>NZ_CP142890.1:0-2500 GCF_040762985.1 Pseudomonas sp. Rh2
AAAGACAAAACCCCTACCTGCTCGCGCAGATAGGGGTTTTGCGAAATGAATCTTGACGATGACCTACTCTCACATGGGGAAACCCCACACTACCATCGGCGATGCATCGTTTCACTACTGAGTTCGGGATGGGATCAGGTGGTTCCAATGCTCTATGGTCGTCAAGAAATTCTGTTGCCAGAATGTCGTGTAAACACTCTTGGCCAATTCGGATATGTGAATTTGTGGTCTTGCGAACTTTCGGTCGTTTCGTCTTCACCACCGCAATCTGCGTCAGCAAATTGCTTGGGTGTTATATGGTCAAGCCTCACGGGCAATTAGTATTGGTTAGCTCAACGCCTCACAGCGCTTACACACCCAACCTATCAACGTCGTAGTCTTCGACGGCCCTTTAGGGAACTCAAGGTTCCAGTGAGATCTCATCTTGAGGCAAGTTTCCCGCTTAGATGCTTTCAGCGGTTATCTCTTCCGAACATAGCTACCCGGCAATGCCACTGGCGTGACAACCGGAACACCAGAGGTTCGTCCACTCCGGTCCTCTCGTACTAGGAGCAGCCCCTCTCAAATCTCAAACGTCCACGGCAGATAGGGACCGAACTGTCTCACGACGTTCTAAACCCAGCTCGCGTACCACTTTAAATGGCGAACAGCCATACCCTTGGGACCGGCTTCAGCCCCAGGATGTGATGAGCCGACATCGAGGTGCCAAACACCGCCGTCGATATGAACTCTTGGGCGGTATCAGCCTGTTATCCCCGGAGTACCTTTTATCCGTTGAGCGATGGCCCTTCCATACAGAACCACCGGATCACTAAGACCTACTTTCGTACCTGCTCGACGTGTTTGTCTCGCAGTCAAGCGCGCTTTTGCCTTTATACTCTGCGACCGATTTCCGACCGGTCTGAGCGCACCTTCGTACTCCTCCGTTACTCTTTGGGAGGAGACCGCCCCAGTCAAACTACCCACCATACACTGTCCTCGATCCGGATAACGGACCTGAGTTAGAACCTCAAAGTTGCCAGGGTGGTATTTCAAGAATGGCTCCATGAGAACTGGCGTCCCCACTTCAAAGCCTCCCACCTATCCTACACAAGCAAATTCAAAGTCCAGTGCAAAGCTATAGTAAAGGTTCACGGGGTCTTTCCGTCTAGCCGCGGATACACTGCATCTTCACAGCGATTTCAATTTCACTGAGTCTCGGGTGGAGACAGCGCCGCCATCGTTACGCCATTCGTGCAGGTCGGAACTTACCCGACAAGGAATTTCGCTACCTTAGGACCGTTATAGTTACGGCCGCCGTTTACCGGGGCTTCGATCAAGAGCTTCGCTTGCGCTAACCCCATCAATTAACCTTCCGGCACCGGGCAGGCGTCACACCCTATACGTCCACTTTCGTGTTTGCAGAGTGCTGTGTTTTTAATAAACAGTCGCAGCGGCCTGGTATCTTCGACCGACATGGGCTTACGGAGCAAGTCCTTCACCCTCGTCGGCGCACCTTCTCCCGAAGTTACGGTGCCATTTTGCCTAGTTCCTTCACCCGAGTTCTCTCAAGCGCCTTGGTATTCTCTACCCGACCACCTGTGTCGGTTTGGGGTACGGTTCCCAGTTATCTGAAGCTTAGGAGCTTTTCTTGGAAGCATGGCATCAACCACTTCGTCGCCTAAAGGCAACTCGTCATCAGCTCTCGGCCTTGAGATCCCGGATTTGCCTAAGATCTCAGCCTACCACCTTAAACTTGGACAACCAACGCCAAGCTGGCCTAGCCTTCTCCGTCCCTCCATCGCAATAACTGGAAGTACAGGAATATTAACCTGTTTTCCATCGACTACGCTTTTCAGCCTCGCCTTAGGGACCGACTAACCCTGCGTCGATTAACGTTGCGCAGGAAACCTTGGTCTTTCGGCGTGGGAGTTTTTCACTCCCATTGTCGTTACTCATGTCAGCATTCGCACTTCTGATACCTCCAGCAAGCTTCTCAACTCACCTTCACAGGCTTACAGAACGCTCCTCTACCGCGTCATCAAAGATGACACCCGTAGCTTCGGTGCATGGTTTGAGCCCCGTTACATCTTCCGCGCAGGCCGACTCGACTAGTGAGCTATTACGCTTTCTTTAAAGGATGGCTGCTTCTAAGCCAACCTCCTAGCTGTCTAAGCCTTCCCACATCGTTTCCCACTTAACCATGACTTTGGGACCTTAGCTGACGGTCTGGGTTGTTTCCCTTTTCACGACGGACGTTAGCACCCGCCGTGTGTCTCCCATGCTCGGCACTTCCAGGTATTCGGAGTTTGCATCGGTTTGGTAAGTCGGGATGACCCCCTAGCCGAAACAGTGCTCTACCCCCTGGAGTGATACATGAGGCGCTACCTAAATAGCTTTCGAGGAGAACCAGCTATCTCCGAGCTTGATTAGCCTTTCACTCCGATCCACAGGTCATCCGCTAACTTTTCAACGGTAGTCGGTTCGGTCCTCCAGTCAGTGTTACCTAACCTTCAACCTG
>NZ_CP142890.1:7500-1290000 GCF_040762985.1 Pseudomonas sp. Rh2
CCCAGCAAGCCCCGGAGGGCCAGCCGGAAACCGCAGCCAAGGACCCTGCCCACCGCGAAGTCACCGTGGCCCGTGGCGATACCCTGTCCACCCTGTTCGCCAAGGTCGGCCTGCCGGCGAACGCGGTCCATGACCTGCTGGCCAGCAACAAGCAAGCCAAGCAGTTCACGCAACTCAAGCATGGCCAAGTCCTGCAGTTCGAACTGGACAAGGATGGCCAACTGGCCAGCCTGCACAGCAAGGTCAGCAACCTGGAAACCATTCGCCTGAGCAAGACCGCCAAGGGCTATACCTTCGACCGCGAGATCAGTAAACCGATCGTGCGCACCGCCTACGCCCATGGCGTGATCAAGAGCTCGCTCTCTGCTTCCGCCCAGCGCGCCGGCCTGTCCCACAGCATGACCATGGACATGGCGCGAGTACTTGGCTACGACATCGACTTCGCCCAGGACATCCGTCCAGGTGACGAATTCGACGTGGTCTACGAACAGAAGGTCATGGATGGCAAGGTCATCGGCACCGGCAACATCCTGTCCGCTCGCTTCACCAACCGCGGCAAGACCTACACCGCCGTGCGCTACACCAACAAGCAGGGCAATACCAGCTACTACACCGCCGACGGCAACAGCCTGCGCAAGGCGTTCATCCGTACCCCAGTTGACTTCGCCCGCATCAGCTCGCGCTTTTCCGCTGGGCGCAAGCACCCGATCCTGAACAAGATCCGTGCGCACAAAGGCGTCGACTACGCAGCCCCTCGCGGCACGCCGATCAAGGCTGCCGGTGACGGTCGCATCGAGCTGGCCGGGCGTCGTGGCGGTTACGGCAACACCGTGATCATCGCCCACGGCAACCGCTACAAAACCCTCTACGGCCATATGCAAGGCTTCGCCAAGGGCATCAAGACCGGCAGCCAGGTCAAACAGGGCCAGATCATCGGCTACATCGGTACCACCGGCCTGTCGACCGGACCGCACCTGCATTACGAGTTCCAGGTCAATGGCGTGCACGTCGACCCATTGAGCCAGAAAGTGCCAATGGCTGACCCGATCGCCAAAGCCGAGCGCCAGCGCTTCCTGCAGCAAAGCCAACCCCTGATCGCACGCATGGATCAGGAAAAGGCCACGCTGCTCGCAGCCAACAAGCGCTGAGCCCATGGCGCTTTATCTGGGGGTAATGTCCGGCACCAGTCTCGATGGCCTGGACATCGCCCTGATCGAACAACGCGAGCAGCCCCGCCTGCTCGCTACCCACTACCTTCCGATGCCCTCAGACCTGCGCCAGGAGCTGCTGAGCCTCTGTGCCAGCGGCCCTGACGAGATCGCACGCGCTGCCCTCGCAGAAAACCGCTGGGCCAGCCTCGCCGCACAGGGCATCCGTCATGTACTGGCCAAGCAAGGGCTCGAGGCTGCTGCAATCCGCGCCATCGGCAGCCACGGCCAGACCATTCGCCATGAACCCTCTCGTGGCTTCACGGTACAAATCGGCAACCCAGCCCTACTCGCCGAACTGACCGGTATCAGCGTGGTAGGTGACTTTCGCCGTCGTGACGTCGCTGCCGGCGGTCAAGGCGCCCCGCTGGTGCCTGCATTCCATGAAACCTTGTTCGGCCACCTCGGCCAGCGCTTGGCAGTGCTCAACGTGGGCGGTTTCAGCAACCTCAGCCTGATCGAGGTCGACAGCCCGGTGCACGGTTTCGACTGTGGCCCAGGCAACGTGTTGATGGACGCCTGGATCGAGCGCAAGCGCGGGCCTTCCTATGATGCCGATGGCGCTTGGGCTGCGAGCGGACAGGTGCAGGTTGACCTGCTCAGCGCACTGCTCAGCGATCCGTTCTTCGCCGGCAGCGGCCCGAAAAGCACTGGCCGTGAGGTGTTCAACCTGCAGTGGCTCGATGGCCACCTGACTCGCCTGCCCCAGTACCGCGATGAAGATGTGCAAGCCACGCTACTGGAACTGACCTGCCGCAGCATCATCGAGTCGCTTCGCAATGCCCAACAGAGCACAGAAGCCCTGCTGGTTTGCGGCGGCGGGGCCCACAACAGAGCACTGATGGCGCGACTGGCTACCTTGCTGCCCGACGCCAAGGTCAGCAGCACAGCCGCCCATGGTGTGGACCCGGACTGGGTCGAAGCGATGGCCTTCGCCTGGCTCGCCCATTGTTGCCTGGAGGGTATTCCTGCCAACCGCCCCAGCGTCACGGCGGCACAAGGGCTGCGCATATTGGGTGCGATCTACCCGGCTTAGTCCCCTGCAGAAAGCAAAACGCCGCGCAATTGCGCGGCGTTTTCGTATGGCCGAAGCTCAGATCGAGAACGAGGAGCCACAGCCACAGGTGGTAGTAGCGTTGGGGTTCTTGATCACGAAGCGCGAGCCTTCCAGGCCTTCCTGGTAGTCCACCTCGGCACCCGCCAGGTACTGGAAGCTCATTGGGTCGACGACCAGGGAAACGCCTTCGCGCTCGACGATGGTGTCATCCTCGGCCACATCTTCATCGAAGGTGAAACCGTACTGGAAGCCCGAGCAGCCGCCACCCGTCACGAATACACGCAACTTCAGGCGATCGTTGCCTTCCTCGGAAACCAGGGTCTTCACCTTTTGCGCAGCCCCGTGAGTGAACTCCAACGCGGTGGGGGTGAAGGTTTCGACGCTCATGTTGATTCTCCCGGCGCACTGCCGCCATAAAACTCGATGGTGCGCATTATCCGCTTCTCCGAGAAAATCGGTCAAGAATTGTGCTGCTTTAGTCGCGCCCAACAAAAAGGCCCGCACAAGGCGGGCCTCAGGAACGAGCTTGCGCTTACGGCAGCAGGCCGGCGTGGGACAGCCCCATGCGCTCGTCCAGGCCGAACAGGATGTTCAGGTTCTGGACAGCCTGGCCGGATGCGCCCTTGACCAGGTTGTCGATGACCGACAGCACCACCACCAGGTCGCCGCCCTGCGGACGGTGAACCGCAATACGGCAGACGTTGGCGCCTCGCACGCTGCGGGTTTCCGGGTGGCTGCCGGCTGGCATCACGTCGACGAACGGTTCATCGGCATAACGCTTCTCGAACAACGCTTGCAGGTCGACCGAGGTGTCGAGGACGTTCGCGTACAGGGTTGCGTGAATGCCGCGGATCATTGGCGTCAGGTGCGGCACGAAGGTCAGGCCGATGTCTTTCCCGGCCGCCAGGCGCAGGCCCTGGCTGATTTCCGGCAGGTGACGGTGCCCCTTGACCGCATAGGCCTTCATGCTCTCACCAGCCTCGCAGAACAGTGAGCCTACGGCAGCGCCACGGCCGGCACCGCTAACGCCCGATTTGCAGTCGGCGATCAATCGCGACGGATCGGCCAGCCCAGCTTCGAGCAGCGGCAGGAAGCCCAGTTGGGTAGCGGTCGGGTAGCAGCCCGGCACTGCAATCAGACGCGCCTGGCGAATCTTCTCACGGTTGACTTCAGGCAAGCCGTATACCGCATCCTTGAGCAGCTCGGGTGCACCATGCGGCTGGCCATACCACTTGCCCCATTCCACGGCATCCTGCAGGCGGAAGTCGGCGGACAGGTCGATCACCTTGGTGCCGGCAGCCAGCAACTCGCCGGCCAGGGCGTGTGCAACGCCATGGGGGGTGGCGAAGAACACGACGTCGCAGGCACCCAGCGTCTTGCTGTCCGGCACACTGAAGGACAGGCCATCGTAGTGGCCACGCAGGTTCGGATACATGTCGGCAACCGCCACGCCCGCCTCGGAGCGCGAAGTGATGACCGCCACCTCGGCCTGTGGATGCTGTGCCAGCAGACGCAACAGTTCGACGCCGGTGTAACCCGTGCCGCCGACGATACCGACCTTGATCATAACGCTTGCCCCTTATCAACGAGCCGACTGGAAAGCGCACGATGATAGGGGGGCACGCCGCCTGTAACAACTCTTGGGGTGCCCCTTTGGGCGCTTGAGCTCTACTATCTGACGACCGTGAAAACCTGAAGGAACTCCCTCCATGCTTTATCTATGGATCAAGGCACTGCACATCATCAGCGTGGTCTGCTGGTTTGCCGGCCTGTTCTACCTGCCAAGATTGTTCGTCTACCACGCCCAGAGCCAGGACAGCATCAGCCAGGAACGCTTCATCACCATGGAGCGCAAGCTGTATCGGGGCATCATGAACCCGGCGATGATCGCCACGTACGTGTTCGGCGCCTGGATGCTCTACCTCACTCCGGGCTGGCTCAGCCAAGGCTGGCTGCACGCCAAGCTCACCCTGGTGATCCTGCTGACCGGCTACCATCATATCTGCGGCGCCCAGCGCAAACGCTTCGCCAGCGGCAGCAATACCCGCAGCCATGTTTACTATCGCTGGTTCAACGAGGTCCCTGTGTTGTTCCTGTTGGGCATCGTGATTCTCGTGGTGGTCAAACCGTTCTGACGACAAACCTGCCCGCAGGAGCCCTCCATGCCTTTGCCTGCCTCGCTTGAGCAACGCCTGCGCCTCCCGGTGGTCGCAGCGCCGATGTTCCTGATCTCCAACCCGCGCCTGGTCCTGGCTTGCTGTGCCAATGGCGTGGTGGGTAGCTTCCCAGCCCTGAACCAGCGCGACAGTGCCGGATTCAAGCGCTGGCTCGAAGAGATCGAGCAGGCTTTGCAAGCAATGGCCGCGCCAGCGCCCTACGCCGTCAACCTTATCGTCCACCCTACCAACCCTCGCTTGCAGGCTGACCTGGCTTTGTGCGTCGAGCACCGAGTGCCGATCGTCATCACGAGTCTTGGTGCGGTGAAGGAGGTGGTGGATGCCGTGCACGGCTATGGCGGCGTGGTGTTCCATGACGTCACCACACGGCGCCATGCCGAAAAGGCCGCCGAGGCTGGCGTCGATGGCCTGATCGCGGTAGCCGCCGGGGCTGGCGGTCACGCCGGCACCTGGAGCCCCTTCGCGCTGGTCGCGGAGATCCGCCAATTCTTCGACAAGACCGTGCTGCTGGCAGGCTGCATCAATCATGGCCATCAGATCCTCGCCGCCCAGCTATTGGGGGCAGACCTTGCCTACATGGGCACCCGCTTCATCGCCACGGCCGAAAGCCAGGCGCAGCCACAGTACAAACAGATGCTGCTCGATGCCCGTGCCGCGGATATCGTGCACACCCCAGCGGTGTCCGGCATTCCTGCCAGCTTCCTGCGCCAAAGCCTGCAGCAGGCGGGGTACGACATGGCCACCCTCGAGCGCGGCCACGAACAAGGCAAGCTCAAGCCGATCGACGACGAAGCCAAGGCATGGAAGACGGTATGGTCTGCTGGCCAGGGCGTGGGTGATATTCAGGACGTGCCTGGTGCAGCGGCACTGATCGAGCGCCTGCACGGCGAGTACCGGGCGGCTCTGGACCACAGCCTGGCGCTGCGTGACAAGGCCCTGTAGCAAAAGGCAACACCTTGCCTGACCAAGCTGTACACTAGGCGCCCTCTTCAGCCCCCAGGAGCCTTGCATGACCCGTTACGCCATGATTACTGGTGCTTCCAGCGGCCTGGGCCTGGCCCTGGCGGAAGCCCTGGCGCGGCGCGGTCGCAATTTGATCCTGGTAGCGCGCCAGCGCGAGACCCTTGAGCCGGTCGCCATCGAGCTCACCCAGCGCTTCGGCGTCGAGGTGCTGTTCCGCGCCTGCGACCTCAGCCAACCCTTGCGACTGTCAGGTTTCGTATTAGAGCTTGAGGAAGGCGAGCGGCGCATCGACCTGCTGGTGAACTGCGCCGGGCTGCGCAGCTATGGGCCATTTCTCGCCCATGAATGGGCCGACGAGCAAGATCTGCTGGAGGTCAACATCCTGGCCATGAGTCGCTTGTGCCACGCGATTGGCAACCTGATGGCGGTGCAAGGTGGCGGGCAGATTCTCAACGTCGCGGGACTGGCCAGCGCGGCCCCCGGCCCTTGGATGGCGACTTATGCCGCCAGCAAGGCCTATGTACTGAGTTTTTCCGAGGCACTGCGCGAAGAGCTCAGGCGCACGGGCATCAAGGTCTCGGTACTCAATCCTGGTCCCGTGCGTTCGTCCAGGCGCCCCATCCCGAGGCTCGAAGGCAAATCCCGTTGCCTGACGCCCGAAGAAGTTGCGCTTTACACCGTAAGAGCCCTCGACAAGAACCGCGCGCTGATCACCCCTGGCCGACGCAACCGCTGGCTGGCCTTCGTCCCACGCCTGCTGCCGCGCTGGCTGGTACGCAAGCTCGCAGGAGTGCTGCATCGGCGCTACTGCCCGATCGGCATGGAATAGCCACTGGGCGAGCGGCGCCCGGCTGAGTAAACTCGGCCCGGAACCTCACCATGGAGCAAGAGCTGTGGACGACTTATTCACCAGAATCATCAACCGGGAGATCCCGGCGAAGATCATCTATGAGGACGACCAGGTTCTGGCGTTCCACGATATCGCCCCCCAGGCGCCAGTGCATTTTCTGGTTATCCCGAAGAAACACATCCGCACCCTGAACGACCTGACCGAAGAGGACAAGGGCCTGGCCGGCCACATCCTGTTCACCGCCCAGCGCCTGGCCAAGGAACTTGGCTGTGAAGACGGCTTCCGCGTGGTCATGAACTGCAACGAACTGGGTGGACAGACCGTCTATCACATCCACATGCATGTGCTTGGCCAACGCCAGATGCACTGGCCTCCGGGCTGATCCAGGGCAAGCGACCCTGATCCGATTGCGGTAAACTGTCGGGCACACTCTAGCGGAGGTGCCCGATGGCTACCGAACGTCACTACTCGCCGCTCGACCGCTTGTTGCTGCAGGCCGATACCGCCATGCGCACCTTGCTGCCTTTCAGCGGCCAACCTTCCCGACCCTCCCCGGCCATCGTCCAGCCAGATGTCGAACTGGATGAAAGCCAGGCTCGTCACATCGCCGGCCTGATGCGGGTCAACCATACCGGTGAGGTGTGCGCCCAGGCGCTGTACCAGGGCCAGGCCCTGACGGCCAAGCTGCCGCAGGTACGCAAGGCCATGGAGCATGCCGCCGAGGAAGAAGTCGACCACCTGGCCTGGTGCGAACAGCGCATCCGCCAACTGGGCAGCCACCCGAGCGTGCTCAACCCATTGTTCTATGGCATGTCGTTCGGCATTGGCGCACTCGCCGGCCTGGTCAGCGACAAGGTCAGCCTGGGCTTCGTGGCTGCCACCGAGCATCAGGTGTGCAAGCATCTGGACGAGCATCTGGAACAGATCCCGCAAGAGGACGAGAAATCGCGCGCCATTCTCGAACAGATGCGCGTCGACGAAGAGCAACATGCCGAATCGGCCCTCGAAGCCGGTGGTTACCGTTTCCCCGCACCTGTGCGCTTTGGCATGAGCCTGCTGGCCAAAGTCATGACCAAGAGCACCTATCGCATCTAGGGCCAATACCATGACGGACCGCATCGACGCCAAGGACCTGGCGCGCGCCGTGCAAGCCGGCATCCTCCAGCCGGGCCAGGACCAGGCCCTGCTGGCATTCCTGCAACAGCCTCCGGTCCCACGCGGCACGCTGCAACTGGCCCACGTGGCGTTCTATTTCGGCGCCCTGCTGATCATGGGTGCCATGGGCTGGTTGCTGACCGAAGCCTGGATGCGTATTGGCGACGGCGCCCTGCTGGCCATCGCCATGCTGTACATCGTGCTAATGACCCTCTTCGCGCTCGGCCTGCAACGACGCCATCAACCCATCGCTGCCGGGGTGCTGGCCGCGGTCGCGGTAAGCATCGTGCCGCTGGCCGTCTTCGCCATCGAGCGTATGGCGGGGTGGTGGCCCATGGGCGACACGCAAACGGATTACCACCAGTACTACCGCTATGTGCAAGGCGGTTGGCTGTTGATGGAGGCCGCCACGGTGCTGGCAGGGCTGCTCATGCTGCGCCTGATCCCCTACCCGTTCATCGTCATGCCGATCGCCTTGGCCTTGTGGTTCATGTCGATGGACCTGAGCGAATGGTTCTACGGCTCGCCGTTGAGCTGGGAGCAACGCCGCACGGTATCACTGTGGTTTGGCCTTGGGCTGCTGCTGGCGGTGTTGATTCTGGACGGACGCACCCGCCAGGATTATGCCCACTGGGGTTATCTGGCCGGGCTGGCGGCATTCTGGGGCGGGCTGACATTGCTGGACAGCGGGAGCGAACTGGGCAGGGCGATGTACTGTGTGATCAACCTTGGGCTGATGGGCATGGCGGTGCTGCTGCGCCGACCGGTCTTCATGGTGCTCGGCGCGCTTGGCGTGGCGGCATACCTGGGTTACTTGTCGTACGACGTGTTCGCCGAATCCCTGTTATTCCCGGTAGTACTGACCTTGATCGGGCTGGGAGTGATCGGCCTGGGTCTGGCGTATCAGAAACGGCGAGAACAACTGAGCCAGGCCGTCCGGGGGCGCTTGCCGCAATGGTTGCTGACTGCCCTGCCAGCACTGCGAAATTGACGACTGCCGGCAAGCCCGCCCTTACAGGCTTGCACCCTCCTTGCCGGCGATGGGCTGCAAAGCAGCCCAAAGGGTGAAAATCAACCCAGCTCTACGATCTCGTAACCGTGGGTGATCTCAACGCCTGCACGCTCCAGCATGATCGATGCCGAGCAGTATTTCTCCGCCGACAGTTCGACAGCCCGTTTTACCTGGGCCTCTTTCAGACCACGCCCCTTCACCACGAAGTTCATGTGGATCTTGGTGAACACTTTCGGGTCTTCACTGGCGCGCTCTGCCTCCAGGAACGCTTCGCAGCTTTCCACTGCCTGGCGCGACTTTTTCAGAATGCTCACTACGTCGAAGCTGCTGCAGCCACCGAGGCCCAGCAGGAGCATTTCCATCGGGCGCACGCCCAGATTGCGACCACCCGCTTCGGGCGGACCGTCCATCACCACGACATGGCCGCTCCCGGACTCGCCGAGGAACATCGCTTCACCGGCCCACTGGATGCGTGCCTTCATCTATCCGGACTCCTAAATATCGGAAAAGGGTGTCAGCTTAGACCTTGTGTGGCTGTCGGAAAAGATCAAGACGTGTCGCAATTGTGCCGAAACATCCCACAGTGTCTGATAAGCTGGCGCCAAATGACTGGCGTCAACCGTCAGGCATCCTAGAAAAAGCTCATACCTCACATCGAACAGGATTTCGTGATGGTTGCCTCAGCCCTACCCGCCAAGATCAAGAACATCGATAAACTGCTGGTCCACTGCCAACGCCGCCGTTATGTCGCCAAGAGCAACATCATTTGCGCGGGTGATCGGGCCGAGACGCTGTCGTTCATCATCAAAGGGTCGGTCACCATCCTGATCGAAGACGACGAAGGTCACGAGATGATCATCGCGTACCTCAACAGTGGCGACTTCTTTGGCGAGTTGGGCCTGTTCGAGCCCGTGGGTAGCGATCAGCAGCGCAGCGCCTGGGTTCGCGCCAAGACCGAATGCGAGGTGGCGGAGATCAGCTACGACAAGTTCCGCGAACTGTCGCGCCACGACCCGGACATCCTCTATGCCCTGAGCAGCCAGATGGCCCAACGCCTGCGCAACACCACGCGCAAGGTTGGCGACCTGGCCTTCTTCGATGTGACAGGCCGAGTGGCGCGCTGCCTGCTCGACCTGTGCAAGCAACCCGACGCCATGACCCATCCGGATGGCATGCAGATCAAGATCACCCGTCAGGAGATCGGTCGCATCGTCGGCTGTTCGCGGGAGATGGTCGGCCGCGTCCTGAAGGACCTCGAGGAACGCAGCCTGGTGCAGGTCAAGGGCAAGACCATGGTGGTCTACGGAACACGCTAGTCCCTGGGCAGTTTCGCCAGCTCATCAGCATAGGCTTGCGACAAGCGCTCGAACCAGGGCGCTTCGGGCACCACTTCATGCAAAGCGATATGGCTGTCGGCGCGGCAGCGCTGCTCCAGGTCGCAACATTCGTTGAAACGGTTGACGGCCGCGACCATCGACTCCCGCTCGTTGTCCAGCAGCAGGGCGCCATGGACCAGCACCACGGCCCGCTTGCCACCCAGTCCCTGGCGCCAGCGCTGAGCGGTGCCGACCAGTTTGCGGCCGTTGAGGTTGACGTTGAAACGCCCGTCGCAGAAAGCACCGTCGATTTCGCCCACCGAAGCCACGCCACCCCATTCGCGCAGCACATCGCACAAAGGCAGGCACAGGCGCTCGTAGGCATGCTCGATTCGCCCATGGTCGCCTTCGCTGCGCGGTGCGACGTAGACCAGCGCGACATTCACCGTCGCGTGGGACTGTGGCACCGGCTCACCACCGGTTTCCCGCAGCAGCACAGGCCATCCGGCAATCGCCAACTCGGCGCATGCAGCCTCGAAGTTTTCCAGCCGGCTCATGCGCCGTGGCATCACCAGGGCATGATCGGTGGGGCGCCAGAACAGCACGCCAGCGTCACGCTCGCCGCGGCAGACGGCCGCCAGCAGTTCCTGCTCGGCGTGCAGGCCTTGTTCGACAGTCAGTGCCAGGGGTTGATCGGTCATCCTTTCACCTTTGTTAGCAGCCATGGCAGGCCTACAAAAAAGCCGGCAATACGCCGGCTTCGTTTCGATCAGTCCAGTTGCTGAACAGTCTTCTTGACCTGATCAGGGAAGAACAACCGCTGCAGCTCCAACCCTGGTTGCTCGGCACGCATGAACGCCTCCCCCACCAAGAAGGTGTAGACCTCGTTGATTTCCATCAGCTCGACGTCAGCACGGTTGAGAATGCCGCTTTCGGTAATGGCCAGGCGATCACGTGGGATGCGCGGCAACAAGTCGAGGGTGGTCTCCAGGCTCACCTCGAAGGTGTGCAGGTTACGGTTGTTGACCCCCACCAACGGCGTATCGAGCGTCTTCAGTGCACGCTCCAGCTCGTCGCCGTCATGCACTTCGACCAGGACATCCAGGCCGACCTCCTTGGCCGTGGCGGCCAGCTCAGCCATCTTCACGTCGTCCAGCGCCGACACGATCAGCAGCACGCAGTCGGCGCCCAAGGCACGAGCCTCGACGATCTGGTACGGGTCGACCATGAAGTCCTTGCGGATCACCGGCAGCGAAACGGCGGCGCGAGCTTGCTGCAGGTATTCGTCGGCGCCTTGGAAGTAGTCCACATCGGTCAGCACCGACAGGCAGGTCGCCCCACCCTTTTCGTAGCTGACGGCAATGTCCGCCGGCACGAAGTCCTCGCGGATCACACCCTTGCTCGGCGAGGCCTTCTTGATTTCGGCAATGACCGCCGCCTGCTTGCGCTTGGCCTGCTCGATCAGGGCATTGGCAAAACCTCGGGGCGCATCGGCCGACTTGGCCAGACGCTCCAGTTCGGCAAAGCTTACGCGCGCGCTGCGCTCGGCCACTTCCTGGAATTTGCGGGCGATGATCCTTTCCAGCACCGTCGGCACACTCATGCTTCGTTCTCCACCTTGAATACCGCCGTAAAGGCACCCAGCTCCTGCAGCTTCTCCCAGGCAAGCCCGGTGTGCAGCACGTCATGGGCCAGTTCCACACCCGACTTGAGGCTCATTGCATGGTCTGCGGCATACAACGCCGCGCCCGCATTGAGCACGATCATTTCGGCGGCTTTCTGCCCGTTCTCAGTCTTGCGACGACCCAAGGCATCGCGTATCAGCGCCAACGAGGCCTCCGGGCCTTCGACAGCCAGGCCATGCAGGCTCTGGCTCTTCATGCCGAGGTCCTCCGGTTCGACCCAGTACTCGGTGATCTGGTCATTCTTCAGTTCGGCCACGAAGGTCGGCGCGGCCAGGCTGAATTCGTCCAGACCGTCCTTCGAATGCACCACCAGCACATGCTTACTGCCCAGGCGTTGTAGCACTTCGGCCAACGGACGGCACAGGGCCTGGGTAAACACGCCGACCACCTGGTGTTTCACACCGGCCGGATTCGTAAGCGGGCCGAGCATATTGAACAGGGTACGCAGCCCCAGGTCACGGCGTGGGCCAGCCGCGAACTTCATTGCCTTGTGGTGGCTCTGAGCGAACATGAAGCCGATCCCCAGGCTGTCGATGCAACGGGCGACCTGGGTTGGATTCAGATCCAGGTAGACTCCGGCGGCCTCCAGCAGGTCCGCGCTGCCGCTCTTGCCGGAGACAGCACGGTTGCCGTGCTTGGCCACAGGGCACCCCGCCGCCGCGAGGACGAAGGAGGATGCGGTGGAAACGTTGAAGATGTTGGCGCCATCACCGCCGGTACCGACGATATCGACCACGCCATCGAGGCTTTGCAGCTCGACCTTGTCAGCCAGTTCGCGCATCACCGAGACCGCACCGACAATCTCGTCGATGCTCTCGCTCTTCATGCGCATGCCCATCAGGAAGGCGCCGATCTGCGCTTCGCTGCATTGGCCGGTCATGATCTGGCGCATGACATCGCGCATTTCTTCGGTGCTGAGGTCAAGGTGGCCGACGATACGGCTCAACGCGCTCTTGATATCCATGTTCGGTCCTTAGCGGCGGCCGCCGGTCTGCTTGAGGAAGTTGGCGAACAGCTCGTGGCCCTGCTCGGTCAGGATCGATTCAGGGTGGAACTGCACCCCTTCGATGTTAAGCGTCTTGTGGCGCAAGCCCATGATCTCGTCGACCGCGCCATCTGCGTGGGCGGTCCAGGCGGTCACTTCCAGGCAGTCAGGCAAGGTTTCGCGCTTCACCACCAGGGAATGGTAGCGGGTCACGGTGAGCGGATTGTTCAGGCCGGCGAACACACCCAGGTCGCGGTGCAACACCGGGCTGGTCTTGCCATGCATCACCTGACGCGCCCGCACCACATCGCCGCCGAAGGCCTGGCCGATGGACTGGTGCCCCAGGCAGACGCCAAGGATTGGCAGCTTGCCGGCGAAATGCAGGATGGCCTCGATGGACACACCCGCTTCGCTCGGTGTGCATGGACCAGGCGAGACGACGATGCGTTCCGGATTGAGGGCTTCGATCTCGGCGATGGTCATTTCGTCGTTGCGAATGACCTTTACCTCGGCACCCAGCTCGCCAAGGTACTGAACAACGTTGTAAGTGAATGAGTCGTAATTGTCGATCATCAGTAACATCGGGATGAACCTCTTGAATCTACTGACTTTTGAATTCGAATCTTCCTACACGCCAGAACAAGCGCAAATGCAGCCGCATCGTGCGGTGGCGGGTGTTACAAAGAGGAAGACAAACGGGGGCGGGCCGGACTTGCCGGCAGGAGATAAAGTCAGGCGCGCCAACGCCAACGGGCGTGGGCCTTGATTACTCGCATCAAGAGTTTGCTGACGATCAACACAGGATAGGTCTCGCTCATACGTCCCGGCACAGTAGCTTACCGGGGCGCCTGGCGCAATATGCCCGTAAACACGGGGTAA
This sequence comes from Pseudomonas sp. Rh2, assembly GCF_040762985.1. Taxonomy (NCBI): domain Bacteria; kingdom Pseudomonadati; phylum Pseudomonadota; class Gammaproteobacteria; order Pseudomonadales; family Pseudomonadaceae; genus Pseudomonas; species Pseudomonas sp. Rh2. Next base: position 20,788 of record NZ_CP142890.1, read on the forward strand.
CGAATGGACTTGTGAGAAAAGACCTTTGCTTTGTTAAGGTCAATCGGGCTGTTCCGATAAAAACAATGAGAAGGATATCTACCCATGCAACGTTCGCATTTCCTGCGCTTCACCCTCTGTACGCTCGCGCTGGCCTGCAGCCAAGCCCTGGCAGCTCCTTCGCCATATTCCACCATGATCGTGTTCGGCGACAGCTTGAGCGATGCCGGCCAGTTTCCCGATCTACTGGGAGGCACTGATGGCATGCGCTTCACCAACCGTGACAGCGACGGCAACTTCGCCCCCGTCTCGCCGATGATCCTCGGAGGACAACTGGGGGTAGCGCCAGCAGACCTCAACCCTTCCACCTCCTTCGGAATTCGCCCGGATGGTAACAACTGGGCGGTTGGCGGCTACACGACCCAGCAAATACTGGATTCGATCACCGGCACCTCTCAATTGATCATTCCCCCTGGCAACCTGGGAGCGGGCACCGTGATTCGTCAGCGACCTGGCTACCTGGCCAATGGCCTGCGCGCAGACCCCAACGCGCTCTACTACCTGACCGGTGGCGGCAATGACTTCCTCCAAGGCCTGGTGAACACCCCCGCGGACGCGGCGGCAGCCGGCGCACGCCTGGCCGCCAGCGCCCAGGCGCTACAGCAAGGAGGGGCACGCTACATCATGGTCTGGCTACTGCCAGACCTCGGCCAGACCCCGAACTTCAGCGGATCGCCCTTGCAAGGCGCCCTGTCACAGCTGTCGAGCGTGTTCAACCAATCGCTGGTCGGCCAGCTCGGGCAGATCGACGCCGAGATCATCCCACTGAATGTTCCCGTGCTACTGCAAGAAGCCGTCACCGACCCGAGCCAATTCGGCCTGGCCACAGGACAGAACCTGATCGGCACCTGCTACAGCGGCAACAATTGCGTTGCAAACCCCGTGTATGGCGCCAACGGCACAGCGCCCGACCCAACCAAGCTTCTTTTCAACGACTCAGTCCATCCGACCATTGCGGGCCAGCTACTGATCGCCGACTACGCCTACTCGATTCTCTCCGCCCCATGGGAACTGACACTGCTGCCAGAAATGGCTCACTCCAGCCTCCGGGCACACCAGGACGAGCTGCGCAACCAGTGGCAGACGCCTTGGCAAGGCGTAGGGCAATGGCAACCGTTCGTTGCAACCGGTGCCCAGGACCTGGACTTCGACGAGCAAGGCAGCGCTGCCAGCGGTAACGGCCATGGCTATAACCTGACGCTGGGCGGCAGCTACCGGTTGAATGACGCTTGGCGACTGGGGCTGGCGGGCGGTGTGTATCGGCAAAAGCTGGAAGCAGGTGCACAGGACTCGAATTACAAGCTCGACAGCTACCTGGCCACTGCCTTCGCCCAGTTCAGACAGGACCGCTGGTGGGCCGATACCGCCTTGAGCGCGGGCCACCTGGACTACCGCGACCTCAAGCGTACCTTTGCCCTGGGGGTGAACGACCGTAGCGAGAAAGCCGACACCGATGGCGAGGCCTGGGCAGTCACCGGCCGCCTGGGCTACAACCTGGCAGCAGCCAGCAGCACCTGGCAACTGTCACCCTTCCTCAGCGCCGATTATGCGCGGGTGAAGGTGGACGGCTACGACGAGAAGAGCGGACGTTCGACGGCGCTTGGCTTCGATGACCAGGAACGTACTTCACGACGCTTGGGGCTGGGGTTGTTGGGCAGTGTGCAGGTATCGCCGAGCACCCGGCTGTTCGCCGAGGTGGCGCGCGAGCATGAGTTCGAGGATGACCAGCAAGAGGTGACGATGCACCTGACCAGCTTGCCGGCGAACGAGTTCACACTGACCGGGTATACGCCGAACAGTAACCTCACCCGGGCCAGTGTGGGACTGACCCATGAGTTGACGGCCGGGGTGCATCTGCGAGGGAACTACACCTGGCGCAAGAGCGATGAGTTAACGCAACAAGGGATGAGCCTGGGGATCAGCGTCGACTTCTAGGACGGTGGGGGCCGCTTAGCGGCCCTTTTGCGACATCAGGCCGCTTCAACTGCTTGGAGACTGCGAAAGGGCTGCAAAGCAGCCCCAGATGCCGACGAACTACTTGGCAGAGGTCTGCTCAGCCAGCGCCACTGCCCGGAACATCGCCCGGCGCTTGTTGATGGTTTCTTCCCACTCCAGTGCCGGTACCGAGTCGGCAACGATGCCCCCGCCAGCCTGCACATGCAACTCGCCGTCCTTTATCACCGCCGTGCGAATGGCGATGGCTGTGTCCATATTGCCGTTCCAGGCAAAGTAGCCCACCGCCCCTCCGTACACACCCCGCTTGACCGGCTCGAGTTCGTCGATGATCTCCATCGCACGAATTTTCGGCGCCCCCGACAAGGTGCCCGCCGGCAGGATCGCCCGCAGCGCATCCATGGCGGTCAGGCCTTGGCGCAGTTGGCCAGTGACATTGGACACGATGTGCATCACGTTCGAGTAGCGTTCGATCACCATCTTCTCGGTCAGGCGAACGCTACCGGTCGAGGACACGCGCCCCACATCGTTGCGACCCAGGTCGATCAGCATCAGGTGCTCGGCGATCTCTTTCTCGTCCGACAGCAGGTCGTCTTCCAGCGCCCGGTCGGCTTCTTCGGTAGCGCCGCGCGGGCGAGTGCCGGCAATCGGGCGCACGGTGACCAGGTTGTCTTCTACCCGCACCAGCACTTCGGGCGAGCTGCCAACGACATGGAAGTCACCAAAGTTGAAGAAGTACATGTAGGGCGTCGGGTTGAAGCAACGCAGCGCACGGTAAAGGTCGATCGGCGCGGCCTTGAAGTCGATGGACATCCGCTGCGACGGCACCACCTGCATGCAGTCGCCCGCCAGGATGTATTCCTTGATCCGCCCAACCGCGTTCTCGTAGTCATCACGGGTATAGCTGGAGCGGAATTCCGGCTCGGCCGCCAGCGGGCCGCTCAAGTCCAGGCCACGGCGTGGCGTGATCGGTTGACGCAGGGTTTCCAGCAAACCCTGCAGGCGCGCCTGGCCCTGCTCGAAAGCCTGCTCCTCGGTCGGGTCGACCAGCACGATCGCATGCATCTTGCCCGCCAGGTTGTCGAACACCACCACGGCGTCGGACACCATCAGCAGAATGTCCGGCACGCCCAGCGGATCTGGGTTTGGGCAAGCGCCCAGACGCTTCTCGACATAGCGCACGCAGTCATAGCCGAAGTAACCGACCAGGCCGCCATTGAAGCGCGGCAGGCCAGGGATGTCGGCGACCTTGTAGCGGTCCTTGAAGGTTTCGACGAACGCCAGCGGGTCTTCCACATCGTGGTTTTCCACTTCGACGCCGTCTTGCAGGATGCTCACATGGTAGCCATGTACACGCATCACGGTGCGCGACGGCAGACCGATCATCGAGTAACGGCCCCACTTCTCGCCGCCCTGCACCGATTCGAGCAGGTAGGAATTGGGTTGGTCAGCCAGTTTCAGGTAGATCGACAGCGGCGTATCGAAGTCGGCCAGGGTTTCACAGGCCAAGGGGATGCGGTTGTAGCCGGCAGCGGCCAAGCGCAGGAATTCTTCGCGGGTCATGGGTAGCCTCGTGGCAAGCAGCAATGGGTTCGGGCAAGCGGACGGACCGGCAGGCGCCGGTGGGCAGAAGTCAGGCGCGCCAGCGCCAACGGGCCAGGGCCTTGATGACTTTCATCCAGAATTTGCCAGTAACCGCCACGGTGGACTCTCTGTCTTGTGAGGCTTGAAGGTCCGCCAACGTTATCCCAGTGGCCAGGTCTACGCAACCAGGCAGCAGGGCGCGCAGGTCGTCGACCACCAGATTGGGTGATTCGTCGTGAATCGGCCGACCGTGGTTGTAGCCATAGGTCAGGCCGACACACTTCACCCCTGCCGCCTTGGCCGCCAACACATCGCTGCGCGAGTCGCCGACGAACAATGACTGCTCGGGGGCAACGCCGGCCATTTTCATGACGAACAACAGCGCGGCTGGGTCTGGCTTCTTCTGGGGCAAGGTGTCGCCGCCGATGATCCAGCGGAAATATCGACCGATTTTCATCTGGTCCAGCAGAGGGCCGACGAAACGCTCGGGCTTGTTGGTGATCAACGCCATCTCCACGCCCTGCTTGCGCAGCCAGCGCAGGGTGTCCTTCACACCGGGGTAGATTTCCGTCAGCTCATGGCTTTGGGCATAGGCGTCCATGAACAGCGCCAGCCCTTGCTCGGCCAGTGCCTCATCCACACCCTCATGCTCGATATCGCCGGCCAGCGCACGGCGCACCAGGACCTGGGCACCATTGCCCACCCATTGGCGCACCGCATCGAGGCCAGCCGGCGGTCGCCCGAGTTCGAGCAGCATACGATCCACAGCGGCGGCCAGGTCGGGGACGGAGTCGATCAAGGTACCGTCCAGATCGAACATCACCAGCCTGGGCAGCGCCCCTGGGAACAGCTGCTCGAAGCCGCTCATGGGCGTGCCTGGGCCAGTTCGGCGCGCATCGTGGCGATGACTTGCTCATAGTCCGGGGCGTTGAAGATCGCCGAGCCGGCAACGAAGGTATCGGCACCAGCAGCGGCGATTTCACGGATGTTGTTGACGTTGACGCCACCGTCGATTTCCAGACGGATATCACGCCCACTGGCGTCGATCAGGGCACGAGCCTCGCGCAGTTTGTCGAGGGTGCCTGGGATGAACTTCTGCCCGCCGAAGCCTGGGTTGACGCTCATCAGCAGGACCATGTCGATCTTGTCCATCACGTACTTCAAGGCGTCCAGGCTGGTGGCCGGGTTGAACACCAGTCCAGCCTTGCAGCCGCCGTCCTTGATCAGTTGCAGCGAACGGTCGATGTGCTGGGAAGCTTCCGGGTGGAAGGTGATGTAGGTAGCGCCGGCCTCGATGAAATCGCCGATGATGCGGTCGACCGGGCTGACCATCAGGTGCACGTCGATCGGCGCGGTCACACCGTACTTGCGCAGCGCGCTGCAGACCATCGGGCCGATGGTCAGGTTGGGGACGTAGTGGTTGTCCATGACATCGAAGTGAACGATGTCGGCCCCAGCGGCCAATACCTTGTCGACGTCCTCGCCCAGACGGGCGAAATCGGCGGAAAGAATGGAGGGGGCAATAGCGTAGGGCTGCATGGCGCACCTGTTGGCAGAATCACGGTGGTGCGCATTGTAACTCAGGGAAACGGATCGGGGCTGATTAGCATCAACCTGTACCGACCTCTTAACAACTAACGCCGCGAAGAGGTCGGTACCGCCACCCCATGATCAGGCGGGTTGTTGGGTTCTGAGCTTCTCGCTACGCCCACGCAACCACTCCAGGGTCAGCAACAACACTACCGAGAAGGCAATCAGCAAGGTCGCCGCCGCGGCAATGGTCGGGCTCAGGTTCTCGCGGATCCCGCTGAACATCTGCCGCGGCAGGGTCGCCTGCTCGGGGCCCGCCAGGAACAGCGTCACCACCACCTCATCGAACGAGGTGGCGAACGCGAACAGCGCCCCCGAGATCACGCCCGGCGCAATCAGTGGCAGCGTCACACGACGGAACGTCAGCAGCGGCGAGGCGCCAAGGCTGGCTGCCGCCCGGACCAGGTTGTAATTGAAGCCCTGCAGGGTGGCCGATACCGTGATGATCACGAACGGCACACCCAGCACCGCATGCACCAGGATCAACGACACGAAGCTGTTGCCCATCCCCAGCGGTGCGAAGAACAGGTAACTGGCCACACCGATGATCACCACCGGCACCACCATCGGCGAAATCACCAGTGCCATCACCAGCGACTTGCCGGGGAAGTCGCCACGCGTCAGGCCGATGGATGCCAAGGTGCCGAACACCATGGCCAGCACGGTAGCCGCCGGGGCGACGATGATGCTGTTCTTCAGCGCGCGCATCCATTCGGCCGAGGCGAAGAAGTCGTGATACCACTGCAGCGAGAAGCCTTGCAGCGGGTAGACTAGGAAACTGCCGCTGTTGAACGACAACGGCACGATCACCAGCACCGGCAATACCAAAAACAGCAGGATCAGGCCGCAAAGAATGCGCAGGCTGTAGAACCAGACCCGCTCCACGGGCGACATGTAAGGGCTCAGCATGACAAGGCTCCTCAGCTCAGGCGCAGACGGCTGGCGCCGACCAGCCAGCTATAGATCAGGTACAACAGCACGGTCGCTAGCAGCAACAGCCCGCCCAGTGCGGTGGCCATGCCCCAGTTGATGCTGGTGTTGGTATAGAAGGCCACGAAGTAGCTGACCATCTGGTCGTTCGGGCTGCCCAGCAGCGCCGGGGTGATGTAGTAGCCGATCGCCAGGATGAACACCAACAGGCAGCCGGCGCCCACACCCGCGTAGGTCTGCGGGAAGTACACACGCCAGAAGCTGGCGAACGGGTGACAACCCAGCGAGATCGCCGCGCGCATGTAGCTCGGCGAAATGCCCTTCATCACGCTGTACAACGGCAGGATCATGAACGGCAGCAGGATGTGAACCATCGAGATGTATACACCGGTACGGTTGAACACCAGCTCCAACGGCTCATCGATGATGCCCATCGCCATCAACGCGCTGTTGATCAGGCCGCCCGATTGCAGCAGTACGATCCACGCCGCTACCCGCACCAGGATCGAGGTCCAGAACGGCAGCAGCACCAGGATCATCAGCAGGTTGCTTTGCCGGGTCGGCAGGTTGGCCAGCAGGTAGGCCAGCGGGTAGGCCAGCACCAGGCAGATGGCGGTGATCACCACACCCATCCACAGGGTGCGGGCGAAAATATCCAGGTAGATGGCTTGATCGGGGGTGGCCTTGGCCAGTTCACCGAGGTCATCGATACGGTGATCGAGCGAAGCCAGCAGGTAGAACGAGGTGACCGAACTGGTGTTGCGACGGATCGCCTGCCAGTAGGCCGGGTCGCCCCAACGCTCGTCGAGGGCCTGCAAGGCATCTTTATAGGAAGCAGGCTCGGCCTTGAACGGCAGTGCCCGTGCAGTCTTGGCCAACAGGCTGCGGTAGCCGGCCAGCTCCATGTTCAGGCGCTTGGAGAGGTCGCCCAATGTCTGGTTCTTGCGCGATTCGGCCAGGTCCTGACTCAGCGCCTTATAGACGTCCTCGCCAGGCAGGCTCTTGCCGTCCCACTGGCTGATCACCTCGACCGTACGCGGCAGGCCGCCCACCACTTCCGGGTTGCCGACGCTCTTGTACAGCAGCGCCGCAATCGGCACCAGAAACACCAGCAGGAGAAACAGCGCCAGCGGCGCGATCAACGCCTGCGCCTTCCAGCGGTTGACCCGCTCGGCGTGCTTGAGGCGCTGCTTGAGACTTGGACCTGCGCCTTCGTTTAGGGGCACTGCAATGGCCATGGCGAACTCCGCGAAACAGAAAAACGGGGGGCGCTGTCGCCGCCGGGTAACGGCGACAGGTTGAGGCTGTGGTGCAGCCCATCGCCGGCAAGCCGGCTCCTACGGACCTGTAGGAGCCGCGCAGCGGCTCCAAGTCGATTACTTCTTCGCCGCCCAGGCGTTGAAGCGCTGCTCCAGCTGCTCGCTGTTGTCAGCCCAGAAGGCCACGTCGATCTGCACCTGGTTGGCGATGTTTTCAGGTGTGGTCGGCATGTCTTTCTTCACCGCATCGGCCAGCAGCGGTACCGCCTTGGAGTTGGCAGGGCCGTAGGCGATGTTCTCGGAGTAGGTTTTCTGCTGCTCGGGCTGGACGCTGAAGGCGATGAATTTCTTCGCCTCTTCGACGTTCTTGGCGCCCTTCGGAATGGCCCAGGCGTCGAAGTCGTAGATACCGCCGTTCCACACCACCTTCAGGTTGCTTTCCTTCTGCACCGCGGCGATACGGCCGTTGTAGGCCGAGCTCATGACCACGTCACCCGAAGCCAGGTACTGCGGCGGCTGGGCGCCGGCTTCCCACCACTGGATGCTTGGCTTGAGCTGGTCGAGTTTCTTGAAGGCACGGTCCACGCCCTCTTTGGTACCGAGCACCTGATAGACGTCCTTCGGCGCAACACCGTCGGCCATCAGCGCGAACTCGAGGGTGTACTTGGCGCCCTTGCGCAGGCCGCGCTTGCCTGGGAATTTCTTGGTGTCCCAGAAATCAGCCCAGCTGGTCGGCGCGGTCTTGAGTTTGTCGGCGTTGTAGGCCAGTACCGTGGACCACACGAAGAAACCGACACCGCAAGGCTGGATGGCACCCTTGACGTAGTCGCTTTCGTTGCCGAACAGCGCAGGGTCGAGCTCCTCGAACATCCCCTCGTCACAGCCACGGGCCAGCTCTGGCGACTCCACCTCCACCAGGTTCCAGGACACGCTGTTGGTGTCGACCATGGCTTTGACCTTGGCCATTTCACCGTTGTACTCACCCGCAACGATCTTGCCGTTGCCAGCCTTTTCCCACGGCTCGTAGAACGCTTTGACCTGGGCCGCCTTGTTGGCACCACCGAACGACACCACGGTCAGGTCCGCCGCCATGGCCTGGCCGGCGGCGAACAGCCCCAGGGCCAGGGCGGTCAGTTTCAACTGCTTGCGCATTCTTATTCTCTCCACAGTACAGGGTTGGTGAAACACTCCATCAATGGGCTTCGGCAATCGGATCGAGCGCGCGGGCGTGCTCCACCTCCCAGCCCAGCGGTACCACATCGCCCACGGCCAGCGCCGGGTCGAGTTCGGCAATCGGCTGTTTGACGAAAAAGTCAGCCTTGCCGCAAACCTCAAGGCGCACACGCACGTGGTCGCCCAGATAGATGAATTCGGCCACCCGGCCAGAGAAGCGGTTGACACAGCGTTCGCTGTGGCCGTTCAGGCGCACGCGTTCAGGACGGATAGACAGCGTGACCGGCTCGCCGGCCTGGCCGACATTCACCGCCAGCGCCTCGACCCGCTCGCCACGCCCGAGCTGCACCTGGCAACGCTTGCCATCGCTGCCCAGTAACGTGCCGTTGATGCGGTTGTTTTCGCCGATGAAGTTGGCGACGAAGGTATTGCAGGGTTCTTCATACAGGGTGCGAGGGTCGGCGATCTGCTGGATCTCGCCCTGATGGAACACCGCTACCCGGTCAGACATGGTCAGCGCCTCGCCCTGATCGTGAGTCACGTAGACCACGGTCACACCCAGCCGCTGGTGGATGTGCTTGATTTCCATCTGCATGTGTTCGCGCAGCTGTTTGTCCAGCGCCCCGAGCGGTTCGTCCATCAATACCAACTGCGGTTCGAACACCAGTGCCCGGGCCAATGCCACGCGCTGCTGCTGGCCGCCGGACAACTGCCCGGGGTAGCGCTTGGCGAAGGCATCGAGCTGGACCATGTTCAGCACGCGCTTGACCCGCTCGCTGATGTCAGTCTTGCTCAGGTTGCGCACGGTCAGGGGGAAGGCCAGGTTCTCGGCCACGGTCATGTGCGGGAACAGCGCGTAGTTCTGGAACACCATGCCAATGTCGCGCTTGTGTGGCGGCACGTTGTTGATCGAGCGACCGGCCAGCTGGATCTCGCCTGCGGTAGGGGTTTCGAAGCCGGCCAGCATCATCAGGCTGGTGGTCTTGCCCGAACCGGAAGGGCCCAGCAGGGTCAGGAACTCACCCTTGCGGATGTCCAGGTTGAGGTCTTTGACGATCAGCGACTCGCCGTCGTAGCTCTTTTGCACACCACGGAAGCTGACCAGCGTCTCGCTGGTGGCCGCGTTCGAATTCGCCTCGCTCATGCCTGCACCTTCTTGTTGGATGACTGCGTGGATACAGACTAGACAAGGTGCAAGCCCCCGAAAATCGGGGGCACTGAGAGAATGCCATCATCCGGATGGAAGACTTCTTGTAGGGATTGCCCTACAAAGATGGCGGGATTGAGATAGCCCGAAGGCCAAATGCCACCGCTGTGTGGCAGCGAGTCCACCCGCGAAGACGCCAGCCCAAGCGCTACAACACGGCAGGCCAGGCGCTTTTCGCCGGTAAAACCGCTCCTGCAGCGTGCACAGCCGTACCTCGGATCGTTGCTGTCGCAACCAGAACAGTCACAACAGCTTGTGCTCCATGGCGTACTTCACCAGCTCTGCCAGCGAGTTGACCTTGAGCTTCTGCATCAGCCGCGCTTTATGGGTACTGATGGTCTTGCTCGAAAGCGCCAGCTGCTGCGCGATGTCATTGACGTTGGCCCCCTGAGCCAGGCGCTCGAACACGGAAAACTCACGCTCGGAGAGCAACGTGTGCAACGGCCGAGTCTCGGTCAGGCCTACCTCGAACACCATGCGGTCGGCCAGGGCCGGGTCGATGTAGCGCCCACCTCCAGCCACCCGGCGTATGGCAGTCAGCAGCAAGGCCGGGTCACTGTCCTTGGTGGCATAGCCCGCCGCACCGGCCTTGAGCGCGCGCGCCGCCATCTGGGCTTCGTCGTGCATCGACAGCATGAGAATCGCTGGGGCGTCGTTGAGCGCGCGTATCCGCGGGATGGCTTCCAGGCCATTCACACCGGGCATGGAGATATCCAGCAAGACCACCTCGCAGGGGGTATGGCGCAGGGTTTCCAGCAATTGCTCGCCGTTACTGGCCTCCCCCGCCACCTGCATGTCCTTGGCCAGGCCAATGAGCTGCTTGATGCCTTCACGGACAATGGTGTGGTCTTCGGCCACCAACACTCGAATCACGATCGTTCTCCTACTCCAACGGAATGGCCACGCTCAGGCTGGTGCCCTCGCCCGGTTCACTGTCCAGGGTCATGCTGCCACCAAGCATCAGCACCCGCTCGCGCACACCCACCAGACCGAACGAGGTCGGTCGGGCCTGGTCGCGACAAAAGCCCACGCCATCGTCACTGACCGTCATGCGCAACTGCCCTGCTTCGCGCACCAGTTCGATTTCCACGCTGTGCGCCTGGGCATGACGCATGACGTTGGTCAGGGCTTCCTGGAGGATGCGGAACAGCCCTGTGGCTTTGGCATCGCTCAATGCTGGCAGATTATCCGGCACTTGCACCAGGCAAGGTATCTGCGTGCGCGCTTCGAAGCGACGGGCCTGCCACTCGATGGCCGAGGCGATACCGGCATCGAGAATGGGCGGCCGCAAGGCAGTGGCGACATCACGCACCAACTGGAACAACTGGGCAATCAGGCGCTTCATGCTGGCAAGGCGCTCGTTCAGGCCGGGGTCCAGTTCGGCATAGGCCAGTTCGCACATCGACAACTCCAGCTTGAGCACGGTGAGCATCTGCCCCAGTTCGTCGTGCACTTCCCGGGCGATACGCGCCTTTTCTTCCTCACGCACGCTCTCCAGGTGCGCCGACAACTCACGCAGTTGCTCCTGGGACCGCGCCAGGGCCAGTTGGGCCTGCTTGCTCTGGGAAATGTCCCAGACGATGCCGTCCCAGACCACCCGACCACTGGCCAGGCGCCGGGCACTGGCCTTGATGTCGGCCCAACGCTCTTCGCCCTCACGGGTCAGGATGCGCCCTTGCCAGGACCAGTCCTGCCCTGAGGCGATGGCCAGGTCCTGCACCTGATGATAATTCGCCCGGTCTTCTGGATGGACCAGGTTACGCAAGCCCATTTGCGGATGCTGGATCTGCGCGGGCGTATAACCCACCAGCGCCTCGCTGCCCTCGCTGATGTAGGGAAACTCCAGGTCGCCCTCGGCAGGGTCCGGTTCCAGTCGGAACACCAGCCCTGGGACGTTGCCCGCGATACCCTTGAGCCGCGCATCGCTTTCACGCAGCGCCGCCAAGGCGCGATGGCGTTCGGTGACGTCAGCCAGGTACACGACCAAGTACTCGGCATCGCGAAAGCGCAGGAAACTCAGCGACAACTCGACCGGAATCAGGCTGCCGTCGGCATGCAGGCAACGCGTCTCGAACTGCCTGACGCCGCCATCGCCAGCACGCGCCGCCCGCCACAAGTCCAGCCAGCGGTCCATGTTCAGGCTCGGCTCGAAGTCGATCAGCGGACGGTCCAACAACTGTGCCTCGCCATACCCGAGCATGCGCTCGACAGCATGGTTGGCATAGCGGATGTGACTGTCCCAGTTAACCCACAGGATCCCCACCGTGCTTTGGTCGATGGCGAATTGGCTCAGGCGCAGGGCTTCTTCGCGGGTCTGGCGTTGCGCCAGGGTTTCGCGGGTGGCCAGGAGGCTGCGCTCGACCTGGCGCTGCTGGCGACGCTGCCAGGCCAAGGTAGCCAGGGCACACAGCAGCAACAGGCCCAACAGTAATGTCAGGTTCTGCCAGAAGCCGGCCGACTCGCTGAAGCGGGGATACTTGGGCTGCAGCCAGCGCTGGTGCAACTGCTCCAGCTCCTTGGCCGGCATGGCCTGCACGCCGCGTTCGAGCACATCGGCCAGCAGTGGCCAGTCGCGGCGCGAACCGATGCGCAGCAGTTGCGGAAGACCGATATCGCCGACCACCGCCAGCTCGCCGAACTCAGTTTCGCGAGACAGCCGACTGAGCTGGGCTTCATCCACCACTGCATAGCTGGCCTGGCCGCCGACCACCAATTGCAGCGCCTCGCGCTCGTTGGGCACCCCTTGCAGGTTAAGGTTGGTGTAGTTGCCACGCAGATAATCAGCCAGTGCGCTCGGCATGCGTACCGCTACACGCTCATGAGCCCCGAGCTTCTCCAGCTCGACAGCCACTGCGCCGGTACGTGTCCCTACCACCAGTTGCGGCACACGCATGTAGGGGTCGCTGAACAGCCACAAGCGCAGGCTTGCCGGCGTCTGGGTCAGGCCGGGGGCAAAATCCACCTCGCCGGCCTGCAGGGCATGCTCGAGACTGGACTGGTCGGGGAAGTTGCGCCAGGTCAGATCCAGGCGCAGCGCTTGCGCCAACCCGTTCACCAGTTCGACGTTGGCCCCATACAGTTGCTGCAGGCGCCGGTCGAACTGGGCATAGGGCGCCTGCAGCACAATGCCGACCCGCAGACTGCGATGGGCCTCGAGCCATTGCTGCTGGGCCGGTTCCAGTGCCACCGGCGCAGGCGCCTGTGACCCAGCAAAGGCGATCAAGGGCAGCCATAACCAGCCGATAACCAACAGGCGACGCACTCGCTTCATCTACACGCTCGTCTTGGCAAGGGCGGCCATGCAGCATGGCCGTCGCGGGCAAATACTATTAGGCTGCCGGGATCATTCTGGCCTTGGGTTGATTCATGTCCACACTTTATCGCACGACGCTGGCAATGTGCTGCCTGGCCTCGCTTCTACCGTTCGGCGCCATGGCAGCCGACGCCGAACAACCGCAGGCCGCAACCGAAACGCCGGCCACCGCCGCCTCGCGCGCCCCCTTGCTCGAACGCAGCCAGGAAGATGCCCTGGCCCTGGAGCGCCTGGTGCCCAAAGCCGAACAACGCACCTTGCAAGCGGGTGCGGACAGTTTTCTGGCCCTTTGGAAACCGGCTAACGACGGTGACCCACAAGGCGCGGTAATCATCGTACCCGGTGCCGGCGAAACGGCCGACTGGCCCAACGCGGTGGGGCCGCTACGGCGCAAGTTCCCGGATGTCGGCTGGCACAGCCTGAGCATTACCCTGCCAGACCTGCTCGCCGACAGCCCGTTGGCACGGGTCGAAGAAAAGCCGGCCACCCCCGCTGAACAAGCCAAGGGCGAAAGCGCACCGGCCAAGGCCACACCAGACGATGCCAATGCCAACGTCGCCCAGGCCACCGCAGCCGACGCCGACACCGCTGAAAGCACCAATGCCGAAGAGGCCGACCAGCAGGCCGATGTGGCTGACGCCGAGCGCATCTTCGCCCGCCTCGACGCTGCGGTGGCTTATGCACAGCAGCAAAATGCCCGCAGTATCGTACTGATCGGCCATGGCAGCGGGGCATATTGGGCGGCGCGCTACCTGAGTGAAAAACAACCACCCCAGGTGCAGAAGCTTGTAATGGTTACGCCGCAGACACCGGCGCGAGTCGAGCACAGCCTGGACAGCCTGGCACCGAGCCTGAAAGTACCGACCGCCGACCTTTATTACGCTACCCGAGCCGGCGACAGTCGGGCCGCCGCACAGCGTCTGCAGGCGAGCAAGCGGCAGAAGGACAGCCAGTACCGACAGTTGACGCTGACGGCGATTCCGGGCAACCAGGCAGCCGAACAGGAGCAACTGTTCCGACGGGTGCGCGGGTGGATCAGCCCACAGGAGTGATCAGCCCAGGCCATTCTGCCCTATCGCCGGCAAGCCGGCGCGGGGTCTTTGCAGGATTGGGCGTCAAAGCCCGCGGCGCTTGCGAATCAACGCATAGGCCAGGTGCAGCTCGCGAGTTCGCTCGGTCGCTTCACGCACCTGGGCCGGGCTGGCTCCGCTGCCTGCCAGTTTGTCCGGATGATGCCGGCTTACCAACCGACGGTACGCCTGCTTGACCTGCGCGCCTTCGGTGTCGGCCTCGACCCCCAATAGGCGCAGGGCCGCCGCATACGTCATGGCGCCACCCTGGACACTGGATTTACGCGGCTCGTACTCCAGCGACATCGCCTGTACCTGACGCCGGCTAAGCCCCAGCTTCTGGCCCCAGTCCAACAACAAGTCACGCTCGCGCTGACCGGCCTTGCCATCGGCCCAGACCATTCGCCAGCAGGCGCGCAACGTACCTTCCGCCGCATGCGGCTGCTCGCGAATACGGCGCAGGTGCCCCGCTAGCCGGTCTTTGCCGGACTTACCCCGGTTGAACGCAGCGATGGCGCGCAATCTGGCGGGTTCAGCCAAGTCCAAACGCACCATTTCTTGTCGCGCTTGCTGAATGTGCTGCTCCGCCACCCGGCCATCGCTCTTGGCCAGACGCCCAAGCAGAACGAACAACAACTCCTCATCACGCAAGGCCGGGCGGCCACCCAGGCGCTCGCGCATGTCCTCCCAACCTTGCAAACGCAGGCGCCGGTCCATGGCCTGGCCCAGCAAAGCCCCCAGCAAGGCACCGGGAATGCTGGCCACCGCAAACCCGGCCCCAGCCCCTATCACCGTGCTCGGCCACCACATGTCAGGTGCGCTCGAGGATCAGACGCTCGGCCTCGGCAAGGCGCTCGCGGGTGCCCACATCGACCCAATGGCCAGGGTGATGCTCACCACTGACCTTGCCCTGGCCCATGGCCTGGCGCAACAGCGGGGCGAGCTTGAACGCGCCCGGCTCGCAACCGTCGAACAGTGCCGGTGCCAGTACCGAGATGCCGCTGAAGGTCAGCGTTCCGGGCGCGTCGTCGCCATCGACCACCTGCTCGCCTACCAGGCGGAAGTCGCCGCGCCCGTGATGGCCAGGGTTGTCGACCAGCACCAGATGCGCCAGGCCCTGCAGCGGCGCTCGCAAGCGCGCGAAGTCGTAATCGGTCCACACATCGCCGTTGACCAGCAGGAACGGCGCTTCGCCCAACAGCGGCAAGGCCTTGAAGATACCGCCCCCAGTCTCCAACGGCTCGCCCTCGGGCGAATAACGGATACTCAGGCCAAATTGACGGCCATCACCCAAATGGTTTTCGATTTGCTGGCCGAGCCAGGCGTGATTGATCACCACCTCGGTGAAGCCGGCGGTCGCCAGGGCGCGCAGGTGGTACTCGATCAGAGGCTGGCCGGCGACCGGCAACAGGGGCTTTGGCGTATGCAAGGTCAGCGGACGCATCCGCTCACCCTTGCCAGCCGCCAGGATCATTGCCTTCATGCACGCGCTCCGGCTTTCAGTTCGGCGATCAGCTCACCCAGTTCCGCCAATTCGGGCCGGCGACCAATCACTTCCTCTATATAGGCGAAGAAACGCGGAACGTCGGCCAGGTAGCGTGGTTTCCCGTCACGATGGCAAATCCGCGCGAAGATACCGATCACCTTGAGGTGGCGCTGCACGCCCATCAGGTCACTGGCGCGCTGGAACGCCTCGAACGAATCCTGCACCGCAATACCCGCGGCCCGCGCTTTCTGCCAGTAGTCGCGCAGCCAGCCCTCTACCCGGGCCTGCGGCCAGCTGAGGAAGGCATCCTTGAACAGACAGGTGATGTCATAGGTCACCGGACCGTAGACCGCGTCCTGGAAATCCAGCACACCAGGGTTCGGCTCGCTCTGCATCAGGTTGCGTGGCATGAAGTCGCGGTGCACCAGCACCTTTGGCTGGGCCAGGGCACTGTCGATCAGCATCTGGCTGACGCGCTTCCAGGTAGCTTGTTGGGTTTCATTGAAGGCAAGCCCCAGCTCACGCCCCACGTACCACTGCGGGAACAGTTCGACTTCACGGCGCAGCAAGGCATCGTCATAGCTCGGCAGCGGTGCATCCATTGGTAGGCGCTGGAAGGCCAGCAACGCGTCGATGGCGTCGTGGAACAAGCTGTCGGCGTTATCGGCGTCGATGACGTCCAGGTACGTCTGACGGCCCAGATCGCCCAGCAGCAGGAAGCCACGCTCCAGGTCTTCGGCGTGAATCACCGGCACATGGACATTGGCGCTGGCCAGCAAGTGGTCGATGGCAACGAAGGGCCGGCAATTTTCCTGCGGCGGTGGCGCATCCATGATCACGAAGCTCTGGCCCGCGCCCTGCCAGCGGAAGTAGCGGCGGAAGCTGGCGTCGCTGCTGGCGGCGGTCAGGCTGCCCTCAGCGGCGTTGATATGGAAAAGTTGTTCGAGCTGCTCGGCGAGCCAGACAGTCAGTTGTTGCAGGCGTACATCGTGATCAGGCATTACAAGGGTCTCCGACGGCCCTAGCCGTCAAGCGGGTCATGCTTTATTATCCAGCATCTTTTTCAGACCATCGAGAGGCGTGCGGCCCCACACGCGGGCAGATGGCACGCAGGAAGCCCGGACTAATAAGATGGCATTGAAATCCCCCGCGTTTCGTAGAAAGTTTCCGTTGCTGGTGACCGGCGGTCTGCTGGCCCTGCAACCTCTGGCCACGTCGTACGTGGTGGCAGCCGAGCAGTTTGACTGCCAAGTGTCCGCCTCCGGTGGTTGGGACTGCAAGCCCAAAACCCCTGTCAGCAACCTTCCGCCGCGCCCGGTGCACGAAGGTGCTGCCGTCAGTTCCGGTACCGAGGCCGAAGCCGCCGATGCCGGCGACAAGCCTGTGCTGGTCACCGAGAGCAAGGGCCGCGGCCTGAAGTCGCGTAGCGAAGACTACAGTCACCTGGACTGGGTTCCGCGCGAAAAGCTCACCGCAGCCCAGCTGGCCGAAACCGGCCCGTATTGCGGTGGCGCCTATATCGAACCGACCCGTCCTGGCATGGCCGACACCACGCCCAAGGACGAGTCGCCGACCTACATCAACGCCAAGGTCTCCAAGTACCAGCAGGAGCAGCAGATCGCGACGCTCGCCGGTGATGTGGTCATGCGCCAGGGCAGCATGCAGGTCGAAGCCGACGAAGCCAACCTGTATCAGGCCGAGAACCGTGGCGAGCTCAAGGGCAACGTCAAGATTCGCGACAATGGCTCGTTGGTGGTTGGCGACGAAGCCCAGATCCAGCTCGACACCGGCGAGGCCCAGGTCGATAACGCCGAATACGTGATGCACAAGTCGCATATCCGCGGCAACGCCCTGTACGCCAAGCGTGGCGAAAACGCCATCATCCGCCTCAAGGATGGTACGTACACCACGTGCGAACCGGGCAGCAATGCCTGGCAGCTGAAGGGCAACAACATCACCCTGAACCCGGCCACCGGCTTCGGTACCGCGACCAACGTCACCCTGCGGGTCAAGGATTTCCCGGTGTTCTACACACCGTACATCTACTTCCCGATCGACGACCGTCGCCAGTCCGGCTTCCTGCCGCCGTCGTTCAGCTCGACCAGTGACAGCGGCTTCACGCTGGTCACGCCGTACTACTTCAACCTGGCCCCGAACTACGACGCCACGTTGTACCCACGCTACATGACCAAGCGTGGCCTGCTGATGGAAGGTGAGTTCCGCTACCTGACCAAGTCCAGCGAAGGCCAGTTCGGCGGTGCGTACCTGAACGACAAGAACGACGATCGCAAGGACCAGACTGATTACAAGGATCAGCGCTGGATGATCAACTGGCAGCACAAAGGTGGCCTGGACGAGCGCCTGATGACTGAGGTTGATTACACCGACATCAGCGATCCGTTCTACTTCCAGGACCTGGAAACCGACCAGATCGGTGTTGAAAGCCGTGACGTGGTGAACCAGCAGGGGGCACTGACCTACCGTGGCGACACCTACCGCGCGCGCCTGAATGTGCATGCCTACGAGATGGCGACCATCTCCCGGATCACGCCGTATGATCGTCTGCCGCAGATCACCTTCGACGGCAAGTTGCCGTACAACCCGGGTGGCCTGGATTTCACTTACAAGACCGAGGCGGTTCGCTTCGATCGTGATCTGAAAACCGGTCCGGTGTTCAATGAAGATGGCGTGCTCGATACCACTGCTGGCGCAGATGGCCGCAGGCTCGACGAGAACATCTTCGGCCTGGCTCGTGCCAACGGCACCCGTCTGAACCTGGCGCCTGCCGTCAGCTTGCCGATGGAAGCCAGCTATGGCTTCTTCAAGCCGACGCTGAAGTACGTCTACACCCATTACGACCTGGACCTGGACAGCAAGGGCAAGACCGACCTGGCCAACGCCAGCGCCACTACTCGTGACCTGCGCGGCGACTTCTCCAGCAGCCAGGAACGTAGCGTTCCGGTATTCAGTGTCGACAGCGGCCTGTACTTCGACCGCGACACCCAGTACTTCAGCAAGAACTACCGCCAGACCCTCGAACCGCGTCTGTTCTACCTCTACGTGCCGTATGAGGACCAGAAAGACATCCCGGTCTTCGACACCAGCGAAACCTACTTCAACTACAGCTCGCTGTTCCGCGACAACCGCTTCAGCGGTGGCGACCGCATCGGCGACGAGAACAAGCTGTCGTTGGGCGTGACCTCGCGCTGGATCGAAGAAAACGGCTTCGAGCGCCAGCGCGTCAGCGTCGGCCAGGCCCTGTACTTCCAGGACCGCAAGGTGCAGATGCCAGGCATCGACTGGCGTACCCGTTCGGACTCGCAGACCGATGTCTCGCCGTACGCACTTGAGTACATGTTCGCCTTCAACCGCGATTGGCGCCTGAACGCCGACTACAACTGGGACCCGGACACCCACAGCCCTCGCTCGGGTAGCGCGGTGTTCCACTACCAGCCGGAAGACAACCCGAACAAGATCGTCAACCTGGGCTATCGCTACCGCAACGACCTGGTCCGCTATGACCAGCTGACCGGTACCTGGCAGGTCGGCGGTGGCGACTACGGCACTCCGGGCAGCCCGAACTACATCAAGGACTACTACAAGATCGAGCAGCATGACTTCTCCGTCATTTGGCCGATCGTCCCGCAGTGGAGCGTCATCGCTCGCTGGCAGCACGACTACAACCGCAACCGCACCCTGGAAGCCATGGGCGGTTTCGAGTATGACAACTGCTGCTGGAAGCTGCGCCTGATCAACCGTTACTGGATCGACTACGACGACTTCAGCCAGGCCGTTCCGGACAACGAAAAAGGCGACCATGGCATCTTCCTGCAAATCGTGCTGAAAGGCCTCGGTGGCGTGGTAGGCAACAAGGTCGAGTCGTTCCTCGATGAAGGCATTCAAGGTTACCGTACACGTGAAGACCAAGCTTATTGATCGTCTGCGCCCGCTGCTGGTGGGCGCTGCACTGCTGAGCAGCGCGGTTCACGCCGCGGTGCAACCTCTGGACCGTGTGGTGGCCATCGTCGACAACGACGTGGTCATGCAAAGCCAACTGGACCAACGTGTCCACGAAGTCCAACAAACCATCGCCAAGCGCGGCGGCGGCGTGCCGCCGACCGGCGCCCTGGAGCAGCAGGTACTGGAACGCCTGATCGTCGAGAACCTGCAACTGCAGATCGGCGAACGTTCCGGCATCCGCATCACCGATGAAGAACTGAACCAGGCCATCGGCACCATTGCCCAGCGCAACGGCATGTCCCTGGACCAGTTCCGCGCCGCCCTGGCCCACGACGGCCTGTCGTTCGATGACGCCCGCGAGCAGGTCAAGCGCGAGATGATCATCAGCCGTGTGCGCCAGCGCCGTGTGGCCGAGCGCATCCAGGTGTCCGAGCAGGAAGTGAAGAACTTCCTTGCCTCGGACCTGGGCAAGATGCAGATGTCGGAAGAGTATCGCCTGGCCAACATCCTCATCCCGACCCCGGAAGGCGCCAATTCGCAAGACATCCAGAACGCTGCCCGCAAGGTTGGCGACGTGTACCAGCAACTGCGCCAAGGCGCGGACTTCGGCCAGATGGCGATTGCCAACTCAGCCAGCGAAAACGCCCTGGAAGGCGGCGAGATGGGCTGGCGTAAAGCGGGCCAACTGCCGCCGGAATTCGCCAAGCTGCTGAGCACCATGTCCACTGGCGACATCACCCAGCCACTTCGCATTCCCAGCGGCTTCATCATCATCAAGCTCGAAGAGAAGCGCGGTGGTAGCGAGAACGTGCTGCGTGACGAAGTCCACGTGCGCCATATCCTGATCAAGCCGAGCGAAATCCGCAGCGAAGCGGCGACCGAACAACTGGCGGAGCGCCTCTACGAGCGCATCAAGAATGGCGAAGACTTTGGCGAGCTGGCCAAGAGCTTCTCGGAAGATCCGGGTTCGGCGCTCAACGGCGGCGACCTCAACTGGGTCGACCCGAACAGCCTGGTTCCCGAGTTCCGCGAGCAGATGGCCAACGCCCAGCAAGGCGTAGTGACCAAGCCGTTCAAGACCCAGTATGGCTGGCACGTTCTGGAAGTGCTGGGCCGTCGCGCCACCGACAGCACCGAGCAAGCTCGCGAAATGCAGGCGATGAACGTTCTGCGTAACCGCAAGTACGACGAAGAGCTGCAGACCTGGCTACGCCAGATCCGCGACGAAGCCTACGTTGAAATCAAGCTGCCTGGCGCCGACCAGGCCACCCAGTGAAGCCGCTGCGCTTCGCCGTCACCCCCGGTGAACCAGCCGGCATAGGCCCGGACCTGTGCCTGCTGCTCGCCGCCGACGCCCAGCCCCATCCCCTGATTGCCATCACCAGCCGTGACCTGCTCGCCGAGCGGGCCACGCAGCTGGGGTTGGCGGTCGATCTGCTGCCGGTTGCGCCGGGCCAGTGGCCCGACCAGCCCGCACCTGCCGGTAGCCTGTACGTATGGGATACCCCCCTGGCAGCGCCCGTGATACCAGGCCAGCTCGACAAGGCCAATGCCGCCTTCGTCCTGCAAACCCTGACGCGCGCTGGCCAAGGCTGCCTCGACGGGCATTTTGCCGGGATGATTACAGCCCCCGTGCACAAGGGTGTGATCAACGAAAGCGGTATCGCCTTTTCCGGCCATACCGAGTTTCTCGCCGAACTGACGCATACCGCCCAAGTGGTGATGATGCTGGCCACACACGGGCTGCGCGTGGCCCTGGTGACCACGCACCTGCCACTTCGCGATATCGCCGATGCCGTCACCGCCGAGCGCGTGGAGCGGGTCATCCGCATTCTCCACGCTGACATGCGCGACAAGTTCGGCGTCGCCCAGCCACGCATCCTGGTATGCGGGCTCAACCCCCATGCGGGTGAAGGCGGCCATCTGGGCCGCGAAGAAATCGACATCATCGAACCAACCCTGGCACGCCTGCGCACCGAAGGCATGGACCTGCGTGGCCCGCTGCCAGCCGATACCCTGTTTACCCCCAAATATCTGGAGCACTGCGACGCGGTGCTGGCGATGTACCACGACCAAGGCTTGCCCGTACTCAAGTACAAAGGCTTCGGCGCCGCGGTCAACGTGACGCTGGGCCTGCCGATCATCCGCACCTCGGTCGATCACGGCACCGCCCTGGACCTCGCCGGTACCGGCAAGGTCGACACCGGCAGCCTGCGGGTCGCGCTGGAAACCGCCTACCAGATGGCCGAGAACCGACCATGAACGAGCACTACCAACACCGCGCGCGCAAGCGCTTCGGCCAGAACTTCCTGCACGACGCCGGCATCATCGACCGCATCCTGCGCGCCATCAACGCCAAGGCGGGTGAACACCTGCTGGAAATCGGCCCGGGCCAAGGCGCACTCACCGAGGGCCTTTTGGGCAGCGGCGCACAACTGGATGTGGTCGAACTGGACAAGGACCTGGTGCCGATCCTGCAGCACAAGTTCGCCGGTCGCGATAATTTCCGCCTGCACCAGGGCGATGCCCTGAAGTTCGATTTCAATCAGCTGGGCGTACCGCCCCGCAGCCTTAAGGTAGTCGGCAACCTGCCCTACAACATCTCAACCCCGCTGATCTTCCACTTGCTCAGCCATGCCGGGCTGATTCGCGACATGCACTTCATGCTGCAGAAAGAAGTGGTCGAGCGCATGGCCGCTGGCCCCGGCGGTGGCGATTGGGGCCGTCTGTCGATCATGGTGCAGTACCACTGCCGCGTGGAGCACCTGTTCAATGTCGGCCCGGGCGCGTTCAACCCGCCACCGAAGGTGGATTCGGCCATCGTCCGCCTGGTCCCCCATGAAGTGCTGCCGCACCCGGCCAAGGATGCGCAACTGCTCGAACGCGTGGTGCGCGAAGCCTTCAACCAGCGCCGCAAGACCCTACGCAACACCCTCAAAGGCCTGCTCGACAGCGCGGCCATCGAAGCTGCGGGTGTGGACGGCAGCCTGCGCCCTGAACAACTGGACCTGGCGGCCTTCGTGCGCCTGGCTGACCAGTTGGCGGATCAGCAAGCCTGATATCGCTTGTACCTCCCCTATCGCCGGCAAGCCGGCGATAGGGGCGGCCCTGACAACACCGATCCCCGAGCCCTTCTACCGCTGGCCCTCCCCCCGCTCAATGGCCTAGACTGCATTATTGCGTCAGTTCTCCCAAGGCCTTTGCATGTCCGATCCCCGCTACAAGATCGACGTCAGCGTCGTGACCCGTTATCTCAAAGACCAATCCGACCCCGAAAACAGTCGCTTTGCCTTCGCCTATACCATCACCGTGCAGAACAACGGCCTGGTCAAAGCCAAGCTGATGTCTCGTCACTGGCTGATCACCAACGGTGACGGCGAGGTAGAGGAGGTTCGCGGCGCAGGCGTGGTTGGCCAGCAACCGACCATCGAACCCGGCCAGAGCCATACCTACAGCAGCGGCGCGGTGATCAGCACCCGTGTCGGCACCATGCAGGGCAGCTACCAGATGTTCGCCGAAGACGGCAAGCGCTTCGACGCCCAGATCGCCCCCTTCCGTCTGGCGGTGCCAGGGGCGCTGCACTGATGGCCACCTACGCTGTCGGTGACCTGCAAGGCTGCCTGCAACCGCTCAAGTGCCTGCTGCAACGAGTGAACTTCAACCCAGACGTCGATCGCCTGTGGCTAGTCGGCGACCTGGTAAACCGTGGGCCGGAATCACTGGAAACCCTGCGTTTTCTCTACTCGATCCGCCACGCGCTGGTCTGCGTGCTGGGCAATCACGACTTGCACCTGCTCGCTGTCTGGCACAACGTCGAGCGCCTGAAGAAAAGCGACACCCTGCGTGAAATCATCGAAGCACCAGACGCCGACCAACTGTTCGACTGGTTGCGTCGGCAAAAGCTGCTGCATTACGACGAGCCACGCGGCATCGCTCTGGTCCACGCAGGCATTCCCCCCCAATGGACACTCGGCAAGGCCCTTGAACTGGCGGGCGAAGTCGAGGAAGTGTTGCGTGACGATGAGCGCCTGAAGCTGTACCTCGATGGCATGTATGGCAACGAACCGAACAAGTGGAGCAAGAGCCTGGCCGGCGTCGAGCGCCTGCGCGTCATCACCAACTACCTGACGCGGATGCGCTTCTGCACCGCCGATGGCAAGCTCGACCTCAAGAGCAAGGAAGGCCTTGGCACGGCGCCAAAGGGCTACAAGCCCTGGTACGCGCACAAGGACCGCCGCTCACGCCACGTGAAGATCATCTTCGGCCACTGGGCAGCCCTGGAAGGACGTGTCGACGAACCCGGCGTGATTGCCCTGGACACCGGTTGCGTGTGGGGCGGCGCCATGACCCTGTACAACCTCGACAGTGGCGAATACCACCGCTGCGACTGCGCCGACGACGGCACCGTACGCCAAGCGGCACAACCCACTAGAATGAACGACCAACCCTGAAGGAAACCGTACCCATGAGCGAATTCAAGCGCATCCCCCCAGAGCAGGCCTTGGAGCTTCGCAAAAAGGAAGGTGCGGTCGTCGTCGACATTCGCGACCCACAAGCCTTTGCCGCAGGCCACATCACCGGCGCCAAGCATCTGGACAACCATTCGGTCGCTGACTTCATCCGCAACGCCGACCTGGACGCCCCGACCCTGGTGGTCTGTTACCACGGCAACTCCAGCCAGAGCGCTGCCGCCTATCTGGTAGGCCAGGGCTTCTCGGACGTCTACAGCGTCGATGGCGGCTTTGAGCTGTGGCGCGCCACCTACCCGGCCGAGACTGCCCAAGGCTCCGCCGAATAATTTTTTCATTTTTGCTGCAGCCCGCGCCCCATGCGGGCTTGCGCCTTTTCTGACGAACGGTCGAAAGCAACTTCTCGGCCCCGCGCCCTTGACCTTGCGTATTACCAACTATCCTTAAGCGCAGGCCATCCAAAAAAGGGGAGAGCCGGTACACCGGCGTGCGGGTCATCGGTAGCGTTACAAGGTGTTCTGGGGGGTATACAGCAATCGGCCCAGCCGCTTGCATGCCAGCATCAGCTGACTGATCCGGCGTCGTCTCCACGTATCGAGCGAGGTGACGTCATGAGCATTTTTAGCCACTTCCAACAACGTTTCGAGTCAACACGCCAGGAAGAACTCTCGCTACAGGAGTACCTCGAGCTGTGCAAAGAGGATCGTAGCGCCTACGCTTCGGCGGCCGAACGGCTGTTGCTGGCCATCGGTGAGCCCGAGCTGATCGACACCTCAACCAACTCCAGACTGTCGCGGATCTTCTCAAACAAGGTAATTCGCCGCTATCCAGCCTTTGCCGACTTCCATGGGATGGAAGAGTGCATCGACCAGATCGTGTCGTATTTCCGCCATGCCGCTCAGGGCCTGGAAGAGAAGAAACAGATCCTCTACCTGCTGGGTCCGGTGGGCGGCGGCAAGTCGTCGCTGGCCGAAAAACTCAAGCAGTTGATGGAGAAAGTGCCGTTCTACGCCATCAAGGGCTCGCCGGTCTTCGAGTCACCCCTGGGCTTGTTCAATCCCGCCGAGGACGGCGCCATTCTCGAAGAGGAATACGGCATTCCGCGCCGCTACCTGAACAGCATCATGTCGCCTTGGGCTACCAAGCGCCTGCAGGAATTCGGCGGCGACATCAGCAAGTTCAAGGTGGTCAAGCTGTACCCGTCGATCCTCAACCAGATCGCCATCGCCAAGACCGAGCCGGGTGACGAGAACAACCAGGACATCTCCGCACTGGTGGGCAAGGTGGATATCCGTAAGCTTGAGGAATTCCCGCAGAACGACGCCGATGCCTATAGCTACTCGGGCGCGCTGTGCCGGGCCAACCAGGGCCTGATGGAATTCGTCGAGATGTTCAAGGCGCCGATCAAGGTCCTGCACCCGCTGCTGACTGCCACCCAGGAAGGTAACTACAACAGCACCGAAGGCCTCGGCGCGATCCCCTACTCCGGGATTCTGCTGGCCCACTCCAACGAATCGGAATGGCACACCTTCCGCAACAACAAGAACAACGAAGCGTTCATCGACCGTATCTACATCGTCAAGGTGCCGTACTGCCTGCGCGTCAGCGACGAGATCAAGATCTACGACAAGCTGTTGGTCAACAGCTCGCTGGCCAAGGCCCACTGCGCGCCGGATACGCTCAAGATGCTCGCCCAGTTCACGGTGCTCTCGCGACTCAAGGAGCCGGAAAACTCCAACATCTACTCCAAGATGCGCGTCTATGACGGCGAAAATCTCAAGGACACCGACCCGAAAGCCAAGTCTATTCAGGAGTACCGCGATGCCGCGGGCGTCGATGAGGGCATGAACGGCCTGTCGACCCGCTTCGCCTTCAAGATCCTGTCCAAGGTGTTCAACTTCGACCCTCATGAAGTGGCCGCCAACCCGGTGCACTTGCTGTATGTGCTGGAACAGCAGATCGAACAGGAACAGTTCCCGGCCGAAGTGCGCGAACGCTACCTGCGCTACCTGAAGGAATACCTGGCGCCGCGCTACATCGAATTCATCGGCAAGGAAATCCAGACCGCCTACCTGGAGTCCTACAGCGAATACGGCCAGAACATCTTCGACCGCTACGTGCTGTACGCCGACTTCTGGATTCAGGACCAGGAATACCGCGACCCGGAAACTGGCGAGATCCTCAACCGTATCGCCCTCAACGAGGAACTGGAGAAAATCGAGAAGCCGGCCGGCATCAGCAATCCGAAGGATTTCCGCAACGAAATCGTCAATTTCGTGTTGCGCGCCCGGGCCAACAACAATGGCAAGAACCCGAGCTGGCTGAGCTACGAGAAGCTGCGGGTGGTCATCGAGAAGAAAATGTTCTCCAACACCGAGGATCTGTTGCCCGTCATCAGCTTCAACGCCAAGGCCAGCAAGGAGGACCAACAGAAACACAACGACTTCGTCACCCGAATGGTGGAACGTGGTTACACCGACAAGCAGGTGCGCTTGCTGTCGGAATGGTATCTGCGGGTCAGGAAATCGCAATAAAGCGGCAAGCTACACGCCGCGCGCCCTTGGCTGCCCAGTCAGCCTCGGGCGGCGGCGGCTGCTTTTACGTGCAGCTCGTAGCTTGAAGCGTGCAGCTGTTCCCAGCTACCGGAGGGACCATGAGCTACGTTATCGACCGACGCCTGAACGGCAAGAACAAGAGCACGGTCAACCGCCAGCGCTTCTTGCGGCGTTACCGTGAACACATCAAGAAAGCCGTCGAAGAGGCCGTGAGCCGCCGCTCCATCATGGACATGGAACATGGCGAGCAGATCAGCATTCCGGGACGGGACATCGACGAGCCGGTGCTGCACCACGGTCGTGGCGGCAAGCAGACCATCGTGCACCCAGGCAACAAGGAATTCACTGCCGGCGAACACATACCACGGCCCCAGGGTGGCGGCGGTGGTGGCGGTCGCGGCAAGGCTGGCAACTCTGGCGAGGGCATGGACGACTTCGTCTTCCAGATCACCCAAGAGGAATTCCTCGAATTCATGTTCGAGGACCTGGAGCTGCCCAACCTCGTCAAGCGTCACCTGACGGGCGCCGACACCTTCAAGACCGTACGTGCGGGTATCGCCAACGAGGGCAACCCCTCGCGCATCAACATCGTGCGCACCCTGCGCTCGGCCCACGCCCGCCGCATCGCCCTGACCGGCAGCAGCCGTGCCCTGCTGCGCGAAGCCCAGGCGGAACTGGCACGGCTGAAAGTCGAAGAGCCTGACAATTTCACCGATATCCAGGAAACCGAAGCCGAGATCGAACGCCTCAAGGCACGCATCAACCGCCTGCCGTTCCTCGATACCTTCGACCTCAAGTACAACCTGCTGGTCAAGCAACCCAACCCCAGCTCCAAGGCCGTGATGTTCTGCCTGATGGACGTCTCCGGCTCGATGACCCAGGCCACCAAGGACATCGCCAAGCGCTTCTTCATCCTGCTGTACCTGTTCCTGAAGCGGAACTACGACCGCATCGAGGTGGTGTTCATCCGTCACCACACCAGTGCCCGCGAAGTCGACGAGGAAGAATTCTTCTACTCTCGGGAAACCGGCGGCACCATCGTCTCCAGCGCGCTCAAGTTGATGCAGGAGATCATGGCCGAACGCTATCCGGCCAGCGACTGGAACATCTATGCCGCCCAGGCCTCCGACGGAGACAACTGGAACGACGACTCGCCGATCTGCCGCGAGATTCTCTCCAAGCAGATCATGCCGCACGTGCAGTACTACACTTACGTCGAAATCACCCCGCGTGAGCATCAGGCGTTGTGGTACGAGTACGAGCGAATCGGCGAGGCCTTCCCCGACACATTCGCCCAGCAGCAGTTGGTTTCGGCCGGCGATATCTACCCGGTCTTCCGTGAACTCTTCCAGCGCAGGTTAGCCACATGACCGCCAGAGCACAGAGACGCCAACCCATTTCCACCGGGTCCGAGTGGACGTTCGAGCTGATCCAGACCTACGATCGGGAAATCAGCCGGCTGGCCGAGCGTTACGCCCTGGACACCTATCCCAACCAGATCGAGGTGATCACCGCCGAGCAGATGATGGACGCCTACGCGTCCGTCGGCATGCCGCTGGGTTATCACCACTGGAGCTACGGCAAGCAGTTCCTCAGCACTGAGAAGTCTTATAGCCGCGGCCAGATGGGCCTGGCCTACGAGATCGTGATCAACTCGGATCCCTGCATCGCCTACCTCATGGAAGAGAACACCATGTGCATGCAGGCCTTGGTGATCGCCCACGCCTGCTATGGCCACAACAGTTTCTTCAAGGGCAACTACCTGTTCCGCACCTGGACCGACGCCAGCTCGATCATCGATTACCTGGTATTCGCCAAGCAGTACATCGCCCAGTGCGAAGAGCGCCATGGCATCGATGCGGTCGAAGACCTGATCGACTCTTGCCACGCCCTGATGAACTACGGTGTCGACCGCTATAAACGCCCCTACCCCATCTCCGCCGAAGAGGAGCGTCGGCGGCAGAAAGAGCGCGAAGAGCACCTGCAACGGCAGATCAACGACCTCTGGCGCACCATTCCCAAGAGCGCAGAGAAAGGCAATGAGCGCGATGATGCGCGCTTCCCCGCCGAACCTCAGGAAAATATTCTCTATTTCATCGAGAAGAACGCGCCACTGCTCGAGCCCTGGCAGCGCGAAGTGGTGCGCATCGTGCGCAAGATAGCCCAGTACTTCTACCCGCAACGCCAGACCCAAGTGATGAACGAAGGCTGGGCGACGTTCTGGCACTACACGCTGATGAACGACCTGTACGACGAAGGCCTGATCACCGAAGGCTTCATGATGGAGTTCCTGCAGTCGCACACCAGCGTGGTGTTCCAGCCCGGCTTCGACAGCCCGTACTACAGTGGCATCAACCCTTACGCACTGGGCTTTGCGATGTATACCGACATCCGGCGCATGTGCGAGAACCCGACCGAGGAAGATCGCCGCTGGTTCCCAGACATCGCTGGCAGCGACTGGTTGTCGACCATCAAGTTCGCCATGAGTAGCTTTAAGGACGAGAGCTTCATCCTGCAGTACCTGTCGCCCAAGGTGATCCGCGACCTCAAGCTGTTCAGCATCCTCGATGACGACCAGCGCGACGACCTGCTGGTGCCTGCTATCCATGACGAAGCGGGCTACCGGATCATCCGTGAGCAACTGGCCGCCCAGTACAACCTGGGCAACCGCGAGCCCAACGTGCAGATCTGGAGCATCGACCGCCGTGGCGATCGCTCACTGACCCTGCGCCACCAGCAACACAACCGCAAGCCACTGGGCGACTCCACCGATGAAGTGCTCAAGCACCTGCACCGGCTGTGGGGCTTCGATATCCACCTGGAAACCGTGCAAGGCGACCAGGTCATGAAAACCCACCACATGCCGCCACGCGGCGAGCACAGTGACAGCGGCGATTATGGCCGCATGGACCTGGCCGTGGTTCATCACCTTTAAGCTCGACGCACCGCCATAACTGCCAACAGGGTATCCTGTGGGCAGTTATGGAGGCTGCACATGCAAATTTACAAAGTCGGTGGCGCGGTGCGTGATCGTCTGCTCGGGCGCGCGGTCAGCGATATCGACTGGCTGGTGGTGGGCGCGACGGTCGAGGAAATGCAGGCCAAGGGTTTTCGCCCGGTCGGCGCGGATTTTCCGGTGTTCCTGCACCCGCAGACGGGCGAGGAATACGCGCTGGCACGCACCGAGCGCAAGAGTGGACGCGGCTATGGCGGCTTCACCTTTCATGCCAGTCCAGAGGTCACGCTCGAAGAGGACCTCATACGCCGTGACTTGACCATCAATGCAATGGCGGAGGATGACCAGGGCAACGTACTGGATCCCTACCACGGCCAGGAAGACCTTGAACACCGCCTTTTACGCCATGTTTCCCCCGCGTTCGCCGAAGATCCTTTGCGTGTGCTGCGCGTCGCCCGCTTCGCCGCACGGTATGCGCCATTGGGCTTCCAGGTAGCTGACGATACCCTTGAGTTGATGCGCCAGATCGCCGCGTCCGGCGAACTGCAAGCGTTGACTGCCGAGCGCAGCTGGAAAGAGATCGAGCGAGCATTGATGGAGGAACAGCCACAGGTGTTCATCCAGGTGCTGAACGACTGCTCGGCACTTCAGGAGTTGATGCCCGAGCTCCACTGTGACGCGGATTCGCTGGCAGCGCTGGTACAGGCAGCCAAGCATCGACAACCTCTGCACGTGCGTTGGGCGTGCCTGTTGGATAGGGTGCAGCCGGCAGCCATCAAGGCACTCAACCAGCGATTCAAAGCCCCGCGTGAATGCCAGGAACTGGCCGTGTTGACCGGTGAGTTTTCCGGTCGTGCCGATGCAGGAATGGCGCTTGAGCCTTCAGGCTTGCTGGAGATGCTGCAGAAATTCGACGTCTATCGGCGGCCACAGCGCTTCGAGGACTTCATAGTCACGTGCGAAATGAGGGCGCTTGGGCGCGGGGAGCAAACGTATCCACAGGCCGAGTACCTGCGTGGAGCGGCGGCAACGGCCAGGGCAGTTAATGTGAAGCCGTTGGTGGACGCAGGCCTGGCCGGACAGGCGCTGGGAGAGGCCCTCAAGAACGAGCGACTGAAAGCGATCGAGGCGTACAAACGCCGCTGACCACGCGGCCCGCCCGCTCCAGGCGCGGCCTCGTGTCGCGCCTACGACGATCGCGAAAAAGCTCAAGCCGGGGTCAACTGCACACCCCGCCACTCGAACGCCACCGGTGCCAGCACCTGGTCGATGTTCGCCTCCTCCCACAACTGCGCCATGCGCTTTCCAGCCCCTGGGTGCACCAGCTCAGGCGCTAGCAACGACAGTGGCCACAGCACGAACGCGTTCTTCAGAATTTCCGCCCTGGGCAGCACCAGCCCATCGAAGGTACCGTACAGATCGTCATACATCAGCACATCGATATCCAGCGGCAAGCCCTTGCGATCCGGTGCGTAACGGCCGTTGTCCGCCTCAATGAACTTGAGCCGGCGATCCAGCTCCATCAGCGGAAGATCTGTCTTGCCGGTGACCACGAAATTGATGAAGGGGCCACTCTTGATCCCCACGGCCTGGCTCTCGAACGCCGGAGAACAACGCATGTCCTTGAGGATGCCAGCCAAGGCGTCGAGCCCAGCGCACAGGTGCGCCTGGCGGTCGATATTGCTACCCAGGCCCAGGTAAACCGTGCTCAGAGACATCCGCGCTCGATCTCCACGCCAACACCGCCACGGGCTGCCGGGACAGCTCCTGGCTTGGTCAGTTTCAGGCGTACCCAAGGAATGTGGAACTCTTCCATCAACGCTGCCACCAAGCGCTCGGCAAAGGTTTCCACCAGCTCGAAGCGCGCCTGCTCGGCGAAAGCCTGGATGCGTGCCGATACGCTGGCATAGTCCAGCGCCAGGCTCAGATCGTCACCGGCCGCCGCTGGGCGGTTGTCCCAGGCGAAACTCAGGTCAAGGCGCAGGCACTGGCGAATATCCCGCTCCCAGTCATAGGCACCGATGACGGTATCGACTTCCAGGCCTTCGATGAACACTCTGTCCAAGCACTTCTCTCCACAGCACGACAAGGGCGACTGGCGCCGTTAGAATCAGGGCGTCCTCGCCCGGAATAGTTAGCATGTTTTGGTTATTGGCGCTGCTCGCCTACCTGCTCGGCTCGCTGTCCTTCGCCATCGTCCTCAGCCGCCTTTCAGGCAGCCCGGACCCGCGTTCCAGCGGTTCAGGCAATGCCGGCGCCACCAACATGCTACGCCTGGCAGGCCGTAAACTGGCGATCCTGACCCTGCTTGGCGACCTGTGCAAGGGACTTTTGCCCGTCTTGCTGGCCCGTCTCGCTGGCCTTGACCTGCAGGAGCAGGGCTGGGTCGGCGTCTGCGCGGTGCTCGGCCACCTGTTCCCACTGTACTTCAACTTCAAGGGTGGCAAAGGTGTCGCCACCGCGGCCGGCATGCTGATGGGCCTGTACTTTCCCGCCGCATTGCTGGCCATCGGCGCCTGGCTGCTGACCTTCTACCTGACTCGAACCAGCTCGCTGGCCGCGCTCATCGCCACTCCACTTACCCTACCGCTGCTGGCCTGGCGCGAGCCCGAAGCGCTGCTGCCGATCAGCGTCCTGACCGTGCTGATCGTCTGGCGCCACCGTAACAACCTGCGGGATTTGTTCGCCGGGCGCGAAAGGCATTTCTAACGCACCCATCGACCTTCACACCGGCGGCAACTGCTCCATCGGCCAGCGCGCCTGCACGCTGATCGCCAGGTCCTGCTGCTGCCCGGCCAGCAAGCGCTGACAACCGGCGTAGGCGATCATGGCGCCGTTGTCGGTACAGAACCGCGGGCGGGCGTAGTAAACATTGCCTTTGATACCGGCCAGCATCTCTTCCAGCGACGCCCGCAGCGCCTTGTTGGCACTCACGCCACCGGCGATGACCAAGCGCTTGAGCCCGGTCTGCTTGAGGGCTCGCTTGCATTTGATGGTCAGAGTCTCCACCACCGCCTGCTGGAACGCCAGGGACACGTCGCAACGGGTTTGCTCACTGTCGTCACCAGCATCGCGGCATTGCTGCCAGGTGTTGAGCGCGAAGGTCTTGAGGCCGCTGAAGCTGAACTGCAGGCCTGGGCGATCGGTCATCGGTCGCGGGAATACGAAACGCCCGGGCACGCCGTGTTCGGCCAGACGGGCAATTTCCGGCCCACCCGGATAGTTGAGGCCGATCAGCTTGGCGGTCTTGTCGAACGCCTCGCCGGCCGCATCGTCCAGGCTCTCGCCCAACAGTTCGTAACGCCCGATGCCATCGACGCGCACCAGCTGAGTGTGCCCGCCGGACACCAACAAGGCGACGAACGGAAACTCAGGAGGCTGCTCCTCGAGCATGGGTGCGAGCAAGTGGCCTTCCATATGATGAACGCCGATCGCTGGAATATCCCAGGCGAACGCCAGGGCCTGGGCGCACGAGGCACCCACCAGCAGCGCCCCGACCAGGCCAGGGCCTGCGGTATAGGCAATGGCGTCGATCTCGGTGGCCACGCAGCCGGCCTCGTCCAGCACCTGGCGGATGAGCGGCAGCATGCGCTTGACGTGGTCACGCGAAGCAAGCTCCGGCACCACCCCGCCAAACACGCGGTGCAGGTCGATCTGACTGAACAGCGCGTCGGCCAACAAACCGCGCTCGCTGTCGTATAATGCGACGCCGGTTTCGTCGCAGGATGTTTCCAATCCCAGTACTAGCATGGGTTCGTCCCTTGTGGGGGCTGAATTCGAAGCCGCGCATGATAGTCCCCGTGCCGGGTGCCGACCAGCGGTTTTCGATCAGAGGCTTTGCATTCCGGCCAGCTAAGGGTTAACATCCGCAACCCTTGAAAACCGACGTTCTCCAGCACACCTTTTGTTTTGCCAGGAGCACGTCTACCCCGGTAATGAATTAAGGTAGCCCTGGATGCCAGCCGTCAAAGTTAAAGAGAACGAACCCTTCGACGTAGCTCTGCGTCGTTTCAAGCGCTCCTGCGAAAAAGCCGGTGTACTGGCTGAAGTTCGTAGCCGCGAGTTTTACGAGAAGCCGACCGCCGAGCGTAAGCGCAAAGCAGCTGCTGCTGTTAAGCGTCACGCCAAGAAAGTTCAGCGCGAACAGCGCCGCGCCGTTCGTCTGTACTAATACAGACGTTCTACGCAGAGCTTCTGCCCAGCCCGGCACCATGCCGG
Organism: Pseudomonas sp. Rh2; assembly: GCF_040762985.1. NCBI lineage: Bacteria > Pseudomonadati > Pseudomonadota > Gammaproteobacteria > Pseudomonadales > Pseudomonadaceae > Pseudomonas > Pseudomonas sp. Rh2. The sequence goes on from NZ_CP142890.1 coordinate 54,550, forward strand.
GCTAATGGCAGCAGTTGCTTTACCCCTTGAGCCCTCGCTTGAGGCGCCCAAATGCAGTGTCCTTGCATAGCGGCAACCTGCCTTAACACGTCAGAGCTGGTCTACGACCAGTCGTGCACGTCCTGACTGACGAGCCCTCACCGGCTGGCGACGAGCACACATTCCCTCGCATTTCCCCAAGCAGCAACCACTCCGATGTGGCGCGTTAGCGATTAGACTTGCCAATTGCCAGATGACGAGACTGCCATGGCCGGGCTGATTCCCCAGAGTTTCATTGACGACCTTATCAACCGCCTCGACATCGTCGACGTGGTGAGTTCGCGCGTCCAGCTGAAAAAGACCGGCAAGAATTACTCCGCCTGCTGCCCGTTCCACAAGGAAAAAACGCCGTCCTTCACGGTAAGCCCCGACAAGCAGTTCTACTACTGCTTCGGCTGCGGGGCCGGCGGCAACGCCCTGGGCTTCGTCATGGACCACGACAACCTGGATTTTCCCCAGGCCGTGGAGGAACTGGCCCGCGCCGCCGGCATGGAAGTACCCCGCGAGGAAGGCCGGCGCTCGCAAAAAACCCGCCAGCCGACCGACTCACCGCTGTATCCGCTGCTGGAGGCGGCCGCCGGCTTCTATCGCCAGGCCCTGCGCAGCCACCCGACCCGCAAGGCCGCGGTGGATTACCTCAAAGGCCGAGGCCTGTCTGGCGAAATAGCCCGCGACTTTGGCCTGGGCTTCGCCCCACCCGGCTGGGACAACCTGCTCAAGCACCTGGGTGCCGACAGCCTGCAACAGAAGGTGATGATCGACGCCGGCCTGCTGATCGAGAACGCCGAAAGCGGCAAACGTTACGACCGCTTCCGCGACCGGGTGATGTTCCCGATCCGCGACAGCCGTGGCCGAATCATCGCCTTCGGCGGTCGGGTGCTGGGCGACGACAAGCCCAAGTACCTCAACTCCCCGGAAACCCCTGTCTTCCACAAGGGCCAGGAGTTGTACGGGCTGTACGAGGCACGCAAGCACAACCGCAACCTCGACGAGATCATCGTCGTCGAAGGTTACATGGACGTCATCGCCCTGGCCCAACAAGGCCTGCGCAATGCCGTGGCGACACTTGGCACCGCCACCAGTGAAGAACATCTCAAGCGCCTGTTCCGCGTGGTGCCAAGCGTACTGTTCTGCTTCGACGGCGACCAAGCAGGGCGCAAGGCCGCCTGGCGCGCCCTGGAGTCGACCCTGTCGGCCCTGCAGGATGGCCGTCGGGCACGCTTTCTGTTCCTGCCCGAAGGCGAAGATCCGGACAGCCTGGTCCGCGCCGAAGGCACCGATGCCTTCATGGCACGCATCAACCAGCACGCCCAGCCGCTGGCAGATTACTTCTTCGAGCAACTGAGCAACGAGGCCGACCCGCGCTCACTGGAAGGCAAGGCCCATATGGCCACCCTGGCCGCACCGTTGATCGAAAAGATTCCGGGTGCCAACCTGCGTCAGCTGATGCGCAATCGCCTGAAGGAAATCACCGGCCTCGATCCGCAGCAGGTCGAGCAACTGGCCCAGCATGCCCCGGCGCCGAACAGTGTGCCGGACTACGACCCTGGCTACGACTACGACGCCATGGCCAGCTTCACCCCCGACTACGGCGACCTGGCGCAGCACGACTACGCCCCTGCCCATCAGGCGCACGAGTGGAAGTCCAACAAGGGGGGCGGTAAGAAGCCGTGGAGCGACAAGCCCTGGGACAAGAACCGCAAGGGCGGCAAGCCATGGCAGCAGCGTGACGAAGCCCCGCCCCGGGTGCCGGCACCGGTGGAACCGCCTACCCTGGCGGCCCTGCGCACCCTGCTGCACCACCCGCTGTTGGCCGGAAAGGTCGAGGACGCCAGTCATTTCGCCGACGAAGAGCATCTTTACAGCCAGCTGCTGGTCGCACTGATCGAAGCCGCACAGAAAAATCCTGGGCTAAGCTCAATGCAGTTGATCGCACGCTGGCACGGCACCGAACAAGGCCGCCTGCTGCGGGCCTTGGCGGAAAAGGAATGGCTTATCGTAGCCGACAACCTTGAACAACAGTTTTTCGACACTATAACTAGCTTGTCCGCCCGCCAACGCGAGCGCAGCCTGGAACAACTGCTCAGGAAATCACGTCAAAGCGAATTGACCAGCGAGGAAAAATCTCAGCTCCTCGCCCTGCTGAGCCGGAATGTTCCCGCACAAACGCCGACCTCATCTGGCGCGTGAGGCCCATGCTCGGGTATAATCCTCGGCTTGTTTTTTGCCCGCCAAGACCTTCAGTGGATAGGGTGTTATGTCCGGAAAAGCGCAACAGCAGTCTCGTATCAAAGAGTTGATCACCCGCGGTCGTGAGCAGGGCTACCTGACTTACGCGGAGGTCAACGACCACCTGCCTGAGGATATTTCAGATCCGGAACAGGTGGAAGACATCATCCGCATGATCAACGACATGGGGATCAACGTATTCGAGAGTGCTCCGGATGCGGATGCCCTTCTGTTGGCGGAAGCCGACACCGACGAAGCCGCGGCCGAAGAAGCCGCCGCTGCGTTGGCGGCCGTTGAAACCGATATCGGCCGCACGACCGACCCGGTGCGTATGTACATGCGCGAAATGGGTACCGTCGAGCTGCTGACTCGCGAAGGCGAGATCGAAATCGCCAAGCGTATCGAGGAAGGCATCCGTGAAGTCATGGGTGCTATCGCCCACTTCCCGGGCACTGTCGACTACATTCTCGGCGAATATGACCGCGTCACCAGCGAAGGTGGCCGTCTGTCGGATGTTCTCAGCGGTTACATCGACCCTGACGACAACATCGCCGCACCGACCGAAGAAGTGCCGATTCCTGGCGCCAAGACCGCTGCCGCGAAAGAAGAGTCCGAAGACGAGGACGAAGAAAGCGACGACAGCGGTGACGACGAAGAGCAGGAAAGCGGTCCGGATCCGGAAGTCGCTCGCCAGCGTTTCGGCGCCGTCGCCGACCAGCTCGCCATCACCCTCAAGGTGCTGAAGAAGCATGGTCGTGATCATGCCGACAGCATCGCTGCGATGCAGGCCCTGGCCGATCTGTTCATGCCGATCAAGCTGGTGCCCAAGCAGTTTGACGCATTGGTCGAGCGTGTACGCGATTCGCTGAACCGCCTGCGTCAGCAAGAGCGCGCCATCATGCAGCTGTGCGTACGTGATGCGCGCATGCCGCGTGCCGACTTCCTGCGCCTGTTCCCGAGCAACGAAACCGACCAGACCTGGTCCGGTGATCTGGCCAAGCGCAACACCAAATGGGCTGCCGCCCTGGGTGAAAAGGACGCCGCCATCGTCGCCTGCCAGCAAAAGCTGATCGACCTCGAGAACGAGACCGGCCTGACCGTCGCCGAAATCAAGGAAATCAACCGTCGCATGTCCATCGGCGAGGCCAAGGCCCGTCGCGCCAAGAAAGAAATGGTCGAGGCGAACCTGCGTCTGGTGATCTCCATCGCCAAGAAATACACCAACCGTGGCCTGCAATTCCTCGACCTGATCCAGGAAGGCAACATCGGCTTGATGAAGGCGGTGGACAAGTTCGAATACCGTCGTGGTTACAAGTTCTCGACCTACGCCACCTGGTGGATCCGCCAGGCGATCACCCGCTCGATCGCCGACCAGGCGCGCACCATCCGTATTCCGGTGCACATGATCGAGACGATCAACAAGCTCAACCGTATTTCCCGGCAGATGCTGCAGGAAATGGGCCGCGAACCGACTCCGGAAGAGCTTGGCGAGCGCATGGAAATGCCTGAGGACAAGATCCGCAAGGTATTGAAGATCGCCAAAGAGCCGATCTCCATGGAAACCCCGATCGGTGACGACGAAGACTCGCATCTGGGCGACTTCATCGAGGACTCGACCATGCAGTCCCCGATTGACGTGGCCACGGTCGAAAGCCTCAAGGAAGCGACCCGCGACGTACTCTCGGGCCTGACCGCACGCGAAGCCAAGGTGCTGCGCATGCGTTTCGGCATCGACATGAACACCGACCACACCCTCGAAGAGGTGGGCAAGCAGTTCGACGTGACCCGCGAGCGGATCCGTCAGATCGAAGCGAAGGCGTTGCGCAAACTGCGCCACCCGACCCGCAGCGAGCACTTGCGCTCCTTCCTCGACGAGTGATGACGAACCCCGGCCCAGGCCGGGGTTTTTCTTGTGCAAAAAAAGGTTGTGGTACACAGCTACCCCAGACGAAATGCCCGTCTACACTCGACTTCAGATCACCTGAATGCGAGGCCGCTATGCCCCTTATGCCGGCCATTCTGTTGCTGCTCCTTATCCTTTGGAACACAACGGCCGGCGCCCTGACCCTGACTGACGAGGAAAAGACCTGGCTTGCTGCCCACCCGCAGCTGAGGCTGGGTGTCGATGCTTCCTGGCCACCTTTCGAGTTCCGCGACCAGGAGGGCAGATACCAGGGATTGGCCGCCGATTACATCGCCATGATTCAGGAGCGCCTCGCAGTGGCGCTCAAGCCCATCGAGCCCAGCAGTTGGACCGAAGTACTGGAGCAAGCGCGTACCAGTCGCATCGACCTGCTACCCGGCATCATGTCGACGCCTGAGCGTCAGGACTACCTGGCTTTCACCCGCCCCTACCTGGATTTCCCCATCGTCATTCTTGCCCATGAAGGCGGGCCGCAACCTCGCACCCTAAAGGACCTGTACGGCCTGAAGATTGCCGTGGTGGAAAACTACGCGCCCCACGAGCTGCTGCGCACCCACCACCCAGACCTCAACCTGGTGGCCATGCCCAATGTCAGCTCGACATTGCAGGCCCTGGCCACCGACGAAGTGGACGCAGTGGTCGGCGACCTGGCCTCAAGCATCTGGAGCTTGCGCCAGCTGAAGCTCGACGGCCTGTACGTCAGCGGCGAAACCCCCTATCGCTACCAGCTGGCAATGGCAGCCCCCAAGGACAAGAAGATCCTGGTGGGCATTCTCGACAAGGTCATGGCCGACATGTCCAGCGGCGAGGTCAGTCAAATCCAGCAGCGCTGGGTTGGCAATGTGGTCGACCAGCGTACCTTCTGGCACGACATGCTGCTCTATGGCCTGCCAGGTGTGCTGATCCTGGTGGCCATACTCGCTGCGATGATTCGTGTAAATCGCCGGCTCAGTTCGGAGATCTCCCGTCGCATTGCACTGGAGCAGGAGCTGCGCAGCAGTGAGTACCACTATCGCGGGCTGGTCGAGAGCCTGTCGGCGATTGCCTGGGAAGCCGACGCGAACGATTTCACCTACAGCTACGTTTCACCCCATGCCGAGAACCTGCTCGGCTACCCTCTGCACGACTGGCTCAAACCCGGGTTCTGGCGCAGCATCCTGCATCCTGAAGACGCACTGTGGGCCCAGGCCTTCAGCGAAAGCGAAACTGCCGCGGGCCGCGACCACAGCCTGGACTACCGGGTGATGCGAGCCGACGGGCAACCGGTATGGATTCGCAACATCGTCAGTATGATCGAGCACGGCCACCGGCCACTGATGCGTGGGCTGATGATCGACATCAGCGAAACCAAGCGCACCGAAGATGCCCTGCGCCTGTCCGAGCAGAAGTTCGCCTCGGTCTTCCAGCAGTGCCCCGACATCCTGCTCATCGCCCGCCACAGTGACGGCTGCCTGTTGGAAGTCAACGAAGCCTTCGAGGAACAGATAGGCCTGCCACCCGGCCAGGTGATCGGCCGCACCGCCACCGAATTGAACCTGTGGGGCGTCGACGGAACCGGCCCGTTGCTGCTCGAGCGCCTGCATCGAGGCGGCATCCGCAACCTTGAAATGAGCTTCAGGCGAAGCAATGGCCAGCTGTTCACAGGCCTGACATCGGCCGAAACCTTCGACCTGGACGGCACCCAGGCATTGGTCGTGGCCGTGCGCGACATCAGCCAACTCAAGGAAACCCAGCAACAACTGCAAACCTCGGAAGAAAAGTTCGCCAAAGCGTTCCACGCATCGCCTGACGGCCTGCTGCTGTCGCGCCAGAGCGATGGCCTGCTGATCGAGGTCAACGAGGGCTTCTGCCGCCTGACCGGCTATGACTTTACCCCCAGCATCGATCAGACCTCCCTGGACTTAGGCATCTGGGTCGACCTCAACGAGCGCAAGCGCTTGATCGAGCTGCTCAACCGCGATGGTTTCGTCCGCGACTTCAGCTGCCTGATCCGCCGAAGCGATGGGCAGATTCGCCTGTGCGAGCTCTCTGCGCGTCCGCTGCCGATCGCTGGCGTCGATTGCATGCTGACCATTGCCCGTGACATCACCGAACGCCACCTGATGCAGGAAAAGCTGCAACTGGCCGCAACCGTGTTCGAGAACACCGCAGAGGGCGTGCTGATCACCGACACCGACCAGCACATCAGCGCGGTCAACCGCGCGTTCAGCGAGATTACCGGCTACAGCGAAGTCGAAGCCCTCGGCCAGACCCCACGCCTGCTCGCTTCAGGCCAGCACGACAGCGCCTTCTACGCAGCCATGTGGCACCAGCTGACCGCAGAGGGACATTGGCAAGGCGAGATCTACAACAAGCGTAAGAACGGCGAGCTGTACCCAGGCTGGCTGACTATCAGCAGCGTGCGCAACAGCGATGGCGAGATCACTCACTTTGTCGCGGTGTTCGCCGATATTTCCAGCCTCAAGCACGCCCAGGCCAAGCTTGATTACCAGGCGCACCACGACCCACTCACCGGCCTGCCCAACCGCGCCCTGTTCGAGAACCGCCTGCAAGCCGTGTTGAGCTGCGCGCAAGTCTCCAACCGGCAGGGTGCGGTGCTGTTCCTCGACCTCGACCGCTTCAAACACATCAACGACAGCCTTGGCCACCCAGTCGGCGACTTACTGCTCAAGGGCATCGCACAACGCCTGAAGGAGCAAGTTCGCGATGTCGACACCGTAGCGCGGCTGGGCGGCGATGAGTTCATCATTCTCCTGCCAGGCTTGCACAAACCCAGCGACGCTAGCGCCATCGCCAACAAACTGCTGGCCTGCTTTAGCGCGCCGTTCCAGGCAGGCGAACATGAGTTCTTCACCAGTGCCAGCATCGGCATCAGCCTGTATCCGCAGGACGGCACCGACGTCGCCACGTTGATCCGCAATGCCGACGCGGCCATGTACCGTTCCAAGGCCAAAGGCCGCAACCGCGTCGAGGCCTACACCCGCGACCTGACCATCCAGGCCAGCGAGCGCATCGCCCTGGAGCACGAACTGCGGCGCGCCATCGAACGCAACGAAATGAGCCTGAGCTTCCAGCCCAAGTTCAGCTTAAAGACCCAGAGCCTGGTAGGCGCCGAAGCCTTGCTGCGCTGGAGCCACCCCACCTTCGGTGAAGTTCCGCCGGAGCACTTCATCCACCTGGCCGAAGAAAACGGCACCATCCTGCAACTGGGCGACTGGGTGCTGGAGCAAGCCTGCCGGCAGATGCATGCGTGGAAGAAGCGCTACAGCGCCTTCGGCCCACTGTCGATCAACCTGGCTGGCGCCCAGCTCCGCCACCCCGGCCTGGCCAAACGCATCGAAAGCCTGCTCAAGACCTACCAGCTCAAGGCCGGCGACCTGCAACTGGAGATTACCGAGAACTTCATCATGAGCCAGGCTGAAGAAGCCCTGGCCGTGCTGCATCAGCTCAAGCAACTGGGCGTACAGTTGGCCATCGATGACTTCGGCACCGGCTACTCCTCGCTCAGTTACCTCAAGCGCCTGCCGCTGGACATCCTCAAGATCGACAAGTCATTCATCCGCGGCCTGCCCGACGACCCGCACGACGCGGCCATCGCCCGCGCCATCATTGCCCTGGGCCGCAGCATGCAACTGACCATCATTGCCGAGGGTGTGGAAAGCCAGGCTCAGCAACGTTTCCTGGCCAGCGAAGGCTGCGAACAGATCCAGGGCTACATCGTCAGCCTGCCGCTGTCCCCGGAAGAGTTCGCTGCTACGTTTCTTCGCATAGCACTGTCCGATCTTTCGGATGGCACGCTTTCAAAACCCTCGTTATAATCCGCCCACCTTCTGAGGGCCTATAGCTCAGTCGGTTAGAGCAGAGGACTCATAATCCTTTGGTCCACGGTTCGAGTCCGTGTGGGCCCACCAAGTACCAGAAAGCCGCGCATCAGCGCGGCTTTTTCGTATCCATTGCCCATCAGTGGATGGCGGCACTACTTCGGCTCAGGTTCAATGCCCATCCCGGACATGTCGCCAGCCTTGCCCTTGCCACCTCTGGCTGGCTAGGCTAACGCGCCCACCACAGAGACTCACCATGTCGGACTCCCGCGCCATTACCCTGGACGAAATCGACCGCCAACTGATCGCGCTTCTGCAGATCAACGCACGCGAAAGCGTCGCCACCCTCGCCCGTCAGCTCGGCATCGCCCGCACCACGGTCAACTCACGGCTGGAGCGGCTGGAGAAGAACAAGGTCATCACCGGCTATGGCGTGCGCCTCGGCCAGCGCTTGGTCGGCGGTGGTCTGCAGGCCTATGTGGGCATCAAGGTCCAGCCACGGTCCGGCAAAGAGGTGGTGCGGCGTTTGGGGGCCATGGGGCAAGTTCAGCAGCTGTGCGCGGTGAGTGGCGAGTTCGACTATGTGGCCTGGCTGCGCAGCGATTCGCCAGAACAGCTCGACCAACTGCTCGATCAAATTGGCAGCGTGGAGGGCGTGGAGAAGACCACAACATCGATCATCCTCAGCAGCAAGGTCGATCGTGGGCAGCCCGTCTGACACGACTGGCCTGCCCGCTTGCCCGCGAACCTGGGCTCAGCCGGTGCCCAACACCGTGGTGCATGCTTCGTGGAGGAACGCACCCCTATCGCTTCGCTGCACCTGGTTATCGCCATCCTCGTCATAAGTAGAAGAACTCCCGTCACTTAGACGAACATAACTACATACCGCCACCACTCTGCATCTTAATTACGAACACCCCTCGCCATAAAATGACCTCCAGCCATCTCCTATACTCAGGCTCCGCCCTCGCGCAGCCCTCTGGCAAGGTCATTTATGAACAAGAAAAACCGCCACCCCGCCGACGGCAAGCAACCGATCACCATCTTCGGCCCAGACTTCCCTTTCGCCTTCGACAACTGGCTGGAACACCCCGCCGGCCTGGGCAGCATTCCGCCTGAGCGCCATGGCGAGGAAGTCGCCATCGTCGGTGCCGGCATCGCTGGCTTGGTGGCGGCGTACGAGCTGATGAAGCTGGGTCTCAAGCCTGTGGTGTACGAAGCCTCGAAGCTGGGTGGACGGTTGCGCTCCCAGCCGTTCAACGGCACCGATGGGATCATCGCTGAGCTGGGCGGTATGCGCTTTCCGGTGTCGTCCACGGCCTTCTACCATTATGTGGACAAGCTTGGCCTTGAGACCAAACCCTTCCCCAACCCGCTGACTCCCGCCTCAGGCAGCACGGTGATCGACCTCGAAGGCCAGACCTACTACGCCGAAAAGCCAGCCGACCTGCCCGCGTTGTTCCATGAGGTGGCCGACGCCTGGGCCGATGCGCTTGAAAGCGGTGCCCAATTCGCCGATATCCAGCAAGCGATCCGCGACCGCGACGTACCTCGCCTGAAAGAACTGTGGAACAAACTGGTGCCCCTGTGGGACGACCGCACCTTCTACGATTTCGTCGCCACCTCGCGCTCGTTCGCCAAGCTGAGCTTCCAGCACCGTGAAGTGTTCGGTCAGGTTGGCTTCGGCACCGGCGGCTGGGACTCGGACTTCCCCAACTCGATGCTGGAAATCTTCCGCGTGGTGATGACCAACTGCGACGACCACCAGCACCTGATCGTCGGTGGTGTCGAACAAGTGCCCCAAGGCATCTGGCGTCATGTACCTGAGCGCTGCGCCCACTGGCCAGAGGGCACCAGCCTGAGCACCTTGCATGGCGGCGCGCCGCGTACGGGGGTCAAGCGCATAGCCCGCGCCGCCGATGGCCGCCTGGCCGTGACCGACAACTGGGGCGATACCCGCCACTACAGCGCCGTGCTCGCCACCTGCCAGAGCTGGCTGCTGACCACCCAGATCGACTGCGAAGAGTCGCTGTTCTCGCAGAAGATGTGGATGGCCCTGGATCGCACCCGCTACATGCAGTCGTCGAAAACCTTCGTCATGGTCGACCGTCCTTTCTGGAAGGACAAAGATCCGGAAACTGGCCGCGACCTCATGAGCATGACCCTCACCGATCGTCTGACCCGGGGCACCTACCTGTTCGACAATGGAGACGACAAACCCGGGGTGATCTGCCTGTCGTACGCCTGGATGAGCGACGCGCTGAAGATGCTGCCACACCCCGTGGAAAAGCGCGTGCAACTGGCCCTCGATGCACTCAGGAAAATCTACCCCAAGACCGACATCGCCGGGCACATCATCGGCGACCCGATCACCATTTCCTGGGAAGCCGACCCGCACTTCCTCGGGGCGTTCAAGGGCGCGCTGCCAGGACACTACCGCTACAACCAGCGCATGTACGCGCATTTCATGCAGCAGGACATGCCGGCCGAACAGCGCGGTATATTCATCGCAGGAGACGACGTGTCATGGACCCCAGCTTGGGTCGAGGGCGCGGTACAGACGTCGCTGAATGCCGTGTGGGGTATCATGAACCACTTCGGTGGCAGCACCCACCCCGACAACCCAGGCCCTGGCGATGTGTTCGCCGAAATCGGCCCCATCGCCCTGCCCGACTGAGACCAGGAGACGCCATGCGCATTGCTCTGTTCCAAGGCATCCCCAAGCCACTGGACGTGCCTGGAAACCTGCAACGATTGCAGCACCAGGCGCAACTGGCCGCCGAGCGCGGGGTGCAACTGCTGGTGTGCCCAGAGATGTTTCTGACCGGCTACAACATTGGGCTGGAGCAGGTGGTGAACCTGGCCGAAGCCAATGACGGGCCGTCGGCCATGCGCGTGGTGGAGATTGCCCAGGCACACCGCATCGCCATCGTGTACGGCTATCCAGAGCGTGACGACGACGGTGCCCTCTACAACAGCGTGCAGTTGATCGATGCCCATGGCAGCAGCCTGGGCAACTACCGCAAGACACACTTGTTCGGCGAGTTGGACCGTTCCATGTTCAGCGCGGGCCACGACCACTTCCCAGTGGTCGAGCTCGATGGCTGGAAGGTCGGTATGCTGATCTGCTACGACATCGAGTTTCCGGAGAATGCGCGGCGCCTGGCCTTGGCAGGCGCCGAGCTGATTCTGGTACCCACGGCGAACATGGAACCCTACGATTTCGTTTGCCAGGTGACCGTGCGAGCGCGGGCGCAGGAGAACCAGTGCTATCTGGTGTATGCAAATTATTGTGGCGCCGAGGGCGAGATCCACTACTGCGGGCAAAGCAGCATTGTCGGGCCGGACGGCAGCCTGCTGGTCATGGCGGGTCACGATGAGTGTCAATTGATGGCCGATCTTGCGCATGAACGAATCAAGCAAGGGCGGGAGGCGTTTCCCTACCTGGCCGACCTGCGCCAAGATCTGCACCGACAAGACGCCGGCCCCCTGTAGGCGCCGGCTTGCCGGCGATTCGGCCCGGCCAGGCAACACAAATGGGTTAGCATGAACACCTGCCCCGGAGTTCCCATGCCTGACGCCATCCGCCACCTGACCCTCACCAATGGCCTGCAGCTCACCCTGCGCCATGCCCCGCGCCTGAAACGCTCGGCAGCCGCGGTACGGGTCCACGCGGGCAGCCATGACGCTTCGCCTCGCTGGCCGGGCCTTGCCCACTTCCTTGAGCATCTGTTCTTTCTCGGCACCGCGCGTTTTCCACTGGACGATGGCCTGATGCGCTATGTTCAGACGCTCGGCGGACAGGTCAACGCCAGCACGCGGGAACGCACCACCGACTTCTTCTTCGAGGTGCCGTCCCCTGCTCTGGCAGGCGGGCTGGAGCGTCTGTGCCAGATGCTTGCCGAGCCTGACCTTGGCATCGAGCGCCAGCGCCGCGAACGTGAAGTCATCCATGCTGAATTCATCGCCTGGTCGCGCGACCCTGAAGCCCAACGGCAATTCACGCTGTTGCAGTCGGTGTCGCCACGCCACCCGCTCAGCGGCTTTCATGCTGGTAACCGCCACACACTCGCGCTGCAATGCCCTGACTTCCAGCACGCGCTGAGCGGATTCCACCAGCGCTTCTACCGGGGCGGTCAGATCGTCCTGAGCCTGTGCGGCCCGCAGACGCTGGATGAGCTTGAGCAATTGGGCACACGATTCGGCAGCCTGTTCGCTTCGGGACAACGCGTGCCGCAAGAGCCACCACCCGCGTTGTCGGGCACCGTGCAGCCCATGACCTTCGCCCACGAAGCCTTGGGCGATGCAGCTGAACACGCACTCGACCTGCTGGTTACCTGCCTGAGCGATACCCGCCCCGGCAGCTGGCTCGGGACCCTGCGTCAGCGCGGCTGGTTACAAGGGTTCAAAGCCCAGACGCTGTACGCCTACGCAGGCCAATTGCTTTGGCATATCGAGTTGCAGCTCGCCGCCTCGGCCTGTGCAGAACAAGCCGAAGCCTTGCTACACGGCTGGTTCGGTTTCATTCGTCAGACCGATCCAGGGCACCTCAACGTCGAGTATGGCCTCCTGCAGAAGATCCGTGAGTCGCTCGCCAGTGCGCTGGACCTGGCGCGTCGGGACAGTGCAGGCAAGCCGTTCAGTGCGTTGGATGAGAATGGCCTGCTGGCGCTACGTGCGCTGCTCGACGACCTCCCCCGATGCCGACGGGGTCACTGGCATCTGCCAGAAACCGACCCGTTGGCGACTGCCGAATTACCGGCTGGCCGAGGACCATTGCCAATAGCACTGGCCGTCAGTCATGAACTACCGGCCGCACGCCAATTCGCCGCCCTTTTCCTACGCTGGCGTATCGAATCGCCACTGCGTCAGCGCTTGTACAGCCTGTTGGCCCACGCCCTTCGGCCCTTGCAAGAACGGGCGCAGCGGGTGGGCGTGCAACTGCAGTTCGATGCCGCAGGCCAGTGCTGGGAACTGCGCGCCAGTGGGCTGCCTGCAGCGGTGATTCGTACCGTCGAACAAGCACTGGCAGAGCTGCGAGTACCCGACAGTTGGCAGGACACGCCGCAACCAGAGCCTGCATTGATTCCAATCCGGGCATTGCTCAAGCAACTGCCCGACGCCCTGCAGCCAGCGAAAGCCGAGCCAATGCCCTCGGGCACGGCCAATCAAGCACAGCTCGATGACGTGTGGCAGCAGGCACGGTGGCACGGCTTGGCGGTGGGCTTCGATGAAGATGGGGTGCACGCCTTGGGCGACACTCTGCAAGCGTGCCCTGGCATCGGCTCGGCACCCGTCGCGCCCACCCTGTGGCCCCGCCGCCGCTGGCATCACGCCGATATAGCAGGCAGTGAACATGCCTTGCTGTTGTTCTGCCCTCTTCACGCTACTGATGAAGCTGCCGGCCGCTTGCTTGCCCAGTCGCTGCAAGGGCCGGTATACCAGCGCCTACGTGTAGAACTGCAACTGGGCTACGCGGTGTTCAGCGCCTTCCGTCAGCTCGAAGGCATCAACGGTCTGCTGTTCGGCGTGCAGTCGCCACACGCGTCCCCTGTCGAGATCCTGCAACACCTGACGCGCGTCCTGGGCGAAGGTGTACAGCTTGACCCCAGCGCCCGCCAAGCGTTGGCCGAGCAGTTCAGCGAACCGCAGAGGGTCAACTCGGAAATCGCCGAATGGGCGTGGCAGGCACATCTGGCTACACATTCAGGGAAACTCTCCGACCTGCGGTGGTCTATCCTCCAAACACAGCAATGCGACCTGGACGATCTCCTGCGAGCATGCTCAAACCCTGGTGCGGCGTGGCTTTGCCTGGCCAATGCGGCTGCCCCGGACGGGACTTGGCAGTGAGCAAAAGGTGGATTGTTACGCAGGCTGCAAGGGCGCTTTTCGAAGAATTAACCTTTCGGTACAAATTTTTCTTGTAAGATAGCGCAATCTCAGTTTATGCAGCCGCCCAGCCAAGCGGCCGCCAACCTGTCAACTGACAACCCCAACCCACCCGGAAGGAGCAACTCTATGTGGACCAAGCCTGCTTACACTGACCTGCGCATCGGCTTCGAAGTCACCATGTACTTCGCCAGCCGCTAAGCCCAGTCGCGGTTCGACGCCTCGGCCCGCCGGGGCGTTTTCGTTTTTCGGATACGGTTTTTCGGACAGAGAGTAGTCATGTACATCCAGATCCTCGGCTCCGCCGCCGGTGGCGGGTTCCCCCAGTGGAACTGCAACTGCGCCAACTGCAAGGGCTACCGCGATGGCAGCCTGCGCGCCACGGCACGCACCCAGTCGTCCATCGCCCTGTCCGATGACGGCGAACACTGGATCCTGTGCAACGCCTCACCGGACATCCGTGCCCAGCTCCAGGCCTTTGCGCCCATGCAGCCGGCCCGCGCCCTGCGCGATACCGGCATCAATGCAATCGTCCTGCTCGACAGCCAGATCGACCACACTACCGGCCTGCTCAGCCTGCGCGAAGGCTGCCCACACCAGGTCTGGTGCACCGACATGGTCCACCAGGACCTCACCACCGGTTTCCCGCTGTTCAACATGCTCAGCCACTGGAACGGCGGACTGGTATGGAACCGCATCGAGCTCGAAGGCAGTTTCGTGATCGAAGCCTGCCCGAACCTGAAGTTCACCCCCTTCCCCCTGCGCAGCGCCGCACCGCCCTACTCGCCGCACCGCTTCGACCCACACCCAGGCGACAATCTCGGCCTGATGGTCGAAGACACCCGCACCGGCGGCAAGCTGTTCTACGCCCCAGGGCTTGGCCAGGTGGACGACAAGCTGCTGGCGATGATGCACGGCGCCGATTGCCTGCTGGTCGACGGTACGCTGTGGGAGGATGATGAAATGCAGCGGCGCGGCGTCGGTACCCGCACCGGCCGCGAGATGGGCCACCTGGCACAGAACGGCCCCGGGGGCATGCTCGAGGTGCTGGACGGCTTCCCCCGTCAGCGTAAGGTGCTCATCCACATCAACAACACCAACCCGATCCTGGATGAAGACTCTGCAGAACGGGCCGAGGTGGAGCGTCGGGGCGTTGAAGTCGCCTACGATGGCATGAGCATCGAACTGTGAGGCAAACGGCCCATGCAGCCGCCGGCTCTCCGGCGGTGCAGGCCCCGCGGGAAAAGCCGGCTCTCAGGAGAGCCCCCGCTGTTACAGGAGTCCGCTGAATGAGCGACACAACCCCGATGTCCCCTGCCGAGTTCGAGCAGGCCCTGCGCGCCAAGGGCGCCTATTACCACATCCACCACCCCTATCACGTGGCGATGTACGAAGGCCGCGCCACCCGCGAACAGATCCAGGGCTGGGTGGCCAACCGTTTCTACTATCAGGTCAACATCCCGATGAAGGATGCCGCGATCCTGGCCAACTGCCCGGACCGCGAAGTACGCCGCGAGTGGATCCAGCGCCTGCTCGACCACGATGGCGCCCCCGGCGAAGACGGCGGCATCGAGGCCTGGCTGCGCCTGGGCCAGGCCGTAGGGCTGGACCCTGACCAACTGCGCTCCAAAGAGCTGGTACTGCCAGGTGTGCGCTTTGCCGTGGACGCGTACGTCAACTTCGCCCGCCGCGCCAGTTGGCAGGAGGCCGCCAGCAGCTCGCTGACCGAGCTGTTCGCCCCGCAGATCCACCAGTCGCGCCTGGACAGCTGGCCGCAGCACTACCCTTGGATAGACCCGGCCGGCTATGAATACTTCCGCACGCGCCTGGGCCAGGCCCGACGTGATGTCGAGCATGGTCTGGCGATCACCCTGCAGCACTACACCACTCGCGCCGGCCAGGAGCGTATGCTGGAGATCCTGCAGTTCAAGCTGGATATCCTCTGGAGCATGCTCGACGCCATGAGCATGGCCTACGAACTGAACCGCCCGCCCTATCATTCCGTCACCCGCGAGCGGGTCTGGCACAAGGGAATCGCCCTATGAGTTTCGATCGCAAGCTAGTGCCGAACTGGCGCCCCGGCTACCGCTTCCAGTACGAGCCCGCACAGAAGGGGCACGTGTTGCTGTACCCCGAAGGCATGATCAAACTTAACGAAAGCGCAGGGCTGATCGGTGGCCTGATCGACGGCCAGCGCGACGTGGCGGCGATCATCGCCGAGCTTGAGCAGCAGTTCCCCGATGTCCCGGAAGTCGCCGACGACATCGAGCAGTTCATGGAGGTGGCCCGTGCCGAACACTGGATCGTCCTCGCCTGAGTTGCCGCCCACGCCCGCGGTCGGCCTGCCGCTGTGGCTGCTGGCCGAACTGACCTACCGCTGCCCGCTGCAATGCCCGTACTGTTCCAACCCGCTGGACTTTGCCGCCCAGGGCCAGGAACTGACCACCGCGCAGTGGTTCAAGGTAATGGCCGAGGCCCGCGAAATGGGGGCCGCGCAGATCGGCTTCTCCGGTGGTGAGCCTTTGGTACGTCAGGACCTTGCCGAACTGATCGGCGAGGCTCGTCGGCTCGGCTACTACACCAACCTGATCACCTCAGGCATCGGCTTGACCGAAGCGCGCATCGCCGACTTCAAGAAAGCCGGGCTGGACCACATCCAGATCAGCTTCCAGGCCAGTGACGAGCAGGTGAACAACCTGCTGGCCGGCTCCAAAAAGGCCTTCGCCCAAAAATTGGAGATGGCCCGGGCGGTCAAGGCCCACGGCTACCCGATGGTGCTCAATTTCGTCACCCACCGGCACAACATCGACAAGATCGACCGCATCATCGAGCTGTGCATCGCGCTGGAGGCCGACTTCGTCGAACTCGCCACCTGCCAGTTCTATGGTTGGGCCCACCTCAACCGCCTGGGCCTGCTACCGACCCGCGCCCAGCTCGAACGTGCCGAGCGCATCACCAACGAATACCGGGAAAAGCTCAAGGCGCAGGGCAGCCCCTGCAAGCTGATCTTCGTCACCCCGGACTACTACGAAGAACGTCCCAAGGCCTGCATGAACGGCTGGGGCAGCCTGTTCCTGACCATCACCCCGGACGGCACCGCGCTGCCGTGCCACGGTGCTCGCCAGTTGCCGGTGGAATTTCCCAACGTGCGTGACCATGACCTGCACCACATCTGGTACGACTCGTTCGGCTTCAACCGCTTCCGTGGCTACGCGTGGATGCCAGAACCCTGCCGCTCCTGCGACGAGAAGGAAAAGGACTTCGGCGGCTGTCGCTGCCAGGCCTTCATGCTGACTGGCGATGCCAGCAATGCCGACCCTGTGTGTGCCAAGTCAGCTGACCACGGCATCATTCTCAAGGCCCGCGAAGAGGCGGAGACCGCCCAGCTGGAAATCGAGCAAATGACCTTCCGCAACGAGCGCAACTCCCGTGTCATCGCCCGTGGATGAATTCAGCGCCGCACAGGCGGTGGCTGCCAGCACCGACTTTGCCGAGCTCAAGGTCGGCGAAGCCGGGCTGTTCTGGAACGAATTCCGCCCGGCCGACGGCGCCTGCCGTATCTGGCACTGGCGCGACCAGCAGGCCCGGTGCCTTACCCCCGATGGCTTCAGCGTGCGCAGCCGAGTCTATGAGTACGGTGGCGGCAGTTTCTGCCTGGGTGGCGACGGGGTGCTGTTCGTCAACGAGCAGGACCAGCAGGTCTATACCCAGGCGCTGAATAGCGTGACACCTCGCCCGCTCACCCACCGCCCGGAATGCCGCTACGGCGACCTGCAATGGCACACCGGCCAGGTCCTCGCCGTCGAGGAGCGCAGTGGCAAGCCCGTCGAGCATCGCCTGGTCATACTTGGCGAAAGCACCCGCGAAGTCCTCGCCGAAGGTGCTGATTTCTATGCGTCCCCCACCCTGTCCAACGATGGTACGCGCCTGGCTTGGGTCGAATGGGACCGCCCAGCGCAACCCTGGACCCGTACCCGCCTGATGCAGCGCCAACGGGACAGTAGCGGCGCCTGGGGCCCGGCGCGTTGCGTCACCGGGACCGATGAATCCCTGCAACAACCGCGCTTCGACGCCCAAGGCCGGCTGTATTGCCTCTCGGACAGAAACGGCTTCTGGCAGCCCTGGGGCGAGGTCGATGGCCAGTGGCAGGCTCTGCCAGCAGAACCCGCCGACCACGCTGGCGCCCCTTGGCAACTGGGGGCCAGCAGTTGGCTTGCAATAGGTCCGCAAAGCTACCTGGCCAGTTGGTTCGAAGACGGCTTTGCCAAGCTGGGGCTGCGTACGCCGGGTAATCCTGTCGAACATTTCGCCAGCGCCTATACGCGTTTTCGTAGCCTGGCGATGGATGCCGAGCATCTCTACGCCATCGCCGCATCGCCGATCAGCCCGCCTGCGGTCGTCGCCATCGACCGCAACAGCCACCAGGTACGGGTAGTGGCCGGTGGCGCCGAAGTGCTGCCAGCCCAACGCATCAGCCTGCCCCAGCCGATCCGCTACAGCAGCGCAGGCGAAACTGCCCATGGTTTCTTCTATAAGGCCGTTGATGGGCAAGGCCCGGCCCCACTGGTGGTGTTCATCCACGGCGGCCCGACTTCGGCCTGCTACCCGGTGCTCGACCCGCGTATCCAGTATTGGACCCAGCGTGGTTTTGCCGTCGCCGACCTCAACTATCGCGGCAGCAGTGGCTACGGCCGGGCCTATCGCCAGGCTCTGCACCTGCGGTGGGGCGAATGCGATGTGCAAGATGCCTGTGCGGCCGTCGAGCACTTGGCCGGAAAAGGGCTGATCGATGCGCGCAAAGCGTTCATTCGCGGCGGCAGCGCAGGCGGGTACACCACGTTGTGCGCCCTCGCCTTCCACGATGTGTTCCGCGCAGGTGCCAGCCTGTATGGCGTCAGTGACCCGGTCGCATTGGGCCGTGCCACGCACAAGTTCGAAGGCGATTACCTGGACTGGCTGATCGGCGACCCGCAACAGGATGCCGAGCGCTACCAACAACGCACGCCGCTGCTGCATGCCTCGGCTATCAAGGTGCCGGTGATTTTCTTCCAGGGCGAGCTGGATGCAGTGGTAGTGCCTGAGCAGACCCGCTCGATGCTGGCGGCCCTGAAAGCCAATGGCATCGAGGCCGAAGGGCATTTCTACCCAGGGGAACGCCATGGGTTGCGCAATGCGCAGAACCTGGCGCATGCGCTCGAGGAAGAATGGAAGTTCTATTGCCGGGTGTTGGGGCTATAAGCCCCAACCACCCTGCAGGCTCTGCTTGCCGGCGAGAGCGCCAAGAACGCCTCAGCGCTTGGCGATGATGTAGACCGCATGCACGATCCCCGGAATGTACCCCAGCAAGGTCAGCAGGATATTCAGCCAGAACGCCCCACCAAACCCCACCTGCAGGAATACACCCAGGGGCGGCAGAATGATCGCGATGATGATGCGGATGAAGTCCATGTGAATCTCTCCTGAAGGGGTTTCAACAGAGACTAGCCGCGCCAGCCAGAGGTTCCACAGTAACGCCAGGCAAAAAAAACGCCCCGAGCCAAATGAAGCTGGCCAAGGGCGATGCGCAGAAACGCGAGACGGTTCGTTGAAAATCTGTGGCTCGCCGCTACCGGTCAGGCCGGTACCTCGCGGCGGCTTTGCTGTTGCGCGTGCAGCCTGGCAAAGGCCCGGGCAAGGCGTAGGAGCATCTCGTCGATGTTGCCCTTGCTGACCGTCAGCGCGGGCGAAAAACGCACCACGTCGGCCTGGGGCGCATTGAGCAGCAGGCCCTCCTGCAAGGCTGCCTGCACCAGGTCTTGGGCCAGGTCTTCGTGCAGTTGCAATGCCCACAAGAGGCCCTGGCCACGCACCTCGCCCTGGCCGTAGCGACCGGCCAGGCGGCTCAGGCCATCGCGCAAGTGGCGACCACTGTCCTGAACGTGCTCGAAGAAGCCCGGCTCCAGCACGGTATCCAGCACGGCAAGGCCTGCCGCGCTCATCAGCGCGTTGCCGTGGTGGCTGCCTTCGAGCTCACCGGGTTCAGCGCAGCAAGCGGTCCCCCGCGCCAACAGTGCCGCCAACGGCACACCGCCGCCCAAGCCTTTGCCGAGGGTGACGATATCGGCACGTACGCCATAGGTCTCCTCGGCCAGCAACGCGCCACAACGGCCAATGCCCGTCTGCACCTCATCGAGAATCAGCAGGATGCCGAGCTCGCGGCAGAGTTTTTCCACACCCTGCAGGTATTGGCGCGTTGCCGGGATCACACCCGCCTCGCCCTGGATGGGCTCGAGCATGATCGCCACGGTGCGCGAGTCCACCTCGGCATGCAGCGCATCGAGGTCGTTGAACGGCACCTTGCTGAAACCTGGCAAGCCCGGCTCGCAACGGTTGCACGGCAGCGGGTCGGACGCCGACAGCGCCCCCAGGCTGCGACCGTGACAGCCTTGCGTGGCCGTGATGATGTGGTAGGCGCCGTTGCGATGCTTCTGACCCCATTTGCGCGCCAGCTTGATCGCCCCTTCGCAAGCTTCGGCGCCGCTGTTGAGCAGGTAGGCCTGATCGCTGCCGGTGCTCTGGCACAGGCGATTGACCAAGGCCAGCAAACCACGGCTGTGGAACCCCGAACCTGGATTGATCAGCGCCTGGGCCTGGTTGCCCAAGGCCTTGACCAGCACGCTGGGGCTGTGGCCGAGGCTGTTGACCGCACCGCCTTGGGTGAAGTCCAGGTAGGCATGCCCTTCGTTGTCCCACAACCAGGAGCCTTGGCCTCGGACGAACACCTGCGTGGCACGTTCGGTGCTGGGCATCAGACGCTCGCGGGACAACTGCGGCGCATCCGGCACGATCACCGGCGCACGCTTGGGCTCGGCGACTGCGGTAGGGGCCGAACGGCGCAGGTTGAACAGGTTCATCAGGGCTCCAACCAATCACGGCAAAGGGCGGCAGGTCCGGTCGGTATGCCGGCGCTCGATATTTTGCCTTTCCTATCAAAAGTGTTTTTCATCCAAGGTAACAATCGACTGAATCAGCGCTGTAACCTACTGGAATACGGCGATAGACTAGGGCTCACGGGCGGCTGAGGCCATTCCGTTTTTCCAGCTTTTTCGATAAGTAATACTTATGGATTTTCGCCAACTGCGTTATTTCGTCGCGGTGTATGAAGAAGGCCACGTCGGCCGGGCCGCCGAGCGCCTGTCCTTGTCACAGCCGGCGTTGTCGCAGCAGATCAGGCAGCTGGAACACAGCCTCGACCTGAGCCTGTTCGAACGTAGTAACAAGCGGCTGTTGCCGACGCTCGCCGCCCATACCCTGTACAACCATGCCCTGCCGCTGCTCGACGGCCTGCAGCGGGCCCATGAGGCCATGCGCAACTTCAAGGGTCAGTCCCTGCGAACACTGGCCATTGGTGTGTTGCAGACGGTTCGCCCAAGCATGGTGCCGCGCCTGCTGGAACGGGTGCGCAGGGCGCAACCCCACCTGGTGGTGCAGATCTACGAACTGTCGGGGCTGGAAATCGAACGGCGCTTACTCAGCGGCAGCCTGGATATTGGCATCAGCTACCTGCCACCGCGCCAGCCGGGGCTTCATGGCTTGCTGTTGTACGAAGATGAACTGCAGCTGGTCATCCCCGCCACCCACCCCTTGAAGGACTTCAAGAAGGTGTCCATCCGCCAGGCCGCTGAGTTGCCAATGCTCATGCTCGGGGAAGAGTTCCAGATCCGCCAGATCTGGAAGGAACAGCTGGCCAGCCAGGGCCGCCGACCGCAGGTTCAGGCCGAGATGAACAACATGGCGGGAATTCTCGACAGCCTGTCGCACACGGCCTTGGCGACCATTCTGCCGGGCCGGGCCAAGGAGGCCGCCGAGGATGACCAAGGCCTGCTGTGGAAGCCGTTGAGCGAACCGCGCGTACCGCTCAAGGTGGGCTTGGTGTTTCGCGACGCACAGCGTCAGCAGGCGTCAGTGGAGATGCTGCGCACATTGCTGGAAGAAGAGACCGATGCGCGCCAGCTGGGGGCCTCGCCCCTGGATGTGCTCGGGTAAAAACACGCGCACAAAGAAAACCCCGCCGAAGCGGGGTTTTCCAGACTGTTTCCCTTTGACATCCCTATCGCCCCACCATCCTGGCAGGCATTCCTTCGTTGTCCCTGTTCTGTCCTTTGCGCTTCCTGCGCAACGTCCATGTGGGAAATATTAGCTATGGATCCAATCTTAGGCCAGTGGCGAAAAGTCACCACGTCATGTAGGAGAAAGCTTACAAGCGGCGCCATTTCCAAACGCTGGTCCTGTGCCAGTCGCCGGCAAGCCGGCGACCAGGCTGACACGCCATGCCTCAGAACTGCTCGGCATCGAGCAGGTACAGCGACTCGCTGCCCGCCTTGACCGAGGCCACCAGCGAATCCAGCCGCGGTAGCAGCCGCGCGAAGTAGAACCGAGCGGTCCCCAGCTTGGCCGAATAGAACGCCTCATCCCCTTCACCCGCCTTGGCGGCACGGGCCATCAATGCCCACATGTAGGCATAGGCCACATAGCCAAAGGCATGCAGGTACTCGACCGACGCCGCACCGATTTCATTCGGGTTGCCCTTGGCCTGTTCCAACACCCACTCCGTCAGCCCGTCGAGCTTGTCGAGGGCGGCAGCGAGCGGCGTGGTGAACTCGCTCAGATCGTCCTTGGCACTGGCGATGAACTGGCGAATCTCGTCGGAGAACAGCCGGTAGTAGGCACCACCACTGGCGACGACCTTACGCCCCATCAGGTCCAGCGCCTGGATGCCATTGGTACCTTCGTAGATCTGTGTGATACGCACATCGCGCACCAGCTGCTCCTGGCCCCACTCGCGGATGTAGCCATGGCCGCCGAACACCTGCTGGCCGTGCACGGTGCACTCCAGGCCCAGATCCGTGAGGAAGGCCTTGGCGACCGGCGTCAGCAGCGCTACCAGCTCCTCGCTGCGCTTGCGGGTAGCCGCATCCTCGCTGTACTTGGCACTGTCCAGTTGCATGGCCACATAGGTGGAGAAGGCGCGGCCACCTTCGATCAGCGCCTTCATGGTCAACAGCATGCGGCGCACATCGGGGTGCACGATGATCGGGTCCGCGGCTTTTTCCTTGGCCTGCGGACCCGTTGGCGCGCGGCTCTGAAGGCGGTCGCGGGCGTACTCAACGGCGTTCTGATAAGAGCGCTCGGCCGATGCCAGGCCCTGGATACCGACGCCGAGGCGCTCGTAGTTCATCATGGTGAACATGGCCGCCAGGCCCTTGTTCGGTTCGCCCACGATGTAGCCGACCGCCTCGTCGAAGTTCATCACGCACGTGGCCGAGGCCTGGATGCCCATCTTGTGCTCGATCGAGCCGCAGGTGGCTGGGTTGCGCGCCCCTAGGCTGCCGTCCTCATTGACCAGGAACTTAGGCACCAGGAACAGCGAGATACCCTTTGGCCCGGCCGGGGCATCAGGCAACTTGGCCAGCACCAGGTGGATGATGTTCTCGGTCAGGTCATGCTCGCCACCGGTGATGAAGATCTTGGTGCCACTGACCTTGTAGCTGCCGTCGGCCTGCGGCTCGGCCTTGGTGCGGATGATGCCCAGGTCGGTACCGGCATGGGGCTCGGTCAGGCACATGGAGCCTGCCCATACACCCGCGTACATGTTGGGCAGGTACTTTTCCTTAAGCGCTTCGCTGGCGTGGGCGTTGATCGACAGGCAGGCGCCGGCGGTCAGCATCGGGTACAGGCCAAAGGCCAGGCTGGATGCGTTGACCATTTCCTCGACCTGGGCCGAAATGGCCTTGGGCATGCCCATTCCGCCGAACAGCGGGTCGCCGCCAACGCCCACCCAGCCGCCTTCGGCGTAGGTGTGGTAGGCATCGATGAAACCGGCTGGTGTGCGCACCGCGCCGTTGTCCCAGTGGCAACCCTCTTCGTCCGCCGCGCGGCTGAGCGGAGCAATGGTCTTGCCGGTAACCTTGCCGGCCTCTTCCAGCACCGCCATGGCAGTGTCCGCGTCCACCGCTTCGGCCAAGGCCGGCAGTTGAGCCCAGAGCTCGGCCACGTTGAAGACTTCATTCAGAACGAAACGCATGTCGCGCAGGGGCGCTTTATATTCAGCCATGACTACCTCTCGCTAACAGGGTCGGGGCGGTCTCAGGGAACCGCGGCACTGGATTGAAGGCAGTGTAACCGAACAACTTTTGCGAGACATAGGGTCATCAAGCGACCGAATAGTCAGCTATGGTCACGCCATCCGAACAGCCCCGCGTCGCGATTGTTGCCCGTAGACCATGACGCAGTTACGCCCCGCGCCTTTGGCGCTGTACAGCGCCTGGTCAGCGGCCTTGAGCACTTCCTCTGGGTTACGGTGCTCCACCAGCCGCTCGGCCACACCGATGCTGATGGTCACCGATACCGTGGTGGCCGCATTGCCTGCGCGCCGCTGCCGACCGGCAGAATCGTCCTGGGGGCGGCTGCTCTGATCACGTAGTTGCATAGCATAGTTGGCGATCATTTCACGCACGGCCTCAAGGTGCGGCTGGCACTCTTCGGCCGTCTTGCCCGCGAACACCAAGGCGAACTCCTCGCCGCCGTAGCGATAGGCTCGTCCCCCGCCGGTCACCTTGGACAAACGGCTGGCGACCAGTCGCAGCACCTGGTCGCCGACGTCGTGGCCGTGGGTGTCGTTGAATTTCTTGAAGTGGTCCACGTCGGTCATGGCGATCACGTAGTTGCGACCCAGCCGCTGCATGCGTTCGTTCAACGCACGGCGCCCCGGCAACCCGGTCAGCTCATCCCGGAAGGCCATCTGATAGGCCTCATGGGACACTGCCGCGGCAATCATCAGCATCACCTGACTGCACATGATGTTCAGGGTGAACGGCAGGATGAAGGTCTTGGGCAGCATCCAGAAGATGCCGATCAGGCCGATGATCTGCGCGGCATGCAACGGCCTGGGTTCACGCAGGTACTGCACGACCAACAGGACGAATACCCCTACGAACAGTGGGTAGACCATCTGGATCAGGCTCATCCACTGGCCATGCAGCGCCGGCCAGCGAATTTCGGCGAGCCAGGCGAGCAGCGCCTTGGGGAAGCTCTGCTCAAGCGCCACCGCGACGCTGCCGACGGCGAACAGCACGGCAAACCGGGCGAGCAGGTCCTGGGCCAGGTGCGTGCGCTCCTGCCAGGCGCCAAACAAGCCGAACAACGCAGGCAACAACAGGCATACCAGGTGGAATATCACCGCCGCGTCTTCGCGCACCCGGCCGTTGTCACGGTAAAAATCAGTCTGGGTGTCGAGCAGGAAATAGGCGATGTATACCGTCACCATCAGGAACAGCTCGCGCTGGCGGCGGTATACCGCGCAGTAGGCGCCCCCCAACAGCAGCACCAACGTGGGTAGAACATTGAACAGCGAAGTGAAGAAGACGCTGAGGTCTCTCACATACGCCGCCGCGAGCCCCGACAACAAGAGAAACAGCGAAGGCAGGAAATGGCTCGCGCGTACAGCGTTTAGACGAAACAAGGGTAATCTCCGACCCGGCAGATCAATAATGGCATTGTGCCCTTACTTCATCGGCAGCGCACATGAATAGATGAATACACGGCGTGTTTAACGGCCGCAGGGGTGGAGGGCTTGAGCTTTTGTTGTTACTGAATCTTTAGGAGCCGGAAACAAAAAAAACGCCTGCCGGTGAGGCAGGCGTTTTTTTATACCGATGAACAGGCTTAGATGGACAGGCCGAAATCTTCTTCCTTCATCGCCATCAGGTTGTCGGCACCGGACAGCATCGCGGCCACATGGGCACGGGTGCGGGGCAGGATGCGCTGGAAGTAGAAGCGCGCGGTCTGCAGCTTGGCGGTGTAGAACGCCTCTTCGCTGGTACCTGCCGCCAGTTTCTCGGCCGCCAGGCGGGCGATGTCGGCCCAGAAGTAAGCCAGGCAGGCATAGCCGGAGTACATCAGGTAATCCACCGAAGCGGCACCCACTTCTTCACGGTCTTTCATGGCGGCCATACCGACCTTCATGGTCAGTTCGCCCCACTCCTTGTTCAGTGCAGCCAGCGGCTCGACGAACTCCTTGACGCGCTCGTTGCCTTCCTGTGCCTGGCAGAACTTGTGCACGATCTTGGTGAAGCCCTTGAGCGCTTCGCCCTGGGTCATCAGCACCTTGCGGCCCAGCAGGTCGAGAGCCTGGATACCGGTGGTGCCTTCGTACAGCATGGAGATACGGCTGTCGCGCACGTTCTGCTCCATGCCCCACTCGGCAATGAAGCCATGGCCACCGTAGATCTGCACGCCGTGGTTGGCCGCTTCGAAGCCGACTTCGGTCATGAATGCCTTGGCGATCGGAGTGAGGAAGGCCAGCAGGGCATCGGCCTTCTTGCGCTCTTCCTCGTCCTGGCTGTACTTGACGATGTCGACTTGCTTGGCGGTGAAGTACACCATCGCACGGTTGCCTTCGGCGAAGGCCTTCATGGTCAGCAGCATACGGCGCACGTCAGGGTGGACGATGATCGGGTCGGCTGCCTTGTCCGGCGCTTTCGGGCCGGTCAGCGAACGCATCTGCAGCCGGTCACGGGCGTACTTCAGGCCTCCCTGGAAGGCCACTTCGGCGTGAGCCAGGCCCTGCAGCGCGGTGCCCAGGCGTGCAGTGTTCATGAAGGTGAACATGCAGTTCAGGCCCTTGTTGGCTGGGCCGATCAGGTAGCCGGTAGCGCCGTCGAAGTTCATCACGCAGGTGGCGTTGCCGTGGATACCCATCTTGTGTTCGATGGAGCCGCAGCTCACGCCATTACGCTCACCGACGCCACCGTCGGCATTAGGCAGGAACTTCGGCACGATGAACAGCGAGATGCCTTTGGTGCCAGCCGGCGCATCCGGCAGGCGGGCCAGGACGATATGGACGATGTTGTCGGCCATGTCGTGCTCACCGGCCGAGATGAAGATCTTGGTGCCGCTGACTTTATAAGTGCCGTCGGCCTGAGGCTCGGCCTTGGTGCGCAGCATGCCCAGGTCGGTGCCGCAGTGCGGCTCGGTCAGGCACATGGTGCCGGTCCACTCGCCACTGACCAGTTTGGTCAGATAGGTGTGCTGCTGCTCAGGCGTGCCGTGCGCGGAGATGGTGTTCATCGCGCCATGGGAAAGGCCTGGGTACATGCCCCACGACCAGTTCGACTCACCGACCATTTCGCTCAGCGCCAGGCCCAGCGACTCAGGCAGGCCTTGGCCGCCGTGTTCAACGTCATGCGCCAGGCTCGGCCAGCCGCCTTCGACGAATTGCTTGTAGGCTTCCTTGAAGCCGGTCGGGGTCTTCACACCCGACTCGCTCCAGGTGCAGCCTTCCAGATCGCCAACGCGGTTGAGCGGGGCCAGTACTTCTTCACAGAATTTCGCGCCTTCTTCCAGGATCGCGTTGACCATGTCAGGGGTGGCGTCCTGGCAACCCGGCAGGCTCTGATAGTGCGCCTCATAGCCGAGCAGCTCGTCGCGAACGAAGCGAATATCACGCAAGGGGGCTTTGTAATCAGGCATTGCGATGAACCTCTGTGATGAGTTCTGGGGAAGACCGCTTATACCGACCAGCTCTTGGCGGCTTTCGATCAAACAGTTGTTTGAAACTTACGTTTAGCACCGCCTAATGTCAAGACGGGACCATGGTGCCATTTATGCCGCGAAAAATGGCATTTACGCCACGCCCTGATAAATAGGGTCGAACCTGGTTGAGTGGGGGTAATTTTCTTCTGGGAACGACCTGTCCTCGGGGCGGCCTCGCAGCCCTTTGGCGACGCAAGGTCACTCCCACATGAGTTCACCGCACGAGTGCAGGCGCCGGCTTGCCGGCGATAAGGCCATGGCGCAACGCCCAGAAGGGGCTGGCCACACCTTGGACGACGCCAGATCAGGCGTAGGTATCGATGAACCGCCCGAGCATTTCGTCGGAAGCTTTTGCCACCTTTACGCCCAGTTCGACTTCCTGTTTGCCGAGGGCCAATTGCACGGCGCTGGTTGCCAGGTCCATCTGCTGACTGCGGTCGACCGCACGCAGGCGCTCGGCCTGATAGTCGCTGGACTGGCTGGTGGCCGCACGCTCGACAGTGCTGCTGGCAATCTGGCTGGCGGCCTGGTCGACGCGGTTCTGCCCGGCCTGAATGCTGCCAAGGCCCGCGTAGAAAGCGGAGCTACCGGTGATTTCCATGTCAGGACTCCATTGACGCTGGATAGGAACAGGGCCAATTAAAGCAGGCCAAGGGCAAAAAGGCTCGTTTAAATCCCTAATGGCTCAGTGCCATTTGATAGGCGATGGGCATCTCAGTCCAGCAAGTCCAACTGCACGTGTTCAGCCACGGCATCGGCAGAGGCCTGCTTCAGTTTCGGCACCCGGCCCAGGCACGGCGCTGGCAAGCGCTCCGCCAGGCTGGCGAGGTTTTCTTCCAGTCGCGATGTGCGCGGATCGATGATGTTGGCCACCCAGCCCGCCAGTTGCAGACCGTCCCGGGAGATGGCCTCGGCACTGAGCAGCGCATGATTGATGCAGCCCAGACGCACACCTACCACCAGGATCACCGGCAGTTTCAAGGCAATTGCCAGGTCCGACAGGTTGTCAAGGTTGGACAGCGGCACGCGCCATCCTCCTGCGCCTTCGATCAGGGTGAAGTCCGCCCCCTGGTCCAGCACATGGCGCATGGCCTTGAGCAACACCGGCACTTGCAGCGCAACGCCGGCCTCGCGCGCCGCTATATGTGGCGCAATGGCAGGTTCGAAGGCAAACGGGTTGACCTCTTCGTACGCCAGCTTGATCGAACTTTCGTCGATCAATGCCTGGGCGTCGGCATTGCGCAGCCCTTTGGGTGTGACGCTGCAACCAGAAGCCACCGGCTTGGCACCGAGGGTGCTCAGCCCTTGGAGACGGGCCGCGTGCAACAACCCGGCAGCAATGGTGGTCTTGCCCACATCGGTATCGGTACCGGCAATGAAATAGGCCTGGCTCATCTGGCTCCCCTTACACCTCTGGCTTGCGCAAAACACCATAGACCACCTCATAGGTGGCTGGCAGCCCCTGCGGCTGACGGAACGCTTCGTATGCCTGCAGCAGACGCTGCATGCGCGCACGACCGGTCAGGCCCGAGGGCCGGCCCGGATTGAGGTTGTGGGCGCCAAGGGCCTTGAGTTCGTGGGTCAGGCTGCGCACATCGGGGTAATGCAGTACATGCGCCCGTTGCTGCAGGCTGACTTGCTCCAGCCCGCTACTGGCACACAGGCGCTGGTAATCGGCAAAGTGGCGGAAGCGATTGACATGCACCAGGCCATCCACCGCCTGCCAGCTGGAACGCAGTTCGCCGAGCGTACCGACGCACAGGCTGCTGAAGGCCATCACCCCACCCGGACGCAGGACACGGCGAACTTCGTCCAGGACACAGGCGAACTGGTCGCACCATTGCACTGCCAGGCTGGAGAACACCAAGTCCATGCTGGTGTCTCGCAGCGGCAGTCGTTCAGCGTCGCCGGCCACGTGGTAGCACGCCCCACCCTGCTCACCACGGGCGTGGTGCAACATGCCTTCGGCGATATCCACAGCCACACCGGTTGCAGCCCGATAACGCTCGGCCAGCACGCGACTGAAATGACCCGTGCCGCTGCCCAGGTCGAGCCAGCGCGATGGGCTCAGGCCATCGGGCATCTGGTCCAGCAAGCTCACCCCCACCGCACGTTGCAGAGCCGCGACGCTGTCGTAGCTGGCCGCTGCGCGGGAGAATGAAGCCGCCACCTGACGCTTGTCGGGCAAGGCTCCTGGCAGGCTTGGATAGGAAAGGTCAGTCATCACCACTCTCATGCAGGAAACTCTTGATACCCGCCGCCAGTTCCTGTGGGTACTCCAGCAGGAATGCGTGGGAACTGTCTTCGACCAGGCCGACTTCCACGTCGGGCAGCAGTTCGCTCAGGGCTTTTGCCGCCTCGACCGGCACCAGGGCATCGCTGCCGGCGTACAGGTGCAACTGCGGGCCACCATAGGCTTCCAGTGCAACGCGGGTATCGAGCTCGGCCAGCACTTCCAGGCCACTGGCCAAGTACAACGGATCGGTATCCGGAACCCCCACGCCCAACTGGCGCAACAGCGTGCGTGGCTGCTGCGCACCTTCGCTGCACAGGCTACGGAAACGCTTTAGGGTCACCTGGGTATGGCTGCGACAGCCATCCAGAAAGGTGCCGAAGGTGTCCTTCGGCATGCCATGGGGCCAATCGGGACGCACCACGAAACTCGGGTTGCTGGCCAAGGTCAGCAACCCGCAACAATGGTCGCCTCGCTTGCATGCCAGCTCGCTGGCCAACATGCCACCGAACGACCAACCGCCCAGCCAGGTATCGGTGGGCAACTTGCGGTCGAGGTAATCGACCCATGCCTCTACGCTGGTGTCGGCCAGCTCTGGTAGCGGCATCAGTTCGACGTGCAGGCGCAGGTCCTGCGCACGCAGGCTGGCGGCCAGCGGCTCCAGGGCAGCGGTACCCAGTCCCCAGCCGGGCAGAAGAATCAGGCGATCACGCATCGGCGGCCTCCAACTGTGGATAACACTCGGCCAATGCATTCAACAATAGCTGGACCTGCGCCTGACTGTGCGCAGCGCTCAAGGTCACGCGCAGCCGGGCGCTGCCGGCCGGCACGGTGGGCGGACGAATCGCCGTCACCAGCAGGCCACGCGCTCGCAGCATGCGCGACAGGCGCAGAGCCTGGGCGCTTTCGCCGATCAGGATCGGCTGGATCGCCGTAGGGCTGTCCATCAGCGTCAGGCCGATCTGCTCGGCACCCTGGCGGAACTGACGAATCAAAGCCGCCAGGTGCTCGCGACGCCAGGTTTCGCGGCGCAGCAGCTGCAGGCTCTTGAGGGTGGCGCAGGCCAATGCGGGGGGTTGGCTGGTGGTGTAGATGTATGGGCGGGCGAACTGCACCAGCGCCTCGATCAGCGCTTCACTGCCTGCGACAAAAGCCCCGGCCGTGCCACAGGCCTTGCCCAGGGTACCGATCAACACCGGCACGTCGTCGACACCCAGCCCGAAGTGTTCGACGATACCGCCGCCTTGCTCGCCCAGCGTACCCAGGCCATGGGCGTCGTCGACCATCAGCCAAGCTCCACGGGCGCGGGCAACGTCGGCCAGCGCCGGAAGGTCGGCAAGGTCGCCATCCATGCTGAACACCCCGTCGGTCACCACCAGGGTGTTGCCGACGGCTTTGTCCAGGCGGCTGGCCAGGCTGACCGGATCGTTGTGCAGGTAGCGGTTGAAGCGGGCGCCGCTGAGCAACCCGCCATCGAGCAGCGAGGCGTGGTTCAGGCGGTCCTGCAACACCGTATCGCCCTGCCCCACCAATGCGGTGATGGTGCCAAGGTTGGCCATGTAGCCGGTGGAGAACAGCAGCGCACGCGGGCGCCCGGTCAGCTCGGCCAGGGCCTCTTCGACTTCGTGATGCGGCGTGCTGTGGCCCACCACCAGGTGCGATGCCCCGCCACCGACGCCCCAACGTTCGGCGCCAGCCTGCCATGCGGCGATCACTTCAGGATGATTGGCAAGGCCCAGGTAGTCGTTACTGCAGAAGGCCAGCAATCGCTGGCCATCGACCACTACCTCCGGCCCTTGCGGGCTTTCCAGCAATGGCCGCTGCCGATATAGGTCTGCGGCGCGCCGTTCGGCAAGGCGCGCCGCCAGATCGAAGGCCATGCTCAGGCCGACGCGGCGTTGTAGAACAGCTCGTTGCTGCGTTGTTCAACCAGCGCCTGCTCGATGGCCGCCTGGTGCACTTCGTCAGCGTGCTCTTCACGCGCTTCTGGCTTGATGCCCAGGCGGGCGAACAGCTGCATGTCCTTGTCGGCCTGCGGGTTGGCGGTGGTCAGCAGCTTCTCGCCATAGAAGATCGAGTTGGCACCGGCCATGAAGGCCAGCGCTTGCATCTGTTCGTTCATCTGCTCGCGGCCGGCGGAAAGGCGTACATGGGATTTGGGCATGAGGATACGCGCGACCGCCAGCATGCGGATGAAGTCGAACGGGTCTACGTCGTCTTCATCGGCCAGCGGGGTACCGGCGACTTTCACCAGCATGTTGATCGGCACCGATTCCGGATGCTCCGGCAGGTTGGCCAGCTGGATCAGCAGACCGGCGCGGTCGTCCAGCGACTCGCCCATGCCAAGAATGCCGCCCGAGCAGATCTTCATGCCTGCATCACGCACATAAGCCAGGGTCTGCAGACGCTCAGCGTAGGTACGGGTGGTGATGATGCTGCCGTAGAACTCCGGCGAGGTGTCGAGGTTGTGGTTGTAGTAGTCAAGGCCTGCCTCGGCCAGGGCCTTGGTCTGCTCTTGGTCGAGCTTGCCGAGGGTCATGCAGGTCTCCAGGCCCATGGCCTTGACGCCTTTGACCATCTCCAGCACGTACGGCATGTCTTTGGCCGACGGGTGCTTCCAGGCCGCGCCCATGCAGAAACGGGTCGAGCCAATGGCCTTGGCCCGAGCAGCTTCCTCCAGGACTTTCTGCACTTCCATCAGCTTCTGTTTTTCCAGCCCGGTGTTGTAGTGGCCGGACTGTGGACAATATTTGCAATCTTCAGGGCAGGCGCCGGTCTTGATCGACAACAGCGTGGAGACTTGCACGCGGTTAGGGTCGAAATGCGCGCGATGCACGGTCTGCGCCTGGAACAACAGGTCGTTGAACGGTTGCTGGAACAGCGCCTTGACCTCGGACAGGGACCAGTCGTGACGTGTTGTTGCAGTTGTGCTGGCGCTCATCGGCGTTTCCTTGTTTAGGCTGTTTCTAGCGCCGGGACAGGAACGGCCCGCCAGCGCATCACGGATAGCTCGCATAGTCACGGAAGGCCCATGTACTGTCAACCACTCATAAAACAACTGGTTTACAAGTGTCTAAATATTAACCACGCCTGTTTGCTGTGTGACGAAGCCAGTGAGCAACCCCACCCCATCTGCGTCGCCTGCGAGCACGAACTGCCTTGGCTGCACGACTGCTGTTCACGCTGCGCCCTGCCTTTGTCCATGCCGGGGCTGACCTGCGCCCAGTGCTGCCGGCGAGCTCCGGCATTCGCTCAGGTGGTTGCCTTGTGGCATTACGGCTTCCCGGTGGATACGTTGATCAGTCGCTTCAAGCACAACCAACAGTGGCCGCTAGGTCGACTGATGGCCGAACTGCTCGTCCATGGCTTGCAGCATCGCTACGACGAAGGGCTGGCAAAACCCGACCTGCTGTTGCCTGTGCCGCTGGCCAAACGTCGACAGCGCGAGCGCGGCTTCAATCAAGCCGGCATGCTGGCGCGCTGGCTGTCCGTGCCACTGGCGATTCCCTGTGACGAACGACTCCTTCAGCGGGTACGCGATACACCTGCGCAACAGCATCTGCACGCCAAGGCGCGTCGACAGAATCTGCGGGGGGCGTTCAATGTGGGGCGAGGTCGAGCGGTCGAGAACCTGCATATCGCGGTGGTCGACGACGTGTTGACCACCGGAGCCACGGCTCAAGCCATCGCGCAGTCGTTGCGCAAGTCGGGCGCGCGGCGGGTCGATGTCTACTGCCTGGCCCGCACGCCAAAGCCCGACCGAGGCTGGCAGGCGGGAACTTGACTGCTGCCGGTCCGGCAGGCAACGTCCCTTCATTGATCATCAAGCGCGTTTCGCCATGCCCCTACCTGCCCTGCTCACCCAGCACATCGCCCGGCGCCCCCAGCGCATCGCCCTGCTGCAACATATCGCCGAACAAGGCTCGATCACCCGCGCCGCCAAGGCTGCCGGTATCAGCTACAAGGCCGCCTGGGACGCCATCGATGAGCTCAACAACCTGGCCAGCCGACCGCTGGTCGAGCGCAGCACGGGTGGGCGCGGCGGCGGCGGCGCCCGCCTGTCGGCAGAAGGCGAGCGGGTGCTGCGCCTTTATCAACGCCTGCAAGCATTGCAGGCGCAGTTCCTGGAGGCAGCCGAGGACTCCGGCGACCTTGACCTGTTGGGCCGACTGATGCTGCGTACCAGTGCACGCAATCAACTGCAAGGCCAGGTCAGCGGCCTGCGCCGTGAAGGCCGGCATGACCGCGTGAGCCTGGCCCTGGGTGGGGGCTTGGAAATCGAGGCGTTGATTACCCATGACAGCACCGACCGCCTGGAGCTGACCTTGGGCACCACGGTCGTGGCGCTGCTCAAGGCTGGGTGGGTACAGTTGCTGGGTGACGAGGACAAGGTAGAAGTGGGCAGCAATTGCCTGACAGCAGTGGTCGAAGATGTGCTGACCGACGAGCAAGGCCCTTGCGAAGTACGCCTGGCACTGGGCAATGGGCAGACCTTGTGCGCCTTTGCCCAAGCGCAGTGGTTAGCGCGCCAGAAGGTGACCACAGGCAACCGGGTGCGCGTGCAATTCAAACCGTCGCATGTTCTGCTGGGCGTTCCGGTATAGCCTGTCGCGCCACAGGAAGTGTGGTGAAGCATGGAGCCGGTACTGCCCAGTGGCAGCACTGGTACTATTGCCTTACGCCGCACTCTCTCGGAGCTTTCATGTCCCACCCTTTCGACACCCTCACGCCCGACCTGGTCCTGGACGCCGTGGAAAGCCTAGGCTTTCTCAGCGATGCCCGGGTGCTGGCCCTGAACAGCTACGAAAACCGCGTCTACCAAGTGGGCATCGAAGAGTCGCAACCCCTGATCGCCAAGTTCTACCGGCCAGGCCGCTGGAGCGACGATGCGATCCTCGAAGAACACCGCTTCACCGCCGAGCTCGCCGAGTGCGAGGTGCCCGTTGTCGCCCCTCTGCAACACGACGGCAAGACCTTGTTCGAACACCAGGGCTTTCGCTTTACCTTGTTCCCCCGCCGCGGCGGCCACGCCCCAGAGCCTGGCGACCTCGACCAGCTCTATCGCCTGGGCCAGTTGCTCGGCCGCCTGCACGCAGTAGGCGCAGCGCGTCCGTTCGAGCACCGCGAAGCGCTGACTGTGGACAACTTTGGCCATGCCTCGCTGAAGACGCTGCTGGACGGCAACTTCGTGCCCCGTGAGCTATTGCCCGCGTTCGAGTCCGTGGCCCGCGACCTGCTCAAGCGGGTCGAAGACATCTACGCTCGCACCCCGCACGCGTTGATTCGCCTGCACGGCGACCTGCACCCCGGCAACCTGATGCACCGCGACGATGTCTATCACGTGGTCGACCTCGACGACTGCCGCATGGGCCCGGCGGTTCAGGACCTGTGGATGATGCTCGCCGGCAGTCGCGAGGAGCGCCTGGGGCAGTTGGCCGAACTGATCGACGGCTACAACGAATTCCATGACTTCGATCCTCGCGAACTGGCGTTGATCGAGCCTTTGCGCGCCTTGCGCCAGCTGCACTACAGCGCCTGGCTGGCCCGCCGCTGGGACGATCCGGCGTTCCCGCCGAGCTTCCCCTGGTTCGGCCAACCACGTTACTGGGGCGACCAGATCCTCGCGCTGCGCGAACAGATAGCAGCGCTGGATGAACCCGTGCTGAAATTGTTCTAGATGCACAGCGGCGTCTGTCTACAATAGCCGCTGCGCTATTTAGCTACCTAAGCAAGGATTCTGCATGCACGCTGCAAACCCGCGTCGCGGGTATTTACTGGGCCTTGGTGCCTACATCATCTGGGGCCTGTTTCCACTCTACTTCAAGGCAATCCAGAGCGTTCCCGCCGTCGAGATCATCGTCCACCGGGTACTCTGGTCGGCGCTGTTCGGCTCGCTGTTGCTGCTGGTCTGGAAGCATCCAGGCTGGTGGCGCGAGCTGCGCGACAATCCGCAACGCCTGGGTATTCTCGCCGTCAGCGGGGCATTGATCGCCGCCAACTGGTTGACCTACGTGTGGTCGGTGAACAACGGGCGCATGCTCGAAGCCAGCCTGGGCTACTACATCAACCCGCTGATCAACGTGCTGCTGGGCATGCTGTTGCTGGGGGAACGCCTGAGGCGCCTGCAATGGCTGGCGGTGGGCATGGCGGCGCTGGGTGTGGCGCAACAGGTGTGGCAGGTCGGCAGCCTGCCCTGGGTGTCGTTGGCGCTGGCCTTGAGTTTCGGTTTCTATGGGCTGATCCGCAAGAAAGCCCCGGTGGCAGCGCTGCCGGGCCTGGTGGTAGAGACCTGGATGCTGGTGCCGTTGGCGCTGGGCTGGTTGCTGTTGAACCCCACGGCGATGAGCGCCCAGGGCTCGTTCTACGCCAGCAGCGAAGCCTTGTGGCTGATGGCGGCAGGCCCGGTCACGCTGGTACCGCTGGTGTGCTTCAACGCCGCTGCACGTCACCTGCCCTACACCACGCTGGGGTTCCTGCAGTACCTGGCGCCCACGCTAGTCCTGTTGCAGGCAGTACTGCTGTTCGATGAGCACCTGTCACCGAGCAACCTGATGGCGTTCGTCTGCATCTGGGCCGGTTTGGCCATCTACAGCGTCGATGCCTGGCTCAGCCTGCGCAAACGCGCCTGATCAAAAAACGATCAAAATCCTGCAGGCCTCGCCGCGCCTGGCCTGCAGAAACATCTCCAAAGGTTATCCACACCCTCGTCCCCGTGCTTTGTGCACAAGCTCCTGATTATTGGGCATTTTTTGATCAAACCTGTGCAAGCCTCGGCCCGCCTGGGCCGGAGAATGATGCGCCCAGGTTATCCACAGGGCCGTCCCCGTGAAAACGGGATAACCCACAAGCCACGTCATTCCTCCGGACGCAGCTTCAACTCCACCATCAGATCGTCGGCCAGGCTTTCCAGGCGCTGCTGCAATTCATCCAGCGACAGCGTCAACGGTAATGCCAGCAAGGCATCGGCGCGGAACAGAGGCTCACTGCTCATCGGCGCCGGATTGACCTCGGTGCTCAAGCGTTCAAGGTTCACGCCCAGCTCGGCCAGCACCTTGGTGATATCCCGCACGATCCCCGGCCGGTCGTTGCCCACAAGCTCCATGGCGATCGGCTTCCAGGTGCACGAGGGTTCGATTCCGCTTTCAGCAATCAACACGCGAATGTCGTGCTTGGCCAGCTTCTGCAGCGCCTCGACCAGCTCATCGTAATTTTCCGCCGGTACAGCCACCCGCAGAATCCCTGCGAACTGGCCCGCCATGCGCGACATGCGACTTTCCAACCAGTTGCCGCTATGGTCGGCGATGCATTTGGCGATACGTTCGACCTGGCCGGCCTTGTCAGGGGCAATCACGGTCAGTACAAGATGGTCCACAGGCCATTCCTCAGCAAAATGCCGCCGCGGGCGGCGAGAATCGGGGGGATCGACTCAGTATAGGCAAGGCGCGGCAACCTGCCGCAGGACAGTCCGACTAACAAATCGTGTACTGTTTCAAGATTTATCTGGAACAATCCACCCGTTTTTTGCGAACATACCCACTCCCAGCGTGACCCTATGCGACCAATTGGTCGCACAACGACGCTTTTAGTCTGATTTTCCCCCGTCTACTGCTTCATGTAGTATGCCGTGGCGCGGACTACAAAATGTGTTGTTTGGATGTCTGCCAAGGCGCCTGTGAAAATACGTACACTGCTTGCCAGGCTATCTGGCAGGCCGCACCCAGCCGCCTTCGGGCATGCACTGGTGCCGTGTTTAGAGAAGCGCTACAGGCTTAATAAAGAAGAGCGAAATAGCTGAGCAGAGGTGAGGCAAGCAATGACTGGATACGTTCAAGTCGGTGGCCTTCAGGTCGCCAAGGCCCTGTACGACTTCGTCAACAACGAAGCCATTCCGGGAACCGGTATCGTCGCCGAGCAGTTCTGGGCCGGTGCCGAGAAGATCATCAATGACCTCGCTCCGAAGAACAAAGCCCTGCTCGCCAAGCGTGACGAGCTGCAAGCCAAGATCGACGCCTGGCACCAGGCACGCAAAGGCCAGGCACACGACGCCGTCGCCTACAAAAGCTTCCTCCAGGAAATCGGCTACCTGCTGCCACAAGCCGACGATTTCCAGGCCACCACGCAAAACGTCGATGAAGAAATCGCCCACATGGCCGGCCCACAGCTGGTCGTGCCGGTGATGAACGCTCGCTTCGCCCTGAATGCCGCCAATGCCCGCTGGGGTTCGCTGTACGACGCGCTCTACGGCACCGATGCCATCAGCGAAGAAGGCGGTGCCGAAAAAGGCCAGGGCTACAACAAGGTCCGTGGTGACAAGGTCATCGCCTTCGCCCGCGCCTTCCTCGACGAAGCCGCGCCACTGGCTGCTGGCTCCCACGTCGACTCCACCGGTTACCGCATCGAAGGCGGCAAGCTGGTCGTTTCGCTCAAGGGCGGCAGCAACACCGGCCTGCGTGACGATGCCCAACTGATCGGCTTCCACGGCGACGCCGCGGCCCCGACCGCCGTGCTGCTCAAGCACAACGGCCTGCACTTCGAAATCCAGGTCGACGCCAGCACTCCTGTTGGCAGCACCGACGCCGCAGGCGTGAAAGACATCCTGATGGAGTCGGCACTGACCACCATCATGGACTGCGAGGACTCGGTCGCCGCCGTCGATGCCGACGACAAGGTCATCGTCTACCGCAATTGGCTGGGCCTGATGAAAGGCGACCTGGCTGAAAGCGTGACCAAGGGCGGCAAGACCTTCACGCGCACCATGAACCCGGATCGCGAGTACGCCGCGCCGAACGGTGGCAGCGTTACCCTGCACGGCCGTTCGCTGCTGTTCGTGCGCAATGTTGGTCACCTGATGACCAACCCGGCAATCCTCGATGCCCAAGGCAACGAGATTCCGGAAGGTATCCAGGACGGTCTGTTCACTAACCTGATCGCCCTGCACAACCTCAAGGGCAACACCACCCGCAAGAACACCCGCACCGGCAGCGTCTACATCGTCAAGCCGAAGATGCACGGCCCCGAAGAAGTCGCCTTCGCCGCCGAGATCTTCAGCCGTGTCGAAGACCTGCTGGGTATGCCGCGCAACACCGTCAAGGTCGGCATCATGGATGAGGAGCGCCGTACCACGGTCAACCTCAAGGCCTGCATCAAGGCGGCCGCTGAGCGTGTGGTGTTCATCAACACTGGCTTCCTCGACCGTACCGGCGACGAGATCCACACCTCCATGGAAGCCGGCGCCGTCGTGCGCAAGGGCGCCATGAAGAATGAGAAGTGGATCGGCGCCTACGAGAACAACAACGTCGACGTTGGCCTGGCTACCGGCCTGCAAGGCCGTGCGCAGATCGGCAAGGGCATGTGGGCCATGCCTGACCTGATGGCGGCCATGCTCGAGCAGAAGATCGCTCACCCGCTGGCTGGCGCCAACACCGCCTGGGTGCCTTCGCCGACCGCGGCCACCCTGCATGCGCTGCACTACCACAAGGTGGACGTTCAGGCGCGCCAACGCGAGCTGGCTTCGCGTACGCCGGCTTCGGTCGACGACATCTTGACCATCCCGCTGGCGGCCAACACCCAGTGGTCGGCCGAAGAGATCCGCAACGAGCTGGACAACAATGCCCAGGGCATCCTTGGCTACGTGGTTCGCTGGATCGACCAGGGTGTAGGCTGCTCCAAGGTGCCCGACATCAATGACGTCGGCCTTATGGAAGACCGCGCCACCCTGCGCATCTCGGCCCAGCTGCTGGCCAACTGGCTGCGCCACGGCGTGGTCAGCCAGGAGCAAGTGCTGGAAAGCCTCAAGCGCATGGCCGCAGTGGTGGACAAGCAGAACGCAGGTGACGCCCAGTACCGTCCGATGGCGCCGAACTTCGATGACAACATCGCGTTCCAGGCGGCTGTCGAGCTGGTGGTTGAAGGTGCCAAGCAGCCCAACGGCTACACCGAGCCAGTGCTGCACCGTCGTCGTCGCGAGTTCAAGGCGCGTAACGGTTTGTAAGCAATAAAAGGGTTGCTTTGCA
Source organism: Pseudomonas sp. Rh2 (assembly GCF_040762985.1). NCBI lineage: Bacteria > Pseudomonadati > Pseudomonadota > Gammaproteobacteria > Pseudomonadales > Pseudomonadaceae > Pseudomonas > Pseudomonas sp. Rh2. The sequence continues at coordinate 94,270 of NZ_CP142890.1, forward strand.
GCCCTTCGCCGGCGAGCCGGCTTCTACAGGGTCCACCGCGAACTTGTAGGAGCCGGCTCGCCGCGATTGCTTTTCACGGATGCATCATCATTCGATCCGCAGTTCTCTTTTCACCAAGTCGAGCAACTTGCCCAAGTCCACCGGCTTGAGCAGGAAATCCACCACCCCAAGGTGCATCACGTCCACTGCCTCTTTCACATCGGTGTCCCCCGAGACCACGATGATCGACAACGCCGCCCGCTCCGACTGTCGGATTTGTCGAATCAACTCCAGACCGTCCTTAGGCTTCATGCGTAAGTCGGTGATCATCAGCGCGATTCTCGGCTCGTAGTGCAGTTTGAACATCGCCTCCTGCGCACCATCGGCTTTCATGCAGTCAATGCCCCGGCTTTTCAGATAAAGGCATAGCGCCTCGCTGTTCACCGGATCGTCGTCCACGACCAGCACCACCGGCTTGGGCGCGACAGGCGCACTCAACACGGCCAGCGCTTCGCGCTCGGCGTCACTCAGGATGTCGTCATGCTCAACCATGATCATCTCGTCAGAAACATCTCGTCCCTTCGCTAGGACAACGCCTTGTGAGGTTGTTCACAAACGCTCCATAGACTTACGTCCAATGGGCACCACACCGCCGTCGGCCGACCATGGAGGCAGAGAACAACAAGGCCGACACTTATATAGATATATATAGTTCGGCGTAGCGATACGGTCAGTTTCATGAGCAAAAAGGACGCCTATAGCCAGGCGGGCAGGACGGCTGTTCTGCAGAACATTCAGGGCACGTTGCAGTTTCTGCAGCGGTTTCCCCCGTTCAACCAGATGGAACATAGCCACCTGGCCTACCTGGTGGAACAATGCCAACTGCGTTTCTATGCAGAGGGGGAGAGCATCCTCAAACCCGCTGATGGCCCCGTTGAGCATTTCTACATCGTCAAGCAGGGCCGCGTAGTGGGCGAGCGCCAGCACCTGGTCAAGCCAGGTGTGGAAACCACCTTCGAGATCACCAGCGGCGAATGCTTCCCCCTGGCAGCCCTGCTGGGCGAGCGGGCCACCCGCACCGAGCACTTGGCCGGTGAGGACACCTTCTGTCTGCAACTGAACAAAGCAGCGTTCATTCGCCTGTTCTCGCTGTCGGACGTATTCCGTGATTTTGCCCTGCGCGGCGTCAGCAGCCTGCTCGATCAGTTCAACCAGCAGGTACGTCAGCGCGCCGTGGAGACGCTGGGCACGCAGTACTCACTGAACACGCCGCTGGGCGAACTGGCCATGCGTCACCCGGTTGTCTGTCCCCCTGACACGCCCCTGCGCGATGCCGTGCGGCAGATGCACGAGCAGCAGGTCGGCAGCATCGTGGTGGTCGACCCGCAACGCTACCCGGTAGGCATTTTCACCCTGCGCGACCTGCGTCAGGTGGTGGCCGCCGCCGATGCCGACCTGGGTGCGCCGATCGATCGGCACATGACGACCAAACCGTTCTATCTCAGCCCGCAGTCCTCGGCCTTCGATGCGGCCATCGCCATGACCGAACGGCACATCGCCCATGTCTGCCTGGTGGAAAACCGTCGGCTGTGTGGCGTGGTGTCCGAGCGCGACCTGTTCTCGCTGCAACGGGTCGACCTGGTGCACCTGGCCCGGACCATTCGCCACGCACCGCGTCTTGAAACCTTGGTGTCCCTGCGCGGTGAAATCGGCCAATTGGTCGAGCGCATGCTCGCCCATGGCGCGTCGTCGACGCAGATCACCCAGATCATCACCCTGCTCAACGACCATACAGTCTGCCGAGTCATCGAACTGGCCCTGGCCGAACGCGGCGACCCCGGGGTGCCCTTCAGCTGGCTGTGCTTTGGCAGCGAGGGCCGTCGCGAGCAAACCCTGTACACCGACCAGGACAACGGCATCCTGTTCGAGGCCGCCAACAGCGCCGAGGCCGATGCCATTCGCGCCCGGCTGCTACCGTTGGCGCAATACATCAACCAGTGCCTGGCCCAGTGCGGCTTCACCCTGTGCAAAGGCAACATCATGGCCGGCAATCCCGCGCTGTGCCTGTCGCGCAGCGAGTGGGCGCGCCGCTTCGCCGGCTTCGTTCGTGAAGCCAGTCCGGAAAACCTGCTGGGTTCGAGCATCTACTTCGACCTGCGCGTGGTCTGGGGTGACGAGCAGGGCTGCGAACAGTTGCGTCAGGGCCTTCTCGAACAGGTCGCCGACAACCGTATCTTCCAACGCATGATGGCCGAAAACGCCCTTCGCCAGCGCCCGCCAGTGGGCCGTCTGCGCGAGTTCGTGCTGACTCGCCAAGGAACCGACAAAGCCGCCACCCTCGACCTCAAGGTCCAGGGACTCACGCCCTTCGTCGACGGCGCACGGCTGTTGGCGCTGGCCAATGGTATCGGCGCTTGCAATACCCTCGAGCGTCTGCGCCAGCTGGTCGACAAAGGCATCATCGAACCGCTCGATGGCGCCGCGTTCGAAGAGGCTTACCACTTCATCCAGCAAACCCGCATGCAGCAGCACCAGCGCCAGACTCGCGAAAACCTGCCGCATTCCAACCGTCTCGACCCGGACAGCCTCAACCACCTGGACCGACGCATCCTGCGCGAGTCCCTGCGCCAGGCCCAGCGCCTGCAAAGCAGCCTGGCCTTGCGGTACCAGCTATGAGCCTGTTCACCTGGTTGCGCCCCAACGCGCCCCTGCTGGAGGCCTCGCTGCGCCAGCGCCTGTCGCAGTTGCCCAAGCCTGCGCCACTGGGCGTCTGTACCCTGCGTGAGCAGCGCTGGGTGGTGCTGGACCTGGAAACCAGCGGCCTGAACACCAACCGCGATCAGGTGTTGTCGATCGGCGCGGTGGCGATCGAGGATGGCGCCATCGACTTTGCCCAACAGTTCGAGCGCACCTTGCGCCGCCCGGAGCACAAGACCAACGCCAGCGTGCTGATCCACGGCCTCGGCCCTAGCGCCCTGGCTGCCGGATGCGACCCGGCCGAAGCATTGCTCGACCTTCTCGAGTTCATTGGCGACAGCCCGGTGCTGGCTTTCCATGCGCCTTTCGATCAACGCATGTTGGCCCGCTCGCTGAAGGAAAGTCTTGGATATCGCCTGCAGCATCCCTTCATCGACATTGCCGAACTGGCCCCCCTGCTCAACCCCGACACCGTGCTGCGCGAAGCCAGCCTGGACGACTGGTTGGCGTGCTTCGGCCTGCAAGTGGACGAACGTCATCATGCCAGTGCCGATGCCCAGGCGACGGCCGAGCTGGCCCTGATCCTGTTCAGCCAGGCCCGCCGCCAGAAATTGGATAGCCCGTTGCAATTGGAGCAGCGCTTGCGCGTGATGCGTCGGCGCAAGGCTCATCATTACGGTCTTTAGTGAGATAGCCATCGAGCCTGCACGTGCAACGCACAACACACCCGTAGGCGCGAGCCTCGCTCGCGATGCGCCGCGCAGGCGGCGCCCGACCTCACCGGCACATGACGCCCCCATACTGGCATTCCGATAAGCGTCCATTGCACCCCGCCCCTCGGCTCTGCAACAATCGCGAATAATTATCGTTAGTTAATGCATTCGTTCCGGGGGACGCTGCTTGTCGTCTGTACAGAGCCCACACGCCGAGCTGGTTGGAGCACTCTACCGCGACCATCGCGGCTGGCTGCTCGCCTGGCTGCAACGCAGCACGGCATGCCGCCAGCGTGCCGAAGACCTGAGCCAGGACACCTTCGTGCGTCTGCTGGGCCGCGAGCAACTGGACAGCCCTCGTGAACCCCGCGCCTTCCTGGCCGCCATCGCCAAAGGCCTGATGTTCGACCATTTCCGCCGCGCTGCGCTGGAACAGGCCTACCTGGCAGAGCTTGCGCGCGTGCCGGAGGCCGAGCAGCCCGCACCGGAAGTCCAGTTGCTGATCCTGGAAGACCTCAAGGCCATCGACCGCTTGCTTGGCAAACTGTCGAGCAAGGCCCGCGCGGCATTCCTGCACAATCGCCTGGACGGCATGGGCCACGCCGAGATCGCCGCGCACCTGGGGGTCTCGGTGTCGCGGGTACGGCAGTACATCGCCCAAGGCATGCGCCAGTGCTATGTGGCGCTGTACGGGGAGCCGACGTGAATAACTCACCGGTTTCGGCCCGTGTTCTCGACGCCGCCATCACCTGGAAACTGAGCCTGGACAGCGGCAGCAGCACACCCGATGAACGCAATGACTTCATGCGCTGGCATGCAGCCAGCGAAGAACATGCCCGCGCCTGGCAACAGCTGGGGGCCTTGGACCAACGCGTCAGCGCCGCCGCTGGCCCCGCGCGCCAGGCCCTGGTGCAGTCGCGGGTAGGCCTCAGGCGACGTATCGGCAAGGTCGGCGGCGGCCTGGCCAGCATGTTCCTGCTCGGCTCCCTGCTGGCCTGGGCGACCGCGCCGTCGCTATCGCCACATTACTGGTTGGCCGACCAACGTACCGCCACCGGCGAGCTGCGCACCTTGCGCCTGGAAGATGGCACGCTGCTAAGCCTGAACACACATACCGCTGTGGATATCGACTTCGAAGGCGAGCAGCGCGTGCTGGTACTGCATGAAGGCGAAATTTCCGTTGAAACCGGCCACGCCGACCCTCGCCCACTGCTCGTGCGCACCGAGGATGGCCGCCTGCGCCCACTGGGCACGCGCTTTTTGGTACGCCGCGAAGCCCATGGCACACGCCTGGAGGTGCTGCAATCGTCGGTCGCGGCGATGCCACGCAACAGCGGTGACGAACACGTCCTGGCCGCAGGCCAGCAGGTGCTGATGCATGCCGATGGCCTTGGCCAGGTCGCCCCGGTGCCAGCCGGCGCCGACGCCTGGACCCGTGGCATGCTGGTGGTGGACAACGTGCGCCTGGCCGATCTGCTCGCCGAACTGGGCCACTACCGCCACGGCCACCTGGGGATGGACGACGAGGTCGCCGACCTGCGCGTGACCGGTAGCTTCCCGCTGCACGATACCGACCTGGCCCTGGCCTCGCTGATACCGGCACTGCCGGTGAAGATCGAGCGGCATACACCGTGGTGGGTGACCGTCAAAGCCAAGTAACCCTGCGCTCCCCCTGCAGACGCCGGCTTGCCGGCCATGACCCGTGGCGAGCGAAAACGATTTCTAAATAATTCTCACTTTTTTTCAGACGACCCCTGTCACTTTCCAAATCTCGCTCGGCAAGGAAGCAGTTAGCACTTATTCGTCGAGGAGCCACTGCATGTCCCGTGCTGTTGATCGTTTCCTGCGCCCCAGCGTAATGGCCCTGGCCATCGGCCTGGCCGCCCCGTTGGCCAGCCCAGCCCTGTTCGCTGCCGAACAGTCCACCCTGCGTGCCTATGACCTGCCTAGCGCACCGTTGGCCACCACCCTCAACCTGATCGCCAGCCAGTCGGGCATTGCCCTGGCCATCGACCCGGCCTTGGTCAGTGGCCGCAATTCGGCTCCCGTCAGTGGCCAGTACGATGGCCTTGGCGCCCTGCAGGCGGCCCTGCGGGGTACTGGCCTGCAACTGCAGCAGAGCAGCGTCGGCAGCTACAGCCTGGTGGCCACGCCGGACGGCACCCTGGCGCTGCCGGAAACCGCCATCAATGCCAACGCCGCCTATGAAAGCGCGTGGGGCCCGGTCGATGGCTACACCGCCACCCGCACCGCAGCCGGTACCAAGACCGACACAGCCATCGCCGAACTGCCGCGTTCAGTCACGGTGATCACCCGTCAGCAGATGGAAGACCGCCCGGTGCTCAACCTTAACGACGCCCTGCGCTACACCGCCGGTGTGCAAAGCAGCGGCTATGGCTCGGATTCGCGCAGCGACTGGCTGCTGGTGCGCGGCTTCGTGCCTACCCAGTTCCTCGATGGCCTGCCCTTGCCCAAGGGCAACTACGCCACCCCCAAGATCGAACCTTGGAACCTTGAGCGTATCGCCGTACTGCGCGGTCCGGCTTCGTCGGTTTACGGCCAGACGCCACCCGGTGGCCTGCTGGACATGACCACCCGTCGCCCACAGTTCGAGAGCAGCCACGAAGTAGAGCTTCAAGCGGGTAGCAACGAACACAAGCAGATCAACTTCGACAGCACCGGCAAGATCGACGACGAAGGCCAGTTCCTTTATCGCGTCAGCGGCACCGTTCGCGACAGCAACTCGCCGGTCGATAACATTCCAGACAAGCGCTACAACATCGCCCCCAGCCTGACCTGGAACATCAACGACGATACCAAGCTGACTTTCATCACCCAGTACACCCGTGACGACACGGGCATCACCGGCCAGTTCCTGCCCCTGCAAGGCACCAAGCTCGACAGCCCGGCGGGCAAGATCTCGCACCACAAGAACCTGGGTGACCCGGACTGGGAATCCTACGACCGCACCTACTATCACCTGGGCTATGCCTTCGAAACCCGCCTGAACGACACCTGGCAGTTCCGCCAGAACCTGCGCTATGCCCGCAACGAGCTGGACTTCAAGGGCATCACCGCTGGCGGCTCGATCTGGCCAGCCGGCCCGGATGAAGCGGTCAGTGCCGACGGCACGGTGCAACGTACCGCTGGTATCGTCGAGGAAGACATCAGCCAGTTCGCGGTGGACAACAACTTCCAGGCCGACTTCCAGACGGGTGCACTGAGCCACACCGTGTTGCTCGGCCTCGACCACCAGCGTTCCGACAGCAATGCCCGCTGGCGCTGGGGGTCGAACGGCGTACCGCCGAGCAACATCCACAACCCCATCTACGGGCAGGACTTCTCGAACGTCGAGTACTTCGACATGTACGACTACGACCAGAAGACCCAGCAAACCGGCCTGTACATCCAGGACCAGATGGCCCTGGACAACTGGCGCCTGACCCTGGGTGGTCGCCAGGACTGGGTACACACCGGCACGACCTTCCACAACAAAGGCGATGCCACCAACACCCAGCGTGACAAGAAGTTCAGCAGCAACGCAGCCCTGAGCTACGTCTTCGACAACGGCATCACCCCATACTTCTCCTATGCCGAGTCGTTCCAGGCGGCCGCCGGCGCCACGGTCAACGCCACCGATGGCTTCAAGCCAACCGAAGGCAAGCAGTACGAGCTGGGTATCAAGTACCAACCCCCAGGCAGCAAGACCCTGCTCAGCGCAGCGGTGTTCGACCTGACCCAGGAAAACATGTCGGTAACCGAAGGCGGCGTAACCCGACAGGTTGGCGAAGTTCGGGTCAAAGGCCTGGAGCTGGAAGCCACCTCGGATGTCACCCGCAACCTCAAGCTGATTGGCTCCTACACCTACAACGACAGTGAAATCGTCAAAGGCAACGACGGCGAGAAAGGCAAGCGCATGGCCCAGGTTCCACGTAACCAGGCCACGGCCTGGGCTGACTACACCTGGCACGAAGGCCTGCTCGACGGCTTTGGCGTGGGCGTGGGCGTTCGCTATGTGGGCGATACCTACGGCAATACCACCAACACCGACTGGGGCCACGTAGGTTCCTACACCGTCTACGACGCCTCGGTGCACTACGACCTGGGCCGCGTGAACAGCACGCTCAAGGGCGTGACCGTGGCGGTGGATGCCAAGAACCTGTTCAACAAGGACTACCTGTCGACCTGTGACGGTTACTACTGCTACTACGGCGACGAGCGCAACGTGGTGGCAAGCGTCAATTACAAGTTCTGACCGCCCGGGGCCACCGTGCAGCCCCATCGCCCAGTAAGCGCCGGCCTGCCGGCGATTGGGCTGCAGCGCTGACCCAGGGTCCATCAGACCAAAAACCGGAACCCAGATGAAAAGCCAAACCATCCGCCGCTGGTCGGCGATCCACACCTGGAGCAGCCTGGTCTGCACCCTATTCCTGCTGCTGCTCGCGCTCACCGGTTTGCCGCTGATCTTCCATCACGACCTGGAACACCTGCTTGGCGACGCGCCTGAACTGCGCGAAATGCCAGCGGATACCCCGCACCTTGACCTGCAACAACTGGTGCTCAAGGCTGAGCAACACCGTCCCGGCGAAGTCATGCAGTACGTTGGCTACGAAGATGACGAACGCAATGGCGTGGTAGCGATCATGGCCGCCACTGCCGGGACAGAACCCAACGCGTCGCACACCTTCATGCTCGATGCACGCACCGGCGAAGCCGTGGCCATGCCCGCAGCCAATGGCGGCGTGATGATGACCCTGCTGCGCCTGCATGTGGACATGTTCGCCGGGCTTCCCGGCAAGCTGCTGCTGGCTTTCATGGGCGTGCTGTTCGTTGTCGCCATCGTTTCCGGTACCGTGCTCTACGCGCCATTCATGCGTCGCCTGGAATTCGCCACCGTACGCCACGACAAATCACGCCGCCTGCGCTGGCTCGACCTGCACAACCTGATCGGCATCGTCACCCTGGCCTGGGCACTGACGGTGGGCGTCACCGGCGTGATCAGTGCCTTGTCCGACCTGGTAATCGCCGCCTGGCGCAACGACAGCCTGGCCGCCATGGTCGCCCCGTACCGGGATGCTCCACCTCTCACCCAGCGAGCCCCGGCGACGCACCTGCTGACGATCGCCGAACAGGCCGCACCCGGCATGCGCCCGGACTTCATCGCCTTTCCCGGCACCCGCTTCTCCAGCGAACACCACTATGCAGTATTCATGAAAGGCGCGACGCATTTGACCTCGCACCTGCTCACCCCGGTGCTGATCGATGCTCAGACCCTGCAAGTGACTGCCATCGGCGAACGCCCCTGGTACATGGATGCCATGGGCCTGTCCCAACCCCTTCACTTCGGCGACTACGGTGGACGTCCGATGCAACTGCTGTGGGCTGTGCTCGATGTCCTGACCATCATCGTGCTCTGCAGCGGCCTGTACCTGTGGTGGGGCAAGCAACGCAACGGCAAGAAGGAGCGTGCATGAGCCACAAGTCGCAACCGACCCAGCGGATTTTCGCCTGGCCAAGCCTTATCGCCGCGCTGGGCGCAGCCGGGCTGTTCGCGGCGCTGCTCGGGGATGGCGCCTGGGATGCACTGTCCTGGCTGGGCCTGGGCATCCCGGCGTGGCTCGGGGTTCGTGCCCTGTGGAGGTAATCGGCTAACACGCCTGTATCGCCGGCAGGCGCCATGCTCGACGGCTCATTTATCGCGGAGCCAGTTCGATGAGCCTGCACTACTTTCAATCCTTCGACCGACACCTGGCCGCCCTGCTTGCCTCGCCTCCCCAACCTGACCGCTCGCGATCGCTGCTGCAGGCACGTCAGCACTACTTCGCCGACCTCGCTCGGTACTGGCTTGCCAGCGACGCCTCGCTAAGCCGGCGGACGCAGTTGATCGCGTTGCTCCGTCAGCAAATGCTGGCGCAGATTGCACTGCGCTGCGACGACCATACACTCGGCGACCACCATGCTGCTCTGGTCAGGTGTTGCGTGAACATGCCGCTGCCCTCGCAGCGCCAGCATCTGCCTGAGGCTGAGCGCCCGCAGGTCTACCGGCCAGTACTGGATATCGGCACACCCAACTGGCGCAGCTACCTGCCCGGCGCTTTCGTGATCGTCGAAGGCGGCCCCGAAGGCAGTAGGGCGGACCCCAGGCAAACCAGCGATTACGCGCTGCTCTGCAGTCTGTCGCATGGCATAGAGGCGTTCGACAATCTCGGCGACCTGCACACCGAACTGTGCGAGCGACTGGACGATCCTCAGCAAAGCCAGTCGCTGCTGCGGTATCTGGACAGCGACCAGGATCGAGAGCTGGCACGCAACGCCGAACGCCTGCGCTACGACTGGTTCAACGATGACCTGATCCAGACCCAGGCCCAGGCGCTGATCGATGGGCAACAAGCAGCGCTCACCCGCGTATGGCACGACGCGCTGCTGCAATCCCCGGTGGACTGGCCGATGCTCGAGGAACGCTTGCGCAAGGCCGCGGATCTGCTGCCGCTGGCCGACAGCCGATCTGCGCTGACGACACGCTACGGCCTGTTGTTGGAACGAAACGCACCGGCCTGGCTCAGAAATGCCTCGACCCAAGGCCTTACGCACATCATGCAAACCTTGCAGGAGCTGGTGATTGCCATCGACCGCGCGAGCGCCCCCGGCATCCTCAGCCACGAACAGTTCCTCGATCGCAACCATCTCAAGGCCTGGACCCGCGAGCACCTGTGCAGGGCGTTGCAGCTACGGTATCAGTTGGATGTCGATCCGCTCGATCTGTATGTCAGCATCACCAGGGCCAGGCAGGTAGGCCCGGTGTCGCACCCTGGCATCACCAGCGTCTGGATTCCTGCGGCCAGCCGTGCGCAGGCAGGCAATACCGTCGAACTGGTGCGCCAGACCTACCGCCTGGATGAGCTGGCGTTTCTCAACATCGGCGTGCTCGACATCGACTACTGGCTGACTGCACGGGTGCATGACAAGGATGAACGAACAGCCGCGGGCATCACCCCAAGCCAGGTCAAGCAGTTGGTACGCGAACTGGACGTCGGCGAACGCTACAGCCAGTACCTGCGTACCCATTTGCTGACGTCGCAGCAGGCTCAGTGGCGCCGGGAGCGCTATGTCGACATCAGCCGTGCGCGCATGCGTGCCGAGGCGGCCAAGGCACGGTACGCCGGCCATTACCTGGAGGACCCGTTCGAACGAGGCTTCGCTTGGACCACCCTGGTACTCGACCACCCAGACAGCCAGTTGCGCAAACAAGCGAACCGGGAGCGCCTGAGCGTGCGCCAACTGCTGATCGGCGGACATAGCCTACAAGGCGTCATGTTGGTGACGCCGGACAAAGCTGGGACCACGCGGTTTCTCGCCTACACCCCAGACGCGCCCGACCGCCGTGCATGGCGGGAGTATCGCAATACCCGCCACCTGCTCAGAGCGCTGCGTGAACAGCCTGCCCTGCGCGAATACGTAAAAGACCGACTGCCGCTGGTAGCGCGTAGGCAAGTCGAACGATGGCTGACCAAGGGCGGCCTTGGCGCAAACACCCAACGCCCAGAGATCACCGGTAACTTCCAACAGGCCCGCTATTTGGCCGAGGTGAACGCCACGCTCGCCGCTGTCGATGCCGGCACCAATACCAAGCTCGAACTGCTGGGCGAGTTGAGCCTGCACGCGTTATCGTTGCTGCTGGACCTGATCAGCCTCGTGCTACCCAACCGCGCATTGGTGGCGGTGTCGCTGGGGCGCTCGGTGCTGTCGGTGATCGATGCCGGCAGGGCCTTCAGGCAAGGTGACCAGCTCGGCATTCTGAAACACATGGTCGAGGCGTTCACGCACGCCAACGACGCGGTGAACAACATCGGGGGAACCACCGTGGTGCGGCGAGCCATTCGAGCCATTCCACCAGCCCCGCCGCTGAAGTTGCCGCAGTCGTTGGCGGTGGGGGTCGATACCGACAGATTGCACTATCGCGTCGATGGCATTCACAAGGAAGGCATCTATGAACAGCCCTCGTCCTATCCCGGGCTGACCTTCTACTACATCAAGGATGCCGCCGGCACGACCTACCAGGTGTCCTTCGACGGCTACCGCTGGCGTGTCGTCGACCCCCGCATGCCGGATGCCTACACCCAGGTGCCGGTAAAACGACGCCGCGACGGAGAGTGGGTCGTGGACTCCCCGGTCCTGTGGTACGACGGCCTACCCGACCTGGGCGCATTGCTCGAAGACTGCCGACTGGCCGAGCGGCCCGCAGGGGCCGAGGTCGAAGGCGTGGACGGACTGTCTCGCCACGGACAGCGATATTACCTGCTTGCAGGTGGGCACGCCTTGCCGCTGCGCGCGCACTTGCTGGACAACCACTACCACCTGCTGATTCCCGGGCAACCGCTCAGTACCGGGGCGGCATGGGCCATCCTGCGCTGGCAGGACGACCAATGGCGCATCCGCGTGCGCCAGGCTGGACGCAGCAGCGAGTGGCTGGCGCTGCCGCCAGCTTATTCCGTCAGCCGCGGCAGCAGCCTGTCCAGCCGCTGATACAGGGCGCTGCCACTGGGCCAGTTGCGCAACAGCCGTGCACGATCACGGGCATAGGCCGGCGCGAAGCTGAGTTGAGTGGCATGCTGGCACATCGCATCGAGGTCGATCAGCGACCACTGGCCGTTGTGCCAGAACAGGTTGTGACCCTTGAAGTCACCATGGCTGATGCGCTCGCGGATCAGTTGCTGCATCAGGTGCACCAGGGCGTCGACCTGCTCTTCGGGGGCTTCGCCGTTTTCCACGTAGGGCGCGAAACAGGCAGCCAGGTCCGGGCCATCGACGTACTCGGTCACCAGGTAGGCGCGGCTGCGCAGGCCCATGACCCGTTGTTCGAGCACCGCCAGGGGCTTTGGCGTGGCGATGTCGAGGAATTCCAGGCGGTGCCCTTCGATCCAGGAATGCCAGGCCCGGCTCGGGCGCCAGAAGCGCTTGAACCAGTGGGCGGTATTCTTGATGTTGTAACGTTTGACCACCAGCGGGCGGCCATTGACCTCTACGCGAGCGACGCTGGCCGCACCACCGGTCTTGTACAGGTGCCCCTGGTCGATCAGCGCGTCGGCCTGTTCGAGAACCGGCAGCATGGCATCGGTTTCACTGCGCCGAATCGCCCGCAACCCGGAGAGGCTGCGCTCGACGCTGAACAACGAACATTCTCGCCCGGCCTTTTCCAGATAGTCCTTCAAACGCCAGTTGCGCACCTTGTCCACCTGCTTCTGCAACGCTTCCATCGGCAAGGCGTGTTCGGCGTTGGCGAGCAGGTAATGCACCAGCAACTCTTCGATGAACGGCTCCAGGCGCTTGGGCAACTGGGCGAAGAACACACCGAGGTTTTCCAGCACGCGAGGGCGCGAAAGCTGCTGACCGGGCGTTTCGGCCTTGATGCCGGCACCGTCGATCAGGTACAGCTTGCCGCCGTGGCGCAGCAGGTTGTCCAAGTGCAGGTCTTCCTGCCACAAGCCTTTGGCGTGCATCTGAGCAACAGCGGTCAGCGCCTCGCCCAGCACTCGGTGTTGCTCATCGGCCAGCACCGGCAAAGGCTCTACGTCGGCCCAGGCATCGGCCAGGCTTTCAGCGTCGTCGAGAAACTCGAACAACAGCCAGCCGCCCTCGCCTTCCTTGAGGCCATCGGCCAACAGCTTGGGCGTGGTGAGGCCTTGTTCGGCAAGCAGCTTCACCCCTGCCAGCTCACGCTGGAAATGGCGAGCGGCGTTGCCACCGACCAGCAACTTGGCCAATACCGGCGTGCCACGCCAGATACCCGCGCCCACGTAGCGTTGGCCGGGCAAGACACGCAACAGGCTGAGCAACTGCAAGTCAGCGCTACCGGCAGCATCGGCCAGGGTGATGGACAGGGGCAGCGAAGGGCTGCGACCTGCGTTCTTCAATTCGGACAAACGCATCAGCGGGCCTCTTTATGTCGACGGCGTTGCGTCAAGCGTTGTAACCAGGTGTCGACCCGCACGCTGTCTGCCGGCTGGCCAAGGTAGGCCGCCAACAAGGTTCGCACGTCACCCTCGGACCAGGCGCGCGCGCGGCGCAGCAAGGGCTCCAGGTCCTTGAGCCGGTCGCGCATGCCGAACAGCAGCGGCCGGGTCTTTTCCAGGTCGATCAACTGCGCGTCCCAGCCTTCACGGCGTTGGCGCAGGAAAATATGCTTGGGGTAGAAGCAGCCGTGCACCTGGCCGGCCTTGTGCAGGGTGCGCGCCAGCTGGCCACAGGCCTGGAGAATACCCTCGCGCTCATGCTCGCCCAGCTGCGACCAGCGCGCCAACAGGCTGTCCAGGTCGCTCCAGTCATCCAGCGCCCGGGTCATGAGAATGGCCCGGTGCTGACCAGCCTGTTTGCGCTCACCATAGAACACCGCCTGCAAAGCCGGTATGCGCAGTTTCTGGTAACGGCTGATGTTACGGAACTCGCGGGCGAAGGTCGGCTCGCCGAATGGCCGGTGCAAGGTACGCGTCAGGTAGTCGCTCTGGCGCTTGAGGTAGTAGCCCTTGCCTTCGAGTTCCAGGCGGAACACGCGGCTCCAGCCGCCTCGCCCGGTGTTGGGCTCGTCGACGGCGTCGAGCTGCAAGGCCCACAGCGCCTCGAAATCGTTCAGGCCATGACGTTGAAGCAGCGCAAGGTCAGCGCTGGCCAGGTAATCGGTCATTCCCTTCCCTCGAAAAAGCTCAGCACCTGGCGAATGCGCCGCTTGTCGCGCAGGCTCAGGCGTTGGCGCCCACGGTATTGCAGGTAGAAACGCAAGCGCTGGGTGGCTGACAGATGATACTTGGCGACCTTGTCCAGGCACGCCAGGTCCTTGATCAGCCGGTGGCGCCACATGAAGCCGCGCCAGAAGTCGCCGGTCGGGCAGTCGATGAAGAATAGCGTGCCCTGGTCGTCGACCAACAGGTTGCGCCACTTCAGGTCGTTATGGGCGAAGCGGTGCTCATGCATGATCCGCGTGTGTCGCGCCAACTGGCGGCTGACATGCGCCACCCAGGCAGGGTCGGACAGCCGTGGATCATTACGCCTGGCCAGTTCGGACAAGTCTTCGGTACGCGGCAGCTCGCGGGTGACCATGGCCCCGCGACCAAAAGCCAGGCCCTTGCGCTCAAGCCCCCAGGCGACCACTTCGGCGGTGGGAATGCCCCACTTGGCGAACTGCTTGAGGTTCTGCCATTCGGCCTTGATGCGTGGACGGCCCAGGTAGCGACGCATGTGCTTGCCAGCGCCGGTATAGCGTTTGACGTAGTAATTGACCCCATCGCGCTCGACGCGGATCACTTCGCTGAGCGGGTCACGCGTCAGGCGCTCGCCTTGCAGGGCGAACACCGCATCGAGGCTGCCAAAATCCGCCACCAGGTGTTCATAGCCCGGCGCCAGTGTCCAACCCGCCATCAGAGTGCATCCCCATAGCGTTGCTTGCGATCGTAGAGTTTTTGCGCCTTGCGTTCGAGCCACGCCAGCAACGCGGCTTCGTCGGCCAGGACCTGGCGCAGTGGGCGCTGGAAGTAGCCACGCAGAAAGCGCAGTTTGTCGCGCCGGGTCAGGCCGATGTCCAGCGCCGAGAAGTACAACGCAGCCAGGTCCTTGTTGCGCCAGCGCCGGCTGATTGTCGCCCGGGTCTGGGCACGATGCAGGTCGATGACCGACAGTTTGAAGTCATCGGGCGTCACCGGACGGTCGGTGTGCAGCAGGAAATGACAGATGTAGCAGTCGCGGTGATTGACCCCGGCGCGGTGCATGCCGCCGGTCATCTTCGCCACCTCGGCGATCAGCGCGCGCTTGAGGCGGGGCGCAGGTGGCTGCTTGACCCAGTCGATGCTGAAGTCTTCGAGACTGATGGTCGGTGCCAGCTCTTCGGTGACGATGAACGAATGCTGCGCAGCCGGGTTGCTGCCGCGCTCGCCATAGGCGACCGCCGTCATGGTCGGCACACCGGCCTCATGCAGTCGCTGGATCGCCTGCCATTCCTGGCCAGCGCCCAGCACAGGCAGCTTGGCGGTCAGCAGGTTCTTGAAGATCTCGCCCCAACCGATGCCACGGTGGATCTTGACGAAGAAGCCCTCGCCATCGACCTCGGTACGCAGCGTGCGGCGGCCTTCGAGCTCGCGGTATACCTCGCCTTGCAGCGCTTCCACGGCCTCGAAGGCGTCACGCCCGGCCCACAGGTGCTTGAACGGTTCGGCCAGAATCAGCTTCATGCGGTCTCCTGCCCCAGGATCACGTCAGCGGCATGTTGCGGCATGCTGTAAAGGTCGGCGGTTTCCGCGAACGCCAGGCCGTTGCGCGACCAGTCGGCGCGGGCCTGCGGCTCTTCGAGCATGCGTTGCAGGTAGCGGTTGAGCTGCTCCTGCTCGAAAGGCTCGTCCAGCACCAGGCCGCTGTCGGCCTCGGCGATGTAATGGGCGTAGCCGCACACCTGCGAGACCAGCACCGGCAACCCCGCCACCAGGGCTTCGAGCAGCACGGTACCCGTATTCTCGTTGTATGCCGGGTGGATCAGCAGGTCGGCGCCCAGCAGGAAGCGCGGGATATCACTGCGTCCCTTGAGGAACTGTACCTGCTCGCCAAGGCCCAGCGCGGCACTTTGCAACTGGAACACCTTGGGGTCGTCCTGGCCGATGACCATCAACCGGGTACGCTTGCGCAACGCCGACGGCAGCGCGGCCAGGGCCTTGAGGCTGCGGTCCACGCCCTTGGTCTTGAAGCCGGAGCCGATCTGCACCAGCAGCAGGTCGTCGTCACCCAGGTCGAACTCCTTGCGGAAGTCGGCGCGGATCTCGGCGGCATTGGCCGGAGCCCGGCGATCCTGGGAAATCCCCGGTGGCAGCAAGTGAAAGCGCTCCACCGGCGTGCCGTAATGCTTGATGAACAGCGGTTGCTGCACCTCGGAAATCATCAGCACCTCGGTATGGGCGTCCTTGGCGAACACCGCCCGCTCGTACTCGGCAAAATGCCGGTAGCGCCCCCAACGGCGGTACAAGCCACCGCGCAGGGTCTGCGCCTTGTCTTCGAAGCAGCCGTCGGCAGCGTAATACACATCCAGACCCGGCATCTTGTTGAAGCCGATCAGACGATCGACCGGGCGCTTGGCCAGGTCGGCGGCCATCCAGGCACTGAGCTTCTCGTTGCGACGGTGGTTGAACAGCGCCTTGACCGGCGCCACCAGCACCTCGAAACCCGGTGGAATATCACCCTCCCAGATCAACGTGTAGACACGGATCTGGTGGCCCCGCTTCTGGCATTCCAGGGCAATGCGCATGAAATCACGCTGCAGCCCGCCGAAGGGGAAATACTTGTAAAGCACAAAAGCCAGTTGCATCAACGGACATCCTCAGCCAGCAGCAACGCGCTCAAGCGGCTCGCCACATGCTCGGGATTCAGGCGAGTGAAGCACAGCGGCCACTCGCGTTTGAGATCGAACCGGCGCAGGTCCTCGGCGCTCGGCTTATAGGTGCACTTCTTCTGCAGGCAGGGCGCGCAGGGGAAATTGCTGGCCTGATGAACCTGAGCCCGACCATAGGCCCCGGTGAGGCCCGGATTGGTCGGGCCGAACAGCGAAATGGTCGGCACATCCAGTGCCGCGGCGAGGTGGCCCAGGCCAGTATCCACCGCCACGCACGCCTTGGCGGCCGCCAGTACACGGGCGACGCCGGCAAGGTTCAACTTGGGCAGCACCTGACAGTTTTTCAAGCCTTGGGCGATACGCTCGGCGCGAGCCTTCTCCTGCGGGTTGCCCCATGGCAGGCGCACCTGCAGGTTGCGCTGGCCCATGCGCTCTGCCAGCTCCCGCCAGTAGGCCTCGGGCCAATGCTTGGTGGCCCAGGTGGTACCGTGCAGGAACACCACGTAGGGCGCGGCTGGGGGCAGCTGCAGGCGGTCCAGGTCCAGGCCATAGTTGCCGATGCCTTCGGGCAAGTCGTAGGCCAGGGCCATGGCGAACAACTGACGCACACGCTCCACCGCATGCTGGCCAACGGCGACCGACAGGCGTCGGTCATAGAAGCGACTGGCCCAGCCCTCACGCGCCGAATAGCGGTCCAGGCCGGCCACCGGCGCCTTGACGTAGCGGGTCAGCCAGGCCGATTTGACCAGGCCCTGGGCATCGATCACCAGGTCGTACTTGCGCTCGCGAACGCGTTGCTTGAACGCCTTCCACTCGCCGCTCTTGAAAGTCTGCCAGAGGTTTTTGCGCCAGCGGCGAATCGCCACCGGAATCACCTGGTCGACCGCAGGGTGCCAACTGGGGATCTCGGCGAAACCTTCCTCCACCACCCAGTCGAAGCGAATGCCTGGCATGGCATGGGCGGCATCGGTAAGCGCAGGCAGGGTGTGGATCACATCCCCTAGCGATGAGGTCTTGATGATCAGTACCCGCACTTAGTCGACCTCGGCCACGGTATCGATCAGGTTCGGACCACCCAGGCGGTGCAGGGCGGCGATGACGTTGCCAGGCTCCAGCAGGCGCAGGCAGTTGTAGTGACCGAAGCGGCAGGTGCGGTCGAAGCACGGGCTGCATTCGATGCCGGTGCGCACGATCTCGACGTGCTCGGCCAGTGGCGGGGTGAAGCCCGGCGAGGTCGAACCATAGACGGCGACCAGCGGACGGTTCAGCGCAGCGGCCACATGCATCAAGCCCGAGTCGTTGGACACCACGGCGTCGGCGCAGGACATCAGGTCGATGGCTTCGGCCAAGGAAGTTTCACCGGCCAGGTTGTACGACTCTTCACGCAACCCCGGAATCAGACGGTCGCGGATCTGCTCGCCCACCGGGTGGTCGTTCTTCGAACCGAACAGCCATACCTGCCAGCCCTGGCGGATCATCGCGTCGGCAACCTCGGCGTAGTGCTCGGCGGGCCAGCGCTTGGCCTCGCCAAACTCGGCACCTGGGCACAGCGCCAGCACCGGCCGGTCCAGCTCCAGGCCGAACTTGGCCAGGGCGGCTTCGCGGCTGGCTGCCTCGATCTGCAGGCTGGGCCGTGGGTAAGGCTGCGGCAGCTCGGCACCGGGCGCATAGGCCAGGGCCATGAAGCGTTCGATCATCAGTGGGTAGCGGGCCTTGTCCAGCGTGCGCACATCGTTGAGCAGGCCGAAGCGCATTTCGCCGCGCCAGCCGGTGCGCTTGGGGATACCGGCGAAGAAGGGCACCAGCGCCGACTTCAGCGAGTTCGGCAGCAGGATGGCCTGGTCGTACTGGCCCGCCAAAGACTTGCCAATACGCCGCCGCGTGGCCAGTTCCAGGGCGCCATGGCCGAGCGGAAAGCTCAAGGCCTTGCGCACTTCGGGCATGCGTTCGAGGATCGGCCGGCTCCACTCGGGTGCCAGCACGTCGATCACGCAGTCGGGGTGCTGCTGTTTCAGGCACTGGAACAGGGTCTGCGCCATCACCATGTCGCCGACCCAGCTGGGGCCAATGATCAGTATTCTCATGCTTAGTCCAGAAACGCTCGGGGAGGCTGCAGACTGCGGTACAGCCTGGCCTCCCCTCTTTATATTCAGGCTATTTGGCGGACAGTGTACCACTCAGGCCCATCCGTCGCTGATCGCAGCCCCTGTGGCAGCGGGGCCTTCAGCTCAAACCCAGCTCAGCCCAGATCCGCCGCACCTCGCGTCGTTCATCGGCAAACTGCGCCGCGTCGATCACTCCAGCCTGCTTCTGCAAGGCCTGGCGGTGCGAAGCCGAACGAAACGCCTTGTACACTTCACGCAACAGCACCGCGTCACTGGCCGGCATCAACCCTGCCTGTTCCAGCTCTTCCAGAATGCGGATGTTATCGGTCCATCGCAGTATGGCCGGATGGTCGTGAGACCAAGCCAAAGCGGCGTATTGCACCATAAATTCGATATCGACGATACCGCCTGCATCCTGCTTGATATCGAATGGAACCCCCGCATCGAAAGCGTTGGCCGCCGTGCCCGCGACGGTCGCCTTGGTGCCGAGGTTGTCGCGCATCTTGGCGCGCATCTCGCTGACCTCGGTGCGCAGCTTGTCCAGGTCGCGAGCCTGGCCTAGCACCCTGGCGCGCACGCCTTCGAATGCCGCCGCCACCTGCTTGCATCCCACCAGTACGCGGGCGCGCACCAGGGCCTGGTGCTCCCAGGTCCAAGCCTCGTTCTGCTGGTAGCGCTCGAACGCCCCCAGCGAGCTGACCAGCAGCCCGGAGGCACCGGACGGGCGCAGGCGCATGTCGACGTCATAGAGCTGGCCAGAGTTGGTCTGGGTGGTCAACAGGTGAATGATCCGCTGGCCCAGGCGGGTGAAGAACTGGGCGCTGTCGATGGGCTTGGCGCCGTCGGTCTCGGCCTGAGGGTCGCCATCATGGATGAACACCAGGTCCAGGTCCGAGCCGTGCCCCAGCTCCAGGCCTCCGACCTTGCCGTAGCCAATGATAACGAAGCCCGGATCGCACAAGCTGCCATCGCTGCGCTTGGGCTGGCCGTGGCGCGACACGGTCTGGCGCCAGGCCAGGGCCAGTACCTGGTCGAGAATCGCCTCGGCCAGCCAGGTCAGGTAATCGCTGACTTTCATCAAAGGCAGGTTGCCACTGATTTCAGAGGCGGCCACCCGCAGGCTGTGGGCCAGTTTGAAGTGGCGCAACGCTTCCATCTGCTGCTCAAGGTCATCCTCGGGAATGCGCGTCAACCGCTCGCGCAACTCACTGGCAAGTTCAGGCGCCAGCGGTGGGCTGAACAAGCGCCCTTCGTTGAGCAGCTCGTCGAGCAACAACGGGTAACGGGCGATCTGCTCGGCGATCCAAGGGCTGGCCGCGCACAATGTCAGCAGCCGGCGCAGGGCACCTGGGTTCTCGGTCAACAATACCAGGTAGGCCGAACGCCGGGCCACGGCCTCTACCAAGGGCAAGACGCGTTCGAGCACCAGGTCGGGGTTGTCATGTTCCACCGTCTGCGCCATCAGGCGCGGCACAAAAGCATCGAGGCGCTCACGACCGATACGCTGCATCGACCGCAGCTGGGGGCTTGCGCGCAGGCCAGACAGACGACGCAGCGCCTCGGCAGGTTGCTTGAAGCCTGCTTCTTCCAACTGCCGGCTTGCAGCGTCTTCGTCCAGCGCCTGCTCCCACAGTGGCAACCACTCGCCCCCGACCACCAGCTCGCCCTCGCCTTCTTCATCGTCCGGGTCGGCGATGACCTGGCGGAAGTGCCAGTCGACCCGGCCGCGCCAGTACATCAGCTGGTCGTGGAAGCTCTGCCAGTCGGCAAAGCCAAGGATGTACGCCACCCGCTCACGGTCAGTCTCGCTGTCTGGCAGCATCTGGGTCTGGCGGTCGGCGATGGCCTGCAGGGCATGTTCGGCGTAACGCAGGAATTCGTAGCCTTCGCGTAGCTCTGCAACCACGGCCGGTGGCAGGTAGCCCTGGCCTTCGAGGGTCGCCAGCACCTTTAGCAGCGGCCGCTGTTGCAGGCTCAGGTCACGTCCACCGTGAATCAGCTGGAAGGCCTGGGCGATGAACTCCACCTCGCGGATGCCCCCGGCACCGAGCTTGATGTTGTCGGCCATGCCCTTACGTCGCACTTCCTGCTGGATCAGCTGCTTCATGGTGCGCAGCGCTTCGATCGCCGAAAAATCCAGGTAACGCCGGTAAACGAAGGGACGCAGCATTTCCTGCAACTGGGCACCGGCGTGCTGGTCGCCCGCTACCACGCGGGCCTTGATCATGGCGTAACGCTCCCAATCGCGACCCTGGTCCTGGTAATACTGCTCCAGGGCGTTGAAGCTGAGCACCAGTGCACCTGCCGAACCATAAGGACGCAGGCGCATGTCGACACGGAAGACGAAACCGTCGACGGTCACCGGGTCCAGGGCCTTGATCAGGCGCTGGCCCAGCCGGGTGAAGAACTCCTGGTTGTCCAGCGAGCGCTTGACCCCTTCGGTCTCGCCGCCTTCGGGGAATGCGAAGATCAGGTCGATGTCCGACGACAGGTTCAGCTCCACCGCACCGAGCTTGCCCATGCCCAGCACCACCATATGTTGCGGCTGGCCACTGCGATTGCCGATGGGCGTACCGAACTGCTGGCAATGGCGCGGGTACAGCCATTGATAGGCCTGGTCGATGGCGGCGTCGGCAAGGTCGGACAAGTCTCGGCAGGTTTCGCCCAGTTCGGCTTGGCGGGTGATGTCGCGCCAGATGATGCGCAGTTGCTGGCGGTTGCGTTCACGGCGCAGATTGCGCGCCAGCTCGTCCTCGGTCTGCGCCGCCTGGGCAGCGGCGGCGATATGCGCGCACAGATCGCCCGGGCCATAGCGACGGTCCAGCTCACCGCTGGCGACCAGTTCGAACAGCATGGCCGGTTCGCGCTGGGCCAGGCCCAGGACGAAGTCACTGGCCGCGGCTACCTGATCGAACTGTTGCCGATGGGCCAGGCTCCAAGCGTGCAAGTCCAGCTCAGGGTGACCGGCGATGGCATCGAGCAGGAACTGCTGGTTGCGAGCGACCAGCGGTTGCAGGGTAGCGGGCAGATCGAGCGGCAAAGGCAGGCGCATGGACTATCCTTGATCGGCGAGAAAGTGAGGGGTAGAGGCGGCCAAGGGGAAGCCCGACCACGGTTGGACTGTCATACAAAAGTTGGAAATAGCTGAAAAAAACGAATCACTGGCAAAAAACATCAAGAACCACCTGTTTTCGGCACAACGCCAACCAACATGAACGTTTTTCCTCACAACGCAGGGTGCGACCAAACGTCGCATTTCTGTAGTATTACTACTACCCCGACCGTGTAAAAGCATGAAATGCGAAAGCTTTTGTAGTAAAACTACACGGCGCCGGATGAGACCCCGGTAATCCAAGAATTCACGACGTCTGCCCATAAGGCCAGTCGCAAACTCAGGCCACCGATTCTGGTGGCCTTTCCGCCCTGGAGCAAGCCATGCAAGACCTCGATCCAATCGAAACCCAGGAATGGCTGGATGCCCTGGAGTCGGTCCTCGACAAAGAAGGCGAAGACCGCGCTCATTACCTGATGACCCGTATGGGCGAGCTGGCCACCCGTAGTGGCTCCCAGCTGCCGTATGCGATCACCACGCCATACCGCAACACCATCCCTGTCACCCACGAAGCACGCATGCCTGGCGACCTGTTCATGGAACGCCGCATTCGCTCGATGGTACGTTGGAACGCCCTGGCCATGGTCATGCGTACCAACCTGAAAGACTCGGACCTGGGCGGACACATCTCCAGCTTCGCCTCCAGCGCCACCCTGTACGACATCGGCTTCAACTACTTCTTCCAAGCCCCGACCGAAGAGCACGGCGGCGACCTGATCTTCTTCCAGGGCCACGCCTCGCCAGGCGTCTATGCCCGCGCCTTCATGGAAGGCCGCATCAGCGAAGAACAGATGAACAACTTCCGTCAGGAAGTGGACGGCAACGGCCTGTCTTCGTACCCGCACCCTTGGCTGATGCCTGACTTCTGGCAGTTCCCGACCGTTTCCATGGGTCTGGGCCCGATCCAGGCGATCTACCAGGCGCGCTTCATGAAGTACCTGGAAGCCCGTGGCTTCATCCCGGCCGGCAAGCAGAAGGTCTGGTGCTTCATGGGCGACGGCGAGTGCGACGAGCCGGAATCCCTGGGTGCAATCGCCCTGGCTGGCCGCGAGAAGCTGGACAACCTGATCTTCGTCATCAACTGCAACCTGCAGCGCCTGGACGGCCCGGTTCGCGGCAACGGCAAGATCATCCAGGAACTCGAAGGCGTGTTCCGTGGCGGCGGCTGGAACGTCAACAAGGTCGTCTGGGGCCGTTTCTGGGACCCACTGTTCGCCAAGGACACCAACGGTGCCCTGCAGCGTCGCATGGACGAAGTCATCGACGGCGAGTACCAGAACTACAAGGCCAAGGACGGTGCGTACGTCCGTCAGCACTTCTTCAACACCCCAGAGCTCAAGGCCATGGTCGAAGACCTGTCCGACGAGGAAATCTGGAAGCTCAACCGTGGCGGCCACGACCCGTACAAGGTCTATGCGGCCTACCACCAGGCGGTCAACCACAAGGACCAGCCTACCGTCATCCTGGCCAAGACCATCAAGGGTTACGGTACCGGTGCTGGCGAAGCCAAGAACACCGCGCACAACACCAAGAAGGTCGACGTCGACAGCCTGCGTCACTTCCGTGATCGCTTCGACATCCCGGTCAAGGATGCCGACCTCGAGAACCTGCCGTTCTTCAAGCCCGAAGAAGGCTCCGCCGAAGCCAAGTACCTGGCCGAGCGCCGTGCTGCCCTGGGTGGCTTCGTGCCACAGCGCCGCAGCAAGAGCTTCAGCGTGCCGACCCCGCCACTGGAAACCCTGAAGGCGATCCTGGACGGCTCGGGCGACCGCGAAATTTCCACCACCATGGCCTTCGTGCGTATTCTGGCGCAGCTGGTCAAGGACAAGGAAATCGGCCAGCGTATCGTGCCGATCATCCCGGACGAAGCCCGTACCTTCGGTATGGAAGGCATGTTCCGTCAGTTGGGCATCTACTCGTCGGTCGGCCAGCTCTACGAGCCCGTCGATAAAGACCAGGTGATGTTCTACCGCGAAGACAAGAAGGGCCAGATCCTCGAGGAAGGCATCAACGAAGCCGGCGCCATGTCGTCGTTCATCGCTGCCGGTACCTCGTACAGCTGCCACAACCAGCCGATGCTGCCGTTCTACATCTTCTACTCGATGTTCGGCTTCCAGCGTATCGGCGACCTGGCCTGGGCCGCTGGCGACAGCCGCACCCGTGGTTTCCTGATCGGCGGTACCGCCGGCCGTACCACCCTCAACGGTGAAGGCCTGCAGCACGAAGACGGTCACAGCCACATGATGGCGGGCACCATCCCGAACTGCCGCACCTACGATCCGACCTACGGCTACGAGCTGGCGGTGATCATCCAGGACGGCATGAAGAAGATGACCGAAGAGCAACAGGACATCTTCTACTACATCACCGTGATGAACGAATCCTACCAGCAGCCAGCCATGCCGGCCGGTGTCGAGGAAGGCATCATCAAGGGTATGTACCTGCTCGAAGAAGACACCCGCGAAGCCGCGCACCACGTACAGCTGATGGGCTCCGGCACCATCCTGCGCGAAGTCCGCGAAGCCGCGAAGATCCTGCGTGACGAGTTCAACGTCGGTGCCGACGTATGGAGCGTCACCAGCTTCAACGAACTGCGTCGCGACGGCCTGGCCGTGGAACGCGCCAACCGCCTCAAGCCTGGCCAGAAGCCTCAGAAGACCTACGTCGAAGAGTGCCTGTCCGGTCGCAAGGGCCCGGTCATCGCGTCCACCGACTACATGAAGCTGTTCGCCGAGCAGATTCGCCAGTGGGTACCGAGCAAAGAGTTCAAAGTCCTGGGTACCGATGGCTACGGTCGCAGCGACAGCCGCAAGAAGCTGCGTCACTTCTTCGAAGTCGACCGTCACTTCGTCGTGCTGGCTGCCCTGGAAGCCTTGGCTGACCGTGGCGAGATCGAACCCAAGGTGGTGGCAGACGCTATCGTCAAGTTCGGTATCGACCCGGACAAGCGCAACCCACTGGACTGCTGAGGAGTATTTTTAAGTGAGCGAACTCATTCGCGTACCTGACATCGGCAGCGGTGAAGGTGAAATCATCGAGCTGTTCGTCAAGGTCGGTGACCGCATCGAGGCCGACCAGAGCCTGCTGACCCTGGAGTCCGACAAGGCCTCCATGGAGATTCCAGCGCCCAAGGCCGGTGTCATCAAGGAACTGAAGGTCAAGCTGGGCGATCGCCTGAAAGAAGGCGACGAGCTGCTGGTCCTGGAAGCCGAGGGCGCCGCTGCGGCGCCCGAGGCTCCGGCCGCGGCCGCTCCGGCTCCAGCGGCTGCCGCTCCGGCGCCGGCTGCCGACGCCGCCCCTGCTCCGGCTGCAGCCCCCGCTGCCGCCAGCGTTCAGGACATCCACGTGCCGGACATCGGTTCGTCGGGCAAGGCCAAGATCATCGAAGTGCTGGTCAAGGTCGGCGACACCGTCGAGGCTGACCAGTCGCTGATCACCCTCGAGTCCGACAAGGCCTCGATGGAGATTCCATCGCCTGCCGCTGGCGTGGTCGAAGAAGTGCTGTGCAAGCTGGAAGATGAAGTCGGCACTGGCGACTTGATCTTCAAGCTGAAAGTCGCTGGCGCCACGCCTGCTGCTGCTCCGGCTCCGGCTCCGGCTCCGGCCGCTGCCGCTCCAGCTGCTGCTCCAGCCCCGGCCGCCGCTCCGGCAGCCGCCCCGGCGCCGGTCGCCACCGCACCGGCTGCCGGCAGCAATGCCAAGGTTCACGCAGGCCCGGCCGTTCGCCAGTTGGCGCGTGAGTTCGGTGTCGACCTGGGCGCGGTCGCCGCGACCGGTCCGCACGGCCGCATCCTCAAAGAAGACGTACAGGTCTACGTCAAGGCCATGATGCAGAAGGCCAAGGAAGCCCCGGCAGCCGCCGGTGCGACTGGCGGCGCTGGCATCCCGCCGATTCCTGCCGTGGACTTCAGCAAGTTCGGTGAAGTGGAAGAAGTCGCCCTGACCCGCCTGATGCAGGTCGGTGCCGCCAACCTGCACCGCAGCTGGCTGAATGTGCCGCACGTCACCCAGTTCGACTCCGCCGACATCACCGAGCTGGAAGCCTTCCGCGTTGCACAGAAGGCCGTGGCCGAGAAGGCTGGTGTCAAGCTCACCGTGCTGCCACTGCTGCTCAAGGCCTGTGCCTTCCTGCTCAAGGAACTGCCAGACTTCAACAGCTCGCTGGCCCCCAGCGGCAAGGCCATCATCCGCAAGAAGTACGTGCACATCGGCTTCGCCGTGGACACGCCGGACGGCCTGCTGGTGCCTGTGATCAAGAACGTCGACCAGAAGAGCCTGCTGCAACTGGCTGCCGAAGCCGCTTCGCTGGCCGAAAAAGCCCGCACCAAGAAGCTGTCGGCAGACGAGATGCAGGGCGCCTGCTTCACCATCTCCAGCCTCGGCCACATTGGCGGCACCGGCTTCACGCCGATCGTCAACGCGCCTGAGGTGGCGATCCTGGGTGTCTCCAAGGCAACCATGCAGCCGGTCTGGGATGGCAAGGCCTTCCAGCCGAAGCTGATGCTGCCGCTGTCGCTGTCCTACGATCACCGTGTGATCAACGGCGCTGCCGCCGCGCGCTTCACCAAGCGTCTGGGCGACGTGCTGGGCGATATCCGCACCATGCTGCTGTAACACGCAGCCAGCCTGCCTCCCGTCGCGGAGGCAGGTACCCTTTTCGAGCTGCCACGCTCGTACCTCAACCCCGTCGATTGGCGGGGCTTTTTTTTGTTCGCCGATAGGATTTTGCGATCGAGCGCCGCTTACGCGACGCATCGCGAGCAAGGCTCGCTCCTACGGTTGTTACACGCCAATCAAGGTAGCGAGCCTTGCTCGCGATGCGTCGCGCAGGCGGCGCTCGATTTCACAAACACCAAAAACCTCTCGTCGAACAGCCCCCAAACTCATCAGCCAAACTAAGGATTTCCCCCCCGCAGCCGAAAACATATACATGACAGCCCCCTAGCCGCTTGCCAGCCTCGGGGACATGATGCAACCTTGCCAGATGCGCCGCTCAAGGCAGCGTCATCCTCTTCAAGCGAGTCTTCGATGAAAAGCCAACCCGATGCCACCAGTCGTGTGGTGGCCGAGGTCGTCACGCAGCTTCCCGTGCCTTCGCGGCTCGGCATGCTGCGTTTCGAAAGGCTGAACGAAGCCACCTGGTCGCTGCTTTACCTGGACCCCGCCTGCGAGCGTCAATTCGGCTTGCCCGCATCCGAACTGTGCGCGCTCATCGGCTCGCCCTATGCAAGCCTGATGGCACCCGAGATCCGCTACAAGCTGCATGACGAGATCCAGGCACAGCTGGCCCACCGTGGCTACTACCGAGTGCGCTACACCCTGCATGCGCAACAGGCGCCACTGCGCCTGCTGGAGGTCGGCGAGGCCTACAAACAGCACAACCGCCAGTTGCTGCGCGGCTACCTGACCGTGCTCGACGACCAGGCAGACGACCTCTCGGAGTTGGACGCAAACGATCTCGAATCGCGCAACAACCGCCTGCAACTGGCCCTGCAGTTGAACCAGCGTGCACAACAGGAACAGCTCGAACACCTGGAACGGGTACGTGGCCAGCAAGACCTGATCCTGCGCCTGGCACGCCAACGCTACAGTGCAGAGAACTCGTTGCTCGAGGCCGCCGAGCTGATTACCCGCAGCGCCTGTGAAATCTACAAGGTCGACAACGCCAGCATCTGGCATCTGGAAGAGCAGCGTCTGGTACCGATAAGCGCCTGGTACCGACACGAGCAGCAACACCAACTGCCCGAGCCGATCGATGCCAGCCGCTTCCCGGACTACCTCGAAGCCCTGCATGCCAGCCGCGCCATCGATGCTCATAACGCCAGCCACGACCCACGCACCCGTGAGCTCGCCAACAGTCTTTTACCGGCCAACAACGCCATGCTCGACGCCAGTATTCGCGTCGACGGCCAGGTGGTCGGCGTGCTATGCCTGGAACAGACCGGGCAGCCAAGGGCCTGGCAGTCCGACGAGATTGCCTTTGCCGGCGAGCTGGCCGATCAGTTCGCCCAGGTCATCACCAACCACAACCGGCGTACCGCGGCCAGCGCCCTGCACCTGTTCCAGCGGGCGGTCGAGCAAAGCGCCAACGCCTTCCTGCTGGTCAACCGCGACGGGGTGGTGGAATACGTCAACCCCAGCTTCACCGCCATCACCCAATACAGCACCGAAGAGGTCCAGGGCCACCATCTGGCCGAGTTGCCGGCGCTGGAGAATCTCAGCGAACTGCTGTTCGACTCGCCGTCGAGCCTGGAAATGGGCAACAGCTGGCAAGGCGAATTCAAGAGCCGGCGCAAGAACCTCGAACCCTACTGGGGGCAGCTGTCGATCTCCAAGGTATATGGCGATAACCGAGAGCTGACCCACTACATCGGTATCTACGAGGACGTCACCCAGTCCAAACTGGCCCAGCAGCGCATCGAGCGCCTGGCCTATACCGACAACCTGACCAACCTGGGCAACCGCCCAGCGTTCATCCGCAACCTCGATACCCACTTCACCCGCGACGGTGACAGCCCGATCTGCCTGCTGCTGGTGGACATCGACAACTTCAAGCGGATCAACGACAGCCTCGGCCACCAGACCGGCGACAAGCTGCTGGTGAGCCTGGCCCGACGCCTGCGCAACAGCCTCAGCCCCAATGACATCCTTGCCCGCTTCGCCAGCAACGAGTTCGCTGTGCTGCTCAACGGCACCAGCCTGGAGGATGGCCAGGGCGTCGCCCTCCAACTGCTGCGCACCCTCGACAAACCGATGTTCGTCGACAACCAGCTGATCAACGTCACCGCGTCGGTGGGCTTGGCCTGCGCGCCCATGCACGGCAGCGACCCGACCACCCTGATGAAGAATGCAGGCCTTGCCCTGCACAAGGCCAAGGCCAACGGCAAGCATCAGGTGCAAGTGTTCACCGAGGTGCTAAACGCCGAGGCCAGCTACAAGCTGTTCGTCGAGAACAACCTGCGCCGCGCCCTGACCCAGAACGAGCTGGAGGTGTTCTACCAGCCCAAGCTGTGCCTGCGCAGCGGCCGTTTACTCGGCCTGGAAGCACTGCTGCGCTGGAACCACCCCGAGCGCGGCATGATTCGCCCGGACCAGTTCATCAGCGTGGCCGAGGAAACCGGCCTGATCATCCCCATCGGCAAATGGGTGGTGCGCCAGTCGTGCCGCATGAGCCAGCAACTGCGCGAGGCCGGCATGGGCAACCTGCACGTGGCCATCAACCTGTCGCCAAAGCAGTTCTCCGACCCCGACCTGGTCGCCTCGATCAGCTCGATCCTCAAGGAAGAAGAACTGCCACCGCACCTGCTGGAGCTGGAACTTACCGAAGGCCTGCTGCTGGAGGCCACCGAAGACACCCACCGCCAGCTCGATGAGCTCAAGGCCCTGGGCCTGACTCTGGCCATGGACGACTTCGGCACCGGTTACTCATCGCTGAGCTACCTGAAGAAGTTTCCGATCGACATCATCAAGATCGACCGCAGCTTCATCAATGAAATCCCGGACAACCAGGACGACATGGAGATCACCTCGGCGGTGGTGGCCATGGCCCACAACCTCAAGCTCAAGGTAGTGGCCGAAGGGATCGAAACTCCAGAACAGCTGGCGTTCCTGCGCAGGCACCGTTGCGATGTCGGCCAGGGCTACCTGTTCGACCGGCCCATTCCGGGCCGGGAGCTGGCGGAAAAACTCAAGCGCTACCCGCGCGGTCCAATGGACTGACAGCAGCCTCAACCTCGGGCACTATAGAACCCATTCGGCCTCATCGCCGGCAATCCCCAGTACCTGCGGAACGACCCTGTAGGCGCCGGCTTGCCGGTGATCGAGCCCCCATCTACCTGACACACAGAGGAACGGCCATGGTCCTGCGTTCGGAAATCCTGGTGAACAAAAACGTCATGCCTACTGCGGAACAGGCCCTGCCTGGCCGCGAAACCCCAATGGCCCTGCCCGAATTCCACTATGTCTTCAAAGACACCCCACTGCTGGGCCCCTTCTTCGAGGGCAGCATCGACTTCGCCATCTTCGGCCTGGGCTGCTTCTGGGGTGCCGAGCGCCGCTTCTGGCAGCGTGAAGGCGTGGTCAGCACCGTGGTCGGCTATGCCGGTGGCTTCACGCCAAACCCCACCTACGAAGAAGTCTGCTCGGGCCTGACCGGCCATACCGAAGTGGTGCTGGTGGTGTTCGACAAGGATAAGGTGAGCTACCGCGAACTGCTGGCGATGTTCTGGGAACTGCACAACCCGACCCAAGGCATGCGCCAGGGCAACGACATCGGCACCCAGTACCGCTCGGCGATCTACTGCACCAGCCCAGAACAGCTGGAGCAGGCCAAGGCCAGCCGTGATGCGTTCCAGGCAGAACTGACCAAGGCAGGCTTTGGTGAAATCACCACCGAAATCGACCAGGCCCCGACCGTGTACTTCGCCGAAGCGTACCACCAGCAGTACCTGGCCAAGAACCCCGATGGCTATTGCGGCATCGGCGGTACTGGCGTGTGCCTGCCACCCAGCCTGCAGGGCAACTGAGCCATGAGCACGATGACCCTTTTCCACGGGCCACTTTCGCCTTTCGTGCGCAAAGTCATGGTGGTGCTGCACGAAACCGCCCAGCTCGACCGCGTGGCCCTGCAGCCCGTGAACATCAGCCCAGTGAGCGGCGACGAGCAACTCAACCAGGGCAACCCCATCGGCAAGATCCCAGCACTGCGCCTGGAAGATGGCACCGTGCTGCACGACAGCCGCGTCATTTGCGAGTACCTGGACTGCCAGCACGTCGGCACTCCGCTGATTCCCCGGGAAGGCTCGGCGCGCTGGCGGCGCATGACCCTGGCCTCCCAGGCCGATGCGATCATGGATGCGGCGGTATCGACCCGCTACGAGACCTTCCTGCGACCGCAAGACAAGCGTTGGGATGGCTGGGTGGCCGCGCAAAGCGAGAAGATTCGGCGCAGCCTGGCCAACCTGGAACGCGAGCACCTGGCCGAGTTGGCATCGGGGTTCGACATCGCGGCGATTGGTGTGGCCTGTGCGCTGGGTTACCTGGACTTGCGTCAGCCTGAGTTCGGCTGGCGGGCGCAACAGCCCGGACTCGCGGCGTGGTATGCCGAGGTGATCAAGCGGCCGTCGATGGTAGCGACGGCGCCGGCTGCCTGATCAGGCGCATCGCCGGCAAGCAGGCTCCCACAGGGGTGTGAAATCTGTAGGAGCCGGCATGCCGGCGATGCCGCCATCATAGCCAAAACCGAATCAGCAGTCCGGCTTGCCCGCCGTGAACCGCTTGGCCGGGTTGACCGCGGCCTTGAACTCGCGCAGCGCCTTGGCGCCCACCAGCAATGGGTAGTTGAAGCTGCTGCGGTCGACCAGATTGACCTCCACCGTGCGCTTCACATCACCCAGACACAGTTCCAGGTCGACCACCGGCC
The DNA here is from genome assembly GCF_040762985.1 of Pseudomonas sp. Rh2. NCBI lineage: Bacteria > Pseudomonadati > Pseudomonadota > Gammaproteobacteria > Pseudomonadales > Pseudomonadaceae > Pseudomonas > Pseudomonas sp. Rh2. The sequence goes on from NZ_CP142890.1 coordinate 125,657, forward strand.
GTTTCGAGAGCTCCGGTGCATCGCCCTCCTCCTCTTCGTCAGCACGGTTCTTGATCTTGCTGATGCGCGCCAGCTTGTGCTCATAGACCTTGCCGTCGGCGTCCTTGGTCGCCAGGCGGAAGCGGACCCACTCCTCGCCATCGCGGGTGAACAGCTCGATATCCTTGGCCGACAGCGACGCGGTGTAGGCACCGGTATCCATCTTGGCTTTCAGGGTTTCGCCAATCTCAGGCAGGGCGATGTATTCGTAGCGACCGTATAGGGTGGGCTCGGCAGCCATCACCGGCAACGCCAACAGCGACAACAGGGCAAGCAGAGGTTTCACAGGCAAACTTCCTTGAGAAGAGTCAGTGCTTAGACTGCGCAAGCAGGATAGGTTCGTTGTCACACCTTAAACAACACAATGTGAAACATTTGTACCAACCGTCGAGCATTCGACGTTTGGCGTATGGCACAGCCCTGCTTATCATTGCCACCCGCAAAATTCACACAACAAGAGTCTGCTTATGCGTCGCCTGTTTACCGGCATTCTTACGACCACCCTGCTGCTGCTCAACACCCTGGTGCTGATCGGCCCGCTGCTGGTCTTCGCCCTGCTAAAACTGGTGTTGCCAGGCCGTGGGCGAGACTACGCCTCGTGGGCGGTGATGTGGATTGCCGAAACCTGGTCGGAGATCGACAAGATGATCTTCGCCCTGTGCATCCCGACCCAATGGGACATTCGCGGCATCGAGAAGCTGCGTCAGGACACCTCGTACCTGGCCGTCAGCAACCACCAGACCTGGGTCGATATTCCGGCGCTGATCGAAAGCCTCAACCGTCGTACGCCGTTCTTCAAGTTCTTCCTCAAGAAGGAGCTGATCTGGGTGCCCCTGCTGGGCCTGGCCTGGTGGGGGCTGGATTACCCCTTCATGAAGCGCTACAGCAAGGCCTTCCTGGAAAAACACCCCGAGCTCAAGGGCAAGGACCTGGAGATCACCAAGGCGGCCTGCGAGCTGTTCAAGCGCCAGCCGGTGACCGTGGTCAACTACCTGGAAGGCACCCGTTTCAGCGAGGCCAAGCGCCAGGCGCAGCAGTCGCCCTACCGCCACCTGCTCAAGCCCAAGGCCGGCGGCGTGGCGTTCGTGCTGGCGGCGCTGGGCGAGCAGCTCGATGCACTGCTGGACGTGACCATCGTCTACCCCGGCAACCAGGCGCCTGGGTTCTGGGCGTTGCTCAATGGCAGCATTAGTCGGGTGATTATCGACATTCGGGTGCGCGAGCTGGACCCGGTATTGTGGTCGGGGGACTACGAGAACGACCCCGCGTTTCGCCAGACCATACAGGCCTGGGTAAACCAGTTGTGGGTGGAGAAGGACCAGCGGATTGAACAATTGCGCGCCGAGATGAACTGAATTAATTGCCTGTAAGGGCCTCTGCACGGGTTTACCCGCGAAGAGGCCGGCACAGGGTTAGGCGTAACCCCGATTAAAAACGAGGCTAATAATTAGAATAAGTAATACTTTTTTGTCATTACCTACCTAAGTGGATAAAAATCGACCAAAGCACAACTACAAAAAGCCTGGATCGAGTCGATGGCCAATCAACCTAGCTCCGCCCCCGCCCAACTGCGCCGTGTCCTAGGGCTGCCCGCCCTGGTGTTCTTCGGCCTTGTGTACATGGTCCCGCTGACCATCTTCACCACCTACGGCATCGTCACTGAACTCACCGGTGGCCGCACTGCCGGCGCCTACCTCGTCACCCTCGTAGCCATGCTGTTTACCGCTGCGTCCTACAGTTTCATGGTCAAGCGCTTCCCAGTCGCGGGCTCGGCGTACTCGTACACCAACATGGCCTTCGGCCCCAATGCGGGCTTCCTCGCAGGCTGGTCGCTGCTGCTCGACTACCTGTTCCTGCCGATGATCAACTACCTGCTGATTGGCCTGTTCCTCAACATTGCTTTCCCGGCCGTTCCCGCCTGGGCCTTCGTGCTTGGCTCGATCGCACTGGTGACAGTGCTCAATGTGGTCGGCATCAACTCGGTGGCCAAGACCAGCAACCTGATCGTCGGTGCGCAGATCGTCTTCATTGGCGTGTTCATCGGTCTATCCTGCAAGACCTTGGCGGGCCAGCCGCTCGACCTGCTGTCGCCGCTGCTGGGTGACGGCACCAAGCCAGGCTTCGGCCCCCTAATGGCCGGCGCGGCGGTACTGTGCCTGTCGTTCCTCGGCTTCGATGCCGTCTCGACCCTGGCCGAGGAGTGCCGCGACGCCCGCCGCGATGTACCCCGGGCGATCATCCTCACCACCCTGTTTGCCGGGTTGCTGTTCACTGTGTTGGCCTATGCCAGCCAGCTGGTGTTACCAGGCAGCAGCTTCGCTAACGCCGATGCGGCGGCCAATGAAGTGATGTTCAAGGCCGGGGGCCAGTTCCTGACCAACTTCTTCACTGCCGCCTATGTCGCCGGCAGCCTGGGCTCGGCGCTGGCCTCGCAGGCGGCGGTGTCGCGCATCCTGTTCACCATGGGACGGGACAACGTGCTGCCGCAGCGCACGTTCGGCTACCTGTCGCCACGCTTCGGCACGCCAGTGTTCGCCATTGCCCTGGCGTCTGCGTTCTCGCTGCTGGCGTTGGTGATCGACCTGTCGACCCTCGCTTCGCTGATCAGCTTCGGGGCGCTGGTAGCGTTTTCGGCGGTAAACCTGGCGGTGGTGAAGACGCACCTGATGAACGATGGGGCTCAGCGTCACCTCGTAGGGCTGCTGCGCTATGGCGTGGTGCCGTTGGTGGGGTTGGGGCTGACCTTGTGGCTGTGGACCAGCCTGTCGGCACTGACGCTGGTGATCGGGTTGTGCTGGTTTGCACTGGGGTTAGCCTACCTGGCGGTGCTTACAGCCGGCTTCCGTCGTCCAGTCAGTTTGGTGGATTTCTCCGAAGCGGGCTGAGCTTGGCCTGCGGATACTGATAATTCTGCTAGTTGTGCGAGGCCTCGCAAAGGCAAAGACTTACGTAGCACCGTCTATTGCGAGGTATCTGCCATTGAAGATAGCCGCTTTGGCCTACACCCCATACGGATACATCGACAGTCAAGCTTGGTTTGGCACCCTGCTTGGCTTCAATGGCGAAAAGAGCGATCCGCTGACCGACAGCTACCCATTGGGACAATGGTTACCGTAGCTACAGTCCAACCCTAATGCGCTTCCATAAGCCCGATAATCTCAGCCCCTTTGGGCAGGGCGGATATAACGCTTATGCAGACTGTAACTGTAATCCGATCAATTTCCGGGATGACACAGGTCATGCGCGAACATTTGCTCAGCTACGGAAGTTTTGGGCTGAAAATAGCCAGCCGCCCCACCCTCAACTACCCAGTTGAAACGCGCGCCAAAAAAGAAAGTAACATTTGATAGGAAAATAACTAGCGTCATCTACACGGACGAACACGACATACAAAGAAGCCGGCCTATTAAAGAAAAGCAGTCCTTACAAGACTACATTCAAAAATTTACTCAACGCGTAAGGCGGAAAACAAAAGAATTCAATTTTCTCATGGAGCCCTCGACGTCCGTCTTCGCGAAAAGTTTGGGCATCAGTGCGAAAAGATACCAGACTGAACTGGAGGAACTTGCAACGTGGCTTGACGAGGCGCATGACCGATTGAAATATCTCAACGTCACACTCAGAAGCTATCGAGTTTAAGGGGAACGCATGTGAAATATCGGATAAATAGTGCATCGCTTCGCGCTTACACACCTTATGGACATGTTCAATATCGCTTTTCACATCAGGAACTACTCGGCTTCAACGGGGAACTGCTAGAAAGGCACTCTGAAACATACCTGCTTGGAAATGGCTATCGTCCTTACAACCCGGCAATCATGCGTTTTAGCGCACCTGATAACTTGAGCCCGTTTGGCAAAGGCGGCCTGAATGCGTATGGCTATTGCACAGGTGATCCAGTGAATCAACGAGACCCCAGCGGGCATGCGGGCATGCAACAAAAAGTCAGACCTGATTTGTGGCGCTCCCGGGGGCCGATTGTTGAACCCGAGCAAATGTTTCAACAGCAGGGTCGGCGGTTAATGCCTAGGCAACAACACGCCGCCCGACAGCCTGGTAGACACCCGTTTGCTCCAGAAGGTGGCCGTGGATTGTATTCGCGACGGGATGTAGCCAACGCCCGAGCTGGCCAGGCTCACAACGCGCCTGCCCGGTCAGGCGATAGGATCGCAGTGCCCAGTGCTGCGCAACCTAGCACGCCACCGACACGGAGCATGGAAGATGCCTCAAGGATTTACGATGACTTGGTGGTGGCTCATGGGCACATACAGCGATTCGAGCGAGACGTTGCCCTTCTGACACCCGGCACCGAACTCTATATCGACCATCAAAACACCATCGATAGCATCCGAAGACATGCTGCCAGCCTGCGGTCGCAGCTTGGCGTTGATAACCTACGCTGGCTTCACTTGTGAAAGGCCACGGCCATTTCAATCGGCTCAACTGAACAGTGCCAATCAAACCGACGGTGTTGTCGCCGGTACCGGCGTGGTCCACAGGCTACCCAGGTTCTGCAGCAGCGACCCAGCGATGCCCTGCTGTCCGAGGTACTGCAGGATCAGTGGAGCAAACTGCCCGATCATCCCAGTGTCCATGCCCAGCGCCTTGAACGCAGTGTCTAGGTCGCTGCGGTTTTCCACGTTGTTACCCAACGCGTTACTCAGCGCCGACTGGCTTTCGCTGTTCTTGCCCAACAAATCGCCCAACCCACTCAACCCGCCCAGCGCATTGGCGCCCGACAGCAGGTCCAGCCCTGGCACAGCCTTGGTCAGCTGGCCATAGTCGTCGCTGCTCAGGTTGTTACGCGCCAGCCCCAACATCGCCCCTGCCCCGCCGATGGCCTGTTCCGGGGTGATGTTCAGTTCGCTGCCCAAGGTATTGAGCAAACTGGCCTGCGCTTCGGGCGCCTGTATCTGGCCTTGCTGGCTCTGATTCTGGTTCTGCATGGCCGACACGGCATTGGCGGCGTCGCTGAGGTTGAAGGCGAACACCGGGCTTGCGGCCAGGGTCATCAGGGTTGCCAGGGTGAATGCTTTCATCGGGAGGGACCTCATGGGCCGGAATGGCCGGGGAAACGAGGCGTTGGACTGGGCGTTTGGAGGTTTGTTCCGGGCCGCGTATCGGAGGAAGCGTCAGCATACCGATACGACACCCTAACAATCTGGCGCTCCTTTACCGCTACGCATGTTCAATGACCTGATATTTCTGCCAGTTGTTGCCAACGGCTCGCAGGCGCAGGCTTTGCAGTCAGGTGAAAGTACATTGGGCGATCAAGCATCACGCCTAGAGGTTTCCGATACCTCCAGACGAGTTGGCCAAAGGTATCGGCAAGCCGACTCTGGCTTTTCCAGGAGCACTGCCATGGGGTGAAAGGGACCACAGGGCAGCCGTCGGAAAGATAGCAGCAAAGCACCACATATCAGTGAACGAGGACTTAACATTGAAACGACACACTACTGAGAAAAGTTTGCTCTTCTACAATGACGGCCAGTTAACCAATATACAGCGGGGCAATTTGACCAGCTCAGTTATTAGACATAGGAGCTTGCCACTGGCTGAGAGATATAGCGAGTCAGGCACCTTCGGAGGAAAACGTATAGCGACTGATGATTCGGGCTCTGTTTTTCTTATCAAAACCTCAAACATGCCTAACGTGTTAAGCTATGCTGCATACGGGTACTGTCCGACTGCGCAGGCACAGCTTTCACTGCTGGCATATAACGGCGAATACGTGAATGCTACAGGCACCTATCTGCTAGGCAATGGCTACCGGTGCTACAACCCCAGCCTAATGCGTTTCCACTCAGCTGACGACCAGAGTCCTTTTGACGCTGGGGGAGTGAACGCCTATGCATATTGCGAGGGTGATCCGATAAACAAAATTGATCCGTCAGGTCATAGCAGCATTTGGAATTTTTTCACAAATAAGAGCAAACGTCCCACATCGGCTGAGCGACTGGAAGCGGCACACCTCCCCCTCAAGGATCTCGCTCAAGCAAAACAACAATCATTAAGCAAGACAGAGTACAATAAATTAAAGAAAAACATGCAAATAACAACCTCTTTCCTCACCAGAAAAGTCAAACAGTACAAGGCCATAAACGCACCGAACTACGGAAGCAAGACAGCGCCTGGAAACACGCGTACAGAAGGAATTAAATTGAGCGAATACGAGACGCATCTCGGTTACGCCATAGAAAACCAAAAAGCGTTAGAGACGTTCACAAAAATAACACTCGGCGGTAAAGAACGATACATGACCCAGGCGAACCAGGAAAGCTACCTGAAGCTTCTAACGACAGACACCAAGGATACCGCCAGCGATATTAGAAAAACTTGAGGTCTTACCTGGCCTCATCTACCGCGGCACCTAAAATTCCTATCTGGGGTTTCAGGTGTCGCCGAAGTTTATATTTTGAGCAGTGCTATCGCTAACTTGTTAAATGCCTAAACTCTATGCAAAAGACGGCATTATCAACTGACAAAGATCACGTTCTTCTTGGCCTCCCAGTAGATTCTTCGGACTTCCCCTAATCCCTGTAAGACGTTTCCGAAACATACTCGCAATCCCCCAAAGCCATTGCGGTGATCTGGGTCGCGCTCTAGTGTCGGGCGGTCGTTACTGATCAACGACCGGCTTTGACAGGCCGATTTCGACGGACGCATTGTGGATTGCCTTATATGGTGGCTGTGCGTGGGGCACCTCGTGTGCGCCGGGTTTACTCTGTCGACCGGTCTGTCAACCCGCGTACAGCCGCCACCCATATGTTTGACAGCAGGGGCGTCGGCGCAACCGACAGAGGTTTACACCATGCTAACGATGATCCCCGATCCACCCCACAATTCCCCTTCCTCGAAGACACCCTTATCCAGGCCACGGACTATGCCTGCGCTCAAACCGTCGTGCACCAGGCCATTCTGCTGCAGCCCAAGTCGCCGACCTCGATCCTTATCATGGCCACGATGCATGAGCTTGAAGCGCTGCGCATACTGCTGAAGACGGCGTTGATACACGTGCAGATGCCAGCGGAACCGCGAACGCTGCATTAAGGCGTGAGACTTGTGTTGGCTGGGCTGGCCCTATCGCGGCTAAAGCCGCTCCTACAAGTATTGCGCTGGGCCTGTAGGAGCGGCTTTAGCCGCGATAGGGCCGGGCCTGGCAGTCGAGAAACTGCAGGGAGGTTGAATGATGACCAGCGACGACACCAAGACCACCGTCGGCAAGACCTCTTAGGAGTTTACCTATTCCGTGTAGGACGTTTGCGAAACATACTCGCAATCCCCCAAAGCCATTGCAGTGACCTGGGTCGCGCTCTAGTCTCGGGCGGTCGTTACTAATCAACGACCGGCTTTGACAGGCCGATTTCGTCAACCACATGGCTTTGCCTCTATGGCAGCTGTGCATGGGGCACTCACGTGCGCCGGGTTTTGGTTGACCTACCGGTCTGTCAACCCATGTACAGCTGCCGCCTTCTTGTTTGACAGCAGGCTGGTGGTGGCACCATTAGAGGTCATCCATCATGCTCAAGATCGTCCCCGATCCACCCCACAATTCCCCTTCCCTCGAAGACACCCTCATCCAGGCCACGGACTATGCCCTGTGCGCCCAAACCGTCGCGCACCAGGTCATTCTGCTGCAGCCCAAGTCGCCGACCTCGATCCTGATCATGGCCACGATGCATGAGCTTGAAGCGCTGCGCGTACTGCTGGAGACGGCGTTGATCCAGGTGCAGATGCCAGCGGAACCGCGAACGCTGCATTAAGGCGTGAGACTTGTGTTGGCTGGGCTGGCCCTATCGCGGCTAAAGCCGCTCCTACAAGAATTGCGCTGGGCCTGTAGGAGCGGCTTTAGCCGCGATAGGGCCGGGCCTGGCAGTCGAGAAACTGCAGGGAGGTTGAATGATGACCAGCGACGACACCAAGACCACCGTCGGCAAGACCTTTTTCTACCAGGCCGAAGGCCACAACCACCCGTTGTTCTGCATTGCACCGGGCATTCCCTGCCAGAGTGCCCGCGAACAGGCTTCGGAGCTGATGGGCTATGTCCGGGATTTGACCATTGACGGGCTGATGGACAACAAGCCGCAGTTGCTCTGGGCTTCACATTATCTGAGCGCATTGGCCAAGGCGCTGCTGGATGATGCCGAACTGGGGATGATGCGCTGAGCCATGGGTCGCCAGGGCTGGCCTCTTCGCGGGGCAAGCCCGCTCCCAAACTGTTAATTCTGCCAGTATCAAAATTCCTGCGGCTGTTCAAAATGGGCTTCGAGCAGCCTCCATTCAACCGATACGGCAGGGACTTGAATCATGAGCACATCATCGAAACGCAAGCTTTTCTTCTACAACACCGACAAGCCAACTACCGTAAAAGAAGGCGACTGCTACCACATCATCATTCGACATGCCGATATGCCCTTGGCCGAGCAGCGAGTAGACGTGGTATCGAGCACAGGGTTGCTGGCAACCGATGACAAAGGCTCTGTATTCGTGGTGCAAGGCAAAGAAAGCGAAAGCTCCACCACCCGCAATGACCAGGCGAACTGACCCGCTCCACCGCCCTCGGACAACCCAGAAAAAACAAAGCCCCTCACGGGAGGGGCTTTGTCTTGTCAGTCACTTCACGCCGCGCCCCACATCTTGTGTGGGTCGATCACGAATTTCTTCGGCGCACCGGCATCGAACTCGCCGTAGCCTTCCGGCGCCTGATCCAGGTTGATCACCTGCACGCCCACCACTTCGGCAATATTGATGCGGTCCCACATGATCGCCTGCATCAGCTGGCGGTTGTACTTCATGGTCGGGGTCTGGCCGGTGTGGAAGCTGTGCGACTTGGCCCAGCCCAGGCCGAAGCGGATGCTCAGCGCACCGATCTTGGCAGCGGCATCTACCGCGCCCGGGTCTTCGGTCACGTACAGGCCCGGGATACCGATGTTGCCGGCGACGCGGGTAACCTGCATCAGCGAGTTCAGCACCGTGGCCGGGGCTTCGTGCTTGGCACCTTCGTGGCCATGGCCACGTGCCTCGAAGCCTACGGCGTCGACGGCGCAGTCCACTTCCGGCTCGCCGAGGATGTCGACGATCTGCTCGTGCAGCGGGGTGTCCTTGGACAGATCGACCACTTCAAAGCCCTGGGACTTGGCGTGGGCCAGGCGGGCTGGGTTGAGGTCGCCGACAATGACGCAAGCAGCGCCCAGCAGGCGTGCCGAGGCTGCAGCAGCCAGGCCGACCGGGCCGGCACCGGCAACGTAGACGGTACTGCCTGGGCCTACGCCGGCAGTCACGGCACCGTGGTAGCCGGTTGGCAGGATGTCGGACAGGCAGGTCAGGTCACGGATCTTCTCCATCGCCTTGTCGCGCTGTGGCAGTTTCAACAGGTTGAAGTCGGCGTAGGGCACCAGCACGTACTCAGCCTGGCCGCCGGTCCAGTCGCCCATGTCGACGTAGCCGTAGGCACCGCCGGCGCGGGCCGGGTTGACGGTAAGGCAGACACCGGTGTGCATCTCTTTGCAGGAGCGGCAGCGGCCGCAGGCAACGTTGAACGGTACCGAGACCAGGTCGCCGATCTGCATGCGCTCGACGTCGCGGCCCTTCTCGACGATTTCACCGGTGATTTCGTGGCCCAGAACCAGGCCGACCTGGGCAGTCGTGCGGCCACGGACCATGTGCTGGTCGGAGCCGCAGATGTTGGTGGAAACCACCTTGAGGATCACGCCGTGCTCGATCTTCTTGCCGCGTGGGTCTTGCATTTTCGGGTAGTCGATCTTCTGTACTTCGACCTTGCCAGCGCCGAGATACACCACTCCACGATTGCCAGACATGCTCTTACCTCGCTTGATTTGTATTTATGCAGCGTTGGTTGAAGCGCCACCATCCATGGGCGGCTTGTGTTACTGGAATGCAGAGAATTGTGGGCCTGATACCGCAGGGTGCACTGACTGGGAGCGACAAGCAGATGCCTTTTAGCGGCAGCAGTGTCGCGGGGAAACCGGCGGGATGAAACCGAGGGGGTGAACTGTTCGGGCCTCTTCGCGGCCAAGGCCGCTCCTACAGGTACCACGTTGCCCCTGAAGGCATGATATCCGTGCGGGAGCGGCGTCAGTCGGGAAGAAGCTGGAACAGCCGTTAGAGAACGACAGTCCGATTGGCGTTCAGGAACACCCGCCGCTCGATGTGATAGCCCACCGCTCGCGCCAGGGTCAGGCACTCGATATCACGCCCTTTGGCGATCAGGTCTTCCGGGTAATGGCTGTGGTCCACCACCTCGACGCCCTGGGCGATGATCGGCCCCTCGTCGAGGTCGTTGTTGATGTAGTGCGCGGTGGCACCCACCATCTTCACGCCCTTGTTGTAGGCCTGGTGGTACGGCTTTGCGCCTTTGAAACCAGGCAACAACGAGTGGTGGATATTGATCGCCCAGCCATCCAGGCGCCGGCACAGCTCAGGCGACAGTACCTGCATGTAACGCGCAAGAATGACCAGCTCGGCGCCAGTTTCCTCGATCACGTTCAACACCTTGCGCTCTTGCGCAGGCTTGTCCTTGGGGTCGAGGGCGAAATGGTAGTAGGGGATCTTGTGCCACTGCGCGAGCGGTTCGAGGTCGGGGTGGTTGGACACCACCGCGACCACGTCCATGCCCAACTGGCCGATGCGCTGGCGATACAGCAGGTCGTTCAGGCAGTGGTCGGCCTTGGACACCATGATCACCACCTTGGGGCGGTGATTCGGCGCGGTCAGCTCGAACGTCATGCCGAACGCATCGCTACGCTCGGCAAGGCCGGCACGGAAACCGGCTTCGTCGAAATCGTCCGGCTGGCGGAACTCGACGCGAATGAAAAAGCGCCCCGACAGCCGATCATCGAAGGAGTGGTGCTCCGTGACATAGCAACGCTGCTCGAAGAGGTAACGCGTCACCACATCGACGGTGCCGAGCATGCTCGGGCAGTCGGCGGTGAGAATCCAAGTATCCGGTGCCCGACTCATGTTCCGTTCTCCTTAGGCTTCGATGCTCAGGCCATACTCGGCCGAAGCGTCCTGCAGCCACAGCCACCAGTAGTCGGAGAAGCTGCGGCGAACCACCAGTTCCCAGGTGTCCTCGGCAGTACGGCGGATCACCAGTTGCGACTTGGCGAACACGGTACCGACCGCCTTGCCCACCGGGAAGTTGTTCGGGTGAACATCGTAGCTGGTTGACTTCATCAGCACGTCGCGCACGTTCGGGCCGCGTAGCTCCAGCACGCTCTGTCCGCCGCTGACGTTGACCACTTGAATGTGCTGGCCTTCGAGGGCCGCACGCAGTTTCTGCTCGGTTGCGAACTCCTGGCCGCCTGGGACGATCAGTAGCCACTCATCTGGGCCCATCCATTGCAGCGACATTTCGCCATTGGCGACCACGGTCAGCGCCACCGGCAGCTCCAGGCCCAGGGCCTTGTGCACGCCTGCGGCGAACTCTGGGTCATGGCCATCGCCACGGATGGTCAGGTGACCGAGGAATTTCTTCTCACGCAGGGTCACGCCTGCGTTCTTGCGGCCTTTGCCCACCAGGCTGGCCAGGTCGGCGTGGTGCAGTGGCGACTGGGCCTTGGCCTCGGCGCCGGGGTTTTGCTGGAAGACGTTGATAGCGCTCATTTCTTACCTGCCTTGAATTCTTGTTCGTCGATGCGAAGCAGCTTCTGTGGTGTGGCCACCGGCACTATCGCCGGCAAGCCACCCCCCACAGGGCCCAGAGTCAAACGTTCTGCCGCTCACCCTTCGGATCGAAGAACACCGAAGACACGATTTCCGCCTCGATCACGCTGCCGTCGGCCTGCGGCGAGTAGACACGCTCGCCCATGCGCTTGAGGCCGCCCTTGACCACACCCATGGCGAACGAGTAGCCCAGGGAGTTGGCCGCGTAGCTGGAAGTGACGTGCCCGACCATGTCCATCGGGATCGGCTGTTTCGGGTCGAACACCAACTGAGCACCTTCCGGCAGCCACTTGGTTGGGTCCACGGGCTTGAGGCCCACCAGCTGCTTGCGGTTTTCGCGCACGCAGTCTTCGCGGTTCATGCCACGCAGGCCGATCCACGAGAACGGCTTGTTGCGGCCCACGCACCAGCTCATGTTCAGGTCGTCCGGGGTCATCGAGCCGTCGGTATCCTGGCCAACGATGATGAAGCCCTTCTCGGCACGCAGCACGTGCATGGTCTCGGTGCCGTACGGGGTCAGGTTGTACTTCTTGCCTGCCTCGACGATCTTCTCCAGCACACCCATGGCGTAGTTGGCCTGGACGTTCACTTCGTACGAGAGCTCACCGGTGAACGAGATTCGGAACACACGGGCCGGCACGCCGCCGACGGTGCCTTCCTTCCAGGTCATGAACGGGAAGGCTTCCTTGTCCAGGTCGATGTCGTCGGTCAGCTCGCTCAGCAGCTTGCGGCTGTTGGGGCCGGACAGGGTCAGTGTGGCCCAGTGGTCGGTGACCGAGGTGAAGTACACCTTCATCTCTGGCCATTCGGTCTGGTGGTACAGCTCCAACCACTGCAGCACACGGGCGGCGCCGCCGGTGGTGGTGGTCATGTAGAAGTGGTTGTCGCCAACGCAGGCGGTCACGCCGTCGTCGAAGACCATGCCGTCTTCCTTGCACATCAGGCCGTAGCGAGCCTTGCCCACGTCGAGCTTGGTCCAGGCGTTGGTGTACACGCGGTTGAGGAACTCGCGGGCATCCGGGCCCTGGATGTCGATCTTGCCCAGGGTCGAGGCGTCCAGCAGGCCCACGCTGTCGCGCACGGCCTTGCATTCACGGGCCACGGCGGTGTGAATGTCTTCACCCGCCTTGGGGAAGTACCACGGACGTTTCCACTGGCCGACGTCTTCGAATTCGGCGCCGTTCTTCACGTGCCAGGCATGCAGGGCGGTGAAACGCACAGGCTCGAACAGGTGGCCGCAGTGGCGACCGGCTACCGCACCGAAGGTCACCGGGGTGTAGTTCGGGCGGAACATGGTGGTGCCCATTTCCGGAATGCCGATACCCAGCGAACGGGCAGCAATGGCCAGGCCGTTGATGTTGCCCAGCTTGCCCTGGTCGGTACCGAAGCCCAGCGCGGTGTAGCGCTTGACGTGCTCGACCGACTCGAAGCCTTCGCGAGTGGCCAGTTCGATGGCCGCGGCAGTGACGTCGTTCTGCTGATCGACGAACTGCTTCGGCGCACGGGCAGTGCCCTTGTCGTGCGGAACCTGGAACAGCGCGACGGTCGCTTCTTCCTTGCGCTGCACGGCTTTTGGCAGGGTGCCGACGGTAGCCTTGAAGCCGGCTTCGGTGGCGGCTTGCACACCACCTTCGAAACCATTGGCAATCACGTCACCGAGTGGGTACACGCCGTTCACGCCGCCTACGCACACGCGCTTCTGCGGTGCGTCGCCCGGCACGAAGCCGAGGATATCTTCACGCCATACCGGACGGCCGCCCAGGTGCGAGGCCAGGTGAACGACCGGGCTGTAGCCGCCGGAGGTGGCGATCAGGTCGCATTCGAGCACTTCGCCAGGGCTGGTGACCTTGTGCGCTTGGACGTCGATGGCGGCCACACGGGCGCCGGTGACGTGCTTGCTGCCCTTGGCCTCGATCACAGCGCTGGAGGTGAGGATGCGAATGCCCTTGGCGCGCGCTTCCTCGACCAGCGAACCGCGTGGATTGTGGCGCGCGTCGGCGATCGCCACCACTTGCAGGCCGGCGTCGTGCCAGTCCAGCGCGGCGCGGTAGGCGTGGTCGTTGTTGGTCGACAGCACCAGTTTGCGGCCTGGGGCCACGCCGTAGCGGCGTACGTAGGTGGAAACGGCACCGGCCAGCATATTGCCCGGCACGTCGTTATTGCCGTACACCAGTGGGCGCTCGTGGGCACCGGCCGCCAGCACCACGCGCTTGGCGCGGACACGGTGGACGCGGTGACGCACCTGACCGATCGGGGCACGGTCACCGAGGTGGTCGGTGAGGCGCTCGTGGATGGTCAGGAAGTTGTGGTCGTGGTAGCCGTTGACCGTGGCACGCGGCAGCAGGGTCACTTCCGGCAGGCTTTCCAGCTCTTTGACGACGCTGTTGACCCAGTCCGCGGCAGGCTTGCCGTCGAGGGTTTCGCGGCTGTCGAGCAGGCTGCCACCGAACTCTTCCTGTTCGTCGGCCAGGATCACACGGGCACCGCTACGGGCGGCGGCCAGTGCGGCGGCCAGGCCAGCAGGGCCGGCACCGACGATCAGCACGTCGCAGTGCTGGTTCATGTAGTCGTAGCTGTCCGGGTCGTTCTGCAGCGGCGCGCGGCCCAGGCCGGCTGCCTTGCGGATGTACTTCTCGTAAGTCATCCAGAACGATTTCGGGTACATGAAGGTTTTGTAGTAGAAGCCCGGCGGCATCATGCTGCCGCCAACCTTGCCGAGAATGCCCATGACGTCGTTGTTGACGTTCGGCCAGCCGTTGGTGCTGGTCGCGACGAGGCCTGCGTACAGCGCCTGCTGGGTGGCACGCACGTTAGGGATCTGGGTGGCTTCGCTGGAGCCGATCTGCAGGATGGCGTTCGGCTCTTCGGTCCCGGCGGCGATGATCCCGCGAGGGCGCGAATACTTGAAGCTACGACCGACGATGTCGACGCCGTTGGCCAGCAGCGCGGCGGCCAGGGTGTCACCGGCATAGCCCTGGTAGGTCTTGCCGTTGAAGGTGAAGTTCAGGACCTTGCTGCGGTCGATACGGCCGCCGCTGGCGAGGCGATAGGTCTGGCTCATACTTTTTCCCCTTGGCCTTTGACGGTCGACGGTGCGCTGCTGGCCTTGCCGTTGGCGGTCACCTGTGGCTTCTCGCCAATCTTGTAGGTTTCCAGAATTTCGTAAGTCACGGTGTCACGGGTGACGTTGAAGTACTGACGGCAGCCGGCAACGTGGTCCCACAGTTCGTGGTGAATACCGCGAGGGTTATCGCGGAAGAACATGTAGGTGCCCCACTCCTCGTCGGAGCAGGCGTTGGGGTCCAGCGGGCGGGCGATGTGCGCCTGGCCAGAGGCGTGGAACTCTTCTTCGGAGCGCAGCTCGCCGCAGTGGGGACAGAAAATTTGCAACATGACGGTTGTCTCCGGTTAGTGGGCGACGGCAGCAGCGCCGTGTTCGTCGATCAGTGCGCCGTTGTAGAAACGGTCGATGGAGAAAGGCGCAGCCAGCGGGTGCATCTCGCCCTTGGCCAGGCTCGCCGCGAAGACGTTGCCCGAACCCGGGGTGGCCTTGAAGCCGCCGGTACCCCAACCGCAGTTGAAGAACATGTTCTTGACCGGGGTCTTGGAGATGATCGGGCACGCATCCGGGGTGGTGTCGACGATGCCGCCCCACTGACGGTTCATGCGCACGCGGGACAGGTTCGGGAACATTTCGACGATCGCTTGCAGGGTGTGCTCGATGATCGGGTAAGAACCACGCTGGCCGTAGCCGACCCAGCCGTCGATACCCGCACCGATCACCAGGTCGCCCTTGTCGGACTGGCTGATGTAGCCGTGCACGGCGTTGGACATGATCACGCTGTCGATGATCGGTTTGATCGGCTCGGACACCAGTGCTTGCAGCGGGTGCGATTCCAGCGGCAGGCGGAAGCCGGCCAGTTTGGCCATGTGCCCGGAGTTACCGGCGGTGACCACGCCGACGCGCTTGGCGCCGATGAAGCCCTTGTTGGTTTCCACGCCGATGACCGCGCCGTTTTCCTTGCGGAAACCGATCACTTCGGTCTGCTGGATCAGGTCCACGCCCAGGGCATCGGCGGCACGGGCGAAGCCCCAGGCCACGGCGTCGTGACGGGCCACGCCGCCACGGCGCTGAACGGTCGCGCCGAGGATCGGGTAACGGGTGTTCTTCGAGCAGTCCAGATACGGGATCTCGGCCGCGACCTGGGCGGTGTTGAGCAGCTCGCCATCCACGCCGTTGAGGCGGTTGGCGCTGACACGACGCTCGGAGTCACGCATGTCCTGCAGGGTGTGGCACAGGTTGTAGACGCCGCGCTGGGAGAACATCACGTTGTAGTTGAGGTCCTGGGACAGGCCCTCCCACAGCTTCATGGCGTGCTCGTACAGGTGCGCCGACTCGTCCCACAGGTAGTTGGAACGCACGATGGTGGTGTTACGGGCAGTGTTGCCGCCGCCCAGGTAGCCCTTCTCGACTACCGCCACGTTGGTGATGCCGTGCTCCTTGGCCAGGTAGTAGGCCGTGGCCAGGCCGTGGCCGCCACCGCCGACGATGACCACGTCGTAGACCTTCTTAGGGGTCGGCGTGCGCCACATGCGCTGCCAGTTCTCGTGGTGGCTGAGAGAGTGTTTGAAGAGGCCGAAGCCCGAATAACGTTGCATGGTGGGTTACTCCCTCAGCGGTAAACCGGGAAATCGGCGCACAGGGCGGCGACGTTCTTGGCCACATCGGCTTCGACGTCGGCATCGCCGAGGTTGTCGAGGATGTCGCAGATCCAGCCGGCCAGGGCCACGCACTGGGCAACCTTGAAGCCGCGGGTGGTGACGGCCGGGGTACCGATGCGCAGGCCAGAGGTGACGAACGGCGACTGCGGGTCGTTCGGTACGGCGTTCTTGTTGACGGTGATGTGGGCGCGACCCAGGGCGGCGTCGGCGTCTTTGCCGGTCAGGCCCTGACGAATCAGGCTGACCAGGAACAGGTGGTTGTCAGTGCCGCCGGAGACCACGTCGTAGCCGCGATCGACGAACACCTGGGCCATGGCCTGGGCGTTCTCGATGACTTGTTTCTGGTAGGCCTTGAATTCAGGTTCCAGCGCTTCCTTGAAGCACACGGCCTTGGCAGCGATGACGTGCATCAGCGGACCGCCCTGGGCGCCTGGGAAGACGGCCGCGTTGAGTTTCTTCTCGATCTCTTCGTTCGACTTGGCCAGGATCAGGCCGCCACGAGGGCCGCGCAGGGTCTTGTGGGTGGTGGTGGTGACCACATCGGCGAACGGAATCGGGTTCGGGTACAGGCCAGCGGCGACCAGGCCGGCCACATGGGCCATGTCGACGAACAGCAGCGCGCCCACTTTGTCGGCGATGGCGCGGAAGCGTGGGAAGTCGAGGGTCTTGGAGTAGGCCGAGAAGCCAGCAACGATCATCTTCGGCTTGTGCTCGACAGCCAGGCGCTCGACTTCGTCGTAGTCGATCAGGCCGGTGTTGGTGTCGATGCCGTATTGGACGGCGTTGTACAGCTTGCCCGAGGACGACACCTTGGCGCCGTGGGTCAGGTGGCCGCCATGGGCCAGGCTCATGCCCAGGATGGTGTCGCCGGCCTGCAGCAGGGCCAGGTAGACAGCGCCGTTGGCCGAGGAGCCAGAGTGTGGCTGGACGTTGGCGTAGTCGGCGCCGAACAGCTGCTTGGCGCGCTCGATGGCCAGCGCTTCGACTTTGTCGACATGCTCGCAGCCGCCGTAGTAACGCTTGCCTGGGTAGCCCTCGGCGTACTTGTTGGTCAGGCCGCTGCCCTGGGCCTGCATCACGCGCTTGCTGGTGTAGTTCTCCGAGGCGATCAGCTCGATGTGATCTTCCTGACGCTGTTCTTCGGCATTCATCGCCGCCAGCAGTGCATCGTCATAACCTTGGATCTGGTCTTGCTTGCTGAACATCTTGTTTCTCCCGGCAGCGATCGTTTCTTGTCTGTAAGGCACTGTGGCCCTTTATGGCGATGGTATGACTGGCCGGGGTGACTCAGATGCCTGCGCACGCCTTGCAATGGCGCGTTTACGACATTCGTCGTTGTGCTGTTTATGCCGGCCCTGTCACGGGCGAACCCGCGTCCACAGCCAGTGCGGTGTGCTGAAGGCCTGTGGTATCGCTGTGGGAGCGGGTTTACCCGCGAGAAGGCCAGCCCGGCCACCACACATATCAACCGATTCGCAGCTTGTATAGGCAACCGCCGAAGCGATGGTTTAGAGTGCTGTTCTGCGTCGTTCACAGGACCGTGTCATGCCAGATAACAGCCAACAATTCGCCAGCGACAACTACTCCGGAATCTGCCCCGAAGCCTGGGCGGCGATGGAAAAGGCCAACCATGGCCACGAACGCGCCTACGGCGACGACCAGTGGACCGAGCGCGCCTCGGAGTACTTCCGCAAACTGTTCGAAACCGACTGCGAAGTGTTTTTCGCCTTCAACGGCACTGCCGCCAACTCCCTGGCCCTGGCCTCGTTGTGCCAGAGCTACCACAGTGTGATCTGCTCTGAGACCGCCCACGTCGAAACCGACGAATGCGGCGCGCCGGAGTTCTTCTCCAACGGCTCCAAGCTGCTCACCGCGCCTAGCATCGCAGGCAAGCTGACCCCGGCGTCGATCCGCGAAGTGGCACTCAAGCGCCAGGACATCCACTACCCCAAGCCACGTGTGGTCACCATTACCCAGGCCACCGAAGTGGGCACCGTGTACCGCCCCGACGAGCTCAAGGCGATCAGCGCCACCTGCAAGGAGCTGGGCCTTAACCTACACATGGACGGGGCGCGCTTCACCAATGCCTGTTCGTTCCTCGGCTGCTCGCCGGCCGAGCTGACCTGGAAGGCCGGCGTCGACGTGTTGTGCTTTGGCGGCACCAAGAACGGCATGGCCGTCGGTGAGGCGATCCTGTTCTTCAATCGCGCCCTGGCCGAAGACTTCGACTACCGCTGCAAGCAAGCCGGGCAACTGGCTTCGAAGATGCGTTTCCTGTCGGCGCCATGGGTCGGGCTGCTGGAGGATGGCGCCTGGCTGCGCCACGGCGCCCACGCCAACCGCTGCGCACAGTTGCTGGCGTCGCTGGTCAGTGATTTGCCTGGGGTGGAGCTGATGTTCCCGGTGGAGGCCAACGGGGTCTTCCTGCAGATGCCGGAACCCGCCATCGAAGCGCTGCGTCAAAAGGGCTGGCGGTTCTACACCTTCATTGGTAACGGTGGGGCGCGCTTCATGTGCTCGTGGGATACCGAAAAGGCCAGAGTTCGCGCGTTGGCGGCGGATATCAGAGCCATCATGGGCCATTGATCGAGCCCACTATTGAGGCTCGGCACATCGGGCCTCAATACCGGTTAATTAGTTGCAAGCTGCAACTGGCAGTTCTGACAGTTGTGCACTTTCCGACGGGCGCCCTATTTTGATATGCCTCGTGACGTGACCGAATACCCACAGGAAGGTGCCAGATGCCAAGTGCGAATAAAAAAATCGATAAAAATTTAGTCATCATCGACCATACCCCCTATACATTAGATGAGTTTGCCGGGTTACCCTTGTTCTGCCTGACCGCCAATGACTGGTTCACTTATGTGACGGGCGGAGACTTTCAGACTTTCATTCTCAAGGAAGTACAAAAAAAGCAGGAGGCAGACTGGAGTACAAGGCTCAACCTAACTTCGACAAATGGCGGAGTAACCACCGAGGCACCCGCGCCTCTACTTGAACTTGCACAACGCAGTCCAACCCCAAACGGAAATAGCCTCACACTCACGGTCGATAATGAAGGCATCATAATCCAAGATAAAATAACTGTTTATGACGTGCTCACCACATTGGCCCAGTCAGCGGATCGAAGAATCGCCTTCAGCAGCAAAAAGTATCGAGTGAAACTCTATCAATATGCTTACTTTAGCGAGCAGGGTTTCGCCTTTGTAAACCTTAACCTCGAATCGCTCTGACACAACTGAATTACGCTTTCGCCCGAACAGCAGGCCTGTTCGTTGCGTCGTCGAGGCAGCATCGCTGGCAAGCAGGCTCCTACAGAGAGCGGACAGCACCTGTAGGAACCGCTTGCCGGCGATGAACGCAGCACCAATCTAAAGCTTGAACCCGCCCATTTGCCGCGCCAGGTCATCGGTCAACCCGCGCAAGGCCTGACACTCTTGCCTACAGCCCTGCACCTCGGCCGCCGTCTCCCTGGCCAAGTCGGAAATCCCCTGCACTGTCCGATTGATTTCCTCGGTCACCGCCGACTGTTCTTCGGTCGCCGTGGCCACTTGGCTGTTCATGTCGCTGATGTGCTCGACCTGATCGGTAATCGCGCCCAGCGATGTCCCGGTGCGCTGGCTGGACTCGACACCGCTACCGGTCGCCTGCTGCCCGGCCTGCATCGAACTCACGGCCATGCCGGCGCCATGCTTGAGGCGCTGGATCATGTGCTGGACTTCGTCGGTGGACACCTGCGTACGCCGCGCCAACGTGCGTACCTCGTCGGCGACCACCGCGAAACCACGGCCCATTTCCCCCGCCCGCGCCGCTTCGATGGCAGCGTTCAGCGCCAGCAGGTTGGTCTGCTCGGAAATGCTGCGGATAACGGCAAGAACTTCGTCGATAGAGGAGACTTCATCCGCCAACTGCGCAACTGCATCCGCCGCTTTGCCGATATCGCCGGACATGCCCTCGATGCCCTGTATCGACCGGCGCACCACCTCGCGCGCCTGCAAGGCTTCGTCACGAGCCGACTGCGATGCCTGGGCTGCATCACCGGCGTTGCGGGCGATGTCCTGCACGGTCAGGCCCATCTCGTGCACAGCCGTGGCGACCATCTCGGTCATTTCCTGCTGCCGCCCCGAGCGCTCGGCGGTGTTGTCCACTACCCGGGTCACTTGCCCGACCGCCAGGTGCAGGCGCTCGGTGGTGCGCAGCACCTCGCCGATCAGTGCGCGCTGGCTGTCGACGAACTGGTTGAAGCCGCGCGCCAGGTCGCCAAGCTCATCTTCACGCGAGTCATCCAGGCGCTGGCTGAGGTCTCCCCCGCCACTGCCGATCTGCACCAATGCCGCAGTGACCTGGCGGATTGGCCGCACCAGCCCGCGCGCCATCAGTACCACCAACAGCAATGAAACCAGCGCCACGGCACCACCGATCAGGCTGGTGAGCCACACGGCCTGGCGCGCCTGGGCGTAGATCTCGGCTTCCGGCACTTCGGCCACCAGCGTCCAGTTCAAGTCGCGCAGGGGCAGGCCCAGGGCCAGGTAGTCTTCACCGTCACGGCTGAAGCGGGTGCTGTGCAGGTTGTCACCTGCAGCCATGACCGCCTTGGCGGCCTCGGCGCCGATCTGCTCCGTAAGCTGGCGTTTGCCGCTGAACGTGTTCTCTGGATGCACCTGGATCAGGCCATCGTTGCGCACCAGCATGACCCGTCCGTGCTCGCCGAAGCTGAAGTCATGGATCAGCTTCGACAATTCGGTCATGCGCAGGCCCATGCCCGCCACACCCACCAGTTGGCCGTTCTTTTCCACGCGATAGTCGATGAACAGCGCCAGCTCCCCGGTGGAGCCGTCGATGTCGATATTGATCAGGCGCTCGGCGCCGCTGTCGATGTAGCCATAGAACCACGTGTCCTTGGGGTTGTCGCGGCTCAGGGTTCGGTCCAGGCCCTTCTCGTTGTAGTAGTGGCCAGTTTCGGTCGAGGCGAACAGGGTGGTGAAGGCTCGGTTGCGCTGCTTGGCAGCCTCCAAGTACTCGATGAAACGGGGCGCTTCGGCGGGGTTCTCACCGGCTGCGAGCCAGTCGCGCAGCAGGGTGTTGCCCGCGATGTCGGCCGCTGCGGTCAGCGGCTGCCCGAGCATACGCTCGATGTCGTTGCGGATGGCTTCGATGCTGGCCGGCAATGCCGTGTCGACCAAATACCGGTCGGTCAGGCGGTTGACCGCCACCGTATAGATCGCCACCACCACCAGGATGCTCGCCAGCAGGGCCGCGCCCATGCTCGCGATCAACTGCCACTGGATACTGCGCCGCCAGATACGCATGCCACCACTCTCCCACCAATTATTGTTTTGGGGGAAGTGTATACACTTACGTATCCAGTTAATCCAGCGATCTGACGCAAGCTGCTGCGCCTTGTGGGAGCGGGTTCGCCGGCGAATGCGATGTTGCGTTCACCGCCGCATTCGCGAGTAAACCCGCTCCTACAAAGGGTCGGTGCAGAAGTTATTGCTCGGCAATGGTCCGAACGATCGCGTCCACGGTGGCGTCGATCTGCGCCTGGGTACGCTCAAGGGTCTGCTGGTGTTCGCGTTGCAGTTCAACCTGCTTGGAACACAGATTCAGGGCCGCCAGCACCAGCAGTTTGTCACCGATCAGGGTCGGGTACTGTCGCTTGGTCTCGGCCAGGGCGGTGTTGAGCATCCGTACCGCCTGCGCCAGGGTCTCCTCCTGGCCTTCGGGCGCCTTGATCGAATAGTCGTTGCCAAGGATCGACACGACGTTGATCGGCTGCGCTTGCAGTCTCATGCGCCGACGACACCTGCGCTGGCGCGCTCAACCAATGCCTGGATACGGGCAGCGGTAGCACCGTGCTTTTCTTCCTGCTCCATCAGCGACAGCTGCAGGGTCTCGTTTTCCTCCTTGGCTTGGGCCAATTGCTGGCCGAGGGCGGTATTTTGCTCGGTGAGCTGAGCGTTTTTCTGCATCAGGTCGCTGACCAGTTGCTCGAGTTGATTCAGGGAGGCTTCCAACATAGGTCTATCTCGGGTTGTTGCAAAGGGCGCACACGATAAAGAAAAGCGCGAACCCTCGCCATTAAATATCGGATTCTCAAGGCTATTGCCTGCGCAGATTGACAGGGTAAGCAGCACCTTGTTCCGACCTGGGTCAACCGCCGGTCAGGAAAACCGTTAGCGACCTCACATAATTGTCCGGTCGCACTCAAGACCGATCAGTCACGTCCGATAGCTTGTCAGGTCATATTTTGTCGCACGGACCGCGCCTTCATTTCTCTGGACCCCTCTCCCATGTCCCTACGCAACATGAACATTGCCCCGCGCGCACTCCTCGGGTTCGCGCTGATCGGCCTGCTGATGCTCGGCCTCGGTGTTTTCTCGCTCATCCAGATGGGCAGCATCCGACAGGCGGGCGTCGCCATCGAGAACATCAGCGTGCCGAGCATCAAGACCCTCGATGAGCTGACATCGCTCAACCTGCGCCTGCGTACCCTCTCGTACCGCCTGTTGACCAACCGGGAGCCAGAAACTCAGCGCGATACCCTGGCCCTGCTGGACCAGCGCAATGCCCAGATCGACCAGGCCCGTCGTGCCTACGAGCCACTGATCAGCGCAGCCGATGAACAGGCCGCATTCGACCAGTACACGCAACTGCTCAATCAGTACCGTCAGCTCGAAGCCCGCATGCGCAGCCTGAGCCAGGCCAATCGCACCGACGAGCTGCGCGACCTGCTCAATCGCGATCTGTTGGCAAACTCCGAACAAATCAACAAGGTCATGGATACCCTGGTACGGATCAACACCGAGCAGACCCGCGCGACCAACGAAACCGCCGCCAGTCAGTACGACACCGCCTTCGCCCTGGTGGTCGGGCTGTTGATTGCCGCCACCGTACTGACCTTCCTCTGCGCGTTTCTACTGACCCGCAGCATCGTCAAACCTATCGAGGAAGCGCTCAAGTGCGCCGAACAGGTGGCCGATGGCGACCTGACCCACACCATCCGTGCCGAAGGCACCGACGAAGCTGCTCGCCTGCTGCGTGCCATGGCCCGCATGCAGGACAAACTGCGCGACACTTTGCAATTGATCGCCGGCTCCGCCACCCAGCTGGCGTCGGCTGCCGAAGAGTTGAACAGCGTTACCGACGAAAGCGCCCGTGGCCTGCAGCAGCAGAACAATGAAATCGAACAGGCCGCCACCGCCGTCACCGAGATGACCAGCGCAGTGGAAGAAGTGGCGCGCAATGCGGTCAGCACTTCGGAAGCCTCCAGCGAGGCCAGCCGTTCGGCAGGCGATGGCCGCGACCTGGTGATGGAGACGGTCGGTGCCATCGAACGCATGAGCGGCGATGTGCAGGCCACTGCCAAGCTGATCACCCACCTGGCCGAGCAATCACGCGACATCGGCAAGGTGCTGGATGTGATCCGGGGCCTGGCCGACCAGACCAACCTGTTGGCGCTCAATGCCGCCATCGAGGCCGCCCGCGCCGGTGAAGCTGGCCGTGGTTTCGCGGTAGTGGCCGATGAAGTGCGGGCGCTGGCCCATCGTACCCAGCAATCGACCAGCGAAATCGAGCGCATGATCGGTAGCATCCAGGGCGGTACCGACGAGGCCGTGGCGTCGATGCGCACCAGCACCGAACGCGCCGAGTCCACCCTCAACATCGCCCGTGGCGCCGGTATGGCGCTGGATACCATTGCCGGCGCAGTGGCGCAGATCAATGAGCGAAACCTGGTGATCGCCAGCGCGGCGGAAGAGCAGGCCCAGGTGGCGCGGGAAGTGGACCGCAACCTGGTCAACATCAATGACCTGTCGGTACAAAGCGCGACAGGAGCGCATCAGACCAGTGCGGCGAGTGCGGAGTTGTCGCGCCTTGCAGTGGATTTGAATGGACTGGTGGCGCGGTTCCGCACCTGAGAAAGCGGGGCCGCTCGCGGCCCATCGCAGCAAGCCGGCTCCTGCACAAAAGGGTGCAGGAGCCAGCCATTTCGGATCAGTATTCGATCCGTACATCCCCCTTCGGCACACTGCAGCACGACAGGATGTAGCCTTCGGCTTCGTCTTCCTCGGTAATACCGCCGTTGTGCTCCATCTCCACTTCGCCACCGAGCTTGAGTACCTTGCAGGTGCCACAGATGCCCATGCCGCAGGCTTTGGGAATCATCAGCCCGACCTTTGCCGCCGCCGCATGCACTGTCTCGCCCGGCGCGACGCGGATGCTCTTGTCGCTGCCGACGAACTCCACCAGGTTCAGGTCCGATGCGTCCAGTTCCGGCGCGTCGGCGGCCTGTTCGGCATGTTCGACCGCATCGGCCTTGGCCTCTGGCGGCGTGGCGCCGAACGACTCTTCGTGGTAGTTCTTCATGTCGAAGCCCACCGCTTCGAGCATGCGCTTGACCGCGCTCATGTATGGCGTCGGCCCGCAGCAGAACACCACGCGCTCCATGTAGTCAGGGGCGATCAGCTCCATCAGCCGCTGGTTCAGGTAACCACGGTAGCCCGCCCACGGCTCGCCCAAACCATGCTTCTCGCAAATGATGTGCAGGCTGAAGTTAGGGATGCGCGACGCCATCTGCTCCAGCTCGCGGTGGTAGATGATGTCTTTGGGCGAACGGGCGCTGTGGACGAACACCATGTCGACATTGCCGTTGGTGTCATAGAACCAGCGCGCCATCGACATCACCGGGGTAATGCCCACGCCACCCGACAGGTAAAGCACTTTCGGCGCGGGGAAGTCGATGGCGTTGAACAGCCCGACAGGGCCGTGCACCGGCACCTCAAGGCCTTCGTGCATAGTGTCGTGCAGGAAGTTGGACACCAGCCCCCCCGGCACGCGCTTGACGGTGATCGAGAAGCTGTAGGGCACCGATGGCGAGCTGGAGATGGTGTACGAACGCATTACCTGCTTGCCGTCGATTTCAAGCTCCAGGGTGACGAACTGCCCTGGCTTGAAGAAGAACATGATCGGCTGGTCGGCCATGAAGCAGAAGGTGCGCACGTCCCAGGTCTCCTGGATGACCTTGACGCAGCGCACGATGTGGCGGCCGTTGGCCCAGGTCTGGGTGGTGACCGGATTGAGGAAGGTATCGGACATGTTCATCTCCAGCGGCCGACTATTGGCCTTTTATGGCTTGGATAATGCGCAAGCTGAAGGCGACGTACATTCCTGCCAGCGACATCGGCGTGCTTATCGCGACCAGCCGCGCACTACAAGGGTTGGCGCGTCGGAATTCGAATCGGCCATGTCGCCCATGGATACGGTTGCTGACGTCTTCGGACGCACACTCCACGGCAAAACAACATGCTGTTTCTTGACGAGCAGCCTTGCGGCACCACAACAACGATTAGCCACCTTTTGCCGGCCGCACACGGCCCCGAGGAATACACGATGGACGTCACCGCAACACTGAGCCTGGGCGATCCACTGGAACCTGCACGCAAGGCCACCGCCGAGATGCTGCAGACCCGCGAGCGCACCTTCTCGCTGCCCCAGCCGTTCTACAACGACGAGCGTCTGTTCCAGATCGACATGCAGGAGATCTTCCACAAGGAATGGTTGATCGCGGGGCTTGTCAGCGAGATCCCGACCAAGGGCAACTTCCTGACCCTGCAGATCGGCAAGAACCCGATCATCGTGATCCGCGGTGCCGAGGGCAAAGTGCATGCCTTCCACAACGTCTGCCGTCACCGCGGCTCGCGTCTGTGCACCAGCGAAAAAGGCAAGGTGGCCAAGCTGGTCTGCCCTTACCACCAGTGGACCTACGAGCTCGACGGCCGCCTGCTGTTCGCCGGCACCGAAATGGGCGCCGACTTCGACATGAACCAGTACGGCCTCAAGCCTGTGAATGTGAAGGTCGCCGGTGGCTACATCTTCATCAGCCTGGCGGAAAACCCACCCGCCATCGACGAGTTCCTGGCCACCCTGGACCACTACATGGAACCGTACGACATGGAAAACACCAAGGTGGCGGTGCAGACCACCTTGATGGAAAAAGCCAACTGGAAACTGGTGCTGGAAAACAACCGCGAGTGCTATCACTGCAACGGCTCCCACCCTGAGCTGCTGAAAACCCTGCTGGAATGGGACGACACCAACGACCCACGCGCCGACCAGGCCTTCAAGGACCACGTGGCCGCCTCCGCCGCTGCCTGGGAAGCCGAGAAGATCCCGTACCTGCACAAGAGCCATGGCCTGCGTAACCGCATCGTGCGCATGCCGCTGCTCAAGGGCACCGTGTCCATGACCATGGACGGCAAGCAGGCGTGCAAGAAGTTGATGGGCCGCATCAAGAACCCGGACCTGGGCTCGATGCGCATCCTGCACCTGCCGCACTCGTGGAACCACTGCATGGGCGACCACATGATCGTGTTCACCGTGTGGCCGATCAGTGCCCAGGAAACCATGGTCACCACCAAGTGGCTGGTGCATAAGGATGCCGTGGAAGGCGTGGACTACGACCCTGAGCAGATGCGCAAGGTATGGGACGCCACCAACGACCAGGACCGCCGTCTGGCGGAAGAGAACCAGCGCGGGATCAACTCCACCGCCTACCAGCCTGGGCCGTATTCGAAGACCTATGAGTTCGGCGTGGTGAACTTCATCGATTGGTACAGCCAGCGGTTGCTGAACAATCTGGGGGCCGAGCCTGCGCCGTATCTGAAGGAAGTTCAGGCACAGTGATCGATGCCGCGCCTCGCCCACACTGGGCGAGGCGCGGTCAACCCGGGCCCCGCCGGACGGTACGACACCGACCCGGTCAGCGGCTTCTAACCATCACGCTGTTCAACACATCCTCATCTGCACGAGAAACCTGCCTGGCCAGCGCGGCCCCTGGTAGTCGATAGGCCCAGTGCACCGTATCCAGTGCCGCCTTCCCTGTTCTGATCCCTGCCTGCAAGGCCGCCCTTCGCACGAAAGAAGGGAGAAGCACCTGGCCCATGGCCTCTATCGCTACGCTCCATCTATTTATTCCGTGCTGGTCAGCCAGCGCGGTCCAGGTTCTGAATGTCTGGTAACTGTGCAAATTGGTCCCCACTGCGACAAAACCACTGCTTGCGGCCCCGGCCCAGGCGAGCTGCCCTGCCAATGACGCTGCAGGGGATGAGGGGGTCTGGAGGACATTTCGGGTGACATTGGCGACAGCCCCCATGGGCGCTGCGGCGTAACCGATCAGACTGTCCGCAAGCTCGGGGAGCAAGGGCGCCTGGCTCACCGTCTCACCTTGTGCCCTTTGCACCCGCTGTTTAGTCACGACCAGCGCCCTACGATTGCCAGCGGCAAGCGCCGTCGACAGGCTGGAAAATGCCTGAGTGCCCACAGGGATCCACTCCAGAACGCGACCTGTCGGATCATATTTGTTCACCGGGTCGCCCGCGCAATAGGCGTAGCTGTTCACCCCCCCCTCACCGAAGGGGCTGCGTGAATCCGGCGAGTGGAGACGCATGATCGCTGGGTTGAATTGACGATACCCATTGCCCAAGTGGTAGCAAGCTGTCAGCTCATCTCTGGGCTCCCCACAGAATGCACTCATTGGCCCACCCTGGGCGGCAGTCGATCCATAGGCTGTGTAGGCTCTTGCTTGGTTGTGCGCACCATTGAGGACCGAATGCTGCCGATCAGTCGCCAACAACTGCACAAAGCTCATGGTGACAGGCTCCAAAGAATGGTTGTGCCCAACCTAGTGGAGTTCGAAGCGGCTGAAAACTAGCAAAAATGATAGGTGTGAAGCCTCTTACTCACAGACTTACCCACAACCCAAGTACAAAGACAACGCGCGTCTACCTCTCGTCATACGACCGTGTGTTTGATCATTTTCTGATCAAACCTCTACAGGCACTGTAAACAAAGGCCTGGAAGCCTCTGCGAACACATTGTCCACAGAGCAACCAACAAAGAATGTGGGAAACAGCAGTTCAGCCGAAAAGGGATGTGGAAAAGTGTCTAGAACTCCCGAAATCAGTGGCTTGTGTGCGTAACAGGAGAATTTGGACAAAAAATGATCGTTTCCATGAAGCCCTTTGATTTCACCGCATCCAGGGATGGGCGAACATATTATCCACAGACCGGCTAACAGGGATTGTGGGCAATATCAGGTCAATGCCGCGAATCACGACTCAAGCACGCTCGCTGAAGGCTGATCATTTTTTGATCTAATCTCTGAAAGGCGCATGATCAAAGGCGCACAGCCATGCACCAACACTTTATCCACACCTTGGCGAACAGATTCCGTGGGCAAAATTGCGGTTCACCTGGTATTTCTGCCAGTTTCGCTCCTGGGAGGGGCGTGATGAAGTGGATGCCACTATTAAGGCATCACTGCGAGCGCACTTATGCACAATCGTCTGCTGGGTACCGTGAAGTGGTTCAACGAAGACCATGGGATGGGTGTTATCAGCAGCGATGAGGAAGAGGTGGATTACTTCGTGACTCAGCTTGCGATCATCGAGGGTGGCCAGGGCAGCCTGCAGGAGGGAGAGCGGGTATCGTTCGAGCCGGTGATAGAGGGAGTCGCTTGTTGGGCGTTCAATGTCATACGGGAACAGCCTTGAAGGCCCTATCGCCGAGAAGCCGGCGACAGGGCCGTTGGATTCAGCGCAAGACCCCCTCCTCCACCAGCAACTTGAGGATGGCCTCGGCCCCTTCCTGCGGCGAAACGTCCTTCAACACCTTGCCCCCACCACCGCTGGCCTTGGCCGTCGCCGCCTTCATCCGGTCGGCTCCGCTCTTGGCCTTGATCACCTTCAGCCGCTTTGGACGTGGCCGCGCCGGTTGCAGCTCGGCGTCCGCCAGCAGTTCATCCTCGAGGATATCCACATTGCGCGCCGCCAACACGCCCCGGCGCGCTGGCCCAAAGGCGCTCTGACGGGGCTTAGGTGCGGCGTTATCCACAGTCGCCAGCAGCGGCAGGCGTACCTTCAAACGGCGTCGCTGACCACGCGGCAGCGCTTGCAGTACCTGGGCAGTACCGTTCTCGATGGATTCGACTTCGGCCAGCCCTACCACCAGCGGCCAACCCAGCTTCTCAGCCAACAGAAACGGCAGCATGCCCGAACCTTCACCCGTCTCGGCCTGGCTTCCGGTCAATACCATTTGGGCCCCTGCGTCACGCAGGTAGTCGCTCAACACTCCCAGCACATCGGCGCCGGCAGGCTGTTCCAGCACATCCAGGTGATCCAGCCCCATGCCCAGGTAAGCACGCAGCGCTTCCTCACGAGGGTCACCTGCGTGCACCACCTGCAAGTTATCCCCAGCCAGTTGCAAACCCAGTTCCACGGCTCGGGCGTCCTGCTCGGCGCGACGGGCGCGGCCGGAGCTTGGGTGGGCACCGATGGAAACCAGGCTGATGACTTTCGTACTCATGCTCGTGCCCTTATGCCGCGTCGCGCTGGCCGCCGCTGCGGAAGTTGTCCACAGCCTCGATCAGTGCCTTGAGAATCGCCGAACTGTCGCCAATCACCGACAGGTCCGCCCGTTTGATCATGTCGCAGCCAGGGTCCATGTTGATCGCCACCACCTTGTCGCAGGCACCGATGCCCTGCAGGTGCTGGATCGCACCAGAGATACCCACCGCCACGTAGACCCGCGCGGTTACCCAGGTACCCGTGGCACCCACCTGACGGTTGCGCGGCATGAAGCCGTCGTCCACCGCCACCCGCGAGGCGCCTTCGGTGGCACCGAGCGCTGCGGTGGCCTTGTGGTACAGGTCCCAGTCCTTGACACCATTGCCACCCGAGACGATGAACTCGGCCTCGGCCATGGCGATGGTGGCCGGATCGACCGCGACCGAACCCAGGTCTTCAATACGCGACAGGCTGCGCGCAACGCTTGTGGACAACTCCACCGGCAAGGCTTCGTGACGGGTTTCGCTGACCGGCTCGGCGCACTCCGCGGCGGCCAGGATCAACCGAGGCACACTGCGTTGCAGGTCCTGCTGACCGGCACCGGCGCGGCCGATGCACTGGCCGTCCTTGACCTGCCAGACCCGCGTTGCCGGGCGCTCGCCCAACGTCGCGCCCAGACGCCGCCCCAGTTCGCCGCCCCCGGTGCGGCTGTCGGGCAGCAACCAATGGCGCGGGGTGAATTGGTTATCCACAGCGCGCAGGGCTTGTACCAGTTGTTCCGGCGCATAACCTTGGTACTGCTCGCCTTCGATGACCAGCAAGCGGTCGACGCCGGCTGTGGAAAAGTTGCTTTCCTTGTGCTCGCCAAACACGATCGCCAGCACCGCACCGTCGCTGCCAGCCAGGCTATGGGCCAGGCCAAGCAGGTCACGGTCGTGGCTGCTCAGGCGACCACCGACCATGTCTGGAACCACGGCGATGTAGAACGCCGGGGCCGGCACCTGGTGCAGCGGCAGCTGCACTTGCGCGGCGGCGGCGCGGCGCCCGCCCACACCAGTGCCCTGCTGGGCGCCACTGCGGTCGATGCGCTTGATGCCATGGGGGCCGATGAAGCCTGCGGCAATGGCATGGGGGTTCTTGCGGATGAGGCCGTTGGGCCCCATCCAGCTGGTCTGCTGCGTCTGCATCGCCGCGTGCAGCGGATGCAGACGGTTACGGGCGATCCACTCGGCGCGTGGGTCGCGGCGGATGATGTCGCTCATCAGTGCACCTCCGCAGGTTCACGTTTGGCCGCTTGCGACTTTGCGCTTGCAGGGGTTTCCTCTTCGATCAGCACATCGGCCACCAACTCGGCGAGGTCCTTGATCTGTGGACGCGGTTCGACCACGCCTTCGAGCATTGCCGTGCACTGCGGGCAACCAACCGCCACCAGCTCGGCTTCGGTCTGGCGGATATCGTCCATGCGCATGTCCGGAATACGTTGCTTGCCAGGGATGTCAGTGATCGGCGCACCACCACCACCGCCGCAGCAGCGGGAGCGGAAGCCCGAACGCTCCATCTCGCGCACTTCGATACCCAGCGCCTTGAGCACCGCGCGCGGGGCTTCGTACTCGCCGTTGTAGCGCCCCAGGTAGCATGGGTCGTGATAGGTGACGCTGCCGCCCTTGTGCTGGCCGAGGT
This sequence comes from Pseudomonas sp. Rh2, assembly GCF_040762985.1. NCBI lineage: Bacteria > Pseudomonadati > Pseudomonadota > Gammaproteobacteria > Pseudomonadales > Pseudomonadaceae > Pseudomonas > Pseudomonas sp. Rh2. The sequence goes on from NZ_CP142890.1 coordinate 157,126, forward strand.
TGAGCTTGTTCGCGGCGATCAGCTCGGCGATGTAGGTGCTGTGGTGCTGCACCTGGTACTCGCCACCCAGCGCGCCATACTCGTTCTTCAGTACGTGGAAGCTGTGCGGGTCGCAAGTGACGATGCGCTGGAACTTGTACTTGGCCAGGGTCTGGATGTTGCGCTTGGCCAACTGCTGGAAGGTCGCTTCATCGCCCAGGCGCCGCGCCACATCACCGCTGTCGCGCTCTTCCAGGCCGAGCACGGCGAAGTCCACGCCAGAGGCCTTGAGCACTTTCACGAACGAGCGCAGGGTGCGCTGGTTGCGCATGTCGAAGGCACCGTCGCCGACCCAGAACAGCACCTCGGTGGCTTTCACGTCCGACAGCAGCTTCAGGTTGAGGTCGGCCGCCCAGTTCATGCGCCCGCCAGGGTTGAAACCGCCCGGGTTGTCGGTGGCGATCAGGTTGTCCAGCACCTCGGCGCCTTTGTTGGGGGTCGCACCTTTTTCCAGGGTCAGGTGGCGGCGCATGTCGACGATGGCATCGACGTGCTCGATCATCATCGGGCATTCCTCGACGCAGGCGCGGCAAGTGGTGCACGACCACAGCGTTTCAGCGTCGACCAGGCCGTTGACGATCGGCTGGTGCGGGTGGCCGCCGTGTTCGCCGATCGGCTTGCCCGGATATGGGCTGCCCGCGAACTGGGCGTCAGTACCACCGGCCAGGCCGATGACCATGTCCTGAATCAGTTTTTTCGGGTTCAGCGGCTGACCGGCGGCGAACGCCGGGCACATCGCTTCACATTTACCGCACTGCACGCAGGCATCGAAGCCAAGTAGCTGGTTCCAGGTGAAGTCCACCGGTTTTTCCACGCCCAGCGGTGCGTTGGGGTCTTCCAGGTCCAGCGGCTTGAGGCCGGTGGAGCGGCCACCGCCAAAGCGTTCTGCGCGCCGGTGCCAGGCCAGGTGCAAAGCCCCGGCGAAGGCGTGCTTCATCGGGCCTCCCCAGGTCATGCCGAAGAACAGCTCCGACACGCCCCACAGCACGCCCAGGCCCAGAACCGCGACCATGACCCAGCCGCCGGTATCGGCCGGCAGGATGCCAGCGACTGGCAAGGTGGCGATGAAGAAGCTCGCGGCGAACGCCAGCAAGCTCTTGGGTAGCCGCATCCACGGGCCCTTGGACAGGCGTGCGGGTGGGTTGCGACGGCGTTTGAAGACGAAGATGGCGCCGCTGAACATGATCACCGTGGCTACCAGCAAGGCATAGCCAAGAATCTTGCTCTGCAGGCCGAAGCCATGCACAAGGATCGCCAGAACGGCCGACAGCACGAAGCCGCCCGCGGTGGCGACGTGGGTCTTGGACATGTACTTGTCGCGCTCGACCACATGGTGCAGGTCCACCAGGTAGCGCCTTGGCATGGCCAGCAGGCCGCCGATCAAGTCGACCTTGGCGGCCCGACCACGCCGCCACATGCGCACGCGACGCAGGGCGCCGAGCACTGCCAGGCCAAGGGCAGCGAACAGCAGGATGGGTAGAAGGGTGTTCAACATGGGAGGCTCCCACAACAGCTGAATTCTTGCGCCGCCCTGAAGGTCGGCGCGGACCCCTGTAGGAGCGAGCGTGCTCGCGATAGCGACCGATCAGACAACCTGGTTGCCAGGGCTGCCGCCATCGCGAGCGAACTCGCTCCTACAGGGGGGCCAGTCCGCCTCTAGAGAGGCGGAGCGATCAGAAGTCCTTGCACAGGCGAAGGGCGTCATAGATCGCAGCATGCACGTTGCGCTGGGCCACGCAGTCACCGATGCGATACAGCAGGTAACCTTCGCCCGGCTGGCTGAGGATCGGCTGCGGCTTGATCGCGAACAGGGCCTCGATGTCGATCTGGCCTTTGTTGCGCGAACCCTCCTTGAGCGCGTAGTACAGCTGCTCGTCAGGACGCACGCCGTTCTCGATCACCACCTGGTCGACCACCCGTTCTTCCTTGGCGCCGGTGTACTCGTTCTCCAGCACCGCCACCACCTTGTCACCCTCGCGGTAGACCTTTTCCAGCATCATGTCGCCGGTCATGATCACTTCTTTCGGGTAGATGCTGCGGTAGTAGGTCGGGAAGGTGGTCCCCCCCATCGCGACACCCGGCTTGATATCGTCAGTGACGATTTCCACCTGGCTGCCCTTGTCGGCCAGGAAGTCCGCGGCAGACATACCAGTGAATTCGCAGATGGTGTCGTACACCAGCACGTTCTTGCCCGGCGCGACCTTGCCGTCGAGTACGTCCCAGCTGCTGACCACCAGCCCTTCGGCAGCGCCCCAGTGCTCGTTCTGTTCGACGAACGGATGGCCGCCCACCGCCAGGACGATGATGTCCGGACGCAGGTCCTGGATGGCATCCACGTCAGCGGCAGTGCCCAGGCGCAGGTCGACTTTCAGGCGGGCGAACTCCAGCTGGTACCAGCGGGTGATACCGGCGATCTGGTCGCGCTGCGGCGCCTTGGCGGCGATGGTGATCTGCCCGCCGATCTGGTCTTTCTTCTCGAACACGGTCACGTCGTGGCCACGCTCGGCGGCGACACGCGCAGCTTCCATACCGGCAGGGCCGGCACCGACCACCACCACCTTGCGCTTGGGCCCGGTGGACTTCTCGATGATGTGCGGCACGCCCATGTATTCACGGGAAGTCGCGGCGTTCTGGATGCACAGTACATCCAAGCCCTGGTACTGACGGTCGATACAGTAGTTGGCACCGACGCACTGCTTGATCTGGTCGACCTGGCCCATCTTGATCTTGGCGATCAGGTGCGGGTCGGCGATATGGGCGCGGGTCATGCCGACCATGTCCACGTAGCCGCCTTCCAGGATACGCGTGGCCTGGTTCGGGTCCTTGATGTTCTGCGCGTGCAGCACCGGGACCTTGACCACTTCCTTGATGCCCGCCGCCAGGTGCAGGAACGGCTCCGGCGGGTAGCTCATGTTCGGGATGACGTTGGCCAGGGTATTGTGGGTGTCGCAACCCGAGCCGACCACGCCGATGAAGTCGATCATGCCAGTGGCGTCGTAGTAGGCAGCGATCTGCTTCATGTCCTCGTGGCTCAGGCCATCAGGGTGGAACTCGTCGCCACAGATACGCATGCCCACGCAGAAGTCGTCGCCGACTTCCTTGCGCACGGCCTTGAGCACTTCCAGGCCGAACTTCATGCGGCCTTCGAAGGTACCGCCCCATTCGTCGGTACGTTTGTTGACCCGAGGGCTCCAGAACTGGTCGATCATGTGCTGGTGCACGGCCGACAGTTCGACGCCGTCCAGACCACCTTCCTTGGCACGACGCGCAGCTTGCGCGTAGTTGCCGATCACGCGCCAGATCTCTTCCACCTCGATGGTCTTGCAGGTAGCGCGGTGCACCGGTTCACGGATGCCCGACGGCGACATCAGGGTCGGCCAGTTGAAGCCGTCCCAACGCGAACGACGACCCATGTGGGTAATCTGGATCATGATCTTGGCGCCATGCTTGTGCATGGCGTCGGCCAAGTTCTGGAAGTGCGGGATGATCCGGTCGGTGGACAGGTTCACCGACGACCACCACTCCTGCGGGCTGTCGATGGCGACCACCGACGAGCCACCGCAGATGGCCAGGCCGATGCCGCCCTTGGCCTTCTCTTCGTAGTACTTCACGTAACGGTCGGTAGTCATGCCGCCGTCGGTGGCGTAGACCTCGGCATGCGCGGTGCTGAGCACGCGGTTGCGGATGGTCAGTTTGCCGATCTGGATCGGCTGGAACATTGCTTCGAATGCCATGACGCTCTCTCCGACTTACAACGGCTTGACGACGAACAGGCCGTCATCGTGACCTTCTTCCGAACCGCCGTAGACCTGCTCGGCCACGGTGCGGATCGAACTGCCACGGGCGGCGAGAATCTGGTCCATGGCACCGGCGAACCAGCCAGTGAACATGTAGTCGACCTTGCGGCCGCACTTGCCATAGACGTACACGAACGCCGAGTGCTTGAGCTTGACGCTGCAGGTGCCTTTGTCGAGGTCGATGTCCTGGATTTCGAACAGGCCCCAACCACGCTGGGACAGGCGCTTCATGTAGTGCTCAAACACCGCGACGCCTTCCAGGCCATGGCATTCGGCTTCTTTTTCACACCAGTGCCAGGCGGACTTGTAGCCGGCCTTGTACAGAATCTCGGCGTAGGCTTCGGCGCCCAGCACTTCCTCGATGCCGATGTGGTTGTTAACGAAGAAATGGCGCGGCACGTACAGCATCGGCAGGGCGTCGCTGGTCCAGACACCGGTCTCGCTGTCGACTTCGATTGGCAATTGCGGGGCGATCTTGGCCATGGAAACTCAACTCCATAAAAATTTTTATGTGGGTGCCCCGGCGTTGCTGGCAGGGGCTATCAGGCTTGGAGAGCGGCTTACTCGCCCCAGACATCCTTGAGGACGTTGACCCAGTTCTCGCCCATGATCTTGCGCACCACACGTTCGGAGTGGCCGCGCTTGAGCAGGGTTTCGGTGAGGTTGGGGAACTCGCCGACAGTGCGAATGCCGAGCGGGTTGATGATCTTGCCGAAGTTGGTCAGGCGACGGGCGTAGCCCTTGTCATGGGTCAGGTATTCGAAGAAATCCTGGCCGTGGCCTTGGGTGAAGTCGGTACCGATACCGATAGCGTCTTCGCCGACGATGTTCATGGTGTACTCGATGGCCTCGGCGTAGTCGTCGATGGTCGAGTCGATGCCCTTGGCCAGGAACGGTGCGAACATGGTCACGCCGACGAAGCCGCCGTGGTCGGCGATGAACTTCAGCTCTTCGTCCGACTTGTTGCGCGGGTGCTCCTTCAGGCCAGAAGGCAGGCAGTGGGAGTAGCAGACCGGCTTTTTCGATTCGAGGATGACTTCCTCGGAGGTCTTGGAGCCCACGTGGGACAGGTCGCACATGATGCCGACGCGGTTCATCTCGGCGACGATTTCGCGACCGAAGCCCGACAGGCCGCCGTCACGCTCGTAGCAGCCGGTGCCAACCAGGTTCTGGGTGTTGTAGCACATCTGCACGATGCCCACGCCCAGCTGCTTGAACACGTCGACGTAGGCGATCTGGTCTTCGAACGCATGGGCGTTCTGGAAACCGAAGAGGATGCCGGTCTTGCCCAGTTCCTTGGCCTTGCGAATGTCGGCGGTGGTACGTACCGGCATTACCAGGTCGCTGTTCTCGCGGATCAGCTTCTGGCTGGCGGCGATGTTATCGACGGTGGCCTTGAAGCCCTCCCACACCGACACCGTGCAGTTGGCCGCGGTCAGCCCGCCCTTGCGCATGTCCTCGAACAGCTCGCGGTTCCATTTGGCAATGATCAGACCGTCGATGACGATGCTGTCGGCGTGAAGTTCGGCTGGGCTCATCAGGCTGTCCCCTTTTATCGAGTTGGCTCGCGCCAAACCTTGTGCCGGCGCTTTGGAGCCAGCATATGCCTGTGCCCCGAGGCGCCCCGATGCAAAAACGACAGGGGGTTTGCCGAAAGCGTCAATGCGCGACATGGCACGCTCTGGCGCGCCATCCGCCGATGAGAGCCAGTCTCGATAACGACATTCGCCAGGCGTTTATGAACATTTCGTCAGGGAGCTACCGCACAGACGTGGGCTGAGCGAGAATCGCGGCGATTCGTCAGCCGGTTCGAGGAGATAACGGATGAAATCAATGGCATGGCTGGTTCTGATGGCCTTTGCGATGGGCGCCCAGGCCGGCGAGGAAGAAAGCACGCCCTGCGATAACGTCGAGAGCGACCAGCAGGCCTTCGCTTGCGCGGCGTTCAATAAACAGACCGCCGAGCGCGAGTTGAAGTCGGCGTATGACGACCTGATTCAGCGCATTCGCGACCAATATGCCGATGAAGGCGACAAGGCCACAGCCCTGGTCGGGCGCATGGATGCCGCCGAAAAACTGTGGACGCAGCTGCGCGATGCCGACTGCAAGGTCGAAACCTATGCCGAGAAACCCGGCAGCAAAGCGTTCCAGGCGGCCTGGGATACCTGCGTTGCACAGCGCAGCGATGACCGCTCGGAGTACCTGCAATCCATCGGTCAGCAGTAGCCCTGTAACGGCCTCTTCGCGGGCAACCCCGCAAAGAGGCCAGCGCAGGAAGACCTCAGACCACCCGAGCCAACCGGTCCTCCCGCGGGCAGCGCTCGAACCGCGTTCGGTAGCAGCGGGTAAAGTACGACGCAGACTCGAACCCGCATGCCACGCCGACCTCCAGCACGCTCATGTCGGTCTGACGCAACAACTGCCGCGCCTTGTCCAAGCGCAGCCGCAAATAGAAGCCACTGGGCGTGTCGTTCAGGTACAGGCGAAACAACCGCTCGAGCTGCCGCCGGGTCACCTGCACGGCATCGGCCAGCACCTGGGTATTGAGCGGCTGCTCGGTGTTGCGCTCCATCTCGCCAATGACCTTCACCAGCTTCTTGTTGCTGATGCCGTAGCGGGAGGCGATCTGCATGCGCTGGTGATCCTGTCGCGGACGGATACGCCCCAGCACGAACTGCTCGGAAACCTGCACCGCCAACTCGCTGCCATGGGCCTGGCCAATCAGGTCGAGCATCAGGTCGATCGACGCCGTGCCACCCGCGCAGGTAATTCTTCGGCGGTCGATCTCGAACAGCTCCTGCGTCGCCTGCAACCGTGGATAACGCTCCTTGAAAGCCTCCAGCGCCTCCCAATGCAAGGTCGCCCGATGCCCATCCAGCAGGCCCGCTTCGGCCAATACCATCGCGCCGGTATCGATGCCGCCCAGAATCACCCCCTCGTGGTCGAGACGACGTAGCGCTTGTTGCAAGCCATGGCCATAACTGGCCAACGGATCGAACCCTGCGACCACCAGCAGCATCTGCCCGTGCGGCTCATCGCCCAACGCGCCATCGGCGTTGACCGACATACCGTTGCTCGCCTGCACCGCCCCGCCATCCAGGCTCAGCACCTGCCAACGGTACTGTGGCCCACGGAAGCGGTTGGCCACGCGCAGCGGCTCCAAGGCGCTGATGAAGCCCATGGCCGAAAAGCCTGGAAGCAGGAGGAACTGGATAGTTTGCGACATCGAGGTTTCTCTGATGAGGACAGGTCGCCAGGGTGCAAGTGTGAGTCGCCAGCGTGCGATTTTCCAGTGTGCCACCCGCGTAGCTTAAACACACGGTCCAGAGAGACCGGCCCCTATAACAATATGCACTGCCGTTGGAGAGCCACCATGCACAGCTTGATCCGCCGCAGCCTGTTTTCCCTCGCTCTGAGCACCACCCTTGCAAGCCCCGTATTCGCCGCCGAACCCGCCGTCTGCAAGGACGTGCGCCTGGGCGTGGTCAACTGGACCGACGTCATCGCCACCAGCGCCATGGCGCAGGTGTTGCTCGATGGGCTGGGTTACCAGACCAAGCAGACCAGCGCCTCGCAGCAGATCATCTTCGCCGGTATCCGCGACAAGCGCCTGGACATGTTCCTGGGTTACTGGAACCCGCTCATGACCCAAACCATCACCCCGTTCGTCGATGCCAACCAGGTCAAGGTCTTGGACAAGCCAAGCCTGGAGGACGCCCGCGCCACCCTGGCCGTGCCGAAATACCTCTATGACAAAGGCCTGAAAACCTTCGCCGACATCCACAAGTTCGAGAAAGAACTGGGCGGCAAGATCTATGGCATTGAACCGGGTTCCGGCGCCAATACCCAGATCAAGGCGATGATCACCAAGAACCAGTTCGACCTGGGCAAGTTCCAGCTGGTCGAATCGAGTGAGGCAGGCATGCTCGCCGCTGTCGACCGCGCCGTACGGCGCAAGGAAGCGGTAGTGTTCTTTGGCTGGGCGCCGCACCCGATGAATGTGAACATCGAGATGGCCTACCTGGGCGACAGCCAGGATGCCCTGGGCCCTGACGAAGGCCGGGCGACGGTGTGGACGGTCACGGCGCCAGACTACGCCCAACGCTGTCCCAATGCCCACCGCCTGCTGACCAACCTGAACTTCAGTGCCGAGGACGAGAGCCGCATGATGCAGCCGTTGCTCGACCACAAGGACGCCCTGGAATCGGCCCGCCAGTGGCTCAAGGACCACCCCGAAGACAAGGCCCGCTGGCTTGAGGGTGTGACCACCTTCGACGGCCAGCCAGCTGCCGAGAACCTCAAGCTCAGCGCCAACTGATCCGGCCTCTTCGCCAGCAAGCTCGCGCCTACAGGTACAGCGCTACATTCAGGGTCACGTCGATCCTGTGGGAGCAGGCTTGCCCGCGAAAAATCCACCCCCGATATCACCAGGAACCACGCCATGAACCATGACGTCATCATCACCTGCGCCCTCACCGGTGCCGGCGACACCGTTGCCAAGAGCCACTTGGTCCCGGTCACCCCCAAACAGATCGCCGAATCCGCCGTCGAAGCCGCCAAGGCTGGCGCCACCGTGGTCCACTGCCACGTCCGCGACCCGCAAACCGGCCGCTTCAGCCGCGATGTAGCGTTGTACCGCGAAGTGATGGAACGCATCCGCGAAGCCGACGTGGACATCATCGTCAACCTCACTGCCGGCATGGGCGGCGACCTTGAAATCGGCCCAGGCGAGTCGCCAATGGAATTCGGCCCAGGCACCGACCTGATCGGCCCGCTGGAACGCCTGGCCCACGTCGAGGCACTGTTGCCGGAAATCTGCACCCTCGACTGCGGCACCCTCAACTTCGGCGATGGCAACGCCATCTACGTCTCGACCCCCGCGCAACTGCGTGCCGGCGCCAAGCGCATTACCGAGCTGGGCGTGAAAGCCGAGCTGGAGATCTTCGACACAGGCCACCTGTGGTTCGCCAAGCAGATGATGAAGGAGGGCCTGCTAGAGGACCCGCTGTTCCAGCTGTGCCTGGGCATCCCGTGGGGGGCACCGGCCGACACCACCACCATGAAGGCGATGGTCGACAACCTGCCGGCGAACGTGACCTGGGCAGGCTTCGGCATCGGCCGCATGCAGATGCCCATGGCGGCGCAGGCGGTACTGCTCGGCGGCAACGTTCGCGTGGGCCTGGAAGACAACCTGTACCTGGACCGTGGCGTACTGGCGAGCAACGGCCAGCTGGTCGAGCGGGCAGCGGAAATCATCACCCGCATGGGCGCCCGCGTGCTCACCCCGGCAGAAGGCCGGGAAAAAATGAACCTCAAGCGCCGCTGATACCGAGCCAAGGAGATCGACATGCCCTTCATCACCGAAATCAAGACCTTCGCCGCCCTCGGTAGCGGCGTGATTGGCAGCGGCTGGGTCGCCCGCGCCCTCGCCCATGGCCTGGATGTCATCGCCTGGGACCCGGCCCCCGGTGCCGAACAGGCGCTTCGCAAGCGCATCGCCAATGCCTGGCCGGCCCTTGAGAAACAAGGCCTGGCGCCCGGTGCTTCGCAGCAGCGGCTGAAGTTCGTCGCGACCATCGAAGAATGCGTTCGCGACGCCGATTTCATCCAGGAAAGCGCCCCGGAACGCCTCGACCTCAAGCTCGACCTGCACGCCAAGATCAGCGCCGCGGCCAAACCGAACGCCATCATCGGTTCCAGCACCTCGGGGCTGCTGCCCAGTGAGTTCTACGAGTCGGCCACCCACCCCGAGCGCTGCGTGGTCGGCCACCCGTTCAACCCGGTGTACCTGCTGCCGTTGGTCGAGATCGTCGGTGGCAACCGCACTTCCCCGGACGCCATCGAGGCCGCGAAGACCTTCTACACGGCCTTGGGCATGCGCCCGCTGCACGTACGCAAGGAAGTCCCCGGCTTCATCGCCGACCGCCTGCTCGAAGCGCTGTGGCGCGAAGCCCTGCACCTGGTCAACGACGGCGTAGCCACGACGGGCGAGATCGACGACGCCATCCGCTTCGGTGCCGGTCTGCGCTGGTCGTTCATGGGCACCTTCCTCACTTACACCCTGGCGGGCGGCGATGCTGGCATGCGCCACTTCATGTCCCAGTTCGGCCCGGCGCTGAAGCTGCCCTGGACCTACCTGCCAGCACCGGAGCTGACGGACAAACTGATCGACGACGTGGTCGAAGGCACCTCGGAGCAACTGGGCGAGCGCAGCATCGCCGCGCTGGAGCGCTATCGTGATGACACCCTGCTGGCAGTACTGGAAGCTGTGAAAAACAGCAAAGCCAGCCACGGCCTGGCGTTTGGCGAGTGAGGAGACCGCAATGCCCGCTTCGATCACCTACCGTACCCCGGTCCAGGAGGACTGGGTCGACTACAACGGGCATCTGCGCGATGCCTATTACCTGCTGATCTTCAGCTACGCCACCGACGCATTGATGGAGCGCATCGGCCTGGATGCCGACAGCCGTGGGCAAAGCGGACATTCGCTGTTCACCCTCGAGGCGCACATCAACTACCTGCATGAAGTGAAGCTGGGCACCGAAGTGTGGGTGCAGACGCAGATCATCGGTTTCGACCGCAAGCGCCTGCACCTTTACCACAGCCTGCACCGGGCGGGGTTCGACGAAGCATTGGCGGCAAGCGAGCAGATGCTGCTGCATGTAGACCTGGCGGGGCCTAAATCGGCGCCGTTCGGGGAGCGCAGCGTGGCATTGCTCAACGACTGGGTAGAGAACCAGCGCGACCTGTCAGCGCCTGAATTCGCCGGGCGTGTGATTGGTCTTCCTGCATAGATTCCATTGCCCGCTCGCGGCTGAACCCGCTCCTACAGGTGTTCCACGGCTCACGAGAGCAGCGGGTATCTAGAGGAGCGGGTTTTTCCGCGAATGGCCCTTGGACGCAAAAAAATAACCCCGGAAAGCCGTGAGCATCCGGGGCCAAGAGCGAGCAAACATCCACTGTGTGAGCGAGGGTGACCAAACCCCCTGGTACCGTGAATGAGTTCAGTGTGCTGACTTCCCCGCTCGCAGATTTAGTCGGGAACGACCTGTTCTTAGCCAAAGCAGCCATTGCGACATTCTGTCCTTGCCGCCTTGCCTGGCACGTCACAGAATCGGCTGACGATCACAGCAGCAAACAAGGACAACAGCCATGATGCATGCGGATTTGATTGATCAGGACGACCTGTTGGGCCACCTGCGCGCACGGGGATTCGACATTCCGGCCGGTGCCAGCGCCGAGCAGGCGTGCGAGGTGGTGGTTCGCGGGTTGACCGAGCCCAACGCCCGTGCCCTGAAGGGTATGGTCGAACAGATGTATACCGGTAGCGCAACGATTCTGCCGGCCGTGCGCCAGGCGATCGACAAGCAATTGCTGCCTGCGTTGGCGCAGTTCAACAAGCGCACCTGATTTCACCCACGCCCATCGCCGGCCAGCCGGCGCCTACAGGTTAGCGGGTTACCTGTAGGCGCCGGCTGACCGGCGATTGAGCGTCAGATCCTCACACTGGCGAACGTCGACTCGTTGCGCGCCTGGCTCAGGGCGGCCATCGGCCCGCTGTGCGGCGACAGGGTCATGGCCTGCGGGATCGGCATCATCGCTACCTGCTGAGCGGTGTTGGAACCGACACGCTCGTCACGCGGCGGAATACCGAAGTATTCGCGGTAGCACTTGGAGAAGTGCGGTGTGGAAACGAAGCCGCACACCGACGCCACTTCGATGATCGACATCGGCGTCTGCTTGAGCAACTGCCGCGCACGAATCAGTCTCAGCTTGAGGTAATAGCGCGACGGCGAGCAGTGCAGGTATTTCTGGAACAGGCGCTCGAGCTGGCGCCGCGACACCGACACATAAACAGCCAACTCGTCCAGGTCGATCGGCTCTTCCAGGTTGGCTTCCATCAGCGCGACGATCTCTTGCAGCTTCGGCTGGTTGGTACCAAGCATGTGCTTGAGCGGCACGCGCTGGTGATCCTGCTCGTTGCGGATGCGCTCGTAGACGAACATTTCGGAAATCGCTGCCGACAGTTCACGACCATGATCGCGGCTGATCAGGTGCAGCATCATATCCAGCGGCGCAGTGCCACCCGAGCTGGTGAAGCGGTTACGGTCCAGGGTGAACAGACGGGTGCTCATGTTCACGCGAGGGAAGGCTTCCTGCATCGCCGCCAGACATTCCCAGTGCACGCTGCAATCGAAGCCGTCGAGCAGGCCGGCACATGCCAGAGCCCAGCTGCCGGTGCATACCGCGCCAAGCCTGCGCGACTGGCGGGCCTGGGCCTGCAGCCAGGTGACATGCTCGCGGGTGACCGAACGCTGGATGCCCACGCCACCGCAGACGATCACGGTGTCCATGGGCGGTGCGTTGTTGATGGCTGCATCCGGGGTGATCTGCAGACCATCGCTGGCCCATACCTGGCCGCCATCGACTGTCAGCGTATGCCAGCGGTACAGCTCACGACCGGAGAGCTGGTTGGCCATGCGCAGCGGCTCGACGGCCGATGCCAGGGAAATCAGGGTGAAATTGTCCAGCAGGAGAAAACCGATGGACTGTGGGGCTGTGCGGTTCTGGGTTGGGTTCCCGGAGGTGTACGACGTCATCGCGATTTCTCCTCACACAAATGCAGGGTGTGCCTCAGGCGGACACTGATTTCTTGTTAGTGCCCCCGTTCGTTATGCAGGGGCTTTGCCAATCTCAACGCAAACGGCGTGCCGGAAATTGAACGCGCATCCAAAAAAAACCAAAAACGACGTCTTCTTTCGGCAAATCAAGCGTTTCGTACGCGCTTGCGGAAAAACGCAAACAGGCGCGCCAGCGCCTTTGCGTGTAACTGCTGAGCAGAACGGTAGCACGGTTGGGAAGGATGCCCAGAAGCGACACATTTGAGTGTCACCGACAATACCCACACTGAGTGCGACAGCCGACAGCCGGTACTTCCAAAAACAGCGCCCCAAAAAGGGGCGCAGAGCTCACATCAGTTCGAAATCAGCGCATCAGCATTCGATGGCACTGACTGCTAGGCCACCACGCGAGGTTTCCTTGTATTTGTCGTGCATGTCGGCGCCGGTGTCTCGCATGGTGCGGATCACCTGGTCGAGGGAAATGAAGTGCTCGCCATCCCCACGCAAAGCCATCTGCACGGCGTTGATCGCCTTCACCGCGGCAATGGCGTTGCGCTCGATGCACGGCACCTGCACCAGCCCACCAACCGGGTCGCAAGTCAGGCCAAGGTTATGCTCCAGGGCGATTTCCGCCGCGTTCTCCACTTGTGGAGGCGTTGCCCCCAGCACTTCGGCAAGGCCTGCCGCCGCCATGGCGCACGCCGAGCCCACCTCGCCCTGGCAGCCGACCTCGGCACCAGAGATGGAAGCGTTCTTCTTGCACAGGATGCCCACGGCTGCCGCGGCGAGGAAGAAGTCGACCACGCTGGACTCGTTCACCGCATCGCTGAAGCGCATGTAGTAGTGCAACACTGCCGGAATGATGCCCGCGGCGCCGTTGGTGGGCGCCGTGACCATGCGCCCGCCCGCGGCGTTCTCTTCATTGACCGCCAGGGCGAACAGGTTGACCCACTCCATCGCGCTCATGGTCGAGCCGATCACGTTGGGCTTGCCGATCTCCTTCAAGCTGCGATGCAGCTTGGCGGCGCGACGGCGGACGTTGAGCCCGCCGGGCAGCGTGCCTTCGTATTTCAGGCCGTTGTTGACGCATTCCTGCATGGCATCCCAGAGCTTGTGCAAGCCGGCGCGAATCTCTTCTTCGCTGCGCCAGACCTTCTCGTTGGCCATCATCAATTGCGACACGCTCATGTCGTTTTGTTTGCACAGGCGCAGCAGTTCGGCCGCGCTGTTGAAATCGTATGGCAACACCGTCTGGTCGGCGTCCAGCACACCGCTGGCGGCCTGGGCTGCATCGACCACGAAGCCGCCGCCTACCGAGTAATAGGTATCGCGGTGCAGCTCGCCCTGCGCGCCTTCGGCGATCAGGGTCATGGCGTTGGGGTGGTACGGCAGGTTCTCATCCAGCAGCAGCATGTCGCGGGCCCAGACGAACTCGATGGGCAGGCGCCCGTCCAGCTGCAGGGTGTTGGTTTCACGCAGGTCGGCGATGCGCGGGACGATCTGGGTGGGGTCGATGGCGTCAGGCCATTCGCCCATCAGGCCCATGATGGTGGCGTTGTCGGTGCCGTGGCCGATACCGGTGGCCGACAGCGAGCCGTACAGCCTCACCTCGATCCGTTTTACCTGTTCCAGCTCGCCGCGCTCGCGCAGCCCTTGGACGAACAGGGCGCCGGCACGCATGGGGCCAACGGTGTGGGAGCTGGAAGGCCCGACACCAATCTTGAACAGGTCGAACACGCTGATGGCCATTGTCGCTTCACCTCTTGCTGGGCTTGTCTCTGCGCGCCATGCGCAGGGCGGGGCAACTGCTAGGCTGAAGCTGCGAGCCGCCACGAATGCACGCATCATCGGGCTTTTATGCCTCCCCTCGCCGTCTGCAACCGACGTACTTTTGCTCAGCAGCGCCGCTGTCGATCCGGCCACCCGTGCGCCGTTTTCAAGCGACCTTGTGACGCAAAAACGCGGCCGACGGGGTGGAGAAATCCATAAACGACGTCGCCGATACTGGATGCGACCCGTTCCGTACTGGTTACGACCCTACCAGTAGGCGATTAACCGGCGCTGGAGGATTATCGAAAGCGACTCGTTTTGCACGGCCTCGCATCCTGCCCTCTGCAGGCCTGGTCTACCGGACCCTCAGAAAGCCCGGAGACCCACGCGAACCCGAAGATAAAATCACAGGAGTCCATCCATGAAAGGTTCACCCTCGCTGTTGCTGGTTGCGTTGCTGTCCGCACCGATGCTGGCCCAGGCTGCAGAGCCTGAGCAGTGCCAGACGGTACGTTTTTCCGACGTCGGCTGGACTGACATCACCGTAACCACCGCTACCACCAGCGTTGTGCTCGAAGCACTGGGTTACAAGACCCACACCACCATGATCTCGGTACCGGTGACCTACAAGTCGCTGGCCACCGGCAAGGACCTGGACGTGTTTCTCGGCAACTGGATGCCGACCATGGAAAACGACATCAAGCAGTACCGCGATGCCGGTACCGTGGAAACGGTGCGCGCCAACCTGGAGAACGCCAAGTACACCTTGGCCGTCCCCCAGGCGCTCTATGACAAGGGCCTGAAGGATTTCTCCGACATCCCCAAGTTCAAGAAAGAGCTGGACGGCAAGATCTACGGCATCGAGCCGGGTAACGACGGTAACCGCACCATCCAGAGCATGATCGACAAGAACGCCTTCGGCCTGAAGGACGCAGGCTTCAAGATCGTGCAGTCCAGCGAGGCCGGCATGCTGTCGCAAGTGGACAGGGCACAGAAGCGCGGCGAAGCGATCGTGTTCCTGGGCTGGGAACCGCACCCGATGAACACCCGCTTCAAGATGCAGTACCTGACCGGAGGGGACGAATTCTTCGGTCCCGATTTCGGCAAGGCCACCGTGCTGACCAATACGCGCAAAGGCTATACGCAGGAATGCAGCAACGTCGGGCAACTGTTGAAGAACCTGTCGTTCGAGCTCAAGGATGAAAGCACCATGATGGGCTATGTCCTGGACGACAAGATGAAGCCCGAGGACGCCGCCAAGAAATGGCTCAAGGCCAACCCCGGCAAGTTGGATAACTGGCTGGCCGGCGTTACCACCGTTGATGGCAAACCCGGCCTTGAGGCGGCCAAGGCCAAACTGACGCAATAACGCAAGACGCTATGGCAACACCGCCGGGGCGGGAACCTTCCCGCCCCGGACTGATTTCAATCTTTGCAGGTGGAAGCTCGCTATCATGCTTATCGATCAGAAAATACCCCTGGGGCAGTACATCGCCTCATTCGTCGAATGGTTGACCCAGAACGGCGCCAGCTACTTCGACGCCATCGCCCAAGGCCTGGAATTCATGATCCACGGCGTCACCAGCGCCCTGACGTGGTTCAACCCGTTCGTTCTGGTGGCTGTATTCGCCGCCCTCGCGCACCTGATTCAGCGCAAGTGGGCGCTGACCGCTTTCGTTGCCCTTTCCTTCCTGCTGATCCTTAACCTGGGGTACTGGCAGGAAACCATGGAGACCCTGGCACAGGTCACCTTCGCCACAGTGGTCTGCGTGGCCATCGGCGTGCCGCTGGGCATCGTCGCCGCGCACAAGCCAATGTTCTATACCGCCATGCGCCCGGTCCTCGACCTGATGCAGACCGTGCCCACCTTCGTTTACCTGATCCCGACCCTGACCTTGTTCGGGCTGGGAGTGGTGCCGGGGCTGATCTCGACGGTGGTGTTCGCCATCGCCGCCCCCATCCGCCTCACTTACCTGGGCATTTGCGACGTGCCGCAAGAGCTGATGGACGCCGGCAAGGCATTCGGCTGCTCACGCCGCCAACTGCTGACCCGCATCGAGCTGCCGCACGCGATGCCGAGCATCGCCGCCGGCGTGACCCAGTGCATCATGCTGTCGCTGTCGATGGTGGTGATCGCTGCACTGGTAGGGGCCGATGGCCTGGGCAAACCTGTGGTCAACGCACTGAACACCGCTGATATTTCCCTGGGCTTCGAAGCGGGCCTGGCGATCGTGCTGCTGGCGATCATGCTCGACCGTATCTGCAAGCAACCGGAGCTGCCGGTAAGGGGTGAAGCATGAGCATCATTCGATTCGAAGACGTCGACGTCATCTTCTCCAACAAGCCACGCGAGGCGCTGGCCCTGCTCGACCAGGGCAAGACCCGCGAGCAGATCCTCAAGCAGACCGGCCTCGTGGTGGGCGTGGAAAAGGCCAACCTGGATATCAACAAAGGCGAGATCTGCGTGCTCATGGGCCTGTCGGGCTCGGGCAAGTCGAGCCTGCTGCGCTGCATCAACGGCCTGAACACCGTCAGCCGCGGCAAACTGTTCGTCGAGCATGAAGGCCGGAACATCGACATTGCCCACTGCACCCCGGCCGAGCTGAAAATGATGCGCACCAAGCGCATCGCCATGGTGTTCCAGAAGTTTGCCCTGATGCCTTGGCTGACGGTGCGCGAGAACATCAGCTTCGGCCTCGAAATGCAGGGCCGTCCGGAGAAGGAACGGCGCAAGCTGGTGGACGAAAAGCTTGAACTGGTGGGCCTGACCCAATGGCGCAACAAGAAGCCGGACGAACTGTCAGGCGGCATGCAGCAACGTGTGGGTCTGGCCCGCGCACTGGCCATGGATGCCGACATCCTGCTGATGGACGAACCCTTCTCCGCGCTTGACCCGCTGATCCGCCAGGGCCTGCAGGACGAGCTGCTGGCGCTGCAAAGCAAGTTGAGCAAGACCATCGTGTTCGTCAGCCACGACCTGGACGAGGCGCTGAAACTGGGCAGCCGCATCGCCATCATGAAAGATGGCCGGATCATCCAGTACAGCAAGCCCGAGGAAATCGTCCTCAACCCGGCGGATGAGTATGTGCGCACCTTCGTCGCCCACACCAACCCGCTCAACGTGCTGTGCGGCCGCAGCCTGATGCGCAGCCTGGACAACTGCAAACGGGTCAACGGCTCGGTTTGCCTGGACCCAGGTATCGACTCGTGGCTGGACCTTGGCGAAGGAGGCTCGCTCAAGCGCGCACGCCAGGGCCAGAACGGCCTGGACATGCAGAAATGGGCACCGGGGCAGGATGTAGAGCTGCTCGAACGCAGGCCAACTGTGGTGCACGCCGATATCGGCATGCGTGAGGCGCTGCAGATTCGTTATCAGACGGGCAACAAGCTGGTGCTGCAGGATAACGACAAAGTGGTAGGGATTCTCGGGGATACCGAGTTGTATCACGCGTTGCTGGGCAAGACCCACGGATGATGCAATTGGGGCCGCCTTGCGGCCCATCGCCGGCGAGCGGGCTCCTCTGGAGGGCCGGCTACGGCAGATGGGCCGCAAAGCGGCCCCAATCATTGTTCAGCGCACCACAATCCCGCGCGAAGCCATGTAGGCCTTGGCTTCCGGTACCGTGTACTCACCGAAGTGGAAGATACTGGCCGCCAGAACCGCACTGGCATGCCCTTCCAGAATGCCGTCGGCCAGGTGCTGCAGGTTACCCACACCACCCGAAGCGATCACCGGAATCCCCAGCGCATCGCTGATGGCCCGGGTCACACCCAGGTCGAAACCGTTCTTCATGCCGTCCTGATCCATGCTGGTCAGCAGGATTTCGCCGGCCCCCAGACCTTCCATCTTCTTCGCCCACTCGACGGCATCCAGGCCGGTCGGCTTGCGGCCACCGTGGGTGAAGATCTCCCAACGCGGCGCTTCGCCGGGGCCGGAAACCTTCTTCGCGTCGATGGCTACGACGATGCACTGCGAACCGAAACGGTTGGCAGCTTCACCGACGAACTCGGGGTTGAACACCGCCGCGGTGTTGATCGAGACCTTGTCGGCACCGGCATTGAGCAGGTTGCGGATGTCCTGCACGGTGCGCACGCCACCGCCCACGGTCAGCGGAATGAACACCTGGCTGGCCATGCGCTCGACGGTATGCAGGGTGGTGTCGCGACCGTCGACGCTGGCGGTGATGTCGAGGAAGGTGATCTCGTCGGCACCTTGCTCATTGTAGCGACGGGCGATTTCCACCGGGTCGCCGGCATCCCGAATGTTCTCGAACTTGACGCCCTTGACCACCCGGCCGTTGTCCACGTCCAGGCAAGGGATGATGCGCTTGGCCAGTGCCATGGTTCAGTCCTCAGCCTTGGTAGTTGTCGCAGAAGGCCTGGGCCTCGGCGACATCGAGGGTGCCTTCGTAGATGGCACGGCCGGTGATGGCGCCAATGATGCCAGGGGCCTTGGCATCCAGCAGGGCCTTGATGTCGCCCAGGTTGTGAATGCCACCCGAAGCGATGACCGGGATCGACGTGGCTTCGGCCAGGGCCTTGGTGAAGGGCACGTTGCAGCCCTGCATCATGCCGTCCTTGGCGATGTCGGTGTAGACGATCGCCGAGACGCCATCGGCCTCGAAACGCTTGGCCAGGTCGATGACCTGCACCGAGCTGACTTCTGCCCAGCCATCGGTGGCGACGAAACCGTCCTTGGCGTCCAGGCCGACGATGACCTTGCCCGGGAAGGCCTTGCAGGCCTCGGCGACGAACTCAGGCTGCTTGACCGCCTTGGTGCCGATGATCACGTAGCTGACGCCAGCCTTGACGTAATGCTCGATGGTTTCCAGCGAGCGGATGCCACCGCCGATCTGGATCGGCAGGTTCGGGTAACGCTTGGCGATGGCAGTCACCACCTCGCCATTGACCGGCTGGCCTTCGAAGGCGCCGTTGAGGTCAACCAGGTGCAGGCGGCGGCAGCCACCTTCGACCCACTTGGCGGCCATGCTCACCGGGTCGTCGGAAAATACCGTGGAGTCTTCCATACGGCCCTGGCGCAGACGTACGCAGGCACCGTCCTTGAGATCGATAGCGGGGATAATCAGCATCTTGGAAACCTGTCTATTCGGTGGAGTTCAGGGCTTCTCGAGCGCCCACAGGTCGCTTTCGATGCTCTCGAACCGCTCCTTGAGGTGCAGCTGAACATCGGCAATCGCCCTGTTGTAGTAAAGGGGTGCAATTTCTTTGCTGAACAGCTCGAGGACCTCAGCCACCTCGAACGACCCCAGCTCCAGCTCGAAGCGGTCTTCAAGGAAGCGCTTCAAGGTATCGAGCGCTTCGCGCTCCTGCTCGGGTGCCAGGGTGATGACCGGGGCCTTGGTCCGCGACCTGCTCATTTACCAGCGCCCGTCCCAGGCCACGAAGTTCTGCAGCAGCTGCAGACCGTGGGTGTGGCTCTTCTCCGGGTGGAACTGCACGGCAAAGCGCGAACCATCAGCCAATGCTGCGGCGAAGTCGACGCCATAGTGGCCACGACCGACCACCTGGCCGGGCTTGCCGGCGTTGATGTAATAGCTGTGCACGAAGTAGAACCGTGCGCGGTCGGGAATGTCATGCCACAGCGGGTGGTCGATGGTCTGGCTGACTTCGTTCCAACCCATGTGCGGCACCTTCAGGTGCTCGCCGTCTTCTTGCAGGTCTTTGCCGAAAAAGCGCACCTGGCCGGGGAACAGGCCGATGCAGTCGACACCGTCGTTTTCCTCGCTGTGGTCCAGCAGCGCTTGCATGCCGACGCAGATCCCGAGGAACGGGCGGTCCTGGCTGACCTCGCGCACCAGGCTGTCGAAGCCCAGGCGGCGGATTTCGGCCATGCAGTCGCGAATCGCGCCCACACCCGGGAACACCACGCGGTCCGCCTCGCGGATGACTGCGGCGTCGCTGGTCACCAGCACCTTGCCGGCGCCGACGTGTTCAAGCGCCTTGGCCACCGAGTGCAAGTTGCCCATGCCATAGTCGATTACGGCTACCGTCTGCATTTACAGGCATCCCTTGGTGGAAGGCATCTGTCCGGCCATGCGCTCGTCCAGCGTCACCGCCATGCGCAGCGCGCGGCCGAAGGCCTTGAACACGGTTTCGATCTGGTGGTGGGTGTTGTGGCCCCGCAGGTTGTCGATGTGCAGGGTCACCAAGGCATGGTTGACGAAGCCCTGGAAGAACTCCTGGAACAGGTCGACGTCGAAACCGCCAACGGTGGCGCGGGTATAGGGCACATGCATCTGCAGGCCTGGACGGCCCGAGAAGTCGATGACCACGCGCGACAGGGCTTCGTCCAGCGGCACGTAGGCATGGCCGTAGCGGAAGATACCCTTCTTGTCACCGATGGCCTGGGCGAATGCCTGGCCCAGGGTAATGCCGACGTCTTCGACGGTATGGTGATCGTCGATATGCAGGTCACCCTTGCACTCGATATCCAGATCGATCAGCCCGTGTCGGGCGATCTGGTCGAGCATGTGTTCAAGGAAAGGCACGCCGATATCGAATCGGGCCTTGCCACTGCCATCGAGGTTGATCGAGCACTTGACCTGGGTTTCCAGGGTATTGCGCTCGACGGAAGCCTTACGTTCGACCATCACCAGCTCCGCAAAATCATTGGGCGAAAAGGGCTCCATTATAGGCCCAAGACGCGCCAGCTTGAAACGCGGATGACATATGGCAGGCAAAGCAATTTCGCAAGGCCGAGTGCGCTACAGGTCTATACAAGCTGTGTTGCCCCTATCACCAGCAAGCCGACGCCTCCACCAGACACCGGTAGGCGGCGGCTTGCCGGCGATAGCGGCCGGACGATCAGTGGAACAGAACGGCCGTCTTCTGCAGGGTGATCCACACCCCCCAGGCCAACGGAATCACCACCACCGCCCAGGCGAACAGCACCAGCGGCAGGCTGCCCGGTGCCGCATGCCATTCCAGCGAGCGAGCGCCATCGGCGCCTTTGTCATGGCTCAACGCACGCTCTGCGGCCAACTCGGCGTCGGTCATGAAGTGCTTGTCCGCCACCGGACGTACCAGCAGGTTGCAGATGAAACCCAGCACCAGCAGGCCGGCAAGGATGTACAGGGTCATGTCATACGCCGCTGCACGTTCGACACCCGCTGCCAGCTGATATTCGCGCAGGTAGGTGATCAGCACTGGCCCCAGCACGCCCGCCGCCGCCCAGGCAGTCAGCAGGCGACCGTGAATGGCACCCACCATCTGTGTACCGAACAGGTCGGCCAGGTAAGCCGGCACCGTGGCGAAACCACCACCGTACATCGACAGAATGATACAGAACGCCGCTACGAACAGTGCCACGTTGCCCAGGTGGCCCATGTTCGGCACCAGGCTGTAGAGGCCCACGCCCAGGGCGAAGAAGGCAAAATAGGTGTTCTTGCGGCCGATGTAGTCGGAGAACGAAGCCCAGAAGAAGCGACCACCGATGTTGAACAGGCTCAGCAAACCAGTGAAGCCAGCGGCAATGGCGGCGATCTGCGCCAGTTGCGCGGCATTGAGTTCGCTGAAGCTGAGCTGGTTGCCCAGCAGCTTGCCGGCGAAGACTTCCTGCAGCAGTGGCGAAGCCATGCCCAGGATGCCAATGCCCGCCGAAACATTCAGGCACAGCACCAGCCAGATCAGCGCGAACTGCGGGGTCTTCCAGGCCACGCTGACGTGAACGTGGCGGTCGGTGACCATCGCGTTGGCTTTCTTCACCGGCGCGGTCCAGCCCTCAGGCTTCCAGCCGGTCGGCGGCACGCGGTAGGCCAGGGCGCCAGCGGTCATGAACACGAAGTAGATCGCGGCCATCGCCACGAAACTCTGCCATACGCCCACTTCCTGCGCGTTGCCGAAGTGGCCCATCAATGCAGTCGCCAGCGGGGCGCCAACCATCGCACCACCGCCAAAGCCCATGATCGCCATGCCGGTCGCCATGCCACGCTTGTCCGGGAACCACTTGATCAGGGTCGACACGGGGGAGATATAACCCAGGCCCAGGCCGATGCCACCGATGACGCCGGACCCCAGCCACATCAGCCACAATTGGTGGGTCTTCACGCCAATCGCCGAGATCAGCATGCCACCACACCAGCACAGCGCCGATACCAGGCCAGCCTTGCGCGGACCGGCGTGTTCCAGCCAACCGCCAAGCACAGCGGCCGAGCAGCCGAGGAAAACGAAGAACAGGGTGTAGATCCAGCTCAACATCGAGATAGGCCAATCGCACTCAGCGGTGAACAACTTGGCGATGAAGCCCATGTCGGCCGAACAGGCGACTGGGGCACTGATACCGATGGCCTGGGACAGTGGCAACCAGAATACCGAGAAGCCATAGGCCATGCCGATGCACAGGTGAATGGCCAGGGCTGCCGGGGGTACCAGCCAGCGGTTGAAGCCCGGACGGGCGATGATGCGCTCCTTCGACAGGAAGCTCGGCGCAGTGGCGACCGCTCCTGCCGTGATACTGCTGTTCATGGATTCGATCCTTTTGTAGGTAGACGATGCTCGCGGATTGAATGCCCGGCTCTTCTGGCTGCACACAAGGCAAGGCCCGGCCATTTGCGGCAACGTCCGCGACAATCCGTCGCGGCGCTCCGTGGAAGCGGCGCAAGGTTAACAGGATCAAGTGACATGAAAGCAATCTGATATCGTTATTTTTTGAACCGCTGAATCGGTATTGCTGCACCCTTCCTTCGTAGGAAATACCCTGTGCCTCTTGTCGAATACGCAGGCACAACCCGTGCGGCGCTATACTCTGCCGCTTGAATTCAAAAATCGGACTACAAGGACTCGCCCATGAAAGCGTTCGGCAAAATCCTGGGGCTTGGGTTACTCGGGTTGCTGCTGATCATCGTGGCGCTGGGCTTCGCCCTGACCCACCTCTTCGATCCCAACGACTATAAAGACGAGATTCGCCAGCTGGCGCGCGACAAGGCGCACGTTGAACTGACCCTCAATGGCGACATCGGCTGGAGCCTGTTCCCCTGGTTGGGCCTGGAGCTGCACGATGCCAGCATCGCTACGCTCACGGCGCCGAAGCAACCGTTCGCCGACCTGCAGATGCTGGGCCTGTCGGTACGTGTGCTGCCGCTGCTGCGCCGCGAAGTACAAATGAGCGATGTCCGTGTAGAAGGCCTGAACCTGACCCTGGCCCGCGACGAGCACGGCCACGGCAACTGGGAAGACATCGGCAAACCCCTGCCCGCACAGACCGGCGCCCCCGCCGACGCGCCTGCGCAAGCTCCCGCCGAACCCACCTCGACACCCTCGGACAGCGGTAGCGAACGCTCGGTCAAACTCGACATCGACAGCCTGACCGTGAACAACGCGCGCGTGCAGTACACCGATGCCAAGAGCGGCCAGGCCTTCAGCGCCGAAAGCATCCAGTTGAGCACCGGCCCCGTTCACGAAGGCGCGAACATCCCGCTCAAGGCCAGCGCCTTCCTCAGTGCCAGCCAACCGAATATCAAGGCCCGCACCGAGTTGGCGGGTGAACTGCGCTTCGATCGCAAGCTCAAGCGTTACAACTTCGAGGACATGCGACTTTCTGGCGAAACGTCGGGCGAGCCCCTGGCCGGCAAAACCATGACCTTCTCCGCGCAAGGCCAGCTGCTGGTGGACCTGGCGGCCAACGTGGCCTCCTGGAGCGGGCTCAAGGTCTCGGCCAACCAGATGCGCGCGCTCGGCGAGCTGAACGTGCGTGACCTGGACAAGACACCGCAGCTCAGTGGCGGCCTGTCCATCGCCCAGTTCGACCTGCGCACCTTCCTCGACGGCATCGGCCACCCGCTGCCAGCCACCAACGACCCGACCGTCTTCGGCAAGCTGGAACTGGTCAGCCGCCTGCAAGGCACGCCCAATAGCCTGACCCTGGAAGACCTGGCGGTGAAGCTCGACGACAGCGGCTTCAGTGGTCGGGTGGCCATCGAAGACTTCGCCAAGCAGGCCCTGCGCCTGCAACTCAAAGGCGACACCTTCGACGCCGACCGCTACTTGCCGGCCAAGAGCGAAGAGGCCAAGGGCGCCACCGCCGCCCGCCAGGCCGAGGTCAAGCAGCAGGAGGCCAGCGCCGTCGCAGGTGCCGGCACCTCGCCGCTGCCCAATGCCCCGACCCAGGTAGCCTGGAGCAACGACAAACTGTTGCCGGTGGACCGCCTGCGTGCCCTGGACCTGCAGGCTGACATTGCGTTCGGCTCGCTGACCCTGGACAAGCTGCCCATCAGCGACGCCCAGCTGGCCGTCACCGGCCAGGGTGGCTTGGTCACTCTGCAGACCCTGCGCGGCGGCCTGTACAACGGCAGCTTCGACGCCAAAGGCACCGTCGACGTGCGCCCCGCTGTGCCGCAAATCGGCATCAGCACCAAGATCAACCGGGTGCCGGTCGAGCATTTCATCAAGGCTGAAGGCAAGGAACAGGCACCTCCAGTCAAGGGGCTGCTCACCCTGTCCAGCGACCTGACCGCCACCGGCAACAGCCAGAAAGCGCTGATCGACACCCTCAACGGCGCCGCCAACTTCACCATCAATGACGGTGTGCTGGTCAATGCCAACCTCGAACAGCAACTGTGCCAAGCCATCGCCACGCTGAACCGCAAGTCGCTCAGCGGCGAGCCACGCGGCAAGGACACCCCGTTCGAAGAACTGCGCGGCAGCCTGGTGATACGCAACGGCGTGGCCAGCAACCCGGACCTCAAGGCCCGCATTCCCGGCCTGACCGTCAATGGCCAGGGCGACCTCGACCTGCGTGTGCTGGGCATGGACTACAACGTTGGCGTGATCGTGGAAGGTGACCAGCGCGCCATGCCGGACCCTGCCTGCCAGGTCAACGAGCGTTTCGTGGGCATTGAAGTGCCGTTGCGTTGCCGTGGCCCGCTGGAGCTGGGCGCCAAAGCCTGCCGCCTCGATCAGGAAGGCCTGGGCAAGGTCGCCGCCAAGCTGGCCGGTAACCGCCTTAAAGACAAGATTGACGAAAAACTCGGAGACAAGGTGAGCCCAGAACTCAAAGACGCGCTCAAGGGGCTGTTCAAGCGATGAGCCCCGAGCAGTTCTCCAGCGCCGTGCTGGATTGGTACGACCAGCACGGTCGGCATGACCTGCCCTGGCAACAGGGCATCACCCCGTATCGGGTGTGGGTGTCGGAAATCATGTTGCAACAGACCCAGGTGAGCACCGTGCTCAACTACTTCGACCGCTTCATGCAGGCCCTGCCCACCGTGCAGGCCCTGGCGGCCGCGCCGGAGGACGAAGTGCTGCACCTATGGACGGGCCTGGGCTACTACACCCGCGCCCGCAACTTGCAGAAAGCCGCGAAAATGGTGGTCGAGCAGTACGGCGGCGAGTTCCCGCGCAGCGTCGAGCAGCTCACCGAGTTGCCGGGTATCGGCCGCTCGACGGCCGGCGCCATCGCCAGCATCAGCATGGGCATCCGCGCACCGATCCTCGATGGCAACGTCAAGCGCGTGCTCGCCCGCTACACCGCTCAAGCTGGCTACCCAGGCGAGCCAAAAGTGGCCAATGCACTGTGGGCCACCGCCGAGCGCTTCACCCCGCAGCAGCGCGCCAACCACTACACCCAGGCGATGATGGACATGGGCGCAACGCTGTGCACCCGCAGCAAGCCCAGTTGCCTGATCTGCCCATTGCAGCGCGGCTGCGAGGCGCACCTGCACGGCGAAGAAACCCGCTACCCCGAACCCAAGCCGCGCAAAGCCCTGCCCCAGCGCCGCACGCTGATGCCGCTGCTGGCCAACCACGAAGGCGCCATTCTGCTGTATCGCCGCCCCTCCAGCGGCCTGTGGGGTGGCCTGTGGAGCCTGCCCGAACTGGACGACATCGAACAGCTCGACGACCTGGCCTACCAACAC
The DNA here is from genome assembly GCF_040762985.1 of Pseudomonas sp. Rh2. Taxonomy (NCBI): domain Bacteria; kingdom Pseudomonadati; phylum Pseudomonadota; class Gammaproteobacteria; order Pseudomonadales; family Pseudomonadaceae; genus Pseudomonas; species Pseudomonas sp. Rh2. Next base: position 183,226 of record NZ_CP142890.1, read on the forward strand.
GGCTTGCGCCTGGCCGACAGCCGCGCGCTAGAAGGCCTGACTCACACTTTCAGCCATTTCCAGCTGGCGATCGAGCCTTGGCTGGTCCGCGTCGACCCGGTCGGCCAGCCCGTGGCCGAGGCCGACTGGCTCTGGTATAACCTCGCCACCCCGCCGCGCCTGGGCCTCGCCGCCCCGGTCAAGAAGCTGCTCAAACGCGCGGCCGACGAACTGATTGCAGGAGAAGCACGATGACCCGCACCGTGATGTGCCGCAAATACAAAGAAGAACTGCCAGGCCTGGACCGCCCGCCCTACCCCGGCGCCAAAGGCCAGGACATTTTCGAACACATCTCGCAGAAGGCCTGGGCCGACTGGCAGAAGCACCAGACCATGCTGATCAACGAAAAGCGCCTGAACATGATGAACGGTGAAGACCGCAAGTACCTCCAGGGCGAAATGGACAAGTTTTTCGCCGGCGAAGAATACGCCCAGGCCGAAGGCTACGTTCCGCCGGCCGAATGACCCCAGAAAACGTAAGCGACGGAATTAATTTAAAATTTTTTCAAAAAGTCGTTGACGGACGGTCTGGAAATCTATTTAATGCACCTCGTCGCCCAGATAGCTCAGTCGGTAGAGCAGAGGATTGAAAATCCTCGTGTCGGCGGTTCGACTCCGTCTCTGGGCACCACCTTAAAGCTTCTGGTGGTTGCAAAGTTACCCGAAGCGACAACAAAAAACCCGCCTAGTGCGGGTTTTTTGTTGTCTGGGATTTTCTCCGATAAAGGCAGCGCTTGTTGTACGCGCCTGATGCAGTGCGCTCGCCAAGCTGGCAGTAAGCCTTGATCAGTATCAAGTCGCCAGCAATTGCTCATCCCTACACTGCGGTTCAACCCTCCGAGTCGACCCGCAAGGACCTCCATGAGCGAAGAATCCCCCCTCCTCCTTCCCGCCCCCAGCGAATCCGCCCCAAGCGCCAAACCGACACCTCGCCCCCGCCGGCCACGCCAGCGCAAGCCCGAACCCACCATTACCCGTGTCAGCCAGCAGCCCGCCGCGCTTGAGGTGGCGACGGCCCCCAAGGGCAGCAACGAGGACAGCACTTCAGCGCGCCTGCCGGCCACCTACCCGTACCGCACCCGCCTGCGCCGCCAGGACTATGAGAAGGCCAAGCACGCGCTGCAGATCGAGTTGCTGAAGGTACAAAGCTGGGTGAAGGAAACCGGCCAGCGCGTGGTGATCCTGTTCGAGGGTCGGGACGCGGCAGGCAAGGGCGGCACCATCAAGCGCTTCATGGAGCACCTCAACCCACGGGGTGCCCGGATCGTCGCACTGGAGAAGCCTTCGGAACAGGAAAAGGGCCAGTGGTACTTCCAGCGTTACATCCAGCACCTGCCCACGGCAGGCGAAATGGTGTTCTTCGACCGCTCCTGGTACAACCGCGCCGGGGTCGAGAAGGTCATGGATTTCTGCACACCGCTGCAATACCTGGAGTTCATGCGCCAGGCGCCCGACCTTGAACGCATGCTGTGCAACAGCGGCATCCTGCTGTTCAAGTACTGGTTCTCGGTAAACCGCGAGGAACAGCTACGCCGCTTCATCTCACGCCGCGACGACCCGCTCAAGCACTGGAAGCTGTCGCCGATCGACATCAAGTCGCTGGACAAGTGGGAGGACTACACCGCCGCCAAGGAGGCGATGTTCTTCCATACCGACACAGCCGATGCGCCATGGACGGTGATCAAGTCCGACGACAAGAAACGCGCACGCATCAACTGCATCCGCCATTTCCTGCATTCACTGGATTACCCCGGCAAGGACCACAGCGTCGCGCACGCCCCAGATCCCTTGCTGGTGGGCAAAGCCTCCAAGGGCTTCGAAGAGGATGAGCCGGCTCAGTTGAATACCTAGGGGGTCTGCGTTTCAATACGCGCAATTTCCGGACATACCCAAGGATTCGCCCCATGGCCTCCAATACCAAGCAACAGAAACGCGCCAAACGCGCCGCCACCAAGGCCAAGCAGAACCGCATGGTGCGCAGCGGCCAGGCCGTGAAGGCCAGCGCCGGTGACAGCGCCAGCATCGAACAGGTGTTCAACAAGGCCATGGAGTCGGACAGCTACAAGGAGCTGTTCGCCAAGATGAAGGTGGCGCAGGAAACCAGCCTGGTGGCGATGATCTCGGTGTTCCTGGTCGACCCGCTGCTGGCATTGGTGCTCAAGGGCCACAAGGAAGAGCACGCCACCGACTACATCGTGCTGGTGTTCAACGCCTACCGCACCTGGCTCGATGGCGCCGACGAAGACACCACCATGGCCTGGCTGGAGAGCGACGAGTTCCAGGAGGCGTACATCGCCGCTTCCGAGCTGGTGGCCAAGCAGCAACAGCAGCAGAAGCAGTTTGGTTGAGACCGAGCGGCGCATCGCGAGCAAGGCTCGCTCCTACAGTAACGCCGATGATAGACGTAGGAGCGAGCCTTGCTCGCGATGCGCCCAATAAAAAGGCCGCGCCCTTCACAGGACGCGGCCTTTTTATGTCAAGCAGCCCGGATCAGTTATCCAGCGCCACTCGCCCAGCCGCTTCGCGCTTGCGATGCACCAGCAAACCAGCCGCCACCACACCAATGCTCAACAGTGCAGTCGCGAGGATCTCGACACGGTGATCCTCACGCAGCCCCATCACCACCAGAATGGCGATGATGAACGCGATGGTCGCCCAGGTCAGCCCAGGGAACAGCCACATCTTGAAGGAGATCTTCTCGCCGCGGGCTTCACGCTGGCTGCGCATGCGCAGTTGCGACACGGCGATCACCAGGTACACCAGCAACGCGATGGCGCCCGAGCTGGCCAGCAGGAATTCGAACACCTGGGCCGGCGCGACGAAGTTGGCGAACACGCAAAGGAACGCTGCGGCGGTAGACAGCAGCACCGCCCAGTGCGGGGTGCCGGCCTTGGTGGTGCGCTGCGCTACGGCAGGTGCATCCCCACGCTTGCTCAGCGAGAACAGCATGCGCGACGAGGTGTACAGCGCCGAGTTCAGGCAACTGGTCACCGCGATCAGCACGACGATGTCGACGATCAGCTTGGCGTTCGGCACGCCGATGCGGCTCAGCACGGTCTGGTAAGAGCCCAGTTCAGCCAACGCTGGATCGTTCCACGGTACCAGGGCCACGACCAGGAAGATCGACACCAGGTAGAACAGGCAGATACGCCAGATGACCGAGTTGGTGGCACGGCTGATCTGCTTGCCTGGGTCTTTCGACTCGGCAGCGGCGATAGTGACGATTTCGGTACCCATGAAGGAGAACATGGTAGTCAGCATCGCTGCGAGCACGGCGCCCAGGCCGTTAGGCATGAAGCCCTGGGTGTCGAACAGGTGGCTGGCACCGCTGACCTGGCTGCTCGGTACCATGCCGAACAGGGCCGCGCAGCCCACGACGATGAAGCCGATGATCGCCAGCACCTTGAGCAGGGCGAACCAGAACTCGAACTCGCCATAGTTCTTGACGCTGCACAGGTTGGTCAGGGTCAGCGCCAGGGTAATGACCAGCGAGAAGGCCCACAGGTCCACAGCCGGGAACCAGGCATGCAGGATTGCCGCAGCGGCGTTGGCTTCCAGTGGAATGACCAGCACCCAGAACCACCAGTACAGCCAACCGATGGTGAAACCGGCCCAGCGGCCAATGGCGCGGTCGGCGTATGTCGAGAAAGAACCCGTGTCAGGCGAGGCGACGGCCATTTCGCCCAACATGCGCATCACCAGCACCACCAGGGTACCGGCAGCGGCATAAGCCAGCAGCACGGCCGGGCCGGCTGCAGCGATGGCATGGCCGGAGCCCACGAACAAACCGGCGCCGATCACGCCAGCAATGGACAGCATGGTCACATGCCGTTGTTTGAGCCCCTGAGCGAGGTCATTGGAATTGTGCTTACCGCTCATAAAACTACCTTTGTAAGGAGTGGACCACCCGATTGCTGTAACGAAGCGCGCCCGGGGTTGATTTAGGCGTCGCTGCAATCGGCGGTTTCCCTAGGGCAATAAGCGGGCCAGGTACACCAGGCATTCGTCCGATCGTCCGTTGCACCCGTATAGAACGCGGGTTGCAGGCCCTTCGGCCAGCCAATGGCCGAAAGGCCGCCAAATTTCCATACGACTTCTGGATTACTGAAATACCCACTTACAAATGCACCAGAGGTGCTCCTCGGTAACACCTGTGCACAAAAATGCGGCAGGCAAAAGCGCAACCGGAAGGCGCAACCGCACCGAGACACAACTGGCGGCAAAGCGCCACCCGGCCAAAAACGGCTTTTCAGGGCTGTCCAAAGCTGGCACCATCGCGCCTTTTTTCATCAAGGCTCCGGTGCTGGACAAAACCCATGCGGACATCTGCGCGACGTTGCACTGCAACGATGCGACAAACCGCCCCGCCAGCACCCCAAGCCCCCTGCAACCCGGTTGGCCGCCATATTGCCGCTATGCTAGCGTGGCGCTCGCCAGGAAGGCCGCCAACAGCTGGGAACGCACCCGTACACATGAGGACCGCACATGGCTCAGGCCACGCCCGCGCTGGAAATCCGCAATCTGCATAAACGCTACGGCGATCAGGAAATTCTCAAGGGCATTTCGCTGACCGCCCGCGACGGTGACGTGATCTCCATCCTGGGGTCGTCCGGTTCCGGCAAGTCCACGCTGCTGCGCTGCATCAACCTGCTGGAGAACCCGCACCAGGGTGAAATCCTGGTCGCCGGTGAGTCGCTCAAGCTCAAGGCTGCCAAGAATGGCGACCTGATCGCCGCCGACAATCGCCAGATCAACCGCCTGCGCAGCGAAATCGGCTTTGTCTTCCAGAATTTCAACCTGTGGCCGCACATGTCGATCCTCGACAACATCATCGAGGCGCCGCGCCGCGTGCTTGGCCAGAGCAAGGCCGAAGCCATCGAATCCGCCGAAGCGCTGCTGAACAAGGTCGGCATCTACGACAAGCGTCACAGCTACCCCGCCCAGCTTTCCGGTGGCCAGCAACAACGCGCGGCCATCGCCCGCACGCTGGCCATGAAGCCCAAAGTCATCCTGTTCGACGAGCCGACCTCGGCGCTCGATCCGGAAATGGTCCAGGAAGTGCTTAACGTTATCCGCGCATTGGCCGAAGAAGGCCGTACCATGCTGCTGGTGACGCACGAGATGAACTTTGCCCGCCAGGTGTCCAGTGAAGTCGTCTTCCTGCACCAGGGCCTGGTCGAAGAGCAAGGATCGCCGCAGCAGGTCTTCGAGAACCCGACCTCGGCGCGTTGCAAGCAATTCATGTCCAGCCACCGCTAACGGAGCAATACATGCAGACCTACAAGAAGTTCCTACTGGCAGCTGCTGCCACCCTGGTGATGTCGGCAAACGCCATGGCCGCGGAAAAACTGCGCATGGGTATCGAAGCGGCCTACCCACCCTTCAACAACAAGGATGCCAGCGGTAACGTGGTTGGCTTCGACAAAGACATCGGCGACGCCCTGTGCGCCAAGATGAAAGTCGAGTGCTCGGTCGTCACTTCCGACTGGGACGGCATCATCCCGGCCCTGAACGCCAAGAAGTTCGACTTCCTGGTGTCTTCGCTGTCGATCACCGACGAGCGCAAGCAGGCCGTTGACTTCACCGACCCGTACTACTCCAACAAACTGCAGTTCATCGCGCCGAAGAACGTCGACTTCAAGACCGACAAGGCCTCGCTCAAGGGCAAGGTGATCGGTACCCAGCGCGCTACCCTGGCCGGCACCTGGCTGGAAGACAACTACGGCGACGCTGTTGAAATCAAGCTGTACGACACCCAGGAAAACGCCTACCTGGACCTGGTCTCCGGCCGCATCGACGGCATCCTGGCCGACAAGTACGTGCAGTACGAGTGGCTCAAAAGCAAAGACGGCTCGAACTTCGAGTTCAAGGGCGAGCCTGTGATGGACAGCGACAAGATCGGCATCGCCGTGCGCAAGGGTGACCCACTGCGCGAGAAGCTGAACAAAGCCCTGGCTGAAATCAAGGCCGACGGAACGTACAAGAAGATCAACGACAAGTACTTCCCATTCAGCATCGAATGATCCGCCCCGACCGGCGCGCCCCTGCGGCGCGCCAGTCCCTAGAACGCACCTGCCAATGAATATCGACCTGCACGGATTCGGTCCGGCCATGGCGGCCGGCACCCTGATGACCGTAAAACTGGCGCTCTGCGCATTGCTGCTGGGGCTGGTCCTCGGTCTGCTCGGCGCACTGGCCAAGACTTCCTCGGCCAAGCCACTGCAATGGCTTGGCGGCACCTACTCGACCCTGGTTCGCGGCGTACCGGAACTGCTTTGGGTCCTGCTGATTTACTTCGGCACCGTCGGCCTGATGAACAGCCTCGGCGAAGCCCTGAACCTGCCCGGCCTTGAACTCAGCGCCTTCGCCGCCGGCGTGATCGCCCTGGGCCTGTGCTTCGGCGCCTATGCCACGGAAGTGTTCCGCGGCGCCATCCTGGCCATCCCCAAGGGCCACCGTGAGGCCGGCCTGGCGCTGGGCCTTTCGAAAGGGCGCATCCTCTCGCGGATCATCCTGCCGCAGATGTGGCGTATCGCCCTGCCTGGCCTTGGCAACCTGTTCATGATCCTGATGAAGGACACCGCGCTGGTGTCGGTGATCGGCCTTGAAGAGATCATGCGCCACGCGCAAATCGGCGTGACCGTGACCAAGGAGCCCTTCACCTTCTACATGGTCGCGGCCTGCATCTACCTGAGCCTGACCATCGTCGCCATGACCGGCATGCACTTCCTGGAAAAACGCGCCGCTCGCGGCTTTGCGAGGGCCGAATAATGAATTGGGAAGTGATCATCAAGTGGCTGCCACGCCTGGCTCAAGGCGCCACCCTGACCCTGGAGCTGGTGGCCATCGCGGTCGTCGCCGGGCTGATCCTGGCCATCCCGCTGGGCATCGCCCGCTCGTCGCGGCATTGGTACGTGCGCGCCCTGCCCTACGGCTACATCTTCTTCTTCCGTGGTACGCCGCTGCTGGTGCAGTTGTTCCTGGTCTACTACGGCCTGGCTCAGTTCGACCTGGTGCGCTCCAGCAGCCTGTGGCCGTACCTGCGCGATCCGTTCTGGTGCACGGTGCTGACCATGACTCTGCACACCGCCGCCTACATCGCCGAGATTCTGCGCGGTGCATTGCAGGCCATCCCCAAGGGCGAGATCGAAGCGGCACGGGCGCTGGGCATGTCTCGCGGCAAGACGCTGTTCTACATCATGCTGCCGCGCGCGGCCCGCATCGGCCTGCCGGCCTACAGCAACGAAGTGATCCTGATGCTCAAGGCCAGCGCCCTGGCCAGTACGGTGACCTTGCTGGAACTGACCGGTATGGCCCGCACCATCATCGCCCGAACCTACCTACCGGTGGAGATCTTCTTCGCGGCCGGGGTGTTCTACCTGGTCATCTCGTTCGTGCTGGTGCAGGGCTTCAAAGTGCTCGAACGCTGGTTGCGCGTCGACGCCTGCCAAGGCCGCTGACCCCCGTCGCCGGCTCCTGCAGGAGCCGGCTTGCCAGCGATACCCCTTCCAATCAACCCGCTCCCCGACCCCATGCGCCCCGTCCTCCACAGCCACCACTTAAGCGACCGCTTCCAGGCCCTCGACCAGTTCCTGATCGAGCATCAACAGCTGTGGAAACCAAGGCCATTCACCCGCCTTCGCCTGGATTGGGAAGTCCAATACCCCGAACTCGCCGCCCATCTGCGCCAAGGCTCGCTGGCCGACGCCGAAGCCGAGCAAGCCCCCGACTTGCTGCCCTCGCCGTTCCCCCAGCTGGCCCAACGGGCCGCTGAGCTGTCGGCCCTCGGCGACCTTCCGGACGTCAGCGCCTCCTTCGCCAACCACCGTCTGGAGGTCAACGTTCCCGGTCGCAAATGGCAGCAGATAGACGCCTTCAGCCGCCGCCTGGGCTTTCGCGAGCAACCGCGTCACTGGCTGGATTGGTGTTCCGGCAAGGGCCACCTGGGGCGCAGGCTGTTGCAGCCGGGCCAGCAGCTGACCTGCCTGGAGTACGACGCCGAGCTGGTGGCCGCCGGCCAGGCGCTGAGCGATCACCACCGTCTGCCAGCCACCCACGTGCAGCAGGACGTGATGGCCGCCGACAGTGCCCGCCACCTGGGCCCAGACACCAGCGCCGTGGCCTTGCACGCCTGCGGCGACCTGCATGTGCGCCTGCTGCAATCGGCCAGCCAGGCAGGTTGCCGCCACCTGGCGGTCGCCCCTTGCTGCTACAACCGGATCCGTACCCCGCAGTACCAGGCGTTATCCACAGCGGCGCAGCGTTCAGCGCTGACACTGTCCGTGGATGACCTGGCGTTGCCCTTGTGCGAAGCCGTCACTGCCAGCGCCCGCGTGCGCCGCCAACGTGACGCCTCGATGGCGCGCCGCCTGGGCTTCGACCTGCTGCAGCGCCAGCAGCGGCAATGCGACGATTACCTGCCCACCCCGTCGCTGCCAACCGCATGGCTGGACAAGACCTTCGAGCAATACTGCCGCGACCTCGCAGCGCTCAAGCAGCTGCCCCTGCACGGCACACCGGACTGGCAAGCCCTGGAGGCCGCTGGCTGGCAGCGCCTGGCGCAGGTGCGCAACCTCGAACGGCTACGCAACCTGTTCCGCCGACCGTTGGAGCTTTGGCTGGTACTGGACCGTGCGCTGTATCTGCAAGCGCACGGTTACACCGTGCAACTGGGATTGTTCTGCGACTATCCACTGACTCCGCGCAACCTTCTGTTGCTGGCAGAACGCGACCGTTAGCCGCAGAAAAACCTGTGGATAACTCTGTGAACAAGCTTGTGATGAATCGTTGGATCCAAGCGCTATTTGAGGCTCACGGCTTATTCCAGCCAGCCACTGAAGCCAGTAAAAACAGGCATTTGCGCAAAGACCAATGGTAATGAAAACCGGCACGCGTTTCGCTCGGCCCCCCGCTGCCGATTGTGCATAAGCATAAGCCACTCCATTGAGCTCCATCCCCAAACCCACCTTGTGGGAGCGGCTTTGCGTCGCGAAAAGGATGCAAAGCGACCCCAATGACCCTGAAGTGTCATCGCCACTCCGGGCCACCTTTCACAAGAGCCTCCCTCAGTTCATCTTGTTCCTGGCAATCTCGACATCATTCATCAATGCCTTCGCCAAGGCGCTCAGGTAATCGGCTGCACCGAGCAGCTTGTGGTCATCCTCGGCATCGCCTTCGCGCACAAGATGCGTGATGTAGCCCAGCAGCACCGACACCTAATCGTAGGCATAGTCCACCGGGATGCCCGCGACCACGCGCAGCAGATCCACCGGAGGGTTACCCACTTCGATCAACGTTGCCACGCCAGCGGTGACGGCGGTTTTAGGTTGGTCGCTCATCGCTTTCAGTCCTCTTGCTTTGTGGTGCTGATGCGGGCCAGTGCATGTTCGGCCAATGCCCGGGCAGATTCGGCGGCATGCGCGGCGGTGCTCAGCATGTTCAGGCCTGGTTCACCGGCATGGAGTCGGCAGTGTTCGTCGATGGTTTCGGCCACGCCGCGCATGAGTTCGCTGGCGTGAGCGAGGGCGTCGGGTGGGGTGATGCCGCTGTGGATGGAGAAGAATGGGAAATCGAGGATGCGACGGGGTGGGTCGGGGACAATCTTTTTCATGGCCAAATCATTATTCCAGTGGATGTGCCTGCCACGAAAATCTTTCTCACGGAATTGGGTGGCAGCCGTACACGGGGTGAGAAACCGAGGGAATAAGGAAGCTCGGCCAGGCCGAAGCCTGCCCGCGTACGGCCACCATTTGGCTACTGCTTATTCACCGTCGGGTTCTCACGCCCGGTCACCAGAAATCGGCGACCGAGGAACGGTATCCCTGGGGCTTTACCCCGCCAACAGCGAAACATCAGTAGCGCGCGTAGGATAATTCCCAAACCGCCCAACCCCGAAGCATTTGGTTTCAAGTTCAGAAATGCCCTACAGAAGAGCGGAAAATCAGAAGGCTCCAGCCCTTCTCTGCGTGAGCGAGGCTCAATCCCGAACCGATGCACCGCCTTGCGAGCCAACGGTGTATCATCCGCCCCCCAAATCATTAAAAAGCGACGTCGCATGCTGCCCGCCAGCCTCGCGACCTTCTGGCGTTGCGCCAGAACCGACAGTGGACAAACGGATTTAGACATCGTGAACCGAGCCAAACTTTTCGCCCTGCTGGCTTCCGCCCTGACCCTGAGCGCCTGCGCGAGCAGCGCCCCGACGCACCATCACGGCAACTTGGACTGGAACACCCCAGGCATGCAACTGGGCGGCGACAACGGCCTGCCGCTGCGCGGCGAAACCCCATGCCGCAAGCGCGGCTGCGACAACCACAAGCTGTTCTTCAACCCCGGCAAGACCGAGCCCAGCGTCAATACCATCCACCGCGGCTGGTAAGAAAATTCTCCTTTTAGGCCGGTGACTTAGCTCATTTGCGCTGAATCGAAAGGAAGTGGTTTACAGGCGCCAACCGATCGTTATAATGACGCCCCATTGCCGGTATAGCTCAGATGGTAGAGCAACTGACTTGTAATCAGTAGGTCCCGGGTTCGATTCCTGGTGCCGGCACCATACGCAGTACTCAAAAGGCTCACCGAAAGGTGGGCCTTTTTTGTTTTCGGTGTCGCAAATACCTTAACTCCAGCGCGATCGGTGTGGGAGCTGGCTTGCCTGCGATGGGCTGCGCAGCGGCCCGGCAATCCCTGTAAAGCAAATTTTCTGGGCAACAATGCAGCTCAAAAAACAGACACGCCTTCAAACAGAAACGCTTTGACTCTCCAATCGAGCCCCGCTACGATTTATCTTAAATTTTAGATAATTCAACTGAGGCAAGCCAATGGCGCTTCAATTCCACGAGAGCCCTTTCCACGTCACCCACGATGCGGAAACTGCCAGCAAGATGGCCTTGAAGATGGACCTGTCGATCTTTATCACAGACTGCATCAAGAAAATGGGCCTCAAGCAGCACGAGGCCGCAGCCAGGCTCAACGTGGCACAGTCACGGGTGTCCGAGCTGGCCAATGGCAAGATCGAGAAATTCACGCTGGACGCCATGATGGATATGCTCGACAAGCTCGGCTTTCGCACCAGCCTTGTCTTGCCCTCGAACGAAGCTGGCGCCCTTCCCCAGATTGTCATCTCGCAAGCGCAAGGCAGCTAAACCCTGTACCCCATTTTTCTCAGCTCCAGCTTCAGCTCCTTCAACCGGTCTTCAGCGACTTGCATCGCATGCCGGTCAGAGCGGTTGGTCGTTTTCACGAACGAATGCAGCACAACGACCATATCTGCGTACTTGGCTACGTACACGCATCTGAATGCCGGGCTGCCATTGATGATGAGCTCAATCGCCCCCGCGCCCACCGAGTCAGTCAGTGACTTGATCGGCCGCTCAGGATCCTGCCCGTACTGAATGCGCCGCAGGTCCTTGCCAAAGTCGTCCTGCACATCCTGTGGCAGGTCCTTGTACTCACGCTCAGCTGCAGCACTCACAAACGCAAACTTTCTCACAGCGGTATCCAGACAAGATCACCAGAGATGTGGAGGCATGGATGCCAAAGGCTAGGGAATGTAGCGCAGTTGCATACGCCTGACGGGTGCAAAAATGTTTCTGGATTTCGCCCGTTGGACCGTGAAAACCGATGTCCGAGAACACGGTGAATGCCGCGCTCAGGACGATGGGCTATGACACCAAGGTGGATGTCTGCGGGCACGGGTTCCGAGCCATGGCGTGCAGTGCGCTGGTCGAGTCCGGGCTGTGGTCGGAAACGACTATCGAGCGGCAGATGAGCCACAAGGAACGCAACAACGTGCGGGCTGCTTATACCCACAAGGCCGAGTTCCTCGAAGAGCGCCGGATGATCATGACCTGGTGGAGCCGGTTTCTGGAGGCGAACCGCGAGGACCATGTGACGCCGCATGAGTTTGCCAAGCAGACGGGCGAGAACGTCACGCACCTGCGCAGTGCCAAGAGGCCCGAGTAACCCGCCGCACCGCCACCTCAAACTCGCTGTGAAGTTACCCACAGCACCCCATGAAGCTCCTCCGCGCGGGTCCTTTCAAACGGGGCTGCAAAGCCGCCCCGCTTGAAAGGACCATACCTAAGAAAAAAACTGCTGGCACAGCTTACGTCTGTGGAAAACCACTGATGTCCACCGAGGGATAGTTTTATCCACAGGCGCTAAATCCCTGAAATCGCTTTGCTTGACGAATATTGTCCACAGGCGTAGACCGGGAGTTGCAAGCGCTGTCGATGACAGCACCCTAGGTGACCCGAACCTTAAAGGTCACGCCGCTCCCGCGGTGGTTCTCCCCAAGGGCGATTCGCATCCCGCAGCTCGCCCGGTCACTACCCATGTGATGGATGCTCTTACACATATAGCGCTCGTGCGCCAGCTACACCGTACCTCGCTGCCCTGCAGCAACCTATCCGCTTGGCCGACTACTGCGCCAACCTGTGCCCGTCTCTTTCTTCTGGAAAGAGACGGGCACGTCTACCACTGCTGCAGCCCTGATCGCACATGGCTTTGCGGCATTCCCCCTCGTGACAATCGGCGTGACAAACGCCGATGTCACCAGCAACAGCGCTGTAGATGATGGTGCCGCAGACCAAGGAATGGACTGCACCTGACTGACAGTCAGGCATGCCCCGGTCATCGCATTGCTGCGTTCACCCGGCTCAGGATCTTCAGGCGCTGGTTTAGTCAGCCAGCGCTGCCTCCACCCGCCCACCGGTAACGGTGCTCAGGAGGCCAGATCATGAGATGCCCTTGCTCCCGGACGTAAGGAGCCGCCAGTCCCGCGTAGAGGACATTCCCCACAGGTCGCAGGGGCCTTGATCCCTGATAACACTCAACATTCTTGGCGGGATGACGTGGGGCGAGGATCGGAAAGCGGTAGATGAGGTGACCGACATGGCATTGGTGGGTAGACGCGATGGTCGTAATTTCGCTTGCGGCAGGCAATTGAGCTACACGGGGCCGCAAGCGCTGAAAGAGATGTTCGGCGGTGATCAACACGTCACGGTCAAAGGGTACTGTGATCGGTACTTGGCATTCGTGACGTGGTGCCGCTCCGAACAGGATCCCGGTACAGCCTGTATGAAAACCCAGTGCAAAAATAGAATTAGCCGTAGTAGCTTCCCCCCTCCGGCAGACTCAAAAAGTTAAGTAGAAACCGAAGCTAGTCTACCAAATCAATATAGCTCAATAACCATAGGCATCCATATGAATCACGTTGGAACTCTCACATGCGAAACATGTGACGGCGACATTGACTGTCGAGTAGGTTTTTCCAATAGAGCGGTACAGCCTCTAAGCTTCCCTTGTCCGCACTGCCATACACTCATCGAAATCACCATAGTGCTGGATAGCTCCCCACCACTACAATTGAATGGTGTAACCCAAAACAAGGATCGACAATACGGAATGTTTGATGGGAGAAATCCATTTATAGACCTCCACCTAGACTTTCCAGTTTGGTCTAAAGAATACGTGATGGGTCACACACCGTTCATTGCTGCTTTGCAGAAGATGAGAAAAATAGCCGATGAGACAAGAAATACCGACTATCATCATTTCCAGCTCAGGCTCAACCATTTAAACGAGCTTCACGAGAAATCAAAAGACTTAAAACGAACAATTAAATTATATTACGGCGAAAACAAAAAATTATTCGTCAAAAAGTCAGAAGATTTCCTAGACGAAAGATTAGAAAGAACTCTTGCCATGAAGGACATAAACCTAGTCCTTTATAGGTTGATTAGCAAGACGTTCTTACCATTTATTGACCCAATTTCTACCGCAAACTTCGCAGAAGAAATCTCTAACTTAGTAATATCAATAGCTGAAAAAAACAAGGAAAACTTCAATGCATTCATGGATTCTATGATCACGACCAAATTTCTTGGGAATTTACAAAAAGATTGCTTGGAAATCTATCCACGAATACTGGCTGCAGAGATAGCACTGAGGCCTGCACTTTTCATGGACTTCGTTGAAGAAGAAGCTGATAGCCGAATTGCTGGAAAAATTTCCACAAAAGACTTCAACGAATACAAAGATCTTTATAAAGACATCACGGAAATCCTAGGAAAACAACTATGCATTGTCGCTGCAATCAACAATATTATACAACGCGGCGATCACGAAAAGTTCAAAGCGAAAGACGGGGGCGCCTTGTCATCCCTTGCAAAATTCGCTGGAAAAACCATATCTGAAAAATTGAAATACCTAGACGAGTGCTGGTTCAGATTTGAAGAATCAGCCATCAATACCGGAGCGAGGAATGCGATAGCTCACTACGCTACAGAATACGACGAAAGAACACAAATAATTCAATACTATAGTAGCAAAGAAGGGCTAAAACAAGAGTCTCCACAAGAGATGTACTTTCTCGAATTCATGGTTATATTACTCAAGGCCTTCCGTGAAATGCACTACCTACACCACGTTATAAAGTGCCTATTCTATTACGAATACATAGTAAGACAAAGCGAAGACTGAGCTATATTGATGGGCTTTGGCGCTTAGCTAGATGTGAGCGCCATTAGCTGATCGGCATAGCATGCTGTCATAGCTCAGACAAATTAAAAATTGCATTTACTACGCGACAACATAAATCGATCAGGGGGCAACCAGATATATATCTGGCCGCTGCAAAGCCTGTTCCATCTGTGTGTCCAGTACAGGCCATCTCTCACACCGTCGAAAATAGTTACTGTAGCGATATAAGATCGTTAATGGGTGCATTTGAGACTAGAAGGGGCGATGCCAACCCTCTAGAGGAACTAAAGGATTGGCATGTTAGCTGGGTGGCTTTACAGGTGAAACAAAACGCTGAGACTCCTCCATCATACCAGTCTCCTCCAAAAACCGACATCGCTTGAAGATGTGGGCGACTTACAGTTGAAGTTGAGAAGCCGGTATGCCATATTGCCATCACACATTTCTAGCGAAGCCTTTGCAACGGAGCCTGCGCCCATGAAGCTAGCTAAAAGCTTATTAATATTTGGGGTATTCGGCCCTATCGTTCTAGCGCCCACAAATTCATTCCCGATCGATCCATCATATAAGTTAATCGAGACTCTACTTATAGTATTAGCGACCTGGATCATTTTCAATTTAACCATAATGGCCTATAGCATTTTTGCAGCTAGCCTTCCGGATGAAAAAGTTGCATCACCTATAGAGCTGCTTCCTATTTTCAACATATTGACTGCATCTTTCTCATTGTATATCACACTTAAAATCACCAATCTATTTTGCCTGCTCCTAGCCGCAGATGAGTTACTACAACTCACTTGCTCAGTGCAACTACTCCCCTCAACCGCCCAACTATTAACTTTTGGTCTTTTTTGCGGCGGACTTCAAACTTCTTTTACACATAAACATTCAATAAATATCGTAAAATTTGCAGACATACCAAAAGCAATTAACGAGTTCAGATATCTGGCAACCCAAGCCAAGAAACTTTGGTGGACACTGCCACTACTAACCACCCTGGCTATATTTTTGTTGTTTTACAACGGTCTCTTTCCCTTAAAAGGTGATAGCTTAGAAACGCGCGGACAGTTTGGTGATAGTTTCGGTGTATTAAACTCTCTATTCTCCGGCCTTGGTTTTGGAGGACTTATAATAACCCTGCTGTATCAGCAAAAGCAGATTTCCCACCAAGAAAAAGAGTCTACGATCAGACGACAGTTTGATGAGACTCAACATTACGAAGGGATTTTCTACAAGCTCTTATCTATTTATTCGAAAACCCTTGATGAGGTATCAAGTAATAATGGTGAGCTCGTTGGAAGACAGGTTTTACGGGGCTCTATTGATAGAGCTTACAGCTCACTGAAATCTCAAAATGTAAATTCCATTCCACAAGCGCTTCAAAGAAAGCATGAAAAAAATAAACTCTCAAAAGAAGAGTCACTGCTCATTGACTATGTATACTTCAGAAACTTTAAAATTCTCAGTGTAGAAATAGAAAAACAAAAAAGACTCGTTGAAACCTTCAAAATACTCCTTCGCCACACCGTCCAATCGCTACCAATGCATCTAGATGGGAAACCATATTTCGACATAATCAAGTCTCAATTAAACCACACTGAAGCATCCTATTTTTTTCTTGTCTCATTAACATTTGAAGATGAGAAAGAGCTTCGGAAGCTGATTTGCGAATCTGAACTATTTGAAAAAATTGCAAACACGAAGATAACTCGCGTACATGAAATGATGTACAAAGAGTTCTGGGGCATTGACATCCGACAGCATAAAATAAAACAAAGACTTCCAATGGGGCGTGCAAGAATCGATCAAGCAGTCCGTGCATTCAAGCATTCATCAGAAGAAAAACATTTAACCAACTTACTAAAGTACACCCCTGCGAGGGTTACAATGAGCACCGCAATTGTATCAAATACAATCATGAGCGGGCACGCAAGCAACCACGAAACTTTCGACAACACTTAAAAACCAAAACCAATACAACAATTAAGAGGGTAAGAGGTCAAAGACAAAATATAAAACACCAAAACACATTCAACTTAGAAACCACCATAGGCCTTATGGACGAAATTAATAAATTAATTGAAAAGTACAACCCTAGGTTCATCGATGAGCACTTAGATAGCCTGGACAAACTAGATGAATTTGCAGCGGTCTTTTATCAGGACACCGTAGAGATTTATGACATTGTAACAAGAATACGCAACATAGATCGCAACCCAACAGGCTTCGACTTGGAAGACGCACCTATCTTAGGGCTTTTAGTACGCATATGGAAATTATTAAAGGAAATTGTTCGATACTATCAAGAGCAGAACGGTGAGATTATCAGCGTTCTCGAAAGACCATTGATTGAAGCATCCATACTAAGCACATATCTAATTAACAGCAACACCGATGTTGTTGAGGACTATAGAAAATGCTCTTATAAAGACCGACTTAGAATATTGGGAAATCTGGAGGACCGCTCTGCGTTTTATGAGACTAAAGCAGGGAAGCGCTTACTAGCCTCCATAACAGAAAAAATGAACTACGAAAAATTAACTGTTAATGATTTTTCTCAGCAAAAGAAAAACAGATGGAAGCTCCAAGGTAAGTCTTTTTTTGAGATATTTTCAACCATTGAACACCACGACTTGTATTCTTGTACGTATGGGATGATGTCAGAGTCGATCCATGGGTCTTGGAACGAATCTATGGATTTCTGCCTGGCTCGGAATAGCGATGAGAGCTTTTCAACTTATCCATTTTACCAGCGCCCAGACATTCGCTTTATATCGCCAACCATCCGTTTTACCAATCGACCTTATAAATTATGGCTTGAGAGGATAGACGTTAAAGAGCCGCGGCTATTAAATCTGCTTGACTCGATCGATGAAATCAACCACAAACTATTTTTGGCTTTTGATCGTCAATATAATGGCCAGACTTGACCACAAAAACAACAGAACGATATCATTCCGCGGCAACACCCAACTCCAAACAAACTTAAACAAGCCCCAAGACATGGCAACTTATTTTTATCAGCGTCACCGACTCTCAAAAGCAACTTATATAATTAATTCTTTTCCGCAGCACATTAGCCCCGAATCATGACTACAACCATCAAACCTTGGAAACTCATATATTATATACCTCCCCCCTTTTAATTTTGGATGCCCCCCTATGCCTAATATACGTGATGACCAAGCAGGCAATAATAAACCTCATGCAGTTACATGTTTTGATATATGGGAGCCCTGGCGAGAGTCGATAATTGAGCAACATCGCTTCTATGTCGATCAGGGAAGAAAAAAGCTTTTGTCTCAATTCAGTAATATGGAGCAGGAGTCTGAGGAGGCAGCAGAACGCTGGCTAGAAAAGAGGTCCGAGCATTTCGATCCCGACCGAGACGATCCCGGAAGTCTTGAAGAGGATGCCCACCATGAAGGAATAGAGTTTTATCGGCTGCTGAGTGAACTACGAGACCAAGTCAGAATGAGCATCGTTGCAGGGATGTACCATACGTGGGATAAAGAGTTACGCCGGTGGCTTCTGAAGGAAATTGGACATTGGCATAGAGGTGCTGCTGTTACAGAGCGGGTGTGGCAAGCAACACATGAAGAAATTGCTGAGTTACTGGATGCTTCAGGGATTGCTAGCCGTGATGCAGACCACCTTCAAAAGCTAAGCGCTTGCCGATACGTTGTAAATGTTTACAAACATGGTGAAGGCCTATCTTTGAAAAAACTTAAAAATAATTATTCCGAATTCTTGCAGACCTCTTCTTTTGCAGGAGTTGCTCCGGATGTGAGACAGGTAGATTACACCCACTTGTTCATAACTGACGAACACTTTGATCAGTTTTCCAACGCAATCATCACTTTCTGGCGTATGATCCCTTCCAGAGTAAGAAGTAAAACTCTTAATATGCCTAAATGGTTTCAAAGGGCTATGGAAAAAGACCGAAATATATTTTAATTATCACTTTCACATAAAACGCATCTATTTTCGACGCCCCATCAAACGGCAGATTATGCCTCTACCAAGCAATACGCCATCATGCATAACTGGGGGCAAGCATGCATAAAAGGCAATCGATCATCGCTTGTTTTTCCGCATTTCTAAGCAACCGAGCCGGGCAAAGGGTAGTTTTAGAGGTAGCGGAGCATAACTTAAGACATCAAATTCTTATAAATCATATGATTATAATTTTTTTTGACTCCTGGTGCCGCACCATTCAAGGTTCCATAGAAAGCTTTCAAAATCTCTGGAACCCCCGAAAAACCCGCCTTCTGGCGGGTTTTTTCGTTTTGGCGTTCCGTCGGATTCCGAGGGTAGCCAGCGCTAGGCGCTGTCTGAAAAAAGCCGTCGCATACACCGCATGACACAAGCCAGCGAGACCATTGCGGCATAACTTTTTGCGAGCTTGTCGAAGCGCGTGACGATTCGGCGGTTCTCTTTTAGCCAGCCGAACATGCGTTCGATGATGTTGCGCTGTCGATATTTTGGGCGGTCAAACAGTCTTGGCAAGCCGGGTTTGGGCTTGTGTTTCATTGAGCGCAGCGGAATGACCGGCTGCATCCGATATCGATCGCAGTAACGGCGCAAGGCCTCGGCGTCGTAGCCTTTGTCAGCCAGCAACCATTTGCATCGTTTGCGTGGACGACCACGCTGGTTTGTCGGGATGCTGACATCATCAAGTAACGGCTGGGCATAGCTGATGTCGCTGGCTTGGCCGCCAGAGAGAAGGAAGCGCAACGGTATCCCGTTGGCATCGCAGAGCATATGAATTTGGGTTGTCAGTCCGCCGCGACTGCGGCCTAGAGCGTGATCGGTAGGCTCGTCAGGCCCCCTTTTTTCCGCGCTCCAGATGAAGCACGGGTTGCTCGAACAGCGGTCGAATCGATCATCCAGGTGTGGGGATCAATCAAGCCTTTGTCATTGAGTCTGAGGTGCAATCGTCTGAGCATCTGATCGAATGTTCCGCGGTTTCGCCAGACCCGGAAGCGGTGATAGACCGTCGCCCAAGACCCGAAGCGCTCGGGCATATCTCGCCAGGCTGCTCCTGAGCACAGCACCCAGAGCACACCATCGAGCATCAAGCGATCACTGCTGCGGGGCCTGCCCCTGACGTGGGCTGCCGTAAAGAGATCGGCGACCACTGCCCACGCCTCATCCGAGAGTTCATAACGCTTTGCCATCACAGAATTCCTTTCCGCAGATGGCCGGCGACTGTACAGAACCCCGGCTGTTCCGGGGCCACCTTTCAGTTTCTTGGGATTTCAGACAGAGCCTAAAACTGCCCTTTAACAGTTTTTCGTTATGACGTTTTACCTACCACTCGCTCTGCCGCCTTAAGATAAGCCTGTTCCCGCTCGCGCTTATCCACAGCTACCACAAAAACTACAACCTCTTGTTCGATCACCTGGTAGACCAATCGGTAGCCGCTACTGCGCAGCTTGATCTTGTAGCAGTCCGGCAAGCTATGCAGCCGGTTCGCCTCAACCCTCGGATTCAGCAAAACCGAGGCGAGTTTTTTCTTGAGTTGCTGCCGGACCGTATCCCCCAGCTTTTGCCATTCCTTTAGCGCTCGCGCATCGAACTCAAGGCTATAGGTCATCCAGCGAAACCCTCACTCGCTGAGGGTCGGCAAGGCGCTCGCGAACGATCGCTAGCAGCGCCTCATCTTCATCAGTCATGAGCACAGGCTTAAAAGGCAACTGCCCGCGCTCGGCGACGTACTGCAAGGCTTGGCGCATGAGCTCGGAGGGCGTAACACCCAACCGCTCAAGCTCACGATAGGCTCGGATTTTGAGATCGTCGTCGATACGAACATTGATGGATGCCATGATGGCTAGCTCACTGTAATGACAATAGTCTTTACAGTGGCGCAATTCTGGGCAGCAGACAAGTGGCTTATGAGCACAGACCGACGAAGGACAAGGCTGTTACACGCCGATTCGATTCCGAATCCCCTGCCCTCACAGCGTTAAACCGTTCGTCTGGCGGGTTTGTTCGTTTTGGCGTTCCGTCACCTGAATCCGCCCCGCAAAAAGCGCACTCCACCGATGCGACGCACTGGTATCACCAAAGGGCTGCAAC
This sequence comes from Pseudomonas sp. Rh2, assembly GCF_040762985.1. Classification (NCBI taxonomy): domain Bacteria; kingdom Pseudomonadati; phylum Pseudomonadota; class Gammaproteobacteria; order Pseudomonadales; family Pseudomonadaceae; genus Pseudomonas; species Pseudomonas sp. Rh2. The sequence goes on from NZ_CP142890.1 coordinate 203,823, forward strand.
GCAGCCCTCGCCTGATCAGAACGCCGTACTCACCGTCACCGCCATATTCCGCGGATCCCCGTAGATCGCCCCCGCATAGAACCCGTACTGCGTGTAGTAATGCTTATCGAACAAGTTATCGACGTTGAAGCTCACCGTGGTGTCGTCAGTCAGCTGGTACTTGGCCATGGCATTCCAAATCGCATATCCGGACCAGTTCACGTCAGTAGCCCCTCCACTCACACCGTTCAACGGCTGCCCAGCCGGGCTTGAGATTGCGCGGATGTTGGTTTGTGCCTTGACGCCTGCGCCGAGGGTCAAGCGGTCGAGCGGGCCGCTCAGGCGGTAGGTGGTCGATGCCTTGAACAGATGCGACGGGTCACTTCTGCCGTCGCTGTCGACGCGGCGGAAATGCAGGTAGGTGTAGCCGGCATAGACGTTCCAGTTCGGTGTCAGGGCGCCAGCGATTTCGAGGTCGATACCGTCGGTTTCCTGGCCGGTGCCGGCCTTGTAGGCGTCGCCGCCGGTTGGCGTGGTCAGGCCGTCGTCTAGCACGGCCTTGTTCTGCTGCTTGGTGCGGAAATACGCCGCCGATGCGTTCAAGCGGCCATCCAGCCACTCACCCTTGATACCGGTTTCGTAGCTCTGGCCGCGAATCGGCTCGACCTTGGTGCCGCTGGCCGTTTCGGCAGTCTGGGGGTTGAAGATGTCGGTGTAGCTGGCGTACAGCGAGTAGGTGTCGTCGAGGTCATAGACCGCCCCCAGGTAGGGCGTGACGATGCCGTGGTTCTGCTGGTTGCTGCGCACGCCGCTGACGTTGCGGGTGGTGGCCGAATAATCAGTGCTGCGCACGCCGACGATCACCGACAGGGGGTCGGTGATGCTCAGGCGGGTGGCGGCGTACAGGCCTTGCAGGCGGGTGGTGGTCTTGGTGTGGCGGCCGGTGCGGGAGGCGATCATGTCGTAGTCGCTGTCAACGCCGTTGTGCCAGTCGGTCACCGGGAAGCCGTTGTTGGCGCGGAACTGGCAGCCCACCGATGGCGCGCTGATGCGGTCGTCGCTGACCATGGTGCAGCTGTATTCCGGCGACCAGGCCACGGTGCGGCTGTCGTTGTAACCGACCATGGCCTGGTGGGTGCGGCCGAACAGCTGGAACGGGCCCGAGAGGTCGATCTGGGCGGATTGCTGGGTGGTGTCGCTGGTGCTGTGCAGGCCGTTGAGCACGGCGCCGCTGCCGTCCTGGTCCCAGTAGCCGCCGTAGCGGCCGCGCCCCGCCGAGTTGACCTTGGCCAAGCCTCGGTGGTTGAGCACTTCGGCAGTGCTCTGGGCGGCCTTGAGGTCCAGTGTCCAGTCGTTGTCGAAATGGTGCTCCAACGAGCCGAATGCGGTGCGGGTGGCGTACTCGCCAAAGCTCCAGCTCGGGACCAGGTTGGTGCTGCGCGGCAGGTCGGTCTTGCTGCCGTCGCGATACCAGATGGGGATGTTCGCGCCCCATCCGCCGCCGACCACTTTGTTGTACTCGTACTGGTAACCGGCACCGAGGGTGGTGGCGTCGTCCAGGTCGAACTCGAAGTTGGCCAGGGCAGCGCGGGAGCGCTCGGACTGGTTGTCGCGGAATGAGTTGGCGTCCTGCTGGGTCATCACAAAGCGTGAGCGCAGGCGGCCATCTTCGGACAACGGCAGGTTCAGGTCGGCGCCCAGGCGGCGTTTGTCCCAACTGCCATAGGTGGCGTATGCACTGCCACCGAAGGTGCGGGTCGGGGCCTTGCGGATCAGGTTGACGGTGGCCGACGGGTCGCCGGTGCCGCCGAGCAGGCCGTTGGCGCCGCGCACGATGTCGATGCGCTCGTACAGGTCCATGTTCAGCGCATTGCCGCCGCCGCTGAAGTCGGAACCGCCCTGGAACTGCAGTCCATCGACCTTCCAGTTGCTGATCGAGTAACCCCGGGCACGAAAGTCGGTGCGACCACCGACCTCGGACTTGGTGGCGCTCACTCCTGGCGTGGTGTCCAGCGCCTGTTCGAGGGTATGGATGTCGCGGTCGTCCATCTGCTGGCGGGTGATGGTAGTAACCGATTGCGGGGTCTGGCGTGGGGTCAGATTCAGGCCGGTGGAGCTTCGGGTGCTCTCGACCGTGTAACCCAGCTGGCCAGCCTCGTCGGCCGGGACCAGGGCGCTGTCCTCGATTTGCGTGGCCTCCAGCTCCAGCGGTTGGCTGTCGGCAGCCATGGCACCGCCGCTCAAGGCGACGGCAATGAAGAACGCAAGCGGGTGAAGGTGGTTAACGCCTCGGTGGATGGGTGAGACGTCGGGCATGATGCGCTGATGATTCATTTGGGAAGGCTTCGTATTCGCAGTTGATTTTTTGTTACGATTCTAGGCATCCGCCCTTCGGGCTCCATGTCCGGCTTGTACGGGCATGTAATCGAACGTAACGAGCGCTGCCGACCTTCCGCCAACAGGTGTTTTTCGATGAGCACAACCTTGCTTGTCGTCGATGATGACGACGAGATCCGCGAACTTCTTTGCGAGTATTTGACCGAAGCCGGCTACAGCGTGCTGGCAGCAGCCCATGGCGACGAGATGCGCGCGCAGTTGGCGCGGCACAAGGTCGACCTGGTGGTACTCGACCTGATGCTGCCTGGCGAAGACGGCCTGAGCCTGTGCCGTCAGTTGCAGGCAACGCCCGGCCTGGCGGTGATCATGCTGTCGGCCAAGGGCAGCACCCTGGACCGCATCATCGGCCTTGAGGTGGGTGCCGACGATTACCTGGCCAAGCCCTTCGAACCGCGCGAATTGACCGCTCGCATCAAGGCGGTGCTGCGCCGTCCCCAGCGCCTGGAGGCGACCACCGACGCGCCGGTGGCCGAAACACAACACTTCGCGGGTTTTGCCATCGACCATATCAAGCGCCTGCTCACCCGCCCGGACGGGGAGTCGCTGACCCTGCCGCGCTCGGACCACCGTGTCCTGCGCGAGCTGCTGGACGCCAACAGCCGCGTGGTGTCCCGCGACCAACTGACCCGCAGCGCGTTCGGTCGCGATCACCACCCCGACGACCGCTCGGTGGATATGTGCATCAGTCGCCTGCGCCAGCAGTTGCGCCGCGCCCCGGAAGGCGACGTGCAGATTCTGACCATTCGCAACGAAGGCTATCTGTTGAACATCGCCCGCGCGGGGGCGGATGCCTGAGGTGCCTTGGCTGCGCCGACTGTGGCCGCGTACGTTGTTTGGCCAGCTGCTGCTGATCATGGTCAGTGGCACGCTGGTGATCCAGCTGATGTCGAGCAGCATCTGGTTCGATGTGCGTTTCGCTCAGGTGCTGGAAGCGCCAGTGCGGTTGCTCGCCGCCCGCAGCGCGCCGCTGATCGCCCAGGCGGACTGCCCGGTCGGCCAACTGCAGGCGCCGACGCATTACCGCTTGCGCTGCGTCGAGGCCTTGCCGGGGGCGAAACAGGACGAGCGCCGGGGGCGACGGCGAGTCGAGCTGCTACTGCGCCAGGCGTTGGAATACGAGCTGGGCAAGGCTCAGGATGTGCGCCTGTTGAACGTGCAACTGACCGATGAACTGGGCCAACCGATCGTCTGGCGCAGCCTGTTCGGCCTGCGTACGGCGCAGGCGCATATCCAGTTCGCGGTTCCCTTGGCCGACGGCCATTGGCTGACCATCGACGGCCAGGAGCTGCAAGGCTGGAGCGGTGAATCGGCTTGGCTGCTGATCAGTGACTACCTGCTGCGGGTATACGCCTTGCGGATCGTTGCGGTGCTGCTGGTCTGCCTGGTCGCGGTGCGCCTTTGCCTGCGCCCACTAAGGCGGTTGGCCGATGCTGCACGTGGGTTGGGCAGCAACCTGGAACAACCGCCGCTGGCCCTGGACGGGCCCCAAGAAGTGCGCCAGGCAGCGCAGGCATTCAATGCCATGCAGCAGCGCCTGATTGCCATGGTCAACGACAAGGCTCATTTTCTGGCCGCCGTATCCCACGACTTGCGCACGCCGCTGACGCGCATGCGGCTGCGATTGGAACGCCTGCAAGACGCCGAACAGCGTGAACGCCTGCGGCAGAACATCACCCAGATGGACAACATGATCGGCCAGGTGCTCGATTACCTGCGCGCTGGCGAGCAACAGAACCTGCAGCCAGTCGACCTCGACCGCTTGGTGGCCCGGTTATGCGCCGACCTGGCCAGCGCCGACGAGCCACTGCCGGTACAGGGCAAGGTGGGCAATGTGGAGGGCGACGCCTTGCTGTTGCAGCGCTGCCTGCAAAACCTGCTGGTCAATGCCCTGCGTTATGCCAAAGCGGTGTCGGTGACGCTGGAACGTGCTACCACGCATGTGCTCATCCACATCGACGACCGCGGGCCGGGTATCGCACCGGGGCTGCTGGCGACCATCGTTGACCCGTTCGTGCGGGGTGAAGGTTCGCGCAACCAGGCCTCGGGTGGCTACGGGCTGGGATTGAGCATCGCCCAGCGGATCGCTGCCAGCCATGGTGGCGAGCTGAGGTTGATGAACCGCGAGGGCGGTGGCTTGCGGGTCAGCGTTCTACTGCCGGGGTAGGGCCGGATTGGCCAACGGTTTGCCCCCATGAGGCCAAAAGCGCCCGCACAACCCATCATCGCGTAACAGTGTTTTACCGATTCTCCAGGTTTTCCCAACTGTCGCTTTGCCTATCCTAGGCCCGGTCATCCTGTCAGCGATGGATCCATGAAACACTCTCTTCCCAGCCGTTACGCCTGCCTGGCGACTTGCCTGATCTTCACCTTCGCCAGCCTCCCGTACCTTGGCCAACATGACTGGCTCTGGCCCGTCACGGTCATCACCGCGCTGCTCAGTCTGATCGGCCTCAACGACCTGCGCCAAAGCCATCACGCGGTGCGGCGCAACTACCCGATCCTGGGCAACATTCGCTACTTGATCGAAACCATCCGCCCGGAAATCCGCCAGTACCTGATCGAGGGCGATGACGACAAGCTGCCCTTCTCCCGTTCGCAGCGCTCGCTGGTGTACGCCCGGGCCAAGAACGAGAGCGCCGAGAAGGCATTCGGCACCCTCAACGATGCCTACAAGCCTGGCTTCGAGTTCATCAGCCACTCCATGGTGCCGGTGGCCACGCCTGACCCGGCGTCGTTCCGCATCGCCATCGGTGGTCCGCAGTGCCGGCTGCCGTATTCGGCGTCGATCTTCAACATCTCGGCCATGAGTTTCGGCGCACTCAGCGCCAACGCCATCGCCGCCCTCAACCAGGGCGCACGCATGGGGCGTTTCGCCCATGACACCGGCGAGGGCAGCATCAGCCCCTACCACCGCGAACACGGTGGCGACCTGATTTGGGAGATCGGCAGCGGCTACTTCGGTTGCCGGACCGAGGAGGGTCGCTTCGACCCCAAACGCTTCGCCGAGCAGGCGCGCTCGCCCCAGGTGAAGATGATCGAGGTCAAGCTCAGCCAAGGCGCCAAGCCTGGCCACGGCGGCATCCTGCCAGGGCACAAGGTCAGCCCGGAGATTGCCGCCACCCGTGGCGTGCGCATTGGCGAAGACTGCATCTCACCCGCCGCCCACAGCGCCTTCCGCACGCCGGTGGAACTGCTCAAGTTCATCGCTAGCCTGCGTGAGTTGTCAGGGGGCAAACCCGTGGGGTTCAAGTTCTGCCTGGGCCACCCGTGGGAGTTCATGGCCATCGCCAAGGCCATGCTGGCCACCGGCATCACGCCTGATTTCATCGTCGTCGACGGCAAGGAAGGCGGCACCGGCGCGGCGCCACGCGAATTCAGCGACAACATGGGCGTGCCCATGCGTGAAGGCCTGATGTTCGTGCACAACACCCTGGTGGGCCTGAACTTGCGCAGCAGTATCCGCATCGGTGCCGCCGGCAAGATCGTCAGCGCCTTCGATATCGCCAGCGTGCTGGCCATCGGTGCCGATTGGGTCAACTCGGCGCGTGGCTTCATGTTCGCCATTGGCTGCATCCAGTCGCAAAGCTGCCATACCAACAAATGCCCGACCGGCGTCGCGACCCAGGACCCACTGCGTCAACGCGCCCTGGTGGTGCCGGACAAGGCCGAGCGCGTCGCCAGCTTCCACCGCAACACCTTGCACGCGCTGGCCGAGATGCTGGCCGCGGCGGGCCTGGAACACCCGTCGGAGCTCAAGCCCAAGCACCTGGCGCGGCGCATCAGCACCAGCGAAATCAGCCTGTTCTCGGACTTGCATCAGTTCCTCAAGCCAGGCGAATTGCTCAGTGGCTCGATCGAAAGTGAGTTCTACGCGCGGATGTGGCGCATGGCCCGCAGCGACAGCTTCGCGCCAGATACCGTTGAGGCCCTGGAGGCGCCAGCGGTGGCTGCGGTACGCCGAAACGAAACAGCCCCGGCATAGGCCGGGGCTGCTGGTGACGCGATCAGGATCAGAAGATGCTGATCGGGTACTCGACGAACACACGAACTTCGTTGCCGTCGTCCATGTAGTTGCCGTTCTGCTGGACAGCGTTGTTGGTACGCACGAACGAGCTACGCAGCTTGATCGACAGGTCCTTGGCCGGACCGTCTTGAACGACGTAACGGATCTGGTTGAAGATCTCGCGCTCTTTACCTTCACCGAAGCCTTGCGGGGCGCCGACCTTGCGGGTGTTGATGTTGTCACCCACGACGTAGGCCACTTTGTAGGTCAGACCCGGAATGCCGAAGGCACCGAAGTCCAGGCCATAGCCCAGCTGCCAGGAACGCTCGTCCTCGGCGTTGAAGTCGGACCAGTAGGAGTTGGCCAGGTAGATGGTCGAACCACCGTCACCCACGCCACCTTCGTTCTGGTACCAACCGTAGTTGTAGCCAGTGCTGCCGGTGCTGCGCTGGTGCGCAAGGGTGAAGGAGTGCGGGCCGTAGGCGTAGGTCGCAGCCAGGCTCCAGATGGTGTTGGAGTCGCCGTTAAGACCAGCGGACTGCACATACTTCTTGTCGATGTCCGACTTGTAGCCGTTGAAGTCCAGGGTCAGGGACTGGTCATTGGCGATCGGGAAGACGTAGTTCAGGCCCAGGTAGTGCTTCTTCATCACGTCTTCGTTGTCTGCGGTGTACAACGAAGCGGTGAAGTTATCGGTGAACTTGTAGCTACCGCCGAAGACGTTGATCGACTTCAGGCCGCCACCGTCACGACGCTCGGCACTCTTGCGCGCTTCCTGGGTGAAGCGGCCGGCGTTCAGCTCCAGGCCTTCGATCTCCTTGGAGGTGATCAGGGTGCCGGTGAAGCTTTCTGGCAGCAGACGTGCGTCGTCGTATTGCAGCACTGGCAGGGTTGGCATCTGGTCACCGTACTTGAGCACGGTGTTGGAGATGCGGAACTTCACGGCAGCGCCCGCACGGGCCAGATCATGCGGCGAGCTGGCATTGTCATCGGCGTTCTTGGTGTTGTGCGGTTTGAAGAAGTCGACGCCGGCACCGCCATTGTGACCTTTGCCGCCATCCAGACGCACGGCGTACAGGCCGAATGCGTCGACGCCGACACCAACGGTGCCTTGGGTGAAGCCAGAGGAGAAGTTGGCGATGAACGCTTGGCCCCATTCGATCTGGTCATCGGTACCGTGCTTCTTGTCACGGTTGATGTAAGCGTTACGCAGGAGAACGTTTGCGTGGCTGTCTTCGATGAAGCCCTTGCTTTCGGCCTGCTCGTTGGCCTGGGCCTGGGTCGCGGCGATCATCGCCAGCGCGACCAGGCTGATCCTGGTTTTCAACATGTTGTTTTCCTTATTTCTTAATCAAAAACGCTCTGCAATATGACGCCAGGAACCAACGCCCCTTCGTAGGTTCGACGCTTTGCGGATCCAAACTGAAAAGCCCGCCAATGGTCGGGTGGCGGGCCTTGTGCAGCAGCATGGCCATAGGTGGCCAGCAGGCGTTGGCCGAATCGTAGCCGCGTGCGATTACAAATGTCAAAAACTCGTGAAATGCAGGTTGATATAACCAAAATCACCCTAAGGTCTGGTGCATTTCAATGCAGGTGCCCGGTCAAGACAGACAATTTATCTCTGGCCGAGGAAAAATCGACCGGCCGAAGTGGACACTACCCACAGCGCTTGTTGAACAAGCCGAGGGGAGCAGATACGCAAAAAGCGCACCCCAAAAAAAACGCCACCGCAAGTGCGGTGGCGTTCATTTGTTGACAGGTCAACCCCTGATCAATGCCATACGGCCAGCAGCGCTTCTAGCTCTGCATCGCTGATCAGCCCTTGGGGGTATCGCCCGTCCAGCAGGCGGCGAGGGTCGGTCGTCCTGACCCGTTTGCATCCATGGTGTTTCAACCACTGCGCCAGAATTTGGAGCGATTGGTGATCCACTGCCGATGGGGGCAATGCCGACTCACTTGCTGCATTCATCTTTCCACGTACTCCCTGGGCCCCGTGAGCGGCAAATTTACGTTGGTATTGTTACAGAACGGCACTTCCCGTCTGCTGGGTCTAAGCCCATGAAAAACAATACAAAACATATGCCATGTGGCCTGCCGAACATCTGCCGGAAACAAAAGGCCCGTCAATTGACGGGCCTTTTGTGGGAGTTGCGTATCAGCGCTTGACCGGTGCCGGTTGCTGTTGAGTCAGGCAGTGGATGTTGCCTCCGCCCAGCAGCAGTTCACGCCCCGGAATCATGACCACCTCGTGGTCCGGGAAGACCTTGGCCAGAATCGCTCTAGCCTGCGCATCTGCTGGGTCGTCGAAGCTTGGAGCAATGATGCCGCCGTTGACGATCAGGAAGTTCACATACGACCCTGCCAGGCGGACCGAGGGGTCGCGCTCCTGGCTACCCGCGACATGGTCGACGCCGTCACATTCTTCCTGGGTGGCGAACAGTGGGCCCGGAATCGGCATCTTGTGCACCACAAACTCGCGCCCTTTGGCGTCGCGGCTATTTTTTAGCACCTCATAGGCCGCGTGGCAGCGTGCATAGTTGGGATCGTTGGAATCATCGGTCCAGGCCAGTAACACTTCGCCTGGGCTGACGTAACAGCAGAAGTTGTCGACATGGCCGTCGGTTTCGTCGTTGTACAGGCCATCGGGAAGCCAGATGATGGTCTCGACCGACAGGTGCTCGCGCAGGATGTCTTCGATCTGCTCGCGGTTCAGGTGCGGGTTACGGTTACGGTTGAGCAGGCATTCCTCGGTGGTGATCAGGGTGCCTTCACCATCCACGTGAATCGAACCGCCCTCAAGCACGAAACCTTCGGTGTGGTAACGCTGGCAACGTTCCATTTCCAGGACCTTGGCCGCCAGCTCTTCATCGCGGTTCCACGGCGCGTACAGGCCCCCGTCGAAACCACCCCAGGCATTGAAGCCCCAGTCCACACCGCGCACTTCGCCATGGTCGTTGATGACGAAAGTCGGGCCGGTGTCGCGCACCCAGGCATCATCGTTGCTGATCTCAACCACACGGATGTTCGGCAGGTCGAGCTGACGACGGGCGTTCTCGTACTGGCCCGCGGAAACCGCCACGGTAACAGGCTCGAAGCGCGCGATGGCCTTGGCCAGGGTCACATGGGCGGCCTGCGCCGGCTTGCCACCCAGGCGCCAGTTGTCCGGACGCTCCGGCCAGACCATCCAGACCTGGCTCTGCGGCGCCCACTCGGCTGGCATGTGGAAGCCGTCGGCGCGGGGTGTCGAGTTAAGGGTTTTCATGGTTAACCTCTTGTAGAGCCCGGCGTGCTGGCCAGGGGTTGCGCTGTTCAGTTGCCTGCCAATTTAACCGATAAATATCGGCTTTAGAAGCCACAAGACCAACCGTTTAAGCATAAGAGAACGAAATCACGCCGATAACAATCGACTTAAATGTGTAACATAGCCACATTAAACCTGTCAGCAAAGCGGCCCCGCATCGCAGGCACTGAAGATGAAACCTCTTTCACATTTCACTTATCTCGCCCGCAAAATCGCCGATAAACAAGCGTTGAAGATGAAATGATGAGCGTGACCGCAAGCGCTGCCATGCTGGCAATCTAGGCTGCAAGAGGCCAGGGTGGCTAAATTGAACAGGGACTGACACGGTCGAATCAGAGCTCAGGGGGCCAGTTATCGCCATGAACATCATTGCCACCGACATCCCTGATGTGCTGATCATCGAACCCAAGGTCTTCGGCGACAGCCGCGGCTTTTTCTTCGAGAGTTTCAACGCCCGCGACTTCGCCAGGCAAACAGGTTTCACTTCGCCCTTCGTCCAGGACAACCACTCACGCTCTCGACGCGGTGTGCTGCGCGGGCTGCACTACCAGATCGACAACCCCCAGGGGAAATTGGTTCGGGTAACGCATGGCGAAGTGCTGGATGTGGCCGTGGACATTCGGCGCAGCTCGCCCACCTTCGGGCGTTGGGTGGCTACCCGACTGAGCGCCGATGGCCACCGCCAGTTCTGGATTCCCCCTGGGTTTGCCCATGGCTTCCAGGTGCTGAGCGAGTCGGCGGACTTCCTGTACAAGACCACCGATTACTACAACCCCGCCGCCGAACGTTGCATCCGCTGGGACGACCTTGAGCTTGCCATCGAGTGGGACAAGAAGTACCCGCCCATCCTTTCTGCCAAGGACCAGGCAGGCGCCCCGTTGAGCGAAGCGGATCTGTTCCCCTGAGTCGCGTGATGGCCGCAGGCGCTGATGACCTGCCGTAACTAGCGCATAATTGCGCCAGACTCTTCTGGCGCCTTTACGCGATGATTGCAAAACCCACGCCCCCTCGCCGCCCCCGCTGGCGCAGCCTGGCCCTGCTGGCCCTGTGCCTGGCTCCGTTGCTGTGGCCCCTGCACCACCTCGCCGAACGTTACTATCAGGACGAACTGGCCTCGCAGAACCGCCAGACCCTCGACCTGTATGTCGCGAACCTGCTCGGCACCCTGCACCGGTACGAGACCTTGCCGCAGATCCTCGGCGACCTGCCGGCGCTGCGCAACGTGCTGGCCGACCCGTTTCGCATAGAAGCGGTCACCAACGCCAATCGCTTGCTCAAGGACATCGTCCACCAGACCGGTGCCGAGGTGATGTACCTGATGGACGTGAGCGGCAACACCCTGGCCGCGTCGAACTGGGACAAGCACGACAGCTTCGTCGGCCGTAACTTCGCCTTCCGCCCGTACTTCATCGAAGCCATGGAAGGACGTCTGGGGCGCTTCTTCGGTCAGGGCACCACCTCGGCCAAACGCGGCTACTTCTTCGCCGCGGCCGTGCGCGACCGCGAACGGGTGGTCGGCGTGCTGGTGGTCAAGGTCGACCTGGACCACACCGAAACCCTTTGGGGCCGGACGCCCGAGCAACTGCTGCTGACCGACCAGAACGGCGTGGTGGTGCTGACCTCGCGGCCAGACTGGCGTTTCCGCTCCACCCGTGAGCTGACCGAGGCCGAACGCCAGGCGATCATCGCCATCCAGCCCTACCCGACCCAGGCGCCGCAGCCGTTGACCCTGGACCCTCAGGCCTGGCTGATCCAGACCCGCGACATCAAGGAAACCGGCTGGCAAGTCAGTATTCTCGCCCCACGCATCCTGGTCGACCGCTCGGTGCAGACCGTCATGGCCATCGGTGGCGGCGCCTTGCTGGTGCTGATGTTGCTGGCCGGGCTGGTAATGCAGCGACGACGCCACTACATCGATCGCATCGACTTCGAAGCACGTGGCCGCCAAGAGCTCGAAAAGCGTGTGATGGAACGTACCGCCGACCTCGAAGGCCTCAACGCCCGCCTCAAAAGCGCGGTGCTCGAACGTGAGAATGCCCAGCAGGAATTGGTCCGTGCCCAGGACGAGCTGGTCCAGGCCGGCAAGCTGTCGGTGCTCGGTACCATGTCGGCGAGCATCAGCCATGAGCTCAACCAGCCCCTGGCCGCGATCCGCAGCTACGCGGAAAACGCCGAGATCCTGCTCGACCACCAGCGCACCGAAGATGCCCGCGGCAACCTCAAGCTGATTGGCGAGCTGACCGGGCGCATGGCTTCGATCATCGCCCACCTGCGTGCGTTCGCCCGGCGCGATCGCCATGCCCCGGAGAGCGTGGCCCTGCAGCCGGCCCTGGATGATGCCCTGGCCCTGCTGGCCAAGCGTCGGCGCGCCATGGCCGTGGAACTGATCCGCGACCTGCCGGACGCCACCCTTTGGGTGCAGGCCGGTGAAACCCGCCTGCGCCAGGTGCTCGGTAACCTGCTGGCCAACGCCCTCGATGCACTGACCGAAAAAGCCAACCCACGTCGACTTTGGTTGAGTGCCGAAAAGCGTGACGATTACGTCTACCTGTACATTCGCGACAATGGCCCAGGTTTCAGCCGCCAGGCCCTGGAGCATGCCAAGGAGCCATTCTTCACCACCAAGACCCGCACCCAAGGCCTGGGCCTGGGCCTGGCTATCTGCGAAAGCCTGATGCGCGCCCTGGGTGGCGAACTGCTGCTCGGCAACCACCCGGAAGGTGGCGCCCTGCTGACCTTGCAGCTGCGTGTGGCCAAGCCTGGCGCCAACCTGCAACCTTCGGAGGACCCCTCGGCATGACGACCGAGACATTCATCGACAGCCACGCCCAGGTCATTCTGGTGGACGACGATCCACACCTGCGCCAGGCCCTGAGCCAGACCCTCGACCTGGCGGGGCTGAAGGTGGTCGCCCTGGCCGATGCACAGGACCTGGCCGGGCGCATCGAGCCTGACTGGCCGGGGGTGGTGGTCAGCGATATCCGCATGCCTGGCATCGATGGCCTGCAACTGCTGGAACAACTGCACGGGCGCGACAACGAGCTGCCGGTGCTGCTGATCACCGGCCACGGCGATGTGCCGCTGGCGGTACAGGCCATGCGCGCCGGGGCCTACGACTTTCTGGAAAAGCCGTTCGCCACCGATGCCTTGCTCGATAGCGTGCGCCGCGCCCTGGCCTTGCGCCGCCTGGTGCTGGACAACCGCAGCCTGCGTCTGGCCCTGAGCGACCGTCAGCAGCTGTCCACTCGCCTGGTTGGCCAGTCGCCCGCCATGCAGCGCCTGCGCGAGCAGATCGGCGCCCTGGCCGGTACCCGCGCGGATGTCCTGATTCTGGGCGAGACTGGCGCCGGCAAAGAGGTGGTCGCACGTGCCCTGCATGACCTTTCCAGCCGCCGCGATGGGCCGTTCGTGGCGATCAACGCCGGGGCGCTGGCCGAGTCGGTGGTGGAAAGCGAACTGTTCGGCCATGAGCCGGGCGCCTTCACTGGCGCGCAAAAACGCCGCATCGGCAAGTTCGAGTTCGCCAATGGCGGCACGCTGTTCCTCGACGAAATCGAGAGCATGAGCCTGGATGTGCAGGTCAAGCTGCTGCGCCTGCTGCAAGAACGCGTGGTCGAACGCCTGGGCGGCAACCAGCTTATCCCGCTGGATATCCGCGTGATCGCTGCCACCAAGGAAGACTTGCGCCAGTCCGCCGACCAGGGCCGCTTCCGCGCCGACCTTTACTACCGCCTGAACGTCGCCCCGCTGCGTATCCCGCCACTGCGTGAACGCGGCGACGATATTCTGGTGCTGTTCCAGCATTTCGCCGATGCCGCCAGCCAGCGCCACGGTCTTGCGCCACACAGCCTGCAACCGGCGCAACGCGCCATCCTGCTGCGCCACGACTGGCCAGGCAATGTGCGCGAACTGCAGAACGCCGCCGAGCGTTTCGCCCTGGGCCTGGAGCTGGCCCTCGACGGCCAGTTGCCAGCCGCGACGGCACCGGCAGCCCCGGTGCTCAGCGGCAATCTCAGCGAACAGGTCGAACAGTTCGAACGCTCGCTGATCGCCGCCGAGCTGGCCCAGCCGCACAGCTCGATGCGCAGCCTGGCCGAAGCCCTTGGCATCCCCCGCAAGACCCTGCACGACAAGCTGCGCAAGCATGGCCTTAGCTTCGAAGGCGCCAGCAGCGGAAACGACGACCAAGAGGACCCTCGCCCATGACCACCGACAGCCAGTACCTGCAGTCCGTACTGCACCATGACATTCCCCTGACCCGCGAAATGGGGCTGGAAGTCGTTGGCTGGCAAAATCACTGCCTGCAGCTGCAACTACCGCTGGAGGCCAACGTCAACCACAAGAGCACCATGTTTGGCGGCAGTCTGTATTGCGCCGCGGTGCTGGTAGGTTGGGGCTGGTTGCACCTGCGTCTACGCGAGCTGGGCATCGATGACGGCCACATCGTCATTCAGGAAGGCCAGATCAGCTATCCGCTGCCGGTGACGGGTGCGGCCCAGGCGCGGTGCCCGGCGCCAGACGACAAGACCTGGGAGCGGTTCATCACGCTGTATCAGCGTCGCGGACGGGCGCGGCTGACGCTGGAAACCACCGTCAGTAATCTTGGCAGCGACGAGCCTGCGGTGCGTTTCAGCGGGCAGTACGTACTGCATCGCTAAAGCAGCAGATCGCCGGCAAGCCGGCGATCGACCCGCACACCATCAACGTTTGACACAGTGCTCGATGAACGCCTCACGCCAGCTGGCAGCGGCCGGCAAGGCCAGGAAGAAGGGGTTGAGCAGCGACTCCCGCGCGGGATAGCGAAATGGCTGACCGTCCACTTCGATGACCTCGCCGCCCGCACCCTCCACGACACCCTGGGCAGCTGCCGTGTCCCATTGCGAAGTCGGCGCCAGACGCGGGTAGCAATCGGCGCTCCCCTCAGCCAGCAGGCAAAACTTCAGGGAGCTGCCGATATTGGCCAGTTCCAGCTCACCGACAGTGCCTCCCAACCCCGCCAGTAGCGCCTCCTGCTGAGGGCTGGAATGACGACGGCTGGCCACCACCGTGAAACGGCTACCGGCAGGCGGCGTGTTGCGCACCCGAATAGACAGGGGATCGGCACCTGGATCGGCACGCCAGGCACCGAACTGCCGACCACCGAAGTAGCAGCGACCATTGGTCGGCATGGCCACCACGCCAAACACCACCTCGCCTTCCTCGATCAGGGCGATATTGACCGTGAACTCTTCGCTGCCGGCGATGAACTCCTTGGTGCCATCCAGCGGGTCGACCAACCACCAGCGCGTCCAGCCCTGGCGCTCGGTCAGCGGGATGTTGCAGTCCTCTTCCGACAGCACGGGAATGTGCGGCGCCAGGGCCGCCAGGCCGTCGGCGATGACCCGGTGCGCTGCCAGGTCGGCAGCCGTCACCGGCGAATCGTCGGCCTTGGCGGTCACCGCTACGTCCGACTGCCAGAACGGCAAGATAGCCTCGCCCGCCTGCACGGCCAGCTTCACCACTTCATGCATCAGCTGTTGGTCGTTCATGCGTCGAGCAGCCCCCGCTGGATCAGCAGGTCGCGGGCCAGGTACAGCGCCGCCAGCGCCCTGCCCTCGGTGAACTGCGGGTGCATGGCCAAGGCGGACAACTCGCGCAGGTTGACCTTGTCGACCCGCATCGGCTCCGGCTCGTCACCTTCCAGGCGCTCTTCGTACAAGTCAGTGGCCAATACCACCTGGATCTTCTGGCTCATGTAGCCCGGCGACAGCGACAGCTCGGTCAGGTGCTCAAGCTGCCGAGCGCCGAAACCGGCTTCTTCCTTGAGCTCACGGTCAGCCGCCGCCAGCACGTCTTCGCCCGGTTCGATCAGGCCTTTGGGCAGCGACAGCTCGTACTCGTCGGTACCGCCGCAATACTCTTCGACCAACACCGCGTGCTCTGCATCGAGCATAGCCACCACCATCACCGCGCCGTAACCGTTGCCTCGGCCCACCAAGCGCTCGTAGGTGCGCTCGTTGCCGTTGGCGAAGCGCAACTGCACGGCCTCGACGCGAAACAGGCGGCTGCTGGCGACGATCTCGCGATTGAGGACGGTAGGTTTCTGGCGCATGGGGCGGCTCCTTGGCGTGAACGGGTTACTATACCGTGGCTTGCCGACTGATCGAGAGTTTCCCATGCCTGTTCTTCCCTGGTCCGCCATCGATACCGTCCTGCTGGACATGGATGGCACACTGCTCGACCTGCACTACGACAACCGTTTCTGGCTGGACCACCTGCCCCAGCGCTACGCCGAACTGCATGGGGTGAGCCGGGCCATGGCGGAACTGGAGCTGCAACCGTTGTTCGAGCGCAACGCCGGTACGCTCAACTGGTACTGCCTAGATTTCTGGAGTCGCGAACTGAACCTGCCGATCCGCGAACTCAAACGCGAAATCGCCCACCTGATCGCCCTGCGACCCGATGCCGACACCTTCCTGGCGGCAGTCCGCAAGGCAGGCAAGCGGGTGGTAATGATCACCAATGCCCACCGCGACTCGCTGTCGCTGAAACTGGAGCGTGTGGAGCTGGCGTGTTACTTCGAGCGGCTGATCAGCTCCCATGACTATGGGTACCCAAAGGAAAGCCCGCAATTCTGGGACGCACTGCAAGCCGATATCGGTTTCGATCCGGCCCGTAGCCTGTTCATCGACGACACCCTGGCGATTCTGCGCAGTGCACAAAGGTTTGGCGTGGGGCATCTGCTGGCGGTACGCCAACCCGACAGCCAGGCAGCCCCGCGGGACACCCAGGAGTTTGCGGCGGTCGAGGATTACCGGGAATTACTGGCCGGGCTGTAGCACCGTGATCGACGCCAAGCCTTCCCCTGCACGAGCCGGCTTGGCCTCGATAGCACCACCCGATCAGTCCGGAATCCGCAGCACCTGCCCCGGATAGATCTTGTCAGGGTGCTTGAGCATCGGCTTGTTCGCCTCGAAGATCTTGTTGTACTGGTTGGCATCGCCATATTCGGCTTTGGCGATGGCACTGAGGGTGTCACCCTTCTTGACCGTGACGAACCGCGCGGCCTGGGCAACCGGCCCGGTGACGGTGATCTGGTCCTCGACAGTGGCCACTCCGGCGATATTGCCGGCTGCCAGAATGATCTTTTCCTTTTCCTCCTGGCTGGCCACCTCGCCCTTGAGGATGATCTTGTCTCCTTCCACAGTGGCGCTGATGTTCGGGTTTCCCAGCCCGACGGTCTCCACATGCTTCTTGAGCTGTTCCTCGGCCTTGGCATTGCCGGGGGTCAGCAGGTCGATCAACTTCTCGCCGGCTTCCTTCACGAAACTGAACAGGCTCATGACGCGCTCCTTGTTGATGAAACCTCGGAGCCAGGAGTCTAGGCCAGGATCGCCGCCCCCGCTCCCCTGCGACCAATCGACGCGCTCTATCAAGGCATAGACCCTAGCGATTAGACGTGGGCAGCCCACGCGCCTAGGCTTGTGCTATCAAAAAGCCGTCGAAAGCCAGCTCCGATGAACAGCAAGCCTCCGGTCTGCGCGGCCTCCACACCCCTGTCCATGCCGGCCGCCAGCAATACCTACGATTACGTGCAGCTCGACGATGGCGAACGAGCCAGCACCCCGCTTGCCGAGGAAGTCGCCCTGGCCATCGCCTACAACGGCCTCAATCAGGCCGTGATGCTGGTCAGCCCCACCGACCTTGAGGACTTCGCGGTCGGCTTCAGTGTCGGCAGTGGCATCGTCGAAGGCACAGCGGAAATCTACGACCTCAAGCTCTCGGGCAGCGGCTCGGCCATGTATGCCGACATCGAGATATCCAGCCGCGCCTTCTGGAACCTGAAGAACCAACGCCGTCAGTTGGCCGGCACCAGTGGCTGCGGCCTGTGCGGGGTCGAGGCCCTGGAACAGGCCTTGCCAGAGTTGACCGAGTTGCCCGGCGCGCCCCTGCCGCCGGCGGCCTGGCTGGTCGGCCTGCGCCAGCGTATCGACCAGTTCCAGCCCTTGGGGCAGCACTGTGGGGCGGTACACGCCGCACTGTTCATGGACCGTAACGGCGAGTTGCTGCTCGGCCGTGAAGACATCGGCCGACACAACGCCCTGGACAAGCTGATCGGCGCGCTGCTGCGTCGGGAAATCAGCACCGACGGCGGCCTGGCCATCGTCACCAGCCGCTGCAGCCTGGAACTGATCCAGAAAGTCCTGCGCGCCGGGATCCAGACCCTGGTGAGCCTCTCGGCCCCGACCGGCCTGGCCCTGCAGTGGGCGCGCAAGCACAACCTCAACCTCATCCACCTGCCCAAACACAGCGCACC
The DNA here is from genome assembly GCF_040762985.1 of Pseudomonas sp. Rh2. NCBI lineage: Bacteria > Pseudomonadati > Pseudomonadota > Gammaproteobacteria > Pseudomonadales > Pseudomonadaceae > Pseudomonas > Pseudomonas sp. Rh2. The sequence goes on from NZ_CP142890.1 coordinate 221,799, forward strand.
GCGGGTCTACAGCCCAGCGGCGGAGTCGTAACAGTCGTGACCTCGTACCAGCACCTTCCAGACAACGCCCCAGCTTCCACCCCTCGCTACAAGCCCTATGACGGCCCCGCCGGAGGCTGGGGCGCGCTGCGCAGCGTGGCCAAGGCCTGGGTCGCGAGCGACAACGCGCTGAAGAACATTCGCGCACTGCTCAAGACCAACCAGAACGGCGGCTTCGACTGCCCCGGCTGCGCCTGGGGCGACTCGCCCGAAAGCGGCATGGTCAAGTTCTGCGAGAACGGCGCCAAGGCGGTCAACTGGGAAGCCACCAAGCGTCGGGTGGATGCGGCCTTCTTTGCACGCTACAGCGTGAGCGCATTGCTCGAACAAAGCGACTACTGGCTCGAATACCAGGGCCGCCTGACCGAGCCAATGGTTTACGATCCGGCCAGCGACCGTTACCGACCTATCGCCTGGGACGACGCCTTCGCCCTGATCGCCCGCGAGCTGAACGCCCTGCTCACCCCCGATCAAGCTGAGTTCTATACCTCGGGCAGGGCCAGCAACGAAGCGGCATTCCTCTACCAGCTGTTCGTGCGCGCCTACGGCACCAACAACTTCCCCGACTGTTCGAACATGTGCCACGAGGCCAGCGGCGTAGCCTTGAGCCAGAGCGTCGGGGTCGGCAAGGGTACCGTCACCTTCGACGACTTCGAGCATGCCGACGCGATCTTCGTCTGGGGCCAGAACCCCGGCACCAACCATCCACGCATGCTCGACCCACTGCGCGATGCGGTCAAACGCGGCGCCCAGGTGGTGTGCGTCAACCCGCTCAAGGAACGTGGCCTGGAACGCTTCCAGCATCCGCAAAACCCGCTGGAAATGCTGACCAACAGCGACCGCCCGACCAATACCGCCTTTTTCCGCCCGGCCCTGGGCGGCGACATGGCGATGCTGCGCGGCATGGCCAAGTTCGTCCTGCAGTGGGAGCGCGAAGCCCAGGCCAAGGGCGAGCCAGCCGTATTCGACCATGCCTTCATCGCCGAGCACGGCCATGGCGTCGATGAGTACCTGGCAGCAGTGGATGCCACCTCGTGGGAGCATATCCAGGCCCAGTCCGGCCTGGCCCTTGCCGACATCGAGCTGGCAGCGCGCATGTATTGCCGCGGCAAGCGCGTGATCATGTGCTGGGCGATGGGCATCACCCAGCATCGCCATTCGGTGCCAACCATCCAGGAAATCGTCAACTTGCAGATGCTGCGCGGCAACATCGGTGTACCAGGCGCCGGCCTGTGCCCGGTACGTGGCCACAGCAACGTGCAGGGCGACCGCACCATGGGCATCAACGAACGCCCACCGGCAGCGCTGCTCGATGCCATCGAGAAGCGCTTCAACTTCCGTGTGCCACGCCACAATGGCCACAATACCGTCGAGGCGATCCACGCCATGCTCGATGGCCGGGCCAAGGTGTTCATCGGCCTGGGTGGCAACTTCGCCCAAGCCACGCCGGACACCGAGCGCACCGCTCAGGCCCTGCGCAACTGCGAGCTGACCGTGCACATCAGCACCAAGCTCAACCGCAGCCACCTGATCCATGGCAAGCAAGCGCTGATTCTGCCGTGCCTGGGCCGCACCGACATCGACCTGCAGAGCGAAGGCCCGCAGGCGGTCACTGTGGAAGACTCGTTCAGCATGGTCCACGCCTCCAACGGCCAGCTCAAGCCGCTGTCGACCCTGATGCGTTCGGAACCAGCCGTTATCGCCGGCATCGCCGCCGCCACACTGGGCAAGCGTCCGGTGGACTGGCACTGGCTGGTGGCCGACTACGACCGTATTCGCAACCTGATCGGCGACACCATTGCCGGTTTCAGCGGCTTCAACGAGCGCCTTCGTCATCCCGGCGGCTTCTACCTGGGTAACAGCGCCAGCAGCCGTGAGTGGAAAACCAACACCGGTCGCGCCAACTTCAAGGCCAACCTGCTACCGGACACTTTGCTCGATGAGCGCGTCCGGGCCAGCGGCCAGTTGCCCGACCTGATCATGCAGTCGATGCGCTCGCACGACCAGTACAACACCACGATCTACGGCCTGGATGACCGCTACAGGGGGGTACGTGGTCAGCGCGAAGTACTGTTCGCCAACGAAGCAGACATCATCCGGCTGGGCTTCCAGCCGGGGCAAAAGGTCGACATCGTCTCATTGTGGGGGGATGATCATGTACGCCGTGTGCACGGGTTCACGTTGCTGGCGTTCGACATCCCGGCTGGCCAGGCAGCGGCTTACTATCCGGAAGTGAACCCGCTGATTCCGCTTGAGAGCATCGGTGAGGGCAGCCATACGCCAACCTCCAAATTCGTCGCCATCAAACTGGAGCGAGCGCGGGATGATGGTCGTATTCTGTAGGCACCGGCTGGGCGACGATCAGGCCTGAAAACGCACCTGCGAAAACGAAAAAAGCCCTGTCCGTAATGGCTCAGGGCTTTTGTCATAACAGCCTAAGACAAGCGAAAATCGAGAAAGTTTCAACGAAAAAACAGTAACTTAGAGAATTGTGTACAACTCGTGTTACTCGTCGGATTTTCGTTGCCAGCAGCCTCGCAGAGCCTCAAATTCGCCTCGTCATCCCTATGAGGCTTTCTCGATGAAGAAGTACTCCTCGATTCTGTTGTTGTCTTTCAGCTTGCTCAGCGGCGTTGCCATGGCAGGCGGCACCACCGAGGCCGGCATTGGCGGCGCATTGGGTGGGGTACTGGGCTCGGTTGTGGGCCAGTCCATCGGTGGTAGCACCGGCGGCGCCATTGGCGCTGGCCTGGGCGGTGCCGCAGGCAGTGCGGTAGGTGCCGACAAGCACCAGCGTGGTGAGGCCGCCATCGGCGGTGCGCTGGGTGCGGCAGGCGGTAACGTGGTAGGTCGCTCCGTAGGCGGTACCACCGGTAGCTACATTGGCGCAGCAGCCGGCGGTGGTGCCGGTGGTGCGCTGGGTAACTACATGGGTAACAAGGCCGATGAAGACGAGCGTCACGAGCACCGCCGTTATCGTCGTGACTACGACGACCGTCGTCACTGGGACCGTGGCCACCACTACGGTCACCGCAAGCACAAGCGCCACTGGCGCGACTAATGCCTGAGGCCTCTGGCCTGGCAACAAAAAGCCCCGCCCTCACCCGCGGGGCTTTTTTATGTCTGAGGGTCCAACTGCAGGCCCGAGAGAATACTGCTCAACGCGCTCGGCAGCGGCACCGGGCGACCGCTTTCCCGCTCGATGAACACCTGCACCACCCTACCGGCCGCACAGGCATCCTGATCCCCAGGGCGAAACAGCGCCAGACGGTACTCCACCGTGCTGCCCGCCAGGCGGGTTATACCCAAGCCCACCTCCAGCACATCCGGGAAACCCGGCAGCGCATAGAAGTCCGCCGACGAACTGACCACGAAGGCTGCCAACTCACCATCGCGCAAGTCCATATCGGCTTGCTCGACGAGAAATGCCTGAATGGCGGTCTCGAAGAAGCCATGCACGGTGGCACCGGCGACATGACCGTTGTGGTCGTTGTCCTGAGGGCGAGTGAGTATCGGGTGAAAGTGGGAAAAGGCGGTTCGGTTTGGGGATTCTGTCATTGACCTGGCCCGGTGATTTGCACGGATATCGACAAGTGAAACAGAATATTCCTGAAGGCGGATAAATTTTACCGGCTGCTAAAGGGCCCATGGCGGCACAGGGGCAGCGCAGAACCTGCAAGCGCTGGTTTGCCAGCGATGGGGAATCGGCTTGACCGCCGGTAGCAACGCTAGACACGAAAAAGCCGCCCCTTGGGGCGGCTTCTTCGTTGCAACCAGCGACAGCTTACAGCTGCGGACCAGCGGCCTTGATGGCGTCGGATACGTCGAACTTCTTGAAGTTCTCGGTGAACAGCTTGGCCAGACCCTTGGCGGCTTCATCGTAGGCGGCTTTGTCAGCCCAGGTGTTACGTGGGTTGAGCAGCTCGGTCTCGACGCCTGGAACAGCCTTGGGCACGTCCAGGTTGATGATGTCCAGGTGCTCGGTCTCGGCACCGATCAGTGCGCCGCTCTGGATAGCGGAGATCACGCCACGGGTGGTCGGGATGCTGAAGCGCTTGCCGACGCCGTAGCCACCGCCGGTCCAGCCGGTGTTGACCAGGTAGACCTTGGAGCCAAAGGCATTGATGCGCTTGATCAGCAGCTCGGCGTACTCGCCAGCCGGACGCGGGAAGAACGGTGCGCCGAAGCAGGTGGAGAAGGTCGACTTGATGCCGCCGCCCGAGCCCATTTCGGTGGAACCGACCAGCGCGGTGTAGCCGGACAGGAAGTGGTAGGCAGCCTGTTCGTTGTTCAGGATCGAAACCGGAGGCAGAACACCAGTCAGGTCGCAGGTCAGGAAGATGACCGCGTTAGGCTCGCCGCCCAGGTTGGCTTCGGAACGCTTGGCAACGTGCTCCAGCGGGTAGGCAGCGCGGCTGTTCTGGGTCAGGCTGACATCGGCGTAGTCGGCGTGCTTGTTGGCGTCGAGAACGACATTTTCCAGCACTGCACCGTGCTTGATGGCTTTCCAGATAACCGGCTCGTTCTTCTCGGACAAGTCGATGCACTTGGCATAGCAGCCGCCTTCCATGTTGAAGACGACGCCTTCACCCCAACCGTGCTCGTCGTCACCGATCAGGTAACGGCTTTCGTCGGCCGACAGGGTGGTCTTGCCAGTGCCGGACAGGCCGAAGAACAGGGTTACATCGCCTTCTTCGCCGATGTTGGCGGCGCAGTGCATCGGCAGCACGTCGGCGGCCGGCAGCAGGAAGTTCTGCACCGAGAACATGGCTTTCTTCATTTCACCGGCGTAGCGCATGCCAGCGATCAGCACTTTCTTCTGGGCGAAGTTGATGATCACGCAACCATCGGAGTTGGTGCCGTCACGCTCAGGCTCGCAGACGAAGTTGGCGACGTTGAGGATCTGCCACTGGTCGCGACCGGCCGGGTTGTACTGGCCCTTCTCCGGGTTGATGAACAGGCAACGGCCGAACAGGTTCTGCCAGGCGGTCTGGGTGGTCATCTTGACCGGCAGGTAGTGCTCGGCGGCAGCCCCTACGTGAACGTAGGAAACGAAGTGATCCTGAGCGTTGTTGAACGCTTCGACGCGATCCCACAGGGCATCGAACTTGTCGGCCGGGAACTTGCGGTTGATCGGGCCCCAGGCGATGGCGTCCTGAGTGGAAGGTTCTTCGACGATGAAACGGTCAGCCGGCGAACGACCAGTACGGTGACCGGTCTCGACTACCAGTGCGCCAGTATCGGCCAGCACGCCTTCACCGCGGGACAGCGCTTCTTTTACCAGCTCATCGACGCTCAGGTCGGTGTACACGGTGTTGTTGGCTTGCGTCATGAGATACCCCATCCGGCCCGAGGCCGAGTGCTCCAAACGTTTTGTAGTTGTCTGTAAAAAACTACTACAGCGAAAAAAGTGGCCGGATTATGCCAGAAACGCCCAAAAAAAGTAGGCCCCTCCTGTCAGAACTGCTCTTTTGCGCAATTCGACAGGAGATTTCCCTGAAATTAAACGTTTCAGTGGCGAGTTTCTGACGCCGAGTTCGTGCCACCGCCGGCAAACAGTTGCGCAACATCGCTGGCATCGAAGAAATAGCGCTCGTTGCAGAACTGGCAGTCGATCTCGACCTGTCCGCCACATTCTTCCACCAGCTGCGTAGCGTCGTGCTCGCCAAGACTGACAAGCGCATTGCCGGAACGTTCGCGCGAGCAACTGCATTTGAAATGCAGCGGCTGGATATCGAACAAGCGAACGGCGTCTTCGTGGTAGAGGCGGTGCAGCAGGGTTTCGTTGCCCAGCTTCCACTCTTCGGGCTTGAGCGTGCTGGCCATCGCAATGACGTGCTGCCAGCTGTCTTCACGCTCTTCATCGTCCGGCTGACGATCGCGCGGCAACTGCTGCAGCAGCAATCCGCGCGCTTCGCCATTACTGGCATCGAGCCAGAAGCGGGTGTTGAGCTGCTGCGACTGAACGAAGTAATTGGTGAAGCATTCCGACAGCGTGGCGCCATCGAGGTCGACGGTGCCCTGGTAGCGCTGGCCTTTGATCGGGTCGATGGTCAAGGTCAGGTGGCCGTCCGGCATCAACTGCGACAGGGTCGCGTCGTCAGGAATCTGGTCAGCCTCATAGCGCGCCATGCCGCGGATCTCACGCTCGCTCGAGCACTCCATCATCAGCAGTGGGATCGGCCCTGCCGAACGCGCCTGCAGGATCAGCAGCCCGTCGAACTTGAGCGCACCGACCAGCAGCGAGGTCGCCGCCATCAGTTCACCAAGCAGCTTGGCGACCGGTTGCGGGTACGGATGGCGAGCCAGCACATCGGCATAGCTCTGGTCGAGCGACACCCACTCACCGCGCACATCGCGCTCGTCGAAGATGAAACGTTGGGTGAAATCTGTATCTGGCAAGTCGCTCATGGTTGTCTGGCTATCTAAAAATGATGACAAAATAATTACAGGGAGTTACGAACCCCCGTGGCAGAGCGCTCAAAAGGCCGCTCCGTTTCCTGTTGGCAATAGAGGTATTTTATGGACAATCGACCACTGTTCCAAGCAAGGTGGTCCTGGGGCCCCTTGGCAGCCTGCACTTTGCTGCCTATCGCCCTACTGTGTTTCTGGTTATGGCCCATTGGCCAGATCTTGTGTCTGACAGTCGACGAATGGCTATTCCATAGCCTGAACTCACCGCTGGCCGATCACACCCTCTGGCGTTACACCTGGACCGTCGGCAGCCTACGGCCCTTCGACATCGTCGTGGGCCTGATCCTGCTAGCCCTGCTCATCCGTGGCGACTGGGTGTTCAAAGCCTGTCAGGTGCGCCAGGCGTTTTTCGGCTTCCTGGTCACCCTGTTGCTCTTAGTGGTGATTCGCGCGCTGTTTTCCAAGTGGGTGGATGCAATGGGCTGGCAACACGACAGTCCGTCGATGATGTTCGACGACGCCGTGCACCTGAAGGATTACTACCCCAACCTCGAAGCCAAGTGGGAGCTCAAAGACCGCTCCAGCAACAGTTTCCCTGGCGACCATGCCTCGGTGCTGTTGATCTGGGCGCTGTTCATGAGTTTGTTCAGCCGCCGCCTGATTCAGCACCTGGTGATCTGGGGTCTGGCGTTTCTGTTCATGATGCCGCGCCTCGTCGCGGGCGCGCATTGGGGCCAGGACGATTACATCGGCGGGCTGCTGATGGCGGTGCTGGCGTTGGGCTGGAGCTGCCACACGCCGCTGGCGGCCAAGGCAAGCGAAGCACTGGTGCGTTGGACAGAACCGTTGTTCGGGTTGCTGGGGCGGGTACCGTTTGTCGGGCGATTAGCGATCCTTCGTTAGCCGCCTGGGCGTTGCCCCACTGCCATCGCCGACAAGCCGGCTCCTGCAACAATCATCGTGGGGGCTGGCTTGAAAGCGATAGGGCGCAAGGCATCCCAACTACTCGAAACTGCCGTGCAGTTGGTGAATCTGACGCCGCTGCTTCTTGTTCGGCCGGCCATCGGTGGTTACGCCCATCGCCCCTGCCTTGCGCATCTCGGCGGCCTGCTCCCGGCGCCGCACGCTATCCTCGGTCTCCTCGTACAAGGTCTGCGCCTCTGGCGCGCCACGGCGCACCACCGAAAGCGCCTTGACTACCACCGTGCGTTCATCGAAGCCGGTCCGCAGCACGAATTCGTCCCCCACCCGTGGCTCCTTGCCAGGCTTGCAGCGCTCGCCCCGGCAATGCACCTTGCCACTCTCGATAGCCGCCTTGGCCAGGGCGCGGGTCTTGTAGAAGCGCGCTGCCCACAGCCATTTGTCGAGGCGTACTTTGTCGTCGTCTTCCGGCTTCTGAGCCATCCCGATACCTCAAATTCTGTCTTTCATCGAACTGTACTACCTTCACTAACGGATGCAAAAAGTCCGCGCCGTGCTTACAGTTCACCACCTCATTCGCAGGGTGTGCTTAGTGAAGACATTTGACCATCTGACAGTGATCGGCCTGCGCGAGTGGGTCGCCCTGCCCGACCTCGGCGTCGCAGGCTTGCGCGCCAAGATCGACACCGGCGCCAGCACGTCCAGCCTGCATGCCACCGACATCGAACCCTTCGAGCGCGATGGCCAGCCGTGGGTGCGCTTCACCGCTCACCTGGGTTCGGTGGTGCAACTGCGTCACCGTCGCTGCGAGGCGCCGCTGGTGACCATGAAAACCATCAAGAGCTCCAACGGCCAGGCCCAGACCCGCTACGTGATCCGCACATCGCTGGCCCTGGGCGATGGTGTGTGGGAGGTCGAATTCACCCTGGCCTGCCGCAAGAACATGCGTTACCGACTGCTGCTGGGGTCCAAGGCACTCATCCATGGCCAACTGGTGGTCAACCCGGGCCTTAAATACGTTCAAGACAAACCGGCCTTCCCGGCCACTCTCTCCACTGTCACAGGTGCTGCATGAAGATCGCTGTGCTGTCGCGCAATCCGCGTCTGTATTCCACCCGCCGCCTGGTCGAGGCCGGTACCCAGCGGGGCCATGAAATGGTAGTGATCGATACCTTGCGGGCCTATATGAACATCGCCAGCCACAAGCCGCAGATCCACTACCGCGGCAAGCCACTGGAAGGCTTCGACGCGGTCATTCCGCGCATCGGTGCCTCCGTGACATTCTACGGCTGCGCAGTGTTGCGCCAGTTCGAGATGATGGGTGTCTACCCACTCAACGAGTCGGTCGCTATCGCCCGCTCGCGGGACAAGCTGCGTTCATTGCAGTTGCTGTCACGCCGTGGCATCGGTTTGCCGATCACCGGCTTCGCCCACTCGCCGGATGACATTCCCGACCTGATCCAGATGGTCAATGGTGCCCCGTTGGTGATCAAGGTGCTCGAAGGTACCCAGGGCATTGGCGTGGTGTTGTGCGAGACCACCAAGGCAGCCGAGTCGGTGATCGAGGCGTTCATGGGCCTGAAGCAGAACATCATGGTTCAGGAATACATCAAGGAGGCCGGTGGCGCGGATATCCGTTGCTTCGTGGTTGGTGACAAGGTGATCGCCTCGATGAAGCGCCAGGCCAAGCCGGGCGAGTTCCGCTCCAACCTGCACCGAGGTGGCGTCGCCAGCCTGATCAAGATCACCCCTGAAGAGCGCATGACCGCCATTCGCGCCGCCAAGGTCATGGGGCTGAGCGTAGCCGGGGTGGACATCCTGCGCTCCAACCACGGGCCGCTGGTGATGGAGGTGAACTCATCGCCAGGGCTTGAAGGCATCGAGGTGACCACCGGCAAGAACGTGGCCGGGATGATCATCGAGCATCTGGAGAAAAATGGCGGGCCGAATCAGACCCGAACCAAAGGTAAGGGATGAGGGTGATGGCGCCGGCCTATTTTGCGGCTAGAGTCGCTCCCACAGCTACAGCGCAGCGCTCAGGCACTGCGCAGTCCCTATAGGCGCGGGTCTACCCGCGCAGAGACCGGCACAGCCCTGAAGGATCAGACGGCATTACGCGGCAGCAACAGCCCCAACGGCAGACGCACCCGCGCCTCGATCCCGCCGCCAGACCGGTTGCGCAGTTCCACATTTCCGCCGTGCTGCGCCGCGATCCGCTTGACGATCGCCAAGCCCAACCCGGTGCCCTTGCCGCCCCGGGCACGGTCACCGCGGATGAACGGGTTGAAGATGGTCTCAAGCTCCGATTCGTCGATCCCCGCCCCACGATCCAGCACGCTGAGCACCACGTACGGCGCGCTTTCATCACCCGACACGTAAGCCGCCACCTCGACGCCTTTGCCGGCATGGTGCAACGCATTGCCAATCAGGTTGCCGAGCATGCGCTTGAGCGAAACCCGGCGCAGCGGGAACGGTGGAATCGGCTCCAGGCACAGGCGCACCCGCTCCTCGGGCTGGTTGTAGGGCGCAACCACCTCGCGCACCAGGTCCGCCAGGTCCACTTCCTCCACCGGCTCGTCACGGCCATCCCGAATGAAGGCCAGGAACTGGTCGAGAATAGCGTCCATGTCCTCGATGTCGCGGACCATGTCGTCGGTCAGCTCGCTGTCGTTGGCCATCAGCGACAACGACAGGCGCAGGCGCGTGAGCGGTGTGCGCAGGTCGTGCGATACCCCTGCCAGCATCAGCTCGCGCTCGCGACCGGCCTGCTCCACATCCTCGGCCATCTGGTTGAATGCGCGGTATACCTCGGTCATCTCGCTGGGCGTATCGCTGATCGGCAGGCGCACGCTGCGGCCCTGGCCCAGTTGGCGAGCCGCAAACACCAGGCGCTTGAGTGGCTGGTTCAGCTGCCGTACGAAGATCCACGCCGACGCGGTGGACAACAGGCCGATGGCCAGGAACCAGCCCAGCACGTTCCAGATTTTCTGCCCGCGCAGCGGGTGCGGGTACAGCGGCACCTTGAGCCAGCCAGGCCCCAGGCTAGGCGCATTGACCCACAAGGCCGGCGGCGCATGCACGCGCAGGCGAACTTCGGTGTCCTCGCCCAACTCGGCCTGCATCTGCCGCTGATAGATTTCGCTGTAAGGCCAGTGCTGCTCACCCTCGGGCACCCCGGAACCCGTGACCCGGATAAGCCCTGCCGCTTCGGCGATCTTGTCACGGTTTTCTTCATCCGCAGCCCAATAGGCCCGCAGGGTGAGTGCCACGCCGTGGCTGTACTGGCGGTCGACCAGCACGTCCTCGTTCATCAGCAGGTAGACCAGGGTCAGCGCCTTGGAGAACAGGACGACGATCAGCACCAGCCACAGGGTGCGGGCGAAGAAACTTTGCGGAAACCAGAGAGGCGTTTTCATCGAGGACAACTACTGCACAGACGCGAGACTGGCTCGCCAACAACGCCGACCGGCGCAGACGAAAACAGGGCGACCCGTTCGGGTCGCCCTGTCGCGTCCTGGCAAGCCAGCAGGCCGACCATCATTTGCCGGCGTTTCCGTCCGGCACGAAGACATAGCCCACACCCCAGACCGTCTGGATGTAGCGCGGCTTGGACGGGTCCGGCTCGATCATGCGGCGCAGGCGCGAGATCTGCACGTCGATGGAGCGCTCCAACGCGTCCCACTCGCGACCACGGGCCAGGTTCATCAGTTTGTCACGAGTCAGCGGCTCGCGGGCATGCATGACCAGGGCCTTGAGCACTGCGAACTCGCCGGTGGTGAGCATGTGCACTTCATCGCCACGCTTGAGTTCGCGGGTGGCCAGCGACAGCTCGTAGTCGCCGAAGGTGACCGACTCGTCCTCGCTGCCCGGCGCACCCGGCACGCTTGGCGCCTGGCGACGCAACACGGCCTTGACCCGCGCCATCAGCTCGTCCGGGTTGAACGGCTTGCCCAGGTAGTCGTCAGCCCCCAGCTCCAGCCCCTTGATACGGCTGAGCTCGTCGCCCTTGGCGGTGAGCATGATGATGGGGATCTGGTTGTTGGACTGGCGCAGCCGTTTGCACGCGGAAAGGCCGTCTTCGCCAGGCATCATCAGGTCCAGCACCACCAGGTTGAACACTTCACGCGACAGCAGCCGATCCATCTGTTCGGTGTTGGGCACTGCACGGGCGCGGTAGCCCTTGCTGGTGAAGAAACGTTCCAGCAGGCTGCTCAGCCCTGGATCGTCATCGACGATGAGAATTTTTTCGCCTTCAGCGTTGTTTGCAGTGCCGGTCATGAATAACTCCTCTGATATCGCCGTGCATTATGGCGTAGCCATTGCTGCGCGTGCCGTGAGCATTGTTAGCAGATTTTTCCCATGGTGCCACTTCCTGGCCGCGCAGCAGTGGCTGGGCGCCATCACCGCAAGCCGTCCCCGATGGGTATAATGCGCGGCTTTCACCCTGTGTCGCCGGGCCTTGAGCCCCACCGCGGCCCCCAGCATTCACATTTGTCAGGTGGTTTACATGGACAGCATCAACAGCCGTATCGCCGAGGAACTGGGCGTACGCCCCCAGCAGGTCGAAGCGGCCGTGGGCCTGTTGGACGAAGGCTCGACCGTGCCCTTCATCGCCCGTTACCGCAAGGAAGTGACCGGCAGCCTGGACGACACGCAATTGCGCCACCTGGAAGAGCGCCTGCGTTACCTGCGCGAGCTCGACGAGCGCCGCGCCAGCATCCTGGCCAGCATCGAGGAACAGGGCAAGCTGACCCCGGAACTGGCCCGCGAGATCAAGCTCGCCGACACCAAGACCCGCCTCGAAGACCTCTACCTTCCCTACAAGCAAAAGCGCCGCACCAAGGGCCAGATCGCCCTGGAAGCCGGCCTGGGCGAGCTGGCCGACGGCCTGTTCAACGACCCGCAGCTGACGCCGGAAACCGAGGCCGCGCGCTTCGTCAACGCCGACAAGGGCGTCGCCGACGTCAAGGCCGCTTTGGAAGGCGCCAAGTACATTCTGATGGAGCGCTTCGCCGAAGACGCCGCCCTGCTCGACAAGCTGCGCAACTTCCTCAAGCAGGAAGCGGTGCTCAGTGCACGCGTGGTGGCCGGCAAGGAAGAGGAAGGCGCCAAGTTCCGCGATTACTTCGCCCACGACGAGTTGCTGCGCAACGCTCCGTCGCACCGCGCCCTGGCCATCTTCCGTGGCCGTAACGAAGGTGTGCTCAGCGCCTCGCTGAAAGTCGGCGAAGAGCTGCCCGGCACCCTGCACCCGTGCGAACTGATGATCGGCAACCACGTCGGCATCGAGAACCGCAACCGCCCGGCCGACAAGTGGCTGGGCGAGGTGGTGCGCTGGACCTGGAAGGTAAAGCTGTACACCCACCTGGAAACCGACCTGTTCGGCGAGCTGCGCGACAACGCCGAAGGCGAGGCGATCAACGTCTTCGCCCACAACCTGCATGACCTGCTGCTGGCCGCCCCAGCTGGCCCACGCGCTACCCTGGGCTTCGACCCGGGCCTGCGCACCGGCTGCAAGATCGCCGTGGTCGACGCCACCGGCAAGCTGCTGGACCACACCACCGTGTACCCGCACGCACCGAAGAATGACTGGGACCGCACCATTTCCATCATGGCCGCCCTGTGCGCCAAGCATTCGGTGGAACTGATCGCCATCGGCAACGGCACCGCCAGCCGCGAGAGCGACAAGCTGGTGGCCGAGCTGGTGAAAAAGTACCCCGCCCTGAAGATCACCAAGATCATGGTCTCCGAGGCCGGCGCTTCGGTGTATTCGGCATCGGAACTGGCTGCCCGCGAATTCCCGGACCTGGACGTGTCGATCCGTGGCGCCGTGTCGATCGCCCGCCGCCTGCAGGACCCGCTGGCCGAACTGGTCAAGATCGACCCGAAATCCATCGGTGTCGGCCAGTACCAGCACGACGTGTCGCAGGTGAAGCTGGCTCGCGGCCTGGACGCCGTGGTCGAGGACTGCGTGAACGCCGTGGGCGTGGACGTCAACACGGCTTCCGTTGCGCTGTTGACCCGCATCTCCGGCCTGAACGCCACGCTGGCGCAGAACATCGTCGCCCACCGCGACGCCAATGGCCCGTTCGCCACGCGTGCCGCGCTGAAGAAAGTCAGCCGCCTGGGCGAAAAAACCTTCGAGCAGGCCGCCGGGTTCCTACGGGTGATGAACGGCGACAACCCGCTGGATGCCTCCGCGGTTCACCCGGAGGCCTATCCGCTGGTGCAACGCATCGCCGCCGACACCGGCCGCGACATTCGCTCGCTGATCGGCGACAGCGCCTTCCTCAAGCGCCTCGACCCGAAGAAGTTCACCGATGAAACCTTCGGCCTGCCGACCGTCACCGACATTCTGCAGGAACTGGACAAGCCCGGCCGCGACCCTCGCCCCGAGTTCAAGACCGCCACCTTCCAGGACGGCGTCGAAGACCTCAAGGACCTGGAGCCCGGCATGATCCTCGAAGGCGTGGTCACCAACGTCACCAACTTTGGTGCCTTCGTCGACATCGGCGTGCACCAGGATGGCCTGGTGCACATCTCGGCGCTTTCGGAGAAGTTCATCAAGGACCCACGTGAAGCGGTCAAGGCCGGCGATGTGGTCAAGGTCAAGGTCATGGAAGTGGACATCCCGCGCAAGCGCGTCGGCCTGTCCATGCGCATGAGCGATACCCCGGGCGAGAAGGTCGAGGGCAACCGTGGGGGCGGCAACCGCGGCAACGGCGGCAACCGTTCGCAGCAGGCGCCCCGCCAGCGTGAAACCGCGACCGCCGCGCCGGCCAACAACGCCATGGCGGCATTGTTCGCCAACGCCAAGCAGCTGAAGAAGAAGTAATGGACGTTCCTCGCGAATACGTCGAAAGCGCCTTCAGCCAACTGCTGGGCTGCCGCCTGCAACGCCTGGACACAGGTGTTGCAGAGGTGGCCCTGGCGGTCGAAACGCACCTGCGCAACCGTGGCCAGAAGTTGCACGGTGGGGCGATCTTCAGCCTGGTGGACATCGCCATGGGCCTGGCCTGCTCGGCCAGCCATGGCTTCGACCAGCAAAGCGTGACCATCGAATGCAAGATCAACTACCTGCGCGCCGTCAGCGACGGCGACGTGCTGTGCACCGCCCGCGTATTGCACGCCGGGCGCCGCACGCTGGTTGTCGACGCTGACGTAGTCCAAGGCGACAAGCTGGTGGCCAAAGCGCAAGGAACCTTCGCTGTTCTCTAGCTCCCAAAGCAGTATCTGCGGTATTTTCGGCAGCAGATGAGGGCCGCTTCGCAGCGCGAGGCGGTCCCAAGTCGGCGCTGGCACTGCCGAGAACCCAGGCAAACCAGGCGACAACGCCAGTTCCTTTTCCAACTACCCTTGTAGACCGTCAACGCTACCCCCATATTGGGGCGACTGACGCGTGAAGGAATCCATCTTGAGCGACCTCCTCAACCGCCGCCTGAGCCTGCTCGGCGCCAATCTTCCCCTGCTCAAGCAGTGCCTGCACGGTATTGAGCGCGAATGCCTGCGCGTGACCGACGAAGGTCGCCTGGCCCAGACCCCACACCCGGAAGCATTGGGTTCGGCGCTGACCAACGAGCAGATCACCACCGACTATTCCGAGTCGCTGCTGGAGTTCATCACCCCGGCACTGGCCGACCCGGCCAAGGTGCTCGAAAGCCTTGAACAGACCCACCGCTTCGTCTACAGCAAGCTGGGCGACGAGTACCTGTGGAGCCCGTCGATGCCCTGCACGTTGCCGGCCGAGGAGGATATTCCGATCGCCGAGTACGGCACCTCGAACATCGGCAAGCTCAAGCATGTCTATCGCAAGGGCCTGGCCCTGCGCTACGGCCGCACCATGCAGTGCATCGCCGGCATCCACTACAACTTCTCCCTGCCTGAAGCCCTCTGGCCGCTGCTGCGCGAGGCCGAGGGTGGTCAGGAGAGCGACCGCGACTACCAGTCCTCGGCCTACATTGCGTTGATCCGCAACTTCCGCCGCTACAGCTGGCTGCTGATGTACCTGTTCGGTGCCTCGCCGGCGCTGGACAAAGGCTTCCTGCGCGGTCGCCCGCACCAGCTCGAAGAGCTGGACGCCGAGACCCTGTACCTGCCCTACGCCACCAGCCTGCGCATGAGCGACCTGGGCTACCAGAGCAACGCCCAGGCGGGCCTGACGCCTTGCTACAACAACCTGTCGAGCTACACCGACAGCCTGCGCAAGGCCGTCGGCACGCCCTACCCGCCCTATGTCGAAGTGGGAACCCACAAAGATGGCGAGTGGGTGCAGCTGAACACCAACATCCTGCAGATCGAGAACGAGTACTACTCGAACATCCGCCCCAAGCGCGTGACCTACACCGGCGAGCGGCCGATCCAGGCCCTGACCTCGCGTGGCGTGCAGTATGTCGAGGTGCGCTGCCTGGACATCAACCCGTTCCTACCGGTAGGCATCGACCTGACCGAAGCGCGTTTCCTCGACGCGTTTCTGCTGTTCTGCGCCCTGGAGAACAGCCCGCAGCTGGACAACGGCGAATGCGGCCAGTGCACCAGCAACTTCCTTACCGTGGTCAAGGAAGGCCGCCGTCCTGGCCTCGAACTGCGCCGTGACGGCCAACCGATCGGCCTCAAGGCATGGGCCAGCGAGCTGATCGAGCGTATCGGGCAACTGGCCGAACTGCTCGACCGAGCCAACGGTGGCGACGAGCACGCCAAGGCGCTGCGTGCTCAGCAAGCCAAGGTCGATGACGCTTCGCTGACCCCTTCTGCCCAGGTACTGGCGCGCATGACCGAACATGACGAATCTTTCGTCAAGTTCGCCCTGCGCCAGAGCCGCCTGCACGCCGAGACCTTCCGCGACCAGCCCCTGCCCGTCGAGCGCCAGCAGGCTTTCGAAACCCTAGCCCGCGAGTCGCTGGCCGAGCAGGCGCGCCTGGAACAGCAAGAGGTCGGCGACTTCGACCTGTTCGTCGGCGCCTACCAGGCCAGCATTCTGGGGATCAGCAACTGATGACCCGTACCGTCACCCCGCGCAAGCCACGCGCCAGCAGCCAGGCCAGGATCGAAGCGATCCTGGCAGCGGCACGCGAGCTACTGGCCGATCAAGGGGTGGCAGGGTTGTCGATCTACAGCGTGGCCGATCGGGCGCAGATTCCACCGTCGTCGGTGTACCACTTCTTCGCCAGTGTTCCGGCCTTGCTCGAAGCCTTGACCGCCGATGTGCATCGCGCCTTCCGCGAGGCCCTCAGCGCGCCCATCGACAGCTCGGCATTCAACACCTGGCATGAGCTGTCACGACTGATCGAAGAGCGCATGCTCGCCATCTACAACGAAGACGCCGCTGCCCGCCAGTTGATTCTGGCGCAGCACGGCTTGAGTGAAGTGGTGCAGGCTGACCGCCAGCACGACATGGAGTTGGGCGAGCTGATGCACAAGCTGTTCAACCAGCACTTCCAGTTGCCGGTGATGCCTGTGGATGTGGATGTGTTCGCCTTGGCCATGGAGCTCAGCGACCGGGTGTATGCGCGGTCGGTGCAGTTGCATGAGGCGATTACCCCACGCATGGCCGAGGAAGGCAAACGGGTGTTCGAGGCGTATCTGGGGCTTTACCTGCCGCCGTTTCTGAGCAAGCGTCCGGTTTGAGATTGTTGGGGCCGCAGCGCGGCCCCGGATGGCCAACCTCACAACTTGGCGATGGACACTTCGGTCGACTTCACGAAGGCAATGACCTCACTGCCAACCTGCAGCTCCAGCTCCTTCACGGAACGGGTGGTGATCACCGAGGTGACGATGCCGGAGGCGGTCTGCACGTCGATTTCCGACAGTACCGGGCCTTCGAGGATTTCTTTCACAGTGCCTTTGAACTGGTTGCGGACATTGATCGCTTTGATGGTCATGACTTGATTCCTTCTATTTGGCTTCTGGGGTTCAGTGCGCCCAACGCAGTTGCGTGGGCAAAGGGGCTACAGGGTCCGGCTCGGGCGCAGCGCCCGGCACGGAAAGAACACGGTCGAGCACTTCGCTTTCCAACGCCGCCAGGCGGTGCGAGCCACGCGCCCTGGGCCTTGGCAAGTCGACGACCAGGTCGAGACCGACCTCACCGTCCTCGATCAGAATCACGCGGTCGGCAACGGCAACCGCTTCGCTGACATCGTGGGTAACCAGCAGCACGGTAAAACCGTGCTGGCGCCACAGCCGTTCGATCAGTTGCTGCATTTCGATCCGGGTCAGAGCATCCAGCGCACCGAGCGGCTCATCCAGCAGCAGCAGGCGCGGCTGATGGATCAGGGCACGGGCCAGGGCCACGCGCTGTTTCTGGCCACCGGACAGCGCCGCCGGCCACTCGTTGGCGCGATCGGCCAGGCCGACCGCCTCCAGGGCATCCAGCGCCTTCGTCCGCCAGTCGCCCGACAGGCCCAAGCCGACGTTGTCGATCACCTTCTTCCAGGGCAGCAGGCGTGCGTCCTGGAACATCAACCGGGTTTCCTCGCGCGCCTCGGCCAGAGGCGCAGCACCGGCCAGAAGCTCGCCGGCAGTAGGCTTGTCGAGACCGGCCAGCAGACGCAGCAAGGTGCTCTTGCCGCAGCCGCTGCGGCCAACGATGGCGACGAACTGACCGGCCGGGATGTGCAAGTCGATGCCACGCAACACTTCACGTTTGCCAAAGGTCTTGCGCAGGTCGTTGGCAGCCAGAGGGATGCCACGCAGCAGGCGTGGCGGCTGTTCATTGAGCACGGTCATGCGCCCTCCTTCTTCGCCGGCTGATAGGCCGGGTGCCAACGCAGCCAGACACGCTCCAGACCACGGGCCGCCAGGTCGGCGAGCTTGCCAAGCACGGCGTACAGGACGATGGCCAGCACCACGACGTCGGTTTGCAGAAACTCACGGGCATTCATGGCCAGGTAACCGATGCCGGCGTTGGCCGAAATGGTCTCGGCAACGATCAACGTCAGCCACATGAAGCCCAGGGCGAAGCGCACGCCCACCAGGATCGAGGGCAGCGCCCCCGGCAGGATCACCTGACGGAACAGCGAGAAGCCTGACAGGCCGTAGCTGCGCGCCATTTCCACCAATGCCGGGTCGACATTACGGATGCCGTGGTAGGTGTTCAGGTAGATGGGGAACAGCGTGCCCAGCGCCACCAGGAAAATCTTCGCCGACTCGTCGATGCCGAACCACAGGATCACCAGTGGAATCAGCGCCAGGTGCGGCACGTTTCGAATCATCTGCACCGAGCTGTCGAGCAGGCGCTCGCCCCAGTTCGACAACCCGGTGATGAAGCCCAGCACCAGGCCGATGCTGCCACCGATCAAGAAACCTAGGCCTGCCCGCCAGCCACTGATGGCCAGGTGAGACCAGATCTCACCGCTGCGCACCAGCTCGACCCCGGCACTGATCACCGCGCTCGGGGCCGGCAGGATGCGGGTCGACAGCCAGCCAGCGCTGACCGCCAGTTGCCAGACGGCCAGGAGCAATACCGGCAGCGCCCATGGCGCCAGACGCTGCTGCAAGTTGGATGACGTTGCACGACTCATGGCCTGGCCCTCAGCTCTGCGCGACGGATTTGGGCAGGATGTCGTTAGCCACCATCTCGCCAAACGGGCTCACGTAGCCACCACTGCTCGGTTGCTGTGGACGCTGTACATCCAGGTGGGGGAACAGCAGTTCAGCCACGCGATAGGACTCTTCCAAGTGTGGGTAGCCCGAGAAGATGAAGGTATCGATGCCCAGTGCCGCGTATTCCTTGACCCGCTGCGCCACCGTCGGGCCGTCGCCCACCAGTGCAGTGCCTGCGCCACCGCGAACCAGGCCGACGCCGGCCCACAGGTTGGGGCTGACTTCCAGCTTGTCGCGGTTACCGTTGTGCAGGGCCGCCATGCGTTGCTGGCCGACCGAATCGAACCGCGCCAACGAGGCCTGGGCGCGAGCGATGGTGTCGTCGTCCAGGTGCGAGATGAGCTTGTCGGCGGCGGCCCAGGCTTGCTCGTTGGTTTCCCGCACGATTACGTGCAGACGAATACCAAAGCGTACTTCCCGGCCCTGCGCCGCGGCCTTCTCACGCACCTGGGCGATTTTCTCGGCCACGGCGGCCGGCGGCTCGCCCCAGGTCAGGTACAACTCGACCTGTTCGGCGGCCAGATCCTGGGCAGCCTCTGAAGAGCCACCGAAATACAGCGGCGGACGCGGCTGCTGGATCGGCGGGTAGAGCAGTTTGGCGCCCTTGACCTGAATGTGCTTGCCGTCGTAATCCACCACTTCGCCTTCGAGCACCTTGCGCCAGATGCGGGTGAACTCGACGGACGCTTCGTAGCGCTCCTGGTGGTTAAGATGCAGGCCATCACCGGCCAGCTCGTCCGGGTCGCCACCGGTAACCAGGTTGAACAGCGCACGGCCATTGGACAGACGATCGAGGGTCGCCGCCTGGCGGGCAGCGACGGTCGGCGAAATGATGCCTGGGCGCAGGGCGACGAGGAATTTCAGGCGTTGAGTCACGGGGATCAGCGATGCCGCGACCAACCAGGAGTCTTCGCAGGAGCGCCCGGTGGGAATCAGCACACCACCAAAGCCAAGGCGGTCGGCGGCCTGGGCGATCTGCTGCAAATAGCCATGATCGACTGCGCGGGCGCCCTCGGAAGTACCCAGGTACTTGCCGTCGCCGTGGGTCGGAAGGAACCAGAAAATGTTAAGGCTCATTGGAGTTGTCTCCTCAAGGGTGGCTCAAGCCGGCGCGGCGCCCCGGCGTAGCGAATGGTTCAAGGCGCGCTGGCGACCTTGGCCGGGGGTGTCCAGATCACGTCCTTGATGCTCAGCGGCTTGGGAATCAGCTTGAGCGCTTGGAAGGTGTCGGCGATCTTCTGCTGCGCGGCGACCACTTCCGGCGTCAGCGGCGCGGCACCGTAGCCTTGGCGCTTGACCGACGTCAGGGTGATGTCGGCAGGTAGGCCAAGCAGCGGCGCTACCTGTTCGGTGACTTGCTGCGGGTTGGCCTTGGACCATTCACCCACACCGCGCACCTCATCGATCAGCGTGTTGATCACCGCCGGGTGCTGGGTCGCGTAATTGCGGGTAGCCAGGTAGAACTGGTGGTTGTCGACCAGGCCTTTGCCGTCGCGCAGGGTACGTGCCTGCAGCTGCTGCTCGGCGGCGGCCTGGTAAGGGTCCCAGATCACCCAGGCATCGACGCTGCCTCGCTCGAAAGCGGCGCGGGCATCGGCAGGCGGCAGGTAGACCGGCTGGATATCGCTGTACTTGAGGCCGGCGTCTTCCAGGGCGCGGACCAGCAGGTAATGAACGTTGGAGCCCTTGTTCAGGGCAACTTTCCTGCCTTTGAGATCCTTGACCGACTGGATCGACGAACCCTTCGGTACCAGGATCGCTTCGCTGTGCGGCGCAGGTGGCTCATAGGCGACATAGAGCAGGTCAGCGCCAGCTGCCTGGGCGAACACGGGTGGCGTTTCGCCGGTCACGCCGAAGTCAATGGAGCCAACGTTCAACCCTTCGAGCAGCTGCGGACCGCCGGGGAATTCGGTCCATTGCACCTGAATGCCTTGCTCGGCCAGGCGCTTTTCCAACGTACCCTTGGCCTTGAGCAGCACCAGGGTGCCGTATTTCTGATAACCGATACGCAGGCTTTCAGCCTGGGCCTGAGTGATGGCGCCGAAGGACACAGCCGCCGCGAACAGGGCGACCAGACCACGACGCAAGAAGACTGTGCGCATGGCGCTCTCCTGTGCGAATGAGGTTCGGGTTGCACCTGCTTGCCTCGTTGACGGGCGAGTAAGGTGGAAAAGCAGTGAAGCGGTGTTGCCGGGTCAGATGCTCCAGCGAGCACTGATCAGGCGTTCGTTGAGTACGCCAGGGGCCACGGCGCTCGGCCGACGGGCCAAGGCAACGTGGAAGGTTTCCAACGAGTCCAGCAGCCGCGCTTCCAACGCGGGTGTCAGCTGGGCAGGCTTGCTGCCCTCTGCGTAACTGACCTGGCTGTCGTCGGCGAAGATCCCTTGCAGGGTCTCTTGCGCCTTAAGTGCCGACAGCACGGGCTTGAGTGCGTAATCCACCGCCAGCATATGGGCAATGCTGCCGCCGGTAGCGATGGGCAAAACGATCTTGTGCACCAGGGCGCGCTCGGGCAGCAGGTCGAGCAGGGTTTTCAGGGCACCAGCGAAAGACGCCTTGTACACCGGGGTTGCGACTATCAGGCCATCGGCCTGGGCGACCACCTGCTGGAAGTGCTGGATATGCGGGCTGTCGAAACGCGCATGCAGCAGGTCCTCGGCTGGAAAGTCACGCACCTGGAAGTTCACCACTTCGACACCACGCTCCTGTAGCCAATGGCGCGAACGCTCGAGCAGCACGCCAGAGCGTGAACGAGGACTGGGGCTACCACCGATAGAGACGACCAGCATTGGAGCGCTTCCTTGAGTTCTATGGGGAGAGACATTAACAGTCGGCTTATATATCTAGAAATCATATTTTTTTATTTGTTTATTCCATTTTGCATTTGCATTGATGCGTCAATCGAGCGCCGCCCGCACGGCGCATCGCGAGCAAGGCTCGCTCCTACGTTTGTTTCGGGCCAGTTATGCCAGCGGGAAATGCGCGCGACCGCTTTGGCGTGCGCCGCGATATCGAGCCGAACAAACAAGGCGGTCGCGCGCGTCTGTCACAGGCGTTATTGGCCGTAAACAAACGTAGGAGCGAGCCTTGCTCGCGATGCGCCGCGCGGGCGGCGCTCGTTCTCATGATCACCGTACCTCTCGCGCCAATCACCCAGCGGCCCGAACACCATTCCTGCAGCCATAAAAAAGGGCCGTCGAAACGGCCCGAATATCCCTGCTATGGCTAAGAGCAATGCAACGAGGATCCTTAACGATTAGGTTGCGGGGTCAGACGCAGATAGGGCTTCACGGCGCGGTAGCCTTTAGGGAAGCGCTGCTTGATCTCGTCCTCGTCCTTCAGCGACGGCACGATCACCACGTCGTCGCCGTCCTGCCAGTTACCTGGCGTGGCGACCTTGTGGTTGTCGGTGAGCTGCAGCGAGTCGATCACCCGCAGGATTTCGTTGAAGTTGCGCCCGGTACTGGCCGGATAGGTAATGGTCAGGCGCACCTTCTTGTTCGGGTCGATGACGAACAGCGATCGCACGGTGAGGGTATCGCTGGCGTTGGGGTGAATCAGGTCGTACAGGTCGGACACCTTGCGGTCGGCGTCAGCGATGATCGGGAAATTCACCACGGTATTCTGGGTTTCGTTGATGTCGTCGATCCAACGGTGGTGGGAGTCGACTGGGTCTACCGACAGCGCGATGACCTTGACGCCGCGCTTGGCGAAATCGTCCTTGAGCTTGGCGGTCAGGCCCAACTCGGTGGTGCATACCGGCGTGAAATCGGCCGGGTGGGAGAACAGCACACCCCAGCTGTTGCCGAGCCATTCGTGGAAGCGGATATTGCCTTCGCTGGACGCTTGTTCGAAATCGGGGGCGATGTCGCCAAGTTTGAGACTCATGGGCTGCGGCTCCTGTGCTGTGTTTGCCTTATGGGATTCAATGTGCCTGCATTCGATTCAAAACAAAAAGAATAAATATTGATTTATTTATAACCAGGTGGAATACAGAAGTTGAGACACAAAAAAGCCTCGCACTAGGCGAGGCTCTTTTTGTGGTTACGACTTACAGGAAGCTGTAAGTGTAGTTCACGATGAAGCGGGCTTGGTCCTGATCGGCGCTGGATTCACTACCGCTGCCACGGTATACGCCTTGACGCAGGCTGAACCCGAGACCCTTGAGGGTGCCTTCCTGGATCGTGTAGTCGATACGTGCGTCGCGCTCCCACTCGTTGTAGGTACCGTTACCGGACTTGTAACGAATGTCATCACCACGGAGGTAAGCTACGGAAGCCTTCAAGCCTGGTACTCCAAGGCCAGCGAAGTCGTAAGAGTACTGACCAAAGGTGGTGTTTTCGCCAGCACGTGCGAACTGGTTGATCATACTGTCGGTGAACAGATAGAAGCTGGAGCCAGCAGCGCCTTCCGAAGTATTGCTGTCGTTGACCAGGCTACCTTGGTTCAGCCATACGAAGCCGCCGTCGTCGCCGACCTGCTGGTGACCGACCATGAATGCATGACCACCCAAGGTGTAGGTGAACATGGCAGACCAAGTCTTGTTGTCGATCTTGCCGTCGGTTTTCTCGTAACCGCCGTTGTTGTTGAAGTTGTAGTCGCCTGGGCCACCCTTCTTGTTTTTACCGTCGGCACTGCTGTCGAAGTAGCGAAGGTCAGTCTTGAAGGACTGGTCATCAGCAATCTTGAAGACATGCGTAGCCCCCAGGAAATGCTGCTTATAGAAGTCTTCCAGATTCGAGTAGTAGTACTGAAGCGTCAGATCAGGCGTGAGCTTGTAGTCCAAACCACCGTAGCGGAACTTGTTGCTCTCAGCCTTGGCGCCAGAAACCGACAGACCAGTTCGGTTGCTAGATGCACGGCCCATCGCATGAGTCAGCTGACCAGCATTGATGGTGAGGTTGTCGATTTCCTTCGACTGAATGGTGCCACCCTCGAAGGTCTGGGGCAGCAGACGGCCGTCGTTGGCAACCAGGATCGGCAGGTTCGGAGCCAGCGCGCTACCGAAGTGCGCTTCGGTTTTCGAGAAGCGAGCTTTGGCGTTGGCGCCGAAACGAGCCCACTGGGCCGCAGAGCCTTTGCCATCATCCGGGAAGAAACCACTCTTGTGATAACCCTCACCACCATCCAGGTGGATACCCCACAGTGCCTGGGCATCAACACCGAAACCTACAGTGCCTTCAGTGAAACCGGAGATGTAGTCGAGCTTGAAGCCCTGACCCGATTCACGCTGGTCCGGACGCTCGAAGTTGGTAGTGCTGCTCGCGTGAGCTTCACGGTTATCGTTATTGAAATACATGGTGCGCGAGCTCAGGGACAGCTTGCTGTCCTCTACGAAACCGGCAGCGCCTGCTTGTTGGGCGAGAACCCCCAGTGCCACGGCCAGAGCCAGGCTGGACTTGTACATGTTTTGCTCCTCTACGTTCTAATTCTTGTAGGTCTCAGGTGGCCAGGTCTTCTGCCGTGCTCACCATGGATTGGCGATTTAGTCCCAAAGTGTGACTGTCTAGTCAATGGTTACTAAACATTTCTAGACTTTGGTCTAAGGCGCCGCCTGGGCTACAGGATAATGACAATCCTATAAATCCAAAATGACCGTTTTATGAATTTCTAAGATTTTTGCGGAATAAGGTAGGAACCTTTACAGCCAAAAGTTGTATCGTCCGCGCAAATCATACCTTTAGGTTATTTGCAAACGTTTGCCAACCTGCTGGCCGCCCACCTCTCTTCTAAAGGCAAAAGAGCCTAGCAGCGGAAACCTGTTTCGCCAGCGGCACCCAGACCACTTGACAAGGGTTAAAACCTTTGGCTCCCAAGCTAATTCCAAAACGTTATTTATTTCTGATTTCTTAGATCATCTAGTCTTCTCGCCATCCATCACCACGATTGCCTGACGAGGAGTTCAACCATGATCCCGCACGCTCCGCTGCGCCTGTTCGCCGCCCTGACCCTCGCCAGCGCCAGCTGGTTGGCCCAGGCCGCTGACCTGACCGTGGCCTACCAGACCACCGTCGATCCGGCCAAAGTGGCCCAGGTCGATGGCGACTATGAAAAAGCCAGCAAGGCCAGCATCGACTGGCGCAAATTCGACAATGGCGCCGACGTGATCACCGCGGTGGCCAGCGGCGATGTGCAGATCGGCTACCTGGGCTCCAGCCCGCTGGCTGCCGCCGCCACCCGCAAACTCCCGGTCGAGACGTTCCTGATCGCCACCCAGATCGGCGCGGGCGAAGCGCTGGTCGCTCGCGACACCATCAAGACCCCGCAAGACCTGATCGGCAAGAAGGTCGCGGTGCCCTTCGTCTCGACCGGTCATTACAGCCTGCTGGCGGCGCTCAAGAGCTGGAACATCGATCCGTCCAAGGTTCAGATCCTCAACCTGGCGCCTCCGGCCATCATCGCCGCCTGGAAACGTGGCGACATCGACGCCACCTACGTTTGGGACCCGGCCCTGGGCGTCGCCAAGGAGAACGGCAAGGTGCTGATCACCTCCGGCGAGCTGGCCGAGAAAGGCGCACCGACCTTCGACGCGTGGATCGTGCGCAAGGACTTCGCCGCCAAGCACCCTGATGTGGTCAAGGCCTTCGCCAAGGTCACCCTCGACGCCTACGCCGACTACCGCAAGGACCCTAAAGCCTGGTTGGCCAACCCTGACAACGTCGCCAAGCTGGCCAAGCTGTCCGGCGCCAAGCCATCGGACATCCCTGTGCTGCTGCAAGGCAACGTCTACCCGCTGGCCGCCGACCAGGCCAGTGCGCTTGGCGCGCCGACGACCCAGGCCCTCACTGACACGGCCACCTTCCTCAAGCAGCAAGGCAAGGTCGACGCAGTGCTGCCTGACTACTCGCCGTATGTCAGCGCCCAGTACATCCCCAACTAAGACTGCAACCGACGGGAGGCTGTCATGGCCTTGCTTGAGCTGGAGCGCATCAGCGCACAGTACCCCGGCGCCACCACCCCGGTGCTGGCCGACATCAACCTGAGCCTGGGGCCGCGCCAGCTGCTGGTGGCCCTCGGGCCTTCCGGCAGCGGCAAGACCTCGCTGCTGAACCTGATCGCCGGCTTCGTCGCCCCCAGCGGCGGACGCATCACCCTGGATGGTGTCCCGGTGCAAGGCCCTGGCGCCGAGCGTGGCGTGGTGTTCCAGGACGATGCCTTGCTGCCTTGGCAGAACGTGCTGGGCAACGTCGCCTTTGGCCTGGAACTGGCCGGTGTCGCTCGCCCGGAGCGCGAGGCCAAAGCTCGCGAGATGCTGGCCCTGGTCGACCTGGAAGGCTTCGGCGAGCGGCGCATCTGGCAGTTGTCCGGCGGCCAGAAACAACGCGTGGGCCTGGCCCGGGCGCTGGCGGCAAACCCTCGGGTACTGCTGATGGACGAACCGTTCGGCGCCCTGGATGCCTTCACCCGCGAACAAATGCAAGAGCTGCTGCTGCAGGTATGGCAGCGCACCGCCAAGCCGGTGTTCCTGATTACCCACGACATCGAGGAGGCGGTCTTCCTGGCCTCCGAACTCGTATTGCTGGCGCCGAGCCCCGGCCGCGTGGTCGAACGCTTGCAACTGGACTTTGGCCAGCGCTACGCGGCTGGCGAATCGGCCCGGGCGATCAAGTCCGATCCTCGCTTCATCGAAACCCGCGAACACGTGCTGGCGCGAGTGTTTTCCGAACGTGAAACGGCCCGCCGGGAGGCATCCGCATGAGCATCCTCGAACTGCCGGTTGCCACCAAGCGTACCGCGCCAGCGGCCAAGCCCCGCAAGCCACTGCCAACCCGCTGGATCAGCGCTCTGACCCTCGGGTTGCTACTGTCCTTGTGGTGGCTGGTCACTGCCGCTGGCTGGATCGAACCTTTGTTCCTGCCCTCGCCCGCCGACATCCTGGCCAAGGCGTGGACGCTGCTTACCCAAGGCTACATGGACGCCAGCCTGTGGCAGCACCTGGGCGCAAGCCTGGGCCGCATCGGGCTGGCGCTGGTCGCGGCAACGCTGACCGCCATCCCGGTCGGCATCGCCATCGGCTACAACCGCGTGGCCCGGGGCATCCTCGACCCGCTGATCGAGTTCTACCGCCCGATTCCGCCGCTGGCCTACCTGCCGTTGATCGTCATCTGGTGCGGTATCGGCGAGCTGTCCAAGGTGCTGCTGATCTACTTGGCGATCTTTGCTCCGATCGCCATCGCCACCGCCACCGGCGTGCGCACCGTCGACCCTGCCAAACTGCGGGCCGCGCAATCGCTGGGCGCTACCCAGGCGCAATTGATTCGCCACGTGATCCTGCCAAGTGCCCTGCCCGACATCCTCACCGGCATTCGGATCGGCCTGGGTGTCGGCTGGTCGACCCTGGTGGCCGCCGAGCTGATCGCCGCCACCAGCGGCCTGGGCTTCATGGTGCAGTCTGCGGCGCAGTTCCTGGTTACCGACGTGGTGGTACTGGGCATCCTGCTGATCGCGCTGATCGCCTTCGCCCTGGAGATGGGCCTGCGCGCCCTGCAACGCAAGCTGGTGCCCTGGCATGGGCAAAGCCACTGATTTCCGACTGACCACGCTGGCACGCCGGCGCTAGAACGAGACAAGACATGAGCCTGACCGTTACCCCTCTCAGCCCAGCGCTCGGTGCGCTGATCAGTGGCGTGGATATCAGCCGCGAGATCACCGTCGAGCAACGCGATGCCATCGAACAAGCGCTGCTCAAGCATCAGGTGCTGTTCTTCCGCGACCAACCGATCACGCCTGAACAGCAGGCCCGTTTCGCTGCCCGCTTCGGCGACCTGCACATTCACCCGATCTACCCCAATGTGCCGGAAACCCCGCAGGTGCTGATCCTCGACACCGCGGTCACCGACGTGCGCGATAACGCGGTCTGGCACACCGATGTGACCTTCTTGCGCACCCCGGCGCTGGGCGCGGTACTTAGCGCCAAGCAGCTGCCGGCCTACGGCGGCGATACACTGTGGGCCAGTGGTATCGCCGCCTTCGAGGCGTTGTCAGCGCCGCTGCGCGAGATGCTCGACGGTCTGACCGCCACCCATGACTTCACCAAGTCGTTCCCGCTCGAGCGCTTCGGCACCACGGCTGAAGACCTGGCGCGCTGGGAAGCTACCCGCCGCAACAACCCGCCGCTGTCTCACCCGGTGGTGCGCACCCACCCGGTGAGCGGGCGCAAGGCGCTGTTCGTCAACGAAGGCTTCACGACTCGCATCAACGAGTTGAGCGAACTGGAGAGCGAGGCGCTGCTGAAGTTGCTGTTCGCCCACGCCACGCGGCCAGAGTTCAGCATTCGCTGGCGGTGGCAGGAGAACGACGTGGCCTTCTGGGACAACCGCGTGACCCAGCATTTCGCGGTGGATGATTACCGGCCGAGCCGGCGGGTGATGCATCGGGCGACCATCCTGGGGGACGCGCCGTTCTGAATGCCCTCGGCCGGTGGCCGCGGCCTTGTGTCGCGAAAGGGCCGCAACGCGGCCCCCGCGATCTATCGGACCAGGTGCAGGAACTGCATGTGCCGTTCGTACTGGTCGAGAATGTCGTTGATGATCTGCTCCTTGCTGTAGCCCACCAGGTCGTAGTTCTGGCTGCCCTCGCTCAGATGCACCTCCGCCCGGTAGTAGCGGCGGTTCTTCAAATCCTGGGTCCCCAATCCACCCAAGGCGAACGATGGCGTGAAATACCCGCGCATCTGCACCTGGTAAAGGAATGGCTGCTCCTCGCCATGGCCAATCTTCAGGCTGACGTTGTCGTGACTCGGGTCGTCCTGGGTAATCAGCGCCAGGCCCTTCTGCTCGAACACTTCGGTCACGTCGGCAATCGCCGGGCGCACCACGTCATCCATGAAGCGATACACCTCATCGCGTGACGGGAAGTGCACCGCCTGGCTCAGACGCTGGCGCCAGCCACCACGACCACGACGTGACTGCGCGAACGGCGCCAACGAGTGCATCTGCGCGATCTGCCGCTGGGACTCTAGGTAAAACGCCTTGTGCAGCCCCCACATCATGCTCAGCAAAATCAGCGAGAATGGCAGCGAAGTCAGCACCACCGCCGACTTGAGCGAGTCGATGCTGCCAGCGAACAGCAACCCGCTGGTGATCAGCGCCGTCATCGCGCCCCAGAAGATCCGCAGCCAGTTCGGCCCATCTTCATCGGCACCACCGCCCTTGGCGGACAGCGTCGACAGCACCACCGTGCCCGAGTCGGCCGACGTGACGAAGAACACGAAGCTGATGAAGACCGTCACCGCGATGACGGTCTTGCTCCACGGGTAGGTTTCCAGCAGCAGGTACAGACTCATCGACGGGTTATCCAGCGCCGACTGCCCGAGCGCGGTCATGCCGTGGTTGATCACCTGGTCCAAGGCGCTGTTGCCGAAGATCGACATCCACGCCAGGGTGAAGCCCAGCGGAATCAGCAGCACGCCGAAGACGAATTCGCGGATGGTCCGGCCACGGGAAATACGTGCGATGAACAAGCCCACGAACGGAGCCCAGGCAATCCACCAGGCCCAGTAGAACACCGTCCAGCCGCCGAGCCAGTCGCGATTCTCACCGTAGGCGTATACATCGAAACTCTTGCGCGGCAAGGCACCGAGGTAGTCGCCGAGGTTCTGGATCAGGGTGTTGAACAAGTGCTGGGTAGGCCCGGCGAACAGCACGAACAGCAACAGCGCACAGGCCAGGAACAGGTTGATGTCGCTCATCACCCGCACGCCCTTCTCGACCCCTGCCACCGCAACGGCTACCGCCGCACCCATCATCAGGGTGATGAGGATGACCTGCACCCACTGGCTATGGCTGATACCGAACAGGTAGTCCAGCCCGGAATTCAGGTGCAGCACGCCGAAACCCATATCGGCACCGAGGCCGAAGACCGTGGCAATGATGCCAAAGCCGTCCACCGCATAGCCGATGGGGCCGTTGATACGCTTGCCGATCAGCGGATACAGCGCCGACCGCAGGGCCAGCGGCAGGTTGTGGCGGTAGGCGAAGTAGGCCAGGGCCATGCCGACGAAGGCGAACACGCCCCAGCCATGCAGGCCCCAGTGCAGGAACAGGATCTGCATCGCCTGGCGCCCGGCCTCCGCCGTACCCGCTTCGCCCTGAGGCGGTTGCAGCATGTGGGTCAGCGGTTCGGAGACGCAAAAGAAGAACAGGGTAATGCTGATGCCAGCGGCGAACAGCATGCCGGCCCAGGACAGGTAACTGAACTCGGGCTCGTCGTGGTCGGCACCGAGCTTGATCTTGCCGTAGCCGGACAAGGCGGTGACCACCACGAAGACCAGGTACAGGGTCATCGCCAGCATGTAGTACCAGCCGACCGTGTTGGCCGCCCAGTTCTGTGCCGCCAGCAGCCACTCACCTGAGGCTTGCGGGAATGCGATGACCACCAGGCCGAACAAAAGGATGAAACTTGCCGCGAAGTAGAACACCGGAGGGTTCATGCGGATCTTGCCGTGGGCAAGGGAAGCGGTCGGTGCACTCATTGGGCATGCACCTCGTCGAAGGACGTGAGGTTCGGATTGAACGGGTTCAGCAAAGGAATCCTCCTGTTGAACACCGGCAGCGGACCAGCGTTTTTCGTTGAACAAGCGTTCAAGTTAAACATGGATCGACTTTCAATGCGACCTGGGGTGCCGACTGGCGAAGGTAGAACCAGCTTGTGGCGGGGCTCCCACAGGCTCACTCAGGCCCCTGTGGGAGCGGGTTCACCCGCGATGGCGCCAACCCGACCCGCCCCCCCATCAGGTCAAGTCTTGTCCTGGCAATCCAACTGCAAATTCGCCTGGGTGATGTTGCTCTCGGCTGGCACGCTGCGCGTCAGCCACACGTTGCCGCCGATGGTCGACCCCTTGCCAATGGTGATCCGCCCCAGAATAGTCGCCCCGGCGTAGATCACCACATCGTCTTCGACGATCGGGTGGCGCGCCAGGCCCTTGTGCAACGTTCCCGACTCGTCGCTGGGGAAGCGCTTGGCGCCCAACGTCACCGCCTGGTAGATACGGACCCGCTCACCAATGATGGCGGTTTCACCGATCACCACACCGGTGCCATGGTCGATGAAGAAGCTCGGGCCAATCTGCGCACCCGGGTGTATGTCGATACCCGTGGCCGAGTGCGCCAGCTCCGAGCTGATCCGCGCCAACAACGGCAGGCCGGCCTGATAGAGGTGGTGCGCCAGGCGATGGTGGATGATCGCCAGAATGCCGGGGTAGCACAGCAGGACCTCATCCACACTACGTGCCGCTGGGTCGCCGTGGTATGCGGCCAGCACATCGGTGTCGAGCAGCACACGCAGATTCGGCAGGGCCGCAGCGAAGTCCTGGATCAAGCGCAGGGCCTGGGCGTCCACGGTACTCAGGTCGCCCTTGTTGTGCCTTGCCGCGTAACGCAACTCCAGGCGCGCCTGGGCCAACAGCGCGGTCAGCGCGGCATCGAGGGTATGACCGACATAGAAGTCTTCGCTTTCTTCCCGCAGGTCCACCGGCCCCAGGCGCATGGGAAACAACGCCCCGCACAACTGTTCGAGAATGTGCCGCATGGCCTCGCGCGAGGGCAGTTCGCGCCCGCCTTGCTCACCACTGCTACGGCCATTGCGGGTGCGCCACTGCTCCCGGGCGCTGCGCAGGCCGCTGACGATGCTCTGCAATTGCCAATGCCCAGATGAAGATTGTTCGCTCACGGTGTTCTCCTGCCGGTGTTCTCGAATAGGCACGCATCCCCTGTAGCAACCGGCTTGTCGGCTACGGCATCCGCCGCCCACAAAGGAAGTGCCAGCCTTTTGTCCCACGATACGTCAATTCTCCCCCTTGGAAAAAACAACGCTTTATTCCATCCTGAGCTAACTCGGGCATAAGCTGATTCAAAATCGGGATTTAGGAATAACAACCTGATTTTTTATTATTTCCCGACCTATCAAATTCACCCCTATAGTCGCCAACCACTACTTCCACAACAAGCGCGGGGCCTGTCATGCCGAAATTTGCCAAACCGCTACTCAACGCTACCCTGGCCGTCCTGCTGGGCGCCGGTCTGCTCAGCCAGGCCTTCGCTGGCGAGCAACTGAAAACCATCCAGGAAAAAGGCGTGATCAACGTCGGCCTGGAAGGCACCTATCCCCCCTTCAGCTTCCAGGACGAAAACGGCAAGCTGACCGGCTTCGAAGTGGAGCTTTCCGAGCTGCTGGCCAAAGAGCTTGGGGTGAAGGCCAAGGTCCAGCCGACCAAATGGGATGGCATTCTCGCAGCACTGGAATCCAAGCGCCTGGACGTGGTGATCAACCAGGTCACCATTTCCGAGGAGCGCAAGAAGAAGTACGACTTCTCCGAGCCCTACACCGTCTCCGGTATCCAGGCCCTGATCCTGAAGAAGAAGGCTGACCAGCTGAACATCCACAAGGCGGCAGACCTGGCGGGCAAGAAGGTCGGCGTGGGCCTGGGCACCAACTACGAACAGTGGGTGAAACAGGACGTCCCGCAAGCCGATGTGCGCACCTATGAAGATGACCCAAGCAAGTTCGCCGACCTGCGCAACGGCCGCATCGACGCGATCCTGATCGATCGTTTGGCCGCGCTGGAGTACGCGCAGAAAGCCAAGGACACCCAACTGGCCGGCGATGCGTTCTCGCGCCTGGAGTCCGGTGTTGCCTTGCGCAAGGGCGAGCCTGAGCTGCTGGCGGCCATCAACAAGGCGCTGGACAAGCTCAAGGCTGACGGCACGCTGGCCAAGCTGTCCGAGAAATACTTCGGTGCCGATGTCACTAAATGATCGCTGAAAGCCTGCAACTCGTTGTCGATTCCGCGCCCTTCCTGCTCAAGGGCGCGGGTTATACGGTACTGCTCAGTGTCGGCGGCATGTTCTTCGGCCTTGTGCTGGGGTTTGCCCTGGCACTGATGCGCCTGTCGAAAATCCTGCCACTGAACTGGCTGGCACGTGTCTACGTGTCGTTCTTCCGGGGCACACCCCTGCTGGTGCAGTTGTTCGTCATCTATTTCGGCATGCCACAGATCGGTATCGAGCTCGATCCGATCCCGGCATCGCTGATCGGCCTGTCGCTGAACATGGCGGCCTACATCTGCGAAATCCTGCGGGCGGCCATCTCGTCGATCGACCGCGGCCAGTGGGAAGCCGCCGCCAGTATCGGCATGACCCGCACCCAGGCCATGCGCCGGGCCATCCTGCCGCAGGCCTTGCGAACCGCACTGCCGCCGTTGGGTAACAGCTTCATTTCATTGGTCAAGGACACTGCCCTCGCGGCGACCATCCAGGTGCCAGAGCTGTTCCGCCAGGCGCAGTTGATCACCGCACGCACCTTCGAAGTCTTCACCATGTACCTGGCTGTTGCGGTGATCTACTGGATTCTCTGCAGCATCCTCGCGCACTTCCAGAACCGCATGGAAGCGCGGGTCAACCAGCACGACCAGGAGCATTGAGCATGATCGAAGTAAAAGGCCTGACGAAGCAGTTCAAGGGCCAGACCGTGCTCAACGGTAT
Source organism: Pseudomonas sp. Rh2 (assembly GCF_040762985.1). NCBI lineage: Bacteria > Pseudomonadati > Pseudomonadota > Gammaproteobacteria > Pseudomonadales > Pseudomonadaceae > Pseudomonas > Pseudomonas sp. Rh2. The sequence continues at coordinate 255,251 of NZ_CP142890.1, forward strand.
CGACCTGACGGTGCAGCCCGGCGAAGTGGTGGCCATCATCGGCCCCAGCGGCTCGGGCAAGACCACCTTCCTGCGCTGCCTGAACCTGCTGGAAACCCCTGATGCCGGGCAGATCCAGATCGGCAACATTCGCATCGATGCCAACCGCCCGCTGGGTAGCCAGCAAGGTGCAATCCGCCAGCTGCGCCAGCAAGCCGGCTTCGTGTTCCAGAACTTCAACCTGTTCCCCCACCGCACGGCCCTGGAAAACGTGATCGAGGGGCCGGTGATCGTCAAGAAGACCCCGAAAGCACAAGCGGCGGAATTGGGCCGGCGGTTATTGGCCAAGGTGGGCCTGGCTGGCAAGGAAGATGCCTACCCACGGCGCCTGTCCGGTGGCCAGCAGCAACGGGTCGCCATTGCCCGCGCCCTGGCCATGGAGCCGGAAGTCATCCTGTTCGACGAGCCGACGTCGGCGCTCGACCCCGAGCTGGTCGGAGAAGTGCTGGCCACCATCCGTGGGCTGGCCGAGGAAAAACGCACCATGATCATCGTCACCCACGAGATGAGCTTTGCTCGCGACGTGGCGAACCGGGTGATTTTCTTCGACAAGGGCGTGATCGTGGAACAGGGCGAGGCCAAGGCACTGTTCGCCAACCCCAAGGAAGAGCGCACACGGCAGTTCCTGCGCAAGTTCCTGGGAACTGCGGCCGGCGATTGAAGGCCATCAGCCGGCGCGCTGGACCTTCAGTCAGCCGGCTGCTTGAACACGTAGAACAGATTCGGCTCGCTGACCAGGTAGATCGTTCCGGCTTCATCCATGGCGATACCCTCTGCCTGCGGTACCGTTTCCTTCAACCCCTGATAGCCCTTGCGCAGCGACAAGGAGCTCAGCGGCCGGCCCTCCACATCCAGTTCCAGCACCAGGCGCGACTCGTCGGACAGCGCCAGCAAGTGCCCGCTGCGCTCATCGAACTGCAGGCTCGACAGGTCCCGTACGAACAGCCGTGAATCGCGCTCGCGGTCCTGCACCACATGCACGGCGTAGGGCTGTTCGGGGTTGGCATGCGGGAAGCCATGAACCTCATAGATCATCATCGGATCCCGCTCCTTGGCCACGAACAGGCGCTTGCCCGCCGAGTCGTATGCCAGGCCCTCGAAGCCCTTGTTTCCGTTCAGGCCAATGCCCAGCGTCAGTTGCTCGGCATCATGGGCATCAAGGAACATCGTGTCATCGTCCAGACGCACACGGATCAACCGCTGCTGGCGTTCGTCGGTGATCACGTAGCTGTTCGGCCCGACGTACTCCACAGCTTCGGGATCGCCGAACCCGGTCAATGGAACACGGCGTAGAATGCGGCCAGCCAACGACAGCTCGATCAATTCCGAGCGCTTGTTGGTCACTGTGAAGAGGGTCTTGCGGTCGGGGTCGTAGGTCAGCGCCGAAACGTCATCGTCCAGCCCTTCGACAGGTTGCGCCTCGACCACCACCCGGTAGCGATCCAGGCCGATGCTCTGCTGCGCAGGCTGCCACCAGGTCTTCAGGTTGAACCAGCCCCGCTCGAACAGGCGAAACTCATAGCCGGCCACCACCAACATGCACAAGGCAAGCAAACCGAAGGTGGCAAGGATCAGTGGCGGGCGGACAAAACGGCGCATAACGGCAGACTCGACGTGAGGATGGCGAATCTAACCATGATCAACTGAAGTAAAGCTTAATGCTGGCGTAAGAATGGCCCGAAGCAATCTTTAGTCTTTTCTGAAGCGATAGAACAGGTTGGGCTCGCTGACCATGTACAGGTTGCCTTGGTCATCCATGGCCACCCCCTCGGCACGCGGCACGGTGTCTTCCAGGCCGTTGAAACCGCCCAGCAGCGTCATGAAGCTGACTTGCTGGCCCTGTTCGTCCAGCTCAAGCAGCATGTTGGAGTCAGCCGACAGCGCGAGCAAATGGCCGGTACGCGGGTCAACGTCAAGGGCCGACAGGTTGCGCAGGTCCAGTTCGTCATTAGGCAGCGATTGCTTCTCGCCCTTCAAAGGGCTGCGGCCATCGGTGCTCCAGGTGAATAGCTTCGGCGGGCGTTCTTCCCCGATGACCAGCCGCTGTCGCAGGGGGTCCCAGGCCACCGATTCGTAGCCCTTGTTGCTCTTGACCGACTCACCCAGGTCGTAGCTCTGGAAGTCGGTTCGGTTCAAGGCCGTGGTGTGCTCATCCACCTTGACCAGGGTCAGGTCGTGGCGGCGCTCGTCGACAATAGCCAGGTGCCCGTCCTCCAGCACAGCGACGCCTTCGGGGTTCTCCCAGCCGTTGAGTGGCATCTTGCGCAGCACATCGCCATCGAGGCTCAACTCGACCAGGAACGGATTCTTGCCCATGACGGCGAACAGGGTGCGGGTGCGCGGGTTGAAGGACAGGTCCGATGCCTCGTCGTCCTCCATGCCCGGCAAGACCTTGGCGTCGATGTCAACCCGATAGTTCGGCAGCCAGACGCTCTCGCTGCGTTCGGCCGAGCTCTCGAAGCGCTCCTTGACCCACAGCAGCCCCCGGTCATCCCAGTGCATCGCCACGGCAACGCCGTAACCGATCACGGCCGCCACGGCCAGCCCGAACGGCCAGCGCAGGAAGAAGCGACGCTTGTGACGGGAGGTGGCAGAGGCGCTGGGGGAGGGAGCCATGCGAAGAGTTCCTGGAATGTGCCGGGCTAACGCTGGCGCCGGTAGATGGACGATGATCAGCGCATTATCCAGATGGTTTGTGAAAAAACTGTCTTGCACACGCGCTGAAGGCCACCTGGCCGACAAGCCGGCTCCCCGGTCAAACCGTGCAACCTGTGGGAGCCGGCTTGCCGGCGATATCCGGCGATGCCGGCAGGCCAGCCGTCAGAGCACGCGGCTTTCGAAACGGCTGACGCCCGGCAGCTCCAGCACCAGCTCATCGCCCACGCTGAACGGGCCAACGCCGGCTGGCGTGCCGGTCAGAACCACATCGCCCGCCTGCAGGGAAAAGTGCGCGGCAATGTGCTGGATCATCGGCACGATGGGGTTGAGCATCATCGCGCTGTTGCCATCCTGGCGCACTTCGCCATTGATGGTCAGGCGAATGCCAATGTCGGTCAGATCCTCGAAGCTGGCGGCGGAAACGAACGGCGGCAGCACGCAGGCACCATCGAAGCTCTTGCTCAGCTCCCACGGCAGGCCCTTTTCCTTGAGCTTGGCCTGCACGTCGCGCAGGGTCAGGTCCAGGGCTGGCGCATAACCGGAAATAGCGTCGAGCACCTCTTCCTCGGTCGGCTTGGTGGACAGCGGCTTGCCCAGCAGAACTGCGATCTCCGCTTCGTAGTGAACCGAGCCACGGTCGGTCGGAATCTTGAAGCCACCTTCCAGCGGCACCACGCAACTGCCTGGCTTGATGAACAGCAGCGGCTCGGTGGGAATGGGGTTGTCCAGTTCCTTGGCATGCTCGGCATAGTTACGGCCGATGCACACCACCTTGCCCAGTGGGAAGTGGATGCGCGTGCCGTCTACGTACTGGTGCTGGTAACTCATGGCCGACTCCTCTGGATACTGCTTTTTATTCAGGAGCGAAGATCTTACCCGGATTCATGATCCCGTTAGGGTCGAAGACGGCCTTAATTGCCTTCATGCAGGCAATTTCTTCAGGCGAGCGGCTGTAGCCCAGGTAGTCGCGCTTGGTCATGCCTACGCCGTGCTCCGCGGAGATCGAGCCGTCATAGCGCTGCACGATCTCGAACACCCACTTGTTGACCTTGGCACAGGAGGCGAAGAAATCATCCTTGCTCATAGAGTCGGGCTTGAGGATGTTCAGGTGCAGGTTGCCGTCGCCGATGTGGCCATACCAGACCACTTCGTAGTCCGGGTAGTGCTCGGCGACAATGGCGTCGATGTCACGCAGGAAAGCCGGCACTTTCGAAACGGTGACCGAGATGTCGTTCTTGTACGGCGTCCAGTGGGAGATGGTCTCGGACAGGTACTCGCGTAGCTTCCACAGGTTCTTGAGCTGGGTCTCGCTCTGGCTCATCACCCCATCCAGCACCCAGCCCTGCTCGACGCAATGCTCGAAAGTGGCCAGGGCCTCGTTGGCGACGTCCTCGGTGCTGGCCTCGAATTCCAGCAGGGCATAGAACGGGCAGTCGGTCTCGAACGGTGCCGGCACATCGCCTCGTGCCATGATCTTGGCCAGGCCCTTGTCGGAGAAGAACTCGAAGGCGGTCAGGTCCAGCCTGGCCTGGAAGGCATGCAGCACTGGCATGATCGAGTCGAAGTCCGGTGTGCCCAGCACCATGGCAGTAAGGTTGCGCGCAGCGCGATCCAGGCGCATGGTGGCCTCGACCACGAAGCCCAGCGTACCTTCGGCACCGATGAACAGCTGGCGAAGGTCATAGCCTGTGGCGTTCTTGATCAGGTCCTTGTTCAATTCGAGCAGTTCACCCTTGCCAGTGACCACCTTGAGGCCCGCGACCCAGTTGCGGGTCATGCCGTAGCGAATGACCTTGATCCCACCGGCATTGGTGCCGATATTGCCGCCAATCTGACTGGAGCCGGAGGAAGCGAAGTCCACCGGGTAATACAAGCCATGTTCTTCGGCGAACAATTGCAGTTGGCGGGTGATGACACCCGGCTGACAGACCACGGTGCGGTCGAAGGCATTGAAGTCGAGAATCTGGTTCATGTAGTCGAAAGCGACGACGACTTCGCCGTTGGCCGCCACGGCGCCGGCAGAAAGCCCGGTCCGCCCGCCAGAAGGCACCAGCGCGACCTTGTGGCAATTGGCCCAGCGGACGATGGCCTGTACCTGCTCGACCGTCTTGGGAAAGACGATGGCCGAGGGTGCTGGGGGAAAATGCTTGGTCCAGTCCTTGCCGTAGGTATCAAGGGAAGCCGCGTCGGTCAGCACCCGGCCAGGGTCGACCAGGGTCTTCAGTTCATCAATTACCGCCGGGTGGGTCATCGCCGGAACTCTCGACTTATTCATAGTCACCCTGAGCACTCTTCACCTGTCGGGATAAGCTCAGATTGTGTCGCGTATGCTAGCATAGCCCCCCTGCTGTTCGTGCTAAGGCCGACACCGCGCCGCTTTACCCCCTCGCCATTTTTTCTCCGGGATACAGGTTTACGCAGATGAGCAAGACTTCTCTCGACAAGAGCAAGATCAGGTTCCTTCTTCTTGAAGGTGTGCACCAGAACGCGGTGGATACCCTCAAGGCTGCCGGGTACACCAATATCGAGTACCACACTGGCTCGCTGCCAGAGGCGGAACTCAAGGAAAAGATCGCTGATGCCCACTTCATCGGCATCCGCTCGCGTACCCAGCTGACCGAAGAGATCTTCGACAGTGCCAAGAAACTGGTCGCTGTCGGCTGCTTCTGCATCGGTACCAACCAGGTCGACCTGAACGCTGCCCGCGAGCGCGGCATCGCCGTGTTCAACGCCCCGTACTCCAACACCCGTTCGGTGGCCGAACTGGTACTGGCTGAAGCCATCCTGCTGCTGCGCGGCATCCCTGAGAAAAACGCCTCGTGCCACCGTGGCGGCTGGATCAAGAGCGCGGCCAACTCGTTCGAAATCCGTGGCAAGAAACTGGGCATCGTCGGCTACGGCTCGATCGGTACCCAGCTGTCGGTCCTGGCCGAAAGCCTGGGCATGCAGGTCTACTTCTACGACCCGCTGACCAAGCTGCCGCTGGGTAACGCCACCCAGGTCACCAGCCTGCACGAACTGCTGGGCCTGGCCGACATCGTCTCGCTGCACGTTCCTGAGCTGCCCTCCACCCAGTGGATGATTGGCGAGAAGGAAATCCGTGCGATGAAGAAGGGCTCGATCCTGATCAACGCCGCCCGTGGCACCGTGGTCGAACTGGATCACCTGGCCGCCGCCATCAAGGACAAGCACCTGATCGGCGCCGCCATCGACGTATTCCCGGTCGAGCCTCGCTCCAACGACGAGCAGTTCGAAAGCCCGCTGCGTGGCCTGGACAACGTGATCTTGACCCCGCACATCGGTGGTTCCACCGCCGAAGCGCAGGCCAACATCGGCCTGGAAGTGGCCGAGAAGCTGGTCAAGTACAGCGACAACGGTACCTCGGTATCGTCGGTCAACTTCCCGGAAGTGGCCCTGCCAGCGCACCCAGGCAAGCATCGCCTGCTGCACATCCACGAAAACATCCCTGGCGTACTCAGCGAGATCAACAAGGTCTTCGCCGAAAACGGCATCAACATCTCCGGTCAGTTCCTGCAGACCGACGAGAAAGTGGGTTACGTGGTAATCGACGTGGACGCCGAGTACTCGGACCTGGCGCAAGAGAAACTGCAGCACGTCAAGGGCACCATCCGTTCCCGCGTACTGTTCTGAGTTTCCACCGCTAACGAAAAAGGCGACCTTCGATGAAGGTCGCCTTTTTTATTGCCTGTGTCCCGGCTCTTTCGCGAATGAACCCGCTCCGGCAGCTTCAGCATGCGAAAGGAGCAGCAATCATTTCACGGTTACCGTGATTTTCTTCGACTCGACGCTCGGCTTGAACGGCACGTGATACTGGTCGCCCAGCACCAGCTGCAAGGTGTGCTTGCCTGGGGTCAGGGTAATGGTCGCTTCGGTCTGCGCCTTGCCGAAGTGCAGCACTTGCGGGCCGGCCGGCAGCGGCGCGTTGTTCTCCGGCATCAGGCTGGTTGGCAATGGCTGATCGGCAGCCGGTGCTGTGTCGACATCCACCAGCAGGTGGTGATGGCCGGTGTGCGGGGTCTGGTCGCCAGCGGGCTTGAGCGCCATGCCTTCGATACCGAACTTGACGGTAAAGGTCTTGTCGACCGTGGCACCATCGGCGGGGGAAACGATGAAGACCTTGGCATCCTGGGGCGGTTCCTGGCTCTTGAGCGCATCCGCAGCGCCGGCGAACACCGATACCCCCATCAGCAAACCGGCGACGGCAGCACGCGAAAATAGGCTGTTCATTCACTTCTCCTGTGATTCACTTATTGGCCGCCCCCAGTAAAACGAATGGCGGCGGTAATTCACCATAGCCCACAAAGAGAATTTTTTCAGTTAGGGTTAAACCTCGCCAAGGCTTCAAGGTCATAGGCTGCGCTCGACCGTGACGAGGAAGAAAGTCGCGGCGAAGGTTATTCATCTGCCAAATAAAAGGGGCATTCATGCGTTCGACCATAGGCGTACTGCTGGCAGTACTGATCACTCCATTGGCTCAGGCCGAGCTGATAGATGAAATCAACGACCGCGGCGAACTGCGCATTGTCGTGCAGGCTGATAACAAGCCCTACGCCTTCAAGGAAAACGACCGCCTGACCGGCTTTCAGGTCGAGTTTGGCCAGGACCTTGCCCGTGAGCTGGACCTGCGCGCCGAGTTCATCGAGGCGCCTGCTGCCGATGTGCTACCAGGCGTAGAAAGCGGGAAGTACGACGTCGCACTGACGGCGGAGCAAGCACAGACCGCCGCCAACGGCACATTGGATGTCAGCCAGCCTTATGGCGAGAAGCAGCTGGTCATTCCGTTCCAGAAGGACAACCCGGCCTTCCAAAGCGCGCTGAACAATGCCCTTCAGCGCCTGAAGGACAGTGGCCGTACCGCACAACTCGAACAGAAGTGGTTCAAGGCGATTCAGACAGCCGAGCCAGCGCCCGCTGCGCTTGCTCCAACTCCAGCTCACTGAACACCAGCACGCCCTCGCGCCGCAGCAATGCCGCCGTGACGCCCTCCCCCGGCACCTTCACCGCGCTGAAGGTGCCATCGTAGGTCAAACGGTTGCCACACGAGGGGCTGCCGGCTTTGAGCACCGCCACGCCGATCGCGTGCTGGCGCACCAACGCCAGCGCCTGCCGCGCCCCAGCCAGAAAGGCACCGCTGACATCCTCCCCGGTGACTGTCAGCACCTGCGCCATGCCATCGAGTACCTGTCCGCCTTGCCCGCCCGGAATCTCCGCAGGAGGACGCGGCGTCGGCAAGCCGCCGGCCACTTCCGGACACAACGGCACTACACGGCCTTCGGCCTGCCAGCGCTGCAACTGATCGTGGTGCCCGCTGGCCCGGCCGTCGTAGCGCACCGGTTGCCCCAGCAGGCAGGCGCTGACCAGGACCTTCGGCAAGTCAGAAGGGTTCGTTGCCACGGCGGCGGAACCAGCCCGTCAGCGACAAGCGCTCGCGCCCGGCCGGCAAGACTTCATGGGGAACATCACCCGAGAGGAATACCACCAGGCTACCGGCCAACGGCAGGACGTCGTGCTCGACTTCGTCGGCCAGGAACATGCGCAACTGGCCGCCGTCCTGGGGCTGCCAGTCTTCATTGAGGTAGAACACCGCCGAAACGCTGCGGCGATCATCGTCGCGGAAACGATCCAGGTGCCGGCGATAGAATGCACCCGGTGGATACAGGGCGAAATGGCATTCGAAGTCCTCGAGCCCCAGGAACAGGCTACGGTTGATGGCCTGACGCAAGCAGTCCATGGCTTCGAGATAGCGATCGCAGGCGTCGGCCTGACCGGGGTCGATCCACTGGATCTGGTCGCCGCGAATGGCCTCGCGCACTTCCTGGGAAGCGCCCCGTCCAACCCCGGCAGGGTTGAGTTCGCCTTCGGCATGACGGCGCCGACACTCGGCCGCCAGGGCGCGCACCAGGTCCGCAGGCAAGAAAAGGGCCTGCTGCGACCAGCCACGGGTGGCGAGGTCATCGACGACGGCCGACAGCATAGGGTGTTCAGGAGAGATGTGCATGGCGCGCATCATATCCATTAGCCATGACCACGGACAGCGCCACTTGGCTGAGAACCACGCTGATATCTCGACAAAATACCGCCGAGCCAAGGACAATAGCCGCCTGCCGACAGGAGTCCTGAATGCGCCGTCTGTTTTCCCTGCTTCTGCTGATGATCTGCACCATGCCTGTCTGGGCAGACAGCCTCGATCAACTGTACAAGGCCGCCGGCTGGCCCGACCAGCGCGCCCATTTCAACGATGCCCTGACCGCTGCCCAGCAGCGCTACCGCAACAGTTTGCCGCCTGCCGTCTACCAGGCCCTGGTCAACAACAGCAACCAGCGCTTCCAGGCCCAGGCCATGGACCGCCGTGCCCAGGCGCAACTGCGCGCTACCCTGCCCAACCCTTCGCCAGCGCTGGCCTTTTTCCAGTCGCCACTGGGGCGCAAGGTGGTGGCGGCTGAACTTCAAGCTACCCGCAAGGACCAGTTGGCCAAGAATGCCAAGGGCCTGCCAAAGGTCCAGGCCAGCGACGACCGCCTGCTGATCATCGGCCACCTGGCCCAGGCCTTGCCGGCACGCGAGGCCGGAGCCGAAGTGAGCCTGGCGATCGCCGGCGTGGCCGCCGACAGCCTCAGCTCGATGATCCCCGGCCTGTTCGGGGGCGGGCAGGCCCAGGGCATGCTCGACGGCCAGCGCCAGCGCCTGATGTCGCAAATCGGCGAAGACCTGAACAACACGCTGCTGTATGTCTATCGCGACTTGTCCGATGCCGAGCTGGAGCAATTCGCCACCTTCGCCGAGTCGCCTGAAGGCAAGGCGTACTACCAGGCAGCCCTTGCCGCTGTGCGTGCGGGGCTGGCGGTGGGGCAAAGTACCGAGGATCTCAAGTAGTCACGCCCAGCCGCTGGTCGATGAATGCGAAGTAGCGCTGGCGGATGCCAGGCAACTCGTTGGCCAGGTGGTGTCGTGCTTCCGGCAGCATCAGAATCTGTGGCTCGCGGAATTTGGCCTTGAGCACCTTGAGGTTATGCTGCCAATCCACCGTGCCGTCTGCCTCGCCCTGCACGATCAGCGGTTGCCGCGTGCTGCGCGGCGCCGCCTCGATCCGCTTGACCCAAGCCGCCAACGCCCCAACCCAGGCCGTGGGCAGGCGCCGAGGTTGGAGCGGGTCCGCTTCGAGAAAGGGCAAGAAAGCAGGGTCGTTGGTGTTCTCGCTGAAGCGCCGCTCGATGCCATTGACGAAGTGGCGCAACACACAATAGCTCAACTTCGACCAGCGCCACCCCCTTGGCCGCACCAACGGCGCCAACAGAATCACTTGGCCATCGGACGGGCTATGCTCGCCCTTGCTCAACAGGTGGTCGATCACGATTGCCCCACCCGTGCTTTGCCCACACAGGTGCCATGGACGAGGTAGCTCAAGCATGCGCGCCTGCTCGAACAACGCATCGAGCACCTGCTGGTACAGCGCAAAATCCTTGATGCTGGCGCGCTCGCCGCTAGACAGGCCGTGGCCTGGCAGGTCGCAACTGATGACCGCATAACCCAGGCCCAGGGCCCATTCGATCACATGTCGGTACAGGCCCATGTGGTCGTAGTAACCGTGCATCAGAAATAGCGTTGCCGTCGGCTCCCTGGGTAGCCACACCTGGCCGACCACCTCGAAACCCGCTGCCTGGAAGCGGCCAAGCCAACTGCGGGCCGGCAGGTCCAGGCCGTAGAAGCGCTGGTATTGCTGGGCCTGCGCCGACAAACGCTCACAGGCTGTCAGCGGTGCAAGGCTGGTACGCAGGTGATTGGGGTCGAAAACAGCGGGCATCAGGTGCATCCACGGTAGAGCAAGTATTGATCTGGGATATTCAGCTCTGCCTGGCGTCATGGCAAGCTTGCTGACCTTCGAACGCACTGCACTGCCGCTCGCACAAGGCTCCGGAAACCCCATGAACGCCCACGTCATCAAGCCTGCAATCACCCTACTGGCACTTGCACTCTGCGCCGCCGGACTGTGGTGGGCCTACGATAGTTTCCAGTCCCGTTACCTGCGCTCGTTCGACAACCAGGCCACCCTGTTCGACGGCAGCCAACTGCGCCTGCCTGCAGAGCTGGCGGGCCCCGGGCCGATCCGGGTGGTGCACTTCTGGGACCCAGCTTGCCCCTGCAACGTCGGCAACCAGCAGCACCTGGGTGACCTGGTCAGCCACTTTGCCGACCAAGGCGTCACCTTCTTCGTCGTGCACAAGCCAGGCAGCCACGGCCAGTTGCCAGCCAACCTCAGCAGCCTGAAACCTATCACCCGTCTTCCCGGCAGCGAGCAGCTGCCAGCCTCACCTGCCGTGGCGATCTGGGACCGCCAGGGCCGCCTGGCCTACTTCGGCCCCTATAGCGAAGGCGCGGTGTGCAATGCCAGCAACAGCTTCATTGAACCCATCCTCAAGGCGTTGCTCGACGGCCGCCCAGTCACGGCCTCCAACACCTTGGCCGTCGGCTGCTATTGCACTTGGGCAGGGTGACGCTCGCGCGCAGGGTTACCCACCACCACAGCACCCGCAGGCACATCGCGCGTGACCACGCTGCCCGCGCCGATCACGGCATCGTCACCGATGGTCACGCCTGGCAAGATGATCGCCGCCCCACCGATCCACACGTTGTTACCGATAGTCACCGGCCGACCACTTTCAAGGCCGGTTCGCCGCAGTGCCGGGTCGAGGGGATGGTCGGCGGTATAGATCTGCACGGCGGGTCCGACCTGGCAGTCGTCGCCGATCCGCACAGGCAGCACATCCAGAATCACGCAGTTGAAATTCATGAAGCTGTTGCGGCCGATGCTGATGTTGTAGCCATAGTCGCAATAGAACGGCGGCCGGATTACCGCACCTTCGCCAGCATGACCGAAGTGTTCGGCGAGCAGGCCATGGCGCTGTTCGTTGAGCAATTCGAAGCTGTTGTTGTATCGCTGCATCCAGTGTTTGTTGGCGATCTGCTCGGCCTGGAGTTCAGGACAACTGGCGTGGTAAAGCTGGCCACTGAGCATCTTCTGTTTTTCGCTGAGGGACATGGGTACGGCTCTCCAAGGGCTATGCTCTGTTCGCGAATCCGTCGATGATCGGACCACAGTTTTGGCGTTCATGCACACAAGGAGTATCGATGAAGCGCAGCTTGACCGTGTTGGCCCTCGTCATGGCGGTGGCCGCGGGAGCCGGTTACTGGTACGTGCAAGGCAAGTTGCCGCGACGCGAGGGCGAGGTTGCCTTGGCCGGCCTGCAAGCGCCGGTCAGCGTGCGCTACGACGCCCGGGGGGTGCCGCACCTGCAGGCACGGAACGAGCAAGACCTGTACCGCGCCCTGGGTTATGTGCACGCCCAGGATCGGCTGTTCCAGATGGAAATCATGCGCCGGCTGGCCCAGGGTGAACTGGCCGAAGTGCTGGGCAGCAAGCTGGTGCCCACAGACACCCTGTTCCGCAGCTTGCGCATCCGCGAGCAGGCTGCGCTCATGGCGCGCCGCCAAGACCACAGCGCGCCGGCCTGGCAAGCCCTGCAAGCTTATCTCGATGGCGTCAACGCCTGGCAGAGCAGCCACCCCAAGCCCATGGAGTTCGACCTGCTAGGCATCACGCCGCGCCCGTTCACCGCCGAGGACACCCTGAGCATCGCAGGCTACCTGGCCTATAGCTTTGCCGCTGCGTTCCGGACCGAGCCTGCGCTGACCTACATTCGCGATCAACTCGGCCCACAGTACCTGACTCTGTTCGATCTGGACTGGAAGCCCCAGGGTGACTTGAACGCCCCCCTGGCGGCTGCCGACTGGACCAGCCTGGAAACCCTCGCCCGGCTCAGCCAAGAAGCGCTGGGCGATGCGGGCATCCCGCAGTTCGAGGGCAGCAACGCCTGGGCCATAGCCGGTAGCCGCACCCGCAGCGGCCTGCCCCTGCTGGCCGGCGACCCGCACATCAGCTTTGCGGTGCCGGCGGTGTGGTATGAAGCCGAGCTTTCAGCCCCCGGCTTCAACTTGTATGGGTATTTTCAGGCACTCAACCCCTTCGCCATGCTCGGGCACAACCGCGACTTCGGCTGGAGCCTGACCATGTTCCAGAACGACGATGTCGATCTGATCGCGGAGCGGACCAATCCGGCCAATGCCGAACACGTGATGGTCGATGGCAAGTGGCGCCCCCTCGAAAAGACAGAGCAGAAGATTGCAGTCAAAGGTGAAGCGCCAGTCACCCTCACCCTGCGCCGCTCCCCCCACGGCCCGATCGTCAACGATGTGCTCGGTGCCACCGCCAGCACCACGCCCATTGCCATGTGGTGGGCGTTCCTCGAAACCGAGAACCCAATCCTGGAAGGCTTCTACCAGCTCAACCGTGCGGACACCCTGGGCAAGATGCGCGAGGCGGTGGCCAAGGTGCAGGCGCCCGGCCTGAACTTCGTCTGGGCCAACGCGCGCGGCGACATCGGCTGGTGGGCGGCGGCGAAGCTGCCGATACGCCCCGATGGCGTGAACCCAACCTTCATCCTCGACGGCGCCAGCGCGCAGGCGAACAAGCTGGGCTTCTACCCGTTCAGCGTCAACCCACAGCAGGAAAACCCAGCCAGCGGCTACATCGTGTCAGCCAACTTCCAGCCACCCGCCACGGTGCCCGTACCGGGCTATTACAACTTGCCGGATCGGGGCCGCCAACTCGACCGCCGGCTGGCCGACCCTGATATCAAGTGGGACACCCGCAACAGCCAGTCCCTGCAATTGGACACCAGCAACGATTATGGCCCTCGCACCCTGGCACCACTGCTGTCGACCCTGCGTGCGGTGGCCCAGGGCGACGAGGAAAAAGAGCTGGTCGAACAGCTGGCCGCCTGGCGCGGCGATTACCCGCTGGACTCGATCAGTGCCACGCTGTTCAACCAGTTTCTCTATGAGCTGGCGTTCGCGGCCTTGCATGACGAACTGGGTGATACCTGGTTCCCGGTGTTGATCAGCACCCGTGCCATCGACGCCGCCCTCCCACGCCTGGCCGCCGACCCACAGTCGCCCTGGTGGAACCTGCGCGGCGGCAATGAACGCACCGACCGGACGGCCATCGTGCGCATGGCCTGGCAAAAGAGCCTTGTGCACCTGCGGGATACCCTCGGCAAGGACCCGGCGAGCTGGCAATGGGGCAAGGCCCACACCCTCACCCACAACCACCCGCTGGGAGCGAAGAAGCCGCTGAACCTGTTGTTCAATGTCGGTCCATTCGCGGCGCCCGGCACCCATGAGGTACCGAACAACCTCTCGGCGAAGATCGGCCCGGCGCCCTGGCCGGTCACCTACGGGCCTTCGACGCGGCGGTTGATCGACTTCGCAGACGCCTCGCAAGCGCTGACCAGTAACCCGGTCGGGCAGAGTGGCGTGCTGTTCGACACCCATTACGCCGACCAGGCCGAGGACTACATCAACGGCCGCTACGCCAAAGCGCAAATGGGCGTCATACCGGCCCAAGGCACGCTACGATTGAACCCGGCACATTAACCAGCAAGGCACCCCCATGCAGAAACACTTCATCGAAATCGACGGCGCCCGCATGAGCTACGTCGACCAAGGCCAGGGCTTCCCGGTCCTGCTGGGCCACAGCTACCTGTGGTCGGCCCAGATGTGGCAACCGCAGATCGAGGCGCTGTCACAACACTTCCGAGTCATCGTCCCCGAGCTGTGGGGCCATGGCGACTCCGACGCGCCACCGGCCACCACTACCGACATGGGCGCCCTGACTCGCCAACACCTGGCGTTGCTGGATGCCCTGGATATTCCCAAGTGCCACCTGGTAGGCCTGTCGGTCGGCGGCATGTGGGGCGCACAGTTGGCCATCGAGCACCCGACGCGCATCGACCGCCTGGTGCTGATGGACACTTACCTGGGTGCCGAACCTGAAGCGACCCGGCTGAAGTACTTCGGCCTGCTGGATGCCGCCAGTGCAGCAGGCTGTTTCCCGGAGCCGCTGCTGGATATCGTCGTGCCGATTTTCTTCCATGCCGAAGGCCAGACGGTGCCAGCGGTTCGCGAGCGTTTCCGCGCGGACCTGAAGGCCAGCACCGCGCAGGCCATTCGCAACAGCCTGGACCCCATGGGCCGGGTGATCTTCGGACGCCCCGACCTGCTGGCGCGGCTGGGTGAACTGGCGGCGCACAGGACCATCGTCCTCTGTGGCGACCAGGACATCCCCCGGCCGCCGGCCGAGTCTGGCGAAATGGCAAGGATCATCGGCTGCCTGGCGGCGCAGATCCCGTTTGCAGGACACATCTCCAGCCTTGAGAACCCGCAGGTGGTGAATGATTTCCTGCTGAGCTGGTTGCCGCGCAGCGCCTGAGAAGAACGGCGCGCTCCTATCGGCCGAAAACGAAAACGCCGACACACAGGTGTCGGCGTTTTCACATCAGGCAACGCGTTAACGGCGCATCAGAACGCCGGCAACACTGCACCCTGGTACTTCTTGGTGATGAATGCCTTCACCTCGGGGCTGGTCAGGGCCTTGGCCAGCTTCTGGATGGCTTCGCTGTCCTTGTTGTCCGGACGCGCCACCAGGAAGTTCACATACGGCGAGTCGCTGCCCTCGATCACCAAGGCATCCTTGGCAGGGTTCAGGCCGGCTTCCAGCGCGTAGTTGGTGTTGATCATGTCCAGGTCGACCTGGTCCAGCACACGCGGCAGCATGGCCGATTCCAGCTCACGGAACTTGAGCTTCTTGGGGTTCTCGGCGATGTCTTTCGGCGTGGCCAGCGCGTTCTTCGGATCTTTCAGGGTAATCAGGCCAGCCTTCTGCAGGAGCAGCAGGGCACGGCCGCTGTTGCTGCCCTCGTTAGGGATTGCAATGGTGGCGCCTTCTTTGAGCTCGGCCAGGGACTTGACCTTCTTCGAATAGCCACCGAACGGCTCGACGTGCACGCCGATCACGGTTTCCAGGTGGGTACCCTTGCCTTCGTTGAAGTTCTGCAGGTACGGCAAGGTCTGGAAGTAGTTGGCGTCCAGGCGCTTCTGGTCGACCTGCACGTTGGGCTGGACGTAGTCGGTGAAGACCTTGATCTGCAGGTCGACACCTTCCTTGGCCAAGGTCGGCTTGATCAACTCCAGGATCTCGGCATGCGGTACGGGGGTCGCTGCAACTACCAGTTTCTCGGCGGCGCAGGCCAGGCCGGCGAACGACAGCGCAGCGGCCAGGGCAGTGGTCAACAGAGTCTTCTTCATGGTGTTCCTTGTTATGAACCTGGGCCATCGGTGATGGCAAAGTCGGGTGCCCAACCGTTCTAGCGGGGGGGCGTGAGGCGGACAATACCGAGATTTTTTATACCGTAACAATATCTTTTAATTAGCTGCTTATTCCAAAATCAAAAAGCCATCACCCACTTTGCTTATGAGCCCTGTTGCCCGCCGTCTAGCGCGGGATATTCAGCAGGTCCAGGTGCTCCGGCAGGATCTCTTCACCGTCACAGACCAGCAACGCGAAGTGGATGACATTTTCCAACTCGCGGGTATTTCCAGGCCAGGCGTGGGCTTCGAGCGCGTGCTGCGCAGCCTCGCTGATCAGCGGCACAGCGCGCTGTTGCCGCACGCTGTAGATGCCGACGAAATACTCGGCCAGCGGCAGGATATCGCCACGCCTTTGGCGCAGCGGCGGCAGGTCCAGCGCGCCTTCGCGCAGGTACAGGTAAAGCCTCTCGTTGAATCGACCGGCCTTCACCACTCGCGCCAGATCGACGCTGGAGGCAGCGACCAGGCGTACATCAACCGCCTGCGGTTGCTGGGCGCCGACCCGGGTGACTTCACGGGTCTCGAGGGCGGCAAGCAGCTTGCCCTGAACAGCCAGCGGCAAGTCGGCTATCTCGTCCAGGTACAAGGTGCCGCCATTGGCCGACCCGAACCAACCGGCTCGACTGCTGGCGGTTCCACCATGGGCGCCGGCGCTGTAGCCGAACAGTTCGGCATCGGCATAGGTGGGACTGATGGCCGCGCAGTTGACCGACACGAACAGCCCGCTGCGATCACTGGCCCGATGGACCTGACGCGCCAGCAATTCCTTGCCGGTGCCGGTTTCACCCCGTATCAACACTGGCAGCGGTTGGGGGGCCAGTCGCTCCAGCGCCTGACGCAAGGCCTGCGAACGAGGGTCGATGAACACCAGCGCCTTGGCACGGATGCTCAGGGGGCTTTTGTCCAGTTCAGGAAAGGTCAGCAGCGGCTGGCCAAATGGGTTTTGAAGGGTCATGACGAACTCCCGCCCCAGACCTGCGATGGCCGGGCGTCAGGTGCAGCGGTAATCGGTAGGGTCGCTCAGGCGCGGCGCAGTGCGCGCTGTTCGACCCGGCTTTGCAGGCGGTACAGGTAGGCGAAGCCCTGCTCCCAGCGCTCATGTCCGGACTTCACGTTGATATGTCCGGCGTTGGCCAACAACCCCGCTTCGGCACCCCAGGCGCGAGCCAGGTACAGCGCACGGGGCACGCTCACCGCCGGGTCATTGTCGGAGCTGACCACCTGGCTGGGGAACGGCAGTGCCTGCAGCGGGATAGGCGCAAAGTTGCGCAGTGCCGGCGCACAGGTAGGGCGCTCGACATCGGCGGGCGCCACGAGCAATGCACCGCGCACTCGACGTAGCAGGGACGGGCTGGCGTGTGCAGCCCAATGGGCCACGGTAATGCAACCCAGGCTATGGGCAATGAGAATCACCGGCGAGCGTTCAGCGGCGATGGCCTGCTCCAGTGCTTGAACCCAATCATGGCGTTGCGGGGTCAGCCAGTCGTGCTGTTCGACCCGGGCACTGTTGGGCAAGGTACGCTGCCAGTGACTCTGCCAGTGGTTGTCTGGCGATCCTTGCCAGCCCGGCACAATCAGGTAACGAATCGACTCATTGCGCATGGGGACGCCTCCAGTAAGTTTGCGTGCTTGGAGACCAGTATAGGGAGGGAGTTATATTCGTAAAGGAATAAGAAGCTATTTATTAATAACCAAAATTACTGCCGTCCGTGAATGCAAAAAACCCGGGACATGCCCGGGTTCTTTGTTTCTGGCGGCTCAGATATCCGCCACCTTCTGCCAAACCTTCGGCCGGAAGAACAAGGTCTCCCCACGGGCCAATCCGGTAAGGCTGTCGTGATCCTTGACCACCTCTGCCTCGATCAGCTCGCTCTGCCCCTCCACCTTCAAGGTCACCCGGGTCGTGGCGCCCAATGGGCGAATGTCCCGCACCTCTGCCGCGTGATGTCCTTCCGTCTCGTGCCGCGACAGCGACACCTCGTGCGGGCGGAACAGCACATGGTGGCCTTCGCTCAAGCTCAGGCGGTTGGAGTCACCCAGGAAGTGATAGACGAAATCGTTGGCCGGCTTTTCGTACACCTCACCTGGCGAGCCAATCTGCTCGATCACGCCCTTGTTCATCACCACGATGCGGTCAGCCACTTCCATGGCCTCTTCCTGGTCATGGGTGACGAACACCGAGGTCAGGTTGATGTCCTCGTGCAGGCGCGCTAACCAGCGGCGCAGCTCTTTACGGACCTTGGCGTCCAGGGCGCCAAATGGTTCATCGAGCAACAGCACCTTGGGCTCTACCGCCAGTGCGCGCGCCAGGGCGATACGCTGGCGCTGGCCACCGGACAACTGCTCGGGGTAACGGTCGGCCAGCCAGTCGAGCTGAACCATGTTCAGCAGCTCGTGCACCTTGTCGGCAATCTTGCTTTCGCTCGGACGCTCGCCCTTTGGCTTCATGCGCAGGCCGAAGGCAACGTTGTCGAACACACTCATATGGCGGAACAGCGCGTAGTGCTGGAACACAAAACCCACGTTACGGTCGCGCACATCGTGGCCGGATACGTCCTCGCCGTGAAACACGATGCTGCCCTGATCCGGGGTTTCCAGGCCAGCGATGATGCGCAGCAGCGTGGTCTTGCCGCAGCCGGACGGGCCGAGCAAAGCCACCAGCTCACCGCTGTGGATATCCAGGTTGATGTTGTCCAGGGCCTGGAAGCTGTTGAAGCGCTTGCTGACGTTACGAACTTCGATCGACATGAATTATTCCTCCGCTGCGCTTTGGCGCAGGCGGTTAATACGGTTCTCGCTCCACTGCTTGAGCAGCAGGATGAAGAGCGCCAGGATCAGCAGCAGGCTGGCCACGCTGAAGGCCGCGACGTGGTTGTACTCGTTGTAGAGGATCTCCACGTGCAGCGGCAAGGTATTGGTGACGCCGCGAATATGGCCAGAGACCACCGACACCGCGCCGAACTCGCCCATGGCCCGGGCGGTGCACAGCACCACGCCGTAGATCAGGCCCCACTTGATGTTCGGCAAGGTCACGTGCCAGAACATCTGCCAGCCGTTGGCACCGAGCAGGCGTGCTGCTTCTTCTTCCTGGGTCCCCTGCTCCTGCATCAGCGGGATCAGTTCACGGGCCACGAAGGGCACGGTAACGAAAATGGTCGCCAGGACGATGCCCGGAAGGGCGAACACGATCTGGATATCATGGTCCTGCAACCAAGGCCCGAACAGGCCCTGTGCACCGAACATCAGCACATAGACCAGACCTGCGATGACCGGCGAGACCGAGAACGGCAAGTCGATCAGGGTGACCAGCAGGCTTTTGCCGCGGAAGGTGTACTTGCTCACGCACCATGCGGCGCTGACACCGAATACAAGGTTCAGCGGCACAGAGATGAACACCGCCAGCAGGGTGAGCTTCAGCGCCGACAGTGCGTCTGGCTCGAAGATTGCCTCGAAGAACGTACCGAAGCCATTCTTGAGTGCCTGCGACACCACGATGAACAACGGCAACAACAGGAACAGCGTGAAGACCAGCCAAGCCAGACCGATCAGTACCCGTCGCGAAGTAGCACTGCCACGACGGGCGGCGTTGGCGGCGGCAGCGGCGCCAATGGATGAACTAGACATGAGCCACGGCCTCCTTCAAGGGGTTTCGATGCGGCGCTGCAGCAGGTTGATCAGCAGCAGCAGGATGAAGGAAACCACCAGCATCAGCACGCCGATGGCCGTGGCGCCGGTGTAGTCGTACTGGTCGAGCTTGACCATGATCAGCAACGGCAGGATCTCGGTCTTCATCGGCATGTTGCCGGCAATGAAGATCACCGAACCGTACTCACCCACGCCACGGGCAAAAGCCAGGGCGAAACCGGTCAGCCAGGCGGGCAGCAGCGCTGGCGCCAGGATGTGGCGAAACACTTGTAGCGGCTTGGCACCCAGGCAGGCAGCGGCTTCTTCGACTTCACGCGGGATATCCGCCAGCACCGGCTGCACGGTGCGCACCACGAACGGCAGGGTGACGAAGGTCAGCGCAAGCGTGATGCCCAGCGGGGTGTAGGCGATCTTGAAGCCCAGATCGGTGGCGAACTGCCCTACCCAGCCGGCCGGTGCATACAAGGCCGTCAGGGCGATACCCGCCACCGCGGTGGGCAGGGCGAACGGCAGGTCGATCATCGCATCGATGATCTTGCGTCCCGGGAAGGTGTAGCGCACCAGCACCCAGGCCAACAAGGTGCCGATCACGCCATTGATGATGGCGGCGAACAGCGCAGTGCAGAAACTCAGCTTGAGCGCGGCAAGCACTCGCGGCGCGCTGACGATGTTCCAGAACTGTTCCCAGGTGAGCTGTGCGGCATGCACGAACATGGCGGCCAGTGGTATCAGCACTATCAGACTGAGGTACACCAAGGTGTAGCCCAGTGTCAGCCCGAAGCCGGGTATGACGGGGGAAATGCGACGCGACATAAATATCCCTGGTTTAACGCACTTGACCCGGCAATTCTGCCGGGCCGGTGCAAGCTTCTGAATCACGCGGCCGCCGCCACAGGAGATCGCGATTCCTAATGGCAGCGGCCTCGTGTCGCGAAAGGGCTGCATAGCGGCCCCCGCGCTTTTTCATGACCCTTACTGTGCCTGATAGATCTGGTCGAATACACCGCCGTCATTGAAGAACTTAGGTTGTGCAGTCTTCCAGCCGCCGAAGTCCTTGTCGATCGTCACCAGTTCCAGTTTCGGGAACTGCTTGCCGAATTCGGCGGCCACCTTCGCGTCACGCGGACGGTAGAAGTTCTCTGCGGCGATCTTCTGGCCTGCAGGGCTATACAGATGCTTGAGGTACTCCTCGGCGATCTTCTCGTTACCCTTCTTCTGGGCGTTCTTGTCGACCACGGCCACCGGCGGCTCGGCCAGAATCGACAGCGAAGGCACGACGATCTCGAACTTGTCGCTACCGCCATCTTCCTTCAACGCCAGGAAAGCTTCGTTTTCCCAGGCCAGCAGAACATCGCCCTGACCATTGTTGACGAAGGTGATGGTCGAGCCGCGGGCGCCGGTATCCAACACTGGCACGTGCTTGAACAGCTCCTGCACATAGGCCTTGGCCTTGTCTTCACTGCCACCGGTTTTCAGGCCGTAGGCCCAGGCGGCCAGGAAGTTCCAGCGGGCGCCACCAGAGGTTTTCGGGTTGGGGGTGATGACCGAGACATCCTGCTTGATCAGGTCGCCCCAGTCCTTGATGCCTTTCGGGTTGCCCTTGCGCACCAGGAACACGATTGTCGAGGTGTACGGGGTGCTGGCATCCGGCAGGCGCTTCTGCCAGTCCTCGGGCAGCGACTTGCCAAGCTTGGCGACTTCGTCGATGTCTCCGGCCAGGGCCAGGGTCACCACGTCAGCGCGCAAGCCATCGATCACCGCGCGGGCCTGCTTGCCCGAGCCGCCATGGGATTGCTGGATCTTCACCTTGTCGTCCGGGTGAGCCTGCTGCCAGTGCTTGATGAATTCGGCGTTGTACTGCTGGTACAGCTCACGGGTCGGGTCGTAGGACACGTTCAACAGTTCGTAGTCCTTGGCGATGGCGGAACCGGCAAAAACAGCACTGGCCAGGGCGGCGAGCGCATAACGGCGGATGGACATGGTGAAGCTCCCGATTGGCATTTTTCTAGTTTTGAATGTGAATCGCGATCAGCCGGACTTGTTGCCAGGCTGCTGCAGGCGGAACTTCTCCTTGCGCTCGATCTGTACGACCTGCGCGTTGTGCACGGTTATCTCCACCGCACCGAAACGCAGATCGCGCAAGGCGCTCTGGATCTCACGCAGAATGGTGGCTTCGTCCTGACCGTCGATGCTACGCAGAGATGCACTCATGCTCGTTCTCCTTGGAGTGAGGTGCCGGGCAGAGGTTTGAAGGGGATGTACGCCTGGCTTGAGTGCAATAGTAGTGAGGCGGGTTTATTCTTAAAAATACTGTTTAAGAATTTTTATATAACCAAAATTAAATCGCGATTTTACACGCGACAAAAAGCCTCGGTGGGAGCGGGCGTGCCCGCGAATGCGGCAGTGAATCCACCATCGCATTCGTGGGCATGCCCGCTCCCACAGGGTTTAATGTTGGGTTTTAGTGCTGTGTTCAGGCTCGCGGATCTTGTACCAGGCCACATACAACGCCGGCAGGAACAACAGCGTCAGCAGGGTAGCCACGATGATCCCACCAATCATGGCGTAGGCCATCGGCCCCCAGAACACTTCGCGGGCAATCGGGATCATGCCAAGGCTCGCCGCTGCCGCCGTCAGCAGAATCGGCCGGCGCCGGTGGTTGGTGGCCTCCACCACGGCATCCCAGGGCGAGAAGCCCTGCGCCTCGAACTCGTCGATCTGGGTCACCAGAATCACCGAGTTGCGAATGATGATCCCGGCCAGGGCCAGAATCCCCAGGATTGCCACGAAGCCCATGGGCGTGCCGGTGGGCACAAGGGCGATGATGACACCAATCAATCCCAGCGGTGCCACGCTCACCACCAGGAACAGCTTCTGCACACTGTGCAGCTGGATCATCAGGAAGGTCGCCATGAGGAACAGCATCAGCGGAATGACTTTGCGGATCGGCCCCTGCGCCTTGGCGCTTTCCTCCACGGTACCGCCGGTGGCCACCTCGTAGCCGGTCGGCAGTTTGCTGATGAATTCGTCGATGCTCGGTTTGAGCTGGGTCACCAGGTCGGTGGGCTGGATGTCGCCGGTCACCGAGGACTTGATGGTGATGGTCGGCTTGCGGTCACGACGCCACACCAGCGGTTGCTCCAGCTCATAGCGCACGGTGGCGAAGGCCAGCAGCGGAATGGAAGTCCCGTTGGGGCTGACGATTTGCAGGTTCTGCAGGGTATCGGGCGAGCCTCGTTCGCTGTCTTCGGCGCGCGCGACCACGTTCACCAGGTAGATGTTGTCGTTGACCTGGGTGATCTGCACGCCGCTGACGATGCTGTTCATCACATTGGCCACATCCTCGGACGAAAGCCCAAGCTGGCGTGCCTTGTCCTGGGCAATTTCGATGCGCATCACCTTACCGGGCTCGTTCCAGTCATAGATCATTTCACCGATATGCTCGTTGCGGTCGAGCAAGGTCGCCAGTTCGATGGCGTGCTTGCGCACCTGGTCGATGTCCGGGCCGCTGATCCGGTACTGAATCGGCCGCCCTACCGGTGGGCCCATTTCCAGCGACTGGACGTTGGTACCGATGCCGACGAACTCCTCGCGCAGTAGCTTTTGCAGGCGGTCCATCATGGCCTGGCGCTCTTCGAAGCCTTTGCTGACGATCACTAGCTGGGCGTAGTAAGGGTTCTGCAGTTGCTGATCGAGCGGCAGGTAGAAGCGAATGGCGCCCTGGCCGATATAGGTGCTCCAGTGCACCAGGTCCGGATCGTCCTTGATCTTGGCTTCCAGCCGGTCGACTACCTTGCGGGTCTCTTCGATCGAGGCATTTTGCGGCAGGTTCAGGTCGACCAGGATTTCCGGTCGGTCCGAGGAAGGGAAAAACTGGTTCTGCACGAAACGCTCGCAGAAGATGGCCAGGACGAACAGCAGCACGGTGCCGATGATGGTCAGCCAGCGGTTGCGCATGCACCACAGCAAGCCATTTTCGAAGGCCTTGCCCACCCGCCCCGGCTCGGCTTCATGGGGCTTCACCTGACTGCTGAGAATGTGCACACCCAACACCGGCGCAAAGAACACCGCCACCACCCAAGACACCATCAGCGCGACGGCGATCACGGCAAACAAGGTGTAGGTATATTCACCGGCGGAACTGGCATTGAGCCCGATGGGCACGAAGCCCGCCACGGTCACCAAGGTGCCGGTCAGCATAGGAAAAGCGGTGGAGGTGTAGGCGAAAGTAGCTGCCTGCTCCTTGCTCTCGCCCATCTCGAGCCGCGTGACCATGACCTCCACGGTGATCATCGCATCGTCCACCAGCAGGCCCAGGGCGATGATCAGTGCACCCAGGGAAATCCGCTGCATGGTGATGCCGCTGTATTCCATGAACACGAACACCATCGCCAGCACCAATGGAATCGAACAGGCCACCACCAGGCCGGCACGCACCCCAAGGCTGACGAAGCTCACCCCCAGCACGATCACCACCGCCTCGAACAGGGCACTGGTGAAGCCACCGACAGCCTGCTTGACCACCACCGCCTGGTCGGAAACAGTGTGCACTCCGACCCCTATCGGCAAGTCTTCGACCACCTGATCCATGCGCTTTTTCAGCGCCGCACCAAACACCTGGATATTGCCACCGGCCTTCATGCCGATGGCCAGGCCGATGGCGGTTTGGCCGTTGTAGCGGAACATGGGCGATGGTGGGTCGACGTAACCGCGCTCGATGTCGGCAATGTCCGCCAGGCGGAAGAACCGGTCGTTGATGCGCAGGTTGACGGTTTCCAAGTCTTTCTCAGAGGCGAATTGCCCGGTGGTCCGCAGCGAAATGCGCTCCGGACCCGCCTCGATCACGCCCGCCGGCGTGACGGCGTTCTGCGATTGCAGGGCCTGCATGACCTGCCGCTGGTCTATGCCCAGCGCCGCCAGTTTGCGGGTCGAGAAGTTCAGGTACAGCACTTCGTCCTGGGTGCCGACCAGCTCGATCTTGCCGATATTGGGCACATCACGGACCTCGGCCCTGGCCTGCTCCACATAGTCACGCAATTGGCGCAGGGTGAGGCCATCGGCGGTGAAGGCGTAGATCGAACCGAACACATCGCCGAACTCGTCGTTGAAACCAGGGCCCTGGATACCCTGGGGGAACTGACCGCGTATGTCCTGGATCTTCTTGCGCACCTGGTACCAGATGTCCGGGATGTCCTTGGCCTTGGTGGTATCGCGAAGATAGACATAGACCGTGGACTCGCCGGGGCGGGTATAGCTCTTGGTGTAATCGAGCGAGTCGAGCTCCTCAAGCTTTTTCTCGATGCGGTCGGTGACCTGGTACAGCGTCTCGTCCTGAGTCGCCCCTGGCCAACGGGTCTGGATCACCATGGTCTTGATGGTGAAGGAAGGGTCTTCCTCACGCCCCAGGTTGAAGTACGAAAAGATCCCCATCAGCAAGCCGACGAACATCAGGTACCAGACGAAGGACTGATGCCGGAGCGCCCATTCGGACAGGTTGAAGCTTCCTTTCATTGCGCGTCCTCATCGAAGGCGACCTTCTGGCCAGGCTTGAGACTGTTCACACCCGCCGTGACGACCCGCTCGCCGGGCTGAACGCCTGAGGCCAGAACGATGCTGTCGTGGGTGCGCTCGATCAGCTTCACGTCGCGGACAGCCACAGTCTTTTGCTGCGGATCGATCACCCAGACCTGCGGCTTGCCATCACGCTCGAGCAATGCGCTCAGGGGAAGTTCGCTGCGTGGCGTGATCGCCGAGCTCAGGGTCACGCTGATGGCAGTACCCAAATGGAAAGCCGCGGGCGTACTCGCCAAGGTCAGGCGTGCACGTCGTGTGCGGGTCGTGGCATCCGCCTGGGGCTCCAGTTCCCGTAGGGTGGCAGTGGTGCTGATAGTGGGATCGAGCTGAGAGGCCACGGTGAAGGTAACGCCCTCGCCGAGCTGGTCGGCCAGGCTGATCGGCAAGTCGATGACCGCCTCCTTGACGTCCGGGCGGGCCAGGGTGACCACGGCCTGACCGGCAGTGATGGTCTGCCCGGCTTCGGCCTGCCAAGCGGTGATGACTGCCGCGTGATCGGTGCGCAAGGTGCTGTAGTCGAGCTGGTCGCGAGCCTGGCTGACTGCCGAGCGCGCCTGCTCGAGCGCAGCGCCAGTCGTCTTGAGGTTGGTCTGGGCGATGTCCAACTGGGCCTGGGCGCCGACACCGCGATCATACAATTGCTGCTGGCGGCGGGCGTCGGCCTGGGCATTGATCCACTGCGCCTGCACCTTCGCCAGGTCGCCCTCGGCGGCACGCAACTGGTTTTGCTGGTCGGTCGGGTCGAGCGTGGCCAAGGTATCGCCTGGTTTCACCTGGGCGCCAACGTCCAGCCAGCGCCGGGCGATGCGACCGGAAACACGAAAGCCCAGGGTGCTTTCGAAGCGCGCCTGGATGCTCCCGGCAAAGCGCCCGAGCTGGGATTGCTCCAGCGGCTCGACCTTGACCGACAGTACTGGCCGGATCGGTTCAGCCACCTGTTGCTCATCGCCACATCCGGCAAGCAGCAGGCCGGCCAATGGCAACAGCAGCAGGCGCTTCATAGCTCACCTCCTTCGGCCTTGGCGTCGATCTTCTCCACTTGCATGCCCGGGTGCAGCAGCTGCCCACCATTGACCACGACGGTCTCGCCGCTCTTGAGGCCGCTGGCGACCACGATCTTGCCGGTGAGGTAGCGGGTGACTTCGACCTTGCGCAGCTCGACCTTGTCGCCCTCGCCCACCACCCAGACCGCTGGCTCGTGCAGGGCTTTGGTCAGCGCGGCCCAGGGCAGCTCGATGCTCGGCCGGCCTTCAGCATTGGTGGTGGCGGTGACGGGTGCGCCCAGCTGCATGCCGGGCGGCACATCGCGCAGGCCTACCTTGACCTGTACCGTGCCGCTCTGCGCGGAGACGGTCGGGGTGATTTCCCGAACGAAGCCCCGCGCCTTCACCTTCGGGTTATCCAGCAGACTGACGATGACACCTGCATCGCTGGGCGGCGCTACCAGCAACGATTCATAGACGTTGAACACTGCATCACGGTCGCCATCCTGGGCGAGACTGAAAATCGGCATGGTCGCCTGCACCACCTGTCCGACCTCGGCCTGGCGCTCGGTGATGACGCCATCGGCTTCGGACACCAACGCGGTGTAGCTCAGTTGTTCGTTGGCGTTGGCCAGTTGCGCCTGGGCGGCCTTCAGCGCGCTCTGGTTGCTGCGCAGGGCGGCTTCGGCGGAGTCGTATTCGCTCTGGCTGGTATAGCCCTTGGGCAGCAGCTTCTGTTGCCGGACGAACGCCGCGCTGGTCTGCGTGACCCGAGCCTGGGCAGCGAACACCTCGGCCTTGGCCGAGTCGACGTTGTTCTGCAAGTCTTTCGGATCCAGCCTCGCCAGCACCTGGTTGGCCTTGACGTGATCCCCCACATCGACGCTACGCGAGATGATCTTGCCGCCGACCCGAAACGACAGGTCAGTCTGCACCCGCGCCTGTACATCACCGGTCAGCGTGACCCTGGCGGCGAAATCGGTTGGTTGGACCTCCAGTACCCCCACCCGAGGCAGTACCTCAGGCGTTTCTTCCTTGCTACAGCCCGTGAGCATGTACAACAGCCCCAGGCAGACGACCGACAGCAGACGCGTCACCGTCATGCAGGCCTCCTGGCTTGCGCGCGAACGATTCTTGGGATGCGACTGTTAGCGTAGATCAGGCTTTGGGAAACGGCACTGATGGCAGGAAGGTGGGGAAATCATGGCGGCTTCGAGGGCGCCTTCGCGGGGAAACCTGCGCTTGCAGATTCCGCATGAGCCCATCGCTACAGAAAAACTGCCCATGATTGGCCTGTGCGGCGGGAGAAACGTTTGGCGCATGTTGCGTCAGCGACCCAACCCCTCTGGGATGCGGCTTGGCTTTGAGTCCCTGGTGAGGTCTTCGCGGGTGAACCCGCTCCCACAGGCTCAGTGCAGCCTGCATGAGACCTGTGGGAGCGGGTCACCCGCGAAGAGACCGGTCAGGCCGACGCAGTGGCCGGAGCCGGGCGCCGCACCTGGGGCTGCGATACGTTCGCCGCCGCACCTTCTTCGATCGCCTGCTGAATCGCCTTGCGACGACGCTCTTCGGCCTGGCGGCTGAAGTACCAGACCAGGAAGGTTACCAGCGACACCGACAGCAGGATCAGGCTGGCCACGGCGTTGATTTCCGGCTTCACGCCCAGGCGCACCGCCGAGAACACTTCCATCGGCAAGGTGGTCGAACCGGGGCCGGACACGAAGCTGGCCAGCACCAGGTCATCCAGCGACAGGGCGAACGACATCATGCCGCCCGCCGCCAGCGAGGGCGCGATCATCGGGATGGTAATCAGGAAGAACACCTTCCACGGCTTGGCACCCAGGTCCATCGCCGCTTCCTCGATCGACAGGTCCAGCTCACGCAAGCGCGCCGACACCACTACCGCCACATAAGCCGCACAGAACGTGGTGTGGGCGATCCAGATGGTGACGATGCCACGCTCCTGCGGCCAGCCGATCATCTGCGCCATGGCCACGAACAGCAGCAACAGCGACAGACCGGTAATCACCTCAGGCATCACCAACGGCGCGGTCACCAGGCCACCGAACAGCGTGCGGCCCTTGAAGCGTGTCACACGGGTCAGCACGAAGGCTGCCAGGGTACCCAGCGCCACCGCTGCCACCGCCGTGTAGCAGGCGATCTCCAGCGAGCGCATCACCGAACCCATCAACTGGCTGTTGTCCAGCAGGCCAACGTACCACTTCACCGACCAGCCGCCCCACACCGTCACCAGCTTCGAGGCGTTGAACGAGTAGATCACCAGGATCAGCATCGGCAGGTAGATGAACAGCAAGCCGAGCACCAGCATCAGCTTGGAGAAACTGAAGCGCTTCATGCCCTGCCCTCCATTTCTTTGGCCTGGCTGCGGTTGAACAGCAGGATCGGCACGATCAGGATCGCCAGCATCACCACCGCCAAGGCAGATGCCACCGGCCAGTCACGGTTGTTGAAGAACTCCTGCCACAGCACCTTACCGATCATCAAGGTTTCCGGGCCACCCAGCAGTTCAGGAATCACGAACTCACCCACGACCGGGATGAACACCAGCATGCAGCCGGCGATGATGCCGTTCTTCGACAGCGGCACGGTGATCTTCCAGAAGCTGTTGAAGGTGCTCGAACCCAGGTCAGACGCGGCCTCTAACAAGCTCGGGTCGTGTTTGACCAGGTTCGCGTACAGCGGCAGGATCATGAACGGCAGGTACGAATAGACCACGCCGATATACACCGCCAGGTTGGTGTTGAGGATCTGCAGCGGCTGGTCGATCAACCCGGTCCACAGCAGGAAGCCATTGAGCAGGCCGTTGTTGCTGAGAATGCCCATCCAGGCATAGACGCGGATCAGGATCGCGGTCCAGGTCGGCATCATGATCAGCAGCAGCAGTACTGTCTGGGTTTCCTTCTTGGCGTTGGCAATCGCATACGCCATGGGATAGCCGATCAGCAGGCACAACAGCGTGCTGAAGAACGCCATCTTCAACGAACCCAGATAGGCCGAGATGTACAGCTCATCCTCGGTCAGCAGTCCGTAGTTGGCCAGGTTCAGCACCAGTTGAACCTTGTCTTCGACGTAGCTGTAGATCTCGGTGTACGGCGGGATCGCCACGTCGGCTTCGGCAAAGCTGATCTTCAGAACGATGAAGAACGGCAGCATGAAGAACAGGAACAGCCAGATGAAGGGCACGCCGATCACCAGATGCCGCCCCTCCGGGGTGATGCGCTTGAAGGCTCGCTTGAGCTTGCTCGGTTTCATGACCGCAGTACCACGCCGCTGTCGTCTTCCCACCATACGTACACTTCGTCGCCCCAGGTCGGGCGGGTACCCTGGCGCTCGGCGTTGGCAACGAACGACTGGACGACCTTGCCACTCGGCAGTTCGACGTAGAACACCGAATGGCCACCCAGGTAAGCGATGTCATGCACCTTGCCACGCGACCAGTTGTGCTCGCAGGTCGGCTGGGTGGTGGTGACCAGCAGCTTCTCCGGGCGCAACGCGTAGGTGATGTGCTTGTCTTCTACCGAGGTAGTGACACCGTGGCCGACATAGATTTTACGTTCGAGCTCCGGGCTTGCGATGATCGCGTGGCCTTCGGCGTCGTCGACCACCTCACCTTCGAACAGGTTGACGTTGCCGATGAACTCGCAGACCAGGCGGCTGGTCGGGGTCTCGTAGACGTCGATAGGGCTGCCGATCTGGGCGATCCAGCCCAGGTGCATGATGGCGATACGCTGGGCCATGGTCATGGCCTCTTCCTGGTCGTGGGTCACCATCACGCAGGTCACACCGACCCGCTCGATGATTTCGACCAGTTCAAGTTGCATCTGCGAGCGCAGCTTCTTGTCCAGAGCGCCCATCGGCTCGTCGAGCAGCAACAGTTTTGGGCGTTTGGCCAGCGAGCGGGCCAGTGCCACACGCTGACGCTGACCACCGGAAAGCTGGTGCGGCTTGCGCTTGGCGTACTGGGTCATGTGCACCAGCTTGAGCATCTCCGCCACGCGGGCTTCGATCTCGGCCTTGGGCATCTTGTCCTGCTGCAGGCCGAAGGCGATGTTCTGCGCCACGGTCATGTGCGGGAACAGCGCATAGGACTGGAACATCATGTTGATCGGCCGCTCGTAGGGCGGCATGTCGGTGATGTCGACGCCATCGAGGAAAATCCGCCCTTCGGTCGGACGCTCGAAGCCCGCCAGCATACGCAGGAGGGTCGATTTACCGGAACCGGAGCCTCCCAGCAGGGCGAAGATTTCACCCTTGCGGATTTCCAGGGACACATCGTCCACGGCTACCGTTTCGTCGAATTTTTTCGTGACCCGGTCGATCTTGACCAGCACCTGCTTGGGTTGCTGGCCACCCTCGAGGGCTTTTTTATAGGCACCGGAGGCAACTGCCATGAGTGAAACTCCCAACAAGATTTGTGTGCCCGCCCCGTCTGGCGCGGCAGGCCTGGATTGTTACTTGCCCGACTTGACCTTGGTCCAGCTGCGGGTCATCAAACGTTGCACCTTGGGTGGCAACTCACTGTTCACGAACATCTTGTCCAGCACTTCCTGCGGTGGGTAAACCGCAGCGTCAGTCCTCACGGCCTGGTCCATCAGGTCGCCAGCCTTGGGGTTCGGGTTGGCGTAACCGACGTAGTCACTGACCTGGGCGATAACCTCAGGCTTCAGCAAATAGTTGATGAAGGCGTGGGCCTCTTTCACGTTCTTGGCGTCCTTGGGAATCGCCAGTACGTCGAACCAGAGGTTGCCGCCCTCCTTGGGAATCGCGTAGGCCAGGTTCACGCCTTTCTTCGCTTCTTCAGCGCGGGTCTTGGCCTGGAACACGTCACCGGAGAACCCTGCCGCGACGCAGATGTCGCCGTTGGCCAGGTCGGTGATGTACTTGGAGGAGTGGAAATACGTCACGTAGGGGCGTACCGCCAGCAGCTTCTTCTCAGCCTTGGCGTAGTCCTTGGCATCGGTGCTATTGGGGTTCAAACCCATGTAGTTGAGCACCGCCGGCAGCATTTCGTCCGCCGAGTCGAGGAAGGCCACACCGCACTTGGACAGTTTCTTCATGTTCTCGGGCTCGAACAGCACCGCCCACGAGTCGATGGTGTCCACGCCGAGCGCGGCCTTGACCTTGTCGACGTTGTAGCCGATTCCATTGGTGCCCCACAGGTACGGCACGGCGTACTGGTTGCCCGGATCGTTCTTTTCCAGGCGCTTCATCAGCGCCGGGTCCAGGTTGGAATAATCAGGCAGCAGGCTCTTGTCGAGCTTCTGGAACGCGCCCGCCTTGATCTGCTTGCCCAGGAAATGGTTGGACGGCACGACTACGTCGTAGCCGGTGTTACCGGCCAGCAGCTTGCCTTCCAAGGTTTCATTGGAGTCGAAGACGTCCTGCACCGGCTTGATACCGGTCGCTTTCTCGAAATCCGCGAGGGTGTTAGGGCCGATATAATCGGACCAGTTGTAGAAGTGCACCGTAGGCGCCGCTTGGACGCTGCATGCCAGCGTCAGGCCCGCTCCAGCCATCAAGGCCTTGCGTAAAACAGAAATAGACAAGTGGGTGGTCCTCACAATCAGTGCCTCGGTGACGGCTCGCTTCATGGGTACGAGCGCTGCCGCACACGTAAAACCGGCGCGCAACTTACCTTCGCAGCCTCGATGCCGCAATCATCAATTGCCTTTCACTGCCTCTGGGCCGGAAAGCCCCGGCCCAGAGGGTTCAGCATCGGGTTTACTTGCCCGACTTGATCTTGGTCCAGCTGCGAGTGATGACGCGCTGGGCGGCGGCTTCTGGAGCAGCAATCGCGTACAGCTGTTTCTTCACTTCGGCAGGCGGATAGATGCTTGGGTCGCTGGTGATGTCCTTGTCCACGAACTGGGTCGCGGCCTTGTTGCCATTCGGGAAGCGCACGGCGTTGGTGATCTCGGCCATGATTTCCGGCTGCATCAGGAAGTCCATGAACTTGTAGGCAGCGTCCTTGTGCTCGGCATCCTTCGGCATGGCGACCATGTCGTAGAAGGTACCGGCGCCTTCTTTCGGAATGACGTAGTCCAGCTTGACCTTGTCGCCCGCTTCATGGGCGCGCGCCTTGGACTGCTCCAGGTCACCCGAGTAACCGACGGCGACGCAGATGTTGCCGTTGGCCAGGTCACCGATGTACTTGGACGAGTGGAAGTAGGTGATCGAAGGACGGATGCTCAGGAACAGGTCCTCGGCGGCCTTCAGGTCTTCCTTCTTGGTGCTGTTGGTCGGCTTGCCCAGGTAGTGCAGTGCGGCCGGCAGCATTTCGGTCGGCGCATCGAGGAAGCTCACGCCGCAGCTCTTGAGCTTGGCGATGTTCTCTGGCTTGAACACGGCGTCCCAGGAGTCGATCTTGTCGACGCCCAGCGCGGCCTTGACCTTCTCAGGGTTGTAGCCAATACCGATCGAACCCCACATGTAGGGGAAGGCGTATTTGTTACCCGGGTCGCTGGCATCGCCGACGGCCTTGAGCAGGTCTTCGTCGAGGTTTTTCCAGTTAGGCAGCTTGGAACGGTCCAGCTCCTGATACACACCAGCCTTGATCTGCTTGGCCAGGAAGTTGTTGGACGGCACAACGATGTCGTAACCGGACTTGCCCGCCAGCAGCTTGGCTTC
The DNA here is from genome assembly GCF_040762985.1 of Pseudomonas sp. Rh2. NCBI lineage: Bacteria > Pseudomonadati > Pseudomonadota > Gammaproteobacteria > Pseudomonadales > Pseudomonadaceae > Pseudomonas > Pseudomonas sp. Rh2. The sequence goes on from NZ_CP142890.1 coordinate 288,082, forward strand.
CAGGGTTTCGTTGCTGTCGAAGACGTCGTACTTGACCTTGATGCCAGTCTGCTTCTCGAACTTGGCGACCGTTTCCGGAGCGATGTAGTCCGACCAGTTGTAGACGTTCAGGACTTTGTCTTCAGCCTGCACAGCGGTGGCCATGGCACCCATCAGGGCTGCGGCCAGCAACGTCTTGCCCATTTTCTTCATGCGTCATGCTCCAGATTTTTTTGATTAGCCATCCGTTCAGCTGCCAGGTCCCGCAGTACACGCGTTGGGCGACTGAAACAGTCGCTAGTCTGGCAAGTTCCAAGGCGCTGTTTCAAGGAAAGCAGAGCCTTGTCCGCAACTAATGTCACAACGCTAGCCTAGCAGGCGCTCACTTGATCGCTTCATAGGTCAGGTCCAGGCACTTGCGCGCCTTCTCTACCAACTCGTCCACCTCTGCATGGCTGATGACCAGGGGCGGGGCGATGATCATGGTGTCGCCGACCGCACGCATGATCAGGCCGTTCTCGAAGCAGAAGTTGCGGCAGATCATGCCTACGCCCTTGCCTTCGTAACGGCTGCGGGTGGCTTTGTCCTTGACCAGCTCGATCGCACCGAGCAGGCCCAGGCCGCGCACTTCGCCAACCAGCGGGTGGTCTTGCAGCTCTCGCAGACGCTTTTGCAAGTAGGGTGCCACATCTGTGCGAGCCTTCTCGACGATCTTCTCGTCGCGCAGGATGCGCAGGTTTTCCAGGCCCACCGCCGCCGCAACCGGGTGGCCGGAGTAGGTGAAGCCGTGGTTGAAGTCACCACCTTCGCTGAGCACCTGGGCGACTGTGTCACGCACGATCACACCGCCCATGGGGATGTAACCGGAGGTCAGGCCCTTGGCGATGGTCATCAGGTCTGGCTTGAGGTCGTAGTAGTCCGAACCGAACCACTCGCCGGTACGGCCGAAACCGCAGATCACTTCGTCGGCGACGAACAGGATGTCGTACTTGGCAAGGATCTCCTTGACCTTCGGCCAGTAGGTCACTGGCGGAATGATCACGCCGCCAGCGCCCTGAATCGGCTCGGCGATGAAGGCCGCGACGTTGTCTTCGCCAACCTCCAGAATTTTCTTCTCCAGTTGCTCGGCAGCCCAAACCCCGAATTCATCAGGGGTCATGTCGCCGCCCTCGCCGAACCAGTACGGCTGAGGGATGTGCACGATGCCCGGGATCGGCAGGCCGCCCTGCTCGTGCATGCCGCTCATGCCACCCAGGCTTGCACCGGCGACAGTGGAGCCGTGGTAACCGTTGATGCGGCCGATGATGGTCTGTTTCTGCGGCTTGCCCTTGAGCGCCCAGTAATGACGGACCATGCGCAGCACGGTGTCATTGCCTTCGGAGCCGGAACCGGTGAAGAACACATGGGTCATGCCCTTCGGCGCCACCTCGGTAATGGCCTTGGCCAGCTCCAACGCAGGTGGGTGGGCGGTCTGGAAGAACAGGTTGTAGTACGGCAGTTCTCGCATCTGCTTTTCTGCCGCCTGCACCAGCTCTTCACGGCCATAGCCGACCGCAACGCACCACAGGCCAGCCATGCCGTCGAGGATCTTGTGCCCCTCGCTGTCCCACAAATGCACACCCTGCGCCTTGGTGATGATGCGCGGCCCTTTCTCCTTCAACTGCTTGTAGTCAGAGAAAGGTGCAAGGTGGTGCTCGCCGCTCAGGGTTTGCCATTCACGGGTTTGCGGGTTGTTGACGCTCATGTGCCTCTCCATTTTCCGGCGGCCGCCCTTGAGCGGCCTCAGGGTTGATCAGACAGCGAACAGCAGGAACTCACGTTCCCAGGAGCTGATGACGCGTTTGAAGTTTTCATGCTCGGCGCGCTTGGTGGCGACGTAGCCGGTGATGAATTTCTTGCCCAGGTACTGGGTCAGCGCGCGGCTGATTTCCATACGCTCAAGGGCATCCTCGATGGTCAGCGGCAGGCGCAGGTTACGCCGCTCATAGCCTCGGCCCACCACCGGTGCGCTGGCTTCGATACCTTCGACCATGCCGATGTAGCCGCACAGCAGGCTCGCCGCGATGGCCAGGTAGGGGTTCGCATCAGCACCGGGGAGGCGGTTTTCGACACGCCGGCTCTGTGGCCCGGCATCCGGCACCCGCAGGCCAACCGTGCGGTTCTCTTCGCCCCATTCGACGTTCACCGGCGCCGAGGTATCGGGCAGGAAACGACGGAACGAGTTGACGTTGGGAGCGAACAGCGGCAGCGCTTCGGGAATGAATCTCTGCAAGCCACCGATGTGGTGGAGGAACAGCTGACTCATGCTGCCGTCTTCATTGGAGAAGATGTTCTTGCCGGTGTGCACGTCAACCACGCTCTGGTGCAAGTGCATGGCACTGCCCGGCTCGCCGGTCATCGGCTTGGCCATGAAGGTCGCGGCCACATTGTGCTTGAGCGCCGCCTCGCGCATGGTGCGTTTGAACACCAGGATCTGGTCGGCCAGGTGCAGGGCGTCGCCATGACGGAAGTTGATCTCCATCTGCGCCGTGCCGTCTTCGTGGATCAGCGTGTCGAGGTCCAGCTGCTGCAGCTCGCACCAGTCGTAGACATCTTCGAACAGCGGGTCGAATTCGTTGGCTGCCTCGATGGAGAACGACTGCCGACCGGTTTCCGGGCGGCCCGAACGGCCCACCGGGGGCTGCAGCGGGAAGTCCGGGTCTTCGCTACGCTTGGTCAGGTAGAACTCCATCTCGGGCGCGACGATCGGCTGCCAGCCCTTGTCGGCATAGAGTTTGAGCACTTTTTTCAGGACGTTGCGCGGCGATAGTTCGACCGGGTTGCCCTTCTTGTCGTAGGTGTCGTGAATGACCTGGGCGGTTGGCTCGATGGCCCACGGCACCAGGAACACGGCGTTCTCGTCCGGGCGGCAGATCATGTCGATGTCGGCAGGATCGAGCAGTTCGTAATAGATGTCGTCGTCGACGTAGTCGCCGGTCACGGTTTGCAACAACACGCTCTCGGGCAGGCGCATGCCTTTTTCGGCGATGAACTTGTTGGTGGGCGATATCTTGCCGCGCGTGATGCCGGTCAAGTCGCTGATCAGGCACTCGACTTCGGTGATCTTGTGCTCTTTCAACCAATCGGTGAGCTGGTCGAGGTTGTTACTCATAAATACCTCAGGAGGTAAGGTGGTCCGCGCTCTGATTCTGGATGGAGTACATTGCTAAAGCAAAAACCCGCGCGCAGGACCGCAGTGGATACACTGGAAACAGGCGTATCCGTAATGAGTTCGATGGGCAGAAAGGCGAAAAAAGGTGCGATAGACCGCTACGGGGCGTGGTCCGCGAAGGCCAGGCGTCAATTATTGCGGCCAGTGCAGCCGACCAATCGTCGGGGCGCGCAAATAGGACGGAGATACCCGATGGTGCTGCACTGGCAGCACGTACAGGTCGCGACAAGCGGACCATGTGACCCTCGTATTATTGTGTTCTGGGTTGAGACCGAGCTTAGCCTTGTTCATTTTTTTACACAACACCTCCGTAAAAAATAAAACACGGCGTGTCGGAGATAGCCCTTCGCAGCGGAAATAGCGGATAATGGATTGCCCCGATATGCAGCAAATCTGCCGTCGATGTGCCATTTCAGGGCATCATGGGGTTGGCTTGACATCAGTATGTCTTTTCGATTGACTGGACCTGCAAGCCCCCCTTGATTGATATTTTTAACAACAAAGGTGTTGCATCATGTCGGTACCCCCGCGTGCCGTTCAGCTTAACGAAGCGAACGCGTTCCTTAAGGAACATCCTGAGGTTCTCTACGTTGACCTTCTGATTGCAGATATGAATGGTGTGGTTCGTGGCAAGCGAATCGAACGCACCAGCCTCCACAAGGTTTACGAGAAAGGCATCAACCTGCCGGCCTCCCTCTTCGCCCTGGATATCAACGGTTCCACCGTTGAAAGCACCGGGCTGGGCCTGGACATCGGCGATGCCGACCGCATCTGCTACCCGATTCCCGGCACCCTCTCCAACGAACCCTGGCAGAAGCGCCCCACCGCTCAGCTGCTGATGACCATGCACGAGCTCGAAGGCGAGCCGTTCTTCGCCGACCCGCGCGAAGTGCTGCGTCAGGTAGTGAGCAAATTCACCGAGATGGGCCTCACCATCTGCGCAGCCTTCGAGCTGGAGTTCTACCTGATCGACCAGGAGAACGTGAACGGCCGTCCACAGCCACCGCGTTCACCCATTTCGGGCAAGCGTCCGCAGTCGACCCAGGTGTACCTGATCGACGACCTCGACGAATACGCCGACTGCCTCCAGGACATCCTCGAAGGTGCCAAGGAGCAAGGTATTCCGGCCGACGCCATCGTCAAGGAAAGCGCCCCGGCGCAGTTCGAAGTCAACCTGCACCACGTCGCCGACCCGCTCAAGGCCTGCGACTATGCCGTGCTGCTCAAGCGCTTGATCAAGAACATCGCCTACGACCATGAAATGGACACCACCTTCATGGCCAAGCCCTACCCGGGCCAGGCAGGCAACGGCCTGCATGTACACATCTCCGTGCTGGACAAAGATGGCAACAACATCTTCACCAGCGAGGATCCCGAGCAGAACGCCGCGCTACGTCACGCTGTCGGCGGTGTGCTCGAGACCCTGCCCGCGTCCATGGCGTTCCTCTGCCCGAACGTCAACTCGTACCGCCGCTTCGGCGCCCAGTTCTACGTGCCGAACGCGCCGAGCTGGGGTCTGGACAACCGCACCGTGGCCCTGCGCGTGCCGACTGGCTCGCCAGATGCCGTGCGCATCGAGCATCGCGTTGCCGGTGCCGATGCCAACCCGTACCTGATGATGGCGGCCGTCCTGGCGGGCGTGCACCATGGCCTGACCAACAAAATCGAGCCAGGCGAGCCGATCGAAGGCAACTCGTACGAGCAGCTGGAACAGAGCCTGCCGAACAACCTGCGCGATGCCCTGCGCGAGCTGGACGACAGCGAGATCCTGAACAAGTACATCGATCCGAAGTACATCGACATCTTTGTCGCGTGCAAGGAAAGCGAGCTGGAGGAGTTCGAGCACTCGATCTCCGACCTCGAGTACAACTGGTACCTGCATACCGTGTAAACGAAAACGCCGCCCACAAGGGCGGCGTTTTTCATTGCGGGCCGCGAAGCCGGCAAGCACAGGCTTACAGGGATTTCTCGAAAATCTTCGAATTGCGCTGATAGTTGTACAGCGAAGCTCGCGCCGCCGGCAGCCGCTCGACCCCACTGGGCGCGAACCCACGCTCGCGGAACCAGTGCGCGGTACGCGTCGTCAACACGAACAAGGTATTCAACCCCAACTGCCGCGCCCGGCTCTCGATGCGCTCCAGCAACTCGTCCCCGCGCCCGCCATGGCGGTACTCTGGGTTGACCGCCAGGCACGCCAGTTCGCCCGCTTCGGAATCGGCTATCGGGTACAACGCCGCACAGGCGATGATCATGCCCTCACGCTCGACCACGCTGAACTGCTCGATCTCCCGCTCCAGCACCTCGCGCGAACGACGTACCAGAATGCCCTGCTCTTCCAGCGGACTGATCAACTCCAGCAAGCCGCCGACGTCGTCGATGGTAGCCTCGCGCACCACCTCGAACTGTTCCTGGGAAACCAGCGTACCGCCACCCTCACGGGTGAACAGCTCGGTCAACAGCGCGCCATCTTCGGCATAACTGACGATATGACTGCGCGCCACGCCCCCCTTGCACGCCTCGGCGGCAGCATCGAGCAACTCGCCCTGGTAATCGCTGCCCAGACGGGCCAAATGCGGTGCGACCTGTTGCGGGCGCAGCTCGCGCACCAGCTTGCCGTTCTCGTCCAGCAAACCCGGTTCGGCGCCGAACAGCAGCAGCTTGTCAGCACCCAATTCGATGGCCGCCCGGGTGGCGACGTCTTCGCAGGCCAAATTGAAGATTTCACCCGTAGGCGAATACCCCAGGGGCGACAGCAGCACGATGGAGCGCTCGTCGAGCAAGCGGCTGATGCCCTTGCGGTCGATCCGACGCACTTCGCCGGTGTGGTGGAAATCGACGCCTTCGAGTACGCCGATCGGCCGTGCGGTGACCAGGTTGCCGCAGGCCACACGCAAGCGCGAGCCCTGCATCGGTGAGGCGGCGATATCCATCGACAGCCGCGCCTCGATGGCAAGACGCAAGGCGCCGACTGCATCGATCACACAGTCCAGGGTGGCCGCGTCAGTGATGCGCAAGCCGCGGTGGTAGTGCGGCGTCAGCCCGCGAGCCGCCAGGCGGCTTTCGATTTGTGGACGCGAGCCATGCACCAGTACCAGCCGCACGCCAAGACTGTGCAGCAGTACCAGGTCATGGACGATATTGCCGAAGTTCGGGTGCTCCACACCATCGCCGGGGAGCATGACCACGAAGGTGCAATCGCGATGAGCATTGATGTACGGGGAGGCATGACGCAGCCAGTTGACGTATTCGGGCATGACAGGGCCTGTGGATAAAGTGGACGGAGAACGGTGGATCACACGGCGTTCAGGATCATCGTCGGAACAGGCTTGCGGTCACGCGCGGTCTCCTCTAGGCAAGAACGAATCAGCTCGATTGACGTTTAATTCAGGCAATAGTGCCGGATCAGGTCACGCAATAGACGCACGGTAGGCTCGATTCGTGACATTTCAAGGTATTCGCCCGGCTGGTGAGCACAGGCGATGTCACCGGGGCCGAGCACGATGGTCTGGCAACCCAGCTGCTGAAGATAAGGCGCTTCGGTGCCGAACGCCACCGCTTCGGCGCGATGCCCGGTCAGACGTTCGGCTACCTGTACCAGCTCGGCATCGGCGGCCTGCTCGAACGGTGGCACTTCCGGGAACAGCGGCGCGTAGTCGATACGCACCTCATGGCGCTCAGCCAGCGGCACCAACTTCTCGCGGATGGCCGCGCGCAACTGCTCCACGTCCATGCCAGGCAAAGGACGCAGGTCGAACTCCAGCGCGCACTGGCCACAGATGCGGTTAGGGTTGTCGCCACCGTGGATGCAGCCGAAGTTCATGGTCGGTGTCGGTACGGAGAACTGCGGGTTGCGGTAGGTTTCCTGCCATTGCCGGCGCAAGCCCATCAACTCGCCCATGACCGCATGCATGGCCTCCATGGCGCTGCGCCCCAGGCTTGGGTCGGAGGAGTGGCCGCTGCGCCCGAGGATGTCGATTCGGTCCATGAGAATGCCCTTGTGCATGCGAATCGGCCGCAGGCCCGTGGGCTCGCCAATCACCGCCGCACGCCCAAGAGGCTGCCCGGCTTCTGCCAGGGCGCGGGCCCCAGACATGGAGCTTTCTTCGTCGCAGGTGGCCAGGATCAGCAACGGCTGCTTGAAGTCGTGCTCCAGCAACGGCAGCACCGCTTCGATCACCAAGGCGAAAAAGCCCTTCATGTCGCAACTGCCAAGCCCGACCCAGCGACCATCGACCTCGGTCAGCTTGAGCGGATCACTCGCCCACAGCTGCGGGTCATAGGGCACCGTATCGCTGTGACCTGCCAGTACAAGGCCGCCAGGGCCGGTGCCACGACTGGCCAACAGGTTGAACTTGCCGGGGCTGACTGGCTGAATGTCGCACTTGAACCCCAGGTCGGCCAACCAGCCTGCCAGCAGGTCGATGACCTGGCGGTTGGACTGGTCCAGCGCGGGCTGGGTGCAACTGACCGAGGGCGCGGCAACCAAGGCGGCGAACTGGTCTTTGAGCGTCGGCAACGGCATGCGCATACTCCTCGAAAGCGTTGCCCATCATAGCAACGCATTCCTGCTCGCGGGCAACCCGCTGGCCCTGTGGAAGTCCCCTTGCGTCGCCAAAGCAGGGCAAAGCCCTGGCAAACTCAACAGTCCACAGCCGACTCCTGTAGACTCACCGCCAACCACGCCCCTCCCTTCGAGCCTGTGATGCACAAAGAAACCGAACTCAAGCTCCGCGCCAGCCGCGAGACCCTTGCCGCCCTGCGCGAGCACCCCCTGCTGAAGAAGCGCAACAAGTCCGGCTGGCAGACCCGCGAGCTGCTCAACCAGTACTTCGATACCCCCGAGCGCGACCTCTCGGCTGCCCGCGTCGCCCTGCGCCTGCGCCGTGACGGCGATGTGATCATCCAGACCCTCAAGTGCCGTGGCCAAAGCGTTGCCGGCCTGTCCGAGCGCAACGAATTCGAATGGCAGCTGGACAAGGTCAAGCTGGACCTGAAAAAGCTCGACGCCACCTGCTGGCCCGAGCAACTGGCCGACCTGGACAAGAAAACCATCAAGCCGCTGTTCACCACCGACTTCACCCGCGAATACGCTGAAATCGCCTGGGGTCGGGGCAAGAGCAAGGTGGTGATCGAAGCCGCGCTGGACCAGGGCTTCGTGATCGCCGGCAAACGAAAGGAAGAGATCTGCGAGCTGGAACTCGAACTGCGCGAAGGTGCCCCGGAGGCATTGCTCGAACTTGCCGCCGAGCTGGCCGCCAGCCTGCCACTGATGCCCTGCGACATCAGCAAGGCCGAGCGCGGCTACCGCCTGCTGGATCCCGACAGCTACGAGTTGGGCCTGCCCCACACCGAGCTGGACGCCGAAATGGCCGTGGACGACGCCTACGCCGCACTCGCCTGGCAACTGCTGGGCAGCAGCCAGCGCCTGGCTGAGCAATACCGCCACAACGGTCACTGGCGCTTGTTGCAGGAATGGGTCCTGTGCCTCAGCGAACTGCGCGCCCTGACCAGCAGCCTGGGCCAGGCCGCACCACGCCCGACTACTCGCGCCCTGCGCACCCGCCTGGACGCACTGCTGGAAGACTGGCGCCCGCTGGTTCAGGCCGGCAACGATGACGAAGACATCCGCCGCGCCGCGCCCGAGCAGTTCGCCGAAGAGCTGGAAGACATCCGTTGGGGCCAGTTCTCGCTGGAAACGTCTCGCTGGCTGCTAGCCCGTAGTTGGACTCTGGATCGTAAAGGCCGTGGCGAGCGCCAGGGCAAGGCGCAACTGGCCAGCTGGCTGGGCCACCTGCTGGGCGAGGAAGGCCGCGCCCTGAAGCTGCCGCTCTACACTCAGCGTCCAGAAGACCTGGCCGAGCAGTTGCCGCGTCTCGAACAGTTGCTGGCCTGGCTGCACCACGCACGCCAGGTGCTCGAAGCGCCGCAGATGGACCGCCTGTATGGCGACCTGAAGAAACTGCACGAGCTGGCCGAACAACCCCTGTCCGATGAGCTGCTCGAAGCGCGCATCGAGCAGGCCCGCGCGGTGGATCAGAGCCGCGGTTGGAAGTATCTGATCAAGGCTTGAGTCAGCGTAGACCCCGCCGGCTAGCCGCTCCTGCAGGGGCTGCGATGATTTGCGGATCATCGCAGTCGCTCAACGCGCCAGCGGCAGGCTGGTCGTGGACTTGATCTCGGACAAGGCCACGATCGAATTGACCTCCTGGATCCCCGGCACATTCGACAGCTTCTCGAAGAAAAACCGTTCGTAGGCTTCGATGTCCGGCGTGACGATGCGCAACAGAAAGTCCACCGACCCCATCAGCACATAACACTCCAGCACTTCCGGAAAGCCGCGAATCGCCTCGGTGAACTCGGTAAAGTTGGAGCGCCCGTGAGCGTTGAGTTTCACCTCGGCGAAAATCTGCGTGTTGAGCCCGACTTTCTTGCGATCGAGCAAGGTCACCTGGCCCCGAATCACCCCCTCCTCCTTCAGGCGCTGAATGCGACGCCAGCACGGCGATTGCGAAAGCCCGACACGCTCGGCGATCTGTGCGCTGGACAGCGAGGCGTCCTCCTGCAGCAGCTCAAGAATGCGTCGATCGTAGGCGTCCAGCTCGCCATGCATTTTTAATTCTCTCATAGAGTGGTTTTTGAATTGATCAATTCGCCTCAACGGCGAAATCCACCCATCATAGCGAAAAAATGCCTTTGGAAACGTGCAAGAATTCTTCCCACTCTTGCGGAGAACAGCATGAACGCACAGCCCCGTACCGACGTCTGGGCGGCCAACAACGCCCACAGCACCGTCAACTATCGCCTGCAGGCCGAGGCCGAACCCGACAGCCTGTGCCGGGTACTCAACCTGTTTGCCCTGCAGTTCCTCACGCCACACAGCGTGCAGGTCAGCCAGCAGGATGACTGGTTGAATATCGAGGTGGGCATCGGTGGACTGAGCTGGCACCGGGCCGAGGTGATAGCGCAAAAACTGCGTAACCTGGTGTGTGTGGGTGAGGTGAGCCTGACCAACCAGCAGTGGCTCGTCAGGTCGTCACGATCACTGTAAGCGCCGTCTCGCCAATGACCGGGCAGTGACAGGCCCTGCAAGATCCAGAAACCCTTCATGTTCGGCAACCTCCCCCCGCCCGGCTAGCCTGAGCAGCACCTCCATCAGGCACGGACGCCTCCATGCATACCCAAGACAATCCGGCACTCGACCTCAGGCGCGTGCTCGAAGCCCTGCTCACCGACCAGCACCTGCACGCCAACGACACCCTGCAGGTGCTTAGGCACGCCGCCACCCAACCCGCCCGCCATCCGTTGGAACAAATCGCCGCCTGTGGCCTGCAAGATCGCCAGCAGCCAGGCCAACGCCTTGATCTGGACCGCCTCTGCCAATGGCTTGCGAACAAGGTCGGCCAGCCCTACATGCAAATCGACCCCATGCAGCTCGACCTGTCCCAGGTCACGGGTCTGGTTTCCCCAGCATTCGCTCAACGCCATGGCATCCTGGTCGTGCACGCCGATGCCCAGCGCGTCACCGTCGCCAGCGCCCAACCTTTTCAGGACAGTTGGCAGGCCGACCTGGCGCGCAGCCTGGGTAAACCCATTCGCCGCGTACTGGCCAACCCGGTGCAACTCCGCCAGCTAGGCCAGTCGCTCTTTCGCCTGGCCCATTCGGTAAAGGGCGCGCAGCATCAGCAATCGGCCAGCCTGGGCGACCTGGAGCAGTTGCTGGAGCTGGGCAAGCGCCAGGCCGAAGCCTCGGCTGACGATGCCCATATCGTGCACATCGTCGATTGGCTGCTGCAGTACGCCGTCGAACAACGGGCCAGTGACATCCACCTGGAGCCCCGCCGCGACCAGGGCCGACTGCGCTACCGCATCGACGGCCTGCTGCACACGGTCTATGCCTTCCCTGCCGGCGTGACCCTGGCGGTCGTCAGCCGCCTCAAGCACCTAGGGCGCATGGATGTCGCGGAAAAACGCCGGCCTCAGGATGGTCGACTTAAGAGCCGTCTGCCTGGCGGCGAAGAAGTCGAGCTGCGCCTTTCGTCCCTCCCTACCCCGTTTGGCGAAAAACTGGTGCTGCGCCTGTTCGACCCGCAGCAATTGCATCAGCGCTTCGACAGCCTGGGTCTTGAAGGCGAACAGCTTGCCCTGTGGCAAGCACTGTTGCGTCGACGACAGGGCATCATCCTGGTCACCGGACCCACCGGCTCCGGCAAGACCAGCACCCTGTACGCGAGCCTTAAGTCGCTGGCCACGCCCGAGGTCAACCTGTGCACCATCGAAGACCCTGTCGAGCGCCTGGAGCCTGCGTTCAACCAGTTGCAAGTCCAACCAAGCCTTGACCTGAGCTTCGCCAACGGCGCCCGCGCCCTGCTGCGCCAGGACCCGGATATCATCATGATCGGTGAAATTCGCGACCGCGAAACGGCGCTGGTGGCGGTTCAGGCGGCCTTGACCGGGCATCTGGTGCTGTCCACGTTACACACCAACGACGCCTGTAGCGCCATCACTCGGCTGCAAGAGCTGGGCGTCGCCGATTACCTGATCAAGGCAACCCTTATCGGCGTCATGGCCCAGCGTCTGGTGCGCACCTTGTGCGACGAGTGCAATGGACGTCCGACGATGGGAGAAGGCCAGCCATGCCGCCGCTGCCGTGGCACTGGTTTCCAAGGCCGAACCGGTCTTTTCGAGCTGCTGACCCCAAGCGACGAGCTTCGCGCGCGGATAAGCCCGGGCACCGACCTTGCAGCATTGCGTGACCAGGCCAGGGAGGATGGACTAAAGGATCTTCGAAGCTGCGGGGAAGCGAAAGTGGCGCTGGGTCTGACCAGCCTCGAGGAGGTCCTGAGGGTCTGCACCTGAGCAAAAAAAGCCTTGTATTCAAGGAACTTGCGTCAGTGCGGCAGGATCAAAGCGGGCATCTTCAACCCCCACCCTTTGAGGTGTTTCATCATGCGTCTCAAAACCGCCATCGCAGCTACTGCCTTGCTGTCGCTGCCGATTGGCTCCGCCATGGCCGATGAGTTCTTGCGTAACCTCATGACGACAGGTGCGACCACAGCGTCGAGCTACCTGACGTCCAGAGATCACAAGCTGGTATTGGCGGCACAGGATGATGCCGGCAGCTTCGTCGCCAGTGAAGGCGCCATTCGCGGACCTTTCCTGGAGGCAGCCCTGCACCAGGTACGCACCGAGAACCCAGGGATTGAAGCCAGCGACATGGAACTGGCCAATGCCATTCTTGCCAAGAATGCAGTAGCCGAGTAAGCGTGGGGGGCTGCAACGCAGCCCCTTCTCTCAGCGGTAGGCCTCCACCGGCACACACGCACAGAACAGATTCCTGTCCCCATAGACATTGTCGACCCGGTTCACCGCTGGCCAATACTTGTGCTGGCGAACGTGGCCACTGGGGGCGACGCCTTGCTCCAGGCTGTACGGCCGATTCCACGGTGCGAGGACATCAGCCAGCGTATGCGGCGCGTGCTTGAGCGGGTTGTCCTCCGCCGGCCAATTACCCTCCTGCACCTCGCCGATCTCGGCGCGAATTGCCAGCATGGCATCGACAAAGCGATCCAGCTCCGCCTTCGACTCGCTTTCGGTCGGCTCCACCATCAACGTGCCAGGCACCGGGAACGACATGGTCGGGGCATGGAAACCGTAGTCCATCAGGCGCTTGGCCACGTCTTCCTCGGTGATGCCGGTCTGCGCCTTGAGCGGGCGCAGGTCGAGAATGCATTCGTGCGCCACCCGCTGGTTGCGGCCGCGATACAGCACGGGGAACGCGCCACTCAGCTGGCTGGCCAAATAGTTCGCCGAGAGGATCGCCACCTCGCTGGCGTCAGCCAGCTGCGGGCCCATCATGGCGATGTACATCCAGCTGATCGGCAAGATGCTCGCGCTGCCCCACGGCGCGGCGCTGACCGCGCTGTTGTTCGGGTCCAGCCCAGGCACCGGCACTACCGGGTGGCTGGCGACGAACGGCTTGAGGTGGGCGCGAATCCCAATTGGCCCCATGCCTGGGCCACCCCCGCCGTGGGGGATGCAAAACGTCTTGTGCAGGTTCATGTGCGAAACGTCTGCGCCGATGTCCGCCGGCCTGGTCAGGCCAACCTGGGCATTGAGGTTGGCGCCATCCATGTACACCTGGCCGCCGTGCTGGTGGATCACGTCGCAAATCTCGCGAATACCCTCCTCGTACACCCCATGGGTGGACGGGTAGGTGATCATCAGGCAGGACAGCCGGTCGCCAGCCGCTCGGGCTTTGGCCTTGAGGTCGTCGAGGTCGACGTTGCCCTCGTCATCGCATTCGACGATCACCACCTCCATCCCCGCCATCTGCGCCGAAGCCGGGTTGGTGCCGTGGGCCGATGAGGGTATCAGGCACAAGGTGCGGTGGGGCTGATGACGGCTGTGATGATATCGGGTGATGGCCATGAGCCCGGCATATTCACCCTGGGCGCCCGAGTTGGGCTGCATGCAGATGGCGTCGAAGCCGGTAATGGCGCACAACCAAGCCTCCAGCTCGTCGATCATCGCCTTGTAGCCCGTCACCTGGGCGGCCGGCGCGAAGGGGTGGATGTTGGCAAAGCCCGGCCAGGTGATGGGAATCATCTCGCTGGTGGCGTTGAGCTTCATGGTGCATGAGCCGAGCGGGATCATCGACTGGTTCAGCGCCAGGTCCTTGTTCTCCAGGTGCTTGAGGTAACGCAACATCTCGGTCTCGCTGTGGTGCAGGTTGAACACCGGGTGAGCGAGCAATGGCGTGCGCCGCACCAACGCGGCGGGAATACCCTCGGGCAAGGCATGCTTGTCGAGTTCAGCGATGTCCAGGCCATGGTCCACACCGAGGAAGATGTCGAACAGCCGCAGTACCGTCGCTTCGTTGCAGGTCTCGTCCAGGCTCACGCCCAGGTGCCCGCGTCCAAGAATTCGCAGGTTGATCCGGGCATGTTCGGCACTTTCGATGATCGCGGCCTGGGCGCCACCGACATCCAGTGTAAGGGTGTCGAAGAAATGCTGGTTGAGGCGCTTTATACCCTTGGCCTCAAGCCCTGCTGCCAGGATAAACGTCAACCGATGGACCCGCTGGGCGATGCGCTGCAGGCCTTCCGGGCCGTGGTAGACGGCATAGAAACCGGCGATGTTGGCCAGCAGCACCTGGGCCGTGCAGATGTTGGAGTTGGCCTTCTCACGGCGAATGTGCTGCTCGCGGGTCTGCAGCGCCATGCGCAGCGCGGTGTTGCCGCGGGCATCGCGGGAGACACCGATGATGCGCCCCGGCATGGCGCGCTTGTAATCATCGCGGCAGGCGAAATAGGCCGCATGGGGGCCGCCGTAGCCCATGGGCACGCCAAAGCGCTGGGTCGAACCCAGCACTACGTCCGCACCCCACTCGCCGGGCGGTGCCAGCACCACCAGGCTCAACAGGTCGGCCGCTACACAGGCCAATGCCTGCTGGCTGTGGAGCTGGTCGACCAGCGGACGCAAGTCGCGCACCTCGCCGTGGGTATCCGGGTATTGCAGCAGCGCGCCGAATACCGAGTGCTTGGCGAGGTTATCCACGCAGTCCACGATCAGCTCGAAGCCAAACCCTTCGGCGCGGGTTTTCAGCACCGAGAGGGTTTGCGGGTGGCAATGCTCATCAGCGAAGAACGCGTTGCTCTTGCTGCGCGCCACACGCTTGGCCAAGGCCATGGCTTCGGCGGCAGCGGTGGCCTCGTCGAGCAACGACGCATTGGCCAGGGCCAGCCCGGTCAGGTCGATGATCATCTGCTGGAAGTTCAACAGCGCCTCCAGCCGGCCTTGGGCGATTTCCGGCTGATAGGGCGTGTAGGCGGTGTACCAGCCGGGGTTCTCCAACACGTTTCGCAGGATCACCGTCGGCGTGACCGTGCCGTGATAGCCCATGCCGATCAGACTGGTCCATACCTGGTTCTGCTCGGCATAGCCAGCGAGCTTGGCCAGTGCAGCCTGTTCATCCAGAGCCGGCGGAAGGTCGAGCGGACGGTTCAGTCGGATTCCAGGGGGGACAGTCTGCTCGATCAGCTCACTGCGGCTGGCAACGCCCAACGTGGTGAGCATGGCCTGCTGCTCCGAGGCATCAGGCCCCAGGTGGCGACGCAGGAAAGGGTTGAGCTCTTGCAGTTGATGCAGGGATGGCGACTGGGACATGACGACGCTCTCTTCCTAGACCAGGCCTCATGGAGACTTATAAGTCTAGGAAGGATTGCCGATTCTGCGGGAATTCTTGGGGTTGCAGTACCGGGCTCCTGCAGGAGGGTGCCTGCTGCAGGAGCCAGCGACCAGGCGATTACTCGCCGATGGCAGCCTTGTAGCCGGCGGCATCCAGCAGCTTGTCCAGCCCGGACGTGTCGCTTGGCTTGAGCTTGAAGATCCACGACTCGTAAGGTTTTTCGTTGAGCAGCTCGGGGCTGTCGGCCAGTTCTTCGTTGACGGCGATGACTTCGCCACCGACCGGGGCGTAGATGTCGGAAGCGGCCTTGACCGACTCCACAACGCCGGCAGCGTCGCCAGCAGCGAACACCTTGCCAACTTCCGCCAGCTCTACGAACACCACATCACCCAGGGCTGCCTGGGCGTGATCGCTGATGCCCACGGTGACGGTCCCGTCAGTTTCCAGGCGTGCCCATTCATGGCTTTCGGCATAACGCAGGTCGGCGGGGATATTGCTCATGTCTTGTATTCCTCGATTGGCTCAGCGGTCGGTCCGCCGTTGATTGTTCAGATCAGAATCTTGCCGTGGCGCACGAAAGTGGGTTTTACCACACGCACCGGGTACCACTTGCCGCGAATTTCGACTTCGGCGCGGTCGCCAGTGGCCATGGGCACGCGCGCCAAGGCGATGGACTTGCTCAGCGTAGGCGAGAAACTACCACTGGTGATCTCTCCTTCGCCAATGCCAGCGACACGTACCACCTGATGGGCACGCAACACGCCACGTTCTTCGAGCACCAGCCCAACCAGTTTTTCCTTCACGCCACTCTTGATCTCGTCCTGCAGCGCAGTGCGGCCAATGAAGTCGCGCTCGGCAGGTTCCCAGGCAATGCTCCAGCCCAGGTTGGAGGTGAGCGGCGTGTGGTTTTCGTCGATGTCCTGGCCGTACAGGTTCATGCCGGCTTCCAGTCGCAGGGTATCGCGGGCGCCAAGGCCGCTGGGGGCGATGCCGGCACCGACCAGGTCGTTGAAGAATGCAGGGGCCTGATGACCGGGCAAGATGATCTCGAGGCCGTCTTCACCGGTGTAACCGGTTCGGGCGATGAACCAGTCACCTTCGGCCATGCCTTCGAACGGGCGCAATTCGCGGATCAGCGCGGCACGCGAGGCACTGACCAGCGCGGCGACCTTCTCGCGGGCGTGGGGGCCCTGAATGGCAAGGATGGCCAGGTCGGAACGCTCATCCACACCCACCTCGAAACCCGCGCTGCGTGTCGTCAGCCAGGACAGCACGCTGGCTCGGGTCGCGGCATTGGTCACCAGGCGGTAGCCGTCCTCGGTGCGATAGACGATCAGGTCATCGATGACCCCGCCTGCGTGGTTCAACAGCGGGCTGTACAGGGCTTTGCCGGGGCTGTCCAGGCGAGCGACATCGTTGGCCAGCAGCTGTTGCAGCCAAGGCGTGGCGGCACTGCCATCGATGTCGATGACGGTCATGTGGGACACGTCGAAAACCCCGCAGTCGCTACGCACCTGGTGGTGCTCTTCGACTTGCGAGCCATAGTGCAGGGGCATATCCCAACCGCCGAAATCGACCGTCTTGGCGCCGAGCGCCAGGTGCAGGTCATACAAAGGCGTGCGCTGTCCCATGGGTTTCTCCTTCCGGGCTTGGCGAAGCGGCAGCGGGCGATGACGTTTGGTCGTCAACTCTTGTTATAGGACCCGCCGCTGCGAATGCCGCGCATTGTAGCCGCAAGGGCGCGGGCTGGCATCCTTACTGACTGTGACCGGGACGTCTGGCCGAACGGCGGATCAAGCCGATGACCGGTAGCAGCCCAACCAGCACAAGGGTCAGCGCGGGTAACGAAGCACGCGCCCACTCCCCTTCGCTGGTCATCTCGAACACCCGCACCGCCAACGTATCCCAGCCGAAAGGACGCATCAGCAAGGTTGCCGGCATTTCCTTGAGCACATCGACAAATACCAGCAAGGCCGCGCTGAGAGCACCTGGAACCAGTAATGGCAGATACACCTTGCAAAACAATCTCGCGCCACCGACACCCAGGCTGCGCGATGCCTCCGGCAGCGAAGGCCGGATACGCTCCAGGCTGCTTTCCAAGGGGCCGTAAGCCACTGCGATGAAACGCACCAGATACGCCAGCAGCAGCGCCGCCAGGCTGCCCAGCAACAGTGGCTTGCCTGCGCCCCCCAGCCACTGGGACAGCGGCACCACCAACTGGTTATCCAGATAGCTGAAGGCCAGCATGATGGACACCGCCAACACCGACCCCGGCAACGCGTAACCCACGTTGGCCAGGCTCACGCCAGCACGGATGACGTGCGTCGGCGCCTGACGTCGGGCAAAGGCCAGCACCAACGCCACGCCAACGGTGATCAGCGCCGCCATGGCGCCCAGATACAGGGTGTGCAGTACCAGGCTGACGTATCGCTCATCCAGGTCATACCGCCCGCGCTGCCAGAACCACGCCAGCAATTGCAGCAGCGGAATGACGAAGGCACAGGCGAATACGAGCAGGCACCAGCCACTGGCCAGCAGCGCCTTGCCGCCGCGTAAATGGTAAAGCGCCCGCCCTCGTGGCCGCTCGTTGCCATGGTGACTGGCACCCCGGGCACGACGCTCGCCATACAGCACCAGCATCACCGCCAGCAGCAGCAGGCTGGCCAACTGCGCCGCGCTGGAGAGGCTGAAGAAACCGTACCAGGTCTTGTAGATGGCCGTGGTGAAGGTGTCGAAGTTGAATACCGCAACTGCGCCGAAGTCGGCCAGTGTCTCCATCAACGCCAAGGCAATACCCGCACCGATGGCGGGTCGGGCCATTGGCAACGCGACCCGCCAGAACGCTTGCAGCGGCGACAGCCCCAGCACCCGCGCCGCTTCCATCAGGCCCTTGCCCTGGGCGAGGAACGCCGTGCGCGCCAGCAGGTAGACGTAGGGGTAGAACACCAGCACCAGCACGACGATCACCCCGCCCGTGGAGCGCACACGGGGCAAGCGCATCGGCCCAAACATTTCGCGCAGGGCAGTCTGCACCGGGCCGGAGAAATCCAGCAGGCCGACGAAGACGAAGGCCAGCACATACGCCGGAATGGCGAATGGCAGCATCAACGCCCAGTCCAGCCAGCGTCGGCCGGGGAATTCACAGAGGCTGGTGAGCCAGGCCAGGCTGACGCCTAACACGGTGACCCCGACGCCGACCCCGAGTACCAGGGTGGCCGTGTTGCCCAGCAAGCGGCTCATCTGGGTATCGAGCAGGTGCGACCATATTTGCGGGTCGATCGACTGCCACGACAGCAACAGCACGCTCAGGGGCAAGAGCACCAGGGCGGCGGTCATCAAGACCGGGAGGTACCAACGGCGTTGGGGCGTGTGCGGCAAGTTGACTGTCTCTGAGGCTGAATTGCGACCGCTTTGGGGTCATTCGCGGGTAAACCCCCTCCCACAGGGTGCGGCGCCGCTCTTGATGACGGCGAAATACCTGGGGGAGCGGGTTCACCCGCGAAAGGGCCTTCGCAGGCCCCCGAAAGGATAAGGCCTGGGGCTTAGTTCCAGCCAGCCCGGTCCATCAAGCGAATCGCTTCGGCCTGGCGCTTGCCGGCGACTTCAACCGGAATGCTGTCGGCCTTGAAGCTACCCCAGGCCGCCACCTCGTCCGATGGCTTGACCTTTGGGTTGGCCGGGAATTCCTGGTTGATATCGGCGAACAGCTTTTGCGCTTGCTCGCCGGTCATCCACTCGACCAGCTTCTTCGCCGCTTCAGGATGCGGCGCATGCTTGGTCAGGCCGATACCCGAGAGATTGACGTGCACGCCTCGGTCGCCCTGGTTTGGCCAGAAGATCTTCACCGGCAGTTGTGGATTCTGATTGTGCAGACGCCCGTAGTAGTAGGTGTTGACCACCCCCACATCGCACTGGCCTGCCGCGATGGCCTGGATCACCGCGTTGTCGTCGGAGAACACGTCCGTGGACAGGTTATTGACCCAGCCTTTGATGATTTGCTCGGTCTTGGCCTCACCGTGTGTCTCGATCATCGTGGCGGTCAGCGACTGGTTATAGACCTTCTTCGCCGTCCGCAGGCACAGGCGGCCTTCCCACTGCTTGTCGGCCAGAGCTTCGTAGGTGCTCAACTCTTCAGGCTTGACCCGCTCGGTGGAGTAGATGATGGTCCGCGCACGCAGGCTCAGGCCGGTCCAGTCATGGGACGACGCGCGATACTGCGGGGGGATGTTCTTGTCGATGATGTCCGACTTGATCGGCTGCAGGATGCCCATCTGCTCGGCTTGCCACAGGTTGCCGGCATCGACGGTAAGCAGCAGGTCGGCCACACCATTCTCGCCCTCGGCCTTGATGCGCTGCATCAGCGGGGCTTCCTTGTCGGTGATGAACTTGATCTGGGTGCCGGTCTTGGCGGTATAGGCGTCGAAAACTGGCTTGATCAGCTCGTCGATGCGCGAGGAGTACACCACCACTTCGTCCGCTGCCTGGGCAGTGCCGCCCAGCAGGGTCAAGGCCAGAACGGCCAGTAGGGGCTTGCGTGGCAACATGAAAAGCACTCCTCGAATGGTATGAGAGGTGCAAATGGTAGTGAATCCCATTTTGCAGCTCATCCTCGGAGCCGTTACCGGATGTTGCAAAGCCCCAGCACCACCAGAAGCCGGCTTGCCGGCAATGAGGCCGCCAAGCGGCACCCACGCATCAGGCCTTGGCCAACTCAGGCAGATCCCCACTCAAGCCCAACGCCTGGCGCACGAACACCGCCTTGGCCTCCGGCATCTGCTCCACCAGCTTCAAGCCGGTGTTACGCAGCCAGCGCAACGGCAGCGGATTGGCCTGGAACAGCCGCTCGAAGCCCTCCATGGCCGCCATCAGCGCCAGGTTGTGCGGCATACGCCGGCGCTCGTATCGGCTCAGCACCTTCACATCCGCCAACCGCTCACCACGCTCACAGGCATTAACCAACACCTCGGCCAGCACGGCGGCGTCGAGAAACCCCAGGTTGACGCCCTGCCCGGCCAACGGATGAATGGTGTGCGCGGCATCGCCAATCAGCACCAGGCCTTCATCCACGTAGCGCTTGGCATGGCGTTGGCGCAGCGGCACGCAAACACGCGGGTCGGCCTCCAGCACATCGCCCAGTCGCCCCTCGAAGGCTTCCTGCAGCGCCCTGCGGAAGGCGTCGTCCTCCAACGCCATGATCTGCTCGGCTTGTTCAGGCGTGGTCGACCATACGATCGAGCACCACTGCTGGTTGCCATCGCGCGATAAAGGCAGAAACGCCAGCGGCCCCTCGTCGGTAAAACGCTGCCAGGCGGTGGCTCGATGCGCCGCGCTGCAGCGCACACTGGTCACGATAGCGTGGTGCAGGTAATCCCATTCACGGGTCTGGCAACCCGCCAGGCGTCTCACCGCCGAATTGGCGCCGTCGGCGGCCACCACCAGAGGAGCTCGCAGGCTGCGACCGTCGGCCAAGGTCAGCAGCCACTCGTCACCGGAGCGGCGCAGCTGCTCCAGGCGTGCATTGGGCAAGAGGCCGATATCGCTGTCGTGCAGGCGCTCCAGCAACCCATCCTGCACCACCCGGTTCTCGACGATGTGGCCAAGTACCTGGGCATGCACGCTGGCCGCCGAGAAATGAATCTGGCCGGTGCCGCTTCCGTCCCAGACCTGCATGTCCGAATAGGGCGAGACGCGTCGCCCAGCGATGCCTTCCCAGGCCCCCAGGCGCTCCAGAATTCGCTGGCTCGCTGCGGACAAGGCGCTCACCCTGGGCTCGAACGGCGCCTGGGCATCGAAGGGTTTGACCGACAGCGGGCTGCCGTCGAGCAGGAGAATATCCAGGCCACTGTGGCGCAAGGCCAGGGCCAGGGCGCTACCGACCATACCGGCACCGACAATCAGTACATCTGCGCGCATTTCCATGCTTTACGCCTGCCTCGCTTGCGGCTTGAGCCGCACGTATAGGGTTTTATCGACCCGCGCCACCAGCTCGCCGGCGCCATCGCGTACATCCACCTGCAAACGCGGCAGGTACTTCTTGCCGGAAGCGGTTTGCTGGCGAATGTCGTCCAGCAACGCATCGTCGAGGTGGAACTCGGCGTACACCGGTCCTTTGCCCGGGGCGATGAAGTCGATGCTGGCAGCCTTGTCCCAGACGATGTACTCGCGGCCCAGCTGTTCGATCAGCAGCAACATGTAGAACGGATCGACCATCGAGTACAGACTGCCACCGAACTGGGTACCGACGTAGTTGCGGTTCCAGCGGGTCAGTTTCATGCGGACCTTGGCGCTGCGCATGTCCGGGCTGATGTGCTGCACGCGGATACCGGCGCCGAGGTAGGGAGGGTACAGGTTCAGCAACCAACGCAGCATGCGAGCCCGGCGAGCCAGGCGGCGTGAATCGCTCATGCCTGGCCCCGCGCGTCAGGGCGGGTGCCCAGGCCCATGGCCTGGCGCGCGAACCAACTTTTCGCCGGCGGCAGCAGGTCAAGCCCGAGCAATCCGATGTTTCGCCCTGCCGCCAGCAATGGCTGGCTGCTGCCGAACAGGCGGGTCACCTGGTCGGAAAAGCCGATGGTCAGCGCCTGGTCGAGTCGCTGGCGCTGGTGATAGGCCTGCAGTGTCGCAAGGTCGCCCGGATGTTGCGGGCCAGCCAACAGCGCGTCGGTCAGTGCCTGCACATCGCGCAATGAAAGGTTGAAGCCCTGGCCGGCTATCGGGTGCAGGCTGTGCGCAGCATTGCCCAGTACCACCAGGTGCGGTCGCACCTGTTCCTCGGCCTCCACCAGCGCCAGCGGATAAAGGTGCCGCGCGCCCACCTGACGCAGGGCGCCGAGGCGATAGCCAAAGGCGTCCTGCAGCTCACGCAGGAAATGGCGCTCGTTGATATCCGCCAGGCGCTGGGCGTCCATTCCCTGGCGGGTCCAGACGAGCGCGCAGCGATTGTCCGGCAATGGCAGCAGGGCCATCGGACCTTGTTCGGTGAAACGCTCGAAGGCTTGCCCGCGATGGGCCTCACCCGGTGTGATATTGGCGATCAGTGCACTTTGTTCGTAGGGCCTGCGACGCACATGGATGCCCAATTGCTCACGCAGACCCGAGCGGCCGCCGTCGGCCAGAATCGCCAGGTCGCATTCCAGGCTGGTGTCATCGTCCAGTCGCAATCGGTATCCACCGTCGATGGCCTGCATCGACCGGACCTCCGCCGGACAGCGCCAGCTCACCACCTCGCTGTCCAACCCTTGCCACAGGCACTGGCCAAGCCAGGCGTTCTCCACCACGTAGCCCAGTGCCGGCACACCTTCTTGCGAAGCATCCAGGCGTGTTGCGCCAAAGCGTCCACGGTCGGAGACCTGGATCTGCAGGATGGGTTCGGCACGTCGGCTGATGGTCGGCCACAGGCCCAGGTGATGGTAGATCTGTTGGGTACCAAACGACAGCGCGGATGAACGTGCGTCATAACTGGGCTGGAAGCTATCACCCGGGGCAAACGGCTCGATCAGCAGAATCTTCCAGCCTCGTGCCTTGGCACCTGCCTGCAGGGCCAAGGCCAGGCTTGCACCGACGAGGCCGCCGCCGATGATCGCCAGGTTGACCCGGCTCATGCTGCATCCCTGCGCGCGGCCGCCATCAGTGCCTCGATTTCAGCGACTGTCTTGGGCACATCCGACGTCAGAATTTCACAGCCCTGCCTGGTCACCACTACATCGTCCTCGATTCGCACACCAATGCCACGCCACTTCTTCGCCACCGTCTGATTGTCGGCAGCAATGTAGATACCTGGCTCTACCGTAAGCGCCATGCCGGGCTCGAGCACCCGCCACTGGCCACCGACCTTGTACTCGCCTACATCGTGCACATCCATGCCCAGCCAATGTCCGGCTCGGTGCATGTAGAAGGCGCGATAGGCCTCGCTTTCGATCAACGCCTGCACCTGGCCCTTGAGCAGCCCCAGTTCCACCAGGCCCTCGGTGATGACCCGCACGGTCGCCTCGTGGGCGTGATTCCAGTGCTTGCCCGGAGCGATCTCGGCGAACGCGGCCTCCTGGGCCTTGAGCACCAGTTCGTAGATCGCCTTCTGCTCGGGGGAAAAGCGTCCACTGACCGGGAAGGTGCGGGTAATGTCGCTGGCATAGCAGTCGATCTCACAGCCAGCGTCGATCAGCACCAGGTCGCCATCCTTGAGCAGGGCGTCATTTTGCTGGTAATGCAGAATGCAGCCATTGCGCCCGGCCGCGACGATCGAGCCGTAGGCCGGCATTTTGGCGCCACCTTTGCGGAATTCGTAATCCAACTCGGCTTCCAGGCTGTACTCGTGCAGCCCCGCCCGGCAGACCTGCATGGCCCGCACATGGGCGCGCGCGGAGATTTGCGCGGCAGCACGCATGACCTTCACCTCCGCCGCCGATTTATACAGGCGCATGTCATGCAGCAGATGATCCAGCGCAACGAACTCGTTCGGTGGCTGGGCGCCCAGACGGGCCTTGGAACGGATCACGTTGATCCAGTCCATGAGCCGGCGATCGAACTCGGGGTTACTGCCCATGGCGCTGTACACCCGCTCGCGCCCTTCGATCAGGCCCGGGAGGATCTCGTCGATGTCGGTGATCGGAAAGGCGTCATCGGCTGCAAAGTCGCGAATCGCCCCTTCCTGGCCGGCCCGCACACCGTCCCACTGCTCACGCTCGGGGTTGCGCTCACGGCAGAACAACACGTACTCACCGTGCTCGCGCCCAGGAATGAGCGCAATCACGGCTTCAGGCTCGGGGAAGCCGCTGAGGTACTGGAAGTCGCTGTCCTGGCGGTACACATGCTCGACGTCGCGGTTGCGAATGGCGACTGCAGCGGCAGGCAGGATGGCGATGCTGTTGGGAACCATCTGCGCCATCAGCGCCTTGCGCCGACGGGCATACTCGGCCTTGGGTATGTGGCTCATGGACAAGACTTCCCCCCAGGGTGATCGAATCAGTGCAGCGATGGCTTGGGTGCGGGTGCGGCGGGTGCGGCCAGCTCCGTATAGAGCAGCAGCGGCGCGACACGCAGATACTCCATCACTTCCATGTAGTCGCTTTCGCCATCCTCGGACTCTTCCAAGGCTTCCTGGACTTGAGAAATGGCGACCAGGTCCTGCAGGACCTCTTTCGCATCGGTGGACAGGTCCTTGCCGCCAGCGTTCAGACCAAAGCCGGTAATGAAACCTTGGCACCATTGGCCCAGCGCGGTGGCGCGCTCGGTCAGCGGGGCTTCGTCGCCTGGCAGCAGCAGGACGATGGCGATGTCCTCGCCAGTGAGTTCGGCCTTGACCATTTCCTGCAGGCCAACCAAGGCATTGCGCACGGAGTCCGCGGGCTCGCTTTCCAGCGCGCCTGCGGCATCGGCCAGCCAGGCTTCGGGGTCGAAGCCCGCGCCAGCGCAGCTGCGGCCGATCAGCAGACCATGCAGTTCGGCGGGAGATACAGGGTGACCGTTGCTCGAAAGCAGCGAGGCGAAAGCGGTGTAAGGCGATTGAGTATTAGGCATGGGCAGCTAGGCGCCAGGCGGCGCAATGACTAGAATGAAGACCTTGTATCCTAGCACCGGCAGGCGCGCCAAGACCATCGGCACTGGCCGCCATTGCCCAGGGAGAGGCATCATCGCCAGGTGAGTCAACGACGGAGCGAATCGAGTGCAACCCATGCAAGAGAAAGACCTGCAAGCGCTGATGAGCCGGTTCGAGTTGCTGATCGAACGTGTCGAGCAACTTAAACGGCAAAATGCACTCCTAATTGCTCAGGAAAAATCCTGGCGCGAGGAACGCGCCCACCTCATCGAAAAGAACGAAATCGCCAAGCGCAAGATCGAGTCGATGATTTTACGCCTGAAGGCCCTGGAGCAAGACTCATGAGTTCAAGCAATAGCGTTACCGTGCAGATCCTCGACAAGGAGTACTCGATCATCTGCCCTCCGGAAGAACGCAACAACCTGGTCAGCGCCGCACGCTATCTGGACAGCAAGATGCGCGAGATCCGCAGCAGCGGCAAGGTCATCGGTGCCGACCGCATCGCCGTCATGGCGGCCCTTAACATCACCCACGAGCTGCTGCACCGCCAGGACACCCCGGAAACGGCCAGCACAGGCACTACCCGTGAACAGGTACGCGACCTGCTGGAACGGGTCGACCAAGCGCTGTCCGACGACGCGGATACCAAAATCGGCTGAGATTGGTATACTGGCGCCACTCCCTGGGGGATGCGCCAGTCGGTTATGTCCCTGAGCCGATACGCACAACCACGGGGGTTGCACGCTGGGGCCGGTGTGCATGTCCGCCCGACGGAAAGCCTTAACGCCCCCTGCAATCTCCACCTTGAACTTTCGGGTTCAAGGGCTACACCGATAGCGGTCTTATCGGGGAGCCTGAATTCGCTTGCCCGCCTCCTCTGGCGGGCAATTCGTTTTGGCCGGCCCAGTCGGCCAGCACACCTGGGAACGCCCGTGCCATGACCGACACCGCGCCGCTCACCCGCCCCCAGCTTCGTCGCCTGCTTCGCGATGCCCGCCGCGCCCTGACGCCGGCACAGCAACATCGAGCCGCACGTGGCCTGTATCGCCAACTGGCGCAGCACCCGCTGTTCCGCCGTGCCCGGCACATTGCCCTATACCTGCCCAACGATGGCGAAATCGACCCGCAGTTGCTACTGCGCGAAGCCCAGCGTCGTGGCAAGCGCACCTACCTGCCAGTGCTGCACGCCTGGCCGCGCACGCGCATGGTGTTCCAACGCTTCGAGCACGGCGAAAAACTCAAACGCAATCGGTTTCGCATTCCAGAACCGGTCACCGACCGCAAGCGTCAGCGTCCGATCTGGTCGCTGGATCTGATCCTGCTGCCACTGGTGGGGTTCGATGAGGTCGGCGGACGCCTAGGCATGGGCGGCGGTTTCTATGATCGCAGCCTCGCCTACCAGGCTCGTCGTCAAACCTGGAAAAAGCCACTGCTGCTGGGGCTGGCCCATGAGTGCCAGAAAGTGGAGCGACTGGCTCAGGCCAGCTGGGATGTACCGCTACAAGGCACGGTCTCGGACCGCGGCTGGTACATGGCGCCGAACTGATCGGCGCCAGCGGGGGAATCAGCGCTGCTGCTGGCCGGCGTCGACTGGCGCCTGGTAAGCGGCATCGAGCTTGCGCTCCCAGATACCCTGCGCATAACCGGTGGTGACCACGCCAAGTCCAAAGATGAATACCAGGATCCAAAGCAGATCTGGTTTACGTTGGTTCATCGAAAATTGCCCCCCTAGGCAATGGTCAGGCTCGGCGACCTTCTTGGTGTCGCCGGAGCGTCTAGCGTTAAAATCGGCGCATTTTCCGACAACCTGAGTCGACACGCAAACGTTGACGCCAACCGACTGTCGGTTTCATGCAACAGGTTATTTCAAACTTTTTCAGGAGCAGCATCCATGGCCTATTGGCTGATGAAATCCGAGCCCGACGAGCTCTCGATCGAAGGCCTGGGCCGGCTGGGGGAAGCGCGCTGGGATGGTGTGCGCAACTACCAGGCACGTAATTTCATGCGCGCCATGAGTGTCGGAGACGAGTTCTTTTTCTACCATTCCAGCTGCCCGCAGCCGGGAATCGCCGGCATTGCCAGAGTCGTCAACGCAGCTTACCCGGACCCGACTGCGCTGGATCCGATAAGCCACTATTTCGACGCAAAGGCCACTACCGATAAGAACCCCTGGAGCGCAGTGGACGTGGCGCACGTAAAAACGTTCAGCCAGGTGCTGGGGCTGGGCTTGCTCAAGCAGCAGAGTGCATTGGAGGCGTTGCCGTTGGTGCAGAAGGGCACGCGGCTGTCGGTGATGCCCGTGACCGATGAGCAGTGGGCGGCGATTATTGCCTTGGCCCGGTGAATTCGAGTGGTCCGTCTGGCGTTGTTCAGCGCCGTCACCATCGAGCGCCGCCCGCGCGGCGCATCGCGAGCAAGGCTCGCTCCTACGTCTATTCCGGGCCAATTATTCCTGTGGGAAATGCGCGCGAGTGCACACAAGGCGGTCGCGTGCGTTGGCACAGACATGACTGGCCAGAAACAAACGTAGGAGCGAGCCTTGCTCGCGATGCGCCGCGCGGGCGGCGCGCGATCTCAACCGCACCACACAATTACCGGCGAGCCTATCGAGGCAGCATCACTGCACGATCAAATTGTTGAACAGCAGGTCCTCGACGATCGGCTTGCCTTCCTCGGCCTCCATTACCTGCTGCACCTGTTTCAGCGCTTCCTGGCGCAGCTTTTCCTTGGCCTCTACATTGCTCATGTTATCCACACCCTGCTGGGTGAACAGCGCCACCAGCTGATTGCGAATCAACGGCTCATGGTGTTTGACCGCAGCAGCGGCGGCATCGCCCGTCACACGCAGGGCCACATCGGCTTTGTACACGCGCAGCTTAGGGCCACCATCGAGGGCATAGTTGCCGACGAAGGGCGGGCTCAGGCTGATGTAGGAGACCTTGGGCTCTCCTTCCTTGGCTTCTTCGGCCATGGCCGCCGCTGGCAGCATCAGGGCCAGTACCATCAAGATCCACGCTTTCACGAATTAGCTCCTCAATACAGTTGGCGCCAGCTTACCCAGCACGCCGCTCAAACCCAAGCTCCGGCTTATGCCAGCCCATCAGGCCGGGGCATGCTCGTTGACCGGGCAGGCGGCACTCCTACACTTATCGGCCACCACACGCAAAGGAATAGCCCCGATGAAAGCTGTGTTGTGCAAAACCCTGGGCCCTGCCAGCAACCTGGTAGTGGAGGAAGTGGCCAGCCCGGTGCCGAAGAAGAACGAGATCCTGCTCGACGTACACGCGGCCGGGGTGAATTTCCCTGACACCCTGATCATCGAAGGCAAATACCAGTTCCAACCACCACTGCCCTTCTCTCCCGGTGGTGAGGCGGCTGGTGTGGTGGCGGCGGTAGGCGAGAAGGCCGGCGCTTTCAAGGTCGGTGACCGGGTCATGGCGCTGACCGGCTGGGGCGCCTTCGCCGAACACGTGGCGGTGCCCTTCTACAACGTGATGCCGATCCCGCAGGGTATGGATTTCGCCACCGCCGCTGCCTTCGGCATGACCTACGGCACTTCGATGCATGCGCTCAAACAGCGCGGCCAACTGAAGCCTGGCGAAACCCTGCTGGTACTGGGTGCATCCGGGGGCGTCGGCCTGGCGGCTGTGGAAATTGGCAAGGCCATGGGCGCCAAGGTGATCGCTGCAGCCAGCAGCGCGGAAAAACTCGCCGTGGCCAAGGCTGCGGGTGCCGATGAAGTGATCGATTACAGCAAGGCCAGCCTGAAGGATGAGATCAAGCGACTGACCGGCGGCCAGGGCGTGGATGTGATCTACGACCCAGTGGGAGGCGAGCTGTTCGAACAGGCAGTGCGCGGGCTGGCCTGGAATGGTCGGTTGCTGGTGGTGGGGTTTGCCAGCGGCACCATCCCTCAGCTGGCGGCGAACCTGGTGCTGCTCAAGGGCGCAGCGGTGCTCGGGGTGTTTTGGGGAGCATTCGCCCAGCGCCAGCCAGAGGACAATGCCGCCAACTTCCAACAGCTGTTCGTCTGGCATGGCCAGGGCAAGCTGAAACCGCTGGTCTCGCAGACTTATCCACTGGCCGAAGCTGGGGCGGCTATCGATCGACTGGGGCAGCGGCAAGCTGTGGGTAAGTTGGTGGTGCTGGCCAAGTAGGGCTGGAAGCGTTCATTGCCTGTACCCGCCCTATCGCCGGCCAGGCGTCTGCTGAAGGGGGATGCTTGGGAAGGTACAGGCAGTGGGGAACTCAAACCTCGCGCAGGTTATGGCAGCGCCTGAAACGCGCCTCGAGGTTGCGATCCGGCATCTGGTGGCTGCGCAAGGCATTCAAGGTCTGCTCGACATAATCGCGCGTAGTGCCATAGCGCCCCTTGGCACTGGCCAGGATCTGGCTGAGCAAGGTATCCGGCAGGTTCCCTGCGTAACAGGGCAAATGCCGCTCCAACACGAACCCCAGGGCCTGGACCTTGCTCCCATCGCTGAGCCGGCAGCTCAACCAGTGCGGCCGATACGCCGGGTAAGGCATTTCGCGCTGCCACAGGGCCATCAGCGAGTCGTCCAGGTTGCTTTCATCAAGCCGGTAGGCAAAACCGCTGCAAGAGCCACCCCGATCCAGGCCAAACACCAGGCCGGGCGTTTCAGGCGTGCCACGGTGCTCATGCGACCACAAGTACAACCCACGGTGGTAACCATGCACCCGCGCGCGTTGGCGCTCCACGGAGTTGCATTCCGGGCGCCAGATCAAGGAACCATAGGCGAACAGCCAGACCGGGCCGCCCTGGTGCCGTGACATGGTCGTCTGCATGGAGTTGTACAGTTGCTCACGGGTCAGTTGTTGCCCGAAGTCAAGCGAGGGTGGATATGAAACTTTCCAGGATGAACTTTCAAGTGCCGACATAAGCTGCCGCCATGATTCCCTGTGAATAGCGCTTGTAGCGGAAAAGACGATTCAAGGCAGATCTTACTCTGCTGCCCATGCCAGCCAAATCGCCGGCTGGCCGGCTCCCGTGGAGGCGTCATGTCTAACTTAAGACAGCCACCGCCTTAGCTCAAGTATATGTCGAAATTTTCATGGGGCCTTCCGACGATTGGGAATTATTATTCCGAAAAACGCGAAAGTTATTAACCAAGGCGGTAATAGTTACCGCCTTATACCGACGCTTTCAAACTTCGGTTATTAACTGCGGGGGGCGTAGGCAAACACATCGGCACGCATACGGTGCGCGTCCATACCAGCCTCGACCAATGCATCGAGCGTGGCATAGACCATGTTGGGCGAGCCACTGGCGTAAACATGCACGGCATTCAGGTCGTCCATGTCTTCGCAGACCGCTTCATGCAGCATGCCGCAGCGCCCTTCCCAATCGCATAGGTCGCTGACGACCTTGTGCAAGTACAGATTGGGCAGGCGCTCCCACTCGTCCCAATGCTCGATGGCATAGAAATCTTCGGGGCGCCGCACTCCCCAGTACAGGTGGACCGGGTGCTTGAAACCTTGAGCGCGGCAATGTTCGACCAGGCTGTGCATCTGCCCCATACCCGTGCCCGCAGCGATCAATACCAACGGCCCGTCGGGCAGCTCGGCCAGGTGGGCATCGCCAAATGGCATTTCGATGCGCGCCACGCCATCACGCTGCAGTTGCTCGATCAATTGTCGGGCGCTGTCTTCGCGGACCAACACATGCAGCTCCAGGTCCCGCCCGCAATGGGGGGCTGAAGCCAGCGAGAAGGCCGCCTGCTTGCCACCCTTGCGCTCGATCATCAGGTACTGCCCGGCGTGGTAGCGCGGCGGCTTTCCGGCCGGCGCACGCAGACGCACGCGCCAGACATCGCCACCTACCTCGGCGCATTCGCTCACGGTGCAAGCCAGTTTACGCACCGGCAGCTCGCCCAACGCCAGCACACCATCCCACAGCAAGACACAGTCCTCCAGTGGCTCGGCAATGCAGGTGAACAGCTCGCCATGGCCACGGACTTCGCCATCCTGGCGCACCCGCCCCTCCACCAACAACGCGGCGCAGACATGGCAATTGCCATTGCGGCAGCTGTTCGGGCAGTCATAGCCCAGTCGCCGCGCCCCATCCAGGATCCGTTCCCCGGGTTCGAGCGCCAGCACTGCCCCGGACGGCTGCAACGTTACCTGCATCAATCTATTCCCAACTGATCCCACAGCTCATCGATACGGCGGGTGACCGCCTCGTCCTTGACGATGGCACGGCCCCATTCCCGCGTAGTCTCGCCTGGCCACTTGTGGGTGGCATCCAGGCCCATCTTCGACCCAAGCCCCGATACCGGCGACGCGAAATCCAGGTAGTCAATCGGCGTATTGTCGATCATCACCGTATCACGCTTGGGGTCCATGCGCGTGGTGATCGCCCAGATCACATCGTTCCAGTCGCGGGCGTTGATGTCATCGTCGGTAACGATAACGAACTTGGTGTACATGAACTGTCGCAGGAACGACCACACGCCCAGCATTACGCGCTTGGCGTGCCCTGGATACTGCTTCTTCATGGTCACCACCGCCATGCGGTACGAGCAACCTTCCGGAGGCAGGTAGAAGTCCACGATTTCCGGGAACTGCTTCTGCAGGATCGGCACGAACACTTCATTCAGCGCCACACCGAGGATCGCCGGCTCATCCGGTGGACGGCCGGTGTAGGTGCTGTGGTAGATCGGCTTCTGGCGGTGGGTGATGCGCTCCACGGTGAACACCGGGAAGCTGTCGACCTCGTTGTAGTAGCCGGTGTGGTCGCCATAGGGGCCTTCCGGGGCCATTTCACCCGGATGGATCACACCTTCGAGAATGATCTCGGCGGTTGCCGGGACCTGCAGGTCGCTGCCACGGCATTTGACCAGCTCGGTACGGTTGCCGCGCAGCAGGCCGGCGAAGGCATACTCGGACAAGGTGTCAGGCACAGGCGTGACCGCGCCAAGGATGGTCGCCGGGTCCGCCCCAAGCGCCACTGCGACCGGGAAAGGCTGGCCTGGGTGCTTCTCGCACCACTCACGGTAGTCCAGCGCGCCACCACGGTGGCTCAACCAACGCATGATGACCTTGTTGCGACCAATCAGCTGCTGGCGGTAGATGCCCAGGTTCTGGCGGTCCTTGTTGGGGCCGCGGGTGACGGTCAGACCCCAGGTGATCAGCGGAGCCACGTCGCCCGGCCAGCAATGCTGGATCGGCAGCTGGGTAAGGTCGACATCCTCGCCCTCGACCACCACTTCCTGACAGACCGCGTCCTTGACCACTTTCGGCGCCATGGACACGACTTTCTTGAAGATCGGCAGCTTGGACCAGGCGTCCTTCAAGCCCTTGGGCGGCTCGGGTTCCTTGAGGAAGGCCAACAGCTTGCCGATTTCGCGCAGTTCGTCGACCGACTCGGCGCCCATGCCCATGGCCACCCGCTCCGGGGTGCCGAACAGGTTGCCCAGCACCGGCATATCGAAGCCGGTGGGCTTTTCGAACAGCAAAGCTGGGCCCTTGGCGCGCAGGGTACGGTCACAGACCTCGGTCATTTCCAGGACTGGGGAGATCGGAACCTGGATGCGCTTGAGTTCACCGCGCTGCTCCAGGCCACGGATGAAGTCGCGCAAGTCGCGATACTGCATGCATGAGCCTCGTATTGGCCGTATCGGTCGGGGTGCAGAGTGTAGCGCCGTTCAGGCCTTTATTGGGGGCAAAAATGATGTGGGGCCGCTTCGCGCCCCTTTCGCGAGCAAGCCCGCTCCCACAAGATCACACTGACCCTGTGGAAGCGGGCTTGCCCGCGAAGAGGCGCGAAGCGGCCCCAATCAATTCCAGCTTGAAGTGCTTACTTGCGCTTCATCGACAGGAAGAACTCATCGTTGGTCTTGGTCTGCTTGAGCTTGTCGACCAGGAACTCGATGGCAGCGACTTCGTCCATCGGGTGCAGCAGCTTGCGCAGAATCCACATGCGCTGCAACTCGTCGTCGGCGGTCAGCAGCTCTTCGCGACGGGTACCGGAGCGGTTGATGTTGATGGCAGGGAACACACGTTTCTCGGCGATACGACGGTCCAGGGGCAGCTCCATGTTGCCGGTACCCTTGAACTCTTCGTAGATCACCTCGTCCATCTTCGAACCGGTTTCTACCAGCGCGGTGGCGATGATGGTCAGCGAACCACCTTCCTCGATGTTACGGGCGGCACCGAAGAAGCGCTTCGGCTTCTCAAGGGCATGTGCGTCGACACCACCGGTCAGCACCTTGCCGGAGCTCGGGATCACGGTGTTGTAGGCACGGGCCAGACGGGTGATGGAGTCGAGCAGAATGACCACGTCCTTCTTGTGCTCGACCAGGCGCTTGGCCTTCTCGATGACCATCTCGGCCACCTGCACGTGACGGGTTGGCGGCTCGTCGAAGGTCGAGGCGACCACTTCGCCGCGCACGGTGCGCTGCATCTCGGTCACTTCTTCCGGGCGCTCGTCGATCAGCAGGACGATCAGGTGGCACTCGGGGTTGTTACGGGTGATGTTGGCCGCGATGTTCTGCAGCATGATCGTCTTACCCGCTTTCGGCGGAGCGACGATCAGGCCACGCTGGCCTTTACCGATCGGGGCGCACAGGTCGATGACACGGCCGGTGAGGTCTTCGGTGGAACCGTTGCCGGCTTCCATCTTAAGGCGCTCGTTGGGGAACAGCGGCGTCAGGTTCTCGAACAGAATCTTGTTCTTCGCGTTTTCCGGACGGTCGAAGTTGATGGTATCGACCTTCAGCAGCGCGAAGTAACGCTCCCCTTCCTTCGGTGGACGGATCTTGCCGACGATGGTGTCGCCGGTACGCAGGTTGAAACGGCGGATCTGGCTAGGCGAGACGTAGATGTCATCGGGGCCGGCCAGGTAGGACGCATCAGCCGAACGCAGGAAACCGAAACCATCCTGGAGAATCTCCAGCACGCCGTCACCCGAGATCTCTTCGCCGCTTTTCGCGTGCTTTTTCAGCAGGGCGAAAATCACGTCCTGTTTGCGCGAACGGGCCATGTTTTCGATGCCCATCTGTTCGGCCATTTCCAAAAGATCGGTAATCGGCTTTTGCTTGAGTTCAGTCAGGTTCATAAGGGGAGTGACGTAATCATGTAAGAAGGGAGAATTAAGCTTTGGCTTAATGAGGCCGCGCCGCTAGATGGCGACAGGATCGCGTACTGATTCGAATTAGGGATGCTTCGGCGACGGCGTGCAGAGGGCACTGAAGAAGCAGTGCGAGGCCGAATGTAACACTTGCATTTTTCGACGTCTAGTGGTTTTGACGAGGGAAATCGAACCTTTTGGGACCGGATTTAGCTGCGAAGGCATCGACCGGCTGAACCTTGGATTCGCGGGGGATCCCGCTCCCACAGGGTCGTCGAGCAAAAGAAAAGCCCCGCATTCGCGGGGCTTTTTCACATCACAGATGGGCGTCGAGGAACGCAGCCAGCTGGGATTTGGACAGAGCGCCGACCTTGGTAGCTTCGACGTTGCCGTTCTTGAACAGCATCAGGGTCGGGATGCCACGCACGCCATGCTTGGCCGGGGTTTCCTGGTTGTCGTCGATGTTCAGCTTGGCGACGGTCAGTTTACCTTCGTAGGTGGCGGCGATGTCGTCCAGAACCGGAGCGATCATCTTGCATGGACCGCACCATTCAGCCCAGTAGTCGACCAGCACCGGGCCTTGAGCCTGCAGGACTTCGGCTTCGAAGGTGGCGTCGGTGACGTGTTTGATCAGATCGCTGCTCATGGATATCTCCAGGGTCGTAAGCAAAAAACGTGGCCCATCATAGCCGCACAGGCTGCCTACAGGAAGTCACGGACGATTGAGTGTAACTATAGTTGTGCAAGACGCCGCGAATCGAAACCGTCACATAAGTGTCATAGCATCGAATGGCACATTGCCTTGCATCAAACCTTGGCGTGCCCCGCGTTGGCGACAGCCACGTATCGTGGCACGATTGCCAGGTTAACGACCGAGAACACTCAGATCATGCCGCAAACAACCGCGAAGAACCTGTCTCTGATCGCCGCCATCGACCTTGGCTCCAACAGTTTTCACATGGTCGTGGCCAAGGCTCACCACACCGAGATCCGTATTCTTGAACGGCTTGGCGAGAAGGTTCAGCTGGCCGCCGGCATCGGCGAGGATCGTCTGCTGAGCGAAGAAGCCATGCAACGGGGGCTCGAATGCCTCAAGCGCTTCGCTCAACTGATCAACGGTATGCCTTCCGGCGCCGTGCGCATCGTCGGCACCAACGCCCTGCGCGAAGCGCGCAACCGCAATGAGTTCATCCAGCGCGCGGAGGCCATTCTGGGCCACCCAGTGGAGGTGATCTCCGGCCGCGAAGAGGCTCGCCTCATCTACCTCGGTGTCTCCCATACCCTGGCCGACACCCCCGGCAAACGCCTGGTGGCCGACATTGGCGGCGGCAGCACCGAGTTCATCATTGGCCAGCGATTCGAACCGCTACTGCGCGAAAGCCTGCAAATGGGCTGCGTGAGCTTCACCCAGCGCTATTTCCGCGATGGCAAGATCACCCCGGCGCGCTATGCACAGGCCTACACGGCGGCGCGCCTGGAGCTGATGAGCATCGAGAATGCCCTGCACCGACTGACCTGGGATGAAGCCATCGGCTCGTCCGGCACCATTCGCGCCATCGGCGCCGCGATCAAGGCCTGCAACCTGGGCAACGGCGAAGTCAACGCCGAAGGCCTGGCCTGGGTCAAACGCAAACTGTTCAAGCTCGGCGACGTCGACAAGATCGACTTTGAAGGGGTCAAACCGGACCGCCGCGCCATCTTCCCGGCCGGCCTTGCGATTCTCGAAGCCATCTTCGACGCCCTGGAACTGCAACGCATGGACCATTGCGACGGTGCCCTGCGTGAAGGCGTGCTGTTCGACCTGCTCGGCCGCCATCACCACGAAGATGTGCGCGAGCGCACACTCAATTCGTTGATGGAGCGTTACCACGTCGACCAGGGCCAAGCTGCTCGCGTGGAGCGCAAGGCACTGCATGCCTTCGACCAAGTGGCCAAGGCGTGGGACCTGGAAGACGGTAACTGGCGCGATCTACTGGGATGGGCAGCCAAAATCCATGAAATTGGCCTGGATATCGCTCACTACCATTACCACAAGCATGGCGCCTACCTGGTCGAGCACTCCGACCTTGCCGGCTTCTCGCGCGAAGACCAGCAGATGATGGCCCTGCTGGTGCGTGGCCATCGGCGCAACATCCCCAAGGACAAGTTCGCCGAACTGGGCGAGGAAGGTGTGAAGCTGCTACGTCTGTGCGTGCTGCTGCGTTTCGCCATTCTGTTCCACCACATCCGTGGCACCCAACAGATGCCCACCGTGTCACTGCAGGCTGGCGAGCAATCGCTGGATGTGGCCTTCCCCAATGGTTGGCTGGAGCAAAACCAGCTGACCCAGGCCGACTTCGCCAACGAAGCGGAGTGGCTGACCCGGGTCGGCTTCGTCCTCAGCGTACGTTGAGGACCGGGTTGCTCAGGCGCTCCAGCAGAGCGGCCTGGGCACTGCGAGGGTTCTGGTTACCGGTCGGGGCGGTGCGCACGTAGCGGCCGTCCGATTGCAGGACCCAGGCATGGGTGTTGTCGGTCAGGTAACCTTCCAGCTCCTTCTTAACCCGCAGCAGCAACTTCTTGCCTTCTACCGGGAAGCAGGTCTCCACACGCTTGTCGAGGTTTCGCTCCATCCAGTCGGCACTGGACAGGTAGATCTGCTCTTCGCCTCCATTGAGGAAGTAGAACACCCGGGTGTGCTCCAGGAAGCGGCCGATGATCGAACGTACCTGGATGTTGTGCGACACCCCAGGAATGCCCGGCCGCAGGCAGCACATGCCACGCACCACCAGGTCGATTTTCACGCCAGACTGGCTGGCCTTGTACAGCGCCTTGATGACCTTCGCATCGGTCAGCGAGTTGAACTTGGCGATGATGTGCGCCGGCTTGCCTTCGAGGGCGAACTGCGTCTCGCGGGCAATCATGTCGAGCATGCCCTTCTTCAACGTGAACGGCGCATGCAGCAGCTTTTTCATGCGCAGTGTCTTGCCCATGCCAATCAGCTGGCTGAACAGCTTGCCCACGTCCTCGGTCAGGGCATCGTCGGAGGTGAGCAGGCTGTAGTCGGTGTACAACCGGGCGTTGCCGGCATGGTAGTTACCAGTACCCAGATGTGCATAACGGACGATCTCTCCCTGCTCGCGGCGCAGGATCAGCATCATCTTGGCGTGGGTCTTGAAGCCCACCACGCCATAGATCACCACCGCGCCAGCTGCCTGCAGACGGCTGGCCATTTGCAGGTTGGACTCTTCATCGAAGCGCGCACGCAACTCGATCACCGCGGTGACCTCCTTGCCGTTGCGCGCTGCGTCCACCAACGCATCGACGATCTCCGAGTTGGCGCCGGAGCGGTACAGCGTCTGGCGCACGGCAAGCACATGCGGGTCCTTGGCAGCCTGTCGCAGCAGGTCGATCACCGGGGTGAACGACTCGAACGGGTGCATCAGCAGTACATCCTGCTTGCCGATCACGCTGAAGATGTTGTCGGCGTTCTGCAGCAGCTTGGGAATCGCCGGGGTGAACGGGGTGTACTGCAGTTCAGGATGGCTATCCAGGCCTGTGATGCTGAACAGGCGGGTCAGGTTGACCGGACCATTGACTTGATACAGCTCGCTCTCGCTGAGGCTGAACTGCTTGAGCAGGTAGTCGGACAGGTGCTTCGGGCAGGTGTCGGCCACTTCCAGACGCACGGCGTCGCCGTAACGACGCGAAAACAGTTCACCGCGCAAAGCACGGGCCAGGTCGTCGACCTCTTCGGAGTCCAGCGCCAGGTCAGCGTTTCGCGTCAGGCGGAACTGGTAGCAGCCCTTGACCTTCATGCCCTGGAACAAGTCGTCGGCGTGAGCGTGGATCATCGACGACAGGAACACATAGTTGTCGCCTGCCCCCCCCACGTCCTCAGGTACGCGAATGACCCGTGGCAGCAACCGCGGGGCCGGGATGATCGCCAGGCCCGAGTCGCGGCCGAAGGCGTCGACACCTTCGAGCTCGACGATGAAGTTGAGGCTCTTGTTCACCAGCAACGGGAACGGGTGCGTCGGGTCGAGGCCAATGGGGGTGATGATCGGCGCGATCTCGTCGCGGAAGTAACGACGCACCCAGGTCTTGAGCTTGGGCGTCCAGTAACGGCGGCGGATGAAGCGGATCTGGTGTTTTTCCAGCTCCGGCAACAGCACATCGTTGAGGATCGCGTATTGACGGTCCACCTCGCCATGCACCAGCTCGCTGATCCGTGCCAGCGCCTGGTGCGGCTGCAGGCCATCGGCACCGGCTTGTTCCCGGGCAAAGTTGATCTGCTTCTTCAGGCCGGCAACACGGATTTCGAAGAATTCGTCCAGGTTGCTGGAGAAGATCAGCAAGAACTTGAGGCGTTCGAGCAGCGGATAGGACTCATCCAGCGCCTGCTCCAGCACTCGGATATTGAATTGCAGCTGCGAAAGCTCGCGATGAATGTACAGGCTGCTGTCGTCCAGGCTCGGAATGGCGATTGCCGGTGCTGGCGCGGGGGCTGGCGTGGCAGTGGCCTCGACCACAGGTTCCGGTGCCTCTGGCAGGTCCGGCGGGGTCTGCACCATTTCTTCGGGAAGAGCCTGGGCGTCCTTGATCGCGACAGGGGTTAGCACTTCATTATTCATCTGGCGTTCCTGGAGGACGTTAACGCCCTATCATCAATTGAGCGGCACGATAAGCGGCCATTATGACGCCTGTGTTACATACCAAGGCAAGTCGCGACTTATGGCCGCAGGCATTGTCCGCACAGGGATTGTTCACGTCGAGACACATTTGGACACTTTCACGAATGCGCGCGAAGGGGTAGGCTGCGCGTTCATTTCGCCAGCACCTCAGAAAATGCTTCAACAATTCCTGCAGGATTTCGGCTACTTCGCCCTCTTTCTTGGCACCTTCTTCGAAGGCGAGACCATCCTGGTGCTTGCGGGATTCCTTGCGTTCCGCGGTTACATGGACATCAACCTGGTCGTGCTGACCGCGTTCTTCGGCAGCTACGCTGGCGACCAGCTGTGGTACTTCATGGGCCGTCGCCACGGCCGCAAGATTCTGGCGCGCAAGCCCCGCTGGCAGGCCATGGGCGACCGAGCGCTGGACCACATTCGCCGACATCCCGACATCTGGGTGCTGAGCTTCCGCTTCGTGTATGGCCTGCGTACGGTCATGCCGGTAGCGATCGGGCTGTCCGGCTACCCGCCGCGCCGCTACTTGCTGCTCAACGGCATCGGTGCTGCGGTCTGGGCCCTGGCATTGGGCGCGGCCGCCTATCACTTCGGCGCCATCCTCGAAGGCCTGCTGGGCAATGTGAAGAAGTACGAGCTATGGGTGCTTGGCGGCCTGCTGGTGCTGGGCGGCCTGTTGTGGCTGCGCCGACGGTTCCGCACCCTGCGTGCCGAGCGCAAGGCGGCGGCAAATGGCCAGGGCCCAGAGGCAGGCCAAGCTGTAGGCCAGGAGCAAGCCCCAGACCAGCACCGTGACCGGCGCTAAGCCCAGCACGCCAGCCAGGTAGAGCGCCGGTACGTTGCAGACCAGGCGCGCCAGTTCCAGACGCGGCGCCCAGCGGCGGTTTTCCAGCATCGCGCCCAGCACGAACAAACCAAACGCCATTACCGACCAGCCCAGCACCAGGGCGCCAGTCGTCACCTGCTCTGCCACCCCCATCAAGTAACTGCCCAACGCGACGTGCACCGCAAACTGCGCCACCACGTAGCGCTGTTGCGCACGCCCGATGACCACGTCGAACTTGCGAAACGACGCCAGGTCCTGCTTGGCCTGTGGATAACCAGCCGCGACATCGGCCGGCCGCCAGCCAGTGGGCATGAACCAGATGCGCAGCTTGTCCCAAAAGCGATGGGTGCGACATGCATCGTGCCAAAGCTGGGCGTAGAACTGCAGGTTGGCCCACAACGGATTCCAGCTGGCCAGTGGCGTGGTCACGCCGAACACCACGGGCTCGGCCGGGTCTTCCTCCTTGAAGGTACCGAACAAGCGGTCCCAGAGAATGAACACGCCGCCATAGTTACGATCCAAGTAAGCAGGATTCTGCGCATGGTGGACGCGATGGTTGGATGGCGTGATCAGCACCCACTCGAGCCAACCCAGTTTAGGTATGTGCCGGGTGTGCACCCAGAACTGGTACAGCAAATTCAGCGACGCTACGGTGATGAACACCACCGGCGGGACGCCGACCAAGGCCAGAGGCAGGTAGAAGACCCACGAAAAAATGAAACCGCTGCTGGTCTGGCGCAGGGCGGTGGTGAGGTTGTATTCCTCACTCTGGTGATGCACCGAATGGGCCGCCCACAGCACGTTGCGCTCGTGCCCCAGGCGGTGCAGCCAGTAGTAGCACAGGTCATACAGCACGAATGCCAGCAGCCATACCCACCCGGCCTGCTCTGGCAAACGCAGCAACGCCAGGTGCTCCCAGGCCACGGCGTAGGTCACCAGCCCAACCCCTTTGGTCAGCAGCCCGGTACTGGTCGACAGCACCCCCGTGCTCAGGCTGTTGATCGAGTCGGCCACGGTGAAATTGCGTTGGCCACGCACCAGGTCAGCCACCAGTTCGACAGCGATCAGCACAAAGAAGAACGGCACGGCCAGCAGAATCAGGTCCATGGGCAACGGCTCCGGCATGATCTGAAGAGATTAGGCCGCGGCCACAGGAAACCCTATGGCGACATCTGCCAAACTAGAGGACATTTAGCGCCTCGACACTGGAGTAATGAGCATGACGAAAAAAGTAGCGGTGATTCTTTCCGG
This sequence comes from Pseudomonas sp. Rh2, assembly GCF_040762985.1. Classification (NCBI taxonomy): domain Bacteria; kingdom Pseudomonadati; phylum Pseudomonadota; class Gammaproteobacteria; order Pseudomonadales; family Pseudomonadaceae; genus Pseudomonas; species Pseudomonas sp. Rh2. The sequence goes on from NZ_CP142890.1 coordinate 328,826, forward strand.
CTGTGGCGTTTACGACGGCGCCGAAATCCATGAAAGCGTGATCACCCTGCTGCGCCTCGACCAGCGCGGAGCGCAGGTGCAGTGCTTCGCGCCGAACATTGCGCAGATGCATGTGATCAACCACCTGACTGGCGAGGCAATGCCCGAGTCACGCAATGTGCTGGTTGAGTCGGCGCGCATCGCACGTGGTGAGGTGAAGGACATCCGCGAAGCCAAGGTCGAAGACTTCGACGCGCTGATCGTACCGGGCGGTTTCGGCGCGGCGAAGAACCTCTCGAACTTTGCCGTCGAGGGCGCCAACTGCTCCGTCAATCCGGACGTGCTGGCCCTGGCCGAAGCCTTTGCCGACGCCTGCAAACCGGTTGGCCTGATCTGCATTTCGCCCGCCCTGGCGGCCAAGATCTATGGCCCTGGCGTGGTCTGCACCATTGGCAACGATGCCGGCACCGCTGCGGCGGTGGCGAAGATGGGCGGGACCCATGAAGAGTGCGATGTGCACGACATCGTCGAAGACACCCAGCGCAAGCTGGTGACCACCCCGGCCTACATGCTGGCCCAATCGATCAGCGAAGCGGCGGGCGGTATCTACAAGCTGGTGGACCGGGTGCTGGAGCTGACCCACGAAGGCGAGCAGTAAGCGCCTTGCGCCTGCTTCACAGGCGATCGCCAGTGCGCCGGCCCCTCCACCGTTGCGGTGACTGCAGGGGCCGGCTCGCCGGCCATTGGCCCCACTACCCTTTCGACAAACGCGTCAAAATCCGGTCCAGCGCATTGGCAAATGCCTGCTTTTCCTTCTCGCCGTAGGGCGCTTGCCCGCCCCCTACCTGTCCTTGCTCACGCAACTCGGTAAACAGGTTGCGCACTGCCAGCCGCTCGCCCATGTTGCGCTCATCGAACTCGCGCCCCCTGGGGTCGAGCGCGGCCACGCCCTTCTTGATCAAGCGGTCGGCCAACGGCACATCACTGCAGATGACCAGTTCCCCGGGCACGGCATTCTCGACCAGATAGTCGTCCGCCGCATCCATACCGCTTGGCACCACGATCAGCCGCACCAGGGCGAAGGCCGGCTTGGCCACGGCCTGGCCAGCCACCATCACCACCTCGATCTTGCGCTTGAGGGCGAATTTGACGATCAGGTCCTTGGCTGCCTTGGGGCAGGCGTCGGCATCGATCCATACACGCATGCAACTTGTCCCATCTTCTGTGAGCTCGGCATTGTGTCAGGTCCGGCCCTTTCCTGGGTAAACCCGCGAAGCGGCCCACACTGTAGTCAGCTCGCCGCGGCCCGGCGCTTCTCGGCCAGGCGACTGCGCCCATACAACATAACGATAGCCATCAACGCCACCACCTGCGCCGCCAGCGAATAGGCATCGGCATGAATCCCCAGCCAATCGAACTCGAAGAACAACACTGGCCGTGTGCCCAGCACGCCGGCCTCTTGCAGCGCCTTCACGCCATGCCCGGCGAACACCACCGACAGCGCGCACAACAGCGCGGCGTTGATACTGAAGAACAGCGACAGCGGCAGCTTCGCCGAACCTCGCAGAATCACCCAGGCCAACCCCATCAGCAACACCAGTGCCGTGGCGCCACCGGCCAGCACTGCCTGGTGACCCGCCGGGCCTGCCTGCAACCACAGGGTTTCATAGAACAGGATCACTTCGAACAGCTCGCGGTACACCGAGAAGAACGCCAGCACCGCGAAACCAAACCGCCCACCGCCACTGACCAGCGAGCTCTTGATGTAGTTCTGCCATGCGGCGGCGTGGCGGCGGTCATGCATCCACACACCAAGCCACAACACCATGACACTGGCGAACAGCGCCGTACTGCCTTCGAGCAGCTCGCGCTGTGCGCCGCCTACGTCGATCACATACGCTGCCAACGCCCAGGTCGCGAAGCCCGCGGCCAACGCCAGGCCCCAACCGACGTTGACGCTGCGCACCGCCGACTGCTGGCCGGTGTTGCGCAGGAAAGCGAGGATCGCCGCCAGCACCAGAATCGCCTCGATGCCCTCACGCAGCAGAATCAGCAACCCGGAGATATAGCTCAACGACCAGCTCAGGCCATCGCTGCCCAGCAGCTTGGCGGCCTGGTCGAGCTTGGTCTTGGCCTCGACCAGACGCTGTTCGGCCTGGGCCACTGGTACGCCATCCTGCAACGACTGACGGTAGGCCATCAGGGCTTTTTCGGTGTCCTTGCGCGCTTGGCTATCGATGTTGTCCAGCGAGCTTTCCACCAGCTCGAAGCCTTCCAGGTAGGCAGCGACCGACAGGTCATAGGCCTGATCGTGATCACCTTCGCGGTAAGCCGCCAGGCTCTTGTCCAGCGTGCTGGCGGTGTACTCGAGCAACTGCGCCGGGCCACGCTTGACCTGTGGTGGTTGGGCACGCTGGGCACGGAACGCCGCGACGGCGTCGCTACCCTGGCTGGCCGCGACTTCCGCTGGCGTCTGGCGGGCCAGATCGGCCAGGTTCCAGGTCTTCCCGCCCTTGGCAGCCTGCGGGTCGGCGGTGAAGCTGGCGACGTACGCAGCCACATCCCAGCGCTGACGGTCATCGAGCTGGTCGGCGAAGGAGGGCATCTCGGTGCCGTCGATACCCAGTGCTAGCGTGTTGTAAAGGTCGAACAGGCTCAACCGATCCAGGCGCTCGGCGCTGCGCAGGTTGGCGGGAGGTGGCTCCAGTCCCACCCCGGCCGGACCATCGCCCGCGCCGGTGTCACCGTGGCAGATCGAGCAGTTCTGCGCGTACAGCGATGCGCCACGTGCAGGGTCCGGGGTAATCACCGGAGCTTGGCTGACCTCATAGGCAACAGCCAGGCGAGCGCCCAGCTGACGCGCTTGCTTGGCGACCACCGCCCCATCCTGGCGCTGGTCGATGGCCTGGCGCAGGGTCTGTACACCCTGCGCCAATGCGGCCTGCTCGGCATTGGCCGGCAAACCTTTGACCAGCTCCGCCAGCACCGCGCTGAACTCCTGTTGCTCGCGGTATTCACTCTCGTCGACCACGTTGCCGTCGCGCACGGTCGGCGGGTAGTCAGCGCTCAGGTAGTCGAGCAGATGCATGGCCTTGCTCGCCTCGGCGGGCGCACCGGCCAATACCAAGGTGCTGCACAGCGCCAGCACCGGCCACGAGAGCCAGGCAAGCAGACGGGAATGTTTCATGGGCAGTCTCGAAGGGAATGCGAAAGAGAACATTGTTCACTTCCACTCTATTTCACTCAAGGTTTCTCGGCGGATTTCATGAAAAATCTTGTGACAACTCTGTAAGACCGACAGGCGGCGATAGCTCATTGCGCGATCAATTCGTCGCATGCTTCCAGAGGCGGTGGGGAATGCCCTGCCCTTCCTCTTCGTCCCATGGATTGGAGTGGCAGTCATGCACGAAGTGAGACCCGAGGTACAGTAGACCCGGCCAGACAGCAGCCTGCCCGCGCGCGACCGCCATGAAGCGGCGTAACCTGTAGCCACATGAATCTCGCCAGCTTGTAGAAATTGACCAAGGCAGTGCGCCTACAAGTGGTCAAGCCATTACTGTTTGCCGGTATCCTTCCATCCACCACCCAACGCCAGGAACACCCCAATCTGCCCCAACACCACCTGGCTGTTGGCTGCCGCCAACTGCGCCCGCATGTCGGTGTAGGTCCGTGTCGCCTGCAAATCCGCCAGGAACGACTCACGTCCAGCCAGGTAATACCGGTGCGTCTGTTCAGCCGCTTCCTTGGCCGACTTTTCAGCCTCGGCCAGGGCATCTCGACGATCAAGCAGCGCGCTGTACTGGGCCAACCGCGTCTGGGTCTCGCGGATAGCGTTCAACACCACGCCATCGAAGTGCGCCAGTGCCGCCTGGGTCGAGGCTTCGGCCATGCGGATGCGGGCGCGGGTGCCGTTGGTGGGAATGGTCCAGCTGACCTGTGGCCCGAAGCCCCAGCGGTTGGTTGCAGGTTCGCCAAGATTCTCAAGAATGCCGATGGTGCCGACCTGGGCGCCGATGCTGATGTCCGGGTACAACGCGCCGGTGGCCACGCCGATGTTGGCCGTTGCAGCAGCCAGCTGACGTTCCGCCTGACGCACGTCGGGGCGGCGTTTGAGCAGTGCGGCGCCGTCACCCACCGGCACCCGCTGGGCAAGGTGCGGCAACTCCGCGCAATCGGCCGTCCCGGCCGGCAGTTGGTCGACCGGCTTGGCCAGCAGCGCCGCCAAGGTGTACAAGCCCGTCTCCCGCTCGGCCGTGAAGCGCGGCAACTCGGCGCGCAACGACTTGAACTGGGTTTGCGAACGGGTCACCTGGGTTTCGTCACCCCGGCCAGCATCGCGCAGGCGCTGGTTCAGCTCGACGCTCTGCTGCTGCAAATCCAGCGACTCACGGGCAATGTGGTACTCCTCGTTAGCCGAGCACACCTGGGTATAGGCCTTGACCACATCGGCCACCAGCGTGATACGGGCGGTATCGGCTGCGGCCTGCACGGCGTCGGCATTGGCCTTGGCCGCTTCGGTACCTCTCTTGAAGGTACCCCACAGGTCGAACTGGTAGGACGCGCTGATGATCGCTTCGCCGATGTTGGCCACCGGCACTTTTTCACTTAGCAGGAACGCTTCGCCGGACTCCTGCAAGCGCTGCGCGCCGAGCTTCACCCCCCCATTGAAACCACCCTGCGATTCAGCCACTTCAACCTGGGCACGGGCCTTGGCGATGTTGGCCGCCGCCACGCGCAGCTCGGTGTTGGCACTCAACGCCTGGCGCACCAACGCATTGAGCCGCTGATCCTGATACAGCTGCCACCAGTCCTCGGGCACCGGCGCCGATACCACGCTGTCGGCATCCTGGCGCAACGGGCCGTTGAGGTCGCGGCGCTGCAGTGCCGCGTCCTTCGGCACGTCATAGTCCGGGCCAACCATCATGCAGGCACCCAGAGACAGGCACAAACCGGCCAGGATCAACTGTTTCATGGGCGCTGGCCCTCGATGATCGAGACGGTCGCGGTGCGACCGGCGATCATGCGGAAGTCTTCCGGCACTTCGTCGAAGGCGATACGCACCGGAATCCGTTGGGCCAGGCGTACCCAGCTGAACGCAGGGTTGACGTTAGGCAGCAGGTTGGCACCGCTGCTGCGGTCGCGGTCTTCGATGGCGGCGGCGAAGCTCTGCACATGGCCGCGAAGACGGGTGTTGTCGCCCATCACGCGAATGTCCACGGCATCGCCGATGTGGATGCCACCGAGCTTGGTTTCCTCGAAGTAACCATCGACGTGGTACGAGGCACTGTCGACCACCGACAGCACTGGGCGGCCAGCAGTGACGAACTCATGATTTCGCGGCGCACGGTCGTTGAGGTACCCGTCCACAGGGCTGCGAACCACGGAGCGATCGAGGTTGAGCTGGGCGCTGTCGACCGCCACCTGGGCCTCGTTCACCGCCGAGCGGGCACGGGCCTCGCGGGACTGGCTTTCTTCCAACTGCTCGGCCGCCACCAGGTTGCCCAACTTGCGGTTACGCTGCGCCTCGCGGGAGGCCTGGGCCAGGGTTTCCGAACGCTCGGCCAGGGTCGCCTTGGCCTGGCGCAAGGCCAGGGTAAAGCGGTCCTGATCGATGGTGAACAGCACGTCGCCGCGCTTGACCACCTGGTTGTCGCGCACCTCGACCTTCTGGATCAACCCCGATACATCTGGGGCGATCTGGATCACGTCGGCGCGGATATGGCCGTCGCGGGTCCAGGGGGCGAACAGGTAGTACACCACCATCTGCCACACGAGCACGGCGGCGAAGCTCACTACCAGCAAGGTCAGGACCACGCGGCCCAGGGTCAGCAAAGGTTTTTTCATGGCAGCATCAGGTTTCGGCAAAAGTGGTCGACCGCGCCCAGCAGCACGGCATACAGGGCAACGTTGAACAACGCCCGGTGCCAGACCAGGCGGTAGAAATGCAGGCGCACCAGCACGGCGTGCACGCCCAGGAACAGCAAGTAGGTGAACACCATCATCACCAGCAGCGTGGGCAGGAATACCCCGCTGATATCCAGATCACCGATCACAGGGGCGCTCCATCGATGCCTTGGGGCAGTTGCGGTTGTTCGGTTGGTTCGAGCATGACCTCCACACCCGGCAACAAGGCCAGGCGCAGGCCGCTCAGGGCGTGCAGCAGATGCACGCGGGCATCGCCACGGTCGTTGTTCTCGTCCAGCGCCAGGCCCTGGCGGGCGTACTCCATGCTGCGCAGCAGTTCTGCTGGCGCATGCAGGCGGCGGTTGGCGCGCAGGCAGGCGGCGTAATGGGCACCGACTTCGTGGATCACCGTCTCAAGCCGCTCGCGGGCCTGTGGGCCGACACGGGGCATGTAGGCCAGCAGGTCGAGCAGGTTCAGGCCCACGCGCAGGTCACGCAGCGCCACGCCGCTGTCCTGTCCGGTCTGCGACAGGCGCGGCAGGTGCTGCATCAGGCGGTCGAGCATCTGCACGCCGACCTGGCGGTGTTCGGCCAAGGTCGCCGACTGGGTCATCTCGACAATGTCGCGCCAGGCGAACCGGGTCATGCGCTTGGCGGCCAGTTCCACGCCGAACGGACGCAGCAGCAGGGTCCAGATGAAGGCGAACAGCAAGCCAACGGGGCCGGCCAGGTTGGCGTTGATGAAGGTCAGGAAGTCCGCGTCGTAGGCGCCCTGGATGCTGATGAAGGTCGCGGTGTTGACGATGGTCAGCAAGGTGCCGAGATAGAAGCGCGGCTGCACCGTCAGCGTGCCGACGCAGATGAACGGAACGGCAAAGGCCAGTACCAACATCGGGAAGTCGTGCAGATTGGGCAGCACCAGGAACAGGTAGACACTGGAGAAAATCACCGACATCAGCGTCCAGAAGAAGAACCGGTAGATCTGCGGCGCGGGGTCGTCCATGGCGGCGAAGAAGCTGCAGGCAACGGCAGCAAGGATCACCGCGCTGCCACCATCGTTCCAGCCCAGCAGAATCCACAGGCCGCTGGCGACGATGATCGCGGTCACGGTGGAGAACACCGAATAGAGCATCAGGCCACGGTCGAAGAACGGGGTCAGGCGACCCAGGCGCCAATGACGGTAGGTGGCACGCCAAGGCGTGGCGTCATCCAGACGCAGGGCATGCTGCAGGGCGCAGCAATCCTGCCAGAGGTCGACCCACTCGGTCAGGCGATACAGCGCGTTGGACAGCAGCAACTCGGCGCGCTGATCCAGCGCCGCTGCGCTGGGTTGCAGCCGATCTATCTGTTCATGCAAGACGGTCCAGCGGGCCAGCGAGGCGTCCTTGGCGGTCCCTTCGAGCCACTGGCGGGCCGCGCCGAGCACCGGCTGCAATTGAGCGAACTGTGCCGGGGCCCGACCTTCGAGGGCGACCAGGGCATCGTCCAGGGCATCGATCACAGGCAGCAGGTGGATCATCCGCCCACGCAATTCACGCGCGTTCTTCAGGGTGTGAGGCCCGGCGCCTTCGTGGCCGAGCTGGCCGATCATCATTTCCAGGGTGTTGAAAGTCGCCACCATGGAAGCCCGCATGCCGCCTACCTTGTCGGCGGCGGCTTCGCGCGCCAGGTAAGTATCGCTGTAGCGGATCGCTTCGTTGAACCAATTGCCGGTCGAGCCGACCACCACCGGTGCCAGGCGGCGAGGCCAGAAGATTGCGCCCACCACCGCTGCACAGACGATACCCAGGCAGATTTCCTGTGCCCGTGAAGAGGCCACGTCGAACACCGCCGTGGGGTTGTCGACCACCGCCAGGGCGATCATCGGCAAGGTGTAGCCGGCCAGCATCAGCACATAGTTGTTGGCGGTGCGCAGGTTCAGCGAGAGGAACAGCAGGGTGCCGGTCCACAGCGCGATAGCGGTGCTCAACAGCAAGGGCGACTGGACCAGCGGCGGCACCAGAAAGATTGCCCCGCCCGCCCCAAGCAGGGTACCCAAGGCACGGTACAGCGCCTTGGAACTGGTCGGACCGACGAAGGGACTGGAGACGATGTAGACCGTGGCCATGGCCCAGTAGGGGCGTGGCAGCTCCATGTAGAGAGCGATGTACAGTGCGATCATCGACGCGGCAAAGGTACGCACGCCGTAGAACCAGTCGCGGGCCGGGGGCACTGAGCTGAAGAAACCGTTCATGCCACCCCGCCGACCGTGCCCAGACCAGCAGCCTCGAACGCGCCCAGCACCCGCAGGGTGGCTTCAAGATCTGCCTGGTCGATGCCGTGCAGTACGTCGCGACGCAGACGCACCAGCTCGGTTTCGATGGCCTCGGCCAGTGCGCGACCTTCAGCCGTGAGGCTCAAGGCCTTGGCGCGACGGTCCAGGGGGTCTTCGCTGCGGCACACCAGGCCGGCCTTGCACAGCTGGTCGAGCAGGCGCACCAGCGACGGGCTTTCCAGGCCCGCAGCCTGAGCCACCGCCACCTGGTGCACCCCATCGCCCAGGCGCACGATCATCAGCAAAGGCGCGGCACAGGCCTCGGAAATGCCGTAGCTGGTCAGCGCGGCATGGCAGATCCGCCGCCAATGGCGGGCGGCCACGACCATACCGCTACTGACTTTCAGGTGCAGTGCATCGAGCGTCATGAGAGAAACCGAACATATTCATAGTTTGCTAACTATCAATATACGCTTCGCCCTCCCCCTGTCGTCAACCGTGGGCGACGGACAGCCTGGATGAATTGTTTTTTATTCGGCAGTTCCCCGGGCCTGCTCGGGATATCGCCGCCAAGCCGGGCGGATCAGGTCTGTACCTGGTCCTCCAGCTTCATCGCCAGCGCCAGGCTACTGCCCAATCGCACCGCTCGGTCGCGCCAGTCGAGGTAACGCGCACTGTCGCTGCGGCTGAAATGTACGGCCAGCTCCTCGGCTGCTTGCATCACCCCCGCCGCCGCCGCCAGCTCCAGCCAGTACAAGGCCGCCTTCACATCGCGCGCCACCGTCAAGCCATGCAGCAGCCGGTACCCCACCTCGAACCGACAGCGCGCCTCACCCTGCTCGGCCCCCCGAAGAAACCACTGGTAGGCCTGGGGAAAGTCGACCTGCCAGGCCAACTGCTCATCGCAGACCTCTTCCTCGTACAGATCGGCCAGCGCAGCGGCAGCCTGCAAAACGCCGCGCTCGAACGCCTGTCGATAGCACTCGGCTGCTTGCACGTAGGAGGTCGCGACGCCCTTGCCGAAATAATGCTGCTGCCCGAGGTTGAACCAGGCCACCGGATGCCCCTGCAATGCCGCCATGCGCAGCAAGTGTCCGGCCAGATCGGTATCGGCGTGCCAGTACTTGCCGTTGAGCCAGATCCAGCCCAGGTCATTGAGTGCGGCAACATTCCCTTGCAATGCCTGACGCCGGAGATCGTCGTACACCACTTGCACGTCGACCGCTTCGTCCAGACGGCGGACCAGTAACGCCCGTTGGCTGGGCATCCCAACGCCTGCGAACTGACGGAGCCGCCTCTGGGCGGGGATTGGAGACGAGAAGACCCGCTCAGGCAGAAGACGGGCGAGCAGCGAATGGATATTGCTGGCAGCAGACATGTTCATCCTCATTGAACGACCCACAGTCCCGACCTCGGCTGTGATGAGGCGTGATTCTGCGCGACACCACGACAGAACCTGTCGCGAACGATTCAAGCACAGGCAACCAAATGCACGATCGTTGATCTGATCAATCAATGGCCAATTGCCATGCCGCGCCCGTGCCGCCATCCTAGTGCGGCAAGCCTAGACAAGGACGTTATCTTTTGCCGTTCGCCACCACCCGCGCCACCCTTAGCCGTCAGTGGGCGCTGCTGCGCCAGCTACCCAGCCGCTCCCCCGGAACCACCAGCGCCGAACTGGTCTGGCGCCTGCGTGATGTAGGCTTCAATGTCAGCAAGCGCACGGTCGAGCGCGACCTTAACGAGCTGTCGCTGATCTTCCCGCTTGAGCGCAATGACAAGAGCATTCCGTTCGGTTGGCATTGGTCGGCCAATCCCGTGGGCGACCTGCGCGGCAACTTCGATCTGCAAGGGTACCTGCGTGGCGATGCCTTGCAGCCGCCACAGGGCGATGGCCTGGAAGTGCAACTATGGATCAGCGACACGCTGGCACGCCAACTGCGTGAGTCCCCGCTGTGTGCCGACATGCGACTGACAGCCCTCGACCAGGGGCACCGGCTGCAGGCCACCTTAAGTGATGGCTGGCCGCTGCGATGGTGGCTGTTGAGCCAGGGCGACCAGATCGAAGTGGAGCTGCCGATCGAATTGCGGCAGGAAGTTGCCAACACCTTGAACAAGGCAGCAGCGCGCTACCAGGGCTGAACGAAAAAGCCGGCCCCTGCGACAGGGGCCGGCCTCATCCTTCAAGCGCTTTGGCGTTATTTGCCGGCGGTGAGGGCGTTGTAGGTGGTGATCAGGTTGCGGTAGTCCGGGATGTGGTTCGAGCACAGCGCCGCCAGACCCTCGATGTCGTTGCGCCAGTCGCGGTGCAGCTCACAGGCCACGCCGAACCAGGTCATCATTTGCGCACCCGCCTGGCTCATGCGGTTGTGGGCAGCATCGCGGGTCATCTCGTTGAAGGTGCCCGAAGCGTCGGTCACCACGAACACATCGAATTCTTCCTCCAGGGCCGACAGTGCCGGGAACGCCACGCACACTTCGGTCACCACGCCAGCGATGATCAGTTGCTTCTTGCCGGTGGCCTTCACCGCCTTGACGAAGTCTTCGTTGTCCCAGGCGTTGATCTGACCAGGGCGGGCAATGTACGGGGCATCCGGGAACAGCGCCTTGAGTTCCGGTACCAGTGGGCCGTTGGGGCCTTGCTCGAAGCTGGTGGTGAGAATGGTCGGCAGGTTGAAGAACTTGGCCAGGTCCGCCAGGGCCAGCACGTTGTTCTTGAACGTGTCCGGCTCGATGTCGCGCACCAGGGACAGCAGGCCAGCCTGGTGGTCGACCAGCAGCACGGCAGCGTCGTCTTTGTTCAGGCGGTTGTATTTGAACTGGGTCATGGTCGTCGCTCCTAAGGGGTTCTGATCTTCAGTAAGTGGGGTGTTTCGCGTTGATGAGCAAAGATTAGATTCATCACCTTTGGCGCGGTAGACTGCGAAAATTGTCCTTAGCGTTCCATTTGGAGAACGATCATTGGAAGACCTCAACTCCCTCTACTACTTCACCCAAGTGGTCGAGCACGGTGGATTCGCTCCCGCAGGGCGAGCGCTGGACATGCCCAAATCCAAGCTCAGCCGGCGCATCGCCGACCTTGAGGACCGCCTGGGTGTGCGCTTGTTGCACCGCACCAGCCGGCACTGTTCGCTGACCGAGATCGGCCAGGCCTACTACAACCGATGCCTGGCCATGCGGGTCGAGGCCGAAGGCGCAGCGGAGATCATCGAACGCAACCGCAGCGAACCACGCGGTCTGGTGCGCATCAGCTGCCCGACCACGCTGCTCAACTCCTGGGTCGGCCCCATGCTGACCCGCTACATGCTCAAGTACCCGCAAGTGGAGCTGTTCATCGAGAGCACCAACCGCCGCGTCGACCTGCTTCATGAAGGTTTCGACGTCGCCCTGCGCGTGCGTTTTCCACCGCTGGAGAACACCGACATGGTGATGAAGGTGCTGAGCAACAGCACCCAGTGCCTGGTCGGGCACCCAGCCTTTCTGGAACAACTGCCAGAGGGCTTCGACCCGCGAAAACTCGGCGAACTTCCCAGCCTGCATTGGGGCAGCGCCCAGCGCGAGTATCAGTGGGAACTGTTCCAGGGCGAGGACATGACGCACAGCCTGGTGATCCCGCATACACCGCGCATGGTCACTGACGACTTGTTCGCGCTACGCCACTTCGTCGTGGCTGGCGTGGGTATCGCCCACTTGCCACGGGTAGCGGTGCGCGAGGACCTGGCCGAGGGGCGGCTGGTGGAGTTGCTGCCGCAGTGGCACCCGCGCTGCGGTATCGTGCACGCGATCTTCCCGTCGCGGCGGGGCTTGCTGCCTTCGGTGCGGTCGTTGATCGATCATCTGGCGGAAGAGTTCGCGGCCAGCGACATGGCTTGATTCGGGTCCCCTGGCCTTATCGCCGGCAAGCAGGCTCCCACGGGAGCGGCCCAATGCCTCTTGCCCGTGATGAGGCCAGCACACCCATACAAGAACCTCACACGTCGCTGGTGCACAGTCCCGGCTCATGCATAACGGAACCTTACCCCCTCGCGCCCTGCTGATCGCCTTCGCCGCCCTCGGCCCTGCTTTTGCACTGGCCGACGAGCCAGGCTGGTCACTGCTCAGCCGCAACTATTTCTTGCACAGTGACTTCCGCTCGCCGTCACCCAGCGGCCAAAGCTATCGCCAGGAATGGGCCCAGGGTTTCATCGGTGAAATTCGCTCGGGCTTCACCGAGGGCACGGTCGGCCTCGGTGTGGATGCCCACGGTTTCCTGGGGCTCAAGCTCGACGGTGGACGCGGTCACGCCGGCACGGGTCTGTTGCCCCGAGACAGCGACGGGCGCGCTGAGTCTGACTACTCCAGCGCAGGCGCTGCGCTGAAAATGCGCCTGGGCAACACCGTGCTGCGCTATGGCGAAATGACAGTGGAAACGCCAGTGTTCGATACCGGCGATAAGCGCCTGCACCCGGAGTACGCCACAGGCTGGCTACTGGAAAACACCGACTTAACCGACTGGCGCGTGCAAGCCGGGCGATTCACCGCGTTCAATAATCAAGACAACAGTTCGACGCACGACGACTTCGCCGGCTACGGCGCCAGCACCCATGGGCGCGCGATCAGCCTGGCGGGTGTCACTTTCGCCCCCAACGGTCCGTTTGGCGGAGCACTGTTCGCCTCGCAGCTGCAGGACACCTGGAACCAGGCCTACCTCAACCTGAACCTGGCGGAAGGCCGCTGGCGGCTGGACGGCAACCTCTATCACACCCGCGATACCGGTGCAGCCAGTGCAGGCAACATCGACACCCTGGCTTACAGTCTGGCGGCCAAGTACAGAGCCGGCGCCCAGGCCGTGACCCTTGCCTATCAGAAGGTCGAGGGCGACACCCCGTTCGACTTCGTCGGCGGCGACTCCATCTACCTCGCCAACTCGATCAAGTATGCAGACTTCAACGGACCCGGCGAACGCTCGTGGCAACTGCGCTACGACCTGGATTTCGCCACCCTCGGTGTGCCCGGCCTGAGCGTGATGGGGCGCTACGTCAGCGGGCGCGGCATCGATGGCAGCCATGCTCCGGCGGCGGGTGCCTATGTGTCGCAACAGGGCAAAGGAGGGCGCCACTGGGAGCGTGACCTGGACCTCAAGTACGTGGTGCAGTCCGGCGCTGCCAAGGACCTCGGCGTGTCGCTGTCCCACGTCAGCCATCGCGCCAACGAGGCCCAGGCGGGCGACGATATCGACCGCCTGTACCTCATCATCGAATACCCGCTCAAAGGGGTTTTCTGAACTGAATCGCTGGCAAGCCGGCACCTACAAGATCGTATAGGCGCCAGGTTGCCAACGGTGGGGGCCCTGATGGCCCCCGCTTACCTCAGAACGCGAAGCACGAACAACCCAACGCTCCCCAGAAGCCCTGGAAGTCACTGACCGGCACACTGGAATGGCGAGCCTTCTCATGACTGTGGGCATGCACCCCACATGGGCCAACGCACTGGTGCAAGGCCGCCGCCATTGGCGCGCCGGCACGCCAGTGCCCTGGCACCTTGGCCACTGGCGACCACTCTGGCAGCACGGGCACCTGCGCCGGGCCGAGCTTGTCGAACTCTGCCGCGCCGTACACCACCTTGCCATCGACGATGGTCAGCACCGACTCGATCCCTTTGATGGCTTCTTCCTCGACGCTGAAGAAGTCCAGCGACAGTGCGGCCAGGTCTGCCAGCTGGCCGACCTTGATCTGACCTTTCTTGCCCTGCTCGCTGGAGAACCAGGCGCTGCCATGGGTGAACAACTGCAGTGCGGTCTCGCGGCTCAGGCCTTCGGGGTACAACTCCAGGCCTCCAACGGTCTTGCCGCTGACCAGCCAGTACAGCGAGGTCCATGGGTTGTAACTGGACACGCGGGTCGCATCGGTACCGGCCCCGACGGGGATACCTTCGGCCAGCATGCGCTGGATCGGCGGGGTCTTCTCGGCGGCCTTGGCGCCATAGCGGTCGACGAAATACTCGCCCTGGAAGGCCATGCGGTCTTGAATCGCGATGCCACCGCCCAGGGCGCGCACGCGCTCGATGTTCTTCGGCGAGATGGTTTCGGCATGGTCGAAGAACCACGGCAGGCCGTTGAACGGGATGTCGCGGTTGACCTTCTCGAACACATCGAGCATGCGCGAGATCGACTCATCATAGGTGGCGTGCAGGCGGAACGGCCAACGCTGCTCAACCAGGTGACGCACCACCGGTTCGAGCTCTTGCTCCATGGTCTGCGGCAGGTCAGGGCGCGGTTCGAGGAAGTCTTCGAAGTCGGCGGCGGAGAACACCAGCATTTCGCCGGCACCGTTGTGGCGGAAGAAGTCCGTGCCGTCGCCCGGCTTGACCTTGGTGGTCCAGTTCTTGAAGTCCGCCAGCTCTTCCTTGGGCTTTTGGGTGAACAGGTTGTAGGCAATCCGCACGGTCAACTGGTCATTGTCGGCCAGCTCTTGGATGACCTGGTAGTCGTCCGGGTAGTTCTGGTAACCACCGCCGGCATCGATGGCGCTGGTCAAGCCCAGGCGGTTGAGCTCACGCATGAACTGACGGGTCGAGTTGACCTGGTATTCCAGCGGCAGCTTCGGCCCCTTGGCCAGGGTGGCATACAGGATAGTGGCGTTGGGACGAGCGATCAGCATGCCGGTCGGGTTGCCGAACTTGTCGCGCTGGATCTCGCCACCTGGCGGGTTCGGCGTATCCTTGGTGTAGCCCACGGCCCTGAGCGCTGCGCGATTGAGCAGCGCACGGTCGTAGAGGTGCAACAGGAACACCGGGGTGTCGGGTGCGGCCTGGTTGATTTCCTCCAGGGTCGGCATGCGTTTTTCAGCGAACTGGAATTCGTTCCAGCCGCCCACCACCCTCACCCACTGCGGGCTTGGCGTACGCTCGGCCTGATCCTTGAGCATGCGCAGGGCATCGGCCAGCGATGGCACGCCTTCCCAACGCAGTTCGAGGTTGTAGTTCAGGCCACCACGGATCAGGTGCAGGTGCGAGTCATTGAGGCCGGGGATCACGGTGCGTTGCTTGAGGTCGATGATCTGCGTGGCGGAGCCCTTGTGGGCCATGGCCTCGGCGTCGTTGCCCACGGCGATGAAGCGGCCATCCTTGATGGCGACGGCAGTCGCGGTGGGCTTTTCGCGGTCAACGGTGTGCAGTTTGCCGTTGAACAGAATCAGGTCGGCGGTCATGGAACCTCCTTGGGTCGATGCGTGAGCGGAACCGGCTTGGCCGGTGAAGGGCAATGCGGACCAGAGCGCGCCAGCGGCACCGAGCAGGGTGCTGGTGGCGATGAACTGGCGACGGGTCTTGTCGTTGGGGTCCTGGGACATGGTCTTCTCCGTCTGGCTGGGGCGGCAGGCGACTGCCGAGCATGCCGGTTCGCGCCGGGCTAAGGATTGGATGGATGTGCGGTGAAGTGGTTGAAGACTAGCAACCACTCGGATTCGTGCCGCCTGCCCCAGCCCTTTGGCCGGCAAGCCGACTCCCGCGGATCCCAGTGACGACACGATCGATGCGGGAGCCGACTCGCTGGCGATGGGCCGCACAGCGGCCCCGCCTTCAGCGCTGCAGGAACGCCAGCAGGTCTTCGTTCAGCTGTTGCGCATGGGTCACCGCAAAGCCGTGCGGTGCACCGCTGTACACCTTCAACTCGGCCCCACGGATCAGTTCCGCGGCACGCTTGCCGGTGGTCTCGAACGGCACGATCTGGTCGTCATCCCCGTGGATTACCAGGGTTGGCACATCGATCTTGGCCATATCCGGACGGAAGTCGGTCTCGGAGAATGCCGTCACGCAATCGAGGGTGCCCTTGATCGACGCCATCAGGGCGATATTCAGGGTCTGGGTCTGCACGCCCTGAGATACCTGCTGCCCATGGTTCAGGCCATAGAATGGCGTGGCGAAGTCGGCGATGAACTGTGCGCGATCGGCGCGCAGGCCAGCCTTGATGCCTTCGAACACCGAAAGGTCGACACCCTCCTGGTTGCTTTCGATCTTGCCAAACACTGGCGTCACCGCCCCCAGCAGCACCAGGCCGGCAACGCGCGCGCTACCGTGACGGGCGATGTAGCGGCTGACATCGCCACCGCCCATCGAGAAGCCCACCAGGGTTACCTCGCGCAGGTCGAGGTGTTCGATCAGTTGTGCGATGTCATCGGCGAAGGTGTCGTAGTCATAACCGGTCCACGGCTGATCGGAGCGGCCAAACCCTCGACGGTCGAAGGCGATGGCACGGTAGCCACGGCTGGCCAGGTACTCCATCTGCGAATCCCACATGTCGGCGTCCAGCGGCCAACCGTGGCTGAACAGTACAGGCTTGCCGCTGCCCCAGTCCTTGTAATAGATCGAAGTGCCATCGCGGGTGACGAGTGTGCTCATGTCGGTATCTCCTTGAAAGTCTGCAGGTGAGGTGTGAATCAGCCGCGCAGCCACTTGGCGCAGCGGCGGGTTACCCAAGGCATGATGTAGAACACCACGGGCAGGATGACGAACAGGTTGACGATCAGGTTGCTGGTAACCCGGCCGCCCAACAGCGGGAAGTGCGCGAACAAGGGTGCCAGCAGTTGAGGAATGACCAGAGTCATCGGACAGATCACCAGGTAGGTCAGCAGCGCCTGCTTCCAACGCGGCGGCGGTGCAACGCTGGTGCTGGGCGGGGTGAACCAGAACTCGGGATCTTCGTGGACCTGGGTGTGGTCACCGTCTTCGAGCAGCGGCAGCACCTCTTCGACCAGCGCCTGGCGTTCGGCCGAGTTGACCCAGGCCTGCAACAGACTGGCATCGGCAAAGCGAACCACGGTGGTGAAGTGGCGCCCACCGTCGTCGGGGCGAATGACATTGACATCCAGGTGCCCCGGCTGACGGCGCGCGGTGCTGACCGTGCGCTTTAGCCACGCCTCGTAGCCCGCCAGCGACTCGGCGCGGACCTTGTGTTGGATGACCAGGGTCACCACGTTGCGGTTGTCTTGGAATGCGGTGTTCATCGGCGTTCCTTGGGATGAGCTTGCCCGCATCCACTGTGCAACGGCGGACGGGCTGAGGATTGGATGGGTGTGCTGCCTTGCCCGGGCACCGATGCTTGGTGCCCGGGCGGCGGGGCTTACTTGCCGGCGGTGAGGGCGTTGTAGGTGGTGATCAGGTTGCGGTAGTCCGGGATGTGGTTCGAGCACAGTGCCGCCAAGCCTTCGATATCGTTGCGCCAGTCGCGGTGCAGCTCACAGGCCACGCCGAACCAGGTCATCATTTGCGCACCCGCCTGGCTCATGCGGTTGTGGGCAGCATCGCGGGTCATCTCGTTGAAGGTGCCCGAAGCGTCGGTCACCACGAACACATCGAATTCTTCCTCCAGGGCCGACAGTGCCGGGAACGCCACGCACACTTCGGTCACCACGCCAGCGATGATCAGCTGCTTCTTGCCGGTGGCCTTCACCGCCTTGACGAAGTCTTCGTTGTCCCAGGCGTTGATCTGACCAGGGCGGGCAATGTACGGGGCATCCGGGAACAGCGCCTTGAGTTCCGGTACCAGTGGGCCGTTGGGGCCTTGCTCGAAGCTGGTGGTGAGAATGGTCGGCAGGTTGAAGAACTTGGCCAGGTCCGCCAGGGCCAGCACGTTGTTCTTGAACGTGTCCGGCTCGATGTCGCGCACCAGGGACAGCAGGCCAGCCTGGTGGTCGACCAGCAGCACGGCAGCGTCGTCTTTGTTCAGGCGGTTGTATTTGAACTGGGTCATGGTCGTCGCTCCTAAGGGGTTCTGATCTTCAGTAAGTGGGGTGTTTCGCGTTGATGGGAGAAGATTAAAACCAGACCCTTTGGCGCGGAAGATAGTGAATTTTGGCTTTAGCGTTCCATTATGTGAACGATCTGAGCACACCGTTACAAGCGTTGCCTACCCGCTCGGCTCCACGCACACGACATACTTTTGGATACCTTCACCCTAAAAGCAGGACCTTTCCTACAGGTCAATCTGCATCTTGCGTAAGGCATGTCTTAAGCGCTGCCCCGCCCGAAAATAGGGGCCTTCAGAGTGATAGCTTGCCGGATTCACATCTCAGGGAATCGAGACATGAATCAGCGCACCAACATTTTCGGTAACGGCCAAGGCCTCGACGGCGACGTCACCACCACAGGTGCCACGTGCATCGCCAGCCATTCCCGGGGCACGTTCAATGGCCGCCGGTGGTTGATCGAAGGCGACCGAACTACCGCCTGCCCACGCTGTGGTGAGGAAGGCGTCATCATCGAAGGCGAGCAACGTTGGATGCAGGACGGTCGGCCCACCGCCGTGGACGGCTCGCTGGTCAAGTGCGGCTGCCCGTTGGGCAGCAACCGCGTGTTGGCGCCGTTGAATCAGGGCCCTGCACCGCGTCGCATGACGGCGGCTGGAACCGTTGTCGAGGCACAAGCCCCAGCCCAGGCAACCCCGCACGTGAACAGGTACCGGCCTTCGGCATTTCAATCATCGACCGCGCCTCAAGGCATGGAGCCTGGCTTCTATATCGTGCCGCGGTGCATGACCTACCAGGAGGTTCTGATTGAGCTCGGCGCGCAGCAGGCGAACCTGCCGAGCTCGATTCTGCAGCGCCTGAACCCGACTTATCAGCAAGGGTTCAAGGCAGGAGAGATCTTCGTCATCGGCGACGGCCTGAGCCGACCGGTTTGCACCCGTGAAGAGCTGTATTCGATGAGCGCGGCAAAACAGGCGCGGGAGGCATTGGCAAGCCTGACGCCGGAAGAGGCCGAGTTCATGATGCAACATCAGGCCGACATTGCCGGATTGCTTGGTGAGGTGAGCCAGGCGATGGGGGTGAGCGAGGCGATGCTGGCAAAGTCGCTGGACGAACTGGGTCTTATATTGCGAAAGATTGAAGAACTGCATCAGCAGCAGTTTGCCAAGTACGGACACCTGCATAGCAAAGAGTTTTTTGAAGAACGCATGAAGCTACTCAAGCAATTAAATACAATTTTGAAAGCGACCGTTCTGAACAAGCGCCTTAACCTTGGAAATTATGAAACCCTACGCCGACACCTCGGAATTTCGTCAAAAAGCCTGGTGCACCACTGGAGTAAAATAGGGGCGCCAGGCCAGATTCCCGGCTATTCGACACACCTCAATAAGCTGGCAAGCATCTCTAAGTATTTGAAGGCAGGAGGACGTCTAGGCGTTGCTATCGGAGGGGTTGGTTCGGCCATGAAAGTTGCCGACGTATGCCGAGCGGGTAATACAAGAGCCTGTGAAAAAGTCAAGATCACTGAGGCGGGAAATTTTTCCGGCGGTTTAGCCGGGGGCTGGATTGGAGGTAGAGCAGGATCAAAATTGGCTGCGACAGTTTGCATTAGACCGGGTGCCGGCGCCTTGATATGCGGAATAGCAGTAACTGGATTAGGAGTCTATGTCGGCAGCACACAAGGGATGGACGGCGGAGAAGTACTTGGGGAAATACTTTTCGAGGCCTTTCAAGATGATTGATAACCTCGACTTCAAGGTAAAATTATTCTCATTGGCCGCTCCTTTCTTCATAGGCTTGACCGGGCTGGCAATGGATATCCATATCGCCTGCACTCGCCACTATAAAATAATGACGTCAGCACTTCAAAGAAGCCCATGCCTGTCATACGCCACAACGCTTTGGGGAGAGACCAGTTTACGTTCGAGAGTACTCGTTATTTCCATGATAGCCGGCACCCTCACATCTCCTAAATTCTGCATTCGCAGAGGTTCACTAGACGCGCAAGACTACAGGGCGTTCCCTCACCGCCTCAAAAAAAGACTCATTATATCCTCGCAATTAAACGTAGCCGCATGCATCTGGCTAACTTTCAATCATTTCTTCATGTAACTTTCGCGGCGGGAGCAACAAATTGAACAAACCCCTGACACATAACACCGAGCAACAATCACACCTACCCAATGATCGCACTCAGTTTCACGTAGTCTCTATATCAAAATACGCAATCATGGGGGTATTCACCCTTGGCCTTTACATCGCATACTGCAATTATCGACACTGGCTACATATTCGAGGCCAACGCGGATTAAAACTCACTCCGCTGCTGTGCACGCTATTTGGCGGACTCACAATGTATTGGTTAATGAAAAACATAGTCGCCCGCAGCCGCGAGGTGAATCA
The DNA here is from genome assembly GCF_040762985.1 of Pseudomonas sp. Rh2. Taxonomy (NCBI): domain Bacteria; kingdom Pseudomonadati; phylum Pseudomonadota; class Gammaproteobacteria; order Pseudomonadales; family Pseudomonadaceae; genus Pseudomonas; species Pseudomonas sp. Rh2. The sequence continues at coordinate 349,088 of NZ_CP142890.1, forward strand.
ATCTGTCGAAGGTGCACTCGGCGTCACGTTGATGTGGTGGATTCCCTATTTGGTCACGCTGTCTTGGGATTTGTTTAATCCCGAGAATTTCCTTAACAGCCTACCCCTGATGGTCAGGTTTTTGATGACTATCACTCTCGTCTTTGCGATCGCGACCTTTGGCACCGTTTCACTGTTGAGAATTCAGCAAGCCGCCAATGCATGTGCAGGTGATCCACTGGGACTGCAAAACTCTAAAATCACCTGGGTTAATATTTTCTGGATAATGATCAGCTGGTTGCCGATCACCGCCATTTTCGTCTACGTGGCAGGTCACGCAGCGCTGATTTGACCCCAACATTTACCTAGTGTCCTGTCTCGGAAATAAGCTCTTCACTTTTGGCGGCGTCCTGGGCTTTCGGCCTGCGTTGCCACTCCTCGCCATAGCCCTGCTATGACTCGTCGCGGCGCCTTTGCCGAACACCCAGGCCACTCGCCAGAAGAGAACGTATTTCCAAGACAGGACACTAGCCTGGACCAAAGGGGCCGTTTCAGTGGCAGGGCAACGGCCCCCGCCACTGGAGAAACCTCACCCCTCCCCCATTGCCTGCCACCTCAACCTACTCTATTACTACCCGCAGCCCTCCCTCATCCCGAGACCATCATGCTGGCGTTCATCCAGTCGTCCCCGTTGTTGCTCGGCACCGCCTTGATCCTGCTTGACCTCGTGCTCTGGCAACTGATCCCCCTCCAGCGCCACGCCTGGCGCATCGGCACGCGGTTGGTGATCTTCCTGCTGTTCAGTTCGGTGCTGGTGGCCGCTGGCATGAGCCCGCTGCAACCGCCACCCTGGCCAGACGATGTTTCGCGTAACCTGTTGGCCACGGTGCTGGCGATTGGCTGGTGGCTGTTCGGCGCACGAACGGTGACCGTAGTGTTCGGGCTGCTATTGGTGGCACGGGGCAGCCACGGCGGTCGGCTGTTGCAGGATGTGCTAGGGGCGTTGATCTTCCTGGCGGCGGTGGTAGCTGCCGCGGCTTACGTGATGCAACTGCCCGTGAAGGGCCTGCTGGCCACCTCTGGTGTCATGGCCATCGTCATTGGTCTTGCGCTGCAAAGCACTCTGGCCGACGTGTTTTCCGGCATCGTGCTGAATACCACCCGGCCTTACCAGATCGGCGATGCTATCTCCATCGACGGCACCGAGGGTAAGGTGGTGGATATCGACTGGCGCGCCACGCGCATGATCACCGGCAGCGGTAGTCTGGCGGTCATCCCCAACTCCGTGGCGGCCAAGGCCAAACTGCTCAACCACAGCCGTCCCATCGACCGCCATGGGGTGTCAATCAGCGTGGTGGTGCCTGCCAAGGTGCGGCCGAGGCGGGTTTTCGATGCCCTGGAGAAAGCACTGCAAGGCACCAGCGCCCTGCTCGCGAACCCCGCGCCAAAGGTTACTGTCAAGGCCTCGACACTGGAGTCGGTCGAGTACGAGGCCAGTGGTTTCATCGCCGACATGGCGCGCAAGACCGAAGTGCGCAACCAGCTGTTCGATCTGGCACATCGGCATCTGGAAGCCAGCGGTGTGATGTGGAACGTCGACTTGGCCATGCCTGCGCGCAGTCGCCAGCGTGAAGTGCTGGACGAGGTGCGCGTGTTCCGCTCGCTCACCGACGAAGAGCGCGACACCCTGAGCCAGCGCATGACCGCTGTGGAGTACCTGGCCGATCAGGTGATCCTGGGGGTGGGCGAGCAGTCCGATCACCTGCTGGTAATTGGCAGCGGCGTGGTCTCGGCGTCGGTACGCGACGGTGACAAGCTGCTGGAGGCTGGGCGTATGGGACCGGGAGAAGTGCTGGGGATCGAGGGTCTGATCGACGAGGACGATTCGTTCGCCGAATTCCGCACGCTGACCAGCTGTGTGCTGTTCCGCATCGACAAGGAGCAGGTGCGCAGCTGCCTGGCCCAGCGGGGCGAGGTGCAGACCGCGCTGACCAAACTGCAGCGCTTCCGGCGCCAGAGCCGGGAGTCGCTTTTGCTGCAAAAGCCGGCCCTGATCAAGAAGGGCGGTTTCCTAAGCTGGCTGCACAAGTAGGCCGTTGTTGGAACGGGCCCCATCGCCGGCTTGCCGCCGATGAGGCCATCAGCTAGAGCACGACTCTCAAGCACTGCCCGGCATGGTACAGCGAGAACCCAGACTCGTAGAACGCGGTGCGCAGCGACGGCGCACTGACCCCCGTCATCGGCGAGAAGGGAATCGGCAGGCTGTCCGGATCATCTTTGAGCAGGAACTCAGCGAACGCCCGGCCAATCACCGTTCCGGTGGTATTGCCACGCCCGTTGTAACCCGTCACCGCCACCAATCCGGGCGCAGGCTCGAACAGGCGCATCAGGTGATCTGGAGTGAAGTCGATGCAACCGGTCCAGTGCATCTCCCACTCGACCTTGCCCAGTTCGGGGTAGTAGTGGCTCTGGATGCGGTCGGCCCAGCTGCGCACGAACCAGGTTGGCTTGTTGTCGACCCGGCCCAGGCTGCCAAGCAACAAGCGGCCCTGATCGTCACGGCGAATACTGCTGAGCACGGTGCGGGTATCCCACGAACCCTGGCCATAGGGCAGCACCTTGTCGGCGGCAGCACCCTGCAGCGGCTTGGAGGCCACCTGGTAGTAGTAGCCGCGGAAGAACTGCTTCTGCAGGTTGCTCCAATCGCCTTCGGTGTACGCGCCAGTGGATATCACCACCTTGTCGGCGCATACCGAACCGCGCGCGGTTCTTACCTGCCAGCCATCGCCGTCACGCGCCAGGCCTTCGACCGATGATTGCTGGAACACCTTGCCACCCAGGCGGGTGACAGCGGCGGCCAGGCCCTGGGTGTAACCCATGGGGTTGATGGTACCGGCGCGGCGGTCTAGCAGCGCGGCGGAGATCTTGTCGGTGCCGCAGTATTCCTGGCATTGCACGCCAGTGAGCAACTCCACATCGGCACCACGACGGCGCCATTGCTCGTGACGCGCTTGCAGGTCGGCAATACCGGTGGCGTTGTGCGCCATGTGTAGGGTGCCTTTGTGCTGCGCCTGGCAGTCGATGCCGAGGCGCTCGATCATGGCGAACACTTCGGCTGGGGCTTCACCCAGTACCTTGTTCAGGCGGCTGCCTTGCTTCTGGCCAAGCGTTGCCTCGACATCGTCGGGACGAATCCAGGTGCCAGCGTTCACCAGGCCTACGTTGCGCCCTGAGCCACCGTGGCCGATCTTCCAGGCCTCCAGCAGAATCACCGACTTGCCCTGTTCCAGCAGGTGGATGGCCGCAGACAGGCCAGTGATACCGCCACCGATCACGCAGACGTCAGCCTTGTGCTCACCGGCCAGGGCCTGGGCGGCGACGGTCGGTTTGGTGACGTGTTCCCACAGACATTCTTGACGCAGTTCGGACATGGCCCGGCTCCAGCGATTTGTTCTTGTTGGGGCCGCCAAGCGGCCCATTCGCGGCGGTACGACGAACCGATAAACCCGCTCACACAGGGGCCACACAGGCCTCGAGGGCAGTGGAGAACCTGTGGGAACGGGTATATTGGGTCGCCGCACCACTGCGAACCGGGGGCAACGCCCCCGGCCATGCAGCATCAATCCATCAGTCGAACACGATACCCTGCGCCAACGGCAGCTCACGGGAGTAGTTCACGGTGTTGGTCTGGCGCCGCATGTAGCCCTTCCAGGCATCCGAACCCGACTCACGACCACCGCCAGTCTCCTTCTCGCCACCGAATGCACCGCCGATTTCCGCGCCGCTGGTGCCGATGTTGACGTTGGCGATACCGCAGTCGCTACCCGAAGCACTCTGGAAGCGCTCGGCTTCACGAATGTCGGTGGTGAAGATGCACGAGGACAGACCTTGTGGCACTTCGTTGTTCAGGCGCAAGGCCTCTTCGAAGTCGTCATAGGCCAGCACGTACAGGATCGGCGCGAAGGTCTCGTGGCGCACTACATCGCTCTGCGCCGGCATCTCGGCGATGGCGGGCGACACGTAGTAGGCGTTGGGGTACTGATCGGCCAGCTGACGCTCGCCACCGAATACCTGGCCACCCTCATCACGGGCCTTGGCCAAGGCACCCTGCATCGCATCGAACGACTGCTTGTCGATCAGCGGGCCAACCAGGTTGTCTTTGCGCGGATCGCCGATGCGCACCTTGCCGTATGCCGCTTTGACGCGAGCAACCACTTCGTCCTTGATGGAGCGGTGCACGATCAGGCGACGCAGGGTGGTGCAGCGCTGGCCCGCGGTGCCGACTGCGGAGAACAGAATGCCGCGCACGGCCAGGTCCAGGTCGGCGCTCGGGGCCAGGATCATGGCGTTGTTGCCACCCAGCTCCAGGATGCTGCGGCCGAAGCGTGCGGCCACACGCGGGCCGACTTCGCGACCCATACGGGTGCTGCCGGTGGCGCTGACCAGCGGAACGCGTGGGTCGTCGACCAGGGCTTCACCCGCTTCGCGGCCGCCGATCACCAGTTGCGACAGACCAGCCGGAGCATCGCCGAAGGCTTTCAGGGCTTTCTCGAACAGCGCCTGGCAAGCCAGGGCGGTCAGCGGGGTCTTCTCGGACGGTTTCCATACCACCGAGTTACCGGCCACCAGGGCCAGGGCGGTATTCCAGGCCCAGACGGCGACTGGGAAGTTGAAAGCGCTGATGACACCGACCACGCCCAGCGGATGCCAGGTTTCACGCATGTGGTGGCCAGGACGTTCGGACGCGATGGTCAGGCCGTACAGCTGACGCGACAGGCCAACGGCGAAGTCGCAAATGTCGATCATTTCCTGTACTTCGCCCAGGCCTTCCTGGGTGATCTTGCCCGCTTCGATGGATACCAGCTCGCCGAGGTCGGCCTTGTGCTCGCGCAGCACTTCGCCGAACAGGCGCACCAGCTCGCCACGGCGTGGGGCCGGGACGCTGCGCCAGGCTTCGAAGGCGTTCTGCGCCCTGTCGATGCAGGCGATGGTCTCGGCTTTGCCGAGCAGTTTCACCGAGGCGATCTGGCTGCCGTCGATCGGCGTGTGAACAGGGTAGTCGCCCTGGGTGTGAGCCTCGGCGGCAACGCCAAGGCGCTCGAGCAATCCAGCAACCATTTGTGCTTCTCCTACATCGGGTGAAGGGATGGAAAAATGATGTGGATCAGTATTAATCCGATCACACCAGTGCAACAAACGACCTTTATTCCGCATATCATTCCGTCAGGTAATGATTTCTGCCACAGAGACCGCTATGTCAAAACGCCTGGTTCCCTCCATGACCGCCCTGCAGTGCTTCGAAGCCGCAGCCCGTCACTTGAGTTTTACCCGTGCCGCCGAAGAGCTGCACCTGACCCAGAGCGCGGTCAGTAAACAGGTGGCACAGCTTGAGGACATGCTGCGTCACCACCTGTTCCTGCGTATTCGCCGGCGTCTGCAACTCACGCCTGCCGGCAGCCTGTACCTGGCCGAGGTGAACAAGATCCTGACCCAGGTCGACATGTCCAGCCGCTATGTCCTGACCTATGGCGAGCAGACCGAGATATTGAAGGTAGCCACTCAACCGAGTTTTGGCGTGCGCTGGCTGATCCCGCACCTCAAGGGCTTCGGCAAACGCCACCCGAATATCCACTTGGATATCCGCAACGAAATGGAGCCTTTTGCCCTGCTGCAAGGCTCGGCCGATGTGGTGTTCTTCTACGGCCAGGGCACCTGGCCGGGCGCTACCTGCCTTGAACTGTTCCGTGAGGACGTGGTGCCGGTATGCGCGCCGGAACTGCTGGCCGGCCGAACCCTGGCCGATGCCGCTGAACTGGCGGAACTGGTGCTGTTGCAAAGCACATCTCGGCCAGAGGCCTGGCATGAATGGTTCCTGGAGCTTGGACTGCACAGTGTCAGCGCCTACCACGGACCACGCTTCGATACGTTCTACATGGCATTAAGCGCGGCGCAGGCGGGGTGTGGAGTGGCGCTGGTGCCCAAATACCTGGCTGCCAAGGAGTTGGCCGAGGGAAGCCTGGTCATCCCCTGGGATCATGCGATGCGTAGCGCGGGGGCGCATTACCTGGCGTATGCCGAACATGCGGCCGAGGTGCCGAAGGTGCGAGCGCTGATGGCGTGGATCAACGAGCAGTTGTCGGTTTGACGTTGTCAGGCGCGTGGCGCGGCCTGCCACATTCTGCAGCGGCGGTCGCAACGACCTCAGGGTCGATCAAAAAAGGAATGACACACTCACTTTTTTTCGCTTGTGGCCAACGTGCATTCCCAGTTTTCATGTAAGTGTCCGAACCCAACCAGGAAGCTTGCGATGCCCGCCCACGATTTCGTCAGCCCCGACAGCATCCGTGCGCAGTTCTCTGCCGCCATGTCACTCATGTACAAACAGGAAGTGCCGCTGTACGGCACGCTGCTGGAGCTGGTGAGCGAAGTCAACCAGCAGGTCATGACCCAACAGCCAGCAGTGGCCGAGGCCCTGCGCTGGACCGGCGAAATCGAGCGCCTGGACCAGGAGCGCCACGGCGCGATCCGCGTGGGCACCGCAGAGGAACTGGCGACCATCGCCAAATTGTTCGCCGTCATGGGCATGGAACCTGTCGGCTACTACGATCTCAGCTCGGCCGGTGTACCGGTCCATTCCACCGCGTTCCGCGCGGTGCACGAGCAGTCCCTGCATGTCAGCCCCTTCCGGGTATTCACCTCGCTGTTACGACTGGAGCTGATCGACAACCCGCCACTGCGTGAACTGGCCCAGACCATTCTGGCCAAGCGCAAGATCTTCACCCCACGGGTACTGGAGCTGATCGCCCAAAGCGAGCGTGACGGCGGCCTGAATGCAGTCGATGCCCACACCTTCGTCCAAGAGGCGCTGCACACCTTCCGCTGGCACCAGGATGCCACGGTGACCGCCGAGCAGTATCAGCAGCTGCATGACCAGCACCGCCTGATCGCCGATGTGGTGGCCTTCAAAGGCCCACACATCAACCACCTGACGCCGCGCACGCTGGATATCGACGCGATCCAGGCCGGCATGCCTGCCAAGGGCATCCCACCAAAAGCCGTGGTCGAAGGCCCTCCTACTCGCCGTCACCCGATCCTGTTGCGCCAGACCAGCTTCAAGGCGCTGCAAGAGACGGTCGCGTTCAGCGGTCAGCAGGGCAGCGAAGGCAGCCACACCGCGCGCTTCGGCGAAATCGAGCAACGCGGCGCGGCACTGACGCCCAAAGGCCGCCAGCTCTACGACACGCTGCTGGATGCGACCCGCGCGGCCCTGGGCGGCGCCCCGGCCGAGGCCAACGCCGAACGCTACATGGTGTTGCTCAAGGAGCAATTCGCCGCATTTCCGGATGACCTGGCCCAAATGCGCGAACAGGGTCTGGCCTACTTCCGCTACTTCCCCACCGAGAAGGGCTTGGCCGCACGGGATCAGGACGATCGCCCGACCACGCTGGAAGGGCTGATCGAAGCAGGCCATGTGCACTTCGAGGCGCTGGTGTACGAAGACTTCCTGCCGGTCAGTGCCGCGGGCATTTTCCAATCCAACCTCGGTGACGATGCCCAGGCCGAGTACGGTAGCAATGCCAACCGGGATGCTTTCGAGGCGGCACTTGGGCTGAAGGTACAGGATGAATTGACGCTGTATGCACAGAGTGAACAGCGTTCGCTGCAGGCATGTGCGCAGGCGTTGAACCTCGGCTCGATCTAAGCCTCGGTCATAAAGTCGCCGGCAAGCCCGCTTGCCGGCGACAGGTCCGTAGCAGTCAGCGGCCTACCCGAAATCGATCCACTTCCTGCCTCAACTGCGCTGCCAGCCCTTCCAGCTCCCGGGCAGTGAACGCCAGCTCGTTGGCCACGTCGCGTTGCTCGCTGTTGGCTTGCGCGATGCTCTGCAGGTTGCGGCTAAGCACCGTTGCCGTGCTGCTCTGCTCCTGTGTCGCGGTGCTGATGACGGCGAACTGTTCACCGGCAACGCGGCTTTGCTCATCGATGCGCGCCAGTGCCTCGGCCACTTTGTCGTTGCGCTCCAGGCCCTCCTGCATCAACTGGTTGCCCTGCTCCAGGGTGCTGATCGCATGCCCGGTCTGTTGCTGGATACTGGCGATCATGCCGGAAATTTCGTCCGTCGCCTGGCGCGTGCGGGCAGCCAGTCCTCGCACCTCATCAGCCACGACGGCGAAGCCTCGTCCCTGCTCGCCGGCCCGGGCCGCTTCAATGGCGGCGTTGAGCGCCAGCAAGTTGGTCTGCTCGGCAATCGCGGTGATCACCCCAACGATCCCACCGATTTCCTGGGAGCGAGCGCCCAGGGTGTCCATCACCGTAGCCGTGCCACCCAGCGCCTCGGCGATCTGGCGTAGCGAGCTCGATGCCTGATCCATGGCGTTACGGCCGATGCGGGTCTGCTGGGCATTGTCGCGGGCCATGCGCTCGGTGCCCGCCATGTTGTCGGCGATGTTCATCGAGGTGGCGCTGAACTCCTCCACCGCGCCTGCCATGCTGGTGATCTCGCCGGACTGTTGGTCCATGCCTTCGCAAGCCCCGGCCGACAACCCGGCCAACGAGCGTGCCCGCCCGCTGACTTGCTCGGATGCATTGCGAATGTGCTCGACCATGGTCGACAGGGCCTCGCCCATCTTGTTGAAACTGCGTGCCAGCTGGCCGATTTCGTCATGGCTGGTGACATTCAGACGTGCATTGAGGTCGCCTGCCCCGAGGGCTTCGGCCTGCAGCACCAGGTCATCGAGGGGCCGAAGCTTGCGCCGCAACAACCACAGGGTCGCCGCCACCGCCAGCAGCATGGCCAGCAGGCTGCCGATGGCCAGGCGCCAGCCGACGTTCCAGGTCACCTCACGAATCTCCGCTTCTGGCATGCTCGCCACCACCGTCCATGGGCCTTCGGCGAAGGGCGCGGTGACGCTGAACAGTGGCTGCTCGGCATTGGCCGGCGGAACCAGCCATTGACCTCGTTCATCACGCAGGGCCAGCGAGCCGGTTTCACCAATGCGGAACCGCTTGAGGTTGGCGAACTGGGCATTCTGCGCGTCGGTGTAGTCGAAGCCGACGAACAACACAGCTATCACCCGCCCACTGCCATCGCTGACCGGCACGTAGCGAGTCATGTAGTTGCGCTCGAACAGCACGGCACGCCCGACATAGGTCTGGCCCGCCATCAGCTTTGCATAAGCCGGGTGCTGACGGTCGAGCTGGGTACCGATGGCGCGGCTACCATCCTGCTTGGTCAGCGAGGTGCTGATGCGCACGAAGTCGTCACCGCTGCGCACGAACAGCGTCGCGACACCCGCGGTCATCTGCTGGAATTCGTCCACCTGCTGGAAGTCGTTGTTCAGCAGCCGCTCGCCCAAGTACAACGCAGGCGTAGCCTGGCCTGCGACATTGACGGTTTCACCGGCATGCACTGTCAGGCCCGAGGCGAAACGCCGCTCGAACAAGCCGCTTAGGCGCTGGGTGTTGTCCTTGAGCGAGCTGTGGAAGGTTTCGAGCTGGTCGGCCAACAGCCGGGCCTCGCTGGCCAGGTGCTGCTGGCGGGTGGCGAGGTTGGCCTGGTCCAACGAGCGCAGGGCGAACAAGGTACTGCCGGTGATCACCAACGCCAGCACGATGGCGAGGGCGATTCCGAGCTGCGAGGCGATGCGTGCACGCGGTTGCGACATGGGGAAGCTCCTGACAAGTGGCCGGGATCATCCTGATCACCCAGGCCACCTGCGGGTTATCGACGAAAATCGCATCCTCTTCCGGGACGCTGGTGCCAGAGAATCGGCGTCGCAAGCCAATACTTGAGTGTCGGGCCGGGATATTCGCAAACGTTTTCGTTGTTGCAGCAAGCCCAGGATCCCACCCAGCCCTGAAGAAGGCGGCTTGCCGGCTAGAGGGGAGGCAGCATCTGCACATCCGGCAAACTCACCGCAGCCGCCTCCTCCTGCAGAAACACGCTCAGCCGTCGCAACCGCTCGCCACCCGGTCGGGTGCGCGGCCACACCAGATAGTAGTCCATGCCACTGGGCACCGCCGTGGGCCACGGCAGGCTCAGGCGTCCTTGCGCAACGTCCTCCGCCACCATCAGCAGGTCACCCATGGAAATCCCATAACCCCTGGCAGCCGCAATCATGCCCAGCTCCAGCGTGTCGAATACCTGGCCGCCCTTGAGCGAAACCTTTTCGGCAAGCCCCATGCGCTCTAGCCAAGCCCGCCAGTCACGCTTGTCCGGCGTTGGGTGCAGCAACTCGATGCCCGCCAACCGGCGCTCGTCCCAGGGGCCATCCTTGAGCAAATCCGGCGCCCCCACCGGGATCAGTAACTCGCTGAATAACCGGCGCACTTCCCAGTCTGGTGGGAACACACCGTCACTGAGCAACACTGCACAGTCGAACGGCTCCTGATTGAAGTCCACATGGTCGACGTCCATCCAGGCGCTGGTCAGCTGCACCTCGTTACCCGACTGCAAATGGCGAAAGCGGCTCAGGCGTGCCAGCAACCAGCGCATGGTCAAGGTCGAAGGCGCCTTCATGCGCAGGATGTCATCTTCACCGCGCAGGGTATCGCAAGCCCGCTCCAGCGCGGCGAAGCCCTCGCGCACACCCGGCAGCAGCACCCGCGCGGCCTCGGTCAATTGCAGGCTGCGCCCGCTGCGTACGAATAGGCGACAGGCGAAATGATCCTCCAAGGTGCGAATGTGTCGACTGACCGCACTCTGGGTAATCGAGAGCTCTTCGCCAGCGCGGGTGAAAGAGCTCAGCCGAGCGGCGGCTTCGAATGCGCGCAGCGCATAGAGCGCAGGCAACTGACGGGACATGGGGCACCTGAAAGAGGGCGTGGAAAGGAATGCAGATAATCATATATGCATGAGTTCAACTCATGCCAAGCATCGCTATTATCCTTTTGTGGAAAGTTGACCAAAGCCTCAGAATCGTCGCCTCGCCTACAGGATAAGCATCAAGGACCTCAACCATGCATGTCGCGCCCGCTACTGAACTCAAGGCTTTGCTGCGCCTGGCGGGGCCGCTGATCGCCTCGCAGTTGGCGCACATGCTGATGGTGTTGACCGACACCTTGATGATGGCCCGTATCAGCCCACAGGCCCTGGCAGGTGGCGGCCTGGGTGCGGCGAGCTATTCGTTCGTGTCGATTTTCTGCCTGGGTGTGATTGCCGCAGTCGGCACTCTGGTGGCGATTCGCAAAGGGGCGAATGACATCGAGGGCGCTACCCGCCTGGCACAGAACGGCCTGTGGTTGGCCTGGGGTCTGGCGCTGGTCGCGGCCCTGGTGCTGTGGAACCTCGAGCCTGTGTTACTGCTGTTCGGCCAGAAGCCCGAGAACGTGGCCTCGGCGGCCGAATTCCTTACCCTGCTGCCCTTGGCCCTGCCTGGCTACCTGACGTTCATGGCCTTGCGCGGATTCACCAGCGCATTGGGTCGCTCGACGCCAGTGATGGTCATCAGCCTGGTGGGCACGGTGCTCAACTATCTGTTCAACGTCGCGCTGATCGAAGGCATGTTCGGCCTGCCCAAGCTTGGCCTGATGGGCATCGGCCTGGTCACCGCCGTGGTGTCGATGGGCATGGCCATTGCCCTGGCGCTGTACATCCACTGGCACCCGGCCTATACACCCTACCCGCTACGCCGGGGCCTGTCGCGCCCTTCCCTGCCTGCCCTGCGGGAACTGTGGCGGCTAGGTCTGCCGATTGGCGGTACCTACATGGTGGAGGTGGGGCTGTTCGCCTTCGCCGCGCTGTGCATGGGTGTGCTCGGTAGCACGGAACTGGCGGCGCACCAGATCGCCCTGCAAATCGTGTCCACCGCATTCATGGTACCAACCGGGCTGTCGTACGCGGTGACCATGCGAGTGGGGCTTTACTACGGCGCCGACAACCTGTTGGCGGCACGCAGCGCTGGGCGTGTGGGAATCGGCTTCGGCGCGATGATCATGTTCGCCTTTGCCGCGCTGTTCTGGCTGCGTCCGGAGATGCTGGTAGGCCTGTTCATCGACGGCGATGACCCAGCCTTCGCGGCGATCTACCAGCTGGCGGTAAGCCTGCTGATGGTCGCGGCCTGGTTCGAGCTGTTCGATGGCGTGCAGACCATCGCCATGGGCTCGATACGTGGGCTGAAGGATGCCAAGACCACCTTCCTGATCGGGCTGTGCTGCTACTGGCTGGTAGGCGCACCGGCAGCGTGGCTGCTCACCTTCACCCTGGGCGGCGGTGCGGTCGGCGTGTGGTGGGGGCTGGCCTTGGGGCTGGCGTGCGCTTCGGTGGCACTGACGATCGGCTTCGAGTGGCGGATGAAGCGGTTGCTGAAGTCCAGGGCACCTACGCTGGCTGGGCAGCTCGTGCATGGACCGCGATGAGCCCTGCGGGACCGGCGGTGCGTCTCAGGCCGACCGCCGCCCCGGAACCTGCAACAGGTAATCGATCAACGCCTCGACCGGCAACGGCTTGCTGACCAGGAACCCCTGTACCTGGTCGCAACCGAACTCGCGCAGCAACTGCATCTGCTCTTCGCTCTCCACCCCCTCGGCGACCACTTCGAGGTTGAGGTTGTGCGCCAGGTTGATCATGGCGTGCACCAACTTGCGGTTCTCTTCGCGCATCTCCATTTCAGCGACGAAGCTTCGGTCGACCTTGAGTAACGTGATCGGCAAGCTATTGAGGTGGACGAACGAAGAGAAGCCGGTACCGAAGTCATCCAGCGAAAACCGCACGCCAAGGCGCGCCAGGGCATCCATGGTCTGGCGGACCAGTTCGTTGCGACGCATGACGGCGGTCTCGGTAAGCTCGAACTCCAGCCAGCGGGCATCGACACCGTGCTCGATGATCAAGCGGCTCAGGGTAGCCAGCAACTGGCTGTCCTGGAACTGACGGAAGCTCAGGTTCACCGCCATGTGCAAGGGGGCCAGGCCCTCTTCACGCAAGGCTTGCATGTCACGCAGGGCGCGGGAAATCACCCAGTATCCCAACGGCACGATCAGCCCGCTCTGCTCGGCCAGCGGCACGAACTCACTGGGCGGCAGCAGGCCACGTTCGGCATGGCGCCAACGGACCAGGGCCTCCAGGCCAACGATACGACCGTCTTCCAGGTTCAATCGTGGCTGGTAATGCAGCTCCAACTCATCGCGGCGCAGCGCACGGCGCAACTCGCTTTCCAGGTCGGCCAGGCTGCGTGCGTTGCGGTTGATGCGCTCATTGAATACATGGAAGGTGCAGCCCTGGCTGCCCTTGGCCTGGCGCATGGCGATGTGGGCATGCCACATCAATGGGTCTGGCCCAGCCTGAGCGCGGGCATGGGCCAGGCCCAGGCTGCAGCCCAGCAGCAGGCTCTCGCCGTCTATCCAGAAGGGTTCGGCCAGCGCTTCGACGATCCGTTCGGCCATCCATTCGGCGCGGTTGGCATCGCGTCGGGTGTCGATCAGCAGGGCGAATTCGTCACTGCCCAGACGTGCCAGCTGGTCCCCCGCTTCCAGTTGCTGCTTCAGCCGGGCCACCACCTGCAAGATCAACCGGTCGCCGCTCTGGTGGCCAAGGGCATCGTTGACGTGGCGGAAATTGTCGAGGTCCAGGTGGCCAAGCGCCAGACCGCGCCCGTCATTCTCGGCCAGGCGCGCGGTCAGTAAGGCCTGGAAGCCCTGACGATTGGCGATGCCGGTAAGCGGGTCTTGTTCGGCCAGGCGCTGCAGGGTGGCCACCAGTACGCCGCGCTCACGCACATGGCGCAAGGATCGGCGGATGGCGTCGGCGCTGAGTTGATCGCGCACCAACCAATCGCTGACAGCCGTCGGTGGTGAGTCAGGCTCATGCTCAAGCAGCAAGATGGTGGGGAGTTCGCAACGCCCCGGCGCGGGTTGCAAGGCCGGGGTAGCCAGCACCACCGCTTGGCGGTCTTGGTTGAACAGGGTGTCGACAGCCTCCCAACTGGGTGCGGTCAGCAATACGGCGCTGCCGCCCAAGGGCAGCAGGCAGTCGCGCAACAGGGCAGCCCATTCCGGCTCATCAGCCAACAACAGCAAACGCAAAGGTTCGACAGGCGTGGACAAGCGGGCTCCTTAAAGGCTTGGACAGTGAAGCGTATGAGGCCGGATATGCTACTGCATAAATGAAAACGATTTTCACTTTTAGACATATCCTTGCCTGCAGTGCTCCCCGACGCATTTTGACGTGCATCCTGCGCGAAACTCGCTAAACCAGCAAATCCGATTTTTTTCTTGGATATCATGAGTCTGACTAATAGTAGCGAGAGACAAAAGTCTGACTCAGACGTCAGACGGTCGCGCCACAACTGCCCCATGCCTGTTAGAATGCGCGGCTATTTTCTGGCGACCCCCGGTTTCTAGCATGTCCCGACTCAATCCCCGGCAACAAGAAGCCCGAGACTACGTCGGCGGCCCTCTTTTGGTGCTCGCCGGTGCTGGCTCCGGCAAGACCAGCGTGATCACGCGCAAGATTGCCCACCTCATCCAGAACTGCGGCATCCGCGCCCAGTACATCGTGGCGATGACCTTCACCAACAAGGCCGCCCGCGAGATGAAGGAGCGGGTCGCTACCCTGCTGCGTCCGGGCGAAGGCCGTGGCCTGACGGTGTGCACCTTCCACAACCTGGGCCTGAACATCATCCGCAAGGAACACGAGCGCCTGGGCTACAAGCCTGGTTTCTCGATCTTCGACGAGTCCGACATCAAGGCATTGCTGTCGGACATCATGCAGAAGGAATACTCCGGCGACGATGGCATCGACGAGATCAAGAACATGATCGGTGCCTGGAAGAACGACCTGGTCCTGCCTGCCGAGGCGCTGGAGAAAGCGCGCAACCCGCGCGAACGGACCGCCGCAATCGTCTATACCCACTACCAGCGCACGCTCAAGGCGTTCAACGCCGTGGACTTCGACGACTTGATCCTGCTGCCGGTCAAGCTGTTCCAGGAACACCCCGACGTGCTCGAACGCTGGCAGAACCGTGTGCGCTACCTGCTGGTGGACGAGTATCAGGACACCAACGCCAGCCAGTACCTGCTGGTGAAGATGCTGATCGGCATGCGCAACCAGTTCACCGTGGTCGGCGACGATGACCAGTCGATCTATGCCTGGCGTGGCGCCCGCCCGGAGAACCTCATGCTGCTCAAGGAGGACTATCCCTCCCTGAAAGTGGTGATGCTGGAGCAGAACTACCGCTCCACCAGCCGCATCCTGCGCTGCGCCAACGTGCTGATCGCCAACAACCCCCACGCGTTCGAAAAGCAGCTGTGGAGCGAGATGGGCGTGGGCGATGAGATCCGCGTGATCCGCTGCAAGAACGAGGAAGCCGAAGCCGAGCGGGTGGCCATGGAGATCCTCACCCTGCACCTGCGCACCAATCGCCCCTACAGCGATTTCGCCATCCTCTACCGTGGCAACTACCAGGCCAAGCTGATCGAGTTGAAGCTGCAACACCACCAGGTGCCATATCGCCTGTCCGGCGGCAACAGCTTCTTCGGCCGCCAGGAGGTCAAGGACCTGATGGCCTACCTGCGCTTGCTGGTGAACCCGGACGACGACAACGCCTACCTGCGGGTGATCAACGTACCGCGCCGGGAGATCGGCTCGACCACTTTGGAAAAGCTCGGCAACTACGCCACCGAGCGCGGCATCTCGATGTACGCCGCCAGCGAAGAGCTGGGCCTGGGTGAGCACCTGGATGCCCGCTACACAGAGCGCCTGCAGCGCTTCAAGCACTGGCTCGATGGCGTGCGTCACAAGGTCGCCCTGGAAGACCCGATTGCCGCGTTGCACGAGATGATCCGCGACATCGACTACGAGAACTGGATCCGCCAGCAGACCGCCAGCGACAAGGCGGCGGAGTTCCGCATCAGCAACGTCTGGTTCCTGGTCGAAGCGCTGAAGAACACCCTCGAGAAAGACGAAGAGGGTGACATGACCATCGAGGACGCCATCGGCAAACTGGTGCTGCGCGACATGCTCGAGCGCCAGCAGGAAGAGGAAGAAAACGCCGAAGGCGTGCAGATGATGACTCTGCATGCGTCCAAGGGCCTGGAATTCCCCTACGTGTTCATCATGGGCATGGAAGAGGAAATCCTCCCGCACCGTTCCAGCATCGAAGCCGACACCATCGAAGAGGAACGCCGCCTGGCCTATGTGGGCATCACCCGCGCCCGCCAGACCCTGGCCTTCACCTTCGCCGCCAAGCGCAAGCAGTATGGCGAAATCATCGACTGCACGCCCAGCCGCTTCCTTGACGAGCTGCCGCCGGAGGACCTGGCCTGGGAAGGCCTGGACGATGCGCCGGTAGAAGTGAAAGCCGCTCGCGGCAATAACGCCCTGGCCGACATCCGGGCAATGCTCAAACGCTGATCAACCATTACTCTTTAACACTGCCGCTTCATGCGGCCACCTTTGCTACATCGAGGAATACACAGTGGAAGCACTGCAGCAGAAGATTCGCGAAGAAGGCATCGTGCTTTCCGATCAGGTTCTCAAAGTCGACGCGTTTCTCAACCACCAGATCGACCCTGCGCTGATGCAGCTGATCGGTGACGAATTCGCCCGCCTGTTCGCCGACGCCGGCGTGACCAAGATCGTCACCATCGAAGCCTCGGGCATTGCCCCGGCCGTGATGACTGGCCTGAAGCTGGGCGTACCGGTGATCTTCGCGCGCAAGCACCAGTCGCTGACCCTGACCGAGAACCTGCTGACCGCCTCGGTGTACTCCTTCACCAAGCAGACCGAGAACACCGTGGCCATCTCGCCGCGCCACCTCAACAGCAGCGACCGCGTGCTGGTGATCGACGATTTCCTGGCCAACGGCAAGGCTTCGCAGGCACTGATCTCGATCATCAAGCAAGCCGGTGCTACCGTGGCGGGCCTGGGTATCGTCATCGAGAAATCGTTCCAGGGCGGCCGTGCCGAGCTGGACAGCCAGGGTTACCGCGTCGAATCGCTGGCCCGGGTGAAGTCGCTGGAAGGTGGTGTGGTCAGCTTCATCGACTAAAGCCTGAGCACCTCTCCTGTAGGAGCGGGTTTACCCGCGAAGACAACGGTGACGTCACCCTCTCATTCGTAGGTGAACCCGCTCCCACAGGGTAAGGCGCTGAACCTTGGTTTAGCGGGTTGCCTCTAGCCCCGCCAGCAACAACCGCTGATACAACTCTTCCTTCAGCCCCTGCGGTTGATCCAGCTGCATCCGCGCCAGGTGCGCCTCATACCCCTCCGGCCCCGGTGCCTCCAGTGCCGCCTTGCCCAGCTCCAGCACCTCTCTGAGCTTGAACTTGCTCTTCAACCAGTTGAGCGCGCGCAGCAAATCCTGCTCTTGTGCCGTGAAATCCGTGCCCAGCGGATACTCTGGGAACAACCGTGCGTGCCGTGCCCGCACCGCCTCAAGACGCTCGGGCGTGTTGTCGGTGAAGCGCGGATCCAGCTGAAAGTCCCTGGCCAATTTACCGGCACGCTTGGCTTGCTCCATCAACGTGTCCTGGAACCGCGAGTCACTCACCGCCAGCAACCGCGCAATCACTTCGCTGTCGGTCTGCCCGCGCAAGTCGGCGATGCCGTACTCGGTCACCACGATATCGCGTAGGTGTCGGGGGATGGTGCAGTGGCCATAGGTCCAGAACAGGTTCGAGCTGATCTCACCACCCGCCTCGCGCCAGCTGCGCAGCAGCAAGACCGAACGCCCACCCGCCAGGGCATGGCCCTGGGCGACGAAGTTGTACTGCCCACCGACACCGCTGAGTACACGGCCGTCTTCCAACTGGTCAGCCACCCCGGCGCCAAGCAAGGTCATGCCGAACACCGTATTGACGAAACGGGCATCGCGGCGCTGTCGACGCTTCAGGGCTTCCTGCCCGTACAGCTCGTTGATGAAGCTGATACGGGTCATGGCGTAACGCGCCCGCTGCTCCAGCGGCAGCTCTCGCAAGCGCCGGTAGAAGGACTGCGGCCCCAGGAAAAACCCGCCATGCACGAGCACGCCCTGACCATTGATCGGGCGCCGAACTACCCCGGCTTCGGCCAGCGCCAGCAGGCCGTTGACGAACATTTCGCTGCAGCCATACAGCCCTTGGGCAAGCGCTTCCAAGCCCCCTTCCCGCTCGATCAGCGTCTGCCAGGGGCGAATGTCCAACTCGTCGAGCAAGGCGCGATAGCCCGCGTTGTCGCCCTGGCGCGCCAGCAAAGCAGCCGCCAGCGCATCGCCCATGGCACCGATGCCGATCTGTAGGGTGCCACCATCACGCACCAGTGCGCTGGCGAACAGGCCAATGCAGTGGTCCTGGGTGGTGACCGGCATGTTCGGGGTCGAAAACAGCCGGCGTTGCTCCGCTACGTCGATCAGCAGGTCGAAGTGGTCGATACCCAGCTCTGCGTCGCCTGGCATGTAAGGCAGCTCGGCATGGACCTGACCAAGCATGAGGATGGTCTCACCAGCCTTGCGGCGCTTGGCAATCATCGGCAGCAGGTCAAGGGTGATGTCGGGGTTGCAGGCCAGGCTCAGGTGCACGGGCCTTTCCGGTGTGGCGGCGACCAACTGCGCGATCAGGTTCAGCCCCTTGGCATTGATGTCACGGGCAGCGTGGCTGTAATTGCTGCTGACATAGTCCTGCTGGGCAGCCTCGCTATGCAGCAGGCTGCCGGGCTGCATGAAGAACTGCTCGACACGGATGTTCGGCGGCAAGCTGTCGTTGCGCAGGTCGGCAAGGTAAGTGAGTTCTTCGTAGTCAGCGAACACACGCTCGACGAAGGGTTCGAGAAAGCGCCGTTGCAAACCGTCGCCCAGCGGGGGGCGGCCTAGTGTAAGCGCCGTGTAGATAGTCAGTTGCCGTTCGGGTAGGTCACGCACCCGGGCATAGAGAGCGTTGACGAAAGCATTGGGCTTGCCCAGGCCCAAGGGCAGGCCCATGTGAATATGAGCTGGCAGGCGCGACAGCACTTGCTCGACAGCCTGGTCGATGGAGCAGAGGTGCATCGAGATCTCCTCATTCATCCATGGGGGTCAGAGGTTGGACACGAATTCGCGCGGCTTGGTTGCCTCAGGAGGTGTCTTCGTGGTCAATCTCCCACACAGACTTTGCACCTCCTATATTCGCAGAGGCCTGAATAGTGCTCGACTCACCAGAAACACCTACGTACCGGCTATCAATGCTGGCGCTGTTAGTATGTGACAGTGGTTTTATCACTGATTAAAATTGGAAACGCTACTTCCCTGCGCACAGCGACCTTCCCATAAGCATTCTCCCTGATTACCATTACGTTTCGATTAGCGCTGAAATAGTCCTTCCCTTTTTTCCATTCCCCGAAATTTTCTGCGTACACGCCGAATACGATTCCGTCTCCATCCGAACCTGCGTACTTATTGGCCACATCGAGATTAGTGGAAAAGTAGAAGCCGCTGCCGTAAGTTCCACCCTTTGAGTAACCAGGATCAAGGCCTGATTCCAACGACCGCGCATGTTTTGCTTGACTCCCATGAAAGCCGATCAACTCATAGCCCTGCGGCACACGCCCTGAACTACCCACCAGGCTGATGTTGATGACAGAATTAATATTCTTGTAGTCTTTGTTAATAACCATTCTCTCGATGATAGGCGACACATATAACTTACCAGGGAGCTCTTTTTTAGGAAAAATCCTTCTAAACATTCGTGCGAAGGGCTTAAATAAACAGCAATTCCCGCTCGGGTCCTCGCGGTTCACCGGATCACCTAGACAGTATGAATATGAATTTAACCCACCCGCCGCGAAGGGGCTCATGCTGTCCGAGCTGATGAAACGCAACAATGATGGATTGAATGATCGACGCCCATTGCCCAATGGATAACACCCTGTAACAGGATCGAGTCGGCCACCATTGAAACCGAGCATGGTGCGTAGGAGCGAATGATAGCCATAGGGCGAATAGCCCCGATGAAGAGGGGCACTGCCGGAGGGTTGCCTTTGCAGCTTCACCCGGCTGACTGCATTCTGCTTCCGACCGTTATTGTCCGCTATTCTCAAGTCTATTGGCTCCCATCCAACACCACTACCAGAAGCTTGAGTGTTATTCGTAGACCCGAAAAATAAAACTGGTAAAAATGCTAGTTAATCATCAGCATGGTTCAAACACCGGGGCTTTCTGGATTGTCCATGGTTTCAGAGATTGGGTGGGGTTAGTTGCCTGTGCCGGCCCTTTCGCGGCTAAAGCCGCTCCCACATGGGCAGCATAGGACTCGAAGGCTTTAGCCACGAAAGCGGCCGACACACGCAGCACAAAAACAAAGCCCGCCATCGATGGCGGGCCTCGTGCAATTCAGGTTTGGATCAAAGCCCCGACATCTTCTTGATCGCGCCTTTGAGATCCTCGTCCGAACAGTCGGCACAGGTACCTTTCGGTGGCATGGCGTTTATGCCGGTAATGGCTTTGGCCAGAATGCCATCCAGGCCGCCCTGGTGGTCGGCGCGCTCTTTCCACGCGGCGGTATCGCCAATCTTCGGCGCACCGAGCAAGCCGCTGCCATGGCAGGCGTTGCAGTGCTTGGCGATGATCTCGTCCGGCGTCTTGGCCCCGCCACCGCCCGCTGCGGCAGCCACTTCCATGCCTTTGCACTCCTGACCCTGAATGCACACCTGCCCTACAGGCTCCAGGCGCTTGGCAATGTCGTCGTTGGTTGCAGCAGTTGCATTGATTGCCCAGAGGGCGAGTACGGCGGCTGGTAAGGCCAGCATCTTCTTGATTTGGTTCACGCGAACACCCTCATGGTGGCTAATCATGCCCGCACCACGAAATTGCGAGCGTTGAAAAGTATAGCGGGAACCCGGAACCCGTGAAACGACCCCACAGGTGAAAGGGGTATTAGCGAAACAATACGCTGCGCTGGATCAAAAGTTCGAAGGCGTCGCCGCACTGATCAGCCGTGCTGGCTCTGCGAAGGGGTTGCGGAATCGATGCGGCCGGGTGCTTTCGAAGTAGTAGCTGTCGCCTGCTTCGAGGATGAAGGTCTCATTCCCGACCACCAGCTCCAGGCGCCCTTCCAGCAGGATGCCGGTCTCTTCGCCATCGTGGGTGAGCATTTCTTCCCCGGTGTCGGCGCCCGGCGGGTAGACCTCGTTGAGGAAAGCGATGGCGCGGTTGGGGTGCGACTTGCCCACCAGCTTCATGGTTACCGCACCGTCCGAGATGTCGATCAGCTCGTGAGCTTTGTAGACGATCTGGGAAGGGCTTTCGGGTTCCAGCTCGACGGAGAAGAACTCGACCATGGACATGGGAATGCCACTGAGGACCTTGCGCAGCGAGCTGATCGAAGGGCTCACGCTGTTCTTCTCGATCATCGAGATGGTGCTGTTGGTCACACCCGCACGCTTGGCGAGTTCACGCTGGGACAGGCCCTTGAGCTTGCGGATGGCTTGCAGTCGTTCGCCGACGTCCAAAGCTGGAGCCTCCTGAAACGGTAGAAATGGGGGGTGATGTGAACGATATCATGGCAATGCCGTTCAGTATTTACAACACACCCCCTCCATCCTGTCCGCTTCGGCGCCTTATTCGCCGTAATAGTCCAGCGGTACACGCTTGAGATTGCAGAAGATCTGGTACGGAATGGTGCCAGCGCGCATGGCCACGTCGCTGGCCAGTACCTGTTTGCCCCACAACTCGACCGGGCTGCCGATGGTGGCTTCAGGCACGTCGGTGAGGTCGACGCAGAGCATGTCCATCGAAACCCTGCCAATCAGTTGGGTGAGCTTGCCAGCGACCATCACCGGCGTGCCAGTGGGTGCCTGGCGAGGGTAGCCGTCGGCATAGCCCATGGCGACCACACCCACACGGGTCGGCCGAGAGCTGATGAACTTGGCGCCGTAACCCACCGGTTCGCCAGCCGGCAGCTCCCGCACACTGATGATGCGCGATTGCAGGGTCATCACCGGCTGCAGGCGCGCAGCCTGGGCCTGATCCACTTCGAAGGGCGTGGCGCCGTACAGCATGATGCCAGGTCGCACCCAGTCGCTTGGCGCCTGCGGCCAGGCCAGCACACCGGGCGAATTGCGTAGGCTGCACTCGGCAGCCAGGCCTTGGCGGGCAGCCTCGAACACGGCGATTTGTTGGGCGGTGGCATCGGCATCCAACTCGTCCGCACGGGCGAAGTGGCTCATCAACACGATGCGCGAAACCTTGCCGCTGGCCAGCAGCCGCTGGTAGGCCTCGTGGTAATCCTTGGGGTGCAGGCCCGCCCGGTGCATGCCGCTGTCGAGTTTCAGCCAGGTGGTCAGGGGCTTGTGCACCTGAGTCCTTTCGATCGCCTCCAGTTGCCACAGCGAGTGCACGACACACCACAGGTCATGCTCGGCGATCAGCGCCAACTCGCTGGCTTCGAAAAAGCCTTCGAGCAACAACACGGGTGCCTTGATACCCGCTGCACGCAGCTCCAGCGCCTCCTCGATGCAGGCCACGGCAAAGCCATCGGCTTCCGGCTCCAGCGCCAGGGCGCAGCGCACGGCACCGTGACCATAGGCGTCGGCCTTGATCACGGCGAGGGCCTTGGCACCGGACAGTTCACGGGCCAGGCGGTAATTGTGGCGGAGGGCTTGCAGGTCGATCAGGGCGCGGGCGGGTCGCATGGCGGCTGCCTTATGGTGTTCGGGTTGTCATCGGTGTTGGATTGATCGCCGGCAGGCCGGTTCTCCTCAGGACCAGAACTTCAGGCTGATCCTGCAGGAGCCGGCTTGCCGCCGATGAGGCCGGGTCAGTCGACCTTACTGCTGATGGGCTGGCGCGGTCTGACCCTGCTTGGCAACCTCACGGCGGTTGCCATAACGAGAGATATCCAGGCCTTCGGCGCTGATCTGCGGCTTCTTGCGCGCGATCAGGTCAGCCAGCAGGCGACCGGAGCCGCACGCCATCGTCCAGCCCAGTGTGCCGTGACCGGTATTGAGGAACAGGTTACGGAACGAGGTCGCACCCACGATCGGCGTACCGTCCGGGGTAGCCGGGCGCAGGCCGGTCCAGAAACTGGCCTGGCTCAGGTCGCCGCCGCGAGGATAAAGGTCGTTGACGATCATCTCCAGTGTTTCGCGACGACGCGGGTTCAGCGACAGGTCAAAACCAGCGATTTCAGCCATGCCGCCGACACGAATACGGTTGTCGAAGCGAGTGATGGCGACCTTGTAGGTCTCATCGAGGATGGTCGAAGTCGGCGCCATGTCAGCGTTGGTGATCGGCACGGTCAGCGAGTAACCCTTCAGCGGGTACACCGGGGCCTTGATACCCAGCGGCTTGAGCATCTGCGGCGAGTAGCTGCCCAGGGCCAGCACATAGCGATCGGCGGTTTCCAGCTTGCCGTCGATCCACACGCCATTGATGCGATCACCCGCGAAGTCCAGGCGCTGGATGTCCTGGCCGAAGCGGAACTCCACGCCCAGCTTCACGGCCATCTCGGCCAGCTTGGTGGTGAACAGCTGGCAGTCGCCGGTCTGGTCGTTGGGCAGACGCAGGGCGCCAGCGAGAATGTCTTTCACGCCCGCCAAGGCCGGTTCGACGCGGGCGATGCCGTCGCGGTCGAGCAGCTCGTAAGGCACGCCGGACTGTTCGAGCACGGCGATATCCTTGGCCGCGGCATCCACCTGGGCCTGGGTACGGAACAGCTGGGTAGTTCCCAGGCTGCGGTTTTCGTAGGCGATGCCGGTTTCAGCGCGCAACTCGTCGAGGCAGTCGCGGCTGTACTCGGACAGCCGCACCATGCGCTCTTTGTTGACCGCGTAACGGCTGGCGGTGCAGTTGCGCAGCATCTGCGCCATCCACAGGTATTGGTCGACATCGCCGGTCAGCTTGATGGCGAGGGGCGCGTGGCGCTCAAGCAGCCACTTGATGGCCTTCAGCGGTACGCCAGGGGCAGCCCAGGGCGAGGCATAACCAGGCGAGATCTGACCTGCGTTGGCAAAACTGGTTTCCATGGCCACCGCGGGTTGGCGGTCGACCACCGTCACTTCGAAACCTTGACGGGCCAGGTAGTAGGCGCTGGCGGTTCCGATCACACCGCTACCAAGTACCAGAACTCGCATCGTTTATTCCTCGCACGCGGCGCACCGCTGTCTTTTGTTGAAATGGCATGGATGCGCGCAGTATAAAAAGGTAGGCCCAGTGCAATTCACTATATAAAAGCCTATTATTGGCGAGAATTATCGGCAAAATCGCCTTTCACGGAGGGGCATCCCCTATGAGAACCCAGCACCAGAGTAAGCGTGAGCTGGACAAGATCGACCGCAACATCCTGCGCATCCTGCAGAATGACGGGCGTATTTCCTTCACCGAACTGGGCGAGAAAGTTGGGCTTTCCACCACCCCTTGCACCGAGCGGGTCCGCCGCCTCGAGCGCGAGGGCATCATCATGGGCTACAACGCCCGGCTCAACCCCCAGCACCTCAAAGGTAGCCTGCTGGTGTTCGTCGAGATCAGCCTGGACTACAAGTCCGGCGACACCTTCGAGGAGTTCCGCCGCGCCGTGCTGAAACTGCCGCATGTGCTGGAATGCCACCTGGTTTCTGGCGACTTCGACTACCTGGTGAAAGCCCGTATTTCGGAGATGGCTTCATACCGCAAGCTGCTGGGCGACATCCTGCTCAAGCTGCCGCACGTCCGTGAGTCGAAGAGCTACATCGTGATGGAAGAGGTCAAAGAGAGCCTCTGCCTGCCGATTCCGGACTAAGGCTAGACCAGCACCTGACGTGTGGTGGCGATGAACTGGTGAACGAGCTGCTCGGCCTGCGGCTCGATCATCTGTTCAGGCCCACGACCACGGGGGCAGGCCATGCGTGGAGTTGTGCCAAAGAGGCGGCAGATCATCGGGCGCTCTTCATACACCGTGCAGCCATCGGGGCCCAGGTGTACGCAGTCCAGGCGCTCCAACGCCGCATCCTGCTCGGCCTGGGACTTGCGCGGCAAGCGCGCCATCTCCTCAGCCGAGGTGGTGACCGGACCACAACAGTCGTGGCACCCGGGCTCGCACTCGAAAGAGGGAATGAGTTCGCGCAGGAAGTGAATCTTGTGGCGGTTGCAGGACATGGCCGGATACAGGATTGACGATCGAAGTTCGATTATAGGACCAATTGCCCGCCAGCCGGCTGCCCAAGTCACACGCGCCCCTGAGCGGCAGTCGGCTTGCCGGCGAGGAGGCCAGTTGCCCCACCGCAAAACCCCAGCTTATCCTCCCCCTTTCGCCCAACGCCCAGGAACCGCCCGATGATCCACAGCGCGCAGCACGCCGCCTCTTACTACGCCGCCAGCAGCGCGCCTCATCCCGATCATCCCTACCTGCAGGGCGAACATTCTGCCGACGTGTGCATCGTTGGTGGCGGCTACTCAGGCTTGAACACTGCCATCGAACTGGCCGAACGCGGCCTGTCGGTAATCCTGCTGGAGGCACGCAAGCTTGGCTGGGGCGCCAGCGGCCGCAACGGCGGTCAGTTGATTCGTGGCGTTGGCCATGGCCTTGAGCAGTTCTTGCCGGTGATTGGCCAGGAAGGTGTGCGCAGCATGAAGCTGATGGGACTGGAGGCCGTGGACATCGTCCGCGAGCGCGTCGAACGACACGCCATCGACTGCGACTTGACCTGGGGTTACTGCGACCTGGCCAACAAACCCGGCGAGCTGCAAGGCTTTGCCGAGGATGCCGAAGAACTGCGCAGCCTTGGCTACCGCCATGAAATGCGCCTGGTGCAACAAGAAGATATCCACAGCGTGGTCGGTTCCGACCGCTACGTCGGCGGCCTGATCGACATGGGTTCAGGCCACCTGCACCCGCTCAACCTGGCATTGGGCGAAGCAGCCGTGGCCAGCCGTCTAGGCGTCAAGCTGTTCGAGCAGTCCGAGGTCACACGCATCGACTACGGCCCCCTGGTTCAGGTACACACTCCCCAAGGAAGAGTGCGCGCCAGGACCTTGGTGCTGTGCTGCAATGCCTACCACAACGACCTCAACCGCGAACTGGGTGGCAAGGTATTGCCCGCCGGCAGCTACATCATCGCCACTGAACCGCTCGGCGAAGAACGAGCGCGCCAGCTACTGCCGCAGAATATGGCGGTGTGCGACCAGCGCGTGGCGCTGGATTACTATCGTTTGTCTGCCGACCACCGCCTGCTGTTCGGTGGCGCCTGCCATTACTCGGGCCGTGATCCAAAAGACATCGCCGCCTACATGCAGCCGAAGATGCTCAAGGTGTTCCCACAGTTGGCCGACGTGCGCATCGAATATCAATGGGGCGGCATGATCGGCATCGGCGCCAATCGCCTGCCGCAGATCGGCCGCCTGGCCAGCCAACCGAACGTGTATTACGCCCAGGCCTATTCGGGCCACGGGGTCAACGCCACCCACCTCGCTGCGCGCCTGCTGGGTGAAGCCATCAGCGGTCAGGAAAGCGGGCGCTTCGACCTGTTCGCCAACGTGCCGCACGTCACTTTCCCCGGTGGCAAGCACCTGCGCTCGCCGCTGCTGGCGTTGGGAATGTTGTGGCACAGGCTCAAAGAGCTGATCTGACCGCTGACGTACCTTTCAGGAGCGTGCTTGCCCGCGAACCAAGCACTGCGATGTACGACACTGACTTGGCCGATGCTCGCGGGTGAACCGCTCCTACACGGTGATGCGCTGCCGTTCCCAGCGCTTTGCGTCAGTCCTTCCAGCAGGGCTTTCGCCCTTCGGTCCGGGCCTGCTCCCAGCTCAGCCCTACATCACGCAACTCCTCATCGCTCAGTTGCAACAGCGCCCTGCGGGTGTGCCAACGGTGCAGCAGCAGGCCCCAGCGGCTCAAGCCGGCCGGTGCATTGAACACCTTGGGCCGCTGCTCGTCCTCGAGCTCCTTGGCCAACAGTTGCAAGCGCACATCGCTCAAGCCACCCATTGCTGCATCCTCCCGATCAGTTCATACCGTGGAGACAGCATGCGCGCTGGCAGGCGTGACGATACAGATCCAATAATGGCTTATTATTCCCATACAGAATTGGCGAACCGGCCGCTGAATGCTGTATTTTCCCCACAACTGTACTGGTCGCTGCCAGCCTTGAACGCGGGAGTATGCCGTGACGCTCTATCTCAACCTCGCCGAATTGCTGGGCGCCCGCATCGAGCAGGGCCTGTATCGCCCTGGTCAGCGGCTGCCATCGGTGCGAGCCCTCAGCGAGGAACATGGCGTCAGCCTCAGCACCGTACAGCAGGCTTATCGCATGCTCGAGGACAGCGGCCTGGTCTCGCCACGCCCAAAGTCCGGGTACTTCGTCAGCGAAGGACGCCACCTCCCCGCCCTGCCCGCCGTCAGCCGGCCGGCGCAGCGCCCTGTGGATATCTCCCAGTGGGAACAGGTGCTGGAGCTGGTGCGTAGCACGCCCCGCAAGGATGTGATCCAGCTCGGCCGCGGCATGCCCGACATCGACAGCCCCACCCTCAAGCCGCTGTTGCGCAGCCTCGCCCAGTTGAGCCGGCGCCAGGACATGCCCGGCCTTTACTACGACAACATCCACGGCAACCTGGCCCTGCGCGAGCAGATCGCCCGGTTGATGCTCGATTCCGGCTGCCGCCTGGGGCCGGCTGACCTGGTGGTGACGACCGGCTGCCATGAAGCGCTGTCCTGCAGCATCCGCGCGGTGTGCGACCCGGGGGACATCGTCGCGGTTGACTCGCCGAGCTTCCACGGCGCCATGCAAACCCTCAAAGGTTTGGGCATGAAAGCCCTGGAGATCCCCACTGACCCCGTCACCGGAATCAGTCTGGAGGCGCTGGAACTGGCCTTGGAACAATGGCCGATCAAGCTCATCCAGATCACCCCTAACTGCAACAACCCGCTCGGCTACATAATGCCCGAGGCCCGCAAGAAGGCGCTGCTGAGCCTGGCCCAGCGCTATGACGTGGCGGTTCTCGAAGACGATGTGTATGGCGACCTGGCATATACCTACCCTCGCCCGCGCACCCTCAAGTCGTTCGACGACGACGGCCGCGTGCTGCTGTGCAGCTCCTTCTCCAAGACCCTGGCCCCGGGCTTGCGCATAGGCTGGGTCGCGCCGGGGCGTTATCTGGAGCGGGTGCTGCACATGAAGTACATCAGCACCGGCAGCACGGCCACCCAACCGCAACTGGCCATCGCCGACTTCATCGCCGCCGGGCACTACCAACCCCATGTGCGCCGCATGCGCAGCCAGTATCAGCGCGGTCGCGACCTGATGAGCGACTGGGTCACCCAGTACTTCCCGAGCGGGACGCGTGTCAGCCGGCCACAAGGGGGCTTCATGCTGTGGGTCGAATTGCCTGAAGATTTCGACACGCTGCGGCTGAACCGAGCTTTACTGGAGCAGGGAGTGCAAATCGCGGTAGGCAGCATCTTCTCGGCCTCGGGCAAGTTTCGTCACTGCCTGCGCATGAACTTCGCCTCGCGCCCCACACCACAGATCGAGGATGCCGTGCGCAAGGTCGGTGAAACCGCCCTTCGTCTACTGGATCAGGACATCACCTGAGCGTAACTTTGCGCCGCCCTCCACAGTCCAACCTTCAGGCCCTTGCTGCACAGGACGATCCACCCTTGAGATTCACGCCTGCCCTGCCTCTGTTGCTAGCGCTGCTGCTCGGCCTCGCGGGCTGCGCCAGCGTCGGTACGACCCGCGAAGTCAGCCAGGCGCTGCCAGCGAACGAGTCGGCCTTCGGCCGCTCCGTACTTCGCCAGGCCGCACCCTATGACGGCCGCTCCGGATTCCGGCTGCTGCCTAACAGCAACGAGGCCTTCCGCGCCCGGGCCGAGCTGATCCGTAACGCACAGGCCAGCATCGACCTGCAGTACTACATCGTCCATGACGGCTTGAGCACGCGGGCGCTGGTCCACGAACTGCTGCGCGCGGCCGACCGTGGCGTTCGGGTGCGCATTCTCCTCGATGACACCACCAGCGATGGCCTCGACACCATCATGGGCACCCTCGACGCCCACCCCAACATCCAGATTCGCGTGTTCAACCCGCTGCACCTCGGCCGCAGCACAGGCGTGACACGCGCCGCAGGACGTCTGTTCAACCTCTCCCGACAACACCGGCGCATGCACAACAAATTGTTCGTGGTGGACAACGCCATGGCCATCGTCGGCGGACGTAACCTGGGTGACGAGTATTTCGATGCCGAGCCCAACCTCAACTTCACCGACATCGACCTGTTGGGAGTCGGCCCCGTGGCCGAGCAGCTCAGTCATGGTTTCGACCAGTACTGGAACAGCGCGCTGAGCCGTCCCATTGGAGACTTCCTATGGCGCCAGCCAGATGCCAGCGACCTGCATGCCAGCCGTCGACGCCTTGAGGTGTCCTTGGCCGAGGCGCGGGTCAGGCACAAGGCCCTGTACGACAGGTTGATGGCCTACCAGACGCAGCCGCGCCTGGATATCTGGCGCAACGAACTGATCTGGGCACATAGCCAGGCCTTGTGGGATGCGCCGAGCAAAGTCCTGGCCGACGACGAGCCAGACCCGCACCTGCTGCTTAGCCAGCAACTGGCGCCGGACCTGGACAACGTGCATCACGAGCTGATTCTGGTTTCGGCCTACTTCGTGCCGGGCAAGTCAGGCCTGCTGTACCTGACCGGCGCTGCCGATGCGGGCGTTTCGATCAAGCTGTTGACCAACTCCCTGGAAGCCACCGACGTGCCGGCTGTGCATGGCGGGTATGCGCCCTACCGCCGCGCCCTGCTGGAGCACGGCGTGCAGTTGTACGAACTGCGCCGCCAACCTGGTGACACCAACGCCAGATACCGTTTGAGCTTCCATGGCAGTTCGGATTCGAGCCTTCACAGCAAGGCAATCGTCTTCGACCGGCGCAAGACCTTCATCGGCTCGTTCAACTTCGACCCGCGATCATTGCTGTGGAACACCGAGGTTGGAGTGCTGGTCGATAGCCCGGAACTGGCTGAATACACCCGTTTTCTGGCGGTACAAGGCATGGCACCCGCACTGAGTTACCAGCCCAGGCTGGTGGACGACAAGCTGGTCTGGGTAACCGAGGAAAATGGCAAGCGCCGCATGCTGACCTCCGAGCCTGGCGGCCTGTGGCGGCGTTTCAATGCCTGGATCAGCAAGGCGGTGGGGCTGGAGAAGATGCTCTAGCCCCATGCCTCAGGCGGAGGCTGGCTCGAACGCCCCGCGCCGCCGGGTCAACAGCACCAGAACAGCCGCCCCTGCCGCCATCAGCAACAGCAACGCGTGCCCGCTGATCCACTGGCTGCCTGCTCCGGCCAACAATGGCCCGAGCAGGCAGCCGATACCCCAGAGCTGCGCCACATGGGCATTGGCCCGCACCAGCTCATCGTCGCGATAACGCTCGCCAATCAGCACCAGCGACAAGGTGAACAGCCCCCCGGCGCTAGCCCCGAACAGCACCCATAACGGCCAGATCACAGGTGTGTGCAACAGCAATGGGATCGCCAGGCTTGAGACCAGCAAGGTTACCGCACAGCCCGTGAACAGAGCCCGTCGCGACATATGGTCGGCGAGCGCACCGATCGGCAACTGCAGCACAGCATCGCCCACCACCACGGTACTGATCATGAACAAGGCGATTTCGGTACTGAAGCCTTGCTGCAGGCAATACACCGGCAGCAAGGTGAGGATCATCGCCTCGAAGGACGCGAACAGGGCAATCGCCCAGGCAATCACTGGTAAACGCCGGCAGAACGCGAGCAGGTCGCCGAAGGTCACGCTGCAGGCTTCGGTGCTCGGCGCACCGCCACGGCCTAGCAGGACCAGCGGCGCGGCTAGCAGCAGGCCAGTCGCCGCCCAGAAGCCGAAGTCATCATCCGAGCCGAGAAAGCCCAGTACCAACGGCCCGGCCAGCTGGCTCAGCGCGTAGCTGCTGCCGTACAGCGCCACCAGCCGTCCCCGCCATTGCTCGACCACCAGTTGGTTGATCCAGCTCTCGCCCAGGATGAACACCACAGTCAGCGACATACCGATCATCAGCCGCAGCAGCAACCACAACGGGTAGCTGGGCAGCAATGCAAGCAGGCCGATCGACAGCGCCCCGCCCCACAGGCAAAGGCGCATGGCCGAGGGCACGCCGACCCACCCGGCCAGACGGCTGGCCACACTGGCACCTGCCAGTACACCCAGCGCCGGCATCGCCGCCATGACGCCGATGGCGAAGCTGCCGTAGCCCCAGGCTTCCAGGCGCAGGGACACCAGCGGCATGCTCACGCCGAGCGCCAGCCCGACACTGAGCACCGATGCCAGTACGGCGAAATAGGTTCCCCAACGCATTGCAGCCTCCCAGGCAGTCTTCATGAATTGCAAAGACGACAAAGCCGGGGCGGTGTGAACCGTCCCGGCTGTGGTTCGTCGCCACGACAAGCTGGCGATTGGGCCGCTAAGCGGCCCCCTGGACTTACAACTTGATCCAGGTCGCCTTCAGCTCGGTGTACTTCTCCAGCGCATGCAGCGACTTGTCACGGCCGTTGCCCGACTGCTTGAAGCCACCGAACGGCGCGGTCATGTCGCCGCCGTCGTACTGGTTGACCCAGACACTGCCCGCGCGCACGGCACGAGCGGTCTTGTGGGCCTTGGAGATGTCCGAGGTCCAGATGCCCGCAGCCAGGCCGTACGGGGTGTCGTTGGCGATGGCGATGGCTTCCTCGGCGGTGTCGAAGGCGATCACCGACAGCACTGGGCCGAAGATCTCTTCCTGGGCGATCTTCATGGCGTTGGTCACGCCGTCGAAGATGGTCGGCTCGACGTAGGTACCGCCGGTCTCTTCCAGGGTGCGCTTGCCGCCGGCCAGCAGTTTGGCGCCGTCCTTGTGGCCGGCGTCGATGTACGACAGCACGGTGTTCATCTGCTGGGTATCGACCAGAGCGCCGACAGTCGTGGCAGGGTCCAGCGGGTTGCCTGGCTTCCAGCCCTTGAGGGCTTCGACCACCATGGGCAGGAACTTGTCCTTGATCGAGCGCTCGACCAGCAGGCGAGAACCGGCGGTGCAGACCTCGCCCTGGTTGAAGGCGATGGCGCTGGCAGCAGCCTCGGCGGCGGCTTTCAGGTCCGGAGCGTCGGCGAAGACGATGTTCGGGCTCTTGCCACCGGCTTCCAGCCAGATACGCTTCATGTTCGACTCGCCCGCATAGACCATCAACTGCTTGGCGATCTTGGTCGAACCGGTGAACACTAGGGTGTCGACGTCCATGTGCAGGGCCAGGGCCTTGCCCACGGTGTGGCCGTAGCCTGGCAGCACGTTCAGCACACCTGCCGGGATGCCAGCTTCAATGGCCAGCTGGGCGATACGGATGGCGGTCAGTGGCGACTTTTCGGACGGTTTGAGCACGACCGAGTTACCGGTGGCCAAGGCCGGGCCGAGCTTCCAGCATGCCATCAGCAGCGGGAAGTTCCACGGCACGATGGCACCGACCACACCAACAGGTTCGCGGGTGACCAGGCCGAGTTGGTCGTGCGGCGTCGGCGCGACTTCGTCGTACACTTTGTCGATGGCTTCGGCAGTCCAGTGGATGGCGTTGGCCGCGCCCGGAATGTCGATGGTGGAGGAGTCGCCGATTGGCTTACCCATGTCCAGGGTTTCGAGCAGTGCCAGCTCTTCGACGTTCTTTCGCAGCAAGTCGGCGAAGCGAATCAGTTTGGCCTTGCGCTTGGCCGGGGCCAGTTGCGACCAGACGCCGGAGTCGAAGGTAGCGCGGGCGTTATCCACGGCACGGTTGGCGTCAGCCAGGTCACAGCTGGCGACCTTGGCCAGGAAGCGTCCGTCGACCGGGCTCAGGCAGTCGAAGGTTTCACCGGATGCGGCGTCGGTGTATTCGCCGTTGATGAAGGCGCGTCCTTCGATCTTCAGTTGCTGGGCACGCTGTTCCCAGTCCGCACGAGTCAGGGTGGTCATACGAAACTCCTCCTCTTGTTAAGGTGCAACGCCGCACTGAGGACTCACTGGCGTTGTCAGAAATCTGGCCGGGCGACAAGCGCACACTGGCACGCGATACCCTAAACCAGCCGATGCAAACTATCAATATATTTGACACGAAAGGCCTAAAAGCCTACTGATGTGCATTTTATTAAACAACAACAGGAGCCGCACCATGAGCATCGCCAGCATCATCGACTTCGCCCAGGCCCTCACCGAGGCCGAACGCTACCGCCCGGCTGCGGAAAAAATCATCAAAGGCGAGCCGGACCAGACCGTCTACAACCACTACTCCAGCCCCTGCGGGCAGTTCGCTGCGGGCGTGTGGGAAGGTGAAGTGGGGCAATGGAGCGTGAACTACACCGAGCACGAATACTGTGAAATCGTGCAAGGCGTTTCGGTACTGCGCGACCAGGAAGGCAACGCCAAGACCCTGCGTACCGGTGATCGGTTCGTTATCCCGGCCGGCTTCAAAGGTACCTGGGAGGTGCTGGAGCCCTGCCGCAAGATCTATGTGATGTTCGAGCAAAAGTAACTATGTAGCGCAGGCGCCTTGCACCTCTGGAGGAGGATGCCCCTGCCCATGTCGGGCTGTCCTCCTACCAAAGGAAATACATCATGAACAACGAAGAAGTCCTGCAAGCCCTGGCTCACCTGATCGGCACCCCGTACGAGCCATCGATCAAGGACGCCATCACAGCGATCACCGGCCGCCCTCGGGTCGTCGGCCCCAATGAAATCACCACTCGCGAGTACGACATCAACCGTGTTCACATCAAGACCGATGCACACGCCGTGATTCAGGGCTTCCGCTTCCAATGACCGGCATCCGGGCATAAAAAAACCCGCGTCCTTTCGGATGCGGGTTTTTCTTGGTCGCCGATCAATTACTTGATCTTGGCTTCCTTGTACACCACGTGCTTGCGAACAACGGGATCGTACTTCTTGATCTCGATTTTGTCCGGAGTGGTGCGCTTGTTCTTGTCGGTGGTGTAGAAGTGGCCAGTGCCAGCACTCGAAACCAGACGGATCAATTCACGCATGACGTTCTCCTTAGAACTTTTCGCCGCGAGCACGCAGCTCGGCCAGCACTACGTCGATACCACGCTTGTCAATGACGCGCATGCCTTTGGCAGAAACGCGCAGACGCACGAAACGCTTCTCGGACTCAACCCAGAAACGGTGGTGCTGCAGGTTCGGCAGGAAACGACGACGGGTTTTGTTGTTTGCGTGGGAAATGTTGTTCCCGGTTACTGGACCCTTACCAGTAACTTGACAGACTCTCGACATGACTCAGCCCTCTAAAACCTCATGCCCAACCCGGCATGGGTTGGCCGCTTAATCTCTCAGTCTTTGGCGCCAGGCGCCGTGATTCTGGAGGTCTTATCGACCGGATCCGCTGATGCGACAGGCCGAGCCCCTAGAAAAGAGCGCTGCTTTATACCAGAAAGACTACGCCGCAACAACAGAAGATGAGCATCTGATTGCTGCCGATGGCGCGCGGGCAGCATAGCGACTCGCGCGCCGGCCTGTCGACCGCTCGTCGCAGACTGGCATAAAAAGGGGGTGGCCATTTCCCGACGCGCGCACTAGGGTAGGACATTTCCAGACTGCACTGGCAGATGGGCCACTGACTCGCCAAGGAGCTTTGATGCGTGCCGCCGCCCTTTCCTTAATGTTCACCTCCCTGCTTGCAACCGGACTCGCCCAGGCGGCCCCGCTGAGCGTATGTAGCGAAGCCAGCCCCGAGGGCTTCGACGTGGTCCAGTACAACTCGCTGACCACCACCAATGCCTCGGCTGACATGCTGATGAACCGCTTGGTGGAATTCGATGCGACCCAGGGCAAGGTGGTGCCGGGACTTGCGCAAAGCTGGACGGTGTCGGCCGATGGCCTGGTCTATGACTTCACGCTGCGCAACGGTGTGAAATTCCACACCACGCCCTATTTCAAGCCCAGCCGTGATCTGGATGCAGACGATGTGCTGTTCAGCTTCCAGCGAATGCTCTACCCCGCCCATGCTTGGCACAAGACCGCTCCGGGTGGTTATCCACACGCTCAGTCGCTGCAACTGGGCAACCTGATCAAGTCGATCGAGGCGCCCGAGCCACGCACCGTGCGCTTCACCCTCACTCATCCGGATGCCACCTTCCTGGCCACCCTGAGCATGGGCTTCGCCTCGATCTACTCCGCCGAGTACGCCGACAAGCTGCTCAAGGCAGGAACTCCCGAGAAACTCAACAGCCAGCCGATCGGCACCGGTCCGTTCGTCTTCCAGCGCTTCCAGAAAGACTCCGTGGTTCGCTACCGCGCGAACCCCGACTATTTCGACGGCAAGCCCACGGTCGACCCACTGATCTTCGCCATCACGCCTGACGCCAACGTCCGCCTGCAGAAACTCAAGCGCGGAGAATGCCAGGTAGCCCTGTCGCCCAAGCCGCTGGACATCGCAGAAGCAGGCAAGGACGGCAACCTCAAGGTGGCGACCACTCCGGCCTTCATGACCGCATTCGTGGCTATCAACAGCGAGCACCCACCGCTGGACAAGCCTGAGGTACGCCAGGCGATCAACCTGGCGTTCGATAAACAGGCCTACCTCAAAGCCGTGTTCGAAGACACCGCCACCGCCGCCAACGGCCCCTACCCGCCGAACACCTGGAGCTATGCCAAGGATCTGCCGGGCTATGCACTGGACCCCACCAAGGCCAAGGCCCTGCTTGCCAAGGCTGGCTTGCCGGATGGCTTCACCACGACGATCTGGACCCGTCCGTCGGGCAGCCTGCTCAACCCCAACCCCAGCCTGGGCGCGCAGATGCTCCAGGCAGACCTCGCCAAGGTGGGCATCAAGGCCGAGATCAAGGTCATCGAATGGGGCGAGCTGATTCGCCGCGCCAAAGCGGGCGAACATGACCTGCTGTTCATGGGCTGGGCCGGTGATAACGGCGACCCGGACAACTTCCTGAGCCCTCAGTTTGCCTGTGCTGCGGTGAAGTCGGGGACCAACTTCGCACGGTTCTGCGACAGCCGGCTGGACCAGTTGATCAGCGCTGGACGCACCACCAACGACCAGAGCGTGCGCAGCCGGCTTTACCAGCAGGCGCAGACGCTGATTCAGCAGCAGGCGCTGTGGGTACCGCTGGCGCACCCGACGGCGACGACACTCCTGCGCCAGGGCGTCGAGGGGTATCAGGTCAGCCCGTTCGGGCGACTTGATTTCAGCAAGGTTTCGGTGAACCGCTGATTCCGCGGCTGACTTGAGGGGGAGAGCCTGTGAAATCGAGCGCCGCCCGTGCGGCGCATCGCGAGCAAGGCTCGCTCCTACGCCTGTTTCGGGCCAATTATTTCTGTAGGATTTGCGCGCGACCGCTTGGGTGACTTGGCCCAATCCACGTCGTACAAACAAGGCGGTCGTGCGTTTGCCCTTGGCGTTACTGGCCAAAAACAATCGTAGGAGCGAGCCTTGCTCGCGATGCGCCGCACGGGCGGCGCTCGATCTCACAGCTCCCCCTCCAGCAAGACAAGCACTTCCCCCCTAAGCCACGATCCACCCATGCTCGACCATCGACAGCGGCTCCCCGTCGCCGATGATGATGTGGTCCAGCACCCGCACATCGATCAACGCCAACCCCCGCTTCAGCGA
Source organism: Pseudomonas sp. Rh2 (assembly GCF_040762985.1). NCBI lineage: Bacteria > Pseudomonadati > Pseudomonadota > Gammaproteobacteria > Pseudomonadales > Pseudomonadaceae > Pseudomonas > Pseudomonas sp. Rh2. The sequence goes on from NZ_CP142890.1 coordinate 385,567, forward strand.
TAGCGTCAGGTGCACATCGTCCTGGCTCGGCTCGCAGTTACCCGAAGGATGGTTGTGGCACAGAATCAAGGCCGCGGCGTTATGCAGCAACGCCCGCCGGACCACTTCACGCGGGTAGACGCTGGCCCGGTCTATCGTGCCCCTGAACAAGATCTCGAAGGCCAGTGGCCGATGCTTGGTATCCAAGAACAGGCAACCGAACACTTCACTGGCCTCATGGCGCAACATGGCCTTCAGATAACGCCGAACCGCCGATGGGCTCTCCATGGCCGACTCGCGCTCGATAGCCGTAGCCAGATGCCTTCGCCCGATTTCCAGAAGCGCCTGCAACTGACTGTACTTCACTGGCCCAAGCCCAAGTTCAGCCATGAATGCCTCTCTATCGGCCTCAAGCAACTGGCGCAGACTTCCGAATTTCACCAACAGCCCTCGCGCCAGCTCCACAACATTCCGACCGCGAACACCAGAGCCAAGGAACACCGCCAATAGCTCAGCATCCGATAAGCTACCCACTCCCCGTTGCAGCAACTTCTCCCTCGGCCGCTCTTCAGTCGGCCACTCCCTCATGTTCATGCCCCCTCCTGGCAACCTACTGCGGCGCGTTTCGGCCCTGTGTTAATCTATTTCGCCTCGTACATGCGACGTTCTGCCGCAGGCAGTCTTCGTCGCCGCCCGCTTTCACTGGAAAAAGGCAAGCCTATGCAGCGGCTGTATCGCAAGCGCATCGTTCTCGGCGTGGGAGGCGGCATCGCCGCCTACAAGAGTGCCGAACTGATTCGCCGACTCCTGGAGCACGGCGCGCAGGTGCGCGTCGTCATGACCCGTGGTGGTGCCGAGTTCATCACCCCGCTGACCTTGCAAGCGCTCTCCGGGCACCCCGTGCACATGGATTTGCTCGACCCTGCCGCTGAAGCGGCCATGGGCCATATCGAACTGGCCAAGTGGGCCGACCTCGTGCTCATCGCCCCCGCCACCGCCGACCTCATGGCGCGCATGGCCCAGGGCATGGCCGATGACCTGCTGACTACCCTGGTGCTGGCGACCGACGCCACCGTGGCCGTAGCCCCCGCAATGAACCAGGCCATGTGGCGCGACCCTGCCACCCAGGCCAACCTCGACCTGCTCAAGAGCCGCGGCATCCAGGTGTTCGGCCCGGCCTCCGGCAGCCAGGCCTGTGGCGATGTCGGCCTCGGCCGCATGCTCGAACCCACCGACCTGGCCTGGTGCGCCGCCGAGAGCTTCAAGCGCGAGGCCCTGACCGGCAAGCACGTACTGATTACCGCCGGCCCGACCCAGGAAAACATCGACCCGGTGCGCTACATCACCAATCATAGCTCCGGGAAGATGGGCTTTGCCCTGGCCGAGGCGGCTGCAGAAGCCGGGGCTCGGGTGACCCTCGTCACCGGCCCTGTCCACCTGCCAACACCCGACCGGGTGACCCGTATCGACGTGGTGAGCGCACGGGACATGCTTGCGGCCTGCGAAGCGGCCATGCCGTGCGACCTGTTCATCGCTTCGGCAGCGGTTGCGGACTACCGCCCGGAAGTCGTCGCCACACAGAAACTTAAGAAAGATCCTACGACTGGCGACGGCATGCTGCTGCAGATGGTGCGCAATCCGGATATCCTCGCCACCATTGCTGGCCGTGACGACCGCCCGTTCAGCGTCGGCTTCGCCGCCGAGACCGAGCACTTGCTCGATTACGCCACGCGCAAGCTCAAGGACAAGAACCTCGACCTGATCGTCGCCAATGATGTGGCCAACCCCAGCATTGGCTTCAACAGCGAAGAGAATGCCTTGACCGTGATCGACCGCCAGCAGCACCAGACCCTCTTCGCGCAGACCAGCAAGGGCAAGATTGCCCGCCAGTTGGTCGCCTTCATCGCCGAACGGCTCAACCAGGTTCAATAAGTTACATGCACGCTCTTCAAGCCAAGATTCTCGACCCACGCCTGGGCACTGAATTCCCCCTGCCGCAGTACGCCACCCCCGGCTCCGCCGGCCTGGACCTGCGCGCACTGCTCAAGGAGGACACTGTCCTCGAACCCGGCCAGACCCTGCTGATTCCCACTGGCCTGTCGATCTACATCGGCGACCCAGGCCTGGCCGCCATGATCCTGCCGCGCTCGGGCCTGGGTCATAAACACGGCATCGTGCTCGGCAACCTGGTTGGGCTGATCGACTCGGACTACCAGGGTGAGCTGATGGTGTCGTGCTGGAACCGTGGCAATACCCCCTTCACCATCGCCGTCGGCGAGCGCATCGCGCAGTTGGTGCTGGTGCCGGTGGTGCAGGCTCACTTCGACATCGTCGAGGCCTTCGATGAGACCCAGCGTGGCGCGGGCGGCTTCGGTCACTCCGGCAGCCACTGAGCCGACCGACAACCGTTCAGGCCAAGGATGGCGAACTCTCTGGCAATTCCACCGTCCAAGCGTTCAGTTTGTGCCTGCCCAGAAAGCCTTTGACTAATGGAGCTTCCCGAGATGAATGACATGGCCCACCTGGTACCCGCACTGCCCGAGAGCATCTTCCGCGCCTATGACATTCGCGGCGTGGTCGGCAAAACCCTGCATGCTGAAACGGCTTATTGGATTGGCCGCGCCATCGGTGCCCAAAGCATTGCCCAGGGCGAGCCAAAGGTTTCGGTCGGCCGCGACGGCCGTTTGTCCGGCCCGATGCTGGTCGAACAACTGATCAAGGGGCTGGCCGATGCTGGTTGCCATGTCAGCGATGTCGGTCTGGTGCCGACCCCCGCGCTGTACTACGCCGCCAATGTACTGGCCGGCAAATCAGGCGTGATGCTGACGGGTAGCCATAACCCATCGGACTACAACGGTTTCAAGATCGTCATCGCCGGCGACACCCTGGCCAACGAGCAAATCCAGGCCCTGTTGACCCGCCTGCAGACCAACGACGTGCCGCGCGCCCAGGGCAGTGTGGAAAAGGTCGAGATTCTGGACCGCTACTTCCAGCAGATCGTCAGTGACGTGAAGCTGGCCAAGAAACTCAAGGTGGTGGTGGACTGCGGCAACGGCGCCGCAGGCGTCATCGCACCGCGACTGATCGAAGCGCTGGGCTGCGAAGTCATCCCGCTGTTCTGCGAGGTGGATGGCAACTTCCCCAACCACCACCCGGACCCAGGCAAACCCGAGAACCTCAAGGACCTGATCGCCAAGGTGAAGGAAACCGGTGCCGACATCGGCCTGGCCTTCGACGGTGACGGCGACCGCGTCGGCGTAGTGACCAACACCGGCAGCATCGTCTACCCAGACCGCCTGCTGATGCTGTTCGCCCAGGACGTACTGGCCCGCAACCCTGGCGCCGAAATCATCTTCGACGTCAAATGCACCCGCCGCCTGACCCCGCTGATCGAACAGCACGGTGGCCGCGCGCTAATGTGGAAGACCGGTCACTCGTTGATCAAGAAGAAGATGAAGCAGACCGGCTCCTTGCTCGCGGGCGAGATGAGCGGCCATATCTTCATCAAGGAACGCTGGTATGGTTTCGACGACGGCATCTACAGCGCCGCGCGCCTGCTGGAGATCCTCAGCAAGGCCGACCAGGATGCCGAAAGCCTGTTCGCAGCGTTCCCGAACGATATTTCCACGCCGGAAATCAATATTGATGTGACCGACGAGGGTAAATTCAGCATCATTGATGCACTGCAACGCGACGCCGACTGGGGCGAAGCCAGCCTGACCACCATCGACGGTGTCCGGGTGGACTATGCCCGCGGCTGGGGCCTGGTTCGCGCCTCCAACACCACGCCGGTGCTGGTGCTGCGCTTCGAGGCCGAAAGCGACGCCGAGTTGCAACGTATCAAGGATGTTTTCCGCACTCAGTTGCTGCGGGTTGCCCCTGAGCTGCAACTGCCGTTCTGACCGACTATCTGTTCCTTACTGGAGCCCTGCATGACCCTCGATCGCGATGCCGCTTCCCATGTAGCCGAGGTTTTGTCCGAAGCGCTGCCCTATATCCGCCGCTTTGTCGGCAAGACCCTGGTGATCAAGTACGGCGGCAACGCGATGGAGAGCGAAGAGCTCAAGACCGGCTTTGCCCGTGACATCGTGCTGATGAAGGCCGTCGGCATCAACCCGGTGGTGGTTCACGGCGGCGGCCCGCAGATTGGCGACCTGCTAAAGCGCCTGTCGATCGAAAGCCACTTCATCGACGGCATGCGCGTTACCGACGCGGCAACCATGGACGTCGTGGAAATGGTGCTGGGCGGCCAGGTCAACAAGGACATCGTCAACCTGATCAACCGTCATGGCGGTAGTGCCATTGGCCTGACCGGCAAGGACGCGGAGCTGATCCGCGCCAAGAAGCTCACCGTCACCCGTCAGACCCCGGAGATGACCACGCCGGAAATCATCGACATCGGCCACGTCGGCGAAGTCGTGGGCGTGAACACCGACCTGCTGAACATGCTGGTCAAGGGCGACTTCATCCCGGTGATCGCGCCAATCGGCGTGGGCGCCAATGGCGAGTCGTACAACATCAACGCCGACCTGGTGGCTGGCAAAGTGGCCGAGGCGCTCAAAGCCGAGAAGCTTATGCTGCTGACCAACATCGCCGGCCTGATGGACAAGCAAGGCCAGGTCCTGACCGGCCTGACCACCGAGCAGGTCAACGAACTGATCGCCGACGGGACCATCTACGGCGGCATGCTGCCGAAGATCAAGTGCGCCCTGGAAGCGGTCCAGGGTGGCGTGAACAGCTCGCACATCATCGACGGCCGCGTGCCGAATGCGGTGCTGCTTGAGATCTTCACCGACAGCGGTGTCGGCACCCTGATCACCAACCGCAAGCGTCACGGCTAACCGGCGAAAGGGCCGGAACAGGCGACACAAAAAAGGCGACCGTCTCACGAAGGTCGCCTTTTTCATTACCGGGCCAGGATCAGATCCCGTACTGCGCCCGATACGCCTCGACAGCCGGCAGATGCTGCTTGAGCTGCGGGTCATCGGCCAGGAACTCCAGCACCTGGGTCAGCGAAACGATGCTGACCACCGGAATACCGAAGTCGCGTTCCACTTCCTGAATCGCCGACAGCTCGCCATTGCCACGTTCTTCACGGTTCAGCGCGATCAGCACGCCCGCGGCCTTGGCCTGCTGGGCATTGATGATCTGCATGACTTCACGAATGGCGGTACCGGCAGTGATCACATCGTCGATGATCAGCACGTCGCCGGCCAGCGGCGCGCCAACCAGGCTGCCGCCTTCGCCGTGGTCCTTGGCTTCCTTGCGGTTGAAGCACCATGGCACATCGAGCTGATGCTGCTCGGCCAGGGCCACGGCAGTGGCCGCTGCGAGGGGAATACCCTTGTAGGCTGGGCCAAACAGTACGTCGAACGGGATCTTGCTGTCGACGATGGCCGCCGCGTAGCAACGACCCAGCTGCGCCAGGGCGGAGCCTGTGTTGAACAGGCCTGCATTGAAGAAGTACGGGCTGGTACGCCCCGATTTCAGGGTGAATTCACCGAAACGCAGAACCCCGCGATCGATGGCAAAACGAATGAAGTCGCGCTGATACGGCTGCATAAATGTCTCGGGCACCACGGATTTAGCTAAATGAGTTGAGCTCGGGTATCATACACGCACGAGATTTTTGGGGCCATTTATGCGGATCATCAGTGTGAACGTGAATGGCATTCAGGCTGCGGCCGAGCGAGGATTGCTCAGCTGGCTGCAAGCCCAGAATGCCGACGTCATCTGCCTTCAGGATACCCGCGCCTCGGCCTTTGAACTCGATGACCCAGCTTTCCAGCTCGATGGCTATTTCCTTTATGCCTGCGACGCGGAAGTGCCTGCCCAAGGTGGCGTGGCACTGTATTCGCGGATGCAGCCCAAGGCAGTCATCACGGGCCTGGGCTTCGAGACAGCCGACCGCTACGGGCGTTACCTGCAGGCCGACTTCGACAAGGTAAGCATCGCTACCCTGCTGCTACCTTCGGGAATGAACGGCGACGAAGATTTGAACCAGAAGTTCAAGTTGATGGACGACTTCGCCAAGTACCTGGACAAGCAGCGGCGCAAGCGTCGTGAATACATCTATTGCGGCTCGTTCTACGTGGCGCAGCAGAAGCTCGACATCAAGAACTGGCGTGATAGCCAGCAGTCGCCAGGCTTCCTGGCGCCGGAGCGTGCCTGGATGGACGCCATCACCGGCGACATGGGTTACGTGGATGCGCTGCGCGAGGTCAGTCGTGAAGGTGACCAGTACAGCTGGTGGCCGGACAACGAGCAGGCTGAGATGCTCAACCTGGGTTACCGGTTCGACTACCAGATCCTCACTCCAGGCCTGCGCCGCTTCGTGCGCAATGCCCGCCTGCCACGCCAGCCGCGCTTCTCGCAGCATGCGCCGCTGATTGTGGATTACGACTGGACGCTGACCATCTAAACGAAATGGGGCCGCTTTTGCGGCCCCATTTTCGTCTGGATCGACTGGAATCAGTCAGCCAACGAAGCCTGCTGCAGCTCGAAGATTTCGTTCATGCCCTTCTGCGCGAGCGCCAGCATGGCGTTGAAGTCTTCCGACTGGAATGGCGCGCCCTCGGCAGTGCCCTGCACTTCGATGAAGCCGCCGGCACTGGTCATGACCACGTTCAGGTCGGTCTCGGCAGCGGAGTCTTCCAGGTAGTCCAGGTCCAGCACGGCCTCACCCTGGTACATACCCACCGACACGGCGGCGATCATGTGCTTGAGCGGGTTGCCAGCCTTCAGGCCACCACGCTTCTTGATCACCGCCAGGGCGTCGCACAGGGCGACCATGGCACCGGTAATCGAAGCGGTGCGCGTACCACCGTCGGCCTGGATCACGTCGCAGTCGATGTACAGCGTGATGTCGCCCAGCTTGCTCATGTCCAGGGCGGCGCGTAGCGAACGGCCGATCAAGCGCTGGATTTCCAGGGTGCGACCACCCTGCTTGCCACGGCTGGCCTCGCGCTGGTTTCGCTCACCGGTGGAGCGCGGCAGCATGCCGTACTCTGCCGTCAGCCAGCCTTGGCCCTGGCCTTTGAGGAAGCGGGGAACACCATTCTCGACGCTGACCGTGCAGACGACCTTGGTGTCGCCGAACTCGACCAGTACCGACCCCTCGGCGTGCTTGGTGTAGTTGCGGGTGAGGCGGATCGAGCGAAGCTGATCGGCGGCGCGACCACTTGGACGTTTCATCTGGGATACCTGTACCGGGACTTTGAATCTGCCCTGCATTATAGGGCCCGACGCCTTGCGAGGACATGCCTATTGTCGTGCGCCTGGCAGCCTGTCGACTTTTCCCACTGCCCAGCGGCCACTCTGTAACATGGGTGGATTGGGCGCCAAGGTCCCACTGCGCTACAATCCTGCGCCTTGCAGCCGAAAGGCTTTTCCGTTCACTCCATCAACGCGAGGTACTCCCCATGGTGCACAGCATGACCGCTTTTGCTCGAGTCGAGCGCGCCGGCAGCCAAGGCACCCTGGTCTGGGAGCTGCGTTCGGTCAACCACCGTTACCTGGAACCCCATCTGCGCCTGCCCGAAGCGCTGCGCGACCTTGAGGGCGCCGTCCGCGAAGGTCTGCGCCAGGGCGTGTCCCGGGGCAAGGTGGAATGCACCCTGCGTCTCAATGAAGACAACGCCGGCAAGCCGCTCAAGGTCGACCGTGAGCGCGCCTCGCAACTGGTTGCCGCAGCCGAAGAGGTCGCCGGCCTGATCAAGCAGCCAGCCCCGCTCAACCCGCTGGAAGTGCTGTCGTGGCCGGGGGTACTGGTGGCTGACGCCAGTGACCCGCAGGCCCTGAACGCCGAGGCCATGGCGCTGTTCGACGAAGCCCTGGCCGAGCTCAAGGCCGGTCGTCTGCGCGAAGGCCAGGAGCTGGCGCGTCTGATCAACGAGCGCCTGGACAGTATGGCCAGCGAGGTCACCACCCTACGCGCCCTGGTGCCACAAATGCTGGCAGCCCAACGGCAGAAGATCCTTGATCGCTTCGGCGACCTGCAGGCCGAGCTCGACCCGCAGCGCCTGGAGCAGGAGATGGTCCTGCTGGCCCAGAAGAGCGACGTCGCCGAAGAACTGGACCGCCTGAGCACCCACGTCAACGAAGTGCGCCGGGTACTCAAGTCCGGTGGCGCAGCGGGACGGCGCCTGGATTTCCTGATGCAGGAACTCAACCGTGAGGCCAACACCCTGGGCTCCAAGGCCTTCGACCCGCGCAGCACGCAAGCGGCGGTCAACCTGAAGGTGCTGATCGAACAGATGCGTGAACAAGTACAGAACATCGAGTAAGGCCACCCCTACCATGAATCACAGCAGCGGCACCCTCTATATCGTCTCGGCCCCTTCGGGCGCCGGCAAGACCAGCCTGGTCACCGCCCTGACCAATGACGACCAGCAGATCCGCGTCTCGGTCTCGCACACCACGCGCGCCATGCGCCCAGGCGAAACGCACGGCGTGAACTACCACTTCGTCATCCACGAAGAGTTCAAGGCGCTGATCGAGCAAGGCGACTTCCTGGAACATGCCGAAGTCTTCGGCAACTTCTACGGCACCTCGCGCAGCGCACTGCAGCAGACCCTCGACCAGGGCTACGACCTGATCCTGGAGATCGACTGGCAAGGTGCGCAGCAAGTGCGCAAGCTGATGCCGGACGCACTGTCGATTTTCATTCTGCCGCCAAGCCAGCAGGCGCTGCGCGAGCGCCTGGATGGCCGTGGACAGGACAGCGAAGAGATCATCGCCGGACGCATGAAGGAAGCGGTCAGCGAGATGGTGCACTACGACGAGTACGACTATGTGATCATCAACGATGATTTCGATGTCGCGCTGCAGGAGTTGAAGGCGGTGTTCGTCGCCAACCGGCTGCTGCTGAAGAAACAACAGCAGCGGCATGGGGCGTTGTTGAAGCAGCTGGTCGGCTGAAGGTTCACAGGGGCCGCTGTGCGGCCCCAACATCACTCCGGCAGAGGCAGGGTAGCCTGCTGACGCAGGGTAGCCCCCAGGAAGTAGGCCGGCGCGCGCATCCGCGACAGCATCATCAGTACGATCCCCAGTGCCGAGATGATCGCTGCAATCACGAACACCAACCCCAGCCCCCCCACATGCGAGCCGCTACCGAAGTCTGGCGAAGCGCTGTCGATCGCGGTGCGCACGAAGATCACCGACAGAATCACCCCACCCACCAACGGGCACAGGCCACGCATGAAGAAGTGGCGCAGACTGTCGAACAGGCTGTCACGGAAGTACCAGACACAGGCGAAAGCCGTCAGCGAGTAGTAGAAGCAGATCATCATCCCCAGCGCGGTGATGGTGTCGGCCAGCACGTTCTCACTGAGGGTACGCATGGTAACGTAGAACAGCCCCGCGGCAACGCCTGCGCAGATGGTGGCGTAACGCGGCGTCTGCGAACGCGGGCAGACGCTGGCGAACTTCTGCGGAACGGCACCGTAGTACCCCATGGCAAGCAAGGTGCGCGCGGGCGAAACGAAGGTCGACTGCAACGAAGCGGCGGTGCTGGCCAGCACGGCAATGGACATCAGGATCGCCAACGGCCCCATCACCGGACCGGCCAGGTGGGCAAAGACGTTTTCCTGAATGCGCGGATTGTTCAGGCCCAGGCCTTCCTCACTGATGCCAGCGAACTGCAGGGTGGCGATGGCCGTGAGCAGGTACAGCCCGAGAATCAGCAGCACGGTCCAGGTCGCTGCCTTGCCCGGCACCTCGTCACTGCCAATCGACTCCTCGCTGACGGTCAGGCATACGTCCCAACCCCAGAAGATGAAGATCGACAGCGACAGCCCGGCAGCGAACGCCGAGAACGACTCGACGCCAAACGGGTTGAACCAGGCAAAATCGAATTCCAGCGGGGGCGGCGCCGTGGTCTCGCCGAACGCTGCAAAGGCAAAGCCGATCAATACCAACAGCTGCAAGGCTACCAGGCCATATTGCACCGTCATGGTCGTGGTCATGCCGCGACAGCAGATCCACACCGCCAAGGCGATGAACACGCAACAGGTCGTGATGTTGATCAACAGGTTGTCCGCCAGGGCCGCCAGTTCGTGCTGACCGGTGATCTGGGCAAGGAACAGGTAGAAGAAGTCGACCGCCACGCCCGCCAGGTTGGATAACACGATGGTGGTGGCAACTACCAACCCCCAGCCGCCGATCCAGCCGATCATTGGGCCGAAGGCACGGGCCGACCATGTGAATGAAGTACCGCTGTCAGGCTCCGCCGAGTTGAGCTCGCGATAGCCGAGGGCCACCAGCAGCATTGGCAGGAAACCGACGATGAACACCGCCGGCAGGTGAGCGCCGACTTCGCGGACGGTTGGCCCGAGGGCGCCGGTCAAGGTGTAGACCGGCGCGATGGTGGAAATGCCCAGCACCACGCTGGCCAGCAAGCCCAAACGGCCCTTGGCCAGGCCTTTGCCGCGCGAGGTATTGCCCGAGTCGGTCGCCACGTCAGGTGGGCGGCCGGCTTCTGTGTAATTGCTCATGAGAAAACGCCGTAACTATTGGAATTGTTGTCACAGGCCTTGCAAGCAAGGCGCTTTCACTCATTGAAAGCTTGCGAATCGGTTTAGGTCATCCAAGACCTTCGGGTCATGACCCTACCGTGCAGCATGGGCAATGCAGGCCTCACGAAACGCCTGGAACAGGCGCAAGGAGACCGGGTTTTCGGCGAAACGCCACTCAGGGTGCCACTGAACACCCAGCACAAAGCCAGGTGCATCAACCATCGACACCGCTTCGATCAGGCCATCCGGGGCCCGTGCCTCGACACGCAGCCCTGGGGCCAGGCGGTCGATACCCTGGCTGTGCAACGAATTGACTTCGAACTGCGCAGCCAGGCCCAGGCGCTCGAACAACCCGCCCGGCTCGGTGCTGACGGGGTGACGAAGGCCGTATTGCACCTCCAGGGGTGCATCCTCAGGTTCACGGTGGTCCAGGAAGCCAGGCAGCTCCTGCACGCGCTGGTGCAGAGTGCCGCCCAAGGCCACATTCAATTCCTGGAAACCACGACAAATGCAGAACACCGGTACACCGGCGGCAATGGCCGCCTGCAGCAGCGGCAAGGTCAGGCGGTCACGAGCAGGGTCGTGCCGGGTCCCTTCCGCGCTGGGGGCGCCATTGTAATGATGCGGCTCGATATTTGAAGGCGAACCGGTAAAAACAATGCCGTCGAGCTGCGCCAACAGCGCCTGCGTGTCACTGCCGGCATCGCGAGCCGGCAACAGCAGTGGCAGCCCGGCAAAGCCCGCCGCCTCGACATACTTGTCGCCCACCGTGTGCGACGAGTTCTTCCCCACCTGCTGACGGCAGGCGCTGACACCGATCAAGGGGACCGCAATTGCGCTCATGGGCTTACACCGTGTGCAGGTACCAGTTGTACTCGAGGTCGGAAATCGATACTTCGAACTCGGCCAGTTCGCTTTCCTTGCAGGCCACGAAGATATCGATGTAGTCCGGGCTGATGTATTGATTGAGCACTTCGCTGTCGTCCAGCGCGCGCAAGGCATCGCGCAGGTTGTTCGGCAGGCTCTGCTCCAACTGTTCGTACGAGTTGCCTTCGATCGGTTCACCTGGCTCGACTTTGTGGGTCAGGCCGTGATGGATACCGGCGAGAATCGCCGCGAGCATCAGGTACGGGTTGGCGTCCGCACCGGCCACGCGGTGCTCGATACGCACGTTTTCGCGGCTGTCGGTGGGTACGCGTACAGCCACTGTGCGGTTGTCCAGGCCCCAGCTCGGGGCGTTGGGTACATAGAACTGCGCACCGAAACGGCGGTAGGAATTGATGTTCGGGCACAGGAACGCCATGGAGGCAGGCATGGTTTCCAGGACGCCACCGATGGCATGGCGCAGGGTTTCACTTTCCTGCGGATCATCGCTGGCGAAGATGTTCTTGCCGGTCTTCTTGTCCAGCAACGAGATATGCACATGCAAGCCGTTGCCCGCCTGACCCGGATAGGGCTTGGCCATGAAGGTGGTATCCATCTCATGGTCGTAGGCGATGTTCTTGATCAAGCGCTTGAGCAGAATCGCGTAGTCGCAGGCCTTCAGCGGGTCAGCGACATGGTGCAGATTGACTTCGAACTGCGCCGGGGCGCTTTCCTTGACGATGGCGTCAGCCGGCAGGCCCTGCTCCTTGGCAGCTTCGAGCATGTCCTGGAGGCAGTCGGCGTATTCGTCGAGGTCGTCGATCAGGTACACCTGGGTGGACTGCGGGCGCTTGCCCGAAATGGGCGAACGCGGCGGTTGCGGACGACCGTTGAGGTTGTCCTGGTCGATCAGGTAGAACTCCAGCTCGAACGCGGCGCAGATGTCCAGGCCAAGATCGTCGAACTTGCTGACCACCTGACGCAGCACCTCGCGCGGGTCGGCGAAGAACGGCTGCCCATCCAGTTCGTGCATGGTCATCAGCAACTGGGCGGTCGGACGTTTCTGCCACGGCTCATCGGAAAGCGTCCCAGGGATCGGGTAGCAGATGCGGTCGGCATCGCCGATATCCAGGCCAAGCCCGGTGCTCTCGACGGTCGAGCCGTTGATATCCAGGGCGAACAGCGAGGCAGGCAGGTTGATGCCCTTCTCGTACACCTTGTGCAGGCTGGCGCGCTCGATACGCTTGCCACGTACCACTCCATTCATGTCGGAGATCAGCAGATCGACGTACTGAGTGTCCGGATGGGCCTTGAGGAATTCATTCATCTCGCTGGAAGAACTGGCGCACGGGGTTACCGACGTCATGGCTGTACATCCTTTGATTTGCTGCGGCGATGTGAGGGGATACGACTGGCGCCTCGGCGGCGGCGATGGTTGCTACTGTTGTTCTTTTCACTTTCCCATCGGGGGATAGGTTGCCCGACCGGCTGCATTGATTACCGGGGGCCGTTTCACTATAAAATGGCCTCAACGCAACAGACATTGGCAATTCGGCAAGCAGAGCGTGCACCAATGCAATATCAGATTACCCATGCCGACCTTTCTCTGGTCCTGGCCCTGGAACGTGGCCGCTCGCTGGCCAAGGCTGCCGAATTGCTCAAGGTCGACGTCTCGACCGTGTTCCGCTCCATACGTCGCCTTGAGTCGGCGCTGGGCACCGCCTTGTTCGTCAAAAGCCGCAAGGGCTACCTGCCCACCGACACCGCACAGGCCCTGGCAGAACAGGCCGAACGTGCCGAACAAGCGCTGGACGCTGCGCGCATCGCCATGACCAGCGGCGAGCAGGTAGTCAGCGGCACGGTTCGACTGACCTGCACCGAGGCGGTGATGCACACCTTGCTGCTGCCCGCGCTGGCTGCGTTCATGCCGAACTACCCAGCGCTGTCGCTGGAGATGGGTACGTCCAACACCTTCGCCAACCTGAGCCGACGCGATGCCGACATCGCCCTGCGCTTGACCAACACGCCACCGGAACATCTGGTCGGACGCTGCCTGGGGTCCACCTCCTACGTGATCTGCGGCCAAGCGCAGTGGCGCGAACGCCTGGCCGAGTCTGCCAGCAGCGTGCCGTGGATCGCCCCGGACGACTCAATGCAGGATCACCCCACGGTGGTTTGGCGCAACCAGCAGTACCCAGGGCTTAGCCCGCGCTACCAGTGCAGCGGCATGTCGACCATCGCCCAGCTGGTGAGCACTGGCCTTGGTGTAGCGGCGCTGCCTGACTACATGGTGCACGCATTGCCTGGAGTGGAGGCGCTGAGCGGCCCGCTACCGGGTTGCGACACCCAGTTGTGGCTGTTGACGCGGCCGGACTGCCGGGCGTTGCGCTCGGTACAGACACTCTTCGAAGAACTGACACCCCGGTTGCGCGACGCAATGTTGTAAGGGATGTTGTGTTCCTGGGGCCTGGGACGTTATCGTCGGAATCATGCATCGAGGGTGTCTGTAACGGCCCTTTCGCGGCTGCCGCGGTTCATGACCCGCGCATTCCCAGCAGACGCGGATGTACCCGCGCAGAAGCCGACACCGAGCCACCGGACAAAACAGCGCTTCCCTATTGGCTGGTGATTTTTTAAACTATCGAGTCCGCCCGCCCATATTGGGCTGCACGCCTACCGCATTTGCTACTGAGGAAGACCATGGCCCGCGTTACTGTTGAAGACTGCCTGGAACACGTGGATAACCGTTTTGAGCTGGTCATGCTCTCGACCAAGCGCGCACGTCAGCTGGCTACCGGCGGCAAAGAACCGCGCGTAGCATGGGAAAACGACAAGCCGACCGTGGTCGCCCTGCGCGAAATCGCCGAAGGTATCGTTACCCCTGAGTTCATCGCCGCAGAAGAGATCGTCACCGAGGATCCGGTCTTCGCCGCGTTCGAGGACGAGTCCAACGAGGCGGTCTGATCCATGCCCTGGTCGACATCGTGCGGCACAAGGCCCTCTTCCTCGGCAAGAGGTGAATCCATGCCGGGTATAGAAGCCTTAGCCGAACGGCTGTCGACCTATCTGGGCCCGGAGCAGGTCAACCTGGTTCGTCGCGCCTACTTTTACGCCGAACAGGCCCACGACGGGCAGCGCCGCCGCAGCGGTGAGCCCTACGTGACCCATCCGCTGGCCGTGGCCAGCATCCTTGCCGACATGCACATGGACCATCAAAGCCTGATGGCCGCCATGCTGCACGACGTGATCGAAGACACCGGCATCGCCAAGGAAGCCCTCTGCCAGCAGTTCGGCGAAACCGTCGCCGAGCTGGTCGACGGGGTCAGCAAGCTGACCCAGATGAACTTCGAAACCAAGGCCGAGGCGCAAGCCGAGAACTTCCAGAAAATGGCCATGGCCATGGCTCGCGATATCCGCGTGATCCTGGTCAAGCTGGCTGACCGCCTGCACAACATGCGCACCCTGGAAGTGCTGTCGGGCGAAAAACGCCGGCGCATCGCCAAGGAAACCCTCGAAATCTACGCCCCCATCGCCAATCGTCTGGGGATGCACACCGTGCGCGTGGAGTTCGAAGACCTCGGCTTCAAGGCCATGCACCCGATGCGCTCGTCGCTCATCCACCGGGCAGTCAAGAGCGCTCGCGGCAACCGCAAGGAAATCGTCGCCAAGATCGAGCAGTCACTGGCCAACTGCCTGGCTGCAGACGGTATCGAGGGCGAAGTCAGCGGCCGGCAGAAACACCTCTATGGCATCTACAAGAAGATGCGCGGCAAGCGTCGCGCCTTCAACGAGATCATGGACGTGTATGCCTTCCGCATCATCGTCGACAAGGTCGACACTTGCTACCGCGTGCTCGGTGCCGTGCACAACCTGTACAAGCCGCTGCCGGGCCGGTTCAAGGATTACATCGCGATCCCCAAGGCCAACGGCTACCAATCGTTGCACACCACCTTGTTCGGCATGCACGGCGTGCCCATCGAAATCCAGATCCGCACCCGCGAGATGGAAGAGATGGCCAACAACGGCATCGCCGCGCACTGGCTCTACAAGTCCAACGAGGACGAGCAGCCCAAAGGCAGCCATGCCCGCGCCCGCCAGTGGGTCAAGGGCATCCTCGAACTGCAGCAACGCGCCGGCAACTCGCTGGAATTCATCGAGAGCGTGAAGATCGACCTGTTCCCCGACGAGGTCTACGTCTTCACGCCCAAAGGGCGAATCATGGAGCTGCCCAAAGGCTCCACCGCTGTCGACTTTGCCTATGCCGTGCACACTGACGTTGGCAACAGCTGTATCGCCTGCCGCATCAATCGCCGCCTGGCACCGCTCTCCGAACCCCTGCAAAGCGGCTCGACCGTGGAAATCGTCAGTGCGCCAGGTGCCCGGCCCAACCCGGCCTGGCTCAACTTCGTCGTCACCGGCAAGGCGCGCACGCACATCCGCCACGCGCTCAAGCAGCAACGCCGCTCCGAATCCATCAGCCTGGGCGAACGCCTGCTGAACAAAGTGCTGACCGGGTTCGACAGCAGTCTGGAGCAGATACCGCAGGACCGTATCCTGGCGATTCTTGCCGAGTACCGTCTGGAACTGATCGAAGACCTGCTCGAAGACATCGGCTTGGGCAATCGCATGGCCTATGTCGTCGCCCGCCGCCTGCTTTCGGCCGAAGGCGAACCATTGCCGGCTCCGGAAGGCCCGCTGGCCATTCGTGGCACCGAAGGCCTGGTGCTCAGTTACGCCAAGTGCTGCACACCGATTCCGGGCGACCCCATCGTCGGCCACCTGTCCGCAGGCAAAGGCATGGTCGTGCACCTTGAGAACTGCCGGAACATCAGCGAAATCCGACACAACCCAGAGAAGTGCGTGCAGCTCTCCTGGGCCAAGGACATCACTGGCGAATTCAATGTCGAGCTGCGCGTCGAGCTGGAGCACCAGCGCGGTCTGATCGCCCTGCTCGCCAGCAGTGTCAATGCCGCCGATGGCAACATCGAGAAGATCAGCATGGACGAACGCGACGGTCGAATCAGCGTGGTCCAGTTGGTGGTCAGCGTGCACGACCGCGTGCACCTGGCGCGAGTGATCAAGAAGCTGCGTACGCTGACCGGCGTGGTCCGCATCACCCGCATGCGTGCGTAGTCCGTCAACAGCAAGGAGTCATCATGAGCAAGACTGTTATCAACAGCGACAAGGCCCCTGCCGCTATCGGCACCTACTCCCAGGCGATCAAGGCCGGTAACACCGTGTACATGTCGGGCCAGATCCCGCTGGACCCAAAAACCATGGAACTGGTCGAAGGTTTCGAAGCCCAGACCGTACAGGTATTCGAAAACCTCAAGGCCGTGGCTGAAGCTGCTGGTGGTTCCTTCAAGGACATCGTCAAGCTCAACATCTTCCTCACTGACCTGAGCCACTTCGCCAAAGTCAACGAAGTCATGGGCCGTTACTTCGAGCAGCCGTACCCGGCCCGCGCCGCCATCGGCGTTGCCGCACTGCCGAAAGGCGCCCAGGTTGAAATGGACGCCATTCTGGTCATCGAATGATGCCCTGGTGACGGGCGCCCTGCCCGTCACCTTCCTGCCAAGGTTATACAGCCATGCGTCAAGCACTCCCCTTCGCACTGGCCGCCCTGCTCATGAGCGGCTGTGCCAGCCACAAACCCGAAGATTTCAACGGCGTCTGGATCAACCAGGACGCCATCGAGGCCGCCAAGGGCGGTAGCCTGCGCCAGGCGCTGGACAAGCATGGGCCGGTCCTTGAGTGGAAACTCGATGTCGCCAACCAGCAAGTCAGCTACAGCAACGGCTTCGAAGCTGCCGATGGCCAGTTGAGCGCCAATGACAAGCAATGGCAAGCCAGCTTCCCCGGTGGCCAGACCGAGCAGTTGAAACTGGATGGCGATGAACTGAAAGCCACCGACCAGCGCGGCGCTGAGCAGACCTTCGTCCGTGCCAAGCAACCGAATGCGGCTGACGCTCCGCTTGGCAGCAGCTTCGAAAAGGCGTTGTACCAGTCCTATCTGGGCGGCGAATGGAAGATCGTCGAAGGACAGGGTAAAGGCGGCGTGGTGCGTTTCGCCGATAACGGCAGCGTCACTGGCCTGCCCGGCCCGGACCGCTATGCCCTGTGCCTTGCCGGCGACTGCGCCGCCATGGGCGGCAGCAATGACAGCCTGTGGCTGGAGCGTGACCAGCGTGGCGCGCCATTCATCTTCAAACGCGATGGCGACAAGCTGGAGATCTTCCAGGCAATCAACAGCGCACAGCCCGATGAGGTGCCAACCCTGGCACCGGGCGCTCGCAAGTGGGTGCTCGAGCGCGGCTGATCGCGGCATAACGACCTGCACTGCCCTTGACGGCCCCCAAGGGTTGGATTTGTGTCCAGCTTCTTGGGGGCAGGCCAGCCCTGTGTGAGATTTGGGGATGCGGGCAAGTCGGCGACAAGGTCAACGCTGCGCAAGAATGGCTGCGTACCCTTCCTTGTAGCTCGGATACACCGGGGCCCACCCCAACGCGCGTGCCCGGGCGTTGCTGCAGCGCTTGCTACCGGTGCGCCGCACGCGTTGCTCATCCGACCACTCGGTGACACCCATGTACGCTCGCAGCCAGGCCACCACATCGGCCAAGGGCGCCGGGTCATTGTCGACACCGATATAGCAATCTTCCAACGTCACACCCTTAGCGTCGGCCTGCAACAGGAAGGCGAGCAGGCTTGCGGCATCTTCAGCGTGGATGCGGTTGCCATACAGCGGCGGCTCCGCGGCCACGCGGTAACCTTGACGCACCTGGCTGAGCAGCCATTCGCGACCTGGCCCGTAGATTCCCGTCAAGCGCACCAGGGTAGCTGGAATGCCACTGCCCAGGGCTAGCCGCTCTGCCTCCAGCATGATCCGCCCGGAGTAACCCTCGGGTTCGGTGGCGGCGGTCTCGTCGATCCATTCGCCATCTTTCTGCGCATAGACACTGCTGCTGGAGACGAACAGCAGGCGACGCGGGCGTTGTCCTCGCTCGTTCAACCAAGACAATACGTGCCGCAAACCCTCGACGTACGCAGCCTGGTAACCGGCTTCATCGTGCTGGCTGGCCGCTACGCAGTACACCAGGTAGTCCGGCGCACGCACTGGCCATGCCTGGGGAATCTCCGGGCTCAAGAGGTCTGCGGCGACCGGTATCACTCCGGCCGGCAGTTGGCCAACCGAACGTCGCAGGCCACTGACCTGCCAACCGCGAGCCAGCAGTTGCCGGGCCAGGCGGCCGCCTACATCACCGCATCCTACGATCATCGCGGATAGGTCTGACATCACAAAACTCCGAAGATCAAAGGGTCAGGCTAGCCGGATTACGCGATAGGCGGCTAGACCAAGGTGGAAAAAAGCAACGAGATTACTTTTGTTAACAAGAATTACTTGCAATAATGGCACCCCTATCTGTTCTCGGCCTGCTTCGAGGCTTTGAAGAACGCTGACTTTTCTTCTTCATCAGGTCCGGCCAGCATGACACGTACTCAACCTTCCGCTTCGCCAACCACCTCGCGCGCCTGGCGCGCCATTGCCGCGCTGATGTTCAGCCTGGTACTGGCCCCAGCTGCCATGGCTGATGAACCAAGCACCAATGCCTCCACCCCTGCAGCTGCCACTGCACCGGCTGCCGCGCCCGCTGGCGATGCTCAGGCCGCTGCCCCAGCTGCCAACGCCGCCGCCCCGGTAGATTCAGCGGCGCCAGCAGGCGAACAGACGCAAGCAATCGTCGAGGACAACTCCCTGGGCATGGCACATGACCTGTCTCCATGGGGCATGTACAAGAACGCCGACGTCGTGGTCAAAGCGGTGATGATCGGCCTGGCCATCGCCTCGATCATTACCTGGACCATCTGGATCGCCAAAGGCTTCGAACTGATGGGCGCCAAACGTCGTCTGCGCGGTGAGATCGCGGTCCTGAAGAAGTCCGCCAGCCTCAAGGAGGCCAGCGACGCCTCTAACAAGGAAGGCACGCTGGCCCACACGCTGGTCCACGATGCACTGGAGGAAATGCGCTTGTCGGCCAATGCCCGCGAGAAAGAAGGCATCAAGGAACGCGTCAGCTTCCGCTTGGAGCGCCTGGTAGCAGCCAGCGGCCGCAGCATGAGCAGCGGCACCGGGGTCCTCGCCACCATCGGCTCGACCGCACCGTTCGTCGGCCTGTTTGGTACCGTCTGGGGCATCATGAACAGCTTCATCGGCATCGCCAAGACCCAGACCACCAACCTCGCCGTGGTTGCCCCTGGTATCGCTGAAGCCCTGCTGGCCACCGCACTGGGCCTGGTTGCGGCTATCCCGGCCGTGGTGATCTACAACGTCTTCGCCCGCTCCATCGCAGGCTACAAGGCTCAAGTCTCCGACGCGTCGGCGCAGGTACTGCTGCTGGTAAGCCGTGACCTCGACCACCAGGGTAGCGAGCGCGCCACCCCGCACATGGTGAAAGTGGGGTAAACCATGGGCCTGCATCTGAACGAAGGTGGCGATGACCTCGCCGAAAACCACGAAATCAACGTCACGCCGTTCATCGACGTGATGCTGGTGCTGCTGATCATCTTCATGGTCGCCGCCCCCTTGGCCACGGTTGACATCAAGGTCGACCTGCCCGCCTCGACCGCCAAACCGGCGCCGAGGCCCGAGAAACCGGTGTTCGTCAGCGTCAAGGCCGACCAAAAGCTTTATGTCGGCGACGATCAGGTTCCGGCACCCGACCAGCTTGGCCCGATGCTCGACGCCAAGACCAAGGGCGACAAGGAAACCACCATCTTCTTCCAGGCCGATAAAGGCGTGGATTACGGTGACCTGATGGAAGTGATGAACAACATGCGCGCGGCCGGCTACCTGAAAGTCGGCCTGGTAGGTCTCGAGACGGCAGCCAAGAAATGACGAAGACGCGGCACAATCTGGCGCGTTACAGCGGCAGCCTGGCACTCGTGCTGGGTGTCCATGCCGTCGCTGTGCTGCTTACGCTCAACTGGTCGGTGCCCCAGGCCATCGAACTGCCCCCGGCAGCGATGATGGTCGAGTTGGCGCCGCTGCCCGAGCCCGCGCCACCACCACCTCCCAAAGCGGCTCCACAACCGCCGGCACCGGTTGAAGAACCGCCGTTACCCAAGCTGGCGGAGGCCCCCAAGCCCAAGATCGCCATCCCGAAACCCCCGAAGCCCAAGCCTAAGCCGCAGCCGCCCAAGCCAGAGAAAAAGCCTGAGCCGCCGAAGGATGAGCCACCGGCCAAGGAAGAAGTCGCGGACACGCCGCCAAGCAACACGCCACCGCAGAAGTCGGCGGCACCGGCGCCAAGCATCGCGTCCAACAGCAAAGCGTTGCCGACCTGGCAAAGCGACCTGCTGCGCCACTTGGCGAAGTACAAGCGCTACCCGGAAGACGCGCGACGCCGCGGTCTGCAAGGCATCAACCGCCTGCGGTTCGTGGTCGACGCCGAGGGCAAGGTGGTGTCGTACTCGTTGGCTGGCGGCTCCGGTAGCGCAGCACTGGACCGGGCGACTCTGGAGATGATCCGTCGTGCCGGTACGGTGCCTAAGCCACCGGCCGAGTTGCTGAACAATGGCACCATCGAAGTAGTGGCACCTTTCGTCTACTCGCTGGATCGCCGCTGATACGGTTGTTTCTGTCACAAATCAACAAGTCTGATAACGTGCGTCTATCGTTTGCAGCCGCTATGCTGGGCCCGCAACTTCATGGACGCACGTTATGACCCTCACAGAATTACGCTACATCGTCACACTCGCCCAAGAGCAGCACTTCGGCCATGCCGCCGAGCGCTGCCACGTCAGCCAACCGACCCTGTCGGTCGGCGTGAAGAAGCTTGAGGACGAGCTGGGTGTACTGATTTTCGAGCGCAGCAAAAGCGCGGTGCGCCTGACACCGGTCGGCGAAAGCATCGTGGCCCAGGCGCAGAAGGTGCTGGAGCAGGCACAGGGCATCCGCGAACTGGCCCAAGCCGGCAAGAACCAGCTGACCGCGCCGCTCAAGGTGGGCGCCATCTATACCGTCGGCCCTTACCTGTTCCCGCACCTGATCCCACAGCTGCACCGGGTTGCCCCACAGATGCCGCTGTACATCGAAGAGAACTTCACCCACGTCCTGCGCGAGAAGTTGCGCAATGGCGAGCTGGACGCAGTGATCATCGCCCTGCCGTTCAACGAGGCCGACGTGCTGACCCTGCCACTCTACGATGAGCCATTCTGCGCGCTGATGCCCGCCGATCACCCATGGACGGCCAAAAAGACCATCGACACCGCCATGCTCAACGACAAGAGCCTGCTCCTGCTCGGCGAAGGCCACTGCTTCCGCGACCAAGTGCTGGAAGCGTGCCCGACCTTGAATAAAGGCGAAGGTTCCAAGCACACCACCGTAGAATCCAGCTCCCTGGAAACCATCCGCCACATGGTTGCCTCAGGCCTCGGCGTATCGATCCTGCCGTTGTCGGCGGTGCACAGCCACCACTATGCGCCCGGCGTCATCGAAGTGCGTCCACTCACACCGCCCGCGCCGTTCCGCACCGTGGCCATTGCCTGGCGCGCCAGCTTCCCACGGCCCAAGGCGATCGAGATCCTCGCTGACTCGATCCGCCTCTGCTCGGTCGCCAAGCCGCCCGTGGAACAATCGGCCTGAACCATGACTGAGCTGTCTAAGGTGCCGGTCACGGCACTCAAGGGAGTGGGCGAAGCCATGGCGGAAAAACTCGCCAAGGTTGGACTCGAGAATCTGCAGGACCTGCTGTTCCACCTGCCGCTGCGCTACCAGGACCGCACGCGCGTCGTTCCCATCGGGGCCCTGCGCCCCGGCCAGGACGCGGTCATCGAAGGTGTGGTCAGCGGTGCCGATGTGACCATGGGCAAACGCCGCAGCCTGGTGGTACGCCTGGGTGACGGGAGCGGCGTGCTGAGCCTGCGCTTCTACCACTTCAGCAATGCTCAGAAAGAGGGCCTGAAGCGTGGCACGCACCTGCGCTGCTACGGCGAAGCCCGGCCAGGTGCATCAGGGCTGGAAATCTACCACCCAGAGTACCGTGCACTGAACGGAGACGAACCACCGCCTCCTGTCGAGCAGACACTGACGCCGATCTACCCGTCCACCGAAGGGCTCACCCAGCAGCGCTTGCGCCTGCTGTGCCAACAGAGCCTGGGCATGCTCGGCCCGCGCAGCCTGCCGGACTGGCTGCCGGAGCAATTGGCTCGCGATTACCACCTGGCACCGCTGGACGATGCCATCCGCTACCTGCACAACCCACCGGCTGACGCTGACCTCGACGAACTCGCCGAAGGCCAGCACTGGGCCCAGCATCGCCTGGCGTTCGAAGAGCTGCTGACCCACCAGCTTTCGCAGCAGCGCCTGCGCGAAAGCCTGCGCAGCCTACGTGCCCCCGTGCTGCCCAAGGCTGGCCGTCTGCAAGCGCAATACCTGGCCAACCTCGGCTTCAAGCCGACCGGCGCCCAGCAACGGGTTGCCAATGAAATTGCCTACGACCTCAGCCAGGCCGAGCCGATGATGCGCCTGGTGCAAGGCGATGTCGGCGCCGGCAAGACCGTGGTAGCTGCCCTGGCGGCGCTTCAGGCGCTGGAAGCCGGCTACCAGGTGGCACTGATGGCCCCGACCGAGATCTTGGCCGAGCAGCACTACATCACGTTCAAGCGCTGGTTGGAACCACTGGGCATAGAGGTGGCCTGGTTGGCCGGCAAACTCAAGGGCAAGGCCCGTACCAGTGCCCTGGAGCAGATCGCCAATGGCGCACCCATGGTGGTCGGTACCCACGCGCTGTTCCAGGACGAGGTCCGGTTCAAGCACCTGGCCCTGGCGATCATCGACGAGCAGCACCGATTCGGTGTCCAGCAACGCCTGGCCTTGCGCAAGAAAGGTGTGGCCGGCGAACTGTGCCCGCACCAACTGATCATGACGGCCACGCCGATCCCCCGCACCCTGGCCATGAGCGCCTACGCCGACCTCGACACCTCGATCCTTGACGAGCTGCCGCCTGGCCGCACACCGGTCAACACCGTTCTGGTCGCAGACAGCCGGCGTTTCGAAGTGGTCGAGCGGGTCCGCGCTGCCTGTGCCGAAGGGCGCCAGGCGTATTGGGTGTGCACGTTGATCGAGGAGTCCGAAGAGCTGACCTGCCAGGCGGCAGAAAGCACCTTCGAGGAGCTGGGCAGCGCCCTGGGCGAGCTGCGCGTGGGCTTGATCCACGGCCGCATGAAACCGGCCGAGAAGGCGGCGGTGATGGCCGAGTTCAAGGAAGGCAAGCTGCAACTGCTGGTGGCCACCACGGTGATCGAGGTCGGGGTGGATGTACCGAATGCCAGCCTGATGATCATCGAGAACCCCGAGCGCCTTGGCCTGGCCCAGTTGCACCAGCTGCGTGGCCGCGTCGGCCGTGGCAGCGCGGTCAGCCATTGCGTCCTGTTGTACCACCCGCCCCTGTCGCAGATCGGCCGCGAACGGCTGGGGATCATGCGGGAAACCAACGATGGCTTCATCATCGCCGAGAAAGACCTGGAGCTGCGTGGCCCTGGCGAGATGCTCGGAACCCGTCAGACTGGCCTGCTACAGTTCAAGGTTGCCGACTTGATGCGCGATGCCGATCTGCTGCCGGCCGTGCGTGACGCGGCCCAGGCCCTGCTAGCCCGCTGGCCCGACCATGTCAGCCCGCTGCTCGATCGCTGGCTGCGCCATGGCCAGCAATATGGCCAAGTGTGACGATTGTCCCAAATTGGATCCAGCTTGCGGGCCAGGCTGGTTATACTTCGCGTTTAAAAGAAATAGTGGATACGGACCATGACTGAAGTTGCCCTGGATACCGCAACCCCACATGCACCCTCGGTGATCAAGCTGCTGCTGGAAAAGCTTGGCGTCAGCTATCGCGAGGTGCCTGAGGATCCGGCCCTGCCGGCGGCTTCGCGGGTACAGGCGATTCTGCTCGACGATGAGGTCGGCGCCCTGATGGTGCTGTTCCCACAGAGCAAGCTGCTGGACCTCAATCGCCTTGAGGAATTGACCGGACGCAAGCTCCGTGCGGTCCCCGTTGCACGCCTCAAGCAGATGCTCGACAAGCACAGTCTCAAGGCGCTGCCTGGCATCCCGGCGCTGACCAGCTCGCCTTGCCTGTACGAACAGAAACTGCTCGACAGCCAGACGCTGCTCATCGAGTCCGGAGAAACCGGTCTTTTGCTGAGAATCGAGCGGGATGACTTCAAGCGCATGCTGAAGAAAGCCAGCGCGGGCAGCTTCGGACAGCCCGTCAGGGACATCCGCCCCAACCTGGACCGCCCCGACGACGACTCGAAGGAAATCACCCAGGCCGTGCAGGCCTTCACCGCCCGACGCATCCAGCAACGACTGGAGCAGACCATCGAAATTCCGCCGCTGGCAGACACCGCACAGAAGATCATCAAGCTGCGGGTCGACCCCAATGCCAGCATCGATGACATCACCGGCGTAGTGGAAACCGATCCAGCGCTGGCTGCCCAAGTGGTCAGCTGGGCGGCGTCCCCTTACTACGCCTCACCCGGCAAGATCCGCTCGGTAGAGGACGCCATCGTGCGCGTGCTGGGCTTCGACCTGGTGATCAACCTGGCCTTGGGCCTGGCCCTGGGCAAGACCCTGAGCCTGCCGAAAGACCACCCCCAGCAAGCCACGCCTTACTGGCAGCAGTCGATCTACACCGCCGCGATCATCGAAGGCCTGACCCGCGCCATGCCACGGGCCGAGCGCCCTGAAGCCGGTCTGACCTACCTCGCGGGGCTGCTGCACAATTTCGGCTATCTACTGCTGGCCCACGTGTTCCCACCGCACTTCTCGCTGATCTGCCGTCATCTGGAGGTCAACCCGCACCTGTGCCACACCTATGTGGAACAGCACCTGCTGGGCATCAGCCGCGAACAGATCGGCACTTGGCTGATGAAGCTGTGGGACATGCCAGAAGAGCTGTCGGCCGCGCTGCGTTTCCAGCATGACCCGTCCTACGACGGCGAAAATTCAGCATTCCCCAATTTGGTGTGCCTGGCGACCCGGCTGCTGCGCTCGCGCGGAATCGGCTCAGGGCCACAGGCTGAAATCCCTGATGATTTACTGGACCGTCTGGGCATCACGCGGGAAAAGGCGGAGGATGTGGTGAACAAGGTGCTGGAGGCCGAAAGCCTGTTGCGCGAGCTGGCCTCGCAATTCCACGCACCGCATTGATCCCCAGGGTTGGATCCGTCCAATCTTTCGGGGTATTCGCCCCTGTGGCGCGGGCTTGGCGGATGAGCCCGCGCTCACAGGTTCAGCGCAACAGTTTCTGGGATCTCAACCCTTCTTTTTCGGCTTCAGGTACTTCATCAAACCCTGGAACCACATCACCAACGCTGGATTGCCCTTGATCTGGATGTTCTTGTCCTGGATACCCTGCATGAAGGCCAACTGCTTGTTACCCGCCTGCATCGTGGCAAAACCGTAAGCCGCATCCTTGAATGCAATGGCGAAAGCCGGTTGCGGGTGCAACCCACCCTTGCTGCTGACGCGCTCGCCGCTGACGATGAAGTGACGCGCAACCTTGCCGTCCAGTGTCTGCATCTGGAACACCAGGTCTTTGTCCTTGAGCTGCTGTTGGAAGGCCGGGTTGCTGCGGCTGGCCCTGGCCATCAATAGCCCCATGGCCCAAAGAAGAAAGCGAAACTTCATCAACGCGCCTCGAATAAAAAATGACTGAGACGCGGAGTTTATCCGTTTCCTGAACTTTTTATACAGCTCTGCCGAATGCATCGCTTGCAAAACACGACGGGCGCCCTGGGGCGCCCGTCTTACTGACACTGGGGATTGTCAGGTGTGCATCACTTGCCTTTTTTAGCCGGCTTGGCTGGGGCGTTGACGCTGTCACGAAGGTTCTTGCCAGGTTTGAAGGCAACGGTGTTGCTGGCCTTGATCTTCACCGGCTGGCCGGTTTGCGGGTTCTTGCCGGTGCGGGCACCACGATGGCGTTTTTCGAAGGTGCCGAAGCCGACCAAGGTGACGGTGTCCTTGTCCAGGGCACCTGTGATGCTGTCGAGAATCGCGTTCAGCACTTGGTTGGCTTTTTCCTTGGTCAGATCGGCCTTTTCGGCGATGACGGCGGCGAGTTCTGGTTTACGCATAGTGAAGCCTCTTTGACGGAATTCTTGTTGTTATGCCGTGCTGCCCGAAGAGGCAGCGCTCAAGGCACCGCAGGCTCTAATCTGCGGCAGACGGGAGTGAGAATGGCACGCCCACCGAGGCCGCGCCAGTATCTGGGCGGCCATTGTAGTGGCAACTAAAGGGTAAACCCGACAGAACGCCTGTCATTTACGCCATCAGGGGTGGTAACTGCCGATTCAGGGCCAGTTTCTCCATCACCCCGGCGCCCGTCAGGGCATAGCCCAACAACTGGCCGTCGGCATCGTGGCAGAGCACCTTGAGGTCACGACCCTCGCCGTGCACCCGCCAAATACCCTCCCGGCCCGGAGGTGGCGGCGAGACTACCAGTGGGCAGGCCGGGGTCTTCACTGTGACCGGCATCGGCCCATAACTGACTGTGGTGGGGTTGCCGGCCAGGGTCTGGGCCAAGGCACGGGCACAAGCCATCAGCGGCATCACATACAGCAGGTTGATACCGTCGACCTCGGCGCAGTCCCCCAGCGCGAAGATATTGCCGTGGGACGTACGCAACTGTCGGTCCACCACCACACCGCGATTGGTCTGCAGGCCCGCGGCAGCGGCCAGGTCGATGCGTGGGCGCAGGCCAATGGCGGACACCACCAGTTCGCAGGCGATCACGGTACCGTCCGACAGATGCGCCTCAAGCCCATCACCCGCCCGTTGCAGGCGCGTCAGCACGGGCCCCAGATGAAAGCGTACGCCCAACTCTTGCAGCCCGTCCTGTACCGCCGCGGCGGCAGCCGGATGCAGCAGGGTTGGCATCAATTGCTCGCACGGGGCCACGACATCGACCTGGTAACCACCCAAGGTCAGGTCGTTGGCGAACTCGCAGCCAATCAGCCCGGCACCCAGGATCAGTACGCGCTGCTTGCCCGCAGCGGCGGCGCGAAACCGGGCGTAGTCTTCCAGGTCATTGATCGGGAATACCCATTCACCAGCATCCCCTTCGATGGGCACTTGCACTGTCTGCGCGCCCCAGGCCAATACCAAGTCCCGATACTCGATGGCCTCCTCGCCAATCCACAGGCGCTTGTGGCCTGGGTCGATACCGCTGATGCGGGTATGGGTGCGGATTTCGGCATTGAGCTGGTCGGCCATGGCGCCAGGTTCGGCCATGCATAGGCCGTCGGCATCCTTGTGCTTGGCAAAGCCGGTGGAGAGCATTGGCTTGGAGTAGGAGCGGCCGTCGTCGGCGGTAATCAGCAGCAGCGGCGTCTGGGTATCGAGCTTGCGAAACTCACGGGCCAGGTTATAGCCCGCCAGACCAGTACCGATGATGACCACAGGGGATGACATGTCGTGCTTTCCTCGCTCTTGAACAGGTTCGATCAGCCGATGGCGATCATTTCGAAGTCACTCTTGCCGACGCCGCAGTCGGGGCACAGCCAATCTTCCGGTACATCTTCCCAACGGGTGCCCGGAGCGATGCCGTCGTCCGGCCAGCCTTCGGCTTCGTCGTAGATCAATCCGCAAACAATACACTGCCACTTTTTCATCAGGCTCGTTCCTCAGTCAGGTGGGGCTTTGTAATGGCCCAGCCAGCAGTATGCAAGCAGTCGGGGCAATCATGCTAAGCTCGCCGCCTCTCTGGTTGTAACAAGCATACCGACGTGTCGTACGAAACCCCGCAAGCAGCCGCTGCCGCGTGGCTGCCGTATTCGCAACTGGCAACCGGCCTGGGCCAGCCCATTGTTGACTGGCTGTTCGACGAAGGCTCGCTGACCCGCCGCCTGACCCATCTTTCCCAGAACCACTTCACCGTTACCCCGCTGTTCGAGGGCTGGCAAGCCCTGCGCGAGGACGAATGCCTGGCCCTGGGCATCCCCACGGGGGCCGAAGGCTGGGTGCGCGAAGTGTTCCTGCGCGGCCATGGCGAACCATGGGTCTTCGCCCGTAGCGTCTCGAGCCGCAGTGCACTGGCGCGTGGCGGCCTGGACCTGGAGTCGCTGGGCAGCCGCTCACTCGGCGAGCTACTGTTCTGCGACCAGGCATTCGTTCGCCACCCGATCGAGGCCTGCCAGTATCCACAGGCCTGGTTGCCCGCCGAAGCAGCCCAGGCAAATCTGTGGGGACGACGCTCACGCTTCGAACGCGATGGCCTCGACCTGCTGGTGGCGGAAGTCTTCCTGCCGGCGCTATGGCAAGCGGCCAAGGAGGAAACTCGCTGATGTACCTGCAAATGCTCAAGTCGCTCAATCGCGTCCATCCGCGTGCCTGGGATTTCATACAGCTCAGCCGTATGGATCGACCCATCGGTATCTACCTGCTGCTGTGGCCAACCTTGTCGGCAGTGTGGATCGCCGGCAATGGCTCGCCGACACTGGCCAACGTGCTGATCTTCGGCCTGGGGGTGGTACTGATGCGCGCCGCCGGCTGCTGCATCAACGACTTCGCCGATCGCAAAGTGGACGGCCACGTCAAGCGCACCGCCGATCGTCCCCTGGCCAGCGGCCGGGTCAGGCCACGCGAGGCCGTGGCGCTGTTCGCGATTCTGGTCGGGGTGAGTTTCCTGCTGGTGCTGTGCACCAACAGCAAGACGGTCTGGCTGTCGTTCGGGGCGGTGGCCCTGGCTTTCTGCTACCCGTTCATGAAGCGCTTCACCTACTACCCCCAAGTGGTACTGGGCGCCGCGTATTCCTGGGGTATCCCCATGGCATTCACGGCGGCCGGTGGTGAACTGCCAGCCAGTGCCTGGCTGCTGTACATCGCCAACCTGCTATGGACGGTGGGCTACGACACCTACTACGCCATGGTCGACCGCGACGACGACTTGAAGATTGGGGTGAAATCCACCGCGATTCTGTTCGGCGAGGCCGACCGGGTCATCATCCTGAGCCTGCAGATGCTGTCGCTGGGCTGCCTGTTGCTGGCGGGAAACCGCTTCGAGCTGGGGGGCTGGTTCCACTTGGGGCTGCTGGGTGCGGCGCTGTGCTTCGCCTGGGAGTTCTGGTCGACGCGCAAGCTGGACCGCGAGTCGTGCTTCAAGGCCTTCCTGCACAATCACTGGGCGGGGATGCTGGTGTTCATTGGCGTGGTGCTGGATTACGCCTTGCGCTGAGTTCATCGCAGTCAAGCCGGCTCCTACAGGCAATGCGCGTGCCTTGTAGGAGCGGCCTTATGTCGAGAAAGGGCTGTGCAACAGCCGCAGCAGGTTCGTGATCGACGCGGCGTGTGGGCCCGCAGGACCTCAAGGCTTGGCGATGTGCCAGACGTCTTTCATGCCATCGCCGGTCTTGTCCCCGGCTTTCTTGTCCTTGATGAAGGTGTACAGCGGCTTGCCGTCATAGGCCCACTGCATTGAACCATCGTCGCGGGTGACGTGGGTCCACTTGTCCTTTGGTGCCTCATCGTCCTTCGAGACCATCAGCGGCGGCCAGTTCTTCGCACACTCACCATTGCACATCGACTTTCCACCGCTGTCCTTGTCGAAGGTGTAGAGCGTCATCCCGGCATCATCGACCCACATGCCATCTTTTTCCATGGCATGGTGGGCGGACGCCACCCCCGGGAGCGCCAGGGCAGCGAAAAGGGCCATCCAGCTCAGCGTATGTCGTGTCATTGGAATCACCATTGTTCGGGGGCTATGGGTTCGAAGAGCCGCCGCAGCGGCCCTTTGAAGCCTAGTCCAGTCATGGAATGTCGCCAGAACGGCCAACGCCCTGTCACACAGCTGCAATAATTCCGTTATCTAATGCGGGCCAAGACATCGTTCCTGGGAGAGGTTTTGAGCATGGTTGGCAGAAACATTCTGATCGTCGACGACGAGGCGCCTATCCGCGAGATGATCGCCGTTGCATTGGAAATGGCCGGCTATGACTGCCTGGAAGCGGAGAACTCGCAGCAGGCCCACGCGATCATCGTCGACCGCAAGCCCGACCTGATCCTGCTGGACTGGATGCTCCCCGGCACTTCCGGCATCGAGCTGGCTCGTCGCCTCAAGCGTGACGAGCTGACCGGGGACATCCCGATCATCATGCTCACCGCCAAAGGTGAAGAGGACAACAAGATCCAAGGCCTGGAAGTCGGCGCCGACGACTACATCACCAAGCCGTTCTCGCCGCGCGAGCTGGTGGCACGCCTGAAGGCCGTGCTGCGTCGCACCGGCCCCAGTGACAGTGAAGCCCCCATCGAAGTCGGCGGCCTGCTGCTCGACCCGATCAGCCACCGCGTGACCATCGATGGCAAGCCTGCGGAAATGGGGCCTACCGAGTACCGCCTGCTGCAGTTCTTCATGACCCACCAGGAACGCGCCTACACCCGTGGGCAACTGCTGGACCAGGTCTGGGGCGGCAACGTCTATGTCGAGGAACGCACCGTCGACGTGCATATCCGCCGCCTGCGCAAAGCCTTGGGTGAGGCCTATGAAAATCTGGTACAAACCGTCCGGGGCACGGGTTACCGCTTCTCGACCAAAAGCTGACTAACCCGCAAGCCAGCCGCACGCCGCTGTACAAGGACCGTCAATTGAACCAGAACTGGCACGCGACCCTGATTCGTCACCTGCTGCTACTGATCACCGTTTGCCTGATCGGTGGACTGATCAGTGGCTACTACGGCTGGAGCCTGGCCATTGGCCTGGCGCTTTACCTGGGTTGGACCCTCAAGCAACTGCTGCGCCTGCATGACTGGCTGCGCAACCATCAGCCCGACGAAGCTCCACCCGATGGCTACGGCCTGTGGGGCGAGGTCTTCGACAGCATCTACCACCTGCAGCGGCGCGACCAACGAGTGCGTGGCCGCCTGCAGGCAGTGATCGACCGGGTTCAGGAATCCACCGCCGCGCTGCGCGATGCAGTGATCATGCTCGACAGCGACGGCAACCTGGAATGGTGGAACCGCGCCGCTGAAACCCTGCTGGGCTTCAAGACCCCTCAGGATGGCGGACAACCCGTCACCAACCTGGTGCGTCATCCCCGTTTCAAGGAATACTTCGAGGCCGGGAACTACGCCGAGCCGCTGGAAATCCCGTCGCCGATCAACGACCGCATGCGGGTCCAGTTGCATATCACCCGTTACGGCAACAACGAGCATCTGATGCTGGTGCGCGATGTCACCCGCATTCATCAGCTCGAACAGATGCGCAAGGACTTCGTGGCCAACGTCTCGCATGAACTGCGCACCCCGCTGACGGTGATCACTGGCTATCTGGAAACGCTGCTGGACAACGTCGATGACGTGAACCCACGCTGGGGCCGGGCATTGCAGCAGATGAGCCAGCAGGGCTCACGCATGCAGACCCTGCTCAACGACCTGTTGCTGCTGGCCAAGCTGGAAGCCACGGACTACCCATCGGACAACCATCCGGTGGCTGTGGACACCCTGCTGCAGTCGATCAAGAGCGATGCCCAGGCGCTGTCTGGCCCACGTAACCAGCGAATCAGCCTGGAAGCTGCGCCGGGCCTGCGCCTGAAGGGCAGCGAGGCGGAGCTGCGCAGCGCGTTCTCCAACCTGGTGTTCAATGCAGTCAAGTACACCCAGGACGAAGGCAGCATCCGCATCCGCTGGTGGGCCGATGAACAGGGCGCCCATCTGTCTGTGCAGGATTCAGGTGTGGGTATCGACGCCAAGCACCTGCCCCGCCTGACCGAACGTTTCTACCGGGTCGACTCCAGCCGCGCTTCCAACACCGGAGGTACCGGGCTTGGCCTGGCCATCGTCAAGCATGTGCTGATGCGCCATCGCGGCAAGCTGGAGATCAGCAGCGTTCCGGGGCATGGCAGCACCTTCACCTGTCACTTCGCACCGGCTCAATTGGCCAACGGCAAAGCTGACCAGGACTGACCTGTCGGCGAAGCGTTTGGGCGTGCAGTCGGCCCCAATAGGACCACCACCCTTTGCTTTTGCGCCCTCAGCCGCTACATTGGATCCCCTGTGCCAGCAAAAGCTGGCACTTTATTTTTTAATTTCCCAAAGACGGACCCCGTAAAAACTCCATCATGGACCCTTCCCCTGGTATCAGCCTCACCTCGTTATTCGCCGATTTCGGCATGATCATCTTCGCCCTGCTGCTGGTGCTGCTCAACGGCTTCTTCGTTGCCGCCGAGTTCGCCATGGTCAAGCTGCGCGCTACCCGCGTCGAATCCATTGCCGAACTGCACGGCTGGCGCGGCAGCATCCTGCGCAAGGTTCACAACCAGCTGGACGCCTACCTCTCGGCCTGCCAGTTGGGTATCACCCTCGCCTCCCTAGGCCTGGGCTGGGTCGGTGAGCCGGCCTTCGCCCACTTGCTCGAGCCATTGCTGGCATACATGGGTGTGGACACGCCTGAGCTGATCAAGGCGATTTCGTTCTTCGTCGCCTTCTTCGTGATCTCCTACCTGCACATCGTGGTCGGCGAGCTGGCGCCCAAGTCCTGGGCCATCCGCAAACCGGAACTGCTGTCGCTGTGGACAGCCGTGCCGCTGTACCTGTTCTACTGGCTGATGTACCCGGCCATCTATCTGCTCAACGCCAGCGCCAACACCATCCTGCGCATTGCCGGCCAGGGTGAGCCCGGCCCACACCACGAGCACCACTACAGCCGCGAGGAGCTCAAGCTCATCCTGCACTCCAGCCGAGGCCAGGACCCGAGTGACCAGGGCATGCGCGTACTCGCCTCGGCGGTCGAAATGGGCGAGCTGGAGGTGGTCGACTGGGCCAACTCGCGCGAAGACATGGTCAGTATCGACGCCCATGCGCCGCTGAGGGAGATCCTGGCCCTGGTACGCCGCCACAAGTTCAGCCGTTACCCGGTGTACGACGCCGAGCGCGAGGAGTTCACCGGACTGCTGCACATCAAGGACTTGCTGCTGGAGCTTGCCGAGCTGGAGCACCTGCCCGAGACCATCGACCTGGAAGACCTCTCCCGCCCGCTGGAGCGTGTTTCCCGGCACATGCCGCTGGCGCAACTGCTGGAGCAGTTCCGCAAGGGCGGCGCGCATTTCGTGCTGGTCGAGGAAGCCGATGGCAAGGTAATCGGCTACCTGACCATGGAAGACGTGCTGGAAGTGCTGGTCGGCGACATCCAGGACGAACACCGCAAGACCGAACGCGGCATCCTCGCCTACCAGCCGGGCAAACTGCTGGTGCGTGGCGATACACCGCTGTTCAAGGTCGAGCGCCTGTTGGGCATCGACCTGGACCATATCGAGGCAGAAACCCTGGCTGGCCTGGTGTACGAGACGCTCAAGCGGGTACCTGAGGAAGAAGAAGTGCTGGAGGTCGAGGGGCTGCGTATCATCATCAAGAAGATGAAAGGGCCAAAGATCGTGCTGGCCAAGGTGCTCAAGCTGGATTGACCGACCGTGGCGCCACCCGGCAAGCCGACTCCCGAACCTGCAGGGGCCGGCTTGCCGACGGTGAAGCCCACACCCTCCTCAAGGGTTGCCAGCGGTAAAATCCGGCAGCCCGCCAATCGGCCGGTCGAACTGAAAGGGTATCGACTCCAGCGCCAGCCCCACATTGCGTTGCACCACGAAATGCAGATGTGGCCCGGTGCTGTTGCCCGTGTTGCCCGACTTGGCCAAGGCCTGCCCTACTACCACCTGTTGCCCCTCAGCGACCACCACCGACCCGCGCATCAGGTGCAGGTAGACGCCCATGGTGCCGTCCGGGTGCAGAATACGCACGAAGTTGCCCGACGGGTTGGTGCCCCGCCCACTCTGGTTGTTCTCGATCCTGACCACCACCCCACCCCGCGCAGCGATGATCGGCGTGCCCTCTGGCATGGCGATGTCCATGGCATAGCGCCCCTTAGGGCCGAAGTGGCTGAAACGGCCATTGGGCCCCTGGGTCAAGCGGAACGGTCCGCCTTTCCAGGGGAAGGGATATCGGTAAGCCAGCGAGCGCTGAGAGGGGTCTCCCATGGCGTACTGGAACTGGCTGACATACTTGAGCGGCCCGCCCGGCGCCGCCAGCACCGAGCTCAACGTTTTGCTCGAACGCGGGCCGACGATGGCGCGCACGGTGCGGGGCGCGTTGCCGCCAAAGGCGTTGGCCAGCTTGTCGATACGCAGCTCGACCTGCATCGGTACGTACAGGTCATTTCGCACGACAAAGCGCACACCGCCAGGAAAGGTCTCGGTCTGCAAACGCACCTTGCCCTCGATCCGTTCGAGCATCGGCTCACGCAGCTCGAAGGTTTTCGCGCCGGGGCTGTAACGGTCGGAGTACGAGACCACGCCGAAATTGTCGACGGTCTTGTAGATGGTCATGCCCAGGCTCGACGCCGAAGCCGTGAGCAAGGCACAGAACAGCAGCAGGCGAGAGGCTGGCATGATAGTGGCTTTTTGACAGTTATTGTCTGTCGAAGCCTAGCAGGGGGATTTGGCCGATGGGCTGCAGTTGGTCGGGTGAACAGCCAGCACCCGACAAGCCGGCACCTGGTGGTCGTGCAACCCAAGGCGCCAGCTTATCGACGATGGGCTCAGGCCCCCGGAGTGAAATGCTTCTGCTGGGTGCCGCGCGCGATCAGGCGCGACAGGTAATCCAGCTTCTGTGCATCCTGATCGACGAACTTGAACGTCAATTGCAGCCAATCACTCTCTGGTTTCGGTTCCAGAGCCGCAATCGCATGCAAGTAGCCGTTCAAACGTGCCACCTCGGCGTTCTCGCCCTGCTCCAGGTCCAACACCGCACCTTCTAGCACTTGTGGCAGGACCGCACTACGCCGAACCACCAGCAAGGCTTCCTTGAGGCTCAAGGCCTTGATCACACAAGGCTGTGTACCGCTGGACAACCGCAGCTGCCCCTGACCACGGCCCGTCTGCGCAGCAGCAGCGGCGGTAGTGGGGGTTGGCGCGTTGATCAAGGGTTTGGCAGGGGCCGGGGCTGAGGCAGGCGCGGGCGCCGAGACCTTGGCCGCTTCAGGCTTGCCGCCAGTCAGGGCGCTCAACGAGTCGTTGGCGAATGCCGAGTTGACCCGTGCCTGCGCACCCGCCACCAGGCCTTCGAGTTTGCCGATCTTGGTCAGCGCCTTTTTTACCTTGGTCAGCAGCTGCTCGTTGGTGAACGGCTTGCCGACGAAGTCTGAGACGCCGGCCTGAATGGCCTGGATCACGTTCTCCTTGTCACCACGGCTGGTTACCATGATGAACTGCAGGTTCTTCATCTCGGGCTGCTGACGGCACCAGGTCAGCAGTTCCAAACCGGACATTTCCGGCATCTCCCAGTCGCACAGCACCAGGTCGAACGGTTCTTTGCTCAGCATGGTCATGGCCTTGCGGCCGTTGACCGCATCGTCGATGACCATGCCGGGGAAGGCATTGCGCAAGCACTTCCTCACCAGGTCACGAATGAACGGTGCGTCATCCACGACCAGCACATTGACTTTACTCATCGATACTCCTCTTGAATCCCGGCTAGCATAACGCTGACTGATGGCCATTTGCCAAAACATGGACCACGCCGGGAGTTCTTCACATCATTCGCAGGTGCCTGCTGGCTGCTCGACCGCAAACGAAAACGCCCGGCACAGGCCGGGCGTTGAGGCTCGGGAGCAATCCTATTTATCGTCCGCTCCGGCCGGAACATTAGCGCTATCGGCCGTTCCTTCGACTTCCTCTTTCATGCGCTTGAGGCCCAGGTGGCGCACATCAGTGCCGCGCACCAGATAGATCACCAGCTCCGAGATGTTGCGCGCGTGGTCGCCGATGCGTTCCAGCGAACGCAGGGCCCAGATAACACTCAGTACCCGCGAGATCGAGCGCGGGTCTTCCATCATGTAGGTCACCAGCTCGCGCAGCGCGGTCTTGTACTCGCGGTCGATGGTCTTGTCGTACTGAGCCACCGACAATGCCAGGTCGGCGTCGAAGCGGGCGAACGCATCCAGCGCGTCACGCACCATGTTGCGCACCTGGTCGCCGATATGGCGAACCTCGACATAGCCACGCGGCGATTCGCCTTCCTCGCACAGCTGGATGGCACGGCGGGCGATCTTGGTCGACTCGTCACCAATGCGCTCCAGGTCGATCACCGACTTGGAAATGCTGATGATCAGGCGCAGGTCGGACGCGGCAGGCTGACGGCGAGCGAGGATGCGCACGCACTCCTCGTCGATGTTGCGCTCCATCTGGTTGATCTGCTCGTCCACTTCGCGCACTTGCTGGGCCAGGCCCGAGTCGGCCTCGATCAGCGCGGTAACGGCGTCGTTGACCTGCTTCTCGACCAGGCCACCCATGGCCAGCAGGTGGCTGCGCACCTCTTCGAGCTCGGCGTTGAACTGCTGGGAAATGTGATGCGTAAGGCTTTCTTTGTTGATCATCGTCTCGCTCCGCGAAGAAGCTGCAAGCTTCAAGAAGTTCGTGTCGTTCCCTGGCTTCGGTTGTTAGCCGTAGCGACCGGTGATGTAGTCTTCGGTCTGCTTCTTCGCCGGGTTGGTGAACAGGGTGTCGGTATCCCCGAATTCGACCAGTTTGCCCATGTACATGAACGCGGTGTAGTCCGAGACACGGGCCGCCTGCTGCATGTTGTGGGTCACGATGACGATGGTGTACTTGGATTTCAGCTCGTAGATCAGCTCTTCGACCTTCAGGGTCGAGATCGGGTCCAGTGCCGAGCATGGCTCGTCGAGCAGCAGCACTTCCGGTTCTACCGCGATGGTGCGGGCGATGACCAGACGCTGCTGCTGACCGCCAGAGAGGCCCAGTGCCGATTCGTGCAGGCGGTCCTTCACCTCATCCCAGAGGGCAGCGCCCTTGAGTGCCCATTCGACAGCCTCATCGAGCACACGCTTCTTGTTGATGCCCTGGATGCGCAGGCCGTAGACCACGTTCTCGTAGATGGTCTTGGGGAACGGGTTGGGCTTCTGGAACACCATGCCCACACGGCGACGCAGCTCCGCCACGTCTTCGCCCTTGCGGTAAATGTTGTTGCCGTACAGGTTGATCGCGCCTTCCACGCGGCAACCGTCAACCAGGTCGTTCATGCGGTTGAAGGTACGCAGCAGGGTCGACTTGCCGCAACCGGACGGGCCGATGAAGGCGGTCACGCGCTGCTTGGGGATATTCATCTGCACATCGAACAGCGCTTGCTTCTCGCCATAGAACAGGGACAGGCCCGGTACTTCGATGGCCACGGTTTCTTCGGCCAGGCGCAGGCTCTGCTTGTCGCGGCCCAGGGCCGACATGTCGATGCCGTGGGCGTGGGATTCATGCTGCATGGTCAACTCCATACGCTATCAATGCGTTTCAAAGGGCCGCCCGACGGGCGGGCGGCACGCTTGCAATCAGGTTCAGCTGTCGAGAGCCTTGTACTTCTCGCGCAGGTGGTTACGGATCCACACCGCCGAGAGGTTTAGGGTGGCGATCACCAGCACCAGCAGCAGCGCGGTGGCGTACACCAACGGCCGCGCGGCCTCGACGTTAGGGCTTTGGAAGCCGACGTCGTAGATGTGGAAGCCCAGGTGCATGATCTTTTGATCCAGGTGCAGGTACGGGTAGTTGCCGTCAACCGGCAGCGACGGTGCCAGTTTCACCACACCCACCAGCATCAGCGGCGCGACCTCACCGGCAGCGCGGGCCACCGCGAGGATCATGCCGGTCATCATGGCCGGGCTGGCCATCGGCAGGACAATTTTCCACAGGGTCTCGGCCTTGGTCGCACCCAAGGCCAGGGAGCCTTCGCGCACGGTACGTGGAATGCGCGCCAGGCCTTCCTCGGTGGCCACGATCACCACGGGCACGGCCAGCAGTGCCAAGGTCAACGAGGCCCACAGCAGGCCCGGAGTACCCAGGGTCGGTGCCGGCAGCGCTTCGGGGAAGAACAGACGGTCGATCGAACCGCCCAGCACGTAGACGAAGAAGCCCAGTCCGAACACGCCGTAGACGATGGCCGGAACACCCGCCAGGTTGTTCACCGCAATACGAATCAGGCGGGTCACCGGTCCCTGCTTGGCGTACTCGCGCAGGTAAACGGCGGCCAGCACACCGAACGGGGTGACGATCACGGCCATGATCAGGGTCATCATCACGGTACCGAAGATGGCTGGGAAGATACCGCCTTCAGTGTTGGCTTCACGCGGGTCGTCGCTGAGGAACTCCCAGACCTTGGCGAAGTAGGTGCCCATCTTCGTCATGCCGGACATGGCGTTCGGCTGGATGGCATGTACCACTTTGCTCAGGTTGATCTCGACTTCGCGGCCATTACCGTCACGCGCCACCAGGCTGTCACGGGCAAAAGCCTGGTGCAGACTGGTCAGTCGGTCTTCGATGGCCTTGTAGCGGCTGTTCAGCTCGGCACGCTCGGCGTCCATGTCTGCTTGGGCAGCGGCGTCCAGTTTGCCGTCCAGTTCCAGTTTACGGGCATGCAGGCGCAGGCGTTCGAGGCCATGGTTGATGGCACCAATGTCTTTCTTCTCGAGGCTCTGCAGCTCGCTGTTGAGCTGGTTGGCGCGCTTGAGGCGAGTCTGTAGCTCGTTCCAGGCCGCAGGGCCTTCGGCGACGACCTTGCCCTCTTCCTTGACGCTGACCAGGTAGCCGTAGAAGTTGCCCCACTCGCGACGTTCCAGGGCGATCAGGTCGACCGGCTTCTGCTCGTCGACCAGCCATTCGCCGACCACCCAGGTGAAGTCGCTGCCATTGAGGTCGCGGTTACCGACCTTGATCAGCTCGCGGGTCATGAACTCCGGCCCCTCGTCCGGTACTGGCAAGCCAGCACCCTTGAGACGGGCACGCGGGACTTCTTCTTTCTGTACCACTTCACCGATGACGATATGGTCGGCCTGGCCCGGCACCTTGTAGGTGGCCTGGACCAGGTCGGCCGGCCAGAAGTGGCCCAGGCCGCGCACGGCGATCACCGCCAGCAGGCCGACGGTCATGATCACCGCCATGGCGACCGCGCCACCGCTGATCCAGACGCCTGGGGCGCCGCTCTTGAACCAGCTTTTGAGGGAATCCTTTTTCACGGATCTCTACCTTCCTATCAAAGCGACGAGTATTTCTTGCGCAGACGCTGGCGAATCAGCTCGGCCAAGGTGTTCATGATGAAGGTGAACATCAGCAGCACGAGGGCAGCGAGGAACAGCACACGGTAGTGGCTGCCGCCGACTTCGGATTCAGGCATTTCCACCGCCACGTTGGCGGCCAGGGTGCGCATGCCTTCGAACAGGTTCAGCTCCATCACCGGGGTGTTGCCGGTGGCCATGAGCACGATCATGGTCTCGCCAACCGCACGGCCCATGCCGATCATCAGCGCCGAGAAGATACCCGGGCTGGCGGTGAGGATGACCACGCGGGTCAGGGTCTGCCACGGTGTCGCACCCAGGGCCAGGGAGCCCAGGGTCAGGCTGCGCGGCACGCTGAACACGGCGTCTTCGGCGATGGAGTAGATGTTCGGAATGACCGCGAAGCCCATGGCGATACCAACTACCAGGGCGTTGCGCTGGTCGTAGGTGATGCCCAGGTCGTTGGTGATCCACAGGCGCATGTCGCCGCCGAAGAACCAGGTCTCCATAAACGGGCTCATGTACAGGGCGAACCAACCGATCACCAGGATCACCGGGATCAGGATCGCGGCTTCCCAGCCGTCTGGAATACGCAGGCGGATCGACTCAGGCAGACGGCTCCAGGTGAAGCCTGTGAGGAGGATACCAAGGGGCATGATCACGAACAGGCTGAACACTCCTGGCAGGTGGCCTTCCAGGTACGGGGCCAGGAACAGACCGGCGAAGAAGCCCAGGATCACCGTCGGCATCGCTTCCATCAGTTCGATCACCGGCTTGACCTTGCGGCGCATGCCCGGGGCCATGAAGTAAGCGGTGTAGATGGCGGCGGCGATGGCCAGTGGAGCAGCCAGGATCATCGCGTAGAAGGCGGCCTTCAGAGTACCGAAGGTCAGCGGCGACAGGCTCAGCTTGGGTTCGAAATCGGTGTTCGATGCGGTCGACTGCCATACATACTTCGGCTCGTCGTAGTTTTCGTACCAGACCTTGCCCCACAGCGCGCTGAAGGAAATTTCAGGGTGCGGGTTCTTTAGGCTCAGTGGCAGCAGCTTGCCACCTTCCTCGATGATGATGCGGTTGGCGCGCGGCGACAGCGCCAGGATACCCGGGCCTTCAGCCGCTGGCTCGACCAACAGGGTTCGGTGCGCAGTGCTGTGGAACACGCCCAGTTTGCCTGCCGCATCCAGCGCAATGAAGCCCTTGCGGCGCTCCTCGGCGTCGATCTGGACGACAGGCGCGTTGCCCATCTGGAAGCTGCGGATCAGCTTGAAGCGCGATTCGCCATCGGGGTCACGCGCCATGAACCACTGGCTCAGCCCCCCCTTGGAGTCACCGAAGATCAGCGAGATGCCGCCGACCAGCTGGGCAGTGGCTGTGATTTCGGCCTGGCCGTCTTCAAGCAGCTTGTAGCGGCCATTGAGGCTTTTCTCACGCAGGCTGAAGACGTCGGCAGTGGCGCGACCGTTGATCACGTACAGCCACTGCTGACGCGGGTCGATGAAGATGTTCTTCACCACTTCGGTCATCTGCGGCAGTTCGATGCGGTTCTGCTCGGTGGTGACCTCGCCGGTCATCATGTTCTCGGTGCTCGTCAGCTCGACCACCTGCAGGTGCGAACCGGTGGAACCAGCCAGCAGCAAGGTCTCGCCATTGAGGTTCACGCTTACGTGCTCGAGCGGACGACCCTCGTCATCGAGCACGAACGGCGCCTGGCCGTACGGGAAGTCGATGTCGGGGGTAATGGTTTTCTTGTTGTCCGGGTAGGTGATCTTGTAGGTGTGGTGGAACACCAACGCCTGGCCGTTGGACAACCCCAACACCACCAGCGGGCTGCCCGGCTGGTCGGTACTGATCGAGCTGACCTGGGTGCCAGCTGGCAACGGCAGGTCGACGCGCTTCACTTCGGCACCGGTCTTGGAGTCAAAGAACAGCGCCTGCCCCTTGTCGGAAACCCGCATGCCCACCAGGTTCTGCTCTTCAAGCGCGATCATCAGCGGCTTGCCGGCGTCCTGCTGCAACCAGGTCGGCTCCAGGGCCTTCTTGCTGGTCAGCTCGGCGCCCTGGAACAGTGGCAGCACCACATAGGCCAGGTAGAAGAAGATCAGGGTAATGGCTGCCAATACGGCAAGCCCGCCCACCAGTACATACCAGCGGGTCAGGCGATCCTTGAGGGCGCGCATGCGGCGCTTGCGTTGCAGCTCCGGCGTATTGAAGTCAATCCGCACGGGAGGGGAATTTTGGGTCATTGTGGAGTTGGCCAGATCATTCATGCGCACACCCTAGCGGTCCCGTATGACAAAAACATGACAGTGCGTTGACGCACAAAAGCCCGCCGCTCAGGAACCCTGGCTTCGGACTGGGAATTCGTGGAAAAGGCCGGCATCCGCGCCGGCCTCTTCCTCAATTACTTACTTCTTTGCAACGTTACCTGCGTGGGACAGGCCCAGGTCAGCCAGGGTCTTGTCGACCACTTTGGCCGGCAGCGGGATGTAGCCATCCTTCACCACGACCTGCTGACCAGCTTGCGACAGGACCAGCTTCACGAACTCGGCTTCCAGCGGGGCCAGAGGCTTGTTCGGGGCCTTGTTGACGTAGACGTACAGGAAACGCGACAGCGGGTAAGTGCCGTTCAGGGCGTTGGCTTCGTTGTCCTCGATGAACTCGCCGCCTTCTTTCTTGGCCAGGGCTACGGTCTTGACGCTGGCGGTCTTGTAGCCGATGCCCGAGTAGCCGATGCCGTTGAGCGAGGAGCTGATCGACTGCACGACCGAAGCCGAGCCAGGCTGTTCGTTGACGTTAGGCTTGAAGTCGCCTTTGCACAGGGCTTCTTCCTTGAAGTAGCCGTAGGTGCCGGACACCGAGTTACGACCGAACAGCTGAACCGGCTTGTTGGCCAGGTCGCCGGTCACGCCCAGGTCGCCCCAGGTCTTGACGTCGGCCTTGCCGCCGCAAAGGCGGGTCGAGGAGAAGATCGCATCGACCTGGGCCATGGTCAGGCCTTTGATCGGGTTGTCCTTGTGTACGAACACGGCGAGGGCGTCGACGGCAACCGGGATGGCGGTCGGCTTGTAGCCGTACTTCTGCTCGAAGGCCTGCAGCTCGACATCCTTCATCTTGCGGCTCATCGGGCCGAGGTTGGCGGTGCCTTCGGTCAGCGCAGGTGGCGCGGTGGAGGAGCCGGCAGCCTGGATCTGGATGTTTACGTTCGGATATTCCTTCTTGTAGGCCTCGGCCCACAGAGTCATCAGGTTCGCGAGGGTATCGGAACCGACGCTGGAGAGGTTGCCCGATACACCGGTGGTCTTGGTGTAGGTCGGGATCGCAGGATCGACAGCGGCTACCGCATTGGCGGTTGCAACGCCAGCGGCGGCAAAGGTGAGGGCCGCCATCAAACGCTTCAGTTTCATGCCTTGCTCCTAGCAGGAATATTGGGGGTGTTGGATGGATCGGGCCCAAGTATCTGCAGGCCGCATGAACACGATATGACTTCAATGTGACAATTGGATGAAAGGCCATCACCGGTTGCCGGGATGGCCTTTTCAGGATGTTTCAGAAAGGGGGAACCTTATCGCTGGCAAGCCGGCACCTACAGGGTCGGGGCTTGCCAGCGATCGGAGCGGTACCTCTGCCAATCAGCGTTTGTTGGCGAGCAAATAAAGGCCCACGACCAGACCAACGGCGCACAACCCCGCCACATAGTAGGCGGGCGCCATCGGGCTGACCTTCAGCAGCGCAGTGACCACCATTGGCGTCAAGCCGCCGAAGATGGCGTATGCCACGTTGTAAGAGAACGACAGGCCACTGAAACGCACCACCGGCGGGAAGGCTTTGACCATTACGTAAGGCACCGCCCCGATCACGCCCACGCACAGGCCAGTGATGGCATACAACGGGAACAGCAGGTCAGGCCGGACCGGCAGGCTGTGATAGAAGGTCCAGGAGCTTGCCAGCAGCAGCAGACTGCCAACCACGAACACGCGGCCCGCGCCGAAGCGGTCGGCCAGGCTGCCGGCACCGATGCAACCGAGGCTGAGCAGCACGATCGCCAGGCTGTTGGCCTTGAGCGAGTCGGTGGGGCTGATGTGGTAGATGCTCTGCAGCAACGCCGGAGTCATCAGGATCACCACGACGATACCCGCCGACAGCATCCAGGTCAGCAGCATGGACAGGATGATCGGGCCACGGTGATCGCGCAGTACCGCGCGCAATGGCAGCTCTTCGGCCAGTGCCTTGCGTTCCTGCATTTCGGCGAACACCGGGGTTTCATGCAGCCAACGACGCAGGTACACCGAGAACAGGCCGAACACGCCACCGAGCAGGAATGGGATACGCCAGGCGTAGCCGGCGACTTCCTCGGCGCTGTACACGCTGTTGATCAGGGTCGCGACCAGCGAACCCAGCAGGATGCCGGCGGTAAGCCCCGCAGTCAGGGTGCCGCAGGCATAACCTGTGTTGCGCGCTGGTACGTGCTCGGAGACGAATACCCACGCACCCGGCACCTCACCACCAATGGCCGCGCCCTGGATGACGCGCATCAGCAGCAGCAGGATGGGTGCCCACATGCCAATTTGCGCGTAGGTCGGCAGCAGGCCCATGACCAAGGTTGGCAGCGCCATCATGAAAATGCTCAAGGTGAACATCTTCTTGCGACCCAGCAGGTCGCCGAAGTGGGCCATGATGATCCCGCCCAGCGGCCGCGCCAGGTAGCCGGCGGCAAAGATGCCGAACGTTTGCATCAGGCGCAGCCACTCAGGCATGTCGGCCGGGAAGAACAGCTTGCCGACCACGGTGGCAAAGAATACGAAGATGATGAAGTCGTAGAACTCCAGCGCTCCGCCAAGGGCGGACAGTGAGAGAGTCTTGTAGTCACTGCGGGTCAGCGGCCGCGAAGGCTGCTCGATACTGCTGGGCACGGAGGTCATCGCTCGTTGTTCTCTTGTAGGTCATGCAGACCGCTTGGCACGCGGCTTCTGGATTGGGAGACAGGCGAAGATAGCAAATTGCCGAGGCGCATCGTTAGCGATACAAAATCCATACAGATATTCATCAATGCACGGTCGTCGCTGGCTGTTCTGCTCTATATACTGCCCACTCGTAGGAAAAAGGTTGGTCCAACTGTGGGATGTTGTGCGAAAACGCCGGTCACTATGCTCAGGCGGTTTCGCAGAGTTTCCCTACGGCCGCCCAGCAAAGCGAAATCAGCGTAGTATGTTTCGAGCTGAATCGTTTTCACGGCCTTGCGCCATACCAACGAAGCGTCACGGGTCAGAGGCCCCACCGCATGATTGAGCTCGAACAAGAAGATCCTATTCCGCAAGGCGACCTGGCCTTGCAAATCACCGCACTCCCCCGCGAAACCAACGGTTTCGGCGACATCTTCGGCGGTTGGCTGGTTGCCCAGATGGACTTGGCCGGCACCGCCATGGCCAGCCGCGTCGCCGGCG
Organism: Pseudomonas sp. Rh2; assembly: GCF_040762985.1. Lineage (NCBI taxonomy): Bacteria > Pseudomonadati > Pseudomonadota > Gammaproteobacteria > Pseudomonadales > Pseudomonadaceae > Pseudomonas > Pseudomonas sp. Rh2. The sequence continues at coordinate 430,459 of NZ_CP142890.1, forward strand.
GCCGGGTTGCCACGGTGGCCATCGATCGCATGGCATTCCTGGTCCCGGTGGCCGTCGGCGCGCAGCTGTCGTTCTATACCCAGACCCTGGAAATCGGCCGCAGCTCGATCCAGATGATGGTGGAAGTCTGGAGCGACGACCCGCTGTCCAGCGAATGGCGCAAGGTGACCGAAGCGGTATTTGTTTTCGTGGCCATCGATGGCAGCGGCCGCACCCGCTCTGTGCCTCGTCGCTGAGCCCGGCGAGCGGTAAACTCATTGCAAGTCACAGGGTCCAAGACCCACAGGCATTCAATGAGACGAGCGCAATGGCTACCTTCAAGGTCGAATCCGAGCAACATGGCGAACTCAACTGCTGGCGCATCACCAGCGACCGCGCCGAACTACTGATCGCCCAGCAGGGTGCGCAGATCCTCAGCTACCAGCGCGTGGGCGAGCCACCGCTGCTGTGGCTGAGCGACCAGGCCATCTTCCGAAAGGACAAGTCGGTGCGCGCGGGGGTGCCAGTGTGCTGGCCGTGGTTCGGCAATCTGCAGCGCAACCCCCAGTCGGTGCAGGCCATGTACCGTGGCGAGCAGCCGCCTGCCCATGGTTTGGCGCGCACGCGTGACTGGCAATTGCTGGGTATCGAAGAAGTTGGCGATGGCCTGCGCATCGAGTTCGAGCTGCCCGAGGCAAAGGGTGAACTGCCCGGCTGGCCTCATGAAGTCGAACTCAAGCTTGTGGTGGAGCTGGACCAGGACCTGACGCTGACGCTGACCAGCTGTAATCAGGGCACTACCCCGGTCACCATCAGCCAGGCCCTGCACAGCTACTTTGCGCTCAGCGATGTGCGACAGGCGCGGGTCGAAGGCGTCGAGGGGCTGAGCTACATCGAGACCCTGGCAGACTGGGAGCAACGCCAACAACAGGGTGCACTGGGCTTCACCGGCGAGACCGACCGCATCTACCTGAACACACCCGCTCGACTGAGCATCGTCGATCCACACTGGAACCGGCGCATCACCTTGAGCAGCCAGGGTTCACGCTCGGCGGTGATCTGGAACCCATGGACCGACCGCGCCCGCGAACTGCCAGACATGGCCGATGATGGCTGGCAACGGATGCTGTGCATCGAGACGGCGAACGTGTGGGATGACGTAGTGGAGTTGGAACCTGGGGCCAGCAGTTCGCTGCAGGTCCGGGTGGGTAGTGACACGATCTGACAGCCTGCGCCTAGCTCATGGGCCTCTTCTAGGGTTCTCTCGCGAAGAGGCCGGCGCAGGCACTCAGAGGTCGGCGTCTTCAACCACCCTCACCTGCCCCGCATCCATCGCATACGCCGCATCGGCCAGGTCATTGCTGACCTTCTCCACCTTCAGCTTGCCGCTGACCCAAAGCGGGGTGTAGATATCGTCGATCTTCAGTCCCTTCGGGTAGCGCACCAGCACCAGCTGGTTGGGCGGCGGCGGTGGCACGTGAATGCAAGCTCCTGGGTACGGCACCAGGAAGAACAAGGTGCTGTTGCCCTTGGCATCGCTTTCCAACGGCACCGGGTAGCCACCCAAGCGGATTTCCCGGCCGTCCATCGCCGCCACGGTCTTGGTCGAGTACATCACCGCCGGCAAGCCCTTGCTCTGCTTGAGGCCGCCCTTGTCGGTGAAGGTGCCCATGGCCTCCGGCGAGTTGTGGTCGATCTCGGGCATCTGCTCGAGCGCTTTCTGATCCGACTTGGGCATCAGCTCCAGCCAGTCGGTCTCGGGCAGTTCGGCATGGGCCAGGGTGCTGGCCAGAAGCAAGGGAATGAGAAAAAAGGCTCGCATGAAATGCTCGGCAACTCGGATGAATTGCCGGGCATTCTACCGCCTATTCAACGCTTCTTGATGAATCCATAGATCACCAGAAGGACGACGGCACCTACCAGCGCTCCGAAGAAGCCTGCAGCCTGGCCCGCCTGGTAGATCCCCAAGGCCTGCCCACCGTAGGTGGCGAGCAAGGAGCCGGCGATACCCAGCAGGATGGTCATGATCCAGCCCATGCTGTCGTCCCCTGGCTTGATGAAGCGCGCCAGCAGGCCAACGATGAGGCCGATGAAGATAGTTCCAATGATGCCCATGGCAGTCCCTCTGCAGTGAAGATGGAACAAGCCAAAGCCTAGACAGCGCTTTGGCTTGTTGCCATTTCAGAGACCCTGCCCGTGGCAGAAGTTCGATCAGTTGCTGATCAGCGCCTCTACCTCGGCGATTTTGCTCTTGAGGGTGGGCATGTCCTGGCAGCGCAATGTGGCGTGACCCACCTTGCGTCCGGCCTTGAAGGCCTTGCCGTAGTGATGCAGGTGGCAATCTTCGATAGCCAAGACCTTGTCGACCGCCGGGACTTCGCCGATGAAGTTGAGCATCGCGCTCTCACCCACCTTGGCGGTCGAACCCAGTGGCAGGCCGGCAACGGCGCGCAGGTGGTTCTCGAACTGGCTGCATTCGGCGCCTTCGATGGTCCAGTGCCCGGAGTTGTGCACCCGCGGGGCGATTTCGTTGGCCTTCAGGCCACCGTCGACTTCGAAGAACTCGAACGCCAGGACGCCCACGTAGTCGAGCTTCTGCAGTACACGGCCAACATAGTCTTCAGCCAGCGCCTGGAGCGGGTGAGCCTCGCTGGCCACCGACAGACGCAGGATGCCGCTCTCGTGCGTGTTGTGCACCAGCGGGTAAAAACGGGTTTCGCCATCCCGGGCACGCACGGCCACCAGCGAGACTTCGCCGGTGAACGGCACGAAGCCTTCGAGCAGGCACGGTACGCTACCCAGTTCGGCGAAGGTGCCGACCACGTCCTCGGGCGTGCGCAGGACCTTCTGGCCTTTGCCGTCGTAACCGAGGGTGCGGGTCTTGAGCACCGCCGGCAGGCCGATGGTGGCCACGGCAGCGTCCAGATCTTGCTGCGAGAGGATGTCGGCGAAGGCTGGGGTCGGGATGCCCAGGTCACGGAACATGCTCTTCTCGAACAGGCGGTCACGGGCGATGCGCAGCGCCTCGGCGCTCGGGTACACCGGTACGAATTGCGACAGGAAAGCCACGGTCTCGGCCGGGACGCTCTCGAACTCGAAGGTCACCAGGTCGACTTCGTCGGCCAGCTGGCGCAGGTGGTCCTGGTCGCCATAGTCGGCACGCAGGTGCTCGCCCAGTGCGGCGGCACAGGCGTCCGGCGCCGGGTCGAGGAAAGCGAAGTTCATGCCCAGCGGAGTACCCGCCAGAGCCAGCATGCGGCCCAACTGGCCGCCACCGATTACACCGATCTTCATGGGTTCAGCCTCAAGCCTGACGTGGATCTGGATTGTCCAGGACGGTCTCGGTCTGCTCTGTGCGGAACTGCTTGAGCGCTGCATGGTACTGAGGGTACTTGGCGCCCAGGATGCTCGCCGACAGCAAAGCGGCGTTAACAGCTCCGGCGCGACCGATAGCCAAGGTAGCAACCGGTACGCCGGCAGGCATCTGCACGATCGACAGCAGCGAGTCCACGCCCGACAGCATCGACGACTGCACCGGTACGCCCAGCACCGGCAGGTGGGTCTTGGCCGCGCACATGCCTGGCAGGTGGGCTGCACCACCAGCACCGGCGATGATCACCTCGATACCACGCCCTTCGGCTTCTTCAGCGTACTGGAACAGCAAGTCCGGGGTGCGGTGGGCGGAAACCACCTTCACTTCATAGGGAATGCCGAGTTTTTCCAGCATATCGGCGGTGTGGCTAAGGGTGGACCAATCGGACTTGGAGCCCATGATCACGCCAACCAGTGCACTCATCGTCGAGCCTCTCCTGCAAGCGCCTTCAGGCGCGCTAAAAGCAACAAGCCACGCAGGTCGACCGGCGTGGCTTGTCATACGGATTCTGAATCGACCTAGCCGGCCGAAGGCGCGGGATTATAGCGTATAGCGAAGCAGCCCGCCCACCCCCACAAGCACATGTCGGATCAAAGGGCAAGCTGTCTCGCGGGACAACTTTTTACCCCCTAATGATTCAGAGTGCAGGGTCCGCCTGGTTACCGGCCGACTCCAGTTTGCGCCACAACAAACGCACGTTGGCCTTGCGCACCAGGGCGCAGCGGTACAAGCGTATTTCCAGCGGAACATGCCACTGGCTACCACCACAGACCACCAGTTCGCCCCGCTCCAGTTCACCCCGCATGGAAAGCCGCGGCACCCAGGCCACGCCCATTCCTTCCAGAGCCATGCTCTTGAGACTGTCGGCCATGGCCGTTTCGTAGACCGTGGTGTAGCGCAGGTTGCGTTGACGTAGCAGCAGGCTCACCGACCGCCCCAGGAAGGCGCCGGCACTGTAGGCGAGCAGCGGCACGCTGCTGTCACCATCGAGGTCGAACAACGGCTTGCGATCTGCGCCCACCGCGCACACCGGCAGCATTTCCGTGGTGCCCATGTGCAGCGACGGGAAGATCTCGGCATCCATCTGCAGGGCGGCATCCGGGTCATAGAAAGCCAGCATCAGGTCGCAGCCACCCTCACGCAAGGCATGCACGGCATCCCCCACGTTGGTGGCGACCAGGCGCGTGGCGATGTTCAACCCATCGTTGCGTAACTGTGCCACCCAACGGGGGAAAAAGCCCGATGCCAAGGAGTGCGCCGCAGCCACCTGGATCACCTCACCCTGCCCACCTTCAAGATGATGTAAATGGCGGAGAACTTCGCTCAACTGGTCGACAACCGTGCGCGCCGTGACCAGAAAAAGCTGTCCTGCCTCAGTCAGCTCGATGGGCGTGCGGGAACGATTCACCAAGGTCAAGCCCAGGGCAGCTTCGAGGCTGCGGATACGACGGCTGAAGGCTGGCTGGGTGACGAAGCGGCGCTCTGCCGCCTGAGAAAAACTACGTGTGGCGGCCAGGGCACTGAAGTCTTCCAGCCACTTGCTTTCGAGGTTCATCGACTACTCCGCAAGGCGTGCACCAAAATGGAACACGCTCGATTGTCAATCGGCGTCACATCAAACCGTATGCCGTTTATGCATAGGTTAGCGTGCAACAGCATTGGCCGCAAAATCGCGGCAGCCCTAGGATTGGCGCCATTCCGGCATGTGCCGGGTCAAAATCGAGATGATATCCATCATGTCCTCCGCTGCATCGTTCCGCGTCGAAAAAGATCTGCTTGGTACCCTTGAAGTCCCTGCCGATGCCTACTACGGCATCCAGACCCTGCGCGCTGCCAACAACTTCCACCTCTCCGGTGTTCCGCTGTCGCACTACCCGAAGCTGGTCGTGGCCCTGGCCATGGTCAAGCAGGCCGCTGCCGACGCCAACCGTGAGCTGGGTCACCTGAGCGATGCCAAGCATGCTGCCATTACCGCAGCCTGCGCCCGCCTGATCAAAGGCGACTTCCACGACCAGTTCGTGGTGGACATGATCCAGGGTGGTGCTGGTACTTCCACCAACATGAACGCCAACGAAGTCATCGCCAACGTCGCACTGGAGGCCATGGGCCACCAGAAGGGTGAGTACCAGTACCTGCACCCGAACAACGACGTGAACATGGCTCAATCGACCAACGATGCCTACCCGACCGCGATCCGCCTGGGTCTGCTGCTGGGTCACGACGCCCTGCTGGCCAGCCTCGACAGCCTGATCCAGGCCTTCGCCGCCAAAGGCAAGGAATTCGACCACGTACTGAAGATGGGTCGTACCCAGCTGCAGGACGCCGTGCCGATGACCCTGGGCCAGGAATTCCGCGCCTTCGCCACCACCATGACCGAAGACCTGCAGCGCCTGCGCTCGCTGGCTCCGGAGCTGCTGACCGAAATCAACCTGGGCGGCACCGCCATCGGTACCGGCATCAACGCCGACCCTGGCTATCAGGCCCTGGCCGTGCAGCGCCTGGCGACCATCAGCGGCCAGCCGCTGGTACCGGCTGCCGACCTGATCGAAGCCACCTCCGACATGGGCGCCTTCGTGCTGTTCTCCGGCATGCTCAAGCGTACCGCGGTCAAGCTGTCGAAGATCTGCAACGACCTGCGCCTGCTGTCCAGCGGCCCACGCACCGGCATCAACGAGATCAACCTGCCGGCACGCCAGCCAGGCAGCTCGATCATGCCAGGCAAGGTCAACCCGGTTATCCCGGAAGCGGTGAACCAAGTCGCCTTCGCCATCATGGGCAACGACCTGGCGCTGACCGTCGCCGCCGAAGGTGGCCAGCTGCAGTTGAACGTGATGGAGCCGCTGATCGCCTACAAGATCTTCGACTCGATCCGCCTGCTGCAACGCGCCATGGACATGCTGCGCGAGCACTGCATCGTCGGCATTACCGCCAACGAACAGCGTTGCCGTGAACTGGTCGAGCACTCGATCGGCCTGGTCACCGCCCTGAACCCTTACATCGGCTACGAAAACGCCACCCGTATCGCCCGCGTTGCCCTGGAAACCGGCCGCGGCGTACTGGAACTGGTGCGCGAAGAAAAGCTGCTGGACGAAGAGATGCTCAACGACATCCTGCGTCCGGAAAACATGATCGCTCCACGTCTGGTTCCGCTGAAGGCGTAACCGACCGCTTGAAACGTCTCACCAGGTCGAGGGACTAGACACCTCTCAACCTTTCAAGGGCCCTAGCGCACGCTTAGGGCCCTTTTTTTATATCAAATTCAACGGGTCGGACGGGTCGTCCTCAGCGTCGAGCATGGCGAGGATGTCACTGTGCTGTGAGTGCCTGGCTCGGGCTTGTAAATCACACCAGCCAATAAGAAAAGTTTGGCGGTAGCTCACTTACCTACGTGAACGTATTCGATTGCTCTTCAAAACAATTGGTCTGTAACCATGCTGCGGTCACCACAACGACTCGTTTCAAACAATATTTCATTTCACACCCCCTAGCGCCGAACGGCGCAAACCGTCGCATCCGCTGAAAATGCGTCTCGGGTGTTTCCTCCGGCCACGGTGGTAAGCGGGCAGCTCAGCCGGGGCCAAGCTGGCCAACCAACCCCAATTCTGCTGCGGCGTCGAACGGTCAGGCTCGGCCAAACTTGGCTCGCCAGGCATCACCCGGAATGCCACTGGGCCAGCATTAGACGATTAGGCGGCCGGCGTCTGGCTATGAAGCGCGCACCATCGGTCGCTGCCCAGGGCGGCCATCAACTCGCGGCGAGTGAATGCTTCGCCATCCAGCAGCACAATGACTTCACGCCCCTGGGCACGCTGCGGGGCCATCCACGGCCACACATCGAGGCCGTATTTGGCGTCGTACCCGTCTAATTCACTTCTATCGCCGTTGTTAAAGTGAAAAGGCACGCTAATTGCTCCAGAATCTGCCCAGCCCAACGGGATTCCGAGCATGCTGCACAGCCACCTCACCACCCTCAACGCGGTTTCGCTGATTCTCAACCTCTTCCAGGAAGAAGGTTGCGAGGCTGCGTCGCTGCTGGCCGGCAGTGGCATAGGCCCGGCAGACCTGGGGCATCCCGATGCGCGCATCACCACCCAGCAGGAGCTGCAGGTCTGCGCCAATGCTGTGGCTCGGCGCGAGGATATCGGCCTGGAATTGGGCCGGCGGATGCATGTGTCGTGCTATGGCATGCTCGGTTACGCCTTGCTCTCCAGTGCCACTTTGGGTGACGCCCTGCGCCTGGCGTTGCGCTACCCGGCACTGCTGGGAACAGTCTTCCAGCTGCGCCTGGTGGATGATGGCCAGCGCGTCTGGTTCAGTGCCAGCGACTACCGCGACAGCCCAGCGCTGGCGGCCTTCAATGCCGAGTTCTGCCTGGTGTCGCTGAAAGTCATCTGCGATGACCTGCTGGGACGCACACTGCCGCTGCTTGGTGCCCGCTTCGAACACCGTCGGCCCGTCTACCATGCGCTCTATACCGGTGCATTCCAGTGTCCGCTGGGTTTCGATGCCGAGGACAATGCCTTCGCCTTCGAGCGCCGCTGGCTAGACACGCCACTGCCACTGGCCGACCCCATCACGCACAAAGCCATGAGCGAGCGTTGCCGGCGCCTGAACCTGGAGTTCACCGGTCGCCAGGCCTGGCTCGGGCGCATTCGCCAATTACTGCTGCAACAGCTGGATGCCGCACCTGGGTTGGACGGCCTGGCGCGGCAGATGAACTGTTCATCGCGCACCCTGCGCCGGCACCTGCAAGCGCTGGGCTGCAGTTATCAACAACTGCTGGATGAGCTGCGCTTCGAGCGGGCCAAGCAGCTGCTGGCCGATGCGCAGATGCCGATCTACCGGATCGCCGAAACCCTGGGATTTAGCGAAACAGCGAGCTTTCGCCATGCGTTCCAGCGCTGGAGTGGTGTGGCGCCAAGTCATTATCGAGGCTGACGGGTCTTATCGCCGGCAAGTCGGCCCATGGGTCGTTGAACGGCCAACGAGCTTGGCCACATCTATCCCCTTTTGGCCGTTTGCGTCGTTCTCCACCCCAGGCCTGCCCATGACAATGGGCCTACGCCAGTAAAACCGGAGAACAACAATGCTGACGATCTATTCCGATGATCATCGCCTGCACCACGGCCGCTGCGAGCTGATCGACGGCAAGCTGATGCCTTGCTTCGAAATGCCATCGCGCGCCGATCATGTGCTCGAACGCGTGAAAAAGCGCAACCTCGGCGAGGTAAAAGGGCCGAGCGACTTTGGTCGTGCGCCATTGCAGCGCATCCACAGCGCCGAGTACCTGAACTTCTTCGAAGGTGCGTGGGCACGTTGGGCCGCATTGGGTCACGAGGGCGACTTGCTGCCCTTCACCTGGCCCGCCCGCACATTGCGCCAGGTCAAGCCCACTGGCCTGCATGGCGAACTGGGCTACTACAGCTTCGACGCTGGCGCCCCGATCACAGCCGGGACCTGGCAGGCGGCCTACAGCGCCGCCCAGGTAGCCCTGACCGCCCAGGCCGCCATCGTCGAAGGCGCACATTCCGCCTTCGCCCTGTGCCGTCCACCGGGGCACCACGCTGCCGCCGAAGTCATGGGCGGATATTGCTACCTGAACAATGCCGCCATCGCCGCCCAGGCCTTCCTCGATCAAGGCTATGGGAAGGTGGCGATCCTGGATGTCGACTACCACCACGGCAACGGCACCCAGGACATCTTCTACAGCCGCAACGATGTGTTCTTCGCCTCGATCCACGGCGACCCACAAGCGGAATTCCCGTTCTTCCTCGGCTACGCCGACGAAACCGGCGAGGGTGCGGGTGAAGGGTGCAACATCAACTATCCACTGCCGGCTGGCAGCGACTGGGCAGCCTGGAGCGCCGCATTGGAAGACGCCTGCCTACGCATCGCCAGCTATGACGCGGACGTGCTGGTGATCTCCCTTGGCGTGGACACTTTCAAGGACGATCCAATCTCCCAGTTCAAACTGGACAGCCCGGACTACCTGGAAATGGGCAAGCGCATCGCCGCCCTGGGCAAGCCGACCTTGTTCGTGATGGAAGGTGGCTACGCTGTGGAAGAAATCGGTATCAACGCAGTGAATGTGCTGGAAGGCTTCCAGCAAGCACAACCAGGAGCCCGGTAATGGTCCGACTCAAGCGTCTGCTCGCCCCGCTCATCGCCGCCACGCTGTTCACCGGCGCCCTCAATGCCCAGGCCGAACAGCGTACCCTGCGCGTATACAACTGGTTCGACTACATCACGCCACAGACCTTGACCGACTTCCAGAAGGACAGTGGCGTCAAACTGATCTACGACATCTTCGACACCAACGAAGCGCTCGAGGCCAAGTTGCTTACCGGTAACTCCGGTTATGACGTCGTAGTACCGTCCAACGTGTTCCTGGCCAAGCAGATCGAGGCGGGCGTGTTCCAGCCGCTGGATCGCGCCAAGCTGCCGAATTGGCAACACTTGGACCCTGCGCTGATGAAGCTGATCGAAGCCAACGACCCTGGCAACAAGTTCGCCGTGCCCTACATGTACGGCACCGTGCTCATCGGTTTCAACCCGGACAAGGTCAAGGCGGCGCTGGGCGACAAAGCACCTGTGGACAGCTGGGACCTGATCTTCAAGGAAGAGAACATCGCCAAGCTCAAGCAGTGCGGTGTCGCACTGCTCGACTCGCCATCAGAGATTCTACCGCTGGCTCTGCAGTACCTCGGCCTGGACCCCAACAGCGGCAAACCTGACGACTACAAGAAAGCCGAAGCCTTGCTGCTCAAGATCCGCCCGCACATCACCTACTTCCATTCCTCGAAGTACATGGCGGACATCGCCAACGGCGATATCTGCGTCGCAGTGGGCTATTCGGGCAGCTTCTCCCAGGCCGCCAACCGCGCCCGCGATGCCAAGAATGGTGTGGTGGTCGATATGCGCCTGCCCAAGGAAGGCGCGCCGATCTGGTTCGACATGCTGGCGATTCCGAAGAATGCGGCTAACCCGGAAGATGCCCACACGTTCATCAATTACCTGCTGCGCCCAGAGGTGATTGCGCCGATTAGCGACTTCGTCGGGTATCCAAACCCGAACAAGGATGCCACCGAAAAAGTGAGCCCGGCTATTCGCAACAACCCCAACCTGTACCCGACAGCGGAGGCGATGACCAAGCTGTATACCCTCAAGCCGTTGCCACGGGATGCGGAGCGGGCACGCACGCGGGCTTGGACACGGATCAAGTCAGGCACCTGAGTCGCTCACTTCGCGGGCAAAGCCGCTCCCCGTAAGGGTATGCCCCCAAGGAAGTGGACCCAAATCCAACCCTCGGGGGCGATATCCTTGAACACCCGTGCCTGTGGGAGCGGATACGCCCGCGAAGTGGCCATCAGCGTCACCGTTGCTTCCATGCCTTGCGCAAGCGCATCAACGCCTCGGCGATCTCCCCTTCTGGCACCGCCGCAAACCCAAGAACCAACCCAGCGCGTTTATCCACAGGCACCTCGCTGTCCTCAAGCCAATAACTGCTCAGCGGATTGACCTCGACCCCCACCGCCTCAGCCTTGGCTACCAGTTCCTGCTCCCGGGCATGGTTATCCACATCTACCTTCACATGAAGCCCAGCCTCGACTTCCGGCATTTCGCCTAGCCCGGGAACATCCACCGGCCATCCCGCCTTGAGCACGTTGCGGCGGCTCAACGCTGCCCGGCGCATGCGCCGGATATGCCGCTGAAAGTGCCCCTGGGCCATGAACTCGGCCATTACGCACTGCGAGCCCACTTCCGAATGCCGCACCGCCAGCGCGCGGCCCTGGCTGAAGGCCTCCGCCAGGCGCGCAGGCAATACCAGATACCCCAGGCGCAAGGCCGGGAAGGCAATCTTGCCGAAGGTACCCACGTACAACACGCGCCCCTGCTGATCGAGGGCGGCCAAGGGTGCCAATGGCGCGCCGCTGTAGCGATACTCGCCGTCATAGTCGTCTTCGACGATCCAGCCCTCGTTGCGTTCGGCCCAGTCCAGCAACGCCAGGCGTCTCGCCAGGCTCATGGTTACCCCCGTGGGGTACTGATGAGCGGGCGTCACATAGGCCAACCGGCAGTCCGTCACCTGCGCCAGTCGTTGGCAGTCCATGCCCTGCTCGTCCACCGCTACCCCAATCACCCTGGCCCCTGCAATGGCGAAGGCGTGACCTGCTGCCCGGTAGCCTGGGTTTTCCACAGCCACCTTGTCGCCGGGCTGCAGCAGCAACTGTGCACAAAGGCTGATGGCCTGCTGCGCGCCATGGGTGATCACAATTTGCTCAGCCGTGCACGAAAGTCCTCGGGAACGACGCATATAGGCCGCTACCAGCTCTCGCAAAGCTCGCTCGCCTGCGGGGTCCCCATAGCCGAGTCGCGCGGGATCCGGATTTCTCCAGAAACCCGCTTGCAGCTTGGCCCAGACCTCGAACGGGAAAAGGTCGAACGCGGGAATGCCCACCCGAAATGCCCGTGGCGCGCCACTTTTTGGTGGTGGTAAATGGTTATTTTTCAGACGCTCAAGCGGCTCGCTGGAACGCTCTCGGCTGGATATATCCTCAGTGTTTTTCGATGAAAATGTGGATAACTCTGTTGATAAACCCCGGGATAACCCTGTGGATAGTTGTGTGGATAGTTTTGGCAGCCGACTGACATAGGTGCCATCGCCAACCCGGCTTTCGATGTAGCCCTCGGCATACAACTGGTCATAAGCGCGGATCACGCTGTTGCGGGACAACGCCAGTATGGCGGCCAGGTCGCGGGTTGCTGGCAAACGTGTACCACTGCTGAGCCGGCCATCGAGCACCCGTGCCCGCAGTGCCTGATACAGCTGTTGGCTGAGGCCTCGGCGGCGGTCGAGGACGATGCCGGCAGGGTCGAATGGCAATACGAGAGGACGCTCGCTCATGGAATTGGACCTATGAAATCAGCCGTTAATGGCTCTTACTCGGTGCCAATAGCCTGCCTAGGATGGAGTGATTCGACAAGGAACCTCGCCATGTACAACAGCAAGCCTCATCAGGAACATGATCTCCAGCGCCTGCACCAGCACATGCTCGATACACGCCTTGCCGTGCTGGTCAGCCATGGCGAGCACGGCCTGCTGGCCAGCCACCTACCCGTGCTTGTCGAGCCAAGCGAAGGCGAGTTCGGCACCGTCTATGCTCACCTTGCCCGAGCCAATCGCCAATGGCAGGACCTGCAGCACGGCAGCGAGGCAATGCTGGTATTCCCAGGAGCGGACGCTTATGTCAGCCCCAGCTACTACCCCAGCAAAGCCGACAACCCCAAGGTCGTGCCAACGTGGAACTACCTGGCGGTTCATGCCTATGGCTCGGTCGACGTCATCCACGATGCCACCCCTTTGCTGGACATCGTCAGCCGCCTGACCGACCGCCACGAGCAAGGCCGTAACCTGCCATGGAGCGTGACGGACGCTCCCACCGACTACGTGGACGGCATGCTCCGCGCCATTGTCGGCATCCGCATGCCCATTGCCCGCCTGCAGGGAGCACGCAAGCTCAGCCAGAACCGCTCGGAGCAGGACATCGCTGGCGTGCGCGAAGGCCTCAGCGCCAGCGCCGACCACCTGGACAATCAACTCGCGGCGCACATGCGCCAACTCTGAAGGAAAAGCCCCATGACCTGCGTCACCCTGCGCCCCGTCCGCGCCGAAGACCACGCCGCCTGGCTCGCCCTGTGGCAAGCCTACCTGCGCTTTTATGAAACCGAACTGGCAGAGGAGGTCAGCGTCAGCACCTGGCAGCGCCTGCTCGACCCGAACGAGCCTACCCATTCGGCGCTGGCCTGGGTCGATGGCGAGGCGGTCGGGATGGTCAACTGGATCTATCATCGTTCCAACTGGAGCATCGAGAATTCCTGCTACCTGCAGGACTTGTACGTGGACAGCAAGCAACGGGGCCTGGGCATCGGCCGCCAGCTGATCGAACACGTTTATGCCACGGCCAAGGCCGCTGGCTGCATCAAGGTGCACTGGCTGACTCACGAGACCAACGCCACCGCCATCAGCCTGTACGAGCAGGTTGCCGAGCGCCCTGGCTTCATCCAATTCCGCAAAGGGCTGTAGGCTGAGCATGACTGACGCATTGAACTGGAAACCTGCATCTACGCCTACGGCAGAACCCATCGAAGGCCGTTTCATCCGCCTGGAAAAGCTCGACCCAGCGCGCCATGGCGACGACCTCTGGGAGGTGCTGCAAGGCCCAGCCTCGGACCCGCGGCTATGGGACTACCTGCCTTACGGACCCTTCACCGAGCGCGCCACCTTCGACCGCTGGCTAGACAGCAACGCTGCGGGGCGTGACCCGCTCTACTATGCCGTCATCGACCGCCGCAGCGGACAGGCGCAGGGCATCCTGAGCCTGATGTCGATCGTGCCCGATCATGGCCGCATCGAGATCGGTCATATCGCCTTCGGCGCCGCCATGCAGCGCACGCCAAAGAGCACCGAGGCGGTGTACCTGCTAGGCAAGCTGAGCTTCGAGCTGGGCAACCGCCGCCTGGAATGGAAGTGCAATAACGCCAACGCTCGCTCCAAGCGGGCTGCAGAGCGATTCGGCTTCCAGTTCGAGGGCGTGTTCCGCAAGCACCTGGTGGTCAAGGATCGTAACCGCGACACGGCCTGGTATTCGATTACCGATGATGAGTGGCCGCGAGTGGCCGCGGGGTTCGAGCAGTGGTTGAGTGCTGACAACCAGCGTCCCGAGGGCCAGATCAAGACACTCGAGGCGTGCCGCAACGGCTGATGGTGGTACTGGACCGACTTGCCGGCGTCCAGGCAAAAAAAGGGGAGCACCCGCTCCCCAGAGGTTAACCGCTTGTAGATGAGGGCGTATCTCAGCCCTCGATCTCGATCAGGATCTCACCCGGCGTCACACGGTCGCCCTTGGCCACATGGATAGCCACGACCTTGCCGGCGATCGCCGCCTGCACTTCGGTCTCCATCTTCATGGCCTCGGTGATCAGCACCGCTTGGCCGGCCTTGACCACAACGCCTTCCGTGACCAGTACATCGACGATGTTGCCTGGCATGGTCGTGCTGATGTGGCCCGGCGCGCTGGCCTGCTTGCGCTTGCTGCCGCCACCGCTGACGAACTCGTTGAGCGGCTCGAACACCACTTCCTCCGGCATGCCGTCGATCGACAGGTAGAAGTGACGCTTGCCTTCGGCCTTGACCCCCACACCGGTGATGTCGACGCGGTAGGTTTCGCCATGCACGTCGATGACGAACTCGGTCGGCACGCCTTCTCCGCCTGGCGCCGCCGCTGCGCCGGCTTCCGGAATCGGCAGCAGGGCTTCGGGGACCAAGGTGCCGGCTTCACGCTCTTCGAGGAACTTGCGGCCGATGTCCGGGAACATGGCGTAGGTCAGCACGTCTTCCTCGCAGCGCGCCAGGGCGCCGATATCGGCGCGCAGCTTGGCCATTTCCGGCTTCAGCAGGTCGGCCGGACGCACGTCGATCACTTCTTCGCTACCGATGGCCTGGCGACGCAGTTGCTCGTTCACCACGCCTGGCGCTTTGCCGTAACCGCCTTGCAGGTACAGCTTCACTTCGTTGGTGATGGTCTTGTAGCGCTCGCCAGCCAGCACGTTGAAGAACGCCTGGGTGCCGACGATCTGCGAAGTCGGGGTGACCAGCGGCGGGAAGCCAAGGTCTTCGCGAACACGCGGGATCTCGGCCAGCACCTCGTTCATGCGGTTCAGAGCGCCCTGCTCCTTGAGCTGGTTGGCCAGGTTGGAAATCATGCCACCGGGTACCTGGTTCACCTGCACGCGGGTGTCCACGGCGGTGAATTCACTTTCGAACTGATGGTACTTCTTGCGCACGGCATAGAAGTACAGGCCGATTTCCTGCAGCAGTTCCAGGTCCAGGCCGGTGTCGAACTCGCTGCCCTTGAGCGCGGCGACCATCGACTCGGTACCCGGGTGGCTGGTGCCCCAGGCGAAGCTGGAGATGGCGGTGTCGATGTGGTCGGCACCGTTTTCCACCGCCTTGAGCTGGCACATGGCTGCCAGGCCGGCAGTGTCATGGGAGTGGATGAACACCGGCAGCGACTGCTCAGCTTTCAGCGCCTTGACCAGTTCGCCGGTGGCGTAGGGAGTCAGCAGGCCGGCCATGTCCTTGATCGCCACCGAGTCGCAACCCATGGCTTCCATCTGCTTGGCCTGGGCGACGAACGCATCGATGGTGTGTACCGGGCTGGTGGTGTAGGCAATGGTGCCCTGGGCATGCTTGCCCGCAGCCTTGACCGCCTCGATGGCCACACGCAGGTTACGCACGTCGTTCATGGCGTCGAAGATACGGAACACGTCGATGCCGTTGACAGCAGCCTTGGCCACGAAAGCCTTGACCACATCATCGCTGTAGTGACGATAGCCCAGTAGGTTCTGGCCGCGCAGCAGCATTTGCAGGCGGGTGTTGGGCAGCGCAGCGCGCAGCTTGCGCAGGCGTTCCCACGGGTCTTCCTTGAGGAAGCGCACGCAGGCATCGAAGGTGGCACCGCCCCAGACTTCCAGCGACCAGTAGCCGACTTTGTCGAGCTTGTCGCAGATCGGCAGCATGTCTTCGGTGCGCATGCGGGTAGCCAGCAGGGACTGGTGGGCGTCGCGCAGGATCGTGTCGGTTACGTGAATTTTCTTGGACATTATGGAATTCCTCACAGGCCT
Source organism: Pseudomonas sp. Rh2 (assembly GCF_040762985.1). Taxonomy (NCBI): domain Bacteria; kingdom Pseudomonadati; phylum Pseudomonadota; class Gammaproteobacteria; order Pseudomonadales; family Pseudomonadaceae; genus Pseudomonas; species Pseudomonas sp. Rh2. The sequence continues at coordinate 446,495 of NZ_CP142890.1, forward strand.
GCGTGGGCGGCGATGGCGGCAGCGATGGCCAGGGCCAGCTCTTCGGGTTTGCGCTTGATCGAGTAGTTGGTCAGTTCAGGATGGCTTTCGACGAAGCTGGTGTTGAACTGGCCGCTACGGAATTCTGGGTTGCGCAGAATTTCCTGGTAGTACGCGGCGGTGGTTTTCACCCCTTGCACGCGCATGTCGTCCAGAGCCCGCAGGCCGCGGTCCATGGCCTCTTCCCAGGTAAGCGCCCAGACCACCAGCTTCAGACACATCGAGTCGTAGAACGGCGGAATGGTGTAGCCGGTATAGATCGCCGTATCGGTGCGCACGCCCGGGCCGCCGGGAGCGTAGTAACGGGTGATCTTGCCGAAGCTTGGGAGGAAGTTGTTCTTCGGATCTTCAGCGTTGATACGGAACTGCAACGCGTAGCCGCGGTGCTGGATGTCTTCCTGCTTGACCGACAGTGGCAGGCCAGAGGCAATGCGGATCTGTTCACGGACGATGTCGATGCCGGTGATTTCCTCGGTGATGGTGTGTTCCACCTGCACCCGGGTGTTCATCTCCATGAAGTACACCTCGCCATCGGCGAGCAGGAACTCCACGGTACCGGCGTTCTCGTAATTCACTGCCTTGGCCGCACGCACCGCCAGGTCGCCGATGTAGGCGCGCTGCTCGGGGGTCAGCTGTGGGCTTGGGGCAATTTCGATGAGCTTCTGGTTACGGCGCTGGATCGAGCAGTCGCGCTCGAACAGGTGCACCACATTGCCGAAGCTGTCACCGAGGATTTGCGCTTCGATGTGCTTGGGGTTGACGATGCACTTCTCCAGGAACACTTCAGCCGAACCAAATGCCTTGGTGGCCTCGGAAATGACCCGGGGGAAGTTCTGTTCCAGTTCTTCACGGCTGTTGCAACGGCGAATGCCGCGGCCGCCACCGCCGGAGGTGGCCTTGAGCATCACCGGGTAACCGATGCGGTCGCCTTCGCTCAGGGCTTCGTGGATATCGGCAACGTTGCCTTCGGTGCCAGGGGTCACCGGAACGCCAGCGGCGATCATGGTACGGCGCGCTTCGGTCTTGTCGCCCATACGGCGAATGACGTCGGCAGCCGGCCCAATGAACTTGATGCCGCGCTCAGCGCAGATCTCTGCCAGTTCAGCGTTTTCCGACAGGAAACCGTAACCGGGGTGCAACGCATCGCAGCCGGTTTCCACAGCCAGGTTCACCAGCTTGCGCGGGTTCAGGTAACCGGCCAGCGGCTCGGCACCAATGCTGTAGGCCTCATCGGCACGCTTGACGTGCAAGGCATGACGGTCGGCGTCGGAATAGATCGCCACCGAGCGAATGCCCATCTCGGCGCAAGCACGCACGATCCGAACTGCGATTTCACCTCGGTTGGCGATCAGGATTTTTTTTATCACTGGAGTCTTCCCAAAGCCGTAGGAACAGACGAGCCGGTTCTACCGGTCGGCGCGTGACCAGACGTTGATGGCCAGTCGCGTATTCACCCTAGCGCCGAAGGTCGATAAACAAAAATCAATATTTGTTAGAGGCTGTATTAGCAAAAGCTTATAGTGCAGTTACAAGGTTTTGCAGGAGCCCGGATAAAAATGCGTAAGTCCTTGATGCGTATGACATTGCGTCAGCTGCAGATCTTCAACGAGGTGTGCGATTTGCGCTCGTACAGCCGGGCTGCGGAAGAAATGGCGTTGACGCAACCCGCCGTTAGTCTACAGATTCGGCAGCTCGAAGAGCTGATCGGCCAACCGCTGTTCGAGTATGTCGGCAAGAAGCTCTACCTGACCGAGGCGGCTGAAGCTTTGCAGCGCGCCAGCCGGGATATCTTCGGTCGCCTGGAAAGCCTCGACATGCAACTGTCGGACATGCAGGGCTCATTGCAGGGGCAGCTGAAGCTGGCGATCGAGTCCAGTGCCAAATACTTCGTGCCACACCTGTTCGCCGCCTTCAAGCAGCGTCACCCGGAGGTCAACCTGACCCTGACGGTGGTCAACCGCGCCCAGGCCATCCGGCGCCTTTCGGACAACCGCGATGACCTGATCATCATGTCGATGGTGCCCCAGGACATGGGCTTGGAGTTTCTGCCATTCCTCAACAACCCGATCGTTGCCGTAGCGCCTCCGGACCACCCGTTGTGCAAGCTCGAACACTTGCGCCTGCAAGATCTTGAGCCTCATACCCTGCTCGTGCGGGAACAGGGTTCCGGCACGCGCAAGGCTTGCGAGGAGTACTTCAAGGACAAGCGCGTGCACTTCACCCAGACCTTGGAGGTGGCCTCGGCCGATGCCCAGCGCGAATGTGTGATCGCCGGGCTTGGCATTGCCCTGCTGACCCGCCATGCGCTGAACCTGGAGCTCGCCACTGGGGTGCTCAAAGAGCTGCCGGTCGAAGAGCTGCCCCTGTATCGCAGCTGGTGCGTGGTGCAGTCCAAGGCCAAGCGACAGTCGCCGGTGGCCTTGGCGTTTCTGGCGTTCATCCGCAGCGAACGTGCTTTGATCAGTGCGCTTGTTGAGCGTTTTTCGGGGAAGCTGCCGACGATGCCCGCCACACCGTGAGCGCTTGTAGCTCAGGGTAGTCCGCCAGGTCGCGGAGCAATTGACGTTGGTCGCAGTAGCTTTCGATCGCGCGTCGATATTCCATGCGACGCTGATCTTTTTCCTGCTGCTTGCGAGCCTTGGCGCTGGGTTGGTACGTACCGTCGTAGTCACGAGCCATTGCCTGTCTCCCAGATTAAGATGCGGGAGCTTCAGCGTGACGTTGGCGGTTTACGGTTTGGCTGTGAAACGGTGACAAAATGGTGAAATTTGGTCGTTTGGGTACCGGAGCATCGCCGGCAAGCCGACGCCTGCAGTGCCTGCCCGGTCAGTCGTCCATCGCCTTGATCGACTTCGGCGACAACCGCAGGCTGCGCAGACTGCGCTTCACGCTCTTCAGGTGGTTGACCAGGCTTGGCCCGCGCGCCATGGCTACGCCCATGGCCAGCACGTCGATCACGACCAGGTGGGCGATACGCGAGGTCAGCGGCGTATAGATTTCCGTGTCCTCGTGCACATCGATCGCCAGGTTCACCGTGGACAGCTCCGCCAATGGCGTCTGGCTTGGGCACAGGGTAATCAGGTTGGCACCGCTCTCACGCACCAGGTTGGCGGTGATCAGCAAGTCCTTTGAGCGCCCGGATTGCGAGATGCAGACCGCAACATCACCAGGTTTCAAGGTGACGGCAGACATCGCCTGCATGTGCGGGTCGGAGTACGCCGCGGCGCTGAGCAACAGACGGAAGAACTTGTGCTGGGCATCGGCGGCCACCGCACCCGAGGCACCGAACCCATAGAACTCCACGCGCTGCGCCTGCGCCATGGCGCTCACCGCCTGCTGCAACGCCTGAGGGTCGAGGTGTTCGCGCACTTCCATGAGGGTGTGCAGCGTGGTGTCGAAAATTTTCAGGCTGTAGTCGGCGACCGAGTCATCCTCGTGGATCGCGAACTGGCCGAAACTGGCACCGGCCGCCAGGCTCTGCGCCAACTTCAACTTGAGGTCTTGGAAACCCGAGCAGCCAATCGCACGGCAGAAGCGCACGATGGTAGGTTCGCTGATACCCACGCTGTGAGCCAGGTCGGCCATCGAGCTGTGCATGACTGCAGCCGGATCAAGCAGCACATGGTCAGCCACTTTCAGTTCCGATTTGCGCAGCAGGTGGCGCGATTGAGCGATATGTTGCAACAGATTCACAGGCTGGACTCGGTTATGATCGGCTGGCCGGGATGTAGCTTTCTTGTAGTTATACTACATGCACGCCAACCCGCCCAGTTAAACGAACGTGGAGAGTGGTGGTTTTGACTATTCCTTGCGACATTTTGGTTTTCGGTGGCACTGGCGATCTGGCCCTGCACAAGCTGCTGCCGGCGCTCTACCACCTGTATCGCGAGGCTCGCCTGAATAATGCCGTGCGCATCATTGCGCTGGCCCGGCGCAACCTGCCACACAACGACTATGTGAAGCTCGCCGAACGCCATTGCCGGGCACAGATCGCCCGCAACGATTTCGACGAAGAAGTGTGGCGGCGTTTTTCCGCACGCCTGGACTACTTCGCCATGGATGCTTCGCAAAGCGCGGACTTCGGGCGCCTGGCCCGCTACCTTGGCGAACCCGGTGGGCTTACCCGCATCTACTACCTGGCCACCGCGCCCAACCTGTTCGTGCCGATCGTCAACCACCTGCGCATCGCCGGCCTGGCTGACAGCGAAGCCCGCATCGTGCTGGAAAAGCCCATTGGCCATTCGCTGGAATCGGCCACCGCCATCAACGAAGCCATTGGCGCGGTGTTCGACGAGTCCCACGTGTTCCGGATCGATCACTACCTGGGCAAGGAGACCGTGCAAAACCTGATGGCCCTGCGTTTCGCCAACGCCCTGCTGGAGCCGGTATGGCGCAATGGCCAGGTCGACCATGTGCAAATCAGTGTCTGTGAAACACTGGGCGTCGAGAATCGTGGTGCCTATTACGACCGTGCTGGCGCGACCCGAGACATGCTGCAGAACCACCTGCTGCAGCTGTTGTGCCTGGTGGCCATGGAACCGCCTGCCCAATTCGAAGCCGAGGCGGTGCGTGATGAGAAAGTGAAGATCCTTCGAGCCCTCAAACCGATTACCGGCCAAGACGTGCAGGACAAGACCGTGCGCGGTCAGTACGGCGCTGGACGCATTGGTGGCCAGGAAGTGCCGGCGTACTACTTCGAAAAAGATGTCGACAACGACAGCGATACGGAGACTTTCGTCGCCGTTCAGGCTCATATCGAAAACTGGCGCTGGGCGGGCGTACCGTTTTACTTGCGCACCGGCAAGCGAATGGCAAGGCGCTCCTCGCAAATCGTCATCCAATTCAAACCAGTACCCCATGAGCTGTTCAACGGCGGCCAGGCCAACCAGCTCCTGATACAGCTGCAACCGGACGAACGCATCAGCCTGCGCATGATGACCAAGACCCCCGGCAAGGGCATGCGCCTGGAACCGGTCGACCTGGATCTGAACCTTGCCCAGGTGTTTGGCCAGACCCGGCGCTGGGAAGCTTACGAGCGCTTGCTGCTGGACGTGCTCGAAGGCGATTCGACCTTGTTCATGCGGCGCGACGAGGTCGAAGCGGCCTGGGCCTGGATCGACCCGATCATCAAGGGCTGGGAGGAGCATTTCCAAGCGCCACGCCACTACCCGGCGGGCACCAACGGCCCCGAGCAGGCCAATAGCCTGCTGGCCCATCAGGGACGGGCGTGGCACAGCTGAACTCAAGTTACCGCGCGACGCCAGGTGCGCATCAGGCCTGGCGGGTGGCGATCAAGCGTTCGAAGTCCATTTCGCAGATCGGTCGGCTGATCAGATAACCCTGTGCCTCGTCACACCCTTGCTCACGCAGGAACGCCATCTGCTCCTGCGTCTCTACCCCTTCCGCGACCACTCTCAGGTTCAGGCTACGCGCCATGGCGATGATTGCCCGGGTGATGGCCGCATCCTGGCTGCCTTCGTGCAAGCCTCGGATGAAGGCCTGGTCGATCTTCACGAAATCCACCGGTAAGCGCTTCAAGTAGCTGAGCGAGGAGTAACCGGTTCCGAAATCGTCGATGGCCAGTTTCACACCGAGTTCGTGCAGCTGCCTGAAGGTCGAAATGATGTGCTCGACATTCTCCAACAACTGGCTCTCGGTCAGTTCGAGCTCCAGCAGATGCGGCTGCAGGCCCGTTTCTTCGAGCACCTGCCGCACCAGGCTGACGATCTTGCCTTGGCGCACCTGGTAAACCGACAGGTTCACCGAGACACGCACATCCAGCCCCTGACGCTGCCACTGACAAGCCTGCCAGCAGGCACGCCGCAAAACGAACTCGCCCATTGGCGCAATCAGCCCGGTTTCCTCGGCCAGGCCGATGAAATCACCGGGCGGTACCATGCCCCATTGAGGATGAAGCCAGCGCACCAGAGCTTCAGCCGCATGCAAACGCCCGGTGCGCAAGCAGAGCTTGGGTTGGTAGTAGACCAGCAGTTGGCCTTCATCAATGGCCTTGCGCAGCTGGTTCTCCAGTTGCAGACGCTCCAAGGTGCTGGCGCGCAGGCTCTCGGTGTAGAACTGGAAATTGTCGCCACCCAGGTGCTTGGCGTGCTGCTTGGCCATGTCAGCCTGGCTGATCAACTGGTTGGGTTCGAAACTGCCGTCAGCCGCCAGGCTGATGCCAACCGATGCGCTGATCACCACTTCATGCTCGCCCAGACGCAACGGCACGCGCAGCTTGTCCAGCAGCCGGGTGGTCACCCGCACCAGGCTCGACAGGTTGCTATAACCGTCGAACAGCACGGCAAACTCATCGCCAGACAAGCGCGCCACGGTGTCGGCCTCGGGTACGGCATTGGCGATTCGCTGAGAGATCTTCTTCAACAGTTGATCGGCATGCTCATGGCCGAGGCTTTCGTTCAGCAGCTTGAAGCGGTCCAGGTCGATGTGCAGCAACGCCAGGCTGCGGCCACTCAGACGCACACGCCGCCCGGCCTCATCGAGGCGCATGCGGAACAACGCACGGTTGGCCAGGCCGCTGAGCTCGTCGTGCTGGGCCAGGTAACGAATGCGCTCTTCGGACGCCCGTCTCGCGGAAAGATCGGAGAAAAAGCCAACGATATTGCTCAAATTCCCCGAAGCATCACGAACGCCCGTGAACTGCAGCCATTGCGGGTACAGTTCTCCACTCTTGCGAGCTTCCACCAACTCGCCCTGCCAGTACCCCTGCTGACGCAGCGACTGCTCGATCTGGCCGCTGTGCCGCCGAGCATCGCTGCTGCAGGGCAGATCCAGGACATTGCGCGCCAGCAGCTCGCTGCGCGAGTAACCGGTCATCTGACAGAAAGCCCGATTGACGGTCAGCAGCGTGAAGTCAGCGCTCAGGATGACGATACCTTCACTGGAAGCCTCGAACACCGAGGCCGCGAGCCGTTGGTGGTCCTCCAGGGCTTTCTGGGCCTGGACGCGCTGCAGGTCCTCGGTCAACAGCTGGTTCTGGAAGCGCCGCAACAGCCCGCGCTCGATCAGGCGATTAACCTGCCAGGCCACGACCAGCAATGCCGCCAGCAGAATCAGGCCAAAACATCCCCAGCCCCGTTGTTCGCCGGCATCGTAAAAGAACAGAAACGCAATCGGTGGCAATAGGCATGGCAGGGCAAAGCTGAGGAAGGCTGGCAAACTCACCGCGTAGGCGACACTGGCCGACAGCGTAGCCGCGCCCAACAGGCCAAACCCCCACGCCTGCTGGACGAAACTCTCCGCAGGTACCAGAGCGATGGCCGCACAGGCCAGGGTCAGGCCGCTGAAACCCGAGCCAAGCAGGAACATCCGCCACCATATAGGCCGGGCCTGGCGCTGGGTGTCGGCCGCTTCGAAAGCGGTTACCTGAATGACTCGCAAGGCCACCAGCGCCAGCAGCCAGACAATCCAGACACTGACCAGCAGGTAGCGCTCAGGGCTCCACAGCAACCAGGCGCAGAGCAGGCCGTTGAGCAGCATGAACAAGGTGGGCAACAAAGAGCCCTGGTAGAGCAGACGGGTGCGCTCGATCGAAAGCTGGGTAGCGAATTGCCTGCGAACACTCCGTGTCGTATCCGGCGATGCTCCGATCGCCACGCAATCCTGGGTCATAATGTCGGGTTCTTGTGCTGTTATTGTTATGGATGACCGCAAACGTGCTGGGAGAATACACAAGCGCCGCGCCAGACCAAACTGCTCTGGATCATGATTTGCCAAAACCCCGACAAACCCGCACCGAACCGCTCAATTACGCTGCCCTGGCACAAGCCCGGATGAACGGCAACGGACGAGCGGCAAGTTTTGCCCCATCGGCGTTTGCCCCTGTCCCCTGCACGGCCCTAGAATGGCCGGATGCACAATGATGACCTCTCCCTCCTGCTGAACTCCCTCAACGATGCCCAACGCCAGGCCGTAGCAGCCTCGCTGGGGCGTCAACTGGTGCTTGCTGGCGCCGGCTCCGGCAAGACCCGTGTGCTGGTGCACCGTATCGCCTGGCTGATCCAGGTCGAGCAGGCTTCACCGCATTCGATCCTGTCGGTGACCTTCACCAACAAGGCCGCAGCAGAAATGCGCCATCGAATCGAGCAATTGCTGGGCATCAACCCGGCTGGCATGTGGGTCGGTACCTTCCACGGCCTGGCTCACCGCCTGCTGCGCGCGCACTGGCAGGAGGCGCGGCTGGTGCAGAACTTCCAGATTCTCGACAGCGACGACCAGCAGCGCCTGATCAAGCGGGTGATCCGCGACCTGGGGCTGGACGAACAGCGCTGGCCAGCACGCCAGGCACAATGGTTCATCAACGGGCAGAAGGACGAAGGGCTTCGCCCGCAGCACATCCAGGCCAGCGGCGACCTGTTCCTGGGCACCATGCGCAGCATCTACGAAGCCTACGAACAGGCTTGCGAGCGAGCCGGGGTCATCGACTTTTCCGAACTGCTGCTGCGCGCCCTCGACCTGTGGCGCGACCACCCCGGCCTGCTGGAGCACTACCAACGGCGCTTCCGCCATGTACTGGTGGACGAGTTCCAGGATACCAACGCCGTGCAGTACGCCTGGCTGCGCCTGCTGGCCGGCGGCGGCGTGAGCCTGATGGCCGTGGGTGACGACGACCAGTCGATCTACGGCTGGCGTGGCGCCAAGATCGAGAACATCCACCAATACACCGCCGATTTCCCCGACGCCGAACTGATTCGCCTGGAGCAGAACTATCGCTCCACCGGCGGCATCCTCAAGGCCGCCAACGCGCTGATCGCCAACAACAGCGGGCGCCTGGGCAAGGAGCTGTGGACGGACCTGGGCGAAGGCGAACCGCTGACCCTATACGCCGCCTACAACGAGCATGACGAAGCGCGCTACGTGGTCGAGACCATCGAGAGCCTCATCAAGCAAGGCAACTCGCGCAGCGACATCGCCATTCTCTATCGCTCCAACGCCCAGTCGCGGGTATTGGAAGAGGCGCTGCTTCGCGAACGCATCCCGTATCGCATCTACGGCGGCCAGCGCTTCTTCGAGCGTGCCGAAATCAAGAACGCCATGGCCTACCTGCGCCTGCTCGAAGGCCGTGGCAACGATGCCGCTCTCGAGCGGGTCATCAACGTACCGCCACGGGGCATCGGCGAGAAAACCGTCGAGGCCATCCGTGAACATGCCCGCCACAGCCAACTGTCGATGTGGGAGGCGATGTGCCAGTTGCTGGCCGCCAAGGCTCTCAAGGGGCGCGCCGCCAGCGCCCTGGGGGCCTTCATCGAGTTGATCGAAAGCCTGACAGGCAAAACGGCTGACATGCCCTTGCACCTGATGACCCAGACGGTCATCGAACAGTCCGGCTTGATCATCTATCACCAGGAAGAAAAAGGTGAAAAGGGCCAGGCACGGGTAGAAAACCTTGAGGAACTGGTCAGCGCAGCACGCAACTTCGAAGCGGGCGAAGAAGATGCCGATCTGACGCCGCTCTCGGCCTTCCTGGGTCATGCGTCGCTGGAAGCGGGCGAGGCGCAGGCCGACGAGCACGAGGACAGCATTCAGCTGATGACCCTGCACAGCGCCAAGGGCCTGGAGTTCCCATATGTGTTCCTGGTGGGCATGGAAGAAGGCCTGTTCCCGCACAAGATGAGCCTGGAAGAGCCTGGCCGCTTGGAGGAAGAACGCCGCTTGGCGTATGTGGGCATTACCCGCGCCATGCGTCAGCTGATCATGACTTACGCCGAGACCCGACGCCTGTACGGCAGCGAGACCTACAACAAAGTGTCGCGTTTCGTACGGGAAATCCCGGCCGGCCTGGTTCAGGAAGTGCGTTTGTCCAATAGCGTCAGCCGACCATTCGGTGGGGCGAAGACCAGCTCGGCCAGTAGCCTGTTCGCCAACGCCAGTATTCCGCAGACCGCCTTCAACCTTGGCCAGCGCGTGCAGCATGCGGTGTTCGGCGAAGGGGTGATTCTCAACTTCGAAGGTTCCGGCGCCCAGGCACGGGTGCAGGTCAACTTCGCCGAAGGCAGCAAGTGGCTCATGCTGGGGTACGCCAAGCTCGAGGCTATCTGAGGCTCCTGCGCCGCCATCGCTGGCAAGTAGACTCCTGCGGGATTTCGGGATCGGTGCCATACGGGCAGGAGCCGGCTTGCCCGCCACAAGGTCTTGGCAACATCAGGCAAAAGCTCGAAACATTATGACGCTGGTCATGTGCCCAGGAACCTGTGCAACATGACGCGCGTGCAATCCACAACAGGGGAAATCCCATTTATGCAACGTTTTCTTAGCATCGCTCTGGCGCTCTGCGTCGGCCTGACGCTGAGCCTGGACGCCAACGCCAAGCGTTTCGGCGGCGGCAAGAGTTCGGGCTCCGCGCCTATCCACCAGACCCGCCAGGCCACGCCAACCACGCCTGCTGCCGCGCCGACCGCTCCTGGCCGTGCTCCGGCCGCCGCCAGCGGTGCTTCGCGCTGGCTGGGCCCACTCGCCGGCCTCGCCGCCGGTGGCCTGCTGGCGTCCATGTTCATGGGTGACGGCTTCGAGGGCCTGCAGATCATGGACTTCCTGATCGTCGCCCTGATCGCGTTCCTGGTGTTCCGCTTCATTGCTGCGCGCCGCCGCCAGCAGCAGCCGCAAATGGCCGCGCCTGGCCATGCGCCGTTCCAGCGTGAAGCTCACGCCCAGCCTGCCCAGCCGTCGATCTTCGGTGGTTCGGCCGCGCCAGCCGCCGCAGCCGCTCCGGTGATCAACGCACCAGCCTGGTTCAACGAGCAGAACTTCCTGGCCGCCGCTCGCAACCACTTCCAGGCGCTGCAGCAGCACTGGGATGCCAACGAGATGGACAAGATCGCTGAGTTCGTGACCCCGCAAATGCTCGAGTTCCTCAAGCGTGAACGTGCCGAACTGGGTGATGGCTTCCAGTCCACCTACATCGACAACCTCGATGTGCAACTGGACGGTGTAGACGATCGCCCAGACCGCACCGACGCTACCCTGACCTTCCGTGGCGTGTCGAAGAATTCGCGCTTCGATCAAGGTGAGGCCTTCAGCGAGAGCTGGCACATGGTTCGCGCTCAAGGCGAGAACCAGCCGTGGCTGGTCGCCGGTATCCGCCAGAACGGTTAACCGACGCACGCTGTGCAAAAAACCCCGGGCTTGCCCGGGGTTTTTGCTTTTGCCAAAGTGGGATACTAGGGTATAACGCGCAGCGTTCATCAAGGTTAGAGGATGTGAACCGTGGAAGAAGTGATCGAACAACTCCGTGAAGCCAACGAGCCGGTACCGGTACCCTTGGAACTTCCCGACGAAGATCTGCTGGTCGAGATCGAGGAACAACTGTTCATCAACATCCCTTTCGTGTTCAAAGAGTTCCTGCTGACCGTCAGCGATGTGGTCTATGGCTCTCTTGAACCGGTAACCGTCACCGACCCGCAGTCGCACACCTACCTGCCCGACGTCGCGGCAAACGCTTGGGATGCTGGCGTACCGCGCGACCTGATCCCCATCTGCCAGGACGGCGACAACTACTACTGCGTCGAGGAAGACGGCACTGTCGTGTTGTGGGATGCCGAAGAGGAAGCCTTGGGCGAAGACAGCTGGGAGTCGGTCTGGCACTGGGCCCGGGACGTCTGGCTTGAAAGCTGAGTGAGAATTAAACTCACAAAATAATGGCCCATGGCCATTTTGCCCCGTAGAATCCCCAGGCTTTCTGCGCTTGGCGCCATCGCTACCGCTCCATCCCCTCGGACTTCGGTGAACGCTGGCGCAGAAAGCCCAACCCGCTCAGTGCGAGTGATCGCGACTGTTCTCCAGGGTTTCAAGCAGGGCGATTTGCATGCGCGTGTGTACGCGTATGAACCAACGCCAAAGCAACGCCACCACCAATGCCGCCACCACCGCGATCACCAGCAGCAACTCGCTGGTGGGCAGAATGCTCGCCGATAGCGCCGACAGCAGCAGGAAGATGACCAGCAACGACAACAGCGGGATCACCTCGGCAATCACCCTCCGCACGCGCTGCGTGTGACGCCCGGCCATCTCCGGCTTGACGCCCATCTCCGCCAGCAGCATCGACAGCGCCTTGAGCTTGCGATAGGCCGCAATCAGAAACGGGAGCGAAAGCAGCAGTGCAGCGCCCCAGATCACCGCCTTCTGCTGACTGACATCGCTCACCCACTCGGTCAGCCAATTGCTGATACGGCCAGCAAAATAGCCTCCGCTGAAGAAGATCGCGATCACCAGTGCCAGATTCACCCCCACCTGCAGCAGGATGCGACGGATCATCGCGGCCAGCATCGCGCCCTCGCCCTGCGGCTGGATGCTGCGCAACCACTCGCCATACAGCGACAGCACCCGTGCCAGGCGGCGCGGCACCACGTGCCCGAGTTTGATCGAAAGCGGATCAGCGGCGCGGATCAGATACGGCGTCAGCAGCGTGGTGATGGCCGACACCGCAACGGCGACGGGGTAAAGGAAGTCGCTGGTTACCTGCAGGGTCATGCCCAAGGCAGCGATGATGAACGAAAACTCGCCAATCTGCGAAAGGCCCATGCCCACGCGTAGCGACGTGCGGCCGTCATTGCCGGCAATGAATGCCCCCATGCCACAGGACAGCATTTTGCCCAGCACCACCGCCAAGGTGATGACCACGATCGGCCAGGCATAATCGACCAGCACCTGAGGATCGATCATCAAACCGATGGCGACGAAGAAGATCGCGCTGAACAGGTCGCGAACGGGTTCGATCAGGCGTTCGATTTTCAGCAACTGCCGCGACTCGGCCATGATCGCGCCAATCAGGAAGGCCCCCAGTACCATGCTGTATTCGAGCTTCACCACCAGCAGGCAGAAGCCGAAGCACAGCCCAAGCACGGTGATCAGCAGCATCTCGTTGCTTTCGAATTTGGCGACGTAGGCCAACAGCCTCGGCACCAGCAGAATGCCGATGACCAGCGCCACGATCATGAACAAGGACAGCTTGCCTACGGTGGAAAACACTTCCCCGGAGCTGACAGTGCCACTGACCGCGATTCCTGACAGCAAGGCGATGATGCCGATACCGAGGATGTCCTCGACGATTAGCACGCCGAAGATCAGCTGTGCGAAACGCTCGTTCTTCATCTTCAGGTCATTGAGCGCCTTGACGATGATGGTGGTCGACGAAATCGCCAGGATCGCCCCTAGGAACAGCGAATCCATGGTGCTCCAGCCGAACCAGCGGCCTATCTCGAAGCCGATCCAGATCATCAGGACGATTTCCAGAAACGCTGCGATGAAGGCGGTGGCACCGACCTTGAACAGTTTGCGCAGACTGAACTCAAGGCCCAGGCAGAACATCAGGAAGATCACCCCAAGCTCGGCCAGGGTCTTGATGGTGTCTTCGTCGTGGATCAGGCCAAAGGGCGGAGTGTGCGGGCCGATGATGAAGCCTGCGACGATGTAGCCCAGCACCACGGGCTGTTTGAGCCGATGAAAGAGAATGGTCACGACACCAGCGACAAGCATGATCACTGCGAGGTCCTGGATGAAGCTGATGGCATGCATGGCGCGATTCTCCTTTTTCTCGATGCCAAGGCAGACCGCTCCTCTGCCAAAGCAGCCCCGAGCGAGCAGCAAGTACATACTGTATTGAATGCTGGAAAGCCCATGTTGCAGGGGCGTACTCAGGTTAACATCGCACCTCGCCGCAAATTGCCGGTGCAATATGCAGAAACAGATCGGCTACTTAACCGCCGCCGATGGCGTGATCGGCGTGACGATGGAGCGTCAGCCAACGTCCCGTATCAGGATGGCAAACACCAAGAGGGGAACCGACGTGTCTGTAGATACCCACCCCGCTTCAGCGCAACCTCACCGTGAGCACTCTATGGAACCTGGAAACGCCCAGCTGACTATGACCGTTTTGATGACGCCGGACATGGCCAACTTCTCCGGCAACGTACATGGCGGCACCCTGCTCAAGTATCTCGATGAAGTGGCTTACGCCTGCGCCAGCCGATATGCCGGCAGCTACGTGGTGACGCTGTCGGTGGACCAGGTGATATTCCGTGAGCCGGTACACGTCGGCGAACTGGTGACCTTCCTGGCTTCGGTCAACTACACCGGCAATACCTCGATGGAGGTGGGCATCAAGGTGGTGACCGAGAACATCCGCGAACGCTCCGTTCGCCACTCAAACAGCTGCTTCTTCACCATGGTGGCTGTCGATGACAATCGCCGCCCGGTCCAGGTACCACCGCGTCAGCCACAAACCAGCGAAGAGAAGCGGCGCTTCCTGCAAGGCCAGCAGCGCCGCCAGATCCGCCAGGAACTGGAAAAGCGCTACCAGGACCTGAAGACCGACTCGATCTAGAACGCCAGGCGTTGCGCCTCGAAGCGCACACGCGGATGGGCGATGCGATCATGGGCCCTCACCAGCTGCAATTCGTAGCTGGTGCAGGCTTGGGTTTCCAGCAATACCTCGTGCACCGCCGCCGCAGTGAACTCGAAGGCCTGCTGCCAGCTGTCCCCCAGCAGCACACGCGCCAGGAACAGCCCCGAGGTAAGGTCACCGACACCCACCGGCTGGCGCGGGAAGGCCAGCAGCGGCCGCTTCAGATGCCAGCTCGCCTGCTCGGTAACCAGCAGCATCTCGAACGAATCTGGCGCCCGATCGGGGTAGGACACGTGCTTGACCAGCACCACCTGCGGGCCACGCTTGAGCAGGCTGCGCGCCATGGCCACGCAATCGGCCAGCGACTCTGCGCGCCGGCCGCAGAAGCTGTCCAGCTCCAGCTGATTCGGACATAGAATGTCAGCCTTCGCGACGGCCTCTTCGAGCAGGAACTCGCTCACCTCGACCGGGACGATACAGCCCTTCTCCGCATGGCCCATGACCGGGTCGCACAGGTACAAGGCATTCGGGTTCACCGCCTTGATACGCTCCACCCCCGCCAGAATCGCCCGCCCTTGCTCCGCACTGCCCAGGTAGCCGGAAAGCACGGCGTCACAGTTGCCTAGCTCCCCGATGTTGCTAATGCCTTCCACCAACGCAGGAATTTGCGCTGGAGCAAGCACTTCTCCTGCCCACTGGCCATACTGAGTGTGATTGGAAAACTGCACGGTATTGAGCGGCCAGACGTTGACCCCGATACGCTGCATGGGAAACACCGCAGCACTGTTTCCGGCATGGCCAAACACCACATGGGACTGGATTGCGAGCAGGTGCGGGGTACGTTTCATGCGGGAGATTTCCAAAGCTGTTTCAAGGATTGTGCGCAGCGCAGTATGAACTCGATTGCCACCTGTACGACAGGCCAGGGACGCAGTTAAGCTGGTTCGACCTGTTTGGAGCATATGCAAATGTTGACCCTTGAGAATCTTCTCGTCCTGATGCTGGTGGCCACGGCAGGCGCTTGGTTGTGGCACAACCATGGGCTGCGCGAAAAAGCCTTGGAACGGGTCAAGCAGCATTGCGCCAAGCTCGACCTTGAGCTGCTCGACGACGCCGTCGCCCTCAAGCGCATCGCCTTTGTCCGCGATGCCAATGGGCGCAAGCGCTTGGCGCGGGTATACGCCTTCGAGTTCACTGTCACAGGCGAGCAACGTCACCCAGGCACCGTAACGCAATTCGGTGCCCACAGTATGCAGATCGAATTGGCGCCTTACCCGTTCGAGATCAAGACCCCGCCTCGCGGCGACAACGTGATCGAGATGCAGCAGTGGCGCCAGGAGCACAACCGCTGGCGCAATTGATCAATCGATCCGGCAGTCAGCCAGCGCGTCCTGCAGGACTTGCTGGGGCTGGGCTTGGTCGAAGATCAATTCGATACGGGTGTCCCTGCGCCAATCGCTGGGCTGCCAATCAGGCGCCCTGCCATGGACACCGTTGAACGATTTCCAGCCCTGCGCACTGTGGATAACACCCTTGGCGCGACGCCAAGGCCAGGACTCAAGAAGACCGCGCAGTCGCTGCTGATCGAAACACTGGCTGGGGTGCCAGCGCCAACCGATGCTCCAACTCTCCTCTCCCGCGTGGACAAGGCACATTGGGATTCGTGGGTCTGTCCACAGGGGCTGAGGTGGAGCCGGCGCATTACCCACAGCCAGTGCTTCTACCGAACCTCGACCGGCCGTCCCTGTGGACGAAACCGGAAGTCGGGCCAAGGGCAATGCGCCAAAGTCCGTCCAGTAGCCTTCCTGGCCGGCCAAGGCGGCAGTTATCAACAGCCGTTTCTGTTCATCCACAGCAGCGGCCTTATTGAAAACCACCAAACCCGATGCCTGTAACGCCTGTGCTTGAGCATCTGCCAGAGGCTCGCCGCGCGCCAGCGCTTCTGCGTCCACCACCATCAACAGCGGCTGGACAGCCAGGACCCCAGTCCACGGCGCTTGCCCAAGCTGCTTCAACAGCTGCACAGGGTGACCCAGCCCCGAGGGTTCGATGAACAGGCGGTCGGGCCGAGCTTTGCGCAGCAGCCGGCCCAATCCTACCTGAAACGGCATGCCATTGACGCAGCACAGGCAGCCTCCTGCCACCTCGCCGATGGCAATGCCATCGTCATCGCGGTGCAGCAGGGCGGCATCCAGTCCTATTTGCCCAAACTCGTTGACCAGTACCGCCCAACGCTCATTGAGTGGGCGCTGGGCCAGCAACTGGCGAACCAGACTGGTCTTGCCAGCGCCCAAGGGACCGGCGATGACATGGGTGGGAATATTCTGCAGCATGCGATGAGTTCAAGGCGGGTGTGTCACCCACTATGCCCCGTCACGCCAACCAGTCAAGACTGAGCAGCAAACGCCGCTCGTTACTCGACGGCGAACGATGGACCAATCCGGCACCTTCGTTACCCAACCATTTCTCACCTTTGAGAATGGCAACTTCGCCCGCTTGCAGGCGCTGTATCTTATCCACAGGCTCGTGCGCCAGCGACAGGCCGTCGCGGGCTATAGACCCCTCGGGTAACCACTCGCTACCGGGGCCGGCGTAGGTCGTGAGCAAGCGCAAAGGCACATGATCAACATGAAAGCGGGGACACATGGCCCCCTCCAGTACGCGCACACGCAGGCCGACACGGCGCGCACCGACAAGGCAGGTAAACGCAGAGACCAGCCAGTAGACATCGGCGACGAACCCTTCGTAACCATGCAGATCAGCCGCCTCGGGCAATAGAGGGCTCAGTTGGAGCGGGCGATCTTCATTCACCTCCAGCACACGCGCATCCGCCAGCAATTGGCCTTGACCGAGCAGCAAGCTGGCAAAGTCCTGCACCTGGACCGGCAGTCGACGTTGCCACACGGCCAGGTTGACGCCATCGAGCAGAATGTCGGACAGGCTGCGCGGTGATTCACCTGCGACCTGACGGATATCCACAGCCCTGAGCGCGGGCGTCATGCCGCCGCCTCCTCATGCCAGGGACCAAAAGGATCAGGCAACCGCAGCCAAGCCATTGCGCCAAGCGCCATCTCCTGGTCGGTCAACAGGCATGCATCGAGCTCTGTGGATAACCTCTCGAAGTCGATGTTCTGCCCGATGAATACAAGCTCCTGCCGGCAATCTCCGCATTCTTCGGTCCACAGCTTAAGAATGGCGGCGATGTTCTCCTCGTCCTGAGGCCATTGCTCCTTCGGCACGAACCGCCACCAACGCCCCGCCAACCCATGGCGCATCATGCCGCCAGCCTGCGACCAACTGCCGGCCTCCTGAAACTTGCTAGCAAGCCAGAAGAACCCCTTGGAGCGCAGTAAACGACCATTGCTCCAAGGGCTGTGGATAAAATCAAAGAAGCGTTGTGGATGCAGGGGTCGACGGGCCTGCCAGGTGCTCGCGGCGATGCCGTATTCCTCAGTCTCTGGCACGTGCTCGCCCCGCAGCTCACGTAACCAGCCCGGCGACTGTGCAGCTTGGTCGAAGTCGAACAGACCCGTGTCCAGGATGCGCGCCAGCGGCACCTGCCCCATGACCATCGGCACGATCTGCGCCCGAGCGTTCAGGCTGCGCAAGATGGCCGTTAGCTCTTCTCGCTCGTGCTGGCTGATGAGGTCGATCTTGCTCAGCAACAGCACATCGGCAAATTCCACCTGCTCGATCAGCAGGTCGCTGATCGAGCGTTCATCCTCCTCGCCCAGTGTCTCACCACGGCTGGCCAAGCTTTCGGCCGCCTGGTAGTCACGCATGAAGTTCAGGCCATCGACGACGGTAACCATGGTGTCCAGGCGCGCCATGTCAGACAGACTGCGCCCTTGCTCGTCGCGGAAAGTGAAAGTTTCCGCCACGGGCAAGGGTTCGGAAATCCCCGTGGACTCGATCAGCAGGTAATCGAAACGCTTCTCCTGCGCCAACCGGGCAACTTCCTCCAGCAGATCTTCCCGTAGCGTGCAGCAGATGCAGCCGTTGCTCATCTCCACCAGTTTTTCTTCAGCGCGGTTAAGGCTGACGTTGCGCTGCACTTCACTGGCGTCGATGTTGATTTCGCTCATGTCGTTGACGATCACCGCCACACGCAGGTTGTCGCGGTTACGCAGGACATGGTTGAGCAACGTGCTCTTGCCCGCTCCAAGGAAGCCGGACAACACGGTAACGGGTAAGCGATTGGACATGGTGAAACCTCATCAGGCAGACGCATTCGAAACGATGCATTGCATAATGTTATAAAGTAACAATACAATTTCGCCAAGCCGTTCTCGTCGGACGTGTTGCCCGGAGCTGTAAATGAACCTGTCGCGCGCGGTGGCACTGCTGCTGCTTTTCACGCCTTTGCCACTGTTCGCCATGCCCAAGGTCGGCAACCTGGCGCTGTGCACACGCAGCGCCACGCTGCTGGCCTGCCAAGATGGCAAAGGCAATTACTACAGCGTGCGCAGCGAACGGGGCACGCTTTACCTGCGGGGTTATGACAGCGCCAGCCGCCGCTTGTGGGCACAGACCAATAGCCGCTTCGGCGCGATGACCTTTTTCACTGGTCTGGCCAGCGACGGCGAAGCTTGGGTCGGCTACAGCCACCGCGTCGGCTGGACCACGCTCAATCGTGTATCGAGCTCCAGCGGAGCCCGGTTCAACCTGCATTGCAGCCTGATCGGCGGTTGCCGCTGACAATACTTCCCTTGGATATTCACATGACCAGCCTCACGCTTCCCGATATCGCCGCACAAACCCAACAGCACGCAACCCCGCTGGACTGGGTTGGCATGTGTGGGATCGCCGTGCCTATTCAGTTCGAGACACGCAGCGTGGCTGCACTGGCCGACGCAGGGGTGAACCTGAGCGACGGAGCATCGCGCGGTATTCACATGTCGCGGCTGTACCTTTCGTTGGAAGCATTGGAGCGGCAACCACTCACTCCACTCGCCATTCGGCGATGCCTGGCGGAGTTTCTGGCCAGCCACGCGGAGCTGTCATCCGGTGCATACCTGCGCCTACGTTTCGATCATCTGCTGAAACGGCCAGCCTTGGTCAGCCCGTTGGCGGGTTGGAAAAGTTACGCCATCACCGTGGACGCTAGGATGGAACACGAAATGTTCCACGTGGAACTATCGGTGCGTGTGCCCTATTCGTCGACCTGCCCCTGCTCGGCGGCCTTGGCCAGACAATTGATTCAACAGCAGTTTCAGGCAGATTTTGCCGGGCAACCGATCAATCATGAAGCCGTATTGCAGTGGCTGGGCAGCACCCAGGGAATCGTCGCGACACCCCATAGCCAACGCAGCCTGGCACTGGTGGGCGTACGATTGCAGGATAACTTGGACCGTTTACCCGTGACCGAACTGATCGATAGCATCGAATCGAGCCTGGGCACGCCGGTGCAGACGGCGGTCAAGCGCGCCGATGAACAAGCCTTCGCACTGGCCAACGGACAGAACCTGATGTTCTGTGAGGACGCCGCACGACGCGTTCATCAGACGCTGCGGCAATTGAGTTGGAGCACTGCTTTCACCTTGCGCGTGGAACATGCGGAAAGTCTGCATGCCCACGACGCGGTCGCCACGAGCCAGTGGCAATGGTGAACCATCAGCTTCGTGGTTTGACGGTACCGCAATCATTTCCCAGCCAGACCGCTTTGGTATTCATGCTGCCCTGCTGCTGAACCCCGGAGGCATTGAAGGTCCCGCTGACCTGCGTGTGAAACTCCCGATCGCTGAGGAAAGTCGCTTGCCCGCTGCCTTGGGCGCGAGGGCAACTGAACTGGAACTTCCAGACATTACCCGTGCGGTCGGTGATCTTCTGCGTGCATCCGGACTGAGGATCCTGCAGGGGGATGTCGTTGGTCTTGACCTGCTCCGGCGTGAGGCACGAACGCACGCCCTTGCCCCCTACCGTCACACCTTGTTTGGCCAACACCCCCTCCATCATCGCCCGCTGCTCCGGTGGAAGATTTTTCAGTTGGCCGAGCATGAATTCCATGTCGGGCAGCGGTTTACCATCGACCTGCATGTTGCTGGTGGTCAGTTCCCACAGGCCTGGTTGCAACATCTGCGCATGCACCACGGGGCTACTCAGGCCCACGGCCAAGACCAACAGTGGCAGACGAATCTTCATGGACGAACGCTCCTAGAGAAAACCGGTCAACGGGCCGGACTGAGCCTTAGACGCTAAAACCGCACGCAGGTTGCAAGCCACACCCTGAACGTGTTCTGTTAGCCGAAGTGTATTCGGCAAGCAGGATGCGTATGGATTACCACAGCCCCTACTTCTTCGGTTACGTGCTTGGTGTGATTCACCTGATCGGGATTTTCGCCGCCCTCCATGCGGTGTTCACCGTGCGCACTGCCCAAGGCGCAATCGCCTGGGCGATGTCACTCTTCTTCATTCCCTACTTCACGTTGATCCCCTACCTGGTGTTCGGCGCCCGCTCCTTCTACGCCTACATCCACGCCCGACGCCAGGCCAACCAGGAAATGCACGTGGCCATGGCTAACCTCAACTGGCGGCCCTGGGTCGAGGAAGCCCTCACGGCCAGAGAGTCGGAAAGCTACGCCGCCCTGCGTGCCATGCCCAAACTTGGGCGCATGCCTTGCCTGGCTAACAACCAGGTGAAGTTGCTGGTCAATGGCAGGGCGACCTTCGATGCCATTTTCGCTGCCATCGCCGACGCCAAAGAAGCAGTGTTGGTGCAGTTCTTCATCATCCACGATGACGTCATCGGCCAGGAGCTTCAGCAGCTGTTGTTACGCAAAGCTGCCGAGGGGGTGAGGGTCTTCGTGCTTTACGATCGGGTTGGTAGCCATGCGCTGCCAGCAAGCTACAGCCAAGTGCTGCGTGAGGGCGGCGTGCAGATCCATGCGTTCGCCACCCGCCGCGGCTGGTTCAATCGTTTCCAGGTCAACTTCCGCAATCACCGCAAGATAGTCGTAGTGGATGGCCTGCTGGGCTTCATCGGTGGCCACAATGTGGGTGATGAGTACCTGGGCGGGCATCCTCGATTGTCACCGTGGCGCGACACCCATGTGCAAGTCAGCGGGCCTGTCTTGGCCTGCCTTCAGGAGTCGTTCGCCGAAGACTGGTACTGGGCCACGCGCCAGCTACCGCCGCTGATCCTGCCAGATGCGTACCCAGAGAACGGCGTACTCTGCCAGGCCTTGGCCAGTGGCCCGGCAGACTCTCAGGAAACCTGCTCGCTGTTCTTCATCGAAGCGATCCATTCCGCGACCCGGCGAGTCTGGATAACCAGCCCCTACTTCATCCCCGACGAAGCCGTGTTCGCGGCCTTGCGTCTGGCAGTGCTACGGGGCGTGGATGTGAGGATTTTGATTCCGTCGCGCCCAGACCACAGGATCGTCTACGCCGCCTCCAGTCTGTTCGCCTTCGAAGCGGTACGCGCAGGCGTGCGCATGTTCCGGTACCTGCCGGGCTTTCTGCACCAGAAGGTGGTACTGGTGGATGATGAGGTCAGCGCTATCGGTAGCGCGAACCTGGATAACCGTTCGTTTCGCCTGAACTTCGAGATCACCCTGCTGACCATCGACCGCACGTTCGCCGACCAGGTCGAAGCGATGTTGTCCCATGACTTCGAGCATGCCAGGGAGATCACCGCAGAAGACAGCCGCGACACGCATCGCCTGCAACAACTTGGGATGCGTATCGCCCGGCTGATCTCACCGATTCTCTGAATGGCTCAGCGGTACAGGTCCTCCCGAGTCCAGGGCAGGTCATGGTGTCCATCGGCATACGGCTTCACCGCCAGTATCTGGTGCAGGTTGATCCAGCCCTTCTGGAAGGCATAGGCACAACCGGCCAGGTACAGGCGCCAGATGCGCAGGGTCTTTTCGGGCACCAGGCCTGCGGCCCTGTGCAACTGGTTCTCCAGGTTTTCGCTCCAGTGGTTGAGGGTCTTGGCGTAATGCAGACGCAGGCTCTCGACATCCACCACCTCAAGGCCGGTCTCGCAGATGCTGGCACTGATCATCGACAGGTGCGGCAGCTCACCATGGGGGAACACGTAGCGGTCGATGAACTCCCCGGCGCCACGCCCGACCGGTCGACCATCCACGTGCTTGGCAGTGATCCCATGGTTCATGACCAAGCCGCCTTCACGCACAGCCCCGTACAGCTTCTGGCAGTACAAGGCGAGGTTGGCGTGACCTACGTGTTCGAACATGCCGACGCTGACCACCTTGTTGAAACGACCGTCCTGGGGCAAGTCGCGGTAGTCGAGGATCTGCAAGTCGACCTTGCCGGCCAGCCCCTCCTCCTTGACGCGCTGACGGCCAAGTTTGAGCTGCTCTTTACTCAGCGTGATACCGAACACTTTCGCACCGTACTCACGCGCGGCGAAACGTGACAGCCCACCCCAACCACAACCGACATCCAGCAGATAGTCACCGGCCTGCAACCGCAGCTTGCGGCACAGGTGGTCGAACTTGTCTTGCTGGGCTTGGGCAAGTGTATTGTCGGGCTCTCTGAAATAGGCACAGGAGTACGCCATGTCCGGATCGAGCCACAGCTGATAGAACTCGTTGGAGAGGTCGTAATGGTAGGAAATGGCTTCGGCGTCGGTTGCCTTGTCATGGGCAATGCGCTGCGGCGAGGTTTCATCCTCATCCGTGAGCAGGGCTTCACTGAGCTCATCGCAAACCCGAATGACCTCCCCGATATTGCCCTCGAGCTCCAGCTTGCCTTCAACGAACGCCTCACCCAGTTCACCCAGGCTAGGATGATTCAATTGGGCAATGAGCTGAGGTTCCTTGATCAGGATGGTGACTTGCGGGCTGGGCCCCAGATCGAACTGGTTACCGTCCCACAACTTCAGACGCAAAGGTAAGTGCAGGCTTTGCAAGGCTGGTGGAAGTTGCGCAAGCATCGATGACCCTCCCCTTCATGTAACGGACGTGCCCCCTGAAAATTGGGACGCCACCGCAACAGGGTAGTTCATTGAAACAAAGTTTCCGCTTATCACGACCATCGTCTAGAACCAACAGCAATGAAAACGACGCAGATTGTATACAATTCAAGGCACTACGACTAACCTTGTGCCCCTCTCGCGCTTCTTCATCCTGGAGTAGAACCCATGAAATCCTATGACGTGGTGATCATCGGCGGCGGCCCCGGTGGCTATAACGCAGCAATTCGCGCAGGTCAGCTGGGCATGAGCGTTGCTTGTGTGGAAGGCCGCCCGACCTTGGGCGGTACGTGCCTGAACGTCGGCTGCATGCCGTCCAAGGCGCTACTACATGCCTCCGAACTGTACGAAGCCGCCAGCGGGGCCGAATTTGCGCACCTTGGCATCGAGGTGAAGCCCACCCTCAATCTCGCCCAGATGATGAAGCAGAAGGACGAGAGCGTGACCGGCCTGACCAAGGGCATCGAGTACCTGTTCCGCAAGAACAAGGTCGACTGGGTCAAAGGCTGGGGTCGCCTGGATGGCGTCGGCAAGGTAGTGGTCAAGGCAGAGGATGGCAGCGAAACCACGCTGCAAGCCAAGGACATCGTCATCGCCACTGGTTCCGAGCCCACCCCGCTACCAGGTGTGACAATCGATAACCAGCGCATCATCGACTCCACCGGTGCCCTCGCCCTGCCCCAGGTGCCCAAGCACCTGGTGGTGATCGGCGCCGGTGTGATTGGCCTGGAACTCGGTTCGGTGTGGCGTCGCCTGGGCGCCCAGGTCACTGTCATCGAATACCTTGACCGCATTTGCCCTGGCACCGACGAAGAAACCGCCAAGACCCTGCAAAAAGCCCTGGCCAAGCAAGGCATGGCCTTCAAGTTGGGCAGCAAGGTCACTCAGGCAAACGCCTCGGCCGATGGCGTCAGCCTTACCCTCGAACCCGCCGCAGGGGGCGCCGCCGAAACCCTGCAAGCCGATTACGTACTGGTGGCCATCGGTCGCCGTCCTTATACCAAGGGCCTTAACCTGGAAAGCGTGGGCCTGGAAACTGACAAGCGCGGCATGCTCGACAATCAGCATCACCGCACTTCGGTGCCAGGCATCTGGGTCATCGGCGACGTCACCTCCGGCCCGATGCTGGCGCACAAAGCCGAAGACGAAGCGGTGGCCTGCATCGAGCGCATTGCAGGCAAGCCCCATGAGGTCAACTACAACCTGATCCCCGGCGTGATCTACACCCGGCCGGAACTGGCCAGCGTGGGCAAGACCGAGGAGCAGCTAAAGGCCGAAGGCCGTGCCTACAAGGTAGGCAAGTTCCCCTTCACCGCCAACAGCCGCGCCAAGATCAACCACGAGACCGAAGGCTTCGCCAAGGTCATCGCCGACGCCAATACCGATGAAGTGCTGGGCGTGCATCTGGTCGGCCCGAGCGTCAGCGAGATGATCGGTGAGTTCTGCGTGGCCATGGAGTTCTCCGCCTCGGCCGAGGACATCGCCCTCACCTGCCACCCACACCCGACCCGGTCCGAGGCGTTGCGCCAGGCCGCGATGAACGTCGATGGGATGGCGATGCAGATTTGACCCCAGGGTACGGTGCCAGACGGTGGTAGGCCACCGTTTGGCGCCTGCCCAAGCAGACGCTCAGCTCGTGGAATCAGCTCGGCCGTCGGGTCTAAACGGATTTCACTCGGCGCTTGATCGGTTTGCGCAACGGCTTATCGTTGCTCGGCATGTGCAGGTAGGACATCACGCTTTCGGTCAGCTCTGAAGCCAACTGCACCGCTTCTGTGTTGCGGGCCATCACACCCGCCACCAATGCCTCTATCAGCGCCAGTACGCTGCCGTTGGAACTGATCAGCACAGGGTGGTCCGCTGGGGCAAAGAGCGCATGGTCGGCGATATTGGTCAGCGGTGAAGCGGGCGAGTCGGTTATCGCCAGGACCGTTGCCCCGCGTTCGCGTGCAAAGCGCGACAGCTGCAGCGTATCGAGCGAGTAGCGCGGCAGGGAAATCGACAGCAATACATCCTGTTCGGTGATAGCCGCCAGGCGATAAGCGGCGTTTTCATTGCCCCCCTCCATACTCACCGCCGTGGCATCGGCACAGAACGGTACCAGGTTCGCTGCCGCCAAGCCTGCCATGTACGCACTGTTGCCAAAGCCCAGGATGAAAATCTTGCGTGCCTGGGTCAGGCAACGGATGAAAATTTCGAAGGTATCGGCGGAATTGTTGGCGCCAGCGGTGTCGAGATTGCTGGCGGCGATCTGTATTTGCTCATGCAGGCCGAAGGCCCCGTCCGGGCGATGCGCAAGCTCATTACGCAGCTTGTCCACTGGCGACACCATCTGCTGCAGTGTGGCTACCAGTTCGGCCTTCAGACCGGTATACCCGCCCATGTCTATCGCTTTGGCCAGGCGGTTGACCGCGGCTGGCGAAGTGGCGGTTTCAACTGCCATCTCCTCGATGGTCAGGGTCGCAGCCTTCAGCGGATGACGCAGGATGAAGTCGGCCACCTTACGCAGCGAGGGTTGCAGATGGGGTGCAGCCTCCGCCAGCTTGCGCATCACCGGGGCAGCGTAGACGGTTACATGCTTGGTAGATGTCGGCATGGATGGGCTTTCAGCACGTTTGAATGAATGGACCTACGCGCTCTATCGGGGCGAGGCTTGGGAAGTTCCGGCTGAAGTGTATCCGAAGCAGAGCGCCGGTGTAGCGCTCTGCTGGGTGTCCTGCGCGTCGCCTACTTCAGGCTGCCGGCCAGAAACTGCTGTAGGCGCTCGGACTTTGGCTGGGCCAGAACTTCGCGTGGGCAGCCCCTTTCCTCGACGCGACCTTGATGAAGGAAGAGCAGCTGGTTGGAGACTTCCCGGGCGAAACCCATTTCGTGGGTGACGACCACCATGGTCCGCCCCTCTTGCGCCAGGTCCCGCATGACCTTGAGCACCTCGCCAACCAGCTCCGGATCCAACGCCGAGGTCGGTTCGTCGAACAACATCACTTCAGGCTCGACAGCCAGGGCTCGGGCAATGGCCACGCGCTGCTGCTCTCCCCCACTCATGTGCCCCGGGTATGCGGTTCGGCGATGGCCAACACCAACCTTCGCCAGATAGTGCTCGGCTTTCTCACGGGCTTCTTTCTTGCCAACGCCCAGCACATGCACCGGTGCTTCCATGACGTTCTCCAGGGCAGTCATATGGGACCACAGATTGAAGTGCTGAAAGACCATGGACAGGCGTGATCGCATCCGTTGCAATTGCCTGCTGTCGCTGGCAGTGAGGGTTCCGCGGGTCTTGTGCGACCGCAGCTTGAGCTCTTCGTTGTTGAGCAGAATGCGCCCGCTATGCGGCTCTTCCAGCAGGTTGATGCAACGCAGGAAGGTACTCTTGCCCGACCCGCTGGATCCGATGATGCTGGTGACATCACCGGCTTTGGCCGTCAGGGACACGCCCTTGAGCACTTCATGGGTGCCGTAGCGCTTGTGTAGGTTGTCGATTTCCAAGGTGTACATGGCAGTCGGTGCTCTTGTTGTCAGTCGGTGAGCAGGCGGCCCTGACGAATCGGGTGCCGACCGGCAACTTTGGCCAGCCACAGGCCGGGCTGGGCATAGCGCAGACGCTCGCGGGCATAGAGAACGCCGCAGGTCGTGGCGTACACCACAGAGTGCCGATCGCTGAGCGGGTCGATGACCTCGAACAATGGGTCGCCGACGTTGACCTGCTTGCCTAGCGGCTGGAGAAAACTCACTACGCCTGGGTGCGGTGCATAGGCATACTGCGCGCCAGAAAAAGGGGTGGCTTCACAACATGTAAAAGGCACGGCTGGCCACTCGCCGCTGATCAACCCTTGGTCGGCAAGGAAGCCGAGTATGTCCTCGGCACTCTGCTGTACCTGTGGTCGATCGGTATCGGCCATGCCACGCAATTCGATGGTGGTAGCCGTGCACGCCAGCGGAATGTTGTGTTGCGCGAAGCGCTGCGCCAAATGCAGCCAAGGGAGCGCGCAGGCTTCATCGAAGGAATTGCCGCCGCTGTCTTCGGCCAACAACACCGCGCCCGCGTTCAAACGAGCGGCCAACGGCTTCAGGGCTGGCCAAAGCTGTGGCAGCGCGTAGAGCAGCATGATCGATTCGAAATCGCAATGCAGGTCGAGCACCACATCCGCATCGCAGGCCTGTTGCAGCAGCAAGCGGCGCAGCCCATCGAGCTCCGATCTGGCCGGCGGCAACGCGGCGATGGCCTCTTGCATCAGGTGGCGAATCAGCGTGACGTTCACCTGCGGATCGTCGCTCAACCTGCCTTCGAGCTGCGGAACGATCAGCTCCGCCAACGCAGGAAAATCGCGGTTGAAGTTCTGTCCGCTGGCCAGGTCGAAACGTCCCTGATGGGTGGCTTGAAACATTTGCCCCAGGCCAATCGGATTCGCCACGGGTACAAGCTCGATGACGCCGTTGAGTTGGCCCTGCCGCTCCAGCTCGATCAGACGTTGTTTGAGCTCCACCGCCACGCGCATGCCTGGCAGTTCGTCGGCGTGCAGGGCGGCCTGGATATAGGCCTTGCGCGGGCCGCTGCCAAAGCGAAACACCGAGAGTCGACGCTCCGTTCCAGCGGTGCTCCAGGGCAGTGGGTGTTGAATATGTTCCATGGATATCTCTCAACTCTTGCGCGGGGCCAGGTGCGCAAGCCAGCGACCTTCGGCCAGCTTGAACAGGCGCAGCAGGATAAAGGTCAGGCACAGGTAAAACAGGCCAGCGGTGACAAAAGCCTCGAACGGCATGTAGTAGCGCGAGCTGACCGTACGCGCCACGCCGGTGATATCGACCAAGGTGACGATCGAGGCAAGCGAAGTGGTGTGCAGCATCATGATCACTTCATTGCTGTATTGCGGCAGCGCCCGGCGTAGGGACGAGGGCAACAGGATCCGGCGATACAGCGTGAAGCGCGACATGCCCACAGCTCGCGCCGCTTCGATTTCACCACTGGGCGTAGCTTTCAAGGCGCCAGCAAGAATCTCCGCACTGTAGGCACTGGTGTTGATGGCAAACGCCAGACAAGCGCAAAAAGTGGCGCTGGAGAGGTACGGCCAGAACACACTCCCCCGCACGGCCTCGAATTGCGCCAGCCCGTAGTAGATGAGAAAAAGCTGCACCAGCATTGGCGTGCCCCGGATCACGTAGGTATACAACCAGGCCAAGCGGTTGAGCCAAGGCGTGCGGGATATGCGCAGCAGTGCCAAGGGAATGGCCAATGCCAGGCCCGCGGCCAGGGCGATCAGAAGCAGTTTGAAGGTCACCAGGACGCCTCCAGCGTAGAGCGGAAGGCTGTCGGCGATCAGCTTGAAATCCAGCACGGGCGTTTCCTCAGAATTCGGCCAGGCGGGTACCGACGGCGTAGCGCTGTTCCACCCAGCGCAGAATCACCAGGGACACCGTAGTGAGCAGCAGGTACAACCCGGCAACGGCCAGGAAAAAGGTGAAGGGTTCGCGGGTAGCGTCAGCGGCGTTCTTGGCTTTGAACATCATGTCCTGCAAGCCCACTAGCGATATCAGTGCCGTCGCCTTGGTCAGGACCAGCCAGTTGTTCGTGAAACCTGGGATGGCAAAGCGAATCATCTGCGGCAACAGCACCCGCCGAAATACCTGCATCCCGCTCATGCCGTAGGCCGCACCGGCTTCCGCTTGTCCTCTGGGGATAGCCATGAAAGCCCCGCGAAACGTTTCCGAGAGGTAGGCTCCGAAGATGAAGCCCATGGTGCAGACGCCAGCGATGAAAGGGTTGATGTCGATGTATCGAGGGTGACCCAGCAAGGGAGCCAAGCGGTTGACCAGGTCCTGGCCTCCGTAAAAGATCAGCAGGATCAGCACCAGGTCGGGAATGCCACGGATGACCGTGGCATAGCCTTCGCCGAGTGCTGCCAACCATTTCACATGCGACAAGCGAACCGCCGCCCCCAACAAGCCAAGGGCAATCGCCACCGTCATGGAAATCAGCGCCAGGCTCAGCGTGAGCCAGGCACCCTGGAGAATGGTCGGGCCATAGCCGTGCAGCATGGTGGGGGTCCTCAACCGGCGCCGTCCGAGGCGGCGCTCAAGCACTAAAAGGTGGAAGCGGTTGCGCTCCCAGCAGTCACTTGCCGTAGATATCGAACGCGAAGTACTTTGCCTGCACTTGCTGGTACTTGCCGTTGGCACGTACCGCGTCGATCGCAGCATTTATGCGCGCAGCGTTCTCGCTGTCGCCCTTGCGAACCGCAATACCAGCCCCTTTGCCGAAGTACCTTGGGTCGTTGAAGTCCGGCCCGACCAAGGCGAAGCCCTTGCTTATGGGGGTTTTGATAAACCCTTCACTGGTATTGATGATGTCGGCCAAGGTAGCGTCCAGCCGACCGGCCACCAGGTCGAGGAAGGCTTCGTTTTGTGAGGCATAACGCACCACTTCGATGCCAGCGGGTTCAAACTGGTCGGAGGCAAAGCGATCGTAGGTAGACGCGCGCTGTACACCGACCTTCTTGCCCTTGAGGTCAACCAATGGATCATTCACCACGCTGCCAGCTTTCATCGCCAGCTTGCCTGGGGTCTGGTAATACTTCTTGGTGAAATCCACTGACTTCAGACGGTCTTCAGTGATGGACATCGACGACAGCACCGCGTCGATCTTGCGTACTTTCAGCGATGGAATCAGCCCATCGAATTCCTGCTCGACCCACTCGCATTTGACCTTCATTTCGGCACACAAGGCGTTGCCGATGTCGTAGTCGAACCCGCTGATCTGGCCTTCAGGGGTTTTGAAGGCGAAGGGCGGATAAGCCGCTTCGATACCAATACGCAGGGTGTCTTCGCTGGCGGAAGCGATGCTGGTGGAGGCGTAGAGCGCCAGTGCTCCGAGAAGTACGATCTTGTTCATCTTATTGACTCCTGACTGGGGCGAGGTGGTTGTCGACGCAGGGCTTCACCCCTGCTCCTGACAGTTCTTTTCCCGCACCGAGTGGCAAGCTTTTCAGCGCCAAGTCCTAGAGCCTGCGTGCAGCCCTGACGTGAAAGCCTACCCGCTCACGGGACCGGTTTCGGCAGCATTTATGACACGTTTATTTTCATAAATCTACAATGCAGAAATATTTGTGTCAGATTCAGAATGACACTAAACCCATAGAAAAGGCTCTATTTAGCTGGTTTTGGGGATTTGACCGGACGTTTCGAGAAGGGGGAAATTTGAAGTACCGCGCGCTAAAGTGCTTGAAGAAGGATTTCCTCCGCGATACACAGTTTCACAGGATCGGTTCGTGAAAAAAAAACATTCACTGTTGGGCGGCTGGGTGCGCAAGTTCCATGACAAGGGTGGCTTGGTTGATGGCGCCAGCGTGTCTGGCGCTCAGATACCCCTCTCTCCCCTCCAGGGATGATGACCGAGATTCAGGCTACCTTGGCCTGAACGGTGAACAGGCTCGCCCCCAGCGCCACGAACGAGGCGCCGAACAGCCGATTCATCAGCCTCGCACGGTTCGGCGCAGCAAGCTTGCTGCGCAGCACCTGGGCCAAGGTCACATAGAAGGCATGGGAGATCATCGAGCAGGCCGCGAAGGTCAGCACGAGAATGCCCAACTGCACGTTCGAATCATTACCCGGGCGGATGAACTGCGGCAGGAACGCTGCGAAGAACAAAATCGCCTTGGGATTGGTCAGCGCCACGGTCACACCGTTGAGCATCAGTCTGTTGAGGGGGGTAGCGCGCCTGGCCGGCTGATCGAGTTTATCGAAGGCACTGGTGCGGCTCTTCCACTGCTTCACGCCCAGGTAGATCAGATAGCTTGCACCGAGCACCTTCAGCAGCAGGAAGGCCGTGGCCGACGCCTGCAGTAGCACGCCCAGTCCCGCACTGGTGGCGGCCGAGATCACCAGCAAGCCCAAGGCGTTTCCGACCGAACCCAGCATGGCCCGTCGCGGCCCAAAGGCCACCGAATTGGACAGCGCCATGATCACGCCGGGACCTGGGGTCAGGGTGACCAGCATGGCGACGACGACAAAGCCGAACCAATCGTGAAGTGACATCCTTGTACATCTCCTGGGGATTGACTGGCGGACTGTAACAGATAGTCGCCCTGCTCTCGCATGAATGCCTGCGGCAGGGCGGGCGTCTCCCACTGGCTGATGAGCTCAGTTTGTCCCACTCAGCGAGACACTTATTCCTGCCGAAGCGGGTTTTTCAACCCAGGCATTGACAGTAGATTCCTCTCATCGCAAACCTCGAAGCCTGCGTACTGGGCTGCGCATGCTTTCTCGCACTGCCAGGCTTCGTTACCAAGCACCGGGAATCACCTGGACCCGATAACACCTAAAGGGCAGCAACGGAATGAACACATCGACTGCAAGCGCTTGGAGCCCCCTGCGCAACACCACCTTCCGCATGTTGTGGATCGCAACGATTGCTTCCAACATCGGTACCTGGATGCATGAGGTCGGCGCCGGATGGTTGATGACGACCCTTTCCGCCAACCCGCTCCACGTGGCATTGATCCAAGTGGCCGGCTCGCTACCAATGTTCTTCCTGGCGCTACCCGCCGGTGCCGCCGCTGACATCGTCGATAAACGTCGCTACCTGCTGCTCGTGCAGCTGTGGATGTCTGCAGTAGCGGTAACACTCGCTGGCCTTACCTTGCTGGGGCTGATGAACATTCCTTTGCTGCTGATGCTCACCCTCGCCTTGGGCATCGGTACGGCCTTGATGATGCCGGCGTGGAGTGCACTGACGCCTGAGCTCGTCAGCAAGGACGACCTGCCCAATGCGGTGGCGATCTCCAGTGTCGGGATCAACGTATCGCGCGCGATAGGCCCAGCGTTAGCAGGCGTTGTCGTGAGCCTGGTCGGCCCGTGGCTGACATTCGCCCTCAACGCCATTTCATTCGCGGGTGTCATCCTGGTGCTGTTCACATGGAAACGTGAGATCAAGGAGCCACTGCTTCCAGCAGAACGTTTCATGGGTGCCATGCGTACTGGTTTGCGCTTCGCTCGCAGTTCCAAACCCCTTCAAGCAGTGCTGATTCGTGCACTGGCATTCTTCTTGTTCGCGAGTGCCGGTACCTCGCTGCTGCCGCTGATCGTCCGCGGTGAAATGCAAGGTACCGCCGCTGACTTCGGCATGCTTCTCGCCGCCATCGGTATTGGCGCAGTGGGTGGGGCTACCCTGCTGCCTCGCCTGCGCGAACGCATCAGCAGAGATCGACTGGTGATGATCGCCAGCCTTCTCTATGCGCTTTTCCTGCTGGTTTTGGCTTTGGTGCGAAATTTCTATGTGCTGATGCCCGCCATGCTGTTGAGCGGTGCGGCCTGGATCGCGGTGCTCTCGAACATGCAGGTCGCTGCGCAAACATCGGTCCCAGCGTGGGTCAGAGCCCGTGCGCTGTCGGTTTATATCCTGGTCTTCTTCGGGGCCATGGCCAGCGGAGGCTTTTTGTGGGGCTCCGTGGCGAGCCATGCCTCGATCACCCTGAGCTTGCTGGTGGCTTCTGGCGGGTTGGCGCTAGGCACGATTCTCACATGCAACGTTACGCTTCCCGAGACCGAAGCCGACGAACTCGCGCCCTCACTGCACTGGCCAACCCCTCTGATCAACGCTGAGATGGATCAAGAACGCGGACCGGTAATGGTGACGGTCGAATACCACATCGACCCTGCGAAGGCCGAGGCGTTCTCCGAGGCTGCCCGCGACCTGGAGGCAATGCGCAAGCGTAACGGCGCGTTGTCTTGGGGATTGATGCAAGACAGTGCCGAACCCGCACTGTGGCAGGAGTTCTTCTTCGAGGAATCGTGGCTTGAACACTTGCGCCATCACCACCGCGTCACACGGGGTGAGCTGAAAATCGAGGCCCGCGTGCGGAAGTTTCAAACCGAAGATGTTCCCGTGCGTATCCGCCACCTTCTGGCTGAATCACATACACATCACCGCTAAAGCGCGGACGTCGCAAGAGGACCTTTGAAAATGACTCCAACTGAAATCCGCCAGGGGCCCGCGGGCCTGGCAAAAATCTCATTGCCGCTTGGCCTGCTGTTTCTACGCGTATCTGCCGCTCTGTTGCTTCTTCAGATCCACGGTCTGCCGAAGCTTCTTCACTGGAGCAGCGAGCTGCAACAGATCGAGGATCCGTTCGGTCTGGGGGCAACCCTGACACTCTCGATGGCGGTGTTTGCGGAAGTGGTTTGCCCGATCTTGTTGATCCTGGGCGTTTTCGCGCGCCTCGCTTGCCTGCCAGTGCTGGCCGTGCTCGGAGTTGCGCTGGTGGTAGTCCACCCCGACTGGACGTTGGAACAAGCGCAATTCGCGTGGCTGTTCACCATCCTGTTTGCAGGCTTGGCCATCACTGGTCCGGGCGCCTGGGCCATCAGGCCTGACGTACGAAGGAGAGGGACTCATCAGGCTGAGTTTGCAGAGAAATAAGCCTGAGCCGACGAAGGGAGCCGGGACGGCTCCCTTCCTCTGCGACAGTCCTTATTGTCTAGCGACAGTTTTTATTCTCAAGAATCAATCAATCCACTGGACGGTGAGACTTATTCCACAGTAACCGATTTAGCCAGGTTACGAGGTTGGTCCACATCAGTCCCCTTCAGCACTGCCACATAGTACGAAAGCAGTTGCAGCGGAATGGTGTACAGAATCGGTGCCAGGGCATCGGCGATGTGCGGCACCTTGATCACGTGGGTACCTTCACCGTTGCTCATGCCGGCTTGCTCGTCGGCAAATACCACCAGCTCGCCGCCACGGGCACGCACTTCCTGCAGATTGGACTTGAGCTTCTCCAGCAGCTCGTTGTTCGGCGCCACAGTCACCACAGGCATATCGCTGTCTACCAACGCCAGCGGGCCATGCTTGAGTTCACCTGCAGGGTAGGCTTCAGCATGGATGTAGGAAATCTCCTTGAGCTTGAGCGCACCTTCCATTGCCACCGGATACTGGGCACCGCGGCCCAGGAACAGAGTGTGGTGCTTGTCAGCGAACAACTCGGCAATCTTCTCGACGGTACCGTCCATAGCCAGTGCCTCACCAAGGCGTGCCGGCAAGCGGCGCAGCTCTTCGACCAACTCTGCTTCTATGCCGGCCTCGAGGGTTCCGCGGACCTGGCCAAGCGCCAGGGTCAGCAGCATCAGCGATACCAACTGGGTGGTGAAGGCCTTGGTCGACGCCACACCAATCTCTGGACCTGCGAGGGTCAGCAGGGTCAGGTCGGATTCACGCACCAGGGAGCTGATGCCGACGTTGCAGATCGCCAGGCTACCGAGGAAGCCAAGCTCCTTGGCATTGCGCAGCGCGGCCAAGGTGTCTGCGGTTTCGCCAGACTGGGAGATAGAAACGAACAGCGTATCCGGCTGAACCACCACTTTGCGGTAGCGGAACTCGCTGGCCACTTCCACCTGGCACGGAATACCGGCCAGGCTCTCGAGCCAGTAACGGGCAACCATACCGGCATGGTAGCTGGTGCCGCAGGCAACGATCTGCACATTGCGCACCTTGGCGAACAGCTCGGCAGCCTGCGGGCCGAAGGCCTGGACCATGACATGATCCTTGCCCAGGCGACCTTCGAGGGTGCGCTGAACGACGGTCGGCTGCTCGTGGATTTCCTTGAGCATGAAGTGACGGTACGTGCCCTTGTCCGCAGCTTCCGCACCTTCGTGGTACTGCACGGTCTCACGCTGAACCCGGTGACCGGCCTGGTCCCAGATCTGTACCTGGTCGCGGCGGATTTCAGCGATGTCCCCCTCCTCCAGGTACATGAAGCGGTCGGTGACCTGGCGCAAGGCCAGTTGGTCGGAGGCGAGGAAGTTCTCGCCATGTCCCAGGCCAATCACCAGCGGGCTACCGCTGCGCGCCGCGACCAGGCGATCAGGCTGATGCGCGCTGACAAGCGCCAGACCATAGGCACCCTGCAGGCGCTTGACCGCCGTCTTCAGCGCGTCGGCCAGGTCCGGAGTAGACTTCAGGGTGTGGTGGATCAGATGGACGATGACTTCGGTATCGGTCTGGGACGCAAACAGGTAGCCCAGCCCCTTGAGCTCCTCGCGCAGCTCCTCGTGGTTCTCGATGATGCCGTTGTGCACCACGGCAACCTCATTGCCGGAGAAGTGCGGGTGGGCATTGCCTTCGGTTGGCGCGCCGTGGGTCGCCCAGCGGGTGTGAGCGATGCCCAACTGGCCTACCAGCGGCTCGGCTGCAACGGCAGCCTGCAACTCGCTCACCTTACCGATACGGCGACGGCGTTCGAGCTGCCCCTGTTGGGTGTAGACAGCAAGGCCGGCACTGTCGTACCCGCGGTACTCAAGGCGCTTCAGGCCCTCGATGAGGATGGCAGTGATGTTGCGTTCGGCTACGGCACCGACGATTCCACACATGATTATTGCTCCTGGCTGATCGCGGCGCAGATCAGGTTGATGCCGCGGGCTTGAATCTGTTCGCGTGCCGATGCGGGCAGGCGCTCATCTGTAATAAGGGTGGTCACGCTGCTCCACGGCAGCTCAAGGTTGGGGATCTTGCGCCCGACCTTGTCCGACTCGACCATGACGATCACTTCCCGGGCCACTTCGGCCATCACTCGGCTAAGGCCCAGCAACTCGTTGAACGTTGTGGTCCCACGATTGAGGTCGATGCCATCAGCGCCGATGAACAGCTGGTCGAAATCGTAAGAGCGTAGTACCTGCTCGGCGACCTGGCCCTGGAACGACTCGGAATGTGGGTCCCAGGTACCACCGGTCATCAACAGCACCGGCTCGTGTTCCAGTTCGCTGATGGCGCGGGCCACATTGAGCGAGTTGGTCATCACCACCAGACCGGGTTGTCGACCAAGCTCGGGGATCATGGCTGCGGTGGTGCTGCCGCTGTCGATGATGATGCGCGCGTGCTCACGGATACGACCTACGGCGGCGCGGGCAATGGCTTTCTTGTAGGCAGAAACCGGCTGCACGGACTCGCCCAGCATTTCCTGCGGCACTGGCACCGCCCCCCCATAACGGCGCAGCAACAGCCCATTGGCCTCCAGCGCGGCAAGGTCTTTGCGAATGGTCACTTCCGACGTTTCGAAGCGCTTTGCCAAGGCATCAACGCTGACCTCACCCTGCTCGCTGAGCAAGGCCAGGATGTTGTGACGGCGTTGAGGGGTATTTCGTTTCGACATGGGCGCTTAAGTTTCGATTCGAAAGATAATGGTTGCAATCAAAACCTAAGAACATTCGTTCGTCAAGGCCCGTTATCGGAAAAGCGCTCTGTGGATAACGAGTAAGCGCTGACTTGCCGGCGTTGACGGAGCCCCAAAAAAAAGCCGACTTATTCACATAAGTCGGCTTTCGATCCAACGGCTGTGGATAATCAGTCTTTCTTGATCTTCTCCGGCCGTTTCCAGCCATCGATATTGCGTTGGCGCGCGCGTGCCACAGCCAATTGCCCAGCCTCTACGGTTTGCGTGATCGTGGAACCTGCAGCGGTGGTGGCGCCAGCCTTGATCTCAACAGGGGCTACCAGCGAGTTGTTCGACCCGATGAACACATCTTCGCCCATCACGGTCTTGAACTTGTTGGCACCGTCGTAGTTGCAGGTAATGGTGCCTGCGCCAATGTTCGTACGAGCGCCGATTTCAGCATCGCCGAGGTAGGTGAGGTGACCGGCCTTGGCACCTTCGCCCAGGTGCGCATTCTTCAGTTCAACGAAGTTACCCACATGGGCCTTGGCCTCGAGCACGCTGCCCGGACGCAAGCGAGCGAACGGGCCGGCATCGCTGCCCTCACCCATTACCGCGCCTTCCAGATGGCTGTTGGCCTTGACCACCACTCCCTTGCGCAGCGTACTGTTCTTGATGACGCAGTTGGGGCCAATCTCTACGTTGTCCTCGATGATGACCTTGCCTTCGAGAATCACGTTGACGTCGATCATAACGTCGCGCCCCACGGTCACTTCGCCACGCACGTCGAAACGCGCAGGGTCACGCAGGGTCACGCCCTGGGCCATCAGGCGACGCCCCTCACGCAGCTGGTAATGGCGCTCCAGTTCAGACAGCTGGCGCCGATCGTTGGCGCCCTGCACTTCCATCGGGTCGTGCGGCTGCTCGGTCGCTACCACCAGGCCATCGGCGACCGCCATGGCGATAACATCAGTCAGGTAATACTCACCCTGAGCGTTGTTGTTCGACAGACGGCCCAACCAATCCGCCAGACGTGCAGCCGGTACGGCCAGAATTCCGGTGTTGCCTTCCTTGATCGCCTTCTGAGCTTCGTTGGCATCCTTGTGCTCGACGATCGCCGCTACCTGGCCCCGTTCGTCACGCACGATACGGCCATAGCCGGTCGGATCGTCCAGCGTCACGGTAAGCAGTCCCAGCTGTTGCTCGCTCACTTTGGCCAGAAGGCGTTGCAGCGTTTCCACTTCGATCAGTGGAACATCGCCGTACAGCACGAGCACAGTATCCGCACTCAGGGCAGGCAGCGCTTGGGCAACCGCATGGCCGGTGCCCAGTTGCTTGTCCTGCATGACGAAATTCAGATCGTCGGCAGCCAGGCGCTCACGCACCAGCTCAGCACCATGCCCTATCACCACATGAATACCTTGCGGCTTGAGCTGGCGCGCGCTGTGGATAACATGACCAAGCATGGAATTGCCGGCCACGGGGTGCAGGACCTTGGGCAGCGCCGAGCGCATGCGGGTGCCTTGGCCGGCGGCGAGAATAACGATATCGAGTGACATTGACTGGCTACCAATCCTGGGCGGTCAGTGGCATGACCGGTATTGAGGGGTGAAAAAAGAAAAAGGGTAGCCGATGGCTACCCTTTTTCTCAATC
Organism: Pseudomonas sp. Rh2; assembly: GCF_040762985.1. Taxonomy (NCBI): domain Bacteria; kingdom Pseudomonadati; phylum Pseudomonadota; class Gammaproteobacteria; order Pseudomonadales; family Pseudomonadaceae; genus Pseudomonas; species Pseudomonas sp. Rh2. Next base: position 484,621 of record NZ_CP142890.1, read on the forward strand.
TGCATGAACCCAGCGGTATTAGCCGCCGAACTTCTTGCGGATCTGCTGGACGGTGCGCAGCTGAGCTGCGGCCTCGGCCAGACGTGCGGATGCGGCACTGTAGTCGAAATCCGCGCCTTTCTCATGCAGGGCCTTCTCAGCTGCCTTGACGGCATCCTGAGCGGAGGCTTCGTCCAGGTCGGCGGCACGTTGCACGGTGTCGGCGAGTACCTTGACCATGTTCGGCTGCACTTCGAGGAAGCCACCGGAGATGTAGAACACCTCGCGCTCGCCACCCTGCTTGGTCAGCGTGATCGGACCTGGCTTGAGATTGGTGATCAGCGGCGCGTGGCCTGGAGCGATACCCAGATCGCCCAGGTTGCCGTGCGCTACTACCATCTCGACCAGACCGGAGAAGATTTCTCCTTCCGCGCTGACGATATCGCAATGGACTGTCATAGCCATCTGCTTGCCTCAACCTGATTAGCGCCCCTTGCGGGGCGCCGGGATTACAGTTTCTTGGCTTTCTCGATCGCTTCGTCGATGCTGCCGACCATGTAGAACGCTTGTTCTGGCAGGTGGTCGTAGTCGCCTTTGAGGATACCGCTGAAACCAGCGATGGTGTCCTTCAGGGAAACGTACTTGCCTGGCGAGCCGGTGAAGACCTCGGCCACGAAGAACGGCTGCGACAGGAAGCGCTGGATCTTACGAGCGCGGGCTACCAGTTGCTTGTCGGCTTCGGACAGTTCGTCCATACCCAGGATCGCGATGATGTCCTTCAGCTCTTTGTAGCGCTGCAGAACATACTGAACCTGACGAGCGGTTTCGTAGTGCTCGTTGCCGATCACGTTCGGGTCCAGCTGACGGGAAGTCGAGTCCAGCGGATCGACCGCTGGGTAGATACCCAGGGAGGCGATGTCACGGGACAGAACGACGGTGGCGTCCAAGTGGGCGAAGGTGGTGGCTGGCGACGGGTCGGTCAAGTCGTCCGCAGGTACGTATACGGCCTGGATCGAGGTGATCGAACCTTCTTTGGTCGAAGTAATACGCTCTTGCAGAACGCCCATCTCTTCGGCCAGGGTCGGCTGGTAACCTACTGCAGAAGGCATACGGCCCAGCAGTGCGGATACTTCGGTACCGGCCAGGGTGTAACGATAGATGTTGTCGACGAACAGCAGAACGTCGTTACCTTCGTCACGGAACTTCTCAGCCATGGTCAGGCCGGTCAGTGCAACGCGCAGACGGTTTCCTGGTGGCTCGTTCATCTGACCGTAGACCAGCGCTACTTTGTCGAGAACGTTGGAGTCCTTCATCTCGTGGTAGAAGTCGTTACCCTCACGAGTACGCTCACCCACACCGGCGAACACGGAGTAACCGCTGTGCTCGATGGCGATGTTACGGATCAGTTCCATCATGTTAACGGTCTTGCCGACGCCGGCACCACCGAACAGGCCAACCTTACCACCCTTGGCGAACGGGCAAACCAGGTCGATAACCTTGATGCCGGTTTCCAGCAGGTCGTTGCCGCCTGCCTGGTCAGCGAACGAAGGGGCTTTCTGGTGAATGCCACGACGCTCTTCTTCGCCGATCGGGCCAGCTTCGTCGATCGGGTTGCCCAGAACGTCCATGATACGGCCCAGAGTGGCCTTACCAACTGGAACGGAAATGGCAGCGCCGGTGTCGACGACATCCAGACCACGCTTCAGGCCTTCGGTCGAGCCCATCGCAATGGTACGAACCACGCCGTCGCCCAGCTGCTGCTGAACTTCCAGGGTGGTTTCCGCGCCTTGTACTTTCAGCGCGTTGTAAACACTCGGCACGACGTCACGTGGGAATTCCACGTCGATGACGGCGCCGATGATTTGAACGATACGTCCGCTACTCATAGCTGGATCCTCTGAATATTTGAACCGTTAAACCGCGGCAGCGCCGCCGACGATTTCCGAGATCTCCTGGGTGATCGCAGCCTGACGCGCCTTGTTGTAGATCAGCTGGAGTTCGCTGATCAGGTCACCGGCGTTGTCTGTGGCGTTCTTCATGGCGATCATCCGGGCCGCTTGTTCAGCAGCGTTGTTCTCGACCACCGCCTGGTACACCTGCGACTCCACGTAACGCACCATCAAGCCGTCCAGCAGCTCTTTTGCGTCGGGTTCGTACAGGTAGTCCCAGTGATGCTTGAGATCCTGATCCGGGGTTGCCACCAACGGTACCAATTGCTCGACCGTCGGTTTTTGGGTCATGGTGTTGATGAACTTGTTCGAAACCACCGAGAGGCGATCGATACGGCCGTCCAGGTAGGCGTCCAGCATCACTTTGACGGAGCCGATCAGGTCGTTGATCGATGGCTCTTCGCCCAAGTGGCTGATCGCAGCTACGACATTGCCACCAAAGATGCGGAAGAAAGTCGCACCCTTGCTACCAATCACGCACAGGTCGATTTCAACGCCCTGTTCGCGGTTTTCGTTCATGTCCTTGACCAGGGCCTTGAACAGGTTGGTGTTCAAGCCACCGCACAGACCACGGTCACTGCTCACCACGATATAACCGGCGCGCTTTACAGGGCGCTCGATCATGAACGGGTGGCGATATTCCGGGTTGGCGTTGGCCAGATGACCGATCACCTGGCGGATACGCTCCGCGTAAGGACGGCTAGCAGCCATGCGCAGTTGTGCCTTGCGCATTTTGCTGACCGCCACTTTCTCCATGGCGCTGGTAATTTTTTGCGTGCTTTTGATGCTCGCAATCTTACTGCGAATCTCTTTTGCGCCTGCCATGTATCACCTATCAGGTTAGCAAGCGGGGGCTACAGCCCCCGCTGCGGCTTACCAGGTCTGGGTGGCCTTGAACTTCTCGATACCAGCTTTCATGCCAGCGTCGATTTCGTCGTTGAAGTCACCCTTCACGTTGATCTTCGCCATCAGATCGGCGTGATCACGGTTGAAGTAGGCAATCAGCGCTTGCTCGAAGCTGCCGACCTTGGAGACTTCTACGTCAGTCAGGAAACCACGCTCAGCGGCGTACAGCGACAGAGCCATGTCCGCGATGGACATCGGCGCGTACTGCTTCTGCTTCATCAGCTCGGTGACGCGCTGACCATGCTCCAGCTGCTTGCGGGTCGCTTCGTCCAGATCGGAAGCGAACTGGGCGAATGCAGCCAGTTCACGGTACTGAGCCAGAGCGGTACGGATACCACCGGACAGCTTCTTGATGATCTTGGTCTGAGCGGCACCACCTACACGGGATACCGAAACACCGGCGTTAACTGCAGGACGGATGCCCGAGTTGAACATGGCCGATTCCAGGAAGATCTGACCGTCGGTGATGGAAATCACGTTGGTCGGAACGAACGCGGAAACGTCGCCAGCCTGGGTTTCAATGATCGGCAGAGCGGTCAGGGAACCGGTTTTGCCAGTCACAGCACCGTTGGTGAACTTCTCGACGTACTCTTCCGAAACGCGCGATGCACGCTCCAGCAGACGGGAGTGGAGATAGAACACGTCGCCTGGGTACGCTTCACGTCCTGGCGGACGGCGCAGCAGCAGGGAGATCTGACGGTAGGCAACGGCCTGCTTGGACAGGTCATCGTAAACGATCAGCGCGTCTTCACCGCGGTCACGGAAGTATTCGCCCATGGTGCAGCCGGCGTAAGGTGCCAGGAACTGCAGTGCGGCGGATTCCGAGGCGCTGGCGGCAACGACGATGGTGTTGGCCAGGGCGCCGGCTTCTTCCAGCTTGCGAACGACGTTGGCGATGGTCGACTGCTTCTGACCAACGGCGACGTAGACGCAGAAGATACCGCTGTTCTTCTGGTTGATGATCGCGTCGACCGCCATGGCGGTTTTACCGATCTGACGGTCACCGATGATCAGCTCGCGCTGGCCACGGCCAACCGGGATCATGGCGTCGACCGACTTGTAGCCAGTCTGTACAGGCTGGTCTACCGATTTACGCCAGATAACGCCCGGCGCAACCTTTTCGACTGCGTCGGTTTCGGTAGTGGTCAGAGGACCTTTGCCATCGATCGGGTTACCCAGCGCGTCGACGACGCGGCCCAGCAGGCCTTTGCCGACTGGAACTTCCAGGATGCGACCGGTGCACTTGGCGCTCATGCCCTCGGCGAGGGAGGTGTACGCACCCAGTACCACTGCACCTACGGAGTCTTGCTCCAGGTTCAGTGCCATACCGTATACGCCGCCCGGGAACTCGATCATTTCGCCGTACATAGCGTCGGCCAGACCGTGGATCCGTACGATACCGTCAGAAACGGATACGACGGTACCTTCGTTGCGGGCTTGGGAGCCGACATCGAGTTTCTCGATGCGACCCTTGATGATTTCACTAATTTCGGAAGGATTGAGTTGCTGCATTGCTCTGCTGCCCCTTCAAACTCAAGATTTCAATGCTTCGGCCAGTTTCGCGATCTTGCCGCGAACCGAGCCATCGATTACCAGGTCGCCGGCGCGGATGACGACGCCGCCGATCAGGCTGGCATCCTCCGACGCGTGCAGGCGCACTTCCCGGCTGAGCCGTGCACTGAGAACCTTGGCGAGTTTGTCTTGCTGTTCTTGGTTCAACGCAAAAGCACTGGTGACTTCCACGTCCACGGATTTCTCTTGCTCGGCCTTGTACAGGTCGAACAGAGCGGAAATCTCCGGCAGAAGCAGGAGACGGTCGTTTTCCGCGGCAACATGAATGAAATTCTGTGCCTGTGCATCGAACTTGTCACCGCACACTTCAATGAATGCGGCGGCCTTTTCTGCGCTTGTCAGTCGCGGGGCCTTGAGCAGGCGCTGCATGGTGTCGTCTTCCGACACCGCAGCAGCCAGGCCGAGCATGGCTGACCAATTGGCCAGTTGCTGATGGGCCTGGGCATGCTCAAAGGCAGCCTTAGCGTAAGGTCGGGCCAACGTGGTCAGTTCTGCCATGATCGCCCTCGCTTAAATTTCAGCGGCCAGTTTGTTAACCAGCTCTGCATGCGCGTTTTGATCGATTGTGGCGCCAAGGATCTTTTCAGCACCGCCGACAGCCAGGGCACCCACTTGGGCACGCAGGGCGTCTTTGACGCTGTTCAGTTCCTGTTCGATCTCGGCTTGAGCCTGAGCCTTCACACGGTCAGCTTCGACGCGAGCCTGTTCACGGGCTTCCTCGACAAGCTGAGCAGCGCGTTTCTTGCTTTGCTCAATGATTTCAGCTGCCTGTGCCTTCGCTTCACGCAGTTGCTGACCCGCTTTCTCTTGGGCCAGCTCCAGGTCGCGAGCTGCGCGGTTGGCAGCGTCCAAGCCGTCGGCAATCTTCTTTTGGCGCTCTTGCAGGGCAGTGATGACCGGAGGCCATACGTACTTCATGCAGAAGAGTACAAAAATCAGAAAAGCAACGGATTGGCCAATCAGGGTTGCATTAATGTTCACGCCAACACCTCGCTCGGTCTTTGTCCATCACACCAATCAACTCGTGGGAACGAGTGATTAGCCGGCGATCTGACCAACGAAGGGGTTCGCGAAGGTGAAGAACAGAGCGATACCAACACCGATCATGGTTACGGCGTCGAGCAGACCGGCAACGATGAACATTTTCACCTGCAGCATCGGAACCATCTCAGGCTGACGAGCAGCGCCTTCCAGGAACTTGCCGCCCAGCAGGCCGAAACCAATGGCGGTACCCAGAGCACCCAGGCCGATCAGCAGAGCAACAGCGATAGCGGTCAGACCAACTACAGTTTCCATCTTTCCTCCCGACTTTTACGTCGTATTGGTTAGGTTTTTAGTTTGAAGCGGTAAAACAAATCGTTTGGTACAGCTGCCCTTGCGGACTTTTAGAGCCCTCCCCCCAAACGAGCGGGGAAGGCTATCAGACACGCCAGGCGGTCTTAATGGTTATCTTCGTGAGCCATCGACAGGTAGACGATGGTAAGCATCATGAAGATGAAGGCTTGCAGGGTGATGATCAGGATGTGGAACACAGCCCACGCCCACTGCAGCACCACACCCAGGCCGCTGAGCCACAGGATGCCGGCGCCGAACATCACGGCGATCAGGATGAACACCAGCTCGCCGGCGTACATGTTGCCGAACAGACGCAGTGCCAGCGAGATCGGCTTGGCAATCAGGGTGACGAATTCCAGCAGGAAGTTCACAGGGATCAGCAGGATCTGAACGAAGATGTTCTTGCTGCCGAACGGGTGCAGGGTCAGCTCACCGATGAAGCCGCCCAGGCCCTTGACCTTGATGCTGTAGAAGATGATCAGGGCGAACACGCAGAAGGCCATGGCCAGGGTCGCGTTCGGGTCGGTGGTCGAAACCGCGCGGAACGGGATGTGCGGATCACCGGAGATCAGGATGGCCAGCTGAGGAATCCAGTCGACCGGAACCAGGTCGATGGCGTTCATCAGGAATACCCAGACGAAGATGGTCAGCGCCAGCGGGGCGATCACTGGGCTACGGCCGTGGAAGGAGTCCTTCACGCTGCCGTTGACGAAGTCGACCAGCACTTCGACGAAGTTCTGCAGGCCGCCGGGTTGGCCGGAGGTCGCCTTCTTCGCCGCCATGCGGAAGATGAACAGGAAGATCAGACCCAGTGCAACGGACCAGCCCAGGGTGTCCAGGTGGAACGCCCAGAAGCCCATCGCTTTGGCTTCTGCAGCCGAATGGGCGAAGCCCCAGCTGCCGTCTGGTAGTTGACCGTAGGTCAGGTTCTGCAAGTGGTGCTGGATATAGCCCGAAGCGGTTTCTGCTGCCATGGTTGCCTCAAACGCCCTAAGGTCTCGAAAGTCTTTTATTCATCAGCAGGGGCGCGAACCAGCTGACCAAAAGGGTCAGCACGAAGACGCCGAATACTGCTAACGGCGCCAATGGCTTCACTCCTGCGAAGGTCAGTGCAAACAACACTGCCGTCAAAATCATCTTGCCTGCCTCGCCTGCGTAGAACGACTTGACGATGGCCTGCGCCGCCCGGGCTCCGCTGTAGCGAAAAGCCTTCCAGGCGAAATACATATTGGGTAGCCAGGCAATCAAACCTCCGCAGAGGCCTGAATATCCACTGACCGTCCCTTTCCACTGCCACAACCCCAATGTTGCCAGTAGCAGTACGACAAATTGAGCCAGCAGTACCGGAAAAACTGCCCAGCGATGGAAAGGCAAGCGGTTTGGCGTGCGGATTTCCATCAGAACTGCTCCTCGGAAGTCGACCAACAAGTCAGCAATGACTTGGCATAATTTGTGCCGACAAAATGCGCGCAGAGTATAGGGGTGGATTAACCCCTATTCAACTCTTCGGTAGTGATTTCCGACTGCGCGCTACAACGGGAATTGTTTCAGCGGATGTGAGCAAGCACGCCTTGCAACTCGTCAAGCGAGTTATAACGAATAACCAACTGGCCTTTGCCCTTGTTGCCGTGGCGGATCTGCACCGGGGAGCCCAGGCGCTCTGCCAGCCGCTGTTCAAGGCGCTCGATGTCCGGATCAGGTTTGCTCGGTTCGACCGGCTCAGGTTTGCCATTGAGCCACTGGCGTACCAGTGCCTCAGTTTGGCGCACGGTCAGCCCACGTGCGACAACATGACGCGCCCCCTCTTCCTGGCGATCTTCCTCCAGGCCGAGCAAAGCTCGGGCGTGGCCCATCTCCAGGTCGCCGTGGGCGAGCATGGTCTTGATGACTTCCGGCAGCGAGATCAGGCGCAGCAGGTTGGCCACGGTCACCCGCGACTTGCCCACGGCGTCGGCCACCTGCTGCTGGGTCAGTTCGAACTCCTGCTGCAAGCGCTGCAGGGCAAGGGCCTCTTCCAGTGGGTTGAGGTCTTCACGCTGGATGTTCTCGATCAGCGCCATGGCGATGGCGGCTTCGTCGGGCACTTCGCGGACCATCGCCGGGATGGTGTCCAGGCCGGCCTGTTGGGTGGCGCGCCAGCGGCGCTCACCGGCGATGATTTCATAGCGGCTGCCGTCGATCGGGCGAACCACGATCGGCTGCATGACGCCATGAGTGCGAATCGAGTGCGCCAGTTCTTCGAGCGCCTCCGGATCCATGTCGCGGCGCGGCTGGTACTTGCCACGCTGGATCAGCTCGACTGGCAGGTGTTGCAGTTCTTTCTGGTCGATCTTGACAGCCTGCGCTTCGAGCGCGCTGACGGAAGGACCACTTAGCAGTGCATCCAACCCACGTCCGAGACCCCGTTTCTTAACGGCCATGCGGATTCCTTAAGTTGTTTGTGCAGTGCGTGATTGACGGCGTTGACGGCGCACCAGTTCCCCGGCCAGGGCCAGGTAGGCAAGTGCGCCGCGCGATTGCTTGTCGTAAGCCAACGCGGGCATGCCGAAGCTCGGTGCTTCAGCCAGGCGGATGTTGCGTGGAATGACCGTGTCGTAGAGCTGCTCGCCGAAATGCTCCTTGAGCTGCGCCGAAACATCGTTGTTCAGGCTCAGTCGCGGGTCGTACATGGTTCGCAGCAGGCCTTCGATCTTCAGCGCCGGGTTCAGACGAGCGGCAATGCGCTTGATGTTATCCACAAGGTCACTGAGGCCTTCCAGTGCGTAGTACTCGCACTGCATCGGGATAATCACGCCATCGGAGGCGACCAGGGCATTGAGCGTCAGCATCGACAGCGACGGTGGGCAGTCGATGAGAATGTAATCGTAGTTGTCGCGGATCGGCGCCAAGGCGTTGCGCAGGCGGCTCTCCTTGACCTGCATCTCCAGCAGCACCACTTCCGCGGCGGTCAGGTCGCGGTTGGCCGGCAGCAGCTGGAAGCCGCCGTGCTCGGAGTAGTGCATGGCCTGGGCAAGGTCGCATTCCCCGATCAGCAGGTCATAGACCGAGTGCTCGAGTTCATGTTTGTCCACACCGCTGCCCATGGTGGCGTTGCCCTGCGGATCGAGGTCGATCAGCAGCACACGACGCTTGGTCGCAGCCAGCGATGCTGCAAGATTGATACAGGTGGTGGTTTTACCCACACCCCCTTTCTGGTTCGCGATTGCGAATACCTTAGCCATTGTTGCGTGTGTTCCCAGTCATGCCTTGCGGCGCAGTATCAGCAGATGGCGCTGGCCCTGGCAACCCGGAACGGTCAGGGCCTGCTCGCTTTCCACTGTGAAGTCTGCGGGCAATGCTACCAGTTCATCGGCAGGATGCAGCCCCTTCATTGCAAGCCATTGCGTCCCGGTGTCGCCCAAATGGCGGGTCCAGTTGGTGAAGTTCTCCATGCTGCTGAAGGCGCGGGAGATGATTCCGCTGAACGGGTGCGGCGGTTGGAAGGCTTCGACCCGGCTGTGGATAACCGTGAGGTTGTCCAATTTCAGTTCCATTTTTACCTGGGTCAGGAAGCGCGTCTTCTTGCCGTTGGCGTCCAGCACCGTCACGTTCTTGCTCGGGTGCAGAATAGCCAAGGGAATGCCAGGCATGCCACCACCGCTCCCGACATCCAGCCAATGTTCGCGGTCGCTGTGGATAAACGGCATGACGCTAAGGCTGTCGAGCAGATGGCGCGAAACCATCTCGTCCGGGTCACGCACGGCGGTCAGGTTGTAGGCTTTGTTCCACTTGATCAACAGGGCCAGGTAGCCCAGCAGCTTTTCCTGCTGCTCGGCGCTCAGCTCGACGCCGAGCTGGCGCGCACCTGTGGACAACTCTTCTGCGTGTTGTGGGGTGACCAGGGAACTCAAGCGCTTTGCTCCAATTCGCGGCCGGCGCCGCGTTTTTTCAGATGAATCAGTAACAGGGAAATCGCCGCCGGCGTAACACCGGGAATACGCGAAGCCTGGCCCAAGGTTTCAGGACGGGTCTGGCCTAGCTTGCTTTGGATTTCCTTCGACAGGCCGGAAATCGTGGTGTAGTCGATATCCACAGGCAGGCGGGTGTCTTCGCTTGCCCGCAGACGGGCGATTTCTTCCTGTTGGCGGTCGATGTAGCCCGCGTATTTGGTCTTGATCTCCACCTGCTCGGCGATTTGTGGATCGATGATTTGCCCACCGGTGGCTTCAATCAGGCCGGCATAGTCGATTTCCGGACGTGCCAGCAGGTTCAGCAAGCTGTACTCGTGGCTCAGCGGAGTGCCGAACTTATCCACAATGGCCTGACCTTGCGGCGTGTTGGGTCGTACCCAAGTCGACTTCAGTCGCTGTTCCTCGCGCTCGATGCCATCGCGCTTGGCGCAGAAGGCGGCCCAACGCGCGTCGTCGATCAAGCCGAGTTCACGGCCCTTCTCGGTCAGGCGTAGGTCGGCGTTGTCTTCACGCAGGATCAGTCGGTACTCGGCGCGAGAGGTGAACATGCGGTACGGCTCTTGGGTACCGAGGGTAATCAGGTCGTCGACCAGTACACCGATGTATGCCTCATCACGGCGTGGGCACCAGCTTTCACGGCCTTGCGCACGCAGTGCCGCGTTGGTCCCGGCCAGCAGGCCCTGGGCGCCAGCTTCTTCGTAGCCGGTGGTGCCGTTGATCTGGCCAGCGAAGAACAGGCCGCCGATGACTTTGGTTTCGAGACTGTACTTCAGATCACGCGGGTCGAAGTAGTCGTACTCGATGGCGTAACCCGGGCGCACGATGTGTGCGTTTTCCATGCCGCGGATCGAACGCACCAGCTCCAGCTGCACATCGAACGGCAGCGAGGTGGAAATACCGTTCGGATAAAGCTCATGGGTGGTCAAGCCTTCAGGCTCGATGAACACCTGGTGGCTTTCCTTGTCGGCGAAGCGGTGGATCTTGTCTTCGATCGACGGGCAATAACGCGGGCCGATCCCTTCGATGACACCCGAGTACATCGGTGAACGGTCGAGGTTCGAGGCAATGATCTCATGGGTACGCGCGTTGGTGTGGGTAATCCAGCAACTGACCTGGCGCGGGTGCATCTGAGCGTTGCCCATGAACGACATCACCGGAATCGGCGTGTCGCCTGGCTGTTCGGTCATCACCGAGAAGTCCACCGAACGCCCATCGATACGCGGTGGGGTACCGGTTTTCAAGCGGCCAACGCGCAGCGGCAGTTCACGCATGCGGTGAGCCAGGGCGATCGAGGGCGGATCGCCGGCGCGGCCACCGGAATGGTTCTGCAATCCAATGTGGATAAGCCCGCCGAGGAAGGTGCCGGTCGTCAGCACCACCGATTCTGCGAAGAAACGCAGACCCATCTGCGTAACCACGCCTTTGACCTGGTCCTGTTCGACGATCAGGTCGTCGCAGGACTGCTGGAATATCCACAGGTTCGGCTGGTTTTCCAGGATCTCGCGCACCACCGCCTTGTAGATGGCGCGGTCAGCTTGCGCACGGGTCGCACGCACGGCGGGCCCTTTGCGGTTGTTCAACACACGGAACTGAATGCCGCTCTTGTCGGTGGCCAGCGCCATGGCGCCGCCGAGCGCATCGATCTCTTTGACCAGATGGCTTTTACCGATACCGCCAATGGCGGGGTTGCAGCTCATGTGACCGAGGGTTTCCACGTTATGGGTCAGCAGCAGGGTTTTCACACCCATGCGTGCAGACGCAAGCGCAGCCTCGGTACCGGCATGGCCGCCGCCGATGACGATCACTTCAAAACGGGAAGGGAAATCCACCACGCACCTCGTGCCTGTTTTGCGATTAGAAAAGGTAAGCGGACAAGTATAGGGACTTCACCCCTCTTAAAGAAACCGTCTGAGCAATTTTTGATCAGTCTGTGGATGAATGGCAGACAACAGAAATCAAAGAGGAAAAATTTAAAAAAGCTTTGTTTTTATGTTTATTCTTATGCACAGGGTCTTCTGTGGATAACGTTCTATACCCCATATGTGACGCTGGATACAGGAAAATTAAACCCTGTGGCTGGAGTGCCATGAGGGCTCTGGATAACAGGATTTAGCCTGTGGATTAAATGCCCCTTTACCCACAAGCGGGTTTGTCCTCAGAGAAAAATGCCGGTTATCAACGGAGCTGAAGGCGAGTTTTCCACAGAGCTCCTGGGAGCCTGGTGGCGCCTGTTGATGAAAAAAATGTACTGCATAGAGCAGGCAAAACGAGGACAGGGACGCGAGTCGACCACTCATCCACGAGCATTTCGCTGGATGGACGGTCACGTCGCGGGGCAAAGCCCGCTCATACAGGGCTCTGTGGGGGAATTTCAGGCAAAAAAAAGCCGCTCCAGAAGGAGCGGCCTTGGTCATGTGGGCTGTGGATTACTTACCGATGCAGAAACTGGAGAAGATCCGCCCAAGCAGGTCATCCGAGCTGAATGCTCCTGTAATTTCACCCAATGCCTGTTGAGCCTGGCGCAAATCTTCAGCCAGCAGCTCCCCAGCCCCCGCCAATGTCAGTTGGTCGCGCCCGTGTTCCAGGTGTGCACTCGCTTGACGCAGCGCATCCAGATGCCGGCGACGGGCGCTGAAGCCGCTTTCAGCGGTCTGCTCATAGCCCATGCACGCTTTCAGGTGATCGCGCAGCATCTGCAGGCCTTGATCGTCGCCCTTGGCACTCAGGGTGATCGTCACGTGGCCGTCGTCGCACTGCTCCAGCCCTACCCGCTCGCCGCTGAGGTCAGCCTTGTTACGGATCAGCGTCACCTTGGCGGGGTCTGGCCGCTGATCGAGGAACTCTGGCCACAATGCAAACGGATCGTTCGCCTCGGGTGCGGTGGAGTCCACCACCAACAGGACACGGTCCGCTTCACCGATGGCCTTCAGAGCACGTTCCACGCCGATTTTTTCCACATGGTCGTCGGTATCCCTCAACCCGGCAGTGTCGACCACATGCAGCGGCATACCATCGATGTGGATATGTTCCCGCAGGATATCCCGAGTGGTGCCTGCAATATCGGTCACGATCGCGGCTTCCCTGCCAGCCAGGCGGTTGAGTAGGCTCGACTTGCCAGCGTTCGGTCGACCGGCGATGACTACCGTCATGCCGTCACGCAACAGTGCGCCCTGCCCGGCCTCGCGTTGCACTGTGGACAACTCGCTGCGCACCGCATCGAGCATCGACAGCACATGGCCATCGGCGAGGAAATCGATCTCCTCCTCGGGAAAGTCGATAGCCGCCTCGACATAGATCCGCAGGGCGATCAGCGCTTCGGTCAGGCTGTGCACACGTTTGGAGAATTCACCCTGCAGAGAGCGCAAGGCATTGCGTGCGGCCTGGCTGGAGCTGGCTTCGATCAGGTCGGCAATCGCTTCGGCCTGAGCCAGGTCGAGCTTGTCATTGAGAAATGCCCGTTCGCTGAACTCCCCTGGGCGCGCTAAACGGCAACCCACCTGCACGCAGCGCTGGAGCAGCATGTCCAGCACCACCGGGCCACCATGCCCCTGCAACTCGAGCACATCCTCACCGGTGAAGGAATTCGGCCCAGGGAAGAACAGCGCAATGCCCTCGTCCAGCACCAACCCATCCTCGTCGCGGAATGGACCGTAATGGGCGTGGCGCGGTGTCAGTGTACGCCCGGTGATCATTTGGCCAGCCTTGGCGGCCAACGGCCCGGACAGCCTGACGATACCTACCCCGCCACGGCCCTGGGCAGTGGCGATGGCAGCGATGGTTTCACGCACAGTGTTCATGCTCGAAAGCCTCTAGGACGAATACGACAGATAGCAAAAACGCCCCCGAGGGGGCGTTTTTATTCACAGGCTAGCTCAGTAGCCCGTCAAGCAGCAGCTTTCTTGGTTGCTGCTTCGATGCTGCGAGTGATGTACCACTGCTGTGCGATCGACAGGCAGTTGTTCACAACCCAGTACAGCACCAGACCAGCCGGGAACCACAGGAAGAAGAAGGTGAAGATGATTGGCATCATTTTCATAACCTTGGCCTGCATCGGATCCGGCGGCGTCGGGTTCAGACGCTGTTGGATGAACATGGTGGCGCCCATGATGATCGGCAGGATGAAGAACGGATCCTTGATCGACAGGTCGGTAATCCACAGCATCCATGGGGCCTGGCGCATTTCGACGCTTTCCAGCAGTACCCAGTACAGGGCCAGGAACACGGGCATCTGCACCAGGATCGGCAAGCAGCCGCCCAGTGGGTTGATCTTCTCTTTCTTGTACAGCTCCATCATCGCCTGGGACATCTTCTGGCGATCGTCACCGAAGCGTTCCTTCAGCGCCGCAAGCTTCGGTGCAACGGCACGCATACGCGCCATCGAACGGTAGCTGGCAGCCGACAGCGGGAAGAACAGGCCTTTGATGAGCATGGTCAGAACGATGATCGACCAGCCCCAGTTACCCAGCAGGCTGTGGATATGTTGCAGCAGCCAGAAGATCGGCTGGGCAATGAACCACAGGAAGCCGTAGTCGACGGTCAGTTCCAGGCCTGGGGACAACTCCTTGAGCTTGGACTGGATCTTCGGACCGGCATACAGCATGGCGCTGGTTTCGACCTTGCCACCAGCTGGAACGCTGATTGCCGGGCCGGTGTAGCCGATGATGTAGTTGCCTTGGCTGTCCTTGCGGGTCTGGACGACATTGTTGTCCGACTTGGCCGGGATCCAGGCGGTGACGAAGTAGTGCTGCAGCCAGGCGACCCAGCCGCCGGACACATTTTCTTTCAAACTACCTTTGTCGATGTCCTTCATGGACACCTTTTTGTACGGCTCGGAAGCTGTCCACAGGGCGGCACCCAGGTAGGTGGCGGTACCGGTGGCGGTGCTCGACGATGGATCCGAGCTGGCGTCGCGCTTGAGCTGGGCAAACATGTTGCCGCTCCAGGCCTGGCCGCTCTGGTTGTCGATCAGGTAGGTGACGTTCAGGTCATATTCACCGCGCTTGAAGCTGAAGCGCTTGATGTAGTTGACACCGTTGTCACTGAACTTCAGGTCGACCACCAGTTGTTCCTGACCATCGGCCAGTTGGTAGCTCTTCTGCTCGGTGGCGTACAGAGGACGACCGGCTGGGCGTGCATCCGGACCGTTGACGCCGGTCAGACCGCTTTGGGCCAGGTAGACGCGCTCGCCACCATTGTCGAACAGCTGGAATGGAATGTCCGGATGGTCCTGACGACGTGGGTACTTCGGCAGGGTCAGTTGGACGATGTCGCCACCCACTGGGTCGATAGCCAGTTCCAGAACGTCGGTCTTGACCCGGATCAGGTCCTTGCTGACCGCGACCGGCGCCAGTTCGGCAGGGGTCGATTCGGCATTGGCGCTTGGCACATCGGCGCTGGCGCCGGCGTTTCCGGCCGGTACGCCATCCGGCAAGGCCGGAGCGGTAGTGCTGGCAGCAGTATTCTGAGTCGGCAGGGCTGCCTGGCCATAGTCCTGGTTCCATTTGAGGACCATGACGTAGGACACGATTGCCAGGGCGACGATCAGGATCGTGCGTTTAATATCCATGATTACTCGGCTATCGAAGAAGTTCGGGAGGAAGGAGCGGGGGGAACGGGATCGAAACCACCGTCGTTCCACGGATGACAACGCCCCAGGCGACGAACGGCTAGCCACCCACCACGTACGAGGCCATGATTTTCGATGGCTTCATAAGCGTAATGGGAGCAACTGGGGTAGAAACGACAGTGACTGGCCATCAGAGGACTAATGGCGTAACGGTAAAACTGGATCGGAACGAGTGCCAGTTTACGCATCTTGACTGTCTACCCCTACGGAATCGGCGTTTCGCGCTGGAGATGGCCGGCTGCGTGCCAGGCGCTTCCAGAGCTTGCCAAAGTGTTGGTGCAATTCCGGGTTATCTATCTCACCCAATCCCTTGCGCGCGACGATCACGATGTCCAAGCCAGCGAGCATCTGCTGGTTCAGACGGAAGGAATCGCGCATCAAGCGCTTGAGGCGATTGCGTTGAACGGCGAGCTTGACGCTCTTCTTGCCAATCACCAGGCCTAGGCGCGGGTGATCGAGTCCGTTCTCGCGAGCAAGGATCAGCAGGTTTTTCCCTGGAACCTTGCCGGTTGGGGAGTCGAAGACCGCTTTGAAATGCCGGGGTGTAAGCAGTCGCTTATCCCGACTGAAGTCCTGACTCACCACCTGTGCCGAAAGATCAAATTGCCAGACGCTTACGGCCTTTGGCACGACGACGCGACAGAACAGCGCGGCCGTTCTTGGTAGCCATACGGGCACGGAAGCCGTGGGTGCGCGCGCGCTTGATGGTGCTTGGTTGGAAAGTACGTTTCATGGCGTGTTACCTGGGTTTGTCGACAACGGGCCGGAATGGCCCCCTTTTTAAGAGATCGGCGATTCTAGAGAAAGCAAGCCAATAGGTCAATTTCCAACCAGCCTTTCCTTATAGGTGGAGCGTCGGCTGATGCCCACGAGTGGAGCACCCGTGGGTGGCTGGACAGATCACTGAACGGAAGCTCAACATGAAAAAAAGAAGAGACATATAAAAAGCTTTTCTGAAGAACTTATAGATCTTTAGGGAGCAGTCTTCTGTGGATAACCTGCTGTAGGCCAGGAATGACGTGCTGTACAGAAAACTTTAACCCTGTCGGTAACGGGTGCTGATGATGTGCCGGACGTGCGCAGAACCTGTGGATTGAATCGGCGTTTATCCACAGCGGTGTTATCCACAGGCTAAGCTCTAGGGTTGTGCATAGCCCTCAATCATAGTTATCCACAGAGCTTATGCGTACACGGCAAATGTCTTTTTGGACGCTAAATGGCTGTTTTGGCATGGATCAGAACGTTTCCACATGTGGATAACTGGTCGCCCGACCGGTACAATGGCGGTTTGTTTTTGCCTCATCCGGCTTTCAACTCAGGGGATATCCGTGTCAGTGGAACTTTGGCAGCAGTGCGTAGAGCTTTTGCGCGATGAACTGCCTGCCCAGCAATTCAACACCTGGATCCGTCCGCTACAGGTCGAAGCCGAAGGCGACGAGTTGCGCGTCTATGCGCCTAACCGTTTCGTTCTCGATTGGGTCAATGAAAAGTACCTGGGCCGCCTGCTCGAACTCCTGGGTGAGCAAGGCAACGGTATTGCGCCTGCCCTTTCCTTATTAATAGGCAGCCGTCGCAGCTCCGCCCCCCGGGCTGCGCCTAACGCACCTGTCAGTGCCGCCGTTGCCGCGTCCATCGCGCAGAACCATGCGCAACAGTCAGCACCGGTTGCTCCCATTGCCGAACCGATCAGCGCAACCGTGGTTGAATCGGTCGCGGTCAATGAACTGGCTGAGTCGTCCTCACGTGACACTTACGACGGAATGGGTGACGCGTCGCCAGCACCGGCAGCGGCAGGTCGAACCGAGCAACGTACCGTCCAGGTCGAAGGTGCGCTCAAGCACACCAGCTATCTGAACCGCACCTTTACCTTCGAAACCTTTGTCGAAGGTAAGTCCAACCAATTGGCCCGCGCAGCTGCCTGGCAGGTCGCGGACAATCCCAAGCATGGCTACAACCCTCTCTTCCTTTATGGCGGCGTGGGTTTGGGTAAGACCCACCTCATGCATGCTGTGGGTAACCACCTGTTGAAGAAGAATCCGAATGCCAAGGTCGTCTACCTGCATTCCGAGCGGTTCGTCGCCGACATGGTCAAGGCGTTGCAGCTGAACGCCATCAACGAGTTCAAGCGCTTCTACCGGTCGGTGGACGCACTGCTCATCGATGACATCCAGTTCTTTGCCCGCAAGGAGCGATCTCAAGAGGAGTTTTTCCACACCTTCAACGCTCTGCTTGAAGGCGGCCAGCAGGTGATTCTGACCAGCGACCGTTACCCCAAGGAGATCGAGGGCCTGGAAGAACGCTTGAAGTCGCGCTTCGGTTGGGGGCTGACCGTGGCGGTCGAGCCGCCGGAGCTTGAAACACGCGTGGCCATCTTGATGAAGAAGGCCGACCAGGCGAAGGTCGAGCTGCCACACGATGCAGCTTTCTTCATTGCCCAGCGTATCCGCTCCAACGTGCGTGAACTCGAAGGTGCCCTCAAGCGTGTGATCGCTCACTCGCACTTCATGGGTCGCGACATCACCATCGAACTGATTCGCGAGTCGCTGAAAGACCTGCTGGCGCTGCAGGACAAGCTGGTCAGTGTGGATAACATTCAGCGTACCGTTGCCGAGTACTACAAGATCAAGATCGCCGATTTGTTGTCCAAACGCCGATCGCGCTCTGTTGCACGTCCGCGTCAGGTGGCCATGGCCTTGTCCAAGGAGCTGACCAATCACAGTCTGCCGGAAATCGGCGATATGTTTGGTGGCCGGGACCATACCACCGTGTTGCACGCCTGCCGCAAGATCAACGAATTGAAGGAATCCGACGCGGACATCCGCGAGGACTACAAGAACCTGCTGCGGACGCTGACGACCTGATGGCCGTCAGCGCAGCTATTTGAAGGCAAGGGACTAGACCATGCATTTCACCATTCAACGCGAAGCCCTGTTGAAACCCCTGCAACTGGTCGCCGGTGTCGTCGAGCGCCGTCAGACCTTGCCGGTCCTGTCCAACGTTCTGCTGGTCGTGCAAGGCCAGCAGCTTTCGTTGACGGGTACCGACCTGGAAGTCGAACTGGTAGGCCGCGTGCAACTGGAAGACTCGGCTGAGCCTGGCGAAATCACTGTTCCAGCGCGCAAGCTGATGGACATTTGCAAAAGCCTGCCGAACGATGCCCTGATCGATATCAAAGTCGACGAACAGAAACTGTTGGTAAAGGCCGGCCGCAGCCGCTTCACCCTGTCGACCCTGCCGGCCAACGACTTCCCGACCGTGGAAGAAGGCCCAGGCTCGCTGACCTGCAACCTGGAGCAAAGCAAGCTGCGCCGCCTGATCGAGCGCACCAGTTTCGCCATGGCTCAGCAGGATGTGCGCTACTACCTCAACGGTATGCTGCTGGAGGTATCCAGCGGTACGCTGCGTGCTGTCGCGACCGATGGCCACCGTCTGGCGATGTGCGCGATGAGTGCACCGATCGAACAGGCCGACCGCCACCAGGTGATCGTGCCACGCAAGGGTATCCTTGAGCTGGCGCGTTTGCTGACCGAGCCGGAAGGCATGGTCAGCATCGTCCTCGGTCAGCACCACATCCGTGCGACGACCGGCGAGTTCACCTTCACCTCCAAGCTGGTCGACGGCAAGTTCCCTGACTACGAACGCGTCCTGCCCAAGGGGGGGACAAGTTGGTTATCGGCGATCGCCAGGCGCTGCGTGAAGCGTTCAGCCGTACTGCGATCTTGTCCAACGAGAAGTACCGCGGTATTCGCCTGCAACTGGCCGCTGGCCAACTGAAGATTCAGGCCAACAACCCTGAGCAGGAAGAAGCTGAAGAAGAAATCAGCGTCGACTACGACGGCAGCTCGCTGGAAATCGGTTTCAACGTCAGCTACCTGCTGGACGTGCTGGGTGTGATGACGACTGAACAGGTCCGCCTGATTCTGTCCGACTCCAACAGCAGTGCCCTGCTGCAGGAAGCCGGCAATGACGACTCGTCCTACGTTGTCATGCCGATGCGTCTGTAAACGTAGCAGGCCCAATGTCCCTTCGACGTATCATGGTCACCGCGGTGCGCAACCTGCACCCGGTGACCCTCTCACCTTCCCCACGCATCAATATCCTTTACGGCACCAACGGCAGCGGCAAAACCAGCGTGCTTGAAGCCGTGCATTTGCTTGGACTGGCGCGCTCGTTTCGTAGTACCCGGCTCAACCCGGTCATCCAGTACGAACAGCCCACTTGCACGGTGTTTGGCGAAGTCGAGCTGACGGAAGGTGGCACCAGTAACCTGGGGATATCCCGTGATCGGCACGGGGAGTTCACCATTCGCATCGATGGGCAGAATGCCAAGAGTACGGCTCAGCTTGCCGAGCTCTTGCCACTGCAATTGATCAACCCCGACAGTTTTAGGCTGCTCGAAGGTGCTCCGAAGATCCGCCGGCAGTTTCTGGACTGGGGCGTGTTTCACGTGGAACCACGCTTCATGGCAGCTTGGCAGCGTCTGCAGAAGGCGCTGCGGCAGCGGAACTCATGGTTGCGTCATGGTACACTTGACGCAGCTTCGCAAGCCGCCTGGGACCGGGAAATGTGCCTGGCCAGCGCGGAAATAGATGAATACCGTCGCAACTACATCAAGGCCTTGAAGCCTGTCTTCGAGCGAACCCTGAGCGAACTGGTCGAGCTGGACGGGTTAACCCTGAGCTACTACCGAGGCTGGGACAAAGACCGCGAACTCAATGAAGTTCTCGCTTCTTCTCTTCTTCGAGATCAGCAAATGGGCCATACCCAGGCCGGCCCACAACGTGCTGATCTGCGTCTGCGATTGGCTGCCAACAACGCGGCCGACATTTTGTCGCGGGGGCAACAGAAGCTTGTGGTGTGCGCATTGCGCATAGCACAAGGCCATCTCGTGAGTCAGGCTCGCCGCGGTCACTGTATTTATCTCGTGGATGACTTGCCATCCGAGCTGGATGAGCAGCATCGCCGCGCGCTATGCCGCTTGCTTGAAGAATTACGCTGCCAGGTGTTCATCACCTGTGTAGATCACGAATTACTGAGGGAAGGCTGGCAGACGGAAACGCCAGTTGCTTTGTTCCACGTGGAACAAGGCCGTATCACCCAGACCCACGACCATCGGGAGTGAAGGCATGAGCGAAAATCAAACGTACGACTCCTCCAGCATCAAGGTGCTGAAAGGTTTGGATGCCGTGCGCAAGCGTCCCGGCATGTACATTGGCGACACCGATGATGGTAGCGGCCTGCACCACATGGTCTTCGAGGTGGTCGACAACTCGATCGACGAAGCCCTCGCCGGTCACTGCGATGACATCACCGTCATCATTCACCCGGATGAATCCATCAGTGTGCGCGACAACGGTCGCGGCATTCCGGTTGACGTGCATAAAGAAGAAGGCGTTTCGGCAGCCGAGGTCATCATGACCGTGCTGCACGCTGGCGGTAAGTTCGACGACAACTCGTACAAGGTGTCTGGTGGTCTGCACGGTGTAGGCGTTTCCGTGGTGAACGCCCTTTCCGAGAAACTGGTCCTGACCGTACGCCGTAGTGGCAAGATCTGGGAACAGACGTACGTCCACGGTGTTCCACAAGCGCCGATGGCGGTTGTCGGTGAGAGTGAGTCCACGGGTACCCACATTCACTTCAAGCCATCTGCCGAGACCTTCAAGAATATCCATTTCAGCTGGGACATCCTGGCCAAGCGGATTCGTGAACTGTCCTTCCTGAACTCCGGGGTTGGCATCCTGCTCAAGGATGAACGCAGCGGCAAGGAAGAGTTCTTCAAGTACGAAGGTGGCCTGCGGGCTTTCGTCGAGTACCTGAACACCAACAAGACACCGATCAACTCCCAGGTGTTCCACTTCAACGTCCAGCGCGACGATGGCGTGGGTGTCGAAGTGGCGTTGCAGTGGAACGACAGCTTCAACGAAAACCTGCTGTGCTTCACCAACAACATTCCTCAACGCGATGGTGGTACCCACCTGGTGGGCTTCCGCTCTTCGTTGACTCGTAGCCTCAATAGCTACATCGAGCAGGAAGGTCTGGCCAAGAAAAACAAGGTCGCCACCACCGGTGACGATGCCCGCGAAGGTTTGACCGCCATCATTTCGGTCAAGGTACCTGATCCGAAGTTCAGCTCCCAGACCAAGGACAAGCTGGTTTCCTCGGAGGTGAAAACCGCCGTGGAACAGGAGATGAATAAGTACTTCGCCGACTTCTTGCTGGAAAACCCGAACGAGGCCAAGGCCGTTGTCGGCAAGATGATCGACGCCGCCCGTGCTCGTGAAGCCGCGCGTAAAGCCCGTGAGATGACCCGCCGCAAGGGGGCACTGGATATCGCCGGTCTGCCGGGCAAGCTTGCCGACTGCCAGGAAAAGGACCCTGCTCTTTCCGAACTTTACCTGGTGGAGGGTGACTCTGCGGGTGGCTCGGCCAAGCAAGGTCGTAACCGCCGCACCCAGGCGATCTTGCCGCTCAAGGGTAAGATCCTCAACGTCGAGAAAGCGCGCTTCGACAAGATGATCTCGTCCCAGGAAGTGGGCACGCTGATCACCGCGCTGGGCTGCGGTATCGGTCGTGAAGAGTACAACATCGACAAATTGCGTTATCACAACATCATCATCATGACCGATGCTGACGTTGACGGTTCGCACATCCGTACCCTGCTGCTGACGTTCTTCTTCCGTCAGTTGCCGGAGCTGGTCGAGCGCGGTTACATCTATATTGCCCAGCCACCGCTGTACAAGGTTAAGAAAGGCAAGCAGGAGCAGTACATCAAGGACGACGAGGCCATGGAAGAGTACATGACCCAGTCGGCCCTCGAAGATGCCAGTCTGCACCTGGATGAGTCGGCGCCAGCTGTATCCGGTGTACAACTGGAAAACCTGGTGAACGAGTTCCGTGGTGTGATGAAGACGCTCAAGCGCCTGTCGCGGCTGTACCCGGAAGAGCTCACCGAGCACTTCATCTACCTGCCTGAAGTCACGCTTGACCAGTTGGCTGATCATGCAGTCATGCAGGGATGGCTGGCGAAGTTCCAGGAGCGCCTGAACAACAGTCAGAAGTCTGGTCTGGTGTACAAGGCCAGCCTGCGCGAGGACAAAGAGCGCAACCTCTGGCTGCCGGAAGTTGAAATCACTTCCCACGGCTTGGCCAGCTATGTCACGTTCAACCGCGACTTCTTTGGCAGCAACGACTACCGTTCGATCGTCGTCTTGGGTGGCAATCTGTCTACCCTGCTCGGCGAAGGTGCCTATGTACAGCGTGGTGAACGCCGCAAGGCAGTCAGCGAGTTCAAGGAAGCGCTGGACTGGCTGATGAACGAAAGCACCAAGCGTCATACCATCCAGCGATACAAAGGTCTGGGTGAGATGAACCCTGAGCAGCTGTGGGAGACCACCATGGACCCCACCGTGCGCCGTATGCTCAAGGTCACCATCGAAGACGCGATTGCTGCTGACCAGCTGTTCAATACCTTGATGGGCGACGCGGTTGAGCCACGTCGTGACTTCATTGAAAGCAATGCGCTGTCGGTGTCGAACCTCGACTTCTGATCCGTTGCCGCTCCAACAGAAAAGCCCGCGAAAGCGGGCTTTTTGCTGTTTCACGGAAATCGCGGCTATTGGGCCACAAGGGCCTCTTCATTCAAGCCGCAGATGGCCTGTAGTGCCACTTCGCGCGCCTGGCGCAACACATCCTCTTTCCACTGTGGTTCGTCGACATAGAAGGCGTCGCGCAGTTGCCGTTTGATCTGCTGGCGCCGCTGCTCGCTAGTGCCTGGGTTGTTATGCAGCCACTGTTCAGCCCGCAAGGCATCGAGTACTTGTTGCCCCGGCAAGGTACCGAACTCAAGCGTCAAGGCCGTGAACGCCGCCGGAGCGCACTCCTCCATCGTGCCGTACACCATCAGTCCGTTCAGCGGCACCGACACTGACTGGCCTTCCTGCGAGGAGCGAACGCCCTCCCCCCACCAGCGCCTAGCCCGTTTCAGCATGGGGGAATTGGCTGGTCCAGAGTAAATACGTTCACCATGCCCCTTGGGGCCAAGCCCAGTGTGGATATCGATCCAGACCAGGTGCTCGCATCGGCTGGCCTGTTGGTGGAGGATCCTACGCACGGCATCGTTGCTCCATGTGGGTGAGATCCCCGTATAGAACAGTCCGTCGGGGTGGCTGTGCTGTCCCCCAGATATTGCTTCCTGTAGACGCTTGCGCCCCAGCCTCACCAGATGCGAAAGCAGTCGCAGGCGATTGATCAAGGTGACTGGCCAGCGCTCGGGAATCATCAGCGAGTGGAGCCTTGGATAGTCGCGGTTAGGCGAACGGGGTTGGCTGAAGTCGCGAAAGTTGCGGTTCAGGTCGACATTCTCGTGGGTCCAGCGACGTAGCCAGGAAAACCCGTAAGGGTTGGCCGCATGCAGGTAGACCACCGCGCAGCGGGCGTCGCTGGCCTGACGTTGAAAGTTCTCATCCTGCAACAGCGCAATCTGCACAGCTGAGCCACAGAAGCCCTCGACACCATGGCATCCACTGCTGATCAGCAATACATGCTCGGCATCGATCGGGCCGCTGCGAGCCACGTCGATGGCCAACTCCTCGCCTTCGGCACCGCGTAGCGGGTGCCGGTGGGATTCGACCGACAGACCCCGATCAGCACAGGCCTTTAGGAATTTTTGTCGCGCTTGTGCGTACGTCTGTGAGAAGCAGGCAGCAGGATTCATTTCAGCTCCGGTTTTTTCCTGGGTTGGACCGGACAGCGGGCAGCCGCCTACCGGCCGGCCCGAGGCCAGTAAAAGTGAAAGGGAAAAGTTCGTGAGTCTGCGGTCTGGCGTTCAGCCGGCGTGCAGTGCTGGCTGCAGAGACGATTCGTGGGCTTGCAGGTGCATGCGGGTTTGCTCTGGCCGGACCAGCCAGAAGGCAATCAGCGTGAAGACAATGATGGCTGTGCCGATTACCGCCAGCGCAGACTCGAAGCCATGCGCGATATCCCCGCCACGCACGGCGACCCATTGCCCGACCAGCCACGGCGCGAGCATGCCGGCACTGGTCACCCCGCCGATGTGGATCGACAACATGGAGCCCCGGCGCTCGCCCGGCGCAATGAACGCGACGATGGTGTTGGCGAATGTCGGCAGTACATTGATCAACACTGCCCCGGTCGCATACAGCGCAAGGGTCGTCAGAGTGTGGCCATGGGCCTGGGTGATCAGCAGGAAAGCGAAGCCCGCGATCAGGCTGCAGGCCAGTGGCAATGCCACCATGGCCCGTTGCGGGCTGGCGCCTTCCTTGAGTGCCCGTTGCGAGAGTGCCGAGACACCGAGGTTGCACGGAATGACGGCCAGGGTCACGCCCATGACCACGTAGCCCGACTGCATCGCAGTCATCTCCAGGCCCTTCTGCAGGTAGACCGGTACCCAGCTGTAGACCAGTGCATTGGGCAGAAAGCCCATGAAGCCTATCAGGGTGATGCCGAGGAAGGTCCGGTTGAGCAGCAACCGGCGATAGCCTGGCAAGGGGTGGCCGGTACGGTTGATTACCGGATCCACTTGTGTTCCCTCGCGGCCGAAGGCCAACCATAGCAGCATCCACAGCAGCCCAATCAGTGCCAGCGCAAGATAGGCCATGCGCCAGCCGACTTGGGCAATCAGCAGCGGCAGGCTGACTGCGGCCAATACGGCGCCGAGCATGATCGACACCTGGATCAGCGAAGCAGGCATCACCCGTTCGGTAGGACCGAACCATTTGAAGCAGGCATGCTGAGTCACGGCAGTGCCGGGGCCGGTACCGGCACCGAGCATCAAGCGGCTGAGCACCAGTGCGGCGAAGCTGCTGCTGACGCTTACCAGCAGTTGCGAGACCATCCACACCAATGACATGCCTACCAGTATCCAGCGGCTAGGAAAACGGTTGGCCAGGAAGCCAACCGCCACCCCGGAGATCGAGTAGAGGAAAAAGAACGCACTGCCGATGAAGCCGAATTCGGCGGGTGTGAGCTTAAGCTCATCAATGATCTGGGCGCCGGCGAAGGCAAAGATGCTCTTGTCCAGCACACTGATGATCATCACAGCCATCAGCATGACCAGCACGAGATTACGATGGGAGAACGGCATACAGGGCTACTCCAGAGGTCATGCAGGCAGGATGCCGTAGCCGCTGCTCGCTGAATAATGATCTATCGGCATGCTTATCAAAGTTGGTTATGGAGCGGTGAGCGCAAGGTTTGCGGGTTCTTGAAGGCGTAGATGATGTCGTCGACAAGCATCTGCGTTTCCCGCGTCATCAGTTCTGCGGGCCGGCAAACCAGGGAGATGTCGGTGCCTGGTACCCGCTCGGCGATCGGCAGCATGTCGAGGTTGCCAGACACGACGGGCAAGTCGAAGACACGACGCGACCAGATACTGACGGCATCCGTGGTCGCGGCCAGCTCGGCGTATAGCACCACCGATGCGCAGATGATCGTACGCTCTGGTGGTTGGATGCCGTATTCCTCGAACATGCGTCCGGCCAGTGAAATGTCCAGCGCGTCGGGCAGCAGCCATTCCAGGTCAAGCAACTCGTTCAACGAACGGGCCTTCGACAAGGGATGCCCTTTGCGCACGGCCAGGGTAGTGGGTTGGGCGTACAGTTCATGCCACTCGAAGCCTTCGACACTGCGGGCGGGTGGGTGTGACGTCAGCGCCAGGTCCAGCTGCCCTTCACGCAGACCCTCCAGCAATTTGGCCGGACGCAGTTCAAGAATCTGCAGCTGCACCTTCGGGTAGCGCTTGCGATAGCTGAGGATGCAACTGGCGAACTGCTGACTGGGCGTGACAGGGGACACGCCGATGATCACCCGACCGTCCATGGTGCCCTTGAGCGTCTCGATCTCGTCCCGAGCCCGACGTACCTCCTCCACCACCAACCGCGCTCGGCGCACTAGATGTTCACCGTAGGGGGTGACGGTGATCCCACGGTTGGATCGCACCAGCAGAGGTACGCCCAGCTCCGACTCCAGCTCCTTGATGCTCTTCGACAAGGCCGGCTGAGAAATATGCAGTAACCGAGAGGCCTCCTGAATACTGCCACTTTCGCAGATCGCGACGATGGCGCGCAGTTGATGCAACTTCATGGCATACACCTGAACCTGAGGGGATGCGAACTAGAGCATAAAATGCCGCGACCGACGAGTCAGCGCCCAGGGTTGGAAGCATCCCATGGGCGCAACTGTCGGTCAGCGAATCCCGGTAGCACGCAAGGCGTTCGGGGTGAACTCCTTGCTCGATGCATTCAGCGAGAAGTCGTAGCTGTTCTTTTTCTCTTCGTTGCGCAGGCCTGAGACCGTGTAGCGGCCAGTGGTCACGTCGTAATGCGTCTCGGCGGTCAACCAGGGGAATTGCTGATCGTAGAAGAATCGTGCATGCCCTTCGGAAACCCGCCAAAGGTTGCCACGGCTGTCGTAGGCATCGGCTTCAGCCACCTGCCAGCTGTCTTCGTCAATGTACAGGTCGCGCTTGCTGTAGATATGGCGCTGGCCGGGCTTGAGGGTGGCGACCACATGCCAGACCCGGTGCAGTTCGTAACGGGTATGGTCGGGGTTGAGGTGGCCTGGGCGAATGATGTCGTCGTACTTGAGCTTCGGTGAGTCCAGGGCATAGCTGTTGTAGGGGATATAGACCTCTTTTTTGCCCACCAGCTTCCAGTCATAGCGATCGGGTGCGCCGTTGAACATGTCGAAGTCGTCGTAGGTGCGCATTCCTTCAGCGCCAGGGCTGTCGTAGCCGACCTGCGGCGCACGGCGTACTCGGCGCTGGCCGGCGTTGTACATCCAGGCCATGCGCGGCTCGGCGACCTGGTCGAGGGTTTCCAGTACCAGCATCACGCTGCCGGCTCGCCGCGGGGGCGAAAGGATTTCCTGGCGGAAGTAGAACAGGATGTTGGCCATTTTCTGCGGGTCGTAATCCTTCAGGCCGAACGGGAAGGCGAATTGCTCTTTCATCATGCTGATGGAGTAGGTACCGTTTTCCTGCGGATTTATCTGTGCGGTGTTGCGCAGGATCGAGTCACCCCGGTAGCGGGTGATGTGGTTCCAGATCACTTCCAGGCCGGACTGGGGGATCGGGAAAGGGATCGACATCTTGAAGTTCTGCAGGCCGTTTCCGCCTTCCGCGAGGGTCGTGCGAGTAGCGTTCTCCTTGACCGCAGCGAACACTTTTGGGGGCAAAGTGACGCTGCGATGTGTGGTGTACACCGGGATGCGATAGGTGTCCGGAAACCGTGCGAACATCGCCAGCTGTCCGGGTGTCAGGCGTGCCTTGTACTGTTCGGCATTTTGCGCCGTGATCACAAACAAGGGCTTCTCGTTGGCGTAGGGGTTGGGGATAAAACCACCGGCGTCCACTGAGCCGGTGCTGGCCGGCAAGCCGCCGGTCCAGGCTGGGATGCTGCCGTCGGCATTACCGGCTTTCTCGGCACCGATAGGGGTCAGCTCGCCTCCCAGGCGGGCTGCTTCCTGTTCGGACACGGCCGCCATCACCTGGCTGGCCAACAGGCTAAGGACCAGGCAGCTGCTGCGGATCAAGGCTTTGCGAAACATGGTCTACCTCCAGGAACAAAGGAGCGTCAGAAGCTCACGCCCAGGCTGACGGCGAGGAAGTCGCGGTCTGTGTTGGTGTTGAAGTCACCGCCGAAGTAGTCGGTGTAACTGATGGCGAGGTTGTAGCGGTTGAGGTATTCGGCATCCACGCCGATGCTCACCGACTTGTCTCCCTCGTTGAACGTCGGGCCAAAACCTTCGACGTCATGGGCAAAGGACACACTTGGGCGCAGCACCACACCGCCGATAAGGTCGGCGTACTCCAGCATTGCGCGCACTCGGTAACCCCAGGAGTCGGCGGTATAGAAGCCCTTGCTGTTGCACTGGTCCGGGTTGGCCGAGTTGGCGACCTGACGGCACAGGTTGTTTCCGGAAATACCACCAAGCAACGGGGCGCTACCGGCGGTGGACAATTCGCCGTTGCCATAGACACTGCTGCGGCCAAAGCGCAGGTCCGAACCATCGGTCGCGCCCAAGTCGGCGATGTGGCTGTAACCGACTTCGCCCACCAGTGTCAGGCGATCCGCACCGATGAAGGTCAACTGGTCGATGGTGCGGGTCAGGGTGACTTGTGCCTGGGTGAACGGCTTGCGCACGTAGCCGTTGATCAGCGAGCCGTAGGCGGAGCTTGCGAAACCGGTCTGGAAGACCGGCAGGCCGGCGTTGACCAGCGGATTGGTGGCAGCCGCGCCGAGGGTGGCGGCTGCCGACACATCACTGGCATTCAGTGACAGCGGCATGTTCGGGCGGTAACTGATTTCGCCGGCCACGGCGGTGGCGCCGACCGTCGTGCTGAAGCTCAGGCCGTACAGGCGAATGTCTTCCGGGTACTCCAGGTAGTAGCGTGCCGTGCTGACACCACCCTGCCCTGCCAAGCCGCCCACCGGGTCGAGCAAGGCGCCACGGCCGACCCTCCACGTACTGGTCGGGGTACGGCTGTGATAGTTCATGGCGTAGACACCGAACTCAGTGTCGTTGAGTTCAGGCACCATCCAGCGCAGGGCCACGCCGAACTGGCCACTGTTGCGTGGGTCCTTGTCGGAAAGGCGTGGCACATAACCATAACCACCGGGTGTCCCGGTACCGTCGACGTCGCGGTCAAAGTCGCTGCCGTTGATTGCCATGTTGTTGTCGCAGCCCTTGGCGACCACATCGCTGCTGAAGAAAGTACCGCAGTTGTCGGCGACGGTTTTTTCCCATTGCAGCTGGTAGAAGGCTTCGAACGAAAGGCTGTCGGTCAGGCCCTGGTTGAAATAGAGCATGTTGACTGGAATCAGTGCTTCCTTGACCTCGGAGCCTGGACGGCGCAAGGCTGAGACATCGACCGGGTTGATACTGTTAATGCCGTTCTGGATGAAGGTGCTTTCACCCCAGCTGACCACCTGTCGGCCAGCGCGAACGGTGCCTGGCAAGTCGTTGATGGTGTAGTTGTGGTAGACGAAGGCATCCAGCAACTCGACGCCCGAAGACTTGGCGGCCATGTCGCGGTGGTTGTCATCGATGTCCTCGAGCAAGCGACCTTCATCCTTGAGCTCGAAGTCGTACCAGTACTTGCCTCGCACGAACACACCGGTGTCGCCGTACTTGAGCTCGAGGTCGTGCACGCCCTTGAAGATCTTCGAGAACGTTTCGCCCTTCTTGAAATTCAGGCGGCCGTCGTCGGAAGTCTGGGTAGAGGCCGTGCCTCCGTTGCGCGTGCCAATGAAGGCGCGGTCCGGGCTGTCCATGGCCCAGCTGGCCCCAATGGACAGGCTGGTATCGAAACGCCCTTCGATTTCCCCGATGTTGAAGGTAACGGCCTGTGCGCTGGTTGCCGCGAGTGCCAGGCTGACTCCCAGCGGAAGTACGCGAAGCCGAGGGCCCGCGACGCCGGTCATTGTTTTTTTCATAAGTGCTCTGCGCCTTGAACTTGCTGTTCATGAGAAAGCCTCCCCTTCGGCGGGGGCGTCTGCATGGTAAGCAGCGAGTCACAGCGGCGGCTTCTGAAAAAAAGTGATGCCCATAGCCAAATGAGAGGGTGGCGACTGTCGATAACCGGCAGCTATCGGGATGAACCATATTCAATCTGATGCCACGCGGTCTTGGCCTATAGTCCGGACGGAATTCAACCTTCCGAGGCAGACCATGAAGATTGCCCTGACTGGCGACAGTATCCTGCAGCGCCGTCTGCACAGCCGGGATGACCAGGCGCTGAGCCCTTTGTTCGACCTGATCCGCGCAGCAGACGTGAGCTTCACCAACCTTGAGGTATTGCCCAACGACTTCGCCGGTGATCCCGCGCTAGAAAGCGGTGGCTCGCATTTCGGTGCCCCGTCCTGGGTGCTCGATGAACTGGTCGAAGGTGGCTTCGATCTGTTCTCCACGGCCAACAATCACAGCCTGGACTACGGCATCAGCGGGCTTCATGCGGCCCATGAGCAATTACGCAAACGTGAGCTGCTGTTCGCTGGCACCGGGCGCAACCTGGAAGAGGCCCGCCGACCGGTGTACTGCAGCAAACCGGCGGGTACTGTCGCGTTGCTGGCGTGCAGTTCGACCTACGGCAAGGGTCAGGAGGCCAGCGACCAGAGTCGAGACATGCCTGGCCGTCCGGGCCTCAACCCATTGGGTTACGACACTCTGCATGAGGTCAGTACCGAGCAGATGGCACAGGTACGCCAGCTGATTGCCGACCTGGGACTGGATCGTCTTTACCAGGGGGCGGTGGACCTCGGTTTCGCCCATCCCCTGCCTGACCCGTCGCTCGCGATATTCGGGCCATTCACCCCACTGTTGTTCCGTGAAGGTGCCAATACCCGGCTGCGTACGCTCGCCCGAAAAAGAGACCTGGATGGCATTTTGCGTTGGGTCGAAGAAGCACGGTTGACCTCGGACATTGTGCTGGTCAGCCTTCATGCTCATGAATTGGGCTACAACCCAGCGGGGGAATGGGACCTGGAAGTACCTGCCGAATTCATCCAGCCGGTGGCACGCAAGCTGATCGACGCTGGCGTCGATATCGTCGTAGGCCATGGTCCGCACCTGTTGCGAGGCATGGAGATTTACCAAGGCAAACCTATCTTCTACAGCCTGGGTAACTTCATCGGCCAGAACGAACTGGTCGAACGTCTGCCGGTGGACAGCTATGAGCAGTTCCGCGTAGACCGCCAGCAGACCCCGTCCAAGGTGTTCTTGCAGCGTACCCATAATGGCACGCGCAGTTTCCCGTCCGATGCGCGATTCTGGGAGAGCATTGTGCCGATCTGCACCTTCGATGGCCGCACCCTTACACGCATCGAATTGCATCCAGTGCAGTTGGGTTTTGGCGAAGCCATCCACCGTCGTGGGCGGCCGCGATTGGCCTCAGGACAGCAGGCCAGGGCCATTTTGCAGCGCTTTGCTGCCTTGTGCGCAGGCTTCGATACGCGTCTCGAGGTGAATGGCGACACGGCGCAGGTCGTGCTTTGAGCACGCGATGTTCCACGTGGAACTTATGACATTGCCAACTACAAAAGCCCGCTGATGCGGGCTTTTGTATGCCCGCAAAATCAGTAGCCTGAAAGAACGCTGACGACCACGCCCGTGGCGATCGCTACCAGAACGTAGTCACCGTTCACATACAACCAGCGGTGATCGCGGGGAGGCGCGTACAGGTGACGTGCACGCCAGTCGGTTACCCAATAGCGGTCGTCGCGGTAGCGTGGCTCTACGACATAGCCACGATGCCATTGGCGATGCGGCATCGGCATGCCTGCATCGGGTCGGAAGTTCGGGTTGTGGTAGGCCGGGTATCGACCATTGTCATGTTGGTCATGTCGTTCGGGTTGGCCGTGGTGCGGATCGAACTGATGGGATGGGCCAGGGCCACCGTCGTGACGGTCAGGGCCAGGTGGGCCCGGCTGAGCGAAACTGGCCAAGGATGCGCTGAACGCAAGCGCGGCGCAGACTGCGGTCAGGGTTTTCTTCATGTGCGGATTCTCTGCTGGTTAACGCCCGGCGATGTCCTGCTGTGCGCCTGGTGCGGTTAACTGATCAGACCATGGTTTGTTCCAATTAATGTCAGGACAGTGGTAAAGATCCGGTAAAGTTCGCCTCGCCCTAACTGAGGCCGAGCGCTTTCAACCGTCGATACAAGGTTCGCTCACTCAGGCCAAGATGACGGGCCAGTTCGCTACGTGGCCCTTTGAATTGTTCCAGCGCTTGGGCCACTTCACTCAGGTCGTTGCGCCCTCGCCCACTGTTGACATTGACCTGCTGCGGCACCACATCCTCTGGCAGGTGCTCAGGTCGGATCAGACCATCATCGGCAAATAACCGGGCCCTCTCCAGAATGTTGCGCAGTTCGCGGATGTTGCCCGGGAACGCATGCAGGCCAAGCTGCTTGAGCGCCTGCTCGGTCAAACTTGTCGGCTTGCCACTCATGCGCTGCAGCAGGCTCTCAGCCAGCAGAGGCAAATCCTCCACACGTTCGCGCAACGCCGGCAGCCGGATCGGGAAACCACTGATGCGGTAATAAAGATCTTCCCTGAACGTACCCTCCGCCACCATCTTCTTCAGCGGTTTATGGGTCGCCGACACGAGGCGGAAATCTGAATGCACGGTGCGCAGGCTGCCGACCGGTCGAAAGCTCCCCGACTCGATCAAGCGCAGCAGTTTGACCTGCATCGCCAACGGCACCTCGCCGATTTCATCGAGGAACAGCGTGCCACCGTGGGCCGCCTCGGCCAAGCCGATCTTGCGTTGATTGGCACCCGTGAAGGCGCCCTTCTCGTAACCGAACAGCTCACTTTCGAACAGTGATTCGGTCAGACCGGTGCAGTCAACGACGACCAGCGGGCCATTGGCGCGCGGGCTTCCCATGTGTATGGCCCGTGCGAACAATTCCTTGCCAGTACCCGACTCGCCCTGCAGCAGTACCGGAATTTGCGCAGGGGCCGCACGCTGCAGGCTGGCCAAGGCGGCCTTGAAGGCTGGCGCTCGGCCGACCAACCCCTGTTGTTGAGGTTGTGCAGATGCCAGCGTGATGGTGGTGAGCCGTTCGACGAAGGCCACGACATTGCCCTGTTCGTCGAGGATCGGGCGCAGCTCCACATCCACGTGTTCAGGGCCACGCGGCGTGTGATGGATGTGCAGCACACGCTCTGGCACTTTGCTGTCCAATGCCTTGCGCATCGGACAGTGTTCACCGGCTTGGTCACAGGGCACGGCATAGTGATGCGAGACGCGGTGGCACTTCTGGCCGACCGGCGCCTGCCCGTCACCGCCGAACTGACGGCGATAGGCTGCGTTGGCGGCGAGAATGTTGTAGTCGGTGCCCAGCACGATGGTTGGCAGTACATCGTGTTCGAGGTAGGACACCAGCGCGAGAATAGCCGGATGGGAGGCTGTGGCGTGAAGCTCAGACATGGGGGCACCGATGGATTGACCTGCCGCAGAGTAGCGAGGTCTGCCAAATACTGCCATTAGCTGACAGTCGACTGCCACAACCACTGTCACCCGTTCGTCTGCCAGTCCCGCAAACCCAATGAATACGCGGGATCGACCACAAAACCAGGGCCAAATCTTCTGGCATGCATCTTGATAAACCTCCAATCACTGCCTACGCCTCATATAAGGCGCGGTGGATTATTTGGAGAACGTGATGATCATCGGCAACAACCTTCACGTGGAAGCCTTCTTCGATGAGGCGACCTCGACCATCAGCTATCTGGTCCTGGACAACGAGACGCTTCAGTGCGCGTTGATCGACAGCGTTCTGGACTACGACCCGAAGTCTGGACGTACCTGCACGGCGTCGGCCGACCGTTTGATCGACCGGGTAAAAGCACTGAATGCCAAGGTGCAGTGGATTCTGGAAACCCATGTGCACGCCGATCATCTTTCCGCGGCGGCTTACCTCAAAGAGAAACTCGGTGGCCATACCGCCATTGGTGCGCACATTACCCAGGTGCAGAAAGTCTTCGGTGCGCTGTTCAATGCCGAATCGGATTTCGCCCGGGACGGTAGCCAGTTCGATGTGCTGTTCAAGGACGAACAAGGTTTTCGCATCGGCAACTTGCAAGCGCACGCTCTGCACACCCCTGGGCATACCCCGGCCTGCATGAGCTACTTGGTCGAGGACGCGGGTGAGAAAGCATTGTTCGTCGGCGACACATTGTTCATGCCGGACTACGGGACAGCGCGTTGCGATTTTCCAGGTGCCAACGCACGTACATTGTACCGCTCCATTCGCCGCCTGCTTGCCTTCCCAGATGAGACCCGCCTGTTCATGTGCCATGACTACCTGCCGGGGGGGCGGGAAATGCGCTACGTCACTACCGTGGCTGAACAGCGCGCCCACAACATCCACATTCACCAGGGGGTCGATGAGGACCACTTCGTCGCCATGCGCGAAGCCCGCGACAAAACCCTGGAAATGCCTGTGCTGATCCTGCCTTCGGTGCAGGTGAACATGCGCAGCGGCCATTTTCCCAAGCCCGAAGACAACGGGGTGAGCTACCTGAAGATTCCGCTGAACAAGCTCTGATCGTCTTTGCCCATAACCAGATTTCCAGGACGTACCGCCATGCCTGCCTTGCTGTCCCCCGCCAAAACATCCAATGCGGATCACCACAAAGTGGTGATCGTCGGTGCCGGAGCTGCCGGTATCGCCACTGCCTCCAGTCTCATCAGCCGCGACCCATCGCTGGATATCGCCCTGATCGACCCCGCCGATGTTCACTACTACCAGCCTGGTTGGACGATGGTGGGCGCTGGTGTATTCAAGTCGACCAGTACCGCGCGCACCATGGCTTCGACCATCCCCCGAGGTGTGCGGTGGATCAAGGGGCGAGTCGAAGGCTTCGACCCTCAGGCGCAGCTGGTCATTCTCGAAGACGGCCGTGCCGTCAGCTACGAACAACTCGTTGTCTGCCCAGGCCTGAAACTCGATTGGAGTGCCATCGAAGGGCTGAGCGAAACCTTGGGTCGAAACGGGGTGACCTCCAACTACCGATACGATCTGGCTCCCTACACCTGGTCGCTGGTGCAGAACCTCAAGCAAGGTCGTGCCTTGTTCACCCAGCCACCGATGCCGATCAAATGTGCCGGCGCGCCGCAGAAAGCGTTGTACCTGTCCTGTGACCATTGGCTTCGCAATGGGCAGCTGGGTGATGTGAAAGCCAGCTTCTTCAATGCTGGCGCGGTGCTGTTCGGGGTCGCCGACTATGTCCCTGCGCTGATGGCCTACATCGACAAGTACGGCGTTGATCTCAATTACTCGCATCGACTGGTGGCGGTGGACGGGCCGAACAAGCGCGCCACTTTCATTCGCACATTGCCTGACGGTAGCAGCGAAAGGCGCACCGAAGCCTTTGACATGCTGCACGTGGTGCCCCCACAGGTCGCTCCGGACTTCATTCGCAACAGTCCGTTGGTGGATGCGGCGGGTTGGGTCGATGTCGATCCCCATACCCTTCGTCACCGCTCGTTTGGCAATATCCACGCCCTTGGCGATGTCGCCAACACCACCAACGCCAAGACTGCCGCCGCCGCCCGCAAGCAGGCGCCGGTCGTGGCCAACAATGTTCTGGTAGCGTTGGGCAGGCTCGGCACCCTTGCCCAATACGACGGCTACGGCTCCTGTCCATTGACCGTCGAACGCGGCAAGATCGTGCTTGCCGAATTCACCTACGGGGGCAAGGTTGCTCCAAGCTTCCCCCGTTGGCTGCTCGATGGTCGTCAGGCAACCCGTCTGGCCTGGCTGCTCAAGGCAAGGGTACTGCCGCCTCTTTACTGGCAAGGCATGCTCAAGGGGCGTGAATGGCTGGCACGGCCTCAGCCGCTGGTGGTCGAGGGTACGCGGTGATCGAGCATCAACTGTTGGGCGCTGGGTTGGGCGCAATCATCGGTGGAGTGTTGGCACTGACCGGCGCGGGCGGCGGTATCCTCGCGGTGCCGCTGCTGGTGTTCGGCCTTGGCCTGTCGATGGTCGAGGCCGCGCCTATCGGCTTGCTTGCCGTAGGGCTCGCCGCATCCGTGGGGGCCGTGCTCGGCCTGCGCGAGGGGCTGGTGCGTTATCGCGCCGCACTGTTCATTGCCCTGATCGGTATCGCTGCTGCACCCCTTGGGCTGATGCTCGCGCATCGCTTGCCCAACACGCCGTTGGCACTGACCTTCGCCGGGGTACTGGTGTACGCCTGCCTGCGCATCTGGCGCAAGGCCAGCAACGAACTGCGTGGCGAGCACAATGATGCTCATCGATACATCGAACCGTGCGTGCTCAACCCATTGCAGGGCCGCTTGCGCTGGACGCTGCCGTGCGCCCGTGCCTTGGCCATGACGGGGGCATTGTCCGGGCTGCTGTCGGG
This sequence comes from Pseudomonas sp. Rh2, assembly GCF_040762985.1. Classification (NCBI taxonomy): domain Bacteria; kingdom Pseudomonadati; phylum Pseudomonadota; class Gammaproteobacteria; order Pseudomonadales; family Pseudomonadaceae; genus Pseudomonas; species Pseudomonas sp. Rh2. The sequence goes on from NZ_CP142890.1 coordinate 520,829, forward strand.
CCTGCTTGGTGTGGGCGGGGGCTTCGTGATCATTCCCGCCTTGAACCGTTACACCAATCTGCGCATGAAGAGCATTGTCTCGACATCGCTGGCGGTAATCGCCTTGGTGTCCGCGGCAAGCGTTGTCAGCGCCAGCCTGGCAGGGGTGATGCAGTGGCGGTTCGGTGCTCCGTTCGCCATCGGTGCGGTACTTGGCTTGTTGCTGGCGCGGCCACTGGCGGCCAGGCTTGCCGGGCCGCGCCTGCAGCAGATGTTTGCCGTGGCCGGCTGGTTCGCGGCCCTGCTGTTGGCCGGTAAGGCGCTACTCGGCTAACAGCTCGGCTTGTTCCGCAGCGCACAGCGCCAGCAGGTAGTCCCAGACCACCCGCAGGCGCACCGACTTGTGCAGCTCCCTGCGCGTGCAGATCCAGTAGCTGCGCTGGATGGTCTCGGTGGGTAATAGGCGGACCAGCGTCGGGTCGTGGCGGGCCATGTAATTGGGCAGCACGGCGATGCCCAAGCCTGCGCGGGCGGCATGCTGCTGGGCGATCACGCTGGTGCTGCGAAAGACCACGTTGGGCGCACGGCAGAAGCTGTTGAGGAACAGCAGTTCCTGACTGAACAGCAAGTCATCGACGTAGCCAATCCAACTGTGACGAGCCAGGTCATCGCGGTTTCGCAGCGGTGGCGCCCGGTCGAGATAGTTTTGGCTGGCGTAAAGGGCCAAGCGGTAGTCGGTGAGCTTGCGGGTAATCAGAAGGTCGGCATTGGGCCGCTCCAGGTGGATGCTGATTTCAGCTTCGCGGTTGAGGATGCTGACAAAGCGCGGTACTGCCACCAGTTCAACTTCCAGGCCTGGGTATCGTTCGAACAACGCGTTCATGCGTGGGGTGAAGAACATGATGCCGATGCCCTCAGTCACCCCAAGGCGGATCTTGCCCAACGGTGTAATGGCCTGGGTGATTTCTTCCTGCGCCAGCAGGGCGACATTCTCCATGGCTTCGGCGTGCTTGAGCAGGGCCTGGCCGGAACTGGTCAGTTCATAGCCCTGGGCGTGCTGCACGAACAGCGGCGTGCCAAGGCTTTTCTCGATGCTTTCGATATGCCGGGCCACGGTGCTGTGGGTAGTGTTCAGACGCTTGGCGGCGGTGAGCAGCCGGCCGCTGCGCTGCAACTCGAGGAAAAACCGCAGATCATTCCAGTCGAACATGCTTGTCCTTTCAGGCCGTCCGTTGTGGCCTATTTGCGGGTGAACCCGCTCCCACGGATACAGCGGTGCTTTTCGGGGCAATGCAAGCGACCCGCACAGGCATTGCGTTGAACGAAAACGCACAACCGCTGCGTGAAATCTCGTGTTTCCTCGTCGAAATTAATCAATAAGATGTAGGACGACAAGAACAATAATCAGGCGAGGTTTCACATGCCATCAGCCGATTCTGTCTTCGACTACGTGGTCGTTGGGGCCGGTCCTGCCGGTTGCCTGCTGGCCAATCGTTTGTCGGCCAACCCCTCCTGCCGAGTGCTGTTGCTTGAAGCCGGTGGGCGCGACAACTACCCCTGGATCCACGTCCCTGTCGGTTATCTCTACTGCATCGGCAACCCGCGCACCGACTGGTGCTTCAAGACCGAGGCGCAGTCCGGCCTGGGGGGGCGCAGCCTGGGTTACCCTCGCGGCAAGGTGCTGGGTGGTTGTTCCTCGATCAACGGCATGATCTACATGCGTGGCCAAGCCGCCGACTACGACCACTGGGCCGATCAAGGCAACGAAGGCTGGGCATGGAAGGATGTGCTGCCACTGTTCAAGGCCAGTGAAAACCATTTTGCCGGCAGCACTGATCACCATGGTGCCGACGGTGAGTGGCGCGTCGAGCGCCAGCGCTATAGCTGGCCTATCCTCGATGCCTTCCGCGATGCGGCTGAGCAGAGCGGCATCGGCAAGGTCGATGACTTCAATACCGGCGACAACCAAGGCTGTGGATACTTTCAAGTCAACCAGCGCAGTGGTGTGCGCTGGAATGCATCCAAGGCCTTTCTGCGGCCAATCAAGGATCGCCCCAACCTGACCGTGCTGACCGATGTGCAGGTCGACCAGGTGTTATTGAACAATACCCGTGCTCGGGCGGTGAAAGCGCAATGGCAGGGTGCTTGGCACGAGTTCTCCGCAGGGCGCGAGATCATTCTTTGTGCCGGTGCCGTAGGCTCTCCTGGCATCCTGCAGCGCTCAGGAATTGGCCCGCGCAAGCTGCTGGAAAGCCTCGGTATCGGAGTTCGCCACGATATGCCTGGCATCGGCGGCAACCTGCAGGACCACCTGCAGCTGCGCCTGATCTACGAGATCCGCAATACCCGTACCCTCAACCAGATGGCCAACAGCCTTTGGGGCAAGCTGGGTATGGGCTTGCGCTATCTCTACGACCGCAGTGGCCCGTTGGCCATGGCACCGAGCCAACTGGGGGCCTTTGTACGCTCGAGTCCTGAGCAGGCCACCGCCAACTTGCAGTATCACGTGCAACCCCTTTCGCTGGAGCGCTTCGGCGAGCCGCTGCACCGTTTCCCGGCTTTCACCGCGTCGGTGTGCAACCTGCGCCCAGCAAGCCGTGGACGCATCGACATCCGCTCTGCCGACATGAACACGACGCCGCTGATCGACCCCAACTACCTCAGCGACCCCGAAGACCTGCGCGTCGCCGCCGATGCCATTCGCCTCACCCGGCGCATCGTCCAGTCCCCTGCCCTGGCCGCATTCGAACCCCGCGAGTATCTGCCCGGTCCGGCCTTGCAAACCGAAGAAGAACTGTTCGAAGCCGCTGGCAAGATTGGCACCACCATCTTCCACCCGGTCGGTACCTGCCGCATGGGCAATGGCCCGTTGGACGTTGTGGATAACCAGTTGCGCGTTCATGGCATCCCCGGGCTGCGCGTGGCGGATGCGTCGATCATGCCGCAGATCACCTCCGGCAATACCTGTTCACCCACTCTCATGATCGCCGAGAAGGCGGCCCAACTCATTCTCAAGGGGGCTACCACCCAGACCAGCTTCAACGAAGACGCAATACCGACGCCCTGACCCGGGTGCGTGCAGTACCGGCAGCTTGCGGTCAGAGGCTGCCGACAGTGGAACAACAAGAATAATCACTGTGGCCTTCGGGCCGAGGACAGCAACGATGTCGGATTACATTCAAGAGCAGGGGGCGGCGGCCAGCAGCTCCAGTGGCCGTGAGGAACGCAAGATCATTTTCGCGTCATCCCTCGGGACGGTGTTCGAGTGGTATGACTTTTTTCTCTATGGTGCACTGGCAGCGGTCATCAGCAAGCAGTTCTTCGCTGGGGTGAACGACACTACCGCCTTTATCTTCGCTTTGATGGCCTTTGCCGCCGGCTTCCTCGTTCGGCCTTTCGGTGCGCTGGTGTTTGGCCGTCTGGGTGACATGATCGGTCGCAAGTACACCTTCCTGGTCACCATCGTGCTAATGGGCTTGTCGACATTCGCTGTCGGCCTGCTACCCACCTACGCCAGCATCGGTATCGCTGCCCCGATCATTCTGGTGGTATTGCGCATGCTCCAGGGCCTGGCCCTGGGCGGCGAGTACGGTGGTGCAGCCACCTACGTGGCCGAGCACGCGCCACCTGGCAAGCGCGGTTTCCACACCGGTTTCATACAGTCCACCGCCACCCTTGGGCTGCTGCTGTCGTTGCTGGTGGTGCTGGCTAGCCGTTACATCAGTGGGGATCAGTTCGAGACCTGGGGCTGGCGCCTGCCCTTCCTGCTGTCGATCTTCCTCCTGGCCATTTCCACGTGGATTCGCATGAGCATGCACGAGTCGCCTGCTTTCGTGAAAATGAAGGCCCAGGGCAAGGTCAGCAAGTCGCCGATTCGTGAGTCGTTCACCTCCTGGCCAAACCTCAAGGTGGTGCTCACAGCCTTGTTCAGCATCAACGCGGGTCAGGCGGTGACCTTCTACACCGCGCAGTTCTACGTGCTGTTCTTCATGACGCAGATGCTCAAGATGGACCCTGCTCAGGCCAATACCCTGCTGATCATCAGCGTGGTGATCGGTGCGCCATTCTTCGTGTTCTTCGGCTGGTTGTCGGACAGGGTTGGGCGCAAGCCGATCCTAATGCTGGGCCTGCTGCTGGCCACGGTGCTGTATTTCCCGATGTTCAAAGCGCTAAGCCACTACGCCAACCCGCAAATCGACGCGGCCAGCCGCCAGGCGCCGATTGTGGTCACAGCGGACCCGAAAGGTTGCACCTTCCAGTTCGACCCGGTCGGCAAGGCGCGTTTCGACAGCCCATGCGACAAGGTCAAGACCTTCCTGGTCAAGCAAGGCCTGCCCTACAGTTCGGTGAATGCGCAGGGTACCGAGGTGGTGGTGAGCATTGGTGACAAGACCATCAGCGGCTTCGACGAAGCGGCCATGCGTGCTGCGGTCGAACAGGCGGGCTACCCGGCCAAGGCTGATCCAGCCAATGTTAACCAGGTGATGGTCGTGGTGCTGATCGTGGCGATGATCCTGATCGCGACCATGACCTACGGCCCACTGGCAGCCGTGATGGTCGAGCTGTTCCCGACCCGCATCCGCTACACCTCGATGTCCCTGCCCTACCACATCGGCAACGGCTGGTTTGGCGGCTTCCTGCCCACGGTGTCGTTCGCGTTGGTGGTATACACCGGGGATATCTTCTACGGCCTTTGGTACCCGGTACTGGTGACAGGGATCAGCCTGGTCGTGGGGATTTTCTGCCTCAAAGAGACTAAGGATGTGGATATCGACAAGGTCTGAGGTGTTTCACGGGCCCTGCCGCTGACAAGACGGCTGGCCTGCAAGGCTCATAAAAAAACCGGCTGTAAAAGCCGGTTTTCTTATACCTCGAAAAAACTTATGCACGATTTTCAGAAAAATGTCATACACAAAAATAAATAGCTAATTCAATAACTTAGCATCTATTTGAAGCATTCCATCCAAAAATTGCACACAAGTTATCCACAGATCGTCAGGCGATCTGCTCTTGGGCTTTTTCATCTGCTGGCGGCAGTGAACCCATGGCACGTTGGGTCGCTTCATTCCACGCGGCTGCGCGGTCATTGAGCTCGGCGATGGCACGCGGGCCGGTGCCATTGGCATACATTGGCTCGCCAATCACCACCTCGATGGTGCCCGAGCGTTTACCCCAGCCTTCCTTCGGCCAGAACTTGCCGGCGTTATGTGCGATCGGCAGCACCGGCAGGCCTGCGTTGACCGCCAGTGCGGTGCCGCCACGGGAGAACTTGCCGACCGTACCGAAGGGCACGCGGGTCCCTTCCGGGAAGATCAGCACCCATACCTTCTGCTTGAGCAGCTCATCACCTTTGCTTGCAACCTGGCGCAAGGCTTCCTTGGGGTTGTCGCGGTCGATGGCGATCGGCCGCAGCATGGCCATGGCCCAGCCAAAGAACGGGACGTACAGCAGCTCACGCTTGAGCACCTGGCTCAGTGGCGAGAAATAGGCGGACAAGAAGAACGTTTCCCATGTGCTCTGGTGGTTCGACAGGATCACGCAGGGCTCATTCGGCACGTTCTCGGCACCGGTGACCTTGTAGCGAATGCCCAGGATCACTTGCGCCAGCAGCACGGCGAAACGGCACCAGTAGACGTTGATGAAGCGATAGCGCTTGGGGAACGACAAAAATGGCGCGATGAAAAAGCTCAGGGAGCACCACAACAGCGAACTGGTGCCCAGCAGCAGGTAAAAAAGAAAGATTCTGATCGCCTGCAGGATCGACATAGTGGCATGTACCGTTGCGGGGCGCGCCCGCCTGAGAAAAATGCGCCCGAAGGCGCACTGTTTAAATTAGTTCTCTGGCGATAGCAGCCAGATCGTCGAAAATCAGTGTAGTTTCCGGCACACCCTTTTCCAGGGTCCGCTCGCCCTTGCCGGTTTTCACCAACACGGGTTGTGCACCGACGGCCAGGGCGGCCTCCAGGTCACCTTTGCTGTCGCCGATGAACCAGACGCCGCGCAGGTCGGCCTGGTAGTGCTCGGCGATCGCCCGCAGCATGCCAGGCTTGGGCTTGCGGCAATCGCAGCCTTCGTCCGGCCCGTGCGGGCAATACACGATATGACCCACTTCGCCACCCAGTTCGGCCACCAGCGCGCGCAGGCGGGCATGCATGGCTTCAAGGGTTTCCAGCGGGTAGTAGCCGCGGGCAATGCCGGACTGGTTGGTGGCCACGGCCACCGTCCAGCCGGCTTTGCTCAACTGCGCGATAGCCTCGACCGAGCCGGGAATCGGAATCCACTCCTCCAGCGACTTGATATAGGCGTCGGAGTCGTAATTGATCACCCCGTCACGATCGAGAATCAGCAGTTTCAAGGCTTACCCCAGCAGCGAAATATCGGCAACGCCCAGGAACAGGCCACGGAGGCGGCTGAGCAGGGCATAACGGTTGGCACGGACCTTGGCGTCTTCGGCGTTGACCATCACGGCCTCGAAGAAGGCGTCGACCGGGTCACGCAGGGCAGCCAGGCGGGCCAGTGCTTCGCTGTACTGACGCGCAGCAGCCATCGGCTGCACGGCCTGGTCGGCCTGCTGGATGGCCGAGTACAGGGAGAACTCGTTGGCATTGTCGAAGTACTTCGGTTCGACGTGGTCGGCGATAGCACCTTCGGCCTTGCTCAGCAGGTTCGATACTCGCTTGTTCGCCGCAGCCAGGGCGTTGGCTTCCGGCAGCTTGCGGAAGGCCTGCACGGCCTGTACGCGCTGGTCGAAGTCCAGGGCCGAACCCGGCTTCAGGGCACGCACCGACAGGTAGGTCGAGACGTCGATGCCTTCGTCTTCGTAACGCGCACGCAGACGGTCGAAGACGAACTCCAGCACCTGTTCGGCCAGGCCGGCGGCTTTCACCTTGGCACCGAACTGCTTGACCGCGAATTCGACGGCGGCATTCAGGTCCAGGTCCAGCTGCTTCTCGATCAGGATGCGCAGCACGCCCAGGGCGGCACGGCGCAGGGCATACGGGTCCTTGCTGCCGGTTGGCAGCATGCCGATGCCGAAGATGCCGACCAGGGTGTCGAGCTTGTCGGCGATGGCCACGGCTGCACCGGTCAGGGTCTGCGGCAGTTCGGCGCCGGCGCCACGAGGCATGTACTGCTCGTTCAGGGCCAGGGCGACGTCTTCCGGCTCGCCATCGTTCAGCGCGTAGTAGTAACCGGCGACACCCTGCATTTCAGGGAACTCGCCCACCATCTCGGTGGCCAGGTCGCACTTGGACAGCAGGCCGGCGCGACCGGCACGCGCGGCATCGCCGCCAATCTTGGGTGCGATGAATGCGGCCAGTTTGGAAACGCGCTCGGCCTTGTCGAAGACAGTGCCCAACTGAGCCTGGAACACCACGTTCTTCAGGCGCTCGTTGAAGGTTTCCAGCGGCTGCTTCTTGTCCTGCTTGAAGAAGAACTCGGCGTCGGTCAGGCGCGGGCGCACGACCTTCTCGTTGCCTTGCACGATCTGCTTCGGATCGCGGCTCTCGACGTTGGCGACGGTGATGAAGCGCGGCAGCAGCTTGCCTTCGCTGTCCAGCAGGCAGAAGTACTTCTGGTTGTCCTGCATGGTGGTGATCAGGGCTTCCTGCGGCACTTCGAGGAAGCGCTCTTCGAACGAGCAGACCAGCGGCACCGGCCACTCCACCAGCGCGGTGACTTCATCCAGCAGCGCTGGCGGTACGATGGCGCTGCCTTCCTGCTGCATGGCCAGCTCGGCGGTGCGCTTGCTGATCAGCTCGCGACGCTCGGCGAAGTCGGCCAGTACATAGGCCTTGCGCAGGTCCTCGACATAGTTGGCCGGGGTAGTGATGACCACGTTTTCCGGGTGATGGAAGCGGTGACCACGGGATTCACGGCCGGCTTTCTGCGACAGGATGGTGCACTCGACGACCTGGTCGCCCAGCAGCATTACCAGCCACTGGGTCGGGCGGACGAACTCTTCACGGCTGGCCGCCCAGCGCATGCGCTTGGGGATGGGCAGGTCGTTGAGCGAGTCTTCGACGATGGTCGGCAGCAGGCTGGCAGTGGCCTTGCCTGGAATGTGTTGGGAGAAGCGCAGCTTGGCGCCGCTCTGGTCGATTTCCGACAGCTCTACTCCGCACTTCTTGGCGAAGCCCAGAGCAGCCTGGGTCGGTTGGCCTTCAGCGTTGAACGCCGCCTGAATGGGCGGGCCGTCGATGTTGATGCTGCGGTCCGGCTGCTGCACGTCCAGTTGACGAATCAGCACGGCCAGGCGGCGCGGCGCGGCGTATACCTGCTTGCCGGTGTAGTTCAGGCCCGCAGCCTGCAGGCCTTTCTCGATGCCCGCCAGGAAGGCGTCGCCCAGCGAGGCCAGGGCCTTCGGTGGCAGCTCTTCGGTGCCCAGTTCTACCAGGAAATCTTGAGCACTCATTGTGCAGCCTCCAGCTTCGCCAACACTTCGTCACGCAATTCAGGGGTGGCCATCGGGAAGCCCAGGCGTGCACGGGCTTGCAGATAGCTTTGCGCTACGTCCCGAGCCAGGGTACGTACGCGCAGGATGTAACGCTGGCGCTCGGTCACCGAGATGGCGCGGCGGGCGTCCAGCAGGTTGAAGGTGTGGGATGCCTTCAGGACCATTTCATAAGTCGGCAGCGGCAGCTCAAGCTTGATCAGGCGGTTGGCTTCGCTTTCGTAGAAATCGAACAGCTCGAACAGCTTCTCGACGTTGGCGTGTTCGAAGTTGTAGGTCGACTGCTCCACTTCGTTCTGGTGGAACACGTCGCCGTAGGTCACCTTGCCGAACGGGCCGTCGGCCCAGACCAGGTCGTACACCGAGTCTACGCCCTGGATGTACATGGCCAGACGCTCCAGGCCATAGGTGATTTCACCGGTGACCGGGTAGCACTCGATGCCACCGACCTGCTGGAAGTAGGTGAACTGGGTCACCTCCATGCCATTGAGCCAGATTTCCCAGCCCAGGCCCCAGGCGCCCAGGGTTGGCGATTCCCAGTTGTCTTCGACGAAGCGGATGTCGTGGACCAGCGGATCCAGGCCGATCGCTTTCAGCGAGCCGAGGTACAGCTCCTGGAAGTTGGCCGGGTTCGGCTTGAGCACCACCTGGAACTGGTAATAGTGCTGCAGGCGGTTGGGGTTTTCGCCATACCGCCCGTCGGCAGGGCGACGGCTAGGCTGCACATAGGCGGCGTTCCAGGTCTCTGGGCCGACGGCGCGCAGGAATGTAGCGGTGTGGAAAGTGCCGGCGCCTACTTCCATATCGTAGGGCTGAAGCACCACACAACCTTGCTCGGCCCAGTAGTTCTGCAGGGCGAGGATCAGGTCTTGGAAGGTACGCACGGCTGGCGTAGGCTGGCTCACGAAATTCACCTGTATCTGGGGATGCGGATGTAAAGAGCGGGAGTATAACCTGATTCGCCTCTCCCTCTACTCAATTGGAGCCTTATGCCACGCTGCTTTTGGTGTACCGACGATCCGTTGTACCAGGCTTACCACGACCAGGAATGGGGGACACCGCAGCGCGACCCGGCGTTGCTCTTCGAGATGCTTTTGCTCGAAGGGTTCCAGGCTGGGCTGTCGTGGATCACCGTTCTGAGGAAGCGCGAGCGCTACCGGGAGGTGATGTACGGTTTCGACCCGGTTCGACTGGCGCAGATGAGCGACGAGCGGATCGAGGAACTGATGCTCGATACTGGCATCATTCGCAACCGTCTCAAGCTCAAGGCGGCCCGGCGCAATGCTCAGGCCTGGCTGGCTGTGGATAACCCGGCGCAGTGGCTTTGGTCGTTCGTCGGTGGTGCGCCCAGGATCAACCATTTCCAGGCCCGTGAGGAAATCCCGGCCGTGACCGACGAGGCCAAGGCCATGAGCAAGGCCCTGCAGAAAGCCGGCTTCACCTTCGTTGGCCCGACCATTTGTTACGCCTTCATGCAAGCCACTGGCATGGTCATGGACCACACCACCGATTGTGATCGCTACGCCGCGCTGCTGCGTTGAGCGTTACAATGCGCAGCCTTGCTGAAATAAGGAATCTGCCTGTGGAAAAGTTCAAGGGCGCCCTGATGGTCGGGGTGCTGCGACTGTTCGCCAAGCTGCCTTGGGGAGCTGTGCAACGCGTCGGCGCCGGTATCGGCTGGCTGATGTGGAAAATCCCCAATGGGTCGCGCAACGTGGTGCGTATCAACCTTGCCAAGTGCTTTCCGGAGATGGACCCGGTCGAGCGTGAGCAACTGGTTGGCCGAGCGTTGAAAGACATTGGCAAGTCATTCGTCGAAAGCGCCTGCGCGTGGATCTGGCCGCCGCAGCGTTCGCTGGAGCTGGTCAAGGAAGTCCACGGCCTGGAAGTGCTTGAGAAGGCCCTGGCCTCGGGCAAGGGCGTGGTGGGCATCACCAGCCACCTGGGCAACTGGGAGGTGCTGAACCACTTCTACTGCAACCAGTGCAAACCGATCATCTTCTACCGCCCGCCAAAGCTCAAGGCGGTGGATGACCTGCTGCGCGAGCAGCGGGTGCAGATGGGCAACCGTGTGGCGCCTTCGACCAAGGAAGGCATCCTGAGCGTGATCAAGGAAGTACGCCGTGGTGGACAGGTGGGGATTCCGGCCGATCCGGAGCCCGCCGAGTCTGCCGGTGTCTTCGTGCCGTTCCTGGGTACCCAGGCGCTGACCAGCAAATTCGTGCCGAACATGCTGGCCGGTGGCAAGGCAGTCGGGGTATTCCTGCATGCACTGCGGCTACCGGACGGTTCCGGGTTCAAGGTCTTCCTCGAGGCGGCGCCGGAGGAGATGTACAGCGAGGATGTGGCCGTATCGGCGGCGGCCATGAGCAAGGTGGTCGAGCGTTATGTGCGCGAGTACCCGAGCCAGTACATGTGGAGCATGAAGCGCTTCAAGAAGCGCCCGGCCGGGGAAGCGCGCTGGTATTGAGAAGGCGCTCCCCTGTGGATAGGGTTACCTGCGAATGCGGTCTTGGATTTGCTGGCGCGTTCGCGGGTGATCCCCCGCCCACACGGTTACGAAGCCGATGTTTTGCTCAATTTCTTGAGGAACACCGCCATCTCTTTCTCGGCCTGCTTGTCGCCATGGGCCTGCGCCGCCACCATCCCCTCCTCCCAGGCCTTGCGCGCAGCCGCCAGGTCACCCTGCAGCTGGTACGCCTTGCCCAGCAGCTTCCAGGCTGCAGAATACTTCGGGTCTTGCTCCACGCACCGCGCCAAATGAACCGCCGCCTCGGCACCCTTGCCTTCGTCCAGCCAAGCCTTGCCCAGGCCAAACCTGAGCAACGGGTTATCCACACCCTTGGCCAGCATTTTTTCCAGCGATTCGCGCATGCCGTTTCTCCTTAGAAGAAGGTCAAGCCGACGTGGAACAGCTTCTCCACATCACGGATGTGTTTCTTATCCACAACGAACAGGATGACATGGTCGCCCGTCTCGATCACGGTGTCGTCGTGGGCGATCAGCACTTCCTCGTCCCGGATGATCGCGCCGATGGTGGTACCCGGCGGCAGGGCGATGTCTTCGATGGCCTTGCCAACTACCTTGCTCGACTTGGCGTCACCATGGGCAACCGCCTCGATCGCTTCGGCCGCGCCACGGCGCAGTGAGTGTACGCTGACGATATCGCCCCGGCGCACGTGGGCCAGCAAGGTCCCGATCGTGGCCAGCTGGGGGCTGATGGCGATGTCGATTTCGCCGCCTTGCACCAGGTCGACATAGGCCGGGTTGTTGATGATGGTCATCACCTTGCGCGCACCCAGGCGCTTGGCCAGCAACGACGACATGATGTTGGCCTCGTCGTCGTTGGTCAGGGCCAGGAAAATGTCGGCGTCAGCAATGTTCTCCTCCAGCATCAGGTCTTTGTCCGATGCGCTGCCCTGCAGCACCACGGTGCTTTCCAGGGTGTCGGAGAGGTGTCGGCAACGTGCCGGGCTCATCTCGATGATCTTGACCTGGTAGCGACTTTCGATCGCTTCGGCCAGACGCTCGCCGATCTGGCCGCCGCCGGCGATGACCACGCGCTTGTTGGTCTCGTCGATGCGTCGCAGCTCGCCCATGACGGCGCGAATGTCCTTGCGTGCCGCGATGAAGAACACTTCGTCGTCAGCCTCGATCACGGTATCGCCCCTCGGTGTGATCGGCCGGTCACGGCGGAAGATCGCCGCCACGCGGGTATCGACGTTAGGCATGTGCGCGCGGATCTGTCGCAACTGCTGGCCCACCAGCGGGCCGCCGTAGTAGGCCTTCACCGCAACGAGTTGCGCCTTGCCTTCGGCGAAGTCGATCACCTGCAGAGCACCGGGGTGTTCGATCAGGCGTTTGACGTAGTTGGTCACTACCTGTTCTGGGCTGATCAGCACGTCCACCGGGATATGGTCGTTGTCGAACAGCTCTTCACGGGTCAGATAGGAAGACTCACGCACCCGCGCGATTTTGGTCGGGGTATGGAACAGCGAGTAGGCGACCTGGCAGGCCACCATGTTGGTTTCGTCGCTGTTGGTCACCGCCACCAGCATATCGGCGTCGTCGGCCCCGGCCTGGCGCAACACGGAGGGTAACGAGCCGCGACCCTGCACCGTGCGGATATCGAGGCGGTCGCCCAGGTCACGCAGGCGTTCGCCGTCGGTGTCGACCACGGTGATGTCGTTGGCTTCGCTGGCCAAGTGTTCGGCCAGCGTTCCGCCGACCTGCCCTGCGCCGAGGATGATGATCTTCATCCGCTACTCCCTAACCTTTTTTCACTTAGCCACGCGAGGCGGCAATCTTGATCAGCTTGGCATAGTAGAAGCCGTCATGGCCGCCTTCCTGGGCCAACAGCTGGCGCCCGTGAGGCTGGCGCAGGCCGGCCTCGGTCGCCAGGTCGAGTTCACGGGCACCTGGGGTGCGGGTGAGGAAGGCGTCGATCACTTCGGTGTTTTCCGTCGGCAGGCTCGAGCAGGTGGCGTAGAGCAGGATGCCGCCCACTTCGAGCGTCGGCCACAGAGCATCGAGCAATTCGCCTTGCAGAGTGGCCAGGGCCGGAATGTCGTCGGCCTGACGGGTCAGCTTGATGTCCGGGTGACGGCGGATCACGCCCGTGGCCGAGCACGGTGCGTCGAGCAGGATTCGCTGGAACGGCTTGCCATCCCACCAACTGGCGGTGTCACGGGCGTCGCAGGCAATCAGCTCGGCGTCCAGTTGCAGACGGTCGAGGTTCTCGCGCACACGGGTCAGGCGCTTGGCTTCCAGGTCGATGGCCACGACATGGGCCAGGCCCGCTTCGGCTTCGAGCAGGTGGCAGGTTTTGCCGCCAGGGGCGCAGCAGGCGTCGAGCACGCGTTGGCCTGGGGCCAGTTCCAGCAGGTCGGCGGACAGCTGCGCGGCCTCGTCCTGTACGCTGACCCAACCTTCGGCGAAGCCCGGCAGTTGGCGAACATCGCAGGCTTCAGCCAGCAGGATACCGTCGCGGCTGAACCGGCACGGGGTGGCGGCGATACCCGCCTCGGCCAGCAGGCCAAGATAGGCATCACGGCTGTGATGACGGCGGTTGACCCGCAGGATCATCGGCGGATGGGCATTGTTGGCGGCGCAAATGGCTTCCCACTGCTCGGGCCAGAAGGCTTTCAGCGATTTCTGCAGCCAACGCGGGTGAGCGGTGCGCACCACCGGATCGCGCTCCAGGCCGGCGAGGAGTTCTTCGCCTTCGCGCTGGGCGCGGCGCAGCACGGCGTTGAGCAGGCCCTTGGCCCACGGTTTTTTCAGCTTATCGGCGCAGCCAACGGTTTCCCCGATGGCGGCATGGGCCGGAATGCGGGTGTAGAACAGCTGGTACAGGCCGACCAGCAACAATGCCTGCACATCGCAGTCGGCGGCCTTGAACGGCTTTTGCAGCAACTGCGCAGCCAGCAGGTCCAGGCGAGGCTGCCAGCGGGCGGTGCCGAATGCCAGGTCCTGGGTGAGGCCTCGGTCGCGCTCATCGACCTTGTCCAGTTGTGCCGGCAACGAGCTGTTCAGCGAGGCCTTGCCGCTCAGGACAGCGGCCAGGGCGCGGGCGGCGGCCAGGCGTGGGTTCATTGGCCCAACACCTTGCCGCTGGCGAACTTCTCGCGGCGGCTGTTGAACAGGTCACTGAAGGCCAGGGCCTTGCCGCCGGGCAATTGCAGGCGGGTCAGGCTCAAGGCCTGCTCGCCACAGGCGACGACCAGGCCGTCCTTGCTGGCGGAAAGGATTTCACCCGGGGCGCCTTTGCCTGTGGACACGTTGGCGGCCAGCACTTTGACGCTCTCGCCATCCAGGGTGCTGTGGCACACCGGCCATGGGTTGAACGCGCGAATCAGGCGCTCCAACTCGACGGCTGGGCGGCTCCAGTCGATGCGGGCCTCGTCCTTGTTCAGCTTGTGAGCGTAGGTGGCCAGGGCATCGTCTTGTACTTCACCCTGCAGGGTGCCGTCGGCCAGGCCTGCGATGACCTGCACCACGGCCGGCGGTCCCATTTCGGCAAGGCGGTCGTGCAGGCTGCCACCAGTGTCGTCGGCGCTGATCGGGGTAACCACCTTGAGCAACATCGGGCCGGTGTCCAGGCCCGCTTCCATACGCATCACGGTCACGCCGCTCTCGGCGTCTCCAGCCTCCACGGCGCGCTGGATCGGCGCGGCGCCTCGCCAGCGGGGCAGCAAGGAGGCGTGGCTGTTGATGCAGCCAAGGCGCGGGATGTCCAGCACTGCTTGCGGCAGGATCAGGCCATACGCGACCACCACCATCAGGTCTGGCTGCAGTGCCGCCAACTCCGCCTGGGCCTCGGCGTTGCGCAAGGTTGGCGGCTGGAACACCGGAATGTCGTGGGCTACGGCCAGCTGCTTGACCGGGCTCGGCATGAGCTTCTGGCCACGGCCAGCAGGGCGGTCGGGCTGGGTGTAGACGGCCACCACTTCATAGGGGCTGTCGAGCAGGGCCTTGAGGTGTTCGGCGGCAAACTCTGGAGTGCCTGCGAAGACGATGCGCATGGAGTTCTCGCTTCAAAAAAGAAAAAGGCTTGCCGGAGCAAGCCTTCTGGAAGGAATGGATCAGGCTTGCTGGCGGTGCTGCTTTTCCAGTTTCTTCTTGATCCGGTCGCGTTTGAGCTGAGACAGGTAGTCGACGAACAGCTTGCCGTTGAGGTGATCGAATTCATGCTGGACACACACCGCCAGCAAGCCTTCGGCTTCAAGCTCGTAGGGCTTGCCATCCCGGTCCTGGGCCTTGACCCGGACACGCAGCGGACGGTCGACGTTCTCGTAGAAGCCCGGTACCGACAGGCAGCCTTCCTGATACTGACCCATGTCGTGGGTCAGCTCTTCGACCGTGGGGTTGATGAAGACCCGCGGCTCGCTGCGGTCTTCGCTGAGGTCCATCACCACGACTTGCTTGTGGACGTTGACCTGGGTGGCGGCCAGGCCGATGCCAGGCGCTTCGTACATGGTTTCAAACATGTCGTCGATCAGCTGACGCAGGGCGTCGTCGAACTCCGTCACCGGTTTGGCAATGGTGCGCAGGCGCGGGTCCGGGAATTCGAGAATGTTCAAGATGGCCATAGGGTCAGGCAGTCACTGTGCGTTCGGTTGAAAACTGAGCACACATAATAAAGGGAATCGGGGGATTCGGCACCTGGCAAAGCTCGGCTACGGTTTCAGGAGACGACTTCAACGTCATTCGATGGACAGGTTGTCAAAGTATTATCAACAAACTTATCCACAGGTTGTGCCACGTTTATGGCCCTCTTCCGATCAAGGATGATCCCCATGTCGACTCACCATTCATCGAATTGTCCGCCTGCCGAACTGGAGGCGCGATTACGTCTGCACCGCTTGCCCGAGATAGGACTGCGTCGCTTTCAGCGCCTTCTGGAGGCCTTCGGAACGGCGTCTTCGGCGCTGAGTGCACCGGCCAGTGCCTGGCGTGCCCTTGGCCTTGCGCAAGCCAGTATCGATGCGCGCCGCTGTGCGCAGGTACGCGAGGGTGCTTTGGCTGCAATGGCCTGGCTAGAGCGTCCAGGCCAGCATTTACTGATGTGGGACGGTGCCGGTTACCCCGCGTTGCTGGCGGAAACGGACGACCCGCCGCCCCTGTTGTTCGTCGCAGGCGACCCCGCTTGCCTGGAGCAACCGCAGCTGGCCATTGTGGGTAGCAGACGTGCTTCACCTCCGGCTCTGGACACCGCTCGGGCATTTTCACGTGCCCTTGCGCAAACGGGTTTCACCATCACCAGTGGCCTGGCGCTGGGCGTTGATGGTGCCGCTCATCGGGCGGCGCTGGAGGTCGGAGGGCAGACGATTGCCGTGCTTGGCACTGGGCTGCAAAAACTTTATCCACAGCGCCATCGTGACTTGGCGCGAGCGATCATCGACAGCGGCGGCGCGGTGGTTTCGGAGTACCCGTTGGATGCTGATCCCCTGCCTGCCAATTTTCCGCGACGCAATCGCATCATCAGCGGCATGTCCCTGGGGGTGCTGGTTGTCGAAGCCAGTCTGGGCAGTGGCTCGTTGATTACTGCCCGCTTGGCGGCTGAACAAGGCCGGGAGGTGTATGCCATTCCCGGTTCGATCCACCACCCGGGCGCCAGGGGATGCCATCAGTTGATACGCGATGGCGCGCTGCTGGTCGAGAGCGTGGAGCAGATCATCGATACCCTGCGGGGTTGGCAAAATCTGCCGCAACCGGCTGTGGATAAACCTCAACATCCGCTCCTGGCCCTTCTGCACGCAGCACCC
The DNA here is from genome assembly GCF_040762985.1 of Pseudomonas sp. Rh2. Lineage (NCBI taxonomy): Bacteria > Pseudomonadati > Pseudomonadota > Gammaproteobacteria > Pseudomonadales > Pseudomonadaceae > Pseudomonas > Pseudomonas sp. Rh2. Next base: position 537,527 of record NZ_CP142890.1, read on the forward strand.
CAGACCAGCGAGGGGTTGGCGCTCAGCAGTGGCCGGCCTTTGGCCGAGGTACTGGCCAGCTTGACCGAGCTGGAGCTCCAGGGCCAGGTCAGCAATGAAGCCGGACGTTGGTTTGCCCGCTCGGCCTAAGTAAACTGCGCCCAAGGCTTAGATGCGGAGAGATACAAATGGTGAGCAGTTGGCGTGTGCAACAAGCCGCACGTGAAATTCGGGCGGGGGCGGTGATCGCCTATCCGACGGAAGCGGTCTGGGGCCTGGGCTGCGACCCCTGGAACGAGGACGCGGTGTATCGCCTGCTGGCCCTGAAGTCGCGGCCTGTGGATAAGGGGCTGATTCTGGTCGCCGACAGCATCCAGCAATTCGATTTCCTGTTCGAGGATTTCCCTGAAGACTGGATCGACCGCATGAGCAGCACCTGGCCGGGACCCAACACCTGGCTGGTGCCGCACCAGGACCTTTTGCCGGAATGGGTGACGGGGCAGCACGACACCGTGGCACTGCGGGTCAGTGACCACCCATTGGTACGTGAACTGTGTGCGCTGGTGGGGCCGCTGATTTCCACCTCTTGCAACCCTGGCGGGCGCCCGGCAGCCAAGACCCGGTTGCGGGTTGAGCAGTATTTCCACAACCAGTTGGACCTGGTGCTGGGTGGAGCGTTGGGTGGGCGAAAGAACCCGAGCGTGATTCGTGACCTGGTGACTGGCGAAGTCGTTCGACCGGGTTGATTTGCCTGGTGGACACCGACTTTTGATGGGGCGGTGGCTGTGTGGTTACTGTTGCCGCTCTTTCGCGACCCAAGGCCGCTCCTGCAGAGGGGCTGCATCAGCGCGAATCTTTACTGCGCAGCCCTCGCAGGAGCCGACTTGCCGGCGATTTCAGGGCAGTAGTACCGTCGAACCCACGGTCCTGCGCGCCGACAACTCAGCCTGCGCCTTGGCCGCCTCGCTCAGCGGATAGCGCTGCTGGATATCCACGACCAGCTTGCCACTGGCGATCATCGAGAACAGATCGTCCGCCATGGCCTGAGTGTTTTGCGCATTGTTGGCATAGCTTGCCAGCGTTGGTCGGGTGACATACAGCGAACCCTTCTGCGACAGGATCCCCAGGTTGACGCCGGTCACCGCTCCGGAGGCATTGCCGAAACTCACCATCAGCCCCCGTGGTTTGAGGCAGTCCAACGAAGTCAGCCAGGTGTCGGCACCCACGCCGTCATACACCACCGGGCATTTCTGACCGTCGGTCAGTTCCAGCACGCGCTGGGCGACATCTTCGCGGCTGTAGTCGATGGTCGCCCAAGCCCCTAGTGCCTTGGCCCGCTCGGCCTTTTCGGCGGAGCTTACGGTTCCGATCAGTTTGGCGCCCAGCGCCTTGGCCCACTGGCACGCCAGCGACCCTACCCCACCGGCTGCTGCATGGAACAGAACGAAGTCACCCGGCTGCACGGCGTAGGTCTGCTTGAGCAGGTACTGCACGGTCAGACCCTTGAGCATCACTGCCGCGGCTTGCTCGAAGCTGATGCTGTCGGGCAGCTTGACCAGATTGGCTTCGGGCAAGGTATGTACCTCGCTGTAGGCGCCCAGTGGGCCGCCAGCGTGGGCCACACGGTCACCGACCTTCAGCCGGGTGACGCCTTCGCCAACTGCCTCGACAACGCCGGCTGCTTCGGTGCCCAGGCCCGAAGGCAGAGACGGTGGCGAGTAAAGCCCGCTGCGGAAATAGGTGTCGATGAAGTTCAGGCCAATCGCATGGTTACGCACCCGCACTTGCTGCGGACCGGGTGGCGCAGGCTCGAACTCCACAAGTTGCAGAACCTCTGGGCCGCCATGCTGGCTGAACTGTATACGCTTGGCCATCTCGCACTCCTGTTGTCGGGATCGGAAGGCCTTCTATCGGACGCCTTTGCTTGATCGTCGTCAACTGCGGCGCGCTGGCTGCCGGTGGTATGCTACGCGGCGAATTTCTTCCTGCTCCTTCCAGGTGACCCGATGACCAGCCGCACCGAGGCCGTGAAAGCCTACCTGCTCGACCTGCAAGACCGCATCTGCTCTGCCCTCGAAGCTGAAGACGGCGGCGCCCGCTTCGTCGAGGACGCCTGGGTGCGCGAAGCCGGTGGCGGTGGCCGTACGCGGGTGATCGGTGAAGGCAAAGTGATCGAGAAAGGCGGCGTGAACTTCTCCCATGTATTCGGCGCCGGCCTTCCGCCTTCGGCCAGTGCCCACCGCCCGGAGCTGGCGGGTCGTGGCTTCGAGGCGTTGGGCGTGTCGTTGGTGATTCACCCGCACAATCCACATGTACCCACCTCCCATGCCAATGTGCGTTTCTTCATTGCCGAGAAGGAAGGCGAAGAGGCGGTCTGGTGGTTCGGCGGTGGTTTCGACCTGACCCCCTACTACGGCAACGAGGAGGACTGCATCCACTGGCACCGTGTGGCCCAGCAGGCCTGCGCGCCGTTCGGCGCCGACGTGTACCCCCGCTACAAGGCCTGGTGCGACCGTTACTTCCACCTCAAGCACCGTGGTGAACCTCGGGGTATTGGCGGCTTGTTCTTCGATGACCTGAACGAGTGGGACTTCGATACCTGCTTCGCTTTCATCCGCGCCATCGGTGACGCCTACGTCGACGCTTACCTGCCGATCGTCCAGCGCCGCAAGGACACGCCCTACACGCCCCAGCAGCGTGAGTTCCAGGAGTACCGCCGTGGCCGCTACGTCGAGTTCAACCTGGTCTACGACCGTGGCACTCTGTTCGGCCTGCAATCGGGTGGGCGCACCGAGTCGATCCTGATGTCGTTGCCACCGCAGGTACGCTGGGGTTATGACTGGAAGGCCGCACCAGGTAGCGAAGAAGCGCGCCTGACCGAGTATTTCCTGCAGGACCGTGACTGGCTCGCCCAGTAAGTCTGTGGATAACCAAGGAGCCCTCATGGACCAGTATGTCGTTTTCGGCAACCCGATTGGCCACAGCAAGTCGCCTTTGATCCATCGTCTGTTCGCCGAGCAGACCGGTCAGGATCTGGAGTACGCCACCCTGCTGGCGCCGCTGGATGAGTTCAGCGATTGCGCCCGCGGCTTCTTCAAGCAAGGCAGCGGGGCCAATGTGACCGTGCCGTTCAAGGAAGAGGCTTTCCGGCTCTGCGAAAGCCTCACGCCTCGGGCCCGGCGAGCGGGCGCAGTGAACACCTTGAGCAAACTGGCGGACGGCACGCTGCAAGGGGATAACACCGATGGCGCGGGCCTGGTGCGAGACCTGACGGTGAATGCCGGGGTCGAGCTGACAGGCAAGCGCATCCTCATTCTCGGTGCCGGAGGTGCGGTACGCGGCGTGCTGGAGCCGATCCTGGCGCACAAGCCACAATCATTGGTGATCGCCAACCGCACGGTGGAAAAGGCCGAGCAGCTGGCGCGTGAATTCGATGAGCTGGGGCCGGTGGTGGCCAGCGGTTTTTCCTGGTTGCAGGAGCCGGTGGATGTGATCATCAATGCGACGTCTGCGAGCCTTTCCGGTGAGTTGCCACCGATTGCCGACAGCCTGGTCGAGCCGGGGCGGACGGTTTGCTACGACATGATGTATGGCAAGGAGCCGACGCCGTTTTGCCAATGGGCCAGCAAGCTTGGGGCTGCCAAGGTGCTGGATGGGCTGGGGATGCTGGCCGAGCAGGCGGCCGAGGCGTTCTTCATCTGGCGTGGGGTGCGGCCGGACACGGCGCCTGTGCTGGATGAGCTGCGTCGGCAGTTGGCGCGCAGTTGACCTCGGATCGCTATTGGATGAATTGGCGTTCCAGGGCGATCTGCTGCCGGTATTGAGCGAGCTTTGCTTCGGATTGCGCTTTGCCAGTATAGGGATCCCGAGCGGTCATTTGGCTTTCCAGCCGGGCAATGCGTGCTTGTGCATCGGCAACGCTCCAGCAGTCATCCGCAGCATAGGTGCCTGGCGCCACCAGCAATGGCACCAACGCGAGGTAAACGCAGCTACTCATGGCGTACTCTGTGGTGAATGGACGCCATGCACTTTTTCATCGCCTGCGGGTTGTCCGCAACTGACAGAATTGACAGTTGACTGTCAGTCTTCGAAACGTATTGGACAGTTCGCAAGGCCTTCCAGCTTCTGCAATTCCTCTACCACCTGCGGCCTTGCCCGCTGCAATGTCAGGCTCCCACCAAGGCGCATCAATCGCCGCGCTTCGCGGTGCAGCATATCCACACCCGAGTAGTCGATGAAGTTCACCTGCCGCGCATCGATCACCACATGCGGCCCCTGGCAGCGCTGTAACCGCACTTGCAGGTAATGCGCTGCGCCGAAGAATATCGACCCGCCCACCCGCAGCATGTCGGCTTCGCCTTCCCGGCTCTGCTGCACCCGTGGCCGCGAAGTGCGCTTGAGGTAGAAGAACAGTGACGCCAGCACCCCGGCATAGATCGCTGTCTGCAGCTCCAGCAGCAAGGTGGCGGCGGCGGTCAGTGCCATGACCAGGAACTCAGAGCGGCTGACCCGAAACAGCGCCCGGATTGCCCGATGGTCCACCAGCCCCCAGCAGATCAGCAAAATGCTGCCGGCCATGGCCGGAATGGGCAGATGCGCAATCAACCCGGCGCCCATGACGGCGAACAACGCCACCCACAGGGCCGAGAACACGCCAGCCATGGGGGACTGAGCACCCGCGTCGTAACTTAGCCCGGAACGGGTGAACGAGCCGGACGACAAGTAGCCGGAGAAGAATGCCCCGACGATGTTCGACACGCCTTGGCCACGGATTTCCTGGTTGGCGTCGATCAGTTGCTCGGAGCGCGACGACAAGGAACGGGCAATCGAAAGACTGGTCACCAACCCCAGCATGCCCACGGCGACGGCACTGGGCAGTAGACGCAAGATCAGCTCGAAGTCCAGCAATGGCAGTGGGCTGAGCGGCGGCAGTTGGCCGACGAAGGCAGGCACGCGCTGTACATGGCCAAAGACGCTCGGCAGCAGCCAGGTCACCAGACTCACCAGCACCAGACTTATCAACAGGCTGGGCCAGCGGGGGCGCAGGCGTTTGAACGCCATCCCGATCAGCAAGGTGGCCAGTCCCAGCGCCAGCGACGGCCAGTCGACTTCTCCGGCATGGCTAGCCAAGTCCTGCAGGGTTTTCAGCGCCGTGGCCTGGCTGGGCAGGTCCATGCCCAGCAGATTGGGCAATTGGCCGAGGGCGATGACGATGGCGGCGCCCAGCGTGAATCCAAGCACCACGGAATGGGAAACGAAATTGACCAGCGCGCCGAAACGCAGCAAGCCCAGCAGCAATTGGAAAATGCCGGCGAGGAACGTCAGCAGCAGCACCAGGGTCACGTAGTCAGCGCTTGTGGGCACGGCCAGCGGGCTGACACTGGCGTAGAGGACGATGGAGATGGCGGCGGTCGGGCCGCAGATCAGGTGCCAGGAGGACCCCCACAGGCAGGCGACCAGAACCGGCACGATGGCGGCGTACAGGCCATACTCGGCAGGCAGCCCGGCGATCAGGGCATAGGCGATGGATTGTGGCAAGGCCAGGATGGCCCCACTCAGGCCCACCAGCAGGTCCTGGCGCAGACTGCGGCCCGATTGGCGGGGCAGCCAGGTGAGGAAGGGCAGCAGGTGGTAAAGGCGCGGCATGCATCGTTCCTGTTCAATATCGCCTACGAGGGCTTGGCCTTCGTTGCGCGACACAAGGCCGCCCCCGCAAATTCTCTGGGTGTGCGGAGCGGCCTCAGTAGCCCACAGTCAAAAATCAGAGCCTAGCGTTCACTGCCTCCAGGGCATCGCCATCGGCCTTGGTGGTAACGCCTGCCAACCACGCTTCCAGCACCTGCGGATTGGCCTTCACCCACGCTTTGGCCGCTTCATCGAAGCCGATCTTCTTATCCACAACCTCGGCCATGATGCTGTTTTCCATGTCCAAGGTAAATTTCAGGTTGCCAAGCAGTTTCGCCGCATTTGGGCATGCTTGTGGATAACCCTTGCGCGTCAACGTGTAGACGTCGCCTTTGCTGCCGAACCACTTCTCCCCGCCGGTCAGGTAATGCATTTTAAGTTTCACGTTCATCGGGTGAGGTGTCCAGCCGAGGAAAGTGATGAACTGCTGCTTCTTCACGGCGCGGTCCACCTGCGCCAGCATTGCCTGCTCGCTGGATTCGACCAGTTTCCACTGGCCGAGGTTGAACTGGTTCTTGTCGATGATCTCTTTCAGCGACAGGTTGGCGGGGGCCCCGGAACCGATCCCGTACAGCTTCTTGTCGAACTGCTCGGCATGCTTCTGCAGGTCGGCAAAGTCTTTCACGCCTGCCTGCCAGACATAGTCCGGCACTGCCAGGGTGAACTCGGTTCCCTCCAGGTTGCGCGACAGCCGCTGCACATCGCCATTGGCGATGAATTTGTCATGGAAGCCCTGCTGTGCAGGCATCCAGTTACCAAGGAACGCGTCGACCCGGCCATCTTTGAGGCCACCGTAGATGATCGGTACCGCCAGGCTGTCGATCTTCACCTGGTAGCCCAGGCTTTCCAGAAGCAGGCGGCTGATGGCGTTGGTGGAAGCGATATCGCTCCAGCCGGGGTCAGCCATTTTCACGGTGCTGCATTGTGCATCGCTGTCGGCGGCATGGGCCGTGCCCAGGCTCAGGGTAAGGGCGAACACGGCGGCGGAGAACTTCTGCATGGCGGCCTCTCTTCTCAATCCAGGGGGGCGGGCTGTGGATAACGTGCCTTGCGCTCGAGGTCGTCGAGATCGATGTGGTTACGCATGTACTGTTGGCTGGCATCGACCATCGGTTGGTGGTCCCAGCTTTTCAGCGTGCCGATGGCCAGCGCTTCGGCCACCAGACGGCGGCGTCTCTGGCTGGCCAGCACCTGCTGGCGCAGGCTGGGGATATCCCAGCGTTGGCGGGCTTCATCGACGAATGCCTGCAGCCGCGCCTGATGGTCCGGGCTGCTGGTGAGGTTCTCCCGCTCGTGCGGGTCGCGGCTCAAGTCATAGAGTAAGCAAGGATCGTCCTCGCTGTACACGAACTTGTACGGGCCACGACGGATCATCATCAGTGGGCCGACGGTGCCTTCGGCCATGTATTCGCCGATCACCTCGTCATGGCCACCCTGCCCTTGCAGGTGGCCGAGCAATGAGCGGCCATCCAGGTGCATGTTTTTATCCACAGCACCGCCGGCCAGTTCGACCAGGGTCGGCAGCAGGTCACAAGTGGAGACCGAAGCGCTGACTCTCGTTGGAGCGAAGCGTTTCGGCGCATGGATCAACAGTGGCACACGGGCCGACATCTCGAACCAATGCATCTTGTACCAGAGCCCGCGCTCGCCAAGCATGTCGCCATGGTCGCCGGAGAATACGATCAGGGTGTCATCCGCCAGGTCACACTCCTCGAGCGTTTGCAGGAGTTGGCCGATGTTGTCGTCGATATAGCTGCATGCGCCGAAGTACGCGCGGCGTGCGTCGCGAATCTTATCCACAGGCAGGGTTCGGTCCCACAGGTCGTAGACCTTGAGCAGCCTTTGCGAGTGCGGGTCCTGCTCATGCTGGCCGAACTCAGCGCGCGGCATGGGGATATCCACAGCCTCGTAGCGATCCCAGTAGCGTCTGGGGATGGTGTACGGATCATGGGGATGGGTCATGGACACCGTCAGACAGAACGGGCGGCCATCATTGTCGCGGACATGGTCGTAGAGGTACTGGCGCGCCTTGAACACCACCTCCTCGTCGAAGTCCAGTTGGTTGGTGCGCACGCAAGGGCCGGCCTGAAGTACCGAGGACATGTTGTGATACCAGCTCGGGCGCTCGTCCGGGGCGTCCCAATTCACCGCCCAGCCATAGTCGGCCGGGTAGATGTCGCTGGTCAGGCGCTCCTCGTAGCCGTGCAACTGGTCTGGACCGCAGAAGTGCATCTTGCCGGACAGTGCGGTGCGGTAACCGAGGCGGCGCAGGTAGTGGGCGTAGGTCGGCACATCAGCGGGGAAATCGGCCGCGTTGTCATAGGCACCAATGCGGCTCGGGAGCTGGCCACTGACCAGGGTGAAACGCGACGGCGCACAAAGCGGGCTGTTGCAGTAGGCGGAGTCGAACACCACGGCTTGCTCGGCCAGGCGGCTCAGGTGGGGCATCTGAATGGGTGAAGGGGCGTAGATCGGTAGCAGGGGCGCGGCCATCTGGTCGGCCATGATGAACAGGATATTCGGGCGCTTCATGGTTGGCTTCCATCGTTCAGTATTATGCGAACCGCTTGCCTACCAAGATGCGACTGTGGATAACATGGGTAAAGCCCATGGCGGGCAATGACTGGGATTAGCCAAGCTTATGTTTGAGCACCTTGCCAAGTTATCCCTCGATGCTCTGCGCGTATTCGAGGCCGCTGCCCGGCTGCGCGGGTTCACCGCTGCCGCGACCGAACTGGGGACCACCCAGCCGGCAGTGAGTCAGCAGGTCAAGCGGCTTGAGGCGCAGCTGGGGGCGCGCTTGTTCGACCGGATCTACCGGGGAATAGAGCTGACCGAAGCGGGCCAACAGCTGTTCGAGCAGGTACATCAGGGCCTGCAGACCATGAACGAAGGCATCGGCCAGGTCAGTGGCCGTGGCCAGCGTGAAGTGCTCCAGGTGGCCACTGATTTCGCCTTCGCGGCGTTCTGGCTGATGCCGAGGCTGCAGCGTTTTCATCAGGCTTATCCACAGGTCGATGTGAGTCTTGTCACTGGCGAGCGCAGTCAGGGCATGTTGCGGCCCGATATCGATGTGGCAATCCTGTTCGGGGACGGGCGCTTTCATCAGGGCGAGAGCAGGTGGCTGTTCGATGAGGAAGTATTCCCTGTCTGCAGCCCTCGGCTGATTCATGGCAAACCCCTGTCAGCCGTGGCTTTGCAACGATTGCCGTTGCTCCATTTGCGGGGCGAGCAGGCCAGTCGCTGGTTCGACTGGGCGGGCGTGTTTCGTGGACTCGGTGTGGAAAGTCCGGCCCCCTCCGGCCAGCTGCGTTTCGATAACTATACGTTGCTGATCCAGGCTGCCATCGCAGGCCAAGGGGTGGCCATCGGCTGGCGGCATCTGGTCGATGGCTTGGTGGAACAGGGGCTTCTATGCCGGCCGCTGGAGCAGAGTCTGAAGTCGAGTCGGGGCTATTATGTGGTATTGCCACCGCGCAAACGGCGTGGGGCATTGATCGAGCGGTTTGTCGACTGGCTGGAGCAAGAGCGCAGTGGCACTTCGTAGTGCATTCAGGAGTTTTCGTGCAAAGAATCAAGGGCTATCACGCCCATGTCTATTACGACGCGTCCACCATCGACCAGGCCCGCGAGTTGTGCGAAGAGGCCGCGCGGCTGTTTCCTGTAACCATGGGGCGTATGCACCAGAAACCGGTCGGTCCGCACCCAGACTGGAGTTGTCAGTTGGCGTTCGGACCAGAGGTGGTGGGGGTGGTGTTGCCGTGGTTGGCGTTGTACCGCAAGGGGCTGGTGGTGTTTCTGCATCCGCTGACGGGGGATGAGCTGGCTGACCACAGGGACCATGCGATCTGGATGGGCGCTGTGCGGCCGCTGGATCTGTCGATTTTTGCGAGTTAGGGCTTCAGGTCCCATCGCCGGTGTGCCGGCTCCTACGAGGTCCGAGCAGACCTGTAGGAGCCGGGTTGCCGGCGATGAGTACGACGTGTATCAGGCGCGAGCGCTGCGCACGCCATCGGCCAGTGCCGAGCAAAGGTTCAGCACGTCCTTCACAGCCTGATCGGCATTCTCGGCCTTGGCGATCTTGTCCACCAGCGCCGAACCCACCACGACACCGTCCGAGAGACGGGCAATCGCGGCAGCCTGCTCCGGCGTACGAATACCGAAACCAACGCTGATCGGCAGATCGGTATGTCGACGCAGACGGGCGATCGCCTCGGTCACGTGCTCGGTGGTCGCCGAGCCGGCTCCGGTCACACCCGCCACGGAAACGTAGTAGACGAAGCCCGAACTGCGCTCGAGCACCCGCGGCAGGCGAGCATCGTCGGTGGTCGGGGTGGTCAGGCGGATGAAGTCGATGCCCGCGGCCTGGGCCGGGGTAGCCAGTTCAGCGTCGTGCTCCGGTGGCAGGTCGACGATGATCAAGCCATCGACACCCGCTTCTTTGGCTTGGGCCACGAACTGTTCAACGCCAAAGCGGTGGATGGGGTTGTAGTAACCCATCAACACGATCGGCGTGGTCTGGTTGCCCACGCGGAACTCACGGACCATCTGCAGGGTTTTCGCCAGCGTCTGACCGGCCTCCAGTGCGCGCAGGGTGGCCAGCTGGATCGCGACGCCGTCGGCCATCGGGTCGGTGAACGGCATGCCCAGTTCGATCACGTCCGCGCCGGCTTCAGGCAGGCCTTTGAGGATCTGCAGCGAGGCGTCGTAGCCAGGGTCGCCGGCGGTGACGAAGGTGACCAGCGCGGAGCGGCCTTCGGCCTTCAGTTCGGCGAAGCGTTGTTCAAGACGGCTCATGCCTGTTTCTCCTGGGCGGCCATGTGATTCATCACGGTTTGCATGTCTTTGTCACCACGGCCGGACAGACAGATGACCATCAAATGGTCCTTGGGCAGGGTCGGCGCACGCTTGATGGCTTCAGCCAGGGCATGGGAGCTTTCCAGGGCCGGGATGATGCCTTCGAGGCGGCACGTGGTGTGGAAGGCCGCGAGGGCTTCGTCGTCGGTGATGCTGACGTACTCCACGCGCTTCACTTCGTGAAGGTAGGCGTGCTCCGGGCCGATGCCTGGATAGTCGAGGCCTGCGGAAATCGAGTGGGCGTCTGTGATCTGACCGTCATTGTCCTGCAGCAGGTAGGTGCGGTTACCGTGCAGCACGCCTGGCACCCCACCGTTGAGGCTGGCGGCATGTTTGTCGGTGTTCACGCCGTGGCCACCGGCTTCCACGCCGATGATCTGCACGCTGGCATCATCGAGGAAATCGTGGAACAGGCCCATGGCGTTGGAGCCACCGCCGACGCAGGCGATCAGGCTGTCGGGCAGGCGACCTTCCTTTTCTTGCAGCTGGGCGCGGGTTTCCTTGCCGATGATCGACTGGAAGTCGCGGACCATCGCCGGGTACGGGTGCGGGCCGGCCACGGTGCCGATCAGGTAGAAAGTGTCTTCGACATTGGTAACCCAGTCGCGCAGGGCTTCGTTCATGGCGTCTTTCAGGGTGCCGGTGCCGGCGGTGACCGGGACGATCTCGGCGCCCAGCAATTTCATGCGGAACACGTTGGCCTGCTGGCGCTCGATGTCGGTGGCGCCCATGTAGATCACGCAGGGCAGGCCGAAGCGTGCGGCGACGGTGGCGGTGGCCACGCCGTGCATGCCGGCGCCGGTTTCGGCGATCAGGCGCTTCTTGCCCATGCGCTTGGCCAGCAGCACCTGGCCGATGCAGTTGTTCACCTTGTGGGCGCCGGTATGGTTGAGCTCTTCACGCTTGAAGAAAATCTTCGCGCCGCCGCAGTGTTCGGTCAGTCGCTCGGCGAAGTACAGCGGGTTCGGGCGGCCGATATAGTCGCGTTGGAAGTAGGCCAGTTCTTCGAGGAACTTGGGGTCGGCCTTGGCCGCTTCGTACTCACGGGCCAAATCCAGCACCAGCGGCATGAGGGTTTCGGCCACGTAGCGGCCGCCGAACGAGCCGAACAGGCCGTTGGCATCGGGGCCGGCGCGGTATTGAGTCTGGGTCATGGTGCGCTCCAAGGCGTGATCAAAGGGATATGGGCTTTACTCTAACCACGACACGCTCGCCTGAAAACCGATAAGATTGCGTAAACCTGTCAGAAAAACTCACACGTAAATGGCTCAGGATCTCCCTCCCCTCAACGCCGTGCGCGCTTTCGAAGCTGCCGCCAGACTCAACAGCGTCAGCTTGGCGGCCGAAGCGCTGCATGTAACCCATGGTGCCGTCAGTCGGCAGATCAAGGTGCTGGAAGAGCACCTGGGCGTGGCGCTGTTCGTCAAGGACGGGCGTGGCATCAAACTCACAGATGCCGGTGTGCGCCTGCGTGACGCCAGTTCCGATGCCTTCGACCGCCTGCGTGCTGTGTGCGCCGAGCTGGGCCGGGATGTCGGGGAGGCGCCGTTCGTCCTGGGTTGCTCGGGCAGCCTGCTGGCGCGTTGGTTCATTCCCAGGCTCGGTCGGCTGAAGGCGGACCTCCCCGAACTGCGCCTGCACCTGTCTGCAGGTGAAGGCGACCTGGACCCACGACGGCCTGGACTGGATGCCTTGCTGGTGTATGCCGAGCCGCCCTGGCCGGCGGACATGCAAGTGCATGTGCTGGCCGAGGAGCGCATCGGGCCGGTACTGAGCCCGCACTTCGCCGGTTTCGAGCGCTTGCGTGGCGCACCGGCCAAGGCCTTGCTGGAGGAGGCGCTGCTGCACACCACATCACGGCCTCAGGCTTGGCCGACCTGGGCCGGGCAGCAGGGGCTGGACCCCGCGGCGTTGAAGTACGGCCAGGCATTCGAGCATTTGTACTACTTGCTGGAGGCGGCCGTTGCCGGCCTGGGCGTGGCAATTGCCCCGCAGCCCCTGGTGGCCGATGACTTGCGTGCGGGACGTTTGACTGCGCCGTGGGGCTTTTCACCGACCTCCGCTGCCCTGGCGCTTTGGGTGCCCCGGCGCGCCGCGGATGGGCGCGCCGAGCAACTGGCGGATTGGTTGCGTCGTGAACTTCAGCGTCAGGCGGGTTAGTTGCGACGGGACAGCAGGTAAGCCGCCAGCAGACCAAGTGCGCCCACCGCCACGCCTGTGGTCGTCCAAGGATGCTGCTGTGCGTAGTCTCGGGTGGCAATGCCGGTCTGACGGGTACGGGTCTTCACCTCCTCGTAGGCATCGCTGAGCAGGCTGCGCGAATGCTTGAGCGCGCTTTCGGCGTTGCTGCGGATGGCCTTCATCGACTTCTGGGATTCCTCGGACGCGTCATGTTTGAGCGTTTCAAGGGTTTTCAAAAGGCTTTCGATTTCCGCTTCCATGCTTTCCAGGGATGCTTTGCGCAGCGAGTTGCGGTGCATGTTGACTCTCCTTCGCAGGGTGGACTGTACAGGTTGCGACTGCGCGGGCAGGCAAAAGTGCGATCGAACTTTCGATGGTGGCTGCTGCTCGCAGGTAAACCATGCCTGCGCTGCTAGGCTGAATCTCACCGTCATCCAAGGAGAGTGCTCATGTCCGATCATCACACCTACAAGAAGATCGAGCTGGTGGGATCTTCACCCAACAGCATCGAAGAGGCGATCAACAATGCCCTGGCCGAAGCTGGCAAGAGCATCAAGCACCTGGAATGGTTCGAAGTGGTCGACACCCGGGGTCACATCCGGGACAACAAGGCGGCGCACTTCCAGGTCACGCTTAAGGTCGGGTTCCGCATCGCCAATAGTTGACCCATGATCGGGATGGAAAGTCCCGGCGTGATGGCGTTATAACGCTGGAGGGTGCCTGGGTGGCGCCCTTCTTGTCTTTTCTCATCTGAAACAAGGAATGCGGTCGATGAAGAAACTGATGCTTGCGATAGGCCTGATGGCGCTGGCCGGTGGTGCGATGGCGGCCGGGAAGCCGTGCGAGGAACTCAAGGCGGAAATCGCGGCCAAGCTCGATGCCAAGGGTGTCAAGGGCTACACGCTTGAGATCGTCAACAAGGGTGACCCAGCGGGCAAGGTGGTCGGCACCTGCGAAGGCGGCAAAAAAGAAATCGTCTACCGACGTGGATGAGCGTTGGCCCGTTCGCCGGCAAACCCGCTCCCACGGGCGGTGCCCCCGCAGGAGCCGGTTTGCCGGTTGATTGGGCGCTACTCGGCCTTCAAGGCCTGCGCCAGTAATTCATAGGACCGGACCCGGTCTGCATGCTCGTACAAGTCGCAGGTGAAGATCAGCTCATCCGCGCCCGTCTGTTCCAAGAGCACTTGCACCTTGGCCCGCACTTTCTGCGGGCTGCCGATCATCGCCAGGCCCAGGAAGCTGCCCACTGCGTCCCGCTCATGGGGCAGCCAAAGGCCGTCCATGCTCGGCACCGGGGGCCGCTGCATCAGGCTTTGTCCGCGAATCAGGGCGAGAATGCGCTGGTACACGGATGTGGCCAGGTATTCGGCCTTCTCGTCGGTTTCTGCCACGACCATCGGTACTCCGAGCATTACATAAGGCTTGTCCAGGACCGTGGACGGTTTGAAATGGTCGCGGTAGATGCGGATGGCCTCATGCATGTAGCGCGGCGCGAAGTGCGATGCGAAGGCATAGGGCAGCCCACGCATGCCCGCCAACTGGGCGCTGAACAAGCTGGAGCCGAGTAACCAGAGTGGCACCTCGGTATCGTGGCCGGGGACGGCGATCACTTTCTGATCAGGTGTGCGCGGTCCGAGATAGCGCGACAGTTCTTCGACATCGTCGGGGAAGTCGTCAGCACTGCCGGAGCGTTCGCGGCGCAGGGCCCTTGCAGTCATCTGGTCGGAGCCTGGCGCACGGCCAAGGCCCAGGTCGATGCGGCCCGGATAGAGGCTGGCCAGGGTACCGAACTGCTCGGCGATCACCAGGGGCGCGTGGTTGGGCAGCATGATGCCGCCGGAGCCGACCCGAATGGTCGATGTGCCACCGGCCAGGTAGCCGATCAGCACTGACGTGGCCGAACTGGCGATCCCATCCATGTTGTGGTGTTCGGCGACCCAGAAGCGGTTGTATCCGAAGCGCTCGACGTGTTGTGCCAGGTCCAGCGAGTTGCGCAGCGACTGCGCCGGGCCGGCGTCGGCACGGACGGGCACCAGGTCGAGGGTGGAAATTTTCAGGTCACGCAACTGCGTCATCGGAGCCTCCGTAAGGGTGATTGGCCAGAGGCCATGTGAACTCTGTATGGGCACATTCGGCCGTTTCAATGCGTGATGGCCGATTAGTCTGAACTTGCCGGGGGGCGTTGGCCTCTGAACCCATGAGTACCTAACCCAGCGCTCAGGAGGCAATATGAAGAAGACAGCATCAGCGATCTGGCAAGGTGGTTTGAAAGACGGCAGCGGCTTTCTCTCCACGGAAAGCGGGGCCCTGAAGCAGAACCCTTATGGCTTCAATACCCGTTTCGAAGGCTCACCTGGCACCAACCCGGAAGAGTTGATCGGCGCAGCCCACGCAGGCTGTTTTTCGATGGCCCTTTCCATGATGCTGGGCGAGGCGGGGCTGACCGCAGAGCGCATCGACACCATCGCCGAGGTCTCTCTGGATAAACAGGCCGATGGCTTTGCCATTACCGCGGTGCACTTGGTTCTGCGGGCCAAGGTGCCGGGGGCCAGCGAGTCGCAGTTCCTGGAAATCGCCAACAAGGCGAAGGCAGGCTGCCCGGTTTCCAAACTGCTCAATGCCACTGTCAGCCTCGATGCCTTGCTGGTGGGCTAGGCGGCGCAACTGCGGCGGTTTGCGGTAGTCTAAACAGCGTTGGCAGCGAGACTGCCTTTTGAGGAGCTGTTCAATGATCCGCGTAACAATCGCCGTGCTGGCTTCCTTGGTCGCTACGTCCGCACTGGCCGCGGTCAAACCGTGCGAGGAACTGAAGGCCGAGATCGAAGCGAAGATCCAGGCGCAAGGTGTGCCGTCCTACACCCTGGAAATCGTGCCTAACAGCGAGGTCAAGGACCCCAACATGGTCGTGGGCAGCTGTGATGGCGGTACCAAGAAAATCATCTACCAGAAGAATGACCGGTAGCAGGTGGGGCCGCTTTACGGCCCCAAACGCTCAGGGCACGCAGAAGACCCTGCTGGGTTCATTCACCAGCACCTCGCGGTTGGCATCGTACAACAGCACTTGTGGCTTCATCACCGGTGCCCTGGCCTCCAGGCGATAGCGCTCGCCGGCCTTGAAGTCGTCGTAGCGTACGGTCAGGTAACAGGTGCGATCCACGGGTTGGGACATGACCCCGCCGGAGTAGATCTCGTAGTCGAAACGCACCACCAGTTCATGCTTGCCCGGCGTGACCTGGAAAAAGCGACCGTCCTCCAGGCGCTTGCCATCGAGTCGATCGGCCATGATGACCCGTCCTGGGGTGGTGGTATAGAGGTCGACCCAGGCCTGCTTGGGGTCGGCGGGCGGCAAGGGGCTGGCGCAAGCCCCCAGTGCGCTGAGAGCGATCAGCATCATAGGCTGGCGCATGGCGAAACTCCCGCTTGCGGTTCACAAGCTACAAGCATAGCGCCGTTCAGCATGTTCAGGTACGTTGGCAGCCCGCTGGCAGCCCTTGTCCGACCAGTTTTTGCTGCTGGTCGTAGAGTTTGATCCAGGGGCGGAAACCGATGCTGCCGGCCTGCATCTGGTAGCGCTGGCCAGCGCTGAAGTCCTTGAACGTGAGATTGAGTTGGCAGTCGCGCCACAGGGGCTCGCTGACCGGGCCGATATTGCTCGGTGTGACTGGAAACTGGTAACGCACGGTCAATTCGTGGCTGCCGGGCGCCACTTCGAAATAACGTTTGTCTGCCCATTCGCGCTCGTCCACTTCAACGGCGTGCAGTGAGGTGTCGTCACTTGGGGCGAGATCGACCCAGGCCTGGTTGGGGTCTGGGTTGGGCAGCGTCGAGCAGGCGGACAACAGCATCAGCAAGCCGATGGCAAACAGTGGACGCATGGCGAAACTCCCCCTTGGCAAGATAGTCTTGGAGCGCATCGGCTGTGAGCGAGTAGATAGCCCAAGATGGTTCGATTTCTTCTTTTAAAGCGCTCAGGCTCTGGGCCACTCGACCGCGTTTTGACCTGTTTGGTTCCCTGGTTGGCCGCCCTTCTGCTGAACGGTTGCGGCAGCCTTGGGTATTACGGTCAGTTGGCTGAGGGTCAATGGCAGTTGTTGAATGCCCGCACGCCGGTGGCGCAGGTCATTGCCGACCCTGCTACCACGCCACGTTTGCGAGCTCGACTGGAGCATGCCGAGCAAGCTCGGGCATTTGCCAGCGAGCATCTGAAACTGCCGGACAACGGTAGTTACCGGGTATACGCCAACTTGGGGCGCCCCTTCGTCGTCTGGAACGTATTCGCCACGCCGGAGCTTTCGCTGCAGCCGGTGACCCACTGCTTCCCCATCGCGGGCTGTGTGGCCTATCGCGGCTATTACCGACAGGGCGCGGCACGCGGTGCGGCGGCGGTGATGCGCCGGGACGGCATGGATGTCTATGTCGGCGGCGTGGAGGCCTACTCCACCCTCGGCTGGTTCGATGACCCCATTCTGTCGTCGATGGTCGGCTGGGGGGATGAGCGGCTGGCTGCGCTGATCTTCCATGAGTTGGCCCACCAACGTGTCTATGTGAAGGATGACACCGAGTTCAACGAGTCATTCGCCACCTTCGTCGAGCAGGAAGGATCGCGGCAATGGCACGTGGCGCGCGGGTTTGCAACGATTCGGGACGGTCAGGTGAAACAACGCGACCAGTTCACGCGACTGGTTCTGGCCAGCCGCGAGCGACTCCAGGCGATCTATGCCGGGCCGCTGGACGATGCCCACAAGCGTATCGCGAAGCAGGCGGAGTTCGAACGCTTGCGTCGAGAGTATCGAGTGCTGCGCGACACCCAGTGGAGCGGCGACAAGCGTTACGACGCCTGGGTATACGGGCCAATGAACAATGCCAAGCTGTTGCCATTTGGGCTGTACGACCAGTGGGTGCCAGCCTTTGCGGCGCTGTTCGACGACGTGGGCGGGGATTGGGCGCGGTTCTATGGACGGGTCGAAGCGCTTGGGCGGTTGCCCCTTGCAGCGCGCAAGGCAGCTTTGGAGCAGTTGTTGACCGGGCATTGAGGTTTTGGGGCCGCGCAGCAGCCCCGACTGCCGTCAGGCCTTGATGAATGCCGCGTGCATCTGGGCCAAGGTCGCGAAGTGGAACGCCGGCTCCTGTGCCATCAGCTCTTCATGGCTACCAAAGCCGTAACCCACGGCCACTGCCTGCAGGCCGTTGCTGCGGGCGCCGATCAGGTCGTGTTTGCGGTCGCCGATCATCAAGGTCTCGGCCGGGTTCAGCCCCTGCTCGTCGAGCAGGTGCCGGATCAGCTCCACTTTGTTGGTGCGAGTACCATCGAGCTCACTGCCGTAGATCACCTTGAAGTGGTGGTCGAACGCGAAGTGCCGGGCGATCTCGCGGGCATACTTCCAAGGCTTGGACGTGGCGATGTACAAGGTGCGGCCCTGCCCATTGAGCGCACTCAGCAGCTCGGGAACCCCATCGAACACCAGGTTTTCGTACAAGCCGGTGACGCTGAAACGCTCACGGTAGAAGTTCACCGCATCCCATGCCTTGGCCTCGTCGAAGTTGTAGAACTGCATGAAGGCCTGCAGCAGGGGGGGGCCGATGAAGTGTTCGAGGCGGGTCAGGTCCGGCTCGTCGATACCCAGCTTGGCCAAGGCGTACTGGATCGAGCGCGTGATGCCCTCGCGGGGGTCGGTGAGGGTGCCGTCAAGGTCGAAGAGTATGTTTTGCTGGTGCATGTGAAGGGGGTCACTCAAGTCGTTGATCGTTCCATTGGCGGGCTTACCCGCGAAGAGGTCATTCCGGTCGGTCGTAGCCTTCGGCCAGGTGCTGGTCCTTGAGCTTCACGTAATTGCTGGCGCTGTAGGGGAAAAAGGCGCGTTCCTTGTCAGTCAGCGGTCGGGCCTGCTTCACCGGACTGCCGACATACAGGTAACCGCTTTCCAGACGCTTGCCCGGCGGCACCAGGCTGCCGGCGCCGATGATCACTTCGTCCTCGACGATGGCGCCATCCATGATGGTGCTGCCCATGCCGACCAGGATGCGGCTCCCCAGGGTACAGCCATGCAGCATGACCTTGTGGCCAATGGTGACATCGTCGCCGATGATCAGCGGGAAACCATCGGGGTTGAACGGGCCTGCATGGGTGATGTGCAACACGCTGGCGTCCTGCACGCTGGTGCGCGCACCGATGCGGATGCGGTGCATGTCGCCGCGGATCACCGTCAGTGGCCAGACCGAGCTGTCCTCGCCGATTTCCACATCGCCCAGCACCACCGCCGAACGGTCGACGAAGGCCCGTGGTCCAACTTTCGGAGTGTGTTGCTGGAAGCTTCGGATGGCCATGATAGCGTCTCTCATCTGTGCCGATAGGCAGGCTGCCTGCTGCGGTCGGCGTCGATTGTAATTAAGATGGTCCAGTGTTTCTCCTGCCAAGGTATCCAAACCGTGAGTGCGAACAACCCGCTTCTGCAGTCCTACGATCTGCCGCCCTTCTCGGCGATCCGTGCCGAACATGTGCTGCCGGCGATCGAAGAGATCCTGGCCGACAACCGTAAAGCCATTGGCCAGATCCTCGAACAGCAAGGCAAGCAACCCACCTGGGCCGGCCTGGTGCTGGCGATGGACGAGCTCAACGACCGACTGGGCGCCGCCTGGAGTCCGGTAAGCCACCTCAATGCGGTGTGCAACAGCCCGGAGCTGCGCGAGGCCTATGAGTCCTGCCTGCCGGCACTGAGCGCCTACTCTACCGAACTGGGGCAAAACCGCGCGCTGTTCGAAGCCTACCAGGCGCTGATCGACAGCCCGGAAGCCGCAGGCTTCGACGTGGCGCAGAAAACCATCCTGGAGCACGCCCTGCGTGACTTCCGCCTGTCGGGTATCGACCTACCTGCCGACAAGCAGCAGCGCTACGCCGAAGTGCAGAGCAAGCTGAGCGAGCTGGGCAGCCGCTTCTCCAACCAACTGCTCGATGCCACCCAGG
The DNA here is from genome assembly GCF_040762985.1 of Pseudomonas sp. Rh2. Taxonomy (NCBI): domain Bacteria; kingdom Pseudomonadati; phylum Pseudomonadota; class Gammaproteobacteria; order Pseudomonadales; family Pseudomonadaceae; genus Pseudomonas; species Pseudomonas sp. Rh2. The sequence continues at coordinate 557,190 of NZ_CP142890.1, forward strand.
CCTGGACCAAGCACGTCACCGACGAGGCAGCCCTGGCCGGTCTGACCGATTCGGCCAAGGCGCAGATGGCCGCCGCCGCTCAGGCCAAGGGCCTTGAGGGTTGGCTGATCACCCTGGAGTTCCCCAGCTATTACGCGGTAATGACCTACGCCAGCGATCGCGCCCTGCGCGAGGAGCTGTATGCCGCGTATTGCACCCGCGCCTCGGACCAGGGCCCGAATGCCGGGCAGTTCGACAACGGCCCGGTGATGCGTGAAATCCTCGACCTGCGCCAGGAACTGGCCGAGCTGCTCGGTTTCAAGAATTTCGCCGACCTGAGCCTGGCCACCAAGATGGCCGAGTCCAGCGACCAGGTGCTGAGCTTCCTGCGCGACCTGGCCAAGCGCTCCAAGCCCTTCGCTGCCCAGGATCTGGAACAGCTCAAGGCCTATGCAGCCGAACAAGGCTGCGCTGAGCTGGCCAGTTGGGACGCCGGCTACTTCGGCGAGAAGCTGCGCGAACAACGCTACAGCGTTTCGCAGGAAGCCCTGCGTGCCTACTTCCCGATCGACAAGGTGCTGTCCGGCCTGTTCAACATCGTCCAGCGTCTGTACGGCATCGAGATCGCCGAGCTCAAAGGCTTCGACACCTGGCACCCCGATGTGCGTCTGTTCGAGATCAAGGAAAATGGTCAGCACGTCGGCCGCTTCTTCTTCGATCTGTACGCCCGCGCCAACAAGCGTGGTGGCGCCTGGATGGACGGCGCTCGCGACCGTCGTCGCACCGCCAGTGGCCAGTTGCAGAGCCCGGTTGCCAACCTGGTGTGCAACTTCACCCCGGCCGCACCTGGCAAGCCCGCTTTGCTGACTCACGATGAAGTCACCACGCTGTTCCATGAATTCGGCCATGGCCTGCACCACCTGCTGACTCGGATCGAGCATGCGGGTGTATCGGGCATCAATGGTGTGGCTTGGGATGCGGTCGAGCTGCCGAGTCAGTTCATGGAAAACTGGTGCTGGGAGCCCGAAGGCCTGGCGCTGATCTCTGGCCATTATGAAACGGGCGAACCGCTGCCCAAGGACCTGTTGGACAAGATGCTGGCTGCGAAGAACTTCCAGTCCGGCATGATGATGGTGCGCCAGCTGGAGTTCTCGCTGTTCGATTTCGAGCTGCACGCTCGCCACGGCGACGGCCGCAGCGTACTGGAAGTGCTCGAAGGCGTGCGTGACGAGGTCTCGGTGATGCGTCCGCCGGCCTACAACCGCTTCCCCAACAGCTTTGCCCACATCTTCGCGGGCGGTTACGCGGCAGGCTATTACAGCTACAAATGGGCGGAAGTGCTGTCGGCTGACGCTTTCTCGCGCTTCGAAGAAGAAGGTGTGCTCAACGCCGAGACCGGGCGTGCATTCCGTGAGGCGATCCTCGCCCGTGGTGGCTCCCGCGAGCCGATGGTACTGTTCGTCGACTTCCGTGGTCGTGAGCCTTCCATTGATGCATTGCTGCGTCATAGTGGCTTGAGCGAGGACGCAGCGGCATGAGCGAGGTAGTCGTGAACAGAACCAAGAAGCGCTTCATCGCTGGGGCGGTATGCCCGGCATGCAGCGAGCCCGACAAGCTGATGATGTGGAACGAGGACGATGTGCCGCACCGCGAATGCGTGGCCTGCGGCTTTGCCGACACGCTCAATGAGCAGGGCCTGTCGGTGCCCAAGGAACTCGGCACCCGGGTCAACCAGCTGGCACCCAAGGCTGCTCCTGCCAAGGTCCAGACGGTGCAGTTCTTCCCCAATCCGAAGCTGAAGAAACCGGCTGAGTGACGCCCTGATGCCACCTGGGCCTTGTGCCTGGGTGGCATTCTCCTCTGCCCTGGGTGGTACATAGTGACGCCACCTGTTGTCCCTCCAGTGCGCATGCTCGCCTGCTCTTCAACATGAGCAAGGCAACGCACCATGGATACCCGTAATCCATTCCTGCAACACAGCAAGGTACCGCTGGACTACCATGCGGTGACCCTGGACAACATGCTCGCGGCTTTCGATTTCGTGCTGCAAGCCCATGAACACGGTATTGCGCGGATCATCGACGCTCAACAGACGCATCCGACCTGGGACGACTTCGTGCTGGCGATCGATGAACTGGACGCCCAGTTGCTGGCCGTCTTCAATGCGTCGTTGCCGCTGCTGGGCAGAGGAGAGGATTGGGGCAAGGCCGTCCTCGGGTTTTATGGAAAGGTTGTTGAACGCTTCGACCAGAAGCTGACCAATGGCCGCCTGCAAGCGCTGTACGAGCGCTTGGCGAGGCGTGCCAACGGCGTGAATCTGGACGCGCACAAGCGTGCCACCTTGCGCTGGTACCTCGACAACTTCGCCATCAGCGGCACGGCCCTCGATACCGACGGCAAGGCCCGTCTGGCTGAGTTGCAGAGGCAGATCACCACCTTGCGCGGGCAATATCAGTTGAATCTCAACCGCCCCGGCCTGCGCATCGACGATGAAGCTCAATTGCGTGGCATTCCACAGCGTGTGCGCGACGAACTGGCATCCCGAGCGAGGGAGGCAGGTGAGCGAGGTTGGTTGATCGCGTGCGAGACTGCGGTCACTGAAACGGTGCTCATGTACGCTGAGCATCGTCCGCTACGTGAAAGCGTCTATCGTGCGTACCACCTTCGAGGTGTCAGCGAAGATGGGCAGCAGGACAATGGCACGTACTTGCAGCGTCTGGCGGAACTGCTGGATGAGAAAGCGCTTTTGCTCGGTTTTGCCAACCACCCTGAACTGAGCTTGCAAGCCAAGAGCGCGGGGGGACTCGCGCAGGTGAACAAGTTCCTTCACGACCTGGCCGACAATCTGCGGCCAGCCATGATCGAGCGTCGCTCACGGATCGAGAGCCAAGCCGCCGTGCAGGGTGTGAGCGACCCTGAGCCGTGGGACATGAGCTTCTTGCAGGCGCGACACAAAGCGTCGACCAAAGTGCTTTCCACCGAGTCACTGCGCGAGTTCTTCCCGTTGCCCGTGGTAGTGTCGGCATTGACCCAGTTGGCTGAGAAGCTATTTGGCCTCGTGCTTGTACCAAAGCCGTTCGCCGCCTGGGATGACAGCGTGCAGACATTCGAGGCCTGGCAGGACAACGCCTTGATCGGCTTCTTGTATCTGGACGCCGTGCAGCATCCTGGCAAGCAGCCGGATTGGGTGAGCACCACTTACATACGCAGCCGTCGGGTCAATGCCGAAGGGGTGTATCAAGAAGCTGCCGTCGTAGTGTTCAGCGACATTCCAGCCGCCGTCGATGGCGGCCAGCCGCTACTCGATCACCTGTCCCTGCGCAAGCTCTACCATGAGTTTGGCCATGCCTTGCACCACCTGCTGGTGCGTACCACAAACCATGTATTGTCCAATGTGTCCGCGCTCGGTACGGACGGCGTCGAGCTGTTTGGCAAGCTGTTCGAGCGTTGGGTGTGGAACGCGGATTACCTGGCCGGAATCTCGTCGCATCAATGGAACGGCACTAAGCTCGATCGCACGCGGGTGGAGGAATGCCTGGGCCGCCTTAGGCAGGATGGCCTGGAGGAAGCGGCAGGCCACCTGAGCCTTGCGCTGTTCGATCTGGACCTGCATGCCACACCGAAGGATGGTCGGACCCTTGAACAGCGCCTGACCGACGCCCGCGCACGCTGCGGATATTGGCCGCTTGCCGACTTCGAGCGTCCTGCCCATGCCTTCCAGCACCTGGTGAGCGGCTACGATGCGGGCTACTACGCCTATTTATGGTCGGACGTGCATGCCTTCGACCTGTTCACGCGTTTCGAGGCTCAAGGCCTGCTCGACCGTGGCACCGGGCGCGCGTTGCAGGAGGCATTGTTCGCCCCAGGAGCCTCACGGCCACTTCGCGAAGGAATCGAGGCTTTCCTTGGGCGTGCACCAAGCCACCTGCCCTACTTGCGCTGGCATGGTGTGAATTGATACTGCCCTGACCAAAGGGGCTGGAAGAATCATCTGGGCTGAGGCACTGTATGTAAATACAGTATCGAGGTGAGCGATGATTCCTCCAGCGCCGCAAAAGGGCCGTGGCACGGTTCACAATCCGCACAACCGCTTCGCACCGAGTCAATCGGTGGCCGAAGACGATGGCTGGTATCAAGAGGTTCCTCTCACCCAGGGTACCGAGGTGAGCGTCGAAACGGCCAAGTCAGTCATCAGCCGCAACACCTCCCCCGACCTGCCCTTCGATCGTTCCATCAACCCCTACCGTGGCTGCGAACATGGTTGCATCTACTGCTATGCCCGCCCCTCGCATGCTTACTGGGACTTGTCTCCGGGCCTGGATTTCGAAACCAAACTGATCGCCAAGACCAACGCAGCCGAGGTGCTGGCACAACAGCTGAGCAAACCGGGTTATGTCTGCGCACCGATCAACCTGGGCTCCAATACCGACCCCTACCAGCCCATCGAACGTGAACAGCAATTGACCCGGCGTCTGCTTGAGGTGCTGTTGCGCTTTCGCCATCCGGTCACCATCGTCACCAAAGGTGCGCTGGTGCTGCGTGATCTCGACTTGTTGGCGGAGATGGCCAGCCAGCGCCTGGTGCGGGTGATGATCAGCCTCACCACGTTGGATGATGAGCTCAAGCGCGTGCTGGAACCCCGCGCGGCGGCACCCAAGGCGCGGTTGAGGGCGATTCGGGTATTGCGCGAAGCAGGGGTGCCGGTGGGCGTGCTGTGCTCCCCCATCATCCCGATGATCAATGACAGCGAGCTGGAGCACCTGCTGGAAGCCGCCAAGGAAGCCGGCGCGCAGAGCGCCGCCTACATGATGCTGCGCCTGCCACTGGAAGTGGCGCCGCTGTTCGAGCAATGGCTGCACGACCACTATCCACAACGTGCCGCGCATGTGCTCAGCTTGATCCGCCAGAGCCGAGGCGGCGAGCTCTACGACAGTCGGTTCGGGGCACGCATGCGTGGCGAGGGGGTATTCGCCGATCTGCTGGCCCAGCGTTTCGCCAGGGCCATGCGTCGTCTGGCTTTCGAACGCCGGGAGGCTCAGTCTCTGGACTGCTCGTCCTTTTGCCCTCCGGGTGGACAGATGGCGCTGTTCTGAACCATCGAGGCAATGCTGTTGCATCCAATGAGGCTAATGGCAGCCAATAATTTCACTCATAGGGGTTGGCGGCTGATGCTTTTTTGATATTATTCAGCTCCCTCCTCCTTGGTCTGGAACGCTTGTTCTAGAGCCTCCGAATTCAGTTTCAATTAAGTTTTCCCCGCTAGCGTATGCAATCAGTCGGCAGCGACTGTGATGAATGGCCTGCGTGCGTCATCTAAATCCCCGCATAGCCAGAATCTTTCACCGGTAAAATGGATTTACCTACAAACCGTCAAGAGGATGAATCATGCCCGTCAAGGACCCATCCAAGGTCGTTCCGGAGGCCCCCGCCGAGAGCGCCGATGCCGCCCTGAAGCACATCGTCGACGGCTTCCTGCGCTTTCACCATGACGTCTTCCCCGAGCAGCAAGAGTTGTTCAAGAAGCTCGCCACCGCGCAGAAGCCGCGCGCCATGTTCATCACCTGCGCCGACTCGCGCATCGTCCCTGAGCTGATCACCCAGAGCTCGCCAGGCGATCTGTTCGTGACCCGCAACGTCGGCAACGTGGTCCCCCCGTATGGTCAGATGAACGGCGGCGTTTCCACCGCCATCGAATATGCGGTGCTCGCCCTGGGCGTGCATCACATCATCGTTTGCGGCCACTCCGACTGCGGCGCGATGCGTGCCGTGCTCAACCCCAGCTCGTTGGAGAAGATGCCAACGGTCAAGGCTTGGCTGCGCCACGCCGAAGTCGCCCGTACCGTGGTCGAGGACAACTGCTCGTGCGGCAGCGAGCACGAGACCATGAAAGTGGTGACCAAGGAAAACGTCATCGCCCAATTGCACCACCTGCGCACACATCCTTCGGTCGCGTCGCGCCTGGCGGCGGGCCAGCTGTATATCCATGGTTGGATCTACGACATCGAGACCAGTCAGATCGAAGCCTACGACGCGGCAAGCGACAGCTTCCTGCCGCTCACCGCGGGTGAGCCGATCCCCTGCGCGACCCCGAGAGGCCGCTACTAAGCGACCCTGACACCCGCATTACCTTGATAGCCGACTGCACCCGTTCTGGGTGCGGTGCGGCCTTCTGCTGCCTTGAATCTCCCTGACTGTCTTGCCGGCAACGCTGCTGGCGGCCCGCGCCTGCGCGCTTGTCAGGGCCAACATGCCTATGGCCAGAGGAATGGCCTGTGACAGAGGAAGGAAAGAAATGGTGAACAAGACACAGATAACAGCGGCATTGCCGCGCGAACTACTGGCATCAGTCGTAGTGTTTCTGGTGGCCCTGCCGTTGTGCATGGGCATTGCGATCGCCTCGGGCATGCCTCCGGCCAAGGGCCTGATCACAGGCATCATCGGCGGTATCGTGGTTGGCTTCCTGGCAGGTTCGCCGCTGCAGGTCAGTGGACCGGCGGCTGGTCTGGCGGTGCTGGTGTTCGAGCTGGTACGCCAGCATGGCATCGCCATGTTGGGGCCGATTCTGCTGGTAGCAGGCTTGTTGCAGCTGCTGGCCGGGCGCCTGAAGTTGGGCTGTTGGTTCCGGGTCACGGCCCCAGCGGTGGTGTATGGCATGCTGGCCGGCATCGGGGTGCTGATCGTGCTGTCGCAGTTGCACGTGATGTTTGACACCGCCCCGCAGCCAACCGGCATGCAGAATCTGCTGGCGTTTCCTGCGACAGTTGCCGCAGCCCTGCCGTCGGAAAGCGCCGGCGCGGCCTGGCAGGCCGGTGCGCTGGGGCTGGGCACCATCGCCATCATGTGGGGCTGGGAGCGCCTGCGGCCTCAGCGACTGCGCTTCATCCCCGGCGCCCTGCTGGGCGTGGCGTCAATGACGGCAGTCAGCATATGGCTGGGGCTTTCGGTGAATCGGGTGCAGGTGCCGGCCGACCTGACCGAGGCCATCGACTGGATTCGTCCGGATGACCTGCTGAAGCTGGCCGACCCTACGCTTCTGGTAGCGGCCTTCGCCTTGGCTTTCATCGCCAGTGCCGAAACCTTGCTGTCAGCCGCTGCGGTGGACCGCATGCACAGTGGCCAGCGTTCGGACTTCGACCGTGAATTGTCCGCCCAAGGTATCGGCAACATGCTGTGCGGCGTGCTTGGCGCCTTACCGATGACCGGGGTGATCGTACGCAGCTCAGCCAATGTCCAGGCGGGAGCAAAGACCCGCGCCTCGGCCATCTTCCACGGCCTTTGGCTGCTGGCGTTCGTCGTCGCCCTGAGCAGCGTGCTGCAGCAAATCCCGGTGGCAAGCCTGGCAGGCGTTCTGGTGTTCACGGGTATCAAACTGGTGGACTTCAAGGCCTTCCGTGGTTTGGGGCGCTACGGGCGGATGCCGATGTTCACCTACGCGGCCACCGCGCTGGCCATCATTTTCACCGACCTTCTGACCGGTGTGCTGCTGGGCTTTGCCCTGACCCTGCTCAAGCTGGCTTTCAAGGCGGCGCGCCTGAAGATCAGCCTGGTAACCCTGGAAAAGCCTGGGCACATGGAGCTTCGGCTCAGTGGTGCCGCGACCTTTCTCAAGGTGCCGGCGCTGACCCAGGTGCTCGATACCGTTCCGGCGGGTACCACATTGCATGTGCCGCTGGGCAACCTGAGCTACATAGACCACTCATGCCTTGAGCTGCTGGAGGACTGGAGCCGCAGCAATTCGGCCAATGGTTCGCGGTTGAAGATCGAGCAGCGCCGCTTGAAACGGCGCATCGAGGGCCGGTTGCGTACGACCGTGGGCGTCGGAGCGTAACCCCAAACTGGCGTACAGGGCGACGTGGTCATTGGTGGGCGCGGGACAAACCCGCCCCCACAGGTCCGGTGGAATCGAAGGCCTCTGTTGCGCAGCCTTGGCGGTCAAGCCGGCTGGCCCAGCTCCACGCCAAGCTGGCGCGACAGGCACGGCCAGCGTTTCCAGGCTGCGCCGGTTTCCGGGCTGCACAGGTTTTCGCGGTATTGTTCGACCGACTCCGCGGCGAAGCTTTCGTCGTCCAGCATTTCATCGACCGAGTGGTGCACCACCTCATCCAGCTGGTTGGCGAAACTTTCACCGATCAGTTGGTGAGCGATGAGGTTGGCCACGGTCGTGTCGACCGGGATCAATGGCTGCTGGAAGTGGCGGATGTAAAGGTCGTTGACCTCTTCCACCAGCCGGTGTGCCAGGTAAGCCTCGTCCAGCAGGCAATCCAGGCCCACATGACCCTGCATCACGCTGGGTGGCTGCAGGAAGTAGGCTTCGGCGATCTTCAGCACCGGCTTGATCTGCGACTCGATACCCGCCTCGCGGGCGACTGCGTTTGCCGCCTCCAGCAATTCTGGAACCTGGTCGATGTAAGCGCTGACGAAGCGCGCCAAAGTACCCTGGGCGTCCTGCTCAGGCAGTTGGATCGAGGGGTGCAGATGGGGCAGTTGCGCCTCGAGACGCTGTTTCAGTTGGCCGGTACGGCTCTCATGTTGGTGGGCTTGGCTAATCTGCTCGCGCACGGCAGCGATGTTCATGACAACTCCAGGGACAAGGCATTACAAACGGAAGACACTAAGGTAGCTCGGTATACGGAATGCCTAAGACAAGTTTGTTATAAAACCCGCAAACGTGTGCGGAGCGAGCTATATCAATATGCCATTATTGTGCTAGCAAGGCTCTAGCCCGCGGTTTGTGGGGGCATTATCCAATTTCGTGCGGTTCATTTCACGCCCTTCATTGCGCACCATTGGTCGCTGTCTATACTCCCGTTGAACGTGATTCGTTGATGAGGCCCGTCTGCTTTCGCAGGGGCTCGGTCGTCGAAGTCAGGCAGTCTTGACCGCCGTTCCCGCTTGCCGCAGGTGAATGCCTCCGGGACAACAAGAACTAGAAGGGGAACCCGCAATGATGCGACATCCACATGTCTGGATGGGCCTGCTGTTGTGGTCGGTTTTCGGTCAGGCACACGCCGCCTGGACTGTGAACATGGCGCCAGGGGCGACGGAAGTCTCCAACGCCGTGTTCGACCTGCACATGACCATCTTCTGGATCTGCGTGATCATTGGCATCGTGGTGTTCGGTGCGATGTTCTGGTCGATGGTCATCCATCGGCGTTCCACGGGGCAGCAGCCCGCACATTTCCACGAACACACCTGGGTGGAAATCCTCTGGACGGTCGTCCCCTTCCTGATTCTGGTGGCCATGGCCATTCCGGCCACCAAAACGCTGATCGACATCTACGACGCCAGTGAGTCGGACGTCGATATCCAGGTGACCGGTTACCAGTGGAAGTGGCATTACAAGTACCTGGGCCAGGACGTGGAGTTTTTCAGCAACCTGGCCACGCCAGCGGACCAGATCCATAACAAGGCGCCCAAGGACGAGCATTACCTGCTCGAGGTCGATCAGCCACTGGTGCTGCCGGTGGGTGCAAAGGTGCGCTTCCTGGTGACCGCTGCCGATGTCATTCATTCCTGGTGGGTACCCGCCTTCGCCGTCAAGCGCGATGCCATTCCAGGCTTCGTCAACGAGGCTTGGACCCGCATCGAGAAGCCCGGTATCTACCGTGGCCAGTGCACCGAGTTGTGCGGCAAGGACCACGGCTTCATGCCAGTGGTGGTGGAGGTCAAGTCCAAGGCCGATTACGACACCTGGCTGGGTGAGCGCAAGGCAGAAGCGGCCAAGCTCAAGGAGTTGACCAGCAAGGAGTGGACCCTTGAAGAGCTGGTCGAGCGTGGCGACAAGGTCTATCACACAACCTGCGTGGCCTGTCACCAGGCCGAAGGCCAAGGCTTGCCGCCCATGTTCCCGGCACTCAAAGGCTCGAAGATCGCAACGGGACCGAAGGAAGGTCACTTGAACATCGTCTTCCACGGCAAGCCTGGCACGGCCATGTCTGCCTTCGGCAAACAACTGTCGGAAGTCGACATCGCCGCCGTCGTTACCTACGAGCGCAATGCCTGGGGCAACAACAAGGGCGACATGGTCACGCCCAAAGACGTGCTGGCGCTCAAGCAGGCCGAAGCGCAATGAACCGGGATACTCGCGGCAATCAATGGGTTGCAGGAGACAGGACATGAGTGCAGTGATCGACGACCACGCCCACGGCCACGAACATGCCCATGGCCCAGCCAAGGGCTTGATGCGCTGGGTGCTGACCACCAACCACAAGGACATCGGCACGATGTACCTGTGGTTCAGCTTCATGATGTTCCTGCTCGGCGGCTCGTTCGCCATGGTGATACGCGCCGAGCTGTTCCAGCCGGGACTGCAGATCGTGGAGCCGGCCTTCTTCAACCAGATGACCACCATGCATGGCCTGATCATGGTGTTCGGTGCCGTGATGCCCGCCTTCGTCGGACTCGCCAACTGGATGATCCCGCTGATGGTCGGGGCACCGGACATGGCCCTGCCGCGGATGAACAACTTCAGCTTCTGGCTGCTGCCGGCGGCGTTCCTGCTGCTGGTCTCGACCCTGTTCACCCCGGGCGGCGGGCCTAACTTCGGCTGGACCTTCTACGCCCCGCTGTCGACCACCTATGCGCCGGCCAGCGTGACGTTCTTCATCTTCGCCATCCACATGATGGGTATCAGCTCGATCATGGGGGCGATCAACGTGATCGCCACCATCCTCAACCTGCGTGCCCCCGGCATGACCCTGATGAAGATGCCGCTGTTCGTCTGGACCTGGCTGATCACCGCTTTCCTGCTGATTGCGGTGATGCCGGTACTGGCTGGCGTGGTGACCATGATGCTGATGGACATTCACTTCGGCACCAGCTTCTTCAGCGCCGCCGGTGGCGGTGACCCGGTACTGTTCCAGCATGTGTTCTGGTTCTTCGGCCACCCCGAGGTGTACATCATGATCCTGCCGGCGTTCGGCGCTGTGAGCTCGATCATTCCGGCATTTTCGCGCAAGCCGCTGTTCGGCTACACGTCGATGGTGTACGCCACCGGTGCGATTGCCTTCCTGTCGTTCATCGTCTGGGCGCACCACATGTTCGTGGTTGGCATCCCGGTGGTTGGCGAGCTGTTCTTCATGTACGCCACCATGCTCATCGCCGTACCCACCGGGGTCAAGGTGTTTAACTGGGTCAGCACCATGTGGGAGGGCTCGTTGACCTTCGAAACGCCGATGCTGTTCGCCATTGCCTTCGTCATCCTGTTCACCATCGGCGGGTTCTCAGGATTGATGCTGGCCATCGCACCGGCTGACTTCCAGTACCACGACACGTACTTCGTGGTGGCGCATTTCCACTACGTCCTGGTACCCGGGGCGATCTTCGGCATCTTTGCCTCTGCCTACTACTGGTTGCCCAAGTGGACTGGCCACATGTACGACGAAACCCTGGGCAAGCTGCACTTCTGGTTGTCGTTCATCGGCATGAACCTGGCTTTCTTCCCCATGCATTTCGTTGGCTTGGCCGGCATGCCACGGCGGATTCCCGACTACAACCTGCAATTTGCCGACTTCAACATGGTGTCATCGATCGGTGCCTTCATGTTCGGTGCGACGCAGATCTTCTTCCTGTTCATCGTCATCAAGTGCATCCGCGGTGGCGCACCTGCGCCGGCCAAGCCTTGGGATGGCGCCGAGGGCCTGGAATGGTCGATCCCCTCGCCAGCGCCCTACCACACCTTCCAGACGCCACCGGAAGTGAAATAGGAAAGTGCCCATGAACGGCCTGTCACTCAAACGCCTGGTGCTGCGCCTGCTGATGCTGACCGTTGTGATGTTCGCGTTCGGCTTTGCCCTGGTGCCCCTCTACGACGTGATGTGCAAAGCCTTTGGCATCAATGGCAAGACCGGCGGGCAGTACGAAGGCACCCAGCTCAGCGACCCGTCGCGCAGCGTGCGGGTGCAGTTCATGTCGACCAATGCCGGTGACATGGTCTGGGACTTCTATTCCACGGCCGACCAGATCGACGTCAACCCAGGGGCGGTGAACCAGATGATTTTCATCGCGCGGAACCCGACGGAGCGGCCCATGAGCGCTCAGGCCGTTCCCAGCATCACCCCGGCCGAGGCGGCGGCGTATTTCCACAAGACCGAATGTTTCTGCTTCACCCAGCAGGTGCTGCAACCCGGCGAACGCATCGAGATGCCGGTGCGTTTCATCGTCGATCGCGACCTGCCGGCCAGCGTGAAGCACCTGACACTGGCCTACACCTTGTTCGACATCACCGCTCGCCACCCGCCGGTCGCGCATCTCGCGACCCAGGACGTCCAGGGCGCCCGTTAAGGGAAGGAGAACAGCAATGGCAAGTCACGAGCACTATTACGTCCCGGCGCAGAGCAAGTGGCCGATCATCGCGACGATCGGCATGTTCATCACCATGTTCGGCCTGGGCACCTGGTTCAATGACCTCAAGGCCGGGCATCCCGATTCCCATGGGCCGCTGATCTTTTTCATCGGTGCGTTGTTTCTGGCCTACATGCTGTTTGGCTGGTTCGGCGCGGTGGTCAAGGAAAGCCATGCCGGTCTCTACAGCGCGCAGATGGACCGCTCGTTCCGCTGGGGCATGAGTTGGTTCATCTTCTCTGAAGTGATGTTCTTCCTGGCCTTCTTCGGTGCGCTGTTCTACGTGCGCGTGCTGGCTGGCCCATGGCTGGGGGGCGAAGGACACAAGGGGATCGCCCACATGCTGTGGCCAAGCTTCGAGTTCGCCTGGCCGTTGCTCAACACCCCGGACCCGAAACTCTTTCCGCCGCCCAAGGAGGTGATCGACCCGTGGCACCTGCCGCTGATCAATACCATCTTGCTGGTCAGTTCCAGTGTAACCATCACCATCGCCCACCACGCCTTGCGGCGTGATCATCGTGGGGCACTGAAGTTGTGGATGGCGCTGACCATCATCCTGGGCATCAGCTTCATCGCGCTGCAAGCGTACGAATATCACGAGGCCTACACCAAGCTTGGGCTGACCTTGGGTTCTGGCATCTACGGCGCGACTTTCTTCATGCTCACGGGCTTTCACGGTGCCCACGTTACCCTTGGCACGATCATTCTGATCGTCATGCTCGTGCGTATCCTGCGCGGGCATTTCAACCCGGACAAACACTTCGGTTTCGAGGCGGCCAGTTGGTACTGGCACTTCGTCGATGTGGTGTGGGTCGGGCTGTTCATCTTTGTCTACGTGCTGTAGGGGCGGTTGCGGGCAAGCCGGCTTTAGCCGCAGATGCAACGTGTTTCAGAAGGGGGCGTTGGAAACCAGCTGGCCACTGATGAAGCCCCAGGCCACCAGCCCCACGGTGACGGCGGCCAGGGCGACACGAACGGTCAGTGCCTTGAGCAGCCGGGTCGAGTTTTCATCGTCCTTGACCAGAAACACCAGGCCACTGAACAGGCTGGCAATCGTGGCCAACAACATCAGGACAATCGCGGCCTTGAGCATGACGATACTCCGGGGGGATGCGGTGATGTGGATAAGTATAGCGCTCGACCGTATGAGGCCGTTGTGAGGCCGTTTCGACCAGGCTGGATGCCCACCCTGGTAGTGCTTGCACTGCTGCCGGTGCTGATTTCGCTCGGCGGCTGGCAGCTCGGCCGCGCACAGGAAAAACGCGCCCTGCTGGACACCTATGCCCAGCGCCAGGTGGAGGCCCCGGTGGGCGCGGCTCAGTTGCAGCTGGCTGAGGATGTAGCTTACCGACGCGTGCACCTCTTTGGACGCTTCGATGGCGAACACAGTGTGCTGTTGGATAACCGCATGCGCGACGGCCAGGCAGGCATCGAGCTGCTCCAGCCCTTCCATGACCAGGCCAGCGGGCTGTGGCTGTTGGTCAACCGCGGCTGGCTGCCCTGGCCCGACCGCCGTGTACCCGTGCACTTCGAGACGCCTGCGCAATCCATGGTGCTGGATGCTTCGGTCTATGTGGCGCCGGGCAGTGCTTTCCAGCTTCACCCCGACCCGGAGGGCGGTCAATGGCCTCACCTGCTGACCGCTGTCGACCCCGCCCACCTGTGGCAACAGCTGGACCGCGAAGGTTTCGCCCATGAATTGCGCCTGCAGCCCGGCCCCGCCAGCTACCGTGCAGACTGGCCGGTGGTCGCCATGGGCCCGGAAAAGCACCAGGGCTATGCCGTGCAGTGGTTCGCCCTGGCCACCGCCCTGGTGCTGCTTTACCTCTACTTTGGCTGGCACAACAAGAAGGAGAACGACCATGGCCGCCGCCACCAGTCCACTGGACGTGCCTGAAGGCCGCAAACCCAAAGCCCGTGGGCGTTTGCAGCTGATTCTGATCCTGCTGGTGGTGCTCGGGCCGATGCTGCTCGCCACCTTCATGTACAAGCTGCAGTTCTGGGTGCCGGAGGGGCGCAGCTATCACGGCGTGATGATCGGCAATGGCGAGAGCCTTGCAGACATCGGCATCACTGCGCAGGACGAACGGTGGCAGCTGCTGGTCAGCACGCCCCAGGCCTGCGCCGACGATTGTCAGAAACTGGTGTACCTGGCCCGGCAGATCCAGATCGGCCTTGGTCGCGACGCCAGCCGTGCCAGTCATGCCTTGGCCATCGCCCAGCCATTGAGCCCCGACTATCAGGCCCTGCTGGGTCGCGAATATCCCCAGTTGCAGCGCTACCCGCTGGATATTCAACGCTACCTGCAGAAAGTGGAGGAAGCCGGTCCGCAACTGTGGATCGTCGACCCTCACGGCAACCTGGTGCTGCGCTATGACGCCAAGGTCAACGGCAAGCATGTGCTGGACGACCTGCGTCACCTGCTCAAGCTGTCCAACATCGGCTAGGAGCCTGTCATGGCCAGACCTGGATTCCGCCTCGCTGTGTTCGCCACCCTGCTGGCACTGCTGGTCGTCCTGCTCGGTGCCTATACCCGCCTCACCCATGCAGGCCTCGGTTGCCCGGACTGGCCAGGCTGCTATGGCTTCATCAGCGTGCCCAAGACTGAAGCGCAGCTGGCCCATGCCGAATTGCACTTTCCCGAACACCCAGTGGAAGAGGCCAAAGGCTGGGCCGAAATGGTCCATCGCTACTTTGCCGGTACCTTGGCGCTGGTGATCGCTTACCTGGCCCTACAGGCGGTGCGCCGTCACGCGCGTGATGGCCAGCCCTACCGCTTGCCGGTATTGCTGCTTGGGGTGGTCCTGGCCCAGGCGGCATTCGGGATGTGGACGGTCACTCTCAAGTTGTGGCCGCAGGTGGTCACTGCGCACCTGCTGGGGGGCTTTACCACGTTGAGCCTGCTGTTCCTGTTGTCGCTGCGTCTATCCCAGGCATTTGCGCCACTGCCAAAACTGCCGTTGAGCCTGCGCAGGGTGGCTGCCTTGGCATTGCTGGTGGTGATTGGGCAGATCGCCTTGGGTGGTTGGGTCAGTGCCAACTATGCCGCGGTTGCCTGTATCGACTTGCCCACCTGCCATGGGCAATGGTGGCCGTCAGCCGACTTCAGCAATGGCTTCCACCTGACCCAACATGTCGGTCCGAACTACCTCGGCGGGCAGCTGGACAGCGATGCGCGCACGGCCATTCATATCAGCCATCGACTGGGCGCGATGATCGTCACCTGTGTCCTGCTGATGCTCAGTTGGAAGCTTCACCGCTGTGGCCTGAGCCGGTTGGCGCGCCTGGTGCTCCTGGCATTGGTGATGCAGGTCGGGTTGGGCATCAGCAACGTGCTGTTCCATTTGCCCCTGGCCGTCGCCGTGGCACATAACGCAGGCGGCGCGCTGTTGTTGCTGAGCATGGTGCTTGTGAACTACCGCATTCGGGTGGTCGACAAGGTTCGCGTCGGTCATGGCTGGCGTCTTACGCCTGTGCCAGGCGTAGGCCTCTCGCAACCTATGAGGAATGATTCGTGGCGACGCTTCTGAGTGCACACCGCTCGCGTGCCGGTTGGCGCGACTATCTGGAATTGACCAAACCCAAGGTGGTCGTGTTGATGCTGATCACCTCGCTGGTGGGCATGTTTCTCGCCACCCGTGCGGGTGTGGCCTGGAGCGTGCTGGTGTTCGGCAATTTGGGCATAGCCCTGTGCGCCGGTGGTGCGGCGGTCATCAACCATGTGGTCGACAGGCGTATCGATGCACTCATGGCACGCACCCAGAAGCGGCCACTGGCCGAAGGCCGGGTAGCGCCTCTGCCGGCGCTGTTGTTCGCGCTGGCGTTGGCCCTGATGGGCATGGCTTCGCTGCTGGTCTTCACCAACGCCCTCACGGCCTGGCTGACCCTGGCTTCATTGTTGGGTTATGCAGTGCTCTACACCGGCTTTCTCAAGCGCGCCACGCCACAGAACATCGTCATCGGCGGGTTGGCTGGCGCGGCACCGCCGTTGCTCGGCTGGGTGGCGGTCAGCGGCCACATCAGCGCCGAGCCACTGCTGCTGGTGCTGATCATCTTTGCCTGGACGCCCCCGCATTTCTGGGCGTTGGCCATTCACCGCAAGGAGGAATACGCCAAGGCCGATATTCCGATGCTGCCGGTAACCCACGGCGAGGGATACACCAAGCTGCATATCCTGCTCTACACCCTGATTCTGCTGGCGGTTACCCTGTTGCCCTACGCCATCCACATGAGCGGCCTGCTCTACCTGGTTTGTGCCCTTTTGCTCGGCCTGCGCTTTCTGCATTGGGCGTGGGTGTTGTACCGTGGCAGCCGGCCGCACGCGGCGATCGGCACGTTCAAGTACTCTATCGGCTACCTGTTCGCACTGTTCATCGCGTTGCTCGTTGACCACTACTTGTTGCTGAACCTATGACTCGAACCCAGAAAACCGTATTCATCCTCGTCGCCCTGGTCGCGCTGATCCTGGGCCTTACCGTCAACAAGGTGCTCAATGGCCGCGGCCAACCCAACCCTGCCGAGCTGATCGACGCCGGCATTATCCTGCTGCCCCAGAGCCGTACGGTGGCGGACGTGACCATGACCAATCAGGACGGCCAGCCGGTAAAGCTGGATGACCTCAAGGGCAAGTGGTCGCTGCTGTTCTTCGGCTACACCTACTGCCCGGACATCTGCCCTACTACCCTGGCCCAGTTGCGCCAGGTGAAGAGCGAACTGCCCAAGGAGGCCGTGGACCGGCTGCAAGTGATGCTGGTGAGCGTTGACCCGAACCGCGATACGCCGAACCAGCTCAAGCAGTACCTGGGCTATTTCGACAAGGATTTCGTGGGGGTCGCGGGGTCGATCGAGGATACCCAGAAACTGGCCAACGCCTTGAGCATTCCCTTCATTCCGGCCGATACCAGCAAGCCTGGGTATACCGTGGATCACAGTGGCAACCTGGCAATCGTCGGGCCGGACGGGCGTCAGCGTGGGTTCATTCGAGCGCCGTTCAATAACCAGAAGCTGGTGGCGCAGTTGCCGGGGTTGGTCAAGCGGGATTGAACCAGGCCCTGAAAGCCCCGCGGGTGAACCCGTTCCCAGAGCTTTTCCGCTGATCTGGAGCACAGCGGTTCACCTGTGGGAGCGGGTTTGCCCGCGAAGAGGCGGGTGTAGATCTGCGGCTTAGAACGCCGGAATCACCGCACCCTTGTACTTCTCTTCGATGAATTTCTTCACCTCTGGCGAGTGCAGCGCAGCAGCCAGTTTCTTCATGTCGTCCGAGTCCTTGTTGTCCGGACGAGCCACCAGAATGTTCACGTAAGGCGAGTCGCTGCCTTCGATGACCAGTGCATCCTTCTCCGGGTTCAGCTTGGCTTCCAGCGCATAGTTGGTGTTGATCAGCGCCAGGTCGACCTGGGTCAGTACGCGGGGGATGGTGGCTGCTTCGAGCTCACGGAACTTCAGGCCCTTGTCGTTACCGGTGATGTCTTTGACGGTGGACAGGATGTTCTTGTTGTCCTTGAGCTTGATCACACCGGCCTTGTCCAGCAGCAACAGGGCACGACCGCCGTTGGTGGCGTCGTTGGGGATGACCACGGTGGCACCGGAGGACAGCTCGTCGAGCTTCTTGATCTTGGTCGAGTAGGCGCCCAAGGGCTCCAGGTGCACGCCGGTAACGCTGACCAGCTGAGTGCCCTTGGACTTGTTGAATTCATCCAGGTACGGCTGGTGCTGGAAGAAGTTGGCGTCCAGGCGCTTCTCGGCGACCTGCACGTTCGGCTGGATGTAGTCGGTGAATTCCTTGACCTTCAGCTCTACGCCTTCCTTCGCCAGCTGTGGCTGGACGAACTTGAGGATCTCGGCGTGCGGCACCGGGGTGGCGGCAACGGTCAGGGTGTCGGCGTGGGCCGAGAAGGCCGCGATGGCGGCAGCGACAGCAAGCAGCTTCTTCATTGATCACTCCTTGTGAGGGCCGCGACGGCCCCCGAACGGGTCGGCCTGGCCGACCCCATTGGGGTTACTTACGGGAAAAATGCACGACCAGTTTGTCGCCCACGCTTTGCAGGACTTGAACCAGAATCAGCAGCAGCACGACGGTAACGATCATCACGTCGGTCTGGAAACGCTGGTAGCCGAAGCGGATCGCCAGGTCGCCCAGGCCGCCGGCACCCACCACACCCGCCATGGCGGTGTAGGACACCAGGGTGATGGCAGTGACGGTGATGGCTGCGAAGATGCCCGGACGGGCCTCTGGCAGCAACGCGTTGGTGATGATCTGGCGGGTGGTGGCGCCCATCGACTGGGTGGCTTCGATGATGCCACGGTCCACTTCGCGCAGGGCCGTTTCGACCAGGCGTGCGAAGAACGGCGTGCAGCCTACCACCAGCGGCGGGATGGCGCCCGCGACACCCAGCGAGGTACCAGTGATCATCACGGTGACCGGGATCATCACGATCAGCAGAATGATGAACGGCAGCGAACGCAGCACGTTGACGACGAACGACAACAGCGCATAGACGCCCTTCTGCTCGAACATCTGCCGTGGTCCGCAGAGGAACAGCAGTACGCCCAGCGGCAGGCCCAGCAGCACGGTGAAGAACAGCGAGCCGAACAGCATGATCATGGTATCGACGGTGGCCAGCCAGATTTCGGCCCAGTCGACGTTGGCGAAGAAATTGAGCGCGTCCATCAACGCAGTACCTCCATATGTACGTCAGCTGCCTTGAAGCGGTCGAACGCCGCCTCCATGTCGCCGCCGGTGACGGCCAGGGTCAGCTGTCCATAGGGGACATCCTTGATGCGGTCGATACGTCCAGCGAGGATGCTGTAGTCGACCCCGGTCTCACGGGCCACGGTGCCCAACAGCGGTGCGTAGGTCGCATCGCCCTGGAATGTCAGGCGCACGATGCGGCCTGGCACGTGGGCGAAGTCGTCACGCTGCTCGCTTTCATCGACGTGTTCGTCTTCCTGCACGAAGCGCTTGGTGGTCGGGTGTTGCGGATGCAGAAATACTTCGGCCACCGAGCCCTGCTCGACGATATGGCCGGCATCCATGACCGCAACGCGGTCGCACACCCGGCGGATCACGTCCATTTCGTGGGTGATCAGCACGATGGTCAGGTTCAGCTCGCGGTTGATCTCGGCCAGCAGCTGCAGCACCGAGGCCGTGGTCTGTGGGTCGAGGGCGCTGGTGGCCTCGTCGCATAGGAGGATTTTTGGGTTGGTGGACAAGGCACGGGCGATGCCGACGCGCTGCTTCTGACCGCCAGACAGCTGTGCCGGGTACTTCCTGGCATGGTCCTGCAGGCCAACGCGGGCCAGCAGTTCGCTGACGCGCTTGTCGATCTCGCTGCGCGACAGCTCGCCGGCCAGGGTCAGTGGCAGCGCCACGTTGTCGGCCACGGTCTTGGATGCCAGCAAGTTGAAGTGCTGGAAAATCATCCCGACCTGCTGACGAAAACCGCGTAGCTGGTTGGCATTGAAGGCGGTGACATCTTCGCCGTCGACGATGATCTTGCCGCCCGAGGGCTCCTCGAGGCGATTGATCAGGCGCAGCATGGTGCTCTTGCCCGCACCGGAGTGGCCAATCAGGCCGAATACCTGGCCGTTTTCGATGGTCAGGCTGGTCGGGTTGAGAGCTGGGATTTCCCTACCGGCGACGCGGTAGGTCTTATGCACATTTTGGAACTCGATCACGTAGCGAACCTTGTGGGGCGCATGGAATTTGTGTCGGCGGTTGGCCGGGGGTCGCGCATTTTAGCCTTTTCCCATAGCTGTTCTTAGCATTTATTTCGTCATGCACCAATCCAGCGGGCATAACGCGACAACCGGTAATCCTGATTGAACGCTCGGCAAAGCTTCCTAGTCACTACTTGAACGAGCCCGTACAGGGCATGCCTGAAGACTGACGAGGAGAGCCGACTCATGCCCACCAAGAAGAACGACGCGCCCAAGCACAGTGAAGTCGCCGGCACCGATACCCCTGACCGGGCCAACACCAATGCCAAGCTGCAGCGGCTGGAGTCCTGCCGCAGCGATGCCACCGGGCAGGCGCTGCGCACCAACCAGGGCGTGAAGATCGCCGATAACCAGAACAGCCTGAAGGCGGGCCCTCGCGGACCATCGCTGCTCGAAGACTTCATCCTGCGCGAGAAGATCACCCACTTCGACCATGAACGCATCCCTGAGCGTATCGTCCACGCCCGGGGTACCGGTGCCCATGGCTACTTCCAGAGCTACGGCTGTCATGCCCAGTTGACCAAGGCTGGCTTCCTCCAGGACCCGGAGAAGATCACGCCGGTGTTCGTACGGTTTTCCACGGTACAAGGGCCACGCGGCTCGGGAGACACGGTGCGCGATGTGCGCGGCTTCGCCGTCAAGTTCTACACCGATGAAGGCAACTTCGACCTTGTTGGCAACAATATGCCGGTGTTTTTCATTCAGGATGCGATCAAGTTTCCTGACTTCGTGCATGCCGTGAAGCCTGAACCGCACAACGAGATACCGACGGGCGGCTCGGCCCATGACACCTTCTGGGACTTCGTTTCGCTGGTGCCGGAATCGGCGCACATGGTCATCTGGACCATGTCCGATCGCGCCATTCCGCGCAGCCTGCGGATGATGGAAGGCTTTGGCGTGCATACTTTCCGCATGATCAACGCCGAGGGCGTGGCCAGTTTCGTCAAGTTCCACTGGAAGCCGCGCCAGGGCGTGCATTCATTGCTATGGGATGAGGCACAGAAGCTGGCGGGCAAAGACACCGACTACCATCGCCGCGACTTGTGGGAAGCGATCGAAACCGGTGACTACCCTGAGTGGGAGTTGGGTGTGCAGATCGTACCTGAGGCCGATGAGCACAAGTTCGACTTCGACTTGCTCGATCCGACCAAGATCATTCCCGAGGAACTGGTGCCAGTCACCAAGCTGGGCAAGATGGTGCTCAACCGCAACCCGGACAATTTCTTTGCCGAAACCGAGCAAGTGGCTTTCTGTCCGGGGCACATCGTGCCGGGTATCGACTTCAGCAATGATCCGCTGCTGCAGGGCCGGCTGTTTTCCTACACCGATACTCAGATCAGCAGGCTGGGTGGCCCGAACTTCCATGAGATCCCGATCAACTGCCCGATGTCGCAGAACCACAACGGCCAGCGCGATGGCATGCACCGCATGACCATCAACAGGGGGCGTGCCTCATACGAGCCGAACTCTATCGACGGCGGTTGGCCCAAGGAGACGCCTCCTGCGGCGCAGGACGGCGGTTTCGAGAGCTATCAGGAGCGCATCGACGCGCACAAGATCCGCCAGCGCAGCGAATCGTTCGGCGACCATTTCTCCCAGGCGCGGCTGTTTTTCCAGAGCATGAGCCCGACTGAGCAGCAACACATCATCAAGGCCTACAGCTTCGAGTTGGGCAAGGTGGAGCGAGAGACCATCCGCCAGCGAGAGGTGAACGAGATTCTGGCTAACATCGACCTGAAGCTGGCGGCTGCAGTAGCAGCGAACCTCGGGTTGCCGGCGCCCAAGCAGGGCACGGTGAAGGTCAAGGGAAGCAAACTCGCGCAATCCGAG
This sequence comes from Pseudomonas sp. Rh2, assembly GCF_040762985.1. Taxonomy (NCBI): domain Bacteria; kingdom Pseudomonadati; phylum Pseudomonadota; class Gammaproteobacteria; order Pseudomonadales; family Pseudomonadaceae; genus Pseudomonas; species Pseudomonas sp. Rh2. The sequence goes on from NZ_CP142890.1 coordinate 579,060, forward strand.
GCGCTGAGCCAGATGAACCATCCTGGTGACGTCGGTATCAAGGGGCGCAAGATTGCGCTGCTGGTGGCCGATGGGGTGGATGCGGCTAGCGTTGACGCGCTGGTCAAGGCGCTGGAGGCCGAGAGCGCCCGTCCACTGCTGCTGGGGCCGAGCTCCGCGCCGGTGAAGACGGCAGATGGCAAGCAGTTACCGGTAGACGCGTCGATGGAGGGTATGCCGTCGATCATGTTCGATGGGATAGTCGTTCCGGGCGGCAGCGAATCGGTCAAGGCGCTGGCGTCTAGCGGCTTGGCGAAGCATTTCCTGCTGGAGGGTTACAAGCATCTGAAGGCGATGGTGCTGACCAAGGATCTGGCAAGCAGCCTGGGCCTGAAGCAAGACAGGGGGCTGCTGCTGGGAGATGACAAGGCGGTAATGAATGCCTTCGTCAAAGCCGTAGAAGGGCATCGGGTATGGGAGCGAGAGGCCGTCGCGGAGGGTGTGCCGGCCTGAGGGCTGCAAAAGCAGCCCTGATCGTCACTGCTGATGCGGGACCAGAACGACCTGTGCCCGCATCGAGCGTCGGATTTCATGCTTCTGCTTGAGCTCGAAATCGCTGTCGATCTTGTGCACGCGCTTCTCAAGCAGTGTCTTCAGCCAAGGCGCGTCTTCGGTCCGAGGTACCTGGAACACCACCTCGCACTGGTAATTCACCACGTCCTTGGCAATTTCGTCGAGCTGGCGTCGCATCGCCCGGATATCGGTGGTTTTCAGCGCAACGACGGTGCTTGGTGCAGCCGGGTCGATCACCCGCGCCTGGGGCTTGGCCTCGGCAGCCTTCAGCGCTGCCTCGGCTTTTTCCAGCTCGGCCTTGCGTGCCTGGGTAACGGCATCGCCACCGGTCACCGCTGGCGCCTGGGGCATCAGCGCCCGGGCACGGGCCAGCGCGGTGGCTGCAGCATTGACGTCGCCCTTCTGCAGGACGATCTGGCTACGCTGCAGGTAGGCTTCGGCAAGCTGGCGCTGGTATTGCTCCAGGCGTGCGTCGTCGGGCGACTGGGTTTGCAGCGCCGCCAACTGATCTTCGGCGGTGGCCAGCTCATCGCTGGTGATACTTTGCTGCAATTGCTGCCAGGCATCGGCTTGGGCAGGTGCACCCGCCTGTTCGACCGGCGCGCTGGAACAGGCAGCCAGGAACAGCGAAAACGCGGCAACAAGCAGATAACGGGAGGCGAACGGCTTCATTCCTGCGACTCTCTATTTGCGCAAAAAGCGAGCAAGTCTACACCCAGGGGCATACGCTCGAAAACAGGTCTTACAGACCCTTTACCCTTGAAAAGGTTGCAGGGTATGCCTGCGCACCCCCCGGTTTTCAGCGCTTGGGCAAGGCCAGGCTCAGCAAGAATAGCACTGCGGCGCACACCACGATCGACGGGCCGGCCGGTGTGTCCTTGAACCATGACAGGGCCAGGCCGCCACACACGGCGGTGACGCCCAGCAGGCTGGCACCCAAGGCCATTTGCTCGGGGGAGCGGGCGTGACGTTGTGCCGCGGCGGCGGGAATGATCAGCAGCGATGTGATCAACAGCACCCCGACGATCTTCATGGCGACGGCGATGACCACTGCAATCAGCAGCATCAGCGCCATGCGCAGGCTCGCCACTGGCAAGCCTTCGACCATGGCCAGCTCTTCGTGCACGGTGACCGCCAGCAGGGGGCGCCACAAGGCTGCGAGCAGCAGCAGGACCAGCGCGCTGCCACCGAGGATCCAGGCCAGGTCGGTGGTGCTGATGGCCAGCAAATCACCGAACAGATAGGCCATGAGGTCGATGCGCACATCGTGCATGAAGCTGAGCGCCACCAGGCCCAGCGACAGGGTGCTGGGGGCCAGGATGCCGAGCAGGGTATCGGAGGCCAGCGGCTGGCGCTGTTGCAGCGTCACCAGCAGGATCGCCAGCAGCAGGCAGCCCACGGTCACTGCCAGCGCAGGGCTGACATCCAGGGCGAAGCCCAGTGCCACGCCGAGCAGGGCCGCGTGGGACAGCGTATCGCCGAAGTAGGCCATGCGCCGCCAGACCACGAAGGAACCCAGTGGGCCGGCCACCAGCGCCAGGGAAAGGCCCGCAAGCAGGGCATACAGAAGAAAATCAGCCATGCTTGCAGTGCTCTCCGTGAACATGGGTGCCAGGGGTGATCACCGAGCCATGCAGGTCATGGCTGTGATCGTGGTGGTGATGGTAGATGGCCAGGCTTGGCGCGTTCTGGCCGAACAGCTCGACGAACGCCGGGTCGTTGCTGACCTGCTCGGGGTGGCCGGAGCAGCACACATGGCGGTTCAGGCAAACCACCTGGTCGGTGGCGCTCATCACCAGGTGCAGGTCGTGCGACACCATCAGCACGCCGCAGCCATGGCGGTCGCGCAGGCGAGTGATCAGGTTGTACAGCTCGGTCTGCCCGACCACGTCGACGCCCTGCACCGGCTCATCCAGTACCAGCAGCTCAGGTTCGCGCAGCAGTGCGCGGGCCAGCAGCACGCGTTGCATCTCACCCCCGGAGATGGTCTGGATCGGGCTGTCGATGACCTGTTCGGCGCCCACTTCCTGCAAGGCCGACAAAGCAGCCGCACGGTCGACACCCGGTACCAGTCGCAGGAAGCGCAGTACCGAAAGTGGCAGCGTGGCGTCCACCTGGATTTTCTGCGGCATGTAGCCGATGCGCAGGCGCGGTTTGCGCCATACCGTACCGCGGTGCGGCTTGAGCAGGCCGAGCACGGCGCGTACCAGCGTGGTCTTGCCGGCGCCGTTGGGGCCGATCAGCGTGACGATCTGCCCAGGGGAGACCGACAGGTCGATGCTGTCGAGCACTGCCTCGCCACCGAAAGTGACGCCGACCTGCTCAAGGCGGATCAGTGCATCGCTCATGCCGCGCTCCGGCAGTTGCCGCACAGGCCGACGATCTCGACGGTCTGGGTTTCGACGCTGAAACCTACGTCCTTGGCACTGGCGATGATGGCGTCGCTGATGCTGTCCTGCTCCAGCTCGATGGCTACATGACATACCCGGCAGATCAGGAACTGGCCTTGGTGCGCATGTTCAGGGTGACTGCAACCGATGAAGGCGTTGAGCGATGCGATGCGATGGACCAGGCCGTTTTCGAGCAGGAAGTCCAGTGCCCGGTACACGGTAGGGGGCGCGGCGCGGCGCCCATCCTGCTCGCTGAGCACGGCAAGGATGTCATAGGCGCCCAACGGCTTGTGGCTCTGCCAGACCAGCTCCAGTACGCGACGGCGCAGAGCGGTCAGGCGCAGGCCCTGGCGCGTGCACAGGGCGTCGGCCTCAGCCAGTGCGCTGTGTACGCAATGGGAGTGATCGTGGGGACGGTGAGCCAGCGGCGTAATGGACATGGGCAGCGACGGTTCTGGATGGAGACGTTATTATGTTACCTGTTTCTGACGAGTCGAGTATTCATCGTGTCCCGATTCCTTGTGCTTTTTGTCGCTTTCCTCGCCTGTTCGGCGCACGCCGACGTGCGGGTGCTCACCAGTATCAAGCCGCTGCAGCAGATTGCCGCCGCCGTGCAGGACGGCGTAGGTACGCCCGATGTGCTGCTGCCGCCGGGCGCCTCGCCGCACCACTATGCCCTACGCCCCTCCGACATGCGGCGTGTGGGCGATGCTGACCTGTTGTACTGGATCGGGCCGGACATGGAGAGCTTCCTGCCACGGGTGCTGGGCAGCCGCAGCAAGCCCACGGTCGCGGTTCAGTCGCTGCCGGGCATGAGCCTTCGTCACTTCGGCGAGGATAGCCATTCCCATGAGGAAGAAGACCACGACGACCATGATCACGATCACCGGCCGGGTAGCCTGGATGCGCATTTGTGGCTGTCGTCGGTCAACGCCCGGGTGATCGCGACGAAGATGGCCGCCGACCTGGCGTCGGTCGATCCTTCCAACGCGGCGCGCTACCAGGGCAACCTGAAAGCTTTCGTCGAACGTCTGGATGCCTTGGATGCGCGTATCAAGGCGCGGGTATCGGGTATCGCCAACAAGCCGTACTTCGTGTTCCACGAAGCCTTCGACTACTTCGAGGCCTCTTACGGTCTGAAACACGCCGGAGTGTTCACTGTCGCTGCCGAGGTACAGCCTGGCGCGCAACATGTGGCCGCCATGCGCAAGCGCCTGCAGGAAGTGGGCAAGACCTGTGTCTTCAGTGAGCCACCGCTGCGGCCGCGGTTGGCCGAGACCCTGACGGCAGGGTTGCCGGTGCGCCTGGCCGAGCTGGATGCCCTGGGTGGCACCGACCTGGTGGATGCCGGGGGCTATGAGCGGCTGCTGGAGAAATTGGGTGCTGATCTGGCGGGGTGTCTGGAACAGTTGTAAGCCTGTTCCGACCGCTTCGCGGGTAAACCCGCTCCCACGGCGCTAGCGAAAACTCCCAGGTTATCGCTTTAGTGCAGGAGCGGGTTTACCCACCAAGAGGCAGGCGCGGCCTAGAGCGCGAACGGCAGGTGCAACGCCACCTGCTGACGCTGCGCCAGACGCACCTCGAACTCGCTCGGGTCATGGATCATCACGTCCATGCCGGCGAACGACTCGGCCGCGATCAGTCGCGACAGCCAGAACCGCACGCAGCCGACTCGCAACATCTCTGGCCACAGCTCAGCTTCCGCCGCCGTGAACGGTCGCAGCGCCGCATAGGCCGCCAGCAGCGCCTGGGCGCGGGGCACATCGATGGCGCCGTGCTCATCCAGGCACCAGTCGTTCACGGTGATGGCGATGTCATACAGCATCGGGCCCGAGCAGGCGTTGTAGAAGTCGATCACACCGGTCAGGTGGGTGCCTTCGAACATCACGTTGTCGCGGAACAGGTCGGCATGCAGGTTGGCCCGGGGCAAGGCCAGGATCTGCGCCTTGTGCGCGGTGATCTCGTCCAGTGCCGGCTGTAGCAGCGCAGCCTGCCCGGCGGTGAGACGCGGCAACAGCTCGGCACCCGATTGCAGCATCCAGTCCAGGCCGCGGTCGGTACGGCGCTCGATGATGCGCTCGCGGGTGGCGAGGTGAATGTGCGCGAGCAGTTCGCCCACCTGAGCGCAATGCTGGTTGTTGGGCGCCTTGATGTGCTTGCCCGACAACCGTGGTTGCAGCAGGGCCGGCTTGCCGCACAGTTCGCGCAGGGCGTTGCCGTCGCGGTCACGCAGTGCATAGGGCACCGGCATGTCGGCTTCGTGCAGAACATCGAGCAGCTCGATGAAGAACGGCATGTCCTCGACCGGGCCCCGTTCGACCAATGTCAGGACGAACTCCCCCTGTTCGAGGCTGACGAAGAAGTTGCTGTTCTCGGTACCGGCGGCAATGCCCTGGAAATCGAGCAAACGGCCCAGCTCGTAGGGCGCCAGAAAGGTTTCCAGCTCAGGCCGGGTCACGGGGGTGAAGACTGACATGATGAAGAGTTGCCCATGCGGGCACTTCCGCCGGGAAGTGCCAGGTTGATGTGAACGGTGCGCGTCAGATTACCACTCGAAGATCTTCCAGGACGGAATCAGCATGTCCGGCTGGTCGGAACGAATGAAATTGCCTTCGGAGCCGTCGGCGCGTACCAGAAAGTAAGGCTTGCCGTTCTTCGGCGTGACCTTGATCGCATACAGGAAGCCGTTTTGCCGATATTCCTGGATGGTTTTGTCGCCTTCCGTGCGAATGGTCACATCGGGATCTGCCGATGGGGCGTCGTCCGCCGCCAGGGTGACGACCGGCGTGGTTGCCAACAGGCCGAGCAGTAACAGGCGAATGGGTGTACGCATGATAACCTTGTCCCTTTGTCGTCATTGATCTGGCTATTCTAGCGCCGGACCCGCCGAAAAGGTTGATTCTCCTCATGAGCCAAGTGCCCCTCGTCCTGGTGGACGGTTCCTCCTATCTCTACCGCGCCTTTCACGCGCTGCCGCCGCTGACCACGTCCAAGGGCATGCCAACCGGCGCGGTCAAGGGTGTGCTGAACATGCTCAAGAGCCTGCGCAAGCAATATCCAGACAGCCTGTTCGCCGTGGTGTTCGACGCCAAGGGCGGTACGTTCCGCGATGCGATGTTCGCCGAGTACAAGGCCAACCGGCCAAGCATGCCCGACGATTTGCGGGTACAGGTCGAACCGCTGCACGCCAGTGTGAAAGCCCTGGGCTACCCCCTGTTGTGCGTCGAAGGCGTCGAAGCCGACGACGTGATCGGCACCCTGGCTCGCAGCAGTGCCACCGCTGGCCGGCCGGTGATCATCTCGACCGGTGACAAGGACATGGCGCAGTTGGTCGACGGGCACGTCACACTGGTGAACACCATGACCGGGAGCGTGCTGGACGTGGCGGGCGTGCGCGAAAAGTTCGGTGTCGGGCCCGAGCATATCATCGACTTCCTTGCCCTGATGGGCGACAAGGTCGACAACATCCCCGGCGTGCCGGGCGTGGGCGAAAAGACGGCGGTCGGCCTGCTGACAGGGATCGGCGGTGGTCTGAGCGACCTGTACGCTAACCTCGACAAGGTGGCGGCCCTGCCGATCCGTGGTGCCAAGACCCTGCCAGCCAAGCTCGAAGAGCATCGCGATGCCGCGTTTCTGTCGTATGAGTTGGCCACCATCAAGGTCGACGTGGCGCTGGAAATCGACGTCGATGACCTGGTCTGCGGCGAACCCGACCGCGAGGCGCTGCTGGCGCTGTACACCGAAATGGAGTTCAAGAGCTGGATCGCCGAGGTCCAGCGTGACGCCAGCCAGGCCGGTGAAGCCCTTGAACCGGTCGAGGCACCGGCGGCCAAGGTTGAACCTAAATACGAAACCATCCTCGACCAGGCTCGCTTCGATGCCTGGCTTGAGAAGCTGCGCCAGGCCCAGCTGTTTGCCTTCGACACCGAAACCACCAGCCTGGATGCACAGCAGGCACAGTTGGTGGGCCTGTCGTTCGCAGTCGAGCCCCATGAGGCGGCCTATGTGCCGCTGGCCCACGACTACGAAGGGGCCCCGACGCAGCTGGACCGCGAGCAAGTGTTGAAGGCGCTCAAGCCGTTGCTGGAAGACCCAGGCAAGGCCAAGGTCGGTCAGAACGCCAAGTACGACATCAATATTCTCGCCAATTGCGAGCTGGCCATTCAGATGCGTGGCGTCGCCTATGACACCATGCTCGAATCCTACGTGCTGGATTCCACTGCCACCCGTCACGACATGGACAGCCTGGCGCAGAAATACCTCGATCACACCACCATTACCTTCGAGCAGATTGCGGGCAAGGGTGCCAAGCAGCTGACCTTCAACCAGATTCCCCTGGAAAAGGCCGGCCCCTATGCTGCCGAGGACGCCGATATCACCTTGCGTCTGCACCAGGCGCTGCAGGCGCGCCTGGCCAAGACCCCGAGCGTGCAGCCGGTTCTGATGGACATCGAGATGCCGCTGGTGCCGGTGCTGGCCAAGATCGAGCGCCAGGGGGCATTGGTCGATGCCGAACTGCTGAAGATCCAAAGTGGCGAGCTGGGTGTGAAAATGGCCGAGCTGGAGCGCCGCGCCTTCGAGTTGGCTGGCGAGGAGTTCAACCTGGGTTCGCCCAAGCAGCTGGGTGCCATCCTGTACGACAAGCTGGGCATGCCCGTGCTGAGCAAGACTGCCAAAGGGCAGCCTTCCACCGCTGAAGCGGTGCTCGATGAACTGGCCGAGCAGGGTTACCCGCTGCCCGAAGTACTGATGCAGTACCGCACCCTGAGTAAACTCAAGAGCACCTACACCGACAAGCTTCCAGGGCAGATCAACCCGCGTACTGGGCGCATCCACACCTCGTACCAGCAAGCCGTGGCCGCGACCGGGCGCCTGTCGTCCAGCGACCCGAACCTGCAGAACATCCCGATCCGCACGGCCGAAGGCCGACGCATTCGTCAGGCCTTCATTGCCAGCCCCGGTTACAAGCTGCTGGCGGCGGACTACTCGCAGATCGAGCTGCGCATCATGGCTCACCTGGCCAAGGACGAAGGCCTGCTGCATGCCTTCCGCAACAACCTCGATGTCCACCGTGCGACTGCCGCCGAAGTCTTCGGTGTGGCACTCGAGGCGGTCACCACGGACCAGCGCCGCAGCGCCAAGGCCATCAACTTCGGCTTGATCTACGGTATGAGCGCCTTTGGACTGGCCAAGCAGATCGGTGTCGATCGCAAGCAGTCACAGGACTACATTGACCGTTATTTCGCCCGCTACCCCGGTGTGCTGGCCTACATGGAGCGCACGCGTGCCCAGGCGGCCGAGCAAGGCTTCGTCGAGACCCTGTTCGGACGCCGCCTGTACCTGCCGGACATCAACGCCAAGAACCCAGCCTTGCGCAAAGGCGCCGAACGCACGGCGATCAACGCGCCGATGCAGGGCACCGCAGCCGATATCATCAAGCGGGCGATGGTGAATGTGGACAACTGGCTCACCCAGAGCAATCTGGATGCCCGTGTGATCCTGCAGGTTCACGACGAACTGGTACTCGAAGTGAAAGAGGGTCTGGTCGAGCAGGTGAAAGATGAAATTCGCACGCAAATGAGCAATGCCGCGCAGCTGGATGTTCCGCTGCTGGTAGAGGTAGGCGTGGGCTCGAATTGGGACGAAGCTCACTGATTACGCTGGAAAAGCTGTGTAGGATCGGGGATGTGTGCCGCGGATCCGAAGCAGGCCTCGGGCCTCTGGTTCTGAAGTTTCATGAAACTATCGCAAATAGTTTTGAGGGCTTCGGAACTAAATCGGTGAAACGGGGCTCAGAGTAACTGAATGGCTGGTGAAGCCTTTCGATGCTCCTATGTTGTGTTAAGTGTTGGCAGATACCCGGACCCCGCCCTAGCGGTCCGGACTTGAACCCCAGACTTCCCCCTCCCCATATGAAGTCCGGGGTTTTTTTTGCCCGGAATTTGACCAGCCGGTACACACCCGCAGGAGCGGGTGGGCCCGCTCCTGCAGGGTGGTTGTGCTCACTTCAGGCAGTTGGCTTGTCTTCGAGCTCCATCCAATCCGCCAGCACGCGGTAGGCATCCTCGACTCCCAGGCGCTTGGGCGCCGAGAACAGCTGGATGGTCACACCGTCGCCCCAACCCTTGCGAATTTCCGACTGCACCTTGAGCAAGGTGTTCTTGCCGGCACCGTGGGTCAGTTTGTCGGCCTTGGTCAGCAGAATGTGCATCGGCATGCCGCTGGCCTTTGCCCAGTCGAGCATCATCTTGTCGAAGTCGGTCATGGGGTGACGCACGTCCATCATCAGGATGACGCCACGCAGGCACTCGCGGCTGCCCAGGTAGGCCTCCAGGTGGCGCTGCCAGTGCTGCTTGAGCGGGATCGGGACTTTTGCATATCCGTAACCCGGCAGGTCGACCAAACGCCGTTCATCGTCCAGACTGAAGAAATTCAACAGCTGGGTGCGCCCTGGGGTCTTCGAGGTGCGCGCCAGGCTGGCATGAGTCAGGGTATTGAGGGCGCTGGACTTGCCGGCGTTGGAGCGACCGGCGAAAGCCACCTCGTAACCCTGGTCGTCCGGACATTGTTCGACCTTGGCTGCGCTGAGGGCGAATTTGGCTTTCTGGCAGAGGCCGAGGATGGGGTTCTTGACTTGCATGGGATATCCGATGTGGGTGTTGCCAAGGCCGAAGCCGGCAAGCGGTGTCGTTTCCGTTTGGATGGCGGAAGTATATAATGCCCCAGTTTTTGTGTGCTCATTCTCCCAGCGAAGGAGATCGAGCATGGGGTGTCGAACAATAGCTCGCGCATCAGAACGCAGCGCGGCCCCCAACCCTGTCAGGTCGTTCCGCATGGCGAAATGGCTGCTTGCTGTCGGTATGTTCCTACCGTTTTTCAGCGCACAGGCTACACAGGATCCCGAGGCGTTGTACAACCGCACGTGTGCGGCCTGTCACGCCGGGCAGTTGCCACAGGCACCCAAGCGGGGTGACCGGGCAGCCTGGGAGCCAAGGCTGGCGCAAGGTGTGAACACACTGGTGGCGCATGTTACCCAGGGTTTCAAGGCTATGCCGCCGCGTGGATTGTGCATGGACTGCAGTGCCGAGGACTACCGTTTGGTCATCCTTTGGATGAGTGGCAGTCCCGATACATAACATTTCACCCTTAGCCGTGTTGGATTAGCTGATGAACAAACTAGTCGTGAGTCTGCTGTTGACCATGGGTGTCGCAGGTGCGGCCACTGCTGCTGACCCCATCAAAGGCGATGCCGCCGCCGGCCAGGCCAAGACGGCCGTCTGTGGTGCCTGCCACAACCCCGACGGTAACAGTCTGGCGCCGAACTTCCCGAAACTGGCCGGCCAAGGCCAGCGCTACCTCGAAAAACAACTGCATGACATCAAGTCCGGCAAGCGTACCGTGCTGGAAATGACAGGCATGCTCGCCAACTTCAACGACCAGGACCTGGCCGATATCGCCGCCTATTTCTCCAGTCAGAAAGGCAGCGTGGGGGCGGCCGATCCAAAACTGGTCGAGCGGGGCCGTGCCCTGTTCAACGGCGGTGACCTTGAGAAAGGCATGCCGGCCTGTACCGGCTGCCACTCGCCCAATGGCGCTGGCATCGCCCTCGCCGGCTTCCCGCACCTGGGGGGCCAGCATGCGCAGTACGTGACCAAGCAGCTCACGGACTTCCGCGAAGGCAATCGCACCAATGATGGCGATGCCATGCCCATGCGCTCGATTGCCGGCAAGCTGAGCAACAAGGATATCGAGGCGTTGTCCAGCTACATCCAGGGCCTGCATTAACATTCGGTTAATGCTGTACGGCAAAGATGAAAGGGCGGCCGGACCGCCCTTTTTTCAGTCCGCAGCCGTTACACTACAGAACTCGGGCCCTTCCCGACCTGTCTGAATTCAGGTCGCGTCGAGGCGACCAATGACTGCTCAGGAGTAAAGCATGCGTAAACTGATTCTCAGCGCTGCGCTGGTCGCTGCCAGCGTATTCGGTATGACTGCCGTCCAGGCTGCGGAGCCCGTGGCCGGCAAGGAATACATCGAGCTGAGCAACCCTGTTCCGGTATCCGTGCCTGGCAAGATCGAAGTGATCGAGCTGTTCTGGTACGGCTGCCCACACTGCTACCACTTCGAGCCGACCATCAACCCATGGGTAGACAAGCTGCCCAAGGACGTCAATTTCAAACGCGTTCCGGCAATGTTCGGCGGCCCATGGGATGCCCATGGCCAGATGTTCCTGACTCTCGAAGCCATGGGTGTGGAGCACAAGGTGCACGCCGCCGTGTTCGATGCCATCCAGAACCAGCGCAAGCGTCTGACCGACCCTGCCGACATGGCTGACTTCCTCGCTACCCAGGGCGTCGACAAAGACAAGTTCCTGGCGACCTACAACTCCTTCGCCATCAAAGGCCAGGTCAACCAGGCCAAGGAGCTGGCGAAAAAGTACGAAATCACGGGTGTACCGAGCATGGTGGTCAACGGCAAGTACCGCTTCGACCTGGGTACCGCAGGCGGTCCGGAAGGCGTCCTGAACGTCGCCGACCAACTGATCGCCAAGGAGCGCGCCGCTAAGTAAGCGGCGAACCCTATGCCCCGCTTCAGAAACACGCGTGGCATTGGCCTGCATCAGCCGCAGGTCAACGAACATCACCTGCAGGCCCCTGGCCTGCCCGAGGATGGCCGCCTGCGGTTGCTGAGCTTCAACATTCAGGTCGGCATCAGCACCGAGCGTTACCGTCATTACCTGACCCGTAGCTGGCAGCATTTGCTGCCGCACAACGGGCGGGCGGGCAACCTGCAAAAGATCGGCGAGCTGCTCAACGATTTTGACCTGGTGGCCCTGCAGGAGGCCGATGGCGGCAGCCTGCGTTCAGGCTTCGTCAACCAGGTCGAGCACTTGGCCCAGTTGGGCGCCTTCCCCTACTGGTACCAGCAGCTCAATCGCAACCTCGGGCGGTTCGCCCAGCACAGCAACGGGGTGCTCAGCCGCCTCAAACCGCATCTGCTGGAAGACCATCCGTTGCCTGGCCCGGCTGGGCGTGGGGCAATTCTGGTGCGATTCGGCGAGGGCGACGACGCGCTGATCGTGGTGATGATGCACCTGGCACTGGGGGCGAAGACCCGTGCCAGGCAGTTGGCCTACATTCGCGAGCTGATCGGCGGCTATCGTCACCAGGTGTTGATGGGCGACATGAACACCCATGCCACCGACCTGCTCGACCACTCGCCTCTGCGCGATCTGGGCCTGATCGCCCCGCAGGCCGAGGCCACCTTCCCCAGCTGGCGCCCTCAGCGCTGCCTGGACCATATCCTGCTCAGCCCGAGCTTGACCCTCGAACGGGTCGAGGTGCTGGCGCAGCCAATTTCCGACCACCTTCCCGTCGCTGTCGAGATCCGATTGCCTGAAGCATTGACTGTGGATACGCTGCCGGTCCTGAGGTAGATCAGCAGAAGCGTTTCGAGCGCTCAAGTGTTCGAAGCGTTCGCCGAAAGCGTGTAATCACAGCTCATAGATGCATCACTTTTTGCGGATCCAGGCATGACCATCGACGCCGAGCGCTGGAAAGAAAAATATCTAAAAAGCATCGAACAGCAGGAAAAGCTCGAGCGTCGCTGGAATGCTCGACTTGACCTGTTGCGCCGGGGCCTGGTGCGCAGCACCCTGGCAGCCGAAGGCAGCGACAAGGCGGTCGACCAGTGCATGAAGGAAATGCGCGAGGTGATCCGCAGCGACAACATGGACGCCGGCCTGGCCGGCCTGATTCCGCGCCTGGAAAAAGCCGTTCTGGATTCCGAGCAGCGACGTGAAACACGGATGAACCAGGTCCGCGATGCGCTCACGTCATTGGTAAGCCAGTTGCAAACGCTGCCATTGCCGGGTGATGTATCCAGATCATTGAAAAAGCTGGCCAAGAAACTCGATGGCGGCGTAAGCCAGTCCCGCGACCTGCCTCCTTTACTCGGCGAGCTCAGCGGTCTGCAAGGGCTCGCCCTGTCCACGCTGAGCAAACCCGAGGAAGAAGCCCGGCCGGGGTTTCTGCAGCGCCTGTTCGGTAATCGCGAAATCGAACAGCAGGGTGAGCAGGCACTGGTCCATGCAGACCAGGCAGCGGCCGATGTTCCCGCGGTACCTCCTTCGCTCGACGTCGCGCCCGCGCCGCCAGCTTCCGATGTAGTCGAGGCACCAGCGCCCGATGTGGATGAGCTGCAGCCGCTTGCGGCGCAGCTGCAAGCGCCTGCCGAGCCCGTGAGTGCCGAGCAGCCCCAAATGCCGGAAGCCGTTGCAGAGTCGGAACCGACCGTGCTGTCCGAGCCTGCACTGGTCGAGAACCAACGCCATGAGCCACCGGCGGCCCCACCCGCTGCGCCGTTGCCCGTGTCTGAGCAGCTCCAGGAAGGCGAGCTGCCTTCACTGGTCGACGCTTCGTTGCAGGTCGAGGATGCTGCTGGCGAGGACGGCCCCTATGCCTTGCCCGACGCTGTCGAACCACCTTACAGCCAGGTCGCTGCGCATATCGAGCAGACCCTGATTGGCCTGCTCGACGACCTGAGCCTGCCCGAGCGCCACAAGGCACAAGCCCTGGCAATGCGCGAGCGGGTGGCGCGCGGCTTGAACTGGTATGAGCTGATCCCGGTTCTCGACGACCTGGCAGTGCTCATGCTGGCCATTACCGACAGCGGTCAGCACGAATTCGAGGCTTACCTGCAACAGCTCAACGAGCGCCTGGAGAATTTCCAGAGCCACTTGCAGGAAGCCAGTGCCGGACACGCCGACAACAGTACCGCTGCCCGTGAGCTGGACAGCCAACTGCGCGAACAGGTCGATGGCCTGCAAAGTAGCGTACAGGGCGCGGCGGACCTGGAAAGCCTCAAGCACATCCTGGAAAACCGTCTTGAGGGGTTGTCTGTCACCATTGACGATCATCAGCGTGAGCGCGACCGCCGCGAACAGGAACTGGCAGGGCGCCTGCAGGGCCTGGCCGAACGTGTGGCCAGTATGGAGCAGGAAGCCCTTGGCTACCGTGAGCATCTGGAGGAGCAACGGCAGAAGGCGCTTATCGACCCGCTCACCGGCTTGCCGAACCGCGCAGCCTGGGCCGAGCGGGTCGAGCGCGAGGTCCAGGACTGGCAGGAGGGTGGCGGGCATCTGCTGATGGCTATCCTTGACCTGGACCATTTCAAGCGCATCAACGACGGCTACGGCCACCTGGCCGGCGACAAGGTGCTGAAGATCGTTGCCGACCAACTGCGCAAGCGGCTGCGAGGCCAGGATTTCATCGCCCGCTTTGGCGGTGAGGAGTTCGTCCTGTTGTTGCCGCAGACCTCCCCGGCTGCCGGTCAACAATTCGCCGAAGTGCTACGCGCGGCCATCGAGGCGTGCCCATTTCACTTCAAGGGCGAGCGCGTGGTGATCACCGCTTCCATTGGCGTGAGCGCTTTCCGCTCCGGCGAGCGTGCCGACCAAGTGCTCAAGCGTGCCGACGACGCCTTGTACCGGGCGAAGGACCTGGGGCGTAACCGGGTCGAAATGGCATAAACAAGTACCGCATTCATCGCGCCTACGAGGTCGAGACTGCGTAACCGACATGTGCACTGTCGTGCATGTCGTTACGGAACGATCTCTGATGAGGAGCCGAGCGATGAAAGCATTCAAAGCGTGGGTTGTACTAATGATGGGGTTGGCCTACCAGGCCTCTGCCCTGGCCAATGAAACCTGGTGGACCGCACACATTGGCGGTGACGGCAGTGTGTTGCGCCAATGGCCAAAGTGGATCGAAAGGGTCGAGCACAAACCTCAGGACAACTACTTCACCCAATACACGCTGTTCTTCAACAAGCGCATCGTGCATCAGGACCCCGGCTTCTGCTCGGTCTCGCCGATCGATGCCAGCAGCGAAAACAGGCTGGTACATGGCTACGCCAAAGTGATCGGCAAGCCATTGGCCGAGCAGGCAACGGTGCTGACCCAACTGGTGGATGTGAAAGGCCCCAGTGGCGACAACTCGATGGAATTCCTGGTGCTGTGCACACGCTGAATCACTCTTTAGCCTAATGGCCGGGAAGGAGCACGTTATACTGTAGCGACGATGTAGACTCCTCCAAACGTGCTCCCACCGATGAAAACCTTATTCACCGCTTGCATGCTGTTGATCCTAGCGGGCTGTTCCACAGGCCTGCGCATCGACCGCAGCCATGTTTCCGCCAACCAGGACGACCGAATCCAGTTCGTGGTCCTGCATTACACCAATGCGTCCCTTGAACGTTCCCTGGCGCTGCTGACCCATGGTGAGGTCAGCAGTCATTACCTGATAGGTGACGGCCCGGCGACGGTCTACCAGTTGGTCGACGAGAGCCGTCGGGCCTGGCATGCCGGTGACAGCCAGTGGCAAGGTCGAACCTGGCTCAATTCGAGCTCCATTGGCATCGAGATCGTCAATCCTGGTTTCACCGACACCCCCAATGGTCGGGTCTGGCACCCTTACAGCGAGGCGCAGATCCAGGCGCTGATCGCCCTGCTCAACGATATCGTCAAACGCAATCACATCGAGCCGCGCCACATTATTGGCCACAGTGATATCGCACCATTACGCAAACTGGACCCCGGGCCGTTGTTCCCCTGGAAGCGCCTGGCCGAAGCGGGCCTCGGCATTTGGCCAGACGCCGCGGCGGTAGCACGCCAGCAAGCATATTTCAGTGCCAATCCCCCCACGATCGGCTGGTATCAGCAAGAATTAGCCCGTTTTGGTTACGCAATCGAGCAAACCGCAGAGCTGGACGTTGCCACCCGCCATGTGATCGCTGCATTCCAGATGCGCTTCCGTCCAGCGCGTTTCGATGGCATGCCGGACGCACAGACAGCCGCAATTCTGCAGGTGCTCAACCGCATGCGTTAGTCAGGCGCCCCCACGCGCCTTAATCACCGCTCAACGGGCAGGCTGAGTGTCAAACCAGTTGCTATACCTTGTTAATCAACTGGATGCTAGCGATGTCAGCCTTGCTCACTGCACTGCGCCAATTTTTTTACCGTCCCTGGATGCTGGCCACCTTGGCAGCGTTGGCCAGTGGCGCAGTGCTGCTGACTGCCAGCTTCGGTATCGCCCTGCAACAGATGAAGCAGAACGAAAGTGCGCAAATGAACGCGCAGGGCGACCGATTTCTCGAGCGGCTAGAGCAGGTATTCGGCCAGCTGCGCGAGGGGGTCGATGCGTTGCAGGCGCAGCCCTTGCGCGGCTGTGACGCGGCGATGTTGCAGGCCTTGCAGGCAGTCGGCCTCGGGTCGCGCTTTATTTATGAGGCCGCATACATCGACGGCAACATCGCCTGTTCGAATCGGGGGGGTGAAAGGCTCATCGAATCCCTGCGGGCGCCAGACATTCGAGGCCCCACCTACAGCTATTGGTTGAACACCACCACCGAGCCTGATGAAAACCTGGCGGCGCTGATGTTGGGGCGCGGCAGGTTCGTGGTTTCGACATCCCGTGGGCACCTGACCGATGTGGTCGACTTGCCCCCCGGCGGCAGCTTGCTGGTCGTGCTCGACAATGGTGCCCGAGCCATCCCGGTGCTGGGCCCGCCGCAAGTCTGGCCGCCCGCTGCTGCCTGGCCTTCCAGCGAGAACACGCTACTCGAACTGAGCGACCGTCTTATCTATCGCATGCCGACGAAATCGCCGGATTACCAGTTGGTGCTGATCGCTCCACGGGCGAGCTTGCCATTGAAAATGAACGGCATGCTCTGGTTGCTGATCCCTGGCAGCCTGTTGGCGGCCTGCTGCATCGGTTGGCTGGTGCTGCAGCTGGTGCAGCAGCGGCGCTCGATGAGTTCCGAATTGCAGAACGCTCTACGCCGTGGCGAACTGCAAGTGCTTTACCAGCCCATATTCGAACTCGACAGCCGACGATGCGTGGGGGCCGAGGCGTTGGTGCGCTGGCGCCGCCCAGACGGGACGCTGACCAGCCCGGATTTGTTCATTCCCCTGGCCGAGAACACCGGGCAGATATGCCAGATCACCGACTTCGTCCTGCAGCGTGTGCTCGAACAACTTGGGCAGTTGCTGCGTTCGCACCCCAACCTGTACATCTCGGTCAACCTCGCTGCCTGTGATGTGATGGTGCCGCGCATCGGGCGAGTCGCTGCACGGTTATTGGCGTTGCACCGGGTGTCGGCCAGCCAGATCGCCTTCGAGGTTACCGAGCGGGGGCTGATCGACGTGGTAGTGGCCCGTGACAATCTGCAGGCGTTGCGGGCCGTGGGGCACCAGGTGCTGATCGATGATTTCGGCACGGGATATTGCAGTCTGGCCTACCTGCAGACCTTGCCCGTGGATTGCCTGAAGATCGACAAGGCCTTCATCGATGCACTGGGGCACGATGCCGCCAGTAGCGGAGTTGCACCGCACATCATTCGCATGGCCCATGACCTGCACCTGCGAGTGATTGCCGAAGGCATCGAATGCGAAGACCAGGCCGAGCTGCTCAACAGCGAAGGGGTGAACTACGGCCAGGGCTGGTTGTTCGCCCATCCACTTAACGCACGGCAGTTCGCCGAGCTGGTGACCCGCGGAAGACAGGTTGCAGCTCGGCGGGGTGAAAACTGACTTGCGTTGGGCGAGGGTTCAGACAGGCAGCGCCATATAGAATTGGGTGCCTTGTCCGGGGCGGGAAAACACGCCCATGCGCCCCCCATGCAGTTGCACGATCTCCTTGCACAATGCAAGGCCCAGCCCTGCGCCGCCCTTCTTGCGGCCCACCTGCACGAACGGTTCGAAAATTCGGCCTTGCTGCCCATAGGCGATACCTTCGCCATTGTCTTCGACACTGATGATCACTCGCTCTGCGTGCCGCCGTGCATGCAGGCGGATCTTTCCACCGTTTGGAGTATGGCGAATGGCGTTGTGCAGCAGGTTGTCCATTACCCGGTCGAGTTGGGCGACGTCGGCCTGTATGCGTGGCAATGGCGGTTCCAGGACGTTGACCAATTCGATTTGCTTATGCGCAGCCTGCTCGGTGAAGCGTGCCTTGGCGCGTTCAAGCAGGTCGTCGATGGGGCAAGGCGCCAGTTCGAGTTTTTGCAGCCCACTTTGATAGCGTGAAAAGTTCAGCAGGTCATTGATCAACTGGGTCAGACGCTGCATCTCTTCGCCGATGGTTTCGATCAGGTCGTACTCGCGTGCATCCGGGGGGAATGTCAGGCGTTCGCGAAGCAGGCCGAATGCCATGTGCATGCCGGTGATCGGCGTGCGCAGCTCATGGGAGGCGCGCAGTACGAACTCGCTGCGTACACGCTCGAAGGCGCGCTGCTCGGTCACATCGTGCAGCACCATCACCGCGCCCAGAATTGGCCCCTGTGGATGGCTGACCGGTGTCAGGCTATAGGTCAGCAGCCGAGACTCTTCGTCGACTTCGATCTGCAGGTCGTCAGGGGGGCGATCGAGGTTGCCGCCGCGCAATACCTGTCGCAGTTGATGTTCCAGCTCCGGGCGCTGCAGGGCGTCGGCCAGGCTGCTGCCCACACGGCTGTCGCTCCAGCCCAGCTGACGCTGTGCTACCGGGTTCAGATGCTCCAGATGGCCTTGGCGGTCGATGATCAGCAAGCCATCGTCGATGCTGTCGAGCACAGCCTGCAGGCGCTGCTGGCCGGCCATCAATTCATCGACATTGGTTTCCTGGTGCTTGCGCAGCGCTTCGGCCATCAACCCGAAACGGCGAGTCAACTGGTTCAGCTCGGCTGCCTGGGTGACCGGCAGGGTGACGTTGAAGTTGCCTTTGCCCAGTTGGTCGGCGGCCTGGGCCAGGGCCTCGATCGGTTGGCCCAGGCGGCGGGCGATCTTGTGTGCGGTGACGAAGCCTAGCGCCAGTACTACAAGGCCGATCAGGCCAAGCAGGCCACTGACCAGCAGGGCGCGGCTGCGCGTCTGCTCTTCGCTGCGGATGATGAGCTCTAGCGTTTGCCTGTGGGAGTCGATCAGGTCGGTGCGCACTTGACCAAACGCCGCGCCAAGCGGTTGATCCGCACCCATGCTTCGAGCCGGATTGGCGCTTTCCCGATAGGCCCGCAGAAAGCTTTGAAAATGGCTACTGGCCTTGCTGAAGCTGCTCTGTTCACCACCCTGAGCTAGACCCTGATCGAGCAGGGCCTGGAAGTTGTCCTGCAGCGATTGCAGATGCTCGGGGACGGTATCTTCATCAAGGATCAAGGTCAGTTGTTCGCCTAGGTTCTGCCGCAACTTGAGGCCGATTTCCAGGGCGTGGGTCGCTTCTTTCACCAACTGCTGCTGTACCGTCGCCATTTGCATCACGCTGACCAGACCCAGGGTCAGGCCAAGCAGAGATGCTGTAACGAGCGTTGAAATGCTTAGAAAAAGCCGCGTGCGCAGCTTCATCGACCATTTCATAAGTTGTACTGCTTACGCTTGCGGTACAGGGTGGAGGCATCGATACCCAAGGTCTTGGCGGCTTGGTCCAGCGTATCGCTGGTGGCCAGCACCGCGCCGATATGGGCGCGCTCCAGCTCATCCAGACTGAGGGGCGCGCCGATCCGAGGGGTGTTGCCTGCAGGTTGTTCACCCATTCCCAGGTGGCTCATTTCCACCCACTCCTGCGGGCAGATGATGCTGGCCCGCTCCACCACGTTACGCAGTTCGCGGATGTTGCCCGGCCATCGGTAATTGAGCAACGCAGTGCGAGCTTGCTCACTGAAGCCTCTGGCGGGGCGGGAGTATTCCTTGACGAAGCGGGCCAGGAAGCGCTCGGCCAGGGTCAGGATATCCTCGCTGCGCTCCCGCAGAGGTGGCAGGTGCAACGTGATGACGTTGAGACGGTACAGCAGGTCTTCGCGGAAACGGCTTTCGCGCACCATTTCTTCCAGGTTCAGGTTGGTGGCCGCGAGAATCCGTACGTCGGCTCGCCGGGTGACCGGATCGCCTACCCGCTCGTATTCCTTATCCTGGATGAAACGCAGCAGCTTGGGTTGCAGGGTCAGCGGGAAATCGCCGATCTCGTCGAGGAACAGCGTACCGCCATCGGCCTGGCTGACGCGCCCCAATGTGCTCTCGCTGGCGCCGGTGAAGGCACCACGGGTATGGCCGAACAGTTCGCTTTCCATCAGCTCGGCGTTCAGTGATGGGCAGTTGATGGTGACGCATGCCTTGCGTGCCCGCTTGCTCCAACCATGAATCGCCCGGGCCAGTTCGCCCTTGCCGGTGCCCGATTCTCCCAGAATCAGGATATTGGCATCGGTGGTGGCGACTTGGCGGGCAGTCTCCAGGACAGCCATCATCGCCGGGCTGTGCGAATCCAGCCCGTCCTTTGGTTTGCGTACTTCGCCTTCGAGGGCTTCCAGCCGCGCCGACAGCTGGCGCACTTCCAGTTGTTTGGCCGTGGCCAGGCGCAACTGGTCGGGGCTGCAGGGCTTGACCAGATAGTCGGCAGCCCCGGCCTGAATGGCGTCCACCGCCGTGTCGACCGCGGAATGAGCGGTGACGATCACCACCCGCATCCACGGCGCTTGGATGCGCATCTGGGCCAGTACGTCCAGGCCGTTGTCATCGCCCAGGCGCAAATCCAGGAAGCACAGGTCGAACACCTGGCGCTGAAGCAAGGCTTCGGCCTGGGCGGCGCTGCTTGCGGTGGACACGCTGTAGCCTTCGTCCTCGAGGCAATAGCGGAATGTACGCAGGATAGCGGACTCATCATCCACCAGCAGAATGCGGCCTTGGGTGTCCTGGGCTGACTCCATTTCCTGCGCTCCTTAGGATGTGTCTTCAATTAGTGTGGGAAAAATCGGGCAAGTTGCATGGTCAATATTGACGGATTCTGTCCTTTGCATGCTAGCCAATGGCCCATCTTCGCGGTGAAGCCGCGATATCTCGATGATTGGCTTAGAGGTGTCGAATGGCACATTGGTTGCGAAGATTTTTAGCTTTTGCCTACAGAAGGAGGTGCAGTCATGCCCTTTTCCTACCGCCTGGCCGTGTTGGCGGTCACGCTGCTACCAGCATTCCCCCAGCTTTCGCTGACCCTGTGAATGACGCTCGCCTGGAGGGTGCCCTGCAAACGGCGTTGGCGTTGAACAGCATGCTGAACCCGTTTCGTATCGAGGTAGAGGTCGACGGCCAGCAGGCCCGACTGGCCGGCGAAGTCGAGAACGAGGTCGAGCGACAGCTTGCAGAAAAGGTTGCCCTTGCCACTCGGGGGATCGAAGAGGTCGACAATCAGCTGCGGATCAACGCCGACTTGGTGGAACGGCCGCTTGAACTGCGTGCCTACGCGCAGCGTCTGGAGGATGCGACGCTGGCGGCGAAGATAAAGGCGCGGCTGCTTTGGAGCCACACCACCGAGCAGGCACCTATAGACGTGCAAAGCAGTGAGGGCGTGGTGACTTTGCGAGGCAAGGTCGAGAGCGCGCAGGGCAAGGAGTTGGCGGGTGTTCTGGCGCGGACCACCGAGGGTGTGTATCTGGTCAACAACCTGGTCAGCCTGGACAGCGCAGCCATGGCCAAGGCCAGGGAAACGCCTGTGGGAGCGCAAACCGGGCCGCAACCCAGTGACCGCTGGGTGGTGGACAAGATCCAGGCCAGTTTCAGGTTCAGTCGCAATCTCGATGGCTTGAATATAAAGGTGGACTGCGAGCAGGGGCTCGTCAGGCTTTCTGGCGAAGTGGTCAGTCGCGAGCAGAAGAGCATCGCGGTGGAAACCGCTCGACAGATCTCTGGAGTGCGTGGCGTCGACGCCGACCTGCTGAAAGTAGCCACCAAAGTAGAGGGTTGAATCGTGCAATACGCACGATGCCAGAGGGGGCATCGTGCAGGATACGTCCCCTGCGCCTTGCGGCTTGTTCCATAAGTAATTGATTTATAAAGCTTTTTATTAAAATAAAAGTCTGGCATGCAGGCTGCAATTACCTGTTCAGGTTTGAACAAGAATTACAGCAGGAGAAGCCGGCATGAACCGCCCATCCGTGGACCGTTTCCAAGCTGCAGCATTACCCATTCGCCAGGCGTTGTTTCTTGCACTGGCGCTGCTGTTGACGCTGGCTGCCGGTCTCTTTCACTACAGCTGGCAGACCGCACGGCTGTCCGAGCAAGTGGCGGCTCAAACGGCGTTGATCATGCAGATCCAGTCGACCCGTGCCAACACGCTGGTGAAGGCAGCCGATCCTTTGCCTTCGGCCAAGACTTCCCCTGCCACTCTCGAAAACGTCGTGCCGCAGGACCGTTGGGTGTTCTGAGGCACGCTGACGGGCTGATTTCAAAAAAGAAAGGAGAACCACCATGCTGAGCTGGGCTATCACTTTCCTCATCATCGCCATTGTCGCTGCTGTGCTGGGCTTCGGTGGCATTGCCGGCGCTGCCACTGGTATCGCGAAGATCCTGTTCATTGTCTTCCTGGTGCTGTTCGTAGCCTCCTTCTTCTTTGGACGTGGTCGAGGTTGAAGATGAGCAGGATGCTTCGCAACACCCTGGTTACCGCCCTGCTGTTGGGCGGTAGCGCAGGGGCGATAGCGGCCAATGACGGCCAGGTCCGGGTCGACCAACTGCTGGGCTCGGACCCCCAATATCGCGAGACGTGGCAGCACACCATCGAGGACGAGGAGCGGCTGCCAGACTGGGTCATCAACCTGAGCGGCAGTGCCCAGGAGCAGATGTCGGCGGTCACCGAGGACGGTGATCGCTACCTGGTCGGTCCTTTGTGCGAATCGGCGGACAAGTGCACCTACAAACGCCTCATCGTGGCCTTCAGCTGGGATAAGGACGATGCTTACGGGATGCTCGTGGAGGTGCCCGAAGGCCTGCCGAGCGACAAGTCGCCGACCCGCCATGCACAGTACCGCTGGTTGGGCGACCCGGATGACGGCATGAAGGCAATGCTGCAAGAGCAACTCAAGCGCGATCCGAAGTGGTACTGACACCGATGCGCGCGCTGTCACGAAATAGAAGCTGAACCTTTCTATATTTCACGCTTCTATGATGCGCTGCCCCGAGGAGGGGCTGCACATGACCAAGGGGTCGGGCTGTTCTGATTGTTGCAGGATCGGAGTGGCCTAGGGGTACAGGGAGTGCCTCCAGCAATGGGCCGGGTCAGGAAAGGCAGATTCGGAAGTCCCGGACCGGTCGTGTCTTCAAAGCTGAAAGACACTTCGGACCGGTCGGGCTTCCGAGACGCCATAGGGATTTGTCCCATTCCCTTTCTGGATTTTTCCTACGAGACACATTTTGTCTCGACCGTATATCCATTTTTTTTCGTCTGCCGAGAGGGCGCAAGAGGTGTCATTTCGGCCATTCGGATTGTCGAACAAGCCATTTTCAGCCCGGCTTGGGTACGGTCAAATCTGCCTAAGAATGGCGGTTTGGTCTTGTTCGGGATTCCGAACGTTACAAATCAAAGGCTTGAGAACAGTGGTTTAAGGACAGAAACGTTATGCATATTCGGCATAGGGTATCTGTTTCCGGCATTAGATTTCCCCCTTCCCCATCGCAATAGTTGCGGCCTTTTTTCGCTGGTCGAGCACCCGAATGCTCGGCAGCGGTGTCTTTACATGCGGTCTCCGGTTGGAATCAAAACGCTAACGAAGACGTTAAGAACGGCTCTGTTACGCGCCTCTCCAGCCGGCTCCCATGACCACTACAACAAAGGGTAATGACATGAAGAAGGCAAAACTGAGCCTCGCCTGGCAGATTGTGATCGGTCTGCTTCTGGGCGTTGCAGTCGGCGCGCTACTGAACCATTTCAGTGCAGAAAAGGCATGGTGGATCAGCAACGTACTCCAGCCCGCCGGCGACATCTTCATTCGCCTGATCAAGATGATCGTCGTCCCGATTGTGATTTCGTCGCTGATCGTGGGCATCGCCGGGGTAGGCGACGCGAAGAAACTGGGCAGCATCGGCCTGAAGACCATCATCTACTTCGAAGTGGTGACCACCATCGCCATCGTCGTCGGCTTGGTGTTGGCGAACCTGTTCCACCCGGGCGCTGGCATCGACATGAGCACCCTGGGTACCGTCGATATCTCCAAGTACCAGGCCACTG
This sequence comes from Pseudomonas sp. Rh2, assembly GCF_040762985.1. Classification (NCBI taxonomy): domain Bacteria; kingdom Pseudomonadati; phylum Pseudomonadota; class Gammaproteobacteria; order Pseudomonadales; family Pseudomonadaceae; genus Pseudomonas; species Pseudomonas sp. Rh2. The sequence goes on from NZ_CP142890.1 coordinate 603,022, forward strand.
CGGCCGAAGTGCAGCATGAGCACGCGTTCATCGAGACCCTGCTCAATCTGATCCCGTCCAATATCTTCGCAGCGCTGATGCGTGGCGAGATGCTGCCGATCATCTTCTTCTCGGTCATGTTCGGCATGGGTCTGTCGAGCCTCAATGCCGACCTGCGCGAGCCGTTGGTGCGTACCTTCCAGGGCGTGTCGGAGACCATGTTCAAGGTCACCCACATGATCATGAACTACGCCCCGATCGGCGTGTTCGCCCTGATCGCCGCTACCGTCGCCAACTTCGGTTTCGCCTCGCTGCTGCCCCTGGCCAAGCTCGTGCTGCTGGTGTACTTCGCCATCGCTTTCTTCGCCTTCATGGTGCTGGGCCTGGTAGCGCGCGTATTTGGCTTCTCGATCATCAAGATCATGCGCATCATGAAAGACGAGCTGATCCTCGCCTACTCGACCTCCAGCTCCGAGACCGTCCTGCCGCGCGTGATCGAGAAGATGGAGAAGTACGGTGCGCCGAAGTCGATCTGTTCGTTCGTGGTACCGACTGGCTACTCGTTCAACCTCGACGGTTCGACCCTGTACCAGAGCATCGCAGCGATCTTCATCGCCCAGCTGTACGGTATCGACCTGTCGATCGGCCAGCAACTGATGCTGGTACTGACCCTGATGGTCACCTCCAAAGGTATCGCTGGTGTGCCGGGCGTGTCCTTCGTGGTCTTGCTGGCCACCCTGGGCAGCGTGGGCATTCCGCTGGAAGGCCTGGCGTTCATCGCCGGTGTCGACCGCATCATGGACATGGCCCGTACCGCGCTGAACGTGGTGGGTAACGCACTGGCCGCCGTGGTCATTGCCCGCTGGCAGGGTATGTACGACGCTCAGAAAGGCGAGGCGTACTACACATCGCTGGTGCAGGCTGCAGGCAAGAAAGAAGCCGTAGTCGTCGGCGAAACCGCCAAGCACTAAGCCTCACGTACTGAACGAAGAGCCCCGACTTGTCGGGGCTTTTTGTTGTCTGAGGGCGTTACGGGCTGCATCAGGGACGCAGCCCTCGCGGATAATCTCCGCTATCATTCGGGCATTTTTCAGGGGGAATACACGGATGCTCAACGGCCTTTGGCTCGGCTTTTTCCTGGTGGCGGCGGTGTCCGCGCTGGCCCAGTGGCTGTTGGCTGGCAATGCCGGTATTTTCGCCGCGATGGTCGAGAGCATCTTCGCCATGGCCAAATTGTCCGTCGAGGTCATGGTCTTGCTGTTCGGCACCCTGACCCTTTGGCTGGGCTTTCTCAAGATCGCTGAAAAGGCCGGAATCGTTGAATGGCTGGCAAAAGTCCTCGGCCCGTTGTTCGCACGGCTGATGCCGGAGGTGCCGCCGGGGCACCCTGCGCTTGGCCTGATCACCATGAACTTCGCTGCCAATGGCCTGGGCCTGGACAACGCTGCTACGCCAATCGGCCTCAAGGCCATGCGTGCCCTGCAGGAGCTCAACCCCAGCAGCACCACCGCGACCAACGCACAGATCCTGTTCCTGGTGCTCAATGCCTCGTCCCTGACGCTGCTACCGGTTACCATCTTCATTTACCGCGCCCAGCAAGGCGCGCCCGACCCGACCATGGTGTTCCTGCCAATTCTTCTGGCCACCAGTGCCTCTACCCTGGTGGGCCTGCTGTCGGTCGCAGTGATGCAACGCCTGCGGCTATGGGACCCGGTGGTGCTGGCGTATCTGGTTCCTGGCGCGTTGTTGCTGGGCGCTTTCATGGCGTTTCTCGGCACATTGTCCGCCGCCGCCCTGGCAAGCCTGTCATCGATCTTGGGCAACCTCACGTTGTTCGGCGTGATCATCCTGTTTCTGCTGGTTGGCGCGCTGAAGCGGGTGAAGGTCTATGAAGCCTTCGTCGAGGGAGCCAAGGAAGGCTTCGACGTTGCCAAGAGCCTGCTGCCATACCTGGTAGCGATGCTGGTGGCCGTCGGCGTGCTGCGTGCCTCGGGGGCGCTGGAGATTGCGCTGGATGGCATACGCCACGCGGTGAACTGGATGGGGCTCGATACCCGTTTCGTAGAGGGGTTGCCAACGGCGCTGGTCAAACCGTTCTCGGGCAGTGCCGCGCGCGCCATGCTGATCGAGACCATGCAGACGCAAGGGGTGGACAGCTTCCCGGCGCTGGTGGCAGCGACCATTCAGGGCAGCACCGAAACGACTTTCTACGTGCTGGCGGTCTACTTCGGTGCGGTTGGCATCCAGCGCGTGCGCCATGCGGTTGGCTGCGCGCTGCTGGCCGAACTGTCCGGCGTGATTGCGGCGATCTTCGTCTGCTACTGGTTCTTCGCCTGAGCCTGGGCACTGCGGGCCACTGTCCAGTCCACCACCTGCGAGGCCAGTTGGTCGCTGGCCGCGCCAAAACCTGCCACCACTGCTGAGACCTCGGTGCCGGCCAGCGGCTGGTGGATCTCGAAGCGCTTGCTGGCGAGGATGCGCTGGCTACGGCCCTGAACCAGTCGTGCGTCATAGCGGATCACCACCTCTACCGTACCGCCCGGACGATACTCGCTCTGGAAAGCCTGCAGCTCACCTGCCAGTTCGTAGTCGGCCTGCAGGTTGCTATCGTCGGCGCTCAGGCGCTGTACCCGGCCGTCACGCTGGAACCCATCGAGCAGCCGGTTACGCACCAGCAGGGGCGTCGGGTCGCTCCAGCGGGCGCCCTTGTAGCTGCTGATCACATTACCTTGGGGGATCACGGCGATACGCGGCCCGGCGAGCACTTCACTGGCCAGTGGCTTGTTCAGGCGCAGTGACCAGTCCACCGCCACCACGTTTCGGCTGGCTTGGCTCACTGGCAGGCGGTAGATATCCACAGGCTCGGTTTTCGGCAGGATTGAGCAGGCCGTGGCCAAGCCCATCGTGGCCGCCAGGGCCATCACGCGCAGCAACGGTTTCATGGCTGGAACTCCTTGTTGTTGTCGCGGCCCAGCAGGTAACCACTCGGGTCTGCCTCCAGGCGCCGGGAAATGCCCTTGAGCGCATTCAGGGTTTCACGTAGCTCGCGTATGGCGGGGGCTAGCTGATCGAGGCCCTGGGCGCCTCCATCGAGGGCTTCGCGGTTGTCCTTGAGCAGCTCGTTGATGGTCGCTGTGCTTTCGGCGAGCGACTGCATGGCTTGCTCGGCGCTCCCGAAGGCCTGCCTGCCCTCTTTGCCCAGTAGGCCGTTGGCGTTGTGCATCAGCGCCTGGGTCTCTGCCAAGGTGGCGCTGGCCTGCTTGCCGACTTCGGCCAATTGCTCGATCGCCTGGGCAATGCCGCCTTTCTGGCTGGCGAAGGCACCGGTGGTTTGTTCCAGGTTGGACAAGGTGTTGCTCAGTCGGTCGATATTGCTTTCCGAGAACATCTGGTTGGCGTTGTGCAACAGCATGTTGATGTTCGTCACCAGGTCGCTGCTGTCATTGAGCAGACGCGAAATGGGCGAAGGCGAGGCGATGATGACGGGTAGCTTGCCGTCCTTGCCCTTGAGTTCCGGGCTCTTCGGTGTGCCGCCGCTGAGCTGGATGAACGAGTTGCCGGTCACCCCAGCCAGGGTCAGTTTGGCCTGGGTGTCTTCCTTGACGGGCGTATCGCCACTGAGGCGCACACGGGCCAGTACACGGCGTGGGTCCTTCGGATCGAGGCGCAGGCTGGTGACGTCGCCGACCTTGATCCCGTTGTATTGCACCGGGCTGCCCCGGGACAAGCCAGAGACCGCTTCGTTGAAGACGACTTCATAGTCCTTGAACGCGTCGTCGACGCTGGACTTTGTCAGCCACAGACCAAAAAGCATGGCGCCGGCCACCACCAGGACGGTGACCAGGCCGATCAGGACGTGATGAGCTCGGGTTTCCATTGTTCAGCGCTCCTGCGCCGCGTTGGTGGCGGCGTGTTCGGCCGCCCGCCCGCGCGGGCCGTGAAAGTATTCGTGAATCCAAGGATCGTCGGTCTGCTCGACCTCGGCCAATGGTCCTGCCACCAGTACCTTCTTCTGCGACAGCACGGCCACACGGTCGGTGATGGTGTAGAGGGTGTCCAGGTCGTGGGTGATGAGAAACACCGACAGGCCCAGGGCGTCGCGCAGGGTAAGGATCAATTGGTCGAAGGCTGCGGCACCGATGGGGTCGAGGCCGGCGGTAGGCTCGTCGAGGAACAGGATGTCCGGATCCAGCGCAAGGGCGCGGGCCAGTGCGGCGCGCTTGATCATGCCGCCGGACAGTGACGACGGGTACTTGTCGGCAGCGGAAATCGGCAGCCCTGCAAGGGCCAGCTTGACCCCGGCCAGGTGCTCGGCATCGGCGCGGGACAGCCCCGCGTGCTCGATCAGGGGCAAGGCAACGTTTTCGGTCACCGTAAGTGAAGAGAACAAGGCGCCCTTCTGGAACAGCACGCCAAAGCGTCGCTCTACCTGTGAGCGCTGGCTCTCATTGAGGCTGGCCAGGTCCTGGCCGAACACCTTGACCTGCCCTTCGTTGGGCCTGCGCAGGCCGATGATGCTACGCAGCAGTACCGACTTGCCGCTGCCAGAACCGCCGACCACGGCCAGGATCTCGCCCCGGTTAAGGTCGAGGTCGAGGTTTTCGTGCACGCTCTGGCTGCCGAAGCGGTTGCAGATGCCCCGCGCTTCAATCACTGCATCCCGGCCATTCACCAACCCATCTCCATGCAGAACAACGCCGCCACCGCATCCAGCACGATGACCACGAAAATCGACTGGACCACGCTGGAGGTGGTATGTGCACCGACCGACTCGGCGCTGCCGCTGACCTTGAAGCCCTCCAGGCAGCCGATGGAGGCGATCAGGAAGGCAAAGAACGGCGCTTTGGCCAGCCCGACGAGAAAATGCTGGACGCCGATGTCGCTTTGCAGCAGCGACAGGAACATCGCAGGCGAGATATCCAGTGTCAGGGCGCAGACCACGGCGCCGCCGACGATGCCGCAGATCATTGCGAGGAAGGTCAGCAACGGCAGGGCTATCAACAGGGCCAGTACCCGCGGCACCACCAGCAGTTCGATCGGGTTCAGCCCAAGGGTGCGGATGGCGTCGATTTCTTCATTGGCCTTCATCGAGCCAATTTGTGCGGTGAAGGCGCTGGCTGTCCGTCCGGCCATGAGGATGGCGGTCAACAGCACCCCGAATTCGCGCAGGAAGGAAAATGCCACCAGGTCCACGGTGAATACGGTTGCACCGAAGTCCGCCAGCACCGTAGCGCCGAGAAACGCCACCACCGCCCCCACCAGAAAAGTCAGCAGCGCCACGATGGGCGCTGCATCCAGGCCGGTTTGCTCGATGTGCGCGACCACTGGCGTGACCCTCCAGCGGTGAGGCTGGAAGACGCGCAGCAGGAGGGTTTCCAGGATCAGGCCGACGAAGCCCAGTATCTGCCGGGTGTCCTGCCAGAGTTTGTCCACCGCCCGTCCGATACGTTCCAGTAGCTGCAACAGTACCGGGCGTTCTGGTTCCTTGACCGGAATGCAGTAGTCCTGCACCGAGCAGTAGACATTCTTGAGCAAGGCGCGGCTGGCCTCGGGTAGGTCGTCGGTACAGCGCGACAGCCGATCTGAGCCCAGCAGCTCGGCCAGCAACGAGGCGCCGGCGGTATCCAGTCGCCCCAGTTGACTGAGGTCGGCAATGGTGTCGGCGCCGTATTGCGTACGCAGGTGCTCGCTCGCACGCTTGAGGCTGGCGTAATGGGCCAGCGTCCAGTCACCGACAATGCGCAGGCAAGCCGGTTGAACGCTAGTGTCCAGGGTGGCGCTTGGGGTGGTCATAGGCTCCATGCAACTGACGGTCCGCTAGGCGTAGAGCCTGATCATAGCGCAGCAGGCATGGAGTGGTTTGTTGAGAATGTGCTGTCTACGGCTACAAAAGACCTGAGCTCATGGCGCGGCGTCGTCCACCACCTTGAAGCGCAGCACGCCGATGACCTGGCCATCCTCGGTCAGCACTCGCACTTGCCACTTGCCCACCGGGTTGGGCGGGAAATTCTGCTTGTGGGTCCAGGCCCGGTAGCCTTCCTTGCGCCCGCCATGGATGTCGAGGGCGATGCGGTCGACCTCTTTGCCATCCTTCTGCCACACATGGTAGATCCGCTCGTTCAGGCCCCGAGGTGCGTTGATGGCGGTGTAGGCGTACAAGCCACTGCTGCGGATGCGACTGGCGGCAATTTCATCGAGCGAGTCGCCCGGCTGGCGGTTCAGCACCTCAGTGCTCACTGCCACTTCGGTCATCCACAACGTCGCCGGTGGTACCCAGGAACGCAGCAGCCATCCGCCGCCGCCAACCGCCAGGGTCACCAGTACCAGCGCCACGCCTCGCCGCCAGTTGTTGATCGGGAAACTGCTGGCCAGGCTCGGGAACGACAGCGCCATTGCCGCGATCAGCGCCAGCTTGAAGCTTTGGGCTGTGGTCAGGTGAAGGATGATCGGGAGCGCGGTGAGCAGCGCTGCGAACAACGTCAGGGTATGCAGGGCGAGGAACAGCCAGCGGCGCGGGGCCAGCCACTTGTAGTACAGCGGGTCGATGATCGAAATCAGTCCGGCAGCGCCCAGCAAGCCGGTGAAGACCAGTTGTCCGCTGTTCCAGGTGGTGGTGATGAAGAAGAACGGCAGGACGAAGAACAGGCTTTCCTGGTGGATCATCTGCGTCGCGTAACGCAGCAGCGGCTGTGGGATCTCGCGGTTGAAGGTGCGGGCGAACAGGCCGGTGAGGGTGTTTTCGAGCATCAGCCAGACCCAACTGACCAGCATGAGAACGGCTACCCAGCTAGCCAGGCCGGCTTGGCGATCGACCAGGATGAAACTGCCGATACCGGAAAGAAAACCGCCGAGAGCGATGATGCCGGGGTAGCGTTTGAGCAGTTCGATGACGCGCTGGACGAAGTGGGGTATTGGGGGCATGGGTTTACAACAAGGCATATGGGGAGGCAGTGTCGGCCTTTCGCGGGTAGACCCGCGAACCGGCCGCTGATGGCGAAAGGATACCGCCGATTTACTACTGCCGTGTAGCACCGCTTGGTCGCTTCGCGCCATGACCGCGCCAACGCAGCAACCCCAGCGCCAGAATCAGTCCCAGCAACAAGGCAACCAGCCCATACAGTTCGTCATACCCCAGCAACGGCTTCTCGATACGCAAATAGCCTTGGTCCTTGAGCAATGTCTGCAACGCATCGTTGGCTTGCTCCAGTGTCACTTGGCGTAGCTTGCGTGCCGGGTCGGGGAAGCGTCCGTTGCTGTAGTCGTTGAGCGCCCCCCAGTAATAGTCAGCAAGGGCACTGTTACCCTGGGTGCTCCAGCTTTCCTTGGCGACGGCGGCATCCTTGATGCGCGCGAAGGTATCAGGGTCCAGGCCGTCCTTGCGCAGGTGATCCAACAGCTGTTGCATCACCTTGGTCGCCTTGTCGATGTCGTCGCGCTCAAGGTCGGCGTTGAGGCTGAGCATGCCGCTGTCACCGAAGCTCTCACGCTGAACAGTTGGACCGTACGACAGGCCATGACGCAGGCGCAGCTGGTCGTAGACGGCCCACTCCAGGTAGCGTGAGAGCAGGTCGAGGGTGCTCTGGTGGTCGTTGTCCAGGACCGGCTCGATGAACAGCCAGTGCAGTTTGACGCTGTCGCCGAGCCACCCCTTGATGAGTTCGCGACGTTGCTGGGCAGGTTGGCTGATGCTGTCGAGGTTGCGTCGTTCTTCGGGTTCGGTGGCTGGCAGTTCGCCATAGGTGCGTTCGAGGTAGGCCGGCAGCAACCGATCAAGGCCACCGACCATGATCAGCGTCATGTTGTTGGCCGCGTACCAGCGCTCGCGCAGGGCTTGGACCTGCTCCAGGGTCATGTCGTCCAGCTTGGAGCGCTCCGGACATTTGAGGCCCAGCTCGACAGCCAGCTGGTCGCTGGCGGGGTGACCGATGTCCTGGCGGTCGAGCCAACGCTGCAGGTGACCATAATGGCCACCATCTTCACGTTCGATGATGCGCTTGGCCGTGGCCAGCGCCTCGGCGTCGATGCGAGTATCGCGGATGACCGCCAACAGCAGGTCGAGGACTTTGCGCTGGTTGCGTGCCGGCGCTTCGATCACGAACGTGGTGTCGGCGCTGCTGGTGTAGGCATTCCATTCCCCGCCCAGTGCCTGCAGCCGTTCTTCGAGCCCCCCCTCCCCGGTCTCGTCGATACCGCTGAACAGCAGGTGTTCGAGCAGGTGCGGCAACTCCTTCTGGTCACAGTCGAAATCGTCCAGGCCAACGCCCACTACCAGGCGGATGGCGACATGGTCGCGTTCATAGCCGGACTTCAGGATCACTTGCAGGCCATTGGGTAGCAGATAGCCCTCAACGCTCGACCGGTCGAGGGCCAGCGTGGGCAGGCTGCAGATCAGCAGGCAAAGGAACATCAGGCAACGCATGGGCGAGCTTGGGTCTCCGGTCAGCGAGATCAGGGCAAGCGGGCTTCGTCCGGTACAGTGTCGAGCATCAGCCCGCCAGTATCGGAACCGCCCAGTACAACGTAGGCACTGCTGCAGAACAAAGAGTTCAACCGCTTCATGTCAGCGATCAGCTCCAAGTGTAGCGAACTGGTTTCGATACTTTGTACCACCTTGCGTTGCAGTCGGCTGACATGGGCATGAGCCAGGCGCCGCTCCTGGGCTCGGAAGCGACGTTTTTCCCGGAGCAGCAAGTGGGCGCTCTGAGGGTCGGCGCTGAGAAATACCGACAGGCCAAGTCGCAGGTTGGCCAGCAACTGCTCCTGCAAACCGGTCAGTTCCTCCAGGCCGACTTGGGAAAACTCCCGGCGCTGGCTGGTTTTCTGCTGCTGGACTTTGCGCAGCATGCGCTCGATCAGGTCGCAGGCCAGCTTCAGGTTGATGGCCAGTTCGATGATCTCGGCCCAGCGGCGATTGTCTTGGTCGCTCAAGTCTTCGCGAGTCATTTGTGCCAGGTACAGCTTGATCGCGCTGTACAGGGCCTCGCCATCCTCGCCCAAGGCCCGGACCTGCTGAGGCAAGGCGGTCTGGGTGCCGCGCAAGGCGCCAAGCATCGCTTCGAGCATGTTGTCGACGATGTCGCCCAGGCGCAGGGTTTCCCGGGCGGCGTTGGCCAGGGCCAGGCTGGGCGTGCTCAAGGCGGCAGGGTCGAGGTGACGGGGGCGAATCTGGCCGTTTCCGTTTTCACGCTCGGGCAGCAGGCTATTGCACAGCCGACCCATGGGTTTGACGGTGGGCAGCATGATTAGGCAGCGCAGCGTGTTGTAGAGCAGGTGGAAGCCGATGACCAGCTCTTGCGGGCTGAAACTCAGGCTATCCATCCAGTTCACCAGTGGATGCAGCACGGGAATGATCAGCAGCAGGCCGATCAGCTTGTACAGCAGGCTGCCCAATGCCACTCGGCGGCCGGAGGCGTTCTGCATGCTGGTGCTGATGAAGGCCAACAGGCCACTGCCGATGTTCGCGCCCACCACCAGGCCGATGGCCACGGGCAGGCTGATCAATTCGGCGCCCGCCAGAGTGGCGGTAAGCAGCACGGCGGCCAGGCTGGAATAGGTGATCATGGCGAACAGCGCGCCAACCAGGGCGTCGAGCAGAATGTCGCCAGTGAGCGAGGCGAACAGCACTTTTACGCCCTGCGCGTGGGTAATGGGCGCCGCGGCCTGTACGATCAGTTCGAGGGCCAGGATGATCAGACCCAGGCCGATCGCTACCCGGCCCAACTGGCCCAGACGCGTCTGTTTGCGTGACAGGAAGAAGATGACGCCGATGAACACCAGCAGCGGCGACAGCCACGACAGGTCGAAGGTCAGGACCCTGGCCATCAACGCAGTGCCGACGTCGGCCCCCAGCATGATCGCCAGCGCGGGGGTCATCGCCATCAAGCCTTGGCTGACGAACGACGTCACCAGCATGGCGGTGGCGTTGCTGCTTTGCACCATGGCTGTAACCAGAATCCCGGCGATGAAGGCCATCGGGCGGCGGTTCATGTTCTGGCTCAGTACGCGGCGCAGGTTGGAGCCGAACACGCGCAGGATCCCAGTACGGACGATGTGTGTGCCCCATACCAGCAATGCCACGGCGGAGAGCAGGTTGAGCAGGGTCAGCATGTGTAGCCCCCCTTCCTTCTATGCCCCAGTGTCAGGGCCAATGGGTGAAGCGGTGAGCCTGGCCCGGGGGTGGGCTTCTTTTCAGTGCTCACTCAAGCTTTAGTTGTTTTGCGGACGTGGCGCCAGCTTGGCATGGCTGGAACATATTTGAAACATTTGATGATCGTCCGGCGACAGTGCAGGTCACACGAACAAAAAAAGCCCCGAAGGGCTTTTAATGTCGCACGCTCCAGTCTTATTGACCTGGAATGTCCTTGCGCAGTTTCACCGGCTCATGCTCTTTGCCCTGCTTGCGCGCCATGGCGGTACGCATGCGGATGTTGATGGCTTCCACCGCCAGGGAGAAGGCCATGGCGAAGTAGACGTAGCCCTTGGGCACATGCACGTCGAACGACTCGGCGATCAGCACCGTGCCCACCACGATCAGGAATGACAGCGCGAGCATCTTCAGCGACGGGTGTTTGTCGATGAAATTGCTGATGGCACCTGCGCACAGCATCATCACCAGTACAGCCACGATGATGGCGGCGATCATGACCGGCACATGCGACACCATCCCAACGGCAGTGATGACCGAGTCCAGGGAGAACACGATGTCGATGATGGCGATCTGGATGATGGTGTAGAAGAACTTGCCGCCTGCGCCTTTGGGTTCTTCTTGGTTTTCGTCCTCACCTTCCAGGCCGTGGTAGATCTCCTGGGAGCTTTTCCACAGCAGGAACAGGCCACCGAAGAACAGGATCAGGTCGCGGCCGGAAATACCCTGGCCGAAGATCACGAACAGGTCGGCCGTCAGGCGCATGACCCAGGTGATGGACAGCAGCAGCATGATGCGCGTGACCATGGCCAGGGCCAGGCCGAAGATCCGGGTGCGCGGCTGCATGTGCTTGGGCATGCGGCTGACCAGGATCGAAATCATGATGATGTTGTCGATACCGAGAACGATCTCAAGCGCGGTGAGGGTGAAAAAGGCAACCCAGATTTCCGGGCTGGTCAGCCATTCCATGTGTATTCCTTCAAACGATAAAGGCGCTGCGCACAGTGAAGCACGCAGCGCGGTTGGGTGATGCGTTTACAGACTGCTGAACAGCGGGAAAATGCCCATCAACAGCGCGGCGAGCATTATGCACAGGCAGACCAGCACTGCCCACTTGAGGGTGAAGCGCTGATGGTCACCGAACTCGATACCGGCCAGGGCCACCAGCAGGTAGGTAGAGGGTACCAAGGGGCTCAGCAGGTGTACCGGCTGTCCGACGATCGACGCACGGGCCATTTCCACCGGGCTGATGCCGTAATGGCTGGCGGCTTCCGAGAGCACCGGCAGTACGCCGTAGTAGAAGGCGTCGTTGGACATGAAGAAGGTGAACGGCATGCTCACGATCGCGGTGATCACTGCCAGGTACGGCCCCAATGCCTCTGGAATGACAGCGAGCAGGCTCTTGGACATCGCCTCGACCATGCCGGTACCCGAGAGAATGCCAGTGAAGATGCCGGCGGCGAAGATCAGCCCGGTGACTGCCAACACGCTGCCAGCATGGGCGGCGATACGGTCTTTTTGCTGCTGCAGGCACGGGTAGTTGACGATCATGGCGATGCTGAAGGCGATCATGAACAGCACGGGCAGCGGCAACACGCCTGCGATCAGGGCCACCATCAGTGCGGCGGTCAGGGCACCGTTGAACCAGATCAGCTTCGGACGACGAGCTTCGGGGAACTGCGAGACGCTGATTTCGCTGTGGTCGATATCGTCGGTCGGCAGGTGCAGTTCGCCCAGGCGGGCACGCTCGCGCTTGCCGTACAGATAGGCGATGGCAAGAATCGCCAGCACGCCGAAGACCATGGCCGGAATCATCGGCACGAAGATGTCGGATGGGTCCACATGCAGGGCGCTGGCGGCGCGAGCGGTCGGGCCGCCCCATGGGGTCATGTTCATGACCCCACCGGCCAGGATGATCAGGCCGGCCATGATCCGCGGGCTCATGCCCAGGCGGCTGTACAGCGGTAGCATCGCGGCGCAGCAGATCATGTAGGTCGTGGCGCCGTCCCCGTCGAGCGAGACCACCAGGGCCAGGGCGGCAGTGCCGACAGAAACTTTCAGCGGGTCGCCCTTGACCAGTTTGAGGATCTTGCGCACGGCCGGGTCGAACAGGCCGGAATCGATCATCAGGGCGAAGTAGAGGATGGCGAACATCAGCATCACGCCAGTCGGCGCAAGCTTGCTGATGCCCTCGAGCATCATGGGGCCGATCTTGGCGGAAAAGCCCCCGAACACGGCGAACAGGATCGGTACCAGGATCAGCGCGATCAAGGCCGACAGGCGCTTGGTCATGATCAGGTACATGAAGGTGATGACCATGGCAAAGCCGAGGAAGGTCAGCATGGCGGTACTCCAGGCGTGGCGCGGCGAAAGGACAGTCGATTCGGGCTGATCAGCGCGTGATGCGCTGCGCGGGGAGTAAGCGAAGTGGGACTACGAACGGGCGGGCACAGGAAAACATCAGAATCACCATTGTTGTTGTTGATTGGGCCGGGCATGGACGTTTCCGAATGCCCTGGCTGACCGGTCTGCTGCCGGTGGTGGGGCTATCCTATTGGCGCAAGCTTTCAGCCAGCTTTCGCCTCGATGAAGGCGACAGGAGGTAGGTCATGACGGAATCACTCGAAGGAGGTTGCCATTGCGGCGCCCTGCGCTACCGGCTGGAGGGCGATCTGACGGATATCGCCCATTGCCATTGCTCGATCTGCCGGAGGGTCACAGGCGGGTTGCTGGTGACTTGGCTCACCCTGCCCCGCGACGGTTTCACCTGGCTGGCCGGCACGCCCAACCGTTATGTCGCGCCGACCAGTTGTAGCCGGTACTTCTGTGGCCACTGCGGCGCGCACGTGGCGTTGGAGACCACGCACAGTCCGCAAAGCATCGATGTGACAGTGGGCACGCTAGACTACCCGGAGCGCGTCCGGGCCAACCGGCATATCTGGATTGCAAGCCGCTTGCCGTGGCTGCACCTGGATGAGGATTTGCCTGGGGAGGTCGAAGAGAGATACCTGTAGGAGCCGACTAGCCGGCGATGAGGCCGCTGCAGGCACTACGGTAACTGCAACCCACCCGCGGCCTTGTGCAGCGCCCGCAGGTGCTCGCCAACCTGCTTCACATTGGCCTCGACAGCGGCAATTTCCCTGGCCCGCGACGTCTTCAGCAACGCCCTCACCTCTTTGTCCAGGTCGGTGCTCAGGCGCAGTAGTTGGGCCTGCCGCTCACTGCTGACCTTTTCCAGGTGCTGGCGCTCTTCCGGCTGCGGCAGGCCGTAGCCCCTGGCGTCGAGCAATTCTGCTGGCCGGCTGAGGAAGCCACTGTTGGCCAGCATCTGCTGCAGGGCCTTGTTGGCCTTGTCGATGCTGCCATCCTTGAGCGCACTGGCATTGAGATAGCGTTGCTTGACCTCATCCTGAGCCAGCAGAAGTTGGCGACGCAGACTGGCTTGTTCGAGCAGTAGCAAAGCCGCACTGGTTCGCAGATCGGCCTGCTGGAACCAGCCGCGACGCTGATCGGCATCCAGGGCTAGCCAGTCCTCGACCTTGTCCTGCTTGATCGGCAACTGCTTCTTCAACACCTCGAACATGGCCTGGTAGCGATCGCGGTAGGAGTCGAAGCGATAACCCAGGCGCAGCGCCTCGCGCGGGTCGTCGAGCACGCTGGTATCGGCCAGCCCTCGCCCTTTGAGCACTTCCAGCAGGCCGTTGGGCATGATGTTGTCCAGGTCGTTCAAGCGTGGATTGGCCGTGCCGCTGCGCAGCAGCTTGAGCGATTCCACTGCGCAATTGTTGGACAGGAAGTAGTAGTTGCCGTCATAGCTCCAGTGCATCTCTGCCGCTTGGCGGACCAGGTTTTCGATCTCTGGGCGGCTGAGCTTGAGGGGAACGGAGGCCAGGCTGCGCAGTTCGGTCTTGGTGTATTCGTCGATCACCTGACCCAGCGGTAGGACGAACAGCCGTGATGGATACGCCCCGACCAGGCCGTCCCAGCTGGACAGTTGTACGTCGTTGACGAACGCGCGATACGACAGTACCAGATGCTGGTCAAGGTCCAGCCGACAGTCTGGGCCGCGTGGGCGCCCTGGGGCGCAGATCACCAGGCGCAACATGCTGTGGCCCCAGCGGCTGACCCAGTTCTGATTGGCTTCGGCCAGCAGGTAGTCGACTTCGTAGACCCGTTGCGGGTCGATTTCGCCCAGCGGTTGGCGGGCGAAGTCGCTGCCTGCGTTGAGGAACGGCAGGCCCTTGGCACAGGTGTCCTGCGGCGGCGCCCAGCCAAAGTGGTCTCGCAGATACTGGTTGAGCGCTGGGCGGCGGCAACCGTAGCTTGGGTCAAGCAGGAAGTACTCCATATTGACCGCGATGAATTCCTTCGGGCTGCTCAGTTCATACGTGTCAGGGCTGCGAACGCCCTGGCCGTTGTGCTGTTCGCGTTCTCCACGGCGCCCCACGTACTGCGGCCAGCCGGCAAGGTCCAGCAGACGTGGGTCGTCACTCAGGGTGAAGCGGCGTTCGGCCTGGCCACGGCATGGTTCTGGCAAGCCGACTTTGCCCAGGGTGCCCTGCTGGCGCTTGCATTGGGCAATCAAAGAACGATCGGCACTGGACCAGAGGCGGGCTCGGTCGTAGATATGGGTCAGTTCGTGCAGAACGGTGGCCAGAAGTTCCTGGCGAACCGTGCCGTGCGGGCGGTTGGTGCGTTCGCGCGCGGCGCTGCCATCGACCAGTCCCGGCAGTAGCCGGCTGTTGAGCGCCAGCGTGGAAACCAGAGATGCCTGTCCATAAGCGTCAGCGGGCATCGCATTGCTCCAGCTGACCAGGATGCGGCGGTCCAACTGCTGTTTGAAGCGCGGCGGCAACTTGCCCAGTGCTTCGTCAAGCAGGGCTTGGGTGGCTTGCTGTTCTGGGGAAGTGAGGCCGGAAGCCTGCAGCTCGAGCTGCAGGTCGGCCAGGGCGGGCGTGCCGAGCAGTGTCAGCACACCGCCGAGCAGCCAGGCACGCAAGGATTTCACAGCGCGAGGATGGCTTCTGCCAGTACCTGGTCACTGGCGCCACGCGCTTCGGGAACGCGTTCGCGCAGGGTGTTGAAGGCAGCCTCGAGCTGGGCGCCACGGATATCACCGTTGCTGGCGACAAAGCTGGCAGCATCGTCGTGCGCTTCACGTACCACTTTCGAGTCGCGGATCGAGGTGGTGGTGTCAGAGGTGAAGTCGATCGAACGGCCAAAGGCACGCACGATGATGTTGCTGGTGGCCACCAGGGTTTGCGCCTGAGCCAGGTCGGCCAGCACGAGCATGCCGAGGGTGGCGGCGATCAGCGATTTACGCATGGAACATCTCCGGAACATACAAGGAGTCAGGTGTAGTTATTGGACGAGAATTGCTTCTGCCAGTTCAAGGTCGCCGACAGAGTGCCGGGCACCACTGTGCCGCAAAGCGCCGAGGGCGGCTTCAAGGCGGGCACCGCGAATCATGCCGTCGCTGGCCACGAAGGCCGCAGCATCGTCCCGGGCTTGCCGGACCAGCTTGCGGTCGAACGGGGCGGTGGTGACCTGACTGGTGACATAGCCAGTGATGACCAGGCTCTGTGTGGTGGTGTCCATGGCATGGGCTTGCGCCATCCCGACAACGGCGAACAGCAAGGGCAACAGATAACGCATGGGTATTCTAAAGGCTTGGAACGTGGACAGCGAAGGCTACCCCGGATGGGCCGGCCAGAGCCAGCGCATCCGTTTTAGCCGTTACGAGTCAAAGCGCGAGGATGGCCTGGGCAAGTTGAGCGTCACTGGCCTGCAGGGCGGGCATCTGCGAGCGAATGTGCACGAAGGCGCTTTCCAGCTTGGCGCCGCGGATGGCGCCCTGGCTACCGACGAAGCTGGCGGCATCGTCACGGGCGGCCTGAACGATCTTGTCATCTTTGAACGAGGACGAGACATCGGACGTGGCGTCGGTCGAGGCGGCTACTGCGCCAACGACAGCATCGGTGGTAACGACGAAGCTGGTGGCGTTGGCAGTGCCGACGAGGCTCAGCAGCAGTGCGGCACCAATCAGGTGGTTGCGGGACATGATCGTGGACTCCTGGACTAGGGGCAGTGGTACTGCTTATCGGACGCTTACACGGCTATTGGCGGTACGGTACAACAAGATGTTCTACCAGAGTGCTGAAGCAAGCGTATCACG
Organism: Pseudomonas sp. Rh2; assembly: GCF_040762985.1. Lineage (NCBI taxonomy): Bacteria > Pseudomonadati > Pseudomonadota > Gammaproteobacteria > Pseudomonadales > Pseudomonadaceae > Pseudomonas > Pseudomonas sp. Rh2. Next base: position 619,320 of record NZ_CP142890.1, read on the forward strand.
CGCCGATGTTTCTGGATGTTAATGAGCACTGCGCAGCTTAACTGTTATGGTTGTTTTCTGAATTACAGAAACTGTACCTGTTTCGAGTTAGGGGTGCTCTAGCTCGGGGCCTAAATAAAAAACCCGCTGCAGTTTCCTGCAACGGGTTAGGGAAATCGCGGTGCCGGCCGTAGCCGGCGAACCGGTGCTTAGCGCCAGAACGGCTTGCTCAGCTCTTCGTAACGCTGCGACTCGCTGATACCGGCGTCGGCCAGCAGGCGGGCGTCCAGGCGAGCCAGTTGACGGCGGCTGGCCATGCGACGCTGCCAGAGCAGCAGGGTGGAGAGCGCGCGCAGCGGCAGCGAAGCGTTAGATTGCTGGGCGTTGTTTTCAAAAACCAGACCGGAACTGAGGGTACGTTCCATGATGTGACATCCTTCCGCTTATGGCGGCATTAGGTAGTGATTTAACTGATGCCAATGATCCTCTCCTGTCGTCCATAACAGTAGATACAGTTCAATGGTAATGCGATGGTCCAGTTAACTGTTTAACCCTACTGTTGCACTCGAAACTGGCGCAACTGTACTGGTCCGCACTGATATGGTGCGAATTTGAATAATGAGATGGGTTTTATGCGTCGGGAAGGTCGCGATTAACGGTACAGTAGTACAGTTTTTTCGTGAGACTGAAGTGGTCTGTCCGGGCGAGTGGTTTGACTCTACTGGCGCTATCGCCGGCAAGCCGGCCCCTACAGGGATGGTGTACATCCAGTAGGAGCCGGCTTGCCGGCGATAGGGGTGTAACAGTGAAGCGGCTGGATCAGCTGGCCAGCATGCGACCGGTTTCTTCCAGGTTTTCGTGCCAGCTCAGCGCCTCACGCAGGATGTGCGGGGTGTGGCCGCCACGTTGGCAGGCGCGCTCGAAGTAATCGTTCAGCGCGGCGCGGTAGTCCGGGTGGACACAGTTGTCGATGATCGCACGGGCCCGCTCACGTGGCGCCAGGCCGCGCAAGTCTGCCAGGCCTTGCTCGGTGACCAGAATGTCGACATCGTGCTCGGTGTGGTCGACGTGGCTGACCATAGGAACGACGCTGGAAATGGCACCGCCTTTGGCGATCGACTTGGTCACGAATACGGCAAGGTGCGCGTTACGGGCGAAATCGCCGGAACCGCCAATGCCGTTCATCATCTTGGTGCCGCACACGTGGGTGGAGTTCACGTTGCCGTAGATGTCGAACTCCAGGGCGGTGTTGATGCCGATGATGCCCAGGCGACGCACGACTTCCGGGTGGTTGGAGATTTCCTGCGGGCGCAGGACCAGCTTGTCCTTGTAACGCTCGAGGTTGCCGAAGACGTCGGCATTGCGACGGGTCGACAGGGTGATCGAGCTGCCCGAGGCGAAACTCAGCTTGCCGGCGTCGATCAGGTCGAAGGTCGAGTCCTGCAGTACTTCGGAGTACATCGTCAGGTCTTCGAACGGCGACTCGATCAGGCCGCACATCACCGCGTTGGCGATGCTGCCGATACCGGCTTGCAGCGGGCCGAGCTTGTTGGTCATGCGACCGGCCTCGACTTCGCCCTTGAGGAAGTCGATCAGGTGGTCGGCGATGGCCTGGGTTTCGTCGTCCGGCGGCAGAACAGTCGACGGCGAGTCCGGCAGGTCGCTGATGACGATACCGACGATCTTGGCTGGGTCGATCGGGATGGCGGTGCTGCCGATACGGTCGTCGACCTTGACCAACGGAATGGGCGTGCGGGTCGGACGGTAGGTCGGGATATAGATGTCGTGCAGGCCTTCGAGATTGGCATTGTGCGACAGGTTGATCTCGACGATCACTTGCTTGGCGAAGATCGCGAAGCTCGCCGAGTTGCCCACCGAAGTGGTCGGCACGATGTGGCCCTCTTCGGTGATCGCCACCGCTTCGATGACAGCGATGTCAGGCAGTTTCAGCTGCTTGTTGCGCAGCTGTTCGACCGTTTCCGAAAGGTGCTGGTCGATGAACATCACCTTGCCATCGTTGATGGCCTTGCGCAGGGTGCTGTCAACCTGGAAGGGCATGCGACGAGCCAAGACTCCGGCTTCGGTCAGTTGCTTGTCCAGGTCGTTGCCCAGGCTGGCGCCAGTCATCAGGCTGATTTGCAGCGGCGACTGCTTGGCGCGCTCGGCCAGTGCATGGGGTACGGCCTTGGCTTCGCCGGCGCGGGTGAAACCGCTCATGCCGACGGTCATGCCGTCCTCGATCAGACCAGCGGCATCAGCCGCACTCATTACCTTGCTGTGCAGGGAGGACAAGCGGATACGATCACGGTACATGGATTGTTATCTCGGGCTACTGAGGCTACTGCAGCGCAGTCTAGAGATTTCGCCCGTCGCCGTCCCACGACCATGGTCGTATGAGAACCCAGGAAATAGAGCCGTTGATCTGGAGCAATGAATGAGGAAGCCCCGGTCGATTCTGACCGGGGCTTCATAGCGCAGGGTTTGAAGCGGGTGTCGTCACTCCACTGCCTTGACCATGTCCTCGATGACTTTCTTCGCGTCACCGAACACCATCATGGTCTTGTCCAAGTAGAACAGTTCGTTGTCCAGGCCCGCATAGCCGCTGGCCATGGAGCGCTTGTTGACGATGATGGTCTTGGCCTTGAACGCTTCCAGGATTGGCATGCCGGCAATCGGCGACTTAGGATCGTTTTTCGCTGCCGGGTTGACCACGTCGTTGGCACCCAATACCAACACCACGTCGGCCTGGCCGAACTCGGCGTTGATGTCCTCCATCTCGAACACCTGGTCGTACGGCACTTCGGCCTCGGCCAGCAGCACGTTCATGTGTCCAGGCATGCGCCCCGCTACCGGGTGGATCGCATACTTCACGGTCACGCCGTTGTGGGTCAGTTTTTCGGTCAACTCCTTCAACGCGTGCTGGGCGCGCGCAACGGCCAGGCCGTAGCCCGGAACGATGATCACGCTGTCGGCGTTGCTCAGCAGGAACGTGGCATCGTCGGCCGAGCCGGACTTCACCGGGCGTTGTTCTTTCGAACCCGCCGCTGCGCCGGCATCGGCATCACCGCCAAAGCCGCCGAGGATGACGTTGAAGAACGATCGGTTCATCGCCTTGCACATGATGTACGAAAGAATCGCACCGCTGGAACCGACCAGCGAGCCAGCGATGATCAGCATCGAGTTGTTCAGCGAGAAACCGATGCCCGCCGCCGCCCACCCCGAGTAGCTGTTGAGCATCGACACCACCACAGGCATGTCGGCGCCACCGATCGGGATAATGATCAGCACACCCATGATGAAGGCCAGGACCAGCATCAGGGTGAAGGCGCTGTAATGGCCAGTGAAGGTGAACAACAGGCCCAGCACGATCGTGGTCAGGCCCAGGATCAGGTTCAGCTTGTGCTGACCCGCGAACTGTACCGGTGCTCCTTGGAAGAGACGGAACTTGTACTTGCCGGACAGCTTGCCGAAGGCGATCACCGAACCGGAGAAGGTGATCGCACCGATAGCCGCACCCAGGAACAGCTCCAGCCGGTTACCGGTTGGAATCGGGTCGCTGATGCTGGCCACGATACCCAGCGACTGAGGTTCAAGCACGGCGGCGATGGCGATGAACACGGCAGCCAGGCCGATCATGCTGTGCATGAAGGCGACCAGTTCAGGCATTTTGGTCATTTCAACGCGCTTGGCCATGATCGAGCCGGCGGTACCACCGATCAGCAGGCCCAGGATCACATAGCCGATACCTGCGGTCGCCAGTTCGGAACCAAGCTTGTAGATGAGGCCGACGGTGGTGAGCATCGCGATGCCCATGCCGATCATGCCGAACACGTTGCCGCGGCGCGATGTGGTCGGGTGCGAAAGCCCCTTCAGTGCCTGGATGAAGCACACCGACGCGACGAGGTAGAGAAGCGTTACCAGATTCATGCTCATGCTTACTTCTGCCCTTCGTTCTTGGTTTTCTTCTTGAACATCTCAAGCATGCGTCGGGTGACCAAAAAACCACCGAACACATTCACCGCGGCCAACGCCACGGCCAGGGTGCCCATCAGCTTGCCGGCCGGGGTAACGGTCAGTGCGGCGGCCAGCATGGCGCCGACGATGACAATGGCGGAGATGGCATTGGTAACCGCCATGAGCGGTGTGTGCAGCGCCGGGGTGACGTTCCAGACCACGTGGTAGCCCACATAAATGGCCAGCACGAAGATGATCAGGTTGTAGATGCCGTGGGAAATCAGCATGTCTTCCATTGTCGTGCTCCTTAGCCGTTCTTGCGGACGACCTGGCCATCACGGCACATGAGGCAGGCCGCGACGATGTCGTCTTCGAGGTTGATGACCAGCGCGCCGTCCTTGTCGAACAGCAGCTTCATGAAGTCCAGCAGGTTGCGTGCGTACAACGCCGAGGCATCGGCACCGACTTGAGCGGGCAAGTTGGTGGGGCCAACGATGGTCACACCGTTCTCCATCACTACTTGATCGGCAACGGTCAGCGGGCAGTTGCCGCCTTGGGCGGCTGCCAGGTCGATGACCACCGAGCCCGGCTTCATCTGCGCCACGGTTTCGGCGCTGAGCAGGGTCGGTGCCTTGCGGCCGGGGATCAGTGCGGTGGTGATGACGATGTCGGCCTGTTTGGCGCGTTCGTGTACGGCCTGAGCCTGGCGCTGCATCCAACTGGCCGGCATCGGACGCGCATAACCGCCTACCCCTTCGGCGCACTCACGCTCTTCATCGGTTTCGTAGGGCACGTCGATGAACTTGGCGCCGAGCGACTCGATCTGCTCCTTCACCGCGGGGCGAACGTCCGAAGCCTCGATCACTGCCCCCAGGCGTTTGGCCGTCGCGATGGCCTGAAGGCCAGCTACGCCTGCGCCAAGAATCAGGACACGGGCGGCCTTCACGGTGCCGGCGGCAGTCATGAGCATCGGCATGAAGCGCGGGTAGTGGTGAGCTGCCAGCAGCACGGCCTTGTAACCGGCGATGTTGGCTTGCGACGACAGCACGTCGAGGCTTTGAGCCCGTGACGTGCGAGGTGCGGCTTCCAGGGCGAAGGCGGTGATACCGCGCTCGGCCATCTTGGCGATCAGCTCGTTGTTGAAGGGGTTGAGCATGCCCACCAGGAGGCTGCCACTGTTGATCTGCGCAAGCTCCTCGTCGTTGGGGGCAACGACCTTGAGGACCAATTGGGCGCCGTAGGCATCGGCAGCGCTTCCCAGGGAAGCTCCCACGGCCTCATAGGCACTGTCCGGAATGCTGGCGTTAAGCCCTGCCCCCCGTTGGACGGTGACCTGATGGCCTTGGCCAATCAGTTTCTTGATGGTTTCTGGGGTCGCAGCGACCCTTGTCTCACCGGTCTGCGTCTCGAGAGGAACACCAATGTGCACGACTTTGTCTCCTGCGGTGACCTTTTGTCTTTGTGAATCCAGCGCACTACGGGTGGTGCGCTGGTGTGGCCGATAAGCGCCGAGCCGCCTGTTTACGGGCGGGCGAAGCATTTTGCAGGCGAACCCGGAGCCCTTCAACCGGTTCTGAAGCGATACGAACTTAAAACTACAAGTCACCCTGTGACCGTATGTCGCAAGGGGCGGGATGCAGCCCGTCAAATACGGGCAATTGGCAGATTAGGGGAAATTTTGAAATTTTTTGCAGAGATTTCGCTGACAGGCCTGCAAATGTCGCAAATACTGCTGGAGGCCGCGTCCTTGGCAGCTTTCAGCAGCTTTTTCGGTTCACCTGAACAGTTTGCTGTTTTGCGACAAATAATTATATCTGTAGGTGTTAAAAATAATTGACTACAAAGGTCGGGAAGGCGTTCTGCCCGTCTGCGCTGCCGTGAACAGTTGCGCCTGTTGCAGTAGCCAGTCGCGGAATGCGCGCAGGGAAGCGGATTCGACCTTGCGTTCAGGGATCATGAGGTAATAGGCCTTGTCGCTCGTCAGTGCGTGCCCATTGGCCTGCACCAGCCTACCCTCATCCAGCTCGTGCTGAATCAAAAATGGAGGGATGAGCGCAACCCCCATCTCATGCATGGCTGCTTGGGCAAGCATGGAGAATAGTTCATAGCGTGGGCCTGTCATGTCGCCTTCGACATTAATGCCCAGGCTGCCGAACCACTGCCTCCAGGCATAGGGGCGGGTGGTCTGCTGCAGCAAAGGGAGCTCGGCGATGCGCCGCGCGTCCAGTCTGCCCTCCCCGCCCAGCAGGTTTGGGCTGCACACAGGGACTGGATTTTCGCCCATTAGGCGGTGAGCCTGGGTACCAGGCCAATCGGCATCACCAAAATAGATGGCGGCGTCAAAGGCTGTATCGGCGAACAGGAAGGGCCGAGTGCGGTTGGTCAGGTTGACGGTGACATCGGGGGTGCGCTGCTGGAAGTCCTTGAGTCGGGGCAGCAACCACTGTGTGCCGAAAGTTGGCACCACCGCCAATTCGATTACGTTCGCGCCCTGCTGGCGCATGACCGACAAGGTATCGCGTTCCACCGCGTCTAGCTGCGCGGCGACTTGCCGACTGTAGGACAAACCTGCCTCGGTTAGCTTTACGCCGCGTCGAGAGCGGCGGAACAGCTCGACGTTCAGGAATGCCTCCAGGCCGCCTATTTGCCGACAAACGGCGCCTTGTGTCAGGGCAAGTTCATGTGCGGCCTTGGTGAAGCTTTCGTGGCGGGCTGCTGCCTCGAAGCAAACCAGGGCGGCGGTACTGGGTATCTTGCGGCGCATGTACGTCAACCTCACTCGTTCGGCAGGCGGTATAAGGAGTCTGCTGGCTACGGAGTGACAAATTATCACTTAATGGTGCGCAATCCTCGTTTGTAGAGGGTGCAGATCAGGCCTAGGATCAAGGGCACAAGAACTACCTCCCCTATTTCGAGGATCTCGCTCATGGCTGGTAAAGCAAGCTTCAACTGGATCGACCCACTGCTGCTCGATCAGCAGCTCACTGAAGAAGAGCGCATGGTGCGTGACAGCGCTTATCAGTTCGCCCAGGACAAGTTGGCGCCCCGTGTGTTGGAAGCCTTCCGGCATGAGCGGACAGACCCAGCGATTTTCCGCGAGATGGGCGAGGTCGGCCTGCTGGGTGCGACCATCCCGGAGCAGTACGGTGGCAGCGGTCTCAATTATGTGTGCTATGGCCTGATCGCCCGCGAGGTGGAACGCATCGACTCGGGCTATCGTTCGATGATGAGTGTTCAGTCGTCCTTGGTGATGGTGCCGATCAACGAGTTCGGCACCGAGGCACAAAAGCAGAAGTACCTGCCCAAGCTGGCCAGCGGTGAGTGGGTCGGTTGCTTCGGGTTGACCGAGCCTAACCATGGTTCCGACCCAGGTTCGATGATTACCCGTGCCAAGAAGGTTGAAGGCGGCTATCGCCTTACGGGTAGCAAGATGTGGATCACTGAACAGCCCGATCGCCGATGTGTTCGTGGTGTGGGCCAAGGATGATGCGGGCGATATTCGTGGTTTCGTCCTGGAGAAAGGTTGGCAGGGCCTCAGTGCCCCGGCGATTCATGGCAAGGTTGGCCTGCGTGCGTCGATTACCGGCGAGATCGTGATGGACAACGTCTTCGTGCCTGAGGAAAACATCTTCCCGGATGTCCGTGGCCTGAAAGGCCCGTTCACGTGCTTGAACTCGGCACGCTACGGCATCTCCTGGGGCGCCCTTGGGGCTGCTGAAGCCTGTTGGCACACTGCGCGCCAGTACACTCTGGATCGTCAGCAGTTCGGGCGCCCACTGGCTGCCAACCAGTTGATCCAGAAGAAGCTGGCCGACATGCAGACAGAAATCACGCTGGCGCTGCAGGGTTGCTTGCGCCTGGGTCGTATGAAGGACGAAGGCACGGCCGCCGTCGAGATTACCTCGATCATGAAACGCAACTCCTGTGGCAAGGCCCTGGACATTGCGCGCATGGCGCGCGACATGTTGGGTGGCAATGGCATCTCTGACGAATTCGGGGTTGCGCGTCATCTGGTGAATCTGGAGGTCGTCAACACCTACGAGGGCACGCATGACGTGCATGCGCTAATCCTCGGGCGTGCGCAGACCGGCATTCAGGCCTTCTACTGATCGAGGAGCCAGCCCATGGGCGCGCTTTCACATCTGCGGGTGCTAGACCTTTCGCGTGTGTTGGCCGGGCCCTGGGCCGGCCAGATCCTGGCCGACCTTGGTGCTGATGTGATCAAGGTGGAGCGGCCAGGCAGCGGCGACGATACAAGGGCTTGGGGGCCTCCTTTCCTGAAGGACGTCCAAGGTGAAAACACCAGCGAGGCGGCTTATTACCTCTCGGCCAACCGCAACAAAAGATCGGTGACCATCGACTTCACGCAGCCCCAGGGGCAGCGCCTGGTGCGTGAGCTTGCGGCCAAGTCGGACATCGTCATCGAGAACTTCAAGGTCGGCGGGCTAGCGGCTTATGGGTTGGATTATCAAAGCCTCAAGGCGGTGAACCCGACGCTCATCTATTGTTCGATTACCGGGTTTGGCCAAACAGGGCCTTATGCCAAGCGTGCTGGCTATGACTTCATGATCCAGGGGCTGGGTGGGCTGATGAGCCTGACCGGGCGACCCGAGGGTGAGGAGGGGGCGGGTCCGGTAAAGGTGGGTGTGGCCCTGACCGACATATTGACCGGGTTGTACTCCACTGTGGCGATACTCGCCGCCCTCGCCCACCGCGACCAGTCCGGTACCGGGCAGTACATCGATATGGCGCTGCTGGATGTGCAGGTGGCCTGCCTGGCCAACCAGGCGATGAACTACCTGACGACAGGCATCCCGCCAAAGCGGTTGGGCAACGCTCACCCAAATATCGTGCCTTATCAGGATTTCCCGACCGCGGATGGCGATTTCATCCTTACCGTGGGCAACGATGGGCAGTTCCGCAAGTTTGCGGAAGTGGCTGGGCAGCCACAGTGGGCTGACGATCCGCGTTTCGCAACGAATAAGCAGCGCGTCGCCAACCGGGCCGAGCTGATCCCATTGATCCGTCAGGCTACTGTGTTCAAGACCACGGCCGAGTGGGTCAGTCAGCTGGAGGCAGCAGGCGTGCCGTGTGGGCCGATCAACGATCTGGCGCAGATGTTCCAGGATCCGCAGGTGGTCGCTCGAGGGTTGTCAGTGAGTCTTGATCACCCGTTGGCAGGCAAGGTGCCCCAGGTGGCTAGTCCCATTCGGTTATCGCAGACACCAGTGGAATACCGCCATGCGCCGCCTCTGTTGGGTGAGCACACCGAGGCCGTATTGCATCAGCTGTTGGGATTGGATGCGGGTGAGGTCCAGCGATTGCGTGATGCGGGTGTGCTTTGAGGTGATGGAAGGTGAGCGCTAAGCGGGGAGGCCGTCAGGCCTCCCCGCTTGGCTTTTTAAGCGGTATTGAAGTTTCTTGGAATTAAAAGGTTGACGGCCTCTCGAATCCCCTTATAATGCGCCCCACTTCCGACGCAGTCGAAACGAAAAACTCCTTGTTAATCAACAGGTTGAGCGTTTAGAAAGCAATCGGAAGCGCTGAAAGAGGTGGTTGACAGCGTTTTAAAACGCTGTATTATTCGCCTCCCGCTACGAGAGATCGCAGTGAGTCAAGTGTTTGAAGCTAAACGAGTTTCTCGCAAAAAACTTCAAAATAAACGCTTGACAGCAAATGAGGAAAGCGTAGAATGCGCGCCTCGGTTGAGACGAAACGCTCTTAGCCAAACGCTCTTTAACAAATCGAATCAAGCAATTCGTGTGGGTGCTTGTGAGTACGGACTGATAGTCACAAAGATTATCAGCATCACAAGTGGCCATGCGAGAAATCACATAGTCATTTGAGATTGCTGAGCCAAGTTTAGGGTTTCTTAAAAACCCAAGCAGTATTGAACTGAAGAGTTTGATCATGGCTCAGATTGAACGCTGGCGGCAGGCCTAACACATGCAAGTCGAGCGGATGACGGGAGCTTGCTCCTTGATTCAGCGGCGGACGGGTGAGTAATGCCTAGGAATCTGCCTGGTAGTGGGGGACAACGTTTCGAAAGGAACGCTAATACCGCATACGTCCTACGGGAGAAAGCAGGGGACCTTCGGGCCTTGCGCTATCAGATGAGCCTAGGTCGGATTAGCTAGTTGGTGAGGTAATGGCTCACCAAGGCGACGATCCGTAACTGGTCTGAGAGGATGATCAGTCACACTGGAACTGAGACACGGTCCAGACTCCTACGGGAGGCAGCAGTGGGGAATATTGGACAATGGGCGAAAGCCTGATCCAGCCATGCCGCGTGTGTGAAGAAGGTCTTCGGATTGTAAAGCACTTTAAGTTGGGAGGAAGGGCAGTAAGTTAATACCTTGCTGTTTTGACGTTACCGACAGAATAAGCACCGGCTAACTCTGTGCCAGCAGCCGCGGTAATACAGAGGGTGCAAGCGTTAATCGGAATTACTGGGCGTAAAGCGCGCGTAGGTGGTTCGTTAAGTTGGATGTGAAAGCCCCGGGCTCAACCTGGGAACTGCATCCAAAACTGGCGAGCTAGAGTACGGTAGAGGGTGGTGGAATTTCCTGTGTAGCGGTGAAATGCGTAGATATAGGAAGGAACACCAGTGGCGAAGGCGACCACCTGGACTGATACTGACACTGAGGTGCGAAAGCGTGGGGAGCAAACAGGATTAGATACCCTGGTAGTCCACGCCGTAAACGATGTCAACTAGCCGTTGGAATCCTTGAGATTTTAGTGGCGCAGCTAACGCATTAAGTTGACCGCCTGGGGAGTACGGCCGCAAGGTTAAAACTCAAATGAATTGACGGGGGCCCGCACAAGCGGTGGAGCATGTGGTTTAATTCGAAGCAACGCGAAGAACCTTACCAGGCCTTGACATGCAGAGAACTTTCCAGAGATGGATTGGTGCCTTCGGGAACTCTGACACAGGTGCTGCATGGCTGTCGTCAGCTCGTGTCGTGAGATGTTGGGTTAAGTCCCGTAACGAGCGCAACCCTTGTCCTTAGTTACCAGCACGTTATGGTGGGCACTCTAAGGAGACTGCCGGTGACAAACCGGAGGAAGGTGGGGATGACGTCAAGTCATCATGGCCCTTACGGCCTGGGCTACACACGTGCTACAATGGTCGGTACAGAGGGTTGCCAAGCCGCGAGGTGGAGCTAATCTCACAAAACCGATCGTAGTCCGGATCGCAGTCTGCAACTCGACTGCGTGAAGTCGGAATCGCTAGTAATCGCGAATCAGAATGTCGCGGTGAATACGTTCCCGGGCCTTGTACACACCGCCCGTCACACCATGGGAGTGGGTTGCACCAGAAGTAGCTAGTCTAACCTTCGGGAGGACGGTTACCACGGTGTGATTCATGACTGGGGTGAAGTCGTAACAAGGTAGCCGTAGGGGAACCTGCGGCTGGATCACCTCCTTAATCGACGACATCAGCCTACTGATGAGCTCCCACACGAATTGCTTGATTCATTGTCGAAGACGATCAAGACCCTATATAGGTCTGTAGCTCAGTTGGTTAGAGCGCACCCCTGATAAGGGTGAGGTCGGCAGTTCAAATCTGCCCAGACCTACCAATATGCGGGGCCATAGCTCAGCTGGGAGAGCGCCTGCCTTGCACGCAGGAGGTCAGCGGTTCGATCCCGCTTGGCTCCACCACTCGCTTACTTGATCAGAACTTAGAAATGAGCATTCAGATCGAATGTTGATTTCTGACTTTTGTCAGATCGTTCTTTAAAAATTCGGATATGTGATAGATAGACTGGCACGCACTTTCACTGGTGTGATGTCAGGCTAAGGTAAAATTTGTGAGTTCTGCTCTTAATTGAGCAACATGCGAATTTTCGGCGAATGTCGTCTTCACAGTATAACCAGATTGCTTGGGGTTATATGGTCAAGTGAAGAAGCGCATACGGTGGATGCCTTGGCAGTCAGAGGCGATGAAAGACGTGGTAGCCTGCGATAAGCTTTGGGGAGTCGGCAAACAGACTGTGATCCAGAGATCTCTGAATGGGGGAACCCAGCCAGCACAAGCTGGTTATCTTGTACTGAATACATAGGTGCAAGAGGCGAACCAGGGGAACTGAAACATCTAAGTACCCTGAGGAAAAGAAATCAACCGAGATTCCCTTAGTAGTGGCGAGCGAACGGGGACCAGCCCTTAAGTTGATTTGAGATTAGTGGAACGCTCTGGAAAGTGCGGCCATAGTGGGTGATAGCCCCGTACACGAAAATCTCTTATCAATGAAATCGAGTAGGACGGAGCACGAGAAACTTTGTCTGAACATGGGGGGACCATCCTCCAAGGCTAAATACTACTGACTGACCGATAGTGAACCAGTACCGTGAGGGAAAGGCGAAAAGAACCCCGGAGAGGGGAGTGAAATAGAACCTGAAACCGTATGCGTACAAGCAGTGGGAGCCTACTTTGTTAGGTGACTGCGTACCTTTTGTATAATGGGTCAGCGACTTATATTCAGTGGCGAGCTTAACCGAATAGGGGAGGCGTAGCGAAAGCGAGTCTTAATAGGGCGTTTAGTCGCTGGGTATAGACCCGAAACCGGGCGATCTATCCATGGGCAGGTTGAAGGTTAGGTAACACTGACTGGAGGACCGAACCGACTACCGTTGAAAAGTTAGCGGATGACCTGTGGATCGGAGTGAAAGGCTAATCAAGCTCGGAGATAGCTGGTTCTCCTCGAAAGCTATTTAGGTAGCGCCTCATGTATCACTCCAGGGGGTAGAGCACTGTTTCGGCTAGGGGGTCATCCCGACTTACCAAACCGATGCAAACTCCGAATACCTGGAAGTGCCGAGCATGGGAGACACACGGCGGGTGCTAACGTCCGTCGTGAAAAGGGAAACAACCCAGACCGTCAGCTAAGGTCCCAAAGTCATGGTTAAGTGGGAAACGATGTGGGAAGGCTTAGACAGCTAGGAGGTTGGCTTAGAAGCAGCCATCCTTTAAAGAAAGCGTAATAGCTCACTAGTCGAGTCGGCCTGCGCGGAAGATGTAACGGGGCTCAAACCATGCACCGAAGCTACGGGTGTCATCTTTGATGACGCGGTAGAGGAGCGTTCTGTAAGCCTGTGAAGGTGAGTTGAGAAGCTTGCTGGAGGTATCAGAAGTGCGAATGCTGACATGAGTAACGACAATGGGAGTGAAAAACTCCCACGCCGAAAGACCAAGGTTTCCTGCGCAACGTTAATCGACGCAGGGTTAGTCGGTCCCTAAGGCGAGGCTGAAAAGCGTAGTCGATGGAAAACAGGTTAATATTCCTGTACTTCCAGTTATTGCGATGGAGGGACGGAGAAGGCTAGGCCAGCTTGGCGTTGGTTGTCCAAGTTTAAGGTGGTAGGCTGAGATCTTAGGCAAATCCGGGATCTCAAGGCCGAGAGCTGATGACGAGTTGCCTTTAGGCGACGAAGTGGTTGATGCCATGCTTCCAAGAAAAGCTCCTAAGCTTCAGATAACTGGGAACCGTACCCCAAACCGACACAGGTGGTCGGGTAGAGAATACCAAGGCGCTTGAGAGAACTCGGGTGAAGGAACTAGGCAAAATGGCACCGTAACTTCGGGAGAAGGTGCGCCGACGAGGGTGAAGGACTTGCTCCGTAAGCCCATGTCGGTCGAAGATACCAGGCCGCTGCGACTGTTTATTAAAAACACAGCACTCTGCAAACACGAAAGTGGACGTATAGGGTGTGACGCCTGCCCGGTGCCGGAAGGTTAATTGATGGGGTTAGCGCAAGCGAAGCTCTTGATCGAAGCCCCGGTAAACGGCGGCCGTAACTATAACGGTCCTAAGGTAGCGAAATTCCTTGTCGGGTAAGTTCCGACCTGCACGAATGGCGTAACGATGGCGGCGCTGTCTCCACCCGAGACTCAGTGAAATTGAAATCGCTGTGAAGATGCAGTGTATCCGCGGCTAGACGGAAAGACCCCGTGAACCTTTACTATAGCTTTGCACTGGACTTTGAATTTGCTTGTGTAGGATAGGTGGGAGGCTTTGAAGTGGGGACGCCAGTTCTCATGGAGCCATTCTTGAAATACCACCCTGGCAACTTTGAGGTTCTAACTCAGGTCCGTTATCCGGATCGAGGACAGTGTATGGTGGGTAGTTTGACTGGGGCGGTCTCCTCCCAAAGAGTAACGGAGGAGTACGAAGGTGCGCTCAGACCGGTCGGAAATCGGTCGCAGAGTATAAAGGCAAAAGCGCGCTTGACTGCGAGACAAACACGTCGAGCAGGTACGAAAGTAGGTCTTAGTGATCCGGTGGTTCTGTATGGAAGGGCCATCGCTCAACGGATAAAAGGTACTCCGGGGATAACAGGCTGATACCGCCCAAGAGTTCATATCGACGGCGGTGTTTGGCACCTCGATGTCGGCTCATCACATCCTGGGGCTGAAGCCGGTCCCAAGGGTATGGCTGTTCGCCATTTAAAGTGGTACGCGAGCTGGGTTTAGAACGTCGTGAGACAGTTCGGTCCCTATCTGCCGTGGACGTTTGAGATTTGAGAGGGGCTGCTCCTAGTACGAGAGGACCGGAGTGGACGAACCTCTGGTGTTCCGGTTGTCACGCCAGTGGCATTGCCGGGTAGCTATGTTCGGAAGAGATAACCGCTGAAAGCATCTAAGCGGGAAACTTGCCTCAAGATGAGATCTCACTGGAACCTTGAGTTCCCTAAAGGGCCGTCGAAGACTACGACGTTGATAGGTTGGGTGTGTAAGCGCTGTGAGGCGTTGAGCTAACCAATACTAATTGCCCGTGAGGCTTGACCATATAACACCCAAGCAATTTGCTGACGCAGATTGCGGTGGTGAAGACGAAACGACCGAAAGTTCGCAAGACCACAAATTCACATATCCGAATTGGCCAAGAGTGTTTACACGACATTCTGGCAACAGAATTTCTTGACGACCATAGAGCATTGGAACCACCTGATCCCATCCCGAACTCAGCAGTGAAACGATGCATCGCCGATGGTAGTGTGGGGTTTCCCCATGTGAGAGTAGGTCATCGTCAAGATTCATTTCGCAAAACCCCTATCTGCGCGAGCAGGTAGGGGTTTTGTCTTTAAGTAGAAGCAGATGCTTCGTCCTGGACAGCCGATGGGCTGGCAAGGAAAAGGGGGTTGACAGCATTTCTGGATGCTGTATTATTCGCCTCCCGCTACGAGAGATCGCAGCGAGTTAAGTGTTTGAAGCTAAACGAGTTTCTCGCAAAAAACTTCAAAATAAACGCTTGACAGCAAATGAGGAAAGCGTAGAATGCGCGCCTCGGTTGAGACGAAACGCTCTTAGCCAAACGCTCTTTAACAAATCGAATCAAGCAATTCGTGTGGGTGCTTGTGAGTACGGACTGATAGTCACAAAGATTATCAGCATCACAAGTGGCCATGCGAGAAATCACATAGTCATTTGAGATTGCTGAGCCAAGTTTAGGGTTTCTTAAAAACCCAAGCAGTATTGAACTGAAGAGTTTGATCATGGCTCAGATTGAACGCTGGCGGCAGGCCTAACACATGCAAGTCGAGCGGATGACGGGAGCTTGCTCCTTGATTCAGCGGCGGACGGGTGAGTAATGCCTAGGAATCTGCCTGGTAGTGGGGGACAACGTTTCGAAAGGAACGCTAATACCGCATACGTCCTACGGGAGAAAGCAGGGGACCTTCGGGCCTTGCGCTATCAGATGAGCCTAGGTCGGATTAGCTAGTTGGTGAGGTAATGGCTCACCAAGGCGACGATCCGTAACTGGTCTGAGAGGATGATCAGTCACACTGGAACTGAGACACGGTCCAGACTCCTACGGGAGGCAGCAGTGGGGAATATTGGACAATGGGCGAAAGCCTGATCCAGCCATGCCGCGTGTGTGAAGAAGGTCTTCGGATTGTAAAGCACTTTAAGTTGGGAGGAAGGGCAGTAAGTTAATACCTTGCTGTTTTGACGTTACCGACAGAATAAGCACCGGCTAACTCTGTGCCAGCAGCCGCGGTAATACAGAGGGTGCAAGCGTTAATCGGAATTACTGGGCGTAAAGCGCGCGTAGGTGGTTCGTTAAGTTGGATGTGAAAGCCCCGGGCTCAACCTGGGAACTGCATCCAAAACTGGCGAGCTAGAGTACGGTAGAGGGTGGTGGAATTTCCTGTGTAGCGGTGAAATGCGTAGATATAGGAAGGAACACCAGTGGCGAAGGCGACCACCTGGACTGATACTGACACTGAGGTGCGAAAGCGTGGGGAGCAAACAGGATTAGATACCCTGGTAGTCCACGCCGTAAACGATGTCAACTAGCCGTTGGAATCCTTGAGATTTTAGTGGCGCAGCTAACGCATTAAGTTGACCGCCTGGGGAGTACGGCCGCAAGGTTAAAACTCAAATGAATTGACGGGGGCCCGCACAAGCGGTGGAGCATGTGGTTTAATTCGAAGCAACGCGAAGAACCTTACCAGGCCTTGACATGCAGAGAACTTTCCAGAGATGGATTGGTGCCTTCGGGAACTCTGACACAGGTGCTGCATGGCTGTCGTCAGCTCGTGTCGTGAGATGTTGGGTTAAGTCCCGTAACGAGCGCAACCCTTGTCCTTAGTTACCAGCACGTTATGGTGGGCACTCTAAGGAGACTGCCGGTGACAAACCGGAGGAAGGTGGGGATGACGTCAAGTCATCATGGCCCTTACGGCCTGGGCTACACACGTGCTACAATGGTCGGTACAGAGGGTTGCCAAGCCGCGAGGTGGAGCTAATCTCACAAAACCGATCGTAGTCCGGATCGCAGTCTGCAACTCGACTGCGTGAAGTCGGAATCGCTAGTAATCGCGAATCAGAATGTCGCGGTGAATACGTTCCCGGGCCTTGTACACACCGCCCGTCACACCATGGGAGTGGGTTGCACCAGAAGTAGCTAGTCTAACCTTCGGGAGGACGGTTACCACGGTGTGATTCATGACTGGGGTGAAGTCGTAACAAGGTAGCCGTAGGGGAACCTGCGGCTGGATCACCTCCTTAATCGACGACATCAGCCTGCTGATGAGCTCCCACACGAATTGCTTGATTCTTTGTATAAAGACGATGCTGTAACGCGACCCTGTTATAGGTCTGTAGCTCAGTTGGTTAGAGCGCACCCCTGATAAGGGTGAGGTCGGCAGTTCAAATCTGCCCAGACCTACCAATTACTTGGTGCGGCCTAGAACACACGGGGCCATAGCTCAGCTGGGAGAGCGCCTGCCTTGCACGCAGGAGGTCAGCGGTTCGATCCCGCTTGGCTCCACCACTCTTTCAGGTTGTACAGCTGCTCAGAACTTAGAAATGAACATTCAGATCGAATGTTGATTTCTGACTTTTGTCAGATCGTTCTTTAAAAATTCGGATATGTGATAGATAGACTGACACGCACTTTCACTGGTGTGATGTCAGGCTAAGGTAAAATTTGTGAGTTCTGCTCTTAATTGAGCAACATGCGAATTTTCGGCGAATGTCGTCTTCACAGTATAACCAGATTGCTTGGGGTTATATGGTCAAGTGAAGAAGCGCATACGGTGGATGCCTTGGCAGTCAGAGGCGATGAAAGACGTGGTAGCCTGCGATAAGCTTTGGGGAGTCGGCAAACAGACTGTGATCCAGAGATCTCTGAATGGGGGAACCCAGCCAGCATAAGCTGGTTATCTTGTACTGAATACATAGGTGCAAGAGGCGAACCAGGGGAACTGAAACATCTAAGTACCCTGAGGAAAAGAAATCAACCGAGATTCCCTTAGTAGTGGCGAGCGAACGGGGACCAGCCCTTAAGTTGATTTGAGATTAGTGGAACGCTCTGGAAAGTGCGGCCATAGTGGGTGATAGCCCCGTACACGAAAATCTCTTATCAATGAAATCGAGTAGGACGGAGCACGAGAAACTTTGTCTGAACATGGGGGGACCATCCTCCAAGGCTAAATACTACTGACTGACCGATAGTGAACCAGTACCGTGAGGGAAAGGCGAAAAGAACCCCGGAGAGGGGAGTGAAATAGAACCTGAAACCGTATGCGTACAAGCAGTGGGAGCCTACTTTGTTAGGTGACTGCGTACCTTTTGTATAATGGGTCAGCGACTTATATTCAGTGGCGAGCTTAACCGAATAGGGGAGGCGTAGCGAAAGCGAGTCTTAATAGGGCGTTTAGTCGCTGGGTATAGACCCGAAACCGGGCGATCTATCCATGGGCAGGTTGAAGGTTAGGTAACACTGACTGGAGGACCGAACCGACTACCGTTGAAAAGTTAGCGGATGACCTGTGGATCGGAGTGAAAGGCTAATCAAGCTCGGAGATAGCTGGTTCTCCTCGAAAGCTATTTAGGTAGCGCCTCATGTATCACTCCAGGGGGTAGAGCACTGTTTCGGCTAGGGGGTCATCCCGACTTACCAAACCGATGCAAACTCCGAATACCTGGAAGTGCCGAGCATGGGAGACACACGGCGGGTGCTAACGTCCGTCGTGAAAAGGGAAACAACCCAGACCGTCAGCTAAGGTCCCAAAGTCATGGTTAAGTGGGAAACGATGTGGGAAGGCTTAGACAGCTAGGAGGTTGGCTTAGAAGCAGCCATCCTTTAAAGAAAGCGTAATAGCTCACTAGTCGAGTCGGCCTGCGCGGAAGATGTAACGGGGCTCAAACCATGCACCGAAGCTACGGGTGTCATCTTTGATGACGCGGTAGAGGAGCGTTCTGTAAGCCTGTGAAGGTGAGTTGAGAAGCTTGCTGGAGGTATCAGAAGTGCGAATGCTGACATGAGTAACGACAATGGGAGTGAAAAACTCCCACGCCGAAAGACCAAGGTTTCCTGCGCAACGTTAATCGACGCAGGGTTAGTCGGTCCCTAAGGCGAGGCTGAAAAGCGTAGTCGATGGAAAACAGGTTAATATTCCTGTACTTCCAGTTATTGCGATGGAGGGACGGAGAAGGCTAGGCCAGCTTGGCGTTGGTTGTCCAAGTTTAAGGTGGTAGGCTGAGATCTTAGGCAAATCCGGGATCTTAAAGCCGAGAGCTGATGACGAGTTGCCTTTAGGCGACGAAGTGGTTGATGCCATGCTTCCAAGAAAAGCTCCTAAGCTTCAGATAACTGGGAACCGTACCCCAAACCGACACAGGTGGTCGGGTAGAGAATACCAAGGCGCTTGAGAGAACTCGGGTGAAGGAACTAGGCAAAATGGCACCGTAACTTCGGGAGAAGGTGCGCCGACGAGGGTGAAGGACTTGCTCCGTAAGCCCATGTCGGTCGAAGATACCAGGCCGCTGCGACTGTTTATTAAAAACACAGCACTCTGCAAACACGAAAGTGGACGTATAGGGTGTGACGCCTGCCCGGTGCCGGAAGGTTAATTGATGGGGTTAGCGCAAGCGAAGCTCTTGATCGAAGCCCCGGTAAACGGCGGCCGTAACTATAACGGTCCTAAGGTAGCGAAATTCCTTGTCGGGTAAGTTCCGACCTGCACGAATGGCGTAACGATGGCGGCGCTGTCTCCACCCGAGACTCAGTGAAATTGAAATCGCTGTGAAGATGCAGTGTATCCGCGGCTAGACGGAAAGACCCCGTGAACCTTTACTATAGCTTTGCACTGGACTTTGAATTTGCTTGTGTAGGATAGGTGGGAGGCTTTGAAGTGGGGACGCCAGTTCTCATGGAGCCATTCTTGAAATACCACCCTGGCAACTTTGAGGTTCTAACTCAGGTCCGTTATCCGGATCGAGGACAGTGTATGGTGGGTAGTTTGACTGGGGCGGTCTCCTCCCAAAGAGTAACGGAGGAGTACGAAGGTGCGCTCAGACCGGTCGGAAATCGGTCGCAGAGTATAAAGGCAAAAGCGCGCTTGACTGCGAGACAAACACGTCGAGCAGGTACGAAAGTAGGTCTTAGTGATCCGGTGGTTCTGTATGGAAGGGCCATCGCTCAACGGATAAAAGGTACTCCGGGGATAACAGGCTGATACCGCCCAAGAGTTCATATCGACGGCGGTGTTTGGCACCTCGATGTCGGCTCATCACATCCTGGGGCTGAAGCCGGTCCCAAGGGTATGGCTGTTCGCCATTTAAAGTGGTACGCGAGCTGGGTTTAGAACGTCGTGAGACAGTTCGGTCCCTATCTGCCGTGGACGTTTGAGATTTGAGAGGGGCTGCTCCTAGTACGAGAGGACCGGAGTGGACGAACCTCTGGTGTTCCGGTTGTCACGCCAGTGGCATTGCCGGGTAGCTATGTTCGGAAGAGATAACCGCTGAAAGCATCTAAGCGGGAAACTTGCCTCAAGATGAGATCTCACTGGAACCTTGAGTTCCCTAAAGGGCCGTCGAAGACTACGACGTTGATAGGTTGGGTGTGTAAGCGCTGTGAGGCGTTGAGCTAACCAATACTAATTGCCCGTGAGGCTTGACCATATAACACCCAAGCAATTTGCTGACGCAGATTGCGGTGGTGAAGACGAAACGACCGAAAGTTCGCAAGACCACAAATTCACATATCCGAATTGGCCAAGAGTGTTTACACGACATTCTGGCAACAGAATTTCTTGACGACCATAGAGCATTGGAACCACCTGATCCCATCCCGAACTCAGCAGTGAAACGATGCATCGCCGATGGTAGTGTGGGGTTTCCCCATGTGAGAGTAGGTCATCGTCAAGATTCATTTCGCAAAACCCCTATCTGCGTGAGCAGGTAGGGGTTTTGTCTTTAAGTAGAAGTTATAGATTTTCGCTGAAGCGTCCGCAGGACGGATCGGCACACAGAATTTCTTGACGACCATAGAGCATTGGAACCACCTGATCCCATCCCGAACTCAGCAGTGAAACGATGCATCGCCGATGGTAGTGTGGGGTTTCCCCATGTGAGAGTAGGTCATCGTCAAGATTCAAATCCAGAGCCCCTGTCTGCGTTGCAGACAGGGGCTTTGTCCTTTTGGGCTTATCGTCACGTCAATTGCTAAGCGCTTCAGGTGAGCACACTTAGCGGGCCGTTTGCTTGTCCAGGTAGGCCCTGATCACACGAGCGGCTGTATTGAGGTGCTTTTCCAGCACCGTGACCGCTTCGTCCACCAGCTTGTCGCTGGCTGCATCGACCAAGGCGTTGTGGTCATCCTGGGTCAATTTGCCCAGCCCCATCGAAGACAGATGGAAGCGCAGGAAGCGTTCTTCTTCGTTGAGTTCATTCTCGATCAGCCGCAGCAGTTTTTGGTTCGGCGCCTTGTTGTACAGTGCCATGTGGAGCAGCCGATTGAGACGACCGATTTCGGCGTGGCTGGTTTCGCTTTCCAATTGCTGGATATACCCACGGGCCTGAGCAATGTCATCGGCATTGAGCAGGGGGATCGACTGGCGCAATGCCTCGGATTCCAACAGTACCCGCAGTTCGTAGGTATCGACTGCATCTTCACCGATCAAGGGCGCAACCACGGCCCCTTTATGCATTTCCACCTTGAGCAGGGACTGCGCTTCCAACTGACGTAAAGCTTCACGCACTGGCATGCGGCTGACACCGAACAGGGTCGCGAGCTCCTGTTGGCGCAGGGCTGTTCCCGGAGGCAAACGACCGTCTAGGATGGCACTGCGCAAGCGTTCTTCGATCACGCTACGGGCCAGGTGTGCTGGTACCTGTTCGCTGGCCAGCACTTTGCTCAGTTTGAATTTCTCGGCCACGCGAAGTCTGCCTCGACGATTAAAGTTGGATCCAATTACACTAGTGACGAGCAAGGAGGCTTGTCAAACCACTGCCCACACAGCAGGGAGCGCCCCAAAACCGCGGGTATGGTGGAGCAAGTCGCCTACCAAAGAAAGCAATACACATATCGAGTTAACGATAAAGTTAGATTAGCCCGACTATCGGCATCGTGATTGCATCGCGCCATTGTCTTTTGCCTTGGCAGGCCGCACCATCGCTGCATTAGGCTGGCCTGAACAGGTCTTCGCAGTGGCGATATCCTGGATACTTAAAACCGTCTTGCGTTGTTTCGGCCTTGCCACGTTGCTGGGGGGCTTGTTGCTGGGCGCTCTGCACGCCGACTGGGATTTCTCCCAGATCAGCCGCAAGTCTCAGGCGCTCTACGGCCCCCTGGGTGCCGGAAAGGCCCGTATCGATGCCTGGCAGCAGTTGATGGCCACACAACAGCAGGGCAGTGAGCTTGAGCGGTTGCAGGTGGTCAATCGCTTCTTCAACCAGCAGTTGCGTTACGTCGAAGACATCGACTTGTGGCGTGAGGTCGATTATTGGGCAACGCCCATTCAGGCCTTGATCAAAGGCGCTGGCGATTGTGAGGACTACGCTATCGCCAAGTACTTCAGCCTACGGCGTATGGGCATCCCCAGTGAAAAGCTGCGCATCACTTACGTCAAAGCCTTGCGGCAGAACAGGGCTCACATGGTCCTGACCTATTATTCAAGCCCACAGGCCCAGCCGCTGGTACTCGATAGCCTGATGGATGCCATCAAGCCGGCGAGCCAACGTCCTGACCTGTTACCGGTGTATGCCTTCAACGGCGAGGGCCTGTGGCTGACCGGTACCACGGGCAACAAGAAGGTAGGGGATACCAAGCGCTTGTCGCGTTGGCAGGATCTGTTGAAAAAAATGCAGGCCGAAGGGTTCCCGGCCGAACCGGTTTACTGAGGGAGCGCAGATGTCACTGTTCAAACAATTGCTGTTGGCCATTTGCTTGTTCCTGGTGGTCGCTTTCAGTGGAAGCTTCGTGGTCAGCCTGGAAAGCTCGCGCAGCCAGTACGTCAACCAGTTGCGTTCACACGCGCAGGATGCAGCCACTGCATTGGCTTTGTCGCTGACACCCAATATCGACGACCCTGCGATGGTCGAGCTGATGGTCAGCTCGATTTTCGACAGTGGCTACTACGCAAGCATCAAAGTTGTCGATCTGGACTCCAACGCCACCTTGGTCGAGCGCCACGCCGAGCCCGACAGCAGTGGTGTGCCGAGCTGGTTCGTGCGCATGATTGGCCTAGAACCCGCAGGTGGGGATGCCATCGTCAGCCGCGGCTGGCAGCAGGCCGCGCGCGTCGAGGTGGTGAGCCACCCCATGTTCGCCGTCGCCAAGCTCTGGCAGAGTGCGTTAGGCAGCTTTGGCTGGTTGTTGCTGTGTGGTGCGGCTAGTGCGGTGCTTGGCGCGTTGTTGCTGCGTCGGCAACTGCGACCGTTGGACTACATGGTGGAGCAGTCCCATGCCATTGCCCGCCGCGAGTTCCTCACCTCGCCGCTGCCACGTACCCCAGAATTGCGCCGTGTGGTGCAGGCCATGAACCAGATGGTCGAGAAGCTCAAGGCATTGTTCACCGAACAGGCCGAGCGAAGCGAGCGACTCCGAGCAGAGTCATACCAGGACAGCCTCACTGGCTTGTCCAATAGACGTTATTTCGAAATGCAGCTCAATGCCAAGGTGAGCAACCTTGAGGAAGCCCGAGCCGGCTATCTGTTGTTGCTTCGAGTGCAGGATCTTGCAGGCCTCAATGCCCGATTGGGTGGCCAGCGGACGGACCAGTTGCTGCAGGCGGTGGGTGAGCACCTGCGCCGTACCTGTGCCGGTTTTCCCGAAACCAAAGACCTGATTTCTCGCAGCCGTGGAGGCGAATTCGCCGTGCTTGCACCAGGCATGGTGCATGAAGAGGCGGTGAAGCTGGCCCAGGCACTCGAAGCTTCGTTGCACAGTCTGCATGACACTGGGGCCAGCGATGTCGCTCCGGTCGCCTGTATCGGCTTGGCACCCTACACCCCAGGCGATGCACCGCAGGCACTGCTAACACTGGCGGACGAGGCCCTGGCAAGGGCTGAGAACCAACCGACACCGGGCTGGGTGTGCCTTGAGCAGGGCGCGGCGGCCGTGGCCGGGGACAGCCAGCACGACTGGCACTCGCGCCTGGACAAGGCCTTCGTCAACGGCCATTTCGAATTGTTCTTCCAGCCCGTGGTGGACTGCCAATCCACTGAAGTAGTGCTGCACCATAAAGTTATTTCCCGACTTGACGACGGGCGTGGCGAAGCACTGACGGCGGGCCGTTTCCTGCCCTGGCTTGAGCGCTTTGGCTGGATGGCCCGGCTGGATCTGCTGATGCTGGAGAAAGTGCTCGCCCACCTGCGTGGCCATGACCAGGTGCTGGCGCTGAACCTGTCCGGGGCAACCCTGGCCGACCCCGAAGCCCTGAGGCGAGTCTATGAGCTTTTGGGCCAGAACGTTGCTTTAGGGCCACGGCTGATCTTCGAGATCGGAGAGGAGCAACTGCCCGAACAATCGATGCTCGAGCAATTGACCCGGCGCCTGCGTGGGTTGGGCTTCGGCCTCGCGTTACAGCGCTTTGGCGGACGTTTCAGCATGATTGGCAACCTGGCTAATCTGGGCCTTGCCTACCTCAAGGTGGACGGAAGCTACATCCGCAACATCGACCAGGAACAGCACAAGCGCCTGTTCATCGAAGCCATCCAGCGGGCGGCGCATGGCATCGACTTGCCACTGATCGCCGAGCGGGTAGAGACGGAAGGGGAACTGAGCGTCCTGCGAGAAATGGGGGTAGAGGGCGTTCAAGGACAACTGGTGGGCGAACCTGCGCCCTGGCGATGAGTACACGGGCATCCTAGGAGCCGGCTTGCCGGCGATTGGGCCAGCAAAGACAGCGGCTCCTGCATCCCACCCGCCCTCAGATCAACCCACCTTCGCTTTCCTCCTCGATCAGGTTGTTCAGGCTGCCCAATGCCCTACGGGCCGTTGAGCGGTTGAGCAGCTTGGCCTGGGCGCCGACGGGCAGGTCGGTGATGCTGATCACCCCCTTGGTGGTCAGCACCTCGATCAGGTCCTCGAGCACCCGGATCATGTCCAGATCACTCTGCTTGAGTTGCTTGAGGCTGTTTTCGACGACGTCGTCGGCAAACCACTCCTGGATCTCGGCATGGTCGGCCGGGAGGATTTCCGCGAAGCCCTCGAAGGGGGCGGCCTCGACCCGCAGCAACTCCCCTTCACTGTCGCGTTGCACGTAGAACATGGCATCCGTCCTCGTCACTTGGGTTCCTTAACGGTTGGGCTATGCGCAGCTTAGGCAAAGTTCCCGAGCTGCGCCTGCCGGTCAGTTATTGGAATTGTCGATCTTGATGGTCGGGTCGGCACCGCTTATGAGCGAATTGATCGTGGTGTTGGACAAGTTGACCCCTTCCAGCTTGATCGAGACATCGGCATTGGCCAGCCCCCCGGCAGCATTGAGCTTGCCCTCCGTGCTGATTTGCAGGGTCGACTCACCGCCAACGGTGGTGATCTTCAGGTAGTTGTCGATCGTCGATCCACGCTCCCCCTGCAGAAGGTCGCTCAGGTCAAGACGGTCGCCCTCGCTCATTTTGAAGTCCTTGATCACATCCTGGCCGATGTCGCCGAGCTTCCAGACGAAGGTGTCCGCGCCGGCGCCGCCGCTGAGGATGTCGTTACCCTTGCCGCCGGTCAGGGCATCATTGCCGGCTCCGCCAAACAGCAGGTCGTTGCCGTCGCCCCCCAGCAGGGTGTCGTTACCCGCGCCGCCCAGGAGGATGTCATTGCCCTTGCCGCCATCGAGGTAGTCGTTCCCGCCCTGGCCGAAGATGATGTCGTTGCCAGCACCTCCCATCAATGTATCGGCACCGTCGTTGGCGCGGGAGATATCGAACTCGGAGTAATGCTCGGAAACGTACTTGTGCATCGTTCGCGCATCCACGTCGCCCGCATCCACACCGAGCTTGAGGGCAACATAGGTCTGGATCGCTTCCACGCCGGTGCCAGGGATCGAGTCGAAGGTGACAAGGTCACCGAAGATGATGTCGTGGCCATCGCCGCCATCGACTCTGTCCGAGCCGGGCTGTGTCACTTCGGTGTGGCCAAGGATGGCCTCCGCCAGTTTGCTG
The DNA here is from genome assembly GCF_040762985.1 of Pseudomonas sp. Rh2. NCBI lineage: Bacteria > Pseudomonadati > Pseudomonadota > Gammaproteobacteria > Pseudomonadales > Pseudomonadaceae > Pseudomonas > Pseudomonas sp. Rh2. The sequence continues at coordinate 645,142 of NZ_CP142890.1, forward strand.
GGGTCGATGTTCGATTGCGGCGTCTTGTCCGAGTCGAAGGGTTTCAGATCGTTCGTATCGACGCCGCTGTTCAGGCCGATTGCCTCCACTACCGACAGCGCCGCGAGAATCTTGAAACTGTCGTTGGAGTTGTTCAACGTTGCATCATTGGTGGTGTTGCCAGTACCTGCGCGAGTCGACAGCTCATAGCCGCCATTGCCTTCGGCGCGAATCGTGCCGCTGGTCACGGTGTTCCACTTGTAGCTCCAGGTCAGTAGGTCGAAGCTGCCGCGCGTCTCGGCGGTCAGTTTGCCGCTGCTGTCGATCGATACCCGGTTGGTGGTGTCGAGCTGGTAGTTCGTGACAGTGTCACCAGCCTTGTAGTTGATGCTACTGAGGAAGGTATCGAGTTTCACGCTGCTGTTGGCCAGGTTCGGGTTGGCTTGCTCGCCGGTCTGGTAGTAGGTCGGTTGGCCGTCGGTGATGAAGAACGTCTGGTTGCTGCCAGTGTTGCCGGCATTTTTGAGATTCTGGAACCAGTTGGCGGTGGTCTTGAAGGCGTCCTCGTAGTTGGTGCCGCCCTCTGAGCTCATGGTGCCCAGGGCGTTGAGCAAGGTCTTGAGCCCGGCGTCATTGAGGGTAACCGAGATGGAACTCTTGACCTGCGTGGCGAAGTCCACCAACAGAATGTTCACCGTGCCCGATTGTGCACCCTTGACGCTGGCGGCCAAGGTCCGGAACACCGACTCCATGGAGGCTTTGGCGGCATCCACACCGGACGCCCCCATGCTGCCCGAGGTGTCGACGATGAACGCGATGTTGTAGTCCTTCCCCGCCACGACGTGCAGGCCTGTCACATCGGCGACGATGAGATCGTTGTTCACGGTACCGGTCGCGGTGTCGCTATCGGTACCCAGGTTGCTGGAGGTGTAGCTTTCCGGGTAGACGGTGACTTTAACCGAGCCTTCGTTGATGGCTTGGCTGCCTCCCACGCCTTCTTTGGAGGTGGAGGTGATCTTCACGTCGAACTGGCCAGAGTAGTAAGCCGGTGGCTTGATCGCCAGACTGCCCAGGTTCCAGCCAGTGACATCGACCGCCGTTGCACCCACGGTGATGCTGTGTCCCGCGTTGTCGCTCACCACCGAACCTGCCGGAATCCCGGCAAGCTTGACGCTCAAGGTTTCCGAACCGTCGGTATCGGTCAGGCTGGTGCTGATGCCCACCAGCTTGACGCTGCCGTTCTCTGGTCCTTCATTGAGCTTGTAGCCATCGTAGTAACCCTGGCCATTGCTGCCATGCAGGTCAGACACCGTCACCCCGGCGTTAGCCAACTCGGTGACGTTGGGGTACATCGGGATAGTCGCACTGTTGAAGTCGCCGACCGAACCGTTGCCGACCTTGATGTTGATGTCGTAGCTGCCTGGCCCGGCCTGGTTGGCGTGGTAGATCTCCAGGGTGTAGTAGCCGCTAGCGCTGGGTGTAAAGCTGCCCGAGACATTGCCGCCCGCACCCCAGGTGGCGGTGACCACCGTCTTGCCGCCGATATTGACCAGCAGACTGTCATCAGCCGTGCCGCTGAAGGTATAGGTCTTGCCGGCTTCCAGATAGATCAGGCCCGAAGTTTTCGAGCCGGACTGGGCGGCGACGCTGGCCTCGGACTGCACATTGGTCGTGGTTTCGCTCTTGCTCGCACTGCCGGAGTTGGCGAACACGGATTTCAACGCATCACCGGTGATACCGTTGCCGCTGTTGGTCAAGCCGGTGAGGGTGTTCCAGGTTTCTTTGGTCAGGCCTAGGGAATTGACGTTGTTGTTGCCAATGTTCAGCTCAGGTTTGTCGGCGACGGGTGTGATGTCCACCTTCAGCGTCGCCTCGCTACCTGGGCTGCTGCCGTCGGTGGGCTTGTATTTGACCTGGGCATAATCGGCCTGCTTGTTGCCCACGCCGGAGCCGCCGTAGCCATCGGCCCCCGACTGATTGGTCAGCGGTACGAACTTGAGTTTGCCTGCAGCGATGTCTGCCTGGCTGATGGTCTGGTTGACCGTCACGTTCACCCAGGCCGTGCCGTTGAAGTACTTCAAGTTCCCGAGGTCAGGCAGCTTGGTGATAGTCACCCCAAGGTTTGCGGCGGAGCTGTCGACGTCGGTGATGTTGAAGTCACTCCAGTTCAGCACCAGATCGGTGTCCTCCGAGCCAGTGGCCGCCCCACCTGTGGTGACTGGCGCATCGTTGACCGCAACCACATTGACCGTGGTGGTGGCCGTGTTGGAAACGTTGACCCCATCGGTCACGGTAACGGTGATCACGCGGGGTGTAGTGCTTGGGTCGTCGCTGGTGTTGACGAAGGTGATGTTCTTGATGGCCTGCATGTAGTCTGCCAGCGACGCTGCACCGCTCAAGGTGAGCACCACTTTGCCGTCGGTCACGCTTGATGTGACGGTGATGCCGTTGACGCTGTTGCCGAGGTTGAGCGCATCGCCAGGCTGGCGATTGGTCAGGGTGACGGTAGCGCCGGTCAGTTGGCTGCTGTCGAAGTCGGTGATGGAGATGTCCAGGTCACTGATGGAATTGCCGTTGCCGTTCTCGGTGAAGGTGGTCTGGTAGTCCGCGCCGTTCTTGCCGCTGGAGTCGTTGGCATCGAGGTCCAGCACTGGGGCGGGTTCATAGATCTGGGTCGTGACACTGGATGCACCGGCGTTGATCACAAGGCCTTCGAAGTTGCCGCCTGTGGCTGAGTCGATCTTCACATTGATCTGTTCGGTGCCCTCATTGATGGCGTCCTTGAGGGTGGGGATAGTGAAGGTTGCCTGGGTGCTGTTGGCCTTGATCACCACAGTTGCGACGCCGGTGTAGTCGACGCCATTGGTCGCCGTACCGCTATAGCTCAGTTTGACGGTGACGTCAGTTTGCGGGGCATTGCTCAGGGTCAGGGTGTAGGTGGCATTGTTGCCCTCGGCCACTGCCGCGCTGCCGGAGATCCCTAGTGTGGTGTTGTTCAGGGTATCGGAAACGGCCGTGACCGCTGGCGCCGGGTTGACCACGAGGTTCTCGAAGTTGCCGCCACTGGTATTGGTGATCGTGGCACTGACTGGTCCAGCGTCGATGTAGACGTCATCGGAAGGTGCGGCCACCGTCACGCTGCCGGAGGATTGGTTGGCGCCGATGGTGATGGTCTGGCCGTTGCTCAGGGTTAAGGTAAGCGCGGTTTGCGCAGGGTTGGTCAGGGTCGCGGTATAGACGATCTGGCCGCCCTCTGTCACGGTAGGTGTGGCCGTCAATGTGACGGTGGTGGTCTCCTGTACATCGGTGACTGTACTGCTGACCGGGCTATTGTTTGCCACCAGGTTTTCGTAGTTGCCGCCGCTGACATTGCTGATGCTGTTGGTGACTGGCGCGTGTCCTTGGTAGACGTCGTTGGTCACGGCACCGGTGGCAGTGCCGGAGCTTTGACCGACCGGGATGGTGATGGTTTGACCGTTGGCCAAGGTAACCACCACTGGACTACCGGTGACGGGGGCGCCGACGCTGGCGGTGTAGATAATGGTCCCGCCTTCGGCGACGCTTGGCGTGGCGGTCAGGGTGACCGTGGTGGTGTCTTGAACATCGGTCACGGAGGTGCTGACCGGTGCCGGATTGGCGACCAAATTCTCGTAATTGCCCCCGGAAACGCTGGTGATGCTGTTGGTGACTGGCGCGTGCCCTTGGTAGACGTCGTTGGTCACAGCACCGGTGGCGGTGCCGGAGCTTTGACCGACTGGAATGGTGATGGTCTGGCCGTTGGCCAGAGTGACCACAACCGGGCTGCCGGTGACCGGTGCGCCAATGCTCGCGGTGTAGACGATGGTCCCGCCTTCGGCGACGCTCGGCGTGGCGGTCAGGGTGACCGTGGTGGTGTCCTGAACATCGGTCACGGAGGTGCTGACCGGTGCCGGATTGGCAACCAGGTTCTCGGTAATTACCCCCGCTAACCCCGGTGATGCTGTTGGTGACTGGCGCGTGCCCTTGGTAGACGTCGTTGGTCACGGCACCGGTGGCGGTGCCGGAGCTTTGGCCGACTGGAATGGTGATGGTTTGACCGTTGGCCAGGGTGACCACCACTGGACTACCGGTGACGGGTGCACCTACAGAGGCGGTGTAAATAATCGTGCCACCCTCGGCCACCGATGGCGTGGCGGTCAGCGTGACCGTGGTGGTGTCTTGAACATCGGTGACGGTGGTGCTCACCGGCGTCGGATTGGCGACCAGGTTCTCGTAGTTACCGCCACTCACCCCGGTGATGCTGTTGGTGACCGGTGCCTGCCCTTGGTAGACGTCGTTGCTCACGGCGCCTGTGGCAGTACCGGAGCTTTGCCCGACCGGAATGGTAATGGTCTGGCCGTTGGCCAAGGTGACCAGGACCGGCGAACCTGACACTGGCGCATTGAGCGTGGCGGTGTAGATGATCGTCCCGCCTTCGGCGACGCTCGGCGTGGCGGTCAGGGTGACGGTGGTGGTGTCCTGAACATCGGTCACGGAGGTGCTGACCGGTGCCGGATTGGCAACCAAGTTCTCGTAATTACCCCCGCTCACCCCGGTGATGCCGTTGGTGACTGGCGCGTGCCCTTGGTAGACGTCGTTGGTCACGGCACCGGTGGCGGTGCCGGAGCTTTGGCCGACTGGAATGGTGATGGTTTGGCCGTTGGCCAGGGTCACCATCACTGGACTACCGGTGACGGGAGCCCCCACGCTGGCGGTGTAGACGATGGTCCCGCCTTCGACGACGCTCGGTGTGGCGGTTAGCGTGACGGTGGTGGTGTCCTGAACATCGGTGACGGTGGTGCTGACCGGTGCCGGATTGGCGACCAAATTCTCGTAATTGCCCCCGGAAACGTTGGTGATGCTGTTGATGACTGGCGCGTGCCCTTGGTAGACGTCGTTGCTCACGGCGCCGGTGGCAGTACCGGAGCTTTGGCCGACTGGAATGGTGATGGTTTGGCCGTTGGCCAGGGTGACCACCACTGGACTACCGGTGACGGGGGCACCTACAGAGGCGGTGTAAATAATCGTGCCACCCTCGGCCACCGATGGCGTGGTGGTCAGGGTGACGGTGGTGGTGTCCTGCACATCGGTGACGGTGGTGCTGACCGGTGCCGGATTGGCAACCAAGTTCTCGTAATTACCCCCGCTCACCCCCGTGATGCTATTGCTGATGGGAGCGTGCCCTTGGTAGACGTCGTTGGTTACGGCACCGGTGGCGGTGCCGGAGCTTTGACCGACTGGAATGGTGATGGTCTGGCCGTTGGCCAGAGTGACCACAACCGGGCTGCCGGTGACGGGAGCCCCCACACTAGCGGTGTAGACGATGGTCCCGCCTTCGGCGACGCTCGGCGTGGCGGTTAGCGTGACCGTGGTGGTGTCCTGAACATCGGTGACGGTGGTGCTGACCGGTGCCGGATTGGCGACCAAATTCTCGTAATCGCCACCGGATACGTTGCTGATGCTGTTGGTGACTGGCGCGTGCCCTTGGTAGACGTCGTTGGTCACGGCACCGGTGGCGGTACCGGAGCTTTGGCCGACTGGGATGGTGATGGTCTGACCATTGGCTAAGGTCACCACCACTGGACTACCGGTGACGGGTGCACCTACAGAGGCGGTGTAAATAATCGTGCCACCCTCGGCCACCGATGGCGTGGCGGTCAGGGTGACGGTGGTGGTGTCCTGCACATCGGTGACGGTGGTGCTGACCGGTGCCGGATTGGCGACCAGGTTCTCGTAGTTACCGCCACTCACCCCGGTGATGCTGTTGGTGACTGGTGCCTGCCCTTGGTAGACGTCGTTGGTCACGGCACCGGTGGCGGTGCCTGAGCTTTGGCCGACTGGAATGGTGATGGTTTGGCCGTTGGCCAGGGTGACCACCACTGGACTACCGGTGACGGGTGCACCTACAGAGGCGGTGTAAATAATCGTGCCACCCTCGGCCACCGATGGCGTGGCGGTCAGGGTGACGGTGGTGGTGTCCTGGACATCGGTCACGGTGGTGCTGACCGGTGCCGGATTGGCGACGAGGTTCTCGTAATTACCCCCGCTCACCCCCGTGATGCTATTGCTGACGGGAGCGTGTCCTTGGTACACGTCGTTGGTCACAGCACCGGTGGCCGTGCCGGAGCTTTGACCGACTGGGATGGTGATGGTCTGGCCGTTGGCCAGGGTGACCACAACCGGGCTACCGGTGACGGGAGCCCCCACACTCGCGGTGTAGACGATGGTCCCGCCTTCGGCGACGCTCGGCGTGGCGGTTAGCGTGACCGTGGTGGTGTCCTGGACATCGGTGACTGTGGTGCTCACCGGTGCCGGATCGGCGACCAGGTTCTCGTAGTTACCGCCGCTCACCCCCGTGATGCTATTGCTGACGGGAGCGTGTCCTTGGTACACGTCGTTGGTCACAGCACCGGTGGCCGTGCCGGAGCTTTGACCGACTGGGATGGTGATGGTCTGGCCGTTGGCCAGGGTGACCACAACCGGGCTGCCGGTGACCGGTGCGCCAATGCTCGCGGTGTAGATGATGGTTCCACCCTCGGCCACCGAAGGTGTGGCGGTCAGCATGACCGTTGTGGTGTCTTGAACATCGGTGACGGTGGTGCTCACCGGTGCCGGATCGGCGACCAGATTCTCGTAGTTACCGCCGCTCACCCCCGTGATGCTATTGCTGACGGGAGCGTGCCCTTGGTACACGTCGTTGGTCACGGCACCGGTGGCGGTGCCGGAGCTTTGGCCGACCGGGATGGTGATGGTCTGGCCGTTGGCCAGGGTCACCACAACCGGGCTGCCGGTGACCGGTGCGCCAATGCTCGCGGTGTAGATGATGGTTCCACCCTCGGCCACCGAAGGTGTGGCGGTCAGCATGACCGTTGTGGTGTCTTGAACATCGGTGACGGTGGTGCTCACCGGCGTCGGATTGGCGACCAGGTTCTCGTAGTTACCGCCGCTCACCCCCGTGATGCTATTGCTGACTGGCGCGTGTCCTTGGTAGACGTCGTTGGTCACGGCACCGGTGGCGGTGCCGGAGCTTTGGCCGACCGGGATGGTGATGGTCTGGCCGTTGGCCAGGGTCACCACGACCGGGCTGCCAGTGACCGGTGCGCCGACGCTGGCGGTGTAAATAATCGTGCCACCCTCGGCCACCGAAGGGGTGGCGGTCAGGGTGACGGTGGTGGTGTCCTGGACATCGGTGACTGTGGTGCTCACCGGTGCCGGATCGGCGACCAGATTCTCGTAGTTACCGCCGCTCACCCCCGTGATGCTATTGCTGACTGGCGCGTGCCCTTGGTAGACGTCGTTGGTCACGGCACCGGTGGCGGTGCCGGAGCTTTGGCCGACTGGAATGGTGATGGTTTGGCCGTTGGCCAGGGTGACCACCACTGGACTACTGGTGGCGGGTGCACCTACAGAGGCGGTGTAAATAATCGTGCCACCCTCGGCCACCGATGGCGTGGCGGTCAGCGTGACCGTGGTGGTGTCTTGAACATCGGTGACGGTGGTGCTCACCGGCGTCGGATTGGCGACCAGGTTCTCGTAATCGCCACCGGAAACGTTGGTGATGCTGTTGGTGACTGGCGCGTGGCCTTGGTACACATCGTTGCTAACGGCACCGGTGGCGGTGCCGGAGCTTTGGCCGACTGGAATGGTGATGGTCTGGCCGTTGGCCAGGGTGATCACGACCGGGCTGCCGGTGACCGGTGCGCCAACGCTCGCGGTGTAGATGATCGTGCCACCCTCGGCCACCGAAGGGGTGGCGGTCAGGGTGACGGTGGTGGTGTCCTGAACATCGGTGACGGTGGTGCTGACCGGCGTCGGATTGGCGACCAGGTTCTCGTAACTGCCCCCGGAAACGCTGGTGATGCTGTTGGTGACTGGTGCGTGCCCTTGGTAGACGTCGTTGGTCACAGCACCGGTGGCGGTGCCGGAGCTTTGACCGACTGGAATGGTGATGGTCTGGCCGTTGGCCAGAGTGACCACAACCGGGCTGCCGGTGACCGGTGCGCCAATGCTCGCGGTGTAGACGATGGTCCCGCCTTCGGCGACGCTCGGCGTGGCGGTCAGGGTGACGGTGGTGGAGTCCTGAACATCGGTGACGGTGGTGCTGACCGGTGCCGGATTGGCAACCAAGTTCTCGTAATTACCCCCGCTCACCCCGGTGATACTGTTGCTGACGGGAGCGTGCCCTTGGTAGACGTCGTTGCTCACGGCGCCGGTGGCAGTACCGGAGCTTTGGCCGACTGGGATGGTGATGGTCTGGCCGTTGGCCAGGGTGATCACGACCGGGCTACCGGTGACGGGAGCCCCCACACTCGCGGTGTAGACGATGGTCCCGCCTTCGGCGACGCTCGGCGTGGCGGTTAGCGTGACCGTGGTGGTGTCCTGGACATCGGTGACGGTGGTGCTCACCGGTGCCGGATCGGCGACTAGATTCTCGTAATCGCCACCGGAAACGCTGGTGATGCTGTTGGTGACCGGTGCATGGCCTTGGTACACGTCGTTGGTCACAGCACCGGTGGCGGTGCCGGAGCTTTGACCGACTGGAATGGTGATGGTCTGGCCGTTGGCTAAGGTCACCACCACTGGACTACTGGTGACGGGGGCGCCAATGCTCGCGGTGTAGATGATGGTTCCACCCTCGGCCACCGAAGGGGTGGCGGTCAGGGTGACGGTGGTGGAGTCCTGCACATCGGTGACGGAGGTGCTGACCGGCGCCGGATCGGCGACTAGATTCTCGTAATCGCCACCGGAAACGCTGGTGATGCTGTTGGTGACCGGTGCATGGCCTTGGTACACGTCATTGGTCACAGCACCGGTGGCGGTGCCGGAGCTTTGACCGACTGGAATGGTGATGGTCTGGCCGTTGGCCAGAGTGACCACAACCGGGCTGCCGGTGACCGGTGCGCCAATGCTCGCGGTGTAGACGATGGTCCCGCCTTCGGCGACGCTCGGCGTGGCGGTCAGGGTGACCGTGGTGGTGTCTTGAACATCGGTGACGGTGGTGCTGACCGGTGCCGGATTGGCGACCAGATTCTCGTAATCGCCACCGGAAACGTTGGTGATGCTGTTGGTGACTGGCGCTTGCCCTTGGTAGACGTCGTTGCTCACAGCGCCGGTGGCCGTGCCGGAGCTTTGACCGACTGGAATGGTGATGGTCTGGCCGTTGGCCAGGGTGACCACAACCGGGCTGCCGGTGACGGGAGCCCCCACACTCGCGGTGTAGACGATGGTCCCGCCTTCGGCGACGCTCGGCGTGGCGGTCAGGGTGACGGTGGTGGTGTCCTGAACATCGGTGACGGTGGTGCTGACCGGCGTCGGATTGGCCACCAGATTCTCGTAATCGCCACCGGAAACGTTGGTGATGCTGTTAGTGACTGGCGCTTGCCCTTGGTACACGTCGTTGCTCACAGCGCCGGTGGCCGTGCCGGAGCTTTGACCGACTGGAATGGTGATGGTTTGGCCGTTGGCCAGGGTGACCACCACTGGGCTACCGGTGACGGGTGCACCTACAGAGGCGGTGTAAATAATCGTGCCACCCTCGGCCACCGAAGGGGTGGCGGTCAGGGTGACGTTGGTGGTGTCCTGAACATCGGTGACGGTGGTGCTGACCGACGTCGGATTGGCGACCAAATTCTCGTAATTGCCCCCGGAAACGCTGGTGATGCTGTTGGTGACTGGCGCGTGCCCTTGGTAGACGTCGTTGGTCACGGCACCGGTGGCGGTGCCGGAGCTTTGGCCGACCGGGATGGTGATGGTCTGGCCGTTGGCCAGGGTCACCACAACCGGGCTGCCGGTGACGGGGGCGCCAATGCTCGCGGTGTAGATGATGGTTCCACCCTCGGCCACCGAAGGGGTGGCGGTCAGGGTGACGGTGGTGGTGTCCTGAACATCGGTGACGGTGGTGCTGACCGGCGTCGGATTGGCCACCAGATTCTCGTAATCGCCACCGGAAACGTTGGTGATGCTGTTAGTGACTGGCGCTTGCCCTTGGTACACGTCGTTGCTCACAGCGCCGGTGGCCGTGCCGGAGCTTTGACCGACTGGGATGGTGATGGTCTGGCCGTTGGCCAGGGTGACCACAACCGGGCTACCGGTGACGGGAGCCCCCACACTCGCGGTGTAGACGATGGTCCCGCCTTCGGCGACGCTCGGCGTGGCGGTTAGCGTGACGGTGGTGGTGTCCTGAACATCGGTGACGGTGGTGCTGACCGGCGTCGGATTGGCCACCAGATTCTCGTAATCGCCACCGGAAACGTTGGTGATGCTGTTAGTGACTGGCGCTTGCCCTTGGTACACGTCGTTGCTCACAGCGCCGGTGGCCGTGCCGGAGCTTTGACCGACTGGGATGGTGATGGTCTGGCCGTTGGCCAGGGTGACCACAACCGGGCTACCGGTGACGGGAGCCCCCACACTCGCGGTGTAGACGATGGTCCCGCCTTCGGCGACGCTCGGCGTGGCGGTTAGCGTGACCGTGGTGGTGTCCTGAACATCGGTGACGGTGGTGCTGACCGGTGCCGGATTGGCGACCAGATTCTCGTAATCGCCCCCGGAAACGTTGGTGATGCTGTTGGTGACTGGCGCATGCCCTTGGTAGACGTCGTTGCTCACGGCGCCGGTGGCAGTACCGGAGCTTTGGCCGACTGGAATGGTGATGGTTTGGCCGTTGGCCAGGGTGACCACCACTGGACTACCGGTGACGGGTGCACCTACAGAGGCGGTGTAAATAATCGTGCCACCCTCGGCCACCGATGGCGTGGCGGTCAGGGTGACGGTGGTGGTGTCCTGCACATCGGTGACGGTGGTGCTGACCGGTGCCGGATTGGCGACCAGGTTCTCGTAGTTACCGCCACTCACCCCGGTGATGCTGTTGGTGACCGGTGCCTGCCCTTGGTAGACGTCGTTGCTCACGGCGCCGGTGGCAGTACCGGAGCTTTGGCCGACTGGAATGGTGATGGTTTGGCCGTTGGCCAGGGTGACCACCACTGGGCTACCGGTGACGGGTGCACCTACAGAGGCGGTGTAAATAATCGTGCCACCCTCGGCCACCGAAGGGGTGGCGGTCAGGGTGACGTTGGTGGTGTCCTGAACATCGGTGACGGTGGTGCTGACCGACGTCGGATTGGCGACCAAATTCTCGTAATTGCCCCCGGAAACGCTGGTGATGCTGTTGGTGACTGGCGCGTGCCCTTGGTAGACGTCGTTGGTCACGGCACCGGTGGCGGTGCCGGAGCTTTGGCCGACCGGGATGGTGATGGTCTGGCCGTTGGCCAGGGTCACCACAACCGGGCTGCCGGTGACGGGGGCGCCAATGCTCGCGGTGTAGATGATGGTTCCACCCTCGGCCACCGAAGGGGTGGCGGTCAGGGTGACGGTGGTGGTGTCCTGGACATCGGTGACGGTGGTGCTCACCGGTGCCGGATCGGCGACCAGATTCTCGTAATCGCCACCGGAAACGCTGGTGATGCTGTTGGTGACTGGTGCGTGCCCTTGGTAGACGTCGTTGCTCACAGCACCGGTGGCGGTGCCGGAGCTTTGACCGACCGGGATGGTGATGGTCTGACCATTGGCTAAGGTCACCACCACTGGACTACCGGTGACGGGGGCGCCGACGCTGGCGGTGTAAATGATGGTCCCGCCTTCGGCGACGCTCGGAGTGGCGGTTAGCGTGACCGTGGTGGTGTCCTGAACATCGGTGACGGTGGTGCTGACCGGTGCCGGATTGGCGACCAGGTTCTCGTAGTTACCGCCACTCACCCCGGTGATGCTGTTGGTGACCGGTGCCTGCCCTTGGTAGACGTCGTTGCTCACGGCGCCGGTGGCAGTACCGGAGCTTTGCCCGACTGGAATGGTGATGGTTTGGCCGTTGGCCAGGGTGATCACGACCGGGCTGCCGGTGACCGGTGCGCCAATGCTCGCGGTGTAGATGATGGTTCCACCCTCGGCCACCGAAGGTGTGGCGGTCAGCGTGACCGTGGTGGTGTCTTGAACATCGGTGACGGTGGTGCTCACCGGTGCCGGATTGGCGACCAAATTCTCGTAACTACCCCCGCTCACCCCGGTGATGCTGTTGCTGACCGGTGCCTGCCCTTGGTAGACGTCGTTGCTCACGGCGCCGGTGGCAGTACCGGAGCTTTGGCCGACTGGAATGGTGATGGTTTGGCCGTTGGCCAGGGTGATCACGACCGGGCTGCCGGTGACCGGTGCGCCAATGCTCGCGGTGTAGATGATGGTTCCACCCTCGGCCACCGAAGGTGTGGCGGTCAGCGTGACCGTGGTGGTGTCTTGAACATCGGTGACGGTGGTGCTCACCGGTGCCGGATTGGCGACCAAATTCTCGTAATTACCCCCGCTCACCCCGGTGATGCTATTGCTGACCGGTGCATGGCCTTGGTAAACGTCGTTGGTCGTGGCACCGGTGGCGGTGCCGGAGCTTTGGCCGACTGGAATGGTGATGGTTTGGCCGTTGGCCAGGGTGACCACAACCGGGCTGCCGGTGACCGGTGCTCCTACACTCGCCGTGTAAATGATGGTCCCGCCTTCGGCGACGCTCGGCGTGGCGGTTAGCGTGACCGTGGTGGTGTCCTGAACATCGGTCAAGGTGGTGCTGACCGGTGCCGGATCGGCAACCAGGTTCTCGTAGTTACCCCCGCTCACCCCGGTGATACTGTTGCTGACGGGAGCGTGCCCTTGGTAGACGTCGTTGCTCACAGCACCGGTGGCCGTGCCGGAGCTTTGACCGACTGGGATGGTGATGGTCTGGCCGTTGGCCAGGGTGACCACCACTGGAGTACCGGTGACGGGTGCACCTACAGAGGCGGTGTAAATAATCGTGCCACCCTCGGCCACCGATGGCGTGGCGGTCAGGGTGACCGTGGTGGTGTCTTGAACATCGGTGACGGTGGTGCTCACCGGCGTCGGATTGGCGACCAGATTCTCGTAATTGCCCCCGGAAACGCTGGTGATGCTGTTGGTGACTGGTGCGTGCCCTTGGTAGACGTCGTTGCTCACAGCACCGGTGGCCGTGCCGGAGCTTTGGCCGACTGGGATGGTGATGGTCTGGCCGTTGGCCAGGGTGATCACGACCGGGCTGCCGGTGACCGGTGCGCCAACGCTCGCGGTGTAGATGATCGTGCCACCCTCGGCCACCGATGGCGTGGCGGTCAGGGTGACCGTGGTGGTGTCTTGAACATCGGTGACGGTGGTGCTCACCGGCGTCGGATTGGCGACCAGGTTCTCGTAGTTACCCCCGCTCACCCCGGTGATGCTGTTGCTGACCGGTGCCTGCCCTTGGTAGACGTCGTTGCTCACGGCGCCGGTGGCCGTGCCGGAGCTTTGCCCGACCGGGATGGTGATGGTCTGGCCGTTGGCGAGAGTCACCACGACCGGTGAGCCCGTCACTGGCGCATCGACCGTGGCGGTGTAGACGATCGTGCCGCTTTCGGCCACAAATGGGGTGGCGGTCAGGGTCACTGTCGATGTATCCCGGGTATCAGTAACGGTCGTCACCGCAGGTGTGCCGTTGATGGTGAGGTTCTCGAAGTCGCCGCCCGTGGCGCTGGTGATGCGCGAACTGACGACCCCGGCATCGATATAGCGATCATCGCTCGGCGCCGGCACGCTGACACTGCCTGAGGTCTGGTTGGCCGCGATGACGATGCTAACGCCATTGCTCAGGGTGACGGTGACCGCGGACTGGCCGGGGTTGCTGAGGGTCGCGGTGTAGATGATCTGGCCACCTTCGGCAACGTTTGGGGTTGCGCTTAGGGTAACCGTGGTCGTGTCCTGCACATCGGTGACCGTGGTGCTCACTGGCGTTGGATTGGCGACGAGGTTCTCGTAGCTACCGCCGCTCACGCCAGTGATGCTGTTGGTGACTTGCCCCTGCGATTGATACACATCGTTGCCCACCGGCACGCTGATCGTGCCGCTGCTTTGGCCAACCGGGACAGTGATGGCTTGCCCGTTGGCGAGCGTGACCACCACCGGACTACCCGTCACAGGCGCCGAAAGACTCGCCGTGTAGACGATGGTGCCGTGCTCGCTCACCGATGGTGTCGCAGTAAGAGTAACCGTGCTGTCGTCGGTCGAGTCGTTGACGACTGTCAGGGCAGGGGCCGGATTGACCTCCAGGTGTTCGAAGTTGCCTCCGCTCGCCGAGGTGAGGCTGGCACTGAGCGTCGTGCCGCCCTTGTACACATCGTTGGCGGTCTGCAGCGTTACGCTGCCACTGGTCTGTCCAGCCCCGATAGTGATGACTTGGCCGTTGGACAGCGTCAGTGTCACGGCCGTCTGCGCGGGGTTGCTCAAGGTTGCGGTATAAGTGACAGTCCCTCCCTCGGTGACCGCCGGGCTGGCAGTGAGGGTCGCGGTGGTGGTGTCCACCGTATCGACCACGCGCGTGGTGGCGGGGGTGCCATCGATGCTGACCGGCTGGCCACCTCCGCGGGTCCCGCTGATGCTCGCCGACACCGCGTGGTCATCGACATAAACCGTATCGTTGGCAGGAACCGCTACGCTCACCGAGCCGCTGGTTTGCCCGGCGGCAATGACGATGACCGCGCCATTGGACAGGGTCACTGTGAGGTCGCTGAGCGGTGCCTGGCCGACAGTGGCGACATAGACGATCGAACCCCCAGCCTCGCTGATCGAAGGAGTGGCGCTCAAGACTACGGCCGTGCCCGCAACAACTGGATCGGAAGGCGTCGTCGTATTCGAAGCCTGTAACCCTGCGAACTGCTCGAGGCTCAGCGCGTCGCTGAAGTCCAAGGGGCCGGTGGTATAACCCACGGTGGGTGCGACTGCGCCCGCAGTTGCCTCCAGCAGCACGAAGCTGTGTCCGCCACCGAGAGCGCCGCTACCGCCCGCGGCGCTTGGCCCGGCAGCGGTTGCCTCCAACGCAGTGGTCGGGTCGACACCAGCCTGGATCGCCTGCTGCAACTGTTCGACCGAGGGTGCTGCCTGCGCCGTTGCCTGGCTCAAATCGGTGCTGCTGTCTGGCGTTTCGGCGCTCCATTGGCTGTCACGCCCCAAGTCCACGTAGCGACCATCGGCCAGCTGCAAGGTGACGGCGCCACCCGGCCCGGTCAGCACTTGCTCACCCGCATACAGGCGGTCACCTTCGATCAGCAGGCGTCGGATGCCTTCTGGGGATACCGCGATGACTTGGCCAACTATGCTTTTGACGATGGCAACCACAGTGCTCATAGGGCTCTCCCGATAATCCCGATGCGTGTCTTCCATGACCGACCGATGGGTGAAATCAGCCGATGTCGAAGGTGCGGCGAAATGCAGTTAGTGTTTAATTATCAATGTGTCGAAGTCTTTCCCGTTCAAACGGCGGAACGTGGCGAACTATTGACTCCCCAGTCTCATCGCAGGACTTGGGCAATCTAATGTCATATCGTTAATTCGCTTGTTGCCAACTCTTACTTTTGTATTAGTTGGAATGTGAGCTCTTGGGCTTGGTGATCATTTAGTAACGACTTCCTGACCCGCACCCGGGTTGGTGCGCTGTATCTCAAGGGCGGCGATACCTTTTGTCATAGCGCTGTGTGGGCGATTTATATGTAACTTTTGGCTTGCGCCCATGGCGCCAGGCGTTAGTCTTTGAAGTAGTGTTGCCTGGCAACATGCGCCTGTACGAAATACTCAATGCACGCATGAACCTTTGGGTTGCCAAGGCGTCACCTGAAAGAACATCGGGCCATGGTTGACGGATTGTTACCCTCAACCACCAAGGAAGAGAGCGCCACGTGGAATCCGAAGTCGGTCGAGTCCAACTCAGTCACGATCCGCGTAGTCAGCACGACGATCCCCTGCTGGACTGTCTGCTGACCTTGTGTGTGTTGCATCAAAAGCCCGCCAGTCGGGTGATGCTGACCACCGGATTGCCACTGCCTGCCCAGCGCCTGTCCCCCGAGTTGCTACCCCGTGCCGCAGCCCGCGCCGGGTTGCAGGGGCGCTTGCTGCAGCGCAGGTTGGAGCAGATTCCCAGTATCGCCATGCCCGCCATATTGTTGCTCAAGGAGGGCCGCGCCGCTGTTCTGCTGGGCTGGGAAAACGCCGACACGGCACGCCTGCTGCTCAGCGAGAGCGACGGTGGCGAGGTCCTGGTCAGCCGCGAAGCATTGCTTAGTGATTACAGTGGCCGTGTGTTCTTCGCCCAGCCGCAGCACAAGTTCGATGTCAACCACGGCAACCTCATCCCACGAGCCCGCTCCTGGTTCCGCGATACGCTGCTGCGCAGCAAATGGCTTTACATCGACGCCATCGCCGCCAGCCTGGTCATTAACCTGATCGCTTTGGCCGCACCACTGTTCGTGATGAACGTGTACGACCGAGTCGTACCCAACCAGGCCACCTCCACCCTCTGGGTATTGGCGGTGGGCATCACCGGGGCCTATGTCTTCGACCTTATCCTCAAGGGATTGCGCAGCCTGTGCCTGGACCTGGCTGGCAAGAAGACCGACCTGATCATTTCGGCGACGCTGTTCGAGCGCATCGTCGGCATGGCGATGAAGTATCGCCCGGCGCGGGTCGGCAGTTACGCGCAGAACATCCACGAATTCCAAGGGCTGCGCGACTTCCTGGCCTCGTTGACGCTCACCAGCCTGATCGACCTGCCGTTCACCCTGATCATCCTCATGGTGATCGCGATCATCGGGGGGCACCTGGTATGGATTCCCGTCCTGGCCTTCCCGTTGGCCCTGGGCATCGGCTACGCCTTGCAGAAGCCCTTGATGGCAACCATGGAAAAGACCATGGCACTGGCCTCCGAGCGTCAGTCGAGCCTGATCGAGACCTTGGCGGGCCTTGACGCGGTCAAGGTCAACAACGCCGAAAGCGAACGTCAGTACATGTGGGAGCAGACCCTCGGCACCCTCAGCCGCCTGGAGCTACGGGTCAAGGTGCTGTCGGGTCTGGCCATGAACATCACCCTGTTGATCCAGCAACTGGCCGGGGTCGCGATGATCTGCGTCGGCGTCTACCTCATCATCGACGGCAGCCTCAGCATGGGTGGCCTGGTAGCCTGCTATATGCTCAGCGGCCGTGCGCTCGGACCGCTGGGCCAGCTTAACGGGCTGCTGGCGCGCTACCAGCAGGCGAAGGTGACCATGGCTGCCACCGACCAGATGATGGAGCTGCCTCAGGAGCGCAATTTCGAAGAGCGTCCGCTCAGGCGCCAGGTGCTGCAAGGCGCCATCGAGTTCCGTGGTGTTGATTTCACCTACCCCAACCAGCAGAACCAGGCACTGAAGAACGTCAGCCTTACCATTCGCCCAGGGGAGAAGGTGGGCATCATCGGACGCAGCGGCTCGGGCAAGAGCTCGCTGGCCAAACTCATCGTCGGCCTGTACGAAGCTTCCAACGGTTCGCTGTTGGTCGACGGGGTGGACATTCGCCAGATCGACGTCAGCGAACTGCGCCACAACATCGGCTACGTGCCCCAGGATATCCAACTGCTGGCCGGCACCCTTCGCGATAACCTGGTCAGTGGTGCCCGCTACATCGAAGACGAGATGATCCTGCAGGCCGCCGAGCTGTCCGGCGTGCATGAGTTCGCCCGCCTGCACCCCGATGGCTACGAGCTGCAGGTTGGCGAGCGCGGGCAGAACCTTTCCGGCGGCCAGCGCCAGAACGTCGCCCTGGGCCGGGCACTGCTGCTCAACCCGCAGATCCTGTTGCTCGACGAACCGACCGCGTCCATGGACAACACCGGCGAAGAGCGCCTCAAGCAGCGCCTGCAGGCGGTCATCGAAACCAAGACTGTGGTGCTGGTGACCCACCGCGCTTCGCTGCTGTCGCTGGTCGACCGGCTGGTGGTCATCGACCGTGGCCAAGTGGTTGCAGACGGTCCGAAAACCGCCGTCATGGATGCGCTGAAGAAGGGGCAGATCAGTGTCGCTTAGGCTCGATATCGGTCACCTCAAGGACCACCTGCGGCGTTACTTCAAAGGCTCGGATTCGCTCCGTGGGCAGCCGCTGCCCGAGGTCAACAAGGCGCTGATCGAAGATGCCCCGCGGGTGGTGCGCATGACCATCTGGGGGGTGATCACCTTCTTCATTTTCCTCATCGTCTGGGCCAGCTTCGCGCCCATCGACGAAGTGACGCGGGGCGAGGGCAAGGCGATTCCGTCGTCCAGGGTGCAGAAAATCCAGAACCTCGAAGGAGGTATCGTCGCCGAAATCTTCGCCAAGGAAGGGGAGATCGTCGAAGTGGGCGAGCCACTGTTACGCCTGGACGAAACCCGCTTCGCGTCGAACAAGGGCGAAACCGAGGCCGATCGCGTGGCCATGGCCCTGCGTGTCGAACGCCTGAGCGCCGAGGTTGAAGGCACGCCTCTGAACATCGACCAGAAACTGCGCGACGCAGCGCCCAGCCAGGCCGCGAGCGAAGAGTCGCTGTACCAGAGCCGACGTCAGCAGCTAAGCGATGAGGTGGGGGGCTTGCAGCAACAGTTGGTGCAGCGCCAGCAAGAGCTGCGCGAGTTCCAGTCCAAGCACGACCAGTACGCCAGAAGCCTGCAGCTGCTGCGTCAGGAAATCAGCATGTCCGAGCCACTGGTGGCCAAAGGCGCGATCTCCCAGGTCGAGATCCTGCGCCTGCGTCGTTCCGAGGTAGAAACCCGCGGCGAGGTCGATGCTACGGCCCTTGCCATTCCCCGCGCCGAGGCGGCGGTGAAGGAGATCCAGAGCAAGATCGAGGAAACGCGCGGCAAGTTCCGCAGTGATGCCCTGACCCAACTCAATGAAGCCCGGACCGAACTGAACAAAGCCACCGCTACCACCAAGGCGCTCGACGATCGAGTCAACCGCACCGTGGTCACCTCGCCGGTGCGTGGCATCGTCAAGCAGTTGCTGGTCAATACGATCGGCGGCGTGATCCAGCCGGGCAGCGACATCATGGAAGTGGTGCCGCTGGACGACTCCCTGGTCATCGAGGCCAAGATCCTGCCCAAGGACATCGCCTTCCTGCACCCGGGCCAGGAAGCCATGGTCAAGTTCACGGCCTATGACTTCACCATCTATGGCGGCCTGGAAGCCAAGCTCGAACAAATAGGCGCCGATACCATCCTCGATGAGGACAAGAAGACCACTTACTATCCCATTCGTCTGCGCACCGAGCGCAGTCACCTCGGCAGCGACGATAATCCGCTGCTGATCATCCCTGGCATGGTAGCCACGGTCGATATCAAGACCGGCAAGAAAACCATCATGAGTTACCTGCTCAAGCCGATCATCAAGGCGCAGACCGAGGCGCTGCGGGAGCGTTAGGCGCTGTGCAAGCGTCGGCGGAATGCGTTTGCGGGCGGCTGGCGAGATCTGGAATTACCGGCGAAATTTGACCTTGGTCACACAAATCGTTCGGCAAACGTGTGCGCCCGCGTCGTTACATATCATGTTGACACTACTTTTCCGAAGTGCTGTAGAATTGACGTCCTAAACCAAGCCTGCCTTCGCATATGTCGTTTTTTTGACGCCTCCTTTTCGTCATTAAGCCGCAGTTGCTCGTGTGCGGCTCTAACCCTCGAAATAGCTTCATCTAGAATTCAGAGTCAGAGTTTTGACGAAAAGCATTCCGTTGTTGGCTATTCCCGGATTAGGTGCCGAGCATAGTCAGTTTCATGAGCAAGGCCTGTATTGGTTGGCCTGTGACACCGCAGAAGACGCCACCACACTATGCCGGCAAGTCATCGAGGGCATGTCCGATCAGGGTCGGGCGGCTCTGATCGGTGACGGGCGTGGTGTGCGTGAGGTACTGGATGGGCTGGATGCGGCTCGCGGTCCAGCGGAGCTGGCACTGTACGAGGCCGAAGGCCAGGCTACCTTGCGCCTGCTCGATGACCTGCCCCGTATCGATATCCCCGGACGCGTTATCCTGGCCCTGGTACCCACCGACGTGTGGGAGGGTAGCAAGGTCGAGCGCTGGTGCCATGCGCTACGCCAGGCTGCCCTCAAGGATGGCGCATTGCTGCTGGTCGTCAGCACGGGGCAAAGCGTCTGGCTGGTGGAACGGCTTCGCGCGTTCAACCAGGCTATCGACGGGCTGGCACAGGTTTACCGTGGCAAAGGCGGCGTGCGGTACCTGCAGCATTTCTGGAGCAACATGCTCGGCGTGACGGGTACGCAGGACGTCGAGCTGGCGCGCCAGGAAGGGGGCTTCGCGGTTGCCGGTACCCTGCAATCGCTGCCTGATACCGGCGGCGATGAAATACTCTGCCTGGCCCAGCGCGAGGTGCTGGAAGGTGCGCCCGCGTTCTCCGAGCATTGGGAAGTGTTCGACAGTATCAGCGAGCTTGGCGCCAAAGCCAGTCGCGCCATCTCGGCCACCGTGATCTTCGCCATGGACGCTGGGCAGCGTCTCGATGTCCTGGCCCGTCAGCTGCATACCCTGCGCCAGTTGCGCGGTAATGCCCTGAAACTGGTCGTGCGCGAGATGGCCCCCACACTGCGCTATCAGGACGAACAGTTGCTGCTGGCCTGTGGCGCCACGCAGATCGTGCCGTTCGGTGCCAGCCTTTCGCGCTTCCTCACCATGGTCGACAGCATCCAGGGCTATGTCTGGCGCCGCAGCTTGCCAACCGATTTCGATGCCTTGCTTGCGCGCCTCCGCCCGCTCCCCGTGTGTGGTTTGGTTGCGCCCCGTACCTTCGCCGAGGCGGTGCAACAGATGTGGCATGGCGTGCGCAATGGTGAAATCGTCCACCAGTTGTTGGTGCTGCGCCCAGCGCCCGGCTTGAGTCCCTTGCAGGCGTGTTCGCGCACGGTGTTCCGCCGCGATGGCGACATAGCCTGTGTCGTGGGCGATGTGCTGTTCCTGTTCCTGTTCGCATGCCGCTCGGAAGGTGTTGAACAGGCGCTGGATCATATCTTCCAGCTGTCCTGGAAAGAGCTCTTCATCAGTCAGGATGTGTTGGTGGGTCTGGACAACCTGGCCACCCCGGCATTTCTCGACGAAACCATGCCGAAGCCTCCGCTGGCCGAATCGGTCGCCTTGCCATCGGCGCAGAAAAGGGCGGCCCTGGCGCCTCGTCAGATCGCCCTGCGTCAGTGGGGGGCAGTATGAATTTTGCGCAATTGCTGCAGGTCATTGGCCTCAGCGCACTGATGACCCTGCTGCTGGTTCTGTTCGTGATGCGTGTTCGCACCCTGGCGCTGGGCTGGCTGCGCCGTCATTTGCGCCCCCGCCACTTGCGACCGGTCGGTGTGCGCCGCCGAGTCGTGCGCCAGGATCCTGAACATGACTAGTTCGACACTCACCGCATCGGTACCCGCAGGCTGGCGCGGCCTGGGTGCCTGGAACCTGTATTTCCTGGCCAAGTTCCTGTTGGTCGCGCTTGGCATGCTCGACTTCCAGGCATTGCCGAACCTGCTGTTCGCGGCACTGCTGTTGGTACCGTTGCCGGGAAAGTGGCTGCGAATCGGTCGGCAGGTCGTCGCGATCCCGCTGGGTGCAGCGTTGTTTTATCACGACACTTGGCTGCCGCCGTTCCGCCGTCTGCTGGAGCAACCGGGGGTACTCGACTTTTCCTGGAGCTACCTGCTGGAGCTGATGGCAAGGTTCATCAATTGGAACCTGATCGGTGCACTGGTATTGCTGTTGGTGGGCTACCTGTTCCTGCGCCACTGGTTGCGCCTGAGCACCCTGAGCCTGGTCGGGCTCGCGTGGCTGGCCGTCGGCGGCCTGCCATCGCTGAACGTCGTGAGCAGCTCACCGACCCTTGCGCGAACCACCACGGCGGCTGCCAGTGCGCCCACGGCGGCGGTGGCTGACAATGCGACCCTCAATGCCTGGCTCGACCGCTTCTTTGCCAGCGAGCGCCAGCGGGTGACCTCATTCCCCGCTGTGAAAGAGGATGAGCAGCCGTTCGACTTACTGGTGATCAACGTCTGCTCGTTGGCGTGGGACGACCTCTCGGCCGTCGGCCTGCATGACAACCCGTTGTTCTCCCGGATGGACGTGATCTTCGATCAATTCAACTCGGCCACTTCCTACAGCGGCCCCGCCGCCATTCGTGTGCTCAGGGCCAGTTGCGGGCAGTCGTCCCATGCCGGCCTGTACCAGCCGGCTCCCGACCAGTGTCTGTTGTTCCAGAACCTCTCCAGGCTGGGCTTCCAGAGCCAGACCTTGCTCAACCACAGCGGCCGTTTCGACAATTTCATTGGCGACATCACTAGCCAGCACATGCCCCAACCTGGTTTCAGCACCGGCGATTTTCCAAGGGCGCTGGTCAGCTTCGACGGCTCGCCGATCGCTGGCGACCTGGATGTCCTGAGCGGATGGTGGGGCAAGCGCAAGGCCTCGGGAGAGCAGCATGTCTCGCTGTTCTACAACACCATCAGCCTGCATGACGGCAACCGCATGGTGACGGCCGACGGCGGTACACGCCCGGCTGACTATGCCACGCGGGCCAATCGCCTGTTCTCGGACCTTGGCAAGTTCTTCGATGAGCTCGAAGGCAGCGGCCGTCGGGTGGTGGTGGCCATCGTCCCGGAACACGGCGCCGCCTTGCACGGCGACCGCATGCAGTTGTCCGGTATGCGTGAGATTCCAACGCCATCGATCACCCACGTACCGGTCGGCCTCAAGTTCATCGGCATGGGCCAGCCTGCTCGTAGCGAGCCGCTCAAGGTCAGTTCGCCGACCAGCTTCCTGGCCTTGTCCGAGCTGGTGTCGCGCGTGTACGCAGGCCTCGGGGCTGGCCAAACCCTGGACTTGCCAAGCTTGCTGACAGACCTGCCGACCACCGAGCTTGTTTCGGAAACCTCCGGTGCCCAGGTCCTGAACTTCCAGGGCCATACCTACATGCGCTTGCAAGGCCAGCCGGATTGGCAGCCCATTCCCAAGGAGAGCCCGTGATGGCTGGTAAAGCTGACCCATCCGATCGCAGTGACGACATCGCTCAGCTTCGTCAGTTTCTGGACATGTCTACCCTGAGTTACCAGGACATCTCCATGATGGTGGGTGTGCAGCAGGCATTGCAGCGCTGGCCATTGCTGGGTGAAAGCTGCCGGGCTCGCCAGGAGCAGGCCCGGCATGATCGCGATCGTACAGTGCAGCCTGAGGCAGTCGTGCCATGATCAGCCTGGCGATGCACGGTTTGCGTGGTGGCCTCGGCCGCAGTGCTGTGCTTGCAGCGCTGGGTTATGCCCTGCGCGAATTGGGCGAGCGCGTGCTGTTGGTCGATCTGAGCCCGGATAATCTGCTGGGCCTGCATTTCAACCTGCCACTGGACCAGCAAGACGGTTGGGCACTTGCCGAACTGCAAGGGCGGCCCGTCGAAGAGCCTCTGTACGAAGTGCTCGATAGACTGTGCCTGATCCCCTTTGGCGACGTTGGCCACAGCCAGCTCAGGGGCCTCGAGGGTTACGACACGGCTGAGCGTTGGCGTCTGCGACAGGCCGTGCTGAGCAAGCATTTCGACTGGCTGTTGTTCGACCTTCCCCATCCTGTCAGTGCCGAGACCACCCGTGGTTTCGAGACGGACATGCGAATCTTGGTGGCCGAGGCCGAGATGGCAAGCCACGTCCTGCTCGGTCGCCAGCAGGTCGAGCGCTACGACCTGCTCATGGTCAATCGCTTCGACCCCGCGAGCAGCCTGCAGAGCGATGTATTGATGGTTTGGCGTGACCTGTTCCGCAACCGTTTGCCGATGCAGTTGGTGCACCGGGACGAAGCTTTCGTCGAAGCCTTCGCCTGCAAGGCGCCGGTGGGCCACTATGCACCGCAGAGCCTGGCATCCCGTGATGTGCAGAGCCTGGCGGTGCGTTGCCTGGCGAGGCGGCAAGCGTGAATCTGACGCCTCTTTCGGCCTACGACTACTTCACCGCTCGGGGCGCTCATCGCCCCGTCGCACTGCTGTTCACCCTGGGCGTATGGCTGGCATATCTGTTCCTGCGCCTTGAGTCGCCTGCCTGGCAAGCGTTGCTGGCTGAGCGTCAGCGACTGTTTCCGCAGTTCGTCGGCAAACGGCCCACGTTGGGCGACCCGCTGCGCCTGTTGATCCAGTGCCTGTGGTTACTGCTCAGACGCGTACCCTCACCTCGCAATCCAGGCCGATTGGCGCGTGGTTTGACCGCCGTGGCGAGTCGCCTGCGTAGCGTGTGGCAGGGTATACGCCGTTACCGCGCCCGATTGGCCGAAACCATGATGCAGGTCCCCGCGCGCTTTCGAGACAGTGCCTTGCAGCACGATGCGGCCCAGCGCTTGCGCCGCTTGAGCGTTTTCGGCAGGCGCCTGTTCTATACCGTTCTTACCCTGTGCGCCGTGGCGCTGGCCCTGCTGTGCGTGACGGAGCCCTTCGGGTATATGGCGCAGTTGGTGTTCATTTTCCTGCTGTGGGGCATCGCCATGCTGGTGCGCTACATGCCAGGCCGATTCCCGACGCTAATGCTCATCGTGTTGTCGACGATCATCTCGTGCCGCTACCTGTGGTGGCGTTACACCTCGACACTGAACTGGAACGACACGCTCGACCTGGTCTGCGGTGTGATTCTGCTGGCAGCGGAGACCTACTCGTGGTTCGTCTTGATCCTGGGTTATATCCAGACGTGCTGGCCGCTGCAGCGCAAACCCGCAAGCCTTCCGCAGAACCCCGGACACTGGCCCACCGTCGACCTGATGATCCCCACTTACAACGAGGATCTGTCGGTGGTACGCACCACCGTGCTCGCCGCACTCGGCCTGGACTGGCCACGTGATCGCCTGCGCATCTATATCCTCGACGATGGCCGGCGCGACGCGTTCCGTGCCTTCGCCGACGAAGTGGGTGTGGGCTACATCGTGCGCCCCGACAACAAGCACGCGAAAGCTGGCAACCTCAACCATGCCCTTGGTGTGACCGAGAGCGAGCTGATTGCCATTTTCGACTGCGACCATGTGCCGGTGCGCTCCTTCCTGCAGATGACCGTTGGCTGGTTCCTCAAGGATCCCAAGCTGGCGCTGGTACAGACACCGCATCACTTCTTCTCGCCCGATCCATTCGAGCGCAACCTGGGCTCTTTCCGCCGGCGGCCAAACGAAGGCGAGTTGTTCTATGGGCTGATCCAGGACGGCAACGACATGTGGAACGCCGCCTTCTTCTGCGGCTCCTGTGCCGTCCTGCGCCGCACCGCGCTGGAAAGCATTGGTGGTTTCGCCGTCGAAACGGTCACCGAAGATGCCCATACGGCCTTGCGCATGCACCGCCAGGGCTGGACCTCGGCCTACCTGAGCATTCCCCAGGCCGCCGGGCTTGCCACCGAAAGCCTGTCGGCGCACATCGGCCAGCGCATTCGCTGGGCGCGTGGCATGGTGCAGATATTCCGTACCGACAACCCATTGTTCGGCCGTGGCTTGAGCCTGTTCCAGAGGGTGTGCTACGCCAACGCCATGCTGCACTTCCTTGCGGGCCTGCCTCGGTTGATCTTCCTCACGGCGCCCTTGGCGTTTCTGCTGCTGCATGCCTACATCATCTATGCGCCTGCCGTGATGATCCTGCTCTACGTGCTGCCGCACATGATTCATGCCAGCCTCACCAACTCGCGCATGCAGGGTAAATATCGTCAGACCTTCTGGGGCGAGGTCTACGAGACGGTGCTGGCCTGGTACATCGCACGCCCCACCACCGTTGCATTGTTTGCGCCGAAGAAGGGCAAGTTCAATGTCACGGCCAAGGGCGGGTTGATGGAGCAGGAGCAGTTCGACTGGCGCATTGCCCAACCGTACTTGGTCCTGGCGGCGCTCAATGTCGTTGGTCTCGGGTTCGCCGTCTGGCGCTTGATCACAGGCCCTGCTGCGGAAATCGGCACCGTGATCGTCAGTTCGCTGTGGGTGATCTACAACCTGCTGATTCTCGGCGCCGCCTGCGCGGTGGCTGCCGAAGTGCGTCAGGTACGTCGGGCCCACCGTGTACAGATGCACTTGCCGGCTGCGCTGCTGCTCGAAAGTGGCCACGGCTTCCCCTGCACATTGGTCGACTACTCCGATGGCGGCATCGGCCTGCAACTGGGCGACGGTGTGACGCCAGCCCCAGGAGCGCGTGTACGCTTGCTGTTGACCCGGGGCCAGCGCGAGTTTGCGTTCAATGCCCGGGTCACCCGAATCGTCGGCCGTCACCTGGGCCTGACCTTCGACGGCCTGAGCCTGCAACAACGTATCGACCTGGTGCACTGCACCTTTGCCCGTGCCGACGCCTGGCTGGGCTGGCAGGACAAGCATGAAGTCGATCGCCCGCTGCGCAGCCTCGGCGAGGTGCTCAAGCTGGGTGGCATAGGCTACCTACGGCTGGTCGAACACGCCCCGGGCTGGCTCAGCGAGCGTCTGCAACCAGTGCGTGAACTGGCGCGTTGGCTGGCCAGCTACATGCCACGCACACCACAACCCCTTCCATCCACGAATCTTGTTGACCGAGACGCATGATGACTCGTTACCCCGCGCGCACTTGGGGCCTGGCGCTGGCGCTGCTCGCCTCCCTGTTCCAGAACGCAGCTGTCGCCTCCGTAGCCCCTCTCGTTATGCCGGCCGAGCCAACGGTCCCCAACTGGCCGGTGATCAAGACGTTCGAGCAACTCGGCCAAGCCTCCGACAGCCTGTTGCTGGGTGTGCGCAACAGCGAAAACATCGAGTTCGGCGTGCGTCGGGATCGGCTGGCCACCGAGGCGGTCCTGCAACTGGACTACACCCCTTCGCCAGCGCTGTTGCCGAACCTTTCCCACCTGCGCGTCTACCTCAACGACGAGTTGATGGGCGTGGTTCCGGTAGAGAAGGATCAGCTCGGCCAGCGTGTGCGGCGTCAACTGCCTTTGGACCCGAAGCTGGTGACCGACTTCAACCGCGTTCGCCTGGAGTTCGTCGGGCATTACACCGACATCTGTGAAGACCCGGCACACAGCGGCCTGTGGTTGAACCTCAACCGCAAGAGCCAGGTGCAGCTGCGCGAGCAGGCGCTGGCTGTGGAAAACGACCTCGCTTACTTCCCGCTGCCGTTCTTCGACGCGCGCGACACTAGCAAGGTCGAGCTTCCGGTGGTGTTCGCCGATTCGCCGACGCTGGGTGAGCAGCGAGCGGCAGCGATCCTGTCGTCATACTTCGGCAGCAAGGCCGGCTGGCGCAAGGCGACCTTCCCGGTATCGTTCGACAGCCTGCCTGCCAGCGGCGACAAGCCCAAGCCGGCCATCGTGTTCGCCAGTAACGAACGGCGCCCGGCGTTCCTCGCCGACCTGGAGAAATTTCCGCCGGTAGATGGTCCAGTGGTGCAACTGATCGACCATCCGACCGATCGCTGGAGCAAACTGCTGCTAGTGCTTGGGCGCAACGACGACGACTTGGTCAAGGCCGCCTCGGCGCTGGCGGTGGGCACCGAATTGTTCCGCGGGTCTCGGGTCAAGGTCGAGCAGATGGCCGCCCTTGAGCCGCGCAAGCCATACGACGCGCCGAACTGGACGCGCACCGACCGGCCGGTGCGTTTCTCCGAGCTGCTCGATTATCCGGAACAGTTGCAGGTCAGCGGCTTACAGCCACGGCCGATTACCCTTGACGTGAACCTGCCACCGGACCTGTTCGTCTGGCGCAACCAGGGTATTCCGTTGCAGACCCTGTACCGCTACACACCGCCGGCCGTTACCGACGAGTCGCGCCTGAGCATCAGCGTCAACGACCAGTACATCACCAGCATGCCGTTGGTGGGTAACGATCGTCGCAGCAGTACGCTCGAAGAAATGCGCTTGAGCGTGCTGTCCACCGACAGTACTGCATTGACCGAGCAATCGTTGGTGCCCGCCCTGAAAATCGGTGCGCGTAACCGCTTGCGCTTCGATTTCAGCTTCGCCAGCACCCTGGGCAGCGCCCAGCGTGACCATTGCCAGACCTCACTGCCCGTTGATGTGCGAGCGGCGATCGATGAGAACTCGACCATCGACCTGTCCGGTTACCACCACTACATGGCCATGCCAGACCTGCGCGCCTTCGCCCGCAGCGGTTTCCCTTACAGCCGCATGGCCGACCTTTCCGAAACCGTGATCGTCGTACCGAGCACGCCCACACCGATGCAGGTCGGTACCTTGCTCGACGTCGTCGGCAGCCTGGCTGGGCAGATCGGTTACCCCGCGCTGAACGTCCGCCTGAGTGACAACTGGAGAAACGTCGCGGATGCCGACGCCGACCTGCTGCTCATCGGCACACTGCCCGAGAGCCTGCACGACGTCCCCAACCTCGGGCTGTTGCTCAATGCCCAGCGAGACTGGATGGTGCAGGGGCGTACCCTGGATGTACCGGGCAGCCAGCGCTTCGATAACGCGCCGGTTGTGCCCAATAGCCGCGTCGAAGTCAGCGCGCAGGCGCCGCTCGCTGCAATCACCGGTTTGAAGTCGCCGTTCCATGAGCAACGCAGTGTCGTGGCGCTGCTGGCCCGTTCCGACGCCGATTACGCCTTGTTGCGCGACGTGCTGGCGGACTCCGGCAAGCTGGAAGCCGTGGCCGGTTCTGTCGCGTTGGTGCGCACCAGCGGCGTCAGCAGCCAGTTCGTCGGTGAGCATTACTTCGTCGGTGAGCTGCCATGGTGGCTGTTGCTGTGGTTCCACCTGTCCGACTACCCGATGCTGATCGCAGTGATCGCTACCGTCAGCGTGCTGTTGTTCGCCTTCCTTCTGTGGCGTGCGCTGCGTTGGGCCGGGCGTCGTCGCCTGGGTGAGGCTGACTGAACATGCGTCGGCTGCTGGGAGCATTGCTGGTGATGTGCTTGCCCACTGTCGCGGCGGCCTCGACGGCTTGTCCGTGGCCGGCCTGGGAGCGTTTCAAGACCGAGTTGGTCAGCGAAGATGGCCGGGTGCTCGACCGCAGTGACAAACGCTTGGTCTCGACGTCCGAAGGGCAGAGCTACGCGTTGTTCTTTGCCCTGGTGGGCAATGATCGCCAAGCCTTCGCCAACGTGCTGCGCTGGACCAGCAACAACCTTGCCGAAGGGAACCTCGCAAGGCATCTGCCAGCCTGGCTTTGGGGGCGTAGCCCGCAAAACCAGTGGCAGGTGCTGGACAGCAACAATGCCAGCGATGCCGACCTGTGGATCGCCTACAGCCTGCTCGAAGCAGGGAGGCTCTGGAGCGAACCCGGCTATGGCCAATTGGGCCAGAGCATGCTCTGGCGTATTGCGGCACAGAGCGTCCGCAAGCTTCCCGGCCTGGGCGTCATGTTGCTACCCGCGGACTACGGTTTCGAGAGCGACAAGGGCTGGCGGTTGAACCCCAGCTACCTGCCACCGCAACTGTTCGACCGCTTCGCCCTGGTCGACCCGTTGTGGGGCGAGATGGCCAGTAACGTTCGCCGAGTCTGGTTGCAGGCTTCGCCCAAAGGGTTCGCACCGGACTGGCTGTTGTGGACTCCAGCGGCCGCTATCCGCCCCGACCCTGAGCATGGAAGTGGCGGTGACTATGACGCCATTCGCGTTTACCTGTGGCTCGGCATGCTGGCCGAGGGGGCGGCGCAGCGCGACGAGATGCTGCGCCATTTCGCACCGATGGCTGCGTTGACCCTGCGCAGCGGCCTGCCGCCGGAAAGCATCGATGCCCGCAGCGGTCAGGAAAGTGGCCATGGCCCGATTGGCTTTTCAGCGGCCTTGCTGCCACTGCTGGCCAGCATTCCGAATGGCCAGGTGGCCCTCGAAGCCCAGCGCAAACGGCTGCATGAGTCACCGGCCGAGCCGCAAGCGTATTACAACCAGGTCCTCGCCTTGTTCGGCCAAGGCTGGGACGAAGCCCGCTATCGCTTCGACAAAGAAGGTCGTTTGCTGCCTGCCTGGAGTGCACCATGTTCCGAATGATCGGCGTGCTGACGCTGAGCGCGTTGTCCTGTGCCGTGGCCGCTCAACCGAAGGACAGCGACGGGCAGCGCCAATGGCTGCTTGAGCAGGTGCGAATCGGCGAGGCGTTGCACCGTGACGATCTGGTTCATAACGCCCTGGCCAGGTTGCGGTTGTTGGAGCCACGAAACCCCGACGCGTTGCTCGCCGCGCTGAGCCTGGCGCTGCGTGAGCAAAAGCCGCAGGAAGCAGAGCAACTGCGCGAAAGCATAAGCCAAGTCGCTCCCGGCAGCCCCCAGGAGCGCCAGGCCAGGCGTTTGCTGCAACTGCAGCAGCCGGAGCAGGTGCAACGCCTTCAGCAAGCCCGCCTCATGGCCGTGACAGGGCGCTATGACGAGGCACTGGTTGCCTATGACCAGTTGTTCGCGGGCGAGCCCCCTAGTCTGGAGTTGGCCCTGGATTATTGGCGCGTGCGAGGAAACCTCGCCGGTCAGCGGCCGGACGCGATCGAGCAGTTGCAGCAACTGGATCGACAGTACCCGGGCAACGCCGGTCTACGGCAAACCCTGGCCAGCTGGTTGTTCAGTGAAGGGCGCAACCACGAAGCGCTGGCGGTGCTCGAACAGCTGTCCCGCGACCCAGCGGCACGCGACGCTGCCGCGCAGCGCGAATTCGACTATCTGTCCGAACAACCTGTGAGCGCCAACAGTGTCGCGGGCTGGCAGGCTTTCGCCCAGCGCTATCCCGCTTCGCCGCTGTTGCCACTGGCCGGCGAAAACCTCAAGCAGCAGCGCACCCTCGTGGCTGACCCTGCCTGGCAGGCCGGCCAGCGGGGCAAAGCGTTGCTCGACCAGGAGCAGAACGTTCAAGCCGAGGCACAACTGCGCCTGGCGCTGCGTCGTTATGCGGACGATGCAAGCCTGCACGGGGCGCTGGGCGTCGCATTGATGCGCCAGCGTCGCTATGCGGAGGCGAACACGTCATTCCGCCAGGCGGCGTCCATCGAGCAGAACACTCGCCTGATGAGCAAGTGGAAAGACCTTGAAGCGTCCAGTCAGTACTGGGGCCTGCTGCAGAAGGCAGACAGCTTGCTCGAGAAGCAAGACCTGCGCGGTGCTCGTGCACTTTACCAACAGGCGCGTCAGCAACGTCCTGAAGACGAGTTCGCCTTGCTTGGTCTGGCCGATGTGGCATTTGCCGAAGGCGATCTGGCCGGTGCCGAGCGGCAGTACCTGCAAGTGCGGCGAATGGTGCCGGACAATGAAAGCGCGGTGCGCGGCCTGATGCGTATCTATCAGGCGCAATCCACGGCCAAGGCCGAAGCCTATCTGGACAGCTTGCCAGCAGCGCAACAGGCCCAGTTCGCCAGCCTGCGCCGCAGCCTTGTCCTTGGCCGCCTGCGCGAGCAGGGCGACGCGGCCCTACAGCGACAGGACTGGATCACTGCCAGCCAAGTGCTGGGGCAGGCTGTCGAGCTCGCACCGGATGAGCCATGGCTGGTTTATCAACTGGCCAACAGCCTGCGCCAGCAAGGGCGTGACGGCGAGGCGGACGCCGCGTTCGCAAGGTTGCTGCAGCGCCAGCCAGCGGATCCGGCTACCCGCTATGCCCATGGCTTGTACCTTGAGTCCAGCGACCGTGATGCATTGGCTCGCAATACCCTGCAGGCTGTCCCGCAAAGCGCCTGGACCGACGATATGCATGCGCTGGACAAGCGCGTGCGTCGTCGCATGACCTTGGCGCAAGCTCAGCGCTTGCAGGAGCAGGGCCGTACCGATGAGGCGACCGCCGTTCTGGAAGCGGGTCTGGCCCACGGCGAGGGTGACCCCGACGACCTCCTGCTGATGGCTGACTGGGCGGCAGAGCGGGGCGAGCATGGCAAGGCCCGTGGCTATTACCAGCGTGTGCTGGACGTTCAGCCGCAGCGAGCCGAAGCGCGCCTTGGCGTGATGGAGAGCTGGGTTGCCGAAGGTGACCTGGCGCGTGTGCGACAGGCATTGGCCGCACAGCCGCTGCAACTGAACGATCAGGAGATCGACTCCCAGCGGCGCCTGGCGACCGTCTGGGTCGCATTGGGTGAGAAGGACAAGGCCGCCAGGCTATTGGACCGGATTGCCGCGCGGCAGACCCAGCCCGACCCATTGCTGCGCCGAGATGCTGCCCGCCTGGTCGCGGCCAAGGACCCTCAGCGGGCGCTGGACTTGTATGCCGCAGCGATGGCCGACGCGCAGTTGCTCAGCCGCTCGGCGGTATCGCCACGCGACGACCGCGCCCTGACCTTGGCCAGTCGCGCCAAGGACGCGGACGACTGGTTGGTGCGCAGCCTGCGCAGCGATGTGGATGAGCTGTACCGCCAGCGCAATACCAACGTCACCCTGATGCATGACTACGGTTGGCGCAAGAACGACGGCACTCCTGGTATTTCCAGGTTGAGCACCCAATCGACCCTGCTGCATGTCGATACCCCCTGGGAAGACGGTAGGGCGTTTGCGCGCGTGGAGCGCATCGGCATGGATGCTGGTTCGTTCGATCTGGACGAGAATGGCAACAACACCGCTGATTTCGGTACTTGCCAGTTTGTCGGCGTCACCCGTAGCGGGGTGCTATTGCCGACCTGCCGCCCGGGCTCGCAAACGGCCAATGGAGGTGTTTTGGCGCTTGGTTGGCAGAACGAGCGCTGGGGCTTCGACCTGGGCACTACCCAAGGGTACGAGGTCAATAACTGGCTGGGCGGCGCAATCGTCAACGGCGACCTCGGACAGGTCGGTTGGTCGCTGGCTGCCTCGCGCCGGCCGATGAGCAACTCGTTGCTGTCTTTCGCAGGTGCTCGCGACCCGGCTACCAACGTCCGCTGGGGCGGTGTTACGGCCAACGGTGCCACCCTTGGCCTGAGCTGGGACCAAGGTGGGGACCATGGCGTCTGGGCAAGCCTCGGGCACCACTGGCTGTACGGTGAGAACGTTGCCGACAACCAGCGTACCCGCGCGATGGCCGGCTATTACTACCGTGCGGTCGAAAAGGCGGACGAGCGCGTGCGGGTCGGCCTGACCCTGATGCACTGGCGATATGACAAGGACCTGGGAGGCTACAGTCTGGGCCAGGGCGGTTACTACAGCCCGCAGCGCTATGAGTCGATCGGAGTACCGGTCAGCTATGCCTGGCGCAACTACGATTGGTCGTTCCTGGTGGAGGGGTCGGTCAGTTGGTCCCGTGCCCACAGCGACAGCAGTCGTGTCTATCCGAACGAGAGCCTGAACCGCAAGTTGCTGGCGCGTTACGACATCATCGCGTCGAACATCGACGCCATGACCGAAGCCAGCGACAGCAATGGCCTGGGCTACCGCTTGCATGGGGCGTTCGAACGGCGCTTGAGCGACCGCTGGGCATTGGGCGGTGGGTTCGACTGGCAACACAGCGATGACTACGCACCCAGCCATGCGATGCTCTATGTGCGCTACATGTTCGAACCATGGCGAGGCAACCTGGCGTTACCGGTCACCTCACTGGAGCCCTACAGCGAGTGGCGCTGATGGGCATCCAGCGCTTGGGGCGATGCATGAACGGCTTCATATGGTTATTCGTTAAAGATATTTAAATTATTTTTCTTATGCCCTTATAGTCGCTTCCACTGCGTACCCGCCGACCAATCGGCGCGCCGCACGACTTGAACCCACACGGGAAAACCCCGTGCGTTTCTGATCGTCGCGCGCCCTGAAGTCGCGCACTGCGTGGGAGTGAAACATGTCAGCCGCCTCGAACGCCTTGTCGTCCATCGACAGCGCCCAGCCGCAATTCTTCGAAATCCGTCCATTCTCCGGTGCCGTGGGGGCCGAGATCATCGGCCTGGACTTGGCCAAACCAGTCAACGCCGAAGATTTCCAGCGCATTCACCGTGCCCACCTTGACCACCATGTGCTGGTGTTCCGGGAGCAACGGATCAGCCCCGAACAACAAATCGTCTTCAGCCGCCGCTTCGGCGAGCTGCAGATTCATGTGCTCAAGCAGTTCCTGTTGGCGGGCCACCCGGAAATCCTGATCGTGTCCAACATCGTCGAGGAAGGTCGCAACATAGGCCTGGGTGATGCTGGCAAGTTCTGGCACTCGGACCTTTCGTACAAGGAACTCCCCAGCCTCGGCTCGATGCTCCATGCCCAGGAGCTGCCCAGCGAAGGGGGCGACACGTTGTTCGCTGACATGCACAAGGCCTGGGACGCGGTGCCCGAAGCCCTGCGCAAGGTGGTCGAGGGCCGCAGCGCTGCACACTCCTATACCGCGCGCTACGCCGAGACCAAGTTCGAAGGCAACTGGCGTCCGACCCTGACCGCCGAACAACTGGCTCAAGTACAGGAGGTCATCCATCCGGTGGTGCGTACGCACCCGGAAAACGGGCGCAAGGCACTGTTCGTCAGCGAGGGGTTCACCACCCGTATCGTCGGCCTGCCAGAGGACGAAAGCCGTGACGTGCTGCAGCAGCTCTACGCCTTGAGCGTGCTTGAGCAAAACATCTACCGCCATCAGTGGCAGCCCCATGACTTGGTGTTCTGGGACAACCGCTCGCTGATCCACCTAGCCACCGGCTGCCCCGCACACCTGCGGCGCAAGCTGTACCGCACCACCATCCAGGGCGATGCCCCGTTCTGACGACTGAGGAACCACATCATGCGCAAATCCATCAGCCGCCTGGCGGCGAGCTTCGGCCTGGGCGCAAGCCTGGTCATCGGCAGCCTCGCCGCACCCGCGGTAGCCCAGGCCGAAGGCAAGATCCGCATCGCCGAGCAGTTCGGCATCGTCTATCTGCTGTTGAATGTGGTGCGCGACCAGCACCTGATCGAGAAGCACGGCAAGGAGCAGGGCATCGACATCGAAGTCGACTGGGCCCAGCTTTCCGGTGGCGCCGCGATCAACGACGCGTTGCTGTCTGGCTCGGTTGACATCGCAGGTGCCGGTGTCGGCCCGCTGCTCACTGTCTGGGACCGCACCAAGGGCCGGCAGAACGTCAAGGCCGTGGCTTCGCTAGGCAACTTCCCGTACTACCTGGTCAGCAGCAATCCTAATGTGAAGACCATCGCCGACCTTTCCGAGAAGGACCGCATCGCGGTGCCGGCCGTGGGTGTTTCGGTGCAGTCACGCTTCCTGCAGTACGCTGCCGCGCAGCAGTGGGGTGACAAGGAATACAATCGCCTGGACAAGTACACCCTGGCCGTTCCGCACCCGGATGCCACCGCAGCCCTGTTGGCGGGTGGCACGGAACTCAATGGACACTTCTCCAACCCGCCGTTCCAGGACCAGGTGTTGGCCAACAAGAACGTGCATGTAGTGCTCAACAGCTACGACTTGCTAGGGCCAAATTCGCCGACCTTGCTGTTCGCCACCGAGAAATTCCGCAAGGACAACCCCAAAACCTACAAGGCCTTCGTCGACGCGCTGGCCGAGGCGGCGGACTTCGCCCAGAAGAACAAGGCCGCCGCGGCCGATACCTACATCCGCGTGACCAAGGCCAAGATCGACCGTGACGCGCTGATCAAGCTCATCGACAACCCGCAATACGAATTCACCGTTACGCCGAAGAACACCTACAAGCTGGCGGATTTCCTCTACCGCGTCGGTGCCATCAAGAACAAGCCGGAGTCGTGGAAGGACTACTTCTTCCAGGATGAACGCCCGCTGCAGGGGAGCTGATCGATCATGACCGCCCCATTGCCAGGCCACACGGCCAGCAACCTGAGCCGTGCCGACGCACCCGCCTTGCTGCAGGTGAATAATCTCAGTCTCGAATACCGCACGGCGCAGCGCGTGGTGCGGGCTACCCACCAGGTCAGCTTCGAAGTCGATCACGCCGACCGATTCGTTCTGCTCGGCCCGTCTGGTTGCGGCAAGTCCACCTTGCTCAAGGCCGTGGCCGGCTTCATCGAGCCCCAGGAAGGGCAGATCCTGTTGCAGGGCCAGCCGGTCAAGGGCCCCGGCCCCGACCGCATCGTGGTATTCCAGGAATTCGACCAACTGCCGCCGTGGAAGACGGTGAAGCAGAATGTGATGTTCCCGCTGCTGGTGTCTGGTCAGCTCAAGCGCGCCGAGGCCCAGGAGCGCGCCCTGCACTATTTGAACAAGGTTGGCCTGGCGGCATTCGCCGATGCCTACCCGCATACCCTGTCGGGTGGCATGAAGGCGCGGGTGGCCATTGCCCGGGCACTGGCCACCCAGCCCAAGATCCTGCTGATGGACGAGCCTTTCGCCGCGCTCGATGCACTGACCCGTCGCAAGATGCAGGAAGAACTGCTGCTGCTTTGGGAAGAGGTGCGTTTCACCCTGTTGTTCGTCACCCACTCCATCGAAGAGGCGTTGGTGGTGGGTAACCGCATTCTGCTGTTGTCGCCGCACCCAGGGCGGGTGAGGGCGCAAGTGCACAGCCATCAGTACGACCTTGGCAGCCTGGGGGCTGCCGATTTCCAGGCCAGCGCCCGGCGTATCCATCGTCTGCTGTTCGACGAGGCGGACGCACCCGAGCAGGCGGCTGACCTCGGCTTCAACGATATTCGCATCGCCTACTGACAGGAGCTCAGCCATGACCACTACACCTGTACGCCAGGAATACGAGGTGCAGCTGGAGCCGCTGCTCAGTGTGCCTCTTGAACGTCGACTGCCACTGGCCCAGCGCCTTTGGCAACTGGGCGGGTTGCGCAAGGTGGTGATCCTGATCGCCATCGCCGCCCTGTGGGAAGCCATCGCCCGCTACCAGGGCAATGACCTGTTGTTGCCGAGCTTTTTGCAAACTGCAACAGCGCTCTGGGACGGCATGTTCAGTGGTGAACTGCCAGCCAAGGTCGGCGTGTCGCTGGTGGTGTTGCTCAAGGGCTACGTGCTCGGCATCGTCCTGGCGTTCGGGCTGACCAGCCTGGCGGTATCGACCCAGCTCGGACGCGACTTGCTCGGCACCCTCACCTCGATGTTCAACCCATTGCCGGCCATCGCCCTGCTGCCCTTGGCCTTGCTGTGGTTCGGTCTGGGGGACAACAGCTTGATCTTCGTGTTGGTGCACTCGGTCCTTTGGGCGCTGGCGCTCAATACCTATGCAGGGTTCCTCGGGGTATCGGACACCTTGCGCATGGCCGGGCGCAACTACGGCCTCAAGGGACTGCGCCTGGTGTTGCACATTCTGGTGCCGGCAGCGTTGCCGTCGATTCTGTCGGGGCTGAAGATCGGCTGGGCGTTTGCCTGGCGTACCTTGATCGCGGCGGAACTGGTGTTCGGCGCCAGCAGCGGCAAGGGCGGCTTAGGCTGGTACATCTTCCAGAACCGCAACGAGCTTTACACCGACAAGGTGTTCGCAGGCTTGGCCGTGGTTATCCTGATCGGCTTGCTGGTGGAAGGGTTGGTGTTCAACACCCTGGAGCGGCTGACGGTGCGGCGATGGGGAATGCAGCGGTAGATGACGGTGCAAACGACCTTTGCCAAGCCGCGCGGCGGGAGCCCCCTCCCTTGGCGCGACTGGCTTTGGCCTAAAGGCGCTCAATCCGCATCGGAGTCGAACAACCGCTCCAGCTCCATGCGCGCCTCCTTGGCGGTCTGCATGACTTTTGCCCGGTCATCGCGCACCTGTCCCTGAGCAACCAGCACTTCTTCATCATGCTGGGTGAATCGTTCGATGCGGTCAGTGGCCTGCTCTTCGCTCAAGCCCAACCCAACCAGAGCGCGGCGTGACATTTCCAGGCTCGAGTAGAACGTCTCGCGAATCGGTTCGGCACCCACATCCACCAGCTTGTGCACATGCTGACGGTTGCGTGCGCGTGCCAGCACCTTCAGGTGGGGGTACAGACGCTTCACGCGTTCCGCCGTGCGAGTGGTGATTTCCGGATCATCTGTGGTGATCACGAAGTACTCCGCTTCGCCGACCTTGGCCGCGTGCAGCACTTCAGGACGCAGTGGGTCGCCGTAGAACACCGGAGCCTGCTCGAACATGCGCGTCATTTCGATGGCGTCCACCGACGTTTCCAGGGCAATGAATGGGATCTTCTGGGCCCGCAGGATACGCGACACGATCTGCCCCATGCGGCCCATGCCGACAATCACCACGCGTGGCGTACCAGCATCGATGGACTTGTACTGCTCCGGCACTTCACGCGGTGGCTGCGGGCGTTTCAGTGCCCGAGCGCAACCGAGCATCAGCAGCGGCGTGATGGCCATCGACAGGGTGATGGTCATCAGCAGCAGGTCGTAAGTCTGGGCATCGAACAAGCCCTGGTCCTTGCCGAGCTTGAACACCACGAAGGCAAACTCGCCACCCGCCGCCAGGACCATGCCCAGGCGCAGGGCGCTGGCGCTGTTCAGGCCACCGGCCAAACGCCCCACCCCAATCAACAGCACCAGCTTCACTGCCACCAGCAACAGTGTCAGGCCCAGCAGTACCAGCGGCATGTCCAGCAGCAGGCGCAGGTTAGCGCCCATGCCCACGCTGATGAAGAACAAGCCCAGCAGCAGCCCTTTGAACGGTTCGATTTGCGATTCCAGCTCGTGGCGGTACTCCGAGTCAGCCAGCAGCAGGCCGGCAAGGAAGGCGCCCAAGGCCATGGAAATACCGGCTTGCTCCATCAGCCAGGCGGTGCCGATGACCACCAGCAGCGCCGTGGCGGTGGACACTTCCGGCAGTCCGGTACGGGCCACCGTGCGGAATACCGGACGCAGCAGGTAACGACCACCGACGATCACCACGGCGATACTGGCAAAAACCTTGAGGCCATGTTCCAGACTGTCGCCGTGGCTGGTGTCAGGGCCACTCGCGGCCAACAGCGGTACCAAGGCAATCAACGGGATGGCGGCAATGTCCTGGAACAGCAGGATGGCGAACGCCAGGCGGCCATGGGGGGCATTGAGTTGCTTGCTTTCGGCCAGGCTCTGCAGGCCCAGGGCGGTAGACGACAACGCAAGGCCCAGGCCCAGCACCACGGCGGCGGGCAATGACTGGTCGAAGCCATACAAGGCAATGGCACCGATGACCGCGCCGGTCAGCAGCACCTGTGCAGTACCAACGCCGAACACCGATTTGCGCATCAGCCAAAGGCGCCGAGGTGACAGTTCCAGGCCGATGATGAACAGCAGCAGGACGACTCCCAGTTCCGAGATGTGGGCGACGCTTTCGGTGTCGCGAATCAGGCCCAACGCCTGCGGGCCGATGGCCACGCCGGCCAGCAGGTAACCAATGACGGCGCCCAGTTGCAGGCGCTTGGCCAAGGGCACGGCGACAACGGCGGCGAGCAGGAAGATGACGGCGGTTTGCAGCAGGCTGCTTTCATGTGGCATAGGCTCGGACTCCATGAGCTGCCTGGGCAGCGAGGTACAGGGTGAATACGCATTTTGCGGACTGTGGCCGGGTACGACAATCCCGCGGCGAGGGGACAGATTGTCCCATCATGGAAGACAATCAATGCCCGCCAAACTGCGCCCGATACTGCGCCGGCGTCATGCCGATTCGCTCGCAAAATACTTTGCGCATGTGCCGGTCGCTGCTGAATCCGCATTGTGCCGCCACGACTTTCAATGGCAGGTCGCTCTCTTCCAGCAGCTTGCGCGCCCGGTCTATACGGGCATTCTGCAGGTACTGCATGGGTGTGATGCCGACTTCGCGCTGGAAAGCACGGGCGAAGTTGCGGCTGCTCATGGCCACCCGCTCAGCCATTTTCTGCACCGTGAAGGGTTGCTCGATATGGTCGACGATGTAGGCCTGAGCGCGGGCGATGGGGGTGTCGTCCCGAGGTACAGCTGCCAACAGCGGCCCATACGGCGTCTGCCCGCCCTGGCGATGGCGGGCTACCAGCAACACCTTCGCCACCTCCAGGGCAAGCGACTTGCCGTGGTCTTCCGCCACCACGGCCAATGCCAGGTCGATACCCGCGGTGATGCCGCCGGAAGTGATCAAATTGCGGTCCATGACGTAGATCTGCTCGGTTTCCACTTTCGCTTCGGGAAAGGCCCGGGCCAGGCGCTCTACGTAGTTCCAGTGAGTCGTGCATCGATAACCGTCCAGCAACCCGGCACGCCCCAGCAGGAAGACGCCCGTGCAGATGGCACCGAACCGTCTGGCGCTACGCGCCGCCTGGGGTAACCAGCGCTCCAGTGCGGGCAAGGCGACATCGTAGGCCCCCGGTCCACCCGGCACCAGCAGCAGGTCGACCGCCTCGGGCAAGTCTTCGAGGGGCGCATCGGCCAGGGCCTTCAACCCACAGGATCCGCGAATCGCGGCGTGCCCTTCGGCCACCGTGATCAAGCGATAGTGTCGATCCTCCGGTAAGAACCGGTTGGCGATGGCAAAGGCATCCAGCGGGCCGGTGACATCCAGCAACAGCACATCATTGAACAACACCATGGCCACGGTGCGGTGAGCACGATTTTCCTGCATGCCTTTCTCGCCTTGATACGGGCCCGTTCAGGGGCCGACTACTGAACACGAAACTCATCTTAGGTTATCGGTCTGGCAGGGAGGGCCAGTAGTGCAGGTTTAAGAACTATTAAGGTTCGGCTCAGGACTTTGTCATGCTCCGGGCGCGAGACTTTCTCCATTGAACAGGAGAGTCGCCATGCACCCGGACCCTTGCCCTCCCGGCGCCCTGACCCCCGCCCGCCTGCATCAGGCCAAGGAGCTGATGCTGCGCAGCTCGTTGTCGATCATCGAGATTGCCGGGGTGTGCAACCTCACCCGCAGTCACTTCTCGCGCGCCTTCAAGGTCACCACGGGTCTCTCGCCCCAGGCATGGCGTTTGCTGGCGCGGATGGAAAAGGCCAAGCGCCTGCTGGCCACCGAGGCGCCGATCACCCATGTGAGCCTGGAGTGCGGTTTTTGCGATCAGGCCCACTTCACCCGTGCATTCAGCCGTCTGGTCGGACAACCGCCCAAAGCCTGGCGTCAGGCAGCCAAGGCCGAGCCCCTCGGCGCACATCCTTAAGCCGAAAGTATCCGTCGGTATAGCCACATAGGGACAGTACCGGCCCCGTTCACCCAACCCAAGGAGTCACACTCATGAGCCAACCAGACTACAAGCGCCTGAACAAAGACGACGCAGTCGTATTGCTGGTCGACCACCAGACCGGCCTGATCTCGCTGGTGCAGGATTTTTCCCCCAACGAGTTCAAGAACAATGTGCTGGCCCTGGGCGATCTGGCCAAGTTCTTCGGCTTGCCAACCATCCTCACCACCAGCTTCGAGCAAGGCCCTAACGGCCCGCTGGTGCCAGAGCTCAAGGAAATGTTCCCGGATGCTCCCTACATCGCACGTCCGGGGCAGATCAATGCCTGGGACAACGAAGACTTCGTCAAGGCGATCAAGGCGACCGGCCGCAAGCAACTGATCATCGCGGGTGTAGTGACTGACGTCTGCGTGGCGTTCCCGACCCTGTCGGCGCTGGCCGAGGGCTTCGAGGTGTTCGTGGTGACCGACGCCTCGGGCACCTTCAACGAAACCGTGCAGCAGGCTGCTTGGGTACGCATGACCGAGGCGGGCGCGCAGATGATGAACTGGTTCTCGGTGGCCTGTGAGCTGCACCGTGACTGGCGCAACGATATCGAAGGCCTGGGTAACCTGCTGTCGCAGCGTATTCCCAACTACCGCAACCTGATGAACAGCTATGCGGCCCTGAGCGCCCGCTGACCTTACCCAGTCGCCGGCTAGCCGGTGGCTACGCGAGGGGAGGCTGGATCGGTACGCTGAATCTGATCCGGCATCCCCCCAGCTCCGACACCAAAGCTTGCAAGCGCCCGCCGTGGGCCTGCACCACTGAATTGCAGATCGCCAGCCCCATGCCCAATCCACCCGACTTGGACGTGTAGAAAGCCCCGAACACACGCTCCCGTTCTTCTGGCGCTATGCCTGGGCCGTTGTCATCCACGCAGA
The DNA here is from genome assembly GCF_040762985.1 of Pseudomonas sp. Rh2. Taxonomy (NCBI): domain Bacteria; kingdom Pseudomonadati; phylum Pseudomonadota; class Gammaproteobacteria; order Pseudomonadales; family Pseudomonadaceae; genus Pseudomonas; species Pseudomonas sp. Rh2. The sequence continues at coordinate 686,788 of NZ_CP142890.1, forward strand.
TTTCCACCGTATCGCCCACCACTGTCGAGACAATGCGTAGCACGCCGTCACTGCGGTAACCCGCCAGGGCTTCCAGGGCATTGGTGATCAGGTTGTACACCAATTGTTGCAACTGCACCGGATCTGCCATGACGCTCACTGCCGCGTGCAATTGGGTACTCACCTGCACCCCACACTTGAGGGCATCGGCGGAGGTCAGGCGGACCACTTCAACGACTAGCTCATCGAGATTCATGGCCTTGCGCTGCATCGGTGACTGTTTGGCCAACGAGCGCAACGCCTGGACGATGTTCGCGGCCCGCTCGCTGTCAGCACGGATGTCTTCCAGGCCGGCGATGGCTTCGGCCAGGTCAGGCTCACCGCGCTTGAGCCAACGAAGGCTGGCCGCGGCGTTGGAGGCTATGCCCAGCAGCGGTTGGCTGATTTCGTGGGCAATGGACGCCGACAGTTCGTTCATCACCTGCAGGTGCGCGCTGCGGGCCAGTTCGGCGCGCGACCGACGCAGTTCGGCTTCCATCTGGGCGCGGGCCTGATTGTCCTCGGCCAGGCGTGTATAGAACTTGGCGGTCTGCAGCGACACCGCCGCCTGTGAGGCGAGGATTTCCAGCATGGCCAGACGCTGGCTGCCGAACAGGTTGGGCACCAGACGGTTTTCCAGGTAGACCAGGCCGATCAGCACGCCCTGGATCACCAGGGGCAGGCACAGCACGGATCGCGCGCCGCGGGCCTGAAGCTCCGGGCGAAAGGCTTCCGGGCAATCGTTCGCTGCGTCGTTGAGCGTCAAGGGCTTCTTGGTACGCATGGTGGCATTGATGATCGACAGTGGCGCCTGGGTCCTGAACGTCTGGCAGTCATCCAGCCGGACATGCAGGCCCGCGTCGTCGATATAGGACAGTGCTGCCATCTGGAACTCGGCACCGCTGACGATCAGCAGGGCACCATGGTCGGCACCGGAATGCTGGGTCAGGTGGCCCATCAGGGTTTCGATCAGCCCTTCGAGCAGCACTTCTTCGGACAGCGCTCGCGCGGCTTCGATGCCCACTTCCAGGTCCAGCCGGGCCTGGCTGGAGGCGCGGTAGGTTTCCTGCACCGGTTGAGTTCGCAGGAATGGGTGCAAGGTCTCCAACTGGCGGACCTTGCCTGTCGCACCCCAAATGTGGAAGCAGTCGCGTGCAAGTCGCAGGTGCAGGTTGGCACCGGAGATCAGGCCGCTGGGGATGCACACTTCGGCCAACTGTTCGTGGGCGAGCGCCTGTTCGTGAATGAAGCCGGCGGCAGTGGCGGCGATCTGGGCCTGGTCGAAGCAGCGTATGGCTGCCAGGCCGTCACCGTTAAGCTTGGCGATGACGCCTTCGATCAACAACAGCTTGTTACGGAACGTGATGGGGTTGAACTCGGCCCATTGCGCGAAGCGCTCGCGCAGTTCGTCCAAGGTCTTGCGTTTCATCTCGGGTGTGCCAGGCGCTTCTGGGCTGCCCAGCGCCAGACCGCGAAACAGCTGGTAGTCGGCCAGGTTGATATGCGCCGGGGCAGCCCAGGCATGTGTTCCGGCTTCGTCCAGGCTTACGATCGCCTGGCGTATATCGCCCAGGTAGAACGCGGACATACCGTTGAACAGCGCCTGGAAGAACCGCGTCGTTCTGGAGGTGCCGAGTTCGTGCGTGAGGGTCGCTGTCGTGCCTGACGTCAAGCCACTGCGGCAAGGTTCGGCAGTGCTCATGTTGGCAACGAAGTGTTGTTGCGCCAGGAGGATGCGTTCGATATCCCGATAGCCGTAACGGCGCACGGTGTCGAGGCCCTGTTCTACCTCGGCAGCGACTGTTTGCAGATGGTGGCCCATGAACAGCGAATCCGACACCAGGTGGTTGCAGGCATAGCAGGCCATGGCCAGGTCGCCGCTCAGGCGCGCCGAATCGATGGCTTCGAGTGCGGTGCGTCGGGCGAACTCCATCGGGGCGGTCCAGGCACTGACTTGGTCCAGCGCGAGCAGGGCGCTGGTCAGGTCGGCCTCGAACCCCTGTCGCTCGATCAACTTGAGCGCGGCCAGGCAGTAGGCGTGCCCATCATGATAGGCGGCGAAGCGTTCGGCATTCATGACCCCGAACCAGGCCAGCCCATAAGTGCTGCCAGGGGCCACGCCATATGCCAGGGTCAGCTCCATGATCTTGGCCAGGTGCAGGCAGCACAGGTCATCCTCCACGAAGAACGACGAAGAGAGCGTCGCCAGCAGTTCTATCGCGACGATCGCGTGCTCGGCTTCGGCCTTGGGCAGCGATTCGAGGCAGTGGCGACCTTGCTGCTCGATCAGGCCGCGTATCCGTGCATATTCGCTCTCGACCATGTGCCTATCGTTGCCGCGTGCCAGCGAGATACCCAGCAGACCAAGGCCTGTCAGGGCTGCATCGATGGCGGTTTCATAGTCGGAACGCAAAGTGTGCAACCGTGCCTCCAGCCGGTAGGCGCGGGCGTGCAGCAGGGGTGTGCTGGCGCGTTGTCGGCATTGGGCGATGTGTGCTTCGGCTTCGGGCATGCGCGACATCAGCATGTCGCACTCCGCCGCCAGGGCGGCGAAGGTGAAGGCCTTGGCCCTGTACGTTGCTGATTCGCAGCTTTGCCTCAGCAGGGCTTCACCGGCTGCCAGGTAGCTGGCGGCTTGCGCGTATGAGGCGTCATCGCGGGCCCGAAGCGCGGCGTCCTCCAGCATCGTCAGGAACGTTGAGTATTCATCTGCTTCGAAGGCCTGCAGGCTGGCGCGTTGCACCTGGTTGGCGATATCGAGCACGGCATTGGGCAGGTCGTCCTGCCAAACCTCGCGCATGGCCTTGGCGATACGTGCATGTTGCGCAGCTCGTTCGCACTCTGGGGTCAGTTCGTAGGCAGCTTGCATGACCCGGTCATGGGCGAAGCACAGGCCTTTCTGGCTGGGCAGCAGAAAGCCCGCGTCGACCAGTGCCTTTAGCCGTTCACCGAGACGGGGTACGCCGCAAGGCAGCGTCTTTTCAAGCAAGCGCTCGTCGCAACGGCCGCCTGCAGCACTGGCAAGGCGCAGCACATCGCGTTGGGCAACCGGCAGGCGTGTCAGGCGATCGACCATCAGGTCGGCGACGTTGTCGGCGTAGCGATGCTGCGACACGGCATGTAAGGACCACGTCCAGCGCATGGTCTGGGTGTCGAAGGTGAGCAGGCCATCTTCGACCATGACCTGCAGGATCTGGTTGATGAAGAACGGGTTGCCGGCGGTCTTGGCGTGCACCAGTCGTGCGACCTGTATCGCCTCTTCGGGCGGCACATGGTAGCGCTCGCCGATCAGATCCGACACCGCCGCAACGGAGATCGGGCGTAGCTCGATGGTCGTGATGCGCACTTCCTCGGGGCGAGTCGGTAGGGCATGGGCGGGTGCTGGATAGTTGCGCCGGGCGAGGATCAACAACAGGCTGTCGGGCGGCTGCGCGAGCAGTTCTGCTAAAAGGTGCAGGGTTGCGCTATCGGCCCACTGCGCATCATCGAAAAACAGCACCAAAGGCTGGCCGGGCCGGCTGAACACCCCTAGAAACTCGACCACCGCCCGCAGCTCTTTCTGCATCGCAAGGCGGGTGGGTTTTTCCGGCAATTCCGCCATGGGCCCGATGATCAATTGCAGGTCAGGGGCGAGCTTGCCCAGCAGCCGTCCGCGTCCCTTGAGGCGACGCAGGATCTTGTGTCGCAAGGAAGCCAGGTCTTCGCTGTTCTTGGCCAGCAGCTGCGTGGCCAACGAACCCAGTATGTCCAGCCACGGCGCATAAGGCGCGCCTTGCTCCAGGCAGGTGCACTTGCCAGATGCCCAATACCCCTCGGCGTAAGTCTTCAGTGCGGCTTGGACCAGGCTGGACTTGCCCATGCCGGTGGCACCGTTGACGAACAGCACTTGGGGCTTGCTGTCCCGGCGCAGGGCCCTGAACAGTAGGCCGATGGTTTTCAGCTCGGCCGTGCGTCCATGAAGTCGCTCGCGGGTGGGTGATATCGGTTCGGCGCAGCCAGGCGTGAAGTGATCGAGGGGCTCTTTGGCTGGGTAATGTCGGCGGCAATGGGCAAGGTCGATCGCCAGCGCCCGTGCACTCTGGTAGCGGGCATCGGGTTCCTTGGCCAGCGCCTTGTTCAGCACTTGGCTAAGTGCCCGTGGCACCTTGGCGTCGACTTCGCAGGCCGTTCTGGGCTGCACGCCAGCATGCAGTTGGCGCCAGTGCGACATGTCACGGCCTAGCAGAGGCAGTTCGCCCAGCAGCAGCTGGTAGAGGATTGCGCCCAAGGCATAGATGTCGCTGCGCCGGTCGCTGACGCTGCCATGGGGGCAGACCTGCTCTGGGGCGAGGTAAGCCCAACTGCCTACCGGTGTCTGCTGTTCGCCGACCAGCTCCGGTGGATCGGCATGGAAGCCGCCGATCTTCACGCCCAGGTCGTGCTGGACGAACACATGCTGAGGTTGCAGGGCACCGTGCAGCACGTTGCGCTCGTGGGCCTGAGCCAAGGCCGTGGCGGCGTTGGTCGCCACGTCGAGGAACGTCGATAGCGTGATCGGGCCAAGCTCCGCAAGGTCATTGATCGAGCGACCTGCCGGATAGATCAGCAACGGGCCTTCTGCGGAGCGGACGAAGGCTGAGGGAAGTACAGCCCATTGCGGGTCCAGCTGAAGGCGGTAGTTGCGTTCGAGGCGCCGGCAGGCGGCAGGGGCTGCGAGGGCCGCGCGAATCGCTACCCAGGCCTGTCCCGTCGCACTGTCGCGCAGACGGAAGTAGGTCAGGTCGCCTTCCTGCCCCAAAGGCGTGATGTCGCAGCGGCCCAGCCAGCCGTCGTCGATCGACTGGTCATAATCGATGGGCCTGTAGGCAAGGCGTTCATCGAGCATAAAGCACCCCTGCTAGCGACATCCAAGGGCGCGAGTATACGCAGCGCGAATGCCCCGCACGCTCTGGCTGGCCGGTTTGGCAGGATCGGGAACCATCTTGACCGTAATCGGCCCCAGGGTGGCGGCGCTGGCTTGTATAGTCCAAAGGCCAACCTATCCCTCGGGATAATTGTATGAATGTGGATGCTGGCCTAGATTGCACGGGGCTGCGCAACCGCCCGGACTCGCGAGATTCGAAAAGATCATGATCCGTATAGGCAATGCCCAGGTGTCGCTGGAGCGGCGGGAAGTGTTTCTGGACGGCAAACCGCTGCCCTTGGGTGGGCGTGCGTTCGAGGTGCTGGCGACGCTGATCCGGGCCAACGGCCGGGTGGTGTGCAAGGACGAGCTGTTCAGCCAGGTCTGGGCCGGCACAGTGGTGGAAGACAACAACCTGCAGGTGCAGATTTCGCTGCTGCGCAAAGCCTTTGGTGACCGGGGCCTGATCCAGACCGTTCCCCGCAGGGGTTACCGGCTGGCGGCGCAAGTGTCCAGCGATGTGGCTGCGTTGGCGCCAGGCAGATCGCCGCTTTCAGCCACTGCTGGGCCGCCGCAGGACGACATCGAAGCCGTGATGGTGCTGGTGGTCGATGACGACCCGTCGGTACGCACGGCCCTGGGCCGGCTGTTCCGTGCCGAGAATATTCCTCATCGGTTGTACGCCTCGGCGGAGGAACTGCTCGAACAACCCTGCGACACACCCTACGCCTGCCTGTTGCTGGACATGAACCTGCCGGCTGCCAGCGGCCTGGACGTGCAGCAGGCGCTGCGCAGGCTCGATGTTCCCTGGCCGGTCGTGTTCATGACCGGTTACGGCACCATCCCTATGACCGTTCAGGCCATGCGTGCGGGTGCTGTTGAATTTCTCACCAAGCCGTTCGATGAGTACGAGCTGCTGACGCTGCTGGGGTCGGTACGTGCGCGCGCCTTGGCGCAGGGGCGCAAATGGTGGGATACGCGTCAGGTCCGGGAAAAGTACCGGCGCCTGACCCAGCGCGAGCGGCAAGTGTTCTCGCTGGTGGTAGGGGGGCTGACGCACAAACAGATCGCCAAGACCATCGGTACCAGTGAAGTGACGACCAAGGTTCACAAGAAGAACATCATGAACAAGATGCAGTCGCGCTCGCTGGTCGAGCTGGTCGCCATGCACCATGTCATCGATGCCGGCCCCCGCCTTGAAGACCAGGGCGTTGCATGAGCGCAACGGTATGCATCGTCGATGACGATGCTTTCGTGCGCAGAAGCCTGGCCAACCTGTTGCGTTCGGCCGGCTTCGACACCTTGCTGTTCGGGTCGGGTGCGCAGCTGCTGGCTTCGCCCCAGGCGCGTGGGGCGGGGTGTGCCTTGCTGGACTTGAGAATGCCTGGACTGACAGGTTTGCAGGTCCAGGGCGAGCTGGCCCGGTTGGGTTGGCAGCTGCCCGTGATCTGCATGTCGGCGCATTGGGATGATGCGGCCTTGGAAGCTTCCCAGCGCAATGGCGCGGTAGCCTGCCTGGGCAAACCGTTCAATGAAGACGTACTGCTGAAGGCGGTCGAGGCTGCGTTGGCCTTGAACGTGCGTTGAACGTTCACGAGCCAGGCCGCCCAAGCGGCCTGTCCGTGCGCGTCGCCTCAATTCTGGTTGGCCAGGTTGGTGTTGGGTTGGCTGTAGCTCAAGGAGCGGACTTGGCCATTGCTGTCGCGGTAGGTCAGGGTGGCGGTAGTGGTGTGGCCTTGAGCGTTGGCTGGCGTTTGCACGGCGATCACCTGGGCAATATCCAGCGCCATGCCGTAATGGTAGGGCGTGGTTTCGACGGACTGGGCGAAAGCGCCGGTGCTGGTGACCAAGGCGAAGGTGGCGGCGGTGAGTGCTTTGCTGAGGGTCATGATCGTTCTCCAGGTTCAGTGAGGTGGGTGACGACTGCTTGCTGTCTGGAGTTAATATTGCGCTCAATTAATTAGCGCGCAAAATAAAATGCCACTATGGCCTGCATTGACTTCGCCCATCGGCGAATCTGCACACGTCGATGAGTCAGGTGCCAGGGCGATACTGGAGGGCTTCGGCCAAATGAGCCCTGGCTATCGAGTCGGTTCTGTCCAGGTCAGCCAGCGTCCGCGCGACCTTGAGTAGGCGGTGCGCAGCCCGTAGCGACAGGGTCAGCCGTTCGCAGGCGCTTTCCAGCCAGGCCTGGTCAGCTGCAGTGAGCTCGCAGTGACGGCGCAAGCCATCGAGGTCGAGGAAGGCATTCGCGCAGCCCTGGCGGCGCTGCTGCCGTTCGCGGGCCTCAGCCACGACACGGGCGACCTTGGCGCTGGTGTCGCCACAGGGGTGGTTGTCGAGTGTGGTGGCTTCGCGCGCCACAGTCAGGTGCAGGTCGATGCGGTCGAGCAACGGGCCTGACAGTTTGTTGCGGTAGCGCTGGATCTGCTCTGTGCTGCAGCGGCAGCGGCCTGAGGGATCGCCGAGGTAGCCACAAGGGCAGGGGTTCATCGCCGCTACCAGTTGGAAACGGGCAGGGAAGCGCACTTTGTCCTTGGCACGGGCGATGACGATCTCGCCGGACTCCAAGGGTTCACGCAGAACCTCAAGCACCCGTCGCTCGAACTCTGGCAACTCATCGAGAAACAACACACCATGGTGCGCCAGCGTGATTTCGCCGGGTTGCGGCCGGCTACCGCCGCCTACCAGCGCAGGCCCGGATGCTGAGTGATGGGGGTGGCGGAACGGACGCTGCGGCCAGCTTTTCAGGGGCGTGTGCCCACTGATCGACTGGATAGCCGCGACCTCCAGGGCTTCGTGCTCGTCCAGCGGCGGCAGCAGCCCTGGCAAGCGACTGGCCAGCAAAGTCTTGCCGGTACCGGGTGGCCCGGTGAACAGCAGGTTGTGCGCGCCAGCGGCTGCCAGCAGCAGTGCCCGTTTGGCCGCGACCTGGCCTTGTACTTCGCTCAAGTCGGGGTAGGGCCGACTTTGCAGCAGCAGGCCATTGGCGGCATATGGCGGCAACACCACCTGGCCGTTGAGGTGGGCGACCAACTCTAGAAGGTGCCCCACTGCGTAGACCACCAGGCCACCCGCCAGACTGGCTTCTTCAGCGTTTTCCTGCGGGACCACCAAGGCCCGACCTGCTTCGCGCGCTGCCAGGGCGGCCGGCAGTATCCCCTGCACAGGCCGTAATTTGCCGGACAACGCCAGCTCACCCAGGCACTCGATGTCGTTCAAGGCGTTCACCGGTACCTGGCCGTTGGCGGCGAGTATCCCCAAGGCGATGGCCAGGTCATAACGGCCGCCATCCTTGGGCAGATCGGCTGGGGCAAGGTTCTGGGTGATACGCCTGGCGGGATAGTCCAGGCCGGAATTGACGATGGCGCTGCGTACTCGATCCTTGCTCTCCTTGACCGTGGTTTCGGGTAAGCCGACCAGAGTGAGATTGGGCAGGCCGTTGGCCAGATGCGTTTCGACACTGACTGCAGGTGCCTGCACGCCCACCTGGGCGCGACTGTGGACGAGGGCTAGGGACATGGACGCTCCGTTGTCGTTTAAGGCGCCGCATCCTGCGGCATCTGCCAAGCATAGTGAGCCGGCGCAGGAGAGGCGGCAGAAGAGTGCGTCGAGGTTTTGCAGGGTGGCCGAGCACCTGCCGGGCCACGATAGGTTGCCTGTGCCGTCGTGGCATTCGGCAGGCACAGCAATGTGCTCGAAGGAAAATCGAAATGAACCCTCACAGCTGGCCGGGACTCAATCGAATACATGCCAGCAGGAGAGTGCTTATGGAAATCGGAACGATCTGGATCATTGTCGCGGCCTTGGTCATCATCCTTGAGATCTTTGCCATCTGGCACATCATCGGCAGCGACCGGCGCGCAGAGCGCAAGATGCTGTGGATCGTGTTCGTGGTCTATGCACCGTTCCCAGGGTTGCTTTTCTGGGCCTGGCGGGGGCCGCGGGCGGTGAAGGGCAGGGCGGTGCTGCAGGAGAAATGATTGAGCGACCAGGATGAAATCCCTTGACCCGGTAGCGCAACGCCATGAGCAAGGCTCAGCAGGCTCTCTCTTAGGGCTCGCTATGCTCAGTTACTTGCTTGACCGCTTCGATCTTGAATGCTTTGGGGTTGCGTTGACCCGTCATGACACCTCCTGGGCCTCATCATGTGGGCCTGGAGTCTCCGAAAGTCAGGGCGTTTTAATCCGCAACTTTTGGATCCAATAATTTTGCGCAGGGCTTGCCAATGGCTTAGTGTTCAACGATCACTGACGTTGTCACCGGACGACAACGCGGCTTCGTCAAAATGGACTTACAAGGTAAAGCCCTGTGCAAACGCTCACTCGCACCCGTCAGGACATCCACGAACTGGTGCAGGCCAATGCATTTCCTGAACTCAACGATTACTTCAACGTTCTCGAAGCGCGCTGGTTGCAGGCGTCCCCTGGTGAGTGTCCTGCTTATCTGGAGGCATTCGAATGGCACCTGCAGGCCCGTTCGGGCATCCAGGGTGGCAAGGCTCTCACCCAGTTCCTCAAGGCCTGGATCCAGGCCTGCCCCAATGCCTATCACCCGCGGGTGGCCATGGGTTTTCACTGCCTTGATCGTGCCCGCCATGTACAGGGGGGCGATGGCACCGACGAAGTGAGCGAAGCGCGTTGGCTGGCGGCCGAGCAGGTCTGCGAAATCGGCGCGGTGCACCTGCTGCGGGCCATGGCGCTGTCCAACGTGCCGGTGGCAGCGGCCATCTGCATGCTGCACATGAGCGCGCATTTCCGTGAACCGGGGTGGCTGAACGAGCTTCTACATGGCAAGCCCGCACGCTACAGGCCCAGTGCCCACCCTGACGTGGAGATCCAGGAGGCAGCGGCACCGTTTCTGGTCCGATTTGGCTTCGCACCTTTAGTCGACCTGCCACAGTACCTGCCACCCTGCCTGGCCATGCGGTCTGCGCGCTGGGACGAAAGTGCGCAGCAGTATTGGCTGGGCCATGCTCTGCGCTGGTTTGCCGGCTGCTTCGAGGCGGTCGAGGCATATGCAACCTACCTGCTACCCCGTTGGGGTGGAAGCCTGCAGGCGCTCGAAGATTTGGTCAGCGGCCCGTTTTGCCAAGGTTGGGGGGACGCCCAACGTAACGCCATCCGCGCGCTGCAGTTCGAAGGCGACTTCCGGCTATCGGGCCCCCTGCAGTCTCAGGAGACCGGCCAATGGCAATGTATCTTCGACCACTGGTGGCCGCGTGAACTCAGGCCGAGGGAGCGTGCCATGCTTCTGGCACGACGGGGTACATGGCGCTGGCACACGTCGCGTGACCATGCCGGTGCCATGGACGACTTCGTAGCCTGTGTCGACCTGAGCCCTGACCACTGCTTCGAGCGCGGCGGGGCGCAGTCGTTCTACACCTTCGCCTGCCTGGTCGTGCAGCACGGCATGCAGGACGACAGGCAGTCGCTGCGCATCGCCATCGAGCATCTGTGCGAGAGCCGCATGTTTGCGGCCGCCTGTGCGCTGCGGGCTGTAGGGTGTCAGTTCGGGCTGTGGGGCTTTGTCCGGTCCCTTGAGCAGGCCCGCGAATGGTTGGAGGCCGCTGTAAACCGGCAATCGGAATGCCAAGGGCAGGGCTTCGACATGCAGGAAGTACCGCGTCTGTTATGGGCAGCCCGGTTGTACGAGCCCGCGCGTTTCTTCGACGAGCAATGTGCCGAATGCGGGCTGTCGGACGCTGCCATGCGCCTTCACGATCTGCATCGGGGAGGGCTGGAGGGCACGCCGGAATGCTATCTGGACGCCGGGGCCGCGCAGCGCTGGTTGATGCGTGCGCTGGCCTTGGGCAGCCCGCGGGCTAGCTACGAGGTGGCTTGTCGGCGCATGGCTGATGAGGACCTGAGTGAGCGCGGTGCGATGCTGTCGGTCAAGCGATTGTTGCTCGATGCCATGGGCCACGCGCAGACAGATGCCCATGCGCGGCTGCAACTGGGAAGCTTGTTGCGCCAGTTCGGTGAACCTGTCGAGCGCGAAGAGGCCGTCGGATACTTGCTTGAACTGGTACAGCACGAGGATCCCTGCATCGCCGGGCGTGCCTGCGCGCACATGGGGCTGGCCTGGATGCAGGGACACGGCACACGCAAGCAAAGCCGCTTCGCCGCCATCGAGTGGGTAAGCAGGGCGGCCGTGCTGCAGCCGGACGACCCGGAGGTCGAAGGTATCCGCAGCGCGATACTCAACTCGCACAACGTGTTCAGGACACTGCTCACGTTCTGCGGCGCAACGCTGTTTCGCGGAACGCTTTACCCCAACGAGTTACCGCCTCCGGCATCGACCGCCAGGCGCGAGCGCACGCGCGCCTTAGTGTAGAGCAAGGCCAGCAGGGCTGGCCGGGGGTTATTCCTGGGCGTTAGGCGCCATGCGGGCTTCCAGCTCGGCGACCTGCTTTTCCAGGGCCTCCAGGCGAGCACGGGTGCGTGCCAGAACGACCATCTGGCTGTCGAATTCGTCGCGGCTGACCAGGTCCAGCTTGCTGAAAGCGCCTTGCATCAGCACCTTGAACTGGCTTTCCAGTTCGGCGCGGGGTTGGGCAGTGTCGCTGTTGAACAGGCGCGAGGCCTGGTCGCTCAGGGCGTCGAGAAAAGCTTTTGGCGCGAGCATGTTCGGCTTGTCCGGTAATCGTCGAGAAAGAGCGGGAGTGTAGCACGCGGGCGTTTGGCTGCTTCAGGGCGCCGTCGATCGCTGCCGAGCATGACCCAACAGAGGGCGGGGATGAACTGCTTGGGTTGCACGCTTTTTGCGCAGTGTGCGAGGGCTGCGCGCACTGAAATTGTGCATCTTTTTAGTGCTGGCGACTGGCCAATTCCGACTGTTTTACGCAACACGCTGTTTTTTGGCGGTTTATCGGAACTGGCAAGGTTTCTGCAAAGACCACTGCGAGCCATGCACTGATGCAGTTCCTTGTGACCAGGCAGTGCGCACGCGGAGCCGGAAGGTCTTGCGTCACAACCGAAACGTCAGTCGGTTGCAAGAACGAGCCGACGACGCGTTACAAAGCCAACCGCTGCGCTTAGACTTGAGACGGGTTTGTTTTCCTGGGGCAAGTCCACCAAATCGGGAGAGAGTTTCATGAAGCTAGTCACAGCCATCATCAAGCCGTTCAAGCTGGACGACGTGCGCGAGTCGCTGTCGGAAATCGGCGTGCAGGGCATCACCGTCACCGAGGTCAAGGGCTTCGGCCGGCAGAAAGGCCACACCGAGCTGTATCGCGGCGCCGAGTATGTCGTCGACTTCCTGCCCAAGGTGAAGATCGATGTCGCCATCGACGACAAGGACCTTGATCGAGTGATCGAGGCCATCACCAAGGCCGCCAACACCGGCAAGATCGGCGACGGCAAGATCTTCGTTGTGAATCTGGAGCAGGCGATCCGTATCCGTACCGGCGAAACCGATACCGACGCGATCTAAAGCGACAAAAAAAGCCTCACCAAACCCAACGCCCCAGGAGAAAACAAATGACTCTGCGTAAGATCGCAGGGCTAGGAGCCCTATTGTCCCTCGTAATGCCCGGTCTCGCCCTGGCAGAGGAGGCTGCCCCAGTGCTGAACTCCGGCGACACCGCGTGGATGCTGACCGCGACGGCGCTGGTGCTGTTCATGACCATCCCAGGCCTGGCCCTGTTCTACGGTGGCATGGTGCGTTCCAAGAACGTGCTCTCGGTGATGATGCAGTGCTTCGCCATCACCGGCCTGATGAGCATTCTCTGGGTCGTCTACGGCTACAGCATGGCCTTCGATACCACAGGTATGGAAAAGGGCGTGCTCAACTTCAATTCCTTCGTCGGCGGCTTCTCCAAGGCGTTTCTGAGCGGTGTCACGCCCAGCAACCTGACCTCGGCCGCTGCGCTGTTCCCTGAGGCAGTGTTCATCACCTTCCAGATGACCTTCGCCATCATCACCCCGGCGCTGATCGTCGGTGCGTTCGCCGAGCGCATGAAGTTCTCCGCCATGCTGATCTTCATGGGCGTCTGGTTCACCCTGGTCTATGCGCCGATTGCGCACATGGTCTGGAGCGGTGACGGCGCGCTGATGTGGGACTGGGGCGTGCTGGACTTCGCGGGCGGCACCGTGGTGCACATCAACGCCGGTATCGCCGGTCTGGTGGCCTGCCTGGTGTTGGGCAAGCGCAAAGGCTACCCAACCACTCCGATGGCACCGCATAACCTGGGCTACACCCTGATGGGTGCTGCCATGCTGTGGGTCGGTTGGTTCGGCTTCAACGCAGGCTCCGCCGCCGCTGCCAACGGCACTGCCGGCATGGCCATGCTGGTTACCCAGATCGCTACCGCCGCTGCCGCGCTGGGCTGGATGTTTGCCGAATGGATTGGTCACGGTAAGCCGAGCGCCCTGGGCATCGCCTCGGGTGTGGTGGCTGGCCTGGTGGCCATCACCCCTGCCGCCGGCACCGTTGGTCCGATGGGCGCACTGGTGATCGGCCTGGTCGCTGGCGTGGTCTGCTACTTCTGCGCCACCACCCTCAAGCGCAAGCTGGGCTACGACGACTCGCTGGATGCTTTCGGTGTGCACGGTATCGGCGGCATCATCGGTGCACTGCTGACCGGTGTGTTCGCAGCCCCGGCCCTGGGGGGCTTCGGCGCGGTCACCGATATCGGCGCACAGCTCTGGATTCAGGCCAAGGGCGTGATCTTCACCGTGGTCTACACCGCTATCGTCACCTACATCATCCTCAAGGTGCTGGACGTGGTGATGGGCCTGCGGGTCAACGAAGAAGAAGAGTCGGTCGGCCTCGACCTGGCTCAACACAACGAGCGCGGCTACAACCTGTAACCGCGACGCTGGAAAAACTTGCCCGGTTCGCCGGGCATTTTTTTGCCTGAAATTCGTCATTTCCAGCAGTGCAAACGGTTTATCGTTCACGTTCGCGACGTAGGGCGAATACTTACAAGATGCAGGGCATTCATGGTGCTTTGCTTTTTCTGCGAGCGCGCTAGAATGCGCGCCGAAGGGTGTTTGACGAGCAGTCCACACGCTTCGCCAGCCTTTGCTAGGCTTGCCAATAGCGTGTGGCCAGCAGGGTCCGGAAGAATTTGTCAGTCCCTGCCAGGAGTAGGGTCTGTTTGGTACCGCCTCCCATCAGGAGCGGGTGCCACAAGGGCAGTGGCCAACCCACGGCCAGTTGAATTTTCACTGGTGACAGCCGGTCTACGGCTGCGCACTGGTCTATAACTAACCTGCTTTTCGCAAGTCATGAGGTAGAACATGAGCGACGACGATCTGGAAAACGATGACCTCGAAGTAGGCGACGAAGACGAGGGTGATGAGGGCCTCGAAGCTGCGGCTGACGATGGCGCCGAAGATGCTGGCGATGACGACAGCAGCCCGGCACCCACTGCCAAGGGCAAATCCTCCAAGTCGGCTGTCTCGGTAGACGAGATGCCGAGCATGGAAGCCAAGCAGAAGGAACGTGACGCCCTGGCCAAGGCCATGGAAGAGTTCCTGGCCCGTGGTGGCAAGGTTCAAGAGGTCGAGGCCAACGTGGTCGCCGATCCACCCAAGAAGCCGGACAACAAGTACGGCAGCCGCCCTATCTGAGTGGCTGACGCAAAAAAGCCCGCCGTCGCTGCGGGCTTTTTTGTGGGCCGTGGTCAGGCCTGAAGGCGCGGGCGAGCGTCAGCGCCAGCGCGCGATCACGTCGGGCAACTGCGACAGTCGTTGAATTTCGGCATCCGGTGCGTTTTCTCCGGCCCAGGTCTTGCCCTGCGGGTTGAACCACACAGCGCGCAATCCAGCACGCTGAGCCCCGGCAATGTCATCGCCTGGGTGGTCACCGATATGCACCGCCGCGCTCGCGTCAACCTCGCCACGGCGCAGCGCTTCCACGAACGGTGCGGGGTCCGGCTTGCCGATGCCAAGGTCTTCGGCGCACAGGGCAAACTTGAAGTAGTCCGCCAGCCCCAGGCGGCTCACGTCGGCATTGCCGTTGGTCACCACTCCCAGGGTGTAGTGGTGACGCAGGATTTCCAGCACGGGCTGCACCTCGGGGAAAACCTCGACCTGGTGCCGCGCGTGCAGGAACACTTCGAACCCTTCGTTTGCCAGCTCCTGGGCGTGCTTTTCGCTGTAGCCGACTTCTTCAAGGGCATGGAACAGTACGCGCCGACGCAACGCGCTGATGCGGTGCTTGAGGCCTGGTTCGGCCGCCACCAGCCGCTCACGGATGGCGAACAGGTGTTCTACAGGCACACCGCCGAGGATTGGGGCATTGGCTTCGAGCCAATCGCGCAGGACCACCTCCGCGCTGGCGATCACCGGCGCGGTGTCCCACAGAGTATCGTCGAGGTCGAAGGTGATCAGCTTGATGCTCATGAGTCTGTGCCTGTGCTGCGTTTGGCCCGAGGGTGGGCGCTGTCGTAGACCGCGGCCAGGTGCTGGAAGTCCAGGTGGGTGTAGATCTGCGTGGTGCTGATGTCGGCATGGCCGAGCATCTCCTGCACCGCGCGCAGGTCCTGGGACGACTCCAGCACATGGCTTGCGAAAGAATGGCGAAGCATGTGCGGATGCAGGTGTTGGCCAAGCTCGCGCTCGCCAGCGGCTTTTACCCGCATCTGGATGGCTCGTGGGCTCAGGCGGTTACCTTGACGCGTGATGAACACCGCGCCGTCGCGAGGGTTGCCGATGCCGCGCAGTCGATACCATTCCTGCAAGGCCTCACGGGCCTTGCGGCCTACCGGCAGTACGCGCGCCTTGCCGCCCTTGCCGAGCACTTGCACTAGGCCGGCGGCCAGGTCGAGGTGTCCGAGGTCGAGGTTGGTCAGCTCGGACAGGCGCAGGCCAGAGGAATAGAACAGCTCGAGAATGGCCTGGTCGCGGCGGGCGATGAAGTCATTGTCCACGCCTCCTTCCAGCAACTGCAGGGCGCGGTCGGTGTCCAGTACCTTGGGCAGGCGTCGCTCGGTCTTGGGCGGTGCCAGGCCGTTGGCGGGATCGTGCAGGCACAGGCCTTCACGGACCAGATAGCGATACAGTCCGCGCACCGCTGAAAGCAAGCGCGCCAGGCTGCGTGAGGATTGGCCATCGTGATGCAGGCGTGCGATCAGCTGTCGAAGCTGCTGGATCTGTAGTTCATTCCAGCTGGCGATGCCTTGGTTCTTGCAGTATTGGATGACCTTGGCGAGGTCGCGGCGATAGCCCAGCAGGGTGTGGTCGGACACTTGGCGCTCGTTGCGCAGGTACGCGCAATAAGCCTCCAGCTGGCGCTCCATCAGCGCACCGGGCGCAGGGTCTGGGTGACACGGGGAACCACGCGGCCAAGCACCTCAGCGATGTAGCCGAGGAACAGCGTACCGACACTGCTCTTGTAGTGTTGCGGGTCACGGCTGCCGATTGCCAGGACCCCATGCAGCCCCTGGTATTCAAGGGCGGCCACGGCGCTGGAGCCGACTTCGTGACGCTGCTCCTCACCGAACAGAAAGGCCAGTTCGTGTTCGCGCAGGTTGCCGCTGACGGTCTTGCCACCGCCCAGCAGCCCGCCAATGGCCTGCTGGGCCTCGGCATTGCTGACCCAGCGTCCGACTGGGGCGACGTTTTCCCCGAACAGGATCAGGCTCACGAAGGGCACCTGGAATTCCTGGCGCAGGCTGTCTTCGACGGCCATCACCACTTCTTCGAGGCTGGCGGCATCCAGCAAGTCGAGGATCAGCCGACGGGTCTTGTCGAACAGTCGGTCGTTGTCCCGTGCCACGTCCATCAGTTGCGACAGGCGATGGCGCATCTCGATGTTGCGGTCGCGCAGCAGCTTGAGCTGGCGCTCTACCAGCGACACGCTGTCGCCACGCTGATGCGGAATGCGCTGCTCCATCAGCAACTCATCGTGCTCGGCGAAGAAGGTCGGGTGGGCGCGCAAATACGTGACCACCGCTTCGGCATCGAGCTCGCTGGGTTGCTGGGGTACAACGTTAGGCTGTTCGGTCATGGCGGTTACTCGTTTAGAGACGAACCTGTCCTTCGTAGACACGCACGGCGGGGCCGGTCATCAACACAGGCTTGCCGGGGCCGGCCCATTCGATGTTCAGGCGTCCACCAGGCAGGTCGAGGGTGACCGGAGAATCCATCCACCCCTGACTGATTGCAGCGACCGCCGCAGCGCAAGCACCGGTGCCGCAGGCCTGGGTTTCCCCCGCGCCGCGCTCCCACACTCGCAGGTTGGCACGATGACGGTCGATGACCTGGAGGAACCCGGCATTGACCCGTTGTGGGAAGCGAGGATGATTTTCGATCTTCGGCCCCAGCTCATGCACCGGTGCCGTTTGTACGTCATCGACACGCAGCACCGCATGGGGGTTACCCATGGAGAGGGCGGCAATCGAATAATCGCGGCCGTCGACCTCCAGCGAGTAGCTCAGCGCCTGTTGCTCGGCGATGAAGGGAATCTCGGCCGGGATGAACCGTGGCGGGCCCATGTCGACGCATACCTGGCCATCGTTCTGCACGTCCAGCTCGATGATCCCGCCTTTGGTTTCGACGCGGATGCGCTTCTTCGCAGTCAGGCGCTTGTCCAGCACGAAGCGGGCGAAGCAGCGCGCGCCGTTGCCACACTGTTCAACCTCGGACCCGTCAGCGTTGAAGATGCGGTAACGGAAATCCACTTCCGGATTGTTCGGCGCCTCGACGATCAGCAACTGGTCGAAACCGATGCCGGTATGGCGGTCACCCCATTGCTTGGCGTGCTTAGGCTGGATGTGGGCGTGCTGGCTGACCAGGTCCAGGACCATGAAGTCGTTGCCCAGCCCATGCATCTTGGTAAAACGCAGCAGCATGGGCTCACTCCGGCAGCAGGCTTTCGCCAGCGTACAGTTCGGCGATGGTCTCGCGGCGGCGGACTTCGAAAGCCTGATCGCCGTCGACCAGGATTTCCGCGCAACGGCCACGGGTGTTGTAGTTCGAGCTCATGACGAAACCATAGGCGCCCGCGGACTGAACGGCCAGCAGGTCGCCCTCGGCCAGGTTCAGCTCACGGTCCTTGGCCAGGAAGTCGCCGGTTTCGCAGATCGGCCCGACCAGGTCATAGGCCCGGCCTTTGCCCTCGCGTGGCTTGACCGCGCTGACACCCATCCAGGCCTGGTACAGGGCAGGGCGGATCAGGTCGTTCATCGCCGCATCGATGATGGCGAAGTCCTTGTGTTCGGTGTGCTTGAGATATTCCACGCGGGTCAGCAGGACACCTGCGTTGGCCACGATGTAGCGGCCCGGCTCGAACACCAATGCCAGGTCGCGGTCGCCCACGCGCTCACGGATGGCTTTGATGTAGTCGGCCACCCGCGGTGGCTCTTCGTCACGGTAACGCACGCCAACACCGCCGCCCAGGTCCAGATGGCGCAGGTGGATACCACACTCGGCAAGGCGGTCGACCAGCACCAGCAGGCGGTCGAGGGCATCGAGGAACGGGTCGACGGTGGTCAGCTGCGAACCGATATGGCAGTCGACGCCGACCACTTCCAGGTTCGGTAACTGCGCGGCGCGCACGTAGATGGCTTCGGCATCGGCAATGGCGATGCCGAACTTGTTCTCTTTGAGGCCGGTGGAGATGTACGGGTGGGTACCGGCATCGACGTCCGGGTTGACCCGCAGCGAGACCGGGGCGACCTTGCCCATCTCGGCGGCCACCACTTGCAGGCGTTCGAGTTCGTCGGTGGATTCGACGTTGAAGCAGTGCACGCCGACTTCCAGTGCCCGGCGCATGTCTTCGCGGGTCTTGCCGACGCCAGAGAACACCACGCGATCGGCGCGGCCGCCCGCGGCCAGCACACGCTCCAGCTCACCGCCGGAAACGATGTCGAAGCCCGCGCCCAGGCGCGCCAGGACGTTCAGTACGCCCAGGTTGGAGTTGGCCTTGACCGCGAAGCACACCAGGTGCTCGACGCCTTGCAGGGCATCGGTGTAGCTGCGGTACTGAGCCTCGATATGGGCGCGCGAGTACACGTAGGTAGGGGTGCCGAAACGTTCGGCAATGGCCGACAGGGCCACGCCCTCCGCGAACAGTTCACCGTCGCGGTAGTTGAAAGCGTTCATCTGATTTCCTTACTGCTCTGGCGTCTGCTCGGGCTCGATTGGCTGCTCTGGCTGCTGCTCTTGCATTGGCGCAGGTTGAGCGTGCTGGTGCTGATGCGATTTGTGGCTGCCTTTGCCGTCCTTGCCTTCTTCAGGCAGGTACAGAGGGCCTTTCTGACCGCAGGCCGAAACGAGGCAGGCAACAGCGACCAGCGCCGCAAGTGAGGAAATCAGGCGCTTCATGGGTGAAATCCTTTGAAATAAGCAGTATTGCGACCGAGTATACCGAGCGACCAGCGGATTGCCTATGCAAGAGCCGGTCCGTCGGGCGGGCTATCCTTGTGTGCTGCCGGTGCCGGAAATCGCCTTGCGCAGGCACTGTAGGAGCCGGCTTGCCGGCGATGAGGCCAATGAAGGCCACGGCAAACCTTTGCATTCAACGGCAAGCGCCCGTATCTTGCCCGCCTTGCCTGTAAGCAGCCAATTTCGAGGTTCCTGCAATGAGTTTGAGCGAAGCGCGTTTCCATGATCTGGTCGACGCGACCCAACAGGCCCTGGAAGACCTGTTCGACGAGAGCGACCTGGACTTGGACATGGAGAATTCCGCAGGGGTGCTGACCATCAAGTTCGACAACGGCAGCCAGCTGATCTTCAGCCGCCAGGAGCCGCTGCGCCAATTGTGGCTGGCCGACCGTTCCGGTGGGTTCCACTTCGATTATGACGAAGAGAGCGGCAAGTGGGTCTGCGAGAAAAGCGAAGAGCTGCTCGGCGAGATGCTCGAGCGCATTGTCTGGGAACGGGCCGGCGAGAAGCTGGACTTCGACGAGATCTGACATGAGCGCCCAGGTGCGGCCGCCCAAGCCGCTGTACAGCAATGTCAGTCCCGCAGTGCCGTCGCCATGCATCAGCGTTTGCCGACTGGATGAGCACAAGGTTTGTACCGGCTGCCACCGCCATGTCGAGCACATCCGTGAATGGCGCTCGGCGGACGACGAACGGCGCCGGCAGATCTGCCGCGAGGCCCAGGCGCTGCGCGAGCAGGCACAGGCACATTGACCCCACGGGGTTGAGTATTTGCCCGTCTGTGGTAGTGTCGGGGTCTGCGTCGGTGACGCCAAAGCATCCACAAACCCCGCCCTTGGGCGGGGTTTTGCTTTATCTGTCCGATGAAAACAGCCTGTTCACAAGGAGCCTGACTGGATCATGAGCACCAAGCCTTCCCTCATCCTCACCCGATTGGACGTACAGCGTCTCGAGCGCCTGATCGACAGCCTCGACGAAAGTACCCCGGGTGTGCTCGCCCTCCAGGGCGAGCTGGACCGCGCCGAGCAGGTGGTCGGTCATGAGGAAGTGCCAGCCGGCGTGGTGACCATGAACTCCCGCGTGCATTGCCGCGAGGAGGCCAGCGGCAAGGACTACCACCTGACCCTAGTGTACCCGAAGGATGCCGGTGCTGACGGCAAGGTCTCGATCCTGGCGCCCATTGGCTGTGCGCTGTTGGGCCTGTCGGTGGGTGAGCAGATCGACTGGCCGGCGCCGGGTGGCAAGACCCTCAAACTGAAGCTGCTGGCAGTCGAGTACCAGCCGGAAGCTGCGGGCGACTTCGACCTCTGACGGTCATCGCGGCCGTTCAGGGCTCCAGGGCCGCCTGTAACTGTGCCAGGCCCTCGTTAAGCGACTGTTCCAGTTGGCGCTTGTAGCGCAAGTAGAGAATGGTCGACCCTAGTTCGTCGCCGAGCAGCTCCGAGAGGTCCAGGTCGGTGATGTAGCACCGGTACTGCCCGGCGCTACGACGCTGGCCGAGAATCTGTCGGGCGACCACGGCATACAGCTCATCGCCGTGGTCCAACTCGGAAAATTCCAACTGGTCGCAATAGAGCGTGACATGCACGTCGTTGTCAGTGCCTGCCTGAAGAATGGCCTGGACTTCGTAGCAAGGCTGATCGAGGCCTTCGTTCGGTGCGGGTCGTGGCTCGATGCCGCGTGCCTTGCCAGGCCCGGACGGCAACAGCTGCGCATAGTGGATTTGCAGCGGAACTTGCCTTGAGTAATCCAGGGGTAAGCGGGCATCACGGCGCATCACCACCGAACGCAGAAAACGCTGCAAGGGCAGCAATAGATGACGCTCGTCCTGCAGCGGCAGGCGTTGCTGCCACAGGGCGTTGTACTCGTCGAGCACATACAGGTCAGCCCAGCCATCGAACAATCGGTAGAACACCTGGATGCAGTCGGGGCGGCCTTGCTCGAGCACCAGTGGCAGATCGTGGTCCTGCAGGGCATTGGCGTCCAGGTACAGTGGGCTGTAAGCGCTGCGTTCCTCGCCCAGGTAATCGAGCACGGCCTCCTGGCTGTCCAGCGTGACCAGGGCGACTTGGCCGGGTTGCAACTCCAGGGCATGCGTATGCTGTGCTACTTGCAGCAGGTAGCGATGGTTCTGGCCTTGATCGAGCAGCAGTTGCACCGTGTCGAAAATCTCTTCGACCCGCTGGCTGATGGCCTGGGCGCGGTTGTGGCAGAAACAGCGCACCCGCACCCGTGGTCGATGGCTGCGCTGGCCGAGTGTGTTGAGGAAGTCGCGTAGGCAACGCAGCAGCGCATGCTCGCCGTCGTAACGCTGCACCAGCACTTCGTTCCAGCTATTGAGGGTGATTTGGTCAACGGTCAGCACCAGGTTCTCGCGCACCCCGGCGTAGCTCAACGAGTCGGTGCGCTCGGTGGTCATCAGGATGTTCAGGTCGCGGTGATGGCGCAGCGGGTCGACCCCGACGTTGACCAGCAGCAGAATTTCATCGGCAACGCTGGGTTGCAGCAGGCGCACCTCGCTGACACTGCCCAACGGCAGGGGGAGGCTCTGCTGCAGGCTGCCCAGCAGGTTGAACAGCTCGAATTCCGTCAGGTCGCTGACCCCAGGGTGCAGCGCCAGGCGCGTGCTGCTGTCGATGACGCCGTTGCGGTGGGCCCAGGTCAGCAGTTCGAGCAATTCGCGGCAGCGCTTGATCGGGCTGAAGTGTTCCCACTCGTGCACACCGAGATTGCCGTTGTACAGGCCCCAATGGTGGCTGCCAGGCTCCTTGCGATTGGGCGACTGGACCAGCGTCAGGGTGTCCTCGGCCAGGTCCGGGGCAATGCCGGGGTTGATTACCTCGATCTTGCCCGCCCGGCGCTCGAAGGCGGCATACAGGCGTCGGCCGAGCACGTTGAGGTCGCGCTGGTCAGCGCGGCTGCTGGCATTCTGGTTGTGTGCGAACTGGCTGAGGAAGCGGTAACTGTGGTTGAGTTCGGCAACCAGTTCGCGGCGTTCGAGGGCGACCTGGCGCACTTTCCACTGGCTACGGCTGTCGAGCATGGCCAGTTGTCGTTCGTCCCAACCCCACTCATCGGTCAGGCGCTGCAATAGCCGACGCTGCCAGCCACTGTTGCGTGAGCGGTCAAGTGTGCTGATTTTCTTGTTTACCTTCAGGTAGAGGCTGCGCCGCACCAGTTCGAGGCGGGCGGTTTCTCCCCGTTGCAGCAGATAACGCTCGATTCGCCGGTACACCATCACGTAGGGGTCCAGTTCATCGAGGTTGAGCTGATTGGCGAAGACAGATTGCTTGTAGTCCAGGCTCAGGCAGCGCCCGCTCGGGTGTTCACTGGCATAGACCTCGGTCAGCAGTAACTTGAGCAAGGATTTGTAGGGTGAGTCGATCCCCTTGAACAGCTGCCACAGGCCGGCGCCGACAAACTCACCGGGCGGAATGTGCGCCAGGTTGCCCAGGTCCAGGGCATCGGTGCTACGAATGAATCGCTTGGACAACAAGGTTTCGGTGTAGCCGCGATAGTTGTGTTCCTCATACACGGGCACGAGCCACCACAGCGGCGTACGTCCGGCCAACCAGATAGCGGTGCGGTAAAATTCATCGAGCAGCAAAAAATGCTGGGTGGTACCGCAATCGTCCGAGCTGAGCTGGCTGTCTCGCTGGCCCTGGGCGAAACCTTGCGGGTCGATCAGGAAGAAGTGCGCTTCGGCGCCCTGGCTGTCGGCCCAGGTTTCGAGCAACTGGCATTTGCGCCGCAGCTCCTGGAGCTGATGGTCGTTCAGGCCTGGTGCATGGCACACCCAGAGGTCCATGTCGCTCTGTTCGGCCTGGGCCAGGGAACCCAGGCTCCCCATCAGGAACAGGCCATGAATCGGCCGATGCGGGTTGCCCAGGCGCGTCTTGTACGAGAACGAGCGGGCCAGTCGTTGGCCCTCGGCGACCAGTTCTGCATCGGGCTCGAAGCCCGAGACACCGGCCGGTGTGCTGCCGGAGACATAACCGGGCAGCAACGGATGGTTGACGTGAAACAACAGCGGCAGAAGGGTCAGCACCTGTTGCTGGCGCGTCGAAAGCCCGTCCTTGGCGCGCTGCAGCCTGCCTTCGTTGACCTGCAGGAACCGCGCACGCAATTTCGCCAGCACCTTGCGGTCGATGCCTTCGTCCAGGTCGGGGCGGATTTCGTGGGGGTGGTTCATTCAGCGCTCAGAGCAGGCCAGGGTAGCTGCGGCGAGTTTAGCCTGAGTATCGCAGTCGGATAAGTCGAAAAGCGCAAAATTTGACGCCATTTTGCCAGCGCGTGGGCCCCCACCAGCGGCGCGCCGCTGATGGGGCCCATGCCATCAGGCCGGTTGCGCAGTCTTGAGGATGGTCAGCAGCTGCTGGACACTCTGGGCGGCATCGAGCCCCAGGCTAGTCAGGTAGCCGCCGTCAGGCTGGTCGGTCAGTTGTTTGTCGAACAGCCGCTTGGCTGCCGCGACAAGGGCGGGCGACGCGTTGCTGTGGACCTTGATGCCTTCCTGATGGCTGTCCAGGTTGAACAGGGCGAGGACTTCCAATTCGGCGATCAGTTCGGGGGTGAAGGACATGGCGACTCCTGACTTCCAGACGAGGATGGCGGCACCGGCAGCGGTGCCTGATCCTGGAGTGTAGTCGGCTTATTCGTCGTCGCCTTGATACGCCTCAGGGGGAAGCTCCGGCAACGCGCGCAAGGCTGTTTCGTACCACTCACCGTCGAACGGACGGTCTTCATCGAGCATGTTGTCGATTTCAATGGCCAGCACATGGGCCATGAGGTTGAGGATGTCTTCGCGCGCGTAACCCACCAGGGTCAGCTTGTTGAACGTGGCCTTGGCAGCGGGCGGCTCGCCGCTTTCGATCTGGTTCTCGATAGCCTGGGTCAGCGTCGCTTCGGCGAACGCTTCTTCGTCGTCATTGTCGATGTCGGTGGGCTCGCTCATGGCGGTACTCCTGTAGTGGGGCATACAGTTTGCCACGCCTTGGCTGGTCATGCCTGGCTGTTCAGTCTATAAAAGCCGGGCCAACCCCACACGGCCTGGAGGCTGTCAACCAATGCTCAAGCTTCATGGATTTTCGGTCAGCAACTACTACAACATGGTCAAGCTGGCGCTGCTGGAGAAAGAAATCCCCTTCGAAGAGGTGCCGTTCTTCGGCGGCCAGCTGCCCAATGCCTTGGCCATCAGCCCGCGTGGCAAGGTGCCGGTGCTGGAGACTGAGCACGGTTTCCTGAGCGAAACCAGCGTCATCCTGGACTACATCGAGCAGACGCAGGGCGGTAAGCCATTGCTGCCTGCCGATGCGTTTGCCCAGGCCAAGGTGCGTGAGCTGCTCAAGGAAATCGAGCTGTATATAGAGTTGCCCGCGCGTACCTGCTATGCCGAGTCGTTCTTCGGTATGGCGGTCGAGCCATTGATCAAGGAGCGTGCGCGCGCCGATCTGCTGGCGGGGTTCGCCACACTCAAGCGCAACGGGCGTTTCGCGCCCTATGTCGCGGGCGAGCAGATGACCATCGCCGACCTGATGTTCTGCTTCTCGGTGGACCTGGCTTGTGCCGTGGGCAAGAAGGTGCTGGGCATCGACTTCCTGGCGGACTTCCCGCAGGCGAAGGCGTTGCTGGGTCAAATGAATGAGAACCCGCACATGGCGCGGATCGTGGCGGACAAGGAGGCGGCGATGCCGGCGTTCAGGGAGATGGTGCGCAGCGGTAAGCGCTGAAAGCAATCGCCGGCAAGCCGGCTTCTACAGGTCGCACATCCACTGTAGGAGCCGGCTTGCCAGCGATCGAGTGCCTTAGCGCGAAGCCAGCAGGGCCTTGCCGCGCGCCACCGCAGCACGCACCTGGGCAGGTGCGGTGCCGCCAATGTGGTTACGGGCATTCACCGACCCTTCCAGGGTCAACACGGCGAACACGTCCTGTTCGATCTGGTCGCTGAACTGGCGCAGTTCGTCCAGGCTCATCTCGGCCAGGTCCTTGCCAGTGTCGACGCCGTACTTCACGGCATGGCCCACGATTTCGTGGCAATCACGGAACGGCAAGCCGCGGCGTACCAGGTAGTCCGCCAGGTCGGTCGCGGTGGAGAAGCCGCGCAGCGCCGCCTCGCGCATGATGGCATGGCGTGGCTTGATGGCCGGGATCATGTCGGCGAAGGCACGCAGCGAGTCGCGCAGGGTGTCGGCAGCGTCGAACAGCGGCTCTTTGTCTTCCTGGTTGTCCTTGTTGTAGGCCAGCGGCTGGCCTTTCATCAGGGTCAGCAGGCCGGTCAGGGCGCCGAACACACGGCCGCTCTTGCCGCGCACCAGTTCCGGCACGTCCGGGTTCTTCTTCTGCGGCATGATCGAGCTGCCGGTGCAGAAACGATCAGGCAGGTCGATGAACTGGAACTGGGCGCTGGTCCATAGCACCAGCTCCTCGGAGAAGCGCGACAGGTGCATCATGGCCAGGCTGGCGGCGGCGCAGAACTCAATGGCGAAGTCGCGGTCCGAGACGCCGTCCAGCGAGTTGCCGGCCACGGCCTCGAAGCCCAGCAGCTTGCAGGTCAGTTCGCGGTCGATCGGGTAGGTGGTGCCGGCCAGCGCCGCGCTGCCCAGGGGCATGCGGTTGGTGCGCTTGCGGCAGTCGACCAGACGCTCGTAGTCGCGGCTGAGCATTTCGAACCAGGCCAGCAGGTGGTGGCCGAAGGTAACGGGCTGGGCCGTCTGCAGGTGAGTGAAGCCGGGCATGATGGTTTCGGCTTCGCGCTCGGCCTGCTCCAGCAGGCCCTGCTGCAGGCGGGTGATCTCGGCCAGGATCAGGTCGATCTCGTCGCGCAGCCACAGACGAATGTCGGTGGCGACCTGGTCGTTGCGGCTACGGCCGGTGTGCAGCTTCTTGCCGGTGATGCCAATACGATCGGTCAGGCGAGCTTCGATGTTCATGTGCACGTCTTCCAGGTCGACGCGCCAGTCGAAGTTGCCGGCCTCGATTTCAGCCTGGATGGTTTTCAGGCCATCGACGATGGCATCGCGCTCGGCATCGGTGAGGACGCCGACCTGCGCCAGCATGGTGGCGTGGGCGATCGAACCCATGATGTCGTGGCGGTACAGGCGCTTGTCGAAATCGACCGAGGCGGTGAAACGGGCGACGAAGGCGTCGACGGGCTCACTGAAGCGGCCGCCCCAGGACTGATTGGTCTTGTCGGTGCTCATGGATTCACTCATTGAAGGCGTGAACGAAAAAAGTGGCGCCGATGATAACAGGGTTGGGCTGGCCGCCGTAGGACGCCGGTCGAGAGAAATATCGAGAAAATACCCGCAGGCGGGGAGGCCAGCGATATTTGACGATTGAACGGCAGTGTTCCACGGACCGTCTACAGTTGGACAGAGGACTGGCAACGAATATGCCGGCCTAGTGAATCTTTGGCCATCGCACCGGTCTAGAGCGTGACCGCAGTGTCGCTCGAACCATACCTGTCTACGCTATACCTGTGCGAGACTCACTCAGGAATCCAGCGCAATTATGAATGTCCTGATCGTTGATGACGAACCCCAGGCCCGCGAACGCCTAACACGGCTGCTTGGCGAACTGGAGGGTTACACCGTGCTGGAGCCCAGCGCCACCAACGGCGAGGAGGCCTTGGCCCTGATCGAAAGCCTCAAGCCCGACGTGGTCCTGCTGGACATCGGCATGCCAGGCCTTGACGGCTTGCAGGTGGCCGCCCGCCTGTGCGAGCGCGAGGCTCCGCCGTCGGTGGTGTTCAGCACCGGCGACGATGAATACGGTAGCGAGGCGTTCAAGGGCAGCGCGCTCAGCCATGTGACCAAACCGATTCAGCCCCAGGCGCTGCGCGAGGCGCTGCGCAAGGCCGAAAAGCCCAACCGCGCCCAGTTGGCAGCGCTTACCCGACCGGGCAGCGAAGGGGGCGGCCCGCGCAGCCATATCAGTGCGCGAACCCGCAAGGGCATCGAGCTGATCCCTTTACCCCAGGTCATCTACTTCATTGCCGACCACAAGTACGTCACCTTGCGTCATGAAGCAGGCGAGGTGCTGCTCGACGAGCCCCTCAAGGCACTCGAGGACGAATTCGGCGAGCGGTTCGTACGCATTCACCGCAACGCGCTGGTCGCCCGCGAGCGTATCGAGCGCTTGCAACGCACGCCGCTAGGGCACTTCCAGCTGTTTCTCAAGGGGCTGGAAGGCGATGCCCTGACAGTCAGCCGCCGCCATGTCGCTGGCGTGCGCAAGATGATGCAGACGCTCTAAGCGCGTCTCGTCGGCAAGTCGGCTGCGACCACGCCCAAGCCGGCTTGCCGACGATAGCCCCGCAACAGGCCGCGCCAGACGAGCGATTGACCCGCATCTGCTAGCGAAGCCGGCGGAGCTGTTATCATCGGCGGCATTTCTCTGGTTCGGGGCGTTCCATGTCCACTCGCGAAATCCGCATTGCCACCCGTAAAAGTGCCTTGGCCCTGTGGCAGGCCGAATACGTCAAAGCCCGTCTGGAGCAGGCCCATCCAGGTCTGCTGGTTACGCTGGTGCCCATGGTCAGCCGGGGCGACAAGCTGCTCGACGCGCCTTTGGCGAAAATCGGCGGCAAGGGCCTGTTCGTCAAGGAGCTGGAAACCGCCTTGCTGGACAACGAGGCCGACATCGCCGTGCATTCCATGAAGGATGTACCGATGGATTTCCCCGAGGGCCTGGGCCTTTATTGCATCTGCGAGCGTGAAGACCCGCGCGATGCCTTCGTTTCCAATACCTTCGCCAGCCTGGAGGCACTGCCGGCCGGCAGCATCGTCGGCACCTCGAGTCTGCGCCGTCAGGCGCAATTGCTGACGCGTCGTCCTGACCTTCAGATCCGTTTCCTGCGTGGCAACGTCAATACTCGCCTGGCCAAGCTCGACGCCGGTGAGTACGACGCGATCATCCTCGCCGCGGCGGGTCTGATTCGCCTGGGCTTCGAAGACCGTATCACCTCGACCATCAGCGTCGATGACAGCCTGCCGGCAGGCGGCCAGGGCGCGGTTGGCATCGAATGCCGCAGCGCCGACAGCGAGATTCATGCTCTGCTGGCACCGCTACACCACGTCGACACCGCTGACCGCGTGGTGGCCGAGCGGGCCCTGAACAAGCGACTCAATGGCGGTTGCCAGGTGCCCATTGCCTGCTACGCGGTGCTCGAAGGAGAGCAGTTGTGGCTGCGCGGGCTGGTCGGCCAGCCAAGCGGAGGTACCTTGCTGGTGGCCGATGCCCGTGCTCCCCGCTCCCAGGCCGAGACGCTCGGTGTTCGGGTGGCTGAAGACCTGCTGGGCCAGGGTGCCGAGGCAATTCTCAAGGAAGTCTACGGCGAGGCGGGTCACCCGTGAGCCCCTGGCGCCTGTTGCTGACCCGGCCCGAAGAGGACTGCGCGGCACTGGCGCAGAGCCTGCTTGCCGCAGGAATAGCCAGCAGTTGTCTGCCGTTGCTAGCGATCGAGCCAGTTGCGCTGGATGACGGTCGACGTCAGTTGCTGGCCGATCTGCACCGTTACCAGGCAATCATCGTGGTCAGCAAGCCGGCGGCCCGGTTGCTGCTCGAACGGTTGGCGGAGGTCGGCTTGCCCCTCCCGGAGCGCGGCTGGTTCACGGTAGGCGAGGCGACCGCTCGGGTGCTGCGCGAGGCGGGGGCGTACGTGACTTGCCCGCCACGGGGCGATGACAGCGAGGCCTTGTTGGCGCTCCCTGAATTGCGTGAAGCCATCGAGGCGTCTGCGCCGCGGGTTCTGATCGTTCGTGGCAAGGGAGGTCGCGAACTGCTCTGCGAGCGTCTTGGAGAGCAAGGTGCTAGTGTCGATTATCTGGAACTGTATCGTCGATGCCTGCCAGAGTATCCGGCGGGCACGTTGCTGCGTCGCATCGAAGCGGAACGCCTCAATGGGCTGATGGTCAGCAGTGGGCAAGGTCTTGAACATCTGCGGCAAATGGCGGGCGCCGACTGGGCCAAGCTCGCGCAACTGCCGCTGTTCGTGCCAAGCCCCCGAGTCGCCGAGCAGGCCAGGGCCGCTGGGGCTCAACAGGTTGTGGATTGCCGTGGCGCCAGTGCCGCGGCCTTGCTGGCAGCCGTGCAGCGCAGCGCTGCACCTGCCTCTTAAGGCGCTAAGCTCAGAGCGATGCGCCCCCATGCAAAGGATGGATACGTGAGCGAAACTGTCTTGTCCAACAATGATCAACCGTCGGCACAGGCGCCGGCGGATCCTGTCAGCACGACACCCACCAAACGTTCCGGTAATGGCCTGGCCCTGCTTGCTCTGCTGCTGGGTGCGGCCGGTGTGGCAGTGGGCGGCTGGGGTGTCTGGCAAGTGCGGCAGCTGCAAGGCAGCGAGCAAGGCCAGGGACAGCACCTGGAGGCACTGACCTTGCGCGCCGAGGCATTGCAGCAGCGCGAGCAGCAGATCAGCGCGCAGCTGGCCAGCCTGCCGGCAGCCAGCGAGTTGGAAGACCGCCGTCGTCTGGTGGCCCAGCTGCAAAGTGATCAGCAGCGCCTGAGTCAGCGTCTGGAGACCGTGCTCGGTGAGAGCCGCAAGGAATGGCGCCTGGCCGAGGCCGAGCACCTGCTGCGTCTGGCTACCCTGCGTCTGTCGGCGTTGCAGGACATCACCAGCGCCAAGGCCCTGGTCGAAGGGGCCGACGAAATCCTCCGCGAGCAGAGCGACCCGGGTGCCTTCGCGGCTCGCGAGCAACTGGCACGCAGCCTCGCGACGCTCAACAGCACCCAGCAGCCGGACCGCACCGGGCTATTCCTCAAGCTTGCCGCCCAACGTGAACTGGTGCAGCAGCTCAGTGCCCAGTCCCCAGAATTCGATAGCAACGCCGATGCGCTGGGCGCCTTGACCTCCGACGGCGATGGCGCCAGTCGCTGGTCGCAGTGGTGGGCAGAGATATCCAAGTATTTCCAGATCGACTTCAACGCCGATGAAAATGTGCGGCCCTTGCTGGCCGGGCAGTCGCTCAACCAGCTTCGCCTGGCCCTGAGCCTGACCATCGAGCAGGCCCAATGGGCGGCGCTCAACGGCGAGGCCAAGGTGTACGACCAGGCTCTGGACGATGCTCGCAGCGTGCTGCTGGCCAACTTCAATGCCGACAACCCACAAAGCAAGGCGATGCTCGAAAGCCTCAATGAACTGGCCGCACAGCCGGTCTCGGTCGTTACCCCTGACCTGAGTGAAAGCCTTGCTGCCGTGCAGGCCTACATCCAGCGCCGCCATCTGCCCGCCGAGGCTGAAGGGGGCAAACCATGAAGCGCGTCTACTTGCTGGCGGTGCTGGCCATCGTGGTCGCAGCAGCGCTGGGCATTGCTGTCGCCAAGCACAGCGGCTATGTGCTGATCTCCTACGGCAGCTTCCGCTATCAATCGGGGCTCTGGGCGGCTTTGGCAGCATTGCTCGTGATCGTTGCGCTGCTGTGGTTGCTGCGTTACCTGGTTGGCCTGGTGCTGACGTCTTCCGGTGTAGTCAACCCATGGTCGCGGCGCAATCGTAGTCGGCGTATCCGCCTGGCGGTCGAACAGGGTCAACTCGACCTCGCCGAGGGACGCTGGGCCAGTGCGCAGCGTCACCTGCATCGAGCCGCCGAGGCCGAGCGCCAGCCTTTGCTGTACTACCTCGGCGCTGCCCGCGCCGCCAACGAGCTTGGGCGTACGGAAGACAGCGACAACCTGCTGGAGCGCGCTCTTGAGCGTCAGCCCCAGGCTGAGTTGGCGGTGGCCTTGACCCATGCCCAGCTGCAGATGGACCGTGGCGACAGTGATGGCGCCCTGGAAACCCTGCTGGCGATGCACGAGCGCCACCCGCACAACGGCCAGGTGCTGCGTTTGCTGCAACGCCTGTATCTCGAGCGTGGCGACTGGTCGGCGCTGATCCGTCTGCTGCCTGAGTTGCGCAAGGGCAAGGTGCTGCCCGCCGATGAACTCGCCGCGCTGGAGCAACGCGCCTGGGGCCAGAACCTGAGCCTGGCAGCGACCCGCGGTGAAGATCCAGGCAGCGCGCGCCAGTCACTGGAACGGGCCTGGCAGCAACTGACCTCGGCACAGCGTCAGGAGCCGCAGTTGGTGCTGGCCTACGCCGAGCAACTGCGGCAGGTGGGCGCCCAGGGTGAAGCCGAGCAGGTGCTGCGCAACGCTCTGAAGCGCGAATACGAAAGCCACCTGGCCCGCCTCTACGGGCTGGTACGTGGCGATGACCCCGCGCGGCAGCTGCAAACTGCCGAGGGCTGGCTCAAGGCCCATCCACAAGACCCAAGCTTGTTGCTGACATTGGGGCGCCTGAGCTTGCAGAACCGCCTCTGGGGCAAGGCGCGCGATTACCTGGAGAGCAGCCTGCGGATGGAGCGCAACCCTGAAGCCTGTGCTGAACTGGCCCGTCTATTGGCAGGCCTGGGTGAAACCGAGCGCAGCAATCAGCTGTTCCAGGAAGGCTTGGGTCTGTTGGACGAGCGCCTCTTGGCCTTGCCGCTGCCGGAGAGCGTTCGCGCTTGACCGACCCATGGGCCCGCGCCAAGGCGCGGGTTCACGGGCCGGGTAACTTATCTTCTTCTGTAAGCTGGTTCTGCAGTCCATTTCTTCGGAGTTTTCCTACTGCACGACTGGAAAATTCTCTGCTATTCAGCGACTTGTCACGCCTGTAGCGCCTTGAAACAAAGCGCGCGTTTCCTCTACCGTTTCAGGCCATGTCACTGACCCTGGGACTCTCACTGCCCATGCTGCCGGCCCGTTTGCGCACCTATTTCGTTCCTGCATGCCTTGCATCGTTGGCCGTGCTGCTGGCGTCTTTCCATCTGGAGCACGCGCTTGGGCTGGTTCCTTGCCCGCTGTGCTTCAGCCAGCGTCTGCTGCTTGGCCTCTATTCGCTCGCGGGCCTCTGCGCGGTGTTGCATTTCCCTGGGCCATCGGGGCAGCTTCGCTACTCACGGGCGATGCTCGCTTTCGCTGGCAGCGGGGCCTTGCTCGCCGGGCGGCATGTCTGGTTGCAAGGTGATGAGACGGTGCACGGTTGCCCGCTGCCGTTCCTGCAGGTGCTGGAGCGGTCCTGGAGCGAGGCTGCACGGCAGTTGCTGCTGGGAGGCCCTGACTGCAACTCGCTGAATTGGAGTTTTCTCGAGCTGACGCTGCCAGAATGGAGCCTCTTGGCCTTCCTGCTCCTGGCGGCGCTGCCCTTGAGCTGCCTGCTGGCGTATCGTTTCCGCACACTGAGCAAAGCTTGATCCAGAGCAAGGCCGACCCTGCAGCGCGACCAATGGTGCTGAGAAAGGGTATTAAACACTTGTATGAACTTTGTCCGCTGCGTACCTTGAAGCTCAGCACGCGCGGGAATAATCTCCCAGCACGCATACCGAAAACACAACTGCTCGATGCCGTCCTGCTGATGTCACCTTTGTGCTGCACGGTCGTGGTGCGAGGTGCAGCGGCATCTACCCAGAAGGGATGAGAACGCCATGCTCGATAGTTGTCAGAACGCTCAGGAACGCTGGGGTGGGGTTCACAAGCTGATCGACCGCTGGCTGAAAGAGCGCCAGGACCTGGTGCAGGCTTTCCGCAATTTGCGGGACGTCAAGCCAGCTTTTGCCGACAAGGACAAGAACCGCGATTTCTGCGCGATCCTGGTCGATTACGTTTCGGCGTGGCACTTCGAAGTGTGTGAGCAACTGGTCAGCGAGGCGAAGGCCTTCGGTGATGAGAAAGCGCTGAAGCTCGCCGAAGAAATCAACCCGCGGATCAACGACATCACTCAGATCGCCATCGCCTTCAACGACCACTGCGAAAAGGGCGAGTGCAAGGACACCGAGCGCTTTGCCGAGAAACTGGGCAAGCTGGGCAGCCTGTTGCACGAGCGCTTCGAACTCGAAGACTGCCTGATCGAAGTGCTGCATAACGCGCACAGCCAAGAGGATGTTGTCCAGGCCTGATGGCGTGGATCAGTTGGCCACCGACAGCAACTCGATTTCGAACACCAGTGGTGTGTAGGGCGCAATCAGATCACCTGCGCCCTCGGCACCGTAAGCTTTTGCCGAAGGGATCACCAAGCGCCATTTCGCACCTGTCTTCATGTGCGGTAATGCCACCTGCCAGCCTTCGATCACCGAGTCCAGGCTGAACCATTGCGGCTGCTGGTTCTGGTCGAACACAGAGCCATCCGGCAATCGGCCTACGTAACGCACCTGTACCTTGCCCCCGGCCTTGGGTTGAGCGCCGGTACCGCTTTGCAATTCACTGTAGAGCACGCCTTCTGGCAACTCGTGCACGCCAGCGCGTGCCCGTTCGTTGGCCATGAAACGCGTTTCCACTGCTTGCAGTTTGTCCGCATCAGCCTGCTCGACGGCGCTGCCTGCCTGCTCTTCATGCTGCTGGAGGATGGCCTGCATCCGCGCTTTGTCGAGCTTCAGCGGCTGGCCTTGATAGGACTGGCGCAGGCCTTCGATCAGGGCATCCAGCTGCAACCCGGGCATTTCCTGGCGCAAGCGCTCACCCAGGCTGGCGCCAAGGCTGTAGGCGAGATCCTGGTCGTTGGCAGGAGGGGTGTCAGGGTTGGCCAGGGCAGCGGTGGCCAGAAGGCAAAGGCCGAATAAAAGATGACGAGACATGCTCAACTCCTGCTCCAATGAGCGGGGAAGTATGCCAGCCCTGTTGTCGATGGATGTGTAAATATCAGCAACGATTTATTAAGCAACTACACTTGCACGGAGCTGCAAGATAACAACTTTGCCCAGGCATGCAACGCGGCGCCATCGATACTGTCAACATGCCCTAGCGGCGGTAGCAGCAGAAGCATAGTATGAGCCGCAATCTCGTCAGCCAGGAGGTAAACCATGTCGGCTAAGAAGAAGCCAGTCAGTACGCCGTTGCACCTGCTCCAGCAACTTTCGGGCAGCCTGCTCGAACATTTGGAAGACGCCTGCTCCCAAGCGCTGGCGGATGCTGAGAAACTGCTGGCCAAGTTGGAAAAACAACGCGTAAAGGCCCAGGAAAAACTGCATAACGGTCGCCTGAAGTTGCAGGACGCGGCCAAGGCAGGCAAAGCCAAGGCCCAGAGCAAAGCGCACAAAGCCATTGGCGAACTTGAAGAGTTGCTCGATTCGCTCAAAGACCGTCAATCGCAGACACGTACTTATATCCAACAACTCAAGCGCGATGCTCAGGAAAGCCTGAAACTGGCCCAGGGTGTTGGCAAGGTTCGTGAAGCCGTGAGCAAGGCGCTCGACCAGCGTGCAGTGGCCACTAAAGCCAAGCCTGCGGTTGCCAAGGCGCCGGCGAAGGCTGCCGCTAAACCAGCCGCTGCCAAATCTCCTGCCAAAGCGGCTGCTGCGAAAACCCCAGCCAGGACTGCTGCCGCCAAGCCCGCCGCTGCGAAAGCTCCAGCCAAGACTGCTGCCGCCAAGCCAACTGCTTCGAAAGCTCCAGCCAAGACTGCTGCCGCCAAGCCCGCCGCTGCGAAAGCCCCAGCCAGGACTGCTGCTGCCAAGCCCGCCGCTGCGAAAGCCCCCGCCAAGGCTGCTGCTGCCAAGCCCGCCGCTGCGAAAGCCCCCGCCAAGGCTGCTGCTGCCAAGCCCGCCGCTGCGAAAGCCCCCGCCAAGGCTGCTGCTGCCAAGCCAGCTGCTGCGAAAGCCCCAGCCAAGACTGCTGCTGCCAAGCCAGCTGCTGCGAAAGCTCCAGCCAAGGCGACTGCTACCAAGCCAGCTGCTGCGAAAGCCCCCGCCAAGGCAACTGCTGCCAAGCCGGCGGCTACCAAGGCTCCAGCCAAAGCCACTGCTGCCAAGCCAGCCGCTGCCAAAGCTCCCGTCAAAGCTGCTACCGCCAAGCCAACTGCTGCCAAGGCGCCAGCCAAGCCAGCCGTCAGCCAGGCACCTGAAGCCAAGCCGGCCTCACCCGCACCCGCGACCAATTCGGCCGCTCCCGCCCCATCGCCGGCACCTGTGAGTACTGCTGTTCAGGCGCCGTCCTCGGCGTCCTGAGTCCCTGCGGCCGCGACGCGCAATCGAACCAGCGCGTCGTGGCTTCGGGCCTGGTCCGGCACGAGCAGGGCCAGCCAATCCTCCGTACGCTCACCAGCGTCCGCGGGCCATTGTTGCGAACGCTGCTGCAAGCGTTCGAGCAGCGCCTTCTCTGCCTGCAGTTCCAGCCCCTTGACCTGTTCGCGCAGCGCCAGCAACTGCGGGTCGCTCGTCGCCGCTTCACGCCATTGCTGGCGAAGGTGGCGCAGTGGGGCCACTACCTCGCGTTGCCAGGGGGCGGCCAATTCACGCAAGGCACCCACGCGCGCGCGACTGGCTGCCACTCCACGTATTTGCAGCCAGGTGCCACACAGCAACAGGCAGACATCGGCCCCTGACGCTTGCAGTGCCAGGCAGGCCTGTTCCACACCAGGCCGGGCGTACAAAGCGAGGGCGTGATTCCATAGGTCGGTGTACATGATTCCACTCACGCTACGGGCCGAGGAAGCTGGTAGACTCCGCGACCATCATGATCAGACTATCCAACCTCACTTTACAGCGTGGTCCGCAGCGCTTGCTAGAAGGCGCCGAGATGACCCTGCACGCCGGTCACAAGGCCGGCCTGATCGGCGCCAACGGTGCCGGAAAATCCAGCCTGTTCGCCCTGCTGCGCGGTGAGCTATCGCCCGATGCCGGTGACTGCCAGCTGCCGGGCGACTGGCGCATAGCCCACATGCGCCAGGAGGTCGATACCCTCGACCGGGTTGCCGTGGACTATGTGCTCGATGGCGATGTCCGCCTGCGCAAGGTCCAGGCTGAACTCGCCGCCGCCGAGGCTGCCCACGACGGCACCGCGCTGGCGCGCCTGCACAGTGAGCTGGACAGCGCCGACGGCTATACCGCCGATGCCCGTGCGCGCAAGCTGCTTGCCGGCCTGGGGTTCACCAACGAGCAGATGGACCGCCGCGTAGGTGATTTCTCTGGTGGCTGGCGGATGCGCCTCAACCTGGCCCAGGCACTGATGTGCCCATCCGACCTGTTGCTGCTCGACGAACCGACCAACCACCTGGACCTCGATGCGATCCTGTGGCTGGAGGACTGGCTCAAAGGTTACCCCGGCACACTATTGCTGATTTCCCATGACCGCGATTTCCTCGACGCCGTGGTCGATCACGTTCTGCATGTCGAGCAGCGCAAGCTCAACCTGTACAAGGGCGGCTACACGGCTTTCGAGCGCACCCGTGCCGAACGCCTGGCGCAGCAGCAGCAGGCCTATGAGAAGCAACAGGCCCAGCGTGCGCACATGGAGAAGTACATCGCTCGTTTCAAGGCCCAGGCCACCAAGGCTCGCCAGGCGCAGAGCCGGATCAAGGCCCTGGAGCGCATGGAAGAGCTGTCGGCGGCACATGTCGATTCGCCGTTCGACTTCGTCTTCCGCGAGTCGGAGAAAATCTCCAGTCCGTTGCTGGACCTGTCCGAAGGGCGTCTGGGCTACGGCGACAAGGCGATCCTGGAAAAGGTCAAGCTGCAACTGGCGCCGGGTGCCCGCATCGGTCTGCTCGGCCCTAACGGTGCCGGTAAGTCGACCTTGATCAAGAACCTCGCCGGTGAGTTGCAGCCATTGGGCGGGCGCCTGGTGCGCGGCGAAAACCTGGCCGTCGGCTACTTCGCCCAGCACCAACTCGACTCCCTCGACGACAAGGCCAGCCCGCTGCTTCACCTGCAGCGGATTGCCCCGACCGAGCGCGAGCAGACGTTGCGCGACTTCCTTGGCGGCTTCGACTTCCATGGCGACCGTGTCGACGAGCCGGTGGTGAATTTCTCCGGTGGCGAGAAGGCGCGCCTGGCCCTGGCCCTGATCGCCTGGGAACGCCCGAACCTGTTGTTGCTCGACGAACCGACCAACCACCTCGACCTGGAAATGCGCCTGGCTCTGACCATGGCGCTGCAGGAGTTCGCCGGTGCCGTGGTAGTGGTCTCCCACGACCGTCACCTGCTCAAGAGCACCACCAACGATTTCCTGCTGGTGGCCGATGGCAAGGTCGACACCTTCGATGGCGATCTGGACGACTACAGCCGCTGGCTGGTCGATTACCGCCAGCGCAGCGCGCCGGTCAACAGCACGGTGGCCAACCCGGACAAGACCGACAAGAAGGCCCAGCGCCAGGCAGCAGCGGCCCTGCGTCAGCAACTGGCGCCGCACAAGCGTGCGGCCGAGAAGCTCGAGGCCGAGCTCAATCAGGTGCACAGCCAGCTGGCCGAAATTGAGACCGCGCTGGGCGATGGCGGACTGTACGACGCAGCACGCAAGGACGAGTTGCGTGACCTGCTGGGTCGTCAGAGCAAGCTCAAGCAGCGCGAAGGCGAGCTGGAGGAAGCCTGGATGGAAGCCCTGGAGACTCTGGAAAGCATGCAGGCCGAACTCGAGGCGCTGTCCTGATGGAGGAGCTGCGCTCGCTGTTGCCGGGGCAATGGATGGATACCTTCTGGCTTGGGCTGCAGATACTGCTGATTCTGGTCGTAGCGTTCGTCCTTCAGCGTATCGTGGCCCGTGGCCTCAGCCGCCTGGGCCAGCGTTACCCCTTGCCGCCGGAGCTGCTGATGCCTGTGCGTGGTGGTCTGCGCTGGCTGATCATGGGCAGTGCACTGCTGTTCGTGCTGGAGCGCATGGGGGTATCGGCGACGGTGTTGTGGACGGCGTTGTCCGGCTTCGTCGCCGTCGCTGCGGTGGCGTTCTTCGCCATGTGGAGCGTGTTGTCCAACCTGCTGTGTGCGGTGTTGATCTTCACCGTCGGGCCGTTTCGCATCGGTGATGTGGTCGAACTGGTCGATACCCTCGACAAACCTGGCGTCAAAGGTCGGGTGATCGCTATCAACCTGCTGTTCACCACGCTGATGGAAATGCCCGAGGCCGGTGGTGCGCTGGTGCAGGTACCCAATAGTCAGTTCTTCCAGAAGTCGGTACGTCGCTGGCGGGGAACCGAGGTGCAGTCCCTCCAGCAAGACGCTTCGGTCGAGGCGGACTGAGTTGTCCGAGGCGGCCGTGGCGTTGTGTTCCGGCGATACAAATCCTTCAGAAAGCACTGGTTATTTTTTCGCCAACACCTTAGCTTAATGTTTTGCAACAAATGTTCGAGCGAGGTGTGTGATGTCGATGGAAGTGTGGTTGGGCTTCTTTGCCGCGTGCTGGGTCATCAGCCTGTCGCCGGGTGCGGGGGCGATCGCCTCCATGTCCAGTGGGCTGCAGTACGGTTTCTGGCGCGGTTACTGGAATGCCCTGGGCCTGCAACTGGGCCTGATCATGCAGATCGCCATCATTGCCGCCGGTGTCGGCGCCATCCTTGCCGCCTCTGCCACCGCCTTCCAGGTCATCAAGTGGTTTGGCGTGTTCTACCTTGTCTACCTGGCCTATCGGCAATGGCAGGCGTTGCCGATGGACATGTCCGACGAGTCGGGAGTGCGCCCCATCGGTAAGCCGCTGAGCCTGGTGTTCCGTGGTTTTCTGGTGAACGTCAGCAACCCCAAGGCACTGGTGTTCATGCTGGCGGTACTGCCGCAGTTCATCAATCCGCACGCGCCGCTGCTGCCGCAGTATGTGGCGATCACCATAACGATGGTCACCGTCGACATGCTGGTGATGGCCGGATACACCGGATTGGCTTCGCGGGTGTTGCGCCTGCTGCGTACGCCTAAGCAACAGAAGCGCCTGAACCGCACCTTTGCCGGGTTGTTCATCGGCGCGGCGACTTTCCTGGCCACCTTGCGTCGTGCGCCGCTCTGATTGAGCGTGGGCTGCCGTGCAGCCCATCTCCTTGCACCGACCCGCGACTCGACCGTGTCTATTTCTGCCGGTCCATCAACCCCTTGAGCAGGTCCAGCGGCAAGGGGAAGACGATGGTCGAGCTCTTGTCTCCAGCAATCGTCCCCAGGGTCTGCATGTAGCGCAGTTGCATGGCCCCTGGCTCCTTGCTGAGCATCTGCGCGGCCTGCATCAGTTTTTCCGAAGCCTGCAACTCCCCTTCGGCATGGATCACCTTGGCCCGCCGCTCACGCTCGGCCTCGGCCTGGCGGGCAATGGCCCGGACCATCGACTCGTTCAGGTCGACATGCTTGATCTCGACGTTGGCTACCTTGATGCCCCAGGCATCGGTTTGCGCGTCCAGCACTTGGCGAATGTCCGAGTTGAGTTGCTCGCGCTCGGCCAGCAACTCATCGAGCTCATGTTTACCGAGCACAGCGCGCAGGGTGGTCTGGGCCAGCTGGCTGGTGGCGACGAGGAAATCCTCCACCTGGATGATCGCCTTTTGCGGGTCCAGTACGCGGAAGTACAGCACGGCGTTTACCTTGACCGAGACGTTGTCGCGGGTGATCACGTCTTGCGGTGGAACGTCGAGTACCACCGTGCGCAAGTCGACCCTGACCATCTGTTGTATCACTGGAATCAACAGGATCAGTCCAGGCCCTTTGACCTGCCAGAAGCGCCCCAGCTGGAACACCACACCACGCTCATACTCGCGCAGGATGCGAAACGCCGAGAGCAGCAAAACCGCCAGCAACATCAGCAGGGCACCGAAGCCCAATTGCATGAACATCATCATTCCCCTTGCGCCCCGGGTGCTGCAGCGCTCACATCCAGCATGACACCGTGACGGGCCATCACCCGGACGGACTGGCCGACTTGCAGCGGTGTCTTGCACTGGACTTGCCATTGTTCGCCCTGGGCCTGTACCGAGCCGCAGAACGGGTTGTCCGCCATCACTTGGGTAACCTTCACCAGGCTGCCGACCAGGCCGGCATCACCGCTGACCAGCGCCCGTCGTCGCGCCCTGAGGGCCATGCCCACCACGCCGCCGAGCAGCAGTGCCGAAGCCACTGCGAGCGTGACGATCAACGCCAACGGTATGCCGAAGCCAGGGGCGTCGGTATCCATCAGGATCACAGCGCCGACGACAAAGGCGACGATGCCGCCAAAACCGACCACGCCGAAACTGGGTAGGAACGCTTCGGCGATCATGAACGCAAGGCCGAGCAGGATCAGCGCCACCCCCGCATAGCTCACCGGTAGCAGCTGCAGGGCATACAGCGCCAGTAGCAGACATATCCCTCCCACCACTCCGCCTACCCCCGAGCCGGGGTTCATGAACTCGAACAGCAAGCCGTACACACCGATCATGATCAGAATGAGCGCTACGCTCGGGTTGGTGATGACCGCGAGCAGCCGGGTGCGCCAGTCCGGCAAGTGCTCGACAACGCGAGCTCCATCGGTTTGCAACGGGCGTGGCTGGTCAGCAGCCGTAAGTGTCTTGCCATCGAGCTGACGCAGCAGATCGGGCAGGTCACTGGCGACCAGGTCGACCACCTTCAGACGCAGCGCTTCACTGGCCGACAAGCTGACGGCCTCGCGCACGGCCTGCTCCGCCCAGGTCGCATTGCGTCCACGCAATTGCGCCAGGCCTCGAATGTAGGCCGCGGCGTCATTGACCTGCTTGCGTGCAAGAGCGTCTTCGTCACCACTGGGTTTGGCCTTGTCATCCTTGGGGGTACCTGGCGGCGCGCCGATTTGCACCGGCGTTGCGGCGCCAAGGTTGGTTCCCGGGGCCATGGCTGCCACATGGCTGGCATACAGGATGTAGGTACCAGCACTGGCGGCGCGGGCGCCGCTGGGGGCCACGTAACTGGCCACAGGGACAGGGCTCGCGAGAATAGCCTTGATCATCTGGCGCATCGCGCTGTCCAGGCCGCCAGGGGTATCCATGCGGATGACCACCAACTGCGCGCCTTGCTCATGGGCTTGTTCAAGGCTGCGAATCAGGTAATCGGCGCTGGCCGGGCCGATGGCATCGTCGATGCTCAGCAGCCAGACTGGAGCGGGCGCGGCAAGGCCGCTCTGGAAGGTGCCGAGCATCAGTAACAGACATAGCCAGCGCACGCAGCACCTGATCACCTGTCGTCACCTCGTCCACCTCTGTAAATGAAGTTTAGTCGTGCCTGTTGGGGTAAGGCCTAAACTTGGAGATTAGGGGCCGCGTCACCAAGGTATTTCGAAGCTGATCTTCAGCTCGTCGCGACGTAAGGCCGCTCCTGACAGAGACTTGGGGGGCGAACCGGAGGTGCATCATGCGTATGGCCAAGACCCTGCAGCAGCGCCTGGACCAGGCCAACTGCGATTACGACATCATTCCCCATCCACACTCCGCCACGAGCCTGGAATCGGCACGCACGGCCGGTGTACCCGCGGAACGGGTTGCCAAGTCGGTGATGCTTGATGACCGTCATGGCAACTACATCATGGCGGTGCTACCGGCCAACCGCCATTTGGACATGAGCAAGGTACGCATGTCCGGTGACTGGCAACTTACCCGCGAGAGCGGGCTACCGAGCCTCTTCGTCGATTGCGAGCGAGGCGCCGTGCCTGCGGTGGGCGATGCCTACGCTATAAAAATGCTCTTGGACCCCAACATCACCCGTCAAGGCGATGTCTACCTCGAAGCAGGCGATCACGATCACCTGATCCACATGAGCATGGAGCAATACCTCAAGCTCGTGCCGAGCGCCGAAGTGCGCGAGCTGTGCTGATGTTCTCAAACCAATGCCGGGCCGGCGTCGTGGACGGTCTGCCCGGCGCATGAGGAGGAATCATGGAAGCACCGATCCATCCATTCGCGGAATTGTTCAAGCAACTGGGTCTGCCGGACGATGCCGTGAGCATCGACCAGTTCATCGCCAGCCATTCGCCCTTGAAGAATGAGATAAAACTGGTGGATGCACCGTTCTGGACCGACGCCCAGCGGGCTTTCCTGCAGGACAGCATCATCGAAGATGCCGATTGGGCGGTCCCTTTCGACCAGTTGAACGAGGCCTTACGTCGCCCTCGTAAATAAAGCGCCGAGCGGCACCTGATGAGTGATTTGGCCGTTGCTATGCTCAGGAAAAACAAGAGGGGATAGCGCAATGAAAGATCCCTACGCGCCAGGCTTCTGGTGCTCCGTGACGATCCTGGGCACACTGACGGCCGGTTATTTCTACGGCATCCGCCATACCCAGCAGATGAACCAGGCGGTGCAGTTCCTCTATGCCGCCGCTGCGGTGACCGCGGCGGTTGCCCTGATGGGACTGGCCTGGATCGCCTGGCAGCAGTTGCACCTGAACAAGCGCGAGGTGGTTCAGGGGCGAACGTTGTTGACCATCTGGAACACCAAGGTTGCGCTGCGCCGTGTCGAGACTGTGTTCGACCGCTATTTCTGGGGTAGCTACTGGCACTCCGGGCGTACCTTCGAAGAGGTCATGGGCGAACTCAAGGGGACGCCACTGGAGCAGAGCCTGGATGCGCTCAAGCGCCAATGCCGGGCGCTCGACCGCGAAGTGCACGACCATCATCACCGCTGGCTTGCCAATGCCCGTGACCTGTCCAGCGTGGCGACGGCCATGGCCCGCGAGCGTTATCAGCTGGATCTGTGCGAGCCGTCTAGCACGGGCCATGGCAACACGGCAGTGCTGAATCGGGATCTTGAAGTGCTGGTGTACACCTGGTCGGCGCGCCTGCGCAGTTTCGACCATCAGCTGGACGAACTGGAGCGCGCTTACCATTGAATACCAAGGCGATCATTCGCCGCGGATGTATTGCTCCA
Source organism: Pseudomonas sp. Rh2 (assembly GCF_040762985.1). Lineage (NCBI taxonomy): Bacteria > Pseudomonadati > Pseudomonadota > Gammaproteobacteria > Pseudomonadales > Pseudomonadaceae > Pseudomonas > Pseudomonas sp. Rh2. Next base: position 729,599 of record NZ_CP142890.1, read on the forward strand.
GCTGCTTGATCAGGTTGGCCTGTTCGGCGATGGTTTCCTTGACCAGGTCACCGATCGACAACAAGCCCAGCAGTTCATCATTGCTGACCACGGGCAAGTGCCGCAGGTGCCGGTCGGTCATCAGGTTCATGCAGTACTCGAGGTTCTGCTTGGGCTCCACCGTGACCACCGGCGCGCTCATGATGTCGCGCACCGGCGTGGCAGCCGAAGAGCGGCCCTTGAGCACCAGCTTGCGGGCATAGTCACGCTCGCTGACGATCCCCACCACTTTGTCGTTCTCCACCACGGGCAGTGCGCCGACATTCTTTTCTGCCAGCAACTTCAGGGCGTCGAGCACCGAGTCGTCAGGGCCGATGGTGTAGACGGTCTGATGCTGGGACTTGGTCTTGAGGATTTGTTCGACGTTCTTCATACAGGCCTCTGCGGGTGGAAAAAGCGATCTGTCCGAGTAAATAAAGCATCCGGTACGAAGGCTTGCACGGCAATGCAGGAAACGGCATGGAGGCGATTGAAAAACGTCATGACGCGGCGCGCCTGTTTTCGGCCGGGCTCATTCGCGAGTGGCCTGGCAGGCGGCCAGAACGAAAAAGCCCCGGGAGTGATCCCAGGGCTTTTGATATGGCGCACTCGGCGGGATTCGAACCCACGACCCCTGCCTTCGGAGGGCAGTACTCTATCCAGCTGAGCTACGAGTGCAACGCGCACGCATAATACCCATCTGTGTCGAGGACGTCCATCGCCTTGATCTGTGGCCATTTTTCCCCCAGTCGTCCGGCACCACGCTGTACCTGCAGGGGCCGGCTTGGCGGAGGTTGCACCGTGAAATTCCAGACGGGGTGTTCAACCGTTCGTTCTTTTTTTCGAACAGCCTATTGTCCAACACCCCAGCACCCGCTTAGCATTCGTTTGAGATTTCAAACGCTCCGTGCCACGGGCGCGCTTTTCAACAATCAACAATTCGGGAAGCCGACATGCAGCTCAAAGACGCTCAGTTGTTCCGCCAACAGGCCTTCATCAATGGTGAATGGCTGGACGCGGACAGCGGCCAGACCATCAAGGTGACCAATCCGGCCACTGGTGAAGTCATCGGTACCGTGCCGAAGATGGGCACCGCGGAAACTCGCCGCGCCATCGAAGCCGCCGACAAGGCCCTGCCGGCCTGGCGTGCACTGACCGCCAAAGAGCGCTCGGCCAAGCTGCGCCGCTGGTTCGAACTGATGATCGAGAACCAGGACGACCTGGCTCGCCTGATGACCACCGAACAAGGCAAGCCACTGGCCGAAGCCAAGGGCGAAATCGCCTACGCCGCCTCGTTCATCGAGTGGTTCGCCGAAGAAGCCAAGCGCGTGTACGGCGACACCATTCCGGGCCACCAGCCGGACAAGCGTCTGATCGTCATCAAGCAGCCGATCGGTGTCACCGCCGCGATTACCCCGTGGAACTTCCCGGCCGCGATGATCACCCGTAAAGCCGGCCCGGCCCTGGCCGCTGGCTGCACCATGGTGCTCAAGCCTGCTTCGCAAACCCCGTACTCCGCCCTGGCCCTGGTCGAGCTGGCCAACCGTGCCGGCATCCCGGCTGGCGTGCTGAGCGTCGTGACCGGCAGCGCTGGCGAAGTCGGCGGCGAGCTGACCGGCAACTCCCTGGTACGCAAGCTGTCCTTCACCGGCTCGACCGAAATCGGTCGCCAGCTGATGGAAGAATGCGCCAAGGACATCAAGAAGGTTTCCCTGGAGCTGGGTGGCAACGCCCCGTTCATCGTGTTCGACGATGCCGACCTGGACAAGGCGGTCGAGGGCGCGATCATCTCCAAGTACCGCAACAACGGGCAGACCTGCGTCTGCGCCAACCGTATCTACGTGCAGGACGGTGTCTACGACGCGTTCGCCCAGAAGCTGGCTGCCGCTGTCGCCAAGCTCAAGATCGGTAATGGCCTGGAAGAAGGCACCACCACTGGCCCGCTGATCGATGGCAAGGCTGTCGCCAAGGTCCAGGAGCACATCGAAGACGCCGTTGGCAAAGGTGCCAAGGTGTTGGCGGGCGGCAAGATCATCGAAGGCAACTTCTTCGAACCGACCATCCTGGTCGACGTACCGAAGACCGCTGCCGTCGCCAAGGAAGAAACCTTCGGCCCGCTGGCGCCGCTGTTCCGCTTCAAAGACGAAGCCGAAGTCATCGCCATGTCCAACGACACCGAGTTCGGTCTGGCTTCGTACTTCTACGCCCGTGACATGAGCCGCGTGTTCCGTGTTGCCGAGGCCCTGGAATACGGCATGGTGGGTATCAACACCGGCCTGATCTCCAACGAAGTGGCGCCGTTCGGCGGCATCAAGGCTTCCGGCCTGGGTCGCGAAGGTTCCAAGTACGGTATCGAGGACTACCTCGAAATCAAATACCTGTGCATCAGCATTTGATGTAAAGGCTTTACCTCTGCCAGCGGGGCGCGAGAGCGACGCCTCGCTGGTCTTTTTGACACTGCAGTACCTGGTGGCCAGGCCGTTCGCGACAGTCGATCAACGAATACTGATCGCGGGCAGCGCCAGCCACCCCCGAATAAGAGCGCCGTCAGAGTCGGCGCGAATGAGGGCATTATGAGCAAGACCAACGAATCCTTGATGCAACGTCGTGTAGCCGCCGTCCCACGTGGCGTTGGCCAGATCCACCCGATCTTCGTCGAAAGCGCGAAGAACTCGACCGTGATCGACGTTGAAGGCCGCGAACTGATCGACTTCGCTGGCGGCATCGCCGTACTGAACACCGGCCACCTGCACCCGAAAGTGGTCGCGGCCGTGCAAGAGCAGCTGACCAAGGTCAGCCACACCTGCTTCCAGGTCCTGGCGTACGAGCCCTATGTAGAGCTGTGCGAAAAGATCAACAAACTGGTTCCAGGTGACTTCGCCAAGAAAACCCTGCTGGTGTCCACCGGTTCCGAAGCTGTCGAGAACGCCGTCAAGATCGCCCGCGCCGCCACTGGCCGTGCTGGCGTCATCGCCTTCACCGGCGGCTACCATGGCCGCACCATGATGACCCTGGGCCTGACCGGTAAAGTCGTGCCGTACTCCGCTGGCATGGGCCTGATGCCAGGTGGCATCTTCCGCGCCCTGTTCCCGAGCGAGCTGCACGGTATCAGCGTTGACGACGCCATTGCTTCGGTCGAGCGTATCTTCAAGAACGACGCCGAGCCGCGCGACATCGCCGCGATCATCCTCGAGCCAGTACAAGGTGAAGGCGGCTTCCTGCCAGCGCCGAAAGAGCTGATGAAGCGTCTGCGCGAGCTGTGCGACAAGCACGGTATCCTGCTGATCGCCGACGAAGTACAGACTGGCGCTGGCCGTACCGGTACCTTCTTCGCCATGGAACAGATGGGCGTTGCGCCTGACCTGACCACCTTCGCCAAATCCATCGCCGGCGGCTTCCCACTGGCCGGTGTCTGCGGCAAGGCCGAGTACATGGACGCCATCGCCCCGGGCGGCCTGGGCGGCACCTATGCCGGTTCGCCGATCGCCTGCGCCGCGGCCCTGGCCGTTATTCAGGTGTTCGAGGAAGAGAAGCTGCTGGACCGCAGCAAGGCTGTTGGCGAGCGCCTGACCGCTGGCCTGCGCAAGATTCAGGAAAAGCACCCGATCATCGGTGATGTTCGTGGCCTGGGCTCGATGATTGCTGTCGAAGTCTTCGAGAAGGGCACTCACACCCCGAACCCAACCGCGGTAGCCCAGGTGGTTGCCAAGGCGCGCGACAAGGGGCTGATCCTGCTGTCCTGCGGTACCTACGGCAACGTTCTGCGTATCCTGGTTCCGCTGACCGCCGAAGACGCGCTGCTGGACAAAGGCCTGGCAATCATCGAAGAGTGCTTCGCTGAACTCGCTTGATGTGACCTGCGTCAGAAAAAAACCCGCTTCGGCGGGTTTTTTTTGTGCCAAGAAAACGCCGGTGGCGCTATGTTTGTCGGAGGACTTGCCTTGGAAGCTGCAACGGATTGCGTGTCAGGGATATTCAGGAGTTGGCCATGAACGCTGCAGACCCCACCCCACCTTGCGTATTGATTGCCGAGGGCGACCCCTGGGTGCGCGATATGCTCAGCGAAATGCTGCTCAGTGTCCGCTGCGATGCTCGTCTGCAAGTGTGCGCCGATGGCGCCCAGGCGCTGACTGCACTGTCCAGCAAGCCCGACCTGATCATTGCGGCCCGTGAGCTGGCAGGTGTCGATGGTCTTGACCTGCTGCGCAAGGTCCGCGCCAAAGGCCCGGAGTTGCCGTTCATTCTCATGAGCAACCGCAGCGACAGCGCCAGTGTGCGCGAGGCCTTGCCATTGCACCCCACGGCCTATCTGAGCAAACCACTGAACCTCGATAGCCTGCGCAAGCGCCTGGAAGCGTTGCTGTTGGAAGTTGGCGAACAGATCGCTTGCCCGGTTCAACCCTTGCAGCCGGGTATCACGCTGAGTGCCTTCCTGGAGCAGCGCCGTGCCACCGCTGATGGCGGCCCCCTGTTCGCTGACGTGGAGCTTGCGATCAAGCGAGCGCTGAATCCACAGGGGTTGGACCTGAAGGTGCTCGAAGCCGAAGTGCGTGACGATCCGCAAATTACCGCGGTGCTGATCGCCGCTGCCAACAGCGCCGCCCTGCACCGCGATGCCCCGGTGCAAACCCTGTTGCAGGCGTTGAACAAGCTGGGCAGCACGCAGAGCATGAACCTGATACTGGGTATGACGCTCAAGCGCAGCGCGCGCCTGAGCGACCCGTTGCTGGCGAGCCAGGCCACGCACTTCTGGAAGCTGTCGCTGCACAGCGCTGAGTATGCCCGCAGCTTGGCGCGCATGCTCGAGCTCGATGAAGAGCGCTGTTATTGCGCAGGCTTGCTGCATTGCCTGGGCGACCTGGCTGTATTGCGCTGCCTGCAGGAGTGGCGACTGGGGGGAGGCGCACTGGACGAACATCAGGTGCAGCAGTCGCTTGATGAGTTCGGTGCGGCGTTCGGCTCGGCGTTGCGCACCCGTTGGCGCTTGCCGCTGAGTCTGCGCGAGCTGATTGCAGCCATCTACCAACTGGGTGGGGGGGTGTACTCGCGGGAGATCCTGGCCATGAACCTGGCTGGGCAATTGGCGCGGTTGCCTGGGGACCAAGGGCTGGAAAAGCTGGCCAGCAGCAAGACCGCCCGCCTGCTCAAGGTCGGCTTGCCCGAGTTGAACCGGCTGCGCAAGTTGGACAGTGCCGAGGTGAAGCCGAAGGAGGACGTGACGGTTGAGGTGGCTGTAGCAACTGCTGATGAAGAAGAGCCCTCATCCAACGAGGGAGAGTCTCCGGCCTGACAAACCGGAGTCGCAGTACGGGCCAGGCGCTGGTGGCTTGCCGGGTCATCCCATCACTATCTGGTTCTTGCCTTGCCGCTTGGCCTGGTACATGGCCGCATCCGCCCGGGCGAATACGCTGTCCAGCGATGCATCTTCATCGGTCAGCCCGGTCAATCCCTGGCTGATGGTCACGCCATAGGTGTGATCGCCATGGGTGAAGCTCAATCGCTGAATCTCTCGCTGCAGGCGCTCGGCGATCTGCTCCGCCATCTGCGCCGTGCAGCCTGGAAACACCGCGGCGAACTCCTCGCCGCCAATACGCCCGAATACGTCGCCGCGCCGTAGAACGGCTTTGCCGCTATCGGCGATGCGCTGCAGGACTTGGTCGCCTTCCTGGTGGCCGTAGCTGTCGTTGATCTGTTTGAAGTCGTCGATGTCCAGCAGCAGGAAGGCCAGTGGTGTGCCAGCCTCGCGGGCACTGGCGAAGGCCTGGTTGGCACAGTCGAAGAAATGCCGGCGATTGCTGCTCTGGGTCAGCACATCAGTGGTGGCCAGGCGCTGCAGTTCGCCTTCCAATTGCTTCTTTTCGGTGATGTCCTCGGCGATGCCGACGATGATCACGCGTTGCTCGCCATCACGCTGCTGATTGATGTAGCACTTGTCGCTAAGCCAGCGTACTTGGCCGTCGGCATTGATGATCCGATACTCGCGGTCTTCCATCGAGCCTTTGAGCAGCACCTGGGCCAGACTGCGTTCGGCGTGCTCCAGGTCATCCGGGTAGATGCTGTCGCGCCACTCGTTGTAGTCGGCCAGCACCAGGCTGGCCGGTCGGCCGAAGATGCGTTCGTAGGCTGGGCTGACGTACAACACTTGACGGGCTTCCCAGTCGAAAGCCCACAGCACTGCGTTGACGCTGTCGAGCAGCGAGCTGAAGAGCTGCTCACGCTCGCTGAGGCGGGCGACTTCACCTTGCGCATGCAGCAGAGCCAGCAGGGTCTGGGCGGCTTCCGGTGGTTGGGATGAATGGTTGGGCTTGGCCATGTGCACGAAGCAGTTCTCGACATGAAAGCGTGCGGCCACAGACCGGCCTGCCACGCGGGCGATGTGCCGATTTGAGTTCAAGTGCTGGCGGGAAGTTCCAGGCAAACGCCCCGCTGGATGGGGCGTGCCGATCAACGGTTATCAGGCGCCGGTAGGGCGCAGGGAGTAGGTCTTGAGCTGCGCTGCGAAGTCGTGCAGCGCGTGGATACCACTGGCCTCGGCCTCATGCACCCAGTCCTTGATGGCGGCAAGCATGTCATGGCCGTTGGCGCTGGTCCGGGCCCAGATCTGCTGCAGGGCCAGGCGCTTCTCGTAGATGGTCTTCAAGGCCTGGCTATGGGCGAGCATGGACTCGATGCGCGCGTGGTGGCGATCTTCCAGCAAGCTGGTTTCCCGCGACAGCAGGCGTTTGGCGCGGCGGAAGTGGTGGCGCACCGAGGCGTCCACCTTGGCCAGCTCTTGCTTGACCAGCGGGCCGATCACCAGCTTGCGGTACTGAGCCATGATCTGGAAGCGGTTGTTGAGGATGGCCATGGCGGTATCCATGTCCAGGCTGGCCTTACCCTCGACCCGGTGGGCGATAGGCGCGACCCGTTGTACCTTGGCCAGGCGCAGCAGGCAGAACAGGCGGATCCAGGCCCAGCCCATGTCGAATTCCCAGCGCCTGACCGAAAGCTTGGCCGAGTTAGGGTAGGTATGGTGATTGTTGTGCAGTTCTTCCCCGCCAATGACGATGCCCCATGGCACCAGGTTGGTGGCGGCGTCGCGGCATTCGAAGTTGCGGTAGCCGACGGCATGGCCCAGGCCGTTCACCACGCCTGCGGCCCAGAATGGAATCCACATCATCTGAACTGCCCAGACGGTGATGCCGAGGGTGCCGAACAGCAGCAGGTCGATGACGGCCATCAGCGCGATGCCGCCCAGCTTGTAGCGTGAATAGAGGTTGCGCTCGATCCAGTCATCCGGGCAGTTCTTGCCGTAGATGCGCAGGGTCTCGGGGTTGCGCGCCTCTTCCCGGTAGAGCTCCGCACCTTTGCGCAGCACGGTGCCCAGGCCCTTGTAGACCGGGCTGTGCGGGTCTTCAGGGGTTTCGCACTTGGCGTGGTGCTTGCGGTGGACGGCGGTCCATTCGCGGGTATTCTGCGCCGTGGTCAGCCACAGCCAGAAGCGGAAAAAATGCTTGAGCGCACCGTTGAGCTCCAGGGCGCGGTGGGCGGAGTAGCGGTGCAGGTAGACGGTGACGCTGACGATGGTCACATGGGTCATCAGCAAGGTGATGGCGACCAGTTGCCAGGCCGACAAGTCGAGCAGGCCGTTGTACCACATAGGTTTGGAAACCCTCGAAAACAGGGAAGGGCCTGATTATCCCTTGGTAGGGAAATAAAACCAGTCACCCTTTCAGATAGGAAGTCACGACATGTTTCAGCCTTTATAATGCCCCATCCTTTTTCATGGGCTTTGCACCCGACATGTCTGTTTCTGTTCGCGACGCCTTGCGCATGGCTGCGCTCTACGTGGTGCTCTCGATCCTCTGGCTGGTGATGTCCGAGGTGGTGTTGCACAGTATGTCTGAAGACCCGCTGGCGTTGACCGTGGGGCGGCAGATCAACGTCGTGCTCTGGGTGCTGGTCAGCGCTGCGCTGATTTTCGTCTCCCGCGCCCGCCTGCTCAATTTCATCGGGATGGGCGCCCGCCTGCGCAGCGAGGACCGTGAGCGCTTGCGCATGGCGGCCGCGGTGTTCGACAGCACCCTCGAAGGTGTGTTGGTCACCGATCGTCAGGGCCTGATCGTGCACGTCAATCGTGCGTTCATGCGCATTACCGGCTATCAGCAGGACGAAGTGCTCGGCCAGCGGCCCAGCAAGTTCAAGTCCGGACGCCACGGCGCGCCGTTCTACCAGCAGATATACGCCACTTTGGCACAGAAGGGCGAGTGGAGCGGAGAAATCTGGAACCGGCGAAAAAGTGGCGAGATCTACCCGCAATGGCAGACGATCTGCGCTATTCGCGACGATGGTGGTGACCTGACTCATTATGTTGCCGTGTTCAGCGATATCAGTGCGATCAAGCATTCCGAGCAGGAGCTTGCCTACGTGGCTCACCATGATCCGCTCACCGGTCTGCCTAATCGTTTGCTGTTCAACGACCGTGCCGCCCAGACCCTGGGTGCCGCCCAGGCCAACAAGCGCGGTTGTGCGTTGCTGCTGCTGGACCTGGACCACTTCCAGAGCATCAACGACGGCCTGGGCCACACCATTGGCGATCAGTTGCTCAAGCTGGTCGGCGAGCGCCTGGTCGAAGTGTTGGGCAATGGCGTGACCCTGGCGCGCCTGGGTGGCGACGAGTTCGGCGTGTTGTACGAAAACTGTCAGCAGGTCGGCCAGGCCGGCAAGTTGGCTCAGCGCATCATCGAACGGATGCGCGAACCGTTCACCTTCGACGGCCATCGCCTGTTCATCAGCGCCAGCGTCGGTATCAGCCTGTTCCCCAACGATGCGCTGAGCGCAGAGCAGCTGTTGCGCAATGCCGACTCCGCGCTGTTCAAGGCCAAGAGCAACGGCAGGGCCTGCTATGCGTTCTATACCGAAGAGTTGACCGCTCACGCCCAGCATCGGGTGGAAACCGCCGGCGAGTTGCGGCGGGCCCTTGAAGAGCAAGAGCTGCGGGTCTTTTTCCAGCCAGTGCATGACCTGTTCACATCGAAAATGGTCGGGGTCGAGGCACTGGTCCGCTGGCAGCACCCTCAGCGTGGCCTGGTACCGCCAGGCGAGTTCATCCCGATTGCCGAGCGCACGGGGCTGATCGCCGAAATCGATGCCTGGGTGTTGCACCAGGCCTGCCGGCAGATGGTGCAGTGGCAGGTCGAAGGGCGGCAGTTGGCGTTCGTCGCGGTGAACATTTCCAGCCGCCTGTTCAGCCAGAACGACCTGTATCGGCAGGTGGCCGAGGTGCTGCACGAAACCGGGCTGAACCCGGCTTTGCTGGAGCTGGAGGTGACCGAAAGCGCGGTGATGGAGGACCCGGAGGTCGCCTTGGAGCAACTGCACCGCTTGCGTGAGCTCGGTCTGAACCTGGCCATCGACGACTTCGGCACGGGTTACTCATCGCTGCTGCGGCTCAAGCGCCTGCCGGTACAGAAGCTGAAGATCGACCAAGGCTTCGTCGCCGGCCTGCCGCTCGATGACGATGACATCGCCATTGTCCGGGTGATCATCGCCCTGGCCCGCAGCATGGGCATGCAAGTGCATGCCGAGGGCATCGAGCAGCCCGAGCAGGCGCGGTTCCTGCTCGAACAGCAGTGTCAGCTGGGGCAGGGGTACTGGTTCGGACGCCCAGTGCCCGCGCGGGATCTGCACTGGGGTTGATCCCTTTGCTGGCAAGCCAGCGCCCTATGGGAGCCGGCTTGCCAGCGAGACTCACCGCTTGTTCAACCCTTTCGCCAGCCGATCTCCACCCAGCTGGATCAATGCCACCAACGCTACCAGCAAGGCGATGACGGTCAGCATGATCTGGCTGTCGAAGCGCTGGTACCCGAACCGATAGGCGATATCCCCCAGCCCGCCAGCGCCGATCGCCCCGGCCATGGCCGAGGAGTTGATCAAGGTGACCAGGGTAATGGTAAATCCGCCGACGATCCCGGGTAACGCCTCGGGCAGCAGCACATGCCAGACGATGTGCCAGCGGCGGCAACCCATGGCCTGGGCTGCTTCCACCAGGCCATGGTCAACCTCGCGCAGGCTGACTTCGGCAATACGGGCGAAGAATGGTGTAGCAGCGATGGTCAGTGGCACCACGGCTGCCCACACGCCATAGGTTGTGCCGACCACCAGGCGGGTGAAGGGGATCAGTGCGACCATCAGAATCAGGAACGGGATCGAGCGGAACAGGTTCACGAACGCTCCTGTCACCCGGTTCAGCAGCGGCGCCTCGAAGATTCCGCCCTTGTCGCTGGTGACCAGCAGCACCGCCAGGGGCACCCCTACCAGCAGCGCGATCAATGAAGACACACCGACCATCAGCAACGTGTCGAGCAAACCTTCCAGCAAGCGATCAAACCACATGGCCCAGCACCTCCACGTCTTCTGCCCAGAGGCAGGCACGCTCCAGCAAGTGGTGAGTGTCGTGCGGCGAACCCTGCACCGACAGGATCAGTTGCCCCAAGGCCTGCTCGCCGATGGTTTCCACACCGCCCTGGAGTAACCGCACACGACCACCCAGGTCATTGAACAGGTCGGAAAGCGCGGGCTCGCCGATGACGGTCAGCTTGAGGACCACTGCACTGTTACGTCCGGCCGGGGCCGACCTGAGACTGGCCTGCAGCGCTGCGGGAAGCTTGGCCTGCAATGGCGCCAGCAAGGTCCGTGTGACTTCGTGGCGGGGAGAGCCGAACACCTTCCAGACTTCACCCTGCTCGACAACTTCGCCGCGTTCGAGCACCACCACGCGATGGCAGATGTCACGGATCACCGCCATCTCATGGGTGATCAGCACCACCGTCAGGCCCAGGCGCAGGTTGATGTCGCGCAGCAGTTCGAGGATCGAGGCCGTGGTTTCCGGGTCCAGCGCCGAGGTGGCCTCGTCGCACAGCAGGATCTCGGGGTCATGGACCAGCGCCCGGGCGATGCCGACCCGCTGCTTTTGTCCCCCGGACAGCTGCGCCGGGTAGACATGATGCTTCTCGCCAAGGCCCACCAGTTCCAGCAACTCGCGTACTTTGCGCTGGCGCTCGGCCCTGGCCACGCCGGCCACCTTCAGTGGCAGTTCGACGTTCTGCCACACGGTCTTGGCCGACATCAGGTTGAAGTGCTGGAAGATCATGCCGATGCGTCGACGCAGCGCAACCAGGCGATCCTCGTCGAATGGGGCGATGTCCACCTGGTCGATCAATACCCGGCCCTGGCTGGGTTGCTCCAGGCGATTGATGGTACGCAGCAGTGAGGACTTGCCTGCGCCACTGCGTCCGATGATGCCGAAGATCTCACCGCGGCGGATGTTCAGGTCGATGCCCTGCAAGGCCGGTTGCGCCTGGCCGGGGTAGGTCTTGCCCAGGCCAATGAAGCGCACGTGGGCTTCATTGACGTCCGGGCGCAGGGCCTGCTCGCGTGACGGTGGTGGCGAGGTGTCGGTGATGGGCGCCTTGAAGGCGCGGGCCTGGCTCATGTCAGCCTTCCCAGCCGGCCTGGTAGAGCTTGCCGTGCGCCTTGTTCAGCGCCGCGCGCACGGTCGGCGAGTGCTGGTAGATGTCGACGAACTTGGCCAGGCGTGGGTCGTTCTTGGTTTGCGGACGAATGACGAACTGGATGACGTATTCCTTGTTCTCCAGGCCATCGAACAGCAGTGCCGAAGTGGCGTCGAAACTGTTGGCCAGGCGGATGTAGGCAGGGTAGCCCTGGACCAGGTCGGCATCGTCATAGGCACGCACCAACTGGACGGCCTCGACCTGGAGGATTTTCAGCTTTTTCGGGTTGGCGACGATGTCGTCTTCGGTGGCCTTGTAGCCAACGCCCGGCTTGAGGGTGATCAAGCCAGCCTTGGCCAGCAGTTGCAACCCGCGTCCGCTGTTGATCGGGTCATTGGCAATGGCCACGCTGGCGCCTTCGGGCAGTTCGGCGAAGCTTTTGTATTTTTTCGAGTACAGCCCGACGTTGTTGATGATTCCCGGTGCGTACGGCACCAGGTCAAATCCAGCGGCGGCCTTGGCGTTCTCCAGGAAAGGGATGTGCTGGAAGTAATTGACGTCGATGTCGCCGCTGTTGAGGCTGACGTTGGGTGCGATCCAGTCGCTGAACTCGATCAGCTTCACTTCCAGGCCTTGCTTGTGCGCCTCTTCCACGGCGGCCTCCAACGGAATCGCGAAGGCTGCGGTGGTGCCGATCTTCAGAGGCTCGGCGGCGAGCAGCGAGCTGGACAGGCCAAGGGTCAGGGCGATGGCCGCGACGGGCCGGAACAGTTTCTCAAGCATGGTGCAGGACTCCAGTCGGGGCAGGGGCGGTTGAGCGGTAATTCGAGCCAGGGTGGCCGTCGGGCAAAAAGGGGTGAGCGCTGTCGAACAGCTTCTCGCGCAGGGTGCCCTCGGCGTAGGCAGTCTTGTAGCGGCCTCGTTGTTGCAGTTGCGGGACCACCAGGTCGATGAAGTCTTCGAAACTTTCCGGGGTGACGGTACGGGTCAGGTTGAAACCATCCAGACCGGTCTCGTCGATCCAGGCGATGAGCTGCTCTGCGACCTGTTCGGCAGTGCCGACCAGGGTCACGTAGCGTCCGCCCAGAGCGTGCTGCTGCAACAGGCGGCGGCGGGTCCAGGCGTTCTCCTGCAACTGGCGGGTGGCCGACTGGATGGCATTGCCTTTGCTGAAACCGATGGGCTGGTCCAGCGCATAGGCGGCGAAGTCGATCCCGGTGGAGGCCGCGAAGTGCGCTACACCCGCTTCGGGGCTGGCGTAGCGCAGGTATTCGGCATGCTTGGCCTGCGCCTGGTCTTCGGTGGGCGCGACGATCACGGTGATGCCCATGAACACCTTGATGGACTGGGGGGCGCGGCCGGCTACCTGGGCCGCTGCGCGCACCTTGTCGACCTGGGCGCGGGTGCCGGCCTTGTCCTGCCCGCTGATGAACACGCATTCGGCATGATTGCCGGCAAAGGCCAGGCCGCGAGGCGAGCTACCGGCCTGGAACAGCACCGGGGTGCGCTGCGGCGAAGGCTCGCACAGGTGATATCCTTCGACCTGGTAGAACTCGCCTTGGTGCCGAACTTTACGCACTTTGTCTGGCCGGGCGTAGATACGCTGTTCGCGGTCTTGCACCACGGCATCGTCGTCCCAACTGCCTTCCAGTAGCTTGTACAGCACCTGTAGGTATTCATCGGCCTGGTCGTACCGGCGGTCGTGCTCAGGCTGCTGCGCAAGGCCCATGGCGCGGGCGGCGCTGTCGAGGTAGCCAGTGACGATGTTCCAGCCGACCCGGCCATTGCTCAGGTGGTCGAGGGTCGAGAGGCGTCGTGCGAACAGGTACGGCGCCTCGTAGGTAAGGTTGGCGGTCAGGCCGAAGCCCAGGTGGCGGGTCACCGCGGCCATGGCCGAGACCAGCAGCAGTGGGTCGTTGACCGGTAGCTGGATGGATTCCTTGAGCGTCAGGTCCAGCGAACTGCCGTAGATGTCGTAAGTGCCGACGATGTCGGCGATGAACAATCCGTCGAATAGCCCGCGTTCGAGCAGCTTCGCCAGGTCGGTCCAGTATTCCAGGGTCTTGTAGCGTGTCGAAGTATCCCGGGGGTGGGTCCACAGCCCGTGGTTGATATGCCCGACGCAGTTCATGTTGAAGGCATTGAGCAGAATCTGCTTGGCCATCAGATGGTCCCCCGGCGCGGCGGGTTCGTGTCGTTCAGGTAGTAGTTGCCGATGGCGTGGTACTTCCAGCGCACCGGGTCATGCAAGGTATGAACCCGGGCATTGCGCCAGTGGCGGTCGAGGTTATGTTCGGCGAGGGTGGCCTGGCTGCCGGCCAATTCGAACAGCGTGGTGCCGGCGGCGAGGGAGATTTCGGTGCTGATCGCCCGTGCCTCGGCCACGGCGATCGACGCAGCGGCGACGGTGTCGGCGTTGCTGTCGTCGCGGGCGCGGTCGAGGTATTCCCCTGCGCGCTCCAGCAGGGCTTCGGTGGCGTGCAGGCGGATCGCCAGGTGACCGAAGCTTTTCAGGGTCAGCGGATCGTCAGTGGCTTTGTCGAGGCCGGAGTCGACCCAGGGCCGGCTGCGGGTGCGCACGAAGTGCAGGGCATCTTCATAAGCGGCGCGGGCGATACCGGTGTCGATGGCGGCATGAAGAATCTGGGCCAGCGGGCCGACGGGTGTCGGCCGCTCGAAGGCGCTGTCGAACGGCACCACGTCGTCGGCGCGCACGAACACGTTGTCGAACACCACCGAGCCGCTGCCGGTGGTGCGCTGGCCGAAGCCACTCCAGTCGTCGATCACCTGCAGCCCTCGGCTATTGGCAGGGACGAAGGCCAGGTGCTGAGTACCGTGCTCATCGACGACCGAGGTGGGGATGCGCTGGGCATAAAGCGCACCAGTGGCGTAGAACTTGCGGCCATCGATACGGAAACCTTCGCCATCGCGGGTGAGGCGAGTGGTGCGGTCGTGGGCGTTCTTGGTACCCAGTTCGGCCAAGGCATTGCCAAAGCGCTGACCTTTGAGAACTTCACCGTAAAGGCGTCTTTGCTGCTCAGTGCTGCCATTCACGCGCAGCACTTCCAGGGCGTAGAAGTGGTTTTGCGGGATCTGCCCAAGGGAGGCGTCGGCCTGGGCGATTCGGGCGATGACCTTGGCCAGCGTGACGTTGGATACGCCCGCGCCGCCGAAGGCTTTGGGCACGCTGATGGCCCACAGGCCAGAGCGGCTGAACAGATCGAGCTCGGCGTGGGGCAGGCGGCGTTCGCGGTCGCGCAGGGGGCTGTCCTGGCGCAGTTTCTGGGCAATTTCTTCAGCGACGGACAATGCCTGGGCATCGCTGGTGATGATCGATGTCGTCATTTTGTTCTCCGGGGTGGAGCCGCGTGCCACGCCATCGGCGACAAGCCAGCGCCTACAGGGCACCGGCGGTTCGGCGATGGGGGGCGAATCAGATCCAGGAATGCCGTGCAGGCAGGGTGCCGTTAAGGTGGTACGCGCCCACCGCGTGGTACTTCCAGCGCACCGGGTCATGCAGCGTGTGCACCCGGGCATTGCGCCAGTGGCGGTCGAGGTTGAACTCGGCGAGGGTGGCGCGGCTGCCGGCCAGTTCGAACAGTTTCTCGCTGGCCTGCAGCGAAATCTCGGTGGTCAGTACCTTGGCCTCGGCCACGGCGATAGAGGCACGGGCTGCCGCTTGGGCGTCGATCGGTCCGGCGTTGACCTCGTCAAGCACTCTGGCCGCCTTGCGTAGCAGGGCTTCGGCGGCGTGCAGCTCGAGTTTCAGGCGGCCGATGTCGGCGATCACATAAGGGTCGTCGCTGGCGCGCTCGACCTTGGCTTCGATCCATGGCCGGGATTTATCGCGCACGAAGGCGATTGCATCTTCGATCGCCGCTTCGGCGATGCCTGCGTCGATGGCGGCCTGGATCAGTTGCGACGCAGCCCCTTGAATGTTGGGGATGTCACGCTGGCGCCAGTTGTCGATGACCAGGTCGGCCTCCACCGGCACCTCGTCGAGCAGCACGGTGCCGCTGGCGGTGGTGCGCTGTCCGAAGCCCGACCAGTCGTCGACGATGCGCAGCCCAGGGCTGCCCCGGCGTACGAATGCCAGGCGCTGTCGGCCTTCGTCGTCCAGTGCCTTGACGGCAACCCAATGGGCGAACAGGGCACCTGTGGAATAGAACTTCTCGCCGCTGACGCGGTAGCCGTCACCTGTGCGGGTGATCCTGGCCTTGAGGGTCAGGGTATCCTTGGTGCCGCGTTCAGGCCCGGCATTACCGATACGCCAACCGTCGAGCACGCTGCGGAAGATCACCGCCTGCTGGGCTTCGCTGGCGGTCAGACGCAGCAATTGCAGCATGCCGAACTGGTTCTGTGGGATCTGCCCCAGAGCCGGGTCGGCGGCGCTGATCAGGCGGAATACCTCGGCGATGGTTTCGAAGGAAACGTCCGGGCCGCCATAGGCCTTGGGCACACTGATGCTACCCAGGCCGCTGCGGGTGAACTGTTCGATCTCGGCCCACGGCAGCTTGCGTTGCTGATCGCGGCGCGAGGCCTGCTCGCGAGCGATCGCAGCCAGTTCACGGGCGGCTTGCAGAGCTTCGGCGTCGGTACGCAGCACCTTGGCCGGCAGCAGCAGTGGCGAGCTGTCGAGGTCGCTGTGAAATTGGGTATTTGGCTGGCTGGACATCAGTGCCGCTCCTTGGCTGCACTCAATGCCCTGGCGTTGCGCACTGGGGTGATTGTGACCCTGACCATTCCTTACCTCACAAAATAGAAACGTCGCTTCAGCTGAACGCGACAAACATTTGTTGGTCCGGTGGTCCGGTATATATACCCTAATGGCTTATCAGAGGTTTATGAACTAACTCTTTGGAATATGCATAGAAGGCGGGGTGAAGACGGCGCAGGCCCTGAACGTAGAGCCTGCGCCGCCCAGCTGTTACTCGGCTTTCAGGCTTTTCACGCCTTCTGCAGTGCCCAGCAGCAGCAAGTCGGCGGGACGGGCCGCGAACAGGCCGTTGGTGACGACGCCGACGATCGCGTTGATCTGGCGCTCCAGCTCTACCGGGTTGGTGATCTGCAGGTTGTGCACATCCAGGATCACGTTGCCATTGTCGGTCACCACGCCCTCGCGGTACACCGGGTCGCCGCCCAGCTTCACCAGCTGGCGCGCGACATGGCTGCGGGCCATTGGGATGACTTCGACTGGCAGCGGGAAGGCACCCAGCACCGGCACCAGCTTGCTGGCGTCGGCGATGCAGATGAAGGTCTTGGCCACGGCGGCGACGATCTTCTCGCGGGTCAGGGCCGCACCGCCGCCCTTGATCAGGTTCAGGTGCGCATCGCTTTCGTCGGCGCCGTCGACGTAGAACTCCAGTTCGCTGACGCTGTTGAGCTCGTACACCGGAATACCATGGCCCTTCAGACGCTGGGCGGTGGCCTCGGAGCTGGCGACCGCGCCATCGAAGGCGGTCTTGTGCTGGGCCAGGGCATCAATGAAGAAGTTGGCGGTCGAACCGGTTCCGACGCCGACGACGCTCTTTTCATCCAGCTTGGGCAGAATGAAGTCGACAGCGGCCTGGGCGACGGCCTGTTTGAGTTGGTCCTGGGTCATGCGGGCTCCGAAAGGGGCAGGGCGGTTTCAAAGTTGCCTAGTATAACGGCTCGGGCGGCTTTGCTGTGGTCGCCCGACGTAGCGCTGGGGTAGACTCCCAGCCCTTGTCCCGCGGCCAGTGATGCTTTCCCGATGCTCGAACAGTACGTCAAGAAGATCCTCACCTCGCGCGTCTACGACGTTGCGGTCGAAACCCCGCTGCAGAGCGCCGGGCAGCTGAGCAAGCGCCTGAACAACCAGGTGCTGCTCAAACGTGAAGACCTGCAGCCGGTGTTCTCCTTCAAGATCCGCGGGGCGTACAACAAGCTGGCGCAGTTGAGCGCAGAAGAACTGGCCCGTGGCGTTGTCACCGCCTCCGCCGGCAACCACGCGCAGGGTGTAGCCCTGGCGGCCCGCGAGCTGGGCATCAAGGCCACCATCGTGATGCCCAAGACCACCCCGGAGATCAAGGTCGAGGGCGTGCGTTCGCGGGGCGGCAAGGTGGTGCTTCACGGCGATTCGTTCCCCGAGGCGCTGGCTTATTCGCTCAAGCTCGTGGACGAGAAGGGCTTCGTCTACATCCACCCTTACGATGACCCGCACACCATCGCCGGCCAAGGCACCGTGGCCATGGAAATCCTGCGCCAGCACCCCGGCCAGCTGGACGCGATCTTCGTGCCTGTGGGCGGCGGCGGTCTGATCGCCGGTATCGCGGCCTACGTGAAGTACCTGCGCCCCGAGATCAAGGTGATCGGTGTCGAGCCGGACGACTCCAACTGTCTGCAGGCAGCGATGGCGGCAGGCGAGCGCGTGGTGCTGCCCCAGGTGGGGCTGTTCGCCGATGGCGTCGCGGTAGCCCAGATCGGTCAGCATACCTTCGACATCTGCCGTCACTACGTGGACGAGGTGGTGACCGTCAGTACGGATGAAATCTGTGCAGCAATCAAGGATATCTACGACGATACCCGCTCGATCACCGAACCTGCTGGCGCATTGGGCGTTGCGGGCATCAAGAAGTACGTCGAGCTCAAGGGCGTGAGCGGCCAGACCCTGGTGGCCATCGATTCGGGCGCTAACGTCAACTTCGATCGTCTGCGCCACGTGGCCGAGCGTGCCGAGTTGGGTGAAAAGCGCGAAGCGATCATCGCCGTGACCATTCCCGAGCGGCCAGGCAGCTTCAAGGCCTTCTGCGAGGCCATTGGCAAACGCCAGATCACCGAATTCAACTACCGTCGCCACACTTCCGATGAGGCGCACATCTTCGTGGGCGTACAAACCCATCCGGAGAACGACCCTCGGGCGGCCTTGGTGCAGCATTTGAGCGATCAAGGTTTCCCGGTAACCGACCTGACCGACAACGAACTGGCCAAGCTGCACATTCGCCATATGGTCGGCGGCCATTCGGCAGGCGCCAGCGATGAGATCGTGCTGCGTTTCGAGTTCCCTGAGCGGCCCGGTGCGCTGTTCAACTTCCTCAACAAGCTGGGCGGGCGCTGGAACATTTCGATGTTCCATTACCGTAACCATGGTGCTGCCGATGGACGCGTGGTAGCCGGTTTGCAGGTACCGGAAGATGAGCGCCATTTGGTGCCGGCGGCCTTGGCCAAGATCGGTTATCCGTACTGGGACGAGACCGACAACCCAGCATACCGGCTGTTCCTGGGTTGAGCGGCTAAGCTAGACCTATCGCTCAAGGACGTGAAGACATGGAACACCTGACAACGCTCAAGACCCTGCACATCGTCGCCACCGCCCTGTTGTTGCTGGGTGCGCTGGGGCTGGCGGTCTGGACCATTGTGGCGCGCCGGCGAGGCGATACCCAGGCGTATGGCAAGCTGTTGCGCCGACCGTTGGTGTTCGTCTGGCTGCTGATGGGGGTGTGCTTGGTGAGCATGCCGTTCAGCGGGTGGTGGCTGGTACACCTGGTCGGCTGGCCGCTGGGGCAGACCTGGCTGCTGGCGTCCAGCGTCATCTACACCTTCGGCGCGTTTGCCGTGTGGTGGTTGCTGGTGCGTCTGAATCGCCTGCGCAAGGCCGAGGTGGTGGGTTTGAAGTTCACCCTGGCGCTGGCGGTATTCAGTGGGGTGTGCTTGCTGTCCATCGCCGGGCTGATGGGGGCCAAGCCGATATAAGGCAGCTTCGCTGCGCTGGGGGAGCGGCTTTGTGTCGCGAAGGGGCCGCATAGCGGCCCTGTCGGTCTCAATCCCTGAGCGACAACACCTGCCACCCACGCCGCTCCGCCTCCGCCCGCAGTTTCGGATCCGGGTCCACGGCCACCGGCCGCTCAACCTGCTCCAGCAAGGGCAGGTCGTTCATCGAGTCGCTGTAGAAGCTGCTGCCCTGCAGGTCATAGCCGTTCTCCAGCATCCAGCGCTTCAGACGCTTCACCTTCCCTTCACGGAAACACGGTATATCGGTACTGCGCCCGGTGTACCGGCCGTCGATGATCTCGCATTCGGTAGCCAGCAGGGTGCGTACACCCAGGCGGCGGGCGATGGGTGCGGTGACGAACCGGTTGGTGGCGGTGATGATCAGCAGGTGGTCGCCGGCCTCGCGGTGCTGGCGCAGCAGAGCCTCGGCCTTGGGCAGGATGATCGGCTCGATGCAGTCGCGCATGAAGTCGCGGTGCCATTCGTCGAGCTGGGCAGGCGCCGTGGCAGCGAGGATTTCCATGGAAAAGGCCAGGTACGCCTGCAGGTCCAGGGTGCCGGCCAGGTAGTCCTGGTAGAAACCGTCATTGCGTTGTTTGTAGGCGACCGGGTCAAGGATGCGCCGTTCGCACAGGTAGTCGCCCCATGCATGGTCGCTGTCGCCACCGAGGAGGGTATTGTCCAGGTCGAATAAAGCCAGGCGCATCGCGGTCACTCAGGTCTGCCACAAGGAAGCCCGCAGAATACGGAGTTTTCACCTCGCTGCACATAAGCTTGGTGGGCGCGTTGCTGCGCTCGTGAGCTTTGTGGAACAATGCGGTGACATGCGTTTGCGAGGTTGCTGCCGTGATCGACCCGGATGGTTTTCGCCCTAACGTCGGGATCATTCTCACGAATGATGCCGGGCAGGTGCTATGGGCTCGGCGGATCAACCAGGATGCCTGGCAATTTCCCCAGGGCGGTATCAACCCTGATGAAACGCCGGAAGATGCCCTGTACCGCGAGCTGAACGAAGAAGTTGGCCTTGAACGCGACGATGTGGAAATTCTTGCCTGCACCCGTGGCTGGTTGCGTTATCGTTTACCCCAACGCCTGGTACGTACCCACAGCCAGCCGTTGTGTATCGGCCAGAAGCAGAAGTGGTTCCTGCTGCGCCTGGTGAGTAACGAACAGCGGGTGCGGATGGACCTGACCGGCAAGCCAGAGTTCGACGGCTGGCGCTGGGTCAGTTATTGGTACCCGCTGGGCCAGGTGGTGACATTCAAGCGCGAGGTCTACCGACGCGCCCTGAAAGAGCTAGCACCGCGTCTGCTGACGCGCGACTGACGACGGAGTTCGACCCCGAGCCATGCTCAATACGCTGCGCAAGATCGTCCAGGAAGTGAACTCCGCCAAAGATCTCAAGACGGCGTTGGGTATCATTGTCTTGCGCGTCAAGGAGGCCATGGGCAGCCAGGTCTGCTCGGTCTACCTGCTCGACCCGGAAACCAACCGTTTCGTGCTGATGGCCACCGAGGGCTTGAACAAGCGCTCCATCGGCAAAGTCAGCATGGCCCCCAACGAAGGTCTGGTCGGCCTGGTCGGCACCCGCGAAGAGCCGCTGAACCTGGAAAACGCCGCCGACCACCCCCGTTACCGCTACTTCGCCGAAACCGGCGAGGAAAAATTCGCCTCCTTCCTTGGCGCGCCAATCATTCACCACCGCCGCGTGGTGGGGGTGCTGGTGATCCAGCAAAAGGAGCGCCGCCAGTTCGACGAGGGCGAAGAAGCCTTCCTGGTCACCATGAGCGCGCAACTGGCCGGGGTAATTGCCCATGCCGAGGCCACAGGCTCGATCAGGGGGCTGGGGCGCCAGGGCAAGGGTATCCAGGAAGCGCGTTTCGTCGGCGTGCCGGGCTCGCCAGGCGCTGCAGTCGGGCGTGCCGTGGTCATGCTGCCGCCCGCTGACCTCGAAGTGGTTCCCGACAAGGCGGTCGACGATATCGACGCCGAGCTCAATCTGTTCCAGAACGCGCTCGAAGGCGTGCGCGAAGACATGCGCAAGCTGTCCGCCAAGCTGGCCACGCAGCTGCGCCCGGAAGAGCGCGCGTTGTTCGACGTCTACCTGATGATGCTCGAAGACGCCGCCCTTGGCGGTGAGGTAACCGAAGTCATCAAGACTGGCCAATGGGCTCAGGGCGCGCTGCGCCAGGTGGTCGGCGAGCACGTCAGCCGCTTCGAGCTGATGGACGATGATTACCTGCGCGAGCGCGCATCCGACGTCAAAGACCTCGGTCGACGCCTGCTGGCTTACCTGCAAGAGGCCCGCTCGCAATCGCTGGTCTATGCCGACAATACCATCCTGGTCAGTGAAGAGCTGACCCCGGCCATGCTCGGCGAGGTGCCGGAGGGCAAGCTGGTAGGGTTGGTGTCGGTACTGGGCTCGGGCAACTCCCACGTCGCGATCTTGGCTCGGGCCATGGGGATCCCGACGGTGATGGGTCTGGTCGACCTGCCGTATTCCAAGGTCGACGGTATCGAAATGATCGTCGACGGCTACAAAGGCGAGGTGTTCACCAACCCCAGCGACGTGCTGCGCAAGCAGTACAGCGATGTGGTGGAGGAAGAGCGCCAGCTCGCCCAGGGCCTTGACGCTTTGCGCGAACTGCCCTGCGTGACCCCCGATGGCCACCGCATGCCGTTGTGGGTCAACACTGGTCTGCTCGCCGATGTTGCCCGTGCCCAGCAGCGCGGCGCCGAAGGTGTAGGGCTGTACCGTACCGAAGTACCATTCATGATCAACCAGCGCTTCCCCAGCGAGAAAGAGCAGCTGGCGATCTACCGCGAACAGTTGGCGGCGTTCCATCCGCTGCCGGTGACCATGCGGACCCTCGACATCGGCGGTGACAAGGCCCTTTCATATTTTCCGATCAAGGAAGAGAACCCGTTCCTGGGCTGGCGCGGCATTCGCGTCACGCTCGACCACCCGGAGATCTTCCTGGTTCAGACCCGCGCCATGCTCAAGGCCAGCGAGGGCCTGAACAACCTGCGCATCCTGCTGCCGATGATCTCGGGCATTCATGAGCTCGAAGAAGCCCTGCACCTGATCCACCGGGCCTGGGGCGAGGTCCGCGACGAGGGCACCGATGTACCGATGCCACCGGTCGGCGTGATGGTCGAGATCCCGGCTGCGGTGTACCAGACCAAGGAGCTGGCGCGGCAGGTGGACTTCCTGTCGGTGGGCTCCAACGACCTGACCCAGTACCTGCTGGCGGTCGATCGCAACAACCCGCGTGTCGCCGACCTTTACGACTACCTGCACCCAGCGGTGTTGCAGGCGTTGAACACCGTGGTGCGCGACGCCCATGGCGAAGGCAAGCCAGTGAGTATCTGTGGCGAGATGGCCGGTGATCCGGCGGCGGCGATCCTGTTGATGGCCATGGGCTTCGACAGCCTGTCGATGAACGCTACCAACCTGCCGAAGGTGAAGTGGATGCTGCGCCAGATCAACATGAGCAAGGCCAAGGAGCTGCTGACCGAGGCCATGGGTCATGACAACCCGCAGGTTATCCACAGCTCGTTGCAGCTGGCGCTGAAGAACCTTGGGTTGGCGCGGATGATCGGCCCGAACAAGGCGCTCTGATTGATGTGTCCCTATCGCCGGCTAGCCGGTTCCAACGGCCTTCGGGGCCTGGCTTGCTGGCGATAGGCATCAGACTTCGAGGGTAACTTCCCCCAAATGCCCACCAAACGGGCCGAAACTGCGCTCGAACAGCCGTCTTCTGCCATGATCGTCCACGATCAGTACCGTACTGGCGCGTGTTCCGTAGCTCTGGCTGGCGATGAACACACTCGACAGCAACTTCTCGGTCGCCAGTCCCACACCCGTCTCAGGCAGTTCGCCATCCGCCGCGGGTTCGGCATCGGCCAGCAACGCCAGCATGCGTTGTGGGTCCGCTGATTCCAGTAACGCCTCCAGGCCGTTTCGCGCCTTCACCAGCTTCGGCCATGGCGTATCCAGCCCGGCATTGGACAGCCCATACACACCGGGGGCCAGCAGTCGGGGCTCTGCTTCGCGGGCATGCAGGTAACCCAGTCGCTGACCGTCACCGACCAGTAAGTTGAACCCCGAATACTGCCCGCTGCGGCTGGCGACTTGGTCGAGATACCCTTCGAGCCCCTGATCACCCTGCAGAAACGCCGCCACCAGTTCACCCCGGCTGCGCGCCCCCAGCGGCTGGCTAGGGTCGCGGATGTTGGTCAGCGCGGCGAAGCGCCCCTGGGGTCCCACGCCCAGCCAGGTGCCCCCGGCCTCCAGGTCGCGACCGGCATACACGCCGGGCGCATCATCCCAGCCCGCCAGGGCCAGTGCGGGACGGGCATAGAATTCGTCACGGTTGGCCGCGACGATCAGCGGCAGGGGGTGTCCGGGCCGCCAGGCGAATACGATCAGGCACATCGGTTGGGCCTCTGTGTTTTTAGCCACTCTACCCATTGCGGCCGTGTCGATCCATCCTGTCACAGACTTCACTAGAGCCCCGAGCCCGGCTTCCGTTACCATGCCGGATTGTTTTTCTTGGGGGCGACGAATGGAGTTCGTACTCTATCTGCTGTTGGGCGCGTGCGCCGGCGTGCTGGCCGGGCTGTTCGGCGTGGGCGGCGGCATCATCATCGTGCCGGTGCTGGTGTTCAGCTTCACCCTGCAGGGCTTCGACCCCTCGGTGCTGACCCACCTGGCGGTCGGCACTTCACTGGCGACCATCGTATTCACATCGATCAACGCCGTGCTCGAGCACCAGCGTAAAGGCGCGGTGCAATGGCCGATTTTTGCCTGGATGACCCTCGGCATCCTCATCGGGGCCGGTATCGGTGCCAAGACGGCTTCGCTCATCCAAGGTCCGCAGTTGCAGAAGATCATCGGTGTGTTCGCCCTGATCGTCGCCGTACAGATGGCCCTGGACCTGAAACCCAAGGCCAGCCGTGGCATCCCCGGCAAGCCCGCATTGGTCGGTGCTGGCGGTGTGATCGGCTGGGCCTCGGCCATTTTCGGCATCGGTGGCGGTTCGCTGACCGTGCCGTTCCTGACCTGGCGCAGCCTGCCCATGCAACAGGCAGTGGCGACCTCCTCGGCGTGTGGTCTGCCGATTGCGGTGGCCAGCGCCCTGAGCTTCATGTGGCTGGGCTGGCGCGAGGAACATTTGCCGGCCCATAGCCTGGGCTACGTGTACCTGCCGGCACTGGTCGGCATTGCCGTCACCAGCATGTTTTTCGCCCGCTACGGCGCGCGTCTGGCGCACAAGCTTTCGCCACGTTTGTTGAAACGCCTGTTCGCAGCACTGCTGTTCTGCGTCGGCCTCAGCTTTTTGATTTGAATCGAGAGGAAGTTCCATGCTGCCTTACCCGCAGATAGACCCCGTGGCCGTGGCCATCGGGCCGCTGAAAATCCACTGGTACGGCCTGATGTACCTGATCGGCATCGGCGGCGCCTGGCTGCTGGCTTCGCGCCGTCTGAACCGCTTCGACCCCACCTGGAGCCGTGAAAAGCTCTCGGACCTGGTGTTCTGGTTGTCGATGGGGGTGATCGTTGGCGGGCGCCTGGGCTACGTGTTGTTCTATGACCTGCACCAGTACCTGGCCAATCCGACGTTGATCTTCGAGGTGTGGAAGGGCGGCATGTCGTTCCATGGTGGCTTCATTGGCGTGATGTTGGCGGCGCTGTGGTTCGGCAAGCGCAATAACAAGTCGTTCTTCGAACTGATGGACTTCGTCGCCCCGCTGGTACCGATTGGCTTGGGCGCCGGGCGTATCGGCAACTTCATCAACGCCGAACTGTGGGGCAAGGCCACCGATCTGCCTTGGGCGATGGTGTTCCCACCGTTCAGCGACCCGGCCCAGTTGCCGCGTCACCCGTCGCAGCTTTACCAGTTCGCCCTCGAAGGTGTGGCACTATTCGTCATCCTCTGGCTGTACTCGCGCAAGCCGCGCCCGACCATGGCCGTTTCCGGCATGTTCGCGCTGTTCTACGGTATCTTCCGTTTCATCGTGGAGTTCGTGCGGGTACCCGACGCCCAGCTTGGCTACATCGCCTTCGGCTGGTTGACCATGGGCCAGTTGCTTTGCGTGCCGATGATCGCCGGCGGCATCTTCCTGATCTGGTGGGCTTACAACCGTAAACCGACGGCCAAGGCCACCGTTTGATTTTCACGGCAGGGGCGATCCCCCTGCCGTTCTTGTTACAGGTAAGCCATGAAACAGTATCTAGATCTGGTCCGTGACGTCATCGAGAACGGCACCTTGCAAGGCAACCGCACCGGTATTCGCACCATCAGCCTGCCGGGCGCCATGCTCAAGTTCGACCTGCAGAAAGGCTTCCCGGCCATCACCACACGCAAGCTGGCGTTCAAGTCGGCCATCGGCGAGATGGTGGGTTTCCTGCGTGGCGTGAAGAGCGCCGGTGAGTTCCGCGAGCTGGGCTGCAAGGTCTGGGACCAGAACGCCAACGAAAACGCCCAGTGGCTGGCCAACCCATTCCGCCAGGGGCATGACGACCTCGGCGAGATCTACGGCGTGCAATGGCGCAAGTGGCCGGGCTACAAGCGCGTTCCGCTGAGCAACCCGGCAGCGATCGAGATGGCTGAAAAGCAGGGCTTTCGCAGGATCGCCCAGGACGAGGAAGAGGGCCAGGCGTTCGTCATCCTGTACAAGGCCATCGACCAGGTGCGTCAGTGCCTGGACACCATCGCCAACGACCCGGGCAGCCGTCGCATCTTGTTCCATGGCTGGAACTGCGCCCAGCTGGATGAAATGGCCCTGCCGCCGTGCCATCTGCTGTATCAGTTCCACCCCAATGTCGAGACCAAGGAAATTTCCCTGACGCTCTACATTCGTTCCAATGACCTGGGCCTGGGAACGCCGTTCAACCTCACCGAGGGCGCGGCCCTGCTGTCGTTGTTCGGCCGCCTGACCGGTTATACCCCGCGCTGGTTCACCTATTTCATTGGTGATGCCCATGTGTACGAGAACCACTTGGACATGCTCAACGAGCAGCTCAAGCGCGAGCCGCTGGAAGCACCCAGACTGGTCATCAGCGACCGCGTGCCGGCGTTCGCCGAGACCGGCAAGTACGAGCCGGAGTGGTTGGAGAAGATCGAGCCGAGTGATTTCTGGCTGGAAGGGTATGAACATCATGCGCCGATGACGGCGCCGATGGCAGTCTGACGGCCCCATCGTCTGCACCGGCCTCTTCGCGGGCACTTCTAGTGCCCGTGACTGCGCCCCACGTGCGAATGCTCGGTTTCTGGCACCGACACCGCCCCGTTCACTTCCAGTTGCTGCAAGATCGCGCATTCGTTTCCCTGTGCGTTGCAGCGCTGTCGCAGTTCCACCAACTGTTCTTGCAACGCCACCAGGCCATCGATTCGCGCCTGCACATGCGCGATATGCTCATCGATCAGCGCATTGACGCTGCCGCAAGAACCTTCCGGGCTGTCGCGAAGGCTTAGCAGGCTGCGGATCTCGTCCAGGGTCATGTCCAAGGTACGGCAGTTGCGGATGAACGTCAGTCGCTCGACATGCGCCTGGGTGTACAGCCGGTAGTTGCCGTCAGTACGAGCGGGCTCTGGCAGCAAGTGCTCTCGTTCGTAATAGCGGATGGTCTCCACGGCGCAGTCGGTGGCTTTGGCCAGTTCTCCGATCTTCATCACGAAATCTCCAGCGTGTGGCTTGACCCTATAGTGGCTACAGGGTGTTCACTTGGCAACAGGCGCATTTTAAGGACGACCTCATGAACCAGCCTGTCAGCCACGAACACACGCACGACCATGCCCACGGCCAGGGTGGCGATAGCCACTGCCACGATTCCCATGCTCACAGCTGCTGCGGCGCCAGTGCTGCGCCCGCGTTCGTGCAATTGACCGAAAAGGCCAGTGATGATGCGCAGTTCAGCCGCTTTCGCATCGAGGCCATGGACTGCCCGACCGAGCAGACGCTGATCCAGGACAAACTGGGCAAGCTGGCCGGTATCGAGCAGTTGGAATTCAACCTGATCAACCGCGTGCTGGGTGTGCGCCACACGTTGGGTGCAACAGCCGACATCGAACGGGCCATCGACAGCCTGGGCATGAAGGCCGAGCCGATTGCTGCCCAGGACGATGCCACGCCAGCCACGCCACAACCGGCCAAGATCCGCTGGTGGCCTCTGGCATTGTCAGGTATTGCCGCGATCGCCGCCGAAATCGTGCACTTTGGCGCACTGGCCCCGGAGTGGGCAGTAGCCGCATTGGCGCTGGCAGCCATTCTTGGCTGCGGTCTGGGCACTTACAAGAAGGGCTGGATCGCCCTGAAAAACCGTAACTTGAACATCAACGCGTTGATGAGCATTGCGGTGACGGGCGCCGTACTGATCGGGCAGTGGCCCGAAGCTGCCATGGTGATGGTGCTGTTTACCATCGCCGAGCTGATCGAAGCGCGTTCGCTGGACCGCGCGCGCAATGCCATTGGCGGGTTGATGCAACTGACTCCGGACATGGCAACAGTGCAGCAGGCGGATGGCCAGTGGCGCGAGGTGGCGGTGCGTGAGGTGGCTCTTGGCGCGCGGGTTCGGGTACGCCCCGGTGAACGCATCGGCCTGGACGGTGAAGTGACCAGCGGCCGATCCAGTGTCGATCAAGCACCGATCACCGGCGAAAGCCTGCCTGTGGAAAAGACCGTGGGCGACAAGCTGTTCGCCGGCACCATCAACCAGGCGGGGGCGCTGGAGTTCCGGGTAACTGCTGCTGCCGGGCAGTCGACCCTGGCGCGGATCATCAAGGCCGTCGAGCAAGCGCAAGGCGCGCGCGCCCCTACCCAGCGTTTTGTCGACCGTTTTTCGCGTATCTACACGCCGGCAGTGTTTGCCATCGCCTTGGCTGTGGCACTCATCCCTCCGCTGCTCATGGCTGGTGCCTGGTTCGACTGGGTTTACCGCGCCCTGGTGCTGCTGGTGGTGGCCTGCCCGTGCGCCCTGATCATCTCGACCCCGGTGACCATCGTCAGCGGCCTGGCGGCAGCCGCGCGCAAAGGCATCCTGATCAAGGGCGGCGTTTACCTGGAGGGTGGACGCCATCTGGATTTCCTGGCCCTGGACAAGACCGGCACCATCACCCACGGCAAACCGGTGCAGACCGACGTCAAGGTGCTGGAACCGACGTTCGAAGACCGCGCACAAGCCCTGGCCGCCAGCCTGGGCGAGCGCTCTGACCACCCGGTTTCCCGCGCTATCGCCCAATACGGCAAGGAGCAAGGCCTGGCCATGAGCGAGGTGGATGATTTTGCCGCGCTGGCCGGGCGTGGCGTGCGAGGCACCATTGCCGGTGAGGTCTACCACTTGGGCAACCACCGCCTGGTAGAGGAGCTGGGGCTGTGTTCGCCCGAGTTGGAATCCCAGCTGGATGCGCTGGAACGCCAGGGCAAGACCGTGGTCCTGCTACTCGACCGCTCTGGCCCGCTGGCGCTGTTCGCCGTGGCGGACACCGTCAAGGACAGCAGCCGCCAGGCCATCGAAGAGCTGCATGGGTTGGGCATCAAGACTGTCATGCTCACGGGTGACAATCCGCATACCGCGCAAGCCATCGCCGCCGTGGTAGGGATAGACCGTGCCGAAGGTAACCTGCTGCCCGCCGACAAGCTGAAAACCATCGAAGCGCTGTACGCCCAGGGTCATCGGGTGGGTATGGTCGGTGACGGCATCAACGACGCCCCGGCCCTGGCCCGCGCCGAGATCGGTTTTGCCATGGCGGCAGCCGGTACCGACACTGCCATCGAGACTGCCGATGTGGCACTGATGGACGATGACTTGCGGAAAATCCCGGCCTTCGTCAGGCTGTCGCGCCACAGTGCGGCGATCCTCATGCAGAACATCGTTCTGGCATTAGGCATCAAGGCGATATTCCTGGCGATCACCTTCGCCGGCATGGCCACCCTGTGGATGGCGGTATTCGCCGACATGGGCGTGAGCCTGCTGGTGGTGTTCAACGGCTTGCGCCTGTTGCGCAAATAGAGGACATGCATGCTGAGTTCGGAGCTGAAAGCCTTCTACATGGTGGCCCGTCTGGGCAGTATCACCTTGGCGGCGAAGAAGCTTGGGCTCAGCCAGCCCACGGTCACCACGCAAATCCGTAACCTGGAAGGCCAGTACGCCGTGGAGTTGTTCTACCGTGGCGGGCGGCGCCTGGTTTTGAGCGAGGAGGGCGTGCGCCTGCTGCCGATGGTCAAGGCATTGCTGCAGCAGGAGGCCGACATCGAGTTCGAGCTGCGCAACAGCGGCCAAGCCCAAGGCAGCTTGCGCCTCGCGGCGACCGCGCCGTTCTACATTCTTGACCTGGTAAAGATCTACCGCGAACGCTTGCCGCAGGTGGAAGTCGCGGTGGAGATCGGTAACTCGCAGCAGGTACTGGAAATGCTTGAGGACTACCGGGTGGACATCGCCGCATCGTCGCAACTGGTAGAAGATCCGCGACTGGTTCGGCGGGTCCTGGGGAGCGATCCGCTGGTGGTGGCGGTGCACCGTAGCCACCCGTTGGCCCATCGCCAGACGGTATCGATCGAGGCGGTGGCCGGGCATTGCCTGCTGGTACGCGAGAAAGGCTCGACCACCCGCAAACTGACCGAGCAGATGATGCAGGAGGCGGGGGTGAAGGCCGGGGCACTGTTGGAAATCGGCAGCCGCGAGTCGATACGCGAGGCGGTGCTGCGCAATATCGGCATCAGTGTGATTGCCCGCCACGAGGTGCCGCACAACCCGGAACTGCGGGTGCTGGCGCTGGAGGATGCGCCAGTCATGCACGAGTACCTGTACTGCCTCAAGGAGCGGCGCCAGGCCAGGTTGCCAGCGGCCTTCCTTGGTGTAGCCCAGGAAGTGGCCGGTTCACGCTTCTGAGGATCTTGCAGGAGCGGTCGATACAAAATCTGCCTATGCCACTATCACCGGCTTTTGCCTGAAAGCCACAGAACCTTCGCACAGCATTCCTAGCATGGCCCCATCTCTTCGATGAGGCCCTGCCATGACCCCCACCAACTCCGGCGCACCACTGAAAGTGCGCAACATCCACAAGCGCTTCGGTGCCTTCACGGCGCTCAACGATGTTTCGCTGGACATCACCGCCGGCGAACTGGTGTGCCTGCTTGGCCCATCCGGCTGTGGCAAGACGACGCTGCTGCGTTGCATCGCCGGGCTGGAGCGTCAGGACCGTGGTGCGCTTTACGTCGGCGAGCGCGATATCTCCGAGCTGCCACCCCAGGCCCGAGACTACGGCATTCTGTTCCAGTCCTACGCGCTGTTCCCCAACCTTACCGTCGAAGCCAACATCGCTTACGGCCTTGCTGGCAGTGGTCGCGAGCAGGTCCGCCAGCGGGTGGCCGAGATGCTCGATCTGGTAGGCCTTTCTGGCAGTGAGAAGAAGTATCCCGGGCAGCTCTCCGGTGGCCAGCAGCAACGGGTGGCCCTGGCCCGCGCACTGGCGCCGTCGCCATCGCTGTTACTGCTGGACGAGCCGATGTCGGCACTGGACGCCCGGGTGCGTGAGCACCTGTGCACCGAACTGCGCGAACTGCAACGCCAGTTGGGTATCACCACGTTGATGGTTACACACAACCAGGATGAAGCCATGCTGATGGCCGACCGCATTGCGGTGATGAACAACGGCCAGGTCGAGCAGTACGCCACCCCGCAGGAAATCTACGACCAGCCGGCCACGCCGTTCGTCGCCGAGTTCGTCGGCCAGGGCAACTGGCTGCCATTCCAACGCCGCGACGACAGCCATGCCCTGGTCGGCGGCCTGGACATGCGTCTGGCGCCAGGTTCGGCCCAGGCCAGCAGTGGCCGGCTGTTCTGCCGCCCGGAGGCCATCACGGTGAACCCAGTGGTACACGAAGACAACGTGTTCCCCGCCAGGGTCCGCGAGATCACCTTCCTCGGTAACCGCTGCCGCATGAGCTTCGAACTCAAGGCGCTGCCAGGCCATGCCCTGCTGGCCGAACTGACGCCCGAGGTGATGCCACGCCTGGGTTCGCAGGATATCTGGGTGGCGTTGCCACCGCAGAGCCTGCAGGTGTTTGCCTGAGATGGCCGTGCCAATGTCCCTGCCGCTCAACCAGGGCAAGGCCGCGCCGCGTGCTGGCGTCGCCCTGAGCGACCGGTTGTTCGTCGTCGGCGGCAAGAGCCTGCTGCTGATCCTTCTGGTGCTGGCCGTGCTGATGCCGCTGCTGGCGATCTTCTGGCGTGGTTTCAGTGGTGAAGCGGGTCAGGGCGGTGGCTTGCTGGCGGCCCGTGAACTGTTCGCCAGCGACAACTTCCACTGGTTGCTGGGCAACAGCCTGTCGGTGGCCTTCACCGTCGCGGTCATCGTCGTGCCGCTGGCCTACCTGTTTGCCTTCGCCTTGCAACGCACGTTGATCCCGGGCAAAGGCCTGTGGCGAGGGATTTCGCTCTTGCCGCTGCTGGCCCCGTCGATGCTGCCAGCCATCGCATTGGTCTACCTGTTTGGCAATCAGGGCCTGCTGCGCGGGTTGTTCGACGACAACATCTATGGTTTCTGGGGCATCGTGCTGGGCGAGGCGATCTACACCTTCCCGCATGCGCTGATGATCCTGCTGTCGGCATTGTCGCTGGCCGATGCTCGCCTGTTCGATGCCGCCTCGAGCATGGGCGCCGGTCCGTGCCGGGCATTTACCAGCATCACCTGGCCGGCCACGCGCCACGCTGTGTTCGCTGCGTTCTGCCTGGTCTTTACCCTGACCATCACCGACTTCGGCGTACCGGTCGTGGTCGGTGGCGACTATCAGGTGCTGGCGCTGGAGGCTTACAAGGCCGTGGTCGGCCAGCAACAGTTTGGCCGTGGCGCGCTGATCGGCATGGTGCTGCTGCTACCAGCCCTGTTCAGCTTCAGCGTCGATGCCTGGCTGCGCCGGCGTCAGGGCCAGGCCATGAGTGGCCGTGCCCAGGTATTCGAACCCAAGCCGTCGCGTGGCCGCGATGCCTGCTGCCTGGCCATCGTGCTGCTGGTGTGTGCGGCATTGCTGCTGGTGATCGGCATGGCAGTGTACTCATCGCTGGTCACCTTCTGGCCCTACAACCTGTCGCTGTCGCTGCGTCACTACAGGTTCGAAGACACCGCCGGTGGCGGCTGGCTGGCCTATCGCAATAGCGTGACCATGGCCATTTGCACCGCGCTGATTGGCAGCGTCGTGATCTTCACCGGTGCCTACCTGATGGAGAAGACCCAGGGCCAACGCCTGCTCAACCAAGCGCTGCGCCTGCTCAGCTTCATTCCCATGGCCGTGCCGGGACTTGTGCTGGGGCTGGGCTACGTATTCTTCTTCAACCTCAATGGCAACCCGCTGCATGTGTTTTACGGCGGCATGGGGTTACTGGTGGTGTGCACCATTGCCCATTACCTCACCACCGCGCAGATGACCGCGACCACTGCCCTGCGTCAGCTCGACGGTGAGTTCGAGGCGGCTGCGCTGTCGTTGAAGGCGCCGCTGTGCAAGCACTTCCTGCGGGTGACCGTGCCAATCTGCCTGCCGGCGCTGCTGGACATCATCCGCTACCTGTTCGTCTCGGCGATGACTACCGTGTCGGCCGCGATCTTCCTGTATAGCCCCGATACCCTCCTGGCCGCCGTTGCCGTGCTGAACATGGACGACGCCGGCAACGTGGGGGGTGCCGCCGCCATGTCCACCTTGATTCTGCTGACCAGTGCCAGCGCTTCACTGTTGCTGGCCACAGCCTCACGCGGCCTGCTGCGCCGCTCCCAAGCCTGGCGCCAACGCGCCGCGACCGCCTGACCTGTAAGGACCCAACCCATGTACAAGCACCTTGCACTTGCCGCAGCCGTTTCCGCCATGTTCAGCCTGCAGGCCTCGGCCGCGGGTACCCAGCTGATGGTTTACACCGCCTTGGAGGCGGAACAGCTCAAAAGCTACAAGCAGGCCTTCGAACGGGCCAACCCGGACATCGAGATCAAGTGGGTTCGGGACTCCACTGGCATCATTACCGCCAAGCTGCTGGCCGAGAAAGACCGTCCGCAAGCCGACGCGGTATGGGGCCTGGCGGCGTCCAGCCTGGCCATCCTCGACCAGAACGGCATGCTCGAAGCCTACGCCCCGAAAGACCTGGGCAAAATCGCCGCCAATTACCGCGATGCCGCCAACCCCCCTGCCTGGGTGGGCATGGACGTGTGGGCCGCGACCATCTGCTTCAATACCATCGAGGCCCAGAAGCAGGGCCTGAGCAAGCCGGTGAGCTGGCAGGACCTGACCAAGCCGGAGTACAAGGGCAAGATCGTCATGCCCAACCCCGCTTCGTCGGGTACCGGCTTCCTCGACGTGAGTGCCTGGTTGCAGACCTTTGGCGAGCCGCAAGGCTGGGCCTACATGGATGCGCTGCACCAGAACATCGGCCAGTACGTCCACTCCGGTTCCAAGCCGTGCAAGCTGGCGGCGGCAGGCGAGTTCCCGATCGGTATCTCGTTCGAGTACCCGGCCGTGCAGCTCAAGCGCCAGGGTGCGCCGCTGGACATCGTGTTGCCGAAGGAAGGCCTGGGTTGGGAAATCGAGGCGACGGCGGTGATCAAGGGAACGCCCAAGGCAGATGCGGCCAAGCGTCTGGCTGACTTCTCGGCAAGCCCAGCGGCCATGGAGCTGTACAAGGAAAACTTCGCCGTACTGGCTGCGCCGGGCATCGCCAAGCCGCAGACCGAGTTGCCGGCGGACTATGAACAACGCCTGATCAAGAACGACTTTGCCTGGGCTTCGAAGAACCGTGATCAGATTCTGGCCGAGTGGCGCAAACGCTATGACGGCAAGTCGGAAAAGGTGGCCCAGCAGTAACCACCTGCCCTTTCTCGGGCGCAGCGGTTTTGTCCGGGAAATGGCCAGCAACCCATCAAGCCAGGAGAAAACAGTCATGCCCACCCCAGCGCAGATCGTGGACAGCACCTTCGCCCTTTATGAGCGGCACGGCAGCGACGACTACATCGGCGAAGCCATCACCCAGCTCGAACACATGTCCCAGGCTGCGCAACTGGCCATGGCCGAAGGGTTCGACGATGAAGTCGTGCTGGCGGCGTTCTTCCATGACATCGGCCATCTGTGTGGCGGTGACGCCAGCATGGGCGGCTATGGGGTGGTTAGCCACGAACGTATCGGTGCCGAGTATTTGCGCCGCTGTGGCTTTAGCGAGCGCATGGCGCGGCTAGTTCAGTTTCACGTGGAGGCCAAGCGCTACCTGACCTTGCGGCAACCGGGGTATTACCAGCGGTTGAGCGAGGCGAGCCGGCGGACCTTGGAATATCAGGGAGGCGTGATGAGCGACTCGCAAGCCGATGCGTTCGAACGGGACCCGCTGTTCGACGTGAGCCTACGGATGCGGGAGTGGGACGAAAAGGCCAAGGAGGTCGGAGTGCCGGTGATCGACCTCCATGTGTTGAGGCAGAAGGCGCTGGCGCTGCTTTAAGGAATGGGCACTTGTGCTCGGCTCTTCGCGGGTAAACCGTTCCTACAGGTTCAATGCAACCCCTGACTGTAGGGGCGGGTTTACCCGCGGAGGGGCCAGGGCGCCTCTCAAAATTGCGAAACCAGCGCCTCCAACTGTTCCTGCCGTTCAGCCTGATTCAGCTTCGCCCCCGGATTGAGGGTCGACCATTGCGGGTGCGCCCGCGCCTTGCTCAAGGCTTCTGGCAACTTGCCCTCGCGCCAGGCCTTTTCATCCAGCTCACCCAGGCGGATGCTGTCTTGCGCGGCATGCCCGCGGTTGTCCAACGCCACCATCAACTGCTGCTGACGCAAGGCCAGCAAGCGTAATACCGTGTCGTCCACGGTCAGCTCGCGCTTGCCCTTGAGCTTGCCCATCAACCGCGACCCATAGTTGCGCGCGGTCTGTAGCGCGCCTCCGGCTATTGCCCCGGCCAATGCCGCCGCGCCCAGGGTGAGGCCGCCAACCAGCAAATCGACTCCGGCACCGGCTGCAGCGCCGGCAGCCACGCCGCTGCCCAGGCGAACACCGAGTAATTTCAAGGTTTCGGGGTTGAACAGATCGTCACCCCAGCGGCCATCCAGTAATGGAAGTTCGCCCGCATGGGCATCCTCACGGCGGAAGGCATACAGCTTCAACAAGGCTTCGACGCAACGCTGTTCACGTTGACGTATATCTTGTCGCAGCGCCTCTATGGCTCGGGCTTCGGCGGCCGGCTCGGCCGCGACACTGCGGCGGCAGGCGGCGCAGTCCAACAGCAGTTCGGCGATCAGACGTTTGCCGCTTTGCTGGCGAGCCAGGCGCTGTGCCTGCTGGTCGTCGATCAAGCGCTGCAAGGCTGGGCGGGCCTCCTCCAACAACAGGGCCAGGCTTTCGTACAAGCGGCGTTCACCGTCTTCGGGCGGGGCCACGCTATCGAACCGCACCAGTGCGTGCAGGCCCAGTCGGGCCAGGGCTTCACGCCACTGCGGTTCGCGGTGTTGGTGGCTGGCGACGAAGTTGAGCACGGGCAAAAGCGGCTTGCCACAGCCGGCCAACACCTCCAGTTCGTCTCGGTACTTGGCCAGCACCGGTTCGCGGGCGTCGATCACGTACAGACCGGCATTGCTGGCCAGCAACTGACGCAGGACCTTGGCCTCCTGCTCGAAGCGCTGGCGCGCTTCGCTGCCCTGAAGAAACCGTTCCAGTCGGGCCGGGCCGTCGAGGCGCTCGCCGGGGCGTTCCAGGCGCTCCAGGTAGTCGAGCAGGGCGATGGCATCTTCGAGGCCCGGGGTGTCGTAGAGCTCAAGCAGCGGCTGGCCATCCACGGACAGGCGTGCGCCTTCGACGTGGCGGGTGGTGCTCGGTCGATGGGATACTTCGCCGAAGCCGACATCGCGGGTGAGGGTACGCAGCAATGAGGTCTTGCCCACATTGGTGTGGCCTACCACGGCCAGTTTCAATGGCTCAGTCATGGCCTTGCTCCAGCCAGGTCAGGGGCGAAGTGTCGGCGTGTGGCAGGCCCAGGCGATCCAGGGCTTCATGCCAGTCGCCCAGTCGTTCGGCATCCAGTCCCTCGCCCGGTGCTGCTTGCAGCAGCCAGATGCGCGTGGCCCCGGCATTGCGTGCCAACTCGGCAAGCAAGGCGAGGCTGCCGCGGTCCGGCGAGCGGCGGGGGTCGCAGGCGACGGCCAGGCGGGCCGGGGGGAAACGGCTCAACTGTTCGAGCAGGCGGTTGCGCGACTCGCGGCTGTCGAGCACGCCAGCATCGGTGACGGCCTTGGGCAAGACGGGAGGCCAGGGGCGCTGGTCATCGAGCTCCAGCCCTACCAGCAGCGCGCCGCCATTGCCGCGCTGAGAGTGGCCCGCTTCGAAGTGCGGCAGGGTGTCGGGGGCAGCATCCTGCACACCGATACGCTCGCTACGAGGCATCAGCACTTCGCGCAGTTGCGCATAGCCTGGCAAACTCAAGTCTAGGGTCAGGCGTTCGCGACCCTGGCGCCAACGCCACAGGCAAAGCCCGGCCAGTAATAGCCGAGGGAGCAGGCCATAGACCAGCACCACGCCTAGCAACCAGCTGGCCCAGGCCTGACGAGCGACCTCCAGGGCCGGTAGTGTGTCGCCGCTGGCTCGAATCATGGTTTCGTCTGGCGTGGCGAAGCCCAGAAGCGAGGGCAGGGCACCCAGTACCTGGGTCAGGTGAATGAATGGCTCGGCGGCCAGCAAGGTGGTTTCCCAGACGAAGCCATAGCGTCGGGTGGCGAGCAAGGCGAGCAGCATCCCCAAGGCGCTTAGCATTGCCAGCAGCCATAGTCCGTGCACCAGCAGGCCAAGCAGCCAGCGATTCAGGCGTTGGCGTTGCAGCAGCACCATCAGGGCGGGCGCCAGATGCGCGGCCTTGGCATCGCGAGCGAAGCGCTCACTGAGCCAGAGCCAGAGGCGCCCAAGGCTGGCGCCATGTTCACCGCTCAGGGTGAAGCCAACAGCCCAGCCCACCAACATCAGCAGGTTCAGCCCGAGCAGGCTGCCCAGCGCCCAGAACACATTCACCGCCCGCTGGCCATCACCCAAGGCCGCCAGCGCCAGGCCAGCGCCGCTGAATACAGCCATCAGCAGCAGAGCCAGCAGCGCCAGGCGGGCGCCTTGCTTCCAGTGGTGCAAGGCAGCGGTCATGCCATCGCGCTCGGCAAGGAACAAGGCGCGGCGCTCGATGCGCACCGCCAGGTCGCCGCCTTGCTGGCGGGCGTGTCGGTTGGCTTCCTGGTCCTCCAGGGGGCCGGCGTGTTCCTCGCGCAGGCGCACCGCTTCGGTGAGCCAGCGCTTGTCGAGTTCGGTCGGTCCAGTCACAAGGTCTTCCATTGCACGGTTCAGGGCAGAAGCATAACCCACGGCGGGTTTGCTATCCTCGCCGGCATGACTACCTCACTCCCCCTCAGCCTGATCGCGGCGCTCGCCGAGAACCGTGTGATCGGCATCGACAATTCCATGCCCTGGCATCTGCCGGGGGATTTCAAGTATTTCAAGGCCACCACCCTGGGCAAGCCGATCATCATGGGGCGCAAGACCTGGGATTCTCTGGGGCGGCCGCTGCCGGGGCGCTTGAACATCGTCGTCAGCCGCCAACCTGGCCTGCAGTTGGCGGGTGCCGAGGTGTTCGCTTCGCTGGAAGCGGCGTTGGCCCGTGCCGAGCAGTGGGCGCGTGAGCAGGGCGTCGATGAGCTCATGCTGATCGGCGGGGCGCAGCTGTATGGGCAGGCGCTCGAAAAGGGGCTGGTCAGCCGGATGTACCTGACCCGGGTGGAGCTGTCTCCGCAAGGGGACGCGTGGTTCCCCGAGTTCGACAAGGCGCAGTGGGCTCTGCGCTCGAGCGATCCGCAACCCGCAGAGGGCCAGGGGCCGGCGTACCATTTCGAGGTCTGGGAGAAGGCCTGAGGGTTGGGCTTTCGGTCTTGTGACGGGGCTATGGCCTACACCCCCCCTACATCAATGGCGGTGTAGGGGCGGTTCGCGGGCGATCAGCGCTATGAACGGCTCAGGAGTGACTCAGCTCTGCATGCTGATCACCTGCCAGCACATCCTTGTTGGTCTCTTTGAGTAGCTGACTGGTCACCACACCAGCAGTCATCGAGCCATTCACGTTCAGCGCCGTGCGGCCCATGTCGATCAGCGGCTCGACCGAAATCAGCAGCGCCACCAACTCCACTGGCAGTCCCATGGCCGGCAGCACGATCAGCGCCGCGAAGGTCGCACCGCCGCCGACGCCGGCAACGCCTGCCGAACTCAAGGTAACGATGGCCACCAGCGTGGCGATCCACAGGGGGTCGAAGGTGTCGATGCCCACGGCGGGTGCCACCATCACCGCGAGCATCGCTGGATAGAGACCGGCGCAGCCGTTCTGGCCGATGGTCGCACCGAACGAGGCGCTGAAGCTGGCGATCGACTGCGGTACGCCCAAACGGCGAGTTTGCGCTTCGATGTTGAGCGGGATGCTGGCTGCACTGGAGCGGCTGGTGAAGGCGAAGGTGAGCACCGGCCAGACCTTGCGCAAGAAGCGCAGCGGGCTGACGCCGGTCATGGCAAGGATGATACCGTGGACCACGAACATCAGGCCCAGGCCGATGTACGACACCAGTACGAAGCTGCCCAACTTGAGGATGTCCTCCAGGTTGGAGCTCGCCACTACCTTGGTCATCAGGGCCAATACGCCGTAGGGCGTCAGTTTCATTACCAGGCGCACCAGGCGCATTACCCAAGCCTGTAGGGTGTCGATGGCCGACAGGGCGCGCTGGCCTTTTTCAGCGTTGTCCTTGATCAGCTCGAGCGCGGCAAGGCCGACGAACACGGCGAAGATCACCACACTGATGATCGAGGTTGGTTTGGCCCGGGCCAAGTCGCCCACCGGGTTGCTGGGGATGAACGAAAGCAGCAACTGCGGGATGTTGAGGTCGGCGACCTTGCCTGCATAGTCGCTGTGGATGGCTTGCAGGCGCGCGCTCTCTTGGGCGCCAGCTACCAGGCCCTCGGCGCTAAGGCCGAACAGGTTGGTCAGGGCGATACCGATCAGTGCTGCGATGGCCGTGGTCAGCAGCAGCGTGCCGATGCTCAGCACACTGATGCGACCCAGCGAAGAGGCATTGTGCAGGCGAGCCACTGCGCTGAGGATCGAGGCGAAGATCAGCGGCATGACGATCATCTGTAGCAAGCCAACGTAGCCGTTGCCGACCAGATCGAGCCAGCCCAGAGTGGCTTTGAGAACCGGGTGACCTGCACCGTAGACAGTTTGCAGCGCCAGGCCGAAGACCACGCCTAGCACCAGCCCCAGCAAGACTTTCTTCGCCAGGCTCCAGTCGGTGCGGCGGGTTTGTGCCAGGCCCAGCAACAAGGCCAGGAATGCCAGCAGGTTGAGTAACAGCGGCAGATTCATTGAAGCTCCAGGAAAAAGCAGAAGAGGCATCGCCTCTGTGAGCGATTGCGAACAGAAATGCTAACAGCCTGAAAACAAACGAATTTATATCTAAAAGTAATTTGGATAGTCGCTAATGGAATAACACTGTGTCGTTGGTGGCAATCAACACGGCGTTTGCAGCTGTGTGAAGGTCGTTGTGGGCCTGGGGTCTTGTTGCTTCCTGAACTAGTTTTCTTCGGTCATTTCAGGAGATCCGCACATGAAGTTCGCTCCGAAAGCTCTGGCCATCGGCCTTTCTTTGTTATTCAGTGTCGAAACCTGGGCCACCGAGCTCAAGCATTGGCCGGCCGAGGCGGCCAAACAGCTCGATTCGATGATTGCCGCCAACGCCCACAAGGGTAATTACGCGGTGTTCGACATGGACAACACCAGCTACCGCTTCGACCTTGAGGAGTCGCTGTTGCCGTTCATGGAGAACAAGGGGCTGCTCACCCGCGACAAGCTCGACCCTTCCCTCAAGCTGATCCCGTTCAAGGACACCGCCGAGCACAAGGAAAGCTTGTTCAGCTACTACTACCGCTTGTGCGAAATCGACGACATGGTCTGCTACCCCTGGGTGGCGCAGGTGTTCTCGGGGTTCACCTTGAAAGAGCTGAAGGTCCAGGTCGATGAGCTGATGGCCTTGGGCAAGCCGATTCCCAGCACCTATTTCGAAGGCGACCAGGTAAAAGCCATCGAGGTACAGCCGCCCAAGGTGTTCACCGGGCAGACCGAGCTGTACAACAAGTTGATGGAGAACGGTATCGAGGTGTACGTGATCTCGGCCGCCTCGGAAGAGCTGGTACGCATGGTGGCTTCCGACCCCAAGTACGGCTACAACGTGAAGCCTGAGAACGTCATTGGCGTGAGCCTGCTGCTCAAAGATCGTGCAAACGGCCAGCTGACCACCGCGCGCAAACAGATTACCGAGGGGAAATACGATGCCAAGGCCAACGAGGGCCTGGAACTGACGCCTTACCTGTGGACCCCTGCCACCTGGATGGCGGGCAAGCAGGCGGCGATTCTCACCTATATCGACCAGTGGAAGAAGCCAGTGCTGGTGGGCGGCGACACCCCGACGAGCGATGGCTACATGCAGTTCCATGGGGTGGATGTGAACAAGGGTGGAATCCACCTGTGGATAAACCGCAAGGCCAAGTACATGGACCAGCTCAACGGGATGATCTCGAAGAACGCGGCGGCGCAGGCCAAGGAAGGCCTGCCGGTGACGGCGGACAAGAACTGGGTGATCGTGACGCCGGAGCAGATTCAGTAAGGGGCAGACCCACTCCATCGCTGGCCAGTCAGCGCCGACAGCGGGTGACGCACCCTATGTCGAGGCCTTGGCAGGCAAAAAAAACCGGCGCACCAGGCGCCGGTTTTTTTGCCGCAGAGCCTTACAGCCCTTCGAGCATCGCTTTGTTGCGCACAGCACCCTTGTCGGCACTGGTCGCCAGCAACGCATAGGCCTTCAGTGCGGTAGTGACCTTACGGGGACGCGCTTCGACCGGCTTCCAACCCTTCTTGTCCTGCTCGACGCGGCGCTCGGCCAGCTCTTGGTCACTGACCAGCAGGTTGATCGAACGGTTGGGGATGTCGATCAGAATCTTGTCGCCATCGCGCACCAGGCCAATTGCACCACCGGCAGCCGCCTCTGGCGAGGCGTGGCCGATCGACAGGCCCGAGGTACCGCCAGAGAAGCGGCCGTCGGTGAGCAGGGCGCAGGCTTTGCCCAGGCCCTTGGACTTCAGGTACGAAGTCGGGTAGAGCATTTCCTGCATGCCCGGGCCGCCTTTCGGGCCTTCGTAGCGGATGATGACGACGTCACCGGCTTTCACTTCGTCGGCGAGGATGCCGCGAACGGCGCTGTCCTGGCTTTCGAAGATCTTCGCGGTGCCTTCGAACACGTGGATCGACTCGTCGACACCGGCAGTCTTCACCACGCAGCCGTCGAGGGCGATGTTGCCGTACAGCACGGCCAGGCCGCCTTCTTGCGAGTAAGCGTGCTCGACGCTACGGATGCAGCCTTCGGCGCGGTCGTCGTCCAGGGTTTCCCAGCGGGTCGACTGGCTGAACGCGGTCTGCGTCGGAATGCCCGCCGGACCTGCCTTGAAGAAGGTGTGCACGGCTTCGTCATCGGTCTGGGTGATGTCCCACTTGGCGATGGCTTCTTCCATGCTGCGGCTGTGCACGGTCGGCAGGTCGGTGTGCAGCAGGCCGCCACGGGCCAGCGAACCGAGGATGCTGAAGATGCCGCCAGCGCGGTGGACGTCTTCCATGTGGTACTTCTGGATGTTCGGCGCCACTTTGCACAGTTGCGGCACCTTGCGGGACAGGCGATCGATGTCACGCAGGTCGAAGGCCACTTCGGCCTCCTGGGCCGCGGCCAGCAAGTGCAGGATGGTGTTGGTCGAACCCCCCATGGCGATGTCCAGCATCATGGCGTTCTCGAACGCCTTGAAGTTGGCGATGTTGCGCGGCAGTACCGAATCATCGTTCTCGCCGTAGTAACGCTTGCACAGCTCGACGATGGTGCGGCCAGCGGTGAGGAACAGCTGTTCGCGGTCGGAGTGGGTAGCCAGGGTCGAACCGTTGCCCGGCAGGGCCAAGCCCAGGGCTTCGGTCAGGCAGTTCATTGAGTTGGCGGTGAACATACCGGAGCAGGAACCGCAGGTCGGACAGGCGCTGCGTTCATATTCGGCGACTTTTTCGTCGCTGGCCGACGAGTCGGCGGCGATGACCATGGCGTCGACCAGGTCCAGGCCGTGGCTGGCGAGCTTGGTCTTGCCGGCTTCCATTGGGCCGCCGGAGACGAAGATCACCGGGATGTTGAGGCGCAGGGCGGCCATCAGCATGCCGGGGGTGATCTTGTCGCAGTTGGAAATACACACGATGGCATCGGCGCAGTGGGCGTTGACCATGTACTCCACGGCGTCGGCGATGATCTCGCGGCTCGGCAGCGAGTACAGCATGCCGTCGTGGCCCATGGCGATGCCGTCGTCGACCGCGATGGTGTTGAACTCCTTGGCCACGCCACCGGCGCGCTCGATTTCGCGGGCGACCAGCTGGCCCAGGTCCTTCAGGTGCACATGGCCCGGGACGAACTGGGTGAATGAGTTGGCGATGGCGATGATCGGTTTCTTGAAGTCTTCGTCTTTCATCCCGGTGGCGCGCCACAGGGCGCGGGCGCCGGCCATGTTGCGGCCTTGGGTGGATGTCTTGGAACGATAATCAGGCATGAAGCACTCCTGGCGGCTGAATCAGGTCACAAAAAGGGGAGTGAGCTTCTCTTGTCCTTTGCGCCGCAGGCCGGTTGCCACTGGCACGGATGAGGCCGAAGACACTGCGGGATCGCCGCATGTTCGACCAGAGCTCATAAACCCGCCGGGGATGACTGGCGATGAATAGGTCGATTCTACACCGCTGGCGCCGCGAGGGAATGGCGATGTGTCTGGGCGGTGACTTTGACCGAATGGCCGGTCGTTTGTAGGACCGTTCTGAAATGCCTCCGGAGGGGCTGACACACCCAGCCTGGCTACCTATGATCCGCCGCGCCGCATGTGCGGCTTCACGAGAAATGACCTCAATGGACCTTCCCAGTTTCAGTTCGTACAGAACCTGCAAATTGGCACTGAGCGCGCCGTCGCCAGGGCTGCCGAGGGCTTGAGTCCGTATGACTGAGGTCTGCGGGCGCCTGGCGCGGCGTCTGGAGAACCTCATGCAACATCCAATCGATAACGACACCCTGCACCTGGACACCCGTGCAGCCCTCGAAGCAGAGCGGCGCGAAGCGACCGAAGACATTCACAAAGGCGCGTCGATCACCAATCATGTCGGCAACCTGCGGGATGCAACCCTTGGGCTGCTCTACCGCAAGCGCGTGCTATGGCTGGTGGTGCTGGTTTTCGGAAACCTGTTTTCCGGGGCTGGCATCGCGGCCTTTGAAGAAACCATCGCTGCCAACATCGCCCTGGTGTTCTTCCTACCCCTGCTTGTGGACAGCGGCGGTAATGCGGGGGCCCAGTCTGCAACGCTGATAGTGCGGGGGCTGGCGACCGGCGAAGTGGTCATGCGCGACTGGTGGCGGATGCTGGTCCGTGAGCTTGGTGTCGCTTTGGCACTTGGATGCACCATGGCATTGGCGGTGGCGTCGTTGGGCTTGTTGCGCGGCGGGCCGCTGATTGCCCTGGTGGTGGCCAGCAGCATGGTCGTGATCGTGCTGGTCGGTAGTCTGATCGGTATGAGCTTGCCGTTCCTGCTCAGCCGCTTCAGGCTCGACCCGGCCACAGCGAGTGGGCCGCTCATCACATCAA
This sequence comes from Pseudomonas sp. Rh2, assembly GCF_040762985.1. Taxonomy (NCBI): domain Bacteria; kingdom Pseudomonadati; phylum Pseudomonadota; class Gammaproteobacteria; order Pseudomonadales; family Pseudomonadaceae; genus Pseudomonas; species Pseudomonas sp. Rh2. The sequence continues at coordinate 773,567 of NZ_CP142890.1, forward strand.
TTGCCGATGCGGTGGGGGTGATGGTGTATTTCGGGGTTGCTTCGTTCGTTCTGGGCGTCTGAGACGCAGCGACCGATTCTTGAAAGGTCACCCATGGGCCAGTTCGAGAGCTGGCCCATGGGTGACCTCGGTTCTTTCAGGCTTTCATCAGCTGTTGGGCAGCAACCGGCACGTAATGCTCTTGATATAGCGGGTTTCGGCAATGGCCGGATGCACCGGGTGGTCCGGGCCTTGGCCGCCGCGTTCGAGCAGCTGCATGTTGCGGTCCAGGTGGCGGGCGCTGGTCAGCAGGATGTTGTGCAGGTCGTCCTCGGGCAGGTGCATCGAGCAGGAGGCGCTGACCAGAATGCCGTCCTTGGTCAGCATGCGCATGGCCTGTTCATTCAGGCGGCGGTAGGCCGCTTCGCCGTTTTTCAGGTCCTTCTTGCGCTTGATGAACGCGGGTGGGTCGGCAATGATCACGTCGAAGCGTTCTTCGGCGGCCTTGAGCTCACGCAATGCCTCGAAGACATCGCCTTCGATGCAGGTGAGTTTTTCGCTGATACCGTTGAGCGCGGCATTGCGCTCCACGCCATCCAGGGCGAAGCCCGAAGCATCGACGCAGAACACTTCGCTGGCGCCGAAAGCGCCGGCTTGCACACCCCAGCCTCCGATGTAGCTGAACAGGTCGAGCACGCGCTTGCCCTTCACGTAGGGGGCCAGGCGTGCACGGTTCATGCGATGGTCGTAGAACCAGCCGGTCTTCTGGCCTTCACGTACCGGGGCCTCGAACTTCACGCCGTTTTCTTCCAGCGGCACCCAGTCCGGAACTTCGCCGTAGACGGTCTCGACGTAGCGCTGCAGGCCTTCTGCATCACGCGCGGCGGAATCGTTCTTGAACAGGATGCCGCTGGGCTTGAGCACCTGGACCAGTGCCGCGATGACGTCATCCTTGTGCAGTTCCATGGTGGCCGACGCCAGCTGAACCACAAGGATGTCGAAGAAGCGGTCGACCACCAGGCCTGGCAGCATGTCGGAATCGCCATAGACCAGGCGGTAGCACGGTTGCTCGAACAGGCGCTCGCGCAACGACAGGGCGACGTTCAGGCGATGCACCAGCAACGACTTGTCCAGCGGCAGCTTGGCATCGCGCGACAGCAGGCGGGCGCAGATCAGGTTGTTGGGGCTCAGCGCGACGATGCCCAGCGGTTTGCCGTTGGCTGCCTCGAGGACGGCCTGCTGTCCGGCCTGCAAGCCTTGCAGCGGGGTCGCATTGACGTCGACTTCGTTGCTGTAGACCCACAGGTGGCCGGCGCGCAGGCGGCGGTCGGCATTGGCTTTGAGGCGAAGGCTGGGCAGGGACATGACGTCGCTCCGGGAAAAAAGAGCGGGATTATATCCTTTTGCTACGGGATCCGGGGCCAGGCGCGACAAAGTGGCGGCTGTACCGACAGGAATACGCGGCGCCGGCACGGTTCATCTGGGTTAGAATCCCCTCGACCTTCACGAGTGTGCACGTATGTCCCAAGAACTCAGCGCCGAGCAGATCCAGCAAGCCTTGCAAGGCATCACCATTCCGCCGCAACCGCAGATCATGGTCGATTTGCAGTTCGAGCAGTACATGCCTGACCCGGACCTGGAAACCATCGCCAAGCTGATTTCCCAGGACCCAGGCCTTTCGGGCGCCTTGCTCAAACTGGTGAACTCCCCGCAGTTCGGCCTCTCCAACAAGATTGGCTCGATCCAACGTGCGGTGAACCTGCTGGGCAGCCGCTCGATCATCAACCTGATCAACGCCCAGTCGATCAAGGGTGAAATGAGCGACGAAACCATCGTTACCTTGAACCGCTTCTGGGACACCGCCCAGGATGTGGCCATGACCTGCCTGACGCTGGCCAAGCGTACCGGTATCCAGGCCGTGGACGAGGCCTACACGCTCGGGCTGTTCCACGATTGCGGCGTACCGCTTATGCTCAAGCGCTTCCCCAACTACATGGATGTGCTTGAAGAGGCCTACGCCCAAGCCGGTGAAGAAACCCGCGTGGTCGATACCGAAAACCGGGCCTTCAACACCAACCACTCGGTGGTCGGCTACTTCACCGCCAAGTCCTGGCGCCTGCCAGAGCACATCAGCGGGGCCATCGCCAACCACCACAACGCCTTGGCGGTGTTCCGCGACGAATCCTCGCGCAATGCCCAGACCCAGCTGAAGAACCTGCTCGCGGTGCTGAAGATGGCCGAGCATATCTGCGCCTCGTATCGCGTGCTGGGTAATCAGGCCGTCGACCATGAGTGGAATGCGCTCGGCCCGCTGGTCCTCGATTACATCGGGTTGTCGGAGTACGACTTCGAGAACCTCAAGCAGACCCTGCGCGAGTTGGGGCACTGATTCATGCCTGAGTTACCAGAAGTCGAGACAACCCGACGTGGCATCGAGCCCCATCTGGTTGGCCAGCGTGTCAGCCGGGTAGTCGTGCGTGATCGGCGGCTGCGCTGGCCAATCCCTGAGGATCTGGACATACGCCTTTCGGGCCAGCGCATCCTCAGCGTGGAGCGACGCGCCAAGTACCTGCTGATCAACGCAGAGGTTGGCACCTTGATCAGCCACCTTGGGATGTCGGGGAACTTGCGCCTGGTCGAATTGGGGGCGCCGGCGGCCAAGCATGAGCATGTCGACATCGAGCTGGAATCGGGGCTGATGCTGCGCTACACCGACCCGCGCCGCTTCGGCGCGATGCTCTGGAGCCTCGACCCGTTCAATCACGAATTGCTATTGCGCCTGGGGCCGGAGCCGCTGACCGACCTGTTCGATGGCGAGCGCCTGTTCCAGCTTTCCCGCGGGCGCTCGATGGCCGTGAAACCGTTCATCATGGACAACGCCGTGGTGGTAGGGGTGGGCAACATCTACGCCACCGAGGCGCTGTTCGCCGCCGGTATCGACCCACGCAGAGAGGCGGGCGGCATCTCGCGGGCCCGTTACTTGAAGCTGGCCATCGAGATCAAACGGGTGCTGGCCGCAGCCATCGAACAAGGTGGCACGACGCTGCGCGACTTCATCGGTGGCGACGGGCAGCCTGGGTACTTCCAGCAGGAGCTGTTCGTGTATGGCCGAGGCGAACTGCCGTGCAAGGTGTGCGGGACGACCTTGCGAGAGGTTAAGCTGGGACAGCGGGCCAGCGTGTACTGCCCGCGCTGCCAGCGCTGAATTCCAAGGCTAGATCGCCGGCAAGCCGGCGATGGCGGCATCACGCTTTACCGGTGATCCGCCGGTACTTGGCCATCAGCTCATCATGGGTTTCTGGATGGGCCTCATCCAGCGGAATGCAATCTACCGGGCAGACTTGCTGGCACTGCGGCTCGTCGTAGTGGCCGACGCACTGGGTGCACAGATTGGGGTCGATCACGTAGATCTCTTCGCCTTGGGAGATTGCCTCGTTCGGGCACTCGGGTTCGCAGACGTCGCAGTTGATGCAATCGTCGGTGATGATCAGGGACATTGGGACTCCGGCCGGGGCTCACAGCCCGGGCATGTTCAACGCGGTAGGCACAATTGTGCCGCATTCGCGCCCGCAGTGCACGCGGGCGCGATGGTCAGGCGATGAGGGTTACTTCTTGAAGCGTTCGGTCAGGGCGTCGGCCACCGCTGGGTGGACGAACTTGCTGATGTCCCCGCCCAGCGCTGCGATCTCCCGGACCAGCGTCGAAGAGATGAACGAATAACGCTCCGATGGCGTCAGGAACAGGCTCTCGACATCGGGTGCCAGTTGCCGGTTCATGTTCGCCAGCTGGAACTCGTATTCGAAGTCGGACACTGCACGCAGGCCACGCAGGAAGACGTTGGCGTTCTGTTCCTTGGCAAAATGCGCCAACAGGGTGGAGAAGCCGATGACTTCGACATTGGGCAGGTGCTTGGTGACCTCACGGGCCAGCTCTACCCGTTGTTCCAGTGGGAACAGGGGGTTTTTCTTGGGGCTGGCCGCCACCGCGATGATCACATGGTCGAACAGGCGCGAAGCGCGTTCGACCAGGTCGCCATGGCCCTTGGTAATGGGGTCGAAAGTACCCGGGTACAACACTCGGTTCATCGCGTCATCCTGGCTGGAGTGCGTTGGGGAGTCGGATGGTAGCGCAGCGACTGCGCCCGGCCAAGTCGCGCGGCCGGAAGTTGGCACTATAGACAGAGGGGGCGCAGGTTGTCATGCGCCCTGTGCCAGCCGGGTAATCAGGGCATCGGTGAGCTTGGCGCTAATGGCGTAGACCGATAGCTGCGGGTTGGCACCGATGCTGGTGGGAAACAGTGAACCGTCGTGAATCGACAGGTTTTCCAGCTGGTGATGTCGGCCCAGGCTGTCGCACACCGCTTGGCGCGGGTCCTCGCCCAGCGCGCAGCCGCCCATGACGTGGGCGCTGCCAAGGCGGGTACGGAAAAGCTCCAGGCGCAGGCCATCGATCAGGGTCAGGGCCTGTTGCGGGTTGTCGACATAGCGGGCATCGCTATGTACGGGGGCTACCTGTCTCGCTCCAGCGGCGAACTGGATCTGCGCCATGCTTCGATAGGCCCGCCGCAGGCCGTCGCGCAGGTAGTCGGTGACGGGGTAGTCGAGCACAGGCGAGCCGTCGCCCCGCAGTTCCACTTCTCCCCCTTGGCTCTGCGGATGAAAACCGTCACGCAGCAACGCCAGCATGACATGGGTGTGGGGCAGGTCAGCCATGCGCTGGGCGTTCTCGGCGCCATACCCGCCCAGCAAGGTGCTGGCCAGGGCCGGGTGCAACGGTGGTACCTCCAGTTTGTAGCCCACAGGGCCGTCGGTACCGTCCTGCCACTGGAAGTGGTCGCTATAGATGGATTGCGGGGCGCCGTAATAAGGGTCGATGCGCGCGTCGAAGCGTGCTGCGCTGAAGTTCACCAAGTGCAGGAAGGTGCGTTTGCCCAGGCGCTTGTGCGGGTCGGGGGCTTGCGAGCGCAGCAGCAGGGCGGGGCTGTTGATGCCGCCGCCGGCGAGAACGAAGTGTCGGGCACGAACCGTGATCTGCCGGCCGTTGGGGTGCACTCCCTGAGCGTCGAGCGCCTGGCAGTGCAGTTGCACGATGCGTTCTCCGTTGTGTTCCAAGCGCACGGCCCGCGCCAGGTAAAGCAGCTCGCCCCCGTTGTCGAGGGTGGCCGGGATATGGGTCACCAGCATCGACTGCTTGGCGTTGACCGGGCAGCCCATGCCGCAGTAACCCAGGTTCCAGCAGCCGCGCACGTTGCGTGGGATCACCGCCCAGCGGTAGCCCAGGCTTTCGCAGCCACGGCGCAAGACGTCATTGTTGGCATTCGGGGGCACGGCCCAGGGGGTGATTCCCAGTTGTTGCTCCACACGCTCGAACCACGGCTTCAGCACGTCCTCGGCCAGCCCTTTCACGGCATGTTCCCTGGCCCAGTGCGCCAGGGTCTGGGGCGGCGTACGGAAGCTGGAAGTCCAGTTGACCAGCGTGGTACCGCCCACTGCACGGCCTTGGAGGATAGTGATGGCGCCATCCTTGCTCATTCGCCCCAACCCTTCCTGATACAGACTGGCGTAGGCCTCATCCTCCAGCAGGTGGAAGTCGCTGCTGGTCTTGAGCGGGCCTTCTTCGATCAGCAGTACCTTGAATCCGGCTTCGGCGAGCATGTGCGCGCTGGTAGCGCCGCCCGCGCCGCTGCCGATGATGGCGATATCGGCCTGCAGGCTCAGGTCGTGCTCCAGACGCGAGCCGTCGTGGGTGATCCAGCCGCGTTCGAGGCCTTGACGAAACGGGTCGATGACAGGCATTGGCGATGCTCTTGTTGGGGGGTCAAATGTTCGGGGGGCCTGGGTAGCCGCACGCGGCCCAGGCTTCGGGCCGTTCGTACCAGGCCATCAGCAGCAGTTGCAGCAAGGATGAGTGGCCCATGCGTAGCAGGTTCAGCGAACTGTCCTGCCAGCGTTGCAGAAAGGCATTCACCTGCTGGGCGTCGGCCTGTTCCCAGCTACCCCAGATGCCTGTCAGTGGGCCGCGGGTGAGGGGCAGGCTCAGCACATCGAACAGCTGCCGGGTGAGCTTGAGCATCTCTGGCGACAATGCCGCCAACGTGTGATCGAGGCTGTGCAGCACCAGCTCCCGTGACGCTCGTGTACCCGCCAGCACCACGGGAATCAGGGCCTGAAGCACAGGCACATCGTCGTCTCGCAGCACCTGGAAGCCCGCCGCGGGCAATTGGGACGTGCAGCCGACCAGGCTGGTGGTGGCCAGAAACGCACTGGCGCCCAGGCTGAAACGCAGCAGATCGCGGCGATGCATGGGCGGCCCTCAGCGGATGAACAGCTTGTAGATCAAGCGCTGCACGGCTTTGCCATAGGGCGGGTAGATCAGTCGAGCCGTGTTCAGGCGCTGTTTGGCCAGCACTGCCTTGGCCTTGCTGAAGGTCTGAAACCCCTCCAAACCATGGTAGTGCCCCATCCCCGAGGGCCCGATACCGCCGAAGGGCAGGTCGTCCTGAGCGACATGCAGCAAGGTGTCGTTCAGGCACACGCCGCCCGAGTGGCTATGGCGCAGGACGTGCTCCTGTTCGCTGCGCTCGTAACCGAAGTAGTAAAGCGACAGCGGGCGCGGGCGCTGGTTGATGTAGCTGAGGGCGTCGTCGAGGGTGTCATAGGGCACCACAGGTAGCAGCGGGCCGAAGATTTCGTCCTGCATCACGATCATGTCGTCGTTCACACCCAGCAACAGGTGCGGCGGCAGGCGTCGGCCCTGCCGGGTTTCGTCCGGATACAGGTCGATGACCTGTGCCCCTTTGTGCCGGGCATCGTCCAGCAAGCCTTGCAGGCGTTGCAGTTGTCGCGGGTTGATGATTGCGCTGTAGTCGCGGTTGTCGGCAATCGTGGGATAGAAGCGTCGAACGGCGCGGCGGTAGGCATCGCTGAAGCCATCGAGCCGATCACGGGGCACAAGGACGTAATCAGGGGCGACGCAGGTCTGGCCAGCATTGAGGGTCTTGCCGAAGGCGATACGCTCGGCAGCGGCATCCAGCGGGACCGTGGCCGAGACGATGGCCGGTGATTTGCCGCCCAGCTCAAGCGTTACCGGCGTCAGGTTGTGGGCCGCGGCCAGCATCACCTGTCGACCGATGCTGGTGGCACCGGTGAACAGCAGATGGTCGAACGGCAGGCGGGCAAAAGCCTGGGCGACCTCGACCTCTCCCAGTACCACGCTGACCAGGTCGCTGGGGAACACCCGTTCCAGCGTTGTCTTGAGGGCCAGTGCGCTGGCGGGTGTGGCCTCGCTGAGCTTGAGCATGACGCGGTTGCCCGCTGCCAGGGCGCAGGTGAGCGGCCCGATGGCAAGGAACAATGGGTAGTTCCACGGCACGATCACGCCCACTACGCCCAACGGCTGGTACAACACCTGGGCCTTGGCGGGCTGGAAGGCGAGTCCAACCTTTCGGCGGCTTGGGCGCATCCAGCCGTGCAGGTGACGCTCGGCATGGCGCAGGCCCTGTACCGAGGGCAGCAGTTCCGCCAGCAGCGTTTCATCGGCACTACGGCCGTCGAAGTCGGTGTCGATCGCCGCGACCAACCGGTCCTGGTCCGCCAGCAGAGCCTCGCGCAGGCTCTTGAGCCACTGTCGTCGCTGGGCCTCAGGGGGCATGGGGTTGCCGGCGAATGCCTGGCGCTGGGCGGCGAACGTCGCCGCCAGGTCGGTGTCGGAATTCACGGGAGGCAAGGCGATGGACGAGGACATTTCGGCTCCGGCGCGGCTGAGAGTCTCTAGAGCCTATACTCTAATTCGTACGGTGGTACGAAAATTTCAAGCGGTGATCCGCTGCAATACACCGTAATATGCCCATTAATGGAAGCCCGCAGACTGGGAGCTGAGCATGGCCCCGCGCATAAAGACCCGAGAGCGCATCGTGCAGAGCAGCCTGGAGCTGTTCAACCAGCAGGGCGAGCGCAGCGTCAGCACCAATCACATTGCTGCATTCATGGAGATTTCGCCCGGAAACCTCTATTACCACTTCCCCAACAAGCAGGCGATCATCGCCCTGTTGTTCAGCCAGTACGAAGCGCTGGTGGACAGTTTCCTACGCCCACCCCAAGGCCGTGCGGCGACGGTGGAAGACAAGCGTTTCTATCTCAAGGCATTGCTGGCGGCGATGTGGAACTACCGATTCCTACACCGCGACCTGGAGCACCTGCTCGACAGCGACCCGGAGTTAGCCGCCCGTTACAGGCGTTTTTCCGAGCGCTGCCTGCGCCAGGGCCAGGCGATATACCGGGGCTTCGTCGATGCCGGGATCCTGACCATGGAATCGGCGCAGATCGAGTCGCTCACCATCAACGCCTGGATTGTGCTGACTTCCTGGGTGCGCTTTCTCAGCACCACTCGTGAACATTCCGCGCACCTGGGTGAAGAAGCATTCAAACGAGGTGTCTATCAGGTACTGGTGCTGGAGCTGGGGTTCGTGACCCGCGAGGCGCGCAGTGCCGTGGATGCGCTGTGCCAGGAATTCCATGTACCGTTCAACCAGGCCCTGGAGCCATGAACCAGGGCTTATCTGCCATTGTTCAGGAGACTGTCATGCCCTTAGCGCAATTGATCACCCCGCAGCAGCTGGCCGAGCGTCTGGACTCGCCCACGTTGGTGGTCCTCGATTGTCGTTTTGCCTTGGAAGATGTCGATTACGGCCAGCGCAGCTATGCCGGAGGTCATATCGCCGGGGCGCATTTCGCCGATCTGGAGCGCGATCTCAGTGGTCCGGTGACCAAGGGCAAGACGGGCCGTCATCCCTTGCCTGAGCCGCGCCGCCTGGTAGAGCGGCTGCGTGAATGGGGGGTGGACAATGACAGTGAAGTGGTGCTGTACGACGATGGACCGGGTGCGTTTGCCGCGCGTGCCTGGTGGCTGCTGGCTTGGCTGGGCAAGCGCGATGGCGTGTTCATCCTCGACGGTGGGCTCAAAGCGTGGCACGCCGCGCACCTGCCATTGAGCCTGGATCCTCCGCCCAAGCGCCAAGGGACCTTCACCGGCGAGCCGGACATGAAGTTGCTGATCGACGCCGGGCATCTGGCCAAGCGCTTGGGGAGCCCGGACCTGACCCTGCTGGATGCCCGGGCCTTGCCACGTTTTCGTGGTGAGGTGGAGCCGATCGACCCCGTCGCGGGGCACATTCCAGGGGCGCAATGTGCGGCCTTTACCGACAACCTGGGGGCGGATGGACGATTCTTGCCGGCAGAGCAGCTCAAGCAGCGCTATGCCGAGAAACTGGCGGGGCGTGAACCTGATCAGCTGGTGGCTTATTGCGGGTCGGGCGTAACGGCGTGCCACAACCTGTTCGCGCTGGCGTTGGCGGGGTATCCGTTGGGACGGTTGTATGCGGGGTCTTGGAGCGAATGGATCAATGACCCCGAACATGGCGTCGCTACAGGGGAGTGAGTCATCGGTTGCCGGGACTGTCGCCGGCAATGGCGCTACAGGCCTTCGACCAGCCACTGCGGAATCCGGCGCTCAAGGTAGTAACCCGGATTTCGCAGGCTGCCGTCGACGAACCCCACGTGACCGCCACGGTGGTGTAACTCGAAGTGCGTTTGTGGCGCGAGTTCTTCGAGCCCAGGCAGGCTGTGGCTGGACACGAATGGGTCGTCGCTTGAGTGGATGATCAGCGTTGGAGTCCGGTTGGCGCCCAGAAAGTAGCGGCTCGATGAGCGCCGATAGTAATCGTGTGCGTCCTTGAACCCGTTCAGCGGCGCGGTAACCTTACCGTCAAAGTCCCAGAAAGTGCGCAGGTTGCGCAGCGGTCCGAGCCGCGCCAACGCCTCAAGCCCTTCATCATGGCCACGGTCGCGGAAGTGTTTCTGCTTTTGCAGCACATAGGCGAGCATTTCCCGCATGAAATGTGCCTGGTAGACCTTCGAGAAGCCCTGCCCGATGCGGTCGGCGCACTGGTCCAGGCGAAACGGCACCGACACTGCCACCGCCGCCTCCAGCCCGCTGGCTGCGCCACTTTCGCCCAGGTACTTGAGCAATACATTGCCGCCGAGCGAATAGCCCACTGCGAACAGCGGCGAAAGCGGACGCTGGGCCCGCAGGTGGGCGACGATCTCGGCAAGGTCTTCACTGGCGCCTGAATGGTAGCTGCGCGGCAACAGGTTCGGCTCGCCCGAACAGCCTCGCCAGTTCACCGCCACGCTGGCCCAGCCACGCGCTTGCAGGGCACCCTGCAAGCCTTTGACATAGGGTGAGTGGGAGGACCCGGTCAGTCCATGCAGTACCAGTACCAGGGGGGCATCCGGCTGGTGCGGTCCATGCCAGTCAAGATCGATGAAGTCGCCGTCGGCCAGCCACAAGCGTTCACGGTCGCGTGGGAGCTCGGGCAGCTTGCGCCAAAGCGGCCCCCACAACGTCTGCAAATGAGGGTTGGACAGGCCGGCGGCCGGGCGGAAAGTGACGTTGAGGCTTGGCATGCTGGGCGGCTCGTGATGTGCCCACCTAGATTGCCATGAAACACCGCCACTGTATCTGCACTATTGGTCGGTGGACGGAAGATCGGGCAAGGGGCGTTGATCGGCGGTGGGGCCGACACTCACGAACACCCGGCGCGACCATTCGAGCCGGGTTTGCAACACCGCTCGAACCGCTTCCGGGGTCACTGCCTGCAGCTGCTCGATATAGAGGTTGGTGTGGTTGGCGGGCTGACCGTGTCGGGCTGCCCCGGCCAGGAGCGCGGCCAGTGTCTGGTTACCTGCCACGGCGCTCATGAACCGGCCGGCCAACTGATTTCTGGCTAGTTCGAGCTCCGCAGCGGTCGGCCCTTGAGCGATGAACGTTTCCAAGAGTTCTGCGACAAGTGACTGGGAGGCAGTGATGTAGGCCGAGGCGATTTCCCACTCGATGTTCAGCAATCCACCTGCTTCATGCGGCGTCAGCCGGCTGCTTGCGCCATAGGTCAGGCCACGTTTCAGGCGCAGTTCCCGGAGCAGCCTGGAATCCACCCCAGCCCCCAGCACTTCGCTTGCCAGTACAAGGGCCGGATAATCAGGGTCGTCGGGTCGAACGCTCATTGGGATGGCCAGCACCATCGCATTGCTGGCCCCCGCCAGCTCGACGTGTATCGTCTTGCTCGCAACCTGCGGCACCTCGGGAAGCTGAGCGGCTGCCCAGCCCTGAGGCAGTGCCTGGGTGATGCGCTGGACGATGGCTTCTGCTTGCTCACGGGTCAGGTCACCGACCATGGCGACACAGAGATTGTTGGCGCTGTAGGCGCGTCGATGAAAAGCCACCAGCTGATCGACAGTCGTCGTTTCGATGCCTTCTGGCGTAGTGCCCAGGGGATTGCCATAGGGGTGCCCGGCAAATAGATAGCGGTTGGCTTCCAATCGGGTGCGTAGCTGCGGCGTGGTGTGGCGCGATGCCTGGTAGGGAAGCAATTGCCCTTTCATTTTTGCTAACTCCGCAGAGGCGAAGGCGGGACTGGCGACCAGGGAGGTGAACAGTTCGATTGCCGGGTCGAGGACCTGCTCGGCGGTCAGGCAGCGCAGGGATACGCTCGAATGTTCGAGGCGGATGCTTGTCTTGACTTGCGCGCCCAGGCGCTCGATCTGGCTGGCGTACTGCGTGGCATCCAGCGCGGTGGTTCCCTTGTCGAGCATGTGCAGCGTCAAGGCGGCAACACCTGAAGTATCTCCATCGAGCGCGGTGCCTGCGTTGAAGTAGAGCATGAGGTCGACCATGGGCAGTTCAGGGCGGCGCACGAACCGTACTTGGGTGCCACTCTGCGTCCGCCAGGCTTGGACCTGGATGCGAATATCATCGAAATGGCTGAAATCCCGCCCTTGCATCGATTGCAGCGCAGTTGCATTCGAGTCGTTCATGGGCGCTCTTCCTCTTTCATGTAAGTAACGGTCAGCCGTTCATGGCTCAGGTAGCGATGGGCCACAGCTCGTACGTCTTCCGCAGTGACGCTTTGCAGAATCTCGGCCTCCCGGTCGAGCGAATGCGGATCGAGGCCGCTGGCGGCCATCTGGCCAATCGCACCGGCTTGCTCGCCGATGTCGTCACGGCCGAAGACGGTGTTCGCCAGCAGCCTTGCCTTTGCCCTCGAGATCTCCCGTGCCGTCGCGGGTGTTTGCCTGAGCAGCTCGATCTGCGCCCAGACGTGCTCCATCGCCTGTTCCGGCGAGGCCTGTTGCGGATTGTTGAAGAAGTAGAACGTGAGCAGGCTGTCACCTCGCAGCACATGCAAGTACTGCGAGCCCTTCGCATGCAGAATGTCGCGTTCGCGCATCAGACGTTGAACAAGGCGCGCGCCTCTGCCCTCGGTGAGCAGTTCGGGAATCAGCCGCAGGGCCAAGGCTTCGAGGTCGGAAGCGGCGGTCGACTGGCTCGGCACATTGAACGCCATGATCAGACCTTCACGCAGGCGAGGCAGGGTGATGGTCTGTGTGCGATGAACGGATGCGGTGGCTGGCTTCGGTCGTGCCTTGCTGGGCAGGCGGTTGGCGGGAATTGCACCGAAATAGTGCTCGACCCACCCGCGTAACCGATCCGATGTCGTGTCGCCGACGACCACCAGCGTTGCGTTGTTTGGGTGATACCAGCTCTGGTACCAGGTTCGGACAGCATCAGCGGTCATGTCGGCCAGATCCGGGGCGCGGCCGATGATGGGCGTGGCGTAAGGACCGCCCTGCAGCGCCAGTGTGTCGGCTTGCTCCAGAGCCTGAGCGAGGGGGCTGTTGTCCACTCGGGTGCGGCGCTCCGCCTTGACCACTTCGAGCTCGCGGTCGAAGGCCGCTGGTTCGAGCGTGGCGCTGGCCATGGAGTCCGCCATGGCCTCCAGAACGACTTCCAGGCGATTGCTGGGCAGGGTGACGGGAAAGTAGGTGGCGTCGTGCGTGGTGGCGGCGTTCGGTGACCCGCCGAGCGTGCTGATCAGCTTCGAGTATTGGCCGCCAGCAAGCTTGCTGCTGCCTTCGAACATCAAGTGTTCCAGCAGGTGAGACAGCCCGGAATGACCTGGCGGCTCGTAGCTGGCACCCACGTGGTACCAAAGCTGGGCGCTAACCAAGGGGGCACGGCGGTCCTCACGCAGATAGACCACCAGTCCGTTGGCTAGGACGAAATGCTGCAGCGGTGGCGCGCTGGTGGCAGCGGTGGATGTCAGAGTGGCCATGACCGAGTTGCTCCTGTGTGAAAGTCGAAACAGGAGCAGCTTGTTTGAATGGGGAGGCCCGTCTGCGTTACTTACTTATGGCGACGGGCCACAGGCCTCAGCCTCGCTGCCATAGGGCGTAATGCACCTGGCCGGTTTTCTTCTCTCGGTGCAGGCGCCAGTTGGCAGGCAATTGCAGGGTCGACGGGGCAGCTTCGCTCTCGGTATAGATCCACGCCTGTTCGCGCAGCCAGTTGCCTTGTTCCAGCAGATTGCAGGCGTTTGCCAGCAGGTCCTGGTGGAAGGGTGGGTCGAGAAACACCACATCGAACTGCTGCTTGGTCGGGCCTTGCAGGTAGCGCAGGGCGTCGGTCTGCAGGATCTGCCCGCGTGGGCAGCGCAGGATCTCCAGGTTGTTCTTCAGATTGCTGATGGCTGCCGGGTTGCTGTCCAGTGCCACGGCATCCTCCGCGCCACGGGACAAGGCTTCCAGTACCAAGGCGCCACTGCCGGTGAAGGCATCCAGCACCCGGGCGCCTTCGATGTAGGGCGCCAGCCAGTTGAACAGGGTTTCACGTACCCGGTCGGTGGTGGGGCGCAGGCCATCGCCTTCAGGTACCGCCAGGCGCCGGCTGCGCCACTCGCCGGCGATGATGCGCAGGTAGCCCTGGCCCTTGCTTTGGCCCTGGTTGGGGCGGGCGGGTGGGGTGGGTCTTGGCATTAATGCTCCGGTACGCCGAGCGGTGGCTCGGCGGGTTTATCAGTGGGGGCCGGCAGCGGCTTCTGCGCCACTTTCGGGCCAGCGGTGACGATGACCAATTTGTCGGCCGACAGGTGTTTGTTCATGGCCGCCTTGACCTGCTCGACGGTCAGGGCCTGGGACTGCTGCATGAAGTCCTCCAGCCAAGTCAGGGGCAAGTTGTAGAAACCGATAGCACCCAACTGGCCAACGATGCTCGCGTTGCTGGCGTTGGACAGTGGGAAACTGCCGGCCAGTTCGCGCTTGGCGTCATCCAGTTCCTGCTGCGTCGGACCATTTTTCAGGTATTCGGCAAGGATGTCCTGGACCAGCTTTAGGGTGCCCTCGCTGAGTTCGGCGCGGGTTTGCAGGTTGATCATGAAGGGGCCGCGTACCTGCATTGGGCTAAACACGGAGTAGACCCCGTAGGTCAGGCCGCGCTTCTCGCGCACTTCGCTCATCAACCGGGTGCCGAAGGCCCCTCCGCCGAGGATCTGGTTGCCCAACGAAAGGGCTGGCCAGTCCGGGTCCTGACGGTCGATGCCCAGTTCGGCCAGCATCAGGTGAGTCTGCTTGGATGGGAAGTCGATATGGGTCAACCCAGCCTTGGGCTCCGCAGGCTCGGCGGGTTTCGCCAGCGCGGGGCCCTTGGGCAGGGCCGAGGACACTTGTTCGGCGATGGCTTCGGCCTCGCTGCGGCTGAGGTCACCAACCAGGGCTATGACCGCGTTACCGGCGGTATAGGCCTTGGCATGGAAGGCGCGAAGCTGTTCCAGCGTGATACCGGGCACACTCTGTGCCGTACCGTCGCTGGGGTGAGCATACGGGTGGTCACCATAGAGCTTGGCGAACAGGGCCTTGCCGGCGATCTTGCCAGGGTTCTGCTTTTCGTACTCGAAACCGGCCAGCAGCTGGTTCTTGATGCGCTTGAGAGCCTCTTCGGGGAAGGTCGGCTTGCCCGCCACTTCGGCGAACAGCTTGAGTGCAGGGTCACGCTTGTCCTTGGCACTCAGGCTGCGCAGCGAGGCCACTGCCATGTCGCGGTAGGAACCATTGCCAAAGTCCGCGCCCAGTCCCTCGAAGCCTTCGGCGATGGCGGTCACGTCCTTGCCGGCCACGCCTTCGTTGAGCATGGCGTTGGTCAGGGCGGCCAGGCCAGGGGTGTCGCCATCCTGGCTGCTGCCGGCGGCGAAGGTCACGCGCAGGTCGAACATGGGCAGCTCGCGGGCTTCGACGAACAGCACGCGGGCGCCTTCGGCGGTGGTCCAGTTCTGGATGTTCAGCTGACGCCGGCTTGGCGCCTTGCCGTCCAGATCGGCCAGCGATTGCAGGGTGTTTGCAGGGCGCGCCGCAGGAGGCTCTGCCTCGGACTGGGCCGGGCGCGCCAGGACAGCGGCCACCGCCACTACCAAGGCAATGATGCCCGTACCGATCAGCGTGTAGCGTGGTGCGCTGCGATCACTCATGAGCGGACTCCTCAGGCAGTACGTGGGCAACGCTCAGGCGTTCGCGGGTGAAATAAGTGCGTGCGGCGTTCTGCAGGTCTTGCGGTGTCACGCGCTTGAGCTCGTCCAGTTCGCTGTCGATCAGCTTCCAGGACAAGCCAACGGTCTCCAGCTGACCAATGGTGGTGGCCTGGCTGCTGATGGAATCGCGGTCGTAGACCAGACCGGCGATGACCTGGGCACGTACGCGCTCCAACTCTTCGGCGCTGGGCGGAGTGGTCTTGAGCTCGTCGAGCAGTTGCCAGATGCCTTTTTCCACTTCTTCGAGCGTTTTCTGCTTCTGCACGTTCGGAGTAGCCGAGATCAGGAACAGGCTGTCGCCGCGTGTGAAGGCGTTGTAGCTGGACGACGCGCCGGCGACCAATTCCTGGCCACGCTCCAGGCGTGCCGGCATGCGCGCGCTGTAGCCGCCGTCGAGCAGGGCCGAGATCAGGCGCAGGGCATGTACGGTGCGCGGGTCCTTGGCGGTGGCCAATCCAGGCACGTTGAACCCGTAGATCAGGCTTGGCAGTTGGGTGCGTACGTGCAGGGTCAGCTGGCGGTAGCCTGGTTTGGCCAACTCCAGCGGCAGCTTGGCCGATGGCACGGTGCGCTTGGGGATGCTGCCGAAATATTTCTGTGCCAGGCCCTTGACCTCATCGGCGGTGACATCGCCCACCACAACCAGGGTGGCGTTGTTCGGGGCGTACCAGGATTCGTACCAATGGCGGAGCTCCTCGACCTTCATGCGTTCGAGGTCGGCCATCCAGCCGATGGTCGGGGTGTGATAGCCGCTGGCCGGATAGGCCATGGCGCGAAACAGCTCGAACGCCTTCGAACTGGGTTGATCGTCGGTGCGCAGGCGGCGTTCTTCCTTGATGACCTCGATTTCGCGTGCGAACTCGTCGGCGGGCAGGCGCAGACTGGCCAGGCGGTCGGCTTCCAGCTCCATGGCCACCGGCAGCCGATCGCGGGCAAGTACCTGGTAGTAGGCGGTGTAGTCGTCGCTGGTGAAGGCGTTTTCCTCGGCACCGAGGTCCCGCAGGATGCGCGAGGCCTCGCCGGGTCCGATCTTGGCGCTGCCTTTGAACATCATGTGTTCGAGGGCATGGGACAAGCCGGTCTGGCCCGGTGTCTCGTAGCTGGAGCCAACCTTGTACCAGATCTGCGAGACCACCACCGGGGCGCGATGGTCCTCGCGAACGACCACTTTCAGGCCGTTGTCGAGGATGAACTCGTGGGTGGGTTGCACATCGGCGGCCAGGGCCGCGAGGGGCAGGCAGAGCGTGCCGAGCAACAGGCCAGCGGCGCGGCGGGCTAGAGCATTCATACGGTGTTTAACCTGTTCGGCGGCCCGCTGGGTTTAGCGTCAGTAGGCCAGGAGGTGCTAGGATACTGATCCGGTTGCCTGGCGACCATGCCTGTCGCCGTTCTGGCCTGCAGGACCTACGACAAAACATTGCGCATGAACCAGCCGGATTCAAAATAGTCTGTTCTGCGTTTAGAGAATTCCCGATGCGCCAAGTGCTGGCCCATCGCTACCCTGAGATAGCCGTCTTCCATGTTTGGTTCCAACGACGACAAAAAAGCGCCGGCCGAGGCTGGCGAGAAAAAGGCCTGTTCAGCTGGTTTCGCAAGAAGCCGCAGCAACCTGTCGCCGAACAGCCACAAACGCCTGAGCCTCAAGCGCAGGAGCCGCAGGCCGCCGAGCCGGTAGCACCGCAGCCCGCCGTCGAGCAGCCTCCGGTCGCTCCGGTCGCTCCGGTCGCTCCGGTCGCTCCGGTCGCTCCGGTCGCTCCGGTCGCTCCGGTCGAGCCGGTGTTGCCCGTGGTCGAAGCGTCCGTGCCCGAGCCGGTAGCGTCCCAACCGCTGCAGGCTCCGCAACCTGAGCCTGTGGCTTCCCAGCCCCTGCAGGCCGCGACGCCCGAGCCGGTCGCCTCCATGCCGCTGCAAGCGGCGCCAGTAGAGACTGCGCAGCCGGACGAGCCCGCGGCTCCGGTCAGCAACCTGGTGCTGCCGGTTGCCGAAGAGCCTGTGGCCTTGGTCCCGGACCTCGAACCGAAGGCGCCACCAGCCATCCCGGTGCGCCCCGCTGCGCAAACCCTGGCGCCTGCTGCCCCGGTCGCGGCTCCCGTGCCTGCATCTGCCCCGGCTCCGGTTGCGACCCCAGCACCAACGCCTGTCGAGCCCGAGCCCACCCCGGTCGTCGTCGAACAGTCCAAGCCAGGCTTCTTCGCTCGCCTCAAGCAGGGGCTGTCGAAGACCAGCGCCAGCATCGGCGAAGGCATGGCCAGCCTGTTCCTGGGCAAGAAGGCCATCGACGACGACCTGCTCGATGAGATCGAAACCCGCCTGCTGACCGCCGACGTGGGTGTCGAAGCCACCTCGACCATCGTTCAGAACCTTACCCAGAAGGTCGCCCGCAAGCAGCTGGCTGACGCCGATGCACTGTACAAGTCGTTGCAGGAAGAGCTGGCCGCCCTGCTGCGTCCGGTCGAGCAACCGCTGAAAGTCCAGGCCCAGAACAAACCCTACGTGATCCTCGTGGTCGGCGTGAACGGTGCGGGCAAGACCACCACCATCGGCAAGTTGGCCAAGAAGCTGCAGCTCGAAGGCAAGAAGGTCATGTTGGCCGCCGGCGATACCTTCCGCGCCGCCGCTGTGGAGCAGCTGCAGGTATGGGGTGAGCGCAACCAGATTCCGGTGATCGCGCAGCACACCGGCGCTGATTCGGCTTCGGTGATTTTCGACGCCGTGCAGGCCGCCAAGGCCCGTGGCGTCGATGTGTTGATCGCCGATACCGCGGGCCGCTTGCACACCAAGGACAACCTGATGGAGGAGCTGAAGAAGGTCCGTCGGGTGATTGGCAAGCTCGACGCCGAGGCGCCACACGAGGTGCTGCTGGTACTCGATGCCGGCACTGGACAGAACGCTATCAGCCAGGCCAAGTACTTCAATCAGAGCGTCGAACTGACCGGCCTGGCATTGACCAAGCTGGACGGCACCGCCAAGGGTGGGGTGATTTTCGCCCTGGCCAAGCAGTTCAACATTCCGATCCGCTTCATTGGTGTCGGTGAAGGCATCGACGACCTGCGCACCTTCGAGGCTGAACCCTTCGTCAAAGCCTTGTTCGCCGAGCGAGAGCACCCATGATCCGATTCGAGCAGGTTGCCAAGCGCTATCCCAATGGCCATGTCGGCTTGCATGAGCTGAGTTTCCGGGCGCGCCGGGGCGAGTTCCTGTTCGTCACGGGCCACTCGGGCGCGGGCAAGAGCACCTTGCTGCGCCTGCTGCTGGCCATGGAGCGTCCGACCAGCGGCAAGCTGATGCTGGCAGGCCAGGACCTGGGCCAGATCAGCAACTCGCAGATCCCGTTCCTGCGCCGGCAGATCGGCGTGGTGTTCCAGAACCACCAGTTGTTGTTCGATCGCACGGTATTCAACAACATCGCATTGCCGCTGCAGATTCTCGGGTTGTCCAAGGCCGAGATCGCCAAGCGCGTGGACTCGGCGCTGGAGCGTGTGTCACTGACTGACAAGGGCGAGCTGTTCCCAGCCGACCTGTCTACCGGTCAGCAACAGCGCGTGGGGATCGCCCGCGCCATCGTCCACCAGCCAGCCTTGCTGCTGGCCGACGAACCTACCGGTAACCTCGACCCACGTCTGGCCGCGGAAATCATGGGGGTGTTCGAGGACATCAACCGCCTGGGCACCACAGTTTTGATCGCCAGCCATGACCTGGCACTGATCGCGCGCATGCGCCACCGCATGCTGACCCTGCAGCGCGGTCGTTTGATCGGCGATGGGGAGGCCGGGCAATGAGCACTACACGTACACCGAAGGTGTCCGAACGGGTCGCACCCAAGGCTGCTGACCCTGCGCCAGCGAAGAAAAAGCCCGGCGAACACGACGATGACGGTCCGGATTTCCGCACCCTGCTGCACGCCTGGCTGGAAAGCCACCGCGCCAGCCTGGCCGACAGCCTGCGCCGCCTGGGCAAACAGCCGATCGGTAGCTTCTTCACCTGCCTGGTGATGGCCGTGGCATTGAGCATGCCCATGGGCTTGTCGCTGCTGTTGAAGAACGTCGAAAAACTGGGTGGCTCCTGGCAGCGTGCAGCGCAGATTTCGCTGTACCTCAAGCTGGATGCCGGCAGCAAGGCGGGGGAAGCCCTGCGTGACGATATCAAAGCCATGCCTGGGGTGGCCGATGCCCAGTATGTCAGTCGGGAGCAGGCGCTCGAGGAGTTCCAGCAGCAGTCCGGGCTGGGCGAGGCGCTGCGCGAGCTGCCCGACAACCCGCTTCCGGGCGTGGTGGTGGTGACCCCGACCGAAGTCGACAAGCCTGCTCTGGAGGCCCTGCGCCAACGTCTGTCCGAACTGCCTCGGGTCGAGGTGGCGCAGCTTGACCTGGTGTGGGTCGAGCGTCTGGCGGCGATCCTCAAGCTCGGCGACCGATTCGTCTTTGGCCTGGCCGTCATGCTGATTTCTGCGCTGCTTTTAGTAATCGGTAACACAATTCGTCTACATATTGAAAACCGTCGGGTCGAGATCGAAGTGATCAAGCTGGTCGGCGGCACCGACAGCTACGTACGCCGGCCTTTCCTCTACATGGGCGCCCTGTACGGGCTGGGTGCGGGCCTGCTGGCCTGGGGCATACTGGCTTTCGGCCTGAATTGGCTGAACGAGGCCGTTGTAGGGCTCTCCGGGCTGTATGGCAGTGATTTCGCGCTGGGGGGTGTGCCAGCGTCCGATGGTTTTTCGCTCTTGATTGGTGCGGTACTGTTGGGGTATATCGGTGCATGGATCGCGGTGGCCCGCCATTTGAACGAGCTGGCGCCACGATAGTTTTTTCGTGCCAGCATTGACATTTTTTTCATTTTGGAACTTGTACCGTCGTTCCGGGTCAATGTTGGCAGCGCTCACAAGGCGCGAGTTTTGAAAGTCGGAGGTTCTTGAATGACCACATCGTTGCAACCTGCCTATGCCCTGGTTCCTGGTGCAAACCTGGAAGCCTACGTGCACACGGTCAACAGCATTCCACTGCTGACTGTCGAGCAGGAGCGTGATCTGGCCGAGCGTCTCTACTATGAGCAGGATCTTGAGGCCGCTCGGCAAATGGTGATGGCCCACCTGCGTTTCGTGGTACACATCGCCCGTAGCTATGCCGGTTACGGGTTGGCCCAAGCTGACCTCATCCAGGAAGGCAACGTCGGCCTGATGAAGGCAGTCAAGCGCTTCAATCCGGAAATGGGCGTGCGCTTGGTATCGTTCGCGGTGCACTGGATCAAGGCAGAGATCCACGAATTCATCCTGCGCAACTGGCGCATCGTCAAGGTGGCGACCACCAAGGCCCAGCGCAAGCTGTTCTTCAACCTGCGCAGCCAGAAGAAGCGTCTGGCCTGGCTGAACAACGATGAAGTTCATCGTGTGGCCGAGAGCCTGGGTGTCGAGCCGCGTGAAGTGCGCGAGATGGAAAGCCGCCTGAGCGGCCAGGACATGGCGTTCGATCCAGCGGCCGAAGCCGACGATGACAGCGCCTTCCAGTCGCCTGCGCATTATCTGGAAGACCACCGTTACGACCCGGCTGTGCAGTTGGAGGATGCCGACTGGAGTGACAACTCCACCAGCAACCTGCACGAAGCCCTGCAAGGCCTGGACGAACGTAGCCGCGACATTCTCTACCAGCGCTGGCTGGCCGAGGAAAAAGCGACCTTGCATGAATTGGCGGACAAGTACAGCGTGTCGGCGGAGCGGATTCGCCAGCTGGAAAAGAACGCGATGAACAAGGTCAAGGCATTGATCACCGTCTGATCAAGCCTGGTTGCAGCGAAAAGCCGCTGTCCCGAGGAGGGGCAGCGGTTTTTTTGTGTGTTCGGATCCTGCCAATCGGCTTACGGCCTGCGGGAAGCGTCCAGCTGCATCAGGTAGCTGGGTCCGCCCAGCTGGCTCATCTGGCGGCGAATCCACCCGGCTCGGCTGGCCACATAGGCGCTCGGCCGGCTGGCGCTCCATTTGAGAGGGCTGGGCAGCACTGCGGCCAGTTGCGCGGCCTGCTGGCGGCTCAAGCGGCTGGCGTCGACGCCAAAGTGGTAGCGCGCCGCAGCCTGGGCGCCGAATACGCCTTTGCCCCATTCGGCGCTGTTCAGGTAGACCTCCAGGATTCGCTCCTTGGACCAGAACAATTCGATCAGCGCTGTAAACCAAGCCTCCAGCCCTTTGCGCAGCCAACTGCGCCCGGACCACAGGAACAGGTTCTTGGCGACTTGCTGCGTCAGGGTGCTCGCCCCGCGAATATTGCCGCCCCGCTCGTTGTAGGCCAGCGCTGCCTGTATGGCGGGAATGTCGAAGCCCCAATGGCTGGCGAACTTCTGGTCCTCGCCGGCAATGACCGCCACTTTGAGCTCATCGGAAATCCTATCCCATGGCTCCCAGTCACGCTGCAGGTCGATGGGTTCGCCATTGAACCAGGACTGGACCTTGCGTTCGACCATCAACGCCGTGCCTGGCGGCGGTACCCAGCGAAACACCAGCACCAGCACGACACTGCCGGCGGCGAACCAGAGCAGGGCGCGGGCGAAGCGGCGAAGGAAGGATGACAGCATGGTGATAGCTTGGCCGGACCGGTGGAACGGGCCATTATACAGACCCGATACAAGGAGTCGTCCCATGCTTCGCAGCTTCCTGATGCTCGCTGCCTTTTTCGGCTTTACCGGTGTCGCCCTGGGCGCATTCGCCGCGCACGGGTTGAAAAGCCGCCTGACGGCTGACTATTTGTCGGTCTTCCAGACTGGCGTCACCTACCAATTGGTGCATGCCCTGGCGATCCTTGGCGTGGCCGTGCTCTCGGCGCACCTGCCAGGGCGTCTGGTGGGTTGGGCGGGCGGTCTGTTCGCCGTGGGTATCCTGTTGTTTTCCGGCAGCCTGTATGTGCTTACCCTGAGTGGGTTGGGCAAACTGGGCATGATCACCCCCATCGGCGGTCTGTGCTTTCTCGCCGGTTGGCTGTGCCTGGGCCTGGCAGCCTGGCGTTTGGGTTGACCGAACGGTCCACTCTCACGACTAATGGTGTCCGCCGGCCTTGGGTTGAAGCGTCGATCAGCGCTAGAATGCGGGCCCCCAAAGCACAATGGTGGCCGTGCGCATGCGCATTCAACTGAACGGTGAACCTTACGAACTGCCCGCTGGCGAGAGCGTCGCGGCCCTGCTGACCCGCCTGGAACTGGCTGGGCGCCGGGTAGCGGTGGAACTCAACCTGGATATCGTGCCGCGTAGCCAGCATGACACCACGCTGCTCAATGACGGCGACCAGGTCGAAGTGGTCCACGCCATCGGTGGTGGTTAAGCCCGGTTTGGCAATTCACCTGCAAGTCCCGCAACCTTTTCCCGAGGAACAACGATGAGCAACGTTCGTAGCGACAAGCCTTTCACTCTGGCCGGACGTACTTTCCAGTCGCGCCTGCTGGTCGGTACCGGCAAGTACCGTGACATGGAAGAAACCCGCCTGGCCATCGAGGCCTCGGGTGCCGAAATCGTCACCGTCGCCGTGCGTCGCACCAACCTCGGCCAGAACCCAGGTGAGCCGAATCTGCTCGACGTGCTGCCACCGGATCGCTACACCATCCTGCCGAACACCGCTGGTTGCTACGACGCGGTAGAAGCCGTGCGCACCTGCCGCCTGGCGCGCGAACTGCTCGATGGCCACAACCTGGTCAAGCTGGAAGTGCTGGCGGACCAGAAGACCCTGTTCCCCAACGTGATCGAAACCCTCAAGGCCGCTGAAGTGCTGGTCAAGGACGGTTTCGACGTGATGGTCTACACCAGCGACGACCCGATCATCGCTCGCCAGCTGGCCGAAGCCGGCTGCATCGCGGTGATGCCGCTGGCTGGCCTGATCGGCACCGGCCTGGGTATCTGCAACCCTTACAACCTGCAGATCATCCTGGAAGAGTCCAAGGTTCCCGTGCTGGTCGATGCCGGTGTAGGCACTGCATCCGATGCCACCATCGCCATGGAAATGGGCTGCGAAGCTGTGCTGATGAACTCGGCCATCGCCCATGCCCAGCAACCGGTCCTGATGGCTGAAGCCATGAAGCATGCCATTGTCGCGGGTCGGATGGCTTACCTCGCCGGGCGTATGCCGAAAAAACTCTATGCCAGCGCCTCTTCGCCGCTGGAAGGTCTGATCAAGTAAGAGCCCCTGATGACTGAATCGCAAGATACGCCGAGCACTGCTGACGGCGAAGCGCGCCCCCACCGCCGCATCAAGAGTTTCGTGATGCGCGCCGGGCGCATGACCGAAGGCCAGCAACGCGGCCTGGACCAGGGTGGCCCGTTGTTCATCCTGCCGCTGGCCGACAGCCCTGTGGACTACGACCAGGTGTTCGGCCGCTCGGCCCCGCGCACCCTCGAAATCGGCTTCGGCATGGGGCATTCCCTGCTGGAAATGGCTGCCGCTGCCCCTGAGCAGGACTTCATCGGTGTCGAAGTGCACCGTCCCGGTGTTGGCGCGTTGCTCAACGGCGTGCTGACCCAGGGCCTGAAGAACCTGCGGGTGTATGACTGCGATGCCATCGAAGTGCTCAACCGTTGCGTGGCCGACAACAGCCTCGACCGCCTGATGCTGTTCTTCCCCGACCCGTGGCACAAGGCGCGCCATCACAAGCGGCGCATCGTGCAGCTGGAGTTCGCCGAGCTGGTGAGGCGCAAGCTCAAGCCGGGTGGCGTGTTCCACATGGCCACCGACTGGGAACCGTACGCTGAGTACATGCTGGAAGTGATGAGCGCTGCACCGGGTTACCGCAACCAGGCCGCCGATGGTGCCTACATTCCTCGTCCGCCAGAACGTCCGATCACCAAGTTCGAGCGCCGTGGTGAGCGCTTGGGGCACGGGGTTTGGGACTTGAAGTTCGAGAAGGTGGATTGATCGGCTGTTTCAGCCTTCATCTGCTGGCACTTGTAGGAATACAGGCGAAAAAACCGCCTTGAGAGAGGCGGTTTATGCAAGCGAAGGGACTGAGTATTCTTCGCTCAAGGAACTCACTGAAAACGCCCACTTGGCAACATCATCCTAGGCAGCCTAGGGTCAACGCTCAGAAACTTCGCGCAGAGCGTGTGTCTGGGGACCGTTTTGGCAGGTTCTAGCCCCGGCGATCAGCCACCACGCCAATCAATACCAGCACCACCAGAAGTACCGGTGCCAGCGCATAGTTGTTGAACTGGCCAAGCCCTTTCACCACCCATGGCGTGGCGTAGATCAGCGCCGCGCCGCTGCCAATCATCACCAGCAAGGCCATGAACGGCACACGCAGAGCGCCAGCCAGACCGCCCAGGCGTTGTTCCACCCAGCCTTTGATATCGGTACCAAACAGCACCAGCAGGCAGCCTACCAGCGCCAGGGAGATTTCCGACAGGTTGCTGCGGCTCCAGCGAGAAACGGTCGCGAGCAGATCAAGTACCAGATCCATGGGTCATCCTTAGGTCAAGAAATACTGCAGCAGGTCATTGAGGAACAACTGGCCCCGCGGCGTGGCCACCAGTCGATCCGGTTCGACCTGCAAAAGGCCCTTTTGTTCGGCGGCGCTACGCGCATCGGCCAGCTGTTCCAGCGGCAGGCCGGTGCGCTGGGTGAACAGCTCGGCTTCAACGCCCTGGGTCAGGCGCAGGGCGTTCATCAGGAACTCGAACGGCAACTCGTCGGCTGGCAGTAGCTTCTCGCCGGCCTTGAACGGTTTGGCCAGGTTCAGGTAGTCCTTGGGCAGCCGGGTTTTCCAGGTTCGCAGGATGCGTCCGTCGGCGAAGGTCAGCTTGCCATGGGCACCTGCACCAATGCCGATGAAGTCGCCAAAGCGCCAGTAGTTGAGGTTGTGTCTGGCCGGTCGGCCCGGCTGGGCATAGGCGGACACCTCGTACTGGGCGAAGCCATTGCTGGCCATCAGGGCCTGGCCTGCCTCCTGGATATCCCAGAGAATGTCATCTTCCGGTAACTCGGGCGGCTGGTTCCAGAACACCGTGTTCGGCTCGACAGTCAACTGGTACCACGACAGGTGCGTCGGCCCCAGGTCGATGGCCTGGCGCAGATCGCCCAGTGCGTCTTCCAGCGACTGGTCAGGCAAGCCGTGCATCAGGTCCATGTTGAAGTTGTCGAAGCCTGCAGCCCGTGCCATGCCGGCAGCGCGGATCGCTTCATCGCCATTGTGGATACGCCCCAGTGCTTCGAGCTTGGCCGGCTGGAAGCTTTGCACACCGATGGACAGGCGGTTGATCCCGGTCTGTCGGTAAGCCTTGAACTTCTCCTGCTCGAAGGTGCCTGGGTTGGCCTCCAGGGTGATTTCGATATCCGCCGCGAACGGAATGCGCCGCTCGACGCCACGCAGAAGGCGGCCTAGGGCGTTGGCGCTGAACAGGCTTGGGGTGCCGCCGCCGAAGAAGATCGAGCTGATTGGACGGCCTTGTACCGCCACCAGCTCCTGGTCGAGATCGGTCAGCAGTGCGTCGACATAGGCTTCTTCCGGCAAATCAGGCCCGGCAGCGTGGGAGTTGAAGTCGCAGTAAGGGCATTTACGTACACACCATGGAATATGGATGTACAGCGCCAGCGGCGGTAGCACGGCGAAACCCGCCGCACCCGGCAGGTGCGGTCGGGTGGACAGCGTATCGGTCATGCCAGGCCCAGACGTTGACGCAGCAGGGCCATGGCGCGGGCGCGGTGGCTAAGCTGGTTCTTCTCTACAGGAGGCAGTTCGGCGCTCGAACAGTTGCGCTCCGGCACCCAGAACAGCGGGTCGTAGCCAAACCCATGTTCGCCACTGGCCTCGAACAGGATCTGTCCGTGCCACAGGCCTTCACACAGGATCGGCAGTGGATCGTCGGCATGACGCACAAGAGCCAGCACGCAGACGAACTGGGCGCCACGCTGCTCCTGTGGGACGTCTTTCAGGGCTTCGAGCAGCTTGGCATTGTTGGCTGCGTCGCCCTTGCCGTCGGCGTAGCGCGCCGAGTAGATGCCTGGTGCACCGCCAAGAAAGTCCACAGCCAGGCCCGAGTCGTCGGCCAAGGCCGGCAGGCCGGAGATGCGTGCTGCGTTACGTGCCTTGAGAATGGCGTTTTCGACGAACGACAGGCCGGTCTCTTCGGGTTCTACCTGGCTGAACTCGCCAATCGAGCGCAGTTGGACGGAGGCTCCAAGCATGGCTTGGAGTTCCTTGAGCTTGCCGGCGTTGTGGCTGGCCAATACGAGTTGCTGGAAATTCATCATTCGCCTGGGAACACTTCCTGGTTGAAGCTGAGTTTATGGCTGACGCCACCGGTTTCGACATTCACATCGAATGTCAGGGTCTCCGCCTGTTCGATCTTGAACTGGGCGATGTAGTACACGGCACCCCGGTCGGTGATTTGCTTGAACGACAACGGGCTGCTACGTCCGGTCAGGTCTTTCACCGTGCCGCTGACGACGGCTGTCGCTGGCTTGCTGGCCTTGAGTACGGCAATGTTCAGCACGCCTTGGTTCTTGCTGCGGGTAAGCCCGGTGGCGGCGGCGATTTCCGGTTGCAGCATGCTCGAGGTAAAGGCGCTGTAGTGGACCGTCACATCACCGAATACTTCCTTGCGATCGGGTTTGGCGGCATCGGCAGCCAGTACCGGCAGGGCCAGGCACAGGCTGATCAGGAACAGGGCGAGTCGACGCATGGTGCATTCCTCCGGTGGGCGTCAGACGGCCAGCTGGTGCTCCTGCAGGCCAGGGCTGCTAACGCGATAAATGCCGATTTCACCTAGAAGATTAGGCCAAAGCCGTCCACCCCACCCATTGCGGTGCAAATGGTCGACCGCCAGGCGGTCGAGAACCTTGGCGTGGCGTTCGCGGCACAGCTCTTCGAAGTCGGCGAAGGTGCAGAAGTGGATGTTCGGCGTGTTGTACCAGGTATATGGCATGAAGTCCGATACCGGCATGCGGCCTTTGGTCGCCAGGTACCAACGGCAGCGCCAGTGGCCGAAGTTGGGGAAGGTGATGATGCATTGGCGGCCCACGCGCAGCATCTCGTCGAGGATGCGGTCGGGGTATTCCACCGCCTGCAGGGCCTGGGTCATGATGACCACATCGAAGCTGTTGCTGGCGAAGTTGCCCAGGCCTTTGTCCAGGTCCTGCTCGATGACGTTGACCCCTTTGGCCACGCAAGCGGCGATGTTGTCGGCGTCGATCTCAAGGCCGTAGCCAGTGACTTGCTTGCGATCACGCAGCGAAGCCAGCAGCTCGCCATTACCGCAGCCCAGGTCGAGTACCCGGCTACCGGCGGGGATCCAGTCGTGGATGATTTCCAGATCGGCTCTCATGCTGTCCTCAGATGGCGATGCGGTTCATGTAGTTCGAGAAGCCCTGAATGTACCGAGGTGTCGGGATCAGGAAGGCATCGTGCCCATAGGGTGAGTCGATATCCAGGTAGCAGACGTTCTTGCGTGCGGCCATCAGGGCATCGACGATCTCCCGTGAGCGGGCCGGCGAGAAGCGCCAGTCGGTCGTGAACGACATGATGCAATAGTCGGCCTTGACGTGGGCCAGGGTCGCCGCGAGGTCGCCACCGTGGGCGGCGGCGGGGTCGAAGTAGTCCAGCGCCTTCGTCATCAGCAGGTAGGTGTTGGCGTCGAAGCGGCCGGAGAACTCTTCACCCTGGTAACGCAGGTAGCTCTCGACCTGGAATTCGACGCTGTGGAAGTCGTAGTTGAGCTTGTCGCTCTTGAGCTCGCGCCCGAATTTCTCACCCATCGAGTCATCGGACAGGTAGGTGATGTGGCCCACCATGCGGGCCAGCATCAGGCCGCGCTTGGGGATCACGCCCTGGTCCTGGAACGAGCCACCGTGGAACTCGGGGTCGGTGAGGATGGCCTGGCGGGCGACTTCGTTGAACGCGATGTTCTGCGCCGACAGCTTGGGGGCCGATGCGATGTCGACGCAATGGCGCACGCGGTCGGGGTAGGTGATGGTCCACTGCAAGGCCTGCATGCCGCCGAGGCTGCCGCCCACGACCGCGGCCCACTGCCGGATACCCAGACGATCGGCCAGGCGCGCCTGGCTGTGTACCCAGTCTTCCACCGTGAGGACCGGGAAGTCGGCGCCATAAGGCTTGCCGCTGGCAGGGTTGATGCTGCTGGGGCCAGTGCTACCGTTACAGCCGCCCAGGTTGTTCAGGCTGACGACGAAGAAGCGGTTGGTATCGATCGGTTTGCCAGGGCCGATGCAACTGTCCCACCAGCCCGGCTTGCGGTCGGTGACGGCATGGTAGCCTGCGGCATGGTGATGGCCAGACAACGCATGGCAGATCAGCACGGCATTGCTCGCGCTGGCGTTCAGGGTGCCATAGGTCTCGAATACCAGCTCATAGCTGGCGAGGGAGCGGCCACAGGCCAAGGCCAACGGTTCATCGAACCGGGCAATTTGCGGTGTTACCAGACCGACGGAATCTTCGGGAAGGACAGTGGACATCGACCCTGCTCACGCTTGACGGAGGCGTAAGTCTAAAGAGCGCTACCCCTAGCGGCAAGCGAAGGCTTGCCGCCAGGTATCACCCAGGGTCAGATCATCCGCCACAGCTCTTGTGGCATGCCCGCGTAGGCCGCCAGCGGAGGCATGACGAACGACTGGACCACCTGGATGGCCAGGAAGGCGAAGATCGGCGAGATGTCCATGCCGCCAAGGTTCGGCACGATACGGCGGAACGGTGCCAGCACCGGCTCGCTGATCTGGTAGGCCAGTTCGGCGGCAGGGTTGTGGCTGTTCGGTGCGACCCAGGAAACGATCACCATCACGATCATCGCCACCCAGAAGATCTTCAGGAACAGCGAGGTGATACCGATGATCGCCCACATCAGCAGGTGCAGGATATCGCCGAAGGTCCCGTAGGTGACCATCAGCACGAAGCCCATCAGCAGTGCCTGGATGACCACCGACAGCAGCAGCGAGGATGTATCCAGGCCACCGACGCTGGGGATGATGCGGCGAATCGGCTTGAGCAGTGGCTGGGTAGCGCGCACCGCGAACTGGCACAGCGGGTTGTAGAAGTTGGCCTTGACCAGTTGCAGCACGAAGCGCAGCAGGACGATCACCAGGTACAGGCTGACCAGGGTCTGCACCACGAAAATCAAGGCGCCGGACAGTGCATTCATCAAAAGCTCCTTATTTGCCCAATTGTTCGGCCAGTTCGGCGGAACGTTTCGCCGCTGCTTCCAGCGCCTGTTCCACGATGGCTTCGAAGCCGTTTGCCTGGAACGACTTGATGGCCGCTTCGGTGGTGCCGGCAGGCGAGGTGACACGGCGGCGCAGTTCGGCGGCATCGACATCGCTGGATACGGCCATGTGTGCGGCACCCAGCGCTGTTTGCAGGGTCAGCTTGGAGGCGGTTTCGCGCGGCAGGCCGAGTTTTTCACCAGCGTCGGTCATGGCCTCAATCAGCAGGAAGAAATAGGCCGGGCCGCTGCCGGAAACAGCGGTTACCGCATCCAGTTGCTGTTCTTCATCGAGCCACAGGGCGATGCCAACGGCGGACAGCAGTTGCTCGGCCTGCTGGCGTTGCACGTCGGAGACTTCCTGGGTGGCATACAGGCCGCTCACACCCTGGCGCAGCAGTGCCGGTGTATTGGGCATGCAGCGCACAACCGGGCGCGGGCCGAGCCAGGCTTGCAGGCTGGCGCAGGTGATGCCGGCGGCGATGGAGACGATCAGTTGGCCTGCTTTGAGGTCAGGGGACAGCGCCTCGCAAACGGCCTTCATGACCTGCGGCTTGACGGCCAGGACGATCACATCGGCACCGTCGATGGCCTGGGCGTTTTTTTCGAAGGTTTCGATACCGTGCTCGGCCTGAACGCGGGCGCGGGTTTCGGCACCTGGGTCGCTGGCGCGGATCTGCGAGGCGTCCAGGCCCTGGGCGCGCAGGCCGCCGATCAGGCTGGCAGCCATGTTGCCGGCGCCGATGAAGGCAATACGTGTCTTGCTCATGTCAGGTCCTTGAGGGAAAGAGTGAGTAAAGCATGGAATCAGGCGGGGCCGTAATTGCGCGCGCCGAACAGGGCGGTGCCAATGCGCACCCAGGTCGCTCCCTGAGCGATGGCCGCTTCGAGATCGTGGCTCATGCCCATGGACAAGGTGTCGCAATCAAGGTCCAGGCCTTCCTGCAAACGGCGCAGGCTGGCGAAGGCCGCCTCCTGGGCTGCGCGGTCTTCGGTGGGTTCGGGAATCGCCATCAGGCCACGCAGGCGCAGGTTGGGCAGCGCAGCCACCGCCTTTGCCAGCGCAGGCAAGTCGGCCGGAGCACAGCCAGACTTGCTGTCCTCGCCGCTGACGTTCACCTGCAGGCAGATGTTGAGCGGCGCTAGGCCGGCAGGCCGTTGTTCGGACAAGCGTTGAGCGATTTTCAGGCGGTCCACGGAATGTACCCAGTCGAAGTGCTCGGCGATGGCTTTGGTCTTGTTCGACTGAATGGGGCCGATGAAGTGCCAGATCAAGGGCAGGTCGCGCAGTTCGTCCTGTTTGGCCAGGGCTTCCTGCAGGTAGTTTTCTCCGACGTCGCGGACACCGGCGGCATGGATCTCGCGGATGGCACTGGCCGGTTTGGTCTTGCTCACGGCCAGCAGTTGGACGCTGGCCGGCTCACGCCCGGCAGCCCGTGCCGCGCTTTCGATGCGGTTGGCGAGGGCGGAAAGGTTGTCTGCTATGGTGGACATGGATCGCTGCCGTCGGCTCATGGGTCTGCGGCATTCTACCTGCTTGATGGTCTTTAGGGAGTCTCATGGACGTGACTGACCTCTTGGCCCGGGCGATGGCTGCAGGGGCGAGTGACCTGCACCTGGCCGCGGGCGACGTACCGCTGATTCGCCTGGATGGCGAGCTGCAACGCCTGGATCTGCCGCCGTTGTCGGCGACGGCGCTGCACGACGGGCTGGCGCCTTTGCTGGCCGAAGCGCAGTGTCGCCAGTGGGCGCAAGGTGATGAGCTGGACCTGGCGCTCGATCTCCCCTCGCTTGGGCGTATCCGCTTGAATCTGTTTCGCCAGTCGAATGGGCCTGCGGTGGCCATGCGGATCATTGCGCAACGAATCGCCACACTCGAAGCGTTAGGCCTGACAGAAGTGTTTCGAGCTTTTGCCCAACATACCGATGGCCTCGTCCTGGTAGGTGGGCCGACCGGTAGCGGGAAGTCCAGCACGCTGGCCGCGCTGGTCGACCAGCTCAATCGCGAGCGCTCGCTGCACATCATCACATTGGAAGACCCTATCGAAGTTATCCACAGTTGCCAGCGCAGCCTGGTCAACCAGCGCGAGATCGGACGCCACTGTCGTGACTTCGCCCAGGGGTTGCGCAGTGCACTGCGCCAAGACCCGGATGTCATCGTGATCGGCGAACTGAGGGATCTCGAAACGATTCGTCTGGCGCTCCGGGCTGCCGAGACGGGGCATCTGGTGCTGGCGACCGTCCATACCCGGTCGGCGATCAACAGCATCGACCGTCTGGTGGAGGTGTTTGCCGCCGAGGAGAAGCCGTTGGTCAGGGCCATGCTGGCCGAATCGCTGCGCTTGGTGGTAGCGCAGGTGCTGGTGAAACGAAGAGGTGGCGGCCGGGTGGCGGCGCGGGAAGTGTTGGTGGCGACGCCCGCTGTGCGTAACCTGATCCGAGAGGGGCGAGCGGCGCAGTTGCAGTCCGTGATGCAGTCGGGGGCGGCGGCGGGGATGAAGACGATGGAAGGAGCGATGGAGGCGTTGAGGGCAGAAGGGCTGATCGACGCGTTGTAGCGGCCTATTCGCCGACAAGCTGGCGCCTACAGGTTGTTGTGCGTTCTGCAGGTGCTGGCTTGTCGACGCTGAGGTTTAGCGCTTGGCCAGCGCCAATTGCTGCTGTTGCTTGGGCAAGACCCGCTTGGCCACTACATAGTGCTTCTGCCAGTAAGGTTTGCTCAGGGTGTCGATGCTCACACGCTTGCCGCGGCGCGGTGCATGGATGAAGCGGTCGTTCCCCAGGTAGATCGCCACGTGGTTGACGCGGCGGCTCTTGATGTTGAAGAAAATCAGGTCGCCTGGCTTGAGGTCGCTCTTCGCCACCTTCACGCCCTGGCCCTGAGCCATCGCATTGGAGGTGCGCGGCAGGTCGACGTCGGCCACATCGTTGAAGGCGTATTTCACCAGCCCACTGCAGTCGAAGCCCTTGGTCGGGCTGCTGCCACCCCAGCGATAAGGGGTGCCCAGGACATTGACTGCCCGGCTGAGCACATTGCTGCTCTGCTTGGGCGACATCGCTGCCACCGGCTGGTATTGAGCGTTGGCGACGTTGCTGGGACGCACGCGCAGGTTGGCCTGCTTGGTCGGCGCATGTTTCACCGTGGCATTGGTGGTGTAGCCAGTGAAACCGTTGGGAAGACGTTGCTCACGATTGGTGGCGTGGGCGGCCAGGGGCAATAATAGGCAGAGGGTCAGCCATGTCTTGAACAAAGGCGGCATAGTTGAAGCTCTTATGAATGTTTTGTGTGTGTTGGCGCGCAACTTTATAACAGCTTTTTGACCACGTTCTGATCCGTTGGTCGATTGTCATGCTGCCGTACGTCGGCCTGCGCCGAAAAAGTCACATTTTCCGTTAGAAAATTTTTGGATAACCCACGGGGGCTATGAATGAACAGTTATCAACAGGGGGCGCCGTTCCACGATACCCACAGCAAGGTACTCGGCTATCTGCTCTGGATTTTCGGCTTCACCGGGTCGCACCGCTTCTACTACGGCAAACCGATCACCGGGACGATCTGGTTCTTCACCTTGGGCCTGCTGGGCATCGGCTGGCTGATTGACCTGTTCCTGATCCCGTCGATGGATCGCGAGGCCGACCTGCGGTTTCAGTCGGGGCGGGTGGACTACAACCTTGCCTGGATCTTGCTGACGTTCCTGGGGATCTTCGGTGCACATCGCCTCTACCAGGGCAAATGGATCAGCGCGATCATCTACTTCTTCACCGGCGGGCTGTTCCTGTTGGGCGTGCTGTATGACTTCTGGACGCTGAACAGCCAGATCTCGCAGGTCAACGCCGAGCGCCGCTGATAGAAAAAAGGCCTTGTCGCGTTGGGCGGCAAGGCCTTTCTTCACTGGCGGGTTTGTCGCTGCTGCAGCAACAGGTTGCTGAAGCCAGCCCCTGCCAATTGCTTTTGGGCCACGGTCAGCTGTTCACGGTTGCTGAACGGCCCGACCAGCACGCGGTACCAGGTCTCTTCCTTGACTGTGCCGGACTCCACCTTGACCGCTTGGCCGAGCAGAATGATCTGCGCCCGCACCTTGTCGGCATCGGCCTGCTTGCGGAACGAGCCTGCCTGCAGGAAGAACTGGGTGGTGGCCGCAGGCTTGATCACTGGTGGTGCCGGAGGCGGCGTTTGCCCCATCAGGGCTGCCTGGGCGCGGGCGGTGTCGATCTTGGCGGCTTCAGCGGGTGTGACCGGGGTCACCGGCTGTGCCGGTACTGGGGGTGTCTTTTCCGGTACAGCCTCCGGTGGCACGATCACCTCGGACTCTGGCAGCAGGGTGTAGAAGTCGTACTTCGGTTTCACTGGCTGCTGTGGGGTGACCGGAGCCGTCTTGCTGGCTTCTGCCACCTTTTCTGGCTTCTGCTGTTCCGGCTTGGTGCGCTTGATGTCGCCGCCACCTGGTTCAAGCTTCATCAGGAAGACAATGAAGGCACCCACGGTCAGACCGACCGCCAGCCATACCCAGCCTGGGATCGGCTGCTTGGTCGGCGCCTGTTGACGGCTCGCGCCGCGCTTGGGAGCAGGTTTTTTCTTGGCAGCCAACTTACATGCGCTCCAGGGTTTCCAGGCCGAGCAGTTCCAGACCTTGTTTCAGGGTGCGGCCGGTCAGTGCGGCCAGGCGCAGGCGGCTTTGCTGCTGTTCCGGGTTCTCGGCAGCCAGGATCGGGCAGTTCTCGTAGAAGCTGGAGAACAGGCCGGCGAGGTCGTACAGGTAGCTGCACAGTACATGCGGAGTGCCTTTGTCGGCGACGTTGTTGAGGATTTCGCCGAACTGCGCCAGGCGTGCGGCCAGGTCCTGCTCGTGGGGCGCCTGCAATACGATCTTGCCCTCGACCTCGTCAAAGCCTTTGCCGAGCTTGCGGAAAACGCCGGCTACGCGGGTGTAGGCGTACAGCAAGTAGGGGGCGGTATTGCCTTCGAAATTGAGCATCAATTCGAAGTTGAAGCTGTAGTCACTGGTGCGGTGCTTGGACAGGTCGGCATATTTGACAGCGCCGATACCCACCACTTCGCCGATGTGGCGCAGATCGTCCTCGGCCAGGCTTGGGTTCTTTTCCTTGACCAGGGTGTAGGCGCGCTCCTTGGCTTCGGTAAGCAAGTCGATCAGCTTCACGGTGCCGCCGTCGCGGGTCTTGAATGGACGGCCATCGGCGCCGTTCATGGTGCCGAAGCCCATGTGTTCCATTCGCATCGGATGGCCGACGAAGCCGGCACGGCGGGCCACCTCGAACACTTGGTTGAAGTGCAGGGCCTGGCGCTGGTCAACGAAGTACAGGGCGCGATCGGCCTTGAGCACGTTGCTGCGGTAGCGCACTGCAGCCAGGTCGGTGGTGGCGTACAGGTAGCCGCCGTCGGCTTTCTGCACGATTACCGGCAGAGGTTCGCCTTCGCTGTTCTTGAATTCCTCGAGGAACACGCATTGTGCGCCCTGGTCTTCGACCAGCAGGCCCTTGGCCTTGAGGTCGGCGACCACATTGGCCAGGTCATCGTTGTAGGCGCTTTCGCCCATCACGTCGGCCATGGTCAGTTTGACGTTGAGCAACTCGTAGGTTTTCTGGCAGTGCGACAGCGAGATGTCCTTGAAGCGTGTCCACAGCGCCATGCAATCCGGGTCGCCGGCTTGCAGCTTCACGACCAGGCCACGGGCGCGGGTAGCGAACTCTTCGGATTCGTCGAAACGTTTTTTGGCGGCGCGGTAGAAGTTTTCCAGGTCCGACAGTTCGTCGCTGGTGATTGGGTTTTCTTCCAGATACGCCAGCAGCATGCCGAACTGGGTCCCCCAGTCGCCCACGTGGTTCTGGCGGATCACGTCATCGCCGAGGAATTCCAGCACGCGCGCGACACTGTCACCGATGATGGTCGAACGCAGGTGGCCGACGTGCATCTCCTTGGCCAGGTTCGGCGCCGACATGTCGATCACGACCTTTTCCGCCGGCCCCGCCTTGTGCACGCCCAGGTGGGCATCGGCCAATGCGGCGTCCAGGCGGTTGGCCAGGGCGTCGGTGTTCTGGAAGAAGTTCAGGAAGCCTGGGCCGGCGATCTCGACCTTGCTGATGTCGGCGCTGGCCGGCAGCGCATCGATCAGCTTTTCGGCCAGGTCGCGGGGCTTCATGCCCGCAGGCTTGGCCAGCATCATGGCGATGTTGCTGGCGAAGTCGCCGTGGGTCTTGTCCCGGGCGTTTTCCACCTGGATCGCCGGCGACAGCCCTTCAGGCAGCACACCGTCGGTGACGAGTTGGGTGAGGGCTTGCTGGATCAGCTGGCGAATGGTGTCTTTCATGGGGTTCTCTTTTCGACCGCAAGCGCGGTGGAGCGCCTGGATGCGCAGGTGGAAAAACTGGGCATTATCCGTTGCTGGGGCCGGGTTGCCAACCTTTGCGCGGCAACCTTAATAAAGGTCGACTGGATCGACATCCAGTGACCAGCGTACCTGACGCCCGCTCGGCATCTGCTCCAACACTAGCAACCAGGCGCTGATCAGTCGATGCAAGGGGGCGCGGGTGTTGGCCTGGATCAAGAGTTGAGCGCGGAAGCGTCCCGCGCGGCGCTCCATCGGTGCAGGCACTGGGCCCAACAGCTCGATACCAGGCAGGGCCTGCTCGGCAACCAGTCGCTCGGCTGCGGCGCACGCCTCGTCGAGGAAGCTTTCTGCCTGGCCCGGTTTGTGGGCTTCGGCACGCAGCAGGGCGAGGTGGGAATACGGCGGAAGGCCCGCCGTGCGGCGCTCGCTCAGGGCCTGTTCGGCGAAGGCGAAATAGCCTTGCTCGGTCAGTTGCACCAGCAGCGGATGATCGGCCAGGTGGGTCTGGATGATGACCTTGCCTGGCTCCTCCGCACGGCCAGCACGGCCTGCTACCTGGACGATCAACTGCGCCATGCGCTCGCTGGCGCGGAAATCGCCGGAAAACAATCCGCCATCGGCATCGAGAATGGCAACCAGGGTCACCCGCGGGAAGTGGTGACCCTTGGCCAGCATCTGGGTGCCTACGAGAATGCTCGGCTGGCCGCGCTGGATGGTGGTGAAAAGGTTGTGCATGGCGTCCTTGCGAGCGGTGCTGTCGCGGTCGACGCGCAGGATCGGGTAGTCCGGGAACAGAACCTTCAGGCGCTCTTCGGCCCGCTCGGTACCGGCCCCCACAGGGCGCAGGTCGACGTGATTGCACTGCGGGCACTGCTGCGGCAGGCGCTCGTCATAGCCGCAGTGGTGGCAGCGCAGGACACCGGAGCGCTGGTGCACGGTCATGCGGGCATCGCAGCGCGGGCATTCGGACAACCAGCCGCAGTCATGACACAGCAGGGTGGGGGCAAAGCCGCGCCGATTGAGGAACACCAGCACCTGCTGGCCGGCTTCCAGGGTCTGGCGGATGGCCTGCTGCAGTGGGCCACTGATGCCACTGTCCAATGGCAGGCTTTTCACATCCAGGCGCAGCATGCGCGGGGCGCGGGCGCCGCCGGCGCGCTGGTTCATGCGGAGCAGGCGGTAGCGTCCGGTCAGGGCGTTGTGCAGGGTTTCCAGCGAAGGTGTCGCGGAGCCGAGTACGATCGGGATGTTCTCTTGATGCGCCCGTACCAGCGCCAGGTCGCGGGCGTGATAGCGCAGCCCTTCCTGCTGTTTATAAGAGCCGTCGTGCTCCTCGTCGATGATGATCAGGCCTGGGGTCTTCATCGGCGTGAACAAGGCCGAGCGCGTTCCGATGATGATGTCGGCTTCGCCATCACGGGCGGCCAGCCAGGCGTCGAGGCGCTCGCGGTCGTTGACGGCCGAATGCAGCAAGGCGATGTGGGCATTGAAGCGTTGCTCGAAGCGCGCCAGGGTCTGTGGGCCCAGGTTGATCTCCGGAATCAGCACCAGTGCCTGCTTGCCGGCCTCCAGGGTTTCGCGGATCAGTTGCAGGTAGACCTCGGTCTTGCCGCTGCCGGTGACACCAGCCAGGAGAAAGGCGGCGAAGCTGCCAAAGCCCTCGCGCACGGTGTCGAAGGCCTCGCGCTGCTCTTCATTGAGCGGCAGTTCCGGCTGAGCCAGCCAGTGCTCATGCCGTGCCCCGGGCAGATGGCGGCGGACCTCGACCTGGACCAGGTCCTTGGCCAGCAGCAGGTCCAGGCTGTCCTTGTTCAGGTTGAGTTTGCTCAACAGGCTATGGGCCACGCCGTGCGGATGCTGGGCCAGTGTCTTGAGTGCATCACGCTGGCGCGGAGCACGGGCGATGCGTGGGTCTTCCAGGCGCGCGCCAGGGGCGACGTGCCAGAAGCGCTCCTGGCGCATCTCGGCCGGTTCACCCTGGCGCAGCAGGGAGGGCAGCGCCCAGCTCAGGGTGTCGCCCAAGCTGTGCTGGTAGTACTGGGCGGTCCACAGGCACAGCTTGAACAGGGCAGTGGGCACGGGTGAGACCGGGTCGAGCAGGGTAATCGCCGGCTTTAGCTTGTCAGCGGGCACTTCGCTCTGGTCGCAGACCTCCACCAGCACGCCGATGATTTCGCGCCGGCCGAATGGCACGCGAATACGCATGCCAGGCTCCAGTACCTGGCGCGCCATGCTCGCCGGTGCCCGATAGTCGAACAGGCGACGCAAGGGAGAAGGGAGGGCAAGGCGCAGTATGACGTCGGACACGCGGAAGGTCTCGGCAGGGTATTTCAACGAGTGGCGAGACTAGCAGACGACCGTCGGTGCAAGCGACAACTTGCGCTGACGCTGTGCTCTGGTATTATTCGCCGCCTAATTACGTGCGGTATTCAACAATTGGTGTTGGGTGGCGGCACGCAGCTCGAGGAAGTGACCATGAAAGCAGATATTCATCCGAACTACGAAGTAGTTGCAGTCACCTGCAGCTGCGGCAACAAATTCGAAACCCGTTCGACCCTGGCCAAGCCGCTGGCGATCGACGTGTGCTCCCAGTGCCACCCGTTCTACACTGGTAAGCAGAAAGTCCTGGACACCGGTGGTCGCGTACAGAAGTTCGCCGATCGCTTCGGTATGTTCGGTACCAAGAAGTAATCATGCGCATGGCGAATCCTTCGGGCTTCGCATTGCTGCAAAAAAAGGCGCCCCTTGTGGGCGCTTTTTTTGTGGGCGCGATGTGGCATTTTCCGGCTCTGGCGTTCTGCCCGCTGCCGGAAAACCCGCAGATGGTAGCCGTGCGACAGATCGTCGATGGCGATACCTTGCGCCTGACCGACGGTCGCAGTGTGCGTCTGATCGGTATCAATGCCCCGGAGATTGGGCGCCAAGGGCGCAGCAGTGAGCCTTACGCCGAAATGGCCAGGCAACGCCTGCAGGCGTTGGTCAAGGCCAGTGATGGCCGCGTAGGCCTGGTGCCGGGTGTCGAGGCAAAGGACAGGTACGGCCGCACCTTGGCCCATGTCTACGGCCGCAATGGCGACAATTTCGAAGCTCGTTTACTCAGCGAGGGGCTTGGCTATCGTGTCGCGGTCGCGCCCAATGTTCGCCTCGCCGGTTGCCAGCAGAGCGCCGAACAGGCAGCGCGTGCTTCCGGAGCGGGGTTGTGGCGACGTTCACCGGTGGTGCGCGGTGGCGATGTCAAACGGTCCGGGTTTGCCGTGATCGGCGGCAGAATCACCGGCATCGAGCGCAATCGCGGTGGTGTCTGGCTCGAACTCGACGATGCGCTGGTGCTGCAGGTTCCCGCTCGTCTGCAACGCAACTTCCCTTCGAGCTTCTTCGATAACCTCAAGGGACGCCAGGTCGAAGCGCGTGGCTGGGTGCTGGACCGTTCCCGCAAGGGGGGGCTTAAGCCAGGGCAGCGACGCTGGGTGTTGCCATTGACTGATCCGAGCATGCTGGAGCGCGTTTCACGGTGAAATAATTGTAGACATTTCGCTATCAGATTGTACACACTGGAAGCCGTATCCACCGTGGGTTGTAGCGTAAAGTCGTAGGCTAAAGGCCTTGACACAAGTGACTGACCAGTCTTGTGGCTCCCCGGCTCTTTGCGTATCCTCGGCGGTCCGTCAGAACAGTAAATAGCGGAATGCCCACCATGTCAGACCTGAAAACCGCCGCTCTCGAATATCACGCTCAACCTCGTCCGGGGAAACTGAGCGTCGAGCTCTCCAAGCCAACTGCCACCGCCCGCGACCTCGCCCTGGCCTACAGCCCAGGTGTTGCCGAGCCCGTGCGCGAGATCGGCCGTGATCCGGAGCTGGCCTACAAATACACCGGCAAGGGCAACCTGGTTGCGGTGATCTCCGATGGCACTGCCATCCTCGGTCTGGGTGACCTCGGCCCACTGGCGTCCAAGCCGGTCATGGAAGGCAAGGGTGTTCTGTTCAAGCGTTTCGCTGGTATCGATGTATTCGACATCGAAGTCGACTCCGAAAGCCCACAGGCGTTCATCGACACCGTCAAGCGTATCTCCATCACCTTCGGTGGTATCAACCTCGAAGACATCAAGGCGCCTGAGTGCTTCGAGATCGAGCGCACCCTGATCGAGCAGTGCGATATCCCGGTCTTCCACGATGACCAGCACGGCACCGCTATCGTGACTGCCGCTGGCATGATCAACGCCCTGGAAATCGCCGGCAAGAAACTCGAAGATGCCAAGATCGTCTGCCTGGGTGCTGGTGCCGCCGCTATCTCCTGCATGAAGCTGCTGGTCAGCATGGGTGCCAAGGTCGAGAACATCTTCATGATCGACCGTAGCGGCGTGATTCACGCCGGTCGTGACGACCTGAACCAGTACAAGGCTCAGTTCGCCCACGCCACCGACAAGCGCACGCTGGCCGATGCCCTGGATGGTGCCGACGTGTTCGTCGGTCTGTCCGGTCCGAACCTGCTGAGCGCTGAAGGCCTGAAGTCGATGGCAGCCAACCCGATCGTGTTCGCGTGCTCGAACCCTGATCCGGAAATCTCCCCAGAGCTGGCCCACGCCACCCGCAGCGATGTGATCATGGCGACCGGTCGTTCCGACTACCCGAACCAGGTCAACAACGTGCTGGGCTTCCCGTTCATCTTCCGTGGCGCTCTGGACGTTCGTGCCAAGCGCATCAACGAAGAAATGAAGATCGCCGCCGCCGTCGCCCTGAAAGACCTGGCCAAGCTGCCGGTGCCGAAGGAAGTCTGCGAAGCCTACGGTGTTGAAGGTCTGGAGTTCGGCCGTGAGTACATCATTCCGAAGCCGCTGGATGCACGTCTGATCACCGTCGTTTCCGATGCCGTGGCCAAGGCTGCGATCGAATCCGGCGTGGCTACCCTGCCGTATCCGAAGCACTACCCGCTGAAAAGCGTGGATGAAGTGTTCAACGGCTGATCCAGTCGTAGCGATGTGAAAAAGCCCTGGCTCGCGAGAGTCGGGGCTTTTTTTCGCTTGAGTTTTGTGGAGGTGTAAATCGAGCGGCGCATCGCGAGCAGGCGCGATAAAAGGCGCTTGCGCGCATCTACCACTGACGTTACTGGCCCGAAACAGACGTAGGAGCGAGCCTTGCTCGCGATGCGCCGCGCGGGCGGCGCTCGATTCACGTACCGCCGCGGCGCTAGGCAAGCACCCGAACGGGCTTAGAACAGATCCATCGGCGCTGCTTCATCCGCTGGCAGCGGGCTACCTGGCGCTGCGCCATTGCCCAGTTCATCCACCGAGGGCGGTGAGTCTTCGGCCTTGAACAGCTCGAAGTAGGCGTTCGGCGTGCTTGGCGAGGCGGCACGACCGCTGATGGGGTCGACCCGCAGGCTGAGAATGCCTTCCGGTTCGGCCGGCGCATGGTTGGGCTTGTCCTTCAGCGCCGCGCCCATGAAGTTCATCCAGATGGGCAGGGCCACGGTGCCGCCATATTCGCGGCGGCCAAGGGTTTCCGGTTGGTCGAAACCGACCCATACCGTGGTGATGTAGTCGGCGTTGTAACCAGAGAACCAGGCGTCCTTGGACTCGTTGGTGGTACCGGTCTTGCCTGCCAGGTCGGTACGGCCCAGGGCCAGCGCACGACGGCCGGTGCCTCGCTTGATCACGTCCTGAAGCATGCTGGTCAGGATGTAGGTGGTGCGGCCATCAATGATCTGCTCGGCAGCCACCGGTGCTTGTGGGGTCGGTGCGACCTGGCCGTAGCTGGACGGTGCTTCACCTGGCATCGCGGCCGTGCTGATCGGCTGCTCCGGCGCAGCCAGACCTGCATGGTCTTCGGCGCCTTGCGGGACGCGTGCCGGATTGGCGGTGAACAGGGTCTCGCCGTTGCGGCTCTCGATGCGCTCGATCAGGTAGGGGTTGATCTTGTAGCCGCCATTGGCAAAGGTGCTCCAGCCGGTGGCGATTTCCATGGGCGTCAGGGTTGCGGTCCCCAGCGCCAGCGACAGGTTGCGCGGCAAGTCCTGCTTGTTGAAGCCGAACTTGGCGATGTAATCGATGGTGCGGTCCACGCCCATCGCCTGCAGCAGGCGGATCGACACCAGGTTTCGCGACTTGTACAGGGCTTCGCGCATGCGAATCGGCCCCAGGAACGTGTTGGTGTCGTTCTTCGGACGCCAGACCTTGTCCAGGTACTCATCGACGAACACGATCGGCGCATCGTTGACCAGGCTGGAGGCGGTGTAGCCGTTGTCCAGCGCAGCGCTATAGATGAAGGGCTTGAAGCTCGAGCCCGGTTGGCGCTTGGCCTGCATCGCGCGGTTGTAGTTGCTTTGCTCGAACGAGAAGCCGCCGACCAAGGCGCGGATCGCGCCGTTGTAAGGGTCGAGGGTCACCAGAGCGCTTTGTGCGCCGGGAACCTGGCTGAACTTGAGCTTGCCATCATCCAGGCGCTGCAGGCGCACCAGGTCGCCGATCTGGGCGACATCGGCCGGCGATTGAGGCGCGCGACCCTGGGAGTTGGTGTTGATGAACGGGCGGGCCCATTTCATGGTGTCCCAGGAGACTTCTTCTTCCTGGCCGCCACGGGTGAGCACTTTCAGGCCGCTCTTCTCGACCCGGGTAACGATGGCAGGCTCAAGCCCGCCCAGGGTGCGCTGCTTGTTAAGCTCTTGCAGCCAGGCTGCCTGGGTCTTGCCCGGGAAACGTGCCTCGGGGCCGCGGTAGCCGTGGCGCTCATCGTAATCGGAAAGCCCATTGAGGACGGCCTTGTTGGCCATTTCCTGCATGTCGCTCGGCACCGTGGTGGTCACCCGGAAACCTTCGGTATAGGCATCGCTGCCGTAGCGGCCAACCATCTCGGCGCGGGCCATCTCGGCGATGTAGGGTGCATTCACCTCGGGCGTCGGCACGTGGTAGCTGGCGTTCAACGGTTCGGCCAGGGCGGCCTGGTAGCTTGCCTCGTCGATTTTGCCGAGCTTGTACATGCGGCCGAGAATCCAGTCGCGGCGCTCCTTGGCGCGTACCGGGTTGGCCAGCGGGTTGAAGCGAGACGGAGCCTTGGGCAGGCCGGCGATCATTGCCATTTGTGCCAGGCTCACGTCACGGATCGACTTCCCGTAGTAAACCTGAGCGGCGGCCTCGATGCCGTAGGCGCGGTTACCCAGGTAGATCTTGTTGACGTACAGCTCGAGGATCTCGTCCTTGGTCAGTTCGCGTTCGATCTGCAAGGCAAGGA
The DNA here is from genome assembly GCF_040762985.1 of Pseudomonas sp. Rh2. Classification (NCBI taxonomy): domain Bacteria; kingdom Pseudomonadati; phylum Pseudomonadota; class Gammaproteobacteria; order Pseudomonadales; family Pseudomonadaceae; genus Pseudomonas; species Pseudomonas sp. Rh2. The sequence continues at coordinate 816,704 of NZ_CP142890.1, forward strand.
GGATCTCGTTGGTTTTACGCGAGAAGCTGCGCTCGCTGGTGAGGAAGTAGTTCTTCGCCACCTGCATGGTGATGGTGCTGCCGCCGGTCTGGATGTGCCCGGACTTTACCAGCTGGCTCGCAGCGCGCATCAGGCTGCTTGGGTCGACGCCATAGTGGTTGAGGAAATTGTCGTCCTCGGCAGACAGAAGCGCCTGAATGAACTGTGGGGGAATTTCCGCGAAACGAATCGGCGAGCGGCGCATTTCGCCGAACTCGGCAATCAGCTTGCCGTCGCTGCTGTACACCCTGAGCGGGATCTGCAACTGGATACTTCTGAGCGATTCGACCGAGGGCAGGCTGGGACTAAGATACAGAAACGCACCGCTCACACCGAGTACGAGCGCGCAGGTGACTGCGACGAGTGACCACCAGAAGAACTTCAGCAGGCGTATCAAGGCTTTTGGGTGTCCAGGTTGAGGAGTGAATTGCGCGTGGGTCCGGCGGACAAAAAACGCTGGGCATTATAAGCATTTTTCGTCTTTCCGGGTGACCGGCCGGGTGGCTTGCGCAACCGTCCGGCCCATCAGGCCAGGTTGTGGTCTGCCCATTGAAGCAAGGAAACAAGGATGTTTGGACGCTTCGGCAAGGATGCCGGTTCATTGTTGGGGGTGGAAATCACCTCGGATTCCGTACGAATGCTGCAACTTCAGCGGCGACGTGGGCGCTGCCAGGTGCTGGGGTGGGCCGTAGAGCCAATCGATCTGCCTTCGGTGGGCGAACAGCTGGCGGATTCCGAGCGGATCGTGTCGGCTTTGCGGCGGGCCCATCGGCGAACAGGCATTCGTCAACGCTAGGTTGCCATGGCCCTGCCGGCGAACCAGGTGATCTGCAAGGTGTGCCAGTTGCCCGCAGGTCAGTCTGAAACCGAGCTCGAAGCGCAATTGCTGCTCGATGCCGATCAATTGTTTCCCTTCCCGCTTGAAGACCTGGCGTTGGACTTTCAGATATTGGGTGCTTCTCCGGTGCAGCCCGGTACGCTGGACGTCATGGTGGTGGCTTGCAGGCAGAGCGCCCTCGACCCGTTCGAGGCGCTGTTCCTCGATGCCGGCCTGGCGCTTGAGGTGGTGGAGGTCGACAGCCTGGCCTTGCAGCGGATGCTGCCGAAGCCCGGTGCCGATGATCTGGCTTTGGTCCGGATCGAGAGGGGCAGTGCGACCTTGCATTACTGGCCCCAAGGCGCGTTGCCGCAACGCCGGGAGGTGCAGTTAGCGCCGCCCGCCACCCGGGAGCAGGTGCGCTGTGCCGTGCAGCAGCTGCTGGACGAGCATGTGTCGGTCAGCGACATTCTGGTCGCCAGTCATGCCCCTCCCGAGCCAGGGCTGTTCCCTGAGTGGCGGACGCAGCGTGTGGCCCCTTGCCGGCGACTTCCGCCAAGGCCTGGCCTGGGTAATTGCAGCGAGACGTTGGTCCTTGCCTATGCCCTGGCGTTAGGAGGTATGGGTCAATGCCGCGCCTGAACCTGCTGCCTTGGCGTGAACGGCATCGACAGGCCGCGCTCAAGCGATTCAAGGTCTCCTTGGTTGCCAGTGGGGCCCTGGCTTTGTGCCTGGTGATCGCGCTCGATCAGCTCGCTCGCCAGCGTGTGCAGCGTCAACTTGCGCTCAACCAGCACAAGGAGGCGAAGCTTGCCGAGTTGGGTGAGCGAATGCAGTTGCTTGAGGAATCCCAGGCGGCCCTTGCGTCACTGCGCGAACAGCTCCAGGCGCTGGAAGGGCTACGGGCGGAGCAAGGTGTCCTGCAGGCCGTGTTCGTCGATCTGGAACGCGCTATTGCGCAGGGCGTTCAACTGACCGAGCTGAAGCTCGTGGATGGGCGACTGCGGATCGTCGGGCTCGCGGGGTCTGGTGCGCTGCTGGCCCAGTTGCTGCGCGATCTGGAGCGCTCATCGGTGTTGCTCGATCTTCAGCTGCACAGGGTCAGGAGCGTGCCGGGTGGTGACGAATTCTTGCTCGTGGCTCAGGTGCGAGCGTCCTGGTCATGAGGAGGCTGCAGGCAGTGGACTGGCAGGGGCTCGTGGGGCGCTCCACGGCTTTCAGGGTGCTTGTGCCCGTCGGTCTGGCGTTGACGGTGCTCATGCTGGGTGGCTTGCTCAGGTGGCCGGAGCTGCGTGAGCGCCAAGGCTTGCAGCTGGCCAGGCACGCGCAGTTGGAGCAAGAGCATCGGTCCAGGGTCGGGCAGTTGCAAACGCTGGCTGGTGCGCAGGAGGCGCTCAGCGATGCCGAGCGGCGTTTGGATCAGGCGCGCTGGAGCCTTGCAGCCGGCGAAGGCATGAGTGACCTGCTCGATCGGTTGGTGACTTCCGGGCATACGCAGGGGTTGCACATCGAACAACTGGATGTGCTCGATCACGTCATGCAGGCCGGCTACCGCCAGACGCCTTTGAATGTGCAGGTGGTGGGGCGCTACTCGGCGGTGCGGCAATGGCTGGACGACTGGCTCGGCCAAGTGCGCCTGTTACGGCCCGCTGATATGACGTTGTCAGCGGTAGAAGGTCGCCCAGGGATGTTACGACTGCGCTTGCAAGTGCACACCTACCATGCCGAAGCGCCCGAGCCGGCCAATGAGTGGCTGGCCCAAATACCTGCAAAGGCCCAACCCCTGGCTCCAGTGGTCGATCCGTTTGCCGCGTGGTCGAGTCGTTCGCCTCGGGTCGGGCTGGAGGGCATGCCTCTGGCGCAACTGGAAATGGTCGGCAGTCTTGCGCGTGGACATACATACGAAGCCTTGTTGCTGGCTGCTGGGCAGCTGCACCGCGTGCGTGCCGGTGACCGGCTGGGGCGAGACGAAGGCATTGTGGTGCGAATCGACGAACGATCGACGCAAGTGCGCGAGCGCCTCTACCTGGGCGGCGCCTGGCAGGCGCGTACGGTTGTTCTGGCGATGCGCAAGCGCCTGGAAGAGGGGAGCAGGGAAGACGATGAAATGCCTGTTGAGGTGGATCGCGGCGGCGTTGTTGGTAGTCCCGCCGGTCATGGCGGCGCCTGACCGGGGGGAGTCGCTGTCGCTGAATTTCCAGGATGTGCCCGTGCGCTCAGTGTTGCAGGTGATGGCCGACTACGCGGGCATCAACCTGGTAGCCAGCGATGCCGTGCAAGGCAACATCACGTTGAGATTGCAGGATGTGCCGTGGGATCAGGCGCTGGAGCTGGTGTTGCGCAGCAAGGGGCTGGGCCGTCGCCAAGAGGGCAATGTGTTGCTTGTGGCGCCGGCCGCCGAGTTGGCCGAGCAGTCCCGTGGCGAGCGGATCGGGCAGGAGCTGGAGGCTCAGTTGCAGCCCCTGAGCCGGGCATTGCTGCCCATCCACCATGCCAAGGCTTCTGAACTTGTCGAGTTGCTCCAGGCGACCCTGGCGGACGACGGTATTCTGACCGGTCGCGGCAGCCTGGCGGTCGATGCGCGTACCAACACGCTGATCGCCCACCAGCCAGCCGATAGGCTGGCCGAATTGCGCAGATTGGTGGCCGAACTGGACGTGCCGCTGCGGCAAGTGGCGATCGAGGCGCGCATCGTCGAGGCCAATGTCGACTACGAAAAGAGCCTGGGCGTGCGCTGGGGTGGACCGCTGTATGGCGAAACGGCGCAGTTGGGTCGTGATTTGTTCGTTGACTTGGGGGTAGACAGGGCGACCTCCGGGGTGGGGTTGGGCTTGCTGCGCGCGGAAGTGCTGCTGGATCTTGAGCTCAGTGCCATGGAGAAAAGCGGCAACGGCGAAATCATCTCGCAGCCCAAGGTGGTGACGGGCGACAAGGAAACCGCCAGAATTCTCAAAGGCACCGAAGTGCCATATCAGGAGACCAGCAAGAGCGGCGCCACGTCTGTCGCTTTCCGCGAGGCATCGTTGTCCCTCGAGGTCACGCCGCAGATCACCCCAGACGGCAAGGTGATCATGGCAGTCAGAGTGACCAAGGACGAGCCGGACTACGTCAACGCCTTGAACGACGTGCCTCCGATCCGCAAGAACGAGGTCAATGCCAGGGTTCGTGTAGCTGATGGCGAAACGATAGTGATCGGCGGAGTCTATTCGACCACGCAAAACAAAGTGATCGACAAGGTGCCATTTTTTGGCGATCTGCCGTATGTTGGGCGGCTGTTTCGACGCGATGCATTACAAGAGAAAAAATCCGAGCTGCTGGTCTTCCTGACTCCGCGTATCATGAGTGACCAGGCGATTGCTGTGAGTCGTTGATTCTGTGCGAAATTTGATACTTGTGGGGCCCATGGGCGCTGGAAAGAGCACCATCGGGCGCCTGTTGGCCAAAGAGTTGCGCCTGCTGTTCAAGGATTCCGACAAGGAAATTGAATTGCGAACCGGCGCCAACATCCCGTGGATCTTCGACAAAGAGGGCGAACCGGGCTTTCGTGACCGTGAGCAGGCGATGATCGCCGAGCTCTGCGGCCTCGATGGCGTGGTCCTGGCGACCGGCGGTGGTGCTGTGTTGCGCGAAGCCAACCGTCAGGCCCTGCATCGGGGCGGGCGGGTCATCTACCTGCATGCGTCGGTCGAGCAACAGGTCGGCCGGACAGCGCGGGACCGGAATCGCCCGTTGTTGCGCACAGCCAATCCGGAAGCGACCCTGCGAGCCTTGCTCGAAGCTCGCGACCCGCTCTACCGTGAAATCGCTGACGTGGTGGTGGAAACCGACGAGCGGCCGCCACGCATGGTCGTGCTCGATATCCTGGAGCGCTTGCAGCAGTTGCCGCCCCGGTAAGCCGGGACTATTCTCGGCGTCCGGCGCCGAGGCGAGGTTCAACGTCACCGCGTGGGTCGCTCTACCGACGTCGCGCCAAAGTACATTGTGGGGATACATGCAGACACTAAAGGTCGACCTGGGTGAGCGTAGCTACCCGATCTACATTGGCGAAGGCCTGTTGGACCAGCCTGAATTGCTGGCGCCCCACATTGCCGGGCGGCAAGTCGCCATCGTCTCCAATGAGACCGTCGCGCCTCTGTACCTCGAACGCCTTGCCAATACCCTGGGCGCCTACTCGGTGCTTCCTGTGGTGTTGCCGGACGGCGAGGCCCACAAGAACTGGGAAACCCTGCAACTGATCTTCGACGCCCTGTTGACCGCCCGCCATGACCGTCGTACCACCGTGGTAGCCCTGGGTGGCGGCGTGATCGGCGACATGGCCGGTTTTGCGGCCGCCTGTTACCAGCGTGGTGTCGACTTCATCCAAGTGCCCACCACCCTGTTGTCGCAGGTCGACTCCTCCGTAGGTGGCAAGACAGGGATCAATCACCCGCTGGGCAAGAACATGGTCGGTGCCTTCTATCAGCCCAACGCGGTGCTGATCGACACCACCAGCCTCAAGACCTTGCCCCAGCGTGAGCTGTCCGCCGGCCTGGCTGAAGTGATCAAGTACGGCCTGATCTGCGACAAGCCTTTCCTGGACTGGCTCGAACAGAATATGAAAGCCCTGCGCGCCCTGGAGCCTGCGGCCTTGACCGAAGCCATCCGTCGCTCCTGTGCGGCCAAGGCGGCCGTGGTCGGTGCCGACGAGCGCGAGTCCGGCGTACGGGCGACCCTGAACCTTGGGCATACCTTTGGCCACGCCATCGAAACCCACATGGGTTATGGTGTCTGGCTGCACGGCGAAGCCGTGGCAGCGGGCACGGTAATGGCCCTGGAAATGTCCATGCGCCTTGGCTGGATCGACCAGCCGGCGCGGGACCGCGGAATCCGCCTGATGCAGGAAGCAGGTTTGCCGGTGGTGCCACCACAGGAAATGACCCCGGCGCATTTCATGGAGCATATGGCGGTCGACAAGAAGGTGCTCGACGGTCGCCTGCGTCTGGTGCTGTTGCGCCAGCTGGGTGAAGCCGTGGTAACCGACGACTATCCGAAAGAGATTCTTCAGGCCACGCTGTCGGCGGACTACCGCGCGATCGTGGCCCAGCTTTGAGGTTGTGACAGCGCAATGACCAGTTTGCATGCCGATGAGGCGTTTCTCGACCATTACCAGTTGAGCCACGATCCGTTCGCGCCGCGTGTGCCCGGCTTCAAGTTCTTCCCGGCCCAACGCAAGCCGGTGCTCGGGCAATTGCATCACTTGGCCCGTTATAGCCATTTGATGCTGGTCGTCACAGGTCCTGTAGGCAGCGGCAAGACCCTGCTGCGCCAGGCACTGGTGGCCAGCACCAACAAACAGTCAGTGCAAAGCGTGGTGGTTTCCGCCCGCGGTGCCAGCGATGCCGCCAGCGTGCTCGGGCAAGTCGCGCAGTCGCTGAGTGTGGCCCAGCCGGAGGTGCAGGCTATCCTGTCCCAGGTGGTGCAGCTGGCGCTGACCGGGCAAGAAGTCTACTTGCTGGTGGACGATGCGGAACAACTCGACGAGTCGGCACTCCAAGCGTTGCTGGAATTGGCGGCGGGCATGCCGGAAGGGCGTCCGCATGTGTTCCTGTTCGGCGAGCCGTCCCTGATTGCCGGGTTGGAGGCAATCGAAGTCGAGGAAGAGCGTTTCCATATCATCGAGCTTGCGCCCTACAGCGAGGAGGAAACCCGCGAGTACCTGGAGCAACGCCTGGATGGTGCTGGCCGGGGCATCGAGGTGTTCACCCGTGAACAGATCGTCGATATCCATGAAAACTCCGACGGCTGGCCTGGCAACATCAACCAGGTCGCCCGCGATACTTTGATCGAAGCCATGATCGCCAGCCGTGGAACGGCCAAGCGACCAACCATGGGGTTCAAAATGCCTAAGAAACACGTGCTCGCGCTGTCCGCTGTGGTTGTGGTCGCCGTTGCGGCCGCGGTTCTGATGCCGAAGAAAAGCGACAAGGCGCCCGCCGAAGCCCCTGCCGCACAGGCGCAGTTGCCGTTGGGCGAAGGTCAGCCGGGGGCTGCGCAGTCGAACAATGGTGGCCCGGCCATCGAGTTCTCCGGTACGTCCCAGCCGATGCCGCTGCCGCTGGTAGGGCAGTCGCAGCCAGTGATGCGTGAGCCGCTGGCTCAGGCCGCGGGCATGGGTGAGGGTGAGGAAGGCAGCCCGGCTGGCGACACCGCGCTGCAACCGGGCACTCCCCCTACAGTGACGACCATCGCACCGCCCCAGGGCGTGGCTGCTGGCCCTGCGCCGACGCCCGCGCAACCTGTCACCACGGCTCCGGTGCAGCCGGTTGCGCCTGCGCAGAAGCCTGTTGCAACCCAGCCTGCCAAACCGGTTGCGCCTACCAAGCCAGCCCAGGCACCGACCCAGGTCGCTGCGGCCAAGCCGGCCGCCAAGCCGGCCGAAAAACCGGCAGCCGGTGGCAGTGGCAACAGCGGCTGGTACGCGGGCCAGAAACCTGGCAACTATGTGGTGCAGATCCTTGGTACCAGCTCCGAGGCATCGGCACAGGCGTTCGTCAAGGCGCAGGGTGGCGACTATCGCTACTTCAAGAAAAACCTGCAGGGCAAACCGCTGTACGTCGTCACTTATGGCAACTTCGCCAACCGCGATGCAGCGGTTGCGGCAATCAAGAACTTGCCAGCCAAGGTCCAGGCTGGTAAACCTTGGCCACGTACCGTCGCCAGCGTCCAACAAGAGCTGGCCTCGGCCCGCTGAAACCTTCCGGGCGGCAACACCCCGCCGCCCAGTTGCTGAGCGACCACTGACATTCGACTAGCCTGCTGCGCCTGAGCGCGGCAGGCTTTTCTGTCCCAGACTGCCGGCCACAAGCCAATCTTGCAGTCATGGCTGAAACGCTTCAGACTCGAGCCAGGCCGCTATCACGGCGCATGGCGCAAAAACATTCAAAATTGCGACATAAATTTTCAATGGTGAGACATGAAAATTTGTGAGTATCACTGTCGCTGTGCAACAATGGTTTTCCATGGCCACCGCAAAAAAGCTGGCGTTTGATCGGCGTGGATGGTAAGTGGTTGTACTAAAAAGAGATTTGCCTCCGGTTGAGAGGTGAACCTGGTGAGAAAGTGTCTATGAAAACAGGTCTGTACCATCCCGAAGAATTCAAGGACAACTGTGGTTTCGGCCTGATCGCCCATATGACGGGCGAGCCGAGTCACCACCTTCTGCAAACCGCCATGCAGGCGCTGACCTGCATGACCCACCGTGGTGGGATCAACGCCGACGGCAAGACCGGTGACGGTTGCGGTCTGCTCATGCAGAAGCCCGATCAATTCCTGCGTGCCGTCGCCCAGGAGCACTTTGCCGTCGAACTGCCCAAGCAGTACGCCGTCGGCATGGTGTTCTTCAACCAGGATCCGGTCAAAGCCGAAGCCGCCCGTGCCAACATGGACCGCGAAATCCTCGCGGCTGGCCTGAAGCTGGTTGGCTGGCGCAAAGTCCCGATCGACACCAGCGTGCTTGGCCGCCTGGCCCTGGAGCGCCTGCCGCAGATCGAACAGGTGTTCATCGGCGGTGAAGGCCTGAGCGACCAGGAATTCGCGATCAAGCTGTTCAGTGCCCGTCGCCGCTCGTCCGTGGCCAACGCCCATGATGCCGACCACTACATCTGCAGCTTCTCGCACAAGACCATCATCTACAAAGGCCTGATGATGCCGCGTGACCTTGCGGCGTTTTACCCAGACCTGAGCGACGAGCGCCTGCAGACCGCGATCTGTGTGTTCCACCAGCGCTTCTCCACCAATACCCTGCCGAAATGGCCGCTGGCGCAGCCGTTCCGTTTCCTCGCCCACAACGGCGAGATCAATACCATCACTGGCAACCGCAACTGGGCCATGGCCCGTCGCACCAAATTCGCCAATGACCTGATCCCCGACCTCGAAGAGCTTGGCCCACTGGTCAACCGCGTCGGTTCCGACTCCTCGAGCATGGACAACATGCTGGAGCTGATGGTCACCGGTGGCATCGACCTGTTCCGCGGCGTGCGCATGCTGGTGCCGCCAGCCTGGCAGAACGTCGAGACCATGGATGCCGACCTGCGCGCCTTCTACGAATACAACTCCATGCACATGGAGCCGTGGGACGGCCCGGCCGGCATCGTCATGACCGAAGGTCGCCACGCGGTCTGCCTGCTCGACCGTAACGGCCTGCGTCCTGCACGTTGGGTGACGACCAAGAACGGCTACATCACCCTGGCTTCGGAAATCGGCGTGTGGGACTACAAGCCGGAAGACGTGCTGGCCAAGGGCCGTGTCGGCCCGGGTCAGATCTTCGCCGTCGATACCGAGACTGGCCAGATCCTCGACACCGATGCCATCGACAACCGTCTGAAGTCGCGTCACCCATACAAGCGCTGGCTGCGTCAGCACGCCCTGCGTATCCAGGCGACCCTGACCGACGACCAGGGCGTGGCCAGCTACGATGCTGACCAGCTCAAGCAATACATGAAGATGTTCCAGGTCACCTTCGAAGAGCGTGACCAAGTGCTGCGTCCGCTCGGCGAGCAGGGCCAGGAAGCGGTCGGCTCGATGGGCGACGACACGCCGATGGCCGTGCTGTCCCAGCGCGTGCGTTCGCCTTACGACTTCTTCCGCCAGCAGTTCGCCCAGGTGACCAACCCACCGATCGACCCGCTGCGCGAAGCGATCGTGATGTCCCTGGAAATCTGCCTGGGTGCCGAACGCAACATCTTCCAGGAGTCCCCGGAGCATGCTTCGCGGGTGATTCTCAGCTCGCCGGTCATCTCGCCCGCCAAATGGCGTTCGCTGATGAGCCTGGAGCGCGAAGGTTTCGACCGCCAGCTGATCGACCTCAACTATGAGGAAAGCGTCGGTCTGGAAGCAGCCATCCGCAATATCGCCGACCAGGCTGAGGAAGCGGTGCGCAGCGGCAAGACCCAGCTGGTGCTGAGCGACCGCTACATCGCCCCGGGCAAGCTGCCGGTGCATGCCTCCCTGGCCGTTGGCGCGGTGCACCACCGCCTGACCGAGCAAGGCCTGCGCTGCGACAGCAACATCCTGGTGGAAACCGCCACCGCCCGTGACCCGCACCACTTCGCCGTGCTGCTGGGCTTCGGCGCCTCGGCTGTCTACCCGTACCTGGCTTACGAAGTGCTGGCCGACCTGATCCGCACCGGTGAAGTGCTGGGCGACCTGGACGAAGTGTTCAAGTACTACCGCAAAGGCATCTCCAAAGGCTTGCTCAAGATCCTGTCGAAGATGGGTATCTCGACCATCGCCTCGTACCGTGGCGCCCAGCTGTTCGAAGCGGTGGGCCTGTCCGAGGAAGTGGTTGGCCTGAGCTTCAAAGGGGTCTCCAGCCGGATCAAGGGCGCGCGCTTCGTCGACCTCGAAGGTGACCAGAAGCTGCTGGCGGCCGAAGCCTGGAGCGCGCGCAAGCCGATCCAGCAAGGCGGCTTGCTGAAGTTCGTCCACGGCGGCGAATACCACGCCTACAACCCAGACGTGGTCAACACCCTGCAGGCTGCCGTGCAGCAGGGCGACTACGCCAAGTTCAAGGAATACACCACGCTGGTCGACCAGCGCCCGGTGTCGATGATCCGTGACCTGCTGAAGGTGAAGGTGGCCGACCAGCCGCTGCCGCTGGATCAGATCGAGCCGCTGGAGGACATCCTCAAGCGCTTCGACTCCGCAGGTATCTCGCTGGGTGCGTTGTCGCCAGAGGCCCACGAGGCGCTGGCCGAGGCCATGAACCGTCTGGGCGCGCGCTCCAACTCCGGTGAAGGCGGCGAGGACCCATCGCGCTACGGCACCATCCGCAGCTCCAAGATCAAGCAGGTGGCCACCGGCCGTTTCGGTGTGACCCCCGAGTACCTGGTCAACGCCGAAGTGCTGCAGATCAAGGTCGCCCAAGGCGCCAAGCCCGGCGAAGGCGGCCAGCTGCCAGGTGGCAAGGTCAACGGCCTGATCGCCAAGCTTCGCTATGCGGTTCCTGGCGTGACCCTGATCTCGCCACCACCGCACCACGACATCTACTCGATCGAAGACCTCGCGCAGCTGATCTACGACCTCAAGCAGGTCAACCCGCAGGCGCTGGTTTCGGTCAAGCTGGTGGCTGAGGCGGGCGTGGGTACCATCGCCGCTGGCGTGGCCAAGGCCTATGCCGACCTGATCACCATCTCCGGTTACGACGGTGGTACCGGTGCATCGCCGCTGACCTCCATCAAGTACGCTGGTGCCCCGTGGGAACTCGGCCTGGCCGAAACTCACCAGACCCTGCGCGGAAACGACCTGCGCGGCAAGGTCCGGGTACAGACCGACGGCGGTCTGAAAACCGGTCTGGACGTGATCAAGGCCGCGATCCTCGGCGCCGAGAGCTTCGGCTTCGGCACCGCGCCAATGATTGCCCTGGGCTGTAAGTACCTGCGCATCTGCCACCTGAACAACTGCGCGACTGGCGTCGCCACTCAGAACGAGAAGCTGCGCAAGGACCACTACATCGGCACCGTCGACATGGTGATCAACTTCTTCACCTTCGTCGCCGAAGAGACCCGCGAGTGGCTGGCCAAGCTCGGCGTGCGCAGCCTCGGCGAGCTGATCGGCCGCACCGACCTGCTTGATGTGCTGCCAGGCGACACCGAGCGCCAGCAGTACCTCGACCTGACACCGCTGCTGGGCAGCTCGCACATTCCGGCCGACAAGCCGCAGTTCTGCGAAGTGGACAAGAACCCGCCGTTCGACAAGGGTGAGCTGGCTGAGAAAATGGTCGAGATGGCCCTTCCGGCGATCCGCGACCAGGCGGGTGGCGAGTTCGCGCTCGACATCTGCAACTGCGACCGCTCCATCGGTGCCCGCATCTCTGGCGAAATCGCCAAGCTGTACGGCAACCAGGGCATGGCCGACAAGCCAATCACCTTCCGTTTCAAGGGGACTGCGGGCCAGAGCTTTGGCGTGTGGAACGCCGGTGGCCTGAATCTGCACCTGGAAGGTGATGCCAACGACTACGTCGGCAAGGGCATGACTGGCGGCAAGGTGACCATCGTGCCACCGGCCGGAAGCCCGTTCGAAACCCAACACAGTGCTATCGTCGGCAACACCTGCCTGTACGGCGCCACTGGCGGCAAGCTGTTCGCCGCTGGCACTGCCGGCGAGCGCTTCGCTGTGCGTAACTCCGGCGCCCACGCTGTTGTCGAGGGTACTGGCGATCACTGCTGTGAGTACATGACCGGTGGCTTTGTCTGCGTTCTGGGCAAGACCGGTTACAACTTCGGTTCTGGCATGACTGGCGGCTTCGCCTACGTGCTCGACATGGACAATACCTTCGTCGACAAACTCAACCACGAGCTGGTGGAAATCCAGCGGATCAGTGGCGAGGCGATGGAGGCCTATCGGAGCCACCTGGCGCGCGTCCTGGCTGAGTATGTGGAAGAGACCGGCAGCGAGTGGGGGCGTGAGCTCTCCGAGAACCTGGACGACTACGTGCGGCGTTTCTGGCTGGTCAAGCCGAAGGCGGCCAACCTGAAGCAACTGCTGTCCAGCACCCGTGCCAACCCGCAGTAAGAACAGCTGCAAGTGACGGCCCCGTGCGCGGGGCCCGTCGTGCTCAAGTGATCGTCTTGCAGCTTGCGGCCTGAGGCTTGCAACTGCGGTAAAGAGGTTTTGAAAAATGGCTGAACGTCTGAACAACGACTTCCAGTTCATCGAAGTGGGCCGCAAGGACCCGAAGAAAAAGCTGCTGCGCCAGCGCAAGAAGGAGTTCGTGGAAATCTACGAGCCCTTCAAGCCGCAGCAATCCGTGGAGCAGGCGCACCGTTGCCTGGGCTGCGGTAACCCTTACTGCGAATGGAAGTGCCCGGTTCACAACTTCATCCCCAACTGGTTGAAGCTGGTGTCCGAAGGCAACATCCTGGCCGCGGCGGAGTTGTCGCACCAGACCAACACCTTGCCGGAAGTGTGCGGTCGTGTCTGCCCGCAGGACCGTCTGTGCGAGGGTGCCTGTACCCTGAACGACGGTTTCGGTGCAGTGACCATCGGCTCGGTGGAGAAGTACATCACCGACACCGCTTTCGCCATGGGTTGGCGCCCGGACATGTCCAAGGTCAAGCCGACTGGCAAGCGTGTGGCGATCATCGGCGCAGGCCCGGCAGGCCTGGGTTGTGCCGATGTGCTGGTACGCGCCGGTGTGACGCCGGTGGTGTTCGACAAGAACCCGGAAATCGGTGGCCTGCTGACCTTTGGCATCCCTGAGTTCAAGCTGGAAAAGACCGTGTTGAGCAATCGCCGCGAAGTCTTCACCGGTATGGGCATCGAGTTCCGCCTGAACACCGAGGTAGGCAAGGACATCACCATGGAACAACTGCTCGCCGAGTACGACGCGGTGTTCATGGGCATGGGTACCTACACCTACATGAAGGGCGGCTTCCCAGGCGAGGACCTGCCGGGCGTGCATGACGCGCTGGACTTCTTGATCGCCAACGTCAACCGCAACCTGGGCTTCGAAAAGTCGCCGGAAGACTTCGTCGACATGCAAGGCAAGAAGGTGGTGGTGCTCGGTGGTGGTGACACCGCGATGGACTGCAACCGCACCTCGATCCGCCAGGGCGCCAAGTCGGTGACCTGCGCCTACCGTCGTGACGAGGCCAACATGCCGGGTTCGCGCCGTGAGGTGAAGAATGCCAAGGAAGAGGGCGTGAAGTTCCTCTACAACCGCCAGCCCATCGCCATCGTTGGTGAAGACAAGGTCGAAGGCGTGAAGGTGGTCGAGACCCGTCTCGGCGAGCCAGATGCCCGTGGCCGCCGCAGCCCCGAACCGATTCCGGGCTCCGAAGAGATCCTGCCGGCCGACGCCGTGGTGATCGCCTTCGGTTTCCGCCCGAGCCCGGCGCCGTGGTTCGAACAGTTCGATATCCAGACCGACAGCCAAGGCCGCGTAGTGGCGCCTGAAAAAGGCAAGTTCAAGCACCAGACCAGCAACCCGAAAGTGTTCGCCGGTGGTGACATGGTGCGCGGGTCCGACCTGGTGGTGACCGCCATTTTCGAAGGCCGTACCGCTGCCGAAGGCATCCTGGACTACCTGGAGGTGTGATCCTGGCCTGTCGCTGGTGCAAGGACTTTGCAGTCTTCGTAGGCGGCGACTTGCCGGCGACAGGGGCGTTAGCGACAGCCTATCAATAGTTTTGTATACAAAATCTATTGATCCAGGACATACCGATAGACAAAAGGCACGGCAAACAGCCGTGCCTTTTCTTTGTGCGTCTGAGAAAATGCCCGCACTTTTTTTCCGGATGCCGACATGACTGCCCTGAAGAACGATCGTTTCCTGCGTGCTCTGCTCAAGCAACCCGTAGACGTCACCCCGGTGTGGATGATGCGCCAGGCCGGCCGCTACTTGCCGGAGTACCGCGCCAGCCGCGCCAAGGCCGGTGATTTCATGAGCCTGTGCATGAACCCGCAGTTCGCCTGCGAAGTCACCCTGCAGCCGCTGGACCGCTACCCTCTGGACGCGGCGATCCTCTTCTCGGACATCCTCACCATCCCCGATGCCATGGGCCAGGGCCTGTACTTCGAGACAGGCGAAGGCCCTCGCTTCAAGAAAGTCATCAGCACCCTGGCCGACATCGAGGCGCTGCCGATCCCCGATCCGCAGAAGGACCTGGGCTATGTGATGGACGCCGTCAGCACCATTCGCCGCGAGCTCAATGGCCGCGTGCCGCTGATCGGCTTCTCGGGAAGCCCATGGACTCTCGCCACCTACATGGTCGAAGGCGGCTCATCCAAGGACTTCCGCAAAACCAAGGCCATGGCCTACGACAACCCCGAAGCCCTGCACCTGCTGCTGGACAAGCTGGCCCAGTCGGTGACCAGTTACCTCAATGGCCAGATCCTTGCCGGTGCTCAAGCGGTGCAGATCTTCGATACCTGGGGCGGTAACCTGTCGGCGGCGGCCTACCAGGAGTTCTCCCTGGCCTACATGCGCAAGATCGTCAGCGGTCTTGTTCGCGAGCACGAAGGCCGCAAGGTGCCGGTGATCCTGTTCACCAAGAATGGCGGCTTGTGGCTGGAAAGCATTGCCGAGGCGGGTGCCGATGCACTGGGCCTGGACTGGACCTGCGAGATCGGCGATGCCCGTCGCCGGGTGGGTGACAAGGTGGCCCTGCAGGGCAACATGGACCCGACCGTGCTGTATGCCAAGCCAGAGGCCATCCGCAAGGAAGTGGCGCGCATCCTGGCCAGCTACGGCAAGGGGAGCGGCCATGTATTCAACCTCGGTCACGGCATTACCCCGGAAGTCGACCCTGAGCATGCTGGCGTGTTCATCAACGCCGTCCACGAGTTGTCGGCGCAGTACCACAACTAAGCGTTCTTCCAGTGGCTGTCAGGTCGCAATGGCCTGACAGCGCCTGGTTAGGTTTTGCAGCCAGCCGCCAGACTTTTCCTATAGGGCGGTCTGGAGCGGTTCTCTAGTCTTGAGGCTTCGCCCGAACCCCTCACGTGCGCCTGGAGCCTTCATGCAAAACACATCCATCAGGCAAGTATCCACCTTCGGTCCTCCCTGTGTTCACGTCAGAGAGCTGCTGGCCTGGCCGCCTCAAAGACCGTGTCATGCATGAACGAAAGTATTGCTGGCAACGGATTCTGCTCCACTGGCTTTCCGCTGTATTGATTCTGTGGGTACTGCTCAGTGACCTTTGCGTCGCACTGATGGATGTAGAGCGCTCGACCTACGAACGCATCAGTGGTTTCAATGCGGCGATCTGCGTGCTCTATATTCCCCTGTTCCTGCTGCGTTGCCTGTTGTACCGGCTCTGCACCCAGCGCGAAGTCGGCCCCGCCGGTCAACCACTGAAATTGATGGTTTGCACGGTGCACGAGGCGCTCTACTTGAGTACCGCTGCCGTTTTGTTGTCCGGCGTATTGATGATCAGGCGCGAGGTCGATGTGCTCGGCTGGTTCATCGTTCCTGCGTTGCTGGACGATCCGCTGTGGCTGGATATCTGGTTTGAACTGCATCGTGTCTCCCGCGCACTCCTGACGGTCTTGTTGCTGGTGCATGTCGGCGCGGTCGTCGTGCAGGGCTATCAGGGACGTAACGTGCTGCGACGAATGCTGCCCTGAGTGGCTGATGCCCTCCTGAGTCCTGGTCTGGCCGGTGACGCTGCATCTTGCGATGTCGGTGGGGAGGGGCGTGTTCGCTGCCTATTGGTCCTCCCCAAACTCCATCAACAGGTTTGTTTACATGCTCATACGTTTTACTCGTCCGCTCCGGCGAGGTTTGACGCTGGTCGAAATCATGATGGTGATGGCGACGCTTGGCATGCTGGGAGTGCTGGTGATGCTCAGCCTCCTGGTTCTCCCCGCTCAGCCGAGTGTGTTCACGGTGCGGGAAGACCTGAAGTCGATCGCCTCGGCGCTGGAGGTGTATCGACTGGACAATGGCACCTATCCCACCACGGCGCAGGGGCTTGAGGCGCTGGTCAAATTGCCTACCCGGCCACCCCTGCCAAGATTCTGGGATGCCCAAGGCTATTTGGCGTCATTGCCAGCCGACCCCTGGGGCTCTGCCTACCAGTACGAAATTCCGGGCACGCGCTCGAACCTGGACTATGACCTGTTCTCCTGGGGCGCCGACGGTGAAGCGGGTGGGGAAGGGGAAAACGCCGACGTTGGCAACTGGGCCGAGTGAGCCCACCGCCGAGCGATTAAGTTTCGCTTCAGCAGTGCTCGCTACTCTGAGGCCATCGAAACCCAAACAAGGACTTACCCTATGAAATTCCGTTACCTGGCCTTCCTGCTTGTGCCTGTGTTCAGCACCGCTGCCCTGGCTGCAGGCTACACCGGCCCCGGTGCCCAACCTGTGATCACCGTGGCAGCGGCCAACGAAGCCGCAGACGACACCCCGGTCGTACTGCAAGGGTTCGTGACCAAGAAGATCAACAACGACGACAAGTACGAATTCAAGGACAACACCGGCACCATCACCGTTGAAATCGACGATGAGGACCTGCCAGCAACGCCGTTCAACGAGAAGACCAAGGTAAAACTGACCGGCGAAGTGGAAAAGCACCTGATGAGCCGTGAGGTGGACGTGGACATCGTCGAGATCATCAACTGACTCGGTGCCTGCTGGGGCCGTTGCCCGGCCCTGGCTTCACGCTGTCTTGGTCGGCAATGTGCTCAGGTGCAGCGCCACCAGGAGTGCCACCGCCAAGAGGCTGCCGATGAACAGCCCGATTCCATTCCAGCCCGCATGGTGCCAGAACACACCACCTGCCGTCCCGGCCACGCTCGACCCCGCGTAATAGCAGAACAGGTACAGCGATGATGCCTGCCCTTTCGCCTTCAGTGCCCGACGGCCGATCCAGCTGCTGGCCACCGAGTGCGCACCGAAGAAGCCGAACGTGAACACCAGCATGCCGAGGATGACCATCGCCAACGGGCTGAACAAGGTCATCAACAAACCGCTGGCCATCACCAGGATACTGGCCCAGAACACCTTGCGCCGGCCCAGCTTGTCGGCCAGCGCGCCTACCTGCGCTGAACTGTAGATACCTGACAGGTACACCACCGACAGCAGGCCGACCAGCGCCTGGTTCATGTGGTAGGGCTCGGCCAGCAGGCGGTAGCCAATGTAGTTGAACAGGGTGACGAAAGCGCCCATCAGCAGGAAGGCTTCGAGGAACAGCCAGGGCAGGCCTGCGTCTTTGAAGTGCGTGACGAAGCCATCCAGCAGGTTGCGCGGGTTCATGGCCTGCGGGCGGAAGTTGCGCGATTCGGGCAGCACTTTCCAGAACACCACCGCTGCCATCAGGGCCAGGCCGCCAATGGTCAGCATCGCCGTGTGCCAGCTGACGAAGTCGATCAGGACGCCGGTGATCAGCCGCCCACTCATGCCGCCAATGGCATTGCCGCCGATGTACAGGCCCATGGCCAGGCCGATGTGCTGGGGATGGATCTCTTCGCTCAAGTAAGTCATTGCCACCGCTGCCAGGCCGCTCAGCGACAGACCGACCAGTGCACGGGTTGCCAGTACCCCTTCCCAGGTCGGCATGACTGCGCTGGCCAAGGTCGACAGTGCCGCGCACAGCAGCGCGAACACCATCACCGGCTTGCGCCCGATGCGATCGGAAATCGGCCCGGTGATCAAAAGTCCGAAGGCCAGCATGGCAGTCGAAACCGACAACACCAGGCTGCTCTGCGCGGCGTTGATGGCAAACTCCTTGGAGAGCAGCGGCATCATTGGCTGCACGCAGTACAACAGGGCGAAGGTGGCGAAGCCACCGCTGAACAGGGCCAGCACGGTCTTCATGAAGGCGGGGGTGCCTTTTTCGATCCAGGTGTCGTTGAAGGTCGTCGGGTCAGGTTCGGTAGGCTGGGAAGCTACAGCTGTTTTCACGGACAGGTACCTCAAGCGCGATGAAAAAAGCATATAGCTCGCTAATGATTACATCCAATATATTGTTCGACCTATTTGAGATGTTCTGCGACTTGATTGGAGCCCTTCATGGAACTGCGCCATCTGCGGTACTTCATTGCCGTGGCCGAAGAACTGCACTTTGGCCGTGCCGCTCAACAACTGGGAATCTCCCAGCCCCCTCTGAGCCAGCAGATCCAGGCATTGGAACTCGAGTTGGGGGCGCGTCTGTTCGAGCGCACCAACCGCCGCGTCGAACTGAGCGAAGCAGGACGCCTGTTTCTCGAGGAAGCGCGTCAAGTGCTGGCCCAGGTCGAGAAGGCGGCCGATGTGGCGCGTCGGGCTCAGTTGGGTGAACTGGGTGAAATGAAGATCGGCTTCACCTCGTCGGCACCGTTCACGTCGAAGATCCCCAAGGCCATCCATGCGTTTCGCCAGCGCTTTCCCGCGGTGCATCTGAACCTGAAGGAAATGAGCAGCCGCGATGTTGCCGAAGGGGTGTTCGATGAGTCGATCGAGGTCGGCCTGATGCGTCCGATGCCCTTACCGGACGGGCTGGTAGCCACCGAGCTGTTTCGAGAGCCGCTGGTGGCGGTGATCAACGCATCGCACCCCTTGGCCGTTGGCACCGAGCGGGGAGTGCACATCGCGGCGCTGGCCCATGAACCGTTCGTGTTCTTCCCGCGTAGCTATGGCAGTGGCCTGTATGCGCAACTGCTGAACCTGGCGCGCGATGCCGGGTTCAGTCCGCACTTCGCCCAGGAGGCAGGCGAAGCGATGACCATCATTGGGCTGGTTTCAGCGGGCCTGGGGGTGTCGGTGTTGCCTGCTTCGTTCCAGCGCATGCAGATCGAGGGCGTTGTGTATCGCACCTTGCTGGACGAGGGGGCGACGAGCGCGGTGTGGCTGGTGCAGCGTGAGGGTGGTGGATCGGTCATGGCCAAGGCATTTGCCGAGCTGCTGACGGGGTTGTTGATGGGATGAAGGGCTGGGTAAGGGCGCAGCCCCGGCAACCCGGCGCCCACTGCAGGGGCCGGATCGCCGGCGCTTGGTCAGCCCCAGCGACGGAAGATCAGCGAAGTGTTGACCCCACCAAAGGCAAAGTTGTTGTTCATCACGTACTCGTGGCTCATGGTGCGAAAACCGCCGGTCAGGTAGTCCAGCTCGCCACAGCGCGGGTCGATGCGATCGAGGTTGAGGGTATGCACGTAGCGGTCGCTGTTCATCATCTCGATGCTGAACCACGACTCCAGTGCACCGCAGGCGCCCAAGGTGTGGCCTAGGAAACTCTTCTGCGAGCTGATGGGCATGCGTGGGCCGAACAGGCTGCTGGTGGCCAGGGTTTCGGCGATGTCACCCTGTTCGGTGGCGGTGCCGTGGCCGTTGACGTAGCCGATAGCGTCGGGTGCCAGGGCGGCGTCTTCCAGCGCCAGTTCCATGGCTCGGCGCATGGTGGCCTGCTCCGGTCGGGTGATGTGCTGGCCATCGGCATTGCTGCCAAAGCCCACCACCTCGGCATAGATCTTCGCCCCCCGCGCCAAGGCGTGCTCCAGCTCTTCGAGCACCAGCATCCCTGCGCCTTCGCCAATCACCAGGCCGTCGCGGTCGAGGTCGTAGGGCCTTGGGGTCAGGTGCGGCGTATCGTTCTTGAGGCTGGTGGCGTACAGCGCATCGAACACCATGGCTTCGGTGGGGCATAGCTCCTCGGCACCCCCGGCGAGCATCATCGGCAGACGACCGTACTTGATCGCCTCGTAGGCATAGCCGATGCCCTGGCTGCCGCTGGTGCAGGCGCTGGAAGTGGGGATCAGGCGTCCGGTGAGGCCGAAGAAGATGCTGATATTGGCGGCAGTGGTGTGGGGCATCATGCGCACGTAGGAGTTGGCGTTCAGGCCGTCGGCCACTGCGTTCATCAGCATGTTGCCGAAGGTCTTGATCTCGTCGGTGCTGCCGGTGGATGAGCCGCAGGCTACCCCCATGCGTCCATCGCGGATGCTCGGGTCGTCGAGCAGCCCGGCGTCGGCCAGGGCGCGCTCGGCGCCAGCGACCGCCAGGCGCGAGACACGGCCCATGCTGCGCAGCTGCTTGCGGGTCCAGTGGCTGGGGACCTTGAAGTCATCGACCGGGCCGGCCAGGCGGGTATTGAGCTCTGCATAACGGTCCCACTCGTCCATGCGGCGGATCCCGCTGCGCTGGCTGGCGAAATGCCCGGCGATGGTGGCCCAGTCATTGCCCAAGGAGGTGATGCCGGCCATGCCGGTGACCACGACACGGCGCATCAGCACAACCCTCCATTGACCGCCAGGACCTGGCGGGTGATGTACGCGGCTTCAGGCGACATCAGGAAGTTCACCGCCCCGGCAACTTCTTCGGCCGTGCCCATGCGCCCGGCCGGGATCATCTTGAGCAACTCGTCCACGGGCACATGCTCGTCGAGCATGGCTGTGTCGATCAGGCCAGGGGCCACGCAGTTGACAGTGATGCGTCGTTTGCCCAGCTCGATGGCCAGCGCCTTGGCGGCGCCGATCAGGCCGGCTTTGGAGGCACTGTAGTTGACCTGGCCACGGTTGCCGATCAACCCCGACACCGAGGTGATGCAGACGATGCGGCCCGGCGCGCGGCGGCGGATCATGGGCATCGTCAGGGGATGCAAGACGTTGTAGAAGCCGTCCAGATTGGTGCGCATGACCTGGTCCCAATCCTCGTCGGTCAGTGCCGGGAACGCGCCGTCGCGGGTCAGCCCTGCGTTGCACACCACGCCATAGTAGGCACCGTGGGTTTCGACATCCTCTTCCAGGATGGTCTTGCACGCTGTGCGGTCAGCCACGTCGAATTGCAGCACCCGTGCCTGCTGGCCCAGAGCCCGGACCTCGGCGGCAACCGCGTCGGCTTCGGCACGGCCACTGCGGCAATGCAGCACCAGGTCGAAGCCTGCACGGGCCAGGCGCAGGGCGATGGCTCGGCCGATGCCGCGGCTGGAGCCTGTGACCAGGATGGTGTCAGTCATGGGGGGACTCCTCTGGGTCTGCCTCGGCCAGATAATGGGCGGTTTGCGGCGGGCGATAGACATTCAGGCGCGCGGTGGCATGGATGCCGGGGCCACGCAGGTGGCACTCGAACACACCCATGCCGCTGTCATCTTCCAGTGAACGCAGGGCGTGAAGGTGCAGTTCGGTGCCCGCCGGGAAGTGTTCTACATCGCAGCTGTACTTGCGGGTGCCGAGCAGGAAACCCAACTCCACCGGTTGGCCTTGTCGACGCGCCCGGCAACCGGCGAAGGCGGCCACTGTCTGGGCCATCAGTTCGATCCCGAACCATGCCGGCAGGCTGCCGTCGGCGCGATTGAACAGGCCGCCGTGGCGCACGGTGGCGCGAGCATGAATCTGCTCGTCGTCGCAGCTGTCGACCTGGTCGATCAGAATCATGTCGCCAGCGTGTGGCAACAGCTCGGCCAGTGGCCAGGGGATCATGCGGTGTCTCCGAGAATCAGACTGACATTGTTGCCGCCGAAGGCGAACGAATTGCTCATCAACCGGCGTGGGTGCTGCGCTGGCAGCCGTTGTTGGCCGTCGACGAGGTTCAGCGCTGCCAGTTCAGGGTCGCGCTGGCCATCCCACACGTGGGGCGGCAGCAGCCCCTCAGGGTTGTGCTCGCTCAGCGTCAGCCAGCAGAACGCGGCTTCGAGCGCGCCAGCAGCACCCAGGGTGTGACCGGTCATGGGCTTGCTCGACGAACACGGCAGGTCGGCGCCGAACAGTGCGCTGACGGCCAGGCTTTCCATGGCGTCATTATGCACCGTGGCGGTGCCATGCAGGTTGAGGTAGTCGATCTGCGTTGGGGCCAGGCCTGCATTGTCCAAGGCTTTGGCCATGCACTGCAAGGCGCCGGCGCCAGTCGGGTCTGGCGCTGATATGTGGTGAGCGTCGGAACTGGCGCCGGCCCCGAGCAAGGCGATGGAGGGGCCTTCGTTGTTGACTTCACGGGTCATCAGGAACAGCGCAGCGGCCTCACCGATATTGATGCCGTTGCGGTTGATCGAGAACGGGTTGCAGCGCTGCTCGCTGATCGCTTCCAGCGCGCTGAAGCCATTGAGCGTAAGACCGCACAGGCTGTCGACACCGCCGCACAGCACCGCATCGCAGATACCCTGTCGCAGCAGTCGGCGAGCGCTTGCCAGGGCGCGGCCGCTGGAGGTGCAAGCGGTGGAGATCACGTAGGCCGGGCCGCTCAGTTGCAACCAGTCCGCCAGGAAGTTGGCCGGTGCACTCAGGGCCTGCTGGGCGTAGCGGTAGTCGTCCGGAAAGTGCTGTTGCCGAAGGTAATGGGCAATGCCTTCGGTGGCTTCGGCGATTCCCGAGGTGCTGGTGCCCAGTATGACCGCCACCCGGTGTGCACCATGGCGTGCGATGGCCTGGCGGATGGCAGGCTCGATCTGCAGGGCGGCGCTGTACAGCAGTTGATTGTTGCGGCTGTGCTGGTCCGGCAAGGGCAGTACGGGCAGTTGGCCGGGCACGGCACCGACGGGAGGTCGGCGGTCGGGTATCCAGCCGTCCTCGGGCTGCATGCCCGAGCAGTCGCCTGCGAACAGGCGGGCGGCGACTTCGGCCTGGCCGTGGCCCAGCGCGCAGACCACGCCCAGGGCGTTGAGGTAGGCAGTCATGGCAGGTTCTCGCTGGGCAAAGGGGCAATTACATAACGCAGGCCCTCACCGAGGTTCAAGTCGAATCCATCGGCGTCTCGATAAGCGATGTGCCAGCGGTCTTCCAGCCAGCGTTGCCCGCGCTGTTGGCGAGCGCCGGGGTAGAGCGCCTGCAATTGCTCGCCCGGAGTCAGGGCGAACAGCACGGCGGCGAACAGCTCGCGCGCCGCTGGATTGGGCGGTAAAAGGCCATCCGCCTGCCAGCGCTGGCCTTCGAGCAACTGACGGGCCTGGGGAATGCCGAGCAGGTCGAGCAGCGACCAGCGCAGGTGGCCGTCTTCACGTTGAATCACCAGTAGCCAGTCTTGTTGCTGCCCGGCCTGTTCGCGCCGGACGTGCAACTGCTGCGGCAGGTCGAGCGTAGGCAGGTGTGCCGGCAATGGTGGGCGTGCGCTGCAAGCGCCCAGCAGCGCACAAAAGGCAATCAGCAGCAGCTGTTTCATGCGTGCTCCAGGGGTTTGGCCCATGGGGCCAGTATGAAACTGAACACCAGGCCCAGGCTTACCGCCAGGCCGAAATTGCTCACCGCCGGTGTGCTGGAAAGCGCCAGCAGACCGAACGACAGCCAGGTGGTGAGTGCGGCCAGCAGCGTGCCCAGCAGACTCACAGCGGCCCCGCCGATCTGCTCGTGCATGAGGATCGCGTAGTCGACGCTGATGGCGGTGACCAGCAACAGGCCGAACAGGCTGAACAAGGTCAGCGGTTGTCCCAGCCAACCCAGGCAGGCCAGGCTGCACAGGGCTGCCAGCAACGGCAGGGCGACGATGCGCAGGGCACCCCGCAGGCCGAATGGCAGCACCAGCAACAGCAGGATCAGCACGCACGACAACAGCTTGAGCTCGGCGGCGCTGAGCTGGGTGGCGGCGAATAGCTGGTTCAGTTCGCCGAGACGGTCCACCAGTTGCACCCCCTCCAGATCGTCGGTCTGCACACGCAGCAGCGCAGTATCGTTCAGGCCCTGCAAGCTGACGATGGCGGCCACCCCCGAGTCGGTCCGCCCCAGCCACAATGGCCGCCAGGCTTCGCCCAGCGGTCCCGCCAGTACCTGTTCGACGGTCAGTGTGGGTAGTTGCAGCAGGTGGTTCAGCTCGTTCTCCAGCGCCGCCTGCGGCACACCTAGCGCCTGCAGCGGTTGCCAATGCTCGCGCAGGACGGCCAGTGCCTGTCGGGTCTGCTGTTGTTCTGCCGGGCTTGCGACGATCTGGTCCAGGCTCATGTAGCCCTTGAGCTTACCCAGTTCGACCAGCTCGTCGAGCTTGGCGGACAGCGTCCCCAGGCGGTCGAGCAACTGCTGCGGGTCGTGGCCACGTACCAGGTAGAACTGGCTGGTGGGTTGGTAGCCGGTGATCCGCGCCACTGCCTGGGCTTGCGCCAGCAACTGGGGTGGGCTGCTGACCCACTGGCGGATGTCATTGCGGCTGTCGAGGCGCCACAGGCCGGCAGCGCAGAACAGCATCACCAGGACCAGCAGCACGGCACTGGGCATTTTGCGCAGCAGGCGTTCACGCCAGCGCATGAGCGTTTCGGCGACCTGTAGCGGCCAGTGCGCCGGGCGTAGTGCCACACCGTTCAGCAGGGCCGGCAGCAGGCATACCGCGCAGAGGTAGGCTCCGAGCAGGCCCGCGGCGGAAAACGCGGCAATCTGGGTCAGCGCCGGGAAGGGCGTGAACGCCAGGGCAAGGTAGCCGATGCAACTGGTCGCCAGGCTCAGGCTCAGGCCTGGAAGTGTCAGGCGCAAGGCGGGCCAGCTACGCCAGGGCTTGAGGCTCCAGCTCTTGGACAGATAGTGCAAAGGGTAGTCCACGGCTACACCAATCAGGCTCGAGCCCAGGACCAGCGTCATGACATGGATCTGGTCGAACAGCGCTACGCACACCACCGTCCCGAAGAGCACTCCCACCAGCACGGGAACGAAGGCCAACAGCCCGCGCCAGCGGCGAAACGCCAGCAGCAGCAACAGCAGAATGGCAAGGGTTGCGCCGCCACCGACCCAGGTGATTTCGCGGCTGGCTTGCTGTTGCCCGGCGGCGGCATACAGCAAGCCACTGGCGGCGACCAGTTGGGCGCCGGATTGCTCCGCTTGTTGGCGACTCTTGTCCACCAGGTCGGCCACTTGCAGCGGCAGGTTCAAGTCGAACGCATTGCCCTCGGTGCGTGCGCGCAGCAGCACCCAGTGCAGGCCCTCGGCGCTGGCCACCAGCGCGCCGCTGGCGGTATCCAATTCTACGTTCGGCGGTTTCGGTTGGCTGGCCTGGATGCGCCCGGTCAGGCCTAGCCAGTCGTCCTGGCTGGGTACCAGGCTGAAACCGGTGAAGGGGTCGAACAGGCTTTGCACGCGCTGCTCGATGAAAACGTCTGGCTGGAGGCGCAGTTGCTGGCGGTCCTGGGGCGCAAGCATGGCCAGCCGCCCTTGCAGCAGCTGTTCGCGCACGGCGGCGAGGTCGGTTTGCAGGTTCCACTGCACCCTGCTGAATAAACCGCTGGCTTGCCACTGCGCGGCCAGATGCTCGGCGAGGGCGAGTGCCTGCTGGCGTTCGGTGTGGCCAACCAGCACCAGTATTTCGCGGTTGAGCGGCTCTTGTATGCGCAGTTCGGCGCGTTTGACCAGCGGGTCTTGGGTAGCGCCGGGCACCAGTGTCATCAGGTCGGCCGACATCGGCGCCCCACGGTGCCACTGCCAGCCAGCGACCGCGAGCACAATGAGCAACAACCCCAGGAAGGCGCGTGGGAGCAGGCGTTCAATCGGCAAAATCGCGGCGCTCCCTGTCGCTCAGGGCAGTCTCGGCGCTGCTTTCAGGCATGCGCAGGACGGTGCTGTCGCCTTGGGTTTCGCTGAGCTCGATGCGCTCGACGAACGAGCCACCGCTGATTTCGATGGCGCTGAATACCTGCTTGAGCAGCAGCGAGCGAGGCGTCAGGTGCAATGTCCAGTGCGCGGCATCGCCCGACAGGCTCAGGTCGAAGTCGCGTTGCAGGCCACTGCTGTCGCCCTGCAGTACGGCAAAGAACAGGCGGTTTTGTTCGGCTCCAGCGCTGCGGCTGGGCAATGTTTGCCAGCCGCTCGGATCGCGGCGGGCGATGCCGTCGGCGCGAATGCGGTAATCCTGGCGCAGCGGGGTTTGCAGCAGCCATAGCAGGCCGTGGTCGCGGGCCAGGATGAAGTGGCCCTTGCTCAGCAGTGGCTGGGGCAGGGCGCGCAGGTGCTTTTCCTGGATGAACGGGCCTTTGACGACTGCGGGCGTGCTGAGCTGTTTTTGCAGATCGTCCAGGCTGAATGCCAGGGTCAGCGGGCTGATGAACAGCAGGATGAGGACGGTGAGCGTGCACAACAGCGGGTGGACAGGGGTGGCGTGAGCAGGTGGCGCCGCGTCGCGCCTCTGTCGCGACGCAAGGCCACTCCCACGGAATCCGCGCAGTGGCTTCAGGCGTGTCGTGACGAGTCGATTCATGAGAGTACCTTGGCTACCGCGTCGAGCATCACCTGCGGCGAGGCCAGTTGCATCTCGCCGCTTTCCACATGTACGGCGACCTGCACGGTGCTGGCGCGGGTCATGCGCTCGCCCGTCTCGGCATCGCTGATCAGGTAATGGATCTTCAGGCGGTTTTCCCATTCCACCAAGCTGGCACGCACCTTCAGGCGCTGGCCGAAGGTGGCGCCGCGGATGTAGCGCAGCTGCAGGTCGATCACCGGCCAGATGTAGCCGCTGGCGTGCATTTGCAGGTAATTGTGCTCGAGTCGGTCGAGCAGCGCGCAGCGGGCCACTTCGAGGTATTTGACGTAGTGACCGTGCCAGACGATGTGCATGCTGTCGACGTCGAAGAAGGGTACGACGATTTCGCTGTCGACATGGAAGACGCCGGGGTTACGCATGCAACCTCCAGTGGCGCTGGGCGATGCGTTGCAGGCACAGGCGCAAGTCGCTTTCCAGGGCACGGTCTTCGACGACCGGAGCGAACTCCGCCACCAGCGCTTGATGCATCTGTGCCAAGGCTGGCGGCAACGGCCGTGCGTTGTCCTGGCGGCCACGCAGCCACACGCCCTGGTTGGCTGCCAGCAAGGCTGCGGCGGCGACCTGTTCGGTCAGCTCCAGCACCCGCAAGGCGTCACGGGCGGCGATGGTGCCCATGCTCACCTTGTCCTGGTTGTGGCATTCGGTGGAGCGCGAGAACACGCTGGCTGGCATGGTCTGCTTGAGTGCTTCGGCAGTCCAGGCGCTGGCACCGATCTGCACGGCCTTGAAACCGTGGTTGAGCATGGCTCGGTCGGCTTCGGCGCCGGACAGGTTGCTGGGCAGGCCATGGTTGTAACGTACGTCCACCAACAATGCGAGCTGGCGGTCGAGCAGGTCGGCGACGTTGGCGACCAGGGTCTTGAGGCTGTCCATGGCGAAGGCGATATGACCGCCATAGAAGTGCCCACCATGCAGCACCCGCTCGGCGTCGCCGTCGATGATCGGGTTGTCGTTGGCGCTGTTGAGCTCCGTCTCGATGAAGCCCCGCAGCCAGGCCAGGCTGTCGGCCAGCACGCCCAGCACATGGGGTGCGCAGCGCAGCGAATAGCGGTCCTGCAGACGATGCAGGGACGGTAACGGTGCGTCGATGGCGAGGTCCTGGCGGAGCCAGGCGGCAACCTGCATCTGTCCAGGGTGCGGCTTGGCGGCGAACAGGCGCTCGTCGAAATGCTCGGGGTTGCCTTGCAGGCCAATGACGTTGAGGGCGGTGATGCGCGTAGCCAGTTTCAGCAGGTAGTCGGCGCGGGCAAACGCCAGGCAGGCCAGGCCGGTCATCACCGCGGTGCCGTTCATCAGCGCCAGGGCTTCCTTGGGCCGCAGCACCAGTGGCTGCCAGCCCAGTTCGCGGTGCACGTCAGCGCTGCCACGGCGTTGACCTTGGTACATCACCTCGCGCTCGCCGGCCAACGTGGCCGCGACGTAGGACAGTGGCGTCAAGTCTCCGCTGGCGCCCACCGAGCCTTCTTCGGGAATCAGTGGGAGGATGTCGTGAGCGAGGAAATCACGCAGACGTTCGAGCAACTCCAGGCGCACCCCCGATACGCCGTGGCTCAGCGATCGCAGGCGGGCAGCCAGCACGGCGCGGGTTGCAGGGGCGTCCAGCAGGCGGCCCAGGCCACACCCATGGAAGGTGTAAAGGTGTTGTGGCAGGGCCTCCACATGCTCAAGCGGCACGGCGACCACGCAGGAGTCGCCGTAGCCGGTGGTTACGCCGTAGATTACGCCTTCCTTGTCCAGCAAGGTGTCCAGGAACCGCGCACCACGCGCGATACGCTCGCGGTACCGGGCATCGTCCTGCAGCCGCGCCGAGGCGCGGCACTCGGCCAGGGCCAGGATGTCTTCGATCGCCAGCGGCGACTCGCCGAACGTGACAGGTTCATGCGGATGCATCGTCATCGGTCTTCCAGAAGGGGTAGAAGTTGAACCACTGCAATGGCGCCTGACTGCAGTATTGGCCCAGGCGTTCGGCATAGCGTGAGGCCCACTGGGCAATCACCTGGTCACGCTGGCCGCGGCGCCACTGCAGACGCTCGGCGAAGGGCTCCAGGGTGATGCGGTAGCGGCCTTGGCGCTTCAGGCAGAACAGTAGGTTGACCGGGCAATCGAGCAGGCCGGCCAGCAGCCAGGGGCCTTGCGGGAATGGCGCGGGCTGGCCGAGGAAGTCCACCTCGACCGTACGTGTGCCGTGCAGCGGCACGCGGTCGCCGGCAATGGCCAGCCACTCGCCCCGCTCCAGGCGCTCGGAGAGTTGCAGCATCACTGCCGGGTCCAGTTCGCTGACCTGGATCAGTCGCAGGTTGGTCGCGCCGGCCTCGCCCAGCAGGCGGTTGAAGCGCTCGGCATGGCGGGTGTGGACCAGCACGTTCATGGTCACCTGCTCGCCGATTTCAGCCAAGGCGCGGCACACTTCAAGATTACCCAGGTGCGCACCCACCAGCATCTGACCGCGCTCGCCGCGCAGTTGCTGACGCAGATGAGCGGGGTCGACGATGTCGATGTCTTCCAGCCGCAGCCGGCCATTCCATACGTCGAGCTTGTCCAGCAGGGCGTCGGCGAAGGCCATGAACTGGCGAAATACCTGGCGTTGGCTGGGCGCTGGGGTTTGCCCGCCATTCCAGCGATGCAGTCGCTGCTGGTACTGCCAGGCACTGCGCCGGGCGCGGCGGCCGAACACGAAGAAGTAGGCGACGATGATGCGTATCAGGGGGCCGAGCACACGCCGGCCACACAGCCGCACCAGGGCGGCGGTCAGTTTCATCAGCCAGAAACTGCCACGCTCCTGCTGATCGGCCCAGTGTTGCGAAGGATTGCTGCTCATCCACGCCACCTGCGCCAGAGAATCAGCGGTGCGCGCAGCAGCATGCCGAAGAACAGCTTGGCGTGCATTTTCGAGATCAGCGCATTGTCATGGAACAGGCGAAAGTGCGACAGGCCGTCCTGCGGGTAATGGACCCTGGTCGGCAGCCAGCGCATCGGCTGGTCGCGCCACGACAGGCGTACGAGAATCTCGGGGTCGAAGTCCATGCGCCGGCCGAGTTTGACGCTATCGATCATCGCCAGGGTTGGCGGCAGCGGGTACACGCGAAAGCCGCACATCGAGTCCGGTATCTGCAGCGACAGGCTGTTGATCCATACCCACACGTGGGTGAGGTAACGGGCATACAGACGGCCCTTGGGCACGCTGGCGTCGTACTGTGGATAACCGCATACCAGCGCCTGTGGATAAGCCTGCGACTGCTCGAGGAAGCGGCGAACATCGGTCAGGTCATGCTGGCCGTCGGCGTCCACTTGCAAGGCATGGCTGAACCCCAGCCGTGAAGCTTCACGCAGCCCGGCCATGACCGCGCCACCTTTGCCCTGGTTGGTCGCGAGCGTGACCAGGTGCACGTCAGGATGCAGGGCCAGTTGGCGCAGCACCTGGGCGCAAGGCGCATGACTGGCGTCGTCGACCAACACGCAGGGCAGGCCCGCGTCAAGCAAGTCGGCCACCACTGCTGGAACGGCCAGTTCGTGGTTGTACACCGGGATCACCGCGCAAGGCTTATGCACAGGCAGTCTCCATCAGGATGCGGCCACTGGAGCAGGCCTGCCCGGCGCAGCTGTAGGCGAAATACAGTTTGCCGCGCTCACCATCCCAGCGCAGGTTCAGCACCAGTTCATCGCCAGGGCGCACCACATGCTGGAACTTGAGCACTTCCATGCCGGCGAAGCGGTAGCCCGGCAGCAGGTGTTCGCTGGCCAGGGCGATGGCCCAGTCGATCTGCACCACGCCGGGCAGCACCGGGGCTTCTGGGAAGTGACCGGCAAAGCATGCCAGGTCCACGGGGACGACCAGGGTCAGGTGCAGTTCATCGCCTTCATGGCGCTGCTCCAACACCTCAGGCGTCATGTTGCGCGGCGCCAGCAACAAGGCCTGGACGTCGGCCCGTGGCAGTTTGCCCTGCGCATTGAGCGGCAGTTGCCGCAGCAACCGCCAGCGTCGTGGCAGGGCCAAGGGCTCGCAATGCCCCGCCAGGTGCGCCCGCAGGCGCTCGACCAACGCCTTGCGGCCCTTGCTGCGCAGCGCGTGCAGGCCAGAGGGGGTCAGCACTACCAGCGCGGCGAGGTAGGCGCGGCCGTGTTCGACCATGCCCAGCCGGGCTTCACCGACCCAGGCGTGGGCGCATAGCGCCTGTTCGAGCATGGGCAGGGAGATGCGTTTCTCTTCCAGCTTGACGATGCGGTCGAGACGGCCGAGCAGATGGAAGCGCCCGTCATCGGCGAACGCGACGGCGTCAGCACTCTGCTCGACATGGCCTGCGGGTAAGTATGGCGAAGCGATGCACAAGGCGCCTCGTGCGTCCTGGCTCAGGCGTACATCGGCAAATGGCTGCCACAATGCTTCACCCTGACGCCAGGCAATACCACCTGTCTCCGAGCTGCCGAGGATTTCCGTCGGCCATTGGCCCAGACGCTGCTGCAGGCGATGGGCGGCGTCGGCCGGCAATTCACCGCCGGAGGAAAACACCTGGCGGACCTGGCCCAGGGCTGCCCAGTCGAGATTGTCGCCCATGCGCTTGAGCAGGGCCGGGCTGGCCACCCAGGCGAAGGCAGGATGGGCCAGGCTGGCGCGCTGCAAGTCTTCAGGGAAGGGCAATTGGCGCCGTTCGAAGCCGCGCCCGGCACACAGCGGCCAGAGCACGCGGAACAACAGCCCGTAGATGTGCTGGGTGGCGACACTGCCGACGATCCATGCATCGCCCAGGGTGTGGCCCCACAGTCGCTCCAGGGCCTGGACTTCATTGGCCAGCTGACGAAGACACTTGTCGATGCGCTTGGGTTCGCCGCTGGAGCCAGAAGTGCACAGGCTGATGCGGCATCGGTCCAGGTCGAGGTCGGCAGGCGTTAGCGGCTCGCCGAGCAAGGAGGCGAAGTCCAGGTCACCGGGCTGGTCGCTGAGCCACAGGTCTACCTGACTGTGCCAGCGCTCGCGGGTCGCCGGTTGCAGGTCCGAAGGCAGCAACACCTCGACATCGGCGCGCCAGGCACCCAGCAAGGCGGCGGCGAGTTCGGCAGCATCTTCCAGGTGCACAGCCAGCTGTTTCACGCCACGCTGGCGCAGGCCGCCGGCCAGGCGCAGTGCCTGTTGGCTCAACTGGGCATGATCCAGGCTCGGGCACTGGCTCACCTGGCGCGGCGCATCCAGCGGGCGCAGCAGGTGTTCGAGGTTGATCCAGTTCATGAGCGTCCTCGCACACGTTGTCTTACCCACCATTCGACCGCGAACAGCAGCCCCATTGCGGCATAGGCGATCACGCCGTTGTACAGCGTCCACCAGCGCAGTGGCGCCCACAGGGTCAGGCTCGCGGCGATCAGGCCGTTGATCACGAAAAACAGGCACCATACCTGCGTTACCTGGCGGGTGTAGTGCACCGCTGCCGGGGGAAGTTGCGGCTCCTGCAGACGGGCCAGGCGCTCGACCAGCGGCATGCCGTGCACCAGGCTGGTGCCGAACAGGACGAGCATGAAGGCATTGACCAGCACTGGGTACCAGCGCAGCAGCTGCTGGCTGTCGGACAGACCCAGGGCGGCGCAGAACGCCAGCGCCGCCGCGGCCATCCACACAGCGCCCGGGCGACGTGGCGTACTCAGCGCACGGGCCAGCCACAGGGCGCCAAGCAGCACGCCGAACTGCCAGGGGGCGAAACGGGCCATGCCGAAATGCACCGCGAAGGGATACAGCACGCCGGCCAGCAACAGGCCGAGGCCGATCAGTCGCTTCATGCCGCGGTGTTGACCAGGCGGTACACCGCTTCGACCACGTCATTGACGGTACGCACTGCCTTGAAGTCTTCGGCGGCGATTTTCTTTCCGGTCTGGCGCTTGATGTGGTCGAGCAGGTCGATGGCATCGATGCTGTCGATTTCCAGGTCCTGGTACAGGTTGGCATCGAGGTTGATGCTGGCGGGGTCGAGCTCGAACAGCTCGACCAGGGCGTCGCGCAGGGTATTGAAGATATCTTCGCGGGTTTGCATGGTGCAGTCTCAGGCAGCCTTACGGGCAGTGACGAACGCGGCCAAGGTGGCGACGTTACGGAAATGGTTGCGGGTGTCCTTGGCATCGGCGTCGATCTTGAAGCCATAGCGCTTCTGCAGTGCCAGGCCCAATTCCAGTGCATCCACCGAGTCCAGGCCCAGGCCTTCGCCAAACAGCGGTTGCTGGTCGTCGATGTCCTGCACGCCGATATCTTCAAGGCCGAGGGCGTCGATGATCAGTTGCTTGAGGTCACGGTGCAGGTCGTGTTGTGGATCGCTCATCTGTGGCGAGCTCCTTGAGGTAGTACTGATGCAGGTAGTCGTTCAGCTTGCGTGATGCTTGAGGCGCCGGCCCCTGTGTGGCGAAGGCCTGAGGGTCGATATCGGCGCCGACCGTGAGGGTGAAGTGCACGCGACGGCTGGGGATGCGGTACCAGGGTTCGTTCTTGGTCAGGGTGGTCGGGCTGACCTTGATGGTCACCGGCGTGATGATATTCGCACCCCGCAAGGCAATCGCGGCGGCGCCGCGATGAAAGGCCGGTACCTGGCCGGGCGGGGTGCGCGTACCTTCCGGGAATATGATCAACGGCTGTCCTTGGCGCAACACGTCCACGGCTTCTTCGAGCATGTCCATGCTGCCGTCGTTGCCAATGTACTGGGCCTCGCCGACCGGGCCACGGGTGAATGGGTTGTCGAACAGGCTGTGCTTGACCACGCAATTGGCCTGGCGCACCAGGCCGATGAGAAAGACCACATCGATCAGCGACGGGTGGTTGGCGATGATCAGCTGACCAGGGCGGCCCAGGCGTTCGGCGCCAATGACCTGGTAGGTCAAGACGCCAGCGCCCTTCATGAAGCGAATGAAGTGCCAGAACAGCCAACCGATGGTTTGCCGGGCACGCTGGCGGTGGCGTTCGCGACCGCCCGGCATACAGGCCAACAGGGGGAACACCAGCAGCCGCAGGCACAGGCCGCCGAGCCCAAATACGGCAAAGCTCAAGGCGGTGGCCAGCAGGCGCCAGTAGTAGGCATCGCGGGGGCGGTTCACGGCTGTCGTTGCCAGGTCCATACACGACGCTTCACGGTGTGGGTGACGGTATTCTGGTCGGTCAGCGAAGCACGCAGCCAGCTCAGGGCATGGGGCAATGCGGGGCCTTGGCCCGCCGGCGTCTGGCCCAGGGTGAGCTGCCATTGTTGGCCGGATGTCAGCAACAGGCCCAGGGCGTAGGAAAAGGGTACGTCGTCGATCCAGTTGCGGTAGGCCTCGGGTGGTCGCTCTTCGGTGATGATCAGCAGCACGGCCGGGGCGCCCTCGGCCAGCAAGGCCGCAGCTTCGATCACGCCCTGCTCGAAGCCATCCTGCTCGGCTGCCAGCGCGGTCATCTCGCTGGTTTCACTGCGCATGATCGACCACAGGCCGATCACCGCATTGTGCACCGACAGGCTGAACTGGGTGGGCGACAGCGGCTGTTGCGCGGCCAGCTCGCTGAGCATCGCGAAGGTCCGTGGGGTTTCTCCATGGCGCGAGACGAACACCAGCGGCAGTGCATCGTGGCCCTCGGCCAGCGGCCAGCCGACGGCAAATGCCATGCGGGCCAGCAGGCTCAGGCGACGGCGCTGCATGGCCGGCAAAAACGAAACATCGGGAGGCGGCCCGTCGCTCTGCGACGGCTGCGTGCCGTGTGCCCAGGCGTGCCAGTCGGCAGGTGTCTGCAACCCTGGGGACCAGGCGCGCCATTGGCTGATATCGAAGCTGATCACGATAGTGTTGACTTTCCGCCCTGAGGAACTTCCTTGTCGAGGGAATCACTCGAAACAACGACCTGACAGGGTTGGCGCAATCGCCGAGTGGCGCGCATTATCCCGGTGCTGGCGGCGTGTAGCAAATGTTGGTTAGCTGATTGCCATCAGACAATGGGCAGAGGCGATTGCGTCAAGTCCGACCGCGGGCTTGCGTGATTTCCGATGGACGGTATGAAGAGGTTGTCGGTCGCCGTTCGCTCAAGTTGAGCGAATAGGTGCTGGTCATTGCGCAGACGCCGCCACATACTCGGGCATTCGTTGATACACGGAGGTCTCTCATGCGGCGCGTGGTGTTCAATCAGAAAGGTGGCGTGGGCAAGTCGAGCATCGCCTGCAACCTGGCGGCAGTCAGTGCCAGCGAAGGTTACCGGACCCTGTTGATCGACCTGGATGCCCAGGCGAATTCGACTCAGTACCTCACCGGCCTCACCGGCGAGGACATTCCCATGGGCATTGCCGACTTCTTCAAGCAGAGCCTGTCCAGCGGCCCGTTCAGCAAGAAGAACAAGGTCGATATCTACGAAACGCCGTTTGACAACCTTCATGTGGTGACGGCGACGGCCGAACTGGCCGACCTTCAGCCCAAGCTCGAGGCCAAGCACAAGATCAACAAGCTGCGTAAGTTGCTCGACGATCTGGACGAGGACTACGAGCGCATCTACATCGATACGCCCCCTGCACTCAATTTTTATGCGGTTTCTGCGCTGATTGCCGCTGATCGCGTGCTTATTCCCTTCGATTGCGACAGTTTCTCGCGCCAGGCGCTGTATGGCCTGCTGGCCGAGATCGAAGAGCTCAAGGACGACCACAACGAGGACCTGGTGGTCGAAGGCATCGTGGTCAATCAGTTCCAGTCCCGCGCCAGCCTGCCTCAGCAGATGCTCGACGAACTGCTGGCCGAGGGTCTTCCGGTGTTACCGGTATATCTGGGCAGTTCGGTGAAGATGCGCGAATCGCACCATGCCAGCCTGCCGCTGATCCACTTGGAGCCACGGCACAAGCTCACGCAGCAGTTTGTCGAGTTGCATGACCTTCTTGAGGAAAATGGGTGATCTGCGACGCCTGCCAGAGCGAGCGCCGCCTGCGCGGCGCATCGCGAGCGAGGCTCGCTCCTACAGGCGTACGGCGCGGTATCGAGTCAAATCAAAAAGGCGGCCGCGCGCGACTGTTACAGGCATCATTGGCCCGAAACAAACGTGGCGAGCTTTGCTCGCGATGCGCCGCGCGGGCGGCGCTCGATCTCACAGCCGACCCTAAACCCCCTGGCTGCGCAGCCATTCCAGCAGTGTCTGCAGTGGAAACGCCCCGGCCTGGCGGGCGACTTCGCGGCCGTTCTTGAACAGGATCAGGCTGGGGATCGAGCGGATGCCCAACTGGCCTGCCAGGTTGCGGTTGGCTTCGCTGTCGAGCTTGGCCAGGCGGCAGCGGCCCTGAAGCTGGCGAGCGGCCTGTTCGAAGGTGGGGGCGAAGGATTTGCAGGGGCCGCACCAGTCCGCCCAGACGTCCAGCAGCAGTGGCAAGTCGCCTTTGATCTGGCTGGCATAGCTGCTTTCGGTGAGCGCGAAGGGTTTGCTCAGCAGCACGTCCTGTTTGCAACGCCCGCATTTGGGCGCGTCGCCTAGGCGGGCGGCGGGCAGGCGGTTGAGGCCGTTGCAGTGGGGGCAGGGGATCAGCAGCGGGTCGGACATTAGGGCTCCTTGGGTGTTTGTTCTGGCCTTGTCGCCGGCCGTGTGAATCAGGACGAGCAGCTGATTTCCAGGTGCTTGCCCCACTCAGGTGGCCGTTCGGCATAGGCCTGCATGCCGGGTTGTTCGTCGAACGGCCGGCTCAGCACCAGGTGCAGTCGCCTCACTTCACTGTAATCCCCTGCCTCGGCCGCTTCGATAGCTTTCTGCGCCAAATAGTTACGCAGCACATACAGCGGGTTCACCGCATGCATGCGTTCACGCCGTCCGTCGGCATTACCGGCTTCCCGTTGGCAGCGCGCCAGGTAGTCCACGCCCCAGGCATCGAAGCCGGCCAGGTCGACGAAATCGTCGCGCACCGCCTTCAAGGCATCGGCCACCGGTTGCTCGCCCAGCCTGCGGAAGAACAGGTTGTAGTCCACGCCACCGCTTTGCATACGCTGCAGCAGTCGTTCGACCAGCGCCAGGTCGTCATCCTCGGCAGTGGTCAGGCCCAGGCGCCGCCGCATCAGGTCCAGGTAATGTGCCTGGTACAACGGCAGGAACAATTCCAGCGCTTGTTTGAGCGGTTCCACCTCGATCACCGTGGTCAAGGCCTGGGCCAGCGCGCTGAGGTTCCAATGGGCGATAGGTACCTGGTTGCTGTAGCTGTAGCGGCCACGGTCATCGGAGTGGTTGCAGATGAAGTTGGCGTCGAAGTCGTCGAGGAAGGCGTAAGGGCCAAAGTCGAAGGTGATGCCGAGGATCGACATGTTGTCGGTGTTCATCACCCCGTGACAGAAGCCATAGGCCTGCCAGCGGGCGATCAGTTCGGCATTGCGCTCGACGATGGTACGGAACATCGCAAGGTAAGGCTGTTCGGCCTCGCGGCACTCGGGGTAGTGCTGTTCCAGTACATGGTCGAGGAGTATGCGCTGCTGCTCGGGTTGGCGGGTGTAGTAAAAGTACTCGAAATGACCAAAGCGAACGTGGCTTGGCGCCAGACGCATCAGCATAGCGGCGCTTTCGCGGGTTTCGCGCCACACTGGAGTGCTCGAACCTACCACGCACAAGGCTCGGCTGCTGGGAATGCCGAGGGCGTGCAGGGCCTCGGAGGCGAGGAACTCGCGGATCGACGAGCGCAACACGGCGCGGCCGTCGCCCATGCGCGAGTACGGCGTCTGGCCGGCACCCTTGAGGTGCAGGTCCCAGTGCTCGCCGGCATCGTTCAGTACCTCGGCCAACAGCAGGCCGCGGCCATCGCCCAGGCGCGGATTGTAGGAGCCGAACTGGTGGCCTGAATACACCATCGCTCGCGGGTCGGCTTCTTCCCACAGCTTGTGACCGCTGAACAGCTCGGCGAACAGCGGGGATTGGGCCTCTGTTGGGTCGAGGTCGAGCAGTGCCATGGCCGACTCGCTCGCCACTACCAGGCGCGGCTCGGCGATGGGCTCGGGCAGTACCTGGGTGGAGAACGCATCGCCCAGGCGGGCGAAGCGGTTGTCGAAGCTGAGTTGGTCGAGGGTTTTCACGGGCGGCTCCTGAGTGGGGTGCCTGGGGCCGCTTCACGGCCCAATCGCTGGCGAGCCTGCTCCCCACAGGGCAGTTGCAGGAGCGGGATCGCCTGTGATCGAGGGCATCGCCCTCGCAGGGATTGTGCACAGCATAAAGGATTCGAACCCACTCAGGCCGGTTGAGCTCCATCCGGTTTCGGTTGCTCCATCGGAATCAGCTGCTGCTTGCCACCCTTGGGATCTATCAGGAACACCTCGACCTGGCGTACCGAGATCTTGATGTTGTGTGCCTTGAACTCACGGTTGATGTAGCGGTTGATCTCATCCAGGGTCGGGTTGCGGTCGCCCAGGTCGCGCACATGCATGCGCAGTTCGTGGTCGAGCGAGCTTTCGCCGAAGTTGAGGAAGTACACGATCGGCTCAGGGTCCTTGAGTACCCGCGGGTTCTCATGGGCGCCCTTGAGCAGAATCTCACGGACCAGGTCCAGGTCCGAACCGTAGTCGATACCCAGCTTCAGGGTTACCCGGGTGACCGTGTCCGTCAGCGACCAGTTGATCAGCTGGCCGGTGATGAAGGTCTTGTTGGGGACGATGATGTCCTTGCGGTCGAAGTCGGTGATGGTGGTGGCGCGGATGCGGATCTTGCTCACCGTGCCGGACAGATTGCCGATGGTGATGGTGTCGCCGATTCGTACCGGGCGCTCGAACAGGATCATGATGCCGGAGATGAAGTTGGCGAAGATTTCCTGCATGCCGAAGCCCAAGCCAACCGACAGCGCCGCCACCAGCCATTGCAGCTTGTCCCAGCTCACGCCAAGGGTCGACAGCGTAGTCACGATACCGACGCCGACAATGGTGTACGACAGCAGCGTGGTGGTGGCATAGGCACTGCCTTGCGCCAGGTTCAGGCGTGACAGTACCAGCACCTCCAGCAAACCGGGCAGGTTGCGGGCGAGGGCGAAGGTAATGCCCACGATCACCAGCGCGCCCAGCAGGTCGCCCAGGCTGATGGGCACCATGCTGGCGTTGGCGCCGGTGCCGCTGGTGTATTCGTACAAGGTGAAGTTGTTCAGGTATGCGAACACCGAGATGAGGTCTGCCCAAACCCAGTACAGGCCGGCGATGAAACCACCGAGCAAGGCCAGTCGGATCAGGCGCAGGGACTGCTGGTTGACCTGTTCGATATCCAGGGTCGGCTCTTCGGTGACGACCTCGCCATCGAGGCCCTCCTTGGCCGCCGCACGTTTGCTCAGGGCACGCTGGTACGCCAGGCGCCGCGCGGCAACCGACAGGCCGCGCACGAAGGCGGCTTCGATCACCAGCCAGAACAGCAGCAGGTACAGGGTGTAGATCAGGCGATCGGTAAGCTTCAGGGCGGTGTAGTAGTAGCCGAAGCACACCGCCACGAACAAGGCGATGGGCAGGGCGGTGAAGGCAACCCCGACGGCCTTGCGGAACAGCGACGTGTCGCGGTGAGCAGGGCTACTCAGCAGCAGGCGG
The DNA here is from genome assembly GCF_040762985.1 of Pseudomonas sp. Rh2. NCBI lineage: Bacteria > Pseudomonadati > Pseudomonadota > Gammaproteobacteria > Pseudomonadales > Pseudomonadaceae > Pseudomonas > Pseudomonas sp. Rh2. Next base: position 855,667 of record NZ_CP142890.1, read on the forward strand.
CTGAGCAACCAGGCCATCAGTGCGTAGCACGCCAGCACCACGCCGATGCCTAGCACATCGTCGGCCAGTGCCGAGGGCTGGTGCTCGGCGACCGCCACCACACCGACCAAAGCCAGCACCACGGAGCCCAGGCGGCGCACCCAGCCCCGCAGGAACTCGACCTGCGGCTTGTACCAGCGGAAGTGAATTTCCGCCACGCCACCCGGGGCGAGGATGCGGTAGGCGGTGTAGAACACAAGCCACGCCTGTGCCAGCTGCCACAGCGCCGCGCCGAGGTTGGCGTTCTGACCACGTGCATCGATCTGCAAGGCATAGCTGCACAAGGCCAGGCCCAAGCTGACTGGCATGGCAAGGAGGATGTTGATAAGGATGGCCTGCGGCGTGTGCCACTGGCTGTCGCGGCGGAAGTGGCCGATGTCCTGATGCACCTTGCCCAGGCGCTGGTAGAGGTACTTGCGTCGCCACAGCAGCCCGCCAATCACCAGCAGCAATGGCAGGAACAACAGCGGTCGCTGGCCCAAGCCGTCGGCCAGCTCCTTGAGGCCCGACCCCCAGGGCAGGCTGGCAACCTGAGCGGTGAAGCGCTCGGGTACGTAGCGCAGCCAGTCCCAATCCAGCGGCTTGTTGCTGGGAATCCAGAACATCTGCTCTTCGAGGGTGGTGCGCAGCCCTTGTGCGGTGCTGAGCAACTGCTTCTGGTTCAGTTGCAGGGTGATCGACTCATTGAGCAACGCCGACAGTTCGCGGTTCAAGCGTTCGAGCAGGTCGCTGCGGGTGATCGCCACTTCCAGCAGGGCCTTGCGCAGTTGCGGGGTGACGTCGTCCGGCGGCTGGTTGGCCAGCAGCTTGTCGACATAGCTCACCGGGCTGCTCATCTGCTCGCGTTGCTGGTTGATCTCGAACTGGTACAGGCGAATGTCGGCGATCTGGTCGGCCAGGTCGCGGTCGAGCTTCAGGTGCGGCAGTGCCTGCTTCTGCTTGTAGAGGATCTTCGACAGCAGCAGGCTGCCCTTGAGCACGTTGATCTGTTCATCCAGGGCTTGGTCGGCCTGGGTCAGGCTGTCGAGTTGCTGTTTGGTGCGCAGGTTCTGCTGGGTCAGCTCGTTGAGGCGGTCGGTGCTCTTGAGCAGATAGTCGGAGAGCTTGAGGTTGGCGGCACTCTCGTTGGCCAACAAGGTGCTGCCGCCAGCCTTCTGCGCCTCGATCGACTGCTGGGTGACGGTCTGCTGGGACTGGGCCAGGCGCTTGTCGTTGATCAGCGTCTGCAGGTCCTGGATTTCCTGCTCAAGGCGCGCTGCGCGTTCGATCAACAGGTCGTGCCGGGCGTTGCCCAGGTCTTGCAGCAAGCCGTTGCCGGCCAGCTCCTGGCGACGCAGCAGGGTCAGGGCATTGAGCGATGCCAGCTCGGCGTTGAGCTGGTTGCGTTGGTCGGCGTTGAGTGGCTTGCCGTTGTCCTTGCCGTTCTTGAGGCTGCTGTTGATCTGCTGGGTGCGGGTCTGGTTGTTGCTGATTTCGGCCTGGGCCCGCTCCGGCCGGGTCTGCGAACTGATGATCAGGCTGTTGGCTTCGGACAAGGCCTTTTGCAACTCGCCTTGTTGGGTGCTGCGCTCGCTGAGCAGTTGTTCAAGCTGAGGCACTGTGAAGTTGGCATAGCGCTGGGCCACCGGCAGTGGCTTGCTGTCCTTGAGCTTGGCCAGTTCGCGTTGGCTGTCGGTGGTTTCTTTCGGCGCTGTGGCCAGTTGTTGCTTCAGCGCAGTGAGCTTCTTCTCGCTGTCTTCCTTGCTGGCCAGCAGGCTCAGGGTCTGTTCGAGAACCTGCTGCAGGGCCTTCTGTTCGGCCTCGGGCAATTTGCGCTCGGCGATCTTGTCGAGGCTGTTCTGGATGCTGGCGGTGGTCGGGACCTCGGCCGCGGTGGCCGCGAACGAGAGGGACAGGCACAGCCCGAGCAGGGCTGCGCGAAGGTGCGCGCGCAGGGACATAGGCAGACTACATTGTGGATCGGGCAGAATCGGAGTTTAGAGGAACAAGCCCGGGCCGGGTCGGGTTCCTTCGGGGAATCTGACGCCGACTTTCTGGACATTGTTCCCGTCCATGGTCGCGACGGTCCAGATGGTGCCATGCCATTCGACCTGGTCGCCTACTACTGGAGCGCCTCCGACCTTCTGTCGGATGAACTGCGCCAGTGGCATTTTTGCGTCGAGACCATCGAGTTTCAGGCCGTAAAGCGCCGCCACCGCACCCAGTTCGGCATCGCCTTCGAGGACGAAGTCGCCGAAGAAGCGCAGGTCGAGGCCGCGCTGCGGCGCCTGGCTGAACAATTTGCCCAGGGCTGGAAGGTTATGTTCATGGCCAATCACGCAGAGCATGTCGCCGACTTCCAGCACGGTGCTCCCGGAGGGGTGCAGCAACTGCTCGCCCCTGAACAATGCGGCGATGCGCGTGCCTTCGGGCATCTTCAGCTCACGCAGGGCGGCGCCGATGCACCATTTCTCGGCGCCCAGGCGATAGACGAACAACTCCCACTCGCTGGTGAGGTGCACCTCCAGTGCGGAGCGGGAAATCGGCGCAGGGTCTGGCGGTACGGTGACCTTGAGCAGCTTGGCCATCCACGGCAGGCTGGTGCCTTGGACCAGCAGCGACACCAGGACGATGAAGAAGGCCAGGTTGAAGAACAGCTGGGCGTCCGGCAAGCCCGCCATGAGCGGAAACACCGCCAGGATGATGGGTACCGCGCCGCGCAGGCCGACCCACGAGATGAAGGCCTTCTCGCGGCCATGGAAGGCCTTGAATGGCAGCAGGCTGGCCACTACCGAAAGCGGGCGGGCCACCAGGATCATCCACAGCGCAAGGCCAAGTGCAGGCAGGGCGATGGGGAGCAGGTCATGAGGGGTTACCAGCAGGCCCAGGACCAGGAACATGCCGATCTGCGCCAGCCAGGCCATGCCGTCGAGCATGTGCAGAATGCCGTGGCGGCTGCGAATGGGTTTGTTGCCCAGCACCAGGCCGCACAGGTAGACGGCGAGGAAGCCGCTGCCATGCAGGGCGTTGGTCAGCGAGAACACCACCAGGCCGCCTGCCACCACGAGGATCGGGTACAGGCCACCGGCCAGGTTGATGCGGTTGACCAGTTGCAGCATCAGCCAGCCACCGCCCAGGCCCAGCAGGCCACCGATACCGAACTCGCGGATCAGGTGGGTCAGCAGGCTCCAGTGCAGGCCAGTCTGGCCGCTGGCGATCATGTCGATCAGGGTGACGGTGAGAAACACCGCCATGGGGTCGTTGCTGCCCGACTCGATCTCCAGCGTCGCCGTCACCCGCTCGTTCAGGCCCTTGCCGCCCAGCAGCGAGAACACCGCCGCGGCGTCTGTGGAGCCAACGATGGCGCCGATCAGCAGGCCCTGGATCAGGTTCAGGTCGAACAGCCAGGCAGCGACCATGCCCGTCAGGCCGGTGGTGATCAGCACGCCGACGGTGGCCAGCGACAGGGCCGGCCACAGGGCTACGCGGAAGCTCGCCACCCGTGTACGCAGGCCGCCATCGAGCAGGATCACGGCCAATGCCAGGTTACCCACCAGGTAGGCGGTCGGGTAGTTGTTGAAGATGATGCCGCCACCGTCCACGCCCGCGACCATGCCGACGGCGAGGATGATGACCAGGATGGGGATGCCCAGGCGCGAAGATAGCGAGCTGACCAGAATACTTGCGCCCACCAGCAATGCGCCGATCAGGAACAGGCTGTTGATGGTGCTTGCATCCAAAGGCAGGTACTCCGGGACATCGCGAGAGAAGGGACTTGCGAGAATGAACTAGCAGGTCGCGTGCCAACTGATTCTAACCTGATGAATTAGCAGGCTGTAAAGCGTTTCCGCAGATGAAAAAAAGGCACCGCGCAGGGTGCCTTTTCTGGTGTTGCAGGGGTGGGCTCTTTCGCGGGTTCACCCGCGAAGAGGCCGGGGCAGGTTCATGCCTGCTTCACCTCGCGCATCGGCTTGCCCTTCACCGGTGCACCATTGGCCACGTAGTACTTGGCGGTGCTGCGCGGCAGTGGCTTGCGGCCACGGATCTTGTCCGAGATCTTCTCGGCGATCATGATCGTGGTGGCGTTGAGGTTGCCGGTGATGATGATCGGCATGATCGACGCATCGACCACACGCAGGCCTTGCATGCCATGCACTCGGCCTTCGCCATCGACCACCGCCATGTCGTCGGTGCCCATCTTGCACGAGCAGGACGGGTGGAAGGCGGTTTCGGCGTGCTCGCGGATGAACTTGTCCAGTTCTTCGTCCGTCTGCACGTGCGCGCCCGGGCTGATCTCGCGGCCACGGTACGGGTCGAGTGCCGGCTGGGCCATGATCTCGCGGGTCAGGCGGATACCGTCACGGAATTCCTGCCAGTCCTGCTCGGTGGCCATGTAGTTGAACAGGATGCTTGGGTGCTGGCGTGGGTCTTTGGACTTGAGCTTGATGCGGCCACGGCTAGGCGAACGCATGGAGCCCATGTGTGCCTGGAAGCCGTGCTCCTTGACCCCGTTGGAACCGTTGTAGTTAATCGCGACCGGCAGGAAGTGGTACTGAATGTTCGGCCACTTGAACTCAGGGCGAGTACGGATGAAACCGCCCGCCTCGAACTGGTTGCTGGCGCCGATACCGGTGCCGTTGAACATCCATTCGGCGCCGATGGCCGGCTGGTTCCACCACAGCAGCGACGGGTACAGCGAGACTGGCTGGGTGCAGGCGTACTGCAGGTACAACTCGAGGTGGTCCTGCAGGTTCTCGCCAACGCCAGGCAGGTCGTGCACGACCGGGATGTCGAGGCTTTCCAGCAGGGCGCGCGGGCCCACGCCGGAGCGCTGCAGCAGCTGTGGCGAGGCGATGGCGCCGGAGCTGACGATGACTTCCTTGCGGGCGCGGGCTTCGACGCGCTCTTCGCTGTCGCCGACCAGGTAAGTCACGCCGATGGCGCGCTTGCCGTCGAACAGCACGCGGTCGGTCAGGGCATGGGTGACGATGGTCAGGTTCGGACGCTTCTTGGCCTGGTCCAGGTAGCCTCGGGCGGTGCTCGAACGGCGGCCTTTCTTGGTCACGGTACGGTCCATCGGACCGAAGCCTTCCTGCTGGTAGCCGTTGAGGTCTTCGGTGCGTGGGTAGCCAGCTTGCACACCGGCTTCGACCATGGCGTGGAACAGCGGGTTGTTGCCGGCCTTGGGCGTGGTGACGCTGACCGGGCCTTCGCCGCCGTGGTAGTCGTTCGGGCCGATGTCGCGAGTTTCTGCCTTGCGGAAGTACGGCAGGCAGTCCAGGTAGGTCCAGTCTTCCAGGCCTGGCAGTTCTGCCCAGCCGTCGAAGTCCATGGCGTTACCGCGGATGTAGCACATGCCGTTGATCAGCGAGGAGCCACCCAGGCCCTTGCCACGACCACATTCCATGCGGCGGCCATCCATGTGCGGCTCTGGATCGGTCTCGTAGGCCCAGTTGTAGCGGCGGCCCTGCAGTGGGAAGGCCAAGGCGGCTGGCATCTGGGTGCGGAAGTCGAAGCGGTAGTCGGGGCCACCGGCTTCCAGCAGCAGTACGGTGACGCCGGCGTCTTCGGTCAGGCGGGCGGCCAGGGTGTTACCGGCCGAGCCGGCACCGACGATGATGTAATCGAATTCTTGGGACATGGAAGTACCCTCGTGTTGGCGGTGATCAGGGAGCGGAAACGCCCGTGCTCATTGGCACGGGCGTGGCTAGACAGGGTTCAGAAAACCGAGTTGTAGCCGCCCAGCTCGACCTGGACCGACTTGATGCGAGTGTATTGAGCCAGCGAGCTGACGCCGTTCTCACGGCCGACGCCCGACTGCTTGTAGCCACCGACCGGCATTTCCGCCGGCGATTCACCCCAGGCGTTGATCCAGCAGATACCGGCTTCGAGCTTGTGGATGATGCGGTGGGCGCGGCTGATGTCGTTGGTGCACACGCCAGCGGCCAGGCCGTATTCGGTGTCGTTGGCGCGGCGGATGACTTCTTCTTCGGTCTCGTAGGTGAGGATGCTCATCACCGGGCCGAAGATTTCTTCCTTGACGATGGTCATGTCGTCGGTGCAGTCGGTGAAGACGGTCGGGGCCACGAAGGCGCCCTTGGCGAAGTCGCCTTGGGTCAGACGCTCACCGCCGCACAGAACGCGGGCACCTTCTTCCTTGCCCTTGGCGATGTAGCCCAGGACGCTCTCCATGTGCGGGAAGCTGACCAGCGGACCGAAGTTGGTGTTTTCGTCTTCTGGGTTGCCAGCACGGATACGGGCCACGCGCTCGACGATCTTGGCTTCGAAGGCTGCCTTGAGTTCGGCTGGGATGAACACGCGGGTGCCGTTGGTGCACACCTGGCCCGAGCTGTAGAAGTTGGCCATCATGGCGATGTCGGCGGCCTTGTCCAGGTCGGCGTCGGCGCAGATGATCAGCGGCGACTTGCCGCCCAGTTCCATGGTCACTTCCTTCAGCGAGGAGCTGGAGGCGCTGGCCATGACCTTCTTGCCGGTGGTGGTGCCGCCGGTGAAGGAGACTTTCTCGATGCGTGGGTGCTCGGTCAGCCAGGTGCCGACTTCACGGCCGCTACCGGTCAGGACGTTGAATACGCCATCCGGCAGGCCGGCTTCGGTGTAGATCTCGGCCAGTTTCAGCGTGGTCAGCGAAGTGACTTCCGAAGGCTTGAAGATCATCGCGTTGCCGGCAGCCAGGGCTGGCGCGGATTTCCACAGGGCGATCTGGATCGGGTAGTTCCAGGCGCCGATACCGACGGTTACGCCCAGTGGCTCGCGGCGGGTATAGACGAAGGAGGATTCACGCAGCGGAATCTGCTCGCCTTCGATGGCCGGTACCAGGCCAGCGTAGTACTCCAGGACGTCGGCGCCGGTGACGATATCGACGTAGCGGGTTTCGGAGTACGACTTGCCGGTGTCCAGGGTTTCCAGCATGGCCAGTTCGTCGTTGCGCTCGCGCAGGATGTCGACGGCGCGGCGCAGGATGCGCGAGCGCTGCATGGCGGTCATGGCAGCCCAGACTTTCTGGCCGCGCTCGGCGCTTTCCACGGCTTTTTCGACGTCAGCCTGGGTAGCGCGCTGTACGTAGGCGAGGACTTCGCCAGTGGCCGGGTTGATGGCTTCGAAAGTGGCATCGCTGCCGGCGTCGACATAACCACCATCAATGTAGAGTTTTTGCGTTCCGAAACGGGCCATAGTGTCCTCGCAAGTGCAGTGTGTGGTTGGCTTTCGCGTCACGCTCCTGCCGGGTTGGCAAGTGCCGTGCGCGGTTGTTCAGCGGCCTGGTCGTCAGTGCCCAGGGTGTGCTGTTTAGCCAGTTGTAGATCCATGTATTCGTAAGCAATCCGTATCGCCTGATCGGTGTCGAATGCGTCACCCGACAGTGCTCCACGCAGCCACAAGCCGTCGATCAGGGCCGCCAGGCCGCGGGCTGCCTTGCGCGCATGGTAGAGCGGCAGGGCGCGGCGGAACTGGCAGCACAGGTTGGAGTACAAGCGGTGGTCATTGATCCGCTGCAACCTGTGCAAATCGGGCTGGTGCATGCTGGAAGCCCAAAAGGCCAACCAGGTTTTCATCGCCGGGCCGTTCACCTGGCTGGCATCGAAGTTGCCCTCGATGATCACTTTCAGGTGGGCTCGCGGGCTGTCGTCGGTCAGTGACTGGCGACGCGCCCTCACGCCTTCGTTGAGCATGCTCATGATGTAACCCATCGTCGCTGCGATCAGGCCGTTCTTGTCCCGAAAGTAGTGACTGATGATGCCGTTCGACACCCCGGCCAAACGGGCAATCAGCGCAATGCTGGCGTCCCCCAGGCCGACCTGATCGACCGCCTGTAACGTGGCTTCGATCAACTGCTGGCGGCGGATGGGTTGCATACCGACCTTGGGCATCTTGCTATCTCCTCAGGCCTGCGAGCAGACGACGGGCGGCTGACTCGGCGAAGGCCAGTCTATTTTGTTTTGATTGAACGTTCAATCAATAAAGAATAAGCTCTGCGACAATTTGTGCCATTGACAGTATTTCACACGGTCGAGAAGGCACGAATCGACACCCCAGGAAATCGTGTAACCCCCGGAATACAAGGCGTTGACGGGCTAGAGCGAAGCGAAAGACAGATTCTGGCAGACGGTCGACGACCTGCGGCAGGCCCTTGGAGCGGGCGGTGTGCTCTGTGACCAATGCGCGCACTTTCAGGGTGAGTGCACAGTCGGACACGGACCACCTGTCTGGTTTTTTGCAACGTTTCGATTCGGGATCACGGTTTCCAGGGTGCTTTTATAACACCTGACGCAGTGGGGCTATTGCACCAATTGCGCGGGAAAAGACTGATTAGCCTCCACAGCCGCACTGCCCGGAGCATTCGTGCAATGAGTTCTGCCTCCCTTACCAAACCCCCCGCCGAGAGGGTGCGGGTCAATCGCGTGGTGTTCTACACCTCCGCGCTGTTGGTCCTTGTTCTGACTGCCTTGCTGATCGCTGTACCCGAAACCGCCGGCCAAGTACTGGGCGTAGCCCAGAAATGGCTCACCCGTACCTTCGGTTGGTACTACATGCTGGTGATCTGCGGTTACCTGCTGTTCGTCGTTTACCTGGCTTTCTCCGATTTCGGAAAACTCAAGCTCGGTGGCAAGGACGATCAGCCCGACTTCAGCTACGGCGCCTGGGCCGGCATGCTGTTCTCTTCGGGTATCGGCATTTCGCTGCTGTACTTCGGCGCTTCCGAGCCGCTGGACCACTACTTCAACCCGCCGGAAGGTACGCCAGCCAGTCTCGAAGCCGCGCGCCAGGGCTTGCAGCTGACCTTCCTGCACTGGGGCCTGCATGGCTGGGCGATCTATGCGCTGGTCGGCCTGGCCGTGGGTTACTTCGCCTACCGTCACAACCAGCCGCTGGCATTGCGCTCGGCACTGTTCCCGCTGGTCGGTGAGCGTTGGGTCAAGGGCGCTGCCGGCAATGCCGTGGACATCTTCGGGATGTTCGTCACCCTGCTGGGTCTGGTGACCAACCTGGGTATCGGCGCGATGCAGGTATCGTCGGGCCTGGAGTACCTGTTCGGCATGCAACACAGCCAGACCAACCTGCTGATGGTGATCCTGGTGATGGCCGGCGTTGCTACCGTCGCTGCGGTATCGGGTGTCGAGAACGGTATCCGCCGCCTGTCGAACCTGAACATCATGCTGTTCAGCGGCCTGCTGATCTTCGTTCTGCTGGGTGGCCAGACCCTGCACCTGCTCAATGGCTTCGTGCAAAACATTGGCGACTACCTCAATGGCATCGTGCTGAAGACGTTCGACCTGTACGTCTATGAAGGCGAAGCGGGCAAGTCCGAGCGCTGGTTGGGCCTGTGGACCGTGTTCTACTGGGCCTGGTGGATTTCCTGGGGTCCATTCGTCGGCATGTTCATCGCCCGTATTTCCAAGGGCCGTACCGTGCGTCAGCTGGTCAGCGGTGTACTGTTGATTCCACTGGGCTTCACCCTGGCCTGGCTGTCGATCTTCGGCAACACTGCGCTGGACCTGGTGATCAACCAGGGTGCCGTGGAATTGGGCAAGACCGCGCTGGAACAGCCGTCGATGTCGATCTACCAGCTGCTGGAATACTTCCCTGCGGCCAAGATCGTGATCGGTGTGGCGGTGTTCGTTGGCTTCGTGCTGTTCCTCACCCCAGCCGACTCCGGCGCGGTGATGATGGCCAACCTGTCGTGCAAAGGCGGCAAGGTCGATGAAGACGCCCCGCACTGGATGGTGGTGTTCTGGTCGGTGGTCATCACCCTGGTAACCATCGGTCTGCTGTTCGCGGGTAACTTCGAGGCCATGCAGACCATGGTGGTTCTGGCAGGCCTGCCATTCTCGGTGGTGCTGGTGCTGTTCATGTTCGGCCTGTACAAGGCCATGAAGCAGGACGTTGCGGTTGAAAACGAGCGCGCCGAGCTGGCAGCCCGCGGCCGTCGCGGTTTCAGCGAGCGCTTGACTCAGCTGGATCTGCAGCCGACCCAAGCGGTGGTTCAGCGCTTCATGGACAAGCAGGTCAGCCCGGCGCTGAAAGAGGCGGCCACACAGCTGCAGAGCCTTGGCTTCGACGTGGAAACCCGTGTAGGCCAGTCGCGCAACATGATGGGTCTGCGGGTGATGATGGAAGAGGGCAACCCGTTCGTCTATGAAGTGAGCCTGGATGGCTACCTGGCCGCGCCGAGCGAGGCCCCCGTGGAGGGCGAACCGCAAGTGCGCCAACGCTTCTACCGTGCCGAGGTCTACCTGCACGATGGCAGTCAGGAGTACGACCTGATGGGCTTCGCGCCTGATCAGATCGTGCGTGATGTGCTCGATCAGTTCGAGAGCCATCGGCAATTGCTGGGACGCGTCTACAGCTGATGCGTATGAAAAAGCCCTGCTGCAATAGCAGGGCTTTTTGTCGGTGCTTGCAATAAGTAGCACCGCAGGCGCGACCCTGCGCGCAAGGCTTCCGGTCCACTCACCAGGAGGCCAAGGGCATGCCCAGTTTCGACACCCCGACATTCGACTTTCAACGCGCCGCTGCCCGGCAGTTCGGCGATCGCCCGACGCTGCGCCAGGTCGCGAGCGAACAACTGCTCAAACTGCTGCTTGCCGAGCTGCCGTGGCTGGCATCCGTACAGCCTGCATTGTCGTCCGCCGACCCATTGACGTTGGACAGTCCAGACCCATCGACCCCGTACTGGAACACCCAACCGTTGGTCGAGCGCGTTCTGCAGGCCATGCTCCAGACCCAGTCCATCGACCTGCAACCGCTTGATGGGCGCCATCATAACCTCGGGCTGATCGCACCTTATCGCTTCGCCGGTTCCAGCAGCGCGTACGACACCCGCCAGTTGCCGGACCTAGGCCCGGCGCTCGACGAGCTGATCGAGCGATTGCCGCAACATTTCTGCCAGGCTCAGCTCGACTATTGGAACGGTGTCGGCAGTGGTGCAAGCAGCCGAGACAGCTGGATGCAGTTGCTGTTGAAGACCGCGCTATTGCGTGGGTTGCCATTGCAAGGCCTGGATGCCCAGGAGCAGGCGTGCATACGAGGGCTGATTCGCGGTGGTGGCGATCAGCCTGACGTGAGCTTCGTGCAGGTCGAGTTATCCACAGGCTCGCGTAGCGTGAACGAAACCTTGGGTCATCTGCTGGTCACCGGCGAGTGGGATGAGCGGGAGGTCATCCTATGGTGCGCGCCTTCTGGGCAGGTGAGCAGTTTCGCCTCGATGAAGGCGTTTGCCGTGGCCCTGCGCAATGAACTGGCGCAGCGCTACAGCTTCGATGCCATGAGCTGGCAGCGATACAGGGTGGAGGGCAATGTCGCGGCGCAACAAGTGGTGCAGTTGCTGGAGCAGATGTTCGAACGGGTCCAAAGGGTGCGCTACGGGCGCTTGGCCGATGTGCCGGCGCTGGAACAGCTGTTCGCCCAGCTGAGCGACCCGGCGCAGTGGTTCATCAGCTACCTGGACGACACGCCTGCGGTCAAACCGCCACCGGGGCTGCTGACAAGCGCAGCCAATGACACGTTCCAATACCGCAATGCGTTGCTGCAGCTCGCTGTGGACCACTTGGATGCCGAAGGCGTGGCTGCCCTGGATGGCGTCATGAGCTTGCACGACTACACCCACCAACGACTGAGCGAGCAAATGCTCAAGGAGCATGGCGATGCCATGTCGCCGGATGAACTGCTCCTTGAATTCTACATCGCGTCGGGTATCCCCGGAGGATCGGCCACAGGAGCCGGTGGGGGCGAGCCTCTTGCCTGGGCGGGCGAAAAGACCTTGACCGAATATGCCATCGGCAAGCTTGGCTCGCTCAAGGACGCCTCGGTAATACGTATCCGTCATGCACAGGGGGCCACAGTACCCGCGTGGCTGAACGCCGAAGCGGCCAGGCGACTGGTCGAGCGCGTCGACATCGGCGGCACCTATCCTCGCTATGTAGCGCAAGTGCTGGATGATCCGCTGCAGCGGGACCGGCGTGTCCAACGGTTTGGCCGGGAATGGCGCAATGCCCTGCGGTTCAGCGCCCTGCAAGGCAAGCTGGACGGTAAGATCACCGATACTGGCCTGCAGTGTGTCGTCAACTTCTGCAATGGTCATGACGATCCGGACGCACCACGAATTACCCTGATGCCACTGACCTTCAGGCGCCAGCCCCAGTCCCGCCACGATGACACGGTGCGTGGCATGTACGTGTTGTTCTGCGCCGAGCCCACGCGGGTGCTGCTGTATCGTCCGTTGTACAGGCAGGACACACTGCGTGAGTATGCAAGCTTCGAGAAGTTGCTGGAACACGTGCAAACGTCCGTGCGATTGCAAGCGAGCGTACTCGACTGGTTGCAGCCGCAGGTTCGCCATATCTACGACAACGGCGGTTTCATCGAGCCGCATGTCGCCAGCATCGGCCTGGACCCTTCCAGCTTGCCCGAGCGACCGGCTCCGCCAGTCCTTCAGCCGGTGTTCTGGAATACCAGTCTGGACAACAAGCTTTACGACGCGAACCGTGATTTGCTGGTAGAGCTGGCCGACCAGCAGTCCACCTCCAATGCCGAGCGCCGCTGGGAAACGCTTTCACAAGGCGCTTGGCTGCTGTTCGATGTGGTCACGCTGGTGTTGCGCGGGCCTGTGGCCAGCGTGACGTGGATGGTGCAACTGCTAACGTCCCTCGATCACGATTTGCTTGCCCTTGAACAGGAAGGTGACTTCGACCGGTCTGCCGCCGTGGTCGATTTGTTGCTGAATCTGGGAATGGTCCTGTTGCATGCACGCCAACCCGGCGCTTTGCCTGAAGGTTTTGGGCAAATCCCTGACGCATTGGCTCTTGAAGGGCTGGCCGCGCAGAGCGGTGCGTTTCGCGAGATTTCCCTGGTGCCCTCAGAAGGGCCGGTAGCGATGGTCGGTGCACTGGGGGCGCTGCCCGACCGCCAGCTGGACTTCACCTGGCGGGGCAACCATGGTTTCAACTGGCTGCCACCTACTCAGCGCCAGGCGTTGCGCGCCATGCGCTCGGGCGTGGCGTTCGATTCCTCCAGCCTGCAGGCCAGCGGAGGTGCCGCGGGCCTGCACCTTGTCGACGGGCAGTTCTATGCCGTCATGAGCGCAGACGCCTACCCTGTGGAGGTGACGGCGCAGGGCGTGCGGGTAATCGACGGCAAGGGCGGTTACGGGCCCTGGTTAGTCCATGTGGATGGCGGCTGGCGAGTGGATAGCACGCTGCGCCTTGCCGGAGGCATGAAGAACAGTCGCTTGGGCAAGAACCTTGCCGCTCAATTCGAAGCGCTCAGGCACTCGGTCGAAGCGCTCGATAGTCAAGGCAAGGTCGCGATCAGTGCCTTCAGCCAGATCAGTCTGGACATCACCGAACTGCTGGAGAAGATCGACAAGCTCAAGGCGCTTCGCCAAGGTGCGCAGGCCACGCTCGAGGCTGGAGGCTCAGCCGACCAACGCAAGTCGACCGAGGCTGTCATCGAGCACTACGACGCTCGGATCGCTCAATGGCAAGCGCAACTGCTCAGCAAGCGCCATGAATCGGTTCCTCACCTTGAGGTGGCCGTGCAAAAAGACAAGCAGATCAAGGTCAAGCTCGACGCCATGCTTGAACCGAAGTATTCCAACAGCCGCAGCCAGGCACTCGATAGTGCGATCCAGCAACACAGGGACAATGTCCTGAGCAGCCTCATCTATTACAGCGACTTCATCCTCAACGAACTGTGGAGCCTTGCTGACTACACCGAGTTGTTGGCGCTCAAAGCGGCAGTCGAAGGGCAGCCGCTGGTGCAGGTACAAGAACAGTACCTGGCCTATCTCGACAAGCTCAAGCGTGTCGCGGCAGTCCAGAATCGTATTCTGAGCGCCTATGAGGACCTCGACGTGTTGCTGGTCGAGGCTCCTGCCGATCTGGTCATAAGCATCGGCATGGAAGCCGTCACTCGAACCGCTGGTTCACTCATTCCCAAGCGAAAGTTCAGTACGGTGCAGTTTCGCTTTCACCATGTCCTGAATCTGGCCGACCTGGCGCTGAATCTGGGGTCTGTGAATGATCAGCACATCTTGCGTGGTTACCGGAAAGAATTGGCCGGGCATGAGTTGCGTAATGTGGCCGGTGCCCATGGTGAGCTTGATTTCGCCAATCTGCCGGTCGATGACCGCATAACCATTCTCCAGGATGCCTGGGATGGCTACTCCGAGGCGCTGCTCAACAGCGCGCGCATCGGCAGGGAAGGTGGTGCCTTGGTCAGGGGCGTGATGCTTGACCGCTACCGGACCGAACTGGAAAAACTCAAGGCAGATGCAGGACGACGGCTGGTGGACGCCGTCGAGGAGGCCGAGAAAGGCGTCGTGGCAAGCCAACGTAAAGCTTATCTGGCTACCACCAACTCTCAACGGGTGGTGCGTAACGGGAAGGGGCAGATACTCATCGGCACTGTGATCTCGGAGAACGGACAGGACGTCCTGGAGGTGCGGGAGCCATTCAGCGATACGCTGCTGGCCCGTTTCGACCGGGTGAATGACCGTTGGCAAGAGCGCGACTCAGAGCCAGTCTCTGCCGAGCCGGTGGTGCAAGAGACGGATTCGGCGATGCGCGTGCAGCGCTTGTTGGATGAAAATGCTCAGCTCTCGCGCAAGGCTGATGAATATGTCAAAAGCGACATCAAGGGAACGCGGCTGGCGCAACTGTTCGATGAACAAGTCGATAAGCTAGGCCGTGAGGTGGACTGGTTGACCAGGCAAGGTGCTAGCACCAGTTTGATCAAGGCATTGGAGGCTGCCTCCGACGAGCTGCGCGCGGAAAAGAACCTGAAGCTGATCAAACTCTACACCGAAACGCGTTATCCAACCGCCGAGGCGCTTCGCTTCCTGCATTCTCAGCAGCTGCTGAGAGTGCAGTACATGGGCCCGCGACAGGTCATGCGCAATGACAGTGCATTCGATGAGTACAAGATTATGCGCACCCAGGCGGGCGCTGCGTCTGGCAGGCCGTTGTGGGTGGCGCATTTTCACATGCGATCTGCGGACTCGCCGGCGCGGGATTTCACCCGAGGCCACCTCAAAACCTGGGCTCAGCGGCGCGTGAGTAGCCAGGAGGCCGCGCAGATGGGGCGTCGGGTCCATCGTGGCAGGCTGACCCTCGAGCAAGCCGAGGGCATCATCCCGTTCGATTGAAGCCTCAGCGGTTGCTGTAGCGGCCATGCTTGCCATGGGCAGGCATGGCCTGGTTGCTTCGTACGCTTATCATCTGGCGCAGTCCAATCAGGACAACACCTTCAGACTTCAGGCGAGGCAGCTCGCGCTCGAGCACTTGCAGGGTCTGTGGGTAAGGATGCCCGATCACCACGGCCGAGCCTTGGCGCTGCGCCAAGGCGACAGCCTGGTGCAGCTGTCCCTCGATCGCCTCCACGGTGCGTACGTCATCCAGGAACACATCCCGCGAGACATGCGCGACGTCCTGGGCCTGCGCCTCGGCTGCGGCCACGGTGGCGGCGCTGGTGCGGCTGTCGACGAAGAACAGATGGCGCCGTTGCAGCTCGCCCATCAGCCAGGTCATGGGCTCGCGTTGGGCGGTCATGCGGCTGCCCATGTGGTTGTTGAGACCGGCGGCATAGGGCACTTTGGCCAGGGCTGCATCCAGTCGACTGGCCAGTTCCGGCAACGGGGTGCCGGGGTGCCAGGCATAGGGGCCGGTGGCCGGATCCATGGGCATGTGCAGGATGACGGTCTTGCCTGCCTTATGGGCCTGGCGGGCGAAGTCGGTGGCATGGGGCGTATCGGGCATCACGGCCAGGGTGATCGGGCCGGGCAGGGCGAGGGTGCGGCTGTCGCGCTCGCTGCTCTGGCCTAGGTCGTCAATGATGATGCTGATGTAGGCCTTGCCGGCCGGTGCCGCTTGCGCGACCCCGGCCAACAGCCATAGCAGTGAGAACAACAGGTACCGCATGGGGGGCATCATTTACCCGAGGTGATGTTCAAACCTTTGAGCAGGCTCAGCGCCTGGCTCAGTTGGAAGTCATTGTCCTGCGGGCGCTCCTTGCGCTTGCCGCTACCGGTCGGACGGTCGGCGCCACCGTTACCGTTGCCCAGGTGGCCTTGCAGGTCGGCTTCCTTGAAGTTGTCATTGTCGACCTCTGCGGTGAGCTTGGCCGGGCGCACTTCGATGTCCGGCACGATACCCTGGGCTTGGATCGAGCGGCCATTGGGGGTGAAGTACAGTGCGGTGGTGAGCTTCAAGGCACGGTCGTTGGCCAGCGGCAATACGGTCTGCACCGAGCCCTTGCCGAAACTGTCGGTACCCATCAGCACGGCGCGTTTCTGGTCCTGAAGGGCACCGGCGACGATCTCCGAGGCCGAGGCGCTGCCGCCGTTGATCAGTACCACCAACGGCACGCCTTCGCTGGCGTCGGCCGGGTCGGCGGAGAAGCGCAGCTCGGAGTTGGCGATGCGGCCCTTGGTGTAGACGATCAGGCCCTTGGTCAGGAAGTGGTCGGCCACCTCCACGGCAGACTGCAGCACGCCGCCTGGGTTGTTGCGCAGGTCCAGCACCACGCCGCGCAGTTTCTTGCCGTTGTCCTTGCGCAGCTTGGCCAGGGCCTTGCCCACTTCGTCGCCGGTCTTGACCTGGAACTGGGTGATACGGATGTAGCCGTAATCGTTTTCCAGCAGCTGGCTCTTCACGCTCTTGACCTGGATCACCGCGCGGGTGAGGGTCACATCGAATGGGTTGCCGCCATCGCGAACCAGGGTCAGGGTGATCTTTTCGCCAACCTTACCGCGCATCTTGTCCACGGCTTCGGTCATGGTCTGGCCGCGAGTCGGTGCGCCGTTGATCTTCACGATCAAGTCGCCAGCCTGGACGCCTGCGCGCGAGGCCGGGGTGTCGTCGATGGGCGAGACCACCTTGATGAAACCGTCTTCCTGGCCGACTTCGATGCCCAGGCCGCCGAATTCGCCGCTGGTGCTTTCCTGCAGCTCCTGGAAGTCTTCCGGGCCCAGGTAGGCCGAGTGTGGGTCGAGGTTGCTTAGCATACCCTTGATGGCGTTCTCCAGCAGGGTCTTGTCGTCCACGGGTTCGACGTATGCGGCCTTGATACGGTCCATGACCTCGGCAAAGGTACGCAGCTCCTCCAGCGGCAACGGCGCCTTGGCCGTCACTTCGGTGGCCGGTACCGAGGCTGGCTTGGCCGGCTCGGCAGCGATGGCCAGGGGCGCGCCGACCACCAGGGCGATGGTCAGGGCCAGCTGGGTGAGACGTGGGGAGTGCAGCATGTCGAACGAACTCCTGATCCTGTAGGCGCTCCCTGCGGGAGCATCGGTGCGGTGCCGGGCACCGCGCCGTAAAAAAGTGAACTAGCCTCGGCACCACTGGGCTGGGTCGGTAGGACGACCCTGCTGACGGATGGCGAAGTACAAACCTGCGCTGTCCTGCCCACCGCTGTCACCCACGGTGGAAATGGCCTCGCCGGCCTTGACGATGTCGCCGGCGCTCTTGAGCAGGCTTTGATTGTGGCCGTACAAGCTCAGATAACCATTGCCATGGTCCAGAATGACCAGAAGTCCGGCGCCACGCAACCAGTCGGCGAACACCACGCGCCCGCCATGCACGGCGCGGACCTGGGTGCCGGGGCTGGCGCTGATCATCACGCCGTCCCACTTGGCCCGGGCATCGCTGCCTCGGGCATCGCCGAAGCGTGCAAGCAATCGACCATTGACCGGCCATGGAAGTTTTCCCCGTGCGGCGGAAAATGCACCGCCATAGCTTGCGCCATCGCTGGACACCATCGGGCCCAGGGTGGTGCGGGCCTTTTTCGCAGGCTCGGCATCGTCGCGCTCGCGGGCGGCGGCCAGGGCCTCCTGCTGACGGCGCTTTTCCGCTTCCTGCTGGGCCAGCAGGGCTTTCTTGCGCGCCTCCTCGGCCTCGCGGGCCTGGCGAGCCAAGGTTTCCTCGATGGTCTTGAGCACCTTGGCCAGGTCGGCCTGGTCCTGCTCGCGGGCCTGTAGTTTCTGGTCGCGGTCCTTCATGTCGCTGTTGAGCTTGGCCAGCACTTGCTGACGCTTGCTGCGCTCAGCCTCCAGGGCCTGGCGCTGGGTATCGAGGTCGGCGCGCTGGGTGAGCAATTGTTCCTGCTGGCGAGCGATGTCCTGTTCGACATTGGCCAGTTGGCGCAGGGTTTCGTTGAAGGCGCGCAGTTGCTCCATGCGTGCCTTGCTCAGGTAGTCGTAGTAGGTAAGGGTGCGCGCGAACTTCTCCGGGTTCTGCTGGTTGAGCAGCAGCTTGAGGTACTCCTCGCGACCGTTCTGGTAGGCCGAACGGGCCTGGATGGCAATCAGTCGCTGTTGTTCAGTGCGGGCGCTCTGGAGTTTTTTTTTCTCGGTATCAAGGCGCTCCAGCTCGCCCTCGGTCTTTTTTAGTTCTTGCTGCAGAGCCTCCACCTGCTTTTCGAGGTTGCCGATGTCGGTCTCGGTGCTCTTGAGGTCTTTTTGCACGCCTGATTTTTCTTCCTGGAGCTTGCCCAGCATCTTCTTGAGCTCGGCGATGTCCTGGCGGGTGGCGTCCAGTTGTTGCTGGGTCTGTGCGCGCTCGTCGGCGAAGGCCGGGCTGAGCAGGCAAGACAGGGCGAGGAGGATCAGGGCGCGAAGCATGAGGTTGGGCGTACCAAGGATGGAGACTGGCCTAGTATGCCCGCGCAAGCCTGCAAAAAAAACGCCTCACTGCCGGTGCAGAGAGGCGTTTGTCTGGAATTCATGTGCCAGGGGGCCGCAAAGCAGCCCCTGGGTGTCGATCAGGCATCGACCAGAATCGAGGTGCCGGTCATCTCCACCGGCTTTTCCAGCCCAAGCAGCTTCAGCATGGTCGGCGCCACGTCAGCCAGGACGCCGCCTTCGCGGACCTTGACGTTGCGCTTGCCGACATAGATGAACGGTACCGGCTCGGTGGTGTGGGCGGTGTGCGCCTGGCCTGTGCACTCGTCTTCCATTTGCTCGACGTTGCCGTGGTCGGCGGTGATCAGCGCCTCGCCGCCGACTTTATCCAGAGCCTCGACAATGCGCCCGACACAGCCGTCCAGTGCCTCGACCGCCTTGACCGCTGCTTCGAACACGCCGGTGTGACCGACCATGTCGCCGTTCGCGTAGTTGACCACGATCACGTCATAGCGCTGCTGCTCGATGGCTTCGACGATACGGTCGGTGACCTCGGGGGCGCTCATCTCCGGTTGCAGGTCGTAGGTGGCGACCTTCGGCGAAGGAATCAGGATGCGTTCTTCGCCTTCGAACGGCTCTTCGCGGCCGCCCGAGAAGAAGAAGGTCACATGGGCGTATTTCTCGGTCTCGGCGATGCGCAGCTGGGTCTTGCCCTGTTTCGCCAGATACTCGCCCAGTACGTTGTTCAGGCTGGCCGGGGCGAAGGCGGCGGGTGCCGGGATTTTGGCCGAGTACTGCGTCAGGCCGATGTAGGCGGCCAGTTTCGGCAGGCGGGCGCGAGGGAATTCGTTGAAGTCCGGCTCCACGAACACCCGGGACAGCTCGCGGGCGCGGTCGGCACGGAAGTTCATGAAGATCACGGCATCGCCATCTTCGACCTTGACCGCTTCGCCGATACGCGTGGCCTTGACGAACTCGTCGCTTTCGTCACGGGCGTAGGCGGCTTCCAGGCCAGCAACGGCGCTGTCTGCGGTGTACTCGGCAACGCTGTCGACGATCAGGTTGTAGGCGGCGCTGACGCGGTCCCAGCGGTTGTCACGGTCCATCGCGTAGTAGCGGCCGATCAGGCTGGCGATACGGCCCTTGCCGAGCTTGGCGAAAGTGGCGTCGAGCAGCTCGATGGAGGTCTGCGCGCTACGCGGCGGAGTGTCACGGCCGTCCAGGAAGGCATGCAGGTAGATTTTTTCAGCGCCACGTCGAGCGGCCAGTTCGGCCATGGCGATCAGGTGGTCCTGGTGGCTGTGCACGCCGCCGTCGGAGAGCAGGCCGAGGATGTGCACCGCCTTGCCGGCACCGGCAGCCTTGTCCACGGCGCCAGTGAGTACGGGGTTTTCGAAGAACTCGCCGTCGCGGATGGCTTTGGTGACGCGGGTGAAGTCCTGGTACACGACACGGCCAGCGCCGAGGTTCATGTGACCGACTTCGGAGTTGCCCATCTGCCCGTCCGGCAGGCCGACGTCCATCCCGGAACCGGAAATCAGACCATGCGGCTGACTGGCGCGCAGGCGGTCGTAGACCGGGGTGTTGGCGGCATAGATGGCATTGTATTCGGGGCTTTCGCTATGACCGAAGCCATCCAGGATGATCAGGACCAGGGGTTTGGGCGTGCTCGTCATCAATCAAACTCACGGTTGTTCAAAGATGATAAAGACACGCATTTTAGGGCAAATGCGCCATCAACGGCGAATAATCGTCCCGTTGCCCGACCGGCGCGGCGATGGTGCGGGATGAAAGTGCCTTCGCCGCCGGCCCGTCGGGCTTTGGTGGTCATAAGCGGCTGTGTATACTGGCCGGCATTTTCAATCGCGTGGAACACCCCAGATGGTTGCTAACCTGATTCAATTTGCGACAAACCACTACATCCTGGTGGCGATCTTCGTTGTCTTGCTGGTCGCCCTGTTGGTCAACGAAATCCGTCGTGGCGGGCAGAGCCTGAGCAACGGCCAGTTGACCGCACTGGTCAACGCCGAAAAAGGTCTGGTCATCGACATTCGTCCGGCCAAGGAATACTCCACCGGTCACATCGTCGGCGCGCTGAACATCCCCCAGGACAAACTGGTCAACCGCATGACCGAGCTGGAAAAGCACAAGGCCAAGACCCTGATCGTCGTCGATGCAATGGGCCAACAGTCCGGCACCATCTGCCGCGAGTTGCTCAAAGCTGGTTACACAGCCGCCAAGCTCAGCGGTGGCGTTTCCAGCTGGAAAGCCGATAACCTGCCCCTGGTGAAGTGATATGAAGCCCGTCATCGTCTATTCCAGCGACTACTGCCCCTACTGCATGCGCGCCAAGTACCTGCTCGAGAGCAAAGGCGTGGAGTTCGAGGAAATCAAGGTCGACGGCAAGCCGCAGGTACGCGCCGAGATGAGCCAGAAGGCCGGCCGTACTTCGGTGCCGCAGATCTGGATCGGCAGCACCCACGTCGGTGGATGCGATGACCTCTACGCCCTGGAGCGTGCCGGCAAGCTCGACGCGCTGCTGGCGGCCTGATTTGCATTGCATTCAAAAACATTAGGATAAGGATCTGCCATGACTGACCAACAGACCAACGGCGCAGCAGAAGACAACAGCCCTCAGTTCTCCATGCAGCGCATCTATGTGCGTGACCTGTCGTTCGAGGCCCCGAAAAGCCCGCAGATCTTCCGCCAGCAGTGGGAGCCGAGTGTTGCCCTGGACCTGAACACCAAGCAGAAGGCACTGGAAGGCGACTTCCACGAAGTGGTGCTGACCCTGTCGGTTACCGTGAAGAACGGCGAAGAAGTGGCCTTCATCGCTGAAGTCCAGCAGGCCGGCATCTTCCTGATCAAGAACCTGGATGCGGCGTCCATGAGCCACACCCTGGGCGCTTTCTGCCCGAACATCCTGTTCCCTTATGCCCGTGAGACCCTGGACAGCCTGGTCACCCGCGGTTCGTTCCCGGCGCTGATGCTGTCGCCGGTCAACTTCGACGCCCTGTACGCTCAAGAAATGCAGCGTATGCAGGAAGCCGGTGAAGTGACCGTGCAGTAATCGCTGCCCACGAAAAAGGCGACTTCGGTCGCCTTTTTTTATATTCGCGTGCCGTGCTGATCGCCGGCAAGCCGGCGCCTGCAGGGACTGCGATGGTTCTCCGAACGCCGTAGGTGGTCGATCAACTCCCGGCAAACCCGTTTTGTCGCCACGCCTCGTACACCGTCACCGCCACGGTATTGGACAGGTTCAGGCTGCGGCACCCAGGCCGCATCGGCAGGCGCAGGCGTTGTTCGGCTGGCAGGCTGTCCAGCACCTCGGCCGGTAGCCCACGGCTCTCGGGCCCGAACAGGAACGCATCGCCCGGCTGGTAGGCCACTTCGTGAAAGGGGTGCGAGCCTTTGGTGGTGAAGGCGAACAAGCGGGGATTGCCGAGGCTCTCCAGGCATCCGGCCAGGCTCTCGTGGCGTTTGAGCGTGGCATACTCGTGGTAATCCAGCCCCGCCCGGCGCAGGCGCTTGTCATCGAGCTCGAAGCTGATGGGTTCGATCAGGTGCAGGTCGCAACCGCTGTTGGCACAGAGGCGAATGATGTTGCCGGTATTCGGCGGAATTTCTGGTTGAAAAAGGATGACGTGAAACATGCACGGCTCCAAGCGTGAAGATGGCGAGCATTCTACCCCTGAACCGGACCTGCGTTCGAAAGGCTTCCCACGGGTGATGCTCTCGTTGGCGATCATCGGTCTGATGGTCGGCCTGATGATCGGTAAGTTGACCACCCCTGACCAGCGTGTGCTGGAGCAGGTGGAGGTGGTGCAGGACGGGCTGGACCTGTGGTTCAACGAAGAACCCAAGCTGCATGGCGAGAACGTGGAGGGAACGGTCGCGGTGCTTTTCGAGGCTGAGGGCAAAGCCCAGCGAGGCCAGTTGAGCCTTCAGGGCAAGCCAGTGGGCTGGCGTTTACAGAAGCGTGATGAAGGGCTGCTGCTGACCCTGGTAGCCGCGCGTCCCCTGCACGGCGAGTGGGGCGGTGCAGAGGACGCCGGACGTTGGCGTGTGCAGGTGAGGCTGCACGAATAAAAGAGGGGATTCCCGGCCTGCCTGTACCGAGGTCCCCGAAGGGTGATGCTACGGCATGTAAAAGAGGGGATGTCTCGGCCTGCCTGTACCAAGGTCCCCGAAGGGTGGAGCTACCGCGTGTAAAAGAGGGGATGTCTCGGCCTGCCTGTACCAAGGTCCCCGAAGGGTGGAGCTACCGCGTGTAAAAGAGGGGATGTCTCGGCCTGCCTGTACCAAGGTCCCCGAAGGGTGGAGCTACCGCGTGTAAAAGAGGGGATGTCTCGGCCTGCCTGTACCAAGGTCCCCGAAGGGTGGAGCTACTGCGTGTAAAAGAGGGGATGTCTCGGCCTGCCTGTACCAAGGTCCCCAAAACTGGAGCGACTGCGAATAAAAGAGGGGTTCACCCGGCCTGCCTGTACCGAGGCCCCCGAAACTGTAGGTACAGGTCTTATTGCAGATGGCGTGCCAGTTTTGAAATACCCGGAAACAGGCGGGTTTAGGGTGATTTGGCCGACTTTTGAGGGGGTTTGTGCCTTAGCAAGGTGCAGCGGGCACAGGATCGGTGCAGGAAGCATTACCGAGTTCAGTCAAGGGCGCTTGGGTTTTAGTGTCGATATCGGCATTTGCCATCCATCGAAACGGAGATGAATCATGAGCGAAGACAAGCAGCCCACCACCGTGGAGCAGGCGATGAAGATCCTGGATGATCTGTCCCAGCTGGGGAAAGTCGAAGAGATCGGGAAGGGCGGCCAGCAGTCGCTGGCGCTTCTGGTCGATAAGCTCCTGGGTGTCCGTGGGGCCTTCGACAAGTGGCGGGCCAAAGCCCAAGCAGAGTAATTGATCCAAATGCTGGTCGCCCTACACCACTGGCCTGCCAGATTGGCCGGTGGTGCAGGGCAGCGACGGGTTTGAGGATTGGGACTTAACCTTCCTCGTCTCCATCGTCATCCGAGGCATCGACATTCATGCCCAGTTCCTTGATCTTGCGGGTCAGCGTGTTGCGACCCCAGCCCAGCAACACCGCGGCATCCCGGCGACGGCCAGCAGTGTGCTTGAGCGCTGTCTCGATCATGATCCGCTCGAAACTGGGCACCGCGCTGTCGAGCAAGTTCGACTGCCCGCGTGCCAGTGCCTGGTCGGCCCACTGACGCAGGGCCTGCTCCCAGTTGGTCACCGGGGCGGCGTCCTGAGGCAGGTTGAGCAGTTCAGGGGGCAGGTCGCCAATCAGCACTTCGCGGCTGGATGCCATCACCGTGATCCAGCGGCAGGTATTTTCCAGCTGGCGCACGTTGCCCGGCCACGGCAGGTTACGGATGAACTCCTCGGTCTCAGGCTTCAGCAGCTTCGGCTCGACCGCCAGCTCCTGGGCCGCGCGGCCGAGGAAATGACGAGCCAGGGCCGGAATATCTTCACGACGGTCCGCCAGGCGCGGAATGTGGATACGGATCACATTCAGGCGGTGGAACAGGTCTTCACGGAACTTGCCAGCCTGTACCAGGGATTCGAGGTTCTGGTGCGTCGCGGCGATGATGCGCACATCGACCTTCACCGGAATATGGCCGCCGACCCGATAGAATTCGCCATCGGCCAGGACCCGCAGGAGACGGGTCTGGGTGTCGGCGGGCATGTCGCCGATCTCGTCGAGGAACAGCGTGCCACCGTCGGCTTGCTCGAAGCGGCCACGGCGCAGGTTGGCCGCACCGGTAAATGCGCCTTTCTCGTGGCCGAACAGTTCCGATTCCATCAGATCCTTGGGAATGGCCGCCATGTTCAAAGCGATGAACGGCGATGCCGCTCGCGGACTGTGGCGGTGCAGGGCGTGGGCCACCAACTCCTTGCCGGTACCGGATTCGCCGTTGATCAGTACGGTGATGTTGGAGTGGCTGAGGCGGCCGATGGCGCGGAATACCTCCTGCATGGCCGGCGCTTCGCCGATGATTTCCGGCGTGCGCGCCAGGCTTTGCGGAACATCCAGTCCCTGCTGCTCCTGTGCGTGCTGGTTGGCCCGCTTGACCAGCGAGACTGCCTCGTCCACGTCGAACGGCTTGGGCAGGTACTCGAAGGCGCCGCCCTGGTAGGACGCCACTGCGCTGTCCAGGTCCGAGTGGGCCGTCATGATGATGACCGGCAGGCGTGGGTGCTGTTCGCGGATCTGTGCCAGCAGGTCGAGGCCGCTGGCACCCGGCATGCGGATGTCAGAGATGATCACATCCGGTTGCTGGCGGGCCAGCCGGCTCATCACGCCATCGGCGCTGTCGAAGCTCTGGGTGGCCATGCCTTCCTGTTGTAGGGCTTTTTCCAGGACCCAGCGAATGGAACGATCATCGTCGACGATCCATACGGTTTCACTTCGGCTCATGAGGCAGTGGCTCCTTGTTCCAGGGGCAGGAAGATCGAGAAAGCGGTATGGCCGGCATGGCTTTCGCACTCGATCAGGCCCTGGTGCTGGCTGATGATGTTCTGGGTGATGGCCAGGCCCAGCCCGGTACCGTCCGGGCGTCCACTGACCATGGGATAGAAGAGGGTGTCCTGCAGTTCCGCCGGAATGCCTGGGCCGTTGTCGATGATCTCGACCCGGGCGACCAGGCGGTGGCGCACATGGCCGATGGTGAACTGACGCACCGCACGGCTGCGCAGGGTGATGCGGCCAAGGCGCAGTTCGTTCTGCGAGCTGATCGCCTGCATGGCGTTGCGCACGATGTTGAGCACCGCCTGGATCATCTGCTCGCGGTCGATCAGTACGTCTGGCAGGCTAGGGTCGTAGTCACGCACCAAAGTGATGCAACCCTGGCTTTCGGCCTCCACCAAGCTGCAGACCCGCTCCAGCACCTCATGGATGTTGGTCATGGCCAATGACGGCAGCTTGTTCGAGCCGAGCATCCGGTCGACCAGATTACGCAGGCGATCGGCCTCTTCGATGATTACGTTGGTGTAGTCGCGCAGTCCGTCATCGGGCAGTTCGCGCGATAGCAACTGCGCCGCGCCGCGAATGCCGCCAAGGGGGTTCTTGATTTCATGGGCCAGGCCGCGCACCAGCATCTTGGTGGTTTCCTGCTTGCTCAGCTGGGCTTCTTCCTTGGTGATGCGCAGCAGTCGGTCACGCGGGTGCACCTCCAGCAGCAGCAAGGTATTGCCCAGGTGCAGGATTGGCGTGACGGCATAATCGACGGTGATGGTCTGGCCGGTCAGCGACGTCAGTTGCGCCTCGCGCTTGGTGAACGGGTGTGCCTGTTCCACCGCCTGGCGCAGCGAATTGAGCGCTTCGGTCGATTCGGTGAACAGCTCGCTGATGAACTGCCCGTGGCTGCGCTGACCGCTGACTGCCAGAAGCATTTCGGCAGCCGGGTTCATGTACTCCAGACGCAGCTCCGAATTGAGCAGGAGCGTGGCCGTGGTCAGGTTGTCCAGAAGCAGACGGTGCTGTGCATCGCTGATGGTCATAAGGCGTCGGTGACCTCTTTTTGCGCTGGCGTATCCTTGGCCGTGCCAGGGATGGGGGCGCTATGGATCCGCTGATGCCAGGAAAATGCAAGAAACAAACCAAAGCTCCGAAAAGAAGCGGTATTCCGTGACAAAGTCCCGAAATTGCGCTTATTCGGATCAAAAAGCGGTGGTTTAACGTTTCAAGTGACCTTTTTTGGGCTGCAGCGTGGGGCGTCGATCATTGTTGCGCACCAATATAGAGCATAGCGATGGTCAGGACTTCACGCACAGCTGCGCCGTGGCTCGGACCAGCGCTATGTGCCGTAGCGGATCATTGGTGCGTTGTTGCAGTGCGCTAGCCAGCTTTTTCGGGCAGTCACGCATGTCGAGCAGGTCAAAACGGCGGAGCTCGTCCAGCAAAGTCGCTTGAAGCGTGTCCAGCCGTGGGCGAAGTTCGTGCACGAGGTCGCGGGATGTGCTGGTGGGCTGACTGCCCAGGGCATTCCAACGATCGATCAGCGTGTATTGAACGAGCTTGTTGGCTTCGATCTGGTCGCTGAAGAATGCCGCTGCGCGAGGTGGATCGAGGTCGTAGTCGGGCGCATCCTGGCGGACCTTGGCCAGGACTTGCTGCTCGCGTTCAGGGGCTTGGACCGGTAGCGTGAGTTTCCATTTGTGCGTCGCGACCGAAACAGCAAGGTCCAGGCGGTGTTCGATGGCGGTGAGCAACGGGTCGAATTCGGGCTGGGTGGGCGAGGTTGCGCGGCAGCCGTTAAGGGCCAAGGCCAAGCACATCATGGCGGGGATAAGGCGCATGTTGATCTCCTTTTCGTGGAGACCTGAGTGTGGCCAGTCTGCGGGCTTTCACTTGTAGGAAGCTGCTGATAGGTCTGTGCGTAAACAAAAACGGCCTTCGTATGAAGGCCGTTTCTGGTGATTCAATCAGCGCAGCGCGCCGATGTCATCAAACGCTGTAGTACAGGTCGTATTCCAGCGGGTGAACGAAGGTACGGACCTTGATCTCTTCTTCCGATTTCAGCTCGATGTAGGCATCGATGAAGTCGTCGGAGAACACGCCGCCCTTGGTCAGGAACGCACGGCCCTTGTCCAGCTCTTCCAGAGCTTCCTTCAGGCTGCCGCAAACCTGCGGGATTTCCTTGGCCTCTTCAGGCGGCAGGTCGTACAGGTTCTTGTCGGCTGCATCGCCGGGGTGGATCTTGTTCTGGATACCATCCAGACCAGCCATCAGCAGGGCGGCGAAGCACAGGTACGGGTTGGCAGCTGGGTCCGGGAAGCGCGCTTCGATACGGCGGGCTTTCGGGCTGGAAACGTAAGGGATACGGATCGAGGCCGAACGGTTACGGGCCGAGTAGGCCAGCATGACCGGCGCTTCGAAGCCAGGTACCAGACGCTTGTAGGAGTTGGTCGCCGGGTTGGTGAAGCCGTTCAGGGCCTTACCGTGCTTGATGATACCGCCGATGAAGTACAGGGCGGTGTCGGACAGGCCGGCATAGCCTTCGCCCGAGAAGGTGTTCTTGCCGTCTTTGGAGATCGACATGTGAACGTGCATGCCGGAGCCGTTGTCGCCGTACAGCGGCTTCGGCATGAAGGTAGCGGTCTTGCCGTAGGCATCGGCAACGTTGTGCACGCAGTACTTCAGGGTCTGAACTTCGTCAGCCTTGGTGACCAGGGTGTTGAAGCGCACACCGATTTCGTTCTGGCCGGCAGTGGCCACTTCGTGGTGGTGAACTTCGACGACCAGGCCCATTTCTTCCATGGCGTTGCACATGGCGGTACGGATTTCGTGGTCGTGGTCGCACGGCGGAACCGGGAAGTAGCCGCCTTTCACGGCAGGGCGGTGGCCCTTGTTGCCGCCTTCGACGTCCTGATCGGTCATCCAGGAGCCTTGCTCGGAGTAGATCTTGAACATCGAGCCCGAGATGTCGGACTTGAACTTCACCTGGTCGAAGATGAAGAACTCAGGCTCCGGGCCTACCAGTACGGTGTCACCGATACCGGTCGACTTCAGGAATTCTTCGGCACGCTTGGCGATGGCGCGTGGGTCGCGGTCGTAGCCTTGCATGGTGGACGGCTCGATCACGTCGCAGACCAGGATCAGGGTCGGCTCTTCGGTGAACGGGTCCAGGACGGCGGAGGAGTCGTCCGGCAGCAGGATCATGTCGGAAGCTTCGATGCCTTTCCAGCCTTCGATCGACGAGCCGTCGAACATCTTGCCAGCTTCGAAGAAGTCGTCATCCAGCGCGTCGCGAGCGGGCATGGTGACGTGGTGCTGCTTGCCTTTGGTGTCCGTGAAACGCAGATCAATCCACTTGACGTCATGATCTTTGATGAGTTGAACCGACTTCGACATGTTGTCCTCCGGATGGTCTAGGGCGCTTAGCCGCTGCCCTGGAAAAAGGGTGTCGCCGGGCGCGCATAGTCGGCCAAGCTTACCTGCCTCACAAGAGAGCAAATTGCATGCCAGTGCCCAAAAATGGCGAGGGCGGGATAAAAGGGGGCGTTTACGGGCATCTGGCCGGCGTCTGGCGTACAAAAGTGCATCTTTTGAGGGCGCTTTCTGGTGCTCGCGCACCAAATATGTGCGTGTCGTGGTTTTTGTGGTGCGCCTGAGGTCGCACCGCCCGCGCGGCGCATCGCGAGCAAGGCTCGCTCCTACATTTGTTTCTGGCCTATGAGGTCTGTGGGATCTACGCGCGAACGCCTTGGTGCCCGGCACGATATCGCGGCGTACACACAAGGCGGTCGCGCGCGCCTGTCATTGACGTTAGTGGCCAGGAACAAATGTAGGAGCGAGCCTTGCTCGCGATGCGTCGCGCGGGCGGCATTCGATCTCACAGGCAGCGGAAAACCCGCCCCCGGCATCCCCTCCCAAACGCGCTGACCAAAAGTTGGTCAAAACCTGAGCAATATCCGCTATAATTCGCGCCCCTCATTTTCGGCAGGCCCTGCGCGCGCTGTTAACCAATGAAACTTATCGTCAAAGTCTTCCCAGAGATCACCATCAAGAGCCGGCCGGTGCGCAAGCGTTTCATCCGTCAGCTCGGCAAGAATATCCGTGTCGTGCTCAAGGACCTGGACCCTGAGCTCGCGGTCGATGGTGTCTGGGACAATCTCGAAGTGGTCACCCGCATCGAGGACGAGAAAGTCCAGCGCGAAATGATCGAGCGCCTCACCTGCACGCCGGGTATCACCCATTTCCTGCAGGTCGAAGAATACCCGCTGGGCGACTTCGACGATATCGTCGCCAAGTGCAAGCAGCACTTCGGCCACCTGCTGGCCGGCAAGCGTTTCGCCGTGCGCTGCAAGCGCGGCGGCCATCACGATTTCACCTCGATGGACGTTGACCGCTACGTCGGCAGCCAGTTGCGTCAGCAGTGCGGCGCCGTCGGCATCGACCTGAAGAACCCGGAAGTGCTGGTGCGCATCGAAATCCGCGATCAGCGCCTGTACGTCATTCACAACCAGCACAACGGCATCGGCGGCTACCCGCTGGGTGCCCTTGAGCAGACCCTGGTGCTGATGTCCGGTGGCTTCGACTCCACCGTGGCGGCCTATCAGATGATGCGCCGCGGCCTGATGACCCACTTCTGCTTCTTCAACCTGGGCGGCCGTGCCCACGAGCTGGGCGTGATGGAAGTGGCCCATTACTTGTGGAAGAAGTTCGGCAGCAGCCAGCGCGTGCTGTTCATCAGTGTGCCGTTCGAGGAAGTGGTCGGCGAGATTCTGAACAAGGTCGACAACAGCTACATGGGCGTGACCCTCAAGCGCATGATGCTGCGCGGTGCCGCGCGCATGGCCGAGCGTCTGGAAATCGATGCGCTGGTCACCGGCGAGGCGATTTCCCAGGTTTCCAGCCAGACCCTGCCGAACCTGTCGATCATCGATTCGGCTACCGACAAGCTGGTACTGCGTCCGCTGCTGGCCAGCCACAAGCAGGACATCATCGACACGGCCTCCCAGATCGGCACCGCCGAGTTCGCCAAGCACATGCCCGAGTACTGTGGCGTGATCTCGGTGAACCCTACTACCCATGCCAAGCGTCACCGCATGGAGCATGAAGAGAAGCAGTTCGACATGGCCGTGCTTGAGCGCGCCCTGGAGCGCGCCAAGTTCATCTCCATCGACCATGTGATCGACGAGCTGGGCAAGGACGTCGAAATCGAGGAAGTGGCGCAGGCCTTGCCTGGTCAGATCGTCATCGACATCCGCCACCCCGATGCCCAGGAAGACGAACCTCTGGTCATCGACGGTATCGAAGTCCAGGCCATGCCGTTCTATGCGATCAACAGCAAGTTCAAGCACCTGGATGCCAACCGCCAGTACCTGCTGTATTGCGACAAGGGTGTGATGAGCCGTCTGCACGCACACCATCTGCTCAGTGAGGGACATGCCAATGTGCGTGTTTATCGTCCGACATAAGACGCCAGGGCTGTATGGCGGCAGCATCCGCCATCGCCCTCCCGACAGCCGGCCCCGCTGAGCCTTATGCCTTACATATTGGCCGCCTAGACTGGGCGGCAACCCGAATCCTCTGATCGAGATACAGTTGTGATCGAAAATCTGCGTAACATCGCCATCATCGCCCACGTTGACCATGGTAAAACCACCCTGGTCGACAAACTCCTGCGCCAGTCCGGCACCCTGGAGCGTAACGAGCTCAACGACGAGCGCGTCATGGACTCCAACGACCAGGAAAAAGAGCGCGGTATCACCATCCTGGCGAAAAACACCGCCATCCGTTGGAACGACTACCGCATCAACATCGTCGACACCCCCGGCCACGCCGACTTCGGTGGCGAGGTTGAGCGTGTCATGTCGATGGTCGACTCGGTGCTGCTGCTGGTCGATGCCCAGGACGGCCCGATGCCGCAAACCCGCTTCGTGACCAAGAAGGCCTTCGAAGCTGGCCTCAAGCCGATCGTCGTGATCAACAAGGTCGACCGTCCGGGCGCGCGTCCTGACTGGGTACTGGACCAGATCTTCGACCTGTTCGACAACCTCGGCGCCACCGACGACCAGCTGGACTTCCAGGTTGTCTACGCCTCGGCCCTGAACGGCATCGCCGGTCTGGACCACACCAACATGGCCGAAGACATGACCCCGCTGTACCAGGCCATCGTCGACCACGTTCCGGCTCCGACCGTTGACGTCGACGGCCCGTTCCAGATGCAGATCTCCGCGCTGGACTACAACAGCTTCCTGGGTGTTATCGGCGTAGGCCGTATCGCCCGTGGCCGCGTCAAGCCGAACACTCCGGTCGTCGCCATCGACACCGAAGGCAAGAAGCGCAACGGCCGTATTCTCAAGCTGATGGGCCACCACGGCCTGCACCGTGTCGACGTCGAAGAAGCTACCGCTGGCGACATCGTCTGCATCAGCGGTTTCGACGAGCTGTTCATCTCCGACACCCTGTGCGACATGAACCACGTCGAGGCGATGAAGCCGCTGACTGTCGACGAGCCGACCGTTTCGATGACCTTCCAGGTCAACGACTCGCCGTTCTGCGGCAAGGAAGGCAAGTTCGTCACCAGCCGTAACATCAAAGAACGTCTGGACAAAGAACTGCTGTACAACGTTGCCCTGCGCGTCGAAGAAGGCGACTCGGCTGACAAGTTCAAGGTTTCCGGCCGTGGTGAGCTGCACCTGTCGGTACTGATCGAAACCATGCGCCGTGAAGGCTTCGAGATGGCTGTAGGCCGTCCTGAAGTGATCATCCGTGAGGTGAACGGCGTCAAGCAGGAACCGTACGAGAACGTCACCATCGACATCCCTGAAGAATCCCAGGGCAAGGTCATGGAAGAAATGGGCCTGCGTAAGGGCGACCTGACCAACATGGCGCCGGATGGCAAAGGCCGTGTTCGTCTGGAGTACAACGTCCCAGCTCGCGGTCTGATCGGTTTCCGTAACCAGTTCCTGACCCTGACCAACGGTGCAGGCATCCTGACCTCGATCTTCGATCGCTATGACACCATGAAGCCTGGCCAGATGTCCGGCCGTCTGAACGGTGTTCTGGTTTCGATCGAGACCGGCAAGGCCCTGACCTACTCGCTGGAAACCCTGCAGGCTCGTGGCAAGCTGTTCATCGAGCACGGCCAGGATATCTACAACGGTCAGATCATCGGTCTGAACAGCCGTGACAACGACCTGGGCGTCAACCCGACCAAAGGCAAGAAGCTCGACAACATGCGTGCTTCGGGCAAGGACGAAGTCATCGCCTTGGTTCCGCCGGTTCGCCACACGCTGGAACAGGCCCTGGAATTCATCCAGGACGACGAGCTGTGCGAAGTCACGCCGAAGTCGATCCGTCTGCGCAAGAAGATCCTGGACGAAGGCGAGCGTACCCGCGCTGCCAAGAAAGCCAAGGCTTGATCGTCTAGCTTGAGTTGAAACGAAAACGCCCCCGGTCGAAAGGCCGGGGGCGTTTTTGTTTGCCTGCTGTTCCTGAGAGAACAGGGCAGGCAGGCGATCAGCGGGTTGTGGCCTTGGGCTTGTAGGCGCAGTACCCCGGGCGAGGCCCGACCTTCGGATGGTTCCGGCAGGTATCCGGTCGCTTGTCATAAATGGTGCACAGCCGGCTCTTGCGATCCAGATAGAGGCAATCGTCGTTGCTCATCCGCGTCAGGGTGAAAATGCCTGACTTCTGGTTGAAACGCTCGATGATGCCGTCTTTCTGCAGGCGTTTGGCGATGTTCTTCGGCGGCTCGTCCTTCTCGAACTCGTCTACCACGCCGATGCGGATCAAGTCTTTGATCTTCACTTCAACCGGCAGGGTGCAGCAGGTCGAATGGCAGCCCCCGCACATGTGGCTGGCATAGCGCTGCCAGGTTTCCAGGCGGTCTACTTCGGCCGCGGCAATCAGGGTCGTTTTCATCGTTTTTTAAGAGGTGAATCACGGTCTTGGGGCGCGCGATCATACCGGAGTTGTTCAAATTGTGAACAACCTTTTGCCGGAATCGTAAAGCGGGCATGAAAACTGCGAACAGGTGCTGTCACTCCTTGTCGAAGGGTCTAGTCTCAACACTCTCCCTCCGCTTTCGTCAACTTGCCCGAGGATGCCGCATGTCCCAGGAACCCAAAGCACGTGACGCCGAGGTGGCCGAGTTCCGTGCCGCTGTACTGGCCAAACTGACCTATGCGGTCGGCAAGGACCCAGAGCACGCTTTCGACCATGACTGGTTCGAAGCCATCGCCCTGGCTGCCCGCGACCACATGGTCGAACACTGGATGGATCACACCCGTCGCGCCTATAGACGCAGTCAGAAACGGGTCTATTACCTTTCCCTGGAGTTCCTCATCGGTCGGCTGCTGTATGACAGCCTGAGCAATCTGGGCCTGCTGGACATTGCCCGTGAAGCCTTGGAAGGGCTGGACGTGGACCTTGAGCGGATTCGCCTGCTGGAGCCGGATGCAGCGCTGGGCAACGGTGGCCTGGGCCGGTTGGCGGCGTGCTTCATGGAGAGCATGTCGACCCTGGGCATCGCGGCCCATGGCTATGGCATTCGCTACGAGCATGGCCTGTTCCGTCAGGCGGTGGTCGATGGCTGGCAGCAGGAACAGACCGAGAACTGGCTGGATTTCGGCAACCCCTGGGAGTTCGAGCGGGCAGAGGTCATCTACCCGATCAGCTTCGGTGGCAGCGTCGAGACGGTACACGATGCCAATGGCCAGCAGCGCCAGGTATGGTGGCCGGGCGAAACGGTGCGGGCGGTGGCCTACGATACGCCGGTAGTCGGCTGGCGTGGCGCCAGCGTCAATACCTTGCGGCTATGGCGTGCCCGGGCGCTGGAAGAGCTGCATTTGGAGCGCTTCAATGCGGGCGACCACCTGGGCGCGGTGGCCGAAGTGGCAAGGGCCGAGAGCATTTCGCGGGTACTGTACCCCGCGGACAGCACCGAGGCCGGCCAGGAACTGCGGCTGCGTCAGGAATACTTCTTCGTGTCCGCCTCGCTGCAGGATTTGCTGCGCCGCCACCTGAACATGCACAAGGACTTCCTCAACCTGCCTGATGCGGCCGCCATCCAGCTCAACGATACCCACCCCTCGATTGCCGTGGCCGAGTTGATGCGGCTGTTGGTCGACCAGCATGAAGTGCCTTGGGACAAGGCCTGGGAGCTGACCGTCGGCACGCTGGCCTACACCAATCACACGTTGTTGCCCGAGGCACTGGAAACCTGGCCTGTGGCCCTGATGGAGCGCATGCTGCCACGGCACATGCAGATCATCTATCTGATCAACGCCTACCATATCGACGCCTTGCGCGCCAAAGGCCTGCACGATTTCGACGTGCTGCGCGCGGTCTCGCTGATCGAGGAGGACAATGGCCGCCGTGTGCGCATGGGCAACCTGGCGTTCCTCGGTTCGCACAGCGTCAACGGTGTTTCGGCGCTGCACAGCAAGCTGATGAAAAGCACCGTGTTCGCTGAGCTGCACAAGCTCTACCCGCATCGAATCAACAACAAGACCAATGGCATCACCTTCCGCCGCTGGCTGTATCAGTCCAACCCGCCGCTGACCGCGATGCTGGTCGAGGCGCTGGGGCCAGAGCTGTTGGATGACCCGGAAGGGCGCCTGGCCAATCTGGTGCCTTTCGCGGACAAAGGCAGTTTCCGCAAGCAGTTCGCCGCCCAGCGCCTGCACAGCAAGCGTGCGCTGGCCAGCATCATCCAGGACCGCCTGGGGGTGACGGTCAATCCCGAGGCGCTGTTCGACGTGCAGGTGAAGCGTATCCACGAGTACAAGCGGCAATTGCTCAACCTGCTGCACACCGTGGCGTTGTACCAGGCGATGCGCGCCGAGCCCGGTACCGCGTGGGTGCCACGGGTGAAGATCTTCGCCGGCAAGGCGGCAGCCAGCTATCACCAGGCCAAGCTGATCATAAAGCTGGCCAATGACATCGCCCGTGTGGTCAACAACGACCCGACCGTGCGCGGGCTGCTCAAGGTGGTGTTCCTGCCCAACTACAACGTCAGCCTGGCCGAAAGCATTATCCCGGCGGCAGACCTTTCCGAGCAGATCTCCACAGCCGGGTACGAGGCGTCGGGCACCAGCAACATGAAGTTCGGCCTCAACGGCGCACTGACCATCGGGACCCTGGACGGCGCCAACGTGGAGATGTGCGAGCAGGTCGGTGCCGACAACATGTTCATCTTCGGCCTGACCGCCCAGCAGGTGGAGACGCGGCGCCGTGCCGGGGACTTCGGTGCCGGTGCCGCCATTGCCGCCTCCACGCGCCTGAGCGACGTATTGCAAGCAATCCGCAGCGGGGTGTTCTCGCCAGACGACCCCTCGCGCTATGCTGGGCTGATCGATGGCCTGGTGGCCCATGACCGGTTTCTGGTATGCGCCGACTTCGACGCCTATTGGGATGCCCAGCGACGGGTGGAGGAGTTGTGGCACAAGCCGGAGGAATGGTGGCGCATGGCGGTACTGAATACGGCGCGAATGGGCTGGTTCTCGTCTGACCGGACCATACGCGAGTACGCCACCGAAATCTGGAAGGCGCTGGATTGATGCAAAGGGGCCGCGACGCGGCCCATCGCCGGCTATTCGGCACCTGCCGTAAGCTCGCGCGGGAGACGGCTTGCCGGCGACCGGCCCCGACCATTGGCAGGGCGGTGGCTGAACTCAAGGCAGCAAGATGAGTCTCTTTGCTCGCTAGCATTGAACACTCCCTGTAAACTGCGGGGGTTTTCTCCCCCTATCCTTTCGGAGCCATACATGTCCCGCGTTACCCTGAGTCGCTATCTGATTGAGCAGACCCGCAGCAACAATACCCCTGCCGATCTGCGCTTCCTGATCGAAGTGGTGGCGCGTGCGTGCAAGGAAATCAGCCACAACGTGTCCAAGGGCGCCCTGGGTGGCGTGCTGGGTAGCATGGGCACTGAAAACGTGCAGGGCGAAGTACAGAAGAAACTGGACGTCATCTCCAACGAGATCCTGCTCGAAGCCAACGAGTGGGGCGGTCACCTGGCCGGCATGGCCTCCGAGGAAATGGACAACGCCTACCAGATCCCGGGCAAATACCCCAAGGGTGCTTACCTGCTGGTCTTC
Source organism: Pseudomonas sp. Rh2 (assembly GCF_040762985.1). Taxonomy (NCBI): domain Bacteria; kingdom Pseudomonadati; phylum Pseudomonadota; class Gammaproteobacteria; order Pseudomonadales; family Pseudomonadaceae; genus Pseudomonas; species Pseudomonas sp. Rh2. Next base: position 891,878 of record NZ_CP142890.1, read on the forward strand.
GACCCGCTGGATGGCTCGTCCAACATCGACGTCAACGTCTCGGTCGGCACCATCTTCTCGGTACTGCGCTGCCCGAACGAGTACCTGAGCCAGAACGAAACCCTGAACGAAAAAGCCTTCCTGCAGCCAGGTACCCAGCAGGTCGCCGCCGGTTATGCCATCTATGGCCCGCAGACCATGCTGATCCTGACCCTGGGCAATGGCGTCAAGGGCTTCACCCTGGACCGCGAGCTGGGCAGCTTCGTCCTGACCCACGAAAACATTCGCGTACCGGAAAGCACCGCCGAGTTCGCCATCAACATGTCCAACCAGCGTCACTGGGAAGCCCCGGTTCAGCGCTACGTGGGCGAACTGCTGGCTGGCGAGACCGGCCCGCTGAACAAGAACTACAACATGCGCTGGATCGCCTCGATGGTGGCCGACGTACACCGCATCCTGACCCGTGGTGGCCTGTTCATGTACCCGCGCGACGCGCGCGAGCCGAGCAAGCCGGGCAAGCTGCGCCTGATGTACGAAGCCAACCCGATGTCCTTCATCATCGAGCAGGCGGGTGGCGCTTCCACCAACGGTTACGATCGCATCCTCGATATCCAGCCAGAAAGCCTGCACCAGCGCGTGTCGGTCATCCTGGGCTCGAAGGAAGAGGTCGAGCGCGTTACCGCTTACCACAAGGAGTAAGACATGCTCGCACCTTGGCAGCCGTTGCTGGAGTGGTGGTTCGGTTGGGGCACCAGTCCCCAGGCCGTGGCTGACGAGAAGAGCACGTTGTGGTTCGGCAAACACCACGACGGCGAGGCTCAGGCGCTGTTCGGCGAGCTCGTCGAGCAGGCCTTGGCCGGCGGCCTCGATGAATGGCAGCAAAGCCCGCAAGGCTGGCTGGCCCTGCTGATCCTGCTGGACCAGCTGCCGCGCATGATCTACCGCGACACGCCGCGCGCCTTCGACGGCGACCGGCGTGCCCAGGTGGTTGCCATGCAGGGGCTGCAGAAGGACTGGGATTACCAGCTGCTGCCTATTCAGCGGGTGTTCGTGCTGCTGGTGCTGGAGCATGCCGAGGTGCTGGACTGGCAGAACCTGTGCGTCGAGCGTTACCAGATCCTGCTCGATGAACAGCCGGAGGCGAACCGCCGGTTGTTCGAAGGGTTCCTCGACTATGCCGAAAAGCACCAGCGGGTAATTGCCCGGTTCGGGCGTTTCCCGCATCGCAACCTGGTGCTGGGGCGGCCGAGCACCAGTGAAGAGATGGACTTTCTGCTGGAGCCTGGGTCCAGGTTCTAGCGCCGTGCGCCGGCTCCCACAAGACGCGTAGGAGCCGGTTTGCCGGCGATGCGGCCCGCCATCTCAGATCCGGAAACTCCCCACCAGCTGTTTCAACCGCTCCACCTGGTGTTCGAGGTCGGTGCAGGCACGCAAGGTGCTCTGCAGGTTTTGCACGCCTTCCTGATTCAATGCATTGATCTCGGTAATGTCGACGTTGATCGACTCCACCACGGCAGTCTGTTCTTCGGTAGCGGTCGCGACCGACTGGTTCATGCCATCGATTTCCCCAATGCGCTGGGTCACGCTGCTCAACCGTTCACCCGCCTGATTGGCGATGCCAACGCTGTGGTCGCTGTGCTGTCGGCTCTGGTTCATGGTGCTGACCGCCACCTGCGCGCCGGCCTGCAGCTCTTCGATCAGGCGCTGTACCTGCTGTGCCGATTCCTGGGTGCGATGGGCCAGGTTGCGTACCTCATCGGCCACCACGGCAAAACCACGTCCGGCCTCGCCCGCGCGAGCAGCTTCGATCGCGGCGTTGAGCGCCAGCAGGTTGGTCTGCTGGGAAATACCGCTGATCACATCGAGAATCTGGCCGATGTTCGCGGTGTGTGCGTTCAGCGTTTCGATGTTGCCGCAGGAGTCGCTGATGCGCGCCGACAGCTGGTTCATCACCTCTATCGTGCGACCAACCACCTGGTAGCCATCCTCGGCCAGGCCTCGTGCTTCGCTGGAATGCTGCGAGGCCAGCGCCGCGTTCTGGGCGATTTCCTGGGCCGCGGCACCCAGCTGGTTGATGGCCGCGGCCACGCTGCTGGTGCGGCTGGACTGCTGGTCGGCATTGTCGATCGAGGCATTGGAGGCCGACACCACCTGTGCCGCTACCGCATTGACCTGGCCAGTGGCCGAGGCGACTTCGCGGATGGACTCGTGGATTCGCTCGACGAAGCGGTTGAACGATTTGCCGAGGCTGCCGAATTCGTCCTGAGCATGAATGGTCAGGCGGCGGGTCAGGTCACCTTCACCTTCGGCGATGTCATGCATCGCGCGTCCCATCAAGTGCAGTGGCTCCATCAGCACGCGGATCAGCAGGCTCAGCAGGCCGATGATCACCACCACCGCAATCAGGGTCGCGACGATGGCCGAGGTGCGTAGCTCGCCCAGCATGGCGAAGGCCGCGTCTTGGTCGAGGACCAGTGCCACGTACCAATCAGCAGAGGGTACGCCGTCGACATGGGTGAAGCTGATGAACTGCTTGCGCCCGTCCAGCTCGACCTCCTGCAGGCCGCTGGTGGTGCGCGGCGGAGTGCCTGGATAGACGTCGGCCAAGGTCTTGAGCGCAAGTTCGGCCTTGGGGTGGATCAGGATCTTGCCTTCGCCGTTGACGATAAATGCATGCCCGCGGCCATCGAAGTCCAGGGTGTTGATCAGGTTGCTGATGGTCTGCAGGTCGGTGTCTACGCCGCTGACGCCAATCAGCTTGCCAGCCTGTTGCACCGGCGTGGCCAGGGTGATCACCAGCTTACCGGCGGATGCCGAGATGTAGGGTTCGGTGACGATGGTCCGGTTGGCGGCGCTGGCGGCCTTGTACCAGCCTCTTGCACGAGGGTCGTAGTCGGCGGCGCGGTTGCCGACCGGTACCGACTGCATGCTGCCATCCTGGCCGCCGAAGTAGGTGAGTTGGAAGTTGCTGCCATACACCGGCAGCGACAGGCTGCGGTCGAGGCTGGCCTTGCCAGGGCCGTCCAGCGCGACTTGCTGGGCCAGCGAGTCGAGCAGTTGGATGCGGCTGTCGAGCCAGTTGTGGATGTTGCCCGCCGTCAGATTGCCCAGGTCCCTCAGGGTAGCTTGCGTATCGCTGCGCAGCGACTGACGTTGTCGGTAGTCGTTGAACAGGACGAAACAGGTGAAGGCGACCGCTACCACGAGGGCGGCGGCCAGCAGAATCTTGTGGCTGAACTTCAGGTTCTTGGTCATGAATACGGTCTGCGCAAGGCAAGTCGGAGGGAGAGGGTGTGGCAATCCGCCACAGCGCCGCTCGCTGTGTCGACCTGGCGCAAGGAAACCTTAATCGTTTGCGCAGCGCCAGCCGACCGACGGTGCATGTGTAAAGGGTGGCATCCAGGGAACCAGGGAGGGTTTTTCCCGTCGAAGGACACTGCAGGCCACTCGCCTGCACCTACTTGTCCAGGAGTGTCCCTTCATGTCGTTGCGTTCCCTCGCCCTGTTGTCCTTGTGCGTCGTCCTGACTGCGTGCAGCAAGATCAATCAGGAAAACTATTCCAAGCTCAAGGCCGGTATGAACAAGGCCGAGGTCGAGCAACTGCTCGGCACGCCCACCGAGTGCTCTGGCGCACTGGGCATGAGCAGCTGCACCTGGGGGGACGAAAAGAGCTTCATCAGCGTGCAGTACGCAGCTAACAGGGTTCTGATGTACTCAGGGCAGGGTCTCAAATGAAGCGTCTGCACCTGCTGCTGGGTCTGTGCCTGGTGATGCTGCTGGGGGGGTGCGCCACGTCGGCCAACGACCCGCTGGCACCAAAGACCGCAGGCAACGTCGACCTCAAGCGTTACCAAGGCAAGTGGTACGAGCTGGCCCGACTGCCAATGCCTTACCAGAGCGAATGTGCCCAGTCAGAGGCCCATTACAACCTCAAGCAGGATGGCTCGTATGGCGTGCTCAACCGGTGCCGGACAATGGGCGACGAGTGGTTGCGCGCCGAGGGGCATGCCAACATTCAGGAGCCTGGCCATACCGACAAGTTATGGGTGGAATTCGATAACTGGTTCACCCGCCTGGTACCGGGTCTGACCAAGGGCGAGTACTGGATCCTGTACGTGGATGACCGTTACCGCACGGCAATCGTCGGCAGCCCGGACCGCAAGTACCTGTGGATTCTTTCGCGCACGCCGACCTTGCCGGCCTGGGAGCGCGAGAACCTGTTGTCCAAAGCCCGGCAGCAGGGTTATGACACCAGTCGCTTGATCTGGCGCACGGCCGACAAGCAGATCGTGCAGATGCATTGATGCCAGCCTCCTCGCCGGCATCCAGCTCCTCTTAGGAGCCGGCTTGCCGGCGAAAGGGCCATTTCTCGACACGTCATCCCAACAGCTGCCGCAACACCTGTGCGAACGCCCGCGCGCTTTCCTCTTCCTGGGCATGTCGCCCCTGACGCACTACCCACTGACCATTGACCATTACATCCCGTACCTGACGATCTCCACCGGCAAACAGCCAGCGGTTCAGAATGGCGTCGCCATCGGCAGTGGCGATGTACGGGTCCTGCCCGTCGAGCACGAGCCAGTCGGCCCGTTTGCCCCGTTCCAGGGTGCCGATGGTCTGGCCCAGCGCCTGGGCCCCGCCGCTTAGCGCTGCGTCATACAGCGTACGTCCCACCATCGGCTGGCGTTCACCATGCAGACGGTTGCGCCGCTGGTCCCGCAGGCGCTGTCCGTATTCCAGCCAGCGCAGTTCTTCCACTACGCTCAGCGAGACATGGCTGTCCGAGCCGATGCCCAGTCGTCCACCTTCAGCCAGGTAATCCACCGCCGGGAAGATGCCATCACCCAGGTTGGCTTCGGTGGTCAGGCACAGGCCTGCGACGGCACCGCTGCGGGCCATGGCCGCCACTTCATCGGCAATGGCGTGGGTGGCATGTACCAGGCACCAGCGCGGGTCGACGCTTACGTGCTCGTACAGCCACTGCAGTGGGCGCAGGCCGCTCCAGGCCAGGCAGTCATCCACTTCTTTCTGCTGTTCGGCGATGTGGATGTGAACCGGGCACTGCTGATTGGTCGCTGCCAGCACCTGGTCGATCTGCCCAGGGGTAACCGCACGCAAGGAGTGGAAGCACAGGCCGAGCTGCTGCGCGGGTTGGGCCGCCAGGACAGGGGCGAGCTGTGCCTGCAGGGCCAGGTACTGTTCCGTGGTGTTGATGAAGCGGCGCTGGCCTTCATTGGGGGCCTGGCCGCCGAAGCCTGAATGGCTGTAAAGCACGGGCAGCAAGGTCAGGCCGATACCGCTGCTGGTGGCGGCGGCGCTGATGCGCCGGGACAGCTCGGTGGGGTCGGCGTAGGCCTTTCCTGCCTGGTCATGATGGACATAGTGGAACTCGGCCACCGAGGTATAACCGGCCTTGAGCATCTCGATGTAAAGCTGGCGGGCGATGACGTGCAGTTGCTCCGGCGAGATCTTGCCGACCATCCGGTACATCAGCTCGCGCCAGGTCCAGAAGCTGTCGTTGGGATTGCCGGCCACCTCGGCCAGGCCTGCCATGGCGCGCTGGAATGCGTGGGAGTGCAAGTTCGGCATGCCCGGCAACAGCGGCCCGTGCAACCGTTCGGCGCCCTCAGCGCTGGCATTGGCTTGCACGTCTGTCAGGTGGCCATCGACAGCGACCTCCAGACGGACATCGTTAGCCCAACCGTTGGGCAGGAGGGCGCGTTCGGCGAAGTAGGCGGGCATGTGGCGATCCTGTTATTGTTCAGCTTGTATATACATATACAGCCGTTTGCCTGCCGGGTAAACTCCGGCAAGCTACCGCTCAATCAATTCGCACAAGGACCAAACGCCGTGCCGACACCTCCTGTCTCCACGCTGGTCGCCCAGATGGGCGAAGGGCCGGCGCCGCTGTATGCCCGGGTCAAGCAGATGATCGTCCAGCAGATCGAAAACGGCAGCTGGCCGCCACACCACCGGGTTCCCTCGGAAAGCGAGCTGGTCAGCGAACTGGGCTTCAGTCGCATGACCATCAACCGCGCCCTGCGCGAGCTGACCGCAGAGGGCTTGCTGGTCCGCATGCAGGGCGTAGGTACCTTCGTCGCCGAACCCAAGACCCGCTCGGCGCTGTTCGAAGTCCATAACATCGCCGACGAAATTGCCGCCCGGGGCCACCAGCATAGCTGTCAGGTGATCACCCTTGCCGAAGAGGCGGCCGGTTCCGAGCGGGCGCTGGCCCTGGACATGCGCGAAGGCCAGCGGGTGTTCCACTCGCTGATCGTGCACTACGAGAATGGCGTACCGGTGCAAATCGAGGACCGCTATGTCAACGCTGCCATCGCCCCGGACTACCTCAAGCAGGATTTTACCCGGCAGACCCCGTATGCCTACCTGTCCCAGGTTGCGCCACTGACAGAAGGCGAGCATGTGGTCGAGGCCATCCTCGCCGAACCCGATGAGTGCCAATTACTGCAGATCGAGCGTGGCGAGCCTTGCCTGCTGATCCGTCGGCGTACTTGGTCCGGTCGTCTGCCCGTGACCGCCGCTCGGTTGATTCACCCCGGTTCCCGTCATCGCCTGGAAGGACGTTTCAGCAAATGAGCCAGCTGCAGTTGTTACGCGCACGGGACTACCCGCGCATGCCTTGGAAGAACGGTGGCGGTTTCACCGAAGAAATCACGCGCGATGCGGGTGATGGCCTGGACGGTTTCGGCTGGCGCCTTTCCATTGCCGACATTGAAGCATCCGGCGGATTTTCCAGCTTCGCCGGCTACCAGCGGATCATCACCGTGCTGCAGGGTGACGGCATGCGCCTCAGTGTCGATGGCGTCGCGTCACGGCCATTGTTACCGCTCGATGCGTTCGCCTTCGATGGCCAGAGCCAGGTGAGTTGTCACCTGCTGGGTGGGCCGATCCGTGATTTCAACCTCATCTATGCCCCCGAGCGTTACCGTGCGCGCCTGCAATGGTTCAACGGCAGTACCCGGCTGTTCAGTGCTGCCGGCACTGTGTTGGTGTTCAGCGGGCAGGCGCAACTGCAAGTCAGTGTCGGTGGCCAGCCTGTGGATAACCTCGACCGCTATGACTGCCTGCACCTGAGCGGTAATGAGCGCCTGATGGAACTGGCGATCACTGGCTTGTGCTGTGTCATCGAACTGAGCGACGTTTCCCGGTAACGCACTGCGATCGCACAATTTGTTACCGAATGCCCCAGGGTGGCGCAATGCCGCCTTGGCCTGAATCCTCTACCGCAACGCCTCCCCAGATTTTTCTCACATCCCGTAACCCTTGAATGACGTGGCTTTCAAGCAGCCGCGGGGCCGCTGTCGCGCGCTGGGAAAAGTGACTTGGCAATTCAATTGCATATGCTTGTATGTACAAGTAAAGCCAAGTGCGCGAAAGTGGATAGGCCGTCCCTCTCGCGTTTGACCCAACGCACCACTGGCCCGCCGATCACGTCGGGTTTGGATAGATCGCTCAAGGAGCACTTTTCGTGACTGACAACAACTTGAACAAATTCCGTGACGTCGAGATCCGCGCCCCGCGTGGCAACAAGCTGACCGCCAAAAGCTGGCTGACCGAAGCGCCGCTGCGCATGCTGATGAACAACCTCGACCCACAAGTGGCGGAGAACCCCAAGGAGTTGGTGGTATACGGTGGTATTGGCCGCGCCGCGCGCAATTGGGCGTGCTACGACAAGATCGTCGAGAGCCTGACCAACCTGAATGACGACGAAACCCTGCTGGTGCAATCGGGCAAGCCGGTCGGTGTGTTCAAGACCCACGCCAACGCCCCGCGTGTGCTGATCGCTAACTCCAACCTGGTGCCGCACTGGGCCAACTGGGAACACTTCAACGAGCTGGATGCGAAGGGCCTGGCCATGTACGGCCAGATGACCGCTGGCAGCTGGATCTATATCGGCAGCCAGGGCATCGTTCAGGGCACCTATGAAACCTTCGTCGAAGCAGGCCGCCAGCACTACAACGGCAGCCTCAAGGGCAAGTGGGTACTGACCGCCGGCCTTGGCGGCATGGGCGGCGCCCAGCCGCTGGCCGCGACCTTGGCAGGTGCCTGCTCGCTGAACATCGAATGCCAGCAGAGCCGCATCGACTTCCGCCTGCAGACCCGCTACGTGGATGAGCAGGCCACCGATCTGGACGATGCCCTGGCGCGCATCGCCAAGTACACCGCCGAAGGCAAGGCCATCTCCATCGCCCTGCACGGCAACGCCGCCGAGATCCTGCCCGAGCTGGTCAAGCGTGGCGTACGTCCGGACATGGTCACCGACCAGACCAGCGCCCACGACCCGCTCAACGGCTACCTGCCAGCCGGTTGGACCTGGGAGCAGTACCGTGATCGCGCCCAGACCGAGCCCGCCGCTGTGGTCAAGGCCGCCAAGCAGTCCATGGCCGTGCACGTCCAGGCCATGCTCGACTTCCAGAAACAGGGCATCCCGACCTTCGACTATGGCAACAACATCCGCCAGATGGCCAAGGAAGAGGGTGTGAGCAACGCCTTCGACTTCCCAGGCTTCGTGCCGGCCTACATCCGTCCGCTGTTCTGCCGGGGCATCGGCCCGTTCCGCTGGGCGGCGCTGTCCGGCGACGCCGAGGACATCTACAAGACCGACGCCAAGGTCAAGGAACTGATCCCGGACGATGCCCACCTGCATCGCTGGCTGGACATGGCCCGCGAACGCATCAGTTTCCAGGGCCTGCCGGCGCGTATTTGCTGGGTTGGCCTGGGTCTGCGCGCGAAGTTGGGCCTGGCGTTCAACGAAATGGTACGCAGCGGCGAACTGTCGGCACCGATCGTGATTGGCCGTGACCATCTGGACTCGGGTTCTGTATCGAGCCCCAACCGCGAAACCGAAGCCATGCGCGACGGCTCGGATGCGGTGTCCGACTGGCCGCTGCTCAACGCCCTGCTGAACACCGCCAGTGGCGCCACCTGGGTGTCGCTGCACCATGGTGGCGGCGTGGGGATGGGCTTCTCGCAGCATTCGGGCATGGTAATTGTCTGCGATGGTACCGACGAAGCCGCCGAGCGTATCGCCCGCGTACTGACCAACGACCCGGCCACTGGCGTGATGCGCCATGCCGATGCGGGGTATCAGATTGCGATTGATTGCGCCAAAGAGCAGGGGCTGAACCTGCCGATGATCACTGGCTGACGGGCCCTGAGGCTGCTGTGCAGACCATGGCCGGTACGCCGGCTCCTACAGGGACGGTGTTGAGCCCTGAGGGAGCCGATTTGCCGGCAATGGTCCGTCACGTGGCCTCGTCCCCCTTTTTCGAGCCCTGCCGATTTCCACTTTCAAGTTTGGGAGCGTCACGCAATGAAAACCAACAAGACCCTGCTCGCCTCGCTGTTCGCCCTTGGTCTGCTCGGTGCTGCCGGTAGCAGCCAGGCCGCGGGCTGGTGTGAATCCGGCAAGCCGGTGAAGTTCGCCGGGCTGAACTGGGAAAGCGGCATGCTGCTGACCGACGTGATGCAGTTCGTGCTCAAGCACGGCTACGGCTGCGAGACCGACAGCCTGCCCGGCAACTCCATCACCATGGAGAACGCCCTGGGCACCAATGACATCCAGGTGTTCGCCGAGGAGTGGGTAGGCCGCAGCGAGGTCTGGAACAAGGCCGAAGCCGCCGGCAAGGTGGTAGGTGTCGGCGCCCCTGTGGTGGGCGCGCAAGAGGGCTGGTACGTGCCGCGCTACGTGATCGAGGGCGATGCCAAGCGCAAGCTCGAAGCCAAGGCGCCAGACCTGAAGAACGTCGCCGACCTGGCCAACTATTCCAGCGTGTTCAAGGACCAGGAGGAGCCGAGCAAAGGCCGCTTCTACAACTGCCCTGCCGGTTGGACCTGTGAGCTGGACAACACCAAGATGCTCAAGGAGTACGGCCTGGAAAGCAGCTACACCAACTTCCGTCCAGGCACTGGCCCGGCACTGGATGCTGCCGTGCTGTCGAGCTACAAGCGCGGCGAGCCGATTCTTTTCTACTACTGGACCCCAACCCCGCTGATGGGCCAGGTCGACCTGGTCAAGCTGCAAGAGAAGGAAGGCGTGGACAAGTCCGTGACCATCAAGGTCGGTCTGTCGAAAGCGTTCCACGAGCAAGCCCCCGAACTGGTCGCGGTGCTGGAGAAGGTCAATCTGCCGATCGACCTGCTGAACCAGAACCTGGCGCGCATGACCAAGGATCGGATCGAATCGCCAGAACTGGCCAAGACGTTCCTCAAGGAACATCCTGAAGTTTGGCAGTCCTGGGTCAGCACGGATGCCGCCAAGAAGATCAACGCGGCGCTCTGAGCGTCCTCAGCTGATGAGTGGAACCTATGTTTCCTGACAACCTGACATTCTCCATCGCCGACTGGGTCAACGGCTGGGTCGACGCCCTGGTGACCAACTACGGCGATGTGTTCCGGCACATTTCCGACACCCTGCTATGGGCCATCGTCAGTCTCGAAGGCCTGCTGCGTGCCACACCCTGGTGGCTGATGCTGGGGGTGGTGGCGGTCATCGCCTGGCACGCCACCCGGCGTGTACTGCCGACCTTGGTGATCACCGGCTTGTTGTTCCTGGTCGGCGCTGTCGGCCTCTGGGACAAGTTGATGCAGACGTTGGCACTGATGCTGGTCGCCACCGTGATCTCGGTGCTGGTGGGCATTCCGCTGGGCATCCTGTCGGCGCGCAGCAACCGCTTGCGCGCAGTGTTGATGCCATTGCTGGACATCATGCAGACCATGCCAAGCTTCGTGTACTTGATTCCGGTGCTGATGCTGTTCGGCCTGGGCAAGGTGCCGGCGATCTTCGCCACGGTGATCTACGCCGCGCCGCCCCTGATCCGCCTGACCGACCTGGGGATTCGTCAGGTCGACGGTGAAGTGATGGAGGCCATCAACGCCTTCGGCGCCAACCGCTGGCAACAGCTGTTCGGCGTGCAGTTGCCACTGGCATTGCCCAGCATCATGGCCGGCATCAACCAGACCACCATGATGGCGCTGTCGATGGTGGTGATTGCCTCGATGATCGGCGCCCGGGGGCTGGGCGAAGACGTGCTGGTCGGTATCCAGACCCTGAACGTCGGCCGCGGCCTCGAAGCGGGTCTGGCGATCGTCATTCTCGCGGTGGTGATCGACCGCATTACCCAGGCCTATGGCCGGCCACGCCACGAGGTGAGCAAATGAGCACGCAGGCGATCAGCAAGATCGAGGTGAAGAACGTCTTCAAGATCTTCGGCGACCGTGCCGAGGAAGCCTTGCAACTGATCCGCAACAAGCAGGGCAAGGAGCAGGTGCTGGCGCAGACGGGTTGCGTGGTCGGGGTCAACGACCTGTCGCTGTCCATCGGCAGCGGCGAGATCTTCGTAATCATGGGACTGTCCGGTTCCGGCAAGTCGACCCTGGTGCGCCACTTCAACCGGCTGATCGACCCCACCAGTGGGCAGATCCTGGTCGATGGCGAGGACATTCTGAAATACGACATGGAAGCCTTGCGCGAGTTTCGCCGGCGCAAGATCAGCATGGTGTTCCAGAGTTTTGGCCTGTTGCCGCACCGCAACGTGCTGGACAACGTCGCCTATGGCCTGAAGGTGCGGGGCGAGAGCAAGCAACTGTGCGCAGAGCGCGCTCAGCAGTGGATCGAGACCGTCGGTCTGAAGGGCTACGAGAAGAAGTATCCGCACCAGCTGTCGGGCGGCATGCGCCAGCGCGTCGGCCTGGCCCGGGCCTTGGCGGCGGACACCGACATCATCCTCATGGACGAGGCGTTCAGCGCCCTGGACCCGCTGATCCGCGCTGAAATGCAGGACCAATTGCTCGAACTGCAGAAAACGCTGCACAAGACCATCGTGTTCATCACCCATGACCTGGATGAAGCCGTGCGCATTGGCAACCGCATCGCCATTCTCAAGGATGGCCGCCTGATCCAGGTCGGTACGCCGCACCAGATCCTTCACAACCCGGCCGACGAATACGTCGACCGTTTTGTCCAGCGCCGCGCGGTTGCGGTATGAGGAGCGCCATGTCGCAAGCTGAAACCGTCGTCATCACTGGCGCCCCGGTGCGCTGGCAGGACATCGCCGCCGTCGCCCGCCATGGCGCGCGCCTTGAGCTGGCACCTTTGGTGTGGGCGCGTATCGACAACGCCCAGGCCATCGTGCGGCATATCGTCGACAGTGGTGAGCGTGCCTATGGGGTCAACACCGGCCTCGGCGCGCTGTGCAACGTATCGCTGCAAGGCGAGCAACTGAGCGCGCTGTCGCGCAACACCTTGCTCAGTCACGCCTGCGGCGTGGGGCCGGCGCTGCCCGATGAGCAGACCAGGGCGATCATCTGCGCCGCCATCGTCAACTACAGCCATGGCAAGTCCGGCCTGCAGCGTGGCGTGGTCGAAGCGCTGCTTGCACTGCTCAACCACGGCATCACCCCGCAGGTGCCGTCCCAGGGTTCGGTGGGCTACCTGACCCACATGGCCCATGTCGGTGTGTGCCTGCTGGGTATCGGCAGGGTCAGCTATCGCGGGCAGGTCGTGGAAGCCGCCCAGGCCCTGAGTGCCGAAGGGCTGGAGCCTGTCCAGCTGGGTGCCAAGGACGGCCTGTGCCTGGTCAATGGCACGCCGTGCATGACCGGCTTGGCCAGCTTGGCCGTGGACGATGCCAGCCGCTTGCTGCAATGGGCCGATGTGATCGGGGCCATGAGTTTCGAAGCGTTGCGTGGTCAGATCGCCGCCTTCGACCCCGAGATCATCGCCCTCAAACCTCATGCGGGCATGCAGGTGGTGGGTGCGAATCTGCGCGCCTTGCTCGAAGGCAGCGAAGTGATCGCCACCAGCAAGGGTATCCGCACCCAGGATGCGCTGAGCATTCGTTCGATCCCGCAGGTGCATGGCGCTGCCCGTGACCAATTGGCCCACGCGGTGCGGCAGATCGAGGCGGAACTCAACGGTGCCAACGACAACCCGTTGCTGCTGGGCACGCCGGACGATTTCCGCGTGGTCTCTCAGGCCAACCCCCACGGCCAGTCGGTGGCCATGGCGGCGGACCTTCTGGCAATCGCCATGGCCGAGATCGGCTCGATCGCCGAGCGCCGTCTGGACCGTCTGGTGAACCCGCATGTCAGCGGCCTGCCGGCATTCCTGGTCAGCGACCCTGGAGTCAACTCGGGCATGATGATCGCCCAGTACGTCGCGGCCTCGCTGTGCGCACAGAACCGTCAGCTGGCGCAACCGGCGGTGCTCGACAACTTCGTCACCTCGGGCTTGCAGGAAGACCACCTGAGCCTGGGCACCAACGCCGCCTTGAAGCTGCACCAAGTCCTGGAAAACTGCACGCAGATCCTCGCCATCGAGTACCTGCTGGCAGCTCAGGCCTTCGAGTTTCTCAAGGAGCAGCGCTTCGGCGTCGGTACCGACGCTGCCTGGCGCCTGCTGCGCAAACAGGTTCCGGCCTACCTGCAGGATCGTTGGCTGGCACCGGACATCGCCTGTGCCGCAGCCCTGCTCAAAGATCCCCGGTTGCCGCAGCCTGTGCTGTCGGCGCTGAACTGAACAATAACAAGGAGCCAGCACATGGAAGCTTTCAACCTCGTTCCCGGCAGCCTGACTTTGGCCCAATTGCGCCGGATCCACCATGCACCGGTTCGGCTGACGCTGGACCCAAGTGCTGACGCTGGGATCGACGCCAGCGTCGCCTGTGTCGAGCGCATCATCGCCGAAGACCGCACTGCCTACGGCATCAACACCGGTTTCGGTCTGCTCGCCTCGACCCGTATCGCCAGCCACGACCTGGAGAACTTGCAGCGCTCGCTGGTGCTGTCCCATGCAGCCGGCATCGGCGCGCCACTGGACGATGCCATGGTGCGGCTGATCATGGTGCTGAAGATCAACAGCCTGAGCCGCGGTTTCTCGGGCATCCGGCGCAAGGTGATCGATGCGCTGATTGCCTTGGTCAACGCCGAGGTCTACCCGCACATCCCGCTCAAAGGGTCGGTCGGTGCTTCCGGCGACCTCGCACCGCTGGCGCACATGTCGCTGGTCTTGCTGGGCGAAGGTAAGGCGCGCTACCAAGGTGAATGGCTCCCCGCCAACCAAGCCCTGGCTGTGGCGGGCCTCGAGCCGCTGACCCTGGCTGCCAAGGAAGGTCTGGCGCTGCTCAACGGCACCCAGGCCTCCACCGCCTACGCCTTGCGCGGGCTGTTCCAGGCCGAAGACCTGTTCGCCGCGGCCATCGCCTGTGGTGGGTTGACCGTGGAAGCCGCGCTGGGCTCGCGTGCACCGTTCGATGCCCGCATCCATGCGGCGCGCGGCCAGCCTGGACAGATCGACACCGCAGCCTGCTTCCGTGATTTGCTGAGCGACTCGACCGAAGTGTCGCGCTCGCACCAGAACTGCGGCAAGGTCCAGGACCCGTACTCCCTGCGGTGCCAGCCTCAAGTCATGGGGGCTTGCCTGACCCAGTTGCGTCAGGCAGCGCAGGTGCTGGCAGTGGAGTCCAATGCCGTGTCCGACAACCCATTGGTATTCGCCGAGCAGGGCGATGTGATTTCCGGTGGCAACTTCCACGCCGAACCGGTAGCCATGGCCGCGGACAACATCGCCCTGGCGATTGCCGAGATCGGTGCGCTGAGCGAGCGCCGCATCTCGCTGATGATGGACAAGCACATGTCCCAGCTACCGCCGTTCCTGGTGGAAAACGGCGGGGTGAACTCAGGGTTCATGATCGCCCAGGTCACCGCTGCCGCATTGGCCAGCGAAAACAAGGCCCTGTCCCATCCGCACAGTGTCGACAGCCTGCCGACCTCGGCCAACCAGGAAGACCATGTGTCCATGGCGCCGGCCGCTGGCAAGCGTCTGTGGGAAATGGCCGAGAACACCCGGGGCGTGCTGGCCATCGAATGGCTGGGCGCCTGTCAGGGCTTGGACCTGCGCGAGGGGCTGAAAACCTCGGTGAAACTGGAGCAGGCGCGCCAGGTGCTGCGCCGCGAGGTGCCGCACTATGACCGCGACCGCTTCTTCTCGCCGGACATCGAAGTGGCCAGCGCCTTGTTGGCTGAAGGCAAATTGACCGCGCTGTTGCCGGCCGGCGTGCTGCCAAGCCTCTGACAGGAGTACCCATATGAGAACGCTTTGGCAGCACTGCCACGCGGCAACCATGGCCCAAGGCAGCTACTCGATCATCGAGGACGCGGCCATTGTCAGTAGCGCAGGGCTGATCGAATGGATCGGCCCGCGTGGCGAACTGCCGACGCTAGAGATCGACCGCACGGTGGACCTGAACGGCGCCTGGGTCACTCCAGGCTTGATCGACTGCCACACCCACGCCGTGTTTGGCGGCAATCGCAGCGGTGAATTCGAGCAGCGCCTGCAAGGCGTGAGCTACGCCGAGATCGCCGCGCAAGGCGGCGGCATCGCCAGTACCGTGCGGGCCACACGTGCAGCCAGCGAGGACGCGTTGTTCGCCAGTGCCAGGCAGCGAGTCCAGGCGCTGATGCGCGATGGCGTGACGGCGATCGAGATCAAGTCCGGCTACGGCCTGGACCTGGCCAACGAACGCAAGATGCTGCGCGTCGTGCGGCGCTTGGCCGAAGAGCTGCCGGTGGCCGTGCGCGCCACCTGCCTGGCGGCCCACGCCCTGCCGCCGGAGTATGCCGGCAGGGCGGATGACTACATCGCCCACATCTGTGACGAGATGCTGCCTGCGCTGGCCGAGGAAGGGCTGGTGGACGCCGTGGATGCCTTCTGTGAACACCTGGCGTTCTCGCCCGACCAGGTGGAGCGGGTGTTCATAAAGGCGCGCGAACTGGGCCTGCCGGTCAAGCTGCATGCCGAACAGTTGTCGTCACTGCACGGTTCGAGCCTGGCGGCACGCTATCAGGCGTTGTCGGCAGACCATCTGGAGTTCATGACCGAAGACGATGCAATTGCCATGGCCAAGGCCGGCACGGTGGCCGTCTTGCTGCCAGGCGCCTTCTACTTCCTGCGTGAAACCCAACTGCCGCCGATGGATGCCCTGCGCCATCATGGCGTGAGAATCGCCCTGGCCAGCGACCTCAACCCCGGCACCTCGCCTGGGCTGTCGTTACGGCTGATGTTGAACATGGGCTGCACGCTGTTTCGCATGACGCCGGAGGAGGCGCTGGCAGGGGTGACCCTGCATGCCGCCATGGCGTTGGGCCTGGGTGCCAGTCACGGTTCGCTGGAGCCTGGCAAGGCGGCGGACTTCGTCGCCTGGCGGATCGAGCGCCCCGCCGACCTGGCCTACTGGCTCGGGGGGGACTTGCCCAAGCGTATCGTGCGCATGGGTCACGAGATTTCCAATTGAGCGAGACGAGATGGACAAGGTACTGAGTTTCCACCAAGGCACGCTGCCGTTGCTGATCAGCATGCCCCATGCCGGCCTGAAACTGTCTGCCACGGTGCGTGATGGGCTGGTCGATCAGGCCCGCAGCCTGCCGGATACCGACTGGCATATCCCCCGGTTGTACGATTTTGCCCGTGAGCTGGGTGCCAGCGTCGTAGCGGCGGAGTACTCGCGGTTTGTCATCGACCTGAATCGTCCCGACGATGACAAGCCCCTGTACGCTGGTGCTACCACTGGCCTTTATCCGGCCACGCTGTTCGACGGCGAGCCTCTGTTCAAGGACGGCCTGGCGCCCAGTGGCGAAGAGCGCAAGACCTACCTGGAGCGAATTTGGCGTCCCTACCACGACACTGTCCGTCACGAGCTGGCGCGCCTGCGTGAAATCCATGGCTACGCCCTGTTGTGGGATGCCCACTCGATCCGTTCGGTGATTCCGCACTTGTTCGACGGCACGTTGCCCGACTTCAACCTGGGGACCTTCAACGGCAACAGTTGCGACGCTCAGCTGGCCGAGCGGCTGGAGAAGGTTTGCGCCGAGGCCAAGGGTTACACCCACGTTCTGAATGGGCGTTTCAAGGGCGGGCATATCACCCGTCACTACGGTCAGCCGGCCTCGCATGTCCATGCGGTGCAGCTTGAGCTGGCGCAAAGTACCTACATGGAGGAGGTGGAACCCTTCGCCTACCGCGAAGACCTCGCAGCGCCAACCCAGAAGGTGCTGAGGCAATTGCTCACGGCGATGCTCGATTGGGGGCGTGAACGCTACCCTGGCTGATGGCCGGGTACGGCCTGCGCAGTGCCGTGGAGCAGTCTGCGCAGGCTGGCCTGGTGAGGTGGGTGGCGGCTACGCGCTTGTCGAGCGTGGTCGGCGATCAGGGTTTGCAAAAGCGGTGAGTTCACGGATCAGCCGTGATTCGCGAGCTTTCTTGCTGCGATCCAAGGCTTCGAGCGCTTCGGTAAGGGTGCTGAGCGGGCTGTCGGCATGTTGCTCCGACAGTTCGGTTACCTGGGCGCGATAGGTGTTCTCGATATCGGCGAACCGTTCGGCGTGGGTCAGGCGCAGGTGTTGCACCCAGCGCTCGTTCCCTTCGGCGAAGTGCAGGAAGTCCTCGCCCAGTTCGCCACGCTGTACCTGCAACTCCGCATCGGTCAGTTCCTCGATGCTGGCGTTGATCGCATAGCGCAGGCTGTCCACGGGTTGGCCGAGTTCCAGGGGGACGTTCAACTCGCGCAGGTAGGTCAGGCGCACCTCCGCTTCGTCCCTGTCGCCGGTCTCCCGCTTGGCCACTTCGTCCAGCGTGTGCAGGCGATACAGGCGTCGTACCTCCCGGTACAGGTTGGCCTCGGAATCGACCCCGTCGATCTGCAAGCGTTGGTTGGCCATGTAGAACTCGATGTTCTTGAAAGCCAGCAGTGCCCCGTCATGGCAGGTCTGGCTACCGTTCTCCTGGGGCAGGGCTTCCCTGGCCTGGAGGTTGAACAACACCAGGTCGTCCGGGTTGAGCAAGGCCTGGACCAGCACCTTGCGCACCCGCTCGCAGAACGCCAGGCGAGTGCTGCCGTTCTGGTAAGACGCGGTATTTTTCAGGCGACCCACCAGCATCAACAGGTCGTTTGCCGCGCCGGATGCTTCGAGTTGCTGCCAACAATCGCTCATGGCCTGATTTTCGACCTCCGATGCCAGCAGCCAGTCGTCCAGGCGTGGCTCATCACTGAGCGTGTCGAGCACGGGCGAATGGAAATGGCCGAACCAATCGCCGTCGTCCGAAGAGTCTGGAGCATCCATGGCGAAGGTAAAACTGCGCTGACTGTCCGAAGACAGCCGGGCACGGTAGACCGTTTCGTCGGTCAGTGGGTTGTTCAGCAACAGGATCGAGCTGATGGGAAGGTCGCTATCGAGGTTGGCCAGGACATTCGCCGGCAATTCGGTGAGGCGGTTGTCACTCAGGTCCAGCATCTCCAGGGGAAGCAGACTGTCGACCCAGCTGGGCCAATGCCTCAAGCCCATCTCGTTCAGGTCCAGTCGACGCAACGAGCGCAGGGCCGGCGGCGTGGTGGTGATCTGGCCCATCCGGTTACCGCTGAGGTCCAGTGTATCGAGGCTGTGCAGGCGCCCAAGCGTATCGAGTACGGCCTGGTCGATCTCCAGCCCCGAGTTGCGCAGTGCGAGTTCGGTCAGGTTGGGCAGACGCAGCAGTGCCGACGGCAGTGTCTGCTGTGCCTGGAGATAACTGTCGACGGTCAGGCGAGTGACCTGCGCGAAGCGGCCTAGCAGTTCGCTCAACTGGTTGCTGGTGCCTCTGACGCGCTCCAGTGTGAGGCTGCGTACCTGGTCTGTGAAGAACGCGGGCAAACGCCTGGGGAAATGTTCCAGTGAAATGCCCTCCAGGCGCAGTGGCGAGCGCGTCAGGCCGATCTCTTGGTTGTGCCAGAAATCGGACAGGGCCGTTGCGATGCGCATTCGACTGGCCATTACCGCCTGACTGAGGATAGCGGTCGAGCTGGAGGCATTGACGTAGTTATCGATAAGGTCGCGCAACTGCTGCCGCCGCTCCAGCAGCAGCGCGAGGTGGGCCCTGAAATCGGCGGTCTGGTCCATTTCGAAGCGGGCTGCGCGACCATCTTCGCTCAGCAGCACACGTTGCATCTCGTCCTCGAAGATCTGGTTGCCCTGCAAAGAGAGCTGGGCATGCTCGGCGACGCTGACGCGGTTGCTCAGGAGCAGGTTGGGCAACACCCTGATCTGATTGTTGCGCAGGGAAATGTGACGTATGTGGCTGACGGCGTTGTAGCCCAGGCCGCGTGGCCAATGGTCCAGGTTCATATTGTCCAGGCCGAGGTAATCCAGCGTCAGTTCGTCGAAGCTGGGGGGGTATTCCTCCGAGAGCCGATTACCGCTCAGGTCCAGGCGTCGCAGGCTCGTCAGTGTCATCAGGCTGTCGATGTCCGTTGCCGACAGCGACAGGTTCTGATGGGTAAGGCTGAGCGATTCGAGTGAATGAACGTGCTGGGCAATCAGTGGCAGGCTGAACTGGAACGGAGAGGGCGGCGCATCAGGTCGATAGGCGCGGCTGATGTCCAAGGTCCTCAGGTTCGAAAACTGTCGCAGCAGGTTGTTCAGTTGTGGCGCGTGCCGAGTCCAGCCTTCGAAGGCTTCGGGTGATGTGTCGACCAGTTGCAGGTCGGTAACGCCCTCGGTGAAGAACTCCGGCAAATTGAGCGGGAATTCGAGCAAGGACAGGCGTTCGAGCCGCAGCGGCTGACTGGCCGGAGCAAATGCACTGTCGTACCAGTACTGCGAAATGGTGCTTAGCAGTCGCTCCAAGTGATCAGCCGGCTGATGGGGCATGCGTTCGGCCAGTCGCCGCCATTGCCCGAGGCTGCTGTGCAACTGATTGCGCTGGCCCATCAGGTTTTGTAGCAGGTCGTTGATCGAGGTGCGTGTCATGCCTCGGCTTTCCAGGGCGGCCAAGGTCTGTTCGGCAGGCCTGGGGACTGGTGCGTGAAGCCCTATCTGGCGGATGGCGTTGAGCAACGTTTGCCGGGAAATGCTGGTGATGCGAGGGCGAGTGCCACCCAGCGGGTAGCCGATGCGGCCATCCGCCAGGCGCATGGGCGAGCGAAAACCTGGACGCACAGGCTGCATTCCCAGCACCTTGCGCAAGGCCGCACGCGTTAATGGAGTGCCTTGCTGAACCAATCGTTTGAGCGCCTGCCCATGCGTTACGCCCAGCGCCTGGCGCTGCGTGGGTGCAAGCACTTCGAATAGAGCCCCGTACAGTGAGCCGTGAGCGAAAATCGGTTGGTCGAGGCTGTCACTGTCCACCACGACGTAACCGGTGTGCGTGCAGATGATCGTTTTGCGTCCCGACGCATCATGCGGGCCAATGCTGTCGGCCTGGGTCGGTGAATGCAGGCGCTGCTCCAGGGTGATAGCGATATCGGGTGACCAGCCAGGCAGGCCTTCCAGGGTGTGCAGGACCAGCAGGTCGGTATCCCAGTTGCGCACATTCTCCAGGTACAGGCCTTCATAGGCGCGATTGAGCCTTACCTGCTGTTGCAGCAGGCGGGCCTCTTCGGCGAGGCGCCGAGGGATTCTTCCCGTGCGCAGCTCGGCCAGTTCGTCCGGCACGACGTTTTGCAGCAGCTCTTCGATGACCGGCTTCGGGAGGTTCGGGTAGCGCGAGCGGACAGTATCGGCGCCGGGGAAGACGCTGACGGGTTGCTCCAGGTACTGCGCCTGGAATGCGGCATGGATGTGGCCGGGCTCTGTCAGCGCGGGCTGCTGGGTGATCGACTGGTACAACTCGAAGCGGCTCATCGAGTCTTGCAGGGGCCCCGGCAGTCGGTGCTGCTCGATGACTGTCCGTCGCAGGACATCTTCATCGGTACCACTCACACGCAGCAGGCGCACCGCTGTCCGATCATCGAACCTTGTGCTCAGGTGGCTGGCGCGGCGGAACAATGCCAGTTCCTGCCATTGCTCGGGGCGGTCCAGGGGATGCAACCAGGCGCCCGCGCCATTATGACGCAGCGGTGGTTCATAGCTCAAAGGACGGACGGGGTGAACGAGGCGATATTCATTCTGGGGAGGTGACTGTTCGACCCTGTAGGTTTCGCCGTCGATGGGTAGCCAGGTCTTGCCGTCATGGTGGTACAGACCGGCCTCGTCAGGTTCGAGGCCGGCAGGCAGCACAATGTCATGAGCGAACGGCTTGAGGTCTGGCTGCCACAGGCGAGTATCGCCGTCGGGCAGGGTGACAGGTTCGAGCGCTTCGATGAACGAAGGCGTTTCCACCGAAATACGCTCGATGGCGGGCGTGCCATTGGCTCCGCCCGTTGCGCCCAGCACGCCTAGGAGAGCGACGTTTTCCACCACGTCCAGCAAATAGTCGAATGCTTGATCCCGGTCGCCGTCTGCCCAGCTCTCGACGCCTTCGTACACTTCGTAACTCAGTTGGATGGCCGAGAGGCCCAGCATCAGCGCGCCCAGGCCGGGTACGACGAACGCACCGATATTCAGTGCGGTGAATGCCAGTTGCTCGAAATAGGCACGCCGTTTCTGCGCACTTTTCTGGTCCTCGAACGCAGTCGGTACGGCATGGAACAGCGCGTCATCCTTGAACCGAAGCTGTTTCTGACGGGCCAGTTCATCGGCGAGCGGACGGGTGATCGGTTGCAAGGTGACCGGGACCCAGGCGTCGGGGTCGCGTACCCGCTGGGCCTGGCCACCCTGATGCCCCGGCTTCGGGGTGTACGTGGTCCAGTCGATCGGTTGCAGGCAATCGCGCAGCCTGGTGATGAACGTGGCGCTGTCGCGAGCCGCTACGGCCTGCTGCAGGTGGCGCACCTCCATGGCCCACAATTGCTCCCGCAGATGCGCCTGAGCCTGGTGCACGCCAGCATGGGCCTTCAAGGGTATAGGCGCGCCTGGCAGATAGGTGAGCAGAACGTCCTTGTAGGGCAGGGTGGTCGCGTCGTACCACAGGAGCTGCTCTGGGGACGGCACGACACCGATGACCAGCGCGCCAGTAAGCGGTATTTCAAAAAGGTTGAGGAACGCGCATCGCAGGTAGTCACCCTGGTAGTCGCCCTGGCCATGATCGACGAAGGCCAGAAGGGCTTCATGCAAGGTCTGGTCGATCAGCTCGCCGAGATAAGCCCTATGGATCTCGAGGCGGAACGCCGATTGCTCCGCCGCTGCGAGGGCTGTCGAAGCGTCCTGGATCAAGGCCTGGTATTGGCCGCCAATGTCCAGTTCGCGCACCCGCGCAGCGAACGCGTGTGGCGCAAGCCGCACAGGGTTGCCAGTCGGTTGAAGCCCCTGGAAAGCGTTGCTGTCCAGCACGCTGGACACCAGCGTTTCGCCATCGAGCCCCCCAGGCAGCGCTTCGGCTGCTTCAAAATTCTGCAGGGCACAGTGCAGCAAGGACTGCGTCGCAAGCCTGAAGGCCCGCTGGGCGCCAATGAGCGGATCGCCATTGACGGGCGCCTGGTAGGCTTGGGCCTTGCTTGCGTTGAACAGAAAGGTCTGGGTGACATCCAGGTCGAGGTCGAATCGCGTTTTCATTGCCGCCGTCAGCTGTTGCCTGGCGAACTGCTCCAGGTCGGGCAAGGACTCGAAGTGGGACCGTACCTGCGCCTGTGCGGTTCGGTAGACCTCATAGTCGCGGGCCAGGCGGCGTGCGACCGTCGGTTTGCTGGCGCATGCTTGCAGGAAACCGTGTGGCGCGTCTTTGATCGCCGCACGCATTTGCTCGAACGTGTGTGGCGCAGCGCTGAGCATCCAGGTGGGGAGCTTGGCGAGGATAAGGTCGTGGGGATGAAGGTGCTGGTGGTTATCCAGCGGCAAGTCGCTAAAGGTGGTCATTCGGGCGCCTCGTTCGGTAAAGCGCCGATGCTAGGGACCGCTGTTCTGCTCAAGCACATAACATGATCTATCCATAGACACATGCTCAAAGGCCAATTCAGGTTTATGATGCCCAACGGCAGATTAAATCCTCACACGGAGTGCGTAATGCAGACCCTGTACCCGCAGATCAAACCCTACGCCCGGCACGATCTGGCCGTGGAAGCGCCGCATGTGCTGTATGTCGACGAGAGCGGTTCGCCAGAAGGTCTGCCGGTGGTGTTCATCCACGGGGGGCCAGGCGCGGGCTGCGATGCCCAGAGCCGTTGCTACTTCGATCCCAACCTGTATCGCATCATCACCTTCGACCAGCGCGGCTGTGGCCGCTCCACGCCTCATGCGAGCCTGGAGAACAACACCACCTGGCATCTGGTCGAGGACCTGGAGCGCATTCGCAAGCACCTGGGTATCGACAAGTGGGTGCTGTTCGGTGGCTCGTGGGGTTCTACCCTGGCCCTGGCCTATGCCCAGACCCACCCCGAGCGGGTCCACGGCCTGATCCTGCGCGGCATTTTCCTGTGCAGGCCGCAGGAGATCGAATGGTTCTACCAGGAAGGTGCCAGCCGCCTGTTCCCTGACTACTGGCAGGACTACATCGCACCGATTCCGCCGGAGGAGCGAGGTGACTTGGTCAAGGCCTTCCACAAGCGCCTGACCGGCAACGACCAGATCGCCCAGATGCATGCCGCCAAGGCGTGGTCCACCTGGGAGGGTCGCACCGCTACGCTGCGCCCGAATCCGCTGGTGGTCGATCGATTCTCCGAGCCTCAGCGGGCGTTGTCGATCGCCCGCATCGAGTGCCATTACTTCATGAACAACGCCTTCCTCGAACCGGACCAGCTGATCCGTGACATGCCGAAGATCGCCCACTTGCCGGCGGTGATCGTGCATGGTCGCTACGACGTGATCTGCCCGCTGGACAACGCCTGGGCGCTGCATCAGGCCTGGCCGAACAGCGAGCTCAAGGTCATTCGCGATGCCGGTCATGCCGCTTCCGAGCCGGGTATCACCGATGCGCTGGTGCGTGCCGCCGACCAGATGGCCCGCCGTTTGCTTGATCTGCCACTGGAAGAAGCATGAAGGGGTTGTTGCAACGGGTACGCGGCGCAAGGGTAGAGGTAGCGGGCGAGATCGTCGGGGCCGTCGACCAGGGTTTGTTGGTGCTGGTGGCTGTCGAACCTGGGGATACCCGCGAACATGCCGACAAATTGCTGCACAAGCTGCTCAACTATCGGGTGTTCAGCGACGAGCAGGGCAAGATGAACTTGTCCCTCAAGGATGTAGCGGGTGGTTTGCTGCTGGTGTCCCAGTTCACTCTGGCCGCCGACACACGAAGTGGGATGCGTCCGAGCTTCTCGACAGCCGCTTCACCTGCCTTGGGCGCCGAGCTGTTCGACTATCTTTTGCAGCAAGCCAAGGGCCAGCACGCCGATGTGGCCAGCGGGCGCTTCGGTGCCGACATGCAGGTGCATCTGGTCAATGATGGCCCCGTAACATTTATGTTACAAATATGAGGTCGAAAAACCCCTTGTTTGTAGGAAAACAAGGGGTTTTGTACGATAAATAGTTGCTCCAGCCTGATGCGTTGTAACGCGACCTGCTGGATAATCGCGCGCTGCGTGGACCTGCGTTCGCAGGTTCGTTTTACTCTGACTTGAGCATTGTCTGGATCCGTTTGGGGAATCATTGCGCCCTTACGGGGTCCGAACAGTGCTCGCCAACCCGGCATTGGTCGCTGGCCGTTGGTTTCATGATCTGTTTTCGGCGAGGGTTGCTCGTGATTGTTAGTCCCCATAATGCATCAAGAATCCCCGGCAATCGGTTGCGCAAGGCTCTGATGGCCAGCGTGGCGCTGGTTGGCCTGATGAGCGCGGGCCAGCTGTGGGCATTCAATCTTGACGATGTTGCAGCCAAGGCAAAGGATCTGGCCGGCCAGAAGTACGAAGCACCGAAAAGCAACCTGCCTGCGGTTTTCCGCGACATGAAGTTCGCCGACTACCAGAAGATTCGCTTCCTGCAGGAGAAAGCGGAGTGGGCCACGGACAAGACCCCCTTCAAGCTGTCCTTCTATCACCAGGGCATGCACTTCGACACCCCGGTGAAGATCAACGAAGTCACCGCCACCAAGGTCGAGGAAATCAAGTACGACCCGAGCCGCTTCGAGTTCGGTGACGTCCCGCATGACCCGGAAACCACCAAGAACCTGGGCTACGCCGGTTTCCGCGTGCTGTACCCGATCAACAAGGCCGACAAGCAGGACGAGATCATGACCCTGCTTGGTGCCAGCTACTTCCGCGTTGTGGGCAAGGGCCACGTGTACGGCCTGTCGGCCCGTGGCCTTGCCATCGACACCGCGCTGCCGTCGGGCGAGGAGTTCCCGCGCTTCACCGAATTCTGGGTCGAGAAGCCGAAGCCTGCCGACAAGCACCTGGTGATCTACGCCCTGCTCGACTCGCCACGCTCCACTGGCGCCTACAAGCTGACCCTGCGTCCGGGCACCGACACCATCGTCGACGTCAAGTCGCGTGTGTTCCTGCGTGACCAGGTCAGCCGCCTGGGCATCGCGCCGCTGACCAGCATGTTCCTGTTCGGCCCGAACCAGCCGTCGAAGGTCCTGAACTACCGTCCGGCCCTGCACGACTCCGAAGGCCTGGCCATCCATGCCGGCAACGGCGAGTGGCTGTGGCGCCCGCTGAACAACCCGAAACACCTGGCTGTGAGCAACTTCAGCATCGAGAACCCGCGTGGTTTCGGTCTGATGCAGCGTCAGCGCGCGTTCAGCGACTATGAAGACCTCGACGACAACTACCAGAAGCGCCCAAGCGCCTGGATCGAGCCCAAGGGTGACTGGGGCAAGGGTACCGTCGATCTGGTCGAGATCCCGACCGCTGACGAGACCAACGACAATATCGTGGCGTTCTGGAGCCCGGAAAAGCTGCCCGAGCCAGGTAAGCCGTTCGAGTACGACTACCGCCTGCACTGGACCATCGACGATGCCAAGTTCCAGGCCCCTGAGTTGGGCTGGGTCAAGCAGACCCTGCGCTCCACGGGCGATGTCAAGCAGTCCAACCTGATCCGTCAGCCTGACGGCAGCGTGGCCTTCCTGGTCGACTTCGCCGGCCCGGCGCTGGCCAGCTTGCCGGAAGATACCCCGGTGCGTAGCCAGATCAGCGTTGGCGACAACGCCGAGGTGGTCGAAAACAACCTGCGTTACAACCCCGAGACCAAGGGCTGGCGCCTGACCCTGCGCTTGAAGGTCAAGGAAGCCAACAAATCCACCGAAATGCGCGCGGCATTGGTACGCGACGTTCCGGTCGAGCCGGCCAAGGATGCCAAGCAGGACAAGGCTGCCGCCAAGCATGCCAAGGCTGAGAAGGTCGCCAAGACCGAACAGCCAGCCAAGGCCGAACAACCTGCCGCCGATGCGGCGTCCACCAACGGGACACCGGCCACCACCGAAAAAGTGCTGACCGAGACCTGGAGCTATCAGTTGCCTGCCGATGAGTAACTCAAGCGCACGGCCAGAGTCGCTTCGCGAATACCTGGCCCATCTACCACTGAGCGACGAGCAGCGTGCGGAACTCGCCAGCTGCACATCGTTCAGTGAGCTGCACCAACGTCTGGCGGCCAAACCGGCCGCCGACCCAACCGAGGCCGTGCAGGCCTCGGTCGGCCCGCGCCTGACCGTGGGCAGCGCCGCCGAGCTGGAAGACGCCGAGATGCTCAGCGTCGACGGCAGCGGCCGCCTGTGCCTGAAGATCGCCCCGCCGATCAAACGCACCAAGGTAGTGCCCGAGCCGTGGCGTACCAACGTACTGATTCGCATGTGGCGGCGCATGACCGGCCGCACCAACGCGCCGCAGCCGCCCAAGCGCGAGCTGCCGCCTGCGCGCTGGCGCACCGTGGGCTCGATTCGCCGCTACATCCTGCTGGCCTTGATGATCGGCCAGACCATCGTAGCCGGCTGGTACATGAAGGGCATCCTGCCTTACCAGGGCTGGTCGTTCGTCGACTTCGACGAAGTCGTGCAGCAACCGCTCTGGGATACCGTGGTGCAGGTTTGGCCCTATGCGCTGCAGACGTCCATCCTGATCCTCTTCGGCATTCTGTTCTGCTGGGTATCGGCAGGCTTCTGGACCGCGTTGATGGGCTTCCTCGAGTTGCTCACCGGGCGTGACAAGTACAAGATTTCGGGCAGCAGCGCTGGCAACGAGCCGATTGCCCCCGAAGCGCGCACCGCTCTGGTGATGCCAATCTGCAACGAAGACGTGCCGCGGGTGTTCGCCGGTCTGCGCGCCACCTTCGAGTCGGTGGCCGCCAGCGGTAACCTCGACCGCTTCGACTTCTTCGTGCTCAGCGACACCAACGACACCGACATCGCCGTCGCCGAACAGCAGGCCTGGCTGGACGTATGCCGCGAAACCAAGGGTTTCGGCCGCATCTTCTACCGCCGTCGCCGTCGCCGCGTGAAGCGCAAGAGCGGCAACCTCGACGACTTCTGCCGTCGTTGGGGTGGCGACTACAAGTACATGGTCGTGCTCGACGCCGACAGCGTCATGAGCGGCGAGTGCCTGAGCAGCCTGGTGCGCCTGATGGAGGCCAACCCCGACGCCGGCATCATCCAGACCGGGCCGAAAGCCTCGGGCATGGACACCCTGTATGCACGTCTGCAGCAGTTCGCCACCCGTGTATACGGCCCGCTGTTCACCGCCGGCCTGCACTTCTGGCAGCTGGGCGAGTCGCACTATTGGGGCCATAACGCGATCATCCGCATGAAGCCGTTCATCGAGCACTGCGCCCTGGCGCCGTTGCCCGGCAAGGGCGCCTTCGCCGGTGCGATCCTGTCCCATGACTTCGTCGAAGCCGCGTTGATGCGCCGCGCCGGTTGGGGCGTATGGATCGCCTACGATCTGCCGGGTAGCTACGAAGAGCTGCCGCCGAACCTGCTCGACGAGCTCAAGCGTGACCGTCGCTGGTGCCACGGCAACCTGATGAACTTCCGCCTGTTCCTGGTCAAGGGTATGCACCCGGTCCACCGCGCGGTGTTCCTCACCGGCGTGATGTCGTACCTGTCGGCGCCGTTGTGGTTCCTGTTCCTGGTGCTGTCGACGGCATTGTTGGCGACCAACACGCTGATGGAACCGCAGTATTTCATCGAGCCGTACCAACTCTACCCGCTGTGGCCGCAGTGGCACCCGGAGAAGGCTGTTGCGCTGTTCTCCACCACCATCGTGCTGCTGTTCCTGCCCAAGCTGCTCAGCGTCATCCTGATCTGGGCCAAGGGCGCCACCGAGTACGGCGGTCGCATCAAGGTCACCCTGTCGATGCTGATGGAGATGCTGTTCTCGATGCTGCTTGCCCCGGTGCGGATGATCTTCCATACCCGCTTCGTGCTGGCCGCCTTCCTTGGCTGGGCCGCGACCTGGAACTCGCCGCAGCGTGACGACGACTCCACCCCATGGAGCGAGGCGGTGCGCCGCCATGGCCCGCAGACTTTGCTGGGTATCGCCTGGGCGGCGCTGGTTGCTTGGCTGAACCCCAGCTTCCTGTGGTGGCTGGCGCCGATCGTCGGCTCGCTGGTGCTGTCGATTCCGGTTTCGGTGATCTCCAGCCGTACGCGCCTGGGCCTGGCGGCCAAGGACGAGAAGCTGTTCCTCATCCCTGAGGAATACGCGACGCCACAGGAACTGCTGGCGACCGACCAGTACACCCATGAAAACCGCTGGCACGCCCTGCACGATGGCTTCGTGCGCGCGGTGGTCGACCCACGGCAGAACGCCCTGGCTTGCGCCATGGCCACGGCCCGTCACGGGCAGGCTGCGCCGATCGAGGCGTTGCGTGCCGAGCGTGTGGCCAAGGCGATGGAGGTCGGGCCCAAAGGACTGGATCTCACTACCCGCCTGGCCCTGCTGAGCGACCCGGTGGCGCTCACCCGCCTGCACGAGCAGGTGTGGGCCGAGCACAACGCAGCGTGGATCGACGTGTGGCGTGCTTCGATCAAGAACGACCCGCATTCGCCGCTGTTGCCGCTGCACCCGGAGAACGAAGGCCAGCCGGCGCTGGCCGGCGCCTGATCGGGCCTCTTCGCGGGTGAGCCGCTCCCACAGGGTATTCAACGTCCCTGCAGGAGCGGGTTACCCGCGAAGCGTTTCGGGCCCCACCGATTTTGGCCAACAAAGTCCCCCCCGGCTCTAGGTCCCAGAGCCGCCATGCGTTAGCATCCTTCTCCGATATTCCGCATAGGCCTGTAAGGCCGTGCCAACAATAAGATTCGATTATTTTCTTGCTAGGGGACCTGGTGATGATCAAGAAATACCTCTCGCGACTGCTGGTCGGTGTCACCGCCCTGGTCGCCGTGACGGCGGCCCAGGCTGGCGCCATCGATGACGCGGTCAAGCGTGGCACCCTGCGTGTGGGCATGGACCCCACCTACATGCCGTTCCAGATGACCAACAAGCGCGGCGAAATCATTGGTTTCGAAGTCGATATCCTCAAGGCCATGGCCAAGTCCATGGGCGTCAAGCTGGAGACGGTCTCCACCGCCTATGACGGGATCATCCCGGCCCTGCTGACCGACAAGTTCGACATGATCGGCAGCGGTATGACCCTGACCCAGGAACGTAACCTGCGCCTGAACTTCAGCGAACCCTTCATTGTCGTGGGCCAGACCCTGCTGATCCGCAAGGAGTTGGCGGGCGAGATCAAGTCGTACAAAGACCTGAACAACGAGAAGTACCGCATTACCTCCAAGCTTGGCACCACCGGTGAGATGGTCGCCAAGAAGTTGATCAGCAAAGCCAAGTACCACGGCTACGACAACGAGCAGGAAGCGGTGATGGACGTGGTCAACGGCAAGGCCGACGCCTTCGTCTATGACGCGCCTTACAACGTGGTTGCGGTGGAGAAGGCCGGCGCTGGCAAGCTGCTGTTCCTCGACGAGCCCTTCACCTACGAGCCACTGGCTTTCGGCCTGAAGAAAGGCGACTACGACAGCATCAATTTCATCAACAACTTCCTGCACCAGATCAAGCATGACGGGACCTACGATCGTATTCACGACAAGTGGTTCAAGAACAAGGACTGGCTGAAGGAAATGGAATAAGGCCAGGCCACAAGCCCAGGCTTTGACCCCGACGCGCAGGCAAACCCTGCGCGTTCGCATTTACGGAAGTACCCTCGTGATCAAACACAAGAAAGCCCAGTGGCCCTGGCATGCGCTGACCGCGCTGGTCCTGGTGGGCCTGGCGTTCAGCCTGTACCTGGCCACCTCGATGATTTCCTACGAGTGGCGCTGGAACCGCGTGCCGCAATACTTCGCCTACCAGGCCGAAGAAGCCCAGCGCGCCGCCAGCTACGGCACGGTCCAGGACATCGTCGTTTCCGGTGACACCGCGCGTGTCACGCTCAAGGACGAAAACGGCGACCAGCAGGTGCTCGACGTGGCCAAGGACAGCCTGCAACTGAGCCGCGGTGACGATGTCTCCGAAGGCGATCAGATCGGTGTGACCCGTCACTGGGCAGCCGGTCCTCTGGCGTGGGGCTTGTGGACCACGCTGTGGATTTCTGTGGTTTCCGGGGCACTTGGCCTGGTGATCGGCTTGTTTGCCGGATTGTGCCGGCTTTCCAGCAACCCGACCCTGCGCGACCTTTCGACGGTCTATGTCGAGTTGGTGCGCGGTACGCCGCTGTTGGTGCAGATCTTCATCTTCTACTTCTTCATCGGTACGGTGCTCAACCTGTCCCGCGAATTCGCCGGGGTGGCGGCCCTGGCGCTGTTCACCGGCGCCTACGTCGCCGAAATCGTCCGTGCCGGCGTACAGTCGATCGCCAAAGGCCAGAACGAAGCTGCGCGCTCGCTGGGCCTGAACGCCAGCCAGTCGATGCGTCACGTGATCCTGCCTCAGGCATTCAAGCGCGTGCTGCCGCCCTTGGCCGGGCAGTTCATCAGCCTGGTCAAGGACACCTCGCTGGTTTCGGTGATCGCCATCACCGAACTGACCAAGAGTGGCCGCGAGGCCATTACCACCTCGTTCTCGACCTTCGAGATCTGGTTCTGCGTGGCAGGCCTTTACCTGCTGATCAACCTGCCGCTGTCGCACCTGGCCAGCCGGCTCGAGCGGAGGCTTGCGCAAAGTGATTGAAGTTCGTGACCTGTTGAAAGTCTTCGACACGCGTGGCCAAGTGGTGCGCGCGGTGGACAAGGTGACCACGCACGTGGCCAAGGGCGAAGTGGTGGTGGTGCTGGGCCCTTCGGGGTCGGGCAAGTCGACCTTCCTGCGTTGCCTCAACGGCCTGGAGCACTTCGACGACGGCCACGTGGCCATCGACGGCCTGCAGCTGGACGACCCGAAGACCGACATCAACGCCTACCGCCGTGAAGTCGGCATGGTGTTCCAGCATTTCAACCTGTTCCCGCACATGACCGTGCTCGAGAACCTGTGCCTTGCCCAGAAAGTCGTGCGCAAGCGTGGCAAGGCCGAGCGCGAGGCCAAGGCCCGGGCATTGCTGGAGAAGGTCGGGATCGCGCAGAAAGCCAACGAGTATCCGTCCCGGCTCTCGGGCGGCCAGCAGCAGCGGGTGGCGATTGCCCGGGCGTTGGCCATGGAGCCCAAAGTGATGCTGTTCGACGAACCGACCTCGGCGCTTGACCCGGAAATGGTCGGTGAAGTGCTCGATGTCATGAAGACCCTGGCCCAGGAGGGCATGACGATGGTCTGCGTGACCCACGAGATGGGCTTTGCCCGGGAAGTGGCGGATCGGGTGCTGTTCTTCGATCACGGCAAGCTGCTGGAAGATTCGTCGCCAGCGGAGTTCTTCGCATCGCCTAAGGACCCACGGGCACAGGCGTTTCTGCGGCAGGTGCTGTAACTGCGGGGCGCGTGATGCAGGTCATGCGCTTGCCGGGGGTGCTTCAGCGTTTATCCGACCAAGCGCCGCCCTCGCGGCGCATGGCGAGCGAGGCTCCTACGTTCGTTTCTGGCCAATTGACAGAGGCGCGCGCAGATCGCGCAGGGAAAACTGGCCCGAAACAGCCGTAGGAGCGAGCCTCGCTCGCGATGCGCCGCGCGAGCGGCGCTCGATTCACGCAACACCTCAAGACCGGTGCCGCAACCTCTCAAAGGCTGAACCGCCCCACCATCCCCCTCAGCTGTCGTCCCAACTGCTCCAGCTCACCACTGGACGCTGCGGTCTGCTCGCTCGCCGTACTGGTCTGGTCCGACGCATCGCGGACGTTGATCACGCTGCGGTTGATCTGCTCGGCCACCACGCTCTGTTCTTCGCTGGCCGTGGCGATCTGCTGATTCATGCCCTGGATACTCGAGACGGTATCGGTGATTTGACTCAACGCACAACCTGCCTTGCGACTCAACTCGACACTTTGCTCGGTCAGGAGCTTGCTGCTGTCGAGCAGTGTGGTGACCTCATCGGTCCCGCTGTGCAGGTTCTCGATCAGTTGCTCGATTTCTTCGGTCGATTGCTGGGTGCGCTGGGCTAATCCGCGCACTTCGTCGGCGACCACGGCAAAACCGCGACCGGCCTCCCCAGCGCGGGCCGCCTCGATGGCCGCGTTCAGCGCCAGCAGGTTGGTCTGCTCGGAAACCGACTTGATCACATCGAGAATGCTGCCGATCCGCTCGCTTTCTCCGGCAAGGTGCTGCATGGCGGCCAGGCAGCGGTCCATTTGCCCCGCCAGTTGCTCGATGCGACCAATGGCTTGCGCCACCACCTGATCGCCCAGCTGTGCCTGGTGATCGGCGTTGGTGGCCGCCAGCGAGGCCTGTTCGGCATTCTGTGCCACCTCTTGCACGGTCGCGCTCATCTGGTTCATGGCCGTGGCCACCTGGTCGGTTTCCTCGCGTTGCTGATTGATCTGTTGCTTGGTGTCTTCGCTGCTGGCAGCCAGCTGTGTCGCGGCCTGGGACAGGTGGCTGACGCCCTGGTCGATACCGCCGATCAGCTCACGGAGGCTGATGGTCATCTCGCGCATGCTCGCTTGGAGTTGCCCCATTTCGTCGCGCCGTTGTACTGGCTCCAGTTGACTGAGGTCGCCACGGGCGATGCGTGCAGCCAAGGCCAGGGTCTGGCGCAGGGGTTGGGTGATCTGCAAGGTGATCAACCAGCCGGCCACCACGCCCACCACCAAAGCCAGCATGGCGACGCTAGTAAGCAGCGAACGGGCCGCCAGAGCCTCGCTGTCTCGCTGCTCGATCTTTCTCTGGCTCAGTTCCAGACTGGTGGCGCCCAGCTCATCGCCCATTGTTTCCATGCGCTCCTGCAGTTGCTCGACAGCCAGGGCAGCGTTGCGGTATTCGTTCAAGCTGGTCCGGTACTTGGCCAGTTCGACGCCGGGCTGCTCTCTCAATGCGCGGGATAGCCCCAGGGGAGCAAGGCCGACAAGCAACTGGGCGAGGCCTTTGTCGGCCGCATCCAGTGCTGAGTCCCCGACCTTGGCGAAGTCACTGAGCGGCGAGAAGGTGTAGGCCGGCATCTGGCTCTGCTGGTTGGCCCCATCTATGTGCCGGCCAAGCGTGTCCATCAGCCCCAGTACGCTTGCTTGCTGGCTGTCGGCAGGCATTTTCAGCAAGGCCTGGGTCTGTAGCTCGTCGATTACCTCGCTGAGTGTCTGCTCCTGCATCGCCATGGCCTGGCGTAGCGTCTGGCGGCTCTCGACCGTGCGTTGCAGGGTGGCGAAATCCTCGCGCAGACGCTGCAACTGCTGCAGCTTCTGCGTGAGCATCTGGCGTGAGGCATCCACGCCACTGCGCTGATGCAGGGTGGTCAGCATGCTTTCGAGTTGTTCGAGTATCTGCCCGATGCGGGCCTTGCTGGTGTCGTCGCTGAGGACACGGTAGGTAATGCGCTCGGCGCGCAGGTCCTTGACCAGGTCGTTGATCAGGCCGATTTCACTGAGCTGTTCCGAGCGCTCGATGGCGCCGTCCAGGGCGGTCCAGCCGGTGACGGTGGTGGTCAGGGTAAGCAGCAGGACCACGGCGAAGCCCATGGCGAGCTTCGCGGCGACGCTGATGTTGCCGAGCTTGCGATTGAGGTAGCCGAACATGTTGAGTCTCCGTGCGATTGAGAGGGGGATGAGGGCGCATTGCCAGCATCACACCTCTGCCAATCGGCAGCGGAGCTGTAGGACTTGACCTGAAAATCAGGTAGGAAATTTCACCGCAGCATGCAAGAAAATTCTGCCTGTACTGGCCTCCGCACGGGACTACCCCCGAAGAGGCCAGTACAGGCGCCCCCCGGGCAGCCTAGAGCCTGAACCGCCCCACCAACCCTTGCAGGTGCGTACCCAGGCGTGCCAGTTCCACGCTGGAGCTGGCTGTTTCCTCGCTCGCCGCCGAGGTCTGGTCGGAGATGTCCCGCACATTCATCACGCTGCGGTTGATCTCCTCGGCCACGGCGCTTTGCTGCTCGGCAGCCGTGGCGATTTGCTGGTTCATCGCCTGGATCGACGACACGGTGCGGGTGATGGTCTCGAGCGAGCTGCCGGCACGGCGGGTCAGTTCGACACTGCTGTCGGTGAGTCCGCGGCTGCTGTCCATGACGTTGGCCACGCGCTCGGTGCCACTTTGCAGGCCGGCGATCAGCTCTTCGATCTCTTCGGTCGACTGCTGAGTGCGCTGGGCAAGGCTGCGTACCTCGTCAGCGACCACGGCGAATCCGCGCCCGGCTTCGCCTGCGCGGGCCGCTTCGATGGCGGCGTTCAGGGCCAGCAAATTGGTCTGCTGTGCCACCGACTTGATCACGTCCAGCACGCTGCCGATCTTGTCGCTCTCGGCCTTCAACTGGTTCATGGCTTCGCTGGAATTGACCACCTCGTTGGCCAGACGCTCGATCTGGGCAATGGCTTCGCCGACCACCCGATCACCCTCACGGGCCTGCTGGTCGGCCATGACTGCCGCTTCCGACGCCTGCTCGGCGTTACGCGCCACTTCGTGAACAGTGGCCGACATTTCGTTCATGGCCGTCGCAACCTGGTCGGTCTCGACCTTCTGGTTGCTGACCCCGGCGCTGGTCTGTTCCGTGACAGCCGACAACTCCTCGGCGGCACTGGCGATCTGGGTGACGCCGTCGCCTATACCGCCGATCAGCTCTCGCAGGCTCTTGGTCATGCGCTGCATGGTCGCTTGCAGTTGGCCAAGCTCGTCGCGGCGATCGACCGGCAGATCGTGGCGCAGGTCGCCATCGGCCACGCGCTCGGCGGCGGTGAGCGTATTGCGCAGCGGAATGATGATTTGACGGGTGATGACCCAGGCGGCCAGCACGCCCAACAGCAGAGCCAGGCCCGTTGCGGCGGCCAGCATCATCTTGGCCTGGCGAGTGCCGGCATTACGCACGTCAGTCTGCGAAACCGTCATTGCCTGGCTGGCCTGCAGCAACACCGTGCCTTGCTCAGCCATGCGTTGCAGGGCCTGTTCGCTGGCCGCCTGGGCAGTACCGAACTGGCTGACCGCATCGCGGTAGCCCGCCAGCGCGGTGGCTGCGTCGTCGAGGCTGGAGGCGTGTTCGGCGCCCACTTTGGCAGGCAGTGCCTTGAGTTCGGCCATGGCCTGGTCGATAGCTTGCAGAGCGGTCTGCTGGAAGTCGGCATTGCCGCTGTAGGTGTAGCCCCGTACCTGGAAGCGCGCTTGCTGCAGCAGGGCGCTGACTTCAACGGCGTACTGATACTGGTTGATATCGCCGCCTTGCAGCAGGCGCTGCTGGACCTTGCCGATCAGGTCGGCAGCCTTGTCGGCACTGTCACCCAGCACGCTGCGGCTGGCTTCGCGGCGTTGGCTGGACTGCTTGAGCTGGTTGAAAGCCTGCTGGTACTGGCGAACGGCTTCCTGTTGTTGTTCCAGGCGCTGGCGATCGACTGGCTGTTCGATCTGGCCGAGCATCAGTTGCACCTGGCGCTCCAGGTTCGTCAGGGACTTTTCCAGCTCGCCGATGGAGGTCTCATCACGTTTGCGCTCATAGTGCTGGCGCGCGATGCGTAGTTCCTGGGTGTACTGGTAGATCACGGAAATATTGCCTAGCTTGTCGCCACGGTCGATGACGCTGTCCAGGCCTTTCCAACCGGTCAGCGTGATAGCCAGGGTCAGCAGCAGCACCAGCCCGAACCCCAGCCCCAATTTGCGATTGACGCTCATATTTCCCAGCGATTGGGCAAACCAACGGTACATGATCGACTCCCCGGTTAACTCGCAACACGGATTATTGTTGTGTTGTTAAACCATCGGCCTGCGCGGAGGAAACTTGATGGGCAGAAATATCTGACTTAACTGTCAGAATATTCGCGATAACAGTGCAGTGACGGCAGTTTCGACTCGCAGGATGCGGTCACCCAGTTGCACAGGTGTCAGCCCGGCCTTGCCCAAGAGCTCGATTTCATAGGGAATCCAGCCGCCTTCAGGGCCGATGGCCAGTGTCACGGGGCCTTCGACAGCGCGTGGGCACGCCGGGTAAGGGCCAGGATGACCGACCAGGCCAAGGGTGTTTTCGACGATGGCTGGCAGGCGGTCTTCGACGAACGGCTTGAAGCGCTTCTCGATGATGATCTCGGGCAGCACCGTGTCGCGGGCCTGCTCAAGGCCGAGGATGAGGTTTTCGCGGATGCTGTCGGGGTGCAGGAAAGGCGTTTGCCAGAAGCTTTTCTCGACCTTGTAGCTGTTGACCAGGACCAACCGGGGCACGCCAAGGGTGGCAACGGTCTGGAACAGCCGGCGCAGCATCTTCGGCCGTGGCACGGCCAGCACCAGGGTCAATGGCAGCTTGGCCGGTGGCGGCTGGTCGAAGCTGACGTCCAGCTCCGCCTGGTGTTTCTCCAGGCGGACCACTGTCGCTTTGCCCATCAGGCCACCGATACGTCCGACGCGCAGGGTATCCCCCACCGCGACCCGGTGGATCTCCTGCATGTGGGTGAAACGGCGGTCGGCCAGGACGACGCGGTCGGCCGAAACGAAGTCGGCCTCCTCCAGTAACAGCAGGTTCACGATTGCGTCGCTGGCGGTTGGTCGTTGTGGTCGTCTGCGGCTTCGTTCTCGTGGCCGCGTTTACGGATCAGGCTGCCACACAGCACGCCGATCTCGAACAGCAGCCACATGGGGACCGCCAGCAAGGTCTGGGAGAAGATATCCGGTGGCGTCAGGACCATGCCGACCACGAAGCAGCCGATGATCACGTAGGGGCGGATCTTCTTCAGGTACTTCACGTCGACCACGCCGATCCACACCAGCAGCACCACGGCCACTGGGATCTCGAAGGCGACGCCGAAGGCGAAGAACAGCGTCATGACGAAATCCAGGTAACTGGCAATGTCCGTCATCATCGACACGCCTTCCGGCGTGGCGCTGGCGAAGAAACCGAAGATCAGCGGGAACACCAGGAAATAGGCGAAGGCCATGCCGGCATAGAACAGCAGGATGCTCGACACCAGCAATGGGATAGCGATGCGCTTTTCATGGCGGTACAGCCCTGGCGCGATGAAGCCCCAGATCTGCTGGAGGATGAACGGGATCGCCAGGAACAGCGAGACGATCATGGTCAGTTTGAACGGCGTCAGGAACGGCGAAGCCACGTCGGTGGCGATCATCGTCGCATTGGCTGGCAGGTGTTCGCGCAGCGGGGCCGAGACCAGGGTGTAGATCTGCTGGGCGAACGAGAACAGCCCGGCAAAGATCAGGAAGATGACCGCCACGCAGCGCAGCAGGCGGGTACGCAGTTCAGTCAGGTGCGAAACCAGCGGCATCGGCTGGTCGTGTTCCGGATTTTCGCTCATGGGGCTCGCGGCGGTTGGGGCTGTTCGGACGTTTCCGGCGCACCGCCGGAGGTTACAGGCGTTGTCGCGGC
Source organism: Pseudomonas sp. Rh2 (assembly GCF_040762985.1). NCBI lineage: Bacteria > Pseudomonadati > Pseudomonadota > Gammaproteobacteria > Pseudomonadales > Pseudomonadaceae > Pseudomonas > Pseudomonas sp. Rh2. Next base: position 929,460 of record NZ_CP142890.1, read on the forward strand.
TGCGGCGGGCGGTTGGCCAGGCGCGGCGGTCGGCGGCTGAGCGGGCGGCGTCTGTGGGTTGAGGATGCGCCGTGCTTCCTGCTCCATCTGCAGGATGTGCTCGTTGTGCAGCTGGCGGCGGATGTCGTCGGCGCCGATTTCACGCTCGACTTCCATCTTGATGCTGTTGAAGCTGCGCTTGAGGCGGCCGATCCACAGCCCAGCGGTACGGGCGGCGCCGGGCAAGCGCTCGGGTCCGAGCACCAGCAGGGCAACCAGGCCGACGAGCAGCAACTCGCTGAAGCTGATGCCGAACATGGGTCAGTCTTTCCGTTGCGGCTCTTGGACCGGCTGGGCCTGGCCCTCGATGGTCTGGCCCTGGGCTTGTTGCGGCGCGCTTTGCACCGGCGGCACGGGTTGGGCTGGGGGAGGCGTCTGTTCGGCTGGCTTGTTCTCTTCTTCGTTCATGGCCTTGCGAAAGCCCTTGATCGACTCGCCAAGGTCGCTGCCGAAGTTCTTCAGCTTCTTGGTGCCGAAGACCAGGACTACGACGACCAGCAGGACAATCCAGTGTTTCCAGTCAAAAATACCCATTTCGTACTCCTGAAATTTACAGGTACAGCGAAATTGTCTGGCAGCGCGGTCCCTGTGGGAGCGGTTTCACCCGCGAACACCGGCTAAGCCGGGCGATGCACCGCGTTGCACTCTTCGCGGGTAAACCCGCCCCCACGATAGGCGCGCCAAGCGCCCTCGAAAACGTATCAGGCAGAAGGCTGACGCGCGGCCTTCTCGTCATGCCCGGAAAGACCGAAACGACGCTCCAGCTCATCGAGCACGGCTTGCGGATGCTGGCCCAGCGCACTGAGCATCACCAGGCTATGAAACCACAAGTCGGCGGTTTCATAGATGACATCGCTGTAATCCTTGCTGACGGCAGCATCCTTTGCAGCGATGATGGTTTCGACGGACTCTTCGCCAAGTTTCTCAAGGATCTTGTTCAGGCCCTTGTGGTACAGGCTGGCCACGTAAGAGCTGTCGGGGGCCGCTTGCTTGCGTTGCTCAAGCACTTCGGCCAGGCGGTTCAGGGTGTCGCTCATGTCAGTGTCCTGCGCTGTAGATGGCGTGCGGGTCCTTCAGGACCGGGTCGACGGTTTTCCACTGGCCGTCTTCGTAGACGCGGTAGAAGCAGCTTTCGCGTCCGGTATGGCAGGCGATATGGCCCAGTTGCTCGACCATCAGGATGATCACATCGGCATCGCAGTCCAGGCGCATTTCGTGCAGCTTTTGCACATGGCCCGACTCCTCGCCCTTGCGCCACAGCTTGCCACGTGAGCGCGACCAGTAGATAGCGCGTTGTTCGGCGGCGGTCAGGGCCAGCGATTCGCGGTTCATCCAGGCCATCATCAGCACGCGTCCGGTCTTATGGTCCTGGGCGATTGCCGGTACCAGGCCATCGCTGTTCCACTTGATCTCGTCCAGCCAGTCTTTCATCGTCGACTCCAAAACCGGGCCCGCGCCTGTGCCGAGCCCTTTGCGCTAGTGTGCCAGCCAGCCACGCTGCTGGCTATTGGCGCACGATCAGGTAAAGCCCCGCGGCCAGCATCAACCAGGCCGGCCAGGCGACAGGGGCGGCCAGGCTGGCGGTCTCGGCAGCGCCCACCGCCAACACCGCGCCACCGCCGAGCAGTCCCGCACCGAGCAGGCGCAGCGCCCAGCGGTCGCCCTGGCGACGACGCTCCGGCAACTGCGGATCGTGCAGGTGCGGTTGTGACAGGCGTTCGAGCAAGTCGCGGGTCATGTCGGCCAGGTGCGGCAGTTGCTCGACCTGGCTGTGCAGGTTGCCCAGAACCGCCTTGGGGCTCATGCGCTCGCGCATCCAACGCTCCAGGTACGGCTTGGCGGTGCTCCACAGGTCCAGGTCCGGGTACAGCTGACGGCCCAAGCCCTCGATGTTGAGCAAGGTCTTCTGCAGCAGCACCAGTTGCGGTTGCACTTCCATGTTGAAGCGCCGTGCGGTCTGGAACAGGCGCATCAGTACCTGGCCGAAGGAAATGTCCTTGAGTGGCTTCTCGAAGATCGGTTCGCATACGGTGCGGATAGCTGCTTCGAACTCATTGACCTTGGTGTGCGCCGGTACCCACCCAGAGTCGATGTGCAATTGCGCGACACGGCGGTAGTCACGCTTGAAGAAGGCGATCAGGTTGCGCGCCAGGTAGTCCTGGTCCTCGGCGGTGAGGCTGCCGACGATGCCGCAGTCGATGGCAATGTACTGCGGGCTCCACGGCTTGACCGTGCTGACGAAGATGTTGCCTGGGTGCATGTCGGCATGGAAGAAACTGTCGCGGAACACCTGGGTGAAGAACACCTCGACACCCCGTTCGGCCAGCATCTTCATGTCGGTACGCTGGTCGGCCAAGGTCACCATGTCGGTCACCGGTACGCCATAGATGCGCTCCATCACCAGCACCTTCGGGCGGCACAGGTCCCAGTAGACCTGGGGCACGTACATCAGCTCCGAGCCCTCGAAATTACGCCGCAACTGGCTGGCATTGGCCGCCTCGCGGAGCAGGTCGAGCTCGTCGTAGATGGTTTTTTCGTAATCGCTGACCACTTCCACCGGGTGCAGGCGGCGCGCATCGGCCGACACCCGTTCGGCGCCCTTGGCGATCAGGAACAGCCACGCCAGGTCCTGGGCAATCACCGGCTTGAGGCCGGGGCGTACCACTTTGACCACCACCTCTTCGCCGGTTTTCAAGCGCGCGGCGTGCACCTGGGCCACCGATGCCGAGGCCAGGGGCTCGACATCGAAGCGACTGAACACATCGCTGACCCGGGCGCCCAGTTGCTCTTCGATCAGGGCCACGGCCTTTTTCGGGTCGAAGGGCGGGACACGGTCCTGCAGCAGCATCAGCTCGTCGGCGATGTCGGTGGGCAGCAGGTCGCGGCGGGTGGAGAGCAACTGGCCGAACTTGATGAAGATCGGCCCCAGGTCTTGCAAGGCCAGGCGCAGGCGCGCACCACGGCTGAGCTCGGAAGGCTTGCGCGGCAGCCAGCGCCAAGGCATCAGCAGGCGCAGGCTCATCAGCCACCAGGGCAGGGGCAGGTCGAACAGCAGGTCATCGAGGCGGTAGCGGATCACGACGCGCTGGATGCGCAACAGACGGCGGACGGCAAGCAGCTTCATGCTTTATCGCTGGTATCAAGGGATCGGGAAAGGCGCTGGAGGCGCGCCTCGAGGCGTTCGATGTCGACTTTAAGGGCGTCGAGCTCGCTGAAGGCGGCTTCGGCTTCGCGCTTGCCCACGAGGGTGCGCGACTCTTCGGCCAGGTACTCGGACAGGTTCTGGCTGAAGCGGGTCAGGCCTTGGCGGGTCCAGCGCGCGCGCAGACGAAGGTGGCCTGCGAGCAGCGAGGTGGCCACTGGTCCCAGCCAGCGCGACAGCTCGAACTCCCAGTCCAGTTCCAGGTCCTGCAGCACCCCGACCAGGTCGAGCAGCACGGCACTGTCACCATGCAATTCGACCTGTGGGCTGTGCAGCACGGCGTTCTTGTCTTTGGCCAGAGCCAGTTGGGCCAGGCTGCCCGCCGGGGCGCGAAGGCTGCAGTCGACCTCGCCCTCCCAGTGGGCTGCGAGCATCAGGCCTTCCTCGTCCGGCAGGATGAATACCTGCAGGGCGGGTTGGCGACAGTCGATTTCGATGACCTTGCCTTCCAGCGCAGCCAGCCGCGGCAGGGCGGTGCTGTCCATGCGCAGGACGCGGTTCAGGCCATGTTCGACGCTGGCGAGCAGCCCGGCCAGCAACATCAGGGCTTGATTCCCCGGTGCACGGCAACGATACCGCTGGTCATGTTGTGGTAGGTGACGCGGTCGAAACCGGCATCGACCATCATGGCCTTCAGGGTTTCCTGGTCGGGGTGCATGCGGATCGACTCGGCCAGGTAGCGATAGCTCTCCGAGTCGTTGGTGATCAGCTTGCCGGCCAGTGGCATGAAGGCGAACGAGTAGGCGTCGTAGGCCTTGGACATCAGCTTGTTGGTCGGCTTGGAGAACTCCAGTACCAACAGGCGACCACCGGGCTTGAGCACGCGCAGCATCGAACGCAGGGCTTCGTCCTTGTGGGTGACGTTACGCAGACCAAAGGCAATGGTCACGCAGTCGAAGTGGTTGTCGGGGAACGGCAGCTTCTCGGCATCGGCCTGGACGAACTCGATGTTGCCGGCAACACCACGGTCGAGCAGGCGGTCGCGGCCGACCTTGAGCATCGATTCGTTGATGTCGGCGAGCACCACCTGGCCGGTAGGGCCCACGAGACGGGAAAACTTGGCCGCCAGATCGCCGGTCCCGCCAGCGATGTCCAGCACGCGGTTGCCGCTGCGCACGCCCGACAGCTCGATGGTGAAGCGCTTCCACAGGCGGTGCATGCCGCCGGACAGCACATCGTTCATCAAGTCGTACTTGGCCGCCACCGAGTGGAACACCTCGGCGACCTTCTTCGCTTTTTGGCTTTCAGGCACGTCCTGGTAGCCGAAATGGGTGGTGGGTTCGGCGTGTTCGCCTTTGCGCTGGTCGTTCATATCGCTTCACCGGAAAAAATTACCGCCATTCTAGGGCGAACGGGCGGATTTGTCTTGGCGGGGTGTGCCTGGGGGAGGGGACGGGCATAATGGCGAGCATGTCTCATATCCAGGATCGTCCCCATGACCCAGATCAGCGTTGAACGCAAGCACTCCCTCGGCCGCGAAGCCGCCCGCGCCAAGGCCCAAGCGCTGGTGGAAAAGCTGTCCCGCGAATACGACCTCAAGGCCAACTGGAACGGTGACCGCGTCGATGTGACGCGCAGCGGCGCCAATGGCAGCGTCCATATCGGCGAGGACACCATTCGGGTCGAACTGAAGCTGGGCATGATGCTGTCGATCATGGGCAGCACCATCAAAAGCGAGATCGAGCGGGCGCTGGACAAGGCGTTGGCCTGATTCCACGGCCAGGGCGGTGCCCTCGCCAGTACCACCGCCCCACCTTAGGGTGAAGATTCTAATTTCACCCCCTACCTTATGCTCAAGCCCACCCCCCATGGGCTCATCCTCCCTCCACTCATGAGCATGAGGTACAGAGCATGGCCAAAGTGAACGTGAAGAAAAAGGACGAAGTCCTGGGTACCTTGGGCGAGGTACGCGGCTACGCACGCAAGATCTGGCTGGCGGGCATCGGCGCTTACGCCCGTGTCGGCCAGGAAGGCTCCGATTACTTCAAGGAGCTGGTAAAAGCCGGTGAAGGCGTCGAGAAACGTGGCAAGAAGCGCATCGACAAAGAGCTCGATGCCGCCAACAGCCACATCGACGAGGCCACCGAGGAAGTGAGTCGCGTACGTGGCAAAGTCGAAGTTCAACTCGACAAAATCGAAAAGGCCTTCGACGCACGCGTCGGTCGCGCCTTGAATCGCCTCGGCATTCCGTCTAAACATGACGTTGAGGCGCTGTCCATCAAGCTTGAACAGCTTCATGAGCTGCTCGAGCGCGTCGCGCACAAACCATAAGGAGAGCAGGATGGCTGGCAAGAAGAGTACCGACAAAGAAAGCAGCTCCTGGATCGGCGGGATCGAAAAGTACTCCCGCAAGATCTGGCTGGCAGGCCTGGGTATCTATTCGAAGATCGACCAGGATGGCCCCAAGCTGTTCGACTCGCTGGTGAAGGACGGCGAGAAGGCTGAGAAGCAGGCCAAGAAGACCGCTGAAGACGTGGCGGAAAGCGCCAAGTCCACCACCACCTCGCGTGTGTCCGGCGTCAAGGACCGTGCCTTGGGCAAGTGGAGCGAGCTCGAGGAAGCCTTCGACAAGCGCCTGAACAGTGCCATCTCGCGTCTGGGCGTGCCGAGCCGCAACGAGATCAAGGCCCTGCACCAGCAGGTGGACAGTCTGACCAAGCAGATCGAGAAACTGACTGGTGCGTCCGTCACCCCGATCTCCTCCCGTAGCGCGGCCAGCAAGGCTTCCGCAACCAAGACAGCGGCCAAACCGTTGGCCAAGGCTGCTGCCAAGCCTGCGGCGAAAACCGTAGCTGCCAAACCCGCCGCCAAGACCGCTGCAGCCAAACCAGCAGCTGCCAAGCCAGCAGCAGCCAAGCCAGCAGCGAAGCCGGCTACCAAGCCTGCGGCCACCAAGCCTGCTGCCGCGAAGAAACCGGCAGCGAAGAAGGCCCCGGCCAAACCGGCCGCCGCTAAGCCAGCAGCACCCGCTGCGAGCGCTGCTCCGGCCGCTACCGCCGCTCCGGCGCCTGCTGCCACTGCGGCCAGCAGCACGCCGTCGGCGCCGCTGAGCGTGGTCGGCCAGGCCTGATACCGCGCCGTGCCATCGCCGGCAAGCCAGCGCCTACACCTGAACCGTAGGAGCCGGCTTGCCAGCGATCGCGTCAACCCTTGTGCTCGCTTTCATCCTTCCAGATACCGCACCGCCAACTGTTCCGCCGCCACGCGCGCGGGTGGCTGCAGATGCGGCGCCACTAGCATCATCACCTGGTAGACCACGATCCCCACATCGCCTTCCCGGCCTAGTACCCGCTGGTAATCCAGCGAACACATCAAGGTCAGGGTGATCTGTTCCACCAGTTGCCCCAGCGCCTGCGTTTCGCTGACGACCTGCCCCTGGGCCTTGAGGCTGGCCAGCAAGGCAGCGAGCGTGCGCTTGAGGGCATTGATCAGGCTGCGGATGCCACGGGCCAGCTTCGGCAGGCGTCCGATCAGATTCGACAAGTCTTGGAACAGAAACCGGTACTGGGCCATGCGCTCGACGATCAGGTGCAGGAACAGCCAATAGTCCTCGGCGTCCAGACGTACATCCAGCGGAGGATCGAGCAGCGGCAGCAGTTCCTCTTCGAAGCGCTCGAACAACCCAATCACAAGTGGCTCCTTGCCATGGAAGTGGTAGTACAGGTTGCCGGGACTGATGCCCAGTTCGTTGGCGATCTCAAGGGTCGAGACATTGGGTTCGCCCTGCTGGTTGAACAACTGCAGGGCGCATTCGAGGATACGGTCGCGGGTCTTCATCCGGTCAAGGTGCTCAGCGTGCCAGTACGTAGCTGCCTGGCGCGGGGCCCAGCGGTGGATAGGTGCTGTTGCCTAGCTCCAGGCGCGGGGCCTTGAGCGGGCCGGAACGCGGTGTGATCCATTCCAGCCACAGCGGCCACCAGCTGCCATCGCTGCGCTTGGCGTCATGGAACCAGGCGCGAGGGTCGCTGGAGAGCTTTGGGTTGTCCAGGTAGTAGGACTTGGGGTTGCCAGGCGGGTTGATGATGCTCTGGATGTGCCCGCTGTTGGCCAGCACGAAGCGCCGCTCGCCCCCCAGCAGCAACGCCGATCGGTACACCGCGTCCCACGGGGTGATGTGGTCGTTGCTGCCAGCCACGGTAAAACTGTCGAGATCGACCTGCTTGAGGTCGATGGGCGTGCCACACACTTCCAGCCCCGCAGGGTGGGTCAGTGGATTGTGTTTGAAGAAGTCCAGCAGGTCGCCATGCAGCGCGGCGGGTAGGCGCGTGCTGTCGGCGTTCCAGTAGAGGATGTCGAAGGCCGGTGGGGCCTTGCCGAGCAGATAGTTGTTGACCCAGTAGTTCCAGATCAGGTCGTTGGGCCGCATCCAGGCGAAGATCCGCGCTACCTCGGCGCCATCGAGGACGCCACGTTGGTACGAGCGGCGTTTGGCTGCCTCGATGGTCTGCTCGTCTGCGAACAGGCTGGCCGGGCTGTCGAACTTGCTGTCGAGCAGGCTGACCAGGTAAGTCGCGCTGCGTACCCGGCGCAACTGATGCTTGGCTTGCAGGTGGCCCTGCAACGCCGCCATGGTCAGGCCACCCGCGCAGGCGCCCATCAGGTTGGGGTCACGGTTGCCGCTGATACTGCGGCAGGCATTGAGCGCTTCTTCGACGGCCTGGACGTAGGTGGACAGCCCCCATTCGCGGTGGCGTGGGTCGGGGTTGCGCCAGCTGATCATGAATACCTGCAGACCATTCTTGAGCATGTACTGGACGAAGCTGTTGGTCGGCCCCAGGTCGAAGATGTAGAACTTGTTGATCTGCGGCGGCACCACCAGTAGTGGCCGTGCATGCTGCTTCTCGCTCATTGGCTTGTACTGGATCAGCTCCAGCAGCTCATTGCGAAACACCACTGCGCCCGGGGTCGAAGCCAGGTTGCCGCCGACTTCGAAGGCGCGTTCGTCGACCTGGCGTGGCAGACCGTCGTTGTGGCGCAGGTCGTCGAGCAGGTGGGACACGCCCCTTAACAGGCTTTGGCCGCCAGTATTGAGCAGTTCTTTCACCGCCAGCGGGTTGAGCAGCGAGTTGCTTGGCGCCAGGGCATCGTTGATCAAGGTGAACAGAAACTGCGCGCGAGCCCGGTCGTCATCGGACAGTGAACTGTCTTCGATCCAGAGGCGGGTTTGCTTCTGCCAGGCCAGGTAGGCTTGCAGGCCACGACTGTAGAGCGGATTCTGGCTCCAGGTCGGATCGCTGAAGCGGTTATCGCGGGGGTTGGGCTGGTTGGGCGTATCGCCGAGCATCACCCGTCCCAGCTGGCCACCCAAGGCCAGCAGGTGGCGTGCGGTATGCAGCGGGTTGCGCAGGCCATGGCGCCCGACATGGCGCAGGGTGGAAATCAGGTCGCGACCACGCAGGCCGACGATGGCGCTCTGCACGTTCATGCTGCTCACGGGAGCGTGGATCGTCCCTCTTTCCGGTTTCTCTTTCATGTCAACACTCCCTCGTTGAACCGTTCTCACCTTCACGCCGTACAAACAAGAGCGCAGCGCGCTGCTCAGCCACCAGAGGCGGGCCGAGGGTGCATGACTGCCCGTTGGCGTTCTTCGTGGAGGAACTTCATGATGATCGGGGCCACGGCTTCTGCCCGTGTAATCAGGAACAGGTGGCCATCGTCGATTATGTGTAGCTCGGCGTTGGGAATTCGCCAGGCCAGCAAACGCATGTTGATCAGCGGGATCAGTGGGTCGTCGTCGCCTGCCAGTACCAGCGTGGGCTGGCTGATCTTGTGCAGCCAGTGAATGCTGGTCCAGCCAAGCCCCGCGAACAGTTGCCAGTAGTAGCCCATCTTGCCGCCGGAGCGAACCTTGGCGGCATGGTGCATGGCCAGTTCAGGGTCGCGGCGAAAACCGCCGCCGTAGATCAACGGTGCGATGCGGATTACATGGGAAGGCTGCACGTAGCGCCGGGGACTGGCCATCATCCACAACACCTTGGGCTTGCCTGGCACCATCACCGCGCCCGCGGCAGTCGCCGCCAGCACCAGTTTCTTGCAGCGCTCGGGGTAGTCATGAGCGAATTGCTGGGCAAGCGCTCCGCCCCAGGACACTCCGATGACGTTGACTTGGCCATAGTCGAGGTAGTCGAGCATGCGTGCGGTAAGCTTGGCCAAGCCGGGAAAGCGATAGGGGTGGCGTGGGGTCGACGAACCCCCGACGCCGGGCACATCGAAGGCGATGACTTCCAGGTCTGGGTCCAGGGCCTCGATGAACGGAAACACCAGTTCCAGGTTGGCACCGATGCCATTGAATATCAGCAACGGCGTCAAGTGCGGCTTGCCTGGTCGGACGGCGGTGCGGATGGACTGGTTGTCCAGCTCGACAGTCCTGAATATGTAAGGTTGCGGCATGCGCGTGACTCTGTGGTGAAAGTAGCGCCGTGGCTCACCGCTCGGTGGCCACGGCTGTGCAACTTAACGTTCGTGGACGTAGGTGCCTGGCGATGCCTCCCCGGCAGCGTAGGTGCGATTGCCAAGGCGCGTCGGTGCTTTCTTGAGCTCGCCTGCACGCTCGCCCAGCCAGCTTTGCCAGTGCAGCCACCAGGAGTCGGCGTGCTTGGTGGCGTTTTCCTGCCAGGCCAGTGGGTCGCCGGGGCGGTCGGCACCGGTCATGAAGCGCGCCTTGGGGTTGCCCGGCGGGTTGAGAATGCTCTGGATATGGCCGCTGCTGGAAAGCACGAACTCGATCTTGCCACCGAACAGATGCGCCGAGCGGTAGCATGACTGCCATGGCGTGATGTGGTCGGCAGTACCGGCAAGGCTATAGATATCGCATTTGACCTGTTTCAGGTCGATGGCTGTGCCGCACACTTCCAGCGCGTCGGGGCGGGTCAGCGGGTTGTTCTTGAACATCTCGATGAGGTCGCCGTGGAAGGCGGCCGGCAGGCGCGTGGTGTCGTTGTTCCAGAACAGGATGTCGAACACCGGTGGCTCGTTGCCCAGCAGGTAGTTGTTGACCCAGTAGTTCCAGATCAGGTCGTTGGGGCGCATCCAGGCGAAGACCTTGGCCATGTCGCTGCCTTCGAGCACGCCGGCCTGGTAGGAGTGGCGCTTGGCCGACTCGAGGGTCTGCTCGTCGACGAACAGCGCGACCTGGTTGTCCACCGTGGTGTCCAGCACACTGACCAGCAAGGTCAGGGCATTGACCTTCTTCTCACCCAGTGCGGCGTAGTGCCCGACCAGCGCGGTGCAGGTGATGCCGCCGGAGCAGGCGCCGAGCATGTTCAGGTCCTTGCTGCCGGTGATCGACAGCACGGCGTCCACCGCCTCCTTGAGCGCATCGATGTAGGTCGACAGGCCCCATTCGCGCTGGGCCTTGGTCGGGTTGCGCCAGCTGATGATGAATGTCTGCTGCTGGGAGCGCAGGCAGAAGCGTGCCAGGCTCTTTTCCGGGCTCAGGTCGAAGACATAGAACTTGTTGATCTGCGGCGGTACCACCAGCAGCGGGCGACTGTGCACCTGTTCGGTGATCGGGCTGTACTGGATCAGCTCCAGCACGTCGTTGCGGTACACCACCGCGCCCTCGCTGGTGCCGAGGTTCTTGCCCACTTCAAACGCCTTCATGTTCACCTGGCTGGGCATGCCGCCATTGTGCACGAGGTCCTTGGCCAGATTGGACAGGCCATCGAGCAGGCTCTTGCCGCCGGTTTCGAAGAAGCGTTTGACTGCTGCCGGGTTGGACAGGGTATTGGTCGGCGCCATCGCTTCGGTCATCAGGTTGATGACGAACTGGCCGCGACTGATGTCTTGCGGGGACAGGTCGCTTTCACCGATCCAGTCGTGCAGCTCCTTGCGCCAGGCCAGGTAGGTCTGCAGGTAACGACGGTACAGTGGGTTGTTGCTCCAGGCCGGATCGGTGAAGCGACGGTCGTCGTTCTCGGGTTTCAGGGCGGACTTGCCCAGCAACACGTTTTTCAATTCCAGGCCGAAATGCGCCACGTGCTTGGCACTGTGCAGGGGTTGGCGCACGGCCTGGCGCAGTACGGTACGAGCAGAGCTCAGCAGGTCCTTGCGGCGAATGCCGATGACCGGGTTCAACCCCAGGGTGTTTTCCGAGGCTTGCCGCTGCAACTCATCGTTGTTCTTGTTACTCATCTACGACGCTCCGTTGTCCTGAGACGCGTACCGGTTTTCCGTGACAGGTGCACGGACGACAGCCCGGTACTACTACTCGGTTGACCAGTGATAAGGAACAGCGGTACTGCGACCGGGTGCGTGTCGGTGATGAGCTGCGGGGATTCTGCGTGTGAAGACAGCCTGCTTTCGCTCGCGACCTCTACAACAACCAGCCTCTCCCCCGAACGCATGAATAGCGATGCAGGGAACTTGCCAGCTCCATTGGTTACCCGACTTTCATGTAATGCGCAAGACAACCCGTAGCGGGTCGTCACTAAGGCATTCAAGCAGATGAGATTAGAAAATGCGCTCTAATGCGTGCGGCCATTGAGCTAGAGCATCAGCTTGACGACGGATTCCGAGGGATCGCGGGATTTTCCGGCCTTGTGCAGTTCATCCAGGTACTCGGCCCAGAGTTGTTCCTGGCGCAGGCACAGTTGCTCGAGGTACTCCCAAGTGAACAAACCGCTGTCATGCCCGTCGTCGAAGGTCAATTTCAGTGCATATTGACCCGCCGGTTCCAAACCGACCAGACCGACGTTGATCTTGCCAAATTGCAAGATGGGATTGCCGTGGCCCTGGACCTCGGCGGAGGGGGAGTGCACCCGCAGGAATTCGGCAGGCAGGTGGTAGACCTCGTCGGGGCCGTAGGTGAGGCTGAGGGTTTTCGAAGCTTTGTGCAGGTTGATGGCGGTGGGCAGGCGGGCCATGGGGCGAATCTCTCGGACGCGGATATCGCTAGCTTCCAGCTTCCGCTGCAGGGATTCAAGGGCCCATTCGCGGCTAAACCCACCGCCACAGGCTCACGGGTGATCCTATGGCGGCGGGTTTAGCCTTGATGCAGTTGCCAGTCTTACAGGATGTAGCGCGACAGGTCTTCGTTCTGCGCCAGCTCACCCAGGTGGCCATTGACGTAAGCTGCGTCGATCTTGATCGGCGTCTCGTCATGAGCGCTGGCCAGATCGCCAGCACTGAACGACACCTCTTCGAGCAGGCGCTCGAGCAGGGTGTGCAGGCGACGGGCACCGATGTTCTCGGTCTTCTCGTTGACTTGGTAGGCGATCTCGGCCAGGCGCTTGATGCCGTCGGCGGCGAACTCGATGTTCAGGCCTTCGGTTTTCAGCAGCGCGGCGTACTGCTCGGTCAGCGATGCGTGCGGCTCTTGCAGGATGCGCTCGAAGTCTTCCGGGGTCAGCGCCTTGAGCTCCACGCGGATCGGCAGACGGCCTTGCAGCTCGGGCACCAGGTCGCTTGGCTTGCTCAGGTGGAACGCACCTGAGGCAATGAACAGGATGTGGTCGGTCTTGACCATGCCCAGCTTGGTATTGACGGTGCAGCCTTCGATCAGCGGCAGCAGGTCGCGCTGCACGCCTTCACGGGACACATCGGCACCGCCGACGTTGCCACGCTTGGCCACCTTGTCGATTTCGTCGATGAACACGATGCCGTGCTGTTCGACCGCTTCCAGGGCCTTGGCCTTGAGCTCTTCCTCGTTGACCAGGCGGCTCGCCTCTTCGTCGCGCACCATCTTAAGCGCTTCCTTGACCTTGAGCTTGCGCGACTTGCGCTTGCCCTTGCCCATGTTGGCGAACAGGCTTTGCAGCTGGTTGGTCATCTCTTCCATGCCCGGCGGCGCGGCGATTTCGACGCCCATGGAGTCAGCCACTTCGATCTCGATTTCCTTGTCGTCCAGCTGGCCTTCGCGCAGGCGCTTGCGGAACAGCTGGCGGGTGTTGGAGTCGGTGCTGGTCTGTGCGGCCTCTTCGGCGAAGCTGCTGACACGGGCTTGCGGCAGCAGTGCGTCGAGGATGCGATCTTCGGCAGCGTCTTCGGCGCGGTGGCGCACGCGGATGATCTCTTGCTCGCGCAGCATCTTCAGGGCGGCATCGGCCAAGTCGCGGATAATCGATTCGACATCGCGGCCCACATAGCCCACCTCGGTGAACTTGGTAGCTTCGACCTTGAGGAACGGCGCGTTGGCCAGCTTGGCCAGTCGGCGGGCGATTTCGGTCTTGCCGACGCCGGTAGGGCCGATCATCAGGATGTTCTTCGGGGTTACCTCGGCGCGCAGCTCGGCGGGCAGCTGCATGCGCCGCCAGCGGTTGCGCAGGGCGATCGCCACGGCGCGCTTGGCGTCGTCCTGGCCGATGATGTGGCGGTTGAGTTCGTGGACGATCTCGCGGGGGGTCATGGACATGGTCAAAACGGTCCTTGGGCGGAGTGGTTCAGTGTGGAAAAGCCCCATCACCGGGAGGGGGCGCCAGAACAACTGATTACTCGGCCAGGTCCTGCTCCTCGATGGTCAGGTTATGGTTGGTGAACACGCAGATGTCGGCGGCGATGTTCAGGGCGGATTCGGCGATCTCGCGCGCCGAAAGGTCGGTCTTGTCCAGCAGGGCGCGGGCTGCGGCCTGGGCGTAGGCGCCGCCGGAACCCATGGCGATCAGGCCATCTTCGGGTTCGACTACGTCGCCGTTGCCGGTGATGATCAGGGAGGCGTCCTTGTTGGCGACGGCCAGCATGGCTTCCAGGCGGCTCAGGGAGCGGTCGGTACGCCATTCCTTGGCCAGCTCGACGGCGGCGCGGATCAAATGGCCTTGGTGCTTTTCCAGCTGGCCTTCGAAGCGCTCGAACAGGGTGAAGGCGTCGGCAGTGGCGCCAGCGAAGCCCGCGATGACCTGTCCGTGGTACAGGCGGCGCACCTTCTTGGCATTGCCTTTCATCACGGTGTTGCCAAGGGATACCTGGCCGTCGCCGCCCATGACGACTTTGCCGTTACGGCGGACAGAAACGATGGTGGTCAAGGGGAGAGTCTCCACGCAGCGGGGCGAAAGTGCCTGATGCAGACTCATATGGGGGTGTGGGGAAGGATTTCAACCGCGGGGGATGAATGGTCAGGCTTGGCAGGTAGGCCTGTGTCGGATCATTCGCGGGTAAACCCGCTCCTACAGGTCTTGCGCTGCCCTTGAAAACAGCCGTGTCCCAGTAGAAGCGGGTTTGCCCGCGAATGTCTTGACTCAGGCCTCGTGGCAGAGGTGCCCATCGACCAAGGTATAACGCACCGCACCCGGCAGGCAGTGGCCGATGAACGGACAGTTCTCACCCCGGGAGAACCACTGTTCGCCAGCAACCGTCGACGCTTTGGGATCGAACAGCACCAGGTCGGCCGCGCCGCCTGCTTTGAGCTCACCGGCCGGCAGGCGCAGGGCTGCAGCCGGGCCACTGGTCAGGCGAGCCAGCAGGGTCGGCAGATCCAGCAGGCCGTCGTCAACCAGGGTCATGGCCAGTGGCAGCAAAAGCTCGACGCTGCTGATGCCTGGCTCGGTCGCGCCGAAGGGGGCCAGCTTGGCGTCACGTTCGTGGGGTTGGTGGTGGCTGGAGATCGCCTGGATCACCCCCGACTTGACCGCCTCGCGCAGGCCATCGCGGTCAGCGGCGGTGCGCAGCGGCGGTTGTACGTGGTACAGGCTGGAGAAATCTCGCAGCGATTCGTCGGTGAGAATCAACTGGTACAGTGCCACGTCAGCGGTCACCGGCAGCCCCAACTGCTGCGCCTGGGCGATCAGCCGGGCGCCGCGGGCGCTGGTGATCTGGGTGAAGTGCGCACGCACGCCGGTCTGCTCGACCAGCAGCAGGTTGCGCGCCAGGGCAACGGTCTCGGCGGTTTCCGGGATGCCCGGCAAGCCGAGGAAGCTGGCCATGGCGCCTTCGTGAGCCAGGCCGCCTTGGGCCAGGTCGCGGTCCTGGGAGTGGAACACCACTGTCAGGTCGAAGGTGGCGGCGTACTCCAAGGCACGAGCCAGGGTGCGGTTGTTGGGGATTTCCTTGAGGCCGTTGCCGAAGGCTACGCAACCGGTGTCGCGCAGGGCCACCAGCTCGGCCAGTTGCTCGCCTTCCAGGCCTTTGGTCAGGGCGCCGATGGGGTAGACCTTGCTGTTGCCTGCCTCGCGCGCGCGGTCGAGGATCAGTTCGGCCACCGCCGAAGTGTCCAGCACTGGGCGGGTTTGTGGCGGGCAGCACAGGCTGGTCACGCCGCCAGCCACGGCCGCACGGGTTTCACTGGCAATGTTGCCTTTGCGGCTGTAGCCCGGTTCGCGCAGCGAAACACCCAGGTCTACCAGGCCGGGCGCGGCGACCAGGCCGTCGGCCTGGATCGTGCGGCTGGCGCTGAAACCTGCCGGTGCCGCCCCGATGGCAGCGATGCGGCCACCGTCCAGGTGCAGGTCGGTGACCTGGTCCAGGCCAGTCTTGGGATCGATGACCCGGGCGCCGAGAATACTGATGGTCACTGGGCGTTCTCCTGGTCGAGTTGACGTTGCGCGTTCTGCCCGCTCATGGCCATGGACAGCACGGCCATGCGCACGGCGATGCCGTAGGTGACCTGATTGAGGATCACCGAGTGTTTGCCATCGGCCACTGCCGACTCGATTTCCACGCCGCGGTTGATCGGCCCCGGGTGCATGACGATGGCGTCGGGCTTGGCGGTGGCCAGACGAGCGGTGGTCAGGCCGAACAAACGGTAGAACTCGCCTTCGCTGGGCAGCAGGCCACCGGCCATGCGCTCGCGCTGAAGGCGCAGCATGATCACCACGTCGACATCCTTCAGGCCTTCGGCGAGGTCGGTGTAGACCTTCACGCCGTATTGCTCGATGCCGATCGGAATCAGGGTTTTCGGGCCGACCACGCGGATGTCCGGGCAGCCCAGGGCCTTGAGCGCCAGCATGTCGGAGCGGGCGACCCGCGAATGCAGGATATCGCCGACGATGGCCACCGAAAGGTTCTCGAAGCTGCCTTTGTGGCGGCGGATGGTGAGCATGTCGAGCATGCCCTGGGTGGGGTGTGCATGGCGGCCGTCACCGCCGTTGATCACCGCGACATCCGGGCAGACATGCTCGGCGATGAAGTGGGCGGCACCGGAGTCGGAGTGGCGTACGACGAACATGTCGGCGGCCATCGCTTCGAGGTTGCGCAGGGTGTCGAACAGGGTCTCGCCCTTGCTGGTCGAGGAGGTCGATACGTTGAGGCTGATCACGTCAGCCGACAGGCGTTGGGCAGCCAGTTCGAAGGTGGTGCGGGTTCGGGTGGAGTTCTCGAAGAACACGTTGCACACGGTCTTGCCGCGCAGCAAAGGAACTTTCTTGACGGCCCGGGCGCCGACTTCCAGGAAGGAGTCGGCAGTGTCGAGGATCTCGGTCAGCAGTTCGCGGGGCAAACCGTCGAGCGAGAGGAAGTGGCGCAGCTGGCCCTGATCATTGAGCTGCAGCGGGCGCTTGGCGTCGAGTGGCGTCATCGCGGGGGACTCTTAAAGGGCGGAAGCGGTGGCGAGGTCCTGGCGCTCGAGTGCGAGCGGTGCGGGTCCGGTCAATTTTACCCGCTCATTGGGGGCCAGCGACAGGGTGGCACCGAGCACGTTCGGACGGATCGGCAGTTCACCGGCGTCGAGATCGACCAGGCAGACCAGTGTCACGCTGGCCGGGCGGCCGTAGTCGAACAGTTCGTTGAGGGCGGCGCGGATGGTGCGGCCGCTCATCAGCACGTCATCGATCAGCACCAGATGCTGGCCTTCGACCTCGAACGGCAGCTCGGACGGCCGCACCTGCGGATGCAGGCCGTTCTGGCTGAAGTCGTCACGGTAGAACGAGACATCCAGGGTCCCCAATGGGCTGCTATCACCCATTTCCTGCTGCAGGGCCTGGGCTACCCAGACACCGCCCGTGCGGATGCCGATGAAGCGGGGTTCGGTAATGGCGCGGCGGGCCAGATGGGCGCGAAGATCGACAGCCATCTGCCGGATCAGCTCGGCGGGGTTGGGTAGGCTCATTGCGTGCTCCTTGGGAGGGCGCCGGGTTGGCCCGGCGGCAAAGCGGATTTAAGTGTTGGCCTCCAGCCAGCCTTGCAGCAGCAGGGCAGCGGCGATGGCATCGACCGGGTTGTCGCGGTAGCTGCCGTGCCGGCCGCCACGGGCCATCTGCTCGCCTTTGGCTTCAAAGGTAGTCAGGCGTTCATCGTGGGTGTGCACGGGCAGGTTGAAGCGGCCATTGAGGCGGCGGGCAAACTTTTCAGCACGCTCGCTCATGTCGCTGGGCGTGCCGTCCATGTTCAGCGGCAGGCCGACGACGATGGCGTCGGGTTTCCATTCCTTGATCAGCTTCTCCACCTGGTTCCAGTCCGGTACGCCGTTCTGCGCCTTGAGCACACATAGCTCGCGGGCTTGTCCGGTGATCACTTGGCCCACTGCCACGCCAATTTGTTTACTGCCGTAGTCGAAGCCCAGCAGCAGGCGAAGTTCGGCCATCAGGCGTGGCCCGCCTGGCTGGTCAGCAGATTGAGGTTGATCCCCAGGCTGGCGGCGGCGGCATCAAGCCGCAGGTCGCTGGCCAGGCCAAAGATGATCTCGGGGTCGAAGGGGCAGTTGAGCCAGGCGTTGTCGGCCAGTTCGGCCTCCAGCTGGCCAGCTTCCCAGCCCGCGTAGCCCAGGGTGATAAGGCTCTGTTTAGGGCCCACCCCGGCAGCGATGGCCAGCAGCACGTCCTGCGAAGTGGTCAGCGACAGGCCGTCGAGGGCGACGGTGGCCTGGAAGCTGCATTCGTTGGTGTGCAGGACGAACCCTCGGTCGGTCTGCACCGGGCCGCCTTGGTAGATCGGCACCTGCAAGGTGCTGGCCGGTGGCTCCTCGTCCGGGCGCAACTGCTCGAGAATGTCGGCCAGGTTCAGCTCTTGAGGTCGGTTGACCACCAGGCCCATGGCGCCATTGGCGTTATGCTCGACGATGTACGTGAGGGTCTGGGCAAAGTTCGGATCGGTCATGTGTGGCATGGCGATCAGGAACTGGTGCTTGAGGTAGCTCGGAGTGAGGGTTTTCATGGGAGATAGTGTGGCGCCAGGTGGCGAGACTGACAAGGTGCTCTGTATGTCGGGAGGTTTTTGGCGTTTGTGGGATTGAGCGCCGCTTGTGCGGCGCATCGCGAGCAAGGCTCGCTCCTACGAGGGGGGAGCGGTGTCGGGTGCAAGTTATGCTGGCGTGACTGGCCCGGAACAAGCTGGCGTTTGTGGGATTGAGCGCCGCTTGTGCGGCGCATCGCGAGCAAGGCTCGCTCCTACGAGGGGGAGCGGTGTCGGGTGCAAGTTATGCTGGCGTGACTGGCCCGGAACAAGCTGGCGTTTGTGGGATTGAGCGCCGCTTGTGCGGCGCATCGCGAGCAAGGCTCGCTCCTACGGGGAGGGGCGGGTGCTAATTACGCTGGCGTGACCGGCCCGAACAAAGCGTAGGAGCGAGCCTTGCTCGCGATGCGCAGCGCGAGCGACGCTCGATTCACGCCCCACCACAAGCCCCAGACCGTACCCTCTCGATCAATTACTGGACAGCCGGTCCCCACGGGCAAATCGCCAGGTCCGAATGATCTCCAGTCGATCGAACTCCGCCAGATCCCCGGTAAACGGCGCAAACGGCGCAGCCAGCCGCACGATTCGTTGCGCCGCCTGGTCCAATACTGGCTGTCCGGATGACTCCAGCACCAGCACCTCGTACAGCGAACCATCGCGGTTGATCGACACCATCATCCGCAAGTTGCCGTAGATCTGCTGCCGGCGCGCCTCTTCGGGGTAGTTGAGGTTGCCCACCCGTTCGACCTTCTTGCGCCACTCCTCTTTGTACCAGGCGCCCTTGTCGCGCATGGTCGAGGCCGCGTTGAGCCGGTGGATGCGCGGGCGTTTGGCATACAGCTGCTGCTCGTGGGACAACTCGGCCTCGAGGCTGGCGATCTGGCTGGACAATTGCGAGCTGTCGAAGTCCGGTGCGGGCACCGCAGGCTTGGGCTGCGGTTTGCTCTCCTTGGGCTTGGGCTCGACCTTCTGCGGTTTGGGCGCCTTGGTGGCCACTGCGGATTGTTGCGGCGCCGGTGGTGGCTCCACGTCAGGCTTCGCCGCTGGAGGAGGGGTGACCTTGTTGATCTTGCTGTCCTGGAACGGTGCAACCTCGGTGGTCTTCGGGACCGCCTTTTTGTCCAGGGTACCGCTGCCTTGCTGGTCGTTCTGTGCCTGGAAGTCGGCCTTCTCCGGCGGCTTCTCGCTCTTGAAGGTGGCCAGGGTGATGTCCATGGTGTGACGGATCTGCGCCGGTTCGACGGCGCTGAAGCCCACACCAAGGATCAGCGCCAGGTGAACCAGGGCAGCCAGGAACAGGGTGAAGCCAAGCCGGTCCACCGGGCGAACGCGGGGTGGCAGCAGGTCGGCGGGGATGTCGGCAGGCAGCGTCATCAGGTATCCAGCAACCGCGGGGCGGGGCAGCAGGTCAGTTGTAAAGGACCGGCATCATACCCCACTCCGCGTATTTGCCGCGTGTCGGCGGTCAGCGCGTCTTCAACTGGCGATCAATGGCGTCCATCAGCTTGCCGCCGATGTCCGTGTTGTAGGCCGCATCGATCTCGCGGATGCAGGTCGGGCTGGTGACGTTGATTTCGGTCAGGTAGTCGCCGATCACATCCAGGCCGACGAACAGTAGGCCCTTCTCTCGAAGGGTCGGGCCCACCTGGGCGGCGATCCAGCGGTCGCGCTCGGTCAGCGGGCGGGCTTCGCCACGGCCGCCGGCGGCCAGGTTGCCACGGGTTTCGCCACTGGCCGGAATGCGCGCCAGGCAATAGTCGACCGGCTCGCCGTCGATCATCAGGATGCGCTTGTCGCCGTCCTTGATCTGGGGCAGGTAGGCCTGGGCCATGATCTGCTGGCCGCCGTGCTGGGTCAGGGTCTCGAGGATCACCGAGAGATTGGGGTCGCCCGGGCGGTGGCGGAATACCGAAGTGCCGCCCATGCCATCCAGTGGCTTGAGGATCACGTCGCCATGGGTGGCCGCGAATTTGCGCAGGATGTCGGCGCGACGGCTGACCAGGGTCGGGGCCATGCACTGCGGGAATTGCGTGGCAAAGAGCTTTTCGTTGCAGTCGCGCAGGCTTTGCGGGCGGTTGACCACCAGCAGGCCGTCACGCTCGGCCTGCTCCAGCAGGTAGGTGCTGTAGACGAACTCCATGTCGAAGGGTGGGTCCTTGCGCATCAGCACCACGTCCAGATCGGTCAGCGCGCTGTCCTGCTCCTCACCCAGCTCGAACCAGCGGGCCGGGTCGGCGAATACCTTCAGTGGGCGCATCTGCGCACGGGCCTGGCCAGCACCCAGGTACAGGTCACGCTGTTCCATGTAGAACAGGCTCCAGCCACGGGCCTGGGCGGCCAGCAGCATGGCCAGCGAACTGTCCTTCTTGTAGGAGATGGACGCGATGGGGTCCATGACAATGCCGAGGCGAACGCTCATGGGGTGGTTCCTCTTGGCGGCCCGAGGCCGCGATGGATCGAAAGAAAAGTGGCTCAGGGTGGCGCCGGGAACGCGGCTGGTCAAGGGGCGCGGCAGATGGAATGGCCTTGCGGAGTATGCTAAAAGTGCAGCTGCAAGCACTTTGTGGCGTCTGTGTCGCAGCGGGCGCACAGCCCATCGCCGGCAAGCCTGCGCTCACCGTGTAGGCGCCGGCTTGCCGGCGATGGCCGCACCACTTGCAGCTAACTTCCACTGGTAGGCATTTATGGAACAACCCCTGAAGGTGATGGTGATCGACGATTCACGCACGATCCGCCGCACCGCGCAGATGTTGCTCGGCGAAGCGGGCTGCGAGGTGATCACCGCCAGCGACGGCTTCGATGCCCTGGTCAAGATCGTCGACCACCAACCGCAGATCATCTTCGTCGATGTGTTGATGCCGCGTCTGGACGGGTATCAGACCTGCGCCGTGATCAAGCACAACAGCGCCTACAGGGACATCCCGGTCATTCTGCTGTCGTCCCGCGATGGCCTGTTCGACAAGGCTCGCGGCCGGGTGGTCGGCTCGGACCAGTTCCTGACCAAACCCTTCAGCAAGGAAGAGCTGCTCGACGCGATCAGGGCGCATGTCCCTGGTTTCGCCGCGCCCGAACAACACGCACCCTGATCGCGCCCGCCATGGCGCCGTTTTCATTGTCCTGATGGGGAACCAGCATGGCCCGAGTTCTGATTGTCGACGATTCGCCGACAGAGATGTACCGATTGACCGAGTGGCTTGAAAAACGCGGCTACCAGGTGCTCAAGGCCAACAACGGTGCCGATGGTGTCGCCTTGGCCCGCCAGGAAAAGCCCGACGCGGTGCTGATGGACATCGTCATGCCAGGCATGAATGGTTTCCAGGCTACCCGGCAGCTCAGCAAGGACCCGGAAACCAGCGCCATCCCGGTGATCGTGGTCACCACCAAGGACCAGGAAACCGACCGCATCTGGGCCACGCGCCAGGGCGCCCGTGACTTCCTGACCAAGCCCGTGGAAGAAGACGCACTGATCGCCAAGCTCAAAGAGGTGCTGGGCGCTTGACCACCCGTCCGCAAGGCGCGTCGCTCACCGCTTTCGAGCTGTTGCTGGACATAGACCGGCGCTGCCGTTTGCTGGTGGCTGACCAGCCACCGCAGGATACCCGCCTGCAACAGTGGAGCGGCATCGGCTTTCGCATTGCCGGACAATGGTTCGTAGCACCCATGGGCGAAGTCGCCGAAGTGCTGCGTGAGCCGCGCAGCAGTCGGGTGCCGGGCGTGCAGCCGTGGGTATGCGGTGTGGCCAATCTGCGTGGCCGGTTGCTGCCGGTCATGGACCTGAGCAGCTTTTTCGGCCTCGGCCCGGCGGCTCCGGGCAAGCAGCGTCGGGTCCTGGTGCTGGACCACGAAGACCTCTTCGTTGGGCTGTTGGTCGACGAGGTGCTGGGCCTGCAGCACTTCGCCTTGAGCAGCCTTGAACTGTCGCCGCCCCAGCCGTTGCTGCGTGCTGCGACGCGTTTCGTCCAGGGGCATTTCCCCCGCGAGCGCAACTGGGCGATTTTCAGCCCCTTCGCCTTGGCCCAGGCCCCGGGCTTTCTCGATGTGGCGTTATAGGACCTTCGAACGTGAACAAGCCGGCCACCAGTGTCACTCCGCCCCCAGTGACCCAGCGCACGCGCAGCAGCGCGCAGATCACCGTGTTGTTCGTGGTGTTGATTCTGTCGATCATCCTGCTGTTCGCCAATTTCGCCTACCTCAACACCCAGTCCAACCACGACAAGCAGTACATTGGTCATGCTGGCGAGTTGCGCGTGCTGTCCCAACGCATCGCCAAGAACGCCACCGAGGCGGCCGCCGGCAAGGCCCTGGCTTTCAAGCTGCTGTCCGATGCACGCAACGACTTCGAGCGGCGCTGGAGCTACTTGCGCGAAGGTGACAAGTCCACTGGCTTGCCTGCAGCGCCTGTCGCGGTGCGCGACGAGATGGAGGCGGTGCGCCAGGACTGGGAAAACCTGCGCAAGAACACCGATACCATCCTGGCCAGCGAGCAGACCGTGTTGTCGCTGCACCAGGTAGCGGCAACCCTGGCTGAGACCGTGCCGCAGTTGCAGGTCGAGTACGAAAAAGTCGTGGAGATCCTGCTGCAGAGCGGCGCCCCGGCCAACCAGGTGGTTGTCGCCCAGCGCCAGTTGTTGCTGGCCGAACGTATTCTCGGTTCGGTCAACACGGTGTTGGCGGGTGATGACACGGCCGCCCAGGCTGCCGACGCCTTTGGTCGCGATGCCAGCCGGTTCGGGCAGGTGCTCGAAGGCATGCTCGGGGGCAACCCGGCGATTCAGGTCACGCGCGTGGAGGACGCCGATGCGCGGGCGCGGTTGGCCGAAATTGCCGAGCTGTTCCAGTTCGTGGCCGGTTCGGTGGACGAAATTCTTGAAACTTCGCCCGAGCTGTTCCGCGTGCGCGAGGCTGCCAGCAACATCTTCAGCCTCTCGCAAACCTTGCTGGACGAGGCCTCGCACCTGGCCAACAGCTTCGAGAACCTGGCCAGTGGGCGCACCCTCGACACCGTCGGCGGTTACGTGCTGGGTCTGCTTGCACTGGCCTCGATCATCCTCATCGGCCTGGTGATGGTGCGGACAACGCATCGGCAGTTGCAGGAAACAGCAGAAAAGAACGAGCGCAACCAGCAGGCGATCATGCGCCTGCTCGATGAGATCGAAGAACTGGCCGACGGCGACCTGACCGTGACGGTGTCGGTGACCGAGGACTTTACCGGCGCCATCGCCGACTCGATCAACTATTCCGTGGACCAGCTCCGCGATCTGGTCGCGACCATCAACCACAGCGCCGAACAGGTCGCCGCGGCGGTGCAGGATACCCAGAACACCGCGCGCCAGCTGGCCAAGGCTTCGGAGCATCAGGCCGAGCAGATCAGCGAGGCGTCGCTGGCGGTGGGCGACATGGTCGAGTCGATCGACCGGGTATCGGCCCATGCCTACGAGTCGGCCAAGGTAGCCGAACGGTCGGTGGCCATCGCCAACAAAGGCAATGAGGTGGTGCACAACACCATCAACGGCATGGACAACATCCGCGAGCAGATCCAGGACACCGCCAAGCGGATCAAGCGGCTTGGCGAGTCCTCCCAGGAGATCGGTGATATCGTCAGCCTGATCGACGACATTGCCGACCAGACCAACATCCTTGCCCTTAACGCGGCAATCCAGGCATCGCTGGCGGGCGAAGCCGGTCGCGGCTTTGCCGTGGTCGCCGACGAGGTGCAGCGCCTGGCGGAGCGCTCCTCCTCGGCAACGCGGCAGATCGAGGCCTTGGTACGCACCATTCAGGCCGATACCAACGAAGCGGTCATCTCGATGGAACAGACCACCGCCGAAGTGGTGCGCGGCGCGCGCCTGGCGCAGGATGCCGGGGTAGCACTGGCTGAGATCGAAGGCGTGTCGCAGAACCTTGCCGAGCTGATCCACAGCATTTCCGATGCCGCCCAGTTGCAGACGTCGTCGGCTGGTCAGATTTCCCACACCATGGCGGTGATCCAGCAAATTACCGCGCAGACCTCCGCAGGCTCTGGGGCGACCGCCGACAGTATCCGCCACCTGGCTCGCATGGCCAGCGAGATGCGTCGCTCGGTGTCCGGCTTCACCTTGCCGGCACCTGCCGAGCCACGCTGAGGAGTTGTCCATGGCGTCTGCCGCAGTCACCCCCGAACGTCACGATACGGTTGCCCTGGCCTGGACCAAGGCAGCCATCCTCGATTGCCTTGGTCAGGCCCGCCAGGCGCTGGAGCGCTTTGCCGGGGAACCGGGCGACCTGTCGATACTGGCGTTCGTCGTCGATAACCTGCACCAGGTTCATGGTTGCTTGCGCATGCTTGAATTGCGGGGCGCGGCCCACCTGGCTGAAGAATTGGAGCTACTGGCCAGGGCCTTGGCCGAAGGCCAGGTGAGCCCACGAGGAGAGTGCCTGGGCGCGGTGTTCCGGGGCCTGGAGCAGTTGCCCTCCTATCTGGAGCGGTTGCGCGGTGCGCGTCACGACTTGCCCTTGGTGATGTTGCCCTTGCTCAACCAATTGCGCACCTGCCGTGGTGTAGGCCCGCTGGCCCAAGGCAGCCTGATCGGCGGCGCCGCCGAGCGCTTCGCCGGGGCCGACGACCTCGCCAACCTCGACCTGTCGCTGGGCAACTGGCGCGAGCAGATGCAGGCGGGGCCAGGGCGCGATGCCCTGCGCTCGGTGGTGACGGCGTTGTGCGATGACCTGATGCGCATCAAAGAGCGCCTGGACCATTTCGTGCGTGGCGACCGTCAGCACAGCGAGCAACTGGAAGACTTGCTGGCGCCCCTGCGCCATGTCGCGGACACCTTGGCGGTGTTGGGTTTCCAGCAACCACGACGGGTGATCATCGACCAGGTTCTGGCCCTGCAGGCACTGGCGCTCGGCGAGCGTGCAGCGGATGACGCCGTGCTGATGGATGTGGCAGGCGCGTTGCTGTACGTCGAAGCCACCCTCAACGGCATGGTCGGGCCACTGGAGGAAGGCGGCCAGGGCGGGCTGCCTGGCTCGGACCTGGCCGAAATTCGACAGCTGGTGCTGAGCGAGTCGCTGTCAGTGGTGCAGCAGGCCAAGGACCTGATCGGTGACTGCCTGGAATCCGGCTGGCCCCGGCAACGTCTGCAGCCCCTGCCAGGCTTGCTGCAGCAGGTGCGCGGCGCGTTGTCGATGCTCATGCTGCCGGTTGCCGCCGAGGTGTTTGCCGGCTGCGCAAGTTACGTCCAGGGGTGGTTGCAGCACCTGGACGTCGAACCGCCAGCGGACGAGCTCACGCACCTGGCCGAAGCACTGAGCGCTGCTGAGTGCTACTTGCAATGGCGGGTGGCCGATCCATTGGCCGATGGCCAGCCCTTCATCGACATGGCCCGTGCCAGCCTGGCGGCATTGGGGGTGCAATGCACGCTGGTCGAGACTGGCGCCGACTCGTCGGCCGGAAGCGACGGCATCGACGACGAACTGCGCCAGGTGTTCCTTGAGGAAGCCGGCGAATTGCTGCCGGACATCGAACGGCATTGGTTGCGCTGGCGGGCCGACAACCACCTGCGTGAAGCCTTGATCGAAGTGCGCCGCGCCCTGCACACGCTCAAGGGCAGTGGGCGCATGGTGCATGCCGAGGCGGTAGCGGAGCTGGCCTGGGGCGCCGAGCATTTGCTCAACCGCGTGCTGGAAGGGCGCATCGCGCTGGTGCCGGAGGCCGTGGTGACGTTGCAGCGGGTATTCGTTCACCTGCCCGACCTGCTGGCCGACTTTGCGGCAGGGCAGTTGCCACAACTGACCGAAATCGAACAGCTGGCGAGTCACCTGCACGTGCTGGCCGAGAACGATGCACCTGCCAGCACCGAGGTCGAGGGTCTCGACCCGCAACTACTGGACATTTTCCGCAACGAGGCACAGGGGCACCTGGCTTGCCTGGACAGCTTCCTGCAGGAGGCGGCCGGCCACGACACCCCGGTGAGCGATGCCCTGCAGCGTGCCTTGCATACCTTGAAAGGCAGCGCGGCCATGGCGGGTGTCATGCCGATCGCCGAGCTGGCCACCGCATTCGACCGGCTGGTTCGTGAATACAAGGGGCATCAGTTGCCGCTGCAAGTCGCCGAGCTGCAATGGCTGGAAGCAGCGCGCACCTTGTTCCACCTTGGCCTGGCCCAGCTCGGCAGTACGCCGCTGGCGGCCATTGCCGGTGCGGCGCAATTGATAGAGCAGGTCGGGCAAAGGGTGGACGAGCGCCTGGCCACGCTGCACGAAGACCCCCAGCATGGGCGTCGAAGCAAACGGGATCCGCAATTGATCGCCAGTTTCCTGGGGCAAGGCATGGACATCCTGCTCGATGCCGAGTCGCTGCTTTCACGCTGGCAGGAGCACCCCGGCCAGCGGCAGGAACTGGACACCCTGCTGGATGAACTGACCACCCTCGGTCACGGCGCGCACTTGGCGGACCTGTGGCAGATGGATGATGTCTGCGAGGCGCTGCTGGATCTTTACGGGGCAGTGGAAGAGGGCAGCTTGGTTGCGGATGCGCGCTTCTTCGCCCAGGCCCAGCAGGCCCACGAGGCGCTGCTGGACATGCTCGACGAAGTGGCGGCAGGGCAGGAGGTCACGGCCAGGCCGGAGCGGATCGATGCGTTGCGCAGCCTGCTGGCCGAGGCCCTGGCACCGGATGCCACCGGCCTGGTGGGCCGCGATTCGGTCAAGCCTCTGCGGCCCGCCGTGGACCTTGAAGACCCGGCGTTGGCGCAACTGTTCCTCGAAGAGGCGCGGGACATCCTCGACAGTGCCGACCAGGCCTTGGAGCAATGGGGTCAGGAACCGGACAATCTTTCCACGCTCTCGTCCCTGCAACACGACATGCAGACCCTCAAGGGGGCTGCACAAATGGCTGCGGTCGGCGCGGTCGAGCGGCTGGCCCAAGAGCTTGGCCTTTTTTACGAGGCCCTGGTCGACCGCCGTCTTGGCTCAAGTACCGGGTTGATCGCTTTGCTACGGCGGGGCCACGCGGCCCTGGGCGAGATGCTCGACACTTTGCGCCAGGGCCAGCCGCCGTCTTCGGCGGTCGACTTGTTGGGCGAAATGCGCGAGGTGCGCCACGCGCCGCCACCGCCCAGCAGCGAGGCGATTGTGGAAGAGGCGGACAGCCCGGGCGACAAGGAACTGCTGGAAGTCTTCCTGGAAGAGAGCTCGGACATCGTCGAAAGTGCCGCCGAGGCCCTGGCGCGCTGGCAAGCCGACCCGCGCAGCAGCGTCGAGGTGGATAACCTGCTGCGTGACCTGCACACCCTCAAGGGCGGGGCACGCATGGTCGAAATCGCGGCCATCGGCGACCTGGCCCATGAGCTGGAGTTCCTCTACGAACTGCTGGCCGCCGGGCGTCTGCCACCCAGCCCGCCATTGTTCGCCTTGCTGCAAAACTGTCACGACCGCCTGGCGCACATGCTCGATGCCGTGCGCCTGGGCCAGCCGTTGCATGCAGCCACGGCGCTGATCGACTACATCCGTAACTTCAGCAGTGCGGCCCTGACCGACAGCGCTGCCGGCCAGGCCCCGGCCGACGCGACACCGGCCGAAGCGCCCGCCACGACGCCCGAGCGGGCAGCGGGCGATATGGTCAAGGTCGATGCCGAGTTGCTCGATGAGCTGGGTAACCTGGCCGGCGAGCATTCGGTGATTCGCGGGCGTATCGAGCAGCAGGTCAACGACGCGCAGTTCGCGTTGAACGAAATGGAAACCACGCTGGAGCGCATGCGCGATCAACTGCTGCGCCTGGACATCGAGACCCAGGGGCGGATTTCCAGCCGTCAGCAAATCGAGGGCGATGCCTACGACGACTTCGACCCGCTGGAAATGGACCGTCACTCCCAGTTGCAGCAGCTGTCGCGGGCACTGTTCGAGTCGGCCTCCGACTTGCTCGACCTCAAGGAAACCCTGGCTCAGCGCGCCCAGGAGGCCTACAGCCTGCTGCAGCAGCAGGCACGGGTAGCCAGCCAGTTGCAGGAAGGCCTGACCGCGACCCTGATGGTGCCGTTCGAGCGGCTGGTGCCGCGCTTGCAGCGAGTGGTACGGCAGGTGGCGACCGAGCTGGGCAAGCAGGTGGAGCTGGTGGTCGGCAATGCCGAAGGCGAACTGGATCGCAGCGTTCTGGAGCGCATGGTAGCGCCCCTGGAACATATGCTGCGCAATGCCGTGGACCATGGTCTGGAGTCGCGTGAGGCACGCCTGGCCGCTGGCAAGCCGGAGCAGGGCACCATTCACCTGAACCTGCTGCACGAAGGCGCCGACATCGTCATCGAAATGACCGACGATGGTGCCGGTGTGCCGTTGGAGGCGGTGCGGCGCAAAGCGATCAAGCGCGGGTTGCTGGACCCGCAAGCACAATTGAGCGATCACGAAATCCTGCAGTTCATCCTGCGCCCAGGTTTTTCCACGGCCGAGAAGATCACCCAGATTTCAGGGCGCGGACTGGGCATGGATGTGGTCCATGAAGAGGTCAAGCAGCTGGGCGGCTCGATGAGCATCGAGTCGGCCCAAGGCAAGGGCGCGCGTTTCCTGATTCGCTTGCCGTTCACGGTGTCGATCAACCGCGCTCTGATGGTGCACCTGGGGGAAGAGCAGTACGCCATTCCGCTCAATACCATCGAAGGTATCGTCCGCGTGCCGCCAGCGGAACTCGATGCCTGCTACCAACTGAGTTCGCCTCGCTATGTGTACGCCGGCCATGCCTACGAGCTGCGTTATCTTGGCGAGTTGCTGCAGGGCGTGGCGCGGCCCAGCTTGCTGGGCCAGAGCGTGCCCCTGCCGGTCTTGCTGGTTCATTCCCAGGAGCAATCGTTCGCCATCCAGGTCGACAGCCTGTCACCCAGCCGTGAGATCGTGGTGAAGAGTCTGGGCCCGCAGTTCGCCGCAGTGGCGGGGCTGTCCGGTGCGACCCTGCTCGGTGACGGCCGCGTGGTGCTGATTCTTGACCTGCTGGGCCAGCTGCGGGGTCAGCAACGGCGTCTGGCACGCCTGCCGGGAGGCAGCGATGCGCAGCGCCAGGCATTTGGCCCCGCGCCACGACGGGCGCTGCTGGTGATGGTGGTGGACGACTCGGTTACCGTGCGAAAGGTCACCAGCCGCCTGCTGGAGCGTCACGGCATGAGCGTGTTGACGGCCAAGGACGGTGTAGATGCCATGACCCAGCTCGAAGAGCATCGGCCCGATGTGCTGCTGCTGGATATCGAAATGCCGC
Source organism: Pseudomonas sp. Rh2 (assembly GCF_040762985.1). NCBI lineage: Bacteria > Pseudomonadati > Pseudomonadota > Gammaproteobacteria > Pseudomonadales > Pseudomonadaceae > Pseudomonas > Pseudomonas sp. Rh2. The sequence continues at coordinate 958,958 of NZ_CP142890.1, forward strand.
GCATGGACGGTTTCGAGGTGGCCACCCGCATTCGCCGCGACGAGCGCCTCAAGGACCTGCCGATCATCATGATCACCTCGCGTACTGGGCAGAAGCACCGTGATCGGGCGATGGCCATCGGCGTCAACGAATACCTCGGCAAGCCTTATCAGGAGTCGGTCCTGTTGCAGAGCATCGCCCACTGGAGCCAGACCCATGCTTGAACTGATCGCAGGTCAGCGCAGCAGCCTGACCGGGTTGCTGCTGCCCCTGGGGGACCGCACCTTGGTATTGCCCAACGTTGCCGTGGCCGAGTTGCTTGGCCGACGTTCGCTGCCGTGCGAGCGCAACGCGCTGGCCTGGCACCTGGGCTGGATCGACTGGCGCCAGCAGCACTTGCCGTTGATCGGTTTCGAAGCGGCCTGCGGCGGCGAAACCCCCTGTGGCGAACGCGCGCGCATCGTCGTGCTCAATGCCTTGGGCGACACCGGGCTGCGTTACCTGGCGTTGTTGCTGCAGGACATTCCCCGTTCGTGCAAGCTCGACAGCCAGCTCAACTATGTGGATGTGGCGCTGGGCAGCCTGGAGCTGGCAGCGGTGCAGGTGGGCGAGCAGGTGGCGCGGGTGCCGGACCTGGTGGCGCTGGAGCGGTTGGTGCGTGACGCGCAACTGCAACCTGTCGCCAGTTAGCATGTGCTTTGGCTGGCCCCTACACACAGCGAGTTGTAGAAGCCGGCTTGCCGACGATAGAGTCGGAATCGACCAAGACAGGAACCCTGCCCACCTCAGGAGGTCTGTGTTTGCATGTATTACGGTGAACGCTTCAACGCCTGGACGCATCTGGTCGGTGCTGTGCTGGCCTGCATCGGCGCCATCTGGCTGATCGTGGTAGCGGGCCTGCAGGGCGACCCCTGGAAAATCGTCAGTTTCTCCATCTATGGCAGCACATTGCTGCTGCTTTACAGCATTTCCACTCTCTACCACAGCACTCGTGGACGGGCGAAAGTGATCATGCGCAAGCTCGATCATCTTTCGATCTACCTGCTGATCGCCGGCAGCTACACGCCATTCTGCCTGGTCAGCTTGCGGGGGCCTTGGGGCTGGAGCCTGTTTGGCGTGGTCTGGGGCCTGGCGGTGATTGGGATGCTGCAGGAAATCAAGCCGCGTTCCGAAGCTCGGATCCTGTCGATCGTCATCTACGCGGTGATGGGCTGGATCGTCCTGGTCGCGGTCGAACCGTTGTTGCGCAGCCTGGGTGGCGCCGGCTTCGCCTGGTTGGCGGCCGGCGGGGTGTTCTACACCGTGGGCATCATCTTCTTCGCCTTCGACAGTCGCTTCCGCCACTGGCATGGCATCTGGCACCTGTTCGTGATCGCCGGCAGCCTGATGCACTTCATCGCCGTGTCGTTCTACGTGCGTTAGAAGTCGCCCCACAACTGCTGTGCCACCGACAGCGCCACCACCGGTGCAGTTTCGGTGCGCAGCACCCGTGGGCCGAGCCGGGCGGCGTGGTAGCCGGCGGCTTTTGCCTGGTCGACTTCCGCTTCGCTCAGGCCGCCTTCCGGGCCAATCAGGAAGGCCAGGCGCGTCGGTTTGGCGTGGCGGGTCAGAGGCTCTGCTACCGGGTGCAATACCAGCTTGAGGTCGGCTTCGGTGCTTTTGAGCCACTCGGCGAGGGTGACGGGAGGGTGAATGATCGGCAGGGTGGATCGGCCACATTGCTCGCAGGCGCTGATCGCCACCTGGCGCCAATGGGCCAGGCGCTTGTCGGCGCGCTCGTCCTTCAGGCGCACTTCACAGCGTTCGCTGACGATTGGGGTAATCTCGTTCGCCCCAAGCTCGGTGGCTTTCTGAATCGCCCAGTCCATGCGTTCGCCTCGGGACAAGCCCTGGCCGAGATGAATGTGCAGTGGCGATTCGGCCTGCCCAGGCAGAGCCTGGTCAAGGCTGACGCGTACGCTTTTCTTGCCCACCTCCAATAGTTGGCCGAGGTACTCCTGGCCGCTGCCGTCGAACAGTTGCACGGCATCGCCAGCCGCCATGCGCAGCACGCGGCCAATGTAGTGGGCCTGCGCTTCGGGCAGGTCGTGCTCGCCTGGGCTCAGGGGGGCGTCTATGAAGAAGCGGGACAGTCTCATGGTTCTGCTCGGAGTATTGAGGGTACGAATCTCCCGGTGGGAGCGGCGAAATGCGAGGTCAGCCCGGATCACGGAAGCCAGGGTGGAAATCAGCCGGCACCGCGACACTCACACTGTCGCGCGTGGCGATGTCGATACCTTCGCTGGCCACGTCGGCAAGGAAGTCGATCTGCTCAGGGGTGATCACGTACGGCGGCAGGAAGTACACCACGCTGCCCAGCGGGCGCAGCAGTGCGCCGCGTGTCAGGGCATGCTCGAACACTTTCAGGCCGCGACGCTCTTGCCAGGGGTAGGCGACCTTGCCGGCTTTGTCCTGGACCATCTCGATGGCCAAGGCCATGCCGGTCTGACGGATTTCCGCGACATGCGCGTGATCGGCCAGGTGCGCAGTGGCACTGGCCATGCGCTTGGCCAGGGCCTTGTTGGCTTCGATGACGTTGTCTTGCTCGAAGATGTCCAGGGTCGCAAGTGCCGCTGCGCAGGCCAACGGGTTACCGGTGTAGCTGTGCGAATGGAGGAAGGCCCGCAGGGTCGGGTAATCGTCGTAGAACGCCTGGTACACGGTGTCTGTGGTCAGGCACGCGGCCAACGGCAGGTAGCCGCCGGTAAGGGCCTTGGACAAACACAGGAAGTCCGGACGTATGCCAGCCTGTTCGCACGCGAACATCGTCCCGGTGCGGCCGAAGCCGACGGCGATCTCGTCGTGGATCAGGTGCACGCCATAGCGGTCGCAGGCTTCGCGCAGCAGTTTGAGGTAGACCGGGTGGTACATGCGCATGCCGCCGGCACCCTGGATCAGCGGTTCGATGATGACGGCCGAGAGGGTCTGGTGGTGCTCGGCCAGGGTTTGCTCCATGGCCGCGAACATGTTGCGCGAGTGCTCTTCCCAGCTCATGCCTTCCGGGCGCAGGTAGCAATCCGGGCTAGGCACCTTGATGGTATCGAGCAGCAGCGCCTTGTAGGTTTCGGTGAACAGCGGCACGTCGCCCACCGACATCGCGGCGATGGTCTCGCCGTGGTAGCTGTTGGTCAGAGTGACGAAGCGCTTTTTCGCCGGCTTGCCGATGTTCTGCCAGTAATGGAAGCTCATCTTCAACGCCACTTCGATGCACGATGAGCCGTTGTCGGCGTAGAACACCCGGTCGAGCCCGGCCGGTGTCATGGCGACCAAGCGCTCGGACAGCTCGATGACCGGCTGGTGGCTGAAACCGGCCAGGATGACGTGCTCCAGCTGGTCGACCTGGTCCTTGATGCGCTGGTTGATGCGTGGGTTGGCGTGACCGAATACGTTGACCCACCAACTGCTGACGGCGTCCAGGTAGCGCTTGCCTTCGAAGTCCTCGAGCCACACACCTTCGCCGCGCTTGATCGGGATCAGCGGCAGCTGCTCGTGGTCTTTCATCTGGGTGCAGGGGTGCCACAGGACCTTCAGGTCACGTTGCATCCACTGATCGTTGAGGCCCATCGGCGCTTCTCCTGGCATTGCAGCTTGGTTTGACCGCGTAAGCCTAAGCAATGCCGCCGGGCACGACAACCGCTGCCGTCAGATGGCGACAGGTGCGCGTCCAGGCCCGCTTGGGCAAGGTGCTGAAAATCGTGTGCTGGCGAGACGCAAAAACAAAAATGTCAGTTGGCAAAGGCACTTGATATCACTGAGCTGGCAGGGTCTGCAGACCTGACGTATTCTTAACGCATCTCCCTCGGGGCATCCCTGCCTCTCCCTATTCTGTTGCTTTTAACTCGGAGTTCGCCGATATGGCCGCTGCTTGGGTGCGCCTGTGCGCGTTGGTATTGATTGGTGTGTCCAGCGGTGCCGCGCTGGCAAAGGACAAGACACCCTCGGCAATCGTGGTGGGTGGCGGCCTGGCAGGCCTGACCGCCGCTTACGAGCTGCAGAACAAGGGCTGGCAGGTGACTCTGCTGGAAGCCAAGTCGGGCATGGGTGGTCGCTCGGGGCTGGCCACCAGCGAGTGGATCGGCAACAGCAAGGCCCAGCCGGTGCTGAACCAGTACCTGGACCGTTTCAAGCTTGAAACACTGCCCGCGCCAGAGTTCGTTCGTACCCCTGGCTACCTGATCGACGGCGAGTATTTCAGTGCCACGGACCTGGCCGCCAAGCAGCCGGCCACCGCCGAAGCCATCAAGCGCTACGAGAAGACGCTCGATGATCTGGCCCGCTCGATCGAGGACCCGCTGAACCCGCAGGCAACCAGCACCCTGTTCGCTCTGGACCAGATCAACGTCTCCACCTGGCTCGACAAGTTGCAGTTGCCGACCACTGCACGACAGTTGATCAACCAGCAGATCCGTACCCGCTATGACGAGCCGTCGCGTCTGTCGCTGCTCTACTTCGCACAGCAGAACCGTGTCTATCGTGGGGTCAGTGACCGCGATCTGCGCGCCGCCCGTCTGCCCGGGGGTAGCCCGGTCGCTGGCGCAGGCTTTCGTCAAGCAGCTCAAGACCATCAAAACCAGCTCGCCGGTGACCTCCATCGTGCAGGACAAGGACGGCGTGACGGTCAAGGTCGGTAGCGTCGGCTATCAGGCGGACTACCTGGTGATGGCCGTGCCGCTGCGTGCCCTGGCCAAGATCCAGATGACCCCAGGCCTGGACAGCCAGCACCTGGCGGCCCTCAAGGGCACCAACTATGGCTGGCGCGACCAGCTGATGCTCAAGTTCAAGCAGCCTGTGTGGGAAAGCAAGGCCCGGATGTCGGGTGAAATCTTCAGCAACGCTGGCCTTGGCATGCTGTGGATCGAACCAGCGCTCAAGGGCGGTGCCAACGTCGTTATCAACTTGTCCGGCGACAATGCCCGCCTGTTGCAGGCATTTGGCGACAAGCAGATGGTCGACCAGGTACTGATCCGGTTGCACGCGTTCTATCCAAAGGCCCGTGGCTCGTTCTCTGGGTATGAACTCAAGCGCTACAGCACCGACGCCAACACTGGCGGCGCTTACTTGGCCTATGGCCCAGGCCAGATCAGCAAGTACTGGCGCCTGTGGGAGCGTCCGGTGCAACGCATTAGCTTCGCCGGCGAGCACACCGATGCATTGTACCCAGGCACTCTCGAAGGCGCCCTGCGCAGTGGTCAGCGTGCTGCCAGCCAGGTTCAGGACCTGCTGGCAGGCAAGTCGTTCGACCCGGCTAAAGCGGCGCCGGTGGCTGCAGCTGCGGCAACCGGTGCTGTAGCGGCCAAGAAGGAGGGTGGGTTCTTCTCGCGTCTGTTTGGCGGCGGCGACAAACCCGAAACCAAACCAGCAGCCGTCGTGAAAACAGATGCGGTGGCTCCGGCCCCGGCCCCGGCCCCTGTCGCCACCCCTGCGCCGACCCCTGTAGCAGCGCCTGCGGTCGTGGCCAAGGAAGAGCCGGCCAAGCCTGCCGCTACCAAGGCCACCCCGGCCAAGCACGCCCCGGCGCACAAGCCGGCAGTCAAGCAGGCGCACAAACCTGTCGAGGCGAAGAAGGCTACGGTCAAATCGGAGCCGGTCAAGAAAGCGGTAAACAACACCCAAGCGAAAGCTGACTGAAGCCCGCGTACCGGCTCCTGCACGACCTGCAGGAGCCGGCCTGTCGGCGCTGAGTCCGGCACTGACAAGCGATTCCTCCCCGACTATTGTTAATGTTTCCTTAATAGGAAACGTTCACAATCGGCATCGGAATTTTCGATTAATCGAAGCAACTTTTTGTGCTTTTCTTCGATACGTTACGCGTTAGTCTGTGCACAGCTTTCACGGGGGAACACGTCGACATGCAACTGCGCAACTCACCCGCTCGTTACGGCGCGGTCAGCATCTTTTTGCACTGGGGCGTGGCCCTGGCGGTCTTCGGGCTTTTTGGCCTGGGCCTGTGGATGGTCGGCCTCGACTACTACAGCCCATGGCGCAAATCCGGCCCTGATCTGCACAAGAGTATCGGTCTGGTGCTACTGGTGGTGATGGTATTGCGTGTGGTTTGGCGCTTCATCAGCCCACCGCCTCCAGCGCCGGCCAACCATGGGCCGCTGACGCGTGTAGCTGCCAAACTGGGCCATCTGGCACTGTACCTGGGGCTGTTCGCGGTGATGATCGCCGGTTACCTGATCTCCACCGCCGATGGCGTCGGTATTCCGGTGTTCGGCTTGTTCGAAGTGCCGGCTCTGGTCAGTGATTTGCCCGACCAGGCCGATCTGGCTGGCGAGATTCATCTCTACCTGGCTTGGGCGCTGGTGATTTTCGCCGCCTTGCATGGCCTGGCAGCGCTGAAGCACCACTTCATCGACCGTGACGCGACCCTGACCCGCATGCTGGGCCGCAAAGCTTGATTCTCAACCTCAATTGCAAAGGAAAGAAAGGATGTTGAAAAAGACTTTTGCCGCTCTGGCGCTCGGTACCGCTCTGATCTCTGCTGGCCAGGCCATGGCCGCCGAGTACAAGATCGACAAGGAAGGCCAGCACGCGTTCGTCGACTGGAAGATCAGCCATCTGGGCTATAGCTTCATCCACGGCACCTTCAAGGACTTCGACGGTAACTTCACCTGGGACAGCGCCAAGCCTGAAGCCAGCAAGATCAATGTCGACCTGAAGACCGCCAGCCTGTGGTCCAACCATGCCGAGCGTGACAAGCACATCGCCAGTGCCGACTTCCTGGATGTGAAGAAGTATCCGCAAGCCAAGTTCGTCTCCACCAGCGTCAAGTCCACCGGTGCCAAGACTGCTGACGTGACTGGCGACCTGACCCTGCACGGCGTCACCAAGCCGGTCACCTTCAAGGCTGTGTTCAACGGCGAAGGCAAAGACCCATGGGGCGGTGAGCGTGCTGGTTTCAACGCCACCACCACGCTGAACCTGAATGACTTCGGAATCAAAGGCCCAGGCCCTACCTCGCAGACCCTTGACCTGGATATCAGCGTCGAAGGTGTGAAGCAGAAGTAATTCGCGCTAGCAATGAAAACGCCGCCCAATGGGCGGCGTTTTCATTTGTAGCCGAACGATCAGCGATTGCGGGTCAGCAGCGCAGGGCGCTCACCACGCGGCCGGCTCGGCAGCTCTTCCAGTTGTTCCGGCGTTGGGTAGCGGTCGAGCTTGGATTCCTTGCGGATGATCACCGGCTGATGCTGCGGTTCGCGCGGACTACGCACTGCCGGTTCCTGCCGTGTGTTGTCGCTGCGACCGGCCGAGCGGTTACGACCACCCGCGTTACCATCACGGCGCGCACCGCCACCTCCACCGCCATTGTTGTTGCGGGGCGGGCGTTTCTCGCCGCTGGCGCCGCGTTGCTGGCCGCCATTTCGGCCTTGGCCCTGGCTGCCGCCGTTGCTGCGCTGTCCCTGACCTTGCTGTTGACCCTGGCCTGCGGCGCCTGGGCGACGGTTGCGGCCCTGGTTCTTGGCGTTTTGGTAGGGGCTGACGTAGTCGGCACGGTTACCGAAGTTGTCGATCTCGTCATCCAGGAACTCTTCTGGATCACGGTCGGCAGGTACTTTCGGCACAGCGTTGGTGCTGGCCTGCTGCTGGCGAGGCTTCTTGTCGCGTTGCTTGCGCTGCTGTTGCTGGCGCTCGCCGGACTTCTCCTTGTCAGCGGGTTTGTCGGCGGCCTGTTGCTTGGCGTTGCCTTTGTCCTTTCCCTTGTCCTTGCGTCCGCCACTGCCTTCCTGGCCTGCTTCGCCACGGGCCTGCTGGTTGCGACCACCACGGCCATTGTGCTGCTGACGCTCACGGGTTTCTGGCTTCTCGGCTTCGACCTTGCTGGCATCGAAGCCCATCAGGTCGCCGTCCGGGATCTTCTGCTTGGTGACGCGCTCAATGCTCTTGAGCAGCTTCTCTTCATCAGGAGCGACCATCGAGATCGCTTCGCCCGAACGTCCGGCGCGGCCGGTGCGGCCGATACGGTGGACGTAGTCTTCCTCGACATTGGGCAGCTCGAAGTTGACCACATGGGGCAACTGGTCGATGTCCAGGCCGCGGGCGGCGATGTCGGTGGCGACCAGTACGCGAACACTGTTGGCCTTGAAGTCAGCCAATGCCTTGGTGCGGGCGTTCTGGCTCTTGTTGCCATGGATCGCCGCGGCGGTGAGGCCGTGCTTTTCCAGGTATTCGGCCAGGCGGTTGGCGCCATGCTTGGTACGGGTGAAGACCAGCACTTGTTCCCAGGCGCCGAGGGTGATCAGGTGAGCCAGCAGTGCGCGCTTGTGGCTGGCGGGCAGACGGTAGACGCGCTGTTCGATTCGCTCGACCGTGGTATTCGGTGGTGTGACCTCGATACGCTCCGGGTTGTGCAGGAGCTTATCGGCCAGGTCGGTGATGTCCTTGGAGAAGGTAGCCGAGAACAGCAGGTTCTGGCGCTTGGCCGGCAGGCGGGCAAGGACTTTCTTCACGTCATGGATGAAGCCCATGTCGAGCATGCGGTCGGCTTCGTCGAGCACCAGGATTTCCACATGGGATAGATCGACACTGCCTTGGCCTGCCAAGTCCAGCAAGCGACCCGGGCAGGCGACCAGGACATCGACGCCCTTGGCCATGGCCTGAATCTGCGGGTTCATGCCGACGCCACCGAAGATGCAGGCGCTGACCAGGGAAAGGTCACGGGCATAGACCTTGAAGCTGTCATGGACCTGGGCCGCCAATTCGCGGGTTGGCGTCAGAACCAGCACGCGAGGCTGGCGTGGGCCATGGCGTTGCGATTTGTCGGGGTGGCCACCCGGGAACAGGCGCTCGAGGATCGGCAGGGCAAAACCGCCAGTTTTGCCAGTACCTGTCTGGGCGGCGACCATCAGGTCGCGACCTTGCAACACGGCGGGAATGGCCCGCTGTTGCACCGGAGTCGGCTGGGTGTAGCCCGCTGCCTCGATAGCGCGGACAAGAGCCTCGGAGAGACCGAGGGAAGCAAAGGACATGGGCAATCCTGTTCTCGTGGGGGCTGGGCCCGTTGGGATATTCTGCCTGGCGCGACGGGCATCGGCGGGATGCGATCGCGTCCGGTCCAGCTGGGCTTTCACTGCGCATCCGGGCAGCGGAGGGCGAGCGCGAAGGGGCGTCGTTACCGATCAGGATGCCTGTTGCGAGGCCGAGCGTCCGGGCGTGAGCCGGGCGGGAAGGCCCGAGTATAACAGAGCTATCGCTGCGTGCTGCGTTCCTGCTGCTCAACGGCGCCAGGAATATTGCCGAAGTCGTCGGAGTAGCGGTTGTTGATCGCCGCGTAGGCCGGTTCCTGCTTGAAGCGTTGCAGCTCTTCGGAGAAATGCCTGGCCAGGTCCTCGCGCCCAGGTTTGCGGGCCAAACCCAGGTATTGCGCCTGGCGACTGATCATCAGTGGCAGCTCCTCGACCTGCCGTTCGAGCCCCAATTGCTTGCGGAGATAACGACCGACCCGGCGGTCGGTCACCAGCAAGTCGATGCGGCCGAGCATCAATTTGCCGAAGTTGGCCTCATGGGTAGGGGCTGCCTCCCGGCGAAAGTAAGGCGATTCGCTGAACGAGGCGCCGTAGGAGTAGCCGGGCGAAGTGCCCACCGTCAGCCCGGTCAGGTCTTCCAGGCGGGTGACGGGGTGGCGGCGCACGCTGGCTTGGAACAGGACGAACTCGACGTCCGACATAGGCTCGTCGGGGTAGACCATGTACGGTTTGCGCGATTCGGTCTCGAAAATATCCATCACCCCGTCGGCCAGCCCTTGCTCGACCATGGCCAAGCACCGTTTCCAGGGTAGGAACTGCCATTCGACATCGAAGCCCAGGCGCTTGAACACTTCGGTGGTGACTTCGTAGTCGATGCCTTTGGGCTGGCCGTCGTGCTGGTACACGTACGGTGCCCAGTCGTCGGTGACCAGGCGCAAACGTTCACCCAAGGCCAGAGGGCTCAGGCAGGCGAACAACAGGAGGCACAGCAGGCGGGCGACGTCACGCATGGCCGCAGATTACGCGCTCGCTTAGGCCAAGGCCAGATATCGGCGCGCCAGTTCAGGTCTGCGGGACGTCGAGCAGGTGGCCCTCGATTTCCTTACGCCGGCCACCGAGTGACAGGCGCATGCCCGGATGGCGCAGGCAGCGGCGCAATTGCTCGGGCTCCATGCGGCCCTCGCGCGCCACATAGTTCTCCAGGGCTTTGTCCCACCAGGCCGGGGCGCAGGCCCGGTCGAACTCGTTGCCATACGGGTAGCAGCCGTACAGCAGTTCTCGGGCGAACTGGCGTTCCTGGCTCGGCAAGGTCAGCGTCAGTGCCTTGTAGCCCAACCGGTGCAGGGCTGGCGGGCGCGGCAGTCGGTCATTGACCTGCAGCACGTCGGCCCGGGCCGCCTCACTGAGTGGTTCATCGGCGTGCTTGCGCAGCCAGGCCTGGATCTTGGCGCGGAACTGCTGCTTGCGGCTCCAGTAGTGGTGGATCACATCGGTGCACTCGGCCAGCGCGAGGGTGCGGTGGGCGGCCACTGCAAGGCAGAACTCTTCGAGTGTGTAGGCGGTGGGTGCCAAGGTATAGAACTCGTCCATCATGGCAATGGAGCGGTCCAGTATCTGAGCATCAGCCTGGGTCAGGCCGATGACTCCGGAGTTGACCATGCGCGTCTGATCGTCAGCCAGTCCGCGTTGGCGAAGTATGGCGTGAAGGCTTTCGTACAGCACGGCCTTGCGGTTCGCGCCGTAGGGCGCGCCAATGAAGTTGCACAGCAACTGGCCTGGCTTGACGCGTTCGAACAGGCGCAGCGGCGAGGTGCGGAAGAACGTATCGGTGTCGATCAGTACCGCCAGCGGATGCTGTTCGAGCACTTGGCGCAATAGCACGTGCTTGCTGCGAAAGTGATAACCATGGGGAAGATTCCAGGCCGTGCGCGTCGCAGCGTCCAGCACGTGGACGTTGACGGGCAGTTTGCCGTAGGGCGCCGGGTTGTCGGTGTAGACATGGATGTCAACGGCGGCGCCAGGCGTTTCACCCAGGTGAGTGAGGGCGCTGACGATGCTGAAACAGGCCTCTTGGTGATAAGTCACCGGGCCGAACGCGAGGTAGATGAGCTGCGAGCGTGCAGGCGACGGTGTCTGCATATCGGGCAAACCTGGCTGTCCACAGGGATAATAAGGCTTTAGTGTAAGACTAAAGCCTTAATTGTTCCTTAAACAGATGTTTCCAAGTTGTTTCAGCGAGGCAGCTTCAGGTTGTTCCAGATAGCCAGACTTGGCTCGGCCTGGTTCAGGGTGTAGAAGTGCAGGCCCGGTGCGCCGCCTTGCAGCAGTTGTTCGCACATGCGGCTGATCACGTCTTCGCCGAAGGCCTGGATGCTGGCGGTGTCATCGCCATAGGCTTCCAGCTGCTTGCGGATCCAACGTGGAATCTCGGCGCCGCAGGCGTCGGAGAAACGGGCTAGCTTGCTGTAGTTGGTGATGGGCATGATGCCCGGCACTACAGGGATGTCCACGCCCATCTTCTGTGCGCGCTCGACGAAATAGAAGTAGCTGTCGGCGTTGAAGAAGTATTGGGTGATGGCGCTGTCGGCACCGGCCTTGACCTTGTGCACGAAATTGGCCAGGTCGTGTTCGAAGTTGCGTGCCTGCGGATGCATTTCCGGATAAGCGGCAACTTCCAGGTGGAAGTGATCGCCGGTTTCCTGGCGGATGAACTCGACCAGATCGCTGGCGTAGCGCAGCTCGCCGCTGGCCATGCCCATGCCCGATGGCAGGTCACCACGCAGGGCGACGATGCGCTTGATGCCGGCGGCCTGGTACTGGTTAAGCAGGGCGCGCAACTCGTCCTTGCTATCGCCGACGCAGGACAGGTGGGGGGCGGCCGGTACCTTAACTTCGCTTTCCAGCTGCAGCACGGTATTGAGCGTGCGGTCGCGGGTCGAGCCACCGGCACCGTAGGTGCAGGAGAAGAAGTCGGGGTTGTAGCTGGCCAGCTGGCGGGCAACGCCCATCAGTTTTTCGTGGCCGGCATCGGTCTTGGTGGGGAAGAACTCGAAACTGTAGCGGCGTTCTTGTGACATCTCTCGTTCCTTCAGCTGCCAGCGCCAGGCGGGCAACTGCAAATAAAAGCCAGGGCGGTTTGGGCCGGCCTGGCTCGGGCATCGTTGCGAAGCGTTGCCTGCAAGGGCCAGGCAAGGTGCCTGGCCCTTGGGCCGCTGATCAGTAGCGGTAGGCGTGCGGCTTGAACGGGCCTTCGACAGTCACACCGATGTACTCTGCCTGCTGCGGGGTCAGCTGGGTGACCACGCCGCCGAAGCCGCGGACCATTTCCAGGGCCACTTCTTCGTCGAGTTTCTTCGGCAGCACTTCAACGGTCAGGCGCTCGGCTTTCTTGGCGGCTGGCAGGTCGGCGAACTTCTGCTCGAACAGGAAGATCTGGGCCAGTACCTGGTTGGCGAACGAACCATCCATGATGCGGCTTGGGTGGCCAGTGGCGTTACCCAGGTTAACCAGGCGGCCTTCGGCCAGCAGGATCAGGTAGTCGTCGTTGTGCGGGTCGAAGGTACCAGCGCCGGTGCGGTGGATCTTGTGGACCTGTGGCTTGACCTCTTCCCATGCCCAGTTCTTGCGCATGAAGGCGGTGTCGATTTCGTTGTCGAAGTGGCCGATGTTGCAGACCACGGCACGCTTCTTCAGGGCCTTGAGCATGTTGGCGTCGCAGACGTTGACGTTACCGGTGGTGGTGACGATCAGGTCGATGCGGCCCAGCAGGTCGGCGTTGATGCCAGCTTCGGTACCGGTGTTGATACCGTCCTTGAACGGCGAGACGACTTCGAAGCCGTCCATGCAAGCCTGCATGGCGCAGATCGGGTCGATTTCGGTGACCTTGACGATCATGCCTTCCTGGCGCAGGGACTGGGCCGAGCCCTTGCCCACGTCACCGTAGCCGATCACCAGGGCTTGCTTGCCCGACAGCAGGTGGTCGGTGCCGCGCTTGATGGCGTCGTTCAGGCTGTGACGGCAGCCGTACTTGTTGTCGTTCTTGCTTTTGGTGACCGAGTCGTTGACGTTGATCGCCGGGACTTTCAGCTCGCCCTTGGCCAGCATGTCCAGCAGGCGGTGCACGCCAGTGGTGGTCTCTTCGGTCACGCCGTGGATTTTCTCCAGCATGGCCGGGTATTTCTTGTGCAGGATTTCGGTCAGGTCACCGCCGTCGTCCAGGACCATGTTGGCATCCCATGGCTGGCCGTCCTTGAGGATGGTCTGCTCGATGCACCATTCGTATTCCTGCTCGGTTTCGCCTTTCCAGGCGAACACAGGGATACCGGCGGCGGCGATGGCCGCGGCAGCCTGGTCCTGGGTGGAGAAGATGTTGCAGGACGACCAGCGAACTTCGGCACCCAGGGCAACCAGGGTTTCGATCAGCACGGCGGTCTGAATGGTCATGTGGATGCAGCCGATGATCTTAGCGCCCTTGAGCGGTTGCTCAGCCTGGTACTTGCGGCGCAGGCCCATCAGCGCTGGCATTTCCGATTCGGCGATGATGACTTCCTTGCGGCCCCAGTCGGCCAGGGAGATGTCGGCGACCTTGAAGTCGGAAAAACCTGCAGGCGTGTTTACAGCGCTCATTGAGAGCCTCCATTCGTAGTGTGCGAATGGGCGCCGTTGTGCGTTGAGCGTCCGCGTCGCGGACAACGCCCCAACCGAGCCTGACAGGCCGAGCCTGCTGCAGCGCCCCTCGGATGGGTGGCGGGCATGGCGCCACAGTGGGCGACCATGTTAAACGGCAGGGATTATAGCCTTGGCTGTGTGACACACCCAAGGCTTTCTGTCGATTAATCGCGACGATAGTCGATGTTCAATGGAGCGCCGGCGGCCGCTCTGCCATCATTACTCCACGTTAGCCAAGCAGGTCAGGAGTACCGATGAACTTTCACACCCGCAAATGGGTAAAGCCCGAAGACCTCAACCCCAATGGCACCCTGTTCGGCGGCAGTCTGCTGCGCTGGATCGACGAGGAGGCGGCGATCTACGCCATCGTGCAGCTGGGTAACCAGCGCGTGGTGACCAAGTACATGTCGGAGATCAACTTCGTCAGCGCCTCGCGTCAGGGCGACATCATCGAGCTGGGCATCACCGCCACCGAATTCGGCCGCACATCCATCACTCTCAAGTGTGAAGTACGCAACAAGATTACCCGCAAGATGATCCTCACCGTCGACAAGATGGTCTTCGTCAACCTGGGTGAGGACGGGCTGCCGGCGCCGCACGGGCGGACCGAAATCAAGTACATCCAGGACCAGTTCCCGGATACCGCTGTCGAGTAAGCGTCGCCCAAAGGTAGGAGCCAGCCTTGCTGGCGAACCAAGCACCACGGTGCATGGCGCCGGCTGTGCTGGTGTTCGCCGGCAAGGCCGGCTCCTACGCCGCGTGTCATTCGGCCGGTTGGCTCACCTTGCGCACCATCTTGCCGACCGTCAGACCCTGCATCAGGATCGACGACAGCACCACGATGTAGGTGATCGACAGCAACAGGTCACGCTCGTCGCCCACCGGCAGCGACAGTGCCAGTGCCACCGACACCCCTCCACGCAGGCCGCCCCAGGTCAGCACGCGCACGGTCCCCTTGGGCACGCTTCTCCAGCGGCGCAGCAGGACGATGGCCGGTGCCACAGTCAGCAGCCGTGACAGCAGTACCGCAACCGCCAGCACGCCGCCTGCCGCCAAGTGCAGCCAGTTGAATGGCAGCAGCAACAGTTCCAGGCCGATCAGGGCGAACAGCAGGGCGTTGAGCATGTCGTCGATCAGTTCCCAGAAACCGTCCATGTAGCGACGGGTCATGTCGTTCATCGCCAGGTTGCGCCCCAGGTTCCCGATGATCAGGCCTGCCACCACCATGGCGATGGGGGCCGAGACATGCAGTTCGTAGCACATCGCCGAGCCACCAATCACCAGCGCCAGGGTCAGCATCACCTCGACCTGGTATTGCTCGACGCTTTTGATCATCCGGTAGGTGGCATAGCCGATCAGTCCGCCAAACAACACGCCACCCACGGCTTCGTGAACGAACAGCATGGCGGTTTCAGCGACGCTCGGCGTCTCGCCCATCTGGATGATGCCCAGCAGCACGGTGAACACCACGACCGCGGTGCCGTCATTGAACAGCGACTCGCCAACGATGGTGGTCTTCAGCGGTTTGGAGGCGTTCGCAGTACGTAGTGCACCGAGTACGGCAATGGGGTCGGTCGGTGAAATCAGTGCGCCGAACAGCAGGCAGTAGATCAGCGGCACGTTCCAGCCGAACAGGGCGAACACCCAGTGGGCGAGATAGCCGATGACGAAGGTGGCGATCAACACGCCAAGGGTGGCCAGCAGGCCGATCGGCCAACGGTAGCTGCGCAGGTCGGTGAGGTTGACGTGCAGTGCGCCGGCGAACAGCAGGAACGACAGCATCCAGTGCATCAGCAGGTCGTTGAAGTCGATCTGGTTCATCAGCCCTTCGACGCGCTCTTCCAGGCCAGGAAAGCCAATCAGGCTCAGGCCCTGCAGCATCAGGGAAAACAGCAGAGCAGTCACCATCACGCCGATGGCGGGGGGGAGACCGATGAACCGGTAATTGACGTAAGTGAGGAGGGTGGTAAGGCAGATAAACGCTGCAACTAATTCAAGCATCCCAAATCCTGTGACGGTGGCTTTCAAGTCGTAACCCGAATGGCTCGGGCAGTTCTTTGATGGCCTGGCGCGGGGTTCGGGACACAGACTTTGACCGGATTCTTTCGAATCGTTCCCGATATGGACTGTTGCACTGCCTAGATTCCATAGCAGCCGGTCTGCCGGCGATGCGGCGCACAGGGCGCCTCAATCGCTATATATTCACAGGCTTGAAACGTCACAAGGATACAAGGCGTGTTGGCAACATCCCTGGTGCTGGTCGCCGCCCTGCTGCATGCGACCTGGAACACCCTGATCAAATTTAGTGGCGAGCGACTGCTGGTCATTGCCAGCATGGATGCGGTGGCATTGGTCTTTGCGGTGTTGGCGGTAGCCTTCGTCGCGTTTCCTCCGGCTGAAATCTGGCCATGGCTGCTGGCGTCGGCCCTGGCCGAGCAGTTGTACCGTGTCCTGCTGATCAAGGCCTACCGGGTTGGCGACCTGGGGCTGGTCTATCCTCTGATGCGTGGCTTGTCGCCGCTGGTGGTGCTGGGGCTAACGCTGGCATTCGCGGGCGAGTCACTGAGCCAGCAGCAGATCATCGGTATCTTGCTGATCCCCTGCGGCATGGCGTGTCTGCTCTGGCAGGGCGGCGGCGGTGAGCGGCTGCCGTGGTCGATGCTGCCAGTGGTTGCACTGATCGGCTTGTGTATCGGTTGTTACACCTGGTTCGACGGGCAGGCCGTAAGGCTCTGGGGCAAGCCCTGGGACTACCTGGTCTGGCTGACGTTGCTGAGCGCCTGGCCCTTCCCGGTCCTGGCGTGTGTGGCCCGGCGGCCGCAGTTTGCGCTGTTTTGGCAAACCCAGTGGCGGCTGGGGTTGGCGGTGGGTTTGTGCGTGCTGTTCAGCTATGCATTGGTGTTGTGGGCCATGCACCTGGGGTCGGTGGCCGAAGCTGCCGCGCTGCGCGAACTGAGCGTGATTCTGGTGGTGCTGCTTGGCATGCGCTATCTCAAAGAACCTTTTGGCGGCCCGAGACTCCTAGCTTGCGGGCTGGTCCTGGCTGGCATGCTGGTGATGAAGCTCTAACCCCGAACTCGAACAAGGAGTCCTGAACATGACCGTTGCCCTGTGGTGCATCCTGATCGCGCTCGTGCTGCCACCGCTTTGTGCCTTGATCGCCAAGACGAGTGGTCGTTTCGGCCTGAAGGATAATCACGACCCGCGCGGCTTCCTCGACACATTGTCGGGTTTGCCACGTCGTGCCCATGCTGCGCAGCAGAACGGGTACGAGGCATTCCCAGCGTTTGCGGCGGCGGTGCTGGTGGCCGATATCGTCGGCAATGCGGAGCAGGTGACCCAGGATGTGCTGGCGGTGCTCTACATCACCAGCCGGCTGCTGTACATCATCTGCTACCTGGCAGACTGGGCTGCCCTGCGTTCGCTGGTGTGGTTTGCCGGGTTGGGCCTGATCGTTTCGTTCTTCGTGGTATCGATCTGAGTTGAAGTGGCGCTCATCGCCGGCTTGGCGGCGATGAGCCTGTGCAACCTCAAGGCACTTTAGGCACCTCAGGCAGCGGCTTGTCCTTGGGCCAGAGCATCCAGATCTGTCCCTGCTGCTTCATGTTACCGGCCAGTTCACCCGCTTCGGGCCCAGTGCCCCAGAACAGGTCCGCGCGCACCTCGCCGGTGATCGCGCCACCGGTGTCCTGAGCGCCCACCGGGCGTACCACGGGGGAGCCATCAGGGCGAGTGGTAGACAACCACAGCAAGCTGCCCAGCGGGATCACCTTGCGGTCGATCGCCACGCTGTAGCCAGCGGTCAGCGGCACGTTGAGCGAACCACGCGGCCCTTCGTTGCTGTCTGGGCGGGTGCTGAAGAAGACATAGCTGGGGTTGCTGGCCAGCAGCTCTGGCACTCGTTGTGGGTTCGCTTGTGCCCAGGCGTGGATGCTGCCCATGGTGACATCTTCTTTCTTCAATTGGCCTTGTTCGACCAGCCAGCGCCCAATGGGGCGATAGGGGTGGCCATTCTGGTCGGCGTAACCCAGGCGCACCTGTCGGCCATCTTCCAGCTGGATACGGCCCGAACCCTGGATCTGCAGGAACTGCAAGTCCATCGGGTCGGTCAGCCAAGCCAGCACTGGCGCTTTCACGCCATCGCGGTTAATCACTTCGGCCGTGTCATAGGGCTTGAGCACGCGACCGTCGAGCCGCCCGCGCAGGCGCTTGCCCTTGAGCTCCGGATAAACGCTGGCCAGGTCGACCACGATCATGTCCTCGGGAACGCCGTACACCGCGACCCGTGCTGCGTCGGTGCGCTCCAGGCTGCCGGGGTAGACCGGCTCGTAGTAGCCAGTGATCAGGCCGGTGGCGTTGTTCTCGGCCGAGCGCAGCCCCAGTACTTGCAACTGCTGTTGCAGGAAGGCGCGGATCTGCATCGCGTTGTCAGGCACTTTGGCCGCTGCTTCGCAGGTTGCAGCCCAGACAGGGTCGCGCTTGAGCTTTTCGCAGCCGTTGCGCCAAGCCTGGAAACCGGCCCGCAGGTCACTGTCGCTGACGCTGGGTAAGTCGTTCCAGGTGGCGGGGGCGTAGGTGGCAATGGCGTGGGGTTCGGGTTTGGCGTTCTCACCGCCGTTGCAGCCGGCCAGCAGGGCCAGGGCAGGCAGCGCCCAGGCGAGGTGGCGCAGAGCAGATTTCATGGCTGAATCCTTGAGGGGAGGCCTTGGAGCTTCCCTTGTTTTTCGTAAGGGTATTGGTCTTTGTCGAGCAGGCGAGGATACTGTCGGCCCTTTCCTTCTGCCAATGTGACCGTGATGTTCAAATGTTTCACAGCCCTGCTGCTGATCAGCCTGGCCCTGGTGGGCTGCGACCGTGTCGATCCTAACTCACCTTTGGGGCAGCGCAAGGCGATCTTCAAGCAGATGCTCAAGACCAGTGAGGATATGGGCGGCATGTTGCGCGGACGTTTGCCGTTCGATGGTGTGAAGTTCGCCGACGGGGCGGTGAAGCTCGATGGCCTGGCTCATGCGCCGTGGCAGCATTTTCCCCAGGTCAAGGATGAAGGTGACAGCAGTGCCCGGCCTGAAGTCTGGGAACGACAGGCGCGCTTTCACGACCTGGCGATGCAGTTGGAAGGGGTGACGGGCGAGTTGGTCGATGTTACCCGTAAGCAACCGCTGGATGCGGCAAGTCTGAAAGCGCCGATGGACAGGGTCGAAGCGGCTTGCAAAGCCTGTCATACGGAATTTCGTAACCATTGAGGGAGGGCGCCTCTCCCGAAGGTTCAGGGGAGGCGATGGGCGGGTCAGCGGTCCAGTTGGTCCACGGCTTCCTGCAGTTCCTTGCGGGACTCGGCAAGCTTGTCCTTGCGCTTGTTGATTTTTTCCGCGTCGCCTTTGGCTTTGGCCTTCTTCAGGTCCTTCTCGCGTTGCGCCACTTCATGGCGCGCATCGAGCACCTTCTGTTCGCGCTCTTTGCGCAGGCTGGCATCATTGCAGTTCTCAACCCCGCGCAGGGCTTCCTCCAGGCCCGCGACCTGAGCATCGTTACCGTGATCGCGGGCAATTTTCAGCTGATTCTCGATGGCGCTGCGCTTGGCGGCGCAGCCGGTCAGGCCTTCGTCCGGTTGAGCGGCCTGTACGGCGGTGGCCGCAAGGCCAAGTGTTGCCAGCAGGACGAGGGTGTGAACGCGTTTCATGAGGGCCTCCTTGACGGGGCGGGGCAGCAAAAGTTGGGGGAAATCCTGCCTTGGTTTTGCGGATTTATAAACCCTTGTTGGTTTTTCTAGCCCAGACAAAGATTTTTCCTACATGTTTTTAGGGGGTTCTTTGTTGAGCGGACCCGTCACCGATCATGAAACCGCGAATACCCGCCGCGCTCAGTCGAGCGGCTATGGTTTGCAGTTCATCGTCCACGAAAAAGGCGGCGAGCTGCTTCGATCGGGTGTCACCGATGCCTGGCAAGGCTTGCCAGTCCCTGGCGGACCTACCCGCCAGCGTTTCCCAATCGCCATCAAGTGCCAGGTTGCCCGGTGCGGGTATGCCGAGGCCGCGCAGCCAATGGGCAAAGGGGCGTGATCGGCCAGCTTCGAAGCTGTGCTTGAGCTGGCGGGCGCTGGCATGGCTGATGCCCGGAACTTCGGTCAATTGCTCCGAATCCAGCGTCAGCCAATCCGTCAAAGTGCGTACCTTGCCGCCCTGGACCAGGCGGCGCCAGGTGCCGGGGCCTACACCAGGCATGGCCAGCCCATGCTTGCCACTGAGCCAGGTGAGCCTGGCGATGAATTGCTCTTCGCAATCGTGGCTTGCTTGCCAGCAGCTTCTGGTGTGATACCGATCGGGCGTGGGGGATGCCACGGGTTGCCGCGCCAGGGCGCGGTGCACCACCTGCTCGAAGCGTGGAATGGTCAGCCCTGCCAGGCTGATCGCTACCTGGTCTCCCGGGCGTACGTCGAGTGCCTGCCAGCGAGCCAGTGAGCCCAGACTTACCTGGCTGATCATCCGGTCATCCAGGCGTATGGGCTGCAGTTGCAGCACAGGAGTGACCTTGCCCGTGCGCCCGACACGAAAGCGTACTTCGCGAACCGAGGCCAGCGCTTGCGAGTAGGGGTACTTCCATGCGGCGATCCAGTATGGCGCCTTGGCTTGCCAGCGCTCGGCGGGCGGTCGGTTGTCCTGGCGCAGAATGATGCCGTCGGTAGCGAAGGGCAGAGGGGTGCGGTACCAGTGTTGCCTCCAGTGGACGGCATCGCTCGCTTGAACGATGGCCTTGCTGAAGCGTTGGCTGTCCGGAAACCCCAGCGCAGCCAACTGCGCCATGCGTTCGACCTGGGTGGACGGCCCATGAGGCCAGTCCCACACGAACAATCCGATGCTGGCGCCTTGTTCGGGTGAAAGCTGCTGACGCGCCAGCAGCCCTGCGACGGTCCCTCGGGCATTCATGCCACCGGCCTTGGCCTGAACGTGCTCTTCGAGGCGGTGGTACAGCTCTCCCTGCAGCACCAGGTCGATGGTTTGGGGTAGCTGCCGGGTGATCGACCCCAGATGAGGGATGTGGCGGCTCCAGTCATGGCCGTGGATGCCATCGCCCCGGCTCAGCAGACGGACCAGTCGACCTTGCCGGTAGACCAGCGAGACGGCGACCCCGTCGACCTTGGGTTGTACCCAAACGTCCGTCTTCCCAGTCAGCCAGCGTTCGGCCTCGGTGTTGTCGCTCAACTTGTCGACGCCGGTGTGGGGGACCGGGTGCGGGATCGGCCCTCGTGCACTTGCCAGGGGATTTGCGTGACCGGCGAGGCCGAAGCAGGTTTCCAGGTGTTTCAGGCGCAGGCGGCTCTGGTCGTAGATGTCGTCGGCGACTTCGGCCTTGCCCAGGCGATGGTAATGGTCATCCCAGCCGGCCAGGGTGGCGCGTAGCTGGGCGATTTCGGCCTTGGCTTGTGAGAGTGGCCAGTCATGGCATGGCGCGGCGAAGGCCCCGCAGGCTTGGAACAGCAACAGCGAGAGCAGCAAGCGTTTGAGTGGCATGGCCAGCATCCTTGCATGGCGGGTGGAGCCCTCAGCCTAGGCAAGTACGGGGTCCGCTGCGGTGAACAGTTGTCAGTGCATATGTCATGAAAAAGCCCCTGCCGATCACTCGGCAGGGGCTTTCATTCACCGCTGTAGGAAAATTACAGCCCGGCAGCGTCACGCAGCGACTGGGCGCGGTCGGTACGCTCCCAGGTGAAGGTGGTGAAGGTGTCGTCGCCGACAGTCTTCTGCTGCGGGGTACGGCCGAAGTGACCGTAGGCGGCGGTTTCCTGGTACATCGGGTGCAGCAGGTCGAGCATCTTGGTGATCGCGTATGGACGCAGGTCGAAGCACTCGCGCACCAGCTGGATGATCTTGTCGTCGGAGACCTTGCCGGTACCGAAGGTGTTGATCGAGATGGAGGTTGGCTGGGCTACGCCGATGGCATAGGACACCTGGATCTCGCAGCGCTCGGCCAGGCCGGCGGCAACGATGTTCTTGGCCACGTAGCGGCCAGCATAGGCGGCGGAGCGGTCGACCTTGGACGGGTCCTTGCCGGAGAACGCGCCACCACCGTGACGGGCCATGCCGCCGTAGGAGTCGACGATGATCTTGCGACCGGTCAGGCCGCAGTCGCCCACCGGGCCACCGATGATGAAGTTACCGGTCGGGTTGATGTGGTACTGGGTGCCTTTGTGCAGCAGCTCGGCCGGCAGGGTGTGCTTGACGATCAGCTCCATCACCGCTTCCTGCAGGTCTTTCTGCGAAACCTCAGGGTTGTGTTGGGTCGACAGCACCACGGCGTCGATGCCGACTACCTTGCCGTTCTCGTAGCGGCAGGTGACCTGCGACTTGGCGTCCGGGCGGAGCCATGGCAGCAGGCCGGACTTGCGCGCTTCAGCCTGGCGCTCGACCAGGCGGTGCGAGAAGCAGATCGGTGCCGGCATCAGTACTTCGGTTTCGTTGCTGGCATAGCCGAACATCAGGCCCTGGTCGCCAGCGCCCTGGTCTTCAGGCTTGGAGCGGTCAACGCCTTGGGCGATGTCCACCGACTGCTTGCCGATGATGTTCATCACGGCGCAGGTGGCGCCGTCGAAGCCGACGTCGGAGCTGTTGTAGCCGATGTCGATGATGACTTTGCGCACCAGGTCTTCCAGGTCGACCCAGGCAGACGTGGTGACTTCGCCGGCGATGATGGCGACACCGGTCTTGACCAGGGTTTCACAGGCTACGCGAGCGTACTTGTCCTGGGCGATGATGGCGTCCAGGACCGCGTCGGAAATCTGGTCGGCGATCTTGTCCGGATGCCCTTCGGACACGGACTCGGAGGTGAAAAGGGAATATTCGCTCATCTCGACGGGTTCCTAAAATTTACCGATGGTGAGTGTCGCCAGCCGTCCGCTGGAAATGTCGGACCTGAATCTGGAAACCGTTACGCAAGCCTACATAGAGGCTGTCCCCGGGTGTCAGCCCGGCAGCATGGGCCCAGCGGGCCAGGTCGTCCTGCTCGAAACCTAGCCAGAGGTCGCCGCAGGCTTCCCGCGCCCAACTCTGGTCATGGCTGCACAGCTCGGTGACCAGCAGGCTGCCGCCGGCCTTCACCCGTTTGGCCAACTGGCACAAGGCCTGGGCCGGGTCGCTGAAATGGTGCAGGACCATGTTCAGCACAACGCAGTCGGCTTCCACATCCGTTGCACCCAGTGCATCGGCCAACTGCAGATTTACATTACCCAGGCCTTGGCGTTCGCAGACCTGGCGGGCCAGCTCGAGCATGGTCGGGCTGTTGTCCATGGCGGTGACCTGAGTGAAGCGCTGGGCCAGGTCTGGCAGGAAACCGCCGTCCCCTGGGCCGACTTCCAGGGCCGTGGCCGTGGGCGTGAAACTGAGATTGTCCAGCAGTGCCAACAGGCTTTCGCGGTACTGGGGCAGCCCCGCGATCAGGTCTTGCTGGGCGCGGAATTTTTCTTCCACCCGCAGGAAGAAGTCCTGGCTGGTGGCGGCGCGGCGTTGTTGCACCTGCGCGATTCGGGCCAGCACGTCTTCTGGCAGGGCCAGGTCGTCGACTTCTTCGAGCAGCGCCGCATGCAGTCGGCCGCCTGGGCGAAGGCCGTCGGGCAAGGCGCGGCGGTAGAAAATGGCATTGCCTTCGCGACGGGTGGCCACCAGTTCAGCCTGGGCCAGCACTTTCAGGTGATGGCTCATGCCCGACTGGCCGATGTCGAAAATCTGTGCCAGCTCCAGCACCCCGAACGAGTCGCTGGCCAGTGCGCGCAGGACATTCAGGCGCAGCGCGTCGCCACTGGCCTTGCACAGGGCGGCCAGGGTGTCGCTTCGCTGAATGGAAATGGGCTGCGCACGTAGGTTCATGACGCGGCAGTCTAGACAGGCAGGGCTACCCCCGCAATAGCAATATCAAAAAGTTTTGATATTGGGTGATGAGCGGAGCACGCACCCAGCACCACGTGAGCCTGCGCAAGCGGGTTTACCCGTGATCAATCCACCGCCGCTCCCTGTGTTTCCCCCGAATTGGAGGCCAATCACAGGAAAAATGCCCGACTGCGACCATCCGTCATTGCCCCCGAGCCCGCCTGTGGGCGAAAATGGCCGCCTTTTTTCGTTTCACTACCTATTCAAGCCCCAGGAGATTAGCGATGCCCAGCCGTCGTGAGCGTGCCAACGCCATTCGTGCCCTCAGCATGGATGCCGTGCAAAAGGCCAACAGCGGCCACCCAGGTGCCCCCATGGGCATGGCGGATATCGCCGAAGTGCTTTGGCGCGATTACCTGAAGCACAACCCGAGCAACCCGAAATTCGCCGACCGCGACCGCTTCGTGCTGTCCAACGGCCACGGCTCGATGCTGATCTACTCGCTGCTGCACCTGACCGGCTACGACGTCACCATCGATGACCTCAAAGGCTTCCGCCAGTTGCACAGCCGCACCCCGGGCCACCCCGAATATGGCTACACCCCAGGCGTCGAGACCACCACTGGCCCACTCGGCCAAGGTATCGCCAACGCCGTGGGCTTCGCCCTGGCCGAAAAGGTCCTGGCAGCCCAGTTCAACCGTGAAGGCCACAACATCGTAGACCACCACACCTACGTGTTCCTGGGCGATGGCTGCATGATGGAAGGTATTTCCCATGAAGTCGCCTCGCTGGCCGGCACCCTGGGCCTGAACAAGCTGATCGCCTTCTATGACGACAACGGCATTTCCATCGACGGCGAAGTGCACGGCTGGTTCACCGACAATACCCCGGCACGTTTCGAAGCGTACAACTGGCAGGTGATCCGCAACGTCGACGGCCATGACGCCGACGAAATCAAGACGGCCATCGAGACCGCTCGCAAGAGCGACCGTCCGACCCTGATCTGCTGCAAGACCATCATCGGCTTCGGCTCGCCGAACAAGCAGGGTAAAGAGGATTGCCACGGTGCCCCGCTGGGCAACGATGAGATCGCCCTTGCCCGCAAGGAACTGAATTGGAACCACGGCCCCTTCGAAATCCCTGCCGACATCTATGCCGAGTGGGATGCCAAGGCCGCTGGCGCCAAGGCAGAAGCCGACTGGAACCAGCGTTTCGACGCCTACGCCAAGGCCTACCCGGAACTGGCGGCCGAGTTCAAGCGCCGCGAGAGCGGTGAGCTGCCGGCTGACTTCTCCGAGAAAGCCCAGGCCTACATCAACGAAGTGGCTGCCAAGGGCGAAACCATCGCCAGCCGTAAAGCCAGCCAGAATGCCCTGAACGCATTCGGCCCGCTGCTGCCGGAGTTCCTGGGCGGTTCGGCCGACCTGGCCGGCTCCAACCTGACCCTGTGGAAAGGTTGCAAGGGCGTCGAAGCCAACGATGCCAGCGGCAACTACGTGTTCTACGGTGTGCGCGAATTCGGCATGACCGCCATCATGAACGGCGTTGCCCTGCACGGCGGCCTGGTACCTTACGGCGCGACCTTCCTGATGTTCATGGAATACGCCCGCAACGCCGTGCGCATGTCGGCACTGATGAAGCAGCGCGTCATCCACGTCTATACCCACGACTCCATCGGTCTGGGCGAAGACGGCCCGACCCACCAGCCGATCGAACAACTGACCAGCCTGCGCAGCACCCCGAACCTCGACACCTGGCGCCCGGCCGACGCGGTCGAATCCGCCGTGTCCTGGAAAGCTGCCCTGGAGCGCAAGGATGGCCCATCGGCGCTGATCTTCTCGCGTCAGAACCTGCAGCATCAGGACCGCGACGCCGACCAGATCGCCAACATCGCCCGTGGCGGCTACGTGCTGAAGGACTGCGCCGGCGAGCCTGAACTGATCCTGATCGCTACCGGTTCGGAAGTCGGCCTGGCCACCCAGGCACACGCCAAGCTCACCGAGCAAGGCCGCAAGGTTCGCGTCGTCTCGATGCCGTGCACCAGCGTGTTCGATGCCCAGGACGCGGCTTACAAGCAGTCCGTGCTGCCGGTCGAAGTCGGTGCGCGTATCGCCATCGAAGCCGCCCATGCTGACTTCTGGTACAAGTACGTCGGCCTGGAAGGTCGTATCATCGGCATGACCACCTACGGCGAGTCGGCTCCGGCCAGCGCGCTGTTCGAAGAGTTCGGCTTCACCCTGGACAACATCCTGGGTACCGCCGAAGAGCTGCTGGAAGACTGATACAGGCGTAAGGCGAGGGCATAGCCCTCGTTTCGCGACACAAGGCCGCTCCCACAAGGTTACTGCACGTGCGGTCCCTGTGGGAGCGGCCTTGCGTCGCGATGGGCCGCAACGCGGCCCCAACCGCCATCATGCGTTAGCGAGCCAACGAATGTCCCACCTGCGTCCCTACAAAGTTGCACTCAACGGTTACGGCCGCATCGGCCGCTGTGTCCTGCGCGCACTGTTCGAACGTGGGGCAACGGCCGGTTTCGAGATCGTTGCGCTCAATGACCTGGCCGACCAGGCCAGCGTCGAATACCTGACTCGTTTCGACTCCACCCACGGGCGCTTCCCCGGCGAGGTGAAGGTCGATGGCGACTGTCTGCATATCAATGGCGACTGCGTGAAGGTAATGCGCAGCGCCACGCCGGAAGGCGTCGACTGGGCGGCACTGGGCATCGACCTGGTGCTGGAGTGCTCCGGCGCCTACCACACCCGTGCCGATGGCCAGCGTTTCCTGGATGCCGGCGCGCCACGGGTATTGTTCTCTCAACCGATGGCCAGCGAGGCGGACGTGGATGCCACGGTGGTCTATGGCATCAACCAAGACTGCCTGAGCGGCAATGAACGCCTGGTGTCCAACGCCTCCTGCACCACCAACTGCGGCGTGCCTCTGCTGCGGGTGCTGGACCAGGCTTTCGGCATCGAGTACGTGCAGATCACCACCATTCACTCGGCGATGAACGACCAGCCAGTGATCGACGCCTATCACCACGAAGACCTGCGCCGCACGCGCTCTGCCTTCCAGTCGGTGATACCGGTGTCCACCGGTCTTGCTCGTGGTATCGAACGCCTGCTTCCGGAACTTGCCGGACGAATTCAGGCCAAAGCGGTACGCGTGCCGACCGTGAACGTGTCGTGCCTGGACATCACCCTGCAGACCGCCCGCGACACCAGCGCGGCCGAGGTCAACCGGGTGCTGCGAGAGGCGGCGCTGGATGGCCCGCTGAAAGGCTTGCTGGCCTATACCGAGCTGCCGCACGCCAGCTGTGACTTTAACCATGACCCGCATTCGGCCATCGTCGATGCCAGCCAGACCCGTGTTTCAGGCCCACGCCTGGTCAACCTGCTGGCATGGTTCGACAACGAATGGGGGTTCGCCAACCGTATGCTCGACGTAGCCGAACATTTTCTGCACGTCGTACACCCAACCCGCACCAAACAGCCCTGAAGGACTGCATTCATGACCGTGTTGAAGATGACCGACCTCGACCTGCAAGGTAAGCGCGTTTTGATCCGCGAAGACCTCAACGTCCCTGTGAAGGACGGTGTGGTAGCCAGCGACGCGCGTATCCTGGCAGCGCTGCCGACCATCAAGCTGGCCCTGGAAAAGGGCGCGGCGGTAATGGTTTGCTCGCACCTGGGCCGCCCGACCGAGGGTGAGTTCTCTGCCGAGAACAGCCTCAAGCCAGTTGCCGACTACCTGAGCAAGGCGCTGGGCCGCGAAGTGCCGCTGGTGGCCGACTACCTGGACGGCGTCGAGGTCAAGGCGGGTGATCTGGTGCTGTTCGAGAACGTACGCTTCAACAAGGGCGAGAAGAAGAACGCCGACGAGCTGGCGCAGAAGTACGCCGCCCTGTGCGATGTGTTTGTCATGGACGCCTTCGGGACTGCCCACCGCGCCGAAGGCTCGACCCACGGTGTCGCCAAGTTCGCCAAGGTCGCCGCTGCCGGCCCGCTGCTGGCTGCCGAGCTGGATGCCCTGGGCAAGGCCCTGAAGGCCCCGGCCAAACCGATGGCGGCCATCGTTGCCGGCTCCAAGGTGTCCACCAAGCTGGACGTGCTGAACAGCCTCAGCGCGGTCTGCGACCAACTGATCGTCGGTGGTGGCATCGCCAACACCTTCCTCGCTGCCGCAGGTCACCCGGTTGGCAAGTCGCTTTACGAGCCGGACCTGGTCGATACCGCCAAGGCCATCGCCGCCAAGGTCAGCGTTCCGCTGCCCGTGGACGTGGTGGTTGCCAAGGCGTTCGCCGAGAGCGCTGAAGCCACCGTCAAGGCCATCGCCGACGTGGCTGCCGACGACATGATCCTGGATATCGGCCCACAGACCGCTGCCAACTTCGCCGAGCTACTGAAGTCGTCCAAGACCATCCTGTGGAACGGCCCGGTTGGCGTGTTCGAGTTCGACCAGTTCGGTAACGGCACCAAGGTACTGGCCAAGGCCATCGCCGACAGCGCCGCCTTCTCCATCGCAGGTGGCGGTGACACCCTGGCGGCCATCGACAAATATGGCGTTGGCGCCGATATCTCCTACATTTCTACCGGTGGCGGTGCGTTCCTCGAATTCGTCGAGGGCAAGGTCCTGCCTGCCGTGGCAATCCTGGAAGAACGGGCCAAGGCCTGATAGAGAAGGCGCCTGGCAAAGGGAGCGACCGGATGGTCAAGCAATTGCCTGTGATGATCCTTGCCGGACTGCTGGGCGCATGCTCCAGCAGCCCGTCCTCGGATGCCGAAGGCCCGCAACCGCCCAAAGGCGGTTGCTACCAGTCTGAATGGCAGGCCGAGACCGTGCCGGTGATCAACAAGCGCCTGGGGCCGACCGGCCTGGAAAAGTACGACGACGAGCATCAGCGCAAAGCGCCCGGCTGCCCTTGATCGGGTGGCAGGCAACCTGACGGGTATTTCGTGGTCTGCGTGATGAGGAGCCGGCTTGCCGGCGATGGGCTGCAATGCAGCTTCAAGCGGAGTAATTTGATGAAAGCGCTGCTGGCCTCGATGGCCCTGGCGACACTGGCAGGATGCTCACTGCTGCAACCGGCGCAGCCCGCGCCGACGGACAACTGGACCCGTTGGGTCTGCGACACCCAGACCGAAGTCCTGTGGCGTTTCGCTGATGCGAAACGGGATGAAGTCGACGTACGCCTTGGCGGCGGTGACCAGGTCTACCGGCTCAAGTCCGAACCGGGTGCTTCCGGCGCGCTGTACAGCGATGGCGTGCTGGCCTTCCACACCAAGGGCGAAGAAGGCCTGGTGTACTGGGTGGCGACGAACGATCTGATTGGGCGGGGCTGCAAGGCACCGTGACTGGCCGGGCCGCGCTGGCGGCCCACACTACTTGAACAGCAACCGCCCCTGCGGCAGGCTTGCACGAAACAAACGACGCTTGTCGGGAGAGAGATACACAATGGCACTCATTAGCATGCGCCAGATGCTGGACCACGCCGCCGAGTTCGGTTACGGCGTTCCGGCTTTCAACGTCAACAACCTCGAGCAGATGCGCGCCATCATGGAAGCGGCCGACAAGACCGACTCCCCGGTGATCGTCCAGGCCTCGGCCGGCGCCCGCAAATATGCCGGTGCCCCTTTCCTGCGCCACCTGATCCTGGCGGCCATCGAAGAATTCCCGCACATTCCGGTGTGCATGCACCAGGACCACGGCACCAGCCCTGACGTCTGCCAGCGCTCCATCCAGCTGGGCTTCAGCTCGGTCATGATGGACGGTTCGCTCAAGGAAGACGGCAAGACTCCGTCCGACTACGAGTACAACGTTCGCGTCACCCAGCAGACCGTGGCATTCGCCCACGCCTGCGGTGTATCGGTAGAAGGCGAGCTGGGTTGCCTGGGCAGCCTGGAAACCGGCCAGGCCGGTGAAGAGGACGGTGTGGGCGCCGAAGGCATCCTGGACCACAGCCAGATGCTGACCGACCCGGAAGAAGCCGCTGACTTCGTCAAGAAGACCCAGGTCGATGCCCTGGCCATCGCCATCGGTACCAGCCACGGTGCCTACAAGTTCACCAAGCCGCCAACCGGCGACATCCTGGCCATCGACCGCATCAAGGAAATCCACAAGCGCATCCCGAACACCCACCTGGTGATGCACGGCTCCTCCTCGGTACCTCAGGAGTGGCTGAAAGTGATCAACGAGTACGGCGGTGACATCAAGGAAACCTACGGCGTGCCGGTCGAAGAAATCGTCGAAGGCATCAAGTACGGTGTACGCAAGGTCAACATCGACACCGACCTGCGCCTGGCTTCCACGGGTGCCATCCGTCGCTACATGGCTCAGCACCCGAGCGAGTTCGACCCACGCAAGTTCTTCGCCGAAACCGTGAAGGCCATGCGTGACGTGTGCATCGCCCGTTACGAAGCCTTCGGCACTGCGGGCAATGCCTCGAAGATCAAACCGATCTCCCTGGAAGGCATGTTCCAACGTTATGCCAAGGGTGAGCTGGCCGCCAAGGTCAACTGATTCGGCTGCTGCGTAACCCGAAAAGCCCGCATTCGATATGCGGGCTTTTTGTTTGTGCAAGGCTTGACCGGCTTCCCAGGCCTTGCTCGACTTTTTGCTGGTGGCGGGTTGACCGTTAGTCGGCTACCGTCCTAGTTGATGGCGCTTAGCCATTCCTTGCATTGCGCGTTTGGTCATCAAGGCTAGAGTTCATAATCGGATCCAATTGGATTCGAAGGCAGTCTTACAAGAGAAGCAGCATGGATGGCGCTCATACTCAATTGCCGGATGGCAACTCGGTTTTACTGGTTGTAGACGACTACCCGGAAAACCTCATCAGCATGCGGGCGCTCTTGGCCCGCAAGGATTGGCAGGTGTTGACGGCGAGCTCGGGGATGGAAGCCCTTAGCGCGTTGCTCGAGCACGATGTCGATTTGGTGCTGCTGGACGTTCAGATGCCGGAAATGGACGGCTTCGAAGTCGCCCGCCTGATGCGCGGCAGTCAGCGCACGCGGCTGACGCCGATCATTTTCCTGACGGCCAACGAGCAGTCCGACGAAGCCGTGCTCAAGGGGTACGCCAGCGGCGCCGTGGACTACATGTTCAAGCCGTTCGACCCGCAGATACTCAAGCCCAAGGTCCAGGCTTTGCTCGACCAGCAGAGTAACCGGCGCATGCTCCAGCGCCTGACCCGGGAGCTGGAGGCTGCCAGGGCGTTCAATGCCTCGATTCTGGAGAATGCCGCCGAGGGCATTCTAGTGGTGGATGCTACAGGCATCATCAGTTTCGCCAACCCGGCTATCTCGAGGCTGTTGCAGGCGCCGGTCGAGCAATTGCAGGGCGTGTCCGTACTGGACTTGGTGCAACTGCCCAATGTCAGCCTGTGGGTCGATTCAGAGTTCTACCAGGCCTACCTGGCACGGCGGATTTTTCGTGTGCATGACGCCCAGCTGCGTACCCAGGCCGGTCAGTTGGTACCGGTGGCGCTGTCGTGCGCGCCACTGCCCGCCGAGCAGCAGGCCATGGTAGTGACGGTGCTGGACATGTCGGTGGTGCGCAACCTGCATCAGCAGCTCGAATATCAAGCCGTGACCGACCCCCTCACGGGCCTGCTCAATCGTCGCGGCTTCTATCAGGCGGCCGACGCGGTGCTGATGCGTAACGAACACTCGGACAAGTGCCAGGCGCTCATGTACATGGATCTGGACGGGTTCAAGCGCATCAATGACTCCCTGGGTCACGACGCCGGTGATCGTGTGCTGCGTTGGGTCGGCGAGCAGCTCAAGGACTGCTTGGGTAATGAAGCCCTGCTGGCACGCATGGGGGGCGATGAATTCACCGCGCTGTTCGACGGGCTACCGTATCCGGAACAGGCCGGGCGTTTTGCCGAGCGACTGCTCGAGCGGATGTCCAGCTGCCAGCATATAGATGATCTGGACCTGAACCTGGGGGTCAGCATCGGGATCGCCACGTACCCGGACTGCGGTGCCAGCGTCGAAGGCCTGCTGCGGGCCGCCGATGTGGCGATGTATGCAGCCAAGCGAGCCGGACGTCAGCAATACCGCTTCTATGATCAGGAGCTCAACGGCCGAGCACGTTCGAGGCTGATGCTCGAAGACGGTGTCCGCGCTGCCATCGAGGAACGCGCCTTCACCCTGGTGTATCAGCCCCAGGTCAGTTTCGCCGACGGTCACCTGCGTGGTTTCGAGGCATTGTTGCGCTGGCAGCACCCTAGTGTCGGCGATGTGCCGCCGGGGCTGTTCATTCCATTGCTGGAAGAGGCCCGGTTGATCAACCGCCTGGCCAGTTGGATCTATCGTCAGGGCGTGTCCCAGCGCCGGGCCTGGCGTGAACACTTCGCGCCGGACGTGGTACTGGGTATCAGCCTCAGTCGCGCACAGTTTTCCATGCCCAGCCTGGTGGACGAACTGCAGCGGGTAATCAACGAACAAGGGCTGAGCCCGTCGCAGTTGGAGGTCGAGGTCGCGGAGACTTCGCTGATGTACAACATCGACGAGGCGGTCAAGCAGGTCAATCGTTTGCGTGAGCTGGGTGTTCGGGTAGCCCTGGACGACTTTGGCGCAGGCGATTGTTCGCTGCGCATGCTGCGCGACCTGCCAATAGATACCTTGAAGATCGACCGTCATCTGGTTGCACGACTGCCGGACTCCGCGGTTGATGCAGCCCTGGTGCGCAGCGTGATCGCCTTGTGCGCGGACTACGCCATCACGGTCATCGCCGAAGGCGTTGAAACCCCGGCCCAGGCAGCTTGGCTCAAAGCCAACGGTTGTGCGTACGTGCAGGGTTTCATCGTCGCCCACCCGATGACGGCAGCGGATGCCGGGCGCTTCCCGACAATTTTCCCCTGGCCGAGGCTATGATTGGCTAAACTCGCCCTTCGTTCCGCCATACCCTGTGCCATGACCGCATTACGCTACTTGCAAGCCTACCCGCCGCACCTGCAGGCGCAGGTGCGCCAGATGATCGACAGCAACCGCCTGGGCGATTACCTGCAACGCCGTTACCCTGAACGTCACGACATTCAGAGCGACAAGGCGTTGTACGGTTATGCCCAGGATTTGCGTCAGCAGTACCTGCGCAGTGCGCCGAGCCTGGACAAGGTGTTGTTCGATAATCGTCTGGACCTCACCCACCGTGCGTTGGGGCTGAACACGGCGGTGTCGAGGATCCAGGGCGGCAAGCTCAAGGCAAAGAAGGAAATCCGCATTGCCTCGCTGTTCAAGGAGGCTGCGCCACAGTTCCTGCGCATGATCGTGGTGCATGAGCTGGCCCATCTGCGGGAGCGGGAGCACAACAAGGCGTTCTACCAGCTCTGTCAGCACATGGAGCCGGACTATCACCAACTGGAATTCGACCTGCGCGTCTACCTGACCTATCGGGAGCTGCAGGGCAATTGTTAAGGACCAAGCGGCATGGATGTGAGCAAGACCAAGAGCAGTTTCTATCGTCGTCTGTATGTGGCCTGGCTGATCGATAGTCAGACAGCCACCAGCGTACCGGCGCTGATGGAGGCCACCGGTATGCCACGGCGCACGGCGCAAGACACCATTGCCGCGCTGGCCGACCTGGATATCGTCTGCGAGTTCGAGCAACAGGAAGGTGCGCGCAACCATGCCGGGCATTACCGCATCCATGACTGGGGGGCCATCGACAAGCAGTGGATCATCCAGCACCTGCGGCAGATCCGTGAAGTCTTGGGGTACCCTTGACCGCTGTGGCGCGAGCCCCCTTGAACAGCGCAAGGCCGTCCTCCAGATCGCATCCATACGCCAGGAATTTGCAGATGTCCGCTAATCGGCAGGCTCTATCCCCTCGTTTCAGTAATTACGCCGCCATGGCCGATGGCGTTGCTACCCTGCTGTTCCCCCATGCCGAAGTCGTGGTTCACGACCTGCGCAGCCAGACCGTGGTGCATATCGCCAACAACATCTCCAAGCGCCAGCTGGGGGATGATTCGGCGCTGGATGACCTGCCCGCCGAACTGGACCCCTCGGCGCCCCTGGGGCCCTACGAAAAGCTCAATTGGAATGGCCAGAAGATCCGCTCCATCAGCAGCGTGATGGTCGATGAGTCCGGTCAGCCGGAAGCGCTGCTGTGCATCAATTTCAACATCTCGGTGCTCGAGCAGGCCAAGCAGGCGCTGGACCTGTTCTTCCAGGCCAGCCGCTTGCTGCCACAGCCAGAAGCACTGTTCCGCGACGATTGGCAGGAGCGGATCAATACCTTCCTGCACGCCTGGCTCGCGGACAAGGGGTTGAGCCTCGGCAGCCTCGACCGTGACCACAAGCGTGAGCTGGTGCAGGCCCTGCATGGACAAGGGGCTTTTCGTGGCAAGAGTGCCTATGACTACGTGGCCAATGTCCTGGGCATGGGGCGGGCGACGGTCTACAAGTATGTGAAGCTCATGCGGGAAGCGTGAAGGCAGGTCTCCAGCGACAGGCGATGCTTGCTGTTTGTAGATAAATATTCTACGGTGGACGAATATTCTATTCGTGGCGGCACTGTGGCCGCCTTTCACCCCGGAGAACCCGTCCATGGAAATCAACGATGCCGAGCTCGACGCGCTGTTTCTGTCGATCTTCCAGGCTCATCAGGCGCTACGCCCGCAGGTACCCGTCACCCCGTTGCTCCCCAGTGCTGGGTTGTCCGCGCTGACCGGCTGTAACGTTCTTCTGAAGTGCGAGCACTTGCAGTGCACGGGGTCGTTCAAATTCAGGGGGGCCAGTAACAAGCTGCGGCTGTTGGATGCTCAGCAGCGTCACCTCGGGGTAATCGCCGCGTCCTCGGGCAACCATGGCCAAGGCCTGGCGCTGGCTGGCCAATTGCTGGGGGTGCCCGTCACGGTCTACGCCAGCAGCGAGGCATCGCCGGTGAAGATCGACGCCATGCGCGCGCTGGGTGCCAATGTCCAATTGCTGGATTGCGACCCGCTTGAGGTCGAGCTCGAGGCAGGACGCCGGGCAAGGCAGCAAGGCAAGCCGTTCGTCTCGCCGTACAACGATCTGGAGGTCATCGCCGGGCAGGGCACCATCGGCATGGAATTGCTGGAGCAGCATTTCGACCTGGATGCAGTGTTCGTTGCCGTCGGTGGCGGGGGGATGATTTCCGGCATCGCTGCCGCGCTGCATAAACTCAAGCCGTCGGTGGAGGTGATCGGTTGCTGGCCGGTCAATGCGCCGACGCTGCAGCGCTCGCTGGTAGCGGGACGGATCATCGAGGTCGAAGAAACCGACACGCTCTCGGACGGCACCGCAGGCGGAGTCGAACCCGACAGCATCACTTTCGGCCTATGCCAGCGGCTGCTGGACAGGACCGTGCTGGTCAGCGAGCGTGAAATCAAGGACGCAATGCGCGATGTCGCCTCCCATGAACGCTGGATCATCGAAGGCGCGGCAGCGGTCGCTCTGGCGGGCATGAAGCAATTGGCCAAAGACTATCAAGGCAAGAATGTCGCGGTGGTGCTGTGCGGGCGCAACATCCAACTGGAGCAATACCTGGAGGCGATCGCATGAACGTCTTCGACAGGCACCGCATCGAACAACATCTTGACCTGGGCGTGGCCGAGCGTTGGCTCGAAGAGGGTTTCATCGCCTATTCCCAGGGAAAGGTCCAGGCACCCCCGGTCCAGACCTTCGTTTTTGCCCAGTCCAATGGTGACTGTTGCATCAAGTCGGCCTACGTGGAAGGCAGCGAGACCTTTACCGTCAAAGTGTCCACCGGCTTCTACGACAACCCTGCACGAGGATTGGAGAGCAATGACGGCTTGATGCTGGTGCTCTGTGCCCGAACCGGTCAGCCGCTGGCGTTGCTGGCGGACCAAGGTTGGCTGACCGGCATGCGTACAGCATTGGCCGGGCGGATCGTCGCGCGGCGGATGGCACCCGCGAAGGTCGAGGCGATCGGGATTCTTGGGACTGGAACCCAGGCGCGAATGCAACTGGCGCAACTCATGCCCGTTACCACGTGCCGCGAGGTGAGTGTGTGGGGGCGCAGCGATGCGGGGCTGGCTGCCTACCGGGATTACGCCCAGGCACTGGGGTTCGACGTGCGGGTGGAACGTGAGCCCAAGGCGGTCGCCGAAGCGGCCAACCTGATCGTCTGCACCACCCCGTCTCGTGAGGCCTTGCTGCAACGTGAATGGATACGGCCCGGTACGCACATCACTGCGTTGGGCGCCGACACGTCCGGCAAGCAAGAACTCGACCCAAGGCTGGTAGCCAGTGCCGACCGCATCGTGGTCGACTCGATCCGCCAGTGCAGTCAATATGGCGAGGTGTCCCACGCCTTGCAGGCTGGCTTGATGAGCCCGGCCAGGCTAGTGGAAATCGGGACTGTGCTCGCCGGTGACGCCATCGCTCGCGAAGATGAGGGGCAATTGACCGTGGCGGACCTGACCGGTGTCGCGGTTCAGGATGCGCAGATCGCGCGCTGTGCCTTCGAGTCGCTGCGTGGCTGAGAATCAGGCCTCGCAATGAGGCCTGAACATTACGCCCAGTCATGGCGGCATATCGTAGACCAAAATAGAGGCTATTTGACATCATTGCCCGCTATCGCTTACCTCTCCCGATGTGTAACCTGCAAGTCCTGTAGTTGCGAAGACCGCCTTCAATAGCGTGAGCCCTCTACTACAAAAGGACTTGAGCATGCGGCCACTGCTGTGCGTTCTGGGGTTACTGGGAGTGTTGCTGGCCATGCCTGCCGTGGGCCAGGAGAAGTTGCGGCTGGTAGCCGACAACTGGCCTCCGTTCACCGACAGTGGCATGCCAGGGGGGGGATCAGCCACCCGCATCGTCACCACGGCGTTCGCCCGCGCAGGCTACGACAGCGAAGTGGAAGAGGTGCCTTGGGCGCGGGCACTGATGGGGGTCGGGGAGGGGCGCTATGACGTCCTGATCGACGCGTGGTACACCGACTCACGGACGCAGATTGGCCACTTTTCCAAAGCCTACCTGACCAACCGCATTCGTCTGCTCCAGCGTAAGGGAAGCAACGTGCGCTACCAGCGTCAGTCGGATCTGTATCCCTACAGCATTGCCGTGGTACGCGATTATGCCTATTCGCCGCAATTCGATGGCGACAGCCGTCTGAACAAGGTGACTGTACGAAACTTTTCCACTGCCTTGCGCATGCTGGCCGCAGGACGGGTTCAGCTGGCGGTGGAGGATGAGTACGTTGCCCGCTACAACCTGCAGCGTGAATCTTCGAAAGTGCGCGATGAAGTCGAGTTGGTCGAGCCACCACTGGGGGAGAACAGCCTGCACATTCTGGTCAGCCTAAAAAGGCCCGACCATCTGCAGATCGTCGATCGTTTCGAGCACGCCATCGCAGCGATGAAAGCCGATGGCAGCTATGCCCGCCTCATGCACCAGTACGGCTTCTGATCCCACCCTCTGAAACCGGCGTGCCGGCGATAGGGTGTACAGGTCAATCAGCCCGGTGCACCCTCCTTGATCAGATGCGCCGCCAGCGTTCGCAGCGGCCCCAGTTGCCGGCAGATCAATGCCAATTGGGTCTGTACCAACCGCTGTTGTTCATCCAGCTCTTCCGGCATCTGCTCCAGCGTGTTGGCCAAGGCCTCTTCGGTATCGCTATGGATCGGCACCGGCAGTCGCGCCGCCAGTCCGTTGGCGATTTCGTCCAGGCTGCTGGCCAGGCTCTGGCCGGCACCTTCGATCAACTGCTCCTGAACTTCGGTCGGCAGCGTCGTATCGCGGTGGGCACCCAGCCCGGAGAGGTAGCTGAGCAAGGTATGCGACAGCACCAGGAAACGGAAACCGACATCGGCCTCTTTGCGAAAGTGCCCAGGCTCCATCAGCATGTTGGCCAGGGTAGTGGACAGCGCCGCATCGGCGTTGTGAGCATTGCGCCGCGCCAGGCGATAGGCCAGGTCATCGCGCTTGCCATGGGCATACTGCTGCATGATCTGGCGCAGGTACGCGCTGGCGCAGGTCAGGGTGTTGGCCAGCGCCTTGTTCAGGTTACGGCCCTGCCAGTCAGGAAGGAACAGGAATACCGCGAGAATGGCGATCAGGCTACCCACCAGGGTATCGAACAGACGCGGCAGGAACAGCCCGTAACCGTCGCCGATCTGGTTGAAGCAGAACAGCACCATCAGGGTGATCGCAGCGGTGGCCAAAGTGTAGCGGGTCGTGCGGTTGACGAAGAACACCACGCCGGCGACCACGGCGAACATTGACTGGATGATCGGGCTGGGGAACAGGTCGAACAACGCCCAACCCACCGTGAGGCCGATGGCTGTGCCGATGACCCGCTGCACCAGTTTGCGCCGCGTGGCGCCGTAGTTGGGCTGGCAGACGAACAGCGTGGTAAGGATGATCCAGTAGCCCTGGGTCGGGTGAATCAGGTGCACCATGCCGTAGCCGACCGACAGTGCCAACGGCAGGCGCAGGGCATGGCGGAACAGCAACGAGGTGGGCGTAAGCTGCGTCCGCAGGCGGTTCCATACGTCCTTGAGGTTGCGTGGCGAACGGTCGAGCAGGCTGCTGTCGCTGGCGTCGGCAAGGCTGTCCGGGTTGCTTGCCGCCCCTAGAAGCCGGTCAAGGGTGGCAAGGTT
Source organism: Pseudomonas sp. Rh2 (assembly GCF_040762985.1). Lineage (NCBI taxonomy): Bacteria > Pseudomonadati > Pseudomonadota > Gammaproteobacteria > Pseudomonadales > Pseudomonadaceae > Pseudomonas > Pseudomonas sp. Rh2. The sequence goes on from NZ_CP142890.1 coordinate 997,060, forward strand.
GGCCGCCAGCGCACGCAATGAGCGCAGCAGCCCACGCCAGGCCGGGTTGCTCTGGATGCGCAAGTGCTCCAGTGAGGCGTTGAGGTCTTCCAGTGCTTCGGCAAAGCCAGTGTCCAGGACGAAGGGCTGGCGCAGGCGGATCGAGCGCGACAGCTCCTGGCACGCCGAACCCTGCTGGCGCAGCAGGCGCTGGCAGCGGAACATGACGTCACTGTGGAAGAACGCCTCGGCCAGGGCATTGTAGGGGTAGTGCGAGGCGCTGACCCGCTCGTGAATGTCTTGTGCCAGGAAGTACAGCTTCAGGTAGCGGCTGAGCTTGGAGTTCGGCTGGCTGTTGCCTACCCGGTGCAGAATGATTTCCTTGGCTGCGTTCAAGGCCGCTACGACCTTGCCGTTCTGCTGGGCCAGTTCCAGTCGCCGGGCCTCCACGTCGAGGTTGCGGATGGGCTCGAACAGATTGGCCTTGAGCTTAAGGTAGTGCCCCAGTTCACGGAATAACTTGGCCAGACTCTGTTGCACCGGCTGGTTGGAAAACAGTGCCTGCCACAAAACCGACAGCAGACCATACCAGGCGGCGCCTGCCACCAGCAGCAGTGGTTCGTGCCAGAAATCGGTTACCTGGCCGCCGCGCTGGTCCACGCCAATCATGGTGTAGACCGAAAGAATCAACGTTGCCGAGGCGATCGCGCCGTAGCGCTCGCCCAAGGCGCCGAGCATGGTCAGGCTGAAGGCTGCCAGGGCCAGGGCTGCGGCGAAGATCCAGGGATAGGGGAACAGCAACTCGACCGACAGGGCGGCGATGGCGAAGCACGCCAGGGTAACCGCCAGTGCGCTGAGACGGCCCTGCCAACTGTCATCGGTTTCGGCCAGGGCGCTGGCGATGATACCGAGGAACAGCGGGATCAGCAGTGCCATCTCGTCTTGATACCAGCACAGGGCCATGCTGCCGGTCAGGGCGATCGTTACCCGAATGCTGTAGCTGAACTTGTCTTGGCCCCACAAACGACGCAATGAATGGCGGAACGAGCTCGATGACATGATGGCCTTGGGCAGTGATCGAATGAATACCTTTCGAGGCCGGGCAATCGGGGCCGTTCACATCAGCCCCGGAAAACCGGCACTCCGCGCACAGACCAGCAAGAAGCGTTCCGTGCTGCTGAATGGATTCTACTCTACACGAACTGCGCCGCGGCGTTAGCAGATGCCCAAGCCCATTGGAAATTGAAGCCGCCCAGGTGCCCGGTCACGTCCAGCACTTCTCCGATGAAGTAAAGACCTGGGCTCTTGAGCGACTCCATGGTCTTGGACGACACCTCTCGGGTGTCCACGCCGCCCAGGGTTACCTCGGCGGTGCGATAACCCTCGGTGCCGGCGGGCACCAGTTGCCAGGCCGACAACTTGTCGGCGATCTGGCCAAGCTCCGCCGGGGTGTACTGCTTCATGGGCTTGGACTCGAACCACTGCTCGGCCAACAGGTTGGCCAGCTTGCGGGTGAAAACTTCACCAAGCACGGTCTTCAGTTCGGCGTTGGCGCGCTCGGTCTGCTGTTGCTGCAACCATTCCAGCGCGTCGCGATCCGGCAGCAGGTTGATCTCGACCGTGTCGCCGGCTTCCCAGAACGACGAAATCTGCAGAATTGCCGGCCCGCTCAGGCCGCGGTGAGTGAACAGCAGGTTCTCGCGGAAACGGGTGCCGTTGCAGCTGGCGGTGCAGTCCAGCGAGGTGCCCGAAAGCTCGCTGCACAATGCCTTGAGTTGGGGCTCGGTGATGGTGAATGGCACCAAGCCGGCGCGGGTCGGCAGTAGGGTATGGCCGAACTGGCGGGCCACCTGGTAACCAAAGCCGGTGGCGCCCAGTGTCGGGATCGACAGCCCGCCCGTGGCGATCACCAGCGACTGGCAGGCGAACGGGCCGGCGCTGGTCTGCAGCAGGTAACCCTGCTCGGTCTTTTCGATGTGCTCGATGCGCGTTTCCATGCGCAGTTCGGCACCCGCTTCATCGCACTCGGCCAGCAGCATGTTGAGGATGTCGCTGGACTTGTTGTCGCAGAACAGTTGGCCGAGCTTCTTCTCGTGGTAGGGCACGCCATGCTTGGCCACCAGTTCGATGAAGTCCCACTGGGTGTAGCGGGCCAGGGCCGACTTGCAGAAGTGCGGGTTCTGCGACAGGAAGTTGGACGGCTCGGTGTACATGTTGGTGAAGTTGCAGCGCCCGCCGCCGGACATGAGGATTTTCTTGCCTGGCTTGTTGGCGTGGTCGAGCAGCAACACACGGCGGCCTCGGCGGGCACTGAGCTGGGCGCACATCAGGCCGGCGGCGCCGGCGCCGAGGATGATCACATCGGTGGAATGCACGGTGTAAACCTGTCGGTATGAAACACGGAACCCTATGGCAGCGGGTTGACCCGCGAATACGGGGGTGCATTCGCTGGCGCATTCGCGGGTCAACCCGCTCCCACAGGATAGGCGTTTGGCTTTAGAGGATGCGAACCTTCAGTGAGCGTCCCTTGATCTTGCCGCTATTGAGCCGCTGCATGGCCTGCTTGGCCAGAGGACGCTCCACCGCCACGAACGCCTGGAAGTCGAAGATGGCGATCTTGCCCACCTGCTTACCCGGAATTCCGGCGTCACCCGTCAGCGCACCCAGGATATCGCCCGGGCGCAGCTTGTCCTTGCGGCCAGCCGCGATGCACAGCGTGGTCATTGGCGGAAGCAACGGCTCGCCGCCCTTGTGCTTCAGGCTGTCCAACTGGTCCCAGCGCAGCGGGCTCTTCTGCAGGGTCTCGATGGCCTGGGCGCGGTGACCTTCAGCCGGGGCCACCAGGCTGATGGCGATGCCTTTCTCGCCAGCACGGCCAGTCCGGCCGACACGGTGCACGTGGATTTCCGCGTCGCGGGCCAGTTCAACGTTGATGACCATGTCCAGGCCGTCGATATCCAGGCCTCGGGCGGCCACGTCGGTCGCCACCAGTACCGAGCTGCTGCGGTTGGCGAACATGGTTAGCACCTGATCGCGATCACGTTGCTCCAGGTCACCATGCAACGCCTGGGCGACGATGCCTTTGGCGGTGAGGTGGGCGACCACGTCTTCGCATTGTTGCTTGGTGAAGCAGAACGCCACGCAGGACTGCGGGCGATAGTGGCCCAGTACACGGGTGACCGCCTCCAGGCGCTGCTGTGGGTCGATCTCGATGAAGCGCTGCTCGATCTGGTTGTCGGCGTGCAGGCTCTCGACCTTCACTTGCTGTGGCTTGCGCATGAAATCGGCAGCCAACTGCTCGATGCCTGCCGGGTAGGTGGCGGAGAACAGCAGGGTCTGACGGCGCGACGGGGTCTTGCCGATGATGCTGGCGATGGCGTCGAAGAAGCCCATGTCGAGCATGCGGTCGGCTTCGTCCAGCACCAGGGTGTTAAGGCCGTCGAGCACCAGGGTGCCCTTGTCCAGGTGCTGCTGCACCCGGCCTGGCGTGCCGACGATGATGTGCGCACCATGCTCCAGCGAAGCGATCTGCGGGCCGAGCGAAACACCGCCACACAGGGTGAGGATCTTGATGTTGTCCTCGGCACGGGCCAGACGACGCAACTCCTTGGCCACCTGGTCGGCGAGCTCGCGGGTCGGGCATAGCACCAGGGCCTGGCAGCCGAAGTAGCGCGGGTTGATCGGGTTGAGCAGGCCAATGCCGAAGGCGGCAGTCTTGCCGCTGCCGGTCTTGGCCTGGGCGATCAGGTCCTGGCCCTTGAGAATGACCGGCAGGCTCTGGGCCTGGATCGGCGTCATCGAGGCGTAGCCGAGGGCGTCCAGGTTGGCCAGCATGGCAGCGGACAACGGCAAAGTGGCAAAGGCGGTGGTTTCGGTGGTCACGAGGCGGGCCTGCGGTGCGAAGCGAAAAATGCCGCACAGTCTACCAGCCTCGTGGCCATTCGCCCTACGAATCCATGTGGGCTTCCTGACGACGGGCACGCCTTCCGTCAGTCGGGGCCAGTTGCAGGAAGATCGCAGCGGCCAGCATGGCCATGATGCCAACCGTCAAGAACGTGAGCTGGAAGGCGCCAAGTGTCGTTTCCACGCCTTCGGCGCTGCCCGCCGCGGTGAAGCCGCCAAGCAGGGCGCCAGCGCAGGCTACGCCCAGGCTCAGCGACAATTGCGCGACCACCGACAACAAGCTGTTGCCGCTGCTGGCGCTGGCGTCGTCCAGGTCGATCAGGGTCACCGTGTTCATGGCGGTGAACTGCAACGAGTTCACCGCGCCGAGCAAGGCCAGTTGCACCAGCAGCAGGGCATAGGGCGTCTGCTCATCGACCAGGCCCAGGCTGGCCAGGAGCATGCCCAGCAGCAGCGTATTGCCGGTCAGCACGATGCGATAGCCCAGGCGCTCGATCATCGGTCTGGCGACCGACTTGGCCACCATCGCTGCGGCGGCCAACGGAATCATGCTCATGCCGGCCTGGGACGGCGAGTAGCCTAGAGCGACCTGCAGCAGCAACGGCACCAGGAAGGGCAGGGCGCCGCTACCCAGGCGTGCGAATAGGTTGCCAAGGATGCCGATGGCGAATGTACGCACGCGGAATAGGCTGGGCGAAAACAGCGGCTGTGGGTCGCGCCCGGCGCGCAGCCAGTAGGCGGCCAGGCAGGCCATGCCGGCGAACAGCAACAGCATCACCCGCAGGTGCGGCAAATGCAGCTCGCCCAGGCCCTCCATGGCGATGGTGATCAGCACCATCGCTGCGCCGAACAGGATGAAGCCGGGCGTGTCGAAGGAGGTACGCTCGGCGCCGCGCAGGTCGGGGATGAACTTCCACACCGCCAGGCAACCGATTGCCCCTACCGGCAGGTTGAGCAGGAAGATCCAGTGCCAGCTCAGGATTTCTACCAGCCAGCCGCCCAGGGTTGGGCCCAGCAGCGGGCCGAGCAGGCCGGGGATGGTGATGAAGCTCATGATCCGCACCAGCTCTGAGCGCGGATAGGCACGCAGCACCACCAACCTGCCGACCGGCAGCATCAGCGCGCCCCCCAGGCCTTGCACGACGCGGGCGAAAATCAGGAAACCCAGGCTGTTGGCGGCGGCGCACAGCAGCGAGCCGAAGCTGAACAGCAAGATGGCGCTGAAGAAAATGTGCTTGGTACCGAAACGGTCGGCGATCCAGCCCGAGGCTGGAATCAGCAAGGCCACGGTCAGCATGTAGGAGATGATCACGCCCTGCATGCGCAACGGGTCCTCCTGCAGCGAGCGGGCCATGGCCGGCAGGGCGGTGTTGAGGATGGTGCCGTCCAGGGACTGCATGAAAAAGGCGATGGCCACCACCCAGGGGATCCAGCGGGCGGTGACGGGGTCCATCGGTGCACGATCAGGCATGACGTCCTCTTTTGTCTGTGCCGGCCGCTTCGCGGGCATACCGGTAATGCACCGGATGCTGTGCACTACCCTCAGGTACGGGCTTGCCCACGAAGAGGCCGCTAATGCCTATCACAATGTCAGGGTCAGGCTTTTGACCAGCGCCCCTGGTAAATGACTCGACCCGGTACTGCGCTGTCCATAGGTGCTGGTCGACAGGATCATTTCGCGCTCGCGGGTCAGATCCTGCAGTTGGCTACCCAGCAGGTTGAACAGGCTGTCATCGAAACGCATGGTGCTCACCGGTCCCTGGATCTTGCCGTCTTCCACCCAGAACGTGGCGAAGCGGGTCAGCCCGGTCATGCGTGCTGCCGGCAAGTCCGAGTAATTCAGGTACCAGAGGTTGCTGATGTACAGACCAGTGCCAAGCCGTTGGAGAACCTCCGAGCGGGACAGGTTTCCTGCAGCCATGCTCAGCGCGCATGGCGATTCATGGCTGTCGGCCCCATTGGCCACCCCTTCGAACTCGGCTGCACTGCGCGCACTGATCAGCCGCTGCAACGCCTCGCCTTGCTGGATCAATGGCACGTCCATGCGCGGCGAGCCCTCATCGGAAAATGCCGGGCTCAGTGAACCGCTGACTTGCTCCGTGAAGCTGACCAGCGGACTCAGCCTGGCATCCCCGTTGTAAAGGCGCTGCAAGGGGCTGTTACCGGTAGCCAGGGCCTGGGCCGAAAAGCCTCCCCAGCACAGCATGCTGGCGATTTCGTCCATGGCGGCGGGCGCCAGGTAGGCACGGTAGCTGCCAGGTTCGAGGTTAATCGCTGGGCGACCGAGGAAGCCCAACTGCTCGCGTGCCTGGCGCAGGCGGGCGGTGAAGTCATCGGCGCTCCAGACCTGTCCTGCATAGTTGGACTTCACGGCCTGGCCGTTTGCGTGGAACAGGCTCCAGTCGAAGTTGAAACTGTTGGCCTGGTGCCAGCCGAAAGCCCCGAACGAGCTGGCAAAACCTCGGTAGATCGGCCCGGCGGCGTAGATGCCGACCAGATCCAGGTCGCCGGCCTCCCGGTCGAGCAGGGCCAGTACTTCGCTCAGTTCCGGAAGTGACTGCTCCTGCAGGCTGTGGCTGTTCCAGGCGTTTTCGTCCAGGCGCAGGTAGGGGTCGACTGCCAACAGTGGCAAGGTCTGGCGCAGTTGTGCGAGAGCGTCGAACAGGCGCTGTTGGTCAAGCTGGGCGTCACCACTCAACGTCACGTGCTGTTCCGCCTGGCGTCCGTCGCGAATCAGCCGCATCTGCGCGCTGGCCTGGCTGACTTCGCCGGCCTGGCGCACCCTGGCGTGGTTGAAACGCACGAATTGCGACTGCTCGGCGCCATAGCCGAGCGTGAACTGCTCGCCCGGTTGCAGGGCGCTGCGCACCGCGCCGACCAGGGCTTCGAAAGTGCGTTTCATCAGGCGTCTCCCCCGAATACGTCGATCTGGCGGAATACGCAGGCTGGCGAAGCATGGCCGACCCGTACCACTTGGTTGGGTTCGCCCTTGCCGCAGTTGGGCGTACCGAGAACCTGGAAAGTACTACGGTCGCCGACCGCCGAGAGGTTACGCCAGAACTGCGCGGAGATGCCGCGGTAATTGGGGTTCTTGACGATGCCCTTGAGCTCGCCGTTCTCGATCAACTGGCCCCATTCGCAGCCGAACTGGAACTTGTTGCGTGCGTCGTCAATGGACCATGAGCGATTGGTGCGCATCAGGATGCCATGCTCGATGCCCTGGATCAGTTGTTCGAGCGACTGGTCGCCTGGCTCGATGTTGAGGTTGGCCATGCGGTCGATGGGTGCGCGGTTCCAGCCGCATGCCCGGCTGTTGGCCACGCCATCGAGGCCGGAGCGGAACTGCGACAGGGCGCCGCCCAGCGGGCGCAGCAACAGGCCGTCGCGAATCAGGAATTGCTTGCTGGCCTCGGTGCCGTCGTCATCGAAGCTGTAGCTGGCCAGTTCTTCGCCGATGGTGGGATCGAAGGTCACGTTCAGCAGCGTCGAGCCGTATTGCAGGTGACCGAAATCAGTGGTCTTGACGAAGCTGGTGCCGGCGTAGTTGCGTTCGTCACCCAGGATTCGGTCCATTTCCAGCGGATGGCCGATGGACTCGTGAATCTGCAGCATCATCTGGTCAGGCATCAGCAGCAGGTCACGTGGCCCGCTGGGGGTATTGGGCGCCAGCAGCAATTGCAGCGCTTCATCGGCAACACGGCGGGCCGCGCCAACCAGGCCGCAGCGCTCGATGATTTCGAAGCCCCCTTGCTGGCCAAAGTTCTCGCGGCCCAGGCTCCGGCTTTGGCTGTCCTGGCCATCGCTGGCGGTCACGCTCAGCCCAGGGAACAGGAAGCGTTGGGCATGGCGCAGCTCGGCACCGGCAGAGTTCAGGAAGGTTTGCTCGACCAGGCTAAGGCCAAGGCTCGCCTGCCAGTCCACCAGGCGGCTGTCCTTGGGTACGCTGGCCGACTCGTCGGCGAGCAGATCCAGGCAGTCGGCAAGGCTCGGCAGCGACTGGTCGTAGTTGGGCGAGATGTGATCGTGGCGTGCGCAGGCGACTGGTTGTTCGCGCAGGTCGAGCAGGCTGTGCGCAGCAATTTGCCGGGCCAGTGCCTCGGCCTGCTCCAACGCCCGCTGCAGGCCCACCTGAGACAGGTCGGCGGTGGCCGCGTAGGCCTCGACGCCATTGAGCCGGACGCTGAGCATGGCACCTTCGTCCTGGCTGAAGAGCGGCGGCTCGGCCACGTTGCGACGTACGGAAAGTGACTGGTGCGACTGCTTTACATGACGCAGGGAAAACAACTCGGCCGTACTGCGCAGCGCGGCGAAGCGCTGACGCAGCAGGGCGCCGGAATCGAACATGCGGAAACCTCCGTTGGCACGGTGGCTCCCCCTAGAACCACCCGTCTTGCATGGCGAGGCAGGTGTCGTCGCGTGCCTCGAGCAATGCCAGGTCATTATGGCAGGGCGGCAGTTCCCAGGTCAGGAAATAACGAGCGGCTTGCAGCTTGCTGAGCCGGCTCACGCCGCTACAGCGCAGAGAAAAGAGAAAAGCCCTACGCGCTATCAGGAATTGGCTGGCTAACCTTTTTTGTGGAGTGGGAGCTTGATGGATTTTTGATCAGTTGGTGTCCACATGATACTTCTGATTCCTCGCTCGAAAGCGGACGTTCACTGTTCATTTCGCTTCGAAACGCCTTTCTTTGCCGTTTATCGTGTGTCCGAATCCTTGTTAAGGCCGGACGATTTGCCGGGGCTGCATGAGCTAATCCAAGAGTGCGGATTTTCACCCCATGAGTGCTTATTTGAGTACGCCAAAAATATCACTCTAAAAAAAGTCGGTGATGGTGATTGGTTGCTAGCGTGTTCAGAGCCAATCAGTCCATTCAAGCCTAAAAGGGCTGAGTTTTGGCCCCTGCACAGCTCTCATGGCCAAGATTATTTGGAGTCAGTGACAGACAGTGCACGGGCAGAGGTTTTTTCAGCAGGATCGAACCCAACGGAAACCAGCGGGCCAGGAAAGTGGTTGTTAAAAGTGATCGATAATGATGCGTTGTGGAACATATTGGCAATAGCCTCGAATAGAACCGGCACGATTGCCAATGAAGGAAGTATGATTTTTTCGGATGGTAAGGACTGGGCAAATACTAGCCGTACACTCACACATGAATGGACTAGACTGGCGGATGACGAGCAGCACTTCGAGTCGGGCTCTGCGGTTTACCGTTATGGCACTCTGAAAAAAACGGTTCAGAAGTATGTGGAGTCGGATGACAATTGGGCGGTGAAAGGCCTGTCATGGTATTGGGTGCCGGTGACGCCCAATATTATTTTCGAACGGAAGCATTAAATGGATGAGAGGGTAGCGAGGAAGTACGTGTGGTGGGGATGGGGCGCCTTGGATGCACTGTATATGTTGAACTATGTGGCGAAGAGTGTGCTGCAAGATCGGCTCCCCTTTTTCTCAGACGCGCTGAGTGCGTTGAGGATCATTGATGATCACGGCAGCTATGCCGCTGTATTCATAACGCTGGGGTGGTGTTTGCAGTTGTCCATTGCTGCAAGTGGTATCTTGCTCTTGCGCAGGAGTCGGTGGGGTGAACGCTTGGTTTGGCTGCAGTTGCCATTTAGGTTATTGCTGTTCGTACCTTCTACATCGGTGCTGTTTTATTATATGGCTCCTCATTTTTCGCAGGGCTCAGTTGTAGGGATTGCACTTGTGGTTGCTAGCGAGCTCGCAAAGGTCTGGAGCCTGTGGTTTTTCAAAGAATCTGCACCCTCCACAGGAAGCATCACATAACGGGGAGTCGAGTTGGTATGAGCCACCGTGTTCTCGGTGGCTCCCCCTTTAGAACCACCCGTCTTGCATGGCGAGGCAGGTGTCGTCGCGTACCTCGAGCAATGCCAGGTCATTATGGCAGGGCGGCAGTTCCCAGGTCAGGAAATAACGAGCGGCTTGCAGCTTGCCGAGGTAGAAGTCGCGGTCCGCTTCGGTGCCCTTGATCAAGCCCAGCTCGGCATGAATTGCCTGCTCCAGCCAGCGCCAGCCAATGACGCAGTGGCCGAAGGCCTTGAGGTACAGCGCCGAGTTGGCCAAGGCTCCTGCGACCTTGCCCTGGGCCAAATCGCCGAGCAAGGCAAGGGTCACGGCTTGCAGCCGATTGACCAGCTGCTCGAGAGGTTGGCGCAGCGCGTCGAGGCTCGGGTGGTGGCTGGCGCGCTCGGCAGTGGCGGCGATCAGACGGACCAGCTGCTTGAGCCCGGAGCCACCGTTTTGCGCGAGCTTGCGGCCCAGCAAATCGAGTGACTGGATGCCGTGGGTGCCTTCGTGGATCGGATTCAGGCGGTTGTCGCGGTAGTACTGCTCGACCGGGTATTCGCGGGTGTAGCCGTGGCCGCCGAGAATCTGGATGGCCAGTTCGTTGGCCTTGAGGCAGAACTGCGAAGGCCATGACTTGACGATGGGCGTCAGCAGGTCGAGCAGTTCGTGGGCCTGGCGGCGTGCTGCGTCGTCGCTGGCGGTTTGAGTGTCATCGAACAGCCGCGCGGCATACAGGCCGAGGTCGAAGGCACCCTCGACATAAGCTTTCTGTGCCAGCAGCATGCGCCTGACATCAGTGTGAGCGATGATCGGCACTGCCGGGCTCTGAGGATCTTTGTTGTCCGGCAGTCGTCCTTGTGGCCGCTGGCGGGCGTATTCCAGTGAGTACAGGTAGCCTGCATAACCCAACATCACCGCACCCATGCCCACGCCGATGCGAGCTTCATTCATCATCTGGAACATGCACGCCAGGCCTTGGTGTGGCTGGCCGATCAGGTAGCCGACGCACGCGCCGTTGTCACCGAAGTTCAGTGCAGTGGACGTGGTGCCGCGCCAGCCCATCTTGTGGAACAGCCCGGCCAGCAGTACATCGTTGCGCGCGCCGCGGCTGCCATCTTCGTTGACCCGGTACTTGGGCACGATGAACAGCGAGATGCCCTTCACTCCGGGGGGCGCATCCGGCAGTTTGGCCAGGACCATGTGCACGATGTTTTCCGACAGTTCGTGATCGCCGCCGGAAATGAAAATCTTGTTGCCCTTGATGCGGTAGCTGCCGTCGCCAGCAGGTTCGGCGCGGGTGCGGATGTCGGCCAGCGACGAGCCCGCGTGGGGTTCGGTCAGGGCCATGGTGCCGAAGTAGCGGCCCTCGATCATCGGCTGGAGGAACAGGCGTTTCTGTTCCTCGGTGCCGAAGCTTTCGATCAGGTTGGCCGCACCCATGGTCAGGAACGGGTAGGCCGTGGTGCCAGCGTTGGCGGCCTGGAAATGGGCGAAGCAGGCCTGCGAGAGCAGGCTTGGCAGCTGCATGCCGCCCACTTCGAAGTCACGGTTGGCGTTGAGGAAGCCGGCTTCCAGAAACGCATCGACGGCCGGTTTCACGTCCGGGATCAATTCCGCGCGGCCATCCACGTAGCGCGGCTCGTGCTCGTCGCCTTTGCGGTTGTGTGGGGCGAAGAACTTTTCGGCGATGGTACGGGCGGTGGTGAGCGCCGCGTCGAAAGTCTCGCGGCTGTGCTCGGCGAAGCGCGGGCGCTGGGTCAGGGCCTCGGCGTCGAGGACTTCGTAGAGTTCGAAGGCAAGGTTGCGTGGGCTGAGCAGGGTCTCGGGCATGGTGGCGGTCCTTGGACGGGCTTGGGGCGAGTCTAGGGCTGCTGTTTTGGTAGGGACAGGGTTATTGGTGTTGGTGATATGGGAGAAGAAGGCGGAGCGGCAGCTGGATGGAAGGCGTGATGGCGGGCAGGTGCTTGTCGTTGGTTTGGCTGGGGTCTTGAGATCGAGCGCCGCCCGCGCGGCGCATCGCGAGCAAGGCTCGCTCCTACGTCTGTTTCGGGCCAGTAACGCCAGTGGCAGACGCGCGCGACCGTCTTGTTTGGACGACTCGATATCGCGCCGTTCACCAAATCGGTCGCGCGCCAATATCACAGGAATAATTGGCCCGAAACAAACGTAGGAGCGAGCCTTGCTCGCGATGCGCCGCGCGGGCGGCGCTCGATCTCACGGCCACTGCAACGCCTACGTCGACCCCCCCTGAAGCATCGCCATATGCATTACCTGAACGCCAGCCAAAAAAAGGAGAGCCTAAGCTCTCCTTCCTTTTCGCATCAGCCCAATCAGCCAATGGTCATCAAGCTGGCGTTACCGCCCGCCGCTGCGGTGTTCACACTTACCGCGCGCTCGATCACCAATCGCTCCAGCGCAATCTGATGGTCGCCGCTGGACAGCCCGTGAACGCCGACGATCGCACCGGCACGCTTGGCCACCTGTTGGCAAATGCCGCGCAGCTGGTCCGAGTCGCCATGATGGAGGACTGCATCGAAGGCCACTTCGTCCTTGTTCCAGTCAGCCACCAGCTTGACCTTGGCCTGCAGCTCTTTCGGCAGGCGGGCGCGCAGGCTCTTGGCCGGTTCGCCATCCTGGAACACCGCCGAGCTGCCGACCGCCAGCACTGCAGCCAACTGAGCCAGCAGGTCCGCTTCGTTGTCCGCCAGGCACAGCACGTGCTCGCGTGGCAGGATGGTGTAGCTGTTGCGCTCGCCAGTCGGTCCTGGCAGGACGCGGGAGATACCGCTTTGCGACTGCGCGGCGAACTGCTCGCAGAGGGCGGCCAGATCGCTCAGCTGGTTGCTGTCTGCCCAGGCCTTGAGGCTGTGCAGCGGCTTGGTCAGCTGTTCGTGCAAGGTGCGGTCCGGCTTGCCTTCGCCATCCTGATGCTGGAAGTGACGGGCAATGGCATCGGCCGGACGGGTCGACAGCAGGCGATACAGGTACAGCGGGCCGCCCGCTTTCGGGCCGGTGCCGGACAGGCCTTCGCCACCGAATGGCTGTACACCCACCACCGCGCCGACGATGTTGCGGTTGACGTACATGTTGCCAGCGTTAGCGGTCTCGACCACCTTGGCGATGGTCTCGTCGATACGGGTATGCACGCCGAGGGTCAGGCCATAGCCGGAAGCATTGATCTGCTCGATCAGCTGGTCGAGGTTGCGGCGGTTGTAGCGCACGACGTGCAGCACAGGACCAAAGATCTCGCGCTTGAGCTCGTCGAAGCTCTCCAGTTCGATCAGGGTCGGCATGACGAAGGTGCCGCGCTTGCATTCCTCGGCGTTGGCGATGGCGACCTGGTAGACCGAGCGACCTTTCTCGCGCATACCCTGGATGTGCTTCTCGATGCCAGCCTTGGCCTCGGCGTCGATCACCGGGCCGATGTCCACGGCCAAGCGGTCCGGGTTGCCCAGGCGGCTTTCGGCCATGGCGCCCTTGAGCATCTCGATCACGCGGTCAGCGGAGTCTTCCTGCAGGCACAGGACCCGCAGGGCCGAGCAACGCTGGCCAGCACTGTCGAAGGCCGAGGACACCACGTCGATTACCACCTGTTCGGTCAGGGCCGAAGAGTCGACGATCATTGCGTTCTGGCCACCGGTTTCGGCGATCAGCGGAATTGGGCGGCCCTGGTTGTCCAGGCGACCGGCGACGTTGCGTTGCAGCAGGCGAGCAACTTCGGTGGAGCCGGTGAACATGACACCCTTGACGCGCTCGTCACCGACCAGGCCGGCGCCGACGGTTTCACCGCGGCCTGGCAGCAGTTGCAGCACGCCTTCCGGAATGCCGGCTTCCAGCAGCAGACGCACGGCCTGGGCTGCGATCAGCGGGGTTTGCTCGGCCGGCTTGGCCAGCACCGGGTTACCGGCAGCCAGCGCCGCGGCCACTTGGCCGGTGAAGATCGCCAGCGGGAAGTTCCACGGGCTGATGCACACCACCGGGCCCAGTGGGCGGTGGGCGTCGTTGCTGAAGTCGTTGCGTGCCTGTACTGCGTAGTAGCGCAGGAAGTCCACCGCCTCGCGCACTTCGGCGATGGCGTTGGCGAAGGTCTTGCCGGCTTCGCGGATGAGCAGGCCCATCAGCGGCTGGATCTCGGCTTCCATCAGGTCGGCGGTGCGTTCGAGGATCGCCGCGCGTTCGGCCGGTGGAGTGGCCTGCCAGATCGGCCCGGCATTGAGCGCGCACTGGATGGCGTTGTCTACGTCGGCAACCGTGGCTTCCTGAACGTGACCGACCACGTCACGATGGTCGGCTGGGTTCAGTACCGGCGCGGCAGTGCTTTCGCTGGCGGCGCAGGCCAGCAGCGGGGCGGCTTTCCAGTCGTTGTGAGCGGTGGCCAGCATGGCGCAGGACAGCGACGCCAGGCGATGTTCGTTGGCCATGTCGATACCAGCGGAGTTGGCTCGCTCGGTGCCGTACAGATCACGCGGCAGCGGGATGCGCGGGTGTGGCAGGCCGATGCTGCCTTCCTGAGTGGCCATGCGCTCGATGCTGGCGACTGGGTCGGCGACCAGTTCCTGGATCGAGATCGAGTGGTCGGCAATGCGGTTGACGAACGAGGTGTTGGCGCCGTTTTCCAGCAGACGACGTACCAGGTAGGCCAGCAGCGTTTCGTGCGTACCGACCGGTGCATAGACGCGGCACGGGCGGTTGAGCTTGCCTTCGGAGATCTTGCCGACAACCTGCTCGTACAGCGGCTCGCCCATGCCGTGCAGGCACTGGAACTCATACTGGCCCGGATAGTAGTTCTGGCCGGCGATGTGGTAGATGGCCGACAGGGTGTGGGCGTTGTGGGTGGCGAACTGCGGGTAGATGGCTTCTGGCACCGACAGCAGCTTGCGGGCACAGGCGATGTAGGAAACGTCGGTGTACACCTTGCGGGTATAGACCGGGTAGCCTTCCAGGCCTTCCACTTGGGCGCGCTTGATCTCGCTGTCCCAGTAGGCGCCTTTCACCAGTCGGATCATCAGGCGGTGACGGCTGCGCTTGGCCAGGTCGATGACGTAGTCGATCACGTACGGGCAGCGCTTCTGATAGGCCTGGATAACGAAACCGATACCGTTCCAGCCTGCCAGCGACGGCTCGAAGCACAGGCGCTCGAGCAGGTCGAGGGACAGTTCGAGGCGGTCGGCTTCTTCGGCGTCGATGTTCAGGCCGATGTCGTACTGCTTGGCCAGCAGGGTCAGTGACAGCAGGCGCGGGTACAGCTCTTCCATCACGCGCTCGTACTGGGCGCGGCTGTAGCGTGGGTGCAGGGCCGACAGCTTGATGGAGATGCCCGGGCCTTCATAGATGCCGCGGCCATGGGAGGCCTTGCCGATCGAGTGAATGGCTTGTTCGTAGGACGCCAGGTATTTCTGCGCATCGTGCTCGGTCAGTGCGGCTTCGCCGAGCATGTCGTAGGAATAGCGGAAACCTTTGGACTCGAAACGGCTGGCGTTGGCCAGGGCTTCGGCGATGGTTTCACCGGTGACGAACTGCTCACCCATCAGGCGCATGGCCATGTCGACGCCCTTGCGGATCATCGGTTCGCCGCTCTTGCCGATGATGCGGGTGAGCGAGGAGGTCAGGCCGGATTCGTTGTGGGTGCTGACCAGCTTGCCGGTCAGCAGCAGGCCCCAGGTGGCGGCGTTGACGAACAGCGACGGGCTGTTGCCCAGGTGCGGCTGCCAGTTGCCAGTACTGATCTTGTCGCGGATCAGGGCGTCGCGAGTGCCTTTGTCAGGGATGCGCAGCAGGGCTTCGGCCAGGCACATCAGGGCTACGCCCTCCTGGGACGACAGCGAAAACTCCTGCAGCAGGCCCTGGACGATACCGGCACGGCCTCCAGCGCTCTTCTGGTTACGCAATTTTTCAGCGATGCCGGCGGCCATCTTGTTGGTGGCTTCGGCTTGCGCTGCGCTCAGGCGAGCCTGCTCCAGCAGCATCGGAATGACTTCCTGCTCCGGACGGCGATAGGCGGCAGTGATGGCCGAGCGCAGTACCGATTGCGGCAGGATGCTCTCGGCGAACTCGAGGAAGCACTGGTGGACGTGGTCGGGCTGGACTTCGCCAGCTTCGTCCGCCAGGTTGCTGGCATGACCGTTGAGTTCGGTCAGGGTGGCGCCACCCTCTAGCTTCTCCAGATAGTTGAAGATCGCTTGCTTGATCAACCAATGCGGCGTGCGGTCGATGGACTGCGCAGCTGCTTTGAGTCGCTCACGGGTCGGGTCGTCGAGTTTGACCCCAAGGGTGGTCGTCGCCATTTCTTATCCTCGTTATTGCCACGGCTGTGGCCTAAGCTGTGCCAAGAGTATCCGTAGGTGTTTCCGGGTGCAACCAGGTGCAACCCGAATTTTTTCGGGAAAAGGTGCAACTCGTCCGGTCGGGTGCTTGGCATCCGAAAATGAGGCGTTCCTGGTGCAATTTCTTCTGAAAAACGGGGTTTTTGCTCCAAAAGGGAGCAAGAAATCGGCTTTCTCTGAAAACGCTCGGGCAGGTGCAACTTGCAAGTGAAAAATGGTTGCACCCACTTTGCGTTGTTGCATAGGATTCGCCGCCTGGGTGCAACCGTCTCGCTACGGTTGCGCATGAGATAAAAACAAACGCCAGGGCACACGCATGGGCAATCCACTAACGATCACCTTCGTGATCTACATCGCGGCAATGGTGCTGATCGGCTTCGCCGCCTATCGCTCCACCAAGAACCTTTCCGACTACATCCTTGGCGGTCGTAGCCTGGGCAGCGTGGTTACCGCGCTTTCCGCCGGCGCTTCCGACATGAGCGGCTGGCTGCTGATGGGCCTGCCGGGCGCCATCTACTTCGCAGGTCTTTCCGAAGCCTGGATCGCCATTGGCCTGACCATCGGTGCCTACCTCAACTGGCTGTTCGTCGCCGGTCGTCTGCGTGTGCAGACCGAGTACAACGGCGATGCGCTGACCCTGCCGGACTATTTCTCGAGCCGGTTCGAGGACAACAGCGGTCTGCTGCGAGTCATCTCGGCCATCGTGATCCTGGTGTTCTTCACCATCTATTGCGCCTCCGGCATCGTTGCGGGCGCCCGTCTGTTCGAAAGCACCTTCGGCATGTCCTACGAGACTGCACTGTGGGCCGGTGCTGCCGCGACCATCGCCTACACCTTCGTCGGCGGCTTCCTGGCAGTGAGCTGGACCGACACCGTGCAGGCTTCGCTGATGATCTTCGCGCTGATCCTCACCCCGATCATCGTGCTGATCTCCACTGGCGGCTTCGATACCACCTTCCTGGCCATCGAGGCGCAGAACCCGGCGAACTTCGACATGTTCCGCGGTGCGACCTTCATCGGTGTCATCTCGCTGATGGGTTGGGGCCTGGGCTACTTCGGCCAGCCGCACATCCTGGCACGCTTCATGGCAGCCGATTCGGTCAAGTCCATCGCCAACGCCCGTCGCATTTCGATGACCTGGATGATCCTGTGCCTGGCCGGTACCTGCGCCGTCGGCTTCTTCGGCATCGCCTACTTCTCGGCTCACCCTGAGCTGGCAGGCCCGGTCACCGAAAACCACGAGCGCGTATTCATCGAGCTGGCCAAGATCCTGTTCAACCCTTGGATCGCCGGTGTGCTGCTGTCGGCCATTTTGGCGGCGGTGATGAGCACCCTGAGCTGCCAGCTGCTGGTGTGCTCCAGTGCGCTGACCGAAGACTTCTACAAATCGTTCCTGCGCAAGAATGCGTCCCAGAAGGAACTGGTCTGGGTCGGTCGCCTGATGGTGCTGGCCGTTGCCCTGATCGCCATCGCCATGGCGTCCAATCCGGAAAACCGCGTGCTGGGCCTGGTGGCATACGCCTGGGCAGGCTTCGGCGCCGCGTTCGGTCCGGTCGTTCTGATCTCGGTGCTGTGGAAAGGCATGACCCGTAACGGCGCGCTGGCTGGCATCGTGGTCGGTGCACTCACCGTGATCCTGTGGAAGAACTATGTAGGTCTGGGTCTGTACGAAATCATTCCAGGCTTCCTGTTCGCCACCCTCGCCATCCTGTTGGTGAGCAAGCTGGGCAGCCCGTCGAAGAGCATGGTCACTTGCTTCGAGAAGGCTGATGCCGCGTATCACGCTGGCAAGTAATGCCTGCTGACTCGGTGTAGTCCTGCGCCGCCAAGCCGGCTCCTGCGTCCCCTGCAGGAGTCGGCCTGCCGGCGAAGGCTGGCCACCGATCGGCTGCCGGGCCTGACTCCGCCCGCAAGGCAAGGTAAACTTGCCGCCCCCGCAGGAGTTGCCATGAACTATCGTCACGCCTTCCACGCCGGCAACCACGCCGACGTCCTCAAGCACATCGTGCTGACTCGCCTCATCGCCCTGATGTCGCGCAAGGAACAGCCGTTCGCCTATATCGACACCCACGCCGGCCTTGGGCTGTATGACCTGCAAGGCGACCAGGCTACCCGCACCGGCGAGTATCTCGAAGGCGTCGCCCGGCTGTGGAATCGCGATGACCTGCCGGCAGCGACCGCCGATTACCTGCGCATCATCAAACGCCTGAATGCCGATGGCGAGCTGCGTTACTACCCCGGTTCGCCTGAGCTGGCCCGGCGCCTGATGCGCCAGCAGGACCGTGCGCTGCTCAACGAGAAGCACCCTGAAGACGGTCCGCTGCTCAAGGAAAACATGAAGAAAGACCCGCGTGTGGTCGTGCACCTGGGTGAGGGTTGGCATGTGCCGCGGGCATTGCTGCCGGTACAGGAAAAGCGCGCGATCATGCTGATCGATCCGCCATTCGAGCAGGCTGACGAGCTCAAGCGTTGTACCGTGGCGATGAAAGAGGCCATCGGCCGCATGCGCCAGACCGTCGCGGCCATCTGGTACCCGATCAAGGACCAGCGCTCGCTGACCCGCTTCTATCAGGACCTGACCAGCACCGGCGCGCCGAAGCTGCTGCGGATCGAGCTGTACGTGCATCACCAGGACAGCCCGCAGGGGCTCAACGGCTCCGGCCTGGCCATCGCCAACCCGCCATGGGGCCTGGAGGAAGAGCTCAAGGAGCTGCTGCCATGGCTGGCCAAGGAGCTGGCCCAAACCGCGGGCAGCTATCGTATGGACTGGCTGATCGCTGAATAACCGATCGGCATGTTTCACTGTGGGGGCGGCCTTGTGTCGCGAAAGGCTTGCACGACACCCCCGCCAATCCCGCAGTGAGCTCGGCGCGCGTCGGCGGCCCTTTCGCGACACAAGGCCGCCCCTACAACGACCGTGCAGGCCATGCTGTTTGCGTTATAATCCCGCCTTTTAGCCGCCACCCGCCTATGAGGCCGCTGGCGCATCTCTACCGAATGAAGAGGCTAGTCCCTTGGCATTGACGATTCTTGGCCTGTCCGGCGCCCTTAGCCATGACCCTTCCGCGGCCCTGTACATCGACGGCAAACTGATTGCCGCCGCCGAAGAAGAGCGCTTCGTGCGTGACAAGCATGCGAAGAACCGCATGCCCTACGAGTCGGCGAAGTTCTGCCTGGAGCAGGCTGGCATCAAACCGTCCGATGTGGACGTGGTGGCCATTCCGTTCGCCCCGATCAGCCTGTTCGGCAAGGCCCGCTGGCACTATGCCAAGCGCTATTGGTACGCCCCGGACCGCGCGCTCGACGCCATCCTGATGGGCAACCGTCGCTACAAGCGCTACCGCAAGAAGATCGTCTGGTGCCTGGAACAACTCGGCTTCGACCCGAAAAAGGTCAAGATCGAACCCGTCGAACACCACCTGGCGCACGCTTCCAGTGCCTACCACTGCTCGGGCTTCAAGGAAAAAACCGCGATCCTCGGCATCGACGGCAAGGGCGAGTACGCCACCACCTTCTTTGGCTACGGCGAAAACGGCAAGATCCACAAGATCAAGGAGTTCTTCGATCCGGACTCGCTGGGCGGCCTGTATGGCGCGATCACCGAGTTCCTCGGTTTCGAAATGCTCGACGGCGAGTTCAAGGTCATGGGCATGGCGCCGTACGGCGATGCCAGCAAGTACGACTTCTCCCGCCTGGCCAGCTTCGAGAATGGCGAACTGGTGATCAACACCGAGTACGCCAACGTCATCGGCCTGCGCCGCTATAAAGAGAAGGGCAAAGGCTTCTACTTCTCGCCGAAGCTCATCGAGTGGCTGGGGCCGAAGCGTGAAGGCGATATCGCCGACGAGCCGTACATTCACTACGCGGCCAGCATGCAGGCGCTGTTCGAGAAAATCGCCCTGCAGATGATCGACTACTACCTGGGCGACACCCTCAAGCAGACCGGCAAGCTCGCTTTCGCCGGCGGCTGCGCGCTGAACGTCAAGCTCAACCAGAAAATCATCGCTCGCCCCGACGTCAAGGAGCTGTTCGTCCAGCCGGCTTCCGGCGACGCCGGTACCGCCGTGGGTGCCGCAGCCTATGTTTCCCATGCCCGGGGCGTGCCGGTCGAGAAGATGGAACACGTCTACCTCGGCCCGTCCTACTCCAACGAGGACGTGATCGCCGCCTGTGCCCGTCACCCGAGCGCGCCGAAGTGGCGCAAGATCGACGACATGCCGCAGCGCATCGCCAAGATCATGGTCGACGGCAACCCGGTGGCCTGGTTCCAGGGCCGGATGGAGTTCGGTCCGCGTGCCCTGGGCGGCCGTTCCATCATCGGCTGCCCGAGCGTGCCGGGCGTGGCCGACCGCATCAACGAGCAGATCAAGTTCCGCGAACGCTGGAGACCTTTCTGCCCGTCGATGCTCGACACCGTGGCACCGCAGATGATCAAGGTCGATCACCCTGCGCCGTTCATGACCTTCACCTTCGAAGTGGCCGAAGAGTGGAAGACCCGTGTGCCGGAAGTGGTCCACGAGGACGGCACCTCCCGTGCCCAGGTGCTCAAGCGCGAGTACAACCCGCGTTACTACGACATGATGAAGGCCCTGGAAGACCTGACTGGCAACGGTGTGTCGCTGAACACCTCGTTGAACCGTCGTGGCGAACCCATGATCTGCTCGCCGACCGATGCCTTGAACATGTTCTTCGGCTCGGACCTGCAGTACCTGATCATGGAAGACATCCTGGTCGTCAAGGACGGTGCGGCCCCGTATGACCAGCCGCTCTGACCTGCGCGTCCTGCAGTTCTGCCATGGCTATGACGGGCCGTTCCTCGACTGTGCCCGTCAGTACGCCAGCCTGTTCCAGGGCACCGGCTACAAAGTCACCACGGTGTTCCTCACCGGCGCCGCCGACCCGCAGGTTGCCGCTGGCTGTGCGTCGGACGAGGTGCTGTTCCTGGAGTTCAGCTCCAAGGCCGTGCGTGGCCTGAAGCTCGGGGCTATCCGCGCATTGCGCCGGATTGCCGCCGAGCGCGAATTCAGTTTCTGCATCGCCCACCGCTTCAAGCCGATCTATATTGCGTTGCTGGGCACAGGGTTGCCGGTGATCGGCGTGCACCATGCCTTCGGTGACTATGAGCGCAAAGGTCGTCGGCTGTTCGCCAACCTGTTCAGCAAGCGCTTGAGCCTGCTCGGTGTGTCCGATGCCGTGCGTGACGACATGCGCCGTTGCTTGCCACAGTGGCCGGCTGAGCGTATCCAGACGCTCTACAACCGAATCGACATCCAAGCCTTGCAGGCCTCGCTCGTGCCCCGAGCCAAAGCCCGCGAGGCCTTGGGCCTGGATGCGCAGGCCTGGGTCGTCGGCAACGTTGGCCGGCTGCATCCAGACAAGGACCAGGCGACCTTGCTGCGAGGCTTTGCCCAGGCACTGCCAGGGCTGCCCGCCGGATCGCGGCTGGCCATACTGGGGCAAGGGCGTCTGGAGGGTAAGCTCAAGGCGCTGGCCGGCGAGTTGGGTATCGCCGGCCAGGTGGATTTCCTGGGCCAGGTGCCGAACGCTCGCTGTTATTTCCAGGCGTTCGATGTTTTTGCCCTGAGCTCTGACCACGAACCTTTCGGCATGGTCCTGCTCGAAGCCATGGTTGCCGGGGTGCCGGTGCTGGCCACGGCCTGCGGCGGTGCCCGCGAAGTGGTCGAGGGCGTGGGCGTGCTGTTCACGCTGGGCGATGCTGCGCAGCTGGCGCAGGGCCTGCAGCACATGGCGCAGCTGGATGCGCAGCAACGCCAGGCCTGCGCCGGACACATGCTTGAGCGCCTGCACGAGCGTTTCTCCGACGCGGCCGTGCGTGAGGCCTTCTGGCAGTTGCCGCAGGTGCGTGCGATGGTGGCGCAGGCGTGATGCTCAATCATATTCAAGCGTTTCGCGAGCGTGGCTGGCAGGCCATCGACGCTGCAACCTATGCCGAAGTCTGGGGGCGGTACGGGGGAAGCGTCGCGACGCATCCGCTGGTGGTCGAGCAGTTGGCCCAACTGGCGCGAATTCCCGTGCGTTACCTGGGCTGGCAGCAGGGCGGCGAGCTCAAGGCCGCGATTCCCACCTGGGGGCGACACCTGGCGCTGTCCAAGGACGTGCTCAAACGTGCCGGCAAGAAAGGCCTTTTCGACCTGGGCAATGCCGAGATCATCCTGCCTGCCGCCGCGCAGGCAGGAGCCCCGTTGCGTCATGCCGGGCGTTATTTGTCCGAGCTCAACCAGGGGCGGTTCATCGGCCTCAAGGCGCAACCAGAGCAACTGGCTATGGCGCGGGCACACGAAGACCTGTCGAAGAAATTTCGCTACAACCAGCGCCGCGAGCTGCGCCTGTTGGAAGAGGCGGGCGGTGTGGTACGCCCGATCGGCGACTTCAGCGCCAGCGACATCGCCGCCATGTACTGCGACCTGTTCCAGCGGCGCTGGGGCTTCCCGGCCACCGGTGCGGCGCACATGGCCGAGGTGCTGGAGCGTCTTCGCGAGCTGCTGATCGGCTCGGTGCTGATGCTGGATGGCAATGCTATTGCGATCCAGTTGGTGTATCGGGTCGAGGCGCCGGAGTGGGTCAGCGTCGAGTACATCAACGGCGGCGTCGATCCCGAAACCAAGGCCTTCAGCCCCGGTAGTGTGTTGAGCTTCCTCAATACCCAGGCGGCCTGGGACGACGCACAGGCGCGCAACAAGCCACTGCGTTTCTCGTTCGGGCGCGCCGACCGCGAGTACAAGGACCGCTGGTGCAACCCCGTGCCGGTGTTCCAGGTATGAGCCGCAAGCAGCAGTTGCTCAAGCGTCACCGGCGCAACAAACGCCTTGGCCTGCTGGCCAGCCTCGGGCTCTTGCTGGCCTTGGGCTGGCTGACCTGGTGGTGGCTGGCGCTGCTGCTGTTGCCTGTCCTGTGGGCGGCCCATGAGGCTTGGTTCGCCGACCACCTGTTCTATACCCCGGGGGAAGACTACGTCTATCGCTTCGGTGACCAGACCCGCGAGGCAAAGGCCAGCCTGCAAGGTGGCACGCTGCGCACCGACGCCGCACTGAATGGCGATGAAACCTTGGTGCTGCAAGTGCGCGTCAAGAGCCGCTGGCTCGGGCGCTTCCTCGACCCGCGTGTCGAACTGTTCAGCGACGGAGGGCAGGACAGCCAGGCATTCGAGCGTGGCGTCGATGGCGTGCGTTTTCTCAACCTTACCGGCCTTGCTGCCCCGCTACAGGCAGGGAAATTGCGGTTGCGCGGACGTTGCTGCCGGCTGCAGGGCGAGCCACGGCTGTGGATAACCCCCAGCGTCGAGCTGCAGCGTCGCCGGGTGATGGTCATCGCTCCCCACGCCGATGACGCCGAGCTGGCGGCCTATGGACTCTACAGCCAGGCTGACGAAACCTGGGTGGTGACGCTGACTGCAGGCGAGATCGAAGCCGAGCATTACCAGCGGATGGGAATGAGCGGTGCCGAGGCGGCGCGGTTGAAGGGTCGCCTGCGCGCCTGGGACAGCATTGCCGTACCGCGTTGGGCCGGCGTTCCGGAGTCTCGCTGCGTCCAGCTGGGTTATTTCTGCCTGCAATTGCCCGCCATGCAGGCCGCGCCCGACCAGCCAGCTGTTTCCCGTGAAGCCGAGATGGTCGATATTCGCCCGTTTCGCCAGTTCAACCCGTTCCCGTTGCCGGCCGACAGCGATGGCCGGCCGACCTGGAACAACCTGCTGGCCGACCTGCGTGCCCTGTTGGAGCTGGCCAGGCCCGAGGTGCTGGTGATGCCGCATCCGCAACTCGACCCTCATCCAGACCATATCTGTGCCCAGGCTGCTGTGCTGGAGGCCCTGCAGGGCCTGGCGTGGCAACCGCAGACCCTGCTGTGCTACGCCAACCATCTGCACGACAACGACCGCTGGCCGATGGGGGACAGTGGCGATGGCGTAGCCTTGCCGCCGCAGCTGAGCGCCGACCAAGCCTGGGCGCCTTGCAGCCTGGTGCTGGACGTGGCAACTCAGCGCGACAAGGCGATGGCCCTGGGCATGATGCACGACCTGCAACCGCCCGCGCCGTTCAAGCGACGTGTGCGTCGGCTGCTGCAGCGCTGGCTGGCCGGGCGCCGTCCATCGCCCTACGGGGAGAACGAATTCTTCCGTAAGGCCGTGCGCCGGCATGAACTGTTCTGGCGGCGTGAGCTGTAACACGCCTCCGGTTGACCGAGTTGGCGCCGAGCGCCCAAGGAATGCAATGAAAGTCCTATTTCTGGTGCAGAAGGAACAACGGGCGATTCTCGACCGCCTGTACGATGGCGTCGCGGCCAACTGCGAGTGCGACCTGCGCTGGCTGAGCAGCGAGGACCAACGCAACCTGCGCCGTTACTTCAAGCGTGAAGTGGATGTCGAGCGCTACGACCGGATTCTGTTCTTCCTGCGTTTCAAGCAGGAGATCCGCCAGGTGGCATTCATCCGCAGCGTACCGAACCTGGTCATCCTCGAACACGATGCCTACCAGAACTACATCCCCTGCAAGTACACCGGCAAGTTCAGCGCGCACTACCGCAAGCTGCCGTGGGCGCGGGTGATCAGTTCGGGCTACATGGTCAGCGAACGCCTGCGCCAGGAGGGTTTCGACGCGGTGTTCGTGCCCAAGGGCTATGATGAGCAACTGCTGGCCGACCAGGGGCGCGAGCGCGATATCGAACTCGCGTTCGTCGGCAGCACCAAAAGCGTGGCCTACAGTGGCCGCAAGGCCCTGCTGGACGAACTGGGACGGGTCGAAAACCTGGTGGTGACCCGCACCAAGTCGGGTGAGGACTACTGCAACACGCTCAATCGCATCCGCTTCTTCGTCAGCGCCGATGTCGGCATGGGCGAGTACATGATCAAGAATTTCGAGGCCATGGCCTGCGGCTGCGTGCTGCTGGCCTATGATCAGGGCGAGGCGGAGAACCGCGCCCTGGGACTTGAGGACATGCACAACGTAGTCCTTTACGACAGCATTCCAATGCTGCAGGAAAAACTTCGTATACTGCGTGCAGACCCTTCGCTGGCTCAGCGGATTGCAGAAAATGGACGACGTTTGTCCGTATCCCGTTTCAGCTTCGCGGAAGTAGGTCGTAGCATCGTCGAACACATGCGCCCTGCACTGAGGCCTCATCCCCCGCTGACGTTCTTGCAGCGGCTTCGTCTCAAGCTCGGCATCTGACCAGCAGGCGTTTCGCTCGCCAGGGACGGTGAGCAGCGGTTGAAAGCATTGCGGAGGGAATCCGGTGCGCTTTTCCGTTGATAGTGACATCACGCTCGTCGTGACCAGTTGTGGACGGTTCGATCTGCTCAGGCAGACCCTGGACAGTTTCGACCGTTGCAACACAGCACCCATTCGCGAGGTCTTCATCACCGAGGACTCAGGCGACGACGCCGTGCACGCCTGCGTGCCCGAGCACTGGAAGCCCCACTGCCAGGTGTTCGTCAATCGGCCCAAGCTCGGTCAGTTGGCCTCGATCGACCTGGCCTACCGTCACGTCAAGACACCCTACATCTTCCACTGCGAGGATGACTGGAAGTTCTACCGGCAAGGTTTCGTCGAGGACTCCCATGCCATTCTGGAGGCCAGTCCGAGCCTTTTGCAGGTCTGGCTTCGCAGTTACGCGCACGATCTGGCGATTCACAGCCCCTACATTCACCTGGGTGAGCGCCAGGTGATTGCCGGCGTGCCCTGTTATCCGTTGCTTTCCGACAAGGCCGACTGGCAGGCGTTTTCCCTCAATCCCGGCCTGCGACGGCTGAGCGATTATCAGCGGCTTGCACCACTTGCCGCCTATGCTGGGGAGAAGGCGCTTTCCCGACGTTACGCCGAGTTGAACCTGGCCGCCGTGACTCTTGAGGGCGATGCGGTCTTGCACACCGGCTTCGGCATGCATGTGACCTTGCCCGGAGAAGACCGGCGCAAGGCCAGGCGGCGCAAGCGTGATCGGGTGAAGCTGGCATTGACGCTGCTGATAGGCGCGCTGCTTGGTATGGGAATTACCCTGTTCGTTCACTGAGATCGCAGTCCCACCTGGTTCGAGCGGGAGGGGAGCGTTATGCCATGAACATCGTCAACATGATGTGGTCGGGTGGTTCGCGGTACATCTCCATCCACAAGGTGCATTGTCAGGTGCTTGCCTGCATTGGCACCGATGCGCGCATCAGCAACTGGTTGTTGCTGGGCAGCGGCGTGTGCCATGCACTCGGACCGACCCAGGAGTGGCATCTGCCACCGAGGGCCCTGAAGGGCCGCCACCTCTGGCGCCTGCTGCGCCCGTGGCTGCGCAGGCGCCTGCGCAAGGCGCTGGTCGAGGCCCGGGCCGAAGTGCTGCTGCTCGACGGCGTGGGTGTTGCCCGTCTGGTCCTGCCGCTATTGCGACAGGTGCCAGAACTACGGGCCAATGTGTTGTTCCATGGCGGAACCCGGCTAAGCGCCGCCGACATTCGCCTGCTGCGTGAACAGCCCTCCGACCGCCTGAATCTTGCGGCGGTTTCGCAAACCCTTGCCCAATCCCTGTCGCACGACCTGGGCAAGCCGGTCAGGACGCTGCGTATCGCGCTCGACCCGAAGGCTGTTGCCGAGTCGTCGCTCAACGCGGCGCAAGCCCGACATACCCTGAAGCTGCTGCCGCCGCCAAACCTGGTCTTTGGGGCCGTGGGCCGCCTGGTGGAGGGGAAGGGGTTCGAGATGCTGATCGAGGCCTTCGCCAAGGCCGCCTCCCGGCAAGCGCACCTACACTTGGCGATCCTCGGCGATGGGCCGCTGCACGCCACCCTGCAGGCGCGAATCGAGGCGTTGGGCTTGGCCGAGCGCATACACTTGCGCGGTCATCGAGAGGACGTGCAGCAGCTGTACCGCGCATTCGACTGGGTGTTGATCCCTTCGCGCTCGGAAGGTTTGGGGCTGGTGGTGCAGGAAGCGGTGCTGGCCGGTGTGCCTGTGATTTGCAGCGACCTGCCGGTATTTCGCGAGCAGTTGCAGGACGCCGGCTGCTATTTACCTGTGGGCGACGCTTGCGAGTGGGCGGTGGCGATAGAGCGCTGCATCACGCTTGACCCTGCCTCCATGGCTGCTCGGCAGCGCCAGGTGCTGGCGCCGGAACAGGCATGGCAGATGTTTCAGGAAAGCTCGGCGAGCCTTCTGCGTGGCTGACCCTCAGCGGGCCAGCAGACTGGCTTCGAATTCGGCGAGCGGGAAGCGATCGCCCAGTTTCTCTCGTTCGATATAGCGCACCATGTGCTGGACGTTGCGTCGGATCATCCGCGCCGACAGCGGTGGGCGCAGGAAGCGCATGTCCGCCACGTCGATCAGCCCCAGGCGCTGGTCGGGGGTAACGACCACGTTGCCCAGGTGCAGCGAGCGGAAGTAGATGCCAGAGCGGTGCAAGTGGCGAATCAGCGTGATCAGTTCTGGCAGGTAGGTGTCCCAGCTGAAGCCTTCGTCGCGCGACATCTGCAACAATGTCCGGCCTGGCAGCGGGCGGTACAGCACCGCCGTCCTGCCCGGCAGGTCGAGCTTGTGCTGACTGATGACCTCCAGTGTCGGAATACCCAACTGCGCCAGGCGTGCGGCGTTGTCGACGAAGCGCTGGGAGTAGGGGCGCAGCAGCGCAGATGAAATCAGACGCTTGCGGCGGAAAACCTTGAGGAAATTGCCATCCTTGAGCAGATAGACTTTGGCTCCATGGCTGTCTGCCTCGAGCACCTGGGCGCCGAGTGTCAGCTGATCGAATTCGACCTGGGTGAGCCGGGAGCTATGCATGAGTAGGGCCTTGCCGTCTGGCGAACAAAATGACCGGCAATAATGCCGAAAATAACGCGTGAGCACCATGTCGGTGTCGGTGATTCACAGGGAGCGCAGATGTTGCATCAGAAAAGCTGGGCGCAGGTCTGGTTGGGTTTCGGTCTGGTCTGGTTCATGGCGGCAATCGCACTGGCACCCAGCAACAAGGTCTACCAGCAGGGTTTGATCCTGTTCCTTTGGTTGCCGACCCTGATCATGGCATGGCCTGCCCGACAGGTGCTGGCCGAGGCCTTTCGGCGTCAGCCCGTATTGTGGTGCAGCGTGCTGTTGCTGCTGGCCTGGAGCGCCATCAGCCTGGCCTGGTCAGCGAACCCTCAAGTGCTGCGGGAAAGCAAGCGCCTGCTGTATATCCTGGTGTTCCTGCTGGCGTTCCCCTTGCTGGCGCAGGCTGGCGAGCCCAGGCTGCGGCGCTTGCTGCAGGCCGGTGGGCTGTTGCTGGCGGTCGCGGCGCTGGTATCGATGATCAACTTCTACGGGGTGCATGGGCTCGCGCTGCGGTCCAGGCTGCAAGGCATCGGCGAGATTTCGCACCCCATTCTGGGTGCCTATGTCATTGGCGCTGGATTGCTGGTGTTGTTGTACGAGGTTCCGCTTCATCGTGGCCTGCAGTTGGCCTGGCTGCTGGCTTTGCTACTGCTGGGGGCATTCGTCGCGTTCAGTCAGAGCCGTGGGGCGATCCTGTCGCTGGTCTTTACCGTGGTGGTTGCGCCGCTGTGGTTCCGTGACCGGTACAGCCGCCTGGTGGCGGCTTTGGCACTGCTGGCCAGTGGCATGGCGTTGTTCTTCATGTACGACCTGCTCACCCTGCGCGGTGCGTCCTATCGGCCCGAGATCTTCCAGGTGGCGTTGCAGATGATCGCCCAGCATCCATGGACCGGCGTGGGGCTGGGGGGTGATTACAACGTGTTTGCAGCGGGCAGGCGCTTCGACCACACCCATAACATGTTCACCCATGTGGCCCTTGAACTGGGGGTACCGGGGATGTTGCTGTGGATTGCCGTGTGGCTGTCGGCCCTGCGGGAAATCCTGCGTGCCCGGAGCAGCCTGTTCGGCAAGGTGTTGCTCGGCCTTTGGCTATTCTCCACGCTGGCCATGCAATTCGATGCCGCCAGTCTTACCGCTACGCCCCGTGCAGAGTGGTTCATCAGCTGGCTGCCCGTGGGTTTGGCCATGTTGTTACCCTGGGGAGTGCCGAAAATGACGCCTGTGGTAAAATTCGCTGTTCAACCTCAACAGCGAGCTCAATGATGGCCGAAACACCGCGACCTGCGGAGCATACCTCCAGCCTGAAGATCTATTTCCGGCTGCTGAGCTACGTGAAACCTTACGTCGGCATTTTCCTGCTGAGTATCGTGGGTTTCGTCATATTCGCCTCGACCCAGCCAATGTTGGCCGGGATCCTCAAGTATTTCGTCGACGGCCTGAGCAACCCGGAAGCGGTGTTGTTGCCCAATGTACCTTACCTGCGCGACCTGCAATTGCTGCAGGCAGTCCCCTTGCTGATCATTTTGATCGCCGCGTGGCAGGGGCTGGGGTCCTTCCTCGGCAACTACTTCCTGGCCAAGGTTTCCCTGTGCCTGGTGCACGATCTGCGCGTCGAGCTGTTCAACAAGTTGCTGGTGTTGCCTAACCGTTACTTCGACAACCACAACTCGGGGCACCTGATTTCGCGCATCACCTTCAACGTGACCATGGTCACCGGCGCGGCAACCGATGCGATCAAGGTGGTCATCCGTGAAGGCCTTACCGTGGTGTTCCTGTTCGCCTACCTGCTGTGGATGAACTGGCACCTGACCCTGGTGATGGTCGCCATCCTGCCAGTGATCGCGGTCATGGTGAGCGTGGCCAGCAAGAAATTCCGCAAGCAGAGCAAGAAGATCCAGGTGGCCATGGGCGATGTGACCCATGTTGCCTCCGAGACCATCCAGGGCTACCGCGTGGTGCGCAGCTTCGGCGGCGAGGCCTACGAAGAGCGCCGCTTCGGTCGTGCCAGCCAGAGCAACACCGACAAGCAGCTGCGCATGACCAAGACTGGCGCGTTGTACACGCCCATGTTGCAGCTGGTGATCTACACCGCCATGGCTGCCCTGATGTTCCTGGTCCTGTTCCTGCGTGGCGAGTCCACCGCCGGTGACCTGGTGGCTTACATCACCGCGGCAGGCCTGCTGCCCAAGCCGATCCGTCAGCTTTCCGAAGTCAGCTCGACCATCCAGAAAGGCCTCGCAGGTGCGGAAAGCATCTTCGAGCAGCTCGACGAAGAGCCGGAAGTCGACACGGGCACGGTCGAGAAGGCGCGTGTGGACGGCCGTCTTGAAGTTCGGAACCTGAGCTTCACCTATCCAGGGACCGACCGCGAAGTGCTCAGCGACATCAGCTTTGTCGCAGAACCTGGGCAGATGATCGCTCTGGTAGGGCGTTCGGGTAGCGGCAAGTCGACCCTGGCGGCGCTGATTCCGCGCTTCTATCACCATGACAAGGGGCAGATCCTGCTCGATGGCGTGGAGATCGAGAACTACCGCTTGCGCAATCTGCGTCGCCATGTGTCTCAGGTGAACCAGCACGTGACCCTGTTCAACGACACCGTGGCCAACAACATTGCCTACGGCGACCTGGCCGGGGCTCCGCGCGCGGATATCGAAGCCGCAGCCGCCGATGCCTATGCCAAGGAGTTCATCGACCAGCTGCCCAAGGGCTTCGACACCGAGGTCGGCGAGAACGGCGTGCTGTTGTCCGGCGGCCAGCGCCAGCGCCTGGCCATTGCTCGTGCGCTGCTCAAGAACGCGCCATTGCTCATTCTCGATGAGGCGACTTCGGCGCTGGATACCGAGTCCGAACGGCATATCCAGGCGGCACTGGACCATGTGATGCAAGGTCGTACCACGCTGGTGATCGCCCACCGATTGTCTACCATCGAAAAGGCAGACCAGATTCTGGTGATGGACCAGGGGCGTTTGGTGGAGCGCGGCACCCATGCCGAGCTGCTCGCAGCCAATGGCTATTATGCCCGCTTGCACGCCATGGGCCTGGACGAGCCCGAAAAGGCCGACATCACCTGAAACACCCTGTGTCGGGGCCCTTGTGGCCCCGATTGTCACCGGAATTTTCCAGGGCCTGATCTGGCCGTAAAGCCGTCGTCCACCCTGTGCTAATATCCTGCCCCTGTTCATTTTTTCATTTTGGGTTGCCCATGAAGTTGTCCATGCCGCGTTTCGATCAAGCCCCGGTACTGGTGGTCGGCGATGTCATGCTTGACCGCTACTGGCATGGCGGTACTTCGCGTATCTCGCCGGAAGCGCCAGTGCCGGTGGTCAAGGTCGATCAGATCGAGGATCGTCCCGGCGGCGCGGCCAACGTTGCCTTGAACATCGCGGCGCTCGGCGCGCCTGCGTTGCTGGTCGGTGTCACCGGCCAGGACGAGGCCGCCGACAGCCTGGCCAACAGCCTGCATGCCGCTGGCGTGCGTTCGGTGTTCCAGCGCATTGCGCACCAGCCGACCATCGTCAAGCTTCGGGTCATGAGCCGTCACCAGCAGCTGCTGCGTATCGACTTCGAAGAACCCTTCGCCACCGACCCGCTGTCGCTGGGCGCTGAGGTCGACAACCTGCTCGAAGGCGTCAAGGTGTTGGTGCTATCCGACTACGGCAAAGGCGCTTTGCGCAATCACCAAAGCCTGATCCAGGCGGCGCGGGCCAAAGGCATTCCGGTGCTGGCCGACCCCAAGGGCAAGGACTTTTCCATCTACCGTGGCGCGAGCCTGATTACCCCGAACCTCAGCGAGTTCGAAACCATCGTCGGCCGCTGCGCCGATGAGACCGAACTGGTCGCCAAAGGGCTGCAACTGTTGCAGGACCTGGACCTGGGAGCACTGCTGGTGACCCGTGGCGAGCACGGCATGACCTTGCTGCGTGCGGGTCAGCCAGCCCTTCACCTGCCCGCGCGTGCCCGTGAAGTGTTCGATGTCACCGGTGCCGGCGACACCGTGATTTCCACCCTGGCGGCCGCCATCGCTGCTGGCGAGGACCTGCCCCACGCGGTGGCGCTGGCCAACCTGGCGGCCGGTATCGTGGTCGGCAAGCTGGGTACTGCGGCCATCAGCGCGCCTGAATTGCGCCGGGCGATTCAGCGTGAGGAGGGCTCCGAGCGCGGTGTGCTGGGCCTGGAGCAGTTGTTGCTGGCTATCGACGATGCCCGCGCGCACAAAGAGAAGATCGTCTTCACCAACGGTTGCTTCGACATCCTGCATGCCGGCCATGTCACCTACCTGGAGCAGGCAAGGGCCCAGGGCGATCGCCTGATCGTCGCGGTCAATGACGATGCTTCGGTCAGCCGTCTGAAAGGCCCTGGGCGGCCGATCAATAGCGTCGACCGGCGCATGGCCGTGCTGGCAGGCCTGGGTGCGGTGGACTGGGTGATCAGCTTCCCTGAGAGTACGCCGGAGAACCTGCTGAGCCAGGTCAAGCCGGATGTGCTGGTCAAAGGCGGTGACTACGGCATCGACCAGGTAGTGGGCGCTGATATCGTCAAGGCTTACGGCGGTACCGTGAAGGTGCTGGGGCTGGTCGAGAACAGCTCGACCACGGCGATCGTCGAGAAAATCCGCAAGCACTGAAATAGGTTAGAGGGGCCGCTTCGCGGCCCCACGCGTTACTTGTGCAACGAGGTTCGCGCCCGCGCCAGCAACGCCCGTGCCTTTTCACCGAACCGGCGCAAGTGCGAGCCGGTATTGCTATCGGCCAACCCCTGCTGTTTCAGCCAATCCTTCCAGCGTATCCGCTCTTCCTTGACGACCCATCCTGTCTGGTTGGCGAAACTCTCCGCCAGGTAAAGCCCTCGTCTGCTGGCCGGCACCAGTTCGTCTTTCTTCAGGGTGTACAGCTCGGCCAGCGGTTGGCCGTCTTTCAGGGGCATCAGGTACAGGTCAGGCCGTTTGCGGTTGAGTCGCGCCACCAGCTGGTCACCCTCCAGCCGCTCATCGACGTGAAACAGGCTGAGTTTCTTGGCGTCCCGGGGTACCTGCAGGCGCATGTCGTAGATCAACTGCAACGAGGCGGTGGGCAAATGCACATAGGCCCTGGGCCGCTCCAGTAGCATCAGGTTGCCGCAATGCACAGGGCGAGCGGCGCCGGATTCCGGTGTGAGGATGAAGGGCAAGGTTTCACGATAATGCAAGGCAGCGGCATAGGGCGCGGGTAGCCAGGTGTCGTTGAAGCGTCCCCCCAGCCAGCCTTCCGGGGTTTCCAGCAAGCATTCCTCGGCCACCTCCTGCACTGCCGTGTGCAGGGGCAGGTTGAGCTCTTGTGCGGGGACATATCCGGATATCAGTTTCAGCACCACATCGCCCCGGTCCTGGCGGCGCTGGCGCACCAGCACCCAGTAGTCGCGGTGCTGCCAGTGTAGGGTCAGGCGTACCGAGACGCCCAGGTTGGCTAGCTCGACCACGAAACGCTGGTCGTCCGGCAGCTCGATGGCCTTGCGCCGCTGCTGGGTCTGAGCGAAGTTCAGCGGCATGCCGATGCTCTGGTAGATCAGGCCTTCGGGCGTCGCTTCGACATGCAGGGGCAGTGTCTTGAAGTTGCTTGGGTTCTTGCGAATCAGCGTACGCGGCACGAGGCTCCTCCTTGCGTCGGATCAGTCTCCAGACCTTGGGCCCAGACGGCTCAGTGCTGGCTCAGGATGCGGGCGACAGTGGCCACGTTGTGGGCCAGATGCAACGGATTGATGGTGCCGACGATAGCACTGCTCACACCAGGGTGGGAGAACAGCAGCTCGAAGCTGGCTTGCACCGGGTCGACACCAGGGGCCAGGCAGATGTGCCCGCTGGCTAGGGCCTTCTTCACCAGAATGGCTTTGCCATGTTCGGCAGCGTAGTCCAGGACCGGGCGCTCTGCCTGCTCGTTGAGGTTGTAGGTGACCATGGCGCAATCGCCGGTTTCCAGCGCCTTCAGGCCGCCGGCGACCGTCTTGCCGGAAAAGCCGAAGCCCAGGATCTTGCCCTCTTGCTTGAGCTCGGCAAGGGTCTGATAGACCTCCTGCTGCTCGAGAATGGCCAGGTCATTGCCGTCCGAGTGCACCAGCACCAGTTCGATGCGGTCGGTTTCCAGGCGGCGCAGGCTGCGCTCAACCGAGCGGCGGGTATGGGCGGCGCTGAAATCGAAGTGCGACTGGCCGTTCTCGAATTCCTCGCCGACCTTGCTGACGATCACCCATTGCTCGCGCTGGCCGCGCAGCAGTGGGCCCAGACGTTCTTCGCTGCGGCCATAGGCCGGTGCGGTGTCGATCAGGTTGATACCCAGCTCGCGGGCCTGGGCCAGCAGCAGGCGTGCTTCGTCATCGTCTGGAATGGTGAAGCCGTTCGGGTATTTGACGCCCTGGTCGCGGCCGAGCTTGACCGTTCCCAGGCCCAAGGGCGACACCTTGAAGCCGGTGCTGCCCAGCGGGCGGTGAATGTCGTGCAGGGTAGGCAGGGTCATGGCAGCAGTTGCTCCCAGGCCGGTACGCCCAGCGCCGGGCGCGGAAGGTTATCGAGGGCGGGTTGAGCGCTTGGGCGAATGCCATCGCGATCGAGACTTGCCAGTACCCGATCACTGAAGTCGGGGGCCAATGCCAGTTTGGTCGGCCAGCCGACCAGCAGACGCTGCTGGTCGGCCAGGAAGGCATTGTCCGGGCGTACCAGGCCAGATTGCGCGGGTTCGGCGCGATCCACACGCAAGGTCGCCCATTTCAGTAGCGTCTGGTCTACCCATGGCAGCAGGTGAGCGATTTCCTTTTGCGCCGCGGCGATCTGCGCGGCTGGGTCGCGGGCTACGCCATCGGCTTCGGCCAGGTCGCCACCCATGTACCACACCCACTGGCCATCGGCTGCCGGGTGAGTGGTGATCGTCACCCGTGGCTTCGGGCCGCCGCCCAGGCAGTGGGCGTAGAGGGGTTTGAGGTTCGGCCCTTTGGCCATGACCATGTGCAGCGGCCGCAACTGCATCGCTGGCTGGTTGAGGCCGAGGGCCTGCAACAGCGCCTCGGTACCGCCACCTGCACTGAGGACGATGCGCTGGGCGCGGATTTCACGGCCATCGACGCGCAAGCCGACCAGCGCTTGGCCTTCACGCAAGGGTTCGATCTGCTCGCCCGCCAGCAGACTGTCACCGGCCAGCTCGGCCAGGTTGGCAAGCAGGCTGGGGACGTCGATCACCAGTTCGGCCAGGCGATAGACCTTGCCCTTGAACGCGCGGTCTTGAAGGGCAGGCGGCAGTTGCTCGCCCTTGACCTGGTCTACCCGGCCACGCACTGCCTTGCTGGCGAAAAAGCTGGTGAGGTTGCCGGCCAGGGTGCCGGGGGACCACAGGTAGTGCGCATCGGACAGCAGGCGGGTCTTGTCCAGCGCCAGCTCGCCGGTGCCGGCCAAGGCTTCGCGCCAACGTCGCGGCATGTCGGCGATGGCTTCCGAGGCGCCGGTCAGGGCGCCGTGCAGGGCGTACTTGGTGCCGCCATGGATGATGCCTTGCGATTTGATGGTCTGCTCACCGCCCAGGCTGGCACGCTCCACCAGCACTGTCGAATAGCCCAGTCTGCGCAGACGAGCATTGAGCCAGAGGCCTGCGACCCCGGCGCCGACGATCAATACGTCAGTGGAAATGGCAGATGGCATGGCGGTACCTCGGAGACTGGGACAGCTGGCAAGTATACAGGCTTACCTTGTCATGACCCTATCGCTGCGCTATCCGCCTCCTTCAACGACCGCGGCCGGCTTGCCGGGGAGGCCGAACACCCAGGCGACTCAGTGTCCGGCAGTCTTCGAAAACAGCTGGATCACTACCACGCCCCCGACGATCATCGCCATCCCCAGCATTGCCGGTACATCCAGCTTCTGCCCGTAGATCACCAGCGCTGCCACGCTGATCAGCACGATGCCCAGCCCAGACCAGATCGCGTAGGCAATGCCCACCGGTATGCTGCGCACCACCAGGGTCAGCATCCAGAAGGCGATGGCGTAGCCACACACCATCAGCAACAGCGGCAGCGGCGTGCTCAAGCCCTTGACCGCTTTCATGGAGGCGGTGGCGATGACTTCGGCGCAGATGGCGATGGCCAGGTAGGTGTAGGCATTCATGGTGGTTTCCTCCGGTTTCTGCCGGGCATTTTAGGCATGTGCTGGATGGGGTAAAGTCATTACCTATCAGTATTGGAGATAGGTTGATGGCAGAGCAGTGGAATCTCGAGCAACTGCGCGTGTTCGTGCGTGTCGCCGAACTGCGGTCCTTTTCCGCGGTGGCCCGGGAGCAGCGCCGGGCGCAGTCGGCGGTCAGCAGTGCCATCGCAATGCTCGAAACGGACTTGGGTGTGACCTTGTTCGAGCGCAGCAGCGGTCGTCAGCCCAAGTTGACGGAAAACGGCGTGGCCTTGCTGGAGGATGCCCGCGAGCTGTTGCGCCAGTGCGAGCGCCTGGACGGCCGTGCGCTGGCGTTGATGCGTGGGCAGGAGGCGCTGTTGCGGGTTGCTCAGGACGAGGCCATGCCCTATCAGCCGGTGATCGACAGCCTTGACGAGTTGGCCAGCCGTTTTCCCTTCCTGGAAGTGCAGTTGGCCAGCGGCGCCCAAGGGGATGTGGCACGCAAGCTGGTGGAACGGCGCGCCGACCTGGGGTTGTTCTTCCATCACGAAAGCATCCCCAGTTCGCTGGAGCGGCGCGCCCTGGGCAGCGTGGAAATGGTCACTGTCTGCGCGGTCGGGCATCCGCTCGCCAAGGAGCTACGGGTCACCCGCCAGCAATTGGCGCGGCATCGACAGTTGTTGATCACCCCCCAGCAGAGCGGCTACCCGGGTGGCGAAGCGATCAGTCCGCAGATCTGGCGTGCGGACAGCTTCTATGCCATGGCCGAACTGCTGATGCGCGGCCTCGGCTGGGCCTGGTTGCCACGGCATGTGGTGCAGTATCCGACCTATCAGACACAGATGGTCGAGTTGGACAGCGAATGGCGGCCACCTGCTTTGGTGGCGGAGCTTGCCTGGCGGCGCGACGAGCCCTTGGGACCGGCGGCGCAATGGCTGGCCGAGCGCTTCGCGGTGCACCTGCGCGCGATCGGCTAGCCATTTTCCAGATGGTTCCTAGTACACTTCGCCACCATGAACAGAACCCTTTATTCCTTGTTGTTTCACCTGGGCCTGCCGCTGGTCGCGCTACGCCTGTTCCTGCGTGCCCGCAAGGCGCCGGCCTACGGCCAGCGCATCGCTGAGCGCTTTGCCCTGAACCTTCCGGCCATGCGCCAAGGGGGGATCTGGGTGCATGCGGTGTCGGTAGGCGAGAGTATTGCCGCCGCACCCTTGGTTCGCGCCCTGCTCAAGGCCTACCCGGACCTGCCGATCACCCTCACCTGCATGACCCCGACTGGATCGGAGCGCATCCGCGCGATGTTCGGCGACGAGCCGCGCATCCAGCATTGCTACCTGCCCTATGACCTGCCGTGGGCGGCGGGGCGCTTTCTGGACCATGTGCGTCCACGTCTGGGCATCATCATGGAAACCGAACTTTGGCCCAATCACATTCACCAGTGCGCCAAGCGCGGCATTCCCGTGGCCTTGGCCAATGCACGGCTATCCGAACGGTCGGCCCGTGGCTACGCACGGTTTGCTGGCCTGACCCGGCCGATGCTCACCGAGATGAACCTCATCGCGGTGCAAACCGAAACCGAAGCCCAGCGATTCCGTGACCTGGGCGCACGGCCTGAATGCGTGAAGGTGACCGGCTCGATCAAGTTCGACTTGAAGATCGACGAGCAACTGCAGCCTCGGGCGCAGGCATTGCGCGGGCAGTGGGGGGCCGACCAGCGCCCGGTGTGGATCGCCGCCAGTACCCACGAAGGCGAAGACGCCCTGATCTTGCAGGCGCACCGCCAGTTGCTGCAGGTACATGGCGACGCGCTGCTGATTCTGGTGCCTCGCCACCCTGAGCGCTTCAATGCCGTGCATGCCCTGTGCCGTGAGCAGTTCACTACTGTGCGCCGCTCCTCGGGTGGTGCCGTCGACAGCCAGACCCAGGTGCTGCTGGGCGACACCATGGGTGAGTTGCTGTTCCTCTATGCGCTGGCCGATATCGCCTTCGTCGGCGGCAGTCTTGTCGCCACCGGCGGTCATAACCCGTTAGAGCCAGCGGCGCTGTCGTTGCCGGTGATCATGGGCCCGCATGTGTTCAACTTCCTCGAGATCAGCGCAATGTTGCGAGACGCAGGGGCGTTGCAGCAGGTGGATGATGTCGAAGGGCTGGCGGCGGCAGTACGTCGGCTGGTCGAGCTGCCTCAGGATGCCCAGCGCATGGGGGCGGCGGGCAAGCAGGTGATGTTGGCGAACCAGGGGGCGTTGCAGCGGTTGCTGGATGGGCTTGGGGCGTTGATTGGCTGAAATCCGAGCAGGCATCATCGCCGGCACGCCGGCGATGATGCAGCACCGACCTACGGCCTGCGCTCGAAATTCTTCGCCGCCGCCGCTGCCAAATCCGGTGGCAGGAAGTCCTTGTCCGGGTTGTAGTCTGGCTTCAGATACCGCTTGAGGTCCTGCAGGTCCTGCGGGCTCAAGGTTCCGGCAGCCTGTTTCAGGCTCAGGTTGTCGAGAATGTAGTCATACCGGCTGTTGTTGTAGTCGCGCACCGAGGTATACAGCTGGCGCTGGGCGTCGAGCACGTCGACGATGTTGCGGGTACCGACCTGGTAGCCGATCTCGGTGGCTTCGAGCGCGCTCTGGTTG
This sequence comes from Pseudomonas sp. Rh2, assembly GCF_040762985.1. Taxonomy (NCBI): domain Bacteria; kingdom Pseudomonadati; phylum Pseudomonadota; class Gammaproteobacteria; order Pseudomonadales; family Pseudomonadaceae; genus Pseudomonas; species Pseudomonas sp. Rh2. The sequence continues at coordinate 1,035,609 of NZ_CP142890.1, forward strand.
GAAATGATCGACTGCTTGCGCGCCTGGACCTGTTCCACGTCGGTGTTGACCGCGCGGTGCAGGTTACGGGTGTTTTCCACCACTTGGCGGCGCAGGCTTTCGCGCTGCTGCTCGCTCTGGCTCAGGCGCTGGTAGGCCTCGCGTACCTGTGAGCTGGTCAGTCCGCCGCTGTAGATCGGGATGTTCAGTTGCAGGCCGATGCTGGTTTGCTCAACGTCGCCGGCATAGCGCACGTTTGGCTGCGGGTTGCTGAATCCGAGGCTGTCGTTATCGCCCTTCTGGTAGCGAGCTACCGCATCGACCGTGGGCGCATGGCCGGCCTTGCGCTGGCGCAAGGTCTCTTCAGCGGCGGTGACGGCATAGTTGGTGGCCAGAAGGTTGAGGTTCTGGCGAGCAGCGGTTTCGACCCAGGCCTTGGCATCATTGGGCGTGGGCACCTGCACCGGCAGGGTGTGGACCACGCCCTGGATCGAGGCGTATTCGCGATTGGTCAGGGTCACCAGGGCCTCGAAGGCATCCTGGACCTGGCGTTCGGCAATGATCCGGTTGGCCCGGGCAGTGTCGTAGCTGGCTTGCGATTGCAGGACGTCGGTCTTGTCGGAGAGGCCCACGTCGAAACGTTCGTTGGACTGATCCAGCTGGCGCTTGAACGCCGCCTCCTCGGCCTTGGTGGCAGCCAGGTTGTCTTGGGCGCGGAGTACGGCGAAATAGTTCTGCGCGGTTTGCAGGATCAGGTTCTGCTCGGTGGCCGACAGCTCAAGCGCCGCCTGTTCATTGACAGACTCGGCTGCCTTCAACTGGAACCAGCGGTCGGCGCGGAAAATCGGTTGCGAGAGGGTCGCGCTCCACGAATTGCCGCTGCGGTTGGAGGTGATCGATGGCTCATCGAACTTGGTGCGGGTGTTCATCATTTCGGCACCTGCCGACAGGTTCGGCAGCAACCCGGCCCTGGCCTGGGGCACCACCTCGCGACGGGCGCCGTAGTCGGCGCGGGCCGCAGCCAGGTCGGCGTTGTTATCGACCGCTTCCTGGTAGACGCTGACCAGATCGGTCTTTACCGTTGCGGGCACATCCGCTGCCCAGACCACTCCGTTGGACGCACAAGACACGGCTATCGCCAGTGAGAGTTTGCGCAGCATAGAGGCAATCCTTGTACGAAATTTAATTACTGAACTGTTGAGTATCGAAAGACCGGCCAGTGTAGTGCCATGTGCAGCTGGCAACAATCGTCGACGGTGCCTTTCATCATCCGTGCGTTTTAGTCGCTTGGCTTTGCCGACCACTCCAGTCTAGACTGCGCATGTTCTTGTCGGGGTGCCTTGAAGCAAAGGCTGAGATCGGAAAGTTCCGGATCCCGTTGAACCTGATCAGGTTAGCGCCTGCGTAGGGAACAAGATTGCTCGCCTTCCCGGGGAGCCTCTTGTGCCAGGTCCGGGAATGTCACAGCTCGCGTAGCTCAAGGCACCTCCATGTACCGGCACTGCACACCCGTCCAGGGGGTGCGTCCGCGTCTTTCAGGTTCACCCCGACATTCCGTCCGCAAGGAAGACGTCTGGAGAGCCTGTGATGAGTAAACAAGAAAAAACGATCAACCTCAGCGAGTCGGCACAAGTCGACCAGCAGTCCGTGCAACCCTTCCCGCGTTCGCGCAAGGTGTACGTCGAAGGTTCGCGCCCTGACATCCGCGTGCCCATGCGCGAGATCAGCCTGCACGACACCCCCACCGATTTTGGCGGCGAGACCAACGCACCGGTGCTGGTCTATGACACCTCCGGCCCCTACACCGACCCCAATGTCGTCATTGACGTGCGCAAAGGCTTGGCCGATGTTCGTTCGTCCTGGATCGATGCCCGTGGCGACACCCTGCGCCTGGACGGGCTGAGCTCTGATTTCGGCCAGCAGCGCCTGAACGATGCCGAGCTGGCCAAGCTGCGCTTCGCCCATGTGCGCAATCCGCGTCGCGCCAAGCCTGGTGCCAACGTCACGCAGATGCACTACGCCCGCCAGGGCATCATCACCGCCGAGATGGAATACGTTGCCATCCGCGAAAACATGAAGCTGCAGGAAGCCCGCGCCGCCGGCCTGCTGAACCAGCAGCACGCTGGCCACAGCTTCGGTGCCAGCATCCCGAAGGAAATCACACCCGAGTTCGTTCGCGAGGAAATCGCTCGCGGCCGCGCGATCATCCCGGCCAACATCAACCACCCGGAACTGGAGCCGATGATCATCGGCCGCAACTTCCTGGTGAAGATCAATGGCAACATCGGCAACAGTGCCCTGGGTTCCTCCATCGAGGAAGAAGTGGCCAAGCTGACCTGGGGTATCCGCTGGGGCTCGGATACCGTCATGGACCTGTCCACCGGCAAGCACATCCATGAAACCCGCGAGTGGATCATCCGCAACTCGCCGGTGCCGATCGGCACGGTGCCGATCTACCAGGCCCTGGAAAAGGTCAATGGTATCGCTGAGGACCTGACCTGGGAGTTGTTCCGCGACACCCTGATCGAACAGGCCGAGCAGGGCGTTGACTACTTCACCATCCATGCTGGCGTACTGCTGCGCTACGTGCCGCTGACCGCCAAGCGGGTTACCGGCATCGTCAGCCGTGGCGGCTCGATCATGGCCAAGTGGTGCCTGGCGCATCACAAGGAAAACTTCCTGTACACGCACTTCGACGAGATCTGCGAAATCATGAAGGCCTACGACGTCAGCTTCTCGCTGGGCGATGGTCTGCGCCCAGGCTCGATCGCCGACGCCAATGACGCCGCCCAGTTCGGTGAACTGGAAACCCTCGGCGAGCTGACCAAGATCGCCTGGAAACACGACGTGCAGTGCATGATCGAAGGTCCTGGCCATGTGCCGATGCAGTTGATCAAAGAGAACATGGACAAGCAGCTGGAGTGCTGTGACGAGGCGCCGTTCTACACCCTCGGTCCGCTGACGACCGACATCGCCCCAGGCTACGACCACATCACCTCTGGCATTGGTGCGGCGATGATCGGTTGGTTCGGTTGCGCCATGCTTTGCTATGTAACCCCCAAGGAGCACCTGGGCCTGCCGAACAAGGATGACGTCAAGACCGGCATCATCACCTACAAGATCGCCGCCCATGCGGCCGACCTTGCCAAAGGCCACCCTGGCGCGCAAATTCGTGACAACGCTTTGTCCAAGGCACGCTTCGAATTCCGTTGGGAAGACCAGTTCAACCTCGGTCTGGACCCGGACACTGCCCGCGCGTTCCACGACGAGACCCTGCCGAAGGAGTCGGCCAAGGTCGCCCACTTCTGCTCAATGTGCGGGCCGAAGTTCTGTTCGATGAAGATCACCCAGGAAGTACGTGAATATGCCGCCAACCAGCGTATCGACTCGGTCGATGTGTCGGTTGAGGAGGGCATGCGCGAGCAGGCCGAGCGGTTCCGCCAGGAAGGTAGCCAGCTCTACAAAAAGGTGTAAGTAGACCTTGGGGCCGCTTTGCAGCCCTTTCGCGACACAAGGCCGCTCCCCCTGAGATCGCGTGATCTTTGTGGGAGCGGCCTTGTGCCGCGCCAACCCCAACAACAAATCCGGCGAGCTACAAGCATGACCACCCCCAGCCACTTCTCCGCGGACCACCCGGTCCCCTCCAGCCACCGCCTGTTCGGTGCCCGCGACCTGTTCGCACTCTGGTTCTCCCTCGGCATCGGCCTGATGGTCCTGCAGGTCGGTGCCATGCTTGCCCCCGGCCTGGGGCTGGCGGGAGCCGTTCTGGCCATCGCCCTCGGCACAGGCGTGGGCGTGCTGTTGCTCGGGGCCGCTGGCGTCATCGGCAGCGACACCGGCCTGCCCGCCATGGGCACCCTGCGCTTGAGCCTGGGCCGCCATGGCGCCCGACTGCCGGCAGTGCTCAACCTGCTGCAACTGGTTGGTTGGGGCGCGTTCGAGATCATCGTCATGCGCGATGCCGCCAGCCTGCTCGGCGCACGCGCCTTCGGCGAGGACAGCCTGTGGAACAGCCCGATGCTGTGGACGGTGTGTTTCGGTGCCATGGCGACCTTGCTTGCGGTCAGCGGGCCGCTGGCTTTCGTACGCAAGATTCTGCGCAAATGGGGTATCTGGGTGTTGATGGCCGCCTGCCTGTGGCTGACCTGGAACCTGTTCGCCAAGGCCGACCTGGCCGAGCTGTGGGCACGTGCCGGTGACGGTTCGATGTCGCTGGCCGTAGGCTTTGACATCGTCATCGCCATGCCGCTGTCCTGGTTGCCGCTGATTGCCGACTACTCGCGTTTCGCCAGCAGTGCCAAGCGCGTCTTCGGCGGTACCGTGCTGGGTTACTTCATCGGCAACACCTGGCTGATGAGCCTGGGCGTGGCCTACACCCTGGCCTTTGCGTCGAGTGGCGAGGCCAATGCCCTGCTGTTGGCCCTGGCTGGCGCGGGTATCGGTATCCCGCTGTTGCTGATCCTGCTGGACGAGTCGGAGAAGGCGTTCGCCGATATCCACTCCGCTGCAGTCTCGACCAGCGTGCTGGTGCGCTTCAAAGTCGAGCACTTGGCCCTGGCCATCGGCGTGGTGTGCACCCTCATCGCGCTGCTGGCGCCGCTGGCCCAGTACGAGAACTTCCTGCTGCTGATCGGTTCTGTGTTCGCGCCGCTGTTCGGCGTGGTGCTGATGGACCACTTCGTGATCCGCCGCCGCCGCGCGCCAGCGTTGGTCGAAGGGCTGCACTGGCAAGCGCTGGTGGCCTGGGTGGTGGGTGTTGCCGCTTATCACACGATTGCCGCGCAGGCCCCTGAGTTTGGCGCGACCCTGCCAGCACTGGTACTGGCAGGTGGGCTGCATGCGCTACTGAGCGTCAGCCGCGGCCGGGAAACAGTTCGGGCTTGAGCACGCCATTGAGGCGTGGGTACGGGATCTTCAGCTCGACGTGGCCCATGGAATAGGGCGCGATGGAATAGACTTCGTACTTCACCACTACCGCGCCGTACGTCAGGGCGATGTGCGGCGACTTCTTGAACGGCCAGGTCTTCACGAACTCGGCATCCTTGTCCATGCCAACGCTGATCAGCCAAGCGCGGTGGGACTCTTCGACGGTCTTCCAGAAGGTGTCTTCCTGGCCGGGCACCAGCATGTCCTGCAAGGTCAGCACTTTGTCCAGCTTGCGCGAGTAGTTGATGAAGCCGCGTCCTGGCATGCCATGTGCACCGCCGCTGTCCAGGTAGCTGGACAGTTCGATGATCACCAGTCCGTCATGCTGCTCGCGTACCTTGGCCTGCAGGTAGCTGCTATTGCGCTTGTCGGCGCTGGCCAGGTAGTGCTGTTCGTAGGCCTGCAGCGAGGCAGGCGCGGTGCCACGCTGGTTATCTTCGGTCAGTTGCAGCAGGCGTTGCTCGACGATGCCGTCGAGATTGGGCAGCGCCGGGAAGTGGATGGTGTCGATGTTCACCAGCGGGCAGTCGCTTTCGGTGCAACCAGGTTTTACATGCTCCCAGGCGTCGCGCTTGACCTCCAGCGGAGCCCGGTAGTTGGGTGCGAACACGCTTTGGCAGGCACCAAGCGCCAGTGCCAGCACGGCCACGGAAGTCAGTTTGACCAGTGTCATGATGATCCTTGCAGAACAGGAAAAGTCGCCCTTTGACCGTCGGCGCGGCCTTCAGTTCGCCACTAAGCTAACAGAGAGAAGGCCTGCTGTCCCGAGTGGGCGAACGGTTGCCAGAAAGGGATGAAACAGGCTGGCGTGCAGAGTAGGATGGCGCGATGCGGTAAATGAGGTCATGAGGATTTCCATGTCAGACACGTTCAATTCGGTGCCCAAGGCGGTCGAGATCGTCAAGCGGGTCAATTGCTTCCAGGGTTTCTACAAGCTCGACAAGGTGCACCTGCGCCACGAGCTGTTCGCTGGAGGCATGGGCCGCGAGATCAGTCGCGAACTGTTCGTGCGGCATGACGCGGTCTGTGTGCTGCCCTACGACCCGTTGCGCGATGAGGTGGTGCTGATCGAGCAGTTTCGCGTGGGCGCCATGGACAAGGTCGCCAACCCGTGGCTGATCGAGATGGTGGCGGGGCTGATCGACAAGGACGAGCAGCCAGAAGAAGTCGCCCATCGCGAGGCTGAAGAGGAAGCAGGGCTTACCTTCAGCGCGCTGTGGCCAATGACCCGCTACTTCCCGTCTCCGGGCGGTAGCGATGAGTACGTTCATCTGTTCCTCGGTCGTTGCAGCAGCGAAGGCGCCGGTGGCCTGCATGGCCTGGAAGAAGAGGGCGAGGACATTCGTGTTCGCGTGTGGTCATTCGAAGATGCCCTGCAAGCGGTACGTGACGGGCGTATCTGCAATGCCGCGACCATAATCGGGTTGCAGTGGCTGGCGTTGAATCGAGACGAAGTACGAGGTATGTGGAAGTGAACCTGTTGCGTGAGCGTTATCGGGTAGATCTGGCCGGGCTGCAGGCAGCCTGTGAGGCCAACTATGCCCGGCTCATGCGCTTGCTGCCAGACATGCGCACCACCCAGAGTTCGCGCCGCATCGGCATGACCCAGGGCGACCAGATGCTTGGCGTACTGGTGCTCGACGTGGTGCTGGCATGCCCCTATACCACCACCTTGCGCGTACGCCAGGAGCACAGCCTGCCCTGGCTGCCGGTGCCGCACCTGGAGGTGCAGGTGTATCACGATGCGCGCATGGCCGAGGTGGTCAGTGCCGAGCACGCCCGACGCCTGCGCAGCATCTACCCGTACCCCAATGCCGCCATGCACCAGCCGGACGAAAAAGCCCAGCTCAATCTGTTCCTGGGCGAATGGCTGAGTCACTGCCTGGCCTGTGGTCACGAACTGGCAAGTGTGCGCTGAAATGTGACGCGGGTTGGTTTCGAGTATTTGCTCGAAAGCCTTCCGCCGCCATAATCCGTGCAATATCCGTTCGAGGAGACGGCCGTTGCCGCACCCAGACTCCCTACCGGCACCCATTCATGTGGTGCAACTGACCGACGCCCACCTGTTCGCCGACCCGGCTGGTTCGCTGCTGGGCTTGAGGACTCGGGACAGCCTGCGCCACGTGATTGCCCAGGTGCGCCGTGAGCAGCCGCGCATCGACTTGCTGCTGTGCACAGGTGACCTATCCCAGGACGCCAGCGTGGCTTCCTACCAGGCTTTTCGAGCGCTCACCGCTGAGTTCGGTGCGCCGTCCCGCTGGTTGCCAGGCAATCATGACGAAGCCCGGGTGATGGCCGAGGTAGCGCCGGAGCAGACGCAGGCCGTGACCGATATCGGCGCCTGGCGCATCGTGATGCTCGATTCGGCAGTCGTCGGCGCAACCCACGGCTTGCTGGCAGATCAGCAACTGGCCACGCTGGACGCAGCGCTGGCAGGTGCCGGCGAGCGCCACTGCCTGGTGTGCTGCCACCATCAGCCGGTGGACATCGGTTGCGCCTGGATCGCCCCGATCGGCCTGCGTAACGCCGATGTACTGCTGCAGCGCCTGCTACGTTATCCACAGGTGAAGGCGTTGCTGTGGGGGCATGTTCACCAAGAGTGGGATGAAGTGCGCGATGGGCTGCGTTTGCTGGCCACACCCTCGACCTGCATCCAATTCGCAGCGCGCAGCGAAGAGTTCAAGGTGAGTGAGGAACAGCCAGGGTATCGCTGGTTGCGTCTGCATGCCGACGGACGGTTGGAGACCGGCGTGGAGCGGGCGCTGGATTTCGAAGTGAAGCTCGACTTCGACAGCCCCGGCTACTGAGGTGAACGCCCGTCGACGCGGCCTGGTGTCGCCAGCGGGCCACATCGCGGCCGATGCTTGATTGAAGATTGTGTTGCGAAATTCCCGATCCAGCGCCAAAACCCGGCGAACACGCTACACTGCGCGTCCCTGCGCCCACTCCGATCGGGCGCGAAGCCACAGATTCCGGGGGCAGCATGTCGGGTTCCATCCTCTATATCCATGGCTTCAACAGCTCGCCGCTTTCAACCAAGGCGCGGCAGCTGGAGGCCGTCATGCAGCAGTTGGGGCTGTCCGACCACGTGCGCATACCCGCTTTGCACCATCATCCGCGCCAGGCCATCGCCCAGCTCGAAGCGGCCATCGCCGAACTGGGCAAGCCCCTGCTGGTAGGCAGTTCGCTCGGCGGCTACTATGCCACCCATCTGGCCGAGCGCCATGGCCTCAAGGCCTTGCTGGTCAACCCAGCGGTTACCCCGCACAAGCTGTTCGACGGCTACCTGGGTACCCAGCGCAACTTCTACACCGATGAAACCTGGGAGCTGACCCTGGATCATGTGCAGGCCCTGGCCGAACTGGAAGTGCCGGCGCCCACGGACCCAAGCCGCTATCAAGTGTGGCTGCAGACCGCCGATGAAACCCTGGACTACCGCCACGCCGAGCGCTATTACCGCGCGTGCGCCCTGCGTATCCAGGCCGGAGGCGATCACGGCTTCCAAGGCTTTGCCCAGCGGTTGCCGGCTTTGCTGGCGTTTGCCGGTATTGCCCGAGGGCAGTACGCAGCGCTCGATTTTTCTGTATTTTGATCTTTTTGCATTCACCAGACTGACGACGAGAACCCATGGCCAATCCCAGCGCTAGCGCCTATAACGCAGACGCCATCGAAGTCCTCTCGGGCCTTGACCCGGTCCGTAAGCGGCCGGGCATGTACACCGATACCAGCCGGCCGAACCACCTGGCTCAGGAAGTCATCGACAACAGTGTCGACGAAGCCTTGGCCGGCCACGCCCGTTCGGTGCAGGTGATCCTCCACGCCGACCACTCGCTGGAAGTCAGCGACGATGGCCGCGGCATGCCGGTGGACATCCACCCTGAAGAAGGCGTGTCGGGGGTCGAGCTGATCCTGACCAAGCTGCACGCAGGCGGCAAGTTCTCCAACAAGAACTACCAGTTCTCCGGCGGCCTGCATGGTGTCGGTATTTCCGTGGTCAACGCCCTGTCGACCCAGGTGCGTGTGCGCGTCAAGCGCGACGGCAACGAATACCAGATGACCTTCGCCGACGGCTTCAAGGCCAGCGAGCTGGAAGTGGTCGGTACGGTGGGCAAGCGCAACACCGGTACCAGCGTGTACTTCAGCCCCGACCCGAAGTATTTCGATTCGCCGAAGTTTTCCATCAGCCGCCTCAAGCATGTGCTCAAGGCCAAGGCCGTGTTGTGCCCGGGCCTGCTGGTCAGCTTCGAGGACAAGTCCACGGGCGAGAAAGTCGAGTGGCATTACGAGGACGGCCTGCGTTCTTACCTGGTCGACTCGGTCAGCGAGTTCCAGCGCCTGCCCGATGAGCCGTTTTGTGGCAGCCTGGCGGGCAACAAGGAAGCCGTCGACTGGGCACTGTTGTGGTTGCCTGAGGGCGGTGACAGTGTTCAGGAAAGCTACGTCAACCTGATTCCCACCGCCCAGGGCGGTACCCACGTCAATGGCCTGCGCCAGGGCCTGCTCGACGCCATGCGCGAGTTCTGCGAGTTCCGTAACCTGCTGCCACGGGGTGTGAAGCTGGCGCCGGAAGATGTCTGGGAGCGCATCACCTTCGTCCTGTCGATGAAGATGCAGGAACCCCAGTTTTCCGGTCAGACCAAGGAGCGCTTGTCCTCCCGCGAGGCGGCGGCGTTCGTCTCGGGCGTGGTCAAGGACGCGTTCAGCCTGTGGCTCAACGCCCACCCCGAGATGGGTATGCAACTGGCGGAGCTTGCCATCAGTAACGCCGGCCGCCGCCTCAAAGCCAGCAAGAAGGTCGAGCGCAAGCGCGTGACCCAGGGCCCGGCGCTGCCTGGCAAACTGGCGGACTGCGCAGGTCAGGACCCGATGCGGGCCGAGCTTTTCCTGGTCGAGGGTGATTCGGCCGGTGGCTCGGCCAAGCAGGCGCGCGACAAGGAGTTCCAGGCGATCCTGCCGCTGCGCGGCAAGATCCTCAACACCTGGGAAGTGGACGGTGGCGAAGTCCTGGCCAGCCAGGAAGTGCACAACATCGCCGTTGCCATCGGCGTCGATCCGGGTGCCGCGGACCTGTCGCAGCTGCGTTACGGCAAGATCTGCATCCTCGCCGACGCCGACTCCGACGGCCTGCACATCGCAACCTTGTTGTGTGCCCTGTTTGTGCAGCACTTCCGGCCGCTGGTCGAGGCCGGCCACGTCTATGTGGCGATGCCGCCGCTGTACCGCATCGACCTGGGCAAGGAAATCTACTACGCCCTCGACGAGGCTGAGCGCGACGGTATTCTCGACCGCCTGGTGGCCGAGAAGAAGCGTGGCAAGCCGCAGGTCACCCGATTCAAGGGCCTGGGTGAAATGAACCCGCCGCAGCTGCGCGAGACCACTATGGATCCGAACACCCGGCGCCTGGTCCAACTGACCCTGGATGATCTGCAGGGCACCACCGAAATCATGGACATGCTGTTGGCCAAGAAGCGTGCCGGTGACCGCAAGAGCTGGCTGGAAACCAAAGGTAACCTGGCCGAGGTCCTGGTTTGATTCGTCTGCTGTTCGCGGCCTGCCTTGCGTTGGTTGCCCTGCCGAGCCTGGCGGGCAACTGGCCGGAGCTCAAGCTCACCGCAGAGCACCCGATCGAGGGCATGCGTGGTGGCAACCTGTCCGGTCTGGCCTTTTGCCGCGGCGGCTTATGGGGCGTGTCCGACCGGGATGACGACCGCATCTACCGCTTCGACCAGCAAGGTGCAGTCTGGCGTGCCCAGCCGCTGACCTTCACGCCGCCGCCCGTGCCGGAAAGCGGCTTGCCCTGGGGGCTGAAGTCGCGCAACTGGGCGGCTTCGTACATTCGCGGTGGCGAATTGGACTACGAAGGCATTACCTGCGATCAGGCAGGCAATATCTTCCTGGTCAGCGAGGCCCACGCGGCGGTGCTGCAGTTGCCCGTCGACGGGGAGCCAGTCTGGTTGAAGATCGACCCTGCGATGATTCGCCAGGCCCGTGCCAGTGGCATGCTGCTGAACTTCAATGCCTTGTTCGAAGGACTGGCGATCAACCCGGTGGGCGACCGCCTGTGGTTGGCAGCAGAGCGTGAGCGCCGGGGCCTGGTGGCGGTGCAGCGCCAGCAGTCGGTCTGGACCTGCGAGCGCAGTTGCGTGCTGCTCAGCGAGGCCGGTGTCGAGATGCAGCCCGCACAGATGCCTAACCCGCAAGCGTTATCGCGAGACTTTTCCGATCTGGCCTGGTTCGACGGCAAGCTATTCACGCTCCAGCGCAACGCCTACCGCATCTGCCGTCGCGATGCCGGTACGGGCACGGTCGAGCGTTGCTGGTCGTTCGCCGCCGATGCCCTGGTGGAGGGGCGCCGGTATGATCAGCCGTTCGGTCTGGCCGAGGCCTTGGTAATCGATGCGAAAGGGGCCTGGGTCGGCCTGGACAACAACAACGGCGACCGTGCCGACGGTGAAACGCGCCCGATCGTCTGGCGCTTCGCTGCGCCCGAAGGTGGTTGGAGTGCCAAGCCATGAGCCAGCCACCGGGAAAGCGCGCGGGCAAGGTCCTGATGTTCGTCGCCTGGGTGGCGGCGCTGTTTCTGGCCACGCGTTTTTTTGGTGATTGGGAAGCCCGTGAACACAATCCGAACGTGCACGTGCAGTCCGAGCATGGCGAAGGTTTCATCGAGGTGCGCTTGCTGAGCAATGGCCAGGGCCATTTCGTCGCGGACGGCGCGATCAATGGCCAGGGGGTGCATTTCATGCTCGACACTGGCGCTACGGATGTGGCGATACCCGAAACGCTGGCCCGCGACCTGGACCTGGAGCGGGGCAGCCCGGTGACCCTGAGCACCGCCAACGGTCGCACCGAGGGCTATCGGACTCGCCTGGACAGCCTGCAGTTGGGCGATATCCGCCTGCAAGGCGTGCGCGCACTGGTGGTGCCCGGTCTGGATGGCCAGACGGTACTGCTGGGCATGAGCGCGCTGAAACAACTTGAATTTACCCAGCGCGGCGGCACCATGCTGCTGCGCCAGAACCTGAAATGACGAGGCCCGCATGAGCGACTCACTGGAACTCAGCCTCGACGGCGTCGAACGCCGCTCGCTGGCTGACTTCACCGAACAGGCCTACCTCAACTATTCCATGTACGTGATCATGGACCGGGCCCTGCCGCATATCGGCGACGGCCTGAAGCCGGTGCAGCGACGCATCGTCTACGCCATGAGCGAGTTGGGGCTCGATGCCGACGCCAAGCACAAGAAATCCGCCCGTACCGTCGGTGACGTGCTCGGCAAGTTCCACCCCCACGGCGACTCGGCCTGCTACGAAGCGATGGTGTTGATGGCGCAGCCGTTCAGCTACCGCTACACCCTGGTCGATGGCCAGGGTAACTGGGGTGCGCCGGATGATCCGAAGTCGTTCGCCGCGATGCGTTACACCGAGGCGCGCCTGTCGCGTTACTCCGAAGTGCTGCTCAGCGAGCTGGGCCAAGGTACGGTGGACTGGGTGCCGAACTTCGACGGTACCTTGCAGGAGCCGGCGGTGCTGCCGGCGCGCCTGCCGAACATCCTGCTCAACGGCACCACGGGTATCGCCGTGGGCATGGCGACCGACGTGCCGCCGCACAACCTGCGCGAGGTGGCCAGCGCCTGTGTGCGCCTGCTCGACGAGCCCAAGGCCACCATCGAGCAACTGTGCGAGCATATCCAGGGCCCGGATTACCCGACCGAAGCCGAAATCGTCACGCCGCGTGCCGAGATCCTCAAGATCTACGAAAGTGGCCGCGGCTCGATCCGCATGCGTGCGGTCTATCGCGTCGAAGACGGCGATATCGTGGTCACCGCGCTGCCGCATCAGGTCTCCGGTGCCAAGGTGCTGGAGCAGATCGCCGCGCAGATGCAGGCAAAGAAGCTGCCGATGGTTGCCGACCTGCGCGATGAGTCGGACCACGAGAACCCTTGCCGTATCGTCATCATCCCGCGTTCCAACCGTGTGGATGCCGCCGAACTGATGCAGCACCTGTTCGCTACCACTGATCTGGAAAGCAGTTATCGGGTCAACGTCAACATCATTGGTCTGGATGGCCGTCCGCAGCTCAAGAATCTGCGTGCGCTGTTGCTGGAGTGGCTGGAATACCGCATCGGTACTGTCCGCCGCCGCCTGCAGCACCGTCTGGAAAAGGTCGAGAAGCGCCTGCACCTGTTGGAGGGTTTGCTCACCGCGTTCCTCAACCTGGACGAAGTGATCCACATCATCCGCACCGAGGACCAGCCCAAGCAGGCCCTGATCGCGCGTTTCGACCTGACTGAAATCCAGGCCGAGTACATCCTTGAAACCCGCTTGCGCCAGCTGGCTCGCCTGGAAGAAATGAAAATCCGTGGCGAGCAGGACGAGTTGCTCAAGGAACAGGCCAAGCTGCTCGCGCTGCTTGGCAGCGATGCGAAACTGCGCAAGCTGGTGCGCAGCGAGCTGATCAAGGACGCTGAAACCTACGGCGACGACCGCCGTTCGCCGATCGTCGAGCGCGCAGAGGCCAAGGCGCTGTCGGAAAATGAGCTGATGCCGACTGAGCCTGTGACCGTGGTGTTGTCGGAAAAGGGCTGGGTACGCTGCGCCAAAGGCCACGATATCGATGCCACCGGGCTTTCGTACAAGGCGGGCGACGGCTTCAAGGCGGCGGCTGCTGGTCGCTCCAACCAGTTTGCCGTGCTCATCGACTCGACCGGCCGCAGCTATTCGCTGGCTGCGCACACCCTGCCTTCGGCACGGGGCCAGGGTGAGCCACTGACCGGTCGTCTGACACCGCCGCCAGGTGCCACCTTCGAGTGCGTGCTATTGCCGGACGACGATGCGCTCTACGTGGTGGCTTCGGACGCCGGTTACGGCTTCGTGGTCAAGGGCGAGGACCTGCAGGCGAAGAACAAGGCCGGCAAGGGCCTGCTGAGCCTGCCAAACGGTGCCAAGGTGATGACTCCGCGCCCGGTGGCCAACCGTGAGCAGGACTGGCTGGCCGCGGTGACGAGCGAAGGGCGCCTGCTGGTGTTCAAGGTTGCCGACCTGCCGCAGTTGGCCAAGGGCAAGGGCAACAAGATCATTGGCGTGCCCGGTGATCGAGTGGCCAGCCGTGAAGAATTTGTCACAGATTTGGCCGTCATCGCCGAGGGAGCGACTCTTGTGTTGCAAGCTGGCAAGCGTACCCTATCCCTGAAACCAGATGACCTTGAGCACTACAAGGGTGAGCGGGGCCGACGCGGTAGTAAGCTGCCACGCGGGTTCCAGCGGGTAGACGGGTTGCAGGTGGAAGTCCCGGCATAAGCGAGTAGTCTGTCTGGAACGGCAATTTCAGCGTCGTTCCAGGCAGAAATGCTGGAGTCGGGCCAATATTTCGCGGATGATAGTGCCCTTGTGGTGCCGGCGTGGCCGAGTACCCGATTGAATCTACATGAGTATCACTGCGGTTTGCCTGGTGGCGACCGCCTGGATGGGATGAATGAAATTCCTGCGCCTTCCATTTGCGCTGCTGATGACGGGTTTGCTGGGACTGGGCGGATGCAGCATGCATCAGCCCATGGCCCTGTACCAACTCGATAGTGGTGATCCCGGCCAGCCTTCGCAGAGTGCGGGCATGGCCGTGGTGCTCGGCCCGGTATCGATCGCCGATTACCTGCAGCGCGAAACCTTCCTGCAGCGTCAGCCTGACGGCAGCTTGAGTTCGGCCACCGATGGCCGTTGGGCGGGCAGCCTGTCGGCGGATATCGATCAATTGCTGGTACGTCAGCTGGCCTGGCGCCTGGACAGCCAGCGCGTCGTCCTGGCCCCGGCGAGCACGGGCTTCACGCCGGACGTGCAGGTGCTGCTGTCGATTACCCGCCTGGATTCGGGCAAGAACCAACCGGCGATCCTCGACGCCCAGTGGCGTCTGCTCGACCGTCGTGGCCACGTCCGTGACAACCGCATCGTCCACCTCGAGCAGCCGCACGAGGGTAGCGAAGCTTCGCAAGTGCAAGCCCAGGGGCAGTTGCTGCAGAAGCTGGCTGAACAGTTGAGCACCGCGGTCAAGCCGTTGGCCAATCAACCGGCCATCGCCGAAGAGGCGCCGAAGAAACCCGCTGCACCGGTGCAGGTGAAGAAAGGGCCAGAGAAATCCAAGATTCCGATGGCGTCACCGATTCGTACCGATATGGAAGTCTATCGGTTCTGATCGAACCGCCAGGCAAAAAAAGGCCCGCATCGCTGCGGGCTTTTTTGTGTCTGGCATTCTGGCCATGCAGCCTCTGCAGGGCGCCGGCTCCAGGAACGCTTGGCCGGCGATCAGGCTCGGCGCTCGTGCATGCGCGCCAGTTGCCGCTCCAGCATCGACGGATAAGGCTCCATCAAGCGTTCTACGCAGCACGCGCCTTCAGGGCTGGCGATCGGCCGGATACGAGCCCGCTGGCGAATCAGGTTGTCATCGCTGATCTGGCGCTCGACCAGCAGCAGGTTGCGGCTGTGCTGGGACAGGGCCAGGGCGTCCTGGGCCTTTTCGGTCATCAGCAGGTCGACCTGCTCCATACCTTGCAGATCATCGCCCGATACGAGGCCCAACTGCAGTTGCAGGGTAATACCGCTGTCCGCCACTTCGATCTGCAGTGCATGGCCCAAGGCGCGCAGCAACTCGCCACAGCAGATGGCATTGGTCAGGTAGTCCTCGCCACTGTCGCCACTGTGGAAGAGCACCAGGGTGCTGCCGTCATTGAGCGTGTAGGTTTCGCCTTCGTACAGCGACGCCGCTTGTTCCAGGCAGTCGCGGTAACGCTCCAGCAGCTCGGTCAGGCGTGTGCGTGGCAAACGGCGCAGCTGCTCCTGGGAGCCCAGCTGGACCGCTAGCACTGCGGTGTTCTGCGGCTCGCTGGAGGAGACAGCGCTGGCCTTGGGGGGGCTGTCTTCGTCCAACAGCCCGGCAAACGCCTCATCGTCTTCGTCGTCCGCCTGCGCCACGGCGTGCGCTCGTGGTGCTGGCTTGGCGGTGGTGGCGACGTCGTGCAGGTCGTCGAAGCTGTCCTCGTCGTCTTCCTCTTCCTCCGGCTCCGGGGGCGGAGGAGGGGCCAGGCGTGCGTGCAGTTGGCGAGCCAGGTCGCCGATTTCATCCTGACGGTCGGTAGCCGGGGTATAGGGGTGCGGATCACGCAGCCATACGCGCAGTTGCAGCAGCGGCGTGGTGATGTAACGGCCCTGGCGCAGGCTCAGGCTCAAAGCCAGTGCCAGTAGGATCGCAGCCAGGATGCCCATGCTTTGCAGGCTGATCAGCATCGGTTGCTGGAACTGGCTCATGTCCAGGCTGATGCGCAGTTGCCCGGCGGTCACGTCCTGGAAGGTGATTTTGGTCTGATACAGGCCCTCGGCCTCGCCCAGCAGGCTGTTGCGCGGGCGCTGGCCGGCTTCGGCCAGTATGCGGTTATCCACGCTGTAGATGGCGGCATGGGCTACCAGCGGGTTCTTCACCAGGTTGCCCAGCAGCACGTTGAGGCTGAGGATGTCGTTGGACACCAGCAACTCGGTCGCCGAGGTGGCGGTCTGGGTGGTCAGGCTCTGGCCAAGGGCGTCGGCCTGTTCGTGCATGGCCTGCTTGAATTGCAGGCCCATCACGCAGGCGTAGATCACTAACGCTAGCGCCACCAGGAAAATGTTGGTGATGGCGATGCGCAGTGCCAGGGGAATGCGACGTTGGCGCAGGGCACGGAAGATCATCAGGAAGAAGTTGTCTGGTTTGACGGGCGTAGGCCGGTTCACAGAGCGCGGCTCTTTATGGCGGAAAAGTGTTGCGCAGTATAGCGAGCCGTGTTTTGTCGGCAAAGTATCGTTGGCGCCCGATGGTCACGGAAAATCGGTAGAATGCGCATTTTTCATCGAAGTCGGAGCCAGGTTGTGCGCGAAATCGTCCTGATCAACATCACCGGTGAGGACCGTCCCGGTCTCACTGCGGCCATTACCGGCGTCCTGCTCCAGGGCGGAGTGAACATCCTCGACATAGGTCTTGCGGTCATGCATGGCACGTTGTCGTTCGGCATCCTGGTCGATATCCCGGACAACGAAGTGTCCACCCGCCTGCTGCAAGCCGTCCAGGCCAAGGCCCATGAGCTGAACCTGCAGGCGCGCTACACGCCCATTTCCGAGGCTGACTACCAGCACTGGGCTGACGGTCACGGTGAGGCACGCCACATCGTTACGCTGCTCAGCCGTAAGATCACCCCCGAGCAATTGCAACGGGTGAGTGCGGTCATCAGTAAGTACGAGCTGACCATCGAGCGCATCGAGCGCCTGTCGGCCCGGGTGGTGCTGGATGCCCAGCAGGAAAAAGGCAAGGCCGCCCTGGAGATCTCCGTCCGTGGCGAACCGAGCGATGCCCAGGCCCTGCGCGCGGACTTCTTCGCCCTGTCGGACGAGTTGAAGATCGACATCGCCTTCCAGAAGGACGACCTGTATCGCCGCAATCGCCGTCTGGCGGTGTTCGACATGGACTCGACGCTGATTGAGGCCGAGGTCATCGACGAGTTGGCCAAGGCCGCGGGTGTGGGCGAACAGGTCTCGGCGATCACCGAGCGGGCGATGCGCGGCGAGCTGGATTTTCGCGCCAGCTTCAAGGAGCGCATGGCGCTGCTCAAGGGCCTGGATGTGGGCGTACTGGACGAGATCGGCGCTTCCCTGCGTCTGACCGAGGGTGCCGAGAACCTGTTCGCCGAGCTCAAGCGCCTGGGTTACAAGACCGCGATCCTCTCGGGCGGCTTCTCCTACTTCGCCAAGCAGGTCCAGGCGCGCCTGGGCATCGACTATGTGTTCGCCAACGAACTGGAAGTGGTCGATGGCAAAGTGACCGGCGTGGCCGTGGAGCCGATCGTCGACGCCCAGCGCAAGGCCGACCTGCTGCAGCAACTGGCGAGCGAAGAGGGCCTGCAACTGGACCAGACCATCGCCGTGGGCGACGGTGCCAACGACTTGCCGATGCTCTCGCTGGCCGGCCTGGGCGTGGCCTTCCGGGCCAAACCACTGGTGCGTCAGTCGGCCAAACAGGCGATTTCCACCTTGGGCCTCGACGGCGTGCTGTATTTGCTGGGCATGCGCGACCGCGACGCGCGGGGTTGATCCCAGCCTCTGGTGCCCTGCACGGCACCGTGGGAGCGGCCTCGAGTCGCCAGAGGGCCGCCTGGCGGCCCTTTCCCGGCACAAGGCGGCGTCTGCGGGGCTGAGGGGCGTGGCAACTGGCCGCTACATCGCTGATTGCGAACTGTTCTAAGTCATCCTTTGATCACCATCTAGGCTTGGATCCGTACGGTTCACCCATCGACCGTGCTGGCCCGGGGGGAGTCCTCGTGGCTATCAACTTCAAGGAGATGAAGTTCATGTTCAAGTACGCAGTGGAGAATCAGTGGGGCGGTAACTCGGCACCTTGGCACCCGGGCGGAATCTGGGTAATCGGTGGCCGCGACAATCAGAAGGTGGTGTCGGTGGACGTCAAGTCGACCGATGGAGGTCAGACTCTGCAAGGTGTCATGACCTATGCCGGCGAGGGACCGATCGGCTTCCAGGGCAAGCGCATCGCGCAGAACCGCTACCAGGTGCAGAACCAGTGGGGTGGCAGCAGTGCCCCTTGGCATCCGGGCGGGGAGTGGGTGATCGGTGGGCGCGACAACCAGAGCGTCGTCGCCTTGAGCGTCAGGTCCGAGGATGGCGGGCTTACTCTCAACGGTACCAACACTTACAACAACGAGGGCCCGATCGGCTTCCGCAGCCTGCTCGGTTAGCCATTGCTGCCAAGAAGACGCCCCCGGCCTTGCGCCGGGGGCGTTGAAGCGATCAACCTTGTTGCGGCTGAGCCAGCAGCTGGCCCATGCGCACCGCCGAGCCAGCGCCCAGCGACTCGGCCCACTTCACTTGCTCTGGACCGAACAGCACGATGGCGGTCGAGCCCAGCTTGAAGCGACCCAGTTCGGCGCCTTTTTCCAGATGAATCGGCGCACGGCTGCCTTCGTCATAGCGGAACGTCTTGAGCTCACGCTTGGGGGGCGTGACCAGGCCTGCCCAAACGGTTTCGATCGAGGCGACGATCATCGCACCGACCAGCACCACGGCCATCGGGCCCCGCTCGGTATCGAACAGGCAGACCACACGCTCGTTGCGAGCGAACAGTTCGGGGACGTTCTCCGCGGTGGTCTGGTTGACCGAGAACAGGCGGCCCGGCACATAGACCATTTCGCGCAGGGTGCCGGCAAGCGGCATGTGCACGCGGTGGTAGTCCTTGGGCGACAGGTAGATGGTGGCGAATTCACCGCCCATGAAGGGCGCCGCCAGGGCAGGGTCGCCGCCCAGCAGCTCCAGCGCGCTGAAGCTGTGGCCCTTGGCCTGGAAGATCCGGCCGTGCTCGATCGGGCCCAGTTGGCTCACCGCACCGTCGGCCGGGCAAAGGATCGCGCCGGGGGTTTCGTCCAGCGGGCGCGCGCCTGGCTTGAGGGCGCGGGTGAAGAAGGCGTTGAAGTGCTCGTAGGCGGTGAGGTCTTCGACCAGTGCTTCGTTCATGTTCACCTGGTAGCGCTTGGCGAACCAGGCGGTAAAGGCATTCTTGAACCAGCGCGCGCGGCACTCGGCGATGCAGCCCGCCAGCCGCGACAGCAGATGATGCGGCAGCAGGTACTGGCTGATGATGAACAAACGGGATTTCATGCAGGTTCCTTAGACTTCTACAGGCGTGTCCGGGTGGTTGCCCCATTCGCTCCACGAACCGGCGTAAGCCTTGATGCGCGGGTAGCCAAGGGCTTTGGCCACCAGGTAGGTGAAACCGGAGCGGCGGTGGGTCTGGCAGTGGGTGATCACTTCCTTGTCCGGCGTGATGCCCAGGCTCTGGAGGACTTCGGCGATGTCCTTGCGGATGCGCAGGTGGTCGTTGAGGTCCATGCCTGCGGTCCACTCGAAGTTGATGGCCCCTGGAATGTGTCCGCCCTTGGCCGCCAGCACCTTCTCGCCAGAAAACTCTTGTGGGCCGCGGGCATCCCAGATCACCAGGTCGTCGGCACCCAGGCGGCTTTGCAGGTATTCGCGGGTGGCGGTGGGCTCCTGGTGCAGGTGCAGTCTCACCGATGTGCTGGCCGCGGCAGGCACGTCGGTGGACAGCTTGTCGGCCGGCCACGACTGGATACCGCCATTGAGGTAGTGGTAGGCCTTGTGACCAATCACATCCAGCAGCCAGATGAAGCGGCCGGCCCAGCCGCCCCCTTCATCGTCGTAGACCACATAGACGGCATCGTCGCGATGGCCGAGTTCGCCGAACAGCTTCTCCAGGTCAGTCAGGGCTGGCAGCAGGCCTGGCGCTGGCGGCTGGCCGAGCTGGGTGCGCTTGCCCTCGACGAAGCGTGCCCCGGGGATATGCCCGCTGACATAGCGGTTGGCGCTGCTCAGGTCGACCAGGATCAGTTGCGGCGAATTCAGGCGTGGCAACAGGTCCTCGGGTTCGATCACCAGGGGCAATCCGGAAAAGTCAGTCATCCACGTTCTCCAGTGTGGAAAGAGGGGCGATTGTAGCGCAAGGCTCAGGCGTTGCGGGTGGCAAACACCGCCAGAGCACGCTCGATGCATTGCGCGGTCTTGCCGAAAGCTTGCACGCTGACATCGGCCAGTGGCTTGCCGCCCTGGTCGGCCACGGCCAGCATCAGCACCTGGTCGTTGACCGCCAGCGAACGCAGCAACACATGCTCGCTGCGAAAGAACGCGCGTAGGGGGGAGGCAGCAGTGCTGAGAACTGGGCATGGTTTTCGGGTGTCAGGCGCAGCTGGCCGGCCTTGCTGACCAGCTTCTGCAACAGCCTGTTCTGAGCAACCGGCAAGGCGATCGCCGCCGCCTCCTTGGGCAGCCCGGCGGCTTGCTGGACGCGCAGCAGGTCGCTGGCCTTGTCCAGGGTCAACAGCAGGATGCGCTGCATGCCGCATGCCTGCAAGGCTTGGCGCGCCTGGTTGGACAAGTGCACGGCGTTGGTGAATGGGCTGGGTTGCGCGAGCATCTGCTCGCACAGCTTGCGCCAGGCGCTCAGGTCCTCGCGGGTAGGGGGCGGTGGTGCCAGCATGTCAGGGTGCGGGCGGCGCTGATGCCATGGCCAGATAAGGGCTTCGGCAGGGTGGAACAGGGCATGCCTGGCGTGGCGGCGGGCGCTGGCGGCCGCCTGTTGGTGAACCTGTTGCTGCACGTCTTCCAGCGAAGTCTGCAGGTAGAGCGCGGTCAGTAACTGCCAGCGCAGTAGGTGCGGATTGTCCCAGCCGACCTGGGCCGCCAGCGCGAGGTTGTTGGCCAGCAGCACGGTGTTGGCCGGTTGATTGAACCAGCGGCTCAGGGCGGGCGCTTCGTCCAGGCGATGCTGCTGGCTCAGCAGGTCCTGATCGCGGGCGATGCTCAGGATCTGGCTCAGTTGCTCACGTTCTTCCAGCAGCAGGCGATAGCCTTGTGTCACCCATTGCGACAGGCGCCAGTGCTCGGCCACGGCTTGGCACAGCGCCAGGATGCGCACGCCAAACAGTTCGGACTCGACCTCTGCGGCCTCTTCGCCTTTGTGGATAACACGCAGCTCCCAGGCATCGAGCAGCTTCGGGTAGGCCAAGGCCATGGGCCACAAGGGCGACAGGAACAGCAGGCTGCCCCAGTGGATCTCTTGCCACAGCCGCGCCAGGCGGCTGGCGAACAGGCCGTTGGCCTGCTGCGAGGCGTGCTGGCTGATCAGCAGGAATTGGCGCAGCACGGGCGGGATATCGTCATCGGGCAGCGCGGGCAGGCGCATCAGCAGTTCCCGGGTACGCCCCAGGCCCAGGCGATTGAGGGCGATTTCCAGGCTTTCGGCCGGTTCCGCCAGGCTGGCGTTGGCCGGGTGATTGGCCTCGCGCATCACTGACAGCACCAGGGCCGGGCTGTCCTGCATCAGTTCGGCAATGTCGCGCAGGGAGCGGCGGCTGTCGTTGATCGCCGACAATACTGTGTCATGGCTCTGCTTCGGCACCGGCAATCGGACACTGTCCAGCAGTTTGATCCACGCGTCTAATGTACGCGGAGCCTGAGTAGGTACCTTAGTTTCAATTGGCATTTTGACATCAGTCCGAACTGGCTTTTCGCATTGAGTGGCTATAGTCTGGCGCAGTTCTGCCGATAAGTAGAAGAAGAGTTTTAAGGCTCCCGTCCCTCATCCTGACCACGACTGCAAGTGCTTTGAACCTATGGCTAAAATTATCGGCATCATCGTCGTATTCGCGAGCGTGCTCGGCGGGTACGTGCTTTCCCACGGCAAGATCGCGGCACTGATCCAGCCGTTCGAAGTGCTGATCATCGGTGGGGCGGCCTTTGGCGCCTTCATGCAGGCCAACCCTGGTTACATGACCATGCATGTAATCAAGAAGTCGCTGAAGATGTTTGGCTCGCGTTTTACCCATACCTTCTACTTGGAGGTGCTGGGCCTGGTGTACGAAATCCTCAACAAGAGCCGTCGCGAAGGCATGATGGCCATCGAGAGCGATATCGAGGATGCAGCGGCCAGCCCGATCTTCGCAAAATACCCCGCAGTGCTTGGCGATGAGCGCATGACCGCGTTCATCTGCGACTACTTGCGCATCATGTCCACCGGCAACATGGCGCCCCACGAGCTGGAAGGGCTGTTCGACATGGAGCTGCTGAGCATGAAGGAAGAGCTCGAGCACCCATCCCATGCGGTCAACGGCATCGCCGACGGCATGCCCGGTTTCGGTATCGTCGCGGCGGTACTGGGTATCGTGGTGACCATGGCTTCGCTGGGTGATGGCGACCAGAAGTCGATCGGTCTGCACGTGGGTGCGGCGCTGGTCGGTACCTTCTTCGGTATTCTGGCGGCCTATGGTTTCTTCGGCCCACTGGCCAAGTGCCTGGAGCACGATGCCAAGGAAGAACTCAACCTCTACGAGGCGATCAAGGCCTCGCTGGTGGCCTCGGCCTCTGGTATGCCGCCTTCGCTGGCCGTCGAGTTCGGTCGCAAGGTGCTGTATCCGAAGCATCGTCCGAGCTTTGCCGAATTGGAACAAGCGGTTCGCGGTCGCTGAGTCATGGAAAACAACCAGCCGATAATCATCAAGCGCGTCAAGCGCTACGGCGGCGGTCACCATGGCGGCGCCTGGAAGATCGCCTTCGCCGACTTCGCCACGGCGATGATGGCGTTCTTCCTGGTGTTGTGGTTGCTGTCTACCGCCACGCCCGAGCAGAAACTCGCCATCGCCGGTTATTTCAAGGACCCGATCGGATTCACCGAAAGCGGCACACCCTTCATCATCGACTTGGGTGGTTCGCCGCAGTTGGCTCCGGAAAAGACCATCAACCCGGAGCAAAAATCCGAGCCTACACCTGATACCAGCATTCAGCTGAACGAAGACCAGGTGCAAACCATGGCCGAGCAGGTGGAGCGCGAGCGCCTCGAACTGCTGCTGCAGGAGTTGCAGAACAAAGTCGAGGAGAACCCGCAGCTGCAGAAGTTCAAGGACCAGATTCTCTTCGAGATCACCCAGGACGGCTTGCGTATCCAGATCATGGACGCCGAGAACCGCCCGATGTTCGACCTGGGCAGCGCACGCCTGCAGCCGTACTTCGAAGATATCCTGCTGGCCATGGCTGACACCATCAAGGCGGTGCCTAACAAGATCAGCATCAGCGGTCACACCGATGCCAAGCCTTATGCCGGTACCGGCGAGTTCGGCAACTGGGAGCTTTCGGCCAACCGAGCCAATGCGGCGCGCCGTGCACTTGTCGCAGGCGGCTACCCGGATGAGCAGGTGGCGCGGGTAGTAGGCTATGCCTCATCGTCGCTGTTCGATCGCAAGAACCCGTTCAACCCGGTCAACCGGCGTATCGACATCATCGTGCTGACGAAAAAGGCCCAACGCACCATCGAGGGTGAGCAAGGTACACCGGAGACGCCGCCTGCCGAGACGCCCGCGCCCGCAGCGCCTGGAGCACCCGGAGCATCGGCGGCGCCGGCGCCGACCGAGGCACCGATGCAGCCGCGTGAGCTACGGCAGAAGCTGAACATCTTCGAAGACGGTGTGTTGAAGATGGACGAGGCCAAGGACCAGTAGCCGGTCAGGGCCGCTTTGCGGCCCATTGCCGAGGCTCAGTAACTGTCTTCGGGCAAACTGGCGATGATCGAGCGGTAGCTGTTCATCCGCTGCTGCTTGATGCGCCCATCCTCCAGCGCCTTGAGCAGTGCGCAACCCGGCTCGCGATCATGCTTGCAGTCGCGGAAGCGGCACGTCCCGAACAGGTCGCGAAACTCGATGAATCCATCCTCGACATCGTTGCGGCTGACGTGACCCAGGCCGAACTCACGGATCCCCGGTGAGTCGATCAGGTCGCCGCCGTTGGGGAAGTGGTACAGCCGTGCGGTAGTGGTGGTGTGGGTGCCTTGGCCCGACCACTCCGACAGATCGCCGACGCGGGTGCTGGCCTCGGGCAGCAGGCTGTTGACCAGCGAAGACTTGCCAACCCCGGATTGACCGACGAACACGCTGATGTGCTCGTTCAGCATCTGCTGCAGGCGTTGCATGCCATCGCCGTGATGCGCCGAAACCTCAAGCAGCGGGTAGCCCAGGTCGCGGTAGACCTCGAGCAGCGCATGCAGCGCCGGGCCGTTCTCTTCGTTGATGAGGTCGGCCTTGTTCAGCAGCAGCAGCGGGCGAATACCGGCGTGCTCGGCGGCCACCAGGTAGCGGTCGATCAGGTTGGGGTGCGGTTCGGGCGCCGGGGCGAAGACGATCACGATCAAGTCGACGTTGGCCGCCACCGGTTTGAGCTGGCCATGGTTGTTCGGTCGGCACAGCTCGGTACTGCGGGGCATCTGCGCGACGATCACGCCGATGCCTTGGTTGCCTGCACGCCAGACTACGCGGTCGCCGGTCACCAGCGCTGGCAGGTTGGCCCGCAGGTGGCAGCGAAACACCTGGCCGGCAACCTCGCCGTCCTGGGCCTCGACCTCGACTTGTACGCCGAAGTGGGCGATCACCAGGCCCAATTGCTCCGGCCCCAGGTCGCCGCCCTCCAGCTCCTGCAGGACATGCTGCTCGCGTTTGGCGGCGCGAGCGGCGCGCTCGTTCTGGATTTTTTCGATGCGCCAGTTCTGGCGGCGGTTGAGCTGGCGTTTGGCCATGAAGGTTCCGTGTTGGCGGTGCACAAAAGAAAACGGCACGCAGTTTAGCATGCCGGGCGACGGACCATTCTCGTTACCTTTGCGCTTCGAATGCATCGGTCAGCCCCGCTAGGCTACTATGACGGCCTATACGAGGAGCCCCTTTCATGCAGAACCCACAGAACCTGATCTGGATCGATCTGGAAATGACCGGCCTGGATCCGGACAACGACGTCATCATCGAGATGGCCACCATCGTTACCGACAGCGACCTGAACACCTTGGCCGAAGGCCCGGTGATCGCCATCCACCACAGTGACGAAGTGCTGGCGCGCATGGACGAATGGAACACTCGCACCCACGGTGCCTCGGGGCTGACCCAGCGCGTGCGCGAGAGCAGTATCAGCATGGCCGAGGCCGAGGCGCAGACCATCGCTTTCCTCGAACAGTGGGTGCCCAAAGGCAAGTCGCCGATCTGCGGCAACAGCATCTGTCAGGACCGCCGTTTCCTTTACCGGCACATGCGCGAGCTGGAAAACTACTTCCACTACCGCAACCTTGACGTCTCGACCCTCAAGGAGTTGGCCGCACGCTGGGCGCCTAACGTGCGCGACAGCTTCAAGAAGGGCGGAACCCATCTGGCGCTGGACGATATCCGCGAATCGATCGCCGAATTGCGCCACTATCGCGAGCACTTCATCAAGGTTTGAGCCGTGAGGGTGCAGATATTGTCTGCACGCCCTCTTTTGGTGCCCTTGGCAACTGGTTAGACTGCGCGCCTTTTTCGCAGGGACCTGCACCATGTTGTTGATGCTCTATCTCATTGCCATCACCGCAGAAGCCATGACCGGCGCCTTGTCCGCCGGTCGACGTGGCATGGACTGGTTTGGCGTGGTGCTGATCGCCTGCGTCACGGCCCTTGGGGGCGGCTCGGTGCGTGATGTCTTGCTTGGCCATTATCCGTTGACCTGGGTGAAGCACCCGGAGTACCTGGTGCTGACCAGCTGCGCTGCGCTGCTGACGATTTTCATCGCGCCGATGATGCGTCGCCTGCGCTCGTTGTTCCTGGTGCTCGATGCGCTGGGGCTGGTGGCCTTTACCCTGATTGGCTGCATGACGGCGCTGGAGATGGGGCAGGGGATGCTGGTGGCCTCGATCAGCGGAGTGATCACCGGGGTGTTTGGCGGGATCTTGCGGGATATCTTCTGCAACGATATTCCGCTGGTGTTCCGTCGGGAGCTGTATGCCAGTGTGTCGTTCGCGGCGGCTTGGTTCTACCTGGGGTGCGTGCATTTCCAGGTGCCAGCGGAGCAGGCCATGCTACTGACCTTGTTCGGTGGGTTCCTGTTGCGCTTGCTGGCAATCAGGTTCCATTGGGAAATGCCCAAGTTTCACTATAACGACCAGCAGTAAGAGCGGGCTGCGACGGGCAGTAATGCCAGTGGTTCGAATGGGCCTGAGATCGCGGTAGGCGCGAGCGTTGCTCGCGATACGCCCGCGCGGGCGGCGCTCGATCTCCCACGCACTGAACGCTGCGAGACGACCCCGCCAGCTTCGACCTCCTCTACAGCGCTCCATGCCGCCCCAGCGCCCATTCCACGTGCTCGCGCACCAGCGCCGAAGGGTCGTCCCGGCGCGCCTTCAACGCTTCCAGCACCGGAATCGTCGTCGGCGCATTGCCCAACCCCACCGCCAGGTTGCGCAGCCAGCGCTCGTACCCGGCGCGGCGCAATGGCCCTCCTTCGGTCTTGTGCAGGAAGGTCCTCTCGTCCCACAGGAACATCTCGGCCAGTTCGCTGTTCTCCAGCCCGTGTCGAGGCATGAAGTCGTCCTCGCGGGTGTGGCTGGCGAATCGGTTCCACGGGCAGACGATCTGGCAGTCGTCGCAACCGAATACCCGGTTGCCGATCATCGCGCGCAGTTCCACCGGAATGGCACCCTTGAGCTCGATGGTCAGGTAGGAGATACAGCGCCTGGCATCCAGCACGTAGGGCCCCACGAACGCCTGGGTCGGACAGATGTCCAGGCATGCCTGGCAGCGTCCGCAGTGCTCGCTGGTGTGGGCTTCGTCCACCGGTAACGGCAGGTCGACGAACAGTTCGGCGAGGAAGAAGTAGCTTCCGGCCTTGCGGTTGAGCAGCAGGGTGTTCTTGCCAATCCAGCCAAGCCCGGCCTGTTCGGCAATGGCCTTTTCCAGCACCGGGGCACTGTCGACGAAGGCGCGATAGCCGAAGGGGCCGATCACCTCCTGGATGCGGTCGGCCAGATGCTGCACGCGCTTGCGCACCAGCTTGTGGTAGTCGCGGCCCAGGGCGTAGCGCGAGACGTAGGCTTTTTCCGGCTGGGCCAGGCGCTGGGCCATCTGGGTATCGCCGGGCAGGTAGTCCATGCGCAGCGACACCACCCGAAGGGTGCCAGGAATCAGCTGGTCGGGGTGCGAGCGCTTGCTGCCGTGGGTCGCCAGGTAGTCCATCTCGCCCTGGTAGCCTGCATCCAGCCAGCGCTGCAGGTGCTGTTCGTGCTCGCCAAGGTCGACGCCGGCGATGCCAACGTGGGCAAAACCGAGTTCGCGGCCGAAATCCTTGATCGATTGGGCCAGTGCGGCGAGGTCAGGTTTGGAGACAGGCATGGATGGGTAAGGCAATACAGGCTCAGGTGCGTATAATTCTGCCAGACATTGGAGCCTTTGACCCCATGCCCCAGACCAAACAACCCGGCAATGCCCCGCTGCGACTCGACCGCGAGACCGTCGCGGGCCTGCCTGCACGTTCTGCACAGGCTCACAAAGGCGATTTTGGCCACGTGCTGGTGGTGGGCGGCGACCTCGGCACCGGGGGCGCCGTGTTGCTCAGTGCCGAGGCGGCATTGCGCTGTGGTGCCGGGCTGGTCAGTGTGGCCACCCGTCCCGAGCACGTTGCAGCGGGCCTGGCTCGGCTGCCCGAGGTGATGTGCCTTGGGGTGAGTTCGGCGAACCAACTGGTGAGCGTGCTGGAGCGGGCGTCGGTGCTGGTTGTCGGCCCAGGCCTCGGGCAGGCTGCCTGGGGACGCAGCCTGCTGTCTGCGGTAGCCAATGCCGATCAACCTCAGGTGTGGGATGCCGATGCCCTGAATCTGCTGGCACGCACGCCTTTGGCCTTGCCCAGCGGGAGCATCCTTACCCCACACCCTGGTGAGGCTGCGCGTCTGCTGGGTATTTCCACCGAGGCGGTGCAGGCGGATCGACCTGGGGCGGCGCGTAAGCTGGCTCGCCGCTATGCCAGTGTGTGCGTGCTCAAGGGGGCGGGCTCACTGGTAGCCGACCCATCAGGGCGGTTGGCATTGTGTGAGCGTGGTCATCCGGCGATGGCCGGAGCAGGCCTCGGCGATGTGTTGACCGGCGTGCTGGGGGCATTGCTGGCCCAGGGGCAGGATGCTTGGCGTGCAGCCTGCCTCGGCGTATGGCTGCATGCTTGCGCGGGTGAGCGTCTGGGCGTCGAAGGTAGAGGCTTGGCGGCCAGTGATCTGGCGCCGGTCATTCGTGAGTTGTTGGAGGAGCATTCTGCGTGTCAGGCATAACCCTTTTTCTGGCCGATGAAGAGGCCATGGTCGCCTTTGGTGCGAAGCTGGCTGGAGTGACCGGCGGTCACGGCGTGATCTTTCTCGAAGGCGACCTGGGCGCGGGCAAGACCACGCTGTCGCGGGGCCTGATTCGCGGCCTGGGCCATACGGGGGCAGTGAAAAGCCCCACGTTCACCGTGGTCGAGCCCTACGAAATCGGTGATGTGCGCGCCTTCCATTTCGACCTGTACCGCCTGGTCGATCCTGAAGAGCTCGAGTTCATGGGGATTCGTGACTATTTCGAAGGTGACCCGTTGTGTCTGTTCGAGTGGCCACAAAAGGGTGCGGGCGTTTTGCCAAAGCCTGACCTGACCATTACCATAAGCCCCCAAGCGGGCGGACGCTCGCTGAACCTGTCGCCGCAGGGGGCTCGCGGCGAGGCATGGTGCCTGGCACTGGCCAAAGACTATAAACAGTAAGTGGGGTAGGTATGCGCATACGCGCACTGGTCGCCGTGGTAGGGCTGCTGCTGACAGCGGTGACCGTTGACGCTCTGGCCGTCACACAAGTCAAGAGCATGCGCCTGTGGCGCGCGCCGGACAACACGCGGCTGGTCTTCGACCTGTCTGGCCCCGTGCAGCACAGCGTCTTCACCTTGAGCGCTCCGGATCGCCTGGTCATCGACATCAACGGTGCGACCTTGGCCGCGCCGCTGAACGTCTCCACGTCCAATACGCCGATCAGCAGCGTGCGTTCCGCCCAGCGGACCCCCACCGACCTGCGCGTGGTGGTCGACCTGAAGAAGTCGGTCACGCCAAAGAGCTTCACCCTGGCGCCCAATGCCCAGTATGGCAACCGCCTGGTGGTCGACCTGTACGACCAGGAAGCCGATGCCGTTGCTGCCAGCACGCCAGCCGCGCCGCCAGCACAGGCGCCTGCGACCACCCCTGCGGTCCCAGTAACCCCAGCCCAGCCGGCCATCAAGTTGCCGCCGGTGCCCAGTGGCAAGCGCGATATCGTGGTTGCCATCGACGCCGGCCACGGTGGCGAAGACCCGGGGGCTTCGGGTTCGCGTGGTCAGCACGAGAAAGACATCGTGCTGCAGATCGCCAAGGAGCTGCAGCGCCAGATCAATACCGAGAAGGGCTACCGCGCCGAGCTGACCCGCACCGGCGACTACTTCATTCCGCTGCGTAAACGCACCGAGATTGCCCGTAAGAAAGGCGCAGACCTGTTCATTTCTATCCACGCCGATGCCGCGCCGTCCCGTGCCGCCTTCGGTGCCTCGGTGTTCGCGTTGTCCGATCGAGGTGCCACTTCCGAGACTGCCCGCTGGCTGGCGGACACGGAAAACCGCTCCGACCTGATCGGTGGTGCGGGCAACGTCAGTCTGGACGACAAGGACCGCATGCTGGCCGGAGTGCTGCTCGACCTGTCGATGACCGCCACGCTCAGCTCGAGTCTCAATGTCGGCCAGAAGGTGCTGGGCAACATGGGACGGGTCACTTCCCTGCACAAACAGCGGGTCGAGCAGGCCGGGTTCATGGTGTTGAAGTCACCTGATATCCCGTCGATCCTCGTGGAAACCGGGTTCATCTCCAACAACAACGAAGCTGCCAAACTGGCCACCGCCAGCCACCAGCAAGCCCTGGCGCGCTCGATCCATACCGGCGTACGCCAGTACTTCCAGCAGAACCCGCCACCTGGCACCTACATCGCCTGGCTGCGCGACAGTGGCAAGATCGCCCAGGGCCCGCGTGAACATACCGTGCGTCCCGGCGAAACATTGGCGATGATCGCCGTGCGCTACCAGGTCAGCGTGGCCAGCCTGCGCAGCAGCAACAGCCTCAAGAGCGATGAGCTGAAGGTCGGCCAGCACCTCGATATCCCCGCCACCACCCTGGCCTCTCAGCAATGAGTGGGGGCTCGCGCATTCAGCTGCTCAGCCCGCGGCTGGCCAACCAGATCGCTGCGGGCGAGGTGGTCGAGCGCCCTGCTTCGGTGGCCAAGGAACTGCTGGAAAACAGCCTTGACTCGGGCGCACGTCGCATCGATGTCGAAGTGGAGCAGGGCGGGGTCAAGTTGCTGCGGGTCCGCGACGACGGTGGCGGTATCTCCGCCGACGACCTGCCGCTGGCCCTGGCTCGACACGCCACCAGCAAGATCCGCGAACTGGAAGACCTTGAAGGTGTATTGAGCCTCGGTTTCCGTGGCGAGGCACTGGCGTCGATCAGTTCGGTGGCGCGGCTGACCCTCACCTCGCGCACTGCCGATGCCACCGAAGCCTGGCAGGTCGAAACCGAGGGGCGGGACATGACCCCGCGCGTACAGCCTGCCGCGCACCCGGTCGGCACTTCGGTAGAGGTGCGCGACCTGTTCTTCAATACCCCGGCCCGACGTAAGTTCCTCAAGGCCGAGAAAACCGAATTCGATCATCTGCAGGAAGTCATCCGACGCCTTGCGCTGGCGCGATTTGACGTGGGTTTCCACCTGCGCCACAACGGCAAGAGCATCCTCAGCCTGCACGAGGCCCACGACGAGGTTGCGCGGGCGCGACGGGTCGGCGCCATTTGTGGGCCGGGGTTCCTGGAGCAGGCACTGCCGATCGACGTCGAGCGCAACGGTTTGCGTCTGTGGGGTTGGGTCGGACTGCCCACGTTCTCGCGCAGCCAGGCCGACTTGCAGTACTTCTTCGTCAATGGCCGCGCGGTGCGCGACAAGCTGGTCGCCCACGCGGTGCGCCAAGCCTACCGCGACGTGCTGTTCAATGGCCGGCACCCGACCTTCGTGCTGTTCCTGGAGCTGGAGCCCAACGGCGTCGACGTCAACGTGCACCCGACCAAGCACGAAGTGCGGTTCCGCGAAGGGCGCATGGTGCACGACTTCCTGTACGGCACCTTGCACCGGGCCTTGGCCGATGTGCGTCCGGAAGACCAGCTGGCGGCACCGGCCCCTGCGGCGGAAATCGTCCGTCCCAGTGGTCTGCAGGCGGGAGAGTTCGGCCCGCAGGGCGAAATGCGCCTGGCCTCGCCAGTGCTCGAGCAGCCCCAGGCCGAGCCGCGTTCCTATTCCAGTACTGGCAGTGGCGGTAACGGTGCCGGTTACCAGTACTCGTATACGCCGCGCCCGTCCCAGCCGGTACCGGCTGCCGAGGCGCAAGCGGTCTATCGCGAGTTCTACGCGCCGTTGGGCGGCACCACCGGCGCGCCAGTATCGCTGCCTGAGGGCAAGGGTGACATTCCGCCCCTCGGTTACGCCCTGGCGCAGTTGAAGGGCATTTACATCCTCGCCGAGAACGCGGTCGGCCTAGTGTTGGTGGACATGCACGCCGCCCATGAGCGGATCATGTATGAACGCCTCAAGGTGGCCATGGCCAGCGAGGGGCTCAGTGGCCAGCCGTTGCTCGTGCCTGAGACGCTGGCCTTGAGCCAGCGAGAAGCCGACTGCGCCGAAGAGCACGCCCAATGGTTCCAGCGACTGGGTTTCGAATTGCAGCGCCTGGGCCCCGAGACCCTGGCGATCAGGCAGATTCCGGCACTGCTCAAGCAGGCCGAGGCCAACCGTCTGGTGCAGGACGTGCTCGCTGACCTGATGGAGTATGGCACCAGTGACCGTATCCAGGCGCACCTGAACGAACTGCTGGGCACCATGGCCTGCCACGGCGCGGTGCGCGCCAACCGGCGCCTGGCCATCCCAGAGATGAACGCCCTGCTGCGCGACATGGAAAACACCGAGCGCAGCGGGCAGTGCAACCATGGCCGACCCACCTGGACCCAGATGGGCCTGGACGACCTGGACAAACTTTTCCTGCGCGGTCGATGACATGAGCGGCAAGCCTCCAGCGATTTTTCTCATGGGCCCGACAGCGGCCGGCAAGACCGACCTCGCCATCGAGCTGACCAAGGTGCTGCCGTGCGAACTGATCAGCGTCGATTCGGCGCTGGTCTATCGCGGCATGGACATTGGTACCGCCAAGCCTTCCAAAGAGGTGTTGGCCGCCCATCCGCACCGGCTTATCGATATTCTCGATCCGGCTGAAAGCTATTCGGCGGCGCATTTCTGTCGTGATGCCCTGGAGGCCATGGCCGAGATTACCGCGCGCGGCAAGATCCCACTGCTGGTCGGTGGCACCATGCTCTACTACAAGGCCTTGGTCGAAGGGTTGGCTGATATGCCCGCCTCGGACACCGCGGTACGCGCAGAACTCGAAGCCTTGGCCAACGAACAGGGCCTCGGCCAATTGCACCGCCAATTGGCCGAGGTCGACCCGGAATCGGCAGCGCGTATTCACCCCAATGACCCTCAGCGGCTGATTCGCGCCCTGGAGGTTTACCGAGTCAGTGGCGAGACAATGACGGCACATCGCCAGCGTCAATACGCGGAAAGTCGCGCCGCAGACGCAGGCGCGGGCGGGCATTTGCCCTATACTGTCGCGAGTTTGGCGATAGCTCCTACAGATCGTCACATTTTGCATCGGCGAATTGCGCTACGATTTTCGCAGATGCTGGAACAGGGCTTCGTCGACGAGGTCCGATCGCTGCGAGCCAGAAGTGACTTGCACGCCGGACTGCCGTCTATACGGGCAGTGGGGTATCGGCAGGTCTGGGATTACCTCGATGGCCAGCTGACTGAGAATGAGATGCGCGAACGCGGTATCATTGCCACCAGGCAGCTGGCCAAGCGGCAGTTCACCTGGTTGCGAGGCTGGAACGATGTCCATTGGCTCGACAGCCTGGCCTGCGACAATCTGTCCCGCACCTTGAAATACCTGGGGACCGTCTCCATATTGAGCTGAGTCCCTGCTCATTGCCGTCTATTCTTGCGATGGGGCGGCAGAATTTATTGATTTTTCTGATTTTCTACTATTGATCCTTACAGGAGTGCGGCATATGTCAAAAGGGCATTCGCTACAAGACCCTTACTTGAACACCTTGAGAAAAGAAAAGGTCCCGGTTTCCATCTACCTGGTAAACGGTATCAAGCTGCAGGGCTCGATCGAATCTTTCGACCAGTTCGTGGTACTGCTGAAGAACACCGTCAGCCAGATGGTCTACAAGCACGCCATTTCGACCGTGGTTCCAGCCCGTCCGGTTCGCCTGCCAAGCCCGTCCGATTCCGAACACGGCGACAGCGAGCCAGGCAACGCCTGATAGGAGCCTGCATTGTTCTTTGAGCGCCACGGTGGTGGTGAGCGGGCACTGCTCGTTCACTTGGAAGGTCAGAACCCTGAGGCGCGCGAAGACCCGCAGGAGTTTCAGGAGCTGGCGCTGTCGGCCGGAGCGGATATCGTTTCGCTGGTTACAGTGGCAAGGCACCAGCCCACAGCCAAATACCTGATTGGCAGCGGCAAGGTCGAGGAATTGCGCGACCTGGTCAAAGCCGAGCAGGTAGACCTGGTGATTTTCAATCACACCCTCACGCCCAGTCAGGAGCGCAACCTCGAGCGAGTCTTCGAGTGTCGCGTGCTTGACCGTACCGGGCTGATCCTCGATATCTTCGCCCAACGGGCGCGTACCCATGAAGGGAAGCTGCAGGTCGAACTGGCCCAGCTCGAGCACATGAGCACGCGACTGGTGCGCGGCTGGACCCACCTCGAACGACAGAAAGGGGGTATCGGCCTTCGCGGTCCGGGTGAAACCCAGCTGGAAACCGACCGCCGCCTGTTGCGGGTTCGCCTGCGTCAGATCAAGGCGCGGCTGGAGAAGGTGCGCAGCCAGCGCGAGCAGGCCCGCCGTGGCCGCAAGCGCGCGGAAATCCCGTCGGTGTCGCTGGTGGGTTACACCAACGCCGGCAAATCCACCTTGTTCAACGCCCTGACCGCTTCCGAGGTCTATGCTGCCGACCAACTGTTCGCCACCCTCGACCCGACCTTGCGCCGTCTTGAACTGGACGACCTTGGGCCGATCGTGCTGGCCGATACCGTGGGCTTCATTCGTCATTTGCCGCACAAGCTGGTCGAGGCATTTCGGGCTACGCTCGAAGAGTCGAGCAACTCCGACCTGCTGTTGCATGTAATCGATGCCCATGAGCCAGAGCGCATGGAGCAGATCGAGCAGGTGCTGGCGGTTCTGGGCGAGATCGGTGCCGAAGGCTTGCCGATCCTCGAGGTCTATAACAAACTCGACCTGCTCGAAGATGTCGAGCCGCAGATCCAGCGCGATGCCGATGGCAAGCCGCAGCGGGTCTGGGTGTCGGCTCGTGATGGGCGTGGTCTGGAGCTGGTTGGCCAGGCGATTGCCGAGTTGCTGGGGGATGATCTGTTTGTCGGTACCCTTTGCCTGGAGCAACGTTTTGCCCGCTTGCGTGCGCAATTCTTCGCCCTGGGTGCCGTGCAAAGTGAAGAGCATGACGAAGAAGGGCGCAGCCTGCTGAGTATCCGGCTGTCCAAGGTCGAGTTGAATCGCCTGGTCAGCCGCGAAGGCATGGAGCCGCAAGTGTTTGTCGAGCAACACACTTTGCAATAAATGCCCGGTGAGGTCGTCGGGCAGCAGTGGCAGGCATTCTGTAGCATTGGACGGCGCGCCGTGGGCGCGTCTTTGCTTTATCAGATGGAGAGCGCTATGGCTTGGAACGAGCCGGGTGGCAACTCGAACAATCAGGATCCCTGGGGCGGCCGTCGCGGTGGCGGCGGTGGTGGCGACAAGAAAGGTCCGCCGGATCTGGACGAGGCCTTCCGCAAGCTGCAGGACAGCCTGAACGGCATGTTCGGCAGTGGCAAGAAACGCGGTGGTGACCGCAACGTCGGCAAAGGTGGAGGCCTGGGCCTGCTGGGCATAGGCCTGGCAGTACTGGCGGCCATCTGGCTGTACAGCGCCGTGTACGTGGTCGACGAGCAGGAGCAGGCCGTCGTGCTGCGCTTCGGCAAGTACTATGAAACGGTCGGTCCCGGCCTGAACATCTACTTCCCGCCCATCGATCGCAAGTTCATGGAAAACGTCACGCGTGAGCGTGCCTATACCAAGCAGGGCCAGATGCTGACCGAAGACGAGAACATCGTCGAGGTGCCGCTGACCGTCCAGTACAAGATCAGCAACCTGCAGGACTTCGTGCTCAACGTCGACCAGCCTGAGGTGAGCCTGCAGCACGCGACCGAAAGTGCCCTGCGCCATGTGGTGGGCTCCACCTCCATGGACCAGGTGCTGACCGAAGGTCGTGAGCAGATGGCCGTGGATATCCGCGAACGCCTGCAACGCTTCCTCGACACCTACCGTACCGGTATCACCGTTACCCAGGTCAACGTACAGAGCGCGGCAGCCCCGCGTGAAGTGCAGGAAGCCTTCGACGACGTGATCCGTGCCCGCGAGGACGAGCAACGTGCCCGCAACCAGGCTGAGTCCTACGCCAACGGCGTGGTGCCGGAAGCCCGTGGTCAGGCTCAGCGCATCATCGAGGATGCCAACGGCTATCGCGACGAAGTGATCGCCCGCGCCAAGGGTGAAGCCGACCGCTTCACCAAGCTGGTCGCCGAGTACCGCAAGGCACCTGACGTCACCCGTCAACGTCTGTACCTGGAAACCATGCAAGAGGTGTACAGCAACTCGAGCAAGGTCATGGTGGCAACCAAGGATGGGCAGAACAACCTGCTCTACCTGCCGTTGGACAAGATGGTCGAGGGCAGCCGCAATGCTGCCGCACCGGTCGGCAGCGTGCCTGCCTCGGTCAACGATGCCGCGTCGCGTGCGGTGCAGGACATGCAACAGCAACAGCCGCCGCGCACTAGGGAGAGCCGCTGATGAGCAATAAATCGCTGATCGCCCTGATCGCCGCTGTGGTGCTGGCCATCGTGGCCTGGAACAGCTTCTACATCGTGTCTCAGACCGAACGTGCGGTACTGCTGCGCTTCGGTAAGGTGGTCCAGGCGGATGTCCAGCCTGGTCTGCACGTGAAGATTCCGTATGTGAACCAGGTGCGCAAGTTCGACGCCCGCCTGATGACCCTCGACGCTCCGACCCAGCGGTTCCTGACCCTGGAGAAGAAGGCGGTGATGGTCGACGCCTACGCCAAGTGGCGCGTCAAGGATGCCGAGCGCTTCTACACGGCCACGTCCGGCATGAAGCAGATCGCCGACGAGCGTCTGTCGCGTCGTCTGGAGAGCGGCCTGCGTGACCAGTTCGGTAAGCGCACTCTGCACGAAGTGGTCTCCGGTGAGCGCGATGCGTTGATGGCTGACATCACCGCCTCGCTGAACCGCATGGCCAGCAAGGAGCTGGGTATCGAAGTCATCGACGTCCGCGTCAAGGCCATCGACCTGCCGAAGGAAGTCAACCGCAGCGTGTTCGACCGCATGAGCACCGAGCGTGAGCGTGAAGCCCGTGAACACCGCGCCAAAGGTAACGAATTGGCCGAAGGTATTCGCGCCGATGCCGACCGTCAGCGCCGTGTACTGCTGGCTGAAGCCTATCGCGAAGCTGAAGAGACCCGAGGTGATGGCGATGCCCAGGCGGCAGCCATCTACGCCAAGGCCTACACCCAGGACGCCGATTTCTATGCGTTCTACCGTAGCCTGCAGGCGTACCGCGAGAGCTTCTCCAGCAAGAGCGACGTGCTGGTCCTGGATCCGAAGAACGAGTTCTTCCGCTTCCTGGACAAGAGCAAGCCATGATGATCTGACCCCTTATCGGACCAGAAACCACCCCGCCTGGCAGCTAAAACACCAGTCGGGGTGCATCCTGAATGAAAAGGGGTGTATGATGCGGCAGCCGGGAAATTTCCCGGCTTTTTTGCGTCTGCAAGGTTGATTGGTCGAAGGCCAGTTGACGGTTTGGTCAGGACGCAAGGCAATTCGAGGGTATTGGCTACGGTGGTTGCGCTGGGATCGGTGCTGCCCGCTACTGTGCGCCAATACCTGCTTCACTGACGGCTAGCCACAGGCAGGCCGCCCGGACCAGAGGGGAAATGGCGTAATGGCAACGGTAGACCGCTGGCTGCTGCCAGATGGCATCGAGGAAGTACTGCCACCTGAGGCTGCGCGCATCGAGATCGCGCGTCGCCAGGTGTTGGACCTGTTCCAGAGTTGGGGCTACGAACTGGTCGTCACCCCACATATCGAGTACCTGGAGTCGCTGTTGACCGGCGCCGGCCAGGACCTGGATCAGCGCACCTTCAAAGTGGTCGACCCGCAGTCTGGCCGCCTGATGGGCTTCCGCGCCGACTTCACCCCGCAGGTAGCGCGCATCGACGCCCACACCCTGCGCCGTGAGGGCCCGAGCCGCCTGTGCTACGCCGGCAGCGTGCTGCATGCCCAGCCGCGTGCCCTGTCCACTTCGCGCAGCCCGATCCAGCTGGGCGCCGAGCTGTACGGTGATGCCAGCCCCACCAGTGATGTCGAGGTCATCAGCCTGATGCTCGCCACGCTGCAACTGGCCGATGTGCCGGATGTACACATGGACCTTGGCCACGTCGGTATTTACCGAGGTCTGGCCCGAGCCGCCGGCCTGTCCGGTGCGGTCGAGCAGCAGCTGTTCGATGCGCTGCAGCGCAAGGCGGTCGATGAAGTGCAGGCGCTCACCGCCGACTTGCCGAAAGACCTGGGCAACATGCTGCGTGCCCTGGTCGAGCTGTGCGGTGGTCGCGAAGTACTGGCCGAAGCCCGCGTGCGCCTGGGCCGTGCCCCGGCCAGCGTGCTGGCGGCGCTGGATGATCTGCTGGCGATCGCCGATCGCCTGGCGTCGCGCTACCCGGACTTGCCGCTGTACTTCGACCTTGGCGAGTTGCGCGGTTACCACTATCACACTGGCGTGGTGTTCGCGGTGTTCGTGCCTGGCGAGGGTCAATCGATCGCCCAGGGCGGCCGTTACGACGACATCGGCGCCGATTTTGGCCGGGCACGCCCTGCCACCGGTTTCTCCACGGATTTGAAGACCCTGGTCACACTGGGGCGAGCGGAGGTCGTATTGCCAACTGGCGGCATCTGGATGCCCGACAGTGGCGACGCGGCCCTCTGGCAGCAGGTCTGCCAGTTGCGCAACGAGGGCCAGCGTGTGGTCCAGGCCCTGCCTGGCCAGCCGTTGAGTGCTGCTCTCGAGGCGGATTGTGATCGGCAATTGATTCAGCAAGACGGGCGCTGGCAGGTACTGCCGCTGACCCAGTGAGATTCTTCGTCGGCGATGGCCGGCAACCAAGTTTGCGTGAATGAGGACAAGTGTTATGGGTAAGAATGTCGTCGTCCTGGGCACCCAGTGGGGTGATGAGGGCAAAGGCAAGATCGTCGATCTGCTGACCGAACATGCTGCCGCCGTAGTGCGCTACCAGGGCGGTCACAACGCGGGCCACACCCTGGTGATCAACGGTGAGAAAACCGTTTTGCACCTGATCCCTTCCGGTATCCTGCGTGAAGGCGTTCAGTGCCTGATCGGCAACGGCGTCGTCGTTGCTCCGGATGCCCTGATGCGTGAGATCACCAAGCTGGAAGAGAAGGGCGTGCCAGTGCGCGAGCGCCTGCGTATCAGCCCGGCTGCCCCGCTGATCCTGTCGTACCACGTGGCCCTGGACCAGGCTCGCGAAAAAGCCCGTGGCGAAGCCAAGATCGGCACTACCGGTCGTGGTATCGGCCCAGCGTACGAAGACAAAGTCGCCCGTCGCGGCCTGCGCGTCGGTGACCTGTTCCACCGTGAGCGTTTCGCCGCCAAGCTCGGTGAGCTGCTGGACTACCACAACTTCCAGCTGGTGAACTACTACAAAGAGCCGGCCATCGACTTCCAGCAGACCCTGGACGAGTGCATGGCCTACGCCGAGCAGCTCAAGCCGATGATGCTCGACGTGACCGCCGAACTGCACAACCTGCGTCGCGCCGGCAAGGACATCATGTTCGAAGGTGCCCAAGGTTCGCTGCTGGACATCGACCACGGCACTTACCCGTACGTCACCAGCTCCAACACCACCGCTGGCGGTATCTCCACCGGTTCCGGCGTTGGCCCGATGTACCTGGACTACATCCTGGGTATCACCAAGGCCTACACCACCCGTGTCGGTTCCGGTCCGTTCCCGACCGAGCTGTTCGACGAAACCGGCGCCACCCTGGCCAAGCGTGGCCATGAGTTCGGTTCCACCACCGGCCGTGCCCGTCGTTGCGGCTGGTTCGATGCCGTCATCCTGCGTCGCGCCATCGACGTCAACAGCATTTCGGGCATCTGCCTGACCAAGCTGGACGTACTGGATGGCCTGGAAACCATCAACATCTGCGTTGGCTACAAGAACGAGAATGGCGCCGTCATCGACGCACCGTCCGATGCCGACAGCTACATCGGCCTGGAGCCGGTGTACGAAGAGATGCCAGGCTGGAGCGAATCGACCTTGGGCGTGAAGACCCTGGAAGAGCTGCCACAAGCGGCGCGCAACTACATCAAGCGCATCGAGGAGCTGATTGGCGCGCCGATCGATATCATCTCCACTGGCCCGGACCGCAACGAGACCATCGTGCTGCGTCACCCGTTCGCCTGATCTGCCTTCCTGGCTGATCGAACGCCGCGGTCCTGAGAGGGACCGCGGCGTTTTCGTTCAGGGGGGCTGCGCAGGCCCTGGCGCGGGCGAACCCGCTCTTACTGAATCTCCATGGTTCCAGAAACCCGCGAAAGTGTCGGCCTGGACAATCCCTTGCTGGACCTTGGCGTATATCCCTGCTGCCCCCGGCACAACCCTTGCTGTAAGAAGCTTCTGTAGATGCCATCAGAATAATGGCGCCAGAAAACACGAGGGTTACACCGTGTCTGCCATCCTCTCACTGTTACGAAGCCGCCTCTTGCGGCCTGTGTTTGTTGCCCTTGGTATCGCTCTTTTGGTGCAGGTGCTGGTTGCCGTTGCGCTGACCCGGAGCACCGTTACAGCCTTGGAAGCCGATCTTGGGGAACGGCTGGGGGCTGACAGCAGGAAACTGGGTGCCGAACTGGAGCAAGCCGGCCAGGACGTTCGTTCCGGCCTTGAAAGCCTTTCGAGCAGCACCCGTCAGCGTCTGAGCGCTGGATTGTCCGAGCGGTTGCAAAGCGAGCAGCAACAACTGCGCGCCACTCTGGAAAAGAACCTCAAGGACTCCGCCAACGACATGGCCGAACTGCTGGCCTCGGTGGCACCGCGCGCCATCTGGGACAACGATGTGCCGATGCTTTCGGACTTCGCCCGACGGGCCCAGCGCAATCCCAACGTATTGTTCGTGATCTACGACGACGCCCAGGGCCAGCACCTGACGCGTTACCTCAATCGACAAAACCCCATCAACCAGGCCCTGATGGAGAAAGGGCAGGGTGAGCGAGCCTTGGACAAGGTGCTCGATGCTGCCCGTCGCGACCCGTCGGTGTATTTCGTCCAGGCATCGATCAACCCCAACGGCGCGGAAATCGGCAAAGTGCTGATGGGCGTCTCCACCGCTGGGGTCGACCAGGAGCTGAAGGCCCTCGACCAGCGCTTTGCAGCCCTGATTGCCAGTGGCGAGCAACTGGTGGGCGACAGCCTCGGTGCTGCGGCCGCCGACAGCGGAAAGACCCTGCGCGAGCGGCTGGAAACCGCCCAGAACAGCGCCACGGCCATGCAGGCCAACACGGCGCATACCGTGCGCGAGGCGGCGGCCGAGTTGCGTTGGCGCATTGGCCTGGGCCTGGTGCTCGTTGGTCTGGGGGTTCTGCTGGTGGTGGCGCTGGTGTTGGGTCGCCGGGTACTCAGCAAGCTGCGCCTGCTGATCGCAGCGCTCAATGACCTGGCGGCCGGTGAAGGCGACCTGACCAAGCGCGTCCCTCTCGACAGCCGTGATGAGATCGGCGACATGGCCTCGGCGGTGAACCGCTTCGTCGACAAATTGCAGCCCATCGTTCGCGAGGCCGGGGAGGTCGCGCAGCGTACCGGTGTGGAGATCGGCGCCATGGCCCAACGCAACGCGGGTGCCGATGCCGCCGCAGCCTTGCAGCGTGACGAGGTTGCGGCCAGCCTGCGCGACCTTTCCAGCATGGCAGACGAAGCCCAGGCGGAAAGCCACGCAATGCAGGCAGCGCTGCAACAGGTGGTGGACATTCGCCAGGCCACGGATGAGAACAGTCGCACCTCCTCGCAACTGGCGGGGCTGATCGAAAACCTTGCCGGCCAGGTCGATACCGGCTCCCAGGTGATCGAGCGGTTGGCCAAGCAGAGCGAGCAGATCGAAGTGGTGTTGACGGTCATTCATGGCATTGCCGAGCAGACCAATCTGCTTGCGCTCAATGCTGCCATCGAGGCCGCGCGGGCCGGTGAAACTGGGCGTGGCTTCGCCGTGGTGGCCGATGAGGTGAGGGCATTGGCGAGCAAGACACAAAGCTCCACCGGCGATATCCAGGCGCATATCGCTGCCTTGCAGAAAGGTGCCAAGGAGGCGGTGGCAACCATTGGCCAGGCAGGTGTGAAGGCCAGCGAAGGGCTGCTCGTGCTGCGTGACAGCGAGCGTCGCCAACAGTCGGTGCAAGCTGCGGTGGAGCAGGTGCACGCTGCGATTGGCCTGGCGACGCGTGCGGCTGAGCAGCAGGCCCATGGCGCGCAGGCAGTGCGGGGCCGGGTGGAGAACATTCATGCCCAAGCCGAACGCTCCGCTGAGGTGGTGATGCAGACCACTGCCAGCAGCAAGGTGCTGGACGAGCTGGCGGCGCAGTTGCGGGCGAGTTTGGGCCAGTTCAGGGCCTGATAACGGGCCGTTCGATCAGCGGCATTCGGGGCTTGGGAGGATAAATGCAGGGACGCGCCATCCGTTAGAAGATATCGAATTGATATTGCTCAATGCCGATGTCGACCAGATGGTCTAGACTCGCGCGCCACGTGAGCAGCAGGGCATGGACATGCTCTGGATTCAGGGAGGGAGAGCGATGATGCAATGGATGGGCGATGTGTTATCGGCGGCCTACGACGCGCAGGACGCGCAAGGGCTGCTGGACAGGATTCAGGCAGCGGCGCGGACCCTGGGGTTCGAGTACTGTGCTTACGGTCTGCGCGCTCCGCTGCCGGTGACCAAGCCCCGCGTGACGCTGCTCAGCACCTACAGCCGGACGTGGTGCGACCATTATCGACGATCGGGTTATCTGGCATTGGACCCTACCGTCCTGCACTGCCAGCAATCGGTTCAGCCGGTGGTCTGGGGGGATCGGGTTTTCCAGGATGCCCCGCAGCTCTGGGATGATGCCCGCAATGCCGGTTTGCGCCATGGCTGGGCTCAATCCTGCCTGGAGGGCCGCAACGCCGGCGGCATGCTGACCTTGGCCCGCTCCGCCGAAGCGTTGGGAGACTGTGAGCTGAGGTGTAACGAGGCGAAGATGCGCTGGCTGGCCAATGTCGCCCACCAGGGCTTCTCACGCTTGCTGTCGCCCACCTGGCAGCCCAACCCCGCCTCGCCATTGTCCAGCCGTGAGCGCGAAGTGCTGCGCTGGGCGGCCGATGGCAAGACGCTCAACGAAGTTGCCGACATCCTGGCCTTGTCGATCGAGACCGTGAAATTCCACACCCGCAATGCGGCGGTGAAGCTCGGCGCAGTCAACCGTACCGCTGCCGTGGCCCGGGCGGCCTTGCTGGGGTTGTTGGCCTGAGGGCAGGCCTGGACCTGCCAAATAGTGGAGTTTTCCGCCGTCAGCGCTTGAAGTCGAATACGCGTCCTTTCTCCCCAGGCAACAGGACGCGACATGGACATCGTCATTGGCACACGGCAGCAACTCGGGAGCGCCCGACTTGCGCAAATGGAGCGTTACCGCTATCGCGTCTTCGTCGACGAACTGGGTTGGGACCTGACCTGTGAGCCGCAGTGCGAACGCGATCAGTTCGACCACGACAACACGCTCTACCTGCTGGCCTGCAACGGGCGGGACGACATCGTCG
This sequence comes from Pseudomonas sp. Rh2, assembly GCF_040762985.1. Lineage (NCBI taxonomy): Bacteria > Pseudomonadati > Pseudomonadota > Gammaproteobacteria > Pseudomonadales > Pseudomonadaceae > Pseudomonas > Pseudomonas sp. Rh2. The sequence continues at coordinate 1,078,995 of NZ_CP142890.1, forward strand.
GCACGGCGCGCCTGTTGCCGACCCATCGCCCCTATCTGCTCGACGAGGTGTTTCCACAACTGATGGCTGGCCAGGCGCTGCCGCACAGTGCCCAGGTCTGGGAGCTTTCCAGGTTCGCGGCGATGGATTTCGCCGGGCCAGGCCTGCGCGGGCGCGGGCAGTTCTCGTCCACGATTGCGGTGCAGCTGCTCGATGCGGTGTTGCGCTGCGCTGCCGGCCATGGGGCGCAACGATTGATCACCGTGTCACCCCTGGGCATCGAACGGCTGTTGCGACGGGCCGGTTATCGCTACCAGCGAGCGGCGGCCCCGGTACGTGTCGGCGCGCATTGGCTGTTCGCCTGCTGGCTCGACGTAGCCGCGCAGCCCTACACAATTGGTGAGGTTACAAAGGCCCCGGCCTGTCGTTCAATGCACCGCGCTGCCTGACTGGCCCCCTGCCTGTTGGCATCAACCCTAAAAGGATTTCGAACATGGAAAACGTTCTGGTCGTCATCGGTCATCCGGACCTGAGCACCTCGCGCGCCAACGCAGCGATCGTCGAGGCGCTGCGCGACAGCAAGGTCACCCTGCATCCGCTCAGCGCCGCCCTTGGCAGCGATGGCTTCGACATTGCCGCCGAACAGAAGCTGCTGTGCCAGCACCAGCGCATCGTGTTGCTGTTCCCGCTGTACTGGTATTCGTGCCCGGCATTGATGAAGCGCTGGATCGATGACGTCTTCACCCCAGGCTTTGCCTACGCGCGGGGTGGCGACAAGCTGCAGGACAAGGAATTCATGATCGTCACCAGCGTCGGTGCACCGGCTTCCGGCTACCGTGCAGGTGGTTTCAACCGGTTCACCCTGGATGAATTGCTGCGCCCGCTGCAGCAGACGGTCGCGTATGTCAAAGGTCGCTACCTGCCGCCGATTCCGCTGTACGAGTCGGTGTTCATCGCCGACGACGCGCTGGACCAGGCAGCGCGCGAAATAGCCGGCCTGATCACCAGCAACCAGGAGTCGCCTGACGAGGCCTATGAAAAGCTGCTGCTCAAGGCTGAGCTGGCGGCCATCGCCTTGCTCCAGCAATGACACGGAGCCTGTCCCATGTCTCGAACCCTGGCCTTGGCGCCTGAGTGCGTGCAGTTGGTAGCGCCTGTCGAGCGCCTGGACTTTTTGCACTGCGACGCCGCACAGCTCGCCGCGCCGGTCACTGCGCTGGGCGTTTACCACGCGATGACATCGGACATTCCGGCATGGCTGGCCGCGGCGTTTCGCCTTCGCGATTTCATCTCGCGCCGGTTCAATGTCGCCGACATCCGGGGTTTTTCTGCACGCCCCCCGGAACGGGCGCCTGTGGTGGGCGAGCGCTTGGACTTCTTCACGGTGGAGGCGCTGAGCGACAGCCAGTTGGTGCTGACTTCGCGAGATACGCACCTCGCCGTGATGGTGTGCATGGATCTGCAGCACACCAGACCAGGCACGCAGCATCTGAGCGTGACCACGTCGGTGCAGTGCTTCAATGCGTTCGGGCGCCTGTACATGTTGCCGGTGGGCCCCGCCCATGGGCCGATCGTCAGGCGCATGCTGCGCAATGCCGTGGCGGCTTTTCCCGTCCAAACCCGTTAGGTGATCAACATGGATCGTCAATTACCGTTGAGTCCGCAGGTCCTGCACAAGGGCACGGCGGAGGATGTACTGCTTTCAGAATTCCAGGACTTGTTGCCCGCCCGACTCACCTGTCGGGAGGTCGAGCGGTTGCAAGGCGAGCTGGACCCGGCGGGTCTGACAGCCCTGCACCATGCATACCGCGAGGATGCCCGGCAGGGTTGGGTACTCGCCAGCTTGCCTGCCTCGATCAGCGAGACTGACTTTGCCGTGCTCGGCGGTTTCGAGATGAACGTGCAAGGTTTCTACGCGCTGCGCGACGGCGTCTACCATCTCGCTGCACCCTGGTTGCCACGCCAGGTAGAGCTATACCTGCAGCGCCACTTCGGGCTGCCCGCAGTGGACCAGGCGCAGGTGGCCCTGCTGGCGGACAGGCTGCATGTTCTGCCCGGTTGGGAGCGGGCCAACCTGTCGTCCTACACCGTGCTGAATGACACCAACAATTACTTCTTCTACAACAAGCCTCACGAGCATGTGCCTGGGCTGATGCTCATCGAGGTCGCGCGTCAGGCCATGTACCACTACTTCTACAGCCACTCCGGCTACCGTCGTGGCGATGTGTCCATCTCGATCGAGGACCTCGCGGTCTCGTTCAACAATTACACCGAGTCGACCTATGCGGTCGAAGTGGTGGTGCAACACAGTGCTGGTCAGAAACGGCATCAGCCGCGCACGGTGGACAAGACGGCGATGTTCTACCAGAACGGCAGCCTGGTCACGACCCTCCGGCTGCGTGGCAGCGCCATGAAGATGCCGCTGTTCAAGCGCATGCGCACGGTCAACTTCCCTGAGCACCATTGGTTCGCGCCCTCCAACCGGGTGCTACCGCAGGTGTTGCTGGGCATGAGCGATGGCAGCAGCGTGGAAGGCCGACTGGAGCATGTGTCTCTGCGGGGCGTGCGCTTCACGGCGCAACTGCCCCACGCAGCGTCGAGCGTGCGGCAGTTGTCGATCTACGTCAGAGATAGCGGGTTTCTCAGCTTTGCGATCGCCGCGGTTCACCCCTCGCGGCAGGAGGGCGTGCAACTGGCGATGTTCGCCAAGCTCGACCGCGCCACGCTGTCGACCCTCAAGGAGGTCATCAAGTGCCACTGCTTCCATGAGCCTCTGCTGGAGTATGCCGCGGTGGCCGATGCGAGTAACGATCCTTTGGCCAGTCCGTGTGTCCGGCAGAGCGTGTGAGCATGACTTCGGGTTATCCGCTGACACGCCAACCCATCGACCTGGGGCGGCACCTTCAGTTGAAGAACCGGGTGTACTTTGCGCCGATGGGCATCGATCTCGGGCGTGACGGCTGCCTTACCGAGGAGATGTTTGGGTTCTACCGAGGCATCATCGACGGCGGTTGCGCCATGGTCGTGCTGGCCAACTCGGCGGTGGATGCCTCCACGCGCCTGCATTCAGGCGGCCTGTGCCTGTATGACGAGCAGCATGCCGAGTGTCTGGCGCCGTTGATTGATTATGGCCGGCAGCACGCTTGTCCGGTGGTCGTGCAATTGCAGCATTACGGTGCGCAGGGCAATCGAGCCCTTGGCGGTGGGGTGTTGCTGGCGCCCAGCCGGAGCGCGCCCGGCAAGCGCCAGCCTGGTGTCCGGGTGATGACCCACGCCGATATCCGAGCGGTCTGCAGCCAGTTCGCCCATGCCGCTCGGCTGGCTCGGCAGGCGGGCTCGCGTGCGGTCCAGTTGCAGGCGTCCAATGGATATCTGTTGAGCAGTTTTCTCTCACCTCACACCAACCGCCGAACCGACCGTTATGGCGGTTCGCCCCTGCGGCGAGCGCGTCTGCTGTTGGAGGTGATCGAAGCCATTGCCGAGGCGACGCAGGGTGAAGTCGATATCTCCGTCCGCCTTGGCATCGATGATTGTCTTGGTGAGAAAGGCCAGCAGCCCGCGCTGCTCGAGCACGTGGTGCCAGCCTTGCAACAGGCTGGCGTGAGCGCGCTGATGTGTTCGGCAGCCGTTCGTGAAACCTTCCACTACATGTTGCGTGCCGACCCCAGGGTGCATGCCCTGCTCGTGCAGGGTGTGCGGCACATACGCGAGTTGACCTCGCTGCCGGTCGGTTTCGCCGGTTTCACCGGTTCGCTCGCCCAGGCCGAGGCGTTGCTCGATCTGGGCGTAACCGACCTGGTGGGCATGAGCCGGGCGCTGTTTGCCGACAACGACCTGGTCAACAAGTCCCTGGCCGGCAAGCCGGGCAGCGTCAATGCCTGCCGCTTCGACGGCAATTGTTTCCGTGACAAGAGCAACCCGAGGCTGGACCGGGTGTATTGCTGCGTGAACGACAAGTACAAGCGGCCCGATTCGATTCGATATGACTAAGGAGAGTCCAATGCAATTCGAGGAAAAGACCGTTGCTGTCACCGGCGGCACGAATGGGATCGGTCTGGAGGTGGCTCAACGCCTGGTCGCGCAGGGCGCACGGGTGGTGGTGCTGGGCCGCAGCCTGGAAAAGGGGCGTGCGGCCATGGCACTGCTGGGTGAACGGGCATCGTTCATTGCCTGCGATGTGGCCGAGGCGGGCGCCGTGCGAGACGCCTTCTGTGAAATCGAAACGCGCTTCGGTGGCCTTGATCATGCGGTGAACGCGGCGGGGGTGACTGCCCCCTACGCGCCAGTAGCCGACTTGCAGCCGCAGGACTGGGATCGGGTCATGCGTATCAATCTGCATGGTCCGCTTTACTGCCTGCAGCAAGAGCTGCGTCTGATCGGCCAACGGGCAGGTGGTGCGATCGTCAATGTCTCGTCCTGCGCCGGCGTGATGGCCATGCCCAACCAGGCTGCCTACGTTGCCAGCAAGGCCGCACTCAATGCCCTGACCCAGGTGGTGGCGATGGAAAGCGCCACCGATCGCGATGGCCGTCACGCCGTTCGAGTCAATGCCGTCGCGCCAGGCCCGATCCTCGGCGGCATGAATTCGCCGGAGCGACTGGCGGCCAGCCCCGCGAACACGCAGCGCAAGATCAATGCGACGGCCATGAAGCGCTTCGGTGAGGCCGGCGAGGTCGCCGATGCGGTGTTGTTCCTGCTGAGCGCAACCGCCTCCTACATCACCGGTAGCGTATTGAGCGTCGATGGTGGCTATCACATCGGCAAGTTCGAGTGAGGACCTCATGAACCACGTTTTCATCAGTGGCGTCAGTTCGGGCATCGGCCATGCGCTGGCCGCCTTGCACCTGGCGCGGGGCGACGAGGTATGGGGTGTCTCGCGGCGTGCGCCCGAAGATCTGCTGCGTCACGCGGGCTTCCATTTTCGCGGCCTGGACCTGTGCGCGCCTTCGGGCTCGGAGGCTGCGCTCCAGGTGTTTCTCGGCGAGACCTGCTTCGACACCGCCTACCTCAATGCCGGGACTTTCGGTTCTGCCCCGGACCTGGCCTGCAACACCTCGGCCGAGGCCTTTCGCGAGGTCATGGAGCTGAACGTGGTGGCGGTCAAATGGGTGCTCGATCTGCTGCTCAAGCGTGATGCGCTGCCACGTCAGGTCGTGTTCTCGGCTTCCGTCTCGGGCATTCGTCAGCGCGCTGGGATGCTGTCCTACAGCGTGTCCAAGGCGGCGTTGAATGCGCTGGCCAAGGTCTATCACCTGGAGAACCCGGAGGTGTTCTTCGCCGTGCTCGGTCTTTGCAATGTCGACACCACGGTGGCCCATACCATCCTGCAGGCCGATGAACGCTTTCCCGAACTGGTCGCCTTGCGCGAGCGCGCCGCACAGCCTGGCTACGTTGCCAGCCCGCAGGAGCGCGCACGCGATATCGTCACGCTGTTGGCACGGCGACAGGCCATTGCCCTGCAGTCAGGGCAATTCTACGAAGTCAGGCAACTTCTCGAACGTTTGAACATGGAGGTTTGAGCCGCATGAATCAGTCCCGCTACGCCACTATCGTCCGCGTCGGTGCGGTATACGACGTGATCGCCACCCTGCCATTCGCCATTCCATTCGTCGCTGGCTGGGCCTTGCAAGTGTTTGCCGGCCTGGATGCCTGGCTGGGCCTGGGCACGCCATTCGCCAGGCTCGATGCGACGTCGCTGTTCTTCATCAACCTGGGTGCTTTGGCTTACGTGGTCTGGGGCATTGCCCGTTGGCGCCAGCCCACGGTGAGCAACGGTCGGCTGGATGCGGCGCTGCGCCTGGCGGTCATCGGCTTGCAGCTGTATGCCCTGAGCCAGGGAGCCACGCCAATCCTGTGGGGGCTGGCGGCAGTGTTGTTATTGCTGGCGGTGCTGCAGCTGCGCACGCCTGCGTCAGTCGGGCAGGTAGATGAGGGGCGTGCGCTGTTCACGCGTTGAGTCGGTGGCCGTGAAGCCCCCTGCTCCAGTTGGAGCAGGAGGTGCAGGTTCATGCCTTGTTCAGGTACATCCGCGTGGTCAGCAGGTACACCGGCAACCCCGACACCACGATCAGCAACGCCGCATAAGGCGCCGCCGCCGCGAACTCGACGTTGGCGGTATGAGCCCACACCTCGGTGGCCAGGGTTGTCATCCCGGTCGGGCTGAGCAGCAGGGTGGCGGTCAGCTCCTTCATCGCATCCAGGAACACCAGGGCAAAGGCCGCTGCCATCGCCGGGAAGATGATCGGCAAGGTCACCCGGCAGAACGCCGCGAAGCTGCTGGCGCCCAAGGTCCGTGCCGCTTCTTCCAGCGTTGGCGAGGCTTTGTTCAATGCGGTGCGTACCGGTGATTGGGCCAGCGGCAGGAACAATAGTGCATACGCCAGTAGCAACAGCGCTGTGGTCTGGTATAGCGCCGGCACATAGTGCAGGGCGAAGAACACCAGCGTCAGTGCGATGACCAGCCCGGGCAGGGCATGCAGCAAGTAAGGCAGACGCTCGGCCCAGATCGCCAGGCGGCCTTTGAAGCGCACCACCAGGAAGCTGATCGGCAGGGCCAGCAACACGCAGAAGCCGGCGCCACCCAGCGACACCGACAGCGAAGTCAGCAACGCCTTGCTGATCGCCGCTACAGGGAAGGCCGCCGATGAACCCACGCTCAACCAATAGCCAAGCATGGCCAAGGGTATGCCGCTGCCCAGGATCGCCAGGCCCAGGCAGAACAGCTGCGCCACGGGCATCCAGGCACGTAGGCGAACCGGCTGCGCCCGACGGGCAACGCCCTGGCCAATCCTTACATGGCGTGCCTTGCCGCGTACCCGCAGCTCCAACCAGAGCATGATCAGGCACAGCACCAGCAGCACGGCCGATAGCATGGCCGCGTTGGCATTGCTGAATTCGAGCTCGAACTGTTGGTAGATCGCGGTGGTGAAGGTCTGCAGCCCAAGGATCGACAACGCGCCGAATTCCACCAGCATGTGCAGCGCAATCAGCAGCGCGCCGCCCAGCATCGAGGGCCAAAGCAGCGGCAAGGTGACTTTGATGAACACGCCCCAACGGCTGCAGCCCAAGGTGCGCGCAGACTCTTCCAGCGAGGTGTCGAGGTTGCGCAGGGTTGCTGCCACCGGCAGGAATACCAGCGGATACTTGGACAAGGCCATGACCATGATCGCCCCGCCCAGGCCCTCAAAGTCCGAACTCAGCGACACCCAGGTGAAGCTGCTGACGAACGAAGGCACAGCGAAGGGCAGGCACAACACCACGCCCCACAGGCGCCGACCAGGCAAGTTGCTGCGTTCGAGCAGCCAGGCCAGGGCCAGACCGACGATCATGCACGTCAGGGTCACGCCCACCATGAGCATCATGGTGTTGCGCATCAGCCCCCAGACGAAGGGACGCCACAACAGGTGCAGCGCCTCGCGCCAGCCGGCGTCCCAGGTCTTGATGGCGACGTACAGCAACGGCAACACGCTCATTGCCACCAGGAACAGGACAGGCAGCACCACCCAGATCGACGGGCGTTTGCGGCGCGGCACGAAACGTACCGGCACAGGTTCGGACAGGGCGGCGGTCATCAGAGCAAGCCGACCTCGCGCTCGAGCTCGATGGCTTCCTCGGCATTGCCCAGGTCAGCTGGCGAGATCTTCGGCGGACGCAGGTCTTCGAACGGCTTCAGGCCGCGATCGGAGACCATGCCTTTATGCAGTGGGTACTCAGCGGTGGTCTGGGTGATCACGCGCTGGCCTTCTTCACTGGCCATCCAGTTGAGCAGGGCCTGGGCTTCTTTAGGGTGTTTGCTGGCTTTGACCACGGCGGCGCCAGAGATGGTCACCAGGTTGCCGGCATCGCCATCGGCCAGGTAGTACAGCTTCGACTCCAGTTTGCCGCGTTCGCGCTCGAGTGCGTACCAGTAGTAGTTGTTCACCAGCACGGCGGCGACTTCACCTTTTTCCACCGCCTTCAGGGCGACCATGTTGTTGGTGTAGGTCTTGCCGAAGGCCTTCAGGCCGGTCAGCCACTCTTCGGTGGCGTCGCGACCATGCATCTTGAGGATGGCCACGGCTTGTTCCTGGAAGGCGCCGCTGGTGGGTACGTAACCGACCCGACCTTCCCACTCAGGGTTGGCGAAGTCCATGACCGTGGTCGGCAGGTCTTTCTCGTCGACCTTCTTGGGGTTGTACACCACGATCCGCGTGCGGGCAGTGATACCCATCCAGGTGCCGTTGGCGCCCACGTATTCCTTGGGCATCATGCTCTGCGTGGCATCGTCGATCTTCGCCAGCAGGCCCAATTCACCCAGGTTGTTCAGGGGAGGAGACTCTTCGGTGTAGATGATGTCGGCTGGCGAACGGTCGCCTTCTTCGATGATCTGGCTGGCCAGCTGATTGCTGCTGCCCTTGCGGATGTTGATATGGATACCGGTCTTGGCCTCGTAGGCCTTGGCGATGGCCTCGCCGATTTCCTTGTGTTGACCGTTGTACAGGGTCAGTGTCACCGGGTCGTCTGCCATGGCGGCCGGAGCGCCAATCACCAGGCTCAGGACTGCGGCGGCCAGGGTGCGCATCAGCGGTTGCGGACGGATCGTCATGCGGGTACTTCCTCGCTTGCGGCTACATATTTGGAAACAATGGTAAACGAAATCGTTTCTCAAGTGGCCGTGTGACGAGAAATTCATGGGCAGACCATGGTTCAACGTCTGGGGTGCGCGGGACAGCTTGCGGGGGAGGGGGATAAAAATCGCAGGCAAGAAAAAAACCCACTAGCAAGCTAGTGGGTTTTTGTATGGTGCCCAGGAGAAGACTCGAACTTCCACGACCGTTAAGTCACTGATACCTGAAACCAGCGCGTCTACCAATTCCGCCACCTGGGCAAAGCTTTGCATCATCTGTAGAAGGCGACTATCGTTCGCTTTCACACAGTAGTAACAGATCCTTGGTCATCTATTACTTGAAATTTTTGGTGCCCAGGAGAAGACTCGAACTTCCACGGCCGTTAAGCCACTGATACCTGAAACCAGCGCGTCTACCAATTCCGCCACCTGGGCACACATTCGAGATTACATGATGCTTTACAGCGCCGTTCATCTCTACTACAACTTCGGGGTTGTCCGTCGTTGTGGTGCGCACTATACGGACGCTCCGGAGGGCTGTAAAGCCCCTGATCGAAAAAAAATTCAAAAAATTCAACTTGTTGATTCCGCAGGCCTATTGCTTCGCTCCGGACATGCCGCTGGGGCTGTCCAAGGCTGACATTTCCGGTTTCAATACGCCTATGCCAGAATTCCTATCTATATACCCCAAGGTGAACCCCTTCTGATGGCCGATTGGCAATCCCTCGATCCCGAGGCCGCTCGCGAAGCGGAAAAATACGAAAACCCTATTCCCAGCCGTGAGCTGATCCTGCAGCGTCTTGCCGACCGTGGTGAACCGGCGGCACGCGAAGAACTGGCGGCCGAGTTCGGCCTCTACGATGAAGACCAGATCGAAGCCCTGCGCCGCCGCTTGCGTGCCATGGAGCGTGACGGTCAGCTTATCTATACCCGGCGCGGCACCTATGCCCCGGTGGATAAGCTGGACCTGATCTGCGGCCGTGTCTCTGGCCACCGCGACGGTTTCGGTTTCCTTATTCCCGACGATGGCAGCGACGACCTGTTCCTCAGCCCATCGCAGATGCGCCTGGTGTTCGATGGCGACCGTGGCCTGGCCCGGGTTTCCGGTGTCGACCGCCGTGGCCGCCGCGAAGGCGTGCTGGTGGAAGTCATTTCCCGCGCCCATGAAACCGTGGTCGGTCGCTACTTCGAAGAAGGCGGCATCGGTTACGTGACGCCCGACAACCCGAAGATCCAACAGGAAGTGCTGGTTACCGCCGGTCGCAACGGCGGTGCCAAGATCGGCCAGTTCGTCGAGATCAAGATCACCCACTGGCCGACCCCGCGCTTCCAGCCGCAGGGCGATGTGATCGAAGTGATCGGCAACTATATGGCGCCGGGCATGGAAATCGATGTCGCCCTGCGCAGCTATGACATTCCGCATGTCTGGCCCCAGGAAGTGATCAAGGAAGCGCGCAAGTTCCGCTCCGAAGTCGAAGAAAAGGACAAGGAAAAACGCGTCGACCTGCGCCACTTGCCGTTCGTCACCATCGACGGCGAAGACGCTCGCGACTTCGACGACGCCGTCTACTGCGAACCGCTGGGCAAGCTGCGCCTGTTCTCCGGTGGCTGGCGCTTGTACGTCGCGATCGCCGACGTCTCCAGCTATGTTCGCCTGGGCTCGGCCCTGGACGTCGAGGCCCAGCAGCGCGGCAACTCGGTGTACTTCCCCGAGCGTGTGGTGCCGATGCTCCCCGAGGAGCTGTCCAACGGCCTGTGCTCGCTGAACCCGCACGTCGATCGCCTGGCCATGGTCTGCGAAATGACCATCAACAAGACCGGTCAGATGGTCGATTACCAGTTCTACGAAGGCGTGATCCACTCCCATGCGCGTCTGACCTACAACAAGGTCAGCAGCATGCTCGAGCATGCCCGCACCCGCGAAGGCAAGGCGCTTCGCGAGGAGTACAAGGAGGTCCTGCCGGATCTGAAGAACCTGTACAACCTCTACAAAGTGCTGGTGGCGGCCCGTCACACTCGTGGGGCCATCGACTTCGAGACCCAGGAAACCCGCATCATCTTCGGCGACCAGCGCAAGATCGCGGAAATCCGCCCCACCGTGCGCAACGACGCGCACAAGCTGATCGAAGAGTGCATGCTGGCGGCCAACGTGGCCACCGCCGAGTTCCTGCAGAAGCACGGGGTTCCGGCCCTGTACCGCGTGCACGACGGTCCGCCGCCGGAGCGTCTGGAAAAACTGCGAGCCTTCCTGGGTGAGCTGGGGCTGACCCTGCACAAGGGCAAGGACCCGTCGCCCAAGGACTACCAGGCCTTGCTGGCCAGCATCGCCGATCGTCCGGATTTCCACCTGATCCAGACCGTGATGCTGCGCTCGTTGAGCCAGGCGGTGTACAGCACCGACAACAACGGCCACTTCGGTTTGAACTACGAGGCGTATACCCACTTCACCTCGCCGATCCGTCGCTACCCGGACCTGCTGGTGCACCGCGCCATCCGCAGCATCATCCGCTCCAAGGTCGAGACCCCGCACGTCAAGCGGGCTGGCGCGATGAGTATTCCGAAGGCGCGTATCTACCCGTACGACGAGAACACCCTCGAGCAATTGGGCGAACAGTGTTCGATGACCGAGCGCCGTGCCGACGAGGCCACCCGCGACGTGGTCAACTGGCTCAAGTGTGAGTACATGAAGGATCGCGTGGGTGAAACCTTCCCCGGCGTGATCACTGCCGTGACCGGTTTCGGCCTGTTCGTCGAACTGACCGATATCTACGTGGAAGGCCTGGTGCATGTCAGTGCGCTGCCGGGCGACTACTACCACTTCGACCCCGTGCACCATCGTCTGTCGGGCGAGCGCAGTGGGCGCACCTTCCGCCTGGGCGACACCATCGAGGTCAAGGTCATGCGCGTCGACCTGGACGAGCGCAAGATCGACTTCGAGGTGTCCGAGCAGCAGCTCAGCGCACCAGTGGGCCGTAAAGGTCGTAACGCCGCTCCAGTCGCCGACAAGTCCGAGGCCCCGAAGGTCGAAGCCAAGGCGACGCCCAAGCCGCGCAGCCGCAAGAGCGAGGCCGCCGAGGCGTACTTCCCGAAAGACGCGGTCCAGCGTAACGCCGAAGTGCGCAAGAGCCGTGAAATGAAAAAGGCGCTGATGAGCGAAGCCCGCAGCAGCGGCCATGCCAGCAGCAAGTCGGACAAAGGCGGCAAGTCGTCCGGCAAGCCGACCAAGCACCGTAAAGGTCCGTCCAAATCTGGCGGGCCACGCAAAGGCAAGAGCAAGCCATGAGTCAGCTGGAAAAAATCTACGGCGTGCACGCCGTGCAGGCGCTGCTGCAGCACCATCCGAAGCGGGTCAAGCAGATCTGGCTGTCTGAGGGGCGCAGCGAGCCACGTGTCCAGGGCTTGCTGGCGCTGGCCGCCGAGAACCGCGTACCGGTCGGCCAGGCCGAGCGCCGTGAGCTGGACGCCTGGGTCGAAGGTGTTCACCAGGGAGTGGTTGCCGAGGTCAGCCCGAGCCAGGTCTGGGGTGAGGCGATGCTCGACGAGTTGCTCGAGCGCACCGAAACCCCACCGCTGATCCTGGTGCTCGACGGCGTCACCGACCCGCATAATCTCGGTGCCTGCCTGCGCACCGCGGATGCCGCCGGTGCCACAGCCGTGGTCATTCCCAAGGACAAGTCGGCCACGTTGACCGGCGTGGTGCGCAAGGTGGCGTGTGGTGCGGCAGAGGTGATTCCGCTGGTGGCTGTGACCAACCTGGCGCGTACGCTGGAGAAGTTGCAGCAGCGCGGGCTGTGGGTGGTCGGTACCGCTGGCGAAGCCGAGCAGGAGATCTACCAGCAAGACCTGACCGGGCCGCTGGTGATGATCATGGGCGCGGAAGGCAAGGGCATGCGCCGCCTGACCCGCGAGCACTGCGATTTCCTGGTGAAGTTGCCGATGGCCGGCAGTGTCAGCAGCCTGAACGTGTCGGTAGCGACCGGCGTCTGCCTGTTCGAAGCCGTTCGTCAGCGCCAGGCCAAGCGCTGACCCTCAGCCTGTACCGCCCTTTTCGCGGTTTTACCCGCGAAAAGGGCGGTAGCTCGTGAATATGTTTCTGGCTGTTCAAATATTCACCAATCACCTTGCTTGTGCGTCCAGCCTTCTCTACAATTGCGCCCCTTGCCGAGCTGGCAGGTGCGCATGTGCCTCTACTCCCTGGCAAGACACACCAGTGTCATTCACTCCTTGTCTGACCAGATTCGCTGGCAGACTACTAACCCGTAAGGAGCATTCATGCGTCATTACGAAATCATCTTCCTGGTTCACCCGGACCAGAGCGAGCAAGTCGGCGGCATGGTTGAGCGTTACACCAAGCTGATCGAAGAAGATGGTGGCAAGATCCACCGCCTGGAAGACTGGGGCCGTCGTCAACTGGCCTACGCAATCAACAATGTTCACAAGGCTCACTACGTGATGCTGAACGTTGAGTGCACCGGCAAGGCCCTGGCCGAGCTGGAAGACAACTTCCGCTACAACGATGCCGTTATCCGTAACCTGGTCATCCGTCGCGACGAAGCCGTTACCGGTCAGTCCGAGATGCTGAAGGCAGAAGAGAACCGCAGCGAGCGCCGTGAGCGTCGTGAACGTCCTGAGCATGCTGACTCCGCCGAAGGCGATGACAGCAATGACAGCGACAACAGCGATAACGCTGACGAGTAATCCACGGACCTTTTGAGGAGCCTATTACATGGCACGTTTCTTCCGTCGTCGTAAATTCTGCCGCTTCACTGCTGAAGACGTGAAAGAGATCGACTTCAAAGATCTCAACACCCTGAAAGCTTACGTATCCGAAACCGGCAAGATCGTTCCGAGCCGTATCACTGGTACCAAAGCTCGTTATCAGCGTCAGCTGGCTACCGCTATCAAGCGCGCCCGCTTCCTGGCCCTGCTGCCCTACACCGACAGCCACGGCCGCTGAGACCGGGTCGTCGACAAGAAGTAAGGGATAAGCATGCGAGCGTTAGCTGATTTCATCATGCGCGGTCGTGTGCAGGCCACCCTGGTGGTGGTCGCAAGTGCGGTATTACCGCTGCTGTTCTGGTTGAGTGCCGCTGCCGGAAGCCTGGTGCTTCTGCGGCGCGGATTCAAGGACGCTTCAACGGTCATCGCCTGGGGCCTTTTGCCTGCGGTGGCCATTTGGGTCTTCGGCGATCCAAGCACCTTGCTGGTGCTGTTGGGAACGCTGGGGCTGGCCGCCTTGTTGCGTGCCGGGCATTCCTGGAGTCGGGTGTTGATGTCCAGTGTTGTGTTGGGGTTGGTCTACAGCCTCATCCTGGACACGGTACTGCGCGAAACCTTCGAGGTGTTGGCCAAGGCGCTTGTGAAAGCCCTGCCGCAAATCGAAGGCAAGCCGGTTATTCCCGGTGAGCTGATCGGCCCCGTGCTGGTCGCTTCCACAGCGGTGATGTTGCAATTGTTCAGCGTGCTGGCGTTGATGCTGGCGCGTTATTGGCAAGCGGTGTTGTACAACCCTGGAGGCTTCGGTCGCGAGTTTCGCGCCCTGAGGCTGCCACGGGGTGCCATGTTGGCGTTGGTTGCAGTGATGGTGTTGGGCCCGTTCATCGGCCCGCAGTTCATCGTCCTGGCATCCGCGTCCAGCCTGGTGCTCGTTCTGGCCGGCATCGCCTTGATGCATGGACTGGTGGCGCAGGGGCGACTGGCTGGTTTCTGGCTGGTTGGCATGTACGTGACACTGCCGCTGATCATGCAGCTGATTTATCCGTTGCTCGTGGTTTTGGCCATTGTCGACAGCCTGATTGATTTTCGCGGTCGCAAGTCCCCTCAGGGGAATGACTCCGCGAACGGTGAAGGTTAAAAGTTAAGAGGTTTTACCAAATGGAACTGATCCTGCTGGAAAAAGTCGCCAACCTGGGCAACCTGGGCGACAAAGTAAAGGTTAAGGCTGGTTACGGCCGTAACTTCCTGCTGCCATTCGGCAAGGCCACCGTTGCCAACGCCGCCAACCTGGCTGCGTTCGAAGAGCGCCGCGCCGAGCTGGAAAAAGCAGCTGCCGAGAAGAAATCGTCGGCTGAAACCCGCGCAGCCCAACTGGCTGAGCTGGAAGTCACCATCACCGCCACCGCTGGCGATGAAGGCAAGCTGTTCGGTTCGATCGGCACCCACGACATCGCTGACGCCCTGACCGCCTCCGGCGTTGAAGTGGCCAAGGCTGAAGTTCGTCTGCCGAACGGCACCATCCGTCAGGTTGGCGAATACGACGTAGCCGTGCACCTGCACAGCGACGTTGAAGCCACCGTACGCGTGGTCGTCGTAGCTGCCTAAGCTGCGCTGATCGGCTGGCCCCTCGCGGTTCAGCCGGTTAACATCGGGCACGGTCCTGTCTTTCACAGGCCGTGCCCTTTGTCTTTTTCATCCTCCAGAATTCTTTCGTGGCCATGAACGAGATCACCAATCCCGAACAGCTAGACTTGCAGACCGCAGCCCTGAAGGTGCCCCCGCATTCCATCGAGGCCGAACAGGCCGTGCTCGGTGGCTTGATGCTGGACAACAACGCTTGGGAGCGGGTGCTGGATCAGGTCTCGGACGGTGACTTCTACCGGCATGACCACCGCCTGATCTTCCGCGCCGTGCACAAGTTGGCGGACGCCAACCAGCCGTTCGACGTGGTGACCCTGCACGAGCAGTTGGACAAGGAAGGCTTGTCGAGCCAGGTGGGCGGGCTTGCCTATCTGGCGGAGTTGGCCAAGAACACCCCGTCGGTGGCCAACATCAAGGCCTACGCGGCGATCATTCGTGAACGTGCCACGCTTCGGCAACTGATCAGCATCAGTACGGACATCGCCGACAACGCCTTCAACCCCCAAGGCCGCAATGCCGAGGAAATCCTCGACGATGCCGAGCGGCAGATCTTCCAGATCGCCGAGGCGCGCCCCAAGACTGGCGGCCCGGTGGGGGTCAACGAGCTGTTGACCATGGCCATCGACCGGATCGACACGTTGTTCAACTCCGACAGCGACATCACCGGCGTATCCACGGGCTTCACCGACCTGGACGAGAAGACCAGCGGCCTGCAGCCCGCCGACCTGATCATCGTCGCCGGTCGTCCGTCGATGGGTAAGACCACGTTTGCCATGAACCTGGTCGAGAACGCCGTACTGCGCACCGACAAGGCGGTACTGGTGTTCTCCCTCGAGATGCCAGGCGAATCGCTGGTCATGCGTATGCTTTCGTCCCTGGGCCGTATCGACCAGACCAAGGTGCGTTCCGGCCAGCTGGACGACGACGATTGGCCGCGGCTGACCTCGGCGGTCAACCTGCTCAACGACCGCAAGCTGTTCATCGACGATACCGCCGGTATCAGCCCATCGGAAATGCGTGCACGAACCCGACGCCTGGCCCGTGAGCACGGCGACATCGCGCTGATCATGGTCGACTACCTGCAGCTGATGCAGATTCCGGGCTCGGCCGGTGATAACCGGACCAACGAAATCTCCGAGATCTCCCGCTCGCTCAAGGCCCTGGCCAAGGAATTCAACTGCCCGGTCATTGCCTTGTCGCAGCTCAACCGCTCCCTGGAGCAACGCCCGAACAAACGCCCGGTGAACTCCGACTTGCGTGAATCCGGTGCGATCGAGCAGGACGCCGACGTGATCATGTTCGTGTACCGCGACGAGGTGTACCACCCCGAGACCGAGCACAAGGGCGTGGCCGAAATCATCATCGGTAAGCAGCGTAACGGCCCCATCGGCTTCGTGCGCCTGGCGTTCATCGGCAAGTACACCCGCTTCGAGAACCTCGCGCCGGGCATGTACAACTTCGATGATGACGAATAATGGCTGTACTCACTGGGCTGCGGATAATTCATTGATTCAGTAGGGCACTGTGGGATCGCCTGCGAGCTCAGGTTTTCAAGCTGCGGAGCATCCCACTTGTGCTTGGCTGACGATCCGACCTTCGCTCATGGTGATCACCCGGTCAAATCTTGGCAGGGCGTTCTGATCATGCGTTACGCAGATCAGCCCTTTCCCTTGGAATGTTTCGAATAGCAGATCCCAGGTACGCTCCGCCGACCCGGCATCAAGGCCACTTGTGGGTTCGTCGAAGAAATTGAACTCGCCAGGCTGATTAAGTAGGCGTAGCAGTGTCAGCCTGCGAGCTTCGCCGCCAGAAATGGAGTCTGCGCGTGCATCCAGCTCGCGTTCGTACCAGTCTTTGTTCAGGCCTAGCCGTTCAAGCCACAGTTCGATTTGAGCTCGATCATGAGTGTGCTCGAACAGAACTGCTCGGGGCAGCGCTCCTGGAATGAAATGGGGGGCTTGAGGGCAAAGGCGTAAACGGCTGAACTGCTCGCTTGCGTCGAACTGTGCCAGACATCTGCCCTGGAGATAGACATGTTCACGCAACTGGAACACCGTTCCCGCCATGGCGTGCAGTAGCGTCGACTTGCCACATCCGCTGGGCCCAATCAGCGCGACCCGTTCACCATTGCGCAGCGCCAACGGCTCATCCAGTTGCAATTGCAATGTGTTGCGAGTGCTGAGTTGACAGGGGGCGATGCGCAGCCCTGCGCCTTCGTCGTTGGATTGAATGTCTGTCGTGGATGATGGACCGAACAGCGGGAGTTGAAGCCAGTGTTCAAGTTTGCGTTTGTCGAGCCGAAACTGATCGAGCATTCGCCAGGCATCGGCCATTTGCGCGACCCCCGACAGCAGTCCACTCACCAAGGTAAATAGAGCAACCAGTTCACCCAGGCTCAATTGCGGTGATGTCAGGGATTGATCATTTATACCCCACATCAGCAAGCCGCCACTGCCCAGACCGATGAACAGAATACGCAGGGCCTGAAGCCAGCCGCCGCTGTAGGCTACCCGAACGGCTGAATCGGCGTAGTCAGATAGTGTCTGGTTGACCGGAATCATTGCTGCAGCCTCGGCTTTTTCCAGCTTGACCGTAGACGCACTGGCAAAGGTATCCACCCACTGTTCGGCCAGTTCGTCCTCTCGCGAGTTCACCGCCTCGATATGCGGTCGGCGCCAACGCACCAAGCGATCATTGGCCCATAAGTACACCAAGCTCAAAGGAATGAGACCAATCAGGACCGAGCTAGCCCCCAGATAGGCGAACAGTGTGGCCAGCAGCATCGCCTCCGCCAACACTGGCCATGCTGATCCGATCAGAAAGCCGAGCCATCGCTCTTGGGCCGTTATTCCCCTATCCAGTACTTTTACCAAGGTTCCGCCATGGAGTTGTCCATAGGCTTCGAAGCGTTTGTCCAGCAATCCTCGGCACCAACGGATGGAGAGTTGCTTCACACGGTCTTGGCAGAGGCGTGCCAGGCTCCAGGCTTGTATAGGGGTCAATGAGGCTTGCAATGCGATAAGGCATATGAAGGCTCCGAGCAAAAACTGGGAAGACGAGACGGAGATCGACAGGTTATCGATAACGTTGGCCAAAATCAGGGCTGGTACGACGGTCGCGACTTTCAATATCAATGTCGTGCTCAAGGCAGCGACAACGCCTCGATAAATATGCATGTCAGTCCCTTGTGTCTTTGAATACGGATTGCGGGGCGACTGGAATGCCGGACCTGATCAAATGGAATCGCTCCAGTCCAGGTATGAAAACCTGCACGACTGTGGCGAAATTCGGGTGCGCATAAAGGGTGCGGTAAAATATGGCTCTATTGTGCTTGCCCAGATTTATCAATGTGCGCTTTATCTGCCTGCGTATGCTGAGTTCGGGGCTCTGGGGGTGCCAGGTAGGTACGGTATGAGTGGGGCAGGGGTTCAGAAGGGCGGCAAGTCGCTCGGATTGTAGCAGCATCGTTGCTGTAGAAAGGTCTTCTTGTTTTTCCACATGACCATGAAGTTGTTCGCATTGAATATTTTCAGTCACGGCGCGATACATTGCGATGGATGGGCTTATGGAGCAGCCGGAGCCGACATGGCAGAGTGTGCCGATTCTTTTTTCGGGTGAAATGGCAATGCAAAATGGCACGTCATAAAAGTCATGGGACAGGAAAATATTCAAATTCTTGGCGTGGCGAAAAAGCGCATTGTCATGAGTGAAAACTTCTTCCAGGAAAGTGTCCGAGGGGCGGTAAAGTTCTGGTGGAGAAGACAATCCACAGAGCGATAGATAATACAGGGAGAGCGCATGGCGCTCGATGGCCTCATTGATGGCATGCAACAGTGCTTCATTCTCTGTGCAACCCAGCGCCATGCCAGCGTTCGTTGCATATTTGGCAAGGAAGCCAGCGGCAGTCCTTTCGATTTCGTCTACATTTTTGGGTGAGGGAGCCATCATTGTCGCCGGTACGTTAATTTCGGCGTGGCTGTCCAGGGCTTCGAGCTTGAAATAAGGTATTTGGCAGTTGGAAGGTATAGACTTTAGCAGCCAATCGTCGAACGGCTCCATGGACTTTAAGATATGGTCGCTGCTGATCAGGGTGGGAGCGATGGCATCCATAAAGTAGTGTTCAAGGCTCTCGGCAAGTGCGCCTAGCTCACAGTATTCTCCCTTGCCGGCACCACTGGAAACCTCTTTAAAGGATCTGTCGTATAAATGGCAGGTGGCGACCAGTCCCTTTTTTTTCGAGTGATGTATCCTCGCATGCAAGCCTAGCTGACGATGCAACCCTGTCAGGCGGTTGTAGGCTTCCTCAATATTCAGTTCTCGCTCGGTTATCATTTCTGGCTCCTAGGCGTGACCTCGGACTCAGTGAACGTATAGTTCATTGCGCGAGAGATCTGCAGGGTGTGAATTTCAGAACGACGACGTCCCATGGTATGTGCTCCTTTTAGTTGTTTGAGTTGCGCGTGTCAGCGCATGGGTGTTGTAACACTTGCTTTTTTGTTTGTTCAATATTGGTTTTGGCATTGCAAGGGAAAGTTTGCGTAGGTTTTTTTACTTGAGTGTGAAGTCTTGCTCCTACAGCTCTCGGTGGAGTTGGTAAATATTTGTTGATAATTAGTGGGTTGATGTTTTTTTAGGGGGGAAGGGGGGAATCATTTTGTAAAAGATTGAATGGATTGCTAACGGTTGGCTGGGAAAACAGGGAAGGGGACGGAGGTCTGATGGTCGGGATTTCCATTGGCAACCTGTCCAGGCGTCGGGCAGGTCATCAATTCCCAGGAAGGTGGTCGGATTTGGTCAAAATTTGTGCTATATTCCGCGCCCGCGATTTCCCTGCACACCAGAACCGGTCACTGACATGCAAGCAGCCAAACCACTCTACGACTATCCAAAGTACTGGGCCGAATGCTTCGGGCCAGCGCCTTTCCTGCCCATGAGCAGGGAGGAGATGGATCTGCTCGGCTGGGATTCCTGCGACATCATCATCGTGACCGGCGACGCCTACGTCGACCACCCGTCGTTCGGCATGGCCATCATTGGCCGCCTGCTGGAAGCCCAGGGCTTTCGCGTGGGGATCATCGCCCAGCCGAACTGGCAGTCCAAAGACGACTTCATGAAGCTCGGCGAGCCGAACCTGTTCTTCGGTGTGGCCGCGGGCAACATGGACTCGATGATCAACCGCTACACCGCGGACAAGAAGATCCGTTCCGACGACGCCTATACCCCAGGTGGCCTGGCCGGCAAGCGTCCGGATCGCGCCAGCCTGGTGTACAGCCAGCGCTGCAAGGAAGCCTACAAGCATGTGCCGATCGTGCTTGGTGGCATCGAGGCTTCGCTGCGCCGTATCGCCCACTACGACTACTGGCAGGACAAGGTCCGCCACTCGATCCTGATCGACGCCAGCGCCGATATCCTGCTGTTCGGCAACGCCGAGCGGGCGGTGGTCGAGGTGGCTCAGCGCTTGTCCAACGGCGAGAAGATCGAAACCATCACCGATGTGCGCGGCACAGCCTTCGTGCGCCGTGACACGCCAGAGGGCTGGTACGAGATCGACTCCACCCGTATCGACCGTCCGGGCCGTGTCGACAAGATCATCAACCCGTACGTGAACACCCAGGACACCCAGGCCTGCGCCATCGAGCAGGCCAAGGGCGAGGTCGAAGACCCGAACGAAGCCAAGGTTGTGCAGATTCTCGATAGCCCGCGCATGACCCGGGAGAAGTCGGTCATTCGCCTGCCGTCGTTCGAAAAGGTTCGTAACGACCCGGTGCTGTATGCCCACGCCAACCGAGTGCTGCACCTGGAGACCAACCCTGGCAACGCCCGCGCCCTGGTGCAGAAGCATGGCGAAGTGGACGTGTGGTTCAACCCACCACCCATCCCCATGACCACCGAGGAAATGGACTACGTGTTCGGCATGCCCTACGCCCGTGTACCGCACCCGGCCTATGGCAAGGAGCGCATCCCGGCCTACGAGATGATCCGATTCTCGGTGAACATCATGCGTGGCTGCTTTGGTGGCTGCACCTTCTGCTCGATCACCGAGCACGAAGGCCGGATCATCCAGAACCGCTCGCACGAGTCGATTCTTCACGAAATCGAAGAGATGCGCGACAAGGTGCCGGGCTTCACCGGCGTGGTCTCCGACCTGGGCGGGCCAACCGCCAACATGTACCGCATCGCGTGCAAGAGCCCCGACATCGAGAAGCACTGCCGCAAGCCGTCGTGCGTGTTCCCAGGTATCTGCGAGAACCTCAACACCGACCACAGCTCGCTGATCGAGCTGTACCGCAAGGCGCGTGCCTTGCCGGGTGTGAAGAAGATCCTGATCGCCTCGGGCCTGCGCTACGACCTGGCTGTCGAATCGCCGGAGTACGTCAAGGAACTGGTCACCCACCACGTTGGCGGATACCTGAAGATTGCCCCGGAACACACCGAGCGTGGCCCGCTGGACAAGATGATGAAGCCAGGTATCGGTACCTACGACCGCTTCAAGCGCATGTTCGAGAAGTTCTCGAAAGAGGCGGGCAAGGAGCAGTACCTGATTCCTTACTTCATCGCGGCGCACCCTGGCACGACCGACGAAGACATGATGAACCTGGCCCTGTGGCTCAAGAGCAACGGCTTCCGTGCCGACCAGGTGCAAGCGTTCTACCCTTCGCCGATGGCATCGGCCACGGCCATGTACCACTCGGGCAAGAACCCGCTGCGCAAGGTGACCTACAAGAGCGAAGGGGTGGAGATCGTCAAGAGCGAGGAGCAGCGTCGTCTGCACAAGGCGTTCCTGCGCTACCACGATCCGAAGGGCTGGCCGATGCTGCGTGAGGCGCTGCAGCGCATGGGTCGTGCTGACCTGATCGGCCCGGGCAAGCATCAGTTGATTCCGTTGCACCAGCCGCAGACCGACGCTTACCAGAGTGCCCGTCGCAAGAACTCGACGCCGGCCGGTAGCCATAAAGTGGGCAAGGACCAGAAGATCCTCACCCAGCACACCGGCCTGCCGCCGCGTGCCAGCGATGGCAGCAAGCCTTGGGACAAGCGCGAAAAGGCCAAGGCCGAAGCGTTCGCCCGCAATCAACAGGCGGCCAAGGAGCGCAGGGAATCGGCGAAGGGTGGCAAGGGCAAGAAGCCGCGTCAGCCAGTAATCCCGCGCTGATCGAGCGCTAGAACCCTGTGGGAGCGGGTTACCCGCACGAGGGTGGATTCACCGACGTATGTGCGGATGAACCCACTCCCACAGGTTAGCTGTCAGGCTATCGATCGAGATCAATCGGGTTTCTTGTCTACCCACTTTGGCGCCACTGGCGCGACAAAGTTGTCCATCCCATCCAGTAGCTCATCCGGCTGCTCACCCAGCAGCAACATCGCCCGATGCTGCGGCCGCACGAATCCTTCCTCGACGATATGGTCGAGGAACCCGCCCAGCTTTTCATAGAAACCCTTCACATCGAGCAACCCCAGCGGCTTGGCGTGATAGCCCAGTTGCCCCCAGGTCCAGACCTCGAACAGTTCTTCAAGCGTACCCAAGCCACCGGGCAGCGCGATAAAGGCATCGCTCAGCTCAGCCATGCGCGCCTTGCGTGCGTGCATGCCGTCGACCACCTCCAGGCGGGTCAGGTTCTTGTGGCCGATTTCAGCGTTCATCAGGCTCTCGGGGATGATCCCGATCACTTCGCCACCTGCGGCCAGGGCCGCGTCGGCCACGGTGCCCATCAGGCCGACCGCGCCGCCGCCATACACCAGGGTCAGGCCGCGTCGGGCAATGGCCTGGCCAAGGGCCACGGCTGCTTCGCGGTAGGCAGGGTTGGCACCGATGCTGGCGCCGCAGAACACACAAACGGAACGTACAGGCATTGCTCATCTCCAGTCGCATTGCGGTGACAGGGTACGGCTCATGCCTGCTGGTTCCAAGGGCGGTTTCACTCTGGGCGGGAGAATTCGCACATCGCGCCACTGGCACCGTGGGCGTAAGCGGCGAGCAGGCTGTTCATCAGGCTTCCAAGGGACATTTCGGGTGACTCCTAATTGAGAGGTTGTCCCATCGTCCACTATAAGGGCATGATGTGCTCTTAGATTGGTTGTATACAATCAATCGAACAATTCTACTGACTGGCCTCTTGACACCCCTTTGATTCACATCAGGTGGGGGCTGAACGGTTTCAGGCAGTCTCGCAATTGATAAAACCCTGCCAAGGAGATTCATGATGTTTGCGAAAGCTGTAGCGGTATCCCTGCTGACCCTCGCCAGCGCCTCTGTCTTCGCAGCCGAGTGTTCGGTAACTGTCGACTCGACCGACCAGATGTCCTACACCACCAAGGAAATCACCGTCGACAAGAGCTGCAAGGAATTTACGGTCAAACTGACCCACTCCGGCAACCTGCCGAAGAACGTCATGGGCCACAACCTGGTGATCAGCAAGACTGCCGACATGCACGGCATTGCCACCGAGGGTATGAGCAAGGGCCTTGATAACGATTACATCAACGCCGCCAATGCCGGGATCATTGCCCACACCAAGATGATCGGCGCACCGGAAAAAGAAACCGAGGTGAAGTTCGACACCTCCAAGCTCGAAGCGGGTGGCGACTACAGCTTCTTCTGCACCTTCCCTGGCCACATCACGATGATGAAGGGCAAGGTGGTCGTCAAGTAATGATGGCTTGAACCAGGGGAGGTCTTTGCCCTCCCTACGCGACGCAAGGCCGCTCCCACAGGATTTAGCGCTTTCTCAAGCACTGCGCAGTCCTCGTGGGCGCGGCCTTGTGTCGCGACAGGGCCGCTAAGCGGCACCAGACGGCTCAAGGGGCGAACGGCAGTTCGCGCTTGTGCTGGGTCTTGCGGTAGGTGTTCACGATGATGTTGAACGCTTCCTGATCCACTGGCAGCCCATGCAGGAACGCGTCGATCTGCTGGTAGGTCACGCCATGGGACGCTTCGTCCGGCTTGCCCGGCGCGAGGTCTTCGAGGTCCGCGGTCGGCACTTTCTCCACCAATGATTCCGGCGCACCGAAACTACGGGCGATCGCTCGTACCTGGTTTTTCACCAGACCGCTCAGCGGAGCCAGGTCACACGCACCATCACCGAACTTGGTAAAGAAGCCCATTACCGCCTCTGCGGCGTGATCGGTACCGATCACCAGGCCAGCGCGGGCGCCCGCGATGGTGTATTGGGCCACCATGCGCATGCGGGCCTTGGTATTGCCCACCACGAAATCCACCATCGACGGCGAGCCGCCTTCCAGTGCTTTCACTTCAGATGCCAGGGCGCGTACTGCCGGGGCGATATCCACCGTGTGCACTTCGTCGGCCTTGATCACGTCCAGGCAGGCCTGGGCGTCATGCTCATCGTGCTGCACCTGGTAAGGCAGGCGCACGGCGATGAAGGTATAGGCCTTATCGCCAGTCTCGGCGCGCAACTCGTTGATCGCCCGCTGGGCGAGCAGGGCGGCGGTCAGCGAGTCGACACCGCCGCTGATGCCCAGTACCAAGGTCTTGAGCCGGGCATTGGCCAGGCAATCCTTGATGAAGGCCACGCGCCGGGCGACTTCGGCCTCGATTGCGGCTGCGTCGGCGAACGGCGGCTGTACCTTGAGCGCCTGGGCAATCTCTTGCTGAACGGCTTGCATGGGTTACTCCTTGCTGGGGATTTTGAATACATGGCGCATGTAGGCGACGAAGTTTTCATCGCGGCACTGGGTCTTGGCAGCCTCGTCGGAGATCTTGGCCACCGGCGAGCCGTTGCAGTCGGTCATTTTAAGCACGATGTTCATTGGCGCCACCCCAGGAATGTCGCAGGTCAGGTTGGTGCCGATGCCAAAACTGACATTGATGCGACCGCGCAGGGCGCGGAAGATTTCCAGCGAGCGGGTCAGGTTCAGGCCATCGGAAAACACCAGGGTCTTGGTCATGGGGTCTATACCGAGTTTCTGGTAATGGGCGATGGCCTTTTCCGCCCAAGCCACCGGGTCCCCCGAGTCATGGCGCAGGCCATCGAACAGCTTGGCGAAGTACAAGTCGAAATCGCTCAGGAATGCGTCCATGGTGATGCAGTCGGTCAGGGCGATACCGAGCAGGCCACGGTATTCGCGGACCCAGCAATCGAGGGCGGCGATCTGGCTGTCGATCAGCCGTGGCCCCAGTTGCTGGTGCGCCATGATCCATTCATGGGCCATGGTGCCGAGAGGTTTGACATCCAGTTTCCATGCCAGGTCGACGTTGCTGGTGCCGACGAACCGCGCCGGGAAGTCATCGCGCAACACCCGCACCACCTCTTCCTGGACGCGGCTTGAAAAGCGCCGACGTGTGCCGAAGTCAGCGACCTGCAATTCGGCCAGCTCGTCTTCACTGGCATGGGCGCGCAGCCAGTCGAACTTGCGATGCAACTGGTCGCGAGCCTCGGCCAGGCGCATGCGCGGGTGCAAGTGGCGGTTGCGCACTTCGCTGATGATGGCCAGCAGGGGCACTTCGAAGAGGATCACATGCAGCCATGGGCCGCGCAGCCGAAGGCACAGCTGGTTGTTCTCGATGCCCAGATGGACGTAGCTCAGGTTGAAGCGGAACAGCCCGAGAAAGCGCAGGAAGTCGGGTTTGAGAAAACTGATGCGTTCGAGAAAGGCCAACTGGCCTTTGTCCAAGGTCAGGTCGCCGAGCCGTTCGATCTGGTTGCGAATCTCGCCAAGGTAGGGACGAAGGTCTTCGCCGTTACGACAGCGGAATTCCCATTCCACATCGGCATCCGGGTAGTTGTGCAGCACGCCCTGCATCATGGTGAGCTTGTAGAAGTCGGTGTCGAGCAGGTTATGCACGATGCGCTCGGCGAATGCGCTCTCGCTCATTAAAGGGGCTCCAAAAGCGGCGAATGGCGAACATTGTGCCAGCCTTTTCAGTGCTGATGTGTCGATGCAGGTGCTGTGGCGGGGAAGTCGAGTCGTGCAGACAGGTAACGATTGAAGGCGTTTCGGGCAAATCAGGTGTTTTTTCGTGCACGAGCTAGCCTTGAAGCGGTGCGGTCTGTAGCAGTCGCGCACCAGCGGTGTGCACTTCGGTGACGTCCGCTGTTACAGGCAGGTTGCACGTAAACACTTGCCGAGGTTGCAATGATGGCACCCGATGGTTGCTCCTTGTCTGTACGTGTGGTGGCGCCCGCCGCGCGGCAGACGGTTGCACGCTCAATAAAGAAAAGGCCGTCGGTCGCTTGGACACGACCCTTGCAGTGAGTTTTTCCAGTTCTTATTACCGATGGCACGGCCCTTGCTCCAAGTACAGGGCTGAGAAGTTGTAGTGCCAACCAAAAAAACTCTAGGAGCACCACCTCATGTCGCAGACGTTTTACAAGAAAGGTTTCCTGGCTCTGGCCGTAGCTACGGCACTGGGTGTTTCTTCGTATGTTCAGGCCGACATCAAGATCGGCGTCGCTGGCCCCATGACGGGTGCCAACGCAGCGTTTGGCGAGCAGTACATGAAGGGCGCCCAAGCGGCAGCCGACAAGATCAACGCCGAGGGTGGCATCAACGGCGAGAAGATCGTTCTGGTAAAAGGCGATGATGCCTGCGAACCGAAGCAAGCCGTGGCCGTGGCCAACCGCCTGGTTGACCAGGACAAGGTGGCCGGCGTGGTGGGCCACTTCTGTTCCTCCAACACCATCCCCGCTTCCGAGGTCTACGATGAGGCTGGCGTGATCGCCATCACCCCAGGCTCCACCAACCCGCAGGTCACCGAGCGCGGGCTTTCCGCCATGTTCCGCATGTGTGGGCGCGACGACCAGCAGGGCATCGTCGCTGGCGATTACATCGTTGACGTGCTCAAGGGCAAGAAGGTAGCCGTCCTGCACGACAAGGATACCTATGGCCAAGGCCTGGCCGACGCGACCAAGGCGCAGCTGGAGAAGCGTGGCGTCAAGCCGGTGCTGTACGAAGGCCTGACCCGCGGCGAGAAAGACTTCAGCGCCGTGGTCACCAAGATCCGCTCTGCCGGTGCCGACGTTGTCTACTTCGGCGGCCTGCACCCAGAGGCTGGCCCGCTGGTGCGCCAGCTGCGCGAACAAGGCCTGAAGGACGTCAAGTTCATGTCCGATGACGGCATCGTCACCGACGAACTGGTCTCCACCGCTGGCGGCGCCCAATACGTCGATGGCGTCTACATGACCTTCGGTGCCGACCCGCGCCTGCTGCCGGACAGCAAGTCGGTGGTGGAAGAGTTCCGCAAGGCCGGTACCGAGCCTGAAGGCTACACCCTGTATGCCTACGCCTCGCTCCAGGCGCTGGCTGCCGCGTTCAATGGCGCGAAGTCGAACAAAGGCGAAGATGCTGCCAAGTGGCTCAAGGCCAACCCGGTCAAGACGGTCATGGGCGAGAAGAAGTGGGACAGCAAGGGCGACCTGACCGTGTCCGACTACGTGGTCTACCAGTGGGATGCCAACGGCAAGTACCACCAGCTGGATAAACAAAAATAAGAACGGCCAGGCCCGGGGCATGCTTCGGGCCATAGCCCCGCGGTACCTGTCTTTATCCGTAGATCTGCACAGTTCTGCGCTGCGAGGGCCGCTTCATCCGTGGCCCGCCGTGGTCGGCGCTCGTGCAATCTCAATCAGGTGAGATTGCGTTATGGATGGTATTTTCCTGCAGCAACTGGTCAACGGCCTGACCCTAGGGTCGGTCTATGGCCTGATCGCCATCGGCTACACAATGGTCTATGGCATCATCGGCATGATCAACTTCGCGCACGGCGAGGTGTACATGATTTCCGCGTACCTCGCGGCGATCAGCCTGGCATTGCTGGCTTACTTCGGTATCGAGTCGTTCCCCCTGCTGATGCTGGGCACCCTGTTGTTCACCATCGTCGTCACTGGCGTCTACGGCTTTACCATCGAGCGCATCGCCTACAAACCCTTGCGTAACTCCACCCGACTGGCACCGCTGATCAGTGCCATCGGCATCTCGCTGATCCTGCAGAACTATGCGCAGATCAGCCAGGGTGCTCGCCAGCAAGGCGTTCCAACGCTGCTGGAAGGCGCCTGGCGCGTCGAAGTCGGCACCGGCTTCGTGCAACTGACCTACACCAAGATCTTCATTCTGGTAGCCGCTTTCGTCGGCATGGGCTTGCTCACCTACGTGATCAAGTACACCAAGCTCGGCCGTATGTGCCGCGCCACCCAGCAAGACCGCAAGATGGCCTCGATCCTGGGTATCAATACCGACCGGGTGATTTCCTACGTGTTCGTCATTGGCGCGGTGATGGCCGCCCTAGCCGGCGTACTGATCACCATGAACTACGGCACCTTCGACTTCTATGCCGGGTTCATCATCGGGATCAAGGCGTTCACCGCAGCGGTACTCGGCGGCATCGGCTCGCTTCCTGGCGCGATGCTGGGCGGGATCATCCTGGGGATTTCCGAGTCGCTGTTCTCTGGCCTGATCAACTCAGACTACAAGGATGTGTTCAGCTTCTCGTTGCTGGTGATGATCCTTATCTTCCGCCCACAAGGCCTGCTGGGTCGCCCGCTCGTGGCTAAGGTGTGAACATGTCCGCTGCCAATACTGCCCCTGTTATCGAAAAAGGTTTCGACCTCAAACGCAGCTTGCTGGAGACCATCGTCGCCGGCCTGCTGGCACTCATTGTCTTCGGTCCGGTCGTCGGCGTGGTGCTCGACGGCTATAGCTTCAACGCCGAGCCCACCCGTGTCGCCTGGCTGGTCGGCGGGGTGATGGCCGGGCGTTTCCTGCTCAGCCTGTACCTGCAGACCGCCGCCGGACGCCGCATGCTCCAGGGCTTCGAGAGTGGTGGCTCGGGCGTGCATGTGCGTGCGCCTGACTACAAGTCGCGCCTGCGCTACATCATCCCGGCGCTGGTGGTGATCGCCATCGTCTTCCCGGTGTTTGCCAACAAGTACCTGCTTACCGTGGTCATCCTCGGCCTGATCTACGTGCTGCTGGGCCTTGGCCTGAATATCGTGGTCGGTCTGGCCGGTCTGCTCGACCTGGGTTACGTGGCCTTCTATGCCATTGGCGCCTACGGTCTGGCCCTGGGTTATCAATACCTTGGGCTGGGCTTCTGGAGCGTGCTGCCATTGGCCGCCATCGCCGCGGCGTTAGCGGGGTGCATACTCGGCTTCCCGGTGTTGCGCATGCACGGTGACTACCTGGCGATCGTGACCCTGGGCTTCGGCGAGATCATCCGCCTGGTGCTGAACAACTGGCTGTCGTTCACCGGTGGTCCCAATGGCATGCCGGCGCCGTCACCGACCTTCTTCGGGCTGGAGTTCGGTCGTCGGGCCAAGGATGGTGGGGTGCCTATCCATGAATTCCTCGGCATCGACTACAACGCCAACTTGAAGTTCGTGTTCATCTACGCCGTGCTGTTCCTGGTGGTGCTGGCGGTGCTCTACATCAAGCATCGGCTCACCCGCATGCCCGTCGGTCGTGCCTGGGAAGCGCTGCGCGAAGATGAAATCGCCTGTCGTTCGATGGGCCTGAACCACGTACTGGTCAAACTCTCGGCCTTCACCCTGGGCGCTTCCACCGCTGGCCTGGCCGGTGTGTTCTTCGCCACCTACCAAGGCTTCGTCAACCCGTCCTCGTTCACCTTCTTCGAGTCAGCGCTGATTCTGGCCATCGTCGTGCTCGGCGGTATGGGCTCGACCGTGGGTGTGGTGATTGCGGCGTTCGTGCTGACGGTGGCGCCAGAACTGCTGCGCAGTTTCTCGGAGTACCGTGTATTGCTGTTCGGCGTGTTGATGGTGTTGATGATGATCTGGCGACCGCGTGGGCTGATCCGCATCAGCCGCACCGGTGTGGTCCCGCGTAAAGGAGTGGCGCCATGAGCGACGATATCATTCTCTCGGTCGACAACCTGATGATGCAGTTCGGCGGCATCAAGGCGCTCAGCGATGTGAGCCTGAAGGTCAAGCGGAACCAAATCTTCGCCCTGATCGGCCCCAACGGCGCGGGCAAGACCACAGTGTTCAACTGCCTCACCGGCTTCTACAAGGCCAGTGGCGGGCGCATCGAACTGAATGTGCGCGGCAGCCACACCAATGTGATCCAGTTGCTCGGCGAGCGTTTCCAGGCTGCGGACTTCGTCTCGCCCGCGCGCTTTGCCAACCGTTTGTACTACAAGATGTTCGGCGGCACCCACCTGGTGAACCGTGCGGGCCTGGCGCGCACTTTCCAGAACATTCGCCTGTTCAAGGAAATGTCGGTGGTGGAAAACCTGCTGGTGGCCCAGCACATGTGGGTCAACCGCAACCTGCTGGCCGGAGTGCTCAACACCAAGGCTTACCGCAAGGCCGAAAGCGATGCACTCGACCATGCGTTCTATTGGCTGGAGGTGGTCGACCTGGTCGACTGTGCCAACCGCCTGGCGGGCGAGTTGTCGTATGGTCAGCAGCGGCGCCTGGAAATTGCCCGCGCCATGTGCACCCGGCCGAAGATCATCTGCCTGGACGAACCGGCTGCCGGCCTCAACCCGCAGGAAACCGAAGCCCTGAGCGGCATGATCCGTGTGCTGCGTGACGAGCATGACATCACCGTGGTGCTGATCGAGCACGACATGGGCATGGTCATGAGTATTTCCGACCACATCGTCGTGCTGGACCACGGCAACGTGATCGCCGAAGGCTCGCCACAGGATATTCGCCACAACCCGACGGTGATTGCCGCCTATCTGGGTGCCGATGAAGAGGAACTGGTATGAGTGCACCCATTCTCGAGCTGAAGGACCTGGACGTGTTCTACGGGCCGATCCAGGCGCTGAAGAAAGTCTCGATGCATATCAACGAAGGCGAGACGGTCAGCCTGATCGGCGCCAACGGGGCTGGCAAGTCGACACTGCTGATGTCGATATTCGGTCAACCGCGGGCTGCGTCCGGGCAAATCATTTATCGCGGTACCGACATTACCCGCAAGTCGTCGCACTACATCGCCTCCAACGGTATCGCCCAGTCGCCGGAAGGGCGTCGGGTGTTCCCCGACATGACCGTCGAGGAAAACCTCATGATGGGCACCATCCCCATTGGCGACCAATACGCCAACGAAGACATGCAGCGCATGTTCGAGCTGTTCCCACGGCTGAAGGAGCGCCGCAACCAGCGGGCCATGACCATGTCCGGTGGTGAGCAGCAGATGCTGGCCATCGCTCGCGCGCTCATGAGCCGGCCGAAGTTGCTGCTGCTCGACGAGCCATCGCTGGGGCTGGCGCCGATCGTGGTCAAGCAGATCTTCTCCACCCTGCGGGAGCTGGCCAAGACCGGCATGACCATCTTCCTGGTAGAGCAGAACGCCAACCATGCGCTGAAGCTGTCGGACCGGGCATACGTGATGGTCAACGGGCAGATTCGCATGACCGGCACGGGGCAGGAGTTGTTGGTGAACGAGGAGGTGCGCAACGCCTACCTGGGCGGGCACTGAGTCATCCAAACGCCGGGAAGCCGGTTCCTGCAGCGAGCGCTTCAACCTGTAGGAGCCGGCTTGCCGGCGATGTGGACAACTTGTCGCATATCTTTTCCGAAGCACGCCAGAATCCGCTCGCAAGTCATTGTTTCCACAGTTTCTATTTTTCCACGGATAATGTGGAACCGCCTGTGGAAAACATGGTGGCATCTCGTTGTATCCCTTTAACGACGGGGCCTGCAAAGGATCGGTCGTTTTTTGATCAAGCAGCCTTAGTACATGACTTTCCTGGGGATTCTTGCCCAGGCAGGGATGATCGACGCGCGTTCAATGCCTGTGGATAACTCTGTGAAAAAGCCTTGGACAGTCCGCTGTAGGCGGCATGTTTGAAAGCCCTGGGCCATCATGAAGACCGTGGCGGACGACCGCAGTAAGCTGAAAGGGTTCCGCTGTGTCGATAAGTTGCCCCCAATCCGTGGGGAAAGCCTTGTGGATAAGTTCTGCATACCTGCCGGCGGGCCCTCTGTTCCGAGGCTTCCGAGCATATGTACAAAAAATGACCAGCGCAGGACACGGCTTGCTGCCCGCGCGCTCGGAAGGCATGCTGCAAACCCTGCCGACGATAATCCACAGCGAGGAACAGAGCATGACGTCCACCGTATTCATCACAGGCGCGACTTCCGGTTTCGGCGAGGCCACCGCACGGCGCTTTGCCGAGGCGGGTTGGAAGCTGATCCTGACAGGCCGCCGCAAGGATCGCCTGGACGCCCTGTGCGCTGAGTTGGCGGCTAAGACCGAAGTGCACGGCCTGGTCCTGGATGTGCGTGACCGCAAGGCCATGGAACATGCCATTGCCAACCTGCCGGCAGGCTTTGAGAAATTGCGCGGCCTGGTCAATAACGCGGGCCTCGCGCTGGGGGCGGACCCGGCGCAGAAGTGCGACCTGGATGACTGGGAAACCATGGTCGACACCAACATCAAGGGCCTGATGTACACCACCCGCCTGCTGCTGCCGCGGTTGATCGCCCATGGCCGTGGTGCGTCGATCCTCAATGTGGGTTCGGTGGCCGGCAACTATCCGTACCCTGGCAGCCACGTGTATGGCGGTACCAAGGCGTTCGTCGGTCAATTCTCGTTGAGCTTGCGTTGCGACTTGCGTGGCACTGGCGTGCGCGTCAGCAACATCGAACCGGGCCTGTGCGAGAGCGAATTCTCGCTGGTGCGTTTCGGGGGCGACCAAGCCAAGTATGACGCCACTTACGCTGGCGCCGAGCCGATTCAGCCGCAGGATATCGCCGACACGATCTTCTGGATCCTCAACCAGCCGGCGCACATCAACATCAACAGCCTGGAGCTGATGCCGGTGAGCCAAGACTGGGCAGGTTTTTCGATCGACCGTTCGGCCAAGGGCTGATCGGCGGCCAGCCCGCTCCTGCAAGGCTCGCATGAGCCTTCGGGAGCGGAATTGCGTCAGTTCAGGCGCTGTAGGCCTTGCAGGCAGGTCGCCAAGTGATAGGGGGTGGTTGAAGGCATGTCGTGGCGGCTGACAGCGCCCTGACCATCCCGGCACTCATACCAGCCGCCAGCGTGAAGGAACCGTTGATCCATCGCCTTCAACTGCGCAGGCAGTTTCGCGAGTCCCTCTGGCCGCAACACCAGCGCCCGCAGGTA
The DNA here is from genome assembly GCF_040762985.1 of Pseudomonas sp. Rh2. Lineage (NCBI taxonomy): Bacteria > Pseudomonadati > Pseudomonadota > Gammaproteobacteria > Pseudomonadales > Pseudomonadaceae > Pseudomonas > Pseudomonas sp. Rh2. Next base: position 1,111,990 of record NZ_CP142890.1, read on the forward strand.
TTCCGCCTGTGCCCAGATCCGCTGGGTGGCATCGAGCACCTTGCCGTTCACCTCCAGCATCGCCAGCACGGCCGCGTCCTTCACGCCGCACCGCTCGGCATAGTCGAATGCGCGGTCTATCGCTGCATGCAGTGGGGTTTCGCGCAGCAGCGGTGAGGTATCGAGCAGGTAGAACCATTCGAACTGATGGCCCGGCTCGAACCAGTTATCCACAGCATCGCGCGGTTTTTCCAGCATCAGGCCGTGCTCCGGCTCGATGAAGTGCGCGTGCAGGGCGTCGCACAGCCGCAGCAGTGCCTGGCGTGCCTGGTCGTCCTCGCGCACTGCCAGTACCTGAAGCAGGGCCTCGGCCAGGTGCATCTGCGGGTTCTGCAGCGGTCCGCTACCCAGATCCGACCAATCCTGGTCCAGGCTGGCTTCGTACAGGCCGTCGTCGCGGGCAAATTGTTGCGCGATGACTGTCAGGGCTGCGTTGAGGGTGGACTCCACCAGGCTCTCGCGCACCTTGCCCCAGTAGTGTGCGCAGGCGAACACGATGAATGCGTGGGTGTAGAGGTCCTTGCGGGTGTCCAGTGGCTTGCCGTCGGCATCGATGCTGTAGAACCAGCCGCCGTGCTCGGCATCGTGGAAATGCCGCTGCAATGAGCGGAACAGCGCGGCGGCACGTTCCGCTGCACCGGGCTGCTCGATGCGGCTGCTGAACAGGTAGAGTTGGCGGGCGCAGGCCATAGCGCGGTAGCGCTGGACCGGCAGCGGGCGATGCTGGGCGTCCAGCGCCTCGTAGGGCAGGGCCATGTCGGCGTTCCAGCCCGGGCCTTGCCACAGCGGCACGATGCGCTCGGCGAAGTGCTGGTTGAAGCGGGCCAGTTCGGGCAGGGTGGGGCGGGGGTCGGACATGAAGGCGCTCGTCGCAATCGGGCAGTGCGCCATGTTAGCAGAAGTGAGGTTGGGGATTGTTCGTGCCAGCCTGCCAGGAGCCCGGCCGCTGCAGCCAGCCGATCAGCCAGGATTGCCCAACCCCTGCCAATGTCGTGCCCCGACGAAGATGAAGCGCAGTTGCTGGGTGATCTTCTCTTGTGGCGTCAGTGCCTGTGGATAACCAGGCTCCGGACTGTCGATCAATTCGGGCAAGGTTGCGAACACGGTTTTGACCACAAGGTCGGCCATCACGGCCAACGCGGCCTGATCCAGATGTTGCCAGCGCTTCATGCGTCCAAGGTCGGTCGCCAGGTCGTTGCTGATGCCTTGGCGCAAACCGGCGATGGCTTGACGTACTGCCTGTGAACCCCCGTATTGCTCGCGGGCCAGAAACAGGAACTGGGCACGGTGAGCCGCGACCACATCGAGGAAGATGCGTACCGAAGCATCGGTGATGCCGCCAAGTTCGAATTCGTTGTGCCGAACAAGGCGAATGGTCTGGCGGAAGGTGGCGTCGACTTCGGCGACCAGGGCCAGGCCCAGGGCGTCCATGTCAGGGAAATGCCGGTAGAAACCGGTGGGTACGATGCCCGCGGCCCTGGCGACTTCACGCAGGCTGATGCTGCCGAACCCACGGCCGCTCTCCATCAACTGGCAGGCAGCGTCCAGCAGGGCCTGGCGGGTCTGTAGCTTTTGTTCGGCGCGAGGCAGCATGGGGGCGAATTCTGTGGCTGTACGGCTGGGCATTCTGGATAAAAAAACAAAGCCCGGTCAATGGACCGGGCTTGGAGGGGAGCAGGCGCTTTGCGTGGGATTGTTCTTTTCGGCCATGGCGATCAGCTCACTCGGCTGAGTTCGACCAGACGATCCGAACCACCCTCGGCGACGCGGCTGGAGCGTTCGATCAGACGGTCCGAGCCACCTTCGGCAACACGACCGGAGCGTTCGATCAGACGGTCCGAGCCACCTTCGGCAACACGACCGGAGCGTTCGATCAGACGGTCCGAGCCACCTTCGGCAACACGACCGGAGCGTTCGATCAGACGGTCCGAGCCACCTTCGGCAACACGACCGGAGCGCTCGATCAGGCGGTCCGAGCCACCTTCGGCAACACGGCCGGAGCGCTCGATCAGACGGTCCGAGCCACCTTCGGCAACACGGCCGGAGCGCTCGATCAGGCGGTCCGAGCCACCTTCGGCAACACGACCCGAGCGTTCGATCAGGCGGTCGGAGCCACCTTCGGCAACTCGACCCGAACGTTCGATCAGGCGATCCGCGCCACCTTCTGCCAGCGTTTTCAGCGGTTGGGCCATTTCGGCAGCGCTGGAACGCGATTCGGCGGTCAGGTGCTGGTCATCGGCTGGCATGGCGAAAGCGTTGGCGGCAAGGATTGAAAGGGTCAGGGTCAGCAGTTGGCGTTTCATGATTTCGGTGCTCCTCTCGGGGGCTGGAAAGTGGGTACGGAGTTAATGTTACGCCCGGTAACGCCAGAGAGAAGTTCATAAGGGTAATGGTGACAATCGACGATATTGATAGACGTTTAGACCGCTCTAGCACGGGGTTTCCATGGCAGGTAACGGCTAACGGCCACTGTTTCCGTGATGCGTGCGAAGGGCTGGAGATGACGGAAAGCTGAGCGGGGCATCTGGAAAAACCTGGTTATCATGGCCTCCTCGATAAAACCTCACTGGTTTTCATCAGTCCGAGATATTGAGTGCCACCATTGCGCTCGCTTCGTGCCATGTTGTCAGGAGAATCACGCAATGACGCGCCCCGCCAGAATCCTCGTCTGGACCCTCAGCAGCCTTGTGACCGTACTGGCGATCGTGCTGGTGGTGATTGCCACGTTCGACTGGAACCGCATCAAGCCGCTGCTCAACGAGAAGGTATCCGAAGCCTTGCATCGCCCTTTCGCGATCAATGGCAATCTTGCCGTGCAATGGCGTACCGAGCCGGAGGAAGGGGGCTGGAGAGCCTGGGTGCCGTGGCCGCGCTTCATCGCCGAAGACCTCACCTTGGGCAATCCTGACTGGTTGAAGGCGCCGAAGATGGTTGGGCTGGAACGTGTGGAGTTCCGCCTGTCGCCCTTGCCGCTGATCTTCCGGCAGATCGTCATCCCCCGTATCGACCTGACCCAGCCGACCGCCAGCCTCACACGGCTAGCTGACGGCCGTGCCAACTGGACATTCGACTTCGGGCCGAAGGACGAAAACGAAGCGCCTTCGCAGTGGCAGCTGGATATCGGCGCCATCGGTTTCGACCAGGGCAATGTCAGTGTCGATGACCAGACATTGAAAACCAGCATGAAGGTGCAGATCGACCCGTTGGGCAAGCCGATCCCATTTGGCGACATCGTCGGTAAAGCACGCGCCGAGAAGGCCGGTGGAGCCCAGGATTATGCCTTCGGCCTCAAGGCCCAGGGCCGTTACAAGGGCCAGCCGGTGTCTGGTACCGGCAAGATGGGCGGGCTGCTGGCCTTGCAGGACGCCAGCCAACCCTTCCCGCTGCAAGCCGACGTCCGGATTGCCGACACCCATGTGGTGCTGAGCGGCACGCTGACCGACCCGCGCAATCTTGGCGCGCTGGATTTGCGCCTGAAGTTGTCGGGTGCGAGCCTGGGCAACTTGTACCCCCTGACTGGCGTGACCCTGCCGGACACCCCGGCGTACTCCACGGACGGGCGGTTGAGCGCCAACCTGCGAGCCCCAGAAGGCGCAACGTTCAATTACCAGTCGTTCAACGGCAAGATCGGTGACAGTGATATCCATGGCGACCTGGCCTTCGTCGCCAGTCAGCCCCGGCCAAAGCTGTCGGGGAACCTGGTGTCCACTCAACTGCTGTTCAAGGACCTGGCACCGCTGATCGGTGCCGACTCGAACGCCGAGCAAAAGGCCCGCGGCGGGGCCAGCAAGCAGCCGTCGGGCAAGGTGTTGCCTGTGGAGGCGTTTAGGACCGAGCGCTGGCGGGCGATGGATGCCGACGTCACCTTCAGCGGCAAGCGCATCGTCCACAGTGCACAGTTGCCTTTCACCGATTTGTCAGCCCACGTGATGCTCGACGATGGATTGCTGCGCCTGGAGCCTCTGCGCTTCGGTGTGGCGGGTGGCAACCTGGCGTCGGATATCCGCTTGGACGGTCGCAATGTGCCGTTGCAGGGGCGCGCCAAACTGACTGCCAGGGGGTTCAAGCTCAAGCAACTGTTCCCAAGCTTCGCGCCGATGCAGACCAGTTTTGGTGAACTGAACGGCGATGCCGACATCAGTGGCCGTGGCAATTCGGTGGCGGCGTTGTTGGGCACTGCAAACGGTGACCTGCGCATGTTGATCAATGACGGCGCTATCAGCCGCAGCCTGATGGAGATCGCTGGGCTGAACGTGGGCAACTACGTGATTGGCAAGTTGTTTGGCGATGAAGATGTGAAGATCAACTGCGCAGCCGCGGACGTTGGGATCAAGAATGGGTTGGCGACGACGCGATTGTTCATTTTCGATACGGAGAACGCGATCATCTACATCAACGGTACGGCCAACTTTGCCAGTGAACAGCTCGATTTGAAGATCACGCCGGAGTCCAAGGGCGTTCGCTTGTTCTCGCTGCGCTCGCCGTTGTATGTACGGGGGCCGTTTGCCAAGCCTAGTGCGGGTGTGCAGGCGGTGCCGTTGGCGCTGCGCGGGGCGGGGATGGTGGCGCTTGGCGTGGTTGCTGGTCCGGCGGCGGGGTTGTTGGCATTGATAGCGCCGAGTAGCGGTGATGAGCCCAATCAATGTACGCCGTTATTGCAACAGATGAAGGCAGGCAAAGCACCAGCGGCAGTGAAGAAATAGCGCGGTCGCGCTGTGCGCTTCGCTTGTTCTGCTGTCGCGTTGCTGCTGCTGAGCTTTGCTTTTAGTGCGCGAGGATCCAGGCACCACACATCACGAGGTCAGGAGGCCGGAGTGAGGGAGCCCCGAAACGTAGGGGCTGGATGGTAGGGGCCAACGGTTATGGTTACTTTGGCCACGACCAAAGTAACCCACCGGAAGGGCGGAAAGGTGAAGAAGCGACTCCATGGCAAATGGATATTCACGCGGGACAAATGCCGGCTTTTAGTTAAATTTTCGGCCTATGGTTGGCCCGTGGTAAGTGGGTCAGCCTAACCTTGTGCCAAGGCGAAGTTCCATCACCGTTCCGCTCTTACGCAAAGCAGTCAGAGGCCCTGCAGCAAATCCGACATGTCATCGGCGTGCTCTTCTTCCTGTGCCAGAATATCTTCGAAAATACGCCGCGTAGTCGGATCCTTATCGCCGATGTATTGGATGATCTCCCGGTAACTGTCGATGGCAATCCGTTCCGCTACTAAGTTCTCCAACACCATTTCCTTGAGCGATTTACCCTCTACATACTGGGCATGCGAGTGCTTCGAGAGGTTATCCGGATTGAAATCAGGCTCCCCCCCAGCTGAACAATCCGCTCAGCCAATTTGTCAGCATGCTCGGCTTCCTGGTTGGCATGTTCCAGAAACTCCTGCGCCGCTACACTGGCCTTGATACCACTGGCCATGAAGTAGTGCCGCTTGTAGCGCAAGGTACAGACCAGCTCGGTGGCCAGCGACTCGTTGAGCAGCCGCAGGATTTTCTCGCGATCAGCAGGGTACCCCTCGGTCACGGCGCCTTGCTCGACATGCTGGCGTGCCCGCGCGCGCAAGGTATTCACATCGGTCAGTTCAACGTTGCTCATGGTGGTCTCCAAACAGATCAGGACAGGTGTTCAGGTGTCAGGAAGGTTCACGCGCCATGGACAGCTTCGCTGTCCTTTTCGCGTTGGTTGCAGGTCTTGAAGCCCTTGGCATCGACATGGCCGGTCGCATCGAAACGCACGTAGTAAGGTTGCTGGTGCCCATCGCGGTTGAGGATGTAGTCATTGCAGGTGCCGCCGTGGGGCAGGTCGATCACGTTCGAGGGGCTGCCACCGATGGCGATGACTTTCTGCATGGTCATGCCGTTCTCCACCTGCTTCACCAGCGGCTCGTCACGGAAGGTGACATAGTCCACCGGGTTTTCCGGACGGCTGCCGCACGCCGCCAGGGTGGCACTTGCCAGAAGAATCGCCAGGGTCTGCTTGTACATGGTCCCGCTCCTTGCTAAGGGTCTGTTCTGGATTGGAACCACAGCGCACGCCAGGAGTTCGATTGCGATGCCCGCCGCCTGCGCGGTAGTGTTGGCCCATCGTCCAAGGACAGGGGCCAGGCAATGGCGCAGGAACTGGCAACGCGATACCCACTGGTACTGGTGCCGGGCATGCTTGGGTTCGTGCGGGTGCTGCTCTACCCCTATTGGTTCGGCATCGTCCCGGCCCTGCGTCGCGGCGGTGCACAGGTGTTTCCGGTACAGGTCTCGCCCGTGCACTCCAGCGAGGTGCGAGGCGAGCAACTCCTGGCGATCATCGAAGCGCTCTGTCAGCGCAGCGGCGCCGAGAAGGTCAACCTCATCGGCCACAGCCAAGGCGCCCTGGATGCGCGTTATGCGGCGGCCAGACGGCCAGATCGCATCGCGTCAGTGACCTCGGTGGCAGGGCCCAACCACGGCTCGGAGCTGGCCGATCATCTGGCGCGGGTGGCGCCTGGCGACTCCCCGCAGGGGCGCGTGCTCAAGGCGGTGCTGCATGGGGTGGCGGTACTGCTGGTGTGGCTGGAGACCAGCTGGCGCCGCGATCCGCTACCCATCGATGTGCATGCCTCGCACCAGTCGCTGACCAGCGATGGCGTTGCACGCTTCAACCAGGCTTATCCACAAGGCTTGCCGCATACCTGGGGTGGTGAGGGGCCAGTAGAGGTCAATGGCGTTCGCTACTACTCCTGGTCGGGAACGCTGCAGCCGGGGCTGACCGACCAGGGCCGCAACCGGTTCGATGGCAGCAACCGCTTCTGCCGCCTGTTCGCCCGCAGCTTCGTGAAAGAGAAGGGACAGTGCGACGGCATGGTCGGGCGGTTCAGCTCGCATCTGGGGCAGGTGATCGGTGATGACTACCCGCTCGATCACTTGGACATCGTCAACCAGCAACTGGGCGCGGTAGGCAAGGGGGCCGATCCGGTGCGGCTGTTCACCGAGCACGCAGCCCGGCTCAAGGCTGCAGGGCTGTAGAGAAAACGACTACACTCAGCCCCATGTCCGTGCATCGGGCGCGGAGACAAGGAGACCACTCCATGAAGATGCTGCAAGTGCCTGTGCTGGTGTTGGGTGTGTTGATCTGTGGGCAAGGATTCGCCGCCACGGCGCAACAGGAGAAGATGAAAACCTGCAATGCCGAAGCCACCGAACAAGCCCTAAAAGGGGACGAGCGCAAGGCATTCATGAGCAAGTGCCTCAAGGCGACCCAGCAGGAAAAAATGAAAACCTGCAACGCCGACGCCACCGCCAAGGCGCTTAAGGGGGACGAGCGCAAGGCTTTCATGAGCGACTGCCTGAAGAAGAAATGACCTGTGCCTATGCCTGTAGGACGAAGGCTGGCAGACTGCGAATCTTTTCCGTTGTCTGCCGCTGAGGCTGTATGACCTTCACCCCCCGCCAGATCAACCTGGCCAGTTGGATCATCGTATTTGCCGGCCTGTTGCTGGCGTTGCCCCTCAAGTTGCTGCCCAGCCTGCTGGCCGGGTTACTGGTGTTCGAACTGGTCAACATGCTCACGCCACGCTTGCAGCCGGTCATTACCGGCCAACGGGCACGCTGGCTGGCCGTGGCCATGCTGGGGACCTTGGTGGTCAGTACCCTGGCGCTGCTGATCGCCGGAGCCTTCAGCTTTCTGCTGCACGAAGCCGAGAACCCCGGTGCCTCGCTGGACAAGTTCATCGGCCTGGTAGAGCGTGCACGTGGCCAACTGCCGCCGTTCATCGAAGGCTACCTGCCGGCCAGCGCCGCTGAGTTCAAGGTCGCCATCGGTGACTGGATCAAAAGCCACCTCAGCGACCTGCAGCTGGTGGGCAAGGGCATGGCGCACATGTTCGTGACCCTGCTGATCGGCATGATCCTGGGTGCCATCGTCGCCCTGCAGCGCATTCCCGACATTTCTCGGCGCAAACCCCTGGCGGCGGCACTGTTCGAGCGGCTTAGCCTGCTGGTGCAGGCGTTTCGCAACATCGTCTTCGCACAGATCAAGATCTCGCTGCTCAACACCGTGTTCACCGGCATCTTCCTGGCGGTGGTGCTGCCTCTGTTCGGCGTGCACCTGCCGTTGACCAAGACGCTGATCGTGTTGACCTTCCTGCTGGGGCTGCTGCCGGTCATCGGCAACCTGATGTCCAACACCTTGATCACCATTGTCGGGTTGTCGCTGTCGATCTGGGTGGCGGCCGCCGCCTTGGGCTATCTGATCGTCATCCACAAGGTCGAGTATTTCCTCAATGCGCGGATCGTTGGCGGGCAAATCAGTGCCAAGGCCTGGGAGCTGCTGTTGGCGATGCTGGTGTTCGAGGCGGCGTTCGGGCTGCCAGGGGTGGTGGCGGGGCCTGTTTACTACGCGTATCTGAAGAGTGAGTTGAAGCGGGCCGAGCTGGTGTAGGTTCCCCTGCCTCATCGCCGGCTCGCCGGCTGCTGCGGGCGATGAGGCAGGGAAGGATTCAGGCCGCGCCGTATCGCTTGCGCGCCTCGATCGCCAAGCCGCTCCCAATACTGCCGAAGATGTTGCCTTCCACGTGCTGGGCATTGGGCAGCATTGCCGCCACACTGTTGCGCAGCGCGGGAATGCCGCTGGAGCCCCCGGTGAAGAACACCGTGTCCACCTGGGCTGGGCTTACACCAGCCTTGCCCAGCAGCTCGGTCACGCTGCCACGCACACGCTCCAGCAACCCCTCGATAGCGCCTTCGAACAGTGTGCGGGTCAGGTCGACACCCAGCTCCCGCTCGACGCGGCCCAGGTCGATGCGTCGGCTATCGTGCTCGGTCAGCTCGATCTTGCTGGCTTCCACTTCCATCGCCAGCCAGTGCCCGGCGCGCTGCTCGATCAGCTTGAACAGACGGTCGATGCCGAGTGTATCCTCGATGTCGTAGCGCATGCTGCCCAGCGCCAGTTGCGACTTCTGCGAGTACAGGGCGTTGATGGTGTGCCAGGTGGCCAGGTTAAGGTGGTAGCTGGTGGGCATCAGGGCGCCGCTTTTCATCCGGCTGCCATAGCCGAACAATGGCATCACCCCTTGCAGGCTCAGTTGCTTGTCGAAATCGGTACCGCCAATGTGCACGCCGCCGGTGGCAAGGATGTCGCTCTGGCGTTCGGTCACCTCGTGGCGCTCGGGCGACAGGCGGATCAGGGTAAAGTCCGAAGTACCACCGCCGATATCGACGATAAGCACCAGCTCTTCGCGGCTGATGCCCGACTCGTAGTCGAAGGCCGCGGCGATGGGCTCGTACTGGAACGACACGTCCTTGAAGCCGATCTTGCGCGCCACTTCTGCGAGGGTGTCCTCGGCCTCTTGGTCGGCAGCCGGGTCTTCATCGACGAAGAACACCGGGCGGCCCAGCACCACGTGCTCGAATTCGCGACCGGCGGCAGCCTCGGCGCGTTTTTTCAGCTCGCCGATGAACATGCCCAGCAGGTCCTTGAACGGCAGGGCGCTGCCCAGCACGCTGGTGTCGTGCTTGATCAACTTGGAGCCCAGCAGACTCTTGAGCGAACGCATCAGGCGGCCTTCATAGCCTTCCAGGTACTCGTGCAGCGCCAGACGGCCATACACCGGGCGGCGCTCTTCGAGGTTGAAGAACACCACCGAGGGCAAGGTGATCTTGCCATCTTCAAGGGCGATCAGCGACGAAGCGCCCTGGCGGTGCCAGCCGACGGTGGAGTTCGAGGTGCCGAAGTCGATACCGAGGGCGCGGGCCGGTGATACGTCAGACATGGGAAAAGGCTTCCGGAGGCAAAACGGCCGCGCAGTTTATGCCACTTGGCAACAGAATCAAGACCGGCCGTCTGCCTTGGAGCAAAGCCAAGCGAAGCTTGAAAGGCTATGCTTGACCCCAATCTTCAGAAGCAACACGCAATTTCACACTGGTGATCCATAGATGGACTTCAAAGACTACTACAAGATACTTGGCGTAGAGGCCACCGCGGACGAAAAGGCGATCAAGGCCGCGTACCGCAAGCTGGCGCGTAAGTATCACCCCGACGTCAGCAAGGAGCGCGACGCCGAGGAGAAATTCAAGGAGGCCAACGAGGCCTATGAAGTGCTGGGCGATGCGCAGAAGCGCGCCGAGTACGACGAAATTCGCAAGTACGGCGGCCAGCATGGCCGACCGTTCCAGGCGCCCCCAGGCTGGGAAAGCCGGGGGGGTGGTGGCGGTTTCGAAGGCGGCGATTTCTCCGACTTCTTCAGCTCGATCTTCGGCGCCCGTGGCGGCAACCCCTTCGGTGGCCGTGGTCAACAGCGCAGTGCGGGTAGGCGAGGGCAGGACGTGGAACTGGAACTGGCGATCTTCCTCGAAGAGACCCTGAGCAAGGAATCCAAGCAGATCAGCTTCCAGGTGCCGCAAACCAATGGTGCAGGCCAGCGCACTGGGTTCACCACCAAGACCCTGAACGTGAAGATTCCCGCCGGGGTGACCGACGGCGAGCGCATTCGCCTCAAAGGCCAGGGCGCGCCGGGCAGCGGTGGCGGGGCCAATGGCGACCTGTTCCTGACCATTCGCATGGCACCGCACCCACTGTTCGATGTCGAAGGTCATGACCTGATCGTCACTGTGCCGCTGGCACCGTGGGAGGCAGCCCTGGGCACCAAGGTGGAGGTGCCGACCCTGGAGGGCAAGATCAACCTGACCATCCGCCCCGATAGCCAGAGCGGCCAGCGCCTGCGCGTAAAGGGCATGGGGCTGGTGAACAAACAGGGCGAGCGCGGCAACCTTTACGCGCAGCTCAAGGTGGTCATGCCGACCACATCCAACGAGGCTGCCCGCGAACTGTGGACCAAGCTTTCCGAGAAGGCAGCGTTCAATCCGAGGGCTCAATGGAGTAAGTGATCATGAGCAGCACCCTGATCGTTCAACTGGATATGCGCACCCTGTGCCAGGAAGCCAACATCACGAAGGATTACGTGATCGAGATCGTCGAGCACGGCATCGTTGAACCAAAGGGGCGAACGCCGGAAGACTGGCTGTTCGATGACCAGGCGCCGCTGTTGGCCAGGCGCGCGGTCAAGCTGCACCAGGAGCTGGATCTGGAATGGGAAGGCGTGGCCCTGGCGCTGGAACTACTGCAGGAGGTGCAGCAGTTGCGCAGTGAGAACAGTATGTTGAGGCAGCGCCTGGGCAGGTTTACCCAACTCTAGGCCCTAACGGCCGATTTCTGGCCCAGCCTCAAGGTTGCAGGGGCTGCTTTGCAGCCCTTTCGCGACGCAAGGCCGTTTGCACAGGGGAAGGCGCTTCAGCGTGGTTCAGCTCCTGGGGTCAGCAGCAACTGCATGAAGGTCAGGTCCAGCCAGCGCCCGAACTTCACTCCAACCTGCGGCATTTGCCCGGTCACCACGAACCCCAGCCGTTCATGCAGGCGCACCGACGCCGCATTGCCGCTCTCGATGGCCGCCACCATCACATGCTTGCCACAACCCCGGGCACGCTCGACCAGCGCACTCATCAGCTGCGGCCCGAGTCCTTTGCCACGCTGATCGTCGCGGATGTACACCGAGTGCTCCACGGTATGGCGAAAGCCCTCGAATGGCCGCCAGTCACCGAACGAGGAATAACCCAGTACACCGCTGTCATCCACGGCCACCAGGATCGGATACCCCTGTTGTGCCCGGGCTTCGAACCAGGCCTGGCGGTTGGCCAGGTCGACCGGTGTTTCGTTCCAGATGGCCGTGGTGTTGCGCACCGCGTCGTTGTAGATGTCGAGGATGCCCGGCACATCGGCGGGCAGGGCGTCGCGGATTTCGTAACTCATGACAGCGTCTCGCAGGATCGATGGCTGCAGATTAAATGGTTACCAGCCCGCGCACACCTTCTGCCTGCATGTTTTCGCCACGACCCCGTTGCACGATCTCACCACGGGCCATGACCAGGTACTGGTCCGCCAGCGCCTCGGCGAAGTCGTAGAACTGTTCCACCAGCAAGATGGCCATGTCGCCGCGCGCTGCCAGGCGCCGGATCACTGCGCCGATCTCTTTGATCACCGAGGGCTGGATGCCTTCGGTGGGCTCGTCGAGGATCAGCAGGCGTGGGCGGCTGGCCAGCGCGCGGCCGATGGCCAGCTGTTGCTGCTGGCCGCCGGAGAGATCGCCCCCCCGCCGTTGTTTCATCTGTTCGAGCACTGGGAACAGCTCGTAGATGAACGCGGGCACTTCACGGGCTTCGCGGGCCGGGAAGCGCGACAGGCCCATCAGCAGGTTCTCCTCGACGGTCAGGCGCGGAAAAATCTCGCGGCCTTGGGGCACATAGGCGATACCGGCATGCACCCGTTGCTGGGGCTTGAGCGTGGTGATGGCCTTGCCTTCCCATTCGATGCTGCCTTCGCGGGCTGGCACCAGCCCCATCAAGCAGCGCAACAGGGTGGTCTTGCCCACGCCGTTGCGCCCGAGCAGGCAGGTGACCTCGCCGACCTTGGCCTCGAAGGACAAGCCTCGGAGGATGTGGCTGCCGCCGTAGAACTGGTGCAGGGAGTCGATTTTCAGCATGTGAGAATTCCTGAAATGGTTGCAGTGCTCATGCCAGCCGCTTTGCGGGTAAACCACGAAGAGGCTGGCACAGCCACCGGAGAATCATCGGCCCAGATACACCTCGACCACCCGCTCATTGGCCTGCACCTGCTCCAGCGATCCCTCCGCCAGCACACTGCCCTGGTGCAACACCGTCACATGGTCGGCAATGCTGCCGACAAACCCCATGTCATGTTCCACCACCATTAGCGAGTGCTTGCCGGCCAGACCCTTGAACAGTTCGGCGGTGAACTCGGTCTCGGCATCGGTCATGCCGGCCACCGGCTCGTCCAGCAACAGCAATTGCGGCTCCTGCACCAGCAGCATGCCGATCTCCAGGAACTGCTTCTGGCCATGGGACAGCAACCCCGCCTGGCGCTGAGCCAAGGGCAGCAGGCGCAAGGTGCTGAGCACCTCTTCGATGCGCTGGCGCTGTTCGCCGCTCAAGCGCGCCGCGAGGCTGGCCCAGACCGATTTGTCGGTCTTGAGCGCCAGCTCCAGGTTCTCGAACACCGTCAGCGCCTCGAACACCGTCGGCTTTTGGAACTTGCGGCCGATCCCGGCCTGGGCGATCTGGTACTCGCTCATGCGGGTCAGGTCGAGGGTGTCGCCGAAGTAGGCACTGCCGGTGTCCGGACGGGTCTTGCCGGTGATCACGTCCATCATCGTGGTCTTGCCCGCCCCGTTGGGGCCGATGATGCACCGCAACTCGCCGACGCCGATGTAGAGGTTCAGCGCGTTGAGGGCCTTGAAGCCATCGAAGCTCACGCTGATGTCTTCCAGGCTCAGCACCGTGCCGTGGCGGGTATCCAGGCCGGCCTTGCGCCGCTGGCCCAGGCCGATGGCGTCACGGCTGGGGCCGAGGTTGTCGAAAACCGGTTCGAGCATGAACTCCGGATGCACAGGGGGGACGCCTTTCATGGCTGGCTCCTTTTTTCAACAGGCCGACCACCCCCTTGGGCAGGTAAAGGGTGACGAGGATGAACAGCGCGCCGAGGAAGAACAGCCAGAATTCCGGGAATGCCACGGTGAACCAGCTCTTCATGCCATTGACCAGGCCGGCGCCGAGCAACGGGCCGATCAGCGTGCCACGGCCACCCAGGGCGACCCATACCGCGGCTTCGATGGAGTTGGTCGGCGACATCTCGCTGGGGTTGATGATGCCTACCTGGGGCACGTACAAGGCGCCGGCCAGGCCGCATAGAACCGCGCTGAGCACCCACACCAGCAGCTTGAACCCGCGCGGGTCGTAACCGCAGAACATCAGGCGGTTCTCGGCATCGCGCACGGCGGTGAGCAAGCGTCCGAACTTGCTCTGGGTCAGACGCCAGCACAGGTACAGGCTCGCCAGCAGCAGGCCGACCGTCAGCAGGAACAGAACCGCCCGGGTGCCCTGGGCGGCGATGTCGAAGCCCAGGATGGTGCGGAAGCTGGTGAACCCGTTGTTGCCACCGAAGCCCGTCTCGTTGCGGAAGAACAGCAGCATGCCGGCGAAGGTCAGCGCTTGGGTCATGATCGAAAAATACACGCCCTTGATCCGCGAACGGAAGGCGAAGAAACCGAACACCAGCGCCAGCAGCCCAGGTGCCAGCACTACCAGGCATAGCGCCCAGGCGAAGTGCTGGGTTCCAGCCCAGTACCAGGGCAGCTCGTTCCACGACAGGAATGTCATGAACCCAGGCAAGCCGTCGCCAGCGGCCTGGCGCATCAGGTACATGCCCATGGCGTAGCCCCCCAGGGCGAAGAACAGGCCATGACCAAGGGACAGCAAGCCGGCATACCCCCACACCAGGTCCAGTGCCAGCGCGACGATGGCATAGCAGAGGATCTTGCCGACCAGCGTCAGTGTGTAGGCCGAGACCTGCAGGGCGTTGTCCGCCGGCAGCAGTGACAGCAGTGGCAGGGCCACCAGCACCAGCACGACGAGGGCACCGATGGCCAGGGTCAGGCGTGGCCCGGCCTTTTGCGAAGCGGTAACAAGCAGAGGCTGGTTCATCAGTCGATTACCCGTCCCTTGAGGGCGAACAGGCCTTGCGGGCGTTTCTGGATGAACAGAATGATCAACGCAAGGATGAGGATCTTGCCGAGTACCGCGCCAATCTGCGGCTCCAGCAGCTTGTTGGCGATGCCCAGGCCAAAGGCTGCCCAGAGGCTGCCGGCGAGCTGGCCGACACCGCCGAGCACCACCACCAGGAACGAATCGATGATGTAGCTCTGGCCCAGGTCCGGGCCAACGTTGCCGACCTGGCTCAAGGCCACGCCGCCGAGCCCCGCAATACCAGAGCCGAGGCCGAAGGCGAGCATGTCGACGCGCCCGGTGGAAACGCCGCAGCAGGCCGCCATGTTGCGGTTCTGGGTCACGGCACGCACGTTCAGGCCCAGTCGGGTGCGGTTGAGCAGCAGCCAGGTGAGCAGTACCACCGCCAGGGCGAAGCCGATGATCACCAGGCGGTTGTATGGCAGCACCAGGTTAGGCAGCACCTGGATGCCACCGGACAACCATGCCGGGTTGCTCACTTCGACGTTCTGCGCGCCGAAGATCAGACGAATGGCCTGGATCAGGATCAGGCTGATGCCCCAGGTCGCCAACAGGGTTTCCAGCGGCCGGCCGTAGAGGTGGCGGATGACGGTACGTTCCAGCGCCATGCCGACCCCGGCGCTGACAGCGAAGGCCACAGGCAAAGCGATCAGTGGATAGAACTCGATGGCGCCCGGTGCATAGCGTTGCAGCAGCACCTGGACCATGTAGGTGCTGTAGGCGCCCAGCATCAACATCTCGCCGTGGGCCATGTTGATCACCCCGAGCAGGCCGAAGGTGATCGCCAGGCCCAGGGCGGCCAGCAGCAGGATCGAGCCCAGGGACAGCCCGCTGAAGGCCTGGCCGAGCAATTCGCCTGCCAGCAGCTTGCGTTTGACCTGGGCCAGGCTGGTTTCGGCCGCGGTACGCACGCCGGGGTCGCGTTCGGCGTCAGGTTGCAACAGCGCTTCCAGCCGGGTACGGGCCAGGGGGTCGCCGGTTTCGCCGAGCAGGCGCACGGCTGCCAGGCGCACGGCCGGTTCGCTGGCGCCTAATTGCAGGTTGGCCAGTGCCAGGCCGAGCGCGGCATGCACGGCGGCGTCCTGCTCGCTGGCGAAGCGCCGGTCGAGAAAGGCCATTTGCGCCGGTTGTGCGCTTTTCTGCAGTTGCTGGGCGGCGGTCAGACGCGTGTCGCGGTTGTCGCTCAGCAGTTGGTGGCTGGCCAGGGCGTTGTCGATCAGCCCGCGCAGGCGGTTGTTGAGGCGGACTTTGCGGCTATCACCTTCGGCGATGCGGCCCTGACGAAGGTTTTCCAGCAGCGCAAGACGCGCGGCATCGGGTTGCGCCGCCCAGCCTTCGAGCAGGCGAGCCTGCTCGGCGGGCTTGGCGGTGAGGAAGAATTCGCCCTCGTTGGCCTGGGTTGCCAAGGGCATCAGCAGGAGCAGGGTGAGCAGCAGTCTGAGCATGCGGGTAATCCTGGAAATCGGCGGTGGATTCTTCGCGGGTCAACCCGCTCCCACAGGTACGCTGCACAGTTTGAATAGGGTGCGGTCTCTGTGGACGCTGGGTTACCCGCGAATGGGCCGCAAAGCGGCCCCAATGCACTCAGTTACCTTTCACCGCGTAGTCCGGCCGCTTCTCATTGCCCGGAATGAACGGGCTCCACGGCTGTGCACGCAGCGGCTGCTCGGTTTCCCACACCACGCTGAATTGCCCGTCATCCTGGATCTCGCCGATCATCACGGGCTTGTGCAGGTGGTGGTTGGTCTTGTCCATGGTCAGGGTGAAGCCCGACGGTGCCTTGAAGGTCTGCCCGGCCAGGGCTTCGCGGACCTTGTCGACATCGGTCGACTTGGCCTTCTCGGCAGCCTGTGCCCACATGTGGATGCCCACGTAAGTGGCCTCCATCGGGTCGTTGGTCACTGCCTTGTCGGCGCCTGGCAGGTTCTTGGCCTTGGCATAGGCTTTCCAGTCGGCGACGAACTTCTGGTTGACTGGGTTATCCACCGACTCGAAGTAGTTCCACGCGGCCAGGTGGCCCACCAGTGGCTTGGTGTCGATACCGCGCAGCTCTTCCTCACCCACCGAGAAGGCCACCACCGGCACGTCGGTGGCCTTCAGGCCCTGGTTGGCCAGTTCCTTGTAGAACGGCACGTTGGAGTCGCCGTTGACGGTGGAAATGACCGCAGTCTTGCCACCGGCGGAGAACTTCTTGATGTTGGCGACGATGGTCTGGTAGTCGCTGTGGCCGAACGGCGTGTAGACCTCTTCGATGTCTTTGTCCGCCACGCCCTTGCTGTGCAGGAAGGCGCGCAGGATCTTGTTGGTGGTACGTGGGTAGACATAGTCGGTACCCAGCAGGAAGAAGCGCTTGGCGCTGCCGCCGTCCTCGCTCATCAGGTATTCCACGGCCGGGATGGCCTGCTGGTTCGGCGCGGCGCCAGTGTAGAACACGTTGGGCGACATCTCTTCACCCTCGTACTGCACCGGGTAGAACAGCAGGCCATTGAGCTCCTCGAACACCGGCAGCACAGACTTGCGCGACACCGAAGTCCAGCAGCCAAACACCACGGCGACCTTGTCCTGGGTCAGCAGTTGGCGGCTCTTTTCGGCGAACAGCGGCCAGTTGGAGGCCGGGTCGACCACCACCGGCTCGAGCATCTTGCCGTTGACCCCGCCCTTGGCGTTGATCTCGTCGATGGTCATCAGCGCCATGTCCTTGAGCGATGTCTCGGAAATCGCCATGGTCCCGGACAAAGAATGCAGGATGCCGACCTTGATGGTTTCGGCGGCCTGGATGCTCCAGCTCAGGCCCATCGCCGCGAGCGATGCGCTGAGGGTAAAGGCCTTGATCAGACTGCGACGCTTCATGTGCTCTCTCCGCTGAGTTTTTTATGGTGTTGGGCAAGCGGGGAGGGGCTTTGCAAGGGGTGTGCCTAGTGGCAGAAGGTGCACAATAGAGGGGTTGTGCGAGGTATTAGGGCGTGAAGTGGATCCGATTTGGTGCCTGCGCTTTTGGCGTGCACAGGATTGGGGCCGCGTAGCAGCCCCAAGGGTTGTATCAGCTGTTGGACGCTTCACTCACGGCTGCACGCGGATGCCGCTTGCTGCGTACGAACTGATAGGTCACCGCCAGCAGCAGGAACCAGATCGGCGTCACCACCAGCGCAGAGCGGGTGTCCGCTTCCAGGCTCAGCAGCACCAGGATGAACGCGAAGAACGCCAGGCAGACGTAGCACATGAAACGACCGCCAGGCATCTTGTAGATCGAAGCCTGGTGCAGCGCCGCGCGGTGCTTGCGGTACTTCAGGTATGACAGCAGGATCAGCGTCCACACGAACATGAACAGCACCGCCGACACGGTGGTCACCAGGGTGAATGCCTCGATCACGTTGGGTACCAGGTAGATCAACACTGCCCCGAGCAGCAGGCAGGTGCAGGAGAAGTACAGGCCGTTGGCCGGCACCGAGCGGCTCGACAATTTCTCGAATGCCTTGGGTGCATCGCCTTCCTGGGACAGGCCATAGAGCATGCGGCTGGTGGAGAACACGCCGCTGTTGGCGGACGACGCTGCCGAGGTCAGCACCACGAAGTTGATGATACTTGCCGCCGCCGGCAAACCCGCCAGCACGAACAGCTCGACGAACGGGCTCTTGCCCGGCACCACCTCGCGCCATGGGGTCACGGCCATGATCGCGACCAGCGCCAGGACATAGAACACGATGATCCGCACCGGGATCGAGTTGATCGCCCGTGGCAGGGTGCGCTCTGGGTTCTTCGCTTCAGCAGCGGTGGTACCGACCAGCTCGATGCCGACGAAGGCGAACACGGCAATCTGGAAGCCTGCGAAGAAGCCCATCAGGCCATTGGGGAACATGCCGCCGTCGTTCCACAGATTGGCCAGTTGCGCGGTATGGCCGCTAGGTGCGTTGAAACCGGTCACGACCATGTACAGGCCGGTGGCGACCAGGCCGAGGATGGCGACGATCTTGATCAGGGCGAACCAGAACTCGAGTTCACCGAACATTTTCACGGTCACCAGGTTCAGCGACAGCAGCACCGCCACGCAGGTCAGCGCGGGTATCCACTGCGGCAGTTCGGGGAACCAGAACTGGGTGTATGCGGCGATGGCGACCACGTCGGCAATGCCGGTGACTACCCAGCAGAACCAGTAGGTCCAACCCGTGAAGTAGCCCGCCCATGGGCCGAGCAGGTCGGCAGAGAAGTCGATGAACGACTTGTAGTTGAGGTTCGACAGCAGCAGCTCGCCCATGGCGCGCATGACGAAGAACAGCATGAAGCCGATGATCATGTAGACGAAGATGATCGAAGGGCCTGCCAGGCTGATGGTCTTGCCCGAGCCCATGAACAGGCCGGTGCCGATCGCGCCGCCAATGGCGATCAGTTGGATGTGGCGGTTGGTGAGGTTGCGTTGCAGGTGCTGATCTTCAGCAGGAGGAGATGAGGTCCGGGTCATGGGCTGCATTCCATCGAGAGTCGGTCTTCTTTTCAGAGGTAGCCGGCTAGGCTAACACGCTCGTTCCAGATGTGTGCGTGACAGATCGACTCGTTTTTTGGGTGGCAGCCTGTGTCCCGCGGCGGCCCTTTCGCGGGAAAACCCGCGAAAGGGCCGGCACCTATCGAGATTCAGGCATTGGCCAACGCCCGGTGGCGCCGCAGCACCAGGCTGTCCACCCCCCACATCACGACCATCGACACTCCCACCAGCGGGAACATCACCCCGAGCACCAGCATCACTGCCACCGCCGTCTTCCAGCGCGGCAGGTCATGGCGCAGCGGCGGCACGCCCAGGCCACCTGCTGGCCGGCGCTTCCACCACATCACCAGGCCGCTGACCGAACCCAGCAGAATCATCAGGCACACCAGCAGGATGATGATCTGGTTCAGTGCCCCGAACATCTTGCCTTCATGCAGCATCACACCCAGTTCGGTGGTCTTGGCCACCGGGCTGTAGTCGTGCCAGCGTACGTCGGCCAGAACCTTGCCGCTGTACTGATCCACGTGCAGGGTGGCATCGTTGCGCGGATCGTCGGCGAACACCGAGACGGTGAATACGCCTTCGGCCGTGGTCGGTAGCGTGATGCTGTAGCCGGGTTCGACCTGGCGGGCGGTGGCGATGTCCTCGACCTGCTGCACGCTCACTTGGGGCGCCGCTGGCGCGTTGGACATCATGTGATGCCCGGCATGTTCGGCATGGGCACCGGATTGTGGCATTGGGGTGTTCTCCATGGCCCAGGGCACGGTCTGGCGATGGGCGCTGTTGAGTTCACGCGCTTGCTGGTCCGACTTGGGCACGTCGTTCCACATGGCCGCCGGGAAGCGGTTCCACAGATCGGCGTACTGCTTGCCCCACAGCCCGGTCCAGGTCATGCCGCTGAGCAGCATCATCAGCAACAGCGCCGAGCCCCAGAAGCCGCTTACTGCGTGCAGGTCGCGCCACAACACGCGGCCACGGGCAGACAGCCTGGGCCACAACACGCCGCCACCGCTGCGCCCTCGCGGCCACCACAGGTACAGGCCAGACACCACCAGCACGATACCCCAGCCGGCAGCCAGCTCGACCAGCCTGTCGCCGACCGTGCCGACCATCAGCTCGCCGTGCAGGGCCCGGGCGATAGCCTGCAGGTTCTGCTTGGCGTCCTGGTCGCCGAGGATCTTGCCGGTATAGGGGTCAACGAAGACGTTGAGCTCGCGAGCGCCCTCGTGCACCACGAACTGCGCACTGCGCTCGGCATCGACGGGCGGCAGGTACTGGCCCACGTGCCCCTGTGGATAGGCCTGGCGCACTTCGGCCAACAGGGTGTCGGCACCCTGTCGCTGCGTACCGGCTTCGACCACCATCAGGTCGCGGTACATCAAAGGATCGAGCTGTGGCTTGAACAGGTAGATGATCCCGGTGATCGCCAACAGGATCATGAAGGGCGCGACGAACAGCCCCGCATAGAAATGCCAACGCCAGGCCAGGTTGTAGAAAGAAATGCGTGTTCCGCTCATGGGAGCCTCCTGTCTTGACCTGCTGATGGGCGCGCCCGAAGCCGCGCCCGTTGTTATTGTCAGAAGCTGAAATCGACCTTGGTCCAGAAGGTCCTGCCTGGCTCGTTCACCGGCTGTGGATCACTGGCCGGGTAGCCGAACCCGGCATTCCCTGCCAGGTTCAGGTGCTCGGCGTAGGCCTTGTCGAACAGGTTGTCGACCCCCGCGCTGAGCTTGAGGTTGTGGCTCACCTTGTAGGCGCCGTTGAGCGAGAACACGCCGAAGCCCGCGCTTTTCTGATAGTCCTTGCCCACCACGTTGCCCTGGTTCTCGGCGATACGGTTCTGTTCGGCGACCAGGCGCCAGAGGGCGCCGACGCTCCAGGTGTCGCGGCTGTAGGTCAGGCCCAGGCGGCTCTCCAGCGGTGGCATTTGCGGCAGTGCCTTGCCGTCGCTGCTGTTCTTGCCCCAGGCGTAGGCCAGGGTGGCGTCGGCCTTCCAGTTTTCGGTCAGCTTGTAGGCCGCCCCCAGTTCGCCGCCCATGATGCGGGCGTCGATGTTCTGTGCCTGGGTACTGCTCATGCCCATCATGCCGGTGCGATAGTCGAACAGGATGTAGTCGCGTACCTGCCCGATATATCCCGAGGCCCAGGCTTCCAGGCGCTCGTCGCGGTACTGGATGCCAACGTCGAGCTGGGTGGTTTTCTCAGGCTTGATGCTGTCGAAGGCATTGGTCGAGCCGGTTGGGCCCTGGTCCGGGGAGAACAGCTCCCAATAATCGGGGAAGCGCTGGGCATGGCCGAGGCCGATGTAGGTGGTGGCTGGCAACGCCGCCAGGTCGTGCTCGTAGCGAACGAAGCCGCTGGGAAGGGTGTCGGCACGGGTGTTGCCCTGGGTGGCGCTGTCCTCGCGAAAGTCCCTGGCTGAGGCACGGTCCAGGCGCAGGCCGGTGACCAGGCGGTCTTCGCCGGTGGCGTACCAGGTGAGTTCGCCGAAGGCGCCATAGTTGTGGAAGTCGGCGTCCTTGTCCCAGGGTTTGTCCTTGTAGGTGTCCACGCCCATTGCGCTGCGCGCGCGGTGCTCGTTGGTCTGCGCGTCGATGCCGCTGATCAGTTGCACATCGGCCCAGCGCCAGGTGGCCTTGATCCGTGCCCCCAGCGTGCGGCGTTCGACAGCGGCGGCCATCGGCCCGGCCATCATGCCGGTGCCTGACGGAGTACGCAGGCTGTAGTTGTCCATCACATGGTCGGCGTAGTTGTAGTAGACCTGCGCCTCGATTTTGTCGAGCACCTCGCCCAGGTTGGATTTCTCGAAGCGCAGGCCTAGGCTCTCGCGCTTGAACTGCGAACCATCCATGCCCCGCCCGGCGTAGCGTGCCTCGCCGTCGCCCTTGCCGGCGGTAAGCTCCAGCAGGGTGTCCTGATCTGGCGTCCAGCCAAGGGTCACATCGCCGTTCCATTTGTCCCAGCGAGACGGCACGGTGTCGCCATTGCCGTCCTTGTAGTCGTCCGAGCGTGACTGGTTACCGACGAAGCGAGCGTAACCGAGACTGTTGCCAGCCGCGGCGTCGAGGACCTTATCGAAGCGGCCGTTGGAGCCGGCCAGTAGGCTGGCGTTGACGCGGCTGCCGAGGGTGCCGAAGCGTTCCGGATCGCGTTCGAAGAGAATGGTGCCAGCCGAGCCCCCGGGGCCCCAGATCACGCTTTGCGGGCCTTTGATGACGGTGAGGCGGTCGTAGGTTTCCGGCGAAATGTAGGAGGTCGGCGCGTCCATCCGGTTGGGGCAAGCGCCGAGCATCACGCCGCCGTTGGTGAGGATGTTCAGGCGTGAGCCGAACATGCCGCGCAGTACGGGGTCGCCATTGGTGCCGCCGGCGCGGATCGCCGAGAAGCCGGGAATGGTCTTGAGGTAGTCGGCACCATCGCTGGCCGGCACCGGTTGGCGAGGGTCTTTCGGATGGGTGACGACGGTCAGCGGCGAGCTTGGCGCTACGGCGGTGATCACCGTCGGGCTCAGTTCCGCTTCATGGCCTTCATGGCCGGTATCGGCGGCCAAGGCCATGGGGGCGAGCAGCGAGCCGCACAGTGCGGCGAGGGTCCCGCAGACGGCGGGAGTGAATACAGGGGTGCAGCCGGACATAATGATTCCAGTCGATCAGTCATGAGTAAGCGCGAAGCCTCCTGGCTCCGGGCGATATCGGGGGTTCAGACGCTGATCGAAAGGGGCGGCGCGCGGCTGCGTGCGCCGGGGAACACGGCCTGCCGGGCATGGCCCTGGCGCGTGGGTGCAAGGATGAAGGTGGAGGGCGCTGTGCTGGCTACGCTGAGCGGGCTAAGGGTTTGCGGCAGGGCGGGGCAGTTGAACAGCAGGCTGCAATAGCCGCATTTTTCCCACATCACATGCAACTGGCCATCGTTGCCCATGCCGTGATGTGTATCGCCGCCATGCTGATGGGCAGCCGCCATTGGCATGTCCATTGGCATGCTCATGCTGGCGTGGTGATCCATCGGCATCGACTGGGAAATCAGCGGGCCGATGAAGATCATCCACATGGCGAACAGGCTCAGCCAACCGCCACCGACGCGCCTGCGTTCAGGGCGGGTGGTACGGCTGAGGCTGTTACGTGGCAGGCTCATGGTGGCGAGCGCCTGTCAGCTGGCGTCAGTGCGCGTGTTCGTGGGCCTGCGGCTGGTCCGTCGGTGGCTGCTTCTGCACGGCCACATCGACGGTGATGTCGCCGGCCTTCTCGAAGTGCAGGGTCAATGGAAAGCGCTTGCCGTCGCTGAGCAGGCTGCGTTCTTTCGGTTGCATCAGCATCACGTGGTAGGCGCCAGGGGCGAAGGTCAGGTCCTTGCCCGCAGGTACCGTTACGCTTGGCACCTGCTGCATCTTCATGGTGCCGCCGCTGGTCTGGGCGTGCTCGTGGAGTTGCGCATCATCGCTGATCGGGCTGTCGACGCCGAGCAGGCGATCGTCGGCCTTGCCATTGTTGTGGACGACGAAATAGGCCGCGACGTTGGGGGCGTTCGGCGGTAGCGCCAGCGACCAGGGGTGGGCGATGTGCAGGTCGCCTACGGTGTACTCGTGGGCATTGGCGTAGGCGCCAGGCAGCAGCAGGGCAGCCAGCATGAGGGTGCGTTCGAGCATGGGCATGTCTCCGTTCTGATCGGGTTCGAAGCGAAAGCGTGATGAACTCAGACCAGGGGAGAGGCTCGGGGGTTGAGCGCGGGCCAAAGCTGGCGGGGCGTAGGTTGGTACGCGGCAAGCTGAGGCGCGAGCCCGGCAAGCACGGTGGGCGGATTGTGCAATTGCGGCGGATAGCCCGGCAGGGCAAGCAAGGGCGCGGCGCCCGAACAGCACCAGCAGTGCTGCATGTTGGAGTGGTCGTCGCTTTGCGTACCCAGGTCGATCTTGGCCAGGGCCTGGACATCGACCTTGGCCTTGCCCGCCATGCTGGAACAGAAAGCCCCCCACAGCAGCTGCTCAGCAGGGCCCTTGGGCGCAGCAGAGGACAGCGGCATGGCCAGCAGGTTGAACAGCACTGCAAGGCAGGCTATCCAGGCGATGTGCCGACGTGGGGGCATGGAGAGATCCGGTCAGGAATCGTGGTGGCTATTGTACGGCGGAGTATAGGTAAAAATGGCGGGGTGCGGTGAAGTGACGCAGTACCCCTGGACGCTTCGCTTCGATCCGCTGACCGAATCCAGCTTCGACGCCGCACAGCTAACGCTGAAAGTCTTCGCCCACCTGGCTTTCCGGCTGGCCGCGCTTCGGCAGATCCGCCGCGCGGTCCGTGCTTGGCAAGCCCAATGCCTCAAGCAGCGTGCTTGCCGAGTGGAATTCGCGCTCTGCCTTCGGCAACGGCGGGCGTTTCAGGACCAGTACCGGCACCCCCCGTTCCCGCGCCACTTCCAGCTTTGGCTCGGTGGCCACGCTGCCGCTGTTCTTGCTGACCAGTACATCGATGTCCCGACGATCGAACAACGCTCGCTCACCGGCGATGTCGAACGGCCCGCGTGCGCCGATCACCTCGCAGCGCGCATTGCCTGGGCAGGCCTCTAGGGCGCGGAGTGTCCAGAACTGGCCAGCCGGTATCTCGTCCAGATGTTGCAAGGGCTCGCGGCCCAAGGTGAACAGCGGGCGGCGGAAAGGGGCGAGAGCCTGGATCAGGTCCGCCCAGTTTTCCACCTCGCGCCAGTCATCGCCAGGCTGAGGCTGCCAGGCCGGGCGGCGCAGGGCCCAGCACGGGGTGCTGGTGGCGCGGGCGGCGCTTGCCGCGTTCTGGCTGATCTGTGCGGCATAGGGATGGGTGGCGTCGATCAGCAGGGTAATGCCTGCTTCGCGCAGGTAGCGCGCCAGTCCCTCGGCTCCCCCGAAGCCGCCGACGCGCACCTGGCAAGTCAGGTCCTGGGGCACACGGCCTATACCGGCCAAGCTGTAGACGTGCTCGGGGCCCAGTCGACGGGCGATGGCCAGGGCCTCGGTGACGCCACCGAGCAGCAGGATGCGTCCGCTCATAAGGTACCCGCGCGGCCTACGATGCCGCCTTGCCGGTCGATGGCGATCACTTCCATTCGCACCTGCGCGGGCACCACGCTGCGGGCAAAGGCCAGGGCGTGGTCACACACTGCATCACCCAGGGCTATGCCTTGGGCATGGGCCAGGGCCAGCGCCTGCTGGCTGGTGTTGGCGGCGACGATGGCGGTTTGCAGTGCCGGGTCGGCACCGATGTCCGCCGCCCAGCCGGCCAGTTGCGGCAGGTCGATGCTCGAATGGCGGCTGTGCAGGTCCATGTGCCCGGCCGCCAGCTTGCTGATCTTGCCGAAGCCGCCACACAAGGTCACTTGGGCTACCGGCACTTTGCGCAGGTGCTTGAGCACCGCGCCGACGAAGTCGCCCATCTCGATCAAGGCGATTTCCGGCAGGCCGTAGACGCGGCGTATGGTGTCCTCGCTGGCATTGCCGGTGCAGGCGGCGATGTGGGTGTATCCGTTGGTATGGGCGACGTCGATGCCTTGGTGAATCGAGGCAATGTAGGCGGAGCACGAAAACGGCCGGACGATGCCGCTGGTGCCGAGAATCGACAAGCCCCCCAGGATGCCCAGCCGTGGGTTCATGGTCTTGAGCGCCAGCTGTTCGCCGTCGCGCACGTTGACCGTGACCTCGAAACCCCCAGCGTAGGCACAGTCGCTGGCAAGTTGTTGCAGGTGCTCGCTGATCATGCGCCGCGGCACCGGGTTGATCGCAGGTTCGCCTACCGCCAGTACCAGCCCAGGTCGCGTGACCGTGCCGACGCCTTTACCCGCGACGAAGCGGATGCCTGGCTCCGCCAGTAAACGCACCTGGGTGTAGAGCAACGCCCCATGGGTGACGTCCGGATCGTCGCCTGCATCCTTCAGGGTACCGGCTTCAGCGCCTTGGTCATTGCGCCGGCAAAACTCCAGGCGCATCTGCACCACTTTGCCCTTGGGCAAGGTAATGCTCACCGCATCATGGCACTCACCGGTCAGCAACAGGCGCGCCGCCGCCAGGCTGGTGGCCGTGGCGCAGCTGCCGGTGGTCAGGCCGCTGCGCAGGGGGGCTGGTTGTTCTTGGGTTTCTTCACGCATCGGCAGGCTTCACCACGTCGAGCAGGGTGATTGGCAGGGCTTGGCGCCAGGTGTCGAAGCGGCCCAGAGGTTGCGCCTGGGCGATGTGGATACGCGTCAGTTCGCCACCGTGCTGTTCGCGGAAGTGGGCCAGGGCCAACTCGCTTTGCAGGGTCACGGCGTTGGCGACCAAGCGCCCACCAGGCCGCAGACGCTCCCAGCACAGCGGCAATACGCCCTCACGGGTGACGCCGCCGCCGATGAAGATCGCGTCGGGGCGCTCCAGTGCCTGCAGGGCGTCGGGTGCCTTGCCACGGATCAACTGCAGCCCAGGCACGCCCAGCGCGTCGCGGTTATGTTCGATGAAGCCTTGCCGCCCTTCGTCGGCTTCGATGGCCAGTGCCCGACAGGCAGGATGCGCGCGCATCCACTCGATGCCAATCGAGCCGCACCCCGCGCCCACGTCCCACAGCAGCTCGCCCGGCTGCGGTGCCAGGCGGGCCAGGGTGATGGCGCGGACATCGCGTTTGGTCAGTTGGCCGTCATGGCGAAAAGCCCCGTCGGGCAGCCCGGCGACCCGAGGCAGGCGCAACGCATGCGGGGTCGCGATGCACTCGATGGCGACCAGGTTGAGTGCGGCAACCTGTGCATCAGGCCAGTCTTCGGCCGTCGCTGACAAGCGACGTTCCTCGACGCCACCCAGATGCTCGAAGACTTGCACGCGGCTGGGGCCGAAACCCCGCTCGCGCAGCAAAGCAGCGATGGCACCGGGGCTGCTGCCGTCATTGCTCAGGACCAGCAGGCGCACACCGCTGTGCAGATGAGCGTTCAGCGTTGCCAGGGGCCGGCCGACGACCGACACCACCTGCACCTCCTGCAATGGCCAGCCGAGGCGGGCGGCGGCCAGGGCACAGGACGAGGGCATCGATAGCACCTGCATCTCGTCGGCGGGGAGCTGTCGCGCCAGGCTGGCGCCGACGCCGTAGAACATGGGGTCGCCGCTGGCCAGCACGCACACCGGCTCGCCGCGCAGGGCCAGGACCGGGGCCAGGGAGAAGGGGGCAGGCCATGGCTGGCGCTCGCCAGGCACGCAGCGTGGCAGCAGGGCCAACTGGCGCGGGCTGCCGATGATCCGCGAAGCGCTCAGCAGGGCGCGCCGGGCGTGCTTGCCCAGACCGCTGAATCCGTCTTCGCCGATACCTACTACTGTCAGCCAGGGGGCCATGGGTTCCTCTTCACTATTTTCGGGGTTGTGCACCGACCCCAAACCACGTCACAAGACCACCGGCTTTTCATGCCGCCGGACAAAGCAGGCATAATACCGCGCCTTCTACACTCAAGCGCATTTTCGCAGATTGCCGGACGCCCCATTGAAGCAGCCCAACGCCCCCGAAGTTTCACCCCGTCCCTCGGCTTGTCCGGGGTTGTGGCGCATCGTCAGTGCGCTTGACGGTGGAATCTGCCGGATCAAGTTGCCCGGTGGCCTGCTGCTGGCCGACCAGGCCGAAGCCGTTGCGGCGGCAGCCGAGCGTTATGCCGGTGGTGTGATCGAGGCGACCAACCGGGGCAACCTGCAGATTCGCGGCATTGGCCGCGATCCGAGCGGCTTGATCGACAGCCTGCTGGCTGCCGGGCTCGGCCCGCGCGAGGCCGCTGGCGACGATGTGCGCAACGTCATGCTCAGCCCTCTGGCCGGGCATGACCCGGCAATGTTGCTGGATGTGCGGCCCTTGGCGCTGGAGATCCTCCAGATGCTGGAAAGCACCCCGCGCCTGCATCAGCTCTCCGCCAAGTTCGCCGTGCAGCTCGATGGCGGCGAGGGCCTGGCCATGCTTGAGCATCCACACGACCTGTGGCTGTCGGCCGTGCGCCTGGAGCATCGCACCTGGTTGGCGTTTGGCCTGGCGGGCAGCCTGGTCGATGGGCAAGTGCTGGGCGCCGTGCCGGTGGCGCAGGGCTTGGCCCTGGTGCGTGCCGTGCTGGAGCGCTTCCTCGACCTGGCCAGCCCCGAGCAGTCGCGTATGCGTCAATTGCTGAAAAGCTGCACGCCCCAGGCGTTCATCGATGGGCTCGGACTGGATATCCGCCACGATGCCGCCGTGCTGAGCTGGAGGCGGACAGGCCGCGCCAGTCCCCGGTTGGGCGTTCTACCCCAGGCCCAAGGCATTGCCCTGGGCGTTGCACCGCCGCTGGGGCGACTGACACCCCACATGCTGCGCGGCGCCGCAGAGGTTGCCCGCGAAATGGGCGATGGCAGCCTGCGCATGAGCCCTTGGCAAAGCCTGGTGCTGACCAGTATCGCTGCCGACCGCAGCGATCAGGCGCTGGCGGCGCTCGCAGCCACCGGCCTGTTGTGCGACAGCCAGGCTCCCCTGGCCCGAATCACCGCCTGCACCGGTGCCAGCGGCTGCGCCAAGGCCCAGGCCGAAACCAAGGCCGATGCCGTTGCCCTGGCCTCGCTGTTGCGCCCAGGCGCTCCTGGCAGCGTGCATTTGTCTGGCTGCCCGCGATCCTGCGCCATGGCCCACGTCGCCCCAGCCACGCTGCTGGCCCGCTCGCCGGGCCGTTATGACCTTTACCTGCGCGATGCGCGCCTGCCGGGCTTCGGTGCCCTGCGCGCCGCCAACCTCACCTTGAACGAAGCAGGCGCCATGCTCGACCTGCCGACGGAGCACCTTGATGATTGACTACATCCGCGATGGTCAGGAGATCTATCGCAATTCCTTCCGGATCATCCGTGAGGAGGCCCGGCTCGAGCGGATTCCCGCAGATCTCGAAAAGCTCGCCGTGCGGGTGATTCATGCCTGTGGCATGGTCGACGCCATCGATGGCCTGCAGTTCTCCGAAGGCGCGGGCCGCGCCGGGCGCCAGGCCCTGGCCAACGGTGCGCCGATCCTGTGTGACGCGCACATGGTGGCCGAAGGCATCACCCGTGCGCGCCTGCCGGCCAACAACCAGGTGATCTGCACCCTGCGCGACCCAAGCGTGCCGGGCCTGGCCAAGGATGCCGGTAATACCCGCTCTGCCGTGGCGCTGGAGCTGTGGCGGCCTTACCTTGAGGGCAGCGTGGTGGTGATCGGCAACGCGCCGACCGCCTTGTTCTATCTGCTGGAGATGCTCGACGCTGGTGCACCGAAGCCTGCGTTGATCCTCGGTTTCCCGGTCGGCTTCGTCGGTGCCGCCGAATCCAAGGCGATGCTTGCCGCCGACAGTCGTGGCGTGCCGTTCGTGATCATGCAGGGCCGCCTGGGCGGCAGTGCGATGGCCGCCGCCGCGGTCAACGCCCTGGCCACGGAGGTGGAGTGATGACGCCGCGCGGACGTCTGCTGGGCCTGGGCGTGGGCCCTGGCGACCCTGAACTGATCACCGTCAAGGCGCTGCGCCTGCTGCGCGAGTCGCCCGTGGTTGGCTACTTCGTGGCCAAGGGGAAGCGTGGCAATGCCTTCGGCATCATCGAGGCGCACCTGCAACCTGAGCAGACCTTGCTGCCGCTGGTGTACCCGGTGACCACCGAAGCCTTGCCAGCACCCTTGTCCTACGAGCAGGTGATCAGCGATTTCTACGACGAAGCCAGCGTACAGGTGGCCGAGCACCTGGATGCCGGCCGTGACGTGGCGGTGATCTGCGAGGGCGACCCGTTCTTCTACGGCTCGTACATGTATCTGCACGACCGACTGGCCGACCGCTACGACACCGAAGTGATTCCGGGGGTGTGCTCGATGCTCGGCGGGGCTTCAGTGCTGGGTGCGCCACTGGTGTACCGCAATCAGAGCCTGTCGGTGCTGTCTGGCGTGTTGCCGGCCGAAGCGCTCAAGCGCCGCCTGGCCGACGCCGACGCAGCGGTGATCATGAAGCTTGGCCGCAACTTCCCCAAGGTGCGCGAGGTGCTGGCTGAACTGGGCCTGGACGGTCGTGCGCTGTATGTCGAGCGCGCGACCATGGCCAATCAGAAGATCGTGCCGCTGGATGAGGTCGATCCGCAGTCGTCGCCGTACTTCTCGTTGATCATCGTGCCGGGTGAAAAATGGCAGGGATGAACATGCACAAGGCGCCTGCGATCATCGTTCTGGGCCCTGGCAGCCTGGCCACGGCGCAGCGGATCAAGGGGCTTTACCCAGGTGCTGCGATCCATGGCCTGAGCGGGCGGGTCGAAGGCACCGACCATAGCTATGCGTCGTTTGGCGACACCTTGCGTGGTTTGTACCAGCAGGACACGCCGATCATCGCGCTGTGCGCGGCCGGCATCGTCATTCGCAGCCTGGCCAGCATGCTCACGGAGAAAGGCGTCGAGCCGCCCGTGCTGGCGGTCGCCGAGGATGGCAGTGCGGTGGTGCCACTGCTGGGCGGTCTGGCCGGGGTCAATGTCATGGCCCGCGAGATTGGCGAGGCACTGGGTGTGCCTGCGGCGATCACCACCAGCGGCGAGTTGCGATTCGGCACCTGCCTGTTGAACCCACCCGAGGGGTATGCGCTGGCGGACATCGAGCAGGGCAAGCGTTTCGTTTCGGACCTGCTGGCCGGCGAGACGGTACGTGTCGAAGGCGATGCCCCGTGGCTTGCGCAGGTTCAGCTGCCGGCCAGTGAGTCCGCGCAGCGCATCATTCACGTAGGGTGCGAGGCGCGTCCGGCCAGCCGTGATGAATTACTGATCCACGCCCGCTCGGTAGTGGTCGCCATCGAGTCCGTTGGGCCGGCTCTGGTCGAGCAGGTGCGTGCTGCCTTGGGTGCCGCGGGCATCGCCGAGCCGTCACTGGCCTGCTTGCTGGTGGCCGAGCAGGCCATGGCAGAGCCGTCCCTGCATGAGGCCGCGCAGACGCTCGGCGTTGCGCTGCGCTTCGCCCCGAGGGTGTCCGGCCTGGCGGACCTGGCGAGTGCTGCCTTGCCTGGAGCACGCCTGATCGAACAAGGCGGTGTAGTCATCGCGTTGGCCCCGTCGCCCGTGGATGTCACCCGGGTCGGCCGCCCCCGTGGCCGCCTTGCGGTCATAGGACTGGGGCCTGGCGCCGCCGAATTGATGGTTCCCGCGGTCAAGGCTGAACTGGCCCGCGCCCAGGATGTGCTTGGCTACGAGACCTATGTGCGCATGGCCGGCCCCTTCCGTGGCGACCAGATTCTGCATTGCACCGACAACCGCGAAGAGATGCAGCGTGCTCGCCACGCCTTCGAACTGGCCGCCCAGGGGCGCTCGGTGGTGGTGGTGTCGTCGGGCGACCCAGGGGTATTCGCCATGGCTGCCGCCGTACTGGAAGCCCTGCACGAATCGACCGACCCGGCCTGGCATCGCGTGGACCTGGAGATCCTGCCGGGTGTGTCCGCTTCGTTGGCCACTGCCGCGCAGGCTGGCGCGCCGTTGGGGCACGACTTCTGCGTGATGTCACTGTCGGACAACCTAAAGCCCTGGTCGATCATCGAGCGACGTCTGGACCTGGCGGCGCAGGCCGACCTTGTCCTGGCGTTCTACAACCCCATCTCGCGCTCGCGACCTTGGCAGTTGGGGCGTGCCCTGGAGATCGTGCGTCAGCATCGGGAGGGGAACACGCCTGTAGTCCTCGGTCGCGACGTTGGTAGGCCCGGGCAGACGCTCAAGGTCGTACCTTTGGCCGAACTGGTGCCAGAAATGGTCGACATGCGCACCATGGTATTGATCGGATCCTCCACCACCTGCACCTTCGAGCGTGCGGACGGGGGGCTGTGGACCTACACCCCGCGCTGGTACGGCAGCAAACCGTAAGCGGTTGGAACAGCTGCCGTCGAGGAAGCATTTCAGGCAGGGCAAGGTGTCTGGCGATCGGTAGGTTTGTGGGTGGGCCGCAAGGGCTCACCCCCCCTATCACGGAGATCCGCCACATGACCGCCACCCGCGAGAAACAGACACTTCAACTGCTCGCCGACGAAAACCTGTTCGTGTTCAGCGACAACGTCACCGAGCTCGTTCGCGAAGCCAGTCGCGACAGCCATGCCCTGGCCACCCAGGCCGCCAACAAGAAATATCACCCCACCAAGGAGGTGGAGGCCTGGTTCGAAGAATACCTGCGGATCATGGGGGCGACGGGTTGGACGGCACTCAAGTACGAAGTCAACAAGGTTACGGAGTCCGGGTCGTACGTCGAGATGAGCAACCTGTTCTACCAGGGGCTTCAGTCTGCATACGGGTCGGCGACCGGCGATATCAGGCAAAGCCTCAAGGACCTGGGTGGCGCCGTCATGGAGGCGCTTCAGGACAGCAAGATCATCAAGCTCCTGGGTACCCGCACGCGTGAAGACGACCGGGTGAGCATCAGCCTGTGCAAGTGCGCTCAATCGGAAAGTGGTGAGGTGGTCATGTTGGTCTGCGCCCTGCAGAACGATGAACTTCCCGACAGGAAAGGCGAAACCCTGCTGGGCAAATGGGAGCACCGTGGCGCCACGACCTATGCCTGCGCCGCTTCGCTGAGCTTCAGCCGCCGCCGTTACAACAATGCCCGCGAACTGATCGAGCTGAAACTCGATGCCAAGGCGCGTGAAGTGCTGGCTGAACTCAAACTCGACTGATTTGCGGGGCGGGACATCGGGACTGGCTTTCCGATGTCCCGCCCGGTATGCGACCTGGAGGTACTGGAAGATGTCTGACCTGAACTCTGTATCGTTATGCGGCACGGTTGTCGAAAGCAGCATCATGCCGTTTTCTTCCGATGTCAGCCGTGAGGCGCGAGAGGACATTCTGTTGGTGGTCCGCTTTGCACACCGTGTGGCGACGGAGGAGAAGGAGGAACCGCTGTGTCTGGACTGGTTTACCAACTACCGGCGCAAACTGTGTTTTCTTGGATGGGATGCGACGCCTGCGCCTATCGTAAGACACCCAGGCCCAAGCCGAGAGCGGATACTGGAACGGGCATTGTCGCGAATCGGGCAAGTGGGTAGGCCGGAGCACCTGGCTGTCGCGGAACGGTCCATCCTGGCATTGCAGCGCGATCCGACGTTGATCAAGCGCTTCGAAACGCGGATGAGAGAGCAGAACAAGACCCAGATTCAGCTGATGCCTTGTGTGCGCAGAGCGGGTGACGTCTACGACATGGTGCTGTTCCACATGGAGATGCTCGAACTGGACAGCTACAAGAACCTCTTGTTCGCCAAGGGGGAGTTGAAAATGGCACTTCATGCACACAGTGCCGAATTGATACGGTTCAACCTGCGTTTGTTCAGGGACCAGCACAAGCAGTTGGTCTTGTCGCGGGTGCTGTCCAAGGATCGCCAGCTTATCGAGGACTTGAAGCTCTAGGGCAACAGATAACCTTTGATTCCGGTAAAGATGATCTGTGCCGCAAGGGCGCAGACGAACAGCCCCATCAGGCGACTGACGATCTGCAAGCCCTGGTCACCCAGAATCCGCTCGATGCTGTTGGAGAGGTACAACACCAGGCCGACGGTGAAACTGGCCAGGGCGATGCTGACGATGGCCAGCAGCTTGTCGTCCCAATGCGGTTGGCCCACGCCCATCACCAGCAAGGCACCGATGGTGCCGGGGCCAACGGTCAGGGGGATGGTCAGTGGCACGATGGTCACGTCTTGTTGCACGTTGTCGGCCTGCACCGCCGGCTTGCCCTGGGCCATGCCCAATGCCGAGATGAACAGCACACTGCCGGCGCCGATGCGGAAGGCGTCGGCCGTGATGCCGAACACCCCGAAGATCACCCGCCCGAACAGGTACAGCAGCACGCTGGCGACCAGCGCGGCGAAGGCCACGCGCCATGCCAGTTGCTTGCGTTCCTTGCTGGAATAGCCGCGGGTCAGACCGATAAAGCACGACAGCACGAAGAATGGGCTGTAGAGCACGAGCATCTTCAGGTAGACGCTGAACAACTCATGGAGCATGGCAAGGTCCATGGCAGGAAGGGTGTGGGGAGTGTATCAGCGCCCCCATCGCCCGTGTAGGCGCGACAGGCCCTGCACATCACGAGGTATGCGCAGTATCCGCCTGGGCCTCACGGTTGTTCGCCCAGTACTGGATCAGCTCGCGCAATTGCGAGAGCTCCACCGGCTTGGCCATGTGCCCGTCCATGCCAGCGAGGCGCGCACGCTCTTTGTGCTCGGCCAGAATATGCGCGGTCAATGCCACCACCGGCGTGCGCTGGCGTTGGTTGGCGGCCTCCCACGCGCGCAGTTGCTGCGTCGCGGAGAACCCGTCCAGTACCGGCATCTCGCAGTCCATCAAGACCAGGTCGTAGCGCTGTGCCTTCATGGCTTGCAGGGCTTCTTCGCCGTTACTGGCGGTATCTGGCTCCAGGTCCAGCTTGCCGAGCATACCTCGGATCACCTTGGTCGAGATGCTGTTGTCCTCGGCCACCAACACGCGGAAATCGCGAGGCAGCTCAAGTGCTGGCGCCGCGCCGGGCATCGGTATGGACACGGCCTGTTCGCGGCCGCGTTGCGCCAGTTCCTCGGCCAGGGTGGTCTTGAGCGTGTAGCCCGCCACGGGCTTGGCCAGGATTCGCTTGACCCCGGCATTGCGGGCAATGACCTTGCTCGGTGCATTGCTGATGCCGGTGAGCATCACCACCAGGATGTCGTGGTTCAGGCTCGGGTCTTCCTTGATCTTGGCGGCCAGCTGCATGCCGGTCATGCCAGGCATGTTCTGGTCCAGCAGCACAGCGTCGAAGTAGTCGCGCAGGTGCGCCTTGGTGCGCAGCAGGGCCAGCGCCTCCTTGCCCGAAGGCACGGCGCTGACATTCATGCCCCAGGCGCTGCATTGCTGCACCAGGACCTTGCGGCAGGTGTCGTTGTCGTCGACCACCAGCACCCGGGCATCGCGCAGCGGGCCGTCGAGGTCGGTGGGCGGTTGTTCGAGTCGCGAAGGGTCCAGCGGCAAGGTCAGCCACAGGGTGTTACCCATGTTGGTGCTGCTCTTGATGCCGAACTCGCCCTGCATCATGCCGATCAGCTGCTTGGCGATGACCAGGCCCAGGTGGCCGCCCAGCTTGTTGCTCGACAGGAAGTGATGACTGTGCAGCTCGGCCTGCAGCAGGGCTTCGCGCTCTGCGGCCGGCAGTGGCTCGCCGCTGTCCTGTACGGCGATGCGCAAGCGTGGTGCCTCGCCGCGCTGGTCCAGCGCCACCACCAGCAGGATCTCGCCCTGGTCGGTGTTCTTCAGGGCATTCTCCAGCAGGCTCGACAGTGCCTGGCGCAGGCGGGTCGGGTCGCCGCTGATGACGCGTGGCACCTGCGGCTGGGTGAAGCTGATCAGCTCGATGTTCTGCTGTTCGGCCTTGGCCCTGAAGATGTTCAGGCAGTCTTCGATCAAGGCATTGAGGTCGAACTGCACATCGTCCAGCTCGATCTGCCGCGACTCGAGCTTGGAAATGTCGAGAATCTCGTTGATCAGGGTCAGCAGTTCGTTGCCGGCGCTGTGGATGGTCTGCACGTAGTCGCGCTGCTTGACCGACAGCGGCGTGCCGAGCAGCAGCTCGGTCATGCCCAGCACGCCGTTCATGGGGGTGCGGATCTCGTGGCTGATCTTGGCCAGGAACTCGGCCTTGGCATTGATTTCGGCATCGCTGGCAGCCAGCGCGCGGCTGGCGCTGAAGCGTTCCTCGCTCATCCGGCGCAGGCGTTCGCTGACGGCCAGGTTGAGGAGCAACCCGCTGGCCACGGTCATGGCCATGAGGATGCACAGCAGCCAGGGGGTCGAGGTGCGGGTCAGCCCGAGCAGTGCCGGAAGCAGTACCAGGCCGCAGAGGTTGTAGATCACCATGGCGAGACTGAACAGGCGCGCTGGCCCATAACCCTTGTACCAGTGGTAGCTGCTCACCAGCAGCATGCTTACGCTGCCCAGCGACAGCAGCGCATAGGTCATCAGGTTCAGCGGCAGGGTATCGACGAACAGCAGGACCAGGCCGCTGACCGCCGTGACCAGTATCTCGCCCTGCAACAAGCGGTTGAGCCGTGGCGAGCTGCAGGGGGAAAAGAAATGCTGGGTGAAGTACAGCCCGGCCAGCCCTGCCAGGACCAGGGTCAGGTAGGCCGCCGGCGTCTGCGCGCTATGCCACAAATGCCACCATGGGCCGCTGAGGTTCAGCAGAATCAGGCCGCTGAGCAGCATCAGGCCGTGATACAGGGCCAGCACCAGGGTGGTGCTGGAGCGGGTGTAGAGGAAGCGGATCAGGTTGTGCAGGATGAGCATCACCAAACCGCCGAACAGCATGCCGAACAGCAAGGGCTGAGCCTGGTCGGAGGCTGCTACCGCGGCGGGCTCCAGGCTGATGGCCGGGCGCAGCTGGTGCTCGGAGACCAGGCGCAGGTAAATATCCAGCGGCTGCTGGCGGTTGGGCAGAGGTAAGACATGGTCGCTGCCGCGCAGGGTCGGGCTGGCGTTGCCGGCCTGGGGGCCATGGTGCAGCTGACGGAGTAATTGGTCGCCGTCGAGGGCGTAGAGGTCGAGGCGTGAGAGGTCCGGGGCGAACACCCGCAGCAGTTGTTCCTGGTCGCCAGGCTCCAGCCGGTAGTGCAGCCACAGGGCCTGTTCCGCGGGCGCGGCATCCAGGTCGCCGAGGGCGATGGGGCTGAACTGGCTGCGGTAGCGATCGGAGCGCACATCGCTCAATTGCAGGTTGGCCTGTTCATCGAGCAGAACCGACCAGCCTCCGCCTTGTTCGGCCGAAGCCGGAAGCAGGCAGAGCAAGGTCAGCAAGCTGACGATCAGGGCTGTGGCAATCCGAAGCCGACGCACGACGAAATCCCTTCTTAGCTGATGTGCCGGGTATTAACTATGCGCGGCGCGCCAAGTCGAAGGCAAGGCCTTGGCCAGAGCCTGTCGACGAGCCGAAGGCCGTGGGCGCAGGGCACCACGGCGATTCGGTAATGCTTACTGCTGGTGCTCACCGCGCTCGCGGGCAATGGCCCGGTAGCCGATGTCGGTCCGGTAGAAGCTACCGTTCCAGCTGATTTCCTTGGCCAGGCGGTAAGCCTGCTGCTGAGCGTCGGCAACCGTGCTGCCCATCGCCGTGGCGCAGAGCACGCGGCCACCGTTGGTCACCACTTGGCCATCCTTGAGCGAAGTACCGGCGTGGAACACCTTGCCTTCGATCTTGGCCGCTGCTTCCAGGCCGCTGATCACGTCGCCCTTGGCGTAGTCGCCTGGGTAACCGCCTGCTGCCAGCACCACGCCCAGGCTCGGGCGCGGGTCCCACTGGGCCTCGACCTTGTCCAGGGCCTTGGCGAAGGCGGCCTCGACCAGCAGCACCAGGCTCGACTCCAGGCGCAGCATGACCGGTTGGGTTTCCGGGTCGCCGAAGCGGCAGTTGAACTCGATGACCTTGGGGTTGCCCGCTTTGTCGATCATCAGGCCTGCGTACAGGAAGCCAGTGTAGACGTTGCCTTCCTCGGCCATGCCCCGCACGGTCGGCCAGATCACCTGCTCCATCACACGCTGGTGCACCTCGGCAGTGACCACCGGGGCAGGGGAGTAGGCACCCATGCCGCCAGTGTTCGGGCCGGTGTCCTTGTCGCCGACGCGCTTGTGGTCCTGGCTGGTGGCCATTGGCAGCACGTTCTGGCCGTCGACCATGACGATGAAGCTGGCTTCCTCGCCGTCGAGGAACTCTTCGATCACCACGCGCGAACCCGCGTCGCCGAAGGCGTTGCCGGCCAGCATGTCACGCACGGCGGCTTCGGCTTCTTCCAGGGTCATGGCGACGATCACGCCTTTGCCTGCAGCCAGGCCGTCGGCCTTGATCACGATTGGCGCACCCTTCTCCTTCAGATAGGCCAGGGCAGGCTCGATCTCGGTGAAGTTCTGGTAGTCGGCGGTCGGAATCTTGTGACGGGCGAGGAAGTCCTTGGTGAAGGCCTTGGAGCCTTCGAGCTGGGCCGCGCCCTTGGTCGGGCCGAAGCAGTCCAGCCCACGGCTGCGGAACAGATCGACCACACCGATAACCAGCGGTGCTTCAGGACCGACGATGGTCAGGTCGACGTTCTTCTCGGCGAAATCGGCCAATTGCTCCAGGGCACAGACGTCGATGGCGACGTTCTCGCACTTGGCTTCGATGGCGGTGCCAGCGTTGCCTGGGGCAACGAAGACTTTCTCGACGCGTGGGTCCTGGGCGACTTTCCAGGCCAGGGCGTGCTCACGGCCGCCGCTGCCGATGATCAAAACTTTCATGTCAAAACCTCGAAATCTGTCGAACGAGAGTGCTTGCCTCTCGCTTTGCGAGGTCGCAGTAAAGCAGGTGGATGCAAGGCGAAGCCGGTTCCGATGAGCGTAGTTGCCTTCTGGCAATGAGCATCAGCGGAACCGGCCCCAACACAGCAGATACCTGCTTCAGTGCGGCCGATTGCCGTAAATCAGTGGCGGAAGTGGCGCATGCCGGTGAAGACCATCGCGATGCCGGCTTCGTCAGCAGCAGCAATCACCTCGGCATCACGCATCGAGCCACCGGGTTGGATCACGGCGCTGATACCCACTTTAGCCGCATTGTCGATGCCATCACGGAACGGGAAGAACGCATCCGATGCCATGACCGCACCCTGAACCTGCAAGCCGGCATGCTCCGCTTTGATGGCGGCGATACGGGCGGAGTTCACGCGGCTCATCTGGCCAGCACCGACACCGATGGTCTGACGCTGCTTGGCGTAGACGATGGCGTTGGACTTGACGAACTTGGCCACTTTCCAGGCAAACACCAGGTCATGGATTTCCTGCTCGGTCGGGGCGCGCTTGGTGACGATCTTCAGGTCATCGGCGGTGATCATGCCGATATCGCGGCTCTGCACCAGCAGGCCACCGTTGACGCGCTTGAAGTCCCAACCGGCGGCGCGCTCGGCAGGCCACTCGCCACACTCCAGCAGACGCACGTTCTGCTTGGCGGCAACCACTTCACGGGCGGCCTGGGAAATTTTCGGCGCGATGATCACTTCGACGAACTGACGGTCGACGATGGCTTTGGCGGTTTCGCCGTCCAGCTCGCGGTTGAAGGCGATGATACCGCCGAAGGCCGACTCGGTGTCGGTGGCGTAGGCCAGGTCATAGGCCTTGCGGATGCCGCCTTCGTTTTCAGGGACGACGGCCACGCCGCATGGGTTGGCGTGCTTGACGATGACGCAGGCTGGCTTGACGAAGCTCTTCACGCACTCCAGCGCGGCATCGGTGTCGGCCACGTTGTTGAACGACAGCTCCTTACCCTGCAGTTGGAGGGCGGTGGAAACGCTGGCCTCGCCTTTCTTGGCCTCGACGTAGAACGCCGCGCTCTGGTGTGGGTTCTCGCCGTAGCGCATTTCCTGGGCCTTGACGAACTGGCTGTTGAAGGTGCGCGGGAATTCGCTGCGGCCTTCGGTGCTCAGGGTCTCTTTGGCCTGGTCGATGGTGCCCATGTAGTTGGCGATCATGCCGTCGTAGGCGGCGGTGTGTTCGAAGGCCTTGAGCATCAGGTCGAAGCGCTGGGCGTAGGTCAGGCCACCGGCCTTGAGGTTCTCAAGGACGCTGGCGTAGTCGCTGGCGTTGACCACGATGGCCACGTCCTTGTGGTTCTTGGCGGCCGAACGGACCATGGTTGGACCACCGATGTCGATGTTCTCGATGGCGGTTGGCAGGTCACAGCCCGGCTTGGCGATGGTGGCTTCGAACGGGTACAGGTTGACGGCGACCAGGTCGATCGGCTTGATGCCGTGCTCGTTCATGATGGCATCGTCGATGCCGCGGCGGCCCAGGATGCCGCCGTGGATTTTCGGGTGCAGGGTCTTGACCCGGCCATCCATCATTTCGGCGAAGCCGGTGTAGTCGGCCACTTCCACCGCGTTCACGCCGTTGTCCTTGAGCAGCTTGTAGGTGCCGCCGGTGGACAGGATCTCGACACCGAGCTGTTGCAGCTCACGGGCGAATTCGAGGATACCGGTCTTGTCGGAGACGCTGATCAGGGCGCGGCGGACTGGCAGGCGGGTAGTCTGGTCGGTCATTTCGGGTTCCAATAACGCGGTGGAGTCAGCAAAAAAGGCGTCCCTTTGCAGAGGCCGCCTTTTCTGATTGGGATTCTGGCTTTACAACAAGTCGTACTGCTTGAGCTTCTTGCGCAGGGTGCCACGGTTGAGTCCGAGCATCTCGCTGGCCTTGGTCTGGTTGCCCTTGACGTAGTTCATCACGCATTCGAGCAGGGGCGCCTCGACTTCAGAGAGCACCAGGTTGTACACGTCCGTAACGGTAGCGCCTTCCAGGTGGGCGAAGTAGTTGTGCAGCGCCTTCTCGACGCTGTCGCGAAGGGTCTGGCCCTCTTCGCTCGGCGTGTTGAGGTGCTGTTTGAGGTTGGCGTTGTCGCTCACGGGCGTTGTTCCACTCACTAATGTCTCGGTCATCATCGTCATGCGGCCACCCCTTGTCCGTCCTCTGTCTCAAGGCTCTGTCGACGCTCGCTGAAAAAGGCGCGAACGTTGGCGCACTGCGCTTGTGTGTCTTCCAAAGCGTTGAACCGGGAGCGAAACTCCTTGCCACCGGGTCTTGTTGCCAGGTACCAGCCGACGTGCTTGCGGGCGATACGTACGCCCATTACATCGCCATAGAAGGCATGCAGCGCGGCCAGGTGCTCCAGCAGGATGCGTTCCACTTCGTCCAGCGTGGGGGCTGGCAACTGCTGGCCAGTCCTCAGGTAATGCTCGATCTCGCGAAAGATCCAAGGCCGCCCTTGGGCAGCCCGGCCAATCAACAGGCCGTCGACGCCGGTGGCGTCCAACACCGCCCGGGCCTTTTCTGGCGAAGTGATATCGCCGTTGGCGAAAACCGGGATCGACACCGCCTGCTTGATGGCAGCGATGGTGTCGTATTCGGCTTCGCCGGTATACAGGTCGGCGCGTGTGCGGCCATGTACCGCCAGCGCCTGGATGCCGGCCTGCTCGGCGATTTTCGCCACGTTCAGGCCGTTCTTGCTCGCCCGGTCCCAACCCGTGCGAATTTTCAGCGTCACCGGGACATCCACTGCACCGACTACGGCGTGGAGGATCTCGCTGACCAAGGCTTCATCTCTCAATAAAGCAGAGCCTGCGGCTTTGTTGCAGACTTTTTTTGCCGGGCAGCCCATGTTGATGTCGATGATCTGGGCGCCAGCTTCGACGTTGGCCCGGGCCGCCGCTGCCATCATCTGCGCGTCACCCCCGGCGATCTGGACCGAGCGAGGCTCGGGATCGCCTTCATGGATGCGGCGCAGGCTGGACTTGCGGCTGTTCCACAGGCTCATGTCGCTGGTCACCATTTCCGATACCACCATGCCTGCGCCCAAGCGCTTGCAAAGTGTGCGGAAAGGTTGGTCCGTAACCCCGGCCATAGGAGCAAGGATCAGGTTGTTTCGCAGTGTATAAGGGCCGATGCGTACCGCCGACATAGGTGTTCCCTGTTGTGGGGCCGAATCATTGGAGTCCGAAAAAGGGTTGGCATGATACCCGCTCTCGGTGACCGGATAAAGATGGATTTGGATAAAATCTGAACAGCTGCGGCCTTATGCCCGAAGGTTTGCGACAGCAGGCCAGCGCCGGCAAGATGCCGGCCCGACACCGCCGGTCACTCGGGAGAGCGGAAGCTGAGGCTGTAGTTCACGGCCTTGGGGCCCGGGTCGAGAATGTCCAGGGCGATGTGGATCGGGGTCTGGCTGGGCATTTCGCCACGCCCGGCCAGCTCCCCGGAGAGGTACTCGCTGGGCTTGAAGCGACGGCTGGCGATCAACTGGCCGTTGAGGTCGGCAAAGCGCAGCTCCAGCAGCGGGAATGGCTGCGCGAAGGGCGCGCGGTTGTAGATGATCGCATCGACGATCAGTGCACCCTTGAAGTCGGGGTGGCTGCGCACCACAAGGTTGCTGCTCTTGATGCGGGATATGTCGACGCGGGTCGGCACCTCGCAGCCCAGCAGCGGGCAGACTTGCTGGAACCAAGGACGGTACTGGTCCTGGCGGGCCATCTCGTCGAAGTGGTACCAGATGTACTGGAAGGCCAGCAGGCCTGCGGCCACTAGCGTCAGTAGGCCCCACAAAAGACGTTTGCCCCAGTTGGGTCGGGGTTTCTCCCAGTCCAGTTGCAGCGGGTCGTCGACCACATCGACCAGGGGTTCCTTGCGCGCCGGGCGCTCGGCCTTGGCGACCAGGTCGGGTTCGATGCGCTCGCCCGGCATCGGCTCGAACGGTTCGTCGTCACGGGCCGACAGGTGCAGGTCGGTGTCGTCATCGTCACGGGCGCTCAGGCCTTTGACGTGGACTTCATCCTCGGCTACCGAGAGCGGCTCGCTGAAGGTCTCTTGCGGCTCGACCTCGGTGCTTGAGCGCGCTGGCGGTTCGTCGTCGAAATCCAGGTCCAGGGTCGTGCCCAGGGTCGGCTCGGTGCGGTCGCCGGGTTCAGGCTCCCGTTCCAGTGGCTCCTGCTCCAGCAAGACGGGGGCAGGCTCGGCCGCAGCTTGGGGTTCGAGCGGTTCAGGTGGTTCGTCGATGGCGTTGCCGAACGGCTCGTCTGCCAGATCGGGCGGGGCGGGCTCGTCACGACGGGCGTGCAGTGCCCTGTCGCTGTTCGGGATGTGTGGCTCTGCCGGTTGGCCACGGCGCTCGAGTCGGGCCAGTTCCTGGTCCAGGTCGAGTGCGTCCAGCGCTTGCGCGGTGGCAGCCCAGTCTTGCGGCTCGGCAGCAGGCTCGCTGACCGGCGGTAGCGGCGCGAGAGCAGGTGCCGCGACAGGCTCTGCTGGCGGTACGGGCGCGCGAGCGGCGCCAGCACGGTTTTGCTCCAACAGTTGCTTGGCCGCATTGAACACCTGCAGGCAGTGGCCGCAACGTACTACGCCGCGCGCCACGCTCAACTGGTGATGGGTGACGCGAAAGCTGGTTTGGCAATGCGGGCACTGGGTGACGAAACTGTCGGTCATGCGGCAATCCGGGAGCTGTGCAGAGACTTATTCTAGGCCTGCCTATCGGCGGCGACCACTGATGCGCACCCAGCCGTCACGGACGACGATCGGGTCCAGCTCGAAGTCGGCGGCGTAGGCAGCGGCCACTTCTTCGCCTTGCTCGGCGAGAATGCCCGACAGGGCCAGCAGGCCACCTGGACGAACCAGGCCAGACAACTGCGGTGCCAGCGAAACCAGCGGGCCGGCCAGAATGTTGGCGACTAACACGTCGGCCTGCATGGCCGGCATGTCTTCAGGCAGGTACAGGGCCAGGCGCTCATCGGCGATGCCGTTGCGCTGGGCGTTGTCGCGCGAGGCCTCCAGGGCCTGTACGTCGATGTCGGTGCCGACCG
The DNA here is from genome assembly GCF_040762985.1 of Pseudomonas sp. Rh2. NCBI lineage: Bacteria > Pseudomonadati > Pseudomonadota > Gammaproteobacteria > Pseudomonadales > Pseudomonadaceae > Pseudomonas > Pseudomonas sp. Rh2. Next base: position 1,155,379 of record NZ_CP142890.1, read on the forward strand.
CTTCACGGGCGCCCAGCAGCAGCGCGGCGATGGCCAGGATGCCCGAGCCACAGCCGAAATCCAGCACCTGGGTGTCTTTGAGCTGTTGGCCATCGAGCCATTCCAGGCACAGGGCGGTGGTCGGGTGGGTGCCGGTACCAAATGCCAGGCCGGGGTCGAGGAGCAGGTTGACCGCGTCTTTCTCGGGCGCCTCGTGCCAGCTTGGCACGATCCACAGGCGCTGGCCGAAGCGCATCGGCTGGAAGTTGTCCATCCAGCTACGCTCCCAGTCCTGGTCCTCGATCACTTCGGCGTGGTGCTCGGGCAACGTATCGCCGGTCAGCAGGCGCAGGTGGGCGAACACATGCTCCGGCTCGGCGTCGGCTTCGAACAGGGCCAGAAGATGGGTGTGCGACCACAGTGGGGTGGTGTTGAGGTCGGGCTCGAAGATCGGTTGATCCTCGGCGTCCATGAACGTCACCGAGACGGCGCCCACTTCGAGCAGGGCGTCTTCGTAGGTTTCGGCTTGTTCCGGGCTGATGGCCAGGCGTACTTGCAGCCAAGGCATGGCGGGCACCTTTGGTAAATCGACAGGGGCAGCCCGAGGCTGCGCGAAGGCTGGCAGTTTACGCGAGTGCGGTGGGTTTGTGGATGACTTGCGGGCTAATCAGCGGCAAGCAGACGCCTACGGATACACACGTGCGCTGTAGGAACCGGCCTGCCGGCGATGGAGTGCAAAGCACTCCTCCAGAATCACTGCTGACGCAGGCTCTCGAGCAACTTGTGCGTCGGATACCCATCCGCCGGCCATCCCAGCCCTTGCTGGGCATTACGAATGGCCTTGCGGGTGTTCGCGCCAATGATGCCGTCGGCATTGCCTGCTTCATGGCCGCTGGCGTTGAGCAGGTTTTGCAGTTCAACGCGCTCGGTCCGGCTCAGCGGCAGGTCTTCCTTCGGCCAGCTGCCGGCGATGAAGCCCCAGCCACTGAACCGGTCCCCCAGCAGGCTCACGGCCAGGGCATAGGACGACGAGTTGTTGTACTTGAGGATCGCGCGGAAGTTGTCCAGGACCAGGAACGCCGGGCCGCGTGCGCCGGCCGGCAGCAGGAGTGCGGCAGACAGCTGGTTGCTGCCCGAAGGCAACTGCGTGCCGGCGGGCAGTTTCACGCCCATCTGCAGCCACTCGTAGACAGGCTTGCGCAGCGCGCCATCAGCTTGCCAGTAATCGAAGCCGGCCGGCAGCTGGACCTCGAAGCCCCACGGTTGGCCGCGTTTCCAGCCCGAGCTCTGCAGGTAGTGAGCGGTGGAGGCCAGGGCGTCGGGGGTGCTGTTCCAGATATCCCGGCGGCCATCACCGTCGAAATCCACTGCATGGGTGTTGTAGGTGGTCGGGATGAACTGGGTCTGGCCCATGGCACCGGCCCAGGAGCCGCGCATGGCGTCTGGCTGGATGTCGCCGTTCTGCAGGATTTGCAGGGCAGCGATCAGTTGGTCCTGGGCGAACTGTGGGCGGCGGCCTTCATAGGCCAGGGTAGCCAGCGAGCGGATCACCGACTTGTTGCCCTGGAACTGGCCGAAGTTGCTCTCCATGCCCCATACCGAGACCAGCACCTGGCGGTCGACACCATATCGTTGCTCGATGCGGCTCAACAGTTCGGCGTTCTGCTCCAGCAGCTTCTTGCCGTTGCGTACGCGCAGCGGCGACAGGGCACCTTCGAGGTACTCCCATACCGGACGGGTGAATTCAGGTTGGCTGCGGTCAGCCTTGATCACGTCCATGTCTGGCGTCACGCCAAGGAATGCACGGTCGAAGGTGTTGGCCGCAATACCGGCTTGCAGGGCTTGCTGGCGGAAACCGGCCTGCCACTGGGCGAAGGTTTGCAGAGGCTGGATTTCAGTGCTGACGTCAGGCGTTGCGGTAGGCAGCGTCACTACCGGGGCGGGCTGGGCGGGTGCCAGCGGCAGGGCGTCGGCGGCGGTGGGTTTCTCCGCGCAGGCGACGAGCAGGATGAGGCTGGATGCCACGATCAGTTGGCGGGTTTTCCAGCGAGGGCGAAGACTGAGAAGCATGCACAGATCCAGAATTGCAGGTCAGGTGCCGACCATACCATGCCTGCGCTCGCGATGCTTTCATGCTGCCAAAAAGTACGAAGCCTCCCAATCTCTCGATTGGAAGGCTTCGCGGCGGTAGCTGCCTTTGCCCTTGTTCGGTCGTTCTTGTCGGCATCGGAACAGGGGCTGGGCGACGATGGACTTGGCCTTGTTGGGCCCGTGCTTTTTCGGCTTTTTGCTCATGGTGCAATTCCCGTTGGGGTGGGTGTCGGGGCGCACTGTAGGCCTGTGGGCAGGGTGAGGCCAATTGATTGTGTTTATGGTCCGGCGGCCTATCGCCGTGGTTCGTCGTCACGGCACTCTGGTACCTGGCGGGTGTGCAGGAGCTGCGTGTCGGCCAAGAGGCTCATTCGGGGGGCAGGACCAGACGCTGTCCGGCCATCAACAGCGATAGCCTGGCAAGCCCCGTCCATGGCGAGCCCTCGGCCTGGCCCTTGATCTGCGCATCGATACGCTGGGCGTCCTGCAGCAATTGCGCCCAACGCTGCGCGGAGAGACGCTGCAGGGCCTTGCTGACCAAGGGGCGGCGTTTGTCCCACACGGGCGGTCGCGCCTGGCTGAAGGCCTTGTCCAGCGGCACGCCTTGGCTGAACTGCTGCGCCAGGCCCGCCAGCAACCGCAACTCGCGGGCCAGCGCCCAGAGGATCACGGGTGGCTCGACACCTTCGCCACGCAGGCCTTCGAGCATGCGCAGGGCGTGGGCTGCCTCGCCATTGAGAATGGCATCGACCAACCCGAATACGTCGAAGCGGGCGCTGTCGGCAACTGCCGCCTGCACGGTTTCGACGGTGATCTGGTTGCCTTCGGCGAGCAGCTTGAGCTTTTCGATTTCCTGGGCGGCGGCCAGCAGGTTGCCCTCGACCCGTGCGGCGATCAGGTCGACGGCATCGCGCTGCGCCGACAGGCCAGCCTGGGACAGGCGCTGATTGATCCACTGTGGCAGTTGCTGAGTATCCACCGGCCAGATCTGGATGAACTGGCAGTGGGGCCCTTCGATCAGCGCCTTGCCCCATTTGGTCTTCTGCGCGCTGCCGTCCAGCTTGGGCAGGCTGATCAGCAGCAGGGTGTCCTCGGCAGGTTTGGCGCAGTACTCCATCAGCGCGCTGGCGCCCTTGTCGCCGGGCTTGCCCGAGGGCAGGCGCAACTCCAGCAGGCGGCGCTGGGCGAACAGGGAGAGGCTGGCGCCCGCCTGGAGCAGGGTGCCCCAGTCGAAGTTGGCGTCGGCACTGAACACCTGGCGTTCGTCGAAGCCTTGCTGACGGGCTGCGGTACGGATGGCATCGGCGGCCTCCTGGCACAGCAGCGGATCGTCACCGCTGACCACATAGACCGGCGCCAGGGCACCTTGCAGGTGCTTGTTGAGTTGGGCGGGGGAGAGCTTCATGGGAAACAGGCGGGGCACCCTGGGGCGCCCCGCACGGGCTTAGTTGCCCGGAACTTCCAGCGGCGATTGCTGTGGCGTCTCGGCCTGCTGGCGGCGAGCGGCCTCCAGTGCGGCGGCTTCTGCCTTGGCGCGTTCGTCGGCTTCCTGCTGCAACTGGTCAAGCTGCGTCGGCGTCAGCATCTGCAGGCGCACGACCATGGCTTGCACCAGGTCGCGACGCATCTCGGTGCGGGCCTGTTCGGCTTCCTGGTCGGAACCTGTGATGTTGGAACCGTCGTGGATGTAGATCTTGCGGACTTCCAGCTTGTCGCTGAGCAGTTCGAGGTTGTTCAGGCCCAGGATGCTGTAGTCCAGCTCGGTGGTCAGCTCGTATTCGGCCGAGCGGTTGCCACCGCTGTAGGTCGCGGCGCGCTGGCTTTCTTTCTCGTTGGTCAGCACCAAGCGGTAGGGTGCGCCTGCGTGAACGTTGACGCCACTGCGCTGCAGCACTTCGCGCAGCTGGGTCACGGTCTCGCCGTAGGCGTTGCGCGCGCTGACGTCCATCTCTTTGACGCTCAGCTCGGTGGTACCGGTGCCGCGCAGCTGGAAACCACAGGCGCTGAGCACGACGGCCAGGCCTATTACCAGCAGATTGCGTTTGATCATGTTGTTGCTCCCTTGTGAGCCGATTCCGCCCGCCCGCATAGGCTGCGGGCGGGCGTTGCCATCAGTTGGCGACGATGTTGACCAGCTTGCCCGGTACCACGATGACCTTGCGGATGGTCAGGCCGTCGGTGAAGCGCAGGACGTTCTCGTTGCTGCGGGCTGCGGCTTCGATCTCCTCGCGGCTTGCGGCGGCCGGCATTTCCACCTGGCCACGCAGCTTGCCGTTGACCTGGACGACCAGGGTCACGGTGTCCTGCACCAGTGCGCTTTCATCGACAACTGGCCAGCTGGCGTCGATCACGGCCTGGTCATGGCCCAGTGCCTTCCACAGCTCATGGGAGATGTGCGGGGTGATCGGGGCCAGCAGCAGGGTCACGGCTTCCAGGCCTTCCTGCAGCAGGGCGCGGTCCTGTTCGGTGGCCTGCGGGGCTTTTTCCAGTACGTTCATCACGGTCATCACCTGGGCGATGGCGGTGTTGAACTTGTGGAACTGGCCGACATCATTGCTGGCCTGCTTGATCGCAGCGTGGATGGCTCGGCGAATGACCTTCTGCGCGTCGTCCAGGGCGGCGACATCCAGCTTGCCCGGCAGACCCTGGGTAACGTGGGCCTGGGCCAGACGCCAGACACGGCGCAGGAAGCGGCTTGCGCCTTCGACGCCGGAGTCGGACCACTCCAGGCTCATGTCGGGCGGCGAGGCGAACATCATGAACAGGCGGCAGGTGTCGGCGCCGTAGGCTTCGATCATCGACTGCGGGTCGACGCCGTTGTTCTTCGACTTCGACATCTTCTCGGTGCCGCCGATTTCTACCGGCAGGCCATCGGTCTTCAGGCGAGCGCCGATGATCTTGGCCTTGGCATCACGCTCGACTTCGACGTCGGCCGGGTTGAACCAGTCCTTGCCGCCGTTGCTGGCAACGCGGTAGTAGGTCTCGGCGACCACCATGCCTTGGGTCAGCAGGTTCTTGAACGGTTCGTTGGAGGTGACCAGGCCTTCGTCGCGCATCAGCTTGTGGAAGAAGCGCGCGTACAGCAGGTGCAGGATCGCGTGCTCGATACCGCCGATGTACTGATCGACTGGCAGCCAATGGTTGGCCGCTTTCGGGTCGACCAGGCCCTTGTCGTAGTTGGGCGATGCGTAGCGGGCGAAGTACCAGGAGGACTCGACGAAGGTGTCCATGGTGTCGGTTTCGCGCTTCGCTGCGGTGCCGCATTTCGGGCAGGTGCACGCATAGAACTCGGGCATGCGCGCCAGCGGCGAACCAGCGCCGTCCGGTACCACGTTCTCCGGCAGGACGACCGGCAGTTGGTCTTCTGGTACTGGAACGTCGCCACAGGATGGGCAGTGGATGATCGGGATCGGGCAGCCCCAGTAGCGCTGGCGGCTGATACCCCAGTCGCGCAGGCGGAACTGAGTGCGCGATTTGCCTAGCTCCTTGCGGATCAGGGCTGCTTCGATGGCGTCGAATGCGCCCGCGAAGTCCAGGCCGTCGAACTCGCCGGAGTTGATCAGCTGGCCGTGTTCGCCATAGGCCGCCTGCCATTCGCTGCCGACTTCGTCGCCAGCGCTGGTGCGTACCACTGCCTTGACTGGCAGGTTGTACTTGTGGGCGAACTCGAAGTCGCGCTCATCGTGGGCTGGAACAGCCATTACAGCGCCGTCGCCGTAATGCATCAGCACGTAGTTGGCGACCCAGACCGGCAGCTTCTCGCCGGTCAGCGGGTGCTCGACCAGCAGGGAAGTGGCCATGCCTTTCTTCTCCTGGGTGGCCATGTCGGCTTCGGCAACGCTGCCGCTCTTGCATTCGTCGATGAATGCCTGCAGCGCCGGGTTGCCCTGGGCGGCCTGGGTGGCCAGCGGGTGCTCGGCGGCGACGGCGACATAGGTGGCGCCCATCAGGGTGTCCGGACGGGTGGTGAAGACCTTCAGGGTACCTTCGTGGCCGATGCTCGCCTGGTCGTAGGGGAACTGCACTTCCATGCCGCGCGACTTGCCGATCCAGTTGCGTTGCATGGTCTTGACCTGTTCAGGCCAGCCCGGCAGCTCGTCGAGGCTTTCCAGCAGCTCGTCGGCGTAGTCGGTGATGCGGAAGTAGTACATCGGGATTTCGCGCTTCTCGATCAGCGCGCCCGAACGCCAGCCACGGCCATCGATGACCTGTTCGTTGGCCAGTACGGTCTGGTCAGCCGGGTCCCAGTTCACGGTACCGTTCTTGCGGTAGATGATGCCTTTCTCGAACAGGCGGGTGAACAGCCACTGCTCCCAGCGATAGTAGTCGGGTTTGCAGGTGGTGACCTCACGTGCCCAGTCGATGGCCAGGCCCAGGCTCTTGAGCTGGGTCTTCATGTAGTCGATGTTTTCGTACGTCCACTTGGCCGGCGCGACGTTGTTCTTCATCGCGGCGTTTTCCGCGGGCATGCCGAAAGCATCCCAGCCCATCGGTTGCAGGACGTTCTTGCCCAGCATGCGCTGGTAGCGGGCAATCACGTCGCCGATGGTGTAGTTGCGAACGTGGCCCATGTGTAGCTTGCCGCTCGGGTACGGGAACATCGATAGGCAATAGTAGGTGTCTTTGCCTGGCTGTTCGGTAACAGCGAACGATTGTTGCTCGTCCCAGAACTTCTGGGCGGCGGCTTCGATATCACGGGGCGTGTATTGTTCGTGCATGGCTACTTTTGGCTGAGAGAGAAGAGACCTTGTTCCAGGCAGCGGAACCTCGCTGCGTCCGGCACTCCGGTGTCGTGAGCGTGAACGCCGTAGCATACAGCAGCGCCGCACATCGTGGGAAACCCTGATTGCGAACGTCCGCTGGTCGCAGGGGTCGGCTGCTTTTTGCAGTGACGCTAAGCTCATGGTTGGGGGGAGATATTCTTATCTTCAATGAGGTGAACGGATGGGAGAGACGCAGCTACCCGCAATCAAACCGGAGCTTTACGAACGCCTGATCGACCGTCTTGGGCTGGCGCTGGAAGTTGCCAGGACCTCGGTACGATTGCGCGACGAGATGCCCGCCGAGCTGGAACTGCGCGGCTTGAGCCATGCAGAGTTCGAAGTGATCAAGGCCTACCTGGAGTCGCTCCCGGAACGCCGAAATGCCTGCGTTGGCGCATACCCGCAAGCGGAGCCGGCCTCGGCAAAGATCATCTGGCTCAAGGACAAGCGACGCTCCACCGGCACGGCAAGATCCAGGACGCTGCCAAATCGTTAGCCGTTCAGGATTAAAGGCGCAGGCCATCGTGCGCCGGTGCTTCGATATACACCCTATGATCGGCGTCGGTCGCACTCTTGTTGCCCGACGCCGATCCTCTTAGGCTGCACGCCTTCCATGGAGGTGTGCCAATGCCGATTCGATTCTTCATCAAACAATGGTTGATGCCACCCGGCATCCTGTTCCTGCTCTTGCTGGCTGCCTGGTGGCTGCGTGCCAGGCGCCCGCGCCTAGCGGCGTTGTGCTTTGCTGTCGGGCTCGGAGGCTTGTGGTTGATGAGCCTGCCTGCGGTGGTGCAGGAGTCGGCGCGTTTGCTGGAGACCGAACCGCCTCTGGCTGTTGGTGAATGGGCGGGCCTGGCGAGCCGGGCCGATGCCATCGTGGTACTGGGGGCCGGGCGTGAACGGGGCGATCCGGCCTGGGGCGGTGGCGACCAGCCCAGCGCCTTGGCGCTGGAGCGCATGCGCTTTGCGGCGCGTCTGGCCAAGGCCTCTGGCCTGCCGGTGCTGACCAGCGGCGGCTTGCACTACGGCACGCCGCCGAGTGAGGCGCAGTTGATGGCCGACCGGTTGCAGGAGGACTTTGCCGTTGGCGTCAAATGGAAGGAAGAAGCCAGCCGTACGACCTGGGAGAATGCCCAGCTCAGCGCCCGGCTGCTTCAGCCTTTGGGTATTCGCCGGGTAGTGCTGGTGACGCAGGCATGGCACATGCAGCGCTCGCGCTGGAGCTTCGAGCAGGCGGGCTTCGAGGTGGTGGTGGCGCCGATGGGATTTCTTGGGCGTGATCATGCGCGGCCGTTTGGCGGGTTGCTGCCGGAGAGCCGGGCGGTGTGGCAAAGCGGGCAGTTGCTCAATGAGGCGGTGGGGTTGCTAGGGTATCGGTTGTTCTATTGAGATGGCCGTTCACCGGCAAACCGGCTCCAGCAGTGCCCCGCACGCTCTCGGCTCTTGCCCAGGACTGTTGTTTCCAAGCCCCGAAGTTCTTGGATGGGCGCGGCCATGCGACGCGAAAGGGCTGCGCTGCAGCCCTCGCCTGTCCCGTGTCGTCAAACGGTCTTCGCGATCCGCCCGGCTGCCAACGCCCAACCCAGCAACAGCGCACAGACGATCGCCAGCGGCCACGAGCGCCATTGCAGATAAGGTGTCAGTTGCTGCATGGGCACCACCTCGCCATACAGGATCGCCTGCTGGAATTGCGGTATTTGCGCGGTGATCTTGCCGAATGGGTCGATCAGCGCGGTGACCCCGTTGTTGGTGGCCCGGATCATCCAGCGGCCAGCTTCCAGGGCACGCATCTGCGCCATCTGCAGATGCTGCAGCGGGCCGATCGAGGTGCCGAACCAGGTGTCGTTGCTGATGGTCAGCAACAGGTCGCTGCGGGCAGCCAGGCCGGCGGCGAATTCCGGGTAAACGACTTCGTAGCAGATGTACGGCGCAATCTGGTAGCCCTTGGCTTGCAGTAGCGGCTGGTCTTCAGGTCCCCGGGCGAAGTCGGACATTGGCAGGTTGAAGAACTCGATCAGCCCCCGAAGCATGTCCTGCAGTGGCACGTATTCGCCGAACGGCACCAGCTTTTGCTTCAGATACGTGCCATCGCCCTCACCGGTGACGGTGATACCGTTGTAGTAGCGGCGCTGGTGGTGCACCACTTGCCGCACAGGTACGCCGGTGATCAGCGCAGAATGCCGCTCGGCGGCAAAACGCCCCATCACGTCGATGTAGCCCTGCGCCTGGTCCTTGAGCACCGGTACGGCTGTCTCTGGCCAGACCAGCAGGTCCACGGGCTTGGAGGTGAAGCTCATGTCGCGGTACAGCGCCAGCTGTGCGTCGATATGGGCGGGGTCCCACTTCAGGTCCTGCTCGACGTTGCCTTGCACGGCAGCGACCTTGAGCGGGTCGCCGACCGGGGTGGTCCAGGCGTGGCCCTTGAGCGCAAGGCCCAGGCCCCAGGGTGCCAGCAGCAGCACGATGCCGACCGCCAGGAATGACGGGCGTGCCCGCAGACGCGGCAGGTTGCACAGCAGCGCAGCGCTCATGGCCAGAACGAAGGACACCAGCCACACGCCACCCAGCGGGGCAAGCCCGGCCAGCGGACCGTCCAGCTGGCTATAGCCTGCGTATAGCCACGGGAAACCGGTCAGGAACCAGCCTCGGAAGGCCTCTTGCAACAACCACAGCGCAGCAAAGCACAACGCATCGGCCAGGGGCGCTTCATTGCGCCGTAGCCAGCGCGCCCACAGCCATGTGGGCAAGGCGAAGAACCAGGCAAGCGCCGCGAAGAACGCCAGCAGCAGCAGAGTCGCCAGCAGCGGAGAAGCACCGCCATAGGTGTTCATGCTGACGTAGATCCACCAGGTGCCGGCACCGTACAGGCCGAAGCCGAAGCACCAACCGCGGCCCATGGCCTGGCGCGGGCTGAGCTCGCGCAGGCCGAGGTAGAGCAGGGCGATGGACACCAGGGCCAGCGGCCAGATGTCGAATGGCGCCAAGGCCAGGAGAGTGGAGGCGCCGGCCGCCATGGCCAGCAGGTTACCGGGCCAGCCGGGGCGGGTGATCCAACGCATGTTTGTCCTTAGCGGGTGATCGGTGTCAGGCGCAGCAAGTGTATCCGCCGGCTATCGGCGTTGAGAATACGGAATCTGTAGGAACCGATCTCGGTAGTCTCGTTGCGCTTTGGCAGGTGGCCAAAGGCGCTCATCACCAGGCCGCCGACCGTGTCGAACTCGTCGTCCGAGAACTCGCTGTCGAAGAACTCGTTGAAGTTGTCGATCGGTGTCAGTGCCTTGACCAGAAAGTCGCCGCTTGGCAGTGGCTTGATGTAGCTGTCTTCCTCGACATCGTGTTCGTCTTCGATGTCGCCGACGATCTGCTCAAGCACGTCCTCGATGGTCACCAGGCCCGCCACACCACCATATTCGTCGATGACGATGGCCATGTGGTTGTGATTGGCGCGGAATTCACGCAGCAGCACGTTCAGGCGCTTGGATTCCGGCACGAAGGTGGCGGGGCGCAGCAGGTCCTTGATGTTGAAACTGTCGCCGTTCTCTTTGAGGATCAGCGGCAGCAGGTCCTTGGCCAGCAAGATCCCGAGCACATCGTCATGGCTTTCGCCGATCACCGGATAGCGCGAGTGGGCGGCGTCGATCACCGCAGGCAGGAACTCACGTGGCGACTGGGTAGCCTTGATGCTGATCATCTGCGAGCGTGGCACCATGATGTCGCGCACCTGCAGGTCCGCGACCTGGATGGCACCTTCGACGATGGTCAGCGCTTCGCTGTCGAGCAGCTTGTTCTGATGGGCTTCACGCAGCAGCTCGAGGAGCTCCTGGCGGTTTTTCGGCTCATGGGCAAAAGCCTGGGTCAGTTTACCCAGCCAGGACTTCTGCCCGTTGCTCGATCGATCTTCGCTCATGGCGGTTCTCGTGATCCTTGCAGTATCAGTGTGTGATTGATTCGTTTTCATCGTCGGCATATGGGTCGGGGTGACCCAGTTCTGCCAGCAATTCCCGTTCCAGCGCTTCCATTTCCTCGGCCTCATCGTCTTCGATGTGGTCATAGCCGAGCAGGTGCAGGCAGCCGTGGATGACCAGGTGCGCCCAGTGAGCCTCCAGGGACTTGCCCTGTTCGGCGGCCTCGCGCTCGACCACTGGCACGCAAATGACCAGGTCGCCCAGTAGCGGGATATCCAGCAGGTCGTCCGGCACGTCGGCTGGGAACGACAACACATTGGTTGCGTAGTCCTTGTGCCGGTAGGTGTGGTTGAGTTCGCGGCCTTCGGTTTCGTCGACCAGGCGAATGGTCATTTCCGAGTCGGCGCTGCGCTGGCGCAAGGCCAGTTCGCACCAGCGGCGGAAGGCGGCGTCATCCGGGGCGGCAGCGTCCGTGGCCCGTTGCAGGTCGAGTTCAAGCATCTTTGCCGGGAACCTCGGGTTTTGCCTGACGGGCGTCGAAACGGTCGTAAGCCTCGACGATGCGCTGCACCAGTGGGTGACGAACCACGTCTTTGGGTTGGAAGTGGGTAAAGCTGATGCCCGGAACGTCCTTGAGCACCTCGATGACGTGGGCCAGGCCCGACTTGGTGCCGCGTGGCAGGTCGACCTGGGTGATGTCACCGGTGATCACCGCCGTCGAGCCGAAGCCGATTCGGGTGAGGAACATCTTCATCTGTTCGAGCGTGGTGTTCTGGCTCTCGTCGAGGATGATGAAGCTGTTGTTCAGTGTGCGGCCACGCATGTAGGCGAGGGGGGCGATCTCGATCACCTGGCGCTCGATGAGCTTGGCCACATGCTCGAAGCCCAGCATCTCGTAGAGCGCGTCGTAGAGCGGGCGCAGGTACGGGTCGATCTTCTGCGCAAGGTCGCCTGGCAGAAAACCGAGCTTCTCGCCGGCCTCGACGGCCGGACGCACCAGCAGGATGCGACGCACTTGCTCGCGTTCCAGGGCGTCCACGGCGCAGGCCACGGCCAGGTAGGTCTTGCCGGTACCGGCCGGGCCGATGCCGAAGTTGATGTCGTTGGCCAGGATTTCCTTGACGTAGCGCTGCTGGTTGACCCCGCGCGGGCGAATGTTGCCCTTGCGTGTACGCAACGAAACGCTCACCTCATTGACCGCCGGGTTGTCGATGTTCTCGACCGTGGACTCCTGCAGGTACAGGTGGACGGTTTCCGGCGACAGGTCGGAGGATTTGGCCTCGCGATAGAGACGTCGCAGCAGTTGCTCGGCAGCGGAGGTCGTCTTGGGTTCGCCGATCAGCTCGAATTGGTTGCCGCGGTTGCGGATTTCGATGGCCAGGCGTTGTTCGATCAGGCGCAGGTGCTCGTCGAACTGGCCGCACAGGTTGGCGAAACGGTGGGCCTCGAAAGGTTCGAGGATGAAACGATGGGGTTCTATGGGTGCGTTCAAGGTCGTTTTTTAGCCGCTCGACGGCAATGAATGTGATCTCAAGAATAACCCTTCGATGGCAGTGGCGAAAGCACTGAAACGATCAAGGGTTGGCACAAGCTATGTACTGCCCGTTCCGGCCTTGTCGCCGGCGAGCCGGCTCCGGCCGGAAGTGCGGGACTCGTGCTGACTGGAACCGGCGGCACAGATCGATCTGCCTCTCTGCTATGATGCCCGCCTTTTCTTACGCATGTGTTATCTCCGCAAACATGAGCAAACGCGAACCCGCCATCTATAAAGTCATTTTCCTGAATCAGGGCCAGGTCTTCGAAATGTATGCCAAGCAGATCTACCAGAGCGATCTGTGGGGCTTTCTCGAAATCGAGGAGTTTGTCTTCGGCGAGCGCACCCAAGTGGTGGTCGACCCGAGCGAAGAGAAGCTCAAGAACCAGTTCGAAGGGGTGATCCGCAGCTTCGTGCCGATGCACTCGATCGTGCGTATCGACGAAGTGGAGCGTCTGGGAACGGCCAAGATCAGCGAAGCCAAGGGGGGTGGCAATGTAATGCCATTCCCGATGCCGATGCCGGAGAAGTAAGGCGTTTCAGGGAAGTGGCGAGAACGGCGTGCGCCCTTCGGCGTTCTGTAGTTCAAGCAGGTACTTGCGGAAGATCTGGCCGAGCACCTGGGTGGCATGCTCCAGCTCGTCACGGGGCATCTGCTCGGTCACTTCATCGGCCATGTCCAGTGCATCCTCGGCACCGTTGACCGCGGCCATCTTCAGCAGGATGTAGGCCTGCACGTTATTGGCCTTGACCCCTTCGCCATGGAAGAACATGGCGCCCAGGCGGTATTGGGCTTCGGCGTGACCTTGCAGCGAAGCTTTCTCGAACCAGTCCAGGGCCTTTTTCAGGTCCTTTGGCGTTTGCGTGTAGTAATACTCGCCCAGTTCGAACTGCGCTTGGGCGTCCCCGGTCGCCGCCGTCTGCTCACAGGCCTTCAAGGCATTGTGCAGGTCTTCTGGCTGAACGTTCAAAGTGCAGCGGCCCGTCGCTGGAATCAGCAACGAGTTACCGCCCTCCGCCAGGGCCAGCAGGGGCTGAAGAAGCAACAGGCAGCCCATGGTCAGGGCGCGGCCGGTGCGGTTCATGGGGATCGACTTACCTCTGCAAAGCTACGGCCAATGTCTCTGGTGGCACATTATGGGATAAGCAGCGCCAACCTTACAAAGTTTTACGCGAATTTCTGTTTGGTTGGGGAAGTCAGTGCGTGTTGCAGGCTCTTTTATTACCCGCCCCCACAGGTATTGCACAGGTTACCAGGCCTGTGAAGTACCTGCAGGAGCCGGCGGCCGGCGATCAGGGAGCTTACTTGAGCTTGGCGAAAGCGCGCTCGGCCGCATCCAGGGTGATCTGCAGCTCTTTCTCGCCGTGGGCGATCGAGGTGAAGCCGGCCTCGAACGCGCTTGGGGCCAGGTATACGCCACCTTCGAGCATCAGGTGGAAGAAGCGCTTGAAGCGCTCGGCGTCGCTGGCCATCACGTCGTCGAAGGTGACGATGTCGTCGGCGCCACTGAAGTACAGGCCGAACATGGCCCCCGCCTGGGTCGTGACGAACGGAATGCTGGCAGCATCGGCGCGCTGCTGCAGGCCATCGAGCATGCGGCTGGTGAAGGCGCTCAGTTCATCGTGGAAGCCCGGGCGGCTGATCAGTTTCAGGGTGGTCAGGCCGGCCGCCATGGCCAGTGGGTTACCCGACAGCGTGCCCGCCTGGTAGACAGGGCCCAGCGGGGCGATGCAGCCCATGATTTCGCGTTTGCCACCGAAGCAGCCGACGGGCATGCCGCCACCGACGATCTTGCCGAAGGTCGACAGGTCCGGCTTGATGCCGTAATGGCCCTGTGCGCCACCGAGGGAGACGCGGAAACCGGTCATCACTTCGTCGAAGATCAACACCACGCCGTGCTTGTCGCACTGCTCACGCAGGCCTTCGAGGAAGCCTGGAGCCGGTGGTACGCAGTTCATGTTGCCGGCCACCGGCTCGACGATGATGCAGGCGACGGTCTGGCCGACTTCGGAAAGGGTCTTCTCCACCGCAGCGATATCGTTGAACGGCAGGGTCAGGGTGTGCTTGGCGAAGTCCGCCGGGACGCCGGCGGAGCTAGGCACGCCCTGAGTCAGCAAACCAGAGCCGGCCTTGACCAGCAGGCTGTCGGAGTGGCCATGGTAGCAGCCCTCGAACTTGATGATGGCGTCGCGGCCAGTGTAACCACGGGCCAGACGAATGGCGCTCATGGTCGCTTCGGTGCCCGAGCTGACCATACGCAGCATTTCCATGGACGGCACGATCGAGCAGACCAGGTCGGCCATTTCGGTTTCCATGGCGGTCGGTGCGCCATAGGACAGGCCGTGTTCGAGCTGCTTGCGTACCGATTCGAGTACGTCCGGGTGGCCGTGGCCGAGGATCATCGGGCCCCAGGAGCCGACATAGTCGACGTAGCGCTTGTCGTCCTCGTCAACCACGTAGGCGCCTTCGGCGTGCTTGAAGAACAGTGGCGTGCCGCCGACGCTCTTGAAGGCACGGACCGGCGAGTTGACGCCGCCGGGGATGTGCTTCTGGGCTTGGGCGAACAGGGATTCGGAACGGGACATGGAGTTATCTCTCGAAATCAGGAAGCGAACAGGGCGTTGAAGGCGCGGGCGCGGCGGGTAACTTCCTGCGCGCTGTCGGCACCGAACAAGCCATGGATCACCGCCAGCAGGTCTGCACCATGGGCGACCAGCGGGGCGGCGTTGTCGAGGGTGATTCCGCCGATCACGGCGATCGGCAGCTTGACCTGGGCACGGGCCTGTTCCAGCAGCTCTACGCTGGCGGCCGGCGCACCGGGCTTGGTCACCGAGTTGAAGAAGCGCCCGAAGGCCACATAGCTGGCGCCTTCGTTGGCCGCTTGTCTGGCCAGGTCGAGCTGGGCGTGGCAGGTCGAGCCGATGATGGCATGGCGGCCCAGCAGGGCGCGGGCGGGTGTCAGTGGGCCATCGGTTTGGCCCAGGTGCACGCCGACGCCCAGGCGCGCGGCCAGTTCGGCATCGTCGTTGATGATCAGCTGGGTGCCGTAGCGCTCGCAGAGCTGCTTCAGCGCCTCTGCTTCGCGCAGGCGGCGGGCGGCATCGTCGCTTTTGTCACGGTATTGCAGCAGGCACACGCCGCCTTCAAGGGCTGCCTCGACGTGGGACAGGAAACGGCCGGCGAGCAGCTGGCTGTCGGTGATCGCGTACAGACCGCGTAGCTTCATCGGAAAGCCTCGTATCAGGAACAGAAGTCCAAGGGCAGGCGGCGCGGGACGAACTGGCCTTTGCCCAGTTGTTCGGCATCGCGCAGGGTTCGCCAGGTGTAGTCCAGGGCACTGCGTACGGCGCTCTGGAGCTGCTCGCCAAGTGCCAGGCGACCGGCTAGGGCACTGGCCAGCGTGCAGCCCGAACCATGGTAGCTGCCGGGCAGACGTTGGCAGGTCCAGGTGTGGCTCTGGCCGTCGCGGCTGTACAGGCGGTTATGGATTTCGTCTTCGTCACCGTGGCCACCGGTGATCAGTAGGTGTTTACAGAACGGCAACAGTTTTTCGGCACACTCGTCGGCGCTGCCGTCGGGCAGTTCGGCCAGAATGCGTGCTTCGGGTAGGTTTGGCGTGGCGATGGTGGCACGCGGCAGCAGGCGTTCGCGCAGGGCATAGCCGACCTCGTCCTTGCCCAGGCGGCCGCCGCCACCCGCGCGCAGCACGGGGTCGCAGACCAGCGGGAGGTGAGGGTGGGCGCTGAGCAGTTCGGCAACGGTGTCGACCATTTCGATCGACCCGAGCATGCCAAGCTTGACCGCAGCGACATCGGAGTCGGCCAGCACGGCGTTGGCCTGTGCCAGTACCCATTCGCGGTCGAGCACGCGGAAATCGGTAACGTTGACGGTATCCTGGACGGTCAGGGCTGTTACCGCGGGCGCGGCGTGACAGCCTTGGGCGATCAGGGCTTCGATATCTGCCTGCAGGCCGGCACCGCCACTGGGGTCGTGGCCGGAGAGACAGAGGACAACGGGGCGGGAGCTGTAGGTATTCATGGTCGGCGAGCTTACCACCAATCCCATTTGCGCGGATCGTCCTACAAACGCTATTTGTTGATCAATCGGTCAATTTATTGGTTTCGGATGTCTGCAAGCCATTGATCTAGAGCGGTTTCTTTAAAATATGAAGTGGCCCAATGCTATCGTTGAAGGCTATGCTAGAGTGCTCGGATAATTCGACTAACGGGTACTGCCGGGGTACGTCGTCTCAAAGGGATGGGGGGCAACCACGACGCGACCGGACAGGCCATGCTGGGGCTGTATGCGCTATTTGCTGATTGTGCTTCTGGGCTGGCTGCCCGTGCTGGCCGGTGCGGTCGAAATAACCGACGCGACCCGGCATCTCCCGCTTGGCAGGGTCATGCAGGTCTACGAGGACCGCGACGGCAGCGCCAGTATCGCTCAGGTCAGCGCACCTGCGTTCGCCAGCCGTTTCCGCCAGCATGGTCAGGACGTGCTCAATGCTGGTTACTCGACGTCGGTGTTCTGGCTCAAGTTCGACCTGCGTTACGCCGCTGCCCCGGGTGCGGCGCCGCGTCAGTGGCTTCTTGAACTGGCCTACCCGCCATTGGACCATCTCGAACTGTATCTGCCTGACGCCAGCGGAGCCTACCGCCTGGCCCAGCGTACCGGCGACGCGCTGCCTTACCACAGCCGGCAGATACGGCAGAACAACTACCTCTTCGAACTGCCCTTGCGCCCGGGCCAGGCGGTCACGGCCTATCTGCGCCTGCACAGCCAGGGCTCGGTCCAGGCCCCCTTGGCGCTGTGGTCGGCCGAAGCCTACATCGAAGAGCAACCTGCGCGTTTGTACGTGCTAGGGATCATCTACGGCGTTTTGCTGGTGATGCTGGTGTACAACCTGTTCATCTACCTGAGCGTTCGCGACGTCAGCTACCTCTATTACATTGCCTATATTGCGTCGTTCGGCTTGTATCAGGTATCGGTCAATGGCGCGGGCGTAGCCTACTTCTGGCCCGACAGCCCCTGGTGGGCGAATGCGGCGACGCCGATGTTCATTGGCGCTGCCGGCTTGTTCGGGTGCCAGTTCGCCCGGCATTTCCTGCAGTTGAGCAGTATTGCCCGTGGTTTCGACCGGCTGTTGCAACTGTTGATGCTGGGCGGTGCGCTGGTCATGGTGCTGGCAGTGAGCATGCCCTATGGCGTCGCCTTGCGCATGGCCACCTTGCTGGCGCTGGCGTTCACCGTGAGCATTTTCGCGGCGGGGCTTTATGCCTGGTGGCATGGCCTGCGGGTGGCGCGCTGGTTCATCATCGCCTGGTCGGCGTTCCTGCTCGGCGGCCTGGTCAACACCCTGATGGTGCTGGGCTATCTGCCGAATGTGTTCCTCACCATGTACGCCAGCCAGCTCGGCTCGGCCCTCGAGGTGGCGCTGCTGTCCTTGGCCCTGGCCGACCGGATCAACAGCCTGCGCGAGCAGCAGGCCAGCACGTTACGCGACACGGGGCGGACGTTGGAGCAATTGAACCAGCAACTGGCACGCAGTAACCGCCTGAAGGACGAGTTCCTGGCCACTGTGACCCACGAACTGCGCACGCCGATGAATGGTGTGATCGGTTCGCTTGAGTTGATGCACACGCTACCTATGGACGCGGAGATGGCTCAGTACCACCGGACGGCGGTGGGCTCGTCGCAGGACATGATGGACATGGTCGACGACATTCTCACCCTGACCGAACTCCAGGCCGGCCGCCTGCGTGTGCAAGGCACGCCGTTCAGCCTGCGGCGTCTGGTCCAGGACCTGCGGGCGGGCTACGCCGGGCGTGCGCTGGGCAAGGGTTTGTACCTGAGCCTGGACATTCCTGCAGAATTGCCTGACGCGCTGGTTGGGGACGCGCAGAAGCTGGCCCGCTGCCTGGGTTGCCTGGTGGATAACGGCCTCAAGTTCACCCACCAGGGGGGTGTCATGATTCAAGCCCGAGGCCGGCGTCTTGGCCCGGACAGCCTGTCGCTGACCTTCACGGTCAGCGACAGTGGCATCGGCTTCGATGACCTGGACCAGGCGATTCTCTACCAACGCTTCTTCCAGGTGGATGGCTCGATGACCCGACGTTATGGCGGCCTGGGTATCGGCTTGTCGATCTGCCGACAGTTGGGCGAGTTGCTCGGGGCCACGTTGTCCCACGAGTCGACGCGGGGGTTGGGTAGCCGATTCGAACTGACGCTGGAGGTGGCCATCGAGCAGGTGCAGATGCCTCCCGGGCGGACGGCCTCCGGGGCAACGCGGTTCTAGGTCATTCCGTCGCCGTCTGTTTAGTCATATTTGTCACTATGACTGCCTGGCAGGGAGTGCTTCACTGGGGTTTCAGGCTTGCCCGGATCCAGGAGCTCGACGATGAACCTGCACCAGTACGCTGAAACCCACGAAGTGACGAACCAGCCGCCCTCCCTGGATGGCGCCAACCTGTACCGTCTGGACCAGCCGCTACAGGAGTGGTCGCAGCGTTGCGGCGCGGGCTGGGCGGAGTCGCGGATCGACGCCTATGGCGCCCTGGCCGGCGGACCGCTGATGGCGGCTGGCTTTCTGGCCAATGCGCACAAGCCGGAGTTCAGCAGTCACGACCGTTATGGCCATCGGATCGACCTGGTGGAATTCCACCCCGCGTATCACGAGCTGATGCGCACGGCCGTCGAGCACGGGTTACCTTCACTGCCCTGGGCCGAACCACGCCCGGGCGCCCACGTGGCCAGAGCGTGCATGACCTACCTGCACAGCCAGGCCGAAGCCGGCACGGGCTGCCCGCTGACCATGACCTTCGCTGCGGTGCCGGCTTTGCGCGTGCAGCCGGAGCTGGCCGAGTACTGGTTACCGAAGATCCTGGCGCGGGAGTACGACCCACGAAACGTCGGTGACCGGCACAAGGCCGGGGTTACCCTTGGCATGGCCATGACGGAAAAACAGGGCGGCACCGACGTGCGTGCCAACACCACCCGGGCCTACCCGGTTGGCGCTTCCGGGCCCGGCCAGGCGTACGAGTTGGTCGGGCACAAATGGTTCTGTTCCGCGCCCATGTGCGATGCCTTCCTGACGCTGGCCCAGACGGAAAAGGGCCTGAGCTGTTTCCTGTTGCCCCGGCATCGGCCTGACGACAGTCGTAACCAGTTCTATATCCAGCGGCTGAAGAACAAGTTGGGCAACAGCTCGAATGCTTCGAGCGAAGTGGAGTTTCGTGGTGCCTTGGCGTGGATGATCGGTGAGGAGGGGCGGGGCGTGCCGACCATCATCGAGATGGTGGCCATGACCCGTTTCGACTGCATGGTGGGTTCCAGTGCCTTGATGCGGCAGGCGTTGACCCAGGCGGCCCATCATTGCGCGTATCGCAAGGTGGGTGGCCGGGTATTGAGCGAGCAGCCGTTGATGCAGAACGTGCTGGCTGACCTGGCCCTGGAAAGCGAGGCGGCGCTGGCCTTGAGCTTGCGCATGGGGCAGGCGCTCGATCAGTTGGACGATCCTCAGCAAGCGCACTTCGCGCGGTTGGTGACGGCGGTGGGCAAGTATTGGATCTGCAAGCGGGCGCCGGGGATGATCAACGAAGCGGCGGAGTGCCTTGGGGGCGCGGGTTATGTCGAGGAGAGCATCTTGCCCCGGCTGTACCGAGAGGCGCCGGTCAACTCGACTTGGGAGGGTTCTGGGAACGTGCAGTGTCTGGATGTGCTGCGGGCGTTGTCCAAGGAGCCGGGAGTGTTGGACGCTTTGTTCGCCGAGTTGGGCGATGGCCATGGTGACCCGCGGCTTGCAGCGCATATTGGCAATCTCAAGGGGGCTTTTGCCGACACCGGAGACATTCAATACCGCGCCCGGCAGTTGACCGAAGATATTGCGCTGGCGCTGCAGGCCAAATTGTTGCTGGAGGCAGGTAATACAGCGGTGAGTGATGCATTCATTGGCAGCCGGTTGTGCACGGGTGGCCGGGTGTATGGGGCGTTGCCCAGGGGTATTGATGTAGGAGCGCTCGTGGCGAGAGCTACGCCTGTTTGGTCAAATTGAGAAGCGCCTCATTTTGAGTTCTTGCTCTTGCTCTTGCTCTTGCTCTTGCTCTTGCTCTTGCTCTTGCTCTTGCTCTTGCTTTTGCTCTGCTTTTGCTTCTAATGCGCGATAGTCCAGACGCCACGAATTGCGACGTCAGGAGGCCGAGCGTAGGGCTTGCGGAGGGTGGTGACGGGCATGGATGCCCGTCAAGCGCTGCGGCCCAGGATGGGCCGTTCAGCGCGGTCCTCCCGGGAGCAAGACCGTAGCGAGGGGACCCCGAAGCGCAGCGTAGGGGCCGGATGATAGGAGCCAACGGTTTTGGTTACTTTGGCCACGACCAAAGTAACCCGCCGGAAGGGCGGAAAGGTGAATAGGCGCCTCCATGGCAAATGGATATTCACGCTATTTGAATGCCAGTACCAAGTATTCGCTTTGAGGTTTGAGGTTTGAAGTTTGGTATTTAGATTTATGAGCATATCCATTTGCCAAGGCGACGCTCAATCACCTTTCCGCTCTTACAGCGGGTCACTTTTTGGCAGACGCCCCAAAAAGTAACCAAAAAAGTCTGGCTCCTATCATCCGGCCCCTACGCTGCGCTCCGGGGTTCCCTCACTCCGGCCTTGCTCCGGGAGGACCGCGCTGAACGGCCCATCCTGGGCCGCAGCGCTTGACGGGCATCCATGCCCGTCACCTCCCTGCGCAAGGCCTGCGTTCGGCCTCCTGACGTCGCAATTCGTGGTGTCTGGACTATCGCGCACGAAAAGCCAGAGCAACAGCCAGAGCACAAGCCACAGCACAGCCAGAGCACAAGCCACAGCACAGCCAGAGCACAAGCCACAGCGACAGCCAGAGCGACAGCCAAGCCAGAGCGAGATACTCCTGATCAATGGGGATGTAATTACCCGCGAAGGTAGGCAAGATGACTCCCATGCATGTCCAGACAGGAAGCCCAGTGTGAGCCAAGCTTTTGTAGTCGTTGATACCCCCGAACAGGCCGTCGATCGTCTGGCGGCCTTGCATGAACAGGCCACCGGGGCCCTCAGCCAGGCCCTGAAGCTTTACCTGAAGGACCGTACCCAGCCCAATGACGACGAGCGGGCCTTGTTCCGCTACCCGGCCCTGCGCCTGACCTACTACAGCCATGGCGAAGTCGCCGCCACCACCCGGGCCTACGCCAAAGTCCAGGTAGCCGGCACCTACAGCGTTACCGTCACCCAACCCGCCGCGTTCAGAAGCTACCTCCTGGAACAGCTGCGCCCGCTGATGAGCGACTACACCGTAACGGTGGAAGTCGGTGTCAGCGAACAGAACATCCCATACCCCTACGTGGTCGACCAAGGCGACGAACTCGCCGGCAGCGGCATCACCGCCGCAGAACTCGCGCGGGTATTCCCCAGCACCGACCTGTCAGCCGCCACCGACAACATCGCTGACGGCCTGTGCGACTGGGGCAGCGCCGAAACCCTGCCGCTGGCGCTGTTCGACGCCGCCCGCGTCGACTTCTCGCTGCGCCGCCTGGTGCACTACACCGGCAGTGACTGGCGCCACATGCAGCCGTGGATCCTGCTGACCAACTACCACCGCTATGTCGACCAGTTCATCAGCCACGGCCTGGAGCAATTGCGCGAGGACCCACGCTTCGTACGCATGGTGTTGCCAGGCAATGTAGTGATCGAGAAGGGCATGGACCACGGTGAGGCCCAAGCGCTGGTCGCCAGCGTCGTCTGGCACCGTTACCAGATGCCGGCCTACCACCTCATCGCCGGCGATGGTGATGGCATCACCCTGGTCAACATCGGTGTCGGCCCGTCCAACGCCAAGAACATCACCGACCACCTGGCGGTGCTGCGCCCGCACTGCTGGCTGATGATCGGCCACTGTGGCGGCCTGCGACAGTCGCAGACCATCGGCGATTACGTGCTGGCCCACGCCTACATGCGCCGCGACGGTATCCTCGACCGGGTCGTGCCGCCGAACATTCCGATTCCGGCCCTGGCGGAAGTGCAACTGGCACTGCAGGAAGCCGCGGCGCAGGTGACCGGCGAGCGTGGCGAGGCCTTGAAGAAGCGCCTGCGCACCGGCACCGTGCTGACCTACGACGACCGCAACTGGGAGCTGCGTTGGGCCCAGGAGCGTCCGCTGATCAACCTGTCCCGCGCCGTGGCGGTGGACATGGAAAGCGGCACCATCGCCGCCCAGGGCTACCGCCTGCGTGTGCCGTACGGCACCTTGCTGTGTGTTTCGGATAAGCCGCTGCACAGCGAGATCAAATTGCCTGGCTCGGCCAATGCCTTCTACAACCGCGCCGTCAGTCAGCACCTCAAAATCGGCATCGCTGCCCTCGATCTGTTGCGTACCGAGCTCAATTCGTTGCACTCGCGTAAACTGCGCAGCTTCGATGAGCCGCCGTTCCGCTGAGGATCCATGCCCCTGCCACCCCGTTCCAAGCCGCGCCGTCCCTCGGCGCGGCCTGCCGGTCCACGTCGCCAACCCAAGGCGCCGCCGGCCGAGCCCCGCCTGATCCTGTTCAACAAGCCGTTCGACGTGCTGACCCAGTTCAGTGACGGCGAAGGGCGTGCCACCCTCAAGGACTACATCGACATCCCGGGCGTCTATCCAGCCGGGCGGCTGGATCGTGACAGTGAAGGCCTGCTGCTGCTGACCAACGACGGTGGACTGCAAGCGCGCATCGCCGATCCGAAGCACAAGTTGGCCAAAACCTATTGGGTGCAGGTCGAAGGCGAGCCGAGCGACGAGCAATTGCAGCGGCTGCGCGACGGCGTGGAACTCAACGACGGGCCCACCTTGCCAGCACAAGCGCGGCGCCTGGATGAGCCTGATCTGTGGCCGCGCAATCCGCCGGTGCGGTTTCGCAAGAGCGTGCCGACCAGTTGGCTGGAGCTGGTGATTCGCGAGGGGCGCAACCGCCAGGTGCGGCGGATGACGGCAGCGGTAGGGCTGCCTACCTTGCGTCTGGTGCGGGTACGTATTGGTGACTGGACCCTGGATGGCCTGGACCAGGGCTGCTGGCGCGAGGTGGCGCCAAAGCTCGTGCGCTAACCCAGCGCCGTCGGCAGGGGCAACACCGCCCCTGCAGGAGCTGGCTTGCCGGCGCTGAGCTCCGCCAAACCGCTAAACCCCCTCCAGAAACCCCACCACCACGCTCTTGATGATGAAGGCCAGTACACCCAGGCCCAACACGAAGAACAGAATCAGCGTACCAAAACGCCCCGCCTTGGATTTCTTGGCCAGGTCCCAGACGATGAAGCCCATGAAACCGATCAGCACGGTCACCAGGACGATCATCATCCACTCTTCAAATACAGCCGGATCCATCTGTTTTCTCCTGTTGCGATCAGCGCAGGTGGGTCAGCGGCATTTCGGTGCTGGCCAGCACCTGGTTGAGCACGAAGCTCGAACGCACGCTGGTGACGCCTTCGATACGGGTCAGGCTGCCTAGGAGCAACTTCTGGTAATGGTCCATGTCGGGCACCACGACCTTCAGTTGATAGTCAGCGTCCATTCCCGTGACCAGGCTGCATTCCAGCACCTGGGGCAGGTTGCGGATGGCGGCTTCGAAGGTTTCGAAACGCTCCGGGGTGTGACGGTCCATGCCGATCAATACATAGGCAGTCAGGCTCAGACCGAGTTTCTTGCGGTCGAGCAGGGCGACCTGGCGCGAGATATAGCCGTCGTCTTCCAGTTGCTTGACCCGACGCGAGCATGGGGAGGGCGAAAGACCGATACGTTCTGCCAGCTCCTGGTTGGAGATGCGTGCGTCACGCTGCAATTCGGCGAGGATGCTCAGGTCGTAGCGGTCAAGCTTGCTCATGGGAAAGGCCTTTTCTGTTCAGATTGCGATGAATTATCAATCCAGGGTGAAAAATTGCGCAAGTGCTATTTATCCGAGCAATCTTCGCAATCATCTGCTGCACCGTCTCCCGTATCGTTACTCACAGAATCACTGCCCGGACATGAGTCCACGGCGACGCGCCCTAGGCGGGCGGTCGCGGCCAGCCATCCAACAGGATCCGCCAGGCCCCCGGGCTACACACCGTCCAGAAGACGATGTGAGGTGAGCCGGTGCCACAAGCACCGAGCACGGACGACAATTCCCAAAGGGAGGCCCAGCGGCCTCCCTTTTTTCATGCCTGCGTTTTTCATCTGCCCTTGCCATGGGCGCGGTAGACTGGCGGCCAGTGCAGTGCATTCACCG
The DNA here is from genome assembly GCF_040762985.1 of Pseudomonas sp. Rh2. Taxonomy (NCBI): domain Bacteria; kingdom Pseudomonadati; phylum Pseudomonadota; class Gammaproteobacteria; order Pseudomonadales; family Pseudomonadaceae; genus Pseudomonas; species Pseudomonas sp. Rh2. Next base: position 1,179,900 of record NZ_CP142890.1, read on the forward strand.
AGAGGAACAACATGAAGTCGCGCATCTGGCAGTTGGCAGGTGTTGGTGTGTTGGGGCTGGGCATCAGCTTGGGCGCTTTGGCCCAAGGGCCGGGCGAGGGCTATGGCGGTCAGGGCGACACCCCCCAGCAAGGCGCCAATGGTGGCGCCCCAGGCCGTGCGCTCAACTCGCGCGACGAAGTGCGTCAAACTCAACCTGCGCGACAGGGTTACTACCAGGACATCCCGCGTCGCAATGGCGAGGTGCGTTCGTGGGAGGCGGGTGGCCCAGGTCAGCGGCCTGGGGGCGACTGGCATGGGCGTCCGGACGGGCATGGCAATGGCTGGGGGCCTGGGCCGCAGTACCGCCCTGGGCATACGGTAGACCGCTTCCCCGACCGTTACTGGAAGGTGCCCTACCGTGGGCAGGATTACTTCTACTCGGGCGGTTACTGGTATCGCCCTCATGGGGGCCGCTATATCGTGGTGACCCCGCCGTATGGTGTGCGGGTCGATTACCTGCCGCCTTACGCCCGCGAAGTATGGCTGGGCGGGGCGTTGTTCTTCCTGGTGGCCGATACCTATTACCAGTACCTGGCCGACAGCCGCGAATATGTAGTGGTCAACCCGCCTGTGGCCAGGCCTGCACCGGTAGTGCCCGCCGCCAACGGTTATGACGTGGTGGCCTACCCGATGTATGGCCAGGGGCAGGAGCAGCAGGATCAGGATCGCTACCAGTGCCACCGCTGGGCCGTAAGCCAGTCGGGGTTCGACCCCGCGAACGCCAGCTATGCGCCCGCCGCCAACGTGGCGGACACCTACCGACGTGCGCTGGGCGCTTGTCTGAGTGGGCGGGGATACAGCATCAACTGAGGCTGTGTGTCGCCTGGATAGACCCTATCGCCGGCCAGCCGGCTGCCGCACCCGTTGGCGATAGGGGGCTCAGACAGGGTCCGCATGCACCATCACATCCGCCTTCGGATACCGCTGGCGGATCGCCGCAGATGCTGCCACGCACAATGCATGTGCCTCGTGCAGCGGCAGTTCCCCGGGCAGCTCCAGATGCAGTTGCACGAACCATTGGTTGCCTGACATACGCGTGCGCAGGTCATGCACGCCTTTTACCCCAGGCACCGCCAGCACTTGTTCGGCCATGCCTTCGGCGACATCCGCAGGCAGCTCCTGGTCCATGAGGATCGCCGTGCTCTCCCGGGCAATCTGCAGCGCGCTCCAAAGGATGTATACCGCGATGCCGAGGCCGAACAGCGCATCCACTTGTGGCCAGCCGAAGCGGGCCAGCACCAGGGCCAGCAGGATGCTGCCATTGAGCAGCAGGTCAGAGCGGTAGTGCAGCGAATCGGCGCGTACGGCCGTGGAGCCGGTCAGGCGGATGACCTTGTGCTGCAAGGCCAGCAACGCCACGGTCAGTACCAGCGACAGCAACATCACGGCGATGCCGATGCTGGTGTCGCCCAGAGGCTGCGGTGTCTGCAGGCGCTCGACCGCTTGCACCGCGATCAGCACCGCGCTGCCACCGATGAACAATGCCTGGGCCATGCCGGCCAGGGCTTCGGCCTTGCCATGGCCGAAACGGTGGTCGTCATCGGCCGGGCGCAAGGCGTAGTGCACGGCCAGCAGGTTGAGGAACGAGGCGACGGCGTCCAGCGCCGAGTCGGTCAAGCCCGCCAGCAGGCTCACCGAGCCGCTGAGCCACCAGGCGACCGCCTTGCTCAGGACCAGGATGCTGGCCACGGCCAATGAGGCGCGGGTAGCCAGGCGCAGCAGGCGTTGGTGTTCAGCCGGGGTGATCATGCCGGAGGCGATGTCCTTGTGTGGTTCAGGCGGCCGGGACCAGGCCGTAAGCGGCCAGTTGCTCGACGCTGCCACGGTGCTGGATCAAGCGCGGGTCGTTCAGCGGCAAGCGCTGGCCCAGCTCGCTTTCGAGAATGGCCTGCAGCTTGAGGTTGTCGACCTTGCCGTCGGGCGTGACGGCTTGGCGCAGTTTCTCCGGCGCGACCTGGGCCGTGGTGCCGCCGGGGTAATAGATGGCACCGGTGGCGAAGTCCACGCCGAAGGCGATCAGGCCAGGAATGACATAGAACAGGATACCGATGGCATCGAGCGCGGCGACCACAGGGTCGATCTTGCCTTCGATCTGGCCGCGACGGTCAGGGTAGAACAGCGTGCCACAGGCCGTCAGCTGGGTCAGCAGGGTGGCGATGAGTACGCTGCCAATGACGCGGGAAGGGATACGCATGTGAATCTCCGAAAAAGGTGTACTGCAAGGCTAGGCGTTACGCCAGCACCTGATGCTAAGACCATGATAGAGCAGGCTCGGTTCGCCGTTATACTCGGACGATTGTTCGAGGACCACCATGATTTCATTACCAATCGATGCTGTCTTGCCCGCCCTGCGCCGGGCGCTGGAAAACCGTGACGAAGCGGTGCTAGAAGCGCCTCCCGGTGCGGGCAAGACCACCCGGGTACCCTTGGCGTTGCTGGACGAACCTTGGCTGGCCGGCCAGACCATCCTCATGCTCGAACCCCGTCGCCTGGCCGCCCGTGCGGCGGCCGAGCGCCTGGCCAGCGAGCTGGGCGAGAAGGTCGGGGAAACCGTGGGCTACCGCATCCGGCTGGACAGCAAGGTGGGCCCCCATACCCGCATCGAAGTGGTCACCGAAGGTATCCTCACGCGGCGCCTGCAGGCTGACCCGGCGCTGGACGGGGTGGGCTTGCTGATTTTCGACGAGTTCCACGAACGCAGCCTGGACGCCGACCTGGCCCTGGCGCTGAGCCTCAGCGGCCGCGAACTGCTGCGCGACGAGCCGCCGCTGAAGATCCTGCTGATGTCCGCGACCTTGGAAGGCGAACGCTTGTCGCGGCTGCTGGACGATGCGCCGGTGGTCAGCAGCGAGGGTCGCATGCACCCTGTGGATATCCATTGGGGGCGCCCGTTCCAACCCGGTGAATTCATCGAGCCACGGGTTGTGGACAGTGTGCTCCAGGCCTTGGCGGACCAGACCGGCAGCCTGTTGGTGTTCCTGCCCGGTCAGGCCGAGATTCGACGTGTCAACCAGAGCCTTCGCGATGCCCTCGGCGAACGTCCCGAGATCCTGCTGTGCCCATTGCACGGCGAACTCGACCTCAACGCCCAGCGTGCGGCCATCGACCCTGCGCCCAAAGGCCAGCGCAAGGTGGTGCTGGCCACCAATATCGCTGAAACCAGTCTGACCATCGACGGTGTGCGCGTGGTCATCGACGCCGGCCTGGCACGCGTCCCGCGTTTCGACCCAGGCAGTGGCATGACGCGCCTGGACACGCAGCGCATCTCGCGGGCCAGTGCCACCCAACGTGCCGGGCGGGCTGGACGTCTGGAGCCGGGGGTGTGCTACCGACTGTGGTCCGAAGCCCAGCACGACCAGCTGGCGGCCCACGGCAGTGCCGAAATTCTTCAGGCCGACCTGGCAGGCCTGGCCCTGCAACTGGCGCGATGGGGGGTTGAACCAGGGCAACTGCGCTGGCTCGACCAGCCGCCGACTGCTGCGTTCGCTCAAGCCCGGGACCTGCTGGCACGGCTGGGCGCGTTCAAGCCGGGCAGCCGCGATCATCTCAGCGAGCACGGCCAGGCCATGGCCGAGCTGCCTGCCCACCCGCGCATTGCGCACCTGCTGTTGCGCGGGCAGAGCCTGGGGTTGGCCGACATGGCCTGCGATGTCGCCGCCTTGCTGGGCGAGCGCGATATCCAACGCGGGGCTGGCGCCGACTTGCACAGCCGACTGGCGCTGGTCAGCGGCGAGGCCAAGGCCGGTCGTGACAGCCAAGGGGGCGTGCAGCGTGCGCGCCAGCTGGCCCGTCAGTACCGGGGGCTGTTGCGCGGCAAGGCCGCAGCGGCGGTTACCGACCCTGACCATCCTCGTTGGCTCGGTGCGCTGTTGGCGCTGGCCTATCCCGATCGGGTCGCTCAGCAGCGCCGCGAGGGCGGTGCCGAGTATCGCCTGGCCAATGGCCGCGCAGCGCTGTTCGCCGAGGTCGATGCTCTGATGAAGTGTCCATGGCTGGTGATCGCCGACCTGGGCAGCCGTCAGGGGCAGCGGGAAGAGCGCATCTACCTGGCGGCCGAGTTCGACCCGGCGCTGTTGGACGGCGTGCTGGCCGAGCAGGTCGATGTCCTCGATATTCTTGACTGGGACGAGCGGGAGAACGTTTTGCGTGCCGAGCGTCAGCGCAAAGTGGGCGAACTGGTACTCAGTCGCGAACCCTTGCCTGGTTTGGATGAAGAGGCGCGAACCAAGGCCCTGCTCGGTTTGGTGCGACGCAAAGGCCTCAACCTGCTGACCTGGACGCCGGAACTGCGCCAGTGGCAGGCGCGTATTGCGTTGTTGCGCCAGCTCGATCTCGCGCAGGACGGCCAAAGCGAATGGCCTGATCTGAGCGACGAGGCATTGTTGGCGAGCCTCGATGTCTGGCTGCAGCCGTACCTGGGCAACGTGTCGCGGCTGAGCCATTTTGCCGCGCTGGATGTGTCCTCGATCCTGCGCAACCTGCTGCCCTGGCCGTTGCCGCAACGTCTGGATGAGCTGGCGCCGCAATCGCTGACAGTGCCTTCGGGTTCGAACATCAGGCTCGATTACAGCGAGTACCCGCCGATTCTCGCCGTGCGCCTGCAAGAGCTTTTTGGCTTGGCGGATACGCCACGTCTTGCGCAAGGACGCCTGCAGGTGAAGCTGCACTTGCTGTCACCCGCGCGCCGACCGGTGCAGGTCACTCAGGATCTGGCCAACTTCTGGCGCACGACCTATGCCGAAGTGAAGAAAGACTTGAAAGGACGTTACCCGAAGCACTACTGGCCGGATGACCCGCTGGTGGCCGAGGCCACGGCGCGGGCCAAACCACGCGGCACGTGACAGCGCCGGCACCGTTGCTGAAATGGGCGGTGCCGGTCAGGTATCACGCGCCAGCTTCGCCTTCGAGCAGCATGAACAGGCGGTAGAGCACCACGGTGCTGAACAGTTGCAAGAACCCGCTGAGGCTGTCCATGGCCAGCTTGGCGGCCGGCGAAGGCTCTGCAATGGCCATCAGCAGCGTGCCATCGATCAGCCAGATCGGCGCCAGCACGCCCACCACGCAGATCATGATGCGCATGAAATGGCCGGTGGTCATCCGCGCGCTTTCGCGCATCGCTTGCACCACTGGCAGGCCGCGCAGAACCAGCAGGTACTCGGCGAACACCAGGTTGATCATGATCCACACGCCCGGGAAGATGAACAGCGCCAGGCCCGCCATGATCAGCAGCGAGCTGATCAGGATCAGCAGCGCCAGTTGCGGCCACAGCTGCACGGCGCGGGCGAACAGGTTGCGCTTGGGGATGTCCTGGCCGTTGCTGCGGGTGTCCAGGTAGAGGATCAGCGCCGCGCTGTAGAGCGGGTAGAACAGAAGACTGACCAGCATGCCGTAGGCAGGTGAGGCCTGCTCGCCCATTTGCCGGTACAGCAGTTGAGTCAGCAGGGCCTCGAGCACCACCAGTGGCAGGCACAGCGCAATGATGCTCTGCAAGTGGCGGCGGAAGAAGTACAGGGAGTCGCGCAGAACGCTCAGCGGATTCATCAGTCAACATCGCATGGCTGTAGAAGCAGGGGCCTTACTTTAGCCCAGAGCGGCCAGTTGCTAAAAAATGTTTCACCGTCTCGATGATTGAATCCTCTGGTTACGCGCCCCATCTTTGACACATCCGATGTCCTGCTCCCCCATGAGGTAGCTCCATGAACACTGAAGAACAAACCCTGATCGACGGCCTGTTCGGTCGCATCAAGCAAGCCGAGGACCCGAGCCAGCCTCGCGATGCCCAGGCCCAGGCGCGCATCGAGGACCACCTGCGACAGCAACCGGCCGCGCCTTACTACATGGCCCAGGCCATTCTGGTCCAGGAGGCTGCGATCAAGCGCCTGGACGAGCAGAACAAACAGCTCGAAGCCGAACTCAAGCAAGCCCGTGCCCAGCTCGAGGCAACCCGCAGCAGCAACAGCAGCAGCGGTGGTTTCCTGTCCAGCATCTTCGGCGCAGGCACACGCAACCCAGAGCCGGTTCAGCAACCTCAACGCCCAGCAGCGCCTGCTTCCGGTGGAGGCGGCTGGCGCGAGCCGTCCGCACCTGGGTTCTCCCAGCCCCCTGTGCAGCAGCCAGGTTTCGGTGCAGCCCCGGCCCGCAGTGGTGCCAGCAGCTTCCTCGGCGGTGCCATGCAGACCGCGGCCGGTGTGGCGGGCGGCGTCTTGCTGGCGCAGGGTATCAGCAGCCTGTTCAACCATCACTCGCAGCCGGATGAGGTGGTCGAGGTGATCAAGGAAGAACCGGCCCCGGCCAGCGACAACGGTGGTTGGAACGACGCTTCCGAGCCTCGGCAGGTCGCCGACAACGGTGGCTGGGGCGCTGATCAGGGGGGGTATGCGGATACCGACTATGGCAGCGATGACGGCGGGTTCTTCTCCGACGACGACACCTTCGTCTGACCGGTCTGGCATACTGGAGGCATTTCAGGGGTGCGTTGCGCCCCTTCCTGCCGAGAGTGAGTCGTGAAGAAGATCGCGCTGTTCGCCGATGTGCAGAACCTCTACTACACCGTGCGCCAGGCCTACGGTTGCCACTTCAATTACACCGCGCTATGGGCCGATGTGTGTCGCGAGGGCGAGATCGTCGAAGCTGTGGCGTACGCCATCGACCGTGGCGACACCAAACAACAGCAATTTCAGCAGATCCTGCGCAACCTCGGTTTCGATGTACGTCTCAAACCCTTCATCCAGCGCAGCGATGGCTCGGCCAAGGGCGACTGGGACGTGGGTATCACCCTGGATGTGATCGATGCCGCCAGCCGTGTCGACCAAGTGGTGCTGGCCTCAGGCGATGGCGATTTCGACCTGTTGCTCGAGCGCGTGATCCAGCGCCATGGCACCGAGGCGGTGGTCTATGGCGTGCCAGGGCTGACCGCGTTGTCGCTGATTCGCGCCGCCAGCCGCTACGTACCTATCGAGGGGCGCCTGTTGCTGCGCCATTGAACTCAGCTTTTCTTGCCATTGCTCTGCAGGTGATCCAGCGGCACCCGCCGTTCCACCGCGCTGGACAGAATGATCGAGGTCTTGCTGAAACCCAGCTGCGAAACGCGGTTGATCAACGCTTCCAGTTCAAGCATCGAACCCACGGCAGCCTGCATGATCACGCAAGGGTCGCCGGTCACCCGGTGGCACTCGGTCAGCTCGGGTATGCGGGCCAGCTCGTCATAGCTCTGTTGATTGCCATGGCTGGCCAGCCGCAATTCGATCACGCACTGTATCGGCAGGCCGATCTTGGCCAGGTTGACCTTGGCCGTGTAGCCAGAGATGACCCCTGTGGCTTCAAGCTTGGCCACCCTTTCCGCGACCGCCGGCGCCGAAAGATTTACCTGGCGAGCCAGTTGTGCGTAGGTGGCCCGTCCGTTTTCGAGCAGGGCGGCGAGCAGCATGCGGTCGTATTTGTCCATCTGAGGTTCCTGCTTTGCATTCAACGGCAAAATGGCCGAACAAACGTTCATTGCAAAGTGTAAGGGCGTGTTAAACGTGTTTTGTAACTTAAGTTTGCACGGAAGCCTTTCTAAACTAAGTCACCCGTAAACGGATTTCGAGTCTTTTTCCATGCCTGCCTCCCGTCGCCTTCCCTGGTTGCTCATTGGTGCCTTCCTGGCCTTGTATCTGGTCTGGGGTTCCACCTACCTGTTCATCCGCATCGGTGTCGAAACCTGGCCGCCGATGCTCATGGCCGGGGTGCGATTTTTGATTGCCGGTAGCCTGTTGTATGGCTTCCTGCGCTGGCGTGGGGTGCCGGCACCGAGCTGGACGCAGTGGCGTGCGGCAGGCGCCATCGGCTTTCTGTTACTCAGTTGCGGCAATGGCGGTGTGACCCTGGCCGAGCATGCCGGGGTTGCATCGGGTGTGGCGGCCTTGGCGGTTGCCACCGTGCCCCTCTTCACCTTGCTGTTCGGGCTGCTGTTCGGTCACCGCAACTCGCGGTTGGAGTGGGCGGGGATCGTCCTTGGCCTGGTCGGTATCGGGCTGCTGAACCTGGGGTCGAACCTGCAAGCCAGCCCCATGGGCGCGGCACTCATCCTGTTCGCGGCGGCGGCCTGGGCGTTCGGCTCGGTGTGGAGCAAAAACCTGCCCTTGCCCCAGGGCGCGATGGCCAGTGCCGCCGAGATGCTGGTCGGCGGCGCGGTATTGCTGCTGGGCAGTGCCCTGAGCGGCGAGCGCTTGACGCAGATGCCCACCGCAGCCGGTTGGGGCGCGCTTGCCTACCTGGTGTTCTTCGGCTCGATCCTGGCCTTCAGTGCCTACATGTACCTGCTCAAGCACGTACGTCCGGCGGCAGCGACCAGCTATGCCTATGTCAATCCGGCGGTTGCGGTGTTGCTCGGCATCGTCTTTGCCGGTGAGACCATTGGCGCCGAAGAATGCCTGGCCATGGCGGTGATCATTGGCGCGGTAGTGCTGATCGGCCTGCCACAGTGGCGCAGGCCGCCGCAGCCCGTGCAGCCGTTGAAAGGCGAAATCTGCAAGTAGGGTGGGGTGTTGCGGTAAACTTGCCGCCTTCGCTGAACCCCCCTGACGGTATTGCCATGAATTTCGCCAAACTCGGCCTGATCGAACCCTTGCTGCGCACGTTGCAGCACCTGGACTACAACACTCCGACCCCTGTCCAGGCCAAGGCCATTCCCGCCGTGCTGGCCGGCCGCGACCTGATGGCCGCGGCCCAGACCGGTACCGGCAAGACCGCGGGTTTTGCCCTGCCGGTGTTGCAGCGCCTGGCCCTCGAAGGGGAAAAAGTCGCCAGCAACTCGATCCGAGCGCTGGTGCTGGTGCCGACCCGTGAACTGGCCGAGCAGGTGCATGCCAATATCCGTGAGTATGCCGAAAACCTGCCGCTGAGCACCTATGCGGTGTATGGCGGTGTCAGCATCAACCCGCAGATGATGCGCCTGCGCCGGGGTGTCGACCTGTTGGTGGCAACCCCAGGGCGACTGCTGGACCTGTTCCGTCAGAATGCGGTGAAGTTCGCACAAGTGCAGACCCTGGTGCTCGACGAAGCCGACCGAATGCTCGACCTGGGGTTCGCCGAGGAACTGCAGGCGGTGTATGCCGCCTTGCCGCGCAAGCGCCAGACCCTGCTGTTTTCCGCCACCTTCTCCGACCAGATCCGCATGTTGGCGGGCCTGGCCCTGAACGATCCGCTGAGCATCGAGGTCAGCCCGCGCAACACCACGGCTTCGACGGTCAAGCAGTGGCTGGTGCCGGTGGACAAGAAGCGCAAGGCCGACCTGTTCTGCCATCTGCTGCGCAAGCAACGCTGGAAGCAAGTGCTGGTGTTCGCCAAGACCCGTAACGGTGTCGACCAATTGGTGGAGCGTCTGATGGGCGAGGGCGTGAACGCCGATGGCATTCATGGTGACCGGCCACAAGCCACGCGCCAGCGTGCGCTGGACAGTTTCAAGGCCCGCGAGATTCAGGTGCTGGTGGCCACCGATGTGGCGGCGCGCGGCCTGGACATCGACGACCTGCCACTGGTGGTCAACCTGGACCTGCCGATCGTGGCCGAAGACTATGTGCACCGCATCGGCCGCACCGGCCGGGCGGGCAACAAGGGCGAGGCCATTTCGCTGGTGTGTGCCGACGAAGTGCAACTGCTGGCCAGCATTGAAACCTTGATCCGCCAGACCCTACCGCGTCATGAAGAGCCGGACTTCATCCCCGATCACCGGGTGCCGATGACCGATGCCAGCGGCCAGGTGATCAAGAAGCCGAAGAAGCCCAAGAAGCCGAAAGAGAACAGCGCCAAGCGTGGGTTGGGACGGTGGATGGACAGTGCCGAGTCTGGCGCCTCGGAAGCCCCGGTCAAGGCAGTACGCAAGGTGCCGAGTTTCAACAGTGGGCCGCGTAAGCGTAAGCCTTGAGGTGGTCGGGGCCGCATTGCGGCCCAATCGCCGGTGAGCCGGCGCCTACCGTGCGGGTTTGGGATGGGCCAACCACTGTGCCGCAGCGCGCCCCGCTCGCAGCCCGCTGGCAAAGCACGCCGTCAACAGGTAGCCCCCGGTCGGGGCCTCCCAGTCCAGCATCTCTCCGGCACAAAACACGCCGGGTAGTTGCTTGATCATCAACCCCTCATCCAGCCCCTCGAAGCGCACGCCGCCGGCGCTGCTGATCGCTTCATCCAGCGGCCGTGGACGCAGCAACTCGATGGGCAATGCCTTGATCGCCTGTGCCAACGCTTGTGGGTCGGCAAAGGTGGCCTGGTCGGTCAGTTCGCGCAGCAAGGCGGCTTTCACGCCGTCGAGCCCCAATTGGCTGTGCAAGTGCTTGGCCATGGAACGCGAGCCTCGTGGCTTGGCCAGGGCGAAAGCGATTTTATCCACAGGCCGGTCAGGCAGCAGGTCGAGTCGCAACGTTGCTCGGCCATCACGGTTGATCGCCTCGCGAACCGGCGCCGACCAGGCATACACCAGGCTGCCCTCGACACCCTGGGCGGTAAGAATGAATTCGCCCTTGCGCGGCGCACTGCCAGGCACGCTGAGGGCGATGTTCTTCAGTGGTGCGCCGGCGAACTTGTCCTTGAGCAATGCACTCCAGCCTGCGACTTCAAAGCCACAGTTGCTCGGTTGCAGCGGCGAGATATCCACACCCCGGGCGGCCAGCAGCGGCTGCCAGCTGCCATCCGAGCCCAGGCGTGCCCAGCTACCACCACCCAACGCCAGGACTACCGCACTGGCGCATACACTCAGTTCGCCCTGTGGATAAGCAATCCGCAGGCTGCCGTCATCGTTCCAGCCCAGCCAGCGATGGCGGGTGTGGATAACCACGCCGCTGTCGCGCAGGCGCTTGAGCCAGGCACGCAGCAGTGGCGCGGCTTTCATGTCGCGGGGGAAGACACGGCCCGACGTGCCGACGAAGGTCTCGATGCCCAGGCCGTGGATCCACTGGCGCAAAGCATCGGCATCGAAGTCGTGCAGCAGGGCGTCGATCTCACCCTGGCGTTCGGCGTAGCGCGAAACGAAGGCCGGGTAAGCCTCGGAATGGGTGATGTTCATGCCACCCACGCCCGCCAGCAGGAACTTGCGACCCACCGAAGGCATGGCGTCGAACACCTCCACGGCGAGGCCGGCCTGGGCCAGGGCTTCGGCGGCCATCAAGCCAGCGGGGCCGGCGCCAATGACGGCGACCAGGGGAGGGGAGGCAGGGTGTAGATCGGACATGGTGGGGGGCAGGCTGTGGAAAAGAGCGCGCATTCTACCGCAGGCAGGCCTGTGGCGGCACTGAACAAAAAATGATCAGCACCTTGTACGCCAGGTGTTCAGAGGGCTGCAGCCGCTTTCCCGCAGGTTATCCACAAGCGGTTCCACAGTCATTGTGAACAACCGATGACTTTCGCAGCGCTGTGGTGAAGGATCCCGTGGCGCTTGGCCAGGGCCAGACGGTCCTTGCTGTAGCCGCCACCGATGACGCCCACCACTGGGATATCGCGGCCCAGGCAATGGCGCAGGACCTGTTCGTCACGCGCAGCCAGGCCCTCATCGGTAAGTTGCAGGTAACCCAAGGCATCGTCCTTGTGCACATCCACCCCAGCGTCGTACAGCACGAGGTCGGGCTGGTACAGCGGTAACAGGTAGTTGAGGGCATCGTCCACCACCTTCAGGTACGCAGCGTCGCCCATGCCTCGGGGCAACGGGATGTCCCAGTCGCTTTGCGCCTTGCGGGCCGGGAAGTTCTGTTCACAGTGCAGCGACACGGTGATGGCATCGGGGGTGTCATGGAGAATGCGCGCGGTGCCGTCGCCCTGATGCACGTCGCAGTCGAAGATCAGGACCCGGTGCACGCGCCCAGCCTCCAGCAGGTAACGGCTGATCACCGCCAGGTCGTTGAAAATGCAGAAGCCGGCGGGGTGGTCATAGTGGGCATGGTGGGTGCCGCCGGCCAGGTGACAGGCCACCCCATGGCGCAGCGCCATTTCGGCGGTGAGCAGCGACCCGCCGACGGCGCGCACGGTCCGCCGAGCCAGGGCCTCGCTCCATGGCAAGCCAAGACGGCGCTGGTCTTCGCGAGACAGTTCGCCACTCATGTAGCGCTCGATGTAGCCCCTGTCATGGGCCAGGGCGAGGACGTCGTTCGGGCAGATTTCCGGACGCAGCAGCGCCTGGTCGGTGGTCAGTCCGCTGTCGATCAGGTGATCGTGCAACAGGCGGAACTTGTCCATCGGGAAGCGGTGCTCGGGGGGAAATTCCGGGCTGTAGTCTTCGTGGTAGATCAACGGCAACGGCATGGCAGGTTCGCATTCAGGGCCAGCGGCCATCTTGCCAGCAGTTGCCGTGTCGTTGCCAATGCCAGCGTTGCAAGGCTACCGCTCGGTCGTGGCCAGTACCCGCTGCCAGTCCGGCGCGTTCATGCGCCCCAGGATCCTTGCCTTGCCGGTGCTGTCCACCGAAACGAACAGGGCGCTGGCGTATCCGCTGTCACGCTCGCCGCCAGCCACCTTCTGCGCGCGCTGGAAATGGTCGATGCAACCATTGTGGGTGACCAGCACCAGGTTGTGGCCTGGGCGCTTGCGAGCCAGCGCATCGTCGACGAACGAGCGGTCGCAGCGCTCCAGCCAATCTTCGCTGGGCACGGCTTGGCCAAGAATGAAATGAGCCGTCTGGCGTGTGCGCAGCTTGGGGCTGCTGAGCATGTCAGCGTTGGCCAGCCCCAGGTGTTGCAAGCCCTGGCCGACGCGGGTGGCGGCCTCACTGCCGGCCACGGTGATGCCGGTGGGGTCGTCCAGGCACGGGCCGGGGGCGCTGTCGCAGCGTTCGGCATGGCGGACCATGACGATCACCGCACCCTCGGCCCAGTCCTGCAGCAGGCCGCTGTCACTTAACTGTTGTTCGTTGCCAAGGTCCACGATATGCGTCCTCGTTGCCAGCCAGGTGCTCAACGCCGCCAGTATCAGGCACAGGCCGAAGGCGGCACCGAGAAGCGTGCGCAGGCGTCCACTTCGCTTGCGTTGGGTGTGGGCGATAGGGGCTTCCAGTGTGTTGCTCGACTGCATGCGTCACTCCGATGGCATGACCGCGCCAGGCGCGGCGTTGGATGCCGGCATTCTGGAAAGCGTGCTGTCGGGAGGCGGTGAAGGGGTTGTGAAAATTGCATTCAAGGCGCCCTGGCCGCGCCTACGCTTTAAACTGCAAGACCGTGAAACCGGAGCCTCATCGATGACCCCTATCTTGCATCTGGAAAGCGCACGTCTGGTGCTGCGTCAATGGCACGACGACGACTTGCGCGAGTTCGCCGCCCTGTGCGCGGACCCGCAGGTGATGCGTTATTTCCCTGCCCCCATGACGCGCCTGGAAGCGGCAGCCTTGATCGGACGGATCCGTGGTCACTTCAACGAATACGGCTTTGGCCTGTGGGCGCTCGAGCGCAAGGACAGTGGTGCCTTCATCGGCATGACTGGCCTACTCAACGTCAATTTCGACGCCCCCTTCGCCCCGGCCGTCGAGATAAGCTGGCGCCTGGCGCGGCGGCACTGGGGGTTGGGTTTCGCCAGCGAGGCGGCCTGGACGTGCCTGCGTTGTGCTTTCGCCCAATTGCGCCTGGATGAAGTGGTGTCGTTCACTACCGAGGGCAACCTGCCGTCGCAGAAAGTCATGCAGGCCATTGGCATGGTGCAGGACGTTTCTGGCAGTTTCGAACACCCCCGCCTACCCGCAGGTCACCCTTTGCGCCCCCATGTGCTGTATCGCATCGACCGGGCGCACTGGGAGCAGACCCTGCGCGGCTGAATGGTTGGCCATGCGCGGTGCCGATGACAAACCCTGTATCATTTACCCCGATGAGCGCGCCGAAGAGCTGTGATGCCTTGCTAGGAGAACCCCCGATGAGCCATGTGTTGGACGACCTGGTCGACCTGTTGAGCCTCGAGTCGATCGAGGAAAACCTGTTCCGCGGACGCAGCCAGGACCTGGGCTTCCGCCAGCTGTACGGTGGTCAGGTACTGGGCCAGTCGTTGTCGGCGGCCAGCCAGACGGTCGAGGATGCGCGCCATGTGCATTCGCTGCATGGCTACTTCCTGCGGCCGGGCGATGCCAGCCTGCCGGTGGTCTATTCGGTCGACCGCGTGCGCGACGGCGGCAGCTTCAGCACGCGCCGGGTGACGGCGATCCAGAAGGGCCAGACCATCTTTACCTGCAGTGCCTCGTTCCAGTACGACGAGGAGGGCTTCGAGCACCAGGCGCAGATGCCTGATGTGGTGGGCCCCGAGAATCTGCCCAGTGAAGTCGAGCTGGCGCGCACCATGGCCGATCACCTGCCCGAGCGCATTCGCGAGAAGGTGCTGTGTGCCAAACCGATCGAAATCCGCCCGGTCACCGAGCGCGACCCGTTCAATCCCAAGGCTGGCGACCCGGTCAAGTACGCCTGGTTCCGCGCTGACGGCAGCCTTCCGGACACCCCGGCGCTGCACAAGTACCTGCTGGCCTATGCCTCGGACTTCGGCCTGCTGACCACCTCGCTGCAGCCCCATGGCAAGTCGGTGTGGCAGAAGGATATGCAGATCGCCAGCCTCGACCACGCGCTGTGGTTCCACCGTAACCTGCGCGCCGATGAATGGCTGCTGTACGCCACCGACAGCCCGTGGGCTGGTAACTCCCGTGGTTTCTGCCGTGGCAGCATCTACAACCGCGCCGGTCAGTTGGTGGCGTCCTCCACCCAGGAAGGTCTGATTCGTCACCGCAAGGACTGGGCATGAGCCTCGCCGAGATTCGCAACTGGGTGTTCGACATGGACGGCACGCTCACCGTGGCGGTGCACGATTTCGCGGCCATCCGCGAGGCGTTGGAGATTCCTGCCGAGCATGACATCCTCACCCATCTGGCGGCGTTGCCAGCAGCGGAGGCGGCAGCCAAGCATGCCTGGCTGCTGGAGCACGAGCGTGACCTGGCCATTGCCTCCACGGCCGCGAGCGGCGCGGTGGAGCTGGTGCGTGAGCTGGCCGCGCGTGGCTGCCGGCTGGGTATTCTGACCCGTAATGCCCGGGAGCTGGCGCATGTGACCCTGGAAGCGATCGGTTTGGCGGACTGCTTTGCGGTCGAGCACATCCTCGGGCGTGACGAGGCCGCGCCCAAGCCCAGCCCAGATGGCTTGTTGAAGATCGCTGATGCGTGGGGCGTGGCCCCGGGCGAGCTGGTGATGGTCGGGGACTATCGTTTCGATCTCGATTGCGGGCGCGCAGCGGGCGCGCGAACGGTGTTGGTGAACCTGCCGGACAACCCCTGGCCTGAGCTTGCCGACTGGCATGCCGCCGACTGCCACGCGTTGCGCAGCCTGTTGGGCTGAAGGGCCTGTCGCCAACGGACAATCCGCCTGGGGCTGCGCGGCGTCCGCCGGCGATGGGGCCATTACAGACACCGCCGCCATTGCTGGCTAAGCTCCTGTTCTGCTTCCCCATCCAAGGAGTTCCAGCCATGAGCAGCAAGGCCATCTACGTCCAACCCGGCGGCGGCTACGACAAGGTCCAGGTCGGCACCTGCGAGGCCCCGGCACCAAAGGCCGGCGAGATCACCGTGCGCCTGCACGCCAGCTCCCTCAACTACCATGACTTCGCCGTGGTCAGCGGCATGTGGGGGCCGAGCGAGCGGCGTATTCCCATGGCCGATGGCGCGGGCGACGTGGTTGCGGTCGGCGCGGGTGTCGATGAATTCAAGGTCGGCGATGCTGTGGTCAGCACCTTCTTCCCAGGCTGGCTCGACGGCCAGGCCCAGGTCGAAGGCTTCGCCAGCGTCCCCGGTGATGGCATCGACGGTTACGCCCGCGAACACGTGACCGCCCGTGCCACCGCCTTCACCCTGGCCCCCAAAGGCTACAGCCATGCCGAAGCCGCCACGCTGACCACCGCCGGCCTCACCGCCTGGCGTGCGCTGATGAGCGATGACCACCTCAAGCCCGGTGACACGGTGCTGGTGCAAGGCACCGGTGGGGTGTCGATCTTCGCCCTGCAATTCGCCAAGTTGGCCGGCGCGACGGTCATCGCCACCTCATCCAGCGACGCCAAGCTCGAACGCCTCAAGTCGCTGGGCGCCGACCACCTGATCAACTACCGCACCACCCCCGCCTGGGGCGAGCAGGTGCGCCAGCTCACCGACAACCGGGGTGTCGATCACGTCATCGAAGTGGGCGGCCCTGCGACCCTGGAGCAGTCGATGATCGCCGCACGGATCGGCGGGCATATCTCGCTGATCGGCATCCTCACCGGGGTGGCAGGGCAGTTGCCGCTGGTGCAGGCGCTGGTACGGCAGATCCGCCTGCAGGGCGTGCTGGTGGGCAGCCGGGCGCAGCAACAGGCGATGGTCCGGGCGATCGATGCCAATGGCCTGCGGCCTGTGGTAGACAAGCACTTCGAACTGGAGCAGATCGTCGATGCGTTCCGCTACCAGGAGAGCAATCGCCATTTCGGCAAGATCTGCCTGACCTGGTAACCCGTTCGGTCAGTCCGGCAACAAACGGTCCCGGCTGTTGGACAGGTGCAAGCAGATCGCCGCCCGCGCCGCATCTGGGTCCTTGCGCCGAATGGCATTGAGGATGGCCTCGTGTTCGAGGTTGGCCAGGTAGGCATGGCGAGCCAGGTTGGCGCCCGAACGCTCGTTCAGGGCCATGCGGTTGCGCGGGATCATGCCATTGCCCAACTGCATCATCATCTCGGTGAAGTACAGGTTGCCAGTGGCTTCGGCAATCAGCAGGTGGAAACGCCGGTCGGGCTCGATACAGCTGTCGCCGGCCGCTGCCAGGTCCTGGTAATCGTCCAGCGCCTGGCGCATGCGCTTCAGGTGCTCGTCGCTGCGGCGCAGGGCGGCGAGGGCGGCGGCCTGGCCTTCCAGGCCGATTCTCAACTCCAACAGATCGCGCACACTGGCGGCGTTCTCTGCCGCCACCCGCAAGCCCGTCTGGGCCTGGCGCTCGATCACGAAGGTGCCGATCCCGTGGCGTGGCTCCACCAGTCCCGACGCCTGTAGCTTCGACAAAGCCTCGCGTACCACCGTGCGGCTGACGCCATGCTCGCGCACGAGCGTGTTTTCTGAGGGCAGCTTGTCACCGGGCTGGAAGGTGCCCAGCAGAATGTGTTGGGTCAGGCTCGAAACCAGGTCGTGGGCGCGGCTGTGGCCACGGGAGTAGGTGTCCATGGGTTTTCCTAGTAGCCATTAACTTGTATGACAAGTTAATGCATCGAAATATTTTTTGCAGATTTTTTGTATCGAAGACGGAGTGGTCTTGCCGCTGTTTTAACGAATATCGCGCAATTTAGGCTTTTTGCAGCTTGTATTTTGCCATTTAGACGGTTTTTCACGTCTTGTCGTACAACTGCCCGGCGAATATGCTCGTTCCCACTGGCCTGTCAGACAACCCCGGCGGACTGCCTCCCGCCGACGACAGCCTCTCGACCCGCACAAAAACAATTAGTGGGAGATTTCACGTGAACGACACCCTCGATCCGTCCGCCCGAAGCGGTGGCGACGCGTTGGCCAGTGCCGTGGCCAAGGTCAAGCGCCATGTCCTGCCGCTGTTCGTCATCATGTTCATCGTCAACTACCTCGACCGCGTCAACATCGGTTTCGTGCGCCCGCACCTGGAAAGCGACCTTGGCATCAGCGCGGCGGCCTACGGTTTCGGCGCAGGGCTTTTCTTCATTGGCTACGCCCTGTTCGAAGTGCCGTCGAACATGCTGTTGCAGCGTGTCGGTGCACGCCTGTGGCTGACCCGCATCATGTTCACCTGGGGGCTGGTCGCTACGGCCATGGCGTTCGTGCAGAACGAAACCCAGTTCTATGTACTGCGCTTCCTGCTGGGGGTGGCCGAGGCCGGTTTCTTCCCAGGGGTCATCTATTACTTCACCCGTTGGTTGCCAGCTGCCGAGCGCGGCAAGGCCATTGCCATCTTTCTCAGCGGTTCGGCAGTGGCATCGCTGATTTCCGGGCCCCTGGCCGGCGCCTTGATGCAGATTCAGGGCATGGGCCTGCACGGCTGGCAGTGGATGCTGTTCATCGAAGGCATGGTCTCGGTGGTGCTGTGCTTCTTCGTGTTCTTCTGGCTCGACTCCAAACCACAGGACGCCAAGTGGCTGAGCAAGGCCGAGCAGGATGCCCTGGTCGAAACCATCGACCGCGAGCAGCGTGAGCGCGAGGCGGGCGGGGTGGTGAAGGTGTCGGCCTGGCGACTGCTCAAGGACCGTCAGATCGTGCTGTTCTGCGTGATCTACTTCTGCATCCAGCTGACCATCTACGCAGCGACCTTCTGGCTGCCGAGCATCATCAAGCGCATGGGCGAGCTGTCCGACATTCAGGTGGGCTTCTTCAACTCCATCCCCTGGCTGATCTCGATCCTGGCGATGTATGCCTTCGCGGCAGGCTCGGCGCGCTGGAAGTTCCAGCAGGCCTGGGTGGCCGCCGCGCTGGTGGTCGCGGCCATCGGCATGTTCATGTCCACCACAGGCGGGCCGGTCTTCGCATTCGTCGCCGTGTGTTTCGCCGCCATCGGTTTCAAATCGGCCTCGTCGTTGTTCTGGCCAATCCCCCAGGGGTACCTGGATGCGCGGATCGCTGCGGCGGTGATCGCCCTGATCAACTCCGTCGGCAACCTCGGTGGCTTTGTCGCTCCCACCACCTTCGGCCTGCTCGAGCAGCAGACCGGCTCGATCCAGGGTGGCCTGTATGGCCTGGCGGTGACCTCGGTGCTGGCAGCGATCCTGGTGTTCTTCGTCCGCACCCGCCCCAACACCTCCTCGAACAGCCTCAAGCCGCAGTCGGCGTTGAGCCAGACCCACTGAACCTGCAGGAAACCCTACATGAACATGCAGAGCACTCTAGAATCCTTCAGCGGCTCCCCGGTACACACCGCCACCCCAGTGGTCACCGACCTGCGCGTGATCCCGGTGGCCGGCCACGACAGCATGCTGCTCAACCTCAGCGGTGCCCATGGCCCGTACTTCACCCGCAACGTTGTGGTGGTGCGTGACAGCGCTGGCAATACCGGCCTGGGTGAAGTGCCTGGCGGCGAGAGCATTCGCCAGACCCTGGAGGACGCCCGCAGCCTGGTGGTCGGCCAGCCCATCGGCCACTACCAGCGCGTGCTCAACGCCATGCGCCAGACGTTCGGCAACCGCGACGCTGCTGGTCGTGGCCTGCAGACCTTCGACCTGCGCATCACCGTGCACGCGGTGACGGCCATCGAGTCGGCCTTGCTCGACCTGCTTGGCCAACACCTGGGGGTGCCGATGGCAGCACTGCTGGGTGAAGGCCAGCAGCGCGAAGCAGTCAAGATGCTGGGTTATCTGTTCTACATCGGTGACCGTCAGCAGACCAGCCTGGCCTACCGCAACGAAGCCGACGCCGATAACGACTGGTTCCGCCTACGCCACGAAAAAGCCCTGACCCCTGAGGCTGTGGTGCGCCTGGCGGAAGCTGCGAAGGCGCGTTATGGCTTTGGCGACTTCAAGCTCAAGGGCGGCGTGCTGCGTGGCGAGGAGGAGATGGAAGCGGTCACCGCCCTGGCCGAGCGCTTCCCTGAGGCACGCATCACCCTGGACCCCAACGGTGCATGGTCACTCAAGCAAGCCATCGCCCTGTGCCGCGACAAGCACGCTGTGCTGGCTTACGCCGAAGACCCATGCGGTGCCGAAAATGGCTACTCGGGCCGTGAAGTGATGGCGGAATTCCGTCGTGCGACCGGGCTGCCGACCGCCACCAACATGATCGCCACCGACTGGCGGCAGATGGGCCACGCGATTCAGTTGCAGTCGGTGGACATTCCGCTGGCCGACCCACACTTCTGGACCCTGCAGGGTTCGGTGCGTGTAGCGCAGATGTGCAACGACTGGGGGCTGACCTGGGGCTCGCACTCCAACAACCACTTCGATATTTCCCTGGCCATGTTCACCCAGGTGGCGGCCGCGGCGCCGGGCGAGATCACCGCCATCGACACCCACTGGATCTGGCAGGACGGCCAGCGCCTGACGCGCGAGCCGCTGCGCATCGTCGACGGCCATGTGCGCGTGCCGCAGCGCCCCGGGCTGGGCGTGGAGCTCGATGAAGACCAACTGGCCAAGGCCCATGAGTGCTACCGCAACATGGGGCTCGGCGCACGGGATGACAGCGTGGCGATGCAATTTCTGATTCCGGGCTGGACGTTCGATCACAAGCGGCCCTGCCTGGTGCGCTGATTCCAATCTGCTCGCGAAAGCCCTTTCGCGGATAAACCGCTCTTACAGGCACGGCGCCGTCCCCAACAACCGCCGGGATCCTGTAGGAGCGCGTTTCACCTGCGAACCCCGGCGAAGCCGGTGCCATCCTCCCGGGAACGTCTACTCCGCACTTAACGCCGCCCCGCAGGCTCACGCCGCCCCAGCACATCCGCATGAAAAACGAAACCTCCAATTCGCCAGCAGGCGCGTTCAGACACGCCATCTGCAACTTGTGACGCAATCGGAAAACCCTTGTCGTGATCGCGCACCTACGGGACGTTCTCGTGTAATTTCCTACAGCCTCACGGGGCTTAAATGAAGCCCGAATTCCGCTGGCGCGTTGCTCTGTAAAGCGTGCAAAAGGCCTACAACAGAGCGCGAGTGACGTGCCCCTTACGTTCTTCCCAAGGAGATTTTTTCGCTTACGTCTGCCCGTCCTTTCCTTGTGTCAGCAAAAAGAGAACAACATCAATGAGCACCGTGGGATCTGATGGCAACCTTGCACAAGGTTTCAAGCCACGTCACGTAACGATGCTGTCCATCGCGGGCATCATCGGCGCCGGACTTTTCGTGGGTTCCGGGCACGCCATCGCGGCGGCCGGGCCAGCAACCATTCTTTCTTACTTCGTGGCCGGAACCCTGGTGGTGCTGGTCATGCGCATGCTCGGCGAAATGGCCGTAGCGCACCCCGATACGGGTTCATTCTCCACCTACGCCGACCAGGCCATAGGCCGCTGGGCCGGCTACACCATCGGCTGGTTGTACTGGTGGTTCTGGGTCCTGGTGATTCCCATCGAAGCACTTGCCGCCGGGCACGTGCTCAACGCCTGGTTCCCGCAGGTGGACAGCTGGATCTTCGCCCTCGCGTCAGTCCTGCTGCTGGCCAGCACCAACCTGTTCAGCGTGGCCAAGTACGGTGAGTTCGAGTTCTGGTTCGCCATCCTCAAGGTCACGGCGATTCTGGGCTTCATCGGCCTAGGTTTCGCCGCGCTGATGGGCTGGCTGCCCAACCGCGAAGTCAGCGGCCTGAGCACCCTGATGGCCGAGTACGGCGGCTTCGCCCCCAAAGGCTGGTCGGCGGTGGTCGGTGCCTTCATCACCGTGATGTTCAGCTTCATTGGCACCGAGGCGGTGACCATCGCCGCATCCGAGTCCAGCGACCCCTCGCGCAACATCGCCAAGGCCACCCGCTCGGTGATCTGGCGCATCAGCACCTTCTACATCCTGTCGATCTTCGTGATCATCTCGGTGGTGCCGTGGAACGATCCACAGCTTGCGGTGGTGGGTTCGTACCAGCGCGCGCTGGAAATCATGAACATCCCCAATGCCGCACTGATGGTGGATTTCGTGGTGCTGATCGCCGTCACCAGTTGCATGAACTCGTCGATCTACATCGCCTCGCGGATGATGTACTCGTTGGCCAAGCGCGGTGATGCCCCAGCCTTCCTCAACAAGACCTCCAAGGTCGGCGTGCCGCGTGCGGCCGTGTTCGGCAGCACCCTGATCGGCGCGGCCATCGCCGTCCTCAATTACTTCGCGCCCAAGGGCGTTTTCGAGTTCCTGCTCGCAAGCTCCGGCGCCATCGCTTTGCTGGTGTACCTGGTGATCGCCATTTCCCAGCTGCGCATGCGCCGTCGCCTGGAGCGGGAAAATGCCGAGCTGAAGTTCCGCATGTGGCTGTTCCCATGGCTGACCTGGGCGGTGATTGCCTTCATCAGCGGTGCGCTGGCGGTGATGATGTATACCCCGGAGCACCGGGCTGAGGTGACGGCGACCTTGAGCCTGGCGATCGTGATTTCCTTCCTGGGGATCGTGACCTCGCGTGGGCATGCGCGGGCAGTGGCGGTGCGGTCGGTGGGCTGATGGGGTTCACTGATTGAAGGTGAAAAGAGCACCCTGGGATGGGTGCTCTTTTTGTTTGGGCGACTTGCTTCAGCGCAGCAGGCCCAGTTCAGCATCATCCAGCAGGGCTTTGCCCAGCGCGCAGAGGTAATGCGCAGCCCATATCAGGCTGGGTTTGTCCTCCATCAACCCGTCGATGGTCAGGTCTCGTGCATAGCCCATCAGTTCCGAGGCCTGTTCGCGGGCGTTTTGGCAGGGGATGCCGGCTTCGATGCGAAACAGGGGGTGGGTCTGGTTTTCACCTTGGTAGAAGATGGTTTTGCCCACTGTGCATTTGATGTCTTCGGTGGCCATTGAGGAGTCTCCCTGGGGTGGGACGGTGCCTGGGCTGGCCCTATTGCCGGCAAGCCGGGCTCGTACAGGTTCAGCGCTCGACGAGGCGGGGCTGAGTGGGGGGAAAGGGCCAGGCAGGTCGTGATGGCGGGTCAATGCAGCGTTTGCGGGTCCGCTGGTTGTTGGACCTGGGCCAGTGCGGTTTCGAGTAACCTTCGCAGGGTTTCGAGCTCGTGCATCGACGCCATGAGCAGCAACGATGCGGGCGATTTGGGCTGCATCAGCATCGCTTGATGGGCGACGGCTTCGGCACAGACTGCGTAGTCCGAGGCCAGGATGAGCGTGTCTTCCAGGGAATGGAGGTGGTGGGGTGGATCCGGCACTATCTTCAACATGATTGCTTCCATATCAGGGCTCTCACTCCCTGCTGTCAAACAGAGGGTGGCAGCTGTACGCGGGTTGACAGACCGGCGGAAACAACAAAGTTCCGGCGCACGCAAGCGTGCCCGCACGTACAGCTGCCATAGAGGCGAGCCGTGCTGTTGTTTACCGTCGCGACCTGTCAAAGTCATGCCGTTGATGAGCAACGACCGCCCGAGACTAAGACCCTGAAAAGACGTCTGAAACGGAAAACAGGCGCGGGGAGTATCTTTGGGAAACGTCCTACATGAAAGGGGTTAAATCTGATTTTCCTGGTTCGCGTACCCAATATGCCAGGCGCAAAAAGACGCACGAAGGCGTCTTCTTTTTTGGAATGTTTGGTGGGCGGGGGTAATCTGAAACAAGTCGGTATCTATTTGTTTTGGCTGGTGGACAAAAGTGCTTGGAATACCAGTTGGAACGCTGTGTGGTCTGGATTCCGATGGACGGTGCGTTTTGAGAACCGCCCCCAGAAACGAATCGGGTCGAATTTATCAAGCAAATGGTCGCACTGTTGATCGTTACCCCTGCGCTCGCCGGTACAGGGGCTTTCTAGCAAACGATATCTTCAATGATTGCCGTGTTGGCTAAGCCGACTCTCGAAGTATTGCGCCGTCTCTTTGTCGGTGCAGTACAGGTAGCAACCCTTCATCCCGCGTGTCATCAGGGTTCGGTACGTATTTTTGATGATCAGGTCTGTTTCACTTTTCGCGAGGGTAGGTTGCTCTTTCATCATTTTTTTCCAGCCGCGAATCGATTTATCGTGCTTGTCGCGCTCATCCGGGGATGTCACTACCTGACCGTCACGTACGACTAGATCTGGCCCGATAATCACGCCGATGTAGTCGACTTCCAAACCTTGGCAGGTATGAATGCAGCCAACCTGCTCGATGGAGTTCTCAGCGATGATCCATAGGCTGCCATCTTGATCCAGGTTCCATTGGCGTTTGTAGTCACCAATGACGATATCAGCAGCGGTGGGGTCTTTCTTGCTCAACCAAGGCCAGCAATAGCCCGCGACCACACGAGCTTTGTTTCCGTGGTTTTTCTCGTTGATTGCGTCATGCATCGCCTGAGGTGAGTCGAACACCTTAAACTCGTACTCTTGGGTCTCAAGCGTCGGATTTGCCGTCGAGCGAATGCCTAGCGTGTCATCCAGCCATGCCAGGTAACCGTCAGAACCACTGCAGCGAAACTGCGAAGACAGCACGTGTTCTTCAACCACAGCACCCTTGGCTTCTGCAAAGGCGCGTATCGCCTGCTTGCTGCCGATATCGCTCAAGGTTACACGCTGGTCCTCATCAATAAAGAAAATGGAGCATTTCGTTGAGTCAATCAGCTCCTTGATCTGGTTTTCCCCAAGGTTTCCATAAAGCCCGCTTTTCTCATTCAGCCGGTGAGCTTCGTCCACGATAAGCGCATCGAATGTGTTGGGCTCAGTATCGATGAATGCCCCAGAGCCTGAGAAGAAATTCGAGAAATGGCTGCGCTTGATGGTGCCAACCAGTTTGCTTTCGTAGACCTTGCGAGGGGCAGCATTCTTGGAGACGTATTTGCTCATCAGCTTCAATTCGGTGAGCTTCACCAGCAGATTGATAGCCAAGACAGTCTTCCCGGTGCCCGGCCCACCTTCGATGATCATCACCTTGGGTGCTTGGTCCGAGGCCTCGCTTGCCGCCGCCAGCGCCGACTCAAAAATTGCTTTCTGATCGTCAATCAATACGAACTCGGGTTTGCCTTTCATCAACCCCCCGAGGGCTTCGGCTAGCGCCTTGGATGGGCGAATTTTCCCTTCGGACAGCTCGTAAAGAACCTCTTTGTTGTCGCCATGACTTATATGCTTCTTCAGAAAGGTTCTGAGTTTACTGAGCTCTTCCGGGCCTTTTAGAAACAGCGGAGCCTTGCTGATGTGGGGCTCATAGTGGGCTGAATCTATGACCCCGTCGCTGACGTAGTTATGGAGGTAGGCGCACGGACGGATTTCGATGCTTTTGTCATACACCGCCTCGTTGAAGCCTTCTAACAGTGCTGCATATGACCACACCTGGTAGGACGGGTGAATGGTCTCAATGAGGCCACCACCCAATGCCGTTTTGACGATTGCGTCTTTGGTTGTGGCGTTGGCCTTGCTCCATTGCTTCAGCTCGATGAGTACGGCCTTCTTGGCCTGGTTTTCGTCGCGACCGGTGAGTAGAAAGTCGATTCGCTTCGACGACTGCGGAATGTGCAATTCAATGGCCAGGCCTGCATCGCTCGGGAGGCCCTCATCTCTAAGGACCTTGGCCATGTACGTCAGGGACCCTTGCCACGATCTGATTTCCGAGGAGCCAACGTTCTTGCCGGTAGCTTCCTTGTAATGCCTGAGGATCACCTCCTCAATGTCATCGTTATCGTTGTCTTTAAGAAATTGCTGTTTGGTCGCAGCGTAAACGATCACGGGTTGTCCTTAGGTGCGTGTGGGTCAGAGTCGGTCGTACTTTTTGCTGCTGCTTCTGGCTTTATCTACGGGGTACTTCTGACCATTCGAGGCGAGTTTCTGTGTCACGGCCTCGTTGAGGTCAATGCCGAGTACGCTGCTCAGGCGAACCAGGTACATCAGTACGTCCGCCACTTCGTCCTTCACGGCTTGGCCGATTTCGGGATCTGTTGCGGCGGAGATCGAGTCGGCATCGCTCATCCATTGGAAAATCTCGCACAGCTCGCCTACCTCGCCAGTGAGAGCCAGGATGAGATTTTTGGGGGAGTGGAATTGCTGCCAGTCGCGATCATCTGCGAACCGCTGGAGGGATGCGGCGAGCTTCACTACGTCAACCATGGGTGTGGATGAGCTGTCTGAGTCACTCACGGGGCTATCTCTTGGGCATCGTTGAGAAAATGTGTAGGAAATACGCCTGAGATTGTAAGAGTTTTTGCTGCTTTCGCATTTTTTTTGTGTCTTGTCTCGCCTGTTTGCTGTTAGCAAGACTGCTAGCCATAGTTCGCTATCCGCATCGAGCGAGGCGGCCATTCGTCCTCGCGAGATGGATGGATGAGCCAATCAAACTGATCGGCAGCAAACGCCCCAAATTTATGGTTGGTAGCGGGATGCTTTCGGCCCTCACCGGCCCATGTCGAAGGGCCGCTGACGGCCAAAAGCGGACGATTGAAGCGCCACCGGTTCAGCAGCCGTTTGGAATGTCTGCTTTAGCTAGATCACTGTGCTCTGCGAAAGGCAGCTTGGGTCGTCTGCTGCCCTCCAGTTCAAGTTGCAGATTTTCGAGATTCGGTTTTAGTTAAATTTTTTGCTGCCTTCATCTGAGATTTTCGTGGCATCTGAAGCGTTTTGCTACTTTTCGTTAAAACACAATAAGCCGATTTGTTGGGCCAATCTTTAATCTCGGTTTTTACCAGTTTTGCCGGGCAAAGCAGTAGCACCTCCCCAAAAGAAAAAAGTGGAAATGCGGAGACCAGAGGATGTGTGCGTAATGTCTCTACTGAATCCCAAACCTCAGTATCGAAGTCTTCTGTAGCGTAATTCTCGGTCAGCAAGAATTTGGCTACCATTGGGTCGCGGACCTTCATCAGGGAAGCCGCTGAGTACACAATGGTCAGAGTGCCTCCCGGTGCCCCCCCAATGATGACTACCGAGACCACGGATGCCGTCGCTAAGCATAGTGATATTCGTTTAAAAAGATCGGCTTTACTGGTATAGAATACGACTACTGGAATCAGCGTCATACTGGCGAAAATAATAGATATCAGCATCAACTTAGTAATGGCCTCAGGCGTATCTTCACCTGAGTAGGCCTTAAGAATGAGGCTCACGGGTAGCACCGTCGAAATAACCGTGCCGATCAGGCTTAATGCCAAGATAATCAAAAAGAAGACGCGAGTCACCTTGCTTTTTAAGCTTCCCGCTAGGTCTATGGTTGTGCAATAGTCCACAGCTTCTCTGAACGTCTGGCTTTTCCGAAGAGCCAAAATTGTTAAACACCCATACAAGACTACGCAAATTAGTTTATAACCGTCAGCGATCGTTACGCCTTTGAAAATCATTACCATCAGCGCTGCAATTCCAAACAGTACTGGGAAAACTAGAACTATTACCAAGTCGGCTTGAAGATTAGGACTGTCATTGAAGAGCGAGACAGATAGCCCAAATAACATGCTCGTTGTCATGAGCACAAGAAAATAGACCGCAACCAATAGCGAGATTACTGAAAGCCAAAGTACCAATGCTGACTTAGCTTCAATTGCTGAAGCCATCAAATCCGGACGACCGATGGCTGTCGTATAGGCCGACAGTGTATAGAATCCCAAAGTCGTCCCAATACCACCTATAATCATACTGAGTGGTGCCCAATATGTAAAAATCCGTTTAAATGTCCTTTTTATTTCCTCTTGAAAGGTTAAAGGCTTCTTTAGGTTCATGCATTAATTCCTTGGCATAATTTAAATACAGGGCGATCGTGCGCGAAGCTTTTGTCGCGAACTTCCCAGCCAGTCCTGTTTTCTGTGTCTGCGTCATCACCCGCGCGCCGGAGGACAAGGCCGCGGGCGCCAACTTTATGAGTATCAAAGTTCTAAGTTGTGGCTGTGTGGTGCTTCCGTCCGCTAGGGCTGGATTGATTGGCTTGTGATCAGGCCACAGTACGGGCATTAATCAGGCGGACTCCCTCGTAAATCTGTAGCAGAGAGTTTCATTCCTTGAATCGCTCATACGCTCGCCGCAAGTCGCTCGTATTCACCATCCAGGTAAGTGTCGACGGCTTTGATGTCGAGCCTTCCGTCCTGGTACCAGGAGTTGAGTTCCTTGAGTGCAAGGGTACCGAAGCGCGCCCAGGCAATAAGATTCGAGCGCAACATGAACTGGATCATGTCGCCGCCCGATCGAATCGCCGCATCGGCGCCATCCACTACGCAAAGCGTGCCGTGCGCCACCAGTAACATCCGCTGAAGTTCGGGGTTGGTGGACGATGGAATGCACTGAGCCCATTCCTTCTCGTGATAGAAGCGCTGTTTCACGATCCACATCACTCGGGTCAACATTTCGCTAAGCATCACCGGAATAGCCATTGCCAGGCCATGACGTAGGTCGTAGCCCTTTTCGAATACTTGGACGGCGATCGTGGCGAAGGTTTGCCGATGTTGCCCAAACTCGCCAACGTTGATGAATTGCAATAGCGAGTAGAACGGAATCGGAATACCCGCCCCCCGTGTCTTCGCGCCAGAGGAACCGGCCACATCCGAGAACAAGTGCCCCAGCCAGTTCATGAAACCGCAGAACAGCTTGGCCACCAGGTTCGATCCCTTGAGTTCGAAGGTATCGGTATTGACACTGATGATTCGGCCGCCATCGATGAAATGTGCGGTACTGATGAATTGATCGAGTATCGAGAAGAACAACCCGACAAGGTCCGGAGAATGCGCCAGGCTCTTGATGTGGTGGTTGCGTGTACTCATCTTGAACAGGCCGCTGACATCGCCCCCGTGCCGATGGTCGTAGTTGACCTTGTACTGCCTTTCAAGGAATCCAATGGCACTGGTTACCGGGTCACTGTCTTTGTTGGGACCTTGCCAACCGTTCCAAGAAGCAAACTTCTGCACCGCTTTATCGGTCATGTCGTCCGTAAAGTGGGTGAGCGCCCCCTTGCCGGGGAGGCCGACGAATAGAACGTCCACTAGGCCGCCGATCAAGCCGCAGGTGCCGGCGATCATGTAGTCGTATTTGTCGCAGTGAGCGCCCTTGTACGAGAACTCGTCGCGTATGCGCTTTTCCAGCGCAATGCGTTGGCTTGCGCTCATCAGGTCGCGGAACGGATCGTGGCCAAACTCGATCCGCTGCCGCTGGGCATAGGCAGTGACTTTGTCGAGGTAACCACTCCAGCCGCTGTTGCCATTCATGTCGATGAAGTCGAGGCTTGGCAACGGCGTGGCGACGCTCACGATGTTTTCCTGTACGACATAGCTGCTCTCGACAAGCACCGCATCGTCGTCATCCACCTCGAAAATCACCTGGTTCCTTTCGACCAGCGTTTGAGCTTCGAACAGCATCAGTTCGAGCTGCTTGCGCCTCTGTGACTGCGTAACCTGCAGGTTTTGCAGTACACCATCGACCAGTCCCAAGTGGTTTTGCGCGGAGTTCAACTGGTGCTTTTGCACCAGCATCGCCTGGGCCTGTTCGGTCAACGCATCCTTCTTGCTCATGAGAACAGGCCAAGCAGCTTGCCCTTGGCCTTGTCTGCGATATCGGCGGCGCCGCCGACAAGTACATCGCTGACGTTGAAATAACCGACCGCTTCGAAAGCTCGGGCAAGGTTCTCCAGTGCCTTCGGCGAAACGCCTGGTTTGATCGCGAGCTTGAACGTCTCGATCTGCTGGCCATCTTTCTCCTGGGAGAACGAACGCTCTTCGTAGAACGACCTGATGAAGTCGTAGAGCTCTGCCTTAGTAGGCTCTTTGATGAGCGTCTTTAGCTTGGCGTCGTCGAGGAAACGAGCGCAGCGCAGTTTGGTCGCGCTGCTTTGGGTCGCTTCGCACTTGTTGGTCAGCACTGTACCGGCGCCGGTCATCTGCCCCATCATGGCGGTAAGGCGCTGAATCATTTGACCTTGCTCGCCATGCTCGGCCAGGGCCTGGTTCAGCCGATCGGTGATGTGGTTGAGGTCTTGCATCAGCAGCGAGATGGTGGCCTGGGTCTGCTTGATGACCTCGATCAGCATCAGTTCGCGTCGCTTCGAGCGCGTGAGCTCATCTGCACCCGTCAGTTTGCGCATGCCTGCGTATGCGCCCACACCGAGCAACACGGCGACACCAATTCCCGTGGTCATGCCGGACAGGCCGAGTATACCGCCCATGCCCAGAGTCGCTAGGCCGGACGTAAGCCCGGCCGCGGACATGCCCACCACCGAACCCGAGAGATACACCGCGGCCAATGGAGTGCCGACAGCCGCGGCCTTCGCCGAAAGAAGTTTCAGTGCGCTGACGATTTGGTCATCGGTGACGTCATCCTTCAGCATGCTGTGGTCGTTACGGATGGCGGTGACAGCGAGATCGATCTCGTCATCGGTGACCTGCAAGAGCGCGCGATTTTTTTGCAGGAAGCCGAAGGTCTCCAGCGAGCTGCCGCCAGTGGAGAAGTACAGGTTGATCAAGTCTTTGGTCAGCGAGATGTGCAGCGGCCTGATCTGCCCCCGTGGGCAATGCCTGTCCAGCTCCGCGAGCAGCGTTTCTAGCGGTGCCACCTGGTTGAAACCGGTCATGTAGGAGCGCATAGTGAGGCGCGACTCGGGTTCCAACTCCAGCCGCGTCATCAACAGCAGGATCTCCGCGAACTCTTTTTCATCGATGACCTCGTCGTTGTCGTAGGCCATGTTCACGATGACTTTGAGGTAAGCCACCTTGACCGCTTCGTCCATCTCTTCGAGCGGGATGAGCTGCTTTTCGTCCTGGAAATCGGTGAAGTTTTCGATCACGCCCTGCAGTACGGATGCGAGCGCCGCATAGTCGCAATCACTCAGGTCCTTGATGACCAGTTGGCTATTGTCCTTGCGCTCGATGATCAGGGCGTGTTCGAGCTTGTCCATGCTTCCAGTGTGCATCTGGGTGTACTTGGCGCTGCGGATCCCCTCGTAGGGGAAATGGATCGGGTCGGCAAATCCGGAGCGGTAGATCACTTGCTCGCCAGTGAACAACAGGCCGTCCTTTGCAGTGCCGAACAGGGTGTTGTCGAACAACGCCACGACATTTCCAGGCAACCCGTTGTATGCGAATGCCTTGAGTGCGTTGTTCAGCTTTTTTTCGTCGATCCCCGGAGCAACGGAAACATTCTTGGAAGAGATAGAGCCGAGGTTTTCGCGGAGATAGGCGCTAACGCTCATGAAAGATCCTTTTCTAGGTTAAGCGAGTCGCGACATGCTAACTCGGATGATGGCGCAATGCCATTTTGACTTTAGGCGATAGCGGCTAAGCGCAGGCCGTTCACGATTGGGCATCCTTGCGTGCCGAATGGGCGCGCTTTAGCTCAGAATATTCGCGGTACAACTCGTAGCTCTTCTTGATCAGCACCACGAGCCCAATGGCTGCCAAGAGATTTTTCATGGCTTGTTCCTTTCGGGATTTGATTTGTTGGATTTGACGCAGCGCCCTGACTCGATGAGGAAAACTGTGTCAGGACAGGGGCACGATATGTAGGCTTCCAGCGCGTATCTAGAGTGTTTACATGTACAGGTAAACAATCCATGCAGGTTGTGGGGGCTGAGGCACGGGTGCATACCTGGGGTAGTTGGAAAGGGGCTGGTAGTTCGATAGGGGATATTCGAGCCTGGGGCCGGGAGGGAAGGGCGCTTGCCCGTGGACTACTCGATGTGGAGCTTCGACAAGTGAGTCAACGGGTGTCGAAGCGCCGCACATCTCTAGCACCATGGTGCGTCGCAAACTTTATATACGTCTGCACACTGGCCGCGATTCAACAGTCGTATCTCCTGCGACAGGGCTTATATATAGAGCCAAGGGGTCAATGTCTCCAGGTTCTTTACGACGATCTGCTGCGCTGAAGCCTTGGGCTCTAATTTTTTCGGATCGATTTGGTAGCGCTGAAGCACGTAACCCACGAGCGCGCACCGCGTCGAAATGACCAGTTCGCCATCGTCCATACCGAAGTCGACTTCGATGATCGCCTTCTGGTCAGGCTTCAGTCGCGAATCTGGCTCGATGATCACATCGATGAAGGTGTTCCATTCCTCGTCATCGCTGATCAGCTTCTCGCTCATACGCTCGAATTCCGGTTCCCCGCGGAATCTGCTCAACACGAAATCCCGATACTTGCGGTTCTTCTCGCAGTAGGCCCGTACATGCCAGCGCATGCCTGTGTAGATCAAGGTATGCGGCGAGATTAGTCGCGTCTCCGGAACCGGGTTGGCCAACGACACGTATTCAACGGCAATCACCTCTCCATTACGGCATGCCTTAAGCAGCGGTCTCAGCACCTCTGGACGAATTGTACGGTCCGGTACCTCCAGCACCTTGGTGTGTGCATAGGCCAGCGCCAGTCCCTCCACATGCGGTGCTCGCGAGTGGGTCTGGTTCAGCAGTTGTAGGTAAGCATTGGCACTGTCGTCGATGAACAGCGGCTTGAAGTGCTTACTCGGCACATAGCCCTTCAGTTGCTTGTCATATGTAAGGTTTTGAGGCGCATGTTCGGCGATGTAGGTATTGATGTCCTTGGACGCCTGCTGGCGGCTGATGCCGAAGCTCTGCATCAGATGGCCTGTGGTCAGGCGGCCTTCCCACCAAGCCACGGTCTCGATCAAACGATAGCGAAGTGCCAGGTCCCAGCGGATCTGATTGATCTCTTGAGTGCGTTTCATGGGCCGTCCATGTGCGTGATTTGTTTACCTGTACAAGTCTACAATCTATACGTGTAAAAAATCACTACATATCCTCTGGCTGTCTTCGGAACAAATTACCTAGCGAAAGGATGAGCATGACTACGATGGATGTGATTTCGATAGCGGCGCTGGTGATGATGGTGGTGATTGCTGTACTGCTGTTGGCCCACTACCTGAAGCTGCAGAAGATGTGGGCGGTGATCGTCAATTGTCGTACGAGCCTGCGTTGGGCGCGTATTCATGAGGCGGAGAATAGGGAACTGCGTTCGGCGTTGCGGGCGGAGAAAGCGCATGTGGATCAGTTGCAGAGGAAGGTAGCTTTAATGAACGCGGTAGGGCCAGAGGGCAAATGAATAGCGCCTCTGGGGCGAGCTGACCATCCTTGTCCTCCCTCACATGGAGGACAAGCCATGAAAACCACTTCGACCAGCAGCCATCAGACTTGGAACAAAGGAAAATTGGTCGGGCGAAAAGCACCGCTCCGACTGAAAGACAGCTGGGCCATTCCGGTAAGGCTTCAAATCGCGGAGGAAACTCGAGATATAGCTCTTTTCTATCTGGCCATCGACAGCAAGCTACGAGTATGTGATCTGACCAAGCTTCGCGTACGCGACGTTGCTCATGGGGAGCACGTGTCATCGCTAGCGATAGTGATGCAGCAGAAAACCCAGCGGCCTGTGCAGTTTGCCAGACCGCTGTGGCTTGATTTCAAACCGAAAAATCGTCGGAAAACGCACTGACGGTTGATGCGATGGGGGCTTAGCCGCAGATGTGGAATGGGCTAGGAAGGCTGTCATAAAGCTGGCATTACCGAGCCAAAACAACCCATTTAGGCACAAAAAAGGCACTTGCGAGGTTCGCTAAGTGCCTGATTTGTAAGGATTATTTGGTGGAGCCGGGGGGATTTGAACCCCCGTCCGCCAGTACTCCGCTGTCGGTACTACATGCTTAGCCGTGTCTACTGAGTTAATCCGCAGCCGCCCGACGGGCAGGGTGCTTTGGACGAGTTGGGTAAGTTTTAGTCGCTTTGCCCCCAACGTGCTACACGACGATCCTGTTCTGTATGACAATCATTTCGGGTTTACAGGCATCCCCTGATGATTGCTGGAGCCGAAGCTACCAGGAGAGCGGGCTCAGCTGCTTACGCAGCGAGAGCGTAGCCCTCGTAGTTTTCGTCATTGGCAACTATAGAAAGTTGCAACAGTGGATTTACGAGTTCTGTTACCAACTCGGCATGCACCTAGAGTTTCGCTACCGGCGTCGAATCCTGATCGGCCCCACGCTACAGCTCTCTAGCTGGCTTACCTTTCGGTACGCACGATGGAGTATACGCGTTTGCGCGGGCGACGTCGACTGTCCGTCCTGTCGCCCGCCCCTTGGGGTCACGCTCCGCTCGGGGAGCCACTGCTCTTGTCGGTTTTCTCCAGACGCTCAAGCACTTTGGTGGTGATGGCGATGCACTCTTTGGTATCGCCTGAGGCTTGTGCTGCCTTGGCTTTGTCGACGTGCTCGGTGATGGCTTTGTCCAGGCCTTCGGAGGTGGCGCCAGCGGTGGCCATGCTGTCGTCGATTTTCTGCAGGTTGGCCGTGCAAAGGTCTTCGGCGGCGAACGCTGGGGCAGCCAGGAGGGTGGCCGCGGCGAAGAGGGCGGAAAGCGCAGTACCTTTCATGGGTGTCTCCTTTGAGGGCCTCTGGAAGGTGGGCCTGTTAGGTGGACTGTGGGGAGGTGCCGAGGGTTCAATCGGGGTGGTGGTGGGGGGGAGGGCTTGGGTTGTTAGGGGGATTGGGCGCGGCGCATCGCGAGCAAGGCTCGCTCCTACACTGGTTGGGGGCCGTTTTTGCCGATGCGATATGCGTGCGAGCGCTTGGGTGCCTAGCGCGATACCGGGTCGTACATACCAGGCGGTCGCGCGGATCTGTCACTGGCGTTATTGGCCCGAAACAGACGTAGGGAGCCAACTGTCTTTGCGCTTACGCCCGACCAACGCACCTATTAGGGCGTGCAGGCGCTAATTCTGCCTCCAGGGTACACGTTCGAACTGGCTGATCACCCCCAAGGCATCGCCCATGGGGGCCTGGGAGATCGAGCGCCGCCTGCGCGGCGCATCGCGAGCAAGGCTCGCGCCTACGATTCCTGCGGGATTCGCGCGCGAACGCCTGGGTGCATGGCACCATATCGTGTCGTACAAACCAGGCGGTCGCGCGCATCTGTCACTGTCGTGACTGGCCCGAAACAGACGTAGGCGCGAGCCTTGCTCGCGATGCGCCGCGCGGGCGGCGCTCGATCTCCCACCCCCTGAACACCTCAAGGCGATCACCTCTCGAGACCACCCACCCCCCTCAACTCAGCCCCGCCGAGGCCGCGTCACGCGGTCCACCAAGTACACCAGCCCGTGGTAGTCGATACCGCTATGACTGGACAACCCAATCTCACAGGTACGACTCGTAGAAATGCCCTCACTGCAATACTGCACCGCATCCTTCAAGCTGCGCAGCGAATGCGCATTGAGCTCAGGCGTGGTGAAGCCCTTGTCACCGGCAAAGCCGCAGCAGTGAATACCTTCCGGGATCACCACCTGATTGCTGCAACGCCGCGCCAGGTCGATCAGGGCCTGGCTCTCGCCCAGGTGCTGGGTGCTGCAGGTCACATGCACGGCCACCGGCTCGTCCTGAGGGGTGAACTCCAGCTTGTCGAGCAGGTGAGTGCGGATAAAGCGCACCGGGTCGTACAGGTCCAGGCGGGTTTCACCCAGGTCCTGCACCAGGCGCAGGGTGCAGGGGCTGGTGTCGCAATAGATCGGGTCGAGGCCGCCACGGCTGGCATGCAGCAGGGCGTTGATCAGCTCCTGGCGCTTGTGCTCCGCTTGCTCGGGATAACCTTTCGAGGCGAACGGCTGGCCGCAGCACAGGCTGTCGGCGTTCTCCGGGAACACCACTTGGTAACCTGCCTTTTCCAGCATGGCGCGGGTCTTGTCGAGCAGTGAACTTTGCTCGCGGTCGGCATAAGCCGGGCCCATCACCCGCGAGACGCAGGCAGCCAGGTACACCACGCGTGGTCGGGCGTCGTTGCTGGCCGTGCCGAAATCCAGCGGGCGCAGCGGCTGGGGCATCGCCGGCGTCCACTGTGGCAAGCGGCCTTTACTGGCTTTGCTCAGGCTGGCGCTCAGGCGGCCCAGGCGGGGGGCGCCGAGCAGCTTGCGGGCGGTGTTGGCGGCGGTCAGGGTCAGGCGGGCACCGCCCAGCGCGGTGCCGAAGTGGTCGGCCAGCCAATCGGCGGTCTTGCCATGCTCGGCGGCCTGGCTGCGCAATTTCTTCACCAGTTCGCCGGTGTTGATGCCCACCGGGCAGCGCTGGGCGCACAGGCCGGTGGCAGCACAGGTGTCGATGCCTTGGTATTGGTAGGTCTGCAGCAGTTCGCGGGTGTCGATGCCGGCGCGTTTCTTGGCCTGGATGTCGCGCCACATGACGATGCGTTGGCGTGGGCTGAGGGTAAGGCCCTTGGACGGGCACACGGGCTCGCAGAAGCCGCACTCGATGCACTTGTCGACGATCTCGTCGGCCGCCGGCAGGGGCTTGAGGTGCTTGAGGTGGATGTCCGGGTCTTCGCTCAGCACCACGTCCGGGTTGAGGATGCCGTTGGGGTCGAGCAGGCGCTTGAGCGTCCACATCAGCTGATAGGCATCATGGCCCCACTCCAATTCGACGAACGGCGCCATGTTGCGGCCGGTGCCGTGTTCGGCCTTGAGCGAACCGCCGAACTCCACCGCCACCAGTTGCGCCACGTCATCCATGAAGGCTTGGTAGCGCGCCACTTCCTCGGCGCTGTTGAAGCCTTGGGTGAAGACGAAGTGCAGGTTGCCCTCCAGCGCATGGCCGAAAATGATCGCTTCGTCGTAGCGGTGCTTGTCGAACAGCTGGATCAGCCGGTTGACGCCTTCGGCCAATTGCTCGATGGGGAAGGTCACGTCTTCGATGATTACGGTGGTGCCGGTCTGGCGCACGGCGCCGACAGCGGGGAAGGTGTCCTTGCGGATTTTCCACAGCTGGTTGTACACCGCGGGGTCTTCGCTGAAGTCGACTTGCTGCTCCAGCGGGAACTCGGCGATGGAGGTCATTACCTGCTGCAGTTGTTCGTGCAGCAGGCTCCGACTGGCGGCGCGGGACTCGATCAGCAGGGCGCAGGCGTGGTCCGACAGGCCTTTTACCCACAACGGCATGCCGGGCATGTCCTGCACTGAACGCAGGCTGCGGCGGTCGAGCAGTTCGACGGCGGAAACCGGCTGGCGCTTGAGCACGGTCACGGCGCGGCAGCAGCTTTCCACGCTGGGGAACACCAGCAGGGCGCTGGCTTTGTGCGGGTGGTCCGGCACGGTGTCGTAGGTGACGGCGCTGATGAAGCCCAGGGTGCCTTCGGAACCGACCAGCAGGTGCTGCAGGATATCCAGCGGTTTGTCGTAGTCCACCAGGGCGTTCAGCGACAGACCGGTGGTGTTCTTGAGCCGGTACTTGTGGCGGATGCGGTCGGCCAGTTCGGTGTTGGCGCGGGTTTCCCGACCGAGGCGGGCCAGGGCTTCGAGCAGGCTGGCGTGGCTGTTCTCGAAGGCTGCGACGCTGGCGGGGTCCTCGCTGTCCAGGCGCGTGCCATCGGCCAGCACCAGGCGCATGCCGGCCAGGGTGTGGTAAGTGTTCTGGGCCGTGCCGCAGCACATGCCGCTGGCGTTGTTGGCGACGATGCCGCCGATCTTGCAGGCATTGATCGAGGCCGGGTCGGGGCCGATCTTGCGGCCAAAGGGGGCCAGCCAGGCGTTGGCCTGGGCACCGATGACGCCGGGCTGCAGGCGGATCTGCTCGCCCTGGCCACGGATTTCGCGGCCGTTCCAGTTGTCGCCCAGGACGATCAGCACCGAGTCGCTGATGGCCTGGCCAGACAAGCTGGTGCCAGCCGCGCGGAAGGTGACCGGCACGCGTTCGCGCTGGGCCAGGTGGAGCAGGCCGACCACTTCGTCCTCGGACTCGACGCGCACGACCAGTTTGGGAATCAACCGGTAAAAGCTGGCGTCCGTGCCGAAGGCCAGGGTCGAGGTCGGGTCGTCGAAACGGCGTTCGGCGGGGATCAGGCGCTCGGCATCACGCAGGAACGCGGCGGGCAGGCTCATGCAGTCTCCTCGCGGGGCCGGGCGTCTGTCGCGCCGCGTGCCCCGGGTTTATCAGGCAGTCAGGCGGGGATGGCTTCGTGGGAGCGGCTCAGCGCGCCCAGTTCGCGAACCAGCGAATCGCGGGTGATTTCGCTGATCGACTTGGCACCGGTCAGCACCATCGCCACGCGCATTTCCTTCTCGAACAGTTCGAGCAGGTTCTTCACCCCAGCCTGGCCGTGGACGGCGAGGGCATAGAGGAAGGCGCGGCCGATCAGGACGGTGTCGGCACCCAGGGCGATCATGCGCACCACGTCCAGGCCACTGCGAATGCCGGAGTCGGCGAGAATCTTCAGGTCGCCTTTCACCGCGTCGGCAATCGCCGGCAGGGCGCGGGCGCTGGACAGCACGCCGTCGAGCTGGCGGCCGCCGTGGTTGGACACCACGATGCCGTCGGCGCCGAACTTGACCGCGTCGCGGGCGTCGTCGGCGTCGAGGATGCCCTTGATGATCATCGGGCCGTCCCAGAATTCACGAATCCATTCCAGGTCTTTCCATGAGATCGACGGGTCGAAGTTGTTGCCCAGCCAGCCGATGTAGTCGGCCAGGCCGGTGGGGTTGCCCCGGTACTTGGAGATGTTGCCCAGGTCGTGCGGGCGGCCCATCACGCCAACATCCCACGCCCATTCAGGGTGGGTCATGGCTTGCAGCACCCGGCGCAGCGGGCCGTTCTTGCCGCTCATGCCGGAGTGGGCATCGCGGTAGCGGGCACCCGGCACTGGCATGTCGACGGTGAATACCAGCGTCTTCACGCCGGCGGCCTTGGCGCGCTCCAGGGCGTTGCGCATGAAGCCGCGGTCTTTGAGGACATACAGCTGGAACCACATGGGCCGGTCGATGGCCGGAGCCACTTCTTCGATCGGGCACACCGAAACCGTGGACAGGGTGAACGGAATGCCATGGGCAGCGGCTGCGCGCGCCGCCTGCACTTCACCACGGCGCGCGTACATGCCGGTCAGGCCAACGGGCGCCAGGGCCACGGGCATGCTCAGGGTTTCATCGAACAGCTGGGTCTTCAGGCTCAGCTCGGACATGTTCTTCAGTACGCGCTGGCGCAGGGCGATGCTGGCCAGGTCCGAGACGTTGTGACGCAAGGTGTGCTCGGCGTACGCGCCGCCGTCGGCGTAGTGGAAGAGGAAAGGGGGCAGCTTGCGTTGGGCCGCGGCGCGATAGTCGGTGGAGGCGGAAATGATCATGGATTCTCGCAGCGTGGGTTGAGGAAGTTACCGGGCGCGCCATGGCGCCCGGCCCCTTTCACTTTAGTGATGAACCAGCATGCCGGTCAGCCAGTAAGCCTGGATCAGGGTGATCAGGCCGACGATGGTGGCGAAGAACAGGCTGTGCTTGACGGTGAAGCGGAACAGGTCGGATTCCTTGCCGACCAGGCCGGTCGCGGCGCAGGCCACGGCGATCGACTGCGGCGAGATCATCTTGCCGGTCACGCCGCCGCTGGTGTTGGCAGCCACCAACAGGGTGTCGTTGACCCCGATCTGGTGCGCGGTGGTGGCCTGCAGCGAGCTGAACAGCGCGTTGGACGAGGTGTCGGAACCGGTCAGGAACACGCCCAGCCAGCCGAGGAACGGCGAGAAGAACGGGAACGCAGCGCCAGTACCAGCCAGCACCAGTGCCAGGGTCGACGACATGCCCGAGTAGTTGGTGACGAAGGCGAAGGCCAGCACCATGCCAATCGAGAGAATGGGCCAGCGCAGCTCCCAGAGGGTTTCCTTGAAAGTGGTCAGACCAGTTTTGACGTTGATCTTGAGCACTGCCATGGAGATCAGCGCCGACAGGAAGATCGCGGTGCCGGTGGCGGAGATTGGGTCGAGCTTGAACACGGCCGGCATTGCGGTGGCGGTGGTGACGATCGGCGCGGTCTTGATCACCAGCTGGTCAAGGTGCGGGATGGCGAAGTTGAACACGAAGTTGTACATCGAGCCGCCAGCGGCGAAGGCGGCTTTGAACGGCTTCAGGGTCCAGAGGGTGACCAGCACGGTGAGGATCAGGAACGGCGACCAGGCCTTGAAGATCTCGCCCAGGCTGTAGGGCGAAGGCTGGCTGCCACCGCTGCTGACCACGGCGGCGCCGACACTGCCCTTGGCTTCTGCGAACGAACGCTTGGGTTGCCACACTTTCAGGAACAGGGTCAGGGCGATCAGGCTGGCCAGTGCCGAGGTGATGTCCGGCA
Source organism: Pseudomonas sp. Rh2 (assembly GCF_040762985.1). Taxonomy (NCBI): domain Bacteria; kingdom Pseudomonadati; phylum Pseudomonadota; class Gammaproteobacteria; order Pseudomonadales; family Pseudomonadaceae; genus Pseudomonas; species Pseudomonas sp. Rh2. The sequence continues at coordinate 1,219,492 of NZ_CP142890.1, forward strand.
GTTCTGGGCCGATGAAGTTCGAGGTGAAGTACTGGGTGACGGCGAAGCTCAGGCCTGCGACCAGGGCTGCTGGCCAGGTTTCTTTCACGCCGCGCAGGCCGTCCATCATGAACACCAGCCAGAACGGTACGAACAGCGACAGCAGCGGCAGTTGACGACCGGTCATGGCGCCAATGTGGAAGGCGTCGATACCGGTGACCTGGCCCGCAACGATGATCGGGATACCCAGGGCGCCGAAGGCGACGGGCGCGGTGTTGGCGATCAGGCACAGACCGGCGGCGTACAGCGGGTTGAAGCCCAGGCCGACCAGCAGCGCGGCCGTGATGGCCACCGGTGCGCCGAAGCCGGCCGCGCCTTCGAGGAAGGCACCGAAGCAGAAGCCGATCAGCAGCACCTGCAGGCGTTGGTCATCGGTGATCGACAGCACCGAGCTGCGGATGACTTCGAACTGGCCGCTCTTGACCGTGAGTTTGTAGAGGAACACCGCGGCAACGATGATCCAGGCAATTGGCCAGAGGCCGTAGAGGAAGCCATAACCGGCGGCGGCGAAGGCCATGTCGGCAGGCATCTGGAAGGCGAAGATCGCCACCAGGATCGACAGTGCAAGGGTGATGCTGCCGGCGACGTGGCCTTTGAGGCGGAACACGGCGAGCGCGAGGAAGAAGAACACGATAGGGATGACCGCCGCCAGTGCGGACAGGCCGAGACTACCAAGCGGGGTATAGAGTTGTTGCCAGGTTTGCATATGGGGTGGCCCCTAATTGTTGTTGGTCAGGCACTGGCATTGGATAATTGGTAATACCAATTTACAATGGCTGGACGCTAGGTTAAAAGCGCTGTCGTGGGTGTGTCAATTTGTCCGAGGCAAAACTTTGGTCGCGTGCCGATGAGTGGCCAGCTGATTGGCTGGCAAAATCCATAGCTGATGGGTGTCTGCGCGGCGCGGATCGGCGAGAATAGACGCCCCCCGAAACAAGCAGGGGGTTCGTGGAGAGCATGTGATGGTTTTTGATCAGGTCCGCCAACGGCGTCTGTCCGACGACATCGTCGATCGGTTGGAAGGGATGATTCTCGAGGGTACCTTGACCTCCGGGCAGCGGCTTCCTGCGGAGCGCGTGCTGGCCGAGCAGTTCGGGGTGTCCCGTCCGTCGCTGCGCGAGGCCATCCAGAAGCTGGTGGCCAAAGGGTTGCTGGTCAGCCGTCAGGGTGGCGGCAACTATGTCGCGCAGAGCCTCGGTTCGACCTTCAGTGACCCTCTGCTCCAGCTGCTCGAGCACAGCGCCGAGGCGCAGCGCGATTTGCTCGAGTTTCGCCATACCCTGGAGGCGTCCTGCGCCTATTACGCGGCGCAGCGTGCCACCGAGCCTGATCGCGTGCGCCTGAAGGCAGCATTCGACACCTTGCAGGACTGCTATACCCGGGTCGATGAAGTCACCCGGGCGGAGGAGGGCGCAGCCGATGCGCGTTTCCACTTGGCCATTGCCGAGGCCAGCCACAATGCGGTGCTGCTGCACACCATCCGTGGGTTGTTCGACCTGCTCAAGCGTAACGTGGTGACCAATATCGGCGGCATGTACCAGCAGCGCTCAGAAACCCGGGACATGCTGATCAGTCAGCACCGGGAGCTGTACCTGGCGATTGTCGAGGGAAGGGCTGACGATGCGCGGGAGGTGTCCAGCCGGCACATTCTGTATGTGCAGGAGGTGCTGGAGGAGGCGCATGAAGAGGCGCAGCGGGTCGCGCGGGCGGAGCGGCGTAGCGGGCGTTGAGTACGCTGGCCTTTTCGCGGGTTTGCCCGCGAAAGGGCCAGCGCAGGCCGAAGCGTATTACTATTCCTTGCCCTTGTTGCGCACCGCACGCTGCAGCTCGCGGTTGGAGTCGCGTTCGCGCATGGTATCGCGCTTGTCGAACTCCTTCTTGCCCTTGCCAAGCGCGATTTCGCACTTGATCAGGTGCTTGCTCCAGTACAGCGACAGCGCCACGCAGGTGTAGCCTTTTTGCGCCACGGAGGCTTCCACGCGCTCGAGCTCGCGCTTGTTCAGCAGCAGCTTGCGGGTGCGGGTGGGGTCGGCGATGACATGCGTGCTGGCGGTGGTCAGCGGGGTGATGTGGCTGCCGAACAGCCAGGCCTCGCCATCCTTGAGCAGCACGTAGCTGTCGGTCAGGTGTGCCTTGCCGGCCCGCAGGCTCTTTACTTCCCAACCGGACAGGACCAGTCCGGCCTCGAACTTGTGTTCGATGAAGTAATCGTGTCGCGCCTTCTTGTTTTGCGCGATGGTCCCGGTCGGATGTTTCTTTTGTTTAGCCATAGGGGCGGCATTATAGGCAGTCGCTGCGTCGTCGGCTACGGGATTTCAGTGTGCTTGAGCCAGTGGAATGAATACCGGACAATACGGGCCCTGTCTTTTGCACAGAACCTGTTTTCGGCACGCTGCGAAGCGCCGCCACCCAGCCTTGGAAGTGACGCCTGGATGACTACCCATATTCAACGCTCCGCCCTGCTGCCGTATCCCGCCCAGGCGCTGTACGATCTGGTCAACGACGTAGCCAGCTACCCGAAGTTCCTGCCCTGGTGCTCGGCATCGACCGTGATCGAAGCCAGCGATACGCACATGCGCGCGAAGCTGGAAGTGGCCAAGGGTGGCATGAGCCAGCAGTTTGTAACGAGCAATGTGCTGGTGCCAGGCCAGTCCATCGAGATGAATCTCGAAGAAGGGCCGTTCACCCAGTTGCATGGTGTATGGGTGTTCAAGCCGCTGGGTGAAAAGGCCTGCAAGATCAGCCTGGACCTGTCCTTCGACTATGCCGGGCCTATCGTGCGGGCAACCCTGGGGCCGTTGTTCAACCAGGCGGCGAATACCCTGGTAGATGCGTTCTGCCAGCGCGCCAAGCAGCTCAATGGTTGAGCGCTCGCTGAAAATCGAAGTGGTCTACGCCACGCCCGAGCGCCAGTGGTTGCTTGCCTGCGAAGTGCCCCGTGGTACGACCGTACGCGAGGCGTTGCGTGTTTCGGGGATTGCGGGGCAGGTGGCCGGTCTGGATGTCGAAGGTTGCCCTGTGGGCATTTTCGGCAAGGTGGTCAGTGACCCGGCGGTGCGCGAGGTAGAGGAGGGCGATCGCCTGGAGATCTATCGGCCCCTGCTGGTCGACCCTCTGGAGGCGCGCAAGCAGCGCGCCGCCAAGGCCAGGGCCAAGCGCTAGTCGCCTGGGGTGCACAAAAAAGCCCGGATGCGATCCGGGCTTTTTGTTGTCCGCAATATTACTGCGGCGAGGTTTCCAGCGGTGCTGGGGTCGGGACCGGGGTGGTCTCGATGGTGTCGATTTCGCGCTGGATGGATTCTTCCACCGAACCGGGTTTGGCAGGTTTTTCTTCCGGCTGCGGCGTCGGTTGGCCTTCGCCGGCTGGGCTGACGGTGGTGTCGCCGCTGCCGCCGAGAATTTCCTGGTCCTTGCTCACGCCGGGCATGAAGTCGCCGGACAGGCTGACCAGTTGGTCGCTTTCGTTGAAGAAGACGCTCATGCGCTCCTGCTGGCGCTGCCCGCCACCAGGCTGCAGACTGTACAGGTAGTCCCAGCGGTTGGTGTTGAACGTGTCCTGAATCAGCGGGTTGCCCATGATAAACCTTACTTGCCGGCGGGTCATTCCGGGACGTAATTGGTCTATCATGTCTTGCGTAACGACATTGCCCTGCTGGATGTCGATTTTGTAAACCCCGGGAAACGAGCAACCGGCGAGTGCGAGCAGTCCCACAAAGGTGAGGCTGGTTAGCAAGAGCTTGGTGTTTTGCATCGGTGGGCGACTTCCACTATCTTGGCTGGACAACGTAAACCCCGATCATACCCGTATTAAGAGAAGCTGCGAAGCAGCATCGGCGAGAAAGCTGACCATGGTTGAAAATAGCGAATTGCGCAAAGCCGGTCTCAAGGTGACCCTGCCTCGAGTCAAGATCCTTCAAATGCTGGACTCGACCGAGCAGCGTCACATGAGTGCCGAGGATGTCTACAAGGCGCTGATGGAGGCGGGCGAGGACGTCGGTCTGGCTACTGTTTATCGCGTACTGACCCAGTTCGAAGCAGCGGGTCTGGTGGTTCGCCACAACTTCGACGGCGGTCATGCAGTGTTCGAGCTGGCGGACGGCGGTCACCACGACCATATGGTCAACGTGGACACCAGCGAAGTCATCGAATTCATGGATGCCGAGATCGAAAAACGTCAGAAAGAGATCGTCGCCGAGCATGGCTACGAGCTCGTGGACCACAATCTGGTCCTGTATGTACGTAAGAAGAAGTAACGATTTTTATCGTTGTTCATGACAAAGGCGACCTCAGGGTCGCCTTTGTACTTTAGGGCTCGGGTGATTCATGTCTGCCCAATCGCCAGCGCGCCGGCTCGGACACGGTTCCGGTGGGCCCGAAGATCTCAAGCCTTCCCGCTGACCACCATCTTGCGCGCATGCGCCAGGGATTCCTTGGTCAAGTCGATACCGCCGAGCATCCGCGCCACTTCCTCGACCCGCTCGCGCTTGGCCAGGCTGGTCACTGCGGTGTGAGTGGTGTCGCTGTTGCGCACCTTGTGCACGAACAAATGGTGATGCCCTTGTGCGGCGACTTGCGGTAGGTGGGTCACGGTCAGGACCTGGCCGCGTTCACCCAATCGGCGCAGCAACTGGCCGACGATTTCGGCGGTGGGGCCGCCGATGCCGACGTCGACTTCGTCGAACACCAGCGTCGGGATGCGGGAGGTTTGAGCAGTGATCACCTGGATCGCCAGGCTGATGCGTGACAGTTCACCGCCCGAGGCCACCTTGGCCAGGCCCTTTAGGGGTTGCCCAGGGTTGGCGCTGACCAGCAGTTCGATCTGCTCAAGGCCGTGGGGCGACAGTTCCTGGCCGTCGTTTGGTGTCAGTTCGATGCAGAAACGCCCGCCGGGCATGCCCAGGCGCTGGATCTCCTGCTCGACGGCAGTTGCCAGCTGGCTGGCGGCCTGCCGACGCAGTGCGCTCAGTTCGCTGGCCTTCTCTTTATAGTGGTGGGCGTAGGCGGTCAGCTCATCGCCCAGGCGTTCGATGGATTCGTCACTGGCATTGAGCCCTTCCAGCTCTTCCATCAGCTGTTGTTGCAGGTGCGGTAGCTCGGTCGGGTGCACGCGGTGCTTGCGTGCCAGGGTGTAGAGGGTGTCGAGGCGTTCTTCCAGGGCTTGCAGGCGCATGGGGTCGGCATCGAAGTTGTCCAAGAAGCGGTTGAGTTCGCCCACGGCCTCTTCGACCTGGATCTGCGCGCTGGCGATCAGGTTGGCGGCCTCTGCCAGTGCCTTGGGGGCATGGTTGGCGGCGCCCAGCCGGTTGAGGCTGGAGGTGAGGGCGCTCAGCACATTGCCCGAGTCGCTCTCGCTGCACTGGTCGATGACCTGGCGGCAAATGCCGAACAGCGCCTCGGCACTGGTCAGGTTCTTGTGTTCCTGTTCGAGTTGTTCGAGTTCGTTTTCGCCCAGGCCCAGGTTGTCGAGTTCTTCCAGTTGATAGCTGAGCAGCTGATGGCGAGCGCGTTGCTCGTCGCTCGAGTTGGTCAGGCGCTCCAGTTCGAGGCGGGTCTGGTTCCAGCGTTTGGCGGCCAATTGCACCTGGCGCGCCAGGTCGATGGCACCGGCATATTCGTCCAGCAGGCGGCGATGGGTGTCGGTCTTGAGCAGCGACTGGTGTTCGTGCTGGCTGTGAATGTCGATCAGCAGTTCGCCCAGCGCCTTCAGGTCGCCCAGCGGGCAGGGTGTGCCGTTGATGTAGCCGCGGCTTCGGCCCTCGGCGGTGATGACCCGGCGCAGGATGCACGGCCCGTCGATGTCCAGGTCGCGTTCGGCCAACCAGGCGCGTGCCTCGGGGATGTCCACCAGGTCGAAGGTGGCGAGGATGTCCGCCTTGTCTGCGCCGGGACGCACAACGCCGCTGTCGGCACGGTCACCCAGGGTGAGGCCGAGGGCGTCGAGCATGATCGACTTGCCTGCGCCGGTCTCACCGGTGATGACGGACATGCCACGGGCCAGTTCGAGGTCGAGGTGCTCGACGATGGCGTAGTTGTGAATGGACAGGTGCACCAGCATGAGGGCGGCTCCCGAAGCGGTTGGTCTGGTTATTTATACAGTAGTTTTTTCGAGGCTGACAATGCCCGTTGGCAGATTCTTGCGTTGCCTGAAAACCACATTGCCCCTTGAAGCCTGTTTTTCCGGCCCCATATAGCCGACAAACAAGGCGAGCCAGGCTCGCAGACCAGAAATTTGCGGAGGAGAACACCCATGGCTGACGAACAGCTGGATGAAAACACCCTTAATACCGAAGAGGCTGGTGCGACGTCCGTCGATGCCCGCGTCCAGGAGCTAGAGGAGCAGCTGGCCGCCGCCAAGGATCAGTCCCTGCGCACCGCCGCCGAACTGCAGAACATTCGCCGTCGTGCCGAGCAGGACGTCGAGAAGGCGCACAAGTTCGCCCTTGAGAAATTCGCCGGCGACCTGCTGCCGGTCATCGACAGCCTGGAACTCGCCCTGACGCACTCCAGTGCCGAAGACGAGCACGTCAAGCAGATTCGCGAAGGCGTCGAGCTGACCCTGAAGATGTTCCAGGACACCCTCAAGCGCTACAACCTCGAAGCCATCGACCCGCACGGCCAGCCGTTCAATGCCGAGCACCATCAGGCGATGGCCATGCAGGAAAGCGCCACTGTCGAGCCTAACAGCGTGCTGAACGTGTTCCAGAAGGGCTACCTGCTCAATGGCCGCCTGCTGCGCCCCGCCATGGTGGTGGTCAGCAAGGCGCCAGCAGCGCCACAACCTTCTATCGATGAAAAGGCTTGAAATCCGTCAGGGCATCCCCATCTAGGTGTCAAGCCTTCAAGTATTACCGCAGTTGGCTGAATGAAGTCGCTGCTACCAAATTCAAGTTTCGGGAGATTCAACATGGGTAAAATCATCGGTATCGACCTGGGGACCACCAACTCGTGCGTCTCCATTCTGGAAAACGGTAACGTCAAAGTCATCGAGAACGCCGAGGGCGCGCGTACTACCCCTTCGATCGTGGCTTACGCCAACGATGGCGAAATCCTGGTTGGCCAGTCGGCCAAGCGCCAGGCCGTCACCAACCCGCACAACACCCTGTTCGCCGTGAAGCGTCTGATTGGCCGTCGCTTCGAAGAAGACGTCGTGCAGAAAGACATCAAGCTGGTGCCGTACAAGATCGTCAAAGCCAACAATGGTGACGCTTGGGTCGAGGCCGGCGGCAAGGAAATGGCTCCGCCGCAAATCAGCGCCGAAGTCCTGAAGAAAATGAAGAAGACCGCCGAAGACTACCTCGGCGAGCCGGTCACCGAAGCGGTCATCACCGTTCCGGCCTACTTCAACGACAGCCAGCGTCAGGCCACCAAGGACGCCGGCCGCATCGCGGGTCTGGACGTAAAACGCATCATCAACGAACCGACCGCTGCTGCCCTGGCCTATGGCATGGACAAAGCGAAGGGCGACCACACCGTGATCGTCTATGACCTCGGTGGTGGTACCTTCGACGTTTCCGTGATCGAGATCGCTGAAGTCGACGGCGAGCACCAGTTCGAAGTACTGGCCACCAACGGTGACACCTTCCTGGGTGGTGAAGACTTCGACATGCGCCTGATCGACTACCTCGTCGACGAATTCAAGAAAGAGTCGGGCATGGATCTGAAGAACGATCCGCTGGCCCTGCAACGTCTGAAAGAAGCGGCTGAAAAGGCCAAGATCGAGCTGTCCTCGTCTCAGTCGACCGACGTCAACCTGCCGTACATCACTGCGGACGCTACCGGTCCTAAGCACCTGAACGTGAAGATTTCCCGCGCCAAGCTGGAATCGCTGGTCGAAGACCTGGTCAACCGTACCATCGAGCCTTGCCGCATCGCGCTGAAAGACGCGGGTATCGACGCAAGCAAGATCGACGACGTGATCCTGGTCGGTGGCCAGACCCGTATGCCGATGGTGCAGAAAGCCGTTGCCGACTTCTTCGGTAAAGAAGCACGTAAGGACGTCAACCCGGACGAAGCCGTTGCCATGGGCGCAGCCATTCAAGGCGCGGTACTGGCCGGTGACGTGAAGGACGTACTGCTGCTGGACGTCAGCCCGCTGACCCTGGGTATCGAAACCATGGGCGGCGTGATGACTCCGCTGATCGAGAAGAACACCACCATCCCGACCAAGAAGTCGCAGGTGTTCTCGACTGCCGATGACAACCAGGGCGCCGTGACCATCCACGTTCTGCAGGGTGAGCGTAAGCAGGCTGCTCAGAACAAGTCGCTGGGCAAGTTCGACCTGGCCGACATTCCGCCGGCCCCGCGCGGTGTGCCGCAGATCGAAGTGACCTTCGACATCGACGCCAACGGCATCCTGCACGTCAGCGCCAAAGACAAGGCCACCGGCAAGTCGCAGTCGATCGTGATCAAGGCCAACTCCGGTCTGTCGGACGAAGAAATCGAGCGCATGGTGCGTGACGCCGAGGCCAACGCCGAGGAAGACCGCAAGTTCGAAGAGCTGGCCGCTGCCCGTAACCAGGGTGACGCGCTGGTTCACTCGACTCGCAAGATGGTCGCTGACGCCGGTGACAAGGTTACCGCCGAAGAAAAAACCGCCATCGAAGCTGCGGTCGTTGCCCTGGAAGCCGCCGTCAAAGGCGACGACAAGGCTGCCATCGATGCCAAGGTCGAGGAGCTGTCGAAAGTCTCCGCGCCAGTGGCTCAGAAGATGTACGCCGAACAGGCTCAGCAGCCGCAGGGCGGTGCCCAGCAGGCTGAGCCGGAAGCCAAGCACGATGACGTGGTTGACGCCGAGTTCGAAGAAGTGAAAGACAACAACAAGCAGTAATCCCTGCATGTTGTCGGCCAGTTGAGCGTCATTTGACGATGAACTGGTAGGATGTCGCCGCGCGGGGGCTTGCTCCCGCGTTGGTGTGTCTGGAATACGAGAATTTTTACAGCATCTGTCAGGGCGCTTTGGGCGTGTAGCGGCAGGTGCTGACGGCATGGAGCATGCCGAACGCCCTCAAGAGTGCAAATGACCTATGGCAAAGCGTGATTATTATGAGGTCCTGGGTGTCGAGCGTGGCGCCAGCGAAGGTGACCTCAAGAAGGCTTATCGCCGCCTGGCGATGAAGTACCACCCCGACCGCAACCCGGATGACAAGGCGTCGGAAGAGCAGTTCAAGGAGGTCAGCGAGGCCTATGAAGTGCTGTCCGACGCGAACAAGCGTGCATCCTACGACCAGTATGGCCATGCCGCTTTCGACGCTGGCATGGGTGGCGGTGGCGGCGCTGGTTTCGGTGGTGCCAACTTCTCTGACATCTTCGGTGATGTCTTCAGTGATTTCTTCGGCGGCGGACGCGGTGGTGCTCGTGGCGGCGCGCAGCGCGGCAGCGACCTGCGATACACCCTGGAGCTGAATCTGGAAGAGGCTGTGCGCGGTACCACGGTCAATATCCGGGTGCCTACGCTGGTCAACTGCAAACCCTGCGACGGTTCGGGTGCGAAGAAGGGGTCGACCCCATCCACCTGCCCGACCTGCGGCGGTGCTGGCCAGGTACGCATGCAGCAGGGCTTCTTCGCCGTGCAGCAAACCTGCCCCCGTTGCCATGGGCAAGGCAAGATCATCACCGACCCTTGCACCTCTTGCCATGGCGAAGGCCGTGTCGAGGAATACAAGACCCTTTCGGTCAAGGTGCCGGCGGGCGTCGATACCGGCGACCGCATCCGCCTGTCCGGTGAGGGCGAGGCCGGTACCCATGGTGGCCCGACCGGCGACCTGTACGTGGTCATCAATGTGCGTGAGCACGCGATCTTCCAGCGTGATGGCAAGCATCTGTACTGCGAAGTGCCGATCAGCTACACCGATGCGGCCCTGGGCGGTGAGCTGGAAGTGCCGACCCTCGATGGTCGGGTCAAGTTGAAGATCCCCGAAGGCACCCAGACCGGCAAGCAGTTCCGCCTGCGTGGCAAGGGCGTGGCGCCGGTGCGTGGGGGTGCGGCGGGCGACCTGCTGTGCCGTGTCGCGGTGGAAACGCCGGTCAACCTCAGCCGCCGTCAGCGCGAGCTGCTTGAAGAACTGCGCGATTCGCTCGATGGCGACAGCTCTCATTCGCCCAAGGCCAGTGGCTGGTTCGAGGGTGTGAAGCGCTTCTTCGGCGATCTCTGACAAGGAACAGACGTATGCGACGTATTGCAGTGATGGGCGCGGCGGGGCGGATGGGCAAGACCCTCGTCGAGGCCGTGCAGCAACAGGCGCCTCAGGCAGGCCTGACGGCGGCGATCGATCGCCCCGACAGTTCCCTGGTGGGGGCGGATGCGGGTGAGTTGGCGGCCCTGGGCCGTATTGGCGTGCCGATTTCCGACGATCTGGCCAAGGTCGCCGACGAGTTCGATGTGCTGATCGACTTCACCCATCCCTCGGTCACCCTGAAGAACCTGGCGTTCTGCCGCAAGGCAGGCAAGGCCATGGTCATCGGTACCACTGGCTTTACCCCGGAAGAAAAGCAGCAACTGGTCGAGGCGGGCAAGGAGATTCCGATCGTCTTCGCCGCCAACTTCAGCGTTGGCGTCAACCTGTGCCTCAAGCTGCTGGATACCGCAGCGCGGGTATTGGGCGACGATGTGGATATCGAGATCATCGAGGCGCACCACCGACACAAAGTCGATGCACCTTCGGGTACCGCCCTGCGCATGGGTGAGGTGGTTGCCCAGGCGTTGGGGCGCGATCTGCAGGAAGTGGCCGTTTACGGTCGCGAAGGCCAGACTGGCGCGCGCGATCGTCAGACCATCGGTTTCGCTACTGTGCGTGCCGGTGACGTAGTCGGTGACCACACCGTGCTGTTCGCCGCCGAAGGCGAGCGCGTGGAGATCACCCACAAGGCGTCCAGCCGCATGACCTTTGCCAAGGGTGCCGTGCGTGCGGCGCTGTGGCTGGATGGGCGTGAGCCGGGCCTGTACGACATGCAGGATGTGCTCGAGCTGCGTTAAGCAGGTCGAGCGGCGGTGGCTTCATCGCGGTAAGCCTGCTCCCGCTCCCGCATGGAATGGCGTTGCTCCGAGGTTTGGCGCGGTGTCTGTAGGAGCGGGTTTACCCGCGAAGGGGTTTTCAGGGATGTCAGTCTGTCGCAATCATGTGTTTTAGAGACACATATGCGGTAGACCTAAAACGCACTTTTCTGTAAGCTACAGCTTTAGTGTGTCCACTAAAAGCGCGCAGCGAATTGAATTCAGCACATGAAAGCGGGGTGACGTGTCCATACGTCACTCCGCTTTTTTGCAACCTGCGATCGCCCTTTCATGCTTGATTAACGGGAGGTCTTCTTGACAAAGCCAGCCATACTCGCCCTTGCCGATGGCAGTATTTTCCGCGGTGAAGCCATCGGAGCCGACGGTCAGACCGTTGGTGAGGTGGTGTTCAACACTGCTATGACCGGCTACCAGGAAATCCTTACTGATCCTTCCTACGCGCAGCAAATCGTTACCCTGACCTACCCGCACATCGGTAATACCGGCACCACCCCGGAAGATGCCGAGTCGAACCGCGTCTGGTCCGCTGGCCTGGTCATCCGTGACCTGCCGCTGCTGGCCAGCAACTGGCGTAACACCCAGTCGCTGCCTGAGTACCTGAAGGCCAACAACGTCGTCGCCATCGCCGGTATCGACACCCGTCGCCTGACCCGCATCCTGCGTGAGAAGGGCGCCCAGAACGGTTGCATCCTGGCCGGTGACAACATCAGCGAAGAAGCCGCCATCGCCGCTGCCCGCGCCTTCCCGGGCCTCAAGGGCATGGACCTGGCCAAGGTCGTTTCCACCAAAGAGCGCTACGAGTGGCGTTCCAGCGTGTGGGAGCTGAAAACCGACAGCCACCCGACCATTGACGCTGCCGACCTGCCTTACCACGTGGTGGCCTTCGACTACGGCGTCAAGCTGAACATCCTGCGCATGCTGGTCGCCCGCGGCTGCCGCGTGACCGTGGTGCCTGCCCAGACCCCGGCGAGCGAAGTCCTGGCAATGAATCCAGATGGCGTGTTCCTGTCCAACGGCCCTGGTGACCCCGAGCCTTGCGACTACGCGATCCAGGCGATCAAGGAAATTCTGGAAACCGAGATCCCGGTCTTCGGTATCTGCCTCGGCCACCAGCTGCTGGCCCTGGCCTCCGGCGCCAAGACCGTCAAGATGGGTCATGGCCACCACGGTGCCAACCACCCGGTCCAGGACCTGGACACCGGCGTGGTGATGATCACCAGCCAGAACCACGGTTTCGCCGTCGACGAAGCCACCCTGCCGGGCAATGTCCGCGCCATCCACAAGTCGCTGTTCGACGGCACCCTGCAGGGTATCGAGCGCACCGACAAGAGCGCGTTCAGCTTCCAGGGCCACCCTGAAGCGAGCCCAGGCCCGACCGACGTCGCGCCACTGTTCGATCGTTTCATCGATGCCATGGCCAAGCGCCGCTGAGCATCCTGCTTCAAGGCCCCGGGCCGGCTCGTGCCGCGCCCGGAAGCGCCTGACCCAGATTGTTCAAGACGGCTTGCCGACTGACCCGCGGATTTGAGTGACAACCCAATGCCAAAACGTACAGACATTAAAAGCATCCTGATTCTCGGCGCTGGCCCGATCGTGATCGGCCAGGCCTGCGAATTCGACTATTCCGGCGCCCAGGCCTGCAAGGCCCTGCGCGAGGAAGGTTTCCGCGTCATCCTGGTGAACTCCAACCCAGCCACCATCATGACCGACCCGGCCATGGCCGATGCCACCTACATCGAGCCGATCAAGTGGCAATCGGTGGCCAAGATCATCGAGAAAGAGCGTCCGGATGCCCTGCTGCCGACCATGGGCGGTCAGACCGCACTGAACTGCGCCCTGGACCTGGAGCGCCACGGCGTTCTGGAGAAATTCGGCGTAGAGATGATCGGTGCCAACGCCGACACCATCGACAAGGCCGAAGACCGTTCGCGCTTCGACAAGGCGATGAAAGCCATTGGCCTGGAGTGCCCGCGTTCCGGTATCGCCCACAGCATGGAAGAGGCCAACGCCGTTCTCGAGCGCCTGGGCTTCCCGTGCATCATCCGTCCGTCGTTCACCATGGGTGGCACCGGTGGCGGTATCGCCTACAACCGTGAAGAGTTCGAAGAAATCTGCGCCCGTGGTCTGGACCTGTCGCCGACCAAGGAGCTGCTGATCGACGAATCGCTGATCGGCTGGAAGGAATACGAGATGGAGGTGGTCCGTGACAAGAAGGACAACTGCATCATCGTCTGCTCCATCGAAAACTTCGACCCGATGGGTGTGCACACCGGTGACTCCATCACTGTCGCTCCGGCGCAAACGCTGACCGACAAGGAATACCAGATCATGCGTAACGCCTCGCTGGCGGTACTGCGTGAAATCGGCGTCGAAACCGGCGGTTCCAACGTTCAGTTCGGTATCTGCCCGAACACCGGCCGCATGGTCGTGATCGAGATGAACCCGCGTGTATCGCGCTCCTCGGCCCTGGCCTCGAAGGCTACCGGCTTCCCGATCGCCAAGATCGCCGCCAAGCTGGCCGTGGGTTACACCCTCGACGAACTGCAGAACGACATCACCGGCGGCCGCACTCCGGCTTCCTTCGAGCCGTCGATCGACTACGTCGTCACCAAGCTGCCGCGCTTCGCCTTCGAGAAATTCCCGAAAGCCGACGCCCGCCTGACCACCCAGATGAAGTCGGTCGGTGAAGTCATGGCCATCGGCCGTACCTTCCAGGAATCCCTGCAGAAAGCCCTGCGCGGCCTGGAAGTCGGTGCCTGCGGTCTGGACCCGAAAGTCGACCTGGCCAGCCCTGACGCCAACAGCATCCTCAAGCGCGAGCTGACCGTACCGGGCGCCGAGCGTATCTGGTACGTGGCCGACGCCATGCGTGCTGGCATGACGTGCGAAGAAATCTTCAAGCTGACCGGCATCGACATGTGGTTCCTGGTGCAGATGGAAGATCTCATCAAGGAAGAAGAGAAGGTCAAGACCCTGGCCCTGTCGGCCATCGACAAGGACTACATGCTGCGCCTCAAGCGCAAGGGCTTCTCTGACCAGCGTCTGGCCAAGCTGCTCGGCATCACCGACAAGAACCTGCGTCGTCACCGCCACAAGCTGGAAGTGTTCCCGGTCTACAAGCGCGTCGACACCTGCGCCGCCGAGTTCGCCACCGATACCGCCTACCTGTACTCGACCTACGAGGAAGAGTGCGAGGCCAATCCGTCGACCCGCGACAAGATCATGATCCTGGGTGGCGGCCCGAACCGTATCGGTCAAGGTATCGAGTTCGACTACTGCTGCGTACACGCTGCCCTGGCGCTGCGTGATGACGGTTACGAGACCATCATGGTCAACTGCAACCCGGAAACCGTTTCCACCGACTACGACACCTCGGACCGTCTGTACTTCGAGCCGCTGACCCTGGAAGACGTGCTGGAAGTCTGCCGCGTCGAGAAACCAAAGGGCGTCATCGTCCACTACGGTGGCCAGACCCCGCTGAAGCTGGCTCGCGCCCTTGAAGAAGCTGGCGTGCCGATCATCGGTACCAGCCCGGACGCGATCGACCGCGCCGAAGACCGTGAGCGTTTCCAGCAGATGGTTCAGCGCCTGAACCTGCGCCAGCCGCCAAACGCCACCGTGCGCAGCGAAGACGAAGCCATCCGTGCCGCTGGCGACATCGGCTACCCGCTGGTCGTGCGTCCGTCGTACGTACTGGGCGGTCGCGCCATGGAGATCGTCTACGAACTGGACGAGCTCAAGCGCTACCTGCGTGAAGCGGTCCAGGTCTCCAACGACAGCCCGGTGCTGCTCGACCACTTCCTCAACTGCGCCATCGAAATGGACGTGGATGCGGTGTGCGACGGCACCGACGTGGTGATCGGCGCGATCATGCAGCACATCGAACAGGCCGGTGTTCACTCCGGTGACTCGGCGTGCTCGCTGCCACCTTACTCGTTGAGCAAGGAAGTCCAGGACGAAGTCCGTGACCAGGTGCGCAAGATGGCCCTGGAACTGGGTGTCGTCGGCCTGATGAACGTGCAGCTGGCCCTGCAGGGCGACAAGATCTACGTGATCGAAGTCAACCCGCGTGCGTCGCGTACCGTTCCGTTCGTTTCCAAGTGCATCGGTACTTCCCTGGCGATGATCGCGGCGCGCGTCATGGCGGGTAAAACGCTCAAAGAGCTGGGCTTCACCCAGGAAATCATCCCGAACTTCTACAGCGTCAAGGAAGCCGTCTTCCCGTTCGCCAAGTTCCCAGGTGTTGACCCGATCCTCGGCCCTGAGATGAAATCTACCGGTGAAGTGATGGGTGTCGGCGACAGCTTCGGTGAAGCCTTCGCCAAGGCCCAGATGGGCGCCAGCGAAGTGCTGCCGACCGGCGGTACTGCGTTCATCAGCGTGCGTGACGACGACAAGCCACAAGTGGCTGGCGTTGCCCGCGACCTGATCGCCCTGGGCTTTGAAGTGGTTGCAACTGCCGGTACCGCCAAGGTGATCGAGGCGGCTGGCCTGAAAGTGCGCCGTGTGAACAAAGTGACCGAAGGTCGCCCGCATGTGGTCGACATGATCAAGAACGACGAAGTGTCGCTGATCATCAACACCACCGAAGGTCGCCAGTCGATCGCCGATTCCTACTCGATTCGTCGCAATGCGCTGCAGCACAAGATCTACTGCACGACCACCATTGCGGCAGGTGAAGCCATCTGCGAAGCGCTGAAATTCGGCCCTGAGAAGACCGTTCGCCGCTTGCAGGATCTGCATGCAGGACTTAAAGCATGAGCATTACCAAGTACCCGATGACCGTCCAGGGCGCTCGCGCCCTGGAAGAGGAACTGACCTTCCTGAGCAAGACCGAGCGCCCGCGCCTGAGCCAGGCGATCGGTGAAGCGCGTGAGCTGGGCGACCTCAAGGAAAACGCCGAGTACCATGCTGCCCGCGAAGAGCAGGGCATGGTCGAGGCGCGTATCCGTGACATCGAAGGCCGTCTGCAGAACTCGGTGGTGATCGATGTCACCACCATCGCGCACACCGGCAAGGTGATCTTCGGTACCACCGTGGACCTGGAGAACACCGAGACCGGCGATCAGGTGACCTACCAGATCGTGGGCGAGGACGAAGCCGACGTGAAGAAAGGCAAGCTGTCGAACAGTGCGCCGATCGCCCGTGCCATCATCGGCAAGGAAGAAGGTGACACCGTTGTCGTCAAGACGCCAAACGGTACGGTCGAGTACGAGATTGTCGAAGTCAAGCACATCTGACCGGCGCCTTCGGGCGCCCTCCCTCGAGGGAATCCTCTGGCAGCTGGCCCAGGTCTTCTGGGTTGGCGGCCTCTGGGTGTTCCATGTGGGTTTGGTGCCTGCGCTCAAGGTCAGTGGCCTGGCGCCATTGCTGGTGCAGGATATCGCTGGGCAGATTGACCGCTGGTTGATCGGCGTGGCGTTGCTTGGGCTGTTGACCCAGCTGGCGGTGCTGGCGAGGGTGGAGGGCCTGGCGGCCTGGTGGCGGCAGTTTCGCGGCCAGATGCTGTTGCTCGGCTTCGGTGCTTGCGTGGGGTACTACACCCTGCGCTATGGCATCTCGATAGGCGAGCGCTGGCAGATGTTCTGTTTTCTGGTGCTGGGCTTCTCCGGCATCGTGCTGGTAGCCCAGCCTGTCCCGGTCAAGACGCGTTCACCGCGCCACTGACAGGGAAGGCGCCGAGGCCTCGACGCTGGCAAGCCGGCCCCCACAGGGTGAATACCTGCGGGGGCCTTTCCGTTACTTGTAACGGTGGATGTTGGACAGCTGCTTGTTCGGCTGCGGGTTCTTGCGGTAGATCAGCGCTTTCTTGCCGATGGTCTGCACCAGCTCCGCGCGGCCAGCCTTGCACAGCTCGGCGATGGCGGCGGCACGTTCTTCACGATCTTCGGAGCGAATCTCGACCTTGATCAGTTCGTGGTCGGTGAGTGCACGTTCCAGTTCGGCGATGACGCCTTCGTTCAAGCCGTTGCCAGCCACGATCAAGACCGGCTTCAGGTCATGACCAATGGATTTGTACTGTTTCTTCTGCTCGTTATTGAGCGGCATAATCTGACCCTTTTCGTCTGATTCTGTAAAATTGACGGGCATTTTACCCGAGGGCCCGTGGCTCCGCCCAGTCAAACACGACGCATATCATCGAGGTGCCCCGTGGCGCAACGTTCCAAAAGCAGCCATAACTGGCTGAGAGAGCATTTCAACGATCCTTTCGTCAAGCAGGCGCAAAAGGATGGCTACCGCTCGCGCGCGAGCTACAAGCTGCTTGAGATCCAGGAAAAGGACCGACTGATCCGTCCTGGCATGAGCGTGATCGACCTGGGCGCCGCCCCGGGAGGCTGGTCGCAGGTGACCAGTCGTCTGATTGGTGGGCAGGGTCGCTTGATCGCATCCGACATCCTGGAAATGGACGCGATCCCCGACGTTACCTTCATTCAGGGCGATTTCACCCAGGATGAAGTCCTCGCCAGCATTCTGCAGGCAGTCGGCGATTCGCACGTGGACCTTGTGATTTCCGACATGGCCCCCAATATGAGTGGTACGCCTGCGGTGGACATGCCGCGCGCCATGTTCCTGTGTGAGCTGGCCCTCGATCTGGCCACCCGCGTCCTCAAGCCGGGCGGCGATTTCCTGATCAAGATTTTCCAGGGCGAAGGTTTTGACGTGTACCTCAAGGACGTGCGCAGCAAGTTCGACAAGGTACAGATGCGCAAGCCGTCGTCCTCGCGGGATCGCTCGCGTGAGCAATACCTGCTGGCCAGGGGCTTCAAAGGGGTGTGAAAAGGCGGGTTGGGGGGTGGTCGATAGTTATTTCCAATCGCCCGCCCCCTCAGGATCGTCCGAACTTCGTGTAGTCTAGGTTTCACAAAGGGTTACAGACGGTGCCTGCGGATGCGTAGGTAATGTAGTAAGTTAGGCGACGAATATCATGCGAGGCACGGCTGCGTCGTGCGCCGGCCTCAGAGGGTAGCGAATTGAACGACATGGCAAAGAATCTGATCCTCTGGTTGATCATCGCGGCGGTCCTGGTGACGGTGATGAACAACTTCTCGAGCCCTAACGAGCCGCAGACCCTCAACTACTCCGACTTCATCCAGCAGGTAAAAGACGGGAAAGTCGAGCGTGTGACCGTCGATGGCTACATCATTACCGGCAAGCGTTCCGACGGCGACAACTTCAAGACCGTGCGTCCGGCCATTACCGACAATGGCCTGATCGGCGACCTGGTCGACAATCACGTCATCATCGAAGGCAAGCAGCCTGAGCAACAGAGCATCTGGACGCAGCTGCTGGTAGCCAGCTTCCCGATCCTGGTGATCATCGCCGTCTTCATGTTCTTCATGCGCCAGATGCAAGGCGGCGCGGGGGGCAAGGGCGGGCCGATGAGCTTCGGCAAGAGCAAGGCGCGCCTGTTGTCCGAAGACCAGGTCAAGACCACCCTGGCCGACGTCGCAGGTTGCGACGAAGCCAAGGAAGAGGTTGGCGAGCTGGTCGAGTTCCTGCGCGATCCGGGCAAGTTCCAGCGCCTGGGTGGCCGTATTCCGCGTGGCGTACTGATGGTAGGCCCGCCCGGTACCGGTAAGACCTTGCTGGCCAAGGCCATCGCCGGTGAAGCGAAAGTGCCGTTCTTCACCATTTCCGGTTCCGACTTCGTGGAAATGTTCGTGGGTGTCGGTGCCAGCCGCGTCCGTGACATGTTCGAGCAGGCCAAGAAGCACGCGCCTTGCATCATCTTCATCGACGAGATCGACGCCGTGGGTCGCCACCGTGGCGCGGGCATGGGCGGTGGTCACGACGAGCGCGAACAAACCCTCAACCAGTTGCTGGTCGAGATGGATGGCTTCGAAATGAACGATGGCATCATCGTCATTGCCGCCACCAACCGTCCGGACGTACTGGACCCTGCGCTGCTGCGTCCCGGCCGTTTCGACCGTCAGGTCGTGGTCGGCCTGCCGGATATCCGCGGCCGTGAACAGATTCTCAAGGTGCACATGCGCAAGGTGCCGGTCGGCGAGAACGTCAATCCGGCGGTCATCGCCCGTGGTACCCCTGGCTTCTCCGGTGCCGACCTGGCCAACCTGGTCAACGAGGCTTCGCTGTTCGCCGCACGCTCCAACAAGCGCCTGGTCGAAATGAAAGAGTTCGAACTGGCCAAGGACAAGATCATGATGGGCGCCGAGCGCAAGACCATGGTCATGTCCGAGAAGGAAAAACAGAACACTGCCTACCACGAGGCGGGTCATGCCATCGTCGGTCGTCTGGTGCCTGAGCATGACCCGGTCTACAAGGTGTCGATCATTCCTCGTGGCCGCGCCCTGGGCGTGACCATGTTCCTGCCGGAAGAGGACCGCTACAGCCTGTCCAAGCGCGCGTTGATCAGCCAGATCTGCTCGCTGTACGGTGGCCGTATCGCCGAGGAAATGACCCTGGGCTTCGACGGTGTCACCACGGGTGCCTCCAACGACATCATGCGTGCCAGCCAGATCGCCCGGAACATGGTGACCAAGTGGGGCCTGTCCGAGAAACTCGGCCCGCTGATGTACGCCGAAGAGGAGGGCGAGGTGTTCCTCGGCCGCAGCGCTGCCAGCCAGCACGCCAGTGTCTCCGGTGAAACCGCCAAGCTGATCGACTCGGAAGTGCGCAGCATCATCGACCAGTGCTATGCCACGGCCAAGCAACTGCTGACCGACAACCGCGACAAGCTCGATGCCATGGCCGAGGCGCTGATGAAGTACGAGACCATCGACGCCGAGCAGATCGACGATATCATGGCCGGCCGTCCACCCCGCGAACCGCGTGACTGGGACGACGACTCGGCTTCGGGCACCTCTGCAACCCAGGGTGATCGCCCAGAGTCGCCGATTGGCGGCCCAGCGGCACAACACTAAGGGCACTTATGAGCTCACAGCAGTACCCGACCCGGTTGCCTTGCGGCAACCGGGTTCTTGATTTGTCCCGTACCCATGTCATGGGTATTCTCAATGTCACCCCCGACTCCTTCTCCGACGGCGGGCGCTTCAATCAGCGCGACGAAGCGCTTCGGCATGCCGAGGCGATGGTCGCTGCAGGCGCCACGCTGATCGACATCGGTGGCGAGTCGACCCGGCCTGGCGCGCGGGCAGTATCGGTTACTGAAGAGCTCGAGCGCGTGGCGCCGATGGTCGAGGCGATCAACAGTCGCCTGGATGTGGTGATTTCCGTGGATACGTCCACCCCGGCCGTGATCCGCGAGTCGGCGCGCCTGGGGGCCGGCCTGATCAACGACGTGCGCGCGCTGGAGCGCGACGGTGCACTGGATGCCGCTGCCGATACCGGCCTGCCGGTCTGCCTCATGCACATGCGTGGCGAGCCGGGCAATATGCAGGATGATCCACATTACGACGATGTGACCGCCGACGTTGCGCGCTATCTTGAACAGCGGATGGCGGCCTGCGCAGCGGCCGGTATCGACGCTGACCGAATCATTCTTGATCCTGGCTTCGGTTTCGCCAAGACCCTGGCGCATAACCTGAGCCTGTTCAAACACATGGAAGCGCTCTACCGCTTGGGGCGCCCGCTTTTGGTGGGCGTTTCGCGCAAAAGCATGATCGGCTTGACCCTGGATCGCCCGGTGGGCGAGCGGTTGTACGGCAGTCTTGCGCTGGCGGCATTGGCGATGACCAAGGGTGCTAGCATCCTGCGCGTCCATGACGTGGCCGAGACCGTTGATGTCGTGCGCATGATCGCTGCGGTACAGAACGCCGAATAAGAACATTGGAGTCCCTATGAGCAGAAAATACTTTGGTACCGACGGCATTCGTGGCCGCGTCGGCGAATACCCGATCACACCGGATTTCATGCTGAAACTGGGTTGGGCTGCGGGCATGGCTTTCCGCAAGCAGGGCAATTGCCGAGTGCTGGTAGGCAAGGACACCCGTATCTCCGGGTACATGTTCGAATCGGCGCTCGAAGCCGGTCTTTCTGCCGCCGGTGCCGATGTCATGCTGCTCGGGCCGATGCCGACGCCGGCCATCGCCTACCTCACCCGGACCTTCCATGCCGAAGCGGGGATCGTCATCAGCGCCTCGCACAACCCGCATGACGACAATGGCATCAAGTTCTTCTCGGGCCAGGGCACCAAGCTGCCGGACGAAGTCGAGCTGATGATCGAGGAGTTGCTGGACCAGCCGATGACAGTGGTCGAGTCGAGCAAGCTGGGCAAGGTGTCCCGTATCAACGACGCCGCCGGTCGCTACATCGAGTTCTGCAAGAGCAGCGTGCCGAGCAGCACCAGTTTCGAAGGCCTCAAGCTGGTGGTCGACTGCGCCCATGGCGCTACCTACAAGGTTGCGCCCAGCGTGTTCCGTGAGTTGGGCGCTCAGGTGACCGTGCTGCATGCCCAGCCGGACGGCCTCAACATCAACGAGAATTGCGGATCCACGCACATCGAGTCGCTGCAGGCTGCCGTACTGGTCGGCCACGCCGACCTGGGCATCGCATTCGATGGCGATGGGGACCGTGTGCTGATGGTCGACCACACCGGCGCCATCGTCGACGGAGACGAATTGCTGTTCATCATCGCGCGCGACCTGCACGAGCGCGGCAAGCTGCAGGGTGGCGTAGTGGGTACCCTGATGAGCAACCTCGGCCTGGAGCTGGCGCTCAAGGACCTGGATATTCCGTTCGTGCGGGCCAAGGTCGGCGACCGCTATGTCATGGCGGAGTTGCTCGAGCGCGAGTGGCTGGTTGGCGGGGAAAACTCCGGGCACGTGGTTTGCTGCAACCACACCACCACTGGCGATGCGATCATTGCCGCGCTGCAGGTGCTGTTGTCGCTCAAGCGCCGTGGCGAGACCCTGGCGCAGGCCCGCCAGGCCGTTCGCAAATGCCCACAGGTGCTGATCAACGTGCGCTTTGGCGCAAGCAAGGTCGACCCGCTGGAGCATCCTGCGGTGAAGGAGGCCAGTGCCAAGGTCACCGAGGCGATGGCTGGGCGCGGACGGGTACTTTTGCGCAAGTCGGGTACCGAGCCGCTGGTGCGGGTCATGGTCGAAGGCGACGACGAAAACCAAGTGCGCAGCCACGCCGAAGCCTTGGCCAAGCTGGTCAGCGAAGTTTGTGCCTGAAATAGGCTTGCCAGCGCAGATCTGGTTGGGTAAGATCTGCGCCCACTTTGACCGACGAGGTAAAGCATGCGTCGCCCCATGGTAGCTGGTAACTGGAAGATGCACGGTACCCGCGCCAGCGTCGCTGAGCTGATCCAGGGCTTGGGCAATATGTCCTTGCCAGACGGTGTGGAAGTCGCGGTGTTTCCGCCGGCGCTGTTCATCAATCAAGTCATTGATGGGCTGCAAGGCAGGGGGATCATCGTAGGTGCACAGAATTCTGCGGTAAAACCCGAAGAGGGTGCGCTGACGGGTGAAATTGCACCCAGTCAGTTGGTTGAAGCAGGTTGCAAGTTGGTTCTGATTGGCCATTCCGAACGCCGCCAAATTATGGGTGAAACTGAGGAAGTGCTGAAAGATAAGTTTGCAGCTGCTCAACTTAGTGGTTTAATGCCGGTGCTTTGCGTAGGGGAAACTCTCGAAGAGCGCGAGGCGGGCAAGACGCTTGAAGTTGTCGGGCGTCAACTAAGCAGTATCATCGATGCATTCGGTGTTAAGGCTTTTGCCAATGCAGTAATTGCTTATGAGCCCGTGTGGGCCATTGGCACAGGTTTGACGGCTTCGCCGCAACAAGCGCAGGATGTGCATGCAGCCATTCGCGCGCAGTTGGCGGCGGAAGACGCCGAAGTTGCCGCGAACGTGCAGCTTCTCTACGGCGGCAGCGTGAAGGCGGCCAATGCGGCTGAGCTGTTCGGCATGCCGGATATCGATGGGGGGCTCATTGGTGGAGCGTCCCTGAACGCAGACGAATTCGGTGCAATTTGTCGCGCCGCAGGAAACTGAACAAATGCTGGAAACAGTTATCGTTGTTTTTCATCTGTTGGCAGCGCTGTCACTCGTAGTGCTGGTTCTGTTGCAACAGGGTAAAGGTGCGGAAGCAGGTGCATCTTTCGGCGCAGGTGCCTCTAATACTGTGTTCGGAAGCCAAGGTTCTGCTACCTTCCTGAGTAAATTGACTGCTATACTCGCTGCCACTTTCTTTTTGACAGCACTTGGGTTAGGATACTTCGCCAAGCAACAAGCTCACCAGCTGAGCCAGGCGGGTCTCCCAGATCCAGCGGTACTGGAAGTGAAAGAGCAGAAGCCGGCAGTTAATGATGATGTACCGGTGCTCCAGGAGCAGAAGAGCGAAACCACCAACGCTGGTGACGTACCTCCTCCGGCTCAAGAGCAGAAGTAACGGGTTTCAAGTAGTAATATTGCCGAGGTGGTGGAATTGGTAGACACGCAACCTTGAGGTGGTTGTGCCCATAGGGTGTAGGGGTTCGAGTCCCCTTCTCGGTACCAATTAAAGCTTGAGAGCCCGCTTTAGCGGGCTTTCTTGCAGGTGGAGGTTAGATTGACCCTGTAGCGGGTTCAGTCTTATACTTTCGCCCCAGCTTTGTCGCGGGGTGGAGCAGCTTGGTAGCTCGTCGGGCTCATAACCCGAAGGTCGTTGGTTCAAATCCAGCCCCCGCAACCAGCTTCAGCGGAGCCCCTTTTCAGGGGCTTTTTGCTAGCCGAACAGTTATCGGCGTCGTTGTCCAACGGCGCTTTCAGGGATGGGCGCTTCGCCCATTTTTTATTTGCACAGCATGCACGAGGGGGTTCAGGTGTCGAGCAAGCTAGAACAGTTGCAGGCCTTGTTGGCCCCGGTGGTCGAGGGTCTGGGCTACCAATGCTGGGGGATCGAATACATCTCCCAGGGCAAACATTCGGTCCTGCGTATCTACATCGACAAGGAAGGCGGAATCCTGGTGGACGACTGCGAAGCGGTCAGCCGTCAGGCCAGTGCCATCCTGGATGTTGAAGATCCGATCAGCAGTGAATATACCCTCGAGGTGTCCTCTCCAGGCATGGATCGCCCGCTGTTCACTCTGGAACAGTTTGCTTCGCATGCCGGCGAACAAGTGAAGATCAAGCTGCGTACGCCCTTCGAGGGTCGTCGTAACTTCCAGGGCCTTCTCCGCGGTGTGGAGGAGCAGGATGTGGTGGTCCAGGTGGACAATCACGAGTTCCTGTTGCCGATCGACTCGATCGACAAGGCCAATATTATTCCCAGTTTTGACTGAGACGTGCCGGGCCCGGCGGACTGTCCGGACCCAATGGCTTGCGCAAGGCGAGGCGTACGATGAGCAAAGAAGTACTGCTGGTTGTTGAATCGGTATCCAACGAGAAAGGTGTACCGCCCGGCGTCATTTTCGAGGCGCTGGAAGTGGCCCTGGCCACTGCAACCAAAAAACGTTTTGAGGACGAAGTCGACCTGCGTGTGGAAATCAACCGCCACACCGGTAGCTACGAGACCTTCCGCCGCTGGACCGTGGTCGACGAGAACGACCTGGACGATCCGGCTATCGAAACCTGGCTGAGCAAGATCCAGGACACGCATCCGGATGCCAAGATCGGTGACGTGATCGAAGAGAAGATCGAGTCAATCGAGTTCGGTCGTATCGCCGCCCAGACCGCCAAGCAGGTCATCGTGCAGAAAGTGCGCGAGGCCGAGCGTGCCCAAGTGGTCGACGCCTACCGCGAGCGCGTTGGCGAGATCATCTCCGGTACCGTCAAGAAGGTTACCCGCGACAACGTCATCGTCGACCTGGGTAACAACGCCGAGGCCCTGTTGGCTCGCGAAGACATCATTCCCCGTGAGACCTTCCGTGTCGGCGTGCGCCTGCGTGCGCTGCTCAAGGAAATCCGCACCGAGAACCGCGGTCCGCAACTGATCCTGTCGCGCACTGCGCCACAGATGCTGATCGAGTTGTTCCGCATCGAGGTACCGGAAATCGCCGAAGGCCTCATTGAAGTCATGGCTGCATCCCGTGATCCGGGTTCGCGTGCCAAGATCGCCGTCCGCTCCAAGGACAAGCGCATCGACCCGCAAGGTGCCTGTATCGGCATGCGCGGTTCGCGTGTCCAGGCCGTATCCGGCGAGTTGGGTGGTGAGCGTGTGGATATCGTCCTGTGGGACGAGAACCCGGCGCAGTTCGTCATCAACGCCATGTCGCCGGCTGAAGTCGCGGCGATCATCGTTGATGAAGATGCCCATGCAATGGACATCGCAGTTGCCGAAGACAACCTGGCCCAGGCTATTGGCCGTGGCGGTCAGAACGTTCGCCTGGCCAGTCAGCTGACCGGTTGGACCCTGAACGTGATGACCGAAAAGGACATCCAGGCCAAGCAGCAGGCTGAGACCGGCGACATCCTGCGCAACTTCATTGAGGAACTGGAAGTCGACGAGGAGCTGGCACAAGTGCTGGTCGACGAAGGCTTCACCAGCCTTGAAGAAATTGCCTACGTACCGTTGGAAGAAATGCTCAACATCGATGGCTTTGACGAGGATATCGTCAATGAGCTCCGCGCTCGTGCCAAGGACCGTTTGTTGACCAAGGCCATCGCTACCGAAGAAAAACTGGCAGACGCCCATCCGGCTGAAGACCTGCTCTCCCTCGAGGGCATGGACAAGGACCTGGCGGCGGAACTGGCGGTGCGCGGCGTGGTTAACCGCGAAGACCTGGCCGAGCAGTCGATCGACGATCTGCTCGACATCGACGGCATCGACGAAGAGCGTGCCGGCAAGTTGATCATGGCCGCCCGAGCCCACTGGTTCGAGTAATTAGGCGCGGCCTGAGGAGAGAAGTGCATGACGCAAGTCACGGTGAAAGAACTGGCCCAAGAGGTCGAGGCACCGGTAGAGCGCCTGCTGCAGCAGATGCGTGAGGCAGGTCTGCCGCACACCGACGCCGGTCAGGTAGTGACCGATAACGAGAAGCAGGTTTTGCTGACCCATTTGAAGAGCAGCCACAAGAGCAAGGCGGAAGAGCCGCGCAAGATCACCTTGCAGCGCAAAACCACCAGCACCCTGCGTGTAGCCGGTAGCAAGAGCATCAGCGTAGAAGTACGCAAGAAGAAAGTATTCGTGCAGCGCAGCCCGGAAGAGATCCAGGCTGAGCAGAAGCGTGAACTGGAAGAGCGTCGTGCGGCCGAGAACGCCGTTCGCGAGAAGGCTGAAGCCGAGGCTCGCCAGCGCGCCGAGGAACAAGCCCGTCGCCAGGCCGCCGAAACCACTGCTACGGCCCCTGCGGCCAAGGCAGAGCCGGCGCCTGCCCCTGCAGCTGCTGCTCCGGTAGTGGCCGAGGCGCCAGCGTCCGAAGACGCTGCCGCACGCGCTGCCGAGCGCAAGAAGGACGAGACTCGTCGCAACGAAAGCCGCACTCGCGACGAAGACCGTCGTGGCGGCGAGCGTCGTGGCGAAGCCCCGCGCGTGTCGATCAAGGTCAAGGTCAAGGAGAAAGAAAAAGCTCCTACGCCTCGTGCCGCGCCACGCACCACCGATGAAGAAAGCGATGGTTTCCGTCGCGGTCGCGGTGGCAAGGGCAAGCCGAAGAAGCGTAACCAGCATGGCTTCCAGAACCCGACCGGCCCCGTCATTCGTGACGTGACCATCGGCGAGACCATCACGGTCTCCGAACTTGCCCAGCAGATGTCGGTGAAAGCCGCTGAAGTCGTCAAGTTCATGTTCAAGCTGGGTACCCCGGTCACCATCAACCAGGTGCTCGACCAGGAAACTGCTCAGCTGGTCGCTGAAGAACTGGGCCATAAGGTCACCCTGATCAGCGACACCGCCCTGGAAGACTCCCTGGCCGAATCGCTGAAGTTCGAAGGTGAGACCGAGCCTCGTGCACCGGTAGTGACCGTCATGGGTCACGTTGACCATGGTAAGACTTCGCTGCTCGACTACATCCGTCGTGCCAAGGTTGCTGCTGGCGAGGCCGGTGGTATTACCCAGCACATCGGTGCCTACCACGTGGAAACCGACCGCGGCATGGTCACCTTCCTCGATACCCCAGGCCACGCTGCGTTTACCGCCATGCGTGCCCGTGGTGCCAAGGCCACCGACATCGTCATCCTGGTGGTGGCGGCTGACGACGGCGTGATGCCGCAGACCCGTGAGGCCGTGCAGCATGCCAAGGCAGCTGGCGTTCCGCTGGTGGTCGCGGTGAACAAGATCGACAAGCCGGGTGCAGACCTCGATCGTATCCGCAACGAACTGGCCGTCGAAGGCGTAACCTCCGAGGACTGGGGTGGTGACACTCCGTTCGTCAAGGTTTCGGCGAAGATGGGTACCGGTGTCGACGAGCTGCTCGAGGCCGTCCTGCTGCAGGCCGAGATCCTCGAACTCACCGCCACTCCGACCGCACCAGGTCGTGGCGTCGTGGTCGAATCGCGCTTGGACAAGGGCCGCGGTCCAGTGGCTACCATCCTGGTTCAGGACGGTACCCTGCGTCAGGGCGACATGGTCCTGGTCGGCTCCAACTACGGCCGCGTGCGTGCCATGCTCGACGAAAACGGCAAGCCTGTGAAGGAAGCCGGTCCGTCGATTCCGGTCGAGATCCTCGGTCTGGATGGTACGCCGGAAGCCGGTGACGAGCTGTCCGTGGTTGCCGACGAGAAGAAAGCCCGCGAAGTTGCCCTGTTCCGTCAGGGCAAGTACCGCGAGGTCAAGCTGGCCCGTGCTCACGCCGGCAAGCTGGAAAACATCTTCGAGACCATGGGTCAGGAAGAGAAGAAGACCCTCAACATCGTCCTCAAGACCGACGTGCGTGGTTCTCTGGAGGCCCTGCAAGGCTCGCTCAGCGGCCTGGGCAACGACGAGGTTCAGGTTCGTGTCATCGGTGGCGGCGTCGGTGGTATCACCGAGAGCGACGCCAACCTGGCGCTGGCGTCCAACGCGGTGCTGTTCGGCTTCAACGTGCGTGCCGATGCTGGCGCCCGCAAGATCGTCGAGCAGGAAGGTCTGGATATGCGTTACTACAACGTGATCTATGACATCATCGAAGACGTCAAGAAGGCCCTGACCGGTATGCTCGGCAGCGATGTTCGCGAGAACATCCTGGGTGTCGCCGAGGTCCGTGACGTGTTCCGCTCGCCGAAGTTCGGCGCCATTGCCGGCTGTATGGTCATCGAGGGTACTGTGTACCGCAACCGTCCGATCCGCGTACTGCGCGAGGACGTGGTGATCTTCGAAGGCGAACTGGAATCGCTGCGTCGCTTCAAGGACGACGCCTCCGAAGTGCGTAGTGGCATGGAGTGCGGTATCGGCGTCAAGAGCTACAACGACGTCAAGGTCGGCGACAAGATCGAAGTCTTCGAGAAAGTCCAGGTGGCTCGTACCCTGTAAGGGGTGGGCATGGCGCAGGCCTCGCCCCAGGGCGTTTGGCAGTGCCTCTGAAGGTAGCGCCCGGTCAGGCTTCAGCTTGACCGGGCGTTTGCCGCTTTACGTTACAGGTAGCAAGAATGGCAAAAGAATATAGCCGTACCCAACGCATCGGTGATCAGATGCAGCGTGAGCTGTCGGAGCTGATTCGCCGTGAAGTCAAAGATCCGCGCGTCGGCCTGGTGACCATCACCGCCGTGGACGTCAGCCGCGACCTGGGGCACGCCAAGGTCTTCATCACCGTCATGGGCCAGGACGGGACCAACGCCGTACCTCAGACCCTCAAGGCCCTTACCAGTGCCGCGAGCTTCCTGCGCCTGCACCTTGGGCGTGTCATGCAACTGCGCAGCGTGCCGCAGCTGCACTTCCACTTCGACGAGAGCGTCAGCCGTGGTGCCCATCTGTCGGCACTGATCGAGCGCGCGGTCGCCGAAGACCGTCTGCACCAGGATGCCGACAAGCCGGACGCCGGGGAGTAAGCGGTGGCCCAGGTCAAACGTATTCGCCGTAATGTCAGCGGCATCATCCTGCTCGACAAGCCATTGGGGTTCACCTCCAACGCCGCGCTGCAGAAAGTCCGCTGGTTGCTCAATGCCGAAAAGGCCGGTCACACCGGTAGCCTCGACCCACTTGCCTCCGGCGTACTGCCGCTGTGCTTCGGTGAGGCGACCAAGTTCTCGCAGTACCTGCTCGATTCCGACAAGGGCTACGAAACGGTCATGCAGCTGGGGCAGACTACCAGCACCGGCGATGCCGAAGGGGAAGTACTCAAGACTCGCGACGTGACCGTTGGTCGCGCCGAGATCGAGGCTGTGCTGCCGCGTTTTCGTGGTCAAATCAGCCAGGTACCGCCGATGTACTCCGCCCTCAAGCGCGACGGCCAGCCGCTTTACAAGCTAGCTCGTGCAGGAGAGGTAGTGGAGCGCGAGGCGCGTTCTGTTACTATTGGCCGCTTGGAATTGCTCGAGTGCGAAGGCACCCGTGCGCGCCTGACCGTCGGTTGCAGCAAAGGCACCTATATCCGCACCCTGGTGGAGGATATCGGCGAGGCCCTGGGCTGTGGCGCCTATGTCGCCGAGCTGCGCAGGACCCAGGCCGGGCCCTTCGAGCTGGCGCAGACGGTAACGCTCGAAGAACTCGAGCAGGCCCACGCCGAAGGGGGCAACGAAGCGCTCGATCGCTTCCTCATGCCGTCCGACAGCGGCTTGCAGGACTGGCCGTTGGTGCGCCTGTCCGAGCACAGTGCGTTCTACTGGCTGCATGGGCAGGCCGTGCGTGCTCCGGACGCGCCGCAATTCGGCATGGTTCGGGTACAGGATCACAATGCCCGCTTCATCGGTATCGGTGAGGTGAGCGAGGACGGGCGCATTGCGCCGCGTCGACTGATTCGGTCGGAATGACCGAACACACAGGGTCAGGCTTGCGCCGAGCCCTGTGGATACGAGGGTGGCTGTCAGTAGGCACGGTCACACCTCTTTTATTAATACGGGGATATTGTCCCTGGCCTATTGGACCCCGCTTGCGGGATCCGTTTATCAGGAGAAGCCAAATGGCCCTCAGCGTTGAAGAAAAAGCTCAGATCGTTGCCGAATACCAGCAAGCCGCCGGCGATACCGGTAGCCCGGAAGTGCAGGTTGCTCTGCTGACCGCCAACATCAACAAGCTGCAAGGCCACTTCAAGGCCAACGAGAAAGACCACCACTCCCGTCGTGGTCTGATCCGTATGGTTAACCAGCGTCGTAAGCTGCTGGACTACCTGAAGGGCAAAGACACCACTCGTTACAGCGCCCTGATCGGTCGCCTGGGTCTGCGTCGCTAATAGCGGCCTGGCCAGTGGTGTGCATGGCGTGTTGCATGCTCGATGCTGTATGGCAGCAATGCTGTACAGCGTTGGCGTCCAACACGCCACGCGTATCTCCGAGGTTGGCAGCCTGGTGATGTCGAGCGGATTTTCCGCTGGGCAGCCAGGCTCCCAGCCTCGTGTTGTATCTGGACGGTCAATGGGGCCGATTCCCCGTTCTGCCCAAGAATTCGCAAGAAACCAGTTCCCCCAGAGCCACTGAAAAAGGTAGGAAACCGTGAACCCGGTAATCAAGAAGTTCCAGTTCGGTCAATCGACCGTTACCCTCGAAACGGGCCGCATTGCCCGTCAGGCGACCGGCGCCGTGCTGGTCACCGTCGACAACGACGTCACCGTGCTGGTGACCGTGGTTGGCGCCAAGCAGGCCGACCCAGGCAAGGGCTTCTTCCCGCTGTCGGTCCACTATCAGGAAAAGACCTACGCCGCCGGTAAAATCCCAGGTGGCTTCTTCAAGCGCGAAGGCCGTCCTTCCGAGAAAGAGACGCTGACCTCGCGCCTGATCGACCGTCCGATCCGCCCGCTGTTCCCAGAAGGTTTCATGAACGAAGTGCAGGTTGTCTGCACCGTCGTCTCCACCAGCAAGAAGACCGATCCGGACATCGCTGCGATGATCGGTACCTCGGCTGCCCTGGCGATTTCCGGCATTCCGTTCGAAGGCCCGATCGGCGCCGCCCGCGTTGCCTTCCACGAGAGCACCGGCTACCTGCTGAACCCGACTTACGAGCAGCTGCAGGCTTCGAGCCTGGACATGGTCGTGGCCGGTACCGAAACCGCCGTTCTGATGGTTGAATCCGAAGCCCAAGAGCTGACCGAAGACCAGATGCTGGGCGCTGTCCTGTTCGCCCATGACGAGTTCCAGGCCGTGATCAAGGCCGTCAAGGAACTGGCCGCCGAAGCCGGCAAGCCAACCTGGGACTGGCAGGCGCCAGCCGCCAACACCGAACTGCTCAACCTGGTACGTGCCGAGTTCGGCGAGGCTATCTCGCAGGCCTACACCATCACCATCAAGGCCGACCGCTACAACCGCCTGGGCGAATTGCGCGACC
Source organism: Pseudomonas sp. Rh2 (assembly GCF_040762985.1). Classification (NCBI taxonomy): domain Bacteria; kingdom Pseudomonadati; phylum Pseudomonadota; class Gammaproteobacteria; order Pseudomonadales; family Pseudomonadaceae; genus Pseudomonas; species Pseudomonas sp. Rh2. The sequence goes on from NZ_CP142890.1 coordinate 1,250,783, forward strand.
AGGCCGTTGCCCGTCTGGCCAACGAAGAAACCGGCCCGACCGCTGGCCAGATCAAAGAGATCTTCGGCGAGCTGGAATACCGCACCGTTCGCGAGAACATCGTCAACGGCAAGCCGCGTATCGACGGCCGTGACACCCGCACCGTGCGTCCGCTGAACATCGAAGTCGGCGTTCTGCCGAAAACCCACGGTTCGGCCCTGTTCACCCGTGGCGAAACCCAGGCCCTGGTCGTTGCGACCCTGGGTACCGCCCGTGACGCCCAGTTGCTGGACACCCTGGAAGGCGAGAAGAAAGACCCCTTCATGCTGCACTACAACTTCCCGCCGTTCTCGGTGGGCGAGTGTGGTCGCATGGGCGGTGCTGGCCGTCGTGAAATCGGTCATGGCCGTCTGGCGCGTCGTGGCGTTCAGGCCATGCTGCCGAGCGACACCGAGTTCCCGTACACCATCCGTGTGGTTTCGGAAATCACCGAATCCAACGGTTCTAGCTCCATGGCTTCGGTCTGCGGTGCTTCCCTGGCCCTGATGGACGCCGGTGTACCGATGAAGGCGCCGGTTGCTGGTATCGCCATGGGTCTGGTCAAGGAAGGCGACAAGTTCGCGGTCCTGACCGACATCCTGGGTGACGAAGACCACCTGGGCGACATGGACTTCAAGGTAGCCGGTACCGCCAAGGGTGTTACCGCGCTGCAGATGGACATCAAGATCAACGGCATCACCGAAGAAATCATGGAAATCGCCCTGGGCCAGGCCCTGGAAGCGCGCCTGAACATCCTCGGCCAGATGAACCAGGTCATCGCTCAGTCGCGCAGCGAGCTGTCGGCCAACGCTCCGACCATGATCGCGATGAAGATCGACACCGACAAGATCCGTGACGTCATCGGTAAAGGCGGCGCCACCATCCGCGCGATCTGCGAAGAAACCAAGGCCTCGATCGACATCGAAGACGATGGTTCGATCAAGATCTTCGGCGAAACCAAGGAAGCGGCCGATGCAGCCAAGCAGCGCATCCTGGGCATCACTGCCGAGGCCGAGATCGGCAAGATCTACTTGGGCAAGGTCGAGCGCATCGTCGACTTCGGTGCCTTCGTGAACATCCTGCCTGGCAAGGACGGCCTGGTGCACATCTCCATGCTCAGCGATGCGCGTGTCGAGAAAGTCACCGACGTGCTGAAAGAAGGTCAGGAAGTCGAAGTGCTGGTACTGGACGTGGACAACCGCGGCCGCATCAAGCTGTCGATCAAGGACGTTGCCGCTGCCAAGGCATCGGGCGTCTAAGTCTTTTTCGAAAGGCTGGAAAGAAGGACCCTTCGGGGTCCTTTTTTTGTGCGTGCGATTCTATTTGGCGGACTTGCATCTTGCATGCAGGAAATACCCCCGGCGTGCAAAATGCACGATGAACGATCCCGGGGTTTTCTATAAGTCATTGATTTAATTGGTTTTTTTATAAAGGCAAAAGCTGGCACATGCCGTGCAATATCTCTTGTACCTGCCGCCAGGAATCAAGGCGCAGACCTTTCGACAAACAGGAGTGACCTAAATGAAGAAGTTCGCCATTGCTGCCGCTACTGCTACCGCTCTGACCCTGACCATGGCTAACGCGGCATTCGCCCAGCAGTCCACCCAGGCCCCGATGACGCTGGCGGCCGGTGAGGTGACCAAAGCCAAGGAAGCAACCTCCGATACCTGGATCACCACCAAGGTCAAAGCTGACTTGATGACCGAGAAAGGCGTGCCTGGCAGCGATATCAAAGTCGAAACCAACAAGGGTGTGGTCTCGCTCTCTTCCGACGTTGCCATCACCGATTCGCAGAAAGAAATGGCCATTGCCATCGCCAAGAAGATCAAGGGCGTTCAGGCCGTGTCGGCCGATGGCCTGAAATCCGAGTAAGGGATGTCCCGTCGGCCAAATGGATTTGGCCACTCATTCAAGAAAGCCCCGGCATTGGCCGGGGCTTTTCTTTATGCGACGGGGTTTCGCGCTACCACATCGCTTTCGAAGCACACCTGCTCGATGATCAGGGGCTCGACGAGCGGCCTGCTGTCGCGAAAGTGCGCAGTCTGGGTATGGGCTTCATAGGCGTGCTCATCGCGGTAGATTTCGTAGAGGTAGATCAGATCCGGGTCAGCGCGGTCCTGGGATACGTCGAACACCAGGCAACCAGGCTCGGTGGCCACCGAAGCCGCAGCGTTGGCTTTGATAGCGCTGAGGAACGCGGCAGCGGTACCGGGTTTAACCCGGGTCTTGATGAAGAGACTGTACACAAGCGGATCCTTTTGTTTTAAATTCACAAACGAATTGTATACAAAATAGGAGCCGCGCGAATGTCCGAATTACCCACCCGTCCTGGTCGACTCAACGGCCTGCGTCATATCGCATTACTGGTGCCCAACCTGGAGGAGTGCGAGCGCTTCTACGTGGACGTGCTGGGAATGCAGGTGCTGCACCGGGCCAACGAAGACCTGGTGTACCTCACCTGTGGCAACGACAACCTTTCGCTTGGACGTGGGGCGGGCGCGTCGAACGGTTTTCAGACCCTGGATCACTACGGCTTCATCGTCGATACCGTGCAGGAGCTGGAAGCCTGGTACCACTACTTCAAGGCACACGGCGTGACCCTGCTGGATCGGCCCTTCGACCATGGCGACGGTGCCCGGAGCTTCCACCTGCTTGACCCGGCGGGCAACAAGGTCCAACCGCTTTATCACCCAGCGGTGTCGGGGCAGCGTTTGGCGTGAGGATGTATGTGGCTCTCTGGCCGGCAAACGGGCTCCTACAGGCGCCTGTTTGCCGGCGATGAAGACCTGGCGATCACTCCGCGTCCAGGTGCATTGGCGTCACCACGCGGCCATCGCGCTCGGCTTGCCCCAGGTTGGTGTCGATGAAGTACACCCGGTCGTCCTCGAGCTTGCCCTTGTCGACCAGATAGTCCTTGATGCTGCTGGCGCGCTCCTGGCCCAGGGTGCGCAACAGTGCTGTGCTTTCAGCCCAGGACTTGATCACCGCTTCGCGTAGCTTGGCCGTGCGCTCTTCGCGGCTCAGTTGCTCCCATTCGGCCGGTGGCTGCTGCTTGAGCCTGTTACGGTAGATGCCTTCGAGCATGGCGGGCTTGTCGCTGTCGTCGACTACCAGCATCGAGGCATTGGCCGGGACCTTGTCGCCACGGCGTTGAAGGATCTTGTACCAAGTGGCCTGATACTCACGCTCCAGGCGCTGTTCAGCGATCAATGGGCCATCGCTGCTCTGGGCACTGGTGCCTTCGATCTCCAGGCGCAGTTCTGGGCGCTGTTTGAGCGCGGCCGACAGTTTGTCCAGTGCAGCCTGCGCATCGGCGCTCAGTTCGCTGGAGCCTGGTGCGAAGGCGACGCTGCCAAGGTCTTCCGCGCCGCCGCCGGCAATCAGCCCGCCAATGAACTTGAACGGTGCCTGTGCCGCACGCAGCACCAGGTTGCGCAGTGTCTGCCAGACGATGGGCATGACGCTGAACTGAGGGTTGTTCAGGTCGCCCGCAACCGGCAGTTCGATGGAGATCTTCCCTTCGGTGTCCTTGAGCAGCGCCACCGCCAGACGAATCGGCAAATCGACCGCGTCCGGGCTGTCGACCTTCTCGCCCAATTGCAGCTGCTCGACGACCACTTTGTTCTCGGCCTTCAGCTGGCCATTGGTGATCAGGTAGTGCAGGTCGAGATTCAGCCGGCCTTTGCGGATGCGAAAGCCTGCGAACTTGCCGGAGTAAGGCGTAAGCGTAGTCAGCTCGACTCGCTTGAAGCTGGTGGCGATGTCCAGGCTGGCCAGTGGGTTGAAGGGGTTCAAGGCACCTTTGATGGTAACCGGCGCATAACGGTCGACTTTGCCTTTGATATCGACCTTGGCCGGTGACGGCCTACGGTTGTCGATGGTGCCGATCTGACCGTTAAGCTGCTGGATGGCGGTGGCGAAGTTCGGGGTAAGGGTCAGGTCGGCGAAGTTTGCCGAGCCATCGTTGATGTCGATCTGGCCGATGTGTATGCCCAGCGGCTTGTCGCTGCCGCCTCCGGCTGGCTTGGCCTTGGCCGAGGCAGGGGCATTGGCCGGTTGAGGGATCAGCAGGTCGTCAATATTGGTGGTGCGGTCTTCATTGATGATGAAGCGGGCATAGGGCTGCAGCAGGGTCACCTTGTCGATGGCCAGGGCGTCGCCGTGCACGTACGAGAGACCGTCAACGTTGACCTGCTGCCATTTCACGAAATCGCGGTTCTTGATGGTATCCAAGGTGTGCAATTGGCTGACCTGCGCTTTGCCGGCGACCGTGAAGGCCAGTGGCTCGGTGCTCTTGAGGTCGACCTTCAGGTCGCTGCCCAGCATGCCGCTGCGCAGCTCCAGGCGGATGAACGGGCTGATGTAGGACTGGGCGACACGCAAGTCGATGTCCCGGGTGCTGACATCGAGCTTGGCGCTGACCGGTGCCAGGTTCACCTGACCTGCCGCTTGCAGCTTGCCCTGTTTACCGACGCCCGTGTCGAGCTTCAGGGTGAAGGGTGATTGGTTGAGGCTGTCGAAGCCCTGCAAGTCCAGGTTCAGGGGGCCGACGTCCAGTGCCACGGGCTCCGGCTGGCTGCGGTCGGCCAGGTGCACCCTGTAGTTGCGCAGCTGCACGTCCTTGAGCAGCACCTGCCAGGGCTTGGCCGGCTCCTTGGCGGCTTTTTCTTCGGGTGTAGGCTCGGCGGCGGCGGGCTCGGCTTTCTCCTGTGGGGTGGCCTTGGCCGGCTGGCTGGCGAACAGCTTCTGCCAATCGAGCTGGCCGTCTTTCTCGCGTGCTGCCCAGGTTTCGAGCTGTTCGCTGCGGACCTTGCCGACGGTGACCAACTGCTTGGCCAGGTCGATCGACGTATCACTGACTTCCAGGCTGGCCAGGCGCGCCAGCTGACGGCCATCCGGCGCCTTGATGGCGAAGGGCGCGACCCGCACGGAGGTCTTGTCGAGCAACAGCTGTGTTTCTTTGGACAGGTTGAGAGTGTAGTGGGTGTCGAGGTTGATCACGCCGTCTTCCAGCACCAGCGGTACGGCATCGCGTACATAAGGCCAGAACACTTTCATTTTGCCGTCGGTGACCTTCAGGGTGCCTTCCGAGGCGATCGGCGACAGGCTGAACGTGCCGTTCCAGTCGATGCGCCCGCCGTTGGGACCCGCGGCCACCAGGGTCATGTCGGCGTTGTCATCTGGCAGGGTGCTGAGGTTTTTCAGCTCCAGATTCATCGCGTCGTAGAGGAACTCGATCGGCTCGCTGGGGCGGTCGTCCTTGAAGTGCAGGTAGCCGTCCTTGAGCTTGATGCTGCCGATGCGCAGGGGGAACGGATCGCTCGGTGGCTCCTCGGGCTTGGGCTCACTGGGCGGCAGCTTGAACAGCTGAGTCAGGTTGAGCGTGCCGTCCTTGGCGAACAGCAGTTCGCTGCGCGGCTTGTCGAGCTCGACCGCATCCAAGTGCAGTGCGCCTTTCCACAGGCTGTCCAGCGACAGGTTGGCGTACAGCCGCTCGAAGCCGACCTGCTCCTTGCCAGGCTCACCCAACTGCAAGCCCCATAGCGTCAGTTCGAGGCTGAAGGGGTTGAGTTCGATACGTTGCAGGTGCGCAGGTAGCGTGGCGTATTGGGCCAACTGCTGGTTGGCGATGCGCAGGGCGACGCCAGGGAGGATAAGGAAGCCGAGCAGGCTGTAGAGGGCAACGAGGGCCAGCAGTGCGCCGAGGGCGCGAGTCAATCCTTTGTACATGTGTCGCTTCGTCTGTCTAAGCAGGGGTCGTTGGAGTATGGCACGTTAAATCGGTTCCGCAGCGGCGACCATTTGACCTCACTCAATGCCCATGCGCCGTTTGGCCCGGTGGGCGGAGCCATTGCGCATGGCCCAGCGCAACACGGGGGCCGTGCGTTCGATTCCCAGGCGGATCATGCGCCGCTGTAAAGGGCCTTGCTCAAGGCCCAGCATGGCTTGCGCCCATTCCGGCAACAGGTCGATGCCTGCCTGCAGCATCAGCTTGCCGATCGGCTCGGCCAGTCGGCTGGGGGCAGGGGCGTTGAGCAGGATCTCTACCACTTCCAGGCTACGGGCATCACATTGCAGGTGTGGGCGCATGCGCTGCAGATAATCCTCGACCTGTTGGCGTGAGCGCGGCACATCGCGGGCGCCCAGGCGTTCGGCGATCAGGGCGATCTCGTCGTAGTAGGCATCCTGGTCGGCAAGAGACAGTTGCGGATTGCGGTAGCGCAAGTGGGCGGCCAGGAAACTGCTGACCTCGGCAACGTGCACCCAGGTCAGCAGGTCGGGATCGCTGGCGGAATACGGACGGCCGTCGGGTGCGACGCCGGTCACCTTGAGGTGAATGGTGCGCACTTTCTCGATCAGCCATTCGGCATCGCGGGTGGAGCCGAAGGTGGTGCCCGAGATGAACTGGCTGGTGCGGCGCAGGCGGCCAAGCAGGTCGTGGCGGAAGTTGGAATGATCCCACACCCCTGCCAGTGCCAGCGGGTGCAGCAATTGGAGCATCAGCGCGCTGATACCACCGACCAGCATGCTGGGAAAATCGCCATGCACGCGCCAGCTGATGCTGTGCGGGCCGAACAGGCCCGGGTCGCCCTTGGGCGACTCCAGGTCGAGCTGGCCTAGCGCCAGCCCGGTGAGGCTCATGACCTGGGTTTCGATGCGGCGACGTAGGGTTTCCATGGCGACCTGTCTTCAGGGCGGCCATGAACCCAGGCCGCCGGTTATTTGTTGAGGCGTGTGTCGATCAACCCCTGGACCACGCTTGGGTCAGCCAGGGTCGAGGTATCGCCCAGGTTCTCCAGTTCATTGCAGGCGATTTTGCGCAGTATACGCCGCATGATCTTGCCCGAGCGGGTCTTGGGCAGTGCGGGGGCCCATTGGATCAGCTCGGGTTTGGCGAAACTGCCGATTTCCTTGCTAACCAGATCGAGCAGCGCTTTCTTGAGCTCATCGTCCGGGGTGACACCGTTCATGGGCGTGACGAAGGCATATACCCCTTGGCCCTTCAGATCGTGCGGGTAGCCGACAACGGCCGCCTCGGCGACGCTGTCATGCAGCACCAGTGCACTTTCCACTTCGGCGGTGCCGATGCGGTGGCCGGAAACGTTGATTACATCGTCGATGCGACCGGTGATCCAGTAGTCACCCTCGGCATCGCGCCGAGCACCGTCGCCGGTGAAGTAGTAGCCTGGCATGGGTTTGAAATAGGTGTCGACCATACGCTGGTGGTCGCCATAGACACTGCGGATCTGCCCCGGCCAGCTGGCCTTGATGGCCAGAATGCCAGCCCCGGGCCCTTCGATGAGCTTGCCTTTGTCATCCAGCAGCACCGGTTGCACGCCGAACATCGGTTGCGTGGCGCAGCCTGGCTTGAGCTTCTGCGCGCCGGGCAGGGGTGTGATCATGATGCCGCCGGTTTCGGTCTGCCACCAGGTGTCGACGATGGGGCAGCGTTTCTGCCCGACTGCCTCGAAATACCATTCCCAGGCTTCCGGGTTGATCGGCTCGCCAACGCTGCCCAGCAGCCTCAGGCTTTGACGCGAGGTGCTCTGCAGCGGCCCGGAGCCTTCACGCATCAGCGCCCGCAGGGCGGTGGGGGCGGTGTAGAAGATATTCACCTTGTGTTTATCCACGACCTGCCAGAAGCGTGAAGTGTCCGGATAGTTGGGCACGCCTTCGAACATCAGCGAGATGGCGCCGTTGGCCAGCGGGCCGTAGACGATGTAGCTGTGGCCGGTGACCCAGCCGACATCGGCGGTGCACCAGAACACCTCGCCCTCGCGGTAGTCGAACACCACCTTGAAGGTGAGGGTGGCCTGCAGCAAGTAGCCTGCGGTGGTGTGCAGGACTCCCTTGGGTTTGCCGGTGCTGCCGGAGGTGTACAGGATGAACAGCGGGTCCTCCGCTTCCATGGCCTCTGGCGGGCAGTCGTCGCCGGCCTGTTCGGTCGCCTCGTGGTACCAGAGGTCGCGCTGGTTGATCCAGGCCACTTCGCTGCCGGTGCGACGCACGACGAATACGCTGCTGACATTGGGGCAACTGGCCAGGGCTTTGTCGACGTTCTGTTTCAGCGGGATGCGTTTGCCGCCGCGGATACCTTCGTCGGCGGTAATCACCGTACGGCAGTCGGCATCGAGGATACGGTCGCGCAACGCATCAGGGGAAAAACCACCGAACACCACTGAATGGATGGCGCCGATGCGTGTGCAGGCGAGCATGGCATAGGCGGCCTCCGGGACCATCGGCATGTAGATGCAGACCCGATCGCCTTTCTTCACGCCCCGCGCTTTCAGGGCATTGGCCAGGCGGCAGACCTGGCGGTGCAGCGCTCGGTAGGTGATGGCCTTGGACTCGCCAGGGTCATCGCCCTCCCAGAGCAGGGCGGTTTGCTCGCCCCGTTTGGCCAGGTGGCGGTCGATGCAGTTGTAGCTCACGTTCAGTTGGGCGCCGTCGAACCAGCGCGCCTTGCCACTTTTCATGTCGCACTGCTGCACGCTTGACCAGGGTTTGATCCAGTCCAGGCGTTTGGCCTGTTCGGCCCAGAAGGTCTCGGGGTCTTCGACCGATTGACGGTAGAGGCGACGGTAGTCGTCGGGGGTGATGGCGGCAGATTGGCTGACGGCGAGCGCCTGGGGAAAATCGCGGATATCGAACATGGCGGGTTGTCCTGCTCTTGTCGGGGCGATGGACTGCTTCGGCTATTCGATAGGACAGTGTAGCTGGAGGGGTGTTCAACTGGTGCCGACCCTTCGCGGAGGAACCCAGGGGTACTGCGCCGCTTCACGGCGTGCGCAGTACCTGGAGAGGCGGGTTCACCCGCGAGCAAGCCGGTGTCGGCGCGGAATCAGCCGCGGTGACGGCCGCGGAAGTAGTTGATCAGGCCTTGCGTCGAGCCGTCCTCGGCGCTGTCTTCCAGGCTGCCGACCAAGCGTTGGTAGACGCCCTTGCCGAGCTCTTTGCCCAGCTCCACGCCCCACTGGTCGAAGGCATTGATGCCCCAGATCACGCTTTGCACGAAGACCTTGTGTTCATACATGGCCACCAGGGCGCCCAGGCGGCGCGGGCTGATGCGTTCGACCACCAGGGTGTTGCTCGGCCGGTTGCCCGGAATCACCTTGTGCGGGGCGAGCTTCTCGATATCGGCCTCGTTCAGGCCTTTCTGGCGCAGTTCCGCCTCGGCTTCCTCTCGGGTTTTGCCCAGCATCAGTGCCTGGCTCTGCGACAGGCAGTTGGCGTACAGCCACTGGTGGTGGTCCGCCACGGGGTTGAAGCTCACCACCGGTACGATGAAGTCCGCCGGGATCAGCTGGGTGCCTTGGTGCAGCAACTGGTGGTAGGCATGCTGGCCGTTGCAGCCAACGCCGCCCCAGATTACCGGGCCGGTATCGGTCTTCACTGGACTGCCGTCCTGCAACACGCTCTTGCCGTTGGATTCCATGTCCAACTGCTGCAGGTGCTTGGTGATGTTGCGCAGGTAGTGGTCGTACGGCAGGATCGCGTGGCTCGATGCCCCCCAGAAGTTGCCGTACCACACACCTAGCAGGGCCAGCAGCACGGGCATGTTCTTGTCGAACGGCGCGGTCTGGAAGTGCTGGTCCATGGTGTAGGCACCCGACAGCAGTTCCTTGAAGTTGGCCATGCCGATGGCCAGGGCGATCGGCAGGCCGATGGCCGACCACAGCGAGTAACGCCCGCCAACCCAGTCCCACATCGGGAAGATGTTCTCTTCGCGGATGCCGAAGGCCACGGCGGCGGCCTTGTTGCTGGAGACAGCGATGAAGTGGCGGTACAGCTCGGCTTCGGAGCCGCCCTGGGCGAGGTACCAGGTACGTGCGGCCATGGCGTTCTTCAGCGTCTCGAGGGTGTTGAACGACTTCGACGAAACGATGAACAGGGTCGTCTCGGCGCGCAGGTTGGCCGACAACTCATGGAATTCGCTGCCGTCGATGTTTGCCAGGTAATGGCAACGCACACCGCGCTGGGCATAGGGCAGCAGGGCTTCGGAGACCAGCTCTGGGCCGAGGAACGAGCCGCCGATGCCGATGTTCACCACGTCGGTGATCGGTTTCTCGCTGTAGCCCCGCCACAGGCCATCATGAATGCGGCCGACCAGCTCGGTGATCTGGTTCAGTACCTTGTGCACTTCCGGCATCACGTTGACGCCGTTGACGCTGAGTTTGTCGCCGACCGGACGACGCAGGGCGGTGTGGAGCACCGGGCGTCCTTCGGAAGCGTTGATGATCTCGCCGCTGAACATCGACTTGATCGCATCCTGCAGGCCGACCTCATTGGCCAGGCCTACCAGCAGGTCACGGGTCTGCTCGGTGATCAGGTTCTTGGAATAATCGAGGAACAGGCCGCAGCTGCTCAGGGAGAACTGGTCGAAGCGCTTGGCATCGCTGGCGAAGGCTTCGCGCATGCTGAAGCCTTGCATGGCGTCGCGGTGTTGCTGGAGTGCCTGCCAGGCGGGCAGGGCCGTAACATCGTGGGGTGTACGGTAATACGCCATTGCGGAGGGTTCCTTGGTGCGTGGTGTTGCCTTGGACAGGGCAGTGATTGCCGGGTTCAGGCTGGCCATCATTATAGGCAATGGCCCGGCGCAGGGAATGGGGCGAGAAGGGGAATTTAGGCGTGCCGCGATCCCTTTAGGAGCGGCCGTGTGTCGCGGTAGGGCTGTGTAGCAGCCCCGGATTCCAGCGTCCCTGCATCAGAGGGTGGGGGCTGCCGGGCAGCCCTATCGCGACACAACGCCGCTTCCACACCCAATCGCAGCAGGCTTACGCGGTTTTTTCGTCGAGGTGCAGATACAAGTTGTCGATCAACCGGGTGTTACCCAGGTAAGCCGCAGCCAGAATCACCAGGTCACGGTCACCAAAGGTGGCCGGTTGCAGGTTCACGGCGTGGCGCACTTCGAGGTAATCCGGGCGCAGGCCGGCGGCGTTCAACTGTGCCTTGCCTTCCTCGACCAGCGCGGGGAAGTCGACTTGGCCACGGGTAATCTGTTCGCTGATGTGTTTCAGGGTGCGATACAGCACCGGCGCGACAGCGCGCTGCTCGGGCGTGAGGTAGCCATTGCGCGATGACAACGCCAGCCCATCCTCGGCACGTACGGTCGGCTCGCCGATGATTTGAATCGGCATGTTGAGGTCACGCACCATCGCCCGGATAACTGCCAGTTGCTGGTAGTCCTTCTCGCCAAAAACGGCGAGGTCGGGCTGGACCATGTTGAACAGCTTGTTGACCACCGTGGCCACACCCTCGAAGTGTCCCGGTCGGCTGGCACCGCACAGGCCTTCGGAGAGGTTCGGCACGCTGACGCGGGTCTGCACGCTCATGCCGTCGGGGTACATTTCCTCGACCGTCGGGGCGAACAGTAGGTTGCAACCGGCCTCGAGCAGGCGTTCCTGGTCGGCAGCCAGGGTGCGAGGGTATTTGTCGAGGTCTTCGTTGGCGCCGAACTGCAGCGGGTTGACGAAGATGCTGGCAACCACGAAGTCGGCTCGTTGAGCCGCCTTGGTCACCAGTGCGGCGTGGCCGCTGTGCAGGTTGCCCATGGTGGGCACGAAGCCGATGCGTTTGCCCTCGCTGCGCGCGCGCGCGACGGCGGCACGCAGTTCCCGGACGGTCTTGACTGTATTCATGCGCTGAACCCGTGTTCGCTACCTGGGAAGCTGACCTCTTTGACGGCCTGTACGTAGGCGGCAAGGGCGCTCTGGATGTCTGGCTGGCCGGACATGAAGTTCTTCACGAACTTCGGTACGCGACCGCTCAGGGACAAGCCGAGCATGTCATGCAAAACCAGCACTTGGCCGTCGGTAGCATTTCCCGCACCGATGCCGATCACCGGGATGCTGACCGCCTGGGTGATCTCAGCTGCCAGTTCACTGGGCACGCACTCGAGCAGCAACATGGCCGCTCCGGCCTGCTCCAGGGCAATGGCATCGGCACGCATTTGCCGCGCCTGGGCTTCCTGGCGACCCTGTACCTTGTAGCCGCCCAGCACGTTGACGGTTTGCGGGGTCAGGCCCATGTGCGCGCACACAGGTACGCCACGGTCGGCGAGCAGTCGAATGGTCTCGGCCAGCCAGGCCGCGCCTTCGATCTTGATCATGTGAGCGCCGGCACGCATCAGGGTCGCGCAGTTGGTGAAGGCTTGCTCTGGCGTGGCGTGGGCCATGAACGGCAGGTCGGCCAGGATCAGGGCGCCATCGTTGCCGCGTTTGACGCAGGCAGTGTGGTAAGCCATTTCGTCGGTGGTGACAGGCAGCGTGCTGTCATGGCCTTGCAGGACCATCCCCAGGGAGTCGCCCACCAGCAACACTTCGACACCGGCTTGGCTGGCCGCCTTGGCGAAGGTGGCGTCGTAGCAGGTCAGCATGGTGATTTTTTCACCCTTGGCCTTCAGGCCATGGAGGGTGGTCAGGGTTACTTCAGGCATTTAGGAAAATCCTCGTTCAGGCGCTTTGAAAAACGACTGCGACCAACACGTTGAGTCATCTTCCGGAGCGGCACATCATCGCTTGTGATGTTCGGGCACAGGTCCGTCCGGGCCTAGATACGGGTATGCGGCACTTTGGTGCCACACGGGACGCCTATAGTCGTGAGCGAGGTGGGGGAAGTCAATCACCCTGTTACCGCATTGTTACGATTCGGGTGTTACTGGCGTTACCTTGGTCTGGAGCGCCCGGATTACAGGCGTTCCAGCCCGACGAACGGGCAGTCTGCGAGCAACTGCGCGAGGGCGCGGCCATCGGCCAGGCGGAAGTCCGCGGGTACCAGTTCGGCCAGCGGGTACAGCACGAAGGGCCGTGCATGCATGTGGTAGTGCGGGACTTTCAGGCGCGGTACGTCGAGCACCTGGTCGCCGAACAGCAAGATGTCCAGGTCGAGCGTGCGCGGGCCCCAGCGCTCCTTGCGCACACGCCCCTGGTCATTTTCGATGGCTTGCAGGGCATCGAGCAGCGCCAGCGGTTCAAGCGATGTGTCGAGGGCGGCTACGGCATTGGTGTAACGCGGTTGGCCTGGCAGCAGCGAGTCGCTGGTATACAAGGCGGATGCGGCGACCAGGTGGGAGCCTTCGACCTGGTCGAGCGACTGCAAGGCACTGCGCAGTTGCTCGGCAGGCTGGTCCAGGTTGCTCCCCAGGCCGATGTAGGCGCGCGTGTTCAATCGAAGGCCTCGTCACCGCCACGCTTGCGCTTGCTGCCACTGCGTTTGCGTTTGCGCGGGCCGGCACCGGCGCCATCGTCACGGCTGCCCAGCTCGCGGATCATCTCGCGGCGTTCGCTGTCGTTGGCGTCCTGGTAGTCGGTCCACCACTGGCCGAGGTCGTCGGTGTCTTCACCGGCGCTTTCACGCAGCAGCAGGAAGTCGTAACCGGCACGGAAGCGCGGATTGTCCAGCAGTAGGTCGGCACGTTTGCCGCTGCGGCGCGGCAGGCGCTCCTGCATGTCCCAGATTTCGCGGATCGGCAGCGTGAAGCGCTTCGGGATGGCGATGCGTGCGCATTGCTCGGCGATCAGGTCGTGGGCTGCGCCGTTCATGGCCGGAATCGGCGGTACACCCTGGTTCTGCAGGTGCAGGACGCGGCTTGGCAGCGCTGGCCAGAGCAAGGCGGCGAACAGGAAGGCCGGTGTTACCGGCTTGCCTTGCTTGACGCGCAGGTCGGTGTTGTTCAGCGCCTGGCTGATCAGGGTGTGGGTGTAGGTCGGCCGCTCTTCCAGGGCATGGGCACTGGCCGGGAACAAGGGGTCGAACAAGTGCAGGTCGACCAGCATCTCGAAGGCGATCGCGCCTTGGCCGGAGAGGAACAGCTTGAGGGTTTCCTCGAACAGGCGGGCTGGCGGGATGTCACGCAGCAGCGGAGCCAGTTCACGAATGGGCTGGTAGGTGTGCTTCTCGATACCGAAGTCGAGCTTGGCGGCGAAACGCACAGCGCGCAGCATCCGCACCGGGTCTTCCTGGTAGCGGTGGGTTGGGTCGCCGATCAGGCGCAGCAGGCGGTTGCGGACATCGTGCACACCGTTGGCGTAATCGAGGATGCGCTCGCTGACCGGGTCGTAGTAAAGGGCGTTGATGGTGAAGTCGCGGCGTTGGGCGTCTTCCTCCAGCGTGCCGTAGACGTTGTCGCGCAGAATGCGGCCACTGGCATTGTGTGACGAACGGTGGCTGTCGCCCTGGTCTTCTTCGGAGTGAGGTGCACGGAATGTGGCGACTTCGATGATCTCACGGCCGAAATGCACATGGACCAGCTTGAAGCGGCGGCCAATGATGCGCGCATTGCGGAACTCGGCGCGGACCTGCTCGGGGGTGGCACTGGTGGCGACGTCGAAGTCTTTCGGCGTGATGCCCAGCATCAGGTCGCGGACACAGCCACCGACCAGGTATGCCTGGTAACCAGCACTTTGCAGCCGCTCGACGATATTCACCGCGTGGCGGCTGAACTGGTGGCGTTGCAGCGAGTGTTGGCTCTTGTTGATCACCTCAGGCGTGGTGCGTCTGTGGTGCTGGCCCGGTACGGGCGGGCGGAACGACTGGAACAGCTTCTTCAGCATGGGATGCACTGTTTGAAGGAATGTTCGGCCAAGAATAGGAGAATGGCCGCATGATGGGCGGGGATTCTAGCATTTACTCGGGGAATGGTGTAGGCGGTCGCAGGAAGCCTGCTGGAAGGAGAGAAACGACAAGGGGAGCCTAAGCTCCCCAAGAAGTCGTTGCGTGCTCTTATTGTTCTTCTGCTGGGCTTCTTGTTTTTGTTGAGTGCCCTGTCCACAAATCTCAAAGCTTGTGGACGACCCCCAATCCAGGGGTTAAGAGCAAACGGATTGCTTTGGTCGCTGATGTCACGTTGATCTATCGATCCAACCAGTTCAGGCGCTGCTTTTTAGTGCAGTTTTTGTTGTTCTCTGCCTGGTCGTGGGGCAAGCCCCAAACACGCATCCTCTCCAAAAGAATCAGTTAGCTGCGCCTCCGCCGTCTTGTTTTTATTGTGCGTGAGCCGTTTCGTCTTGTTCTTATTCTGAGTTGCAGTGCTTGTTATTGTTCTTGTGCCAAAGATATAGCAGGTGCCGTGCCAACTTTTGAAAACACAATAAAATCAATGGCTTGGCGAGATTTGGCGGAAGCGGGCGGGCGGGAAATGTAGAAATTTCGTTACCGTACACCTCGGGAACTGTTACGCGGGGAGAGCCTGGGTAACAGATTGTTGGGGTGGGGAGGTGTTACCTGGGAGGTTTACAGTCCGCAAGGGCCTGACGTAGCAGGTTTGGCGCCTGTGGGACCGAGCGCCGCCTGCGCGGCGCATCGCGAGCAAGGCTCGCTCCTACGTTTGTTTCGGGCCAATCATCCCTGCGGGATGGGCGCGCGACCTGTAGGAGCGAGCTTTGCTCGCGATGCTCCGCGCAGGCGGCGCTCGGTCTCACAGGCCCCTGAAAATCGGGCAGCGCGCCGTCCCCAGCCTCAATTATCGCTGGTGGCGTTGCTCTTGCGACGAGGAATGCCCAGGCGCTGGTGGCGCTCCCACAGGCACTTGCGGCTTACGCCCAGCTTGCGCGCAAGCTCGGGGGAGGTGTTACCTGGGAGGTTTACAGTCCGCAAGGGCCTGACGTAGCAGGTTTGGCGCCTGTGGGACCGAGCGCCGCCTGCGCGGCGCTCGGTCTCACAGGCCCCTGAAAATCGGGCAGCGCGCCGTCCCCAGCCTCAATTATCGCTGGTGGCGTTGCTCTTGCGACGAGGAATGCCCAGGCGCTGGCGGCGCTCCCACAGGCACTTGCGGCTTACGCCCAGCTTGCGCGCAAGCTCGGTTTCGGTCATGTGGTCCTGGTGCTCGAGGACGAAGTGCTGGAAATAGTCCTCCAGTGACAGATCCTCGGTGGGCTCATGGCTGGCATTGTTGGCGTTGCTACCCGCGATGATCGGGGTGTCGTCGAGAATATCGTCGTCCAGGTCGCTCAACTCGATATCGATGCCCAGCAGTTCGGCAGAAATTTCCGGGCTTTCGCTCAGAATGACTGCACGCTCCACGGCGTTCTCCAGCTCGCGCACGTTACCTGGCCAGCTGTAGTGACGGATCGCTTGCTCGGCCTCTGCCGAGAAACGCAGGTCGTCACGGCCAATGCGCGCACTCTGGCGAGCCAGGAAGGCGTTGGCGATTTCGTTGACGTCACTGCCGCGCTCACGCAGGGCCGGCAATTTCAGGGCAATGACATGCAGGCGGTAATAAAGGTCTTCACGGAATTGCCCGGCCTTGGCCAGGTTCTTCAGGTCCCGGTGCGTTGCAGCGATCAGCCGCACATCAACTTTCTGCGACTGAACCGAACCCACCCGGCGAATCTCGCCTTCCTGCAGCACACGCAGCAGGCGTGCCTGGGCCTCCAGCGGCAGTTCGCCGATCTCGTCGAGGAACAGGGTGCCGCCGTCGGCTGCTTCCACCAACCCCGCACGCCCCGCGCTGGCACCGGTGAAGGCGCCTTTTTCGTGGCCGAACAGTTCGGATTCGATCAGGGTCTCGGGAATGGCCGCGCAGTTGACCGAAATCATCGGTGCCTTGGCGCGGCGCGACAGATTGTGCAAGGCGCGAGCGACCAGCTCCTTGCCGGTGCCCGACTCGCCCTGGATAAGTACGTTGGAATCGGTGGGCGCGACCTTGCGGATCTTGCTGAACATGTCCTGCATCGGCGGGCAGGACCCGATGATGCCGATTTCACCATTGGCCGGTGCCATGCTGCCTTTGTCGGCCAGCGGTGCCTTGCCATTGGGGCGCGGTTCGGCGGTGACTGGGGCCACGACAGGTGCGTTCTGCCGGTCACGCAGAATGCGCGCGACCGCCTGGAGCATCTCGTCGTGGTCGAACGGTTTGGCGATGTAGTCCACCGCGCCCATTTTCATCGAATCTACTGCCGAGCGCAGGCTGGCATAGCTGGTCATGATCAGCACCGGTGTGCCCTGGCCGAGCTTGATCAGCTCGGTACCGGGTGCACCGGGCAGGCGCAGGTCGCTGACGATCAGGTCGAAGGTGGCAATGCTGAAGCGTTCCTGTGCTTCCTGTACCGAGCCGGCTTCGCTGACCTGGTACTGGTTCCGCTCCAGCAGACGACGCAGGGCCGAGCGGATGATGGTTTCGTCTTCGACGATCAGAATGTGCGGCATTGATTCAATTCTCTCGACGGTCTCGAATTTCAGGGGACGTCGCTACGACATGCCGGGGCAGGGTCACGCGGATCCGGGTGCCACGTTGCCGTTCGATGTCGGCCGGGCTGTCGATGGTGATTTGCCCATAATGCTCCTCCACGATGGAATAGACCAGAGCGAGCCCCAGTCCGGTTCCCTCGCCAGGGTCCTTGGTGGTGAAGAACGGTTCGAACAGGCGGTCCATGATGTTCTTGGGAATGCCGCTGCCTTCATCCTCCACGATCAGGTCGACCGTGTGCTCGTTGGCCTCGCTGCGCACACGAACGGCGCTGCCAGGTGGCGAGGCATCGCGGGCGTTGGAGAGCAGGTTGATCAGCACCTGAGCCAGTCGCTGCGGGTCGCCCTCCGCCCAGTGGTCGGGGTCGCAGAGGTTGAAGAACTGTACTTCGAAGTTGCGCCGGTTCAACGCCAGCAGACCAATGGCGTCCTGGGCCACCTCTGCCAGGCACACCGGCTCTTCGCTGTTCTGGTGGCTGCCGCCGGCGTGGGCGAAGCTCATCAGCGACTGGACGATGCGCGACACTCGCTTGGTCTGCTCCAGGATCTGGCTGGACAGCTCGATGATCTCGCCGTCACCCTCGCGCTCTTCACGCAGGTTCTGCGCCAGGCAGGCGATGCCGGTGATCGGGTTGCCGATCTCGTGGGCTACACCGGCGGCCAGACGGCCAATGCTGGCCAGGCGTTCGGAATGCACCAGTTTGTCTTCCAGGGCCTGGGTCTCGGTGAGGTCCTCGACCAGCAGCACCAGGCCGCTGTTGCCTGGTGCCAGTGGCTCGTCGATGGCCGCCTTGTGCAGGTTCAGCCAGCGGGGTTGACCGTCCAGGGCCAGGCGCTGCTTGTGCAGGTGCTCGTCGGGCACATTGATGAAGCCTTGCAACAGGCCGCGCCAGGGTTCGCTGATGGTGACCAGGCGCGAGCCCACCACGTGCTTGGCGGCAATGCCGGTGAGTTCTTCCATGGCCTTGTTCCACATCAGGATTTCCTGGTCCTTGGCCAGCGAGCATACGCCCATGGGCAGCTCTTGCAGGGTTTGGCGGTGGTAACGGCGCAGGGCATCGAGCTCGGCGGCCAGGCCGGTCAGGCGCGAGTGGTAGTCTTCCAGACGGCTTTCGATGAAGTGGATGTCTTCGGTGACATAGTTCTCGTTGCCGGACTTGTAGGGCAAGAAGGTCTCGACCATGTCCTGGGCAACGCTTGGCCCCATCAGGCCGGACAAGTTCGCCTCGATGCGGTCGCGCAGGCGGCGCAGGGCGTAGGGGCGGCGCTCGTCGAAGGGCAGGTAGAGATCGCGTAGCGCCTGCTCGACTTCCTTCTGCGCAGCCTTGGCGCCCAATGGCTTGGCCAGCTGGGTGGCGAACTCCTGGGGCGAGGCGGCATGCAGCTCACGACGTTGCGGGCGGCGTACGTTGTCCACCGCGCAGGCCTCGGCGGCGCTGGCTTCTTCGGTGCCGGCGTTGGTGAACAGCGAGATCAGGGTGAACAACAGCACGTTGGCCGCCAGCGAGGCAATGGCCGCCATGTGCCAGCTGGTGTCGTCCAGCACGTAGATCATGTCCAGCAGCGGAATGTAGAAGCCCTGCAGGTTGCCCAGCAACGGCAACAGCATCGTTACCATCCACACCAGGGTGCCCGCCAGCAGGCCGGCGATGAAGCCACGGCGGTTGGCGGTCGGCCAGTACAGCACCGACAGCACGCCGGGCAGGAACTGCAAGGTGGCAACGAAGGCGACGATGCCGAGGTTGGCCAGGCTTTGGTGGTTGTTCTGGGTGAGGTAGAACATGAAGCCGGCGGTGATGATGGCGACGATCAGTGCGCGTCGGGTCCATTTCAGCCAGCGGTAGATGTTGCCCTCGGCGGGGGGCTGGTACAGCGGCAGCACCAGATGGTTGAGCGCCATGCCCGATAGCGCCAGGGTGGTGACTATGATCAGTCCGCTGGCGGCCGACAACCCGCCGACGTAGGCGAGCAAGGCCAGAGCCGGATTGCCGGCAGCTATTCCCAGGCCCAGGGTGAAATACTCGGGGTTGGTGCTGGCGCCCAGGCGCAAGCCGGCCCAGAGCACCAGGGGCACCGCCAGGCTCATCAACAGCAGGAACAGTGGCAGGCCCCAGCTGGCGCTGACCAGCGAGCGCGGGTTGAGGTTCTCGGTGAAGGCCATGTGGTACATGTGTGGCATGACGATAGCCGAGGCGAAGAACACCAGCAGCAGGGTGCGCCATGGCCCTTCCTGCAGCGGGGTATGCAACGCCGCCAGGGCGGTCTGGTTCTGCAGCAGCCACACCTCTAGCTGGTGAGGGCCGCCGAACACGCCATACAGGGCATACAGTCCGATACCGCCCAGGGCCAGCAGTTTGATCACCGATTCGAAGGCGATGGCGAAGACCAGACCTTCGTGTTTTTCGCGCGTGGCGATATGACGTGAGCCAAAGAAAATGGTGAACAGGATAATCAGCACGCAGAAGGCGAACGCCACCCGCGCCTTGACCGGTTCTCCGGTGAGAATGCTGATCGAGTCTGCGACCGCCTGGATCTGCAGGGCCAGCAACGGCAACACGCCGATCAGCATGATCACCGTCGTCAGCGCACCGGCCCAGGTGCTGCGAAAGCGAAACGCCAGCAGGTCTGCCAGCGAGGAAAGCTGGTAGGTCCGGGTGATCTTCAGGATCGGGTAGAGCAGCACCGGCGCGAGCAGGAACGCGCCTGAGACCCCCAGGTAACACGCCAGGAAGCCATAGCCATACTGGTAGGCCAGGCCAACCGACCCATAGAAGGCCCACGCGCTGGCGTATACCCCCAGCGACAGCGTGTAGGTCAGGGGGTGACGGATGATGGAGCGGGGAATCAGCCCTCGCTCGCTGATCCAGGCCACGCCGAACAGCACCAGAAGGTACGCGGCGCTGATCAGGATCATCTGGGTCAGGCTAAAGCTCATCGGCATCTCGTTGGCTCTGCAGGATGAAGGTGACGACGATCAGGATCAGCCAGAGCAGGTAGGGGCGGTACCAGGCTCCGGTCGGTTCGATCCACCAGTCCATGATGGCCGGGGAGAACAGGTAGATCCCCACGACCAGAAGCAGGACCAAACGATAGATGTACATGCTGGCCTCGATGGTTGGGCGCTGCGGGCTTGGACTTATTATTGGCGCAAATGGCTGGGGCGATGCTAGCGGGAATCCATGGGGTTCGCCAAGAGTTTGAATTTATTGGGCTTTTGTTTTCGAGAGGCCGGGCCTGCGTCAGTGCAAGTCTGCCTCTGCAACAGTGGCCTGCCGGGCAATCGCCTCTGGCCGCCACTGCTTGCGGGCTACCGCAAGGACTTCAGCCGGTGTTGCCAGCAGCAACTCCGGCTCTGCTGCCTGCCCCAAGGCCCGCAGCGCGCGCAGCAGCAAAGGCGTCGCCTGTTCCGCCTGCAGCGGCGGCGAGCGATAGGACTTGCCCAGCTTGTGTCCATCCGGCTGCACGATGAGCGGAATATGCAGGTAACGCGGCTGCGAAAGGCCCAGCAGTTCCTGCAGGTACAACTGGCGTGGGGTGTTGTCGAGCAGGTCCGCCCCGCGCACGATGTCGGTAACACCCTGCCAGGCATCATCCAGCACCACCGCCAGTTGATACGCATACAGCCCATCACGCCGCTGGATCACGAAATCGCCCACTTCACGCCCCAGGTGTTGCTGGAACTCGCCCTGCACCCGGTCTGTAAAGCGGTAGATCAACTCAGGCACCCGTAGCCGGATCGCTGCGCCTTCTCGGGCATGCCCGGCGTTACGGCAAAAGCCTGGGTAGATGCCGTTGTAGCCCTCCAGCTGCTTGCGCGAACAGGTACAGGCGTAGGCCAGGCCCATGCTGAACAGGCGGTCGACCACCGCGGCGTAGGCGTCGTGGCGCTGGCTCTGGTAGACCACTTCGCCATCCCACTCCAGGCCGTAGCGCTCTAGGGTCTGCAGGATCGCGTCGCGGGCCCCGGGCATTTCCCGGGGCGGGTCGGTGTCTTCCATGCGTACCAGCCAGCGGCCATCGACCGCGCGGGCGTCGAGCCAGGAGGCGAGGGCGGCGACCAGCGAGCCGAAGTGCAGGAAGCCGCTGGGAGTGGGGGCGAAACGTCCGATATAGCGGGAGTCTTTCATGGGCCGTACAGGTCGTAAAAATGAAAACGGGGCGCATGGTGCGCCCCGTTCGAATGGGAAAAGAGTCAGCCTTTGCCGACCGTCTTTTCCTTCTTCTCCGCGATTTCCTTGCAATCGAAGCACAGGTCGGCGGTGGGACGGGCTTCCAGGCGACGCAGGCCGATCTCGATGCCGCACGATTCGCACCAGCCGTATTCGTCGGCCTTGATCTTGTCGAGGGTCTTGTCGATCTTCTTGATCAGCTTGCGCTCGCGATCGCGGTTGCGCAGCTCAAGGGCGAATTCTTCTTCCTGGCTGGCGCGGTCAGCCGGGTCGGGGAAGTTGGCAGCTTCGTCCTTCATGTGATCCACGGTGCGGTCCACACTGTTCATCAGTTCCTGTTTCCAGGCACCGAGAAGCTTGGTGAAGTGCTTTTTCATGGGCTCGCCCATGTACTCTTCGCCCTGCTTTTCTACGTAGGGCTCGACACCGTACATGGTCTGGGCTTTGTGCTTTTCTACGGTGGACATGAATAGACCGCCTCTCACTCATCTGATCCAATGCGCAGGCTGCTCCATCTCCGGCACCCGCCGGCCCTGCGACTGCGAGCCGCCGAACTTACCAGATAGATCGGGGGTGCGCTACCCCGCCCGATTCTAGTGGTTGACAGCGGCGCAAGTCGTACGTTCGGTGCCGCGCAGAGGTAGAATCCACAGTTTAGACCCAATTGAGAGAAGGTCATGGCCCACACCCACAGTGCGCGCAGTCGCGCCATCGAACCCTTCCATGTCATGGCACTGCTGGCGCGGGCCAACGAGTTGCAGGCGGCTGGGCACGATGTGATCCACCTTGAAATCGGCGAGCCAGATTTCACCACCGCTGCACCCATCGTCGCGGCGGGCCAGGCGGCGCTGGCGGCAGGTCATACCCGATACACCGCGGCCCGTGGCTTGCCGGCCTTGCGCGAGGCGATCGCCGGCTTCTACCAGCAGCGTTATGGCGTGACGATCGACCCGCAGCGCATTTTGATCACCCCTGGCGGATCGGGCGCGCTGTTGCTGGCCAGCAGTCTGTTGGTGGACCCCGGCAAGCACTGGTTGCTGGCCGACCCAGGCTACCCCTGCAATCGACATTTCTTGCGCCTGGTCGAAGGCGGCGCCCAACTGGTCCCGGTGGGGCCGGACGTCAACTACCAACTGACGGCCGATCTGGTCGAGCGCCACTGGGACAAGGACACCGTTGGCGCCCTGGTCGCTTCGCCAGCCAACCCGACCGGCACGGTGCTCAGCCGTGACCAGTTGGCCAGCCTGTCCAGGGCCACCCGTGAGCACCATGGTCACCTGGTGGTGGACGAGATCTACCACGGCCTCACCTATGGCATGGACGCTGCGAGCGTGCTGGAAGTCGATGATGAGGCCTTTGTCCTTAATAGTTTTTCCAAGTATTTCGGCATGACCGGATGGCGCCTGGGTTGGCTGGTGGCACCGCCCAGTGCCGTGGCCGACTTGGAGAAACTGGCGCAGAACCTCTATATCAGCGCACCGAGCATGGCCCAGCACGCCGCGTTGGCATGCTTCCAGCCCGAGACCTTGTCGATTCTCGAAGAGCGCCGCGCAGAGTTCGCCCGCCGTCGCGATTTCCTGTTGCCGGCGCTGCGCGAGCTGGGCTTCGGGATCGCCGTCGAGCCTCAGGGCGCGTTCTATCTTTATGCCGATATCAGCGCATTTGGCGGCGATGCCTTTGCGTTTTGCCGGCATTTCCTCGAAACCGAACACCTGGCCTTTACCCCAGGTCTGGACTTTGGCCGCCACCTGGCCGGTCATCATGTGCGTTTTGCCTATACCCAGAGCTTGCCGCGCCTGGAGGAGGCGGTACAGCGCATTGCCCGTGGCCTGCGGAGCTGGCAAGGCTGATGCGCTTTTCACCCGCACTCGAACAGGGGCGCCTGCTGCGTCGCTACAAACGCTTTCTGGCCGATATCGAACTGGCCAGCGGCGAGCAGCTGACCATCCATTGCCCCAACACCGGTTCCATGCTCAATTGCATGCTTGAAGGTGGTCAGGTCTGGTTCAGCCGCTCCAACGACCCCAAGCGCAAGTTGCCTGGAACCTGGGAAATCAGCGAAACGCCTCAGGGGCGCCTGGCCTGCGTGAACACCGGTCGGGCCAATGCATTGGTCGAAGAAGCGTTGCACGCAGGTGTCATCCGTGAGTTGGCAGGTTTCACCGGACTCAAGCGCGAGGTGGCGTACGGCGAAGAACGTAGCCGTGTGGATTTTCGCCTGGAGTTCGCCGATGGCCCGGCTTATGTCGAGGTCAAGAGCGTGACCCTGGGTTACCCGGACTCCTCGGTCGCCGCCTTCCCCGATGCGGTGACCCAGCGCGGTGCCAAGCACTTACGCGAATTGGCGGCCCTGGCCCGGCAAGGTATTCGTGCGGTGCAGCTGTACTGCGTCAACCTGACCGGTGTGGACGCTGTGCGCCCTGCCGAAGAGATCGATGCGGCCTACAGCCAGGCCCTGCGCGCGGCCGTGGCGGATGGCGTAGAAGTGCTGGCCTACGGCGCTCGCCTGGACGCCGGTCAGATCGTCATCGACCGCCCTTTGCCGGTGCTGCTCAACCGGTAAGCCAGATGCCCTGGCTATCCTCACGGCAGTCCAGGGCCTCCAACGCCTCGCCCTCGCAGGGGCCGGCCACGCATTCGCCACTTTCGATCAGGAACAGGGCGCCGTGATGGGCGCAGTGGATCAGGCTGGCGCTGTCATCGAGAAAGCTGTCCTCTGCCCAGTTCAACGCAATACCGCGGTGGGGGCAACGGTTGCGGTACAGGTACACCTGGCCTCGGCGACGTACGCCGAACACCGCGGTGCCGTCTACGCTGAAGGCGCGGCTATGGCCCTCGGGCAGCCCGTGGGAAGTACAAAGGAAGTGCATGGCAGGGGGTGTTCCAGGTGGCAACGTCTGGCTTGACGCTTTAATGCGAATAATTATCAAATTGCAGCCGCTCGCTGCGCCTGCCTGCCTATGGTGCGCAGTTCCGCCGCCCGCCACAAGGCGCGTGGCCTGCCTTCAGGAGGAATCCGATGATGCGCCGTATCGCTGCCCATGTCGCCCTGTGCGTGGGCCTGGTGCTTTCAACCCAGGCCCTGGCCACCGACTCGCCGCAACGCTGGGTCAGTGCTGGGGGCTCCCTGAGCGAATGGATCAGCCTGCTGGGTGGCGAGCAGCGGCTGGTTGGTGTCGATACCACCAGCCAGCATCCTGAGTCGCTGAAGGCATTACCAAGCATCGGGTATCAACGGCAGCTGTCGGCCGAGGGCATTCTCAGTTTGCGCCCGGATGTACTGGTTGGGACCGAGGAAATGGGGCCGCCGCCGGTGTTGGCGCAGATTCGCAAGGCCGGTGTGCAGGTCGAGCTGTTGTCCAGCAAGGCCGAGCTGACTGCCGTGGATGAAAACCTCAAGCAGCTGGGCAAATTGTTGGGGGTGCAGCAGAAGGCTTCGGAGCTGGCTGCGGGCTACCACCAGCAACTGGAAGCGCTATCGGCAAGGGTCAGACAGGCCCAGGCAGGCCAGAAGGCGCCGGGCGTATTGCTGCTGGTCGGCCATGCGGGAGCCAAACCGTTGATTGCCGGGCAAGGCACGGCGGGCGATTGGGTAGTGCGTCAGGCTGGTGGGCGTAACCTCGCCGAACACCCAGGCTACAAGCATTTCTCCGTCGAAGCGTTGGCTGCGCTGGACCCGGATGTCGTGGTGTTCTCCGACCGTGCCCTTGTGGGCGAGCAGGCCTTGCAAGCATTGCTCAAGGAAAACCCGGCACTGGCCGTATCACGCGCGGTGCGTGAGCAGCGCCTGGTTGCGCTGGACCCGACCCTGTTGGTGGGTGGCCTTGGCCCACGCTTGCCGGCCACCCTGCAAGGGTTGGCGGAAAGCTTCTATCCCAATGCCAAGGCACGTCCCACTCAATGAAGCAGCGAATCGCGCCGCGCAGCGTGTGCCTGGGTTTGGGCCTTCTGTGTCTGCTGGCGGTCTGGCTGTCGCTGGCACTAGGGCCGGTCAGCCTGCCATTGTTCGATACCCTGCGCGCGGGGCTGCGCTTGCTCGGGCTGCCCGTTGGAGGTGATGGCCTCGAGCAGGCGCAGATGATTCTTGGCCAGATCCGCGTTCCGCGCACCTTGCTAGGCCTTGCCGTCGGAGCGGTGCTGGCGCTGTCCGGGGTTGCCATGCAAGCGCTGTTTCGTAACCCGTTGGCTGACCCGGGGCTGGTGGGCGTGGCGAGCGGCGCGGCGCTTGGCGCGGCAGTGGCGATCGTGGCGGGGAGCTGGCTTGGAGGTTTGCCAGAAGCGCTGGCACCGTACCTGCTGTCGGCTTGTGCATTCGTCGGTGGGCTCGGTGTGACCGCGCTGGTGTATCGCCTGGGCCGGCGCGATGGCCAGACCCATGTCGCCACCATGCTCCTGGCCGGCATCGCCATGACCGCTTTAGGCGGCTCGGCGGTGGGGTTGTTCACCTATCTGGCCGATGACGCCACGCTGCGTACACTGACATTCTGGAACCTGGGCAGCCTCAATGGCGCCAGTTACGAGCGTTCATGGCCAGTGCTTCTGGTCACGCTGGCCGTGGCGATCTGGCTGCCGCGTCGGGCGCAGGCGCTAAATGCCTTGCTGCTGGGTGAATCGGAGGCCCGTCACCTGGGAGTCGATGTGGAGCGGCTCAAGCGCGAACTGGTGCTTTGCACGGCGCTGGGCGTAGGTTCGGCGGTGGCGGCAGCCGGCCTGATCGGCTTCGTCGGTCTGGTGGTGCCGCACTGGGTGCGGCTGCTGGCTGGCCCGGATCATCGGGTATTGCTGCCGGCCTCGCTGCTGGCAGGCGGCGCGCTGCTGTTGTTTGCCGATTTGGTTGCGCGCCTGGCCCTGGCCCCAGCCGAGTTGCCGATTGGGATTGTTACCGCGTTCATTGGTGCGCCGTTCTTTCTGTTCTTGCTGGTACGGGGGCGCAACTGATGCTTTCAGTCGAGGGCCTGCACTTGCGGCGGGGAAGCAACGAGGTGCTGCACGGCCTCCACCTTCAGTTGCAGCCAGGCCAGGTGCTGGGCGTGCTCGGTCCGAACGGTGCGGGCAAAAGCAGTCTGTTGGGTGTGCTGTGCGGCGAGCTGGCGCCCAGCGAGGGCCAGGTGAGGTTGCAGGGGCGGGCATTGGCCGACTGGCCAGGGCAGGCGCGGGCACGACGCCTGGCGGTGCTGCCACAGGTGTCCAGCCTGGGGTTCGCCTTTCGTGTGGACGAGGTGGTCGGCATGGGGCGTCTGCCTCATGACACCGGCCGGCAACGTGATCGAGAGATCGTCGAGGCGGCGTTGCAGGCAGCGGATGCCTGGCATCTGGTCGAGCGCAGCTACCTGGCGCTGTCCGGCGGCGAGCGTCAGCGGGTTCACCTGGCGCGGGTCCTGGCCCAGCTATGGCCAGGCGAAGTGGGGGCCACGTTGCTGCTCGACGAACCAACCTCGATGCTCGACCCTCTGCACCAGCACACCACGTTGCAGGTTGTGCGAAGCTTTGCCGACCGTGGTGCGGCGGTGCTGGTGATCCTGCATGACCTGAACCTGGCGGCGCGTTACTGTGATCGCATCCTGCTGCTGGAGCAGGGGCGCTGTCATGCGCTTGCTGAGCCGCAGGCGGTCTTGACGCCTCGGGCGCTCAAGGCGGTATTTGGCATCGATGTTCTGGTGCAGGAGCACCCAGAGCGTGGCCACCCGTTGATCATCACTCGCTAGGAGGCTCTGTGCATGCGTCATCCATGGCTGTCTGCTGTTTCGCTGGGTCTGGGGCTGGCCTTGGGCGGGTGCCAGGCGAGCTTGCCGACGCTACCGGCCTGGCAAAGCAGTGAAGGGCGTGACAGTGCGCGGTTGGGGCAGATTCGCGACCTTACCAGCGGTCAGTCGATCAGCCCTGAGCAACTGGTCCGGCGCCTGGCCGATGCGCCACGAGTGATTGTGGGCGAGAAGCATGACAACCCTGACCACCATGCCCTGCAGCTATGGTTGCTGCGTGCCGTGCAGACCCAGCGCCCCCAGGGCAGCCTGTTGATGGAGATGCTGCAACCGGACCAGCAGTCCCAGGTCGATGCCGTGCAGCAGCAAGCCCAGTTGCCTCAGGACCTGCCCAAGGCTCTGGCCTGGGATGACGGCTGGGATTGGCCATTGTATGGGCCGATCGTGCGGGAGGCCTTGCAGGGGCATGTCCCCTTGCTGGCGGCCAACCTTTCACCCGAGCAGATGCGTCAGGCCTATCGCCAGCCGCCGCCATTGCCCGGCACACGCTCCAACAGCCCGGCAGTGAAAGCGGCATTGCTCAAGCAGGTACGGGAAGGACACTGTGGTCTGTTGCCGGAAAGCCAACTGCCGGCGATGCTGGCCGTTCAGCAGCAGCGTGACCGGCGAATCGCCGAACGACTCAACGATGCGCCGCAGCCTGCAATGTTGCTGACCGGGGCCTATCACGCGCGCAAGGACCTGGGCGTGCCACTGCATTTGGCCGACCTGGAGGCGAAAGGGGAGACCAAGGTGTTGATCTTGGCCGAGGTGGGTCAGACTGTGGAAGCTGGCATGGCCGATTACGTGTGGTACACCGCCGCCCTGCCCGAGCAGGATTACTGCGCGACGCTGCGTCAGTAACGATTTCGGCGCGCCGGTCAGCATCCAGGCAAAAAAAGACCCGGCAAAACTGCCGGGTCAATAACCGTGATTAGCCTGATGAGGAGATAATCTGAGAGTCCGAACCAGGGGCTTTCAGCTTATCCAACCAGTCTCGCGACCAGTTGTGATAATCATAACGATTCTCATTTAATCGTCAATCCCCTTTGTGCGTTCATTTCGCATTTTTTTGCGTAAGGCATTTCGCATCCAGTTGTTGGTTGAGTGCTTCCTTGCGTTCGGCCGGCAAATCGTTCCAGTGCATGTCCAGGAGCGCGCCTTCAATGGCGTACAACAGCACCTTCGATGCCCGGAATCCCCGCGTTTTGACGGCTTGGTACGCACCCACGGCACCGAGACGACGCAGGTCCGACGCACTGTGTATACCCGCCGCGTGCAACCACTGCGCAGAGGTCTTGCCAAGATTCTTCAGATGCTGCAATTCATCGTTCATCTAGCCTCCTTGCGATGGCTGAACGGGTCTTGGGGGATAAATCGCGAGCAGGTCAGAAAGGAGTGTAGCGGGGGTTCGCAAATGCGCGGCCTTTTGCCATCGGGGCCGACGAGATGCCCGAGAGGTGGGGCTGTCGGGCAGCCCCAGCCATGATTCAGGCTTTCGGTCGATAGCGCATGCGCGTGCCGAACTTGGCTGACATGAGGATTTCGTCCGCGCTCAGCTCCGGCGGGAAGTACGTGCCGGAGATCTGGGCATGGGCGATGCTCGCCCCTTCCAGACCATTGTCACGCAGGTCCAGCCCGCGCAAGTCGGCAGCGCGGAAGTACGCGTCGGTGAAGTCGATGCCACGCGCATCCAGCTCACGCAGGTCCAGGCCACGGAAGTCGCCGCCGCGAAAGTCGATCAGCCCCACGGCGGGTCTTTCACGATTGAATGCGCTGATGTTCTCGTCGCGGACCAATGCGTACAGGGCATTGTCCAGTTGACGGGGCTGGTTCATGACGGCGCCTCCTTATGATTGTGATGATATTGTAATGCCATCACTGTGGAGGCGCCGAACTTCAGGCGTGAAGTGTCGACTGCTTCACGCCTTTAGGCTCAGAGGCCTGGCAAACGCTGGCGAACCTGATCGATCACCTGGTTCATGCTGGCGCTGTCCTGGGTGTCGACGCGGGTGCTGTGTTTGAGTTCCTCCTCGTCCAGAGGCTCACGGCTGGCCTGCTGCGCCTTGATCACCTCCAGGGTGGCATCCGAAGGGTCGCTGTTTTCTGCTTGGCGCTGCTCCAGCCAGCTGGCGATGACGGCCTCAGGGGCGTGGCAGTCGAGGATCAGGAAAGGCACGCCGGTGTGATTGGCGACTTCCGCCGCTGACTGGCGCTGTGCGCGTTTGAGGTAGGTGGCATCGAGCACTACCGGGAACCCGGCGCGCAGGATGGTCGCCGCCAGCTCGTGCAGGCGCTGGTAGGTGGCGGCGCTGGCGTTCTGGTCGTAGATGCCGGTGTTCTGCTGCCCGGCGTTTGCCGCTTGCTGCTCACCGAACAGGCGTTTGCGCTCTACGTCCGAACGCACGCGGATGGCCCCCAGGGCTTCGACCATGCGCATGGCGACATGGCTTTTGCCCACGGCCGAAACACCGTGGGTGATGGCCAGAAGGCGCGAGGGGATGGCGCTGTAGCTTTCCGCCAGGTTGGCGTAGTTACGGTAGGTA
The DNA here is from genome assembly GCF_040762985.1 of Pseudomonas sp. Rh2. Taxonomy (NCBI): domain Bacteria; kingdom Pseudomonadati; phylum Pseudomonadota; class Gammaproteobacteria; order Pseudomonadales; family Pseudomonadaceae; genus Pseudomonas; species Pseudomonas sp. Rh2. The sequence continues at coordinate 1,280,441 of NZ_CP142890.1, forward strand.
CGCAGGGTGGTGGCGCGTTGTACGCCGTCGGCGTCTGCCGGCAGGCTGAACAGCGCAACCTTGGCGCGTACCAGGGCACGATAGGCCTTGTAGAAGTTGAGCAGCTCCAGGCCCTCGTAGTCGCCGGTGAGCTCCAGGTACTGGCTGATGAAGCGGCGCGACAGACACTTGAGGCCACGGTCTTCCAGGTCCATGGCCAGGAAGCCGACGTCGGCGTAGACATCGGTCAGGCGGAAGGGCTCGTTGAACTCGATGCAGTCGAAGATCACCACCTTGCCGTCGATCAGGGTGGCATTGCCCAGGTGGATGTCGCCATGGCACTCACGGATGAAGCCTTTGGCCTTGCGTTGCTCCAACAGGCTGTGCAGGCGCTCGAAGCTGCTGTGGGCCCAGGCTTGCAGGTTGTCCAGTTGTTGCAGGTCGGCCTTGTCGGTGAGGAACGGACGGATCTGCTCGAAGTTCTGCTCCACCGGCGCCATGACGCTGTCCGGGGTGCCCAGCGGGTGGTCGACCGGCACTTTTGGCGCCTGCAGGTGGAACTCGGCGATCTGTCGGGCCATCTGGTCGATATGGCCAGCATTCAGTTCACCGTTGGCCTGCAGCGTGTTGAGCATTTGGCCCTGGGGGAACTGGCGCATTTTCAGGACGTATTCGATAGCCTCGCCCTCGCCGCCGATTTGCGGTGCCTCGGCAGTACCGGTGATCGGCAGGACCTCAAGGTAGAGACCGTCGGTCAGGCGCTGGTTCAGACGCAACTCTTCGTTACAGAAATGCTGGCGCTTATCCAGGCTGGTGAAGTCGAGAAAGCCGAAGTTCATCGGTTTCTTGACCTTGTAGGCGTACTCGCCGGTGAGCAGAACCCAGGAGATATGCGTCTCGATGAGTTGGAAGCCATCCACCGGGTGAGGGTAGAGGGCTGGGTTCTGCAAGGCGTTGATCAAGGCTTGGCTCACGAGAAATCCTTCCGGGGCAGGGAATTCGAATGCGCCATTATGGTCAATGGTGCCGTCCCTGCATACCGCCAGAGGGCGTCTGCCCAGCCTTTACAAAGTGCGTATAATCCGCCGTCATGACTCGAACTCGATCCCCCCGCACCCCTCAGAAACGCCCGACCGGCCGCTCCCGCGCCTGGCTGGGCTGGGCTTTGAAGCTCAGCCTGGTTGGCCTTGTGATCGTCGCCGGCTTCGCGGTTTACCTCGATGCCGTCGTCCAGGAGAAGTTCTCTGGCAAGCGCTGGACCATCCCGGCCAAGGTGTATGCCCGGCCGCTGGAGCTGTTCGTCGGACAGAAACTGAGCAAGAACGACTTCCTCACCGAACTCGATGCGCTCGGCTATCGGCGCGAGAGCGCCGCCAACGGCCCAGGTGCGGCCGCGGTCAATGGTAACAACGTCGACCTCAATACCCGTGGCTTCCAGTTCTACGAGGGCATGGAGCCGGCCCAGTTCGTGCGCGTGCGTTTCTCCGGTGACTATGTTGCGGGGCTCTCCGGCGCCAACGGCGGCAAGCTCGATGTGGTGCGCCTGGAGCCTTTGATGATCGGCGGTATCTATCCGAAGAACCTCGAAGACCGCATTCTGATCAAGATCGACCAGGTGCCGCCGTACCTGCTCGAAACCTTGGTGGCGGTGGAAGACCGCGACTTCTACAGCCACTTCGGCGTATCGCCCAAGTCGATTGCCCGCGCCATGTGGGTCAACACGTCATCCGGCTCCATGCGCCAGGGCGGCAGTACCCTGACGCAGCAGTTGGTGAAGAACTTCTACCTGACCAGCGAGCGCAGTCTCAGCCGCAAGCTCACCGAAGCGATGATGGCCGTGCTGCTGGAGCTGCATTACGACAAGCGCGAAATTCTCGAGGCCTACCTCAACGAAGTGTTCGTTGGCCAGGACGGTCAACGTGCCGTGCATGGCTTCGGCCTGGCCAGCCAGTTCTTCTTCAGCCAGCCGCTGTCGGAACTCAAGCTGCATCAGGTCGCCTTGCTGGTGGGTATGGTCAAGGGGCCGTCCTACTACAACCCGCGCCGTTACCCGGAGCGTGCGCTGACTCGCCGTAACCTGGTGCTCGACCTGCTGGCCGAGCAGAACGTGGTGAGCAAGGAAGTCGCCGAAGCGGCCAAGAAAATGCCCTTGGGCGTGACCAAGCGTGGCAGCCTGGCCGACAGCTCGTTCCCGGCCTTCCTCGACCTGGTCAAGCGTCAGCTGCGTCAGGACTACCGCGATGAGGACTTGACCGAAGAAGGCCTGCGAATCTTCACCAGCTTCGACCCGATCCTGCAGATGAAGGCCGAGAGCGCCATGAGCGAGACGTTCAAGCGCCTGGCCGGGCGCAAGGGCGCTGATGAGGTGGAGTCGGCAATGGTTGTGACCAACCCGGAAACCGGTGAGGTGCAGGCGCTGATCGGCAGCCGCCAGTCGGGCTTCGCCGGCTTCAACCGCGCCATCGATGCGGTGCGTCCGATTGGTTCGCTGGTCAAGCCAGCGGTCTACCTGACCGCGCTGGAGCAACCGACCAAGTACACCCTGACCAGCCGCGTGCAGGATGAGCCGTTTTCGGTCAAGGGCGCTGACGGCCAGGTATGGCGTCCGCAGAACTACGACCGCCGCCCCCATGGCACCATCTACCTGTATCAGGGGCTGGCCAACTCCTACAACCTGTCGACCGCCAAGATCGGCTTGGAAGTGGGGGTCCCGAACGTCATCAAGACCATTGGGCGGCTGGGCGTGAATGTCGATTGGCCAGCCTTCCCATCGATGCTGCTGGGCGCCGGTGGGATGTCGCCGATGCAGGTCGCGACCATGTACCAGACCATCGCCAATGGTGGCTTCAATACCCCGATGCGCGGTATTCGCAGCGTGCTGACGGCCGAAGGCGAGCCGCTCAAGCGCTACCCGTTCCAGATCCAGCAGACTTTCGATCCGGGCTCGATCTACCTGGTGCAGAACGCCATGCAGCGAGTGATGCGTGAAGGTACCGGTCGTTCGGTGTACAGCGTGCTGCCAAGTTCGCTGACCCTGGCAGGCAAGACCGGGACCAGTAACGATTCGCGCGACAGCTGGTTCTCCGGCTTCAGCCAGGACCTGCTGGCCGTGGTCTGGCTGGGCCGCGACGATAACGGCAAGACACCGTTCACTGGCGCCACCGGTGCCCTGCAGGTATGGACCAGCTTCATGCGCAAGGCCGACCCGCTGCCGTTGGACATGCCGCAGCCGGACAATGTAGTGCAGGCCTGGATCGATCCGTACAGCGGGCAAGGTTCCGATGGCAGCTGTCCGGGAGCCGTGCAGATGCCGTATATTCGCGGGAGCGAACCGCCCGCGGGTGCGACCTGTGGCGGTGAGCAGGATCCGGTTGAGTCGGTCATGGACTGGGTCAAGGGCTGGATGAATTAAGCACTGGCTGCATTGATGAGGTGTGAAGTGAAAAAGTGGTGGTTTCCTGCCGTGACGGCACTGGTTGTGCTCCAGGGGTGCTCCAGCGTTCCGCGGGGCAATATCCCGGTCGTCGACTCGAGCACACGCGTGTCCAACAGCGAGCGCATCACTGCCAACCGTTCGGCGGTTGGCATGAGCGGTGGCACCTCTCAGGCACAGACGCTGCCCGAGGACTCCGGGGTGACCGTGGTCATTCCACAGGGCGCGGGTTCCGCGCCAATCCAGACGTTCCCGGCCGCGACCGGGGCGGCGCCGATCAGCACTGCGCCAATCAGCACCACACCGATCACGACCAACCCTAATCCGATCGCCGACGAGCCGTTCGACATCGCGTCGATGAGTGGCGGTTCGAGCGCCACCAGCGCCCCGACCGGTATTCCACGCAGCGGTGCCTCGGGTGGCCTGTCGGCCGATGAGCAGTTGGACGGCCCGGTGCTGGCATTGCTCACCACCGCCCAGCAGCAGCAAGGCAGTGGCGACTTCAATGGCGCGGCTTCCAGCCTGGAGCGTGCCCAGCGCATCGCCCCGCGCGAGCCGCAAGTGCTGTTCCGCCTGGCCCAGGTACGCTTGTCCCAAGGGGATGCCGCTCAGGCCGAACAACTGGCGCGTCGTGGCCTGAGCTATGCCAACGGCCGCCCGAGCCTGCAGGCCGAGCTGTGGAACACCATCGCCCAGGCACGCGAAAAGCAAGGCGATAGCGCCGGTGCCGCACTGGCGCGGCAAAAGGCTCGGGTCAGCTCCTGATGGTCGAACAACGGATCCTGGACATCGCCGATCACCTGCTGCTCATCGAGCGTGAGCTGCAGGTGCAAGGCTGGTGGAGCGACGCCTCGCCGAGCAAGCAGGCGCTGGCCAGCACGGTGCCATTTGCGGTCGATACGCTGAGCTTCGAGCAGTGGCTGCAGTGGATCTTCCTGCCCCGCATGAGGCTTATCATCGAGCGGGGCCAACCGCTGCCCAACGCCTCGGGCATCCTGGTCATGGCCGAAACCGTCTTTGTCGATCGTCCGGAGCAAAGTCGTGAGCTGCGGCGCCTTTTGGCAGCTTTCGATCAATTGATCGCTCCTTCCGCCTGATTTCTTCTTTTTTTCCTTCAAGGGCCGCAGATTGTGGCCCTTTTTTATGGAAATCTTATTTTTTCTGCTGCTGAGGCGGTTTTTAGTGGTGGCAGGAATTCATCTTGAGGAAAAATTGGCAATAATTTTTCTTGACTTGTAGCCGCCAAATCACAAGAATCCAGATTCCGCTGTAGAGGGACTGCCAGAAGCAGACCCGCTAAGCAGATCATGAGGCGCACACCCGCGCCGACCTGTTACACCCCGCAACGCGTTACCTCGCGCTGGGTGGGAAACCCCCGCAACACTCTGGGGAGCTCCCAATACTTGCTCAGTCAGTGCTGACGTTCGCTCATGCTCTGCTTGGCAGTAAACCTATTAAGACCCGTCCATGTGGGCGGTATTCTGGCGTTTTAGAGGTGAACAACGTGGAGCTTTTATCTGGCGCTGAGATGGTCGTCCGCTTCTTGCGTGACGAAGGCGTTAAGCACATCTACGGGTACCCTGGTGGTGCTCTCCTTCATGTTTACGATGCACTGTTCAAGGAACCGGAAGTCGAGCACATCCTGGTTCGTCACGAGCAGGCTGCTACCCATATGGCGGACGGCTACGCCCGTGCCACCGGCAAGGCCGGTGTGGTGCTGGTGACTTCCGGCCCGGGTGCGACCAATGCCATTACCGGTATTGCCACCGCCTACATGGACTCGATTCCGATGGTCATCCTGTCCGGCCAGGTGCCTAGCACCATGGTGGGTACCGATGCCTTCCAGGAAACCGACATGATCGGGATCTCGCGGCCTATCGTGAAGCACAGCTTCATGGTCAAGCATGCCTCGGAAATCCCTGAAGTCCTGAAAAAAGCGTTCTACCTGGCGCAATCCGGCCGTCCTGGCCCGGTCGTGGTCGACATTCCAAAAGATATGACCAACCCGGCCGAGAAGTTCGAATACGTCTACCCGAAAAAGGTCAAGCTGCGCTCCTACAGCCCAGCCGTACGCGGCCACTCCGGTCAGATCCGCAAGGCAGCCGAGATGATCCTCGCCGCCAAGCGCCCGATCGTGTACTCCGGTGGCGGCGTCATCCTCGGTGGTGGCTCCGAAGCCCTGACCGAAATCGCCAAGTCGCTGAACCTGCCTGTCACCAATACCCTGATGGGGCTGGGTGGCTTCCCGGGCACCGATCGCCAGTTCCTTGGCATGCTCGGTATGCACGGCAGCTTCACCGCCAACATGGCCATGCACAATGCCGACGTGATCCTGGCGGTTGGTGCGCGTTTCGACGACCGTGTGGTCAATGGCCCGGCCAAGTTCTGCCCCAACGCCAAGATCATCCACATCGACATCGACCCTGCGTCGATCTCCAAGATGATCAAGGCTGACGTACCGATCGTGGGGCCAGTCGACAGCGTGCTGAGCGAAATGCTCACCATCCTCAAGGAAATCGGCGAGCAGCCTGACAAGGCCGCGTTGGATGCCTGGTGGAAGCAGATCGACGAATGGCGCGGTGACCGTGGCCTGTTCCCTTACGACAAGGGCGACGGCAGCGTCATCAAGCCACAGACCGTGATCGAGACCCTCTGCGAAGTGACCCATGGCGACGCCTTCGTCACCTCCGACGTAGGTCAGCACCAGATGTTCGCGGCGCAGTACTACCGCTTCAACAAGCCGAACCGTTGGATCAACTCTGGTGGCCTTGGCACCATGGGCTTCGGTTTCCCGGCGGCCATGGGCATCAAGCTGAACTTCCCGGATCAGGACGTGGCCTGCGTCACTGGCGAGGGCAGTATCCAGATGAACATTCAGGAACTGTCCACCTGCATGCAGTACGGCCTGCCGGTGAAGATCGTCAACCTGAACAACGGCGTGTTGGGCATGGTCCGCCAATGGCAGGACATGTCCTACAACGGTCGTCACTCGCATTCGTACGTCGAGTCGCTGCCTGACTTCATCAAGCTGGCTGAGGCCTATGGCCATGTGGGCATCCGCATCACCAGCCTGAAGGACCTCAAGCCGAAGCTGGAGGAAGCCTTCGCGATGAAGGACCGCCTGGTGTTCATCGACATCGCGGTTGACCGTACCGAGCACGTCTATCCGATGCAGATCAAGGATGGCTCGATGCGTGACATGTGGCTGAGCAAGACGGAGCGTACCTGATATGCGGCACATCATCTCCCTGCTGCTGGAAAACGAACCCGGTGCGTTGTCCCGTGTGGTCGGCCTGTTCTCCCAGCGCAACTACAACATTGAAAGCCTGACCGTGGCGCCGACCGAAGACCCGACCCTGTCGCGTCTGACGCTGACCACCGTTGGCCATGACGAAGTGATCGAACAGATCACCAAGAACCTGAACAAGCTGGTCGAAGTGGTCAAATTGGTCGACCTGTCGGAAAGTGCTCACATCGAGCGCGAGCTGATGTTGGTCAAGGTCAAGGCCACCGGTGCCCAGCGCGCCGAGATCAAGCGCACCACGGATATCTTCCGTGGCCAGATCGTCGACGTCACCGCCAGCGTGTACACCGTGCAACTGAGCGGTACCAGCGACAAACTGGACAGCTTCATCCAGGCGATCGGCACTGCATCGATTCTCGAAACCGTGCGCAGTGGCGTCACCGGCATTGCCCGTGGCGACAAAGTGCTCAGCATCTAAATTCAAAAATTAGCGATGGCTCCGCAGGGGGCCGAGATATAACCAGGGGTATTTCCATGAAAGTTTTCTACGACAAAGACTGCGACCTTTCCATCATTCAGGGTAAGAAAGTCGCCATCATCGGTTACGGCTCCCAGGGCCACGCTCAGGCGTGCAACCTGAAAGACTCCGGTGTGGATGTCACCATCGGTCTGCGTAAAGGTTCGGCCACCGTTGCCAAGGCAGAAGCCCATGGCCTGAAAGTGACCGACGTTGCCTCTGCCGTCGCTGCTGCCGACCTGGTCATGATCCTGACTCCGGACGAGTTCCAGGGCCAGCTGTACAAGAACGAGATCGAACCGAACATCAAGAAGGGCGCCACCCTGGCCTTCTCCCACGGCTTCTCGATCCACTACAACCAAGTCGTTCCTCGTGCCGACCTGGACGTGATCATGATCGCGCCGAAGGCTCCGGGCCACACCGTTCGTTCCGAGTTCGTCAAAGGCGGCGGTATCCCTGACCTGATCGCTATCTACCAGGACGCCTCCGGCAATGCCAAGAACGTTGCCCTGTCCTACGCTTCGGGCGTTGGTGGCGGCCGTACCGGCATCATCGAAACCACCTTCAAGGACGAGACCGAGACCGACCTGTTCGGTGAGCAGGCTGTTCTGTGTGGCGGTACCGTCGAACTGGTCAAAGCCGGTTTCGAAACCCTGGTCGAAGCTGGCTACGCGCCGGAAATGGCCTACTTCGAGTGCCTGCACGAGCTGAAACTGATCGTTGACCTCATGTACGAAGGCGGCATCGCCAACATGAACTACTCGATCTCCAACAACGCCGAGTACGGTGAGTACGTCACCGGCCCAGAAGTCATCAACGAAGAATCCCGCAAGGCCATGCGCAACGCTCTGAAGCGCATCCAGGACGGCGAATACGCGAAGATGTTCATCTCCGAGGGCGCCACCAACTACCCATCGATGACCGCCAAGCGTCGTAACAACGCTGCCCACGGCATCGAGATCATCGGTGAGCAACTGCGCTCGATGATGCCTTGGATCTCGGCTAACAAGATCGTCGACAAGACCAAGAACTAAGTCTTATCGAAAGATGAAAAACGCGGCTTCGGCCGCGTTTTTTCGTTCCGACAGTCAGCTTCTGGTATAAAGCAGACCAGTGGCTTGCTGTAAGAACCTGTTTTGCAGGCCCGTGTCGAACATTTTCCATCCTGTTGCAAGGTACCCTCCATGAGCGAACGTCCCGAAGAGCCGAACAAGCCCTCCGACGCCGAAAGCCTGCTACCTGTCGATGAGCACGTTGAAGAAGGGCATGACGCCGAAGGGCGCAAGGTGCGCCATCGCGGCATCTATCTGTTGCCTAACCTGTTTACCACCGCCAACCTGTTCGCGGGTTTCTATTCCATCATCAGTTCGATGAGCGCACAGAGCGCCCTCAGTGCCGGTGACCCGCGGGAGGCGAGCAAGTATTTTGCCTTTGCCGCCATCGCCATCTTCGTTGCCATGGTGCTTGACGGTCTCGATGGCCGAGTGGCACGCATGACCAATACCCAGAGTGCCTTCGGCGCCGAGTACGACTCGCTGTCGGACATGGTTGCCTTTGGCGTGGCACCCGCGTTGCTGGCGTTCGGCTGGGCGCTGGGCGACATGGGCAAGGTCGGCTGGATGGTCGCATTCATCTACGTCGCTGGCGCCGCGCTGCGCCTGGCGCGTTTCAATACCCAGGTGGGCACTGCTGACAAACGCTACTTCATCGGCCTGGCCAGTCCGGCTGCCGCCGGAGTGGTCGCCGGTACCGTATGGGCTTTCAGCGACTACGGCATCCAGGGCTCGAAACTGTCGTTTCTGGTCGCGCTGCTGGTAGCCGCTGCCGGCATGCTGATGGTCAGCAACATCAAGTACAACAGCTTCAAGGAGCTGGACCTCAAGGGACGCGTTCCGTTCGTGGCGATCCTTGCTGTGGTGCTGGTGTTCGCCGTGGTGTTCAGCGACCCGCCACGCATCCTGCTGCTGATCTTCCTCGCTTACGCGGCTTCGGGGCCAATCCAGTTCCTGTTGAAAGCGCGCCGTCGTAAAGCGTGACATTCTTTTAATGGTGGAATAACCCTCCGGCTCCATAGTCTTACTGGAACATCCGCTATCCAGTGCTATGGAGCCGACCATGCTCATCAAGCTTCCCAAGTCTTCCGAGTGCAAGGCATCGGAGATCACCCCCGAAGGCGTATACCTTTCCCGTCGAACCCTGCTGGGTGGCTCCCTGGCTGGCCTCGCCCTGGGCGCATTGCCGGGCCGGGCCAGCGCGGTTGAAGCCTCGCGTTATGCCGATGTGCAGGCCGGCGCCGCACCGGCTTGGTTCACCGAGAAGCTTGCAGCTACACGCTGGCAGGCGGTAACGGTCAAAGATGAGGCGATCACGCCCTTCAAGGATGCGAC
>NZ_CP142890.1:1295000-5170000 GCF_040762985.1 Pseudomonas sp. Rh2
GGAAGTGCCGAGCATGGGAGACACACGGCGGGTGCTAACGTCCGTCGTGAAAAGGGAAACAACCCAGACCGTCAGCTAAGGTCCCAAAGTCATGGTTAAGTGGGAAACGATGTGGGAAGGCTTAGACAGCTAGGAGGTTGGCTTAGAAGCAGCCATCCTTTAAAGAAAGCGTAATAGCTCACTAGTCGAGTCGGCCTGCGCGGAAGATGTAACGGGGCTCAAACCATGCACCGAAGCTACGGGTGTCATCTTTGATGACGCGGTAGAGGAGCGTTCTGTAAGCCTGTGAAGGTGAGTTGAGAAGCTTGCTGGAGGTATCAGAAGTGCGAATGCTGACATGAGTAACGACAATGGGAGTGAAAAACTCCCACGCCGAAAGACCAAGGTTTCCTGCGCAACGTTAATCGACGCAGGGTTAGTCGGTCCCTAAGGCGAGGCTGAAAAGCGTAGTCGATGGAAAACAGGTTAATATTCCTGTACTTCCAGTTATTGCGATGGAGGGACGGAGAAGGCTAGGCCAGCTTGGCGTTGGTTGTCCAAGTTTAAGGTGGTAGGCTGAGATCTTAGGCAAATCCGGGATCTCAAGGCCGAGAGCTGATGACGAGTTGCCTTTAGGCGACGAAGTGGTTGATGCCATGCTTCCAAGAAAAGCTCCTAAGCTTCAGATAACTGGGAACCGTACCCCAAACCGACACAGGTGGTCGGGTAGAGAATACCAAGGCGCTTGAGAGAACTCGGGTGAAGGAACTAGGCAAAATGGCACCGTAACTTCGGGAGAAGGTGCGCCGACGAGGGTGAAGGACTTGCTCCGTAAGCCCATGTCGGTCGAAGATACCAGGCCGCTGCGACTGTTTATTAAAAACACAGCACTCTGCAAACACGAAAGTGGACGTATAGGGTGTGACGCCTGCCCGGTGCCGGAAGGTTAATTGATGGGGTTAGCGCAAGCGAAGCTCTTGATCGAAGCCCCGGTAAACGGCGGCCGTAACTATAACGGTCCTAAGGTAGCGAAATTCCTTGTCGGGTAAGTTCCGACCTGCACGAATGGCGTAACGATGGCGGCGCTGTCTCCACCCGAGACTCAGTGAAATTGAAATCGCTGTGAAGATGCAGTGTATCCGCGGCTAGACGGAAAGACCCCGTGAACCTTTACTATAGCTTTGCACTGGACTTTGAATTTGCTTGTGTAGGATAGGTGGGAGGCTTTGAAGTGGGGACGCCAGTTCTCATGGAGCCATTCTTGAAATACCACCCTGGCAACTTTGAGGTTCTAACTCAGGTCCGTTATCCGGATCGAGGACAGTGTATGGTGGGTAGTTTGACTGGGGCGGTCTCCTCCCAAAGAGTAACGGAGGAGTACGAAGGTGCGCTCAGACCGGTCGGAAATCGGTCGCAGAGTATAAAGGCAAAAGCGCGCTTGACTGCGAGACAAACACGTCGAGCAGGTACGAAAGTAGGTCTTAGTGATCCGGTGGTTCTGTATGGAAGGGCCATCGCTCAACGGATAAAAGGTACTCCGGGGATAACAGGCTGATACCGCCCAAGAGTTCATATCGACGGCGGTGTTTGGCACCTCGATGTCGGCTCATCACATCCTGGGGCTGAAGCCGGTCCCAAGGGTATGGCTGTTCGCCATTTAAAGTGGTACGCGAGCTGGGTTTAGAACGTCGTGAGACAGTTCGGTCCCTATCTGCCGTGGACGTTTGAGATTTGAGAGGGGCTGCTCCTAGTACGAGAGGACCGGAGTGGACGAACCTCTGGTGTTCCGGTTGTCACGCCAGTGGCATTGCCGGGTAGCTATGTTCGGAAGAGATAACCGCTGAAAGCATCTAAGCGGGAAACTTGCCTCAAGATGAGATCTCACTGGAACCTTGAGTTCCCTAAAGGGCCGTCGAAGACTACGACGTTGATAGGTTGGGTGTGTAAGCGCTGTGAGGCGTTGAGCTAACCAATACTAATTGCCCGTGAGGCTTGACCATATAACACCCAAGCAATTTGCTGACGCAGATTGCGGTGGTGAAGACGAAACGACCGAAAGTTCGCAAGACCACAAATTCACATATCCGAATTGGCCAAGAGTGTTTACACGACATTCTGGCAACAGAATTTCTTGACGACCATAGAGCATTGGAACCACCTGATCCCATCCCGAACTCAGTAGTGAAACGATGCATCGCCGATGGTAGTGTGGGGTTTCCCCATGTGAGAGTAGGTCATCGTCAAGATTCATTTCGCAAAACCCCTATCTGCGCGAGCAGGTAGGGGTTTTGTCTTTCTGGCGCAGAACACTACTGCTCTGGCGCACCGCGCCCCCCAGTTCAAGGGCTGTCGCACAACCGACTGCGACACATTTCGGTGTCTGCCCCGTGATATGGTTCCGCACCAGAACCGACCAGTTACCAGAGAACGCTCAATGGCTAACAGCACCCCACTTCATCCCGGCTTCATGATCGTCCACGGCAACCGACTGGATGACCTGCGAAGCCTGGTGGTGAGCTGGATGCGGCGCTACCCGCTGGCGCCACTGGAAAACGAAATCGCCCTCGTGCAAAGCAACGGCATCGCGCAGTGGCTCAAGCTGGCCCTGGCTGAGGACCCGCAGGACGACGATCAAGGAGGTTGTGGCATCGCGGCCGCCATTGACGTGCAACTACCTGGCAGTTTCATGTGGCAGTTGTACCGGGCCATACTGGGGCGCGAAGAAATCCCCGAGGTATCCCTGCTCGACAAGGCCCCGCTGACCTGGCGCCTGATGCGCTTGCTTCCCGCCTTGATCGAACGTCCCCATTTCGAGCCGCTGCGCCGTTTCCTCACCGACGACAGCGACCTGCGTAAGCGTTATCAGTTGGCGGAACGCCTTGCCGACCTGTTCGACCAATACCAGGTCTACCGCGCCGATTGGCTGAAGGACTGGGCTGCCGGTGAGCATGTACTCAACACCGCCCGTGGCGAACGCAAACCGTTGGCCCCCGGTAATCGTTGGCAAGCCGAGCTGTGGCGAGCGCTGTTGGAAGATGTCGGCGAGCAAGGCATGGCCCAGAGCCGTGCCGGAGTGCACCAACGCTTCATCGAGCGTATCAACCAACTTCAAGACGCACCGGCGGGCCTGCCTTCACGGGTAATCGTGTTCGGTATCTCGTCCTTGCCTGCCCAGGCACTGGAGGCGTTGGCCGGCCTGGCCCGTTTCAGTCAGGTCTTGCTTTGTGTGCACAACCCATGTCGTCACCACTGGGCCGATATCGTCGCCGACAAGGACCTGCTGCGTCATCAGTACAAGCGCCAGCAGCGCAAGCAGGGCATGCCCTTGCAACTGGATGATGAATCGCTGCATCAGCATGCCCATCCCCTGCTTGCCGCTTGGGGCAAGCAGGGCCGCGACTACATCAACCTGCTCGACAGCTACGACGACCCTGGCAGCTACCGGGGCGTGTTCAGCGATGGGCGTATCGACCTGTTCAGCGACGGCGCGCCCACTACATTGCTCAACCAGTTGCAGGACGACATTCTCGAACTTCGTCCGCTCGCGGAAACCCGCGAGCGGTGGCCACAAGTCGACCCTGGCAAGGATCGTTCGGTGCGTTTCCACGTGGCCCATAGCCCCCAGCGTGAGGTCGAGATCCTCCATGACCAGTTGCTTGCCCGGTTCAGCGCCGACCCTACCCTGAGGCCACGTGACGTCATCGTCATGCTCCCGGCAATCGACACCTATGCCCCGCACATTCGCGCTGTGTTCGGTCAACTGCAGCGTAACGATCCCCGCTACATCCCCTACAGCCTCACCGATCAGGGGCAGCGTGGTCGTGACCCACTGCTGATCGCCCTCGAATACCTGCTCAAGCTCCCCGACAGCCGCTTCGCCGTCAGTGAAGTACTCGATCTGTTGGATGTCCCGACCGTGCGCGCCCGTTTCGGCATCCGTGAGAGCGACCTGCCGACACTGCATCGCTGGATCGAGGGTGCCGGTATTCGTTGGGGTTTGAGTGCCGAGCAAAGGGCCTCGCTGGGGTTGCCGGAAGGCCTGGAGCAGAACAGCTGGCGATTTGGTTTGCGCCGCATGCTGCTGGGCTATGCCGTCGGCGTGGGTGAGAGCTGCGACGGCATCGAGCCCTACGATGAGATCGGCGGCCTCGACGCTGCCTTGATCGGCCCATTGGTGGCGCTGCTGGAGGCCTTGGACGTGGCCTGCGAAGCCTTGCGCCAACCCGCTACCGCCGCGCAGTGGGGCGAGCGTCTGCACGCGCTGTTGCAGGTATTCTTCCTGGCAGAGGAAGAACACGATGAATTCCTCTTGATGCAATTGCAGGAGCTGCGCGACAGCTGGCTCGAAGTCTGCGAAACCGTGGGGCTGCAGGATTTGCTGCCGCTTACCGTCGTGCGCGAGGCCTGGCTGTCCGGTCTCGACCAGGGCAAGCTGTCTCAGCGTTTTCTCGCCGGGTCGGTGAACTTCTGCACCTTGATGCCCATGCGCGCCATTCCTTTCCGTGTAGTCTGTCTGCTGGGCATGAACGATGGCGATTACCCGCGCGCCCAGCCACCCCTGGACTTCGACCTGATGGCCAGCGATTACCGTCCAGGTGACCGCTCCCGCCGTGAAGACGACCGCTACCTACTGCTCGAAGCCGTGCTTTCGGCTCAGGACCAGCTGTATGTCAGTTGGGTCGGTCGCAGCATTCGCGACAACAGCGAGCGGCCAGCCTCGGTGTTGATTGGCCAGTTGCGTGACCACCTTGCGGCCGGTTGGCGCCTGCTCGGTGCCCAGGATGGCGAACAGCAAGACCCCGGCCAGCAACTGTTGCATGCCCTGACCCAGGAGCATCCATTGCAGCCGTTCAGCTGGCGTTATTTCCAGAAGGGCAGTGCATTGTTCAGCTATGCCCATGAGTGGCAGGTGCTGCATCAGGCAGTCGAACAGGTGCCACTCAGCGACGCACTGGCGCCCTATGACAATGAGGAGGCCCTGACGCTGATGCAACTGCAGGACTTCTTGCGTCACCCGGTCCGGCATTTCTTCAGCCAACGGTTGAAAGTGTTTTTCGAGGCGTTGGAAGCACCAACCCCAGATGAGGAACCGTTCGTGCTCGACACCCTGCAACGCTACAGCGCCAGCGAAAGCTTGCTGGGCGCCGCGCTGGCCGATCCCGACCACGCCGAGCAGGCCTTGCACGCCCAGGCCCGTCGTCTGCAGGCCTGTGGGGCGCTGCCTCTGGCGGGCTTCGGTGAACTGCTGCAGGCCGACTTGGTCGAGCCCTTGCCTGATCTTTTGCAACGTCACCGACAACTGTTGCAACGCTGGCCAACCTTGGTTGAGGGGGCGCTACCAATTCATTTCGAGCAGGGTAAGCATCGCCTCGAGGGTTGGTTGGGACGCGTCTACCAGGCCGATGACCAGAGCCTACTTAGCGTCACCACGGTACCCAATACCATCAGTGCCGGGCGCAACAACTTCAAGTGGCACCGCCTCACGGCAAGCTGGGTGATGCACCTGGCAGCCTGCGCTGCCGGTTATCCGCTCAACAGTGCCGTGGTGGCCAGTGACCTGACCCTGCTGCTGCCGCCCCTGCCACAGGCGGATGCCGCCAATCTGCTTGGCCACCTGCTCGTGGCACGCCAGGCGGCGATGAACTCACCGCTGCCGGTGGCCGCTAAGACAGCGTTCGCCTGGCTCGCCCAGGAAGACCCGGAGAAGGCCCTGGCCGCCGCTGAGCGTGCCTATGAAGGGGATGGCCGAACCAGCTTTGGCGAACGCAGCGAAAGCCTCGCCCTGGCGCGCCAGTTCCGCGACTTTGCCGCACTCATGGCCGACGAGACCTTCGAGGGCTGGTGCGAGACCCTGTACCGACCGTTATTTACCGCACCCTGGCAAACCCTGGGTAACCCGGAGAGTGGCGCATGACCCAGGTTCGACCTCTGGCATTGAGTTTTCCCCTGCATGGCAGCCAGCTGATCGAGGCCAGTGCCGGTACGGGCAAGACGTTCACCATTTCCGCACTGTACCTGCGCCTGATCCTCGGCCACGGCGGCGAACAAGGCTTTGGTCGCGAACTGCTGCCACCGCAAATTCTCGTGGTGACCTTCACCGATGCCGCCACCAAGGAGTTGCGCGAGCGCATTCGTGCCCGCCTGGCCGAGGCTGCACGCTTCTTCCGGGGCGAACTGGCCGCCGCCGATCCGCTGCTGCAGCAGCTGCGTGACGACTACCCCGAGCACGACTGGCCGCGCTGCGCCAGCCGTCTGGAAATCGCCGTTCAGTGGATGGATGAAGCCGCGGTATCGACCATTCACGGCTGGTGCCAGCGCATGTTGCGCGAGCATGCCTTCGACAGTGGAAGCTTGTTCACGCAGAGCCTGGAGACCGACCACAGCGAGCTGCTGGGCCAAGTGATGCGCGACTACTGGCGACGCTTCTGCTACGCCATGCAGGGCGAAGCACTGGCCTGGGTGCGCGACCACTGGGGCAGCCCGGACGCGCTGCTTCCCCGTATTCGTCCGCTGTTCGGGCGAGTGGCCATCGACCTGGACGGGCCAGAGCCACAAGCGTTGATCGAGGCTGCGCTGCGCCAGCGCGGTGAACAGCTGCGCCAACTCAAGGCGCCCTGGGCGCAATGGGCCGACGAACTACAGCAGCTCTGCCAGGATGCCGTCGCTGCCAAGCAGGTCGACGGACGTAAACTACAGGCGCGTTTTTTCGTCCCATGGTTCGACAAGCTGCGTGCCTGGGCCAGCGACGATCAGCTCGCGGAGCTGGAACTGGGCACCGGTTTCACACGCCTCACCCCAGACGGCATGGCCGAGATCTGGAAGTCGGGCGCGCCTCCGGCGCATCCCGGACTGGATGCCATGCAGTCGCTTGAGCAGCAATTGCAGGCCCTGGCCAGTCCCGACGCACGCTTGCTGGAACAGGCTGCGGGCTGGGTATCGGCACGCTTTGAAGTGGAGAAGCGCCGCCGTGCGGAGATGGGCTTCGACGACATGCTGACGCGATTGCAGCAGGCATTGACGAGCGAGGCTGGTGAGCGCTTGGCGGGACTGATACGCGAGCAGTTCCCCGTGGCGCTGATCGACGAGTTCCAGGACACCGACCCGGTGCAGTACGGCATCTTCGAGTGCATCTACCGGATTACCGAGAATCGCCGGGAAACCGGTCTATTCATGATCGGCGACCCCAAGCAGGCGATCTACGCTTTCCGCGGCGCCGACATCCATACCTACCTGACTGCCCGACGTGCCACCGCCGACCGACTGCATAGCCTGGACACCAACTACCGGTCCAGCCAGGCCATGGTCGCGGCAGTCAACCAAGTGTTCCTCCAGGCAGAAGGCCGGACGCAGGGGCGAGGGGCGTTCCTGTTCCGCGAGGCGCATGACAACCCATTGCCCTTCGTAGAGGTGAAGGCCAAAGGTCGAAGCGAGCAATTGCTCGTCGATGGCCAGCCATGCGCGGCACTGCATTGCTGGCGACTGGAGCGTGACGAACCGATCTCCAGTACGCTCTACCGGCAGCAACTTGCGGCCAGCTGCGCCAGCCACATCGTGACCCTGCTCAACGGCGGCCAGCAGGGCACGATCGGCTTCGGTAAGGGGGATGGCGACTGGCGTCCCTGCCTGCCTTCGGATATCGCCATCCTCGTGCGCGACGGCAACGAAGCGCAGTTGATTCGCAGCGAACTGGCGGCGCGCAGCGTGCGCAGTGTGTACCTGTCCGACAAGGACTCGGTGTTCGCCGCCCAGGAAGCCCATGACCTGCTGGCCTGGCTCAAGGCCTGCGCCGAGCCGGACTCCGAGCGCCTGCTCAAGGCTGCCCTGGCCAGCCTCACCCTCGACCTGCCGCTGGCCAGGCTGGACCAGCTCAACCAGGATGAGCGGGTCTGGGAAGACTGGGTGATGCGTTTTCGTCACTACCGCGAACTCTGGCAGCGCCAGGGCGTGCTGCCGATGCTGCGCCACTTGTTGCACGACTTCGAGCTGCCCCGAACCTTGCTTGGCCGCACCGACGGCGAGCGTGTACTGACCAACCTGCTGCACCTGGCCGAGCTGCTGCAACAGGCCGCCACCGAACTGGATGGCGAGCAGGCGCTGATCCGTCACCTGGCCGAGCACCTGGCCAACTCGGGCCAGGCCGGCGAGGAGCAAATTCTGCGTCTGGAAAGCGATGAGCAGTTGGTCAAGGTAGTCACGATTCACAAGTCCAAGGGCCTGGAGTATCCGCTTGTCTATCTGCCGTTCATCTGCACCAGCAAACCGGTGGATGGCTCACGACTGCCGCTGGCCTGGCACGACGGCGCGGGCAACGCCCACCTGACCTTGACGCCCACCCCAGAACAGATAGCTCAGGCCGACGACGAACGCCTCGCCGAGGACCTGCGTCTGCTCTACGTGGCCCTCACCCGCGCCCAGCATGCCTGCTGGCTGGGTATTGCCGATCTCAAGCGTGGCAACCAGAAAAGCTCGCAGTTGCACCGTTCGGCGCTGGGTTACTTGCTCGGCGGCGGGCTGGCGCTTCCCACCTCTGAACTGTTGGCGGACTGGTTACAGGCATTGGCGTCGGCTTGCCGCCATATCGTCTGCTCCAGCCCTCCTGAAGTCGATGAAACGCTGTACAGCGCACCGCGCAGCGAGCAAGAAATGGTGCCGGCGCGCAAACCGCGTCGGGCCGCGGCCGAGCATTGGTGGATAGCTTCCTACAGTGCGCTGCGGGTTGGCGAACAAACCCTGGGGGCAGATAGCTCCCTGGCTCAGCAACTGCTCGATGATGAAGCCGTCGATGCCCAACGGGTGCGTGAAGTGCCAGCCGAAGGGGGGGATATCCACCGCTTCCCCCGCGGACCGAACCCCGGCACCTTCCTCCATGGCCTACTCGAATGGGCCGGTCGCGAGGGCTTTGCCGAGGTCAGCGCCAACCCCAGGTTGCTCGAACGCACGGTGGGCCAACGCTGCAATCGGCGAGACTGGACCGGCTGGATTCCGGCCTTGAGCCAGTGGTTGCAGCGGCTGCTGACCGAGCCGCTGTCGATCGACGGTGGCGATGCGACGCTGTCACTCGCCCAGTTGCGGCACTACCAGATCGAGATGGAGTTCTGGTTCGCGAGCCACCAGGTCGACGCCGAGCAGCTTGACCGCCTGGTGGCACGCTACACGCACCCCGGTGCTGGCCGTCCGGCTGCCCAGCCGACGCTGCTCAATGGCATGTTCAAAGGATTCATCGACCTGGCCTTCGAGCTCGATGGCCGCTATTACGTGGCGGACTACAAGTCCAATTGGCTCGGTCCCGACATCCAGGCCTATGACGGCATGGCCATGGAAAAAGCCATCCTGGAGCACCGTTATGACCTGCAATACGTGCTGTACCTGCTGGCCCTGCATCGCCAGTTGCGCGCACGACTGCCTGACTACGACTACGACCGCGATGTCGGCGGTGCACTGTTCATTTTCCTGCGGGGAGCCAGCAGCGGCCACGGCGTGTACTTCGCCAAACCTCCCCGAGTGCTGATCGACGCGCTGGATGCCCTGTTCCGTGGCGTTCACCAACCCGAACAGCAGGACCTGTTTGCCGGAGTCGCGCCATGAGCCGAAGCCTTGACGATCTTTTGCCCACGCCGCTGGATGCCGAGCACCTGCAGGCACTGGCGCCGCAACGTGACAGCAACGACCTGTTGCAATTGCTCGACCGTTGGGTAGAGCGGGGCTGGCTACGCGCCCTGGACCGCGCGTTCGTGTCGTTTCTCGAAGAGCGGGCGCCGGGCAGTGATCCTTTGTTGCTGCTGGCGGCGGCGCTGGCCAGTCATCAGCTGGGCCATGGCCATGTCTGTCTGGACTTGCAGCAGACCTTGGCCGAACCGGACTTCGCCCTGTCACTGCCGCCCGAAGGCGATGCCTTGGCCGGTCCGCTGATGCTACCCTCGCAACTGCTGGCGAATCTGGACCTCTCTACCTGGCGCCAACGTATCGCCGCCAGCCTACTGGTGGCCGCCGGCGATAGTCATGAGCAGCGTTCGCGTCCATTGGTACTCAGTGGCGAGCGCCTTTACCTGCGCCGGTACTGGAGCTACGAACGGCAGATCGACCAGACGCTGCGCCAACGCCTGGGCCGCGGCGAGGTACCGCCCGATGAACTGCCCGAACGTCTGGCCCAGTTGTTCGATGGTGGCTCACCGGCAGGCCAGGTGGACTGGCAGAAGCTCGCGTGTGCCCTGGCCACGCGGGCAGGCTTCAGCATCATCACTGGCGGCCCCGGCACCGGCAAGACCACCACGGTGGTGCGCCTGCTGGCGCTGCTGCAGGCTCCGGCGGTCGAGCAGGGCCGGCCTCTGCGCATCCGCCTGGCCGCGCCGACCGGCAAAGCCGCTGCTCGCCTGACCGAGTCCATTGGCCAGCAGGTCGAGCGGCTGCAGGTCAGCGCCGAGGTACGCGGGCAGATTCCCACCGACGTGAGTACGGTGCACCGCTTGCTGGGCAGTCGCCCAGGGTCTCGGCATTTCCGTCATCACAGCGCCAATCCGTTGCCGTTGGATGTACTGGTGGTCGATGAAGCCTCGATGATCGACCTGGAGATGATGGCTAACCTGCTCGATGCCCTGCCGCCAAGGGCCCGCCTGATTCTGCTGGGCGACAAGGACCAGCTGGCCTCGGTCGAGGCCGGTGCCGTGCTGGGTGACCTGTGCCGGGACGCGGAGGAGGGCTGCTATTCGCCTGAAACCCGAGCCTGGCTTGAGCAGGTGGGCGGCCAATCGCTGGCCAACAGCGGTCTCAAGGCCGGTGATGCACAGCGCAACCCACTCGCCCAGCAGGTGGTGATGCTGCGTTTCTCCCGCCGCTTCGGCGAGGGCAGTGGTATCGGCCAACTGGCTCGTCTGGTCAACCGCCAGGAGGCGCAAGCTGCGCGCGACTTGTTGACCTTGCCACCGGCGGACGTGTTTGGCCTTGCCCTGCGCGGTGAACAGGATCGTGCCTTCGACCGCCTGTTGCTCGATGGACTGAACCGGGGCGAGGAGGGGCCACACGGTTACCGTCACTACCTGCGTGCCATCGGGCGTTTTCGCCCCGCGCCAGGCACCGCCTTCGACGACCCACGCTGGCAGCAATGGGCGAGCAAGGTGCTGCAGCATTTCGAGGACTTCCAGCTGCTGTGCGCGGTGCGCAAGGGCGCCTGGGGGGTGGAAGGGCTGAACGAGCGGGTGACTCGCGTGCTGCACAATGCAGGCCTGATCAATAGCCAGCAGCCCTGGTACGAGGGGCGTCCAGTCCTGGTGACGCGAAACGACTACGGCCTGGGGCTGATGAATGGCGACATCGGGATCGCCCTGTACCTGCCGGATGAACAGGGCCAGCCCCTGTTGCGCGTGGCCTTCCCACGTAACGACGGCAGTGGCGGTGTGCGTTTCGTCCTGCCCAGCCGCCTTAACGAAGTGGAGACGGTGTTCGCCATGACGGTGCACAAGTCCCAGGGCTCGGAGTTCAGCCATACCGCCCTGGTACTGCCCGATGCCCTGAACCCGGTGCTGACCAAGGAGCTGGTGTACACCGGCATCACGCGCGCCAAGCACTGCTTCAGCCTGATCGAGCCGCGCCAGGGTATTTTCGAAGAGGCGGTGATGCGTAAGGTCCGGCGTATCTCGGGGTTGATGCTGGAGCAGGTCTAGCCGCCTGTGGGGCGGCGTTATGCTATCGTTGCGAAATAATTTGAAAGGGATGTGAGAGATTTCCCACATGACAGGGGCTGGGGGACGGTTGTCGCGCTGCGCGCTTTCGCTGCTTCTGGCTGCTCTGTCGCTATTGGCAGGCCCTGTGCGCGCCGACGCCACGGCGACGGCCGAGCAGGCGCAACAGCGGGCCAAGGCCGTCACTCAGGTAGTGCTGGGGATCTTCAGCTATGCCCGTTGGCCGGTGCCACCTTCGCCGTTGCGCTTGTGCCTGGTCGGGCCTACCGAATATGCCGACGACCTGATCAAAGGCAATGTCCAGAACGCCGGCCAGCCGCTTCAGGTGCGCCGCCTGTTGGCCGACGATGCCCAGCTCGCCCAGTCCTGCGATGCGCTGTACATCGGCAGGCTTGACCCCGGCCAGCGTGACCGCCTCTTCCAGTCGGTCAGCGGCCACCCGGTGTTGAGCATCAGCGAGGCTGACGACCCCTGCACGGTGGGCAGCCTGTTTTGCCTGCGGGTCACTGACCAGCAGGTCGCCTTCGAGGTGAACCTCGACTCCGTGGCGCGCTCAGGCGTTCGTATTCACCCTAGCGTGCTGCAATTGTCGCGGCGTCGAGCGGTGCAGCCATGAAGCCTGGCAAGCAGCGTAATGCACGCCCGACCCTGCGCTCGGTGCTGAGCCGTGGCCACCTCAGCGTGGCGTTGCTGGCAGTGGGGCTGGCCGGTATATCCCTGACCCTGCTCGGGGTGCTTGCCCTGCAAGCTTATGCCAATCACAACCTGCACTTGATTGCCCGCTCGATCAACTACACCGTCGAAGCCGCCGTGGTGTTCGACGACAGTGCCGCGGCCAATGAGGCGTTGGCGCTGATCGCCAGCACCGAAGAGGTGGCCGAGGCCAAAGTCTTCAACAACGATGGCGATCAGCTTGCGCACTGGCAACGCCGCGATGACAGCATGCTTGCCCATCTGGAAGCCCGGGTGGCAACTGCCTTGCTGGACGAACCGATCAACCTGCCGATTTTTCATCAGCAGCAGAAGGTGGGGCATATGGAGCTGGTTGGCCAGGGCCGCAGCCTGTTGTTATTCCTGCTCAGCGGATTGGGCGGCATTCTGTGCTGCACTCTGTTGAGCGCGGTGGTTGCCCTTTACCTGTCGCAACGCATGCTGGGCGACATTGTCCGCCCGCTGCGCGGCCTGGCCAGCGTCGCCCATGCCGCGCGCCGTGAGCGCAGTTTCGACCGTCGCGTGCCGGAAGCACCCATTGCCGAGCTCAACGAACTGGGTAACGACTTCAATGCCTTGCTCGATGAACTGGAGGTCTGGCACAGCCACCTGCAGAACGAGAACCAGACCCTGGCCCATCAAGCCAGCCACGACAGCCTCACCGGCTTGCCCAACCGCGCGTTCTTCGAAGGCCGTCTGAACCGCACGGTGCGCAATGCGGCCCGTCAGGGCGATCACCTGGCACTGTTGTTCCTCGATAGCGACCATTTCAAGCAGATCAACGACAGCCTCGGCCATGCCGTGGGCGACGAAGTGCTGATCTGTGTTGCCGAGCGCGTTCGCGCCCAGTTGCGCGAACACGACTTGGTGGCGCGCCTTGGCGGTGATGAATTCGCCGTGATCCTGACACCGATGCAGTCGCGCGAAGATGCCGAGCGCATTGCCGAGAAGATCGTTGCCAGCATGAAGCTGCCCATCCAACTGGACAGCGGCAGCAGCATCAGCACGTCGGTGAGCGTGGGCATCGCTTACTACCCGCAAGATGGCACCGACCCTGCCAGCCTCCTCAATGCCGCCGATGCGGCGATGTACCAGGCCAAGCGCAGGCGTCGGGGTCATTGGCAAGCGGCGCAGACGGAGTAGTCCGCCGTAGAAATAAAAAACAGGAGTTGAACCGTGATACTGCGTTTACGTTTTCCCTTCGTTGCGTTGTTGCTGGCCCTGCTGGCGCTGGGTGGTTGCCAGAGTGCGCCACCCAAAGGACTGAGTGCCGAACAGATCGCTGTCCTCAAGCGTGAAGGGTTTGCTCCGACTGAGGAGGGTTGGGCTTATGACCTGTCGGGCAAGGTGCTGTTCGGCAGCGACCTGGACAGCCTCAACGGCCAGAGCGAGGCGATAGTCGAGCGGATCGGCAAGGCGTTGTTGAGCGTGGGTATCCAAGGTGTGCGGGTCGACGGCCATGCCGATGCCTCGGGCAAGGCTGCCTACAACCAACAGCTTTCCGAGCGCCGGGCACAGAGTGTGGCCAGGGCTCTGATTGGCATCGGCATGCCGGCACAGAACATTCAGACCCGAGGTCTGGGCAGCAGTCAGCCGGTTGCAGACAACCGCAGCAGCGCTGGGCGCATGGAAAATCGCCGTGTGTCGATCGTGGTGGCGTCGTACTGAATCTTGCGCGATCACGGTAGAAGCCAACACGCCGGCTCCTACCGTGGCCTTGTGGCCTCTCAGGTCTGAACGAACCGCATCTTGCGCGTTTCACCCATCAACAGCGGTGCATTCGCCTCGGTCACCTCACGTATGTAATCCCACAGCAAGGTAATCCGCTTCAACTTGCGCAAGTCCTCCCGGCAATACATCCAGAACTGCCGCGTCACTTCGATCTCCTCCGGCAGCACCGTCACCAGCCGCGGATCCTGCGCCGCCAGGAAGCACGGCAGAATCGCCAGTCCTCGACCCTGCAGCGCGGCGGTGAACTGGGCGATCACGCTGGTGCTGCGCAGGTGCGCACTGGCATTGGGAATCAGGTTGGCCAGGTACAGCAGCTCCGAGCTGAACGCCAGGTCATCCACATAGCTGATGAACGGATGCTCGACCAGATCGCTCACCTGGCGAATCGGCGCGTGGCTGTCCAGGTACTCCTGGGTGGCATACAACCGCAGGCGGTAGTCGCACAGCTTGCAGCACACGTACGGCCCATGCTCCGGACGTTCCAGGGCAATCACGATATCCGCCTCGCGCTTGGACAGGCTGATGAAGTGCGGCAGCGGCAGGATATCCACCGAAATGGCCGGCCAGGCATCGACGAAATGGCTCAATTGCGGGGTGACGAAGAAGCTGCCGAAACCCTCGGTGCAGCCCATGCGTACATGCCCCGACAACGCTACCCCAGAACCGGAAACCTGTTCGCAGGCCATGTGCAGGGTGCTTTCGATCGACTCGGCATAGCCCAGCAAGCGCTGGCCCTCGGCCGTGAGCACGAAGCCGTTGGTGCGTGATTTTTCGAATAGTAAGGTGCCCAGGGCGCCCTCCAGCGAGCTGATGCGCCGCGATACCGTGGTGTAGTCGACGCTCAGACGCTTGGCGGCGCTGCTGGCCTTGCGGGTGCGTGCCACTTCGAGGAAGAACTTGAGATCGTCCCAGTTCAGCGCGCTCAATGAGGTGAGGTCTTTTTGCATGATGATCCGGTTTTTTTGTGCGTTCTTGTTGGATGTTTGCACATCTATACTCGAAAAAAGCCCCAAGACCCAAGCGCCACCTCGCGTTTGCCCCCGGCGCTGGCGATCTCGTCCTGACAATAATTCCAAGGAGAACGCAGATGAACGCACCGCAATCCCCCGACCAGACCAAGGTCGAACAGGTCAAGCTGCTGATCGATGGCCAATGGGTCGAATCGAAGACCAGCGAATGGCGTGACATCGTCAACCCGGCCACCCAGCAGGTGTTGGCGCGAGTTCCCTTCGCCACTGTCGAGGAAGTGGATGCTGCTGTGGCCGCCGCCCAGCGCGCCTTCCTGACCTGGCGCGACACCCCGATCGGCGCACGCATGCGCATCATGCTCAAGCTGCAGGCGTTGATCCGCGAGCACACCAAGCGCATCGCCCAGACCCTCAGCGCCGAGCAGGGCAAGACCCTGGCCGATGCCGAAGGCGATATCTTCCGTGGCCTTGAAGTGGTCGAGCACGCAGCGTCCATCGGTACCCTGCAGATGGGCGAGTTCGCAGAGAACGTCGCCGGTGGTGTCGACACCTACACCCTGCGCCAGCCCATCGGCGTGTGTGCAGGCATCACCCCGTTCAACTTCCCGGCGATGATCCCGCTGTGGATGTTCCCCATGGCCATCGTTTGCGGCAACACCTTCGTTCTCAAGCCATCCGAGCAGGACCCGCTGTCGACCATGATGCTGGTCGAGCTGGCGCTGGAAGCCGGCGTGCCGGCGGGTGTTCTGAACGTGGTGCATGGTGGCAAGCAAGTGGTCGATGCGATCTGTACCCACAAGGACATCAAGGCCATCTCCTTCGTCGGCTCCACCGAAGTCGGCACCCACGTCTACAACCTGGGCAGCCAGCACGGTAAGCGCGTGCAGTCGATGATGGGCGCCAAGAACCATGCCGTGGTACTGCCCGATGCCAACCGCACGCAAACCGTCAATGCTCTGGTCGGCGCCGCTTTCGGCGCAGCCGGCCAGCGCTGCATGGCCACGTCGGTGGCGGTGCTGGTGGGCAAGGCCCGTGAGTGGCTGCCGGACATCAAGGCGGCGGCGAGCAAGCTCAAGGTCAATGCTGGTTGTGAACCAGGCACCGATGTGGGCCCGGTGGTATCCAAGCGCGCCAAGGAGCGTGTTCTGGGCTTGATCGAAAGCGGTATCAAGGAAGGCGCCAAGCTTGAACTGGATGGGCGCGATGTGAAGGTCCCAGGCTACGAGCAGGGCAACTTCGTTGGCCCGACCCTGTTCTCTGGGGTGAAAACCGACATGCAGATCTACACCCAGGAGATCTTCGGCCCGGTGCTGGTGACCCTGGAAGTCGACACCCTCGATGAAGCCATCGCCCTGGTCAACGCCAACCCGTTCGGCAACGGCACCGGCCTGTTCACCCAGAGTGGCGCGGCGGCGCGCAAGTTCCAGAGCGAGATCGACATCGGCCAGGTCGGTATCAACATCCCGATCCCAGTGCCGGTTCCGTTCTTCAGCTTCACCGGTTCGCGCGGCTCGAAGCTGGGCGACCTGGGCCCGTACGGCAAGCAAGTGGTGCAGTTCTACACTCAGACCAAGACCGTCACCGCCCGCTGGTTCGATGACGACAGCGTCAATGACGGCGTGAACACCACCATCAGCCTGCGCTAAGGAGATCGCCATGCGTATCGCATTCATCGGCCTGGGCAACATGGGTGCCCCCATGGCCCGCAACTTGATCAAGGCCGGGCACTCGTTGAACCTGTTCGACCTGAACAAGACCGTGTTGGCCGAGCTTGCCGAGCTCGGGGGGCAGGTCAGCGCCTCGCCCAAGGACGCGGCTGCTGGCAGCGAACTGGTCATCACCATGTTGCCGGCTGCGGCCCATGTGCGCGCCGTGTACCTCAACGAAGAAGATGGCGTACTGGCGGGCATCCGCCCCGGTACGCCGACGGTGGATTGCAGCACCATCGACCCGCAGACCGCCCGCGATGTATCCAAGGCCGCCGCGGCCAAGGGGGTGGACATGGGCGATGCTCCGGTGTCTGGCGGCACCGGCGGCGCGGCGGCTGGCACATTGACGTTCATGGTCGGCGCCAGTGCCGAGCTGTTCGCCACCCTCAAGCCAGTGCTGGAGCAGATGGGCCGCAACATCGTGCATTGCGGTGAGGTCGGGACCGGGCAGATCGCCAAGATCTGCAACAACCTGCTGCTGGGCATCTCCATGATCGGAGTGTCCGAAGCCATGGCCCTGGGCAATGCGCTGGGCATCGATACCAAGGTGCTGGCCGGCATCATCAATAGCTCGACCGGGCGTTGCTGGAGTTCCGACACCTACAACCCATGGCCGGGCGTCATCGAGACCGCCCCGGCGTCACGGGGCTACACCGGAGGTTTTGGTGCCGAGTTGATGCTCAAGGACCTGGGGTTGGCCACTGAGGCTGCGCGGCAGGCGCACCAACCGGTGATTCTCGGCGCCGTCGCCCAGCAGTTGTACCAGGCGATGAGCCTGCGGGGGGACGGTGGCAAGGACTTCTCGGCGATTGTCGAGGGGTATCGCAAGAAGGATTGACGAGCGAGGCTTGATCGCGGGTTGGGTGCTTTTCCCTCTGTAACTGCGCACCAGAAGGAGGGACACCTGGCCCGCGATTTTTTTTGCCTGTCGTAAGGTTTTTGGCGTTTGCAAGATTGAGCGCCGCCCGCGCGGCGCATCGCGAGCAAGGCTCGCTCCTACGCGTGGCGAGGGGTATCGCAAGAAGGATTGACGAGCGAGGCTTGATCGCGGGTTGGGTGCTTTTCCCTCTGTAACTGCGCACCAGAAGGAGGGACACCTGGCCCGCGATTTTTTTTGCCTGTCGTAAGGTTTTGGCGTTTGCAAGATCGAGCGCCGCCCGCGCGGTGCATCGCGAGCAAGGCTCGCTCCTACGCGTGGCGAGGGGTATCGCAAGAAGGATTGACGAGCGAGGCTTGATCGCGGGTTGGGTGCTTCTCCCTCTGTAACTGCGCACCAGAGGGAGGGGCACCTGGCCCGCGATTTTTTTTGCCTGTTGTAAGGTTTTTGCGTTTGCAAGATCGAGCGCCGTCCGCGCGGCGCATCGCGAGCAAGGCTCGCTCCTACGCGTGGCGAGGGGTATCGCAAGAAGGATTGACGAGCGAGGCTTGATCGCGGGTTGGGTGCTTCTCCCTCTGTAACTGCGCACCAGAGGGAGGGGCACCTGGCCCGCGATTTTTTTTGCCTGTCGTAAGGTTTTGGCGTTTGCAAGATCGAGCGCCGTCCGCGCGGCGCATCGCGAGCAAGGCTCGCTCCTACGCGTGGCGAGGGGTATCGCAAGAAGGATTGACGAGCGAGGCTTGATCGCGGGTTGGGTGCTTCTCCCTCTGTAACTGCGCACCAGAGGGAGGGGCACCTGGCCCGCGATTTTTTTTGCCTGTCGTAAGGTTTTGGCGTTTGCAAGATCGAGCGCCGCCCGCGCGGCGCATCGCGAGCAAGGCTCGCTCCTACGTTTGTTTACGGCCAATAACGCCTGTGACAGACGCGCGCGACCGCCTTGTTTGTACGGCGCGATATCGAGCCATGCGCCAACGCGTTCGCGCACGAATCTCGCAGGAATAATTGGCCCGAAACAAACGTGGGAGCGAGCCTTGCTCGCGATGCGCCGCGCGGGCGGCGCTCGATATACGCATCACCGCTAAACCATGACTGCCACCTAGCATCCCCAACCCATATCAAGAATCAGGCGAAGACGAAATACTTGCGCACGGTCTCGACCACTTCCCAGGTGCCCTTCATTCCCGGTTCGATCACGAACACATCACCGGCTTTGAGGTGCTTGGGCTCTTCACCTTCCGGGGTGATGATGCAATAGCCATCGAGGAAGTGGCAGAACTCCCACTTTTCGTAATTCACCTCGAACTTGCCTGGCGTGCAGATCCAGGTACCCATGATCTTGCTGCCGTCGGCAGACAAGTAGGCGTTGAGGTTGACGGTGTGCGGATCGCCGCCGATGCGCTTCCACTTGGTGGCGTCCACGACCGGCGTCGGGCAGGTCTCGCGCAGGACGGTGATGAAATCGGACATGGCACAACTCCTGGTGACTGGCTGAATGACGTATCACCATAGGGCCATTGGCCGAGCGCCAGTTGCCTGGGCTCGACGTCCAGCTGCCTGACCGCGCTATGCCGTCGACCCGTGCAGCGCCACGGCTCACGCCCACCAGTAGCGCACAAAGTGAAAGAACACCGGCGCAGCGAAGCACACTGAATCCATCCGATCGAGCATGCCTCCGTGGCCCTCGATCATGTGCCCCCAGTCCTTGACCCCACGGTCGCGTTTGATCGCCGACATCACCAGCCCACCGAAAAAGCCCATGGCATTGACCGTCAAGGCCATCAATGCAGCCTGCCAGAAGCTGAACGGGGTGATCCAGCACAGTAGGGCGCCGACCAAGGTCGCCAGTGCCACACCGCCGGCCAGGCCTTCGATGGTCTTCGACGGTGACAGGTTGGGCGCCACCTTGTGCTTGCCGAACAACTTGCCGCACACGTACTGCAGCACGTCGCTGATCTGCACCACCAGAATCAGCCAGGCGATCAACAACAGGTTGCGGCCTTCGTAACCGGGTATATCGAGGGTCAGCAGGGCGGGTACCGAAGACAGGCAGTAAACCGCGATCATCAGGCCCCACTGTACCTTCGAGGCCCGTTCCAGAAAGCGCGTGGTGTCACCGCCGAAGCTGGCCAGAATCGGCAACAGCAGGAACAGGTACACCGGGATGAAGATGCTGAACAACCCGTACCAGTCCATGGCAATCAGCAAATATTGCACCGGCAGCGCCACGTAGAAGGCGGCCACGAGCGCCGGGTAGTCGCTGCGTCGGGTCGGGGTGAGGGTCATGAACTCGCGCAAGGCGTAGAACGAAACGCCGTAGAACAACACGATCACACCGTACTTGCCTAACAGGAAGGCGATGCCGATCACCAGTACCATCACCCACCAGGCATTGATGCGGGCGTTGAGGTTGTCGATTACCGCATGAGGGGCAGGGCCTGCACGCCATTTGAGCAAGCGACCGATCACACTGGCGAGCAATAGGAGCGCGCCAATACCGGCGAACAGCAGAAGGGTGTTGTCGTCCATGTCAGGCATCCTTTGGTGCCAGATTCAGCAGGGCCTGACTGGCCCGCTCTAGAAAGTCCTGCTTGCCCTCGTCGGCCTGCAGGTGAATGGGCTCACCAAAACTCAAGGTGCACAACAGCGGCAGCGGTAGGGCCCGGCCCTTGGGCATCACACGGTTGAGGTTGGCGATCCAGACGGGCACCAATTGCATGCCGGGATTGGCGGCGGCCAAATGGAACAATCCACTTTTGAAGGGCATCAGCGGCTCATCGCCCAGGTTGCGGGTGCCCTCCGGGAAGAAGATCAGGGAATCGCCCTGGGCCAGGGCGTCGAAGATCGGTTGCAGTGGGTTGCCCTGGCCTTCGACCCGGTGCCGGTCGATCAGCACCCCGTTGAACACTTTGCGGATCAGAAAGTCGCGCAGCCCAGGCTTGGCCCAGTAATCGGCGCCTGCCACGGGCCGGGTATGCCTGCGCAGCGGCGCAGGCAGTGAGGCCCAGATCAGCACGAAATCGCCGTGGCTGCTGTGGTTGGCGAAATACAGGCGTTGCACCGGTTGCGGTGCGCAGCCTAGCCACAGGGCGCGGGCGCCGGTGATCAGGCGCGCTGCGCTGGTGATGATGAAGGCAGTCAGGGCGGCAAGCATGGCTCGGTGATCATCCAATGAAAGGCACTGTCAGCAGGGTAGCCAACGTCAGCAGCGCCTGCAGGCCAAGGCACAGGGTCTGACGGCGCAACAGCGCCAGTGCCGCCTGGCTTCGGGCAGACCAGTCGCGGGCGTCTTCGGGCTGGGTTTTCAAATGCAGGTCGAACAGGGCATGGTCCAGAGCCTGGGTATCGGCCGCCAAATCGGTGCTGGCGCCAAGTCGGGCGAACAGGTCGGCGTCCAGCGCGACACGTACCGCCCAGTATTTGTGCAACACACCGAGGGCGAGCAGGGCAGCGCACAGCAGGCTGGCTGATGGCGTCAGCGCTGCACCCAGCAGCGGCGCCAGGCCATAGGCCAAGGCCAGCAGGCTGATGCCATCGGACAGACGCTCCAGCTGCGCGCCACGACCGAGCAGGCTGGCGACCACCATCAGCTTCATGGCGGGCTGCCCAGCCGTTGCAGCGCCAGGCGATGGGCGGGCGACAGCACCACGCCCTGGCGAGCCTTGCGGATCAGTACCTGTGCCTGGGCGATGTCGCTGCATCGACCAGTCAATAGCAGCCAGGCGGCGACCGCGCTGGCACTGCGCGAGTAGCCCAACGCGCAGCAGACCAGCAAAGGGCCTTGGTGGCGCGACCGCTCGATCGCCGAGGCGGCTTGCTGCAGCAACTGGCTGTTCGGCGCGATCAGGTCGAGCGTGGCCAGCACGTGGTAATCGACCCCCTGGGTCATCGGGCAAGGCAGTTCCGCACAGAGGTCGACGATTGCGGCATAGCTCGAAGCTTCAACTTGGCCTGGAATACGCCCCAGGAAAACCCCGTCGCAGACTGCGTCGGCATTGGGGTGACGCCATGTCCACAGTCGCGAATTGATCCATGCCGCCAGCGTGTAGGGGGCAAGCAGCGCGCTGGCGGCAATCGACAAGCGTCCGTCATCACCTTTCTGAAAACCCTGTGCGCCCAACGCCGCGTAGTTCAGCGCTACCAGCAGCAGCGCCACGGCCGGCCAAAGCAGCCATAACCCGGCACCACCCACCAGCAGCGCAATTACCACGCTGCCCATCGCCCCGGCCCCATAGCGCAGCGCCAGGCGCCAGCGATACGGTTCGCGAGCCAGGTGGGCATGCTGCCAGGGCAACTGGCCCTTAGGCGGCCAGAGCCAGAGGCAGGCGAATCCGGACAATGCTCCGGTGGGCAGGTCGATGAAGTGATGCTGCCAAGTGGTGAGCACGGACACCCCGATCAGCGCCATCCACCCATGCATGACCCAACGCCAGAGCGGGCGGTGCAGATGCCGGGCGAACATCGTCCAGATGATGACCAAGAGTGCGATGTGCAGCGAGGGGGCCTGGTTGAATGGCTTGTCGAACCCCATCAGCACCTCGAACAGCCAGCCGAACAGACCATCCATTGCCGGCCGTTCGAAGGTGAAACGCAGGGGCCAGAGCAGAAAGCAGCTGACACTGATCACCTGCGCGGTGAGCAGGGCCAGGGCATGGCGGTCCATTTCGCGGCGTGTACGCGGCAGCAGGAAGGACAGGCCATAAAGGAGGTCGATCGACCAGTACGGCAGGATGGTCCAGGGCCAGAGCGGTATGTGCCGTTCCCAGGCGAACACCAGGCTGCCGACATCGTCGCGGCCCTCGGTGTGACTGTTGGCCAGGCCATAGCTGAGGAAGAAGACTGGCCCGAGCAGCAACAGCCACAGCACGCCTCGCCGGATAAGCCCAGGCTCACGCATCGGCTTCACTCACGAACTCGCTGCGCCAGGCTCACGCTGAAGATGCCCCATTCATCGATGCGCTGGGCCAGCTTGCGAAAACCCGCGGCTTCCACCAGTTGGTCCATCTCTGCCTGGCTGCGTCGCCGCATCACCCAGGCCTCGCCACCACGATGGCTGGTAAGGGCGCGGGCGATCATCTCAAGCTGCGGGTGCCAGGGTTGGCCGGTGTAGACCAGGTAACCGCCACTCTCCACGGCCTCGGCAAGGCCAGCCAGCGAGTTGCCAACCAGGGTGTTGCTGGCGAACAGTTCATACAGGCCGGACACCACGGCCAGGGTCGGGCGTGGCTCCAGCGCAGCCAGGCCCTGTCGGTCGAATGCATCGGCCTGTACGAAGCGAGCGATGTTGGCCAAACCCTTTTCTTCGATCAGGGCACTGCCCTGTTGCACGTTCAGTTCGCTGTAGTCGCGCAGCAAAATCGAGTCCGGCTGCCGATCATGTGCCTGCAAAGCTTCGAGAATGTAGCGGCCATGGCCTGCCGCGATATCGACGATATGCACGGGTCGCTGTTGCTCGCGCAGGCGATCGATGGCCAGTCGCAGCAATTCCTCGACGTGCAGCTTGCGTTGGCGGATGCCTCGCCAGCCTATGGCGTTCAGGTAGTTCTGGTCGATCAGACGGCCCAGTGACCCCTTGCCCGAGGGCTGGTTGCGGTAGACGTAGTCGAGTGTGCTGCCAGAGTCGAAGCCGGTGTCGAAGCCCAGCCTCACGCCTTCGGAGAAGCCCCTGCCCAGGCGCAGCCCTGCGCGGGTGGCGCGCCAGTAAAGCTCGCGGGGCGAGTTGCGGGGTAGCGGCGCGGCGAGGCTTTCGGCTTCGGCGCAGCTGGCGCCGGTCTTGTCCGCATCGAGCAAGCTGGGCGCTGCCACGGGGTTGTCGAAGCTGTGCTCGACGAAGCGCTCGATGCGCCTGAGTACATGGCCGCGGTCGCGTTCGCCCAGGGTGTCGTGGAAGAAGCCGGGAAGCACATGCATTTCCTTGCGCAGGCACCCAAGGCGCTCGAAGAAGCGCTCCTGCGGTGCGCGCTCGACCACCAGGTCGGCCCCCGACACCAGCAGTTGGGTCGGCACCTGGATCGCCTGGGCATCGGCGACCACGCGGTCGGCTGCCTCGTACAAGCCCAGCAGCATGGTTACCGAAATGGGCCGGCTGATCAGCGGGTCGGCGATATACGACATGACCCGCTCCGGGTCGTGGGTCAGCAGGCGCGGCTTGACATAGCTGTTGACGAAGAAGTTGCCGCGCAGGGCCTTGAGCAACTTCAGGCCTGGGCGGGCGAAGGGCACGTACAGCTTCACCTTGAAGGCCGGCGAGGCAAGCACCAGGCAGCGCACCTTGGGGGCGTAGTCATGGGCCCAGGTGGCGATCAGAACCGCGCCGACGCTCTGGGCAAGCACCACGATGTCTGGCTCGGCAATACCGTGGCGCGCCTGGATGTGCTCGATGAAGGTCTGCACATCACGCACGCTGGTGGCAAACCCTGGGCTATCGCCGCGAGCACCGGGCGACTGGCCATGGCCACGCGCATCCCAGGCGAAGAAGTCGTAGCCAGGCATGTCCAGCTCGTCGGCCAGATGAGCCATGCGCCCGCCGTGCTCATGGCCTCGGTGGAACATCACCACCGCCCGTCGTGGCTGATGTTCGTTTCGGGTGGCGGGCCAATGACGGTAATGCAGTTCGACACCATCATGGGTAGGGAAATACAGCGATTGCGCTTGGCGCATGGCGAAGGTCCTTGTCCGGCGACACTAGGCTCAGCGGGTTTCTACCAGACCCTGGCGAACCCGGTTGTAGAGGGTATAGAGCGAGAGGGCGAGGATGACCAGCAGCAGGCCGTCGATCCACGCCGGGCTCAGGAGGTGGAACGCCACGCCCGCGCCCAGCAGGCCGAAGGCGAAGGCCCGGTCGCTTTTGCCCATGGGGCCGTCATAGCGCCGCGAAGCACCCACCAGCGGCCCCATGACCCCGGCGTATTCGCTGATCAGCGCACTGATCACCACCAGTACCACCAGCAGTGGCGTCACCCCAGGCAAGCATGCGAATGGCAGGTAGAGCGCGGTGTCCGCGATCACGTCGCACAGCTCGTTCAGGTAAGCCCCCAGTTTCGATTGCTGGCCGAATTCACGGGCCAGCATGCCATCGACCGCATTGAGCGCCATGCGCAGCAACATCCATATGGGGATCAGGATGAACAGCCATGTGACAGGGCTCAACCACGCCAACAGCAAACCCAGCAATACCGACACCAGTGCCGCTGCGACCGTGACCTGGTTGGCCGTGACGCCACGGCCGTGGAGACGGTCTACCGCAGGGCGCAACAGGGCCTGGAAGTGTGGTTTCAATTGGTAGATCGATAGCACATCAGGCTCCCATTGCAGTTCGGTATTGCAGGACGACTGGAGCAAGTGGCCTCGAGCCTGAGGGCTACGGCTCGATGAGCTGCCTCAGGTAGCCTCTTGCCAGAGCAATGGTAGTCAATGGTTGGAGGATCGCGGGTGGGTTCGTTGTGAAACGGCGCACTATGTGATCTTTCTGACGTATGAAGCAGACGAGTCCTACATCGGCTGCGTGAGGGGCCGCTTGTCACCTTTGGCGTGTAGCAAGCTGCTGACCAAGCCAGCCGTATAACCTGGCAGCGCGGCGAAGTCCCGCGCACAGAGCAGCAGTTGCCGCTTGGCCCAATCCTCCTGCAGTCTTCGCCAATGCAACGCGAGTGTCGCTTCCCAACGGCGTACCGAGGCCAGCGGCACGATGCCGATACCGGCGCCCCCGGCCACCATACGGATCAACCCATCGAAACCCTCCGCCCGTACCCGCACCTGCATGCGTCGCCCCTGTCGCAGCGCTTGTTCTTCAAGGTGCAGCGCCAATGCACTGCTCGCATCCAGGCCCACATGGCCATGGGCGAGGCTGGCGTTGAAACTGACATCTTCAAGGCTTGCCAGCGGGTGGTCAGGGGACATCACCAGCACCAATGGATCTTCGCGAAACGGGAGAGTCTGCAAATGATCACTGGGCACGGCGGTGGAGATGATGCCAAGGTCGGCCATGCCCTGGGTGATCGACTGGACGATGCGCAGGCTCGGCAGCTCTTGTACATCGATGCTGACGCCCGGTTGCTCGGCCAGGTAACGGGCCAGCAGCTCCGGCAGGTATTCGGTCAGTGCCGCCGTGTTGCACAGCAGGCGTACCTGGCCTTGCTGCCCCTGGGCATATTGCGCCAGGTCGAACTGCAACCGCTCGACCTGCTGCCCGATCATCCGGGCATGCTGCAACAGCGCCTGGCCAGCAGGCGTCGGCTGCACGCCCCGGCGATTACGGGCCAGCAGCGCAATCCCGAGCGAGCCCTCCATCGCACGGATACGCGCACTGGCCGCGGGCAGGGACAGGTGGCTGCGCTGGGCACCTGCCGTGATACTGCCGCACTCCAGCACATGCTGGAACAGGTTCAGGTCGATCAAGTCGAAGTGCATGTGCCTCTGTCCTGGCAAGAGTCAGGCTGAGTATATGGCAGATGTTCAAACCAGCGGATACTGCCCATCATGGGCGCATGAACACACTGATCGCTTTCTATCAAGACATAGGACCGGCGCTGTCGTTGCTGGTGGTGATGACCTTCCTGCTGGCCGGTACGGTCAAGGGTGTCATCGGCCTGGGCCTGCCGACCATCGCCATGGGGCTGTTGGGTCTGGCTATGACGCCGGCACAGGCTGCGGCGTTGTTGATCGTTCCGTCGACGTTGACCAACCTGTGGCAATTGGGTGCTGGCGGGCACCTGCTGGCGTTGTTGCGCCGTCTGGGCCCCCTGTTGCTGATGATCGTCGTTGGCACCCTGCTTGGCAGCGCCTGGTTGGGTATCGACAGCGGACCGTGGGCCGTTCATGCGCTGGGCGCAGCGTTGCTCGCCTACGCGCTGTACGGCCTGGTCGGCCGTGGTTTTCAGCTATCGCCAGCGCAGGAAAGATGGCTAGGCCCCCTGTGCGGACTGGTGACCGGCGTGGTGACGGCGGGAACCGGCGTGTTCGTGATGCCGGCGGTACCTTTTCTGCAGGGCCTTGGGCTGAACCGTGACGAAATGATCCAGGCCTTGGGCCTATCGTTCACGGTGTCTACGCTGGCCCTGGCCATTGGCCTGGCCAGGCAGGATGCCCTTGGCGGTCAAGCCTTGGGCGCATCGCTGCTGATGCTGGCGCCAGCATTGCTGGGCATGCTGGCCGGCCAGTGGTTGCGCCAACGCATCAGCGCGGTAGGGTTCAAGCGTTGCTTCTTCGTGGGCCTGGCCGCGTTGGGCGGCCACCTGCTGGTCAACGGCTAGCGGATGAAGGGCTGAGCATCTCGATGAGCTGGATATCGAAATCGCGCTCCAGGTAGTCCATGCGCTTTTCAAAGAATTCGCGCATGTGCGGCAAGGCCGAGTGCTCATCCAGGGCGGCCTTGCTGGCCCAGACTTCGTAGAACACGAACAGGGTCGGGTCTTGCTTGTCGCGCAGCATGTGGTATTCGACGCAGCCCGGTTCCTGGCGGCTCGGTTCTACGTACGCCCGGAACAGGGTTTCAAAGGCTTCGGACTTTTCAGGACGGGTTTTGGCCTTGAGGATGAAGGCGTGCTGCTCGCTCATGGGGGGTGCCTCTAAGGTTGAATGACTGAAACGATTCTAAGGCAACAATGGCCGAACCATTGATGATTTCAAGGCAAAAGTATTTTGCCCCAAGGCCGCTTTTTCTCAGCTTGCCCGCTCCGTAACCTGCCGCCATCCCATTCGGCTCGATCGGCAGGCGCAGCGCCTCGGATCGACACCCACGTTCGAGGTTACCCATGAAAAAGATCCTGTTGCTCAACGGCGGCAAGCAGTTCGCCCATTCCGACGGTCGTCTGAACCAGACCCTGCACGATGCGGCGGTTGCCTACCTGGACCGCGCCGGTTTCGATGTGCGGGAAACGTTCATCGATGGCGGCTACGACGTCGCTGAAGAAGTGCAGAAGTACCTGTGGGCCGATGTGGTCATCTACCAGATGCCAGGTTGGTGGATGGGCGCGCCGTGGACCGTGAAGAAGTACATCGACGAAGTCTTTACCGCAGGCCATGGCAGCCTCTACGCCAACGATGGTCGCACCCGGTCGGATGCCTCGCAGAAGTACGGCAGCGGCGGACTCGTGCAGGGCAAGCAGTACATGATTTCGGCGACCTGGAATGCTCCTGAGCAAGCCTTCGACGACCCGACCGACTTCTTCGAAGGTAAAGGTGTGGATGCGGTGTACTTCCCGTTCCACAAGGCCAATCAGTTCCTCGGCATGACTGGTTTGCCGACGTTCCTGGCGGTGGATGTGATGAAGCGGCCTGACGTACCGGCGGCGGTGGCAGCGTATGAGGCGCACCTGGGAGAGGTGTTCGGCAAGCAAGGGTAACGGTTTCGCGGTGCCTGTGCCGGCCTCATCGTCGGCGAGCCGGCGCCTGCAGGCACTGTGCTTGACTTGCGCAGTGCCCGGCGACCCGCTATCAATCACAGCACTTTTCGATACAGGCCTGCCACGTGAAAACCCGATCCGAAGAACTCCAGGTTTTCGTCGCCGTTATCGACAGCGGCTCCATTTCCGCCGCTGCCGAGCAACTGGGCCAGACGCCGTCTGCTGTCAGCCGCACCCTGTCGCGTCTGGAGGCCAAACTCGATACCACGCTGGTCAACCGTACCACCCGACGCATGGACCTGACCGAAGAAGGCCGCTTCTTCCTTGAGCGCTCGCGGCTCGTCCTCGAACAGATGGATGAAATGGAAGAGCGTCTGTCGATGAACCGCCAGACCCCCTCCGGCCGCCTGCGTATCAACGCCGCTGCCCCGTTCATGCTCCATGCCATCCTGCCGTGGATTGGCGAGTTCCGGCGCCTGTACCCCGGCATCGAGCTGGAGCTGAACACCGACGACCTGATCATCGACCTTCTGGAGCAAAGCACCGACGTGGCCATTCGCATCGGTGAACTGGCCGATTCGAGCCTGCATGCGCGTTCGCTGGGGTGCAGCCCCGTGCAGGTGCTGGCCAGCCCGGCCTACCTGGAGCGGCACGGCGCGCCGCAGCGAGTGGAAGACCTCGACGACCACTGCTTGCTCGGCTTCAGCCAACCCGAGGTGCTCAATCAATGGCCGCTGCGCCATGCGCACGGCGATCGCTGGACGATTCGTCCGGCACTCATCGCTTCGAGCGGCGAAACCCTGCGCCAGTTGGCCTTGGCGGGAGAGGGCATCGTCAGCCTCTCGCACTTCATGACCCACGAGGACATTCGTACCGGTCGTCTTCAGGTCGTGCTGGGCGATGCCCACAATGGCTACCGGCAGCCGATCAACGCGGTGTACTACCGCAACACGCAATTGGCCCTGCGTATCCAGTGCTTCCTGGATTTCATCCAGAACAAATTGGCGATGTACGCCTGCTGAGTTGCCTGGGGGCGACAATTGCTGTCCAAGGGCGGCGAAAGCTCCTAGGCTCTGTACGAAAAGCGTTGATACTCGGTGATGCTGCGTTGAAAACAGCCTGACCTTCGTCTCAAGACTTTTCACACAGAGTCTAAGGTTGTTTGCACGGTCGGTAAGTTCCGGTATTACTGACCGATCAACAAAAACAACACCAAGGAAGTGTTATGCGTAACGTCCTGTTCACGTCCATGGCTCTCGGAGCCGCGATTCTGAGCTGTTCTTCGGCTTACGCCGTAACCCTTGAGGGCGCAGCGGTGGCTGCACCTGATCAATATGGTGCGCAGGTGGCCGCCGATATCCTGAAGAAAGGCGGCAACGCAGTGGACGCCGCAGTGGCCACTGCCTTCACCCTGGCGGTGACCTACCCTGAGGCAGGCAACATCGGCGGTGGTGGTTTCATGACCCTGTTCGTCGACGGCAAGCCCTATTTCCTCGACTACCGCGAAGTGGCGCCCAAAGCTGCAACGCGCAACATGTACCTGGACGAAAAAGGCGAGGTGATCGAGAACCTCAGCCTGGTCGGCGCCCGCGCAGCAGGCGTGCCTGGCACTGTCATGGGCTTGTGGGAAGCGCACCAGAAGTTCGGCAAGTTGCCCTGGAGCGAACTGCTGACCCCCGCCATCGGCTATGCCAAGAATGGCTTCAAGGTCGCGCAGAAACAGTACCAGTACCGTGACGACGCCCAGGGCCTGTTCAAGGCGGGCACCAACTTCAACGACTACTTTTCCAGCATGAAGGTCGGCGAGCTGTTCAAGCAGCCGGAAATGGCGCAAACCCTCGAGCGCATCGCCGACAAAGGTGCCAGCGAGTTTTACCAGGGCAAGACCGCCGATTTGCTGGTGGCGCAGATGCAAGCCGACAAAGGCCTGATCACCAAGGAAGACCTCAAGGACTACAAGGCCATCTGGCGCCAACCGATGGCAATCGACTGGCGTGGCAATGTGGTCTACACCGCTCCGCCGCCCAGCTCGGGAGGCGTTGCCCTGGCGCAATTGCTGGGCATCAAGGCCAACCGCGAAGCTGACTTCAAGGGCGTGGAGCACAACTCGGCGCGCTACATCCACTTGTTGGCCGAAATCGAAAAGCGGGTGTTCGCCGACCGTGCCGACTACCTGGGCGACCCGGCCTTCACCCAGGTGCCGGTGGACAAGCTGATTGCCAAGGACTATCTGGCCAAGCGCGCAGCCCAGGTCAACCCGAATGCCATCTCCGATACCGATGGCGTCAAGCCGGGGCTGGAGTCGCACCAGACCACGCACTTCTCCATCGTCGACAAGCAGGGCAACGCCGTCAGTAACACCTACACCCTGAACCTCGACTACGGCAGCGGCGTAGTGGTCAAGGGGGCGGGCTTCCTGCTCAACGATGAGATGGACGACTTCAGTGCCAAGCCTGGCGCAGCCAATGCCTTCGGTGTGGTGGGAGGCGCGGCCAATGCCATCGAACCTGGCAAACGCATGCTCTCGTCCATGAGCCCGAGCCTGATGACGCGCGATGGCAAGGTGGTGCTGGTGATCGGTACGCCAGGCGGCTCGCGGATCTTCACCTCGATCTTCCAGGTGATGAACAACTTGTACGACTATGGCATGCCGCTTGAGAAGGCAGTCGCGGCCCAGCGCGTGCACCATCAGTTGTTGCCCAAGGACACCCTCTACTATGACAGTTATGCACCGCTCACCGGGCCAGTGGCGGATGAGCTGAGGAAGATGGGTTATGTGCTGGAAGACCAGGGCTGGGAGATGGGTGATATCCAGGCGATCCGGGTGACGGGAGAAAAGCTTGAGACGGCCTCTGACCCGCGTGGACGTGGGGTAGGGATGATCGTCAAGTGATACTGGACTGACCGTGCTGACGCATTCGCGGGTGAACCCGCCCCCACCGGTACGGCGCCTTGCGCCGATTCCGTGGGAGCGGTTCTACCCGCCAAGGCCATCTCTCGGTCAAACGCGGAACTGACTGACCAGCATCTGCAGGTGCCCACCCAGGCGAGCCAGCTCCACGCTGGAGGCCGCCGTCTCGTCACTGGCCGCCGCGGTCTGCTCCGACACATCCCGGACATTGAGGATGCTACGGCTGATTTCCTCGGCCACGGCGCTCTGCTGCTCGGCCGCTGCCGCGATCTGCTGGTTCATCGACTGGATGTTCGACACCGTACTGGTGATGCTTTCCAGCGATGCACCGGCCTTGCGCGCCAGCTCGACGCTGCTGTCGGTCAGGGTGCGGCTACCTTGCATGGCGTTGGCCACCTGCTGGGTGCCACTTTGCAGGCTGGCCACCAGCTCTTCGATCTCTTCGGTGGATTTCTGCGTACGCTGGGCCAAACCGCGCACCTCGTCGGCGACCACCGCGAAACCACGGCCGGCCTCGCCAGCACGGGCCGCTTCGATGGCGGCGTTCAGGGCCAGCAGGTTGGTCTGCTCGGCGACCGACTTGATCACGTCCATGACGCTGCCTATCTTCTGGCTCTCCTGCTGCAGCAGGTTCATGGCCTCGGTAGAACGGTGTACTTCCTCGGCCAGGCGCTCGATCTGGCTGATCGCTTCACCGACCACGCGATCACCGGCCCGGGCTTCGCCGTCGGCACCGGTGGCGGCATGGGAAGCGTGTTCGGCATTGCGCGCCACTTCCTGAACCGTGGCGGCCATTTCATGCATGGCCGTGGCGACCTGGTCGGTTTCGACTTTCTGGCTGTTGGCGCCGGCGCTGGTCTGCTCGGTGACGGCCGAAAGCTCCTCGGCGGCGCTGGCGATTTGGGTAACCCCGTCGCGAATGCCGGAGATCAGTTCGCGCAGGGTGGTGCCCATGCGGGCGATGCCCTGCTGCAGCACACCGATTTCGTCGCGGCGGGTCACCCGCAGATCGTGGGTGAGGTCGCCGCCAGCGATCCGTTCCACCGCGTGCAAGGTTTCGCGCAGCGGGCGGGTGATCTGGCGGGTGATGATGACCGCCGCCAGCACACCTACCAGCAGTGCCAGCAGGGTGGCGATGGTCTGCAGGCTGCGGGCCTGGGTGCTTTCCGCGTCACGACGCTCAAGTTGGATCTTGTACAGCGCATCGCTGCGCTTGACGATGTCCGCGCCCTGTACGGTCATTTCCGCGCGTGCAGTGGTGATACCGGCGACGGCATCGCGGAACTGACGCACGGCATCCCGGTAGGCCTGCACCGACTGCTCGAACTGCTGCAGGCGGTTGGCGTCGCCAGGCAGTTGGCGCTTGAGGGTTTCGACTTCAGCCAGCGCCGCGTCGAGCTGGCGCAATGCGGCCTGTTCGTTGGCAGCAGTGTTGTCGGCAATGTAGCCGCGTACATCGATGCGCACCTGCAACAATTGCTGGCGGGTCTTGCTGATCAGTTGGTACTGGGCCAGACGCACGCTGTCGGTCTCTGGGCGGGCCATGACCTCCTCGCTGAGGGTGTCCATGGCTTGGTCAGCCTTGATGGCCGAGCTGTTCATGGCTTCGCGGGCCGCCAGGGAGTTCTTGTAACCGGCGCGCATCTTGTTCAGCGACACCTTGTACTCGCTGATGGTCTGGCCCAGTTCATTGAGCAGCTTGACGTTCTCTGGGCTCTTGAAGGTATTGGCCAGGTATTGCTGCTGCTTGCTGAAGGCATCGAGCTTGGCCTGGGTATTGGCTGCCGCTGCGTCATCGCCGTTGGCGATCATGTATTGCAGGCGCGCGACCCGAAGGTCGGTCAGGTCTTTGTTGAGCTGACCGATGTCGCCCATCCAATTGCTACGGTCGATCAGGCTGCCCAGACTGGTCCAGCCAGTCAGGGCCAGCAGGCCGGTCAGGACAAGGACCAGGCCAAAGCCCAGGCCCAGCTTGAGGTTTACGCTGATGTTGGCGAACCAGCTGTTCATGCACGCTCTCCAGAAAAATGATTTCGCTCGCTTGATCTTCGATCGCTAGGCGTTGTTCTTCTGGGTGCCTGCTGATTCGTGCAGCAGTTATCGGCAAGAAAAACGGAAGCTGAAACGCTTTTTCAGCTGATTTGTAACCTTATGAAAACGTTTGCGTTTTCATAAGGCCGTGGGTGGACTTACCCGTGAATCTCAAAGATTCCGCGCACTGAAGGTATCGCAGCTGTTCACATCCCCCTGGGCGAAACCGGTCTTGAACCAACGCACCCGTTGTTGCGAAGTGCCATGGGTGAACGAATCGGGCACCACGCGCCCTTGGCCCTGCTGTTGCAGGCGGTCGTCACCGATGGCATTGGCGGCATTGAGCGCTTCTTCGACATCACCCGGCTCAAGCCAGTTGAGCCGCTGCTGCGCCTGATAAGCCCAGACGCCGGCCAGGCAGTCGGCCTGCAGTTCCTGGCGTACCAGCAGGCCATTGTCGCCCTCCATGCGCTGGCCGTTGCGCCGCGCGGCATCGACCTTGGCCGACACGCCGAGCAGGGTCTGCACGTGGTGACCGATCTCATGGGCGATGACATAGGCTTGGGCGAAGTCGCCTGCGGCAGCGAAACGGGTTTCCATTTCACGGAAGAAGGTCATGTCCAGGTACACCCGTTGGTCCGCCGGGCAGTAGAACGGGCCCACCGCCGCCGAGGCAAAGCCGCAGGCCGAGTTGACCTGGCCGCTGAACAGCACGAGCTTGGGGTCGCGGTATTGCTTGCCGGCCTGGGAGAACAGAGCCTTCCAGGTATCTTCGGTGTCGCCGAGGATCGAGGCGACGAACTCGGCCTGCTCGTCGTTGGCCGGCGGCGCCTTGCCGCCAGCCCCACTGGGGACTTGTTGCTGCTGTTCCATCTGCCCGGCGAGCTGGCCAAGGATCTGCAGAGGGTCCTGTCCGGTGAGCCAGCCAATGCCGACGATCAGTAGGATTGCACCCAGCCCCAGCCCCTTGCCGCCGCCAAAGCGCATGCCGCCGCCACCACCTTCGCCTCGGGCATCGACCACATTGTCGCTGCGTCGGCCTTTTCGCCATTCCATGAAGTGCGCTCCAGAGCGTGAAACATGAAGACATAGGTTAGTTCAGTGCAGCGCAACCTGTTAGCCCTGGGTAGAGATGCATAACCATTTGGTTATGTAATTGGCGCGTGTTTTCAATATTCATCCCGCGCGACTTATCTGAAACTGCAAGTCCGCCTGTCATCCACAGGCGTTCTGATAATTCCAAGAGAGGAAATCGGCATGCCCGCTCAGGACAACAGCCGCTTCGTGATCCGTGATCGCAACTGGCACCCCAAGGCCCTCACGCCCGACTACAAGACGTCCGTTGCCCGCTCTCCGCGCCAGGCTCTGGTCAGTATTCCGCAGTCGATCAGCGAAACCACCGGTCCGGACTTTTCCCACCTGGGCTTTGGCCCGCACGACCATGACCTGCTGCTGAACTTCAACAATGGTGGCCTGCCGATCGGCGAGCGCATCATCGTGTCCGGCCGCGTCGTCGACCAGTACGGCAAGCCTGTGCCGAACACCCTGGTCGAGATGTGGCAAGCCAACGCCGGTGGTCGCTACCGGCACAA
The DNA here is from genome assembly GCF_040762985.1 of Pseudomonas sp. Rh2. NCBI lineage: Bacteria > Pseudomonadati > Pseudomonadota > Gammaproteobacteria > Pseudomonadales > Pseudomonadaceae > Pseudomonas > Pseudomonas sp. Rh2. Next base: position 1,329,525 of record NZ_CP142890.1, read on the forward strand.
GAACGACCGTTACCTGGCGCCGCTGGACCCGAACTTCGGTGGTGTCGGCCGCTGCCTGACCGACCGTGACGGCTACTACAGCTTCCGCACCATCAAGCCCGGTCCGTACCCATGGCGCAACGGCCCGAACGACTGGCGTCCGGCGCACATCCACTTCTCCATCAGCGGCCCGTCGATTGCCACCAAACTGATCACCCAGCTGTACTTCGAAGGTGATCCGTTGATTCCGATGTGCCCGATCGTCAAGTCGATCGCCAACCCCGAAGCCGTGCAGCAGTTGATCGCCAAGCTCGACATGAGCAACGCCAACCCCATGGACTGCCTGGCGTACCGCTTCGACATCGTGCTGCGTGGCCAGCGCAAGACCCACTTCGAGAACTGCTGAGGACCCCGACATGCCCATCGAACTGCTGCCGGAAACCCCTTCGCAAACCGCCGGCCCATACGTACACATCGGCCTGGCCCTGGAAGCGGCCGGCAACCCGACCCGTGCTCAGGAAATCTGGAACTGCCTGGCCAAGCCAGACGCCCCAGGCGAACACATCCTGTTGATCGGCCATGTATATGACGGCAACGGCCACCTGGTGCGGGATTCGTTCCTGGAAGTGTGGCAGGCGGATGCCAACGGCCAGTACCAGGATGCCTTCAACCTGGAAAATGCCTTCAACAGCTTCGGTCGCACCGCCACCACCTTCGATGCGGGTGAGTGGACCTTGCAGACGGTCAAGCCGGGTGTCGTGAAGAACGCTGCGGGCGTGCCCATGGCGCCGCACATCAACATCAGCCTGTTTGCCCGAGGCATCAACATTCATCTGCACACGCGGGTGTATTTCGATGACGAGGCAGATGCCAACGCCAAGTGCCCGGTGCTCAACCTGATCGAGCAGCCGCAGCGCCGCGAGACGCTGATTGCCAAGCGTTGCGAGGTGGATGGGAAGACGGCGTACCGTTTCGATATCCGTATTCAGGGGGAAGGGGAGACAGTCTTCTTCGACTTCTGATTCAAGCCTGGGGCTGCCTTGCAGCCCCTTCGCGACCCAAGGCCGCTGCCACGGATATTGCGATAGCGCGATATTCGTGGCAGCGGCTTCGTCGTTGAGCCGTCAGCGCCGGACCAGCAACACCCCACTCTCCATGTGGTGGGTATAGGGGAACTGGTCGAACAACGCACAGCGCTCGATCTGGTGCGTGTCCTGCAACTGGGCAATGTTGGCCGCCAATGTTTCCGGATTGCACGAGATGTACAGGATCCGCTCGAAACGCCGGGTCAGCTCGCAGGTGTCCGGGTCCATGCCGGCCCGTGGCGGGTCGACGAACACCGTGCCGAACTCATAGCGCTTGAGGTCGATGCCTTCCAGGCGGCGGAACGGGCGAACGTCGTTCAAGGCCTGGGTCAGTTCCTCGGCCGACAGGCGCACCAAGCGCACGTTATCCACCGCGTTCTCGTCGAGGTTGCTCAGTGCGGCATTGACCGAGGTCTTGCTGATTTCGGTGGCCAGCACCTTGCGCACGCGGGTGGCCAGCGGCAGGGTGAAGTTGCCGTTGCCGCAATACAGCTCCAGCAGGTCGTCGTCGCGCTCGCCAATGGCGTCGTAGGCCCAGTTCAGCATCTTCTGGTTCACCGCGCCATTGGGCTGGGTGAACGCACCTTCCGGCTGGCGGTAGCTGAACACGCGGCCCGCCACGTCGAGCTTTTCCACTGCATAGTCACGCCCGACCACCAGCCGCTTGCCCTTGGAACGACCGATGACGCTCACCCCAAGGTCGCTGGCCAGTTGGCGCGCAGCCACTTCCCACGCCTCGTCCAGCGGGCGGTGGTAGCACATCGTGACCATCGCATCGCCGGCCAGGGTGGTGAGGAACTCCACCTGGAACAGGCGGTTTCCCAGTGCCTCGCTGGCCTGCCAGGCCGCTTTCAGGCGCGGCATCAGCGCGTTGATGCGCTCGCTGGCGATGGGGAAATCGTCGATCAGGATCGCCTTGTGTTTCTCCCCGGGGGCGAACATCGCATAGTGACGCTGGCCGTCCTCGCGCCACAGGCGGAACTCGGCCCGCAGGCGGTAGTGTTCGCGGGGCGACTCGAAAACAACCGGCTCCGGCGCGCCGAAGGGCGCCAGCAGCTCTCGCAGCCGGGCTACCTTGGCGTCCAGCTGCGTGGCGTAGGAGGAGGGGTCGAAGACAGCACTCATGCGTTGAACCAGCCCAACTTGATGACGAACAGGATGGAGAGGATCACCAGTGCCGGGTTCAGGTCGCGGTGGCGGCCGGAGATCAGCTTGACGGCGGTCCAGGCGATGAAGCCGAAGGCAATGCCGTTGGCGATCGAGTAGGTCAGCGGCATGGCCAGGGCAGTGACCACCACGGGGGCCGCTTCGGTGACATCGTCCCAGTTTATTTCCGCCAGGCCCGAGGCCATCAGCACCGCGACGAACAGCAGCGCCGGGGCAGTGGCGAAGGCCGGTACGCTACCGGCCAGCGGGGCGAAGAACAGCGCCAGCAGGAACAGCACGGCAACCACGATGGCGGTCAGGCCTGTGCGGCCACCGGCACTCACGCCCGCAGCCGATTCGATGTAGCTGGTGGTGGTCGAGGTGCCCAACAGCGAGCCGGCCATGGCCGCGGTGCTGTCGGCGATCAGGGCGCGGCCCATCTTCGGCATGTGGCCGTCCTTGCCCATCAGGCCGGCGCGCTTGGCCACACCGATCAGGGTACCGGAGTTGTCGAACAGGTCGACGAACAGGAAGGCGAAGATCACGCTGACCAGGCCAATGTCCAGGGCGCCTTTGATGTCCAGCTGCAGGAAGGTCGGTGCCAGCGATGGCGGCATCGAGACCACACCACCGAACGGGGTCACACCCATCAGGATGGAGGCAAGCGTGACCGCCAGGATACCGATCAGGACCGCACCGCGGACCTTGAGCGACTCAAGGCCAACGATCAGGAAGAAGCCCAGGGTGGCGAGAATCGGAGCGGGTTGCTTGAGGTCCCCCAAACCCACCAGGGTGGCAGGGTTATCGACGACGATGCCGGCATTGTGCAAGGCGATCAGCGCCAGGAACAGGCCGATGCCGGCGGCGATCGCCGAGCGCAGCGGCAGCGGGATGCTGTTCACGATCCATTCGCGGATGCGGAAGATCGACAGCAGGAAGAAGCACACCGCCGAGATGAACACTGCACCCAGCGCCACCTGCCAGGTGTGCCCCATATGCAGGACCACGGTGTAGGTGAAGAACGCGTTCAGGCCCATGCCCGGTGCCAGGGCGATCGGGTAGTTGGCGATCAGGCCCATGGTCGTCGAGCCGATGGCCGCGGCCAGGCAGGTGGCGACGAAGATCGCCCCTTTGTCCATGCCGGTCTCGCCGAGGATACTCGGGTTGACGAACAGGATGTAGGCCATGGCCAGGAAGGTGGTGACGCCCGCGAGAATCTCGGTGCGCACATTGGTGTTGTGTGCTCTTAGTTGAAACAGCCTTTCCAGCATGCCCGCTCCCCAAGGCGCCCCCGGCGCCGTGAATGTATCGACCCCATCAGCAAAGCACACGTCGTGGCGAACGGTGGTTTATGTGGGGCGGAAAAAAGCCGCGCATCATACCAGCATGGGGGGCCGGGGAGTATGGCCGTCGGGAGGGCTGTTCGGCCCTATCGCCGGCCAAAGGTACCTCGGCGACGTGCAGGCACCGGTGCAGGCCACGCTTCAGCTGTTGTGAAGCCGATCCCGCTTGGCCAACGTCGGGAACAGTTTTATCCACACCCCAGTCACCACCAGCGTCCCCACGCCACCCAGCACGACCGCCGGCACCGTGCCGAACCAGTGCGCCGTGACTCCGGATTCGAACTCTCCGAGTTGGTTCGAGGCACCGATGAACAACCCGTTCACCGCGCTCACCCGCCCGCGCATTTCGTCCGGTGTCTCCAGCTGTACGAAGGCGCCACGGATCACCATGCTGATCATGTCGGCCGCGCCCAGCACCACCAGTACCGCCAGCGAGAACCAGAAAGAGGTGGACAAGCCAAAGGCGATGGTCGCCACGCCGAACACGCCGACAGCGGTGAACATGGTCCGGCCCACTTTGCGCTCCACCGGGAAGCGTGCAAGCCATAGCGACATGAGCAGCGCTCCCACTGCAGGCGCCGAGCGCAGCAGACCAAGGCCCCAGGGGCCGGTGAGCAGGATGTCCTTGGCGAACACTGGCAGCAGCGCGGTGGCTCCGCCCAGCAGCACCGCGAACAAGTCGAGCGATATCGCCCCGAGAATATCGGGGCGGCTGCGGATGAAGCGGATCCCAGCCATCAGCGATTCCAGGCTGGCGCGGCCACGCTGAGTCACCTGCTGGCGGGATTCGAGGCTGAGCATTAGCAGGCAGGCGGTGGCATACAGGGCCACGGTTGGGCCGTATACCCAGATGCTGCCGAAGGCGTACAGGAACCCCCCCACGGCTGGAGCGATGATGGTCGCCGCCTGAGTCGCCGAGGCCGAGGCCGCCACCGCCCGCGGGAACAGTCCAGGCGGCACGACATTGGGCAGCAGGGCCTGGGTGGCCGGCATCTCGAACGAGCGGGTCGCCCCCAGGAGGAAGGCCAGCGCGAAGATTAGCTCGCGGGTGACGTTGTCGGTCAGGCTGCCCACGGCCAAGGCCAGTGCGATCAGCCCCTGGAGGCTTTGGCAGAGCGCGGCGACCTTGCGCCGGTCATAGCGGTCGGCGACATGCCCGGTGTGCAGCATGAACAGCACGCGGGGAGCGAACTCCACCAGACCGACCAGGCCCAGGTCGAGGACATTTCCGGTGAGCTGGTAGAGGTGCCAGCCGATGGCCACGGTGAGCATCTGGAAGCCGCTGGCGGTGAACACCCGGGCGAGCCAGAAGGCCAGGAACGGACGGTGGTGACGCAACAACTGCGGTGCGGAATCGGACATCGGAAACCTGTGGGCCTCGGCGCAGTAGAGGGGGCGGCAGGTTATCATCTGTTTGTAACAAGCGGTTACTGTTTGCCCAAATCGGCACTTTTTCACACCCTGGTAAAGTGGGTGGGGCAACCGGTCACGCGGCAATCCACCACACCGCCCAACGGTCCAATCGGGACTATGCTTCCAGAAAATTGTTGACTTGGATCAATCGTTGCGGTTGCAACGATACCGTCAGCGATTTTGGCCTTTTGGCCGGATTCCCTGCAGTCGAACAGAACAATTCCAACGCGCCGCACTCGACTACCGTGGGGGCAGTGGGTGATTGGGCCACACGCCCGGTCGCCGGATTATCTGAAGAGGAAGCACCATGTTCGGCTTAGAAGCCCTTGAGCTCGCCCGAATCCAGTTTGCCTTTACCGTGTCCTTTCACATCTTGTTCCCAGCCATCACCATCGGGCTGGCGAGCTACCTCGCGGTCCTCGAAGGCCTTTGGCTCAAGACCCACAACGATGTCTACCGCGACCTCTACCACTTCTGGTCGAAGATCTTCGCCGTCAACTTCGGCATGGGTGTGGTGTCCGGCCTGGTCATGGCCTATCAGTTCGGCACCAACTGGAGTCGATTCTCCGATTTTGCCGGTGCCGTTACCGGGCCATTGCTGACCTACGAGGTGCTCACGGCGTTCTTCCTCGAAGCCGGTTTCCTGGGTGTCATGCTGTTTGGCTGGAACCGTGTCGGTCGCGGCCTGCACTTCTTCGCCACGGTCATGGTGGCGCTCGGGACCCTGGTCTCGACCTTCTGGATCCTGGCGTCCAACAGCTGGATGCAAACACCCCAGGGCCACGAAATCATCGATGGCCGGGTGGTACCGGTGGACTGGCTGGCGGTGGTGTTCAACCCATCGTTCCCCTACCGCCTGATGCACATGGCCACCGCCGCCTTCGTCGCCACCGCCTTCTTCGTTGGCGCCTCGGCGGCCTGGCACCTGCTGCGCGGCCGGGATAACCCGGCGGTGCGCAAGATGCTGTCGATGGCCATGTGGATGGCCTTGATCGTGGCACCGGTGCAGGCAGTGATCGGTGACTTCCACGGCCTGAACACCCTCAAGCACCAGCCAGTGAAGATCGCCGCCATCGAAGGGCATTGGGAGAACGTGCCCGGCGAGCCGACCCCGCTGATTCTGTTCGGCATCCCTGACATGAAAGCCGAGACCACCCGCTTCAAGATCGAGATTCCCGCACTCGGCAGCCTGATCCTGACCCATAGCCTGGACAAGCAGGTTCCGGCGATGAAAGAGTTCCCGCCTGAGGACCGCCCCAACTCGACCATCGTGTTCTGGTCGTTCCGGGTCATGGTGGGCCTGGGCTTGCTGATGATCTTCGTCGGCCTGTGGAGCCTGTGGCTGCGCAAGCGCGGCACGCTGTACAGCAACCGCCCCTTCCTTTACCTCACCTTGTGGATGGGGCCATCCGGGCTGATCGCCATCCTTGCCGGTTGGTTCACCACTGAAATCGGCCGTCAGCCGTGGGTGGTGTATGGCTTGATGCGCACCTCCGAAGGGGTTTCCAACCATAGCTACTCCCAGCTTGGCTTCACCCTGGTGGCGTTCGTGGTGGTGTACTTCGCCCTGTTCGGTACCGGTCTTGGCTACATGATGCGCCTGGTACGCAAAGGGCCTAAGACAGGTGAGGGCGACGAGCACACGCCCGGGGGGCCTGGCCAGAAACGCACACCGGCGCGGCCGTTGTCCGCCGCCGATGATGGCAAAGAAGCCAACACCGTCAGCCTGAGCAAGGGGAACTGAGCCATGGGTATCGACCTTCCGCTGATCTGGGCGGTGATCATCATCTTCGGCGTCATGATGTATGTCGTGATGGATGGTTTCGACCTGGGAATCGGCATGCTCTTCCCCTTCGTCAAGGGCGAGCGTGACCGCGATGTGATGATGAATACCGTTGCGCCCGTATGGGACGGCAACGAGACTTGGCTGGTCCTGGGCGGGGCAGGACTGTTCGGTGCCTTCCCGATGGCCTATTCGGTGGTGCTCGAAGCGCTGTACCTGCCGCTGATCCTCATGCTGATCGGCCTGATCTTCCGGGGAGTGGCGTTCGAGTTTCGCTTCAAGGCCAAGGCCGACAAGCGCCACATCTGGGACAAGGCCTTCATCTGGGGTTCGCTGGTCGCGACGTTCTTCCAGGGCGTTGCGTTGGGCGCTTTCATCGAGGGCTTCAAGGTCGTCGATCGGCATTTTGCCGGTGGCACCCTCGACTGGTTGACCCCGTTCAGCCTGTTCAGCGGTCTGGGCCTGATCGTCGCCTACACACTGCTCGGCTGCACGTGGTTGATCATGAAGACCGAAGGGGCGCTGCAGCAGCAGATGCATGACCTGGCCAAGCCCTTGGCGCTGGTGCTGCTGGTGGTGATCGGTATCGTCAGCCTGTGGACGCCGATTGCCTATCCGCAAATCGCCGACCGCTGGTTCAGCATGCCCAACCTGGTCTGGTTCATGCCGGTGCCGATCCTGGTGCTGGTGACCTTCTACGGGTTGCTCAAGGCGGTGGCGCGCAATGCCCACTACACCCCGTTCCTGTTGACCCTGGTGCTGATTTTCCTCGGCTACAGCGGATTGGGTATCAGCCTGTGGCCGAACATCATCCCGCCGTCGATCTCGATCTGGGATGCCGCGGCACCGCCGCAGAGCCAGGGCTTCATGCTGGTGGGCACCTTGTTCATCCTGCCGTTCATCCTGGGGTATACCTTCTGGAGCTACTACGTGTTCCGCGGCAAGGTGACCCCTGACGACGGCTATCACTAGGAGGGCCGCACGATGACCGGTAAACATGGCCTGGAAGAGAAAAAGCCACTGTGGCAGCGACTGGGTTGGCTGGTGTTGATCTGGGCGTTGAGTGTCGCGGCACTGGGCGTGGCGGCTTACGTGATGCGCCTGTTCATGGGGGCGGCGGGTTTGACCACCCACTGAGCCTTTTGGCCTGATCGCCGGCAAGCCGGCTTGCCGGCGATCAAGCCCTGGACCTTAGCGACTCACTTGCGGGCTTTGAGAATCACGAACTTCGGTGTCGCCGCCACTTGCTCCACACCCCGGAACAGCCGCGACAGCTTGCTGTGGTAACCCAGGTGCCGGTTACCGACGATGTACAGCGCGCCGCCCACCACCAATGCCTCACGGGCCTGCTGGAACATGCGCCAGGCAAGAAAGTCGCCTACTACTTGCTGTTGGTGGAACGGCGGGTTGCACAGCACGACGTCCAGCGATTGTCTTTCCTGTCCTGCCAGCCCGTCGCCCGGCATGACGGTCACCGCGCGGTCGCCCAGCGCGGCTTGCCAGTTTTCCCGGGCCGATTGCACGGCCATGTATGATTCATCGACCAGCGTGTAAAGGGCGTCCGGGTTTTCCAGAGCGCTGGCGATCGCCAGCACGCCATTGCCGCAACCCAGGTCCGCCACGCGGGCCTGGCCCAGATGACGCGGCAGATGTGGGAGGAAGGCGCGGGTGCCGATATCCAGCCCTTCGCGGCAGAACACGTTGGCATGGTTGACCAGTTCGAGCGTCGGGGAGTCCAGGCGGTAGCGTGTCGGGTAGGGCGAGGTGGCGACTGTGCGCTCGGCGACCGTGGCCGTCAGCAGCCGTGCTTTTTTCTGAGCCAGTGACGCCTGTACCGGGCCGATGTACTTTTCCATCAGGTCGCCCGCAGCGCGCGGCAGGTGCTTGATCATGGCGCCGGCAATCACCTGGGCCCCGGGCGTCAGGTGACCTTGCAGACGGATCAGCTGCTCTTCGAGCAGGGCCAGGGTCTTGGGTACGCGCACCAGCACACGGTCGAAGGGGCCTTGCCAGTGTTCGCTGGCCGGGACGAAGGGCACGCTGTCATAGGCCTGGCCATTACGCGCAAGGTTCTTTTCCAGGGCCAGGCGGGCCAGGTGCGAGTCGCCGCTGCTGACCACCTGGAAGTGGCCGGCCAGACTGACGGCCAGGGCGCCGAAACTGTCATTGAGCACCAGTACTCGGCAGCCTGCGTCGTTCGCCTGAGCGTGCAAGTGCTCGAGCAGATACTCATCGGCGGCATCGAAAGCCTGCAGCGGGTCGTTGGCCTGCTCCGGCTGGCGGATCAGGTCGAGTTCGGCGTAGGGGGTGTTCAACAGGGGCATGGCGTCTGGCTCGGGTACGGATCTGCCCAAGGCGGATCGCCTCGGACTTTGCTGCGGATTCTACAGGGCTTTGCCGAAGGTCGCAGGAAAGGCTGTCAGATCCACCCGCGCAATGCGGCAATGGCAATGGCGCCTGCCTTGTTGGCGGCATTGGTCTTGGTGATGACGCTGCGGATGTGAAAGTTCACCGTGCTTTGCGACAGGGACAGGATGCAGGCAACGTCGGCGGCGGTCTTGCCGGCGGCCGACCACTTCAGCACTTCCAGTTCTCGCTCGCTCATCTTCGGTTGCGGGGGGCACAGTTCACTCAGGTGGTATTCGCCAATCACCGCGTGCAACGTTTGGCACAGCCACAGGACGCTCGCGCCTTTCTCATAGAGCTCTTGAATAACTATCGGGTTGCACGGTCTGGACACACTCAACTGGCTTTCGTTGTGCTGTAAATCGTGCACCGATTGGGTCCAGCCGTGACGCAGGCCGTGCAGGCAGGCGGCTTCACGAAACTGCGGCGCTTCACGATACAGCTCGTCCGACCAGAGCACCGGCATGGTTGAGTGGTGACTCATTTGCGCGGCCGCGTCTTGCTTGTGAAAGTCATCGCACTGACAGCGTGTGATCCATTCGTTCGGGTAGTTGCTATAGAGATAAAGCTTGGGCGTCTGCGTGGCGATCTGGATGCGAAGCTTCAGGCCGACGTATTCCATGCCGAGGTCCTGGGCCAGATGCACCGCCAGGTCGAACAAGCGAGAGGGGTCGCGCTCGGTGGCAAGCTCATGTAGATGCTCGGGCTTCCAGTGAAGCATCGGGTCACACTCCCTTAAGGCTCTTGAAGAATCCAATTCATTTGCACACAGCGATTGATTGTAGGAAAAGTCCGACTATTAAGTTGGGATTTTTTTGTTATAGCGATCAAGTTTTTCTGTGAATTTGACGTGATAATCCGACTTTGGCCCTACAATCCGACGGTTTTTATCCAGGCTGCTTTGCGCGACACTGGGGGCACGCCCACCATGGAAGCCCGTCATGACCGCCAGCGCCGAGAAGTTCACCCGTCAGACCCTGCTCGATGTTCAGCCGCTGACCCCCAGCCTGTTCAGCTTGCGCGTCACCCGTGACCCGGGCTTCCGTTTCCGCGCGGGTCAGTTCGCGCGGCTGGGCGTGACCAAGGCTGATGGCAGTGTGGTATGGCGTGCCTACTCCATGGTCAGCGCACCCCATGACGAATTTCTCGACTTCTTCTCCATCGTGGTACCCGGCGGCGAATTCACTAGTGAGCTGAGCCGGCTGAAAGAGGGCGATTCACTGCTGATCGATCGCCAGGCTTTCGGCTATCTGACCCTGGACCGCTTCGTCGGTGGGCGTGATCTGTGGCTGTTGGCAACCGGCACAGGTATCGCGCCATTCATGTCGATCTTGCAGGACTTCGAGGCCTGGGAGCGCTTCGACAACATCAAGCTGGTGTATTCCGTGCGCGAGGCCAGGGAGCTGGCGTATGTGGATGAGATCGCCGGGTTGGAGCTGCGTGACTACCTGGCGGAGTACGCGGGCAAATTGCAGTTCATGCCAGTGGTCACCCGCGAAAGGCACCCAGGCGCGTTGAATGCGCGTATCACCACGCTGATCGAAAACGGCGAGCTGGAAAAAGCGGCGGGGCTGGAACTGTCGCCTGAACATTCGCGGATCATGCTGTGCGGTAACCCGCAAATGATCGACGAGACACGCAAGGTGCTCAAGGCACGGGATCTGCACTTGAGCCTGAGTAAGCGCCCGGGCCAGGTGGCGGTGGAAAACTACTGGTAAGCGTCTGAAACGGTGCCGGTTCCGTAGCGGCCGGCTGGTCGGCGATGGGGGGCGCAAGGCGCCCCCAGCCATGTCACGGCAAGCGATTCTGGTTCTGCGTCTTGAGTAGATCGCGAATCTCGGTGAGCAGCGTTTCCTCGGCGCTCGGCACTGGTGGAGCGGAGGGCGCCACGGCTTCTTCACGCTTCAGGCGGTTGATCGCCTTCACGCCCATGAAGATGGCGAAGGCAACGATCAGGAAGTCGATGACGGTCTGGATGAACTTGCCGTAGGCCAGCACCACCGCCGGGACATCGCCCTCTGCGGCCTTCAGGGTCACGGCGAGGTCGCTGAAGTCGACACCACCGATGATAAGGCCCAGTGGCGGCATGATCACATCGCCCACGAAGGACGAGACGATCTTGCCGAAGGCGGCGCCGATGATGATACCTACCGCCATATCGACGACATTTCCCTTGACCGCGAAGGCCTTGAACTCACTGAGCATGCCCATGCTGGACTCCTTGTAACAAATGGTTAGGTAAACGCAGTGTAAGCCAACAAATCGCTTTATGCGTTGCATTCAGGCTTACCGACTGCGGCTGCAACGAATAGTTTTGTCGCATCCCGGGGCGTTCGAGACACGTCCCGCTCGGCTATCATGGCGGTTTTTTCCAGGAGACCGAGTCCATGGCCAAGGCCAAGCGCTTGTATGGCTGCACCGAGTGCGGCGCGACCTTCCCCAAATGGGCCGGCCAGTGCGGTGAGTGTGGGGCCTGGAACACCCTGGTCGAAACCATGATCGAAAGCGGCGGTGCAGCTGCACCGAGTGGCCGTACGGGATGGGCTGGGCAGCAGGCTCAGATCAAGACCCTGGCCGAAGTCAGCGTCGAGGAAATCCCGCGTTTCACCACCAGCAGCGCTGAGCTTGACCGCGTACTGGGTGGCGGTCTGGTGGACGGCTCGGTGGTGCTGATCGGGGGCGATCCGGGTATCGGCAAGTCGACCATCCTGCTGCAGACCCTGTGCAACATTGCCACGTCCATGCCTGCTCTATACGTCACGGGCGAAGAGTCCCAGCAACAGGTGGCCATGCGCTCGCGACGCCTGGGCTTGCCGCAGGACCAGCTCAAGGTGATGACCGAGACGTGCATCGAGACCATCATCGCCACTGCGCGCGTGGAAAAGCCTCGGGTGATGGTGATCGACTCGATCCAGACCATTTTCACCGAGCAATTGCAGTCGGCCCCCGGTGGCGTGGCTCAGGTGCGCGAGAGTGCGGCGTTGCTGGTGCGCTATGCCAAGCAGAGTGGAACCGCGATTTTCCTGGTCGGGCACGTCACCAAGGAAGGTTCGCTGGCTGGCCCACGGGTACTGGAGCACATGGTCGACACCGTGCTGTATTTCGAGGGTGAGTCCGATGGCCGACTGCGTTTGTTGCGGGCGGTGAAGAATCGCTTCGGCGCGGTCAACGAACTGGGCGTGTTCGGCATGACCGACCGTGGCCTGAAGGAAGTCTCCAACCCGTCGGCGATTTTCCTCAACCGCGCCCAGGAAGAAGTGCCGGGCAGTGTGGTCATGGCTACCTGGGAAGGCACCCGGCCGATGCTGGTGGAAGTGCAGGCATTGGTCGACGACAGCCACCTGGCCAACCCGCGCCGGGTCACCCTGGGCCTGGACCAGAACCGCCTGGCGATGTTGCTGGCAGTGTTGCATCGTCATGGCGGTATCCCTACGCACGATCAGGATGTGTTCCTTAACGTGGTGGGTGGGGTCAAGGTGCTGGAGACAGCCTCCGACCTGGCCTTGTTGGCGGCGGTGATGTCCAGCTTGCGCAATCGCCCGCTTGCCCATGGCTTGCTGGTATTCGGTGAAATCGGCCTGTCCGGCGAGGTTCGCCCGGTGCCCAGTGGCCAGGAACGCCTGAAAGAGGCGGCCAAGCATGGCTTCAAGCGCGCCATCGTGCCCAAGGGCAATGCGCCGAAGGAGGCGCCGGCAGGATTGCAGATAATTGCAGTGACACGCCTGGAACAGGCACTGGACGCACTTTTCGAGTAGCGTTTAACCCGTTGCGGCCCTTTGGCGGGTACTGCGCTGCGTTGAGCACCTACGGCGAGGGGGCCAAGGCAGGCCAATGAAAAAGGGGCCGACGATGCGCATCGGCCCCCACCTTACCGCTCAGTCAGCGGTCAATGCTCGGCAACCGGCGTTCGTCTGGGAGCTGCGTTGCCATGCTCGTCGAGCTCCATCACGGGCACTTCAGTCCCCTCGGCATCGAATAGCTTGCCGTCCTTGAAGTAGTCGCCATCACGCAACGCCGAGATATCCGAGTACTGGATGGTGCGCTCATAGGCTACGGCAAACACCGACTGCTGGTCCGAGTTACCCGCAGTGAAGTGGTTGAAGATCAGGTTGAGCAGAATCGCCATGATCGCCGCCGAGCTGATGCCCGAGTGGAAGATGGTCTCGAACCAGTTCGGGAAGTGATGGTAGAAGGTCGGTGCCGCGATCGGGATCATGCCAAAGCCCAGCGAAGCGGCGACGATGATCAGGTTCACGTTGTTCTTGTAATTGACCTTCGACAGGGTACGAATCCCGCTGGCCGCCACGGTGCCGAACAGCACGATGCCGGCACCGCCCAGTACAGGCGTGGGTACCGCGGCAATCACGCGTCCCATGATCGGCAGCAGCCCGAGTACCACCAGGATCACGCCACCGGTGGCCACCACATAACGGCTCTTGACCCCGGTCACCGCGACCAGGCCGACGTTCTGGGCGAAGGCGCTCTGGGTGAACGAGCCGAAGATCGGTGCCAGGATGCTCGATGCCATATCGGCGCGCAGGCCGTTACCCAGGCGCTTGGAATCGACCTTGGTGTCGATGATCTCGCCGACGGCGAGGATATCGGCCGAGGTTTCCACCAGGGTCACCATGATCACGATGCACATCGACAGGATCGCGGCGATGTGGAAGGTCGGCATGCCGAAGTGGAACGGGCTTGGGAAGGCGAACAGCGGGCCTTCGGTGACCTTGCTGAAATCGGTCATGCCCAGCGCCCAGGCAATCAGGGTACCGACCACCATGGCCAGCAGGATCGACAGGCGCGAGATGGTCGCGCTGCCCAGCTTGCTCAGCAGCAGGACGATGGCGAAGGTCAGCGCCGCCAGGCCAATGTTGGCCACACTGCCGAATTCCGGTGAGGCGCTGTTGCCCCCCATTACCCAGCGTGCGGCCACGGGCATCAGGGTCAGGCCGATGGTGGTGATGACGATACCGGTGACCAGTGGTGGAAAGAACTTGGTGATGCGCGAGAACACCGGGGTGATCAGGAAGCCGATGAACGACGCCGCCATGACCGCGCCTAGCACGCCTGGCAAACCGCCGCCTCCCTCACTGCTGAGAATCGCGCCCATGGTCGCCACGCCGGCGAACGACACCCCTTGCACCAGTGGCAACTGGCAACCGAAGAACGGCAGGCCAAGGGTTTGCAATAACGTGGCCAGCCCCCCGGCGAACAGCGACGCTGCGATCAGCAGGCCGATCTCGGCGGGGTTCAGGCCGGCAGCCTGCCCGAGGATCAGGGGGACCGCGACGATCCCGCCATACATGGTCAACACATGTTGCAGACCATAGGCCAGGTTGGCACCAAGACCGAGGTTTTCGTCCTCGGGGCGCTTGGCGGGAGACGTGCTAGGGGACGACGTAGTCATGGAGCAGGCTCTCTGTTTATTGTTGTGCGACTACTGTAGACATTTCCTACAAATCATTGCCACAACAATTGTATACAATATTTTGATTAGAGCAGGAACACAGATGCCCGCAAGGGGCGTTTTGCGTGAATGCAGAATGCGTTCCAACTTGTGAAAAGCTGTATCAGAGGGGTGTGTACAAAGCGCCGGTAACCCGGAAGAAAGCTGTCTGGGTAGACAAGAAACGTGATGTGGGAACTACGTTAGCTAGCTAAGAGATTTCATTCTTCGATGAGTTGGCGCAGTTCGCGCATCATTTCGGTGCTGTCGGCCACGTTCAATTCCACAAGACGGTGCAAATGCGTCATGGACTCGATGTCGATGTATAGGCAAGTGAAGCCGAGGCGGTGAGGTTCCTCATGGCGCAGTTCCACCTGCATCTTCACGCGGTTCTGTGGGTCGAGTTCGATGATCGCGTCGAAATCCTGGGTCAGGTCGGCATCCCAGGGTTGAGGGCATTCGACCAGCAAGCCCTTGAGCGACAGATCGAGCAGTTTCACCGGCCAGCGGCGATTGCCCTGGCGCAGTTCGGTGGGGGCATCGAAGGGGATGCGCTGAAAGCGGCGGCGTTCGTCGTGTGCGCTCATGTGAAAGCCCTCGTGGGTTCTTCCTGACTATAGTTATTGCTGTAGATGAATCAGGTACTCGAATCTGGCCGCAGAGGCTCTAGGCCAAAGCAGGTATGGCAATGCGCGATGACACGCCCTAGACTCGATGGGCGGTCTTTTCCAATCCACCAGCTGGAAGCAAACCATGAACAACAATAATAGCCTGCTACGCCACATTCCGTGGTTGGCGCTGGCAGTCATAGGCGCCTGTGCGCTGGGTGTGGTCGCCCTGCGCCGCGGCGAGGCGATCAACGCCTTGTGGATCGTGGTCGCGGCAGTGGCCATCTACCTGGTCGCCTATCGTTACTACAGCCTTTTCATCGCCACCAAGGTGATGCAGCTCGACCCTCGGCGGGCAACCCCGGCGGTACTCAACAATGATGGTCTGGACTATGTCCCGACCAACAAGCACATCCTCTTCGGTCACCACTTCGCTGCCATCGCAGGCGCTGGCCCCTTGGTCGGTCCGGTTCTGGCCGCGCAGATGGGCTACCTGCCCGGCACGCTCTGGCTGATTGCCGGTGTGGTGCTGGCCGGTGCTGTGCAGGACTTCATGGTCCTGTTCCTGTCTACCCGCCGCAATGGCCGCTCGCTGGGCGACATGGTGCGCGAGGAAATGGGGCGTATCCCAGGGACCATCGCCCTGTTCGGCTGCTTCCTGATCATGATCATCATCCTGGCGGTGTTGGCGCTGATCGTGGTCAAGGCCCTGGCCGAGAGCCCATGGGGTATGTTCACGGTCATGGCGACGATCCCGATCGCGATGTTCATGGGCATCTACATGCGCTACATCCGTCCGGGCCACATCGGCGAGATTTCGGTCATCGGCGTGGTCTTGCTGCTGGCGTCGATCTGGCTGGGGGGCCAGATCGCCGCGGATCCAGTCTGGGGCCCGGCGTTCACCTTTACCGGCGTGCAGATCACCTGGATGCTGGTGGGCTACGGCTTCGTCGCTGCCGTGCTGCCGGTATGGCTGGTGCTGGCGCCGCGTGACTACCTGTCGACCTTCCTCAAGATCGGTACCATCGTTGGCCTGGCCATCGGTATCCTGATCATCGCCCCTGAGCTGAAGATGCCGGCGCTGACCCAGTTCACCGACGGCACTGGCCCGGTGTGGAAGGGCACCCTGTTCCCGTTCCTGTTCATCACCATCGCCTGCGGTGCGGTGTCCGGCTTCCACGCGCTGATCTCCTCGGGGACCACGCCCAAGCTGCTGGATAATGAAACCAATGCCCGTTACATCGGCTACGGCGGCATGCTGATGGAATCGTTCGTCGCCATCATGGCCATGGTTGCCGCGTCGGTGATCGAGCCGGGCGTGTACTTCGCCATGAACAGCCCGGCCGCAGTGGTCGGTGCCGACGTCGCTTCGGTGGCGCAAACGGTCAGCAGCTGGGGCTTCATGATTACCCCAGAGCAGTTGGAAGCCACTGCCCGCGACATTGGCGAACACACCATCCTGGCCCGTGCCGGTGGTGCGCCGACCTTGGCGGTAGGTATCGCGCAGATCCTGCACCAGGTGCTGCCGGGTGAGAACACCATGGCCTTCTGGTACCACTTCGCGATTCTGTTCGAGGCCCTGTTCATCCTGACCGCGGTGGATGCCGGTACCCGTGCTGGCCGCTTCATGCTGCAGGACCTGCTGGGCAGCTTCGTGCCCGCCCTCAAGCGCACCGAGTCGTGGACCGCCAACCTGATCGGTACCGCAGGATGCGTGGCGCTGTGGGGTTACCTGCTGTACCAGGGCGTGATCGATCCGCTGGGTGGCATCAACACCCTGTGGCCGCTGTTCGGTATCTCCAACCAGATGCTGGCCGGTATCGCCTTGATGCTCGGCACTGTGGTACTGATCAAGATGAAGCGCCAGCGCTATGTCTGGGTCACCCTGCTGCCAGCGGTGTGGCTGCTGATCTGCACCACCACGGCGGGCCTGATCAAGCTGTTCGACCCGAACCCGGCGGTCGGTTTCCTGGCCCTGGCCAAGAAATACAGCACCGCACTGGACGCCGGCCAGGTACTGGCCCCGGCCAAGGACATCGGTCAGATGCAGCATGTGATCTTCAATGCCTACACCAACGCCGGCCTGACCGTGCTGTTCTTGTTGGTGGTGTTCAGCGTGCTGTTCTTCGCCATCAAGGTTGGCTTCGCCGCCCTGGGTCGCAAGGAGCGCACCGACAAGGAAACCCCGTTCCAGGCGCTGCCTGACGCGTAACCCAAGAGGAATACCGAGATGTTCAACGACCTGGGTCGACTGGGGAAGTACCTGGGGCAGGCAGCCCGCCTGATGGTCGGCATGCCCGACTACGACAACTATGTCGAGCACATGCAGACCAAGCACCCGGACAAGCCGGTGATGACGTACGAGGAGTTCTTCCGGGAACGCCAGGAAGCGCGTTACGGTGGCAAGTCCGGACCCAAGTGCTGTTGAACATCGACCTCTGCTAGCTTGTCCCGGCCTCATCGCCGGCAAGCTGGCTGCTACAGGAACCCAACAGGCCTCAGGGCGCGTTCGGTTGTAGTAGTAGCCAGCTCGCTGGAGATGGGGCCGCTGTCTTTTCCGCCAAGGAGATTTTCTGCGTGCAGACGCCTATTCCCGTTACTGTTCTCACCGGCTTCCTCGGGGCTGGCAAGACCACGCTGCTCAAGCACATGCTCAAGGCCGAGCACGGCCTGAAAATCGCCGTGATCGAAAACGAATTCAGCGAGGCCGGCATCGACAGCCAGTTGCTGGGTGACGAGCCGGTTCAGGTGATGACCCTGGCCAATGGCTGCGTGTGCTGCAGCATCCATGGTGACCTGACCCGCGCGCTCTACCTGCTGCTCGAACGCCTGGATGCTGGCGAAATTGCCTTCGATCGCCTGGTGATCGAGTGCACCGGCCTGGCCGATCCGGCACCCGTGGCCCAGACCTTCTTCGTCGATGAGGAGCTGCGTGATCGCTACATCCTCGACGGCATCATCACCCTGGTCGACGCCGCCCATGCCGACGTGCACCTGACCCAGACCATTGCCCAGGCACAGGTCGGTTTTGCCGACCGCCTGTTGTTGAGCAAGACCGACCTGGTCGAACCGGCAACCGTGGAGGCACTGCGCGAGCGCCTGGCGCGTATCAATGGCCGGGCGGCCATTCGTGTGGTGGAGCACGGACGTATCGATCTTGCCGAGCTTCTGGATGTTCGCGGTTTCAACCTCAATCCGGACTTGGGCACGAACCTCAAGCCATTCTTGCGCCCGGTACTCAAGCCGGCCACGCCGGACCGCATCAGCACCCTGGTGTTGCGTACCGAAACGGCGCTGGACATCGACCGCCTCAGCGCCTTCATGAACGAGCTGCTGGAAAACCACGGCAAGCAATTGCTGCGCTACAAGGGCGTGTTGAACATTGCCGGGGAGGACCGCAAGCTGGTGTTCCAGGGCGTGCTCAAGCTCTATGGATTCGACTGGGATGCCGAATGGGCCGAGGATGAAGTGCGTGAAAGCGTGATGGTGTTCATCGCCGACGAGCTGCCCGAAGTCAAGATTCGGGCTGGGTTCGAGGCGCTGGCCGAGGGTTGAGCCGGGTGGGCGCCTGGGCCTCGAACCACTGTGGCCATGAGCTGCGGTGGCGTGTCTGGACTTCGATGCACGGGATCAGCCGCTCGCTGAGCACCGCGGTCTGCCGCACCGCCTTGGCGGTGCGATACTTGACGCTGTGGATGCATTCGCGGTCGCCGAACTCGCAGCGATTCAGCGCGGTGCCGCCGCAGGGCCCGTTGGCCAGCCCCTTGGGGCAGGTTTCCGGACAGATATAGAGCGTGTCTTCGAGGCGGCAGTGGCCGCATGTGTCGCAACCCACCAACGGACGCTTCACGCCACGTTCCAGCGTGTGCAGCACACGGGCGCCAAGGCGTGTTGTCCACAGCGGTTGTCGCACCGCCCAGCCAAAGGCCTTGCTCAGCCAATTGCGGCGGCTGAACAGCAGTCGGTGCATCCCGTGCATCACGTGATAGCGCAGCTTCTCTCTACCCGAGGCAGCGACCCGCGACTCACCCTGGCGCCAACCGGCCTGAGGAGGATGGAACACTACCGCAGGCAGCCCCGGCATCTGCCAGCTGGCCTGCCAGGCGGGTGCCCATTGCTGCAACGAGTGGATTTGCCCTTGCCAGTGCTCGATCCGTGCCTCCAGGGCCAGCAGTTGCTTGAGCGCGTGAATACCTGACAGGTGCACGCCGGCGTAGCCCATCAACCGGGTGCCAATGATCTGCAGCGCCAGCCGATCGATGCTGCGGGCCTGGGCGAAGGCCTTGGACTGTGCGGCTTCCGCTTCAAGGATGTCGCGCATGGAGGGCGTGACGGTGACGCCGGCCACATGGTCGAGCATCGCCGCGCGCCCATGGGTGAGGCTCATCAGGCAGGCTAGCATCGGCTTGGGCGTGGCCTGGCGGCTCATCCAGCGGATGGCTTCCTGATGTTTGTCAGCGTCGAAGCCCAGTTGAAGGGTGAAGAAATCGGCGCCTGCTGCCAGTTTTTTCTCGGCCTTGAAGTACTGGGCACCGCCTTCTTCCTCGCGGTACTTGAATGGATTGAGCGCGGCACCGAGCAGCCAATGGGGGCAGGCTTGTCGCGCGATCTGCAAGGCTGCTACCGATTCCAGGTAACGTATCGAATGTTGTCCGGGTTCATGGCCTGGCAGGCGGTCGCCAGTGAGCAGCAGCAATTGATCGAGGCCGGCGGCGTCCATGCGTTGCAACTGGGCAAGCAGATGATGGCGCTCGCGGTCCTTGCCAGAAAAATGCGGCAAGGCAGGCAGCGGTTTGCCGAAAGAGGCGAGGGCGTCCAGGGGTGACATGTCCAGCGGGCTGCCGACACGGTCGCCGATGGCCACGGTCATCGGCCAGCCACACAGATGCGCACGGGCCATGATCGCTTCCATGGCGGCGAAGCGTTCCGCGGAGGGTTTGGGGACGAACTCCATGACGCAGACGAAGGTATTTTCGCGAAGCGCCGTTTTCAGCAGGCTCATGGGGGTACCTGGTTGGGGCAGGGGAGCATTGTGCGGCAGGTTGTGAAGAGGGTCATGTCTGATAGCGTATGGAATTGCTTTGAAAGAGACATTCATCCTCATGCCGCGGGTGTAATCCGCTTTGTCGGCAAAAAAGAAGCGCGAACCCAATCATGAGTAAATCTTGTGTTCATCTCAAATTTAATGAGTTTGTCTCAAGATTACCCGTGCCTGACAATTCCCTCATTCATTTTCTGCATTCTGAGGGACAAGAACATGGCACTGGCACACAACCTCGGCTTTCCGCGTATCGGCCGCGATCGCGAGCTGAAAAAGGCCCAGGAAGCGTTCTGGAAGGGCGAGCTTGACGAAGCCGGACTGCGAGAGGTCGGCCGTGCGCTGCGTGCCAGTCACTGGCAGTTGCAAAAGGACGCGGGTATCGACTTGCTGCCAGTGGGCGATTTTGCCTGGTATGACCAGGTACTGACCCACTCCCTGACGTTTGGCGTGATCCCTGAGCGATTCCGTGGCCAGGACGGCGCCAGACCTACCCTGCAGACGCTGTTCGCCATGGCACGTGGCGTCAGTGCCAACTGCTGTGGCGGTGCTCACGCTCAGGAAATGACCAAGTGGTTCGACACCAACTACCACTACCTGGTCCCGGAGTTCACCGCAGACCAGCTGTTCAGCCTGAGCTGGGAACAGCTGTTCGAGGAAGTAGACGAAGCCAAGGCCCTGGGGCATGGGGTCAAGCCGGTGGTGATCGGCCCCTTGACCTACCTGTGGCTAGGCAAGACCAAGGGATCGGACTTCGACAAGCTCGACTTGCTCGATCGCCTGCTGCCGCTCTACGACCAGATCCTCAATCGTCTGGCTATCCAAGGCGTGGAGTGGGTGCAGATCGATGAGCCGATTCTGGCCCTGGACCTGCCACAAGATTGGAAAAACGCGTTCGAGCGTGCCTACAACATCCTTCAGCGTGCACCGCTGAAGAAGCTGGTCGCCACTTATTTTGGCGGCCTTGAAGACAACCTGGGCCTGGCTGCCAACCTGCCCGTCGATGGTTTGCACATCGACCTAGTACGTGCGCCGGAACAGTACCCGACCATCCTCGACCGTCTGCCGGCCTACAAGGTGTTGTCGCTGGGGCTGGTCAACGGTCGGAACGTCTGGCGCTGCGACCTGGAAAAAGCCCTGCAAGTGGCGCGTAATGCCCATGACCGCCTGGGTGATCGCCTGTGGGTCGCACCGTCCTGCTCGCTGCTGCACAGCCCAGTGGATCTGGCCCGTGAAGACCAGCTCGATACCGAGCTCAAAAGCTGGTTGGCTTTCGCTGTACAGAAGTGCGAAGAGGTGGCGGTGCTGGCCCAGGCGCTCAATCAGCCGCAAGCGGCCGAAGTGGCGGTGGCCCTGGAGCGTAGCCGAGCGGTGCAGGCCAGCCGCGCTGCTTCGCCGCGTATCCACAAGCCCGCGGTGCAGGCGCGTCTGGCGGCCATCAGGCCCGCCGACAGCCAGCGCCAATCGGCCTTCGAACAGCGTATTGTCAAGCAACGCGCAGGCCTGGCCCTACCAGCGTTTCCGACCACCACCATTGGCTCGTTCCCGCAGACCTCGGCTATTCGCCTGGCGCGCCAGTCGTTCAAGCAGGGCAAACTGACCGAGGCCGACTATGTCGAAGCCATGCACAGCGAGATCCGTCACGCTGTCGAGATCCAGGAAAGCCTGGGCCTGGATGTGCTGGTGCACGGTGAAGCCGAGCGCAATGACATGGTCGAATACTTTGCTGAACAACTCGATGGCTATGTGTTCACCCGTTTCGGCTGGGTCCAGAGCTACGGTTCACGCTGCGTGAAGCCTGCGGTGATCTACGGTGACCTGAGCCGTCCCAAGCCCATGACCGTGGGTTGGATCAGCTACGCCCAGAGCCTCACCAGCAAGGTGATGAAGGGCATGCTGACCGGGCCGGTGACCATGCTGATGTGGTCGTTCCCACGCGAGGATGTGAGCCGGGAAACCCAGGCCCGCCAGCTGGCGCTGGCGATTCGCGACGAAGTGGTCGACCTGGAAGCAGCGGGCATCAGGATCGTACAGATCGACGAAGCAGCGTTCCGCGAGGGCTTGCCTCTGCGCCGCAGTGCATGGGCGGCGTACCTGGAATGGGCGACCGAGGCCTTCCGACTGTGTGCGTCGGGCGTGCGTGACGAAACCCAGATCCACACCCACATGTGCTACAGCGAGTTCAATGACGTGATCGAGTCGATCGCCGCCATGGACGCGGATGTGATCACCATCGAGACCTCGCGTTCGGACATGGAGTTGCTGGAAGCCTTCGAGCAGTTCGACTACCCCAACGAGATCGGTCCAGGCGTATACGACATCCACTCGCCGCGAGTGCCGAGTCGTGAAGAGATGGTCAAGTTGCTGCGCAAGGCGGCTCAGCGTATTCCAGCCGCGCGCTTGTGGGTGAATCCGGATTGCGGGCTGAAGACCCGTGGCTGGCCGGAAACCGAAGCGGCGTTGGTCAACATGGTCGCTGCGGCACGCGAGCTGCGCGCCACGGCGTGATGACCTTATCGCCGGCAAGCTGGCTCCTACAGGTGCGACGTAGGCGGCAGGCGTGCCGGCGATGAGCCACGAATCAGCGCTCGATGGCCAGGGCAACGCCCTGCCCACCACCAATGCACAGGGTAGCCAGCCCTTTCTTCGCATCGCGTTTGATCATTTCGTGCAGCAGCGTCACCAGTACGCGGCATCCGGAAGCCCCGATCGGGTGGCCCAGGGCAATGGCTCCACCATTGACATTGACCTTGTCGGTATCCCATTCCAGCGCCTTGCCCACGGCCAGGGCTTGTGCTGCGAAGGCTTCGTTCGCTTCGATCAGGTCCAGGTCGGCCAGCTGCCAGCCGGCCTTGTCCAGGCAACGCTGGCTGGCGGATACCGGGCCGATGCCCATGATCGCCGGGTCTACCCCCGCGCTGGCGTAGGCGGCAATCCTCGCCAGCACCGGCAAGCCCAGGGCTTGGGCCTTGCTGGCGCTCATCAGCAGCACGGCCGCAGCGCCGTCGTTGAGGCTGGAGGCATTGCCTGCGGTCACGCTGCCATCCTTCTTGAATGCCGGGCGCAGTTTGGCCAGGGATTGTGCAGTCGTGTCGGGGCGAGGTTGCTCGTCACGGTCGAAGACCTTGGGGTCGCCTTTTTTCTGCGCCAGCACGATCGGGGTGATCTCGTCCTTGAAGCGCCCGGACTCGATGGCAGCCACGGCCTTGCGTTGGGACTCGGCGGCAAAGGCATCCTGCTGCTCACGGCTCAGGCCGTACTTGTCCACCAGGTTCTCGGCGGTGATGCCCATGTGGTAGTCGTTGAACGCGTCCCACAGGCCGTCGGTGATCATGCTGTCGATCAGTTGGCCATGGCCCATGCGCTGGCCGGTGCGGGCCGACGGCATGACATAAGGCGACAAGCTCATGTTCTCCTGGCCGCCGGCAATCACCACCTCGGCGTCGCCGCAGCGAATAGCCTGGGCCGCCAGGTGCAGGGCCTTGAGGCCCGAACCGCAAACCTTGTTCAGGGTCAGCGCTGGCACACTGTAGGGCAGGCCGGCCTTGATCGCCGCTTGGCGCGCAGGGTTCTGGCCGGCTCCCGCGGTGAGTACCTGGCCAAGGATCACTTCGTCGACCTGGGCCGGGTCCAGTCGGGTTTGCTCCAGCAGATGCTTGATCACGGCCGCGCCGAGCTCTACGGCAGGCACGTTGGCCAAGGCACCCTGGAAGCTGCCGATGGCGGTGCGGGTTGCGGCGACGATCACCACGTCGTTCATTTTGTTGTTCTCCGGGCAAGGGGGCGCCGCGCGGGCGCATTACCGCCAGCATCGGTCGGTTGGGTTCATTTGTTAAGTTTGTTTTTCTTTGGCATTGATATGAAAAACAAATAAGTGCCTGGCCTCGCCGCTCTTCGCGCGGATACTTCAACCTGGTCTCACCGGATGGGCGCCAGAACGCCTCGCGCGGTTTGAATCCCCCCAATCACCCCGTAATATGTGTCGGATAACCGGTGGGGGTAGTCTCACCCTCTAGATCAATCGGAATCGCCCGTGGCGGCGCTTCCTGGCATAAACCTGACGAGGTACAGACATTGGCCATCATTCATCCTAAGGTCCGCGGTTTCATCTGCACCACGACCCACCCGAAGGGCTGCGAGCTCAACGTCCGTGACCAGATCGAAGCCACCCGCAAGCTGGGCGTGCGCGAGGATGGTCCGAAGAAGGTCCTGGTCATTGGTGCCTCCAGTGGCTACGGCCTGGCTGCTCGCATCACCGCAGCCTTTGGCTTCAAGGCCGATACCCTGGGTGTGTTCTTCGAAAAACCGGGCACCGAGACCAAGGCGGGTACCGCCGGCTGGTACAACGCCGCTGCCTTCGACAAGTTCGCCAAAGCCGAAGGCCTGTACAGCAAGTCGATCAACGGTGATGCCTTCTCGGACGAAGCCCGCGCCAAGGTCATCGAACTGATCAAGAACGAAATGGGCGGCCAGGTCGACTTGGTGATCTACTCGCTGGCTTCGCCTGTGCGTAAGCTGCCACAGACCGGTGAGCTGGTTCGTTCCTCGCTCAAGCCGATCGGTCAGCCGTACAAGTCGACCGCTATCGACACCAACAAGGACACCATCATCGAGGCCAGCATCGAGCCGGCCACCGAGCAGGAAATCGCCGATACCGTCACCGTCATGGGTGGCCAGGACTGGCAACTGTGGATCGACGCCCTGGCAGGCGCCAACGTGCTCGCCGAAGGCGCACGCACCGTTGCCTTCAGCTACATCGGCACCGAAATCACCTGGCCGATCTACTGGCATGGTGCCCTGGGCAAGGCCAAGCAGGACCTGGACGAAACCGCCCTGCGCCTGGACAAGAAACTGGCCGGTGAGATCAAGGGCGGCGCCAACGTGGCAGTGCTCAAATCGGTGGTCACCCAGGCCAGCTCGGCCATTCCGGTGATGCCGCTGTACCTGTCGATGGTGTTCAAGATCATGCAGGAAAAGGGCGTCCACGAGGGCACCCAGGACCAGCTGGACCGTATGTTCCGCGACCGCATGTACCGTGCCGATGGCCAGCCGGCCGACGTCGATGAAAAGGGCCGTCTGCGCCTGGACGATTGGGAGCTGCGCGACGACGTACAGGACGCCTGCAAGGCGCTGTGGCCGCAAGTGACCACCGAGAACCTGTTCGAGCTGACCGACTATGCCGGTTACAAGAAGCAGTTCCTCAACCTGTTCGGTTTCGAGCGTGCTGACGTCAACTACGACGAAGATGTGGCTACCGACGTGAAGTTCGACTGCATCGAGCTGTAATCGGGTCCGGCCCGTACTGCCCCTAATCGCCGACAAGTCGGCTCCTGCAAATCCTGTAGGGGTCGGCGTGCCGGCGATAGGGCCGGTACAGACATGCCATTTTTTGCTAGCGTTGGCGCACAACAACAGGACGCGCGCCATGAGCAGCCTTACCCAGCCCGCCACTGCTTTTCGTCACGCCACCGCCGACGGCTACAGCCTCGGAGGTTTCCTCTGGCGTCACGCCGAACCCGACGCCCAGCGTCCCCTGGTGATCATCAACGCCGCCACTTCGGTGCGTTGCCGCTACTACTCGCGTTTTGCCGACTACCTGTTCGCCCACGGCTGGGATGTGCTGACCTACGACTACCGTGGCATCGGCGAGTCACGCCCGAATTCGCTACGCGGGTTCAAGGCGTCCTGGAGTGACTGGGGGCAGTTGGATTTCGAAGCCATGCTGACCTATGCCGCACAGCAGTTTCCAGGGCAGCCCGTGGATGTGGTCGGGCACAGCTTCGGCGGTTGCGCAGTAGGACTGGCGCCGTCGGCCGGGCAGGTGCGGCGAGTGGTGATGGTAGGGGCGCAATTCGCCTATTGGCGTGACTATGCGGCGGACCAGCGTTGGCGGCTGTTGGGTAAATGGCATGTGGTGATGCCGTTGTTGACGCGGGTTTTCGGGTATTTCCCCGGCAAGCGTCTGGGCTGGATGGAAGATACACCGGCGGGGGTGGTACAGGACTGGACGGCGCGCACTCCACGTTACGAGCAGCGCCCCAGCGGGAGGCAGCTGCAAGGCTTGCCCTTTGCCCAGGTGCGCGCTGCGACGCTGGCGATCAGCCTGACCGACGACCCGTTTGGCACGGTGGCGGCGACAGAGCGCCTGCTGGGGTACTTGAAGCATGCACAGCGGTTGCACCTGCGCCTGGCGCCTGTGGATATCTCAGTCCGAGAGATCGGCCATTTCGCATTCTTCCACGACCGCTTCCGCGAGCCGCTGTGGCCGATTGCGCTTGCCTGGTTGCAGCGGGGGGAGGTTTCGGCCGAGTGGGCGGGGCAGATCTTTTCGGCCTGATTGCCGGCAAGCCGGCCCCTGCAGCGGTCTTGCAGGACCCGGCTTGCCGGCGATGAATCACGCGGGGCTCACGCCAGGCGCGAGAGTGGCTGCTCGGCGAACTTCACGCCAGCCAAACCCTGCTTGATCAGTGCACGGATATTGCCGTGGTCGCTGCCTTCAGGGGTCGCCAGCACGCTGCGGTAGTGCTCGCCGAATGCCAGCAGTGCTTCCTCATCGCTCAGGCCTTCCAGCAGGGCCAGGCCCAAGGTCTTGCACGAGCCTTCGTTCTGGCCGGCGGCGTTCTCGACACCGCCGTTGTTGAAGGCCTGCGGCTGGTAGCTGTAGTGGGCGGCAATGAACGCCAGGGTGTCGGCAAAGACGTGTTCGCCGCTGGTCAGGCTGGCGCGCAGGGAATTCAGATCAGTCACGAGGTTTTCCTTTTTCAAACGCCGCTTGCTGCTCGGCGCTGGCTTCTTTCTGGTATTGGGCTTTCCACTCGGCGTAGGGCATGCCGTACACCGCTTCGCGCGCATCATCCATGCTCAGTTCGACCTGGCGCTCGTCGGCGGCGGCCTTGTACCACTTCGACAGGCAGTTTCGGCAGAAGCCGGAGAGGTTCATCAGGTCGATGTTCTGAACATCGGTGCGTTTTTGCAGGTGTTCGACCAGGCGCCGGAATGCGGCGGCCTCGAGTTCGAGTTGCTGTTGAGGCGTCATGGGGTTCTCTCAGGTCATGCGATTCTTCAGGTGACGGCCGCCATTGATGACCACCTGGCTGCCGGTGCTGTACTGGCTGGCAAGCAGGTATTTGACCGTCTCGATCAGTGGGCCGGCGCCGGGTTCGAATTCCAGCAGGGCCTTTTTCAGCGTCTGCTGGCGGTACGCTTCATCGCCGCCTTCCTTGAGGATCAACAGGCCCGGGAGGATACCGTTGACATGCACCTTGGGCGCATATTTTTCGGCGAATGACAGCACCATGTTCTGCAATGCGGCCTTGGTGGCGGCATAGCCGATGTGGCTCTTGCTGCCGCGCGAGGAGGTCTCGTCGCAGATGTGAATGATATCGGCCTTGTCCACCTTGGACAGCAGGCCGCCCAGTGCCAGGTTCAGGTGGTAGGGCGCTTCGACGTGAAGGCGGAACATGGTCTCGAGGTTGTCGAGGCCGTCATCCAGCCACAGCGAAGCGTTGTGGATGATCGCTCGCAATCCGTCGTAATGACTGTGCAGGAAGTCGATCAATGCCTGGCGATCGGCCTGCTGGCAGAGGTCGGCCTTGAACGGGACGATATTCGGGTGCGCAGGTTGCGGCTGGAGGCTGCGGCTGGCACTGATCACCGTATGGCCGGCCTGTGCCAGTTCGAGGGCCAGAGCCAGCCCGACACGCTGGCTGGCTCCGGTAACGAGGATTGGGCTGTTCATGTTCGGGCGGTCAACTTGTCTGTCCTTTCATTGCTGACCAGCATACCCGAACTGTTTCCCTCTTGCGTGGCCTGGCCTCAACGGCTGCGTAGCGCCGCGCCGGTGTGTGGCGTGGCATTAAGCCAGTTGGCCAGCAGGCGGGTGGAGAGAGGAATGAAGACATAGACCATCACGGGGGTCAGCATCAGTGTGCTGAGCATCACCCGGGGTACCAGGTCCAAGGCCGCCAGCCAATGGCCGAACAGCAGATTGAACAGCAGCGAAACCGGGAAGAAGGCGAGCCAGATAGCAACGGCTTGCTTCCAACGCGGCGGTTTTTGCACCATATTAGTGCCGAACCAGTCGTCAATGCCGGTTACGCGCCTCTCTTTGGGGCGCTCGAACAGGCCGTTGCCCCGCTGCAACCAGGCTCGGCGCGAGGCGGAATGTTCCCAAGCGTGCAGGGTGGGTTCGTCGCTGAAGCGGAAGATGATCTGAAATTCATCGCCATCGTGGGGCGGTGCGAGGATGCCCGAACCAAGATAGCCGGGAAAATCGGTGGCCAGTTGCTCGCCTTCGTGTAGCCAGGCCAGCAAGTCCTGGTAGCGGCCATGGGCGGCGCGACGTGACACCATCAGGGTGACGGGTGGCGTAGACATCGTGTATCTCCTGACGACGGGGCTGGCGGGTAGCTGGCCCCTTGGCTGTGTCGCCCGGGGTGGTGGGCGACGCAGGCGAACATGCAAGAATCGGGCACGGATTATCGCGACTGTTGAGCGCCAGGCAAGTCTCAGGCGGCGAACGGTCACAGACCGATAATCTATTCTGTCGTAGTAGTATGCGCGTTCAATCAAAGCGCACAGGGTGCTTAGTGCAGATGAACAAAACGGCAATGGAGGCCGGCCTGGAACACCAGGACCTGTTTCCAATCCGCGAAGTTTCCCGCCTCACGGGCGTCAACCCGGTGACCCTGCGTGCCTGGGAGAGGCGCTACGGGCTGATCCAACCGACCCGAACCGACAGTGGCCATCGTCTTTATTCCCAAGCCGATATCGACGACATTCGCCTGATCTTGGGCTGGCTCGAGCGTGGTGTCGCGGTGAGCAAGGTCGGTGGCATTCTTGCCCGAGGCCAGGCCGTGGCGCGCGAAGCCCGTCCCGCCGTCACAGCCAATGCCCAGGGGCCGTGCCAGGCCCGGTTACGCGAGGCCTTGCGCACCTTCGACAGCGCGATTCTGGGGCAGTTGTTCGACCAGGCATTGGCCCATGGCACCCTACAGAACGCTTTCACGGAGCTGTTTCTGCCGGTCTGGCACGATCTGGCGGCAGGGCATGGGATGTTTGGGCAGACCAGCGAATGGCTGTTCCTTGATCAGTTCTTGCGAGGACGCGTGCTGTCGCTGCTGCAGTCTTCGCGCAAGAGCGGTACTCAGCGAGTGCTGATGGCGGCTCTGCCCGGGCCTTGCCAAGAGCTGGAGTTGCTGGTGGCCGGCCTGCTCTTGAGCAGTGATGACGTGGCGGTGACCTTGCTGGCCCCAGGGCAACCGCTTGAAGAGCTCACGCTGGTCTGCGAGCGGTTGCGTCCCGCTGCCTTGGTGATGTTCTCCAATCACCAATTGACGCTGGACCTTGGCAAACGTTTGGTGCGCCTGGTGGTGGGGCTGGAGTGCCCACTACTCTTGGCTGGAGAAGCCGCGGAGCTGGCCCAGGACAGTCTGGCAGGAAGCCCGGTGGCGTGTCTGGGCGCTGAGGCGGGGTTGATGCGGCGGCGCTTGCGGCAGTTTCTGGCCGGTCAGCTCGATACCTGAGCGTACAGTTCAGGGTGGGCCTGGCGATGTGCCTGGAGAATGTACTCGCGCAGCCGCTCGATTTCTTCAGCCGGGCTTTGGCTCAGGTCATAGGCAGCCAGATCTGGACCAATGCGCCGGCCCAGAGTCCCCTGCAACTCGATCGGTGTGATTCCACCTGGGGCGAAATACAGCTCGAAATGCGCTGGGGCATGCTTGAGGTCACGAACTTCCAGCAGCGCCCCTTTGAAGGAGATTTCGCGCACCCACAGTCCGCTGACCTTGTCGTGAGCATCGAGCAACGCGCTCGGCTGGTCCAGCGTCAGGCGCCAGGGACGCAGCATCGGGCCGTCCTCGTAGATTTCCGGTGAGCCCAGTTGCAGGTGCAGGGCGTGGAACTCGTCTTCGACCAGTTGCAGCGGGAAGCTGATCTGCTGGTTGTTGAATTGGGCCTGCAACGTCACCTGCTCATTGGCCACCAGGCGGGTGAGCAAGGTCTGGATGCGGCGGTCGCCATTGACCAGCAGGCTCGACATGGGGTCGGCCAGGTTCAGCTGCGGCGTGTGCTGCATGCCCTGTATGAAGTCCAGCTCGTCCTGGGTCAGGAGCGCGTTTGCTTGCATGATCGAACTCGGAGGCGATTTCTTCAACGGGATGGACAATGCTCCTGGGGCTTGGTTCAGGTACGTTCGTCGGAATTCAGGCGGGCATTGAGTTCGGCCAGCTCGCGCTCCAGCTCGACCTGCCGGCTGACATCCTTCTGGATGCCGATGAAATAGGTTCGTTGCTCGGCGTCGTTCTTGACCGGTGTGATGGACAACTCGTTCCAGAAAGCCGTGCCGTCCTTGCGGTAGTTGCGTAGCACTTCTCGGCACGGGCGGCCTTCGGCGAGGGCTTTGCGGATGCGCGCACGGCCGAGTTGATCGCGATCGTCGGCCTGCAGGAAACGGCAGTCCTGGTAGAGAATCTCGTCCCGGCTGTATCCGGTCAGGCGTTCGAACGCCGCGTTCACGTAGATCAGGATGGTGTCTTCGCCCTCCTGTTCGGCAACCACGATACCGTCGTTGGACGCATCGACCATGGATTGCAGCAATTGCGCGTTGATCATGTCCGGGCCATCAATTGAAAAGGAGGACTATGGTAGAGGCGGCCTTTTGCCAGCGCCGGATGTTAGTATCCTATGTTTTCACTCAGTTTCGGAATCCTCTCCCCGATGAAAGTCGCCATTATTTCCGGGTCGGTGTATGGCACCGCCGAAGAAGTCGCCCGTCACGCCGAGTCCTTGCTCAAGGCAGCAGGTTTCGACGCCTGGCACGCTGCGCGGGCTACGTTGCAGGATTTGCAGGGCTTCGCGCCAGAGGCCTTGCTGGCGGTCACCTCGACCACCGGCATGGGTGAGCTGCCGGACAACATCATGCCGCTGTACTGCACCATTCGTGACACCTTGCCCGCTGCCTGGCGTGGCCTGCCGGGCGCGGTGATCGCCCTGGGCGACTCCAGCTACGGTGATACCTTCTGCGGTGGCGGCGAGCAAATGCGCGAGCTGTTCGCCGAACTGGGCGTGCGTGAAGTGCAGCCGATGCTGCGTCTGGATGCGAGCGAGACGGTAACCCCGGAGGCCGATGCCGAGCCTTGGCTGGCCGAGCTGGCCCAGGCGCTCAAAGGCTGATTCCAGCGGCTCCTGCCAGGTCCGCTGCGGACCTCGCAGGAGCCGGCTTGGCGGCGATGAGGTCGGTCAAGACGCTCAAGGCGCCTGCCGCACCAATTGCAACCATGCCTGCGCCGCCCGCGACAGATAGGCCCCGCGCCGCCAGATAAAGGCGATGTCCCAGCGCAGCTCCGTGGGCGCGCGCAGTGCCAGGCGCACCACTCCGGGGCGCTCCAGCGCTTTTGCCACCACCCGGGGCAGCAGCACCACGCCTTGGCCCGCTGCCACCAGCGCAGCCAGAAAGTCAGCCTGGCCGCTGCGTCCACCTTCCTTCGGCGTGAATCCCTGCTGCTGACAAGCCTTGAGCAAGCGGTCGTTCAGTACGAAGCTGCGCTGGTACAGCAGAAACGGTGTCTCGGCCAACTGATGTAGATCGATCTGGCCCAGGCCCGCCAATGCATGCCCAGCCGGCAACAGCACATCCAAAGGCTCGTTACAGAACGGTTGGTACGCGAAGGCCGGGTCACTGGGCGTCAGGCTGCCGCCAAGTTCCAGTTCGCCGGTTCTCACCGCTTGTTCCATGCTGTGGCTGCCGCCTTCGAGCAGTTGGATCGAGATATTCGGGTAGCGCCGTCGATACTCGGCGAACAGCCCCGCGAACAAGGCATCGCTGCCTAACAGCGGCAGGCCAAGGCGCAGTTCACCCCGGCCCATCTGGTTCAGGTCGTCGAGTTCTTCGAGTAGCGCCTGGCGTTGGCGCAGCAAGGCTTCGCCACGCTCAAGGACGATGCGCCCGGCAGCGGTCAGGTGCAGCTGCGAAGCCTGGCGCTCCAGCAGGGGCTGGCCTACATCTTGCTCAAGTTGAGCGACCTGTTTGCTGACCGCGGACTGGCTGATGTGCAGGGTGTGCGCGGCTTGCGTGAACCCCCCGCGGTTGACCACTTCGATGAAGCTACGCAGTTGTTTGAATTCCATGGCCTGAATTCCAAAATGGAATGCCGTGCAGTCTAACAATTCGCTTCTGGCCTAGGCAGGCAAATTTTAAGATGAGGGCCTGTCGAGGACTCCCCCATGAAACCCGCGTTACTGAAAAAGATCCTGCGTCTGCTTGGCGAGCTGGCGGTGCTGTTGGCGTTGTTCCTGCTCGGCGGCCAATTGGCCGCCTGGTTGGGCTGGCCCATCCCGGGCGGTGTGATGGGGCTTGCGCTGCTGTTGCTGCTGTTTGCCAGCGGCGTGATCAAACCCGCCACCTTGCAACTGGGCGCCGGCTGGCTGATGGCTGAGATGCTGCTGTTCTTCATTCCGGCACTGATGAGCCTGCTCGACTACGGCGCCTTGATGCGCCACGAAGGCTGGCGAATATTGCTGGTGATCGCCGTGAGCACACTGATGGTGATGGTGGTCACTGCCGTGACCGTCGAGTGGGTGTGTCGCTGGAGGCTGCGCCATGAGTCTTGAGCCCATGCCGCTATTCTGGTTGGCCCTGACCCTGGCCGCCTACCTGGGCAGCCGCTGGCTGTACCGGCGTAGCGGTCGCTACCTGCTGTCGCCGTTGATACTGGTGCCAACGCTGCTGTTGGCGGTCGCCATTCCGCTGCACACGGCCTACGCCGAGTACGCACGCAACACCCATTGGCTGATGAGTGTCCTTGGGCCGGTGACCGTGGCATTCGCGGTACCTATCTGGCAGCAGCGGGCCCTGTTGGCCCGGCACTGGCCAGCATTGTTGATCGGCATGGTGGCTGGCAGCGCGGCTTCCATTGCCAGCTCCTGGGGGCTGGCGCACCTGTTGGCGCTGGACAATGCGATCAGCCTGTCGCTGGTGCCTCGCTCGATCACCACGCCCTTCGCCATGCCGCTGGCCCACGACTTGGGTGGCGTCCCGGAGCTGACGGCCGTGTTCGTGATGTTCACCGGCGTGCTGGGGGCGATGTTCGGTGGTGTGCTGCTGCGTTGGTTGCCCTTGCGCACGCCTTTGGCCAGAGGGGCCCTGTTCGGGGTTGGGGCTCATGGCGCTGGGGTCAGTCGGGCGCAGGAAGTGGGCCGCGAAGAAGGTTCCGTGGCCGGCCTGGTCATGGTCCTGACGGGGCTGCTGAACCTGTTTGCGGCGCCGCTTCTGGCCATGCTGTTGTGACCGTTCGTGCCACTGACTCGCTGAGTCATCAAGCTGGCTGTCAACGCAAGTTTCTCTGCTTCGGCGGCTGGCTAGACTGAGGTTCGATGTAGAGAGCACATGTAAGTGCCGAGGTGACATGCAATGACCGCAGCCTTGCCCTATTCCACCAACCCTTATCCGACGGGACGATTCTGATGCCTTTGGCCGAGATTCCATTGTGCGTCTGGCGTACCCGGGGACAGCATTTCTCATTCCGGAGCCAGAGCATCCGCTACTGGACCGCAGGGCAAGGAGAGCCCCTGCTACTGTTGCACGGATTTCCCACCGCGAGTTGGGATTGGCACTACCTGTGGGCGCCGCTGGCTCAGCGCTTCCGGGTCATTGCCTGCGACATGCTGGGTTTTGGCGACTCTGCCAAACCGCTCAAACACACCTACAGCTTGATGGAGCAAGCCGACTTGCAGCAGGCTTTGCTTGCCCATCTGCAGGTCGACCAGCCGGTGCACCTGCTGGCGCATGGCTATGGTGGCAGCGTCGCCCAGGAGTTGCTGGCGCGACACCACGAACAGCGCGCGGACATCGCCAGTTGCGTGTTCCTCAACAGCGGATTGTTCCCCGAGCGCTGCCAGGTGTTGCTGATTCAAAAGCTCCTGCTCAGCCGGCTGGGTTGGCTGGTGGGCCGTTCGTTCGGGCGGGACGACCTGGTGCGCAGCGTCACCCAGATCTATGGCCCATGCACACATCCCAGCGAGAGCGCGCTGGACGATTGCTGGAGTCTGATCGCGGCCAACCGGGGTACACGCATTCTGCACAAGCTGGTGGGCTATGTACCCGAACGCAGGCTGCACCGCGAGCGCTGGGTCGCGGCAATGCAGCGCGCAGGGGTGCCGATGCGCTTGATCAACGGTGTGGTCGACCCGATCTCGGGCATCCGCATGGTCGAGCGCTACCGGGAACTGGTACCCGAGCCGGACACCGTGCAGCTACAAGGCATTGGCCATTACCCGCATACCGAGGCACCCGTGCAGGTGCTGCGTCACTACCTGGCGTTTCGCGAACAACCGTTGAGTGTCCTGCCGCTGAAGGTCGCCTGGTCCTGACCAGGCGATCATCGCCCTGCGTTATCGCCCGGCATTCAGCCTGAGTGAGCTTGATTGTTCGCCCTGCGGGGCTGGCGGACACTCGCTGCATCCAACCTGACCAGGAGCCACGAACATGAGCGAGCCGGTGCAACTGCAAGACCGAGTGGTGATCGTCACGGGAGCCGGGGGTGGCTTGGGCCGCGCCCATGCATTGTTGTTTGCCGAGCGTGGCGCCAAAGTCGTGGTCAACGATCTGGGCGGCTCGACCCACGGTGAAGGTGCCAGTGCTTCGGCGGCTGATCGCGTGGTGGCCGAGATCCGCGCTGCAGGGGGAACGGCGGTGGCCAACCATGACTCGGTCGCCGACGGCGCCCGTATCGTCGAGCAGGCCCTGGACAGCTTTGGTCGGGTCGATGTACTGGTGAACAATGCCGGCATCCTGCGTGACAAGACGTTCCACAAGATGGAAGACAGCGACTGGGATCAGGTCTATCAGGTGCATGTCGAAGGCGCCTACAAAGTGACCCATGCAGCCTGGCCGCACCTGCGCGCGCAGAACTGGGGACGCGTGATCTTCACCGCCTCGACGTCCGGCATCTACGGCAATTTCGGCCAGGCCAACTACGGGATGGCCAAGCTCGGCCTCTACGGCCTGACCCGTACACTGGCCATCGAAGGACGCAAGCATGGCGTTCTGGTCAATGCCATAGCGCCGACGGGGGGGACCCGAATGACCGAGGGGTTGATTCCGCCGCAAGTGTTCGACCGGCTCAAACCTGAGCTGATCAGCCCGCTGGTGGTGTACCTGGGTAGCGAGCAGTGCCAGGACACAGGTCAGCTATTCGAGGTCGGCGGTGGCTGGATTGGCAAAGTGCGCTGGGAGCGTAGTCTGGGCGTCGGCTTTGACCCACGGGAAG
This sequence comes from Pseudomonas sp. Rh2, assembly GCF_040762985.1. NCBI lineage: Bacteria > Pseudomonadati > Pseudomonadota > Gammaproteobacteria > Pseudomonadales > Pseudomonadaceae > Pseudomonas > Pseudomonas sp. Rh2. Next base: position 1,365,038 of record NZ_CP142890.1, read on the forward strand.
GTTTCACCCCCGAGCAGGTGGCGCAAAGCTGGGAACAAATCGGCGATTTCCAGGGTGCGGTACACCCAGAGGACAGCCTGCAGGCATTGCAGCAGATGATGGCGAATCTGCAGAAATATCCGCTGGGTTGATTGTGGCAAGCCAAAAAAAAAGACCGCTGCAAAGGCAGCGGCCAATCGAGACGTATGATCAAGGAGCTTCAAAATCAACGTCGGTGAACCCTGTTCGGCGCGAAAGGCGGGGGGGAGAGCCCTTCGTGCCAGCCAGTGAGACAAGAATAAGCGCTTGATCCTGGGGGAAAAATAGTCGCTGGTGACATTCACCTTTACGTTTCGGGTAAAAGTGCCCGTAGCGCAATTCCTGTCTCTTTTCAGGTTTTCACCTCCGCCCTGCAGGCTTACTCAACCCTCGGCGAATAGCCCATCCGCCAACTGACCTCTTGAGCCGCCGCTAACAGCTGCCGTGCCGCCGGGCCAGATTCGTCGGCATGGAAGATCGAGGTTGGCCCCACCACGGTCATCACGGCGGCAATCTGGCCCATGGCATTGAATACGGGTGCCGACAGCGCATCGACCCCCGGCATCAGCAGGCCATGCACATGGTGCAGGCCGCGCGCGCGGATACCGGCCAGCACGGGTTCATAATCCGCAGGCGTTTGCCCCAGCGAAGCCAGCTCGCGGTCACGCAATTCTCGCGTTTCGCGTTCGGGCAGGTAGGCGGCGAAGACCAGTCCGGTCGAGGAACTCAGCAACGGCAATACCGAGCCGATCTGGGTCACCACGGTCACCGCACGCACCGCCGGCTCGATGCTCACCACGGTCGCTCCCTGGTTGCCCCACACCGCGATGAAGCAGCTTTCGTTGAGTTCGTCGCGCAACTGCGACAGCGGCAAGGCCGAGATTTTCAGCACATCGATGCTACCTAACGCGGCTAGCCCCACCCGCAAGGCCTCGCGTCCCAACCCATAGTGGTTGGTGGCTGCATCCTGCTCAGCGAAGCCGCTGGCGATCAGCGCCTGCAAATAGCGGTGCACCTTGCTTGCGGGCATCTGCACATGCTCGGCCAGACGCGACAACGACGTGGAAGGGGAGAGCTCGGCCAGAGCCTTGAGGATGTCGGTGCCGACTTCTGCCGAGCGGACCTTCTGCTTGCCGTTGTCGGCGGGGGGGCTGGCTTTGGCCATGGACTGGGGCTTCCGGAGTCTTCGAGTGGCGTCTTTATAGCTTGACGCCTTTCGGGGAGCAAATTACGTTATACGTAATCTGATTACGATAAAAACAATGCAGACGCGCTGCCTTCTCCCGCAGCCAGCTGCCAACAACGGCTCTGCACGAGCCCGGAGGCATCGATGAACAGTGACACGTCCCCCGACCTTCACTACTTGAGCGGCTTTGGCAACGAGTTTGCCAGTGAAGCGTTGCCTGGCGCATTGCCGGTGGGGCAGAACTCGCCGCAGAAAGCCCCTTACGGCCTGTACGCCGAACTGCTTTCCGGCACCGCCTTCACCATGGCCCGCAGCGAACTGCGTCGCACTTGGTTGTATCGCATTCGTCCCTCGGCACTGCACCCGCGCTTCGAGCGCCTCGAGCGCCAGCCACTGAACGGCCCGCTTGGTGCGAGCACTCCCAACCGCCTGCGTTGGAACCCACAGCCAATCCCCACCGAGGCCACCGATTTCATCGAAGGCTGGCTGCCAATGGTGGCCAACGCGTCGGCGGACAAACCCGCTGGCGTCAGCATCTATATCTACAGCGCCAACCGTTCCATGGAACGGGTGTTCTTCAATGCCGACGGCGAACTGCTGCTGGTGCCGGAGCAGGGACGGTTGCGCATCGCCACCGAGCTTGGGGTCATGGAAGTCGAGCCGCTGGAAATCGCGGTGATCCCGCGGGGCATGAAGTTCCGTGTCGAACTCCTCGACGGCCACGCCCGTGGTTACCTGGCAGAGAACCATGGGGCGCCGCTGCGCATTCCGGAGCTGGGGCCAATCGGTAGCAATGGCCTGGCCAACCCGCGTGATTTCTTGACGCCGGTCGCCCATTACGAAGAGTCCACCGGGCCGGTACAACTGGTGCAGAAGTTCCTCGGCGAGCACTGGGCCTGCGAGCTGCAGCACTCGCCGTTGGATGTGGTCGCCTGGCACGGCAGTCATGTGCCCTACAAGTATGACCTGCGCCGTTTCAATACCTTGGGCACGGTCAGCTTCGACCACCCGGACCCATCCATTTTCACCGTGCTGACATCACCGACCAGCGTCCACGGCATGGCCAACATGGACTTCGTGATCTTCCCGCCACGCTGGATGGTGGCCGAGAACACCTTCCGACCCCCATGGTTCCACCGCAACCTGATGAATGAGTTCATGGGCCTGATCCAAGGCGCCTACGACGCCAAGGCCGAAGGTTTCCTGCCTGGCGGCGCTTCGCTGCATGGCGTGATGAGCGCCCACGGGCCGGATGCCGAAACCTGCGAGAAAGCCATCGCCGCAGACCTTGCGCCGCACAAGATCGACAACACCATGGCTTTCATGTTCGAGACCAGCCAGGTGCTGCGCCCAAGCCGCCATGCCCTCGAATGCCCCCAATTGCAGGCCGACTACGATAGTTGCTGGGCAACCCTGCCGAGCACCTTCAACCCGAACCGGAGATAACCGATGAACCAGACCGCCATTGCCCGCAGCTGGGTAGAGCACGCCAACGGGCATAGCGACTTCCCATTGCAGAACCTGCCATTGGGAATCTTCAGTCGTCCTGGTGAGGCACAGCGATGTGGCGTCGCCATTGGCGATGCCATCCTCGACCTAGAGGCGGTACTGGCCGCCGGCCTGTTCGAAGGGCAGGCCAAGACTGCGGTCGAGGCTACTCGGGGTGGGCAACTGAATGCCTTCTTCGCGCTGGGCCGCAGCGCCCGTGTCGCCCTGCGCGAGCGCCTGTTGGTGCTGCTGGGGGAGCACAGCGAGCATCAGGCTGCCCTCAAGGCCGCGCTGTATCCGGCCGGTGACTGCCAGCTGCACCTGCCAGCCAAAGTCGGCGATTACACCGATTTCTACGTCGGTATCGAGCACGCCAAAAATGTCGGCAAACTGTTCCGTCCCGACAACCCGTTGCTGCCCAACTACAAGTATGTGCCGATCGGCTATCACGGCCGGGCATCGACCCTGCGCCCCTCCGGTACCGAGGTGCGTCGTCCCAAGGGCCAGACGCTGCCGGCCGGGCAGAGCGAGCCGACCTTCGGCCCCTGCGCGCGGTTGGACTACGAGCTGGAGCTGGGCATCTGGATTGGCCAGGGCAATGACCTGGGCCAGGCGATCCCAGTGGGGGATGCCGCCGAGCATGTGGCCGGCTACTGCCTGCTCAACGACTGGTCGGCGCGTGATATCCAGGCCTGGGAGTACCAGCCGCTGGGCCCGTTCCTGTCCAAGAGCTTCATCACCAGCATTTCGCCCTGGGTGGTGACCGCCGAGGCGTTGGAGCCTTTCCGTTGCGCCCAGCCAGCACGCCCTGAAGGCGACCCGCAACCGCTCTCGTACCTGCTGGACAAACGTGACCAGGCCAATGGCGCACTGGACATCGAGTTGGAGGTGCTGCTGCTCACCGAAGGCCTGCGCGAGCAAGGCCTGCCGGCCCACCGCCTGACCTTGAGCAACACCCGCAGCATGTACTGGACCGTGGCGCAGATGGTGGCTCATCACAGCGTCAACGGCTGCCAGCTACAACCGGGCGACTTGTTTGGCTCCGGGACGCTGTCCGGGGCCACGCCTGGCTCCTACGGCAGCCTGCTGGAGATCACCGAAGGTGGCAAGCAGCCGGTAGCCCTGGCCAGTGGCGAAGTGCGCAAGTTTCTCGAAGACGGCGACGAAATCATCCTGCGTGCCCGCTGCACGCGCGAGGGCTTCGCCAGCATCGGTTTCGGTGAATGCCGCGGCAAGATCGTAGCGGCCAATTGAGCGAGGGTCGGCACATGGAGCTGTATACCTACTACCGTTCCACCTCTTCCTTTCGGGTGCGTATCGCCCTGGCGCTCAAGGGCCTGGACTACCTGGCCCTGCCGGTGAACCTGCTCAAGGGTGAGCAGCTCGGTGCAGGTTATGCCGCCATCAACCCACAGGGCCGTGTGCCGGCCCTGCGCACCGATGGCGGTGATGTGCTGGTGCAGTCCCCTGCGATCATCGAGTACCTCGAAGAGGCGTATCCACAGCCTGCACTGCTGCCTGCGGGTACCGAGGACAGGGCCAGGGTGCGAGCTGTAGCGGCGATCATCGCCTGCGATGTCCATCCATTGCACAACGTCAGCGTGCTCAACCAGCTGCGGCAGCTGGGGCATGACGAGTCGCAGGTCAACCAGTGGATCGGCCACTGGATTGGCCAGGGGTTGGCGGCGATCGAACAACTGATCGGTGACGAGGGCTTCTGTTTCGGCGCTTCGCCAGGGTTGGCGGATGTGTACTTGATTCCACAGCTGTACGCGGCCGAGCGGTTCACTGTCGACCTGGGTGCCTACCCGCGTATCCGCCGAGTCGCGGCCCTTGCGCAGCGACACCCCGCCTTCGTGACGGCTCACTCATCCCGCCAGCCGGACACACCGGCTCAGTGAATCGACCGGTTTACCGCCGGTAGCTGGCCGATGCGCTCGGTCAGCTTCAGGCGCTGGATCGGATCGTCGGTCAGCAGCAAGGCATGCTCCAGGTCGAAGCGTTCGGCCTGGGGGCAATCCAGATGCTGGTAAAGCGAGGCCCGGGCCGTGTAGTCACTGGCCTGGACTGGCCCCAGTTGCATGACCCGCTCAGCATCGATCAACGCGGCCAGGTGGTTATCGTTGCTGATGTGCAATTGACGCAGGTTGCGCGACAGTCGCTGCAGCATCTGCGTCGGGCTTGCCACCCGCAGATGCTCGGCGGTCAGTGGCACATGCGGGCCGAACTGGCGGGCCAGCAGTTCGCGGCAATCCGCCGGGTACAGGCGCCGGCCGCCGCAGGGGTCGAGCAGGTGATCGGCACCGGGAACGCGCAGCAGGAAGTGCCCGGGAAAACCAACGCCCTCAAGGGGGATGGACAGCCGTTGCGCAAGCTCCAGGGCCAGTATGGCAAGGGTCAACGGTTGCCCGCGACGACGTTGCAGCACCTTGTCCATCAAGGCTGCCTGTGGGCGTAGCGGGTGGTATTCGTCCTGCTGGAAGCCAAGGGCATTGAGCTGACGCAACAGTGGCTGGGCCAGTTCACATAACGGCAGCATCGGCAGGTTGGCGCTGATCTCACGCTGCAGGTTGTGCACCGTGACAAGGCACGCGGCCGGGTCGACATTTCGGTCGTGCTCGGCGGCGATCCAGAGGGCGGCTTCCAGCAGGGCGACCGGCTGGCGCTCCAGGCAGGTCTGGCAGGCTTGACGTGGGTTCATCGCGCTTCTCCACATACGCTTAACTATTAGCTTTGACGCCCTCGTTCGTCCAGTGGTCCGCCAAAGTGCCTTGGATGGGCTGCCTGCCTATACTCAAAGGAGCACCTCTTGGGGGAGCCAGTTGATGTTCGCGCTGATGCAAAGCACCCGCACCCAGTCAATGCACCTGTGGATCGACCCGACCACAGGGTTGAAGGCTGTGGTGGCGATTCACAGCGAACACCTGGGGCCGGCCATGGGGGGCTGTCGCTACCTGCCGTACGCCGATGACGAAAGCGCCATGACCGATGCCATTCGCCTGGCTCAAGGCATGAGCTACAAAGCGGCGCTGGCTGGCTTGTCGTTCGGTGGCGGCAAAGCGGTGATCATGCGCAACCCGCATGTGGAAAACCGAGCGGCGTTGTTCGAGGCCTTTGGCCGTTTTGTCGACACCTTGCAAGGTCGCTTCATAACCGCCGTGGACAGTGGCACCTCGACCCTGGACATGGACTGCATAGCCCAGAGCACGCCCCACGTCACCAGCACCACCGCCTCGGGTGACCCATCGCCGCATGCTGCGATGGGCGTGTTCGCCGGTATTCGCGCCACGTCCCAGGCTCGCCTGGGCAGTGGCAATCTGGAGGGCTTGCGGGTAGCGGTTCAGGGGTTGGGCAATGTGGGCTATGCCTTGGCCGAGCAACTGCATGCGGCCGGTGCGGAGTTGCTGGTGAGTGACCTGGACCCTGGCCGCGTACGCCTGGCGGTTGAGCAGTTCAACGCCCACCCGGTGACCAACGACGCCTTGATCAGCACCCCCTGCGACATCTTCGCTCCGTGCGGCGTGGGGCCGGTTCTCACCGGCCAGAGCGTGATGCAGCTGCGCTGCGCGGCGGTAGCGGGATCGGCGAACAACCAGCTCACCACATTGCAGGTGGCGGACCAGTTGGAGGCCCGCGGAATTCTTTATGCGCCCGACTACGTCATCAATGCTGGCGGGTTGATCTATGTGGCCCTCAAGCACCGTGGTGAAGACCTGACCACCATCACCGCGCATCTTGCGCGGATCCCCTCGCGCTTGACCGAGGTATTCGCCCACGCCCAGGCAGAAAAGCGCTCGCCAGCGCGGGTGGCGCAGATGCTGGCGGAACGGCTGTTGTACGGTTGAGAGGCGAAGGCTCATGCTCCTTCGCCTGCTGCGCGCCAGCCGCTATTCGCTCGGCTGAACCAGTTCGCCCAGGGCCGACGCGTTGCTCTTGAACGCAGTAGCGAACACTGCGCGGTTCTTGGCCATGAAGATGCCTGCGTCTTCGGCCTGTTTTTCACTCAGGTTGGCGACATTCTTCAGCAACACTTCGGTGAGCGCCTCGGCGAGTTCGAGCATTTGGTCATGCGCATCGGCGAGTTTGCGGTCCACGAAAAGGGTCTCCAGGTCTCGAGAGCTGCGGTAAAGGGTTTCAACAGCCATTGTTTGGCCTCTTCAGCGAAGGAGAAGGGAAGGTGCTAGGTGATATCTGTATATTCATACAGTATCGACGCTAATGCAATCCTGCATGCTGGCGAACTGGCATTTTTATAGCCCAGTTTGGCGTCGGCGGCCTCTCTCAGGTGTCTTGCGGCGTTCGGTCGCCTTCCAAGAGAGGGGGCCTGGCCCTTTAACTGCATGGCACAAGCGTCACAGGCGTGATGCATCATCCTTCATGTCGTATCGGGGAATGGACAATCGTGAACATCAAATGGGCTGAAAAACTGCGCAAGGGCCTGCACGGCTCGGCCGACTCGCTGGGCAATCTGTGCGTCGAAGCGTTCCACTACTTGGCGCTGTTCGGCATCGGCGCTATCACCGCCTATGCGGCAGTGATGACCTTCCTGGACATGCTGGGCAAAGGCGGCATCAGCGTGGATGACATCCTGCTGCTGTTCATCTACCTGGAGCTCGGGGCGATGGTGGGGATCTACTTCAAGACCAACCACATGCCGATCCGCTTCTTGCTGTATGTCGCCATCACCGCGTTGACCCGCTTGCTGATCGGTGACGTATCGCACCACAAGGCGCCGGACGAAGGGCTGCTGTACCTGTGCGGCGGTATCCTGTTGCTGGCGTTCTCGATTCTGGTGGTGCGCTACGCGTCGTACCGCTACCCGTCGACCAAGGTGCTGGACGCTAACGGCAAAGAATTGGAAGAGGGCAAATGAGGGGCTAGATAGTTAGCGCGGGTGTTAACGTCCCCGGCGGTTCAATGATGTCCGGCGTCGAGTCCTTGATCGCGACACAGGGTCGCGAGCTGCGTACGCCGAATGGAGAACCCCATGACGATTGAAGCTGAAAGCGTCCGCGCTTACCTGACCGAGGCCTTCCTGCCGCTGGGAATCGACCTGGATACGGTGTATGTCACCGAAATTGCCGATGTGATCGATTGCGATGTGGTCGTCTCGCGCAACCTGGTCGATGAAGTCTTGCACCATCTGCGTCGGGGTGAGGAGCCTACCTACGATCAGGGGTTGTTTGGCCTGTTCCACCAACCTGCCACTTTCGACCTTCGTTACCGTGTGCGCGGCCTGCATTTGCTGGACCTCGAAAAAGAGATCGGCAACATGCTGGGTTTTGGCTGACAGCCCACCCCTGCTTCAGTTAGCGACGCCCACGGCGGAGAAATTGCGCGGTTCGGGACGTGGGTCGCGGGTTAGCGCAGCAAGCACCTGCAACGGGTTCTGTCCCAACTCGATGGCCAGGCCCAGGCGAATGCTGTCGATGACACGCTGCAAGCGCACCGGGTCGTTGCGCTGGGCCTGGCTGATCAGGCGCTTGACGACCATGCCGCTATCGTCCGAAAGCGTCAGCATGATACTGCCGTCCAGGCGTTCGATGCTCAGGTTGACCCGGTAGTCGGGGGCGAAGGCGGCGCTGATCTGCTCGAAAGGGTTGTTCATGGTCAGGCTCTGCACGTGATGATTGCAGAAGTTGACCGGCAATCGCTGGCTTGGTTCAGGCGCGATGGCCGACGGAAACGAAAACGCCCGGCGCAAGGCCGGGCGTTGTTGTACATAGGGCTTGATCAGGCGTCAGGATCACTCAGTTCCAGTGCCCCGCGCTTGCTGCGTAATTTGCCGTAGAAGTGCTCCAGCGCATTGTTCAGCTTGCTGGCGGCGCCATCGACGGCCTGGTCCAGCGAGGTGGCGGTGTGGGTCACGGAAATCGGCTGATGGCCTTTCGGGCGAGCCTCCATCTGGCAGCGTTTGTCATGCGGTCCGGGCTTGGCGCCGTTCTCGTCGCGCAGGTGCACCTCGATGCGGGTGAGGTCGTCCTCGTAACGTTCGAGAGTGCTCTGCAGTGTGCTGCGGACCCACTCATTGAGCCGGATGTTGCCTTCGATATGGTTGCTGCTGTTGACCTGGATTTGCATGATTCAATCCTTATTCAGCTTGCTCGCATGGAGGCGTGCCTAGGCCATTGAGGCCCTTGGAATTTCTTCGCCTCTTGACCCTAAGGTCAGGCAACGGCGCGACGATTACAACCCCTTTTTGAAAATAAATTTCCTGTTGCAATTAGCCTGTTGCGGCTACTGCGCAAACAGACTTGCGGCAGTCAGGTCAGGAAAACCGCATTCCCGGCCTTTGCTTATGAGAATTGAAATCATTATTATTGAATGCGGCCTGGCCAGCTATGGCGGCAACTTCACGGCTATCTCAATGACCTGTTTCTGCCGCCCGGGGCGGGTGGCGCTGGCCCTATGAACCCATGAACGAATCAGACTCCGACAGCACAGGCGGGCGTGCACGTTTTCTGCAGGTATTCCTGGCCCAGCGCGCCCGTATGGAAGCGCTGGTCAGCCGGCGGATCGGTTGCCGCGCAACAGCCGCGGACCTGGTCCAGGAACTGTTCCTGCGCTTCTGGCGTCGGCCCGAGGTCAAGGTCGAGGCGCTCGACACTTATCTGCTGCGCTGCGCTGGCAACCTGGCCATCGACCATCTGCGCAGCGAAGGCAGCCGCGAGCGCGTTGCCGAAGCCTCGCTGCCGTTGGACGAAACGCCTGTCGCCCAGGCACCAGAGCAGGCGCTGGAGGTCGAGCACGACCTGCAATGCATCGAAGCTGCGCTGCGGGCGCTGCCCGAACGCACACGGCAGATCTTTCTGCTCAACCGCATTCATGGCTGCAAGTACGGTGAGATCGCCCAAGCCATGCAACTGTCCCAGAGCGCCGTTGAAAAGCATATGATGCGCGCCCTTGAAGCGTGCAAGGCGAGCGTCGCCGAGCCCGTGTCGTCCACACGCAGGCCAGGGAGCGCCCGTCGATGAGCCGCCGTCCGAATTCGATTTCCGCCGCCCAGTCCCAGGCAGCGTTGCACTGGCTCAGCCGCATCAATGAACGGCCAGAGGAAGCGAACGGCGCGGCGTTCAAGCGCTGGCTGCTGGCCGACCCCGCACACCGTGATGCCTATGCCGATGCCCAGGAACTCTGGCGGCTGAGCGCCGCACCGGCTGCCCGACTGGCGCAGGAGGAGCGTGCAGGCTTGCAGCAGTACCTGGACGCGATGGTAGCGACCCCGCGCAGGCGCCGCTGGTCGCGAATGGCAGGGCCCCTGGCTGCAGCGGCATGCCTGGTGTTGGCCTTGGGCACTGCCGGTGGTTGGCATCCAGGCAACTGGCAGCAAGACCTGCAGGCCGACTACAGCAGCACCGGGCGAGTGCGCCAGGTCAGCCTCGCCGACCAGTCGCAGGTCGTGCTGGATGCCGACAGTGCGATTGCCGTCGACTTCAGTCAGGGGGAGCGTCGCGTACGGCTGTTGCGCGGGGCCGCGTACTTCCAGGTGACCCACACCGGCGAGCCGTTCCTGGTAGAGGCGGCAGGTGGTGAAGTGCGCGTGCTGGGAACCCAGTTCGAAGTGCGCGAGCAGGGCGCCGGTGCCCAGGTCACCGTGCGCAGCGGTCGCGTGGCGGTGACGCCGGCTCAGGGCCGGGCTGCTCGTGAGTTGACTGCCAATCAGCAACTGCTCTATGCCGAGGGACGGCCAGGCGAGACCTTGAGTGTGGACAGCGAAACCCGCTTGGCTTGGCGCCAGGGCTGGCTCAATTACTACCAGGTGCCGTTGGCGCAAGTGGTCGAGGATCTGGGGCGTTATTACCCAGGCCGTATCCTGCTGCTCGATGAGCAGTTGGCTCAACGCAAGGTCAGTGGCAGTTTCCCGGTCCAGGACCCTTTGTTGGCGCTGGACTCACTGGGCAAGGTGCTGGGCTTCTCGCGTCAGACGGTCCTTGGGCGTCTGACTGTTGTTCGGTAAGTGTGCAAGCCCAGGGAGGAGCCGGCCTGACGGCGATGCGGCCGACACAGGTAAAAAATGTTCAAAACAAGGTGAGGTAACGGAACCTGGCGTACGTGTAATGAGTGGAAGTGCGATTCATTCGCAGTAATAACCCTCTCACAGGTCAGCGTCCATGAAGTTCACCCCGCGTTGCATTCCTCTCTGCTTCGGCCTCGCGGCGCTTGGCGCCGTGCCCGTCGCCCCGCTGGTGCAGGCCGCCGAGCAGGTTCAGTTGTATGCCTTCGCTCAGCCCAGCCAACCTTTGGCTCAGGCAATCAACGCTTTCAGTCGCGCCACTGGCCAGAGCGTGGTTTATACCCTTGAACTGCCTGTCATTCAGGCGCCGGCACTCAACGGCAGCTTCAGTGCCGAGCAGGCATTGCAGCAGTTGCTAGGTAATTCCGGCCTGACCTGGCGGCGTGTCGATGCCCGTACCTTGACCCTCGAACCTATGGACACCTCGGGCGCGCTGAACCTGCAAGCCACCACGGTGACCTCGCAGATGGACACCCACAGCTACCAGCCACCAGCGGTAGCATCAATCATGCGTGGGCAAGGACCGACGCAGGACATACCCCAGGCCATCAACGTGGTTCCGGCGCAGGTCATTCGCGACCAGGCCCCACGCAACCTCGACGATGCGCTGACCAACGTCAGCGGCATCACCCAGGGCAACAATTTCGGCGGCACCGCCGACACCGTGATGAAGCGCGGCTTTGGCGACAACCGTGACGGTTCGATCATGCGCGATGGCATGCCCATCGTGCAGGGCCGAAGCCTCAATGCCAGCACCGAGCGGATCGAGGTGCTCAAAGGTCCGGCCTCGCTGCTGTATGGAATCCAGGACCCAGGTGGCGTCATCAACGTGGTCAGCAAGCGGCCACAATTGGAGCAGTACAACGCGCTGACCGTTCGAGGCTCCACCTATGGGAGCGGCAAGAACGGCAGTGGTGGCGGGTTCGACAGCACCGGCGCGTTGGGTGACAGTCAATTCGCCTACCGCCTGATCGTCGATCATGAAGACGAAGACTACTGGCGCAATTACGGCGTGCATCGCGAGTCTTTGGTCGCGCCGTCGCTGGCCTGGCTGGGCGAAGACACCCAAGTGGTACTGGCCTATGAGCACCGCGAGTTTCTCTACCCCTTCGACCGCGGCACCGCCTTCGGCAGCGATGGCCATCCGTTGAACATCCCGGCCACCCGGCGCCTGGACGAGCCGTTCAACGACATGCAAGGGCGCTCTGATCTCTACCGTCTGGAGGTCGACCACCAGCTGGCCGATGACTGGAAACTGCACGTCGGCTACAGCTTCAACCGCGAGACCTACGATGCCAGCCAAGTTCGCGTGACCGGCGTGAACGAAGCCAATGGCACCCTCAAACGCAGCATCGATGGCACCCACAACGCCATGAGCCGCGACCAGTTCGTCACGGTCAGCCTCAACGGCAATGTCGAACTGGCGGGCATGCAGCATGACCTGTTGCTCGGTGCCGACCACGAGGACCGCAAGATCTTTCGCGGCGACCTGATTCGCCAGAGCAGCCAGTCGACCTTCAGCTACCTCAACCCAGTCTATGGCCAGGAAGTGGAGGGCAGCACCGTACGGGCCAGCGACAGCGACCAGACCGACAAGCTGCGTACCGATGCGCTGTTCTTCCAGGACGCGCTGCACCTGGACGACCATTGGATCCTGGTGGCCGGCGCGCGTTTCCAGCAGTACGACCAGTACGCCGGACGCGGTCGCCCGTTCAAGGCCAACACCGACACCAGCGGCCAGGCCTGGGTGCCGCATGCAGGCATCGTGTACAAAGTGGACGAGCAATTGTCGTTCTACGGCAGCTACAGCGAGTCGTTCAAGCCTAACTCGAGCATTGCCCCGTTGACCGGCGGGCTGGTACTGGACTCGTCCATTGCGCCGGAGGAGGGCAAGTCCTGGGAGATTGGCGCCAAGCTCGATGTGCCTGGCAAGCTCACCGGTACCCTGGCGCTGTTCGACATCACCAAGCGCAACGTGCTGGTGGCCAACTTCGATACCAGCAGTGGCGAAACCGTGTACAGCAACGCCGGCGAAGTCGGTTCGCGAGGCGTCGAACTCGATCTCACCGGCCAGTTGAGCGAGCGCTGGAGCCTGATCGGCAGCTATGCCTACACCGATGCAGAAGTCACCAAGGACCCGGAGCTCAAGGGCAATCGCCTGCAGAACGTGGCCAAGCACAGCGGCTCGTTGTCGGCGGTGTACGACTTCGGCAGTCTGTTCGGCGGCGACAACCTGCGCCTGGGGACAGGAGTGCGTTATGTGGGGGAGCGGGCAGGCAACGCGACCAACACCTTCGACTTGCCGTCCTACACCGTGGCCGATGCGTTCGCCAGTTACGAAACCAAGCTGGACGAGCACAAGGTACGCCTTCAGTTGAACGTGAAGAACCTGTTCGACAAGGTGTACTACAGCTCGGCCGTGAATCAGTACTTTGTCGCGATAGGCGATGCGCGGCAGGTGAGCTTGTCCAGCACGCTTGAGTTCTAGGAATGTGGGGCTGCAGTGCGGCCCCGATTTCACGTGTCGAAAGCCAAGCGGTATTCGCCGGGTGTTGCACCGAACGCCTGCTTGAACCGATTACTGAAATGGCTGGCACTGGCAAAACCGCACGACAAGGCAATCTCCCCGAGCGCCATCTCGCCCCGCCGCAACAGCTGGCAAGCCCGGTTCAGGCGCCGGGCCAGCAGGTACTGGTGCGGCGGTAGCCCGAAGCTGGTGCGGAACATGCGTGCAAAGTGATATTCGGAAAGGTTGCAGTACAGCGCCAGCTCGCCCAGGGTAATCGGCTGGTCCAGATGCGCTTCGATGTAGTCGGCCAGTTGCCGGCGCGCACTGGGCGCCAGCCCACCTTTCAAGCGCAACCCTTCGCGCAGGCCAACCTGACCGAGCACTGCATGGTCGACGATCTCATGGGCCAGGCTGCTGGCCAGCAGTCGTTCGCTGGGTTCGTCCCAGTTCAGGGTGATCAACTGGCGAAAGCGCCCGGCCTGCTGCGGGTCGTCCAGGAACGTCGCTTCCCGTAACTGCAGTTCGCGAGGTTCGCGGTCGAGCAGACGTATGCAGCCGAGGGCGAACTGCGTTTCGCTGACGTACAGGTGCGCCAGGCGTATCGAGCCATTGACCACCCAGTTCGACTCGTGGCCGGCGGGCATGATGCACAGCTTGTTCGGCGCGCCTTTGTCGTCCGGGCGCTGGCGCCGGAAAGTCCCTGTGCCGTCGGCGATGTAGCACGACAGCGTGTGGTGGCTCGGCGCCTGGTAGTCGCGGGCATCGTCGCGGTTGCTCCACAGCGCCGCTGCCAGCCCATCGCCCAGGTGCGCGCTCAGCTCCAGCCTGGCGTTGGGCGAGGCGTGCATGGCGTTGAAGACTTGCAGCTGGGACAGTGGGGTCATGGGCGTTTCCTCTGGCAGCCATCGTACTGCGGTTGCAAGGCCGTGGCAGCTACCGGCGAAGCAAAAGCGCAAGTTTGTGCAAGCGCCAAAGGTCGACAGAAACAACACTGGTGTCTCATCCCCGGCAATACCGGGCTTCTCCAGGAGCCAGCTTGCCGGCGATAGGCCGCCAAGCGGCCTTGGCAAGCATGGACGAATACCCAAGGAGCCACCCATGAACCTGTCCTTGTATTTACTCACTGTGCTCATCTGGGGCACCACCTGGATCGCTCTCAAACTGCAGTTGGGCGTGGTCGCCATCCCGGTATCGATCGTCTACCGTTTCGCCTTGGCCGGCCTGATCCTGTTCGCCATCCTGCTGTTCACGCGCCGGCTGCAGCCGATGAACCGGCGTGGCCATCTGGTTTGCCTGGCGCAGGGTTTGTGCCTGTTCTGCGTCAACTTCATGTGCTTTCTCACGGCCAGCCAATGGGTCGCCAGTGGCCTGATTGCGGTGGTGTTCTCCACCGCCACCCTATGGAATGCGCTTAATGCACGGATCTTCTTTGGCCAGAAAATCGCCACTAATGTGCTGGCTGGCGGGGCGACGGGCTTACTCGGCCTGGGCCTTCTGTTCTGGCCTGAACTGTCCAGCCACACGGCCAGCCGCGAGACCTTGTATGGACTGGGCCTGGCCCTATTGGGCACCCTGTGCTTCTCGGCCGGCAACATGCTTTCCAGCCTGCAGCAGAAAGCGGGGCTCAAACCCATGACCACCAACGCCTGGGGCATGGTCTATGGCGCGTCGATGCTGGCGCTGTATTGCCTGGTCAGCGGTATTCCCTTCGCGATGGAATGGAACCTGCGCTACATCGGTTCGTTGCTGTACCTGGTGATTCCAGGTTCGGTGATCGGCTTCACCGCCTACCTGACCCTGGTAGGTCGCATGGGGCCTGAGCGAGCGGCCTATTGCACGGTGCTGTTCCCACTGGTGGCATTGAATGTGTCGGCGTTCGCGGAGGGGTATCAGTGGACGGCACCCGCCCTGTTGGGGCTGGTGGCGGTGATGGCGGGGAATGTGCTGGTGTTTCGTAAGCCCAGGGCACGTGACGTGGCTGGGGCGGTGGCAGTCAGGTAGCGCCCATCGCCGGCAGGCCGACTCCTACGGAGGACAGCACGGTAGGAGCCGGCTTGCCGGCGACAAGGCTGGAAGAACTCAACAACGATACATCAATGCTTCCAGACCTGCGGGTTCACCAGGTCCCGTGGACGCTCACCCAGCAGCGCCGCGCGCAGGTTGTCGATCGCTCGGTTGGCCATGGCTTCACGGGTCTCGGCGGTGGCCGAGCCAACGTGTGGCAGGGTCAGGGCGTTCGGCAGCTTGAACAGCGGCGAGTCGCTCAGCGGTTCTTTCTCGTACACATCCAGGCCGGCGCCGCGAATGGTTCCGGCTTGCAGCGCCTCGACCAGCGCTGCCTCGTCCACCACCGGGCCACGGGCGATGTTGATCAGGAACGCACTTGGTTTCATCAGTTTGAGCTCCCGTGCACTGATCAGCTTGCGGGTGGCATCGGACAGCGGCACCACGATGCAGACGAAATCGGATTCGGCCAGCAGTTGATCCAGGCTGCGGAACTGAGCGCCGAGTTCCTGCTCCAGCGCGGTCTTTCGGCTATTGCCGGCATACAGAATCGACATGTTGAAGCCGAAGCGACCACGACGGGCCACGGCCGCGCCGATGTTGCCCAGACCGACGATACCCAGCGTCTTGCCGTGCACATCGGTGCCGAAGTGGGCCGGGCCGACGGTGGCCTGCCACTGGCCAGCCTTGGTCCAGGCGTCGAGTTCGGCGGTGCGGCGGGCGCAGCCCATGATCAGCGAGAAACCCAGGTCGGCGGTGCTTTCGGTCAGCACATCCGGGGTATTGGTCAGGGCGATGCCGCGCTCGTTGAAGTAATCCAGGTCATAGTTGTCGTAGCCGACCGACACGCTGGAGACCACTTCCAGCTTGGCCGCGCCTTCAAGCTGGGCGCGGCCAAGCTTGCGACCGACGCCGATCAGACCATGGGCCCCGGGCAGGGCTTCGTTGAACTGGGCAGCGATGTCGCCGAGCTTAGGGTTCGGCTGGATCACGTTGAAGTCTTGCTGCAGGCGCTCGGCCATGGCCGGGGTGATACGGCTGAAGGCCAGGACGGTCTTTTTCATCGGGCTACTTCTCTGCAAGGCGGTAGGACAGTGGTGGCGGCTTCGCGGATGAACCGGATCGTTGCGAAGAGGCCGGTATTGGTTAGCAACCTACCATTGTCCACCGCCTTGGCGCAGCAGCTTTTTCAGTTGGCGATCTGCAGCTCGTGGGTTTTCAGGTCCGCTTCGTGGGCCGCGAGAATCTCTGGCAGGGAGTTACGCAAGTACTCCACCCAGGTCTTGATCTTCGCATCCAGGTACTGGCGAGAGGGGTAGATGGCATACAGGTTCAGCTCCTGCAGCCGGTACTCGGGCATCACCCGCACCAGGCTTCCGTCGCGCAGGCCGTCGATTGCCGAATAGATCGGCAACACGCCCATGCCCATGCCGCTGCGAATCGCGGTTTTCATCGCATCGGCCGAGTTCACCTGGAACGGCGAGGTGGAGATGTTGACCAGTTCCTGGCCTTCCGGACCATCGAACAGCCACTTTTCCAAGGGAATCACCGGGCTGACCATGCGCAGGCAGGCGTGCTTGAGCAGGTCGACCGGTTTGTGCGCGAAACCCTGCTTGGCCACGTATTCAGGCGAAGCACAGACAATGCTGTAGGTGATCCCCAGGCGCTGGGAAACGAACCCCGAGTCGGGCAGTTCGCTGGCCAGCACGATGGACACGTCGTAGCCCTCGTCGAGCAGGTCCGGTACGCGGTTGGCCATGGTCAGGTCGAAGGTGACGTCCGGGTGCGATTCGCGGTAGCGGGCAATGGCGTCGACCACGAAGTGCTGACCGACACCGGTCATGGAATGCACTTTCAGTTGCCCGGCCGGACGGGCGTGGGCATCGCTGGCTTCGGCTTCGGCTTCCTCCACGTAGGTGAGGATCTGTTCGCAGCGCATCAGGTAACGCTTGCCCGCCTCGGTCAGGGCGATACGCCGGGTGGTGCGGTTCAGCAGCCGGGTTTGCAGATGGGCTTCCAGATTGGATACCGCCCGCGAAACGTTCGCGGTGGTCGTATCGAGCTGCGCGGCGGCAGCCGTAAAGCTGCCCAGCTGAGCTACGCAACTGAAAGCACGCATGTTTTGCAGGGTGTCCATGGGTCACTCTCGATGTAGAGGACAAAATTGTGACACGAAGTAACGAAAATGTTCCTTCGACCAAAGCCGGATTATCGCCGTTTTGGTAACAAAGATTCGCAGGAATGTGCGCTTATCGCCAGTGCGGCTGCCCCCTAGAATTGCCCGGCCTCTCCACTTCTTCCTCGGGAAATCGCAGCTGTGCCGCGTCGCATCATCGGAACGCTCCAGGCGTTCAGCGTCTGTGCCCTTAGTCTCGCCTTGAGCGGCTGTATTGGAACCTGGGGCATAGCCCCGAAAAGCAAAACCCTGCAAGCCAACACCCTGATCACCGATGCGGCCATTCGCGAAGCCGCAACCGATGCCCATTGGCCTGATCAACAGTGGTGGCACGCCTACCACGACCCGCAACTGGACCGTTGGGTCGCCCTGGCAGTGGCCGGCAGCCCGAGCATGGCCATGGCCGCCGCGCGAGTGCGTCAAGCCAAATCCATGGCGGGCGTGGTCGAGTCCGCAGAAAAGCTGCAGGCCAACGGCCAGGCGACGCTCAAGCGCCACAACTGGCCCGAGGACCAGTTCTACGGCCCCGGCGCGTTGTCGGGTGCCAACACCTGGGACAACAATGCCGCCATTGGCTTCAGCTACGCCCTCGATCTGTGGGGGCGCGAGCGCAATGCCACCGAGCAGGCCGTGGACCAGGCGCACATGAGCGTGGCCGAGGCGCGTCAGGCGCAGCTCGAGCTACAGAACAATGTGGTACGTGCCTATATTCAACTGAGCCTGCATTTCGCCCAGCGCGATATCGTCAAGGCCGAACTCGATCAGCAGGAGCAGATTCTGGCCCTGGCCCAGCGTCGTCTGGACGCCGGCATCGGTACCCATTTCGAAGTCAGCCAGGCCGAAGCGCCCCTGCCTGAAACGCACCGCCAGCTCGACAGCCTCAACGAAGAAATCGCCCTGACCCGCAACCAGTTGGCGGCATTGGCCGGCAAAGGCCCAGGGGAGGGTGCCAGCATCGAGCGACCCACCCTGACCCTGGGGGCCGACCTCAAGCTGCCATCGGCCTTGCCTGCCGAGCTGGTCGGGCAGCGCCCCGACGTGGTTGCCAGCCGCTGGCAAGTGGCGGCTCAGGCGCGGGGCATCGACGTCGCCCATGCCGGGTTCTTCCCCAATGTGGACCTGGTCGGTAGCCTCGGCTTCATGGCCACCGGCGGCGGCCCGCTGGAGTTTCTCACGGGACGCAAGTTCAACTACAACGTAGGCCCGGCCATCAGCCTGCCGATTTTCGACGGTGGTCGCCTGCGCTCCGAGCTGGGCGTCGCCTCGGCCGGTTACGACGTGGCCGTGGCGCGCTACAACCAGACGGTGATCGGCGCGCTGAAGAACATCTCCGACCAGTTGATCCGCCGCGAGTCGATGAAAGAGCAGTCGCACTTCGCCGCCGAGTCCGTGGCCGCCGCGCAGAAGACCTATGACATCGCCATGGTTGCCTTTCAGCGTGGCTTGACCGATTACCTCAACGTGCTCAACGCCCAGACCCTGCTGTTCCGTCAGCAACAGGTGCAACAGCAGGTGCAGGCTGCACGACTGGCCGCCCACGCCGAGCTGGTCACCGCGTTGGGCGGCGGCCTTGGGGCCGGTGAAGACGTACCGGACCAGGCGCGTCAGGCCGCGCCGAAAACCCCCGCCACGCTGGCCATCTTCGACAAGCCGGAACACGCTGAATGAGCACATCGAGCTTGCCCCTGCGCTGGCTGCAAAGCCTTGAGTGGCGTCGGGGTTTCTTTGCCTGGGCGCGTACCGATGGGGTGACCTGGGTCTACATCTTCAAGATCATCGCGGCTGCGCTCATCACCCTGTGGTTGGCCATGCGGTTGGAGTTGCCGCAACCGCGCACGGCAATGATCACTGTGTTCATCGTCATGCAGCCGCAGAGCGGTCATGTATTCGCCAAGAGCTTCTACCGGGTGCTCGGCACCTTGGCCGGCTCGGCGATGATGATCGCGCTCATTGCCCTGTTCCCACAGAACACCGAGTTGTTCCTGCCTTGCCTGGCGGTGTGGGTCGGCCTGTGCTCTGCCGGTGCCATGCGCTACCGGACCTTCCGCGCCTATGGGTTCGTGCTCGCCGGCTATACCGCGGCGATGATTGGCCTGCCGGTGCTCGAGCACCCAGACCAGGCCTTCATGGCCGCCGTGTGGCGGGTGCTGGAAATTTCGCTGGGCATCTTGGTGTCGACGCTGGTCAGTGCCGCCGTGTTGCCACAATCGGCCAGTGCTGCCATGCGTAACGCTCTCTACCAGCGCTTTGGCGTGTTCGCCGGGGTCGTGGTCGAGGCGCTGCGCGGCGAAAGTCAGCGTGACCGCTTCGAAGCCAGCAACGTGCGCTTCGTCGCCGAGGCCGTGGGCCTGGAAAGCCTGCGCAACGTCACCGCGTTCGAAGACCCGCACATGCGACGTCGCAGTGGCCGGCTGGTACGCATGAACAGCGAGTTCATGGCCATCACCACGCGCTTCAATGCCCTCAATCGCCTGCTCGAACGCTTGCGTGCACGCGGGCCGCTGCAGATCGTCAGTGCTATCGAACCCGGTATCGAGACCTTGGCCAAACTGCTCGACCCGTATGTGGGCCGGGCCTTGACCGATGCCGATGCCCTGCGCCTGGCCTTGGAGTTGGCGGCCTACAAGGAAGGTCTGCAGGCCCAGGTGCGCAGCCTGCGCGCCGACTACCTGCGAACCGAGCCCAGCGAGTCGGACCTGCTGGACTTCCACACCGCGTTCGAGTTGCTGTACCGGTTCGTCGACGAGATGTTCAGCTACGCCGAAACCCATGCCTCGCTGGCGGCCCACAACCATGCGCGTGAGCAGTGGGACGAGCCTTACGTGTCGCGCACTAACTGGCTGGTGTCGCTGGCCGCGGGCGTGCGTGCCTCGGCGGTGTTGCTGCTGTTGGGCAGCTATTGGTTGCTCAGTGACTGGCCTAGCGGCGCCATGATGACCTTGGTCGCCACGGTGACGGTGGGCCTGTCGGCGGCCTCGCCAAACCCTAAGCGCATGTCGTTCCAGATGGCCTGCGGCACGATGCTTGGGGCTTTCATCGGCTTCTACGAAACCTTCTTCGTCTTCCCCTGGATCGACGGCTTCCCGTTGCTGTGCGTGGTCCTGGCACCGGTCTTCGTGCTAGGCGCGTTCCTCGCATCGCGCCCGGCCTATGCCGGGTATGGACTGGGGCTGCTGGTGTTCTTCTCCATCGGGTCGGTGCCCAACAACCTCACCACCTACAACCCTTACAGCTTCATCAACGACTACATCGGCATGGTCATCGGTATGCTGGCCTGTGCGGCTGCGGGGGCGATCATCCTGCCGCCGAACAGCCGCTGGCTGTGGAGCCGCCTGGAGCAAGATTTGCGCGCGCAGGTGCTGTTCGCCATCGGCGGACGCCTGCGCGGTTTGGGCAGCGCCTTCGAAAGCCGAACCCGCGACCTGTTGCACCAGGCCTACGGCCTTGCCGCTGGCAAGCCCGAGGTGCAAAGCCAATTGATGCGCTGGATGTTCGTGGTACTGGAAATCGGCCACGCCATCATCGAACTGCGCAAGGAACAGGCCCGTGCTCCGGTGCATCCGGCCTATGCCGAATCGCAGCCTTGGCGCCAGGCTATCCGCGTGATGGGCCGTGCCCTGGCCCGGTTGTTCCTGCAACCTAGCGCCAGCAATCACGAACGTGCCCTGGTGGCGGTGGACCATGCCATCAGCCGTGTGCAGGCCACCGACGAACCCTTTGCCCGGCACTTCGACACTTCGGTGCTGCGCCGGGTGCAGAGCTATTTGCATTTCATCCGTACTTCCCTGCTCGACCCACAGTCGCCACTGGCCCCGGCGAAAGGATTGCACCATGCCCCGTGAGATCGCCTTCCATGGCGTTTACATGCCCACCATGACCCTGATGTTCCTGCTCGCCCTGGGCCTGGCCTGGGGTCTGGACCGGTTCATCGCCAGCCATGATGGCTATCGTTTTTTCTGGCATCCGGCGCTGCTGCGCCTGAGCCTGTTCGTCTGCTTGTTCGGCGCCATGGCGCTGTCTCTCTACTGGTGAGAATCCTCCGATGAAAAAGTTCTTCAGCTTGATCGCCACTCTGCTGGTGCTGGCCGCCGCCGTGGTGATCGGCCACCAGTTGTGGAAGCACTACATGACAACGCCGTGGACCCGTGACGGACGCGTGCGTGCCGACATCATCAACGTCGCCGCCGACGTGCCCGGCTATGTAGTGGAGGTGCCGGTCAAGGACAACCAGCGGGTCAGGAAGGGAGACCTGTTGATCCAGATCGACCCTGAGCACTACCAACTGGCGGTCGACCAGGCCAAGGCCCTAGTCGCCTCGCGTAAGGCCACTTGGGAAATGCGCAAGGTCAACGCCAAGCGCCGTGCCGACATGGACAACCTGGTGATCTCCAAAGAGAACCGCGACGACGCCAGCAACATCGCCAATTCCGCGCTGGCCGACTACCAGCAGGCCCAGGCACAGTTGGCGGCCGCCGAACTGAACCTGAAGCGTACGCGCATCGTTGCGACGGTGGACGGGTATGTCACCAACCTGAACATTCACCGGGGCGACTATGCACGTACCGGAGAAGCGGTGATGGCAGTGGTCGATGAGAACTCGTTCTGGGTCTATGGCTTCTTCGAGGAGACCAAGCTGCCGCATGTGAAGGTTGGTGACCAGGCCGAGCTGGAGATGATGAGCGGCGAGCGCATCAAAGGGCATGTGGAGAGCATCGCCCGCGGTATCTACGACCGCGACAACCCACAAAGCCGCGAGCTGATCGCCGATGTGAATCCGACCTTCAACTGGGTGCGCCTGGCGCAGCGGGTGCCGGTGCGGATTCATATCGATGAAGTGCCGCAGGGGTATCTGCTGGCGGCGGGGACCACTTGTACGGTGGTGGTGAAGCCTGGGGAGAGGTGAGATGTTCTGGGGCCAGGCATGGGATTTGTGGCGGGTTTGAGATCGAGCGCCGCCCGCGCGGCGCATCGCGAGCAAGGCTCGCTCCTACGTCTGTTTAGGGCCAATTATGCGTGAGTGCATGGTGCGATACCGTGTCGTACAAACAAGGCGGTCGCGCGCGCCTGCCACTGGCGTTACTGGCCAGAAACAAACGTAGGAGCGAGCCTTGCTCGCGATGCGCCGCGCGGGCGGCGCTCGATCTCACTGACGCTACAACACTCACGGCGAGCCCTCCGCAGCCCCCACCAAAACAGGCACCTGCACCCGATCAATCACCTTCGCGCTGATCGACGGATCCAGCAACCGACCCAGCCGGGACAGGTGCCGGTGCCCCATGATGATCAATTCGCACTCCAATTCCTGGGTCTTGGCGACAATCGCCTCGACAGGCTGCCCGGCAACCATGCAGCCCCGGGCAGCAAAACCAGCTCCTTGCAAAGCCTCTACAGCCTCGGCCACCGCGCGGTCGCCCAAGCGCTGCTCTTCACAGGCAGCGGGGTATTGCTCCAGTTCTTCGGCGGTGTAAGGCGCGGGTGTGTCGTGCACGGCGAAAGTGGAGTCGATGGCCAGCAGGATATGCAGTTCATGTTCGCCTGGGCGGCAGTAGCGTTGGGCCAGGGCGAGCAGCCCGGTGGAAGCGGGGGAAGCGTCGATGGCGATGAGTACGGGGCTGGGCATGTGCGATCCTTGTGGGGGTGATGTGTTGCCGGCGATGGCGCCGGTACAGCCACTGCATTCCTTATGGCCCATCCGCACGCCGAGATAAATGCCCCATCATGCATGGCCGCATTGCGTCTGGTGCAATCGTCCGACCTGTTAACATGATGGCCCCCACAGCTGTCACGGAAAACGGTCATGCAACTCCCGGACATGAACCTGCTCGTCGCCCTCGACGCCCTGCTTGATGAAGGCAGCGTGGTCGGCGCGGCGCAACGCATGAACCTGAGCCCGGCGGCGATGAGCCGGACCCTGGGGCGGATTCGTGATGCGCTGGGCGATCCGATCCTGGTGCGTGCCGGCCGTGGTCTGGTGCCGACGCCCCGGGCACTGGCCCTGCGCGAGCAGGTCAGCCAGCTGGTGGAACAGGCCGGGCAGGTGTTTCGCAATGGCGACGATGTCGACCTGCCAAGCCTCGACCGGGCCTTCAACATTCGCACCAATGACCTGTTCATCGCTCTGTATGGCGCCCGTCTGCTGCACAAGATGCACGAGCAGGCGCCGCGCACCGTCTTGCGTTTCGTTCCGGAAAGCCCCGGGGGCGATGACGACAGCGTGCTACGTGATGGGCGCACTGACCTGATCATCAGCTCGACCGTGGACTTGGGTCCGGAAATCAAGGTACAGAGTCTGTTTCATACGCATTACGTTGGGCTGGCGCGCAGCGACCACCCGATTTTCCAGCAACCGATCACGCCGCTGAGCTTTGCCAGTTATCCACAGATCAGCGTGTCGCGGCGTGGCCGTGCCAATGGGCCGATCGACGTCGAACTGGCCAACTTCAAGGTGGAGCGGCGGGTGGCATTGATCACCCCCAGTTTCCACTCGGCACTGTTCTCGCTGCCGGACTCGAACCTGATCCTGCCGATGCCGGCCAATATTCTCAGCAGTGTGGAGAGGCTGGGGTTGCCCCTGCGCTCGTTCGAAATTCCAGTGCCGCTGGAGCGGGTGAACGTGATGCAGGCGTGGCATCCGCGGTTTCACAACGACCCGGCGCACCGCTGGTTGCGGCAAACCCTCAAGGCTTGCTGCAACATCGACCCTTGATGCTCACGTCGCTCGCTTCGCAGGTAGCTCCGCGAAAGTACGCACTGCTCCAACGATTGCGTCTGACGCAACATAAAACTGCCAATAAGTCGATTTTCGTCAGCATTCGACTTTCATAGACTTCTCCAGCCCGAAATTTGTTGCTGGAGATGTCACCCCGTGAGTTCCCTGTCTGCGCCCGCCACCGCGATAGTCGCCGCCCCAGCGCCGGCCGCGCCCGTGCAGACGGCGTTCGGCCTGCGGGTGGTGGTTGGCCTGTTCGGTGTACTGCTGGCGGTGCTGTGTGCCGGTCTGAACGAGTCGGTGACCAAGATTTCCCTGGCCGATATTCGTGGCGCGATGGGCATCGGTGCCGACGAGGGCGCCTGGTTGCTGGCGGTCTACAGCGCGGCATCGGTTTCGGCCATGGCCTTCGCGCCGTGGTTGGCCACCACCTTCTCCTTGCGCCGCTTCACCATGACCGCGGTCGGCCTGTTCGCCGTGCTCGGTCTGCTCCAGCCGTTCGCCCCGAACCTGCACAGCCTGATGCTGTTGCGCATACTCCAGGGCTTCGCTTCCGGCGCGTTGCCACCGATGCTGATGAGCGTGGCGCTTCGCTTCCTGCCGCCGGGCATCAAGGTCTATGGTCTGGCGTGCTACGCACTGACCGCCACCTTCGGGCCCAATCTCGGCACGCCGCTGGCCGGGCTGTGGACCGAATATGTCGGTTGGCAGTGGGCGTTCTGGCAGATCATCCTGCCCTCGGCCGTGGCAATGTTCTGCGTCGGCTGGGGCCTGCCGCAGGACCCGCTGCGCCTGGAACGCTTCAAACAGTTCGACTGGCGTGGCGTGGTGCTGGGCTTGCCGGCGATCAGTTGCATCGTGCTGGGGCTGTCGTTGGGCGACCGTTGGGGGTGGTTCGATTCCCCGTTGATCTGCTGGCTGCTGGGCGGCGGCCTGCTGTTGCTGGTGCTGTTCATGTACAACGAATGGTCCGAGCCACTGCCGTTCTTCCAGTTGCGCATGTTGCAGCGGCGCAACCTGAGCTTCGCCCTGTTGACCCTGGCGGGTGTGCTGATCGTGCTCTCTGGTGTGGGCAGCATTCCATCGGCCTACCTTGCGCAGATCCAGGGTTATCGCCCTGCGCAGACCAGCCCGCTGATGATGCTGGTGGCCATGCCGCAACTGATCGCCCTGCCGCTGACGGCAGCGCTGTGCAATATCCGTGCGGTCGATTGTCGCTGGGTGCTGGGCATTGGATTGGCCATGCTGGCGATGTCCTGTGTCGGCAGTAGCCTGCTGACCTCCGAATGGATTCGCGGCGATTTCTACCCCTACTACCTGCTGCAGGTGTTCGGCCAGCCGATGGCGGTACTGCCGTTGCTGATGTTGTCCACCAACGGCATGACCCCGCAGGAAGGCCCCTTCGCCTCGAGCTGGTTCAACACCGTCAAAGGCCTCGCCGCCGTGATCGCCACAGGCCTGCTGGATGCGCTTGGCACCCTGCGTCGACATTTCCATTCCAACCACCTGGTGGACAGCCTGGGCAATGCCCCGCTGATCGACGACAACACCGCAGGCCTGGCCGGGCGCATTCACGAGCAGGCGCAGGTGCTGACCTGCGCTGACCTTTACCTGGTCATGGCCTGTATCGCCGTGGCGCTGATCTGCCTGATTCCTTTCGTGCCTACCCGGGTCTATCCACCGCGTGCGGTGGCCTGAACCCTGGATGAATTCGAGAACGCTGAAAATGAGCAACAACCGCAAGACTATCGTGATCGGCTCGGTGCTGGCCGTGGCTGTGCTGGCCGGCGTCGTCGGCCCCTGGATGCTGGGCAGCGATCATCGTCAGAGCACCAATGACGCCTATGTGACCGCCGACTACACCGTGGTCGCCCCCAAGGTCGCAGGGTTCATCAAGGACGTACGGGTGGAAGACAACCAGCAGGTTCACGCTGGCCAACTGTTGGCGACCATCGATGACCGCGATTATCGAGCCGCACTCGATGCCGCCCAGGCGCAGTTGTTGGTGGCCAAGGCGCAGAGCGCCGATGCCCGCGCAACGCTCGATCGGCAGGCGGCCCTGATCGCTCAGGCTGAAGCGGCTGTCAAGGCCGCCCAGGCCGAGGCTGCTTTCGCCGACCATGAAGTCAATCGCTACAGTCGCCTCGCCGAACAGGGCGCCGGAACCGTGCAGAACGCCCAGCAGGCGCGCAGCCGGGTCGACCAGGCCCGTGCTCGCCTGGCCAATGCCCAGGCTGCGCTGGTGGCCACGCGCAAGCAGGTCGATGTTCTCACCGCCCAGGTCGCCAGTGCCGATGGCCAGCTCAAACGCGCCGAGGCAGGTCTGGAAAAAGCCCAGCTGGATCTCTCCTACACCCGTATCACCGCCCCCGTCGACGGCATGGTGGGCGAGCGCGCGGTGCGGGTTGGCGCTTACGTCAATCCAGGCGCGCGGCTGCTGTCGGTGGTGCCGCTGGAGCGCGCCTACGTCGTGGGCAACTTCCAGGAGACCCAGCTGACCCATGTGCAGCCAGGGCAGCCGGTGAGCATCAGCGTCGATACCTTTTCCGGTGAAACCCTCAAAGGCCACGTCCAGAGCATTGCCCCGGCCACAGGCGTGACTTTCGCCGCTGTGAAACCTGACAACGCCACTGGCAACTTCACCAAGGTCGTGCAGCGTATTCCGGTGAAGATTGTGTTCGAAGATGGCCAGCCGCTGCTTGCCCGCCTGCGCGTGGGCATGTCGGTGGAGGCGACCATCGACACCCATGGCGACAAGTTCGAAGGCAAAGAGGTCAGTGCGCGATGAAACCGGCCTTGCGTTTGAGCCCCGTGTTGCTGGCTGTGGTGCTGGCCGGCTGCACCCTCGGGCCGGATTTCCAGCGTCCGGATAGCCAGGCGCCACAGAACTGGGCGTCATTGCAGGGTGACGCTGCTCCCAGCCAGCCGCAGGCCGAACCTATGGAATTACGCTGGTGGGATAGCTTTAACGACGCCCGCCTGAGTGCCTTGATCCAGAAAGTCGCCGAGCGCAACCTCGACCTGCAGATGGCCAGTGCTCGCCTTGTGCAAAGCCGTGCGCTGCGCAGTACGGTGGCCGCCGATGAAGCACCGTCTGTGGACGTCGACGCAGGCTACAGCCGCGCCCGTAACAGCGCCGAGGGGCTGAGCGACCCGTCCGGCAACGCCGGCAAGTCTGCGTTCAACCTGTGGCAGGGCGATTTGGTCGCGGGTTGGGAACTGGACCTGTGGGGTCGCGTACGCCGCCAGGTGGAGGCTGCCGATGCCACAGTCGAGGTGGCCGAGAACGACCGTCGCGCTGTGCTGCTGGCCCTGCTGTCCGAAACGGCCGGCAACTACATCCAGCTACGTGCCGTGCAGCACACGTTGGCGGTGACCCAGGACAACCTGGAGGTGGCACGGCACAGCCTGAAACTGTCCGAGGACCGCCAGGCCGAAGGGGTGGCCACCCGACTCGACGTCGCCCAGGCCAGCGCCCAGGTGGCTTCGATCGAGGCACGCCTGCCTAGCCTCCAAGCCAGGCGCGATGACCTGATCAACGCCCTCAGCTTGCTGGCCGCCGAACCGCCACGCAGCTTGCAGGCCGAGTTGCTGGAGGGAGGTGAGCTGCCGACGCCGCGACAGAGGTTTGCCATTGGCCTGCCGTCAGAGTTGGCCGAGCGACGCCCGGATATCCGGCTTGCCGAAGCCCGCCTGCATGCCGCCACGGCCAGCATCGGTGTGGCCAAGGCCGACTTCTACCCGAGCATACGGCTGTCGGGCAGCATGGGTTTTCAGGCCATGCAACTGTCGGACTTCGGTAGTTGGGATTCGCGGCGTTTCGCCTTTGGTCCGCAATTGTCGCTGCCGATCTTCGAAGGCGGCAGGCTCAAGGGCACCTTGGAATTGCGCGAGGCGCAGCAACAGGAGGCCGCGCTGAACTACCGCAAGGTCGTGCTCGGTGCCTGGCATGAAATCGACGATGTACTGCGTCTGTACAACGCCAGCCAGTTGCGTCGCGACCACCTGGCCGAAGCGGTGCGGCAGAACCGCATCGCCCTGGAGACTGCCCAGCGTCAGTACGTGGAAGGGGCGGTGGACTTTCTCAATGTGTTGAGCGTGCAGGGTGCCCTGTTAGCCAGTGAAGAGCAGTGGATCGACAGTTCGGCTGCGGTTTCCCAAGCGTTGGTTGGCCTATACAAAGCCCTGGGTGGAGGGTGGCAGGCATTCGATATGCAGCCGCATAAAGCATGAGGATTGGCGCCGCCGCTGCTTTGAGGGAGGGGCCCTGTGTCTTGGAAGGGCTGCACAGCAGCCCCCCATGACGGCATGGGCTCAAAGCGGACGCAAAAGCCCAAAGCGCTTGCGCAACACCCAGTCCAGCATGCGGCGCGGCAGCAGCCGGGCCATCAACGGTAGTGCCGTGCTGCCATTGCCCAATCGCACAACGGCGGGCACCTTGCGCTTGCCCGTCGCTGCTAGCACCCCTTTGGCGAACACCGCCGCAGGCGTTGGGCGGTCCTGCGATGCCCGGGCCCGTGCCTGAACCTGTTCGCGCAAAGGCCACCACGCCGAGTCCGCTGCCAGCACCTGATCGGCCTGGCGTTGGGCATTGCTGGCGAACTGCGAGGCAATCGCCCCTGGCTGCACCTCCATCACCTGAATGCCAAAGGGCGCCAACTCAAGGCGCAAGGCATCGCTCAGCGCGTTCACCGCGGCTTTCGAGGCGCAGTAGGCTCCCGCAAACGGGGTCACCAGCACGCCTGACACGCTGCCGATGTTCACCACCAGACCACGGGCGCGGCGTAGCAGCGGGAACAGCGCGCGCGTCACGCCGATCACCGCGAAGACATTGGTTTCGAATTGCTGGCGCAGGGCATCAACCCCACCGTCGAGCAGCGGCCCCATGGCGCCGTAGCCGGCATTGTTGATCAGCATGTCCAGTCGGCCATGACGGTCCTCCAACTCGTCAGCCAGTCGCTTCAGGGCCTCGCTGTCATTCACATCCAGCTCACGTGCGGCGAAACCGGCTGCGGCCAGCACCGCGACGTCTTCGGGCTTGCGGGCGGTGGCCCAGACTTCATAGCCAGCATCGCGGAAGGTATCGGCCAGGGCGCGGCCGATGCCGCTGGAACAACCGGTGATCAGGACGGTGGGCATGCTTGGGACCTGTTGTCAGTGAGTGGGTTATTTCCCGTGCCGCGTCTTCGCGGGTTACCCCGCCGAAGGGCCGGTAGAGGCGACGCATCAGTTGGCAAATGTACCTTGCAGGTGCTCGGCCCGGAATTCCAGGGTCTGTGGCCGGTACCCCGAGCGCAGCGGCGGAAGTGGCAAGCAGTCTTGCCACTGTGCCCCCGGCTGCAATTCGCCCGGTCCGCGGTAACGCGGTGCATTGTAGGTATTCTCGGCAAGGTTCACCGTATCGCCAGGGGCGTAGGCTGCCACGCGCCAACGCAGTTCGGTCAGCGGGACATCGTTGCCGTTTTTCATGGTCACCCGCAGTGCGCGGTCGGCGGGGCATTCTTGCGGTGCGTAGGTCAGGCGCAGGTCCAGGCGTGCCAACTGCGAGGTTTCACGGTTGTCCTGCCAGGCCACCCACAATGCCACCAGACCCAAGCCGCACACGGCGGCCATGGAAATCGGCAAGGCCTTGGCCGGGTAGCGCAGCAGCAGGACAAGCCAAGTGAGTATCAGAGCGGCGCCGATAAGCATCAGTCAGTGACCTTCAATGCACAGGTTCATCCATCCTAGCGGTAAATCGATCCAGCTTGAAGGACGCGACGCTGTCTACGGCACACCTGGCATTTCTGCCAGTTTCGAATGCCTCTCTGCGCTCGTAGCCTTTCTCCAAGGCGGCACGTTCTCACATGCAGCATCTACTTCATAACGCTTGCGCCGCCGCAGGAGACAAGAAAGTGAATTCAAGCAAGGAAAAAGTGGGGCAGTTGGTTGGACAAATGACTGCCGTGATCAGTGGGCGCGATGCAAGGTTCAAGGCCAGCACGATCAACTATCTGCCAGGCAATGCGGTGTTCGCGATCGACGATGAAGCCATCGATAACGAGCCATTCATTTATATTCACCTGCCCGAAACGCCAGAGGTGAAAACCTACGATATCGAGCCTCTGGAAGCTGGCAAGGTTTGGGCGCACCTTGGCATCGAAGGCGCCGGTTACGCGCAGACCGGCAGGCTGGCCATCGAGGTGTTGGGAAGCTCGGGCGAGCCGAAGCAGGCAAGCTTCGACTTCAAGGGCGGCAACAGCTCGTTTTCGGTGAGCGATGGTCACTTTGAAATCGACAGTCAGGTGAGAACCCTGGCAGCGAAGGCTTCCGGGACCGCCACGGCACAGGTAAGCCCGGTCCTTGAAAGCAATGGTGGGTTCACGGCTGATCAAATCCGGCCACTCTACAACTCGGCAGGTGAACTGTCGGGCGTTCTGGTTAGCCAGCGAGAGGGGCTCAAGGGTGGCCTGGAGGATTTTGGCGCGTTTTTCCTGTTCACTGCTGACAGCGTCACCAATTACTTCGCCGTTGTTGACCGTGGGCTTTATGCGGGGCAGCCAAGCGGTGGCAACCCGCCGATCGGCAAGTTCGAATACAGACAGGGTCAAAGCCTGCTCATCGAATTCGAGTTTGAATTCACCAGGTCCGGCAAGAAGTACGTGCTGAACAGCGGGCGAGTCGAGCTCGATCTGCGTCCCAAGTAACGCCGCATTGAAAAAGCCCCGTGGTCGTCCAAGGCCACGGGGCTTTCTTTACGTCCGCTATTTACTGCGCGATGGTCTTCACCGAAATGCCGCGCTCGATGGGTGTGGATGTACGCCCATACACGTCTTCGAATCGCTCGATGTCATCCTCGCCCAGGTAGCTGCCAGACTGAACCTCGATGATCTCCAGTGGGATCTTGCCCGGGTTGCGCAGGCGGTGGACCGAGGCGATCGGGATGTAGGTCGATTGGTTCTCGGTAAGCAGGAACACATTCTCGTCACACGTCACTTCGGCGGTGCCGGACACCACGATCCAGTGCTCGGCGCGGTGGTGGTGCATCTGCAGCGACAGGCTGGCGCCCGGCTTGACGGTGATGTGCTTGACCTGGAATCGCCCGCCCATGTCCACCGAGTCGTACGAGCCCCACGGGCGATACACTTCCAGGTGGTTCTGGGTTTCGCTGCGGCCTTGCTCGTCGAGCGTCTTGACCATCTGCTTGACGCCCTGGACCTTGTCCTTGTGGGCGATCATCATCGCGTCCTTGGTCTCGACCACCACGATGTTCTCCAGGCCAATCACCGACACCAGCTTGCCGTTGCCATGGATCATGCAGTTGCGGCTGTCCTGCACCACCACATCACCCTTGGTGACGTTGCCGTCGGCGTCCTTTTCGTGCACGTCCCACAGCGACGACCAGCAGCCCACATCGCTCCAACCGGCGGACATCGGCACCACGCAGGCGCGCTGGGTCTTTTCCATCACGGCGTAGTCGATGGAGTTGTCCGGGCAGCAGGCGAAGGTGGCTTCGTCGATGGTCAACACGTCGCCGTCTTCAGCGCTGCGCTCCAGGGCCAGTACGCAGGTGTCGTAGATGTCGGCGTCATGTTTCTTCAGCTCTTCGAGGAAGCGGCTGGCGCGGAACAGGAACATCCCGCTGTTCCAGAAGTAACCACCGGCCTGAACGAATTCGGCGGCGCGTTTTTCATCGGGCTTTTCGACGAACTGCGCAACCCGCGCCACGCCCTCAGGCAGCAGGGCATCCTGGCTGGAGCGGATGTAGCCGTAGCCGGTTTCAGGCTTGGTGGCCGGCACGCCGAACAGCACCATCTCGCCACGTTCAGCAGCCACGGTGGCCAGGGCCAGGGCGCGTTGCAGTGCCTTCTGGTCCTCGATCACATGGTCGGCCGGCAGCACCAGCATCAGCTCGTCGCGGCCTTCGTTGACCAGCTTCATGGCCGCCATGGCTACCGCTGGGGCGGTGTTGCGACCGAACGGCTCCATCAGGATGCCTTGGGTCTGCAGCTTCAGCGCGGCGAGTTGTTCCTGAACGATGAACTTGTGGTCCTTGTTGCAGACCACGATAGGCGCGTCCATGCCTTCGAACACCAGGCGCTCCAGGGTTTGCTGGAACAGGGTGTGTTCACCGGTCAGGGCCAGGAACTGCTTGGGGAACTGCTTGCGCGACAGAGGCCACAGACGGGAACCGCTACCACCAGAAAGAATTACCGGGATCATCATGTTTCTCCAATAGTCGTTTAGAGGCAGGGGGATCAGTTGCTAGCCACGGGGCGAGTTACCCACACCGGCGACAAGTTGTTGCCGGAACCCGTTACGTACAGCACTGCGGCTTCGCCGCGCTCCAGAGCGACCGGCTTGAGGTCGCTGACTTTCTTGTCGCCTTCGAACAAGGCCAGGTTGACCTTGACCGGATTGATTTCACGTTCGCCACGGCCCTTGGCGGTTACCGAATCCACCACGGCAGTCTTGCCATCGGCGGTTTTCAGGGTCAGGGTCTGGTCGCTGAGGTTCTGGACCCGGACAAGTGCTTTCTGCTTGTTCTTGAACGGCGGTTCTTCGATCAACTGCGGGTTGCCGCCGGCGTTGTTGACCAGGGTGTAGTACTTGTCGGCGGCCAGTTTGACCGGGACGCTCTTGCCGCCGACCTGGGCGGTGTAGTCACCCCCCGGCAGGAAGCTGAAGTCGCTGCTGGCCTGGGCGCCGACCTGCTTGATCTGGGTGTTGCCGACAGTGGCGGCGGTGGGTGCGCTGGAGGCATTGTACAGGCGCACGAAGGTCGAACCCTTCGGTGCGGTTGGGCCGTACAGCGCAGCGTCGGCGCCGGCGAAGGCTTGCATCGAAGCCAGGGAAAGGCCTGCCGCGAGGGTGAGGGCTTTGGCAATGGAAGTCTTGGTAGTCATGTGCGTGTTCCTCTCTATCAGTGGTTCGTCCGGGAGGACGACAAGGCCAGGTTTTCTTCGGATTTACGTGCGCTCTTGAGCTGTGCGATCCAGTTCGGGTCGAAGCTGCTGAGGTCGTTCTTCATTGGCAGATATCGTTCTGGGAATTCCCACACCACCACTTGTGGCGCGGCATTTTTGAAGGCACCGCTTTGCAGGTACTTGAGCATCGGCAACACCGGGCCATGGCCGTCTTCGGCGTAGTTGGCCACGTCGCTGCGCAGGGCTTGCTGCAGGGCACCGAGGAAGTTCCAATGCGGGTTTGCGCTGTAGCTGGTCCCCACCAGGGCCACTGGAATCCGGGTGTCGGCGAACAGTGCGTCGTCGGCCTCGCCCTCGGTTTGCGCAGGGCGCGTGGTGCGCTGCTGCAGGTTGTCGGGGGTCGGCAGCAGGTTGCTGAAGAGTGGGTCCAGCGGCAGGAAGTTGGTCAGGTCGCCCTTGTACGGTGCGCTGTTGCCAGCCTCGGTGATGAACGTCTGCGGCTCGCCATTGAGCAGGTTCTGACGGCCAACGGCTTCGGCCAGGGCCTGTGCGACGACTTCGGCGCCCATGGGCGTCCAATGGGTGTCGGTACGCAGGAACACCTGGCCACGGGCCTTGGCCTGTTCCAGGGCCGCCTGCAGGTCGGGAGCGAACACGTTGGCCTGGCGGGCCTGGGCATGGAAGCGGTTGTACAGGTCATCGTGCAGGCTGGCCGGTTGTTCCTTGCCCAGGTACTCCGAGTAGATCCGCGCCTTGGCTGGGACGATTGCCAACACCAGTTGCACGTTGTGGCGCTTGAGGGTTTCGCTCACGCCACGGATGAGGGCGAGGTTTTCCTGCATCAACTGTTCGGCGCCGGCAGTCGGCTTGAACTCTTCGTCACTGAACAGCCACTGGTCGCGCCCCAGGACCACGCCCGGGCGGCCTTCGTTGAACAACTTGAAGTCCAGCGCCGCCCAGACGTTGGTGCCCAGGCGCTTGATCGGGAACTGCTCGTCGTAATGGGTCTCGGCAGCCTTGGCCAGCTTGCCGTCGAGCATGGTCATCTGCTCGGTGCGCTGGAAGCTTTGCAGGCCACCGGTGGACCACACGCCCATGCCCACCAGCAGACCGAGGAACGACAGGGAGTAAGTGATGCGTAATGTCCGGGTCATGGTCATCAGCCTCAGAACTGGAAGTAGAGGAACGGCGAGTAGCTCTGCGCCGAGAGCTTGAGGATCGAAGCCACGAACAGCAGCAGGATCAGGGCGCGGGACATTACACGGGTCCAGTCCAGGCCGATCGAGCCATCGGCATTGACCTGCACCGGGCTTGCCACGGGGCTCGGCTTGGCATTGCGGTAGAAGTCGCGCAGGCCGAAGAACGCCAGGGTGATGTAGGCGATGACCAGCGTGGCCACCTGCAGGCCAGTGAGCTGGGCGCGATTGAGTTCGGACAGCTGCCACTGGCCGAAGCTGAACATGGCGCCATACATGCGACCGGCCACTTCCAGGTTCTCGGCGCGGAAGATCACCCAGCCGACCACTACCAGCAGGAAGGTGAAGGCCCATTTGACCGGGTTGAAGCGTTGCGGATTGGTGTCGATGCCCAATGCACGCTCGATGGCCAGCCACATGCCGTGCCAGGCGCCCCAGATGATGTAGGTGAAGTTGGCGCCGTGCCACAGGCCGCCCAGCAGCATGGTCAGGAACAGGTTGCGGTAGGTATTGAAGGTGCCTTTGCGGTTACCGCCCAGGGTGATGTACAGGTAGTCCCGCAGCCAGGTCGATAGGCTGATGTGCCAGCGGCGCCAGAACTCGGTGATCGACTGGCTGATGTAGGGCTGCTTGAAGTTTTCCATGAAGCGGAAGCCCATCATCAGACCCAGGCCGATGGCCATGTCGCTGTAGCCGGAGAAGTCGAAGTACAGCTGCGCGGTATAGGCCAGGGCGCCGAGCCAGGCGTCGCCAGTGGTGGGGTTCTGCAGGGCGAAGCAGTGATCGGCGACCACCGCGAGGGTGTCGGCGATGAACACTTTCTTGATGAAGCCCTGCATGAAGCGGGTGCAGCCTTCGGAGAACTTGTCCAGTGTGTGGGTGCGGTTATTGAACTGGTCGACCAGATCCTTGAAGCGCAGCACGGGGCCTGCGATCAGGTGCGGGAAGATGGCCACGAACGCCGCGAAATCGATCAGGTTGCGGGTGGCCGGGGTGTCGCCGCGATACACGTCGATGATGTAGCTGATCGACTCGAAGATATAGAACGAGATACCGATCGGCAGCAGCACGTGGGTGAGGATGAACGGCTCCAGGCCAAACGAGGTGATGATCGCGTTCAGGCTGTCGACGCCGAAATTGGCGTACTTGAAGTAGCCCAGGATCGCCAGGTCCACGCCTACGCCAAGCAGCAGCCAACGTTGGGCCGGCTTGGTGCGCACGCCCGCGGCACCGACTTTCAGGCCGATCCAGTAGTTCCACAGGGTGACCCCGGCGAACAGGGCGAGGAAGTCCACCCGCCACCAGGCGTAGAAGATGTAGCTGGCAACCAGCAGCAGCAGGTTGCGATAGCGTTGCCCGCTCAAGTAGTACAAGCCGAGGAAGACCGGCAAGAACAGGAACAGGAACACGTTGGACGAGAAGACCATCCCGGTTCTCCTTTTTGTTCACAGCATCCAGGGCAAAGCGCCCCCCAAACCCCCCACTCGAAAAGTGGGAGATACCTAGTCCCTTGCAGGAGCGGATTCATCCGCGATTGCGATGGTCATGGCTGCGGTTGTGAGCCTGCCGACGCCAGCGCGGATGAATCCGCTCCTGCAGGGCCTTTGCGTTACTTCTTGCGCGCTGCGCTCGGGTCGTAGACCCGGGTCAGGTTGCCACCCAGCCGGAAGCTGTCGAATGGCTGCATGTCGCGCTTGCGCTCAAGGGTGTCGGCGTTGCACGAATACAGCTGGCACCAGGGCTCCAGCCAGGCGTACTTGCTGTCGATCTTGAGGTCGTCCATGTCCTGCTTCTCGCCATTGCGGGTCTTGAACGCACTCGGATCCCTGGCCCCGGCCAGCACTTTCTGCCCCAGGCGCTGCAGGGCGTTGTTGTTCTCGCCACGCAGGTCCACGCCATTGGCCTGGGCGAAGCTGGCGATCATCGCCAGGGGGGGCAGGGCATAGTTGTGGTAGGCCAGGGCGCGCTGCTTGCGCTTGAGCTCGTTTGGCAGGAAGCCCTGGGCATCGACCTGGTTGGCGCCGACCTTGTATTCCTTCACCGCCCAGTCGAACAGGTCACGGCGGTCGGTGGCCACGGCGGTAGCCATGACCGACCAGGCCGCCCAATAGCTGTGGTTGTTGATCTTCTGCAGGGGCAAGTTGCTCCAGTCGCGTACGGTCTGCTCGGCCAGGCGGGCGAACCACTTCTCGATCAGTTCGGCCTGGGCCTGGTGCGCCGCCAGTGGTTGCGAGTTAGAGAACTTAAGGCGCAGCCAAGACCCGCTCATGCTGCCCAGTGCCCATTTGCGCATGGACTTGCCGGTGTGGTTGTAGTTGGT
This sequence comes from Pseudomonas sp. Rh2, assembly GCF_040762985.1. NCBI lineage: Bacteria > Pseudomonadati > Pseudomonadota > Gammaproteobacteria > Pseudomonadales > Pseudomonadaceae > Pseudomonas > Pseudomonas sp. Rh2. The sequence continues at coordinate 1,401,564 of NZ_CP142890.1, forward strand.
CGACATCAGGGCATCGGCCCGTGCCCAGGTGCTCAGCCAGTTCAGCGTGCAGTCGAGCTGCGCGGGCCGACCGTCTCGCATGTACTGGTTGACCATCTTGGCCACGCCACGCTCCAGGGTGGTGATTTCCTTGGTGGAGTCGCGGAAGGCCTGTTCCGAGTCCAGGTTCAAGGTTGCCCGGGCACTGTCCGAGCCCTCGTACTTGCTGCGAAACTGCAACGCGCCGGTATAGGGTCTGGGCGGTGCCGCGCAACGGAAATTGCCGTCGCTGGTCTTGAGTTTCTCGATGCCTTCGTAATAGCCCTGGGGCGGTACCAGCGCGGCATGCGCGGCGCCGCCGAACAGCGCCAGGGCAAGAAGTGCGGGTGCGGTGGTTCTGCTGAGCTTGGTCATGTTCGCCTCACTGGCCAGCTTGCGCGGTGTGCATAGGGCTGGCGAAGTTGTTGCGTTTGCAAAGCTTGGCTTCGACTTTGCGGGTGCCGTCCTCAGGCCCCTGGACCTCGACGGCCAACAGGTTCTGGCTGGCCCAGTCTTCGTCTTCGCGCATCTGGAAAACGAAGCGACCGTCGGTTTCGGAGGTGTCCGGCTTCTCGATCTTGATGTCTTCGTGGCGGCCATTGAGGTACCACAGGGTGGCCTGCAGGGTCTTGACCGAGGTGTCCTCGAACTTGAAGTCCATCTGCAGGTTGCGGTTGATCAGGTCTTTGATCACGCCGCCCTTGCCGTTGACCATCAGCTCGTTCTTGCCGGGCTTGAGTTCGGCGCTGGCGCTCATCAGCGCAGGACGCGCGTCGCAACCATCGTCGAGCAAGGCGAGGATCTGGCGCCAGATGGTTTCCTGGTCGAGGCGATACAGCGGAGAGAACTCCCAGATCAGGATCTTCGGCGGGTGCTTCTGGAACTCTTCGCTGCCCAGGTACTGGATCATCGAGCCTTCCAAACCGCCGCCTGGGAAGGCGACGTTGAGCACATCGGCGCCGATGTACTGTTGCAGGAACCCGGAGAAGTTGTAGTTCTTGCCGCTGTGGCTGGTGCCGACCAGGGTGATCTGGGCATTACCGCTGTCACCGAACAGGTCGTCGCCGCCGCTCGAACCCTTCGGTTCGGTGGCGAACTGGTCCATGTACTGCACGGCGTAGCTGGTGCCACAAAGCTGGCCGGCAACGTTATGCAGCGTACCGGTCTTACCCATGCGGCCCGACTTGTGGGTTTCGAATTCCTTGCGTGGAATGCCTTCGAACGCCGGCATCTTGTGCACGGTCTCGGCCACGATCTTCGCTGCGCGCTCGGCGCCGTAGGGCGTCCAGTGCTGGTCGCCGCGGAAGTAGAAGTCCTTGCCCTGGTCGGCTGCGGCCAACTGCTCGTTGGTTAGCGGCGAGAGGTCGGGTACGTTGTAGCCCATCTTGGCAAAGCGCTGCAGCATGGCCTGGTAGTTGCTCAGGGCCTTCTGATAGTTGAAGGCGGCTTTTTCTTCAGGCTTGAGCATGTTGCGGTTCACCAGGCCGCGGGTCGGCTGGTACACCACGACCAACTCCACGCCGCGCTTCTTGAAGGCGTCGTGCACTTGCTGAAGGCGTTTGTAGCCAGACGGTGTGGTGTCGAACTCGGTACGCAGGTCTTCGCGGGTCCGGAACAGCCAGTCGCCCTGGGCTTGCACCAGGGTGGTGAAGTTCTGCTGGTAACGCGTGGTGTAGCGGCTGGGGTCATGCGCCTCGGGGCACAGTTGGCAGCACGGCTCGGCGGTGAAGGTCGGTGCCTTCACGTCGTCGGCGCGCACGCCCTGGCTGATGGCCAGGAGGGCAGCGGACAGACCGAGCAGTTTCATCAGGTGTGGGGTCATGGTCGGGCTTCCTTAGTCGATCATTTCGGTCTGGCGTTCGACCGGGTCGATCAGCACAGCCTTCTGCTGGCGCACCAGCAGGTCGAGGATTTCGTCCTGGCGCTCGCCGAGGATGCCGTTGAGGCTGATGCCGTTGGCCTTGCGCGGGGCGAGCATCGAGACCTTGTACAACTCCACCGAAAGGGGCGAGTCGATCGACAGCGGCCCCGAGCCGTTGGCCGCCAGCTCACCGCCGACCACGATCAGCGAGACCTTGGTGTCGAACGGGTCGAGGGCGATGTCACGGTCGGTATCCGACAGATCCTTGATGTGCCCGTAGACGCCCACCAGGCCGTTGGCCATGGCGACGTTTTCGTACAGACGAATGTTCACGCTGTTGCGCACGCGGATGCCGTGGCGACGGTTGTTGATCAGCTTGTTGCCCCAGATCAGGTTGTCGCCGCTTTCGTACAGGGTGATGCCGTCGGTGTGGTTGCGGTAGATCTCGTTGTAGGCGATCAGGTTGTTGACGCTGTTACGGTCGATCACCACACCCGAGAGCTTGTTGTCGTAGCTCTTGTTGTTGATGATCCAGCTGTCGTTGACCTCACGCGAGACGATGATCCCGTGCTTTTTCTTGGTGCCGTAGACAGTGTTGCCGGCGATGATCAGGCGGTGCGAACGGTCGTGCGGGTCGATGCCGTAGACGATGTTGTCGCGGTAGACGCTGTCCTTGACCACGAAGTCCTGGGTTTCGTAGCAGTAGAAGCCGTACCACATGTCGCTGAACTCCGAACCGATGATCCAGCCGGTCGGTTCAGGGCGGCCCATGCGCTTGGCCATGTTCGGGGTGTACTGCGAGATGCTCACACCGTAGGACTTGGACTTGGCATAGCCGAAGCTGGCCATCTTGGTGTTGACGATGTAGGTCTCGGTGCCGCCCCAGGACAGCAGGAACGGGCGGAATTCGCTGGGCGAGCGGAAACTGGCCGGGCCGTTGTCCTTTTCGCGCCAGCCGGTCACCTGGGTGTCGGTGACGAACAGCTTGCCGTCGTTGACCAGGAACGAACCGCCTTCCTGGGACAGGCGCAACTGCTTGACCTTGCCGTCGATCTCGAGGATGCCCTTCTGCCCGACCACGATCGGCAAGCGTGCCAGGTACACACCAGGCTCGACCTCGCTCAGGTACTGCTTGGGTACTTTCTTGCTCAGTTCGACCAGGTCGACATGGCCGTTGTCGACGAAGATCGCCTGGGGAATGCCATGCTGGCGCTGCACCCACTCGGCGGCTTTGTTGTCACCGCCGATGAACTCCTTGAGCGATTCTTCCTGCAGCATGCGGCGTACGCTGACGGTGCCCTTGTGGCTGCGGTCGATCTTCTTCTGCACGGCCTCTGCGGTGTAGCCGGACAGGTCGGGCAGCTTGGGTGGGTCCATGTGCAGTGGCTCGACCGGTGCACTGGACACGGTGTAGGTCTTGGCCTGCTGCAGTTCCTTGGCCTTGTTGGCGGGGTTGTCCGCGAACGCAAGGCCCGAGGCCAGCAGCAAAGCGCTGGCCAGGAGGCTGTGGCGAAGGTTCGGGTGAAGGGTCATGTGGTTCCTCTCCCGGCTCAATAGCGCCAGATCACGTCGACGAAGGCGCGGTGCATGTACGAGTCCGCTTCCTGGCCATAGGCGTCGCCCGGCTTGAACACACCGGCACGCAGACGTACCAGGGCCGAAGGTTCGTCGATGGCCTGGCTCATCGACGCCGGCAGCAGGCCTTGCTTGAAGTACTTGGTGACGACCACGTCCATCTCCTGGCCCAGGTCTTTCTCGCCATTGACCAGTGGGCGGTTCACGCCGTTGTCGTTGACCACGGCGTTGATGCCGCTGGAGCCGATGTTCTGTTGGTCATCGACACGCCAGAACTTGTGGTAGATGAAGCTTGCGTCGTAGTCGTCGCGCAGTTGCCAGGAGGCGAACAGGGTGGCCGCCTGCAGGTTGCCCAGCTCGCCACGGAACGCCTCGCCGAAGCGGTGGACGCGCGAACGGGTGCCGGTGAAGTTGGACCGGTTGCTTTCAAGGCCGGTCTGCTCGAAGTTGTTCGAGCCGTCGCTGCCGCCACCGCCGCTGCCACGGGCATAGGCCGCGCCGACTTGCCAGTTGGGGTCCAGGCGCAGGCGGATGCCGAGGTCGGTGCCCCAGGCGTTGACGTCACCGCTCTGCTTGCCGGTTGCCACCTGCTCGTTGCCCACCTGTTGGCTGCTCAGGGTGTCGCGGTCGCCCGTCAGCCAGGTGACGCTGCCCCAGTAGTTGACGGTGTGGTCATTGCGCCAGTTGTAGGCATCGCTGTTGGCTTCCAGGCCCAGCCAGGTGAGGTCGCCAGTGCGGGTCTTGTCCAGTGCGTCGACGGTTTCGCCTGGGTTTTTCAGGCTGCCGCTGTCGTGGCTGTGGTGAGCGCGCAGGCCGACCCAGTGGCCAGGGGTCCACTGTGTGGCGACATTGCCGTAGACATGGGTGCGGTCCTTGTCTTCCGGCGCCAGTTCGGTGAGGTCGGTGCGGTATTCGCTGAAGCGCTGGGCCACGCCCAGGTCAGCCTTGAGCAGGGTGGTGTCGAAGGTCCAGTTCAGGGCTTCGATATTGGTGTCGCGCCACATGCCATCATCGCTGCGCAGGCGCTGGCGACCCAGGCGAAGCTGCTCGCCGGGGTAGGCGGTGAGGCCGCTGTAGCCGACCCAGAACTCGCGCAGGGCCAGGTAGCTCTTGTCTGGCGTGCGGCTGTCCTCGCCAGTGTCGGTGGTGGTGCCGTCGTCGTTCTGGCGCAGGGTGTCGGTTTCGATGGTGTCGGTAGCGGTCACGGCCTGGCCCATGGCGTAGGCACTCCAGTTACCGCGTTCGCCGTACACCCATGGGCGCAGGTCCAGGCCCAGGCCATTGACGTCGCCGCCGGAGCGGGTGCCCAGGTCACGGTCGTCCTCGGACTGACCAGTGATTTTCACGTCTAGACCAAAGTTCTTCTCGGCGGTCATGTCCGCCAGGGTCGGGCACGACCACAGCAGGGCGAAGCTCAGGCCGATGCCGGCCTTCACGAAGGGATTGAGCGTCATAGCATGTCCTCACCGTCTACTTCTTTTTCATCGTCTTGCAGCGCTTCGATGGCCAGTGTGCTGGTGGCACCCCGGCCCATGCTGCCGCGTGCCTGCTTCTCCTGGGCCAGCAGTTGCTGGGCCTGGCTGCGTTGTTCAGGCGTGAGTTGCTGATCGAGCTGTGCAAGCAGTTCAGCCGACTGCGGCGTCGGGTTGGCCTGGGACAGCTGGGCGAACACCCAGGCGTTGGCCGGGTTGCTGCGGATACCATGGCCCTCGCTGAACAGCTGGGCCAGGGCGTAGTCGGCGCTGTTCTGGCCACCACGGGCGGCATTGAGCAAGTGGTCGACCGCTTTCTGCGGCTCGACATCGCCCAGGTATCCACGGCGGTACAGTTGGCCCAGGTAGTAGTCGGCACTGACTTCGCCGGCGTTGGCCGCCGCTTGCAGGTGTTGTTCGGCCTTCACGGCATCGGCCGGTACGCTCTTGCCTTCGTAGTAGAGACGGCCAAGCAGCAGTTCAGCACGGGGCTGTTGCGCTTCGCGACCTTTGTCGATGTAAGCCATCAACTGGTCGGTGTCGCCCAGCTCGGGGAAGTCGTACACCAGTTGCGCGAGGCTGACCCAGGATGCCGGATTAGATGGCGCGATCTGTTCGAGCAGGTCCTTGGCGGTTTTCTCATCGGTCTGGCCGAGGTTGCGGTCGGCCAGGACGCGGGCGACGCTGTCGACGCGGCTGGCCGGCACCGAGCCGCGGGCGTAGGCCGACTTGAGCTGTTGCAGCAGGGCAGCCTGCTGGTCGGTCTGGCCCCGCTTCTGGTAGACGGTCGCCAATTCGGCATAGCAGACGTCCAGGGTGTTCAGGGCTTCCTTGCAGAGCGCCTCGACCTTGTCCAGATTCTGGTCATAGGTGCCTTGGGTGCGGTACAGCAGCACCTGGGCCAGGCCGGCTTCCGGATAGCCAGCCGCGCGCCACTGGTCGATCTGCTGCTGGGCGTTGACCTTGGGGAAGCTCTGCGGGTACAGCAGGTAAAGCATCGCCAGTGGGATCAGGGTCTTGTTTTCGCCCTGCGCCGAAGCCTGCTTGAGCAGCCGTTCAGCTTCCTCGCGCTCGGCCTGGGTGCTGTCGGGTTTGGCCACCAACAAGCGGCCAAGGCGCGCCTGGGCACGCGGCGAGGTTGCTGCCGCGGCGCGGTAGGTCGCTTCGGCTTCCTTGAACTGCGCAGGGTCGCCACTGGTGACCTTGATGTCGGCCAGGCCCACCTGCGCGTCGCTGTAGCCCAGGTCGGCCAGCGCTTTGTAGTTGCGCTCGGCCAGGGCAGTGTCGCCACGCTTGAGCGCTTCGTTGGCCAGGCGCTGGTCGGGCAGACCGGCGCAACCGGCCAGGCTGACGGCCAGCGCCAGTGCACACCATGCAGATGGGCGAGCGCTGCGCGCTCCAGTGGACGACGCAGGCCCTGTGGCTGTGGCCTTGAGTCGCGATGGAGGGCAGAGCCCTCGCAACGGCGTCATGCAATTCATCAGCTCGATCCTCTTAAAGCCCACGGGCAACGGCTTTGTCGATCAACCAGTCCAGCGATGGACCACGGTCGCTGGTGACCGAGGCCGGGCGGCCGGCCAATTCGGCCGGCAAGGCGCCGTCAGGCTTGATTTGAACGCGGATATCGGAGGCCAGGTCTTCGCTGTTGAGGCTGGTGCTGCTGACGATATGGCCGGTGCGCACGTCGTCTTCGCCGGCGATCTGGAAGTTGACACGGGTGCCTGGTTGGACCTTGTCGAACTGGCGGTAGCTGAAGCGCGCCTCGATCAGCGGGTTGCTGGTACGCGGGATCAGCTGGAAGATCGGCTGGCCCTTGGCGGCGTACTGGCCGTCGTCCACCAGCTGGCGGGCGACCACGCAATCGCAGGGACTGGTGAGAGTCCCGGAGAGTTGCTTGCCGAACAATTCCTCGACCTTGGCCGGCTCCAGCTGCGAGTCGTCCAGATGGCCCTTGAGCATGTCCAGCATGCTGGTGCTGAAGCTGGCCAGCGGGGCGCCTTTGGCGATCAGGCCACCGCTTTCGACCAGGCTGCTCACCGTACCGTCGCGGGGCATGGTGACGTTGGTGGTCGGCACTGCCACCACGCCGGCTTCGGCATGGCTCACGAAATACATGCCATACAGCGACTTGGCCACGAAGCCGAAGGCGGCAATGCCCACCACGAACACGCCCAGGGTCACGGTCACCGCTTTCAGGCGGCCGAAGGCCGACAGGCCGGTACCTGAATCCTTCTGCTTGCGGGCCTTGGTGAAGTTGTCGCGCTGCAGGGTGCTCAGTACATCGCCGATGCTGATCAGCTCACCGGACAGGTGGCTGGTGATGATGTGGCGCAAGGTGGCGATGTCGCGTGGTTCCAGGTTCTGGAACTGCGCGCCGGTACGGCCGGTGTCGGCGAGGTAGGAGCGCACCTGGAATTCGATGTCCATCGACAGGCCAAGGTTGTCGACCACGAACTGCAAGCGCCCGCGCAGCACATCGCCAACCTTCAGTGGCTGCTTGGTGTGGAAGCTCAGGCCACCGGCGGAAAGGTCGTCGACCTTCACATCATGGGGCTGGCGCTGGGCATCCAGGAAGCGCAGCTTGGCGGGGATGCGCACCCGGGCGTGTTGGCGCTGGGCTTCGGACTCATGCACGACGTTGACATTCACGGCGGTATTCATGGTGGTTTGTTCCTTTAGTTCCGATCCGGGTTGGGCTCACACGACCATGAACAGCACAGCAACGAAGATGCTGGCAGCCGAGAAGGTCATGGTCCGCGAGGACCAGGTGTTGAACCATTGTTGAAAACTGGCGAGGTCGCGCTTCAGGGCAGTGGGCTGACGGGTCCAGGACTGCTTGTCGAGGCGGAAGAACACGTAGATCTTCATCAGCGCGCCGACGATCTGGTTGTAATAGAGAATCAGCGGGTAGGCCGGACCCACGTTGTGGCCGGAGCACAGCAGCATCACCGTCAGGATCAGGCGGGTGATGCCGATCCACAGCAGGTAAACCAGCAGGAAAGCCATGCCGAACTTGAGGCTGGCGATCACCGCCACGGTAAGGCCCAGCAGGCTGGTCCACATCGACACGCGTTGGTCGAACAGCACGATGCTGGTGAACAGCCCCAGGCGACGAACACCCAGTCCCAGGGCGCGGGAATTTTGCCGCAGGTTGTTGCCGTACCAGCGGTACATCAGCTTGCGACTGGCCTTCAGGAAGCTCTTCTCGGGCGGATGTTCGACCGTGTTGATGGCGGCATCGGGCACGTAGAAGGTGTCGTAACCCAGGCGCATCAGGCTGAACCAGCTGGACTTGTCGTCACCGGTGAGGAACTTGAACCGGCCCAGGCGCCAGTGCATCAGCGAGTCGCTTTCGACGTCGGCGATGAACTCGGGGTTGGTCACCACGCTGGCGCGGAACATCGACATGCGCCCGGTCATGGTCAGCACGCGCTTGCTCAGTGCCATCGAGCACATGTTGATGTGACGCTGAGCGAAGCGCAGCTTGTGCCACTCGCTCATGATGTAGCCGCCGCGCACTTCGCAGAATTCGTTGGTGGTCAGGCCGCCAACGTTGGGGTAGAGCTTGAACCAGGGCACGGTCTTGTTCACCACGCCATCGGCCAGCACGGTATCGCCGTCGATGACCGCGACCACGGCGTTCTCGTCCGGCAGCATGCGCGAGATGGCGCGAAAGCCATAGGCCAGGCCGTCGCGCTTGCCGGTGCCGGCGATGCGCACGATGTCGAGTTTCACATGTGCTGGCGGGTTGTACTTGGCCCACAGGCTTTTCACCAGCAGCTCGTCGGACATCTCCACCAGTGAGCACACCACGGTCGTCGGGTAGCCGCAGTTGATCGCTTCACGGATCACCGAGCTGTACACCTGGGCCGTGGTCAGTGCGTCGATGCGGAAGCTGGTCACCATCAGGTAGACATGCGACGGGTCAGCCGCCTTGCCCAGTTTCTGCACCTTGCGGCGCAGGTAGGGGTAGACCAGGTACAGGAAGATCATGCCGCGGATGAAATGGGTGGCGCCCATGGAGTAGCGCCAGATGCCGACTGCGCCGACCAGGAAGATGAAGTGCTTCGACTGCGAGTCGAAGATATCGCTGGGCAGGGCCAGGGCGATCAGCATGAGCAGGCTCATGTAGAGCAGCCACCCGGCGCACTGCAACAGCACTGTCTGGAGCCTTTGCATGTTCAGCATCCGTCGCGAAATCAGAAAAAGGGAGGGCAGCGGCGGTGGGGAGGCCACCGCTGCCCGGCCAAGGGCTTACCAGCAGATACCTTCGGTACGGCTGGCAGCGCAGGTGCCTTTGCTCATGAAACCGACCAGGTCGATCACTTGCTTGCCGGCCGGCGCTTGCTCGGCAAGGGCGCGGAACTGCTCGTCACGGTTGCCCAGGACGATGATGTCGGCGTTGTCGATGACCTTTTGGAAGTTGGCGTTGAGCAGCGACGAGACATGCGGAATCTTCGACTCGATGTACTCTTTGTTCGCCCCGTGAACGCGGGCGTACTCGACGTTCTCGTCGTAGATATCCAGTTGATAGCCCTTGCCGATCAGGCGCTCGGCCAGTTCCACCAGCGGGCTTTCACGCAGGTCGTCGGTGCCGGCCTTGAAGCTCAGGCCAAGCAGGGCGACCTTGCGCTTTTCATGGGCTTCGATCAGCTCGAAGGCGTTCTGGACCTGCGATTCGTTGCTGCGCATCAGCGAGTCGAGCAGGGGAGCGCGTACATCGAGGCTGGCGGCACGATAGGTGAGGGCGCGTACGTCCTTGGGCAGGCAGGAACCACCGAAGGCGAAGCCTGGGCGCATGTAGTACTGCGAAAGGTTCAGCACTTTGTCCTGGCAGACCACGTCCATCACATCGCGGCCATCGACACCCACCGCCTTGGCGATGTTGCCGATTTCGTTGGCGAAGGTGACCTTGGTGGCGTGCCAGACGTTGCAGGTGTACTTGATCATCTCGGCCACTTCGATCGGCTTGCGGATGATCGGAGCGTCGAGCTCTTCGTACAGGCTTTGCAGGATGTCGCCGCTGGCGCTGTCCAGTTCGCCAATGACGGTCATCGGTGGGTGGTCGTAATCCTTGATCGCGGTGCTTTCGCGCAGGAACTCAGGGTTGACCGCGACGCCGAAGTCGACCCCGGCCTTCTTGCCCGAGCAGTCCTCGAGAATTGGGATGACCACGTTCTTGACGGTACCAGGCAGCACGGTGCTGCGTACCACGATGGTGTGACGACGGGTGGTGTCGCGCAGCACATAGCCGATTTCGCGGCACACCGACTCGATGTACTCAAGGCCCAGGTCGCCGTTTTTCTTGCTCGGGGTGCCGACGCAGATCATCGATACATCGCTGGCACGGATGGCCTCGGCGAAGTCGGTGGTGCCACGCAGGCGGCCGTTGGCGATGCCTTGCTGCAGCAGTGCTTCCAGGCCTGGTTCGACGATGGGCGACTTACCCTGATTGATCAGGTCGATCTTGGTGCTGGAAACGTCCACACCAATCACGTCATGGCCACGTGCCGTCAGGCAACCTGCACAGACTGCACCCACATAACCCAAACCAAAGATGCTGATACGCATCGCTATCACCTCATGTGTTTATCACGCCAGCTCCTCCGGGAAGAGCCGGACTGGGTTGATTAACAACAGTTTTCGGGCGCACGGATCCATGGCGAAAGCACACTTCGCCGAGCGCAGGCATGAATGAATCCAGAGCGCACGAAGTTGTGCACTCAAAGTTGGCAGTCAAAAGCCAATAATTAAAAGGCGTGCCCTGAAATGCAGCCGTCTTTATTGCAAGGCGCTACTTGGCGCGATGCTGTGCTTGTTCTTTCAAGTGAAAAAATCCTTTGAAATCAACCACTAGGACGATTTGTTAGGGGCGCGTCTCTCCTGTAAAGACAGGGTTCTCGGGCTTTCCGTAGCCACTGTCGAAGTTTCCATGGCGGGTATGGATACCTGCCGTTGTCATCTGTAAGTCATCTCTCACACCCACGGCGCAAGATATTCGTTACGGCACTATGAGCGATGGGTCGTAGCAGAAGTTCCGAGGTGGGTTCCGCTCGGATGAAAGATTTCTAAATATTTTTTCAGTGGCTAATACTTTCATTCTGATAGCACGTCCCGGTTTCGTACCTATATACAAAGGGCGAAGTCGGGGTGGGATGTTCTTGTGCCAGCATCCAAAAAATTTTTTCAAAAATCGTCAAAAAACTACGGGCGGTCTTATGGCGTTTGGCGATAAGGGGGTTGCTGCTGGATTTTTGGCGCTGGAAAAATGGCGCTTTGCCGAATGAAGCCTGCGCTGCCGTGGTGCAGGGTCACATTCAGACATATTCAAAGCCCATAAAAAGTCTAAGGCTTTCTCGATGGCTGCCGTTAAGCCCTATGGACGCCCTTCGGGAGCTGTCCACGTACGAAGGAACGTCTTGGACATGCTTGGGACCACCTAAGGGCGCCTCATCCATCAACACACGGAAGAGTCGAGAGAGCGCCAACGTATGAAGAAGACATCGCTGTCACTGTTTGCCACGGCTTCGCTGATTTTTGCCGGAGGGGTGCAGGCGGGGCCGCCTGTAGAGGTAACGTTCAAGAATCTGGGAACACAGCCAGCTGTGTTGAAGCTAGTGACATCCAACGAGAGCAGTACTTACCAGATAGCCAATCCCAAACCTGACCAGACCGTTGAGCCTGGATCGGCGACCTACATGCGCGTTCAGCGCATTATCAGCCCGGACGTGAATGCCGCAATGGTGCGTTACACCATTGGTAGCAAAGCCTGTGCCTTCGGCACAACGTACCAACTGCGAACACTCCCAGGTGGAATCCAGAAGCCCGAATGGACAAAGGCTGCAACGCCGAGTGGTGGGGCCACTTGCCAGGCAACCATTATCAGGACGGCTGCTGATTATTCGTGGGTCGTTGAGTTCACCATGAAATAGCACACGGTAATAGCCTGGCCATGAAGGCACCTCATTGGCGAAGTGATGAGGTGCCGCTATTTCAAGATGCAATGGATATGTTGAGGTGCAATTAATGGATTCCATAAAACGGGATTTACTATCCAGTAGTGTACGGGCTGTTGTCACTCATGTGAAACGCTTGGATGAAAGTTCGGGCAAGTCAGTCATTGCTGTCGATCCCACGGAGGATGCTGGAAAAGAAGTAGAACTGTCAGCGTTCGCACAGCAACTAGGTGCTGCTGCCGAGCGTGCTGCAGCCCGAGACAGCCAGCTTTCACGCAAAGAGCTCGCCGCATTCGCAGCCAGGATCCTAGATAGCATAGGAGGGGCTGGGTACTTGCTTGCGAAAGACTTCTATGACAGCCAGCTCCCCGACACCGATGATCCTGAACTCATTGAACGTGCCAAAAAGGCAAACGCATTTGCCATGGGGACAGGTGATAATCCCTTCAAAGGGCTCAGTCGCGATCAGTTGAGTCTGATTATTTACGATGAGAGTGGGGCATTCACCATCAGTGAACGGCGTGCCGCATTGAGTGAAAGAACTGAGCAGCACAATGCGTGGGCTCGGCATATTATCGACAAGATGAATTCGGAGTATCGGAAAACGGGGCGTATTGATAACGGATTGCAGGAGACTCTCGATTACTACAAATCGCTCCCCCCTGTAGAGGTGGCGCAGTACGGTAACTACGAAGCCGGAATCATGATGCAGATGGGCTTGCAAGAAGTTGAGAGGCCCGAATTCAACATCTCTCTAATGGACCTGATGGCCAACGAATGGAAGCTCGCTACCGAAAGCGACCCATCGTCAAAGGACCCAGAGGCCGCCCTTCCAGCGACTGACACTGACGAGGAGGGAGCACGCGGATGAGCCCAATCCTTTCCCTGGATGGCGTTACCCGTTTTCTGGGCAATCAGCCCATCCTGCACGATGTCTCGCTGTCGATCCCTTCTGCCCAGACCTGTGCCATCGTCGGCCCTTCCGGTTCAGGCAAGAGCACCTTGCTTAATTTGATGGGCCTGCTGGATCAACCCTGCCAAGGCCGTGTGCTATTGGCCGGCCGCGACATGACAGCCGCGAACGCCGACCAACGCGCGATCCTGCGCAACCGCATGATCGGCTTCGTCTTCCAGAGTTTCAACCTGATACCGCGCCTCACGGCGCTGGACAACGTTGCCTTGCCGCTCTGTTATCGGGGTGTTCGGCAAGCAGCGGCACGCCGGGCGGCGCAGGTGCAATTGGAGGCGGTCGGGCTTGGGCTGCGGGTCCGGCATCGCCCCGCAGACCTCTCGGGTGGCCAGCGCCAGCGGGTGGCCATGGCCCGAGCCTTGGTGACAGAACCTCGATTGCTGCTAGCCGACGAGCCGACAGGCAACCTGGATGCGGCTACGTCCAACGAGGTGCTGGAATTGTTGTTGGCGCTGAACCGGGAACGGGGCGTGACCTTGGTCATGGTCACTCATGACGCCACCCTGGCCCGTCGTATGGAGCGGTGCCTGCAGGTGCAGGATGGAGGTGTCGCGAGTGCCTGAGGCCTACGGCCCTGATTGGCGGCATCGCGTGGGTGAGGCGTTGGCCAGTTTGCGTTTGCTGGGGCGCCGTGCCTGGCTGGCGTTGCTAGGTATCGCGGTAGGCTGCGCTGCCGTGGTGGCTTTGCTCAATATTGGCCACAGTGCGGCGCAGCATGCCAGGCAACTGTTTCAGGGCCTGGGCAGCGAGCTCATGCTCATCGACCTGACACCCGCAGGCCGTTTCCCTGGATTTTCCGGGCTGCCGGCGGAAATCAACGCGATCGCGCCGTTGGCAATGGCGGTGGTCACTGTGCAGTCGCGTGGACAACAGCGAGAAGTGCTGGTTGCCGGCAGTACTCCACATTTGGTGCAGGTCCTCGGCTTGACCGCTGGCGAGGGGCGTCTGTTGTCGATGTATGACGATTCCAGCCCCCACGTGCTTTTGGGTGCGACATTGGCTCAGACCCTCGATGTCAACGTAGGAGATCGGCTGGCGCTGGGCGCCTACCTGTTCAATGTCGTGGGGATACTCGCGCCGCTGGGCTACAACCCGATGCTACCGGTGCAGCTGGACGATGCCGTGCTCATGCCGTTGCAGGGCATGAGGCGCCTATTGGCCTCCCCTGAGATCGGCACACTGCTGGCGTTGGGGCGTGATACTGCAGTCATGTCGCAGGCTGCCATTGCCCTGAAGGACTACCTGAATGCTCGGCTTGCGGGGCATGAAGTCGAGGTACGTCTTCCGCAGCAACTGATCGAAGGCATGGCCGACCAGTCGAGCCTGTTCCGTTGGTTGCTTGGCGGGTTCGCGGGCATTGCGTTGTTGCTGGGTGGCGTTGGGGTAATGAACGTGATGGTGATGAATGTCGCTGAACGACGCCGAGAGATCGGTGTGCGTTTGGCGTTGGGCGCACGGGCTCGGGATATCGCCTGGCTGTTCCTGCTCGAAGCCATTTTGTTGGCCGGTGCGGGTGCATCAACGGGAGCGCTGGTCGGGCTTGTAGGCGCTTGGCGCTTTGCAGTCGCATCGGGGTGGCGTTTTACCGTGGACGGCTCGTCGTTGCCTTTGGGGGTTGGCAGTTCGCTGATTGTGGGCGTGTTCTTCGGGTTGCAGCCCGCGCTCGCCGCTGCGCGTTTGCAACCGGTGGTGGCGTTGCGTGATGACTAGGTGGCTGGCGATCGCCTGTGGGTTGTTGATGCCTTTGCAAGGGGTTGCCGGTGACCGCTTGCAACTGTCTCGGCCAACGCAAATCCACGCGGTATCGGCCAAAGCCTTCGCGGTCGATGTCGGGGAGGAACTGGCCCTGGAACTGGTGGATGCCATCGCCTTGGCCCTGCGTGACAATCGGGCGATTCGCAGCGCCTACCTCGAGCGTATCGCTCAGAAGTTCGACTTGCGTGTGGCACGTGATCACTTTGCCCCGCAACTAACGCTCAAGGCGCGTTTTCTGGGCAGTCGTAACCAGGACGATCGCTATCGCGAGGCAGAGGTGACGCCGTCGGCCAGCCTGCTGACGCCCTATGGCACTCGCTTGAGCCTTGACTGGGCCTATGGCCAAACGCGTGCCGAGGAAGCGGGTAATCGCTACCGTGATGGCGCCAACCTCATGGTGGTCCAACCCCTGTTGCGTGGTGCCGGGCGAGCGGTGGCAAGCGCACCGTTGCGCCAGGCGCGGTTGACCGAGCAGACCAACCGGCTGGCGCTCAAGGACAGTGTGGCGCAGGTGATCACTGACACGATCAAGGTCTACCGTGACCTGCTGCAAGCCCAGGAACAACTGCGCATCGCTCGCGATAGCCTGGCCAGGGCGCGGCAACTGGTGGAGGTCAACCAGGCGTTGATCGCTGCTGGGCGCATGGCAGCGTTCGAAATTGTCCAGGCTGAAGCAGAAGTTGCCAATCAGGAACTGGCATTGCAAGGCAGTCTCAATCAACTGCATGCCCGCCGCCTGGCACTCGCTCAAACCCTTGGCATAGCGCTTTCCACACCGCTACGGGCGACGGAAAAGCCAGTGGTACGGCCGCTGCAGGTGGATGGCCAACAGGCGATAGGCAAGGCCGAAGCGATGCAGCCTGCGTACCTGATGCAACTGATTGCCGGCGAGCAGGCCGCGATCGATTTGCAGGTGGCGCGCAATGACCAGCGGTGGGACCTGTCGCTGGTCAGCGGTGCCACTCAGGCACGAGCGCGCCCTGGCAAGGACAAGGCGTGGGAACACTACGTTGGGTTGGAACTGGACATTCCCATCGGTGACTTGAGTCGTCGTCAGAAGGAAGTCCGGGCGCAGGTCGCCTTAGAAAACCATCAAGTGAGCCTGGCGGAGTCCCATCAGCAACTGCAGCGCGATGTCGCCAATGCGGTTCGGGACATCAATGTCCGTTGGCGTCAGTTAGAGATCGCTGGGCGTGCGTTGGCACTGTCACGTCGAAAGCTGCAGATCGAGCAGGAAAAACTGGCCGTGGGGCGTTCGAGCAATTTTCAGGTGCTCAGTTTTGAAAACGACCTGCGCACTGCCCAGAGCATTCACCTGGATGCCACGATCGCTTACCTCAATGCTCAAGCCGAACTGGACCAGACATTGGGTACCACGCTCGATAGCTGGGATGTGACGCTCAATGACTAGGCGACACCTGTTGGCGTGCGCGTTCGTGACGCTTGCTGGAGCCTTTATGGTGTTCTGGCTATCGCGACCTGTGTCGACAGTGCAGGGCGGTGTCGAGCGCTGGCAGCGCGTGGAGCCGCACCTGCTGGAGAGTCAGTTGGGTCTTGTCGGGCGGATTCACGCCGGTCGCCAGCTCATCCTGGCCGCGCCTTTCGATGGCTCGATTGCCGCATTGTTCGTCGAGGATGGGCAACAGGTGCAGGCTGGCGAGACGTTGATGATGCTGGATACCGAGGGTCTGGAAATCCAGTTGCGCGAAGCGCAAGCGCAAGTGCTCAAGGCCGGTGAGGCGCTGCGGCAGATGCAGGGTTGGCAGGACGGGCCAGAGGTGGCGCAGGCCCGACGTGCGCAGGACCGCGCCCGTGGCGCATTGGCTGTGAGTCAGGCGGAGCTTGACGATACCCGACGTTTGTTCGATCGCGGCATCGTTGCGCGAATGGAGGTCGATAACCTCATTCAGCAGGTACGGGTCCAGCAACAGGGCGTGCTGGAGGCAGAACATGCGTTACGGCTGACCCGCGCGCGTGGTCAAGGCAATGACCTGCGCATTGCGCAGATGGAGATGACCAATGCCCAGGCGCGTTGGCAGGCATTGGCGCGCATGTGCGAGCAACGGGTGATCAAGGCGCCTTTCCCGGCATTGGTGGCGCGGGCAAGCCATGCTGTTGCAAGACCGCAGCGGCACCTTCAGGTGGGGCAACAGGTTGCTCAGGGGCAGCCTTTGCTGGCCTTGGTCGATGTGGGGCGGTTAGAGGTGTTGGCGAAAGTGGAGGAGGGGGACCTGGGCAAACTGCGCGAAGGCATGTCGGTTGAGGTCAGGGTGGCCGGCCAGCAGCTTGCAGGGCGGGTGCAGCGCATCGCACTTCAGGCCAGGGAGGACGGAGGTGACGGTGCCTGGTATGACCTGGTGGTATCGCTCGATACACCGTCCCAACCGTGGGCGTTGGGTTTGCGGCTAGGCATGAGCGCGCAGTTGAAGGTGGTCGTGCATCGCAGCGAGCGGGGGATTGCCGTGGCGCCTGAGTCGTTGCGTGTGGATGAATCAGGACGAACCTATGTGGTCTACCGCGAGGCGGAAGGCCAACCCGAGCGCAATGTCTTCGTCGAGATTGGCGCAACCGTGGCCGAGGGCGTTGAGGTGCAGGGGCTGGGAGCGGGGGATGTGCGGATGCCTTAGGCGTAGGTCGATAGCGTTGTTGTGGTCTTGAGATCGAGCGCCGCCCGCGCGGCGCATCGCGAGCAAGGCTCGCTCCTACGTTTGTTTCGGGCCAGTGGGTTCTGTGGGATTTGCGCGCGACCGCTTTGGTGAAGGCCTCATTGGCCGTAAACGACCGTAGGAGCGAGCCTTGCTCGCGATGCGCCGCGTGGGCGGCGCTCGATTTCAAAACCACACGCCAACCAAAACAGGGCCGACACTCATTCCCCCGGATGATCCCGCAAGAACACGAGGTGATCCGCCTTCGACTGCTCCGCGCTGTAGTAATACCCCTGCACATCGAACTGCTTGAGCTGTGCCGGGTCGTTGACCTGCTCCTGGATCACGAAGCGGCTCATCATCCCGCGGGCCTTCTTGGCATAGAAGCTGATGATCTTGTACTGGCCGTTCTTCAGGTCCTTGAAGTCCACGTCGATCACCCGCGCCTTGAGCGCCGAGCGCTTCACCGCGCTGAAGTACTCGTTACTGGCCAGGTTCAGCAGCAGGTCATCGCCTTGGTCGGCCAGGGCCTGGTTCAGCCATTCGCTGATACGTGTCCCCCAGAAGGCATACAGGTCCTTGCCCCGGGCGTTGGCCAGTTTGGTGCCCATTTCCAGGCGGTAGGGCTGCATCAGGTCCAACGGGCGCAGCAGACCGTACAGGCCGGAGAGCATGCGCAGGTGATCCTGGGCATAGCTGAAGTCGTCCTCGCTGAGGGTCTGGGCATCCAGGCCGGTGTAGACGTCGCCCTTGAAGGCCAACAGCGCCTGCTTGGCGTTGGCGGGGGTGAAGTCCGGGGTCCAGCTGCCGAAGCGGGCGGCATTGAGACCGGCAAGCTTGTCGGAAAGGTGCATCAGTTCGCTGATCTGGGCTGGCGACAGGTCGCGCAGTTGCTGGATCAGCACCTGGGAGTCGTCCAGATACTGGGGCAGGGTGAACCGCTCGGTCACCGGCGGGGTTTCGTAGTCGAGGGTCTTGGCGGGGGAAATCACCGTCAGCATCGGTTCGGCTCCTGGAATCGTTGCCGCGAATTCTACGGATAGATGGAGTTAAGTCCAAACTATGGCGACGATAGCCACAGACCATCGCCTCATCAGGCGCTATAGTGCGCGTTTCGCCGCTGCGGAGAGTCTGAACGTGCGCATCGCTGGTGCCTTCCTGGTCATGCTGTTAAGCCTGGCTACCCAGGCCGCCCCCCTTCCACCGGCCAGCCTGGACCGCCGCGTGTGGCCAGAAGCGCTGAACAGTCCGGCGCTGTTCGATGTCGCTTCGCGCGCCGAGATTCTCTCGTTTGCCCAGGTGCTGCACGAGAGCGAGCTGCTGGACGACGCGGCACTGGCCAAGCGCCTGGGCCTGCGCCAGATCAACCTGCAAAAGATTCGCGCGGTGCGGGCACGCATGTGGCAACGCGTGTTCCAGGGTTACCAGCAAGCCCAACGCAGTTGCGAGCAGGACGCCTCGTTCTGCTATCCGGTCGACTCGATGGCCGACTTACGTGCTCAAGCGGCGACGTTCGCAGGCGATGTTGGCACGTTCTACACCGGTTGGATCGAGCCGAGCCACCAGTTCCATGTGCTGTACCTGGATGAGCAGTTGCGCAAGGCGGCGCTGTTGCCGCAGACCACCAGCGAGGTCGAGCGTCTGTCGAGTCGTGAGCGCAATGGCGATGAGCTCAATGACCGTATGTTCCTGCTCACCTTCGTGGGCGGCCCGGGGCCGGAGGAGGGCAGCACCGATGCATTGAGCCGTTACCTACGTAGGCAGAAGATGCAAGGCACGTTCTTCGTGCTGGGTAACCGGCTGCAACAACGGCGCGACGGCGGCAAGGCCAATGCGCTGGCCGAGCTTTATCGGGGTCAATGCGTGGGTATCCAGGGCTGGGAGTACCGTTCCCATGCCCAGTGGCAGGACTGGCAGGATTCGCTCAAGCGCAGCCAGGCCAGGGTGCAGGCCGACCTGCCAGAGCAGTATGTGCCCCTGTTCCGTCCACCTTACGGCCAGCGGCGGGCCGATGGCGAGGCGTTCATGGCCCGTCAGCAGTTGCAGGTTTCGCTATGGGATATCGATGCCCAGGACGCTAGCGCCCTGAGCGCCGAGGCCTCGGCACAGCGTGTGCTGACCTTGATGTTGCTTTGGCGCAAGGGTGTGATCCAGCTGCATGACAGCCTGCCCAAGGCGCAGCCGGTAGTGGAGTGGCTGTTGCACAACACGGCGCAGAGCGGAATCGGCTGGGAAGGCTGCCGCGATTACGGGTATCGCGAAACGGGGGTATGACTTTTGACTGTAGTCCTCGCGAGCCTGGTCGCCAACCCCTGTTCGTCAATCGGAAAAATAAACTTCATTGACGCGTAAAAATACTTTTTTTAGTCATGGTTTTTGCGGTATGAAGAAACCAGACAGCCGATTCCTGCAGCACAGGTGGCGTCATCCAGGCCCTCCTTGCCAGGTGCGCTCCCCGCCCGTAACAACGCGGATACGGGGAGAACGGCAGTCACTCTGCGGCGCAGCGGTACGCGTCGTGTGGCTTTCACATAAGGTGACCGAGTATGGATGACCAAGGACGCAACCCTTCCTCCAACCAGCCTATCCTGTATGTGCTCGATACCAACGTCCTGATTCACGACCCCAATGCTTTGCTGAACTTCGAGGAGCACCACGTCGCGATCCCGATGACCGTGCTGGAGGAACTCGACAAGCTCAAGACAGGCAAACATACCATCGCCGCCGAATGCCGCCAGGCCATCCGCCTCATCGACCAGACCCTCGCAGACGCATCCCCCAGCGATGTCGAGCAGGGTGTGCCGATCCAGCGTGGCAAGAGCGGTCCCAAAGGGTTCCTGTCGATCCTGATGAGCCCACGCAGTGAACCCAACCGGCTGTTGCCGGAGAACCTGGCCGACAACATCATCATCAACCAACTGCTGGAGCTGCGTTCACGCCGCGCCGACCTGGACGTGGTGCTGGTGACCAAGGACATCAACATGCGGCTGAAGGCGCGTGCCTGTGGCATTGCCGCCGAGGATTACAGCACCGACCAGTTGGTCGACGACGTGTCGTTGCTGTCCAAGGGTTACCATTCGGTCACTGGTTCGTTCTGGGACCGGGTCAGCAAGGTCGATACCCGCCAGGAGCGCGGCCGCACCTGGCATCGGGTGCAATTGATCGACAACCTGCCCGCTGTGCACGTCAATGAATTCATCATCGACGAGCAAGGCTTCGTTGGCTGGATCAAGGGCATTCGCAACGATGAACTGCTGCTGCTCGACCTGCACCAGGAGCCGCTGCTGCATCAGGAGGCCTGGGGCCTGAAGCCACGTGACATCCATCAGAGCCTGGCGTTGTTCGCATTGCTCGACCCCGATATCCACCTGGTCAACCTGACGGGGGCCGCCGGCTCCGGCAAGACCATCCTGGCGCTGGCCGCAGCCATCGAGCAAACCATGGTCAGCAAGCGTTACCGGCGCATCATCGCTACCCGCAGCGTGCAGGGGCTGGACCAGGAGATCGGCTTCCTGCCGGGCACCGAGGCCGAGAAAATGGAGCCTTGGCTGGGTGCCATCACCGACAACCTCGAAGCCTTGCACATGGATGACGAAAGCACCCATGGCAGCGTCGAGTACATCCTCGAGCGGGTTCCGTTGCAGTTCAAGTCGCTGAACTACATCCGTGGTCGCAGCTTCCAGCAGAGTCTGATCCTGATCGACGAGTGCCAGAACCTGACGCCGCACCAGATGAAAACCATCATCACCCGTGCCGGCTCGGGGTCCAAGGTGGTCTGCCTGGGCAACCTGGCGCAGATCGACACCCCCTACCTGTCCGCGACCAGCTCGGGCCTGACCTACCTGACCGAGCGCTTCAAGGACTTCCCTCATGGTGTGCACATCACCCTGCAAGGGGTACCGCGGTCGGTGCTGGCCGAGTACGCCGAGTCCCATCTGTAACCTTTGCAGCCGGGCGGCCCGCCGCCCGGCTTTTTTGCCGCCACACAGACCTGTCACTGGATTGAGTGCCGGGGGTGCCTGCATGGGAGTAGGTTGACCGCGACGAGGCCAGGGCTGGCGATACATTGCACTGCTCAAACCTGACCCACAGGTTTACACTCTTCGTTCCCTTCCCAGGAGCAGAGCAGTGCTGACTCATCTCGATTCCCAGGGACGCGCCAACATGGTCGACGTCACTGAAAAAGCCGTAACCGAGCGCGAAGCCACCGCCGAGGCGCGGGTGCGCATGTTGCCGCAGACCTTGCAGATGATCGTCGATGGCGAGCATCCCAAGGGCGATGTATTCGCCGTGGCGCGTATCGCCGGGATACAGGCGGCGAAAAAGACCAGCGACCTGATTCCACTGTGCCACCCGCTGATGCTGACCAGCGTCAAGGTCGAGCTCAGCACTGACGGTCAAGACGCCGTGCGTATCGTCGCCCGCTGCAAGCTGGCCGGGCAGACTGGCGTGGAGATGGAGGCGCTGACCGCTGCCAGCGTTGCTGCCCTGACCCTCTACGACATGTGCAAGGCTGTGGACAAAGGCATGGTCATCGAGCAGGTACGCCTGCTGGAGAAGCTCGGCGGCAAGAGCGGCCACTACAAGGCGGAGGCGTGATGAAGGTCAAGGTGATGTATTTCGCCCGTTACCGTGAGCGGCTGGGCGTGGATGCCGAGCGCCTTGAAGGTGAATTCAAGGTGCTCGACGACGTGCGCCAGGCCCTGTTGGCCAAGGGCGGGCGGTATGAGGTGCTGGCCGAACAGAACCTGATGTGCGCGCGTAATGAAGAGCTCTGTCGGCTTGACGAGCCGCTGGAAGAGGGCGACGACGTGGCGTTCTTCCCACCGGTGACTGGAGGCTGAACATGGCGGTGCGAGTGCAGGAAGGTGCTTTCGACCCCGGGGCCGAGGTCAATGCCATGCATGCCGCGAATGTCGGTGTGGGAGCGGTGGTCGGCTTCGTCGGCTATGTGCGCGACTTCAACGATGGCCGGGAAGTGGCCGGGATGTTCCTTGAGCACTACCCGGGCATGACCGAGAAGGCCTTGGCCAAGATTGTGGTCGACGCCGAACAGCGCTGGCCGTTGCTCAAGGTGGAGGTGTTGCACCGTATCGGTGCCCTGGAGCCGGGGGAGCCGATCGTGTTCGTGGGCGTGGCCAGTGCCCATCGGCAGGCAGCGTTCGATGCCTGCAATTTCATCATGGATTATCTGAAGACGCGGGCACCGTTCTGGAAGAAGGAAAATACCCAGGAAGGGCCGCGGTGGGTCGAAGGGAAGCAGAGTGACCAGGAGGCGGCGGGGCGCTGGTAGGTGTGTGGTGGATGACCGGGGCTTTGCCCCGATTCCTGGGTAAACCCGCTCTCACAGGGTGGCGCTGGCCTGTGGGAGCGGGTTTACCCGCGAAAAGGTCACCACCGATCAATGATGCTTGCGCGGCACCGGCTTGAGCAGTTCATCCGGTGGCATCTCGCATTTGATCTTGCGCCCCAGTAGCGCCTCGATAGCTGGTAGCTGGTAGGAGTCATCCTCGCCGGCGAAGCTGATCGACACACCACTGGTGCCCGCCCGTCCGGTACGACCGATGCGGTGCACATAGTCATCCGGGTCTTCCGGCAGGGTGAAGTTGATCACATGGCTGATGCCGTCGATGTGAATGCCGCGCCCCGCCACGTCGGTGGCCACCAGCACGGTGATGCGCCCTTCGCGGAAGTTCTCGAGGGTGCGAATCCGCTTGTGCTGTGGCACGTCGCCGGAAAGTTGGGCGGCATTGATGCCATCGCGCACCAGCTTCTCTTCGATGCGCCGCACTTCGTCCTTGCGGTTGGCGAACACCATCACCCGTTCCCACTTGTTCTGGGTCACCAGGTTGTACAGCAGCTTGTACTTGTCGCTGCCCGCGACTGCATAGACATGCTGCTCGACCGTCTCGCTGGCCACGTTCTCCGGTTCGATCTCGACGATTTCCGGGTTGGTGGTCCACTGCTTGGCCAGATTCATCACATCGTCGGTGAAGGTGGCGGAGAACAGCAGGGTCTGGCGCTCGCTCTTGGGCGGTGTCTGGCGAATGATCTGGCGGACCTGCGGGATGAAGCCCATGTCCAGCATGCGGTCGGCCTCATCCAGCACCAACACTTCGACCATGTCCAGGTGCACTTCGCCGCGCTGATTGAAGTCCAGCAAGCGGCCCGGTGTAGCGACGAGAATGTCGCAGTGGCGCGCTTCCAGGCTCTTGAGCTGCTTGTCGAAGTCCATGCCGCCGACGAAGCTCATCACGTTCAGGCCACTGTACTTGGTCAGGGCCATCGCGTCCTTGGCGATCTGCACCACCAGCTCGCGGGTCGGGGCGATGATCAGCGCGCGAGGCTCGCCCATGTAGCGTTCCTTGGGCGGTGGTGTCTGCTGCAGCTGCGAGATGATCGAGATCAGGAACGCTGCGGTCTTGCCGGTACCGGTCTGGGCCCGGCCGATGGCGTCCTTGCCGCGCAGGGTATGGCCGAGCACCTGGGCCTGGATCGGCGTGCAGTATGGGAAGCCCAGGTCGTGGATGGCATGCATCAGCTCGTTGGAGAGCTTGAAGTCATGGAAGCGTGTCTTGCCTTCCTGTGGCTCGACCACGAAGTCTTCAGGTTTCCACAGGCTGGCTTGTGGTTTGGGTTTGCGCTCGCGGCGCGGTTTGTCTTTGGCCGGTTTGTCGGCGGCGGCAGGGGCTGTGGGTTGGGTGCTGGCCTCGACCGGAGCGGCTTCGGGTTGCACGGTAGGCGCCGGCGCGGACTTGTTCACCGGCGCTGCGGGTTCGACGGCCTGAGGCGCGGCGTCTCCCTTGCCGAATATTTTCTTGAGTGCCTTGAGCACGATCGTCTCATCAATTGGTTAAGGAATGTACGCCGGGCAGTGTAATGCAAGATTCAGGCGCGGCGTAGTGGAATGCGCAGGCAGCTACACGCTTGGCCTATTGCAGTTGCTGGCTCAACCAGTCGTGGATGTCGCCCAGTTCTTCGACCATCACTTCATGTTCCATGGGGTATTCCTGCCAGCGGGCGGCAACGCCCCAAGTATTGAGGAATTCGAAGGCCGTACGGCCCATCGAAGGGATCACCACCGAATCGTGCACACCATGCAGGCACAGGGCTGGCGTGCGTTGCTGGCACGCGCTGAGCTGATGACTGTCGGTAAAGGTTGGAGCGTAGGTGGACAGCGCGATTACCCCTCCCAGCGCCTCCTGCCACTTTATATAAGCGGTGTGCAGCACCACGGCGCCGCCCTGGGAGAAACCGGCGAGGAAGATTCGCGACAGGCTGATGCCCTTGGCCTGCTCGGCCTTGATCAAGGCGATGACCTGCTGCGCCGACTCTTCCAATTGCCCTTCGTCGATGGCGCGGGCCGGGGTCATGGCCTTGATGTCGTACCAGCTTGGCATGGAATAGCCGCCGTTGATGGTAACCGGACGGGTGGGCGCCTGCGGCATCACGAAGCGGGTAGTGAGCAGCCGTTCCTGCAGAAATTCGGCCACCGGTAGGAAGTCGTAACGGTCGGCACCCAGGCCGTGCAACCAGATCACACAGGCGTCTGCGGTTTTCTGTGGTTCGAGAATCAGCGGGTTGGTCATGACTGCTCCGAAAGTGTGCATGCCTGGTAAGAACGTGCGTGAAAAGAAGGCCTGGCTATTGATTGTCAGAAAAAGAATGTCGCAACGATACAACTTTCCCTACTTGACTAGCGCTTAAACGCTTAAGCCGCCAACTGTGGTACGCGCTTTGCTATGGATCCGTTGAGGCAAAGGGACTATCCGCGACGGTAACACCCTTTGCACGCGAAGGCTGTCACAGAACAGCTCATTGCGCCAATTGACCCAATAACAAGCCAACAAGGGTCGGATGCGCCTCATAAGGGTGCGGTGCAATTCCGGCTCGGTACAACAAGAGCGATTTGGAGGTTGTGAATGAAGATGTTGAAAACCACCCTGGCAGTCCTGACCGCTGCCGCCGCGCTGGGAGCCACCAGCTTCGCACAGGCCGGCGCCACTCTCGATGCGGTCAAGAAGAAGGGCTTCGTCCAGTGTGGCGTGAGCGACGGTCTTCCAGGCTTCTCGGTCCCCGATGCTAAGGGCAAGATCATCGGTATCGACGCCGATGTATGCCGCGCTGTCGCCGCTGCGGTGTTCGGTGATGCCACCAAGGTCAAATTCAGCCAACTCAACGCCAAGGAGCGCTTCACCGCCCTGCAGTCGGGCGAAGTCGACGTGCTGTCGCGTAATACTACCTGGACCAGCTCGCGCGATGCCGGCATGGGCCTGGTGTTCGCCGGTGTCACCTACTATGACGGCGTGGGCTTCCTGGTCAACAAGAAGCTGGGTGTTTCCAGTGCCAAGGAGCTCGATGGCGCGACCATCTGCATCCAGGCCGGTACCACCACCGAACTGAACGTATCCGACTTCTTCCGCGCCAATAATCTCAAGTACACCCCGATCACCTTCGATACTTCCGATGAGAGCGCCAAGTCGTTGGAGTCCGGCCGTTGCGACGTGCTCACCTCGGACAAGTCGCAACTGTTCGCCCAACGCTCCAAGCTGGCTGCACCGACCGACTACGTGGTGCTGCCGGAAACCATCTCCAAGGAGCCTCTGGGCCCGGTGGTGCGTAAAGGCGACGAGGAGTGGTTCAGCATCGTCAAGTGGACCCTGTTCGCGATGCTCAACGCCGAAGAGGCCGGCATCACCTCGAAGAACGTCGAGGCCGAAGCCAAGTCCACCAAGAACCCGGACGTCGCCCGTCTGCTGGGTGCCGACGGTGAATACGGCAAGGACCTCAAGCTGCCCAAGGACTGGGTAGTGCAGATCGTCAAGCAAGTCGGCAACTATGGTGAAGTGTTCGAAAAGAACCTTGGTCAGAGCACCGACCTCAAGATCGACCGTGGCATGAACGCCCTGTGGAACAACGGCGGCATCCAGTACGCGCCACCTGTGCGCTGATGGCTGCACCCTGCGGCGGCATCCCGCCGTCGCAGGTTGTTCGGATCCCTTTTTTTCGGGGCACTTCATGCAAAATCAAATCGGCGCACCCAAGGGGTTATCCCTGAGCGATCCACGTGTGCGCGCGTGGCTGTTCCAGATCCTCACGATCGTTTTCGTGGTCGGTCTGGGCTGGTATCTGTTCCACAACACCCAAACCAACCTGCAACACCGGGGCATCACCTCCGGCTTCGACTTCCTGGACCGCAGTGCCGGGTTCGGCATCGCCCAGCATCTGATTCCTTATGTGGAATCCGACAGCTATGCGCGAGTGTTCGTCATCGGCCTGCTCAACACCCTGTTGGTGACGTTCATCGGTGTCATTCTGGCGACGATTCTGGGCTTCATCATCGGTGTGGCTCGTTTGTCACCGAACTGGATGATCAACAAGCTGGCGACCGTGTATGTGGAGACCTTCCGCAACATTCCGCCGCTGCTGCAGATTCTGTTCTGGTACTTCGCGGTGTTTCTGACCCTGCCGGGACCGCGGGGTAGCATCAACATCGACGACACGTTCTTCATCAGCAACCGTGGCCTGAACATGCCGGGTGCCTCGATGGCCGAGGGCTTCTGGCCGTTCTTCGTCGCGCTGGGACTGGCGATCGTGGCCATCGTGTTCATGGTGCGCTACGCCAACAAGCGGTTCGATGAAACTGGCGAGCCTTTCCACAAGTTCTGGGTCGGCCTGGCCTTGTTCATCGTCATTCCTGGCGCCAGCGCCTTGCTGTTCGGCAGCCCCGTGCACTGGGAAGTGCCGCAGCTCAAGGGCTTCAACTTCGTCGGTGGCTGGGTGCTGATTCCCGAACTGCTGGCCCTGACGCTGGCGCTGACCATCTACACCGCGGCGTTCATCGCCGAGATCGTGCGCTCTGGCATCCGTTCGGTCAGCCATGGCCAGACCGAGGCTGCGCGCTCGCTGGGGCTGCGTGAGGGGCCGACCCTGCGCAAGGTGATCATCCCCCAGGCACTGCGGGTGATCATTCCGCCGCTGACCAGCCAGTACCTGAACCTGGCGAAGAACTCGTCCCTGGCGGCCGGTATCGGCTATCCGGAGATGGTCTCGCTGTTCGCCGGTACCGTGCTCAACCAGACCGGCCAGGCCATCGAGGTGATTGCCATCACCATGAGTGTCTATCTCGCCATCAGCATCAGCATTTCGCTGCTGATGAACTGGTACAACAAGCGCATTGCGCTGATCGAGCGGTGAGGATACGCCCGTGAATGCCCATGTTTTCAAACCCGACATGCCGCCGCCGGTGAAAACCGTCGGCGTGCTCGCATGGATGCGTGCCAACCTGTTCTCCAGCTGGCTCAATACCTTGCTGACCCTGTTCGCCCTGTACCTGATCTGGCTGATCGTGCCGCCTCTGGTGCAATGGGCGCTGATCGACGCCAACTGGGTAGGCACCACCCGCGCCGATTGCACCAAGGAAGGTGCCTGCTGGGTGTTCGTCCAGCAGCGTTTCGGCCAGTTCATGTATGGCTACTACCCGACCGAACTGCGCTGGCGCGTGGACCTGACCGTCTGGCTTGCCGTGCTCGGTGCCGCACCGCTGTTCATCAAGCGCTTTGCGCGCAAGGCGTTCTACGGCCTGGGCTTCCTGGTGCTGTATCCGATCCTGGCCTACACCCTGCTGCACGGCGGCTACCTGGGGCTGGATACCGTGCCGACCAGCCAATGGGGCGGCCTGATGCTGACGCTGGTGATCGCCACCGTGGGCATCGTCGGCGCCTTGCCGCTGGGCATCCTGCTGGCGCTGGGCCGACGGTCGCGCATGCCGGCGGTGAAGGTGGTATGCGTCACCTTCATCGAGTTCTGGCGTGGCGTGCCGCTGATCACCGTGCTGTTCATGTCCTCGGTGATGCTGCCGTTGTTCCTGCCCGAGGGCATGAGCTTCGACAAACTGCTGCGGGCGATGATCGGCGTGATCCTGTTCCAGTCGGCGTATATCGCCGAAGTGGTGCGCGGCGGCCTGCAGGCCATTCCCAAGGGGCAGTACGAGGCGGCCGCGGCCATGGGCCTGGGCTACTGGCGCTCGATGGGGCTGGTGATTCTGCCCCAGGCGCTCAAGCTGGTGATCCCAGGCATCGTCAACACCTTCATTGCTCTGTTCAAGGACACCAGCCTGGTGATCATCATCGGCCTGTTCGACCTGCTCAACAGTGTCAAGCAGGCGGCTGCCGATCCGGCCTGGCTGGGCATGGCCACTGAGGGCTATGTGTTCGCCGCCCTGGTGTTCTGGATTTTCTGTTTCGGTATGTCCCGCTACTCCATGCATCTGGAGCGCAAGCTGGACACTGGCCACAAGCGTTAGGAGTTTCGAAATGAGTGAAGCGATCAAGCAGCCTGCCGGCCCCGAAGGCATCATCCAGATGCAGGGCGTCAACAAGTGGTACGGCCAGTTCCATGTGCTCAAGGACATCAACCTGAACGTACGCCAGGGCGAGCGTATCGTGCTGTGCGGGCCGTCTGGCTCGGGCAAGTCCACCACCATCCGCTGCCTCAACCGCCTGGAAGAGCACCAGCAGGGGCGCATCGTCGTCGATGGCGTAGAGCTGACCAACGACCTCAAGCAGATTGAGGCGATCCGCCGCGAGGTGGGCATGGTATTCCAGCACTTCAACCTGTTCCCGCACCTCAGCATCCTCGAGAACTGCACCCTGGCACCAATGTGGGTGCGCAAGATGCCGCGGCGCAAGGCCGAGGAAATCGCCATGCACTACTTGGAGCGGGTACGCATCCCGGAGCAGGCGCACAAGTACCCCGGGCAGTTGTCCGGTGGTCAGCAGCAGCGCGTGGCGATTGCCCGGGCCCTGTGCATGAAGCCCAAGATCATGCTGTTCGACGAGCCGACTTCGGCGCTTGACCCGGAAATGGTAAAAGAGGTGCTTGATACCATGGTAGGTCTGGCCGAGGATGGCATGACCATGCTCTGCGTCACCCACGAGATGGGCTTTGCCCGCACCGTGGCGAACCGAGTGATCTTCATGGACAAAGGTGAGATCGTCGAGCAGGCAGCGCCGGATGACTTCTTCGACCGGCCGCGCAGTGACCGGACCAAGCTGTTCTTGAGCCAGATTCTGCATTGATGTGACGGGGGGCGCCTTGCGGCCCTTTCGCGCTGCAAGGCCGCCCCAGCATCAACTTACTTCTCTTCTTTGGCAGCCACCGGTGCAGGTGGCGGTCGCAGCCCCACCTCGGCAACCAGTTTCAGTTGCTGCCCGTTGCGCACCACCTCGATGGTGATCTTCTCGTTGGGCTTGATCCGCGCAACTTGGTTCATCGACTTGCGTCCGTCTCCCGCAGGTTCGCCATTGATGCTCAGGATCACGTCACCCAGCTGCAACCCGGCCTTTTGCGCCGGCCCATCGCGGAAGATCCCCGCCACGACGATGCCTGGGCGGCCCTGCATACCGAACGATTCCGCCAGTTCCTGGCTCAATGGCTGCACTTCGATGCCCAGCCAGCCGCGAATCACCTGGCCATGCTCGACGATCGACTTCATCACCTCCAGCGCCAGCTTGACCGGGATGGCGAAGCCGATGCCCTGGGAACCACCAGACTTGGAGAAGATCGCGGTATTGATGCCGATCAGGTTGCCATTGGCATCGACCAGCGCACCACCGGAGTTGCCTGGGTTGATGGCCGCGTCGGTCTGGATGAAATCTTCGTAGTTGTTCAGGCCCAGTTGGTTACGTCCGGTGGCGCTGATGATGCCCATGGTCACGGTCTGGCCGACCCCGAACGGGTTACCGATGGCCAGGGAGACATCGCCGATGTGGATGTTGTCGGAACGGCCGATGGTGATCGCCGGCAGGTTCTTGAGGTCGATCTTCAGTACCGCGAGGTCGGTTTCCGGGTCGCTGCCCACGACGCGCGCCAGGGTCTCACGGCCGTCCTTGAGCGCCACCACGATCTGGTCGGCGCCGCTGGTAACGTGGTTGTTGGTCAGCAGGTAGCCCTCGGGGCTCATGATCACGGCCGAACCCAGGCTGGACTCCCAGCGCCGCTGCTTGGGCAGGTTGTCACCGAAGAAGCGGCGGAACTGCGGGTCTTCGAACAAGGGATGGGCGCTCTTGTTCACCACTTTGGTGGTGTACAGGTTCACCACCGCTGGGGCGGCGAGGGTCACGGCGTCGGCATAGGACACCGGCCCCTGCATGATCCGGGTGGTCTGCGGAGCCTGCTGCAGGTTGACGTCCTGGCTGGGCAGGCCGACCCATTCAGGGAAACGCTGGATGACCAGCATGGCGATCAGCACGCCAGTAATCAGGGGCCAGCCAAAATAACGCAGAGCCTTGAGCATGAACGAATCCTGGGAGTAGGGCGGGGGCCAATTGGCAGCGCAGCGGGGCGCGAGCGCGCGCGATCATACACAGGTACAGAGCGATCGGCGATGTGCAAACCGATTTACCTGCTTCGCGGTTGAGTCCATGTCCTCCAGGGACCACGCTGGCCCCTGGGGGAGCGGGTCTGCCCGCGAATGCTGGCGCCTCGGTCTTGCCCCCATGCGACTGCCGCCGGTTTCCCCGAAGCCGGCGACGGCCCATAATGGCCGCCATTATACGGGCGTTGTGCCCGTCGAAAGCGCAGATTTCGAGGAGATTTTCCATGGCCGTCGCACTGAACACCCTGGTCGAGGAGGCCGAGCGCTACCTGGGTAGCGCGAAGATCCAGGATTACTGCCCCAACGGCCTGCAAGTCGAAGGGCGACCGCAGGTCAGTCGCATCGTCAGTGGCGTGACCGCCAGCCAGGCGTTGCTCGACGCGGCGGTCGAGGCCGATGCCGACTTGGTGCTGGTTCACCATGGTTATTTCTGGAAGGGCGAGAATCCGTGTGTCACCGGCATCAAGCAACGCCGCTTGAAAACCTTGCTCAAGCACGACATGAGCCTGCTGGCCTTCCACCTGCCGCTGGATGTGCATCCCGAAGTGGGCAATAACGTGCAATTGGCTCGTCAGCTGGACATTACCGTCGAGGGGCCGCTGGACCCGGAGAACCCAAAGGTCGTGGGGCTGGTTGGGTCGCTGGCCGAGCCAATGACGCCGCGGGATTTCGCCCGGCGCGTGCAGGAGGTGATGGGACGTGAGCCGCTGCTGGTGGAAGGCGATGTCATGGTTCGCCGGATCGGCTGGTGCACCGGAGGCGGCCAAGGCTACATCGATACCGCGATCGCCGCCGGAGTCGACCTGTACATCAGTGGCGAGGCGTCCGAGCAGACCTTTCATAGCGCGCGCGAGAACGGCGTGAGCTTCATCGCCGCAGGCCACCATGCCACCGAGCGTTATGGCGTGCAGGCGCTGGGGGATTACCTGGCGCGTCGGTTTGCCCTGGAGCACCTGTTCATCGACTGCCCAAACCCGATCTGACCTTTGGGGCCTCATCGCCGGCAAGCCGGTTCCTGCTGGCGCGCTCGTCTCAGGCGCTGGCCTGTCGGCGATGCGTTGCTCGAGCCCCAAACCCCCAGTCATATCGTTAGATTGTTTCGATCTAGTGCGGCTCCTAAATAGAATCAGCCGCTGTGATAAAGTGGCTCGCTCGAACACGGCCCGCAGGCCGTCCATAAGATCGTTTTTCGTGAGTAGCCATGGTCGACAAACTGACGCACTTGAAACAGCTGGAGGCGGAGAGCATCCACATCATCCGCGAGGTGGCCGCCGAGTTCGATAACCCGGTGATGCTGTACTCGATCGGCAAGGACTCCGCCGTGATGCTGCACCTGGCGCGCAAAGCCTTCTTCCCAGGCAAGCTGCCGTTCCCGGTGATGCACGTCGACACCCAGTGGAAATTCCAGGAGATGTACCGCTTCCGCGACAAGATGGTCGAGGAAATGGGTCTGGAGCTGATCACCCACGTCAACCCCGAAGGTGTGGCCCAGGGCATCAACCCGTTCACCCATGGCAGCTCCAAGCACACCGACATCATGAAGACCCAGGGCCTGAAGCAGGCGCTGGACAAGCATGGTTTCGACGCCGCCTTTGGTGGCGCCCGCCGCGACGAAGAGAAGTCCCGGGCCAAAGAGCGCGTTTACTCGTTCCGCGACAGCAAGCACCGCTGGGACCCGAAGAACCAGCGCCCCGAGCTGTGGAACGTGTACAACGGCAAGGTCAACAAGGGCGAGTCGATCCGTGTGTTCCCGCTGTCCAACTGGACCGAGCTGGACATCTGGCAGTACATCTACCTCGAAGGCATCCCGATCGTGCCGCTGTACTTCGCCGCCGAGCGGGAAGTGATCGAGAAGAACGGCACCCTGATCATGATCGACGACGAGCGCATCCTCGAGCACCTCACCGACGAGGAAAAAGCCCGTATCGTCAAGAAGAAAGTGCGGTTCCGTACCCTTGGCTGCTACCCGTTGACGGGTGCCGTCGAGTCGGAGGCCGAGACCCTGACGGACATCATCCAGGAAATGCTCCTGACCCGTACGTCCGAACGCCAGGGCCGAGTCATCGACCATGATGGCGCAGGCTCGATGGAAGACAAAAAACGCCAAGGCTACTTCTAATTTCAGGGTTTCATCATGTCGCACCAATCCGATTTGATCAGCGAAGACATCCTCGCTTATCTGGCTCAGCACGAGCGCAAAGAACTGCTGCGTTTCCTCACCTGCGGTAACGTGGATGACGGCAAGAGCACCCTGATCGGGCGCCTGCTGCACGACTCGAAGATGATCTACGAAGACCACCTCGAGGCCATCACCCGCGATTCGAAGAAAGTCGGCACCACCGGCGAAGAAGTCGACCTGGCATTGCTAGTCGATGGCCTGCAGGCCGAGCGCGAGCAGGGCATCACCATCGATGTTGCCTACCGCTACTTCTCCACCGCCAAGCGCAAGTTCATCATCGCCGACACCCCGGGCCACGAGCAGTACACCCGCAACATGGCGACCGGCGCCTCGACCTGCGACCTGGCGATCATCCTGGTTGATGCCCGTTACGGCGTGCAGACCCAGACCCGCCGTCACAGCTACATTGCCTCGTTGCTGGGCATCAAGCACATCGTGGTCGCGGTCAATAAGATGGACCTCAAGGGCTTCGATGAGCAGGTCTTCGAGTCGATCAAGGCCGATTACCTGAAGTTTGCCGAAGCGATCAACCTGAAGCCGTCGAGCCTGCACTTCGTGCCGATGTCGGCGCTCAAGGGCGACAACGTGGTCAATCACAGCGAGCAATCGCCGTGGTACGCCGGCCCGACGCTGATGGAAATCCTCGAAACCGTGGAAGTGTCGGCCGACCGCAACGTCACCGACCTGCGTTTCCCGGTGCAGTACGTCAACCGTCCGAACCTGAACTTCCGCGGCTTCGCCGGCACCATCGCCAGCGGCGTGGTACACAAGGGTGACGAAATCGTCGTGCTGCCTTCGGGCAAGAGCAGCCGGGTCAAGTCCATCGTCACCTACGAAGGTGAACTGGAGAACGCCGGCCCCGGCCAGGCCGTGACCCTGACCATGGAAGACGAGATCGACATCTCCCGTGGCGACTTGCTGGTGCATGCCGACAACGTTCCGCCGGTGACCGACCAGTTCGACGCCATGCTGGTGTGGATGGCCGAAGAACCGATGCTGCCGGGCAAGAAATATGACATCAAGCGCGCCACCAGCTACGTGCCGGGCTCGATTGCCAGCATCACCCACAAGGTGGATGTGAATACCCTGGAGCAAGGCGCTGCCAGTGCACTGCAACTGAACGAGATCGGTCGCGTCAAGGTGTCCCTGGATGCCGCGATCGCCCTGGACGGTTACGACAGCAACCGCACCACCGGCGCGTTCATCGTCATCGACCGCCTGACCAACGGCACTGTCGGTGCCGGCATGATCATCGCCCCGCCAGTCCTGCCGCATGGCACCACAGGTCAGCATGGCAAGTTGGCTCACGTGTCCACTGAAGAGCGCGCGCTGCGCTTCGGTCAGCAACCGGCTACCGTGCTGTTCAGCGGCCTGTCCGGCGCTGGCAAGAGCACCCTGGCCTATGCCGTCGAGCGCAAGCTGTTCGACATGGGCCGTGCGGTCTACGTGCTCGATGGCCAGAACCTGCGTCACGACCTGAACAAGGGCCTGCCGCAGGATCGCGCGGGCCGCACCGAGAACTGGCGCCGCGCCGCCCATGTGGCGCGTCAGTTCAACGAAGCTGGCCTGCTGACCCTGGCCGCCTTCGTTGCGCCTGATGCCGAGGGCCGTG
This sequence comes from Pseudomonas sp. Rh2, assembly GCF_040762985.1. NCBI lineage: Bacteria > Pseudomonadati > Pseudomonadota > Gammaproteobacteria > Pseudomonadales > Pseudomonadaceae > Pseudomonas > Pseudomonas sp. Rh2. The sequence continues at coordinate 1,435,985 of NZ_CP142890.1, forward strand.
AACAGGCCAAGGCCTTGATCGGCAAGGAGCGCCTGGTAACCGTTTACGTGCAGGCATCGCCAATTGCCTGCCGCGAGCGTGATCCTCAGGGCCTGTATGCCGCTGGCGGTGACAACATCCCGGGTGAAAGCTTCCCGTACGATGTGCCGCTGGATGCCGACCTGGTGATCGACACCCAGACCACCAGCGTGGACGAGGGCGTGAAGCAGGTGCTGGATGTGCTGCGTCAGCGCGGCGCGATTTAAGCGTTAGTGCTGTATGAGAAACCCCGCTTCGGCGGGGTTTTTTTGTATTGGGGATTGGCGTCGGGGCTGTTGGGTGCTTGGCGTGAGAGGTGCGGTGCCTGTGAGATCGAGCGCCGCCCGCGCGGCGCATCGCGAGCAAGGCTCGCTCCTACGTTTGTTTCGGGCCAATTATTTCTGTGAGATTCGCGCGCGAACGCTTTGGCGCTTGGCGCGATATCGCGTCGTACAAACAAGGCGGTCGCGCGCGTCTATCACTGGCGTTACTGGCCCGAAACAAACGTAGGAGCGAGCCTTGCTCGCGATGCGCCGCGCGGGCGGCGCTCGATTTGCGCACCACCTCAAAGCTCAAGTCAGGCCGTCCTCCCCAGAAAGAACCTCAACTTGTTTCCGCGATGCAATACCGCTCCTTCAGGTGTCGATCGTGGCAGATCTGTCTCAGATATGCTTTTCCGATACAGGAATCACGCGCTTTTCCTTAACCGCCTTATACGAAAAGCTCGAATATATCTCCTTCACCCCCGGCAACCGCTGCAACACCTCACGGGTGAATTCCCCAAACGACTCCAGATCCCGCGCCAGAATCTCGAGCAAGAAGTCATACCGCCCGGAAACATTGTGGCAGGCAATGATCTCTGGAATTTCCATCAGCCGCTTTTCGAACGCCAGCGCCATGTCCTTGGTGTGCGAGTCCATCATGATGCTGACGAACGCGGTCACACCAAACCCCAGCGCCTTGGGCGAAAGAATGGCCTGATAACCGGTGATGTAGCCGTTGTCCTCCAGCAACTTGACCCGGCGCCAGCAGGGCGAGGTGGTTAACGCGACTTGGTCGGCAAGCTCGGAGACGGTGAGGCGGGCGTTGCCCTGCAAGGCTGCGAGCAGGGCGCGGTCGGTGCGGTCGAGGGTCGAAGGCATATTTTGCCCTCCTGGTCTGTCATGTGTTGTTTTTGTTCCAAAACTAGCCATTTCGCGTAGGAGATTTTGGAAAAAATCAGGCGGCTTGGTGGCATAAGCTTATAACAAACCACCAGAGGTTGTTGCCATGCGCGACTCCCATAACAACAGCGGTTTTTCCACGCGGGCCATCCATCACGGGTACGACCCGCTCAGCCATGGCGGCGCCCTGGTGCCGCCGGTCTACCAGACCGCTACCTACGCTTTTCCTTCCGTCGAATACGGTGCTGCCTGTTTTGCAGGCGAAGAACCCGGGCACTTCTACAGCCGTATCTCCAACCCGACCCTGGCCTTGCTGGAACAGCGCATGGCCTCGCTGGAAGGGGGCGAGGCAGGCTTGGCCCTGGCCTCGGGCATGGGGGCCATCACTTCGACGATCTGGACGTTGCTGCGCCCTGGGGATGAACTGATCGTGGGGCGCACACTGTATGGCTGCACCTTCGCCTACCTGCACCATGGGATTGGCGAGTTCGGAGTCAAGATCCGTCACGTCGACCTCAATGACATCAAGGCGCTGAAGGCGGCGATCACCAGTAAGACGCGAATGATCTACTTCGAAACCCCAGCCAACCCGAACATGCAGTTGGTCGATATCGCTGCCGTGGCCGAAGCGGCGCAGGGGCATGACCTGCACATCGTGGTCGACAACACCTATTGCACGCCGTATCTGCAGCGGCCGTTGGAGCTGGGTGCCGATCTGGTCGTGCACTCGGCTACCAAGTACCTCAGCGGCCATGGCGATATCACCGCCGGGCTGGTGGTCGGGCGCAAGGCGCTGGTCGACCGGATTCGCCTGGTAGGGCTCAAGGACATGACTGGCGCGGTGCTGTCGCCGCATGATGCCGCGCTGCTGATGCGTGGTATCAAGACATTGGCCCTGCGCATGGACCGCCACTGCGCCAATGCACAGCAGGTGGCTGAGTTCCTGGCGGAGCAGCCTCAGGTCGAGCTGATCCATTACCCGGGCCTGTCGTCATTCGGGCAGTACGCGCTGGCACAGCGGCAAATGCGCATGCCGGGCGGGATGATCGCTTTTGAGCTCAAGGGCGGGATCGAGGCCGGCCGACGCTTCATGAATGCCTTGCAGCTGTTCGCACGTGCGGTCAGCCTGGGAGATGCCGAGTCGCTAGCGCAGCATCCAGCGAGCATGACCCATTCCAGCTATACGGCGAAGGAGCGGGCGCATCACGGGATATCGGAAGGGTTGGTGAGGCTGTCGGTGGGGTTGGAGGATGTAGAGGACTTGCTTGCCGATATCGAACAGGCGCTCAAGCACTGTGTATGAGGTTGGCTGCAAACTTCCTACTTATCGATGCCGGTTTTCGACAGCGATATCAAGAAACGTCGGATAGAGCCTGTTGAGGTGGTCACTTAGTTTGGGTGTTCGCACGGAATCTGTTCCGTGCCTAGTCCATTCACCTGAACAGGCATGAGTATGAAATTCAAGAGTGTACTTTCGCACGCCGCCCTGGCGCTTGCGGTGGTTACTGCCAGTGGGGTCGCTTTGGCAGGCGATGTGGGCCAGCCATGCTGCCCTTTCAGCGATAAAAGCCTGAAGACGTCGCCAGAGGCGCTGTCGGGTTCCACTCAGCAGTTGTTGAAACTGCAAGGTATGAAGTTCACCTGGAAAGAAACGGGGCGCAAGGATATTGGGCTGATGGCGCAGGATGTCCAGGCCGTGTACCCGGAACTGGTTCATGAGAAGAACGAAAAGCTGACGGTGGACTACCAAAAATTGGTCGCACCACTGATTGAGTCGATACGTGAACTGAATCAGCGGATCGATACACTGGAGAAGGCTCAGGCCAAGACGATGTAACGCGGGTTGTTGCCGTGTTCTTCACGCAATAAGAAAGGCCTCTTCCGAGGCCTTTTTGCATTTCACCCGCTTAACGCTTGAGCCCGTAGCTCTCGTCCAGCATGCCTGGCGAGTTCGGCGCCTTCGGCGCATAGTCGCGAGGCACTTCGGCGGTGTCCTTCGGCGGGGTCAGGCGGTCACGTGGGGCCTGGGCGGCCTCGGAGTGCAGGGCGGCCAGCAGGCGCTGACGGGTAACCTCGTCCAGCGCCAGGGCATTGGCGCCTTCGGCCAGGTGGTCCTGGACATCCTGGTAGCTCTGGGTCAGCTTTTTGACCAGCACGGCAGTGCTGTTGAAGTGGGTGACCACTTCGTTCTGGTAGGTGTCGAAGCGTTGCTGGATATCGTCCAGCTGGCGCTGTGTGCTGCTCGGCGCGGCATTGGGCAGCAGGCGCGCGACGACGAAACCGACCACGACGCCGACGACCAGGGCCAGGGTCGGCAACAACCAAACAAGGAGCGAGTGTTCCACGAGTCCTTCCTCTATAAACGGCTTTGCTTTACGTTAACGGCTCAGACCTGCGCTGTATACCGCGAGCGATCGCAAATCAGAACAGAATTCCTCAGCTAGACGAATCGACCCCTCCCGAGGTCACGGAGTAGTGCCTTGCTTGTCCGCGAAACCCCCTTGTTCATCGATGGCCCCGTTGGCCAGCTGGAAGCCTTGTACCTGGACGTGGCCGATGCCCGCGGTGCGGTGCTGATCTGCCACCCCAACCCGGTTCAGGGCGGCACCATGCTCAACAAGGTGGTTTCGACGTTGCAGCGTACCGCCCGCGATGCAGGCTACGTGACCCTGCGCTTCAACTACCGTGGTGTGGGCCAGAGCGCCGGCAGCCATGACATGGGCGCAGGCGAGGTAGCGGATGCCGAGGCCGCTGCTGGCTGGCTGCGCGAAAAGCACCCCGATCTGCCCTTGGTGCTGATGGGTTTCTCTTTCGGTGGTTTCGTCGCTACCAGCCTGGCCGGGCGGCTGGAGGCTTCTGGCGTGGCCTTGCAGCAGTTGTTCATGATTGCCCCGGCGGTGATGCGTCTGACGGCCGATTTCCCGCTGCCGCAGCATTGCCCGATCACCGTGGTGCAGCCGGAGAGCGACGAAGTCGTCGATCCGCAGCTGGTTTACGACTGGTCCGACAGCCTGTCGCGCCCCCATGAGCTGCTGAAAGTGGCAGAATGCGGACACTTCTTCCATGGCAAGCTGACCGATCTGAAGGATCTGCTGCTGCCGCGCCTTTCGAACTGAGCCAAGCCTGAATAAGCGAACACCCATGACCACGCGCATTCTCACCGGTATCACCACCACCGGCACCCCGCACCTGGGCAACTACGCCGGAGCTATCCGCCCGGCCATTCTCGCCAGCCAGCAGCCCGGTGCCGACTCGTTCTACTTCCTGGCCGACTATCACGCCCTGATCAAGTGCGACGATCCGCTGCGCATCCAGCGCTCGCGCCTGGAAATCGCCGCCACCTGGCTGGCCGGTGGCCTGGATCCGGACAAGGTGACCTTCTACCGTCAGTCAGATATTCCCGAGATTCCTGAGCTGACCTGGCTGCTGACCTGCGTTGCCGCCAAGGGCCTGCTCAACCGCGCCCACGCCTACAAGGCTTCGGTGGACAAGAACGTCGAAGCCGGTGAAGACCCGGATGCCGGTGTGACCATGGGGCTGTTCAGCTACCCGGTGCTGATGGCGGCGGACATCCTGATGTTCAACGCGCACAAGGTGCCGGTCGGCCGTGACCAGATCCAGCACGTGGAGATGGCCCGTGATATCGGCCAGCGCTTCAACCACCTGTTCGGTCAGGGCAAGGACTTCTTCGCCCTGCCAGAAGCTGTGATCGAAGAAAGCGTGGCGACGCTGCCAGGGCTGGACGGTCGCAAGATGTCCAAGAGCTACGACAACACCATTCCGCTGTTCACCAGCGCGAAGGACATGAAGGACGCAATTTCGCGCATCGTCACTGACTCCCGTGCCCCAGGCGAGGCCAAGGACCCGGACAACTCGCACCTGTTCACTCTGTTCCAGGCCTTCTCCACACCAGCCCAGTGCGCTGAATTCCGTGAAGAACTGCTGCAGGGCTTGGGCTGGGGTGATGCCAAGCAGCGTCTGTTCCAGCTGCTCGACAGCCAGCTCTCCGAGAAGCGTGAGCACTACCACCAACTGATCTCGCGACCGTCGGACCTGGAAGACATTCTTCTGGCCGGTGCCGCCAAGGCACGCAAGATCGCCACCCCGTTCCTCGAACAACTGCGCGAGGCCGTAGGCCTGCGCTCGTTCCGCAGCAGCGTCCAGGCAACTGCCGAAGTGAAGAAGAAAGCCGCCAAAAGCGCCCGTTTCGTCAGCTTCCGTGACGAAGACGGCAGCTTCCGCTTCCGCCTGCTTGCCGCCGATGGCGAGCAATTGCTGCTCTCGCGCAGCTTCGCCGATGGCAAGAGCGCCGGTGCGGTAAGCAAGCAGCTGCAGCAGGGCGGTGAGGCTGATGTGCGAGTCGAAGGCCTGGGCTTCAGTCTGTGGCTGAACGGCGAGCAGGTGGCCGACGGGCCGCAGTTCGACAGCGCCGAAGCCCGCGATTCGGCTATCGAAAGCCTGCGTGTAGCGCTGCAGCCCCTGTAGGAGCGGATTTATCCGCGAACACCGGCATAACCGGTGCCAGGCACCGCGTTGTCTGTTTTGCGGGTAGGCCTTCGCCCTCAGGAATGCATACCGCCTGAGGCATTTCGCCGCAAGTCTGATTGCCATTAAGCGGGCCTGTCGCTACAGTGACGGCCCGTTTTTTGTTGCCTCGCTAACGAATCATGACGCCCCTAGAACGATATCAAGCAGATCTGAAACGTCCCGACTTCTTCCATGACGCGGCGCAGGAGACTGCTGTGCGTCACTTGCAGCGTCTATACGACGATCTGGTCGCTGCGCACAACAGCAAGCCAGGTGTATTCGGCAAGTTGTTCGGCAAGAAGGAGCAGACCCCGGTCAAGGGCCTGTACTTCTGGGGCGGTGTGGGCCGAGGCAAGACCTACCTGGTGGATACCTTCTTCGAGGCGCTGCCATTCAAAGAGAAGATGCGTACTCACTTCCACCGCTTCATGAAGCGTGTGCACGAAGAGATGAAGACCCTCAAGGGCGAGAAGAACCCCTTGACCATCATCGCCAAGCGCTTCTCCCAGGAAGCCAAGGTCATCTGCTTCGACGAATTCTTCGTTTCCGACATCACCGATGCCATGATCCTGGGCACGCTGATGGAGGAACTGTTCAAGAATGGCGTTTCCCTGGTCGCGACCTCCAACATCGTGCCGGACGGCTTGTACAAGGACGGCCTGCAGCGGGCGCGCTTCCTGCCGGCCATCGCGATGATCAAGCAGAACACCGACGTGGTGAACGTCGACAGCGGGGTCGATTACCGCCTGCGTCACCTGGAGCAGGCCGAGCTGTACCACTACCCGCTCGATGATGCGGCGCACCAGAGCCTGCGCGCCAGCTTCAAGGCACTGACCCCTGAGTGCACCCAGGCGGTCGAGAATGACGTGCTGATGATCGAGAATCGTCCGATCAATGCCTTGCTCACCTGCGACGATGTGGCCTGGTTCGACTTCCGCGCCCTGTGCGACGGGCCTCGCAGCCAGAACGACTACATCGAGCTGGGCAAGATCTTCCACGCCGTGCTGCTGAGCAACGTGGAGCAGATGGGTGTGGCTACCGATGACATCGCCCGTCGTTTCATCAACATGGTGGACGAGTTCTACGACCGTAACGTCAAGCTGATCATCTCGGCCGAGGTGGAGCTGAAGGACCTGTACACCGGTGGCCGCTTGAGCTTCGAATTCCAGCGTACCCTGAGCCGCCTGCTGGAGATGCAGTCGCACGAGTTCCTGGCGCGCGCGCACAAGCCATAAGCCTCGGAGTTCGGGGCCGCTTGCCGGCCCCGCTCATCTCAAGCTTCTTGCATGAACTGCTGCCGATACTGGTTCGGGGACAGCTCAGTGTGCTGCCGGAACAGTCGGGCAAAGAAGCTGGCATCGTCGTAGCCAACCTCGTAGCTGATGGTCTTGATGCTCTTGCGCGTGCTCGACAGCAACCCCTTGGCCGTCTCGATGCGTAGCCGTTGCAGGTAGTGCAATGGTTTGTCGCCAGTCGCGCCCTGGAAGCGACGCATGAAGTTGCGAATGCTCATGCCGTGGTTGCGGGCCACGTCCTCGAAGCGGAACTTGTCGGCGAAGTGTTCTTCAAGCCAGTGCTGGATCTGCAGGATGATCAGGTCCTGGTGCAGCTTCTGCCCACCAAAGCCCATGCGTCCAGGGGTGTAGTTGCGCTGCACCTCGTAGAGGATGTCGCGTGCCACGGCGCGAGCCACGTTGGCGCCGCAGAAGCGCTCGATCAGGTAGATGTACAGATCACAGGCCGAAGTGGTGCCGCCGGCACAGTACAGATTGTCGGCGTCGGTAAGGTGCTTGTCCTGGTTCAGCCTGATCTTGGGGAAGCGCTCGGCGAAGCTGTTGAAGAAGCGCCAGTAGGTAGTCGCTTCCTTGCCGTCGAGCAGCCCGGCCTCGGCCAGCCAGAAGACCCCGCTTGCCTCGGCGCACAGTACGGCGCCGCGGGCATGTTGCTCGCGTAGCCACGGCAGCACCTGAGGGTAGCGCTGCAGCAGGTTGTCGAAGTCGTCCCAGAAGGCTGGGAGGATGATCACATCGGCATCGTCCAGGCCGCCGTCGACCGGCAACTGTACGCCGCTGAAGCTGTCCACGGGCTGCCCGTCGGGACTGACCAGGTGGATTTCGAACATGGGCTGCAAGCCCAGGCCCAGTTGCTTGCTATAGCGCAGGCTGGCCAGGTGGAAGAAATCCTTGGCCTGCATCAGGGTCGAGGCGAACACCTTGTCAATGGCCAGGATGCTGACGCGCCGCAACGACGCGGAGGGTTGGGTAAACATCATTGTCATTGTTCTTATAGGGTAGAGTGGTCAATCACCGGCTGGATCGTCTTATTTTTTGGCGATTGTGTCTACCCCGCAGATTCGCGCTACCTGCTTCGCGGGTAAACCCACGCCCACGAGGGCTGCGCGTAGCCCTACGGGAGCGGGCTCACCCGCGAAGCAGGCAATTGTGGTTCGGGTCAAGGCGCCGGATTGGGCTGCTGCTGATGAATCGCCTCGATCCCCGCCAGCAGCTCATCGCTGAGGTTCAGTGCCAGGCTATTGAGGTTGCTCTTGAGCTGATCCAGGTCGGTCGCTCCGATGATATTGCTGGTCACGAACGGTTGCCGAGTCACGAACGCCAAGGCCATTTGCGCCGGGTCCAGGCCATGATCGCGGGCCAGTTGCACGTAGCGGCTGCAGGCTGCGACTGTCTGTGGGTTGGAGTAGCGGGCGAAGCGGCTGAACAGGGTCAAGCGTGCCTTTGCAGGGCAGGCGCCATTCTCGTATTTGCCCGAGAGCATGCCGAACGCCAGTGGCGAGTAGGCCAGCAGGCCGCATTGTTCGCGAATCGCCACTTCCGCCAGGCCCACCTCGAAGCTGCGGTTGAGCAGGTTGTACGGGTTCTGGATCGACACCGCGCGCGGCCAGCCACGGGCCTCGGCCAGTTGCAGGAACTTCATGGTGCCCCACGGCGTTTCGTTGGACAGGCCTACATGGCGGATCTTGCCGGCGCGAACCTGCTCATCGAGCACTTCGAGGGTTTCCTCCAGCGGGGTGAAGTGGTCCTGCGGCAGGTGTTGGTAGCCCAGTTTGCCGAAGAAGTTGGTGCTGCGTTCGGGCCAGTGCAGTTGGTACAGGTCGATGCGGTCGGTCTGCAGGCGCTTGAGGCTTTCGTCCAGCGCCGCGACGATGTGCTGGCGGTTGTGCTTGAGCTGGCCGTCGCGGATATGGCTGATACCGTTGCCAGGGCCCGCGACCTTGCTGGCGAGGATCCAGTCGTCACGATCACCGTGCTCGCTGAACCACTTTCCGATGATCCGCTCGGTGGCGGCATAGGTCTCGGGGCGGGGTGGCACCGGGTACATTTCGGCGGTGTCGATGAAGTTGATCCCGGCCTGCTTGGCCAGGGCGATCTGTTCGAAGGCCTCTTCCTGGGTGTTCTGCTCGCCCCAGGTCATGGTGCCCAGGCACAGGGCGCTGACGTGGAGGTCGGTACGGCCGAGCTTGCGGTATTCCATCGGAAAGACTCTCCTTGGCAAAGATGCCCATAAAAGCAGGTTGAATTTTCTGGCGCAATCTGGATAATTCGGCCCCTCTCCGTGTGGCGGAAGTGATGCACCACCATGCAGGAAGAACCCCGTCGAACATTGGCGTGCCCGACCCGAGCCCCCAAAAGCGTCAGCGTTCGGCTGCGCGCTTGCCCTTGGCAAGTTGTGCACTATCCAGTAAGATTCGCCGTCTATTTTTCGCTGGGCGGCCTCTGAGGCTTTAGAGAATGAAAACTTTTACTGCTAAACCGGAAACAGTAAAGCGCGAGTGGTTCGTAGTCGACGCCGCTGGCCAGACCCTGGGTCGTCTGGCTACCGAAATCGCTAGCCGTCTGCGTGGCAAGCACAAACCAGAATACACCCCTCACGTTGACACCGGCGACTACATCGTCGTTATCAACGCCGAGCAGGTTCGTGTGACTGGTGCCAAGTCTTCCGACAAAATGTACTACTCCCACTCCGGTTTCCCAGGCGGCATCAAGGAAATCAGCTTCGAGAAGCTGATCGACAAAGCCCCTGAGCGTGTTATCGAAACCGCGGTCAAAGGCATGCTGCCTAAGAACCCGCTGGGTCGCGACATGTACCGCAAGCTGAAAGTGTACGCGGGTGCAACTCACCCACACACTGCTCAGCAGCCTCAAGAACTGAAGATCTAACGGGAAAAGTTCATTATGTCGGCGACTCAAAATTACGGCACTGGCCGTCGCAAGACCGCAACCGCTCGCGTTTTCCTGCGTCCGGGCACTGGCAACATCTCCATCAACAACCGTTCTCTGGACGTGTTCTTCGGTCGCGAAACCGCTCGCATGGTTGTTCGCCAGCCGCTGGAGCTGACCGAGACCGTTGAGAAGTTCGACATCTATGTCACCGTTTCCGGTGGTGGTGTCAGCGGTCAAGCCGGTGCGATCCGTCACGGTATCACCCGCGCTCTGATGGAATACGACGAAACCCTGCGTGGCGCTCTGCGTCGTGCTGGCTACGTCACCCGAGACGCTCGTGAAGTTGAGCGTAAGAAAGTGGGTCTGCGTAAAGCGCGTAAGCGTCCTCAGTACTCCAAGCGTTAATACCGCTTCGGCAGTCAAAGAAGCCCGGTTCCTTTGGAACCGGGCTTTTTTTATGTCTTGAACTAACCTGTCAGCATGTCGGTGACAACTGGCCGCATAGACGCAGATCAAGCAAAGCGAGGGTTGTAGCCCGTTGCAGGGGTAATCACCTTGTCAGTGTGTGGTTTTGTTTCTTACCATGGCGGCCAATTTTTAGTGCCACAGACATTACCTAAGTACAGGCCTGATTCAACAGGCCAAGCAAGCTGATGGGAGAGGACTGAATGAGCAATGACGGCGTCAACGCAGGCCGGCGCCGCTTCCTCGTAGCCGCGACATCCGTGGTCGGGGCGGCGGGGGCAGTGGGGGCTGCGGTACCGTTCGTAGGGTCATGGTTTCCCAGTGCCAAGGCGAAGGCCGCAGGTGCACCGGTGAAGGTCAACATCGCCAAGGTCGAACCCGGGCAGCAGATGGTGGCCGAGTGGCGCGGCCAGCCTGTATTCATCGTCAGGCGAACGGAAGAGATCCTCGGGAATCTCAAGAAGATCGCCGGTGAGCTGTCCGACCCTGAATCGAAGGCATCGGTGCAGCCGGCCTATGTCGATCCCCAGGTGCGTTCGATCAAGCCGGAGATCCTCATTCTCGTCGGTCTGTGCACCCACCTTGGGTGTTCCCCGACGTTCCGTCCGGAAGTGGCGCCGGCCGACCTTGGTCCTAAATGGGTGGGTGGCTACTTCTGCCCTTGCCATGGCTCCCACTACGATCTGGCCGGGCGGGTTTACAAGGCCCAGCCTGCACCTCTCAACCTGCCAGTGCCGCCTCACTCTTACGAGTCGGACGACATCATTGTCATCGGCGTCGATCAGGAGAACGCATGATGAGCAAGTTCATGGACTGGATTGATGCTCGCTTCCCCGCTACCAAGATGTGGGAAGACCACCTGAGCAAGTATTACGCGCCCAAGAACTTCAACTTCCTGTACTTCTTCGGCTCCCTGGCCCTGTTGGTATTGGTCAACCAGATCGTCACGGGTGTGTGGCTGACCATGAGCTTCACGCCGTCGGCGGAAGAGGCCTTTGCCTCGGTCGAATACATCATGCGTGACGTGGAATACGGCTGGATCCTGCGTTACCTGCACTCCACGGGGGCGTCGGCATTCTTCATCGTGGTCTACCTGCACATGTTCCGCGGATTGCTCTACGGCTCCTACCAGAAGCCCCGTGAGCTGGTGTGGTTGTTCGGCATGCTGATCTACCTGGCGCTGATGGCCGAGGCCTTCATGGGCTATCTGCTGCCTTGGGGGCAAATGTCCTATTGGGGCGCCCAGGTGATCATTTCGCTGTTCGGTGCCATTCCGGTGATCGGCGATGACCTCACTCAGTGGATTCGTGGTGACTACCTGATCTCCGGCATCACCTTGAACCGCTTCTTCGCCCTGCATGTCGTGGCCTTGCCGATCGTCATCCTGGGCCTGGTCGTGCTGCACATCCTCGCGTTGCACGAAGTAGGTTCGAACAACCCCGATGGCGTCGATATCAAGAAGAAGAAGGACGAAAACGGCATACCGCTGGACGGCATTCCGTTCCACCCGTACTACACCGTCAAGGATATCGTCGGCGTGGTGGTCTTCCTCTTCGTATTCTGTGCCGTGGTGTTCTTCTTCCCGGAAATGGGTGGCTATTTCCTGGAAAAACCGAACTTCGAGCAGGCAAATGCCTTCAAGACGCCAGAGCATATCGCCCCGGTGTGGTACTTCACGCCGTTCTACGCAATCCTTCGGGCGGTTCCTGACAAGCTGTTCGGGGTGATCGCCATGGGGGCGGCCATTGCCGTGCTGTTCGTGTTGCCCTGGCTTGACCGCAGTCCTGTGCGCTCGATGCGCTACAAAGGCTGGTTGAGCAAGATCTTCCTGCTGGTGTTCTGCGTGGCCTTCGTGATCCTCGGTGTGCTGGGCGTTCTGGCGCCGACACCAGGGCGCACCTTGCTGTCGCAGGTGTGCACGGTGTTGTACTTCGCCTACTTCCTGCTGATGCCGTTCTACACAAGGCTTGAGAAGACCAAACCGGTTCCGGAAAGGGTGACTGGCTGATGAAAAAGTTGATTGCAGTATTTTTGCTGGCAGTGATGCCTGCCTTTTCCTACGCTGCCGAAACTGGCCTGACGTTGGACAAGGTCGATATCGACCTCGCCGACAAAGCGGCCATGCAGGATGGTGCTCGTACCTTCGCCAACTATTGCATGGGCTGTCACAGTGCGAAGTTCCAACGCTATGAGCGTGTGGCCGATGACTTGGGCATTCCACACGAGCTGATGCTCGAGAAACTGGTGTTCACCGGTGCCAAGATCGGCGACCACATGAAGATCGGCATGCAGCCAAGTGATGCCAAGACCTGGTTCGGCGCGGCGCCACCTGACCTGACGCTGGTTGCCCGGGTGCGCGGTACCGACTGGTTGTACACCTACCTGCGCAGCTTCTATGAAGACAAGTCGCGTCCTTATGGTGTCAACAACAAGGTGTTCCCGAACGTCGGCATGCCCAACGTGCTGGTGGGACTGCAGGGTAACCAGGTCATCGGCTGCAAGCAGGTGCAGACCGTGGTCGACGGCAAGAAGCAATTCGACCCATTGACAGGTAGTCCGCTGACCCATGAGGCTTGTGACCAGCTGACCATTACGCCGAATTCCGGTACCCTGACCACCGAGCAGTTCGACGAGAAGGTCAAGAACCTGGTGACCTTCCTGGCCTATTCGGCCAACCCGGTCAAACTGGAAAGCCAGCGTATCGGTACTTATGTGTTGCTGTACCTGGCTTTCTTCTTCGTATTCGCCTATTTGCTCAAGCGCGAATACTGGAAGGACGTGCACTGATCACGCAGTAGTTTCTGGTAGTTGAACGCGCCCTGGGCGCTCCACCGCTGACGCGGAGGGGTCTCCAGGGCGCGTTTGCATTTGCAGTTTCATAAGCATCCCCATGCGAGGAGGCGCTACATGGGCGCAACCAACAGGTTAGCCTGCTATTCCGACCCCGCTGATCACTATTCCCATCGCGTGCGCCTGGTGCTCGCGGAGAAAGGCGTCAGCGTGCAGATCATCGATGTGGATCGCGGTCGTCTGCCACCCAAGCTGGTTGAAGTGAACCCCTATGGGAGCGTGCCGACCCTGGTCGACCGTGACCTGGCGTTGTATGAATCGACCGTGGTGATGGAGTACCTTGAGGAGCGGTACCCGCATCCGCCACTGATGCCAGTATACCCGGTGGCACGTGGCAACAGCCGTCTGCTGATACATCGTATCCAGCGCGACTGGTGTGCGCTGGCCGATACCATCCTCGATGCGCGCAGCGCCGATGCCGCGCGTACAGAGGCGCGCAAGGCGTTGCGCGAGAGCTTGACCGGCGTGTCGCCGCTGTTTGCCGAGTTCGCTTGCTTCATGAGCGAGGAGCAAAGCCTGGTCGACTGTTGTCTACTGCCCATACTCTGGCGTTTGCCGGTATTGGGTATCGAATTGCCGCGGCAGGCCAAGCCGCTGCTGGATTACATGGAGCGACAGTTTGCCCGTGAGCCATTCCTGGCAAGCCTGTCCTCCGTTGAACGTGAAATGCGCAAGCTTTAAGGAGCCGTTGATGAACTCCAGTCGCCCCTATCTGGTTCGAGCGCTGTACGAGTGGATCGTCGACAACGATTGCACCCCTCATATGCTGGTCAATGCCGAATATCCGGCGGTCCAGGTGCCGCAAGGCTTCGCCAGTGACGGTCAGATCGTCCTGAATATTTCCCCCAGCGCGGTACGCAGCCTGCACATGGACAACGAAGCGGTGAGCTTCGAAGGCCGGTTCGGCGGTGTGGCGCATTCGCTGTTCGTGCCAGTTGGCGCGATCCTCGGTATCTATGCCCGCGAAAACGGCCAGGGTATGGTCTTCGAGCTGGAGCCTCCACTGATGGATGGCGACGACGACATCGAAGATGAAGGTGTCGAGCCGGATGACGATGGCCCGCCTGAGGGAGGTGGCCAGCCGCCGCGTCCGAGTGGGCGGCCAAGCCTGAAGGTGGTCAAGTAAACAAAAAAGGCGATCCATGCGGGATCGCCTTTTTTATGGCTGCGGGCCAGGACTTACAGGTCGCTGATGCTGCGCACCTGGTCCTTGTTGACGCGGGTGCGTTTGCCGTCGAGCTGCTGGAATTCGTAGAAGCCAGCGTCCTGGTCGAACTGCGGCTCATCGACGGTCTGGAACTCGCGGCCGTCGTTGAGGGTGATCAGGCTTGGAGTGGAGCAGCCGGCCAGGGTGGCGAAGGCGCCGATCAGCAGGGCGGGCAGCAGAAGCTTTTTCATGCGGTGTTTCCTGGGTTTCTGTAGGGGTGGTGCGGAGGGAGGCCCATGCCGGCTCCGTACAGGTCGTTTCCACCTGCAGGAGCCGGTCGCCGGCGATCATTCCGGTGCGGGCAATCAAGGAATCAGTCGATGTACTCGTACAGCTTGACGATTTTCTGCACGCCCGACACGCCCTGTACCACGGCGGTGGCTGCGTTGGCCTCGCCTTGGGTGACCAGGCCGAGCAGATAGACGATACCGTTTTCGGTGATCACCTTGATGCGCGAGCTGGGTACGTTGGCGTCAGCCAGCATCTGGGTCTTGATCTTGGTGGTCAGCCAGGCGTCGTTGTTGCGCGCAAGGATGGAGGAGGGCTGCATCACTTGCAGCTCGTTGTGTACTTTCTTGACCCGCTGGACCTGGCTGGCGGTCTGTTCCGCCAGGCTCTTGAGGTCGGCGCGAGGTGTCTGGCCGGCAAGCAGCACGATGCCGTTATAGCTGCTGACGACAATGTGCGAACCTTTGTCCAGGTCCGGGCTGGCCTTGGCGATGTTTACCGCAGCCTTGGTTTCGATCAGCGAATCGTCGATCTTGCTACCGATGGTGCGAGTGCCGCGATCATCCTCGATCGGCGAGTTGCGGGTCGAGGTCAGTACCGAGCTGCAGCCGGTGACGCTCAGGCACAGGGTCAGGGCCATCAGGCCGAGGCGCTTGGGGATCATTCTTCACTCCCGAACAGTTGGCTGTCGATCAGATCGCACAGGCAATGGATCGCCAGCAGGTGGACTTCCTGGATGCGTGCAGTGACCGTCGAGGGCACGCGAATCTCGACGTCCTCGGGCAGCAGCAGTGAAGCCATGCCGCCGCCGTCACGACCGGTCAATGCTACGACAATCATTTCACGATCATGTGCGGCCTGGATGGCCTGAATGACGTTCGCCGAATTGCCGCTGGTGGAAATGGCCAGCAGAACGTCGCCCGGTTGGCCCAGGGCGCGGATCTGCTTGGAAAAGACCTCGTTGTAGCTGTAGTCGTTGGCAATCGAGGTCAGGGTCGAGCTATCGGTGGTCAGGGCAATGGCCGGCAGACTCGGGCGCTCGCGTTCGAAGCGGTTGAGCAGCTCCGATGAAAAATGCTGGGCATCGCCGGCCGAGCCGCCGTTGCCACAGGCGAGCATCTTGCCCTCGTTGAGCAGTGCGTTGACCATGACCAGACTGGCCTGCTCGATGTGCGGTGCCAGGATGTCCATTGCCTGTTGCTTGGTGTCGATGCTGGCCTGGAACAGCCGGCGAATTCGGGATTGCATGTCCATCGGGTGACCTTAAGTGGGGCGGTGGCCGGCGCGGCGCGCAACAGAGACCAGCCCGCGAAACATAGAGCAAAAAAAATGAAGTGGGTTCAGCATTCGAAGGCGTTTTTCAGCCATTGAAGCGGTCGGCCTGCATGCTGGCTGCCCTGCAGGGCGACAACGTCGAAGCGGCAGGGTTGGTTGGCCCAACGGGACTCCTTCTGCAAGAACAGGCTGGCGGCAAGCGCCAGTCTTTTCTGCTTGCGCCCGTCGATACTGCCGAGGGCGCCACCGAAATCCGCATGCAAGCGGTAGCGGACTTCGACGAATACTACTGTATCGGCGTCGAGCATGACCAGATCAAGCTCGCCGCCTTTACATCGCCAATTGCGAGCCAGCAGTTGCAGGCCTTGCCCCTGAAGGTATTCAAGGGCTTGGTTTTCTGCGGTTTGGCCGGCACGGGTCGGCGATGCGTCCGGCATCAGCGCGCAGTGTCCGGCAGGCGCTTGATCTGGCCGCCCGAGAACTCGGCCCACGGCAGCTGACGCTCCACGCGCTGGTTGGCGTTCATGGTCAGGCTTCCGGAGAGGCCTTGCACGCGGTTATCCGGCAGTGCCTTGAGTTGGCCCAGGCGAGGCGCCAGGCTGTAGGCGTCAACGCCCATGGCGTACAGGCGGCCAAGGCTGCCGGCGGCTTGCGGCCACTGTTGGACCACTTGTTGACGCAAATTGTTGGTGGTGTCGAGCAGCCACGGGGTTTCGCAGAAGCGAATGCCGTTCATGTCGTTGTACTGGTTGACGTCACCGCTGGCGCTGTAGAGGTTCGAGGTGGCGTATACCGGTACGTCGCCCGCGTACTGGAAGTTCAGCGTCGGCTTGATCTGTTGCGCCTGTTGCGGGGTCGAGGCGAGGAAGATGAAGTCGATGTCCTGGCGACGCGAAGGCTGTGCGGCAATGTTGCCACCTACCGTGCTTTGCAAGCTCTGGGCGCGACCTTCGCTCTGGCGAAGTTGGAACAGGTCGGCGATTTGCTGGGCCAGGGCTACTGGCTGGGCGATGCGCTCGGCGGCCAGCAGGGTGCCGCCGTTGCTCTCCCAGTCCTTGCGGAAGGCGGCAAGCACGCGGTCACCCCATTCGCCGCTCGGCACCAGGGCAACGGCGCGGACCATGCCGTCGGCACGGGCGCGGCGAGACACTTCGCGAGCTTCGTCCTCGGCGGCCAGGCCGAACTGGAACAGTTGCGGTGGGGTGGCTTGCCCGGCGTCCGCGTAGTTCAGCGCCAGGGTGGTGATTGGCAGTTGCGGGTAGGCCGCGAGCTTTTTCACCAGTGGTTTTTCCAGTGGGCCGACCACCAGCTGTACGCCTGCGGCCTGCGCCTGGCGGTAGAAGTCGTCGAGGGAGGTGATGCGCGAGCTATCGAAGACCTGAACGGCGGGCGCCGGCTGGCCGGCCTGCTGGGCCTGGAAGTGCGCAGCCATGAAGCCATCACGCAGGGCGCGGGCGACACCGGCCAGTGGGCCCTCCTGAGGCAGCAGCAGGGCGATCTTGGTCAGTGGCTGGCTGGCCAGTTCCTTGAGCTTGGTCAGCGCCAGCGGCAGTTGCTGTGCTGCAGGGTGGTCAGGGTGCTGCTTGCGCCAGGTTTCGATGGCCGCTTGCTGCTGCTCAAGGGTGCCGGCGCTCTTCACTGCAAGGGCCAGGCTGGTCCAGCCGCCCAGGGTTACGTTGCCTGCTGGCTGCTGCAGCTGTTCGGCCGGCAGTGATGCCACCAGCGCCCAGATCGAATCGTTGTTGCTGCTGGCGGCCTGGCCACTGAGCAGGGGTGCCAGCAGAACGCGCTGCTGGGCTGCGGCAAGCGCCTGGCCGTCGGCTTCGAGGGCGGCGGCATGCACATTGTAGGTGCGGGCCTGTTGTTCTTCCGGCAGCTCGGCAACGCGTTGCAGGCTCGGGTGCGACAAGGCGGCCAGCGCCGCCTTGGGCTGCTTGCGGCTCATCGCCAGTTCTGCGGCGAGGGTGCTGGCGAACACCTGCTGCGCAGGCTTGAGCGTGTCCAGTGGTACTTGTTCGAGAATGCGCGCGGCGCGCGGGAAGTCCTTCTGCTTGTAGGCCAGGTCGGCGGCGCTCAGGCGCAGCAGTGCGGCATCTTCCGCAGATTTGCTGGTGGAGGCTTTTTCGAGCAGTTGCTCGATGCTGGCGTCCGGGGTGCGTGGCAGTTCGCCCAGGCTGGATGAGGGCGAGCTGGCGCAGGCTGCCAGCAAGGTAGCGAGGCAGAGGGCTGTGAGCAGCCGCAGGCAAGCGATCATGTAAAGGTCCTGTTACTCGATCAAGTTGGCCGGCAATTGTACCCAAGCGCTGGCCGGGGCGCGATGTCGCCGATGCGGAACCTTCACTATAGGTGGCTCACCATTGGTCGTATGCGAAGTTCTTTGCGCTCTGTAACAAGCGCTCGGGCTACAATGGCGCCTTTGATCCGAAAGACAGGTGTGCGCAGTGACTGATGTGGCAGGGGCTTCCAAAACCACCGTGGGTACGCTGTACGTCGTGGCAACGCCCATTGGCAACCTTGACGACATGAGCGCCAGGGCGCTGAAGGTACTGGCCAATGTCGCCCTGATAGCGGCCGAGGACACCCGGCACTCGATCCGCTTGCTGCAGCACTTTGGCATCGATACGCCGCTGGCTGCCTGCCATGAACACAATGAACGCGACGAAGGCGGTCGGTTCCTGGGCAAGCTGTTGGCCGGCGACGATGTGGCGTTGGTCTCCGATGCTGGTACGCCGCTGATTTCCGATCCTGGCTACCACTTGGTGCGTCAGGCGCGAGCGGCAGGCGTCAATGTGGTCCCGGTGCCAGGTGCGTGCGCGTTGATCGCCGCACTGTCGGCAGCGGGCCTGCCGTCCGACCGGTTCATCTTCGAAGGCTTCCTGCCTGCGAAGGCTGCCGGTCGCCGTGCCCGGCTCGAGCAGGTAAAGGAAGAGCCTCGTACGTTGATCTTCTACGAGGCGCCTCACCGTATCCTCGAGTGCCTGGAAGACATGGAGGCTGTGTTCGGGGCCGAGCGACCGGCACTGCTTGCACGTGAACTGACCAAGACCTTCGAGACGCTCAAGGGCTTGCCCTTGGGTGAGCTGAGAGCTTTTGTCGCCAGCGATGCCAACCAGCAGCGCGGTGAGTGCGTGGTGTTGGTGGGCGGCTGGAGTGCGCCGGAGGGCGACCAGGCCATCAGCGCCGAGGCCCAGCGGGTGCTGGATCTGTTGCTGGCGGAATTGCCGCTCAAGCGCGCGGCGGCATTGGCTGCGGAAATCACCGGTGTGCGCAAGAATCTGTTGTATCAGGCCGCACTGGAAAAGCAGAAAGCCCAGTAGTGGCCTTATGCTATTCTTTGCGGTATGGCTTGTTCTTGGGCGCGCCTACCGTTAACCTTGGCGGCGGAGAGTCGATCGGACAGTCGCTGCCTGCTTTTGTTCCGCAACTTTTGTTGCGTGACGGCAGGGGGAGGAAAGTCCGGGCTCCATAGGGCAGGGTGCCAGGTAACGCCTGGGAGGCGCGAGCCTACGGAAAGTGCCACAGAAAACAACCGCCTAAGCACTTCGGTGCCGGTAAGGGTGAAAAGGTGCGGTAAGAGCGCACCGCACGGCTGGCAACAGTCCGTGGCTAGGTAAACCCCACTCGGAGCAAGACCAAATAGGGTTCCATTAGGCGTGGCCCGCGTCGGAACCGGGTAGGTTGCTAGAGGCGTCCAGTGATGGCCGTCGTAGAGGAATGACTGTCCTCGACAAAACCCGGCTTACAGATCGACTCTCCACCTTCCTCTCCTGCTTGAATCGATAGCAGATCCCTCTTGGTAATACCGAAAAATTCTTACTCTTAATAAATCACTTTAACTTCAAACTCTATCCGTCTGGGAGCGTTTGATTTTCCCCGTCTTTTTTTCTTTCCGGCAGTGCTTCCTTCTTCCCTTGTTGCGCTAAATCTCGGTCCTGTAAGGGTTTTCCTTATGAACGTGCCTTGACGGTGCAGCGGGCGGATTCCTATAGTGTGCGCAAGTGGCAGAAAGTGGGATGAAGTGGGTTTTCTGGCACAAAAAAGCTAACATTGTGGGGAATCGCAGCCGTGTTCCGCGGAGCCAACGCCGTCAGCCTCGATGCAAAGGGCCGTCTCGCAATGCCGAGCCGGTACCGTGACGAGCTCGATTCGCGTTGCAATGGCCAGCTGATCGTGACCATCGATGCCGTTGATCCCTGCTTGTGCGTATACCCCCTCGATGAGTGGGAACAGATAGAAGCCAAGTTGCGTGCCTTGCCGTCGTTGCGTGAGGAAAACCGCCGCCTGCAGCGTCTGCTGATCGGCAATGCGGTTGACCTGGAGCTCGATGGCAGCGGGCGTTTCCTGGTACCGCCCCGTTTGCGCGAATACGCCAAGCTCGACAAGAAGGCGATGCTGGTGGGGCAACTGAACAAATTCCAGTTGTGGGATGAGGATGCCTGGAACGTGGTTTCGGCAGCCGACCTCGCAGCTATTCAACAACCGGGCGCCATGCCCGACGATTTGCGTGACCTGATCCTGTGACCATAGATAGCGGCTTCAACCACATTACCGTATTGCTCGACGAAGCTGTCGAGGCATTGGCCCTGCGCGCCGACGGTTGCTATCTGGACGGCACCTTTGGCCGTGGCGGACACAGTCGGCTGATTCTCAGCAAGCTCGGGCCGCAAGGTCGCTTGCTGGGCTTCGACAAAGATCCACAGGCGATTGCAACCGGGCAAGCGCTGGCGGCCGAAGACGGCCGCTTTGTCATTGTGCAGCGCAGCTTTGCCGAGCTGGGCTCGGAGGTGGCCGCGCGCGGGCTGGATGGCAAGATCAGCGGCATCCTGCTCGACCTGGGCGTGTCTTCGCCGCAGCTGGACGACCCCGAGCGCGGTTTCAGCTTCCTCAATGATGGCCCCCTGGACATGCGCATGAACCCGGACCAGGGCATCAGTGCCGCCGAGTTCATCGCCACCGCTGCCGAGGAAGAGATCGCCCGCGTCTTCAAGGAATACGGCGAAGAGCGTTTCGCCAAGCGCATGGCCCGTGCCGTGGTGCAGCGTCGCGAACAACAGCCGTTCACCCGCACCGCCGATCTCGCCGAAGTGCTCAAGGTGGCCAACCCTGCCTGGGAAAAGGGCAAGAACCCAGCGACCCGGGCATTCCAGGGCCTGCGCATTCACGTCAATAACGAGCTGGGCGACCTCGAAGCCGGCCTGGAGGCTGCAATCGATGCGCTTGAGGTCGGTGGCCGCCTTGCCGTCATCAGCTTCCACTCACTCGAAGACCGTATCGTCAAACTGTTCATGCGCAAGCTGGCCAAAGGCGAGGCGGACAATCTGCCGCGCAACCTGCCGGTGCAGCACAAAGCCTTCGAACCGAAAATCCGCCTGATCGGCAAGGCGCAATTCGCCTCCGAAGCAGAGCTCAAAGCCAACCCGCGGGCACGCAGTGCCGTCATGCGGGTGGCGGAGAAACTGCGGTGAGCCGGCTTTTTGCCAAGCCTCTTCCAGGTGGGAGCTTCCTGATGCTTCTGCTGTTCGTCGCTGTCCTGATTTCGGCCATCGCGGTGTCCTACAGCGCCCACTGGAACCGTCAGTTGCTCAACACGTTGTACGGTGAGTTGAACGAGCGCGACAAAGCCCAGGCCGAATGGGGGCGCCTGATCCTCGAACAAAGTACCTGGACTGCTGCCAGCCGTATCGAGAGCCTGGCTTCCGAGCAGCTCAAGATGCGCGTTCCTGCGGCTGACGAAGTGCGAATGGTGGCGCCATGATGAAGCTCGAAGGCGCACTCTACCCCTGGCGCTTCCGGGTCGTGATCGGCTTGCTGGCTTTGATGGTCGGTGCCATCTGTTGGCGTATCATCGACCTGCAGGTGGTCGATCGTGACTTCCTCAAGGGCCAGGGCGACGCACGCAGCCTGCGCCACATCCCGATTCCAGCACACCGTGGTCTGATCACCGACCGCAACGGTGAGCCGCTCGCCGTCAGTACGCCGGTCACCACCTTGTGGGCCAACCCCAAGGAGATGCAGGCATCCAAGGACCGCTGGCCTCAACTGGCTGCTGCGCTTGGGCAGAGTGCCCAGCAATTGACCGAGCGTCTGACCCAGCAGGCGAACAAGGAATTCATCTACTTGGTGCGCGGCCTGACCCCGGAGCAGGGCCAGCATGTGCTCGACCTCAAGGTGCCGGGTGTCTACGGCCTGGAGGAGTTCCGCCGCTTCTATCCAGCTGGCGATGTCACCGCGCACATGGTCGGTTTCACCGACCTGGACGACCACGGTCGCGAAGGGGTCGAACTGGCCTACGACGAATGGCTGGCCGGAGTGCCCGGCAAGCGGCAAGTGATCAAGGACCGGCGTGGCCGGCTGATCAAGGACATTCAGGTAACCAAGAACGCCAAGGCCGGAAAGACCTTGGCGTTGTCGATAGACCTGCGCCTGCAGTACCTGGCGACCCGCGAACTGCGCAACGCCATCGCCGAGCAGGACGCCAAGGCCGGCAGCCTGGTGATCATGGACGTCAAGACCGGCGAAGTCCTGGCGATGGTCAACCAGCCGACCTACAACCCGAACAATCGCCGTAGCATGTTCCCGGCCGCGATGCGCAACCGGGCGATCATCGACGTGTTCGAGCCGGGCTCGACCGTCAAGCCGATCTCCATGAGTGCGGCACTGGAAAGCGGTCGCTGGAAGCCTACCGACAAGGTCGAGGTGTATCCGGGCAGCCTGCAGATCGGCCGCTACACCATCAAGGACGTGTCCAAGAGCGAAGGCCCGATCCTCGACCTGACCGGCATCCTGATCAACTCCAGTAACGTGGGCATGAGCAAGATCGCCTTCGACATTGGTGGCGAGGCGATTTATCGGGTCATGTCCCAGGTTGGCCTGGGCCAATACACCGGCCTGGGCTTCCCGGGCGAGCGCGTCGGCAACCTGCCGAACCACCGTGAGTGGCGCAAGGCCGAAACCGCGACCCTTTCCTATGGCTACGGCGTTTCGGTCACCGCCTTGCAGTTGGTGCACGCCTACGCGGCGCTGGCCAACGACGGCAAGATGGTGCCGCTGTCGATCCTCAAGGTCGACAAGGCGCCTGAAGCCGTGCAGGCGATTCCCAAGGAAACCGCCGAAACCATCCAGGGCATGCTGCAGCAGGTCATCGAAGCGCCGCGCGGCGTGTTCCGTGCCCAGGTGCCGTTCTATCACGTCGGTGGCAAGTCCGGTACGGCGCGTAAGGCCACGGTTGGCTCCAAGGGCTACACCGAGAACGCCTACCGTTCGTTGTTCGCCGGCTTCGGGCCGATGAGCGACCCGCGTTACGCCATCGTCGTGGTCATCGACGAGCCGAGCAAGGGCGGTTACTTCGGCGGTCTGGTTTCGGCGCCGGTATTCAGCAAGGTCATGTCGGGCACCCTGCGCCTGATGAACGTGCCGCCAGACAACCTGCCGCCCCCAGCACCCGTTGAAACATCGCAAGTCAATGCAGCAGCCGCCAAGGGAGGGCGTGGATGATGACAATGCCATTGAGCAAGCTTTTCGCCCATGCCAGCCGCGATCCGCTGATTCGTGAGCTGACCCTGGACAGCCGCCATGTGCGCCCTGGTGACCTGTTCCTGGCTGTGCCAGGCGCGAAGGTCGATGGTCGTGATCATATTGCCGATGCCTTGGCCCGTGGCGCTGCCGCAGTGGCTTATGAAGAGCGTGGCGCCAATGTGCTGCCGCTGACCGACGTGCCGCTGATCCCGGTCAAGGGCCTGGTTGCCCAGTTGTCCAAGATTGCTGGGCACTTCTATGGTGAACCCAGCCGCCAGTTGAACCTGGTGGGTGTTACCGGCACCAACGGCAAGACCAGTGTCACCCAATTGGTGGCCCAGGCGCTCGATCTGCTTGGCCAGCGTTGCGGCCTGATAGGCACCCTGGGTACTGGTTTCTATGGCGAGTTGCAGAGCGGTCGGCTGACCACGCCAGATCCGATTGCCGTGCAGTCGACCCTTAACGATCTCAAGAAGGGTGGCGCCAAGGCCGTGGCCATGGAGGTGTCCTCCCATGCGTTGGAGCAGGGGCGTGTCGCTGCGCTGGAATTCGACATCGCGGTCATGACCAACCTGTCCCGCGACCATCTGGATTACCACGGCAGCATGGAGGCATACGAGGCCGCCAAGGCCAAGTTGTTCGCATGGCCCAGCCTGCGTTGCCAGGTGGTCAATCTGGATGATGATTTCGGTCGACGCCTGGCCGAAGACTATGCCCGCCGCCCGAGTGTCGACCATGTCGAGACCCGGCTGCTCAGTTACAGCCTGGAAAACCCGGACGCTTCGCTGTTCTGCCGCGAAGCGCATTTCGATGATGATGGCGTGCGCGCCACACTGGTCACTGCCCAGGGCGAACGTATCCTGCGCAGCCAGCTGCTGGGCCGCTTCAACCTGAGCAACATGCTCGCCGCTGTTGCCACGCTGTTGGCGCTCGAGTACTCGCTTGACGAGATTCTCAAGGTCACCCCTGACTTGCACGGGCCGGTCGGTCGCATGCAGCGCCTGGGTGGCGGTGACAAGCCGCTGGTGGTGGTCGATTACGCCCACACCCCGGATGCGCTGGAGAAGGTCCTCGAGGCCCTGCGTCCGCATGCTCACGGCAAGCTGCTATGCCTGTTCGGTTGTGGTGGCGACCGTGATCGCGGTAAGCGCCCGTTGATGGCCGACGTGGCCGAGCGCCTGGCCGACCGCGTGCTGGTCACTGACGACAACCCGCGTACCGAAGACCCCCTGCGCATCTTCGACGATATTCGCCCCGGTTTCAGCAAGCCGGACGCCGCCGAATTCGTCGCCGGTCGCGGTGAAGCCATCGCGCACCTGATCGCAACTGCCGCCGCCGATGACGTGATCGTCCTGGCCGGCAAGGGGCACGAGGACTACCAGGAGATCAACGGCCAGCGCCACGATTTCTCCGACCTGGTCGAAGCCGAGAAGGCACTTGCAGCCTGGGAGGCTCCGCATGCTTAAACCCATGATACTCAGCCACCTGACCACTGCACTGAATGCGCGGTTGGTGGGTACCGATGCCAGCTTCAACGGTGTCAGCATCGACAGCCGCAGCGTCAGCGCCGGCCAACTGTTCGTTGCCTTGACGGGGCCGCGTTTCGACGGCCACGACTACCTGGCTGATGTAAAAGCCAAGGGCGCGGTTGCTGCCTTGGTCGAGCGCGAAATCGCCGATGTCGAACTCCCCCAACTGGTCGTGGCCGATGCCCGGCTGGCCCTGGGACAGTTGGGTGCATTGAACCGCGCCGAGTTCGACAAGCCGGTCGTGGCGATCACCGGTTCCAGTGGCAAGACCACGGTCAAGGAAATGCTGGCGGCTATCCTGCGTACGCGTGGGGTAGTACATGCGACCCGTGGCAACCTGAACAACGACTTGGGCGCGCCGCTGACACTGCTGGAAATCGCCCCCGAGCACAGCGCCGCCGTCATCGAGCTGGGCGCGTCGCGCATTGGCGAAATCCGTTACACCGTGGGCCTCACCCAGCCACAGGTGGTCATCATCAACAATGCCGGTACTGCCCACGTGGGTGAGTTCGGTGGGCCGGAGAAAATCGTCGAGGCCAAGGGTGAAATCCTCGAAGGGCTGGGCGAGGGCGGCACCGCCATCCTCAACCTGGCAGACAAGGCCTTCGAGATCTGGCGCAAGCGTGCCGGCACTCATCGGGTCCTGAGCTTCGCCCTGGACAACCCGCAGGCGGACTTCCATGCCAGGGATATCGGGCGTGATGCCCGGGGTTGCCCGTCCTTCACCCTGGTGGGGCCAGATGGCAGCGTGCCAGTGCAGCTCAACCTGCTCGGCACACACAACGTCAGCAACGCCCTCGCGGCCGCGGCCGCGGCCCATGCCGTTGGTCTGAGCCTGCACGGCATCGCCGTCGGGCTGGGCGCCGTGCAGCCGGTCAAGGGCCGGACTGTGGCGCAGATTGCGCCGAACGGCGTGCGCGTCATCGACGATAGCTACAACGCAAATCCCACCTCCATGTGCGCGGCCATTGATATACTCGCCGGCTTTTCCGGGCGCACCGTTCTGGTGCTTGGGGATATCGGCGAATTGGGCCAATGGGCCGAGGAAGGTCACCGTCAGGTGGGCGACTACGCGCGCGGCAAGGTCGATGCCTTGTATGCGGTGGGAACCAACATGACACACGCGGTCAAAGCGTTCGGCGCCAATGGCCGTCACTTCGCAACGCAAGCTGAGCTGATCGACGCCGTTCGCGGCGAGACGGCCAGCGACACCACAATCTTGATCAAGGGCTCGCGCAGCGCTGCGATGGAAAACGTCGTGGCGGCTTTGTGCGGTGCCAGCGGGGAGAAACATTAATGCTGCTGCTGTTGGCTGAGTATCTGCAACAGTTCCACAAAGGCTTCGCAGTCTTTCAGTACTTGTCCCTGCGCGGGATTCTCGGTGTACTGACCGCGTTGTCCCTGGCGCTGTGGCTGGGTCCGTGGATGATCCGCACCTTGCAGATTCGCCAGATCGGTCAGGCTGTCCGTAACGACGGCCCGCAATCGCACCTGTCCAAGTCCGGCACCCCGACCATGGGCGGTGCCTTGATCCTGTCCGCCATCGGCGTCAGCACCCTGTTGTGGGCCGACTTGAGCAATCGTTATGTGTGGGTCGTGCTGATCGTCACCCTGCTGTTCGGTGCCATCGGTTGGGTCGACGACTACCGCAAGGTGATCGAGAAGAACTCCCGCGGCTTGCCGAGTCGCTGGAAGTATTTCTGGCAGTCGGTGTTCGGCCTGGGAGCCGCGGTCTTCTTGTACAAGACCGCTCCGACCAGCATCGAGACCACCCTTATCGTGCCATTCCTCAAGGATGTCACCATCCCGCTGGGTATCGGCTTCGTCGTGCTGACGTACTTCGTGATCGTCGGCTCCAGCAACGCGGTCAACCTGACCGACGGCCTGGATGGCCTGGCCATCATGCCGACCGTGATGGTGGGCGGTGCCCTGGGTATCTTCTGCTACCTGTCGGGTAACGTGAAATTCGCCGAATACCTGTTGATCCCGTACGTGCCGGGCTCGGGCGAGCTGATCGTGTTCTGCGGCGCGCTGATCGGTGCGGGCCTGGGCTTCCTTTGGTTCAACACGTATCCGGCCCAGGTCTTCATGGGCGACGTTGGCGCACTGGCACTGGGGGCCGCGCTGGGTACCATCGCCGTGATCGTGCGTCAGGAAATCGTGCTGTTCATCATGGGCGGCGTGTTTGTCATGGAGACCTTGTCGGTGGTGATTCAGGTCGCCTCCTTCAAGCTCACGGGCAAGCGCGTGTTCCGCATGGCACCGATCCACCACCACTTTGAACTCAAGGGTTGGCCCGAACCGCGGGTGATCGTCCGTTTCTGGATCATCACCGTGATTCTGGTGCTGATCGGCCTTGCAACCCTGAAACTGAGGTAGATGAGCGTGTCACTGATCGCTTCCGACCAATTCCGCATCGTTGTCGGCCTCGGCAAGAGCGGCATGTCCCTGGTTCGCTTCCTGGCGAACCAGGGCATTGCCTTTGCGGTCGCCGACACCCGCGAGCAACCACCGGAACTGGAAACCCTGCGCCGTGAGTACCCGCAGGTGGAAGTGCGCTGTGGCGAGCTGGACGTGGACTTCCTGTGCCGCGCCAACGAGTTGTATGTGAGCCCAGGTCTTGCGCTGTCGACCCCGGCGCTGCAGCAGGCGGCCGCGCGTGGCGTGAAATTGTCGGGTGACATCGAGCTGTTCGCTCGCCACGCCAAGGCGCCGATCGTCGCGATCAGTGGTTCCAACGCCAAGAGCACCGTGACTACCCTGGTCGGCGAGATGGCGGCCAAGGCAGGAAAGCGAGTGGCAGTAGGCGGCAACCTCGGCACGCCGGCGCTGGATCTGCTCGCTGATGATGTCGAGCTGTACGTCCTGGAGTTGTCGAGCTTCCAGCTGGAAACCACCGACCAGCTCAACGCCGAAGTGGCCACGGTACTGAACATCAGCGAAGACCACATGGACCGCTACAGCGGGCTGCCGGCCTATCACTTGGCCAAGCACCGTATTTTCCGCGGCGCCCGTCAGGTCGTGGTAAACCGCCAGGATGCGCTGAGCCGCCCGCTGCCGATCGAAGGTCGCCCCTGCTGGACGTTCGGTCTCAATGCGCCTGACTTCAAGGCATTTGGCCTGCGCGAAGTCGACGGCGAGAAATACCTGGCCTTCGAGTTCCAGGCCTTGATGCCGGTGCGCGAGCTGAAGGTCCGTGGATCGCACAACCAGAGCAATGCCCTGGCTGCCCTGGCCCTTGGCCATGCTGCTGGCCTGCCGTTCGAGCCCATGCTCGAAGCCCTGCGTGAATTTGGTGGCCTGGCCCACCGCTGCCAATGGGTACGCGAGCGCAACGGGGTGAACTGGTACGACGATTCCAAGGCCACGAACGTGGGGGCGGCCCTGGCGGCCATCGAGGGCCTGGGGGCCGACATCGACGGCAAGCTGGTGCTGATCGCGGGTGGCGACGGCAAGGGTGCCGATTTCTCTGCCCTGCGCGAACCGGTAGCGCAGTACTGCCGCGCCGTGGTGCTGCTGGGCCGTGATGCCGAGCGCTTGGCCGAGGCTTTGGGTGATGGCGTGCAGTTGGTGCGGGTCAAGACGCTGGACGAGGCCGTGCACCAATGTGCCGAACTGGCCCGGTCCGGTGACGCCGTCTTGCTGTCGCCTGCCTGCGCCAGCCTCGATATGTTCAAGAACTTCGAAGAACGCGGGCGCCTGTTCGCCCAGGCGGCGGGAGGGCTTGCATGATCTTCGGCATCCTCAAGCCATACCCGTCGCCGCTGATCAGCGGACGTGGCATCGACCTCGATTTCCCGCTGCTGGCCGGGTGCCTGGCGCTGCTCGGCCTGGGCCTGGTGATGATCACCTCGGCTTCCTCGGAAGTGGCTGCGGTGCAGTCCGGCAATCCGCTTTATCACATGTTCCGCCACCTGGTTTACGTGGTCCTGGGTCTGGTGGCGTGTGGGGCGACCATGATGGTGCCTATCGCTACCTGGCAACGCATGGGCTTCATGATGCTGCTTGGCGCCTTCGGCCTGCTGGTACTGGTGCTGGTGCCAGGTATCGGTCGCGAAGTGAACGGTTCCATGCGCTGGATCGGCTTCAGTTTCTTCAACGTCCAGCCTTCGGAAATCGCCAAGGTGTTCGTGGTCATCTACCTGGCCGGCTACCTGGTAAGGCGGCAGACCGAGGTGCGCGAGACCTGGATGGGCTTCTTCAAGCCCTTCATCGTCCTGCTGCCCATGGCCGCGTTGCTGCTGATGGAGCCGGACTTCGGCGCCACCGTGGTCATGATGGGCGCAGCGGCGGCCATGCTGTTCCTCGGCGGGGTGGGGCTGTTCCGTTTCAGCTTGATGGTGGTGCTGGCGGTAGTGGCGGTGTTCGTGCTGGTGCAGGCACAGCCGTACCGGATGGCCCGTCTGATCACCTTCACCGATCCGTGGTCCGATCAGTTCGGTTCCGGCTACCAGTTGACCCAGGCGCTGATCGCCTTCGGCCGTGGCGAGTGGCTGGGCGTGGGGCTGGGCAACAGCGTGCAGAAGCAGTTCTACCTGCCCGAAGCGCATACCGACTTCGTGTTCTCGGTCCTGGCCGAGGAGCTGGGCGTCGTCGGTTCGCTGGCGACCATCGCTCTGTTCGTGTTCGTCACCGTGCGCGCCCTCTACATCGGCTTGTGGGCCGAGAAAGCCAAGCAGTTCTTCGCCGCCTACATGGCGTTCGGTCTGGCCTTCCTGTGGATCGGCCAGTTCCTGATCAATATCGGGGTGAACGTCGGTCTGTTGCCGACCAAGGGCCTCACCTTGCCGTTCCTCAGCTACGGAGGCAGCTCGCTGGTGATCTGCTGCGCCTGCGTGGGGTTGTTGCTGCGCATCGAGTGGGAAAGCCGCACGCACCTGGGTAGCGAGGAACATGAATTCAAGGAAAGCGATTTTGCCGAGGAGACCAGCCATGGCCGCTAACGGCAAAAACGTACTGATCATGGCGGGTGGCACCGGCGGGCATGTATTCCCGGCCCTGGCCTGCGCCCGTGAATTCCAGGCTCGCGGTTACAGCGTGCACTGGCTGGGCACGCCGCGCGGCATCGAAAACGAACTGGTGCCACAGGCCGGTCTGCCACTGCACCTGATCCAGGTCAGCGGCCTGCGCGGCAAGGGCAAGCTGTCGTTGCTCAAGGCACCGTTCACGTTGATCAAGGCTGTGCTTCAGGCACGCCGTATCATTCGGCAGCTCAAGCCGGTATGCGTGCTGGGCTTCGGTGGCTACGTGACCGGCCCGGGCGGTGTCGCTGCGCGTCTGTGCGGCATACCGTTGGTCATTCACGAGCAGAACGCCCGCGCCGGCACTGCCAACCGCCTGCTGGTACCGCTGTCGGCACGCGTTTGCGAAGCGTTTCCGAACACCTTCGAGGCCAGCGACAAACGTCGCACCACGGGTAACCCCGTGCGCCCTGAGCTGTTCATGGACGCTCAGCGTGCGCCTTTGGCCGAGCGCCGGGCCCGCCTGTTGGTCATGGGGGGCAGCCTGGGTGCGGAACCCTTGAACAAATTGTTGCCTAAGGCCCTGTCCGAGGTGCCCGCGAACCTGCGGCCCGAGGTATTCCACCAGGCCGGCAAGCAGCACGCGCCGATCACCGCCGAGCGTTACCGCGAGGCTGGGGTCCAGGCTCAGGTCGAACCGTTCATCAAGGACATGGCCCAAGCCTATGCCTGGGCCGATATCGTGGTCTGCCGGGCCGGTGCCCTGACCGTCAGCGAACTCGCGGCGGCTGGCCTGCCTTCGATGCTGGTGCCCTTGCCCCATGCCATCGACGATCACCAGACCCATAACGCCCAATACCTGTCTCGGGAAGGCGCGGCCTTCCTGATGCCACAAGCGACAACTGGCGCAGCGCAGCTCGCTGAACGCCTGAACGAGGTGCTGATGCAACCCGAGAAACTCAACACCATGGCCAGCACCGCACGGAGCCTGGCCAACCTGCTGCAACCAGCACCGTGGTCGACATCTGCCTGGAGGTGGCACATGGTTGAAAGCCAGAAAGCCATGCCCCAGCCGAAAATGGGTCGGATCAACCGTATTCACTTCGTCGGTATCGGCGGTGTGGGCATGTGCGGTATTGCCGAAGTGCTGCTCAACCTGGGCTACCAGGTGTCCGGTTCCGACCTGAAGGCCTCGCCAGTTACCGAGCGCCTGGAATCGTTCGGTGCCCAGATCTTCGTCGGCCACCGTGCCGAGAACGCCGCCAATGCCGACGTGCTGGTCGTGTCCAGCGCCATCAATCCGGCCAACCCGGAAGTCGCCACCGCACTGGAGCGCCGCATTCCAGTGGTGCCGCGCGCTGAGATGCTTGCCGAGCTGATGCGCTATCGCCACGGCGTAGCGGTTGCCGGTACCCACGGCAAGACCACCACCACCAGTCTGCTGGCCTCGGTGTTCGCCGCGGGTGGCCTGGACCCGACCTTCGTCATCGGCGGGCGCCTGACGGCGGCCGGGACCAACGCGCAGTTGGGCACCAGCCGTTACCTGATCGCCGAAGCCGATGAAAGCGATGCCAGCTTCCTGCACCTGCAGCCGATGGTCGCGGTAGTCACCAACATCGACGCCGACCACATGGCCACCTATGAAGGCGACTTCAACAAGCTGAAGAAAACCTTCGTGGAGTTCCTGCACAACCTGCCGTTCTACGGCCTGGCCGTGATGTGCCTGGACGACCCGGTAGTGCGCGAGATCCTGCCGCAGGTCAAGCGCCCGACGGTCACCTACGGTTTCAGCGAAGAGGCCGACGTGCGCGCCATCAACGTGCGCCAGCAGGGCATGCAGACCCACTTCACCGTGCTGCGCCGCGACCGCGAGCCGCTGGATGTGTCGGTGAACATGCCCGGTAACCACAACGTGTTGAACGCCTTGGCCACCATCGCCATCGCCACTGACGAAGGCATCAGCGACGAAGCCATCGTCCAGGGCTTGTCCGGCTTCCAGGGCGTGGGGCGGCGCTTCCAGGTCTACGGCGAGCTGCCAGTCGAAGGCGGCAGCGTGATGCTGGTCGACGACTACGGTCACCACCCGACCGAAGTGGCTGCGGTCATCAAGGCCGTACGTGGCGGCTGGCCAAGCCGTCGACTGGTGATCGTCTACCAGCCGCACCGCTACAGCCGTACCCGTGACCTGTACGACGACTTCGTGCAGGTGCTCGGCGACGCCAACGTGCTGCTGTTGATGGAAGTCTACCCGGCCGGCGAAGAGCCGATTCCGGGTGCCGACAGCCGTCAGCTCTGCCACAGCATCCGTCAGCGCGGCAAGCTCGACCCCATCTATATCGAACGTGGCGTGGAACTCGCGCCGTTGGTCCAGCCGCTGCTGCGCGCCGGCGACATCCTGCTGTGCCAGGGTGCCGGTGATGTCGGCGGTCTGGCCCCGCAATTGATGAAAAGCCCGCTGTTCGCTGGCGCCAAGCAGGAGAAGTCGAAATGACCAGCGCCTACGACAAGCTGCATTCCACCCTCGACGTCAAGGCATTCGGTCGTGTCGCCGTGCTGTACGGCGGCAAGAGCGCCGAGCGCGAGGTGTCGCTGAAGTCTGGCGCCGCCGTGATCGATGCGCTGACCACTGCCGGTGTGGACGTGGTAGGCATCGATGTGGGTGATGACCTGCTGGCCCGCCTGCAGAGCGAGAAGATCGACCGCGCCTTCATCATTCTCCACGGCCGTGGCGGTGAAGACGGCAGCATGCAAGGCCTGCTCGAGTGCCTGGGCATCCCTTACACCGGTAGCGGGATCCTGGCGTCTGCCCTGGCCATGGACAAGCTGCGCACCAAGCAGGTGTGGCAGAGCCTGGGCATTCCGACCCCGCGCCACGCCGTGCTGGCCAGCGAGAGCGATTGTGTTGCCGCCGGTGCGGAACTGGGCTTCCCGTTGATCGTCAAACCGGCCCATGAAGGTTCAAGTATCGGCATGGCGAAGGTGAACAGCGTGCAAGAGCTGGTCGCCGCCTGGAAGGACGCCGCCAAGTACGATTCGCAAGTTCTGGTCGAGCAATGGATTCACGGCCCGGAGTTCACCATCGCAGTGTTGCGCGGCCAGGTGCTGCCTCCGATTGCGCTGGGCACCCCGCACGTGTTCTACGACTACGACGCCAAGTACATTGCCAATGACACCCAGTACCGCATTCCGTGCGGCCTGGACAGTGCCAAGGAAAAGGAACTGATCGACCTGACCGCGCGCGCCTGCGATGCCATCGGCATCGAAGGCTGGGGGCGGCTGGACGTGATGCAGGACGAGCAGGGCCGGTTCTGGCTGCTCGAAGTCAACACCGCACCCGGCATGACCGACCATAGCCTGGTGCCCATGGCGGCGCGCGCGGCCGGCCTGGACTTCCAGCAACTGGTGCTGGCGATCCTGGCTGAAAGCGTCGTGACGCGAGGTTAAGAGCCATGCAAGGCGCGATGATACGTCAGCAGCAACCCGTTACCGGCCGTAGCAAGCCGGTGCCGCGTGGTGCCAGCCGACTGGTGGCCGACGAGCCCGTATCGGCGCGCCTGCCTCGGCCAAGCCTCGGTGGTCTCAAGCGCCTGCTGTGGCCCGTGCTGCTGGTGGCGGCGGGCTTTGGTGCCTACGAAGGCGCCATTCGCCTCATGCCTTACGCCGACCGGCCGATCACCAAGATCGCCGTACAAGGCGACCTGAGCTACATCAGCCAGCAGGCGGTGCAGCAACGGATCGCGCCGTACGTGGCGTCGAGCTTCTTCAGCGTCGACCTAACGGCGATGCGCGCAGAGCTCGAGCAGATGCCATGGATCGCCCATGCCGAGGTTCGCCGGGTATGGCCGGACGAGGTGGTGATTCGCCTTGAGGAACAGTTGCCGGTTGCGCGCTGGGGGGACGAAGCCTTGCTCAACAACCAAGGTCAGGCCTTCACCCCGCGCGAGTTGGCCAACTACGAGCACCTGCCGCAGCTGTTCGGGCCGCAGCGCGCTCAGCAACAAGTCATGCAGCAGTATCAGGTATTGAGCCAGATGCTGCGCCCCCTGGGCTTTTCCATCGCTCGCCTGGAGCTGCGCGAGCGGGGCAGCTGGTTCCTGACCACAGGCGCGGGTAGCGCCGGGTCGGGTGTCGAGCTGCTGTTGGGGCGCGATCACCTGGTGGAGAAGATGCGCCGTTTCATTGCCATTTACGACAAGACACTCAAAGAGCAGATCACCAACATCGCCCGCATTGATCTGCGTTATTCCAACGGACTTGCCGTTGGTTGGCGGGAACCGATTGCACCGACGACGGCCCAACCCGCCGTTGCGAAGAATTAGAGAGAGGCAGGACCATGGCAAACGCGCATAGCGGCAAAATGATCGTCGGGCTGGACATCGGCACCTCCAAGGTGGTGGCGCTGGTGGGTGAAGTGGCCGAAGACGGCACCCTGGAAATCGTGGGTATCGGCACCCATCCGTCCCGTGGCCTGAAGAAAGGCGTGGTGGTGAACATCGAGTCCACCGTGCAGTCGATCCAGCGCGCGGTGGAAGAAGCGCAGCTGATGGCCGGTTGCCGCATCCACTCCGCATTCGTCGGCGTGGCCGGCAACCATATCCGCAGCCTGAACTCCCACGGTATCGTCGCCATTCGCGATCGCGAAGTGAGTCTCGCCGACCTTGAGCGGGTACTCGACGCTGCCCAGGCCGTGGCCATTCCGGCCGATCAGCGTGTGCTGCACACCCTGCCGCAGGACTACGTGATCGATAACCAGGAAGGCGTGCGCGAGCCGCTGGGCATGTCCGGCGTTCGTCTGGAAGCCAAGGTCCACGTGGTCACCTGCGCAGTCAATGCGGCACAGAACATCGAGAAGTGCGTGCGCCGCTGTGGCCTGGAAATTGACGACATCATCCTCGAGCAACTGGCCTCGGCCTACTCGGTGCTGACCGACGACGAGAAAGAGCTGGGCGTGTGCCTGGTAGACATCGGTGGTGGCACGACCGATATCGCCATCTTCACCGAAGGCGCCATCCGCCACACCGCGGTGATCCCGATCGCGGGCGACCAGGTGACCAACGACATCGCCATGGCCCTGCGCACGCCCACCCAGTACGCCGAGGAAATCAAGATCCGTTACGCCTGCGCCCTGGCCAAGCTGGCCGGCGCTGGCGAGACCATCAAGGTGCCAAGCGTGGGCGACCGTCCTCCGCGCGAGCTGTCGCGTCAGGCCCTGGCCGAGGTGGTGGAGCCGCGTTACGACGAGCTCTTCACCCTGATCCAGGCCGAGCTGCGTCGCAGCGGCTACGAGGACCTGGTGCCAGCCGGCATCGTCCTTACCGGTGGCACCGCGAAGATGGAAGGTGCCGTGGAACTGGCCGAAGAAATCTTCCACATGCCGGTACGCCTTGGCGTACCGCACAGCGTTCGGGGACTGAGCGACGTGGTGCGCAACCCGATCTATTCCACTGGCGTGGGCTTGCTCACCTATGGCCTGCAGAAGCAGACCGAGGACTTGCCCCTGACCGGTAACAGCAGCAGCAACAGCTATGGCGATGAACCGAAGGCCCCAGTGCTTGAGCGCTTCAAGCGGTGGGTCCAGGGCAACTTCTAAGTTTCAAAGCAGTAGTGGTAGGCGCGACAACTAGAGAACTGTAAGGAGAGGGAAAATGTTCGAGCTCGTAGACAACGTCCCGCAAAGTCCGGTCATCAAGGTGATCGGCGTTGGCGGTGGCGGCGGCAACGCCGTCAACCACATGGTGAAGAGCAACATCGAAGGCGTCGAGTTCATCTGCGCCAACACCGATGCTCAAGCGCTGAAAAACATCGGCGCGCGCACCATCCTGCAACTGGGTACCGGTGTGACCAAAGGCCTGGGTGCCGGTGCCAATCCGGAAGTCGGTCGTCAGGCCGCGCTGGAAGACCGTGAGCGTATCGCCGAGGTGCTGCAGGGCACCAACATGGTGTTCATCACCACTGGCATGGGGGGTGGTACCGGTACCGGTGCGGCGCCGATCATCGCCGAAGTGGCCAAGGAAATGGGCATTCTCACCGTTGCCGTGGTGACCCGTCCGTTCCCGTTCGAGGGCCGCAAGCGCATGCAGATCGCCGATGAAGGCATCCGTATGCTGGCGGAAAGCGTTGACTCGCTGATCACCATCCCTAACGAAAAACTGCTGACCATCCTGGGCAAGGATGCCAGCCTGCTGTCTGCCTTCGCCAAGGCAGACGACGTGCTGGCCGGCGCCGTTCGCGGTATTTCCGACATCATCAAGCGTCCGGGCATGATCAACGTCGACTTCGCCGACGTGCGTACCGTGATGGGCGAGATGGGCATGGCGATGATGGGCACTGGCTGCGCCAGCGGTCCGAACCGTGCTCGCGAGGCGACCGAGGCAGCCATCCGCAACCCGCTGCTCGAAGACGTCAACCTGCAGGGCGCTCGCGGTATCCTGGTCAACATCACCGCAGGTCCCGACCTGTCGCTGGGCGAGTACTCCGATGTGGGTAGCATCATCGAAGCCTTCGCCTCCGACCACGCGATGGTCAAGGTCGGTACCGTTATCGACCCGGACATGCGCGACGAGCTGCACGTCACCGTGGTCGCCACTGGCCTGGGCGCTCGTATCGAGAAGCCGGTCAAGGTGGTGGACAACACCCTGCAGACCGCCCAGCAGGTATACGAGTCGTCCAACCCTGCGCCTGCGCGTCAGGAGCAGCCAGCGGTCAACTACCGTGACCTGGAGCGTCCGACCGTGATGCGCAACCAGGCCCATGCAGGTGCCGCCGCGGCAGCTAAACTCAACCCACAGGATGATCTGGACTACCTTGATATTCCGGCATTCCTGCGTCGTCAGGCTGATTAATGGAATTTATCAGGGGTATAGGGGTGATTGGTGTTCAGCAAAGGCCGGGTCTGTTATCATCCCCAGCCTTTGTTGATACCTGTTCGCAATTTGCGCTGAAGCGGCCAATGCCATGATTAAACAACGCACCCTGAAGAATACCATCCGTGCCACAGGTGTCGGTCTGCACTCCGGGGAGAAGGTCTACCTGACCCTCAAGCCTGCGCCTGTTGACACCGGCATCGTCTTCCGTCGCGCCGACCTCGACCCTGTGGTCGAAATCCCGGCGCGCGCGGCCAACGTCGGTGAGACAACCATGTCGACGACGCTGGTCAACGGTGACGTCAAGGTCGATACGGTCGAGCACCTGCTCTCCGCCATGGCGGGCCTGGGCATCGATAACGCCTACGTCGAGCTCTCCGCCTCGGAAGTGCCGATCATGGATGGCAGCGCCGGTCCCTTCGTATTCCTGATTCAGTCTGCTGGCCTGGAAGAACAGGACGCAGCCAAGAAGTTCATCCGTATCCTGCGCGAAGTGACAGTGGAGGAGGGCGACAAGCGCGCTACCTTCCTGCCGTTCGACGGGTTCAAGGTGAGCTTCGAGATCGACTTCGACCACCCGGTGCTGCGCAACCGGACCCAAAGTGCCAGCGTCGACTTCTCCAGCACGTCGTTCGTGAAGGAAGTCAGCCGCGCCCGTACCTTTGGTTTCATGCGTGACATCGAGTACCTGCGCAAGCACAACCTCGCGTTGGGCGGCAGTGTCGAGAACGCCATCGTTGTCGACGAAGACGGCGTGCTGAACGAAGACGGCCTTCGCTATGAAGACGAATTCGTCAAGCACAAGATCCTCGATGCCATCGGCGACCTTTACCTGCTGGGCAACAGCCTGATCGGCGAGTTCAAGGGCTTCAAGTCCGGACACGCGCTGAACAACCAGCTGCTGCGCAAGCTCATTGCTGAAAAAGATGCCTGGGAAGTGGTCACTTTCGAAGATGCCAGTACGGCACCGATCTCGTACATGCGCCCTGTTGCGGCCGTGTAAGTTCGAACACTCTCTAGTTCATTGAGGCCACCTTCGGGTGGCCTTTTTATTGCCTGGATCGTGTGGTGTCGGGAGGAAGGGCTCCCACCTCTGTTTCGGGCCAGTCATGCCTGCGGGATGCGCGCGCGACCGCTTCGGCGCCTGGCACGTTATCGCGCGCATCTTCGGTAGAAGCGAGCCTTGCTCGCGATGCGCCTGGCTACTTCTCTCGGGCGTGCGCGGCCAGTCGTTCCAGTGCGGCGCGCAACTTGGGGTCAGCAATGCCCTCGGCGGTGTCACGCAAGCTCTCGGCCGCCGTGCTCGACAGCTCGATGGCATGTCCGCCACGCTTGGCAGGCACCAGCGGCGGCTGCACCTTGAACAGGATACGGGAGAGGTTGCCGAACGCTTCCATGGCCTGTAGCTGGCGCATCAGGCGCTTTTGCTGATAGCGCAGGCGTGTAGCCCAATGACCGTCGGTCACCACCAGTAACAGCGTGCCGTCGCGCCACGATGCCACATGGCAGTGCTCGCGGGCGGCTGGTTGCAGCTGGCTTTCCAGTAGGCGCTGCAAGTGCTCCAGGCGCTCGGCCTGGTTCAGTAACAAGCGCAGCGGGCGGTTCTGGCGCAACAGGGCAGAGGGCGGCTGGGCGGGAGTGGGTTTGTAGGCCATGGGGTACGCACGCGGTTACAAGATCGGCAGTCTAACATTTCCGGCACCCTGGCTGGCCTCATCGCCGGCTGGCCGGCAATACGTCGGTGCAGACCCTGCGGGATACGAGTCATTCGCGATACGTTTCATGAACACAAGGGTTGAACTCAGTGAAAATGACCCTATCTTAGAAACGCCCCCGCCAAAGCGCTGTGCCAGCATCGTGGAAATCCACCACTTTCCTCACCATCGTTTCCGGGTAGAATGCTCGTTCGCATGCGGCCTCAGGGCTGCACGGGCGACTCATGGGGCCGCCCTCCATCCCTACGTGTGGAAGATCCTGCCGATATGTTTGCGCCTTTGTTAAAGAAACTTTTTGGAAGCAAGAACGAGCGTGAAGTCAAACGCATGCTCAAGACGGTGAACATCGTCAATGCTCTCGAAGAGAAGATGGTGGCCCTCTCCGACGAGCAGCTGCGGGGCAAGACCGCAGAGTTCAAGGAGCGCCTGGCCAAAGGCGAGACACTGGACCAATTGCTGCCCGAGGCCTTCGCCGTTGCCCGTGAGGCCGGCAAGCGAGTCATGGGCATGCGTCACTTCGATGTGCAGCTGATCGGCGGCATGACCCTGCACGAGGGTATGATCGCAGAAATGCGCACCGGCGAAGGCAAGACCTTGGTCGGTACCCTGGCCGTCTATCTCAATGCATTGTCCGGCAAGGGCGTGCATGTCGTGACCGTCAACGACTACCTGGCCCGCCGTGACGCCAACTGGATGCGTCCGCTGTACGAATTCCTCGGCCTGACCGTTGGCATCGTATCGGCCTTCCAGCCGCCGGAAGAGAAGCGCGCCGCCTACGCCGCCGACATCACCTACGGCACCAACAACGAATTCGGTTTCGACTACCTGCGCGACAACATGGCCTTCAGCCAGGAAGAGAAGTTCCAGCGTGAACTGAACTTCGCCGTGATCGACGAAGTCGACTCGATCCTCATCGACGAAGCCCGTACCCCGCTGATCATCTCTGGCCAGGCCGAAGACAGCTCGAAGCTGTACATCGAGATCAACCGCCTGATCCCGCGCTTGAAGCAGCACATCGAAGAGGTCGAAGGTCAGGTCACCCAGGAAGGCCACTTCACCATCGACGAGAAGAGCCGCCAGGTCGAACTCAACGAGGCCGGTCACCAGTACATCGAAGAGATGCTGACCCAGGCCGGTCTGCTGGCCGAGGGCGAAAGCCTCTACTCGGCGCACAACCTGGGCCTGCTGACCCACGTCTACGCCGGCCTGCGTGCGCACAAGCTGTTCCACCGCAACGTCGAGTACATCGTCCAGGACGGCCAGGTCCTGCTGATCGACGAGCACACCGGCCGTACCATGCCAGGCCGCCGTCTGTCCGAGGGCCTGCACCAGGCCATCGAGGCGAAGGAAAACCTGAACATCCAGGCCGAAAGCCAGACGCTGGCTTCGACCACCTTCCAGAACTACTTCCGTCTCTACACCAAGCTGTCCGGCATGACCGGTACCGCCGATACCGAAGCGTTCGAATTCGCCCAGATCTACGCCCTCAACGTGATGGTCATTCCGCCTAACAAGCCGCTGGCGCGCAAGGACTTCAACGACCTGGTCTACCTGACCGCGGACGAAAAATATGCCGCGATCATCGCTGACATCAAAGAGAGCCTGAGTCATGGCCGTCCGGTACTGGTAGGTACCGCGACCATCGAAACGTCCGAGCACATGTCGAACCTTCTGAAGAAGGAAGGTATCGACCACAAGGTACTGAACGCCAAGTACCACGAGAAGGAAGCCGAGATCATCGCCCAGGCCGGCGCGCCAGGTGCGCTGACCATCGCCACCAACATGGCCGGTCGCGGTACCGACATCCTGCTGGGCGGCAACTGGGAGGCCGAAGTGGCGGCCTTGGAGAACCCGACCGCCGAGCAGATCGCCCAGATCAAGGCGGATTGGCAGAAACGTCACCAGCAAGTGATCGAGGCTGG
Source organism: Pseudomonas sp. Rh2 (assembly GCF_040762985.1). Taxonomy (NCBI): domain Bacteria; kingdom Pseudomonadati; phylum Pseudomonadota; class Gammaproteobacteria; order Pseudomonadales; family Pseudomonadaceae; genus Pseudomonas; species Pseudomonas sp. Rh2. Next base: position 1,476,404 of record NZ_CP142890.1, read on the forward strand.
CGGCCTGCACGTCATCGCTTCCGAGCGTCACGAATCCCGCCGTATCGACAACCAGCTGCGCGGCCGTTCCGGTCGTCAGGGCGACCCGGGTTCGAGCCGCTTCTACCTGTCGCTGGAAGACAGCCTGATGCGTATCTTCGCCTCCGACCGGGTGAAGAACTTCATGAAGGCCCTGGGCATGCAGTCCGGCGAGGCTATCGAACACCGCATGGTGACCAACGCCATCGAGAAAGCCCAGCGCAAGGTCGAAGGCCGCAACTTCGACATCCGCAAGCAGTTGCTCGAATACGACGACGTGGCCAACGAGCAGCGCAAGGTGATCTACCACATGCGCAACAGCCTGCTGGCCGCCGAGAACATTGGCGATACCATCGAAGAGTTCCGCAAGGAAGTCCTGGATGCCACCATCAGCCAGCACATTCCACCGCAGTCGCTGCCTGAGCAGTGGGACGTGGCTGGTCTGGAAGCGTCGCTGGCCAGCGATTTCGCCATGAAGCTGCCGATCCAGCAGTGGCTCGACGAGGACGATCACCTCTACGAGGAGACCCTGCGCGAGAAGCTGCTGAACGAGATCACCCGCGCCTACACCGAGAAGGAAGACCAGGCCGGCATCGAGGCCCTGCGCACCTTCGAGAAGCAGATCCTGCTGCGCGTGCTGGACGACCTGTGGAAAGACCACCTGTCGACCATGGACCACCTGCGTCACGGTATTCACCTGCGTGGTTACGCGCAAAAGAACCCGAAGCAGGAGTACAAGCGCGAATCGTTCACCCTGTTCCAGGAACTGCTCGAGTCGATCAAGCGCGACACCATTCGTGTGCTGTCCCACGTTCAGGTGCGTCGCGAAGATCCAGCCGAAGAGGAAGCCCGTCTGCGTCGCGAGGCCGAGGAGCTGGCCAGCCGCATGCAGTTCCAGCACGCCGCTGCCCCTGGTCTTGAAGCCGAGCAGCAGAGCGAGGAGGGCGCCGAAGTGGCCGTGGCTGCCGCGCCGGTGCGCAACGAGCAGAAGCTGGGCCGCAACGAGCCGTGCTGGTGTGGTTCGGGCAAGAAGTTCAAGCATTGCCATGGTCAGATCGAGTGATCTGACCTGAGGGGCCGCTCTGCGGCCCTATCGCGACACAAGGCCGCTCCCACAGGTACTGCGCCCAGCTCATCGGCGGCGTGGTATCCGGTGGGAGCGGCTTTGTGTCACGAAGGGGGCGCCAAGCGGCCCCGCTCTAAACATTGTTCTCAAACCCTATTTCTAGGAGCGCTCTAATGGCTGTTGGTCTTGGTCCTTTGCCCACCTTGCACCCGGTTCCGGGTTTCGAACTCGGTATTGCATCCGCGGGCATCAAGCGTCCCGGGCGCAAGGATGTGGTGGTCATGCGCTGTGCCGAAGGCTCCAGCGTCGCAGGTGTGTTCACCCTCAATGCCTTCTGCGCAGCGCCGGTGATCCTGTCCAAGCAGCGTGTGCAGGGCACCGTGCGCTACTTGCTGACCAACACCGGCAACGCCAACGCCGGTACCGGCGCTCCTGTCTGGCCGCTGCCGAGCGTACCTGCGCCAAGCTGGCGGAACTGGCCGGCGTACCTGCCGAATCGGTACTGCCGTTCTCTACCGGTGTCATCGGTGAGCCGCTGCCGGTAGAGAAGATCGAAGGCGCCCTGCAGGCCGCCCTGGACAACCTGTCGGAAAACAACTGGGCTGAAGCCGCCACCGGCATCATGACCACCGACACCCTGCCCAAAGGCGCCAGCCGTCAGTTCCAGCACGATGGCGTGACCGTCACCGTGACCGGCATCAGCAAGGGCGCGGGCATGATCCGTCCGAACATGGCCACCATGCTCGGTTATATCGCCACCGACGCCAAGGTCGCACCGGCGGTGCTCAAGGACCTGATGCTCGATGGCGCCAACAAGTCGTTCAACCGCATCACCATCGACGGCGACACCTCGACCAACGATTGCTGCATGCTCATCGCCACCGGCAAGGCCAACCTGCCGGAGGTCACCCAAGCCAGCGGTGCGCTGTTCGAAGCCCTGAAAAAGGCGGTGTTCGAGGTGTGCATGGAAGTGGCTCAGGCCATCGTCCGTGATGGCGAAGGCGCTACCAAGTTCGTCACCGTTCAGGTCAATGGCGGCGGCAACCACCAGGAGTGTCTGGACGTCGGTTACGCCGTGGCCCACTCGCCGCTGATCAAGACCGCGCTGTTCGCGTCCGACCCGAACTGGGGCCGTATTCTGGCTGCAGTGGGCCGCGCCGGTGTGCCGGAACTGGATGTCAGCCTGATCGACGTGTACCTGGACAACGTCTGCATTGCCAGCAAAGGCGGCCGCAGCCCAAGTTACACCGAAGACCAGGGTGCCAAGGTGATGGCCCAGGAGGAAATCACCATTCGCATCGAGCTGGGCCGTGGCCAGTGCAGCGAAACCATCTGGACCACCGACCTGTCCCACGAGTACGTGAAGATCAACGCCGAATACCGTACCTGATACAAGGTCCTGTTCGCCGGTAAGTCAGCTCCTGCAGGTGCAATGTCCACAGGAGCCGGCTTGCCGTGGTGCCGAACCGCGGCGATAGCCTGCCAGGCAGCCGCCACTCACCCGCATTCAATGGAGCCGACCCATGAGCTATCACCTGATCATCGGCGACAAACGCTATTCTTCGTGGTCGCTACGTGGCGCCCTGGCCCTCGAGTTGGCTGGCGCGGACTATGAAGAAACGCTGATCAAACTCAACCAGCCAGACACCCGCCAGCGCATCCTTCAGTACTCCGCTACCGGCAAGGTGCCATTGCTCAAGACCGAGCACGGCGTGATCGCCGATTCCCTGGCGATTGCCGAATACCTCAACGAACGCCACCCCGCTGCCCAGCTATGGCCTGCAGATATCGCAGCGCGTGCGCAGGCCCGCTCGGCCTGCGCTCAGATGCACAGCGGGTTCACCGCCTTGCGCAGTGCCATGCCTTTCGACTTGTCCCGAGACGCCGCCCTGGAGAGCATCCCGCTGGAGGTGCAAGTGGACATCGATCGTATCGTCGCGTTGTGGTCGGAGTGCCGCCTGGTGGCCAAGGACAGTGGCCCGTTCCTGTTCGGCAAGCCGACCCTGGCCGATGCCTTCTTCGCGCCGGTCGCCGTACGCCTGCGTACCTATCGAGTCGATGTGCCGGCGCATGCGGCGGCCTACATCGAAACCCTCTACCAGTGGCCGGCCTTCCAGGCCTGGCAGAAAGCAGGACTCGCGGAGCGTGAAGGGTGAAACGGATTCATGTCGTAGCAGCGGTCATTCGCGGTGGTGACGGCCGGATCCTTATCGCCCGGCGTGCCGATAGCCAGCATCAGGGTGGCCTGTGGGAGTTCCCTGGGGGCAAGGTGGAGGAGGGCGAAGGCGTCGAGTCGGCGCTGGTCCGCGAGTTGCGCGAGGAGTTGGGCATCGAGGTGACCCGTTCGCGACCGCTGATCAAGGTCAGCCATGACTACCCGGACAAGCAGGTGTTGCTGGATGTCCATGAAGTCGACGCCTTCACCGGCGAACCTCATGGTGCCGAAGGGCAGCCGCTGGCCTGGGTAGCCCCGCGTGATCTTGGGCAGTACGCGTTCCCGGAAGCCAACAAGCCGATCGTCGCTGCCGCGCGGTTGCCGGATCAGTATCTGATTACCCCGGACGGGCTTGAGGTACCCGAGATGCTCAAGGGCATCCAGAAGGCCGTCGCCTCGGGTATCCGTCTGATCCAGCTGCGGGCACCGGACATGTACGACCCCAAGTACCGGGATGTGGCGGTGGACGCGGTTGGCCTTTGTGCTGGCAAGGCGCAACTGATGCTCAAGGGGCCGCTGGAGTGGCTGGGCGACTTCCCCGCGGCTGGTTGGCACCTCACCGCCGCGCAGTTGCGTAAGTATGCGGCCAAGGGCCGACCGTTCCCGACGGCGCGTTGGCTGGCGGCGTCCTGCCATAATGCAGAGGAACTGGCGTTGGCCGAACGGATGGGCGTGGACTTCGTCACCCTGTCGCCGGTTCAGCCGACCCAGACCCATCCAGAGGCGGCGCCACTGGGCTGGGATGCAGCGCGGCAGATGATTGCCGGTTTCAACCAACCGGTATTCTTGCTGGGTGGGGTTGGACCCAGTGAGCGCGAGCGTGCCTGGGACGTCGGGGCACAGGGCGTTGCGGGGATCCGGGCCTTCTGGCCTGAGGTCTGAACGGCGGGGCCGCTGAGCGGCCCTTGCGCGACACAAGGTCCACCGTCAGTCTGGCGTCTTCCCTGCAGGCTGCCACAAGACCTCAGCGATTCCTTGGCGGCGCCCAATGATGCGGGCCGCCACGAACAGCAGATCGGAAAGCCGGTTGATGTAGGCCAGGCCCACGCCTTCGAGCGGTTCTACGGCGTTCAACTGCTGACACCGGCGTTCCGCAGTGCGGGCCAGGCTCCGACACACATGGGCCTGGGCCACCAGAGCAGAGCCGCTGGGCAGAATGAAGTTCTTCAACGGCCCCAGCTCTTCGTTCCACACGTCGATGGCGGCTTCCAGTCGCTCCACCTCGGCCTGGTCCAGCGCCTGGTAACTTGGCATTGCCAGCTCACCACCCAGGTCGAACAACCGATGCTGGCACGGCGCAAGCACCTCGCTCACTTCATCCAGCCCTTGTTCGGCCAGGCCGGCCAGCAGTAGCCCAAGCTGGCTGTTAAGACTGTCCACTTCGCCGATCGCCTCGATCCGTGGATGGTCCTTGGGGACGCGACGACCGTCGCCCAGGCCGGTTTCGCCTTTGTCGCCGGTGCGTGTGTAGATCTTTGAAAGGCGGTAGCCCATGTCATGCCTCCGTTGTGCCTGGCGCCGCCGTGGTCGGCTGGCCGAGGGGCAGGCGCAGAGTGAAGCAGGTGCCGTGGCCCGGCGTGGACTGCACCTCCATCTGCCCTTTGTGGTTGTTGGTGATGATGAAATAAGAGACCGACAACCCAAGGCCTGTACCCTGGCCCACTTCCTTGGTGGTGAAGAAGGGCTCGAACATGCGCTTGCGCACTGTTTCGGGCATGCCGATGCCGTTGTCTTCCACTTGGATTTCCGCCCAAGGCGGATTGAGCCGGGTACGCAGCGTGATGCGTCCGGGTTCGCAAGGTTGCGGGCGCTGGTGAATCGCCTGGGCGGCGTTCTTCAGCAGGTTGAGCAGTACCTGTTCGAGCTCGTTGGCGGTGCAAGGGACCGGCCCCAGCTCAGGGTCGAACTGGCGGACGATGGCTTGTCCTTTGAAGTCGAAACCGATGGTGAGGTCGAAGTCGTTGCTGGCGATGTCCACTGCCTGATCGATCAAGGCGGGCAGGTCGCACGGCGCCAGTTGCCGATTGCTGCGGCGACTGAAGCTGAGCATGTGGGTAACGATCTTCGCCGCACGCGTGCCGGCCTGCTGGATGCCGTCGAGTAACTGAGGAACGTCGCGGCTCTCCAGATAGCGATTGACGTTGGACAGGTCGATGCCCAGCTCGCTGGCTTGCTCCTGGTTACGGGGCAGCTCTGGCGACAGGCGCCGTCGGATGTTCTGCACGTTGTGCAAGATGGCGCCCAACGGGTTGTTGATCTCATGGGCCATGCCTGCGGCCAGGCCGCCGACCGACAGCATCTTCTCCGACTGCACCATCATTTCTTCCAGTGACAGGCGTTGAGTGATGTCGTCGATGCGGATCACCACGCCGCGGCCGCCGCCGCCCATCAACGGGTAGAACGTCAACGCGTAATGGCGCAGGTCGTCCCCCTTGGGCCAGGTGACCCGCTCTATCTTGGCTACGCGGTGCTTCTCGACGCTTTCCTTGAGCTGCGGCAGGAAGGGCTTGAGCGGCTCGAAGGCGATGAAGATCGGCTGGTTCAGCGCTTCGTCCAGGGGCGTGCCGGAGAGCACCGTGGCCTCATGGTTCCATTGGGTGACGTAGAGCTGCTCGTCCAGGGCGATCAGGGCCGATGGCATCGAGTCAATGATGCTGTTGAGGTAGTTCTGGAAGCCGGTGAGCTTTTTCTCGATCTTGCTGCGTACCTGAACTTCCAGTTCCAGTTTACGGTTGGTGTGGCGGGTTTCCTCGGCAAGACCCTGGGCCTGGTCATAGGCCGTCTGGAATTCATCTCGGGCGCGCTTGAGTTGCTGCTCTCGCGCCTCGATGCGCGACAACATGGTGTTAAAGGCTTCGGCCAGACTGCCGATCTCGTCCTCGTTGCCACGCTTGGCACGCAGGGCGTAGCTCTCTTCGCGGGTGACCTGGCGGCTGAGTTCCTCGAGCTGGTTGATCGGCTGTGTGATCAGCCGCTTGATCTGTCTGGCGATGACCACCCACAACAGGATACTGAATATCAGGATGGCCAGGCTGGCGCTGAGCGTGCCGGTGTAGAAAGCGGTCGGTAGCTCGCTGCTGGCCACCAGCAGCAGGTGGGCTGGCGGACTGGCGTCCCGGGGGATACGGATCAGTTGCGTACTGCGAAACTCCATCAGCCGCCAACCGTCGATATTGCGGTAGCGCTTGGGCAAGGTCAGTGGGTCGCCATGCTGGAGCTGCGCGAGCATGCGGCCGTCACCGCCGTAGATCGCGGCGGCGCGCAGAGGGGTGTAGCTGTCCAGTTCCTTGAGCAGGGCGCTGGCCGACTCCGGGCTATCGCCCGCGCGGGTCGACAGCTGGGGGTTGGCCACCAGCCGGCCGATGGTCTGCAGTGCCTGGGGCGCCATGCTCTCCTGGGTGATCCAGTAGGCGGCGCTGATGAACGTCAGGTTGGCCACCAGCAAAATGGTGACCAGCAGTACCAGCAGGGCAGCCAGCAGTTTCTGACCTACCGGGAGGTTTTCCAGGCGTTGGCGCAGGGTCATGGGCAAGGCAATGTCCGTATCGGGTTCAATGGCCAGCGTCAGGCGCTGGGCAAGCCGCGGGCCTGCAGGTTATCGACCAGGCGCTGGTGCAACTGTTCCAGCTGCGGCAGGGCTACGCCATGACGGGTGGCGACCCGGCATGCATGGCCGAGCAGGTAATGCACCTCGGTACGTCGGCCGGCCCGCACATCCTGATACATGGAAGAGTAGTTGGCGGCGGTGGCGAGGATCACCCGCTGTACTTCTTCATCGAGGTTTTCCGCTGCCTGGGGCTGACCGCAATGGCACAGCAGCGCGCCCAGCTCGGCGCAAACGGCGTCGACTTCCGGCAGATGCCCCAGCAACCCGCCGTTGTGACAATCATGCAGCACGGTCAGCGGGTTGATGGCGCAGTTCAGCGCGAGTTTGCGCCACAGCCGGGTAAGGATATCCACCGTCCATTCGGCGGGAATCCCCGCCTCATGCAGGTCATCGAACCATTCCGGCGTGCTGGGGTTGACCGGGTCGCCCAGCCAGTTGAAACCATGGCCGGCAAAGCGGACCCGCCAATCATCCTCACGGAACGCGCCTTCGGTGCTCGAGGCGAAGATGCACCGGGCATGGGGGACCTGGTCGGCCACCTCATCCTGGCTACCCAGGCCATTTTGCAGCAGCACGATTTCTGCGCCTTCGGCCAGCCTGGGCGCCAGGTGAGCGACGGCTGGCGCGGCGTCATACGCCTTGCAGGCGACCAGCAGGCGGTGGATCGGCCCGTGGGCCGCAGCGGTTTCGGCGGGTATCGCGTAACGGTTCGAGAGGTCCTGCTCGAGCAGGGTCAGCCCTCCGGCTTGCTGATAAGCCTTCAGGCGACGCTCATCGCGCAGGATCAACCGTACTGCCTTGCCTGCCCGTGCCAGGCGGCAGGCCCACAGGCTGCCGAGGCTGCCGGCGCCGAGAATATGCCAGGTGCTGCTCATCTGCGTTTCGCAACCCGTTATAATGAGCTCGCATTTTAACCGTCAAACCCCGCGCGCTCCATCTTCACGCCGAGCGCGCTTTTATTTTGGAGAACAACATGCCTTCGTTCGACGTGGTATCGGAACTGGACAAGCACGAAGTGCAGAACGCTGTCGACAACGCCATCAAGGAACTGGACCGTCGCTACGACCTCAAGGGCAAGGGCAGCTTCGAGTTCAAGGAAAAGGAGCAGACCGTGCTTTTGACCGCCGAAGCCGAGTTCCAGCTTGAGGCGATGGTCGAGATCCTGCGCCTGGCCCTGGTCAAGCGCAAGATCGACGTAAAGTGCCTGGAAGTGAAGGACGCTTATCCTTCGGGCAAGGAAATGAAGCAGGAAACCAAGTTCCGCGAAGGTATCGACAAAGACTTGGCCAAGAAGATCGTCGCTACCATCAAGGACGGCAAGCTGAAGGTCCAGGCCGCCATCCAGGGCGAGCAGGTACGCGTCACCGGCAAGAAGCGTGACGACCTGCAGGAAGCGATCGCCCTGCTGCGCACCAAGGAATTCGACATGCCGCTGCAGTTCAACAACTTCCGCGATTGATCTGTCCGGCGCAGGAACCTTGGTGGCGTATTGATGTCCACCGGTTCCTGCGGCCGCTGAACGCCCCGCGGACCGTTTTACTGTGCAATTGCCGCTCGGCATCAGGAGATGAATATGGATTTGAACGCTGAAGTCGATCAGCTGGTCCGCCAATCGCAGACCTGGATTCCCTTGATCATGGAGTACGGCAGCCGCCTCTTGCTGGCGCTGTTGACCCTGGCCATCGGCTGGTGGTTGATCAACAAGCTCAGTGCGCGGCTGGGCAAACTGGTGGGGCTGCGGGCCGATGTGGCGCTGCAAAGCTTCATCAGCACCTTGGCCAACATCGTACTCAAGGTGCTGCTGGTCGTCAGCGTGGCGTCGATGATCGGCATCGAGACCACCTCGTTCGTTGCGGCTATCGGTGCCGCTGGCCTGGCCATTGGCCTGGCCTTGCAAGGTAGCCTGGCGAACTTCGCCGGCGGCGTGCTGATTCTGATGTTCCGCCCATTCCGAATTGGCGACTGGATCGAAGCTCAGGGTGTCAGTGGCACCGTCGACAGCATCCAGATCTTCCACACCGTGCTGCGTACCGGTGACAACAAGACCGTGATCATGCCCAACGGCAGCCTGTCCAATGGCATCATCACCAACACCAACCGTCAGCCTACCCGCAAGGTGGTGTTCGATGTCGGCGTGGACTACGAGGCCGACCTGCAGAAGGCGCGTAATGTGCTGCTGGAGCTGGCGCAAGACCCTCGCGTGCTGCCCGACCCTGCGCCGCAGGCGGTAGTTGCGACGCTGGGTGACAGCTCGATCACGGTGTCCCTGCGTCTGTGGACCAAGACCGCCGATTACTGGGACGTGATGTTCATGCTCAACGAGCATGCCCGTGACCGGTTGAAGGCTGAGGGTATCGACATTCCGTTCCCGCAGCGCGTCATTCGCGTGGTGCAGGAGACGGTGGCGTCGTAAGCTACCAGTGCAAGGGGCTGCTGTGCAGCCCACTCGCGACACGAGGCCGCTCCGACGGGTACAGCGTATGGCTGCTACCTGCGGGGCGGTTTCTGTTTTTCCACCGTTACACTTGTTCACAGCCAAAGCTCGCCGTTTCTGGCATATAGGCTGGCCCAAGCTATTTCCACCCGATACCCACCATGAAGCCATTGTTGTACATCACCCCCCTCAGGGCCCTGCTGTTCGGCCTGACCCTTGCCCTGTTCGAGCTGCTGACTTACCTGGCCAGCGATGCGGTCATGCCTGCCATGCCGGTGGTGGTCGATCATTTGAACGCCAGCCCCGAATACATACCTCACGCCCTGAACCTCTACCTGCTCGGTGGTGTGGTCCTGCAGTGGCTGATCGGTCCATTGGCCGACCGCTACGGGCGTCGCCCCCTGCTGTTGGCCGGTTGCGCCTTCTTCGGCGTGGCTTGCCTGGCGACCTTCTGGGTGAACGACATTGGCCTGTTCAACCTGCTACGCCTGTTGCAGGGCATCGGCCTTGGCTTCGTGGTCACGGTCAGTTATCCAGCCCTGAACGAAGCCTTTAGCGAAGCGGATGCGGTGCGGATGATGGCCCTGTTGGCCAATATCGCCCTGCTGTCGCCATTGCTCGGCCCGCTGGTGGGCACGCTGCTGTTGCAATGGCTGGACTGGCGTTACCTGTTCGTCGCCTTCGCGGTTGGTGCGGTGCTGACGTGGGTGCTGTTGCACCGGTTGATGCCGGAAACCCTGGGCGTCGAGCGTCGCGATGGCTCGCGCCTGGCGTTCACGCCGATCCACTTGCTGCCGTTGCTGGCGGGCTACGCCCAACTACTGAGTAACCGCCGCTTCGTCGCTGGTAGTGCCGCGCTTGGCCTTGTAGGCCTGCCTCTGATCGGCTGGATTGGCCTGTCGCCGGTGTTGCTGATCCACGACGAAGGGCTGAGCACGATGGCGTATGCCCTGTGGCAGTTGCCGGTGTTTGGCGGTTTGATCCTGGGTAACCTGATCATCAACCGCATCGCCGACCGCTACCCGCTGCCAGCACTGGTGCGGGGCGCGCTATGGCCTTACCTGGCCGGTCTGTGCCTGATGGCCGTGGCGACCTGGTACTGGCCTACCGTGACCAGCGTGGTCGCAGGCATGTCCTTGTATGCGCTGGGGCTGGGGGTGGCCAATGCGGTGCTGTATCGCATGACGTTGTTCGCCAGCGAGCACAGCAAAGGGCTGGTGTCGGCGATGCTGGGGATGATCACCATCGCTTTACTGGGACTGGGCGGGGCGGTATTGGCGATGATCGGGGCGGGCGCCAGCCTGCTGCACTTTGCCCTGGCCGCGGGTGCAGCCGGGGCGCTGGCGCTTTGGCCGCTGTGGTTCGTGGTGGGTGGACGGCCTGGGGAAGGGGCGGTCGCTCAGTAATACTCATGCCCCTATCGCCAGCCAGGTGGTCACCGGCAGGAGCCGGCTTGCCGGCGATAGGATCCGTTGAATCGGTACCCGCCTCAGGGCCGTTCGGCCGCTGAATTCTCCGCCGGCACCTGCTTGCCACGCCCCACTTCCTGATGCCACTGCAGCGCGATCAGAATCAGCGTCGGCACCCCAAGCAAGGCAGTGATCAGGAAGAAGTCGTGGTAGCCGAACTTCTCCACCATCACGCCGGAATACCCGCCAATCAGGCGTGGCAGCAACAGCATGATCGAGCTCAGCAGGGCGTACTGGGTGGCCGAGAACTTGAGGTTGGTCAGGCTCGACAGGTAGGCGACGAATGCCGAAGTCGCCATGCCGGAGCTGAAGTTGTCCAGCGAGATGGTGACCACCAGCATTTCGAGGTTCGGCCCCATGTCCGCCAGCATCAGGAACAGGATGTTGGTTGCCGCCGAGGCCACGCCACCGATGAACAGGATCGGCAGGATGCCGAATCGCACGATCAGCAAGCCGCCGATCCCCGCGCCCACCAGGGTCATGATCAGGCCGAAGATCTTGCTGACACTGGCGATCTGGTCCTTTGTGAAGCCCATGTCGATGTAGAACACGTTGGCCATCACCCCCATGACCGTGTCCGACATGCGGTAGGTTGCGATCAGGCCAAGCAGCAACAGGGCCTGCCAGCGATAACGGGCGATGAAGTCGTTGACCGGCGTGAGCACTGGCGCCAGGCCTCGGCGGCCCAGGGACGACAGGCAGGCCCAGGTCAGCAGCACGTAGAGAATCAGGCGCAGGAAGGCACGGTCTTCCAGCAGCAGGTCGAGCGGGGTGGCATCACCGAAGATCACGCTGGCCCAGTCGGTGTTGAACAGCTGGGTGAAACTGGCGGGTACCGACACCAGCAGGATGATCAGCACGAACACCGACGCCAGCTGGTGAACCAGCCCGTAGCGTGCCGCAGACAGCTGGGTGCGCAGGGGGACTGGAGGTTCGCGCATCACCAGGGTGGTGAACACTGCCGGAAGCATCATCACGCCGAACAGGATGTAGGTCCCAGCCCAGGCCTTGTGCAGGTAGCTGAAGCCCGTGGAGCCGAACCATTCGGCGAAGAACAGCGCGCCCGCGGTGGCCAGCAGCGCTGCGACGCGGTAACCCGCCATGTAGCTGGCGGCCAGGGCAGCCTGACGTTGGTCGTCGGCGATTTCCAGACGATAGGCGTCGACGGCGATGTCCTGGGTGGCGGAGGCGAATGCCACCAGCACCGCCAGTGCAATCAGCCACGACAGGTGCTGCTGTGGGTCGCACAGGCTCATGCCCACCAGGCCGATGACCACCAGGCTCTGCGACAGCAACAGCCATGAGCGGCGGCGGCCAAGGCCACCGAGCAACGGCAGGCGCCATTGGTCGAGCAGCGGCGACCAGACCCACTTGAAGGCATAGGCCAGGCCGATCAGGCTGGCGTAACCAATGGTCTCGCGGGCCACACCCGCTTCGCGCAACCACACCGACAGCGTCGAGAACACCAGCATGTAGGGCAGACCGGCGGCGAAGCCGAGCAGCAAAAGCACCAAGGTTGACGGGCTGGCATAGGCAGCGAGCGCAGCGCGCCAGGTTTTACGGGGCATGGGCCAACATCTGCCTCAAAATTGCGAAAACAAAGCGCGCACTCTAACCGCTGTGCTCCATCGGGCGCCAGCCATGGCGCGTCATATCCACACGATTATTGGTCACATTCACACCTTCCGCGCGCAGTCGGGCGCGCTGTTCATCGCCCGAAGGCGTGCCCAGCGCCAGGCTCAGGCGGCCGCCCGAACCCAAGACACGGTGCCATGGCAGGCGAGTGTCGGCGGGCAGTTGCCCCAATGTGCGTCCGACCCAACGCGCTGCGCGTCCCAGTCCTGCCAGCTCGGCCAGTTGGCCGTAGCTTACGACCTTGCCGGCAGGCACCTGTCCCAGCACCGAATAGAGTGCCGTTCGTCGGGCGTCTGGGCTGTCCTGGATAGGCGCGTTTTCGCCAGACATCAGGGCTGCCCTGCGCTACGGATGAAACCGGATGAGTGGTCGGGGTAAATGAGAGTTGAACTCATCGGCATGGTCTGTGTCTGTCCTTGCTCTGGTCGTGGGTATCTGGATAATGCCCGGCTTTTTTCGTCAAATCGAACCCATAGTCCGCTTATGCATTCTAGATTCGTGTTGTGCCTGCTTGCCGTTTCCCTGTGCGCCGCTCCTGCGTTCGCCGATACCGTGTGGATGAAGAACGGCGACCGGCTCAGTGGCAAGATCAAGGTGTTCGACGGCGGCAAGCTGCTGCTCGAAACGCCATACGGCGGCTCCATTGCCCTGGACTGGAAACAGGTCCAGACCCTCGAAAGTGATCAGGAGCTGCTGGTCAAGCAAGACGCCTACACCGGTGAAAAGGCCAAGTCGCTCAAGGCTGCCGAGCCTGGCAAGGTCACCCTGGCCAATGGCGAAGCACCCAAGACCGTCGACCTGGCCAGCATCGAGCAGATCATGAAGCCCAAGCCGGTGGTCGAGGACCTTCTGTGGAAAGGCAACATCGACGTCGCCATGGACTACAAGCGCGCTGAGTCCGACAGCGACGATTATGACGTCAGCTTCAAGACCACCGGTCGCCATGGCCGTTGGCGGCACAATGCCGAAGGCGAGTACAACCGCGAGACCAAGGACGACGTCACCACCACCAACAACTGGAGTGCCGAATACGCACTGGACCGCTTCATCACCGAGAAGTGGTTCTGGAAGGGGCGTTTGGAATACAAACGCGACCATATCGAAGACCTGGCTCGCCAGCGGACCGTGGGTACGGGCCCGGGTTACCAGTTCTGGGACGACGAGTTGGGTGCATTCTCCTTGAGCACCCTGGTCAACCGCACCGATTTCGAATACCGCGACGGCGGCAAGGACAACTTCTATTCCACGACGGTGAAGTGGGACTACAACCGCTACCTGATCGGCAAGCGGGTCGAGTTGTTCACCAACGGTGAGGTCGGCAAGCCCCTGGGGGGCGTGGCCAACTACTCGCTGGATGCCGAACTGGGGCTTCGTTACAAGGTGACCGAATGGGCCTCGCTCAACCTCAAGGCGGAAAAGGACGTCATCAGCGGCACGCGTGAAAGTGACCTGGACAAGACCCGCTACACCGCAGGCTTCGGCGTCGCCTGGTAGGCTGCGGCGTTCCTTCGCCTGATTGTGGCACCCGGCTTCGATAGTGCTTATCTTGTCCCCCATCCCTATCACCGCCAGGAGTGCCCTTCGTGAGTACCAACGCCATTCGTCCCGCCCGCGAACTGCTGCTCAAGGAATACCGCGGCGTGCTCTCGACCCATTCCAAGTCCATGCCGGGCTATCCCTTTGGCTCGGTGGTACCGTACTGCCTGGACGCCCAGGGCAATCCGTTGATCCTCATCAGTCGCATCGCCCAGCACACCCACAACCTGCAGAAAGACCCCAAGTGCTCGCTGCTGGTCGGTGAACGCGATGCCGAGGACGTGCAGGCCGTTGGGCGCCTGACGGTCATGGCCCAGGCCCACAAGCTGGTGGCTGAGGCCGAGATCGAGGCTGCGGCCGAGCGCTACTACCGCTACTTCCCCGAAGCCGCCAATTACCATAAAGCCCACGATTTCGACTTCTGGGTGTTGCAGCCTGTGCGCCATCGCTACATCGGCGGCTTCGGCGCCATCCATTGGCTGGACCAGATAACCCTGGCCAACCCGTTCGTGGGCAAGGCCGAGGCCAGCATGATCGCGCACATGAACAGCGATCATGCCAACGCCATCGCCCACTATGTCGAGCTCAGCGGCCTGCCGCGCAGCGCGACGCCGGAAATGGTCGGCATCGACAGCGAAGGCATGCACTTGCGCATCGGGCAGGGTGTTCACTGGTTGCCTTTCCCCAGCACTTGCAACACCCCGACACAAGTCCGCGAAGCCTTGGTGTTGCTGGCTCGCGCCGACCAATGGCCGGTCGCGACAGAAATCGAGGGTTGAAAAGGCGAGCAAACGCATCCATTTGAGGTTCTTACTGGGAGATTGTCTTCCGTCGAGGAACACTTGATGCGTGCTTTTCTACTGCTGTTTCTGATTTTTCCCGTGCTGGAGCTGTTCGTCTTCGTCAAGGTCAGCGCGGCGATCGGTTTCTTCCCGGCGTTGCTGTTGATCATCGCCGGTTCTGCACTGGGTGTGCTGGTCATTCGCGTGGCCGGTCTGGCCACCGCCTTGCGTGCCCGTGAAAGCCTGCAGCGCGGCGAACTGCCCGCTGAGGACATGTTCCAGGGCCTGATGCTGGCCGTCGGTGGTGGCCTGCTGTTGCTGCCTGGCTTCATCAGCGACGTGCTGGGCCTTTTGTGCCTGCTGCCTTTCACCCGCCACCTGGCCGCGCGCAAGATGCGCGAGCGGGCCGAGGCCCAGGCCATGCGCCAGCGAGCCTTCCAGGATGACCCGTTCCAGGCTCGACCCAACGATGCAGGCCATCGCCCCAATGTGATCGAGGGTGAGTACGAGCGCCGCGACAAATAAGATCCAGGGTCGCTGTTGGCCCCCTCCACGACACCAGGGCCGCTCCGGCAATCGTCCGCAGGAGCGGCCTTGTGTCGTGAAAGGGGCACCGCAGCGGCGCCGGTTTCTGGGTCACCTGGTGGTCTGATAAAAAATTTTCCATGGCAAACCTTGTAATTGAATATGACGGCCTCATGTATGTGGTCACCGCAAGGTTTCTGGTGGTGACACCAGACATTACACAGGTGGTTCGCTCCAAGCGGGCCACTCCCGGCTACGCCGGATCGTATCAACCCGCCGGTGTCGACACCGGCCGATGAAAACCACAATTTGGGAGAGATCGACAATGAAGCTTCGTCCTCTGCATGACCGCGTAGTCATCCGTCGCAGCGAAGAAGAATCGAAAACCGCTGGCGGTATCGTCCTGCCGGGTTCGGCCGCTGAAAAACCAAACCGCGGCGAAGTTGTCGCCGTGGGCACCGGTCGCATCCTGGACAACGGCGAAGTACGTGCACTGGCCGTCAAAGTGGGTGACAAAGTGGTTTTCGGCCCTTACTCGGGCAGCAACACCGTGAAAGTCGATGGCGAAGACCTGCTGGTGATGAGCGAGAACGAAATCCTCGCCGTCGTTGAAGGCTAATTTCCCCGACTTCCCGTTACTCCAAAGAATTTCAAGGATTAAACGATCATGGCTGCTAAAGACGTAAAATTCGGCGATTCCGCCCGTAAGAAAATGCTGGTTGGCGTCAACGTTCTGGCTGACGCGGTAAAAGCGACCCTGGGCCCGAAAGGCCGTAACGTTGTCCTGGCCAAGAGCTTCGGCGCTCCGACCATCACCAAAGACGGTGTTTCGGTTGCCAAGGAAATCGAACTGAAAGACGCCTTCGAAAACATGGGCGCCCAGTTGGTCAAAGAAGTGGCTTCCAAGGCCAACGACGCTGCCGGTGACGGCACCACCACCGCCACCGTTCTGGCTCAGGCCATCGTCAACGAAGGCCTGAAGGCCGTCGCTGCCGGCATGAACCCGATGGACCTCAAGCGCGGCATCGACAAGGCCACCGCTGCCATCGTCGCCGAGCTGAAGAACCTGTCCAAGCCATGCGCTGACTCCAAGGCCATCGCCCAGGTAGGTACCATCTCCGCCAACTCCGACACCTCCATCGGTGAAATCATCGCCGAAGCCATGGAAAAAGTCGGCAAAGAAGGCGTGATCACCGTTGAAGAAGGCTCGGGCCTGGAAAACGAACTGTCCGTCGTAGAAGGCATGCAGTTCGACCGTGGCTACCTGTCGCCGTACTTCGTCAACAAGCCAGACACCATGGTTGCCGAGCTGGAAGGCCCGCTGCTGCTGCTGGTCGACAAGAAGATCTCCAACATCCGCGAGCTGCTGCCAGTTCTGGAAGCCGTTGCCAAGGCCGGCCGTCCTCTGCTGATCGTTGCCGAAGACGTCGAAGGCGAAGCCCTGGCTACCCTGGTGGTCAACAACATGCGCGGTATCGTCAAGGTTGCTGCGGTCAAGGCACCTGGCTTCGGCGACCGCCGCAAGGCCATGCTGCAGGACATCGCCACCCTGACTGGCGGCCAGGTCATCTCCGAGGAAATCGGTCTGACCCTGGAAACCACTACCCTGGAGCACCTGGGTAACGCCAAGCGCGTCATCCTGTCCAAGGAAAACACCACCATCATCGACGGCGCTGGCGCCGACGCTGACATCGAAGCACGCGTCAAGCAGATCCGTGCCCAGATCGAAGAAACCTCTTCGGACTACGACCGTGAGAAGCTGCAAGAGCGTCTGGCCAAACTGGCTGGCGGTGTTGCCGTGATCAAGGTCGGTGCTGGCACCGAAGTTGAAATGAAAGAGAAGAAAGCCCGCGTCGAAGACGCCCTGCACGCTACCCGTGCAGCCGTCGAAGAAGGCGTAGTGCCTGGCGGTGGTGTTGCGCTGGTTCGCGCCCTGCAAGCCGTTGCCGACCTCAAGGGCGACAACGAAGACCAGAACGTCGGTATCGCGCTGCTGCGCCGTTCGGTCGAAGCGCCGCTGCGCCAGATCACTGCCAACGCCGGCGACGAGCCAAGCGTTGTCGCTGACAAGGTTAAGCAAGGTTCGGGCAACTACGGCTACAACGCTGCTACTGGCGAATACGGCGACATGATCGAGATGGGTATCCTGGACCCAGCCAAGGTCACCCGTTCGGCTCTGCAAGCTGCAGCTTCGATCGGCGGTCTGATGATCACCACCGAAGCCATGGTTGCTGACCTGCCGGAAGACAAGCCAGCTGCTGGCATGCCTGACATGGGCGGCATGGGTGGCATGGGCGGCATGATGTAAGCCAGCCTTACCCCCTGCACCATGAAAAAGCCCCGGCTCGCGAGAGTCGGGGCTTTTTCATGGGCGTTCGCAAGCGGCGTGGCGGCTATCGCCGGCACGCCGGCTCCCTACACGGTTTTCGGTGCGACCGCGGGCACCACTGCCATCCCCCGTCGGTACAGGACCAGGTAATACGATCCCAAGCCGATCAGCCAGCAGAACACGGCTGTCCACACGTTGTGCGACAGGAAGTGCGCACCTTGCATCATCCGGCCAATCGACAGCACCGACCCGGCGACGAAGGCCACCGCCAAGGCCACCCGAGCCAGCCGAGGGCGACGGTCGCGCAGCATGAAGAACAGGCCGAACAGGCAGAAACCAGTCGCGGCGTGGCCACCGGGCCAGCACAGCCCAGGCTTGTCGGTGGCCGGTCGCGTTTCCAGCAGCTTGCTGTAGGTTTCCTTGCCGCCAAACTGGGTCAGGCTCCATGGGCACTGCACCTGGGTCACTTTTTTCAGTGGCGTGACGAACGCCGTGGAAAGGCCCAGCGCCAGCACCAGACAGCCCAACTCACGGCGCCAGCCGAAAAGCCGCTTCCAGAAGAAACTCAAGGCGAAGGTCACCAGCGCCAGTACACCTAGCAGGATCACACCCTGCTTGACCCTGTCATGCAGAATGTTTTCCAGCAGATAGCTATGGCGGCCGATGAACTGACCGGCCGCCGGGTCGAAGAACAGGTTGGCCACATCCATGTCGAGCGAGGTCAATTCGAGCAGGATCAGCGCCAGCGCGGTGGCCAACGGAATGCCCAGGTACAACCAGAAATTGATCGGACGGGGAGGGGTAGCTTGCTGCATGACAACTCCAGGCACACAAAAGAGCAGCCATTCTGGGCTGCCCGCTATCCTGTGTTCGTGAAGGAACGGTGAAAAATCCGTCAGCCGGGCCGATATTTTCCCAAAGCTGGCGCCAGGCCAGCGATGGCCTTAAGCTGCGCCTGCCGCGCACAGCGAAAGCGCCGCACAGGAGACCTCGATGCGCATTCTTTTGGTTGAAGACAACCGCGATATCCTCGCCAACCTCGCCGACTACCTCGGCATGAAAGGCTACACCGTCGACTGCGCCCAGGACGGCCTCTCCGGGCTGCATCTGGCTGCTACCGAACATTACGATCTGATCGTGCTCGACATCATGCTGCCAGGCATCGATGGCTACACCCTGTGCAAACGCCTGCGTGAAGATGCGCGGCGCGATACCCCGGTGATCATGCTCACCGCCCGCGACCAACTGGACGACCGCCTGCAGGGCTTCCGCTCCGGTGCCGACGACTACCTGCTCAAACCCTTCGCCTTGTCGGAACTGGCCGCGCGCATCGAGGCGGTGCTGCGCCGGGCCCAGGGCGGCGGGCGACGCACCCTGCAAGTCGCCGACTTGAGTTACGACCTCGACACCCTGGAAGTCACCCGCCAAGGGCGCCTGCTCAAGCTCAACCCAGTCGGTCTCAAGCTGTTGGCGGTGCTGATGCAGAAGAGCCCGCACGTGCTGCGCCGCGAAGTGCTGGAAGAAGCCTTGTGGGGCGACGACTGCCCGGACAGCGACAGCCTGCGCAGCCATGTCCACCAGTTGCGCCAGGTCATCGACAAGCCTTTCGAAAAGCCGTTGCTGCATACCGTCCATGGCGTCGGCTATCGCCTCGCCGAGGGCCGCGATGGAGTTTAAGCAAAGCCTTGCCCAACGCATCATCATCGCTTTTGCGCTGATGAGTGCGCTGGTGGCCGGCGCTTTCGCGTTCGGCATCGTCGCCACCGTGCACCTGGTGGAAGAGCGTTTGATCTCCTCGGTCCTCGGGGGCGACCTGCAACGGTTGCTGCGTATGGACAGTGTCAGCGACTGGAGCCACAGGCCGCGCCCCGACCAGCTGTTCTACTTCAGCGGTGGCCGAGACGATTTCGAACTGCCCAAGGACTTGCGTCACCTCGACGTGGGCTTCCACGAGGTGTTCCGAGACCAGCTGTCCTACCATGCGATGGTCGAGATCGTCGACGGACGGCGTTACGTGCTGCTGCAGGACCAGAGCGATTTCGAGGAACGCGAGCGAGTGCTGTTCGCCGTGGTCGTGGTTGGTTTCGTGCTCAGCCTGGTGCTGGCGGTGGTGCTTGGCTGGCTGGTCGCCCGGCGGGTGATGGCCCCGGTTATCCGCCTGGCGCGCCAGGTTCGTCACCGCGACCAGTTGCTGGGCCTTGCCCCCCCGCTGGCGCCAGATTACGCGGCGGATGAGGTCGGCCAGTTGGCCGTGGCCTTCGATGATACCTTGGGCCGGCTGCGTGACGCATTGACCCGAGAACGTCTGTTCACCAGCGACGTCAGCCATGAACTGCGCACCCCGCTGATGGTGCTGGCCACTTCCTGTGAATTGTTGATGGAAAACCCTGCGCTCGACAGCCGGTCGCGTAGCCAGGTAGAGCGTATTGCCCGCGCCACCGAAGAGATGCGTGAGCTGGTCAAGACCTTCCTCATGCTCGCCCGCGCCCAGCGCGACGAGGGCGCGGTGGCGTCGCAGGCGACTTTGCGTGAAGTGGCCGATGACCTGATTGGCGTCTGGCGGGACACCATCGAGCAGAAAGGCCTGACCTTGTACTTCGATGGCCGCGTCAGTGCCAGTTCCGTGTTGTACAACGCCACCTTCCTGCAATCGGTGATGGGCAACCTGCTGCGCAACGCTGCCCATTACACCGACAGCGGTTATATCCGCCTGAGCCTGGAACCCAATGGCTTCAGCGTGGAGGACAGCGGTGTGGGGATCCCGGAAGAGCAGCGCGAGGCCATGTTCCGACCCTTCGTACGCGGGGACGAGCGTCGCGGTGAGGGCCTCGGACTGGGCCTGTCGCTGGTTCAGCGCATCTGCGACGACCAGGGCTGGAGGGTTACCCTCACGGCGACCTCGCCCCACGGTTGCCGCTTCCAGGTGGACCTGAGCAAGACTGCGGAAAAAGCCAACAATCTGGCTATAGCCGAGTAATGTTTAGAAACAGCCCGCATGGCGGCTAACGTATTTTTCACATCCGCATAACCTGATTCCAACGCTTCCTTACCTAAGGTGGGCGCACTGGAGTCAGGAGATGCCCCATGCGCAGCCCCATCAAACTAGAATTTTCCGAGAAGTACGACCAGCAACATGCACAAGAGTACTTCTTGAAGCACCAGGATGGACTGGCTCGCCGCCTTTCTCACCAGCGTGACGAGCAACTGGCTCGCCGCGCCCTGGCCTTGGCTGGCGAGCCAGGGTTGGTGCTTGACCTACCCTGCGGCGCAGGCCGTTTCTGGCCGTTGCTGGCTGAGAAGCCCAACCGCGTAATCATCGGTGCCGACAACTCCGAGGCGATGATCGAGACAGCCTGTGCCTCGCAACCGCCAGAAGTGGTAGCCCGGGTACGACCTTTGCAGACCTCGGCTTTTGCAATCGATCTGCCGGATAATTCCGTGGACAGCATCTTTTGCATGCGGCTGTTCCACCATATCGGCGAGGCGGCCCACCGGAAAACAATTCTTTCGGAATTTCAAAGGGTTAGCCGTGACAGCGTAATCCTGTCATTGTGGGTGGACGGTAATTTCAAGGCGTGGCGGCGGAAAAAGCTCGAGCAGCGCCGTAGCGCCAAGGCGAACAAAGACAGTTACCAGAACCGTTTCGTGTTACCGGCGACCACGGTTGAGGATGAATTCGAAGCTGCCGGCTTCAGGATTCAGGAACGTTTGGACTTCCTGCCGTTCTATGCGATGTGGCGAGTCTATGTATTGCGCAAGGGGTAGTGGTTAATGGCAGTCGGCCAAAGTCAGGCATCGAAGTTCGATTTCTACTGGCACCAGCAAGGTGAATGGGTCGAGGAGCCCAACCAGCGGCGTGGCGGTGAAAGTGGAGTACAGCGGTTGAGCGATGCCAATGGGCAAGTGTTGTACGCCAAGCGTCAGGTCGGGCACATCTATCGAAGCCTGCTGCATCCGTTCGGCAGGCCGACCGTGCTACGCGAGCTCGACGCATTGAACAGCTTCGAGCAACTGGGGGTGCGCGTGCCCCGCATCGTCTTTTGCGGTGCCGAACGCGATGACGACCATCAATGGCGTGCTTTGCTGGTCAGCGAGGCGCTCGATGGGTTCGTCGATCTGGACACCTGGCATGCCGAAGGCGCGCGCGAGCGCTACCCGCAAGTCGTGCACCAGCGCATGATTCAGGACTTGGCCGATAATCTGGCGCGCATGCACCTGGGGCATTGGCAGCACGGTTGCCTGTATGGCAAGCACGTATTCGTCAAGGTGATTGGTGACGGCGAGCAAGCCCGTGTGGAAGTGGCGTTGCTGGACTTGGAAAAGTGCCGGCGGCGGATCAGTTGCCAGCGTGCGGCAGCCAATGACCTTCGCCAATTGCGCCGCCATTCGTCGTTCACCGACGCAGAATGGCAATCGCTGCTCTATGTTTACAAGATGGCGTTTGGCAGCGCTGTCAAAGGGTTAGAGCAATGAAACTAGAAATCGCTCGAGCTTTGTTCCTGGTAGCTGGCCTGGCGGTGACCACGGTAGCGGCGGCGGCCTGGGAAGAGCCGAAGCCCACGGTGTTCAGCAAGGCCGAGTTGAGCGAGCAGTGTGCACTGCCGCGGGAAGTCAAACAGCAATCCCAGGCCCAGACCCAACCGGATCAGGACCTGCTGCTATTGCTGTTCGGCTTGCGCCAGGGGTTGAGGCCATTTGGTTGAACCCTGCGTTAGCTAGAAAAGCCAGAGGCCTCGCGATTGCGGGGCCTCTGGCATTTTTGTGTCTGTCTTTCCGGCAAAAGTCAGCAATGCTGCGTGCTATCGACCTTGAGGCACATAAGCAGCAGGCAACCGCTAAGCGCGCTGCTCAAGAATAGAATTCCTAAGCTCATTGGAAGTAGGTGTTCGGCTGACGCGACCAAAGTGCCTGCAAGTCCACCGCCGGCAAATAGCAATGTAGTACTGAGGGACGCGGCTGCCCCTGCCTGCTGCGGATAACGGGCCAACGCCTGCGAAGTCGAGGCGGGTCGTACCATCGTTGTTCCTGCCGTGCATAAGATCATCGGTATCATGAGACCAGCTACCGATAGCACTGCTGCCCACTGCCAAATCAATAAAGTGACCCCTGCGGTACCTATAAGCAGGAATCCCGTGCAAATTTGAGCCTGCACACTGACGCGATTGTTCAGGAAGGTCGCGGTTGCACCACCGACGACATACGCCAGCCCATAGGCGATGAATACAACGGAAAACTGATACGGCGTGAGGCCAAGTTGGTCCATCAGTACCAATGGTGCAATGACGATGAAGGCAAAATGGCAGGCGAACGCGAAAGTGGCCTGCAGGGAATAGGCTATATAGAGCGTGTCACGCAGCATGGGAAGATAGCTTCGAATGCCCGCATTACTGCTGTATGACGCAGGTTCTTCATGCGATAGCACCCAGGTAAGAAACATGACAAAAGTAGCGATCAAAATAAATGCCGTAAAGCTGCCTTCCCAGCCGAATAATTGTTGGAGCGCAGCGCCCGCGATCGGTGAAATTGATATGAATAAACCACTTGCACTCGTTATTACGATGCGCATGGTGTTGCGCTGCTTTCCGCTATAGAGGTCCTGTATCAACGCCTGGCCCAGAACCAGACTTCCACAGCCGGCAGCCTGTAGCAACCGGAATGCCATAAAGGTCTCATAGTCAGATGAAAGTAGGCAGCCGGTAGCCCCGGCAATGGATACAGCCAATCCACCGAGTAGCAACCGATTACGACCAATTCGATCTGACAGGGGGCCAATCACCAATTGCGCCACCGCTACGCCAAAGGCGAAGAAACTTACGGAGTAAGCTATTTGCTTTGGTTGTACTTGAAAGGCTTCTGCAAGCGCTGGGAATGAAGGGAGAATGACGTCCAGAGGGAAAACGCCTAGTAGGCATAAAAGAATCAGTAACAATGGGCGAAGAATGGTGCTTTTTAAAGTTTTGGCCTGGTTCATGCTGGCAGTCCTGCTGCCCTGAATTGAATCGCATAGCGCTCATCTTTAAGTAGCTTGGTGCGCTTAATCGCCTGAAGCGTTATTTTGGAAATTGCGGGTAATCGAAGCGTCCAGTTGGATGTTATGTCGTTGATAATGACTTTTGCAATGGATGGGTGCTTTTTGAAAATTGACTGTAAGAATGGCTCGTCGGGTTGGCAGAAAGCGCGGAGCGCTTTCAGTAAAGTAGGAATTAGATAATCCTTCTGAGAGATTGATAGCTGATGCCAGAGTTGTGCGAAACAGTCCGAGAAAAAATGGCATGGCGCCCTTCATCATGAAGGTGGTCAATCAGCATGTTTGCCACAGGCGTGACAAGTGAATCGCGAGTCAAATTGTACAGTTCGTTGGTTATTATTGTTTCAGAAACAAAGGCGATGCAAAAGCGGGTAATCCCGTTGAGCGATTGGGGGCTATTTTGTAATAATTGGTCAAGGCTATTAATGCGCGCAGAATTTATTCGTTCAAGGCAAAAATGGTTCGCTACTGGGTCCGCAATTTCTTTAGAAAAAAGCGCGTGATACGCCTCGTCGGTATAAAGTTTTAACGCATTAAGTTGCACGTCTTTATCAAAGAAATGTTTTAAGTCGCCAGAAATGATGCAGTGCACGGTTTCATTGATGTGACCCATTTCAAGTCGTGTCGTGTAGTCCATGAAGTGGATGAGGTGGTAGGCGTGCAGTACTAGCAAATCTTTTTTTGAAAGCTGTTTGGCTGAATCATGAGCCAACGCTGGACTTAACGCCCTAGGAAACCACAGGTCGGGTTCGGACTGTGTAAAATCTTCTACGGAAAAATGGTAGGCATAAGGGCGCGAGCGTACAGCACTCGTGATGTGCCAGCTTTTAAATACAGTACTGCTACGGGTTGTAATTTTTTCCATGCGTGTGTCTCGCGCCAGTACTTTACGATATCAGAGCCCTTAAGGAACGAGGTGTCGCATTTCCGTTGCTATAGCCACATGCGACGAAAAAAAGGACGTGTTCACTTGGGTTGTCGAACATGAGTAGAGGCTCGATGCTCGTTTCGTTTAATGCGCCGGTGAGCCAAGTATTCATGCCTCTGTCGGTTGCGGCGAGTTGGAAGGTCTGTGCGGCATGACCAACTTCTATTAGTGCCATTCGATAGGCGCGCGAATGCTCGTATTTCCACCACAATTTGTCGAATCTGGAGCTCAAGAACAATCCAGCGGGTATGTCATTGGCGAAGTGCTGGCCCGATAATAAATCACCCAGGGCACAAGGCAGTGGGCTTCGCCAATGAAGCTCATGTCGCCGTGGGTCGTAGTAATAAATTCCGGCTTCCAGGCTGTCTACGTTGTTTACATATACATAGCCTTCAGTAGCGTTCAGCCCGCCTATTGAGGGGGTGGCGCGGCGTCTTGAGTATTCATTTTCTTCCTCTTTGACGTAATTAATGGTTCTGCTTCCAATAAAGCCTAAGGTATGGTGTAAAATTTCGGCAAGATCAGCTAAGGAGATCGGTATTCGCTGGAAGTCTCTAACGGTTGCTCGGTTTTTGAATGCCTTGTCAACTGCAAATGTACTTCTTGGTATAGGCAGTGAAATGCCGCTTTCGCTGGTGCGGGAATTATCAGGCTGTATATTCTTGTTTAGTACGGAGTTGCAGTGTTCAAGGTGCTGCAGTGCCCACTCCTCCTCGCTTGAAGGGTGATTTTCTATAGGGATGTCTTTAGTGCCGTAATGGAATATTCTTGAGAGTACATCCCAGCCCTAGTCAGAATTGTCGTCGGCATCGTCCATGAAAGCGTTGCAGCATTTCAGATCGGCGGTTAGATCGTCATTTAACTATTTGTGATCTTTCTCGTAAATGAGATGGATTAACCGGTTTGCGTGGTCTCTGGATAACTGGTACTGTTTGTGGTTTTTGAAATCCCAGCAAATCAGGGAGTTATTCATGGCGATAAAGAAGCAATTTTTACTTATCATGCTCCCTCCTTTAACAACTGAAGGGCAGGCCGGCACTGCTCTTCAGTATTTATGGGTTAAGGCTTATTTGGTTTTTTTGACCAAGTGCGCCATGTTCGCCAATTTGGTGCATTCCATCTTAATGGTTTTCATATTGTTCTCTCCATTTTGGTGTCGCGTCATTGTGACGTTTTTGATAATAGCGGTAAGTTCAAGATGTACAAGTCGAAGAGGGTGGCGAAAATTCTGATGTGGTTGTAGGAATTGTTGCCATGGCCACGTTAAAGAGCGGATTTGTTTCTCTGTAAGGCGTCTAGAATGCGGATGCCCTAGCATCTCCATGCTGACTGTTATCATGCGAATTAGATGCAGGAATTGCTCTGTCTTTCACTGATAACCAGCAAGATCAGGCGTGAATGGATGATGTGAGAGCTTGGGAGCGGTAATTTTCAGATTGTGTTGCGGAGCAGCGCTTTTCTATTGGGGATTTTGTATCTGGCTTTTCGGCCTCTTCGCGGGCGAGCCTGCGAAGAGGCCGGATCAGGTTAATGCGGGCTCGTTGGCCTTCGCCTTGTGCGCCAACAAGGTGTAGATACAAGGCAACACAAACAAGGTAAACAGCGTGCCAATCGACATCCCGGTGGCAATCACCGTACCGATGTCAAAACGGCTCACCGCCCCGGCCCCGGTCGCCAGAATCAGCGGCACCATGCCGAACACCATCGCCGCCGTGGTCATCAGCACCGGCCGCAGTCGAATGGCCGCCGCTTCCTCGATGGCCTCACGCACGCTCAAGCCGCGTTCCTCACGCAACTGGTTGGCGAATTCGACGATCAGGATGCCGTGTTTGCTGATCAGCCCGATCAAGGTCACCAGCCCGACCTGGGTGTAGATGTTCATGCTCGAAATACCCAGGAATAGCGGCAGCAACGCCCCGCAGATCGATAACGGTACCGTTACCAGGATCACCAGCGGGTCGCGGAAACTCTCGAACTGTGCAGCCAACACCAGGAAGATGATTGCCAGCGCCAAGCCAAAGGTAACCCATAGTGCGCTGCCTTCCTGGACGAACTGCCTGGCCTGCCCGGCGTAGTCGAAGGCGAAACCGTCCGGTGCCTCTTCACGGGCGATATCCTGCATCGTCTTGAGCGCTTCCCCCATGCTGACCATCGGGACGCCCTGAATGATCGCCGAGTTCAACTGCTGGAACTGGTTGAGCTGGCGTGGGCGGGCGCGGTCGCTCAGGGTGATCAAGGTCGACAGCGGCAGCATCTGGCCCTGTTCGTTCTTTACGTAGTAACTGTTCAACCAGCCAAGGTTGTCGCGGTAGGGCCGCTCGACCTGGGCGATCACCTTGTAGCTGCGGCCTTCGAGGGTGAATCGATTGATTTCCGCCTCACCCAGCAGGGTCGCCAGGGTACCGCCGAGGGTCTCCATGGAAACACCCATTTGAGCCGCCTTCGCCCGGTCGATGTCGACCAGCACTTCAGGCTTGTCGAAGGCCAGGTCGATATCGAGGAAGGCGAATTTTCCCGAGGCCTGAGCGCGAGTCTTGACCCGTTCGGCAACCTCCAGCAGGGCAGGGTAGTCACCGGCTGTGTTGATCACGAACTGGAACGGCAAGCCTTCGCCGGTGCCGGGCAGCGACGGCAGGTTGAAGCCGAAGATCTGCAAGCCACCAATCTCTTCGAGCTTGGCTTGTACCAGCGGCAGCAACTCCATCTGGGTGCGCTCGCGTTCGTTCCAGGGTTTGAGCAGGAAGCCGCCGATGCCGGTCTGCACGCCGTTGAAGCCATTGATCTGGAATGACGAGTAATACTCGGGAAAGGTCTTGAAGATCGGCGTGAAACTATCGGTGTACGCATTGAGGTAGTCGAGGTTGGCCGGTTGCGGCGAGCTGCTCATCATGAATATCACCCCCTGGTCCTCGTTGGGGGCCAGTTCGCTTTGGGTGAATTTGAGCAGCACCGGAATCAGGCACAGGATGATCACCGCGAACACCAGTACCACGGGCCGACTGTCGAGGGTGGCATGCAACATTCGCTGGTAGCGGACTTTCAGACGCTCGAACAGGACGTCCAGCCGGTGGGCCAGGCCGCTGGGGTTTGCATCGGCGCGCAGCAGCAGCGCGCACATCATCGGTGACAGGGTCAGGGCGACGATGCCCGAGATGATCACCGCACCGGCCAGGGTCAGGGCGAACTCCTTGAACAGTGCCCCGGTCAGCCCGGTCAGAAAGCCGATGGGGGCATAGACGGCAGCCAGGGTGATGGTCATCGACACCACCGGCAGGGCGATCTCGCGTGCGCCTTCTATCGCCGCATTGAACGGTGACTTGCCTTCCTCGATGTGTCGGTGGATGTTTTCCACCACGACGATGGCATCGTCCACCACCAGTCCGATGGCCAGCACCATCGCCAGCAGGGTCAGCAGGTTGAGCGAGTAGCCCATCATCTGCATGAAGAACAGTACGCCGATCATCGACAGTGGGATGGTCACCACGGGGATCAGCACCGAGCGCAAGGCACCGAGGAACAGGAACACCACCACGATGACGATCAGCACTGCCTCGCCAAGGGTCTTGATCACTTCGTCGATCGAGGCCTGGATGAACAGCGTGGCGTCGTAGGCAATCGACACTTTCAACGCCGAAGGTAACTGGCTCTCCAGCTCGGGCATGATGCGACGCACTTCCTTGATCACGTCCAACGGGTTGGCAGCGGGGGTGGCCTTGATACCGATGTACACCGACGGGGTGCCGTCGAACGAGCTGACCGTATCGTAGTTTTCCGCACCCATCTCGACCCGCGCCACATCCCCCAGCAGCACCCGGCTGTCGCCGTTGGTCTTCACCGGCAGGGCGGCGAACGCCTCGGCCGACTTCAACTCGGTGCTGGCGTTGATGCTGGTGACCACGTATTCGCCCTTCACTTCGCCGGCAGCGGAGAGGAAGTTGTAGCGGCGCACGGCGTCGGTCACGTCAGTGGCCGACAGGCCGAAACCGGCAAGCTTCACAGGGTCGAGCCAGATTCGCATGGCAAACACCTGGTTACCGAGGATCTCCGCTTCGGCCATGCCTGGCAGGGTGGCGAGCTTGGGCTGGATGACCCGTGACAGGTAGTCGGTGATCTGCGGGTTGCTCATCTCCTTGCTGTAGAAGCTGATGTACATCAGCGCGGAAGCATCGGCGGCTTCCTTGCTCAGCACCGGGTCTTCGGCGTCTTGTGGCAGTTTGTTGCGCACTTCGTTGGCTTTGGCCAGCAACTCGGTGAACAAGCGGTCGCTGTCGGCACCAATGCGCGCGTAGATGGAGATGACCGAAAAATTCTGCCGGCTGACCGAGGTCATGTAATCGATGCCCTCGGCACTGGCGAGGCTCTGCTGCAGGGGCTGGGTGATGTAGCCCTGGATGGTTTCGGCGTTGGCCCCGGGGTAGGCGGTGGTCACCGTGATCAGGGCATTCTCCATTTGAGGATACTGGCGGATCTGCAGTTTGCTCCAGGCCTGGAAACCCAACAGCAGAATTAGCAGGCTGACCACGCAGGCCAGTACCGGGCGGCGGATGAACGGGTCGGTGAATGCCATGCCTGACTCCTGTTCAGTCCGCGGGCGGGGCGCTTTGGGCGGGACGCAGCGCGGTGTCCTGGCCGATGCGGATGGCCGCACCAGGCGTGAGCTTGAGCTGCCCGGCGGTGACCACCTGCTCCCCGGCCGCAAGGCCTTTGCTGACCACCACCACGCCGTCGCGACGCTCGCCGGTTTGCACGGTGCGTTGCTCGGCAGTCAGTTGCGGGTGGCCTTGGGCATCGTGCTCGATCTTGCCGTCCTTGTCCTTCTTCGGGGTGGCTACATACACCGAGTTGCCGTAGAGGGTGTAGGTGATGGCGCTTTCAGGCACCACTACCTGGAGTTGTGGGTTGGGCAACAACACCAGCAGGTTGGCGAACATGCCCGGTAGCAGCTTGCCGTCCGGGTTGGCCATGGTGGCGCGCACCAGCAGGTTGCGGGTGTCCTCATCGACCTTGGGGTTGATCGCGCTTAGGCTGGCGGGGAAGGTCTGGCCTGGGTACGCCGCCACCTGTACCAGCACCTGCTGGCCCAGGCTCAGTTGCGGTAAAGCTTGCTCGGGCACGTTGAAGTCGACGTAGAGGCTGCTCAGGTCTTGCAGGGTAGCGATCACCGTGCCGCTGGCCAGGTAGTCACCGACATCGACCTGGCGAATGCCGATGGTGCCACTGAAGGGGGCGTTGATGCTCTTTTTCGCCAGGGAGGCCTTGAGTTGGTCGACCACTGCCTGGTTGCGCCGGTACTGGGCCGTCAGGCGGTCGAACTCGCCCCGAGAGATGGCTGAGTCGCCCACCAGCTGGCTGCCGCGTCCGTAATCAACCTTGGCCAGGGCCAGGTCAGCCTGAGCCGTGCCCAGCAGAGCGGCTTCCTGGTCGCTGTCCAGTTGCAGCAGGAGTTGCCCTGCCTTGACCTGCTGGCCGGAGTCGAAGTGCAAGGCCTTGACCGTACCGGACTGCTCCAGGCTCAGCTCGACTCCCTGCCATGCCTTGAGGCTGCCCACAGCAGGCAGGCGTGTCTGCCACTGGCGCTCTTCCGCCAGGGTGGCAGCCACGGTGATCGGTGGCCTGGGCGCAGAGAACACCTGGATCTGTTGATAGATCGAGTACGCCTTGATGCCCCCCAAGGCCAGCACGATCAGCACAACGACGGCCAACATGATAAGCATGCGGCGGCGCAGCATAGGTCCACTTCCTTGGATAGGTGGTTGTTATTCGCTTTGACACGACAACGGGCGATCCTGCCCACGTGCGATGGGGGAAGTATTGACTGTTTTCGACGGGCGGGGAAGGGGAGTGTCGTGGCTGTGCTGCCCCCATCGCCACGGTGGGTCTTGGCGACCAACCGTGGCGATGGGGGCAGCACAGGTATCAAGCCAGGTGCAGATGGTTGTCCCAGAAGCCCGAAGGCAGGTTCATCGGCTGCCCGATCAGTTCCGCTTTGCGGCAATCATAGAACCTGCAACGGCCCTGTCCGGAGGTCACGACGAAACCGTCCTGCACCGCACCCACACCGGCGCAATCGGGCATCGGCGCATCGAGCTTGACCGCGCCGCTGTCCAGGTCCCAGATGAACAGCCGGTTGGCCCGAGGCGCGGTCAGCGCCACCAGGCGCAGGTCGCTATGGATGGCCACGCTGGCGGTGTATTGGGCCATTGACTGGAGTTGGCGTTCCGGCACCGGGAAGGCCTTGAACGGCTCGCCCGGACGCTTGATCGCCAGCAGCTCGGCGGTCTCGGTGGCATCGCCCATGAACTGTTGGCAGGCGGCAATGGTACCGTCGCTGCCCACCGCCAGGTGGCGCACGCTGTTCATCTGTTGGGCGAGGGTTTCCTTGCTCAGCAGGGTGCCGTCACGCTGCATCAGCACCAGGCTGGGCTCCATGGCATCAAGGTTCATCTCGACCCGGCTCTCGGCTTCGGTGCGGATGCCGCCGTTGGCCACGACCAGGGTTTCGCCATCTGGCAGCCAGGCCACCTCATGCGGGCCGATGCCATGGGTCGGGATCTCGCCGGTATGCACTAGGCGCTCGCCCTCGAAGCGATAGATACCCAGCACGCCCCGACCTGGGTCGGTGGTGTCGTTTTCCGTCGCGTACAACCATTGGCCATCCTTGTGAATGACTGCATGGCCATAGAAGTGACGGTTCGGCTGTGAGGTGACGGTCTGCAACAGGCGCCCGTCGCGCAGGTCGACCAGGTAGCTTTCGGTACCAGGACGCCGGGCGACGAAAAGCGCTATCGGCAACTCGGGGTGGTTGATGATGGCATGGCAACGCTGGGCGACCTGGGTGCTGAACACCTGGGTGCCATCCAGGCGAAACCCGACGGCATAGTGCTTGCCGTCGCCATCGTCACGCGCCGAGAGCAGCAGGGGCTCGCTGCCTTTGTTGCGCAGCAGGCTCCAACCGCCCAGGGTAAGGGCGCTGAGCAATACGCTACCGAGTTTGAGTGCCTGGCGTCGCAGCATGATCAGTCACCGTCGTTGGCATTGAAGCCAAGCTGGATGTTCAACGCCTTGGCCAGCTCGCCTTCGTGCAGGCGGTGGACGACGTTGAGGCTGTCGTAGATCTGGTTGAGGGTCTGTTGGCCAGCTTCGTCGGCAAGCAGCTCACCCAGTGTCTTGTGATTGTCGGCCAGCAATTTGAGCGACGTCGCGTAGGCGTCGTCGATCTTTTCCACCAGCGCTTTCTGATCGCTGCCCAGCAGACCGCGCAGGCCCTGGTTGTCGACCCCGACCCAGACCGCTTGGGCAGCTTTCAGGCTGGCTTCCAGGCTCTTGAGCGAGGAGTGGCTACGCCAGGCTTCGGCTTGCAACGGCTGGGCGATACCCTTGCTCTGACGGCCCATCGGTGCGCCGAGCTTTTTCTTCAGAGTGTCCAGGGCGGTGACCTGGGCGCGCAGCAGGTCGGCGATGGCCTCGTGGGAGTCGGCATAGCGCTGGTTGGGGAACTTGGTCATCTGCGACAGCATGCCGTCGGTGCTGTTCCAGGTCTTGAGGATCTCCTCGGCCAACACCTTCTGGTGTTCGCCGATGGCCACCAGCAGTGGGCAGTAGCGGGCTTTCTGCTCGGCCGTGGCGATGTCCGGCTTGCTGTCGAACAGAATGTATTCGTAAGCCGACAGGCCACGGACCACGACGCTGGCCTTGCTCAGGGCTTCGGCGTCGACCGGCTTGTCGCCACTGAGCAATTGCTCGACCTGGCGACCGACCAGGTTCTTCTTGTCTGGCCAGAACTGCACTTGCCAGGCCCGGTTGCCCTCGGCCAGCGGGCCGACGAGCAGCGGCTGCAGTTCGGCCCATGCCTTCTGCGCATTGAGGAAGTCGGCGCGGGCGGCCTCCAGGGACTGCTTGCCTTCGCAATAGGCCAGGGCGCTGGCAGCCAGCTGGCGGTCGGCTTCGACCCAGCGGCTGTAGGTGGGCAGGATCACTTGCTTGGCGATCGCGGCGGAGGTGATTGCCTGCGGATCCTGCGGCGAGCAGGCGCCCAGGGCGAGTGCGGCGAGGCTGGTGAACAACAGTTTGGGTCGGAACATGCCGGGTCCTTACGCGTTAAAGTGAATTCAGGAAAGCCAACAGCGCAGCGCGCTGTTCGGCATTGAAGGTGAGCACTTGGTTGCGTGCCGCCTCGGCTTCGCCACCGTGCCAGAGCACGGCCTCGAGCAGGTTTCGGGCACGACCATCGTGCAGGAACTGGGTGTGGCCGCTGACCGTTTCGGTCAGGCCGATGCCCCAGAGCGGCGGCGTGCGCCAATCCTGGCCGTTAGCGGCGAACTCGGTGCGCTCGTCGGCAAGGCCGGGGCCCATGTCGTGTAGCAGCAGGTCGCTGTAGGGGCGGATGACCTGGCCCGACAGTTCCGGCTCGGCAGCATTGGTGGCTGTGGTGAACTGAGGGGTGTGGCAGCCTTGGCAACCGGCTTGGAAGAACAGGTTCTTGCCGGCCAGTACCTGCGGCGCATCCACGTTGCGTCGGGCTGGCACGCCGAGGTTGCGGGTATAGAACGTGACCAGTCGCAGAATGTTGTCGCTGACTTCCTTTTCGCCATTGGCGCCGTCGCCATTGGGCGCAGACAAGCAGGCGGTTTGCGCCGAGGTACAGTCGTCCTTCGGTTGCAAGGTGCTGGTCAGGCCCATGTCGCCAGCAAAGGCGTGCACATTTTGCTGGTTGACGTTGGGCTGGCCGGCTTTCCAGCCGAAACGGCCAAGCACCGGTTTGCCCTGTGCGTCGTCCCAGACCCGGTTGGCGCGGCCACGGATGCCGTCGCGGTTGCGGTCATCGGGGTCTTCATTGGCCAGGATGTCGGCTTCGGGGATGGCTTCGAGCAGGCCGAGGCCGATCATGGGCGGCGCTACACGGGCGGAGAAGCGTGTATCGGGGTGCATCGGCCCATAACCAAGCTGGGTGATCTGCAAGGTCGGCTTGCGCAGTTCGACCTGGTGGCCGTCCTCGAAGGTCACGGTCTGGCGGTCGTAGCTCACGCGCACCTTGCCTTCTGGTGCCACGCCGGGGATGGCCATGTCCTGCAACTGGGTGCCATAGACTGGCTCGGGCACCACGCCCAGGCGTTCGATTTCCTTGGCCAGGTAGGGTTGGTCGGGAATCGACAGGCGCACGAGCATCGACACCGCATTGCTGTCATCCGGGCCGGGCGGGTGGCCGCGTCCGTCACGGACATGGCAGTTCTGGCAGGCATTGGTGTTGAACAGCGGGCCCAAACCATCACGTGCGGTGGTGGTGGAGGGAGCGATCACCCAGGGGTTGCGGAAGAAACTGTTGCCGACGCTGAAGTCCAGGCGCCGCTCGGGCGACAGGTTTGCCGACGGCATCGAAAAGGCGTTGCGGTCGCTACGCTGCACGGTCGCTTGACCCGCGGACAGCGCTTCGCCGGGCTCGGCCTGGGTAAAGCGCGGGGCGTCGTCACAGGCGGTGAGCGCGAAGGCCAGCAGCAGAGGGGAAAGTCGGGACAGCGACAAGGACATCGAGAATCCTGGGCGTGAGCGAAAAACCGGCGTGCAAGCTTAGCAAACCAGGGAAGTTTGAATAAGAGCAATTTGCAATTGCCAGATGAAATGGGTGTGAACGAAAAAGGCGACCCAAAGGCCGCCTCTTCCCACATTGCCACTGCTGAATCAGAACTCGTGATCAGCGGTATCCGGGTTCAGGTTGGCAATACCCAGCTTGCCAGCGGCCTGTTCGATCGCACCGGTCTGCTTGACCAGCGAGGCGATGGCGTCGCGCACGATCTGGTTGCCGGCAGCATTGTCGGCGGCGATCAGTTGGTCGTAGTGCTCGCCTTTGAGGGCGTGGTCGACGATGACCTGAATCTTCGCCTCGGTGGCCTCCAGATCGGCCTTGAGGGTGGCGTCGGCAGCCGGATCGACCTTGGCCACCAGTTCCGACAGGCTTGGGCCGGTCAGCTTGGTGCCGTCGGGACGGGTGTACTCGCCCAGGTAGACGTTGCGGATGCCCTTGGCGTCATAGAAGTGCGAGTAGTGGGTGTTGTCGCTGAAGCAGTCCTGCTCGTCTTCAGGGGAGTTGGCTTCCAGGGAAACCTTCATGCGCTCGCCCGCCAGTTCACCCAGCGACAGGCTGCCCATGCCGAACAGCATCTTGCGCAGACCGTCGTTGACAGGCTCGGCTTCCAGCTTGGCGCGGTAGTTGTCGGCGACGTTCGGCGCCCAGTTGCCGACCATCTCTTCGAGGTCTTTGACCAGCAGTTCGGTGACGGCCTTCAGGTAGGCGCGGCGACGCTCGTTATGGCCGCCAGTGGCGCCTTTGCCTTCCAGGTAGTCGGAGGCTGGACGGTTGCCAGCGCCTGGGCCGGTGCCGTTGAGGTCCTGGCCCCAGAGCAGGAATTCGATGGCGTGGTAGCCAGTGGCGACGTTGGCTTCGGAGCCGCCCAGCTCATTCAGGCTGGCCAGTTTCTCCGGGGTGATGTCCTTGACGTCGACCTTCTCTTCGCCCACCTGGATCTGGGTGTTGGCGATGATGTTGGCGCTGGCGGCCGGGTTGCCCAGGGCGTGTTCGTAGCTCTTGTCGACATAGTCGATCAGGCCTTCGTCCAGGGGCCAGGCGTTAACCTGGCCTTCCCAGTCGTCGATGATGGTGTTGCCGAAGCGGAAGGCTTCGCTCTGCAGGTACGGAACGCGCGCGGCGGCCCAGGCAGCCTTGGCGGCTTTGAGGGTTTCGTCGTTGGGCTTGGCCAGGAATGCATCGACGGCGGTCTGCAGGGCCTTGGCGGTGCTCAACGAGTCGCTGTACACGGCGTAGACCATCTCGGTGTAATGCTTGACCACGGCCTTGCCGGCCGCTTCGTCGACAGCCCCCGGCGCTGCTGCAGCGGTGCTGGCGGCAGCAGGTGCCTGAGCTTGCGGAGCGGCAGCCTTGTCATCCTTGCCTTCACCGCAACCGGCGAGAGCGATGGCGATGGCCAGCAGACTGGCGGAGGCCAGAGGCATTCGAATCATTGTTGGTTTCCTGCGTCGTGGAGTTGGACCATGGGTTAGGCCGTGTGCCGTGGCACGCGAAAGCGTAACATCATGCGAAAGATTTGCATTTGCTGTAAAGAGGCCAGCATGCAATTCATGTAAATGCAGGTCACGGCCTGTAACCAGAGGGGAGCGGTGTTACAGCGCCGATACGTGGTTGCGCTGCGCCTGCTTGAGGAAACTCACCAGTTCACGCGCGGACAGCGGTTTGCTGTAGTGGTAGCCCTGGCCCTCATGGCAGCCCTGGGCAATGATGTAACTTTCCTGCTCGGCGGTTTCCACGCCTTCGGCAATCACCTGCATGCCCAGGCTCTTGCCCAACTGGATGATGGCGCGAACGATGGTGGCATCGTCGTCATCGTCCAGCAGGTCCTGGACGAAGCTCTTGTCGATCTTGATCTTGTCCAGCGGTAGCGACTTCAGATAGCTGAGCGAGGAGTAGCCGGTGCCGAAATCGTCGATGGCGATCATCGCGCCGGAACGACGCAGGCTCAGCAGGTGCTGGGCAGCGGTGCTGATGTCTTCCATCAGGCCGGTCTCGGTGACTTCCAGCTCCAGGCTGCGCGGCGGCAGGCGGTAGGCCTGCAGCAGGTTGTTGACCACCCGTGGCAGTTCATTGTGGTGCAGTTGCACGGTGGACAGGTTCACCGCCATGCGCAGATCGCTGAAGCCCATGTCGTGCCATTCGCGTAATTGGCGACAGGCCTGGTCGAGCACCCATTCGCCGATGGCGATGATGTTGCCGTTCTGCTCGGCCAAGGGGATGAACTGGTCCGGTGGGACCATGCCCAGCTCGGGGTGATGCCAGCGCAGCAGCGCTTCCACACCCACCACCCGGTTGTCGCGGTAGCTGATCTGCGGCTGGTACACCAGGTACAGCTGGTTACGCGACAGGGCCTCGCGCAGGTCTTTTTCCAGTTCGCGGCGTCGGCGCATCTCGCTGTCGACGCTGGCGATGTAGAACTGGTAACGGTTGCGCGAGCGTGCCTTGGCCAGGGTCATGGTCTGTTCGGCTTTTTGCAGCAGTTTTTCGGTGCTGTCGCCATCCTCAGGGAACAGAGTGATGCCAATGGTGGCGCGCAGGCGGATTTCCTGATGGTCGAGGGCGAACGGCACTTCCAGGTCGTCGAGGATGCTCTGCGCCAGCTCGGCCGCCTCATAGGGCTGCTCGATATTGGCCTGGACCAGGGCGAACTGGTCGCCGCCCAAGCGCGCCAGGGCACCGAGACGGCCGCTATGGGCGCGCAGACGGTCGGCCAGGGCCAGCAGCAGTTGGTCGCCCGCCTGGTAGCTGAATTGCTCGTTGATGCCCTTGAAGTCATCCAGTCCCACGCACAGTACCGCTACGCGGTGCTGCAGGCGGCCGCCGTCGACGAGGATCTTGTCCAGCTGTTCCTGTAGTTGCTGGCGGTTGGGCAGGCCGGTGAGGAAGTCGTACTGGGCCATGCGCTGCAGGCTGTTCTCGGCTTCATGGCGCAGGTGGGTATTGCGCTCGATGGAGGCCAGCAGCTGGTTGGCAGTGTTGACCCAGATGCCCAGTTCGTTCTTTTCGTGGCCCTTGAGCAGCGGTATCTGGTGCTGGCTGGGGCGGTCGGGGTTGATCTGGGTCAGGTGGTCGATGATCTTCGACAATGGCTTGGTGAGCAGCCAGTGGTAGACCAGGTACAGTACCAGGCCCATGGCCAGGGCGCGCAGTACGCCGGAAATGAAGATGATCACCGCATTGATCAGGAAGTCTTCGCCGTAGGCGGCGGTGTCGAGGGTGATGCTCAGGTCGCCGTAGTACTCGCTGTAGGGGCCGCGGCCAACCAGTTGGGTGGTGTAGGTGCGTTCCTGGCCGAGGATCAGGTCGGTCAGCCAGCGCATCGACATGTCGCGCAGTGGGCGGGATTTTTCGGCCAGCATGGTTTCGTTGGGGTGGCCGATCGAGGCCATGCGCACCGACTCGTCCTGGAACAACCCCTCCATGACCTGCATGCCCATTTCCCGGTCGAGGCTGTACACCGCCTGGGTCGATGGATCGCGGAACATGTCGAGGATCCGCTGGGCATCGCTGTTCACGGCCTGGCGGGTCTTGTAGGTGTCGTAGACGATCTGCGCGCAGCTGAGAACCACGCCGACCGCCAACGCCGACAGCAGCACGACCCTGAGCAACTTGACCGACAAGCTGTTCCGCAATTCCAGCTTCAATGGGGTTTCCTTAATCCATGCGCATGGCATCATTTTGCCATCAACGTTGGCAATACACTATCGGCCGGTTGCCACGGGCAGTTCGCGAGTCGCGGCGGCTCATTGCGGGTTCCGTCCTGAGCAGTGTATCGGTTGCGCTGCCATGCGACTTGAGTGCGCTGCATCAACATTCCAGACGTTTGATGTTAGCGCGCTATGCGAGGGGAGCAAGAGGGGGAGGCATCTATTCGGACATGAGGGAAAATGCGGGCGGTTATGAGATCGAGCGCCGCCCGCGCGATGCGTCGCGTAAGCGGCGCTCGATCCTGCACCGGCCCCATATCGGCGAACAAAAAAGCATCGCGAGCAAGGCTCGCTCCTACCTTGATTGGCGTGAAACAACCGTAGGAGCGAGCCTTGCTCGCGATGCACCGCGCGGGCGGTGCTCGATCTGACATGCCCCGCACCACTCACGGCATGCATCGAAGTCAACGCTGAGCTCAATAAAAAACCCGGCGCTGGGCCGGGTTTTTCGGACAAGCCTGAATCAGGCCTTGAAGGTCTTGCCTTCGAACTGCTCGGCAACGAAGGCCCAGTTGACCAGGTTCCAGAACGCCTCGACGTACTTCGGACGCAGGTTGCGGTAGTCGATGTAGTAGGCGTGCTCCCAGACGTCGCAGGTCAGCAGCGGGGTGTCGCCGCTGGTCAGCGGGCAGCCAGCGCCGATGGTGCTGGCCAGGGCCAGGGAGCCGTCGGCCTTCTTCACCAGCCAGCCCCAACCGGAACCGAAGGTGCCGACGGAAGTCTTGGTGAACTCTTCCTTGAACTTGTCGAAGGAACCGAAGGCGGCGTTGATGGCGTCAGCCAGGGCGCCGGTCGGTTGGCCACCGCCGTTTGGCGACAGGCAGTTCCAGTAGAAGGTGTGGTTCCAGACTTGAGCGGCGTTGTTGAAGATGCCGCCCGAAGAGCTCTTGACGATCTCTTCCAGGGTCTTGTCTTCAAATTCGGTGCCTGGGACCAGGTTGTTCAGGTTCACGACATAGGTGTTGTGGTGCTTGTCGTGGTGATACTCCAGGGTTTCCTTGGAGATGTGCGGCTGCAGGGCATCATGGGCGTACGGCAGCGGCGGCAATTCAAAAGCCATGGTGGATCTCCTGATTCAGGTCTAGTTCGCGGTTTGCGCAAGGCCGATCACGGGCGGCCCGGTAGGCGTCAGCGAGTATGTACTCTTTGCGACGCGAGGGCAGGATCATAGCACCAGCCCCCGCGCATAACCACGCGACAAAGATAGGGAATAGAGGTTCCAGAGCGGTTGCCAGCACCGGCCTCATCACTGGCACGCCAGGTCCTGCAGGCGCTGGGCTCAGTTGAAGATCAACTGCGCCGCCACCGCGAACATCATCACCGCTACCATCAGGTCTAGCAGGCGCCAGGTTGTTGGGCGTGCCAGCCAGGGGGCCAGCCAGGCCGCGCCCAGGGCCAGGGTCGAGAACCACACCAGTGAAGCACTGGCCGCGCCGGCCACGTAGGCGCCTGGCACAGTTTGCTGGGCACCGAGCGAACCGATCAGCAGTACGGTGTCAAGGTACACGTGTGGGTTGAGCAGCGTTACCGCCAAGGCACTGAGCAACACCGCTCGGCGCGAGCGCATACCCTGGCCTTCCTGATGTTGCAGGCTCTGCTTCGAGCAGGCGCTGCGCAGCGCCTTGGCGCCATACCAGATCAGGAACAGCGCGCCACCCCAGCGGGCAATCGCCAGCAGCGTCGGATTGTGCGCCAGCACCGTGGCCAGGCCGAACACACCGGCGGCGACCAGGATCGCATCGCACACGATGCACAGCGCCGCCACCGGCAGGTGATGCTCCCGGCGCAGGCTCTGGGCCAGGACGAACGCATTCTGCGCGCCGATGGCCATGATCAGGCCGAAGGCCACCAACATACCGTTCAAATAGCTTTGCCACATGGCGGGAACACTCCACTGACACCCACGAAGCCGTGGGTGCTGATGACTGAAAGAAGTTGCTGGCCATTGTGGGGAACAGCGCTGTATAAGAAAAACAAATAACGCTGATCCGTCATTAGGGAAATTGATGTTCGACTACAAATTGCTCTCTGCGCTCGCCGCCGTGATCGAGCAAGGCGGCTTCGAACGGGCGGCACAGGCGCTGGGGTTGTCGCAATCGGCGATATCGCAACGCATCAAGTTGCTTGAGGCGCGAGTCGGCCAACCGGTGCTGGTGCGGGCTGCACCACCGAGTCCGACCGAGGTCGGTCGGCAGTTGCTCAACCATGTGCAGCAGGTGCGTCTGCTTGAGCGCGACTTGCAGCGCCAGGTACCGGCGCTGGACGAGGAGGGCTTGCCCGAGCGCTTGCGCATCGCGCTTAACGCCGACAGCCTGGCGACCTGGTGGGCGCGCGCGGTGGGGGCGTTCTGTGCCGAGCAACAAGTGCTGACCGACCTGGTGGTGGAAGACCAGGAGGTTGGCCTCAAACGCATGCGCGCCGGTGAAGTGGCGGCCTGCCTGTGCGGCAGCGAACGGCCGGTGGCCGGTGCGCGCAGCCTGGCGCTGGGGGCGATGCGCTACCGGGCGCTGGCCAGTCCGGCATTCATGGCGCGTTATTTCCCCAAGGGTTTCGATGCCAAGCGGCTGGTGCGCTCCCCGGCCATCGTCTACGGGCCGGACGATTTCCTCCAGCACCGCTACCTGGCATCACTCGGCATACAGGACGGCTTCCTGCACCACCTTTGCCCATCGTCTGAGGGTTTTCTGCGCATGACCGAAGCCGGCCTGGGCTGGGGACTGGTTCCCGAATTGCAGGCCCGCGAGCAACTGGCCAACGGTCAGTTGGTGGAAATCTGCGTAGATACTCCTATCGATGTCCCGTTGTACTGGCATCATTGGCGCAATGGCGGGCACCTGCTCGCGCAACTGACCGATCACTTGCGGCACAGCGCACGGCAATGGCTGGTGCCCTTGTAGTCGCGGCTGGCGTCAGTTGCATCTGAAATCTGGCAAGACGGGGTCTTACATGCGAATTCTGGTCACCGGCGCGAGTGGCTTCATCGGCGGACGCTTTGCGCGTTTCGCCCTGGAGCAAGGCCTGGACGTGCGGGTCAGCGGTCGGCGTGCCGAAGGTGTCGAGCATCTGGTCAAGCGCGGTGCGCAGTTCATCCCGGGCGACCTGGGCGATGCCGAGCTGGCGCGTCGTCTGTGCCAAGGGGTCGAGGCGGTGGTGCACTGCGCCGGAGCTGTGGGCAACTGGGGGCGTTACCAGGATTTCCACCAAGGCAATGTGGTGGTCACCGAGAACGTCGTAGAGGGCTGCCTGAAAGAGCATGTGCGGCGCCTGGTGCACTTGTCGTCGCCGTCGATCTACTTCAATGGCCGCTCGCGTCTGGACGTTCGTGAAGACCAGATACCCCGGCGTTTCCACGACCACTACGCGCAGACCAAGTACCTGGCCGAACAGAAGGTCTTCGGCGCCCAGGAGTTCGGCCTGGAAGTGTTGGCCCTGCGCCCACGGTTCGTCACGGGCGCAGGGGATGCCAGCATTTTCCCGCGCTTGATGAACATGCAGCGCAAGGGCCGGGTAGCCATCATTGGCAATGGCCTGAACAAGGTCGACTTCACCAGTGTGCACAACCTCAACGAGGCGCTGCTCAGTGCCCTGTTCGCCGAAGACCGTGCCCTTGGCCAGGCCTACAACATCAGTAACGGGCACCCGCTGCCGTTGTGGGACGTGGT
Organism: Pseudomonas sp. Rh2; assembly: GCF_040762985.1. Lineage (NCBI taxonomy): Bacteria > Pseudomonadati > Pseudomonadota > Gammaproteobacteria > Pseudomonadales > Pseudomonadaceae > Pseudomonas > Pseudomonas sp. Rh2. Next base: position 1,517,925 of record NZ_CP142890.1, read on the forward strand.
CAACTATGTGATGCGCCAGATGCAGTTGCCGCAAGTCACCCGCTACCGCTCCTATGGGCTGGCCTACAGTCTCGCGGCCATCAACGAGGCGGCCTGCCTGCTCTGGCCCGGTCGACCGCAGCCAACGTTGTCACGCCTGGGGATGCAGGTGATGAGCCGCGATTTCACCCTGGATATCAGCCGCGCGCGGCACTACTTGGACTACCAGCCCAAGGTGAGCCTGTGGACGGCGCTGGATGAATTCTGTGCGTGGTGGAAGCACTTGCCGGCTGGCCAGTGAACCTGGCGTGCCGATGATGGTCATCAGTGCGCCGCGCGAGCGGTTTATAATCATGCCTCTTTGCTACTACTGCGGTTGAATGCACCCATGCGTAACGATTCCCACGACGACTTCGATGACGGGCCGACCCTGCGGGCCGGCACCCCTGATGATGACGAACTGCTGCCCGCGCACGTGGCGCGCAGCCGGCACAAGGCTGCTCGCCCGGCCAGCACCGGCCCGCTGTGGGCCTTGCTCGGGGCTTCGGTCATCGCGCTGGCAGGCCTCGGTTGGTGGAGCTTCCAGCAGATCACGCTGATGGAGCAGCAACTGGTAGCTACCCAGGAAAGCTTCGCCCGCATCAGCGAGGAAGCTGCTGGGCGACTGCAGGCGATCAGCGGCAAAGTGGCGGCCACGGAGTCCACTGCCAACACCGGGAGCGAGGCTTTGAAGCTGCAGATTCGTCAGTTGCAGGCCAGTCTGGCCGAGCAGGGCAAGCAGCAACAGGGTGTGGCCGGGCAGGCGGGAGACTTGGGCAAGCGTCTGGAGCAAGTGCTGGCTGACACCCGCGAACAGCAGAAGGCGGTCACCGAGCTGCAAAGCCAGCTGCAGGCGCAGTTGAAGGCAGTGAACGCTGAACTGGCGGCACTGAAGTCGGGGCAGGTGGACGGTGGCAAGCTCGATGGCCAGCTGAAGAACCTGAGCGAAGAAGTGGCAGCGCTGAAAAAGCAGGGCAACCCCAACGCCGCGATCGAGAGCCTGGAGCAAGATGTGCTGGTATTGAAGAGCCAGGCGGACAACCGACCGGCAGCGGCCTCTGGTGGGGCTTCGGTCCAGGAGTTCGATGCGTTTCGTGGGCAGACCACTCGTAGCATCAATACCCTGCAAAGTCAGATCCAGAACCTGCAACAGCAGATCAACGCGCGGCCCTGAGAACCGTTGCACCCCTGATCGCCGGGTTGCCGGCGACCAGGGCTGCGATTACATCCGCGGATAGTCGATGTAGCCGACCGGCCCCTTGGCGTAGAAGGTTTCAGGGTGCGCCTGGTTCAGCGGCGCATCCGCAGCCAGGCGTGCAGGCAAGTCAGGGTTGGCGATGAATGGCACACCAAAGGCCACTGCATCCGCCCTGCCACTGGCCAGTGCCGCGTTCGCGCTGGTCTTGTCGAAACGTTCGTTGACGATGTAAGGGCCTGCGAACGCTTCCTTGATCAGCGGGCCGATGCTGTCATCGGCTTCCTTCTCGCGCGAGCAGATGAACGCAATGCCGCGCTTGCCCAGTTCACGGGCGACATAGGTGAACGTTTCGGCACGATTGTCGTCGCCCATGTCATGGGAGTCGGCACGTGGCGCCAGGTGAACGCCGACGCGGCCAGGGCCCCATACTTCGATTGCCGCATCGGTCACTTCCAGCAGCAGACGCGCACGGTTTTCCAGCGAGCCACCATAACGGTCGGTGCGCTGGTTGGTGCTGCTCTGCAAGAACTGGTCAAGCAGGTAGCCGTTGGCGCCGTGAATCTCGACGCCGTCGAAACCGGCGGCCTTGGCATTTTCCGCACCTACTCGATAAGCCTCGACGATGTCGGCAATCTCTTCGGTCTCCAGGGCACGCGGGGTAGGGTAGTCGGCAAGGGGCCGCACCAGGCTCACGTGGCCCTTGGGCTTGATCGCGCTCGGTGCTACCGGCAATTCACCATTGAGGTAGCTGGGGTGCGAGATACGGCCAACGTGCCACAACTGCAGGAACATGCGACCGCCTGCGGCGTGCACTGCCTTGGTCACGTTGTTCCAGCCGCGTACCTGGTCGTCGGACCAGATGCCGGGGGTGTCGGGGTAGCCGACGCCCATGGGCGTCACTGAAGTCGCCTCGCTCAGGATCAGCCCGGCGCTAGCACGCTGCACGTAGTACTCGGCCATCAGTGCATTGGGCACGCGGCCTTCGTCGGCTCGGCAGCGGGTGAGAGGGGCCATGATGATGCGGTTGGGCAATTGCAGGTCGCCCAGGGTGATCGGATCGAAAAGGGTGGTCATGTCGTGGTCCTTGTCAGAGCTCTTGGCTCATCTGCGCGAGGAACGCCTTGATGGTGTCCTCGTTACGTTTGAAAAAATGCCACTGGCCGATCTTCTGGCTGCTGATGAGGCCGGCGCGTTGCAAGGTGGCCAGGTGGGCGGAGACCGTCGACTGCGACAGGCCGCAGCGTTGGTCGATCTGCCCGGCACAGACGCCGTGCTCGGTGCTGTGGTACTGGTCAGGGAATTGCGCTGCCGGGTCCTTCAGCCAGGTGAGGATTTCTCGCCGGACCGGATGGGCCAAGGCTTTGATGATTTCGTCGAGATCGAGAGGCATGGTTAGGCTCGTGGTGTAGCGGTATATCGCGATGAAGCGAAATGTAGATCGTTAGTTCGCGATATACAAATATGAAGTCGTTCTGAGCTGAGCACGAATCGCTATATCGCGTTATAACGATATGCCCGGGGACGGTGCTAGACTGCGTCCATGAACTATCTCGCGCATCTGCACTTGGGGGGGCCGGCGCCACAGCAACTGCTGGGCAGTCTCTACGGCGACTTCGTCAAAGGCGCCTTGGAAGGGCGCTTCCCGCCAGCCCTTGAGGCTGCCATTCGGCTGCACCGTCACATTGACAGCTACACCGACCGCCATCCCCTGGTGTTGGCCGCGTTGGCGCGTTTTCCCCAGGAGCGGCGGCGTTATGCCGGGATCATCCTGGACGTGTTCTTCGACCATTGCCTGGCACGTCATTGGGGCGACTACGCCGATCAACCACTGGCGGCGTTCACGCAGGACTTCTATCGCGTGCTGCTGGCCGAGCCCGAGCTGCCAGGGCGACTGGCGCATATCGCGCCGTTCATGGCTGCGGATGACTGGCTTGGGGCCTATGGCGATTTCGCGACCCTGGAGCAGGTATTCAGGGGTATTGGCCGGCGGTTGTCGCGCCCTGAGGGAATGGCCGGTGTCATGGACGAGCTGGAGCGGTTGTACGAGCCATTGCTGGCGGATTTTCGTGCGTTCTATCCGCAGTTGCAGGCATTCGCCGCAGCGGGGCGTGTTTGAACCAGGGATCCCCCGCGAAAGCTTCAGGCCGCCCGAGGCTGCCGACGGGTTACCACCTCGTCCTCCCTGACCCCGAACAGCGTCAGGTGGATCGCCTGCTGCGCCTGAAATGCCAGGGCCGCTCGCTCTTTTTCCACGCTGCAGATAGGCGCCAGCAAGTGGATGTGCACCTCGCCTGGCGGCTGACCAAACAATCGCATCAAATGCGATACGAGGTCGTCCTCGCCAATGAACGGTGCAAAGAGGTCGGTTTCGCCTTCACGCAGGTACTGGATGGCCACCGGTTGCACCGGTATGCCGCGATCGATGGCGCCCGCCAGCAAGCGGCCGTGGAAGGTGCGCAGTTGCCGGCCATCGGTGGTAGTGCCTTCCGGGAAGATCAGCAGCGGCTGCGCCTGGCCCAACCGCTCGCTGATCTGCTCGCGCAGGCGCTGGGCGTCGCCACCGCCACGGCGAATGAACAGCGTGCCGGCCTTCTCTGCCAGCCAGCCGGCCAGCGGCCAATGGCGCACTTCGGCTTTGGACAGAAACGACAACGGCATCAGCATGCCCAGCAGTGGAATATCGGTCCAGGACACGTGGTTGCTGACCCACAGCATCGGTTTTGGCGGCAGCTCGCCGAATACCCGGATCTCGAAGGGCAAGGCGGCGACCAGCCGTTTCATGAACAGGCAAGTCCAGCGCTGGCGGCGTTCGGAGGACGTCTTCAACCCCAGGCGTTCGCCGAGGGCGATGACGCTGGCCATCAGCACGCCTAGCAGCAATACCAGCATCAGTCGTGTCAGGCGGGCCAGTACCCGCACTTTCGGCATCAGACTGCCGCCTTGAAGTGGCGGGCGTACCGGGGGCAGAGGTCGTCCCGCTTGAGCAGGATGAACACGTCGGCAACCTGGAAGTCTTCGTCCCAGCATGGCTCGCCGCAGATTTTCGCCCCCAGGCGCATGTAGGCCTTGAGCAGGGGCGGCAGCTGGGCAATGACGTTGTTCGGCAGCGGCAGGCTCGGCAGGGGGTTCTTCGGTTCGGCACGCAGGTGTTCGGTGCACAGGTAGCGTTCGCGCAGGCGCTGCATGATGGCGTGGGCCTGGACGCCGCCGTCCTGCATCGGAATGCTGGCGCAGCCCATCAGGTAGCTGTAGCGGCCTTCGTTGAGCACTTCGGCCAGTTCGCCCCAGAGCACGGCGATGGTGCCGCCATTGCGGTAGGCGGGGTCGACGCAGGTGCGCCCCAATTCCAGGAGCGGCCCTTGCAATTGCAGCAGACCGTGCAGGCTGAATTCTTCTTCGCTGTAGAAACGACCCAGGCTACTGGCAGCCTGGTGATCGAGCAGGCGTGTGGTGGCTACCAGTTCGCCGGTGCTCAGGTCGCGCACGCCGATATGACGGCAGTGCACGTCGTAGTCGTCCATGTCCAGACCCTGTTCGGCACCTTTGAGCTTGGCCTTGAATTCTGCGCTGAACACTTTGTAGCGCAAGGCCTGGGCTTCCTGCAGGGCCGTGGCGCCGACCAGGCGTTCGGCTTGCAGACGGCGTTCAGTGCTATTGTCGCCAGAGCGAGCGATCCGAGTCATACGAGTCTCCATAAGCCAGCCATGAAGGGTTGCGGCCGGTCGGCTTTGTTGTGCAAAGTCAGCCTAGGTAGGTGCGGTGTCACCCCCGTGAATCTTTAGTGATGCTTGCGTGACAACCCCTCGGAGGAGCCTGTGATGCCCTGGTTGCAACGACTCAACGACCCCTATCGCCAGCCGCTGGCGGGCACCCTGGGCGAGGTATACACCGCACAGCTGGAGCGCCTGGGTGCGGCTGCTCCGTTCGAGCTGGCCGTGCTCGGGGGGCGTGCCATGGCCACGCCGGGCCTGGCATTTCTGATCGGTTACCAGGCGGCGCTGCGCGTGCTCTGGCCCAGCGCGCCTGCCAGCCTTGGCGCCTTGTGCGCGACCGAACGGCGTAGCGTGCGGCCGGCGGACATGCATACACGGCTGGACGGGCTGCGCCTGAGTGGTAGCAAGGACTTCGTCACCGCCGGGCTCGATGCCGAGTGGCTGCTGGTGGCTGCGCGCAGCGAAGCGCCAGGTGAGGCGCCGAGGTTGCAACTGGCGGTGGTGTATCCAGGCGAGCCGGGCGTGACGCTGGAAGCGTTACCAACCTTGCCGCTGATGCCGGAGGTCGGCCATGGCCGTTTGGTATTGCAGCAGGCTGCCTGCGAGTTGTTGGCGGGGGATGGCTGGGATGCCTACGTCAAGCCGTTCCGTTCGCTGGAAGACCTTTATGTGCTCGCGGCGCTGACGGCATGGCTGTATGGCGTCGGTCAGGAATGCGCTTGGCCGCAGGAATTGCGCTTGCGGCTCCTGGGGGTGCTGGCGGGTTGCGCCGAGGGCAGTCGTCAATGTGCCGACAGCGTGGGTTGTCATCTGCTGCTGGGCGGACTGTTCGCCCAGTTCCAGGCATTGCGGGGGGATATCGACAAGGCCCTGAAAGCTGGGCCGGCGCATTGGGCGCAATTGTGGCAACGGGATCAGGGCGTCCTGGCGCTGGCAGCTGCGGCGCGGGATAAACGCCTGGCCAAAGCCTGGGAGACAGCGGGATTGTCATGAACGTCAGGCAGGCTTCGGAGATCTGACGAGCCTTGGGGCCGCTTTGCGGCCCTTTCGCGACGCAGGGCCGTAGCCCCCAGGACCGCACTGATCGTTGAATCCCATGACCCTTCTCAGGCAATTGCTGCTCGTGTCCGGTATGACGTTAGCCACAGCCTGGGCCGAGGAGTGGCCCGAGCCGGATTGGCGGCTCGAAAACACCCCTGTCGACTGGCACTCCGTCGACACTTACGCCTTCGCCGAACGCAGCCCCACCGAGCGCAGCGGCGTGCGCACCGATGCGCTGTTGATCATCCACGATGGGCGCATCATCCACGAGCGTTACGCAGCCCCCACCACGGCCAGCACGGCGCACCTGACCTGGTCGGTCAGCAAAAGCGTGCTGGCCACGCTGCTGGGGGTGGCCCACGGCGAAGGACGTTTTCAACTTCAGGACCCGGTGGCCCGCTTCTACCCGCCCATGCAGGCACACCCGGACGTGCGCCTGGCCGATCTGCTGCACTGGGCCAGCGGGCTGGACTGGCAGGAAGACTATGAATACGCGCCGTTGAAGTCTTCCGTGGTGGCCATGCTGTATACCCGTGGGCGTAACGACATGGCCGCCTATACCGCCTCGCGTGGCGCCAGCGAGCGGCCAGGCCAGCGCTTTTTCTACTCCAGCGGCGACAGCAATGTGCTGGCGGCAGCCCTGCACGGTATGGTCGAGCCGGAGACGTACGCCGACTATCCCTGGCAGGCGTTGTTCACTCCTCTGGGCATCGAAAGCGCAGTCTGGGAGCGTGATGGCGCAGGCACCTACGTCGGCTCTTCCTATCTGTACCTCAGCGCCCGGGACCTCGCGCGTATCGGCCTGCTGATGCTGCGCGAAGGCCGCTGGCGTGAGCGGCAACTGCTGCCTGCGCAGTGGGTCAGCTTCAACCGTACGCTGTTCGACGAGGCCCAGGCCGTACCCGGCGAAGCCAACCCAGGCGGCCATTGGTGGCTCAACCAGCCACTGCCCGGCCATGCCCCGCCGTGGCCGGATGTACCGCCACAGGCCTATGCCGCGCTTGGCCACTGGGGCCAGGCACTGTATGTGCTGCCGGCGCAGAAACTGGTGGTCGTCCGCTACGCCGATGACCGTGACGGCCGCTACAGCCACAACGAGTTGCTCAAGCGAGTGTTGGCGGCCGTGGTCAAGGAGGGGGGATGAAACCCGTGCTGTTGCTGGTGTTGGTGATACTGCTGGCCTGGGCGTGGCAGGAGCGTCAGGCGCTGGCGGATTTTCCCGCGATACTGTCAGCGTATTCTGCCAAGGAGTATTGCTCTTGCCGGTTCGTCATGGGCTTCGACCGGGCCTATTGCCGCGGTTACGTGAAGCAATACCTGCCGTTGAGCCTGCTACAAGAGGACCCCATGCAACGCCTGGTCACCGCCGAAGGCCTGGGCCAGCGCAACCAGGCGCTCTGGCAGGGCGAGCGCGAGGGCTGCCGCTTGCTGCCTTGAAAGCGGGCGGGTAAGGTTGGCGGTCAAGTTTCACGAGATCTGTCATGTTCAAGCTGCCCCGTCTTCTACCCGCATTGCTCCTGGCCATGTGCCTGCCCGCCCACGCCAACTGGCACCTCGATGGCGAGTCTTCGCGCCTCTCGTTCGTCACTGGCAAGAACGGCGACACGGCCGAGATCCATCGCTTTCTGGTCTTGCATGGCACAGTCGACCGCAAAGGTGCAGCGGCACTGCGTATCGAGATGGATTCGGTGAGCAGCGGTATTCCGTTGCGTGACGAGCGCATGCGTGAAGACTTGTTCGACGTCGACCAATTCGCCGAAGCGACGGTCAAAGCGCAGATCGACCTGCGGCCCATCAACGACCTGGCCAACGGAGCGCAAATTGAACTGCGCTTGCCGCTCACCGTTACCCTGCACGGTCGCTCCCACAGCTACAACGCCTTGCTGTTGGCCACTCGGCTGGATGAGCGGCGGTTTCAGGTAGTAACGCTCGAACCCCTGATTCTGCGCGCCGAGGACTATGGTCTGCTGCCTGGCCTGCAGCGTCTGCGCAAGTTCGCCAAGCTCAAGTCCATCAACCCTACGGTGCCGGTTAATGCGGTGCTGATCTTCAACGCCCGCTGACATGCCGGGGCCGGTATTCCCTTGGAGGGATGGCAATCAGTTCGAGCTGCTGATCGACGGCCCTGAGTTCTTTCCGCGCATGCTGCAGGCCATTGCGCGGGCCGAGCTCCAAGTCGATCTGGAGTTGTACCTGGTCGAAGCGGGCGCCTGTGCCGAGGCGGTGGTCGAGGCGCTGGAGCAGGCCGCCGGGCGCGGCGTGCGGGTACGCTGCCTGTTCGATGACTACGGCTCGCTCGCCTTTACGTCCGTTTTGCGCCAACGCTTGCTGGACGCCGGGGTGTACCTGCGCTGGTACAACCGCCTGCGCTGGCGTCGGGGGCTGCGAAACCTCTACCGCGATCACCGTAAGTTGCTGTTGGTGGACGAAAGCTGGGCAGCGGTCGGCGGTACGGGCGTCACCGACGAGTTCTGGACACCGGGCCACGAAACCAGCGAATGGCATGAGGTCATGGTGCAGATGAGCGGGGCTGTGGTGTCCGACTGGCAAATGCTTTTCGATCGCCAATGGCAGGCCAACAACCGGCGCACGGCCTGGCGTCCTGCCGAGGGCTTTGGCCTGCCGCGCCTGCCCAAGGTTCCGGTGCAAGGGCAAGGCATGGGCAGGGTGGCATACGCGGACGCCCGTCAGCATCAGGATATCCTGCACTCGCTGGTACGCGCGCTGAACAGCGGGCAGAAGCGCATATGGCTGGCGACGCCATACTTCCTGCCGACCTGGAGTGTGCGCCGGTCGTTGCGACGGGCGGCCGGCAAAGGGGTCGATGTCCGCCTTCTGCTGACCGGACCACGCACGGATCACCCCTCGGTGCGTTATGCCGGGCATCGGTATTACCCCCGTCTGCTGCGCGCCGGTGTACGGATCTATGAATACCAGCCTTGCTTCCTGCACCTGAAAATGGCGTTGGTGGATGACTGGGTCAGCATTGGCTCGTGCAACTTCGACCATTGGAACTTGCGCTTCAATCTCGAAGCCAACGTCGAAGCCCTGGATCCCTCGCTCACGGCCGCTGTGGCGGCAAGCTTCGAGCGTGATTTTGCCCTGAGCGAAGTCGTCGACCTCGACCATTGGAATGCCAGGCCACTCTGGCGGCGGGTGAAGCAGCGGGTGTGGGGTTGGCTCGATCGACTGGTGGTGAACTTCCTCGACCGCCGCGATTGAGACTGGCGGCGCATATCCAGAGGCGCATAACCCGTCTATCGTGCAGTGACTGTTCCCCTACAACGGAAGGAGTGGATGCGATGACGGCGAAGAAGATTCTCATGCTGGTGGGCGACTACGTCGAAGATTACGAAGCGATGGTGCCATTCCAGGCCCTGCGCATGGTCGGTCATACCGTGCATGCGGTGTGCCCGGAAAAGGTCGCCGGGCAGACCGTGCGCACGGCGATTCACGATTTCGAGGGCGAGCAGACCTACAGCGAAAAGCCTGGGCACAACTTTGCGCTGAACTACGACTTCGTGCAGGTCCGCGCTGAGCGCTATGATGCGCTGCTGATTCCAGGAGGGCGCGCACCGGAGTATCTGCGCCTGAATGAAAAGGTACTGGCGCTGGTCAAGGCATTCGATGACGCAGGTAAACCCATTGCAGCTGTGTGTCATGGCGCGCAGTTGCTGGCGGCGGCCGGGGTGCTCGAGGGGCGCGAGTGCAGTGCCTATCCGGCGTGCGCACCCGAGGTGCGACTGGCGGGTGGTAAATTCATCGATATTGCAGTGGACCAGGCGCATGTGGAGGGCAACCTGGTGACTGCGCCTGCCTGGCCGGCGCATCCGGCGTGGCTGGCGGCATTTCTGAAGGTACTGGGCACGCGTATCGCCTGACCGGGGCACGATCGCCAGCAAGCCGGCTCCTGCAGAATCGGTGGAGGAGCCGGCTTGCCGGTGATAGCGCGATTCGCTTCAGGCCACCTGCTCAACCCAGTCATTGAGGTTGTAGTAGTTGGTCACTCGGGCGATCTTGCCGCAATGAATATAGAAGAACGCCCCGGCCGGCAGCACATAGGTCTGTCCATTGGCCGGCGGCAAGCCCTCGTCATCGGCCAGATACGCCCCATGCACGGTGAACTCCGCTGCAGCCCGGCTGCCGTCGGCGTTCTGCATTACCACGATATCGGCCAGGCGCTCGCGGTAGCAACGGTTCATCTTGTCCATGAACGCGGCAAAGGCCGCCTTGCCCATCTGCCGCTCGCCCTGGTTGATGTCGTGGATCACATCTTCGCTGAGCAAGGCGAGAAAGGCCGGCATGTCGCCGGCATTGAAGGCGGCGTAGTAGGCGTTGACGAGTTCGGTAGCGGTCATGGCAATGTTCCTGTCGTGTACGGGAAAGGGATCGACGTTGGCCCGATGATAGGGTTTCCCCTCAAGCCCGGCTTAGCCGAGCACGTCATCCACATCGACAAAACGACCGCCAAGCATGGAAATCCGCCTGTTGCACGGCGCCGCCAGCGCGCCTTACATCGATGACCTCGCTCGCCTACGCCTTACAGTGTTCCGCGAGTTTCCCTACCTCTACGACGGCGACATGGAATACGAAGCCGATTACCTCGACACCTACGCGCGTTCCGGACGTAGCCTGGTCGTGCTGGCGCTCGATGACGGCAAGGTGGTCGGTGCCTCGACCGGCCTGCCGTTGGTCGATGTGGCCACGCAGTTCCAGCAGCCGTTCCTGGCCCAGGGGCGCGACCCTGCCAGCGTCTATTATTTTGGCGAGTCCGTGGTGCTTCCGGCTTATCGGGGGCGAGGCCTGGGTGTGCGATTCTTCATTGAACGTGAGTCCTACGCGCACAAACTGGCTGAGTTCGATCACTGTGCATTCTGTGCGGTCGAGCGCCCAGGCGCGCACCCGCGCAGGCCCGCCGACTACAAGCCCCTGCACGGCTTTTGGCGAAACCGCGGGTTCCTGCATGACCCCTCGCTGCGGACCACCTATGCCTGGCGCGACCTGGATGAGCAGGAGGAATCTGCCAAGCTGATGTCGTTCTGGGTCAAGGAACTGCCGATATGATTCGCCTGGCGGCTTGCCAGTACGCCATCGAGTTGCATGAAACCTGGGAAGCCTATGCCGGGCACTTACAGAGGCTGTGTGCGGCAGCGGTGGCCGAGGGCGCTCAATTGCTGCTGTTGCCGGAATACGCAGGGCTGGTACTGAGCGGGCAGTTACCGACGGAGCAGCGTGGCGACCTGAGAGCGTCCATCGCTGGCATCCAGCCCCTGGTGGAGCGTTGGCTGGCGTTGTGTGAAGGCATCGCTCGGCAATGGGGCGTTTACCTGCAGCCCGGCAGCTTGCCGGTGCTCGACAGTGATGGGCAGTACCGCAACCGCGCCTGGTTGTTCGGCCCGCAGGGGATGATGGGTTATCAGGACAAGCTGATGATGACCCGTTTCGAACGTGAGCAATGGAACATCGCAGCGGGGCAGGGGTTGCAGGTATTCGACACCCCTTGGGGGCGACTGGGCATTCTGATCTGTTATGACAATGAGTTTCCGATATTGGCCAGGCGTTTGGCGGAGCAAGGGGCCGACCTGATTCTGGCACCTAGCTGCACCGATACCGAAGCGGGTTTTCATCGGGTACGCATCGGCGCTCAGGCGCGAGCCCTGGAGAACCAGATCGCCGTTTTGCAAAGCCCTACGGTGGGCCTGGCGCCTTGGTCACCGGCCTTGGACGAAAACATTGGGCGGGCAGGGCTGTTCGTGCCACCCGATTTCGGGATGCCCAGCGATGGTGTGATTGCCCAGAGCGAGCAACTGAATCCGGCGAGCAGCCAGTGGTTGGTGTGCGAGGTGGACCTGGAGACCGTGCGACGGGTGAGGCGAGAAGGGCAGGTGTTTACCCGTAGGGACTGGCCGGAGCAGTTCGAGAGGGTCGGCTAGGCTCGTACGGACCCATTGTCGGCAAGCCGGCACCTACAGGTTTTGTAGGGGCCGGCGCCGGTTACTACAGCCTTACTTCACTTCAACCGCCAGGCTTTCGGCGATTTTGCTCTGCCACAGGGCTGGGCCAGTGATGTGGACCGATTCGCCTTGGCTGTCCACGGCGACGGTCACTGGCATGTCCTTGACCTCGAACTCGTAGATCGCTTCCATGCCCAGCTCGGCGAAGGCCAGAACCTTCGACTTGCGAATCGCCTGGGCCACCAGGTAGGCGGCGCCGCCGACGGCCATCAGGTAGACGGCTTTGTTGTCCTTGATCGCTTCGATGGCAGCAGGGCCGCGCTCGGATTTACCGATCATGCCCAAAAGGCCGGTCTGCTCGAGGATCTGGCGGGTGAACTTGTCCATGCGGGTGGCGGTGGTCGGGCCGGCTGGGCCTACCACTTCGTCACCGACCGGGTCGACCGGGCCGACGTAGTAGATGAAGCGGCCTTTGAGGTCGACCGGCAGCTCTTCACCACGGTTGAGCATCTCGACCATGCGCTTGTGCGCAGCGTCGCGGCCGGTCAGCATCTTGCCGTTGAGCAGGATGGTCTCGCCCGGTTTCCAGCTGGCGACTTCTTCCGGCGTGATGTCGTCGAGGTTGACGCGACGGGCGCTCGGGCCGGCTTCCCAGACGATTTCTGGGTAGGCGTCCAGCGATGGCGCTTCCAGCTCGGCCGGGCCGGAGCCATCGAGCACGAAGTGCGCGTGACGGGTGGCGGCGCAGTTCGGGATCATGCACACCGGCAAGGAGGCGGCGTGGGTCGGGTAATCCATGATCTTGACGTCGAGCACGGTGGTCAGGCCGCCCAGGCCCTGGGCGCCGATGCCCAGTTGGTTGACCTTCTCGAACAGCTCCAGGCGGATCTCTTCGAGGCGGTTCTGTGGGCCGCGTGCTTTCAGTTCATGAATGTCGATGGACTCCATCAACACTTCCTTGGCCATGACCGCGGCTTTCTCGGCGGTGCCGCCGATGCCGATGCCGAGCATGCCAGGCGGGCACCAGCCTGCGCCCATGGTCGGGACGGTCTTCAGGACCCAGTCGACGATCGAGTCGGACGGGTTGAGCATGGCCATCTTCGACTTGTTCTCGGAGCCGCCGCCCTTGGCCGCGACATCGACTTCGACCTTGTCGCCAGGGACGATCGAGTAGTGGATGACAGCCGGGGTGTTGTCCTTGGTGTTCTTGCGGGCACCGGCCGGGTCGGCCAGGATCGAGGCGCGCAGGACGTTCTCAGGCAGGTTGTAGGCGCGACGCACACCTTCGTTGATCATGTCGTCGACGCTCATGGTGGCGCCGTCCCAGCGCACGTCCATGCCCACGCGGATGAACACGGTGACGATACCGGTGTCCTGGCAGATCGGGCGGTGGCCGGTGGCGCACATGCGCGAGTTGATCAGGATCTGGGCGATGGAGTCGCGCGCAGCAGGCGACTCTTCACGCAGGTAGGCCTCGTGCATCGCCTGGATGAAATCGACGGGGTGGTAGTACGAGATGAATTGCAGGGCGTCGGCGACGCTCTGAATCAGGTCGTCTTGCTTGATCACGGTCATGCAGCGCGCTCCTCTTAAAGACGGGAACATTCAAAAAGACGCTCGACGGTGCCGACCAGCGTGTCGAAGCGCCTTGCAAGGCGCCGGCTGGTCAGGCCGACGGAAAAAGGCGCGGCAGTATAGCGCGCCTGTGGCGATGAAACACCTGCGACTGGTCTGGACCATGGTCGGCAGCGCTTGGGCATCTTTTTTGCTGCCGTTGCGCCCTTGACTTACAGTGCAAGCGTGACTTTTGGAGAAACACCCACCATGCCCGAACTTTGCGTGGGCGAGCACCGCTGGGCGGTGCCGACCGGCAGTAACTTGCTCGATGCCCTCAACGAGGCAGGGTTCAACGTGCCTTTCAGTTGCCGGGCAGGCAGTTGCCATGCCTGCCTGGTGCATTGCCTGGATGGGCAGCCGGTGGATGCCTTGCCCGAGGCATTGGCGCTGGAAAAGCACGCCCAGGGTTGGCGCCTGGCCTGTCAGTGCCGCGTGGTCGAGGATTTGCGCGTGGCGGTATTCGATCCGCTGCACGATGGCATCGCCGCGCAGGTCTGCGCGGTGGACTGGTTTGGCGAAGTGCTGCGTCTTCGTCTGCGGCCGGAGCGGACGTTGCGTTACCAGGCCGGGCAGCATGTGGTGCTGTGGAACGGCTCGCTGGCGCGGCCTTACTCCGTGGCAAGCCTGCCCGGCGAAGATGACTTTCTTGAGTTTCATATCGACTGCCAACGGCCAGGCGCCTTTTGCGACAAGGCGCGCGTGCTGCAGGTCGGTGACGTGCTGCGCGTGGGGGAGATTCGAGGCGGAGCGTTGCATTACGACCCAGATTGGCAAGCGCGACCGCTCTGGTTGCTGGCAGCGGGTACGGGGCTGGCGCCATTGTGGGGCATTTTGCGCGAGGCGTTACGGCAGGGGCACCAAGGGGAAATCAGGGTGGTGCATGTCACGCGCGATGACCTTGGGCACTACTTGGCGGGTCCGTTGCGGGAAATGGAGGGTGTTCAGGCCGAGCTGGTGCTGGCGGAGCATATGGAGGAGGCGCTGGCAGGGTTGCGGCCGTCATCGCGGCAGACCGTCGCGCTGGTGTGCGGGGCGCCGGGGAGCGTCGAGCGGTTCGCGCGGCGGTTGTTCATAGCCGGCGTGCCGAGGAATCAGGTGTTTGCCGACGTGTTCGTCGAGCATGCATGAGGCAGTTGCGACTGATCGCCAGTCAAGCCGGCTCCTGCAATCCTGTAGGAGCCGGCCTGCCGGCGATTGGGCCGGGGCTATCAGCCGACCAGCGGATCACCAACGTGCAGGATCTTCATGCCGTTGGTGCCACCGATGGTGTGGTAGCTGTCGCCCTTGGTCAGGATCACCCAGTCACCTTGCTCTACCAGGCCGCGCTTGAGCAGCTCGTCGACGGCCGCCTGGCTGACCTTGTCGGCTGGCAATGCCGCCGGGTCGAAGGCGATCGGGTAGACGCCGCGGAACATCGAGGCGCGAGCCTGGGTAGCGCGGTGTGGCGACAGGGCGAAGATCGGCACGTGCGAACGCAGACGCGACATGATCAGCGGGGTGTAGCCACTTTCGGTCAGCGCGATGATCGCCTTGACGCCTGGGAAGTGGTTGGCGGTGTACATGGCCGCCAGGGCGATGCTCTCGTCGCAGCGCTCGAACGTGGTGTGCAGGCGGTGGCTGGACTTCTGGCTGGTCGGGTGCTTCTCGGCGCCCAGGCAGATGCGGGCCATGGCCTGAACCGCTTCGATCGGGTAGGCACCGGCGGCGCTTTCGGCCGACAGCATCACCGCGTCGGTGTTGTCCAGCACGGCGTTGGCCACGTCCGACACTTCGGCACGGGTCGGCATCGGGTTCTGGATCATCGACTCCATCATCTGGGTCGCCACGATCACCGCCTTGTTGTTGCGGCGGGCGTGCTGGATGATCTTCTTCTGGATGGCGATCAGCTCGGCGTCGCCGATTTCCACGCCCAGGTCGCCACGGGCAACCATCACCGCGTCGGAAGCGGCGATCAGGCCGTCGAGGGTTTCATCGTCGGCCACTGCCTCGGCGCGCTCGATCTTGGCCACCAGCCAGGCGCTGCCACCCGCTTCGTCACGTAGCTTGCGGGCGTATTCCATATCTTTGGCGTCGCGTGGGAAGGACACGGCCAGGTAGTCCAGGTCCATTTCCGCGGCCAGCTTGATGTCTGCCTTGTCTTTTTCGGTCAGGGCTGGAGCGGTAAGGCCGCCACCTTTGCGATTGATGCCTTTGTGGTCCGACAGCGGGCCACCGACGATCACCACGCAGTGCAGGGCGTCTGCAGTGGCGGTTTCGACCCGCATCACCACGCGACCGTCGTCGAGCAGCAGTTCGTCACCGACGCCGCAGTCCTTGACCAGATCGGGGTAATCGATACCGACGATGTCCTGGTTGCCTTCGGTCAGCGGGTGGGCGGTGGAGAAAGTGAATTTGTCACCGACTTTCAGTTCGATGCGCTTGTTGCTGAATTTGGCGATGCGGATCTTCGGACCCTGCAGGTCGCCCAGCAGTGCGACATGGCGGCCGTTCTTGGCGGCGATGTCACGGATCAGGCGGGCGCGCGCCTTGTGCTCGTCCGGGGTGCCGTGGGAGAAGTTCAGGCGTGCCACGTCCAGGCCGGCGAGGATCAGCTGTTCGATCACTTCCGGCGAATTGCTGGCGGGGCCAAGGGTGGCGACGATTTTGGTACGGCGGATGGTCATGCACAGACTCCTATAGTGAAGCGCAGCGAAAGGCTACTCCTGAATCTCGCTGTAGTCATTGTTCCGTTGCACTACCTGCAACCAAGGCAGGGTGGCATTTGAACGGGCGGGGTATCCTTGCAAAAGGGTGTGAAGATTTGCGTGCAAAGGCCGATAATCTGGCATCAAAGGAGATTCCCCATGCGAGCCCTGATCGTTTTAGCCCTGGCGGCCAGCACCGTCGGTTGCACCCGCTGGTCCATGGACCATCATTTGAACAATGCCTACCGTGCCTATGACCGTGGCGATTGCCAGCGGGTCATGCTCGAACTGTCGCAGGTTGACCGAACCAGCCGTGCCCGGCCGTTCATCCATCCCGAAGTGTCCCTGCTGCGCGGCCAGTGCCTGGAGCGCCAGAAGCTGTTCGTCGATGCGGCGCAGACCTACGAGTACCTGATCCAGCAGTATCCAGGCAACGAGTACGCCTATCGCGCTAAGGCACGCCTGCAAACGCTGGAGAAGACCGGTCATTATCGGGTGGGAGACACGGCAGTGGCGAACCCGGTCAACACCACTCCTTGGCGTTAACACCAACGTGTCAACTAATTCACGGGATTTGCCGCGAGTGTTGAGCTAACCTGTTAATTGGATGTAACAACCACTCGCCAGTCTCTTGCATTCCTGGCATCGGGTACGGACTGCAATAGCCATCATGTACAACCAACGCCATATCGAACGCCATCAGCTGCCTTGTGTGCTCAAGGTCTACAACCGCTTCACCGAGCAGCAGATCGGCTTTCTGGGTAATGCCTCGGAAGATGGCTTGATGTTGATCAGCCAGCTGCCGGTGCTGGTCGGCCCGGATTTCGAGTTGCAGCTGCGCCTGCCACTGGCCGGTGGCGGCTTGCAGTTCATCAACGTGACAGCCAGCTGCCTGTGGTGCCGTGAGGACCAGACCCCCGGCCACTACGATTCTGGTTTCATGCTCTTGCAAGCCCCCCGCGAGTACGACGATTTCGTCCGTTCATTGCGAGACTATTTCAGTTTTAACCCTGCCAACGCTTCCGCCTGAAGCTCGGTCCGCTAGAATCGGGACGACCTCGATACAGGACGACCCCGTGAGCTCCAGCATTTTCTGGCACGACTACGAAACCACCGGCATCAACCCACGCTGCGACCGACCGCTGCAGGTTGCCGGTGTGCGTACCGACCTCGATCTGAATGAGATCGAAGCGCCTATCAACCTCTATTGCCGCCCCTCCGACGACATCCTGCCGCACCCGGCCGCGTGCCTGGTAACCGGTATCACGCCCGAACAGTTGGCGACCCAGGGCCTATGCGAAGCCGAATTCATGACCCGGGTTCACGAGCAGCTTGCGCGCCCGGGAACCTGTGGCGCGGGCTACAACACCTTGCGTTTCGATGACGAGGTCACGCGTTACAGCCTGTATCGCAACTTCTTCGACCCCTATGCCCGTGAGTGGCAGGGCGGTAACAGTCGTTGGGACCTGATCGACGTCGTGCGCACGGCTTACGCGCTACGCCCTGAGGGCATCGTCTGGCCCCAGCAGGAGGGCCGTACCAGCTTGCGCCTGGAGTTGCTCAGCCAGGCCAATGGCATTGTCCATGGGCATGCCCATGAAGCACTTTCCGACGTGCGGGCGACCATTGGGTTGGCCCGTCTGATTCGCCAGAAACAACCTAAGTTGTATGACTGGTTGTTCAACCTTCGCAGTAAGCACAAAGTGCTGGAACAGATTCGCTTGTTGCAGCCGCTGGTGCACATATCAGGACGTTTCTCGGCCGCGCGTCATTATCTGGGCGTGGTGTTGCCACTGGCCTGGCACCCGCGCAATCGCAATGCACTGATTGTGTGCGACCTGCATCAGGAAACCCTACCGTTATTAAGGGAAAGTGCCGAAGTCCTGCGAGCGCGCTTGTACACTCGGCATGAACATTTATCTGAGGGGCAACTACCGGTACCGCTGAAGTTGGTGCAAATCAACCGCTGCCCGGTAGTGGCTCCGCTATCGGTATTGCGCCCTGCAGATCAACAACGCCTTGGGCTGGACATGGCATTGTTGCAATCGCGCGGTGAGGCCTTGGCCACGCAACAGTCGGTTTGGCAAGACAAGCTTGAACACATCTATGGCACGGAAGATTTCACCCCCAGCGAAGACCCTGAACAGCAGTTGTATGACGGTTTCCTGGGAGAGCGTGACCGTCGTCTATGTGAACAAGTGCGTACCCTGGAACCAGCGCAATTAGGGCATGGCCACTGGATGTTCGATGACCCACGAATGCCTGAGTTGCTGTTCCGGTATCGTGCGCGAAACTTCCCCGAGACCTTGAACCCCCAGGAGCGTCAGCGCTGGTTCGCGTTCTGCCAGCAGCGTTTGAGCGACCCTTTGCACGGCGCCCCGAACACGCTGGCGGGCTTCGAGCAGGCCCGGCAGGGGGCTTGGGCCGATGCCGATGAAGCGGGGCGCAAGGTGCTGGACGCCTGGCAGGCCCATGCCGGGCAATTACAGGCACGGTTCGAATTGCACCCGTGAATGAGCCAACAAAAACGCCGGCATTAAGCCGGCGTTCGTGTTTGCAAAAGCGAGGAAACAGTGCGGACTATCAGTCCAGCAGAGTCGCCCAGCCTTCAACCACATCACCACCCCACTTGGCTTTCCATTCTTTCAGGGTCTTGTGGTTACCGCCTTTGGTTTCGATCACTTCACCGTTGTGCGGGTTTTTGTATTGCTTGACTTTGCGTGCACGCTTGGTGGTAGTGGTTTTAGCCACGGCGCGCGGGCCTTTGCTCAGTTTCGACTCTGGGTCGAGCAGGGCGATCACGTCGCGCAGCGACTTGGAGTATTCACCCATCAGTGCGCGCAGTTTGCCTTCGAACTCCAGTTCTTGTTTCAGCTTGTCATCCTGCGACAGGTTGGCCAGGCGGGCCTGAAGTTCCTTGATGGCTTCTTCGGTAGCGCGGTACTCGTTGATCAGGGACATGGAGTGTTCCTTAGTGCGTGTTCAGAAATGTGTGTGCCAATAATAGACAGGCGATACTCTCAAGTAAACATATAAATAAGCAATAAACTGTTAATTAGGTTGCGACAACATATTTCTTCGGTTAAGAAAAATTCACAAAACTCTCGATCCCGAGGTGGTAGTGCCAGGGACAGTGGCATAAGGCTGGCGCTGGCGGTGCGGGCGCACACGATCAATACTGCGTTTTTGCTGGTGTGCCGCTAGAATGAGCGCCTTTGCGAAGTTTTGGAGTCTTATTCATGCGCACCTATCGTCTGGTGATCGCCTGCCCCGACCGTGTAGGCATCGTGGCGAAAGTCAGTAATTTCCTGGCCTTGTACAACGGCTGGATCAACGAGGCCAGCCACCACTCCGACGAGCAAAGTGGCTGGTTCTTCATGCGCCATGAAATCCGTGCCGAGTCGCTGCCGTTCGGTATCGAAGCCTTCCGCGAGGCGTTCGCGCCCATCGCCGAAGAGTTCTCCATGACCTGGCGCATCACCGACTCTGCGCAGAAGAAGCGCGTGGTGTTGATGGCCAGCCGCGAATCCCATTGCCTGGCCGATCTGCTGCACCGCTGGCACACCGACGAGCTGGACTGTGAGATTCCTTGCGTGATTTCCAACCACAACGACCTGCGCAGCATGGTCGAGTGGCACGGGATCCCGTTCTTCCATGTGCCGGTGGACCCCAAGGACAAGGCCCCGGCCTTTGCCGAAGTGTCGCGCCTGGTTCAGGAGCATGCGGCCGACGTGGTGGTGCTGGCCCGCTACATGCAGATCCTGCCGCCGCAACTGTGCCAGGACTACGCTGAAAAAGTGATCAACATCCACCACAGCTTCCTGCCCTCGTTCGTTGGCGCCAAGCCTTACCACCAGGCTGCGCTGCGTGGCGTGAAGCTGATCGGCGCAACTTGCCACTACGTGACCGAAGAGCTCGATGCCGGCCCGATCATCGAACAGGACGTGGTCCGCGTGAGCCACGCCGACAGCATCGAAGATATGGTTCGCTTCGGCCGTGACGTCGAGAAGATGGTGTTGGCCCGTGGTCTGCGCTATCACTTGGAAGACCGTGTACTGGTCCACGGCAACAAAACGGTGGTCTTCGACTGATAGCGAGGTGGCCTGTGGCAGATCCGCGTGACAAGGCGGGTGCCTCGGCACCTGCGACCCTCGGCGAGGGCTGCCTGGCCCGCTTCGATCCCGAAGCGCTGAGCGACGACGACGGCACCGAGTTTTCCGGTGCCGCCGAACTCTGGCAGCAGCTCAATGCGCCTGACCCCGCCAGCGCGCCAGCAACGGACGCGCCAGCAGGCACACGAACACCGGCCCTCCGGCAAGCAGATAGAAGTAGTAAGTGACTGCCCGCCAGATCAGCACTGCCGCCGCTGCGGTCGAGCTGCCGACCAAGGGGGTCAGCAAGCTCGCCGACGTCAGTTCTGCGGCGCCTGCACCACCTGGCAGCAAGCTGAACTGACCGGCGCTCAGCGAAAGCATCTGCACCAGAAAGCTCGGTACCCACGAAAGCTCCACACCCAATCCCCGCAGTACCAGGAACAACACGCTGTAGCGTAGGCTCCAGTGCGCGCAGGTGAGGGTGAATACCAGCGCCAGCGTGCGTTTGGGCAGGCGCCAGGTTTGCGCCAGGGCATGGATGAAGTGCAGCAGCTTGCGAGCCCAGCGTTGTCGACGTTGCCGGGCAACGCCAAGGCGCCTTAGCAGCCGCCCGATGAACCGCATCACCCGGCGTCGGTAGCGTAGTAAACCAACCACCAGCGCCAGCGCCACGCACAGCAGCGATGCGCTGCCCAGCAGCATGCTTTCCTGGCTTTGCCCGAGGCTGTGAAACGCGGCATAGCCGGCGATAGCCAGCAGGGCACAGAAGAAAAACACCAAGTCGTTCAGTTGGTCCATGGCAAACACCGCCCCGCTGCGCGCTGGGCCGATGCGATCATGGGCCAGCAGCGCCATCAAGGTCAGCGGTCCGCCGCTACCCCCCGGGGTGGTGCAGATTGCGAACTCGGTGGCCATCACCACGCCCAGGCTGCGTACCCGGCTAATCTTCTGCGCCTGCTGGCCGAGCAGCAGGCGCAGGCGAACGGCGTTGATGACCCAGCACAGCATGATCATCCCCAGCAGCGACATCATCAGTGTCGGTGCGAAGGCGCGTAGCCTGGGTAGCAGTTCGCTGCCGCCCAGCAGCGTCGGCACCAACACCGCCAAGAGCAAGGCCAGGACCAGCCAGCCCAGGCGGCTCATGCGATCACCTGGCGCTCCAGCCAGCTTGACTTGGTCAAGGGCTCGCGGCCTTCTGCCAGTAGGGTCTGGAGGGTGCGCAACCAGTACTGTCGTGAGTCGCGATGACGCATGTCCACCGGGTGCAGCCCCAGGCGCAGTGTCTCTGCCTCGCGCCAACGTCGGCATTGCCAGTCACAGAGCAGCCGAGACAGTCCCCGACGCCAGGCACTGCGGGCGCTCCATACCAAACCAGGGGCTGGGATGGCGGTGAACTCGGGCAGGCGGTACAGGTGCTGGGCTGTGCTGGTGTAGCGCAAGGGCAGATGGCGCAGCGCCTGTCGGGTGCCTTCGCTCATCAACCAGGCCGGTGCGACGAAGCCTGCTACCGGCCAGCCTTGCCGCTCGAATAGCGCCAGGCCGCTTTCCAGGCGTTGCAGGGCTTGCTGGCGGTCCAGCCGGTAGAATTCGCCTTCATGGGTCAAGACACGGCGCATGAAGTATTCGCCAGGGCTGCGTGGTGGCGGCTCGTCATCGGCATGGTAGAAGCCATGCAAGGCAAGTTCGTCTCCCCGCGCCAAACGGTGTTCGAGCATGCGGCAGAAGGTGGGCGAGCGTGACAGCAGGTTGCGGTGATGGAAGTCCGGCACCACCAACCAGGTCATCGGCACATTGCCCAGTTGGTCGACGGCCTCGACGAACGGCTGGTAGTCGGGCCAGGTTTCGGGCGCGATGTCGTGCAGCACCAGCATCAGGCTGCGCGGCTTGCCGCTGTTTTCAACCATGGGCACGTACCTGCGGTGTGTGGCCGAGCACGGCCTGATAGTGCCCCAGCAAGCCGCTTACCACGCTGTCCCACGAGTAGTGTTGCTCTGCCTGGCAACGGGCTTGGACGCCTAGGTCGTGAATGCCTTCTTCGAACACCTCACGCACGGCGGTGGCCATGGCCTGGCCATCGTTGGGGCGGCACAGGCGCCCGCACCGGTCGTTGATGATCTCGCTGAACGCCCCGGCCCGCACCGCGACCACCGGGGTTGCGCTGGCCATCGCTTCGAGGATGACCAGGCCGAAGGTTTCCTGGTCGCCTGCGTGAACCAGCAGGTCGGCACTGGCCATCAGCCTGGCGACCTCATCGGGTGGGCAGAATCGATCGATCACGGTGACGTTGGCTGGCACATTGGCTGGCATGTTCGAGCCAACCAGCAACAGGTGATACGGTCGGCCCAGGCGCTCTATGCAGTCAAGCAGAACGGGCAGGTTCTTTTCCCGCGAACCGCGACCTGCGTAGATCAGCAGGCGGCTGGTGTCGGGAATCCCCAGTCTGGCTTTCAGATGCGGATCGCGGTGCCCAGGGTGGAAGGTCGACAGGTCGACGCCCAGAGGCTGCACATGAACTTGTTTAACCCCCAGGCGGCGCAGTTTGTCGGCCATGACTTGGCTGGGAGCCAGCACCCGGTCGAAGTTGCCATACAGCTTGCTGACATAGGCTTCGACATTGGGGGTGAACCAGTTGCCCATCCGATTGCTGACCAGCAAGGGGAGATCGGAATGATAGAAACCGATCACCGGCACGTTGAGCTTGCGCCGCGCTTCCAGGGCTGCCCAGGCGGTCAGGTAGGGGTCGCCCACCTCGATCAGGTCGGGCTTGAGGCGGCGAAGCACGTTGCACCAAGGGGCCAGGCGCACCGGGAAGCGGTAGCCGTTGCCAAACGGCAGGGGAGGAGCGGGCACCTGATAGATGCCGTTGTCGTGGCTGGCGCTGGCGCCGGGGATCAAGAGACTGTGGCGCACGCCTGCAATGGCGTCGAGTCGATGGTGTTTGGCATCAAGATAGGTACGTACGCCGCCGCTGGCCGGGGCGTAGAACATGGTGATGTCAGCAATGTGCACGATCAGCATCCCTCCGGGATCGTCTTCGGGTCTGTCATCCGGCTGCAACGGGCCGGCGATGACGCGCCTAAAGGTTGACCTTCCTGAAGAATAGTTTGTTCGATCGGGGTAGGGGGCTTGGCGGGATAGCTTCGAACGACAGGAGCAGGCAGGCGGACTGCCTGCTCCTGTGGCGTGCGGTCAGATGCGGAACGTGCCGACCAGATGCTTGAGGCGGCTCGCTTGCTGCTCCAGGTCAGAGCATGCACGCAGGGTGGCCTGGAGGTTTTCGACGCCTTCCTGGTTGAGCATGTTGATTTCGTTGATGTCCATGTTGATCGAATCGACCACGGCAGTCTGTTCCTCGGTGGCGGTGGCCACCGACTGGTTCATGCCGTCGATCTCGCCGATGCGCACGGTCACGCTGTCCAGACGCTCGCCGGCCTGGTTGGCGATCTCCATGCTGTCCTGGCTGTGGCGCTGGCTTTGGCCCATGGTCTCCACCGATTCGCGGGCACCGATCTGCAGTTCCTCGATCATGGTCTGGACCTGCTGCGCCGATTCCTGCGTGCGGTGGGCCAGGTTGCGCACTTCATCGGCTACCACGGCAAAGCCTCGGCCAGCCTCGCCGGCGCGGGCAGCCTCGATCGCGGCGTTGAGTGCCAGCAGGTTGGTCTGCTGGGAGATACTGGTGATGACTTCGAGAATCTGGCCGATGTTGACGGTCTTGCTGTTGAGGGTCTCGATGTGCGCGCTGGAGCTGACGATCAGGTCGGACAGGCGGTTCATCGCCTCGATGTTGCGCTCCACTACTTGCTGGCCTTCCTCGGCCAGCAGGCGAGCCGAGCTGGCGTGTTGCGAGGCTTGGGCCGCATTGCCAGCGATCTCCTGGGCGGCAGCACCCAGTTCGTTGATGGCGGCGGCGACGCTGTTGGTGCGGTTGGACTGTTCGTCGGAGTTGGCCATCGACGAGTTCGATGCGCTGATGACCCGAAGGGCTACTTCATTGACCTGCTCGGTGGCCGAGGACACTTCGCGGATCGAGCTGTGGATACGCTCGACGAAGCGGTTGAAGGCGGTACCCAGAATACCGAACTCGTCGTGGCTGTGGATTTTCAGCCGCTTGGTCAGGTCGCCTTCGCCTTCGGCGATGTCTTCCATCGCTCGGGTCATGGTGTGCAGCGGCTGCATGAGTGCGCGGATCAGCAGGCCGAGCAGACCGATGATGATCACCACGGCAACGACCGTGGCGATGACCGCCGAGGTGCGGAAAGTGCTCAGCATGGCGAAGGCTTTTTGCTTGTCCACCGACAGGCCGATGTACCAGTTGGCCGATGGCAGGCCTTTGATCGGCGTGAAGGTCAGCAAGCGCGCCTGACCGTCGGTATCGACTTCGGTCAGTTCACCGGACAGCTTGGGGGTCTTTTGCGGGAACAGGTCCGACAGCGACTTCATCACCAGCTCTTTGTCCGGGTGAACCAGGATCTTGCCTTGATCGTTGACCAGGAAGGCATAACCCATGCCGCCGAAGTTCAGCGAGTTGACGATCCGTACCAGGCCATCGAGGTCCAGGTCGCCGCCGACCACGCCGACGGAGCCGGAAACCTTGTTGATGATGCCGATGACCATCTTGTTGGTGGCCATGTCGATGTACGGTTCGGTAAGCGTCACGCCGGAGGCGTTCATGCCGTCCTTATACCAAGGGCGGGTACGTGGATCGTAGCCATCGGGCATCTTGGTGTCGGGGCGGACACTGAAACCACCATCGACCTTGCCCAGGTACACGGTCAGGAAGCTGGAGGTCAGGGCATTCTGGCCCATCAAGGTCTCAGCCTTGGCGGGTTCCTGGGCAATGTTCTGTGCCAGATTCTCCACCAGTTTTATGCGACCTTCGAACAGGTTGCGAATGTTGGTCGAAGTGGATTCGCCCATTTCAGCCAGATAATTCTCCAGATTTTCCCGGATCGCATTACGCTGGAGGTAATCGTTGTAGAGGGTGAACAAACTGAAGGCGAGTATCACGATCAGTGAGGCTGCCAATAGGATCTTATGGCTGAAACGAAGGCTTTTGTTCATGGCGTAATCGGTTCCGCTAAGGTTTTTATCGGGCGTTCGCACGAATACAGCAGTCAAACAGTGCAACATCCCGGAAAGTCCTTTTTCGGTTGTTCCTGCTTTGAAGGCGAATATCACATGGGTGTATCGGCCGATTCAGGGTGAAGCTTGAGTAGAGGAAGAGAGAACATGTCGGATTCTTCGCAATTAGTTGTCGGCGCAGGTTTGGATGGCCAGCCCGTCACCCAAGCCATGCGCCTGGCCAACCGTCATGGTTTGGTCGCCGGGGCCACGGGGACGGGTAAAACCGTCACACTTCAGCATCTTGCGGAAGCTTTCAGCGATGCGGGGGTGGCGGTATTCGCGGCCGATGTCAAAGGTGACCTGTGTGGCCTGGGGGCGATGGGGGCCCCGCAAGGCAAGGTAGCCGAGCGGATTGCCGGCATGCCCTGGTTGGGACACACGCCACAGGCTTATCCGACCAGCCTCTGGGATATCGCTGGCCAGTCCGGTCACCCGCTGCGTACCACCCTCAGCGAAATGGGGCCGCTGTTGCTGGGCAACTTGCTTGAACTGACCGACAGCCAACAGGCCGCGCTGTATGCCGCGTTCAAGGTGGCGGACCGCGAAGGCCTGTTGCTGCTGGATCTGAAGGACCTCAAGGCTCTGCTAGGGCATTTGAAGGACAACCCACAATTGCTCGGCGAAGACAGCGCTCTGATGACTGGCGCCTCGACCCAGGCACTGTTGCGTCGGCTGGCCACCTTGGAGCAGCAAGGCGCCGAGGCCCTGTTCGGCGAGCCAGCCTTGCAGCTCGAAGATCTGCTGCGCCCTGACCACGACGGGCGTGGGCGCATTCACCTGCTCGATGCCAGCCGCCTGGTGCATGAGGCGCCGAAGGTGTATGCGACCTTCCTGCTATGGCTGCTGGCTGAGCTGTTCGAGCAACTGCCGGAGCGTGGGGATGCCGACAAGCCGGTGCTGGCGCTGTTCTTCGATGAAGCCCACTTGTTGTTCAACGATACGCCCAAGGCTTTGCAGGACCGGCTGGAGCAGGTGGTGCGGCTGATCCGCTCAAAAGGAGTGGGGGTTTATTTCGTCACTCAGTCACCGGGCGATCTGCCGGATGCCGTGCTGGCTCAACTGGGATTGCGCATCCAGCATGGTCTGCGGGCATTCACCGCCAAGGAGCAGAAGTCGCTACGGGCGGTGGCTGATGGTTTTCGGCCGAATCCTGCGTTCGATACCTTGGCTGTGCTGACCGAGCTGGGTATCGGCGAGGCCTTGGTGGGAACACTGGAGGAGAAGGGCACGCCAGCGATGGTCCAGCGCGTGCTGATCGCCCCGCCGCAGTCGCGGATCGGGCCGCTCACGGCAGCCGAGCGAAGTGCCTTGATCGCCGGCTCACCGTTGCTAGGACGCTATGACAAGCCGGTCGACCGCGAGTCGGCGTACGAGATGTTGAGTCAACGCAAAGGTGAGCCGGTGGAGCCTGCGCCGGTGCCTAAGGTGGATGAAGACAGTTTTGCCGACAAGGCCGGGGAGTTCTTGCAGAGTGCGGCAGGGCAGGCAATCAAGTCGGCGGTGCGGCAAGCGGCCAACCAGTTGGGGCGCCAGCTGGTGCGGGGGTTGATGGGGTCGTTGTTGGGAGGCAGGAAGCGGTAGTGAACCTGCGCCGACCCTTGCGCGGGTAATCCCGCTCTTACTAAGCAGGGGCGGGGAGCAGATATGAAAAGGGCGCCCGAAGGCGCCCCTTTCACATGTGCGGTATCACTTAGCCAATGGCTTTCGACGCCAGCCAGAACAGGCCGGCCGCGAGGCCCATCGAGGCCGGCAGGGTCAGGACCCAGGCCAGCAGGATGGTTTTCACGGTACCGCCCTGCAGGCCGCTCTTGTTGGCGACCATGGTACCGGCGACGCCGGATGACAGGACGTGGGTGGTCGACACCGGCAGGCTGAACACGTTGGCCATACCAATGGCGCAGGCTGCGGTGATCTGTGCCGACATGCCTTGGGCGTAGGTCATGCCCTGTTTGCCGATTTTCTCGCCAACGGTCAGTACCACGCGTTTCCAGCCGACCATGGTGCCCAGGCCCAATGCCAGCGCAACGGCAACGATCACCCAGAACGGAGCGTACTCGGTGGTGGCGGTGAGGTCCTTGCGCAGTTTTTCCAGGTCGGCCTTCTCACGGGCTTCCAGGCCTGGCAGCTTGCCGACCTTCTTGGCCGTGTCATCCAGGCAGAGCAGGTAGCGACGTACTTCCACGCGTTTTTCCGCGCTCAGGTCGCGGTAGTCGGTCACGCCTTGCAGCGAGGTCTGCAGTGCCGCGATGGTGGGTTCGGTCTGCTGGGGGTTGCAGCTGAACTGTTCCGGCAGGTCGCTGGCCTTGGCCTTGCCCAGCGCCAGGAATTCGCCCAGGGTCGCGGCGTTGCGCTGGTAGAACTGGCTCATGTGCAGGGTGGCGTCGCGGGTACGCTCGATCTGGTAGGTCGTGCTGTTCAGGTCGAGGACGAATTTGGCCGGGACGATACCGATCAGGACCAGCATGATCAGGCCAATGCCTTTCTGGCCGTCGTTGGAACCGTGCACGAAGCTCACGCCCATGGCCGAAATAACCAGCACCAGGCGGTTCCAGAAGGGGGGGTGTTTCTTGTCGTCGAGCTTGCGACGCTGCTCGGGCGTCTTGTGCATCTTCGACAGCGGGCGCCACCATTTCAGTCCGATCAGGACCAGGGCTGCCACGGCGAAGCCCGCCATGGGCGAGACCACCAGGGACATGGCGATGTCGATCGCCTTCTGCCAGTTGACGCCGTCACCCAGCGGAATGTCGTTGATCAAGGCATTGGCCAGGCCCACACCGAGGATCGAGCCGATCAGCGTGTGCGAGCTGGAGGCGGGGATGCCGAAATACCAGGTGCCGAGGTTCCAGGTGATGGCCGCAGCCAACAGCGAGAAAACCATGGCCAGGCCATGCCCGGTGTTCACATTGATCAGCAATTCGACTGGCAGCAGGTGCACGATGGCATAGGCCACCCCGACTCCGCCGAGCAAAACGCCGAGGAAGTTGAACACGCCGGAGAAGAATACGGCGAGGTGCGGCGGCATGGCTTTGGTATAGATGACGGTGGCTACCGCGTTGGCGGTGTCATGAAAGCCATTGATGAACTCGAATGCGAGCACGAATGTCAGCGCGAGCAGCAAGCTCACCAACACCCAGGCATCCAGTCCGCTGAATAAATCGATCATGAAGGTTGTCTGGCGGTCAAAGGGGGCGCGATTATGCCAGAAAACCTTGGCAATCGATGCACCTGCTGCTGACCGATGGCAGTCATTCTCGACCTGGGTTCGGACGCCGAAGCCGTATTCCAGGCAGATTAATGGCGCCTAAAAGTCGTGAAAACCCTGTAATTTCGGCAAATTATCAAAAAAAGCAGTGCGGCCTCCCGGTTCAAACGGTCGTATGAAATTTGTGTAATTCCATTTCATCCCCGATCTCCCGGTAAAGATCGCCCGCGCCCTGGCCTTTCAGCCTGCGGCGCGGATGCCAAGGATCGGACGCTCAGGATTTCTCGCTGCGCAGTTCCTTTTCCATCTTTTCCAGTTCATGGCTGAAGGCTTGGTCTTGCACGGTGGCTCGTTTACGCCAGGGTTTGCGTTCCGGATCCGGTTGGGCGGCGTAGGTTGTAACTTCCCCGCCGTAAACTTCCTTGTAACGTTCAGCCTGGCGCTCGAGTTCCGCGCGCAGTTCATCTTTCGTCACAGTAATACCTGAATGAGTTGGTTACCTGTTTGTTGTTTGCCAGGTGCGTTGCGTCCACGCGGGTATCGCCTGTCGACGCTCTGGGTATTCGCCGAAAGCGCATGGAACAGCGGAAGGCGTGAATCAGCAGCCTGAGTGCTGGCGATTGGATAAGCATGACCCCGGTGAAGTCCATGACCGCGTCTCGATCCGGGCCAGCAGAATCGATTATAGCAACCGTTAATTCGTCGAACAGGGTTATTTACCCAATACTGACATCGCCTACGCAAGTTGTTGTCGCGTTCGCCACGAAGTGCCGGGGTTCGATGTTGGAACAACAGAAGCGGAAGTCGGTGTTGCAAGAGGATAATGAAAAACGGCCTCGCGCGAGGCGAGGCCGTTGCCTGGGGACTTCTACGGTGGGTACCTGACCAGTCTCTCCAAAGAAGCCACATGTGGCAGGAGAAAGGTATAAGCAAAAGTGTCAGCGGTCAATTGCGATTATCGGCCGTTCGTTCGATAATCGCACGAGCGAGCGATTTTTTTAGAGGTGTGCGATGAGCGATGAAACCCTGGTCAATGAGTCTGCCCACGCAGAGCCGGTGCGTGGTGCCGCTCCCTCGTTGGCACCACCGATCGTGGCTTCACCGGCCAAGCGGATCCAGGCGTTCACGGGCGACCCTGACTTCATGACCTCACTGGCGCGGGGACTTGCAGTGATCCAGGCGTTCCAGGAGCGCAAGCGCCACCTGACCATCGCCCAGATCAGCCACCGTACCGAGATTCCACGGGCTGCCGTTCGGCGTTGCCTGCATACCTTGATCAAGCTGGGGTATGCGACCACCGACGGGCGCACGTATTCATTGCTGCCCAAAGTGCTCACCCTTGGGCATGCCTACCTGTCTTCGACGCCGCTGGCCGTTTCGGCGCAGCCTTATCTGGACCGCATCAGTGACCAGCTGCATGAGGCGGCCAACATGGCCACGCTCGAAGGTGACGACATTCTTTATATCGCGCGTTCGGCAACGGTCGAGCGGCTGATCTCGGTCGATCTGTCGGTAGGTGGGCGGTTGCCGGCCTATTGCACGTCGATGGGCCGCATCCTGCTGGCTGCGCTGGACGATGCCAGCCTCAGGGAGTACCTGGAACGGGCGGACCTCAAGGCGCGTACCAGTCGCACATTGCATGACCCCGATTCATTGTTCGCCTGCATCCAGCAAGTGCGTGCCCAGGGCTGGTGTGTGGTGGATCAGGAGCTGGAACAAGGGCTGCGATCGATTGCAGTACCCATCTATGACGCATCGGGTCAGGTGCTGGCTGCCTTGAATGTCAGCACCCACGTGGGCCGCGTCAGTCGCAGCGAGCTGGAGCAGCGGTTCCTGCCGATTCTGTTGTCCGCCAGCCAAGACCTGTGCCACCAGCTTTTTGGCTGAGGCGAGGCGTGGCAGCGTTTCCTGTTCGATAAACGCACAGTGTCGTTGCTGGTCAATTGCGCAGTCCCAAGGCGCTGATTAATGTCTCTCGCAACGGTCGGCTTTGCCGACCGAACAAAAACAACACGAGAGATACCTTGATCATGAACACTGTCGCTTCGCTGCTGCGGCCGCACCCGCACGCAGTGCCCTCGTATCCAGGCTGATTCCAGCCGCACTCCACCGACTTTCGAATACGTTGCTCGTGCCTCGCGTGCAGTGGTTTGTCCGTGCCCATCATTCTGGATAACAACAATGAATCAACCGCAATCTGTCGGGAACAGCCTCGACGTCCAGTCGTTCATCAATGAACAGCCTCTGTCCCGCTTTCAGTGGCGGGTGGTGATCCTCTGCTTCCTTATTGTCTTCCTTGACGGCCTGGATACAGCCGCCATGGGTTTCATCGCGCCGGCCTTGTCCCAGGAGTGGGGCATCGACCGCGCCAGCCTTGGCCCGGTGATGAGTGCGGCGCTTATCGGCATGGTGTTCGGGGCCCTCGGCTCGGGGCCTTTGGCTGACCGCTTCGGTCGTAAAGGTGTACTGGTGGGGGCCGTGCTGGTGTTCGGCGGCTTCAGCCTGGCTTCGGCCTACGCCACCAATGTCGATCAGTTGCTGGTGCTGCGCTTCCTGACCGGCCTGGGTCTGGGGGCAGGCATGCCCAACGCCACCACCTTGCTGTCCGAGTACACCCCCGAGCGCCTGAAGTCGCTGCTGGTGACCAGCATGTTCTGTGGCTTCAACCTGGGCATGGCGGGTGGTGGTTTCATTTCCGCCAAGATGATCCCGGCCTACGGTTGGCACAGTCTGCTGGTGGTGGGTGGTGTGCTGCCTCTGCTGCTGGCCTTGGTGCTGATGATCTGGCTGCCGGAGTCGGCGCGTTTTCTGGTGGTGCGCAACCGGGGCACCGACAAAGTGCGCAAGACCCTGGCACCGATCGCCCCTGCGGTGATCGCTCAGGCGGCCAGCTTCAGTGTGCCCGAACAAAAAGCGGTAGCTGCTCGCAACGTGTTTGCAGTGATCTTCTCCGGTACCTATGGCGTCGGCACTTTGCTGCTGTGGCTGACCTATTTCATGGGCCTGGTGATCGTGTACCTGCTGACCAGCTGGCTGCCCACACTGATGCGTGACAGCGGTGCCAGCATGGAACAGGCGGCCTTCATTGGTGCTTTGTTCCAGTTCGGCGGCGTGCTCAGTGCGGTCGGGGTGGGTTGGGCCATGGACCGCTTCAACCCGCACAAGGTCATTGGCATCTTCTACCTGCTGGCCGGCGTGTTTGCCTACGCAGTGGGGCAGAGCCTGGGCAACATTACCTTGCTGGCCACACTGGTGCTGATCGCAGGTATGTGCGTGAACGGTGCGCAGTCGGCGATGCCCTCGCTGGCGGCGCGCTTCTACCCGACCCAAGGCCGTGCCACCGGGGTTTCGTGGATGCTGGGCATCGGCCGTTTCGGCGCGATTCTGGGTGCCTGGAGCGGTGCGACCCTGCTGGGCCTGGGCTGGAGCTTCGAGCAGGTACTGACTGCCTTGCTGGTGCCCGCAGCGCTGGCGACGGTGGGTGTAATCGTCAAAGGGTGGGTAAGCCACGCGGACGCGACCTGATCCTGGCCGGCAAGCGGGTGTCTGCGGGGCGTTGCAAGCCCCGCGTGAGCCCGGCTTGCTGGCGATGAGGTCTTGAGAGACAGAAGGTTAGCCTGGCAACAAATTGTTCGATAACCGCACAAATAGTCGATTATCGGATTGTGGCCACCCACCAGTCTCCTTAATCTGAGTTCAACGTAGCACCCTGACCAGGAGTCTCCCCATGGCTGCAATCCTCCCGCTTCACGAAGCTGTGAAGCAGTTCATTCAAGACGGCGATACCGTCGCGCTCGAAGGCTTCACCCACCTGATCCCGACCGCCGCTGGCCACGAGATCATCCGTCAGGGCAAGCGCGACCTTACCCTCGTGCGCATGACCCCGGACCTGATCTACGACCAGCTGATCGGCGCCGGCTGCGCCAAGAAGATCATCTTCTCGTGGGGCGGCAACCCAGGTGTCGGTTCGCTGCACCGTCTGCGTGACGCGGTCGAGAAGCAGTGGCCGCACGCGATCGAAATCGAAGAGCACAGCCACGCCGACCTCGCCAACGCTTACGTCGCTGGTGCTTCCGGCCTGCCATTCGCGGTGCTGCGTGCCTACGCCGGTTCCGACCTGCCGAAGGTCAACCCGCTGATCAAGAGCGTTACCTGCCCGTTCACCGGCGAAGTCCTCGCCGCGGTACCGTCGGTGCGTCCGGACGTCACCGTGATTCACGCGCAGAAGGCCGACCGTAAAGGTAACGTGTTGCTGTGGGGCATCCTCGGCGTCCAGAAAGAAGCCGCCCTGGCCGCCAAGCGTTGCATCGTCACCGTCGAAGAAATCGTCGATGACCTGCAGGCACCGATGAACGCCTGTGTCCTGCCGACTTGGGCGCTGAGCGCAGTCTGCCTGGTACCGGGTGGCGCACACCCGTCCTATGCCCATGGTTACTACGAGCGTGACAACCGCTTCTACCAGGATTGGGACCCGATTGCGCGCAACCGTGAGTCGTTCAGCGCCTGGATCGACACTTATATCCGTGGCACCGCTGACTTCAACGAATACAAGGCCAAGCTGGCCAGCTCCTCGGAGGCTGCACAATGAGCTACTCCACCTCTGAAATGATGACCGTCGCCGCTGCCCGTCGCCTGCGCAACGGCGCTGTCTGCTTCGTCGGCATTGGCCTGCCATCCAAGGCTGCCAACCTGGCTCGGCTGACCTCCTCGCCAGACGTGGTGCTGATCTACGAGTCTGGCCCGATCGGTGCCAAACCGAGCGTACTGCCGCTGTCGATCGGTGACGGCGAGCTGGCCGAAACCGCCGATACCGTGGTGCCGACCGGCGAGATCTTCCGCTACTGGCTGCAAGGTGGTCGTATCGACGTGGGCTTCCTCGGTGCCGCCCAGGTCGACCGCTTCGGCAACATCAACACCACCGTGGTGGGTGACTACCATGCACCCAAGACCCGTCTGCCGGGTGCGGGTGGCGCGCCGGAAATTGCAGGCTCCGCCAAGCAAGTACTGATCATCCTCAAGCAGTCGACCCGTGCCTTCGTCGACAAGCTGGACTTCATCACCTCGGTCGGTCACGGCGAGGGTGGCGATTCGCGCAAGCGCCTGGGCCTGCCAGGTGACGGCCCTGTCGGGATCATCACCGACCTGTGCATCATGGAGCCTGAAGCTGGCACCAACGAGTTCGTGGTCACCTCGATTCACCCTGGCGTCACTCGCGAGCAGATCGTTGCCGCCACCGGCTGGGCGATCCGTTTCGCCGACGATGTGCAGACCACCAGCGCACCGACCGAAGTCGAACTGACCGCTCTGCGCGACCTTGAAGCCCGTACCGCCGTGGCCCATGGCCAGGTGGCAGGAGAAGCCTGATGCGTGACGTATTCATCTGTGACGCCATCCGCACCCCGATCGGCCGCTTCGGCGGTGCCCTGGCCGGTGTGCGTGCCGACGACCTCGCCGCAGTGCCGCTCAAGGCGCTGATCGAGCGCAACCCGTCGGTGCAGTGGGACCAGGTCGATGAGGTGTTCTTCGGCTGCGCCAACCAGGCTGGCGAAGACAACCGCAACGTGGCGCGCATGGCGCTGCTGCTCGCGGGCCTGCCCGAGAGCATTCCCGGCGTCACCCTCAACCGTCTGTGTGCTTCGGGCATGGACGCTATCGGCACGGCCTTCCGCGCCATCGCCAGCGGCGAAATGGAGCTGGCTATTGCTGGCGGCGTCGAGTCGATGTCGCGTGCCCCGTTCGTCATGGGTAAGGCCGAGAGCGCTTACTCGCGCAACATGAAGCTCGAAGACACCACCATCGGCTGGCGTTTCATCAACCCGCTGATGAAGAGCCAGTACGGCGTGGACTCGATGCCCGAGACCGCCGACAACGTCGCCGACGACTACCAGGTATCGCGTGCCGACCAGGATGCGTTTGCCTTGCGTAGCCAGCAGAAGGCCGCAGCGGCCCAGGCTGCCGGCTTCTTCGCCGAGGAAATCGTCCCCGTCCGCATCACCCACAAGAAGGGTGAGACCCTGGTCGAGCAGGATGAACATCTGCGTCCGGAGACCACCTTGGAAGCGCTGACCAAGCTCAAACCGGTCAATGGCCCGGACAAGACCGTCACCGCTGGCAACGCGTCGGGTGTCAACGACGGCGCCGCAGCCCTGATCCTGGCGTCGGCCGAGGCAGTGAAGAAACATGGCCTGACCCCACGTGCTCGAGTGCTCGGCATGGCCAGCGCCGGTGTGGCGCCCCGTGTCATGGGCATTGGCCCGGTACCGGCAGTGCGCAAGCTCACCGAGCGTCTGGGTGTGGCGGTTGGCGACTTCGATGTCATCGAGCTCAATGAAGCGTTCGCCAGCCAAGGCCTGGCGGTGCTGCGCGAGCTGGGTGTGGCCGATGACGCGCCGCAGGTCAACCCCAATGGCGGCGCCATCGCCCTGGGCCACCCGCTGGGCATGAGTGGTGCGCGTCTGGTCCTGACTGCGCTTCACCAGTTGGAGAAGAGCGGTGGGCGTAAAGGCCTGGCGACCATGTGCGTGGGTGTAGGCCAAGGTCTCGCCCTGGCCATCGAACGGGTCTGACCCGTACCGGCGCTATTGCCGGCAAGTCGGCTCCTGCAGGGAACCACGCAATCCTTGTGGGTGCCGGCCTGCCGGCAATAGGGCCGGTAGCTACGACACAAGGCCAATTGCCAGCCTCCGTGCGGAACGAGTGTGTTACTAGGTATGTCTAGAATACCTATGACCCTCCAGGAGTAAACACACCATGACCTCAGCCTATTACACCGGCGAAGAGCGCAGTAAACGCATCTTTGCCATTGTCGGTGCCTCTTCGGGCAACCTGGTGGAGTGGTTCGACTTTTACGTCTACGCCTTCTGCGCGATCTACTTCGCGCCGGCTTTCTTTCCCTCCGATGACCCCACCGTGCAGCTGCTGAACACCGCTGGCGTGTTCGCTGCCGGCTTTTTGATGCGGCCCATCGGTGGCTGGATCTTCGGCCGCC
Organism: Pseudomonas sp. Rh2; assembly: GCF_040762985.1. Taxonomy (NCBI): domain Bacteria; kingdom Pseudomonadati; phylum Pseudomonadota; class Gammaproteobacteria; order Pseudomonadales; family Pseudomonadaceae; genus Pseudomonas; species Pseudomonas sp. Rh2. The sequence continues at coordinate 1,553,561 of NZ_CP142890.1, forward strand.
TGGCCGATCGTCATGGCCGCAAGAACTCCCTGATGATTTCGGTGCTGATGATGTGCGCCGGTTCGTTGATGATCGCCTGCCTGCCCACATACGCCAGCATCGGCACCTGGGCGCCGGCGCTGCTGTTGCTCGCGCGCCTGATCCAGGGCCTGTCGGTGGGTGGCGAATACGGCACCACTGCCACCTACATGAGTGAAGTGGCGCTACGAGGCCAGCGTGGTTTCTTCGCCTCGTTCCAATACGTAACGCTGATTGGTGGCCAACTGCTGGCGGTGCTGGTAGTGGTCATCCTGCAGCAACTGCTGAGCGAGGATGAACTGCGTGCGTGGGGCTGGCGCATTCCGTTCGTGGTCGGTGCCATTGCCGCCCTGGTCTCGCTGATGTTGCGCCGTTCGCTGGAGGAAACCAGCAGCGCCGAAACCCGCAAGGACAAAGACGCCGGTACCATCGCTGGGTTGTTCCGCAACCACACCGCAGCGTTCATCACCGTGCTGGGCTACACCGCCGGTGGTTCGCTGATCTTCTATACCTTCACCACGTACATGCAGAAATACCTGGTCAACACGGCGGGGATGAACGCCAAGAGCGCAAGCTTCGTGATGACCGGCGCGTTGTTCCTGTTCATGATCCTACAGCCGTTCTTCGGCATGCTCTCCGACCGAATCGGTCGACGTAACTCGATGCTGCTGTTCGGCGCTTTGGGCACCCTGTTCACCGTCCCGCTGCTGATGGCGCTCAAGACCGTGACCAGCCCGTTCGTGGCCTTCGTGCTGGTGACGCTGGCCCTGTGCATCGTCAGTTTCTACACCTCGATCAGCGGCCTGGTGAAGGCCGAAATGTTCCCGCCGCAGGTGCGTGCGCTGGGTGTGGGCCTGGCCTATGCGGTGGCCAACGCCATGTTCGGCGGTTCCGCCGAATACGTTGCCCTGGGCTTGAAAACCATGGGCATGGAGAACACCTTCTACTGGTACGTGACGGCCATGATGGCAGTTGCCTTCCTGTTCAGCCTACGACTGCCGAAGCAGGCAGCGTACCTGCATCACGATCATTAAGGACGTTGCATGAGCAATCTGCTGTTCGACGCTTATTTCACCGCACCGGCCATGCGTGAGATTTTCTCCGACCGTGGCCGGCTGCAGGGCATGCTCGATTTCGAAGCCGCCTTGGCCCGTGCCGAAGCCAGCGCCGGGCTGGTACCGCACAGTGCGGTGGCCGCCATCGAGGCGGCCTGCCACGCCGAGCGCTACGATGCCCGCGCCTTGGCCGATGCCATCGCCACTGCCGGCAACTCGGCTATCCCCTTGGTGAAGGCGTTGGGCAAGGTCATCGCCAGTGGTGTGCCTGAAGCCGAGCGCTATGTGCACCTGGGCGCCACCAGCCAGGATGCCATGGACACGGGTTTGGTCCTGCAACTTCGCGATGCGCTCGACATGATCGAAGCGGACCTCGGCAAGCTTGCCGAGACCCTGGCGCACCAGGCTTTGCAGCACGCCGACACCCCGCTGGTGGGCCGCACCTGGCTGCAGCACGCCACGCCGGTGACCCTGGGCATGAAGCTGGCCGGCGTACTCGGTGCTCTGACCCGTCACCGCCAGCGCCTCAAGGAGCTGCGTCCGCGTCTGCTGGTGCTGCAGTTCGGTGGCGCGTCCGGCAGCCTCGCGGCCTTGGGCAATAAAGCGATGCCGGTCGCAGAGGCCCTGGCTGAACAACTCAAGTTGACCTTGCCTGAGCAACCCTGGCACACCCAGCGTGATCGCCTGGTGGAATTCGCCTCGGTGCTGGGCCTCATCGCTGGCAGCCTGGGCAAGTTCGGGCGGGATATCAGCCTGTTGATGCAGACCGAGGCGGGGGAAGTGTTCGAGCCTTCCGCGCCGGGCAAGGGCGGCTCTTCGACCATGCCGCACAAGCGTAATCCGGTGGGCGCGGCGGTACTGATCGGTGCTGCCACTCGTGTGCCGGGCCTGCTGGCGACCATGTTCGCGGCCATGCCTCAAGAGCACGAGCGCAGCCTTGGCCTGTGGCATGCCGAATGGGAGACCCTGCCAGACATCTGCTGCCTGGTCTCTGGCGCGCTGCGCCAGGCCCAGGTGATTGCCGAGGGGATGGAAGTCGATGGTGAACGCATGCGCCGCAACCTCGACCTGACCCAAGGCCTGGTGCTGGCCGAAGCCGTGAGTATCGTGCTTGCCCAACGCCTGGGCCGTGACCATGCCCACCACCTGCTGGAGCAATGCTGCCAGCGTGCCGTGGCCGAGCAGCGCCACCTGCGCGCCGTGCTCGGTGACGAGCCGCAGGTCAGCGCCGAGCTGTCCGCCGAAGAGCTGGACCGCCTGCTCGATCCTGCCCATTACCTTGGCCAAGCCCGCGTCTGGGTGGCGCGTGCCGTGGCCGAACATCAACGTTTCACTGCCTGAAGGAGACCGCTGTGGCGCAATTGCAACTGGCCGATGGCGTATTGAACTACCAACTCGACGGCCCGCAAGACGCACCGGTGCTGGTGCTGTCCAACTCGCTCGGCACCGACCTGGGCATGTGGGACAGCCAGATTCCGCTGTGGAGCGAGCACTTCCGGGTGCTGCGCTACGACACCCGTGGCCATGGCGGGTCGCTGGTTACCGAAGGCCCTTACAGCATCGAACAGCTGGGGCGTGACGTGCTGGCGCTGCTCGATGGTCTGGATATCGAGCACGCGCATTTCGTGGGCCTGTCGATGGGCGGCCTGATCGGCCAGTGGCTGGGTATCAATGCCGGTGCACGCCTGCACAGCCTGACGCTGTGCAATACCGCCGCCAAGATCGCCAATGACGAGGTGTGGAACACCCGCATCGACACCGTGCTCAAAGGTGGCCAGCAGGCCATGGCTGACCTGCGTGACGCCTCCATCGCCCGCTGGTTCACCCCAGGCTTCGCCCAGTCGCAGCCTGAGCAGGCCCAGCGTATCTGCCAGATGCTCGCAACGACTTCCGCGCAAGGTTACGCAGCCAACTGCGCCGCGGTCCGCGATGCCGATTTCCGTGAGCAACTGGGTCGTATCCAGGTGCCGACGCTGATCGTGGCGGGTACCGAAGATGTGGTGACCACCCCGGAGCATGGCCATTTCATGCAGGCTGGAATCATTGGTGCCACCTACGCCGAGTTCCCTGCGGCACACCTGTCCAACGTCGAAATCGGCGAAGCGTTCAGCCGCCGCGTGCTCGACTTCCTGCTGGCTCGCTGAGGGTAGCGCAATGGATGAGAAACAACGTTACGAGGCCGGCATGCAAGTGCGCCGGGCGGTGCTTGGCGACGCCCATGTCGACCGCAGCCTGGAAAAGCTCAATGACTTCAACAGCGAGTTCCAGAACATGATCACCCGGCATGCCTGGGGTGATATCTGGACTCGCCCCGGCCTGCCGCGCCATACCCGCAGCCTGATCACCATCGCCATGCTGATCGGCATGAACCGCAACGATGAGCTGAAATTGCACCTGCGCGCCGCGGCCAACAATGGTGTGACCCGCGACGAGATCAAGGAAGTACTGATGCAGAGTGCGATCTACTGCGGTATTCCGGCGGCCAACGCCACCTTCCACCTGGCGGAGTCGGTGTGGGATGAGCTGGGGGTCGAGTCGCGCCAGGCTTGAGTGTGCAGTCGCTGCCGCCTCTGGCACCGGCACGTCAGCCCCCGCAGGTTGGGGGCTGGCGTTACCGGCAATGTCCCATCAAACGGTCGCTTTCTTCTGCTGGATAGCCACCGGGCCGGCCTTGGCCTCCACCGCCTGCTTCAGCGTCGGACACAGTCCCAGCATGAATGCAGCTTCTGCCACCACGAACAAGGGCCCGATGATCAGCCCGCTGATGTCGTCGACGAATGCTGGCTTGCGGCCTTCGTAGTAATGGCCGACGAACTGAATGATCCAGCCCACCACGAAGGCACCGATTCCTGCTGTGAGCCACAGCGCGGTGCTTTGCATCGCCAGCACCTGGCCTACCCACAGGCACAGCCCCAGCAACAGCCCCATCACCAGGCCCAGGCGCAGGTCAAGGCGCAGGTAGAACCATACCGATGCCGCCGCCGCCAGCATGGCCGGGGACAGCCATGCGCCTGCAATGTCCCAGCCGGGGCGTGACAGCAGGATGGTCACGGCCACGACGATCATCGGGATTCCGATGAAATGAGTGGCGATGTTGCGTGGGTCGCGGTGGTAGCTGGCGTATTGGCTCAGGTGGTCGACGAGGTTTTTCATTGTTGTTCCTCCCTGGGGGGCCTGTTCTGCTCCCGATATAACTGAGGATAGCCCGCAACCGACAGCATCATCAGTTCAGCGAATGGCGGTAGCGTACGCCGGCGTATTCAGGTCGATCGCGGTGCGCAGGGGAGGTGGCGGGGGCCGTAGGAGCGCAAGTGAGGAAGGGTGCTGTAGTGGCCTCATCGCCGGGCGATGAGGCCAGGCCAGCTTACAACAGGTTCAGCGGATAGCTGACGATCAACCGATTCTCATCGAAGGCGTTGGTGCTGAAATCGCGGCGCATGGTGGAGTTGCGCCATTTGACCGACAAGTCCTTGAAGGTGCCGGACTGCACCACATAAGCCAGCTCGGTCTCCCGTGCCCATTCCTTGCCATCGTCGACGCTGCTGGTGTGAACGTTGTCGCCCTTGATGTAGCGGTTCATCAAGGTGAGACCCGGCACGCCGACAGTGGCGAAGCTGAAATCATGACGTACCTGCCACGAGCGTTCCTTGGCATTGTCGAAGCTGGAGTTGTAGCTGTCGTTGGCCAGGGTGCCACCACTGGTGCCGTTGACCCGCATCCAGGCGTCGTCACCGCTGACCTTCTGCAAGCCGACGTAGAAGGTATGCCCCTTATAGCGGGCCGAGAGCATGGCCGACGCGGTGCGGTTGTCGAGTTCGCCTGCGCGCTCGGCGCCGTCTTCCTTGCCGATGAAGTAGCCGAGGTTGGCGCCCAGGGTCCAGTCACCCAGTGGCTGGCTGTGCACCAGGTTGATGTATTGCTGGCGGTAGATGTCCTTGAGCTGGGCATCCCACAAGCCAATCATCGTGCGCTTGTCGTTGAAGGTGTACTCACCCCCGCCGAAATTGAAGCGATCCGAGGTGAAGGCGGCGCGGCCGTTGAGCGACATGTCTTCCATGCTGGCGTCGTTGCGTGGGCTGTTGCCACGGAACTGGCCGGCATACAGGGTCAGGCCGTCGATTTCCTTGGAGGTGATCTGGCCGCCGCGGAAGGTTTGCGGCAGCGAACGGCCATCGTCCGAACGCAGGATCGGCAGCACCGGCATCCACTCGCCGACCTTCAGTTCGGTTTGCGAAAGCTTGGCTTTGAGCGCCACGCCCAGACGGCCGAAATCATCGGCAGGGCGACCATCGTCATGAACCGGGAGCAGGTGGGTGTTGGTGGTGCCTTTGCCGCCATCGAGCTTGACCGAGTACAGGCCTAATACATCGACGCCAAAGCCTACGGTGCCCTGGGTGAAACCGGAACGGGCGTCGAGGATGAAGCTTTGCGTCCACTCTTCGGCCTTCGCTTGTGGGTGGGCCGAGTCGACGAAATTGCGATTGATGTAGAAGTTACGCAGGTTAAGTGTGGCCTTGGCATCCTCCACGAAACCGCCTTCGGCGGCCAGAACAGGGAAGGCGCAGGACATGGCCAACAGGCCGGGCAGCAGCTGGCGTGCGGGGTACGAAGTGCTCATCTGTTGTCAATCTCTTGTTTTTATGGGGCGAACCGGCGCGCTGCAGGGACACGTGTGCAGGGGCGGGTCTTTTTTCTGATGAACGTGTGCAGCGTTTCGGGGCAGATGGTGCTGAATCGGGGGAGGGTGGGGCAATTGGTCGCAAACGGAAGCGGGCGATAATCGAACGGAATGTTCCAGCTGGTTAATTGTCCGCAGTCGATGGGGTCGATACGGCCAGGTCGCAACAAAAAGCCCACCGCGAAGGTGGGCTTGATGTTTTAGCTGTCGACTCAGCTTTTCGGTGTTTCCACCGAAGCTTGCTGGTTGGCTTGTCCGGTCTGCTCGTACCAGCCCCCACCCAGAGCCTTGTACAGGTTGACCTCGCTGGTCAGCTGCGAGAGGCGGTCGCTGATCAGGGCTTGCTGGGCGCTGAACAGGTTGCGCTGGGCATCGAGGAAGGTCAGGTTGCTGTCGATACCGATACGGTAGCGACGCTCGGCCAGGCGGTAGTAATCCTGGTTCGCCTGCACCAGGTCACGCTGTGCCTGCAACTGCTCTTCGAAGGTCTTGCGCGCCGCCAGGCCATCGGAGACTTCCTGGAAGGCGGTCTGGATGGTCTTTTCGTACTTGGCGACGTTGATGTCCTTCTGGATCTTGGAGTAGTCCAGGCTGGCCTTCAGGCTGCCGGCGTTGAAGATCGGCAGGTTGATCTGCGGCTGGAACAGCCAGGTGCCTTGGCCGCCCGAGAACAGGTGACCCATGTCCGGGCTTAGGCTGCCTGCGTTGGCGGTCAGGCTGATACTCGGGAAGAACGCGGCCCGAGCCGCGCCGATGTTGGCGTTGGCGGCCTTGAGCAGGTGCTCGGCTTCCTGGATGTCCGGACGGCGCTGGAGGATGTCCGATGGCAGGCCGGCCGGTACCTCGGCCAGCTGGTCGGCATTGAGCTCCAGCGGCTTAGGCAGGTCGGCCGGAATGCTGGTGCCGAGCAGCACCGCCAGGCTGTTGACGTCCTGGGCGACCAGGCGCTGGTACTGCGAGTACTTGACCCGGGCGCCTTCCACGGCGGTGCGTGCCTGGCTGACATCGAGCGCGGAAGCCACACCGACTTCGTTGCTGCGGCGAGTCAGGTTGTAGCTTTCCTCGTAGGTCTTGAGGGTCTCTTCGGTGAGCTTGAGTAGCGCCTGGTCGGCCTGCCAGGTGTAGTAGGCATTGGCCACGCTGGCCACCAGGGCGATCTGCGTGGAGCGACGTGCCTGCTCGCTGGACAGGTAGGTTTCCAGGGCCTGCTCGGTCAGGCTGCGCACTCGACCGAACAGGTCCAGTTCGTAGGCGCTGACACCCAGCGTAGCCGAGTACTGGCTGTTGATCCCGGCTTCACCGGTGGTCGACATGTTCGCCGGCACCCGCTGGCGGCTGCCGCTGCCAGTGGCCGAAACCGCTGGGAACAGGTCGGCCCGCTGGATGCGGTATTGCGCGCGGTAGGCGTCGATGTTCAGCGCCGCCACGCGCAGGTCGCGGTTGTTCTCCAGGGAGGTCTGGATCAATCGCTGCAGTGCCGGGTCGTGGAAGAACTGGCGCCAGCCCTGCTCGGCGGCGGCTACCTCGGCCGATTGGGTAGGCGAGTACGCAGGGCCTTGCGGCCACTGCGCTGCCACCGGAGATTCCGGGGGCTGGTAGTCAGGGATCAGCGAGCAGCCGCCGAGAATGAAAGCGGTTACCGCCAGGGTCAATAAAGACTTGGTCATTGCCCAGCCTCATAACGTGGAGTTTCAGGGGTGGCGTCTTGTTTCGGTTCTTTGCTGCCGAACAGCGACGACACTGCGACGAAGAATAGCGGTACCCAGAAGATGGCCAGTACGGTCGCACTGATCATGCCGCCGATCACGCCCGTGCCGATGGCGTGCTGGCTGCCGGCGCCCGCGCCGCTGGCGATGGTCAACGGTACCACGCCGAGGATGAACGCCAGCGAGGTCATGATGATCGGACGCAGACGCATACGGCACGCCTCGATCGCCGCATCGTATAGGCTGCGGCCCTGCTCGTGCAGTTCCTTGGCGAACTCGACGATCAGGATCGCGTTCTTCGCCGCCAGGCCGATGGTGGTCAACAGGCCCACGAGGAAGTACACGTCGTTCGACAAGCCGCGCAGACTGGTGGCGATCAGCGCACCGATGATACCCAGCGGTACGACCAACACGACGGCGATCGGGATCGACCAGCTTTCGTACAGCGCTGCCAGGCACAGGAACACGAACAGAACCGAGAGGGCGAACAGTGCTGGCATCTGCGAGCCGGAGAGTTTTTCCTCGTAGGACATGCCGGTCCACGAGTAACCGATACCGGACGGCAGTTCGCCAACGATGCGCTCGACCTCGGCCATGGCTTCACCGGTACTGTAGCCCGGCGCCGGGGCACCGAGGATCTCGACCGCTTCCACGCCGTTGTAGCGCGACAGCTTCGGCGAACCGTAGCTCCATTCGCCTTTGGCGAAGGACGAGAACGGCACCATCTCGCCTGCAGCGTTGCGCACGTACCACTTCTGCAGGTCTTCCGGGCTCATCCGCGAGCTTGGCTCGCCCTGGATGTAGACCTTCTTGACCCGGCCACGGTCGATGAAGTCGTTGACGTAGCTGGCACCCAGGGCGATCGACAGGGTGCTGTTGATGTCGGCGATGGTCACGCCCAGCGCGCTGGCACGTTCGTCATCGACTGTCAGCAGGTACTGCGGCTCGTCGTTCAGGCCGTTCGGGCGTACCGCGCTGAGGATCTTGCTTTGCGCGGCCTTGGCCAGGAACTGGTTGCGCGCCTCCATCAGCTTGGTATGGCCGACGCCGGCGCGGTCCTGCAGGAACACGTCGAAGCCGGTGGCGTTACCCAGTTCGAGCACCGCGGGCGGTGCGAAGGCGAACACCATGGCATCGCGGAAGCTGAAGAAGTGCTGCTGGGCGCGTTGTGCCAGGGCAAACACGCTGTTCTCCTTCGAGCGCTCGTCCCACGGCTTGAGCATGATGAATGCCATGCCCGAACTCTGGCCACGACCGGCGAAGTTGAAGCCGTTCACGGTAAAGACCGAGGCAACGGTTTCGGACTCGTCCTTGAGCAGGTATTCACGCATCTGGTCGATCACAACCTGGGTGCGCTCGGCGCTGGAACCTGCTGGCGTCTGCACCTGGGCGAACAGTACACCCTGGTCTTCCTCAGGCAGGAATGCCGTTGGAATGCGGGCGAACAGCCAGATCATGCCGACCACGATCAGGGCGTAGGCGAGCAAAAACGGCAGTTTGTTGCGCAGGATGGCACCGACGCTGCGCTCGTAGCCTTGTACGCTGCGGTCGAAGTTGCGGTTGAACCAGCCGAAGAAGCCGCGCTTGGCCACATGGTGTTCGCCTTTCTTCAGCGGCTTGAGCATGGTGGCGCACAGGGCCGGGGTGAAGATCAGGGCTACCAGCACCGACAGGCCCATGGCCGAGACGATGGTGATGGAGAACTGGCGGTAGATCACACCGGTGGAGCCGCCGAAGAAGGCCATCGGTAGCAGTACAGCCGACAGCACCAGGGCGATACCCACCAGGGCACCCTGGATCTGTTGCATGGAACGCTTGGTCGCTTCCTTGGGCGGCAGGCCCTCCTCGGACATTACCCGCTCGACGTTTTCCACTACGACGATGGCATCATCCACCAACAGGCCGATGGCCAGTACCATGGCGAACATGGTCAGGGTGTTGATGCTGAAGCCTGCGGCGGCCAGGATACCGAAGGTACCCAGCAACACCACCGGCACGGTCATGGTGGTGATGACGGTGGCGCGGAAGTTCTGCAGGAACAGGTACATCACCAGGAACACCAGGACCACCGCTTCGATCAGGGTATGGATAACCCCGCTGATCGACTCGGTCACCACTGGGGTGGTGTCATACGGGAACACAGCCTTCACGCCCGGCGGGAAGAACGGCTCCAGGTCGCTGATGGTCTTGCGCAGGGCCTTGGCAGTGTCCAGGGCGTTGGCGCCGGTGGCCAGCTTGACCGCCAGACCCGACGCCGGCTTGCCGTTGAACTGGGCGCTGACGGCGTAGTTTTCGCCGCCGAGGCCAACGGTCGCCACATCGCCCAGGCGGACCTGGGAACCGTCGCTGTTGACCTTGAGCAGAATCTTCTCGAACTGTTCGGCGGTCTGCAGGCGGGTCTTGCCGATGATGGTGGCGTTGAGCTGGTTGCCAGGCAGGGCAGGCAGGCCACCGAGCTGGCCGGAGGATACCTGGATGTTCTGCGCGCTGACGGCGGTCTTCACATCGACCGGAGTCAGCTGGAACTTGTTGAGCTTGGCCGGATCGAGCCAGATACGCATGGCGTACTGGGCACCGAACACCTGGAAGTCACCTACACCGGCAGTCCGAGAGATCGGGTCCTGCATGTTGGAGACGATGTAGTTGGCCAGGTCGTCCTTGGTCATGCTGCCGTCTTCGGACACCAGACCGATCACCAACAGGAAGTTTTTCACTGCCTTGGTAACGCGGATGCCCTGTTGCTGCACTTCTTGCGGCAGCAGCGGGGTGGCCAGGTTCAGCTTGTTCTGTACCTGGACCTGCGCGGTGTCGGGGTTGGTGCCCTGCTCGAAGGTAGCGGTAATGGTCATGCTGCCGTCGGAGTTACTTTCCGACGACACATAACGCAGGTTGTCGATACCGTTGAGCTGCTGCTCGATGACCTGCACCACGGTGTCCTGCACGGTCTGCGCCGAAGCGCCCGGGTAGGTCACGGCGATGGCGATGGCCGGCGGCGCGATGCTGGGATACTGGTTGATCGGCAGCTTCAGGATCGACAAGGCGCCGACCAGCATGATCACCAAGGCGATCACCCAGGCGAAGATCGGGCGATCGATAAAGAACTTCGACATGGTTTACTCCGCTTTGGCGTCTGCTTTGGCCGTGCTGGCCTGGGCTTGGCCGGCCGGCTTCTTGACGTTGGTGGCTTCGCTGACCTTGACCTCGACACCCGGACGCACATACTGCAGCCCTTCGGTGATCAGGCGGTCGCCAGGGTTCAAACCTTCCTCGATCAGCCAGTCGCTACCCAGGGTCCGGCTGGCCTTGAGCTGGCGCAGCTCGACTTTGTTTTCCTGATTGACCACCAGTGCGGTCGGCGCACCCTTGAGGTCGCGGGTCACACCCTGCTGCGGGGCCAGGATGGCGTTGCTGTTGACCCCGGCCTGCAAGCGGGCATGTACGAACATGCCTGGCAGCAAGGTGTGTTCAGGGTTGGGGAAAATGGCGCGCAGGGTGACCGAACCGGTGGTCTCGTCGACCGCGACTTCGGAGAACTCCAGGCGACCTTCCTGCTTGAACAGGCTGCCGTCCTCCAGCACCAGTTGCACCTTGGCGGCATTGTTGCCGGCCTTCTGCAGCTGGCCGCTCTCCAGGTCACGGCGCAGCTTGAGCAGCTCGGCAGTGGACTGGGTGACATCGACGTAGATCGGGTCGAGTTGCTGGATCGTCGCCATGGCATTGCTCTGGCCATTGCTCACCAGGGCGCCTTCGGTCACCGAGGAGCGACCGATACGGCCGCTGATCGGCGCCAGTACCTTGGTGTAGCGCAGGTCGATCTGGGCGCTCTTGAGGGAAGCCTCGGCCTGCAATCGTTTGGCATTGGCATCGTCGTATTCCTGCTTGGAGACAGCCTGTTCGTCGATCAGCTGCTTGTAGCGCTCGGCCAGCGAGCGGGTCGCCTGCAGGTTGGCCTGGGCATTGGCCAGGTTGGCTTCGTAGACGGCCGGGTCGATCTGGTAGAGCTGCTGGCCTTCCTTGACGTCGCTGCCTTCCTTGAACAGGCGTTTGAGAATGATGCCATTGACCTGCGGACGCACTTCGGCGACCCGATAGGCACTGGTACGCCCCGGCAGTTCCGAGGTGAGGGTGAAGGCTTGTGGCTGGATGGTTACGACGCCGACCAGAGGAGCCTGCGCTGCGGGCGCTGCTTCTTCTTTCTTACAGCCACTGAGCAGGGTTGCCAGGGCGACGGCGGAAACCAGAGCGGTAACGGCTGGCTTGAATTGCATGAGGATCCTCGGGTCGCTAGAGCAGGGAGACGCTCAAGAGTAATGGAAGAGTCTTGTCAGAAAAAAATCTATCCGGTGGATAAATAGCTTACTAACGAATATACTTACATTCACGGTTGTTTGTAAATACCGCTGGGTGGTACTCGGCTACTGCCACAGCCCTTGATTAGCCTGTACGGAAGGTGCCCTGCAGAGGCAGCTCCGGTGGTTTCCCCGTCCGCGACACGCGTTCGGGCCCAAATGAGGTTGTACTGCCATGGTCCGTCGAACCAAAGAAGAAGCCCAGGAAACCCGCGCCCAGATTATCGAAGCCGCGGAAAAGGCCTTCTACAAGCGCGGAGTTGCGCGAACCACCCTGGCCGACATCGCTGAACTGGCGGGCGTAACCCGGGGGGCGATCTACTGGCATTTCAATAATAAGGCCGAGCTGGTTCAGGCGCTGCTGGACAGCCTGCACGAAACCCATGACCACTTGGCGCGTGCCAGTGAAAGCGAGGACGAAGTAGACCCGCTCGGCTGCATGCGCAAGCTGCTGCTGCAAGTGTTCAACCAGCTGGTGCTCGACGCCAGAACCCGGCGTATCAATGAAATCCTGCATCACAAGTGCGAGTTCACCGATGACATGTGTGAAATTCGCCAGCAGCGCCAGGGCGCGGTGCTGGACTGCCACGAGGGCATTACCTTGGCACTGGCCAATGCAGTGCGCCGGGGCCAGTTGCCTGCCGAACTGGATGCAGAACGCGCTGCCATCGCACTGTTCGCCTATGTCGATGGCTTGATCGGGCGCTGGCTTTTGCTGCCGGACAGTTTCGACCTGCTGCGCGATGCCGAACAATGGGTCGACACCGGGCTGGATATGCTGCGCTTGAGCCCGGCGCTGCGCAAATGACACTTTGTTAAGGATTGTGATGAAGTGTTTCCCCCATGTATTAAGGGGGGATTAACTGGGCGAGCCTGGCTTACCGTCCCCGCAACTGCCGATCAGGCAACGCAATCGCCGCCAGCAACCCTAACACCGCGGCCAGCGCACTTCCCATCAATAGCTGGCGGAACGTCTCAAGCAATCGCGCCTGGGTCTGCGCGTCTGCCTCCCCGGCCTGCAGGCTCCCCAGCAGCGGGTTGCCCAATAATTCGAAGCCGCCCTGGTGCAGCAAGGCCAGCAGGAAACTGGACATGCACGCCACGCCCATGGCTCCGCCGAGCGAGCGGAACAGGTTGGTGGTGCTGGTGGCTACACCGATATCCTTGATGTTCACCGCGCTCTGCGTGCCCACCAGCGAGGTTGGGAACTGCAACCCGCAAGCGATCCCGGTCAGCAGCATGAAGAGGCCACTGAGCAGGCTGGATTGTGGCGGAGTGATGGCCATGGCGAAGATCGCTACCGGCATCAGCAGCGCACCGGCCAGGATCTGTGGTTTGTAGCGGCCGGTGAAGCTGGTCAAGCGCCCGCCGGTGAAGGCGCCCACGGGCAGCCCCATGGCGAGTGGCAACAGGTGCAGTGCGGCGCTGTCGGCGCCGGCACCGGTGATGCCCTGGAAACGCAGCGGCATGAGCATGGTCAGCGAGATCGACTGGAAACTGGCGAAGAAAATCACGCACCAACACAGCACCGCGACGCGATTACCGAACAGGTCCATGGGCAGCAGTGGTTCGCGGCAGCGCCGCTCGTGCGCCACGAACAGGGCCAAGCCGAGGGCGGCGCTGGCCAAAAGGGCCAGTACCGGAGCGGCTGTCCAGCCCTCGCCCTGGCCGACCAGTGTGATGCCCAGCAACAGGCTGCCCAGGCCAAGAATCAACAGCACCGCGCCCAGATAATCGACCCGCGCCTCGCGACGCCTGACCGGCATGTCGCGCAGGGCGCGGTGGATCGCCCATAGCGCGAAAAGGCCCAGCGGCAGGTTGATCCAGAACACCCAGCGCCAGGACAGGTATTCGGTGAGCCAGCCGCCGACCACGGGCCCGGCCACGCTGGCCAGGGCATACATGCTGCTGAAATACCCCTGGTAGCGACCTCGCTCCCGAGGGGGCACGAAGTCGCCGATGATGGCCTGGCTCACCGATACCATGCCGCCGGCGCCGATCCCTTGCAGCACCCGGGCGAGCACCAGTTGCTGCATGTCCTGGGCCAGGGCACAGGCGACCGAGGCCAGGGTGAACAGGCCGATACCGGTCAGAATCATGCGGCGGCGCCCATACAGGTCGCCGAGCTTGCCGTAGATCGGTACGGCCACGGTCATGGCCACCATGTAGCCGGAGATGACCCACGCCAACAGGCCGACGTCGTTGAACTGTGCCGAGATGGCAGGCAGTGAGATGGCAACGATGGTCTGGTCGAGGGCGCCGAGGAAGATGGCCAGCATCAACGCGGTGAGTACGTTGCGCAAAACGGCGGGGGGCAGGGCGGCGGTCACGGGGCTTACCTTGTCTTGGCTTTGGGCAGTGGCTCTATCTCGGTGACAGGGCGCCGTCGTCAGCGAAAGCGGCGTGTTTCCTGTGAGAGCGGAGTTGCCCGCGATGGGCGGGTGCGAATTCCCGGATTGTAACCCGAGTTAGGTAGCTCCCTATGTACTATCTGCATCCCCTATGCAAGATCGGCATTGGCGCATTCATCCAGAGCTGCATGGCTGCGTGCTATCTTGGCTGAGCCGCAGAGGCTGAAATCCGGGGCTTGCCCCAGCTTGGTGCGAACTGCAAATGCCGGATTTTCTCGTCGCTGTATCCCATACCTTTTATTCCTCTGCCTGCATGTCGAGCATGACCGCCCAGATGGCGACGGTTGGAACAGGTCAGGTAGACCCGATTCAGGGGTCGGTAGCAACCGTTCAATTTCACGTTATTGCGGAGTGATCATGCCCAAGGCTTCCCATAAAGATCTGCGTATTGCCTTCCGCGAGCTGCTCGCTTCAGGTTCCTGCTATCACACCGCGTCCGTGTTCGACCCGATGTCGGCGCGCATTGCCGCTGACCTGGGCTTCGAAGTGGGCATTCTCGGTGGCTCGGTGGCCTCGCTCCAGGTGCTGGCCGCCCCGGACTTCGCCCTGATCACCCTGAGCGAATTCGCCGAGCAAGCTACCCGTATTGGCCGTGTGGCCCAGTTACCGGTGCTTGCCGATGCCGACCATGGCTACGGCAACGCGCTCAATGTCATGCGTACGGTCATCGAACTGGAGCGCGCCGGTGTCGCCGGCCTGACCATCGAAGACACCTTGCTGCCGGCCCAGTTCAGCCGCAAGTCCACCGACCTGATCTCGGTCGAGGAAGGTGTCGGCAAGATCCGTGCGGCCCTTGAGGCCCGAGTCGATTCGTCGATGGCGATCATTGCCCGTACCAACGCAGGGGTGCTGAGCACCGAAGAAATCATCGTGCGCACCCAGAGCTACCAGAAGGCCGGTGCCGACGGCATTTGCATGGTGGGCGTGAAGGACTTCGAGCAGCTCGAGCAGATTGGCGAGCACCTGAACGTGCCGATGATGCTGGTGACCTACGGCAACCCGAACCTGCGCGACGACGAGCGCCTGGCCCGCCTGGGCGTGCGTGTGGTGGTCGATGGCCATGCCGCCTACTTTGCCGCGATCAAGGCCACCTACGACTGCCTGCGCCTGCAACGGGGCCAACAGAACAAGTCGGAGAACCTCAGTGCGACCGAGCTCTCGCACACTTACACCCAGCCCGAGGACTACATCCGCTGGGCCAAGGAGTACATGAGCGTCGAGGAGTGACCGGCGCGTGGCGCCGAGGTCAACGCACGGCGCTCAAGGTTGCACTCTGAGGCACGCAGTGCTCATGCTGGCAACTGGCTGCTGAGTGGGGTTGGCTGCGAAGCAGCTCTACCCGCCAGCAAGCCGAGCCGTAAACACCCGCTACGGCCAGCAGCATTACCACAAGGGCGATTCTTCTGGTTTTGATGCCCATGATGCTCACCTCCAGTCCCGGCAACAGGTGATACACCTGAGCATAGGTCAGTCGGGACGGCTTGTCAGGGCCAGCCCTGGTCCCATTCTGGTTCCGCCTGAAAACGTTGAGACAGAAAATCCAGCATGCTGCGCAAGGTTGCCGGCATGTGCTTGCGCGAGGTGTACACCGCGTTCAGGCTCAGCGCTTGCGGTTGTGCCTCTGGTAGCACGCGAACCAACTCTCCACTGCGCAGCGCCGCGGCAGCCAGGTAGCTTGGCAACATTGCGATACCCGCGTTGGCCAGCGTCGCCGTCTGCAGGGTCATGGCCTCGTTGGCGGTGATATTGCCTGCGACGGGGACCGCGATCTGTTGGCCCTGCACATCGAATTGCCACAGGTCGTGCCCGAAGTAGGCGTGGGTCAGGCAGTTGTGCCGGCTCAAATCCTCGACCCGCTGTGGCGTTCCGTGCTGGCGCAAGTAGGCTGGTGAAGCGCACACCACCGAACGGCACACGGTCAAGCGTCGGGCGATCAGGTTCGGGTCAAGGTCGTTACTGGTACGAATCGCCAGGTCGATGCGTTCATCGACCAGATTCACAGTGCGGTCCAGTACCTGCAGGTCAACCTTCACCCCTGGGTAGCGCTGCACGTAATCGGCGATCGCGGCCACCAGTTGTGCCTGTGCGAACGACGTGCTGACGCTGATGCGCAGCTCACCACGCGGTGCATCATCCGGCTGGCGCACGGCTGTTTCCAGCTCGCCGGCCAACTCCAGCAATTGGCGACAGCGGGGCAGGGTTTGCTGGCCGGCGGCGGTCAGGCTCAGCTTGCGTGTGGTGCGTTGCATGAGGCGCGCGCCGACCCAGTCCTCCAGCGCTGCCAGATACCGCGAAACCACCGGTCGCGATAATTGCAGCTGATCCGCCGCCGCCGATTGGCTTCCCAGGTCGACGACGGTGACGAAGACGCGCATGGCGTTCAGACGGTCCATGATTTGCTCGATTTCAGAAACAAACTATGTCCCAGCATCGCATTTTTCGTAATGAAGCGGGCAACTAAGCTGATGAGCATGTTGTCGCCGCTGCCTTGGCGATCGAAGTGGTAAACACCTTAACGAAGGGAGTGTTGTTCATGAGCAAGATCGCAATCATCGGTGCCACCGGCCGGGCTGGCGGCCAGTTGCTGGAGGAAGCCCTGCGCCGTGGTCATAGCGTCGTCGCGATTGCCCGCGACCCCTCGCGCTTGCAAGGGCGTGCAGGTGTCACGGTCAAGGCGTTGGATGCCAAGGACAGCGCAGCCTTGCAGGCGGCCGTTGCGGACGTGGACGCAGTGCTGAGTGCTGCGCACTTCTCGACCCTCGAACCGCAGGCGGTTATCGAGCCGGTCAAGCGCGCTGGGGTAAAGCGACTGCTGGTGGTAGGCGGCGCCGGCAGTCTGCTGCTACCGTCCGGCCAGCGGGTGATCGACAGTCCTGACTTCCCCGAGGCGTACAAGGCCGAGGCCAGTGCAGGGGTTCGTTTCCTGGATGCGTTGCGCCAGGAACAAGCGCTGGACTGGACCTTCCTGTCGCCTTCGGCGGAATTCGTCGAAGGAGAGCGCACGGGTCATTACACGCTTGGCAAGGATCATCTGTTGATCGGCAAAGACGGCAAGAGCTGGATCACTTTCGCTGATTTCGCCATCGCCCTGATCGATGAATTGGAAAAACCAGCGCATTCGCGGCAGCGGTTCACCGTTGGCTATTGAGTCGGCTTCGAGTTCCGACAAGCCGGCCTCTATAGGGGGGCTGGTTCACTGATGGGCGCGTTGCTCCAGCCAGTCCAGCAATTCGATCAAGCCCGCTGGCAGGCTCTTGGCCTGGCTGACCAGATAGTAGCCTTTGCCGGTCGTGACCTTGACCCCGAATGGCATGCACAGGCGTCCGCTGCGCAGGTCGTCGCCAATCAGCGCCCAATCGCCAATGGCCACGCCGGTGCCCTGGGAGGCCATGGCCATCGCCATGTCCAGCGTCTCGAAATGTTGTTTCGGGCCTTGTGGGTCGAAGGTTGCCCCGGCAGCCTGCAGCCATAGCCGCCAGTCATGCTCGTCGCGCGAAGGGTGCAGCAGCATGTGACGCGCCAGGTCTTCGATCTGGCGCAGCGGCACGGGCCCTTCCAGTAGCGATGGCGCGCAGACCGGGGTCAGTTGCTCGTCGAACAGCTTGCGCACCCGCAGCCCATGGTTCGTCAGACTGCCGTAGACCACGGCGGCGTCAAAGCCTTCGCGACGGAAATCCACCCCGTGTTGCACGGTCGTGGTCAACTCCACCGGTATGTCGGGGCGCAAGGCCTGCCATTCCATCAGGCGCGGCAGTAGCCAGCGCATCACGCAGGTCGGTGCCTTGAGCTGCAACGTGGCATTGCGCCCGCTCACTTCGCGCACGCCTTGCTCGATCAGGGCGAATACCTGCTGCACCCGTGGCAGCCAGTCCTGGCCTTCACGGGTCAGGCTCAGCCCCCGGGCCTGGCGCTGGAACAGGGTATAGCCCAGATGTTCCTCGAGCCCGGCAATCTGCCGGCTTACGGCACCTTGGGTGATGTGCAACTGTTGCGCCGCACGGGTGAAGTTGCAGTGCTGCGCTGTCACCAGGAACGTGTGCAGGGCGGACAGGGGCGGAAGGCGTTTCATCGCGGCGAGCCATGATTAAAGGACATGGCTAGTATGTGTTTTTTTGCCTTGTGGCGATAGCCATGGCTTGGGTCCAATGGGCACAGATACCCAACAAGATCGAAGGTGAATTCCATGGCAACCTGCGGCGAAGTACTGGTCAAACTCCTTGAAGGCTATGGTGTGGACCATGTCTTCGGCATACCCGGCGTCCACACCGTGGAGCTTTACCGGGGCTTGGCGGGCTCCACCATCCGGCATGTCACCCCGCGGCACGAGCAAGGTGCTGGGTTCATGGCTGATGGCTATGCCCGTACTCGCGGCAAGCCAGGGGTGTGTTTCATCATCACCGGCCCGGGCATGACCAACATCACCACCGCGATGGGCCAGGCCTATGCCGACTCGATCCCGATGCTGGTGATTTCCAGCGTGCAATCGCGCGATCAACTGGGCGGCGGGCGCGGCAAGTTGCATGAGTTGCCGAACCAGGCAGCATTGGTGGGGGGCGTGGCGGCCTTCTCGCACACGCTGATGAGCGCCGATGACCTGCCGCACGTGCTGGCCCGAGCGTTTGCCGTGTTCGACAGCGGGCGTCCGCGTCCCGTGCATATCGAGATTCCCCTGGACGTTCTGGTCGAGCCGGCCGATCACTTGCTGCCCGCACGCGTGGTACGCAGTCATCGGGCCGGCGCCGCTGCGCAAGCCGTGGCGGCGATGGCCGAACGCCTGGCCAATGCACGCCGGCCGCTGATTCTGGCCGGTGGTGGCGCCTTGGCTGCGGGTGCGGTTCTGGTGCGTCTGGCCGAGCATCTGCAGGCTCCGGTGGCGCTGACCATCAATGCCAAGGGCCTGTTGCCGTCAGACCATCCGCTGCAAATGGGTTCGACCCAGTCGCTTGTGGCGACGCGCGCCCTGGTGGCAGAGGCCGACGTGGTGCTGGCCATTGGTACTGAGCTGGCCGAAACCGACTACGACGTGACGTTCAAGGGTGGTTTCGAAATCCCTGGCTGCCTGCTGCGCATCGATATCGACCCCGACCAGACCGTGCGCAATTATCTGCCGGCGCTGGCGCTGGTGGCCGATGCAGAGCTGGCGGCCCATGATCTGCTCAACGCCTTGCAAGCACAACCGCAGCCGGCGCGTGCCGAGGACTGGGGTGTGGCGCGGGTAGCGCGCCTGCGCCAAACGCTGTCGGCCGGCTGGGACCAACCGACTTTGAGCCAGACCCGGCTGCTGCGTAGCATCCTGGACCGGCTGCCCAACGCCATTCTGGTTGGGGATTCGACCCAGCCGGTGTACACCGGCAACCTGACCCTGGACATGGACCAGCCACGTCGCTGGTTCAACGCCTCGACCGGCTATGGCACCCTCGGTTACGCCCTGCCGGCCGCCATGGGCGCATGGCTGGGTAGCGCCGAAGCGGTGGCTGAGCGCGCCCCGGCGGTGTGCCTGATCGGCGATGGTGGGCTGCAGTTCACCTTGCCGGAACTGGCCAGCGCGGTGGAGGCCCAGGTCCCGCTGATTGTCCTGCTGTGGAACAATCAGGGCTACGAGGAAATCAAGAAGTACATGGTCAACCGTGCCATCGAACCGGTCGGCGTGGACATCCACACCCCGGATTTCCTGGGTGTGGCTCGGGCATTGGGCGCTGCGGCGGAGCATGTGGCCGATGTCGCCCAACTGCAGGAGGCATTGGGGCATGCCGTGGAGCGCCAGGGGCCGACGTTGATCCAGGTGGATCAGAACCAGTGGCAGTCGGCGGTTCGCGGCTGAGTTTTATACAGCCACGGCGCCTGTGGAGCGGCAATCAACCGGCACTGGCACGCAGCCGGGCCACATCGCGGATCGGTGGCGCGCCATACAGGCGGCTGTATTCCCGGCTGAACTGGGATGGGCTTTCATAGCCCACCCGGTACCCCGCCACCGCCGCCTCCAGGCCATCGTTGAGCATCAGCCTTCGTGCCTCCTGCAGGCGCAGTTGCTTCTGATACTGCAAGGGGCTCATGGAGGTCACGGCCTTGAACCGGTGGTGCAGGGTCGAAGTGCTGAGGTTGACCTCTCGGGCCAGATCCTCGATGCGCAGCGGCAACTGGAAGTTCTGGTTGAGCCAGGTGATCGCCTGGCAGACCCGATGGGTCTGGCTGTTCGCCAGCGCAATCTCGTACAGCCGATAGCCCTGTGGCCCTCGCAGCAGGCGGTAGAGAATCTCGCGGCGGATCAAGGGGGCCAGCATGGCAATGTCTCGCGGTGTGTCCAGCAGTCGGACCAGCCGCAGCAAGGCATCGAGCAACTGCGCATCGGTCCTTTCCACATACAGGCCGCGGCCCGAAGGCAGGTTGGGCACCAGCATCGGTCCGCTTTCGGCAATCAGCTGGCTGATCTCGGCCGGGTCAAGGTCAAGGCGCAACCCCAGGCTAGGGTTCTCCGGGCTCGCATCGAGCTTGACGCCACTGATCGGCAAGGTCACCGACACCACCATGTAATGCAGAGGGTCGTAGGCATACTGCTCGTCACCCAGAAACAGGCTCTTGCTGCCCTGCGCCAGAATGCACAACGCTGGTTGTGCCAACGTGGGCACGGAGCGGATGTTTTCCCGATAACTGACCAGGTACAGGTCATCGATGGCCGAGGCCGGCCCATATGGGTCGCCGGCGTGGCGGCGGATCAGATCGGCCAGTTCCTGACGTTGCAGTTCCAAGGTCGGGTCGATGGACGTGGCGGTGGTCATGGTGGCTTTCCTCTGCTGACCGACGCAGCATAGGTTTGGGCAATGACGGGCGCTAGTCGAAACCTGCACATCGATTGCCTGATCCTGCCGCGCTGCAGGATCAGGCAATCGATGTGCAGTAATGGCCTAACGTGACGCGTGTGCGACGCCCTAACCTTGGCAGCCTGGCTTTTTTGTCTGTCCGCTTCAAGGAGATCGTGCAATGACCCTACGACAACCGGTCACCCATTTGGCTTTCATCCGTGCAAGCAGTGGTCGTTCGGCAGAGCTGGGCGCCCGTCTGCGTGATCTGCTCGAGCCTTCGCTGCGCGCACCTGGCTGCTTGAGCTTCACCGTGCAGCGTTCGCAGGCCGATGGCGACCTGTGGCTGCTCAGCGGCAGTTGGCGGGACCAACAAGCGATGACTGGGTATTTTGCCTCGCCTACCTTGGAATTGTTCGGCGAACTGGTGCAGGCCCAGGTGGTCAGCAGCCTGGATTTGCATACGTTCGATTGATCGTGCGCGGGCTGATCGTCGGTAAACCACCTTGTGCAGGGTGTGTGCAGCCGGCGGAGGGCGACAGGGCTCAAGTGGGCAAGCTTGAGGTAAGATGCCGGCCTTCGATCAACGACGCGGATTGCAACATGGCACGTAGAGAGTTCCCGCATTTCGAAGCGGTTTCGGCAATGGTCCCGGTGCAAGGCGGTGGCTACAACGCCGCCATCGCCATCAAGGCCCTGGGCATGGGCGGTGCCCCACGTTTTCATAAGGTGCTGGACGGCGAGGTGTTCAAGAGCGCCGTGGCGGCCGATGAGGCCGCCTGCGCCGAGCTGGCGCGCCTGCAGGGTGTCAGCGAAGAAGGCGAACTGATCTGGTGATCAGCCGTTTGCCTGGGGCCTGACCATCTTGAACAGGTTGCCCAGCTCGAAGTAGTCCGCCGGGCCACCGCCACGCAGGATCGGTTCGGCGGCAGCGGTATCGTAGATGCCATCCTTGAGCAAATGCTCGGCGATATGCACCGCCACCACTTCGCCAAGAATCAACCAGCTGGGCACCCGTTCCTGGTCAGCTCGTTTGAGCTGGACGATCTGGCTGACCTTGCACTCGAAAGCCACGGGGCTTTCGCCTACCCGGGGCACGTTGACGATGCGCGATGGCGCTGCTGTGAGGTTGCTCAATTCGAACTCGTTCACTTGCGCGGGCACCGCGGCGCAGCTCTGGTTCATGGCTTCGGCCAGGGGGCGGGTGGCGAGGTTCCAGACGAATTCCCCGGTCTGCTCGATGTTGTTCAGGCTGTCTTTGCGCCCGACACTGCAGAAACCGATGATTGGCGGAATGTAGTTGAAGGCGTTGAAGAAACTATAGGGCGCCAGGTTCAGCTGACCTTCGCTGTCTTGCGAGGAAATCCAGCCGATGGGGCGGGGGCCGACGATGGCGTTGAACGGGTCGTGGGGCAGGCCGTGGCCTTTGCTAGGTTCGTAGTAATACATCTGTAGTGGGCTTGCTGGCCCTACCTCTGGGGGGACGAGAGTCCTAGTGTGCCAATCCTTTGCTCCCCTGAAAATGTTCAAGCCCGGCCGAAGCCGGGCTGGTTGGCTCACATCAGGTATCAGCTGATGCGGTTAGCGTTGGTGCGGTCGTAACCGTCTTCGGCGAAGCGTTGGCCGTTGGTGCGGTCGAAGCCGTCTTCGGCGAAGCGTTGGCCGTTGGTGCGGTCGAAGCCGTCTTCGGCGAAGCGTTGGCCGTTGGTGCGGTCGAAGCCATCTTCGGCGAAGCGTTGGCCGTTGGTGCGGTCAAAGCCGTCTTCGGCGAAGCGTTGCGCGTTGGTGCGGTCGTAACCGTCTTCGGCATAAGTAGCCGACTGGCTCTGTACTGCGGCGAAGGTGTGGCTGTTGGTGCGGTCGTAGCCATCTTCGGCGAAGGCGCCTGCTGCGAAAACGCTGAGGGCCAGGGTCAGGATGATTTTGTTTTTCATGATCGTTGCTCCGTGGGTTTTGAGAGGTTGTTTGTTTCTATGGGTTTAATGCTACTCCGATTAATTTGATTAAAAAGCGCAAAAAATAGCGTATAAAAATCGAATTAATAGATGTATTGGTGCGCCTAAGTGACCGCCCCAATGCAAAGTCTCAGCATTCAGATATGGGGAATTCCTCGGGCGTCTGAGGCTTTTCGCGCTATGGAAAGCATGGGGGAGTGAAATTAATGGGGGGTTAAGACAGAAAAAATTCCGCTCCATCGCCTGGCCAACGTTTTTTTCATACGTCGCCAACCGATTTTTCAGGCTTTGCTCATCACCATCGCCGCACCCCAATCTGGAGCGGTAAACAATGAATAAACTTCCGCAAATCACCTTGGCCTTCTGGGTCATGAAGATCTGCGCCACCACCCTTGGCGAGACCGCTGGCGACCTGCTGTCGATGACTCTGAACATCGGCTACGCGCTCAGCTCGGTGTTGCTGATCTGCGTGTTCCTGCTGACCCTGTCGGGCCAGTTGTTCTCGCGCCGCTACCACCCGATGCTGTACTGGTTGGTGATCCTCTCCACCAGCACCGCTGGCACCACCCTGTCCGACTTCATGGACCGTACTCTGGGTCTGGGGTATGCCGCCGGCTCAGCGTTGTTGATCGGCATTCTGCTGTTGACCTTCCTGGCCTGGCGTTTGAGCGGAAACCCGCTGGACGTTACCCGCATCAGGAATCGTGCTGGCGAGCTGTTCTATTGGGTGGCGATCCTGTTTTCCAACACCTTGGGCACCGCGTTGGGTGATTACCTGGCCGATGATTCGGGGTTGGGCTTTGCAGGGGGGGCTCTGTTGATTGGCACTACCATCGGCCTGGTGGTGCTGGCGCGCTACTGGACGCGTATCCCGGGCGTGGTGCTGTTCTGGGTCGCTTTCGTCCTGACTCGACCGTTCGGCGCGACCCTTGGCGACTTCCTGACCAAACCTTACGAGAAGGGTGGGCTGGACTTTGGCACCATTGGCTCTTCGGCTGTGCTGGGCGGTTTGCTGCTGGTGCTGGTGCTGATGGCGACCTATTACCAGCGTCGTGAGCCGCGTCAGGTGTTGGAGATGTCCTGAACGGTCTGTTATCCCGCAATTGCAGTGTCGATCGCAATGAAGAAGGGGCGCTCCGTGCAACGGAGCGCCCCTTTCTCAACGGCGCAAACTCAGGATCAGTCAGTGGTGATGCGCGAGTGCTTGCGGGTGTCCTTCATGGTTGCGTACACCAGCAGTGAGCATGCGATGCAGCCGGTGACATACCAGTAGAAGCCGGTTTCCATGCCCACGCTCTTGAACCACAGGGCGACATATTCGGCGGTACCGCCGAATACCGATACGGTCAGGGCGTAGGGCAGGCCGACACCCAGGGCACGGATTTCGGTTGGGAACAGCTCTGCCTTGACCACCGCGTTGATCGAGGTGTAGCCGCTGACGATGATCAGCGCGGCCATGATCAGGAAGAACGCGCCCCACCAAGTCTGGATGGTGTGCAAGGTGCTGAGGATCGGCACGGTGAACAGGGTGCCGAGGACACCGAAGGCGATCAGGATCGGACGACGGCCGATCTTGTCGGACAGGCCCCCGATCACCGGTTGCAGGCACATGAACAGGAACAGGGTGGCCGCCGAGATGGTGGTCGAATCACTGATGCTCATGCCCACGGTGTTGACCAGGTACTTCTGCATGTAGGTGGTATAGGTGTAGAAGGCCAGGGTGCCGCCCATGGTCAGGCCGACCACGGTCATCAGTTCCTTGGGGTGGCGCATCAGGGTGCGCATCAGGCTTTCCTTGGACTTTTCCTTCTTGCTGAAAGAGGCGGTTTCTTCCATGCCACGGCGCAGCCACAGCGCGACCACCGCGCACAGCGCCCCGATCACGAACGGTACGCGCCAGCCCCAGGCATACAGCTGCTCGGTCGTCAGGGTCTGTTGCAGGACGATCAGCACCGCCAGGGCAATCAGCTGGCCGGAAATCAGCGTCACGTATTGGAAGCTGGAGAAGAAGCCACGGCGGTCCTTGCTGGCCATCTCGCTGAGGTAGGTGGCCGAGGTGCCGTATTCACCACCGACCGACAGGCCTTGCATGAGGCGGGCGATCACCAGCAGGATCGGTGCAGCGACGCCGATGGTTTCGTAGCCGGGGGTCAGGGCGATGACCAGGGAGCCGGCGCACATCAGCAGCACCGAGGCCATCAGCGCGGCCTTGCGGCCTTTGCGGTCTGCATACAGCCCCATCAGCCAGCCGCCGATCGGGCGCATGAGGAAGCCCACGGCGAAGATCGCAGCGGTATTGAGCAATTGAGCGGTGGAGTCGCCAGCAGGGAAGAAGGCTTTGGCGAAGTACAGCGAGAATGCAGCGTAGACGTACCAGTCGTACCATTCGACCATGTTGCCGATGGATCCACTGAAGATCGACTTCAGGCGGCTGGCGGTGGTTTTTTCCGCGGCGGGCGCAATGGCCGCCCCGGCGGGCAGGGAGGTGGCGTTATCCATCAGGGATACCTTCTCGTTGTTTTTGTGGAGCGCGCCAAAGCGCAGCTTGAGAAGGGTTTTGCAGAAGGTGTGCCAAATGAGTGCGGGACGATCCATTCGAGGGCGCCGCATGCCTGTCATCTACCGGCCAGCCCTTGCGCAGACTGGCCTTGCCGCAATCCCAGCAGGCGCTGGCGTGCCGGCGATGGGCTGCAAAGCTGAGCAGTCCGGACATGCCGATAAGCGGATTTCCGCCTATCTCTAGCGCTGGTTAGGCAAGTTTCCGCCTATTGCAGAAAGTCCTCGCGCACCAACCCATGCCGCTGCATCTTCTCGTTCAGCGTTCGCCGTGGCAGTTGCAAGGCCTCCATCACCGCCTTGATTTCGCCCTTGTGCTGGCGCAACGCTGCGCGCAGGCACTGTGCCTCGAAAGCCTCCATCTGCTCGACCAGCGACTGTCCGGCAGGACTCACTTCGATGTTCGCTGAACCCAACCCCAGGGCATGGCGTTCTGCTGCGTTGGCCAGTTCGCGCACGTTGCCCGGCCAGTCATGGGACAGTAACTGCGCCAACTGAGGCCCCGACAACGGCGGCACGGTCCGTCCCAATTTTTCAGCGGCCGCACGGGCGAAATGCTCGAACAGCAGCGGTAGGTCTTCACGCCGTTCACGCAACGGCGCCAGACGCAGTTCAGCCACATTCAGGCGGTAGGCGAGGTCTTCGCGAAAACGGCCGGCGCGGGCTTCTTCGAGCAGGTCGGGCTTGGTCGCGGCGACGATGCGCAGGTCGACATCGATGCTCTTGTTCGCTCCCAGGCGTTCCAGCTTCTGCTCTTGGATCACCCGCAGCAGTTTGGCTTGCTGGGCCAACGGCATGCTTTCGATTTCGTCGAGGAATACCGTGCCGCCGTTGGCGTATTCCAGTTTGCCGATGCGTTTGCCTTGGGCCCCGGTGAAGGCGCCGCTCTCATGGCCGAACAGCTCCGCTTCGAACAGCGACTCCGGAATCGCCGCGCAGTTGAGCGCGACGAATGGTTTGTCCGCTCGCGGACCGAAGTCATGCAGGCAGCGCGCCACGCGCTCCTTGCCGCTGCCGGTTTCGCCGCGAATCAACACATTGACCGGGAGACTCGCCAAGTCGAGCACTTGCCGACGTAACTGCTGCAGACCCTGGGACATGCCCAGCAACGTGGACTCAAGGCGCAACTTCAGGTCAGCCTGTAGGTGCAGATGGCGGTTTTCCAGAACCAGCTGACGTTTTTCCAGGGCCCGGCGCAGGCTGCCCAGCAGGTGTTGCGGGGTGAAGGGTTTTTCCAGGAAGTCGTAGGCACCGTTGCGCATGGCCTCCACGGCCATGGGCACATCTCCATGGCCAGTCAGCAGGATTACCGGCAGGTCGGGGTCTTGCGCGTGCAGATTGCCAAGCAACTGCAGGCCATCCATGCCAGGCATGCGCACATCGCTGATGATCACGCCGGGAAAGTGCGCTGGCAGCTGGGCCAGGCAGTCTTCGGCGCGGGCGAACAGCTGCACGGTGAAGCCGGACAGGCTGAGCCATTGCTCTACCGCCGTGCGAATGCTGGCTTCATCATCGACGACGATCACTGAATTCAACATACAGGTTCCAGGTCGCGGGGCAGGGTGAGGCTGAGACGGGCACCGCCAGGCAGGTTCTGGGCCTGCAACTGGCCACCGGCCTCATGCACGATACCGTAGGAAATCGCCAGGCCAAGGCCCAGCCCTTCACCGACCGGTTTGGTGGTGAAGAAGGGATCGAAGACTTTGCCAAGGTCAGCCTCTGCGATGCCGCCTCCAGAGTCCAGAACGCTCAGGCGCCACTGCTCGTCATCGGCTTCGATGCGGATCTCCAGGCGTTTGTAGCGCTTGTCGGCCATGGCGTCCAGGGCGTTGTGCAACAGGTTGATCAGCACCTGCTCCAGGCGGATGGCATCGCCCCGTACCCAGGCCGGGCGCGCCAGGTACAAGGCGACTTCGACCCCTTCGTTGCGGATGCGGGTGTCGAGCAGGTGCAGCGCCTGGTCGACCACATTGGCCAGGTCCAGGCGCTCGCGCAGCCCGACCGGGCTGTTGCGGGCAAAGGTCTTGAGGTGGCTGGTCAACGCCGCCATGCGAGTGAGCATCTGTTCCAGCGGCTCCAGCGCCTTGCGGGCATCGTCGTAGCGGCCATGGTCGAGCAGCAGGCGCAGGGTTTCCAGTTGCATGCGCTGGGTGGTCAGCGGCTGGTTGATCTCGTGGGCCAGGGCCGCCGACATCTGTCCCAGGGCGGCGAGCTTGGCCGACTGCACCAAGCCTTCCTGGGCCGTGCGCAGTTCACGGGTGCGCTCCTCGACCAGGCGCTTTAGCTCTTCGCGGCTGCGCTGGCGCAGGCGTGCCAGGCGCAAGCGCTGGCTGACGAATAAGGCGGCGAACACCAGGCTTAGCCACACCGCCGCGGCGCCCAACGCTGCATTACGGCCGTCGGCGGCGACCTGCGGTTTGCGCAGCAGGTGCAAGGTCCAGTCCTCGCTCTGCAGCGGCAGGCTTTCCCACAGGTAGTCGGCCGGACCGTCCGGGCCTTGTACACGGGTCAGGTGGCTATTGCTGGCGAAACGGGTGAGAACATGGTGCTGCAAGGGCACCAGGGGCTGCTTGTCGTACTGGCGGGTTTCGGCGAGCTCCGCACGGTCGGCGGCACTGAGCGGTTGCAGCTCGCGGTAGCGCCAGCCGTCCTGGTTGGCGATGAACGTGATGCCACGGGCGTCGCTGACCAGCAGCACGTCGCTGCCCTGGCGCCATTCGCGTTCCAGCTCGGGGAATTCGAGCTTGACCACCATGGCGCCGAGGAAGCGCCCGTGTTCGTCGGTCACCGCGCTGGCAAGAAAGTACCCGGGTACGCCGCTGGTCACCCCAACGGCGTAGAAGCGGCCGCTGCCTTCGCTGCGGGTCTGTTTGAAGTAGGGCCGAAAGGCATAGTTGGAGCCGACATAGGTGGTTGGCAGGCGCCAGTTGCTGGCTGCGATGGCCAGGCCGGTTCGGTCCAGCAATTCCAGTGTCGAAGAGTTGGCTGCGCCGTTTATTCGCTCAAGCTTGCGGCTCAGGGCGTTTTGCTTCGCCTCGTCGACCGGGCCGCGCAAGGCCTCGACGAACTCCGGGTCCAGCGCCAGTACCGCGGGCAGGGCGCGATAGCGCTCGATCAGGGTGTGCAGGGCATTGGCGTAGAGCCCCAACTGTTGGCTGGCGCGGCGGGCATCGTCCTCCATTGCCTGGCGCTTGGCCTGGTGCATGGCCCAGCCTGCGCTGAGCGAGGTGCCCACCAGAATCAGCAGGATGATCAGCCCCAGACGCAGGGCGCGAAAGGAAAATGGCATGGGGCGGTCCGGTGAACGATGGTTGAGGCCTTCTCGCCGGCAAAGCCGGCTCCTACAGGGATTATCATGTCCTTGTAGGAGCCGGTTTACCGGCGATAGGGCAAGCTGCTTACAGCAATTCGAAACGCTTCTGTTGCACCGCCTCGGAATCGAGCCCGACCTGGACGTTGAATTCCCCTGGCTCGGCGACCCGCTGCAGTTGGCCATTGTAGAACTTCAGGTCGTCTTCACTGATGCGGAAGGTGAGCGTTCGCGACTCACCAGCCTTGAGCATCAGTTTCTGGAAGTTCTTCAGCTCCTTGACCGGCCGGCTCATGGACGCCGAAACATCCTGCAGGTACAGCTGCACGACCGTTTCGCCGTCGCGCTTGCCGGTGTTCTTCACGGTCACCTTGGCTTCCAGCGTGTCGCCGCGCTTGAGGTCTTTCTTCGACAGGGTAAAGCCGGACAGCTCGAAGCTGCTGTAGCTCAGACCGTAGCCGAAGGGGTACAGCGGGCCATTGGGTTCCTCGAAGTACTGCGAGGT
The DNA here is from genome assembly GCF_040762985.1 of Pseudomonas sp. Rh2. Classification (NCBI taxonomy): domain Bacteria; kingdom Pseudomonadati; phylum Pseudomonadota; class Gammaproteobacteria; order Pseudomonadales; family Pseudomonadaceae; genus Pseudomonas; species Pseudomonas sp. Rh2. The sequence continues at coordinate 1,582,901 of NZ_CP142890.1, forward strand.
GTAGTTGCCCGGTTTGCCCGGCGTGAACGGCCGGCCAATGCGGGTGTGGTTGTAGTGCATCGGAATCTGCCCGACCGAACGCGGGAAGGTAATGGCCAGCTTGCCCGACGGGTTGTAGTCGCCGAACAGCACATCAGCGATGGCGTTGCCGCCTTCGGTTCCGGCGAACCAGGTTTCCAGAATGGCGTCGGCCTGTTCGCGTTCCCACCCAATCGACAGCGGACGACCGTTCATCAGCACCAGCACCAGCGGTTTGCCGGTGGCCTTGAGCGCCTTGATCAGCTCACGCTGGCTGGCGGGGATTTCAAGGGTGGTGCGGCTCGACGATTCGTGGGACATCCCGCGGGATTCGCCGACCACCGCAACCACTACATCGGACTGCTGGGCGGCCTTGACGGCCTCATCGATCAGCACGGCGGCAGGGCGTGGGTCGTCGACGATCTCTGGCGCATCGAAGTTGAGGAAGTTCAGGTAGTCGAAGATCGCCTTGTCGCCGGTGACGTTGGAACCTTTGGCATAGACCAGTTTGGCCTTGCCCTCCACGGCGCGGCGCAAGCCCTCGCGTACGGTCACCGAGTGCACCGGTTTGCCGTCGGCGGCCCAGCTGCCCATCATGTCGATCGGGGCGTCGGCCAACGGCCCGACCAGGGCGATGGTGCCGGACTTTTTCAGCGGCAGGGTCTGGTGGCGGTTTTCCAGCAATACCAGGCTGCGGCGTGCGACATCCCGGGCCGCCTCGCGATGCAGACGCGCATCGGCGTAGGGTTCCTTGGGATCGTTCTCTGCCTTGCCGATCCGCACGTACGGGTCCTTGAACAGGCCCATGTCGTACTTCGCCCCGAGCACTTCGCGAACCGCCTGGTCCAGTTCGGCCTGGGTCACTTCACCCGTCTTGAGCAGCCTGGGCAGCTCCTGGCCATACAGCGTGTCGTTCATGCTCATGTCGATGCCGGCCTTGATCGCCAGTTTCGCCGCCTCGCGGCCATCGCGGGCCACGCCATGGCGGATCAACTCCTGAATGGCACCGTGGTCGCTGATGGTCACGCCCTTGAAGCCCCACTCCTTGCGCAACAGGTCATTCATCAACCAGGTGTTGGAAGTGGCTGGCACGCCGTTGATCGAGTTCAGCGCCACCATCACCCCGCCCGCGCCGGCATCCAGTGCCGCACGGTAGGGGGGCAGGTAGTCGTTGTACATCTTCGGCAGGCTCATATCGACCGTGTTGTAGTCGCGTCCGCCTTCCACTGCACCGTACAGGGCGAAGTGCTTGACGATGGCCATGATGCTGTCGGGGTTGGCCGGGCTGTTGCCCTGGAAGGACTGGACCATTACCTGGCCGATCCGCGAGGTCAGGTAGGTGTCTTCACCAAAGCCCTCGCTGGTGCGTCCCCAGCGTGGGTCGCGGGCGATATCGACCATTGGGGCGAAGGTCATGTCCAGGGCGTCCGCCGAGGCTTCGATGGCCGAAGTGCGGCCGACCTTGGCTATGGCGTCCATGTCCCAGGTCGCGGCCATGCCCAGGCCGATCGGGAAGATGGTGCGGTTGCCATGAATGACGTCGTAGGCGAAGAACATCGGGATCTTCAGGCGGCTGCGCATGGCCGCGTCCTGCATCGGGCGGTTCTCGGCGCCGGTACGGGAGTTGAAGGTACCGCCGATACGGCCGGCGGCGATCTCCTCGCGGATCTTGTCGCGGGGCATTTCCGGGCCGATGCTGATCAGGCGCAGCTGGCCGATCTTTTCGGCTTCGGTCATCTGGCTGATCAGATGGTTGATGAACGCCTGCTTGTCCTCGAGGGGGGAGCGGTGGGGGCGGCGAGGGCCGCCTGACTGGCAAGGCCCAAGGCCAGGCCCAGCAAAGACAGTTTCATCATCAATTCCATTGTCGAGGCCTCTGCCGTATCCAGGGGGCGATACGCGCGCGGCCGAAGTTTTCAGGCGGCTATTGTTGTACAGTTTGCAAGGATCACGTCCAGCGGCGAATTATGCCTGAATATGCAAGCCGCGGATGAGCACCTGTGTGCCGGGACGACAACTATAAGAACGATCGAGAGCGCCAAGGCATGACCCTCCTCAACGAATATGACCGGCGCCGAATCGCCGAGGCCATCGCCCGTGCCGAAAAGCGCACCGATGCCGAACTGGTCACCGTGCTGGCGCGCCGCGCCGATGACTACGCTTATCTACCGCTATTCTGGGCCGCCGTGCTGGCATTGGCCGTGCCCGGCCTGCTGCAATGGTTGTCTGGCTGGCCGGGCATGCGCGGGCTCCTGGTCGCCAATGTGTTGCTCTTCGTCGGCTTGTGCCTGCTCTTGCGCAGCCCACGCCTGGCGGGATGGTTGATTCCACAGGCGCTGCGCCGCTGGCGGGCGTCGCGCCTGGCTCGCCAGCAGTTTCGCGAGCAGAACCTGCAACGCACGGCGGGCGGCACTGGTGTGCTGATTTTCGTCAGCGAGGCCGAGCAGCATGTCGAAATACTGGTCGATCGAGGCGTCAGCCAGTATCTGGACGCTGCTGCCAGAGCTGCCATCATCGCCCGCTTTGCCGAACACGTACGCCAGGGGCATACCTTGCAAGGCTTCGTCGAGTGCATCGAGGCTTGTGGCGAATTGCTGAGCGAACACCTGCCATCGACCCACGCCCGCAACGAGCTGCCCAACCGCTTGGTGGTCCTCGACTGATCGGCTCCCACTGGGTTGTCGTGGCACGGTAGAATGCGCGCATTGCGCTGCGCGCTTCCCGCTATTCGAGGCACCCGTTTTCCATGTCTGCTCGTACTTTCGCTTCACCCGCGCCGGATGCGCGTGCCCAGTTCCTTGAGCTGCTGGGCGCTGCCATGCACGGCAATACCCTGGTCAAGCTGGTGCTGGCCCGCCATGTGGGGGCCGACCAGACCTTGCAGCGGATCATGGCCAAGCCAGTGCAAGTCAAAGGGCAGCCCAACCTGTCGCTGGTGTACCGCCACCAGACCCGCGATATCACCCGCAACCTGTCATTGGACCAGGCCCTGACGCTGGTCGCCGAGCTGCTGCCGGAGAGTTTTCGCAATGCCCATCTGTTCGACGCTGACGGCGAAGTGCAGCTGACCTTCAGCAAGAAGGGCAAGCCAATGTTGCAGCGCCATGGCGCCCAAGCCCTCCGCGAAACGTCAGTGAGCACGGGGCACGACCGCGAGAAGAAGCGTTACCTGGAGCTGTCCCGGCCGTTTCTGCGTGATCTGGGGGTAACTGATGCACAGGGTGCGCTGATCCCTTCCATGTCGCGCAAATGGAAGCAGATCAACAAGTTCATCGAAGTTTTCGACCATGCGCTGGCCAATGCCCCGGTGCCGGCCGAGCAAGTGCTGCGGGTGGCCGACTTCGGTTCGGGGAAGGGCTACCTGACCTTCGCCATGCATGATTACCTGCGCAACACGCTTGGCCGTGAAGCCCAGGTGACGGGCGTCGAGTTGCGTCAGGACATGGTCGACCTGTGCAATGCAGCGGCTTCGCGCCTGGAGCATCCTGGCCTTGAGTTCCAGTGTGGTGATGTTCGCAGTGTGGTGCCAGAGGCCATCGAAGTAATGATTGCCCTGCATGCTTGCGACATCGCCACTGACTACGCCATCCACACCGGTATTCGCTGCAACGCCGCGATCATCATGTGCTCGCCATGCTGCCACAAGCAGATCCGCCCACAGTTGCACAGTCCAGGGCTGCTACAGCCGATGCTGCAATACGGCCTGCACCTGGGGCAGCAGGCCGAGATGCTGACCGACAGCCTGCGCGCGCTGTACCTGGAAGCCTGCGGCTATGAAACCAAGGTGTTCGAATTCATTTCGCTGGAGCACACCAACAAGAACAAGATGATTCTGGCGGTCAAGCGTCGACAGCCGGTGGACAATGGCGCATTGCTGGAGAAAATCTCGCAGCTCAAGGCGTTCTATGGGGTGCAGGAGCATTGCCTGGAGACGTTGCTCGCCGCCGACGGCCTGATCGCTCGCTGACCCCTCAACTGCGCCCGCTCGGTACCTCGATGGCCAACTCCGCCAGCCCCAACGGGTGGCTGCTCGCATCGAAGAAGTGCACTCCCGTTCCAGGTAAGTCACCGAACCTGTCCATGAAGTGTTGCTTCTGGTTGATTACCGAAGCGTCACTCAATGGTCGGATGGCGATCGCCAGGTAGGCCGGTCGGGCATGGCGAATGGCTTCGAGCAAATGCCCGTCTGTGCTGTCCAGGTGTTGTCCGAACAGGCACAGGCCCTGGCTTTCCTGCGCCAGCTGCGTCAGGCACCAGCCGAGGTAGTCGGAGTTGCGGATGGCGCGCAGTTTTTCGTCGCTGCGTTCTTCATTGACGAACAGTGGCACCTCCCCCGGAATGTTCACGGCGAAGCCATCGAGCAGTTCAGCGCATTCGGCACTGCGCTGGCGGGTGGAGCCGTCAGGCAGCTTGAGCAGGTGCATCCCGCCGTGCAGGTGCATGACCCGGGTGCCTTCGCAGCGGGTGCGGCGCAGGTCGAAGAAGCCTTGTTCGTCGAACAGCGTGGCGAATCCCTGTGGGGCGTGCTGCAGAGCCCACGGCAGAATCAGGTCGTAGTTGCTGGTATAGACGCTGCGGTACTGTCGCAAGGCCTGGTTGATGGTTGTCAATGTGCTCGCCGGCATCAGCGACCAGGGCAGGTGCACGGTGCGCACGGCGTGGATCAGTGCTTCCTTGATCGAGTAATAGCGGTTCAGGGGGGCAGTGGAGTTGATCGCCAACGCAGCATTGGCACGTACGGTATGGTTGAGGGTGCTGAGTACCGTCTCGAACATCTCCGTGCCCAGGGACTTGAACAGGGCTTGGTCGCTGACAGCAAGGCCTTTCTTGCGTCCGGCACGCTGGGCTTGTTCGAACAGCGAAAAGTAGCCGAACGGTTTCCACAGTGCACGGCTGGCACCATTGCCCAGCAGCAGGGCGTCGCAGCGGTGGCGTTGGTGGAGGTCGGGCCAGGTGGCGAGGTGGGCGTCGAGTGCAGGCATGCGAAGGTCCATTCGGTGGAGCGGGGCGGGGCGACTTTAGCATGTCGGGCAAGGCGAGGGTGGCTGGCTACCCAAAGGGCACACGCCACACAGCTTGCTCGCCCTCTGGACGCCGCCCCAGCCATGAAGTAGCGACCCCCGCCTGTGGCCTGCTGGCAATCACTCGGGAGCAGGGTTCCGTTGCGGGTTCCGGCTCCTGTTGCGCCATAACCGATACGCCCTTATCCCCGCGCGAACCGAGCCGAACAGCAGCTTGTCTTCCATTTCCCGCGCCATACCGGAGCGCACCAGCATGCGCAGGAACGTGCCACGGGCACGGGCGATGGCGAAGTGGATGCCCTGGGCCGAGAGGGTATCGCGCACTTCGCGCAGGGCGGCGATGCCGCTGACATCGATACGGGTCACCGCTTCGGCGTCGAACAGTACGGCCTTGGGCTCGGCCTGGCTTTGCACCGCTTCGAGCAGGCGCATCTTGAAGTAGTCGGCGTTGAAGAACAGGATCGCGTCATCGAAACGGTACACCACCAGGCCCGGCACGGTGCGGGCTTCCTTGTGGAGGCGGATGTCGACCTGGCCTTCTGTTCCTGGCAGCCAGCCCAGCACGGCGTCGGTGGGTTGGTAGATGCTGTACAGCAAGCGCAGGATCGCAAGGGTCACTGCGAAGACGATGCCTGGCAGTACGCCCAGGCTCAGTACGCCGACGGTGGTCAACAAACACAACCAGAACTCGAAGCGGCTCAGGCGTTTGATATGCTCAAGGGACTTGATGTCGATCAGCCCCCAGCCGGCCATCAGCAGCACGGCTCCGAGCGCGGCCTGTGGAATCCAGGCCATGGGGGCGGTGAAAAACAGCAGTATCAGCGCAATCACCAGGGCGGCGATGATGCCCACCAGTTGGCTCTTGCCACCGACCATGTCATTGACCGCCGTACGCGAGTCCGCGCCGCTGATGGCAAAGCCTTGGGAAATACCAGCGGCCAGGTTGCTCACGCCAAGGGCCACGAACTCATGGTTGGCGTTGATCGCGTAGCCGTGGCGTGCGGCGAAACTGCGTGCGGTGAGCATGGCGCTGCAGAAGCTGACGGTGGCGATACCCAGGGCGTCGCGCAGCAAGCTTTTGGTTTCCGCCAGGTTGCTCTGTGGCCAGGCCAACTGGGGAATGCCGGCCGGCACCGGACCGAGGATGGCCACCCCGAAGCGGTCCAGACCGAACAGGCCGACCACCAAGGTGAACAGTGCAACGGTGACCAGTGCCGCCGGTAGGCGCGGGTGGCGTCTTGGCAGCCACACCAACAGGCCCAAGGCGGCGATGCCAATGATCAGCGTCAGCCAATGGATCTCGCCCAAGCGCTGGGCAAAGTTGATCAGGCTGAGAATGAAACCGTCACCTTCGATCTTGAAGCCAACCACCTTCGACATTTGCCCAGCGATCAGGCTCAGGCCGATGCCGTTGAGGTAGCCGATCAGAATGGGCCGGGAGAAGAAGCTGGCGATGAATCCGGCCCGGGCAAGCCCTGCGCCGATCAGCATGACCCCCACCAGCACCGTAACGATCACCGAAAGTTCGGCGATGCGTTGCGGATCACCCATCGCCAACGGCGCCACGGCGCCTGCGATCATTGCGCAGGTGGCAGCATCGGGGCCGACCATCAGTTGGCGCGAGCTGCCGACCAGGGCATAGACCATCATTGGCAGTACGCAGGCATACAGACCGTATTGGGGGGGCAGGCCGACGATTTGCGCGTAGGCAATGGCGATGGGAATCTGGATCGCCGCCACGGACAGGCCTGCCTGCAGGTCGGCGTGGAACCAGTCACGGCGGTAATGCAGCAGGTTGGCCAGGCCCGGCAACCAGCGGGAAAGAAACATACGCGGTCCTTTCGAAATGTTTCACGAGTCCATGGAACATATGCCTGGCAAATTGCTTTGCCGGCAAGTGAATAGTGCGGCGGGAATTCAAGCCGAATGGGTGGCACATGGCCATAGGGCCAGATCAAGGAAAAGGCAGAAACGAAAAAAGGAGCCGAGGCTCCTTCTGACAGCGATGACGTTGCTGGAACGTCATGCGGGAATGCGATGTGGAGCGGGTAGAGGGAATCGAACCCTCGTCGGAAGCTTGGGAAGCTACTGTTCTACCATTAAACTATACCCGCGTAGACGGTCGACTTTTTACCAGAACCCTCCTTCCTTGAGAAGCCCAAGTTATAAAAAAGCTGTCGGCGACCCATAGCCTGCGGGTGAACGGCTACGGGACGCCGATGCGCTCAGATGGCCAGTGCATGTTGCCCCGGGACGAAGTTGAAGCGTTGACGGGTTTCACGCACGGTTGGCTTGAGGAAGCCCAGCACGACATCACGGGTTTCCTCGCAGGCGGCCTTGTGCTCCATGTCGAGGAAGTGGCCAGCATCGCGGATCACGCTGAAGTGGCTCTTGCCAACGTGCTGGCTGAAGTGCCGGGCATCCTCGGCGGTGGTGTACTCGTCGCGATCACCGTTGATGAACAGCACCGGAATGTCGATGTTGACCGCAGCTTTCAGTGCACGCTCCAGGTCGTGTTGCAGCACTTGATTGATGTGGAAGTGCATCTGTGCGTACTCGTGGCTGTCCAGGCTGCTGACATGCCGGTAGTTGAAGCGCTTGAACAGCGACGGCAGGTGCTTGCCAATGGTGTCGTTGACCAGGTTGCCCACCTGGTAGCGGTCGCAGGCAGCCAGGTACTGGCATCCGCGCTCCAGGTAGTCGCGCATCGCTTCGTTGATGATTGGCGAGAACGAGCTGACCACCGCTTTCTTCACCAGTCGCGGCTGGTGCGCCAGCGCCAGCAGGGTACAGGCGCCACCCCAGGAGAACGACATTACGTGGTCGGCACGGAAGTGCTCGATCAGCTCAAGAAGAATGTGCGCTTCGGTCTCCTTGGTGATCAGGCGCTCCTGGCGGTTGTGGGGCTTGGACTTGCCTGCATAGGGCTGGTCGTACAGCACCACGTTGAATTGCGGGTGCAGGTTGCGCACCGTCTGGGCGAACGAGGCCGTAGTGGCCAGCGACCCGTTGATCAGGATGATCGTTTTTTCGGCCGCTTCCGCGCGATAGAACTCCGTGTAAACCCGATACTGACCTTGAATATCAAGTACAGCAATTTCTGGCCTCATGTCTTCGACTCCTGGCGCAAAAAGGGTATTCGCGTCACCTAGGGTGCACGTTCTTTATGACAGGTAGGCATACGCCTGAAGAGAAACCGGGGGCCCTGTGTCGATCCTTGGCACGTGTGTCGACGGTATTGTTTTTCGCGGGCGATTCGCCGTGCCCCAAGGCATCGAGGCCCTGGGTGGCCGGCAAAAGGCGTCTTGGACTGCGTGTGTGACTAGCAAGTCACATGCAGACTGACGATTTGGATTCAAGCAGCAGGTGCGGGATCCCGCAAGTGCCGTTCAGGGAAAAATGTGACGTTGGCCGCTGGACGGTCGTGTGTCGATCATCTGCCGCCTGCCGGGGGGCCTTGGTCGGCACGCCGGCTCCCGCCTTCGCCGCTTTTCGTGGCCCTGGAAGGTGAGCTAGACCGAGGCGATTTCCTCGGCTGTCAGCGCCCTGAACGCCCCTGGCTCAAGGGCTGGGTCCAGTTGAATCGGGCCCATGCTTTCCCGGTGCAGCCCCACGACCTTGTTGTCGAAGTGCCCGAACATGCGCTTGACCTGGTGGTAACGTCCTTCGACGATTGCCAGCCGGGCCTGCCGCGGGCCGAGGATGTCCAGTTGGGCAGGCAGGGTGGTGAGGTTTTCGAAGGCGAAGTAGAAGCCTTCCCGGAACCTGGCGACATAGTGGTCGCCGATCTCGTCCTCGGTCTCGACCAGGTAGCGTTTGGGCAGTTTGGTCCTGGGCTGGGTGAGTCGTCTCGACCATTGGCCGTCATTGGTCAGGATCATCAGGCCGGTGGTGTTGTAGTCCAGGCGTCCGGCGATGTGCAGGCCGTCTCGCTGCTCGGCGGGTAGCAGGTCCAGCACCGTGCGGTGCCGAGGGTCCTGTGTGGCGCTGACGCAACCGGTGGGCTTGTGCAGCATCAGGTAGCGAGCCGGGTAGCCTGCCTGAAGCAACTTGTCGTCCACTTCGATGCGGCTGAAGTCGTTCACTTCCAGCAGTGGGTCATGCGCCACCTCGCCATTCACTCGCACACGTCGTTGTGCCAGCAGTCGTCGCACCTGCTGACGGTTGTAGTCGGGGAGATTGGCGAGGAAACGGTCAAGTCGCATGAGGCACGGCAGGGATAACAGCGGGGGGGCAGTCTAGCGCGTTGGCGAGTCGGGCGCTGCTTCGAGTTGTGCCAGAACACCGGCACAGCGTGGACACAGGCAGGCCTTGTCGCGCAGCTCGGCGGGCAGGGCCTGGAGCACGGCGGGGTCGATGGCCACGCCAAAGCACCAGCAAGCCTGGGTGGCGCTGCGTGGATCGGCCAAGGTGCACTGGTTGGGGGCGCCACAGGCGGGGCAGTGCTGCTTGTCATTCATGGTCGGATCCGGGGATTTCAGTGCAGACGCGGTTGCGACCGGCCTGCTTGGCACGGTAAAGCGCTCGGTCGGCGCGGGTCAGCAGGGTATGGACGGTGTCGCCCGGCTGAAGGTTGCCCAGGCCGATACTGGTGGTCAGGCGTAGCGGTTGGTCTTCGTAGGTGAACGTCAATTGTTCGGTGCGTCGGCGGATCTTCTCGGCCACTTCGATGGCTTGGCGACCGTTGGCCTCGCGCAGCAACACGATGAACTCCTCACCGCCCCAGCGGCAGATTATATCCGACTGGCGCAGGCTGCCTTGCAGCACCTGGGCGAACTGGCGCAACACTTCGTCGCCTGCCAGGTGGCCGTGGGTGTCGTTGAGCGCCTTGAAGTGGTCCAGGTCGATCAGCAGCGCCACCAGTGGCGCCCGGTCACGCTGGGCTTCCAGCAATGCCTGGGCGGCCAGTAGGTCGAAACTGCGTCGATTGGGCAGGCCGGTAAGGCTGTCGAGCGTGGCCAACGCGGTCGTGCTGGCCTGGTGCCGCTGGAGCATTGCATTGAGCAACGACAGCACCACCAGGGTGATCATCGCGCAGATCGCCAAATTCAGGTAAAGAGCATGGCGGACGCGGTCCAGCGTGCCGGTCTCGCGCTTGTCCACCAGGAGGTACCAGTCCAGCTCAGGCAGTTTGCGCACGTTGAGGAAGTGACTGTGTCCAGCGCCATCCTGATATTCGTGGCTGCCTTCGTCAGGCACCGCGGCTTGCGCCAGCAGCGCGGCGAAGTCGCCGCTGTCGCCGAGCATCTGTCCGACGCGCAAGCCATGAGGACCGCCATCGGAGCCGGTCAGCAGGATCTTGCCTTGGGCATCGGTGAAGAACACCGAGCGCTGATAGCGCCGTTGGTAGTTGTCGATCAGCTTGACCACCGACGCCACGCTGAGCCCCACACCTGCCGCGCCGATGAAGCGTTGCTGGTAGTCCAGCACGCGATAGTTGATGAACACCGTCAGGCTGTCCTGGTTGGCCATGTCCAGGTCGACGTTGATCTCGTAAGGGGCCTTGAGCTCGCGCAGGCGGAAATACCATTCATCGCGCCAGGTGCCGGGCTGGACTTGCTTGAGTACGCCTTTGGCCTGGTAGTAAGTGAGGCTGCGGTCGGAGACGAAGAACGAGGTGCAGGTGTCCTGCTTGCCCATGACTTCGCCCAGGTAACGGGTGATGCGCCGGGTGTCCTGTTCGCCGGCCAGCACCCAGTCGCGCAGGAAGGTGTCCTGGGCCATCATCGAGGCGATCAGTACAGGGCGAATGAGGTCTTTCTGGATTTCCGAGTAGACCGTGTCGGACGTCAGCGGCAGTTCGGTATGGACGATTCCGTCATGGATGGCGCTACGCGAGGAGTAGTAGCTGAGCAGCGAGGTGGCCAGGAAGCCGCAGGCCAGCAGCACCAGCAGGGTGAGGATCAGCGAGCGCTGTGAAAACAGGGCGGAGCGTGGAGGCATGATCGTCCCGTGATGTGTGCCGAGCTGCCCATTCTAGTGAGATGCCCGAGAAATGACTGCATCTTTTTTGGGGGTACTCGGACCTGTTTCAATTTGTTGCGAAAATGGCACTGCACCCCGACTGGACGGTCTTATTGGTTGTCGACGATCGCTTCTCGTCGACGCTCGCCAGCGCCGCTGTTCGGGCACCCCTGCGGTCCAGGAGGCCGCCATGTCCTATCGAATTCTGCTGATCGCCCTGCTGGGCCTGATGACGTCCGCCTGCGTGCCCTACTACGAGAGTGGGGGCTATTACCGCTCGGATTACTACTCCTCCGATCGCTACGTGTCGCCGGGGTACTACCGTTATGACCGCTACTATGTAACGCCACAACCGCGCTACTACTATCAGCCAGCGCCACGCTATTACCGGCCAGCGCCTGCACCGTACTACAGGCCTCATCCCCGTCCGGGTGTGAACCAGTGGCATGGTAACCCTCGCTTCGACTATGGCCATCGCCAGCGCTATGACGATGGGCGTGACCGCGATCGTCACGACTACCGCAATGACAGCAAGCGTTACCAGAACGAGCGGTGGCATTCGAACGGACACGGTGACCGTGACCGGCGGCCGGACCGTGGCCGCGGAGGGGACCGCAACTGGCAACGGTGATTCAGCTCCATCGCTTGCTGCAGGGGCTGCACTGCAGCCCCGAACACCAGGGTGCTAGGCCAGGTCGGCCAATGGATGCCGGCCTTCCCACACTTTGGCGAAATGTGCCTCGACCACCGCCAAGGGCACCTGTGCGATGTCTGGCCAGTGCCAGTGTGGCTGGTTGTCCTTGTCCAGCAGACGGGCACGTACGCCTTCGCTGAACTCTGGGTGCCGGCAGCAGTTGAGGCTCATGGTGTATTCCATCTGGAAAACCTGGGCCAAGGAAAGATGCCGCGCGCGCCGAATTTGTTCCCACACCAGATGCGCGGTCAGCGGGCAGCCTTCGTGCAGGCGTTGGCCTGCTTCGGCCAGCAGTGGGTCCGAATGCTGTTTCAGACCCTCAAGCGCACGCCAGGCACTCGCGGGGTCGGCCACGTCGAGCAACTCGTCGATCATTCGTCGGCGCGGCAACCACTGGGCCTCGGGTAACTCGGCACAGGCTCGATGCTGTTCGGCCTTGAGCAGACTGTTCAGTTGCAGTTCGGTCTGTTCCTGCCAATTCAGTTGCAGCAGCTCCTCGATCAAGGCTTCTTGCTGGTGTTCGCCCAAGAAGCGGTCGGCCAACCCCAGGTCAATCGCGTCGCGGGCGTTGATCGGTGCGCCGGTCAGCCCCAGGAACAGCCCCAACCTGCCCGGCAGACGGGCGAGGAACCAGCTGGCGCCGACATCCGGATAAAGCCCGATGCTGATTTCCGGCATCGCCAGGCGGCTGCTGGGTGTCACGATACGTACCCCGGCGCCCTGCAGCAGCCCCATGCCGCCGCCGAGCACATGGCCGTGGCCCCAGCACAGCAGGGGTTTGGGGTAGGTGTGCAGCATGTAGTCGAGGCTGTACTCGGCGGCGAAGAAGGTCGCTGCCAGTGGTGGGACGCTGCCTGGGTGTTCGCGGCAGGCTTGGGCCAGCGCCCGCACGTCGCCTCCTGCGCAGAACGCCTTGGGCCCGCTGCCGCGCAGCAATACGCAGACTACGCCAGGGTCGTGGGCCCAGGCATGCAGGTGTTCAGCCAACACCTCGATCATCGGTAGATTGAGGGCATTGAGCGCCTTGGGGGCATCCAGCGTGGCAATGCCGATACGGGCGCCGTCGGCGCCGGTGAGTACCTCGCAATGAATGGACATGTGCTACCTCGTACAGGTCATCGCACAAGTATGGCTTGCCTTGCCGATCATGCCGGTCGCCGGTCGGACTGATTGACAAGGGGGGGCGGCTTACCTAGTGTCGCGCCATTGTTTACGGATGGCCCCATGACTGACGACGATCGCATCAAACTCGAACCCAGCTGGAAAGCCGCATTGCGTGGCGAATTCGACCAGCCCTACATGCACCAGCTGCGCGAGTTCCTGCGCCAGGAGTACGCGGCCGGCAAGGAAATCTACCCACCGGGGCCGCTGATCTTCAATGCGCTCAACTCCACCCCGCTGGAGCAGGTCAAAGTGGTCATTCTCGGCCAGGATCCTTACCACGGCCCAGGCCAGGCCCATGGTCTGTGTTTCTCGGTGCAGCCGGGCGTGCCGACACCACCGTCACTGGTCAACATCTACAAGGAACTGCAACGCGACCTGAACATCGCCATCCCTGATCACGGCTATCTGCAAAGCTGGGCCGAGCAGGGCGTGCTGCTGCTCAACACCACCATGACCGTGGAGCGTGCGAACGCGGCTTCGCATGCCAAGAAAGGCTGGGAGTTCTTCACCGACCGCATCATTCAGGTGGTGAGCGAGCAGTGCCCGAATGTGGTGTTCCTGCTGTGGGGCGCGCATGCCCAGAGCAAGCAGAAGCTGATCGACGGTACCAAGCATCTGGTGCTCAAGTCGGTGCATCCGTCGCCGTTGTCGGCCTATCGCGGTTTCTTTGGGTGTGGGCATTTCAGTCGGGCCAACAGCTTCCTTGAGCAGCGAGGGTTGGTGCCGATCAACTGGGCATTGCCGCCACTTTGAACAGGGTCATCGCCGGCTGCTCCAGAGGCGACGCGCTCCGCACAGGAGCCGGCTTGCCGGCGATGAGGCCCGGGCGCGCTCAAGTCTTCCACAATCTGAACAACGGCTCTGCCAGGAACAGCACCATCAGCAGGCGCATCACCTGCAAGGCCGTCACCAGTGGCACCGACAGCTGCAAGGTCTCGGCCGTCAAGCTCATCTCGGCAATCCCACCGGGCATCATCCCCAGCGTCAATGACCGCAAATCCAGCCCGGTCATCACGCTCAAGGCCCACGCCGCACTTCCGGCAATAAGCATGCACAGCGCCGTGGCAATCAATGTGCGTCCGAGAAACGACGGTGCCCGGCGGAAGAACGCACGGTTGAAGTGGCAAGCCAGGCCGCTGCCGATCAGCCATTGGCCGATCTGACTGGCGCCGTTGGGCAGGGCGATTTGCAGATTGCCCGCCAGGCTGACTGTTGCCGCGACCAACAATGGCCCGAACAACCAGGGGTTAGGTTGACGTAAGCGCTGCCAGGCCAGGCCTGCCAAGATGCTCAGCGGCACGATCAGGGCCAGCCAACTCCAGCTCACGCTGCCGGTATGATTGAGCGGTATGCCATCCCCCAGAAGGAACTTGAACAGCGCCGGCACCACCAGCACCACGGCCAGCACCCGCAGGCTCTGCGCCGCAGCGACCTGGCTGAGCACGGCTCCGTTGCGTGCGCCGAGGTTGACCATTTCCCCGGAGCCGCCCGGCATACTGGCGAAGAACGCCGTCGCCCGGTCCTCGCCGGTGCGGCGCAGCATCCAGACCCCAATCACGCTGGACAGCGTGGTGAGCAGTGCGCCGAAGAAGATCAAGGCAAAATGGCTGCTGACCTGCTCGACCACCGCCGGCGTGAAGTGCAGGCCGATGCCGATGCCGATGATGCATTGCCCGCCCTTGCGGCCATTAGGGATTTCCGCGAGCTGCCAGGGCGTCAGGCAGCGCACCAGGATGATCGCCAGCAACGAGCCGACCATCCATGGCAAAGGCCAGCCGATCGTGCTGGCGAGAAAGCCACCAGCCAGCCCGACCAGCCCGGTTGCCCAGAACAGAGGGAACTGCCGATCAGGCATCGGCCATGGCCCGACGCTGCAGGCTGCGTTTACGCCAGATGCGCACCAGCGGCAGGGCCAACATGCACACCACCAGTACCCACACACCCATGCTGATGGGGCTCGACCAGAGGATGCCCAGTTCACCGTTGGAGATCGACAGCGCGCGGCGCAGGTTTTGCTCCATCAGGCCGCCGAGGATGAACCCGAGCAGGATCGGCGAAAGCGGGAAGTCCAGCTTGCGCAGGATGTAGCCCATGATGCCGATGCCGACCATCAGGAACAGGTCGAAGGTGGTGGCGTGCACGGCGTATACGCCGATCGCGGTGATGATCGCGATCACCGGCACCAGTGCCCAGTTCGGTACTGCGAGGATGCGGGTGAAGAGGCGGATCATCGGGATGTTCAGGATCACCAGCATGATGTTGGCGACGAACAGCGAGGCGATCAGACCCCAGACGATGTCCGGTTGTTGCTCGAACAGCAGCGGGCCCGGTGTGATGTTGTACAGGGTCAGTGCGCCGATCATCACCGCCGTGGTTCCCGAGCCCGGTACGCCGAGGGTCAGCATGGGCACCAGCGCGCCACAGCACGAAGCGCCGATGGCGGTTTCCGGGGCTGCCAGGCCTCGGGCATCGCCCTTGCCGAACTTGCCCGAGCTACCCGCGATGCGTTTTTCGGTCATGTAGGCCACCGCGCTGGCCAGGGTTGCCCCCGCACCTGGCAGCACGCCCATGATGAAGCCAAGCAGTCCGCAGCGGATGTTGACCACGAACACCGAGGCGGCTTCCTTGAAGTTGAACAGCATGCGCCCGGTGGCCTTGACCGCGGCGTGGCCGTGGTGGGTCTTCTCCAGCAGCAGGAGAATCTCGCTGATCGAGAACAGCCCCAGCACCAGGACCACGAACTGAATGCCATCGGCCAGGTGCACGCTGTCGCCGGTGAAGCGGTATACACCGCTGTTGGCGTCGATGCCCACTGCCGACAGGAACAAGCCGATAAGTGCCGCGATGAAGGTCTTCAGCGGTTTGTCACCGGCCATGCCGCCGAGGGCGACGATGGCGAACACCATCAGCACGAAATACTCGGCCGGCCCGAAGGCGATTGCCCATTTCGCCAGCAACGGCGCGAACAGCACCATGCCGCAGGTGGCGATCAAGGCGCCGATGAACGAACTCCACGCCGACAGCGACAGGGCCACGCCAGCCAAGCCCTGGCGGGCCATCGGGTAGCCGTCGAGGGTGGTCATGACGGTGGAGGCTTCGCCCGGAATATTCAGCAGGATCGAACTGATCCGGCCGCCGTACTCGCAGCCCAGGTAGACCGCGGCCAGTAGAATCAGGGCCGACTCCGGCGGCAGGCCGAGGGCGAAGGCGATGGGAATCAGCAGGGCCACGCCGTTGATCGGACCCAGGCCCGGCAACAGGCCGACCACCGTGCCGATCAGGGTACCGGTGAGGGCGGTCACCAGGTTGTAAGGGCTCAGGGCCACGCCGAAGCCCTGGCCCAGGTAGCTCAAGGTATCCATGTGTCAGTTCTCCAGTACGTCGAGCAGGCCGAGGGGCAAGGGCACATCCATCACACGGTCGAACAGCCAGTAGAGGAACAGGCTCATGCCCACCACCACGATGGCGCTGTGCAGCCAGCGGCCGCCGTACAGGCGGGCCATGGGGATGCCGACCAGGATGGCGCTGAGGATGAAGCCCAAGGCCTCGAAGGTGCTGGCGAAGACCAGCAACAGGCCAATGCACAAGCCGATCTTGGTGAGGGTTTCGCGGTCCAGTTCGGGTTCGTCGTCCTTGCGCACGATGGGCGTTGGGCGGATAGCCAGGTACAGCAGGCCGACGCTCATCAGGCCGAGCATCAGCAAGGGGTAGGCGCGCGGGCCCACCGGTTCATAGGAAAATGCAGCCTGGTAAGGCCAGGCCATCACGGCCAGGGCGGCGCACACCGCCAGCAGGACCAAGGCGAAGAGGCGTTGCAGGATCATCAGGGAGTCCTCGTAGAACGCGGCCGCTGTGGGAGTGGATCAGGTCCGCTCCCACAGGTGGGTGAAACAGCGTTGATGAGTTACTGAATCAGGCCGAATTCCCTGGCCAGCGACTTGTAATCAGCCACCTGCTTCTTCACGTAAACGTCCAGCTCTTCACCGGTCATGGCGAACGGGAACAGCTCGCGCTGGTCACGCAGCTTGGCGAAATCCTCGGACGCCAGCATCTTGTCGAACGAGGCTTTCCACCAGGCGTAGTCTTCGTCGCTGACCTTCGGGCCGAGGTAGAAGCCGCGCACCACTGGCCAGACGATGTCGTAGCCCTGTTCCTTGGCGGTAGGGATGTTCTTCATCTCGGGCTCGTCCAGGCGGTTTTCGGCGAATACCGCGAGGATGCGCATGTCACCGCTCTGGATATGCGGCATGGAGTCGGAAATGTCGGTGGAACCGACCTGGATATGCCCGCCCAGCAGCGCGGTGGCAATTTCGCCACCCCCTTCCAGGGCCACGTAACGCAGATCGCGGGGGTTGATGCCGGCCGCCTTGGCGATCAACGCGGTCTGCATCCAGTCCTGGCTACCCACGGTACCGCCAGAGCCGATCACCACCTTGCTTGGATCTTTCTTCAGGGCCGCGACCAGGTCATCGAGGGTCTTGTAGGGCGAATCGCTCTTCACCGCGATGGCGCCATAGCTGGTGCCGACCGCCGCCAGCCACTTCACGGCGTTCTCGTCGAAGCGGCCGAACTTGCCCTGGGCCAGGTTCAGCAGCGAGCCGCTGGACCAGGCCACCAAGGTGCCGGCGTCGGCCGGGCGCTGGGCGACCACGGCGTTGTAGGCCACTGCGCCGACGCCACCTGGCATGTAGGTCACGCGCATGGGCTTGCTGAGGATTTTCTCCTCGACCAGCGCGCTCTGCACCAGCTTGCAGGTCAGGTCGAAACCACCGCCGGGCGAGGCCGGGGCGATGCATTCAGGGCGTTTGGGTTCGGCGGCCAGGGCGTTGCCGGCCAACAGCAGGCAGCCGGTTGCCAGGACGAGGTGGCGCATTGAAAAGGTCATCGTCGATCTCCGTGAGCGTTGTTGTTATGGATTACCACAGGGCTACGCTGTAGCTCACCAGCAGCCGCACTTCGTCGGCATCGCGCGCGAAGTTGGAGCGGAAGGTGGCGTTGCGCAGGCGCACGGCGACGTTCTTCAACGGGCCGCTTTGTACCACGTACTTGAATTCGGTGTTGCGCTCCCACTCCTTGCCCTCGCTGCCATCGGCGCGGCTGACGTTGTCGCCATTGATGTAGCGGGTCATGAAGGTCAGGCCGGGAATGCCGAGCGCGGCGAAGTTGTAGTCGTAGCGCACCTGCCAGGAGCGCTCGTCGGCACCGGCGAAGTCGTTGATCTGGACGAAGTTGACCAGGTACGGGTCAGCGCCGTCGACGTAAGGAAAGGCGCTGTCGCCGGACAGATGCTGGTAAGCCGCGCTGACCTTGTGCCCGCCCAGGGCATAGCTGAGCATGCCGTTGACGGTGGTGTTGTCGATGTTGCCGGCCTTGGCTGCGCCTTGGTCGTCACTCACCGCCAGGCGCAGGTCGGCGCCCAAGGTGCCTGGGCCCCATGGCTGAGTGGCGACCATCCCAAGGAAGTGCTGACGGTAGATGTCGTCCAGCTGGGCGTAGTGGTAGCTGCCGGTGATGCGGTCGGTGAACTGGTAGTCGAGTCCGGCGAGGTCGAAGTTGTCGGCGGAGAAGGTACCGCCGAAGCGACCGTTCTTGTTGTTGAGGGCGAGGTCTTCCCAGTTGGTGTCGTTACGGTCCTTGGCCTTTTCCAGGCGCCCGCCGGTGAAGGTCAGGTGGTTGATCTCTTTGGAAGTCAGCAGCCCGCCTTCGAAGGTCTGCGGCAGGATCCGCCCGTCATTGGGCTGCAGGGTAGGCAGTTCGGGAATCAGGGTACCGACCTTCAGTTCGGTCTTGGAGACCTTGATCTTGCCGGTGAGGCCGAGCTTGGAGTACTCATCGGCGGCCTTGCCATCGTCGTGGGTGGGCAGCAGGCCGGTGTCGGTGCGATCAGGGCTGGAGTCGAGCTTGACGCCGAGCATGCCCAAGGCATCCAGGCCGAAGCCTACGGTGCCTTCGGTGTAGCCGGACTCGAAATTGAGCATGAAACCCTGGGCCCATTCGTCGCGCTTGGATTGTTGCGCGCTGGTGCCATCGCGAAAATCGCGATTGAAGTACATGTTGCGGGTTTCGAAGGTGGCCGTGCTGTCTTCGAAGAAAGCGGCCTGGCTCATCGGTGCGACACCGGCAAGGGCAAGAGCGCTGGCGATGGCGCTTGGACGTGCGGACAGGTAACGGGTAGGCGCGAACGCCTGCGGCTGCGATGACAGCATCGAGGATGACTCCGTTTATTGTTCTTATCGGCTGCACCTTGCTGGTGCTTTTTTCGGCGCGTGGGGCGACCGTGGTGCGATGCTAGGCAACGAACCTTTCGCTAACCTTTCAGCGTGAAAGGTTTGTGAATGGGGGCTACACAGGTCGTGCGACGGCGTTACACTCCGCGCCACCGTCAAACCCGAGCAGGGAGAATCCGATGCGTGTGCTGCTGGTCGAAGACCACCTGCAACTGGCCGAAAGCGTGGCTCAAGCGCTGAAAAGCCAAGGCCTGACCGTGGACGTTCTGCATGATGGCGTAGCCGCCGACCTGGCCCTGGCCAGCGAGGAATACGCCGTTGCGGTGCTGGATGTCGGCCTGCCGCGCATGGATGGCTTCGAGGTGCTGGCGCGCTTGCGAAGCCGAGGCAAGACCTTGCCCGTGCTGATGCTTACCGCCCGCAGCGATGTCAAGGACCGGGTCCACGGATTGAACCTGGGCGCCGACGATTACCTGGCCAAGCCGTTCGAACTGACCGAACTGGAGGCGCGGGTCAAGGCGTTGCTGCGCCGCAGTGTGCTCGGCGGTGAGCGTCAGCAGCGTTGCGGGCCTTTGGTCTACGACCTGGACACTCGGCGCTTCACCTTGGGTGAGGACAACCTGACCCTGACCTCGCGAGAGCAGGGCGTGCTGGAAGCGCTGATCGCCCGCCCGGGTCGCGTGATGAGCAAGGAGCAGTTGGCGGCCCAGGTCTTCGGCCTGGACGAGGAGGCCAGCCCAGACGCCATCGAGATCTACGTCCACCGCTTGCGCAAGAAGCTCGATGGCCATCCGGTGGCGATCGTGACCTTCCGTGGCCTTGGTTACCTGCTCGAGCACCGCGATGCGTGACAATGGCAGCCTGCGTGGCCGGCTGTTGGGCAACCTGGCCTTGCTGCTGGTGGTGCTGATGCTGGCCAGCGGCCTGAGCGCCTACTGGAACGGCCGTGAAGCTGCCGACACCGCCTACGACCGCACCCTGCTGGCTTCGGCGCGGACCATTGCCGCAGGTCTGTCACAGCGTGATGGTTCGTTGAGTGCCGACGTGCCTTACGTTGCCTTGGATACCTTCGCCTACGACAGCGCCGGGCGCATCTACTACCAGGTATTGGATATCCAGCAGCGGCTGATCTCGGGGTACGAGAACCTGCCGCCGCCACCACCGGGTACGCCGCGAACCGACGACTATCCGGCATTGGCCCGCTTCTACGATGCGACCTACCTGGGCCAGGACGTGCGTGTGGTCAGCCTGCTAAAGGCGGTCAGCGAGCCGAACATGAACGGTATGGCCGAGATCCGCGTGGCCGAGACCGAAGAAGCGCGGGTCCGTATGGCCCGCGGGTTGATGGCCGACACTTTGCTGCGCCTGGGCATGCTGGCCTTGGGGGCCCTGGTGATGGTCTGGTTCGCCGTGAGTGCCGCCCTGCGCCCGCTGGAGCGCTTGCGCACAGCGGTCGAAGAGCGTCAGCCGGATGACCTGCGCGCGTTGCCGGTGGTGCAGGTGCAGCGAGAGCTGGGCCCTCTGGTGCGGGCGTTGAACCACTTCACCGAACGCTTGCGCGGGCAGTTCGAACGCCAGGCGCAGTTCATCGCCGACGCGGCCCATGAACTGCGGACCCCGTTGGCCGCGCTCAAGGCTCGTGTCGAACTGGGCTTGCGCTCGTCGCAGCCAGAGGTGTGGCGCCAGACCCTGGAAAGCGCAGCCCAAGGCACCGATCGCCTGACCCATCTGGCCAACCAGCTGCTATCGCTGGCCAGGGTGGAAAATGGCGCCAGGGCGATCGCCGAAGGGGGCGCACAGCGTCTGGACCTGAGTCAGCTGGCCCGAGAGCTGGGCATGGCCATGGCGCCGCTGGCGCACAACCGTGGAGTGGCGTTGGCGCTGGAAGCCGAGGCGCCGGTATGGCTCAAGGGCGAGCCGACCCTGCTCAACGAGCTGCTGAGTAATCTGGTGGACAACGCCCTGGCCCATACCCCGGCGGGCGGTAATGTCATTTTGCGGGTATTGGCGCCAGCGGTCCTTGAGGTCGAGGATGACGGACCGGGAATTCCCGAGGCTGAACGCGAACGGGTGTTCGAGCGGTTCTATCGGCGTAGTGCCCAGGGCAGTGGCTTGGGGCTGGCGATTGTCGGAGAGATTTGCCGCGCCCATCTGGCGCAGATCAGCCTGCATGATGGGGCGAACGGTGGGCTGAAGGTGCGGGTGAGTTTTATCGCGGATTGAGGCGGGTATTGGGCAGGCTTGTTCGCGGACAAACCACGGTTTGGACTGCCCCCACGAAGTTGAACAAAAATCCAATCCGTTGGGGCAGTTCAGCTCACCCAGCGCATCCGTGGGCACAGGGCGCCCGCGAAAAGCCCAGGCGGCGCCGCCACCTCAGCGCAACATGCTTCGGGCTTCGAGCAACTCACCGATCTCAAGCTCTGTCCCATGGGGCAGATTCAGGTGCCGGTAAGCCGGCAGTGCGGTCAGTGGCAGGTTGCGACCACGGTGGCTCAGGGCGCGGGCTATCTGCACGATGTCGATGTAGTCGATCTTGTCGGTCTCGCGTTCCAGGTTCTGAACCTGGCTTGGCAGATTGACCAGTTGCTCGGGAAACTCCCACGAAGTCAGAATCTTGTCGCCCAGAGCCGGCTGGATCTCCTCGATCACATAGTGCAGGCACACCGGGTCGGACAACAGTTCGTTGTGCTCCTCGGCGTAGATCAATACCGGCAGGGCACCGATCTGGTGAACCAGCCCGCCCAAGGTGGCCTGGTCAGCCTTCAATTGTGTGTAACGGCGGCACAGTTCATAGCTGATGCCTGCCACTTCCAGGCTGTTGGCCCAGATATCCCGTAATTTCTGCTCTACGGCAGGCGAGCGGGCATGGAAGATCTGTTCGATCACCAGGCCGATGGCCAGGTTGCAGCTGTAGTTGATGCCCAGGCGGGTGATGGCGGTATGCAGGTCGGTGACTTCGACCGCTGCACGCAGCAGCGGGCTGTTGACCACTTTGATCAAGCGCGCCGAAAGCGCGGCATCGCGGCCGATCACCTTGCTCAGGGCGGCAACACTGATCTCGCTGTCCTCGGCCGCTTCGCGGATGCTCAAGGCAACCTCGGGCAAGGTCGGCAGGACCAGGTCATCATTGTCGATGGCATCGAGCAGTTGTGCTTGAACCATCTCGGCCAGCTTGTTCATGGGCTTTTCTACCGCAGTGGTGGTGCGGCCCCGCCGACAGGGCGGGGCGGGCTGGTCAGCGTTGGATTTCCCGGTCGCGGTCCAGTGTGTAAGGCAGGTCGAGCAGGGTAAGGCGAGGGCCTTCCGGGCTACCCAGGTGCAGGTTGTCGTCCTCGACCGCCTCGGCGCTCAGCACGGCGAGCAGTTCGCAGCCCGGGCCGTCGCTGGCGGCGATAACGACTTCACCGACCGACGAGCCATGGGTGGGCGAGAAGATTTCGGTGCCGGGTGCGGGAACCGCCTGCTCGTCGAGCGCCAGCCGGTACTGGCGACGTTTGAGCTTGCCCAGGTACTGCATGCGGGCAACGATTTCCTGGCCGGTATAGCAGCCTTTCTTGAAGCTCACGCCATCCACGGCCTGCAGGTTGATCATCTGCGGTATGAACAATTCACGGGTCGGGCCCGTCACCTGGCCGATACCGGCGCGGATCTGACCCAGCAGCCAGTCGTTGAGGCTGCCTTCGGGCAGACTGGCAGCCAGGACCTCGCGCACGGCGTCAGCTTGTTCACCAGGCACCCAGAGTTCGATGCGATCTGCGCTGACGCAGAGGGCGATCAGGCCCTGGTGGCGGACTGTGGCGCCGATCGAGGTTGGCGCTGTCAGGCCCAGC
The DNA here is from genome assembly GCF_040762985.1 of Pseudomonas sp. Rh2. Taxonomy (NCBI): domain Bacteria; kingdom Pseudomonadati; phylum Pseudomonadota; class Gammaproteobacteria; order Pseudomonadales; family Pseudomonadaceae; genus Pseudomonas; species Pseudomonas sp. Rh2. The sequence continues at coordinate 1,605,822 of NZ_CP142890.1, forward strand.
GCTGCCAGCGCTGCGTTGCCGCCTTGCAGGCCGAAGCGCGCCCATGCGGCGCTTTCGTCGGTCAGCGTCGCCTTGGAGAACACAGCGTACTTTTTCAGGTCGGCCATCTGCGCTTCGAGAAGTTCGCTGGCCATGGCCAGCAGGTAACCGTTGCCTTCGGGAAGGATACGGAAGCTCGACTGCATGCGCCCCTTGACCATGCAGCGGGCACCCAGACTGGCGTACTCGAGGCTCAGGTAGTTGATGTTGCAGGTCAGTTGACCCTGCAGGAACTTGCCGGCATCGGAGCCGCGGACGGCGAGGATGCCTTCGTGGGACAGGGGACTGAAGAAAGCGGAATCGGCCATGGGTCATCGAGGTGGCTAAAGACTGGCGGCCATCATAGAACGCCGGTAACAAAATAGGTAGGTGACTAGACCAACGCCCGGTGCCGCATCGTTGCGGGCGCTGTATACTGGCCGGCCATTCGAGGAGGGCCCCATGGTCGAACAAACTGAACTCAACCGGCTTTTCTGGCACAGTCGCCGCGGCATGCTGGAACTGGACGTACTGCTGGTGCCATTCACCCAGGAGGTCTATCCGACCCTGAGCGAAGCCGATCGCGAGCTCTATGTTCGCCTGCTCAGCTGCGAAGACCAGGACATGTTCGGCTGGTTCATGGAGCGTACCGAGTCCGAGGATCCTGAACTGCAGCGCATGGTCCGCATCATTCTGGATCGTGTCCAGCCCAAGTGAGTCCTTCGAGTGCCGTTGGCAGGGCTCGCCGCTGCTGCTGACGGCCTACCTGTTCTGTCAGGTGTTGGCGTGGTTCGTCTTATGGGTCATCGCGCTGCCCTGGTGGTTTTCCGTCCTGGCCGTTGTCGCCTGCCTTGCTCATGCTGGCTGGGTAATTCCCCGACGTATCCTGTTGACCCATGATCACGCCGTTGTCGGCGTGCGCCGTGATGCACTTGGCTGGCGAGTGTTCAGCCGTGCGCGCGGTTGGCAGCCGGTGCGGCTGTGCCGCGATAGCGTGGCATTGCCTGGCGTGGTGGTGTTGAGATTCGTACGCGAAGGCGGCTGGCTGGGCGAAGGCCAATGCGTGCTATGGGATGCCGTGGGTGCTGATCAGCATCGGCGTCTGCGGGTTCGGCTGAAGTTCAGCCGTCGCCGGTGGGGTGAGGTGTCGGCGCGGTAGGCAGATGACGCGTCGTCGCTACCGCCTGCGAGCCGGCTCCTGCAAGGATGGCGCTGGGCGTGCAGGAGCCGGCTTGCCGGCGATCAGGATGAGGCCGAGTCACAGGCCGGGCTCAGGATCGTATCCTTCGCCTCATCCAGCATTCCCGGATAATCCAGGGTGTAATGCAGCCCACGACTCTCCTTGCGCTGCATCGCTGAGCGAATCATCAGCTCCGCGACCTGGGCCAGGTTGCGCAATTCGATCAGGTCGCGGCTGACCTTGTAGTTGCTGTAGAACTCGTCGATTTCGTCCAGCAGCATGCGCACCCGGTGCTGGGCGCGCTGCAGACGCTTGCTGGTTCGTACGATGCCGACGTAGTCCCACATGAAACGCCGTAGCTCGTCCCAGTTGTGCGCAATGATGACGTCCTCGTCCGAGTCGGTGACCTGGCTGGCATCCCAGCAGGGCAGGGCCTTGGGCATTGCCACTTCATCGAGGTGCGCCTGGATGTCGGCAGCGGCCGAACGGCCGTACACGAAGCATTCGAGCAGTGAGTTGCTGGCCATGCGGTTGGCGCCGTGCAGGCCGGTGAAGCTGGTCTCGCCGATGGCGTAAAGACCCGGCACATCGGTGTGGCCGCGGTCGTCGACCATCACTCCGCCGCACGTGTAGTGCGCCGCCGGCACCACCGGAATCGGCTGGCGCGTGATGTCGATGCCGAAGGTCAGGCAGCGTTCGTAGACGGTGGGGAAATGGCTCTTGATGAAGTCGGCAGGCTTGTGGGTGATGTCCAGGTACACGCAGTCCACGCCCAGGCGCTTCATTTCATGGTCGATAGCGCGGGCCACGATGTCCCGTGGAGCCAGTTCTTCGCGGGGGTCGAAGCGTGGCATGAAGCGCTCGCCATTGGGCAGGCGCAACAGCGCACCCTCACCGCGCAGGGCTTCGGTAATCAGGAAGCTCTTGGCCTGCGGGTGGTACAGGCACGTGGGGTGGAACTGGTTGAACTCCAGATTCGCTACCCGGCAGCCGGCGCGCCAGGCCATGGCAATGCCATCGCCGCACGCCCCGTCGGGATTGCTGGTGTAGAGGTAGACCTTCGCCGCTCCGCCGGTGGCCAGCACCGTGAAACGCGCACCGAAGGTGTCGACTTCGCCGGTATTGCGGTTCAGCACGTAGGCGCCCAGACAACGATCTCCCGGCAGCCCGAGGCGGCGTTCGGTGATCAGGTCGACTGCCACGCGCTGTTCCAGCAACTCGATGTTCGGGCGCTGACGGGCCTGGCCCAGCAGCGTCGTGAAAATGGCCGCACCGGTGGCGTCCGCGGCGTGGATGATACGCCGATGGCTGTGGCCGCCTTCGCGGGTCAGGTGAAACTCGAAGCCACCGTCGTCGACACTGTAGTGTTCGTCTCGGGTGAACGGCACGCCCTGTTCGATCAGCCATTGGATGGCTTCGCGGCTGTGTTCGACGGTGAAGCGCACGGCTTCTTCATTGCACAGGCCACCGCCGGCATTGAGGGTATCCTCGACATGGGACTGCACGGTATCGGTATCGTCGAGCACCGCCGCGACGCCCCCCTGGGCCCAGAAGGTCGAGCCGTTGGCCAGGTCGCCCTTGCTCAGTACCGCGATGCGCAGGTGGCCAGGGAGGTTGAGCGCCAAGCTGAGACCGGCGGCACCGCTGCCGATCACCAAGACATCATGTTGGAATTGTTGGCTCATGTCGGGACACTAGTAATCTTTGGAAGGGGCGCGGCACAATAGTCAGGCACAGATGGCATTGTGAAACTATCGTGAAACGCAGCCGGGCTGCCTTTATAGCAGCCCCCGGTGGCCAATTTCCATGCCACTTGTGCGGTGCGTTCAGCTTTTGTGGGAACTTTCCGACACGGCAGGAAATCCTATGAAGGCTGCCCGCACGCCATAATATGTCGCGGCGACGCAGGGCGGTGGCTCTATCCGGGCTGACCTCTGCGTATTCGAAACCCGATTATCGTCGCAGCCGGCCGTGACCGCGCTGCGTCTTTCGTGCGAGCCGACCAAGGGCCGCAGGAAACTTGCTTGGAGGGGAGAACTTTTGCGTAAAGCCCGAGTCTATGGTTGCAAGCCTGAACGAAGGTTGTTGCAACGCTCCTTCGAGTTCACTGAGGAGTGTTCATGCTAACCCAGGAAGAGGATCAGCAGCTTGTCGAGCGCGTGCAGCGTGGAGACAGGCGAGCGTTCGATCTGTTGGTGCTGAAGTATCAGCACAAGATTCTCGGGTTGATCGTGCGGTTTGTCCATGACACCCACGAAGCCCAGGATGTGGCGCAGGAGGCCTTTATCAAGGCTTACCGAGCGCTTGGTAATTTTCGCGGTGACAGTGCGTTTTATACCTGGCTGTACCGCATCGCCATCAACACGGCGAAGAACTACCTGGTGTCCCGTGGAAGACGGCCGCCAGACAGTGATGTGAGCTCCGAGGATGCGGAGTTTTACGACGGCGATCATGGCCTCAAGGATCTCGAGTCCCCAGAGCGCTCGTTGTTGCGGGATGAAATCGAAGGCACTGTCCATCGCACCATCCAGCAACTGCCCGAAGACCTGCGTACGGCACTGACCCTGCGCGAGTTCGACGGGTTGAGTTACGAGGACATTGCCAGCGTCATGCAGTGTCCGGTGGGTACCGTGCGCTCTCGGATCTTCCGCGCTCGGGAGGCCATAGACAAAGCCCTGCAGCCGTTGTTGCAGGAAACCTGAGACAGCGGCGACAGCCAAGAGAGGAACCGCCATGAGTCGTGAAGCTTTGCAGGAATCGCTGTCCGCGGTAATGGACAACGAAGCGGACGAACTGGAACTGCGTCGGGTATTGAATGCCGTTGACGATGCTGAAACCCGTGCCACCTGGTCGCGTTACCAGGTCGCTCGCGCAGCCATGCACAAAGAACTGCTGCTGCCCAAGCTTGATATCGCCTCGGCGGTGTCCGCCGCACTGGCTGACGAGGCCGTGCCGGCCAAGGTCAAGCAAGGCCCTTGGCGCAGCATCGGTCGCCTGGCGGTTGCCGCTTCGGTGACCTTGGCGGTGCTGGCTGGGGTGCGCCTGTACAACCAGGACGAGATCACCGGTGCCGAGCTTGCGGCCCAACAACCTGCGCAGCAGGGGCTGGCCATGCCACAAAGCCAGGGTCCGGCCGTTTTGGCAGGCTATAGTGAAAGCAGTGAGCAACCGACCGGGCCGATGGCCAACGGTGTGCTGCAGAACCAGGCCGGCTGGGATCAGCGTCTGCCAGGTTACCTGCGCCAGCATGCCCAGGAATCTGCGCTCAAGGGCACTGAGACCGCTTTGCCCTACGCACGGGCCGCCAGCCTGGAAAACCGCTAAGTAAGGAGGATCATGCGCGCGCTACCTCTCCTGTCGCTGCTGATAGGCAGCTGCGTGACGGTGCCAGCATTGGCGGCCAACTCTTCGCCTCAGGCGAGCGAGTGGTTGAGCAAGCTGGCCCAGGCCGAGCAGAAACAGAGTTACCAGGGCTCCTTCGTCTACGAACGTAACGGCAGCTTTTCTTCCCACGACATCTGGCATCGGGTCCAGGACGGCAAGGTCAGCGAGCGGCTGCTGCAGCTCGATGGCGCCGCCCAGGAAGTCGTGCGCGTGGATGGCAAGGTGCAGTGCGTCAGTGGTTCCCTGGTCAGTGGCGTCGGTACGCCGCCCGACTCAACACCGCGTGTGCTTGATCCTTTGAAGCTGATGAGCTGGTACAACCTGGGCTTGGCGGGCACGTCGCGGGTCGCCGGGCGCGATGCCGTGATCGTGACTCTCACGCCACGCGACCAGCATCGTTACGCCTTCGAGCTTCATCTTGATCGCCAGACCGGCCTTCCGCTTCGTTCGTTGATGATCAACGACAAGGGGCAACTGCTCGAGCGTTTCCAGATGACACGTCTTGAAACCCACCTGCCGAGCGACGACGACCTGCGTCCCAGTGCTGCCTGCAAGCCGGTCGAGCGGGTCGCCAGTACCGATGGCGAAGCCGTTGCCGGGTGGCGTTCGGACTGGCTGCCGGCGGGCTTCGAATTGATCAACAGCTCGGTCCGTCGCGACCCTGAGCGCAACAGTGCGGTCAGCAGCCTGATGTATGACGACGGCTTGGCGCGTTTCTCCGTATTCCTCGAACCGGTGACCGACGATGCCGGCCCTGACACCCGTGCCCAGCTCGGGCCTACCGTGGCGGTATCACGCCGTCTGAATACGCCCAAAGGCAAGGTCATGGTCACGGTGGTTGGCGAAATTCCGCTGGGTACCGCCGAGCGTATCGCACTGTCGATGCGCCCCCAGGACAGCTAGGCGTGCCAGTGACGACGGGCCGTGCGCAGGCTCCGGGAGTCCGCGGCTGAAATGAAATTAAAGCATTGTCATTTGCAATCCATCGGTAAATTTTCTATAGGTCAGGCTTCTTGGAGCCTGGCCTTTGCTGCTTCTGCAGATGGTCTAACTAACTTACGCTCGTTGTGACGGGAGCCGTATGTCAATACCACGCTTGAAATCCTACCTAACGATGTTCGCCGCCGTGCTCATGCTCGGTCAGGTGCTCACCGCCCAGGCCGAGGAAGCCCTGCCGGACTTCACGACCCTGGTCGAGCAGGCCTCGCCGGCCGTGGTCAACATCAGTACCAAGCAGAAACTGCCGGACCGCCGCGTGGCTGCCGGGCAGATGCCCGATCTCGAAGGCCTGCCGCCGATGTTCCGCGAGTTCTTCGAGCGCAACATGCCGCAACAACCGCGCGCGCCCCGGGGCGACCGCCAGCGAGAGGCCATGTCGCTGGGCTCGGGCTTCATCATCTCCAGCGATGGCTACGTGCTCACCAACAACCACGTGGTCGCCGATGCGGACGAGATCATCGTCCGCCTGTCGGACCGCAGCGAGCTGCAGGCCAAGTTGATCGGCACCGACCCGCGTACCGACGTGGCGCTGCTGAAGGTCGAAGGCAAGAACCTGCCGACCGTGAAGCTGGGCGATTCGGAAAAACTGAAAGTCGGTGAGTGGGTCCTGGCCATCGGCTCGCCGTTCGGCTTCGATCACTCGGTGACCAAAGGTATCGTCAGCGCCAAGGGGCGTACCCTGCCTAACGACACCTACGTGCCGTTCATCCAGACCGACGTGGCCATCAACCCGGGCAACTCGGGTGGCCCGCTGTTCAACATGAAAGGTGAAGTCGTGGGTATCAACTCGCAGATCTTTACCCGATCCGGCGGCTTCATGGGCTTGTCCTTCGCCATCCCGATCGACGTCGCGCTGGATGTTTCCAACCAGCTGAAGAAAGACGGCAAGGTCAGCCGCGGCTGGCTGGGTGTGGTGATCCAGGAGGTCAACAAGGACCTGGCTGAATCCTTCGGCCTCGACAAGCCCGCCGGCGCCCTGGTGGCCCAGGTACTGGAAGGCGGTCCTGCAGCCAAGGGTGGCCTGCAGGTGGGCGATGTGATCCTGAGCATGAACGGTCAGCCGATCGTCATGTCGGCCGATCTGCCGCACCTGGTGGGTGGCCTGAAAGACGGCGAGAAGGCCAAGCTGGAGATCATTCGCAATGGCAAGCGCCAGAACCTGGACATCACCATCGGCGCGATGCCCGATGACGATGCCGATATCGAAGCCAGTGCCCAGGGCGGCGCAGAGCGCAGCAGCAACCGCCTGGGTGTCTCCGTGGCGGACCTGACCGACGAGCAGAAGAAAACCCTGGAGCTCAAGGGCGGCGTGGTCATCAAGGAAATCCAGGATGGCCCGGCTGCCTTGATCGGTCTGCGTCCAGGTGACGTCATCAGCCACCTGAACAACCAGGCGATCAGCTCGGCCAAGCAATTCACTGAAATTGCCAAGGACCTGCCGAAGAATCGTTCGGTCTCCATGCGCGTGCTGCGTCAGGGGCGTGCGAGCTTCATTACCTTCAAGCTGGCTGAATAAGCCGGGTTCGACGTGGAAAGGGCAGCTCAGGCTGCCCTTTTTCATGAGATTTCATCCTCGTCTGTGTCGGCCGGCGACAGGGCCGGGGTAGGCCACCCAGGCTATTTGCATTTTTGCGCAACAATGTCAGCCGATCAGGAATCTCCCATATCCCTGCGGCTTGAGGTACAATTCCCGGCTATTTTTCGGCGGGCGTCCGGCTCGCAGCCTTTTCGAGTGTTGACCCGTGAGTGATTTGAGTCATATCCGCAATTTCTCCATCATCGCCCACATCGACCATGGCAAGTCGACGCTGGCAGACCGTTTCATCCAGATGTGCGGTGGCCTGTCGGCACGCGAAATGGAAGCCCAGGTCCTCGATTCGATGGACCTCGAGCGCGAACGCGGGATCACCATCAAGGCCCACAGCGTCACGCTCAACTACAAGGCGCAGGACGGTAAGGTCTACCAGCTCAATTTCATCGACACCCCCGGTCACGTCGACTTCACCTATGAAGTCTCCCGTTCGCTGGCCGCGTGCGAAGGTGCGCTGCTGGTGGTGGATGCCGGCCAGGGCGTCGAGGCCCAGTCCGTGGCCAACTGCTACACCGCCATCGAGCAGGGCCTCGAGGTCATGCCGGTGCTGAACAAGATGGACCTGCCCCAGGCCGACCCTGACCGCGTCAAGGACGAGATCGAGAAGATCATCGGCATCGACGCCACCGACGCCGTGGCTTGCAGTGCCAAGAGCGGCATGGGCGTCGACGAGGTGCTCGAACGCCTGGTCCAGACCATTCCCGCGCCGGAGGGCGATATCGACGCGCCGCTGCAGGCGCTGATCATCGACTCCTGGTTCGACAACTACCTGGGCGTGGTTTCCCTGGTGCGTGTGCGCCATGGCCGTGTCAAGAAAGGCGACAAGATCCTGGTCAAGTCCACCGGCAAGGTGCACTTGGTCGACAGCGTGGGCGTATTCACCCCAAAACACACCCAGACCGCTGATCTCAAGGCCGGTGAAGTGGGCTTCATCATCGCCAGCATCAAGGACATTCACGGGGCACCGGTCGGTGACACCCTGACCCTGTCCACGACCCCCGAGGTCGAAGTGCTGCCAGGCTTCAAGAAGATCCAGCCACAAGTTTACGCCGGTCTGTTCCCGGTCAGTTCCGATGACTTCGAAGACTTCCGCGACGCGCTGCAAAAGCTCACGCTCAACGACTCTTCGCTGCAGTACATGCCAGAAAGCTCCGACGCACTGGGCTTCGGCTTCCGTTGCGGCTTCCTCGGCATGCTGCACATGGAGATCATCCAGGAGCGCCTGGAGCGTGAATACGACCTGGACCTGATCACCACGGCGCCAAGCGTAATCTACGAGCTCGAACTCAAGACCGGTGAGACCATCACCGTCGACAACCCGTCGAAGCTGCCAGACGTCTCGGCCGTGGCTGATTTCCGCGAGCCGATCGTCACCGCGACCATCCTGGTTCCGCAAGAGCACCTGGGTAACGTCATTACCCTGTGCATCGAAAAACGCGGTGTCCAGCGCGACATGCAGTTCCTCGGCAGTCAAGTCCAGGTGCGTTACGACTTGCCGATGAACGAAGTGGTGCTGGACTTCTTCGACCGCCTGAAGTCGACCAGCCGTGGCTACGCGTCGCTGGACTATCATTTCGACCGCTACCAGTCGGCCAACCTGGTCAAACTGGACGTGCTGATCAACGGTGACAAGGTCGATGCCCTGGCACTGATCGTGCACCGTGACAACGCGGCCTACAAAGGCCGTGCGTTGACCGAGAAAATGAAGGAGCTGATTCCTCGGCAGATGTTCGACGTGGCGATCCAGGCAGCCATTGGTGGCCAGATCATCGCGCGTACTACCGTCAAGGCACTCAGAAAGAACGTACTGGCCAAGTGCTACGGTGGTGACGTCAGCCGTAAGAAAAAGCTGCTGGAGAAGCAGAAGGCTGGTAAGAAACGCATGAAACAGGTCGGTAACGTGGAGATTCCACAGGAAGCCTTCCTCGCCGTGCTCAGGTTGGATAGCTAGGTCCTATGTCGCTAAATTTCCCGCTGTTGCTAGTGATTGCCGTTGTCGTCTGCGGCCTCTTGGGCTTGATCGACCTGCTGTTCCTGGCCCCGCGCCGGCGGGCAGCGGTCGCCAACTACCAGGGCAGTGTCAGCCAGCCTGAAATGGCCGTGGTCGAACGACTGAACAAGGAGCCGTTGCTGGTCGAGTACGGCAAGTCGTTCTTCCCGGTGCTGTTCATCGTGCTGGTGCTGCGCTCGTTCCTGGTCGAGCCGTTCCAGATTCCTTCGGGGTCGATGAAACCCACGCTGGAAGTGGGTGATTTCATCCTGGTGAACAAGTTCTCCTACGGCATCCGCCTGCCGGTGATCGACAAGAAAGTGATCGAGGTAGGTGACCCGCAGCGTGGTGATGTCATGGTGTTCCGCTATCCAAGCGACCCGAACGTCAACTACATCAAGCGAGTGGTTGGCCTGCCGGGCGACCAGATCCGCTACACCAACGACAAGCGGCTGTTCGTCAACGGCCAGCTGGTTGCCGAACAGTTGGTCGGCACCGAGCCAGGCACCTTGGGCAGTGCGCAACTGTACAAGGAGAAGCTGGGCGAGGCCGAACACCTGATCCGCAAGGAGATGAGCCGTTATCGCATGCCGCCGGACCAGCAATGGACCGTACCGGCTGGCCATTACTTCATGATGGGCGACAACCGCGACAATTCTAATGACAGCCGTTACTGGGACGATCCGAACATTCCGAGGGAACTGCACGGCATGGTTCCGGACCGGAACATCGTCGGCAAGGCCTTCGCGGTCTGGATGAGCTGGCCGGAGCCCAAGCTGAGCCACTTGCCCAACCTTTCGCGGGTCGGCTTGATCCATTGATACCCATCGGCGCTGTCCAGCAGACAGCGCCGAATGCATTTCTGACATAGGCTGTGTTCTCAGGGATGGAGAGATTCGCCGTTCATGGCGACGGACCACAGCCAAACAGTCTTTCAGGATGTTGATTTGAACAACGCGTTTAACAACGAGCGGGTGGCTGCATGAGTGCTTCCCTTACCCGTCTGGAGCGAAAGCTCGGATACACCTTCAAGAACCAGGAGCAGATGCTGCTGGCCCTGACCCATCGCAGCTATGCCGGGCGCAACAACGAGCGCCTGGAGTTCCTCGGCGACGCCATTCTCAACTTCGTGGTGGGCGAGGCGCTGTTCGAGCGCTTCCCCCAGGCCCGCGAAGGCCAGCTGTCGCGCCTGCGAGCCCGCCTGGTCAAGGGTGAGACCCTGGCCCGCCTGGCCCGAGGCTTCGACCTGGGTGAATACCTGCGCCTGGGGTCGGGTGAGCTCAAAAGTGGCGGTTTCCGCCGTGAGTCGATCCTGGCCGATGCCCTGGAAGCGCTGATTGGCGCGATCTACCTGGATGCGGACATGCAGACCGCCCGTGAGCGCATTCTCGACTGGCTCACCGACGAGTTCGATGGCTTGACCCTGGTCGATACCAACAAGGACCCCAAGACCCGCCTGCAGGAATTCCTGCAGTCGCGTGCCTGCGAGCTGCCGCGTTACGAAGTGGTGGACATCCAGGGCGAACCGCACTGCCGCACGTTCTTCGTCGAATGCGAAGTGGTGCTGCTGAATAACAAGAGCCGCGGCCAGGGCGTGAGTCGGCGTATCGCCGAACAGGTCGCCGCCGCCTCTGCATTGATCGCCCTGGGCGTGGAGAATGGCAATGACTGATAACAACCCGACCCGTTGCGGCTATGTCGCCATCGTTGGCCGCCCAAACGTGGGCAAGTCGACCCTGCTCAACCACATCCTCGGCCAGAAGCTGGCGATCACCTCGCGCAAGCCGCAGACCACCCGCCACAACATGCTCGGTATCAAGACCGAGGGTGACGTACAGGCGATCTACGTCGACACGCCTGGCATGCACAAGGCCAACGACAAGGCCTTGAACCGCTACATGAACCGCAACGCGTCGGCAGCCCTGAAAGACGTCGATGTGGTCATTTTCGTGGTTGACCGTACCCGTTGGACCGACGAGGACCAGCTGGTGCTCGAGCGCGTGCAGTACGTCACCGGCCCGGTCATCCTGGCGGTCAACAAAACCGACCGGATGGACGAGAAGGCCGAACTGATTCCGCACCTGCAATGGCTGCAGCAGCAGCTGCCGAATGCCGAGATCGTGCCCATCTCCGCTCAGCAGGGGCACAACCTGGAGTCGCTGGAAGCACTGATCGCCAAGCATCTTCCAGAAAACGAACACTTCTTCCCGGAAGACCAGATCACCGACCGCAGCAGCCGCTTCCTGGCCGCCGAACTGGTCCGCGAGAAGATCATGCGCCAGCTGGGCGCGGAGCTTCCGTACCAGATCACCGTCGAGATCGAAGAGTTCAAGCAGCAAGGGCATGTGCTGCACATTCACGCGCTGATCCTGGTCGAGCGTGATGGGCAGAAGAAGATCATCATTGGTGACAAGGGCGAGCGCATCAAACGCATCGGTTCCGATGCCCGCAAGGACATGGAAGTGCTGTTCGATGCCAAGGTGATGCTCAACCTCTGGGTCAAGGTCAAGGGCGGATGGTCGGACGACGAGCGTGCTCTGCGCTCGTTGGGTTACGGCGACCTGTAATCCCTTCAGGCGGCCAGCACCTCTCTGTGGGAGCGGGTTCACCCGCGAAAGCGTCAGTGAATCCACTGCAGCGTTCGCGGGCGAACCCGTTCCCACAGGCACATCTGGCCTTTAGAGAGTTCTGATGGAACAACCTGCCGCCCAGCCGGCCTACGTGCTGCACAGCCGCGCTTACAAGGAAACCAGCGCACTGGTCGACTTCTTCACGCCGCAAGGGCGTGTACGTGCCGTGCTGCGCCGTGCACGCGGCAAGGGTGGCAGCCTGGTGCGCCCATTCGTGCCGTTGGAAGTGGAATTGCGCGGACGCGGCGAGCTGAAGAACGTTGGGCGCCTTGATACAGTCGGGATTGCCGCCTGGTTGCATGGCGATGCGCTGTTCAGTGGCCTGTATCTGAACGAGCTACTGATGCGCCTTTTGCCTGCCGAAGCCCCTCAGCCCGAGTTGTTCGAGCATTACGCCTTGACCTTGCAGGCACTGGCGGCCGGGCGTCCGCTCGAGCCCTTGCTGCGTTCGTTCGAATGGCGGCTGCTCGAAGACCTCGGTTATGCCTTCGCACTGGACCACGATGTCAACGACCAACCCATCGTTGCGCAAGGTTTCTACCGCCTCCAGGTCGAGGCTGGCCTGGAACGGGTTTATCTGGTGCAGCCTGGGTTGTTCAACGGCAACGAGCTGCTGGCCCTGGCTCAAGCCGACTGGGACGCACCGGGTGCGCTGCTGGCGGCCAAGCGCCTGATGCGCCAAGCGCTGGCGGTGCACCTGGGGTCAAAGCCATTGGTTAGCCGGGAACTGTTTCGCAAGCGCTGAGCACGTCGTATGCTGTGGGGCTACATCTTCAGGAGAGCCTTTCGTGACTCACAGCAACCGCATGCTTCTCGGCGTCAATATCGACCATGTGGCGACCCTGCGCCAGGCCCGGGGCACGCGCTATCCCGACCCGGTCAAGGCCGCGCTGGACGCCGAAGAGGCGGGCGCCGACGGCATCACCGTTCATCTGCGCGAAGACCGCCGGCATATCCAGGAGCGTGATGTCGTGCTGCTCAAGGATGTGCTGCAGACCCGCATGAACTTCGAGATGGGCGTCACGGAAGAGATGATGGCCTTCGCCGAGAAGATTCGCCCGGCGCATATCTGCCTGGTACCGGAAACCCGTCAGGAGCTGACCACCGAAGGTGGCCTGGATGTGGCCGGCCAAGAGGCGCGGATCAAGGCAGCAGTCGAGCGCCTGTCGCGCACCGGTGCCGAAGTGTCGCTGTTCATCGATGCCGACGAGCGGCAGATCGAAGCCTCGCGTCGCGTTGGTGCACCGGCCATCGAGTTGCACACCGGTCGTTATGCCGATGCCGAAACACCGACCGAAGTGGCAGACGAGCTCAAGCGCATCGTCGATGGCGTCGCCTTCGGCGTTGGCCAAGGGCTGATCGTCAACGCTGGCCATGGCTTGCATTACCACAACGTCGAGGCGGTGGCGGCAATCAAAGGCATCAACGAACTCAATATCGGCCACGCCTTGGTCGCGCATGCATTGTTCGTCGGCTTCAAGGCCGCTGTAGCAGAGATGAAGGCGCTGATCGTGGCGGCTTCGCGCTGATTCTTCCTTCTCATCGCCGGTAGTCCGAACCTCTAGAGACAGGTTGACCGGCGATGGCACCCCGCGATTGAAACGGGTCCGGCCCTTCGGGCCAGCGGCCCACCGCTGCCTTCCTTCATGCAGCGGCATGATCACCGTCCCCCTCGTTAGCCACCAGCCCCTGTCGGATCAGGAAAGCCTGCCCGCTGCTGTGGTGCATGACGATTGCCGTACTTTGCCCTGACCGAGCCAATGTAGGGCTCGTATACAGGGGCGAAATCATGAATGAACAATGGGCTGACTATGAGCTGCTTCAACAGAAAGCTGCTAAATACCCGCAAGCTGTAGTGAACGGCTTGGCCTCGCTCGATGGTGAGGGCCAAGGCGGCCTGACGCTCAGTCGCGAACACATCCTCACGCTCAATCGCTATGCCAATTTTGTCTTCGCGTTGCCCTCCAGCCGCGACAACCTGGAGCGTTGGTTGGGCTACAAGCAAATCGAAGAGCCCGAACTTACGCCCGAGTCCATGGACGAGCTGTTCGAGAGCCTGCGCACTCATGCCCGTACATGGGCGCCGCTGTCGGACAGGAGCAAGAAACTGGCAGCCGGGCTTTCTTCCACCGCTGCTTCGATCAACGCGGCCGGTGAAGGCATCCTCGAAGAATCCCGGCGTGCGGTGGGCGAGGTCAAGCACTGGGAGAAGCTCCTGCTAAGCACTCCGGTGAAACTGGACGGCCCAGGCAGGCAGTCAGTTTCGCTACTCGTCGTTTACATGGGCATTCTCAAGGAGGATGTGCAGTGGTATGCGCAGCAGGTGGAAAGCGTAAGGCTCGAAACCGAGAGCTTCCGGGACATCGCGCGTTTCGAGCTGATTCCCGCGGTTAAGCAAAAAGGCCATGCAGTCGAGCGAAAGCAGGGTGACAACCAGGTAGAGAACCTGCGCGAGCAGCTGAAGGTGCTCGACCAGGACATCACTGCACTCAGCACTGAGTACGATCAATACGTGAAGCTGGCGTTGGGTGGCCTGGCCGTTGGCCCCATCGGAGCGGCAATCACCGGGGGAATATACGGCAGCAAAGCGGAGAAAGTGCGCAAAGAGCGCAAGAAGCAGCAGGAGGAGCGCCGTAAAGTCAGCGATCAGTTGCGTCTGCGGGTGAATCTTGAGGGCCGCATGGAAGAGTTGGCGACGTTTGTCGGCGAACTCGACACCCGACTGCAAGACGTGGTCACCGCTGCTTCCCACCTGCAAACGGCGTGGGACACCGTAGGTTCCTATATCGATGCGTCGATCGAAAAGCTCGAAAGCATTTCCGACAACAAGCAGTTGATCAGGTTTTCTTTGTATTTCCGCCAGTTCCTCGCGCAATGGAAACATATCCAGGAAAAATCCCTGCAATTAACCCAAATCTTCGACGATGCAGCCTCGGCCCAATAAGGTGAAACGACCATGAACGACAACGTCCACGTCCTGCCCATGACTGCCGATGCGCCCGAGCTCGGCAAAGTGCTCGCGGCAACACGAAGCTACACCGAGGTGTGGCAGAAGGGTCAATTGAAGTTTTCGACACCGCTCCAGGAAAACCTGGAGCGACACATGAGGCTGTTCACCCATTGCATCGATCAAACGGTGCGTAAGGCCCAAAGGCTGACTGCCGAGCTGGATAACGAAGCGTTGAGCGATATGCTCGCCAGCCTCGGTAGTGGTCACGACAGTGACGTTCTCGCCATAGCCGCAGAAGAGCGGGATACGGTGAAATCGCGACTGGCTGATCAAATATCCCATTTGGGCAGAGAGATCCAGGCGCTCGCTACGTTGCCTTTGCTGGTCGGTACAGCCGATCAGGAGCGATTGAACAAGCAGCAGCAAAACCTGGTCAGGACCCACGCCCAGTTGGTGGAAGAGCATGATCGGGAGCAGCAGAACAAGGAGACGGTCGAGAAGGCCATTGCCACCTTGGAAGCCAATGGACTGCAGACGCGATTCGGTGGTGTGGTCCCTTCACTCGACGATCTCGGCAAACTGGCCGTTCCGGGTGGTGAAACGGTCGTCACCGTCGAGGCTGTCTCCAAAGCCGTCGAACAGCTTCAAACCCTGCTGGGCGATGTCGTCGAAGGTATGCGCTACACCCAACTGCAGCAGGAGCGCCGCAACATCGGTGAGCGCGTGCGCAAGCTAGCCGTTCAGGTCAGAGAACTCGTACAGCGCCAGGCAACGGTGACGCAGAGGCTTGCTGCACTGGAAATGCTGCCGATGCTGCAGGAGCAACGCACGGATTGGGCATCTGGCATGACGGTCGTCAGGCAGGCTCTGGGCAATTTCCACACCCATTTGGAGCGCGCTCCGATCGGTGACGGCGAGCAATTGCGAGTACTCAATGGGCTCTTCAAGCAATTGCTGACCTACCAGCGCCAGCTGTTGGAGCAACACCGTCGCGCGCTTTGAGGGCGCCCATCATGTCGCGCTCTGCGGAGCGCGATTTCTTTGCTATCGACGTCAATTGAAGACTCATGAATCCACGTACGTTGCCTTTCGAAGAGCAGCAGATGAAAGCGATCGTCCTGCCGGGTGAACTGATCCAGGCCATGGATAATCGAGATGGGCAGGGTTCTGCGGGTTTGATCCTTACGGCCGAATCGCGGTCGACGATCAGAAACTACAGCGAACGCATGCGCGTATTGCCGTCCACGCTGGCGCAGACCATCGCGTGGCTGGGGTACGACAGAATCACCGAGCCAGAATTGGCTCCCGAACGGATGTTGGGCCTGTTCAAACACTTGGCGTTGCATGCCCGTACATGGTCGATCCTCGACACGCAGTGCCTGGCTGTCACCACCGCCCTTGCAGAGCATGCCAGGCAGGTCGAAGCGCTCGGTGCCCAGGTGCTGGACCTTGCTGCACGCACACGGGCAATGGGCATCGATCGCGCATCCTGGGCCACGTTGCTTTCAGCGCCGGAAATGGACCTTGGCCCTCGGGACCTGCAATTGCTCCGGTCAATGGCTGACCAGTTGATGTGGCTGCACGGGCAAATCGACGATTTTGATCAACAAGTCGATGGGGTTCGCCTGGGACTCGAGAATTTTCGCGACCAGGCGCGCTTCACACTCAGGCCAGCGGTGTTCGAAAAGTGCCGTGCGGCCAAACGATTCTCGCTGGCGCCGGACGCTGAAGACCTCGAGTGGGAGTTGAGTCGCTTGGACGGTGAGATTCTAGACGTCCGTCATGATTACAGATCCTTCTCCAAGCAGTCGACATTGGGCTGGCTAGGTGGACCGTTCGGAGCCATTATCAGCAACTCGATCTATGGTGCAAAGGCCAGAAAGGCCCGCGCCCAGCTGCATGAGCTGGAGCTGCGGCACCGTCAGCTCAGCCAACGGCTGGCGGAGATCCAGCGGGTGAGCGGTCGCGTCAATGAGCTCAATGCATGCATGGGCGAATTGGAGATCGACTTATGGGACGTGGTGCTGGCGTCGGGGCATCTGCACACGACCTGGCAGACCATCGAGGCCTACCTGGAAAGTTCCGTGGTCCGGCTCGGCAGGATGAACACCCGTCAGGAACTGGTGGTGTTCATCCTGCACTTCCGCCAGTTCCTGGCACAGTGGAGCGGAATCGGCAGGCATGCGGGGCAGATGAGGAATATCTTCGCGTAGGCCAAAAAAACCGCGACGACCACGGGGGTTGCGTTTTACTTGCGGGCCACCAAGGTTGCCCGACGCGGGGCTGGCAGGCCTTCGATGGTCAGGCTGTGGTCGTGGGGATCGAGAAAATCGCTCAGCGACTGATAACGCATCCACTCGGTGCTGCGCTGCTCTTCGATGGTGGTCACGCTGACATCGACACAGCGTACGTCACTGAAGCCCGCCCGGCGCAGCCAGCGCGCGAGCGCAGGCACCGAGGGCAGGAACCAGACATTGCGCATTTGCGCGTAGCGGTCCTCAGGCACCAGCACCTGTTGTTCATCGCCTTCCACGACCAACGTTTCCAGCACCAGCTCGCCCCCTTTGACCAGGCAATCCTTGAGAGCCAGCAAGTGCTCGATCGGCGAGCGGCGGTGGTAGAACACGCCCATGGAGAACACCGTATCGAAGCCTTCCAGGTTGGCTGGCAGGTCTTCGAGGGCGAAGGGTAGGTGCCAGGCCGGCAGTGCTGGAAGGAATCGCTGCACCGCCTGGAATTGGCAGAAGAACAGCCAGTTGGGGTCGACGCCGATCACCATGTCGGCGCCAGCGCCGAGCATGCGCCACTGGTAGTAACCATTGCCACAACCCACGTCGAGCACGCGCTTGCCCTTGAGGTCCAGGTGCGGGCTGACACGCGACCATTTCCAGTCCGAGCGCCATTCGGTATCCACATGAACGCCGAACAGGTTGAACGGCCCCTTGCGCCAGGGCGACAAGCCCATCAGCGCCTGGCGCACCTGGGCGCGGGTCGCGTCGTCGCAGGCGCAGTCCAGACGCAGGCCGTCGACCAGGTCGATTTCGCTAGGCTGCAGGACGGGCAAGGCATCGAGGGCGCCGCGCCAGCGGTCGAGGTCGCCGTGGCCTTTTTCCAGCTTGGCATCCAGCTGTGCTTGCAGGCCCTGGGACCAGGTAGCGAGGGGCGTACCCGCCAAGCGGCGGACCAGAGGGGAAAGATCGATCATGGCAGGGCTATCAGTGAGGCGAAGTTGAGGCATTGGAACCAAGGCACGACCTTGGAGAAACCAGCGGCGTGCAGACGTTCCTGGTGGGCCTGGAGGGTATCGGGCTTCATCACGTTTTCGATGGCACTGCGTTTCTGGGCGATCTCCAGTTCGCTGTAGCCATTGGCACGTTTGAAGTCCAGGTGCAGCTCATTGAGCAGGGTTTGCTCCTCGTCATCGGCGAACCGCAGTTTCTCCGACAGGATCAGCGCGCCGCCCGGCAGCAGGGCCTGGCGGATACGGCCGAGCAACACCAAGCGTTGGTCAGGGGCGATGAACTGCAGGGTGAAATTCATCGCCACCACCGAGGCCGGCTCGAAGGGCAGGGCCAGGATATCGGCTTCCAGCACCTGTACCGGCAGCAGTTCCTGGAACATCGAGTCCTGAGCGGTAAGGTATTGGCGGCAGCGCTCGACCATGGCCGCCGAGTTGTCCACGGCGATGACTCGGCAGCCATCGCTGCGCACGTGACGGCGCAGGGACTGGGTCACAGCGCCCAGCGATGCGCCCAGATCGTACAGCGCGGTATTGGGCTGGGCGAAGCGCGCGGCCAGCACGCCGAGGTTCTCGACGATGGTCGGGTAGCCGGGCACCGAACGCTTGATCATGTCCGGGAATACCCGCACCACGTCTTCGTTGAAGACGAAGTCGGGCACCTGCTCCAGAGGCTGGGCGAATAGGCGGTCGGGTTCTTTGCTCACGGTGGATCCAGGCGCTGGCGATAGACAGGGCCGGCATTCTAGCCAAACCGCGGCGAGGATGCATGGTTGGCTGACCAGCGCTGTGCGATCACTTTACCCGAATGGCGCAATCGAAGGTCTGGACAGGCCTTACTTCGGGAGCCCAGGGTTGTTGGTAGACCAGGACCAGGTGGCCTTCGCCAGCTGACTTGGCCTGGAAGCGCCAGGTCGACAGGCCGGAACTGCCGACGATGCCAGCGTCCTCAGGGTCGCTGTAAACCTCGGGGCCGAGGCTGCGCAGGATGTCCGACGCTGGGTTCTGCACCAGCCAGCGGTAGCCGGTGGTGGGGTTGCTGGGCAGGGTGAGGGTGAGGGATTGACCGACCTGAAGGCGCTTGGGGCATTCGCTTTCAGCGTCCAGTTCGACGGTTTGTCTGGGCTGCTGGGCGCAGGCGGTGAGCAGGGCAAGGCTCAGGGGAACGAGTAGACGAGGGACGGTCATGGTGGCTCCGGAGGCTGGCGTTGGCCTGAGGATAACCGATGATCGCGCGGTTTTGTGCCACCTGTGCCGGCCTCTTCGCGGGCTTGACCCGCGAAGGGCGCACTATCGGTCAGAACAACACTTTGGCGACATCGGCGAAGCGTTTGGCGAAATGCACGGTCAGCCCTTCACGCAGGTAGTCCGGCAGCTCCTCGAAGTCTCCACGGTTGGGCTCCGGCAGAATCAGCTCGAAGATCTTCTGCCGCCGCGCCGCGATCACCTTCTCGCGCACCCCGCCGATAGGCAGGACCTGGCCAGTGAGGGTCAACTCGCCAGTCATGGCCACGCCTTTCTTCGGTGCCTGGTCGCGAGCCAGCGACAACAAGGCGCTGGCCATGGTGATACCCGCACTTGGACCGTCCTTGGGCGTGGCCCCTTCCGGCACGTGCAGGTGGATGAACGCTTCGTTGAAGAACGCTGGATCACCACCAAACTGCTTGAGGTTCGAGCTGACGTAGCTGTAGGCAATTTCGGCGGACTCTTTCATCACATCGCCCAGCTTGCCGGTCAGCTTGAAGCCGCGGTTCAGGGTGTGGATGCGGGTGGCCTCGATCGGCAAGGTCGCACCGCCCATGCTGGTCCAGGCAAGCCCGGTTATCACGCCCTTGCCGGCCAAAACCTGTTCGCTGCGAAACACCGGCATGCCCAGGGCAGGCTCAAGGTCTTTGTTGCCGATCTTCAGCTTGGCGTCAGGGTCATCCAGCAACTTGACCACCGACTTGCGCACCAACTTGCCCAGTTGCTTCTCCAACTGCCGTACACCGGCCTCACGGGCGTAGCCTTCGATCACGGTGCGCAGGGCGCTGTCGCTGATGCTCAGGCTGGCCTTGGCGACGCCGGCTTTTTCCAGTTGCTTGGGCCACAAGTGGCGCTTGGCGATGGCCAGTTTTTCCTCGGTGATGTAGCCAGACAGGCGGATCACTTCCATCCGGTCGAGCAGCGGGCCGGGGATCGAGTCCAGCGTGTTGGCGGTGCACACGAACAGCACCTTGGACAAGTCCAGGCGCAGGTCCAGGTAGTGATCGAGGAAGTCGACATTCTGCTCCGGGTCGAGGGTCTCAAGCAGTGCCGAGGCCGGGTCACCCTGGTAGCTTTGACCCATCTTGTCGATTTCGTCGAGCATGATCACCGGGTTCATCACCTCGACCTCTTTCAACGCCTGCACCAGTTTGCCTGGCTGGGCGCCGATGTAGGTGCGGCGGTGACCCTTGATCTCGGCCTCATCGCGCATGCCGCCGACGCTGAAGCGGTAGAACGGCCGCCCCAAGGATTCGGCGATGGACTTGCCGATGCTGGTCTTGCCCACGCCAGGCGGGCCTACCAGCAGCACGATGGAGCCGCTGATCTCGCCTTTCCAGGCACCGACGGCGAGGAATTCGAGGATGCGTTCCTTGATGTCATCGAGGCCGGCATGGTGCTGGTCCAAGACCTTGCGGGCGTGCTTGAGGTCGAGCTTGTCCTTGCCGTACAGGCCCCAGGGCAGGGCGGTGGCCCATTCCAGGTAATTGCGGGTGACGGCGTACTCGGGCGAGCCGGTCTCCAGAATCGCCAGCTTGCCCATTTCTTCGTCGATGCGTTTTTTCGCCTGCTCCGGCAGGGTCTTGCCTTCCAGGCGCTGTTCGAACTGCTCCAGGTCGGCGCTGCGATCGTCCTTGGTCAGGCCCAGCTCCTGCTGGATGACCTTGAGTTGCTCCTTGAGGAAGAACTCACGCTGGTGCTCGCCGATCTGCCGGTTGACCTCGGCGGAGATCTCGTTTTGCAGGCGTGCGACCTCGACTTCCTTGCGCAGCATGGGCAGGACTTTTTCCATGCGTTTGAGCATGGGCACGCAGTCCAGCACTTCTTGCAGCTGATTGCCGGTGGCGGAGGTGAGCGCTGCGGCGAAATCGGTCAGCGGCGACGGGTCGTTGGGGCTGAAGCGGTTGAGGTAGTTCTTCAGCTCCTCGCTGTACAGCGGATTGAGCGGTAGCAGTTCCTTGATCGCATTGATCAGGGCCATGCCGTAGGCCTTCACCTCATCGGTAGGCTCGGTCGGTTGGCGCGGATAATCGACCTCGACCAGATACGGTGGGCGGTGGTGCTTGAGCCAGGTGCGAATGCGCACCCGGGTCAGGCCCTGGGCGACGAACTGCAGCTTGCCGTTCTCGCGGCTGGCGTGGTGCACCTTGACCAGCGTGCCGTACTGCGGCAGGGCGGAGGTATCGAAGTGGCGATGGTCTTCGGGTGGCGTGTCCATGAAGAACAGTGCCAGGGAGTGGTGCGGTGTCTTGGCCACCAGGTCGAGCGTTTCTGCCCAAGGCTCTTCATTGACGATGACCGGCAGGACTTGGGCCGGGAAGAACGGGCGGTTGTGAATCGGGATCACATAGACCTTGTCCGGTAACTGCTGGCCGGGCAAGGCGAGGGCGTGGCCAGTGTTGGCCTGGGACTGAAGGTGTTCGACTTCGCTGTGTTCGTCGGGTTGTTCCGGGAAATCCTGCTGGTCGCTCATGGGGCACCTGCGTAAATGACTATGGTGCTTAGATGGGGCGGGGGGGAATGGGTTTCAATGGTGTAGGAGCGCCCTTGTGTCGCGCAAGGCTCGTTTAGCAGCCCCAGTTCCCCGGCCGGTAGCGTGACCTCGGGGTTGCTGGGCAGCCCTTTCGCGACACAAGGCCGCTCCCACAGGCGTGGACCTGGGGGAGCGGTGGTGCTTACTCCGAGAGTTTGTAAGCGATGATGTAATCGCCCATCTTGGTGCCCAGCGAGCCATGGCCGCCAGCCGTGACCAGCACATACTGCTTGCCGTCCTTGCCGGTGTAGGTCATGGGGGTGGCCTGGCCACCTGCTGGCAGGCGGGACTTCCACAGTTCCTTGCCGTTGTGGGTGTCGTAGGCGCGCAGGTACTGGTCCAGCGTGCCGCTGAGGAAGCCGACGCCGCCAGCGGTGACGATCGACCCGCCCATGCTCGGCACACCTACCGGCAGGCCGATCGGAATTGGCGTGCTGTCACGGGTGGTGCCGTTCTTGTGCTTCCACACGACCTTGTTGGTGAACAGGTCGATGGCGGCTACATAACCCCAGGCAGGCGCCTGGCACGGAACGCCCAGTGGCGACATGAACGGGTGCATGATCACGGCATACGGAGCGCCGGTGTTCGGCTGCACGCCGCTGGTCTCGCTTTCGCGCTTGCTACCAGCGGCAACTTGCTCGCGTGGCACCATCTTCGAGACGAAGGCCATGTAGTTCGGCGAAGTGAACAGCAGCTGGCGCACCGGGTCGACGGAAACGCTGCCCCAGTTGAACACACCGACGTTACCCGGATAGACCAGCGAACCCTGCTCGGACGGTGGGGTGTACTGGCCCTCGTAGCGCAGCTCACGGAACTGGATACGGCACAGCATCTGGTCGAACGGGGTGGCGCCCCACATGGCCTGTTCGGTCAGCTCGGGGCCGAGGAGGTTGAGGTCCGAACGCGCCTGGGTCGGTGCCGTGTGGTCGCCCTTGACTGCGCCTTGCGGCACCGGGATCTCGCGGATCGGCACGATCGGGGTGCCGTCGCGGCGGTCCAGGACGTACAGGCTGCCCTGCTTGGTCGGCACGATAACCGCAGGCTTCACGCCTTCCTTGGTTTTAAGGTGAACCAGGGTCGGCTGGCTGCCCACGTCCATGTCCCACAGGTCGTGGTGGGTGAACTGGTAGTTCCAGCGAGCCTTGCCGGTGGCCAGGTCCAGGGCGACGATACCGGCGCTGTACTTCTCGGCGCCTGGGGTACGGTTGGCGCCCCATTGGTCAGGCGTCTGGTTGCCCAGCGGCAGGTAGATCATGCCCAGGTCTTCATCGACGCTGGCGATCGACCACATGTTGGCCGAGTTGCGGCTGTAGGTCTTGCCAGGAGCCAATGGCTTGGTGTCGTCCGGGTTGTTGCTGTCCCAGTTCCACACCAGGTGGCCGTCGTGCACGTCGTAGGCGCGAATCACACCGGAAGGCTCGTTGGTCGACTCGTTGTCGGTCACGTGGCCGCCGATGATCACCAGGTCACGGGTGATGGCTGCAGGCGACGTGGAGTAGTAGCCGCCAGCGGTGAACGGACCGATGCCGGTGGTCAGGTCGATCACGCCCTGGTTGGCGAAGCCTTCGCAGACTTTGCCGTTGTCGGCGTTGATGGCGATCAGACGCGCGTCGGCGGTCGGCAGGTAGAGGCGGCGTGGGCACGCCTGGGCAACAGCCTGGCCGGCATCCGAGATTTTCGGCGCAGGGCTGCCGTCGCGGCTGACGTAGCGGTTTTCGTCATAGTACGAAACGCCACGGCAGGTCATGTGGGCAAAGCCCTTGAAGGTGCCTACCGGGCTTTTCACCTGAGGGTCGAAACGCCAGATTTCCGCGCCAGTGTCCGGGTCCAAGGCCAGGACCTTGCTGTGAGCGGTGCAGGCATAGAGCATGCCATTGACCTTCAGCGGCGTGTTCTGGTTGGTCAGCTCAACAGGGTCATTTTCCGTCGGCAGGTCGCCGGTACGGATACGCCAGGCCTCCTCCAGGCGATAGACGTTCTGCGGGGTGATCTGGCGCAGGGGCGAGTAGCGGTCGCCATGCTCGGTGCGGCCATAGGCCTGCCATTCACCGTCAGGCATGTCCGGTGCGGCGCTGGCCATTTCGCTGCTCTCGCGGCCCAATTCGCCGAACACTTCGCCAGGGTGGGTAAACTGGCTGGCCAGGGCGCAGGCACCAGAGGCCACGACCGCGACGCTGAGCAGGGCGGTATTGGCTTTCGAAGCTGGGCCGGTCAAGGGGCGGCGGGCCCACGGCAGCAGCAGAAGCACGCCAATGGCGAACCAGATGGCCAGGCGTGGTACCAGTTGCCACCAGTCCAGGCCGACTTCCAGCAGGGCCCACACCGTGCTGCCGAGCAGCACCAGGCCGTATAGCCCCAGGGCGATGCGCCGTTTGGCCAGCAGCAGGATGCCGGACAAGGCGAAGCCGATACCGGCGATCAGGTAATAGAGCGATCCCCCCAGCTGGCTCAGCTTGATGCCGCCTGCCAGCAGGGCCAGGCCCATCAGCAATAGCAGCACGCCCAGAAGGCGCGGCAGCCAGCGGGTTCCGTTCTTGGCACCGTCAGTGCTCATCGTAGGTTCTCCGTTAGGTCAAAAAGTGATGCAAATGCGTCGATCAGAAACTGCTTTGGATCTTCAGGCCGCCAATCAGGGCGTCCTCGACCTGCGACACCCCGCCCGGATGGCGGATGTACTGCAGGTTCGGGCGCACCGTGAGCCAATCGGCCAGGTGGATGCCGTAGTAGAGTTCGGCGCTGTACTCGGTGTCCTGTACAGGCAGGAAATTCGGGTTGTCATAGTCATCGAGGCCGGCGGCCTGGTTGGCCAGGCGGGCGTTCTTGCGGTAGCCGGGATTGACGTGCACGCGGGCGAGGGCGAAACCGATGTCGTCCTTGGCGCGGGCGTCGAATGGGCCCTTGTAAACCAGTCCTGCCTGAACATAGTTGTCGATGGCATTGGTCTTCTTGTCGTGCATGGTGGCGTTGGCGAACAGGCTCAGGCCACGTGACTGGTCGGACGCCAGCGATGTCACCTGCTGTTGAGCGCCAAGCCAGAAGCCATGCTTGCTCGAACGGCTGCGGTAGGCGGCGCCGCTCAGGGCTGCCGGCTGGCCGTTGCTGTCCTTGAGAACGTCCTGAGCCTTGGCATTACTGTAGTAGTACCCGGCGCGATATTCCCCTTTAAAGCCATTGAGTCTTGGGGTCCACACCAGTTCCACCGGCATCACCGCACCTTGGGTGCCGCTTCCGCTGAGCTTGAAGCCGTTGCCGGATTCGAGGTTGGAAGGGTTCTGCTCGAACACCCCGACCTGCGCGTACAGCTCGCTGTTGAGGTTGTAGCGCACACGCAGCGCCCACTGGCTGACTGGCCAGTTGTACCAGATGCCGCCCACCCAGTTGCCCACCTGCGAGCCGCAGAACGCCAGGTTCTGGAAGTCGCACGGGAAGCTGTTGAAGTCTTCGCCTTCGCCGAAGCGGCCGAATTTCACATCCAGAGCACCGTCGAAGTATTTCTGCTTGATCCACAGTTGGGTCAGCCGCCAGGTTTCGCCTCGACCCCAGACTTCCTGGGCAGAAGTGAAGCCGCCGACCCGTGGGTCGTTGATACGGTCGTTGCTGATGTTGTCGCCGTGGCGTTCGGTGAGGGTCAGTTGCAACTCGGTGTCTTGCCAGCCGAGGATTTTTTCCAGGTTCATATGGCTGGCGAAGGTGAACTGGTCGCTGTAGCGTGCGGTGCGGTCGTGGTCGTAACCACCGTGCAGGTTGCTGCCCATCTCGCCGGTGTAGCCGAGGGTGAAGTCGTAGCCTTTTTCCAGCAGTTCGCTGCGGGTGCCCCCCCAGTCACCGAGCATCCAGGGAGAGTCGCTGGCGAACATGTCGTTGGCGCAGGCGTTGCTCGCGAGTGCAGTGAGGGCAAGGCCGATGTAACAGTTTTTGGGCAGTTGGAGCATGAGATAGCGCTATCTTTTGATTATTGAAAAAACGGCAAGCGCACCAAAGGGCGGGCCCTTCGATGAGGATGGAGACAGGGTTCGGCAGATGAAGCGATTCAGCTTGCGGTGTGGAGGATATAGAGGAAGTTGTAAGAAAAAAAGACAAATTGTCGCAGTTGATTGTTGTCGAGTTTGCAACAGTCCGGCCCTGCCGGAGCGGGCTTACCGGCGATAGGGGCGCAAAGCGCCCCCGCGACCTCAGAACGAAGTGCGTAATCCGACTTCCACGCTGCGCCCAGGGGCCGGTGCGATATCGCGCAGGATCGAACTGGCGTAGCGCACCGTCTGGTCCGTCAGGTTCTCGCCCCGGACGAATGCCAGCCACTGACTCTGCCCGATATCGAACCGGTAGCCGACGCTCGCGCCCAAGGTGGTGTAGCCATCGGTGCGGGTTTCATTGGCTGGCTTGCGATGTTGCGCTGCCGCATGTTGTACATCCACCCTTGCTTGCCAGCGGTCCAGTTCCCACACCAGGCCGCTGTTCAGTCGCAGTGGTGCGATGCGGGGCAGGGGTTCGCCACTGTCGAGGTTCTTGGCTCGGGTGTAGTCGCCGGACAATTCCAGGGCCAAATTGCCGTAGCGGTTCTCGGCCAGTTGCCAACGATCCTGGGCTTCGATGCCGTAGAACCGCGCTCGTACCCCTTGGTACTGGTACTCGGGCAAGCCTTCGTCGTGGTCATGGTCATGATCATCGTCGCCATGGTCGTGATCATGGCCTTCACGCAGATTGCCCGTGCCGATCAGGCCGATGTAGTTGCGGAAGTGGCTGTAGAACACCCCCACGCTGCCTTTGTGGGTGCCATTGTCGAAGCGCAAGGCCAGGTCGGCGGAAATGGCTTTTTCCTTGTTCAGATTGGCGTCGCCGACTTCGAAGGCGCCGGTGGCCACATGGGCGCCATTGGCGTACAGCTCGTAGAAGGTCGGAGCGCGTTCGGTGTAGCCAAGGTTCGCGGCCAGCGACCAGTAGGGGTCGAGCTGGTACACCGCACCCGACGATAGGCTCCAGGCATTGAACGTGCTGGCGCTGTCGGCGTTGGCGAAGTTGTCGTTGCCTTTGGCATCCGGCTCGACTCGTGTGTGCTCGAGGCGTGCGCCGAGGCTCAGGTTCAGACGCTCGCTGGCCTGCCATTGTTCGAGCAGGAACAGTGCCAGGCTGTCAGTATCGGTATGTGGGACGAAGGCTTCCTCGCCCAGTGCGGAGAATTCATTGCGGTTGACTTGCGCGCCGATCACGCCTTCGACCGGGCCGATAGGCTGGTGGCGGGCCTCGACCCGCGCTTCGTAGCCTTTGTTCTTGAAGGTGGTGTGCACCTCGCCTCCTTCAATCTCGCTGTGTTCGTAGTCGGTGTAGCCGGCATCGACCTTGATCGAGCTGAAGGGGCCTTCCAGATCACGGACTTCGGTTTCGAAACCGTAGTGATCCTGTTTCATGTCCAGGCGCACGCCGGACTCGGCCACCGAACCGTAATTGCTGTCGTAACGGCTGTAGGACATGCCGGTGTAACCGTGGTCCCAATGGTAGGCGCCTCCGAGGGCGCCGCCGTCCTGGCGCCCATCGCTGTTTTCCAGGCGGTGGCGGCTGCCGGGGTCGTCGCTGTCACGGACTTTGGAGCTACGTGCATAACCGGGTATGCGCAAGTCGTTGAACTGTCGGCTGCTGGCATCCAGATGCAAGGCGAAGGTCCCGTCGCCGGCCTCGAGCTTGCCGGCGCTGCTGCGAGTGGTATCGGCGCCGCCGTAGCGCAGTTCACCCGCGCCATGAATGCCTTCGATGGGGGTAGCGGGGATGCGGTTGTCGAAGGTGTTGACCACGCCGCCGATGGCATTGCCGCCGTACAGCAAGGCAGCGGGGCCGCGGACGATTTCGATGCGGTCGACGTTCACCGGATCCAGCGGTACGGCGTGGTCGTAGGACAGCGACGAGGCATCCAGGGCGCCTACGCCATTACGCAGGATGCGGATGCGGTCACCATCGAGGCCGCGAATGACTGGGCGGCTGGCACCAGGGCCGAACCAGGTGGAGGCGACCCCAGGTTGTTTGTTGAGCGTTTCACCGAGGCTGCCGTGCTGCTGTTGCAGCAGTTCGTCACCTTCAAGGATGGTGCTAGGGGCTGCCATCTGTGGGTTGCCCAGTGGGTTGGCGGTGATGACCTGGGGTTCGAGTTCAACGGCATGGCTGCTGGTTGAAACCAGCCAGAGCGTGGCGGCGAGGGGGGGTAGGCGTAAAGGTGAGCACAGCATGGGGATGTGACGGTCCTTGGCAGATAACGTTACTGTTATAATATAACGTTTCTATTTGATCATGCAGTGGCCTGTTCTGGCTAGCGTTATGTGCGGGCTGCTCTGGCCACTACACTCGTGTAAGGTGCGCATCTTTCCCACGCTGGAGCACTGGCATGAGCACGGCCCAACACAACGCGCTGCACGGCAAGACCTTGGAGCAGATCCTCACCGAGCTGGTGGCGCACTACCAATGGCAGGGGCTGGCCGAGCGCGTGGATGTGCGCTGTTTCAAAAGCAACCCGAGCATCAAGTCGAGCCTGACCTTCCTGCGCAAGACGCCCTGGGCGCGAGAAAAGGTCGAACAGTTGTACGTGAAATTGCAGCGCCAGGCCTGACATGCCGTGTCGTCCCTGGTTGACCTTGGCGGCGGTGCTGGGCTGGGTGGGCCTGTCGGTTCAGGTACATCTGGTACTGCTGGCGCGCTGGCAGGAGCAGGCCAGCCTGATCGGCGGCCTGGTCAATGTATTTGGCTATTTCACGGTGCTGACCAACACCTTGGTGGCGACGGTGCTCAGCTATGCAGCCTTTGGCCGTGATTCAGGTGCCAAGCGTTTCTTTCTGTCACCCTCGGTAAGTTCCGCGGTGGCGGCCAGTATCGTGCTGGTGGCGATCGCCTACAGCCTGCTACTGCGCCATCTGTGGCAGCCCGAGGGTTGGCAATGGTTGGCGGACGAGTTGCTGCACGACGTCATGCCGCTGCTGTTCGTCCTGTATTGGTGGTGCGAGGTGCCCAAGGGGCGCTTGCGGCTTCGGCATCTGGCGGCCTGGGCACTGTACCCGGCAGCCTACTTCGCCTATGCCTTGTGGCGGGGCAATGAAATCGGCGTCTACCCCTATCCATTCATCGACGTGGCCAGCTTGGGTTACAGGCAGGTCATGTTGAATGCGTTGGGAGTGTTGGCAGGATTCTGGGGCATTGGCCTGGTGCTGCTCGGCCTGGACCGATGGCGGGGGCGGCGAGTGCCTGCGTCGGTGTAGGGCCTCATCGCCAGCAAGCTGGCTCCGGCAGGTACCGCGTGGCACCCGCAGGAGCTGGCTCGATACTCATCACTCGTCGTCGGCAGTTCCATCGGCACGCCAGTAGGCGGCGGCCTTCAATGCACTTTCCTTGACGCCTTTTTCCAGCAACAACGCCTTGACCTGGCGGGTCAGCGATTTCTCCAATGCGACCCAGCTGTACAAGTCGCCCTCAGGCAAGCCCAGTGCTTCGATTCGGGCGAGCAGATCTTCATTTCGGTGCACCCAGATTATTTCCAGCTGGGCCTTGCTCTCCAGGGGCTGGCGCTCCTGATCGTCTTCGATCTGGACGACCGCCAGCACTTTGCGACCCGCTGGCAGTTCTTCCAATCGGCGGCCTATGGCGGGAATGGCAGTTTCATCGCCGATCAGCAGGTAGCTGTCGAAGATGTCTGGTACCACCATCGAGGCACGTGGGCCGGCGATGTCCAGTGTCTGTCCTGGGGCTGCCTGTGCGGCCCAGGTCGAGGCAGGACCATCGCCATGCAGGACGAAGTCGATGTCCAGTTCGTTGTTGACCAGGTCGATGCGTCGTGGCGTGTACTCGCGCATGGTAGGCCTGACGCCCCCGTCCCGCCCGAGATTGCGAGCGTCGATGGCCTGCTGCTGTTCGGCGGTTTCGGCGAACAGCAACTTGATATGGTCATCGCTGCCGAGGCTGGTGAAACCTTGCAACTCCTGGCCGCCGAGGGTGATTCGGCGCATGCGTGGGGTCAGGTCGGCCACCCGCAGCACGTGCAGGCGGCGCTGGCGAATCTGGTGGTTGACGCGGTGAATGGTGTCACTCATGGATGGTTCTCCGTAACGGGGTCGGCTGGCCCCGAGGCGATGGCCTTGGCCGTGTCGTTGAGCAGGTTGCGCACGCGTTCGATCTCTTCGGCAGTCCAGCGGCCACTGTGCATGTGCAGGGCATGACGCAGGTTGCCGACGGCTTCGTGAATCTCGGGTGGACGGTCATGCCCGCGCAGGGCGCGCTTGCTGACTTCGATGCGCATGCGCACGCCGTCCAGGGCAATGGCCTGCTCGCTCAGGGCGTTGCGGCCCGCTTCGGTGATGACGTACAGGCGTTTGCTGCCTTCGACCTGGCCGCTGATCAGCTCGGCTTCTTCAAGGAAGTTGAGGGTGGGGTAGATCACGCCTGGGCTAGGGGTGTAGTTGCCGTCGAACAGGCTTTCGATCTGGCGGATGAGGTCATACCCGTGGCCAGGCTGCTCGGCCAGCATCGACAGCATCAGCAGTTTGAGATCACCGGGCGCGAACACCCGAGGGCCGCGTTCGCCCCGGCCGGGGCGGCGCTCGAAAGGGTCATGGGCAGCAGGGTCGCGCATGGAAGGTGGCTCCGTCTGTTTAGATATATCGCAAGATATTACTCAAGATATATCTAAAGACAAGACGAAAAATGCGGATGATTATCATCTAAAGCTTCGATCAATCCGCTACAACACCCTCAGTTTTGGCCCTGCATCGCCACTTGTGGCGGTTTGCACTCGTTCGGGTTACCTGGCTCCAGGTAGGGCATGAGAATTGGTGCCATGCCCTTGAGCACCTGTACCGGCAAGGCCGAGGTGAATTTGAATGCTTCCGCCGAACGCCCCGGCACGAAGGCGGTGAGCGTGCCGAAGTGGTTATCGCCAAGGAAGAACACGAAGGTCGCGGTTCTGTTCAACGAACGGGAACCGATCAGCCGACCACCCGCGCCGAAGCTCTCGATCCGGTTGTCGCCGGTGCCGGTCTTGCCCCCCATCACCAGCGGGGTGCCGTCATGCAGTTTGAAACTGCCGGAGATACGCCGCGCGGTACCGGCGTCCACTACCTGGGACATGGCCCCTTTGAGTGCACGCGCAACCTCGACTGGCAAGATCCGCTGCCCCCGGTCCGGGTCGCTGATCAGCTTGGTTTCATAGGGCGTGTTGGCGGCGAAGTGCAGGGTATCGATACGCAAGGTCGGCAGCCGCACGCCATCGTTCTGGATGATGCCGACCAGCTCCGAGAGCGCCGCAGGACGGTCGCCGGAGCTGCCGATGGCGGTGGCCAGCGACGGGACGAGGTGATCGAACGGGTAACCCACGCGTTTCCAGCGTTGATGAATGTCGAGGAAGGCCTCGATTTCGACCATGGTGCGAATGCGGCTGTCGCGGGCGCCCTGATGACGGCTCTTGAACAGCCAGCCATACACTTCCTGGCGCTCGAAACGGCTGGCATTGGCCATTTCGGTGGGCGTTGCGCTGGGGTTCTTCAGCAGGTAACCCAGTAGCCACAGGTCCAGTGGGTGGACCTTGGCAATAAAGCCTTGGTCGGGCAGATCGTACTTGCCGGGGCCGTAGGCCTCGTACATCTCCACCAGGCGACTGTCGGTGAGCTTGGCGAGGGCTTTCTTGTCTTCCTTGCTGTGAGCGCGGACGAAGGCATTGAAGGTTTCCTGGCCGGCTTCAGGGAACAGGTAGCGATGCACCGCGGCCAGGCGCTGAGGGGTGATACGCATGCTGTCGAGGAAGGTGTCCAGGCGTTGTTGCGAGGTCTTGCGCTGGTATTTCTTCCAGAAACGCATCAGGTAGTTGGTGCCTTCCTTGTCGGCGAAGCGGGCCAGGTATTCCTGGCGCCGTGGGTCGGCGTCATCCTTGAGCAGCGCCACGCGGTTGAACGGCTGCTGATAGGTCACGTACCGCACCAGGTCGCGCATCAGGCGGATGAACGGCAGGTTGATCGATTCGCGCAGCGCTTCCTTGAGGGTGGGGTTGCGGCTGTTGTCTTCCTTGCGGAAGTTGTTGAACACATGCATGCCGCCGCCGGTGAAGAACGCTTCGCCGGTGTTGGCCGAATACTTGCGCTCAAGCGCTGCGTCGAGCATGGCATCGAGGCTCTGGTTCTTGGCGTTGAGCATCAGCCATTCCAGCGACCACTGGGTGATGCGGTCGAGCTCCGCGACCTCGACTTTCTTCAGCTCGGCGGCAGGTTTGCCGGCGTATTTGTCGTGCAGTTCGGCGATGATTTCCAGATAGGTAGTGAGCACACGAAGCTTGGCTGTGGAGCCCAGTTCCAGCTTGCTGCCCTCGTTGATATCGAACGGCTGGTCGGTGCTGTCGGTCTGCACCCGAACCCGCGATCCGTCGGCTGTGCGTTCGAACAGCGTGAAGCTGTAGCGCACTTGGTCGGTGGTCTTGGAGGTCAGCAGGCGCTCGCCGATCAGGCCGATCTGCGCGGCGAATTCAGGGTCGGAGAGATTCTTCAGGTACTGACTGGCTTGCATCTGCAGGTCGGCCTGCAGCGTGCTGGTGGCCGACAGGTCGAGGCGGTCCAGATCATACAGCGGCCGGTTGAGCATGGCTGCGAGGCGGTTGCGTGCCAGGCTGATACCCTTGTTGGTGATGATCGGCACGATGGTCGGTTGCGCCACCCAGTCGCGGTACACAGCCTTGCTGGCCAGTGCGGCATCGGCGGTCTTTTTGTCGACCACGCCGTTGGCCGCCAGCAGGCGAATGTGGGAGTCGGTCAGTTCGGCCAGTTCGACCCGACCCTTGGACAGGTAATGGGACGGACGGCGCTGGGCGATCATCAACGACAGCACCTGGCGCAGGGCCAGGCCGCGCGCGGCCATGCTGTCCGGGTCACTTGCCGTAGCGCTCAGGGCCTGGTTCACCTGGTCGAAATCGGCGCCGTACCAAACCCGCAGGCCCTCCGCCATGCCGTGGACCTCGCCATGGCCAGGGACCGCCGACAGCGGCACGCTGTTGAGGTAGTCGCGCACGATGCGCTGGCGGGCCTCGGTGGTGTCCGGGCCGCCTTGGTAGGCCCGCACGCTGGCGGAAATCATCTGGCGGATTTTCTCGGCGCCGGAGACGGTCAGGCCATCGGGGGAGTGCCTGTATTTTTCCAACTGGGTCGCCAGGGTACTGCCACCGGCCGACTGCCCTGGCAGGGCCAGGTACTTGGCCACCTGGCTGTAGGCCGCCTTGGCGAAGCGTGGCCAGTCCACTGCTGGGTTGTTGCGAGGGTCCTTGGCATCGAGCAGGTCGCGGTTCTCGATGAACAGCAGGCTGTTGACGATGACCGGAGGGATCGAACTGAAGTCCGGGTACAGGTGTTGCGGGTAGTTGTACTGGTACAGCGTGTCGCCGCGACAGTCGGTGATCGACAGGCCCGCCTGGATCTTCTCGATATAGGGCGCGAACAAGCCATGATCGACATAGTTCATCAGCGCCGGCGAGAACCGTACTTGCTCGCTGATCAGGTAGTCGCGCTTGAGCAGGCGTGGCAGGAACTCGCCCAGCGCGCTATAGCCCAGGCGTTTGTCGAACGGGCCTTCACCGGGATAGACGATGGCGTCACTGGGCCCCGGTTGCAGCGAGTAGGTAAGTGTGGTGGCCAGCTTGCTGAACTCCCGGGACTGCAAGTTCGAGGTGCGGAACTCGTCATAGGCGGCGAAGCCGATGGCCACGAGCGCCACCAGCAGGATCAGCAGGATCAACCGCCACCACAGCCGACGCTGACGTGGGGGCTTGGGCTGTGGCGTCTCGGCCAGAGGTGTCTCGGGTGCTTCCGTTCTGGTTGGTTCCGATTGCCACAGTGCGCCCATAGTCTTCAATCCGGCCAGGTTTTTTCGTATTGCTTGCCTGAAGCTTAGACGTTGGCCGAGTCAGGTGAAAAATTTGTAGGAAGAACATAAAGCTGACGTGGGAATGCGGCTTTGGTGGCGCATTCGTTCAAGGCCGATATTGCTATGGTAGCCGTGCGAGAGGGCCCACTGGCACCTGCCAGCGACGGAAGTTTTCCCCAAATCTTCCGTTTTTATAGTGAAAAGCCCTACGACAGCCTTCCTATACTGCTCGGCCCCTTCGCCTTGCCGACCGCTCTATTCCGGCATGCGGGCCCTCCCACAAGGCTAGCCCGACAAGCAACGCCACGCCTATCGGCATGGCTGAGGCTGCACGAAGGTCAAATCCAATAACAAAATGAGGTTGTATTGCTATGCCAGTCGGCAACCACCCTGCCCACGGCGAGACCGTCCAAGGCGGCCCGCTCAAGCGTGAACTGGGCGAACGGCACATTCGTCTGATGGCGCTGGGCGCCTGTATCGGTGTCGGTCTTTTCCTCGGTTCGGCCAAAGCCATCGAAATGGCCGGCCCTGCCATCATGCTTTCCTACATCATTGGCGGCCTGGCGATTCTGGTGATCATGCGCGCGCTGGGCGAGATGGCCGTGCACAATCCCGTCGCCGGTTCCTTCAGTCGCTACGCCCAGGATTACCTCGGCCCATTGGCGGGCTTTCTTACCGGTTGGAACTACTGGTTCCTGTGGCTGGTGACTTGCGTTGCGGAAATCACCGCCGTGGCCATCTACATGGGCATCTGGTTCCCGGACGTGCCTCGCTGGATCTGGGCCTTGGCCGCCTTGGGCAGCATGGGCGCCATCAACCTGATCGCGGTCAAGGCATTCGGTGAGTTCGAATTCTGGTTTGCCCTGATCAAGATCGTCACGATCATCGCCATGGTGCTCGGTGGCATCGGCATCATTGCCTTCGGCTTCGGCAACGACGGTGTGGCCGTGGGTATCTCCAACCTGTGGAGCAACGGCGGCTTCATGCCCAATGGCGTGACCGGTGTGCTGATGTCGCTGCAGATGGTGATGTTCGCCTATCTGGGCGTGGAAATGATCGGCCTGACCGCCGGTGAAGCGCGCAACCCGCAAAAGACCATTCCACAGGCCATCGGCTCGGTGTTTTGGCGCATCCTGCTGTTCTATGTCGGCGCGCTGTTCGTCATCCTGTCGATTTACCCCTGGAGCGAGATCGGTAGCCAGGGCAGCCCGTTCGTGATGACCTTCGAGCGCCTGGGCATCAAGACCGCCGCTGGCATCATCAACTTTGTGGTCATCACCGCAGCGCTGTCGTCGTGCAATGGTGGCATCTTCAGCACCGGGCGCATGCTCTACAGCCTGGCGCAGAATGGCCAGGCCCCAGCGGCTTTTGCCAAGACCTCCAGCAACGGCGTGCCGCGCAATGCCTTGCTGTTGTCGATCGGTGCGCTGCTGCTGGGTGTGCTGGCCAACTACCTGGTGCCTGAGAAGGTGTTCGTCTGGGTGACCTCGATTGCCACCTTCGGTGCGATCTGGACTTGGGTGATGATCCTGCTGGCCCAGATCAAGTTCCGCGCCGGGCTGTCCACGGCTGAGCAGAAGGGCCTGAAGTACCGCATGTGGCTGTGGCCGCTGAGCTCTTACCTGGCGCTGGCGTTCCTGGTGCTGGTGGTGGGGCTGATGGCGTACTTCGAGGATACCCGGGTGGCGTTGTACGTCGGTCCGGCGTTCCTGGTGCTGCTGACGGTGCTGTACTACACGCTGCGCTTGGCACCGAAAGAGGAGCAGGGCGCGGTCGGCACGGCGTCTTGATCTGAGATTCTCGGGGCCGCTTCCATTGGGGGCGGTCTCGATTCGCAAGCGCTCAAGCCACCGTTTCACCCTGCGGCTCGAAGCTGTCTGCCCGTGCCATTTGCCACATACTCGAGTAGAACTGGCCATCCACCTCACCGGTAAGCCGCTCCCCCGGCTTGAGGAATACTGCATCTGCGAGAACAGCTTGATCTCGGTGGCCGACACGCGCCGCACCAGGTGCTTGGCTTCCAGTTGGGCCGGATGCTCCAACCCCGCCGCCGCCAGCATTTCGGCCAGGGCGCGCAGTGTGTTGTGATGGAAGTTCAGCACCTGCTGGGCCTTGTCCGGCACCACCAGGGCGCGTTGGCGCAATGAATCCTGGGTTGCCACGCCGGTCGGGCATTCTTCCCGCACCGCCCCCCACGCCTTGTACTGCCCCGCCCACGCAACGTTGCCGTGCTGATCGGTCAGCTCCATCGGCGTGCCCAGGTGATCGCAGTGGTACCAGGCAATTGCATGGAACGCCTGCGGCGGCATCGTCATTTGCCACAACGGATCCTGATCGAAGTCGTACTCGCGCTGACGCCAATCCGGCTGCCTGTGCAGCACGATCGGGCGCTTGCGCAGGGCCTGTGCCACCGGCACGAAGCTGCCCGGTTCATACAGGTAATGCACAGTACGCCCGGTATTGCCATCGTCCCGCTTCCGGCCGGTCCCAGTAGTGCGCTACCGAATACTTATGCAGCCGGCCGCCAAAAGTCGCGGTGCGAACAGTACGGAAAAGTGCTTCCCAGATATGTCAGACGCAGTTCGACACGACTCGTAGGATGCGGACTACATCAGGCGGGATGAGTAAACGTGGCCTTTAAAGGTGCGAGATTCGTGGGCAGCCTGGCTGGGGAAGATCGCTGGGCTTGCCCGCGTGTGGGGATACTTAGGGAGACACTGCATAAATAGCCAGCCGCCCCGGCGAGTCTGCTTTTTCTTGCCGGTGTATTCGAGTTCGGAGAAGGTCTTTTGCATGCGCGTAACAAAGCTCACGGAGGAGGCTGGTTGAGGGGGCTCAGTGTGCCAAGGGTAGGGGCGGCTGGCTATTTATGCAGTGTCTCCCTAAGGGATATCTTCAGTTTTTATGCTATTTAACCAGTGATTTAAATCTTCTTCGGTGTATAGATACTCCCTGTCTACACCATGAAGATCTAAAGCGCCCAGCAATTCTAAATACTTAAGTACAACCTTGTCCGCTATCCTTAAATCGTCATCCTCGTAGATGGCGAAAGCCCATCTCGCCACTTCGCTGCGTGATTCGACCCCATCAATCACAAGTTTTATTTTATTTATCATGTCGCTGCGAGTTGGTTCAATATTCAAGTCTACCTCCTGCCGATATACTTACCGCTTGCTTCAAATATGTGGTGATTTTTTTCGTGCGTTATCGGCTTCGGCGCAACGCTTCGTATATTGTTGTAGTGATCTACCGTTTCATACCAGGTTCTTCGTTCATCGGTGTTAGGATCCCATTCTCGTACCAATCTAGCACCTTTCATTTCGCCTGGAGTCCTAGGCGACTTCAACTCTCCATAAAAACGATAACGCCCATTCTCTAACTCTTTTGCTCCAGCACTGCCGTATTTCTCATACTGAGTGTAGTATCGATTCAGTCTTTGTTGATTGATCACGCTAGTGGAAGTTTCAGTCAGTTTGCAAACGCATCCAGACAAACCCAGCGGATCAATCCATTGTGTAGAGCTTGGAACATAAACATATAAATTCAGTCCACCGCTCAACCCTATTGGATCTTGGCTTGTAAAGCGAGAGCCCTTTGAGTCATAGTACCGATAACGGTTGTAATGCAGCCCGGTCTCATGATCGTGGTACTGCCCCTGGAAGCGAATCGGGTTACTCAGGCCATGCTGCTTGGCCCACTCCGAACGCTCCTCCCGCACCTCTCCCCACGCCTTGTACTGCCCTGCCCAGGCAACGTTACCGTGCGGATCGGTCAGCTCCATCGGCGTGCCGAGGTGATCACAGTGGTACCAGGCAATCGCATCGAACGCCTGCGGTGGCATCGTCGTTTGCCACAACGGATCCTGATCGAAGTCGTATTCCCGCTGACGCCAATCCGGCTGCCTGTGCAGCACGATCGGGCGCTTGCGCAGGGCCTGGGCCACCGGCACGAAACTGCCCGGTTCATACAGATAATGCACGGTACGCCCGGTATCGCCATCGTCCCTTGGCGGTGAGCTTTCCCAGGCCAGGGTGTCGCCGTCCCAGCCGAACAGGGTGAAGCCACAGCCGAGATCACGTTGGCGCTTGGCCTGGCCCAGCGTGTCGAGGAAGCGCGGAACACGGGCGGCCAGGCGCTCAAGGGTATCGATCAGGGGCTGCAACAGTTTCGGCAAGGCTTCGTCGAACTGTCGCGCAACGCCGTTGTAGGCGCTCTTGAGCAGGCCTTCTCCAGCATTGGCGAGGGCCGCGGCGGCCAGGGTCCAGGCGTCGACTTCGAACAGGGAGTCGTACAGCGCCACCTGGGCCAGCTGTTGGCGGGCCTGGGCACGGTTGGCCTTGGCGTCGAGGTTGCCGCTAGCGGCGTCCTTGAGCAGCCCGGCCAGCCCACCGAACAGTTGGCTGGCGGTCTGGCCGGCGGCTTCGAGCATGGCAGGCAGTTGCTCGAGGGCGCCGTCGACGTAGTGCTCCAGCTTACCGCGAAGGTTGGCGTGCAGGTGGCCTTCGAGGATTTCCAGGAACACCGCGCCCAAGTTGGCCCGGGGGTTGCGCCGCAGCTTCTGTCGGGTCAGGTGCAGCACCGGCCGCAGCACCATGCGCGCCCGTGCCAGGCCGAGCGGAACCGGAACCACGCCAATCAGGTTGATGCCCAGGCTGACCCATTGCAGCGGATCGTTGCTGGGATTTCGTACCAGCTCGGCGATATCGAGCAGCGCATCCACCAGGGCGAAGGCGTTGGCCACAACCGGCACCGAAGCTTCGAGGTGATAACGCACCGATTGCAGGTCGAGCAGACCGCAGCTGATGTCCTGAAGCCACTGGTCGACGGCGGCGGCAGCGGCACCGAGGTCTTCGCGCAGCAGGGTTTCCAGCGGGGCGATGGCGATCTGGACCTCGCGCTCGGACAGCGCGGACCCGGGGGAACCTTAGGGCATTTGGCAGGCCTTCCTGGTCGGGAAATCCGAGAAGGCCAAAGGGTATGAGTGGGGTTACCTGACTAGGTGCCAGGCAAATTCGACCCGTACTGTAGGAAAGATCGACTTGCACCCATCAGTGCGTGTGTATCAATCTCGGCGGTCGCGCGCGTCTGCCACTGACGTGACTGGCCAAAAACAAACGTAGGAGCGAGCCTTGCTCGCGATGCGCCGCGCGGGCGGCGCTCGATCTCCTAGGCGCAGAAACCTCATCCTGGTGCCCGTAGCCCCCCCTGAATCCCAGTCAACCCCCACCCATGTCACGCAACAGCTTCTGCTTCCAAACCGCCTGCTCCCCTGCTACCCCCTCCACCAGGTAGCTATAACGCCCAGCCACCCGCGCCGCCACCGGCACGCCATCGCGATAAAGTAGACGGTTACCCGCGACCGCGGGCACTTTCACCCCAGGAAGCAACGTCCCGATCAGGTTCAGCGGGTCGCTGGCGCTGATGACGATCAGCGACCCATCCAGTGCTCTACGCCTTACCTGGCGCAGCAAACCGATCGCTTCCGGCAAGGCGAATTGCTCACCCGCCAGCCCGGCAATGAAGCGTCCCCCCGAATCTCCCCTCGCGCCTCCAGCCGGTGATAGCAACGCAGCAGTTCACGCCAGGGCGGCAGCACATCGCTTTCCCGCTCCAGCAGCCGCCAGCAGATCACCCCATAGCGGCGCAGCAGCGCGCGGGCGACGTGTTCTGTACGCTGGCCTTCGTCCACCGGGCCACTGCCTCTGCGCAGCAACGCCCAACGTCCGGCATGGGCCATGCTGCTGGATAGCGGTGAGTGGCCGCGGCGGCTGTTGCGCGATGCGCGTTTCGCCGCCGGAGTGATAAGGCTGCGCAACCCGGTGAAGCTGTCGGCGCTTACCAGTCCGGCTCCCACCAGCTCCTGCAAGGCAGCTTCCAGCTCGCTGGGCAGCAGATGGGCCTCCACGACCAGTTCGTCGAAGAACAGTGCACCCTGCGCGCGCAGCGCCTCCAAGACCCGTTGCGCCCGCCCGCCCAGTGCTTGCGCTGCAGGCTCGGGGGCCAAGCTGCGCCACAGGTTCATGTGCTCGCGTGGCAGCAGGACCAATGGCGTACTGGACAAGGTGTTGCTCGCCGTTGTCGTGGCCAGTCGGCTCCAGGCGAACTGCCCGCTGCGACAGGCATCGTCGAGCCAGTGCGGGCTGTAGTCCTTGATCCGTGCAGGTAGCAGCTCTGCTTCCCATGCCCCGGCAGCGCTTGGGAAACCTTGCAGTTGGGCCAGCACATGGGCCACGGCCTGCGGGCCGCGCAGGCGTTCATCCGCTGCCAGGTGCTGCCAGTCGAACAGAAAACGCATGAAGTCCTGCAAACTGACCGGCTCGATCTCCCGACGCAGGCGTTTGACCGTGTAACGATGGATGCGCGCAAGCAGGTGCCGCTCACACCACTGCGGTTCGTCCACCCCAGGAGTGAAGTGGCCGCGCAATACGTAGCCCTCTCTTTCCAGGCGGGCTAGCGCCTGCTCGACGTCAACAGGGCGCTGGCCCAGCGGCGCGGCGATCTGGGCCACGGTCTGAGGCCCGTAGCCACTCAGGCGGGCACGTAGCAGCTCGCTCAATGCGTTGTCCGGGTCGATGCCCTGGTCGAAGCCCGGCAGCACGTCCAGCGCCGGCTCCAGGGGGGATGCCGGATAGAGCGCCCGCAACAGGCTCAGGCGCTCACGCGCCAGCCAGAGTTTCGCTGCGGTCAGGCGCATGGCTCGTCCGGCCTTGGCGAGCTGGCGCAGCAGCAAATCCCAGCTGGGGTTGGCCTGGACCTCTTCCTGGCCGATGGCGCCCAGGCTCATCAAGGCTTCATGCATCTCGTCGGCATTGCCCGGTCGTGGCCATGCCTCGTCCTGTACGCTGACGATCGCATCGGCGTCCAGCGCGCCGAGGTCATCGCGGCTGTTCACCGCGTTCCAGCGCCGGTTGAGCACCGCCTGGGTGCGCCGCTCTTCCAGCGGGGCATCGTCGAGGAAGGCATACGGCCTGGCATTGAGAATCGCCGAGGCCAGCGGCGAGGGGGTCGGCAGGTCACGGCTGAGCAAGCGTACCTCGCCGCTTTCGATGCGTCGCAGCAAGGCCAACCAACCTTCGCTGTCCATGGCCTCATGCAGGCAATCGTCGAGGGTTTGCTCTACCAGCGGGTGATCGGGTATCTGCCGCTCGCCGACGATGTTCTCCAGGCAAGCGATCTGGTCGGGAAACACCGAGGCAATCAGGTCTTCACTTTTCATCCGCTGGATCTGAGGGGCTACTTTGCGGCCGCCGACAAAGCGCGGCAGGGCCAGGGCCACCGATGCTGTCCAGCGCCAGCGCACGCCGAATAAAGGGGCATCGAGCAAAGCCTGGACCAGCATGTGTTCGGCGCTGCGGCTGGACAGGTAACGCCATACGTCGTCGAGCTCGAAGCTGTGGCTGGTGGACAGCGACAGCACGATAGCGTCTTCGCTGGCCGCTGCCTGCAACTCGAAATTGAAGGTGCGGCAGAAACGCTTGCGCAGGGCCAGGCCCCAGGCGCGGTTGATCCGGCTCCCGTAAGGCGCGTGGATGATCAATTGGGTGCCGCCCGACTCGTCGAAGAAACGCTCCATCACCAGGGTCTGCTGCGAAGGCAGGGCGCCCAGCACCTGACGGGTACGGCCCAGGTAGTCGAGTAGCTGGCTGGCGCAGGCTTCGTCCAGTTCGAAGGTGGACTGCAGCCATTGCAGCACTGGCGGGAAATCGCCACCACTCATTGCCAGGCGTTCGTCGACCCGGGCTTGCAGGCGGGCAACCGCGGCAGACAACTCATCGCTGCGGCCCGGCGCCT
This sequence comes from Pseudomonas sp. Rh2, assembly GCF_040762985.1. Lineage (NCBI taxonomy): Bacteria > Pseudomonadati > Pseudomonadota > Gammaproteobacteria > Pseudomonadales > Pseudomonadaceae > Pseudomonas > Pseudomonas sp. Rh2. The sequence goes on from NZ_CP142890.1 coordinate 1,647,239, forward strand.
CGCCGAGCCAGAATGGAATGGTCGGTGGCAGGCCATGGGCGTCTTCGACACGTACTCGCCCAGGTTCGACCCGCAGAATGCGGTAAGAGGCATTGCCTAACTGGAAGATGTCGCCAGCGATGCTCTCGACGGCGAAGTCTTCGTTGACGCTACCGATGTTCAGCGCCTGAGGTTCGAGCAGCACCGCATAGTCGGCGGTTTCGGGGATGGTGCCGCCACTGGTCAGCGCGGTGAGCTGGCTGCCCCGGCGCCCGCGCACCGTGCCACTGACCGCGTCGCGGTGCAGATAGGCGCTGCGCACGCCCTGTCGGCCGTTGTAGCCATCGGCGAGCATGCGCAACAGTGCTTGGTAATGGCCCTCGTCGAGTTCGGCGTAGGGCGTGGCTTTGCGCAGCATGTCGAACAGCGCGGACTCCGCCCAGGGCTGGTTGCTCACTTCCGCGACGATCTGCTGGGCGAGTACGTCCAGGGGCGCTTTGGGGACTCGCAGTTCATCCAGGTCTCCCCGGCGCACGCCGTCGAGCAGGGCCACGCACTCGATCAGCTCGTCCCGTGACGTGGGAAACAGCCGCCCCTTGGGCACGCCATCGACCTGGTGCCCGGATCGGCCGACGCGCTGCAGGAAGGCGGCGATCGAGCCGGGTGAGGCGATCTGGCACACCAGATCGACGTCGCCGATGTCGATGCCCAGCTCCAGCGAGGCGGTGGCCACCAGCACTTGCAGATCGCCGGCCTTGAGCCGTTGTTCGGCGGCCAGGCGATACTCCTTGGCCAGGCTACCGTGGTGCGCGGCCACCGCATCGTTGCCCAGGCGCTCGCCGAGGTGACGGGTCAGGCGCTCGGCCAGGCGCCGTGTGTTGACGAAGATCAGCGTGGTGCGGTGTTCGCGGGCCAGTTTGGCGAGACGATCGTAGACCAGGCCCCAGGCATCGGTGGACATCACCGCCTCCAGGGGAACCGGTGGTACCTCCAGTGCCAGGTCACGCTGGCGTACGTGGCCGACATCGACGATCGCACAGGGGCGCCCATGCCCGACCAGAAACTGCGCCACCCGCTCGACCGGTCGCTGGGTCGCCGACAAGCCGATCCGCCGCAGCGGTCGCCCGGCCAGCGCCTCCAGTCGCTCCAACGTCAATGCCAGGTGGCTGCCGCGCTTGTTGTCGGCCAAGGCGTGGATTTCATCGACGATCACCGTGTGCACACTGGCCAGGCCTGCGCGGCCCGAGGCCGAGCCCATCAGAACGTACAGCGACTCGGGTGTAGTCACCAGGATGTGCGGCGCCAGCTTGCGCATGGCGGTGCGTTCTTTCTGCGGGGTATCGCCGGTGCGCACGGCGGTGGTGATACGCGGTGCCTTCAGGCCTTGCTCTTCCAGGACTTTGGCGATGCCTTCGAGCGGTGCCTGCAGGTTCAGCTGGATGTCATTGGACAGGGCCTTGAGTGGCGAGACGTAGACGATCTGGGTGTGAGCGGGCAGCGCGCCATCTCGGTCAAGGCCGTCGCGAAAAAGCTCGTCGAGTACGGCCAGGAAGGCACTCAAGGTCTTGCCCGAGCCGGTCGGTGCGGCGAGCAACATCGACCGTCCGGCATGAATCAGCGGCCAGGCTTGAGCCTGGGCATCGGTGACCGTGGCGAAACGGCGGCGGAACCAGGTGCCGACGGCGAGATGGAACAGCTTGAGCACCGGGTGCTGGTGGGCTGGCAGGTTCATGTGTTGGTTATGGAGGGTTAGCGTCGGGTTGGCAAGGGGCCGTTCGTCGTTGATCTTCTGTAGACTGTAGCGCCCCAATCGTCGGCAAGCTGGCTCCTGCGGGTTTGGCAGGGGCTGGCGATCAGGCCCTCCTATGCATTTATTTTCAGCGAGCCCTTCAATGTCCAACACCATCCGCATCGCCGCCGCCCTGCTGATCGACCCGCAAGGCCGTACCCTGTTGGTACGCAAACGGGGAACCCAGGCCTTCATGCAGCCTGGCGGCAAGATCGACGCGGGCGAGTCGCCGGCCCAAGCCCTGGTGCGCGAGCTGCATGAAGAGCTGGGCCTGCGCGTCGATCCCGACGCCGCTGTGCACCTGGGCCGCTTCAGCGCTCCGGCTGCCAACGAGCCTGGATTCGAAGTGCAGGCCGAACTGTTCCGCGTCGACTGCGCCGAGGCTGTGGCCCCGGCGGCGGAAATCGAAGAAGTGATTTGGCTCTCGGCAGAGGAGGCCACGGCGCTTGACCTGGCTCCGTTGACCCGCGACCTGATCCTGCCGCTGTGGCGCGACGGCCTCAACGCACCGCGCTGACCCCATCGAGGGTGGCGAACGAAGTGTCCTTGGCGGTCAGCAGGAAATCGCGCATGTACGGCGCATCGAGCATGTCGGTGCGCACCGCTGCGTAGAGCGTGGCGAACAGGCCTTTCTCGCCCAGGCGCTTGCCCTTCACATAGCCCCGCGAACTGTATTCGTGCAGCGCCCAGTGGGGCATGCCGCACACCCCACGGCCGCTGGCCACCAACTGCATCATCATGACCGTCAGCTCGGACGTGCGAACAGCCGCCGGCTCGATGTCGGCCGGTTCGAGGAAGCGGGTGAAGATGTCCAGGCGGTCGCGCTCGACCGGGTAGGTGATCAGCGTCTGGTCGATCAAGTCCTGGGGCACGATGTACGGCTTGCTGGCCAGCGGATGCTGGTTGGCCACGGCGAGCATGGCCTCGTAGGTAAACAGCGGTACGTAGGTGATACCGGCCAGGTCCACCGGGTCGGATGTCACCACCAGGTCCAGGTCGCCACGGGCCAGTGCCGGCAAAGGGGCAAAGGCAAAGCCCGAGGCCAGGTCCAGCTCCACCTCCGGCCAAGCGTCGCGGAACTGGTCGATGGTCGGCATCAGCCACTGGAAGCAGCTGTGGCATTCGATGGCCATGTGCAGGCGCCCAGCGGTACCGCCGGCCAGGCGGGCGATATCGCGTTCGGCGCCGCGCAGCAAGGGTAGGGTGGCGTCGGCCAGTTGCAGCAGGCGCAGACCGGCGCTGGTGAAGCGAATGGGTTTGGTCTTGCGCACGAACAGCGGCATGCCCAGGCGCTCCTCCAGTTCCTTGAACTGGTGCGACAGCGCCGATTGGGTCAGGTGGAGGCGTTCGGCGGCCTCCACCAGGCTATCGGCCTCGCGCAGGGCATGAAGGGTTTTCAGGTGGCGGATCTCCAGCACGGCTGACTCCGAGGGTGAAACTGGGTTGAGAAGGGATTCAGTTGAGTTTCCCTCATGTTGCCCCTGGCTGTCGACTGGCCTTTGGTACTGACCGCTCAGCAGGGTTCATCAAACTGTCACCGAACTGTGGCAGCGCGCCCGAACAGATTTCATCAGACTCACGCTCTACTGGGGATATGCATTCTGGTGTTTCTTTCATGCGGGCCTTCTTGTTCTTTTTGTGCTTCGTTTTCAGCGTACCGACTACCTTTGCCACCGGGCGCTGCGATGCCCAGGTACCGGTGCAACGGGCTGAGATCGGTGAGTTGAGCCTGGTGTACCAGAGCGTCGGCGCGCCCAGGGACCCGGCTTTGCTGCTGGTGATGGGCCTAGGTGGGCAGTTGATTCATTGGCCCGACGATGTGGTGCAAGCGTTGTGTCGCCAAGGGTTTCGGGTCATTCGCTACGACAACCGCGATGTTGGCCTGTCGCGCTGGAACCAGTTGCCACCCTCGGCCAACCTGACGGTCGAGTTGCTGCGTTACAAGTTTGGCTTGCCGGTGGCCGCGCCTTACACCCTGACCGACATGGCGCGTGATGGCTTGCGGCTGATGGATACACTGGGGATAGGGGATTTCCATGTGCTGGGGGTGAGCATGGGCGGCATGATCGCCCAGCACATGGCGGCCATGGCGCCAGAGCGGGTTCGTAGCCTGACACTGGTGATGTCCAGCTCCGGTGCCGCAGGCTTGCCGGCACCGAACCCTGCCTTGGTCCAGCTGCTGGCCCGTCGCAGTGCGCCGAACCGGCAAGTGGCCATCGAGCAGCAGGCGGACTTGCTGGCTGCGCTGGGCAGCCCCGAAGTCCAGGATGATCGGGCGGTGTTGTTGCAGCAGGCCGCGGCCGCCTATGACCGGGCGTTCAATCCTGAAGGGGCGAAGCGCCAGATCATGGCGATTCTCGCTGAGCCAAGTCGGGTCGAGTTGCTCAACCAACTGCGGGTGCCAACGCTGGTGGTGCATGGCACCGCCGACCCGCTGTTGCCGGTGATGCATGGTGTGCATCTGGCAGCGCACATTCAGGGCAGCCAGTTACGGCTGATACCGGGGTTGGCGCATCGGTTCCAGGAGCCGTTCAAGGCGCCGTTGCTGGGGGCGGTTCTACCCTACCTGCAGTCGCAACGCGAAGGTGTCACGCACATTGCCGGGCTTTGAACCGCAGGCACGCGGGTTCCCTCAGTGCATCCGCACCCAAACCGTCACCAGCACCGTTGCCGCCATCAACCAGGCCACAGTCGCCAGCGCCAGCGATGCTTCAAGGCGCATCCGGTCTACCAGTACGTACAAGGCCGCCAGGTAGACGAAGTAGGGAATGATCGACCACATTCCGAACAGGATCGTGGTCTTCAGGTCCTCGACACCACGCCCTTTGCCCACGATGTAGTGGGCGATCAGGGCGAAGGTGGGAAACAACGGCACCAGCCCGGCGATGTAGTAGTTGCGGGTCTTTGAAAGAATGGCCAGCAGAACGACGACCCCAGCGCCCAGGGCCGCTTTGAATACCAAGTCCACGTCGTATATCCAGATCAGGTTGAATTCAGCCGAGGCCGTACTTTTTCACTTTGTCGAACAGTGTCGTCTTGGCCATGCCCAGTTCCTGGCTGGCCTGGCTGAGGTTGCCGCCAGTGCGCTGAAGGGCATCGCTGAGCAGGTTGCGCTCGAATGCCTCGACGGCCTCGGAGAACCCCAGGCCCTGGGCGGCGCCACCACTGCTGCTTTTCTTGAACGCTGGCAGGCCCAGCGCATAGCGCTCGGCAACGTTGCGTAGCTCACGCACGTTGCCTGGCCAGTCATGGGCCATCAGGCGCGAGAGGGTCTGGCTGTCGAGCGTGGGGACGTCGCGGTCGAAGCGTAATGCAGACTGCTGCAGGAAGTGTTCGAACAACTGCAGGATGTCTTCGCGACGCTCACGCAGTGGCGGCAGTTCCAGGGTGACCACGTTCAAGCGGTAATACAGGTCGCTGCGGAATTGGCCGCTCTGACCCAGCGCGTCGAGGTCGGACTTGGTCGCGGCGATCACCCGACAGTCTACCGGGATGCTCTGGTTCGAGCCCAGGCGTTCCAGTGTGCGTTCCTGCAGGACACGCAGCAGTTTTATCTGCAGGTTGATCGGCATGCTTTCGACTTCGTCAAGGAACAGCGTGCCGCCATTGGCATGCTCGATCTTGCCGATGCGGCGCTTGCCGGCGCCGGTGAAGGCATTGGCTTCGTGGCCGAAAATCTCGCTTTCGAAGAGGTTTTCCGGAAGGCCGCCGCAGTTCAAGGCAACGAATGGTTGGCCGTGGCGGCGGCTGAAATCGTGCAGGCAACGGGCGACCAGCTCCTTGCCGGTACCGGTCTCGCCTTCGATCAGCACGTTGGCCGAAGTGTCGGCGACATTGGCGATCAGCTCGCGCAGGTGCTCCATGGCCGGTGAACGGCCGATGATGCGTCCCTCCAGGCTACTTTGACTCGCCAACTGGCGGCGCAGGGCCACTACCTCGCGCGACAGGCCGCGTTGCTCCAGGGCCCGGCGTACCACATCGACCAATCGTTCTGGCGAGAAGGGCTTTTCCATGAAGTCGTAGGCACCGTTGCGCATTGCGCCCACCGCCATGTCGATGTCGCCGTGGCCAGTGATCAGCACCACGGGCAGGCTGCGGTCGCGGGCCTTGAGCCGGTTCAGCAATTCCAGGCCGTCGATGCCCGGCAGGCGGATATCGCTGACGACGATGCCAGCGAAGTCATCGCCAATACGTTCCAGTGCTTGTTCGGCACTGCCGACGCCTTCGCAGGCGATATCTTCCAGGGCCAGTGCCTGTTGGCAGCCGAGCAGCACATGCGGGTCGTCTTCGACGATCAGGACAGTGAGAGGTGCTTGGTTCATGGGTGCTCTGCCGATTCGCTAGGGGGCGTGGCCAGGGGCAGGGCCAGCACGAAGGCAGTCCCGCCGCTGGCGGGGTGCTCGACGCTCAGGGTGCCCTTGGCGGCGGCGGCAAGGCTCGCCGACAGGGTCAACCCCAGGCCCAGGCCATGTTCGCCCGGTTTTGTGGTGAAGAAAGGTTCGAACAGGTGCTTGCGTGTTTCGGGGTCAATGCCATGGCCATTATCGCGTACTCGCAGCCGGTACTTGTCGTCCTGCAGTTCGCCTTCCAACCAGAGTTCCGGATGCGGTTGGCTGGCCATGGCATCAAGGGCGTTGCCGATCAGGTTGACCAGAATCTGCTCGAGACGGGTCTGGTCGATGGCCAACTGCTGGTCATCGAACTGGCTGTGCAGTCGCAGCTGGCAGCCGGCGATGCGGTTGCCCAGCACCTGCAGGCAGGCTTCCACGGCCTTGGCCAGCGAAGCCTGGCCGCGGTCGTCGCCACGGCGGGCGAACGAGCGCAGGCTGGCGGTGATGCGGCCCATGCGGTCGATCAGGTCGTTCATGGTACGCAAATTGGTGCTGGCGGTCTCCAGCGCACCGCGTTCGAGGAAGCGCACGGTATTGCCTGACAACGTGCGCAGTGCCGCCAGCGGCTGATTCAGTTCGTGGGCGATGCTGGTCGACATTTGCCCGATGGCCGCCAGCTTGCCGGCCTGGACCAGTTCGTCCTGGGCATGGCGAAGCGTCTGTTCCGCGTGGCGACGTTCGCGGATCTGTCCTTTGAGCCGCTCGTTGCTGGCCCGCAGGTCGGCGGTACGGTCGGCGATGCGCCGCTCAAGCTGGCTGTTGGCCTCTTCCAGGGCTTCACGGGCAGCCAGACGGGTGGCGATCACCTTGCGCCGCTCGTTCCAGGCGATCCCCAGAATCGCCAGCAGGGCGAAAGCCACCGCCACCAGGACGCCTTGCACCATGGACTCACGGCGCAGGTCCTGCAGCGGGGTCAGCAGGGTGAAGTGCCAGGGCGTGTCGACCAGTCGGCGGGTCTGGGCCAGGTAGGCCACTTCGTGGACTTTGCCGTGGGCGGTTTCGCTGTTGGCCGGGAAGGTCAGTTTCTCCACGCCATCGGCCAGTGTTTCGCGGGCCAGGGGTTGCAGCTCGTTAAGCGGCCACCAGTAGTACTGCAGACTGCGCGCCAGGCGCTCCTTGATTTGTGGCGTCAGCGGACGAACCGACTTCAGCCGCCGGGCCGGATCGCTGGACAGGATGATGATGCCGTTCTCATCGCTGACGAAGGCTTCGAGTCGCGCGCGCTGCCAGCGCTCTTCGAGGGTATCCAGGCGCACCTTGATGACGGCCACGCCTATGATCTTGCCGTGCTCTTCCAGGCCATGGGCCAGGTAGTAGCCGGCTTCCCCAGTCGTGCTGCCGATGCCGTAGAAGCGCCCCGGTTCACCGCGCACGGCATCCTGGAAATACGCCCGGAACGACAGGTCTTCGCCGAGGAACGAATCGGCATCGCGCCAGTTGCTGGTAGCCTGCACCCGGCCATTGGTGTCGAGCACGAAGATCGCCCGGCTGCGGCTGCGTCGGTTCAGGCCTTCAAGGTATTCGTTGACGGTCTGACGGTATTCGCCATCCGGGTCGGTGAGCAGCTTCGAGACGCTGTCTTCCAGTTCGAGCAGGCTCGGTAGGTAGGTGTACTTGCTGATTTCGCTCTCTACTGTGCGCGCATGCAGTTCCAGCTGACGCTCGCCATTTTCGCTGAGGCTACGGATGCCGTTGCTCTCGCTGATCAGATAGCCAGCCAGGCCCAGGCCGATCATCAGCAGGATGACCAGGGGTGGCAGCAGCAGTTGGCGGATCAGGCGGGATTTCACGGCAGGTTTGGCAGGGAGAAGAAGCGAAGGATCGCATTTCATCACAGTGGCCTTGTCACGACCAGCACCCGCTGCCCGGAGGCAGCGGTGCAGGCCGGCTTGTTTGGCGCAGGATCAGTGTTGCAGGATCTTGCTGAGGAAGTGCTGAGTCCGTTCGTGGCGGGCGCCTGGGTCGCCGAAGAAGTCTTCCTTCTGGCAGTCCTCGATGATGCTGCCCTTGTCCATGAAGATCACCCGGTTGGCTACCTTGCGAGCGAAGCCCATTTCGTGGGTGACGCACATCATGGTCATGCCTTCGTGAGCCAGTTCGACCATGACGTCGAGCACTTCGTTGACCATTTCAGGGTCCAGTGCCGAGGTCGGTTCGTCGAACAGCATGACGATCGGGTCCATCGACAGCGCACGGGCGATCGCCACACGCTGCTGCTGGCCACCGGACAACTGGCCAGGGTGCTTCTTGGCGTGTGCGCCCAGACCTACTCGGTCGAGCAGCGCCAGGCCTTTCTTGGTGGCTTCGGCTTCGCTGCGGCCAAGCACCTTGCGCTGGGCGATGGTCAGGTTCTCGGTGATGGTCAGATGCGGGAACAGCTCGAAGTGCTGGAACACCATGCCCACCCGCGAGCGCAGTTTCGGCAGGTTGGTTTTCGGGTCGGCGATGGAGGTGCCGTCGACCACGATGTCTCCTTTCTGGAACGGCTCAAGGGCGTTGACGCACTTGATCAGGGTGGATTTGCCCGAGCCCGACGGGCCGCAGACCACCACCACTTCACCTTTCTTGACCTCGGTGCTGCAGTCGGTCAGCACCTGGAAGTCCCCGTACCACTTGTTGACGTTCTTGATGGAAATCATACGGTGATCCTTTTTTGCAGGCGCTTGACCAGCCACGAAGCGGAGAAGCTGATGAGGAAGTACACGACACCGGCGAAGATCAGGAACTCATGGGAGCGCCCGATGATGTCGCCGTTGGAGCGTGCCGAGTTGAGGAAGTCGACCAGACCCACGGTGTACACAAGCGAGGTGTCCTGGAACAGGATGATGCTCTGTTGCAGCAGCAGCGGGGTCATCTTGCGAAACGCCTGGGGCAGGATGATCAGGCGCATGGTCTGGCCATAGGTCATGCCCAATGCTTGCGCGGCGCCCATCTGGCCCTTGGAGATCGACTGCACGCCGGCCCGCACGATCTCGCAGAAATAGGCGGCCTCGAACATCATGAACGCGACCACGCAGGAGGTGAAGGCACCCACCGGGGTGTCCTCGCCGGTGATCCAGCGCAGCACGAACGGTACCGCCAGGTAGAACCAGGTGATCACCAGCAGCAGCGGGATCGAGCGGAAGTAGTTGACGTAGGCGCCAGCCAGGTTCGAGAGCAGCTTGTTCGACGACAGGCGCATCAAGGCCAGGATGGTACCGAGCACGATACCGCCGACCACGCCCATGACCATCAGCTTGAGGGTCATCAGCATGCCTTCCCAGAGGGCAGGCAGGGCCGGGATGATTTCGCTGAAATCCATGTCCATTTACTTGCCTCCCACGGAAATCAGGCCAGGCACCGCGACTTTCTTCTCGACCATGCGCATCAGCAGCATCAAGCCCATGTTCAAGGTGAAGTAGATCAGGGTGGCCAGGGTGAACGCCTCGAACAGGTTGGCGGAAAACTCGGCGGTCTGCTTGGTCTGCGCCAGCAGCTCCATCAGGCCGATCAGCGATGCCACCGACGAGTTCTTGAATACGTTGAGGAACTCGGAGGTGAGCGGCGGAATGATGATCCGGTAAGCCTGGGGCAGCAGCACGTTGTTGTAGATCTGCGGCAGGCTGAAGCCCATGGCGCGAGCGGCGGCCTCCTGGCCACGCGGCAGCGCCTGGATGCCGGTACGTACCTGCTCGCAGACACGCGCGGCGGTGAACAGGCCCAGGCAGATGACCACGCTGATCAGCGCCGAAGTGGTCGGGTTGAGGTCTTGCTTGAACCATTCCTGCAGGCCTTCAGGCAGCAGGTCCGGTACCAGGAAGTACCAGATGAACAGCTGCACCAGCAGCGGCACGTTGCGGAACAGCTCCACATAGGCGGTGGCGATGCCGGATACCAGGCGGTTCGGCACGGTACGCATGACGCCGAGCACCGAGCCCAGCAGCAATGCGATGATCCAGGCGGAGATGGCGATGGCGATGGTCCAGCCCAGGCCGGTGATGTACCAGTCCAGATAGGTTTCGCTGCCCACGCCGGTGGACTTGAAGAATACGCCCCAGTCCCAGTTGTAATTCATCGGGATTTCCCCTCAGACGGTTGTTTCACGGGCACCTTCGAGCATCCAAGGGCGTTGAACGCCCTCGGATGAAAGGGTAGACACTTAACGGTGGCCCGCACGGCAAAAGTGCGGCGGGCCACTAACCGGGGATCAGGACTTCTTCTCGTCCGCCGCCTTGTCGGTCGGCTCGGCGATCAGTTTCTTCAGCTCGTCGCTCATCGGGAACTGCAGGTTCAGGCCTTTTGGCGGGATCGGCTGCTGGAACCACTTGTCGTAGCTCTTGTTGACTTCGCCCGACTTGAAGTAAGCCACGATGGCATCGTCGACCGCTTTCTTGAACGCGGCGTCATCCTTGCGCACCATGCAGCCGTAGATTTCGAACGACTGTGGCGTGCCGGTGATGACCCAGTCGGTCGGCTTGCGAGCCTTGGCCATTTCACCGGCCAGCAGAGCGTCGTCCATCATGAAGGCCACGGCGCGGCCGCTTTCGAGCATGTTGAAGGCTTCACCGTGGTCCTTGGCGGAAATCACGTTCATCTTCATCTGCTTGTCGGCGTTCATCGCCTTGAGGAGGCGTTCGGAGGTAGTACCGGCGGTGGTCACCACGTTCTTGCCGGCCAGGTCAGGGAAGTCCTTGTATGCCGGTTGACCGTCCTTGACCTTGGTCAGAAGGCGAGTGCCGACTTCGAAGATGCCCACCGAGAAGCCAACTTGCTGCTGGCGCTCGACGTTGTTGGTGGTGGAACCGCACTCCAGGTCGACGGTGCCGTTCTGCACCAGCGGGATACGGGTTTGGGAAGTGACGAGGTTGTAGCGGACCTTGATGTCGGTGCCCAGCTGTTTTTTCAGGGCCTCGACGACAGCCAGTTGGATGTCGTGGGAGTAACCCACGGGTTCCGGCTTGCCAGCCAGGTAGGAAAACGGAATCGACGAGTCGCGGTGACCCAGGGTGATGGTGCCCGAGTCCTTGATCTTCTTCAGGGTGCCGGTCAGCTCCTCGGCCATGACAGGCGAAGCGATGACTGCAGCCGCGATGGCGGCGCCCAGCAATTGACGAACGATACGCATCAAATTTTCCTCGACGTGTTTGTTTTTTTTATGGAGCCGTTGGCGGACTCTTCGTTCAACGAATACATCATCAAGTTGGTGTGCATTCGGCTACCAAGTGTAGAGCATGACTCGTGCCAAGCTGTTGTTCTTGTGTACAAGCCCCGAAAATTCAAGCCATTGCACGTTTCGGGGCCTGTTGCAGGAACGCCAATGTACGGACTTCCGAACGCGCGGCGAATTAGTGTTCGGTAATCCGAACGTGCGTTTAGCCTCAGGTGACTAGAACTAACTAATTAACACCTTGGGTATGACGGACGGGGGTTTCTTGTTTCCTTTTAACCGAGGAAGCAGACATGACCCCCTTGATAGAAGATGAAGGAGCGTCCCACTCCATCGATACCCTGATTGCCGCGCAGTTGCCGGCCTGGGCGAAGAATGCCTCCGTCGAGGCGCTGCGATCCCTGCGAGCGGCCTTGATCAGTGAGCAGCATAGCGCCGAACAGGTCAGGCTTTTGTTGGGCCGTGTTCCTGACCTGGCGGATTTCTGCGCGCCCCTGCTGGAGAAGGCCATTCTCAGGAAGCATGGCGTGCGGGTTAACGCCAGAACCGCGAAACTGTCCACGGTCGTACGCAAGACGGTGGCTTTCGTATTTCCCCACGTTCCGGTGGAAAGGGTCGTAAGGATGGGCTCGCTGCCTTTACTGGCTGCGGCGCTGCATAATTTTGCCGAGGACGAATTGCAGCACCGGTCTCGCATTCGACGAAGGCTGGAAACTCACACTGGCGCTGCGTTGCCTATTTCGTTCGTGCAGTTCGCCAGGCTGTGCCGTGAGCTGGATCTGGGCGGTCGCTATCAAGCTGCCCTGCGTGAGCTGCTGTTGCCCGCGGATGCTGAAGGTGATGCTTCGGGGCAAGCTCGACAGGCGGTTGAGCGTGTGCTGGAAGAGGCCCAGCGGACAGCCATGGAAGCAGCCGTGCGGCTTGCCACCCTCCAGGGGCAGCTCGACGAGCGCAGCTATCTGCAGATGCTCAGGGTGTTTTCGCCCAAGGCAATCGTACCGGCCGATACCCGCGTGCTCGGGATGCGTCAGCTGCTGTTGCTAGGCAAACGGGTACGAGGTGTGGTCGTCGTCGAAGCGCGGGATAGCGACGGCGGCGCCCTGAGAAACCTCATCGTCTGGGTACCGGGCGATCCTGTCAGGGCTGTGCAGTCATGCCGAAACTGGGAAGCGGTATACCAGCTCTTTGGACTGCGCTTGCGCGAGTCGAGCTATGCGCAGTTTTTCATGCGATTCATCACGGAACGCGATCGCATGGTGTTCTCGGCGAGCCTACGCCGTCTGCATGCCGATACCGCAAAAGGTGTCGCGCTGCAGTTGGATGGCCGGAACCTGCCAATCGACCAGCCCATCTTTGCCTATCTACGCGCCCAGCGCATCGAAAAGATTCTCGACGATGCCAGAGTCCTCGCGGTTCCCACCGGCGATGAAGACGCCGCGACGCGAAGCGCTCGGCTGGCCGCCTACGAGAGTACCGGCCTGACCCTTCTGGGTCTGGCTGGCCTGTTCGTACCGGTGCTGGGAGAGGTCATGCTGGGCGTTGCGGCTGTACAGATGGCCGATGAAGTGTACGAAGGCTACCAGGACTGGAAGTTGGGTGACCGTGAAGCGGCCATGGGGCATCTGTTCGCAGTGGCGGAAAACCTGGTGGTCGGCGCAGCGATTGGTGTTGGCGTCTCGGCAGCGGCTCAGGTGGTCAAACGCGTGGCTTTCGTCGATGAATTGGTGCCGGTCTGGTCGGGTGCCAAGCGCCTGAAACTCTGCTCGGGCGACATGCAGCCCTACCGGGTCGAGGCAAAGCAAGCGCACCTCGCCGGTCAGCCACCGGAGCCGTTGCCCTGGCCAGAGCACGCCTTTGAACTTGCGCATGCCGAGGATAAACAGGGTCTGGTGATCAAGCATCCGACGCGTGCCAGCGCCTATCGGCCGCAGATCGAACGCAATGGCAGTGGGGGCTGGCGCCATTCCCTGGAGCAGCCTCAGGAATGGGCCGGTGAAGTGCACCTGTTGCGAAGGTTGGCCGCTAACTTCATCGACTTGAGCGACGAACAAGCAAGGGCGCTGATCGACTGCACCGGCTTCGATGAGGCGCAGCTGCGCCGCTTGCATGTGGAAAACGCGCCTGCACCTGCGCGGCTTCAGGATGCGCTGGAACGCCACCGGTTGCACACCTTGTATCCGAAGGTGGCGGACGAAGTGTTCGAGTTACTGATTGCCCAGGCCCAGGACGCAGAGGAGGTGGAGGACCGGGTATTGCGTCGAGACTTTCCCGGGTTGTCGGTGCGAGGCGCGAAGGAAATTCGCCGGCAAGCCGATGGACAGGATCTGGAGCAGCTTGCATCGACCGGGCGTGTGCCTTTGGCCGTGGCGGAAAGGGTACGCTGGTTCATCCGCGACAGCCGCCTTGATCGAGCCTGTGCCGGGCTCCGACAACCCCAGGCCCTCAACGCCGACAGCGAAAAACTGGCGCTTGGCTTGGTCCATGAACTGGCGCCATGGCCTGCGTCGCTCCGTGTCGAGTTGCGGGCATTCTTTTCCGAAGGACCACTGCTGAGCCACGTGGGTGCCGATACGGCAGAGGACGTCATCAGCATCATCAGCGACGAAAACGGTTACAGCGTGCAGGATCGGTCCCTCCATCCGCACGTTGCCGGATCAAGCACCGACAGCTTCATGCACGCATTGTTGCTGAGCATGGATGAAAGCCAGAAAAGCGTGTTGGGCGATGCCTCGCTCAACGAACAGCAACTGGTCGACATTCTGGCAGGCTGCGCCCGGGAGCGCCGCGACCTGGCTGCCAAGCTCATCGGGCTGGCGGATATCAGTGCCGGAGTCAGGCCGCCCGTTCGCTTCGCCGACGGTCGCCTCGGCTACCAGCTCAGCGGTCGCGGTGGGAGTCGCGGCCAGGCCAGCAGGCGCGGCATTAGGCAGATATTTCCGACCATCGACGACGTGGAGTTGCAGCAATACCTGCTGGGTCTGATTTCCGATGGCGTCGACCCCTGGACCCACTATCAGTCGTTGCACGGCCAGTGGACGGCTCTGCGCCAGGCGCTGGTCAATTGGCGAGCCGAGTATGGTTCGATGCTCGACTTGTTGCGACGCAGCAGGGTGGCCAACACGATTCGGCGCTGCTGGCGTCGTAAACTGGGGCGGCGAGGCGATGGTACTTATGCATTGGAAGTCCGGGGCGAGCGGTTGAGCGAGTTGCCTGAATTGCCCCTTGGGATCATGTTCGAGCATGTTTCACGCCTGGCGCTGCGAAACATGGAGCTGACGGAAGTCGGCGCTGACTTCCTCGGTCACTTCCCCAATCTCAGGGAGCTCGACCTGCGCCACAATCGCTTGCTCGCGGTTCCGGCAGGTATCGAGCGGTTGACCGAGCTCCGCCTGTTGCGCCTGGACCATAATCATATCGTCCTGACGCCGGCAGACAGTCAGCGCCTGAACGCCTTGCTCAACCTGGAGCGGTTGGAAATCGGTTTCAATCCGCTGGGCAGCGTGCCTGAGGTCCGGCGGTTGCTGAATGTTCGCCAAGTAGGGCTGCGTGCTGCCCAGATAGCCGATGTGCCGGCGCAGATTCAGCAACTGCCTTGGCAGGGGATTGTCGACCTGCGGGAGAACCAGATCCGCCAGGTGCGTCAGGAGGTGCATGGAATGCGCATGCGTGTGCAGCAAATGGCGCTGCACGACAACCCGCTTGATGCCCCCAGCGAACGTTACCTGAATGAGTTGCGCACCCCTGCCTCTCCAGAACAAGTCGTCGCGCACAATCCTTATTACCGGCACCATCTGGTTCGTCAGGCCGAGTTGTCCGAATGGTTGGTTGGTTCGGCCGGTGCGCAACGAACCGAGCGCGAGGTGCTGTGGAGCAACCTTCGCAACGAGCCGGGGGCGGATGATTTCTTCAACTTCCTGGGCGATTTCTCGCGTTCGCCGGACTACCTCAAGCACCCCGCGTATTATCGGGCGCGGGCTTGGAACATTATCGAGGCCTGCGAGCAGGACAGCGAGCTGCGGGAAGTGTTGTTTGAGCAGGCCGGTGGCGTGGCGACCTGCGAAGATCGCTTGCTGTGGCTGTTCAGTGAAATGGAAGTACGCGTCCTGGTGCATCGGCAGACGGCGGGACTGTCGCAGATTCAGAGTGAGTCGGCCCTGATCAAACTGGGGCGTTCACTGTTCAGGCTGCAGGAAGTCAACAGAATTGCCGCCCGTAAGCTCGAGCGACTGCGCCTTACGTACGCAAACGAACCGGACGTCCTGGAACGCATCGACGATATCGAAACCTATCTTGCGTACCGAACTCGCTTGGCAGGCCCGCTCCAGCTACCGGGACAGCCTGTCCGTATGCACTATGAGTCCGAATCATTAGTGACCGCCGAGGACATCAACGTCGCCAGGGCTGAAGTGCTTTCGCTGGAAAACAACGAGACGCTGTCGCGCGCCTTGGCCGATCAGTCGTTTTGGCAAGAATTCCTGCGCGCCACCTATTACCGCAGTTTCAGGGAGCAGGTGGATGCCAGGCGGGCGGCGCTAGAGCTATTGGAGACGCAGGTGGAAAGCGGTGCGATCGACGAGCAAACTTACCTGGAACGCTGCGAAGAGCTCAAGGTCGACCTGCAAGTGCAAGAGCGGGTGCTTGTCCAACGCCTGACAGAGCAGGCCATTGCACGTTGGCCTGTTTGATGTGCCTGTGAAGCCCCCTTGCAGCGCTCGGCGCTGACAAGGGGGCGCTGGGGTTCATGCCGCTTGGGTAGCGTCTGGACGTTCAGTCTTGCGTAGGTAGTCGGCGAGCGCGTGTTGCTCGGCCTGCGTGGTGAACAGGCCAAGTTTGGTTCGACGCCACAGAATGTCCTCGGCGTCCACAGCCCATTCCTGGCTGCGCAGGTAATCGACTTCTCGACCGAACAACCCGCCGCCGATCGCCTGGCCCAGGTCATCCGGCCCTGTTACCCCTTCCAGCAATTGCCAGGTGCGGCTGCCATAGGTCACTGCCCAGCGTTTGGCGATATCCACTGGCAACCAGCCATGGCGGGCGAGTAGGGCATCGACCAGTGCTTGCACGCTGGTCATCTGCTCGCCACCAGGCAACGGCCCGCTGGCGGTCCAGCTGCCGCGCATCTGGCTGAAGAATGGCTTGAGTTCGGCCATGGCCGACTCGGCCAGCTTGCGGTAAGTGGTCAGCTTGCCGCCGAACACCGACAGCAGTGGCGCCTGGCCTTCGGCGCAGGACAATGCCAGGGTGTAGTCGCGGGTGACCGCCGACGGATTGTCCGATTCATCGTTGCACAGCGGGCGCACGCCCGAGTAGGTATGCAGGATGTCGGCGCGGCTAAGCTGATGATTGAAGTGCTGGTTGACCACATTGAGCAGGTAGTCGGTTTCCTGCTCGGTAATGGCAACCTTGGCCGGGTCGCCGCTGTACTCGCGGTCGGTGGTGCCGATCAGGGTAAAGCGGTCGAGATAAGGGATGCAGAACACGATGCGCTGATCTTCGTTCTGCAGGATGTAGGCATGTTCACCTTCGTACAGCCGCGGCACGATCAGATGGCTGCCCTGGATCAGGCGGATGCCGTACGGGGCATCCAGCTTGAGGTCATTCTTGATGAAACTGGCTACCCACGGCCCGGCGGCGTTGACCAGGGCGCGAGCGCGGAGGGTCTGCTGGCTGCCGTCGGCGTGTTGCAGCTCGACTTCCCACACGCCGTCGATACGCTCGGCGCGCAGGCAGCGGGTGCGGGTGCGGATGTGTGCGCCGTTCTCGCGCGCAGTCATGGCGTTGAGCACCACCAGGCGAGCGTCGTCCACGGCGCAATCGGCGTATTCGAAACCACGGGTGATGGAGGGTTTGAGCGGGTAGCCAGGTCCGAAGCGCAGGCTGCGCGAGGCGCCCAGGCGCTTGCGTTTGCCCAGGTGGTCATACAGGAACAGGCCGGCGCGGATCATCCAGGCCGGGCGCAGGTGCGGACGGTGGGGCAGCACGAAGCGCATTGGTTTGACGATGTGTGGGGCCTTGGCCAGCAGGACCTCGCGTTCGGCCAGTGCCTCACGCACCAGCCGGAACTCGTAGTGTTCCAGGTAGCGCAGGCCGCCGTGAATCAGCTTGCTGCTAGCCGAGGAGGTGTGTTGGGCCAAGTCGTCCTTCTCGCAAAGGAACACCTTGAGGCCGCGCCCGGCGGCGTCGGCAGCAATGCCTACGCCATTGATGCCGCCGCCGATCACGGCGAGGTCATAGCAGTCGGCGAGTGCGGGCTGGGACGGAACGGGTTGGGACACGGGCAAGGCCTCCTGAAGCTGCTCACATCGAATATGAACATTAATGTTCGTTTCCGAAAATACTAGCGCAACACAACGCCGGTCGCCAGTCAGTCTTTATAGAAAAAACTGATCAGATGACAGTAAGTGAACAATTTCGAAAATGCAGGGCCGCTGGGCGACCCTGCACGGCTCAGACCACGTCTAGGCGAATCTTGTATTGGTTGAGCAGTTGGGTCAGCGCGGGGGAGGGCGCCTGGTCGGTCACCAGGCAATCGACCAGGCTTATCGAGCCCAGGCGAACCATGGCATTGCGCCCGAACTTGCTGGAGTCGGCGGCGAGGATGACTTGGCGGGCGTTGGCGATTATCGCCTGCGAGACGCGCACTTCCTGGTAGTCGAAGTCCAGCAGGCTGCCGTCTTCATCGATGCCGCTGATACCGACCAGAGCAAAGTCGACCTTGAACTGGTTGATGAAATCGACGCTGGCCTGGCCCACCACGCCGCCATCGCGACGCACCGTACCGCCGGCGACCAGCACCTCGAAATCGTCCTTGGCAGCCAGGATTGCCGCCACATGCAGGTTGTTGGTGATCACCTTCAGGTGATTGTGGTTCAGCAGTGCCCGGGCGATGGATTCGGTCGTGGTGCCGATGTTGATGAACAAGGACGCATGGTCGGGAATCTGCCGCGCCACAGCTTCGGCGATGCGTTGCTTCTCGTCGCGCATCTGGTCGGCGCGCATGGCGTAGGCGGTGTTCTCGACGCTCGAATCGTAGGCCGCTCCACCGTGATAGCGGCGCAGCAGGTTGAGCTCGGCGAGCTGGTTGATGTCGCGACGGATGGTTTGCGGGGTCACGACGTACAACTGCGCCATTTCCTCGATGCTGACATAGCCACGTTCGCGTACCAGCTCGAGAATTTGTTGTTGGCGAGGGGGCAGATTCATGGGCGGTCCTTATGGGCTGCCGGACAAATTCTGCAATGATGCCGTAGGAAGGGGATGACGGCCAGTGGCTGCACGTTACGGCTCATCGACGGTAAGCCGACGTCTACAGGCGTGCGTGCGTTTTCTGTAGGCGTCGGCTTGCCGGCGATGGCTGCGCTGCAGCGTTCTCTGCTGCGATCAGGCGTCGTGGTCTTCCCAGTCACGGGTGCGCTCGACCGCTTTTTTCCACCCTGCGTACAGCGTCTCTTTCTGCGTCTCGTCAAGCTGAGGGCTGAACTCGCGCTCGATGATGGCCTTGTCGCGCAACTCGTCCAGACCACTCCAGAAACCACATGCCAGCCCTGCTAGGTAGGCAGCGCCGAGCGCGGTGGTTTCGCGCATTTTCGGACGTTCGACGCAGGTGCCGAGGATGTCTGCCTGGAACTGCATCAGGAAGTTGTTGGCCACTGCACCGCCGTCCACGCGCAGCTCGGAAAGGCGCTGGCCGCAATCCTGCTGCATGGCGTCGAGCACATCGCGGGTCTGGTACGCGATCGACTCGAGTGCGGCACGAATGATGTGGTCGACTTTCACGCCACGGGTCAGGCCGAACAGCGCGCCGCGGGCGTAAGGGTCCCAGTACGGGGCGCCCAGGCCTGTGAATGCGGGTACCAGGTAAACGCCGTTGCTGTCCTTGACCTTGCTGGCGAAGTACTCGGTATCCAGCGCATCGTTGACGATCTTCAACTCGTCACGCAGCCACTGCACGGTGGAGCCGCCATTGAACACGGCGCCCTCCAGCGCGTAGGCCACTTCACCTTTCGGCCCACAGGCGATGGTGGTCAGCAGGCCATGGGACGACTTGACGGCCTGGCTGCCAGTGTTCATCAGCAGGAAGCAACCGGTGCCATAGGTATTCTTCGCTTGGCCCGGCTCCACGCACATCTGGCCGAACAGCGCCGATTGCTGGTCACCGGCGATACCGGCGATGGCGATACCGCTCTTGGTCTGGCCGTAGACCTCCGAAGAAGGACGTACCTCAGGCAGCATTTGGCGCGGGATGCCGAGAATATCCAGCAGTTTGTCGTCCCACTGCAGCGTGTGGATGTTGAACATCAGGGTGCGCGAGGCGTTGGTGTAGTCGGTGACGTGCACCTTGCCACCGGAGAATTTCCAGATCAGCCAGGTGTCGACGGTACCGAACAACAGTTCGCCACGCTCGGCCCGTTCGCGGACGCCTTCGACATTGTCCAGAATCCACTTCAGTTTAGTGCCGGAGAAGTACGGGTCGGTCACCAGGCCTGTGGTGTCGCGAATGTACGTTTCATGGCCATCACGCTTGAGCTGGGCACAGATTTCAGTGCTGCGGCGGCACTGCCAGACGATGGCGTTGTAAACCGGGCGACCGGTTTCCTTGTCCCAGACCACCGTGGTTTCACGCTGGTTGGTGATGCCCAGTGCGGCGACCTGCGCATGGCTGATTCCAGCCTGTGCCAGTGCCTCGACCATGGTCGCGCTCTGGGTGGCGAAGATTTCCATGGGGTCGTGCTCGACCCACCCGGCTTGCGGGTAGTGTTGGGCGAACTCTCGCTGTGAGGTGCCGACCACGTTGGCATCGCGGTCGAAAATGATAGCCCGCGAACTGGTAGTGCCCTGGTCCAGGGCGATGATGTAGTTCTTATCCTGGGTGTCTGTCATGGTCGTAGGCCTTGCAAATGGGTTAGGTCAGGGCTCGGGCGGGCGAAATCGCGCGGCGCCGGTATCAGTTGACTTGAGTATCGCCCTGGGGATTGTCGTTTGTCTCCGAGGTCACGGTTTGCGCCGCTGGCAGGTTGCGGGCGATCAGGCCACGGTACAGCGCAGCGCCCAGGCAAGCACCGAAGATCGGGGCGAATACCGGAACCAGGAAATAAGGGATGTCACGTCCGCCAGTGAAGGCGATTTCGCCCCAGCCGGCCAGGAAGGTCATCAGCTTGGGCCCGAAATCACGGGCTGGGTTCATCGCGAAACCGGTCAGTGGGCCCATGGCACTGCCGATCACGGCAATCAGCAGGCCGATCAGCAGTGGGGCCATGGCGCCACGGGGCAGGCCGTTGTTGTCGTCGGTCAGGGCCATGATCACGGCCATCAGGATGGCGGTGATCACCACTTCGACCAGAAAGGCCTGGCCGATGGACAGCGAAGGATGCGGGTAGGTCGAGAACACCGACGCCAGTTCAAGACTGGCCTGGCTGCCACGCAACATTGCGTGAGCCTGTTCGAAATCGAAGAACAGGTTGCTGTAGAGGGTATACACCAGCGCCGCACCACAGAACGCGCCGCACACCTGGGCGAGCATGTAGAACGGCAACTTGCGTTTGTCGAAGGCGGCGAACAGGGTGAGGGCGATGCTCACGGCCGGGTTCAGGTGCGCACCGGAAATACCGGCGGTGAGGTAGATCGCCATGCTCACGCCGACGCCCCAGATGATGCTGATTTCCCAGAGCCCGAAGCTGGCGCCCGCGACTTTCAGGGCTGCAACGCAGCCAGTGCCGAAGAAGATGAGTAGCGCCGTTCCGAGGAATTCGGCCAGGCATTGGCTGGACAGTGTGGGTTCGCGAAGAGCAGTCGTCATGTATGACCTCGTTTTTTTTGTTGTGAGGCGCTTGGCGCTCGACAGCAAAGCCCGGCGTCTATCCCCATTGACGACGGGCGGGTACAGGAAAATGCACCTTATAAGTGCACCATTTATTCACAAACGAAAAAATATAGACAAGAAACGCTGATGTCAAAGGTCGAAAGTGAACGGTCAGTCACGAATTGGCCGACTATTACAGGCGTGACTCCGCATGCTAGAGAGGCGCGTCCGCTCTGCGCTGGCTGGCTTGTGGGATTTATCCTAAAGTAGCCGCCGACCTGTCCCAGACCGGAGTGCTGCATGACCCCCGCCCTCGACTTGCTTAAAAAAGTGCGTGCCGAACATCGTGTGCACAGTTATGAACATGACCCCAAATCAGCCTCTTACGGGCTTGAAGCCGCCGAGAAGCTGGGGCTCGACCCGCAGCAGGTGTTCAAGACCCTATTGGCCAGCAGTGAGAAGGGGGAATTGCTGGTGGCCGTGGTGCCGGTGGTCGGTACCCTGGACTTGAAGGCCCTGGCCCAAGCGGCGGGGGTGAAGAAGTGCGAGATGGCCGACCCGGCGGTGGCCCAGCGCGCTACCGGCTACCTGGTCGGCGGTATCAGCCCTCTCGGGCAGAAGAAGCGGTTGCGCACATTCATCGACGAATCCGCGCAGCAGTTCCCAAGCATTCATGTCAGCGCCGGGCGGCGGGGGCTCGAGGTGGAGTTGGCGGCGGCAGTGTTGGCCGAGCATACCCAGGGCAAGTTCGCTGGGATTGGTCGAGGCTGAAGCTGGGCTGGTTCCCTGGCGGGCGGCGTGGTCCGCTCGGGCGTGCCGGAGGATCGCAGGTGATGGGCCGCAAGGCGGCCCTTCCAGGCTGTGAAATCAGGTTGCGGAACTGTACCGGCGAACCCCGTTTTCCTGACGCAGCAGCTGCGCCGCCACGCTACCAGGTACCGCGAAGAGCACCAGGTGGTCTGCCTTCACGGCAATGCCGACATCCTGGCCGACCTGATGATCGATATGGCTGGGGAAGATCGCCTCGAGCTGGCTGCCCGTGGGCAGTTGCAGACGGTACAGGGTCGAAGCGCCCAGGAAACTCTTGCCGACGATATTGGCGCGCAGCTCGCTGTCCGGGTCCGGCACGATATCGTCAGGACGCAGCAGCACGTCTACCGAGCTGCCTACGGCCATGGTGTAGGCCCGATTGCCACGCAGCTCGCCCAATTCGGTGTTGACCGACTCATGGCTACTCATCTGGCCACGGATGAAATAGCCCTGGCCAATGAAGCTGGCCACGAACGGGGTCTGCGGTTCGTGGTAAAGGTTGTACGGTGTATCCCACTGCTCCAGGCGGCCTTCCTTGAACACGCCTACGTGGTCACTGACGGCAAAGGCTTCTTCCTGGTCGTGGGTGACCAGAATGGCGCTGGTACCACGGCTCTTGAGAATGTCACGGACCTCGTGGCTCAACCGGCGACGCAATTCCACGTCGAGGTTGGAGAAAGGTTCGTCGAGCAGCAATAGCTGAGGCTCGGGTGCCAGGGCGCGCGCCAAGGCTACACGCTGTTGCTGGCCACCGGACAGCTCATGGGGGTAACGACCGCCCAGGCCGCCCAGCTTGACCAGATCGAGCATCTCCTCGATCACGTCGCCCTGGCGCGGGTGCTTGGCAATGCCGAAAGCGATGTTCTGCGCCACGGTCAGGTGTGGGAACAGGGCGTAGTCCTGGAACACCATGCCAATGCGGCGTTTCTCGGGTGCCAGGGTGAACCCAGCACGGGATATGACCTCGCCAGCCAACTGGATCTCGCCTTCATGGACCGGCTCGAAGCCGGCGATGGCGCGCAAGGTGGTGGTCTTGCCGCAACCGGATGAACCCAGCAGGCAACCGATGTCGCCTGCGTTCAGGTGCAGGTTGAGGTTTTGAACGATGCGCTGCTCGCCATAGCCGCAGGCGAGGTCGCGCAGGTTGAGCAGTAGGGGTTGACTCATGCGTGGTGGTAAGCCGGTTCTACAAGGAATTCGAGAAGCGCCTTCTGTGCATGCAGCCGGTTTTCAGCTTCGTCCCAGGCGACCGAACGAGGGTCGTCGAGCAGGTCCTGGCTGATTTCCTCGCCACGGTGGGCAGGCAGGCAGTGCATGAAGAGGACATCGGGTGCCGCCAGGTCGAGCAGTTCGCGGGTGACCTGGTAAGGCGCGAAATGCGCCAGGCGCCGTGCAGTTTCCTCCTCCTGCCCCATGGAAGTCCAGACATCGGTGGTCACCAGGTGCGCGCCACGCACCGCTTCCTTCGGATCGCGGACGATCTGTATGCGGTCGCCGCCCAGGTCGAGGAAACGCTGCTCGGGCTCGTAGCCTTCCGGGCAGGCGATACGCAGTTGGAAATCGAACTGCACTGCAGCCTCGATGTAGGAGTTGCACATGTTGAAACCATCGCCGACCCAGGCCACGGTCTTACCCTGGATCGCGCCACGGTGCTCAAGGAAAGTTTGCATGTCGGCCAGCAGCTGGCACGGGTGCGATTCATCTGACAGACCGTTGATCACCGGAACACGGGAGTTGGCGGCGAACTCGGTGAGGGTGCTGTGGGCATGGGTACGGATCATCACCGCATCGAGCATGCGCGACATGACGATGGCGCTGTCGGCGATCGGTTCGCCACGGCCCAGCTGGGTATCACGCGGCGACAGGAAGATGGCCTGGCCGCCAAGCTGGATCATGCCGGCTTCGAACGACAGGCGGGTACGGGTCGAGGACTTCTCGAAGATCATCCCCAGCACGCGGTTTTTCAGCGGTTCGAACAGCACGCCTCGGTTACGCAGGTCCTTCAGCTCGATGCCTCGACGGATCACGCCGAGCAATTCGTCAGCTGTGAAATCCATCAGGGAGAGAAAGTGCCTAGCGCTCATGATTGACTACCTTATCTGCAACGGTATGCAGGTCGACCGTATGGTTTTTTTGACAACGGGAGTGACCTGCGGCGTAAGCCGCACGGGGCGGACGAAATAGGGAAAGGCGCAATACTATAATTAAATGTCGCCTGAAACCAAGAGGGAGAACAGCAGCTCTGTTGCAAAGGGTGTCGTAACCCGCTGAGCCTGTGCTGTTTTTTATTTGCTACACAGGTTGTACACGGCTTGCTGGCAATTTGGCAAATGGATGTCGCGAATCGTGCGCTTGATGTCGGGGGATTCATGGGACGAAGCGCGCTGGCCGCCGGCTCGGGCTGGGCGCATAGTCGTGCCTGGACAACTACAAGGCAGAGGCGGCCATGACCAAGACCCTGCATCACCGTGCCTGTCACCTGTGCGAGGCCATTTGCGGCCTGAGCATCGAAATTAGCCATGAGGCCGACGGGCGGGCGCGAATCAGTTCGATCAAGGGCGACGCCCAAGACCCATTCAGCCGGGGTCATATCTGCCCCAAGGCGGTGGCGCTGCAGGACATCCAGGACGACCCCGACCGGTTGCGCGTGCCTCATCG
This sequence comes from Pseudomonas sp. Rh2, assembly GCF_040762985.1. Taxonomy (NCBI): domain Bacteria; kingdom Pseudomonadati; phylum Pseudomonadota; class Gammaproteobacteria; order Pseudomonadales; family Pseudomonadaceae; genus Pseudomonas; species Pseudomonas sp. Rh2. The sequence continues at coordinate 1,671,811 of NZ_CP142890.1, forward strand.
GCGCATCGGCGACCGTTGGCAGCCGATCAGTTGGCAGGAGGCCTTCGCCCTTGCCGCGGACAAGCTCTGGTCGGTGCAGCAGGCCCATGGTCGTAACGCCGTGGCGGTCTACCAAGGCAACCCCAGCGTGCACAACTATGGGTTGATGACCCACAGCAACTACTTCCTGGGCTTGCTCAAGACCCGCAACCGCTATTCCGCCACCTCGGTGGACCAGCTTCCACAGCACCTCACCAGCCACTTGATGTACGGCCACGGCTTGCTCCTGCCGATCCCGGACATCGACCACACAGACTTCATGCTGATCCTGGGTGGCAACCCGTTGGCATCGAACGGCAGCATCATGACCGTGCCGGATGTGGAAAAACGTCTGAAGACGCTGCGCGCCAGGGGGAAGGCTGGTGGTGGTCGACCCTCGGCGTAGCGAGACGGCCGCCATGGCGGATCGTCATCTGTTCGTGCGCCCCGGTGGCGACGCCGCGTTGTTGTGCGGCTTGCTCAACACTTTGTTCGATGAAGGGTTGGCCCGGGGCTCGCATCTGCCGGTCAATGGTTTGGAACAGGTCATTGAAGCGATCTCACCCTTCACCGCAGAGAAGATGAGCGCCGTCTGTGGCATCCCTGCCACTGACATCCGCCAACTGGCGCGTGATTTCGCCGCTGCGGACACGGCCGTGTGCTATGGCCGCATGGGCGTATCGACCCAGGCCTTCGGCAGTCTCTGCCATTGGCTGGTGCAATTGATCAACCTGGTCACCGGCAACCTCGACCGTGTCGGAGGGGCGTTGTGTACCGAGCCTGCGGTCGATCTGGTGGCCAGCACCTCGGGCGGTCACTTCAATGCATGGCAGAGTCGCGTATCGGGCCTGCCTGAGTATGGCGGAGAGTTGCCGGTGGCGGCGTTGGCCGAGGAAATGCTCACGCCTGGGGAGGGACAGATCCGGGCGTTGATAACCGTAGCTGGCAACCCGGTGCTGTCCACGCCCAATGGCCGACAGCTGGATTCGGCGCTGGACAGGCTCGAGTTCATGCTTAGCATCGACCTTTACATCAACGAGACCACCCGCCATGCCGATCTGATCCTGCCATCGACCTCGGCGCTGGAAAATGATCACTACGACACCACCTTCAACCTACTGGCAGTGCGCAACGTCACCCGCTTCAACCGGGCGATCCTGCCCAAGCCAGAGGGGGCGCTGCATGACTGGGAGATTTTTGTCGGCCTGGCTCGCGCCTTCGCCGAACGCGCAGGCCTGGAGCTCAAGCCGACCCTTGCCCCGGCGCAGATGATCGACATGGCGCTGCGCAAAGGGCGCTATGGCGAGGCGTCGTCCTGGGGGCTTTCTTTGGACGCGCTTTTGGAGTACCCCCATGGCCTGGACCTGGGGCCGCTGCGGGCCAACCTTGGGACGCGCCTGCGCACCGAGAGCCAGGCCGTCGAGGCGGCGCCCCAGGTGTTGCTGGACGATTTGCACCGGCTTGCCTTGCAAGCGCCGCCACCGGCGGGGGAGCTGCTGCTGATCGGGCGGCGCCATGTCCGCAGCAACAACTCGTGGATGCACAATTACCAGCGCCTGGTCAAAGGCAAGCCACGCCATCATTTGCTGATGCACCCAGAGGACCTGCAGCAGCGGCAGTTGGAGAGTGGGCAGCGTGTGCGTATCCGATCGCGCACCGGCACGCTCGAAGTCGAAGTACTGGCCTGCGAGGACATGATGCCGGGCGTCGTCAGCCTGCCCCATGGCTATGGCCATGGCCGCCAGGGCGTGCAACTGCAGATCGCCCATGGACAACCCGGGGTCAGCGCCAACGACCTGACCGACGAGCATTTGCGCGATCAGGTTTCGGGTAACGCAGCTCTCAATGGCGTGCCGGTACAAGTGGAGGCCGCTTGAGCAATGGTAAGGCCGAGCACGCCGCTCGGCTTTCCGTTACAATGCGTCACCGTGCCGACGACCGTGTCGGAAAGTTCAGCCGAGGTGCTACATGGATATCATCGAAACGATCAAAGAGCAGATTGCCAACAACACCATTCTGCTTTACATGAAAGGCTCGCCGAATGCCCCGCAGTGTGGCTTCTCTGCGCGTGCCTCGCAGGCTGTGATGGGTTGCGGCGAGAAGTTCGCCTACGTCGACATCCTGCAGAACCCGGAAATCCGCGCCAACCTGCCTAAATACGCCAACTGGCCAACCTTCCCGCAACTGTGGGTGGCCGGCGAGCTGGTCGGCGGTAGCGACATCATGCTGGAAATGTTCGAAAAGGGTGAGCTGCAGACCCTGATCAAGGACGCGGCTGCCAAGGCCAAGGCTTCCGAAGCCTGATTGCTCCCAGGCATAAAAAAACCCGCTTGATGCGGGTTTTTTTATGGGGGTAGAAATTTATTCTTCGCCCATCTGCGATTGCAGGTAGTTCTCGATGCCGATCTTGTCGATCAGGCCCAGCTGAGTTTCCAGCCAGTCGATGTGTTCTTCCTCGGCTTCGAGGATGTCTTCAAGCAGATCGCGCGAACCGAAGTCGCCGGCCGTTTCGCAATGAGCGATGGCTGCCTTCAGGTCGATAAGACCTTTCTGCTCGATCTTCAGGTCGCACTCGAGCATTTCCTTGGTGTGTTCGCCGATCAGCAGCTTGCCGAGGTCCTGGACGTTGGGGATGCCTTCGAGGAAGAGAATCCGCTTGATCAGCTTGTCTGCATGCTTCATCTCGTCGATGGATTCTTTGTACTCGTGCTTGCCGAGCTTGTTCAGACCCCAATCTTCGTACATGCGCGCGTGCAGGAAGTACTGGTTGATTGCGACCAGCTCGTTTCCGAGGATCTTGTTGAGATGCTGGATGACGCTTACGTCGCCTTTCATGTCGGGTTCCTGCCCTGTAGAAGTGTGCCAATACTGCGAAGTTTGAGCCTGATGCCGGGGGCTGTCAAACCTAAGTTATTGAATAATAAATAAAAATTAATAGGAATAAGAATGTTTGTGAACCGCGTTAGAGCGCTAACTTATTGAATTGCGGGCATAAAAAAACCGGACGCAAGGTCCGGTTCTTCGAATTCGGGCAAATCAGGCAGCGGTAAATTCAACGGGGTAGGGCAGGGCGGCGTGTTGGCTTGCCTGGATTTCGGTCAGGGTCTCACGGACGACCTGTTTGGCTAGGCAAGCGCATTTGCCACATTGGCTGGCGACGTTGGTCGCGGTTCGCACTTCCTTGTAGCTGCAGCATCCTTCATAGATCGCATCGCGGATCTGTCCGTCGGTAACGCCGACACAAAGACACACATACATAGAGGCTGACCATCGCTGGTTGGGTCGATGGGGGGAGCTTAATGTTAATGAGAATGCTTGTCAAAGGACTTTCGGAAAGGTGCGCGCTTGAGCGACCGGCGGTTGGATTCGGACTGTCACCGCAAGCCGTGTATGATGGACGGCCTTTGTTGGATGTCGGGCAAGCCAGCCTTGCACCGGCAAACGATTCTTCACCCTCATCAGGAGATAGCAATGAGCGTACTCGTTGGTAAAAAAGCCCCCGACTTCACCGTCCCCGCCGTACTGGGCAACGGCGAGATCGTCGACAGCTTCAACCTGGCTTCGGCCATCAAGGGCAAGTACGGCCTGGTGTTCTTCTACCCGCTGGACTTCACCTTCGTCTGCCCGTCCGAGCTGATCGCCCTGGACAACCGCATTCCTGACTTCCAGGCACGTAACGTTGAAGTGATCGGCGTGTCGATCGACTCGCACTTCACCCACAACGCCTGGCGTAACACCCCGGTGAACAGCGGCGGTATCGGTCAAGTCAAGTACACCCTGGCCGCTGACATCACTCACGAAATCTGCAAAGCCTACGACGTCGAGTCCGAAGGCGGCGTGGCCTTCCGTGGCGCCTTCCTGATCGACACCAACGGTGTGGTTCGTTCGCAGATCGTCAACGACCTGCCACTGGGCCGCAACATGGACGAACTGCTGCGTCTGGTCGACGCTCTGCAATTCCACGAAGAGCACGGCGAAGTCTGCCCTGCCAACTGGAAAAAAGGCGACCAGGGCATGACCGCTTCGCCGGAAGGCGTTGCTGCCTACCTGAGCGAGAACGCTGGCAAGCTGTAATTGCCGCGTGCATGAAAAAACCGGCCTAAGTGGCCGGTTTTTTTTGCTGCACTTTTCGGGAGTGCCGTGCGCTCGCGACACAAGGTCGCTCCCACACTGGGTGTGGAAACGACCCTGGCATTCGACTCAATCGTTGAAATCCCGCCAGCCGCCCATTTCCTTCCAGCGGTTGACGATGCCGCAGAACAGCTCGGCCGTCTTCTCGGTGTCGTAACGCGCCGAGTGCGCTTCACGGCCGTCGAAGTCGATGTCAGCGCTCTGGCAGGCACGTGCCAGCACGGTCTGACCATAGGCCAGGCCCGCCAGGGTGGCCGTGTCGAAGCTGGAGAACGGGTGGAATGGATTGCGCTTGATGTCGTTGCGCGCCACGGCAGCGTTGAGGAAGCCCAGGTCGAAGCTGCTGTTGTGCCCGACCAGGATCGCCCGTTTGCAGCCGTTAGCCTTGAGCGCCTTGCGCACGCCTCGGAAAATGTCCGTCAGCGCGCTGTCCTCGCTGACCGCCATGCGCAGCGGGTGGTCCAGCTTGATGCCAGTGAACTCCAGGGCCGCCGGCTCGATGTTGGCGCCTTCAAAGGGCTCCACGCGGTGAAAATAGGTGTGCTCGGGGAAGAGGAAGCCTTTCTCGTCCATGCCGATGGTGACAGCGGCGATTTCCAGCAACGCGTCGGTGGCGCTGTTGAAGCCACCGGTCTCGACATCCACCACCACGGGCAGGTAGCCACGGAAGCGTTCGGCCATCGGATGACGTGGGCCGCCGCTGACCTGACCGTCCTGGTCGTCTTCGTAGAGGTCTTCGCTCACGCGTTGTCCTCCAGCAGGCGCCAGCGCAGCTTTTCACCGGCGCGCAGCGGAACCACGGTCTGCTCGCCAAAAGGCAGGCTGTCCGGGGCGGTCCATTCCTCACGGACCAGGGTAATGGTGTCGGTATTCGCTGGCAGCCCATAGAAGGCCGGGCCATGCAGGCTGGCGAAGCCTTCCAGCTTGTCGAGCGCGTTACGCTGCTCGAAAGCCTCGGCGTACATCTCGATGGCCGCATAGGCGGTGTAGCAACCGGCGCAGCCGCAGGCAGCTTCCTTGGCATGCTTGGCATGAGGTGCCGAGTCGGTGCCGAGGAAGAACTTCGGATTGCCGCTGGTGGCGGCGTCCAGCAAGGCGACCTGGTGGGTGTTGCGCTTGAGGATCGGCAGGCAGTAGAAGTGCGGGCGAATACCGCCGACCAGCATGTGGTTACGGTTGTACAGCAGGTGCTGCGCGGTGATGGTGGCGCCGACGTTGGCCGGAGCCTCGGTGACGAACTGCGCGGCATCGCTGGTGGTGATGTGTTCGAACACCACCTTCAGGGTCGGGAAACGTTCGACGACGCGGCGCATGTGCTCGTCGATGAAGCGCTTCTCGCGGTCGAATACATCGATCTCGCTACGGGTCACCTCACCGTGTACCAGCAGAGGCATGCCAACTTCAGCCAGCGCCTCGATGGCGGGGAAGATGTTGTCGATGCTGGTCACGCCGGAATCGGAGTTGGTGGTCGCGCCAGCGGGGTATAGCTTGGCGGCGTAAACGAAGCCGCTGGCCTTGGCCGCGCGGATGTCCTCGGGGCTGGTGCGGTCGGTGAGGTACAGCACCATCAGTGGCTCGAAGCGGCTGCCGGCCGGACGTGCGGCCAGGATGCGCTCACGGTAGGCGCCCGCCTCGACGGCGTTGCGTACCGGCGGAACCAGGTTGGGCATGATGATAGCGCGGGCGAAAGTGCGCGCCACGTCGCCAACGGTATGGGGCAGGACGGCACCATCGCGCAGATGGATGTGCCAGTCGTCGGGGCGCAGGAGGGTCAGGCGATCGGACATTGGGGATTCCAGGCGGGTCGAACTCAAGCCCCAATGCTACCGGAAAACCCAGGGACGAGCACGGCTATCAAGTTTTCCGGTCGGCGCCCGATAGCCTCAAGGTAAGCCGTCAGAAATAGTGGAGCCGCCCGTGCGCCAGCGTTACCTAGCCCTGTTGACCCTGTTCGCCAGCCTGCCGGCTGGTGCGCTGACCTTCCAGACCCGCATGGAGAACATCGCCTGGAAAGTCGAGGGTGATCAGTTCGAATGCCGTCTTGTCCAGCCGATCGACGGTTTTGGCAGCGGTGAGTTCGTGCGCCGGGCTGGCGAGCAACCGGTCTTCAGGTTGCGTTCGGACACCAATGCCCTGGGCGCAGGTTCCGCGACGCTGCTGGCAGCGGCGGCGCCATGGCAGCCTGGACGGGCCGACATCAACCTGGGGGCGGTCCGTATGGCGCGCACCGGCGTGCTGTTCAGTTCTTCCCAGGGCCAAGCCAGCCGCTTGATCAACGGTCTGCTCGACGGACGTAGCACGGTGGTGCGCGCATACACGGGCGAGGGCGGGCGAGCCATGGAGGTGCGTGTGCTGCCGGTGAGCTTTGCCAAAGCCTACGGCGACTACCAGGCGTGTGCGGGCAAGCTGTTGGCAATGAACTTCGATCAGGTCCGCCAGACCCAGGTGGGTTTCCCAGGGGGTGGCATCGAGCTGGATGCCTCGGCCAAGGCACGTCTGGATGTGATTCTCGAGTATCTGAAGGCCGATCCGACGGTCAACCATATCGAGCTCAACGGCCACTCCGACAACAGCGGCAACCGCCTGACCAATCGTGACAGCTCGCGCCGCCGGGCGCTGGCCGTGGCCGACTACCTCAAGGCCAACGGTATACCGGAGGAGCAGATCGTCGTGCGCTTCCACGGCGAACGCTACCCGCTGGTGAAAAACAACACCCCTGCCAACCGTGCGCGCAACCGCCGGGTCAATATCGAACTGGACCGCGTCGCGGCAGTCGAGAAGCCTGTGGAGGCGCCCGTCGAGCAGCCGGCCGCGCAACCTGCCGCGGCACCGGCCGCCACAGCACCGGCCCCGGCCGCCCGGGCACCCGCGGCAAAATCCTGATTCCCCGCGACAGGGAGTCGCGCTATCGACAGTTCCTGTCGCTTTGTCATCACAAGCTGTCGCCCCACTGTAAATTTGGCCACAACACCGTTAGAATCGGTGGCTTTCCGTACAACCCCGTGGAGTGATGGCATGGCGGACGTAAAAAAGGTCGTACTGGCGTATTCCGGCGGCCTTGATACTTCGGTGATTCTCAAGTGGCTGCAGGACACCTACAACTGCGAAGTGGTGACCTTCACCGCTGACCTCGGTCAGGGCGAAGAGGTCGAACCGGCTCGTGCCAAGGCCCAGGCAATGGGCGTTAAAGAGATCTACATCGACGATCTGCGCGAAGAGTTCGTGCGTGATTTCGTCTTCCCGATGTTCCGCGCCAACACCGTCTATGAAGGCGAGTACCTGCTGGGTACTTCCATCGCCCGTCCGCTGATCGCCAAGCGTTTGATCGAAATCGCCAACGAAACTGGCGCCGATGCCATTTCCCATGGCGCGACCGGCAAGGGTAACGACCAGGTTCGTTTCGAGCTGGGTGCCTACGCACTCAAGCCGGGCGTCAAGGTCATCGCCCCGTGGCGCGAATGGGACCTGCTGTCCCGCGAAAAACTGATGGACTACGCCGAGAAGCACGGTATTCCGATCGAGCGTCACGGCAAGAAGAAATCGCCGTACTCGATGGATGCCAACCTGCTGCACATCTCCTATGAAGGCGGCGTACTGGAAGATACCTGGACCGAGCACGAAGAAGACATGTGGCGTTGGAGCGTCTCTCCGGAGAAAGCCCCCGACACCCCGACCTACATCGAGCTGACCTACCGCAACGGTGACATCGTCGCCATCGACGGCGTCGAGAAGTCCCCGGCCACCGTCCTGGCAGACCTGAACCGCATCGGCGGCGCCAACGGTATCGGCCGTCTGGACATCGTCGAGAACCGTTACGTCGGCATGAAGTCCCGTGGCTGCTACGAGACCCCGGGCGGCACCATCATGCTCAAGGCTCACCGCGCCATCGAGTCGATCACCCTGGACCGCGAAGTTGCCCACCTCAAAGACGAGCTGATGCCGAAGTATGCCAGCCTGATCTACACCGGCTACTGGTGGAGCCCGGAGCGTCTGATGCTGCAGCAGATGATCGACGCTTCCCAGGTCAACGTGAACGGCGTCGTACGCCTGAAACTGTACAAGGGCAACGTCATCGTTGTCGGCCGCAAGTCGGATGACTCGCTGTTCGATGCCAACATCGCGACCTTCGAGGAAGATGGCGGCGCCTACAACCAGGCCGATGCTGCGGGCTTCATCAAGCTCAATGCGCTGCGCATGCGCATTGCTGCCAACAAAGGCCGTTCGATGCTTTAACTGCTGCCTTGAGCTGCACCAAAACCTCGGCTTCGGCCGGGGTTTTTTTTTGCGTTAATCGCGCCGCAGCACTTCAAGGCGCAAGTGCCGCCGTGTGCTTAGGAAGTGGTCCTAGAGTCAGGTTGATGGACTGATGTTTTTCCAGGTCCAGAAACAACCAGCTGCGCTCGGTGTCGTTGGGATACTCCAGCGCTTCGAGCACTTGCTGGCGTAGCATCGACTGCGCATGGGGTCCATGGAACATCACTGTTACTGGAGTGGGCGTGAAAACCTGGCTCGGGCTCAGTGGGCTCATCGCATGAGTGGCTGTTTCGCCAAGGGCGGTGTCGGGCACGTAGAAGGACTTGTAGTTGAAGTTCAACGTGAGAAAGAACAACGCGGTGAGGAAGAACGGAAAGGCGACGAGGAACCAGGTGTACAGGGTTTGACTGTCCTCGCTGAGGAAGGGCAGGGTGGCCAGCGCGGAGGCTTCGATGATGCCCGCGAAGACAGCGATTATGGTCAGCGGCGCGACAGGTTGAGCGTTGGGCATGAGGGTGGTCTCCTGCTGTTTTCTTCTCAATACCGCACTAAGTCAATCAACTAAAGAGTGGGGCTTTCCACGCTTGAAGCCACCTGCCGTTCAACCTGACGACGATAAGTTTTCGCTTGCATCCGCGCAGCGAAGTTTCACTCAAGTCGTGCGGATAGTTTCAACTGTTCAATTCCGAAGCAGCGCAGGTAATTTGTGATACGAAGAAGTTGAGTGAAAGTACAACCAACTTGTAGGAAATTTCTCCAATTGCTGTAAGTTCCATCTATTCGCGTATTCGAGCGGAAAATCGTAACGCAAGAGTTGTTCTGCTCGGTTATCTTGGCGCGTCAACGAAAATAATGAATGGATTTCGCATGAATAAAGTGCTTATCGTGGATGACCATCCGGTCATACGTTTGGCCGTACGCATGCTGATGGAGCGGCACGGCTACGATGTGGTCGCCGAAACCGATAACGGCGTGGCCGCCTTGCAACTGACGCGAGAACACCTACCGGACATCGTGGTGCTGGATATCGGTATCCCGAAACTCGATGGGCTCGAGGTGATCGCCCGCATGGCCTCGGCCAGTCCGGGAAGCCGAGTTCTGGTGCTGACCTCACAGGCACCAGGCCACTTCTCGATGCGTTGCATGCAGGCGGGGGCTTCGGGGTACGTGTGCAAACAGCAGGAGCTCACCGAGTTGCTCAGTGCGATCAAGGCCGTGCTGTCGGGTTACAGTTATTTCCCGAACCAAGCGTTGCACCCGTCGCGAGGAAGGGGAGGCGGCGCGACCGAGAGCGAAATGGTCGAGCGTTTATCCGCCCGGGAAATGATGGTGCTGCAGCAACTGACACGCGGCAAGTCAAACAAGGAGATTGCCGAAAGCATGTTCCTCAGCAACAAGACGGTCAGTACCTACAAGACTCGATTGTTGCTCAAGCTCAATGCCCGGTCGTTGGTTGACCTGATCGAACTTGCCCAACGGCATGGCTTGACCTGAGTGCCATGAAGCGGAAGGCCTCCACCAGGGAGGCCTTCCGGGGGACTACAGGTCGTAGTCGAAATCGGCCAACTGCTTTTGCAGGCGTCGCTCTTCCAGCAGGTTGTCAATGGTGCGGCGTTTGCTCAGGTTGGTCTTCGCGGTTTCTACCTGAGGTTCCGCTTCGTCGTCGGCGGTAGCAAATTCATCTTCGATGGACAGGTCGTCGTCTTTATCGGTGCTCATTGAGTCGCTCCAAGCCAAAGGGCCATTGGCGGTCCTTATAACGAGAAAGCTGAGCCCGGTAAAAAAGATTTTTTCAATCGTCAGCCCCCGTTTTTTGCTATCGACTCAATCGTCCGAAGTCTTGTGCTTGTACTCGCAAAGGTCTTCGATCCGACAGCTTCCGCAACGCGGCTTGCGCGCCTGACACACATAGCGCCCATGCAGAATGAGCCAGTGGTGGGCATCGAGCAGGTAATCCTTGGGCACGAACTTGATCAGTTTCTTTTCCACTTCCAGCACTGTCTTGCCGGGCGCGATGCCGGTGCGGTTGCTGACCCGGAAAATATGCGTATCGACCGCCATGGTGGGTTGCCGGAAGGCAGTATTGAGGACCACGTTGGCTGTCTTGCGGCCCACACCCGGCAGGGCTTCCAGGGCCTCGCGCGTTTCCGGGACCTGGCTGCCGTGGCGCTCGATCAACAGGCGGCAGGCTTCGATGACGTTCTTGGCCTTGCTGTTGTAGAGCCCGATGGTCTTGATGTATTCGCTCAGCCCCTCAACGCCCAGGGCATAGATGGCTTCTGGCGTGTTGGCCACGGGAAATAGCCGCGCCGTGGCCTTGTTGACGCCAACGTCGGTGGCTTGAGCCGAGAGGGTCACGGCTACCAGCAGTTCGAACGGTGTGGTGTAGGCCAGCTCGGTCTTCGGGTCCGGATTGTCTTCGTGCAGCCTGCGGAAGATTTCCAGGCGTTTTGCGGCATTCATGGGGCGACGCTTTCCTTCGGCGTTAAGGGCAGGGTTGGGCGAAGGCGATTGTACAAGGCCAACAGCATGCCGAGTATCAGCAGGGCGCCTGGGGCAAGGCTGGCCAGATGCAGGTTCAGGCCTTCACTCAGCCATTGGCGGGTGGCGCCCAAGAGTGTGCAGATCATAACCATACCGCTCAGTTGCCATACCCACTGTCGCCAACGCCCCTCCATTGGCAACAAGTTGTCCCACGCGATGCACGCAAGGCACAACAGCACCGGGTAGAAGCCCAGCGACTGGGCAATCGGCAAGGCCCAGGCACGCAGGCCAAGCTGCAGGCAACTGGTAAGGGCAGCGATCAGTAGCAGGCTTGCCAGCTGGTACGCCGCTGCGCTGAGCCGGCAGCGCAGAGGCGCCAGCAATGCCTGGTGAGCGAGCGTCAAGCCCAGCATACACAGCGCGATGCAGGCGCCTTGGGTCAACGTGCGGGTAGCCCCGAGCACGGGGAGCAGGCTGGCAGCCAGCCAGAAATAGTTATTCATGAACAGCGTCCTCGAGCAGCGTTTGCCGATGCTTGTCGAAGTAACTTAAGGCGTCCTGCAACGCTGCGATCACTGCCCGCGAGGTGACCGTGGCGCCCGCCAACTGGTCGAAATCTCCGTGGTCGCGCTTGAGCGCCCAGCGGTCCTTCAACTGCCGGTTGGCAAACTGTGCCAGCCAATCCACTTGCGGGTCGATGATTCGCGCGCCCAGTCCAGGGCTTTCCTGTTGTTCGAGTACCTGGCTGCCAATCAAGCGCCCGCCGGGGGCGATGGCGATGCTCAGCTGGATGACGCCGGAATAGCCTTGGGTCTCGCTGAGCAAGATGATAGCCGTCAACCTCGTGCCGAGCGTCGCCCGGTAGGCCGCGATGATACGGCTGTGCGGCTGCTCGGCTTCGGGTACCTGCAACGCGGCGGCCAGCGGACGGTTGTCATAGCTGCCTGCGGGCAGGATGACGAGCAGTTGACGTTCCTTCAATGCTTGCTCGGCTTGGGTGATCGCGGGTTGAGTCCAGTGGTGCCAGGCCAGTGTGGCTGACACGGCCAGTCCCCCAATGGCGATCAGCCAGGCTGTCGAGGCGATGAGGCGGTTCACGGCGAGGCCTGCGTGCGTCGCAAGCCAAGACGCTCAAGGCAGGGGACGGCAAGGTTCATCAGCAGGATGGCAAAGGCGGTGCCATCAGGGTAACTGCCCCACGTGCGGATAAGGTAGATCAACAGGCCCGCACCGAACCCGAACAGCAACTTGGCCAAGTCGCTCTTGGGGCCGGAGACAGGTTCGGTGGCAATGAAGAAAGCCGCCAGCATGGTCGACCCGGAGAACAGGTGAAGCAAGGGTGAGCCATGGGAGGCCGAGCCCGAGCCGTTCCAGCCCAGCAAGCTGAACAGCGCAAGCCCCGCGAGCAACCCCGTCGGCGTCTGCCAGCCGAACACCTTGCGCTGCATGAGCACGAGGCCTGTGAGCAGGAACGTCAGGTTGACCCACTCGATGCCGCGCCCGCCAAGGGTGCCGAAACCTGGATGTTGGGCGAACAGTTCGTCGATGGTCAGGCTGCGGTTGTGGCGCAGGCCGTCGAGGATGGTCGGTTGTGCCCAGGCATCGATGGGCTCGTTGGCCAACACCTGTTGCAGGCTGTCCAGAAGGCCGGGCGACTGCCCCGGCCAATGGTTCATGTGCAGCGGGAAGCACAGCAGTACCAAGGCGTAGCCGACCATGGCCGGGTTGAACAGATTGCGGCCCACACCCCCAAAGGCTTGCTTGCCAATACCAATGGCGGCGCTGGCGGCGATCACCGGAATCCACCAGGGCGCGTGGGTCGGCAGGGCGGCAGTCAGCAGCACTGCGGTCACCAGTGCACTGCCATCGGCCAGCGTCTCGGCGACGGGCTGGCCGCGCAATGCCAGCAGCGATGCTTCACAGGCCAGGGCTGCGCCGCAGCACAACAGCAAGCTCAACAATAGGCCCCAGCCGTGCAGCCAGAACAGTGCCAACAGGCCAGGCACGCAGGCCAGCAGCACCAGCCCCATGGCGTTGCGCATTCGCGGCTCAGGCGCTGCCATTTTCAGGGCCTGCCTGAAGCGCATCGAGGTGTTGCTGGGCCTGGTCAGCGGCAGCTTGCAACGTTTGCAGTTGAGCGAGCTGGTCGTCGCTGGGCGTTGCGCCAAGCGCGGTTCGGGCCTTGCTCAGCTGCGCCCGGCTCATGGCTGCGGCAATCTTGGCCTGTTTGAGTGCCGCATCATTGTTGGAGGCTTGCTGGGCTTGTACCCGTTCCATGGCCGCCTTGATCGGGTCGGACGCCCTTAGTGTGCTGTCAGGTGCGCTCGCGGCTTTGGCTGTATGGCGTGCCGCACGCTGGGCTTCGCGGCGGGCTTCATCGCGCAGCAGGCGGATCGCGCGCTGTTCATGGCGATGACGCGCCTGATCGCGACGCCGCTGGCGGTCCTGCAACTGCCTGGGGGTATGGGCCAAGCCACCGACTACCGGTACGACATCGGGCGGTACGGGGAGCATGTCGATGCAGTCGACCGGGCACGGGGCCAGGCACAGGTCGCAGCCGGTGCACTCGGCTGCGATCACGGTGTGCATCAGCTTGGCCGCCCCGACTATGGCATCGACTGGACAGGCCTGGATGCACTTGGTGCAGCCGATGCACTCCGCTTCGCGTATGAACGCCACCTGCGGTGGTGCGCTGCCACGCTGTGGGTCAGGCGCGATCACCGGGAGGTCCAGCAAGGAGGCCAGGGCCTGGATGGTTTCGCTGCCGCCTGGCGGACATTTATTGATCGCTTCGCCCGCGGCAAGACCTTCGGCATAGGGCCGACAGCCTGGGTGGCCGCATTTACCGCATTGGGTTTGCGGTAGCAGGGCGTCGATGCGTTGTATCAGACTCATTGTGTGAATAATCCGTTCAGGCCGGAGAACGCCATCGCCATGATCCCGGCGCCGAGCAAGTCGATGGGCAAGCCCCGCAGGCTGACCGGGATGTCGGCCTGTTCGGTGCGCTGGCGCAGGTCGTTGAACAGCGCCAGTGCCAGCCAGAAGCCAAGGCCAGTCAGTAGCGCACTGGTGGTGACCACCAGTGCGCCCTGGCCTTCGGCCGTCGCTTGTACCGACAAGCCTAGCAGTGGAGCCCCGGCTGGCATGAGCGCCGTTAGCGCGGTAACAGGCCAGTCTGGCCGTAACTTTGCCAGTACCCATTGCACCGCCCAACTCACCAGCGCGAGCCATGGAAGTAGCAGCAACAGTTGCAGATCCTGCAGTTGCCAGGGCACCAGCAGTACGCGCACCAGCAATTGCCCGCCAGTCACTCCCAGTAAGATCGCCAATGCGCACGCCATGCCAAGCACATGCACGTGCAGCCGCGAAGCGGGCTGGCGTTGAAGGGTCAGGAAGCTGATCAGTGCAGCGCTGACCAGAACCAGCATGTAGTCGTTCATGGGATGACGATAGCCGGGAAATGTCGGCCGTGGATGCAAATGCCCCGGCGGTTGAGCCGGGGCTGGGGCGTTACTTGATGCGTTGGCCTGGCTTGGCACCACTGTCGGGGCTGAGCAGGTAGATTTCTTCACCACCAGGGCCTGCCGCCATGACCATGCCTTCGGAAACGCCGAAGCGCATTTTGCGCGGCTTGAGGTTGGCAACCATCATGGTCAGGCGGCCTTCCAGCTTCGATGGGTCAGGGTAGGCCGACTTGATGCCCGAGAACACGTTGCGTTGTTCGTCACCGATGTCCAGTGTCAGGCGCAGCAGCTTGTCTGCGCCTTCAACCGATTCGGCCTTGACGATCAGCGCCACGCGCAGGTCGACGGCGGCGAAGGTGTCGAACTCGATTTCGGCCGACAGTGGGTCCTTGGCCAGTTCGCCGTTGCCAGCAGGGGCCTTGGCTTCGGCGGCCAGCAGGTCTTCCTTGCTGGCGGCGACCATGGCTTCGACCTTGGCAGGTTCGATGCGGCTCATCAGCGCCTTGAATGGGTTGAGCTTGTGATTTTCCAGGCGCAACAGGTGGTCATTCCAGGACAGCGGCGCGACGTTGAGGAACGCCTCGGCATCGGCGGCCAGTACCGGCAGTACCGGTTTGAGGAAGATCACCAACTGACGGAACAGGTTGATGCCCTGGGCGCAGATAGCCTGGACTTCATCCTGCTTGCCTTCCTGCTTGGCCAGCGACCACGGCGCCTTGTCGGCGATCCAGGCGTTGGCGCGGTCGGCCAGTGCCATGATTTCGCGCATGGCCCGACCAAAGTCGCGACCTTCGTAGGCTTCGGCGATCGATGGCGCCGCCGCCAGGAACGCTTCGGTCAGCTCGGGTGCGGCGTCGCCGGCAACCATCACGCCGTCATTGCCCTTGTGAATGAAGCCTGCGCAACGGCTGGCGATGTTGACCACCTTGCCGACCAGGTCGGAGTTGACCTTCTGCACGAAGTCTTCGAGGTTCAGGTCCAGGTCGTCGACGCCACGTCCCAGCTTGGAGGCATAGTAGTAGCGCAGGTATTCGGGCTGCAGGTGGTCCAGATAGGTGCGCGCCTTGATGAAGGTGCCGCGCGACTTGGACATTTTCGCGCCGTTGACGGTCAGGTAGCCGTGCACGTTGATGCCGGTTGGCTTGCGGAACCCCGAACCTTCGAGCATCGCTGGCCAGAACAGGGCGTGGAAGTTGACGATGTCCTTGCCGATGAAGTGGTACAGCTCGGCCTTGGAGTCTTCTTTCCAGAATGCGTCGAAGTCAAGCTCCGGACGGCGTGCGCAGAGGTTCTTGAAGCTGGCCATGTAGCCGATCGGCGCGTCCAGCCAGACATAGAAGTACTTGCCCGGCTCGCCTGGGATCTCGAAGCCGAAGTACGGCGCATCACGGGAGATGTCCCACTCCTGCAGGCCGGCGTCCAGCCATTCGGCGAGCTTGTTGGCCACTGCGTCCTGCAAGGTGCCGCTGCGGGTCCACTGCTGCAGCATGGCCTGGAAGTCGGGGAGCTTGAAGAAGAAGTGCTGCGAGTCGCGCAAGACCGGGGTCGCCCCCGAGATGGCCGACTTGGGGTTCTTCAACTCGGTCGGCGCGTAGGTGGCACCGCACTTCTCGCAGTTGTCACCGTACTGATCTTCGGCCGCGCACTTGGGGCAGGTGCCCTTGATGAAGCGGTCAGCCAGGAACATGCCCTTCTCTGGGTCGAAGTACTGGGTGACCGAACGGGTGGCAATGTGTCCGGCATCACGCAGGCGCGTGTAGATCATGCTGGACAGCTCGCGGTTTTCTTCGCAGTGGGTGGAGTGGAAGTTATCGAAGTCCACCAGGAAATCGGCGAAGTCGCTGCTGTGTTCGGCCTGGACGTTGGCGATCAGTTGCTCAGGCGTGATGCCTTCCTTCTCGGCGCGCAACATGATGGCCGAGCCGTGGGCGTCGTCGGCGCAGACATAGATGCACTGGTTGCCACGCAGTTTCTGGAAGCGAACCCACATGTCCGTCTGGATGTACTCGAGCATATGGCCAAGGTGGATGGATCCATTGGCATAGGGCAGGGCGCTGGTGACGAGAATCTGGCGTGGCTCGGACATGTTGGCTCGGCTACTTATCTGGCTCGGGTAAAAACAAGGGTGATCGGCAACTATAAAGGGCTGGGAAATATATTTCACCCTAAGGACGCATCTACTGACGATTGACGGGTTAGGATAAGCGCCTGTTTCACTTTCGTTTGCCAATGGGAGCCTCCATGAGTGCCGTCACCCGTGCCGCCGTCGAAGGCGTGCTTCGCCAGTACACCGACCCGTATCTGAACCTGGACCCCGTGAGCGCCGGCTGCGTGCGGGCCATCGACATCCAGGGCGGCCAGGTCAGCGTGCAGTTGCAGTTGGGGTATGCCGCTGGCCTGTTCAAGAATGGCTGGGCCCAGGTGCTGCAGACAGCGATTGAGAACCTCGACGGCGTCACCTCGGCCCAAGTGTCGATCGACTGCGTGGTGGCTGCGCACAAAGCCCAGGCCCAGGTGCCGGCCATGGCCAATGTCAAGAACATCATCGCCGTGGCGTCCGGCAAGGGCGGGGTAGGCAAGTCGACCACCGCGGCCAACCTGGCCCTGGCACTGGCCCGTGAAGGCGCCCGAGTGGGCATTCTGGATGCCGACATCTATGGCCCGAGCCAAGGTGTGATGTTCGGTATCGCCGAAGGTACGCGCCCGCAGATCCGCGAGCAGAAGTGGTTCGTACCGATCAAGGCCCATGGTGTGGAAGTCATGTCCATGGCGTTCCTGACCGACGACAACACACCGATGGTCTGGCGTGGCCCGATGGTCTCCGGCGCGCTGTTGCAACTGGTGACCCAGACCGCCTGGGACGACCTTGACTACCTGGTGATCGACATGCCGCCCGGCACGGGCGACATCCAGCTGACCCTGGCTCAGAAGGTGCCGGTGGCCGGTTCAGTGATCGTCACCACACCTCAGGACCTGGCGTTGCTGGACGCCAGGAAAGGCGTGGAAATGTTCCGCAAGGTGAACATCCCGGTATTGGGTGTGGTGGAAAACATGGCCGTGCACATTTGCTCGAACTGCGGCCACGCCGAGCACCTGTTCGGTGAGGGCGGCGGTGAGAAACTGGCTGCGCAGTACGGTGTCGACCTGCTGGCCTCGTTGCCGTTGTCGATGCTGATTCGCGAACAGGCAGACAACGGCAAGCCGACGGCCATCGCCGAGCCGGAAAGCCAGATCGCCATGGTTTATCAAGAGCTGGCTCGCCAGGTGGGCGCGCGGATCGTGCTGCAGGAAGCGGCTGCACCGGCGATGCCGAGCATCACCATCAGCGAAGACTGAGGTTCGCTCAGGAGGCTGCGCGGCAGGCGCCGGTTTGCCGGCGATCACCGACGCGGCCACCACCAAGCAGCGCGCCAGCGCCTGCAAGCACCGCGACGATTTTCCGATCACTGCAGTAGCAGTGTGATCCAGGCATAAAAAAACCCGCCAGATGGCGGGTTTTTTTGAAAGCGAGGAAGCGAGATCGACTTAGGCGATCTGAACTTCTTCAGCCTGCATGCCTTTCTGGCCGCGGGTAGCGACGAAAGTAACAGCCTGGCCTTCTTTCAGGGTTTTGAAGCCGTCAGCTTGGATGGCTTTGAAGTGCACGAACAGGTCGTCGCCCGACTGAGGGGTGATGAAGCCGTAGCCCTTCTCATCGTTGAACCACTTAACAACACCGGATTGACGGTTGGACATGTTTCTGTCTCCTTGGACAAAGTTGATTACGGTCAGGAAAAACCCTGGCCGGGACTGAGCGCAAAGAGAGCAGAAAATTCAGCGATGGGTCGATAGGAATCGTGCATCAAACTAGAGATTCTCGGTGTCACGTGCAGCACAGTGGCGTCACCTTAACCCACTTTCCACGACCTGCCAATCACCAAGATGGCCTTTGTCGAAATTCAGATCGACGGCCACCGTAGGCCCCGTCTGGCGCGGGGTGCGGCATGGAACTTTAACCTGAGCGCGTGGACCGGTAAGATGCGCATCTCGATTTTCACCTCGCAACCCTTCAGGACACCCCCGCCATGAGCATCAAATCGGACAAGTGGATTCGCCGCATGGCGCAGGAACACGGCATGATCGAACCGTTCGTCGAGCGCCAGGTGCGCGGCGAGCAGGACAGCCGGGTGATTTCCTTCGGCGTCTCCAGCTACGGCTACGACGTGCGCTGTGCCGACGAATTCAAGGTGTTCACCAACATCAACTCGGCCACGGTCGACCCGAAGAACTTCGATGCCGGTAGCTTCGTCGACGTCAAGAGCGATGTCTGCATCATCCCGCCAAACTCCTTTGCCCTGGCGCGCACGGTCGAGTATTTCCGTATTCCACGCAACGTACTGACCATCTGCCTGGGTAAAAGCACCTATGCCCGTTGCGGCATCATCGTCAACGTCACCCCGCTCGAGCCTGAGTGGGAAGGGCACGTGACCCTGGAATTCTCCAACACCACTACCCTGCCGGCGAAAATCTATGCCAACGAGGGTGTGGCGCAGATGCTGTTCCTCGAGTCCGACGAAGAATGTGAAGTGTCCTACAAGGACCGCGGCGGCAAATACCAAGGTCAGCGCGGCGTCACCCTGCCGCGTACCTGAGTCGACGAGCGCGGGGAATTCCTTGCGCCTTTGGCACTCCAACGAGGTAACCGTGCCGATGCGCGTGAGGCGCATCGGCTCTGCTCAGGAGCTGTCAATGAAACTCCATCCCGCGATCAGTGCGAAGCTGGCTGTGCTTGAGCCTAATCAGATCGGCCTGCTGGCGTGGTCATTGCTGGCGCACCCGCTGCCGATGCAGGCGGGCGGTGTGCCGCATCAGCCCGACCCTGATACTCCGCAGCCGCCCGACCCTGGTGAAGGCCAACCCATGGAGCCCGGCGAGCCAACCTTGCCCGACGAGCCACCGCCTTCCCCCGTGGCCTGACACCCGGCTGCCTGAGCGTGCTCAGTTGGCCAGCATGTAGCCGCTGCGCACCACCTGTTCCCCCGCGACATGGGCGATAACCATGCCGGCGGTTGCCATACGCCGCACACTGCGGGCGTACAGCAGCCCCGGCTGACTGTTGCGGATCGGCGTGACCCGGTCATTGAGCGGGTCGATGACTTCTGCGATCAATTGGCCCGCTTGCACATGCTCTCCCGGTTTGGCGTGGTACACCAGTAGCCCGCCCAGCGGGGTGTGTACCGGTTCAACGGCCGCCAGGGGAGTGGCCGGGCGGGGCAAGGCCGGCAGCGGCGCGCAGGCACCTTCGACAACCCCTTTGTAGGTCAGGTAGTCGAGAATGGCCTGGCAATCCTTGCTGGCCAGTTCATGGCTGACGTCGGCTTGCCCGCGCAATTCGACGGTGACCGAGCAATTGCCCAGTGGAATCGGATAGCGCTTGCCGAAGCGTTGTTGCAATTGCCACCAGACCAGGCTGAAGCATTCATCGAATGACTGGCCCCCGGAGTCGGTTGCCAGCAGGCTGGCCTGCGCTCCCAGGTAACGGGCCAGAGGCTCGACCTGCGGCCAGGCTTCCGGGGTGGTGTACAAATGTTCGACCGCTTCGAAGTCGCAATGCAGGTCCAGCACCAGATCGGCATCGCAGGCCAGGCGCTGCAGGGTCAGACGCAATGACTGCAGGGGCGTTTGCGCCGGATGTGCGTCCAAACCCCGGCGCAGGTATTCGCGGATCAGCGCGACATTGTGCGCAGGATCCTGGCTCAGGTGTTGTTCGACCTGGTCGCCGATGCTGTCCGACAGGTCGACGAACTTGCGGTTGAAATTCTCGCCACTTTGCAGCTCGAAGCGCCCCAGCGGGGCGTCCAGCAGCACCTGTTCCAGGCCGACCGGGTTGGCCACCGGCACCAGAATGATCTCGCTGCGCAGGCGGCCTTGCTGTTCCAGTTCGGCCAGCCGACGCTTGAGGTGCCAGGCCACCAACATGCCCGGCAGCTCGTCGGCATGCAGCGAGGCCTGGATATACACCTTGGTGCCACCGCGGGGACCGAAGTGGAAACTGTGCAACTGGCGAGTGATCCCCGGCACCGGGGAAAGCAGGTCATGGGTCGAGTGGTGCATGGTGGTCCTGGCTACGTGGCGAAAACGGTCTGCGACACGGGTCGGCACAAAAATAGAAGCATAAACTGCGCGGTTGCGCCTGTCCTGGACGCCACCGCGTGATCCATCTACTTGCCAGGGACCAGCGTCAGACGTTGGTTGCCGTACACCCGGGCGAAGTTCTGCGGTTGCATTGGCAGGCTGGTGAATCGACCTTTGAACCAAGCGTCCAGGCCGTCACTGTAATGCCTGCTGGCCGGGTTGCCGGATTGCCCATTGCTGGTCAGCACCTGCAGCGGTTCGGCCTGGCCAAAGTCGACGATCAGGCGGGCAGACGCCGGAAGCCGGGTATCGAAGTCGTTACCCCAGGCGTAAGGCGTCAGCGCCAAGGTGCTGAAGTCGCCTCCGGCGGCCAGCGGCGGGCGGCTGAGAGCATCGCCCAGGCCATGGTAGGCCGTGCCTGGCCAGCGATACTGGTGCAGTTTGCCCCACTGCCAGGCGCGACGGTCCGCACCCAGTTGCGCTATACCGGCATCCACCGCCGCCGCCAGGCTGCGCGCGAGAATGGCCGGTTTGTCTTCTTTTTGCGGGGTGTTGCGATCGTCCCAGAACGGGCTGTCTTCGCGTCCCAAGAGGTGATCGGCCTGGGCCGAGTAAGACAACCGCGCATTGCCGACGAAGGCGTGCCAGACGGCGCTGGATTCCGGGCCGAGGTCGTCGAGGAAGGTCTGCCGGGCAGCTTCCTGAAGGAACAGTTCATACAGCGCCGCATCGGCCGATACCGGGCTCAGGCGGCCATCGAATGCCTTGAGCCGCGCCAGGGCATCGCGGGCTTTCTCGCGCTGACCAGCGGGCAGGGCGTCGATGGCCTGCTTGAGTGGTTGGGCCATGCCTGGCGCGTCGAACATCTGCTTGAGCTTGTCGGCCAGCAGCGTGACTTGGTCGTTTTGCAGCGCCATCAGGCTGCGGCTGTCATGGCGACCATTGCCGGCCAGCTGAGCGAGGCGTTCGGCGCGCTCTGGGTAATACCAGGTGTTGGACAGTTGCATGCCATAACCGCGTGGCTGACTGCGCTGGTTGGCGTGGCCAAGCCAGCCGGCGGGTGGGTCCTGGTCGTAGGGGTGCAGCATCGGATCGGCGAAGCCGTCCCAGTCGTAGCGTCCGTCCCAGCCGGGCGATGGCAGCAGGCCCTGACCTTCGCGGCGGTTCGGGTATCGACCGCTGACCTGCCAGCCGATGTGCTCCGCTTCGGCGAAGACGAAGTTCAGAGCGACGGCTGTGACCTCGCGGGTGTTGTCGAAGGCGCGTTCCACCGAAGGCGCGCGGGTCAGGTCGAACAGCGCGTCGAGACTGCGGTCGCCCTTGAGCTGTGGCAGATTCAATGCCAAGCCCAGCGTAGCGTTGCCAGGTTGGGCGAGCAGGGTACCGTGGCGGGTGTCATACATGATTTCGCGCAGCGGGCGTTGGCCACGGACGAAGAAGGTTTCGCTGCGCGCGCGGGCAGCTTGCCACTTGCCATCGGCCAGGTAGTTCAGTTGGTTGCCCTGGCGGCGCAGCTGCTCTATGTACAGGTCCTGGTTGTCGGCCATGACCGCGCTGCTGCTCCAGGCCAGTTTGCCGTTGTAGCCTGCCAGCACGATGGGCAGGCCGGGCAGCGACAGGCCGGCGACTTGATACTTGCCAGTGTGGATCTGCACTGGGGTCAATGCCCAGGCTGCGCGGCTATCGCTGGCCAGCAGGCTCTTGCCACTGCGGCTGCGTTGCGGCCCCAGGGCCAGGTTGGCCGAGCCTGGGCTGCCGAGCAAGTCAAGGTCGGCAAGCTTTTGACTGGCCGCGGTCAGGGGCGCCAGGCCCGGTAGCTGACTGGAAATGTTCAGGCCTTTGAGCTTGTCGAGTTCGGCCTCGGCCAATGGTTCGTCCGCAGCGCCAGGCAACAGCCAGTGCAGCTTGTCGTTGCCGACCTTCTGCGCCAGGGTCAGGGCGCTCAGTTCTTCCTGCAGGTTTACGGACTGGCTGAAGGCGTACAGGCTGAAGATCAGGGCTGAGTCTTCGGGTTTCCAGTACTCCGGCCGGTAGCCGCTGTTGGCCAGGTTGGCAGGAAGTTTGTCGCGGTAGCGGAAAAGATAGGCATTGACCCCGCGTGCATAGACTTCGAAGAAGCGTTTCAGACGTGGTGAGGCGTCTGCATACAGTTGGGCTGAGCTTTGCTTGAGGTTGGAGGCCCGCATCAGGCGGTCGATGTCCAGCGCATCGCTGCCGGCCAGTTCGGCAAGGCGGCCTTGGGCGAGCAGGCGCATGGCCAGCATCTGTTCGATGCGATCGCCAGCGTGAAGGTAGCCCAGGCTGAACAGTGCGTCGTGGAAGTTGCTGCTTTCGATCAGTGGCGCGCCCATGGCGTTGCGTCGAACCGTGACATTCTGTGCCAAGCCTTTGAGCGGCTGGACGCCAGTGGTCGGTGGGACACTGTCTTGGTAGCCGCCCATCTGGCAACCGGCGAGTCCGAGCATGCCGAGCAGGGTGGCAGCCATCGTGAGCCGCGGGCGGAAGGGTGGAAAGGCGGGGGCGGCCATGACAAGGCTCCTGCTAGGTATGGCGGGGGGTTGGAAGGCGCTTAAGGTAGCATGCCGGTAGATTTTTCAGCGGGTTCGAGATCGAAAGGTGCCGGCGCGACGCATCGCGAGCAAGGCGCGCTCCTACAATCCCTTCGCACCTCGTTCACGGTCGAATGACTGTAGTGCGCGCCTCGCTCGCGATGCCGCCGTTCTAGGCGGCGCTAGAAAACCCAAGACCTGCTTGGTACTTCACGCACCGTGGCACTTCTTGAACTTCTTCTGGCTACCGCATGGGCATGGGTCGTTGCGACCGACGTCCTTGAGCGCATTGCGCACCGGCTCCTGGTGGCCATGGTTGCAGTGCGGACCGTGTACATGGCCGTGATCGTGGTCATGATGATCGTGACCGTGGTTGCAGTCCGGGCCATGAACATGGGGTTGTTGAGTCATTGCAGGGTTACTCCGGTTTGAGATCGCCGGGCATTATCTCACCACTGCGCGACAAGTGCAGGCTTCGGAAGATGAGCAGCCCGGTATTGAGCTCGCCCTGCAGGGTGTAATGCAGCGGCTCACCACTCTTGAGCAGCTTGGACAAGGGTTTGAGGTGTTCCCACAGGTTGGTGCGAGCCGTGATCTTGAAGGTCCGCCGGGCATGGCCGCCGACGCTGCGCCACAAACTGGCCTCATCTTCGACCAGCAGCAAGTTGTTGAGCCGCACCGAGTAATCGAGGTTGCGGATGAACAGGCGGCTGTCATTCGGGTTGTCGATGCGCACATGCAGCACGAACTCCTGTTGAAGCAACCTGGCCTTCACGGTCTCGACCTTGACCAGATGCACTTGAGGATCGCGCCAATCGCTGCGCCACCAGCCGGCACAGCCCGCCAGCAACATCAGCAACGCACTGAGTACGGACAGGCGGGCCAGGGCGAGCATGTTCAGCTACCCACGTAACTGGCGCAGCATTTCTTGAATTTCTGCCCGCTGGCGCAGGGGCAGGGGTCGTTGCGTCCGGCCTTGAGCCCGACGGTCGGGTCGATGAAGTACCACCGTCCGTCATGCTGTACGAACGCCGAACGCTCGCGATGCTGGTGGTCACCCTCCTGGTCATGCCAGCGCGCCGTGAAGGTGACGAAGCCGTGCTCGGGCTGGCCACCCAATACCTCGGCACTTTCCACCTCCAGACCCAGCCAGGTGCTCTGGGCGCTCCAGGCAGCCATGGCCGTGCGGTCCAGGCCCGCCTGCTGGGCAGGCAGGGTGGTGGCCACCAGGTAGTCGATCAGGCCCAGCACATAGGCGCTGTAGCGCGAACGCATCAGCGTCTGTGCATCCGGCGCCGGGGTGCCGGCATGGTAATGCCCGCAGCAGGCATCGAGCAGGTTGCCGCTGCCGCAAGGGCAAACCGAGACACTCATCATCACCACCAGTACTTGCCAAAGTTTTCAGGGTTGGCCCAGAACTTGGCGTTGAGCCAGTCGGGGACCTGCTTGTAGTCATGTAGATCATAGGTGAACAGGCTCAATACCTGTTCATCGCGGCGGAATTTCTCGCTTGCCGACAGCGCCAAGGCAAAGAAGTCGGTGTCTTGCCAGCCACATACCGACAGGTCGGCCAGCACTGCCACTCGACTGGCATTGAGGTTGCGAATACCGCCCAGCAACTCCAGACCGACACGCTTGGGCAGGTGCTCCAGGCAGTCCACCAGCACAGCCAGGTCGAAACGTTGGGCCGCAAGTTCGGCAGGTAGCGGGCCGGCGGCAGCGGTTTCTATCCGTACCTGGGGATGCGCCTGGGCAAAGGCCTCCAAGGCCGGGAAACGCGTGCCGACCAGCAGCAGACGTTGCGGGGTGAAGCGCTCTAGCAGGGCCGCCAGGGCTTGTTGCGGGGTGCGTTGGGAAAAACCGTCGGTCATTGCCAATCCTCATTCTGGTCGTCCAAGACTAGCGGGCTGTCGGCTGTGGGCAAAGAGGCATGTGGCCGCGTCGTGGCTTATCGCTGGCAGGGATGGATTGCGCGGTCTTTACTCCCAAGGATCGGCCATATGCCGATTCCCCCTAGGAGACGCAACAAAATGAGCATAGTACGCACAGCGATACCCCTGGTACTGCTCACCAGTGTGTTGACTGGTTGTGCAGGTTTGCAGAAAACCGACTGGCCGAAGTGTGCTGCCGTCGGGGGCGTGGGCGGCGCCGCTTTGGGCGCCATAGAAAGCTCCAGCTGGGCTGGCTGGGGCGCGTTGGTGGGCGGTACCATGGCGGCCGGCTATTGCTGGGTTCATGGCGATGGTGACGAAGATGGCGATGGTGTGCCGGATAGCCGCGACAAATGTCCAGGCACGCCGCGCGGCGTGCAGGTCGATGCCAATGGTTGCCCACCTGAACCGGCTCCGGTGGTGCAGGAGGCCGTGGTCCAGAAAGAAGAAGTCATCGTCATTCGCGATGTACGCTTCGAGTTCGACTCCGCTCGCCTGACGACAGCGGACAAAGAGCGACTCAATACCATCGCCGCGCGGCTGAAGCAGGAAGCGCCGAGCGCTCGGCTGAGTGTCACTGGCCACACCGACAGCGTAGGCTCGGACAGCTACAACCAGAAATTGTCCGAGCGTCGTGCTCACTCGGTGACGGATTACCTGGTCGAGCAAGGCGTACCGCGCAGCAGCTTCGTCTCTGTGGTTGGTGCCGGCGAGACCCAGCCGGTGGCCGATAATGCCACGGCCGATGGCCGCGCCATGAACCGTCGCACTGAGATCAAGATCCAGCGTTGACAGCCAGCGCCCGCGTCTTGAGAAGTGGCGCGGGCGCGTCTTTACTCCTGTGTAGCCGGTTGCGGCCAATGACACAGGAGCATTCACCATGAGTGTTATGTCGAAGGCGGCACTGCCGCTGTTGCTGGCATCGAGCCTGCTCGCAGGCTGCGCTACGCACAGTGATGGCAGTGCGCCGCTCAATCAAAGGACTTGGCCTGTCTGCAGCCTGCTGGGTGGCTTGGCAGGCGGTGGTCTGGGGGCGATCGAGAGCTCTGGCTGGGCCGCGGGAGGTGGAGCCTTGGGCGCAATCGCCGGAGGCCTGATCTGCTATGCCCAGGATGGCGACGAGGATGAAGACGGCGTGTTCGATCGCCGCGACCGCTGCCCCGATACCCCGGCGAACACGCCCGTCAACCACATGGGTTGCCCATTACCGCAGTATCCAGCGTCCGCACCGGCCAGCGAAGCTGCGCCCACGCCCGAGGTGATCACCCTGGATGATCAGGGGCAGGTCATGTTCGCTTTCGACTCCGCCGAGCTCACCAGCGCCGCCCAACAGCGCCTGCAAAGCCTGGTGCCCCGGCTCATCGAACCGGCGGTGAACCGCATCAAGGTGGTTGGCCATACCGACAGCGTGGGTGCGGACAGCTACAACCAGGCATTGTCCGAGCGCCGCGCCAGCAGCGTGGCCGAATACCTGATTGGCCAGGGTGTTGCACCCGCCAAGGTCACCAGCCAGGGCAGTGGAGAAAGTGAACCGGTGACTGAGAACGACACCGAGGAGGGACGCGCGCTCAACAGACGGGTGGAACTGCACCTCAATTGATGCCGCTGGCGCAAACCTTGGCATTGACGCTACTGTTAGCTGCGCAGCCCGCTCGAACGGGATGCGACGGCATAACAATAAATAAGTAGGGGCGGGTATGAAATTCATCCTGGGCCTTGGCAAGGCCCTGACGGTCCTTTTCTGGTGGGTGGTGTTGTTCAATCTGTTGAAGCCGCAACCGCTGCCACTCAATTTGCTGATCAACGCAGTCGGCATCACGTTGCTGACCCTGCATTTCCTTGAAATGCTGTTCTTCAATGGCAGCCTGCGCGGGCGTAGCCATCGCTGGTTCGACCGTCTGCAGATTCTGCTGACGGGTATCTTCCATGTCATGTCCATTCCGCGTCCGCAGGAGGCACCGCGCCATGCATAAGCATAAATTGATGTTGCTGGCCGCATTGGTCGCTCCCCTGGCCCAGGCCGAAAGCCTGCAAGTCGCTGCCAACTCCATGTTGCGTCTGCCAAACAAGTCGGCAACCGTGCACCTGGAGCGCCTGCAACTGGCCAACTCGGCCACCTTGATGCTGCCCGCGTCGCTGAAGGCATTGAACATCGATCAATTGGAACTGGGGCGCGATGCCCGGATCGCCATCGCCCCATCGGAAAGCCCACTGCTGATTCAGGCGCGCGCCGCTCGATTGGAGGAAGGCAGCGAATTCAGCGCTACAGGGGCGGCCGGCACCTATGAACGGGCCGCCCGCGCCGGTCGCAACCTGGATTTGAGACTCGATGCGATCACGGCTGAACGTCTGGCCATCGACGCCCGAGGCGGTGCTGGTGCGCCGGGGTACGTCGGCTTGGATGGCGCCAATGGTCAGGCTGGTGGCTGCACTTGGGGGCAGGCCACCCGGGGGGGCAATGGCGATGACGGCGGCAATGGCCATGACGGCGCACCGGGAGGGCGAATCCGCCTGAGCGTCCCGCAGAGCTTCCCGCAGGAGCGCATCGTGGTCCGCCTCGATGGCGGCGCACCCGGTAAACCCGGGGCTGCCGGCAAGGCCGGCAAAGGCGGGGCGAGCAAGGGCTGCCTGGTCTACCGCACCGATGCCGGGGCCAATGGTCGTCCAGGGCAGCCAGGGCAACCTGGCCTGGCAGGGGCCACTGGTGAGCTGATTCTGCAGCCGCTGTGATCTAGGCTCTCAGGACGTTTCATGCAGGCCCTAACGGCATGGCCGTGGCCGCTCTGCGTCTACAGCACCAGACGCGAGCTGGCCACCGCCACCACCGCCAGGCCCAGCAGCAGGTTGATACCCACCATCCGGCGAACCCGCGCCAGTACCGCAGCGCCTGTCGACCAATCCTCGTCCTGCACGGCAGTCCTGAGCTCTGGCAGCAGCAGCGCCTGGATACGCATGAACAAGGCGAACATGGCAATGCCACCGCCGATCATCACATGCACGTAGCGCGGTGCGGTTTCGAAACCGTTGAAGCGCATGTGCAACATGCCGATACCACTTATCGCCAAAATGGCTACGGCCAGCCAGACCCATCCGAAGAAACGTCGGAAAACTTCCACCCACAAGCGCAGGCGGGCAGGCCCTTCAAGGGTCGCAACCGTGGCCGGGCGGAGCACCAGCCAGGCGAAGAACATGCCACCGACCCAGACCAGGGCCGCTAGAACGTG
Source organism: Pseudomonas sp. Rh2 (assembly GCF_040762985.1). NCBI lineage: Bacteria > Pseudomonadati > Pseudomonadota > Gammaproteobacteria > Pseudomonadales > Pseudomonadaceae > Pseudomonas > Pseudomonas sp. Rh2. The sequence continues at coordinate 1,699,980 of NZ_CP142890.1, forward strand.
CAGTGTGTAGGGCAAGGCAAAGGCTAGCATCCGGATCTCCATGCGGCACAAAGGGCAATAGCGGGGTATGATAGCCGCCCCATGCGAAACACTGAAAATATATCCAGCCCTCCGGGCGCTTGCAGACCATGATCAGCAACGAACTCAAAGCCACCATCCAGGGCGCCTACTCGCGTTTTCTCGAAGCCAAGAGCCTGAAGCCGCGCTATGGCCAGCGTCTGATGATTGCCGAAGTGGCCAAAGTGCTCGGCGATATCGCCTGCGACGACGAAGGCCGTCGGGCGGGCGAGCCTGCCGTGGTGGCGGTGGAGGCCGGTACCGGTACTGGCAAGACGGTGGCCTACAGCCTGGCGGCGATTCCGGCAGCCAAGGCGGCCGGCAAACGCCTGGTGATCGCCACCGCAACGGTTGCACTGCAGGAGCAGATCGTGTTCAAGGACCTGCCCGACCTGATGCGCAGCAGCGGCCTGAACTTCAGCTTCGCCCTGGCCAAGGGGCGAGGCCGCTACCTGTGCCTGTCCAAGCTCGATGTACTGCTGCAGGAGGGCCATGCGCAATCGGCCACTGCCCAGTTGTTCGAGGAGGAGGGTTTTCATATCGAGGTCGACGAGCGTAGCCAGAAGCTGTTCAACAGCATGATCGAAAAGCTCGCCGGCAACCGCTGGGACGGCGATCGCGACAGTTGGCCCGAGGCACTGGAGGACCAGGACTGGGCCCGCCTGACCACCGATCACAGCCAGTGCACCGGTCGTCATTGTCCGAACTTCCAGCAGTGCGTGTTCTACAAGGCGCGGGAAGGCATGGGCAAGGTCGATGTCATCGTCACCAACCACGACATGGTCCTGGCTGACCTGGCTTTGGGCGGCGGTGCGGTGTTGCCCGACCCTCGCGACACCGTCTACGTCTTCGATGAAGGCCACCATCTTCCGGACAAGGCCATCGGCCACTTCGCCCATTATTCGCGGTTGCGCTCGACCGCCGACTGGCTGGAGCAGACGGCCAAGAACCTGACCAAGCTGCTGGCTCAACACCCGCTGCCGGGCGATCTGGGTAAGCTGATCGAGCAGGTGCCAGAGCTGGCGCGGGAAATCCGCACGCAACAGCAGTTCATGTTCACCCTGTGCGAGCAGGTCGCCGACTTCCGTCCCAGCGAGGACACGGAGGGCCGCGAACGCCCACGTTATCGGTTCGAAGGTGGCGTGGTTCCCGAGGCGATCCGCGAAGCGGGAATCGAGCTGAAAAAAGGGTTCGCCCGCCTCAACGACCTGTTCACACGCCTGGCCGACTTGCTCAAGGAAGGCATGGACGGCGAGGTCAACATCGGTATCGCCAGCCATCAGGCCGAAGAGTGGTACCCCTTGTTCGGCAGCCTGGTGACCCGCGCCCAAGGCAACTGGGAGCTGTGGACCGCCTTTACCGCCGAAGACCCTGAAGACAGCCCGCCGATGGCCCGCTGGCTGACCTTGGCCGAAAGTGGTGCGCTATTCGACATCGAGGTCAATGCCAGCCCCATCCTGGCCGCCGAGATGCTGCGCCGCAGCCTTTGGAACGTGGCCCACGGCGCCCTGGTGACCTCCGCAACCCTCACGGCCCTTGGCAAGTTCGACCGCTTCCGCATGCGCTCGGGGTTGCCCCGCGATGCCGTGACCTGCGTCGTGCCCAGCCCGTTCGTGCACGGTGATGCCGGCTTGCTGCGGGTGCCGGACCTGGGCGCCGACCCGCGTGACGCCACGGCACACACGGCGGCGATCATCCGCGAACTGCCGGGCATCGTCGAGGATGCCCGCGGCGCCCTGGTGTTGTTCTCCTCGCGCAAGCAGATGCAAGACGTATTCGATGGCCTGGACCGTGACTGGCGCAAGCTGGTGCTGATCCAGGGCAACTTGTCCAAGCAGGAAACCCTCAACAAACACAAGGCGCGGGTCGACGATGGCCAGCACAGCGTGCTCTTCGGCCTCGCCAGTTTCGCCGAGGGCGTCGACCTGCCCGGTGCCTACTGCGAGCATGTGGTTATCGCCAAGATCCCCTTCGCGGTGCCCGACGATCCGGTCGAGGCGGCATTGGCCGAGTGGATCGAAGCCCGTGGCGGTAATCCCTTCATGGAAATCGCCGTGCCCGATGCTTCATTGCGCCTCATCCAGGCCTGCGGTCGCTTGTTGCGTACAGAGCAGGATCGCGGCGTCATCACCTTGCTTGACCGGCGTCTGGTCACCCAGCGCTACGGCAAGGCTATTCTCAATGCGCTGCCGCCATTCCGGCGGGAGATTTCGTAACGGCCGGAGCACGATGCACCGGCTCGTTGTCCATTACCCGGACGTGGGCTCATGAGGGCCCTGAAGGAGAGCCCCAGCCCTATGATCCGCCACACCCTGCCCGCCATTCTCACCCTGTTGTTCAGCACGCCGCTGCTGGCCGGACAACAGACGCTTTTCAGCTTCGTGCGCCCGGCCTCGGTGGTCAACGTGGTGACCGACGATGCCAGCATGCCCCAGTACAACGCGGAGCAAACGGCCGAAGGCGAAGTCTTGCGGCGGGTGGTGTTCAACCCGGTGGCGCGCCCGACGCTGCGCCTGAGCCCACAAAGCGGTGTCTGGGACTGGTCCGCCGGTCGGTTCCTGACCCTGCGCCTGCAAAGCGCAATGGACTGGGCGCTGACCGTGGATGTCACCGTACAGGGCGCTGATGGCCGCACGTTGACCAGCCGTATCGACCTGCCTGCCGGGCCGGCGCAGACCGTCATGATGCCGCTGAAGGCGAGCTCGCCCCTGAACCAGGGCATGCGTGCCGGCCCGCCAATGCCTTGGACCCATGAAGGGCAGCGTCTGCTGCTGGCCAGCAGTGCCGGGGAAGTCGACCTCAAGCAGGTGGTGTCGGTCAGCCTGAGCATTCCCGGCCCCAAGGTTGCGCAGAACTTGCTGATCGAGAAAGTCGGCCTGCAGGATGACGACAAGGCGTACCAGGCCGCTTATCGCGAGCTGATCGATGCGTATGGCCAATCCACCCGGGCTCGCTGGCCGGAGAAAATCGTCGATGACGAACAGCTCAAGGTGGCCGATCAGCGGGAGCGGCAGCAGCTCAAAGGGTGGCTGGCCGAGCGCCAGAAGCAGCCATTGGACAACTACGGCGGTTTGCTGGCCGGTCCGGCCTTCGAAGCCAAGGGGTTCTTCCGCACCGAGAAACGAGCCGGACGCTGGTACCTGGTGACTCCCGATGGCCACCCGTTCTTCTCGCTGGGCGTCAATACGGTGGCTGCCGATGGCGGGCGCACCTATGTCGCGGGGCGCGAAACCATGTTCAAGGCATTACCGGCCGAGGGCGAGCCCCTGGCGGCTTTTTATGGCGAAGGGAACAATGACGATGGCAATGCCTCGTCGCAAGGTCGCGGCTTCAAGAAGGGGCGCTGGTTCGACTTCTATGCCGCCAACCTGCAGCGCACCTACGGCCAGCCGTGCGGTGCCGGTGCAGCCGACCAGCCCCCGGTGGGCTGCCCGCAGCCAGTGCTGGATGCCGCGCGCTGGCAGGCCCATACGCTGGACCGGTTGCAGGCCTGGGGTTTCAACACGCTGGGCAACTGGAGCGACCCTGCGCTGGCCCAGGTCAAGCGCATGCCTTACACCCTGCCGCTGTCGATCATCGGCGACTACGCCAGCATCAGTACCGGCATGGACTGGTGGGGGCGCATGCCCGACCCCTTCGACCCGCGCTTTGCCATGGCCACCGAGCGCGCCGTGGCCATTGCCGCCCGAGACCATCGTGACGACCCTTGGCTGATTGGCTATTTCGCCGATAACGAGCTCGCCTGGGCTGCCCCGGGAGACGATCCCAAAGCCCGTTACGGTCTGGCCTACGGTACCCTGCGGCTGACCACCGACGTGCCGGCCAAGCGTGCTTTCCTCAAGCAATTGCGGGACAAGTACCGCAACCAGGAAGGGCTGTCAAAGGCCTGGGGCATTGACTTGCAAGCCTGGGAGCTGATGGAAGACCCAGGTTTCGAGGCGCCATTGCCCAGCCCTGAGTACCCTGAAATCGAGCGCGATTACCAGCACTTCCAGCAGGTATTCGCCGATACCTACTTCAAGACCATTTCCGATGCCTTGAAATGGCACGCGCCCAATCACCTGCTGCTGGGCGGGCGCTATGCCGTGAGCACGCCAGAGGCAGTCAAGGCATGCGTCGAGTTCTGCGATGTGCTGAGCTTCAACTTCTATACCCTCAAGCCTGAAGATGGCTATGACTTCGCCCGCCTGGCCGAATTGGACAAGCCTGTGTTGGTATCTGAGTTCCAGTTCGGCTCCCGCGACCGCGGCCCCTTCTGGCCGGGGCCGGTGGAAGTGGCGCGTGAAGAGGACCGTGGACCGGCCTATGGCACCTTCCTCAAGGCGGCGATGGCACAACCGATGATCGTCGGTGCGCATTGGTTCCAGTACCTCGACCAGCCGGCCAGTGGTCGACTGCTCGATGGCGAGAACGGGCATCTGGGGCTGGTCGCGATCACCGACGTGCCTTATTTGTCGTTCGTCGAGTCGGTGCGCCAGAGCAATTGGCAGGTTCTTGGGCAGTTTCGCAGCGGGCTGGAGAAGCCTGTATCGGCGACCACCGGGCCATAGCCAGTTTGCAAAACCTCCAACTACTGAAACAATGCACGCCTTTGACAGCAAGGTCGTACGGAGAACAGGCGGGTGCAGATCCAGGGTCACTATGAGCTGAAGTTCGAGGCAGTGCGGGAAGCATTCGCCGCGTTGTTCGATGATCCCCAGGAGCGCGGCGCTGCCCTGTGCATCCAGGTGGGCGGGGAAACCGTGGTCGACCTGTGGGCGGGCAGCGCCGACAAGGACGGCCAGCAGGCCTGGCATAGCGACACCATTGCCAACCTGTTCTCCTGCACCAAGACCTTCACCGCGGTCACCGCATTGCAGTTGGTGGGGGAGGGCAAGCTTGCCCTGGATGCTCCGGTTTGCCGTTATTGGCCTGAATTCGCCCAGGCGGGCAAGGAATCCGTCACCCTGCGTCAGTTGCTCAGCCACCGTGCTGGTTTGCCGGCCATCCGCGAGCTGCTGCCTGCCGAGGCCCTGTACGACTGGCAAACCATGGTGGATGCCCTGGCAGCAGAGGCACCCTGGTGGACACCGGGCACCGAGCATGGTTACGCCGCCATTACCTTTGGTTGGCTGATCGGCGAGCTCATTCGTCGGGCCGACGGCCGTGGTCCAGGCGAGTCGATCGTTGCCCGCACCGCCCGGCCGCTGGGGCTTGATTTCCATGTCGGCCTGGCCGACGAAGAGTTTCATCGCGTGGCGCATATTGCCCGTGGCAAAGGCAACGCCGGTGACGCCGCCGCCCAACGCTTGCTGCAGGTCACCCTGCGTGAACCAGAAGCGCTGAGCACCCGCGCATTCACCAACCCGCCTGCGATCCTCACCAGCACCAACAAGCCCGAATGGCGGCGCATGCAGCAGCCTGCGGCCAATGGCCATGGCAATGCACGGAGCCTGGCGGGTTTCTATGCCGGCCTGCTGGACGGCAGCCTGCTCGAATCCGAACTGCTCGATGAGCTGACCCGCGAACACAGTTTCGGCCAGGATCGCACCCTGTTGACCCAGACGCGGTTCGGCCTTGGCTGCATGCTCGACCAGCCCGACGTTGCCAATGCCACCTTCGGGCTCGGGGCGCGTGCTTTTGGGCACCCGGGAGCCGGCGGTTCCGTCGGATTTGCCGACCCGGAACATGACGTTGCGTTCGGTTTCGTGGTCAATACCCTGGGTCCATACGTGCTGATGGACCCCCGTGCGCAGAAGTTGGTCAGGGTGCTCGGCAGTTGCCTTTGATCGGGTTGTGCGGGTATTGCACGGTCCCTTTGACTATCCTGAATGCCAACGCCTGAAACGCGTGAGCAAAATTTCTTTTAATTTCATGGTGTATCGCTGATGTCTTCACATAAAACCTTAGCACTCGCCCTGTGCCTGACCGCTGTCACGGGCTGTGCCAGCCATTCCCAGGACGCCTCGAAGGACAGTGGCCATAGCTGGTGGCCCTTCGGTTCGGACAAGGTGGCCGAGCAGGAAGTGAAGGCAGCCGTCACCGATAAAGTGGCCAAGGCCGACGCCAAGTCCGAAAGTGCCAGCCGCTGGTGGTGGCCATTCGGTGGTGACGACAAGCAAGCCAAGGCGTCCGCCGTACCGAAGATCGATCAGAAGGCTACCCAGGCCTGGCTGGACGAGTACGAGCCGAAGGTGCGTGAAGCGATCAAGGGTAGCAAGCTGGAACTGGAGCGCCGTGAGGATGTGCTGGCTGTGACCATTCCGGTGGATGGTTCCTACAACCCTGACCGACCTAACATGTTGCTGCCAATCACCTTGGGCCCTATCACCCGGGTGGCCAAGACGGTCGAGGGCGATACCAAGTCGGCCGTGCTGGTACTGGGTCATGCCGACAACAGTGGTGCAGCCGCTGCCAACCAGAAGCTCAGCCTGGAGCGCGCTGCCTCGGTGTCGGCGATCTTCCGCCTCAGCGGCCTGCAGCGTGACCGCCTGACCCTCAAGGGCATGGGGTCGGTCATGCCGCGCGCCGCCAACGACAGTGCCGAAGGCCGCGCCCTCAACCGCCGTGTGGAAATGCTGCTGACGCCACAGAACACCATGGTTGCGCTGTTGGCCAAGTACCAGCAAGCCGCCCCGGCACAGAGCCCGGCGTCCCTGGTCGCTGTGCAGGACGCCAAGCCAGCCGCTGCCAAGGCCACTGACACCAAACCTGCTGCCAAGACCGCGGCGAAAAAGCCGGCGGCCAAGGCCAAGGCACCTGCAAAGGCACCCGCCAAGGCTACTGCCAAGAAGAAAGCCGCGCCGGCCAAGCCCGTCGCCAAGAAAACCACGGTCGACAAGAAAGTCGCCGCCAACAGCCCTGCGAAGACCAACTGATCGTCAAGGAAACGCAGCCATGACCCAATCCCTGGCCGATATGCGTCGCGACTACACCCGTGATGGCCTGGCCGAAGCCCAGGCACCGGCTGAGCCGTTCGCCCTGTTCCACCAGTGGTTTGCCGACGCGGTGAAGACCGAGCAGCCGCCAGTGGAGGCCAATGCCCTGACTCTGGCCACCGTCGATGGCGAGGGGCGGCCTCATTGCCGCGTTTTGCTGCTCAAGGGCCTCGATGAGCGCGGTTTCACCTTCTTCACCAACTACGACAGCGCCAAGGGCCAGCAACTGCTGGCCAATCCCTTCGCCGCCATGACGTTCTTCTGGCCGGCGCTGGAGCGTCAGGTGCGCATCGAAGGTCGGGTCGAGAAGGTCACGGCCAAGGAGTCGGACGACTACTTCCAAGTGCGTCCGCTGGGCAGCCGCCTGGGAGCGTGGGCTTCCCCGCAGAGTCGGGTGATTGCCGGGCGTGAAGAGTTGGAGGGCCTGGTCAAGGCGACCGAGGCACGGTTCTCCGACACCCAGCCACATTGCCCGGAGCACTGGGGGGGGTATCGCCTGTTGCCGGAGCGCATTGAATTCTGGCAGGGCCGTGCGAGCCGGTTGCACGATCGCCTGAACTACCGTCTGGTCGATGGCCAGTGGCTGCGCGAGCGCCTGGCTCCCTGATAGCGTAGGGGCCGCTGCACGGCCCTTTCGCGTCACGAGGCTGCTCCTGCATGTACCCTGCAGATCGTGTGGGGGCTGGCTTGCCGGCGACGATGCCAGTCAGTTCCCTCGATATTCTTGCGCCTCGCGCGCCAACCAGGCCGCCAACGCCTTGCCCTTGAGCTTCTGCGCCTGGGCCCGTTCGAGGCTCCGCAGCATGAATTCACGCTTTTTTGGGTCCGTTCCCGCCAGTGCCAACGCCAGGTCCCGGTCCATCCAGCGGTGCATGCGTACATACAGCCAGCCGTGGAAGTACAGCCCCGCGAGCGTGGTTACAACGACGATGAAGTAATCCATGGCTATCCTTGGTCTGACTTCAAAAGCCTGCAAAACAGCCGGTTGTGGCTGTACCAGAGCTGAATAAAAGCAATTTTGTTACCTATGTATCGTGACAGCCGTCAAGGCACAGCGTCTAATGGACACCTGACTTATGGAGACTGTACCCATGCGTAAATCTGTTTTGCTGGTGGCGACCTTCACCACCATGTCGCTGTTGCTCGGTGGCTGTGCCTCGAGCCTGACAGGCGACAGCTATTCCCGTGATGAAGCCCGTCGCGTGCAGACCGTGCGCATGGGTACCATCGAATCCCTGCGTCCGGTGAAAATCGAAGGCACCAAGACCCCGATCGGCGGCGGCGCTGGCGCCATCGTCGGTGGTGTCGCCGGTAGTGCCGTTGGTGGTGGCCGTGGCAGCATCGTCGCTGCCGTCATCGGTGCGGTCGCTGGTGGTTTGGCAGGTTCGGCCGCTGAAGAAGGCCTCACCCGTACCCAAGGTGTGGAAATCACCGTACGCGAGGACGACGGCAGCATGCGTGCTTATGTCCAGGCCGTGCAACAGAACGAAATCTTCCGCGTCGGTGATCGCGTGCGCATCATGACCGTCGACGGTACCAGCCGCGTCACCCACTGATCGTAGACGCGACACGAAAAACCCCGAACGGGCATGGCCGGTTCGGGGTTTTTTGTTGGGCGGCGCTAGCGCTATCGCCGGCAAGCCGGCTCTTACAGGCCGAGCATATCCCGGGCCACTGCCTCGGCGATGCGAATGCCATCGACACCCGCCGACAGGATGCCCCCCGCGTAGCCGGCACCTTCGCCTGCCGGGAACAGCCCCTTTAGGTTCAGGCTCTGGTAATCCGCGCCACGCGTGATGCGCAATGGCGACGAGGTGCGGGTCTCGATACCGGTCAGCACTGCATCGTGCAGGTTGTACCCCTTGATCTGGCGGTCGAACGCGGGCAGGGCTTCGCGGATGGCCTCGATGGCGAAGTCTGGCAGGCTAGGGGCCAGATCGCCGAGGGTGACACCCGGCTTGTAGGATGGCTCGACGCTGCCCAGCGCAGTGGAAGGACGCCCTGCAACGAAGTCGCCCACCAGCTGTGCCGGGGCCTGGTAATTGCTGCCGCCCATCACGTAGGCATGGGCTTCCAGGCGTTCTTGCAACTCGATACCCGCCAGCGGGCCGCCCGGATAGTCGCGCTCCGGGTCAATGCCGACGACAATGCCGGAGTTGGCGTTGCGCTCGTTACGCGAGTACTGGCTCATGCCGTTGGTGACCACACGTCCCGGTTCGCTGGTCGCGGCAACCACGGTGCCGCCCGGGCACATGCAGAAGCTGTAGACCGAGCGACCGTTCTTGGCGTGGTGCACCAGCTTGTAGTCGGCTGCGCCCAGTTTCGGGTGGCCGGCGTACTTGCCCAGCCGCGCTTTGTCGATCAGCGTCTGCGGGTGCTCGATGCGGAAACCAATGGAGAATGGCTTGGCTTCCATGTACACGCCCTTGGCGTGCAGCATCCGGAAGGTGTCGCGGGCACTGTGTCCCAGTGCCAGCACCACATGCCGTGAGTGCAGCTGTTCGCCGTTTTCCAGCACCACACCTGTCAGTTGGCCATCCTCGATCAGCAGGTCGGTGACTTTCTGCTGGAAACGCACCTCGGCACCCAGGGCGATCATGTCCTGGCGCATCTGCTCGACCATGCCGGTCAGGCGGAAGGTACCGATGTGTGGCTTGTTGATGTAGAGGATCTCTTCCGGTGCGCCAGCCTTGACGAACTCTTCCAGCACCTTGCGGCCGTGGTGGTTCGGGTCCTTGATCTGGCTGTACAGCTTGCCGTCGGAGAAGGTGCCGGCGCCGCCTTCGCCGAACTGCACATTGGACTCTGGGTTGAGCACGCTTTTGCGCCACAGGCCCCAGGTGTCCTTGGTACGCTGACGTACTTCCTTGCCGCGTTCGAGGATGATCGGCTTGAAGCCCATCTGCGCCAGCAGCAGGCCGGCAAAGATACCGCACGGGCCGAAACCGACCACGATGGGGCGCTCCTGGAGGCCGGTCGGGGCCTGGCCGACGAACTTGTAGGTAACGTCGGGGGCTACGCCGATGTTGTGGTCGTCGGCGAACTTGCTGAGCAGTTCGGCTTCGTTGCTGGTTTCCAGGTCGATGGTGTAGATGAACAGCATTTCGCTGTTCTTCTTGCGCGCATCGTAGCTGCGTTTGAACAGGGTGAAACCGAGCAGTTGCTCGTCCTCGATGCCCAGGCGCTGGACGATGGCCTCGCGCAGGGCTTCGTCGGGGTGGTCCAGGGGCAGCTTAAGTTCGGTGATTCGTAGCATGGCAGGGTCCAGTATCCCGGCCATGGCGGCCGGCGGCTTTACACAAACCGCCAAGTATAAGCTGTTAGCCGCCCTGACTGGCAGGATAAAAGTGCCCGGCGATCAGTTGTCCCGTGCACCGCCATAGTAGCCGCAGCCTTTGAGGGTCTGGCCGTCGATGTGCAATTCGGCGCGCAAGTGCTGCACGGCGCCGGTGGCCGTATCGACGCAGCGCTGTGGGGCAACCCACAACTCGACGTGCTTGCCGTTGGCTTCGCTGGTCAGGGTCAGGCCGCCGCCGGGCACTTCCTCTTCAAGGAAAGGCAGTGGCAGTGGGTCCTGGCCGACACGGTTGAGCACCATGCCCTTGCCGCTGGCTTTGATGTCCCAGCCCGGCTCGTGGCCGCTGGCACGCAGGGTCAGTTGCTTGAAGTTGGGGTCTTCGCAGGCGCGGGTGGAACCTTCCAGGCGGTACAGTCGGCGTACTTCGAGTTGGCCGTCGTTGTTCGCCTGCTTGCTGCCGGTCAGGCGGCCACGCACATCGGCGAAGAGTTTGTCGTTGGCATCGTCGGCCAGGTTGGCGGCTTCCTGCAGGATACCGGTACCGCCGACGTCGCTGATCACGAAGCGACGGCTCTCACCGCAAGGCTTGAAGAACAACTGGCCGCCACCGGCGCTCAGCTCGCCCTGCATGCGCGTGGTACCGATGTTCGGGTCGCTTGGTTGATGGGCCATGAGCTGGCAGCCGGCGAACAAAGGCAGCAGGCTGGCAAGCAGCAGGGTGGGGGTTATGCGCATGGGGCTGGCTCCGGGAATCTTGCATCAAGAGCTGGCCACGGTACTCAGGCCAAGGGATGTGCACAAGGGGGCTGTGCGATCGCGCTAGCGCTTTAGCAGCCGGCTTGCCGGCGCAAGGCATGCCATGGCGGACTCATCCTATTAGACAGAAAAAAGGGCCCGAAGGCCCTTTCCCGAAGCGGACGTCGATCAGCCTCCAAGGTACGCGTCACGTACCTTAGGGTCGGTCAACAGCGCTTCGCCGGTCCCTTGCATCACGACCCGACCGTTTTCCAGGACGTAGGCTCGGTCAGCAATCTTCAGCGCCTGGTTGGCGTTCTGCTCCACCAGGAACACCGTCACGCCGTCACGGCGCAACTGCTCGATGATGTCGAAGATCTGTTGGATGATGATCGGTGCCAGGCCCAGCGACGGTTCGTCGAGCAGCAGCAACTTGGGCTTGCTCATCAGTGCGCGGCCGATGGCCAGCATCTGCTGCTCACCGCCGGACATGGTGCCGCCACGCTGGATGTAGCGCTCCTTCAGGCGAGGGAACAATTGCAAGACCTTGTCCAATTGCTCCTGATAATCGCCCTTGTTGGTGAAGAAACCGCCCATGGCCAGGTTTTCCTCGACGGTCAGGCGGGCGAACACGCGGCGGCCTTCAGGGACCACGGCGATGCTCTTGCGCATGATGTGCGAGGAGGGCTGCCCGACCAGCTCTTCACCCAGGTACTTGATGCTGCCGCTGTGGGCCTGGGGCGAACCGCACAGGGTCATCAGCAACGTCGACTTGCCGGCGCCGTTGGCACCGATCAGGGTGACGATCTCGCCTTGGTTGATTTCCACGTTGACGCTGTGCAGCGCCTGGATCTTGCCGTAGAAGGTGGAAACGTTTTCGAACTTCAGCATTTACGCTTCCCCCAGGTAGGCTTTGATCACGTCAGGGTTATCGCGGATCTCCTCCGGCGTACCGTGCGCCAGGGGCGTGCCCTGGTTGATCACCACGATATGGTCGGAGATGCTCATCACCAGCTTCATGTCATGCTCGATCAGCAACACGGTGACGTTGTGCGATTCCCGCAGGTAGGCGATCAACGCCTTCAGGTCCTCGGTTTCCTTTGGGTTCAGACCGGCCGCGGGTTCGTCGAGCATGATGATCCGGGGTTGGGTCATCATGCAGCGGGCGATTTCCAGGCGACGCTGCTGGCCGTAGGCGAGGGTTCCGGCGGTACGGTTGGCGAATTCGGTCAGGTTGACCTTTTCCAGCCAGTACTGGGCGCGCTCCATGGCCTCTTTTTCGCTGCGGCGGAAGCTCGGGGTCTTGAACAGGCCGGCGAAGAAGTTGGTGTTGAGGTGGCGGTGCTGGGCGATCAGCAGGTTTTCCAGGGCGGTCATTTCCTTGAACAGACGCACGTTCTGGAAGGTTCGCACCACGCCCTTGCGGGCGATCTGGTGGCCGGCCAGGCCTTGGATCGGCTGTCCATCGAGCAGGATGGTGCCGCCACTTGGCTTATAGAAACCGGTCAGGCAGTTGAACACGGTGGTCTTGCCGGCGCCGTTCGGGCCGATCAGCGCCACCACCTGTTTTTCCTTGACGGTCAGGCCCACGCCGTTGACCGCCAACAAGCCGCCGAAGCGCATGCTCAGGCCGCTGACTTGCAGAATTTCGCGGCTCATCGACGCAGCTCCATATGTGGACGTTGCATAGGCAGCAAGCCTTGCGGACGCCAGATCATCATCAACACCATCAGCGCACCGAACATCAGCATCCGGTATTCGCTGAACTCTCGCATCAGCTCGGGCAGCAGGATCATCACGATGGCCGCGAGGATCACGCCCAGTTGCGAGCCCATGCCGCCGAGCACGACGATGGCGAGGATGATCGCCGATTCGATGAAGGTGAACGACTCAGGCGTCACCAGGCCTTGGCGCGCGGCGAAGAAACTGCCGGCGAAACCTGCGAAGCAGGCGCCCAAGGTAAAGGCCGAGAGCTTGATCACGGTCGGGTTCAGACCCAGGGCACGGCAAGCGATCTCGTCTTCACGCAGCGCTTCCCAGGCACGACCGATCGGCATGCGCAGCAAGCGGTTGATGACGAACAGCGCCAGCAGGGCCAGCAGCAGGGCCACCAGGTACAGGAAGATGACCTTGTTGATCGAGTTGTATTCCAGCCCGAAGAACTCGTGGAAGGTCTGCATTCCTTCGGCGGCACGACGTTCGAAGGTCAGGCCGAAGAACTCCGGCTTGGGGATGTTGCTGATGCCATTCGGGCCGCCGGTCCAGTCGGTGAGGTTACGCAGGAACAGACGGATGATCTCGCCGAAGCCCAGGGTCACGATCGCCAGGTAGTCGCCGCGCAGGCGCAGCACCGGGAAGCCGAGCAGGAAGCCGAAGGTGGCGGCCATCAGGCCGGCGATCGGCAGGCACACCCAGAAGCTCCAGCCCAGGTAGTGCGAGAGCATGGCATAGCTGTATGCGCCAACCGCATAGAAGCCCACGTAGCCCAGGTCGAGCAGGCCTGCCAGACCGACCACGATGTTCAGGCCCAGGCCCAGCAACACGTAGATCAGGATCAGCGTGGCAATGTCGACCGCGCCGCGCGAGCCGAAGAACGGCCACACCAAGGCGGCGACGATCAGGCCCATGATCACGTAGCGCTGGGTCTTGGGCAGGGTCAGGTAGTTGCTGACCGCTGGCGGGATCAAGGCGCGATCCGAGCGACGGCCCATCACAGCATTCCACTGCTTGTCGAACAGCACGCGCAGGAACATCAGCACCGAACACACAGCGATGATGCCGATGGTGAACGAGCCTTGGCTGTGCACCACCAGGCTGATGCCGTCGATGCTCAGTTTCAGGCCAAGCACCGGGAAGGCCACGGCCCATACCAGCAAGGCGCTGAAGAACGCCTGTTTGAGATTTCTGTTCATACTTTTTCAACCTCCGGACGGCCCAGGATGCCGGTCGGCCGGAACAGCAGGACAAGAACCAAAAGGCCGAATGCAACCACGTCCTTGTACTGGTCGCCGAAGATGTCGGCGCCGAACGCTTCGGCCACGCCCAGCACCAGCCCGCCGAGCATGGCGCCCGGAATGCTGCCGATGCCACCCAGTACCGCCGCGGTGAAGGCCTTCAAGCCCACCAGGAAGCCGGCGTTGGGGTTGATAACCCCGTACTGCATGCTCAGCAGCACGGCCGCCACCGCCGCCAGTGCGGCGCCGATGACGAAGGTCAGGGCAATGATGTTGTTGGTGTTGATGCCCAGCAGGTTGGCCATCTTGATGTCCTCGGCGCAGGCGCGGCAGGCGCGGCCCAGGCGGGAGCGGGAGATGAACAGGGTCAGGCAGGTCATGGCCACCAGGGTGACCACGAACACCAGGATCTGCATGTAGGACACCAGGACTTCTTCCGCACCGCCTGGCCCGAAGGAGAAGCTTCCTGGGATCAGGTTAGGGATGGATTTGTCCTTGGAGTCCTGCGAGAGCAAGACAGTGTTCTGCAGGAAAATCGACATGCCGATGGCAGAAATCAGCGGGATCAGACGGTTGCTGTTCCGCAGCGGGCGGTAGGCGACCCGTTCGATGCTGTAGCCATAGGCACTGGTGACGAAGATCGTCGCGACGAAGGCGACGGTCATCAGGATCGGCAGGGAGTGGATACCCATCATGGCCAGACCCGCAAGCGCGATGAAGGCCACGTAGGAACCGATCATGTACACCTCGCCGTGGGCGAAGTTGATCATGCCAATGATGCCGTACACCATCGTGTAACCGATGGCGATCAAGGCATAGGTGCTGCCGATGGTCAATCCATTAACCAGTTGTTGGAAGAAATGGTAGATCTCAGGCATTACAGCGCTCCTAAAAACCTGATTTGCATTTCGCCGGCCGGGTGACAGCCAGGAAACCGCGGGTGACGGTTTTAAGATTTTCAGGTGAACCCGCTGCCGGATCGCGGCAATCAGGCCCATGAACCTCGTAAAACAAAGCCCACTGCTCGCACAGTGGGCTTCTACGGTCAGCTATTAGTCACGCAGTTACTGAGGGGAGACTTCGGTCTTCGGCTTGCCGAAGTGCCATTCGTAGACCACGAATTTGAAGTCTTTCAGGTCGCCTTTCTCGTCGAACGACAGGTCGCCGGTCGGGGTCTTGAAGGTGCCGTTGTGGATGGCAGCAGCCACCTTGTCGGTGTCTTCGGACTTGGCCGCCTTGATGCCTTCGGCGATCAGCTCGACGGCCGAGTAGGCCGGGAACACGAACGGGCCGCTTGGGTCTTTGCCGTCGGCCTTGATAGCGTCGACGATGGCCTTGTTCGCCGGGTCGGCATCGAACGATTTCGGCAGGGTGACCAGCAGGCCTTCGGAGGCGTTCTGGGCGATCTGCGAGATCGAGTCATTACCCACGCCCTCTGGACCCATGAACTTGGCTTTCAGGCCTTTTTCCTGGGCTTGACGCAGGATCAGGCCGAGCTCTGGGTGGTAGCCGCCGTAGTAGACGAAGTCGACGTTGTTCTGCTTGAGCTTCTGGATGATCGAGGAGAAGTCCTTGTCACCGGCGTTCAGGCCTTCGAAGACGGCAACCTTGGTGCCTTTCTTCTCCAGCGTCTGCTTGACCGCGGTGGCGATGCCTTCACCGTACTGCTGCTTGTCGTGCAGTACCGCAACCACTTTTGGCTTGACGTGGTCGGCGATGTAGTTGCCGGCAGCCGGGCCCTGGGCACTGTCCAGACCGATGGTGCGGAAGATCAGCTTGTAGCCACGGGCGGTGATTTCCGGCGAAGTGGCGGCCGGGGTGATCATGATCACGCCTTCGTCTTCGTAGATGTCGGACGCAGGCTGGGTGGAGCTGGAGCACAGGTGGCCGATGACGAACTTGACGCCGTCGTTGACCACTTTGTTGGCGACCGCAACGGCCTGTTTAGGGTCGCACGCGTCGTCGTATTCCTTGGCTTCGAGCATCTTGCCATCCACGCCACCCTTGGCGTTGATGTCTTTGATGGCTTGTTTGGCGCCGATGAACTGCATATCGCCGTACTGAGTGACCGGACCGGTCTTGGGGCCAGCGATACCGATCTTGATGGTATCGGCGGCAAACGAATGGCTGGCAACCCCGGCCAGAACCATTGCGGCGAACAGCTTGGAAATCTTGATCATAGTGCTCCACTCATTCTGTTGTAATTCTTATAGTCCTGGCGGCCAGGGCTACAGACCGGGCGGGATTTGCGGTATGGCCACGCCATACTGCATGCCCACCTTCCCCCGGAACATGTCCCGGAACTGTACCGGTACAGTGTAGAGCGCCGTTCGAGCGCTTGAAAAGCGGGCGAATTGCGCCTGTCTCAGGGGTTGTCGCTTGATCGACAGAAAGATATAGAAAAGCGCCATCACTTTGCCTTTATCCCTGGCCCCACCCCACAACTTCGGGGCCAATCGACCAAATTACGTATTTGAAACCGGGTTTTTCTGCAAAAATAGCGGCCTTTTTTATTGGCCGATTGATGCGTGTACAAACCCATGACTGATCAAACAAGCACCCTCTATGCCAAATTGCTCGGCGAGACCGCGACCATCGAGTGGAAAGCCTTGGAGCGTTTTTGGGCCAAGGGTGACCTGATTTGGGTCGATCCCTCCCTGGACCTGATCGCCGTTGCCGAAGCGATGGCCGAGAATCGCAGCGAGATCTTCGCCAAGTGGCGTAGTGATGGCACTGTGGGGCCAGTCACCGCAGAGCAGGCGATGGACCTGCAAAGCCGCGATCCAGAGATCTGGGCGGTAGTGGTTTCGCCGTTCATCGTCATCCAGGTCAAGCAGGCTGAGTAGCTATGCGCTTTTTTGGTGCGTGAAAATGCGCAGCCGTGTCACAACGGTGCGCATTGACGCTCACGTAAGGTGGAAGTTGGTAACAGTGTCGTGTTGATTCGGCGGGGCGGTAACAGTTTACGGGATGCGTAATGTCCCGCCGCCGACCAGCCGGCTCCTACCGGGTGCTGTAGGAGCCAGCACGACCGATGTCAGTAATCGACCCGGCCGGTGTGGCTGTTGAGCGAGATCACCCGGGTCTTGCCGATGCGGTGGCGGAAGATCTCGCGCAGGTACTTCACCGCCTTCTTCACGCATTCGCGCGACAGCCTAATGTCATTGATCGACACGAACCGGCTCTTGTCGTTGATCAATTCCCGGTATTTCTTCTCGTACATCGGCTTGATCGCATACCAGTTGGTATCGAGGATCTTCGCCGGGTTCTCGAACTCGTTCAGTAGGTCGTCGATGCGGTCTTCATCGAAGTGCTCGCTGGTGATGAACTCCAGGATGGCGTTGTCCAGGGTGTCGTCGAAACGGTACGGCGTGCGGGCGAAGCAGCGTTTGATGAACGCCACGATCAGGGTCAGGAAGTCATCCGACAGGCACGGGCTCTTGGCGATCAGTGTGGTCAGCGACAGGTTGGCCGAGGCGCCGATGACCAGCGCATAACGCTTGAGCGTGGTGTTGGGGAACAGGCTGTTGAGGTGGGTCTTGAGCCGATTCAGGTCCATGTACGACAGCTTGTAGTCCTTGGGCAGCGACACGATCGACACCACCGACGAGCAGTTCTTGAAGAAGTGCAGGTCGTGCAGGGCCGCGGCGTCGTAGCCCGAAGCCTGGTATTGCTCCAAGGCTGCCCGGTAGCGACGCGACTCGATCGGCAACAGGCTGATGCCTTCGATTGCCTGGGTCTGCTTGTTGAAGTGCGGCAGGTCGATCGAGCGGAAGAACAGGTCGTCGATGTCCAGGCGCGGCGTTTCGCGCTCGAAGACCTTGAACTTGTCCGAACCCTGGACCGGAATTTCCGGCACCACCGATTCTGCGTAGGCAATGGCCACTGGGCCGGCCAGGCTCATGAACAGGTCGTTGGCGTCCAGGCGGATGGTTTCGCCGATGTCGATGCCGGCGCGACGGAAGTAGTTCTGGTCGTAGTCGGTAGTGACCGCCTGGGCCGTGAGGATGTTGAAGATTTGCTGGGAGATGTACTGGTTGGCGTGCTTCTCCATGGCGTTGACGTCGATGTTGTGGATCGTGCCGTCGTCGCTTTCTTCGGCGTAGCGCATGATGTCGTTCGAGATCAGCATCATTGCGTTCCAGGGGCGAATGCGGCCCATGACGCTGGCTTCGCTGCTGTCCTCGTTGTCGAAGTTGTACGAGAAGTCCCATTCTTCGGACAGGTATTTGCACAGCAGCCGGCCGGCGTTGATGTGCAGCGCTTCGGACATTTCGCTGCGGTGGTCCGAAATGTTTGGCAGCACGCAGATGCCGCTGGTGAAGATCGGCTCGAAGACGAACGAGTGTCCGCTCTTGCCGTCGTTCTCGTCCGCCTGCTTGGTGTCGAAGGTCTTGTTCATGTACGAATACTGCTGGGCCAGGCCGAACTCCGAGGCCATGCCTGAGCCGGTACCGCCGCCAGCGCTGAAGATGTAGAAGTACAGGCGCGACTGGTTGGCCTTGATGCCGCAGGAGTCGATCAGGTACGAGTGGATCAGTTTCCAGTCGGCGCTGGAAAAGCGCTGGGTGTCCTTGTTGAGGATGATCTTGGCCAGGTACTGGCCGAGGATTGGGGCATTACCGGCCCCCCCTGCGTGGACCTCGGACAGGTCCATGATCTTCATCTTGCTGTAGTCGCGCAGGAACTCGCCACGCTCGCCCTTGCGCGAGAAACGAATGCGCCCGGCGATGTCTTTGTCCAGGTCGCCCAGCATCACCAGCGGTTCGACCAGAAACACGGGTTTCGCGCCTTTGTTTTGCACCAGGCGCAGGTTCTGACGAATCCAGCGCGCCGGGCTGTAGCCCGATTCGCCCTTGTTACGGTCCTCGTTGTTGAATTCGTTGAGGAAGAAGGTGCGGGCGTTGTACACCAGTTCGGCAACATCAAGAGCAATGTTCGAGCCGCAGCGGCCCAGGCCGATCAGGCAGACCGAGGGAAACTGCTGTTCCAGGCGCAGCTGGCTTTCGTCTTCGATGTGCAGGTTCTGCGGGAACACCAGGTCGCGCAGGCCGTCGAGGTTGTCGAGGATGCGCTGAATATCCTGCTCGGTGAAGTACAGGTACTGCTGTGCTGGCGCGCTGCGCACTGGCAGAGCTTCTCGAGCACCGCTGGCGGTCAGCGAAGTGGAGTGTGTCGTCGACTCGGGGACCGCATTGGCAGAAGTGTTCGTAGAAGTCATAGTGCGCCATTTACCTGAGGTGGTGGGCCCCTGGGTGGGCATGTCATCTAGCCATCACCAGGGTTTCGGCGACTGTAGCAGTGCGCCTTTTTCGGATGCGATAGGGGTTTGCCTTACAGCTTCTAAGGATTTTTTCTATCGCTCCGGCACTGCATCGTCCGATTGTCATGCTTCTTTAATCTTCTGCCAGGAGTCGTTCATGAGTACTGCACTGCCTTCGCTGGGATTCGCCGGAATTGGCCTGATGGGACTGCCAATGTGCCGGCGCCTGCTGGCTGCGGGTTACCCCCTGACCGTGTGGAATCGCAGCCCGGAGAAGTGTGCCGAGCTGGTTGCCGCCGGGGCGAAGCTGGCACATAGCCCAGCAGAACTGAGCCGTGGCAGCGACATGGTGCTGCTTTGCCTGGCCGATACGGCAGTGGTGCGTGAAGTGGTGTTCGGCGAGCAAGGCGTCGTTCACGGAGGGCGCAGCGGGCAATTGCTGATCGACTTCTCCAGTCTTGAACCGACGGCCACTCGCGAAATGGCTGCTGAAGTGGCCGCCCTGTGTGGCATGGCCTGGCTGGATGCGCCGGTATCGGGGGGGACGCCTGGCGCGGAAGCGGGGACCCTGGCGATCATGGTCGGCGGGGAGCCGAGTGATCTTGAGCGCGCTCGACCCATTCTGCTGACCCTGGGCCAGCGAGTCACGCACATGGGGGCAGTGGGAGCGGGGCAGGTGACCAAGGCCTGCAATCAGATGATCGTGGCGTGCAATGCCTTGGTGATTGCCGAAGTGGTGGCCCTGGCGGAGCGGTCAGGGGTTGACGCGACCTTGATCGCCGAAGCGCTGGCAGGGGGCTTCGCCGACTCCAAGCCCCTGCAGATCCTGGCGCCGCAAATGGCCGAAAGCCGCTTCGAACCGATCAAGTGGCATGTGCGCACGCTGCTCAAGGACCTCGATGGCGCCGTCAAGTTTTCCCGCGAGCAGGGCTCGGCAACACCCGTTACCGCCCTCGCCGCGCAACTGATGCGCTTGCACGGTAGCCAAGGGAATCTGCAAAAAGATCCGGCGACCCTGGTAGAACTGTATCGTAACAAGGAGTGAGGCGGCTTTCCTGGCGGTCGAGCCGCTCCAGGATCGGCCGCAGGTCCGCCAGCGGCACTGGTCGGCTCAGCAGGTACCCTTGCAGGTAGTCGCAGCCGTGGGTGGCGAGGAATTCGTGTTGTTCGATGGTCTCGACACCCTCGCAGACCACCTGCAGGTGGAGGGTGTGGGCCATGACGATGATCGCCTGGACGATTTCCCGGTCCTTCTGGTTGCCGGGCACGTCCTGGAGAAAACTGCGGTCGATCTTCAGCACATCCAGCGGCAAGCGCTTGAGGTAAGCCAGCGACGAATAGCCGGTGCCGAAGTCATCGATCGACAGGGCAACGCCCTGGGCGCGGATACGCTTGAAAAGCCCTGCAGTGCGCTGGACATCACCCATCAGGGCATTTTCGGTCACCTCGAGTTCCAGTTGGCGCGGCGCAAGCCCAGCTTCCAGCAAGGCCATTTCTACCTCATTGGCCAGCTCTTCGCGGCCTAGGGTCACGGCCGAACAGTTCACCGTAACCTTCAGGCTGGTGTAGCCGTGGCGGTTGAGCTGGGCCAGGTCCTTGCAGGCGTGGTGCAGCACCCACAGGTCAAGGTCGACGATCAGCCCGTTGGCTTCGGCGATGCCGATGAAACGATCGGGGCTTAGCAGGCCGTGTTGCGGGTGTTGCCAGCGTACCAGCGCTTCGAGTTTGGCCACCTGGCCCGTGCGCAGGTCGAAGATGGGCTGGTAATGCACGCACAGTCCGCACTCCTCGAGCAGGGCGATGCGCAGTTCCTCTTCCAGTTGCAGTTCAAGGGTCGCCCGGTTCTTCAGTCCGCTGTTGAAGAAGTGCAGGCTATTGCGTCCGCAGCCTTTGGATTGATAAAGGGCCAGGTCGGCATGCTTGAGCAGTTCTTCAGCGGTTTGGCCATCTTCCGGGAATATGCTGATGCCAATACTGGTGGTCATCACCATGCGCCGGCCGCCCAGGTCGATGGGGTCTTTCATGCGTTGCATGATGCGTTGGGCCAGGTGGCGAGCCTCATCGGGGTTGTTCAGGCTGGTGACCACGCAGAACTCGTCGCCCCCCAGCCGTGCCACCAGGTCCTGACTGCGGGTGGCGGCCTTGATATGGTCGGCGATGACCTTCAGTAGCTCATCGCCCGCATCGTGACCAAGGCTGTCATTGATGCGCTTGAAATGGTCGATGTCGAGGAACATCACCGCCAGGCGACTCTGGCGGTCCTGATGCTCGGCCAGGCGTTCGGCGAACACTTCGTTGAAACCTCGGCGGTTGACCAGATTGGTCAAGGCATCGTAGTGAGCGGCTTGCTGCAGGGAGGCGCGGGCCTGATCGAGCTGGTTGAGCAGGACGCTGTAGCGGCGCAGGTCGTGTTCCTGACGTTGCAGCTTCTTGTCGGCCAGCGCGGCGCTGATGCTGCTGCCACTGATCAGCAGGGTGATCACGGCGATGGTCAGGCCCAGTTGCAGGCTGTTATCACCCGAAGGCAAGCTCAAGGCCGTGTCGGCTGGTATGACCAAGGTCATCGCGGCCATGGCGGTGAAATGCGTGGCGACGATACCGCCCGCCATGACCAGGCTGGCGCCGTATTTCATGGCCAAATGCCAAGTGCCGCTACCGTTGCGGAAGTACCGCGCCAGCAGCAGGGCGGTGAGGCTGGTGAGAAAGGCGATGGCGGTACAGGCCAGCAACAGGTCGGTACGGTAATACTGCTGGGCGCCGGTCTGCAGCGCAGCCATGCCGACGAAGTGCATGAGGATGATGCCCGCGCCAATGAGCAGGGCGCTTTGCAAATAGTTGTGCGCAAGCATTTGTACACGGTTGAGGCTGTACATCGCCAGCCAGGCAACCACCAATGCAATCAAGAGCGAAAGGCCGGTAAGAGAGACGTCATAGTGGACTTCCAGCGGTGCCTGGAAGGCGAGCATGCTGATGAAGTGCATGGCCCAGATACCGCCAGCCAGGCAGAAGGCGCCAAGTGCCCGCCATTGTCGTTGGGCTTTGGCATTTTCGCAGTGACATTGGCGTTCTGCCATGTCCAGGGTGGCGAAACACCCGGCACAGGCCACGGCATAAGCGAGCAGGATCAGTAGCGGCTCATGCCGGCAGTCAATGACAATCTGCCCGTTGATAGGAAGCTCGGAGAACAATTGCAGTCCCAGCCATTCCATAGCATGCCTCTTCGTCGAGTTTTCACTCGTCTCCAAAATGCGGGGTGGAGACTGACCAGACGAAAGTATAGGAACAGCTATTCAGGCCTTCATGACTAATGGCACTTTGAAAGCAATGATTTCGGCATCGGGCTGATAGCGGAGGGATATAACGACCTCGCGAACGAAAACTTGCGGGACTTACCCATGTGGTAGCGGATCGCTGTGGGAGCGGTCTTGCGTCGCGATAGGGCCGCATCGCGGCCCCCCAGGCTTCCCGCGCAGCGGAGCGCGGCCCGTCTCGACAGCAAGAGGCTCCCACAGAGCCGGCGGATAATCAGCCTGCGACCAGCACTCGAATCGCCTCCAGTCGCAAGGCTGCCTTATCCAGCATTGCCAAGCCTTCTTCACGCTGCTTGCGCAGGGCGTCGATTTCGCTGTCACGCACGCTTGGATTGACGGCCTTGAGCGCGGTCAGACGCGCCAGCTCTTCATCCGCCTCGGCGGCCAGTCGGCGCTGGGCCTCGGCCACGCGCTCGATGTGGGTCGGCATGACCTTGGCTTCGCCACCGCTGATCCGTTTGGCCAGCACGTCGCGCTGGGCCTGGACGAACTTGTTGGCGCTGGCGCGAGGTACGCTTTCGAGTTGGTCGTTGAGGGTTTCGAAGGCGACGCGCGCCGCCAGGTCATTACCGTTGGCGTCCAGCAGGCAGCGCAGTGCAGCAGGTGGCAGGTAGCGGCCCAACTGCAGGCTGCGCGGTGCCACCACTTCGCTCACGAACAGCAATTCCAGCAGCACCGTGCCGGGCTTGAGCGCCTTGTTCTTGATCAGGGCTACGGCGGTATTGCCCATCGAGCCGGACAGCACCAGGTCCATGCCGCCTTGCACCATCGGATGTTCCCAGGTCAGGAACTGCATGTCTTCGCGCGACAGCGCCTGGGTGCGGTCGTAGGTGATGGTCACGCCTTCGTCGTCTCCGAGCGGGAAGCTGGCATCGAGCATCTTCTCGCTTGGCTTGAGGATCAGCGCGTTCTCGGAGTGGTCTTCGCTGTCGATACCGAAGGCGTCGAACAGGGTTTCCATATAGATAGGCAGGGCGAACTGGTCGTCCTGCTCGAGAATCGCCTCGACCAGCGCCTGGCCTTCGCCAGCACCGCCGGAGTTGAGTTCCAGCAAGCGGTCACGGCCGCTGTGCAGTTCGGCTTCAAGACGCTCGCGCTCGGCGCGGGCTTCGGCCACCAGCCCATCCCATGCCTTGGCGTCGCCACCTTCGAGCATCGGCAGCAGGCGTGGGCCAAACTGGTGTTGCAGGGCGTTGCCGGTTGGGCAGGTGTTGAGGAAGGCGTTGAGGCCCTGGTGGTACCACTGGAACAGACGCTCCTGCGGGCTGTCCTGCAGGTAGGGAATGTGCAGCTCGATGGTGTGTTTCTGACCGATTCGGTCGAGGCGGCCGATCCGCTGTTCGAGCAGGTCCGGGTGGGCCGGCAGGTCGAACATCACCAGGTGATGGGCGAACTGGAAGTTGCGGCCCTCACTGCCGATTTCGGAGCAGATCAGCACCTGGGCGCCGAACTCCTCGTCGGCGAAGTAGGCCGCGGCGCGGTCGCGCTCGAGGATACTCAGGCCTTCATGGAACACCGTGGCTGGAATGCCGGAGCGCACGCGCAGGGCGTCTTCCAGGTCCATGGCAGTCTCGGCGTGGGCGCAAATCACCAGCACCTTGGTGCGTTTGAGCATCTTCAGGGTGTCGATCAGCCAGTCGACCCGTGGGTCGAAACGCCACCAGCGTTCGTCATCGCTGACCTCGCCCTGGGCCTGGAAGGCCACTTCCGGGTAAAGCTCCGCGTGCTCGCCAGCGGGCAAATCGCGGTACTGCTCCGGATTGGCCAGCGGGTAAGGGTGCAATTGGCGCTCGGGAAAGCCCTGGATCGCCGCCCGGGTGTTACGGAACAGCACGCGGCCGGTACCGTGACGGTCCAGCAGCTCACGGATCAGGCGCGCGCTGGCCTCGGTGTCGCCATCGCTCACGGCTGCCAGCAGGGCTTCGCCCTCGGCACCGAGGAAGTTGAGGATGGTGGCGTGGGCCTTGGGTGACAGGCGACCTTCGTCAAGCAGCTCCTGGACAGCCTCGGCAACCGGGCGATAGTGCTCGCTTTCGGCGCGAAAGGCGGCCAGGTCGTGGAAGCGGTTCGGGTCCAGCAGGCGCAGGCGGGCGAAGTGGCTGTCCTGACCGAGCTGTTCAGGCGTCGCGGTGAGCAACAGCACGCCCGGGATCACCTGGGCGAGCTGTTCCACCAGGCCGTATTCGGCGCTGACCTGGTCTTCGTGCCACACCAGGTGGTGCGCTTCGTCGACCACCATCAGGTCCCAACCGGCAGCGAACAGGGCATCCTGGGCCTTTTCGTCGTCCACCAGCCATTCCAGCGCGACCAGCGCCAGCTGGGCATCTTCGAATGGGTTGCTGGCATCGCTTTCGATGAAGCGTTCGGCATCGAACAGGGCGACTTGCAGGTTGAAGCGCCGACGCATTTCCACCAGCCACTGGTGCTGAAGGTTTTCCGGGACCAGGATCAGCACTCGGCTGGCACGCCCGGACAGCAACTGGCGATGGATCACCAGGCCAGCCTCGATGGTCTTGCCCAGGCCGACTTCGTCGGCCAGCAGAACACGAGGCGCGCTACGGTCTGCCACTTCGCGGGCAATATGCAGCTGGTGGGCGATGGGTTGCGCACGGCATCCGCCCAGGCCCCATAGCGAGGACAGCATCTGCTTGCTGGTGTGCTGCAGGGTGTTGTAGCGCAGGGAGAACCACGACAGTGGGTCGATCTGGCCGGCGAACAGGCGGTCACTGGCCAGACGGAACTGAATGAAGTTCGACAGCTGGGTTTCCGGCAGGGTGCGCGGCTGATTGTTGCCATCCAGGCCGTGGTAGACCATCAGGCCATCGGCATCCTCGACTTCGCGTACGGTCAGCTTCCAACCTTCGAAGTGTGTGATTTGGTCACCGGGCGAGAAGCGCACACGGGTCAGCGGCGCATTGCGCAGGGAATACTGACGTGTGTCGCCAGTGGCCGGGTAGAGCACGGTCAACAGGCGGCCATCCTGCGCCAGGATGGTACCCAGGCCGAGCTCGGCTTCGCTGTCACTGATCCAGCGTTGCCCCGGTTGATACTGCTGCGCCATACTGCCTGAACTCCCGCGTTGAAAAGCCGGCTATGTTAACGGATAGGCCGGTCAGACCAAAGAGTGAAGACCAAGAGTCTAGCTGTTTCATCGACGAACACCGTCCTGCCGACGAGGGTCCGAACCGATATGCCTGTGAAGCACCCCTGGTTGAGCGCCTCAATGGCCATCAGTAGCGTTTTGCTGCTGGCCGCCTGTGAACAGAAGAATTTCGAGACCCTGCCTGCGATCCCGGTCGATCAGCTCGAGGTGCTGGGGGTGCAGACGCCGATCAAGAGCGTCCACTTCCGTGACCGCGATGGCGAGGGCCTGTTGGTACTGAGCCGCGTCGATGGCCAGGCCACCGACCCTGACACCGAGCAGGAAGTGGACAAGGTGCAGCTCAAGGCCACCCTGTATGGGCGTGCCGCAGAGCGCGACGCATTCAAGCCGCGCTGGCAGATCGAACAGGAGACCAGTTGCCCGGGGCTGGACCTGGATGTGGACTTCTACACCGATGTCAGTGACGTCAGCGACTTGAACAAGGACGGTGTCGCCGAGGTCACAGTGGCAAGCCATGCCTTCTGCGGCGGTGGCATCGATCCGCACGATATCTCCATCGAGCTACGTGAGGGGCAGGCAAGCTACACGATTACCGGGCAGTCGCTGATAACGCCCGCGGGCGAGGAGCCGATCGGTGGCGAGCGCGACGACAGTGCATCGCTGAAGAACGCGCCCCAGGTCCTGCGTGAGCACATGGATGCGGTCTGGCAGCAGGTTTACAAGCGCCCCTGGAGCGAAACCAGCCCGCCGGTCGATGACGACCCCGAGGACGACACCGAGTAAGCGTCGTCCTCATCGGCGGCCACTGACCGTGACACACCACAGGTTTATACCCACCAGGATTCAAGGCGGATTCTGGCCGGCCGATACAGTGGCTACAGGAGAACTCCCATGCTGCCGCCGCTCATCCCGCTCAGTGCTGTCCCGGTCACCTCGCAACTGGACCCGGTCAAACCGACGCCCGACATCAAGCCGGTGGTGCCCGCGCAGCCATCCTCCAGCGAAAGCGCCATCGACCTCAAGCAGCACCGTGATCCCGAGGAGCAGGCCGTGCTGTTGCGCGACGAGCAGCGGCGTCAGCAGCGTCGCAAGAAGGGCGATGATGAGCGCTACACTGCGCTGCCTGGTGACGAGGTGAATGCAGACAACACCGTGCCGGTCGCGCCACTGATGGGCGAACAGCCGCGCCAAGGGCTGCTGGTGGACATCGAAGTCTGACCAGGGACTGGTCATGACCGGCTCCTGGCTTCATCATGCAAGACTCTGCTGACCGTCGAGCCCACCCATGAGCCAAGACAACCTCATCGACTTCGATGCTGAACGCGCCAAGCGCATTCACGACCTCAAGGAAAAGCGCCTGAACGAAGTGCGTCAGGCCTTCGAGCAAGCCATGCCGCTGGCTGGCGCGAAGAAAAAGAAGCCCAAGGGCAAGCCCAAGAAGCGCTGAAACTTGACGCAGGTCAACCCTGTACCCGCCTCGCGTGCCCGCTCCAGGGCACCATTGACACCGATCAATTATTCACTCCCCTCGATTAGATACCTTGCACCCATCGGACAACGGCAAACGAATGGGAGGCCGACATGTTCTTCGACAATGTGGTCATCGCTGGCGTGGTAACAGTCGGGTTGATGTTTGCATTCTTTGCCGGTCTAGGACTTTTCATCTGGAAGGATTCGAACAAGCGCAAGCCGCGCTGACCTTCCAGATTCACGTGCACGCAAGGCATTTAGGGCGACTTCGGTCGCCCATTTTTTTGCCCGCGATTTGCTAAATCCAGGCCAGGTATCGCCTGACTTGAATAGATTGATAGCTAGCTAATTAATCGGCTCCGCATTATCCTTCTCCGTGTTGTCTATCTTTTCTGTAACCAGCCCCGCAAGGTCCGATTCGTGCCCATCACTTTCCAGGCCCTGTTCGCTCCCAGCAGCCTCGCCATCAAGTTCGCCATCAAGACCGTGCTCGGCGGTGGTCTGGCGCTCTGGCTGGCCATGCGCTGGGGGTTGGAGCAGCCGTCTTGGGCGTTGATGACCGCGTTCATCGTGGCTCAACCGCTATCGGGGATGGTGGTGCAGAAAGGCCTGGCTCGATTGGCCGGGACCTTGGTCGGTACCATCATGTCGGTGGTGTTCATGGCGTTGTTCGCCCAGACACCCTGGTTGTTCCTGATCACCTTGGCGCTGTGGCTGGCGTTGTGCACAGCGGCCTCGACCCAGCTGCGCAGCGCCTGGGCCTATGCCTTCGTTCTGGCTGGCTACACGGTGGCGATCATTGCCCTGCCGGCAGTCAATCACCCGCTGCAGGTGTTCGACCAGGCCGTGGCCCGCTGCACCGAAATCTGCCTGGGGATCTGCTGCGCTACCGCCACCAGCGCGTTGCTCTGGCCAATGCGGGTCGAGCAGCAACTGAGCGGCCAGGCGCGTCAGGCCTGGCAGACCGGGCTGCAAGCGGCCGCCGCCATGCTCGGCGGGGAGGACGAAGCGCGTAAAGGATTGCTGGAGATTCTTGGACGCATCGTGGCCATCGATTCCCAGCGTGAACACGCCTGGTTCGAAGGTAATCGTGGGCGGCAGCGCGCCAGCGCCATCCGCGGGCTTAGCCAGAAACTGATGGTGCTGTTGCGCATCTCGCGCTCGGTGCGTCGGCAATGGCGCCAGCTCGATGAGCAGGAAGCCGGTCATATCGCGCCCTGGCTGGAGGAGGTGCGGGCGCTGCTGATCCAGCCTGACAAGCCAAGCTTGCTGGTTTTGCGCCAGCGTATCTGGGATGCGGCCCACGATGAACATATCAGCTCGGCAGAACACTATTGTCTGGCGCGCATGACGCTGTTGATCGACGTTGCCATGGCCGCGACCCAGGCGGTGGAGGATGTCGAGGCCGGCAGGGCGCCGAAGGATGCCGCGCCGGGCCTTGCCGTGCACCGTGACCTGCCGCTGGCCCTGCTGTTCGGCGCCCGCAGTGCGTTGGCGTTTCTGGTCATGAGCAGTTTCTGGCTGGCTACCGCCTGGCCGTCGGCGCCAGGCGGCCTGGTGTTGACTTGCGTTGTCTGCAGCCTGTTTGCCAGCCGTGAGAATGGCGCACAGATAGGCCTGAGCTTCCTGCGTGGGATCTTGCTGGCGTTTCCGGTGGCATTTCTGGTCGGAGAAATTCTCCTGCCCCAATGGAGCAGCTTCGCCATGCTTTGCCTGGGCATGGGCGTGCCGTTGTTCTTCGGCGCTCTGTGCATGGCCAACCCTCGCACGGCGGGTACGGCCACGTCCTATTGCCTGCACTTCATCGTCTTGGTGTCGCCGCTCAATACCATGAAATTCGATGTGGCGAACATGCTCAACAGCGCGCAGGCCATGTTGATCGGGGTCGGAGCGGCCGTGCTGGCGTTCCGTCTGGTGGTGTTGCGCCACCCAGCCTGGCTTGGCCGACGCCTGCGGGCCGCTACCCAGAGCGACCTGGTGCGCCTGACCCGACGTGATTTGCGGGGTGCCGACAGCTGGTTCGGCGGACGGATGGCCGACCGCCTGATGAAGCTTGCCCATCACGCCAGCGAACTCCCCGAGGCTGAGCGCAAACGATGGGACGATGGCCTGCATGGCCTGGATATCGGTGATGAACTCGTTCACCTGCGCATGTGCCTGGCGGTGGCGAACGTGCCGATTGGCAGCTTCGAGCGCGAATACCTGCAGCAAGTGGAGCACGTGTTGGCCAATGGGCCGGCAGCCGGGCGTGGGGAGCAGCTGGATGCTGCCAGCGAGCGCTTCATCGAGGTCTTGCGTCGTCAGCCACCCAGCGATCCGCTGCGATTGGCCGAAGGTGCGGTGCTGCAATTGCAGAAAAGCTGGCGTAAATGGTGTCGCTGGCAGGAGGAAGCCCATGGGTTTGCGTGAGTGGGCGGTGGGCGGCGTGCTGCTCAGCCCTTTTCTGATCTACGTCTTGATGGCATTGGTGGTGACTGGCGTATTGCGTCTGGTGGTCCAGGCCACGCCCCTGGGGCGCTGGATCTGGCACGAAGCGTTGTTCGACGCGGCGTTGTTCGTCTGCGTGCTGTACCTGGTGGTGCGTTCGTTGGGACCTTTGTAAGGAGTTGAGTCGATGCGTACAGTCGTACGTACCTTGGTGACCCTCTGCGTGGTGGCACTTGCCGTGCTCGCAGGTTTCAAGCTTTGGCAGTACTACATGCTCACCCCCTGGACCCGTGACGCGCGTGTGCGTGCGGATGTGGTGGTGATCGCCCCCGACGTCTCCGGTTGGGTCCGCGGGCTGAACGTTCATGACAACCAGCAGGTCAAGGCCGGTGATTTGCTCATGAGCATCGACCGCGAGCGCTTCGAGGCTGCGGTGGAGCAAGCCAGCGCCGTGGCCGAGACCCGTCGTCAACAGGTTCGCCTGCGTGAGCGCGAAGCGGCGCGGCGCACGGCGCTGGGGCCGGACGCGATCAGCGCGGAGCTACGCGAGAATGCCCAGATCAACGCCGCCATCGCGCGTGGCGAGTTGCGCGAGGCAGAAGCCCAGTTGCAGGTCGCCAAGATCAACCTGGCCCGCAGCGAGGTGCGGGCGCCTCGAAGTGGGCATATCACCAACCTGCGCCTGGCCGAAGGCAACTATGTGAATACTGGGCAAGCGGTGATGGCCCTGGTCGACGATTCGACGTTCTACATCCAGGCCTATTTCGAGGAGACCAAGCTGCCAAGCATCCGCGAGGGCGATACCGTGAAGGTCTGGCTGATGGGCGCGGGCGAGGCGATGCAGGGGCATGTACAAAGCATCGGCCGGGGGATTACCGACAGCAACAGCAACCCGGACAGCCAGCTGTTGCCGGAGGTAGAGCCGACGTTCAACTGGGTGCGGCTGGCCCAGCGGATTCCCGTGCGTATCCGACTCGACGAGATTCCCGAGGGCGTGCACCTGAGTGCAGGGATGACTGCCAGCGTGCAAGTGCACGACGACCCGCAACCGTGAGGGCCGCAAAGCGGCCCCGGCAGACCTTCAGAGGAACATACCGCCCGAGACCTCCAGCCGTTGCCCGGTGATCCAGCCATTGCCCTCCGCGAGCAGCAGGGCAATCGCCGCGCCGATGTCGTCGGGCAAGCCGACTCGTCCCAGCGCTGTATTGCTGGCAATGAAGTCATTGACCTGGCGGTTGTCGCGCACCACACCGCCGCCAAAATCGGTCTCGATCGCGCCGGGGGCAAGGATGTTGACCCGGATACCCCGCGCGCCTAGTTCCTTGGCCTGATACCGCGTCAACACCTCCATCGCACCTTTCATCGCGGCATAGGCGGCGTAGCCTGGCAGTACGAAGCGCGCCAAGCCGGATGAAATGTTGACGATGCGGCCACCGTCGGCCAGCACAGGCAGCAGCTGCTGGGTGAGGAAGAACGGTCCCTTGAGCTGGATGTTCAGCAACTGGTCGAACTGTGCTTCGGTGGTTTGCGCGAACGGCACGTTCAGGCCGATTCCGGCGTTGTTCACCAGAAAATCCAACTTCTCGCGCGCGAATCGCTCCCGCAGTGTGGTGCTCAGGCGTTCGGCGAAGGCCTTGAAACTGCTGCTGTCGCTGACGTCGAGTTGCAGCATGGCAGCCTTGACTCCTGTCTGCTCCAGGGCGCTGGCCACTGCTTGGGCGTCGTCCACCTTGCTGTGGTAGGTGCCGATGATATCGATGCCACGTGCGGCCAGATGTTCGGCTGTGTTCCTGCCCAAGCCGCGGCTGGCACCTGTGATCAGGGCAATCTTGCGGGTCATGTCGATTTCCTCATGGGATGGCGATGAGGAAAGGTTATTGGTCGTCCTTGTGCTGTTAAATCCCGCGAAACCGGAAATACTGTTCGGCATGTCCGAATAATCAGAGGGTCCGTATGAACAAGCTGGCGTTACTGCGCACTTTCGTCCGGGTGACCGAGGTCAACAGTTTTACGCTGGCCGCCGAAAGTCTGGGTCTGCCGCGCTCGACGGTTTCCGAGCAGATCAGGGCCCTTGAGCGGTTGCTCGGCACCCGGCTGTTCAACCGCACAACCCGACGGATGCAGGCCACGCAGGATGGTGCGCTGCTTTATGCGCGCAGCAAGGACTTGCTGTCGGGCATGGATGAGATCGAGAGCCTGTTCCGTGCCGATGACGCCGAGTTGGCTGGGCGCCTGCGCGTCGATTTGCCGACCATGATGGCCAGACGGGTGATCATTCCGGCATTGCCGGCGTTTCTGGCGCGTTTTCCGCGGCTGGAGGTGGAAATCAGCTGCACCGACCGGCAAGTCGATTTGCTGCGAGAGGGGTTCGATTGCGTGATGCGTATCGGCGCCTTGAGCGACCTGGATGTGGTGGCGCGGGCGATCGGCCAACTGAGCATGTGCAATTGCGCGAGCCCTGACTACTTGGCCCGCCACGGCGTGCCGAGCCGCCTCGAAGACTTGGCCGGACATCAGTTGGTGCATTATGTCCGAAACCTCGGTGCGCGCAGTCCAG
The DNA here is from genome assembly GCF_040762985.1 of Pseudomonas sp. Rh2. Classification (NCBI taxonomy): domain Bacteria; kingdom Pseudomonadati; phylum Pseudomonadota; class Gammaproteobacteria; order Pseudomonadales; family Pseudomonadaceae; genus Pseudomonas; species Pseudomonas sp. Rh2. The sequence goes on from NZ_CP142890.1 coordinate 1,732,072, forward strand.
GGTTTGAGTACGAGCGGGACGGCGAACTGCATTACCAAGCCATGGCCGGCGTGGTCACGGTCAACAATGCTGAAGCCTATTCGGCCGCCTGCCTGGCCGGCCTGGGGTTGATCCAGGTCCCCGCGGTTGGGGTTTCCGAGCATCTGGCGCAGGGCAATCTGGTGACAGTGCTTCACCCTTGGCAGGCACGCGCCATGCCGGTGTCACTGTTGTACGCCCGGCAACAACATGTACCGCGTCGGGTCCAGGCGTTCATGAACTGGCTGACGGTGCTGTTGGCGTCGCAGGTCGACCCTTCGCGAAACTGAAATTTCTTGGCAAATGCCTGGCCAGTTACGCTAGGCTGGCCGCTGCGCGTTGCCCGTCAGAGGCAACCGTTCCCCGCCAGGCGTGCGTTACTTCCCATTATTTTGCGAGGTTACGACATGGCCATTTCCTCCCAGGACATCTGCAACGCCGCCGACCAGCTCAAAGGGTTCGTGGGTTTCCACGGCAAGCGCGGGGTTCATATCGTGCGTTTTTCCGAAGACTCGTTCGGCATGGATGTGGCCGACGACAGCATCACGCCATGCAGCGAATTCGTCTGGCGGCCCGAGCCGGGACAGCGCATGGCGTTGTGCCGGACGCGGCTTGCCCTGTTGCTCGCGCAACACGTGGATGACCGCTTGAATATCGGCGAGCCATTGCGCATTTACCTGCGGCGTAGCGACCTGCCGGAAATCCTGGCCGAGCGCCGTTTGCGCTAACACGCTCAGGAGGCATCGAGCGAGCGGCCGGGCGCTTGCTGCAGCAACGCCTCGAACCCTGCCTTGTCCAGCGGCCGGCTGAGGAAAAAGCCTTGCACCTCGTGGCAGCGGTCGTTCTCCAGGGCCTTGAGCTGTTGGGCGGTTTCAACGCCCTCGGCAGTGACTGTCAGCCCCATGGCTTGCCCCAGGTTGATGATTGCCTGGACCACCGCACGATCGCTGGCGCTGGGGTTGTTCAGGCCTGCGATGAAGCGCTTGTCGATCTTGATGCTGTCGAATGGATAGGTGCGCAGGTAACCCAACGAGGAGTAACCGGTTCCAAAGTCGTCCATGTTCAGGCGCACGCCCAGTTCCTTGAGCGCCTGCAGGGTGGCCAGGGCGCCCTCGATATCATTGAGCATCACGTTTTCGGTGATCTCCAGCTCCAGGCGCTGAGCCGGGAAGCCAGTCTCCAGCAGGATCTGGCGCACATCGGCCACCACATTGCTGCGCAAGAACTGTGCGGGCGACAGGTTGACGGAGATCAGCAGGTTGTCCGGCCAGCTGTAGGCGGTATTGCAGGCCTCGCGCAGTACCCACCGGCCAAGGGCGTTTATCAGGTCGCTTTGTTCGGCCAACGGGATGAAGGTATCGGGACCCAGCAGCCCCTCCTGAGGATGCTGCCAGCGCACCAGCGCTTCGACCGAGACGATGCGCAGGTCGTCGAGGTTGTAGCGTGGTTGGTAGTACAGCAGCAGCTCGTCGTTGCGCAGGGCTCGACGCAGATCGTTTTCGAGCTGGCGACGGTACTGGATCTGCTGGTTCATTTCCGGGGCGAAATAGCGCCAGGTGCTCTTGCCTTCTGCCTTGGCCTGATACAGCGCAATATCCGCACAGCGGATCAGTTCACCGGCATCACAGCCTTGCGTGCGGGTCTGGGCGATGCCCATGCTGACGCCGATATGCACGGGCTGTTCTTCGAACAGGATCGGCTGCTTGAGCAGTTCGACCAGGCGCGCGCATAGCCGGTCGACTTCATTGCGGTTGTCGATGCCATCCAGCACCACGACGAACTCGTCGCCGCCCAGTCGGGCCACCAGGTCCACATCACGAGTGGTATCACGCAGGCGGGTGGCCACCTCTTGCAGCACCGCGTCACCCGCCGCGTGGCCGAGGGAATCATTGATCGGCTTGAAATTGTCCAGGTCCAGCAACAGCAAGGTCAGCGAACAGGCATCGCCTCCTTGCAGCAACGCCTGTTCAAGGTGCCGGGACAGCTTGTTGCGATTGGCCAGCCCGGTCAGCGGGTCGTGCAAGGACAAATGCTGGATGCGCGCATGGGCCGCGACCTCGTCGGTGATGTCGCTGGCGGTACCGCGAAATCCGAAGGGTTTGCCATCGTAGATGATCGCCCTTGCCGAGATCCGGCAGTAGCGGTTCTGTCCGGTACTGTCGCGGTAGGCACAGCGCAGGTTGGCCAGTTGCTGTGGGTCGGCCTCGGCCTGGGCATCGAGCCAGGTCGACAGGGGCGTGGTATCGCAGGCCAGCAGCAGGTTGATAGGTTGCCCCAGCCAGCTGTCGACCGGGTAGCCTGTGACGCTGACGAAGCGCTGGGACAGATACGTCAGGCGCTGCTGGCGGTCGGTTTCCCAGATCCAGTCGGAAGCGGCTTCGGCGACGGCCCTGAAACGCTGTTCGCTGGCCTCGAGGGCGCGATTGCTCTGTTGCAGGCGCTCAAGACTCAGGTCGATGGCGCGGGCGCTGCGCAGGGCATGGCGGAACAGATACAGCATTACCAGGCTCAATACCAGTAGCGCGCACAGCAGCGGGGGCAGTACCGCCCAGAGCAATTGGCGCCCTGGCGATGGGCTGTCCCAGGCCAGGTGGTAACCGGTTTCACCCAGGGCAATACGCTGGGTCGTCCGTGAGCCGGGTGTGTCTCTTTCGATGTGCATGTTCGCAAGGCCTGCGCCAGCGCCGAGCCGGGCCAGCTTGTCTTCGGTCAACTGGTCGACGAACAGCATGACCGGCGCTTCCCGCACTTCGCTGTCCTGCACGTCCCTGTCCGGACGCACCGCAGCGGCGCTCAACACGGCGGGCCAGCCGTTGAACAGCACGAAGCGGGTGACTTGCTCCCGTGCACTGGCAGCACGGCGGGCTTGGGCGACGATGTCGGCCAGCGGCGCGTCGATGTAACTACTGGCCGCAGCTTCGGTGGGCTTGCCCTTGAACAGGGCGTAGCCGGTGCGCTGGTCATCGACCACGAACACCCCTTCGTAACCACTGGCGCTGTAAAGCGACTCGCCGACGTTTTTCTCTTCATACGCCCACTGCCAGTCCACTACCTTGGCCAGGTGCTCGTAGGCGGCGTCCCAAACCGCGTAGCTGGAGAGAAATTGTCGCGATGCCTGCAAGCGCTGCTCCAAGGCCTGTGTGGCATGGAAAGTACTGCTTTGCTGCTCCTGTCGATCGAGGGTGGCGGCGATGTTGAACAGTGCCCCAAGGGTCACTAGGCACGCGAGGCCGAATACTGCGCAGAAGCCGGCGACCAGACGGCCCATCGGTAGGGACGGGGAGGGGGTGTCGAGAGGAAGGGTGGCGGTCCTGGCCATGGGCGAACGACTCCTTCGTGAACTCCGAGCTCCCGCAGGTCAACCCCTCGGAAGGTTCACTCAGGATAGGCCAGCTTGAGTGTCGTGGCCTTGTGGAGAGCGAAATTGACCGATGACAGCGTTCATCGCATCGATCGCACCGACATGAGTGAACAGCGCTTGATCGCGGAAAAATGCCCTTAAAAGCCATTTCACGGTTGATGCGAGCGCTGTGGGGTAACATGAAGGCTTTCCTCATGCTTGGAGTCCTGCAGCTCATGGTCCAGATGGCTACCCCTGCCAGCGAGCTGGCGCCACGGCGCGACGGGCGCTTTCACAACCAGGTGCTTCTGCCACAGGACGGCATGTTGAAGAAACTGCGTATTGGCCTGAAGTACCTGTTCATCCGCAAACCGCCTGAAACCCGACCCGCAGCGGCCATCAGTCTCCAGGCGATGACCCGGCAGCAGGTGCTCGATGCGCCAGATCACAGCCTCTGGCGGTTGGGCCACTCCACGGTGTTGATCAAGTTGCGTGGACGGTTTTTCATGACCGACCCCGTATTCGCCGAGCGTGCCTCGCCGGTGCAATGGGCCGGCCCGCTGCGCTTCCATGCGCCACCGATGGGGCTGGACGACTTGCCGCGGCTGGCAGCGGTGGTGCTGTCCCATGACCATTACGACCACCTCGACGAGCAGGCCATTCGCCGCCTCGCCCCCAAAACCGAACGTTTTCTAGCGCCGCTGGGGGTGGGAGACCTGCTGATTGGATGGGGTGTGCCGGCGCACAAGGTCGCCCAATTGGACTGGTGGCAGGAGACCGAAGTCGATGGCGTACGTTTCGTGGCTACACCCGCCCAGCATTTCTCCGGGCGCGGGTTGTTCGACAGCAATCGCACCTTATGGGCGTCCTGGGTGGTGATCGACGAACAGATGAAGCTGTTCTTCAGTGGCGACACCGGCTATTTCGACGGTTTTCGCCAGATCGGCGAGCGCTTTGGTCCCTTCGATCTGACCCTGATAGAGACCGGTGCCTATAACGTAGCCTGGCCGAACGTGCACATGCAGCCCGAGCAAAGTCTGCAGGCCCACCTCGACCTGCGTGGGCGCTGGCTGCTGCCGATTCACAATGGCACGTTCGACCTGTCCATTCATGGGTGGCAGGAGCCCTTCGAACGAATACTCGAATTGACCTCCGCCGCGCAGGTTCGCCTGTGCACCCCGCAGATGGGCGAGCGTGTCAGTATCGACTCGCCTCACGAGGGGCAGAACTGGTGGCAGCCACGGCCCGTGCCAGAGCAGGGCAGCGTGCCTGAACGTGCCGTGGCCAGCCGCTGAGGGCTATTGGCCATCCGGTCCACGGAAAGATCGTTTCTCGTCCTTCAATAGCTGCGACGGGGGCTTGCCGCTGTCGCTGCGTACCTGGGCATGGCTGATCAAGGCAAATATGAAACTGCCCCCGATGATGTTGCCGGCCAGTGTCGGCAGCGCGAATGCCAGCCAGAAATTCTGCCAGGTCTGCTCCCCGGCCCAGACCAGGTAGGAGACCTCCACAGACCCCACGACGATATGGGTAAAGTCGCCCAGCGCCATCAGATACGTGATCATCAGGATGATCCAGATCTTGGCATGTTCCATCGACGGGATCATCCACACCATGGTGGCGATCATCCAGCCAGAGACGATGCCTTTGGCGAACATCTGGCTGATGTCGTTCTTCATGACCTTGCGCCCCACTTCCAGGAAGGCGACGTCGGTCTTGGTGTCGAAAATCGGCAGTTCGAGCATGACCCAGGCGACCAACAGCGTACCGGCCAGGTTGCCCAGCAGCACGACGCCCCACAGGCGCAGCAGTCGCCCGAAATTGGCCAGGGTCGGAGTGGTCATCACGGGCAATACGGCGGTGAGGGTGTTTTCGGTGAACAACTGCTGGCGCGCCAGGATGACCGCCAGAAAGCCTGCGCTGTAGCCGATGCTGGCGACCACCTGGGCGCTCTCGCCCTCGGGCAGCCGGGCATAGAACAGACCCATGGCCATGAGTGACAGGCCCATGCTCAGCCCGGCAGCCAGCGCGGACCACCACAAGGCGGCCAATGTACGTTCCAGCTCCTGGTCACCCTGAAAGCGGATGATCTCGTGCAAGACCGCCGCCCTGGGCGGTTGATTCTGGCTGACCTCCTGCTCTTCGTCTGCTGACAGGCCGGGGGTCTTGTCGTTCTGTTCCTCGCGCATGGCCGTTTCGCTCCATAGGGTGTTCCTCTACAGATCCAGCACGCCTTCATTAGTTGCGCAGGAGGCGAGGAACGGCAGGGGAAAGTTTTTTCAGATCAAGGTGTTGACTCTGATTTCAAACCGCGTATTATTCGCCACCTCGCAGCGACAAACGCAGCGAGGCAAGCGGTAAGTTGTTGAAGTTGAACGCTTTTGCAAGAAAGCAGCTTCGCAAAAACTTCAAAATAAACGCTTGACAGCAAATGAGGAAAGCGTAGAATGCGCGCCTCGGTTGAGACGAAGCGCTCTTAGCCAAACGCTCTTTAACAAATCGAATCAAGCAATTCGTGTGGGTGCTTGTGAGTACGGACTGATAGTCACAAAGATTATCAGCATCACAAGTGGTCATGCGAGAAATCACATAGTCATTTGAGATTGCTGAGCCAAGTTTAGGGTTTCTTAAAAACCCAAGCAGTATTGAACTGAAGAGTTTGATCATGGCTCAGATTGAACGCTGGCGGCAGGCCTAACACATGCAAGTCGAGCGGATGACGGGAGCTTGCTCCTTGATTCAGCGGCGGACGGGTGAGTAATGCCTAGGAATCTGCCTGGTAGTGGGGGACAACGTTTCGAAAGGAACGCTAATACCGCATACGTCCTACGGGAGAAAGCAGGGGACCTTCGGGCCTTGCGCTATCAGATGAGCCTAGGTCGGATTAGCTAGTTGGTGAGGTAATGGCTCACCAAGGCGACGATCCGTAACTGGTCTGAGAGGATGATCAGTCACACTGGAACTGAGACACGGTCCAGACTCCTACGGGAGGCAGCAGTGGGGAATATTGGACAATGGGCGAAAGCCTGATCCAGCCATGCCGCGTGTGTGAAGAAGGTCTTCGGATTGTAAAGCACTTTAAGTTGGGAGGAAGGGCAGTAAGTTAATACCTTGCTGTTTTGACGTTACCGACAGAATAAGCACCGGCTAACTCTGTGCCAGCAGCCGCGGTAATACAGAGGGTGCAAGCGTTAATCGGAATTACTGGGCGTAAAGCGCGCGTAGGTGGTTCGTTAAGTTGGATGTGAAAGCCCCGGGCTCAACCTGGGAACTGCATCCAAAACTGGCGAGCTAGAGTACGGTAGAGGGTGGTGGAATTTCCTGTGTAGCGGTGAAATGCGTAGATATAGGAAGGAACACCAGTGGCGAAGGCGACCACCTGGACTGATACTGACACTGAGGTGCGAAAGCGTGGGGAGCAAACAGGATTAGATACCCTGGTAGTCCACGCCGTAAACGATGTCAACTAGCCGTTGGAATCCTTGAGATTTTAGTGGCGCAGCTAACGCATTAAGTTGACCGCCTGGGGAGTACGGCCGCAAGGTTAAAACTCAAATGAATTGACGGGGGCCCGCACAAGCGGTGGAGCATGTGGTTTAATTCGAAGCAACGCGAAGAACCTTACCAGGCCTTGACATGCAGAGAACTTTCCAGAGATGGATTGGTGCCTTCGGGAACTCTGACACAGGTGCTGCATGGCTGTCGTCAGCTCGTGTCGTGAGATGTTGGGTTAAGTCCCGTAACGAGCGCAACCCTTGTCCTTAGTTACCAGCACGTTATGGTGGGCACTCTAAGGAGACTGCCGGTGACAAACCGGAGGAAGGTGGGGATGACGTCAAGTCATCATGGCCCTTACGGCCTGGGCTACACACGTGCTACAATGGTCGGTACAGAGGGTTGCCAAGCCGCGAGGTGGAGCTAATCTCACAAAACCGATCGTAGTCCGGATCGCAGTCTGCAACTCGACTGCGTGAAGTCGGAATCGCTAGTAATCGCGAATCAGAATGTCGCGGTGAATACGTTCCCGGGCCTTGTACACACCGCCCGTCACACCATGGGAGTGGGTTGCACCAGAAGTAGCTAGTCTAACCTTCGGGAGGACGGTTACCACGGTGTGATTCATGACTGGGGTGAAGTCGTAACAAGGTAGCCGTAGGGGAACCTGCGGCTGGATCACCTCCTTAATCGACGACATCAGCCTGCTGATGAGCTCCCACACGAATTGCTTGATTCTTTGTATAAAGACGATGCTGTAACGCGACCCTGTTATAGGTCTGTAGCTCAGTTGGTTAGAGCGCACCCCTGATAAGGGTGAGGTCGGCAGTTCAAATCTGCCCAGACCTACCAATTACTTGGTGCGGCCTAGAACACACGGGGCCATAGCTCAGCTGGGAGAGCGCCTGCCTTGCACGCAGGAGGTCAGCGGTTCGATCCCGCTTGGCTCCACCACTCTTTCAGGTTGTACAGCTGCTCAGAACTTAGAAATGAACATTCAGATCGAATGTTGATTTCTGACTTTTGTCAGATCGTTCTTTAAAAATTCGGATATGTGATAGATAGACTGACACGCACTTTCACTGGTGTGATGTCAGGCTAAGGTAAAATTTGTGAGTTCAGCTCTTAATTGAGCAACATGCGAATTTTCGGCGAATGTCGTCTTCACAGTATAACCAGATTGCTTGGGGTTATATGGTCAAGTGAAGAAGCGCATACGGTGGATGCCTTGGCAGTCAGAGGCGATGAAAGACGTGGTAGCCTGCGATAAGCTTTGGGGAGTCGGCAAACAGACTGTGATCCAGAGATCTCTGAATGGGGGAACCCAGCCAGCACAAGCTGGTTATCTTGTACTGAATACATAGGTGCAAGAGGCGAACCAGGGGAACTGAAACATCTAAGTACCCTGAGGAAAAGAAATCAACCGAGATTCCCTTAGTAGTGGCGAGCGAACGGGGACCAGCCCTTAAGTTGATTTGAGATTAGTGGAACGCTCTGGAAAGTGCGGCCATAGTGGGTGATAGCCCCGTACACGAAAATCTCTTATCAATGAAATCGAGTAGGACGGAGCACGAGAAACTTTGTCTGAACATGGGGGGACCATCCTCCAAGGCTAAATACTACTGACTGACCGATAGTGAACCAGTACCGTGAGGGAAAGGCGAAAAGAACCCCGGAGAGGGGAGTGAAATAGAACCTGAAACCGTATGCGTACAAGCAGTGGGAGCCTACTTTGTTAGGTGACTGCGTACCTTTTGTATAATGGGTCAGCGACTTATATTCAGTGGCGAGCTTAACCGAATAGGGGAGGCGTAGCGAAAGCGAGTCTTAATAGGGCGTTTAGTCGCTGGGTATAGACCCGAAACCGGGCGATCTATCCATGGGCAGGTTGAAGGTTAGGTAACACTGACTGGAGGACCGAACCGACTACCGTTGAAAAGTTAGCGGATGACCTGTGGATCGGAGTGAAAGGCTAATCAAGCTCGGAGATAGCTGGTTCTCCTCGAAAGCTATTTAGGTAGCGCCTCATGTATCACTCCAGGGGGTAGAGCACTGTTTCGGCTAGGGGGTCATCCCGACTTACCAAACCGATGCAAACTCCGAATACCTGGAAGTGCCGAGCATGGGAGACACACGGCGGGTGCTAACGTCCGTCGTGAAAAGGGAAACAACCCAGACCGTCAGCTAAGGTCCCAAAGTCATGGTTAAGTGGGAAACGATGTGGGAAGGCTTAGACAGCTAGGAGGTTGGCTTAGAAGCAGCCATCCTTTAAAGAAAGCGTAATAGCTCACTAGTCGAGTCGGCCTGCGCGGAAGATGTAACGGGGCTCAAACCATGCACCGAAGCTACGGGTGTCATCTTTGATGACGCGGTAGAGGAGCGTTCTGTAAGCCTGTGAAGGTGAGTTGAGAAGCTTGCTGGAGGTATCAGAAGTGCGAATGCTGACATGAGTAACGACAATGGGAGTGAAAAACTCCCACGCCGAAAGACCAAGGTTTCCTGCGCAACGTTAATCGACGCAGGGTTAGTCGGTCCCTAAGGCGAGGCTGAAAAGCGTAGTCGATGGAAAACAGGTTAATATTCCTGTACTTCCAGTTATTGCGATGGAGGGACGGAGAAGGCTAGGCCAGCTTGGCGTTGGTTGTCCAAGTTTAAGGTGGTAGGCTGAGATCTTAGGCAAATCCGGGATCTCAAGGCCGAGAGCTGATGACGAGTTGCCTTTAGGCGACGAAGTGGTTGATGCCATGCTTCCAAGAAAAGCTCCTAAGCTTCAGATAACTGGGAACCGTACCCCAAACCGACACAGGTGGTCGGGTAGAGAATACCAAGGCGCTTGAGAGAACTCGGGTGAAGGAACTAGGCAAAATGGCACCGTAACTTCGGGAGAAGGTGCGCCGACGAGGGTGAAGGACTTGCTCCGTAAGCCCATGTCGGTCGAAGATACCAGGCCGCTGCGACTGTTTATTAAAAACACAGCACTCTGCAAACACGAAAGTGGACGTATAGGGTGTGACGCCTGCCCGGTGCCGGAAGGTTAATTGATGGGGTTAGCGCAAGCGAAGCTCTTGATCGAAGCCCCGGTAAACGGCGGCCGTAACTATAACGGTCCTAAGGTAGCGAAATTCCTTGTCGGGTAAGTTCCGACCTGCACGAATGGCGTAACGATGGCGGCGCTGTCTCCACCCGAGACTCAGTGAAATTGAAATCGCTGTGAAGATGCAGTGTATCCGCGGCTAGACGGAAAGACCCCGTGAACCTTTACTATAGCTTTGCACTGGACTTTGAATTTGCTTGTGTAGGATAGGTGGGAGGCTTTGAAGTGGGGACGCCAGTTCTCATGGAGCCATTCTTGAAATACCACCCTGGCAACTTTGAGGTTCTAACTCAGGTCCGTTATCCGGATCGAGGACAGTGTATGGTGGGTAGTTTGACTGGGGCGGTCTCCTCCCAAAGAGTAACGGAGGAGTACGAAGGTGCGCTCAGACCGGTCGGAAATCGGTCGCAGAGTATAAAGGCAAAAGCGCGCTTGACTGCGAGACAAACACGTCGAGCAGGTACGAAAGTAGGTCTTAGTGATCCGGTGGTTCTGTATGGAAGGGCCATCGCTCAACGGATAAAAGGTACTCCGGGGATAACAGGCTGATACCGCCCAAGAGTTCATATCGACGGCGGTGTTTGGCACCTCGATGTCGGCTCATCACATCCTGGGGCTGAAGCCGGTCCCAAGGGTATGGCTGTTCGCCATTTAAAGTGGTACGCGAGCTGGGTTTAGAACGTCGTGAGACAGTTCGGTCCCTATCTGCCGTGGACGTTTGAGATTTGAGAGGGGCTGCTCCTAGTACGAGAGGACCGGAGTGGACGAACCTCTGGTGTTCCGGTTGTCACGCCAGTGGCATTGCCGGGTAGCTATGTTCGGAAGAGATAACCGCTGAAAGCATCTAAGCGGGAAACTTGCCTCAAGATGAGATCTCACTGGAACCTTGAGTTCCCTAAAGGGCCGTCGAAGACTACGACGTTGATAGGTTGGGTGTGTAAGCGCTGTGAGGCGTTGAGCTAACCAATACTAATTGCCCGTGAGGCTTGACCATATAACACCCAAGCAATTTGCTGACGCAGATTGCGGTGGTGAAGACGAAACGACCGAAAGTTCGCAAGACCACAAATTCACATATCCGAATTGGCCAAGAGTGTTTACACGACATTCTGGCAACAGAATTTCTTGACGACCATAGAGCATTGGAACCACCTGATCCCATCCCGAACTCAGCAGTGAAACGATGCATCGCCGATGGTAGTGTGGGGTTTCCCCATGTGAGAGTAGGTCATCGTCAAGATTCATTTCGCAAAACCCCTATCTGCGTGAGCAGGTAGGGGTTTTGTCTTTCTGGCGCATCATCACCCCCCGGGCCCGTTCGGCGCATAGACCTCCGTCTAATTGCTGTTAGTCCATTATTGCTGTTCATAAATCTCAAGGTGCGACATTATTAACCATCCAGTGACGTGACTTTCCCGCGCCTTGCCTACGTCAAGGCTTAGGTTCGGGGCACTCCTGGCCCCCGGATAGAGCGATGCCAGCGTACCGTGCTGCGCATTTCTGGACTTTCACCGTCCTATCACTTGAGGTTACAAGCAAGATGGCCAAGGCCGCCGATGTCGTTGTGCAATGCCTGGAAAACGAAGGTGTCGAGTATGTGTTCGGCATTCCCGGTGAGGAAAACCTCGACCTGCTGGAATCCCTGCGCAAGTCGAAGATCAAGCTGGTACTGACCCGCCACGAGCAGTCCGCGGGTTTCATGGCCGCCACCTATGGCCGCCTGACCGGCAAGACCGGCGTCAGCCTGTCGACCCTGGGCCCTGGTGCGACCAACCTGGTAACCGCCAGTGCGTACGCCTACCTGGGCGGCATGCCGATGATGATGATTACCGGCCAGAAGCCGATCAAGAAGTCCAAGCAGGGCCGCTTCCAGATCATCGACGTGTGCGGGATGATGGACCCCATCACTAAGTACACCCACCAGTTCGCCTCGGCCGACAACATCCCGGCGCGCATGCGAGAAGCTTTCCGTCTGGCCGAGGAAGAGAAGCCGGGCGCGGTGCACCTGGAACTGCCGGAAGACATCGCCGCCGAGCAGACCGATGCCCTGCCGATCCCGCGCAGCCTGCACCGTCGCCCGCTGGCCGAGCACGTGGCCATTGAAGCTGCCGTGGAGAAACTGCAGAAGGCCCGTAGCCCGATCCTGGTGATCGGCGCCGGCGCCAACCGCAAGATGACCGCCAAGGTCCTCAAGCAATTGATCGACAAGACCGGCATCCCATTCATCACCACCCAGATGGGTAAAGGTGTGGTCGACGAGCGCCACCCACGCTTCCTCGGCAACGCCGCGCTGTCGTCTGGTGACTTCGTTCACCGCGCCATCGAAGCCGCTGACCTGATCATCAACATCGGTCATGACGTCATCGAGAAGCCACCATTCTTCATGGTTCGTGGGGGTACCGAAGTCATCCACATCAGCTTCCGCTCCGCCGAAGTCGATGCCGTGTACTTCCCGCAAGTAGAAGTGATCGGCGACATCGCCAACGCGGTATGGCAGATCAGCGAAGCACTGAATGACACGTCGCACTGGGACTTCACCCGCCTGATGACCATCCGCGAAGCGAACGAATCGCAGATCGCCGAAGGCGCCGACGATAACCGCTTCCCGGTTTACCCGCAGCGCCTGGTCGCCGACATCCGTCGCGTGCTGCCGTCCGAAGGCATCGTTGCCCTGGACAACGGCATCTACAAGATCTGGTTCGCCCGCAACTACAAGGCGCACAAGCCCAACACCGTGCTGCTGGACAACGCCCTGGCGACCATGGGCGCTGGCCTGCCATCGGCCATGGCTTCGCACCTTGTGTACCCAGACCGTCCGGTGATTTCCGTGTGCGGCGACGGCGGCTTCATGATGAACAGCCAGGAGCTGGAAACCGCAGTACGTCTGGGCATGCACATCACCGTGGTGATCCTGCGTGACGACGGCTACGGCATGATCCGCTGGAAGCAGGCCAACATGGGCTTCACCGATTTCGGCCTGGATTATGGCAACCCGGACTTCGTCAAGTACGCCGAAGCCTACGGCGCCACCGGCCACCGCGTGGAAAGCGCCGAAGGCTTGCTGCCGCTGCTCGAGCACTGCATCAAGACCCCGGGTGTACACGTGATCGACTGCCCGGTCGATTACAGCGAGAACGACCGCATCCTCAACAGCGAGCTGCGTGAGCGCGCGCTGGCGGTCTAAGCTGTAACGCCCTCCATCGCCGGCAAGCCGGCTCCTGCCGGTACCCTGTGGTACCGACGGGGGTCGACTTGCCGGCGATTGCTTTTGAAGGGATACCCCATGTGCTAGGGTGCACGCAATTCGACTCCCCAGGACGTCCGCACATGCTTGCCCCGCTCAGCGACAAAGAACTCGCCCGCCTCGAAGACTTTTTGTACACCTACGGCAACGATTACTCGGTGCTGAACCTCGCCGAACTCAACGGCGTCCTCACTGCATTGGCCAGTTCTCCAGTCACGGTCACCCCCGAACAATGGTTGCCTGCCGTCGCCGGCGGCAAGGTGCCGAAATTCAAGAGCTCAGCCCTTGAAGAGGCGTACACCGCGCTGATGCTGCGTTATGCCCATCAGATAGCACAAGCCTTGGCTGACGACCTCGATCACTTCGAGCCATTGTTCGAAGAGCGCGAAGGCGAGCAGGGGCCCGGGGTCGACATGGAAGAGTGGTGCTTTGGCTATATGCGAGGTACCCAGGTCGCCGAATGGAGCGCACTGCCCCCCGAACAGGACCAGTTGCTCAAGGCCATCTCTCTGCATGGTTTGGAAGACGACTTCGAATTGCTCGACTCGATGAGCTTCGATGAGCGGCAGGCCTGCGTTCCAGGTGTCGTCCAGGCCGTGCGCGGACTGTATCGGTATCAGAAGCAGCAACGGCATTGAGGTCACCCATCCTGTCGTCAGCTTGCTGGCGACAGAATCGTGGATGCCGCGCGATTGTTTCGCAGCGCGAAATTATGGTTTCCCCACCACGCTGATTCTGCTGTCAGCCGAATCAGCGCAGCATGTGCTCCACCAGCCCATCCCGGTGCTGACCTGGAGCCATGCCAATGTCTACCCCGATCAAGCTCTACAACTTTCCCAAGTCCGGCCATGCCCACCGTATCGAACTGATGCTGTCCCTGCTCCAGCTCCCCACGGAGCTGGTGTTCGTCGATCTGGCCAAGGGGGCGCATAAGCAACCGGACTTCCTGGCCCTCAACCCCTTCGGCCAGGTGCCTGTGATCGAGGACAACGGCACGGTCATTGCCGATTCCAATGCCATCCTGGTGTACTTGGCCAAGGCCTATGGCGGCGAGCGCTGGCTGCCGGACGATCCGATCGGCGCAGCCCGTGTGCAGCGCTGGCTGTCGGTCGCTGCCGGGCCAGTGGCCTTTGGTCCAGCCGCGGCGCGCCTGGTGACGGTATTCGGCGCTTCGTTCAACACCGACGAAGTCATAGGCCGTGCCCACACCCTGCTCAAGGTGGTCGACGCCGAACTGGCCAAGTCGCCATTCCTGGTGGGTGATCACCCGACCATCGCAGACATCGCCAACTACTCTTACATCGCTCATGCCCCCGAGGGCAACGTCTCGCTTGAACCCTACCCGAACGTACGCGCCTGGCTTGCTCGCGTCGAGGCACTGCCGGGCTTCGTGCCGATGCCACGTACGGCCATAGGCCTTCAAACCACCGTCTGAACCTTTGAGGAATGCCGCCATGCAAGAACGCACCGGATCGCCCTGGCACGCAGGTGAAAAGCGACTGCAGGAGCACGTTGGCGTTGCAGAACGCATGGAGGTATTCGGACAGAAGGTCATTCGAGACTACATGCCCGATCAACACCGCGCCTTTTACCAGCAACTGCCGTTCATGGTAATTGGAGCGGTGGACCCACAGGGCAACCCCTGGGCGACACTGCTCGAAGGCGCGGAAGGCTTCGTCAGTTCGCCCGACCCTCGGACATTGCTGATCAGCACGCCACCGGCCAGCGACGATCCAGCAGCGCCAGGCCTGGCCACAGGCGACGCCGTCGGCCTGCTTGGCATCGAACTGCATACCCGTCGACGCAACCGCATGAACGGGCTGATCCGCCAGGCTTCGGCCGAGCAACTGGAGGTGAGCGTCGAGCAGTCGTTCGGCAACTGCCCGCAGTACATCCAGCTGCGCAATTACGTACGCGTCGATGAGCCCGCCCAGCAACGCCGAGACTCGGCCGGGCTGGATGAGACGACCCGTGCCATGATCGAGAACGCCGACACCTTCTTTGTCGCCAGCTTCATCGATCATGAGGATGGGCGTCGCTCAGTGGATGTGTCCCATCGCGGTGGTCGTCCCGGCTTCGTTCGGGTCGAAGGCAATCGCCTGACCGTTCCCGACTACGCCGGCAACCTGCATTTCAACACCCTTGGCAATCTGGTCGAGAACCCGGTGGCGGGCCTGTTGTTCGTCGATTTCACCACGGGCAATGTGTTGCAGGTGTCCGGGCGCGCCGAAGTGATCCTGCAAAGCCCTTTGATCACGGCATTCGAAGGCGCCGAGCGCATCTGGACCCTGGAGGTGACGCATGTGGTGCTGCGGCCAGCGGCGTTGTCGCTACGTTGGGCATTTCAGGAATATGCGCCCACGAGCCTTGCGACTGGCACCTGGACCGAGGCCGAGCAGCGCATGCAACAGGTACAGCGCCAACGGCAATGGTTGAGCTGGCGAGTGGTCCGGATGGAGCAGGAAAGCCGCGACATTCGCTCGTTCTACCTTGCTCCTGGTGAGCCGGTGCCATTCGCGCCAGGGCAACACCTGCCCGTGCGTATCCCGCAGGGGGACGCTGCGCCATTGGTTCGTACCTACAGCTTGTCCTGCGCGCCCTCTGATGGTTTCGTGCGTATCAGTGTCAAAGCCCAGGGCCCGGCTTCCCGCCACCTGCATGAGCGAATCGCCGTCGGCGACCTGCTTGAGGTGCGTCTGCCGATGGGCAACTTTATCTTGAACAGCGAAAGTCAGCGGCCGATCGTGCTGGTTGCGGCAGGTGTGGGGATCACCCCGTTGATCGCCATGTTGCGTGCGCAGCTGGCCAGTCCCATGCCCCGGCGCATTCATCTGTTCCACGGCGCGCGCAGCCTTGCCGACCTGCCTTTCCAGCAGGAACTGGCCGGCTTGCGCCAGCAGGCAGGAGAGCTGCTGAGCGTGCATCGATCCCTGAGCCAGCCGGAGGCAGACGCCGTAGCAGGGCGCGACTACGAACATACCGGCCGCCTTGGCATCGAGCAGATCAAGGCAACGCTGGCGCTGGACGACTATGACTTCTACCTGTGTGGCCCAGCCAGTTTCACCCAGGACATCTACGACGGACTGCGCACGGTGAATGTGCCCGATGGCCGCATCCACGCAGAGGCCTTCGGTCCCTCGACGTTGCGTCGTCACACCGATGGCGATCGACCGGTGCTGCAACAACCGCCGGCAGCCAGTGAGCCGGTGCCGGTGTATTTCGCTGCGTCGGCCAAGGAGGCACGATGGACGCCGGGCGCTGGCAGCTTGCTGGAACTTGCCGAAGCACGAGGCTTGTCGCCTGATTTCAGTTGCCGAGGAGGCTCATGCGGGACCTGCAAGACCCGGCTGGTGAGTGGCCAGGTGCATTACCCGAACCCGCCAGCCGAAATGCCGGAAAGCGGTACGGTGCTGATCTGCTGTGCAGTACCGGCCCAGGCGCAGGAGCGCGGATTGGTTCTGGACCTTTGATACGAAGATGAGCGAACGTTGCAGGCGTTGGCTTGTCGGCGACCGGGCCGGTGCGGACAATACACAACCCACGATACTCAGGAGCCGGCATGGATCAGATTCACCTGATGAAGGTGTTCGTAGCCGTTGGCGAGCTGGAAAGCTTTGCCGCCGCGGCCCGTCATCTGGACATCTCGCCAGCGGCAGTCACCCGGGCTGTCAGTGCCCTGGAAGAACAGCTTGGGGTCAAGCTGTTGCTGCGCACTACCCGCAGCGTACGCCTTACCGAGGCCGGTAGCCGTTACCTGGAGGACACCCGGCACATCCTGGCCAGCATTCACGAAGCCAACGAAGCGGCAGCCGGCATCAACGCCACGCCCAGGGGCGAACTGGCGGTGACGGCGCCGATCCTGTTCGGCAAGAAGTTCGTCATGCCGTGCATCGTCCGCTACTTGCAGCAGTATCCCGAGGTGGATGTATCTGCGTACTTCCTGGACCGAATCGTGAACATGGTGGAGGAGGGCATGGATGTGGCGGTGCGCATCGGGCCACTGCCCGACTCCGGACTCAAGGCCCTGCGCGTCGGCAGGGTGCGCCGGATGCTGTGTGCATCGCCCGACTACCTGGCCCGGCATGGTGTGCCCCTGCACCCGTCGGATCTGCTGGAGCATTCCGTGATCGCCACCACCACCCTGTCGCCGAAGGCCGGCTGGCGTTTCGGCCTGACCGACGAGCCGACCATGGTGCGGATGAAGCCCCGACTGACGGTGACCAGCAACGATGGCGCGATTGCCGCGGCTGTCGGCGGTTTGGGTATCGCGCGGCTGTTGTCGTACCAGGTGGTCGAAGAAGTCGCCAGCGGAAAGTTGCAGGTGATTCTGGCCGAGTACGAAGAGGCGCCCTGGCCCATCCATGTGCTGCACCGCGAGAGCAAGTACGGCTCCTCGAAGGTCAGGACCTTCATCGACATGCTGGCGCAAACATTACGGGCGCAACACCTGGACTGAGACCACATGGCAAGGGAGGCGTCGTCTAAGACCCTCGGTAGCGCAAGCTGAAACCCAGACTCATCGCTTGCCCTTGCTGCAACAACCGCAACCCCGGCCGCCCCGGCAAGTGATGGGCATTGATCGGATGGCTGACCGGCTCGAAGCAGAAGAACGCCTGTCCCGGCGGGCAGTACAACAGAAAATGCTCGGTGCCACGGGCCCTGCATTCCAAACGATACCCCGCACCCGGCTGCTCGATGATGCAGTCTCCCGTCCATCCACTGAACGCATGATCGACCAGCGTCTCCGGCAGCAGTCCGGGGGCTTCAAAGTTCCAGTCCGGAGGTATTTCAGCCTGATACGACGGCAGCCGATCTGGCTCGGCCAGCCACACATGGCGCGCGGCAGCCTGTATCTGGGTGTCGGGATAGCGCGGGAAGTAGGGGTGCAGCCCCAACCCATACCAGGTAGCGACCTGGTCCAGGTGCGTCACGCGCAAGTCGAGTTTCAGGCACCCTTCGAGCAGATGTACATCCAGTGTCGCCCGGTACGCGAATGGCTGTTCACTGACGAGCGTCAGCCTTGCGTGGTGCTCGCGGTGAAGGTCCACATGCCAGGCCTGTTGCCAGGCGCTGCCATGAATTGGGTAGGGGTCATGGGCGGTGTTGGGGGCCAGCGCCTGCCACCCGTCGGGCCGTGCGAAACCGCCTTCGGCAATCCGGTTGGACCAGGGCGCCAGCGGATAGCACGCCAGTTGCCGTGGTGTTCCGCTGGCCAGCGCGGTCGGGTCGGAGTGACGCAGCAGCGCCTGTCCGGTGGACTTGGCCACCCAGTTGATCAGGCTGGCGCCCAGGTCGGGCGTGAGGCTCAGCCGGGTCAGGCGGTCCTGCAGGTGCAGCTCGGTTACAGCCATCAACGACTCCTTCAAGCGTGGAGATCAGCTTGCCTTGCGGTAGGTCAGCAACACGATCCCGCACACCACCACGGCACCGCCGACCAGTTGCAGCGCGCTTAGGCGCTGGTCGAGCAAGGCCCAGCCCAGCAGCAAGGTAGCGATCGGCTCTACGTTCATCACGGGTGCGTTCTGGGCCATGTTCAGCCGTGGCACACAGACGAACAGCAGGCTGAAGGCCAAGCCGTAAAGCACCACCAGGCTGGCCAGGGCCACCCAGCCGCCGATACTGCCCGGGAGCGACAACCCCGATGGCATCACACCGCTCACACCAGCGACCAGCATGCTGGAGAACACCACCAGCAAGGTCAGCAGGCTGCGTACTGGCCCGCGTACGCCGGCCAGTTTGTGATCGGTGATCCACAAACCGCAGGCGAAGGCGCATGCGGCGCAGAAGGCAAGGCCAACGCCCAGGGCCCAGTGCGGATTGGCATCGCTGCTGTCGTCCATTCGCGCGGGTACGTCCAGTGCCAATACCAGGCCGCATAGAATCAGCCCCATGAACAACACCGTTCGGCCGGTCGGGCGTGGGCCGCCCAGTGCCCAGGTGAGCAGTGCCAGTAACATCGGGAAGGTGTTGCCCACCAGTAACGCCAGGGCCACCGGAATACGTGCCACCGCCGAATACAGGCACAGGCTCTGGGTGGCGATCAGCAAACCGAGCAGCAACTGCCAGCCCCGCGTGCCAGCCGGCAGGCTCAGCCCTTGGCGTTGCCACACCAGCAGGCAGGCCAGTACCAGGAAGGTAATGCCGGAGCGGCAAAGGATTGCCAGCAACACACCGGTGCCGTCATCGAAAGCGATGCGCGCGGCGACGTGGTTGGCGGCGAACGAGCAGGCCAGCAACGCCAGCAGAGCGATCGCCAGCTTGCGGGGAAACAGGGTAGCAGCGCAGGAGGGGAAAGCCATGTGCAGGATCCATTTGCAAAGACGGGCTGTCTTGCGGTTTATCGCCGGCAAGCTGGCTCCTGCAGGTTCCACACTCACCCTGCAGACGCCGACTTACCGGCGATGGGCCACATCGTGGCCCCAAACAAGGCCACCTAAAGCACGACGCTAGGCAGCCATAATGAGATAGCCGGGATGTAAGTCACCGCTATCAGCACCAGGAACAGCGCCAGGTAGAACGGCAGCAACGCCTTCACCGTGGCCTCGATACTGACCTTGCCGATGGCCGACCCTACGAACAGCACGGCCCCCACTGGCGGCGTGATCAGGCCTATGCCTAGGTTCACCAGCATGATCATGCCGAAGTGCACCGGGTCCACACCGATACCCGTGATCACCGGCAGCAGGATCGGGGTGAGGATCAGGATCAGCGGTGCCATGTCCATCACGGTGCCCAACAGCAGCAGCATGAAGTTGATGCACATCAGGATCACATAGCGGTTGTCCGACAGGGTCAGGAACGCGGTGGTGATCTTCGACGGGATCTGCATCAGGGTCATCACGTAGCCGAAGCTGGCCGCGAAGCCGATCAGGATCATCACGATGGAGATGGTGCGTACCGTGCGATGCATCAGCTTGGGCAGGTCGCGCCACTTGTAGTCGCGGTAGATGAACATAGTCACGAAGAACGACCACACCACCGCCACGGCGGCCGATTCGGTTGCGGTGAACACCCCCGACAGGATGCCGCCGAGGATGATCACCATGGCCATCAGGCCCCAGAGCGCCTCACCGGCGATCTTCAGCGCCTGGCGCAGCGGAATCACCTCGCCCTTTGGGTA
This sequence comes from Pseudomonas sp. Rh2, assembly GCF_040762985.1. Taxonomy (NCBI): domain Bacteria; kingdom Pseudomonadati; phylum Pseudomonadota; class Gammaproteobacteria; order Pseudomonadales; family Pseudomonadaceae; genus Pseudomonas; species Pseudomonas sp. Rh2. Next base: position 1,752,383 of record NZ_CP142890.1, read on the forward strand.
GTTGCGCTTCTTGGCGAAGATCAGGCACAGGCCCATCATCACTGCGCTCAGCAGCAACCCAGGCATGACGCCGGCCATGAACAGCGAGGCGATCGATACCGTGCCGCCGGCCGCCAGCGAGTACAGCACCGAGTTGTGGCTTGGCGGGGTCAGCAATGCCTGTACCGAGCCACTGACCGTGACGGCGGTGGAGAACTCGCGTGGGTAGCCCTTGCGTTCCATCTCCGGGATCAGCACCGAACCGACCGACGCGGTGTCGGCCACCGATGAGCCGGAGATGGCGCCGAAGAAGGTCGAGGCCGTGATGTTGACCAGTGACAGGCCACCGCGTACGAAGCCCACCAGCACCCCGGCGAAAGCCACCAGCCGGCGTGACATGCCACCCTCGGCCATGATCGCGCCGGCCAGCACGAAGAAGGGAATGGCCAGTAGCGAGAACTTGTTAACCCCGCTGGCGACCTGGATCATCATCGCTTGCAACGGGATGTCGATCCACCACGCACCGATCAGTGCCGCCATGCCTAGCGCGTAGGCCACCGGCATGCCCAGCAGAATCAGCAGGATGAAGCTGCCCAACAGAATGAACGCATCCATTTACACCGCTCCTTCGCTTTCTTCCACCAGGTCGAAGCGCACGACCTTGCGGTTGCTCTGATCGCCCAGCATGAGTTTTTCCAGCACGAAGATCAGGGTCAGCACACCTCCAACCGGGATCGGTGCATAGCTCATGCCTACCCGCACCGCAGGCAGAGAAGCCATGTACTGGTTCCAGGTGGTGATGCACAGCTGGGTGCCGTACCAGGTCATGAAGATGCACACCACGACCATCAGCAGCTGCACCAGTACGGCCACCGAGCGACGGGTTGGTGCGGGCAGACGGTCGGTGACCATTGCTACGGCCATGTGTGCGCCGGCCCGGTAACTGGCGGCGGCACCGACGAAGGTGAACAACACCATCAGCAGAATGGCCACAGGCTCCGGCCAACTGGAACCAGTGCCCAGGACGTAACGGGCGAAGATGCCCCAAGGGATGATCAGCGACATGGCCAGTACCGCCAGGCCCGCGATCCAGATGCAACTGCTGTACAACCTGTCATTCACACGCAGGAAAAGGTTTTTCATTGGCATCACCGAAGCTGCAGGGCGGCGAAAACCGCACTGCAGGGGTCATCTGGGAACGGAGCCGGCGTCACTGGACGTCGGCGATACGCTTCATCAGGTCGGCGTATTGCGCGCCGTACTTCTCGCGCACCGCAGCGGTGGCATCGTAGAACGGCTTCTTGTCGACGGCGATGAACTCGACACCGGCGGCCTTGAGCTTCTCTTCGCTGGCAATGGACTTGGCGTCCCATAGCGCACGCTCTTCCATTTGCGCTTCACGGGCGACCTTCTTGACCAGCGCCTGCTGCTCGGGGGTCAGCTTGTTCCAGGTGGTCTTGGACATCACCACCGGTTCCGGAAGGATCAGATGCCCGGTCAGGGTGTAGTACTTGGCGTTCTGGAAATGGTTGTGCTCAAGCAGGGTCGGCGGGTTGTTCTCGGCCCCGTCGATGACGCCCGTCTGCAAGGCGCTGAAGATTTCGCCGGTGTCCATCGCGATGCCATTGCCGCCCATGGCGTTCATCATATCGATGAACACCGGGTTGCCTTGCACGCGAATCTTCATGCCCTTGAGATCGTCGATGCTGCGCACCGGGTGCTTGGTGTAGAGGTTACGGGTCCCGCCGTCCATCCAGGCCAGGGCCACCAGGTTGAATTCGGAGTTGGTGATCTTGTCGAGAATCTCCTGGCCGATTTCGCCGTCGATGACTTTGCGCATGTGGTCGTGGTCGCGGAATACGAATGGCATGTTGAACACGTTCACGTCAGGCACTACCGGGCCGACGATCCCCAAGCTCACGCGGGTCATTTGCACGGCACCAATCTGTGCTTGCTCGATGACTTCCTTCTCGGAGCCCAGCACGCCGCCGGCGAACATCTTGAAGGTGATATCGCCATTGCTGGCCGCCTCGAGTTTCTTGCCCATGTTCTGTTCGGCGACCACGGTCGGGTAGCCGGCGGGGTGAATCTCGGCGAACTTGATGTCCAGCGCCGAAGCGGTGGAGGACAGGGTGAAAGTGAACGGGAGTACGGCAAGAAGCAGCTTGCGTTTGAACGTCATGATGAAACTCCGTGTTTTTTATTATCTGGTTTCGTACGTGTCGGTGTAGGTGCGGCAGGTGGCGGTTCAGCCCCGGTAGGCAGGTTCCTCCAGGCCTTGGACGCCAGGGTTCAAGGCAAACACTCCCCCAGCCAATGGCTGGTCGGAGAGGTCGATGCCCGGGGGGCGAATCGACGTGACGAACAGGGTGTCGAGGTAGGCCCCCCCGAAGGCGCACATCGCCGGTTTTTTCACCGGCACGCTCAATGAGCGGTCGAGACGGCCGTCAGGGCTGAAACGGTGGATCTGGCCGGCGTCGTTACCGCAGATCCAATAGCAGCCGTCTGCGTCGACAGCGGCGCCGTCGGGCCGACCGGGGTAGGCGCGCATGTCGACGAACAGACGCTGGTTGTGTGGGGTGCCGCTGTCGATGTCGTAGTCGAAGGCCCAGATCTTCTGCACGTTGGGGTGCGAGTCGGATAAGTACATGCGTGTGCCATCGGGGCTGAATGCCAGGCCGTTGGGCACGATCATGTCCTTGAGATGCACGTGCATCTGGCCTTCGCCATCATGGCGGTACAGGGCGCCGACATGGGCGCCTTGCTGCATGTCCATGAGCATGGTGCCGGCCCAGAAGCGGCCTTGGCGGTCGCAACGGCCATCGTTGAAGCGCATGCCTGCCTGGGCATGTTCGACGGCGCTCAGCAGGCGGCTGTCGAGGGTACCGTCCGACCTGCTTCGAAGCTGGAAGATGCCGGTCTGCATGCCAGCGATCCAACCCTGCTCGCCACGGGCGATGCAGGCGAGCATTTCCTCGCCTTGCCAGACGTCGTGGCTGCCGTCTCCCTGCCAGCGATGCAGCTGGCGGGCGGGAATGTCGACCCAGTACAGGGCTTGTTCGAGGGGGTGCCACACGGGGCTTTCGCCGGTGCCGTTGCGGGCGTCGACGATCAGTTCGCAGTTCATGGCCGTACCTCCTGGCGCGCCGTGGATCAGTTGAACGGTCCGGCCACGGTGAACGCACCGCCCTGGTAGACCATGCTTGGATCATCGGCGGCGGGCGCCGGCTCGGCTTCAACGGCTTCGCGAAAGACCTCGGAGGTATCCTTGGGCGCATAGCCCAGATGCGCGGCATGACGGTTGTCCCACCACACCGTGCGGTTGTTCGAAGCGCCATAGACGACGGTATGGCCGACGTCGGGAGTGGACAGGCCGCGCGCTATCAACTGGACCAGATCGTCGTAACTGAGCCAGGTGCAGAGCATCCGGCGGTTCTGCGGCTGCGGGAAGGACGAGCCGATACGAATGCTCACCGTTTCGATGCCATAACGGTCGAAGTAGAAGCTGGCGACGTCCTCGCCATAGCATTTGGATAGCCCATAGTAGCTGTCGGGGCGGCGCGGGGAGAGAGCGTCGATGCGCTCGTCCTGACGGTAGAACCCTATGGTGTGGTTTGAGCTGGCGAAGACGATGCGCTTGACCCCGTGCTTGCGCGCCGCTTCGTAGATATGGAATACCCCGCAGATGTTGGGGCCGAGGATGTCCTCGAAAGAATGTTCGGTGGACACGCCGCCGAAGTGGATGATCGCATCCACGCCTTCGACCAGCGCATGAACGGCGGCCTTGTCGGCCAGATCGCAGGTCACCACTTCTTCATGGGGGCCCGCGGGGGGAGCCATTGGCTCGATGTCGGAAAGGCGCAGGACCTCGGCGTAGCCTTGCAGGCGTTCGCGAAGGACCTTGCCCAGGCCGCCTGCCGCTCCGGTGAGCAGCAGGCGATTGAGGGGAGTAGGGGTCATGGCCGGCTCTTGTTGTTAGTTGTTGTAAGTTGTCGTATGACTTTGTTGATTATCGGTAGTGGTTTCCGCGGTTGTCAATGCTGCTGTGCGGCTCCCACTGCAATTGCGTCAAAGGAGCGACAATGGGTAGTTGAAGATCAACCGGTTCTCATCGAACTCGTTGTTGCTGTAGTCACGACGAATGCTTGAGTTACGCCATTTCACGCTCAAGTCCTTCAGAACCCCGCTCTGAATCACATACGCCAGTTCCGTCTCCCGTACCCATTCCTTGCCATCGGTCACGGCCCCGCTGTGCACGTCGCGCCCGCTGATGTACCGGTTCATCAGGGTCAAGCCAGGCACCCCGACGGTGACGAAGTTGAAGTCATGACGCAGCTGCCACGACCGCTCGTTGGCGTTATCGAAGCTGGAGTTGTAGCTGTCGTTGGCCAAGGTTCCGCCGCTGGTGCCATTGACCCGCATCCAGGTGTCGCCATCGACCTTCTGCAGACCGACCCAGAAGGTGTTGCCGCCATATTTGGCCGACAGCATCGCCGAGTAGGTATCGTTGTCCAGTTTCCCGGCGCGTTCTGAGCCGTCCTCGCCGCCGTGGAAGTAACCCAGGTTGGCACCTAGGGTCCAGTTGCCCACCGGCTGGCTGTGGCTCAGCTGCAGGTACTGCTGCTCGTAAACGTCCTTCAGCACCGCGTTCCACAGTCCTACCAGCGTACGGTCTTGGTTGAACTTGTATTCGCCACCGACGAAGTTGAAGCGGTCCGACACCCCGCCGCCGTAGCTCATGTCCTCCATGCTCGCATCGTTGCGCGGGCTGTTGCCGCGGAACTGGCCACCATAGAGTGTCAGCCCGGCGATTTCATTGGAGGTTACCTGGCCACCACGGAAGGTTTGCGGCAGCGAGCGGCCATCGTCCGAACGCAGAATAGGCAGTACTGGCATCCATTCACCGATCTTCAGTTCGGTCTTCGAGATACGCGCCTTGCCCGCCACTGCCAGACGCCCGAAATCATCTGCCGGCCGTCCGTCGTCATGGCGCGGCAGCAGTGCGGTGCCGTAGGTGCCGCCACCGCCATCGAGCTTCACCGACCACAGCCCCAGCACATCCACACCGAACCCTATTGGCCCTTCGGTGAACCCGGAGCGTGCGTCGAGGATGAAGCTCTGGGTCCATTCCTCGGCCTTGCTTTGCGGGTTGCTGGGGTTGGTGAAGTTGCGATTGATGTAGAAGTTGCGCAGGCCCAGGGTGGCCTTGGCGTCCTCAACGAAGCCTTCGGCCAGGCTGATACCGGGCAGGCTGGCCAGCAGGCCGGCGCCAAACAGGGCGAAGGGGAGGGTTCTTTGGCAGATTTTCATTGTTGTTGTGCTCCACAAAAGGGTGCGGCAGCCCGTCCACCGCACGCGCGCGAGCGGCCTACGGGGGGGAAGATATGCAGGTGCGACGATGCCGGGGCGCTAGGTGCCCGTGGCCTGAGTACAGGGGAGGTATGAAATGCGAGGGTGGGGTGCAATGGGTGTCGACATGGGATCGTCCACAGATTGTTGTTTTTGTTATGTGTTGTCGTACAACTATGGCGATTATTAGCAAGCACGGACGGGTGTGTCAACGCTTCGCGATGGCCGTATTGCTGGGGATTTCGCTCTGATTTCGAGTGCCTGTGCGAGCAATGGCTCTAGCACGCTAATCCGATGACATCCTACGACTAAAGTGTGGTTTATCCATCACCCACCCACTTTCGGGTCCGGGTCGAGCTAGCGGGTGTAATGCCCGTCGAAGAAGCGCCCGGTCATCCGACCGAGTTCGTGGGCGCAAAAGCACACTTAGGATTCGAACCCGAGTGCCTGGAGGGGACGGTTGTGACGGGTGAAGAGGAGGGCTGGTGGAGATCAGTCTTGGCTGGCCTCCGGGCTCTCCATGGTTTGGAGCAGACGGGGCGCATGTGCCAAAGGCCTGCGAACGCTGGTTTCGTTAGGGCTGGGTGTCGGGAGCTATGGGGAGTTGGGTTTAAACAATCAGAAGCTCGCCAGAAAACAAGTGCGGAAGAGCGTTTCTCCAATTCGATAAAAAGGCTGCCCGAAGGCAGCCTTTGGGGGCATCAATCCCAGCTCAACGCACCACCCGTCTGGTACTCGATCACACGGGTTTCGAAGAAGTTCTTCTCTTTCTTCAAGTCCATGATCTCGCTCATCCAAGGGAACGGGTTGGTAGTCCCAGGATACTCTTCCTTCAGGCCAATCTGGGTCAGGCGACGGTTTGCGATGAACTTGAGGTAGTCCTCCATCATCGCGGCGTTCATGCCCAGTACGCCGCGTGGCATGGTGTCACGGGCGTATTCGATCTCCAGCTGGGTCCCTTGCAGGATCATCTGGGTGGCTTCTTCCTTCATCGCCGCATCCCACAGGTGCGGGTTCTCGATCTTGATCTGGTTGATCACGTCGATACCGAAGTTCAGGTGCATCGACTCGTCACGCAGGATGTACTGGAACTGCTCGGCAACGCCGGTCATCTTGTTGCGGCGGCCCATCGACAGGATCTGGGTGAAGCCGCAGTAGAAGAAGATGCCTTCCAGCACGCAGTAGTAGGCGATCAGGTTGCGCAGCAGCTCTTTGTCGGTTTCGACGGTACCGGTGTTGAATTCCGGATCGGAGATGGCGCGGGTGTACTTCAGGCCCCAGGCGGCTTTTTTAGCGACCGACGGGATCTCGTGGTACATGTTGAAGATCTCGCCTTCATCCATGCCCAGTGACTCGATGCAGTACTGGTAGGCGTGGGTGTGGATCGCCTCTTCGAACGCCTGGCGCAGGATGTACTGGCGGCACTCGGGGTTGGTGATCAGGCGGTACACGGCCAGGGCCAGGTTGTTGGCCACCAGCGAGTCAGCGGTGGAGAAGAAGCCGAGGTTGCGCATCACGATGCGGCGCTCGTCTTCAGTCAGGCCGTCCATGCTCTTCCACAGGGCGATGTCGGCGGTCATGTTGACCTCTTGCGGCATCCAGTGGTTGGCGCAGCCATCGAGGTACTTCTGCCAGGCCCAGTCGTACTTGAACGGAACCAGCTGGTTGAGGTCGGCGCGGCAGTTGATCATGCGCTTTTCGTCAACGCGAACGCGGGCGCTGGAGCCTTCCAGCTCGGCCAGGCCTTCGGCGATGTCGAGGTCGTTCAGGGCGGCCTTGGCGCGCTTGACTGCGTCGGAGTCGTCGGCGGTGGCTACTCGGGCTTCCTGGGCGGCGGCATCGCCGGCGCTGTCGAGCTTGTCCAGGGTGGCGGCAGCGGCCTGCGCAGGGGTGTTGCCTTTTGCGGCGACTTCGCCGTCTTCCTTGTCGAATTCGTCCCAGCTCAGCATGGTTTGGCTCCTGCTTGAGGGTCGCCCTCGGGCAACCGGTTGGATAGTAAGAATGTGATGCCTGACGCAAGGCCGTTACGGCGAATGGACAGCTCGAGAGGCTGACTCTCGTTACATCTGAGTGTGTTCTGGCTTGTACCTGGCCAGTCCTCGCAGAGGGGCCAGGACAATAGAATGGGCCCTTTTCAGAGGGGGCGCAGTATACCGGATTTCGCCTTCGATCGGGGTGCGTGTCGCGCGGGCGAGGGTAACTTTTTCGACCGGTTTTACGCGCATCCGTTCACGAAGCTCGTGTCGTTTTCTACGGTGAAAGAGTGTAGCGGCAAAAACAAACAAGCACTACATATTGTGCCTTATTATTTTTTTCTGCACAGGATATTGGGTTGGCGCCACCGCTTGTAGAAGCGGCTTCATGTCGCGGAAGGGCTTGCTAAGCGGGCCCCCAATCGCATTGATGACGCCGAGATCAGGGGCGCGCCTCGCGACCCTTTCGCGATACAAGGCCGCTACCAAGAACACCGAGTCAACTGCGCTGCTTATGCAGCGTTTCGACGATATGCGTCTTGGGATGCCTGCGTGCTTCTTCGACCGACGTGAAGCGGCCGGTTTCAGCGTTGCGACCGATCTTGCGTATTGCCACTTGTTTCCGCGCCATGAGGATGTCCTTCTTGGAGAGGGGTCTGTCCCTTTTACCGAAGCGCCAGAGCGCAGGGCAAAGGGTGAGGTTTCTCCGTGACGCGGATACAAAAATGCCGCAAGGGGCACCCAAAGGCACCCCTGCGGCACTGAGCCTTACTGGCAGGCTTCGCAGTCAGGCTCGTCGATCGCGCAGGCCTTCGGCACTGGCGCAGGGCCGGCAGCCTGGACCGGGGTGCTGTCGCCACCGCTGGAAACGGCGTTGAGTTTGCCGGTGTTGATGGTCGACTTCTCGGTGCTGGTCGCGGCCAGGGCACGGAGGTAGTAGGTGGTTTTCAGACCACGGTACCAGGCCATGCGGTAGGTCACGTCCAGCTTCTTGCCCGAGGCGCCGGCGATGTACAGGTTCAGCGACTGAGCCTGGTCGATCCACTTCTGGCGACGCGAGGCGGCGTCGACGATCCACTTGGTCTCGACTTCGAACGCGGTGGCATAGAGGTCCTTGAGCTCCTGCGGGATACGCTCGATCTGCTGCACCGAACCGTCGTAGTACTTCAGGTCGTTGATCATGACCGAGTCCCACAGGCCGCGGGCCTTCAGGTCGCGCACCAGGTACGGGTTGATCACGGTGAATTCGCCCGACAGGTTCGATTTCACGTACAGGTTCTGGTAAGTCGGCTCGATCGACTGCGAAACGCCGGTGATGTTGGCGATGGTCGCGGTCGGCGCGATGGCCATGATGTTCGAGTTGCGAATACCTTTCTTGACGCGCTCACGCACCGGCGCCCAATCCAGCGACTCTTCCAGGTTGACGTCGATGTACTTGGCACCACGGGCCTCGATCAGGATCTGTTGCGAGTCCAGTGGCAGGATGCCTTTGGACCACAGCGAGCCCTGGAAGGTCTCGTAGGCACCGCGCTCGTCGGCCAGGTCGCAGGATGCTTGGATGGCGTAGTAGCTGACCGCTTCCATCGACTTGTCGGCGAACTCGACGGCAGCGTCCGAGCCGTAAGGAATGTGCTGCAGGTACAGCGCATCCTGGAAGCCCATGATGCCCAGGCCGACCGGACGGTGCTTGAAGTTCGAATTGCGCGCTTGCGGCACCGAGTAGTAGTTGATGTCGATCACGTTGTCGAGCATGCGCACGGCGGTCTTGACGGTACGCGCCAGTTTCGCGGTGTCCAGCTTGCCATCGACGATGTGGTTCGGCAGGTTGATCGAACCCAGGTTGCACACGGCGATTTCATCGGCGTTGGTGTTCAGGGTGATCTCGGTGCACAGGTTCGAGCTGTGGACCACGCCCACGTGCTGCTGCGGCGAACGCAGGTTGCACGGGTCTTTGAAGGTCAGCCACGGATGGCCGGTCTCGAACAGCATCGACAGCATCTTGCGCCACAGGTCTTTGGCCTGGATGGTCTTGAATACCTTGATCTTGTTGTACTCGGTCAGGGCTTCGTAGTACTCGTAACGCTCTTCGAAGGCCTTGCCGGTCAGGTCGTGCAGATCAGGCACTTCCGATGGCGAGAACAGGGTCCACTTGCCGTCGTCGAAGACGCGCTTCATGAACAGGTCGGGGATCCAGTTCGCGGTGTTCATGTCGTGGGTACGACGACGATCGTCACCGGTGTTCTTGCGCAGTTCGAGGAATTCCTCGATGTCCAGGTGCCAGGTTTCCAGGTAGGCACACACGGCACCCTTGCGCTTGCCGCCCTGGTTGACGGCAACGGCGGTGTCGTTGACCACTTTCAGGAACGGCACGACGCCCTGGGATTTGCCGTTGGTGCCTTTAATGTAGGAGCCCAGTGCCCGTACCGGAGTCCAGTCGTTGCCCAGGCCACCGGCGAATTTCGACAGCATGGCGTTGTCGTGGATCGCGTGGTAGATGCCCGACAGGTCGTCCGGGACGGTGGTCAGGTAGCAGCTGGACAGCTGCGGACGCAGGGTGCCGGCGTTGAACAGGGTCGGGGTCGAAGCCATGTAGTCGAACGACGAGAGCAGGTTGTAGAACTCGATCGCACGGGCTTCCTTGTCTTTCTCTTCCAGCGCCAGGCCCATGGCCACACGCATGAAGAACACCTGCGGCAGCTCGAAGCGCACGCCATCCTTGTGGATGAAGTAGCGGTCGTACAGGGTCTGCAGGCCCAGGTAGGTGAATTGCTGGTCACGCTCGTGGTCGATGGCCTTGCCCAGACGCTCCAGGTCATAGCCTTTCAGGGCCGGGTCCAGCAGCTCGAACTCGACGCCTTTCTCGACATAGGCCGGCAGGGCTTTGGCATACAGCTCGGCCATTTCGTGGTGGGTGGCGCTGTCGGCCACGCCCAGGAAGCCCAGGCCTTCGGCACGCAGGGTGTCCATCAACAGGCGGGCGGTGACGAACGAGTAGTTCGGCTCGCGCTCGACCAGGGTACGGGCGGTCATCACCAGGGCGGTGTTGACGTCCTTGATGGCCACGCCGTCGTACAGGTTCTTCAGGGTGTCGCGCTGGATCAGCTCACCATCGACTTCGGCCAGGCCTTCGCAGGCTTCGCTGATGATGGTGTTCAGACGGGCCATGTCCAGCGGTGCCAGGCTGCCATCGGCCAGGGTGATGCGGATGGACGGGTGCGGCTCGACCACGGCGTCGGTGTGGGCGCGGGTGGCACGCTCCTTGGCGCGTTGCTCGCGATAGATCACGTAGTCACGGGCAACTTTCTGCTCGCCAGCACGCATCAGGGCCAGTTCGACCTGGTCCTGGATTTCTTCGATGTGGATGGTGCCACCCGATGGCATGCGACGCTTGAACGTGGCGGTGACCTGCTCGGTCAGGCGCGCGACGGTGTCGTGGATGCGCGACGAGGCAGCGGCGGTGCCGCCTTCAACTGCGAGGAACGCCTTGGTGATGGCCACGGTGATCTTGTCGTCGGTGTAGGGGACGACAGTGCCGTTGCGCTTGATCACGCGCAGTTGGCCAGGGGCGGTGGCAGCCAGATCCTGGTTGGAATCGGCGGCCTGCGGCGCCTGGGCCTGCGGGTTCTCGCGAGTTGTCTCGGTTTGCATGGGTGGGTGTCTCCACAGTTTCTATATTGTTCAGGCGCCTTTTGGGCGCCCACCGTTCCGTCCGCTTGCTCGATGGCCCAGGGGGATGCGACGTGCACGCGCATCCGCCCGCTCGGGCGTACCGACTTCGGGACAGACTCAGGAATAAGGGGCAATAACCTGCCGCTCCCTGGCCGAAGTCAAAGGTTCTGGGCGTTGCCCAAAATCTGTTGCTGATGGATGTCAGGCTTGGCCTGCAACACCCATGCCCGAACAATGCCCTGCATGGGCTTGCCTCGGACGCCTCCGCAGGAGCGGTTTGGCTGCTGAAATCACCTGAAGTTCAGCCAGAAATTTCGCTTGAAATCCTGCGCCGACTTGTGTTTGTGATTTTGCGCGAACCCCAATATCTAGTGGTTCGCTGCGATGGGGATACAAGATAATGCGGTATCGGGGCCTTTGCAAGGATGGCGACTGTGGATAACTTGTGCGTACTTTGTGAGTGAATAGTGGGTATGCGCTGTAGGCCTTGTACCAAGAGGTTTGCACTATTTTTCTGCGTCTCGCTGCCCCCGGGCAGAATTTTGCGGGCGCGAACCCTATCACAAAAATCGGTTCAGTCGAGGGCCATTTCGGGTGAGGCTGGCAGTGTCGTGGAGCGGGCCGTAGTATCCGCAGCAAATGTGTCAGTTGTGCAGGCCTTTTCGCGGGTCAACCCGCACCCACAGGTCAAGCGCAGGCAGTCAATAAAGAACAACAACCAAGAGACCCGGCCATGGACCAGCCACCGAACCGCATCCTCATCGTCGAGGATGACCAGCGTCTTGCCGAGCTTACCGCCGAATACCTGCAGGCCAACGGCTTCGAGGTGGCGGTGGAGGGCGACGGCGGGCGCGCCGTGCGGCGTATCGTCGACAGCCAGCCAGACCTGGTGATTCTTGACCTGATGCTGCCAGGTGAGGATGGCCTGAGCATCTGCCGCCGGGTGCGCGGTCAGTATGCCGGTCCGATCCTCATGCTCACCGCCCGCAGCGACGAGCTCGACCAGGTCCAGGGCCTGGACCTGGGCGCTGACGATTATGTGTGCAAGCCGGTACGCCCACGCCTGTTGCTGGCGCGGATCCAGGCCCTGTTGCGGCGCAGCGAAGCGCCAGACAGCAAGCGTCCGGACCTGGCCTTCGGCGGGTTACGAATCGACAACCGACTGCGCGAAGCCTGGCTCAACGATCAACTGATCGACCTGACCGGCGCTGAATTCGATTTGCTCTGGTTGCTCGCCAGCAATGCCGGCCGGGTACTGTCCCGCGAACAGATCTCCACGTCCTTGCGTGGTGTCGGCTATGACGGTCAGGACCGCTCCATCGATGTGCGCATTTCCAAGATACGCCCCAAGATCGGTGACGACCCCATCCACCCGCGATTGATCAAGACCCTTCGCAGCAAGGGCTATCTGTTCGTCGGCGAGGGCCCATGAACAACTCGATCTTCCTGCGTATCTATGGCGGCATGCTTGCCGTGCTCGTGCTGGTGGCGGTGCTTGGTGTGCTTAGCCTGCACCTGGTCAACCAGGTGCGCGCCAGTCAGCACCGTGAGAACCTTGCCCAAGGTACCTTCAGCCTGATGGCCGATAACCTGGCCCAGCAGTCCGAGGTCGAGCGCAAGCGTTCGATAGTGATGTGGGAGCGTTTGCTGGGGGTGCCATTGTCGCTGCAACCGATGTCGGCGCGCACCTTGGATGGCGGCCAGCGGGCGCGCCTGTACCGTGGTCTGGTGGTGGTGGAGAAGACAGGGCCGCATGCCGCCCAGGTGTTGCGCAAGGTGGGTGGCGAAGAGCTGCTGCTGGTGGCGCAGGTCAGCCAGGTCAGCGAGCAATTGGCGCGGGCCACCCTGTACCTGCTGGCCGACGAGCTGGTGCGTTACCCGGTGACCGAGCAGCAACGGCGCCTGGCCGAAATCAAACAGAGCAAGGGGTTCGGCTTCGACATCGCCCTGCAGCGCCTGGAGCGGGTCGGACTGGACGACGACCAGCGGCGGCGGGTGGAGGAGGGCGATACGGTCATGGCGCTGGGCAAGGACGGCGACTCGATCCGGGTGTTCGCCGGCTTGGCGGGTTCGCCCTGGGTACTGGAGATTGGCCCGCTGTACCAGCTCAACCCCTACCCGCCACAGCTGCTGATCCTGATCACTTTCCTGGGCTTGTGCCTGATTGGCCTGGTGGTTTATCTGCTGGTACGACAGCTGGAGCGGCGCGTTTCAGGGCTGGAGATCGCCGCCACGCGCATCGCCCAAGGCAGCCTGGATACCCGCGTGCCGGCAGGTGACGCCGACTCGGTGGGGCGTCTGGCCGCTGCGTTCAACGGCATGGCCGAGCACCTGCAACGCTCGTTGAGCATGCAGCGAGAGCTGGTGCGGGCAGTCTCCCATGAGCTTCGCACCCCGGTGGCGCGCTTGCGTTTCGGCCTTGAGATGATCGAAAGCGCCAGCACCGAACAGGCCCGCGCCAAGCACCTGGCTGGCATGGACAGTGATATCCAGGACCTGGATAAACTGGTCGATGAGATGCTGACCTACGCCCGACTGGAGCAGGGCGCGCCAGCGCTGAAGTTCCAGCGGGTCGACCTGGATGCCTTGCTCGATCGGGTCATCGAAGAGTTGGCGCCGTTGCGCGCGGACGTGAGCGTAGTGCGCGGGGAGTGCCAGTGCGATGCCGAGCAACAGGCGTGGGTCGAGGCCGAGCCCCGCTACCTGCACCGTGCCTTGCAGAACCTGGTGGGCAATGCCCTGCGTCATGCCGGCTCGCAGGTGCACGTGAGCTACCAACTGGGTCAGCAGCGCTGCCGTATCGATGTGGAAGACGATGGGCCTGGCATTCCCGAAGGTTACTGGGACCGCATCTTCACCCCGTTCACCCGCCTGGACGACAGCCGCACCCGTGCCTCGGGCGGGCATGGCCTGGGGCTGTCGATCGTGCGGCGGATCATCTACTGGCATGGCGGACGAGCAACGGTAGGGCGCAGTGAAGCACTGGGCGGCGCATGCTTCAGCTTGAACTGGCCCCGCGAGCAAGCGCCGCTGTAGGCCTCAGACGCTGATCAGGCTGAGCAAGTGGCCTTCGTGCTGGCAGAACTGGCCCTCCAGCTCGATACCGTGGCGCCACTGGGCGGAGAGGTCGGTGAGCAGGCGCAGGCGGGCCGAGCCCTCCGAGGACCACTCCAGCAGTTCGGCGTGTTCGAAGTAGAAGCGCTGTCCGGTCAGGGGGTACAGGGCCTTGAACAGACTTTCCTTGAGCGAGAACGTCAGGGTGACGGTCAGGCTTAGCTGGCGCCGGTCCAGGCGCTCGAGCTCTGCTGGGGTCAGGATTTCGCCCATCAGGCGTTCGGCGCGCTCGTCGTCGAGCAGGCTCTCCTGATCCAGCCCCAGTCCCTGGCAACTGCCATCGGCAGCGACCACGGCGGCAGCCCAGCCCTTGCCGTGGGTGATCGAGCCGTGGATACCCGGGGGCCAGATCGGCGAGCGATCCTCGTGGGTGCCGGGCACATAGTCACGACCATCCAGGCGTTGCAGCGCGGCCCGGGCGCATACGCGTCCCGCCAGGTATTCGGCCTGGCGCTTGGCGACCGAGCGCTGAAGGCTGGCGCTTTGCGCGATGCCGGCACGCTGGAAGTCGTCGGCGGCCAGGCGCGCGGGGTCGAAGGCGCAACTGACCAGCACCGCGCCGGGGAGCGGGCTGGGGAGGGGCCAGTGGTACTGGAGCGGGGCGCAGCAGTTTGGAAGTGTGTTCATGGCGGTATTGTGCCAGTGCCGAAGGCTCTTCGGGAGTCGCCCAATCGCCCTGTGGCTGGCCATAACCTCTGAGACGCCGGCGAACCTGCCGTAGGGAAGTAGAGACTGTGCGCTCGAATGCACGGGTGAACTTTGCGTTTAAAACAACTGGAACGAAATTCAGACGCAGCCGACATACGGTCGGCTCTCGGTTACGTAGGCTTTGGTCATTCACCTGCCGGGAGATTCGTCCATGGCTGTCAACGGATACATGAGCATCGTCGGTGAACGACAAGGCCTGATTTCGGCAGGTTGCAATTCGCAGCCGTCCATTGGTAACAAATGCCAGTCTTTGCATCAGGATGAAATCTTGGTGCTGGCTTACAGTCACGAGCTTGCCAATCCAGGCAGTACACAACGTGCCATCCATCGTCCAGTGATGATCACCAAGCTGGTTGACAAGGCCAGTCCCTTGTTGGCCCAAGCCGTGGACAGCCGCGAAGTGGTCCGCTGTGACATACACCTTTATCGCTTTCATCCAGCGGGTCATCAGGAAAGGTACTTTTCGGTAAAGCTGGAGGGCGCCGTGATCGTCGCCCAGAGTTTTGATGTCCCACACGCGATATTGATGTCCGATCAGGAGGCCGAAGAGCGGCTGCTCATCAGTTATCGCTCGATCAGTTGGATTCATCATACGGCTGGGACGACGGGGCATGCTGCCTGGGAAGAAACGCCATGAGTCGCCAGGACGATTTTGGCGAGCGTCTGGATCAAGCGTTTTGGGAGCTCAACACAGCTGCCTCCGGGCTGGTTGGCTACGGCTGCAGCGTCAGTGCGCGTTACCTGCAAGATCGCGGATTGCGTATGCAATTCAATCGGGAGTTGGCGTATTACGCGCGGCGGGTCCTGGACGATGTCATCCAGCGGCGCATCAGCCCGGAGGAGGGGCTTGAGCGCATTCAGGCGGAACAAAAGAGTTTGTTCTCGGAGGCCCATCGTGTTTTCACGCAGGTTGGTGGCATAGCCGGTGGTGTTTCGCAGGTAGCCACAGGTCTGACGAGTTGTATAGGCAGCCTCGGTGCAGCGTGCGTGTTCCATGGAGGGCCCTTGATCGCACATGGCGGAAACAATGTCTATGAGAATGCCTTGGGGTTGTATGAAGGGCGCACTGATGTAGTGGGGCCTGTCCGAGAAATATATCAGGATGCCGCCAAGTCAATGGGGTATGGCGAGCGCGAGGGGAACATTGCTTATTACAGTGCTGATCTCATTTTTTCTGGGCGGGCTTTGTGGCACAAGGTTCCTAGGAAAGGCGCTTGGCGTCTTTATAAATATTTGGATACCGACAAGGAGCGAAAGTACAGGCAGCTAGGAATCAAGGGGCTTTCACTTGAAATTGGCGCGTCTGTATTGACGTTTAAGCAACTCATGGAGGAGTACAGTAAATGAAGTTGGTTGGTTTTCTGGTCTTTGTCGTATGCGATGTGATTCTGAGGTTGATACTGAATAGGTCATTTTTCAGAGAGCTGGTCAGTGGATGGAAGGTGTTTTTTGCACTTGCTTATTGCTCAATCATGGGGTGTGTTTATAGGGAAGTGATGGGGGGGAAGGGGTGTTTGGGTTTTCCCAAGAATCCCCTCACCCCGTCGAAGCTTGGACTGTCATTATCCTCTGCGGTGTCATGGTATTTTTCCATATATGGGCGTTCACTTCGAAATTGGACGATTAGGGGCCGCCCCCTGATGCGCTGGTTCGGCCCCAACAATCCTCAATCAAACGCCTTCTTGAAAAACGCCTGCATGTCCGCCCACGAGCTTTCGTCCGCCGCCTTGTTGTAGCCGATGTCCGGCCCGCCATGCTCACCATGGCTCATGCGGTCTGCGTCGGGGTTGGTGAAGCCGTGCTTGGCGCCTTGGATGGTGACGAATTCGTAACTGACCCCGGCCCTGTCCATTTCCTCCTTGAACGCCGTGACCTGTTGCTCGGTGACGATGCTGTCGGCCGCGCCGTGCTCGACCAGGATCTTGGCCCTGACCACGCCGGGCTTGGCTGGTGTCTGGGTGGCCAGCGGACCATGGAAACTCACCACCCCATCGAGTTTCTCCCCACGCCGTGCGGCGTCGAGCACCACCTTGCCGCCGAAGCAGTAGCCGATGGCGGCCAATTGGTGCTTGTTGGTGTTCGGCTGAATCTTCAGCAGTTCCAGACCCGCGTCGAAGCGCTTGATGGCACCCTCGGGGTCCTTCATCGCGGCCTCGAGGAAGGCCTTGGCCTCATCCGGATGCTCGGTGTGCTTGCCATCGCCATACATGTCGATGGCCAGCGCGTTGTAGCCCAAGGCAGCCAGGTCACGAGCCCGGCGCTTGGCGTAATCGTTCAGCCCCCACCACTCGTGCACCACCAGAATACCCGGGCGCTTGCCTTCGACGGCATCGTCATAGGCGTAGTAGCCAATCAGGCGATTGCCGTCGGTATCCTGGTAGGGGATCTCACGGGTCTGTACCGCCGCCTGGGCCACGGCGGCGCTGCACAACAGGGTCAAAGCCAGCAGGGCACGCATGCTCAGTACTCCTTGTTCAGCAAACGGTTCGTTCAGCCCTGGTTCAGCCAGGGTTCAGCCGCGGTTCAGGGCGCTCTGCTTACTCTAGCTTCCAGACAGAAACAGCGCACCCAACTGGAGTACGAATCCATGAAAACGCTCAATTCCCTGATTGCCGCCATGGCCGTTTGCGCCGCAGGTTTCACCGTGACCGCCCAGGCCGACGACAACTTCGCCAGCCTGACCTATGGCCAGACCAGCGACAAGGTCCGCAAGTCCGGCCTGCTGCAAAGCAACACCGACCACCTCAATGCCGACGGCATCATCGGCAAGGACGACACCTGGGGCGTGCGCCTGGGGCGGATCAACGACCAGGGCCGCTACTACATGACCTACGACAACGTCTCGGGTGACCACAGCGGTTACAAGCTTCGCCAGGAAAACCTGCTCGGCAGCTACGACCTGTTCCTCCCGGTGGGAGATACCACCAAGTTGTTCGGTGGCGCCAGCGCGGGCATGACCAAGCTCACGCAGGACTCCCCGGGTGCCCGTCGTGACACGGACTACGGCTACGCGGTCGGCTTGCAGGCCGGTGTGATCCAGGAGCTGACCGATAGGGCTTCGGTTGAACTGGGCTACCGTTATCTGCGCAGCAATGCCAGCACCGAAGTCGGCGACCATGGTGGGCCTAAGGATGGCACCCTGCGCCTGACCAGTAGCGCCCAGACGTACCTGTCGGCCAACTACAAGTTCTGAAGACCGTTGCATGTCGCATCACTGGTAATCTGTAGCAGCCTGATCGCCGGCAAGCCGGCTCCTGCAGGGACAGCACCGCCCTGGTAGGAGCCGGCTTGCCGGCGATAGGGGCGCTACAAGCAGCAAATGACAAGGAGAACCCCCATGAAACTGCTGGTGGTCGAGGACGAAGCGCTGCTGCGCCATCACCTGCACACCCGCCTGGGCGAGAGCGGCCATGTGGTCCAGGCCGTGGCCGATGCCGAAGAGGCGCTGTACCAAGCCGGGCAATACCACTTCGACCTGGCCATCGTCGACCTGGGCTTGCCGGGCATGAGCGGGCTTGAGTTGATCGGCCGGTTGCGCGGCCAGGACAAGACCTTCCCCATTCTCATCCTCACCGCGCGCGGCAACTGGCAGGACAAGGTCGAAGGCCTGGCCGCCGGTGCCGACGACTATCTGGTCAAGCCGTTTCAGTTCGAAGAGCTGGAGGCACGCCTGAACGCCTTGTTGCGTCGCTCCAGTGGTTTCACCCAATCCACCATTGCCGCCGGGCCGCTGGTGCTGGATCTCAACCGCAAGCAGGCCACCCTGGACGACAACCCCTTGAGCCTGACGGCCTACGAGTACCGTATTCTCGAGTACCTCATGCGCCATCATCAGCAGGTGGTGGCCAAGGATCGGCTGATGGAGCAGCTCTACCCGGATGACGAAGAGCGCGACCCGAACGTTATAGAAGTGCTGGTCGGTCGCCTGCGTCGCAAGCTCGAGGGGGATCGTGGGTTCAAACCGATCGATACGGTACGCGGGCTGGGCTACCTGTTCACCGAGCGCTGCCGATGATTCGTTCACTGCGGGTGCGCCTGATGCTGGCAGCGGCATTGCTGGCACTGCTGTTCATGCTGGCGTTGCTACCGGCGCTGCAGAAGGCGTTCAGCCTGGCGCTGCAGGAATCCATCGAGCAGCGTCTGGCGTCGGATGTGACCACGCTGATTTCCGCGGCTCGCATCGAGCACGGCCAATTGCAGATGCCGACGCTGTTGCCGGACGAGCGCTACAACCTGCCGTACACCGGATTGCTGGGCTACATCTTCGACCGGAGCGGCCAGTTGGTCTGGCGCTCGCGCGCCACGGCCGACCAGAACATCAATTACCAACCGCGCTATGACGGGCGTGGCAACGAATTCGCGCGTATTCGCCAGCGCGATGGCGAGGAGTTTTTCGTCTACGACGTGGAAATCAAGTTGCTCGGCGGCCAGAGCGCGGCCTACAGCATTGTCGCCTTGCAGCCAGTGCGCGAGTACCAGCACACCCTCGATGGCCTACGCGAAAAGCTCTACCTGGGCTTCGGTGCGGCCTTGCTGGCCTTGCTCGGGTTGCTCTGGGCGGGTTTGACCTGGGGCCTGCGCTCGTTGCGCAGGCTCAGTCACGAGCTGGATGAGGTGGAGGCGGGCACGCGTGACGGGCTCAGCGCTGAGCATCCCCGCGAGCTGTTGCGCCTGACCGGGTCGCTCAACCGCTTGCTGCGCAGCGAGCGTGAGCAGCGCCAGCGCTACCGCGACTCACTGGGCGACCTGGCGCACAGCCTCAAGACTCCGCTGGCAGTCTTGCAAGGGGTGGGCGAAAGCCTTGGGCAGGGCAGTGGCGAGCGCGAGCAGGGGCGGGTCTTGCAAAGCCAGATCGAGCGCATGAGCCAGCAGATCGACTACCAGCTGCAACGCGCCAGCCTGCGCAAGAGTGGCCTGGTGCGCCACAAGGTCCTGCTGCGGCCGGTGCTCGACAGCCTGTGCAGCACGTTGGACAAGGTCTATCGGGACAAGCGTGTGCACGTTGACCTGGACCTTGCCGAGCAGGCGTTCGTGCCGATGGAACAGGGTGCCTTGCTGGAGTTGCTCGGTAACCTCTTGGAGAACGCCTACCGGCTATGCCTGGGCAACGTCCGCGTAAGCCTTCGGGAAGCCCCAGGGCAATTGGTGCTGTGCGTCGAGGACGATGGGCCCGGCGTACCGGCAGATCAGCACCAGCGCATTCTGCAGCGCGGAGAGCGGTTGGACCGCCAGCATCCGGGGCAAGGTATCGGGTTGGCGGTGGCCAAGGACATCATCGACAGCTATGACGCGCAGCTGAGCCTGGAGGCGTCGGCGCTGGGGGGCGCAGCGTTCCTGATCATCTTCCGGCTTGATTGAGCCGCTGGCAGTGCCGGCCCCATCGCCGGTGCGGGCGGATTCCCGCCAACCACCCTGTTCAAATTCCGCCATCGGGCGGAAATCCGCCAGGCCTTCCGGATTTTTCTGCCCTGCTCTTGGGCGTTTTCACCTCGTGAATACAGGGTTTGCACCCATCATGGGCATTTTGGCATCGCCCTTGCTATTGGACTTGTCAGAGGCCTGCCCAGGCAGCTCGAACACAACGACAAATCCCTCCGGGTGCAGGAGGGTTAGCGATTCAGGTGCCCCGACACCCTGGGAAGGGTGAAGCCGGCACACTTGAGGAAAATTAGCCATGACGACACGTCAGCCGCTGTACAAGTCCCTGTATGTCCAGGTGATCGTTGCCATCACCATCGGCATCCTGCTCGGCCATTTCTACCCCGAAACCGGCGTCGCCCTTAAGCCTTTGGGTGATGGTTTCGTCAAACTGATCAAGATGGTCATCGCGCCCATCATCTTCTGCACCGTGGTCAGCGGTATCGCCGGCATGCAGAGCATGAAGTCGGTCGGCAAGACCGGCGGCTACGCGCTGCTGTACTTTGAAATCGTTTCCACCATCGCCCTGATCATCGGCCTGGTAGTCGTCAACGTAGTCAAGCCGGGCGCAGGCATGCACGTCGACGTCAGCACCTTGAATGCCAGCAGCGTGGCCGCCTATGCCGCCGCCGGCGCGCAGCAGACGACGGTCGGCTTCTTGCTGAACATCATTCCGAACACCATCGTCGGCGCCTTCGCCAACGGCGATATTCTGCAAGTGCTGATGTTCTCGGTGCTGTTCGGCTTCGCCCTGCACCGCCTGGGCAGCTACGGCAAGCCGGTGCTGGACCTGATCGACCGCTTCGCCCATGTCATGTTCAACATCATCAACATGATCATGAAGCTGGCGCCGGTCGGTGCATTCGGCGCCATGGCCTTCACCATCGGTCAATACGGTGTGGGTTCGCTGGTACAGCTGGGCTACCTGATGGCCTGCTTCTACATCACCTGCCTGCTGTTCATCCTCATCGTGCTGGGCGGCATCTGCCGTGCCCACGGCTTCAGCATCCTCAAGCTGATTCGCTACATCCGTGAAGAGCTGCTGATCGTACTGGGTACTTCCTCTTCGGAGTCGGCCCTGCCACGCATGCTGGCCAAGATGGAGCGTCTGGGCGCCAAGAAGTCGGTAGTCGGCTTGGTCATCCCGACCGGTTATTCGTTCAACCTCGATGGCACCTCCATCTACTTGACCATGGCTGCGGTGTTCATCGCCCAGGCTACTGACACCACCATGGATATCACCCATCAGATCACCTTGCTGCTGGTGCTGCTGGTGGCTTCGAAAGGTGCCGCGGGCGTAACCGGATCGGGCTTCATCGTCCTGGCGGCCACCCTGTCGGCTGTTGGCCACCTGCCAGTTGCCGGCCTGGCGCTGATCCTCGGTATCGACCGCTTCATGTCCGAAGCCCGCGCCCTGACCAACCTGATCGGCAACGCCGTCGCCACCGTGGTCGTGGCAAAATGGGTCAAGGAAATGGACAACGACACCCTGGCCGCCGAACTGGCATCCGGCGGTGCGCCGCTGATCGACACTCGTCCGACCGACGACTTGGGTGTGGCTGAAGGCCCGGCCCGTTGATCGAGCGCTTGTAGTGTTGAAAAGCCCATCTTCGGATGGGCTTTTTTTGTTCTGTTTTTAGGGGGGAAATGTCCTACCCGAGAAGTGTGTTTTTCGCGCCTGTACGTCCGATTGGTTACCTGATGTCTGTCAGCCGTTGTTGCTAGATTCGACCTCACTGCAATGGCAACGCGAACGTTGTTTCGCATTACAGCAGGTTAAATTTTCGGCTTTACAGGAATTCAAGGTAATGACTCAATCCAATGATCTGAATAACCACACCGACAGTGTACTTGTCGGTGGCAAGGGCAATGACCGTCTGGTGGGCGGAGATGACGCCGACGTCATCCTCGGTAAAGGTGGCGACGATGAGCTGGAAGGTGGCGACGGTCCTGACGTCCTGCGTGGCGGCAAGGGTAGCGACGTGATCGACGGCGGCAAGGGCCACGATTACCTGCATGGCGGCAAGGATGACGATGTCCTGATCGGCGACACTGGCAACGATGTCATCTTCGGCGGCCAGGGCGATGATGCGATCGAAGGTGGGCCTGGCACCGATATTCTCAGTGGTGGCAGGGGGGCTGATCTGTTCGTGTTCGCCAAGCTGGTGGACATGGGCGTTGGCCAGAAGCGCGATATCATCACCGACTTCAACGGTGCCGAGGGTGATCGCGTCGATCTGCGAGGCTTGGCGCAATCCTCGGGGCTGGAGTCCCTGACCTACATTGGCAGCGAAGCGTTCACCGACAAAGGTCAGATCCGTTTCGAAAACGAAATACTGTCGGGCAGCATCCATGGCCCCCAGGTAGATTTCGAGATTCAATTGGTCGGTGTGAAGACCTTCACCGCTGACGATCTGCTGCTCTGATCGCAAGCCCCACGGCAACTGGACGAGACGTTTCGCTGCCGCCGGGGTCACTCGACGCGGGTTTCCCCGCTGTAGACCAGGATTTCCCGGCACCGCCGGCACAGATAACGCCGACCCTGGCGCACCAGCTTGTGCCGCTGGGCGGTGAACGGGAAATCACTCCCCGGGCACGGGCACCGATAGATGTACCGTGTCGCCACCCGCCGCTGCACTTCATAGTTATGGCACCGATGAGGGGGCAGTTCATACACCCCGCGCATGATCAACTGCCATTCCTCGCCATGGGCCTGGATCCGGTCCCCGAACAATTGATGAGCGACCAGGTGCGCCACTTCGTGCGCCACGGTCTGGCGCAGGAAGTCTTCCTGGTTCTCACGGTACAGTTGAAGGTTGAAGCGCAGCAGGTTCTCGTGCAGGTGGGCGACGCCAGCTTTCTGCCCGCGCAGCTTGAAACTGACTTCGGGGCGTGCAAAGGGGCGTTTGAAGAAGGCTTCGGCTTGCTGGTAACAGGTTTCGACGCGTTGTTTGAGCAGCTCTGGCATGGCGGGGTGGTTCTCCTGACCGGGCATTATGCCGCAAGCAAAAGCGGCTTGCCGAGCCGCCGGTCAGCAGACAGCCAAAGGCCGCCTTGCGGCGGCCCTTGGTTTGATGCCCCAGTGTTGGTTGGATCTAGTTGGTGTAAACGGGCCCCACGCCCAAGCCCCAGATGATGACCGTGGCGGCCATGATAGCCACCAGGACCACCAGCCCCACTGCCAATACCGAACTCGAGAACAGGAAGCCCTCGTCGGGCGGTATGTTCATGAAGGTCGGCAAGCCGACATACAACAAGTAGACGGTGTAGCAGATGGCCGCGGTGCCGATCAGCATGCCCAGCCACAGGTGCGGGTAGAGTGCCGCCAGGCCGCCGAGGAACAGGGGGGTCGCGGTGTAGGTGGCAAAGGCGATGCATTGCGCCATGGAAGGGTTGGCGTCGTAGGTGCGGGCCATCCAGTGAATGAAGGCGCCCATCACCGCCACCCCGGCGAGCATCGCCAGGTAGGACATGATGCTCATCCACAGCGCGCTTTCCATGGTCAGCATCACCGCCGGCCTGTCGCCGATGACCCAACCGACCTGGGTAGTGCCGATGAATGCCGATACGGCAGGGATCGCTGCCAGGATCAAAGTGTGTGTCAGGTACATGTGGCTGATGCTTTCTTCCTCGCCACGAATTTCCCGCCATTCCTGGTCGGGATGAGTAAACAGCCCAACAACGTGATGAATCATGCCGGTCACTCCTCTCAATGTTGCCAACCGCCCCCCAAATGGAGCGCAAGCGGCCTGAGGCCTGAACACCGATGCAAGCGGTAATGTGGCCTTAAGTCGCAGTATAGGAAGCCGTTCCACGCACAAAACCGACTTTTTAGAGCAAATTGCGCTGTCAAGACGGGTGTTGATTACCTTGGGGCCTTTATCGGAATTGCATGTCTTTCACTGGCTAAGCCCTACGCCCAGGCTCGGTTTGTGCGTAAAATAGCCGGCTTTTGTCACACCTCGCGGATCCAAGCGCTATGGGCACCCTCTCGGTCAACCAGAACAAACTGCAAAAACGCCTGCGTCGCCTCGCTGGCGAAGCCATCACCGACTACAACATGATCGAGGATGGCGACAAGGTCATGGTCTGCCTGTCCGGCGGCAAGGACAGCTACACCATGCTCGACGTTCTGTTGCACCTGCAGAAGGTGGCGCCGATCAAGTTCGAGATCGTCGCGGTGAACATGGACCAGAAGCAGCCAGGCTTCCCGGAGCACGTGTTGCCGGCCTACCTGAAGGCGCTGGGCGTCGAGTACCACATCGTCGAGAAGGACACCTACTCGGTGGTCAAGGAGTTGGTGCCAGAGGGCAAGACCACCTGCTCCCTGTGCTCGCGCCTGCGCCGTGGCACCCTGTACACCTTCGCTGACGAGATCGGCGCGACCAAGATGGCCCTGGGCCATCATCGCGACGATATCGTCGAAACCTTCTTCCTCAACATGTTCTTCAACGGCGCCCTCAAGGGCATGCCGCCCAAGCTGCGTGCCGACGATGGCCGCAATGTGGTGATACGCCCATTGGCCTATTGCAGCGAGAAGGACATCCAGGCCTACTCCGACATGAAGGCGTTCCCGATCATCCCGTGCAACCTGTGTGGTTCGCAGGAAAACCTGCAACGCCAGGTGGTCAAGGACATGCTGGTGGAATGGGAGCGCAAGCACCCTGGTCGTACCGAGAGCATCTTCCGTGCATTGCAGAACGTGGCGCCCTCGCAGCTGGCCGACCGCAACCTGTTCGACTTCACCAGCCTGAAGATCGACGAGAACGCCACCCCGCGCTTCCTCGACGTGCTGAACATCTGAGCCCATGCGCGACTACCAGTGGCTGCACACATACTGCCTGAACCGCTTCGGCTCGGCCCAGGCGCTGGAGACGTTCCTGCCACAGCCCAAGTCGCCGGAGCAGTTGCGTGACATCAGCGATGACCGCTACCTGTCGACCCTGGCCCTGCGGGTGTTCCGTGCTGGACTGAAGCACAGCCTGGTGGATGCCAAGTGGCCGGCTTTCGAGCAGGTGTTCTTTGGCTTCGACCCAGAGAAGGTCGTGCTGATGGGGGCCGAGCACTTGGAGCGGTTGATGCAGGACGAGCGCATCATCCGCCACCTGGGCAAGCTCAAGAGCGTGCCACGCAATGCGCAGATGATCCTGGACGTGCAGAAGGACAAGGGCAGCTTCGGTGCGTTCATCGCCGACTGGCCGGTAACCGACATCGTTGGTTTGTGGAAGTACCTGGCCAAGCATGGCAATCAGTTGGGCGGCCTTTCGGCGCCGCGTTTTCTGCGGATGGTGGGCAAGGATACGTTCATCCCCACCGAGGATATGTCAGCGGCATTGATTGCCCAGGGCATCATCGACAAGGCGCCGACCAGTCAGCGAGACCTGGCGTTGGTGCAGCAAGCGTTCAACCAGTGGCACGAAGAGAGCGGGCGGCCATTGTGCCAGCTGTCGGTGATGCTGGCGCATACCGTGAATCATTGAGGCTTTCGGGGCCGCACGGCGGCCCCTGAAATTCAGCTCCCTTCGCCAGCAAGGCGCCGCTCATGCTGGAACTTCCAGCGTACAAACAGCAGGCCGCTGACGAACAACCCCAGGCTCACCAGCACCTCGACCCAGCCAAACAGCGCTCGGGCTGGGTCGAACGCTGCCAGCACCCCTTTGATGAAATAGAGGTTCACCACGAAGCAGGTCCAGGCATGCGCCCGGGCACTGCCCTTCAGCATGCCCGGCAGCAGCAACAGCAGGGGAACCAGTTCGATGGCCAGAATCACCCCGACCCGCGCCCCGTGCAGGTTGGCGAAGAACAAATTGTTCACCGCCAACAGCGTGATCAGGCCAAGGAAAAACGCCAGGCTCAGCGCCCGCGTCAAGCGCAGGCGAGGCTCCAGCCAGGCCAGTGGCGGCAGAACCTTGGGTTTTTTAGCCACGCGCGGCCTCCAGGGCCTTGGCAGTGGTCGCCAGGCGTTGGCCAAGGGCTCGGCACAGGGCGATCTCGTGCTCGTCCAGTTCGCGCTTGCCATCGGCACCGGCATGGTGGCTGGCGCCATATGGCGTGCCGCCTCCGCGGGTCTCGAGCAGCGCCGACTCACTGTAGGGCAGGCCCATCACCAGCATGCCGTGGTGCATCAGCGGCAGCATCATCGACAACAGTGTGGTTTCCTGGCCGCCATGCAGGCTGGCGGTGGAGGTGAACACGCCGGCCGGTTTGCCGACCAGTTCTCCGCCCAGCCACAGGCTGCTGGTGCCGTCGAGGAAGTACTTCAGCGGTGCGGCCATGTTGCCGAAACGGGTCGGGCTGCCCAGCACCAGGCCGGCGCAATGGCGCAGATCGTCCAGGGTGGCGTACAGTGCGCCGCTGGCCGGGATGTCTGGGGCCACAGCCTCGCATTCGGTGGAGATCGCCGGTACGGTGCGCAGGCGCGCCTCCATGCCGGCCATTTCGACACCGCGCGCGACATGTCGGGCCATCTCGCTGGTCGAGCCATGACGGCTGTAATACAGCACCAGAACGTAGGGTTCACTCACGGCAGAATCTCCAGGACTTTCTCGGGTGGCCGGCCGACCACGGCTTTGTCACCGGCGACCAGAATCGGGCGCTCGATCAATTTCGGGTGCTGGACCATCGCGTCGATCAACTGGGCATCGGTGAGTGCCTGGTTGGCCAGGTCAAGGGCCTTGTACTCCTCCTCGCCAGTACGCAGCAATTGGCGCGGGGCGATGCCCAGCTTGCCCAGCAGTGCCTTGAGGGTAGCGGCATCCGGCGGTGTTTCCAGGTAGCGAACGATGGTTGGCGCGAAGCCTCGTGCTTCGAGCAGTTCCAAGGCGCCGCGGGATTTTGAGCAGCGCGGGTTATGATAGAGCGTCAAGTCAGTCATGTTGGTTCGCATCCAGCGGGGTGTGGCAGCTATTCTAACCGCAGCGACTGACCCATTTGCTTGAAACTTCGAGAAGGATTGACCCATGGCAAGGCGTTTGGCAGCAGTACTGGCCATCACCGCGAGCCTGTTGCTCGGTGGTTGCGGTGCCGACTACGGCGTGGACCAAAATGGCAAGATGGTGAAGGCCGAGCAGATCGACGGGCACTGGGTGGTGCTCAATTACTGGGCGGAGTGGTGTGGTCCGTGCCGGACCGAAATTCCAGAGCTCAACGCCGCGGCCAAGCAATGGGCGAGCGAGGGTATCAAGGTGGTGGGCGTCAACTTCGATGGCTTGCAGGGGCAGGACCTGAAGCAGGCCGCCGAGACGCTCGGCATCGCTTTCACCGTGCTGGCCCAGGACCCAGCCGAACGTTATGACCTGCCGCGTAGCGAGGCGTTGCCGGTGACCTACATCATCGACGACAAGGGCAAGGTGCGTGAGCAATTGATGGGCGAGCAGACCCTCGAAGGGTTGCAGGCCAAGATCAAGGCGCTCAAGGGCGCTTGATGCAGGCCAGTGCCCGCCCTATCGCCGGTTGGCTGGCGATAGGGCGGGTGTTGCCATCAACCTTCCTCAGGCCAGAAACGCAGCGGCTTGCCCTCGGCCGGCCAGAAACGCATCTGTTCGATGGGCGATACATCCCAGCGTTGCACCGTCTCCAGAGCCTGCAGGAAACGTTTTTCCTGCTCCATCAATGCGGGCGCGCATAGTTTGCGGGTCTTGCCGACCTTGCCAAAGCGCAGTTGCTGGCCATCGAGGGTATAGGGTGCGAACCAGTGGTTGCAGCCTGCGTTGCCATAGGCACGGCCGTCGCTGGCCAAGGTCAGGGTCAGGTGGCTGTAGTCGATCAGCGGGCGTTCACCGATCCACTCCAGCACATAACTGCGCTCCTGCTGCAGCTGCGAAGGTTCGGTGGCACAGCCGAGCAGGCCGGTGGCAATCAGCGCGCCGGTCAGCAGATTCTTCACTCGGCGCTCTCCTGGCAACGCGGGCACAGGTGCTTGTCGCCACGGCTGGCCCAACCCAGCTCTGCGATGCGGGCGCTGGCCGCCGGTTGACGGGCTTTCTTGCCCAGCTTGGCGTCCACGGCGAACTCGAAGTCCAGCACGGCGTCGCAGTGATCGCAGGCGACCTGCCAAGTGAGGATCTCCAGCTCATTGAACACCGGGCCGCTGGCCACGGCGACCCATTGGCCGCGCGGATTGATCAGGTGGCGCACGCTTTCCACGGTCAGGCGCATGGACAGGTCCTTGCTGCCTTTGAGGGTGACCAGCAGAACGTCATCCTTGTGCATCGAACCGCCGTTGCCAGTGACCTGGTAACGGCCCGGCACCAGGGCGCGGCATTCGATCAGGGTGTGTTGCGGATTGAAAAGGGTGTAGCGGAAATCGTGTTCGACCATGGGTCCTCCAGAAATGCCGCGTATCCTAGCATCAACCCGAGACCAGATTCTGCGGATTGCCTGCCGCCCAGCGGATGATATTTTCCAGGGTGGTCGCGGCGATGGCGTCCAGCGCTTCGCGGGTCAGAAACGCCTGGTGCGCGGTGACGATCACGTTAGGGAAGGTCAGCAAGCGTGCCAGCACATCGTCCTGCAGCGGCTGGTCGGAACGGTCTTCGAAGAACAGCTGTGCTTCCTCTTCATAGACATCAAGCCCCAGGTAGCCAAGCTGGCCGCGCTTGAGTGCGTCGATCAGCGCAGGGGTGTCGACCAGGGCGCCGCGACCGGTGTTGATCAGCATCGCGCCGGGTTGCAGTTGGGCGAGGCTTTGGGCATTGATCAGGTGTTTGGTTTGCTCCGTCAGCGGGCAGTGAAGGCTGATGATTCGCGCTTGTTTCAACAGATCGGGCAGCGCCATGTAGCGTGCGCCCAGAGCCTGCAGTTCGGGATTGGGGAAAGGGTCGTAGGCCAGCAGTTGGCAACCGAACCCGGCCATGATGCGGGCAAAGGCGGTGCCGATCTGTCCGGTGCCCACCACGCCGACGGTCTTGCCGTACAGGTCGAAGCCAGTCAGGCCATGCAGGGTGAAATCGCCTTCGCGGGTGCGGTTGTAGGCCCGGTGCAGGCGGCGGTTGAGCGCCAATACCAGGGCCACGGCATGCTCGGCCACGGCGTGTGGTGAATAGGCCGGTACCCTCACCACGGTCAGGCCCAGGCGTTGGGCGGCGGTCAGGTCGACATGGTTGTAGCCAGCCGAACGCAGGGCGATCAGGCGGGTGCCGCCAGCGGCCAGGCGCTCCAGTACCCGCGCGTCGAGTTCGTCGTTGATGAAGGCACAGACCACTTCGAAACCTTGTGCGAGCGGGGCGGTGTCGAGGGTCAGTCGGGCAGATCGGAAGTTCAGGTCCAGGGCCGTTTCAGCGGCGGCCTGGGTGAAGCTTTCCTGGTCGTAGTGCTGGCTGCTGAACAACAGTGCGCGCATGGTTGGCGTCCTTTGTGAGCGTTTGCTTGGTTTCTCGGGTGTTGGGTAGATTGAGCGCCGCCCACGCGGCGCATCGCGAGCAAGGCTCGCTCCTACGTTTGTTTAGGGCCAATTATGTCTGTGCCGGACGCGCGCGACCGCCTGGTTTGTACAATCCGAAAACGGTCGCGCGCAAAGCCCACAGGATTCATTGGCCTGAAACAAACGTAGGAGCGAGCCTTGCTCGCGATGCGCCGCGTGGGCGGCGCTCGCTCTCAAAAACGCCACAACCCCGTCGCCAAACCCCATCCCCGAACCACTCAGGCGCTGAGCCGCGCCTGGGCCGCCAGGCGGATGATCGCCCCATCCAGCTCGTCCAATGCCTGCTCCGCCTGTGGGTGGTCCTGCTTGAGCAGGGTCTCGCTGCGCTGGCACGCCGCCCGCAACTGCGGCACCCCGCAATAGCGCGAGGCGCCGTTGAGCCGGTGCACCTGTTCGATCAGCGCCAACTGATCCTCGGCCTCTCGCGCCGCGCGGATCGCTTCGCGGTCGTCTTCCAGCGAGGCTAGCAACATTGCCAGCATGTCGGCGGCAAGGTCGGGCTTGCCAGCCGCCAGGCGCAAACCTTCCTCGGGGTCCAGCACCGGCAGCTCCCGGTTCTCGTCCTGTGGCTCGTCCGGCCGCTCCCGCGGTGGTGTGCCCAGGCTCATGCCGGTCCACTTCATCACCACCTGGGCCAATTGGCGTTCGCTGATCGGCTTGGTCAGGTAGTCGTCCATGCCGCTGTGCAACAGGGCGCGCTTTTCGTTGGCCATGGCGTGGGCGGTGAGGGCGACGATGGGCAGCGGGTTGCCGCTCTGGGTGTTTTCCCACAGGCGGATCTGTTCGGTACAGGCGCGACCGTCCATGCCAGGCATCTGCACGTCCATCAGCACCAGGTCGAACGGTTCGGTCTGCACGGCCTGCACCGCGGTATAACCGTTGTCCACCGCCAGCACCTCGGCCCCAAGGCCTTCGAGCAGGGTTTTCACCAACAGCAGGTTGGCTGCGTTGTCGTCGACGCACAGGATTTTCGGCTGGCGATGGCCATTGCCCGCTGCTGTTTCACTCTGCGGGCGACGTGGCTGCACCAGCTCCAGCAGCAGCCGTCGCAGCTTGCGCGTGCAGGTTGGCTTGGACAGCAACTGGCCGTGGCCATTGGGCAGGTACGGGTGGTACAGCGCCTGCTCGGTGGTGGGGCACAGCACAACGCACTGGCACTGACAGCGCTCGAACGCTTGATGGTAATGGCCCAACTGCTCTGGCGAGAGGTTGCCCAGGTTGGCACCCAGCACGGCGAACTCGAATGGCTGGCCCGCCTGGTGGGCGGCCTGTACACCTTGCAACAACTGGTCGTAGGTGGCGAACAGGCTGACGCTCAATCCGCAATCTTCCAACTGGTGCTCAAGCGCCTGGCGGGCCAGTTCGTGGCTGTCGACAATGGCGGCCCGGCGTCCCAGCAGCGGTTGCAGCGGCCGCTCTTCCATGTCGTCGTGGGCCTTGGGCAGGCTCAGGCTGATCCAGAATTGCGAGCCCTCGCCCGGAGTGCTGTCGACACCGATCTCGCCGCCCATCTGCTCGATCAGGCGCTTGGAAATCACCAGCCCAAGGCCGGTGCCTCCGGGTTGGCGTGCCAACGAGTTGTCGGCCTGGCTGAAGGCCTGGAACAGCGTGCGCACATCTTGCGGTGACAGGCCGATGCCGGTGTCCTGCACGCTGATGCGCAGTTGCGCGCTGTCCTCGTGCTCGTCCTCAAGCATGGCGCGTACGACGATGGTACCTTCGCGGGTGAACTTGATCGCATTGCTTACCAGATTGGTCAGAATCTGCTTGAGCCGCAGCGGGTCGCCGATCAGTGAGGTGGGCGTATCGCGGTAGATTAGGCTGAGCAGTTCGAGCTGCTTGGCATGGGCCGCCGGAGCGAGGATGGTCAACGTGTCCTGGACCAGGTCGCGCAGGTTGAAAGGAATGCTGTCGAGCACCAGCTTGCCAGCCTCGATCTTGGAGAAGTCGAGGATCTCGTTGATGATACCCAGCAGGTTGTCGGCTGATTTTTCGATGGTGCCCAGGTAATCCAGCTGGCGCGGGGACAGTTCACTCTTTTGCAACAGGTGGGTGAAACCGAGGATACCGTTGAGCGGCGTGCGGATTTCGTGGCTCATGTTGGCCAGGAACTCGGACTTGATGCGGCTGGCTTCGAGTGCTTCCTTGCGGGCCATGTCCAGCTCGATGTTCTGGATCTCGATGGTCTCGAGGTTCTGGCGCACGTCTTCGGTGGCCTGGTCGATGCTGTGCTGCAGTTCTTCGTGGGCGCTGTGCAGGGTCTCGGCCATGCGGTTGATGCCGTGCGCCAGCTCGTCCAGCTCGTGGCTGCCCATCGCCGGCAGGCGTTCGTCCAGGTGGCCGTCCTTGAGTTGGTTGACCGCATGCTTGATGCGCTCGATCGGGTTGTTGATGGTGCGGCTCATGCGCATCGCCAGCAGGCCGCTCAGGGCCAGGCAGGCGAGGATCAACAGCAGGCTGGTGAACAGGTTACGATAGCCGCGCAACAGGGTGCCGTCATGGGACAGCTCGATCTCGACCCAGCCCAGCAGGCGCTCGGCTTCGGCGGGCACGGCATCGGTGGCCAGGTCGCGGTGATGGCCGAATACTGGCATCAGGTAGCGGGTGGCGTCATTGCCGCTGCGTTGCAACAACTGGGTGCCAGTGCCACCGCTGGGCGCCTGATTGAGCATGCTTGGCCCAGCATGAGCCAGGCGCGTGCGGTCCGGAGCCAGGAACGCCACGGCGCGTACATCGGCTTGTTCCAGTGTCTGGGCAGCGATCCGTTCCAGTTGCGCAGGCGTGTCTCTGGCCAACGCTGGCGCGGCCAGCGGTGCCAGTTGTTCGGCGATCATCTTGCCGCGCTGGAGCAACTGGGAGCGCAACTCACTTTGCTGCAGCCAGGTGAAATAACTGCCCAGCACCAGGGCCATCAGGCTGGCGGGCAACAAGGCCAGCAGCAAGACCCGGCTTCTGATTCCCAAACGATCGAGCACACTTGCCTCCTGTCATGTGCCTGCATGCCGTCCCCAGAGGGACGGACCAAGGCGAAAAGTTACTCTGCCTGCCCGATGAATGCACTCATTAGCTTGGCTTTTCGTGCGCCGGCGCAGCGCGTTGGTCGTTGTTCGGTTGCCTTGCGGGGAGTCGATGCTCAATAATCGTCTAATTGAGAATGCATGACAGTTGCCAATGAATCCCGAAGCTATTCAATCATCCAGCATCCTCGCCATCGAGGATGACCCGGTATTAGGCGCCTACCTGCATGAAGAGCTGCAGCGCGGCGGCTTTCAGGTGACCTGGTGCCGTAACGGGCTGGAAGGTCTGGAAACTGCGGGTCGCCAGGCCTTCGACGTGGTGCTGATGGACATCCTGCTACCTGGGCTCAACGGTCTGGAAGCCTTGGCCCAGTTGCGCCGGCGCAGCACCACGCCGGTCATCCTGATGTCGGCACTGGGGGCCGAAGCCGACCGCATCAGCGGTTTTCAGCGCGGTGCCGACGACTACCTGCCCAAACCCTTCAGCATGGCCGAGCTACAGGTGCGCATCGAGGCGATCCTGCGCCGCGTGGCCCTGGAGCGTCGTCACCCGCCGCGCCAGGAGATGGCCGGAAGCGGGCTGCAGTTCGACGATAGCCGTAGCGATGTCAGCCTGGGCGGTCAGTGGGCCGGGCTTACCCCAAGTGAATACCGCCTGCTCGACCTGCTCAATCGCAACCAGGACGAGGTGCTCAGCAAGCCTTTCCTTTATCAGCAAGTGCTGCAGCGCGGTTACTCGCGCCATGACCGCAGCCTGGACATGCACGTGAGCCAGATCCGCCGCAAGCTCAAGGGCATTGGTTACCTGGAACGGCAAATTCGCACGGTCTGGGGCAAGGGATACGTGCTCAGCGTCGGTGAGATGGACTGAGCCATGCTCGACCGCCATTCGCTGTTCTGGAAGCTGGTCATCCTGTTGGTGGGTTTCTGTTTGCTGATGATTGGCCTGAGCTACACCTGGGGCCGTCACATGGAAACCCAGAACGCGTTTCTCTCAGAGCCCGCCCGCCAAACGCTGCGTGGCTATGCGTCGGAAGCCGAGCAGGCCTGGCGAAGCGCAGGCCGTGCCGGGCTGGACCTTTGGGTGGCGCAGATGCGGCAACGTGAGCAAGGTTGGATTGGCGTGCTCGACACGCGCCTGCAACCGCTGGACAGCGCCACCCTGACCCCCGATATCATGCAGCGCCTGACCCGCTTGCGCGGCGTCGACTGGCCCATGAGCCGGCGCAGTGTCGACCAGCCCTGGTTGCGCATCCCATTCCCCGGCGCGCCCGAGCAGGGCATGCTGGTGATCGAGCTGCCGGAGCGGCTGAACCCTGGCAAGTACCGCTTGCTGTGGCAGGTCGTGACCAACGGCATCATGCCTGGTCTGTTCACCCTGCTGTTGTGCGTGGGGCTTTATCGCATGCTGATCGTGCCGTTGAACCAGCTGCGCGAGCAGGCCAATGCCTGGCGCGCGGACCAGCTTGCGGCACGCCTGGACCCCCGCACCATCGCCCGTCACGATGAACTGGGCGAGCTGGCCCGTGCGTTCGACCAGATGGCCGAGCGCCTGCAAGGCACGGTGGCCTTGCAGCAACAGTTGCTGCGCGACCTGTCCCATGAAATGCGCACGCCACTGAGCCGCTTGCGGGTGGCTTGCGACGGTGAAACCGACCTGCAGCGCCTGCGGGAACGATTGGGGCGCGAAGTGGACTGCATGCAGCAGCTGGTCGAGGACACCCTGCAATTGGCCTGGCAGGACGCCGAGCGTGCCCCGATGAACCTGGAGCCGATCGAGGTTCAGGCACTGTGGGACCTGCTGGTGGAAAACGCTTGCTATGAAAGCGGTTGGGCCGCCGCCCGGATGCATTGCGAACTGCCCCGCAGTTGCTGGGTTAAGGGCAACCTCAATCATTTGGCCCAGGCCCTGGAAAACATGCTGCGCAATGCCATCCGCCACTCGCCGGAAAACGGCCAGGTGCGCCTGGGTGGCCAGCGCGAAGGCGGTCATTGGCGGCTGTGGCTGGAAGACGACGGCGGTGGTGTTGCCGAACAGGATCTGGAGCGGATCTTCGCGCCGTTTTCCCGGCTCGAGGGTTCCCGGCCCGGCGATGGCGGGTTCGGCCTGGGGTTGAGCATCGCCCGCAGTGCGATCCAGCGCCAGGGCGGCACTTTGTGGGCCGAGAACGGCAAGCGCGGGCTCAGGCTGTGCATGCGTTTGCCGGTGCAGGCGACAACCCCATCCCGACGGCTGGCGGAGTCGCATTGACCTCAATCCTCGTGCAGGGGCCGGCTTGCCGGCGATGAGGTCGAAACCGTCAGATGACCGTTGTTCCCACGGTGATCATGCTGACAGGTATAGAATGCCCCTACGGGTGAGCGGGTTCACCCGCGAAGCAATGCTGGGGTTATAGCTTGTAGCTATACCGACTACAGATTGCGTGATATGGCCAAGCCGGGTTTGCCGGTATGATAGGCGCCCCTGCCGTCCGGACTGTGAAATACGCCATGACCTTGCAGTACCCAACCATCGCCGATTGCGTCGGCAATACGCCTCTGGTTCGCCTGCAGCGCATCGCTGGCGAAACCAGCAATACCCTCCTGCTCAAGCTCGAAGGCAACAATCCCGCTGGCTCGGTCAAGGACCGTCCGGCCCTGTCGATGATCACCCGCGCCGAACTGCGCGGCCAGATCAAGCCAGGCGACACGCTGATCGAGGCGACCTCGGGCAACACCGGTATCGCCCTGGCCATGGCGGCAGCCATCAAGGGTTACAAGATGATCCTGATCATGCCGGACAATTCCACCGCCGAGCGCAAGGCCGCGATGACCGCCTATGGCGCCGAGCTGATCCTGGTGAGCAAGGAGGAGGGCATGGAAGGTGCCCGCGACCTCGCCGAGAAATTGCAGGCCGAAGGCCGCGGCCTGGTCCTGGACCAATTCGCCAACGGCGACAACCCTATCGCCCACTACACCAGCACCGGTCCGGAAATCTGGCAGCAGACCCAAGGCACCATCACCCATTTCGTCAGTTCGATGGGCACCACCGGTACCATCATGGGCTGCTCGCAGTACCTCAAGGAACAGAATCCGGCGGTGCAGATCATCGGTCTGCAACCGATGGAAGGTTCCGCCATTCCAGGCATTCGCCGCTGGCCTGAGGAGTACCTGCCGAAGATCTTCGATGCGACCCGCGTCGACCGTGTGGTGGACATGTCCCAGCAAGAAGCCGAGGAAACCACCCGCCGCCTTGCCCGTGAAGAGGGCATTTTCTGCGGCGTGTCATCCGGTGGTGCGGTCGCGGCCATGCTGCGCCTGTCCCGTGAGCTGGAAAACGCGGTGATGGTGGCGATCATCTGTGACCGCGGTGACCGTTACCTGTCCACCGGCCTGTTCGACGCAACCTGATGTCCAAGAAAAAAAGCAACAGCGGCCTGCGCTTCCAGCCGGCCGGCGGCAACCGTACCCCACAGGTTCCCGTGGGCAAGAAGCAGCGTCTGGACATCGAGCGCCTGGCCGGTGACGGCCGTGGCATCGCTTTCCATGACGGGCGGACCTGGTTCGTCAGTGGCGCCCTGGCCGGGGAAGCGGTCGAAGCGCGGGTACTCAATGCCCGCGGCAAGGTGGTCGAAGCACGTCTTGAACGTGTGCTGCAGGCCAGCCCGGAACGCCGGCAGGCGCCGTGCCGCCATTACGCACGCTGCGGTGGCTGCAACCTGCAACACCTGCCCCATGAGGCGCAGTTGGCGCTCAAGCAGCGCACCCTGGCCGAACAACTGCAACGGGTGGCCGGCGTGCAGCCCGAGCAATGGGCCGCGCCGCTGAGCGGACCGGAATTCGGCTACCGCCGTCGTGCGCGGGTGGCCGTGCGCTGGGACGTCAAGACGCGCCAGCTGGAAGTCGGATTCCGCGCCGAAGCCAGCCAGGACATCGTCGCCATCGACGACTGTGCGGTGCTGGTACAGCCTTTGCAGTCCATTGTGCGCCACCTGCCGACCGTACTGCGGTCGTTGAGCAAACCCCAGGCCATTGGCCATGTGGAGTTGTTCAGTGGCACCGCCGAGGCGCTGCTGGTACGCCATGTGGCACCGTTGCCAGCCGACGACCTGAGCCGTTTGCAGGCGTTCTGCGATGAGGCCAAGGCGCAGCTGTGGCTGCAGGGCGAAGGCGAGCCGGCGCCGGTGCAGGCCGCTACGACACTGGGGTTCGTCCTTGAGCCATGGCAGCTCGAGCTTGCCTGGCGGCCGGGGGACTTCGTGCAGGTCAATGCCCAGGTCAATACGGCGATGATCGAGCAGGCACTGGCCTGGCTGGCGCCGCAAGCTGACGAGCGGGTGCTTGACCTGTTCTGTGGCCTGGGCAACTTCGCCTTGCCACTGGCTCGGCAGGCGCGGGAAGTGGTGGCAGTGGAAGGTGTACAGGCCATGGTCGATCGGGCCGAGGCCAATGCCCGGAACAACAATGTGCATAACGCACGGTTTTTTCAGGCCGATTTATCGCAGCCTTTGGCAGGCGCCGGATGGGCCGCCGAAGGCTTTTCTGCGGTACTCTTGGATCCACCGCGTGACGGTGCCTACGAGGTCGTGCAAGACATCGCACGCCTCAAGGCACGGCGGCTGGTCTATGTTTCGTGCAATCCGGCCACGTTGGCGCGAGACGCCCAGGTGCTGGTCGGCCAGGGGTACCGGTTAAAAAGGGCCGGGATTCTCGACATGTTTCCTCAGACGGCGCATGTCGAGGCCATGGCGTTATTCGAAGTGGGTTAGCCAAGCTGGCCCCTTGGTGCGGCTTCCATGGAGTGGAAGGCGTACGGTGATAGCCAGTGCACCCGCGAGGTGCGCTGTATGGAAAGGTAGAAAAAAGATGGTACAGGTGAGAGTGCACCAGCCGGTCAACACTGACGGCAGTATCAATCTCGAAGCATGGCTGGATCATGTGGTGAGCGTCGATTCGGCGTTGGATCGCGTGGCGCTCAAGGAGGCCTGCGAGTTCGCCCAGGAAATCGAGAAGAAGGGCAACCCGGCCAAGCATTCCTGGGCCGACGGTACGTCCAGCTTCCAGGCCGGCCTGGAAATTGCCGAAATCCTTGCGGACCTCAAACTCGACCAGGACTCCCTGGTGGCGGCGGTCATCTACCGCTCGGTGCGTGAAGGCAAGGTTACCTTGGCCGAAGTCGGCCAGCGTTTTGGCCCGGTGGTGTCCAAGCTGATCGACGGTGTGTTGCGCATGGCGGCCATCAGCGCCAGCCTCAGCCCGCGCCAGTCGCTGGTGCTCGGCTCCCAGGCGCAGGTCGAGAACCTGCGCAAGATGCTGGTGGCCATGGTCGATGATGTGCGCGTGGCCCTGATCAAGCTGGCCGAGCGTACGTGCGCCATTCGTGCGGTGAAGTCCGCCGACGACGAAAAACGCCTGCGCGTGGCGCGTGAGGTGTTCGACATCTACGCGCCGCTGGCACATCGCCTGGGTATCGGTCACATCAAATGGGAGCTGGAGGACCTATCCTTCCGTTACCTCGAGCCCGACCAGTACAAGCAGATTGCCAAGCTCCTGCACGAGCGCCGGCTGGACCGCGAGCGCTTCATCAGCGACGTGATGAACCAACTGCAGAACGAGCTGCTCGCCACCGGCGTGAAGGCCGACATCAGCGGCCGGGCAAAACACATCTATTCGATCTGGCGCAAGATGCAGCGCAAGGGTCTGGAGTTCAGCCAGATCTACGACGTGCGCGCCGTGCGGGTGCTGGTACCGGAAGTTCGCGACTGCTACACCGCGCTGGGTATCGTCCATACCTTGTGGCGGCATATTCCCAAAGAGTTCGACGATTACATCGCCAACCCCAAGGAGAACGGCTACCGCTCGTTGCACACGGCGGTGATCGGCCCAGAAGGCAAGGTGCTGGAGGTACAGATCCGTACCCACGGCATGCACGAAGAAGCCGAGCTTGGGGTCTGCGCCCACTGGCGGTACAAGGGCACTGACGTCAAGTCCAGCTCCAACCATTACGAGGAGAAGATTTCTTGGCTGCGCCAGGTGCTCGAGTGGCATGAGGAGCTGGGCGACATCGGCGGCCTGGCCGAACAGCTGCGTGTCGACATCGAACCCGACCGGGTCTATGTATTCACCCCCGACGGCCACGCCATCGACCTGCCCAAGGGCGCCACGCCGCTGGACTTCGCCTACCGGGTGCACACCGAGATCGGTCATAACTGCCGTGGCGCCAAGATCAACGGCCGCATCGTGCCGCTCAACTACAGCCTGCAAACCGGCGAGCAGGTCGAGATCATCACCAGCAAGCATGGCAACCCAAGCCGTGACTGGTTGAACTCCAACCTGGGTTATGTGACCACTTCGCGGGCGCGGGCCAAGATCGTGCACTGGTTCAAGCTCCAGGCGCGGGACCAGAACGTGGCGGCGGGCAAGACCTTGCTCGAACGCGAGCTCAGTCGTCTGGGGCTGCCTCAGGTGGATTTCGAGCGCCTGGCCGAGAAGACCAACGTCAAGACTGCCGAAGACATGTTTGCCGCCCTTGGGGCCGGCGACCTGCGTCTGGCCCATTTGGTCAACGCTGCCCAGCAGTTGCTCGAACCCGAGCGCATCGAACAGATCGACCTGGTTTCGCGCAAGCCCGCTACCCGCAGTGGCAAGCGTGGCGACATCCAGATCCAGGGTGTCGGCAACCTGCTCACGCAGATGGCCGGGTGCTGCCAACCGCTGCCGGGCGATGCCATTGTCGGCTACATCACCCAGGGGCGTGGTGTGACCATCCACCGTCAGGACTGCGCGTCGGTGCTGCAGCTGGCCGGCCGTGAGCCGGAGCGGATGATCCAGGTCAGCTGGGGACCGATACCGGTGCAGACCTACCCGGTCGATATCGTCATCCGTGCCTACGACCGTCCGGGCCTGCTGCGGGATGTGTCGCAGGTGCTGCTCAACGAGAAGATCAACGTACTGG
Organism: Pseudomonas sp. Rh2; assembly: GCF_040762985.1. Taxonomy (NCBI): domain Bacteria; kingdom Pseudomonadati; phylum Pseudomonadota; class Gammaproteobacteria; order Pseudomonadales; family Pseudomonadaceae; genus Pseudomonas; species Pseudomonas sp. Rh2. Next base: position 1,791,965 of record NZ_CP142890.1, read on the forward strand.
CGGTCAACACCCGCTCGAACAAGGAAGACAACACCGCATTGATGTCGCTGACCATCGAGATTCCTGGGTTGGATGCCCTGGGTCGCCTGTTGGGGCGGATCTCGCAGTTGCCGAACATCATCGAAACGCGGCGTAATCGAACCCCGTGAGACTCGAAGCAGGGGCCGCCATGCGGTCCCTTGCCGGCGACACGGCGCCTGCAGCCTTGGCGCTGCAGTTGTAGGCGCTGGCTTGCCAGCGATCGGGGCTTCGCCTGCGGCCAGGAAAACACCAATGACCTATACCCTCGACGACCTGCTGCACCTCATGGCCCGCCTGCGCGATCCGCAATACGGCTGCCCGTGGGACCTGAAGCAGAACTACGCCAGTATCGTCCCGCACACCCTCGAAGAGGCCTATGAAGTCGCCGACACCATCGAGCGAGGCGATTTCGAGCACCTGCAGGGTGAGCTGGGCGACCTGCTGTTCCAGGTGGTCTATTACAGCCAGCTGGCACGGGAGGAGGGGCGTTTCGAGTTCGATGGCGTGGTCGATGCCATCACCCGTAAGCTGATCCGCCGCCACCCCCACGTATTTCCCACCGGTGAGCTGTATGCGCCACTGGACACTCCCAGCCTGAGCGAGGCCCAGGTCAAGTCGCGCTGGGAGGAGATAAAGGCCGAGGAGCGCGCTGAAAAGAGCGAGCCGGAACAGTTGTCGTTGCTCGACGATGTGCCGGCTGCATTGCCAGCGTTGTCGCGGGCCGCCAAACTGCAGAAGCGTGCGGCCACCGTCGGTTTCGACTGGCCTGACGCCTTGCCGGTGCTGGACAAGGTCCGCGAGGAGCTGGATGAAGTCTTGCAGGCGATGGCTGACGGCGATGGCCAGGCCCTGGAGGACGAAGTCGGCGACCTGTTGTTCGCTGCCGTCAACCTGGCGCGCCACCTCAAGCAAGACCCGGAGAATGCCCTGCGTCGTGCCAACCGCAAGTTCGAGCGGCGTTTTCGCTTCATCGAGCAGGCATTGCGCGACAGTGGCCGGCCGATCGAAGATTGTAACCTTGATGAGTTGGACGCCCTGTGGGGCGAGGCCAAACGTCAGGAAAAGAACCTGCCCAGCTGCGGCTGAGCGGCTGCATAAGTGAGTGAACATCCATGAGTCTTTCCCTTCGCGATCAATTGCTCAAGGCCGGTCTGGTCAACCAGAAACAGGTCTCGCAGGCCAACAAGGCCGAAAAGAAACAAAAACGCCTGGAGCACAAGGGCCAGGTCGAAGTCGATGACAGCCAGCAGCGCATGGCCAAGGAAGCGATGGCCGAAAAAGCCAAGCGTGACCAGGAGCTGAACCGTCAACAGCAGGAAAAGGCCGAGCAAAAAGCCCGGGCCGCGCAGATCAAGCAGTTGATCGAAGCCACGCGCCTGCCCAAGCTCAACAGCGAGGACTACTACAACTTCGTCGACGATAAGAAGGTCAAGCGCATTGCCGTCAACGCCTTGATGCGCAGCAAGCTGAGCAATGGCTCGCTGGCGATCGTGTCGTTCGGCGGTGGTTACGAGGTGATCCCGCGGGAAGCGGCGGTGAAGATTCAGGAGCGCGATCCTGGCCGCATCCTGTTGCTGAACACCCACGTCGAGGAAGCGGACGAAGACGATCCGTACGCCGCCTACAAGATCCCTGACGATCTGATGTGGTAAACGAGAAACCCCGCCTTGGCGGGGTTTCTTTTTGAAGACCCTGTCATTGTGTGGGACGCTGGTTCTCGAGGTTTTCCAGTTCTGCACGATATTGATGGGCTTCGTGTTCATGGTGGAACATGCCAACCAGTTGGCCTTGCTGATACACGTCCCAGATCCGCACACCGGCGGCCAGGCCTTCGTGGGACATTTTCGATTCGTCGCGTTCGGTTACTTGGACTGTCATCGGTAAACTCCACTCTTCAGTTAGCTGCGGCACTGTGTCGCAGGCCTTCTTTATAGAGTTTGTTAGCAGGCTAAGTAAATAAAACGGGCGTGAAACAAGTTTCATGTAGCACGAAGGATCCCCGCACGCATGAAAAAGCCCCGCACGCAGGCGGGGCTTGAGGTGCTGCTCGCGATGGTGAATCAGTTACCCTTCACCGACTTGCCATCGACCGTGCCATCTTGCAGCACGATCACGTACTCCTTGCCATCGGTCTCGACTTGACGCAGTTGTACCAACAGGTAGTCCCAGTCCTTGGCGAACCACAGCTCGGTGATGCGCTTGCTCTGGCTCGGGTCGCGCACGCGCTCGACTTTCACCGCCTCGACCTGGCCGGTCTTGGTGGTGACTTTCTCGGTGCCCAGGACGCGGAAGTCGTAGGTGTCGATCTCGTCACCATCGACCACCTGGTAGGTCATGCTTTTCTTGCCGGCAGCCACATCATGCTGCAGGGCCAGCTGATAGGACGATTTGTCCAGCACGCCGCGGTTGAGCGGCAGGCTGATCGCATCGCCACGGTCGCTACCGGTGACTTTCTTGCTGTTCCAGTCGAACGTCAGGTCGACTTTCTTGGCCTTGCCCAGGCCGCCGCGTTCGAAGTGGTACTTCTGTGGTAGCAGGGTGTCGTTTTCCTGGCGCAGGGTGCTTTGCTCGGTCAGGCTGGCGATCATCATGGAGGCCTTGAAGTTAAGGTCCCAGGTACCGTTGGCATTCTTGACCAGACTGCGCTCGGCGGTGCCGCTCATAGGCAGTTGTTTCCAGTCTGCGGTGTAGCTTGCCGAGAACGGCTTCAGATCAGCTGCCTGGAGGGGCAGGGCGAGCACGGCGAGAGCCAAGAGCAGGGCGCGACGCATAAAATCTCCTAGGGTCGAATCAAGTGACCGCTGGCCGGCAGCGGCTGGCCATCCAGTAACGCACCCTGATCGCCCAGGCGCAAGCGACCTTCGGCGAACCAGTGCACCGCTAGCGGGTAGATCTGGTGTTCCTGGTGGTGAACCCGTTGGGCCAACGTCTCGACGGAGTCGTCGGAGGCAACCGGGACCACAGCCTGTACGACCAGAGGGCCGCCATCGAGTTCCTCGGTGACGAAGTGTACGCTGCAGCCATGCTCCGCGTCGCCTGCCTCCAGCGCCCGTTGGTGAGTGTGCAAGCCCTTGTACTTGGGCAGCAACGACGGGTGGATGTTGAGCAGGCGTCCCTGGTAGTGGCGCACGAAATCACCACTGAGGATGCGCATGAAGCCGGCCAGAACCACCAGGTCGGGTGCAAAGCTGTCGATGCGCGCCATCAGCGCCGCATCGAAGGCTTCACGGCCGTCGAAGCCCTTGTGGTCCAGTACCGCGGTGTCGATGCCAGCCGCCGCTGCGCGTTGCAGGCCGTAGGCATCGGCACGGTTGGAAATCACCGCGCCGATGCGTACCGGGCTGCCGTCGATGCGGCTGCTGTCGATCAGGGCTTGCAGGTTGCTGCCGGAGCCCGACAGCAGTACCACGACATTGCAGGTCTTGCTCGGCATCAGTGTGCCTTGAGGTTCTGCAGCTCGACCTGGGCAGCGCCTTCGGCGGCTTCGGCGATTTTGCCGATTACCCAAGGTTGCTCGCCGGCCTTGCGCAGGACGTTCAGGGCATTCTCGACCTGGTCCTGAGCCACGCAGATGACCATGCCGACGCCGCAGTTCAGCACGCGGTGCATTTCGTGCTCATCGACGTTGCCTTTTTCCTGCAGGAAGTCGAACACTGCCGGACGCTGCCAGCTGGCCACGTCGATCACGGCCTGGGCGTTAGCCGGCAGTACGCGTGGGATGTTGTCCAGCAGGCCGCCGCCGGTGATGTGGGCCATGGCCTTGACCGCGCCGGTTTCCTTGATCAGCTGCAGCAGCGGCTTGACGTAGATGCGGGTCGGGGCCATCAGCAGGTCGGCCAGTGGCTTGCCGTCGAGCTGGGTGTTTTCGATGTCGGTGCCGGAGACTTCGAGGATCTTGCGGATCAGCGAGTAGCCGTTGGAGTGCGGGCCGGAGGACGGCAGGGCGATCAGCGCATCGCCAGTGGCGACCTTGGAGCCGTCGATGATTTCGGCTTTTTCCACCACGCCCACGCAGAAGCCGGCCAGGTCGTAGTCTTCGCCTTCGTACATGCCGGGCATTTCAGCGGTTTCGCCGCCGACCAGCGAGCAGCCGGCCAGTTCGCAGCCGGCACCGATGCCGGTGACCACGGTGGCGGCCACGTCGACGTTGAGCTTGCCGGTGGCATAGTAGTCGAGGAAGAACAGCGGTTCGGCGCCGCAGACCACCAGGTCGTTCACGCACATGGCGACCAGGTCCTGGCCGATGCTGTCGTGCTTGTTCAGGTTCAGCGCCAGGCGCAGTTTGGTGCCGACGCCATCGGTGCCGGAGACCAGAACCGGTTGCTTGTAACCGGCCGGGATCTCGCAGAGGGCGCCGAAGCCGCCCAGGCCACCCATGACTTCAGGACGTGCGGTGCGCTTGGCGACGCCCTTGATGCGTTCGACCAGTGCTTCGCCGGCGTCGATGTCTACACCGGCGTCTTTGTAGCTCAGGGAGGGTTGCTTGCTCATTGATCCAGGCCTTTAGGAGGGAGGGATTCTTAAAAACGACCGTGACGGCCAAGGCCGGCGAGCGTGCGGCGGCTACCTGAAACGTCAGTGGTCTGTGAAGGCGCGCGATTTTATCAGGGTTGCCCGGCAGCGGCCATCCTCAGGCCGACGGGCAGGGCCCTAATCCATGAAAAAACATCCTTTCATGGTCTGCGACTGGTTGCCAGGCGGGGCGCTGTATAAGGTATAGAAACGCCGTCGAGGTGAAACGGGCCGCACAGAGGGAGCATTTGTCGCCCTGTCGCGGTCACAGCCAGCACCCAAACTGACCCGGTGCCCCGTCATCTGGTCTTCTGGACAGGAATCCTCCATGCGTTCTTTCAATTTTCTGGCAGCCGGTTGCCTTGCATTGGCCAGCGCCATCGTGCAGGCCGAGACCGTTTCCGGGCTTTACCAGGTGCGTGAGCCCATCGAAGGGCAGGGCGCCGAAGCCCGCGCCCAGGCCACCGGCAAAGCCTTGGACACCCTGGTATTGCGCCTGACCGGCGACCCCAAGGCCGCGCAGAGTCCGGCGCTGGCCGGACTGCGCAAAGACCCGCAGCAAATCATCAACCAGGTCGCTACCGAGGCTGGCCCGCCCGAGTCGGTGCTGGTCGAGTTCGACCCCGGCAGTACCGAGCGCGCCCTGCGTCAGGCAGGTCTGGCCTTGTGGGGCAACAATCGCCCGTCGATCCTCGGTTGGTGGCTGAACGAAAGTGCCGAGGGCAGTAGTCTGGTCGGCGATGGCCAGTCCAGCGCGCAGCCTTTGCGTCGAGCTGCCCAGCACCGCGGGCTGCCGCTGCGCCTGCCGTTGGCCGACTTGCAGGAGCAACTGGTGGCCAACGGCAAGCAGTTGGAGGGCAAGGACCCGGCGCCCCTGCGCGAGGTCTCCGAGCGTTACGGCGCCGATGCCTTGCTGGCGGTGCACGCCCAGGAGGCCGACGGCAAGTGGCAGGGCAAATGGCAGCTATGGCTGGGTGACAAGCGCGAGCAAGGCAACGCCGAAGGCGCCGATCAGGCGGCCTTGGCCGATGCGGTCATGCTTGCAGTGAGCAACCGGTTGGCGCCGCGTTACGTGACCCGGCCGGGTGCCAGCGGTGCCTTGCAGGTCCAGGTGCAGGGCATGAACCTGCAGCGCTACGCTGAACTCAGTCGCGTGCTCGAGCCGTTCGGCCCGCGTCTGCAACTGGCTGATGGCAAGACGCTCACCTACCAGGTCACCGGCAACCCGGATCAACTGCGCGCCCAGCTGGGCTTGGCCAAGCTGCAGGAAGTGCCGGCCGACCCCGTACCGGCCACCCCCACAGCACCCGCGCCAGGGGCTGCCCCGGCGGCTGAGCAACCTGCAGCCCCCAAGCCGTTCGAGGGCTTGCGTTTTCGTTGGTAAGGAGACCCGATTTTGACCGATGTACGCCGTTGGATCTGGCTGGGCATCGCCCTGCTGATCGCCGTGCTGCTGTATAGCCTGCACAACATTCTTTCACCGTTTCTGGTCGGCATACTGCTGGCCTACCTGGCCGACCCACTGGTCGACCGCCTGGAGCGCCTGGGGCTGTCGCGAACCTGGGGCGTGGTCGTGGTGTTCAGCCTGTTCACCCTCATTCTGCTGGCGCTGTTGCTGGTGCTGATACCGATGTTGGCCAAGCAGTTGGTGCGCCTTTACGAGTTGGCGCCGCAGATGCTCGATTGGTTGCAGCACGTGGCGTTGCCGTGGGTGCAAAGCCGTCTGGGCCTGGCCGAAGGGTTCTGGAAGTTCGACAAGATCAAGGCCGCCGTCAGCGCGCACATGGGCCAGACCACCGATATCGTCGGCATGCTGCTGTCCCAGGCCACGGCCTCCAGCCTGGCGTTGGTCGCCTGGCTGGCCAATCTGGTTCTGATTCCCGTGGTGGGCTTCTACTTGCTGCGCGACTGGGACCTGATGATGGCCAAGCTGCGCGGCCTGCTGCCGCGCCACCGGGAATCGCAGGTGGTAGGACTTGCGGGTGAGTGCCACGAAGTCCTGGGCGCTTTCGTCCGTGGCCAGTTGATGGTGATGCTGGCGCTGGGGGTGATCTACTCGGCCGGCCTGATGCTGGTGGGGCTGGAACTGGGCCTGCTGATCGGCATGCTGGCAGGGCTGGCGGCCATCGTGCCATACATGGGGTTCATCATCGGTATCGGCGCTGCGCTGGTGGCCGGGTTGTTCCAGTTCGGCGGCGACCTTTATCCGATGCTGGGCATCGTGGCGGTGTTCATGGTCGGGCAGGCGCTCGAAGGCATGGTATTGACCCCGTTGCTGGTAGGGGACCGGATCGGCCTGCACCCGGTGGCGGTGATCTTCGCCATCCTGGCGGGCGGCGAGCTGTTCGGTTTCACCGGTGTGTTGCTGGCCTTGCCAGTCGCCGCCGTGATCATGGTGCTGCTGCGCCATGTGCACGATCTGTATAAAGAGTCGGACATGTATGCCGGGGATGTCGACCCAAAGCTGTGATCCTTTCGAGCGGCAAGCGCGGGCATGGCAGGAGCCGGCTTGCCGGCGATAAAACGGGAAGCGTTGCTTTTGTAGCGCAACTCGTTGATTTTGCTTGGGCAATCCTGCTCGGTCATTGTGCCGCCCGCAAGGCGGGTATAGACTTTGCACACTGTTCACCAAAGGCCCCCTGTGGTCCTCTCGACCGCCCGCCAGCATGAAACCGATCCAGTTGCCCCTGGGTGTGCGTCTGCGCGATGACGCCACCTTCATCAACTACTATCCGGGCGCCAATGCCGCGGCGTTGGGCTATGTCGAGCGTCTGTGCGAAGCCGACGCCGGCTGGACCGAAAGCCTCATCTACCTGTGGGGCAAGCAAGGTGTGGGTCGCAGCCACCTGCTGCAGGCGGCCACCCATCGCTTCCAGCAGCGCGGTGAGCCCGCGGTCTACCTGCCCTTGGCGCAACTGCTCGACCGAGGCGTGGAACTGCTGGATTACCTGGCGCAGTACGAGCTGGTCTGCATCGACGACCTGCACGTTATCGCCGGCAAGGCGGACTGGGAAGAGTCCATGTTCCACCTGTTCAATCGGCTGCGCGATAGCGGTCGGCGCCTGTTGCTGGCGGCCTCCAGCTCACCGCGTGAGCTGCCTATCAAGTTGCCCGACCTCAAGTCGCGCCTGACATTGGCGCTGATCTTCCAGATGCGTGGGTTGTCCGACGAAGACAAGCTGCGAGCCCTGCAATTGCGGGCCTCGCGACGGGGGCTGCACCTGACCGACGAAGTTGGCCACTTCATCCTGACCCGTGGCACCCGAAGCATGAGCGCGCTGTTCGACCTGCTCGAACGTCTCGACCAAGCGTCGCTGCAAGCGCAGCGCAAACTGACCATTCCTTTCCTCAAGGAAACCCTCGGCTGGTAAGCCCCGAAATACGGGGCTTGCAGCAGCGTCACGGAAAAGTCACATCTTTTTCGATAAAATTTGCAAATGGTCCCGATAGAAGGCATAGTTTCCACCTTCTAAAGGATTACAGACACGGTCGTGCCCATGCTGAAGCGCTTCGCACCCCTCGTGCCACTCGCACTCGTGACCCTGCTTTTTGGCTGCGCGGCTCATGGCCCGGTTTCCCAGCCTCAGGATCACACCCCGGTCGCCTCGACGTCGGCGATCAACGCCAAGACTTCCACTTCGTCGGTATTCAGCGAAGAGGACCTGGCCACCGAAGATGACCTGGAGGCTTTCTCCAGCGGCAAGCCTTACCAATTGCCGGCCCTGGCCGACAGTATTCTCGAACGTGGCATGTCGTTGATCGGCACGCGCTACCGTTTCGGCGGTACCTCGGAGAAGTCGGGCTTCGACTGCAGCGGTTTCATCGGCTACCTGTTCCGCGAAGAGGCGGGTGTGACCTTGCCGCGCTCTACCCGCGAGATGATCAACGTCGACGCACCGAAAGTGGCGCGCAACAAGCTCAAGCCGGGCGATTTGCTGTTCTTCAGCACCAATGGCCGTGGTCGTGTCAGCCATGCTGGCATCTACCTGGGTGACAACCAGTTCATCCACTCCAGCAGCCGCCGCAGCGGTGGTGTGCGCATCGACAGCCTCGGTGATCGCTACTGGAGCAAGACCTTCATCGAAGCCAAGCGAGCCTTGGCGATGGCGCCGACCAATATCGCGCGCAACTGATGGCAAAATGATGTACCCTGCCGCGGCGGCGATGCTGAAAAGCTCGCCGCCGTGCGCATTTATAGAAAGCGTCTAATCTAATTTCTCAACTCTTTTGGGCTGCGGCCCTACGGTCTCAGACAGGAAGTTCTGGCCATGGCGATGATGGCGCGCTTCGCATTCCTTTCCCTGGTGGCTCTGCTTGCCGCCTGTTCCAGCCATGCTCCGGCACCGGCCCCTGTGGTTCAGCCACAGATCCCGTACGCCCAGCCTGACATTTCGCCGATTGCCGACGATGTGCTCATACGCGCCATCGGCCTGGTCGGTACCCCCTATCGCTGGGGTGGTAACACGCCGGATTCCGGCTTCGATTGCAGTGGCCTGATCGGCTATGTCTACCGCGATGCAGCGGGCATCAGCCTGCCGCGATCGACCCGCGAAATGATCGTCATGCGTGCGCCAACGGTGGACCTCAATGCGCTGCAGTCCGGGGACTTGGTGTTCTTCGCCACCGGTGGCGGCTCGCAAGTGAGCCATGCCGGGATCTACGTGGGCGAAGGCCGCTTCGTGCATGCGCCTTCCACAGGCGGCACGGTGCGCCTGGACTACCTGTCCAACAGCTACTGGGCCAAGGCCTACCTGCAGGCCAAGCGAGTCATTCCCCAAGGCCACCTGGCGCAGAACCGCTGATCAGCTGATCGCATCCCCGGCGAGCGCTGGCGCTTGCGGCGGTCACCGAGGTAAGTCGCCAGGCCACCGCCGCGCCGCGTCCTGGAGAATGACCCCGCTCGTCGAACGAGCGCTTCGATTGACGCTCCCGGCCCAACCCTCTAACCTTCGCGCGTGTTTCAGGTGTCCTGCCAGCCTCGACTGGGCAGGGTGAAACTGGGAAGCCGGTGGGCGTCGGAAGACGCGAGCCCGGCGCTGCCCCCGCAACGGTAGGTGAGACGCGGCCGCGCAGGGCCACTGGGTGAACGCCCGGGAAGGCGCGCAGGCCAGGGCCACAGGCCCGCTCACGAGCCCGGAGACCGGCCTGATACTGCCAACGGCATCACGGAGGGTGATGCGCGGTGCACCGTGACCAGAGCGGGTCATGGCCCCTGCGCGTCCTCCGTCTGCCTGCCTATCGACCTGCCGCCGCTTCTCGCGTGGCGTCAGCCTGCGGAGAACCCTCATGAGCGAAACCACCGAACGCGACGAACGTCATCTGGCGCGTATGCAGCGCAAGAAGGCGATCATCGACGAGCGCATCGCCAATTCCCCCAACGAATGCGGCCTGCTGCTGGTGCTGACCGGCAACGGCAAGGGCAAGAGCAGTTCGGCGTTCGGCATGCTCGCCCGTGCGTTGGGCCATGGCATGCAGTGTGGTGTGGTGCAGTTCATCAAGGGCCGCAACAGCACGGGAGAAGAGCTGTTCTTCCGCCGCTTCCCCGAGCAGGTGCGCTACCACGTCATGGGCGAGGGCTTCACTTGGGAAACCCAGGACCGTCAGCGCGATATCGCTGCTGCCGAAGCGGCCTGGGCGGTGTCGCGGCAGTTGCTGCAGGACCCTTCGGTGCAGTTCGTGGTGCTCGACGAACTGAACATCGCCCTCAAGCATGGCTATCTCGATCTCGACCAGGTGCTGGCCGATATCCAGGCTCGCCCGCCAATGCAGCATGTGATCGTCACCGGCCGCGCAGCCAAGCCCGAAATGATCGAGATGGCTGACACGGTTACCGAAATGGGCATGCTCAAGCATGCGTTCCAGGCCGGTATCCGTGCGCAGAAGGGCGTGGAACTGTGAACCAAGCGCGCCAATGCCCTGCGGTGTTGATCGCCGCACCTGCATCCGGACAAGGCAAGACCACCGTCACCGCTGCGCTGGCACGGCTGCATCGCAACCTTGGGCGCAAGGTACGAGTGTTCAAGTGTGGGCCGGACTTTCTCGACCCGATGATCCTCGAGCGGGCCAGTGGTGCGCCGGTCTACCAATTGGACCTGTGGATGATCGGTGCGCAGGAGAGCCGTCGCTTGCTATGGGAAGCCGCTGCCGAAGCCGACCTGATCCTGATCGAGGGCGTCATGGGCCTGTTCGATGGCACCCCTTCGAGCGCCGATCTGGCGCGTCATTTTGGTGTGCCGGTGTTGGCGGTGATCGACGGCACGGCTATGGCCCAGACCTTTGGAGCATTGGCCCTGGGCCTGGCGCGCTACCAGGCCGACCTGCCGTTCGCCGGCGTGCTGGCCAACCGCGTCGGCAGCCTGCGTCACGCCCAATTGCTCGAAGGCAGCCTGACCGAAGGCCTGCGCTGGTATGGCGGTTTGTCCCGCGAGCGTGGCATCGAGCTGCCCAGTCGTCACCTGGGGCTTGTCCAAGCCAGTGAACTGAATGACCTCGACGCCCGCCTGGATGCAGCTGCCGAAGCCTTGGGCGCCAGTTGCGACGCAAGCCTGCCACCGGCGGTCACTTTCGCCACACCGGAGCCGCGTCAGCTGTCGTCGTCGTTGGCTGGCGTGCGCATCGGGGTGGCCCGGGACGAAGCGTTCGCCTTCACCTATGGTGCCAACCTCGACGTGCTGCGAAGCCTGGGCGCGCAGCTTGAGTTCTTCTCGCCCCTGCATGACCGTGAAATGCCCCTGGTCGATAGCCTGTACCTGCCGGGAGGCTACCCCGAACTGCACCACCATGCATTGGCTGCCAACACCTCGATGCTCGACGCCCTGCGTGCCCACCACGCGCAAGGCAAGCCCCTGCTGGCGGAGTGTGGCGGCATGCTGTACCTGCTCGACGCGTTGACCGACGTGGCGGGCGAGCGGGCCGAGTTGCTTGGCCTGCTGCCTGGCGAAGCGATCATGCAGAAACGCCTTGCCGCCTTGGCCTTGCAGGCTGTGGAACTGCCAGAGGGCACCTTGCGTGGGCACACATACCACCATTCCCTGACCATGACCGAGCTTGAGCCGATCGCCCGAGGACTCAGCCCCAATGGCGGGCGGGGCAATGAAGCGGTCTATCGCCTGGGGCGCCTGACGGCGTCCTACGTGCACTTCTACTTCCCCTCCAACCCCGAAGCGGCGGCGGCGCTGCTGCAGCCATGAGCGAACACGCCTACAGCGACGCAGAACGCGCCGCCATCTACCGGGTCATCGGCGAGCGTCGCGACATGCGCCATTTCGCCGGTGGCGACATAGCCCCCGAGGTACTTGGTCGGTTGTTGGCGGCCGCGCATCAGGCACCCAGCGTCGGCCTGATGCAGCCCTGGCGGTTCATCCGCATCAGCCAGCGCGAGCTGCGTGGTCGTATCCAGGCCCTGGTTGAACAGGAGCGAGTGCGCACCGCCGAGGCCCTTGGCGAACGCTCCGACGACTTCATGAAGCTCAAGGTCGAAGGGATCAGCGACTGTGCCGAGGTGTTGGTGGCGGCCTTGATGGACAACCGCGAGCCGCACATTTTCGGCCGACGCACCCTCCCGGAAATGGACCTGGCGTCTCTGGCCTGCGCCATTCAGAACCTGTGGCTGGCCGCACGTGCCGAAGGGCTGGGTATGGGCTGGGTATCGTTGTTCGAGCCGCAGGCCCTGGCAGACCTGCTGGGGATGCCGGCGGGCGCCAAGCCGGTGGCGGTGCTGTGCCTGGGACCGGTCACCGAGTTCTACCCGGCGCCGATGCTGGTGCTGGAAAACTGGGCCGAACAACGGCCCTTGAGCGAGATGCTGTACGAAAACCACTGGGGAGAGCGTTGATGAGCGTGGCCTTGCTGACCGTGGCCGGAGTGGCCCTGGACGCGTTGCTGGGCGAGCCGCGCCGGCGCCATCCACTGGTCGGCTTCGGCAAACTGGCGTCGCGTCTCGAGCAGCGGATGAATGCCGGTGGGCGTGGCTGGCGCAGTCACGGCGTGAGTGCCTGGTTCCTGGCTGTGGTGCCGCTGACATTGCTGGCATTGCTGCTGTCATGGCTGCCCTGCATCGGCTGGCTGGTGGACGTGCTGGCGCTGTATTGCGCCGTGGGGCTGCGCAGCCTTGGCGAGCACGTGCTCCCGGTGGCCAATGCCCTGCGCCACGGCGACCTTGAAGAAGCGCGGCGCCGTGTCGGCTACCTGGTCAGCCGCGAAACCCGTGAGCTGGATGAGCCCGCCGTGGCGCGGGCGGCTACCGAGTCGGTGCTGGAGAACGGCAGCGATGCGGTGTTTGCCGCGCTGTTCTGGTTCGTCGTGGCGGGCGCTCCCGGTGTGGTGCTGTATCGCCTGAGCAACACGCTCGACGCCATGTGGGGCTATCGCAACGAGCGTTTCGAACGCTTCGGCTGGGCGGCGGCGCGCATCGACGATGCACTGAACTATATTCCCGCAAGGCTGGTGGCGCTGACCTACGCGCTGCTTGGCAAGACCCGCCTGGCGTGGGCCTGCTGGCGCAACCAGGGGCCCTTGTGGGACAGCCCCAATGCCGGGCCGGTGATGGCGGCGGGCGCCGGTGCGCTGGGCGTCGAGCTTGGTGGCCCGGCGGTGTACCACGGCGAACTGCACGAGCGACCTCGGCTGGGCGAAGGGCCGATGGCCGATGCCGAGGCCATCGAGCGCGGCTGGAGCCTGGTACAGCGGGGTGTATGGCTGTGGCTGTTGGTAATCTGCCTGGGAGCTTACTTGAATGCTTGAACACGGTGGCCGTCTGCTGCGCGCGGTGCGGCAATACGGGATTGCCCGCGAGCAATGGCTCGACTTGTCCAGCGGCATCGCCCCGTGGCCGTACCCGATCCCGCCGATTCCCGTGGACGCCTGGGCCCGTCTGCCTGAGGTCGAAGATGGCCTGGAAGCAGCAGCGCGAGCCTATTACGGCGCCAGCCAGTTGCTGGCCGTGGCAGGTTCCCAGGCGGCGATCCAGGCCTTGCCACTGCTGCGGCCATCGGGGCGGGTAGGGGTGTTGGCGCCATGTTACGCCGAGCACCCGCACGCCTGGCGACGGGCCGGGCATACGCTGGTCGAGCTGGATGCGTCCAGCGTCGAGTCCACGCTCGACAGCCTGGACGTGCTGGTGCTGGTCAACCCCAACAACCCCACGGGTCAGCGGATCAGTCGCGAGCGTTTGCTGGCGTGGCACGCCCGGCTGGCCAGGCGAGGCGGCTGGTTGCTGGTCGACGAAGCCTTCATGGACAACACGCCCGCATTCAGCGTGGTCGATTGCGCCGAGCGCGAAGGCCTGATCGTTCTACGCTCGTTCGGCAAGTTCTTCGGTCTGGCCGGCGTGCGCTTGGGCTTCGTGGCGGCCGAGCCGGTATTGCTGGCGCTGCTGGCAGACAGGCTTGGCCCCTGGACCGTCAGCGGGCCGACTCGGGTATTGGCACAGACCAGTTACGCCGACCACGCAGCGCATCAGGCCCAGATCGCCCGCTGCGCCGCTGCCAGCCAACGCCTTGCGGCGGTGCTAGAAGGCGTGGGCCTGGCGCCCAGCGGTGGCTGTGACCTGTTCCAGTACGTACGCTGCGAGCAGGCGGCGCAGTTGCATGAGTTTCTCGCCCGGCGCGGCATTCTGGTGCGTCTGTTCGACCAGCCGCCAGCCGTGCGCCTAGGCCTGCCCGCCACTGCGGCGGACGAGCAGCGTCTCGCCTTGGCCCTGGCGGACTACCACAAGGAAATGGCATGACCACCCTCATGGTGCAAGGCACCACCTCCGACGCTGGCAAAAGTACCCTGGTGACCGCCCTGTGCCGCTGGCTGCTGCGCCAGGGTATCGGTGTGGTGCCCTTCAAGCCACAGAACATGGCCCTCAACAGTGCGGTGACCGCCGACGGGGGGGAAATCGGCCGGGCCCAGGCGGTCCAGGCCCAAGCGTGCCGACTGGCGCCGCACACCGACATGAACCCGGTCCTGCTCAAGCCCAACAGCGATACCGGAGCCCAGGTGATCATCCACGGTCGAGCGGTCGCCAGCATGAATGCAGTGGCCTACCACGACTATAAGGCCATCGCCATGCAGGCGGTGCTGGCCTCTCACCAGCGCCTTAGCGCCACGTATCCCGTGGTGATGGTGGAGGGGGCTGGGTCGCCGGCAGAGATCAACCTGCGGGCTGGCGACATCGCCAACATGGGCTTCGCCGAAGCGGTCGACTGCCCGGTGATTCTGGTGGCCGATATCAACCGGGGCGGCGTGTTCGCCCACCTGGTCGGCACTCTGGAGCTGCTCTCTCCCAGCGAGCAGGCGCGGGTCAAAGGCTTCGTCATCAACCGTTTCCGCGGCGACATCGCCTTGTTACAGCCAGGGCTGGACTGGCTGCAAGCGCGCACCGGCAAACCGGTGCTGGGTGTACTGCCGTATGTCACCGACCTGCACCTGGAGGCCGAGGACGCGATCGACATGCGCCAGGCCGTGAAGGGCGAGCGCGTGCTCAAGGTGATCGTCCCGGTGCTGCCCCGTATCAGCAATCACACCGATTTCGACCCGCTGCGTCTGCACCCCCAGGTCGACCTGCAGTTCATTGGCCCAGGCCAGCCGATTCCTGCCGCCGACCTGATCATCCTGCCTGGCTCAAAGAGTGTTCGCGCTGATCTGGCGCAGTTGCGCGCACGCGGTTGGGACAGCGCCATCGCTCGTCACCTGCGTTATGGCGGCAAGCTGATCGGTATCTGTGGCGGTCTGCAGATGCTTGGCCGTGAGGTGCACGACCCGCTCGGCCTGGAGGGGCCGGCAGGCTCCAGCCCAGGGCTGGGGTTGCTGGACTACGCCACGGTGCTCGAAGCGGACAAACAACTGCGCAACGTCGCCGGTACCCTGAATCTGGAACAATCCGCGGTGGCCGGCTACGAAATCCATGCCGGTGTCACCCATGGCCCTGCGTTGGAGCATCCTGCCGTGCAACTGGCCGATGGCCGCAGCGATGGCGCGATCAGCGCCGACGGGCAGGTCCTCGCCACCTACCTGCACGGTCTGTTCGAAGGTAGTCAGTCGTGCGCTGCCTTACTGCGCTGGGCCGGTTTGCAGGACGTGCAGACCATCGACTACGAAGCCTTGCGCGAACGCGACATCGAGCGCCTGGCCGATCTGGTGGAAAAGCACCTCGATACCGCGCGTCTGCGCGGGCTGTGTGGAGTCGCCTGACATGCTCAACCTGATCCTCGGTGGCGCCCGCTCCGGCAAGAGTCGCCTGGCCGAACAGCTGGCCACCAACAGTGGCTTGCCAGTGACCTACATTGCCACCAGCCAGCCGCTGGATGGCGAGATGAGCGAACGGGTGCGTCTGCACCGCCAACGTCGGCCCGCCGAGTGGGGGCTAATTGAAGAACCTGTGGCGCTGGCCAGTGTGCTACGCGCCCACGCCAGGGAAGGGCATTGCCTGTTGGTCGATTGCCTGACCTTGTGGCTCACCAACTTGCTGATGCTTGAAAACGACCAACGCCTGGCCGAGGAGCGCGATGCCCTGCTCGAATGCCTTGAACAGTTACCAGGCATGGTCATCCTGGTCAGTAACGAAACCGGCCTGGGCGTGGTGCCCATGGGTGAATTGACCCGGCGTTACGTCGACCTGGCCGGCTGGCTGCACCAGGCCGTCGCCCAGCGTTGTCAGCGCGTGGTGCTGACCGTGGCAGGCCTGCCCCTCATGCTTAAAGGACCCGCACTATGAACCAGCAATGGTGGCGTGAAGCCTGCCAACCTCTTGATAACGCTGCCATGGACCAGGCCCGCGCACGCCAGCAGCAGCTGACCAAGCCTGCCGGCTCGCTCGGGCAGCTGGAAAGCTTGGCCATCCAACTGGCCGGCCTGCAGGGCCAGGAGCGCCCGACTCTGGAGCGGGTTGCGATCACGATCTTTGCCGGCGACCACGGTGTGGTCGAGGAAGGCATCTCGGCCTATCCGCAGGCCGTGACCGGGCAGATGCTGCGCAATTTCGTCGGTGGCGGCGCGGCGATCAGCGTGTTGGCGCGCCAACTGCAGGCCAGCTTGGAGGTAATCGACCTCGGCACTGTCGACACCCGGCTGGAACTACCGGGTGTGCGCCACCTGCGCCTGGGCGCGGGCACCGCGAACTTCGCCCGCCAGCCCTCGATGAGCGAAGAGCAGTTGCTGGCTGCGCTGCAAGCCGGACGAGACAGCGCCAAGCGGGCAGCCGACCAAGGCGCCCAGCTGTTCATCGGTGGCGAGATGGGCATTGGCAACACCACGGCTGCGGCTGCCCTGGCCAGCCATCTGCTGGACTGTCCGGCCCGCGAGCTCAGCGGCCCGGGCACTGGCCTGGACAGTGCCGGGGTGAGGCGCAAGGCCGAGGTGATCGAGCGCGCGCTGGCGCTGCATGGCCTGCGTGCCGACGACCCGTTGCAAGCGTTGGGTTGTGTGGGGGGATTCGAAATTGCCGCCCTGACCGGGGCGTACCTGGCCTGTGCTCAACACGGTATCGCGGTACTGGTCGACGGCTTCATCTGCAGCGTCGCTGCACTGGTCGCCGTGCGCTTGAACCCGCACTGCCGGCCATGGCTGTTGTTCGCCCATCAGGGCGCCGAGCCTGGTCACCTAGCGCTGATCGAAGCGCTGGAGGCCGAGCCATTGCTCGCCCTGGGCCTGCGTCTGGGTGAGGGCAGTGGTGCTGCTTTGGCCGTTCCGCTGCTGCGCCTGGCCTGCGCACTGCATGGGCAGATGGCCACCTTCGCCGAAGCTGCGGTGGCGGACCGTCCGGCATGATCCTCGACCTGCTGCGTCATGGTGAGACCGAACAGGGTGGCCTGCGCGGCAGCCTGGACGATGCCCTGACCGAAAAAGGCTGGGTGCAGATGAGCGCGGCCGTAGAGGCAGGTGGGCCGTGGCAGGTGCTGGTCAGCTCGCCCTTGCAACGTTGCGCCCGCTTCGCCGACGCATTGGGCGAGCGGCTGGGCTTGTCGGTACAGCGTGAAGCCGATTTGCGAGAGCTGCACTTCGGCGACTGGGAGGGACGCACCGCGGCGCAAATCATGCAGACCCAAGCCGATGAGCTTGGGCGTTTCTGGTCTGATCCCTATGCCTACACACCGCCTGGCGGGGAGCCGGTCGGCGCATTCGCCGAGCGGGTGGTCACGGCCATGGAGCGGCTGACGCGGCAGCATGCTGGCAAACGCGTGCTGCTGGTGACCCACGGCGGCGTGATGCGCCTGTTGCTGGCGCGAGCCCGTGGATTGCCCCGTGAGCAGTTATTGCAGGTCGAAGTTGGGCACGGCGCCATGGTGCGGTTGGTGTTGAATGAGGATGGTGTGTTGAGCGAGGCTGATTGAGATGGTGCCATTCTGGATCGCCTTGCAGTTTCTGAGCAGCTTGCCTGTACGGTTGCCGGGTATGCCGGCACCGCGAGACGTTGGTCGTTCGCTGCTGTGGTATCCGGTGGTAGGGGTGTTGTTTGGCCTGCTGTTGTGGTTGGCCAGCCATCTGTTGAGTGGCACGCCTGCGCACCTGCATGCCGCATTGTTGCTGACGCTTTGGGTGCTGCTCAGCGGTGCCTTGCACCTGGATGGCCTGGCCGACAGCGCCGATGCCTGGCTGGGTGGCTTCGGTGACCGTGAGCGCACCCTGCACATCATGAAGGATCCGCGCAGCGGACCGATTGCCGTCGTCACCCTGGTGCTGGTGCTGTTGTTGAAGTTCTGTGCGCTTTGGGTGCTGGTCGAGCGAGGCGCCGGCGCGGTGCTGGTGTTGGCGCCTTTGGTGGGCCGTAGCGCCATGCTCGGGTTGTTTCTGTCCACCCCTTACGTTCGGCCGGGAGGGCTTGGCCAGGCATTGGCCGAGCATCTGCCGCGTCGCGCCGGGGCCTGGGTATTGTCGGGTAGCTTGGTGCTGGGCCTGGCTCTGGTCGGCAGGTCGGCGATCTGGCCCTTGGTGGGCGCGTTGGCAGGCTTCTGGTGGTTGCGCCAGCTGATGTGTCGTCGATTGGGTGGGACCACCGGGGATACTGCCGGGGCGATGCTGGAATTGCTTGAGTTGGTGGTGTTGCTGGTCCTCGCGCTGACGAGGTGAATGCGTCATCGCCAGCATGCCGTCACCCGCAGCGGTCGGGTGCTGAAATTTCTTGCAACACGCTATAAGCGGGTATATACACGTAACCATGTTGACCAGTGAATGCATCTGCACGCACCTGCGCCGAGCCGCTCGCGGGGTGAGCCGACACTATGACGAGGCCCTTGCCGGCTTCGGCATCAATGTCGCCCAGTTTTCCCTACTGCGCCACCTTCAGCGGCTGGATCGTCCGAGTATCACCACGTTGGCCGAGGCCATGGGCCTTGAACGCAGTACCTTGGGTCGCAACCTGCGGGTGCTCGAGGCCGAAGGGTTGGTGGCCTTGGCTGACGGCGACGACCAGCGTAACCGTGTGGTGCTGTTGACCGACGAGGGTACGGCGCGGTTGCAGCTGGCCTATCCGGCCTGGCAGCAGGCGCAGCGACAGTTGGTGGAGCAACTGGGTGAGGGCGCGCGGGATGAGTTGGTACGTCTGCTGGAGCGGCTTGCCTGATCAACTACGATTTCAAGCGGGTATATACCCGTAAAACCTTGCGATGGGCTGGAGAAGAACAAAATGACTTCGTTGTGGCGAACCAGCGGGTGGGTATTGGGGGGCGCGGCGTTGATCCTCGCGCTGTCCTTGGGCGTGCGGCATGGTTTTGGCCTGTTCCTGGCGCCGATGAGTGCCGAATTCGGCTGGGGGCGTGAAGTATTCGCTTTCGCCATTGCCCTGCAGAACCTGATCTGGGGCTTGGCACAGCCGTTTGCCGGCGCTTTGGCCGATCGCTTGGGCGCGGCACGGGTGGTGTTGATAGGGGGCTTGCTCTATACCGCAGGGCTGATCCTGATGGGCATGGCCGACTCGCCCTGGTCGTTGTCGCTGAGTGCAGGCCTGCTGATCGGCATCGGCCTCTCCGGCACGTCGTTCTCGGTCATCCTGGGGGTGGTGGGGCGTGCCGTGCCGGCGGAAAAGCGCAGCATGGCCATGGGTATCGCCAGCGCGGCCGGCTCGTTCGGTCAGTTCGCCATGCTGCCTGGCACCCTAGGCCTGATCGAGTGGCTGGGCTGGTCTGCGGCCCTGCTGGTACTAGGGTTGCTAGTCGCACTGATCGTGCCGTTCGTTGGCTTGCTGAAGGACAAACCGTTGCCCAGCCATGGTGCCGAGCAGACCTTGGGCCAGGCCCTGCATGAAGCCTGCTCGCATTCCGGCTTCTGGTTGTTGGCGCTGGGCTTTTTCGTGTGTGGCTTCCAGGTGGTGTTCATCGGTGTCCACCTGCCAGCGTATCTGGTCGACCAGCACTTGGCGGCTACCACCGGTACCACGGTGCTGGCCCTGGTCGGGCTGTTCAATATCGTCGGTACCTATACCGCTGGGTGGCTGGGCGGACGCATGTCCAAGCCGCGTTTGCTCACTGGACTGTACTTGCTGCGTGCAGTGGTGATCGTGCTGTTCCTGTGGGCCCCGGTGACCCAGTTCAGCGCCTATCTGTTCGGCATCGCCATGGGCTTGCTGTGGCTGTCGACGGTGCCGCTGACCAACGGCACCGTTGCCACAGTGTTCGGGGTACGGAATCTGTCCATGCTTGGTGGCATCGTGTTCCTGTTCCACCAGTTGGGTGCCTTCCTGGGCGGTTGGCTGGGCGGCGTAGTGTACGACCGTACGGGTAGTTACGATCTGGTCTGGCAGATTTCCATCTTGCTCAGCCTGCTGGCCGCCGCACTCAACTGGCCAGTGCGTGAGCGACCGGTGGCCCGGTTGCAGGCGCAAGCGATATGAACGGCACCCTGCGCCGCGTGCTGCTGGCGGCGGCTGCGCTGCTGGTGCTGGCCTTGGTCTGGTGGGGTTGGCAGCAGGGGGGGCTGGCATTGATGCAGTTGGGCATGAGCCTGTGTTAAGCGCTACCCTGCAAGTTCAAGGACTGTCTTGCCGGAGAACGACATCATGCGCGTACCTTGGTTGACCCTGCCATTGTTGGCCCTGTTGGCCGCCACTCCCACTTGGGCCGCTGACTGCCCGGCGCTGTTGCAGGGCACTTTGCCCGAGCTGCGCGGTAAAGAGCAGGTCGACCTGTGCCAGCGCTTCGCCGGCAAACCCCTGGTGGTGGTGAACACCGCCAGCTACTGTGGTTTCGCCCCGCAATTCGAAGGGCTCGAAGCCGCCTACAAGGAGTACCACGAGCAGGGCCTGGAAATGCTCGGCGTGCCGTCCAACGACTTCAAACAGGAAGCCGGTGACAGCGAAGAGACTGCCAAGGTGTGCTACGCCAACTATGGCGTGACGTTCACCATGACCAAGGCCCAGCCGGTGCGTGGCGAGGACGCGATCCCGCTGTTCGCCGAACTGGCCAGCCAAAGCAGCGCGCCGAAATGGAATTTCTACAAGTACGTGGTCGACCGCAAGGGTAAGGTGATCGGCAATTTCTCCAGCTTGACCAAGCCTGACGACCCAGCCTTCAGGGCCGCGATCGAAAAGGCCATCGCATCGCAGCCCTGATCTCGGGCGCTAGGGTCTGTATGAAACGTCTTGAGGCGAAGGTCAGGCAAGGCGAAAACAGCCTAGAAAGCGATGTTTACGGGTTGTAAATGAGCATTCCGAGGCTGTTTTCAGCGCAGCATCACCGAGTATCAAGGCTTTTCGTATAGAGCCTAGTGCGCGTGCACGGTGAGAGCCACCAGTCGCATCACCACCGGCCGGACCATCAACACGCAGACGAAGGCCACCGGCATGGCCAGCTGGTAGGCCTTCAGTACATTGTCCAGGTACTGCGGGTTAAAGCCAGTCGTGGCGGCGGTGATCACGAAGCACATCAGCAACGCCATGATCGACGACATGTAGAACGCAAAGGCATAGGGGGTTGCGCGTGGGTGCAGCTTCCTTCGGCTGCGCGGTTGGATCAGGTCGTTCATGCGAACTCCTTTCGATGAGAGTGGAGGCACAGGTTAACAACTGCCCAAGGGCAGGCTGTAGACTTGCCTTGCTGAGTTCTTTATAAAGAGATTCTTACGAATCAGCAGAGCCCACACATGGATTTGCTCAACGCCATCCGTAGCTTCATCAAGGTGGTCGAGGCGGGCAGCATCGCCGCCGGCGCGCGTAACCTGGGCATCAGCCCGGCGGCGGTCAGCCAGAACCTGGCGCGGTTGGAGCAGCACCTGCAGGTGCGATTGTTGAGTCGTACCACGCGCAGCATGGCACTGACCCCCGCGGGCAGTTTGTATTTCGAGCGGGTCAGGCATGTCGCACGCGATCTGGCGCTGGCTGAGTTGGCGGTGACGACGCCGGACAGCGAGCCGCAGGGGCGCTTGTGCATCGCCTCGACTTCGGCCTTCGGTCGTCATGTACTGGCGCCCCTGATTCCTGCCTTCAGTGCGCGCTATCCGCGGCTTTCGATAGAGTTGGTAACGACTGATCGGCGCGTGAACCATGCGCAAGAGGGTGTGGACGTGAGCGTGCGTATCGCCCCGCAACTGGAAGACCATTTGCTGGCACGGCATATCGCCCGGGTCCCGTTCATCTGTTGTGCCTCGCCTGGGTATCTGCAGCGCGCGGGGTTACCTTCAACGCCAGAGTCGTTGCGGGAACATCGGTGCCTGGTATTTCGCTACCCGGTCGATGGGCGCTTCTTGCGTTGGGGGTTCATCCGTGACGGGCTTCGTTTCGAGGCCGAATTCGGCACCGTGTTGATCAGCGACGATATCGATGCCCTGACCCAAATGGCCCTGAACGATGGTGGGATCACCCGGCTCGCCGAGTTCATCGTGCGGCCACACTTGGACGCTGGGGCGTTGGTTCCGCTGTTCGAGCAGGGGGAAGCGGGCCGGGCGTATGCCCAGACAGAGCCGATGGATGTCTATGTCTGCCTGGCTGACCGCTTTGCCATGACGCCCAAGGTGCGTGCGTTCATGGATTACCTGCAGGAGTGCCTGGGGGCTGACTGGCAGGTGAGTGCTTGAAGATCGGGGCTGCATAGCAGCCCCGATTCATGCAGCCGATGCGACTCAGAAGCGGTAGGTGAGGGAGGCACCGATACCGTGAGCGCTGTTCTCGTACTTAGCCTGGTAGCTGCCCTTCAAGGCACCTTCCGTCAGCGAGCTTGGTTGGTTGTTCACCTTGGTGTCCTCTTCCCACAGGTAGGAGTAGGCCACGTCGATGGTCATGTCGTCGGTCGGACTCCAGCCGGCACCAAGGCTGAAGACTTTGCGGTCGCCAGTCGGGATGCGCGGGGAGCGGTCATGATTGTTGGTAGGGGACTGGTCGACGGAGAAGCCTGCGCGCAGGGTCCATTCCTTGTTCACCTTGTAAGCAGCGCCAATGGCATGAGCCCAGGTGTCATGCCAATTCTGCTCTTCGGTGATGGTCTGGAGCGGGTACCCAGCAGGTGCGTCGTTCTTGACCGTGATGTTTTCCAGTCGGCTCCAGCGCGTCCAAGTGCTACCCGCGTACAGCGTCCAGTGGTCATCCAGTTCATGGGTGATCGAGAAGTCCACGGATTCTGGCGTCTTGATTTTCAGGCTGGCGTCGAACTTGCCGCTGAGGCCGAGCGCTGGAATTGGATAGGAAACACGGGTATCGCCTTCGAGCTTGTAGTCGACCATCGAGTGATAGGTCAGACCCAGGCGGGTGCGGTCGGTAGCCTGCACAAGCACGCCGATGTTGTAGCCGACGGCAGTGTCGTCGCCCTTGATCTTGACCTCGCCATCGGTGCCGGCTGGGCCCAGGAAGGCTTTACTGCTCAGGTTCGAGCCCAGTTCACCCTTGATGCGGTTGATGGTCGGGCCGAAACCAACCGACACCTTGTCATTGAACGCATAGCTGACGGTTGGCTGGAAGGTGATCACCTCGACGTGGCTTTTCTTGCCCCAGTAGCGCGCAGCATCGTCGCTACCGTAGTCGGTGACCAGGCCAAACGGTACATAGACACCGAAGCCGACGCTCCAGTGGTCATCGATTGGCTTTACGTAATACCCCATCGGTACGCCAACCACAGGCACCATGTCGCCATCGGTTTCCCCCCCGTAGCTGCTACCTGGCCCTGAGATGTCGGTTTTTGCGATGACGGCGGCACCGCCCACGGTGATCTGCTCGCGTTTCAGGCGTGACATGCCGGCAGGGTTGCCGAACACGGTGCTGGCATCTTCGGCAGAAGAAGAGCGGCCAGCGAAACCTGTACCCATGCCACTGACGCTTTGTTCGTTGAGGGCAAAGCCGCTGGCGAACAGTTGGCTGGAAGCGAGAGCAACGGCTACGCCGAGGGAGGTTTTGAGCATTGCTTTTTTCATTATTAGAAACTCCTTGGTATCTCCGGGGCGGAAAGCTACCAACAATTCACGCGCCGCGCTATAGCCTCAATCACGGGAGATAGAGCGGTTTTGTAGGACAATCCGACCAAAATTCCGTTTTTTCCGGTAAATCTGTAAGGCCTTTCTCAGGAGGCTTGAGGCAATCTCTGATCTATGCAGGTGTGCCAAGCGTGAGTGAAGTCGCGCAGGCGACCTTGGGGGTGGAATATCTGCCGCCAGATGCGCGCCAACCCGAGCAGATCGTCAGCGGCTGGCAACGGCGTTGCCTGCTCTTCGATCAGCATCCAGGCGATGGCAGTGGAGTAACGCAGGTTGACCGTGAGTTCCAGGTGCGGACCACCCAGGAAGGCATGCTGGCTGGCCAGACCCCGTACCAGGCTGGCCAGTTCAGGATCACGCGCCAGGAACTGGTCCCAAAGGGCTTGGTGGCGGCTTTCGCCGATTCGGTACAGACCATGACCGCGTCGGTCATGCAGCGCCGAACCGAGCGCCGACTGGCTGGCGGCTATGCCCAGCAGCAAAGCCTCGGCACTGGCGCAATGACGGTTGAGGTAGACCAAGGTTGGTCGGATCACATACTGACACAATTCATTCGCCGCGATACCCATGATGCCCTCGAGCAATTAAGGGCCGACGGGCGCTGGAGCTTGGCAGCTGGTGGATGATCAGGCCCGCCGGAAGCGGCAAGTACCGCTCGAGTTGAAGTGTAGTGTGATAATCGTGGCGTAAAAGGCTGTTTTTAAATCGTTTGCTGCCTGAGGTCCTTTGCCATATGCCCTGTGGCAATTACAGCAAGAACGATCAGGCAGGCAAATGTCGCAATCATCGATGGGGTGAATACCGCAGTATTCGCCGCTCACGCGGTGAGCGATTGACGGGTCCGGGCGATTACCGCTTGCAGCGGTTCCGACGCGCTGTACTGCTCGGGGTACAGGCGCTCGGTGTGGCAGGCGACGCCATGTTCGTCCACCAGGGTGAAGCTGAAGCTGCCCTTGCGGGGGGCAACGATAAGGCACTTCAACGGCGAGAAGGCCTGGGAAAGGGTGCCAATGGCAGCCTGAATTTGAGGATGAGTATGCATATTGTTGGATGTTCCTGCTTTAAACACGGAAGTTAGGATCCGTGCATGATAGAAACGTTCCAGTGACGCCTTTATTAACGGACGAATGAACCTGACTGGAACAGGGCAGCCAGAGGGGCGCGATCAAAGGTTTGCGCTTGGGCTGACTGGTAGGTACTTCAGAAGGCAGGCAGCACACCGGGGCCAAGGTTCGAGGCCATCGGAGTGGAATCCTGATCAATCTGTCGCGTGATTCGTGCTTGGGCAGCCTTGGCTGGCGAGTGAATCATCGAGGGGGCCGGTCCTGGTTTCAGCAGCGATCACTCGGGAGAGGAAAGGCTGCAAGGACATTTTGGCCAGAATTGACTTTCAGCTTGGTACTAACGAGGCGCACCTTAACGTAAACGAGCACGCTTGGCAAGCGTTGCTGCTTTTCATCAGGCGAGCCGCACAGTATGGCGTTTCTTTTCCAGGCTGTGAAGGGGGGGAAAGTGCCAGCAATCTCCCCGGATGTCCTAATTTCGTGCAGGTCACTGCTGGTTTACGGTGCACTTGTTCACAATTGAGGCAGGCCTTGTAACAGCGTACTAACACCCCGGGAAGGCTTCGCCAATGCCTTGACTGACCCCTTAAGTCAATGAAAAAAAACACTAATTTTTGCTGGTGAAAAAATCGTCAGTTTGTTCGAAAGCCCCATTTCATAGGGGTTTGCGGGGTCTGTAATAGGGTTGTCCACCGAGTTATCCACAGGAATTGTGGATTGTCCCGAGCGCTTGCTCTAGGACGGGCGTGCCAGCAGTTTGTGGAACTGTCCGACAATTGTCGGGCAGTGAACGACCCACGGGTCACTTCTTCGAAACGTCAAGAAAAGAACACCGAAATTTTTTTTCAATACTCCATGAATCGACAGGTCATGGGGCAAAAAAAGAGTAGAGTGGCGCGCCTTTCGAGCTGCCTTCTCCATGGGTCATGAAGTTTCGCGGTAAACACCTCGCCAGCACCGCTGACGCCACGTCAGTGCCTTCCCCAAAACGCTTTTCCCTGAAAGTGGCCCTCTGGCTGCTGGACAGCCCACGCCTGGGGCACAAGCCACAGGTCAAGCACCTGGCCGGACGCCTGCTCAAGCAACCGGCGCGCCAGGGCGTGGTCGTGGCGCAGAGCCGTCTGGGGCAGATGCTCTGCCGCGACTGCGGCAATGCCCGCGATCGGCGCATCGGCCAT
Source organism: Pseudomonas sp. Rh2 (assembly GCF_040762985.1). Classification (NCBI taxonomy): domain Bacteria; kingdom Pseudomonadati; phylum Pseudomonadota; class Gammaproteobacteria; order Pseudomonadales; family Pseudomonadaceae; genus Pseudomonas; species Pseudomonas sp. Rh2. The sequence continues at coordinate 1,818,114 of NZ_CP142890.1, forward strand.
GAGTTGCTGCGCCAGGCGGCCCGGGCGGGCGACCGCCGTGCCCAACTGGAGTACGCCCGCTTGTGCCAGGCGAACGAGCCGGATCAGGCCCGGTACTGGTTGGAGCTCGCAGCAGGGCAGGGCTCGCAAGAGGCCCGTCGCCTGCTTCGGCAGTGGTTCCCGGATTGAGCCTGGCAGACGCTATGTTCAGCAGGCTGATAAGCTGCGCAGTAAGTGCACAAGACGGATCGGGGAAACCATGGCAGTGGATCTGACCAGCATTCTGCTGGGGTTGGTGTTGGGGGCGGTGCCGTGCCTGGGGTGGGTGATGCAACTGCAGCGGCGTCAGGGGGCCCGCCAGGGCGAGCAGGCCTTGCTGGAGGAACGCCTTGCCAGTGCGCGGCTAGCCCAGGAAGGTTTGCAGGCCCAGCTCGATGCCAGCCGTGACGAAATCAGCGATCTCAGCGAAGCCAACACCCTCAAGCAAACCCAGTTGGCCGCCCAGGGCCGTGAGCTCGAATTGCTGCAGATCGAGCGCGACAATGCCCGCGATGCGGCCCATGCCTGGAGCCTTGAGCGTGCCAATCGCGAAGCCGAGCTGCGCCGTCTGGAATCGCAGACGGCACGGCTGGAGGCCGAGCTGCGTGAGCAACAGGAAAGCCATCAGCAGCGTCTTGATGACCTGCAGGAAGCTCGCGATACCCTGCGGGCTCAGTTCGCCGACCTTGCCACCAAGATCTTCGACGAGCGTGAGCAGCGCTTCGCCCAGACCAGCCAGCAGCATCTGGGGCAGTTGCTCGACCCACTGAAAGAACGCATCCAGGCCTTCGAGAAACGTGTCGAGGAAAGCTACCAGCAGGAAGCCCGCGAGCGTTTCTCCCTGGGCAAGGAACTGGAGCGCTTGCAACAGCTCAACCTGCGCCTGTCCGACGAAGCCACCAACCTGACCCAGGCACTCAAAGGCCAGAAGACCCAGGGTAACTGGGGCGAGCTGATCCTGGAGCGGGTACTGGAGCACGCCGGCCTGGAGAAGGGACGCGAGTACCAGACCCAGGTCAGTCTGCGCAGTGCCGATGGCGAGCGTTTCCAGCCCGATGTGTTGATCATGCTGCCCGGCGATAAGCAGGTAGTGGTCGACGCAAAGGTCAGCCTCACGGCTTACCAGCAATTCGTCAGCGATACCGACAGCGAACGTGCCCAGGCCGCGCTCAAGCAGCACGTACAGTCGCTGCGTAGCCATGTAAAAGGCCTGTCGAGCAAGGATTACAACCGCCTCGAAGGCTTGCACAGCCTGGACTTCGTGCTGCTGTTCGTGCCGATCGAAGCAGCATTCTCGGCGGCCTTGCAGGCTGAGCCGAACCTGTTCCAGGAAGCCTTCGACCGGCAGATCGTGATCGTCAGCCCGACTACCTTGCTCGCCACGCTACGGGTGATCGACAGCCTGTGGAAGCAGGAACGCCAGGGCCAGAACGCTCGTGAAATCGCCGAGCGCGCCGGCTGGCTGTACGACAAGTTCGTGTTGTTCATCCAGGATCTGGACGAATTGGGCAACCGCCTGCAGCAGGTCGACAAAGCCTACGCGTCGGCGCGCAACAAACTCTGCGAAGGACGCGGCAACCTGGTCAGCCGTAGCGAACAGCTCAAGCTGCTCGGCGCCCGGGCCAGCAAGAGCCTGCCCGCCGATCTCCTTGAGCGAGCGCTGTCCGACGAAGCCCTGGCGGACGAGGTGCTTACTGAACCTGGCTCAGATGGCGGTTGAGCAGGGCTCGTAGTGCTGCCGGCTTGACCGGCTTGGCCAGGTAGTCGAGGCCGGCGGCATGCACTTGGGCGATGGTTTCGTTGCGCCCGTCGGCGCTGATCACGACCCCCGGCACTGGCTCGCCCAAGTGGGCGCGTAGCCAGCCCATCAGTTCGGTACCGGTTTCGCCATCGTCCAGGTGGTAGTCCACCAGCGCCAGGTGCGGGCGCATGCCCTTTGCCAGCAGCGCTTCGCATTCGGCGCGGTTGCGTGCCGTCCACACCTGGCAGCCCCAGCGGCTGAGCAGGCTGTTCATGCCGATCAGGATGCTGTCTTCGTTGTCGACGCACAGCACCTGCAACCCGGCCAGCGGCTGGCTGGCCTGTTCCGCAGGGGCCACGGGGGCCGCCACGGCCTGACGGGCGATCGGTACGCTGACACGAAACACCGTGCCCTTGCCAGGCCACGAGCGCACTTGCAGCGTGTGCCCGAGGACTCGACACAAGCCATCGGCGATCGCAAGCCCCAGTCCCAGACCCTTTTCGGCACGGGTCTGATGGCTGTCCAGGCGTTTGAACTCTTGGAAGATCACCTGCAACTTGTCGTCGGCGATACCCGGGCCGCGGTCCCAGACTTCCAGCCACAGGCGCTCGCCCTGACGCCTGACACCCAGCAGGATCGGGCTCTTGCCATAGCGCAGGGCGTTGGTCAGGAAGTTCTGCAGCACCCGGCGCAGCAGCCGCATGTCGCTGTCGACCCGCAGGCGGCTGCCGCGCAGGCGGAATTCCAACCCTTTTTCCGCGGCCAGTACCTTGAACTCGGCACCCAGTGTGTCGAACAACTCGCTCAGGTAGAACGGCTTGGGGTCCGGGGTGATCTTGCCGTTTTCCAGGCGCGAGATGTCCAGCAGGTCGCTGATCAGCTCTTCGGCCGAGCGCAGCGAGCTGTCCATGTGCTGCACCAGTTGCTGTGCTTCTTCGTTCATGCCCTCGGCCTGCTGCGACAGGGCGGCGGAGAACAGTCGCGCGGCGTTGAGCGGTTGCATCAGGTCATGGCTGACCGCGGCCAGGAAGCGTGTTTTCGACTGGCTGACCGCTTCGGCCTGGCTCTTGGCTTCGCTCAGTGCCTGGTTCAGTTTGGAGAGTTCCTGGGTGCGCTCGGCGACCCGTTGCTCCAGCCCTTCGTTGGAATCGCGCAACGCCTGTTCGGCCTCGCGGAACGGGGTGATGTCGGTGAAGCTCATGACGAACCCGCCGCCGGGCATCGGGTTGCCAATCAGTTCGATCACCCGGCCGTTGGGGAACAATCGCTCCGAGGAGTGCGCTCGGCCCTGGCGCATCCAGTGCAGACGCCGGGCTACATGCACCTGTGCCTCACCCGGGCCGCACAGGCCACGTTCGGCGTTGTAGCGGATGATGTCGGCGATCGGCCGACCCACGCTGATCAGCCCGTCGGGGTAGTTGAACAGTTCCAGGTATCGGCGGTTCCAGGCCACCAGATGCAGGTTCTGGTCGACCACGCTGATGCCCTGGTTGATGTTTTCGATAGCCCCTTGCAGCAGAGCGCGGTTGAATTGCAACACCTCGCTGGCTTCGTCGGCGATGCGCACGACGTCCTCGAGTTGCATGTCACGGCCTTCGATGGCGGCCTTGACCACCGCCCGGGTCGAGGAGGTGCCCAGCACACCCGCCAACAGGCGTTCGGTGTGCTCGATCCAGTCACCGTCGGCGTTTTGGTTGGGGTTGAAGCCCTTGCCCTGGCGGTACGCGAAGCGGATGAAACTCTGCCGTGCACGCTCCTCGCCAACGAAGCGCGAGGCAAGGTTGAGCAGGTCGTCGATCTGCACCGCCAGCAGCGGCTTGCTGCTGGGGCGGGCGCTGGTCTGCTGGCCAATGAAGCGGCCGGCCTGCCAGTGTTCCGAGACTCGGGTGCGCGACAGCATCGACACCCAGACGAACAATGTGAAGTTGCCCGCCAGTGACAGCACTACGCCTTGGGTCAGCGGGGTGATCGGCAGGTTCAGCGGGTTGCCATGCAGCCAGGCCAGGCCTGGGAACAGCTCCAGCGACCAGCCGACGCTGTGAGCGGCAATGGGCAGTACCAGGGTGTAGAACCACAGGAAGATGCCTGCGGCCAGGCCGGCGAACACGCCACGGCGGTTGGCCTGCTTCCAGTACAGCGCGCCGAGCATGGCGGGGGTCAACTGGGTGACGGCGGCGAAGGCAATCTGGCCGATGGTCGCCAGGCTCGCCGTTGAGCCCAGCAAGCGGTAGCTGACATAGGCCAGCAGCAGGATGACCACGATGGTCACCCGGCGTACCGACAGCATCCAATGGCGGAACGCCTCGAACGGCCGCTCGGCGTTGGTGCGGCGCAGCAGCCAGGGCAGCAGCATGTCGTTGGAGACCATGGTCGACAGTGCCACGGCTTCGACGATGACCATGCCGGTAGCGGCCGATGCGCCACCGATGAACGCCAGCAGGGCCAGGCTCGGGTGGGCTTCGGCCAGTGGCAGGCTGATGACGAAGGAGTCGGAAATCACCGTGCCCGGCAGCAGCATCTGCCCGGCCAGTGCAATCGGCACCACGAACAGCGCCGCCAACGCCAGGTACATTGGGAACACCCACCGCGCCAGGCGCATGTCCTGGGGCTCGATGTTCTCCACCACGGTCACATGGAACTGTCGCGGCAGGCAGATGATCGCCATCATCGCCACGGCGGTCTGCACCACCATGGACGGCCAGTTGATGGTCTCCTGCCAGTAGTCGCTCAGGTGTACCGACTCGCGCGCCTGGCTGAACAGGTCGTCGAAACCGTCGTACAGGTTGAACACCACGAACACGCCGACGGCGAGAAATGCCAGCAACTTGACCAGCGACTCGAAGGCAATCGCCAGCACCATGCCACGGTGGTGCTCGGTCACATCCAGACTGCGGGTACCGAAGACGATGGCGAACAGCGCCAGCACCAGCGATACCACCAGCGCGGTGTCCTGGACGCGGGTGCCGGTGGCGTCGGCGTTGGCGCCGATCAGCAGGTTGACGCCCAGCACGATGCCTTTGAGCTGCAGCGCGATATAGGGCAGCACGCCAACCAGGCAGATCAGCGCCACCACGACCGCCAGGCTCTGGGACTTGCCGTAGCGTGCGGCGATGAAGTCGGCGATCGAGGTGATGTTCTGCTGCTTGCTGATCAGCACCATCTTCTGCAGCACCCAGGGCGCGAAGATCAGCAGCAGCACCGGCCCCAGGTAGATCGGCAGGAACGCCCAGAGCTGCTCGGCGGCCTGGCCGACTGCGCCGAAGAAGGTCCAACTGGTGCAGTAGACGGCCAGCGACAAGCTGTACACCCACGCACGCAGCCGCGGCGGCAACGGTGTGCTGCGGCGGTCGCCATAGAAGGCGATAGCGAACATGATGGCCATGTAGGCCAGGGCGACCACAGCGATCAGCCCGCTGGACAACGACATGAAAACTCCAGAGCGAAAAAGGTAACGCAGTCCCGATCAACCAGTTTGGCACGCAGGTGCAGCTTCGTCAGTGCAGACGATGGTCGCAGCCCAGCATGATATCCCTGCAGGAGCGGGGTCGCTCGCGAGTGGGCCAGTCCAGCCAACATCAATGACGGCGGGTACCCAACCCGTAGAACACCCCCGCCAGTATCACCGACAACACCAGCAGGTAGAAGATCGCCCCCGGCCACAGATGCGTCAGGGCAAACCCCACCATTACAGGCCCCAGCGCCGCCCCCAGGTTCGACAGGTTCTGCGCGCCGTAATAGACCCCGCGCAGATGTTCGGGAGCGATCAGGTCGATGAACATGTACTCGGCCGGTATCACGATGATCTCGCCTAAAGTGAACACCAGCATCGCCAGGCACCAGGCCAGCACCGAGCCGGCCAGCGCGAACCCCAGCAGCCCAGCGACGAACAGCGCCATGCCGGCCAGCAGCCACGACATCAGGTTCTGGCGGCTGATGCGCCGACCGATCAGGTACTGCAGGGCGATCACCGTCACGGCGTTGGTGGTCACCAGGTAGCCAACCAGGCGTGCGGCCTGCTCAGCGCTCGTGGTCACCACCAGATACTGTGACAGGTAGGCGGTGAACTGGCCGAACACCACGGCGCTGAGCACGCCCCCCAAGGTGAAGTACACCAGGCGGCGGTCGCGTGCCAGGCCCATGGCTACCTGGGCGAACCCGCTGCGCTCCGGGCTTGGGTCTCGGGTCTGCAATACACGGTCGCCCAGCTGCCAGTAGGCCAGGCTCATGCCCAGGCCAATCAGCGCCGAGGCCAGGAACGGCAGGTGATCGTCGAATTCCAGCAAGGCTACGCCGAGCAGCGGTCCTGCAGCGTAGCCCACATTGCTCAAGGTGTACTTGATGGCGAACACCTCGGCCCGCTCGTCCACCGGTAGCAGGGCACAGAAGCCAGCCTTGGCGGCGATGTCGACCACCGCCAAGGCTAGGTTGATCAGCACCAGGCACAGGAAGAACAGTGCGCTCGAGCGGCTGGCGATGGCGCCGATGAAGGCGAGGGCGAATACCAGGGTGCTGGCGGTGACTACCGTATGGTTGCGCAGGATATCGACCAGGTGCCCGCCGTAGAGGCTCAGCAGCGAAGCGACGATCAGCGCGCCACCGATCAGCAGGCCGATATGGCTGATCGACAGGTGGAAGGTGTGCGCCAGGTAGACCACCAGGTAGGGCAGGGTGAGGGCGCGGGCCACGGTCAGGGTGAAGGTGGTGCTGAGTAGCAGGCGTACGGCAGTGGGGTAGCGCTTGAGGGCGGCGAGCATTGCCACGTCCTTGTCAGGGTGAAGTTGCCGGTGCCTGAGCATAAGGGAGCCCAGGCGCTTGTGTCGCCTGTGTCTGCTGTTTCGTCGCCAGTTCACCTTCGCTGAGCAACGCTTCGGACTCGGGCCAGAGCTGACCGGTGGAGGATTGACATGCCAGCACCCACCGGGAATACTCTCGGAAAAATTCATATATATGTTTATATAACAACACGAGAGCGACCCATGCACCCACTGTCCGGTGATGCTCGACTTCCCCGCTATCAACTGCTGCGCGACCACCTCGTGGAGCAGATCGCCAACAACCGCTGGCGTCCAGGCGAGGCTATTCCCACCGAAGCGGCGTTGTCGGCCGAGTTCGACATGTCTGTCGGCACCGTGCGCAAAGCCGTCGATGCGCTGGTGGCCGAAGGCGTGCTGGAACGCCAGCAGGGCCGGGGTACCTTCATCCGCCGCCCACAGTTCCAGTCCTCGCTGTTCCGATTCTTCCGCTTCGAAACCGTCAGTGGCGAACGGGTGATGCCGGAAAGCCGAATTCTGTCCATCGAGCCGGTCCTGGCGCCTTCCGCTGTGGCCCAAGCGCTTGGACTGCCGACCGAGGCCGAAGTCATCCGTATCATCCGTACCCGTCTGCTGGGGGCCCAGCCGGTGCTGGCCGAAGAAATCTGGTTGCCGCGCCAGACCTTCCAGCCCTTGCTGGAGGTCGACCTCAACCAGAAGGGCCCGCTGCTTTACCCCATCTATGAAGCGCTATGCGGCCAGGTCGTCGCCTCCGCTGAAGAGACCCTGACCGCCGAAGCGGTCGATGCGGTGCATGCGCGCGTGCTGCAACTGCCGGTCGACAGCCCGGTAGTGGTGATCGAGCGCCTGGCCCGTGATTACGCCGGCAAACCTCTGGAGTGGCGCCGTTCACGCGGCCATGCGCAGCACTTCCGCTACCGCATCGACATTCGCTAAGCCGGTTTCATCCCGTTACCCGTCTGTGCCCTGGCGTCAGGGCGCAGTGGCTTCGCCTGCCCGGTCGACGCGTGCCAAGCGCTTCGGCGCGCCCGACCGTCACACACACGACTAGAAGGATAACAATCATGTTCAGCTGGTATCGCCAGATCACTTCACGGGAACGCAAGACGTTCTGGGCCTGTTTCGGTGGCTGGTCGCTCGATGCGCTGGAAGTGCAGATGTTCGGCCTGGCGATTCCCGCCCTGATCGCCGCGTTTTCCCTGACCAAGGGCGATGCCGGCCTGATCAGCGGCCTGACCCTGGTCACTTCGGCAATCGGTGGTTGGCTGGGCGGTACCCTGTCGGACCGCTATGGCCGCGTGCGTACCCTGCAGTGGATGATCCTCTGGTTCTCCTTCTTCACCTTCCTCTCGGCCTTCGTTACCGGCTTCTACCCGCTGCTGTTCGTCAAGGCCATGCAAGGCTTTGGCATTGGCGGTGAGTGGGCTGCCGGCGCGGTGCTGATGGCCGAGACCATCAACCCGAAATACCGCGGCAAGGTCATGGGCACCGTGCAAAGCGCCTGGGCCGTGGGCTGGGGGCTGGCGGTGGCGCTGTTCGCGCTGATCTATTCGCTGGTGCCGCAGGAATTCGCCTGGCGGGTGATGTTCTTCGTCGGGTTGCTGCCGTCGCTGCTGATCATTTGGGTGCGCCGCAACGTGCAAGAGACGGACAGTTTCCAGCGCTTGCAGAAAGAGAAGGCCATCCCCGGCAGCTTCTTCACGTCCATGGCCGGTATCTTCCGCCCGGAACTGCTGCGCGTGACGCTGTTGGGTGGCCTGCTGGGCCTGGGTGCCCATGGTGGTTACCATGCCGTCATGACATGGCTGCCGACCTTCCTGAAGACCGAGCGCAACCTCTCGGTGCTGAACTCCGGCGGCTACCTGGCCGTGATCATCTTCGCCTTCTGGTGTGGCTGCGTCGTGAGTGGCCAGTTGATCGACCGTATTGGCCGTCGCAAGAACATCCTGCTGTTCGCGCTGTGCTGCGTACTGACCGTGCAGGCCTATGTGTTCTTCCCGCTGACCAATACCCAGATGCTGTTCCTCGGTTTCCCGCTGGGCTTCTTCGCAGCGGGTATTCCGGCCAGTCTGGGGTCGTTCTTCAACGAGCTGTACCCAGCTGATGTGCGCGGTGCCGGGGTGGGCTTCTGCTACAACTTCGGGCGTGTGCTGTCGGCGGTGTTCCCGTTCCTGGTCGGCCATATGAGCGAGTCCATGTCCTTGGGGTCGGCCATCGGTATCGATGCGGGCATCGCCTATGGCGTTGCCGTGATCGCCGCGCTGTGCCTGCCGGAAACCCGTGGCCGCACCCTCGAAGCCGAACCGGCACCGGCGCTGTCTGGCGCTGTGACCAAGTAATTTCGATCAACCCGTTTCGATGAGAGCCATGCCCGACGTTCCCGCTCCAACCCTGACCGCCATCGACAGCCATGCCCACGTGTTCAGCCGTGGGCTGAACCTGGCCAGCGAGCGGCGTTATGCGCCCAGTTATGACGCCCCCCTGGGCGATTACCTGAGCCAGCTTCAGCACTATGGTTTCAGCCATGGTGTGCTGGTCCAGCCCAGCTTCCTGGGCACCGACAACCGCTACCTGCTGAGCGCCCTGCAGACCGTCCCGGGGCAATTGCGAGGCGTGGTGATGCTTGACCGGGACGTCGAGCGCCAGACGCTCGATGACATGACTCGCCAGGGCGTGAGGGGTGTTCGCCTGAACCTGATGGGCCAGGCTCTGCCAGACCTGACGGATGCGCAATGGCGCCCGATGCTGGAACGCATTGGCGAGCAGGGCTGGCATCTGGAGCTACACCGGCCTGTGGCGGACCTGCCCAGGCTGGTCCGCGCCCTGGAGCCCTATGGCCTGGATATCGTCATCGATCACTTTGGTCGGCCCGATGCCCGTGGCGGTTTGGGCCAGCCAGGTTTCGCCGAGATGCTGACCCTGGGCGGCAAAGGCAAGGTCTGGGTGAAAGTGTCCGGTGTCTATCGGCTGGAAGGTTCGCCCGAGCAGAACCTGGCGTTCGCCCGCCGGGCGCTGGTTGCGCTTGAAGCGCACTATGGCGCCGAGCGTCTGATGTGGGGCAGTGACTGGCCGCATACCCAGCATGAGTCGGCGGTGAGCTTTACCACGGTGATAGAGCAGTTCGAGGCGCTGGGTTGTTCGACCGAGTTGCGTCGGGCGTTGTTGGTGGATACCGCTCGATCGCTGTTCGGGTTTGCGTGACCGGTGGGCTGTACTGGCCTTCGCGGGTTCACCCGCGAAGAGGCCAGAAGCCTTACACCCGCATCACAGCCGGAACCGGCTGATCATCTCCTGCAATTGCCCGCCCAACCGCGCCAACTCGACACTGGATGCCGATGTCTGCTGACTCGCTTCTGCCGTTTGCTCTGAAATGTCCCTTACCGTCACCACGCTACGGCTGATTTCTTCAGCCACTGCGCTCTGCTGCTCCGATGCCGCAGCAATCTGCTGGTTCATCGACTGGATTCCGGAAACCCGCTGGGTGATCCCTTCCAGCGCCAGACCTGCTTCGCGCACCAGTGCAACGCTGCTCGCGGTCAAGCTCTGGCTCTCTTGCATCAGCTCACTGACCGAGCGAGTGCCTTGCTCCAGGCTGCCGATCGCCGATTCGATCTCTTCGGTGGACGCCTGGGTGCGCTGGGCCAGGCTGCGCACTTCATCCGCCACAACCGCGAAGCCACGGCCAGCTTCACCAGCGCGGGCGGCCTCGATGGCGGCGTTGAGCGCCAGCAGGTTGGTCTGCTCGGCCACCGCCTTGATCACGTCCATCACCTTGCCGATGCGCTGGCTTTCGCTGCGCAGCGCATCCATGGCTTCACCGGTGGCCGCCACTTGGCTGGCCAGGCGATCTATCTGCACAACCGCGCGGCTCACTACGTGGTCGCCCTCACGGGCTTCCTGGTCGGTGGCGCTGGCGGCTTGCGAGGCTTCACCGGCATTGCGCGCCACTTCATGAACAGTGGCTGCCATTTCCTGCATGGCGGTGGCCACCTGGTCCGTTTCCACTTTCTGGTGAGTGGCGCCAGCGCTGGTTTGCTCGGTAATGGCCGACAATTGCTCGGTGGAACTGGCGATCTGCGAGATGCCGTCACGAACACGGGCAATGAGTTGGCGCAGGTTCCCGGTCATGGTCTTCAGGCTGTTCTGCAACTGGCCCAGTTCATCGCGGCGCTGGCTGGCCGGTTGCTCGCTGAGATCGCCCGCAGCCACTTGCTCCATGGCGCGCAGCACACGCTGCAGCGGCTGGCTGATCTGACGGGCGATGATGACCGCCGCCAAAGCACCCAACAGCAGGGCGAGGGCGGTGGTGACCAACTGCAAGGTCCTGGCGAACTGGCTGTCGTCTCTCACCGACGCCGCCTGGGCATCGAGCAGTTGGCCAATCACGCTGTTCAGGGTTTCGACGTTCTGGCCCATGGCGTTGCGGTAGTCCACCAGTTTGCTTACCTCGCCCCGGAAGGCTTCCACGGCCGCGGCGTAGGCATGTACCTGGCCGTTCAACTGTTCGAACTGCGGGCCAAAGCTGCCGTTGAACTTCGCCACCAGCCCTGGCAGATCATTCACGGTGGTAGCGATCTGCGCGTTCATCAACTGTTCGGTGTCGGCATTGGTGTTACCGGTATAGCCACGCACGTGGTAGCGCAGCAGGATCAGGTTTTCGCGGATCTGGTTGATCGCTTCGCTGCGCTCGAAACGCTGTTCGGCATCCGGCAGCGCACGCACCTGCTGGCGGATTTCTTCGATGCTGGCGAATGAGCGCGTGGCCAGCGCGCCCATTTCCTTCTGCGCTTCGCGCATCTTCTGATAGGACTGGAAGCTCAGCGACTGGTTGTGCGCATAGGCCTGCAAGGTTTGCTCGGCATCGTGCAGCCGCGAGAGATTGTCGCTCTTGACCAGGACGGCCCGCAATTTCGCCATCGGCGCCTGGAAAGCCTCCAGCGCGGCCTGCAACGCCTTGGCCTGGCTTTCCTCGCCATTGGCCATGGCATGGCGCAGGCGGGCCTCGCGCAAGTCGCCGAGCACATCGTTCAGGCGTGAGACATCGTTGACCACCTCGCTGCGGCGCACCAGGCTGCCGAGTCCGTTCCAGCTGATCAATGACTGGGCAAGGGTCAGGCACAGCACCAGGCCAAAACCAAGGAAGAGTTTACTGGCGATCTTCAGGTCGCCGAACCCGATAAACATAAACTGCTGCGCTCCTTTTCTTATGTGTTGGAGGAGACCGGAGGTCCATTCCCGCTACGAGATGTAGTCATCTATATGAATTATCGTCATATGTATCAAAATCTGAACCAGGAATGCATTAAATTTGCTGTCACATGGCCATCATTCTGTGATGAAGCGCCCAAATTCACGGCCTGGCTTGCCAACCCGAGGCTTTCCCGTGCAGATTTGTGGCCTGCCGCGTTGAACGTGCCTCCAATGACAAAAGCACTTCAGGAACATGGACGATGAGTCACCCCTCGCAATTCACCTTGCTCGGCAAACGGCGCTTCCTGCCGTTTTTCGTCACCCAGTTGCTGGGTGCTTTCAACGACAACCTGTTCAAGCAGTCATTGATCCTGGCGATCCTGTTCAAGCTCAGCCTCGGGGACGACGACCGCTCGATCTGGGTCAACCTGTGCGCGTTGCTGTTCATCCTGCCGTTCTTCCTGTTCTCGGCACTGGGCGGTCAGTTTGGCGAGAAATTCGCCAAGGACGCGTTGATCCGCGCGATCAAGCTGGCCGAGATCGGCATCATGGCGATCGGTGCGGTCGGCTTCGTCACCGATCACCTGGTGCTGATGTTGGTGGCGTTGTTCGGCATGGGGACCCACTCGGCGCTGTTCGGCCCGGTAAAGTATTCGATCCTGCCCCAGGCCCTGCGTGAAGAAGAGCTGGTGGGCGGTAACGGGCTGGTGGAGATGGGCACATTCCTGGCGATCCTCGCCGGCACCATCGGCGCTGGGGTGATGATGTCGACCGACAGCTATGCCGCGGTGGTGGCGGGCGGCGTGGTCGGTACCGCGGTGTTGGGTTACCTGGCCAGCCGCTGGATTCCGCGCGCCGCTGCCGCCTCCCCGCAGATGCCGCTGGACTGGAACATCTTCAAGCAGTCCTGGGCGATCCTGCGCATGGGCCTGGGGCAGACGCCGGCGGTATCGCGCTCGATCGTCGGCAACTCCTGGTTCTGGTTCGTCGGCGCCATCTACCTGACCCAGATCCCGGCCTACGCCAAAGACTGGCTGCACGGAGACGGCACGGTCGTGACCCTGGTGCTGACCTTGTTCTCGGTGGGCATCGCCCTGGGTTCACTGCTGTGCGAGCGCCTCAGTGGGCGCAAGGTGGAGATCGGCCTGGTGCCGTTCGGCTCGTTCGGCCTGACCCTGTTCGGCCTGCTCTGGTGGTGGCATTCAGGGGATGTACCAGCCGCAGCCACCCCCCACGACTGGTTGACCTTGCTGGGCATGAGCCAAGCCTGGTGGATCATGCTGTCGATCGTCGGGCTTGGTGTGTTCGGTGGTTTCTACATCGTGCCGCTGTACGCATTGATCCAGGCCCGCACGGCCGAAGACCAGCGCGCTCGGGTCATCGCCGCCAACAACATCCTCAACGCCTTGTTCATGGTGGTTTCGGCGATTCTCACCATCCTCCTGCTGGGGCTGGCGGAGCTGACCATCCCGCAGCTGTTCCTGGTGGTGTCGTTGCTCAATGTCCTGGTGAACGCCTACATCTTCCGCATCGTGCCGGAATTCACCATGCGCTTCCTGATCTGGTTGCTCAGCCATTCCATGTACCGGGTGGAGCACCGTGACCTTGAGCGTATTCCTGACGAGGGCGCGGCGCTGTTGGTGTGCAACCATGTCTCGTTCGTCGACGCCTTGCTGCTGGGTGGGGCCATTCGCCGGCCAATACGGTTCGTCATGTACTACAAGATCTTCAACCTACCGGTGCTCAACTTCGTGTTCCGCACCGCAGGCGCCATTCCCATTGCCGGGCGCGGCGAGGACGAGGTGATCTACGAGCGTGCCTTTGCCCGCATTGCCGAGTACCTGAAGGCGGGCGAGGTGGTGTGCATCTTCCCCGAGGGCAAGCTGACCGGTGACGGGGAGATCGACGTATTCAAAGGTGGCGTCAGCCGTATTCTCGATGAAACCCCGGTGCCGGTGATTCCCCTGGCACTGCAAGGGTTGTGGGGCAGCTTCTTCAGCCGTGATCCGGCCAAGGGCTTCTTCAAGCGCCTGTGGTCACGCGTGACCATCGTGGCTGGCGCCGCCATCCCGGTGGAGGCGGCGCAGCCTGAAGCCCTGCGTGAGCAGGTCAGTCGCTTGCGAGGGGAGGTTCGCTGAGGTGCAGGGGGAAGGTCAGCTGGCGCTGACCTTCAGGCCGACCAGGCCGGTGACGATCAGTGCCACGCTGGCCAGTCGCACCAGAGCCATGGATTCGCCGAACAGGATGATGCCAGCGATCACCGTGCCGACTGCGCCGACACCGGTCCAGATGGCGTAGGCGGTGCCCAGGGGCAGTTCCTTCATCGCAAGCCCCAGCAGACCGAGGCTGATGGCCATGGCCGCGACGGTGAGCACGGTGGGCAAGGGTTTGCTGAAGCCGTCGGTGTACTTGAGGCCGACCGCCCAGCCGACTTCGAACAAGCCGGCGAAGAACAGAATGATCCAGGACATGAGTGTGTCTCCATCGTTTGAAAGATGGGGCCGTCCCCGGAATGGTCACGCGGTGCGTCGTGAGGCCGTCCTCACAGTGGGCACTATAGTGCACATTTGCGCGGTTCCGGGCAAGCCTGTGCCGACGTGATCGCCCCCTGTCCGACTGCAGCAGACAACCTGTGTGAACGGGTTTACCCGCGAAGAGGTCGGCACAGGCACGCTGTCAATTCCCGGCCGGTTCAATGTCTCCAACCGCAGGCTTCGGCGCTTCCAGGCGGCGGAACCAGGTGGACAGCAACGCCCCGGAAATATTGTGCCAAACGCTGAACAACGCACTCGGCACTGCCGCCAGCGGGGAGAAGTGCGCCGCAGCCAACGCCGCGCCAAGCCCCGAGTTCTGCATGCCCACCTCCAGCGCCAGCGACTTGCGCTGGGCCAGTGGCAGTTTGCACAGCTTGCCGGTGAGGTAACCCAGCAGGTAGCCGAAGCTGTTGTGCAGTACCACCACCGCCATGATCAGCAGGCCGGACTCGGCAATCTTCGCCTGGCTGGCTGCCACCACGGCGCAGACGATCATCACGATGCTGATCACCGACACCAGCGGCAGTACCTGTACCGCCACTTGGACCCGCGCACCGAGCAGGCGCTGGGCCAGCACGCCGAGCACGATCGGCAGCATCACCAGCTGCAGAATCGACCAGAACATGTCCATGAAGGACACTGGCAACCAGGCCGAAGCCAAGAACCAGATCAGCGCCGGGGTGAGCAGTGGCGCGAGCAGGGTGGTTACCGCTGCGATCGCCACCGCCAAGGCAAGGTCGCCCTTGGACAGCCACACCATCACGTTCGAAGCCGTGCCACTGGGGCAGCAGCCAACCAGGATCACACCCACCGCGATTTCGGCGGGCAGGTGGAATAGCTGGCAAAGCAACCAGGCCATGCCTGGCATGATCACGAAATGCGCCACCACCCCGAGGGCAACGCGCCACGGCTGGCGAGCGAGGGCGGCGAAGTCGTCGAGCTTGAGCGTAAGGCCCATGCCGAACATCACCACACCCAGGAGCGGCACGATGGCCACTTTCAGCGCGATGAACCATTGTGGTTGCAGGAAGGCCAGGCAGGCGAACACCAGTACCCACAGGGCGAAGGTGTTGCCGACGAAGCGGCTGAGGGCGGCGAGTGCACGCATGGGCAGGTCCTTGTTCTGTTAAACGCTGTTTTTTGCAGGCCCTATCGCCGGCAAGCCGGCTCCTGCAGGTGTTGCGAACCCCTGCAGGAGCCGGCTTGCCGGCGATAGGGCCGCTACTGACCCAGACTGAATTCCCGGCCAGCACCGCCAGTCGATGCGACTCAGACCCCTTGTGGGATCTCCTCGCCACCCAGTGCCTCGAACAGCGCCGGCAAGAACTCGGTGAAGGTCATCATCATCAACGTGAAGCTGGCATCGAACTGTTGCTGGGCTTCGTCGCCACCGTCCTGTTCGGCCTGCTCTTGCAGCAACTCCTCGAACTTCAGGCGCTTGATCACCATCTTGTCGTCGAGCACGAACGACAATTTGTCCTGCCAGGCCAGGGCCAGTTGGGTAACCACCTTGCCGGTGCTCAGGTGCAGCTGGATTTCCTCACCGGTCAGGTCCTGACGCTTGCAGCGCACGATGCCACCGTCTTCGGCGGTGTCGCGCAGCTCGCACTCGTCCAGCACATAGAAGCCTTCGGCCGCCTGTTGCGACTTGACCCAGTCGGTCATCGTCGCGGTCGGCGCGATCTTCACGGTCGCCGGGCGAACCGGCAGCGAGCCCATGACTTCACGCAGGGTCGACAACAGGTCTTCGGCGCGCTTGGCACTGGCCGAGTTGACCAGAATCATGCCCAGGCGCGGGGCGATGGCGGCGAAGATCATCGAGCGACGGATGAACGCGCGTGGCAGGAACGCCTGGATGATGTCGTCCTTGATCTGGTCGCGCTCCTTTTTATAGACCTTGCGCATTTGCTCGGTCTCGATCTCTTCGACCTTTTCCTTCACCGCATCGTTGACCACGCTGCTAGGCAGGATGCGCTCTTCCTTGCGCGCGGCAATCAGCAGGAATTCGCCGCTGACGTGCACCAGCGGGGCATCCTCGCCCTTGCCGAACGGCGCGACGAAACCATAGGTGGTCAGCTCCTGGCTGGCGCAGGGGCGGGCCGGCTTGCTGGCCAGGGCAGCTTCCAGCGCTTCGGGCTCGAACGGGACATCCTGGGTCAAGCGGTAGGTCAGCAGGTTCTTGAACCACATGAGGGGGAATCTCTCCTTAGTGCATAAGGCGGGCATTATTCTCCGAGGGGTGGTCCCAGGCCAACCCTGTCATAGGGCCAGTAGCTATATAGAGAGAAGGAAAAGCCAGCTGCTGCTAGGTCTTTGAAAGGCCTGAAAATTTTTTTTAAAAAAGTCGAAAAAAGTGCTTGCCAGGGTGGGAGGTCATCCGTAGAATGCGCGCCACACCGAGACGAAAGGGTGATTAGCTCAGCCGGGAGAGCATCTGCCTTACAAGCAGAGGGTCGGCGGTTCGATCCCGTCATCACCCACCACTCGATGTATAGCGCAGCGGTAGTTCAGTCGGTTAGAATACCGGCCTGTCACGCCGGGGGTCGCGGGTTCGAGTCCCGTCCGCTGCGCCATATTCCAGCTTCCAGGGCCCACTGAACACCCGGAAGCCACAAAGAAGAAAGCGACCTTAGGGTCGCTTTTTTTGTTTCTGCGCCGGCTGAATCGGCGTGGCGGAAGGTGTCGCCGCCGATTTGCCCCTATTGGACGGCATCGCCACCTCGCCAGTCTCAACGATTGCGCTCTTCCTCCCGTAGCGTCAGTACCTCGACGCCGTTTTCAGTCACCGCCACGGTATGCTCCCACTGCGCCGACAGCGTGTGGTCGCGGGTAATCACTGTCCAGCCATCGCGCAGCGTTCGTGTTCCCCGCCCGCCCTGGTTGATCATCGGCTCGATGGTGAACACCATCCCCGGTTGCAACTTCATGCCCATGCCGCGTTGGCCGTAGTGCAGCACTTCGGGCGCCTCATGCATCTGCTTGCCGATACCGTGCCCGCAATACTCGCGCACCACGCTGTAGCCCGCCGCCTCGGCGTGGGCCTGGATGGCGTGACCGACATCGCCCAGGGTGGCCCCGGGGCGTACCTGCCCGATGCCTTTCCACAATGCCTCATAGGTGGTGTCGACCAGGCGGCGGGCCTCGTCGCTTATGGCCCCGATGCTGTACATCTTCGATGAATCAGCGATGTAGCCACCCTGTTCGAGGGTGATATCGACATTGATGATCGAGCCTTCCTGGAGCACCTCCTCCGCCTTGGGCATGCCATGACACACCACATGGTCCACCGAGGTGTTGAGCGAGTAGGGGAAGCCGTACTGGCCTTTGCTGGCCGGGCGTGCCTTGAGGGTCTGGGTGATGAAGGCCTCGGCACGGTCGTTGATCTGCATCGTGGTAATGCCGGGGCGAATAAAACAGTCGAGGTCGGCGAACACCTGCGCCAACAGTTGGCCTGCGTTGCGCATCAGGTCGAGTTGGGCGGGCGTCTTGAGGATCACCTTGGACATGGGACAGGAAGCGGCTCTTGATGAAAAGTGCCCCAGCATAGCGCTGCGGGGCTTGATCACGCCACCGCGTGGTGCGCTGCCTGGCCGATACCGGCAGGCGCCGGCTTGCCGGCGATGGTGCCGGTCCAGCTGGCCCAAAACTTGCTCAGCCACTGCCTAGAGGGCCATCAACGTCGATGCCCCCCGACATTCCACGACAAAGGCGCCGTGTTGCCCCCCGCTTGCCAAGCAAGCTCGGGGCAGCCGGCGCCTTTTTCGTTTCTGCCTACAGGAGACTACCCATGACCCGCAGCGAAGTACGCAGTGTCTGCCCGTATTGCGGCGTCGGCTGCGGCATTGTGTTGAGCGTGGCCAATGGCAAGGTCGGTAAGGTCAGTGGCGACAAGCTGCACCCCAGCAATTTCGGTCGTCTGTGCACCAAGGGCCTCACCGCCCATGTGCCGCTGAACGCTGCCGGGCGTATGGAGGAGGCCTTCGTGCGCCAGCAGCGCAACCAGGAGCCAGCCCGCACCTCTCTGGACCTCGCCATCGAACAAGCCGCCGGGCGTTTGCGTGGCATCATCGACCAGCACGGCGCCGATGCCGTGGCACTGTACGTCTCTGGGCAAATGTCGCTGGAAGCCCAGTACCTGGCCAATAAATTGGCCAAGGGTTTCATCCGCACCCGCCATATCGAATCAAACTCGCGCCTGTGCATGGCCAGCGCCGGCAGCGGCTACAAGCTTTCGCTCGGCGCCGATGGCCCGCCCGGCAGTTACCAGGATTTCGAGCATGCCGAAGTGTTCCTGGTGATCGGCGCGAACATGGCCGACTGCCACCCGATTCTGTTCCTGCGCCTGCTTGACCGCGTCAAGGCCGGGGCCAAGCTGATCGTGGTCGACCCACGCCGCACGGCCACTGCCGACAAGGCCGACCTGTTCCTGCAAGTGCGTCCCGGCAGCGACATGGCGCTGCTCAATGGCCTGCTGCATCTGCTGCACCGCAATGGTCATACCGACCCGGATTTCATCGCCCGCCATACCGAGGGTTGGGACGAAATGCCCGATTTCCTCGAGGACTACAGCCCCGAGCGCGTTGCCGCCATCACCGGATTGGCGCAAGCCGATATTCGTCAGGCCGCCGAGTGGATCGGCTCGGCCGGGGAATGGATGAGTTGCTGGACCATGGGCCTGAACCAGAGTGTCCACGGCACCTGGCACAGCAATGCCCTGTGCAATCTGCACCTGGCCACTGGCGCCATCTGTCGTCCAGGCAGCGGGCCGTTCTCCTTGACCGGGCAGCCCAATGCCATGGGGGGCCGCGAGATGGGCTACATGGGGCCGGGCCTGCCGGGGCAGCGCTCGGCACTGGTGGATGCGGATCGGGCCTTTGTCGAGCACCAGTGGGGCCTGGCCCAGGCAGCCTGCGCAGCGAAGGTGCAGAGGGCACGGTGGCATTGTTCGAGCAGATGAAGGCTGGCGAGGTGAAAGCCTGCTGGATCATCTGCAGTAACCCCGTGGCCAGTGTCGCCAATCGCCAGCAAGTCATCGAGGGCCTGCGCCAGGCTGAACTGGTCATCAGCCAGGATGCCTTTCTCGACACCGAGACCAACCGCTACGCCGACATTCTCCTGCCTGCCGCGCTCTGGGCCGAAGGCGAGGGTGTGATGATCAACAGCGAGCGCAACCTTACCCTCATGCCTCGCGCTGTCGAGCCGCCGGGGCAGAGCTTGCCCGACTGGCAACTCATCGCCCGGGTGGCCTGCGCCATGGGGTATGCCCATGCCTTCGACTACCGCGACGCCGAGTCGGTATACGAGGAGATCCGCCAGTTCTGGAACCCCACCACAGGCTACGACCTGCGGGGTATCGGCTACCCCGAACTGCGCCATAGCCCCCGCCAGTGGCCCTGCGCGCCAGGCGACGAGGGCGATCGCAGCCCAGTGCGCTACCTCAATGACGGTCGCAGCCAGCACCTGGTGAGCGACGCCGAAGGCCTGCGCCCCGCACTGGCTTTTCCTACCCCCAGCGGCAAGGCGCGTTTCTTCGCCAGGCCGTGGCTGCCGGCACCAGAGCTGCCGGATGCCGATTATCCCCTGGTGCTCAACACCGGGCGCGTGCAGCACCAGTGGCACACGCTGACCAAGACCGGCAAGGTGCCGGCGCTGAACAAGCTGGAGCCCGGCCCCTTCGTCGAGCTGCATCCGGAAGATGCCGAGCGCCTGGGCATTCGCGACAAGGACCCAGTGGCGATCCGCTCGCGCCGTGGCCAGGCCGTGTTGCCCGCACGGGTCAGTGACCGGGTCATGCCTGGCAATTGTTTCGCGCCATTCCACTGGAACGATGTGTTCGGCGAGCACTTGGCAATCAATGCCGTGACCTGTGATGCGGTCGACCCCCTGTCGCTGCAGCCGGCCTTCAAGCATTGCGCGGTGGCCCTGGAGCGGGTCGCCGGTGAACGCATCGACGCCCTCGACCTGGGCGCCGCCACCCGCACTTCGGAGCCCGCCACCATGCCGACCGCCACGCTGTCCCGTCTGCTTGGCCTGGATGCGCTGCCTGCCCCGGTTCTGGCCGACGATGAGCGCCACTACTTGCAAGGTTTCCTGCTCGGCCTGGACCAGGCGCGCATTGAAGGGGTGCCGTGCCTGCCAGCCAACGCGCCGCTGGCGGCGGCCCAACGTCTGTTCGTCGATGGGCTGCTGGCGGGGCTTTACGCCCAGTCGGCGCCTGCGCAGGTCGATGTCCCCCGGCACCAAGTGCTGTGGGCATCGCAGACCGGCAATGGTGAAGCCCTGGCCGAGCGTTGCGCTGGGCACTTGCGCAGCGCCGGCCTGGCGGTGCAGTTGAACTGCATGGAGGCGGTCACCCCACGGCAGTTGCAGGGCGCTGCGAGCGTTGTGCTGATTGCCAGCACGTTCGGCGACGGTGATGCGCCTGATACCGGTACTGCGTTCTGGAATGCGTTGCAAGGCGAAGAGGGGGGGCATTGCGCCGATCTGCCCTATGCCGTGCTGGCCCTTGGAGACTCGAGCTACGACCAGTTCTGCGGGTTTGGCCGCAAGCTCGATCAGCGCCTTGCCGAGCTGGGCGGCCGACGCCTGTTGCCGCGTGTCGACTGCGAGCCGGATTTCGACGAAACCTTCGCCAACTGGCTCCAAGCCCTGCTGCCCGAGCTCGGGCCTGCCACCACGCTCGAACCAGCCAGGGAAGCCGTGCCGGCGCCGCTCTACAGCAAGCAACGACCATGGTCGGCGACCCTACTCGAAAACCGCGTGCTCAATGCCCCAGGAGCCAGCAAGGAAACCCGTCAGCTGGTATTCGACCTCGCTGGCAGTGGCTTCACCTATGAGGCCGGTGATGCCCTTGGGGTGTGGCCACGCAACTGCCCGGCATTGGTCGAAGAGCTCTTGGCGTTGATGCACCTCGATGGCCAGGCGTTGGTCGAACTCAACGGGAAGCCCGCCATGCCCTTGGTTGAGGCCCTGGCGCAGCACCTGGAGATCGCGCGGGTCACGCCGCAGCAGTTGCAGGTATTCGGTCGCCACCAGCCAGCCTTGCAGCGTCTGTTGCAACCGGAGCACAAGGCCGAATTGCAGGAGTGGCTGTGGGGCCGGCAGTTGGCCGATGTGCTGCGCGAGTATCCTCAGGACTTACCGCTGGCCAGCTGGCTTGAGTTGCTCAAACCACTGCAACCGCGCCTGTATTCGATCAGTTCAAGCCCGTCCGCTCACCCCGATCAGGTGCACCTGACCGTCTCGACCGTACGCTATGGTCAGCGCAAGGGCGTTTGCTCGGCTTTTCTCGCCGACCGCGCGGACACCTTGAAGGTGGCGATTTTCCCGCAGGTATCGAAGCACTTTCGCCTGCCGGAGGACGACAACGCGCCTGTGATCATGGTCGGCCCCGGTACCGGCATCGCACCGTTCCGGGCGTTTCTGGAAGAGCGTGAGGCTCGCGGTGCCTGTGGCGAAAACTGGCTGTTCTTCGGCGAGCAGTACGCCGCCAGTGATTTCTATTACAAGGAGCAACTGCTGGCCTGGGTGGCAGCCGGGCATCTGCGTCTGGACACCGCGTTCTCCCGCGACCAGGCCGAAAAGATCTACGTGCAACAGCGTCTGCGTGAGCAAGGCGCGCAGGTGTGGCGCTGGCTTGAATCAGGGGCGTACTTCTATGTGTGTGGCGATGCCCAGCGTATGGCCAAGGATGTGGACGGCGCCCTGCGCGAGGTCGTGGCGGTGCATGGCCAGATGAGCAACGAGGCGGCGGAGGCTTACGTTGAAGCGTTGAGCAAGGCCAAGCGCTACCGGCGAGATGTGTATTGATTGCACCGGGATGGTGAGGGATGCACTTCGGTGGTGCGGTTTTCAATGCCTTATGGCCGGCAAGCCGGCGCCTGCGAAGACCGCACCGAACCTGTGGGCGCCGGCTTGACGGCGATGAATCCAGCGCAGTCACCCCATCGGCAGTGGTCCAGCAGCATTTGGCACACTCCCTGCTACATCCGTTTCACAACATGCCCCACTGATCAACGGCGATCAATCAGGGGCCCACCGTGATGAGTACAGGCAAAGGCGCCTGGAGCTTCGGCTCCAGGCGCTTTTTTTTTGATCGAGGATCGGCTATGAACGCAACAGCGAACGGCGGGCAACGAGAGCGAGTGGTGATTGTCGGCAACGGCATGGTCGGCCATCACTGCGTCGAGCAACTGATCGAACGTGGCGCCCTGGCGCGCTTCGAGGTGCGGGTGTTCGGCGAAGAGCGCCAGCGTGCATACGACCGTGTGCACCTGTCCGAGTACTTCGGCGGCAGCTGTGCCGAAACCCTGGCCCTGTGCGAACACGGGTTCTACGGCGACAACGGTGTGCACCTGCATCTGGGCGAGGCGGTGCTGCAGATCGACCGCGAACGCTGCGAAGTGGTCACCGCCGAAGGCCGTTACGGCTACGACCACCTGGTCCTGGCCACGGGCTCGTATCCCTTCGTGCCACCGATCGAAGGTTCCAGCGGCAATGCTCGACTGGTCTATCGCACCCTCGACGACCTGGACGCCATTCGAGCCGCCGCCAGCGGTGCCCGTCGTGGCGTGGTGGTGGGGGGCGGCCTGCTTGGCCTGGAAGCGGCCAATGCACTCAAGTCACTGGGCCTGGAAGCCCATGTTGTCGAGTTCGCCCCACGGTTGATGCCGGTGCAACTGGACGGCGAGGGCGGTGCTGCGCTCAAGGCACGGATCGAAGCGTTGGGCGTGGGCGTGCACCTGTCCCGTGCCACCCAGTCGATCAGCGCCGGCGAGGCTTATCGCTACCGGATGAACTTCGATGGTGGGGAGCACCTGGAAACCGACCTGATCGTATTTTCTGCTGGTATCCGCCCGCAAGATGCCCTGGGGCGGGCCTGTGGCCTCGAGATCGCCCCACGCGGTGGGGTAGTGATCGACAGCCACTGCCGCACCAGCGACCCGCGCATCTTCGCCATCGGCGAGTGCGCTTCGTGGAATGGCAGCATCTTCGGTCTGGTTGCCCCCGGTTACAGCATGGCCCGTAATCTGGCGGCGCTGCTCACCGGTGAGGCGGCCGCCGAGTTCGGCGGTGCCGATATGTCGACCAAGCTCAAGCTGCTGGGGGTCGATGTCGGCTCCATCGGCGATGCCCAAGGCGCCACCCCAGGGTCGCGCAGCTACCGCTTCATCGACGAGGCCACCGCCGCCTACCGCCGTCTGGTGGTCGATGCCAGTGGCAAGCGCGTGCTCGGCGCGGTGCTGGTTGGCGACAACAGTTACTACGACACCCTGTTGCAATACGCCCAGAACGGCATTGCCCTGCCAGCGGACCCCGCGGGCTTGATCCTGCCGCAAAGTGCCGGCGCCCCAGCGCTTGGGGCCGACGCCTTGCCTGACAGCGCGACGATCTGTTCCTGCCACAATGTCAGCAAGGGCGCGGTCTGCGCAGCCATCGACAGCGGCTGTAGCGACCTGGCTGCCCTCAAGGGTTGCACCAAGGCTGCGACCGGTTGTGGCGGCTGCGCGGCCCTGCTCAAGCAGGTCTTCGAGCATGAGTTGACTGCCCGTGGCGTCACCGTCGACAAGCGTCTGTGCGAGCACTTCGCCTACACCCGCCAGGAGCTTTACGGTCTGGTCCGCGTCGAAGGTATCCGCACCTTCAATGAGTTGCTCGAACGCCATGGCAAGGGCCATGTCGGCTGCGACATCTGCAAGCCGACGGTGGGCTCGATTCTCGCTTCCTGCTGGAACCAGCCGATCATGGACCCGGCCCTGGTGCCGCTGCAGGACACCAACGACACCTTCATGGCCAACATGCAGAAGAACGGCACCTACTCGGTGGTACCGCGCATCCCGGGCGGCGAGATCACCCCCGACAAGCTGATCGTGATTGGCCAGGTGGCGAAGAAATACGACCTCTACACCAAGATCACCGGCGGCCAGCGTATCGACCTGTTCGGTGCCCAGTTGCACGAACTGCCGCTGATCTGGGGCGAGCTGATCGACGCCGGCTTCGAGACCGGCCATGCCTACGGCAAGTCGACCCGTACGGTGAAGTCGTGCGTCGGCAGCACCTGGTGCCGGTATGGCGTGCAGGACAGTGTGGGCATGGCGCTGCGCCTGGAAGACCGCTACAAAGGCCTGCGATCGCCGCACAAGCTCAAGTTCGCAGTGTCCGGCTGCACCCGCGAATGCGCCGAAGCGCAGAGCAAGGACATCGGCGTGATCGCCACCGACAAGGGCTGGAACCTATACATCTGCGGCAACGGCGGCATGCGACCACGCCATGCCGAGCTGTTCGCCACCGACCTCGACGACGAGACATTGGTGCGCCTGATCGACCGCGTGCTGATGTTCTACATTCGGACCGCCGACAAGTTGCAGCGCACTTCGGTGTGGCGCGAAAGTCTGGAAGGCGGCCTGGACTACCTCAAGCAGGTGATTCTCGACGACAGCCTGGGGCTGGCCGCCGAGCTGGAGGCGCAGATGCAGCATGTGGTCGACCAGTATGAGTGCGAATGGGCCAACGCCCTGAACGACCCCGAAAAGCTCAAGCGCTTCCGTACCTTCGTCAACGACCAGCGGCCCGACCCGGACGTGCATTTCGTTCGTGAACGCGATCAGCGCCGGCCTGCCGCACCGTTGCATCTGATCCCCACCGCCGAGGAGGCTGTCTGATGAACCTGTCCAATGCTGCTGTCGCCAAGCAACCGAACTGGCAAACGGTCTGCCAGGCCAATGACCTGGTCGCCGATTCCGGCGTTGTGGTGTGGTTCGACGGAGCCCAGGTGGCGCTGTTCTATCTGCCAGGCCAGGCACAGACGTTGTACGCTGTGGACAACCGCGACCCACGTTCCGGGGCCAACATCATCGGCCGCGGACTGGTGGGTAGCCTGCAGGGGGAGTTGGTGGTGGCGGCACCGTTGTACAAGCAGCATTTCAGCTTGAAAAGCGGTAGATGCCTGGAAGACGACGACCAGCGGTTGCGGGTATGGCCGGTACGCTTGAACGGTGAGGCGGTGGAGTTGGCGGTGGCCTGACGGTCGATTGCTGGCTGCGCTGGGGCGTTCGCGGGTTATCTACGTTCGTCAATGCGGTAAGCTTGCCGCATGAACCTCGATACCCGCATCAAGTACCGCCACCTGCTGTGTTTCCTGGAGATTGCCCGTCAAGGCAGCCTGGCTAGGGCTGCCGACATTCTGGCCATCAGTCAGCCGGCGATCTCCAAAACCCTCAAGGAGCTCGAAGACCTGCTTGAAACGCGGTTGTTCGAACGTAGCCGCCAGGGCGTCGAACTGACACCGGCCGGCGCACGCTTCATGCGTTACGCAGGCCCCAGCGTGCAGGCGTTGCGCGATGGGGTTAGCAGCCTTCGCGGTGAGGCGCGGGCACCTTCGCAGGTGCGCATCGGCGTCTTGTCCACGGTCGAAGGGCTGTTGATGCCCGAAGTGCTGTGCCGGTTGCATCAGCGGCACGAGGCGCTGGTGATCAGCGTGGTTACCGGGGTCAGCGCGCAATTGCTGGGGCAATTGCACCTGGGCGAGCTGGAACTGGTGGTCGGACGCATGACCGACAGCCCGCAGATCCAGGGCTTGTCGTTCGAGCATCTGTACAGCGAGTCGATGAGCCTGGTGGTGCGGCCCGGCCATCCGCTATTGGCTACAGCCCCGCTGGAGCGCTCGCAGGTCGGGCGTTATCCCTTGGTGTTGCCGCCGGCAGGCACGACCATCCGCCAGCACGCCGACAGCCTGTTCGTGCAATGCGGCATCCAGATGCCGGCCCAGCGCCTGGAAGCCCTGTCGCTGGCGCTGAGTCGGCGTTATCTGCTGGGTAGCGATGCGGTCTGGGTGGCACCGCGCGATGCGGTATTGCTTGACCTGCGCCGTGGCGAACTGGTCGAACTCGACCTGGGCGTGCGCGAGCCGGGCGGCTCGGTGGGCATCTGCCGTAATGCCGCCTTGCCGCAGAGCCTGCCGGGGCAGTGGGTATGCGAGGTGTTGCGAGAGGTGGCGGGGCAGTATCGGGAGGGTGAGTATCCCTGAGGCTTGCCGGGAGGTATTGAGCGTCATTGAGATCGAGCGCCGCCGGGGCGGCGCATCGCGAGCAACGCTCGCTCCTACGGTTATCCGGATGCACCAAACCCTCTTACAGATCCGATGACGAGCACTCTCGGAAACCCTGGAAACATATCGCCATAAAAATCCGGCAGAACCGGTGCAACGGGTCAATACTGGCCATTTACCGCACCCCCATGATGAAGATGTTTTTAATCACTGAACTTCCAAGGCCAAACCCGCTCTTATGCCGGTAGCCATTGGTCATGGCCGCCTGCTAAGCTCGCGGCTTTACCCTGATTGCCCTCATGGCGCATGAACAAGGAAATAGCATGAAACAACATCGTCTGGCGGCTGCGGTTGCCCTGGTAGGCCTGGTACTGGCTGGCTGCGACCAGCAGGCCAGCACGCCCGAGCTGAAGACTCCGGCACAAAAAGCCTCCTACGGTATCGGCCTGAACATGGGCAAGAGCCTGGCTCAGGAAGGCATGGAAGACCTTGATTCGAAAGCCGTTGCCCTCGGCATCGAAGACGCCGTCGGCAAGAAAGAGCAGCGCATCAAGGACGAAGAGCTGGTAGAAGCCTTCACCGCGCTGCAGAAGCGCGCCGAAGAGCGCCTGGCCAAGGCCAGTGAAGAAGCTGCCTCCGCTGGCAAGAAATTCCTCGAAGAGAACGGCAAGAAGCCAGGCGTAATCACCACCGCTTCCGGCCTGCAGTACGAAGTGGTCAAGAAAGCCGATGGCCCGCAGCCCAAGCCGACCGATGTGGTTACTGTCCACTACGAAGGCAAGCTGATCGACGGCAAGGTGTTCGACAGCTCCGTCGAGCGTGGCAGCCCCATCGATCTGCCGGTCAGCGGCGTGATCCCAGGTTGGGTCGAAGGCTTGCAGCTGATGCACGTCGGCGAGAAGTACAAGCTGTTCATCCCGGCTGAGCTGGCTTACGGCGCACAGAGCCCGAGCCCGCTGATCCCGGCCAACTCGGTGCTGGTGTTCGACCTCGAACTGCTCGGCATCAAGGACCAGAACCAGCCGCAAGGCGAGGCTCCGGAAGCTCCGGCTGAAGAGCCTGCCAAGTAAGAGCCTTCGCGCTACGAACAACGCCCCGTCCTGACGGGGCGTTTTCGTTTGAGTGGGGGCGAACCTCGTGCCGGGTGAACGGTCCGAGCAAAGGCGAGGGAACGAAGTGGGATGCGTCTGACGCAAATCGTTTGCGGATCTGAAACGACTGTGTAAAAAACGCCCGATCTGAGTGCCGCCCTTGCCTCATGGGCACCTGACGTCGGAAACTTCGCCCTGTTCACAAGGTTATCCACAATAAATGTGGATAACCCATTCGCTGTTGGAGGCTCCATGAGCGCACCTTGGAATTTCGCCCGTTTCCTGCCCCTGGCCGAGCGCCTGCTCAGCCGTGGCCGGTTACCTGCGCTGCTGTTCGCCGTGGCCCGGAAGGGGCCGCGCCTGGGGCAATTGCGTGAGGACGTCAAACTCTTGCAGTCGCTGTGCCTGGCCTGGTGGCGCGGCGAGTATCGCGCTATCAGTCCCAGGGCTTTGGTCACGGTGGTGGCGGGGCTGCTGTACTTCGTCAGCCCTATCGATGCCATTCCGGACTGGCTGCTGGGCGTGGGTTTTCTCGACGACATCGCCGTGCTGGGCTGGGTGCTCAAGACCGTGGCCGATGAGCTGGCACGCTTCAAGGCCTGGCGTGACAGCCAGTCACCCGAGCGCCTGAGGGTGCTCGAACGCTTGCCAGATACCCCGCAAGCGCTGCGCCTAGAACGGAATAAGCACTGAAATCAACCTGATCTGCACAGACTCCCAAGCTTGGTAATATAATTGGCATAAGGATTATGCCTACGGATTACATGCCGTAATCCTACGTGAGGGGGTTGTAATGGGTATTCAGGTTATCAGCCGGGACGGTCAGCCCGAGTACGCAGTCGTTCCATGGGAGCAGTATCAGGCGCTGCTCAAGGCCGCCGGGCAGGCGCCAGCGGTCGCCAGCGTCGCAGCCAGCGAGGACGACAAACCGAGCGCCAGGCTGCCGGATTTCAGTGAGGTTGCCCAGTTGCGCCAGGCCAAGGGCCTGGCACCTGAGCAGTTGGCCCGTAATGTCGGCGTCAGTCCGGCGTATCTGGCCATGATCGAGTCGGGAGAGCGCCAGCCAGACGCTGCGATTCGCCGCGCTCTGGCCTGGCATCTGGGGGTGGCCGGCTGGAGCGAGCCATCATGAGTCAGGTCAGGATCAGCCGCCAGAATTGGGATCACCTGCTGAGCGAGCTTGACCTGGCCCGACGACAGCGCCACTTGCTCACCTACCGCGCCCTGATCGAGCGCCTGCAATTGCCCAGCCCGGCCATGCAGACACTGACCGCCGCGCTCGAGTACCTGGCCGTGCTGGATGCTCGCGCCGAGCAGCCGCTGCGCAGCTCGCTGGTGATCAGCCAGGGTGCCAGCCGACTGCCGCGTACCGGGTTCTTCGAATGCGTCGAGCGCCTGGGGCGGTTTTCCGGACCGGTAGATGGGATGGAGGCAGCCTCCTGGCATGCCTCGGAGGTGGTTCGGGTGTTCGAGTACGCTTACCCCGAAGAGGCGTGAGGTATCGGTACTGGCGCTATCGTCGGTACCGACATCACACTGCGATGAATCTGGCCGCAGGGTTTGCCATCCCCATCGAGCACCGCCAGTGTTTCAAGGTGGGCATGGCGGCGGAACGCATCGAGCATCTGCCCAACCGTCGCATTCAGGCTCACGCTGGGGCGTTCGCTCGGGCGCGTGTGCAAGGGCACCGGCAGGTTGTCCTTCATCCCAAACTCCAGCGGTCTCCCCAACAGATACCCCTGCACCAGGTCCACCCCCATCTCCATCAACACCGCCAGCTCTTCGGCCAGTTCTATACCCTCGGCGATCACCTGCGCCTTCGAGGCGCGGGCGATTTGCAGAATCGAACCGACGAATTCGCGCTTTAGCGGGTCGCAGTGGATACCGTCGATGAAATGGCGGTCGATCTTGACGTAGTCCGGGCGCAGTTCCGACCACAACCGCAGGCTCGAATAACCGGCCCCGAGGTCGTCCAGGGCAATGGAAAAGCCCATGTCGCGGTAATGGTGCAGTGCATTGAACAGCAGCTGGAAGTCATCGGTGGGCGTTTGCTCGGTCAACTCGATCACGACCCGGCTGGGCGACAGCCCCAGCTGTTCCAGCAGCTTGAGGGTACGGCCGGACGGGTAGTGCGGTTCAAGCAGTGACTCCGGCGAGATGTTCAGGAACAACTTGCCTTCAAGGTTCTGCTCGCTGAAGCGGCGGCAGGCGCTTTCCCGGCAGGTGGCTTCCAACTCGGTCAGGCGGCCTGCCTGGCGGGCGATGGTGAACAGGTTAAGGGGCGAATGCAGCGGGCTGTTGGACGGGCCACGGCTCAAGGCCTCGTGACCGAAAATGCGTCCATCGTTGGGGCTGATGATCGGCTGGAACAGGCTGTGAATACTGCGATGAGCCAAGATGGCGCTCAAGGCACTGAGCTGTTCGGCGACGGTCATGACGGTTTCCTGAAAGTGAAAGGGCCGGACGTTTTCACGCCCGGCCCTCTTATTTCACGACAACCCGATGACTGTTTAATGACAGGTCGCATTATTCTGCCATTACCGCATCGTTCCCTCAGTGCTTGGCCACCGCCGAGCTCAGGCTCAGGTAGTCGAGCAGGATGCGACCGGTTTCGGACAGGTAGGCGTCATCCTCCGGCTTGGTGTTCTCCTCCTCGGCCGGCAGGGCGTCTTCATCCTCTTTCTTCAGCTCCTTGAGCGGTTCCTCACCCTTGGCCTTGCGGCGGATGTTCTCCAGCGCCAGTTGCTTGCCCTCGATCTCGTCGTGGCGGGCACGGCGTGTCTGCTCGTTGAGGCTGACGGTTTTCTCGTTCATCAGCTTCTGGGTCAGCGCCAGGCGGTCACGGATATAGGTGAACTCCGCATCCTTGGCGCTGCGTGCTTCATGCTGCGCCTTGAGCTGGGACAGGAACGGCTTGAACGGGTCGGCAGCAGGCCTGACCACCGGACGGATGGTGTCCCACGGCATAGCCTCGGGCAGGGCGCTCTCGCCGATTTCCTTGGTGTCGATGATCGACGGGTAGTCGATGTCCGGCAGCACGCCCTGGTGCTGGGTGCTCTGCCCGGAAACCCGGTAGAACTTGGCCAGGGTCAGCTTGAGCTCGCCATGGTTGAGCGGCTGGATGGTCTGTACGGTGCCTTTGCCGAAGGTCTGGCCGCCGATGATCAGCGCACGGTGGTAGTCCTGCATGGCGCCGGCGAAAATCTCCGAGGCCGAGGCCGACAGCCGGTTGACCAGCAGCGCCAGCGGGCCTTTGTAGAAGGCACCTGGGTTCTCGTCCTCGAGCACATCGACGCGGCCGTCACTGTTACGCACCAGCACGGTCGGGCCTTTCTCGATGAACAGGCTGGTCAGCTCGGTGGCTTCCTGCAACGAGCCACCGCCGTTGTTGCGCAGGTCGATGACCACGCCGTCGACTTTCTCTTTCTGCAGTTCGGTGAGCAGTTTCTTCACGTCGCGCGTGGTGCTCTTGTACTCGGGGTCGCCTGCGCGGTAGGCCTTGAAGTCCAGGTAGAACGCTGGGATCTCGATGATGCCCAGTTTGTACTCACGACCGTCCTGCTTGAGCTTGAGCACCGACTTCTTCGCCGCCTGCTCCTCGAGCTTGACCGCCTCGCGGGTGATCGAAACGATCTTGCTGGTCTGGTCGTTAGGCGCGTTGCTGGCCGGGATGATCTCCAGGCGCACCACCGAGCCTTTCGGGCCACGGATCAGCTTGACCACTTCGTCCAGGCGCCAGCCGACCACGTCGACCATTTCCTTGTTGCCCTGTGCTACGCCGATGATCTTGTCGGCCGGGGCCACCTGCTTGGTCTTGGCCGCGGGGCCAGCCGGTACCAGGCGCACGATCTTGACCTGGTCGTTGTCGCTTTGCAGTACCGCACCGATGCCTTCGAGCGACAGGCTCATGTTGATGTCGAAGTTCTCCGCGTTGTCCGGCGACAGGTAGTTGGTATGCGGGTCGTAGGACTGGGCGAACGTATTGATGTAGGCCTGGAAGATATCTTCGGCACGGGTCTGATCCAGACGCGCCAACTGGTTCTTGTAACGCTTGGTCAAGGTTTCCTGGATCTGCTTGGGATCCTTGCCGGCGATTTTCTGGCGCAGCACTTCGTCTTTCACGCGCTTGCGCCACAGGTCATCGAGCTCGGCCTGGTTCTTCAGCCACGGTGCATCCTTGCGATCGACCAGCAAGGATTCGTTGGCAGTGAAGTCCATCTTGTCGACACCTTTGGCCAGTTCGGCCAGGGCGAAGTCCAGACGCTGTTTCACGCGGTCCAGGTAACGCTTGTAGATGGTGAAGCCTGGGTCGAGGTTGCCGCTCTTGAGGAAATCGTCGAATTGCGTTTTCCATTTGTCGAATTCGGCAATATCGGCCGCGGTGAAGTAGCTGCGCGCAGGGTCCAGCAGCTTGATGTAGCTGTCATAGATGATGACCGAGCGGGCATCGTCCAGTGGCGGTTTGCTGTAATGGTGCCGCTTGAGCAGCTCCACCACGTTGAGGCTGGCGACGATTTCGTCGCGGTCCGGCTGCAGGCTGTCCCACTTGTTGGCGGCCGCCGCATTGCCGCCGAGCGTAAGGCTACCCAGGCCAATCATCAGGGCCAGGGCGGTGCTTGGAAGGAAATGCTTCATGCTGATTCGACGTGGAGGCAATTGATCACGCATAGTAGGCCGTCTTTTCCGTTCGCCGGTTCCATCAGAGCCGGACGCATACTGCAAAAAGCCTGGGAAATGCTTGCCCAGGCTCAGTCATATGATTCAACTATGGAGGCACTGTGAAGGCATTGCAAGGCGTTGACGGACATGTGGCCTGGGTCGAGGCGCAGCGCCCGACCTGTGACGCCGGTCAGGTACGTATTCGCGTGGCCGCTGCGGGGCTGAATCGAGCCGATTTGCTGCAAATGAAAGGTCTTTACCCGCCACCGCCAGGCGCCAGCCCCTACATGGGCCTGGAGTGCTCGGGTGTGATCGAGGAAGTGGGTGCCGGCGCCGACTGGCGCATCGGTGACCGGGTCTGCGCGCTGTTGGCCAGTGGTGCGATGGCCGAGGAAGTGGTGGTCGATGCCCGCCATGTGCTGCCGGTACCCGAGGGCCTGAGCCTGCATGAGGCGGCGGCCCTACCCGAGGTGTACGCCACGGCCTGGCTGAACATCTTCCAGCTCGGTGCGGCCAAGGCCGGTGAGAAGGTGCTGGTGCACGCCGGGGCCAGTGGTGTGGGTTCGGCGGCAATCCAGTTGGGCAAGGCGTTCGGCAACCCTGTCTGGGTCAGCGTTGGCTCCCAGGACCGCCTGGCCTATTGCCAGGCGCTGGGCGCTGCAGGTGGCGTCGTGCGCAACGCGAACCTGGAAGACCTGGAAGGCTTCGGGCCGTTCGATGTGATCCTCGACCCGGTGGGCGCCAGCTATGGGGAGTTGAACCAGAAGCTGCTGGCCCGCGATGGTCGATGGGTGATCATTGGCCTGATGGGCGGGCGCAAGGTCGAGTTCGACCTGGCATTGGTGCTGGGCAAGCGTCTGCAGATCACCGGTTCCACGCTGCGTAACCGGGACGATGGCTTCAAGGCCGAGCTGCTGCGTGAGCTGCAACAGCAGGTGTGGCCGCTGTTTGCCGAAAAACGGTTGTCGCCGCAACTGGTCGACACCTACCCCGTGGAGTTTGCCCAGGCGGCCTATGCCGAGCTTGAGAGCAACCAGGTATCGGGCAAGCTGGTCATGGTGATCGACCCAAGCCTGGCCTAAGCAGGCTCTGCCCTTTCGTGGGTAAGCCCGCTCCCACAGGATAAACTGCGGTCCCTGTGGGAGCGGGTTCCACCGCGAGGAAGCTGGTACAGCTCACCTGGCGCTTCAGGCCCAGCTCAGTACCGGCCAGCCATTGGTCTGGGCATGCTCCCGCAATACCGAGTCCGGGTTCACCACGTGCGGGTAGTCCACCTTCAGCAGCAGCGGCAAATCGTTGCGCGAGTCTGAATAGAACGTCGCTCCTTCAAGATTCTCCTGCTCCTGGTCCAGCCACTCCAGCAGCCGCGTGATCTTGCCCTCGCGGTAGGTCAGCACCCCATGGGTCTTGCCGGTATACACCCCGTTCACCGCCTCCAGTTCGATCGCCAGGTATTCGTCTACCCCCAGCCGCGCCGCAATCGGCCCGACCAGATGGGTGCCCGAGGCGGAGATGATGAGAATACGGTCGCCACGCTTGCGGTGCTCGGCAATGCAGCGGCACGCATCGCCGAAGATGATCGGCTCGATCACGTCCTCGACCCAAGGCTCGACCAGGTGCTCGACCTCTTCCAGGGTGCGTCCGGCAATCGGCTCCAGGCTGAAGGCCATGTAGTCCTCCATCGCCAGGTGGCCTTTGCCGTAAGCCTCCATCAGTTCATGGTCGCGCTTGAGGAACGACGTGCCGTCGACCCAGCCGAGGCGGGCCATCTGCTCGCTCCATAGCGACGCACAGTCGCCGTGGATGAGGGTTTCGTCCAGATCGAAAATTGCCAATGCCATAGCGGTAATCTCCTAGGCCACTTCGCGCAGCGCCGTGGGGTCGATCGACAGCGAAACACGCTGGCCGTCGGCATGCAGATCCGCCGACGAACGATTGAGCACGTCCACCACCAGCTCCACATCGCGTACCTGGACCCGGTAGCGGATCACATTGCCGAGCAGGCTGTGGCTGCGTACCTCGCCGTCCAGATCGCCATCTGTGCCCAGGGTGATGGACTCCGGACGGATCGCCAGGCGGCTGTTCACCGGGCGCTGCAGCAGGCGGCTGGCGCTGTCGGCGTCCAGCAGGTTGTAATTGCCAATGAAGCCGGCGGCGAACAGGTCCACCGGCGCGGTGTAGAGGGTCTCGGCATCGCCGCTCTGGACGATGCGCCCCTGGTTCATCAGGAAGATGCGGTCAGACATCGTCAACGCTTCCTCCTGGTCGTGAGTGACGAAAATCGTCGTCAGCCCCAGTTCACGCTGGATGGCGCGGATCTGCTCGCGCAGGTGCTTGCGGATGCGCGCATCGAGCGCCGACAGCGGTTCGTCCAGCAGCAACAGGCGCGGCCGGGTCACCAGCGAGCGGGCCAGGGCCACACGCTGGCACTGACCACCGGAAAGCTGGTGCGGGTAGCGCCCGGCGAAACTGCCCAGCTCCACCAGCTCCAGGGCTTCGCGCACCCGAGCCTGGCTTTCTTCGGCGCGGACCTTCTGGATACGCAGGCCGAAGGCGACATTCTGCTCCACGGTCATGTTGGGGAACAACGCATAGCTCTGGAACACCATGCCGATCCCGCGCTTCTGCGGGCTCAAGGGCACCAGGTCCTGGCCATCGAGCAGGATCTTGCCGCTGTCCACCGGGGTCAGCCCGGCAATGCAGCGCAGCAGGGTGGACTTACCGCATCCGGACGGACCGAGCAGGGTGACGAACTCGCCACGTTCGATCTGGCAGTCGATGTCGTGGAACACCGGGCTGCCGGCGTAGCTTTTGTGCAGTTTCTGTACGCTGACGAAGCTCATGTCAGGTTTTGTCCTTGTTCAGTCGGTTGGCGACCCAAGTCAGTACCAGCACGAAGGCGAAGTACGAGATCACCAGCGCGCTGTTGAAATGGCCGCTGCTGTTGCGCATGTTGTTCAGGTATACCTGCAAGGTCTCGTAGCGCGTGCCCACCAGCAGGTTGGCGAACACGAATTCGCCGAACAGGAACGAAAACGACAGCAGCAGCGCCACCATCAGGCCTTTGCGCAGGTTCGGCAGTACTACCAGGAACGCCGCCTGCCAGGTACTGGCACCCAGCAGTTGCGCGGCGTCCATCAGGTCGCGCAGGTTGATGGCCTGCAGGTTGTTGGTGATGGCCCGGTACATGAAGGGCAGGGCGATGGTGAAGTAGCAACCGATCAGGATCCACGGCGTGCCGACCATCGCCATCGGCCCGCTGCCATACAGCTGCAGCAGCCCCACCGAAGACACCACCGGCGGCACCGCGAACGGCAGCAGGATGAGGATGTTCATCAGCGCGTCGAGCTTGGGGAAGTGGTAATGCACCACGAACAGCAGCGGCAGGATCAGCACCACCGACAGCACCAGCGCACCGATGCACACCAGCAGCGACTGGCCGAAGGCGGCCAGGAAACGCGGTTCGCTCCACAGCGCTACGTACCACTTCAAGGTCAGGCCACTGGGCAGCAGGCTGGCCGACCAGCTGGTGGCCAGCGAGTAGAGCAGGGTGCCGGCCAGCGGCAGCAGCAGGATGAGAAACAGCAGGTACACCACGACGCGGTGGTAGAGGCTGCCGCGGGCAGATTCATCGCGCATGGTAGCTCCTTTTCAGCAGCCATTGATGGACCACGGTCACAAGGGTCATCAGCCCCACCAGCACCATCGCCAGGGCACTGGCCAGGTTCGGGTCGAGGGTGATGTCACCGGCCACCAGCGCCGCGATGCGGATCGGCAGCACGTTGAAGTTGCCGGTGGTCAGGGCGTAGACCGTGGCGTAGGCGCCCAGGGCGTTGGCCAGCAGAATGACGAAGGTGCCCAGCAGTGCCGGGGTCAGCACTGGCAGGCCGATGTGTCGCCAGTACTGCCAGTGGCTGGCGCCGAGCAACGCGGCCGATTCGCGCCAGTCCTCGCGCAGGGCGTCGAAGGCGGGGTAGAGCAGCAATACGCCCAGCGGGATCTGGAAGTAGGTGTACACCAGGATCAGGCCGCTCTTGGAATAGATGCTGAAGTCCTCGAGCAACCCGACCTGCTTGAGCAGCAGTGTCAGCGCACCGTTGAAGCCGAGCAGGATGATGAAGGCGAAGGCCAGGGGTACCCCGGCGAAGTTGCTGGTCATGTTGGCGAACGCGCTGACGAAGTCGCGCAGGCGCGAGTCCACCTGGCGCAGCGAGTAGGCACCGAGTGTAGCGACAACGATGCCGAACAGGCTCGACCAGAAGCTGATTTCCAGGCTGCGCTGCAATGCTTGCAGGTAGAACTTCGACGCGAACACTTTGCTGAAATTCTCCAGCCCCCAGCCGGCTTCCGATTGCACGCTGTTGAGGGCGACCCAGCCCAGCGGGGCGATCTGGAACACGATGAAGAACACGGCGAACGGCAGTAGGCAGAGCAGGGCCAGGTAACGGCCGCGATGGCTGGCATTCACTTGAGAAGCTCCCGGCACACGGGTTTGTCGTGGGGGGCACCCAACAGTTCGCAGAGGGTTCCGCACAGCTCGGTCTGCAGCGGCTTGGCCGCCGGGTCGAGGCTGAAGGCTTCGCCGAAGACGAACAGCGGCACTTCGCGTTCCTCGGCCAGCAGGCCATTGTGCGAGCGGTCGTTGTTCATGCCGTGGTCGGCGGTGACCACGACCTGGTAGCCCTCTTCGAGCCAGCGTGGCAAGTAGTCGGCGAGCAGGATATCGGCCGAGCGGGCAGCGTTACGGTACTGGCTGCTGTCCAGGCCATGGCGGTGGCCGGCGTCGTCGATGTTCATCGGGTGCACCAGCAGGAAGTTGGGCGCATGGCGGCGGCGCAGGTACTCGGCGTCGGCCAGCAGGTGCGAGTCAGGGTAATGGTCGGCCCAGTAGAACAGGCCGTGCTGGATCGGCAGCTTCGGCGCATGGGTGTGGCGGTCGCGCAGCGGGTCGAACGGCGAACGGTTGTACAGCTCGCTTATCCAGTGGTAGGCCGCCGCCGCCGTGCCCAGTCCCGCCTCGCGGGCATAGTGGAACACACTGCGCTGGTTGGACAGCCGGTTGACATTGTTGTGCACGATGCCGCTCTCGATGGGCGGAACACCGGTGAGGATGCACTCGTACAACGGCCGCGACAGCGAGGGCAACTCGCATTCCACGCGGTACAGCGCGGCGCGGTCGGCTTCGACGTAGGCATGCAGGTGACCCATGGCATGGTAGGCCACCTGATGGTTGAGGCCGTCGAGCAAGACCAGTATGACGTTGTGGTTCATTCAACACTCCAGGCAAGGGACCGGGGAGGACCATGCCCTCCGATCGCCGCTCCCACAGGCTTCCCGTCGTCCGCTGGGGCGACGCAACGACCTGTGGGCGCGGCCGTGCGTCGCGACGGGCCGCATAGCGGCCCCAGACAGCGAGTGCCTCACTCCATCTCGATGATCACTTGTTCCTGCCACATCTGCGGCAGTTTCTTTGAAGTCGCCTCCCAGGCCTCGGCGTTCTTGATTGGCTGGGCCGCCTTGTACTGCTCGTTCGGCAGCAACTTGGCCTGCACATCTTCCGGCAGCTTCAGGTGCTCGGCACGGATCGGCCGTGCATGGCCCTTGGCCAGGTTGATCTGCCCGGCATCGCTGAAGATGTATTCACGCGCCAGCTTGGCGGCGTTGGGGTGCTTGGCGTACTTGTTGATGATCGTGGTGTAGCCGGAAATCACCGAGCCATCGGACGGGATCAGCACTTCGAAACGCTTGGGGTCGATCTGCTCGCGGTAGCTCAGACCATTGAAGTCCCATACCACGCCCACTTCCACCTCGCCCTTCTCCAGGGTCTGGATGGTCGGGTTGGCCAGCGACAGGCGTTTCTGCTGGGCCAGCTTGGTGAACAGTTGCAGGCCCGGGGCCAGATTGCTCTCGTCGCCTTTGAAGGCAATCGCCGCAGCCAGCACGCCGTTGGCCGCTTGGGCCGCGGTACCGACGTCGCCGATGGCGACCTTGTACTTGCCTTTTTCCAGGTCATGCCAGGAGGTTGGGCGTTCGCCTTCCTTCACCAGGTCCTTGTTGATGATGAACGCGATGGTGCCGGTATAGGCCAGGGCCCAGTGGCCGTCCTTGTCCTTGGCCCACTCCGGTACCTGGTCCCAGGTGCTTGGTTTGTAGGGTTGGGTTACGCCCTTGGTGGCGGCGATGGGGCCGAAGGCGGCCCCGACGTCACCAATGTCGGCGCTGGCGTTGTCCTTTTCGGCTTCGAACTTGGCGATTTCCTGGGCCGAGCTCATGTCGGTGTCGCTGTGCTTGAGACCGTACTTGCTGGCCAGGTCTTCCCAGGTGCCTTTCCAGTTGGCCCAGGCATCGGGCATGCCCACGCTGTTGACGGTGCCTTCCTTGCGGGCGGCCTCTTCCAGGGCCTTGAGGTCCGCGGCCATGGCCGAGGTGCAAAACGCGATGGCCGAACCGAGCAGTGACGCCATGAAGAACTTTTTCATCCGAAGCTCCTTGGGTGAGTGCCTAATCGATCGTTGTTATGAGTGAAACCTGTGCTTGAGGACCGTTGGTCTAGGTCAGCAAACCTTGAGCCAAGGTAGGCTGCTTGCGTGACAGTTTGATGTTGGGGAAGG
Organism: Pseudomonas sp. Rh2; assembly: GCF_040762985.1. Classification (NCBI taxonomy): domain Bacteria; kingdom Pseudomonadati; phylum Pseudomonadota; class Gammaproteobacteria; order Pseudomonadales; family Pseudomonadaceae; genus Pseudomonas; species Pseudomonas sp. Rh2. The sequence continues at coordinate 1,856,776 of NZ_CP142890.1, forward strand.
CCGGTTTGGGCTGGCGTGGCTTCCTGGAACTACAGCGTAGACCAGATGGCGGCCCTGAATTTGCTGGCTTGGCCCGGATCTGGCAACGCGCTGTCAAAGCCTTTGTCACAGGATGTTCATCAGCCCTGCCTAGGCTTGCACTATTCTCCAGATGCCCTGTTATGGGGCTGGACTAGTCCAGATAGGTAACCATTTGATGCAGTCGACGCCACCGCGTGCGGTAACAGCCATCTGTCACGCCCTGCAGGAGCAGATCGAGCACGGCCTGCTGGCGCCGGGTGGCAAGCTGCCGGCGGAACGCAAGCTCAGCGAGGTGTTTGCCACCACCCGCATCACCCTGCGCGAGGCCTTGGTGCAGCTCGAAGCCCAGGGGCTGATCTACCGGGAAGAGCGGCGCGGCTGGTTCGTCGCCCCGGAACGACTGACCTACGACCTGATCGAACGCAGCCACTTCCACGCCATGGTGCGGGAGCAGGGCAGAGAGCCGCGAACCCAGTTGTTGTCGGCACGCTTGCAGCCCGCATCGGCCGCCATCTGCGCCCGCTTGCGCTTGCCAGCGTTGTCCAGTGTGGTGCGCATCTGCCGTTTGCGGCGCATCGATGGGCGTGCGGTGCTGTATGCCGAGCATTACCTCAACCCCAAGTACTTCCCCGATATCCTCGAGCAGGACCTGGCCCAGTCGCTCACTGAAATCTACGGGCGGGTATACGGGATCCGCTATGGGCAGGTCTGCTTCGAGATCTTGCCAACGGCCTTGCCAGTGGATGCGGCCAGCGCGCTGAAAGTGTCCGCGGGCAGCCCGGGGCTGCACATCACCCGGGTCAACAGTGACCAGCATGGGCACCTGATCGACTGTGACCTGGAGTATTGGCGCCACGATGCGATTCGCATTCGGGCGCAGGCGGGGTAGGCAGTGGCCCTTTCGCGGGTTTACCCGCGAACAGGCCCTAACTGGAAGCGCTGGCCTCGCTGACGCCACCCCCGCCTGCCGTCACCACCTGTACCGACAGCCGCGGCGTCGCCAGGTCCAGCCCCGCCTCGTCCAGTTGCCGTTTCAACGCCAGGTTGAATGCCCGCGACACTTCCCACTGCTTGATCGGCGCGGTCTTGAACCGCGCCCGCAGAATCGCCGAGCCAGACTCGAAGCTCTCGACACCCTGCAACTCCAGCGGCGACCAGATGTTACGGCGCATCAGCGGGTCGTTGCGCAGCTTCTGGCCTACCTCGCGGATCAAGCTGATGGCCTGGTCGATGTTCATGCTGTGGGGAATGGCCACACGGAAAATCGCATAGCCGAACTCCCGCGAGTAGTTCTTGATGCTCTTGATCTCACTGAAGGGAATGGTGTGCACGATGCCGTCGATGTCCCGTAGGCGCACGGTGCGGATGGTCAGGCCTTCCACGGTGCCCAGGTGCCCGCCGACGTCCACGTAGTCATCGATGGCCAGCGAGTCCTCGATGATGATGAACAACCCGGTGATCAGGTCGGCCACCAGCGATTGGGCGCCAAAACCGATGGCCAGGCCAATCACACCGGCACCGGCCAGCAGCGGGGTGACGTTCATGCCCATGTTGGCCAGGGCCACGATCACCGCGATGATGAAAATGGCCACGAACATCACGTTGCGGATCAGTGGCATCATGGTTTGTGCACGGGCGTTGGCCATGCCCCGGCGCGAGCGTACCAGCGCGTGGTGCACGGCGGTATCGGCCAGGATCCAGACCAGCCAGGCGGCAATCAGCGTACCGGCCAGGCCCAGCAAGCGCAGGCTGACCTCGTGGCCCTCGCCCTCGGCGAACCCGATCATCGACAGGCCCCACACCCGAAGGCCCAGCTCGATGAACAGCAGCCAGATGAACAGATGCACCAGGGCATAGCCGAAATTGCGCAGTCGCTCGGTGTAGACGGCCTGGCGTTTGTTGGCGCGTTTCGGGTTGGCCGCGTGGCGGCGCACCAGGCCGTTGAGCACCATGCATACCACCACCAGTACGGTGCACATCAGCGACTGGCGCAAGGCAGTGCTGGTGTCGCCGGCCGAGACGAAGGTGGCGAACAGCGAAATGGCCACCAGGATCAGCGCCGGGATGAACCAGAAGCTGCCGAGGATCTCGATGGTATCGCTGAGGGTGCGCCGGGTCAGGCGCCGGGACAGCGGTTGGTTACGGATCAGGTGGGCGATCGGGCGTCGGAAGCGCAGGATGAACAGCCCGGTGCACAATGCCGCGATCACGTTGGCCAAGGTCGCCAGGGCGTGGGCCAGGTGGCTGCCCAGGGCGGCGGTCAGGCGAGGGTCGCTCATCGCCTCGCCGAACGCGGCGAAACTGCCGATCAGCCACAGCGGGCGGAAGGCCTGGTGACGCAGGATGTGCAGCGCGCGGTGGCGGTGCGGGCCGTCGAGCAGCGAAAAGGCGATGACGCAGATGGCCGAGAAACAGGTGCCTACCACCAGTGCGTAGGCCAGGACCATGGCCATCGACTTGCCCAGCGAGGGGGGCAGGGCAAAGCTCAGGTAGACGGTGAAGATCAACGCGACCAGCCAAGGTCCGAGTTTGCGCAAGGCAAAACGCACCAGGTCCCAGGTGCGCGGGTGGTGGGGCAGTTCCTCGGTCAGGCCAAAGCGCACGCGCACGCGGTGGCCAATCCAGTTGAAGGCATAGGCCAGCAGGCTCCACACCGCGATGACGGCGGCAAAGCCAAACAGGATGGCGGGCCACTGGTGCACCGGCACCATCAGTGCCGTCAGCTCGGCCTGGGCCTGGTCGATCTCCTGGGACCAGCGATTGAACGGGCTGGCATCGCCGCTGAACTGCTTTTCCAGATCGTGCAGCGCACCGCCAATCAGCCCCAGCACGCCTTGTTCCACGGTGGGTTGCGACTGTTTCGTGGCATCGCGCAGTTTTTTCAGGTCGGCCAGCAGTTTGGCCCGCTGCTGGTCGTTCTCCAGGTTCTTGATGACCTCGTCCAGCGACTTGGCCAAAGGTTCGCTGGCTTCGGGTTGCGCGCTCGCGCTCGAACCCAGCAGGCCGGGAAGCCCAGCGGCCTGGACCGGGGTGATGAACAGAAACAGCAGGAAGGTCAGGCAACGCAGGAGGGCAGGCACCGGTAAATCTACCTCAGGTCAAACGATTGACCGAGTGTAGAGGTTTATGACGGCAGTTGCTCCAGGATCTTCCAGCAGGTGAGGCCGAAGATGCCAAGGGTGCCGATCCACATCATCAGTACACCGATGTTGCGCTCGCGCAGGCTGAAGCCGATGGTCAGCAGCATCAGGAACAGGAAGACAGGGACGAACAGGGACAGGAAGGGGGACATGGACAGCAATCCTTGTGCTTTGGGGCATGTCTTAAGCATAGCGGTTCAAGCGGGTTGGGGCTTGATCTTGAGCAGGTCCGGGCTGATCGCCGACAAGCCTCGTCCTGTGGGATCGTGCTTGCCGGCGATGTGTCTGGCTCAGGGCAATTCGCGGCTGCGGTAGAACGCCGTCAGTACCTTCACCAGGTGCGCCAGGTCATGGCTGCCGCACAGCTCGCGGATCGAGTGCATGGCGAAGGTCGGCAGGCCGATGTCGACCGTGCGTACACCCAGATGGCTGGCGGTGATGGGGCCGATGGTCGAACCACAACCCATGTCGCTGCGTACCACGAAACTTTGTACCGGTACTTCCTCGGCCATGCACAGGTGGCGGAAGAAGCCGGCGGTTTCGCTGTTGGTGGCGTAGCGCTGGTTGTTGTTGACCTTGATCACAGGGCCGGCATTGAGTTTCGGGCCATGGTTGCCATCGTGCTTGTCGGCATAGTTGGGGTGTACGCCATGGGCATTGTCGGCCGAGACCATCAGCGAGCGCTGGAGGGTGCGCACATAGTCGTCACCGTCGGGCAGCAGGCGCTGCAGGGTCTGCTCCAGCATCGGGCCGTCAGCGCCGCAGGCCGAGCACGAGCCAACTTCCTCGTGGTCGTTGCACACCAGTACGCAGGTTTCGTCGCTGTCGGCGGCCAGCAGGGCCTGCAGGCCGGCGTAGCACGACAGCAGGTTGTCCAGGCGGGCACCGGCGATGAAGTCGCCGTTCAGGCCGACCAGTGCGGCGTCCTGGGTGTCGTAGAAGCTCAGTTCGTAATCCAGCACCACGTCGGCATTGAGGTCGTGCTCGCGGGCCAGCTGCTCGGTGAGTACGGCGCGGAAGTCGATACGCTCGTCGCCCGCCACCTGAGCCAGGATCGGCGGCAGTTCGTTCTGCGGGTTGATCGCCCAGCCCTCGTTGGCGGTGCGGTTCAGGTGGATCGCCAGGTTGGGGATGATCGCGATCGGCAACTTGAAGTCGATCAGTTGGCTTTCGACCTTGCCGTCGCGGCGGAAGGTGACCCGCCCAGCCAGCGACAGGTCGCGGTCGAACCACGGGGCCAGCAGGGCGCCGCCGTACACTTCGACGCCCAGTTGCAGGAAGCCCTGGCGCTGCAGCTCGGGCTGCGGCTTGACCCGCAGGCAAGGGCTGTCGGTATGGGCGCCAACCATGCGGATACCGCCCAGCAGGGGCGATTGCTTGCCCAGCTTGACGGCGATGATCGATGAGTCGTTGCGGGTTACGTAGTAGCGCCCACCAGGCACGGTGGCCCAGCTGTCGCGTTCGTCCAAGCGCTGGTAGCCGGCCGCCTCGAGGCGCTGGGCCAGGCTGGCGGTGGCGTGGAAGGGCGTCGGGGAGGCCTTGAGGAATTCGATCAGGCCGGCATTCAGGGAATCGCGCATAACTCACTCCAGACAGCAGTGGCGCGAGTTTAGCGCAGTTGGTCGGGAAAATGTGCCGGCCTCTTCGCGGGCAAGCCCACACAAGTTGACCTATGCCCTCAAGGCCAGTGGTGTTCCTGTGGGAGCGGGTTTACCCGCGAAGAACCCAGCACCGATGGATCAGAACGGCGCCGGACACTCGAACTTCAGGCGCTCGCCGGACACCGGGTGGGTAAAGCTCAGCATCGACGCATGCAGGCACAGCCGCTCATGGGCTGCCAGCGCCTCGGGGTTGGCGTACAGCCGATCCCCCAGCAGCGGATGGCCGATCGACAGCATGTGCACACGCAGCTGGTGCGAGCGCCCGGTGATCGGCGTCAGCTCGACCCGGCAATGATCACCGCAGCGCTCGACGATGCGCCAGAAGGTCAGGGCATGCTTGCCCTGCTCATGGTCGACCACGTGGCGCGGCTTGGTGGGCGGGTCGTAGCGCAGCGGCAGGTCGATGCTGCCGCTGTCCAGCGCCGGCTGGCCCCAGCACAGTGCGGTGTAGGCCTTCTCCGTCTCGCGGTCGTGAAACTGGCGAGACAACTCGCGATGGCTGTCGGCGTCGCGGGCGAGCAGGATGATGCCGGAAGTTTCCCAGTCCAGGCGATGAACGATCAGTGCATCCGGGTAGCCGTTTTCCTGCAGGCGGGTGATCAGGCAGTCCTTGTTGTCCTCGGCACGGCCTGGCACCGACAGCAGCAGGGTCGGTTTGTTGATGACCAGGATGGCGGCGTCTTCGTGAAGGATCTGGATGTTCGACAGCGGCATTGCGGGGTCTCTGTGAAAGCGGGGTAAACCATTGGGGCCACCTTGCGGCCCATCGCCAGCAAGCCGGCTCCTACCGGTTGGGTGTAGGAGCCGGCTTGCCGGCGATGGGCTGCAAAGCAGCCCCAATGATCACAACCCGATGCCGAATCAGCGATCCGGCAGGGTGATGTTCAGTTCCAGAATCGAGCAGCTACCCTGGTTTTCCAGCTCGATGTGCACATCGTCGTTGCCGATGTTCACATACTTGCGGATCACTTCGAGCAGTTCTTTCTGCAGGGCCGGCAGGTAATCCGGCTCGCTGCGCTGGCCGCGCTCATGCGCCACGATGATCTGTAGACGCTCTTTCGCTACCGACGCGCTGGTCTGTTTCTGTCTGCCACGAAAGAAGTCAAAAAGGTTCATGGTTTACTTGCCTCCAAACAGGCGCGCGAAGAATCCTTGCTTCGGCACTTCGATGAACCGCAGGGGCTTTTCTTTGCCCAGCAGACGGTCGACGGTATCGCTATAAGCCTGGCCGGCATCGCTCTGGTCATCGAGGATGACCGGGATACCCTGGTTGGAAGCCTTGAGCACCGCCTGGGACTCGGGGATTACACCCTTGAGTTTGATCGCCAGGATCTCTTCGACGTCGGCGATGCTCAGCATTTCGCCTTTTTCCACGCGCTCGGGGTGATAGCGGGTGATCAGCAGGTGTTCCTTGATCGGCTCTTCACCGTTCTCGGAGCGGCGCGACTTGCTCGACAGGATGCCCAGCATGCGGTCGGAGTCACGTACCGAGGAAACCTCTGGGTTGGTCACCACGATGGCTTCGTCGGCGAAGTACATGGCCAGGTGCGCGCCTTTCTCGATACCGGCAGGCGAGTCGCAGATGACGAAGTCGAACTGCTCCTTGAGCTCCATCAGCACCTTTTCCACGCCTTCCTGGGTCAGCGCGTCCTTGTCACGGGTCTGGCTGGCGGCCAGCACGTACAGGTTCTCCAGGCGCTTGTCCTTGATCAGGGCCTGCTGCAGGTTGGCTTCGCCGTTGACCACGTTGACGAAGTCGTACACCACGCGGCGTTCGCAGCCCATGATCAGGTCGAGGTTACGCAGGCCCACGTCGAAGTCGACGATGACAGTCTTGTGGCCACGCAGTGCGAGGCCGGTACCGATGGCGGCGCTGGTAGTGGTCTTGCCCACTCCCCCCTTGCCGGAAGTAACCACGAGAATCTTGGCCAAGGTGTTTCACCCCTAAATTAAGTCGGGACGCGGGTCCCTGCAAAATACAAAAAACGGCAACGCACAAAATGTTGCCTAAAAATGTCGGCAAGTATCCGTTAAAGACGGGTGATGTTCAACACGTCGCCAGACAGGCTGACCTGCACACCCGAGCCCCACAGCGGGTCGCGGCGCAGGTCTTCGCAAACCTTGTATTGGCCAGCGATCGAGACCATTTCGGCGGTCATTTGCTGGCAGAAGATACGCGCCTTGGTGTTGCCCTTGATACCTGCCAGGGCACGGCCGCGCATGGCGCCGTACACATGGATGTTGCCATCGGCGAGAAGTTCCGCACCTGGGCTGACCGAACCTGTGACCACCAGGTCGCCGCCCTGGGCGTAGATCTGCTGGCCGCCACGCACCGGCGAGGTGACGATGCGGGTCGGGCGCACCTCTGGCTCGGGCGGTGGCGGCGGGGCAGGGGCCGGCTCGGGCTTCTTCACTTCGGGCTCGGGCTCGAGCGGTCGCTCGCGGGCCCCGGACGGCGGCAGCACCGGCAGGTCGATGGCGATCGCCGCGGCGATGTCCTCGATACGGCTGGCACGAATCGCCAGGGTACGCAGGCCATGGTGGCGACAGATGCGCATCAACCCAGGCAGGTCGATCGCCCCTTCGTCGGCCGGCAGCTTGTCCAGCGCCAGCACCAGCGGCGTGTTGCTGAAGAAATTCGGGGCCTGAGCCACTTTCGCCGCCAGCTGGCGATCGAGGGCTTCGAGGTCGTTGCGCCCCAGTTCCAGCACAGTGATGGCGAGCATGCTGCCCTTGAGCTGGAACACGGTGGGGGTGTCGGGTGTGTGGTTTGGGCTCATGGTCTGCATAGACGGCTTGTTGCGAAAAAAGTGCCCTGACTTATAACGATAAGACCGGTTGGCCGCAACCGGCGGCGAACCGATGTAGAATGCGCGCTCTTTGTCTTGCCGGAAGCTTCAATGGAACGCCCGCGTTTTCGACCCTATTTCCTTCACCCGCGATTCTGGGGCCTGTGGCTGGGCCTGGGCCTGCTGTGGCTGGTGGTGCAGCTGCCCTACCGTGCCCTGTTGTGGCTTGGCAGTGCCCTGGGCGCGCTGATGTACCGGGTGGCCGGTGAGCGCCGGCGCATTGCCGCACGCAATCTGGAGCTGTGTTTCCCGGAGTTGTCGGACGACGAACGGCGGCGTCTGCTCAAGGCCAACTTCGCCTCCACCGGCATCGCATTCTTCGAAATGGCCATGAGTTGGTGGTGGCCGAAGGCCAGGCTGGCTCGCCTGGCGCACATCGAGGGGATCGAGCACTTGCAGGCAGCCCAGCAGGCGGGCCAGGGCGCGATCCTGATGGCCGTGCACTTCACCACCCTGGAAATCGGCGCCGCATTGCTCGGCCAGGCGCACACCATTGACGGCATGTACCGCGAGCACGGCAACCCGCTGTTCGACTATATCCAGCGTCGCGGTCGCGAGCGTCACAACCTCGATTCGCTGGCCGTGGAGCGTGAGGATGTGCGCGGGATGCTCAAGTTGCTGCGTTCGGGCCGGGCGATCTGGTACGCACCGGATCAGGACTACGGCGCCAAGCAGAGCCTGTTCGTGCCGCTGTTCGGCATTCCGGCGGCAACCGTGACCGCCACCACCAAGTTCGCCCGCCTGGGCAAGGCGCAGGTCATTCCCTTCACCCAGAAGCGTCTGGAAGATGGCAGCGGCTATCGTCTGGTGGTGCATCCACCGCTGGCCGATTTCCCTGGTGAAAGCGAAGAGGCGGATTGCCTGCGTATCAACCAGTGGGTCGAAAGCGTGCTGCGCGAGTGCCCCGAGCAGTACCTGTGGGCGCACCGACGCTTCAAGTCGCGCCCTGAAGGTGCGCCACGGCTGTACGACAAGAAAAAGCGCTGACCTCCCGTGTGGCCAGTTCCGGCGATTAAAGTCAGAACAGACAGGATGAATCGATGACCTCAACCACAGGCCTGATCCTTTCCGGCGGCGGTGCCCGTGCTGCCTATCAGGTCGGTGTGCTGGCCGGCATCGCCGAGCTGCTGCCACCCGGTGCGCCCAATCCGTTCCCGGTCATCGTCGGCACCTCGGCCGGCGCCATCAACGCCGTGACCTTGGCCAGTGGCGCCACCCGCTTCACCGAGGCGGTGCACCGGCTCACCGCATTCTGGCAGAACCTGCGCAGCCACCTGGTGCTGCGCAGCGACTGGCCTGGCGTCATCCGTCAGGCCAGCCGTTTTGTCGCGCACAACCTGATGGGGCTGGGAGGGCCGGTGCCGGTCGCGCTCCTGGACAACCGACCCCTGCATCGCCTGTTGCAGTCGCACTTGGACCTGGATGGCATCGGCCATGCCCTGGCCAGCGAACAGCTGCGCGCCGTGGCGGTCACCGCTTTCGGCTACGAGTCAGGGCAGGCGGTGACCTTCTACCAGGCCCGTAGCACCATCGAGTCGTGGTTGCGTCATCGACGCATCGGTGTGCCCACGCCCCTGACCATTGAGCATCTGCTCGCCAGCGCGTCTATCCCGTTGCTGTTCGCGCCGGTAAGGCTGGGGGACGAATACTTCGGTGATGGAGCGGTACGTCAGTCCGCCCCTATCAGCCCGGCCCTGCACCTGGGCGCCAGCCGGGTGCTGGTGGTGGGGGTCAGCGGCAACCCCCAGCGGCCGGCACCGCCCCTGCCGACCCAGCGCGTGTTCAGTGGCCAGCAGCCCAGCTTGGCGCAGATCGGCGGGCACATGCTCAACAGCACGTTCATCGACAGCCTGGAAGACGATATCGAGCTGCTCCAGCGCCTCAATTACCTGAGCCGCCTGTTGCCGGCCCACCTGGACGCGCGGCGCCTGGGCCTGGCGCCGATCGATGTGCTGGTGGTGGCGCCCAGCCAGCCGCTGGACGAGATCGCAGCGCGGCATCGGCGTGAACTGCCTGCGGCTTTGCGGCTGTTCCTGCGCGGGCCGGGCGCCACCCGGACCAGCGGAGCGGGGGTGTTGAGTTATCTGCTGTTCGAGGCCAGTTACTGCAGTGAATTGATCGAACTCGGGCGGCGGGATGCGCTGGCCAAGAGCAAGGAACTGCGCCAGTTCCTCAACCTCTGAGCCATCGCGGCCGGCTTGCCGGCGATCGGGCCGCACGCGGCCCCTGCTCTGTCACTCCGCTATCTGCAGCTTGCGCGCCTGGGTATACACATACCGCACCTTTTCGTACTCGAACGGCGAGTTCAGCTGGCCATAGCGGAATTGGGTGGTGTAGCGCTTGTCCACCACACGCAGTGCCAGGATTTCCGGGTGGTCCGTACTGGCCTCGGCAACGTTCAGGTAGTTGGCCGCCTGCTCGCCAACGTAGTCCACCACCTGCCCCGTGGTGTCGCGCAGGTTCGAAGGCCCGAGGATCGGCAGCATGATGTAAGGCCCGTCAGGCACGCCATAGAACCCCAGGGTCTGGCCGAAGTCTTCGCTCTGACGCGGCAGGCCCATCTTGGTTGCCGGGTCCCACAGCCCGCCGACGCCGATGATGGTGTTGAACATCAGCCGCGCGGTGATCTGCGCCGAGCGCTTGACCTTCAGCTGCAGCACGCTGTTGGCCAGGTTCGGCACATCACCCAGGTTGTTGAAAAAGTTGCTCACGCCGGTACGCACGAAGCTTGGGGTGACGTAGCGGTACCCGTCGACCAGCGGCAACAGCACCCATTGGTCGAAGCGGTAGTTGAAGTGGTAGATGCGCCGGTTGATCGACTCCAGCGGGTCATAGATGTTCAAGGCTTCCAGGGTCGAGCGCTCGAATTCGCGCTGATCGAGCCCAGGGTTGAATTTCAGTTCGCGCAGCGGGTCGAGGAAACCATCGGACTCGGGGGTCACGACCGGGTCGGCCTCGATCACGCTGGCTCGCGGCGCGCGCTCTGCCGCCAGGGTGTTGCCAGCAGCGAGGAGGGCGCAGACAAGCAGCAATTTCTTAACCACGGAAGAACTCCAGCATGGCGTCGCTGTTGACGCGGTAGTTGAGGTTGCCGCAATGGCCGCCATGGGGGTAAAGGGTCAGGCGATCACCGAACACCCTGCGCAGGAAACCGATATCGCCTGGGCCGAGGATGACATCGTCGGCATTGTGCATCACCGCGATCTTATCGTTGTTGCGCAGGTAGTCTTCCAGGGCATAGAGGCTGGCCTGGTCGATCAGTTGCAGGATGCTGCCGCCGTCGGTGCGTGCCCGCCACATGGGAATGACCTGCTCGGTCAGGTAGCAGTCGAAGTCGCATTGCAAGGCGCGCTTGAAGAACGGCGTCAGGCTGCTGCCCTCGGTGATCGGGAACTTCGGCGGAATGATCAGGCCACGGCGGTTGATCAGGTCGGAGGTGAAGGCGATGTCGGCTGCCGAGAAACGGAACGAGGTGCCGATCAGCATGGCCATCTGTTCGTTGGACAAGTGCTGGCGTGACTGCTGGAAGTCGTACAGCAGGGCATCGTTGAGGTCGATGTAGCCTTTTTCCTGGAAGTAGCGGGTGAGCTTTTTCAGCATCAGTTCATAGAATGTGGTGCTGCGGTTGATGCCTTTGACCTGGGTCTGCACCAGTTTGTCCAGGTTGTTGATCGAGGTATACAAGTTGACCGGCGGGTTGAGCAGCAGCACGCGCTTGAAGTTGAAGCTGCGGCGGGTTTCGTCGAGGTGGCTGACGAACGCTGCGTCCAGTGCACCGAGGCTGTAGCCGGTGAGGTAGAAGTCCTTCACTGGCAGGCGCGGGTGCTGCGCACGTACCGCCTGCATGACCCGGTACATGTCCTCGGCGTCCTCCTGGCTGACGCCCGGTGTGGCGAAGCGCGAGGCGGCGCTCATGAAGTCCCAGCTGGTGGGCGACGACAGTTGCACCACATGGAAGCCGGCTTGGTAGAACAACTTCTTCAAGTACTCGTTGATGCTGCTGGAGTAGGGCGCGCCGGTGCCGGCGATGATGAAGATCAGCGGCGCTTCGCGGTCCTGGCGGGCCAGGCGGTACTTGAGTTTCTTCACCGACCAGAAGTTGTCGGGCAAGGTGAATTCGCGCTCGGGGCGCAGGTTCAGGCTGTAATCGGCCTGGTTGATGTCATCGTCGCTGGGCAAGGCCGGGCGCTGCTCGGGCGGCGTGGTGGCGATGGTGGCCTCGAACGGGTTGGTCAAGGGGTAGCCGTAGCTCGCGGCGTCAATATCACGCGCCGACGCGGCCACAGCCATGAGCAGGCCGCAGAGCAGGGCGGCAAGGCGCAAAGGTCGAAGCATGTGTTCCCCCAGAAAAGCGCAAGGTAATTCGGTACGCAGGCTAGGACCACGTTATCCGGGGCAAAGTTGCCCGGTGCGGTGGTCTTTGTCGCCCCAGATGTTATGGCGATGCAGGTTCTGTGCACCTTAGCTGTCGGGATGTGATTTTGCCTTAGTCCTAGGCCTGGGCGATCATGAAGACCCTCGATTACCGCTATTGGAGAACTGGATGTCTCGTTCGTTGCCGGCCATTGTGCTGCTCACGGCGCTGGCCTTGTGGCTGGCTGCAAGCTACGGCGTGCGCTATGGGTTGATGGAAGACAGCCAATGGGTCGGGCTGTGCACGGCGCCTGGCGAGTACTGGCAGTGCCAGGCGCGCGCGTTGCTGGGGTTGGGGATCCATTACCAGCTACTGGCCTGGGCCGGGCTGGGCCTGGCGTTGCTCGCCCAGGTGGTGCCGGGCAGGGCGGGCTGGTGGTTGGCGGTGCTGGCACTGCTGTTCGGCATTCCGGCTTTGGTGTTGTATACCGCCAGCATGGCGGTGTTCGCCGTGGTTTTGGCCGGGTTGCGGTTGGTACGGCGGGGTAGGGATTGAGATGCGCAAGGGTTGAATGCCAAGGTGGGCTGCAGTTTCACGCCTTCCTAAGCCGCAGGCTGCGCCACAACGCGCCCACCATCAGCACACTCACCACCGCCCAGCTCCAGGCCTGCTGGTTTTCAAGCCCTTCCCTGAACAGCTGCGGCGCCACGCCAGCACCCACGATCAACGCCAGCAAGGCCGCTTCCGCCCGCGCCGTTGCCACTGGCCGCAGCAGGTACACCACCGCCGGCAAAGCCAGCGCGGCGGTGGGGAAACTGCGGTAGCGTGGGTCGAACACCATCGCCAGCATGCTGACCGCCGCTGCGAAACCTCCAGCGAGCAACAGCCATCCGGCGCGCGCCTGCAACCAGGCGAACAGCCGCGCTCGCCAGCCTTCGTGGCGCGTCAGCGCCAGCACACCGTGCACCAGCACCAGCAGGTTCAGCGCAGCCAGCAGTAAAGCCCACACCCATTCACCGGCAAACCGAGCATGGGTGCGCATCAGCTCGCCCCACAGCCCCAGGCAGGCTGCACCAAACGCAGCCAGTAGCGGCAGCAGAAAAGCCGCCTCAGGCGTCGCAGGGCGCCCGGCCAGCAGTAGCAGGGCCGCCATCAGCATCCCGCAAGCCAATAGCCACTGCGGCCAATAGGGCAGGTTGCTCACGGGCCCTTCCAGCACGCCTTTGTCCTGCCGGTCGGCGTCGTAAAGCCCCCAGTAACCTCCCACCGCGCCCTCGCTGGCGCGCTTCCAGGGCTGGTCGAAGGCCTCGATGAGGTTGTAATCCCAGCCGTTTGCCTCAGCCATGGCGACGAAACCGCGGATGAAGCGTGCTTCGTTGACCCGGCTGGGCACGGCGGTTTCCCGTTGGCGGCCTTCGCTGGGCCAGCCGGTTTCGCCTATCAGGATGTTCTTGGGGGCGAAGCGGTTGCCGAACACGCGGCGTACCTCGGCAACATGGGCCAGGGCATCGTCTATGCCGCGTGGGTCATCTTCCCAATAGGGCAGCAGGTGAATGGTCAGGAAGTCCACTGCAGGTGCCACCTGTGGATGCTGTAGCCAGAACTCCCAGACATCGGCGTAGGTCACCGGCACCTTGACCTGGGCCTTGACCTTGGCGATCAACCCCGCAAGCCGTTCACCGGTGACCTCCTTGCGCAGCAGCGCCTCGTTGCCGACGATCACCGCGCTGACCACATCGGGGTTGGCGTTGGCCGCCGCGATGAGCAAGTCCACCTCCTTTTCGGTGTCCACCGGATTGGCGTTGACCCAGGCCCCAAGCATCACCTTCAGGCCGTGTTTGCGGGCCAGTGCAGGAATGGCTTCAAGACCGGTCATGGAATAGGTGCGGATGCACTTGAATCGTTCAGCCAGCAGCGCCAGGTCGGCGTCCATCCGCGCCGGGCGCAGGCGAAATGGCTGGTCGAAAGGGGACTGGTCCTTGTCGAAAGGGGTGTACGAGGCGCACTGCAGCTTGTGCGTGGGGCTCGCCGCATCGGCCAGGTGCACCGGCTTGCCAAGCCCGTACCAGAGCGCCCCAAGCCCGATGAGGGCCAGCAGGCAGGCAAGCAGGTATACAGGCAGCGTCCAGCGGGCAGCAGTGGGCATCAGGCGGTCCATCGTCAGGCACAAAAGGATAGATAGTAGCCTGGCGCCAATGCTTTGGCATGCAAGGATCGCGCAGAGCGGAGCAGAGATATGGCGCTAATGGCGAAGTGCTGTCGCATATGGTTCGGGTAAAGGTCGCAGATGGAGCAGGGGTGCCTGTGTGGCAGGCAGATGATGCAATCTCCAAGACCTGACGAGGGAATGCTTTGATGGCTACTTTTACAAAAATGCGTCGTTTCCTGGGTGTGGGCACCGCCATGGTATTGGCCATGAGCGCGGCTCAGGCAATGGCCAAAGAAGTCAGCATCGGTTACGTGGATGGGTGGGCCGACAGCGTGGCTACAACCAACGTGGCCGCCGAAGTAATCAAGCAAAAACTCGGCTATGACGTGAAGCTACAGGCCGTGGCCACTGGCATCATGTGGCAGGGCGTGGCCACCGGTAAGCTCGATGCCATGCTGTCGGCCTGGTTGCCGGTGACCCATGGCGAATACTGGGCCAAGAACAAGGACAACGTGGTCGACTATGGCCCGAACTTCAAGGATGCCAAGATCGGCCTGATCGTCCCCGAGTACGTCAAGGCGGTGAGCATTGGCGACCTCAAGACCGATACTTCCTTCAAGCAGAAAATCGTCGGCATCGACGCCGGCTCCGGTGTGATGCTCAAGACCGACCAGGCCATCAAGGACTACGACCTGACCGGTTACAAGTTGCAGGCCAGTTCGGGCGCGGCGATGACCGCGGAACTGGGCCGTGCCTATGCCAAGCAGCAGTCCATCGCCGTGACTGGTTGGGTGCCGCACTGGATGTTCGCCAAGTGGAAGCTGAAGTTCCTTGAAGATCCGAAAGGCGTCTACGGCGCTGCCGAGACCGTCAACAGCATTGGCAGCAAGGAACTGGCCACCAAGGCACCGGAAGTGGCGGAGTTCCTGAAGAAGTTCAGCTGGCAGTCCAAGGACGAGATCGGCGAGGTGATGCTGGCGATCCAGGAAGGGGCCAAGCCTGAGGCAGCGGCCAAGGATTGGGTCGCCAAGCACCCAGAGCGGGTCAAGGAGTGGACTGGCAAGTAATCACGGGTAGGGGGAGGTGCTTGCCGTTGATCCTTGAGCGCCTGTGAGATCGAGCGCCGCCCGCGCGGCGCATCGCGAGCAAAGCTCGCTCCTGCGTTTGTTTCGGGCCAATCGCTCGTGTGGGTCTGCGCGCAATGACAGACCTCCCTGGCCGTGAACCCACGTAGGAGCGAGCCTTGCTGGCGATGCGCCGCGCGGGCGGCGCTCTATCTACGTGCCTGTGCAAGACCCAAGACCAGCACAGCTTTTTTACGGATTCTGTAAAACACCGTTGCATCTAAGACTAAGGTCGTCTGGTTGGTGTCCAAAGGCAGCATAAAGTAAGGGTGTGGGTTCCATCCCCTATCTGTGCTGCTAGGACAAAAACAATGAACGACAGCATTTACCTCTCGATACAAAACAGCCCGCGGTTCAAGGAGCTGGTCACCAAACGCGAACGGTTTGCCTGGGTTCTCTCGGCAATCATGCTCGGCCTGTACTGCGCTTTCATCCTTCTGATCGCCTACGGTCCTCAGATTCTGGGCGCCAAGCTCAGCCCTGAGTCGTCGATCACCTGGGGCATTCCCCTGGGCGTCGGTCTGATCGTCTCGGCATTCGTCCTCACCGCCATCTACGTTCGCCGCGCCAACGGCGAGTTCGATGAGCTGAACAAGGCCATCCTGAAGGAGGCGCAACAATGATTCGCCACGCCAAAGCCTTGGCCGTACTGGCCTGCGGTGCTTTCGCACCCGCCGTGTGGGCTGCCGATGCCCTGACCGGCGAGGTGCAGAAACAGCCGCTGAACGTGTCGGCGATCGCCATGTTCGTGGCCTTCGTCGCTTTCACCCTGGGCATCACCTACTGGGCCTCCAAACGCAACAAGTCGGCGGCGGACTACTACGCTGCCGGCGGCAAGATCACAGGCTTCCAGAACGGCCTGGCGATCGCCGGCGACTACATGTCGGCAGCCTCGTTCCTGGGTATTTCCGCGCTGGTGTTCACCTCTGGCTACGATGGCCTGATCTACTCGATCGGTTTCCTCGTCGGCTGGCCGATCATCCTGTTCCTGATCGCCGAGCGGCTGCGTAACTTGGGCAAGTACACCTTTGCCGACGTGGCTTCTTACCGCCTCGGGCAGAAGGAGATCCGCACCCTGTCGGCATCCGGTTCGCTGGTGGTGGTGGCGTTCTACCTGATTGCGCAGATGGTCGGCGCGGGCAAGCTGATCGAGCTGCTGTTCGGCCTGGACTACCACGTCGCGGTCATCCTGGTGGGTATCCTGATGTGCCTGTACGTGCTGTTCGGCGGCATGCTGGCCACCACTTGGGTACAGATCATCAAGGCCGTGCTGCTGCTGTCCGGTGCCAGCTTCATGGCGCTGATGGTGATGAAGCACGTGGGCTTCGACTTCAACACCCTGTTCTCCGAAGCGATCAAGGTGCACAGCAAAGGCGAGGCGATCATGAGCCCTGGCGGCCTGGTCAAGGACCCGATCTCGGCGTTCTCCCTGGGCCTGGCGCTGATGTTCGGTACCGCTGGCCTGCCGCATATCCTGATGCGCTTCTTTACCGTCAGTGACGCCAAGGAAGCTCGCAAGAGCGTGCTGTATGCCACTGGCTTCATCGGTTACTTCTACATCCTGACCTTCATCATCGGCTTCGGCGCGATCCTGCTGGTCAGCACCAACCCAGACTTCAAGGACGCCGCTGGCGCCCTGATCGGCGGCAACAACATGGCGGCGGTGCACCTGGCCGATGCCGTGGGTGGCAGTGTGTTCCTCGGCTTCATCTCGGCGGTGGCCTTCGCCACCATCCTGGCGGTGGTCGCCGGCCTGACCCTGGCCGGTGCCTCGGCGGTGTCCCATGACCTTTACGCCAGCGTCTGGCGCAAGGGCAAGGCCAACGACAAGGACGAGATCCGCGTGTCGAAGATCACCACCATCGCCCTGGGCGTGCTGGCGATCGGTCTGGGTATTCTGTTCGAGAAGCAGAACATCGCCTTCATGGTCGGCCTGGCCTTCTCCATCGCCGCCAGCTGCAACTTCCCAGTGCTGCTGCTCTCGATGTACTGGAAGAAGCTGACCACCCGTGGCGCCATGATCGGCGGCTGGCTGGGGCTGGTCAGCGCGGTGACGCTGATGATCCTCGGCCCTACCATCTGGGTGCAGATCCTCGGCCACGAAAAACCGGTCTACCCGTACGAGTACCCGGCGCTGTTCTCGATGCTGATCGCCTTCGTCGGTATCTGGTTCTTCTCGGTCACCGACAAGTCCAAGGCCGCCGAAGACGAGCGTGCGCTGTTCTTCCCGCAGTTCGTTCGTTCGCAAACGGGCCTGGGGGCTTCTGGCGCTGTGTCCCACTAAACACTGAAGATGTAAAAAAACCGCGATGCGGGGCGACCCGTATCGCGGTTTTTTCGTACCAGGCCGGCTAGATCATGCCCAGTAGCAATAGCACCAGCAGAATCACCAGCACCACGCCGATGATGCCGGAAGGGCCATAGCCCCAACTGCGCGAGTGTGGAAAGACCGGTAAGCCACCAATCAAGAGCAGGATCAGGATGATGATGAGGATCGTGGTCATAACGGAGTCCTTGGGTAGTTGAAGGGCAAGGGCCTCGGACTGCTGGCCTCTTGCTAATTCGGACTGGTGGGCGAGGGGAAAGATTCCATTTTTGTGTGTTCGGCCCCACGCACCCATCGTCGGCAGGCTGACTGCTGCGGGCGATGGGCCCCCATTCACTACCCTGATTAACCCTGCCTGCCACCCACGCCTTGATTAGACTCGTCTCATCACCTGTCAGAACAAGGCCTGCCACCATGCAAAACCGCATCATGATCACCGGCGCCGGTTCCGGCCTCGGCCGCGAGATCGCCCTGCGCTGGGCGCGCGAGGGCTGGCGCCTGGCGCTGGCCGACGTCAACGAAGCCGGCCTGCGCGAAACCCTCGAACTGTGCCGCGCGGTCGGTGGCGACGGCTTCGTGCAACGTTGCGACGTGCGCGACTACAGCCAGCTCACCGCCCTGGCCCAGGCTTGCGACGAGAAACTCGGCGGTATCGATGTCATCGTCAACAATGCCGGTGTCGCCTCGGGTGGCTTCTTCGCCGAGCTGTCGCTGGAGGACTGGGACTGGCAGATCGCGGTCAACCTGATGGGCGTGGTCAAGGGGTGCAAGGCATTCCTGCCGCTGCTCGAACGCAGCAGGGGGCGCATCATCAACATCGCCTCCATGGCTGCGTTGATGCAGGGGCCGGGCATGAGCAACTACAACGTGGCCAAGGCCGGTGTGTTAGCGCTTTCGGAGAGTCTGCTGGTCGAACTGCGCCAGGTCGAGGTGGCGGTTCATGTGGTATGTCCGTCGTTCTTCCAGACCAACCTGCTCGATTCTTTCCGTGGGCCGGACCCGGCCATGAAGGCCCAGGTCGGCAAGCTGCTGGAAGGCTCGCCGATCAGCGCCGCCCAGATTGCCGAGCATATCCATCGGCAGGTGGCAGCCGGGGAATTCCTGATCCTGCCTGACGAAGCGGGCCGCCAGGCCTGGCAACTCAAACGCCAGGCCCCGGAGCGGCTGTATGACGAGATGGCGGAAATGGCGGTGAAGATGCGAGCCAAGGCTCAAAGCCGCTGACCGTGAGGGTTGTCTGTAGGGCGATTTACCACATCGTGTAGGGTTGTTCTGAATTTCGGTCAAGGCGTTGAGTAGCCTAATGTGCCCGATGCAGTCTCCAGTTTTCCCTGTCGCTGGAGGATCGGAGCATGTTGGTCATTACGCGTGAAATCGGCGAGGTCATCACCATCGGTGACGACATTCGGATCAAGGTGGTGGAGGTACGGGACCACGTGGTGCGCATGGGCGTGGATGCACCGCGTGAAGTGGCGGTGCACCGCAGTGAGGTCTATAAGCGCATCAAGGCCGGCGAGCAACCCAAGCTGCACACGCTTTGACGGTCAGTCGAGCAATTCCCGCGGCACATCGTGGCGGGCCAGCAGCTGGCACTGCTGGCTCTCGGGATCGAAGAGAATGAACGCCTGCCCTTTGGCCAGCGCTTGGCGCACCCGCAGCACGCGGGTTTCCAGCGGGGTATCGTCACCGTTGTCGGTGCCGTCGCGGGTCACGAAGTCTTCGATCAGGCGGGTCAGTGTGTCGGCTTGCAGTTGGTCGTAGGGGATCAGCATGTCAGGTGCGTTTCCTGGAGCGTAGGTACGGGCATGCTACGCGAAACCTCAGGAAGTGGGGGCCGCGGTGCGGCCCATCGCGACGCAAGGCCGCCCCACTTCAACCTTTGTTGCCGATCAGGCTGTCCACCGCGGGCACCCGGGTGTCGCTCTCCATTTGCGCATCGTGCTCCAGTTGGTGGCTGAAGCGCTCGAGCGAGGTATTGGCCGGCTGCGAGTCGCTGGCGAACACCGGCGGACTGAGCAGGTAGCCCGACAACAAGCGGCTGAGCGCGGCCAGGCTGTCGATATGGGTGCGCTCATAGCCGTGGGTGGCGTCACAGCCGAAGGCCACCAGCGCGGTGCGGATATCATGCCCGGCGGTGACTGCCGAATGGGCGTCGCTGAAGTAGTAGCGGAACACATCGCGCCGCACCGGCAGGCATTGGTCTCCGGCCAGTTTCAGCAGGTGGCGCGACAGATGGTAGTCGTAGGGACCGGAGGAGTCCTGCATGGCCACGCTTACCGCATGCTCGCTCGATGCCTGGCCGGGCGCGACTGGCGCGATGTCGATGCCGACGAATTCGCTCACGTCCCAGGGCAGGGCGGCGGCGGCGCCGGAGCCGGTTTCCTCAGTGATGGTGAACAGCGGATGGCAGTCGATCAGCGGCTGTCGTCCACTGTCGACCACCGCCTTGAGGGCGGTCAGCAAGGCCGCCACGCCGGCCTTGTCATCCAGGTGGCGGGCGCTGATATGGCCACTTTCGGTAAACTCCGGCAGTGGGTCGAAGGCAACGAAATCACCGATGGCCAGGCCCAGCGCCTCGCAGTCGGCCCGTGTGGCGCAATAGGCATCCAGGCGCACCTCGACGTGTTCCCAGCTCACGGGCATCTGGTCGATGGCGGTGTTGAAGGCGTGACCGCTGGCCATCAGCGGCAGCACGCTGCCGCGGTAGACACCGGTGTCGGTGAACACACTGACCCGGCTGCCTTCGGCGAACCGGCTGGACCAGCAACCCACGGGCGCCAAGGCCAGGCGGCCGTTGTCCTGCAGTTGCCGCACGCTGGCGCCGATGGTGTCCAGATGCGCCGAGACGGCGCGGTCGGGGGAGTTCTGCCGGCCCTTGAGGGTGGCACGGATGGTGCCGCGTCGGGTCAGCTCGTAGGGGATGCCCAGTTCATCCAGGCGTTCGGCCACGTAGCGCACGATGGTGTCGGTGAATCCGGTGGGGCTGGGGATGGCAAGCATCTCCAGCAGCACGCGCTTGAGGTAGTCCAGATCGGGTTCGGGCATGTGCACTCCTCTGATCGTTGTATGGGCCATGCCGGCTTCTTCACCGGTAAACCCGCTCCCACAGGTTCAGGGCAGGAGCGGAGAGGCCGGCACAGGCGCTGAAATTCATCCACTCAGGCTAGGCTCTGTACGAACACCCTTGATACTCGGTGATGCTGCGTTGAAAACAGCCTCGCAATGCTCATTTACAACCCGTAAACGCCGCTTCCTCGGCTGTTTTCGCCTTGCCTGACCTTCGTCTCGAGACGTTTCATGAAGACCCTAATGGCCGGCTATGCGGAAACAGCAAGTCGACGAAGCGTTCGGCAGTGGGTTGCGGTTCATGGTTGGCCAGGCCAACCCGCTCGTTGGCCTCGATGATCACGTAGTCCGGCTGCGCGGCATCGCGCACCATAAGGTCAAGGCCAACCACCGGAATCTCCAGCGCGCGGGCAGCCCGCACGGCCGCATCGGCCAGCACCGGGTGCAGGCGTTCGGTCACATCCTCCAGGGTGCCGCCTGTGTGCAGGTTGGCGGTGCGACGCACAGCCAGGCGCTGGCCGGCAGGCAGCACGCTGGCGTAGTCCAGGCCTGCGTCGCGCAAGGTGCGCTCGGTTTCATCGTCCATGGGAATACGGCTTTCGCCACCGGTAGCGGCCTGGCGACGGCGGCTCTGGGCGTCGATCAGCTGCTTGACGCTGTGCTTGCCGTCGCCGATCACCTGGGCCGGATGACGAATGGCCGCCGCGACCACTTCATGGCCAATCACTACGATGCGCAGGTCGTGGCCGGGGTGGAAGCTTTCCAGCAGCACGCGGCTGTCGAAGCGGCGGGCTTGGTCTACAGCCTGGCAAACCTCGTCGTAGGTGGTCAGGTTGACCGCCACCCCTTGGCCTTGCTCGCCATCGACCGGCTTGACCACCACCGCCCCATGCTCTTCGAGAAACGCCAGGTTGTCGTCGGCGTTGCCAGCCAGCTGCTGCACCGGCACCTGCAATCCGGCAGCGTGCAGCGCCTGGCGGGTGAGGCACTTGTCCTGGCAGAGGGTCATGCTCAGCGCGCTGGTGAGGTCGCTCAGCGACTCGCGACAACGCACCCGCCGCCCGCCCAGGCTAAGGGTGAACAGCCCATGGGCGGCATCGTCCACCTGCACCTCGATGCCGCGTCGGTAGGCTTCATCGACGATGATCCGGGCATAGGGGTTGAGCTCGGCCTCGGGGCCGGGGCCCAGGAACAGTTGCTGGTTGATGCCGTTCTTGCGTTTGACCGCGAAGGTTGGCAGGTTGCGGAACCCAAGCTTCTGGTAAAGGCGCTTGGCCTGACGGTTGTCGTGCAACACCGACAGGTCAAGGTAGGCCAGGCCACGGCTCATGAAGTGCTCGATCAGGTGACGCACCAGGACTTCGCCGACGCCTGGACGGCTGCACTGCGGGTCAACCGCCAGGCACCACAGGCTGCTGCCCAATTCCGGGTCGTCGAAGGCCTTGGCATGGTTCAGGCCCATCACGCTGCCAATCACCGCACCACTGTCTTCATCTTCGGCCAGCCAGTAGACCGGCCCGCCCAGGTGGCGCGGCGTCAGTCGCGCGGCCTGGATCGGCAGCATGCCTCGCGCCTGGTACAGGCCGTTGATGGCCTGCCAGTCAGTTTCGCTTTGCGCCCGGCGGATACGAAACCCGCGGAATACCCGCTGTGCCGGACGGTAGTCGGTAAACCACAGACGCAGGGTGTCGGAAGGGTCGAGGAACAGATGCTGCGGCGCCTGGGCCAGCACTTGCTGGGGCGCGGCCACGTACAAGGCGATATCGCGTTCGCCGGGGCGCTCCTCCTGCAGAGCCTCGGCAAGGCTCGCGGCATCCGGGAAGGTGTGGCCGATCAGCAGGCGGCCCCAGCCGCAGTGCAGTGCCCGGGGCTGGTCGTGGGGTTCGCTGCCGTCACCGGCCAGGCGCGCCTGCAGGCGCTCATAGGACGGCGACTGGCCACGCAGCAGGCGCTGACCGTAAGCGATTTCGTGAGCTTTCATCGGTCAGATTCCTTGTTCGCTGAGCCACAGGTTCAGGGCTGCCAGTTGCCACAGCTTGGAGCCACGCAGCGGGGTCAGTTGGCCGTGAGGGTTACTCAGCAGGCGGTCGAGCATGGCAGGGTTGAACAGTCCACGGTCCTGGCTGGGGTCAGTCAGCAGTTCGCGCACCCAGTCCAAGGTCGCGCCTTGCAAATGCTTGAGGCCCGGTACGGGAAAGTAACCTTTCTTGCGGTCGATCACCTCATGGGGGATAACTCGCCGCGCGGCATGCTTGAGCACGTGCTTGCCGCCATCGGGCAGCTTGAAACGGGCCGGAATGCGCGCCGAAAGCTCGACCAGACGGTAATCCAGGAACGGCGTTCGGGCTTCCAGGCCCCAGGCCATGGTCATGTTGTCGACGCGCTTGACCGGGTCGTCCACCAGCATCACCGTGCTGTCCAGGCGCAGGGCCTTGTCGACGGCATCGGCGGCACCCGGCCGGGCGAAGTGTTCACGCACGTAGTCGCCGGCAACGTCGGTTTCCAGCAACCAGGGGGCCTGTACCGTGTCGCGATACTCGGCATGGCTGCGATCGAAGAACGCGTCGCGGTAGGCGCTGTAAGGATCCTGGGCGCCCTCCAGCTGCGGGTACCAATGGTAGCCGGCGAACAGCTCGTCGGCGCCCTGGCCGCTCTGCACGCCCTTGCAGTGCTTGGCCACTTCGCGCGACAGCAGGTAGAAAGCGATGCAGTCGTGGCTGACCATCGGTTCGCTCATGGCACGGAAGGCGGCCGGCAACTGCTCGATGATTTCCTGTTCGGCGATGCGCAGCTTGTGGTGTCGGGTGCCGTAGTGCTTGGCAATCAGGTCGGAGTACTGGAACTCGTCGCCGCGCTCGCCGCCTGCGTCCTCGAAACCGATGGAGAAGGTCGACAGGTCGTCCACGCCGACTTCACGCAGCAGGCCGACCAGCAGGCTGGAGTCGACCCCACCGGAAAGCAGCACTCCGACATCCACCGCGGCGCGTTGGCGAATGGCCACCGCCTCGCGGGTGGCATCGAGCACCCGGGTGGTCCAGCCTTCAAGGTCGAGCTCCCGCTCATTCAGGTTCGGCCCATAGTGCAGCTGCCACCAGGTCTGGCGCTCGACTTCGCCATGGCGGTCGATACGCATCCAGGTGCCCGGTTCCAGTTTCTGCACGTTGGCCAGCAGTGTGCGTGGCGCCGGCACCACGGCGTGGAAGTTCAGGTAGTGGTTGAGGGCGACCGGGTCGATCATCGGATCGATGTCGCCGCCCTTGAGCAGCGCAGGCAGCGTCGACGCGAAGCGCAGGCGCTCACCGTTGCGAGACAGGTACAGCGGCTTGACGCCCAGGCGGTCGCGGGCCAGGAACAGGCGCTGCTGATCGCGCTCCCAGATAGCCAGGGCGAACATCCCGTTGAGCTTGGGCAGCAAGGCGGCGCCCCAGGCGTGATAGCCCTTGAGCAGCACCTCGGTGTCGCCGTCGGACCAGAAGGTGTAGCCCAGGTCCTGCAGCTCTTGGCGCAACTCGGGGAAGTTGTAGATGGCGCCGTTGAACGCCAGCGACAGCCCCAGGGTGTTGTCGACCATGGGCTGGGCCGAGCCATCGGACAGGTCCATGATCTTCAGCCGACGGTGGCCGAGGGCGATCGGGCCTTGGCTATGGAAACCCCAGGCATCGGGGCCTCGGGGCGCCAGGTGATGAGTGATGCGCTCTACCGCGGCCAGGTCGGCCGGGCGAGGGGCTTGGTCGAGGGGGGTGAAACGTAACTCTCCTGCTAATCCGCACATAGGTCCTTACCGGTTTTTCCGTTGGGGAATCAGTGCCCTGTGAAGGGCGTGTACCAGAAACTGACCGGAGGGGATTGTGAGAGTTTTAGAACGATCTGTTATATGCAGCCCGCTGCGCTTACACACCGCGCCAGGAGCGAGCCGTGCTCGCGATACGCCGCGCGGGTCGCGCCCGATCCCACAGACGCACCCCATCGATCGGCAACCCGCCCATCACGTTCCCCGAATCAACCGGCGCAACGCGAACCGATTCGGATGACAGGCCTGTGCCACTGCCTGTGGCACTGGCAATGGCTCACCGCTTGCCCAAGCCGCCACCAGTTCCCCGCAAAGCGGCGCGGTAATCAGCCCGCGCGACCCATGCCCGCTGTTCACGTACAGCCCTTCGACCCACGGACACGGCACGTCCGGCACCTGCCGCGCATCCTTGCCCAGCACCGCGTAGGCCTCGTTGAACGCCTGCGGCTCGGCCACAGGCCCGACGATCGGCAGGTAATCCGGGCTGGTACAGCGGAACGCGGCTCGCCCCTGCAGCTGCGCGGGGTCGAGGTCGGCGGTAGCCAGACGTTGGGCCAGATCCACGGAGATCTCATCCAACAGCGCCAGGTTGCCTTGGTGCTCGGCCAGGGTCGGCGCCAGGTCCTGGTTATGGAAATCGAAACTGGCGCCCAAGGTGTGTTCGTCGCCACGCGGCGGTGCCACGTAGCCCTCGGCACACACGACCGTGCGCAGCGCACGGCTGCTGTCGGTCGCCGGCAGGCGGGTGATCTGCCCCCTGATACGCTTGAGCGGCAGCCCGGCGCAGGGCTCGAAGCGACGCACGTCAGCAGCACCGGCCAACACCACCACTGGCGCGCTGGCCAGCAGGCGTTCGCCATTCCAGGCCTGCCACAGGCCATTGGTCTTGCGCAGCTCGATCACCTCATGATGCGTCAACACGCGAATGCCGGGGTGCTGCAACTGTGCCTGGCACAGCGCGGGGGGGTGTACCCAACCGCCTTCCGGATAGAACAACCCGCCCGCTGGCAGCGCGACGCCGGCAACCGCCTCGGCTTCGGCGCGCTCAAGGCTGTGCAGCAGGCTGCTGTCGAAGGCGTCGGCGAGTTTCTGCTGGCGCTCGGCCTCCTTGGCGTCGAACGCCAATTGCAAAACCCCACAGCTGTCCCACGCCTCGCCGCGTTGCAGGCGCTCCAGTTGTCGCCGGGTGTAACCGAAGCCAGAGAGGATCATCTGCGACAGGGCGGTGCCGTGGGCGGACAGTTTCAGGTACAGCACCCCTTGGGGGTTTCCGGAAGCTTCCCGGGCCGCGGCATCGTGGCGTTCCAGCACCGTGACCTGCCAGCCGCGGGCGGCGAGGCTGGCGGCGCTGGCACTGCCGGCCAGCCCCGCGCCGATCACCAGCGCCTCGCGCGGGCCGTCGATAGCCGGTGGTCGGGCATACCAGGGTGGGGTTTGCGTGCTTGCCGCGAGGCCGCCGAATTCGCCGCTCATCACTTCCCATTTCTTGCCGATGCCGGGCACCTTCTTCATGGCGAAGCCCGCTTCCACCAGCCCACGGCGTACCCAGCCGGTGGTGGTGAAGGTGCCCAGCGTGGTACCTGGGTACGACAGCCGGGCCAGTTGCGCGAACAGCTCAGGGGTCCACATGTCGGGGTTCTTCGCCGGGGCGAAGCCATCCAGGAACCACACATCGACCTTGGCATCGAGCTGCGGCAGTTGCTCCAGCACGTCGCCGATCAACAAGGTGAGGGTGACACGGCCATCGTCGAAGGTGAACGGCTGAAACCCCTGGTGCACCGCCACGTACTGCTTCAGGAACGGCTCGGTGCAGGCCGCCAGCTCCGGCCACAGGCGTACCGCGCGGGCCATGTCGGCAGGGGCGAGCGGGTACTTTTCGACACTGACGAAATGCAGGCGCGCCGTGACGGGGGCGTGCTGCCTGAACAACTGCCAGGCGCAGAAGAAATTCAGGCCGGTACCGAACCCCGTCTCACCGATCACCAGGCAGGCTTGAGGTTCCAGGTTGGCGAAGCGCTGACGCAGACGGTTCTGTTCGATGAACACGTGCACGGTTTCCTCGATGCCTTCGTTCTTCGAGAAATACACATCGTCGTACTGCCGCGAATGGGGGCGGCCCTGGTCGTCCCAGTCGATCTGGGCGTGCTGGAGGAGGGTGGACATGGTGGGCTCGGGTTGTCGCGAAGGGGGGGGATTTTATGCCATCTGCCGGCGTTGCGCAGTCCTCGCCGGCAAGCACCTCGATAGAGCCAGTGCAGGTGGCGCAAATCCGCTAGTCTTGTCTATCCAATGCAAGGAGCCAGCGCAGCCATGTTCGAATCCGCGGAAATCGGTCACAGCATCGACAAGGAAACCTTCGAGGCCGAGGTACCGGCCCTGCGTGAAGCCTTGCTCGAAGCCCAGTACGAGCTCAAGCAGCAGGCGCGCTTTCCGGTGATCGTGCTGATCAACGGCATCGAAGGCGCCGGCAAGGGCGAGACGGTGAAGCTGCTGAACGAGTGGATGGACCCGCGCCTGATCGACGTGCTGACCTTCGACCAGCAGACCGACGAAGAGCTGGCCCGTCCACCGGCCTGGCGCTACTGGCGCGCCTTGCCGCCCAAGGGACGCATGGGCGTTTTCTTCGGCAACTGGTACAGCCAGATGCTTCAGGGGCGGGTCCATGGCTTGTTCAAGGATGCCGTGCTCGACCAGGCGATCACGGGTGCCGAGCGCCTGGAGCAGATGCTCTGCGATGAAGGCGCGCTGATCATCAAGTTCTGGTTCCACCTGTCCAAGAAACAGATGAAGGCCCGGCTCAAGGCGCTCAAGGACGACCCGCTGCACAGTTGGCGCATCAGCCCGCTGGACTGGCAGCAGTCGGAGACCTATGACCGCTTCGTTCGCTTTGGCGAGCGTGTGCTGCGCCGCACCAGCCGCGACTATGCGCCCTGGCATGTCATCGAAGGCGTCGACCCCTACTACCGCAGCCTGGCGGTGGGGCGCATCCTGCTCGACAGCCTGCAAGCGGCGCTGGCCATCAACCCCAAGGGCAAGCACCAGGGCAACGTGGCGCCGCTGGGGCGTAGCATCGACCAGCGCAGCCTGATCGGCGCCCTGGACCTGACCCGGCGGCTGGACAAGAGCGACTACCAGGAACAGCTGGTCACCGAGCAGGCACGCCTGGCCGGCCTGCTGCGGGACAAGCGCATGCGCCGGCATGCCCTGGTCGCGGTGTTCGAAGGAAACGATGCCGCCGGCAAGGGCGGGGCCATACGCCGCGTGGCTGCCGCGCTCGACCCCCGTCAGTACCGCATCGTGCCGATCGCCGCGCCCACCGAAGAAGAGCGCGCCCAGCCGTACCTGTGGCGCTTCTGGCGGCACATTCCGGCACGGGGGAAGTTCACCATCTTCGACCGGTCGTGGTATGGACGCGTGCTGGTGGAAAGGGTCGAAGGGTTCTGCACACCGGCCGACTGGATGCGCGCCTATGGCGAGATCAACGATTTCGAAGAGCAACTGGTCAATGCCGGCGTGGTGTTGGTCAAGTTCTGGCTGGCCATCGACCAGCAGACCCAGCTGGAGCGCTTCGAGGAGCGCGAGCAGATTCCGTTCAAGCGCTACAAAATCACCGAGGAGGACTGGCGCAACCGCGAGAAGTGGGGCGTCTACAGCGAAGCAGTGGGCGACATGGTCGACCGTACCAGCAGCGAGATCGCGCCGTGGACACTGGTGGAAGCCAATGACAAGCGCTGGGCACGAGTGAAGGTGTTGCGCACCCTCAATGACGCGTTGGAAGCTGCGTTCGCCAAAGACAAGAAATAGCGGAAAGGGGAGGTTGGCTGGGCGGGCCTCCTCGTGCAACCTGCTTCCTCAGGCGTCGCGGGGCATGGCTGGCCCATCCATCAAGCCATGCCTTGCAAGAATGACCTGATGAATTCTTTTCTCGCCACACGCCGCAGACTCAGGCCTGTAAACCCGTAGAATCCTACCTACCCCCACCACGGGCTCGTTCGAGGACACTATGCACACCACTTCCGGCCGCTGGGGCTATGGACTGTTCCTGGCCCTGTTGACGGCGCTGCTCTGGGGCATATTGCCGATCAAGTTGAAGCAGGTGCTGCAAGTGGTCGATCCGGTCACCGTCACCTGGTACCGCCTGCTGGTGTCGGGCGGGCTACTGTTCGCCTGGCTGTCGGCCCAGCGGCGGCTACCCTCGTTCGGCAAGCTGGGGCGCAAGGGCAAGGGCCTGGTGGTGGTTGCCATCGGTGGCTTGATGGGCAACTACGTGCTCTACCTGATCGGCCTCAAGTTGCTCAGCCCCGGCACTGCGCAACTGGTGGTGCAGCTTGGGCCAGTGCTGTTGCTGGTGGCCAGCGTGTTCGTGTTCAAGGAGCGGTTCAGCCTGGGGCAGGGCATTGGTTTGCTGATTCTGCTGGCAGGCTTTGGCCTGTTCTTCAACCAGCGGCTGGAAGAGCTGCTGACCTCGCTGGGTGTCTACACCACTGGCGTACTGACCATCATCCTGGCCACCAGCATCTGGGTGTTCTATGCCTTGAGCCAGAAGCAGCTGCTGACGGTGTGGAATTCGCAGCAGGTGATGATGGTGATCTATCTGGGTTGCGCGGCGTTGCTCACCCCCTGGGTACACCCGCTGGAGGCGCTTGCGCTTTCGCCGGTGCAAGGCTGGCTGCTGCTGGCCTGCTGCCTGAATACCCTGGTGGCCTATGGCGCCTTTGCCGAGGCCTTGGCCCATTGGGAAGCGTCGAAGGTCAGTGCCACGCTGGCGCTGACTCCGTTGGTAACCTTCGTGGCGGTTGCGGCGGCGGCCTGGGTATGGCCGGACCATGTCCACGCCGAGGAGATCAATGGCCTGGGCTATGTGGGGGCGGTGACGGTGGTGATCGGTTCGGCGCTGGTGGCGTTGGGGCCGTCGCTGGTGGCCGGGTGGCGGGCAAGGAATGCACGCCTGGCTCAAGTTCGCTGAACATCGCCGCCCAGTCGGATTTTACAGTGCATTTCACGGCCCATGTGGCCCATGGGGAGTGGCCTTGCGTCGTGAAAGGGCCGCAGCGCGGCCCCGGCTTGCTCGACTGCGACGCACCCTGGGTTAGCCCTTGCCTCCGGGCGCCAACATGTTCTGCGGCCTGACCCATTCATCGAACTGTTCGTTGGTCAGGTACTTCAACTCCAGTGCCGCCTCACGCAAGGTCTTGCCCTCGGCGTAGGCCTTCTTGGCAATTTCCGCGGCCTTGTCATAGCCGATATGCGGGTTCAGCGCGGTCACCAGCATCAACCCTCGCTCCAGATGCGCGGCCATTTGCTCGGCATCCGGCTCGATCCCGGCCACGCAATGCGCCTGGAAGTTGCGACATCCGTCGGCCAGCAGTTCGATGGACTGCAGCAGGTTGTGGATGATCACCGGCTTGAACACGTTCAACTGCAGGTGACCTTGGCTGGCGGCGAAGCCGATGGCGGCATCATTGCCCAGCACCTGACAGGCCAGCATCGACAGCGCCTCGCACTGGGTCGGGTTGACCTTGCCAGGCATGATCGAACTCCCAGGCTCGTTGGCCGGCAGGCGCACTTCGGCCAGCCCTGCGCGCGGCCCGGAGCCCAGCAGGCGCAGGTCGTTGGCGATTTTCATCAGTGCCACCGCCAGGGTCTTGAGGGCGCCGGCCAGGCTGGTCAGGGGTTCGTGGCCGGCGAGGGCGGCGAACTTGTTCGGCGCGGTGACGAAGGGCAGGCCGGACAGTGCGGCCAGCTCGGCAGCCACGGCCTCGGCGAACCCGTGTGGGGCGTTCAGGCCTGTACCGACGGCCGTGCCGCCCTGGGCCAGTTCGCACACTGCCGGCAGCGTGGCGCGGATGGCGCGCTGGGCATAGTCGAGCTGGGCGACGAACGCCGACACTTCCTGGCCGAACGTGATCGGGGTGGCATCCATCATGTGCGTGCGGCCGGTCTTGACCAGCTTGTGGTGGCGCGCCGAGAGCTCGGCAAGGCCCGACGACAGTTCGGCAATCGCTGGCAGCAGGCGCTCCTGCACCGCTTGGGCGGCGGCGATGTGCATGGCAGTGGGGAAGCAGTCGTTGGAACTCTGTGAACGGTTGACGTGATCGTTGGGGTGGACCGGCGCCTTGCCGCCACGGCCCTTGCCGGCCAGCTCGTTGGCGCGCCCGGCGATCACTTCGTTGACGTTCATGTTGCTTTGCGTGCCGCTACCGGTCTGCCAGACGACGAGTGGAAACTGGTCGTCGTGCTGGCCTGCGAGCACTTCGTCGGCGGCCTGCTCGATCAGGCGGGCGATGTCGGCGGGCAAGTCGCCGTTGCGGTCGTTGACCCGTGCCGCGGCTTTCTTGATCAGCGCCAGGGCGTGCAGCACCGCGAGCGGCATGCGTTCCTTGCCAATGGCAAAGTTGATCAGCGAGCGCTGGGTCTGCGCGCCCCAGTAGGCGTCGTCCGGAACTTCGACCGGGCCCAGGCTGTCTGTCTCGATACGGCTCATGCTGCGCTCACTCCTTTGTAGTCTGAAATCGCAGTTTAGGCCCTCATTCGGCAGAGCGGTTCCATCGCTCGTCGTGCCACTTGAGCACTTCGCCACCACAGCGCAGAATGCTCTACTCTGAGGTACCCGCCTCCCTTTCTTGAAGGAAATGCAATGACCCGTCTCCGTGTCCTCTGTGCCGCCGTTGCCCTGGCCTGCGCCAGCGGCCAGGTGCTCGCTGCCACCGCCAGCCACAACGCTGCCGCCGAGAAATTCCTGACCCTGGCCAACGCCGACAAGCTGGGCACTCCGGTGTACATGCAGGTCCAGCAGATGTTCGCCCAGCGCTTCGCCCAGACCAAGGCGCCTGCCTCCAAGCAGTCGGTGCTGGAAAGCTACCAGGCCAAGGCCAACGCCGCCCTGGACAGCGCCATTGGTTGGAACAAGCTCAAGCCGAAGATGGTCGACCTGTACACCCAGACCTTCACCGAGCAGGAGCTCAAGGACCTGGTCAAGTTCTACGAGTCGCCGCTTGGCAAGAAAGTGCTGCGCGAAATGCCCAAAGTCACCCAGCAGTCGGCCCAGTTGACCCAGCAGAGCCTGGAGCCTGCCGTGCCGGTGGTGAACAAGCTGCTCGACGACATGACCAAGGAACTGGACCCGAACGCTGGCAAGGCCGCGGCGCCGGCGAAGAAGTGAGTAACACCCGATGACCATGCAGGAACGTATCCACCAGCAACTGACAGCGCTGGCGCCGCAACACCTTGAAGTGCTCAACGAAAGCCACATGCACAGCCGTGGCCAGGAGACCCACTACAAGGCAGTCATCGTCAGCGAGCAGTTCGCCGGCCTGAACAGCGTCAAGCGCCACCAGAAGGTGTACGCCACCATGGGCGAGCTGATGAGCCAGATCCATGCACTGGCGATTCACACCTACACCGCCGAGGAATGGACCCAGGTTGGCGCCGCACCGGCCTCGCCAGTGTGCGCCGGTGGCGGCAAGCACTGATTCCTTTTTTTTGTTCTGGTAGAATCCGCGTCATCCCAAGGGGGCCGCTGCGCGGCCCATCGCTAGCAAGCCCGCGCCTACAGCCTGTAGGCGTCGGCTTGCCAGCGATGGGCTGCACGGCAGCCCCTTTGCTTTTGTAGAACCCGGTCCGCCCCTTACGAGGGCAACCACCTGGAGATTCAGATTCATGTCCCAAGCTATCGTCGTGGCGGCGCTGTACAAGTTCGTCACCCTGGAAGACTACGTCGAACTGCGCGAGCCGCTGCTAAAGACCATGCTCGACAACGGCGTGAAAGGTACCCTGCTGCTGGCCCACGAGGGCATCAACGGTACCGTTTCCGCCACCCGCGAAGGCATCGACGCGCTGCTCGCCTGGCTGCGCAACGACCCGCGCCTGGTCGATGTCGACCACAAAGAGTCCTACTGCGACGAGCAACCGTTCTACCGCACCAAGGTCAAGCTCAAGAAAGAGATCGTCACCCTCGGCGTGCCGGGCGTGGACCCCAACCAGAAGGTCGGCACCTACGTCGATCCGAAGGACTGGAACGCCCTGATCAGCGACCCGGAGGTGCTGCTGATCGACACCCGCAACGACTACGAAGTGGCCATCGGCACCTTCAAGGGCGCCATCGATCCGAAGACCGAAACCTTCCGCGAGTTCCCCGAGTACATCAAGGCCAACTTCGACCCGAGCAAGCACAAGAAGGTGGCGATGTTCTGCACCGGTGGCATCCGTTGCGAAAAAGCCTCCAGCTACATGCTCGGTGAAGGCTTCGAGGAGGTCTATCATCTTAAGGGCGGCATTCTGAAATACTTCGAGGAAGTGCCTCAGGAAGAAAGCCTCTGGGACGGCGACTGCTTCGTCTTCGACAACCGGGTCACGGTGCGCCATGACCTGAGTGAAGGCGAGTACGACCAGTGCCATGCCTGCCGCCACCCAATCAATGTGGAGGACCGTGCGTCCGAGCATTACTCGCCTGGTGTCAGCTGCCCACACTGCTGGGACACCCTGAGTGAGAAGACCCGGCGCAGCGCCATCGACCGGCAGAAGCAGATCGAGCTCGCCAAGGCGCGCAACCTGCCACATCCGATCGGTTACAACTACAAAGCCGAGGCTTGATACATGTCCGCACGCCTGCTCTATGTGATGGACCCGATGTGCTCCTGGTGCTGGGGCTTCGCACCCGTTGCTGAGGCCCTGATCGCCCAGGCGCGTGAGGCCGGTGTACCGACGCGTGTGGTGCCGGGCGGGTTGCGTACCGGCGGCAGTGCCTTGGACGCATCCACGCGTAAGTACATCCTCGAGCATTGGCAGGCGGTGGCGGATGCCACCGGGCAACCGTTTCGTTTCGACGGGGCGATGCCCGACGGTTTCGTCTATGACACCGAGCCGGCATGCCGCGCCCTGGTAACCGCCCGCGAGCTGGACGCCGAGCGCGTCTGGCCGCTGCTGGCGCTGATCCAGCGTTCTTTCTACGAGCAGGGTGTGGATGTCACCCGTGCCCCGCAACTGGTCGAGCTGGCCGAACAAGTGGGCTTCGACCGCGAGCGGTTTGCCCAGCACTTCGCCAGCCACGACGTCCGCGCCGCCACGGCAGCCGACTTCAGCTGGGTGCAGGATTTGGGTATCGCCGGTTTTCCGACCCTGCTGGCCGAGCGTAATGGGCAGTTGGCCTTGCTGACCAATGGCTACCAGCCGCTGGATCGCCTGCAACCCTTGCTTGGCCGCTGGCTAGGGCAGGCCGCCTGTGCTTGATCTGCCAGGGTCACCCGACCCTGTGCCGGGGAAACCCTCTTCCGTGGCCGATCGTCTGAGCTGGGCGGAAATTCGCCGCCTGGCCCTGCATCACAAGAAACAGCTGTGGTCCGCCAACCTGGTCGCCGTGTTGGCCGCGTGCTGCAGCGTGCCCATTCCGCTGCTGCTGCCATTGCTGGTGGACGAGGTGCTGCTCGGCCACGGTGATGCTGCATTGAAGTGGATGAACCACCTGCTGCCGACCGGCTGGCAAGTGGCCGCGGGCTACATCGGCCTGATGCTGGTGGCCACGCTGTGCCTGCGCCTGGCGGCTCTGGCGTTCAACGTTATCCAGGCCAAGCTGTTCGCCGGTTTGGCGAAGGATATCGTCTACCGCCTGCGCATCCGCCTGATCGAGCGCCTCAAGCGCATTTCCTTGAAAGAGTACGAAAGCCTCGGCAGCGGCACGGTGACCACTCACCTGGTCACCGACCTGGATACCCTCGACAAATTCGTCGGCGAGACCCTTAGCCGGTTCCTGGTCGCCATGCTCACCCTGACCGGCACCGCCGCCATCCTCATCTGGATGCACTGGAAGCTGGCCTTGCTGATTCTGTTGTTCAACCCGCTGGTGATCTACTTCACCGTGCAGTTGGGCAAGCGCGTCAAGCACCTGAAGAAGCTCGAAAACGACAGCACCTCGCGCTTTACCCAGGCCTTGGCCGAAACCCTCGACGCCATCCAGGAGATACGCGCCGGCAACCGCCAGGGCTACTTCCTGGGGCGCCTTGGCCTGCGGGCCCGGGAGGTGCGGGACTACGCCGTGGAGTCGCAATGGAAGAGCGATGCCAGTGGCCGTGCCAGTGGCCTGCTGTTCCAGTTCGGTATCGATATCTTCCGTGCCGCGGCCATGCTCACGGTGCTGTTCTCGGACTTGTCCATCGGCCAGATGCTGGCCGTGTTCAGCTACTTGTGGTTCATGATCGGGCCGGTGGAACAACTGCTGAACCTGCAGTACGCCTATTATGCGGCCGGTGGTGCGCTGAGCCGTGTCAACGAGCTGCTGGCACGTGACGACGAGCCGCAGTACCCGGCGGCCTGCGACCCGTTCGCCGGGCGCGAGACGGTGGGCATCGAAGTGCGAGACCTGCGCTTCGCCTACGCCGACGAGCCGGTGCTGGAACACCTCGACCTGGCCATTGCGCCGGGGGAGAAGGTGGCCATCGTGGGCGCCAGTGGCGGAGGCAAGAGCACGCTGGTGCAACTGCTGCTGGGGCTGTACAGCGCCCAGGCCGGCACCATTCGCTTCGGTGGCGCCAGCTTGCAGGAAATTGGCCTGGAAACCCTGCGCGAGAACGTTGCGGTGGTGCTGCAGCATCCGTCGCTGTTCAACGACACCGTACGCGCCAACCTGACCATGGGCCGCGAATGTACCGACGAGGCCTGCTGGCAGGCCCTGCGCGTGGCCCAGCTGGATGCGACCATCGCTGCTTTGCCGCAAGGCCTGGACAGCGTGGTCGGCCGTTCCGGGGTGCGCCTTTCCGGTGGCCAGCGTCAGCGCCTGGCCATCGCCCGTATGGTACTGGCCGAGCCCAAGGTGGTGATTCTCGACGAGGCCACCTCGGCCCTGGACGCTGCCACTGAATACAACTTGCACCAAGCCTTGTCGCACTTCCTGCGGGGCCGCACCACGTTGATCATCGCCCACCGCCTTTCGGCAGTGAAGCAGGCGGATCGGGTGCTGGTGTTCGATGGCGGGCACGTGGCCGAAGATGGCGGGCACCAGCAGTTGATCGCCGAAGGCGGCCTGTACGCCAAGCTTTACGGGCATTTGCAGCAGACTTGACGAGCCGGTCGCCGGCTCGTCGGTCCGCCCGGAACCGCAAAATTTTCCCGATTACCGCCCTTAAAAACCCCGTCGTGCAGATGGCAAATGGCCTACGCTGTGCTTGTCTGGGTTGATCGACGCCTCATCTGCTCTGCGACAGGGATTACATGAAGGGAAAACGGACTCTCGAAGCGCCAAAGCTACTCGGTATCATTTGGCCCTTCATTGCTGTTGTGGTCTTCCAGGTGTTGCTGGGCAGTCTCAGCCTTTATGCGCTGTCGGCTGTGCGCGCCTACGTGGCTGGTGAAAGCCTGTGGTCCAAGGCCCAGAAAGACGCCATCTACTACCTCAACCTTTATGCCGACAACCGCGATGCGCAAACCTTCGAGCGCTACCGCGAGGCGATCAAGGTGCCCCAGGGCGATCACGAACTGCGCGTGGTGCTCGACCAGCCCAACCCGGACCTGGACGCGGCGCGCCGGGCTATCTTGCAGGGCGGCAACCATCCCGATGATGTCGACCGCATCATCTGGTTCTACCGCAACTTTCGCCAGATCAGCTACATGCAGCGGGCAATCGCCTACTGGGATATCGGCGATGCCCACCTGAACCAGCTGGATGTGCTGGCCACGGAGATGCGCGAAGGCTTCGCGTCGGCCAGGGTCAATGCGCGGCAGTTGGGCGAGTGGAAGGCACGCATCGTTGCCATCAATGAAGGCGTGACCCCAGCGGCCAAGGCATTCAGCGATGCCCTGGGCGAAGGCTCGCGCATGCTGTTGCGGGTGCTACTGATCACCAACCTGCTGACCGCGCTGTTCCTCATCAGCTTTGCCTGGCGCCGTTCGAGCAAGCTGTTGGCCCAGCGCCAGGCCTTCGCCAGCGCCCTGCAGGAAGAGAAAGAGCGGGCGCAGACTACCCTGCAGGCCATCGGCGATGCGGTGATCACCACCGATGTCGAGGGTTGCATTGGCTACATGAACCCCGCCGCCGAGCAACTGACCCACTGGCAGGCCGGCCAGGCCCATGGCTTGCCATTGTCGGCGCTGTTCAGCCTGGTGGACGAACAGGACGACCAGGAAAGCGCCTCCCTGGTCGAACAGGTGATCAGCGGCAACCTCAAGGGTGGCTCCGACCATTCCAGGCTGATCCAACGCCTGGATGGCAGCACGGTGTCCATCAACCTGGTCGGCTCACCCATCATCAACGAAGGGCAGGTGGCCGGCATCGTGCTGGTGCTGCACGACATGACCCAGGAGCGCCAGTACATCGCCAACCTGTCCTGGCAGGCGACCCACGATGCCCTGACGGGGCTGGCCAACCGCCGTGAATTCGAATATCGCCTGGAGCAGGTGCTCAACGACCTGGCGCGGCAGAATGGCCGGCACTCGCTGATGTTCCTCGACCTCGATCAGTTCAAGCTGGTCAACGACACCTGCGGCCACGCTGCCGGCGATGAGCTGCTGCGGCATATCTGTGCAGTGCTGCAGGCCTGCCTGCGCGAAAGCGATACCCTGGCTCGCCTGGGGGGCGACGAGTTCGGCGTGCTCTTGGAGAACTGTCCGGCCGAGCAGGCCGAGCGCATCGCCGAGCACCTGCGCCAAAGTGTGCAGAGCCTGCATTTTGTCTGGAAGGGGCGGCCTTTCGTCACCACCGTCAGCATTGGCCTGGTGCACATGGCCCAGGCCCCTGGCACCCTCGAGGCATCGCTGCGGGCTGCCGACATGGCCTGCTACATGGCCAAGGAAAAAGGCCGTAACCGGGTTCAGGTGTACCACGTCGATGACAGCGAACTGTCCATGCGGTTTGGCGAGATGGCCTGGATCCAGCGCCTGCATGTGGCCCTGGAGGAAAACCGCTTTTGCCTCTATGCCCAGGAAATCGCCGCGCTCAAGACCCTCGAAGGCCCGGGCCACATCGAGATCCTGTTGCGCCTGCACGATGAAGGCGGCCGTACCATCTTGCCTGACAGCTTCATCCCTGCGGCTGAACGCTATGGCTTGATGACCGCCCTGGACCGTTGGGTGGTGCGCAACGTGTTCCAGGTGATTCGCCAGTGCCTGGACGAAGGTCGCGAAGGGCCGTTGTCGATGTGCGCGATCAACCTTTCAGGCTCCAGCATCGGTGACGACAAGTTCCTGGAGTATTTGCAGAGGCTGTTCGCCGAGTATTCGATTCCTCCCCGGTTAATCTGTTTTGAAATAACCGAGACCAGCGCTATCGCCAATTTGGGTAGCGCTATTCGCTTCATCAATGAATTGAAAGGATTGGGCTGCAAATTCTCCCTCGACGACTTCTGCGCCGGAATGTCGTCATTCGCCTATTTGAAGCATTTGCCTGTAGACTTCCTGAAGATCGACGGAAGTTTCGTAAAAGATATGCTCGACGATCCGGTCAATCGTGCCATGGTCGAGGTGATCAACCACATTGGCCATGTGATGGGCAAACGCACCATTGCCGAGTTCGTCGAAACCCCGTTGATCGAACAGGCCTTGCAGGAGATCGGCGTGGATTACGCCCAGGGCTATTTGATCGAACGTCCGCAGGTATTCACCTGCGACAGTCTGCAACGCCAACGGATTGCCGCGAGACCCCTTTTGCACAGGGCGCCGGGAACGTTTCGCTGAAATGTCCCGATAATCACATGGATCAAGGAGCTGAACGTGATTGACTCATTCATACGTATCGGGCCACTGATGGACCCGGCCAGTTACCCGCAATGGGCTCAGCAACTGATTGAAGAGTGTCGTGAAAGCAAGCGCCGGGTGGTCGAGCATGAGTTCTATGAGCGCCTGCGCGATAACCAACTACGACCTGCCACGATTCGCCAGTACCTGATCGGTGGCTGGCCGGTGGTCGAGCAGTTTTCCCTGTACATGGCCCATAACCTCACCAAGACCCGCTATGCCCGCCATCCCGGCGAAGACATGGCGCGGCGTTGGCTGATGCGCAACATCCGGGTCGAGCTGCACCATGCCGACTATTGGGTGAATTGGTGCCAGGCCCATGGCATTCACCTGCACGAGTTGCAGGCACAGGAAGTGCCGCCAGAGCTGAATGGCCTGAATGACTGGTGCTGGCGTGTGTGTACCACCGAATCGCTGGCCATTGCCATGGCTGCGACCAACTACGCCATCGAAGGGGCGACCGGAGAATGGTCGGCGGTGGTCTGCTCGACCGACACCTATGCCGAGGGCTTCCCGCCAGAGCAGCGCAAGCGCGCCATGAAATGGCTGAAAATGCATGCTCAGTACGACGATGCCCACCCTTGGGAGGCGCTGGAGATCATCTGTACCCTGGCGGGTGAAAACCCGACATTGGGTCTGCGCACCGAGCTGCGCAGGGCGATCTGCAAGAGCTACGACTGCATGTACCTGTTCCTTGAGCGGTGCATGCAGCTCGAAGGGCGCCAGCAGGGGCGTCTGCGCCCGGCGTTGGTGGCCGGTTGAGTCTTGCGGATGGGGCCGTAAAGCGGCCCCATCCGTGACGAACGGGCTTACTGGGCGTCGAACGCCTGCCCATTGACCCCGGAGCTGTCCGGCCCCATCAGGTACAGGTACACCGGCATGATTTCTTCAGGCAGCGGGTTGTTCTGTGGGTTCTCGCTCGGGTACGCCTGCGCCCGCATCGCGGTGCGGGTAGCCCCAGGGTTGATGCTGTTGGAGCGCACCGGGGCAACGCCGTCGAGCTCGTCGGCCAGGGTTTGCATCAGCCCTTCGGTGGCGAACTTCGAAACACCATAGGCGCCCCAGTATGCCCGGCCCTTGCGCCCGACGCTGCTGGAGGTGAACACCACCGACGCGTCCTCGGACAGCTTGAGCAGCGGCAGCAGGGTGCTGGTGAGCATGAAGGTCGCGTTGACGTTGATGTGCATCACGCGCATGAAATTGTCACCCGACAGCTGCTCCAGCGGCGTGCGCGGGCCGATGATCGAGGCGTTGTTCAGCAAACCATCGAGGCGGCCGAACTGTTCCTCGATCATTGCCGCCAGCTCGTCGTACTGGTGGGGCAGGGCGGTTTCCAGGTTGAACGGGATCACCACCGGTTGCGGGTGGCCGGCCGCTTCGATCTGGTCATAGACCTCGTTGAGGTTGGCCTCGGTCTTGCCCAGCAGCAGCACGGTGGCGCCCAGGGCGGCATAGGCCTTGGCGGCAGCGGCGCCGATGCCGCGACCGGCACCCGTGACCAGAATGATACGGCCCTTGAGCAGGTCGGGGCGGGCGGTGTAGTCGAACATTGTTCTGTCCTTCGAGTTCGTGCGGGCGACCCGGCCCCCTTGTGGGGGCGGGTTTACCCGCGAATGCGTACGTTCAGGCGCCGTGGTCGTCCGGGCTGGCGCATTCGCGGGTAAACCCGCTCCTACAGGGACGGCGCCCGGCGCATCAGTCGGGTTTCAGCAACCGCACAGCGCGCTGTCGATCACTTTGCGCAGTTCCAGCGGGTGGTCCACCACCACGTCGGCACCCCAGTTGTTCGGGTTGTCTTCTGGATGAATATAGCCATAGCGAACTGCCGCCGTGCGGGTGCCGGCATCGCGGCCGGACTCGATGTCCCGCAAGTCGTCGCCGACGAACAGTACGCTGGCCGGGTCAAGGTTCAGCGTGGTGCAGGCCAGGATCAGCGGCTCGGGGTCGGGCTTGCTGTTTTTCACGTGGTCCGGGCAGATCAGCAAGGCCGAACGCTCGGCCAGGCCCAGCCGCTGCATGATCGGCTCGGCGAAACGCACCGGTTTGTTGGTGACCACGCCCCACAGCAGGTTGCCTTTCTCGATGTCGGCCAGCAGTTCGCCCATGCCGTCGAACAGCCTGCTGTGCACTGCGCAGTCGCGCTGGTAGCGCTCCAGGAATTCCAGGCGCAGGGCCTCGAAGCCCTCGGCGTCGGGGTCCATCGCAAAGGTGGCGGCGACCATGGCGCGGGCGCCACCGGAAATCACGTCACGGATGCGCTTGTCGTCGATGGCCGGCAGGTTACGCTCGGCCAGCATGGCCTGGCAGATGGCGATGAAGTCCGGCGCCGTGTCGAGCAGGGTGCCGTCCATGTCGAAGAGTACCGCTCGCAAACGCATGCTCATTCCTCGCGCAGGGTCTGGATCATGTAGTTGACGTCTACATCGCTGCTGAGCTTGTAATGCTTGGTCAGCGGGTTGTAGGTCAGGCCGATGATGTCCTTGACTTCAAGGCCGGCGGTGCGGCTCCAGGCGCCCAGTTCCGAAGGGCGGATGAATTTCTTGAAGTCGTGGGTGCCGCGCGGCAGCATCTTGAGGATGTACTCGGCGCCGACGATGGCCAGCAGGTATGCCTTCGGGTTGCGGTTGATGGTGGAGAAGAACACCTGGCCGCCGGGTTTGACCATGCGGTAGCAGGCGCGAATCACCGAGGAGGGGTCCGGCACGTGTTCGAGCATCTCCAGGCAGGTGACCACGTCGAATTGCCCGGGCATCTCTTCGGCCAGGGCTTCGGCGGTGATCTGCCGGTATTCGACCTGCACGCCGGATTCGAGCTGGTGCAGTTGGGCGACCGCCAGCGGGGCTTCGCCCATGTCGATGCCGGTGACGGTGGCGCCGCGCAGGGCCATCGCCTCGCTGAGGATGCCGCCGCCACAGCCCACGTCGAGCACTTTCTTGCCGGCCAGGCTGACGCGCTCGTCGATCCAGTTGACCCGCAGCGGGTTGATGTCGTGCAGCGGCTTGAACTCGCTTTCGCGGTCCCACCAGCGGTGCGCCAAGGCTTCAAACTTGGCGATTTCGGCGTGGTCGACGTTGCTCATGTGAACAGTCCTCTGAAACTTCGCTAGATTGCGCGGGAGTATACCCGAGCGCCCAGGGCTGAGGGTCGCTATAATCGCCCGCTTTTGACATCCGAACGACGGGGAGAGGCGATGCGCGAGCGACTTTTGGCGGCGGAGAAGGTGACCGGGATCCGCTGGCAGGACGGCGCCCTGCACCTGCTCGACCAGCGTTTGCTGCCATCGCAAGAGCGCTGGC
Source organism: Pseudomonas sp. Rh2 (assembly GCF_040762985.1). Taxonomy (NCBI): domain Bacteria; kingdom Pseudomonadati; phylum Pseudomonadota; class Gammaproteobacteria; order Pseudomonadales; family Pseudomonadaceae; genus Pseudomonas; species Pseudomonas sp. Rh2. The sequence continues at coordinate 1,898,271 of NZ_CP142890.1, forward strand.
TGGCCTGCGACAATGTCTCACAGGTGGTGGAAGCGATTCGGGATATGACCGTGCGCGGCGCTGCCGCCATCGGCATTGCCGCGGCTTTCGGCCTGGTTCTGGCGCTGCGCGAGCGCCTGGCGGCGGGCGGCGACTGGGAAACCGACCTGGAAGAGGATTTCCTCAACCTGGCCGAGGCGCGCCCGACCGCCGCCAACCTGTTCTGGTCGCTCAACCGCATGCGCGAGCGCCTGCTGCGCTTGCGCCCCGAAGAAGACGTGCTGGCGGCGCTGGAGGCCGAGGCGGTGGCCATTCACGAGAGTGATCGCGAGGCCAACCTGACCATGGCCCAGCACGGCATCGAGCTGATCCGTCGTCATCAGGGCAACGAGCAGACACTGCTCACCTACGGTAATGCCGGCGCCCTGGCCAGTGGCGGCTTCGGTACCGCGCTGGGGGTGATCCGCGCAGGGTTCCTGGAGGGTATGGTCGAGCGGGTCTACGCCGGCGAGACCCGCCCGTGGTTGCAGGGCTCGCGGCTGACCGCCTGGGAGCTGGCCCGCGAGAGTATTCCCGTCACCCTGTGCGCCGATTCGGCCTTGGCCCACCTGATGAAAAGCAAGGGCATTACCTGGGTAGTGGTCGGTGCCGACTGCATCGCTGCCAACGGTGACGTGGCCAGCAAGATCGGCACTTATCAGCTGGCAGTCAGCGCCATGCACCATGGTGTGCGCTTCATGGTGGTGGCACCGAGCACCAGCATCGACCTGAACCTGGCGACCGGCGAGGACATTCCGCTGGAAGAGCGTGATGCCGACGAGTTGCTGGATTACGCCGGTACCCGGGTCGCGCCGGATGTGGAAGTGTTCAATCCGGTGTTCGATGTGACTCCAGCGGATCTGATCGATGTAATCGTGACCGAGAAAGGTGTCGTCGAACGACCGGACACCGCCAAGCTGGCGCAATTGATGTGTCGCAAGCGTTTGCACTGACCGGGGTGTAGGGCGGGGGCGTCTTTGGGGTCGAGCGCTGCCCGCGCGGGGCATCGCGAGCAAGGCTCGCTCCTACGGTTGTTTCGAGGCAATGAGTTACTGGCCTGAAACAGGTGTAGGAGCGAGCCTTGCTCGCGATGCCCCGCGCGGGCGGCGCTCGATCGCCCAGGCGATACACCGCTCACGTCAGGCCACCTGCCACATCTCCCCACTGCCACTGCCTTTGTGGTAACATCCGGCAGTTTCCAAGACCGCCCATGACGGCGGCCTTCATTGCGCAAGTCCATGGCTCAACTCATTGATTTGTCGTAAGTCGTCGCACCCTTATGCGCTGCGGCGGCGAGCTTCGTTCGGCCCTTGAAGGAGGCTGCGAAGTTTCACCAGAAAAAGGAATCAGGCTTCTCATGGGCGAACTGGCCAAAGAAATCCTCCCGGTCAATATCGAAGACGAACTGAGACAGTCTTACCTCGACTACGCGATGAGCGTGATTGTCGGGCGAGCGCTGCCCGATGCGCGTGACGGCTTGAAGCCCGTGCATCGCCGCGTTCTCTTTGCGATGAGCGAGCTGGGCAACGACTGGAACAAGCCGTACAAGAAATCCGCCCGTGTGGTCGGTGACGTGATCGGTAAGTACCACCCGCACGGCGATACCGCGGTCTACGACACAATCGTGCGTATGGCCCAGCCATTCTCGCTGCGCTACCTGCTGGTCGACGGCCAGGGCAACTTCGGTTCGGTGGACGGCGACAACGCCGCGGCCATGCGATACACCGAAGTGCGCATGGCCAAGCTGGCCCACGAGCTGCTGGCCGACCTGCACAAGGAAACCGTCGACTGGGTGCCCAACTACGACGGCACCGAGCAGATCCCGGCGGTCATGCCTACCCGTATTCCCAACCTGCTGGTCAACGGTTCCAGCGGTATTGCCGTGGGCATGGCGACCAACATCCCGCCGCACAACCTGGGTGAGGTCATCGACGGCTGCCTGGCGCTGATCGACAACCCGGACGTCACCGTCGACGAGCTGATGCAGTACATCCCGGGCCCCGACTTCCCCACTGCCGGCCTGATCAACGGTCGTCAGGGCATCATCGAGGCCTACCGCACCGGCCGTGGCCGCATCTACATGCGCGCCCGCTCCGAGATCGAAGACATCGACAAGGTCGGTGGTCGCCAGCAGATCGTGATCACCGAGCTGCCTTACCAGCTGAACAAGGCGCGCCTGATCGAGAAGATCGCCGAGCTGGTCAAAGAGAAGAAGATCGAGGGCATCACCGAGTTGCGCGACGAGTCCGACAAGGACGGCATGCGCATCGTCATCGAGCTGCGTCGCGGCGAGGTGCCGGAGGTGGTGCTGAACAATCTGTATCAGCAGACCCAGCTGCAGGCCGTATTCGGCATCAACGTCGTTGCGTTGGTCGATGGCCGTCCACGCCTGCTCAACCTCAAGGACCTGCTCGAAGCTTTCGTCCGTCACCGCCGTGAAGTGGTGACCCGTCGTACCGTGTTCGAGCTGCGCAAGGCCCGTGAGCGCGGCCACATCCTCGAAGGCCAGGCGGTCGCGCTGTCCAACATCGACCCGGTCATCGCCCTGATCAAGGCTTCGCCGACGCCGTCGGAAGCCAAGGAAGCGCTGATTTCCAAGGCTTGGGAATCCAGCGCCGTCCAACTGATGGTCGAGCGCGCGGGAGCCGACTCCTGCCGTCCAGAAGACCTGCCGGAGCAATACGGCCTGCGTGACGGCAAGTATTACCTGTCGCCGGAGCAGGCCCAGGCCATCCTGGACCTGCGTCTGCACCGCCTGACCGGCCTGGAACACGAGAAGCTGCTGGCTGAGTACCAGGAGATCCTGGAACAGATCGGCGAGCTGATCCGTATCCTCAACAGCGCCCAGCGCCTGATGGAAGTGATCCGCGAAGAGCTCGAAGCCATCCGCGCCGAATACGGCGATGCCCGTCGCACCGAAATCCTCGATGCCCGCCACGACCTCAACTACGGCGACATGATCCCGGAAGAAGAGCGCGTGGTGACCATTTCCCACGGCGGCTACGCCAAGACTCAGCCGCTGTCGGCCTACCAGGCCCAGCGCCGTGGTGGCAAGGGCAAGTCGGCCACCGGCGTGAAGGACGAGGACTACATCGAGCACCTGCTGGTCGCCAACAGCCATGCCACGCTGCTGCTGTTCTCCAGCAAGGGCAAGGTCTACTGGCTCAAGACCTACGACATCCCAGAGGCGTCCCGTGCCGCCCGCGGCCGTCCGCTGGTCAACCTGCTGCCGCTGGAAGAGGGTGAGCGCATCACCGCCATGCTGCAGATCGACCTGGAAGCACTGCAGCAGAGCGCTGGCGCCGAGGAAGAGCTGGAGGACGGGGAAGACACCGTGCTCGAAGGCGAAGTGATCGAGGCCGAGGAAGTCGACGAAGAAGACGGCGACACCCCGGAATGGGTCGCCGAACCGACCGGCGCCTACATCTTCATGGCTACCGCTTCCGGTACCGTCAAAAAGACCCCGCTGGTGCAGTTCGCCCGTCCGCGCTCCAACGGCCTGATCGCCTTGAAGCTCAAGGAAGGTGACACCCTGATCGCTGCGGCCATCACCGACGGCGCCAAGGAAGTCATGATGTTCTCCGACGCGGGCAAGGTGATCCGCTTCGCCGAAAGCGTGGTGCGTGAAATGGGCCGTAACGCCCGTGGTGTACGCGGCATGAAGCTGGGCAAGGGGCAGCGGATCATCTCCATGCTGATTCCTGAGTCCGGCGCCCAGATTCTCACCGCTTCCGAGCGTGGCTTCGGCAAGCGCACCCCGCTGTCCAAGTTCCCGCGTCGCGGCCGTGGTGGCCAGGGTGTCATCGCCATGGGGACCAAAGGCCGCAATGGCCTGCTGATCGGCGCCATCCAGGTGCAGGAAGGCGAAGAGATCATGCTGATCTCCGACCAGGGCACGCTGGTGCGCACACGGGTTGGCGAAGTCTCCAGCCTGGGTCGTAACACCCAGGGCGTGACGTTGATCAAGCTGGCCAACGACGAGACGCTGGTGGGCCTGGAACGGATCCAGGAACCGTCCGAGGAAGAAGTCGATGAGATCATCGAGTCGGACGAGGAGGGTGTCGAAGCGGCTGTGCCGGATGCGGCAGACGATGACACTGCGGGTGCCGAAGAGGCACCGCAGGAATAAGCAAGCGCAAAACCCGAGCGGGGCGACCAAGGTCGCCCCGTTTGACTGATTAAGCTGGGCAATTGGGGCGCAGAGCAGCCCTGATACAGGCGTCACAATGTCGACTGGTCGGCATCGAATTACGATTTTGTTCTATTTGGCAGAGCGAGAGTGGATGTGAGCAAACGAGCCTTTAACTTCTGCGCAGGCCCTGCCGCGCTTCCGGACGCGGTCCTGCAGCGCGCCCAGGCTGAAATGCTGGACTGGAATGGCAAGGGCCTGTCGGTGATGGAGATGAGCCATCGCAGCGACGACTACGTGGCCATCGCCGAAAAGGCCGAGCAGGACCTGCGTGACCTGCTGTCCGTCCCCTCCAACTACAAGGTGCTGTTCCTGCAGGGCGGTGCGAGCCAGCAGTTCGCCGAGATCCCGCTGAACCTGCTGCCGGAAAGCGGTACCGCCGACTACATCGAAACCGGCATCTGGTCGAAAAAGGCCATCGAGGAAGCCCGTCGCTTCGGTAACGTCAACGTGGCTGCCAGCGCCAAGCCCTACGATTACCTGGCCATTCCTGGTCAGAACGAGTGGAAGCTGACCAAGAACGCGGCCTACGTCCACTACGCGTCCAACGAGACCATCGGCGGCCTGCAGTTCGACTGGGTGCCCGAGGCGGGCGACGTCCCGCTGGTGGTCGACATGTCGTCCGACATCCTCTCCCGCCCGATCGACGTCTCGCAGTACGGCCTGATCTACGCCGGCGCGCAGAAAAACATCGGCCCGAGCGGCCTGGTCGTGGTCATCGTCCGTGAAGACCTGCTGGGCCATGCCCGTAGCATTTGCCCGACCATGCTCGACTACAAGATCGCGGCCGACAACGGCTCGATGTACAACACCCCGGCCACCTACTCCTGGTACCTCTCGGGCCTGGTCTTCGAGTGGCTCAAGGAGCAGGGCGGCGTCGAGGCCATGGAGCAGCGCAACCGCGCGAAGAAAGACCGCCTGTACGGCTTCATCGACGCGAGCGAGTTCTACACCAACCCGATCAGCCACAACGCCCGTTCGTGGATGAACGTGCCGTTCCGCCTGGCCGACGAGCGCCTGGACAAAGCCTTCCTGGCCGGTGCAGACGCCCGTGGCCTGCTCAACCTCAAGGGCCACCGTTCGGTGGGCGGCATGCGCGCCTCGATCTACAACGCCCTGGGCCTGGAGGCGGTAGAAGCGCTGGTGACCTACATGGCCGAATTCGAGAAGGAGCACGGCTGATGTCCGATCAAGAGCTCAAGGCGCTGCGGGTACGCATCGACAGCCTCGACGAGAAGATCCTCGAGCTGATCAGCGAGCGTGCCCGGTGCGCCCAGGAAGTGGCCAAGGTCAAGACCGCCTCGCTTGCCGAAGGCGAAAAGCCAGTGTTCTATCGCCCCGAGCGTGAGGCCGCCGTGCTCAAGCGCGTGATGGAGCGCAACAAGGGCCCACTGGACAACGAAGAGATGGCGCGCCTGTTCCGCGAAATCATGTCGTCCTGCCTGGCCCTGGAAGAGCCTCTGAAGGTCGCCTACCTGGGCCCTGAGGGTACCTTCACCCAGGCTGCGGCGATGAAGCACTTCGGTCATGCCGTGGTCAGTCGCCCGATGGCGGCCATCGACGAAGTCTTCCGCGAGGTGGCGGCCGGTGCCGTCAACTTCGGCGTGGTGCCGGTGGAGAACTCTACCGAAGGTGCAGTCAGCCACACCCTGGACAGCTTCCTCGAGCACGACATGGTGATCTGCGGTGAAGTCGAGCTGCGTATCCACCACCACTTGCTGGTGGGCGAGAACACCAAGACCGACAGCATCACCCGCATCTACTCCCATGCCCAATCGCTGGCCCAGTGCCGCAAGTGGCTCGATGCGCATTACCCGAATGTCGAGCGCGTGGCGGTGTCCAGCAACGCCGAGGCCGCCAAGCGAGTCAAGGGTGAGTGGAATTCCGCGGCCATCGCCGGCGACATGGCGGCGAACCTGTACGGTTTGACCCGCCTGGCCGAGAAGATCGAAGACCGTCCGGACAACTCCACGCGCTTCTTGATGATCGGCAACCAGGAAGTGCCGCCGACCGGCGACGACAAGACCTCGATCATCGTCTCGATGAGCAACAAGCCGGGTGCGCTGCACGAGCTGCTGGTGCCATTCCACGAGAACGGCATCGACCTGACCCGCATCGAGACCCGTCCCTCGCGCAGCGGCAAGTGGACCTACGTGTTCTTCATCGACTTCGTTGGCCACCACCGCGACCCGCTGATCAAGGCGGTGCTGGAGAAAATCAGCCAGGAGGCCGTTGCGCTCAAGGTCCTGGGGTCGTATCCGAAGGCGGTGCTTTGATCGAAGATTGCCGGGGCTGCAAAGCAGCCCCTGCGGTCTCACAGACTGTCCTGATTTCTGAACAGGGTTCGCACCAGTGGTAAAAGCAGTAACAACCAAACCCGCGCCAATCATCAACCGCCTGGTCGTGGTCGGCCTCGGCCTGATCGGCGGCTCCTTCGCCAAGGGCCTGCGTGAGAGCGGCCTGTGCCGCGAAGTGGTCGGCGTCGACCTGGATGCCCCGTCGCGCAAGCAGGCCGTGGCCCTGGGCGTGGTCGACCGTTGCGAAGAAGACCTCGCCGCCGCCTGTGTCGGCGCCGATGTCATCCAACTGGCCGTGCCGATCCTGGCCATGGAAAAACTACTCGCCCGCCTGGCTCAGCTCGACCTGGGCAAAGCGGTCATCACTGATGTCGGCAGCGCCAAAGGCAATGTCGTACGGGCTGCCCGTGCCGTCTTCGGTGAGCGCCTGGCGAACTTCGTGCCGGGCCATCCGATCGCCGGTTCCGAGCAAAGCGGGGTAGAGGCCTCCAACGCGGCCTTGTTCCGCCGGCACAAAGTCATCCTCACGCCATTGCCGGAAACCGACCCTGCCGCCCTGGCGCTGGTCGATCGCCTGTGGCGTGCGCTGGACGCCGATGTCGAGCACATGCAGGTCGAGCGCCACGACGAAGTCCTGGCCGCCACCAGTCATTTGCCGCACCTGCTGGCCTTCGGCCTGGTCGATTCCCTGGCCAAGCGCAATGAAAACCTTGAGATCTTCCGGTACGCTGCGGGTGGTTTCCGCGATTTCACGAGAATCGCCGGAAGCGACCCGACCATGTGGCACGACATCTTCCTCGCCAACCGCGAAGCCGTCCTGCGCACCCTGGATACTTTTCGCAGCGACCTCGACGCCTTGCGCGACGCGGTCGATGCTGGGGACGGGCACCAGCTGCTGGGTGTGTTCACCCGCGCACGCGTTGCCCGCGAGCATTTCAGTAAAATCCTGGCCCGCCGGGCCTATGTGGACGCTATGAACGCCAACGATCTGATTTTCCTGGCCCAACCTGGTGGCCGCCTGTCCGGACGGATCCGCGTTCCGGGCGACAAGTCGATTTCCCACCGTTCGATCATGCTCGGTTCGCTGGCCGAGGGCACGACCGAGGTCGAAGGCTTCCTCGAAGGCGAGGACGCGCTGGCGACCCTGCAGGCCTTCCGTGACATGGGTGTGGTCATCGAAGGCCCGAACCATGGTCGTGTGACCATTCATGGTGTCGGCCTGCACGGCCTCAAGCCGCCACCTGGCCCGCTGTATGTCGGCAACTCCGGCACGTCGATGCGCCTGCTGTCCGGCCTGCTGGCGGCGCAGCCATTCGACACCACCATGACCGGCGATGCCTCGCTGTCCAAGCGCCCGATGAACCGCGTGGCCAATCCGCTGCGCGAAATGGGTGCGGTGGTCGAGACCGGTCCTGAAGGGCGTCCGCCGCTGACCATCCGTGGTGGCCACAAGCTCAAGGCCCTGACCTATACCCTGCCGATGGCCAGTGCCCAGGTTAAATCCTGCCTGCTGCTGGCGGGCCTGTACGCCGAAGGCAAGACCACCGTCACCGAGCCTGCGCCGACCCGTGACCATACCGAACGCATGCTGCGCGGCTTCGGCTACTCAGTGGAAAGCAATGGCCCGGTCGCGTCCTTGCAGTCCGGTGGCAAGCTCACCGCGACGCGCATCGAAGTGCCGGCAGACATTTCCTCCGCAGCCTTCTTCCTGGTGGCCGCCTCGATCGCCGAAGGCTCCGAGCTGGTGCTCGAACACGTCGGCATCAACCCGACCCGCACGGGCGTCATCGACATCCTGCGGCTGATGGGCGGCGACATCACCCTGGAAAACCAGCGTGAAGTTGGCGGTGAGCCGGTGGCCGACCTGCGCGTGCGCGGCGCCAAGCTCAAGGGCATCGACATTCCCGAAGAACTGGTGCCGCTGGCCATCGACGAGTTCCCCGTGCTGTTCGTCGCCGCGGCCTGTGCCGAAGGCCGTACCGTGCTGCGTGGCGCCGAAGAGCTGCGGGTGAAGGAGTCCGACCGCATCCAGGTGATGGCCGATGGCCTGATCACCCTGGGCATCCAGTGCGAACCGACCCCGGACGGCATCATCATCGATGGCGGCCAGCTCGGCGGCGGCGAAGTCCACGGTCACGGCGACCACCGCATCGCCATGGCATTCAGCGTCGCCTCGCTGCGAGCCAGCGCGCCGATCCGCATCCACGACTGTGCCAACGTCGCCACCTCGTTCCCCAACTTCCTGGCGCTGTGCGCCGAAGTCGGTATTCGCGTTGCCGAAGAGGGTAAGTCGTGAGTTCGCTGGCACCGGTCATCACCATCGACGGGCCAAGCGGCTCGGGCAAGGGCACGGTGGCTGGCTTGCTGGCCCGTGAGCTGGGTTGGAGGCTGCTGGACTCCGGCGCGCTGTACCGCTTGCTGGCATTCAATGCCACCAACCATGGTGTCGACCTCACCAACGAAGAGCTGCTCAAGGCCTTGGCCGCCCATCTGGATGTGCAGTTCATCGCTGCCGAGCCCGGTAAGCTACAACAGATCATTCTCGAAGGTGAGGACGTCAGTCACGTCATCCGCACCGAGACGGTCGGCGCCGGCGCCTCCATGGTCGCTTCGCTGCCAGCGGTGCGCGAGGCGCTGTTGCAGCGCCAGCGCGCGTTCCGTGAAGCACCGGGGTTGATCGCCGACGGTCGCGACATGGGCACGGTGGTGTTTCCAGATGCGCCGCTCAAGGTCTTCCTCACTGCCAGCGCGGAGGAGCGCGCACGCCGCCGCTACCTGCAGTTGAAGGCTAAGAATGAAGATGTTAGTCTGTCGAGTCTGCTAGATGAGATACGTGCGCGTGATGAGCGTGACACCCAGCGCGCAGTGGCCCCGCTGAAGCCAGCGGCCGATGCCATACAGCTGGACTCTACCGAGTTGTCCATCGAGCAGGTGTTGCAACGTATCAGGAGCGAGATCGCCCAGCGCGACCTTCTCTGATCGCCAGGAAGGCAGGCAGGGGCACCAGTCAACGTCCTGCCCGCTTTCCTTTACTTAAACGAAACCCACATTGTCTGGAATGTGGCTCTGGGCGTATGTTTCGCCCGAATCTACAGGAATTAAAATGAGCGAAAGCTTTGCAGAACTCTTTGAAGAAAGCCTGAAAACCCTCAATCTTCAGCCGGGTGCCATCATCTCCGGTATCGTTGTCGACATCGACGGCGACTGGGTTACCGTACACGCTGGTCTGAAGTCCGAGGGCGTCATCCCGCTCGAGCAGTTCTACAACGAAGCTGGCGAGCTGACCATCAAGGTCGGTGACGAAGTTCACGTTGCGCTGGACGCGGTCGAAGACGGCTTTGGCGAAACCAAACTGTCCCGTGAAAAAGCCAAGCGCGCCGAGTGCTGGATTGTTCTGGAAGCAGCTTTCGCCGCCGAAGAAGTGGTCAAGGGCGTTATCAACGGTAAGGTTAAGGGCGGCTTCACTGTCGACGTTAACGGCATCCGTGCGTTCCTGCCGGGCTCCCTGGTTGATGTCCGCCCTGTGCGCGACACCACCCACCTGGAAGGCAAAGAGCTGGAATTCAAGGTCATCAAACTGGACCAGAAGCGCAACAACGTTGTTGTTTCGCGTCGCAGCGTCCTGGAAGCCGAGAACAGCGCCGAGCGCGAAGCCCTGCTGGAGACCCTGCAGGAAGGCCAACAGGTCAAGGGTATCGTCAAGAACCTCACCGACTACGGCGCCTTCGTGGACCTGGGCGGTATCGATGGCCTGCTGCACATCACCGACATGGCTTGGAAGCGTATCAAGCACCCGTCGGAAATCGTCAACGTTGGTGACGAAGTCGACGTTCGCGTCCTGAAGTTCGACCGTGAGCGCAACCGCGTTTCGCTGGGTCTGAAGCAAATGGGCGAAGATCCGTGGGTAGCTATCACCGCTCGTTACCCAGAAGGTACTCGCGTAACTGCTCGCGTTACCAACCTGACCGACTACGGCTGCTTCGCTGAGCTGGAAGAAGGCGTTGAAGGTCTGGTACACGTTTCCGAAATGGACTGGACCAACAAGAACATCCACCCGTCGAAAGTCGTTCAGGTTGGCGACGAAGTGGAAGTCATGGTTCTGGACATCGACGAAGAGCGTCGTCGTATCTCCCTGGGCATCAAGCAGTGCAAATCGAACCCATGGGAAGATTTCTCCGGCCAGTTCAACAAGGGTGACAAGATCACCGGTACCATCAAGTCGATCACTGACTTCGGTATCTTCATCGGTCTGGAAGGCGGCATCGACGGTCTGGTTCACCTGTCCGACATCTCCTGGAACGAAACTGGCGAAGAAGCCGTGCGTCGTTTCAAGAAGGGCGACGAGCTGGAAACCGTCATCCTGTCGGTTGACCCAGAGCGTGAGCGCATCTCCCTGGGCATCAAGCAGCTGGAAGACGATCCGTTCTCCAACTTCGTTGCTGTCAACGACAAGGGCGCTATCGTCAAGGGCATCGTGAAAGAAGTTGACGCCAAAGGCGCCATCGTCACCCTGGCCGACGACATCGAAGCTACTCTGAAGGCTTCCGAAATCAGCCGTGACCGCGTTGAAGACGCGCGTAACGTTCTGAAGGAAGGCGAAGAGATCGAAGCCAAGATCATCAGCGTTGACCGCAAGTCCCGCGTCATCAGCCTGTCCATCAAGTCGAAGGACGACGCTGAAGAGCGCGAAGCTATCCAGAGCCTGAAAAACACCGCTCCGGAAGCTGCTGCCGACACCACCATGGCTGCGCTGCTGCGCGAAGCTATGGCCAAGCAGAACTAAGTTCTGTTTGATCGGTAAAAAAGGGGTGGCCTTCAGGTCGCCCTTTTTTTTCGCTTGAGTTTTGTGGTGTGGCGTAAATCGAGCGCCGCCCGCGCGGCGCATCGCGAGCAAGGCTCGCTCCCACGTTTGTTTTCGGCCAATTATGCCTGTGGCATACGCGCGCGACCGCTTTGGCGCACGGCACGATATCGAGTCGGACAAACAAGGCGGTCGCGCGCGCCTTTCACAGGCGTTACTGGCCGAAAACAAACGTAGGAGTGAGCCTTGCTCGCGATGCGCCGCGCGGGCGGCGCTCGATCTACCAGGCGCTGCATCCCGGCAGCCATGCACTCATAACCACACCGCATCCCAATGTGGATAATCGCCGACCCTGGCAACCAATCCAGCCCTGATCGGATTGGCGACGATATACCTGGCTATCTTCAAGACATCGTCATCACGACGCAGGGCTCGGTCGTGATATCCCGCTTGCCAGACCGGCGTGGCCTTTAACCCTGCCTTGCGCAATGCGTGACTGGTTCGGGATTTGAAGCGTTGCATCAGTGCGCTAAGCGTCACATCCCTTAACTCAAGCAACCAATGCACATGGTCAGGCATCACGACCCAGGCTAGCGATCGACAATATTGCTTATGTTCGACATGGCGAAGGTTGTGAATGACCAGGCGCGCAAAACGGAAGTTGAAGAACAGCGGGTGACGTTGATGCGTGACGGTGGTCAGCATATAGAGCCTGCCTGGCTCAGAGTGTCTTGCTCGGCGAAGCATGCAGCCATGAGGTTTGGGCACTGGTTTCTTCCTTGAACGATTTTGTGCCCGTTGAGCGTAGCCAAGCGCATTTAACCCCGGAATGGTTAAAGATTCTCAGTATGTTAAATACTGGTACTGGGTGCAGGGGGGCGTGAGTGCCGTGGTCGCAATGTTTGAATTTTGTGGTGGGGCGTAAATCGAGCGCCGCCCGCGCGGCGCATCGCGAGCAAGGCTCGCTCCTACGTTTGTTTTTGGCCAATAATGCCTGTGGCACACGCGCGCGACCGCCTTGTTCGTACGGCTGGATATCGCGTCGAGCACCAGGGCGAGGGCGGTCGCGCGCATTTCTCACTGGCATAACTGGCCCGTAACAAACGTAGGAGCGAGCCTTGCTCGCGATGCGCCACCCGGGCAAGGTGCTCAATCTCTCGTCGATACGACTCCGATCACCAACGTCCGCCAGCCACAACAGTCCCGCAACACCCGTAGGAGCGAGCCTTGCTCGCGATGCGCCGCCCGGGCAAGGTGCTCAATCTCTCGTCGATACGACTCCGATCACCAACGTCCCCCAGCCACAACAGTCCCGCAACACCCGTAGGAGCGAGCCTTGCTCGCGATGCGCCACCCGGCGGCACTCGATCTCCTGCCCCGCACGACCCCTCAAGCCAAGCGCCTCCCTGCCAATCTGCGGTCCATTTCCTCGCACACCCATTCTTGAATTTTTTTATTAAGTCAAGAACCACCCTGTTCAAATCCCTCCCAGCGTGCTACAAACTGATTAAGCAATGATCTAGCTGCTTGATAACGAAGGGAAAAATATGACGAAGTCGGAGCTGATCGAACGTATTGTCACCCATCAAGGGCTGCTCTCGTCCAAGGACGTCGAGCTGGCAATCAAGACCATGCTTGAACAGATGTCCCAATGCCTGGCCACTGGCGATCGCATCGAGATCCGTGGTTTTGGCAGTTTTTCCTTGCACTATCGCGCCCCCCGGGTAGGTCGTAATCCCAAGACCGGTCAGTCGGTGGAGCTCGAAGGCAAGTTCGTTCCGCATTTCAAACCGGGCAAGGAGCTGCGTGATCGGGTCAATGAAGAAGACCACGCACACACCTGAATGATCAAGGAGCAGTCTGATGCGTAACCTCAAGCGCGCCGTGGCGGCGTTGTTCGTGCTGCTGTTGGCGGCTGTGGTGCTGTTCTTCGTGCTGGAGAACCAGCAGACCGTCTCCCTCGTGCTGTTCGGGTGGTCGGCACCCGCGATGCCGGTTGCGGTGCTGGTGCTGGCAGCCTTGGTGGTCGGCCTGGCGGTCGGCCCGTTGCTCGGCGCTTACGGCGTGATGCGCAGCAAGCGCAAGATTCGCGCATCGGCCCGGCAAGCCGCCTTGAACGGTAATTGAGGATTTTTCCGACCCCAAATCCGCCACCACCCTCTGTCAGCGCGCCTCACGACATGAAGTAATACGCCACTTCATTTTTGATTCAGGCGAGTGTGAAGCAGCATGGAATTCCCCGTTCTTTCTCACCACGGTGGTGCCCGAGGCGTAACCGGTTCCTGTCATCAGCTGCATCTCGACGCGACGACCAGCCTTTTGGTCGATTGCGGCCTGGAGCAAGGCGCCGATGCATCACCTGGTGCTGAGGCGGCGGCACTCGCCTTCGACATCCAGGGTATTCAGGCCCTGGTCATCACCCACGTTCATCTCGATCACGTAGGTCGCATTCCTGCCTTGCTCGCCGCAGGTTTTCGCGGCCCCATCCTGTGCAGCGAGCCCTCGGCCAAGTTGCTGCCACTGGTGCTGGAAGACGCCTACAAGTTGAGCATCAGCAGCCAGCCTGCCCATGTCGCGCGTTACCTGGAGTTTCTTGAACGCCTGATCGTCCCGGTGCCCTTCGGCCAGTGGCACGTAATCGTCGATCAACCGGACCTCAGTTGCCGCATTCGCCTGCAGCGCGCTGGGCATCTGCTGGGGTCTGCTTATGTCGAATGCGACATCGAAAGGCAAGGGATCAACACCCGTGTGGTCTTCTCCGGTGACCTGGGTGCGCCATGTAACCCGCTGCTACGCCCAGTCGAGCCGCCCGAGCGTGCGGACATGCTGATACTGGAAAGCACCTATGGCGACCGCCTGCATCCCGGGCGCAGTGATCGACTGCAGCAGTTGGAGGCTGCCATCGACCGCGCCCTGGCGGACAACGGCACGATTCTGATCCCGGCATTCAGCCTTGGTCGTACGCAAGAGCTGCTGTACGAAATCGAAGATATTCTGCACCGCAAGGCATTGCTGTCTGGCCCGCACAAGCGTGAGGGGCACGACCCGCTCGACTGGTCGCAGCTGCCGATCATCCTCGACTCGCCCTTGGCGCAGCGCATCACCAAAGCCTATCGGCAGTTGCATGAGTACTGGAATGCCGACGCCCGCGCGCGCTTGGGCGAGGGGCGTGATCCATTGGGGTTCAACCAGTTGATCAGTGTCGATACCCATGCCCGGCACCAGCAGGTGGTCAACTACCTCAAGAGCACCGGCCGCCCTGCGGTAGTCATTGCCGGCAACGGCATGTGCTCTGGCGGGCGGATCGTCAACTACCTCAAGGCCATGCTCGGTGATCCGCGGCATGAAGTGATGTTCGTCGGGTACCAGGCCAAAGGTACGCCGGGGGCGGTGATTCAGGCCAGTGAAGGGGCAGAGGGGTTTGTCCAGATTGATCTGGATGGAGATATGTACGACATCCGCGCCAAAGTCATTACGTTGAGTGGCTATTCGGGGCATGCCGATCAGGCGGGTCTAGTGGCGTTCGCATCGGGGTGCTCAGCGCGGCGGGTGGCATTGGTGCATGGGGAGCAGCAGGCCAAGCAGGTGCTTGCCGGGGTTTTGCGGGAGCAGTTCGCAAAGCTGGAAAAAGAGGTGTGCGTCACAATTGCGCGATGACCATTGGGCGGGTAGCGGGGTGTCCGTCGGCTGCTGAGGAACTTCTGCGGGTGAGGTCCCTCTATTACTGATTGATGTTTAAGGTGAAGAGCGTGGTGAGCATGTTGGCAAAATGCCGCTACGCTTGCTCTGAGAGGTCGCAGTGGCGGTTTGCGGTTTGCGGGCTGAGGGGCGGCTTCGAGAGATGAATGCAGTCAGACGGACCCAAGGAAAAATAGAATAAATGCGCAGTGAACGTGAGCGCCTGAGTGGTAGTGACGAGATTGATCTGGTTGAGGTTGTCCAAGGGGTTTGGCGGCAGAGGCTGTGGGTCGTACTGGTTTCGGTGCCGGTGATTTTGCTGGGGCTGGCTTATGTGATGTTGGTTACGCCTGTTTATGAGGCGAAGCTCTACGTTCAACCACCTTCCCAGAATGAGATTGCGCAGCTTAACTATGGCCGTGGTGGGGATACGGGATTGGCAGTGTTGACCGCCAAGGATGTCTACGAGATCTATCTTAAAGCCCTGCAATCTGAAGCGGTACGCAACAAGTTTTTCCGTAGTGTGTTTCTTCCGATGCTGACTGAGCAGGAGCGTACGGGGTCGCGGGACGCCCTGTACGGACGGTTCAACGGGATGCTCAAGATCACCCAAGCTGGTAAAAGTATGCCTAATCGCTACGTGATCACTGCCAATCTTGATGATCCACGTCAGGCAGCCACCTGGGTTTCGAGTTATGCAGAGATGGCGTCAGAGCGGGCGAAGTTGGAGCTGCTCGGCGGGACGCAAAGTGATATCTCGATTATGGCGGATAATCTTGAGCGACAGATTCGAGCTGCTCAGGCAAGTGCCAACAATCAGCGGGCGGACCAAATAGCCCAGTTGAAGGAGGCGCTTCGTGTTGCCAAGTCCATTGGTTTGGAGAAACCTCCAATTATCTCTGACAACCTGACGTCCGAGGTCTCCGCCGGTATGGGGGGGGCCTTGACTTACATGCGTGGGGCCAAGGCTCTAGAGGCCGAGATTGCTAACCTTGAGCAGCGGCCTTCGGACGATCCGTTCATTGTCGGGTTGCGCGAGAAGCAAGAGCAACTCAGTTTTCTTCGTTCCTTTAAGATTGACCCTTCAGCCGTTGGTATGTATCAGCAGGATGGTGGTGTTGAACAGCCAGACGAACCGATCAAGCCGCGAAAGGCCGTTATCATGACGCTTACTGTTGTTATGGGGGGGCTTTTAGGGCTCCTAGCGGCTGTCTGTCGAGACATGTGGGCTAGGCGCGGGATAGCTCGCTAAGGGAACTTTACGCGTAGATCAAGGTCGTCAGCCGTTGTTGAAGACCACGGAAGGTGCAACAATGCTCGCTTCGTAGCCGATGACATGGAAAGCTGGGGGAGCGAGCACAACGCACTAATCAGTTTTGCCTGTCTAGGTTAATTAACCGATTCCTTGCAGGCAAGTAATGTGAATAGTATTGCGCGTGTGTCCTCTTTGAGTGATCCTGGTGAAATTGATCTTTTCAATCTAGTTCGTAGTGTATGGCGGCGGCGGGCTCTTGTTTTGGGTGTTGCCGGTTTATCTGCCTTTATTGGAATAAGCTACGCTTACCTCGTCACACCTATTTTTGAAGTTTCTAGTACTTTGCGCCCAGTTGCACTTAATCAATTGGATGCATTAAATCGTTCAGGAATCTATAATCTTCCACCTGATCAGGCCTTAAAAAGAGTCGGTGCAACTTTAGACTCCTATAATGCTCGTCTCGATTTTTTTCGTTCACGACCAGATCTTGTTGACGCCTTTCAAGATTATGGCGAAAGCCTTGAGCAGGCTTTTGAAAATTTCAATAAGAACACTCTAACTTTAGTGCAGCCAGACCCTAAAAAGGCGGATTTGCTCAGCGCATATATTGGTTTGAAAATGCGCTATGAGAAGGGGGTTGATGGTGCGGGAATACTTAATGATTTTGTGAGTTATGCGATAGAAAGAGAGAGAGTTCGGTTGTCCAAAGATGTGCAGGCAATTCTGGATAATCGTTTGGTTGAAATAGATACCAAATTGAACTCAGCGGTTTCAGAATATCAGGCCGCGAAAGAGAGTAATATTGCGCGTCTTGAAGAGGAGGACGCGATTAAACGTGCGGAACTTAATGACGAACTGAAGGCGCTGCGGGTCCAGTTGAGGTTGCGTCGCGAGGCTCGTTTGGCGCAACTTGAAGAAGCTATTAGCATCGCAAAGAGCCTAGGCTTGAAAAAGCCCTCCACACCTTCATTGATGGCTGATGAAGTTGTTAGTTCGGGTAGCGTTATACGCACCGAGGTTAACAGTCAGCAGGCGCCGCTCTATTTTCTAGGGAGTGAAGTGCTAGAGGCTGAACGAAATGCTCTGCGCAAACGTGTTTCGGATGATTTCGCCGAACCTCGAATTGCTCAGATTCGAAAAGAACTCATCATGCTTTCCACTAATCGCAAGGTGCAGGTATTAAAGGCGAGGGAAAACGAGGCAGCCTTTTTGGAAGGTATTGAAGATCTTAGGGTTGAGCGGGCCCGGTTGCTGGGGATAGATACAAAGTTTGATGGGCTAGAGCTAGTAAGCGTGGATCAGAGAGCAGTCGCAAGTAATAAAGCTGTAAGGCCTAATAAGGTGCTCGTCGTGCTATTCGCATTTGTCGGTGGCCTGGTTGTTGGTGTTCTCATAGCGTTGTTGCGTGGCGTGTTTAAGGATCGGTTGCGACAGTTGAAAATTCTCCAGATTGAAGGATCGTCAACTCAGGTGGCAGTGGTAGAGGTTGCGCCGGAAATTGGGGGGCGTCCTGCGTGAGGTGCACTCCTAGGGTGGATATTTGATACTCTGGCATGCTTGGTGGTTCTTATATCGCTGATGTATAAAAAAGTTGCCGCGTATGAGACATATTCAACTAAGTTTGCGCTGACATGAGCAGGCAGTCGACGATAAGCTGTCGGGTTGATATGGTAAGGTGCATGTTTAGCTCGGCCTGTGAGGTTTGCATCATGTGGGTCGCAACTCCATACGCGTCAACCACTGGTTGCGACTCTTGTAACCTGGTTGGATTAGTCATTAGGCTAAAAGGCGACGAGCACTTATTAAGTCTGTTATCCGAGCTCCAAAAAATAAAAGCTCGACCTCAGTTTGTGATATTTAGTTATAAGGCTTCTTTTAAACCCTTCATTTTCCGAGTTTCACCTTGCATGTTCAAGGGGGAGCTCTGTCGCCTAATTGGAAAGCATCGAAAAATTTCGGGAGCCTAATGAGAATGCATCCTGCGTGACGCTTCGTGGGGGCTAGGTTTTTCGTGTTTTTGAAGAATAGGCTCCTGGGTAGCTGAAATCATATGGATGTTTGGGTGGGCGGGGTGTCGGGTGACACAGGGAGCAAGGTCAATGCTTTGTGGAGCAGACCAGCATGGGGAGGAGGGGGAAGATAAAGGTGCGAGCCTAAGGTTTTGCCTCTGCCGATCGTGATAAACTCTGTGCTTAGGGGGGCGAGAGCGAAGGCGCAACAGTTCGTGAGTTTAATTAATGCGTAGCGAAGGGACAAAGCTCACTGCTTAAGATTAGCTTGTTTAATTAATTTGGTTACAGTGCGAATCGAATGTTGATGACTAAAGATATTTATTTAAGGCTTGTTAATGTCTCTCTCAGAAGTGGGACGTTAGTCTGTAAATTTGTTTTGATTTTTTTTCTAGCAAAGTATCTGCCTCCTGCGGAGGTTGGAACTTATGGTTTGTTGGTTGCAACCATCGGTTATGCCTTTTTTATTGTTGGTATTGAATTTTATACTTATTCTAGCCGCGAGTTGATTGGGGTTTCTTCGGACGGCTGGTTGCCGATAATAAGGGATCAATGGGTTTTCTTTTTTATAAGTTATGCGTGCTTCATACCGCTTGCGTATTGTTTTTTTTATGCTGGGTTTTTGCCAATAAAATATTTTGGTTGGTTTTTGATTCTGTTTTTGTTGGAGCATACCGCTCAAGAGCTCAACAGGTTGTTTGTTGCGATGGGAGAGCAGCTTTTAGCAAGTTCTATACTGTTTCTGAGAAGCGGTATATGGGTGTTTTTTGTGGTGCTGGCGATGTGGCGGTATCCGGAAAGTAGAACGCTTGAGTTTGTTTTTAAGGCTTGGGCTGCAGGGGCAAGTCTTGCGTGTCTGATCGGGTTATTGCGTCTTGCTATGCTGGATAGAAGAAAGTTAAGTTCTCGTCTTAATTGGTTGTGGATTCTTCGAGGGATTAAAGTATCGATCCCGCTCTTGTTTGCGAGCTTAGCAATACGTGGTCTATTTACTTTTGATAGGTATTGGGTAGAGGCGGTTGCGGGAATGGAGGTGCTTGGGATATATGTTTTGTTCGCAGGTATTGCCTTTTCGATTATTTCTTTTATTGATGCGGGTGTCATTGTTTTTTTATATCCTAGAGTGGTTGCTGCTGCGAAGGAAAATAATGACAAGAAATTTAGAGCTCAGATGAAGGAGTTGGCAAGAAACGTGGTGGTGGCGACGATGGTGATGTCGATTTCTGCTCTATTTATAAGTCCATATGTCCTGGAGTGGATTGGAAAGCCAGTCTATCAGGAGTCAATTTATTTGTTGCGTTGGCTGCTGTTGGCAGTCTCGTTATACTCCTTGAGCATGGTTCCACACGTGGGGCTGTATGCGCGACATAAAGATAGCGCAATTCTACATAGCCAGTTAGCAGGATTGCTGGTGTTTGTTATTGGATGCGCTTTCGGTGTCTCTCGTTATGGGGAGGTTGCCGTTGTGCTTTCAATGTGTATTGCTTTTATGGTTGTTTTGGTTTGGAAATGCTTGGTGTATAAATCAATGCATAGCCTTCAAGCTTCTCCAGCATAAAATAAGGTTGAATTAATATGAAAAAGGTTTTGGTTACCGGCGCTGACGGCTTTATCGGCTCGCATCTCACTGAGTTGCTCGTGCGAGAAGGTTATCAGGTAAAGGCACTATCACAGTACAATTCATTTAATTACTGGGGATGGCTTGAGGATATCGATTGCGCCGCCGATGTAGAGGTTTTGAGTGGTGATGTTCGTGACCCACATTACTGCAAGCATATAACAAAAGATGTAGATACGGTATTTCATTTGGCTGCTTTGATAGCAATACCGTACTCTTACGTGGCCCCTGATAGCTATGTGGATACCAATGTCAAGGGTACGTTAAATATTTGTCAGGCGGCTCTGGAAAACAATGTTAAGCGTGTGATTCATACTTCGACAAGCGAAGTTTATGGTACCGCTCAGTATGTTCCGATTGATGAAAAGCACCCTTTACAACCCCAGTCTCCATACAGTGCATCAAAAATTGGTGCGGACGCAATGGCGATGAGTTTCTTTAATTCGTTTGACTTGCCATTGACGATTGCTCGACCTTTTAATACCTATGGTCCGCGCCAATCTGCTAGGGCGGTGATTCCAACTATTATCACCCAAATTGCAAGTGGTAAGAAAGAGATAAAGCTAGGTGATGTCTCCCCGACTCGGGATTTCAATTACGTTGCTGACACCTGCCGCGGCTTCTTGGAACTTGCTCGTTGTGAGCAGGCGATAGGTGAGACAGTCAACATTGGCTCAAATTTCGAGATATCCGTAGGTGATACTCTTGAACTGATTCGAGAATTGATGGGGAGTGATGTCAAGTTCTTGACCGACGAGCAACGAATTCGTCCTGGTAAGTCCGAGGTTTTCCGCCTTTGGTGCGATAATACTAAGATACAGGGATTGACTGGCTTTAATCCAGAGTACTCCATTCGAGAGGGACTTCAGGAAACGATCAATTGGTTGACTCGTCCGGAAAATTTGGCGAAATACAAAGCTGATATTTACAACGTCTGAGGTCTTGGTATGTTTGACTCTCTCGTCGAGTTTGTACGCGATCAATACCGCACAACGGATTTCATACCGCTTCATGCCCCGGTATTCTCAGGGCATGAGCGCAATTATGTGCTTGAAACAATTGAGTCAACTTTCGTTTCAAGCGTTGGTTCCTTTGTTGATCGCTTCGAGCATGATATGGCTGCCTATACAGGTAGCAGAAGGGCTGTAGCCACAGTCAATGGAACAGCAGCGTTGCATGCAGCTTTGGTGCTGGCAGGGGTGCAATCTGGCGACCTGGTTTTGACTCAACCGCTCACATTTGTGGCTACTTGCAATGCTATTGCCTATTGTGGAGCGTCACCTGTTTTCATTGATGTTGATCGCCACACTCTAGGGCTTTCGCCTGTTGCTCTTGAAGAGTGGCTTAAAGAATACGCTGTGACGACCGACGACGGGTGTCGAACTAAAAGCGATGGGAGAGTAATAAAGGCTTGTCTGCCTATGCACACCTTCGGCCACCCCGTCGAGCTAGACAAACTGGTTGACGTTTGCGAGCGTTGGGGACTCATTCTTGTCGAAGACGCTGCTGAATCTCTGGGAAGCTTCTATAAGGGACGGCACACTGGAACTTTTGGGCGCTTGGGAATTTTGAGTTTTAATGGAAATAAGATTATCACCACCGGTGGTGGTGGCATGATCTTGGCGGATGATGAACTGGGAGTTCGCGCTAAGCATATTACAACAACAGCAAAAAAACCGCATCCTTATGAATACGTTCATGATGAGGTAGGATTTAATTATAGGCTGCCAAATTTGAATGCGGCGCTCGGTTGTGCGCAATTGGAGCAGCTGGAAAAATTTATTTCCTCCAAGCGAGCCTTGGCGCTGCAGTACGCGCAGTTCTTTAAAGGGAGTGAGCTTCAGTTTTTTGAAGAACCCGCCGATTGCCGTTCTAATTACTGGCTCAATGCAGTTGTCTGTGATAGTCGTGAGCAGCGTGATGCATTGTTGAAGGCCACTAATGACTCTGGAGTAATGACCCGGCCTATCTGGAAGCTTATGAGTCATTTGCCGAGCTACGCTAAATGTTTGCGAGGAGATTTAGCGAATTCAGAGTGGTTAGAAGAACGGATCGTAAATTTGCCGAGTAGCGTTCTGCCGGAGTCAAAGTAGTGAATCGCAAAGTAGCTGTTTTCACTGGGACGAGGGCCGAGTACGGCCTGCTCTACTGGCTGATGAAGTCTATCCAGGCCAGTGAGACTTTGGATTTGCAGGTCATTGTAAGTGGTATGCATCTTTCCCCGGAGTTTGGGGAGACGTGGAAGGAAGTTGAAAGGGATGGGTTTGTTATCGATGCAAAGGTTGAGATTTTACTTTCATCGGACACCCCGGTTGGTGTCGTTAAGTCCATGGGGCTCGGCACCTTAGGGTTTGCTGATGCCCTAGACAGGTTGCGTCCTGATGTCCTAGTGGTTCTTGGTGATCGCTTTGAAGCATTGGCTATCGTTCAAGCTGCGTTGATAATGCGTATTCCAGTTGCCCATTTACATGGTGGTGAAATCACAGAAGGGGCTTACGACGACGCTATTCGACATGCAATAAGCAAAATGGCGCACTTGCATTTTGTCGCATCAGAGGTCTATCGGCGTCGTGTAATTCAAATGGGGGAAGCGCCAGAAAGGGTATTCAATGTGGGTGCTATCGGCCTCGATCATCACTCTCGAAGTGAAAGAATGAGCCTCGCGGAACTCTCTGAAAGTCTTGGGTTTAGATTGAAGTCCCCATATTTTGTGGTAACTTATCATCCGGTAACAAATGCGGAAGAAAGTCCAGAAAACAGTTTTTCTGCAATTTTGTCCGCATTAGATAAATTCCCAAATTATCAAGTGGTCCTGACTTATCCCAATGCTGACAATGGCGGTAGGGCGATTATACCTCTACTCGAAAATTATGCGGAAGCGCAACCCGAAAGGGTTTTGGCTATCCCTTCTTTAGGCTTCAAACGGTACCTAAGTGCGATTTCTAATGCGGCTGCCGTAATTGGAAATTCTTCAAGTGGAATAATAGAGGTCCCTTCCTTCGGTATTCCTTCTATAAATATCGGAGTGCGACAGTTAGGGCGTTTGGCTGCAGATTCCGTTTTGCATTGCAAGCCTTATATAGTCGATATAGAAAACGCCCTGAATAAAGCTCTGTCTAAAGATTTTTCAAGTAAAAGTAAACAGGCAATCAATCCTTATGGTCAAGGGAACGCATCCGGCGCCATAGTAAAGGTCCTGGAGAATTTTGACGGGGCTACTCATAAATCATTTTACGATTTGGGTTGATCTATGAAGCATATAAAAGACTCCGTTTATATAATTGCAGAGGCAGGGGTGAACCATAATGGGGATCGGGACCTGGCTTTTTCGTTGGTGGACGCCGCCGCAGCCGCTGGCGTGGACGCAGTTAAGTTTCAAACTTTTGATGCTGAACGTTTAGCTTCGAAAAAGGCACCTAAAGCAGCCTATCAAAAACAGAGTGGTGATGAGTCAGAAAGCCAACTGGAAATGCTCAAAAAATTGGAGCTACCCAAGGCTTGGCATCAAGAGTTACAAACGCACGCACGACTGAAGGGCATCGAGTTCTTGTCTACAGCGTTTGATTCAGAGAGCTTAGTTTTTTTATCAACACTGGACATGCCGCTATTCAAAGTCCCGTCCGGCGAGCTAACCAATGGCCCGCTGCTATGGCACTTCGCGAAAACTGGTAAAAGACTGATTCTCTCAACCGGCATGGCTACACTTTCTGAGGTTGAGCAAGGCCTGGCTATTGTCGCTCACGCACTTGAGTATTCTCATGAGCCGCAAGACATGGATGAAGTTTGGCGAAATTGGGGATGCCAAAATGTTCGCCAACGGTTGAGAGGGCATGTCACGCTTCTGCATTGCACGTCACAATACCCAACACCCTCGAACGAAGTAAATCTAAGGGCTATGGATACATTGGCCACTGCGTTTGGTTTAGAGGTTGGTTATTCGGATCATACGGAAGGCTGCTTGATTCCGATCGCAGCAGTTGCTCGAGGCGCAAAGGTGATTGAGAAGCACTTTACGCTCGATCGCGCATTACCTGGCCCTGACCATAAAGCCTCGTTGGAGCCCAATGAACTGCGTCAAATGGTTGCAGATATCCGCTCCCTTGAGCTTGCGCTGGGTGATGGCCATAAGTCTCCACAGGTAAGTGAGTGGGATACTCGTAAGGCTGCGCGTCAGCAGGTGGTCGCAGCTCGACCTATTTCTGCTGGTGCGGTTTTTTCGCGCGAAGATCTTACAACCGCCCGTAGTGGTCATGGTATCCCTCCCACCGCATTGTGGGGCTTGGTGGGCAAGCATGCCAAGCGTGGCTATGGCACCGGTGAGACGATAGAATTATGAGTACTTTGCCTGGCAAAGAGCTACCACTGGTCATGTTGGGAGCAGGAGGGCATGCCAAAGTACTGCTTTCCTTAGCTCAAGCCTCTGGGCTTGAGGTCGTCGGGATATGCGACCTCGAGCTATCACAACATAAGGGTATGCAATGGCGAGGTATTCAAGTTTTAGGTGGCGATGATGCGCTTGACGCTTTTGAACCAGGCTCCATCGGGTTGATCAACGGTATTGGTCAGACAGTAGGAGGTGAAGGTCGCCGCCGGCTGTTTGAACGTCTCAGCGGCAAGGGATTTGTCTTCCCTGCACTGGTGCATCCATCTGCTTGGGTGGATGCTAGCGCAACGCTCGGTGAAGGCGTACAAGTGATGGCTGGAGCGGTGATTCAAGCGGATGTGGTCGTGAGCTGTAATTCGATCATCAACACCTGTGCAAGCGTGGATCATGACTGCCGGTTAGGCGAGCATGTACACGTCGCGCCTGGGGCGACCCTATGCGGCAACGTTAAGGTCGGCGATCTAGCCTTCATAGGGAGCGGTGCCACCGTGATTCAGGGGGTTTCGGTTGGTGAGTGCGCCATTGTTGGAGCTGCTGCAGTGCTGGTGCGCGATCTGCCTGCTGGCCACACGCTAATTGGTACAGCTGCGCGTCGCCAGTACTAGTTGAGAACATAGGAAGGTTTTTAATGAAACAATGGGAATCTACACTTATCGGTCCGGATGCCTCTTTGGAAGAAGCTATCTCAACACTAGACAAAGAAGCATTGCGGATTGTCATGGTGGTTGATGGCCAGAACAAACTGTTGGGCACATTGACTGATGGCGATGTGCGCCGAGCGTTGCTGAAGCACTTACCGCTCGATACAAAAGTCAGTAGTGTAATGTGCAGTACTCCACGTGCGGCAGCTAGGGATTGGAGCAGAGAGCGTATACTTGCGGAGATGGAGAAACATCAGCTTCTTCAACTGCCGGTTCTCAATCAAAGCGGCCAGGTTATAGGCTTAGAGAATTTACAAGATCTGCTGCAGAAAAAGCAGTATGATAACCCCGTTTTTCTGATGGCAGGTGGTTTTGGTACTCGGCTCAGACCGCTGACTCATAATTGTCCGAAGCCACTTCTCAAAGTAGGCGATAAACCCATTCTGGAGCTGATTCTAGAACGATTCATTGCCGCGGGTTTTCATCGATTCTTTATTTCAACCCACTATATGCCGGAAATGCTGCATGAACATTTTGGAGACGGCAGTAATTGGGGTGTAAGTATCCGATATGTGCACGAAGAGGAGCCTTTGGGTACCGGCGGTGCGTTGGGGTTGTTGCCCCATGAAGAAATAGATCTTCCCATCTTTATGATGAACGGGGATCTCCTAACTACCTTGGACTTTCAAAGTTTGCTCGAATTTCACCAAGAACACAGAGGTGTCGCGACCATGTGTGTGCGGGAATACGAGCACTGCGTACCCTACGGTGTGATCCAAAGCGAGGGACATAAAATTCGCTCGATGGTTGAGAAACCTTCCTATCGTTTCTTTATAAATGCCGGTATCTACTTACTCGATCCTGAATTAGTTAAGAGTGTTGATCCTGGTACGCGGATTGACATGCCTACACTGTTGGAACAGGAAATAGCAAATAATAAGGATGTTAATATGTTTCCGGTCCATGAATATTGGCTCGACATTGGTAGGATGGAAGATTTTCAGCGAGCCCAGCAAGAGTTTGGAAGTCTATGAGGGCGCCCAAGAAGTATCTCGTTATAGGCTCTGGCAGTATTGCTCGGCGGCATATAGCGAACATCAAGTCGCTCTATGACGATGCGCGGGTTTTCTGCATATCTGCCTCTGGGCGAGCGGTTAGTGCAGAGGAGGTCGGCGCTGATGCTGTTTACACTGATATCGAGCAAGCGATTACTGCGAAACCGGATTTAGCCGTTGTGGCATCACCCGCACCATTTCATGCAGAACAAGCCGCAACGTTATTAAAGGCCGGAATTCCTACGTTAGTAGAAAAGCCGCTGTCTGACTCTTTGGGAGCGCTCTCTACGTTTAAAGGGGTTCTTGAAGCTAATAAAGATAAGATCGAAGTTGCATATAACCTTAGGTACATGCCGTCGGCGATTAAGCTCAAAGAACTATTGGGTGACAGCATTTTGGGGCGTGTCCTTAGGGTCACGATTGATGTTGGTCAGTATTTGCCGGATTGGAGGCCGTCAACTGACTATAGGCTTAACGTTTCCGCGCAAAAGCGTTTGGGTGGGGGCGTGATTTTAGAGTTGAGTCATGAACTCGACTACCTAATTTGGTTCTTTGGATCTTTTGATTCTGCTTATTGCGTAACTTCAAACTCTGGAATTCTTGAGGTCGATGTAGAAGATGGTGCTTATGCGATATTGAGCCGTGAAGATGGACTAGTAGCTATAATTCAGATGGACTTCCTTCAGCGTAAGCCTGCTAGAACTTGTAAAATTGTTGGAGAGCTTGGTACTCTAATTTGGGATGTCATGTGTAACTCCATTGTGCTCCGTGGTGCTTCCGGTGAAGAGCAGGTGCTTTTTAGTGGACCTGATTACGATCGAAACACTATGTACTTGGATGAGATCTCCCACTTTTCAAAAGTGGCTGATGGCCTGTTGAGTCCGGCGGTAGATATCTATCAGGCCATGAGTGTGATGGAATTGGTAGAGGCATTAAAAAACTCGTCTTCAAGTCGGAAAGTTGTAAAAGTTGGTGGGGAGCATCCATGAGTGTCTACGCATTTATTTTTGCGCGGGGTGGATCAAAAGGTCTACCAGGTAAGAATGTTAAGCTACTGGGCGGTGTGCCTCTGGTCGGGCATTCCATACAGGTAGCGCGACAGTTGATGTCCGTAGAGAAAATTTTCGTATCTACGGATTGTGATGAGATTGCAAAAATCGCTGAGAGTTTTTCAGCAGAAGTAATTAGAAGGCCGCAAGAGCTAGCCAGCGATACAGCCTCAGAATGGCTGGCTTGGCAGCACGCTATAAATTGTCTACGCGAGCGTGGAGACAGTTTTGATGTGTTCTTGAGCTTGCCAGCCACCAGTCCCTTAAGAGCTAAAGATGACGTTGAGCGCTGCCTTGCGGAGCTTGACGAAAGTACGGATGTAGTTGTCACAGTTACCCCGGCGGCGCGTAGTCCATATTTCAATATGCTCCTCCGCGATGAATCAGGTCATAGCACGGTGATGCTCAGAAGCGATGCCATTCGCCGTAGACAAGATGCACCAGTTGCCTATGACATGACCACTGTTGCATACGTCTCTCGTCCGGATTTTATTTTACAGAATTCTAGCCTCTTTGCAGGTAGTGTTAAGTCAGTAGTAGTGCCGAAAGAGCGTGCTGTAGATATTGATGATGAGTTTGATTTTATAGTGGCGAAAGCACTTTTTTCTGAGAGAAAGTAATGGAACTTAATAATAAAACGATTATTGTTATTGGTGCTGCAGGGCGTTTGGGAAGGGAAATAGTCTCCGAAGTGTTAAAAGGTGGCGCGAATGTAGTTGCAGTTGATTGCAACGAAAAAAGTCTGCGTTGCATCAAGGAAGAGTACGGTAATAATAAGCTCGTCATTATGGAAGGTGATATTGCCGATGTTTTTTCTATTCAGGCAATAATTGCTGTGGCGTTAGAGCGTTTTGGTTCTGTAGATGGTGCGGTTAACACTGCGTATCCGCGCAATTCAAGTTACGGTAGTAAGTTCTTCGATGTAACGTATGAGAATTTTTGTGAGAACGTATCTCTTCATCTTGGTGGGTACTTCCTGTTTATGCAGCAATGTGCAAAGTACTCTGTAGAGTCGCAGAAAGAGTTCTCGCTTGTTAATATGTCCTCTATCTATGGCGTCATGCCTCCACGTTTTGATGTTTATGCTAACACGGAAATGACTATGCCTGTTGAGTATGCAGCCATTAAGTCTGCACTACAGCATCTTGTGGGTTATGTTACTGCATTTACAAAAGGGTCTCGATTTCGAGTGAACTGTGTTAGTCCTGGAGGTATTTTGGCGGGTCAAGATAACGCTTTTTTGGACAGATACAATAGCTATTGTAGAGGTAAAGGTATGCTTGACTCCTCTGATATTGTAGGAGCGGTAACGTTTTTGCTCTCGGAGCATTCAAAGTATATCTGTGGCCAAAATTTGGTCGTTGATGACGCCTTTAGTTTCTAATGCGGTGTGAGTTTTGGGGGTTGTCGGGTGATGGCGTAAGCTATTTTAGGTTATGTGTATTTTAATGCTCGTGGGGCTGACATGGTAAGTTGTTATGATATATATTTAAAACCGGTGTTGGTTTGCTGCTCGTTTATTTTTGTTTATGCTTTGGCTGCTATTCTTTTCCCGTTCTCAGGCCCGGAAGGTGTTGCGTATGGGGTGGTTCTATTGCTTCTATTCATTGGTTCTTTTTTAATTTTTACTTTTGGATTTTTTGGCGTCGGTTCAAGGCTTCTTGGTGGGAAATTTTTAAGTGTAGAGTCAAGAGGTGGGAGCTTTTTGCCTTTTGTATTGTCTGTTATTGGTATTGTTCTCATAATTATTGATCGTGTTTACTTTCGTGGCGTTGATTTTCTTGTCATGTCGCCTGCAGAGATAAGAAACAAAGTTACTGCTGAAAGTGCAGGGGGAGTATCTTCGGTTTTTAGTCTTCTTGGGAATGTCTTGCAGTGCTTTGTTGTAATCTCTGCGCTTAATTCTATTTTCAATGATACAGGTCTTAGGCTTTTTCTTAAGCAGGCAGTTTTCATAATGGTGGTTTTTGCATCGTCCTATCTTCTAGGTGGGCGAACTCCTTTGATGACATATATAGTAATTGTCTTTTCTATCTATGTCGCTTCTGGGCGTGCTATATCGGTCTTTTCGGCGTTGAAGTTTATTTTTCCCGCCTCCTTGTTTGCTTTGATTTTCGCGTTGTCGATATTTTCACTGAGGGCAAGAGCTGTTGGGATTGACTCAGCAGAATATCTATCCGCAATTTTAGTGCATTTAGGTGCTGAGGAACCAAGTACGAGTTTATCAAGTGGTGAATGGGGGGCGGATGTTTTAAACTTTTTCTATGTAGTACTTGCATACCTGTTGCACCCGTTTTGGGTTGCCAGTGAGATTGTCATTGATCCAGAACGCGGTGGTAATATTAGTTTTTATGCGATTTTGTTTTTGTTTTCTAAGTTTTTGCCGATCGATCTTGAGGGGGCGAAACACGTGTACTATGAGCTATTTTCCTCTCTTCCTGGAGGGTTGTATTATGATTACGGATTGTCGGGGTTATTGGCGTACTCGTTTGTTTTGGCTGGCATAGGTTTTTCGGGGTTAATGATGCTGCTCGCATCAAAAGGTGCTTCAAAAATAGGGTTCGTAATTATCGTTTTTTGTTTAGGTACTCTGCTTTTGGCGCCTTTGTTGCATTCTTTGAATTTTGTGTTTTTTATATTTTATATGGCGTCATTGTTCTGTTATGCAGCGGTTAAGGATTTTCGTAGAGTCCTTTCGTATGGTGTATTTAGTAAGAGAGTAGTGAAATGAGGGTTGGGTTCGTTAACGTATATCCTTATCGTCCGCACGCACATCATGCAAAGTATCTCGAGGGGATGGCTAAATCTCTTGGTTGGGAAACTTACGCATTGGTATGCGATGCTAATGCTGCGCAGTGTTATCTTCGAGAACTGAAGGGGACCGGACGTGCTGAATGTGTTAAATGCATCGTAGGAGGGCTTCGCTCCTTTTCCTTTGATCACACCGACAGTGCTTGGCGCTATTGGGGGAGTTGTGAGCCTAAAACAGAGCACGAGGTTTTTGTCGAGTCAAGTTCATACACGTTAACGCGTGTGGAGTCGTGGGAGCAGCGGAAATCTAAACTGGTTGATGACAAGAAAAATCATCTCCTCCCTAGCGCGGTAAACTTTTACTATGCAGCATTAAAATGGATTGAGCATAGGCAGTTAGATGCGGTTATTGCTTTCAATGGTAGAATGGACCTGACTCGCGCAGTTATTGAGGCTTGCAAAACTGCCAATATTCCATTTGTTACGCACGAGCGCCCGTTATTTGGTCATGGTCTCATTTTAAATAAGAATGCTAACTGCTCTTCGTTAGAAAGTATCCATAAAATTAACAAAGTGTTCTCCACTAAGGCTTTGACAGAAAACCAGTGTAAAGTTGCTGCGAAACTAGCTGCAGAGCGACTTACTGGTGGAAATCCGCTGGAGTGGAAGAGATATAATAGTGATGCAGTGAAAACTCGTAAATGGCCGGTCAGTTCCAGTGGTCCTAAAGTATTGGTTTGTCCAAGTAGCAAGAATGAACTGCTCGGTCATCCAGATTGGGCGACTGCCTGGAAGGATAATACTGATGCGTTGGATATTGCTGTAAGCCATGGTTGGTTTAGTTATCGCGATATGCTTGTCAGGTTCCACCCGTCCTGGAGTGTAAGCTTTGGTAAAATATCTGCGCATTTGTGTGAGCAGCATTACCGGCAATGGTGCAAGGATCGGGGAGTTGCCTTCATTGAGAGTTCAAGCAAAACGAGCACTCAGGACTTGATTCGTTTGTCGGATGTCGTGGTTCTTAATGGTAGCAATACCATTTTTGAGGCTGGGGTTCTAGGGAAGCCCGTGGTTTGTTTAGGGCCGTCTCCATATAGCCATGCGCAGGCTTCTTTCGATATATTGACTCCTGATGATTTTAGTAGTGTCTGTTTCAATGACGTTCTTAATTGTCCTGAGGCGAGAATAATAGAAAAGACACTTCGTTATTTCTACTCAAAAGCAGCTCGGGAACCTATCTTCACCCAATTTGTGCGATCGGCAACTGTCACGGAGTGCTCGTTTTACCAAGGGGCTGATCCTGCTATTTTAGAAACGTTGCTTACTGGTGATCATCATGTGATTGATGATTCGGATCATTCTGAATGCACTGCGGATGAGAAACGGTATATTCAATTGTTCCAGTCTGGCGACGAGGTTGCGATGATTGACGCGGCATCTTACGACTGGGTTGGCGCTGATAGTGAAAAGTATAATGTTTCTAGGCGCTTTCCTTTTGCTTTAGTGGATCGGATTAGAGGTCTTTCACCCAAAGGGGTTTAGCGCCTACTTTATATTATTAAAAGGAGGGTGTGTGTCGCATTCAGTCGAAGTTAGCGTTGTAATGCCTCTGTACAATGCGGCGCCCTACTTTCGTAATAGTGTCGAATCAGTTCTCAGGCAGACTTATAAAAATTGGGAACTGATAGTTGTGGATGACTGCTCTACGGACGGTAGTGGCGAGGAAGCGTTGGAGCTTTCTAAACGGGACCCTCGGATACATTATTTGCGTAATGCAGTCAATTCGGGCGTCGCATTTTCTCGTAATGTTGCTTTAGAGAGAGCAGTGGGTAGATTCGTAGCTTTTCTCGATAGTGACGACGAATGGCTCGAAGACAAATTGGAACGGCAACTTGATTTTGCTGTCCGGAAATCTTCCGCCATTACGTATTGCTCTTATTTTCGTGTTTCGGAGGCGGGCAATGAGTTGGGAGTGGTGCGTCCCAAGAAAAGGGTTTTTTACAAAGATATGCTGTTTAGAAATCATATCGGTAACCTTACAGCGATGTATGATCGAGCGAGGCTGCCATCGCTCAGGTTTAAATCGGTAGGCCATGAGGACTATCTGTTCTGGGTTGAAGCTATAGCTGAGGTTGGTTTTGCGGAGCTTGTTCCAAGCGAGGCGCCGCTGGCGAGATATCTGGTTAGAAGAGCCTCTTTGTCTGGCAACAAGTTAAAGGCAGCCAAATGGCAATGGTTAAATTATCGGAAAAATATCGGGCTTGGCTATCTGCAGTCAATGTTTTATTTTTGCTGTTATGCGCTTGGGTCTGTATTAAGAAAGCTGTGATGGGTGTGATTTTTTGTGTTATGGGAGCATTCGTAGATGCTAGATAAACCTTGTAAGGTCATGGTTACTGGCGCGAGTGGTTTTGTTGGTGGTTACTTATTGAAATATCTGCAGAGCCAAAATGATTTTACCACTGTAGCATGTGTTCGGCGCTGGCCTGTAAAAGGTCCTGTAATGGAAAACTCGGTGCTGATTGGTGAAGTGGATGGACAAACAAACTGGGAGGAAGCTCTCGCCGGCGTGGATGTAGTGATTCATGTTGCTGCTCGTGCGCACATCGTCAGGGAGGATGCTTCTGATTCGCTGGATCTTTATCGTCAGGTCAATGTGGCTGGTACATTAAATTTGGCAAGGCAGGCGGCTGGGGCTGGCGTTAAACGTTTTATATTCATAAGCTCAATTGGTGTTAATGGTAACGGTAATTCTCGTCCCTATTTATTCAGCGATCCTCCCAACCCTTGTGAACCCTATGCGTTGTCTAAGTGGGAAGCTGAGCAGGGATTGTGGTCAGTTCAGAAGGATTCAGGGATAGAGGTGGTTATCATCCGACCTCCTTTGGTCTACGGGCGAGGGGCGCCCGGCAATTTTGGTAGGTTGGTCGGTTTGATTGGGAAGGGGGTCCCACTGCCGCTTGGTGCAGTTCGTAATAGGCGGACTATGATAGGGGTGGATAATCTTGTTGACTTAATTGTTCGTTGTATTGAACATCCTGCGGCGGCGAATCAGGTTTTACTGGCCGGTGACGACGAAGATCTGTCCACCACCGATCTGTTGCGTGAGGTGGCCATCGCGATGAAAAAGCCTCTGATCTTAGTTCCTCTGCCTCAACAAATCTTGCGGTTCCTTTTTGTTGTGTTGGGGAAGAGGTCGATGGCTCAGCGGTTGCTTGGCTCTTTACAGGTTGATATAAGTAGGACATGTGAGTTACTTGACTGGAGGCCGCCTTATTCTGTGAAGGAAAGCCTAAGGCGTTGCTTTTTTGATTAGTATTACATTCGTTGGGGTGGAGTTTTGATTCGAGCATTAGATTTCATTTTGTCTGTGGTTGGCTTGCTGGTAGGTTTGCCTGTGCTGCTTGTTCTGACTGTCATAGGTTATTTTGATACCGGGTCGCCTATTTTTTGTCAGGTTCGGGTTGGGCGCTATCAAAAACCATTTACTCTTGTGAAGTTTCGTACTATGAAGCTTGATACAGAATCGGTTGCTACACATTTGGCGAGCAGTGCCTCGATTACTCCGTTCGGGCGTTTTCTGCGTAAAACTAAACTAGATGAGTTACCTCAGTTGTGGAACGTTTTAAAGGGTGAGATGAGCCTCGTAGGGCCGCGCCCTGGTTTATTTAACCAAGATGAGCTCACGTCTGAGCGTGCTAGGCGTGGGGTGTATCAGGTGCGCCCGGGTATTACTGGGTTGGCGCAGGTGAGCGACATTGATATGTCGACGCCAGCTTTGCTTGCGGAGACTGACCAAAAGATGATTCGAAACCTAACTCTGTTTTCCTATTTCAAATATATATTCATGACCGTGGCTGGTAGAGGGGCTGGAGATCGAGTTCGTAAATGAGGTGTGCCTAAGAATATTGTCCAGTCGCGGCACTGGTGCTGCTGCAGAACTTAAAGCTTGGTCTGCTTTGCAGGCCCGTGTCGCATGCATTTTGGGCGAAAGAATTCTTATTTTGCGGTGTTCAAAGGTGCGCCTCAGATGTGCGATTGTTGACCAACGCTGTATGCCAAGCGCATTGTAAGCAGCAGTGCAGCCTGCTTTGCCAAAGGTAGATCCTCCCTGCCTTCTCAGGCTGCTGATCCCTCTGGAGTTGAGTTGTATGTGTCGCCAGCATGGCAGGCGGCCGTTTCACGTAAACCCTGCTCAGGCAGTGCCTTGTTTCAATGCAACAGCGGTAGCATGAGCAGAAGTGTGTTGCGCTAATGTAGAATGTAGTCCCATGATAGCTTTCGCAGATGTAGCGCTTAGCTTGGATTGGGCGATTGCGGGGCAATGGGCGACACGGTGCGGTAGTATGCTGAGAGGAGGTTATTTCTAGGGTATGGATAGATTGAGAAAGCTCATGCTTGAGCTTCCGCGGCGCTACAAGCGCGGGCTACAGGTCGCGACGGATTTGGTCTTGGTTTGGCTCGCACTCTGGTTGGCTTTCGTCGTTCGACTAGGCTGGGACGAGTTGAAGAACCCGTTGGAAGGGCATCTTTGGCTTTTCGGTTCTGCTTCCGTGGTCGCTATACCGATTTTTGTCCGATTTGGTATGTACCGTGCGGTAATGCGATACTTTGGTACTGATGCTCTTATTGCTATTTTTAAAGCTGTAAGTCTATCGGCATTAATCTTGGCTTTAATCGTGTATTGGTACAGCAACCATAAAACAGTGGTCCCGCGCTCTATCATTTTTAACTATTGGTGGCTCAGTCTCGTCATGATTGGCGGGTTGCGTCTTCTAATGCGCCAATATTTTTTAGGTGACTGGTATGCGGCAAAACAACATGTGCCGTTCACTAGTCGTGACAACGGTCAACCCAGAGTCGCTATTTATGGCGCCGGCGCAGCAGGCAACCAACTACTCGCAGCTCTACGGATGGGTAGAGTTATGCGTCCTGTTGCCTTCATTGATGATGATGAGTCTATTGCCGATCGTGCAATTTCTGGATTGCAAGTATTCAGCGGGAAAAATATCCAACGTATGATAGATGTTACGGGTGCGGAAGAGGTTCTGTTAGCTATTCCTTCTGCTACCCGAGCTCGGCGGCGGGAGGTACTCTCGGCACTAGAGATGTTTCCTTTGCATGTTCGAAGTGTGCCGAGTGTAATGGATTTGGCCAGTGGGCGAGTGAAAGTTGATGATATTCAAGAGGTAGATATTGCCGACTTGCTTGGTCGAGACACAGTGCCTGCGGAGAGTAATCTGTTAGCCCACTGCGTTACGGGAAAAGTTGTGATGGTAACTGGTGCTGGCGGCTCTATTGGCTCTGAGCTTTGTCGTCAGATTTTACTGCTAAAGCCCAAAACATTATTGCTGTTTGAGCATAGCGAGTTCAATCTTTATAGTATTCATGCGGAGTTAGAGCAACGTATTCAGCGGGAGGCGCTTCTAGTTCGACTTGTTCCATTTTTGGGGTCGATACGTGATCAAGGGCGGCTGTTGGAGACAATGTCAATGTGGCATGTTGATACCGTTTATCATGCCGCTGCTTATAAGCATGTTCCGATGGTTGAGCATAATATAGCTGAGGGCGTGTTCAATAATGTTGTCGGTACTCTGAGTACTGCGCAGGCGGCGCTACAAGCTAATGTAGCTAATTTTGTTCTTATCTCAACAGATAAAGCGGTGCGTCCGACTAACGTAATGGGAAGTACCAAGCGGTTAGCGGAGATGGTATTGCAAGCCCTAAGCAGGGAGGTTGCTCCGATTTTGTTTGGCGACTCCACCAATGTTGCGCGTGTTAACAAAACTCGTTTCACCATGGTCCGTTTTGGTAATGTCTTAGGATCGTCCGGATCTGTAATTCCGCTATTTCATAAGCAAATCAAGGCAGGTGGTCCGCTCACTGTTACGCATCCCAAAATCACGCGCTATTTCATGACCATTCCTGAAGCTGCTCAACTAGTTATCCAGGCAGGGTCTATGGGGCAGGGTGGTGATGTATTTGTATTAGACATGGGTGAGCCAGTAAGGATTGCCCACTTGGCTGAAAAAATGATTAATCTCTCGGGGCTAAGTGTTCGGTCCGATGAAAATCCGTATGGTGATATCGCCATCGAGTTCACCGGCTTACGTCCAGGAGAGAAATTGTATGAAGAACTTTTGATTGGGGATAATGTTTCTGCCACTCAGCATCCGATGATTATGAAGGCAAATGAAGACTATTTGGATTGGGATTCGCTAAAAAACAGCATTTCTATTTTGTTGGAGGCAATTCGAGTCGAGGATTTTGTTCGTGTTCGTCAAATTCTAAGGGGACTGGTCAGTGGTTACTCCCCTGAGGGTGAGATTGTCGATTGGGTGTACCAGCAACGGCGTCGTGAGTTTTGATGTCGATATGTAATTGATTTTTGACCCAGCGCAGGTTATTTGTGCTGGGTTATTGTGGTGATTTTTCAGGCTGAGTATTGGGTCCCAGTTTGTAGGTCTATGAGTGTGAGTCGCCCATCAGAGAAAGAGCAACCTGTGTCAAGATAAATTACATTGCCCAAGCGCAATACCTCGGAGACAGTTGAGTGCCCTACGTACAGGAAGTCAAGGCCATTAATGCTTGATGTGTTTTTGTTGTTTATTCGGCTCCGTGCATAAAGAGCTTGTGTTAACGCGATTTGTCGTTTCGTCTCGTCATCTGATTCAAGTCGCTTGAGGCCTTGCTGCCAGCTTAACCCTTTGTCCCAGTCCGGAAGTTCGGCGTGAATGATTCCAATGGTTTTACCATTTCTTAGTGTTAGTTGGATTGCGATCGGCAGACGCTGAAATCGTGCGGCAATTTCATTTTGAATGTTTTCGAGGCATTGATAAAACCAGGCGCCCCCATTGCGAGAGTGCCGTAACTTGTCGCCTCCTCCGTAGTAGGCGTCTATTGCCATTTGTTCGTGATTGCCTCGGACTGTGTGTAACCAGGGTTGATCTAGCCAGTGTATAACCTGATTTGATAGAGGGCCCCGGTCTATAATGTCGCCAGTCGCGAAAACGCGGTCTGTTAAATAGTTGAAGTTAACGCGTCCTAGTAAGGTCTCTAGTGATTCGAAGTGTCCATGAATGTCGCCTACTATAAAATCTCTTCCCTGATTATTCGCTTCGAATATACTAAACGTTGTGCCACGATGGGGCATGTGGATGGTATTTTTCACGTCGTAAGTCAATGCTTGATGAATTTTGAGAAGAATTTTACCAGTAAGATTTTCCTGTAGAAAGGCGTGTTACATATTTTTTGGGTTGACCCACGACGTTTCAGAATGTGTCATTCGCTTAACCTCGAGAGGATGTCTATTGGCTTAGGATTACTGTCCTGTTGCCCTTGAGCATCGTCCCAGGTGGCGGCGTTACGTCTTGCCACGAAGGGGAGGTGTTCCATTTGTCTAATCCTGCGGGATTCGCAAAGAAGAAGGTTGCTCGCTGTGTCCGTTAGGTTGCTGTTTGGTTTCGAATTTTCAGTGTCACTGAGCGAGTGGAGCAATCACGCATTAACGGGCGAACTGCCACGTCGGATCAGGGGCCCTTATGGCTGCATAGGTTTTCGTTGAGCGACAACAACACACCCGCTGCGATTCCGTCTAAAATCGTGCAATCATCCTCAACCGATAGATATTTGAGACCTTGCTCCCTATGACAATCTTGGTAACTGGCGGTGCCGGCTTCATCGGTGCGAACTTCGTACTGAACTGGGTAAGCCAAATGGACGAAATGATCGTCAATCTGGACAAGCTTACGTATGCAGGGAATTTGCAGAGTTTGTCAAGCTTAAAGGGCGATCCCAAGCATGTATTCGTACACGGCGATATTGGCGACCGCCCAGCGGTGCAGAAGCTGCTGGCCGAGTATCGACCGCGTGCAGTGCTGAACTTTGCGGCTGAGTCCCATGTCGACCGCTCAATCCATGGACCGCAGGGTTTCGTCGACACCAACATCGTTGGCACATTCCAACTATTAGAGGCCGTGCGTGGTTACTGGCAGGGGTTGGAGGAGCCAGGTCGGATGGAATTTCGGTTCCTACACGTGTCCACCGATGAGGTTTATGGGTCCTTGAAAACTGACGAACCGGCGTTTACTGAGGGGCATCAGTACCAACCCAACAGTCCTTACTCTGCCACCAAGGCTGCAAGTGATCACTTGGTGCGTGCATATCACCATACTTATGGGCTGCCAGTGTTGACCACCAACTGCTCGAACAACTACGGCCCATTCCACTTCCCGGAAAAACTGATCCCCCTGATTATCGTCAATGCCTTGGCTGGTAAGGCACTACCGGTATACGGAGACGGTCAGCAGATCCGCGACTGGTTGTTTGTCGAGGACCACTGCTCGGGCATCCGCCGGGTACTGGAAGCCGGGACTTGCGGCGAAACTTACAACATCGGAGGCTGGAACGAAAAGGCCAACATCGACATCGTGCGCACCCTATGCGGCCTGCTAGATGAACTGGCTCCCGCAATTACACGCAACGTGATCAATCAGGCCACCGGCAAGCCAGTCGAGCACTATGCTGAGCTCATCACCTACGTAGCTGACCGTCCCGGTCACGACCGCCGATATGCAATAGACGCTCGTAAGATCGAGCGCGAGCTCGGTTGGAAGCCTGCCGAAACTTTCGAGTCCGGCATCCGTAAAACGGTTAATTGGTACTTGGCCAACCAGGAATGGGTTAAGGGAGTCATGGATGGCAGCTACCGGGACTGGGTTGCGCTGCAATACGGGGCGAGTAACGCGTGAAAATTCTGCTTCTGGGCAAAAACGGGCAAGTCGGTTGGGAGTTGCAGCGTTCGCTTGCGCCGCTAGGTGAGGTGATCGCGCTCGATCGCGCTGGCTATGCTGGTTTTTGCGGAGACCTCAATGACCTTGATGGCTTGGCGGCAACGGTGCGCTCGGTCGCTCCAGACGTGATCGTCAACGCAGCTGCCTACACGGCAGTAGACAAAGCCGAAAGCGAGCCAGCTCTCGCGGCCAAGATCAACGCCGAAGCGCCAGGTGTGCTCGCGCGCGAGGCGGCAAAACTGGGCGCATGGCTCATTCACTACTCGACAGACTACGTCTTTGATGGCAGCGGCCAGGCTCAATGGCAGGAAGACGCCCCCACCGGACCATTGTCCGTGTACGGTCGTACCAAGCTTGACGGTGAGCGGGCCATTCAAGGCAGCGGCGCCAGCGCCGTGGTCTTGCGCACCAGTTGGGTATATGCTGCGCGCGGTCATAACTTCGCCAAGACAATGCTGCGTCTGGCGGCTGAGCGAGATTCGCTGAACGTGGTCGCGGACCAGTTCGGCGCTCCGACTGGTGCTGAGCTGATCGCCGATGTCACCGCCCATATACTGCGGCAGATTTTTCGCGAGCAGAATGCAAACCATTTGGCTGGCACATACCATCTTGCCGCCGCTGGTGAAACCAACTGGCATGCCTATGCTCAGTTCGTATTGGCGCATGCCAGCCGCAACGGCGCTGTCTTGAAGGTTTGCGCCGAGCAGATTGGTGCAATCAGTACCGAGGCGTATCCGGTTCCAGCCCCGCGCCCGCGAAATTCTCGGCTGGCATTGGCTAAACTCGAAGAGACCTTCAATCTCAAAATGCCTCCTTGGCAACAAGGTGTGCAACGGATGCTGGACGAGATCCAGTAACAGGAATTCCTATGGCACGCAAAGGACTCATTCTGGCGGGTGGCTCGGGCACTCGCCTGCACCCCGCGACACTGTCGGTATCCAAGCAGTTGTTGCCTGTGTACGACAAGCCGATGATCTATTACCCGCTGAGCACGCTGTTGCTGGCGGGCATTCGTGACATCCTGATCATTTCAACACCGCAGGACACTCCGCGCTTTGAGCAGTTGCTCGGCGATGGTAGTAAGTGGGGTATCAACCTCACTTACGCCGTGCAGCCTAGTCCAGATGGTTTGGCACAGGCCTTCACCATTGGGGCTGACTTCATCGGCAACGCTTCGTCGGCTCTCGTACTAGGCGACAACATTTTCTACGGCCATGACTTCCAGTCGCTGTTACTCAGTGCCGATAAGCAAGAGAGCGGCGCATCGGTCTTTGCGTATCACGTTCAGGATCCCGAACGTTACGGTGTCGCGGAGTTCGACGAAACAGGGCGCGTATTGTCGATTGAAGAGAAGCCGAAAGTCCCGAAATCCAACTACGCCGTAACCGGGCTCTATTTCTACGATAACCAGGTGGTAGACCTGGCCAAGCAACTGAAACCGTCTGCACGGGGTGAGCTTGAGATCACGGACCTGAACAACCTGTACCTGCAACAGCAGCAACTGCAAGTCGAGATCATGGGCCGTGGTTATGCCTGGCTGGATACCGGTACCCACGACAGCCTGCTAGACGCGAGCCAATTCATCGCCACCATGGAGCGCCGCCAAGGCCTCAAGGTGGCCTGCCCGGAAGAAATTTGCTACCGCGCTGGATGGATCGACGCCGAACAGCTGACGCGCCTGGCACAGCCGCTGCTGAAGAACGGCTACGGGAAGTACTTGCAAAACCTGCTTGAAGTGAAGGTATTTTGATGCACGCTATTCCAATGGCCATCCCTGAAGTCATCCTGTTCACTCCCAAGGTATTCGGCGATGAGCGTGGCTTTTTCTACGAGAGTTTCAATGCTCGAGTGTTCAACGAAGTCACTGGCCTGCAGCCGGACTTCGTTCAAGACAACCATTCCCGCTCTGTGAAGGGCGTGCTGCGCGGCTTGCATTATCAGTTGCCGCCTCACGCCCAGGGTAAGCTGGTTCGTGTGGTTCAGGGCGAGGTGTTCGATGTGGCGGTGGATATCCGTCGCGGTTCGCCCACCTTCGGCAAGTGGGTAGGTGCCGTGCTGTCATCGCAGAATCATCACCAGCTGTGGATTCCCCCTGGGTTTGCCCATGGTTTCGTGACCTTGAGCGAGACCGCTGAGTTTGTTTACAAGACCACGGACTTCTATTCGGCCAAGAGCGAACGTTGCATTGCCTGGGATGACCCTCAGATCGCTATCGAATGGCCGATTGACTTTGCACCTACGTTGTCTGCCAAGGACCAAGTAGGTAAGGCACTGGAAGACGCTGACGTGTTTGAGTGAATCAGCACTTCGGGAGTCGCCGTGTTTGCCTGCCAGGTGTGCTCAATCTTACTGCCAGGAAGGCGTTGTACCCGCTTGATGTAGGAAGTTGTACCGCAACAAGTTGTGACGTCTAATCCAGTCACAAATCCCACTGCAATCAAGCTGGTGGTATTGCGCGTGAGTCGCTAGGTTGAAGGGGCAGCGATGGAAACAGCTGCACACCCAATCAACTCAAAGGAGTGACTACTCATGCGCAATACCGTCCTCAATTACCTGCTGCTGCCGTTGTTCGCCGGCCTGTCCTTTTCGTTGAGCGCTGCACCGGCTGAAATCGGTGCCATGAAAGAGCCTGTGCCGCTGGTAAGCCAGATGGAGGCGCCAGCCGGGCGGCTGGACTTGAACAAGGCCGATGCGGCCACCTTGCAGAAAGCACTCAATGGTATCGGCAAGGCCAAGGCTGACGCCATTGTGGCCTATCGGGAGGCTAATGGGCCTTTCACGTCGGTGGATGAGTTGCTGGAAATCAAAGGGATTGGCAATGCGTTGCTCGAGAGGAACCGGGGCAAGTTAATGGTCGAGTAAGCCTGGAGGTAGCGCCGAACGATTGTTGGCGCTGTTCTCTCAGGGCGTGCTCTGCCGGTAATAGGGCCGTTTTGCAGCCCTGTTACCGGCAAGCCGGCGATAGGGCCTCCAGATAAGCGCCGTTTGCAGCCCGGTCGTGCATCTTTCACCTATCCTGCGCATCCTTGGCATCTGCTTCAGCGTTGCGCTCATGCACTTTCCTAAGCTGCTCCTCCGTCAAAGGCAGCTTCTTCGCCGTATCTCGCAGCAACATCAGCCCACCGACAATCGAGCCGAGGGCTATGATGAGTATCAGCCAGGCATACCAGGGCATCTGTTGTTCTCCTGTTATCATCAATGCAATCGCTTGTACAAATTTTGAGCGATTGCTGTCTCCGTTGGTTCAATTATAGGAGCCGGTCCCCGTTGGGCCAATTCTGCTGCCCCATGGCCACCCAAGCCTGTGCCACATCGTTTACAATGCGCGCCGTTTTCGAATTGCCAAGAGACCCAGACCATGTCCGCCTGCCAGACGCCCCTGATCGTTGCCCTGGATTTCCCGACCCGCGAGGCCGCCCTGAAGCTGGCTGACCAGCTTGACCCCGCCCTGTGCCGGGTAAAGGTTGGCAAGGAACTGTTCACCAGCAGTGCCTCGGGCATCGTCGAGACCCTCTGCGCCAAGGGTTTCGAAGTGTTCCTCGACCTCAAGTTCCATGACATCCCCAACACCACGGCCATGGCAGTGAAGGCGGCAGCCGAGATGGGTGTGTGGATGGTCAACGTTCATTGCTCTGGTGGCCTGCGCATGATGTCGGCTTGCCGTGAAGAGCTGGCCAAGCGCAGCGGGCCGCAGCCTCTGCTGATTGGCGTGACCGTGCTCACCAGCATGGAGCGTGAAGACTTGGCAGGCATCGGTCTGGATGTCGACCCGCAAGTGCAGGTTCTGCGCCTGGCCGCTCTGGCAGAGAAGGCCGGTATGGACGGTTTGGTGTGCTCGGCACTTGAGGCTCCGGCGCTGAAGGCGGCACATCCTTCGTTGCAACTGGTCACTCCAGGCATTCGCCCGGCGGGCAGTGCCCAGGACGACCAGCGTCGCATTCTGACCCCGCGCCAGGCACTGGATGCGGGGTCGGACTACCTCGTGATTGGACGCCCGATCAGCCAGGCAGCAGACCCGGCCAAAGCCTTGGCTGCGGTCGTGGCAGAGATTCGCGGCTGAGCCAAACGCAATCACTGAAGTTCAGAAACCGAAATCGTATAGGACATACGATTTCGATGTCCTAGTTTGTCAGAGAACGCTAAATGTCAGTTGATGTTGCAGTTGAATCGCCAGTTCAGCGCTTGGGTAGCCTGATCAATAGCTACGTTTTGCCGGTAGGGTGGGTGGTCATCCTCACAGGGATGTTCTGGGCTTGGGACCGTGCTGCGTTCCATAAACTGTTTTATATCTTTCTGGCGGTTCCCACGCTGCTGATGCTGGTCAAGCAGCGGGATCTGTTCAGGCCTATGGTCATGAACCCGTTGTTTCTGGCTTTCCTGGCGTTCAGTGCGTACACACTGTTGACCATTGCCTGGTCAGACACTGAAAACTCTACAGGCAGTCTGGTCAAGCGGCCCCTGTACATTGCCATGCTGCTGTTTGCTGCGGGTATCATCAGCCTGCGTTCCCCTACGCAACTGGACCAGTGCACACGGTTCGCGGCGATCTTTGCTGCGATGGCAGCGGGTTTGTCGCTGGCTTACTACCTGTACAGCACTCCAGTGCTAGCCGGTCGGCGGTTGAATGGATACGGTGCGCTCTACAATCCTCTGCTCACCGCTCACGTATTTGGGGCATTCGCGGCCTACTGGTTGGCGTCCTGGTTCCAAGCGCGCAGCCCGTTCAGCCCGCTGCCATTGCTCTCTCTCGCAGTACTGGGGCTGGCAGTGCTGGCAACGGGTTCGCGTACACCATTGGTTGGCTTGGCTGCCGCTTTAGGCTGGCTTCTGATAGTAGGAGATCGTCGACGTGGTCTGCTGGCCATTGCGGCGGTCGCAATCGCAGCCATCTGCGTGGTACTGGCTTACCCTGAGGCTGTTATCCAGCGTGGTATGTCATACCGTCCGGCTATTTGGATGGAAGCCCTGCGTCAGATCGGTGAGCATCCCTGGCTTGGCCATGGTTTCGACGCTCCGATGACGGTGATCATTCCCGGCTTGACCAAAACCTTGGCCGACCCGCATAACATCGAATTGGGTGTGTTGTACGCGGGTGGCATCGTAGGGCTAGTGCTGTGGATGACGCTTTACGGATTGGCGATGCACTTCAGCTGGCTTTATCGCAAGCACCCCGGCGTTACAATTGCAGCCACTTGGCTGATCTTCGGCTTCGCCTCGGGCCTGACAGAAGGCAGCGCTTTCATGTCACGCCCTAAGGAGCATTGGTTCCTGATCTGGATCCCCATGGCGCTCGTCTATGGCCAATCGCTGATCCACTGGAAGCGCGGTCGGTCTGCTTAAGAACAGACCAGTCGCCACATGCCGCGCAAGGTCTTCCGGTTCCAGTACCTGACCGGGATTTCCGAAAGGATTTCCCGGCTCAGCGCCTTGTCTCGGTTGGCGTACTTCAACACCATCGAGTTACGGAAGTTCATGCACACCTGCTCATACTGTGGGTGGTCCTGGAACACCGCGTAGGTTTGCAAGACATTGTCGACCATGAAGCGGCCGTTCTTGAAGGTATTGCTCGGGTGGTCGCGGTATTGCGCCAGCACCTCGCCCAGCACATCGATGTAGTAGCCGGCACGGGTAATCGCCAACTCGATGTACACATCCTCCAACCGAATGCTGTCATGGAAGCCACCCACCTTTTCCAGTGCTTCACGGCGTAGCATCAGAGTTGCCGCCATGGGGCCTGGCTTGCGGTCCAGGAACAGGTCGTCGAAGTCCAGGCGGCGGAAAGGCAGGTTACGGTTGCGCTGCTCACGCGGGCCCATAACGTTGCCGTCCTGGTCGATGGTTTCGATGTTGGCCGAGCAGATCCCCACTTCAGGCTTGCCGTTGATGTATTGCACTTGGGTGGCTATACGGTGGGGCAGCATGATGTCGTCGGAGCCGAAGGGGACGATCAGGTCGCCCTTGGCGCGTGCGATCGCGTCGTTGAGTGTGCGCGCCAGGCCTTTGTTGGCTTGGAAGCGCAGATCGAACCCGTGCTTTTCCTGCAAGCGCTTGAGTACTTCCGGGCTATCGTCCTTGGAACCGTCGTCAATTACCAGGAGCTCGATATTTTCATAGGTCTGGTTGATGACGCTGTTAATGCTTGCTTCGATGTAACGCGCGTGGTTGTACGACGCGATGATCACCGTTACCAACGGTGTGTCAGTAACGCCGTGACTTTCAAAACGCATGTGAAACCCCTAGCTTTAATCCATTTCGTGTGTAGCTTCTGTGCAGGTAGATTTGCTTGCTGCTCTGAAGTGATAGCAATTCAGTATCTTTGGCAAGCTTTGCGCATTCTAATGGAAGGGAGGGCTCAGGGATACGTTAGCCATGTTGCAGGCTGATTCGGCGGGTGAGCCACCCAACGG
Organism: Pseudomonas sp. Rh2; assembly: GCF_040762985.1. Lineage (NCBI taxonomy): Bacteria > Pseudomonadati > Pseudomonadota > Gammaproteobacteria > Pseudomonadales > Pseudomonadaceae > Pseudomonas > Pseudomonas sp. Rh2. The sequence continues at coordinate 1,943,215 of NZ_CP142890.1, forward strand.
GTGGATCAGTCTTCGATGCGATCGATGAGCATAGCATCATCAGGTCGATGTGCGGCGCGACGATGGAAAAGGCCCATACCCATGGGTGTACAGGCCTTTGGGGACTGTCAAATCTGGCTCAAACCTTCAACACCAACTTCCCAAAATTCTCCCCACTGAACAGCTTCAACAACGTCTCCGGAAACGTCTCCAACCCTTCCACCACATCCTCTTTGCTCTTCACCTGCCCGCTGGCCAGCCACCCGGCAATCTCCTGAGCGGCCTTGCCATACTCCTTGGCATGGTCCATCACCACGAAGCCTTCCATGCGCGCCCGGTTCACCAGTAGCGCCAGGTAGTTGGCCGGCCCTTTGACCGCTTCCTTGTTGTTGTACTGGCTGATGGCGCCACAAATGACGATGCGTGCCTTGAAGTTGATGCGGGTCAGCACGGCATCGAGGATCTCGCCGCCAACGTTGTCGAAGTACACGTCCACGCCTTTCGGGCACTCACGCTTGAGGCCGGCGAGCACGTCTTCGGCCTTGTAGTCGATCACGCCATCAAAGCCCAGTTCGTCCTTCAGGTACTGGCACTTCTGTGCGCCGCCGGCAATACCGACCACACGGCAACCTTTGATCTTGGCGATCTGCCCGACGAGGCTGCCCACCGCGCCCGCAGCGCCAGAGATCACCACCGTCTCCCCAGCCTTGGGTTGACCGACGTCGAGCAGGGCGAAGTAGGCGGTCATGCCGGTCATGCCCAGTGCAGAAAGGTAACGGGGCAGGGGGGCGAGGCGTGGGTCGATCTTGTGCAGGCCCTGGGGCTCGCCGGTGAAATAGTCCTGTACGCCGAGGGCACCGCTGACGTGGTCGCCCGGCTTGTAGTCGGGGTGGCGGGAGCTGATCACTTCGCCCACGCCCAAGGCCCGCATCACCTCGCCCAGGCCAACGGGCGGGATGTAGGACTTGCCTTCGTTCATCCAGCCGCGCATGGCCGGGTCCAGCGATAGGTAGAGGTTGCGCACCAGAACCTGGCCGTCGCCCGGCTCGGCGGCAGGCACCGCCTCGAAGGTGAAGTCGTCGCGGCGCACGGCACCGACCGGGCGTTTGGCAAGCAGGAAGCGGCGATTGGTGTGGGTCATGACAGGTCCTTTAGGCAGGTGGATGGCTCAATTTACCTTGCTGATGCAGGTGGGTCAGTAACATCACTGACAAGCATGTTAGCCCAACTGCTGCCTTGATGATGCTGCCCAGCCTAAAGGCGGTCTGACTAGACTCTGCTCGATATCCGAGGAGCCTTCATCGCCGGCCAGCCGGCTCCTGCAACGGCCTCGGAACCCTGTAGGCGCCGGTGAGGCCGGAGCATCCAACCCAAGGAGCGAGCTATGAGCATGACCTTTTCCGGCCAGGTAGCCCTGGTCACCGGCGGCGCGGCGGGCATTGGCCGGGCGACGGCGCTGGCCTTCGCCCGGGAAGGCCTCAAGGTGGTGGTGGCCGACCTGGACGAGGCGGGTGGCGAGGTGACCGCCATGCGGATTCGCGAGGCGGGTGGCGAAGCATTGTTCGTGGCCTGTGACGTGACCCAGGACGCGCAGGTGCGCCACCTGCATGCAAGGACCATCGAGGCCTTCGGGCGACTGGACTACGCCTACAACAATGCCGGCATCGAGATCGAGCAGGGGCGCCTGGCCGAGGGTAGCGAGGCAGAGTTCGACGCCATCATGGGCGTCAACGTCAAGGGTGTCTGGCTGTGCATGAAGTACCAACTGCCGCTGCTGCTGGCCCAGGGCGGCGGGGCGATCGTCAACACGGCGTCGGTGGCGGGCTTGGGGGCAGCGCCGAAGATGAGCATTTACAGCGCATCCAAGCATGCGGTGATCGGCCTGACCAAGTCGGCGGCCATCGAGTATGCGAAGAAGGGCATTCGGGTGAATGCGGTGTGCCCCGCCGTGATCGACACCGATATGTTCCGCCGCGCCTACGAGGCCGACCCGCGCAAGGCGGAGTTTGCAGCGGCGATGCACCCGGTTGGGCGCATCGGCAAGGTAGAGGAAATCGCCAGTGCGGTGTTGTACCTGTGCAGTGATGGCGCGGCGTTTACCACTGGGCACTGCCTGACGGTCGACGGCGGCGCGACGGCCATCTAGGACGACGCCTGGGCTGCCAGCTGTGCCGGGCGTGCGCCGCGTACCAGAGCCACGGCCACACTTGCGCAGCCCAGTAGCAATGCCAGCCCGAACACCACCAGTGCCAGCCGCGGCCCGAGCCGGTCGCTCAGCAACCCGGTGAAGATCACCGGCAGGCTGAAGCCGAAGTAGGCCAGCAGAAAGAACCCGGCGCTGGCGCGGGTCTTTTCTGTGCCGGCCAGGTGGTTCACTGCCGCTAATCCACCCAGGTAGATGAACCCGTAACACGCACTGCTGGCGGCGACTGCACCCAACAGCACTGCCGCCAACTGCCCGTGGTCGGCTCCCCAGGCCAGCAAGGCGTAGCTGCACGGTAAAATCGCAAGTCCCAGCAGAGTCGCTTTGCTGCTGGCCATGCGGCGTGCCATGGGCTGGAACGCCAACCCGCAAGTGATCACGCAAAACGTCGAGACCCCCGACCATTCACTCAGGCCGTGCTGGCGCAAAATGCCTGGCAACAGCGCAATCACCAGCCCCGAGCAGGCCCAGGCCAGCAGAATCGCAAAGCCATAGGCAACGCTGCCTCGGGGGTAGAAGGGCAGGCGCAGCATGGCGCCGCGTTGCGCCTGGCGTGGGTCGGGCAGGCGCCACACCAGCAGCACGGCCAAGGCCGCAAGTAGCAGTTGCAAGTGGAAACTGCCGGGTGTGAGGCTGGCTTCGTGCAACAGGAACAGGCTGGTCAGCGCCGCCCCCAGGCCAAAGCCCAGGGAGGTGCTGGCGGTCACCCAGGTGGCGGCGCGTGCGCTGTGGTCGGCGCCCATCAGTTCGCCCATGTAGGCGGTCGCCGTGGCGGTGGCGAGGCCAGTGCCAAGGCCCAGGCACAGGCGCGCCAAGGCGAGGGTGTGCAAGCCGGGGGCCAGCAGCATGAGTGAGGTCGCGATCATCGACAGCAACAGCGCGGCAATGATCAGTGGTCGTCGCCCGATGCGGTCGGCGAGGCCGCCCAGGGCCAGCAGCACGGGAATGACGCCCACCACGTAGGCGGAGAACGCCACGGCAGTGGCGGCGGCGCCTTGGCCGGAGAGGTCGGCGTAGGCGATGTACAGTGGGGCTGGCAGGTTCACCGCAAGGGTGATCAGGCACAGGGCGAAGGCCAGCAGGGCGGGGGTGGGGTGCGGGGGCATGGTGTTCAGGTCCTGAGTTTATTGGGTTTGCCACAACTTTTTTGGGTGCCTAGCAGATCGAGCGCCGCCCGCGCGGCGCATCGCGAGCAAGGCTCGCTCCTACGTTTGTTTCGGGCCAGTTATGCCTGTGGGATATGCGCGCGACCGCTTTGGCGCATCGTTCGATATCGAGTCGTACCAACAAGGCGGTCGCGCGCGCCTGTCACAGGCGTTATTGGCCCGAAACAAACGTAGGAGCGAGCCTTGCTCGCGATGCGCCGCGCGGCGCTCGATTTTCGTGGCACCTCAAAGCTCAAGTCAGGCCTCTTCTCCAGAATTCCGGTTAGGGTGTCAGTGCGCCCATGCCCCTCACAAGACACACCCCGCATCGATTTATGCTTAACTGTTCGCCAAAAAACAGCGAACACTTGCCCATGCACATCCCCCTGGACCGCGACAGCGCCACCCCTCTGGTGCAGCAACTCACCCAGCACCTCCAAACCTGGATCACCCAGCAGCGCCTGCGCCCAGGCGCGCGCCTGCCGTCGATCCGCACCCTGGCCCGCGACCAGTGCGTCAGCGCGTCCTGCGTGATCGAGGCGTACGACCGCCTGGTCGCCAGCGGCTGGCTGGAGGCGCGCCACGGTACTGGCTTCTTCGTCGCCGAGCGCAAGCCGGGCCTGGCTCTGGACGATGAGCCGACCTGGGGCGAGGCGGGAGATGGCAGCTGGCGCCAGTTTCGCGAAGGCCACGAAGAACTGCTGAAACTGGGATGCGGCTGGTTACCTATCGCCTGGCGCGCGCACGAGGAGCTGGCCCAGGCCATCCGCCAGGTCAGCCGTGGCAACCCGCAGGACCTGTTCGACTATTGCCCGCCGCTGGGGCTGGCCAGTCTGCGCCAGCAACTGCACAAGCGTCTGGCGCGCCTGGACATTGCCGCCGGGCCTGAGCGCATCCTCACCACCCAAGGCGCCAGCCATGCCCTCGACCTGCTGGTGCGCACCTTGCTGCGCCCCGGCGATACGGTGCTGGTGGAAAACCCTGGCTACTACAACCTCTACAACCTGCTGCGCCAGCACCAGGTGCGTATGTTGCCGGTGCCGCGTACCGTTGAAGGCCCTTGCCTGGCCACCCTCGAGCAGATGCTGGCTGAACACCGTCCGCGTTGCCTGTTCGTCAACAGCCTGTACCACAACCCCACCGGCACCAGCCTCACCCCCAAGGTCGCCTACCGTTTGCTGGAGCTGGCCCGCGAGCATGACCTGCGTATCGTCGAAGACGATATCTACGCCGATTTTCAGGAGGGGCCGGCCACGCGGCTGGCGACCCTCGACAGCGAACAGCGGGTCATCTACCTGGCCAGTTTCTCCAAGACCCTGAGCAGTTCGTTGCGGGTGGGCTACCTGGTGGCCGATGCGCCGCTGTTGGCGCGCCTGGCCGAGCTGAAGATGGTGACTGGCATCGGTAACTCGCGCTTTGCCGAGCAGGTGGTCGGGCAGATGCTTGCCAATGGCAGCTATCGCAAGAGCACCCAGCGCCTGCGGCTGCGCCTGGGGCAGCATATGGCCAGGCTGCAGGGGCAATTGGAGCAGTTCGGTTGGGAGGTGATGTGCGAACCCTATGGCGGCATGTTCGTCTGGGCGCGGGTGCCGGGGCTGGGCTATGCCCGACTGGAGCAGCTGGCGCTGGAGCATGCTGTGCTACTCACCCCAGGCAGCGCATTCGACTACCAGGGGGCGCCCAGTGAATGGCTGCGGATCAATGTCGCTTACGGGCAGGACTCTCGCGCCCAGGCCTTCTTCCAGCACGCAGGACGACCTTCAGCACGCTGAAAACGACACGTTCATAGCTATTTGACACTATTCTGACGTCAAGCCCTTGTGAGCAGGCCAGCGGCATTGCCACTCTTGGCTTTCGGCAAAACCTGACAGGGTGAGGGGAGATCGGCAATGGGCGCGACCAGGCACGGTATTCTGGCCAATCTGGGCATGGCCCGCAAAATGGGCCTTGGTTTTGCCTTGGTGCTGTCGTTGACAGTCGCGGTGGCGGGCATCGGTGTCGTGGCGTTGCACGGTGTCGGCCAACGGTTCGATGGCCTGCGCCAACTGGCCCAGTTCAACACCGATTTATTGCGCTTGCGCCAGCATGAACAAGCTTTTGCGCTGCGCTCCGATATCAAGGAGGCCGAAGCCTTGCGTGCAGGCCTGAAGGACCTCACCGAGCGTGCGCGCAGTTTGCCGGCATTGAGCGGTGCACCCGCTGAGCTCGACGCCTACGGCCAGTCCTTCGAGGCTTTCGTCGAAGTGGTGCAGGCCAAGGAGCTTGCGTTGGACATGGCCAGTTGGGCGGTGTCCAGCGTGGCCAACAACCTCGACGTGCTGCAGTCAGGCCTGGCCGACGATGGTACCTATACCCTGAAGCAATCCCAGGGCCAGCAGGGCGGCGAATTCCTTGAGCAGGCGACCCAGGTGGCGCAGGTGTCGCGATTGATGCTGCAGGCCATGGACGAAGCCCGGGTGCGCCTGGATAAAAGCCGCAAGGGCGAGGAGCAAGGCAGCCAGGAGCGTATCGCCCAGACCGTCGAGGCTGCCAGCTTGGTCGATCAGCTCAAGGGTACCATTAGCGATGCCGGCTATCAGAGCGTGCTGGGTGAAGTGGCCGGGCACATCGGCAGTTTCTCCGACAAGCTCAACGAATACACCGACCTGCTGGGCAAGGAGCAGGGCATCAAGGCCCAGTTGCAGGCGCGCGCGGCCCATGTCACTGACTTGGTCGACCAGGCCTACGTAGGCCAGGAAAAGGCCATGCAGGGTGAACTCTCCCGAAACGCCCTGGCCATCGCCCTGGCCACAGGCCTGGCCTTGCTGGTCGGGATAGTGGCAGGCTGGCTGATTACCCGTGCCGTGGTCGGCCCGCTCAAGCGCGTGATTGGCCGCGCCCAGCGCATCGCCGCGGGCGAGCTGAGCCTGGAGGAGGAAGCACCTCGTCGTGATGAGGTGGGGCAACTGATGCAGGCCATGCAGCAGATGGCTGCCGGTTTGTCAGGCGTGGTCAGCGGCCTGCAGCAGGGGATCGAGCAATTGGCCGGCAGCGCCCAGGCGTTGTCGGCGGTCACCGAGCAGACCAACCGCGAGGTGGGTAGCCAGAAAGAAGAAACCGAGCAGGTGGCCACTGCCATGCAGCAGATGACCGCCACCGTGCACGATGTGGCGCGCAACGCCGAAGAGGCGGCTCAGGCGGCGCAGTCGGCCGACGACAAGGTTGGCTCCGGGCAGCAGGTGGTGCGCCAGAGCATGCAGCGTATCGAGCAGTTGGCCGCTGCGGCGGAGACCGCCAGCGCCGGTATCGACAGCCTCAGCGCAGAGATCCACACCATCGGTGATGTGCTGGCGGTGATCAAGAGCGTGGCCGAGCAGACCAACCTGCTGGCGCTCAATGCCGCCATCGAGGCGGCGCGGGCAGGGGAGCAGGGGCGTGGCTTCGCGGTGGTGGCCGACGAAGTGCGGGCCTTGGCCCGGCGTACCCGGCAATCCACCGATGAGATCGAACGCCTTGTCGCCAGCCTGCGCGGCAATGCCCAGCAATCGGTCGAGCAGATCCGTGGCAGTACCGAGCTGGTGCGCCTGGCGGTGGCCGATGCACTGCAGACCGAAAGCGCCTTGGGCAGCATTGCGGTGGCGGTGTCATTGATCCAGCAGATGAATCAGCAGATTGCCGCGGCGGCCGAGGAGCAGAGTTCGGTGGCCGAGGAGATCAGCCGCAGCGTCACGCAGATTCGTGGGAGTGCCGATCAGGCGGCATTGGCCATGCAGGACAATGCCCGGTCCAGTATCGAGTTGGCGCAGTTGGGCAGTGACCTGAAGGGGATGGTGGGGCATTTCAGGTTGTAGGGGATGGGGGGGGGTGGGATTGGCGGGGTTGGCGGGGTTGGCGCGGTTGGCGGAAGATTTTTGGTGTTTTTGAGATCGAGCGCCGCCCGCGCGGCGCATCGCGAGCAAGGCTCGCTCCTACGTCTGTTTCGGGCCGGTAACGTCAGTGACAGGCGCGCGCGACCGCCTTGTTTGTACGACCCCAATATTGCGCCGTGCACCAAAGCGTTCGCGCCCAAATCTCACAGGCATAACTGGCCCGAAACAGACGTAGGAGCGAGCCTTGCTCGCGATGCGCCGCGCGGGCGGCGCTCGATCTCAACCGCGACCAATCCCTACCGCCGTACCTCCCGCGGATTCAGGATCATCAACGTAATCACCCCCGCCACGATCCCCCAGAACGCCGAACCGATCGAGAACAACGTCAGCCCCGACGCGGTCACCATGAAGGTGATCAACGCCGCCTCACGCTCCCGCGCCTCGCTCATGGCCACGTTCAACCCGTTCATGATCGAGCCGAACAACGCCAAGGCCGCAATCGACAACACCAGCTCTTTCGGCAACGCCGCGAACAGCGCCGCCAGGGTCGCGCCGAACACCCCCGCAATCCCGTAGAAAATCCCGCACCATACAGCTGCGGTGTAGCGCTTGCTGGGGTCTTCATGGGCATGCGGCCCGGTGCAGATAGCGGCGCTGATCGCCGCCAGGTTCACCCCGTGGGAACCAAACGGCGCCAGCAGCAACGAGGCGAAGCCGGTGGCCGAGATCAACGGCGAGGCCGGCACCTGGTAGCCATCGGCACGCAGTACCGCCACGCCAGGCATGTTCTGCGACGTCATCGCCACCACGAACAGCGGGATACCGATGCTGATGGTCGCCGCCAGCGAGAAGCTCGGGGTGGTCCACACCGGTATGGCGACCTCCAGCGTGAAGCCGCTGAAGTCCAGCAAGCCCAGGGCCCCGGACAACGCTGTGCCCACCAGTAATGCCGCCAGCACGCAGTAACGCGGCGACAGACGCTTGACCAGCAGATAACTGAAGAACATCCCCAGCACCAGCAGGGTGCGATGTTGGGCTGCGACGAAAATTTCACTGCCGATCTTGAACAGAATGCCCGCCAGCAGGGCCGAGGCCAGGGACGCCGGGATGCGTTTGACCAGGCGCTCGAAGCTGCCGGTCAGGCCGCAGACCAGCACCAGCACCGCGCAAGTGATGTAGGCGCCGATGGCTTCGCTGTAGCTCACCCCGCCAAGGCTGGTGATCAGCAGCGCCGCGCCTGGCGTGGACCAGGCCACGGTAATGGGCGTGCGGTAACGCAGCGATAGGCCGATGCTGCAGATCGCCATGCCGATCGACAGCGCCCAGATCCACGACGAGATCTGCGCGCTGGTCAGTCCGGCTGCCTGGCCGGCCTGGAACATCAGCACCAGCGAGCTGGTATAGCCGGTGAGCATGGCGATGAAGCCGGCGACCACCGCCGAAGGGGAGCTGTCTGCCAGGGGCCGCAGGCGTGCGGATGTGGCGTGGGGCATGGGTAAGTCCTTGTACGTGGATTAGCCGTTTTTTGCAGACTAACGCGAGCGCGACCGATGCTTGCGATACAGCAGGCATTGCAATTAGCCGTACAGTCGCGAACTATTGGGCACAATTGCGCAACTGCACGGGAGAAATGGGCGATGTACAAGGTTTACGGGGATTACCAGTCGGGTAACTGCTACAAGATCAAGCTGATGCTGAGCCTGCTCGACCTGCCGTATGAATGGCACTCGGTGGATATCCTCAAAGGAGAGACCCAAACGCCCGAATTCCTGGCGATGAACCCCAACGGCAAGGTCCCGGTGCTCGAGCTCGAGGATGGCACCTGCCTGTGGGAATCGAACGCCATCCTCAACTACCTGGCCGATGGCACTGAGTTCCTGCCCAGCGAGCCACGTTTGCGTACCCAGGCGCTGCAATGGCAGTTCTTCGAGCAGTACAGCCATGAGCCGTACATTGCCGTGGCGCGTTTCATCCAGTTTTACCTGGGCCTGCCGGATGAGCGTGTGGAGGAGTACCGCAAGCTGCACAAGGGCGGCTACAAGGCGCTCAAGGTGATGGAGCGCCAATTGCAGATGACGCCGTACCTGGTGGGGGATCAATATTCGATCGCCGATGTGGCGCTGTATGCCTACACCCACGTGGCGCATCAGGGCGGCTTCGATCTGGCCGATTACCCGGCAGTGCGTGACTGGTTGGCCAGGGTGGCCAGCCATCCGCGTCATGTGCCGATGAGCGAGTGAACCTGGCCTCGCCTCTTCGCCGGTTTACCTCCGCGAAGAGGCGAGCGGTCGCTATCAGGCTTACGCGAACCGCTTGTCCAGGTAGGCAATGATGTCCTTGGACTCGTACATCCAGGTCACCTTGCCCGCTTCTTCGATACGCAGGCATGGCACCTTCACCCGGCCCCCGCCTTCCAGCAGTGCCTGACGGTGCACAGGGTCGTTCTTCGCGTCGCGCAGCGCCACCGGCACGTTCAAGCGGTGCAGGGTGCGGCGTGTCTTGACGCAGAACGGGCAGGCATGGAACTGATACAGCGCAAGGCCACTGGCCTGCTGCTCGACAAGCGTCTGGGCGGCGGCATCGCGTTTGCGCTTGGCCGGGCGGCTGATCCAGTCGCCGAACACGATAAGCTGGCCGAGGCCGACCCGCAGGGCTTTGACGATCATGGGCAACTCCTGAAAATGCAAAAGCCGACCCATGGGGTCGGCTCGAGGTTACGTGCCGATCACTTGATCAGGCTGAGGAACTCGCTACGGGTGGAGGCGTTTTCGCGGAATTCGCCCAGCATCACCGACGTGAGCATGGTCGAGTTCTGCTTTTCCACACCGCGCATCATCATGCACATGTGCTTGGCTTCGATCACCACCGCCACGCCAGCAGCGCCGGTCACCTGCTGCACGGCCTCGGCGATCTGGCGGCTGAGGTTTTCCTGGATCTGCAGGCGACGGGCGAACATGTCGACGATACGGGCAACCTTCGACAGGCCCAGCACCTTGCCCTTGGGCAGGTAGGCCACATGGGCCTTGCCGATGAACGGCAGCATGTGGTGTTCGCACATCGAATACAGCTCGATGTCGCGTACCAGCACCATCTCGCTGTTGTCGGAGCTGAACAGCGCGCCGTTGGTGACTTCTTCCAGCGTCTGCTCGTAACCGCGGCAAAGGTATTTCATCGCCTTTGCAGCCCGCTTGGGCGTGTCGAGCAGGCCCTCACGGGAGACGTCCTCGCCGAGTTGGCTGAGGATCTCGGTGTAGTTCTGTTCCAGGGACATGGATCTACCTGTGGGTAAAAAATCGCAAAAACGAAGGGTACGGCGGCAAAGGCGGCGCTGCAAGCGCGGCGTTATTCGTCGCGGCCTTCCATCATGGTTCGCTTGAGCATTACATACACGGCACCAGTACCGCCGTGGCGGGCCTGGCAGGAGGTGAAGCCGAGCACTTGCGGGTGCTGGCGCAACCAGGTGTTGACGTGGCTCTTGAGCATCGGGCGCTTGCCATCGAGGCGCGCGGCCTTGCCGTGGGTGACGCGCACGCAGCGCACTTCCAGCTTCGTGGCTTCGGCGATGAAGGCCCACAAGGTTTCACGGGCTTTTTCCACGGTCATGCCATGCAGGTCGAGGCTGCCCTCGAAGGCGATCTGGCCAAGCTTGAGCTTGCGGATCTGGCTTTCCTGAACGCCGTCACGGCGCCACATCAACTCATCCTCGGCACCCACGTCGATCACGAACTGGTCGGACAAACCGTCGATGACCAGCGCCTGATCGCTGCGCACGGTCGCCGCTTGGCGCAGGCCAGCCAGTTGCTTGCGATCGGCCTTGGGCTTGCCGACGTCGGCGCGGTCGTGCTTGATCGGCTTGACGCCGCGGACCTCGGCGTGGAACAGGGAAAAGTCGTCGTCTTGCATGATGCCTCCACGTGGGCGGCGTAGTTTACGCGACTGCGGGCCGCTGTGCAGCCTTGTGTCGCCAGTGCTGGCCTGTCGCCGGCGCAGCTCACTCAGTCATGCTTCTTCATCAGGTGCGGTGCCAGGTTCAACTCGCGCCCGCGACGCAAGCGAATGCGGCTGCGCCGCCAGAAGCGCACGCCCAGGTACAGCATGGACAGCCCGGCCACGGTCAGGATGGCGGACAGCGGGCGGTTGGCGTTGAGCTCGGCCAGGGCAGGGTAGTTGCCCAGCAGGCCGGCGACGCCAGCCATGGCCAGCAGCACGCCAAGTGTCGCCAGCAGGGCCGAAAGGCCAGCAGCCAGGCGAGCGCCCCAGTTACGCGGCTCTCGCGTACGCAGGTGTTTGGCATCGAAACTGCCTTTGAGCTTCATTCCGAGTTCCTCTGTAGGTAGCCGGAATTGGACCTGGCGCCCGCCCTTGGGTTCCGCCCGTGTGCCGGGCGGTCATGCCGGCCGGGGTCAGATCAGGCTGGCGGTCGGAGCGACACAAGCGAAGTTGTCGGCCATCACGGCCATTTCGCACTGGTGGATCTGTGCAGCCGGAATCACGCTGTCCTTGAACGCCAGGTCGCGTGTCGCCGAGGCGTCTTCCACCAGCGTGCAACGGTAACCATAGTCCTTGGCGCGGCGCACGGTGGTGCTGACGCTGGAATGGCTCATGAACCCGCAGACGATCAGGTCCAGGTGCCCCAGCTCCTGCAGGGTCTCGTGCAGTTTGGTGTTCTTGAAGGCGTTGGGCATGCGTTTTTCGATGACGATTTCACCCTCGCGCGGCTCCAGGCCCGGAATGAACTGGCCGGCAGGCCCCTGCGGGTCGAAGCGGCCGCCGACGGTACCGAGGTGGCGGACGTGGATGATCGGACGGCCAGCCTTGCGGGCGGCGTCGAGCAACCTGGCGATGTTGGCCACGGCCTCGTCCATGCCCGACAGCATGAGAGGACCGCTCAGGTACTCTTTTTGTGCATCGATGACGATCAGGCTGGCTTGGCTCAGCTTGGCCGGCGGATAGTCGCGGCCAGTGAGGCGGAACATCGTGGTTGGAACGGACATCAAGGGCTCCTTGGGTAGGGCTTTTGTATACCTATTCTCCCTTGCCTTGGCGCCAATGGGAATGGTTGACATCGCAGGCAGCATGGTTACTGGCCTGTGGCGGATCGCCGGTGACGCGCAAGGAACATTTGTGGCGGTTGGGCTGTTAGACTTTTGTCATGTCTGAATAGGAGTACCCCGTGATCACATCCCGTCTGCGCACGCTGCGCGACCATATCCGCTGGGCGGTCAGCCGCTTCCATGAGCACGAGCTGTTCTTCGGCCACGGTGCCGACAATGCCTGGGACGAAGCCCGCCTGCTGGTGCTGGGCGCCGTGCACCTGCCCTGGGAGGTGGCCGACAGCTACCTGGATTGCCAACTCGAGGACGATGAGCGGGTTCGCCTGCAGCACCTGCTCAAGCGCCGTATCGAAGAACGCGTACCCACCGCTTACCTGCTTGGCGAGGCCTGGTTCTGCGGCATGTCGTTCCTGGTCGACGAGCGCGTGCTGGTGCCGCGTTCGCCCATCGGCGAACTGATCGAAAAACGCTTCGAGCCTTGGCTGGCTGCCGAACCTGCGCGCATCCTCGACCTGTGCACCGGCTCGGGCTGCATCGGCATCGTGGCCGCCGATGTGTTCCCCGATGCCGAGGTCGTGCTGGCCGACCTGTCATTCCAGGCCCTCGAAGTGGCCAACCAGAACATCGAGCGCCATGGCCTGGACGGGCGGGTGTACACGGTTCAGGGCGATGGTTTCGACGGTCTGCCGGGGCAGCGTTTTGACCTGATCCTGTCCAATCCGCCGTATGTCGATGCCGAGGACTTCGGCGACATGCCGGCCGAGTATCACCATGAACCAGAAATGGGCCTGGCCTGTGGCAACGACGGACTCGACCTGGTGCGGCGGATGCTCGCCGAAGCGGCTGATCACCTGACCGAAAAGGGCCTGATGATCGTGGAGGTGGGCAACAGCCAGGTGCATGTCGAGGCGTTGTACCCCGAGGTCGATTTCGCCTGGCTGGAGTTCGAGCGGGGCGGGCATGGCGTGTTCATGCTGACGGCCGAGCAGTGCCGCCAGCATCAGGCGTTGTTCAAGGCCAGGGCTTGAGGTGATCCCCTCGCAAGCGAGGCTCGCTCCTACGGTCACCCTGCTGTGTAGGAGCGCGCCTTGCTCGCGATGCACCGCGCGGGCGGCGCTCGGTCTCACAGGCGCCAGAAAGCTCTAGCCAGCCCTCAGCGTGTAGCAATCCAGATCAACAACCCCGCCTGGAACACTGCAAACGCCACCAGGCAAGTGATGGTAAAGCGCAATCCGCTGTCTTCGCGACGGTACTTGGCCACCCGCTCATCACGCTCGCGCAGCTGCGCTTCCTTTTCCTGCAACTGCTGCTCGGCACTCTGCAGCATGTTCGCCGCATCGAGGATCTCGACCCGCTGCACCTTCTCGCTGTTCCAGCCCACCTTCAGCTGGCCCACCGTGGCTTCGACGGTGCGACCTTTCATGTGCTGAGGGTCGGCGTACTCCACCTCAAGGCCAGTGGCGCGCAGGAACTGGTCGCGGCGCAGGCGTGAATCTTCGTTCAGCGCATCCTTGCTGGGCAGGGTGAAGCCTTCGACCCGGTAGTGCGACCACTTGCGCTGCAGCCATTGCACCGCCTGGGACAACATGAAGCGGCCGAGGCCACGGTTGAGCGGTTCCAGTTGCAAACCGTTGCTGTCACCGATCGTCACCCGGCGCTCGGCGTGGTCCACACGCACATCCAGCTGGTTCTGTTCCTTGCGCACTTTCTGCCCTGGCAGGCGGATTTCCATGCGCAGCAGGCTGTGGTCCTTGTCGTGGCGTTCGGCATAGCCGAACTGCACGAAACGCTGCGGCCGTGCACCGCTGTTGCGGTCAGTGGGCAAGGCAGCCAGGCGCAGCAACTGGAAGTGCTCGACGGCCAGGTCGGTCCAGGGCAGCGGGGCGCTTTCCGGGGCTTGCGGCTCTTCGGTCGCGTCTACGGAGGCGGGGGCATCGGTCATTACGGCAGTCCTCATCAGTGCAGCCAGGCTGGGCGCAATGGCGACGCCAGCATCCGGTTATCGGCCGATCCGCCCAGGACGTGAGCGCAATCTATGCCGATACCTTCAGGCCGACGGCAGATGATGGATGAACGTGACGACCCGCTCGCCCAGTTCGCGGGCCAGCGGCAGTTCAGGGTTGAGGTAGCTGTCGCGCTGCTCGCTCATGGCCTTGGGGCTGATGCGCAGCATGTGGTTCATGCCGTCGATCAGCACCAGTTGCGCGTCCGGTTTGGCTGCCTTCAGGCGCTCGGCGTCGGCCACGTCGACCTGCACATCGTTGCGGCCCTGGACGATCAGGGCTGGCATGGGCAGTTGAGCGAAGGCGACGGCCGGATTCTGCCGCAGCAGCGTGATCAGGTAAGGCTGCACGCTGGGGCGGAATACCTGGCGCAGGGGGGCGGGTACATCCAGGCTGGTCTGTCCTGCCTGCAAGCGGTCGAGCAGCGCGCTGCCGCGGGCGAGTTGGGCAGGCGGCAGGCGCTTGGCCAGTTGCTCGCGCAGCACTTCGGCCAGGGGGCGACCGCTGCCGGCCAGGGTGATCACGGCGCTTGCGCCGGCCTGTTCGGCGGCCAGGCTGGCGATCAGCGCACCTTCGCTATGGCCGATCAGGATCAGTGGGCCAAAACGCGGGTCGGCCTTGAGCTTGCGGCTCCAGGCCACGACATCGGCGACGTAGCGCTCGACGCTGAGGTCGCGCTCGTCCGGTGTGGCCGGTTGGCTGGCGGCGACGCCGCGCTTGTCGTAGCGCACACTGGCGATGTGTTCGTTGGCCAACAGCAGGGCGAGGCGCTTGAGGTTGTCGACCCGTCCGGCGGCAGGGTTGTTGCCGTCACGGTCGGTAGGGCCGGAGCCGGCGATGATCAGCACCACCGGTGGCGGTGTGTCCTGTTGCGGCAGCAGCAGGCTGCCATGCAGCACGCCCTGGCCGGTGTCCAGGTCGATGGGGCGTTGCAGCACAGTAGGGGCGGCGGCCTGGGCCAGGCCGGAGCACAGCAGCAAGAACAAAGCGACCAGGCGCGACATCATGCGGTACTACATAGGGAGGTGTCGGTTGGACCCCTCATTCACGGGAAGGTTCGGCGGGTTGGCGATAGCCCCCTCACACATAGCCAATCCTCTGTATACTGCCCGCTTTCGATCACCTCAGGCAGACTCGCGGAGCGTCCATGTCCGGTAATACCTACGGCAAGCTGTTCACTGTCACCACCGCTGGCGAAAGCCATGGCCCGGCGTTGGTCGCCATTGTCGATGGATGCCCACCGGGCCTTGAGATCTCCCTGGCCGACCTGCAGCACGATCTCGATCGTCGCAAGCCTGGCACCAGCCGTCACACCACCCAGCGCCAGGAGCCCGATGAAGTCGAGATTCTCTCGGGTGTGTTCGAAGGCCGAACCACCGGTTGCTCGATCGGTTTGCTGATTCGCAACACCGACCAGAAGTCCAAGGATTACTCGGCGATCAAGGACCTGTTCCGCCCGGCCCATGCCGACTACACCTACCACCACAAGTACGGCATCCGCGACTACCGCGGCGGTGGCCGCAGCTCGGCCCGCGAAACTGCGATGCGCGTGGCTGCCGGCGCCATCGCCAAGAAGTACCTGGCCACCCAGGGCATCCGTGTGCGTGGCTACATGAGCCAGCTGGGCCCGATCGAAATTCCGTTTCAGACCTGGGACTCGGTGGAAGAGAATGCCTTCTTCAGCCCCAACCCGGCCAAGGTGCCTGAGCTGGAGGCCTACATGGACCAGCTGCGCCGCGACCAAGACTCGGTCGGTGCCAAGATCACCGTGGTCGCAGAGGGCGTGATGCCTGGCTTGGGCGAGCCGATTTTCGACCGCCTCGACGCGGAACTGGCCCACGCCCTGATGAGCATCAACGCGGTCAAGGGCGTGGAAATCGGCGCAGGCTTCGCCAGCGTTGCCCAACGGGGCACCGAGCACCGCGACGAGCTGACCCCGGAAGGTTTCCTCAGCAACAACGCTGGCGGCATCCTGGGCGGTATCTCGTCGGGTCAGCCGATCGTCGCGCACCTGGCGCTGAAGCCGACGTCGAGCATCACCACTCCTGGCCGCTCCATCGATGTGGACGGTAACCCGGTAGAGGTGGTGACCAAGGGCCGTCACGACCCGTGCGTCGGCATCCGCGCCACACCGATCGCCGAAGCGATGATGGCCATTGTGCTGATGGATCACCTGCTGCGCCACCGCGCGCAGAACGCCGACGTCAAGGTCGCCACACCGGTGCTGGGCCAGCGCTGATGCTTCAGTTGGCTCGGTGTTGATCGTACCGAACCTATCGCCGTCCAGTCGGCTCCCGCAAGCACACGGCTGTGGGGGCTGGCTTGCCAGGTATTAATGCACTACCGGCCTGCCCCCATGCCCCCGATTCCCTACTGGCGCCTGTCCAGCTTCTACCTGTTCTACTTCGCCCTGCTCGGTTCCACCGCCCCGTTCCTGGCGCTGTACTTCGACCACCTGGGTTTCTCCCCGGCGCGCATCGGCGAGTTGGTCGCCATCCCCATGCTGATGCGCTGCATCGCTCCGAACCTGTGGGGCTGGCTGGGTGACCGCAGTGGCCAGCGCCTGCTGATCGTGCGCCTGGGGGCGTTGTCGACGCTGGCGACCTTCTCGTTGATCTTCTTCGGCAAGAGCTACGCCTGGCTGGCGCTGGTCATGGCCTTGCACGCGTTCTTCTGGCACGCAGTACTGCCCCAGTTCGAAGTCATCACGTTGGCCCACCTGCATGGCCAGACCTCGCGTTACAGCCAAGTGAGGCTGTGGGGCTCGATCGGTTTCATCCTAACGGTGGTCGGGCTGGGTCGGTTGTTCGAGTGGTTGAGCCTGGATATCTACCCGGTCGCCCTGGTGACCATCATGGCCGGTATCGTCCTGGCCAGCCTGTGGGTACCCAACGCCCAGCCGGTGGAGCAGGGCGAGCGCAGCACGGCCGGGGGCTTTGTGCGCCAGTTGATGGCGCCAGGCGTGATGGCGTTCTATCTCTGCGTGGCGTTGATGCAGCTCAGCCATGGGCCTTACTACACCTTCCTGACCCTGCACCTGGAGCATCTGGGTTACAGCCGTGGGGCCATTGGCCTGCTGTGGGCGCTGGGCGTGGTCGCCGAAGTGCTGGTGTTCATGTTCATGAGCCGGATCTTTGCGCGGTTCTGCGTGCAGCGGGTGCTGCTGGCCAGTTTCCTGTTGGCGGCGTTGCGCTGGCTGCTCTTGGGCAACCTGGCGGGTGAGCCTGCAGTGCTGGTTTTCGCCCAGGTGCTGCACGCGGCCACCTTCGGCTGCTTCCACGCCGCCGCCATCGCGTTCGTGCAATCGAGCTTCGGCGCGCGCCAGCAAGGCCAGGGGCAGGCGCTGTATGCGGCGCTCTCGGGAACCGGTGGTGCGCTGGGCGCTCTCTACTCAGGCTACAGCTGGAAATTGCTGGGGCCGACCTTCACCTTTGGTATGGCCAGCGCCGCAGCCCTGGCGGCAGCCGTTATCATTGCCCTACGTTCGAAACCGACCAGGACACGTCACTGATGAGCATCCTCAGCGTTTTTCACCCGTCCAGCCCGGACCTGCCGAACAAGGTGCTGACCCACCACGATGACATCGCCGCCACCTTGGCCGAGCAGGGCGTGCGCATCGTTCATCGCCCCCATGCCCTTCGTGTGCGGCCCGGCAGTCATCCGGACGAAGTGCTGGAGGCTTGCCGCGAGCACCTCGACCAATTGATGACCGCCCATGGCTGCCAGGCCTTCGCCGTGCTCAACCGCGACGGTGCCGACCTGGCCCAGACCGATCTGCGTGACGAGCATGTGCAGGATGCCGATGAGGTGTTCGCCGTGGTGTCCGGACGTGCCCAGGTTGGCATGCGTTTGGGGGACTACGTCTATGCGGTGCTGTGCGAGAAGGGGGACGAGCTGGTGATCCCGGCAGGCGTCCGGCGTTGGATCGACCTGGGTGACAACCCGTTCTGCGTGGCATTGCGATTGTTCGCCAATGAGCAGGGGCGACAGGCGCGGTTCACTGGCGATGAGACGGCGCGACAGTTCGCCGGGTTTGACGAGCTGTGAATCAGTGCTTCATCGCTGGCAAGCCGGCTTACCACAGGTAGGTGCAGGCTTGCCGGCGATGAGGCCCGTCAACGTTCAACGGTAGGTTGGCAGTGCGAACCGCTGTTGGCTCTGCAGCATCGAAATCACTGGCAATTCACTGGCTTGTTCCGCCAGATCGCGACGGATGGCACTGATCGCCCAGGACAGCTGCTCAGCGCTGTGCAACTGCGCGTAGCTCAGCACGCGTCGAGTCACCTTGCCGTCGGCAGCCCGCAAGGTCAGCAGGACGCCGCCGTCGGGTCGAGGCTGGGTGGTGACCTGATAGGCCGAAAACACCGAGACGAACTTTTCCTGGATGAGGTCCATATCAACTCCTGACTGTAGGTGGCAGACGTGAGTGGATATTTGCAGTGACCGTGCCAGTCGCAGTCTTGAATAAAATCCTTTTAAATCAATAAGTTAAATCGTTTCTGTAGTGTGAATATCGTGCAGGATGCAAGGTCGTGCATTTTGCACAGTGCATTTTGCACGGTCGCCGCCATGGCGGGCGGTTAACGGTCAACCGGCGTTTGCGGCTATCCTTGGCGACTTTTCACCCGTTGCAGGCTCCCCCATGAAAAACCAGTTGCTCGAACTCATCAGCCTCATCAGCGCCGGATGCATGCGCGAGGAAGACATCGAGCGCATCGCCGACGAGGCTGCCCAAGCCTACGCCGACCCTGCCGCCTTCCTGGCCGCCAACCCGGACATCAACTACGACGACACTTTTCCCATTCCGCTCGGCGAGTGGGTGGTGCTCGGCAGCTTGCCGGATACCGTGGTGTTCCAGGCAGACACCTATCAGGACCTGTTCCAGCAAATCAGCGACTCGTTCGACAAGAGCGTGCCGTTCACCCTCAAACCCAAGCAATTGGCGCGTGCCGAACCGCTGACCGCACTCAATCGCATCCAGGTGCAGATGGGGGCGCTGAACAAGGAAGCCGGCGGCTACGTGCTGTTGAATTTCAGTCAGTTGCTCGATGATGAGTTGCAGATGGTGATGGTGGGCCAGAACGATCTGGCGCGGGTACTGGAACTGGGCGAGGCGGTTGGCATCAAGGTCGAGCCAGCGCTGGAAGCCCTGAAAGTGGCGGTGCACGTCTGACGTCATCGGCGACTGGCTGATGACAGGGCCCTCACAGGGCAGGTTCCTCCAGCCGTCCAGCACCTGTGGTGCAGCCTTGCCTTGGGACAGGGGCGCACAGCGCCCCTCCTTCAGCGTCAACCCAGCGCCGTGTCCAGGAACATCATGACCCCAAAGCCACCCATCAACCCCAGGGTTGCCGCCGTCTGGTGGCCATTGCGGTGGGTTTCGGGAATCACCTCGTGGGAGACCACGAAAATCATCGCCCCTGCCGCCAGCCCCATGCTGATGGGGTAGGCCAGGGCAAAGCCGGTGGAAATCCCCAGCCCGATCACCGCACCCAAGGGCTCCATCAGCCCTGAACCGATCGCCACCAGAGCCGCCTTGAAGTTCGACAACCCCGTGGCGCGCAACGCCAGGGCGACCGCCAGGCCTTCGGGAATATCCTGAATGGCGATGGCGCTGGTCAGCGGCAAGCCGATGGCCATGTCACCGTTCGCGAAGCTCACGCCAATGGCCATGCCCTCTGGCAGGTTGTGCAAGGTGATCGCCAGTACGAACAGCCACACGCGGCTGACCCGCTCGGCGTCCGGCCCGCATGGGCCAGTGCTTTCATGTTCGTGCGGGGTGAAGCGGTCCAGGCCCAGCATCAGCAGGACGCCAAGGCCCATGCCCAGCACCACGGTGAAAGCGGCAGCAGGGCCATTGCCGGTGATCTCGCGGGCTGCATCCAAGCCCGGCAGAATCAGAGAGAAGGAACTGGCCGCAAGCATCATGCCGGCGGCAAAGCCGAGCATCACATCCTGGCTGCGAGCGCTCACATCGCGCATCACCACCGCCAGCACCGCCCCCAACGCGGTAGCGCCGAAACCGGACAACCCGCCCAGCAGCGCCAGGTGCAGGTTGTTGGCATGGTCGCCATTCACCGCGTTCCATAGGCTCGCCGCCAGCAGTATCAGGATCGCCAGCAGGCTTAGCCCCAGGCCTGCGCTCAGCCAGGGCGTGTTCAGGGCTTGTTGCCGCCAGGCGTTCAACCAAGAATGCGCCGTGGCTGTCGGGGAGTGGGCTGGGGGCATGTGAACCTCGATTCAGTCGATACAGGCAGTCTAACCAGTGACCCGCGCGCCAGGCCAAGGATTCCCTTCTATCAGGGCGATAGCCTGACTATGCTCACCCCGACAGTCTTTCAACAGGAGCGTATACATGGGTTCCACATTCAACAGCCTGGTGGGCCTGATCATTCTGGCCCTGGATATCTGGGCGATTCTCAACGTGATCAAAAGTGGCCGCGAAGTCGGCGTCAAGGTCCTGTGGATCCTGCTGATCGCCTTGCTGCCGGTGGTCGGCCTGATCATCTGGGCGATCGCCGGGCCCCGGGGCAACATCCGCTTCTGATCGCCAGCCAAGGGCTGCACCGGTAGCGGGCCGGTGCAGACACCGTTGCAAATGACCCGTGACAAAATTTTCACATTGGTTTAAACACAATCCGCAGCCGCACTTGCTGCGTTGGACTATGCTCAGCACCCTCTTCGCAAACCTGCATTCCTAGGACCTCCCCATTCATGGCTAACCTGGACGCCTTGAAGCAACGAGGCGCGCAAGCGTCATTCGCGCCCACATTGAAATCTCACCTGGCCTATACGCTGCTCAGCGGGCTGGTGATCATGTTGATGCTCAGCCTGGTGCGCGTTGCGCTGTTGGCCTATAACAGCGACATGGTGGGCGATACGCCTGCTGCGACGGTCGCCGAAGGCTTCCTCAATGGCTTGCGCTTCGACCTTCGGGTGGTGGTGTACATCAGCATTCCGTTGCTGTTGGCCATCCTCAGCCCATGGGCCATGGCACGCCGTGGCGTGTTCCGCTTCTGGCTGACGATCGCCTCCAGTGTGGTGATGTTCCTCGGCCTGATGGAGATGGACTTCTACCGCGAATTCCACCAGCGCTTGAACGGCCTGGTCTTCCAGTACATCCAGGAAGACCCCAAGACCGTCCTGAGCATGCTCTGGTACGGTTTCCCGGTGGTGCGCTACCTGCTGGCCTGGCTGTTCGGCACCTGGCTGCTGAGCCTGCTGTTCAAAGGTATCGACCGTCTGACCCGCAGCAGCGCGGCCGTGACGCTCGCCAGCCCCCGCCGTGGTACGCCGTGGTACAACCGCCTGGCGGTGTTCATGGTGGTCCTGCTGGTGGCCGTGGTCGCTGCCCGTGGCACTCTGCGCCAAGGTCCGCCCATGCGCTGGGGCGATGCCTTCACCACCGATTCCAACTTCGTCAACCAGCTGGGCCTGAACGGCACCCTGACGCTGATCGACGCCGCCAAGAGCCGCTACGGTGAAGACCGCGCCAACATCTGGAAGCCGGTGCTCGAGCAGGGCATGGCCACCCAGAGCGTGCGGGAGCAGCTGCTGACCCCGCACGACACCCTGGTGGACGCCGACGAGGCGGCCATCCGCCGTGACTTCGTGCCGCCGGCCGAGCGTACCTTGCCGGTCAAGAACGTCGTGGTGATCCTCATGGAAAGCTTCGCCGGCCATTCGGTTGGCGCGCTGGGCAGCCCGAACAACATCACCCCGAACTTCGACAAGCTGGCCAAGGAGGGTCTGCTGTTCGACCGCTTCTTCTCCAACGGCACCCATACCCACCAGGGTATGTTCGCCACCATGGCCTGCTTCCCCAACCTGCCAGGCTTCGAATACCTGATGCAGACCCCGGAAGGCGGTCACAAGCTGTCGGGCCTGCCCGCGCTGCTCAGTGCTCGTGACTATGACGATGTCTACGTCTATAACGGCGACTTCGCCTGGGACAACCAGTCCGGGTTCTTCGGCAACCAGGGCATGACCACCTTCATTGGCCGTAACGACTTCGTCAATCCGGTGTTCTCCGACCCGACCTGGGGCGTGTCCGACCAGGACATGTTCGACCGTGGCGCCGAAGAGCTGGCCAAGCATGATGGCAAGAAGCCGATCTACGCACTGCTGCAGACGCTGTCCAACCACACCCCTTATGCGCTGCCGAAGGACTTGCCGGTGGAGCCGGTGACCGGCCAGGGCCGACTGGACGAGCACCTGACCGCGATGCGCTACTCCGACTGGGCCTTGGGCCAGTTCTTCGAGAAGGCGCGCAAGGAGCCGTACTTCAAGGACACCCTGTTCGTCATCGTCGGCGACCACGGTTTTGGCAACAGCCAGCAGGTGACCGAGCTCGACCTGGGGCGTTTCAACGTACCGCTGCTGTTGATCGCCCCGGGTATCCAGGAAAAGTTCGGCGCGGTCAATCACACCGTGGGTACCCAGGTCGACATCGTGCCGACCATCATGGGCCGCCTGGGTGGCCAGACCCGTCACCAGTGCTGGGGGCGCGACCTGCTCAACCTGCCTGAGGGTGACCAGGGCATGGGCATGATCAAGCCGTCGGGCAGCGAGCAGATCGTCGGCCTGGTGCAGGGTGATCGTATCCTCATCGAGTCCAAGGACATGAGCCCACGCATGTACCGCTACCAGCTGGGCCGTGAGTTCAAGGCCGAACTGATCGAGAGCCCGGACCAGCCAGACATGGTCAAGCGCCTGGAAGCCTACATCCAGACCGCGACCAAGAGCCTGATGGACAATACCGCCGGCGTCGTGCACGGCGTACCGAAGTAAGTCCCGCATCACCGGCGAGCCGTCTCCAGCAGGGGTCGGCTTGCCGCTGATCGCCGCGCTGCACATCCCCCCTGACTGAACAAATCTCCCCGCCGACGGTCAAGCAATTACAGGTTGCACATCCCCTGTATTCCTTGAGGGCATTTCAATGAAAGAGTGGGAAGTCATTTTTGCCGACCAGAAAGGTGAGCCGACCTCGCTGCTACTGCACAGCGACCAATGCCCCAGTGAGGAGGACGCTGCGCGGGCCATTCGTTCGCATCTGTTCCCGGTCATGGACGAACTGGACCTCAACGACTTCCAGGATCGCACCCATTCCCCTACTGCCCGCTGGCTCAAGGAGCATAGCGGCGTGACCATCACCCGAATCTGTCCCGCCCCCTGAAGGCGCCTGGCTGGCGCGCTGCCGTGGCAGGCACTACGCTGGTGTGAGGTGCCGGCCGTTCAGCAGGTCGGCACCCCCTTGGTTCGCGTCTCGCATCAGCTCGATCTGACCGGTTCTGCCGGCAGGTGCGTAGTGCACGGAAAGTCTATCCATTGCTTTGCAGGAGGACGTTTCATGAGCAGCCAGAACGACGATATCAGCAGCAATGTCCTGCGCCAGATGAAAGCAGGCGGTTTCGACTTCACCCGCATCCATCCCATTGAGTTCTATGCCGTATTCCCCGACGAAGCCGGTGCGCGACGAGCCGCCGGACAGTTTCGCGGCGAGTCCATCAACGCCCAGGTGCGTGAGCTGGACGACGGCGTCTGGCACCTGGAACTCAGCAAGGTCATGTACGCCACTTACTGCGGCATTGGTGCATTCGAGGAAGCCTTCGAGGCCGTGATCTCGCCCTTGGGCGGAGAGCTCGAAGGGTGGGGCGTCAAACAGGAACGGCCCATCGCCTAGCGATGGGCGCGGCCTTGCCTCAGGCCCTCAGGGCTTGCGCAAGGCCATATGCCCCAAGTAAGCCAGCAACGCGTCCAGCGCCTGATCACTCAACACATTTTCGGCAAAACCCGGCATCCTGGCCTGTGGCCAGTGCCGCAGGCTTTGCGGGTCGCGAATGTACTGGCGCAGGAACGCCGGCTGGAAATACTCGGTGGGGTTGTGCGGCAGGTTCAGGTCCGGACCGAACTGCGCATCGCCAGCGCCATTGAGCCGGTGGCACGCCAGGCAGTTCTGTTGGAACAGCGCAAAACCCTCGCGTACCGGGTCATTGGCCGGTAAGCGCGGGTCGGGCATCAGGGCTGGGAAACGCTGTTCCACGGGCGCCAGGCGGCGCAGGGTGGTGATCTGGAACGGCCATTGTTCCGGGCGAATCCCGCTCGCCTGCGGTTGGGTCCAGACCAGGTAGAACGGCCCGGCACTGGGCTTGCCGTCACCCAGCGCCGGCCAAGGGGCAGCCGGGTCCTCGACCGCCAGCCAGGCTTGTGCCGGGCCATGCTGCAGCAGTGGCCCTGCTGGCATTTCGGCGGCAAAGCCATCCAGCGCCACGGCTTGCAGATGGTCGTTGTCGCTCACCCCGTCCAGCAGTGCGGCCAGAGGCACCGCGCGGTAATGCATGGGGCGCTTGTACGAGACATCCTGCTCGATGCTGATGTCTTGCGCCTTGGGGTGGTCGAGCAGGTCGCGGCTGCTTAACTGACGCGGCGTATCGCCCAGTTCAAGGTGCAGTTGCGCCGCCTTGAGGGGCAGGCTGAGAAGGAGGGCTAGCAGAGCAAGGCAGACGCGCATGGGAGGTCTCCAACCATCAAGGTTGGCAGGTTACCTGTGCATTGCCTGAAAAGGCCACAGCCACCATCATCCGAACAAGCGGGTAAGGTTCGGGAGAATCAGCAGCAAAGTCGTGGCGAAGAGAATGAGCCCAGCTTGGCGAATTTTCGATTGTCTGAACATGGCTGACCGCCTTCTTGTTGTTATTCCTGAATACCCGTTGGCTTCCTTGTCGCGCTTCGGGTCGATCACAGTGGCGCGCCTGGCGCCCACTCTGTTTGCCTCTTGTTACTGCATATACAACCAAAGGTAGGGGTTACGTCATCCATACCAGAGAACCCTTTGTTCTAAAAGATGAGCAAATTGCTGAAATACGGTTATGAGGCCAAAGGCCAGCTTGCTGGCATCCTCTGGCTAGACCGCTGCGTACCCGGGACCAGGACGCCGACGAAATGTGACCGTTCGTCAGTGCAGCCTACTTGCTTGTACGTGCCTTTCGCGTCAGTCTCTACAGCAGATTCCCACCCATGTCGTTCAGGACTATCCCTATGTCGTTACGCATCTGCATCCTTGAAACCGATGTCCTGCGACCTGAGCTGGTCGCGCAGTACCAGGGCTACGGAAGGATGTTCGAGCAGCTGTTCTCGCGTCAGCCCATTGCCGCCGAATTCGACGTGTACAACGTCATGAACGGTGACTACCCACCCGATGGCGATAAGTTCGATGCCTACCTGGTCACAGGCAGCAAGGCTGACTCGTTCGGTGATGACCCCTGGATCCAGACCCTCAAGGCCTACCTGCTCAAGCTTTATGAGCGTGGCGAGAAGCTTCTGGGCGTGTGCTTCGGCCACCAGCTCCTGGCGTTGACC
The DNA here is from genome assembly GCF_040762985.1 of Pseudomonas sp. Rh2. NCBI lineage: Bacteria > Pseudomonadati > Pseudomonadota > Gammaproteobacteria > Pseudomonadales > Pseudomonadaceae > Pseudomonas > Pseudomonas sp. Rh2. Next base: position 1,968,805 of record NZ_CP142890.1, read on the forward strand.
CTCGGTGGCAAGGCTGAACGTGCCGACAAGGGTTGGGGGGTGGGCATCCACCGTTATTCGCTGGCAGCCCATGCGCCATGGATGGACCCGGAAGTGTCAGAACTGACCCTGCTGATCAGCCACCAGGACCAGGTGACCGAGTTGCCCGAAGGCGCCACGGTGATCGCCTCCAGCGATTTCTGCCCGAATGCTGCCTATCACATTCGTGACCAGGTGCTGTGCTTCCAGGGCCACCCAGAGTTCGTTCACGACTACTCCCGGGCACTGCTCGACGCGCGCAAGGACTTCCTGGGGCATGAGGTGTACCAGAAGGCCGTTGCCAGCCTGGCCTCGGAGCACCAGGGCGACCTGGTCGGGGAATGGATGATGCGCTTCGTTGGGCAGACGGCGAAGGCCGGCGATAACGCCGCGTGATCGCCAGCCAGCCGGGTCCTGAGGTAGGAGCCGGCTGGCCGTCGACGGGGCTGCGCGACAGCCTCTACAACCACCCCGACCGCTTGAAACTGGCATACAGCGCCGTACACCCCACGCCAATCAACCCCAGCACGCCAAAGTAGCCATAGTGCCAGCCCAGTTCCGGCATGTTCTGGAAGTTCATCCCGTAGATGCCGGCAATCGCCGTGGGGAAGGCGAGAATCGCCGCCCAGGCGGCGAACTTGCGCTGCACGATGCTCTGCCGTGACGACTCCAGCAGCATGCCGATCTCGATGGTCTGGCTGGCGATGTCACGAATGCCGGCCAAATCCTCCATCTGCCGGGTGACATGGATCTGCACGTCGCGAAAGTACGGGCGCATGTTCTTGTCGATGAACGGGAAACTCAGGCGCTGCAGTTCCTCGCTCACTTCCACCATCGGTGCCACGTAGCGGCGCAGGCGCAGGATGTCGCGGCGCAGGCTGTGCAGGCGCTGGATGTCTTCTTCCTTCAGCGAGCCGCTGAGCACGCTTTGCTCCAGCTCCTCGATTTCGCCATGAATGGCTTCGCTGACGGGCTGGTAGTTCTCGGTGACGAAGTCGAGCAGCGCGTACAGCACGAAGTCTTCGCCATGTTCCAGCAGCAGGGGGCGCGCCTCGCAGCGTTGACGCACCAGGGCATAGGATTTCGAGTGGCCGTTACGGCACGTGATGATGTACCCGTTGCCAGCGAAGATATGGGTTTCGATGAATTCCAGCTTGCCTTCATGTCGGACGGGGGAGTAGGTGACGATGAACAGGGCGTCGCCGAAGGTTTCCAGCTTGGGGCGGCTGTGCTTTTCCAGGGCATCTTCGATAGCCAGTTCGTGCAGGTTGAACTGGCACTGCAGGTTGGCCAGCTCCTCGGCGTTGGGCTCTTCCAGGCCGATCCAGACGAAGTGCCCTGGCTTGCGTGCCCACTCGCTGCCTTCGTCGATGCTGATGTTGGTGACTTTTCTGCCGGCGCTGTACACCGCCGATGCCACGACTCGCCCCATGGTTGTCCGCTTTTGTCGGTTGAACACGTCCTACAGCTTGGGCCGTGAAGGGCGCGAGAGCAACCTGTCGGTTAGGCGAAGTCAGGCATGGGGCAGTTCGTTTTCCATGTGGTCGATGCACTGCTGCATTTGCGTGCGGCAGTGTTCGATCAGGGCCGGCAGGTCTTGCTGGGTCATGCCGGTGGTGGCGATGGGTGGCAGCGACCGCACGATCACCGTGCGCTGGCGCCAGCTGTTAAGACTCAGGCGTCGGGCGTAGCGGCTGACGCACACCGGCACGATTGGCACACCGGCTTCGACGGCAATGTGAAAGGCGCCTTTCTTGAACGCCAGCAGCTTCGCTTCGGGGTTGCGCGTGCCCTCCGGGAAAATCCAGATCGAGGTGTCGTTGCGCAGGGTACGGGTGGTCTGCTGCATGGCTTTGCGCGCCTGGTAGGCGTTCTGGCGGTCGACCAGCACGTTGCCGCCAAGCCAGAACAACTGGCCGAACAGCGGAATCCAGCCCAGGCTTTTCTTGCCGATGGCCACGGTCCGCTGCGGTACCACATGGCCAAGGATGAACAGGTCGAAGTTGGACTGGTGGTTGGCGACGATCACGCAACCGGGGGGCTGGTCCCACAGCGGGCCCACTTCGGACTTGACCTTGATGCGCATCATCCAGGTGGCCGGCAGGCTGTACAGTCGGGCAAAGATACGGCTGTTGTCGGGGTTGAAAGGGCGGCACAGGCCAATGACCAGGCCGACGGCACCCACCAGCAGAAAGTGCAGCCCCAGCAGGAGCATGCGAAGGGAATAAAGCATGGTACGACTCACACCAGACAGTCGCGGCGCAGTGTACGGCTGTGCACTGTTTGGGGCAAACCTTGGGTGAGCGCCTGTGAAGGTCTCATTGTCGTGGGAGCAGCCTTGCGTCGCGACAGGGCGCTCCCACAGGGGCGGCATCCTTGGTGGGGCTCAACCCATAGGGTTCTGGTCCGCCAGGATTGCTTCATCCAGGGCATCCAACAGCCCTTTGCGCACTTTCAGCTTGGTGTTCTTGTGGGCCAGCATGTTGAGTTTCTTCAGCTCACGCGCCGCCGCCAGGGCGGCTTCCTGCAGCTGCTCGGCAGGCACTACCTTGTCGAGGAAGCCAGCGTCCACGGCCGCCTGCGGGGTGAATACCTCGGCATTGTTGACCGCACGCTGGAACGCGGCGCGGCTCAACCGGTCCCGTGCCAGCTCGATGCCGGCATGGTGCATGGTCATGCCGATCTGCACTTCGTTCAGGCAAATCTTGTAAGGCCCTTCGACGCCGATGCGGTAGTCGGCCGACAGCAACAGGAAGGCACCCTTGGCCACGGCATTGCCCGGGCAGGCGACGATGATCGGGAACGGGTGCGAGAGCAAACGGCGGGTCAGGGTCGAGCCTGCGGTCACCAGGCCGATGGCTTCCTTGGGGCCCGCGGTCATCACCTTGAGGTCGTAGCCCCCGGAAAGAATGCCCGGCTGGCCGGTGATGATCACCACTGCTCGTTCCTGTGCTGCGCGATCCAGGGCTGCGTTGAAGGCCACGATGACATCCGGCGAGATGGCGTTGACCTTGCCGTTGTTCAGGGTCAGGGTGACGATGCCGTCTTCGGCGTGGTAGGTAATCAGCTCGCTCATGGCAGAGTCCTTTGGGTAACGTGGCAACGACGTTACCCAGCACCGCCAGCCAGGTAAAGCAGTAAGGCTGACCAGTCAGTCAGCGTTTGCGCGCCATGCCTTGCCGTGTCGGGGGAGGGCGTCAGGAGAGGGTAAAAGCGCAAGCGAGATTGGCAGCATTGCCCTGCCAAGCGAGGTTTTTCGGAGAATTTGCTTAAGCGCATGAAAATTCTGAAAAAAATGCTTGCCAAAGGAAAAGCCTTCTACTAAATTAGCGCGCCTCGACAGGCTGAATAGCTTGAAGAGAAAACGGTGAAGTGTCCGAGTGGTCGAAGGAGCACGCCTGGAAAGTGTGTATACGAGAAATCGTATCAAGGGTTCAAATCCCTTCTTCACCGCCACATTCTGCGAAAAGCCCCCGAACTGAAAGGTTCGGGGGCTTTTTGTTTTGGGGCTCACAGGGGTTCATCGGGAGATCTTTTCGGCTGTGAGATCGAGCGCCGCCCGCGCGGCGCATCGCGAGCAAGGCTCGCTCCTACGTTTTTTCGGACCACTGAGTCCTGCGGGATTTGCGCGCGACCGTTTTGGGTGACCGGCGCGTAGGAGCGAGCCTTGCTCGCGATAGCGGCATCACCGCAATACTCAGTCGTTAGAGGCCGGATGCCGATGGCGACGCCAACTGTCATCGATCTTCGACCAGGTCTTGCCGTCGGTGATGGCCATCAACTTGCGACCATCCTTGAAGGTGGCGAGGAAGGTCGCTTCCTCTTCCTTGCCGCCGAGCCACAGCCCGGCCAGCAAGCCGACCGGGCCTGCCACCAAGGCACCCGCCACGCCCCAGCCGATCGCGGTACCCAGGCTGCGGCTGGACTCAAGGCTGGCGAGCCTGAGGTCGGTGATTCGTGTGAGAGAAATCCGCTCGCCGGGCGAGGGGCTGCGCGGGGTCTTGAGAGTGAGCGCTCCATTGCGGTACTCGCCTTCACCTTGCAAGAAATCGCCGGATTGAACCGTGAGCCTTGTCATTGAGTCGTCCTGTCGGGAAAGGGTCTTGACCAACACCTACTGAGCCCCTCCTTGGCCGGCAAGTCAACGATCGGGCGACGGAGGGACGTGGCGGTTGGTCGCGGTCCTGCCGGCAGGCGTGGCTCAGGTAAGTTGTAGCGCACGCTTGCGTTTGCGCTCGGCCATTGCCCAGACCAACAGTGCCAGCGCCCCAATGGCAAGGCCGGCCGTGACGATGCCCATCCAGCCGTGGTGCTGGAACAATTGCGTTCCCAGCAGCGAGCCCAAAGCGCCGCCAATGAAGTAGCACGTGATGTACCCGGCATTGAGCCGTGTGCGGGCTTCTGGACGAAGGGCAATCACCGCGTTCTGGTTGCTCACATGCACCAGCTGCACCGCCAGGTCGAGTACCAGCACGCCCAGTAGCAGCGCCAGCAGGGACTGCTCGGCAAAGCCCAGAGGCACCCACGACAGCATCAGTGCGACCAGGCCGACGGTGGTGCCCAGTGAGCCCTTGCCGCGGTCGGCCAAACGACCTGCCCAGTTCGCCGACAGCGCTCCCGCCGCGCCAGCCAGGCCGAACAGCCCGATCACGGCATCCGAATAGTGGTAGGGCTCACTGGCCAGGAGGAAGGCCAGTGGCGTCCAGAACAGCGCGAACAGGCTGAATGCCAGCAGGCCAAGCAAAGAACGCAGGCGCAGCACCGGTTCTTGCACGAACAGGCGGAACACCGAACCGATCAGTGCCGGGTACTTCAGCCCGGCATGGCTGTTGTGCTGCGGCAAACTGCGATAGAGGGCGATGGCGGATACCGCCATGAGGACGGCCGCGAGCACGTAGATACTGCGCCACCCGCCGAGTTCTGCCATGAATCCTGCAGCCGTGCGGGCCAGCAGAATACCCAGCAACAGGCCGCTCATCAGCGTACCCACCGCACGGCCCCGCTGGTCTGGCGCGCTCAGGGCCGCGGCCATGGGCACCAGAATCTGCGCCACCACCGAGAACAGCCCGGTCAGTGCCGTGCCCAGCAGCAACCAGGGCAGGCTCGGCGCGCAAGCGCTGATTACCAGGCCCAAGGTCGAGATGGCCGTCATCACCACGATCAGTCGGCGCTGTTCGAACAGGTCGCCCAGCGGTGCCAGCAGCAGCAGGCCCGCGCCATAACTGAGCTGGGCGGCAATGACGATGCTACCGGCACTGGCGGTGCTCAGGCCGAACTGTTCGGCGATGCTGTGCAGCAGTGGCTGGGCGTAGTAGTTGCTGGCCACGGCCAGGCCAGTGGCGGTGGCCATCAGCAGGATGAGGGCGCGACTGAGGGTAGGGGTGTTCATGAGCATCTCGTAGCGGGCAGAAATCAGTGGGCGTCAGTATCGGGAAGTCTTGAGAATGACACCAATGTATAGTTTTCAGCTTGTCCATCTAAAAAGCAGATTGATTCGATGAACCTCAAGCAGCTTGAGTACGCCCTGGCCGTCGCCGACACCGGCAGTTTCACCCGTGCCGCCGAGCGCTGCCACGTGGTGCAATCGGCGCTCAGTCATCAGGTTGCGCGCCTGGAGGCGCAGTTGGGCGTGAGCCTGTTCGAGCGCAGTTCGCGGCGGGTGCGCCTGACCCACGCAGGCGAAGCATTCGTTCTCAGTGCGCGTCCGGCCGTGCAAGCTGCCCGACGGATTGCCGATGACGTCGCGGCGGCCTGTGGCCAGGTGAGGGGGCGTCTGTCGATTGGCGAGATCAGTTCGCTCACGGCGTTGGACCTGGTTGATCTGCTGGCGGTGTTCCACAGGCGCCATCCGGATGTGGACGTACGCTGGTTGACCGCCAAGAGCGAGCTGCTGGTGGCCGATGTGTGCGAGCGGCGCCTGGACGTTGGGTTCATCGGTCTGTGGCAGGGCGAGGAGCCGCAAGGGGTGCGCCACCGTCTGTTGGCACGGGAGGAGTTGGTGGCGTTGTTGCCACCCACGCACATCCTGGCTGGCCGTGGTCAACTGGCGCTGGCTGACCTGGCGAACGAGGTCTTGGTGGACTTCCCCGAAGGCACGGGGGCGCGGCGCCAGACCGACGAGGCGTTCCTGGCGGTGGGCGTGCAGCGGCGGGTGCAGTTCGAGATCGGCCATATTCGTCTGGTCGAGAAGTTCGTGCAACGCGGTATGGCTGTGGGGCTGGTGCCGGAGCGACTGGCCGAAGGCATGCCGGGTGTGGCGGTGGCGCGCCTGGGAGATGCGCCGGTGCGTCATTTGTACGCGGTGTGGTCGCAGAGCCCGACGCCGGCGGCGCGGGCGTTTCTCGAAGTCATGGAGCAGCACCTGCTGGCGGATCGGGCCTGATCGCTGGCTAGCCAGCTCCCACGGTGGGGCTATCTGTAGGAGCCAGCTTGCCGGTGATAAAGCCCCAGCCGAATCTCAGGCCGCAAACCCACCATCTGCCGTCAGGCTGGCCCCGGTGATGTAGCCAGCCTCCGGTCCTGCCAGGTAGGCGACGAAGCTGGCGATTTCATCCGCCTGCCCGTAACGCCCGATGGCCATCAATGGAATGAGGCTTTCCGCAAACTCCCCGCTGGCCGGGTTCATGTCGGTGTCCACCGGGCCAGGTTGCACGTTGTTCACCGTGATGCCCCTTGGCCCCAGGTCGCGAGCCATGCCGCGGGTCAGGCCGACCAGGGCGGATTTGCTCATGGCATAGGGGGCACCACCGGCGAAGGGCATGCGTTCGGCGTTGGTACTGCCGATGGTGATGATCCGCCCACCTTCGCTCATGTAGCGTGCTGCCGCCTGGCTGGCGACGAACACGCTGCGCACGTTGACTGCCAGCATGCGGTCGAATTCGGCGAGGTCGAACTCGGTGATTGGCGCCACCGCCAGCACGCCGGCGTTATTGACCAGGATATCGAGGCGGCCGAGCTGTTTTACCGTGTCATCCACAGCCATTTGCACGGCGGCTGCATCGGCACTGTCGGCGCGCAGCGCCAGTGCCTGGCCGCCTTGCGCGTTGATTTCCCGGGCCAGCTCTTCGGCGGGGCCGGCGGAGCTGACATAGGTGAAGGCGACCTTGGCGCCCTCACGGGCCAGACGCCGCACGATCGCTGCGCCGATACCGCGCGAGCCGCCCTGGACCAGGGCGACCTTGCCTTCGAGTGTGAGTTGCTTGGACATAGTGATCTCCAGTGGAAAGCCAGGCCGTATGCCGTGGATGGACGCAGTATCAGTCGTCGATTAGGTGCTGATAAGATGGCAATCACTATCAGCTGAGTAAACTTTTGGTTGCCAATCATGGCCATGGAATCGTTCAGCGCCATCGAGTGTTTTATCCGTAGCGCCGAGGTGGGTAGCTTCGCCGAGGCGGCCCGCCGGTTGAGCCTCACGCCTGCCGCAGTGGGCAAGCATGTCGCCCAGTTGGAGGCGCGCCTGGGTGTGCGTCTGTTCCAGCGTAGTACGCGCAAGCTGACCCTGACCGAAGCCGGCCAGCGCTTTCTGGGCGAGGTCAGCGACAGTTTTCGCACCATCCAGCACGCCATAGCCAACCTGGCCAGTGCCGAGGGCCAGCCTGCCGGGCTGCTGAGGGTGAGCATGGGCACGGTGTTCGGGCGCTTGTACGTGGTGCCGCTGTTGGGCGAATTTCTGCGGCAATACCCAGCGATCACTCCGGACTGGCATTTCGATAACCGTCAGGTCGACCTGATCGGCCAGGGTTTCGATGCGGCCATTGGTGGCGGCTTCGATCTGCCCCTGGGCGTGGTGGCGCGCAAGCTCACCCCGGCCCATCGGGTTCTGGTGGCGGCACCTGAGTACCTGCTGCGCCATGCGCCGATAGACGGTCCGCCGTCATTGCAGCGTCACGATGGCATTTTCATCCGTTCGCCGCAGACCGGTCGGGTGCGTTCCTGGCCGTTGACCAGCCGCTGGCAAGACCAGCAGCCGTTGCTGATGCGACAGGCCATGACCATGAGCGACTCAGATGCCGCTTGCGCCGTGGCGCAGCAGGGGCTGGGGGTTGCCCTGGTCAGCCTGCCGTTCGCCGTGCCCTACCTGGAGGCCGGAAGGCTGCAGCGGGTGCTGCCGGATTGGTACGTGGACGACGGGCACATCTGCCTGTACTACGCCGGGCACAAATTGCTGCCGGGCAAAACGCGGGCGTTCATCGATTTCGTGGCGCAGCAGTTCGCCGCGCAGGGGTTGGCGACGCGGTTCGATGCCTTGCAGGCGACGTGAAGGAATCGCTGCTTGCCGGCGGTAAAGTACTGTCAGTCGACCTCGACGATAAACAGCGCCTGGTTGCCCAGGATGATTTCATCCTCGACCCGCTTGCCAACCAGTTGCTGGCCCAAAGGCGACCGAGGGGTAATGACGGTTACCCGTTCATCCCCCTCGCCGATCTTCAGCCCGGCGGCTTCCGGCCCGAGGAACAGCACCCGACGTGCGCCATCTTCATCCTCCAGCGTCACCAGGTTGCTCACCTGTACCCCGCGCGACGGGTCGTAGTCGCGCAGCACCAACTGCTGGTAGGTCAGCAATGCCTGACGAATCTCGGCCGTGCGCCGGGCCTGGCCGGTGGCCAGGTACGAGGCCTCGAGGCCCAGGGTGTCGTACTTGTTCTCGGCGATATTCTCTTCAGCCGTGGCGGTTTCGTAGGCGCTTTGGGCAGCGCGACGCAACACGTCCATGTCGTGTTCCAGGGTGGCGACGATCTGGGCAAGGAGGGCGGCTTTGTTCATGGTCAGTAGCAGAACTCCAGGACATTGGCCTGGCTCTTGTCGGTTGGCGCGGTGCGGTTCTGTTGCAGCCAGAACTGGCACTTGGGGCTGTTGAGATTGCGTGGGTTGCCTTGGGCAGCTTCGGCGGCCTGTTGCATTTCCTGCTTTTGCAGGATGTCTTTGTAGCGTTCGAACATCTCGCTTTGCGCATCGGCTGGTTGCACAGGTGGTGCAGCGGGGTGCGCGTAGGTGGGGGCGACGGCCTGGGCCACCGGCTGCACCTGGTCGGGCCAATACTGCAAGGCCAGCCATAGGCTCAGGGCGATGGCCACGGCGCCCAGCCACAGGCCGAAAGCCACGCACAGGATCAATTGCAGTGGCTTCAGGGTGATTTTCAGTTCACGGTGGCGGGGCATGGTGGCCTCCTGGCAAGGCGGGACGAGCGGGTATTGTCGCATGGCACCGAGGGTTTTTTCAGCGTCGGTGCTTTTGTCGGCGACAATTTATGCGCAGAATCCGCTGCTTTTCCGTACGACGAGGGTAGGGCACATGAAGGCCACCTGGGACATTTTCTGCACCGTCGTCGACAACTATGGCGACATCGGCGTGACCTGGCGCCTGGCCCGGCAACTGGTGGCCGAGCACGGCCTGGCGGTGCGCCTGTGGGTGGATGACCTGCAGGCCTTCGTGCGCCTGTGCCCTGGCGCCGACCCTGCGGCCGACCAGCAGTGGCAGCAAGGCGTCGACGTGCGCCGCTGGCCGACCGACTGGCAGCCAGTGAACGCCCCTGAGGTCGTGATCGGTGCCTTTGGCTGCCGCTTGCCGCCGGCCTACATCGACGGGTTGAAGCCCACTTCGACGTTATGGCTGAACCTGGAATACCTCAGCGCCGAGGACTGGGTGGAAGGTTGCCATGGCTTGCCTTCGCCGCAGCCCAGCGGCCTGCGCACGGTGTTTTTCTTTCCCGGTTTCAGCGACAAGACCGGCGGCTTGCTGCGCGAAGCCTCCTTGCTTGTGCAACGAGAGGCCTTCGAGGCCAGCCCCGGGCTACGCGAGGCGTTCCTTAACCGGCTGGGAGTGCACCCCCAGGCCGATGCCCGCTTGGTTTCGCTGTTCGCCTACGAGAACTCGCAGCTGAGTGGTTGGCTCGATGCCATGGCCGAGGCAGAGCGGCCCACCCACTTGCTGGTGCCGGAGGGGCGTATCCTGGGTGACCTGCAAGGTTGGCTGGGGGAGGCATCGTTGGCCCCGGGCGACCTGCGCCGCAAAGGCGCGTTGACAGTGCAGGTGCTGCCTTTCGTCAGCCAGGACGACTACGACCGCGTGCTCTGGTGCTGTGACTTCAATGCCGTGCGGGGCGAAGACTCCTTCGTCCGCGCCCAGTGGGCAGGGCGGCCGCTGCTGTGGCACATCTATGTGCAGGACGAGAACGCTCACTGGGAAAAACTTGAAGCGTTCTTGGCGATTTATCGACATGGGTTGTCGGAAGAAGCCGGTGAAGCACTGGTCGAGCTCTGGCGTGCCTGGAACATGCATCGCGACATGGGCGCCCCGTGGCGCGGGGTGCTGGCCCACTGGGACGAGCTGCAGGCGCATGCCCGCCATTGGTGCACCAAACAGGCCGCTCAGCCGGACCTTGCCATGACGCTGGTACAGTTTTACCGAAATTGGCTATGATACGCGGCCTCGATTTTTATAAATCCATCCAGATTCGGATACTTTGTAATGAAAACTGGTAAAGAACTGAAACCCGGTACCGTACTGCGGATCGACAACGACCCGTGGCTGGTACAGAAAGCCGAATTCACCAAGTCCGGTCGCAACAGCGCGATCATGAAGACCAAGCTGAAGAACCTGCTGACCGGCTACAAGACTGAAACCGTCTACTTCGCCGACGACAAGCTGGACGACGTGATCCTCGATCGCAAGGAAGTGACTCTGTCGTTCATCAGCGGTGACGCCTACACCTTCATGGACACCACCGACTACACCATGTACGAACTGAACGCCGAAGACATCGACGCCGTTCTGCCGTACATCGAAGAAGGCATGCAGGACATCTGCGCCCTGACCATGTACGAAGAGAAAGTGGTATCGGTTGAACTGCCGACCACCATCAGCCGTCAGGTCGTCTACACCGAGAACGCTGCCCGCGGCGACACCTCGGGCAAGGTCATGAAGCCTGCCAAGCTGGCCAACGGTACCGAAGTACAGGTTGCCGACTTCATCGAAATCGACGAGTGGATCGATATCGATACCCGCGACGGCAGCTTCAAGGGCCGTTCCAAGAAGTAAGACTTCTTGCGATACGCAGAAAACCCGGCCTTGGCCGGGTTTTTTTTGCTTGCGAGAATCTCGCCCGCTGGCGGATCTTCGCTTTTGCAGGGACCGCGCAAGCCTCTGTTGTGTCAGAGGCTGCGCGCATCCATCACACCGTCACATGCAGCCGCACATCCACGTTACCGCGAGTGGCGTTGGAATACGGGCAAACCTTGTGCGCCTTCTCGACCAAACCTTCGGCATCGGCCTGCGCCAGACCTGGCAGGTTGATGTGCAGGTCGATGTCCAGGCCAAAGCCACCTGGGATCTGGCCGATGCCCACGTTCGCGGTGATCGAGGCATCGGCTGGCAGGGCTTTCTTTTCCTGACCTGCGACGAATTTCAGGGCGCCGATGAAGCAGGCCGAATAACCGGCAGCGAACAGTTGCTCGGGGTTGGTGCCGTCACCGCCCGCGCCGCCCAGCTCCTTCGGGGTGCTCAGCTTGACTTCCAGCTTGCCGTCGCTGGAGCGGGATTTACCGTCGCGCCCGCCAGTGGAGGTGGCTTCGGCGATGTACAGCGGAGTGACCTTTTGCATGTTGAGCCTCGCTTGAGTGATGTGCGCCGGGGCGCTGAGTGGGTACGGGATTTAAATTAGCGCGCAATTAGTTAGTGCGCAAGATAAATCTTTGACCATTCATCCGAACGGCCACCTCAGAGCATAGTCCTCAGAGGTTCTTCTGCAGGTTGTCGCGTAGTTCCAGCAGTTCGGCTTGCAGCTGCTGCAAGCGTTCCAGGCTATGGCCGCTGGCCTTGAGGATGCACTGGGGCACGCTGCGCGCTTGCTGGTGGAGGGCACGGCCCTTGTCGGTCAGTTGCACCAGGACGACGCGTTCGTCTTCGCGACTGCGGGTGCGCTTGAGCAAACCTTCGCTTTCCAGGCGTTTGAGCAGGGGGGTAAGCGAGCCGGGGTCGGTGAGCAGGCGTTGGCTGATTTCGCCCACGGTCAGGCCGTCCTGCTCCCAGAGCACGAGCATGGCCAGGTACTGCGGGTAGGTCAGCCCCAACGCCTGCAGCAGCGGCTTGTAGACCTTGGTCATCAGCAACGAGGTGGAGTGCAGGGCGAAGCAGACCTGGTTATCCAACAGCAGCTCGTCACAGGGGGCTTTGGGGTCGGCGTTCATGCAGATCCTTGAAATTGATCAATGTGAAAATCTAGCACGCTGATGATTGGCGCGCTCATTACCAGCGCAATTCGCTTCGCAAGGCCAAGTCCCAAGGTGGAACCGGGCTGAAGCGGCTCTTGAGAAATTCGAGCAGTAAACGGCTGCGAGAGTTCGTTTCATGTTCAAGGCGCAGTGCGTAGATGCCGCTGGACTCAGGCTCGGGCAGGCCGCCTTCGCAGAACAGCGGTATCAGTTCACCGCGCAGCAGGTAGTCGCTGATCAGCCAGGTGGGCAGGTGCGCGACACCCAAGCCTGCCAGTGCGCCGAACAGCAGCGTTTCGGCGTTGTTGGCGGCCATGCGCATGCGCTGCGGGCGATACAGGCGGGTTTGTCCCGCGACCGTGAAGCGCCAGGCGAACGGCGGCGCGAGCCCGTCCCAGTCCAGGCCGTCGTGGTCAGGTAGCTCGCTGGGGCAAGCCGGTACGCCACGGTTGGCCAGGTAGGCGGGGCTGGCGCAGGCGATACGCACCATGTAGGCCAGCGGTGTGGCGACCAGTCGGGTGTCGGCCAGGGGGCCGGCGCGCAGCACCAAATCCACCTCGCCCAAGTGGCTGCCATGCAGGTCGACGAAACTGTCGATCAGGCGCAGTTGTACATCCAGGCCAGGGTAGGCCACCAGGAAATCGGCGATGGCCGGCGCCAGGTGACGACGGCCGAATGCCGCCGGGGCGTCGATGCGAATCAAGCCTTCCGGGGCATTGCTCAACGACACTGCCTCGGCACGGGCCAGGCGCAGCTCTTCGATGATGCGCCGGGCGCGCTCGGCGAAGGCATTGCCAGCGGGGGTGGCACGCACGGCATGGGTGCTGCGCACGAACAGTCGGCTACCGACGGCCGCTTCCAGGTTGTCGATGCGCCGCGCCACCGCCGAGGGCGTCAGCGGGTGACGGCGGGCGGCGGCCGAGAAGCTGCTGGTTTCCAGCACATCGAGAAACAGGCTCAGTTGTTCGGTCAGGGTGTCGGGGCTCATGGCGACTCTGCTTTGCGAAACACGCATAGCCATTGTGCGTTGCTGTGCGTTTCCCCGCCAGCCCTGACTGGGTAGCATGCTTGAATTCCAAATACAGGCGGATGAGGCCCTGATGATCGAGTGGTTGATGTATGTCGCGCTGGGCGCAGCCCTGGGTACCCTGGGTGGGCTGTTCGGCATTGGTGGAGGGTTGATCGCGATCCCGGCGTTGGGTGTGTTGTTCAGCCTCGATCAGCAATTGGCGCAGGGCACCGCGCTGGTGATGGTGGTCCCTAACGTGTTGCTGGCGCTGTGGCGTTATCACCAGCGCAATCGCATCGAGCTGCGCCATGCATTGCCGCTGTCACTGTGCAGCCTGCTGTTCGCCTGGTTAGGGTCGATCTGGGCAGTGGGGATCGACGCGCAGTCGATGCGCCTGGGCTTCGTCGGCTTTCTGGTGGCCCTGGCCATCTGGAACGTGGCGCGGATGTTCCTCAAGGTGGCGCCACCCTCCGCCGAGCTGCGCTACCCCTGGCCGTGGCTGGGTGTGCTGGGCAGCTTCTCGGGCGCCATGGGGGGATTGTTCGGGGTAGGCGGGGCCGTGGTCGCAACGCCGATCCTCACCAGTGTATTCGGTACCACCCAGGTGGTAGCCCAAGGGCTGTCCCTGGCCTTGGCGGCGCCGAGCACGGCGGTGACCTTGCTGACCTACGGTGTGCACCACAGCGTGAGCTGGAGCGTGGGCATACCACTGGCGGTGGGGGGCTTGCTCAGCATCAGTTGGGGTGTGCGGCTGGCCCATGCACTGCCCGAGAAAGTGCTACGGGCGTTGTTCTGCGTGTTTCTGGTGGTGTGCGCGGCGATGCTTGGGTTCGAGCTATAGCCGACAGTGGTGGCCCGCGGTCATTTGAACCCTTCCACGATGTAGTCGGCCATGCAGTCGGTAATCGGTGACTGGCTCTGCGAATTGCGCAGCAGCATCACATTGGCCAGCGGCAACTGCGGCAAACCGCTCTGTTCGCCAAGAATGCGCACATTACCGCCAATCAGGCTCTGCAGCTGCGCTGTCACCGCCAACCCAGCGGTGACGATGGCGAAGATCGCCGCCAGGCTGGGGCTTGTGTAGGCAATGCGGTAGTCGATGCCCTGGGCCTCCAGGGCATTGCAGGTCCAGGCGCGGCAGAAGCAATCGGTGTTGAACAACGCCAATGGCACGGGCCGCTGCTCGTGTGGGCAGAAGCCTTCGGCAGCGGCCCAGACCAGCCGCTCCTGGCGCAGCAGCTGGCCGACTTCGTTACCCGGCTCGCGGGTGACGATGGTCAGGTCCAAGTCCTGGCGCAGCATCAGTTGCTTGGACGAGTCGCAGTGCACTTCCACCTGCACCAGCGGGTAAGCCTGGGCGAAACTCGACAGGATCGTCGGCAGAAAACGCATCGCATAATCGTCCGGCGTGCCGATACGCACCACGCCGACCATGTGTGGCATGCGCAGGGTGTTGAACACCTCGCCGTGCAGCTTGAGGATGCGCCGGGCATAACCCAGCAACACTTGCCCTTCGGCGGTCAGGCGCACCTGGCGGCCGTCGCGCTCGAAAAGCTGGCGTTGGAGGATGTCTTCTTCCAGGCGCTTCATCTGCATGCTGACTGCCGACTGCGTGCGGTTGACCACCTCGCCGGCGCGGGTGAAGCCGCCTTGTTCGGCAATGGCGACGAAGGTGCGCAGCACATCGGCATCGAGACTCTGATAGTGGGACATTGCATCAATCTCCGAGATGCATGGCATCAGAAACATTCGTTGGATTGATCTTAAGCCTGGGATGAGACTGGAGCCATCAACACGGAGGGCCTCACGATGAAAGGTCATGTCAGCAGCATCGAGCACACCACCTTTTCCCTGAACCACCTGTGGCATGTGGCGATCGAGCGTTTGGCGCGCTGGCTGCAGTTGTATCGCCAGCGTCAGGAGTTGGCTCGCCTCAGTGACGCGACATTGCAGGACTTGGGGTTGAGCCGGGCCGATATCCAGCAAGAGGCGGATCGGCATTTCTGGGACGATCCGCTGCGTAAATGAGGGTAAGAGCCTGTGCTGGCCGGAAACAAACGTAGGAGCGAGCCTTGCTCGCGATGCACCGCGCGGGCGGCGCTCGCTCTCACGAACGCCCCCGCTTTCAGCCAACCGCTCCCGCTCAGCGCCGCACTTGCTTGAGCGTCTCGGCGATCAGGAACGCCAGCTCCAGTGACTGGTCGGCATTCATGCGTGGGTCGCAATGGGTGTGATAGCGGTCTGAGAGCGCGTCTTCGGTGATCGGCCGGGCGCCGCCGATGCATTCGGTGACGTTCTGTCCGGTCATCTCGATATGAATCCCGCCCGCATGGCTGCCTTCGGCCTGGTGCACCTGGAAGAACTGTTTCACCTCGTCCAGGATCTGCGCAAAGTCACGGGTCTTGTAGCCGCTGCTGGCCTTGATGGTGTTGCCGTGCATCGGGTCGGAGCTCCACAGCACCTTGCGCCCCTCGCGCTCGACGGTGCGGATCAACCCCGGCAGGTGGTCACCCACCTTGCCGGCGCCCATGCGCACGATCAGGTTCAGCCGGCCCGGGTCGTTGTCCGGGTTGAGGATGTCGATCAGGCGGATCAGTTCTTCAGGGTTCATGCTCGGCCCGACCTTCACCCCGATCGGATTGTGCACGCCGCGCAGGAACTCGACATGGGCACCATCCAACTGGCGGGTACGGTCGCCGATCCACAGCATGTGCGCCGAACAATCGTAGTGGTCACCGGTCAGGCTGTCCTGACGCACGAAGGCCTCTTCGTAGTTGAGCAGCAGCGCTTCATGGGCGGTGAAGAAACTGGTTTCGCGCAGTTGTGGGGCGCTGTCCAGGCCGCAGGCGCGCATGAAGGCCAGGGTCTCGTCGATGCGGTTGGCCAACTGGTGGTACTTGTCGGCCAGCGCCGAGTTGGCGATGAAGTCCAGGTTCCACTTGTGCACCTGATGCAGGTCGGCGAAACCGCCCTGGGCGAAGGCGCGCAGCAGGTTGAGGGTGGCGGTGGCCTGGTGGTACGCCTGCAGCAGGCGCTCCGGGTCCGGCACGCGGCTTTTCTCGTCGAACCCGATGCCGTTGACGATGTCGCCGCGGTAGGCGGGCAGGGTGACGTTGCCGATGGTTTCATCGCCTGCGGAGCGAGGCTTGGCGAACTGCCCGGCCATGCGCCCGACCTTGACCACCGGGCAGCCGGCGGCGAAGGTCATGACAATGGCCATCTGTAGCAGCACCTTGAAGGTGTCGCGGATCTTCGCGGCCGAAAACTCGGCGAAGCTTTCGGCGCAGTCGCCACCTTGCAACAGGAAGGCCCGGCCTTCGGTGACCTCGGCGAACTGTCGACGCAGCTCGCGCGCTTCGCCTGCGAACACCAGCGGCGGGTAGCTGGCCAGGGTCTGCTCGACCTTCAGCAGGTGCGCGGCGTCGGGGTAGGTCGGTTGCTGCTGGATCGGCAGGGCACGCCAGCTGTCAGGGCTCCACGGTTGGTTCATCACAGGCTCGGTCTTGTCGGTTGTAGGCTGTTCGTCATGGTAACAGTTGGCGGTGCGCTTGTTGCGTTGCAGGTGTTGACGGACAATGCGCGTTTTTGTGTGGGCAGGTGGCAGTGATGGCGACGGAGCGGGAAGAGCGGCTACTGGCCCGGGTCGAAGATGCCTTTGGCGTGATCAGCGTGTACGAGGTGGACGACTACCGTTTTCTCGAGTTCGGCGATGCGATCGAGCAAAGCTGCGTGTTCACCGCCGACCCCAGCTGGCTGGAGTACGACTACACCCGTGCCATGCTGGTGGGGGCGCTGTGCCACGCACAGCCAGAGAGTGCGCTGTTCCTGGGGTTGGGGGCCGGTACCCTGACCCAGGCCTGCATGAAATTCCTGCCGCTGGAGGACATCGAAGCCATCGAACTGCGCCCGGATGTGCCGCGCCTGGCCATGGAGTACCTCGGGCTGGACGATGATCCGCGGCTTTACGTGCGTATCGGCGATGCCCTCGAGTTGCTGCCGAGCGCGGAAAAAGCCGACCTGATCTTCGTTGACCTGTACACCGATCACGGGCCGGGTGTCGGGCACCTGGCCTGGCGGTTCCTGGAAAACTGTCAGCAGCAACTCAACCCCGGCGGTTGGCTGGTGATCAACCAGTGGGCCAACGACGATGGCCGGCCGCTGGGTGCGGCGTTGCTGCGCGGCCTCTACCATCGGCATTACTGGGAGTTGCCGGTGAAGGAGGGCAACGTCATCCTGCTGGTGCCGTCGGACCTCGAGCAGGCGTTGGACCTGGACGAGGTGCGGGCACGCGCCGAAGCGCTGGCGCCACGCCTGGGGTATAGCCTGGAGAGCCTGATCCAGGAGATTCGGCCAGCGACCTGAAACCGTGTTGCGCTCTTCGCGGGTAAACCCGCTCCTACGGGGACTGCGCCGTGCTCCAGGGCAGTGGGCTCTTCGGAAGCGGGGCAGGAAGGGGGCTGCTGGAGAAAAACGTTTCAGCCGGTATCGATTGATGGCCTGATACTGGCTACCCAAACTGAAAAATTTCCTCACTGTCCCCTTCAATTCGGGTATAGTACGCGCCGGTCTTTTAGCGGACCTCAAAATCAGGTGGTGCAAATCCTCCGAGTCCAGCTTCGGCTGCGCGTCCGCTAGGCGGACCTTCCCACGTATTCATTTTCAATCGTTTTCGCAAATCCCCGCCGCCAAAGCTGCCTGGGTGACCGTTTGGTCTTTCAAGGCATGTGCAGCTTTGGAGCATGGGTCTTTGCGGATGCACCTAGAGGCAGACCCATGACCCAGGAAACCGGCGGATTCGCCGCTCTCGAACTCAATCCGAACATTGTTGCTGCCGTACTGGCTACCGGCTACGAAGAGCCGTCCGCCATTCAGCAACAGTCGATCCCGATCATCCTCGCCGGTCACGACATGATCGGCCAGGCGCAGACTGGCACCGGCAAGACCGCTGCCTTCGCCCTGCCGATCCTCAACAAGATCGACGTGAGCAAGCGCGAACCGCAAGCCCTGATCCTTGCGCCAACCCGTGAGTTGGCGCTGCAAGTAGCTACCGCATTCGAAACCTACGCCAAGCAGATGCCGGGCGTTAACGTCGTGGCCGTGTACGGTGGTGCCCCGATGGGCCCACAACTGCGTGCCATCCGTAACGGCGCGCAAATCGTCGTCGCTACCCCTGGCCGCCTGTGCGACCACCTGCGCCGCGACGAGAAAGTCCTGTCCACCGTTCAGTACCTGGTACTGGACGAAGCGGACGAGATGCTCAAGCTGGGCTTCATGGACGACCTCGAAGTGATCTTCGACGCCATCCCTGAATCGCGCCAGACCGTGCTGTTCTCCGCCACCCTGCCGTCTTCGATCCGCAGCATCGCCGAGCGCCACCTGCGCGAGCCGAAGCACGTCAAGATCCAGAGCAAGACCCAGACCGTCACCGCGATCGATCAGGCCCACCTGATGGTCCACGCCGACCAGAAGATCCCGGCTGTGCTGCGTCTGCTGGAAGTGGAAGAATTCGATGCGCTGATCGCCTTCGTACGCACCAAGCAAGCCACCCTGGACCTGGCCTCCGCCCTGGAAGCCAAGGGCTACAAGGCTGCCGCGCTGAACGGCGACATCGCCCAGAACCAGCGTGAGCGCGTCATCGACTCGCTCAAGGATGGCCGTCTGGACATCGTCGTCGCCACCGACGTCGCGGCCCGTGGTCTGGATGTTCCGCGCATCACCCACGTATTCAACGTGGACATGCCGTACGACCCAGAGTCCTACGTTCACCGTATCGGTCGTACCGGCCGTGCTGGCCGCGATGGCCGTGCGCTGCTGCTGGTTACCCCGCGTGAGCGTCGCATGCTCCAGGTGATCGAACGTGTAACCGGTCAGAAAGTGGCCGAGGCCCGTCTGCCGAACGCGCAGGCCGTACTGGATGCCCGCATCAAGAAGCTGACTTCGAGCCTGGCGCCGCTGGTGGCCGAAGCGGAAGCCACCCATGGCGAACTGTTCGACCGTCTGACCGCCGACCTCGGCTGCAGCCCACGCGCACTGGCCTCGGCCCTGCTGCGCAAGGCCACCAATGGCCAGGCTCTGGATCTGGCGGCTGTCGAGCGTGAGCAGCCGCTGGTGCCAAGCTTCACCCCGCGTGAGCGCAGTGGTGAGCGTGGCGACCGTGGTGAGCGCAGTGAGCGCAGTGAGCGTGGTGACCGCGAGCGTCGCGCGCCGATGCCGCTGGCTGAAGGTCGCGTTCGTTGCCGTACCGCGTTGGGTGCCCGTGACGGTATCGCCGCCAAGAACCTGCTGGGTGCGATCCTCAATGAGGGCGGCTTGGCTCGCGACGCCATCGGCCGGATCCAGGTTCGTGACAGCTTCAGCCTGATCGAACTGCCGGAAGACGGCCTGGAGCGTCTGCTGTCCAAGCTCAAGGACACCCGTGTGGCGGGCAAGCAGCTGAAGCTGCGCCGCTACCGCGAGGACTGATCCTGGCGCCATGAAAAAATCCCCGGCCTAGGTCGGGGATTTTTTTGCCTGCACGCTCAGCTTTACCGGCAGGCGGCGGCCTGCCGGCAAGAGGTCCCTTCAGTCGAATCGATAAATGTCCATCCCCAGGGCCCCCAAGGTGAACCCCTGGTGCACCACGGCAAACCGCTTTCCGGCCCCCAGGGCAAAGAACAGCGGCAGCAAATGCTCATCGCTGGGATGGTTGCGCACCGCAAACGGCGCCTGGTGCCGGTAATCCAGCAATGCAGCTTGGTCATCCTCGGCCAGGCGCGCCACCACCCAGTCCCTGAAGGCCAACGCCCAAGGCTCGATCACATCCGGCCCGGCGTGCCAGTCCAACTCGCCCAGGTTGTGGGTGATGCTGCCCGAACCGATCAGCAACACATCTTCCTCTCGCAGCCCCGCCAACGCTTGGCCGACCTTGATCTGCAGCGCCGGGCCCATGTGGCTGGGCAGTGAAACCTGAATTACCGGAATGCCCGCATCCGGGTACATGAGCGACAGCGGTACCCAAGCACCATGGTCGAACGGTCGCTGCGGGTCCAGGCGGGCAGGCCGGCCGGCCTTGGTCAACCGTTCGCTGACCTGGCCGGCCAGGCCAGGTTCGCCCGGCGCCGGGTACTGCACCGCATACAGCGCGGCGGGGAAGCCATGGAAGTCATGCCAGGTCCCTGGTTGCGCACTGCCGGTCACCCGCAGTTCGCGGCTTTCCCAGTGCGCCGACACCACCACGATCGCCTTTGGCCGTGGCAAGGCGTTGGCCAGACCAGCCAGGGCCGGACCGCTGGCGCCGGGTTGCAGGGCGAGCATGGGGGAGCCGTGGGAAATGAACAGGCTGGGCAGCATGGTGGTGTCCTGGCGGTTAAGATGCTGACATCTTCGATCAGATACAGATCGAATTCCAATATAAGATTTTAGCGTTATCTATCGAATAACCAGGAGGAAAGATGGACGCGGCGTTCTGGCATCGCAAGTGGGCCGACAACCAGATCGGTTTTCACCAGGCCCAGGTCAACCCCTATCTGCAGCGGTATTGGCCAGCGTTGGGGTTGGCACCCGGTAGTCGGGTATTGGTGCCGCTGTGTGGCAAGAGCCTGGACCTGGCGTGGCTGGCAGGGCAGGGGCACCGGGTGTTGGGGGTGGAGTTGTCGCGGCGGGCGGTGGAAGACTTCTTCCGCGAGCAGGGGTTGTCGGCCGAGGTATCGCAGCAGGGCGTATTCGAGCTCTGGCAGGCCGGCGCGGTGCAAGTGTTGTGCGGGGATGTCTTCGCCTTGCAGGCCGAGGATGTCGTCGACTGTGTCGGGCTCTACGACCGGGCCGCGCTGATTGCCTTGCCCCCTGAGATGCGGGAGCGGTACATGGCGATGCTGTCGAATATCCTGCCTTCTGGTGGTCGAGGGCTGCTGGTGACACTGGACTATGACCAGGCCAAGCTGGAGGGGCCGCCGTTTTCGGTGGGGGATGAAGAGGTGCGGCGCGGCTTTTGCGCTTGGAAGGTGGAGGCGTTGGAGGCCGTCGAGGTGATCGAGGAAAGTCCGAAGTTTCGCCAGGCTGGAATCGCGAGCTTGCTGGAGCGCGCCTATCGGCTAGGGTTTTGATCGATAGCGCGCAGGTCCCGGACGCTTTGCGGGTAAGCCCGTCCCCACAGGTGTTGGTGGGGAGAGGTAGGTGTAAAAAAAGGGCGACCTGAGTCGCCCTTGTCATACCTCGACCCATCAACCGCGGCGACGCAGCGCCTCGATGCGGTCTTCCAGTGGCGGGTGGCTCATCAGCAAGCCAGCGAGGCCATGCTTCAGGCCGCCGTTGATGCCGAAGGCACGCATGGTGTCAGGCATGTGCACCGGCAGGCCTTGCTCCACGCGCAGGCGCTGCAGGGCGCCGATCATGGCGTTGGTACCGGCCAGTTGTGCGCCAGCTTCGTCAGCGCGGTATTCGCGGCGACGCGAGAACCACATCACGATCATGCTGGCCAGAATGCCCAGCACCAGCTCGGCGACGATGGTGGCCACGTAATAGGCGATACCCTGGCCTTCCTCGTTCTTGAAGATGACCTTGTCGACGAAGTTGCCGATGATCCGGGCGAAGAACATCACGAAGGTGTTTACCACGCCTTGCACCAGCGCCAGGGTCACCATGTCGCCATTGGCCACGTGGCCGATTTCGTGGGCCAGCACGGCACGCACTTCATCGGGCGAGAAGCGCTCCAGCAGGCCTTGGGATACGGCGACCAGCGCGTCGTTGCGGTTCCAGCCGGTGGCGAAGGCGTTTGCCTCGTAAGCTGGGAAGATACCCACCTCGGGCATCTTGATGCCGGCCTCGCGGGACAGCTCCTCGACAGTCTGCAACAGCCACTGTTCGTGACGGGTGCGCGGCTGGGTGATGATCTGGGTGCCGGTGGTCATCTTCGCCATCCACTTGGAGATGAACAGCGAAACGAGCGAACCGGCGAAGCCGAACACGGCGCAGAAGACCAGCAGGCTGCTGAGGTTGAGGTCAACCCCATTGGCGGCCATGAACCCGTTGAAACCGAACAGGCTCAGGGTAATGCTTGCAACCAGCACCACCGCAAGGTTGGTGGCTACAAACAACAGAATGCGCATCATGGTTGTTACGTTCTCCTGACGGATGAGTTCGTTGCGTATGCGGGGTATATAAGGGGCCTGTCGCGCCGATTCAATCGGGCGACTATTTCAAACTGTGTACGGCGGAGTATGGCAGAGGATATCGCGGGGGCTGTGAGCTAGAGCGTTGCAGGATGTAAGAAACATGCTGAGAGAGCTGTCGGACGTTGTTTCATGGCCCTAAGCAAGCGTAGGAGCGAGCCATGCTCGCGATGCGCCGCGCGGGCGGCGCTCGATCCACGCGCCGCCACGAACCCCAAGCCGACCCTACTGCGAATACCCCTTCAGGAAATTACCGATGCGGCCAATCGCCTGCTCCAGGTCATCCACACGTGGCAAGGTCACCACGCGGAAGTGGTCCGGCCACGGCCAGTTGAACGCGGTGCCCTGAACGATCAGTAGCTTTTCCGACAGCAGCAGGTCGAGCACGAACTTCTCGTCGTTGTGGATTGGGCACACTTTCGGGTCGATCTTCGGGAACGCGTACAGCGCGCCCATGGGCTTGACGCAGCTCACGCCTGGGATGGCATTGAGCAACTCGTAGGTGCGGTTGCGCTGCTCCAGCAGGCGCCCTGGTGGCAGCACCAGGTCGTTGATGCTTTGGTAGCCGCCCAGGGCGGTCTGGATGGCATGCTGGGCGGGCACGTTGGCGCACAGGCGCATGTTGGCCAGCATGTCGATACCTTCGATGTAGCTCTGGGCATGCTGCTTGGGCCCGGAGATGATCAGCCAGCCGGAGCGGAAGCCAGCGACCCGGTACGATTTGGACAGGCCGTTGAAGGTCAGGCACAGCAAGTCCGGGGCCAGCGAGGCGGTGCTGATGTGCACGGCCTCGTCGTAGAGGATCTTGTCGTAGATTTCGTCCGAGAACACCACCAGGTTGTGCTGGCGCGCCAGTTCCAGCATGCCCAGCAGCAGTTCCTTGGAGTACACCGCGCCGGTCGGGTTGTTCGGGTTGATGATCACCAGGGCCTTGGTGTTCGGCGTGATCTTGGCCTTGATGTCTTCCAGGTCCGGGAACCAGTCGGCCTGCTCGTCGCACAGGTAGTGGACCGGTTTGCCGCCGGCCAGGCTGACCGCAGCGGTCCACAACGGGTAGTCGGGCGCTGGGATCAGCACTTCGTCGCCGTTGTTGAGCAGGGCCTGCATCGACATCACGATCAGCTCGGACACACCGTTGCCGAGGTAGATGTCCTCGATACCGACGCCTTCGATCTGCTTCTGCTGGCAGTACTGCATCACCGCCTTGCGCGCGCTGAACAGGCCCTTGGAGTCGCTGTAGCCCTGGGCGGTGGGCAGATTGCGGATCACATCCTGGAGGATTTCGTCCGGTGCCTCGAAGCCAAACGGCGCCGGGTTGCCGATGTTCAGCTTGAGGATGCGATGGCCTTCCTCTTCCAGGCGCTTGGCGTGCTTGAGCACTGGGCCGCGAATGTCGTAGCAGACATTGGCGAGCTTGTTCGATTTGCTGAACTGCATGATGTGATCCCGATTGAGAAGTCGCAGGCGCCGCCGTCGAAAGGTTTGAAAGGGCGGGGCGCGGGTGCCAGACTTGGAGCCTTGCACACGAAGCCGACTAATATACGTGCCACCCGCGCCCTGGAAAAGACGGCGCAGCGTGAAATTCAGCCTGCCGAGGTCACCTTATGCAAAAGATCGACAAAACCCTTGAAGAATGGCGTGCCATGCTCGACCCGGCCCAGTACCAGGTGTGCCGTCTCAAGGGCACTGAGCGGCCGTTCAGCGGCAAGTACAACAGCGAACGGCGCGACGGCATCTACCATTGCATCTGCTGCGACCTGCCATTGTTCGACGCACAGGCCAAGTTCGATTCCGGCTGTGGCTGGCCCAGCTTCTACCAGCCGATCGAAGACAGCGCGATGATCGAAATCCGCGACACCTCCCACGGCATGATTCGCACCGAGGTCACGTGCGCCCGCTGCGATGCCCACCTGGGCCATGTGTTCCCCGACGGCCCGCCACCGACCGGGCTGCGCTACTGTATCAATTCGGTGTGCCTGGACCTCAAGCCGCGTGACTGAACGGAGCTGAACATGGCTGGATCGATACTCGACATTCCCTGCGTGACCCTGGGCGGTGAGCACAAGGTGCTGGGCGACTTCGCCGGCAAGGCACTGCTGGTGGTCAACACCGCCAGCCAATGCGGCTTCACCCCGCAGTACAAGGGCCTGGAGCAGCTATGGCAGCAGTACCGTGATCGTGGGCTGGTGGTGCTGGGCTTCCCGTGCAACCAGTTCGGCCAGCAGGAACCGGGCGATTCGCGGGAAATCGCGCAGTTCTGCGAGCGCAATTTCGGCGTGAGCTTCCCACTGTTTCGCAAGATCGACGTCAACGGCCCTGGCGCCCACCCGCTGTTCGTCGAGCTCAAGCAGCGCGCCCCAGGCCTGCTGGGCACCCAGAAGATCAAGTGGAATTTCACCAAGTTCCTGTTCGACCCGGCCAGCGGCAAGGTCAAGCGCTACGGGCCAACCACCAAGCCCCAGGCCCTGGAGGCAGACATCGAGCGTTTGCTCAGCCGTTGACCGGTACCCAATGGTCGATCAGCGCCAACAGCTCCTCGCGGCGGAACGGCTTGGCCAGATAGTCGTTCATGCCCGCCGCGCGGCAGCGCTCGCGCTCCTCGGGCATGGCATTGGCAGTCAGCGCGACGATGGGCAGCTCGGGCCAGCGACCGCTCTGACGAATCCGCCGGCTGGCTTCGTAGCCGTCCATCACCGGCATGTTGCAGTCCATCAGCACCATGTCGAACTGATTTTCCTCGAGCATCTCCAGCGCCTCGGCGCCTTGGGTGGCGAGCTGCACCTGGCAACCGAGCTTGGCCAGCATGCCCTTGGCCACCAGTTGGTTCACCGGATTGTCCTCCACTAACAGAATGCGCGCGCGGCCTTCCTCAAGTGTGGCGCTGGGGTTGGCCAGTGGATGTTCGGGGGCCTGTCCTTGAAGGGTGCGGCGCAGCATCTGGTACAGCGGGTTGCGCGCCAGCGGACGGGCCAGTTGATGTAACGGGGCGAGCAGGCTGGACTGTTCGCTGGGCAGGAAATTGCCATAGGCGGTCACCAGCAGAATCGGCGCCTTGAAGGCTGGGCGCAGGTCCTGCAGGTGGTCCAGGTCATCGGTGATCAGCACGTCGACGGCTTTCATCCGCACGTTGCTGGCATCGTCATGACGGCTGTAGTGCAGGCCCCAGGCGGGCAACAGGCTCTGCAGCAGTTCGCCCAGGCCGCTGCCGGCGCGGGTCAGGGCCACCACCTGGCCGTGCAGCGGAGCTGGCGCGATGGCTTCGGTGTGCGCGGCCAGTGGCAGGTCGGCGCTGAAGCGGCTGCCGAAGCCCGCCTCGGACTGGATGTGCAGGTGCCCTTGCATGGCTTTGCACAGGTTGCGGGTCAGCGCCAGGCCCAGGCCGGTGCCGCCGTACTGGCGGGTAATGCCGGCGCCTGCCTGGATGAAGGGCTGGAAGATGCGCGCCTGGGCTTCCTCGGGAATGCCGATGCCGGTGTCGTGCACTTCCAGGCGCACACCGCCGACGATGACGCTCAGGCGCACGTCGACGCGGCCGAAACGGGTGAACTTCAGCGCGTTGGACAACAGGTTACTGACGATCTGCCGTACGCGTGTCGGGTCGCCGAGTACCATGCTGGGGAAGTCGTTGGCGATCAGGCAGGTCAGTTCGACGCTTTGCGCGGCATTCTGCGACAGCAGGTTGGCGGTGTCCTCGATCATCGCGGCCATGTCGAACGGAATGCGCTCTAGCTCCAGCTGGCCGGCATCGAACTTGGACAGGTCGAGGATATCGTTGAGCAGCTCGACCAGTACCTTGCCCGAGTCGTGGGCGATCGACAGCTGCTGGCGCTGCTCGCCGGCCAGCGGGCTGTCCAGGGCCAGGGCGATCATGCCGAGCATGCCGTTGAGCGGGGTGCGGATCTCGTGGCTCATGTTGGCCAGGAAGGCGGCGCGGGCCTGGGCCATGTCCAGGGCACGCTGGCGGGCTTCTTCCAGTTCCTGGTTGGACTGGCTCAGGCGACTGTTGCTGGCCTTCAGCTCAGTGGTGCGCGACGAGACGATGTCTTCCAGTTCATTGAGGTACTGGGTGAGGCGGTTCTCGGCACTGCGCCGCTGCTGGATTTCGGTGGCCATGCTGACGAACTGCTGGTTAGCGACCTTCACCAATACGCCGATCTCGTCTTTTTCGTGACCGTGCGGGCAGTCCACCCGGGTTTGCCTGCGTTGGCCCGCGTCGTTGCTGAGCGCGCCGATGACGGTCACCAGGGGTTTGGTCAGCATGAAGTAGAACAGGGCCAGGAGGATGCCGGTAAGCACCAGGCTGCGGGCGAAACCGTTGACCAGGGTGACGCCGGCGCGGTCGAGGAAGCGGCTGCCGAAGGCGTAGGTGTCCACGTCCAGGTAGAGGGTGCCCAGGTACTCGTTGGGCATGTGGGTCAGGAACAGGCGGTCCTGGAACTGGCGCTGTTCGCCGAACAGGAAGTCACTCAGCGGCCGGTAGCGGTCCTCCAGGCGCGAGCGTTGCACGTCGGCCAGTACGGTGTCGTTGTTGTCGATCAGCCGCGCGCGGATGACGGCTGGCGATTGCAGCAGGCCACGGGTCAGCTCCAGGGCCAGTTCGGCGTCGATGTTGTAGGCGATGCGCGAGGCCGGGTTGTGGCTGATCTGTAGCAACGCCTGCACTTCGCGGTTGATGGACGCGTCTTCACTGGCATAATCAATGCCGATCTGGATGAGACTGAGCAATGTTCCCAGGATGAAGCCGACCAGGACTGTCAACCGGGCTTGCTTGTATGACAGGCGATTGGTGAACTTGATATCCATGGGTCCCGAGCCGGTTTCATGTCCCTTGCGCTGCGCAAGCATAGCCGATCAGCCCCGGCTGCTGGCGGGTCTGTCAAACATTCAAACTTGATTGTTGTTGGTTGTACCGGTGTCTTCGCGGGTAGACCCGCTTATACAGGCCGTAGCCACCTTTCAGGGGGCTGGATTGTTCGCGACAGGGCCGGTACCGCCGTAAAACTCATGTTGTCTTGCTAGGAGTCGTCATGGACGCCCGCTTGTATGCTTTCCTGGAACGCGCCGAATCGGTACTGGCGCGTCTTGAACCCCTGTTGCCAGCACCACGCCCGGACATCGACTGGCATACCACCCTGGCCGCCCGCTGGCAGCGCGACGGCCGCACCGGTTACCTGATGCCGCTGGAGGTCAGCCTCGACATCCGCCTGAGCGACCTGATCGGCGTCGACCAGCAGCGCGACCAGCTGGGCCGCAACACCCATCAGTTCATCAACGGTCTGCCGGCCAACCATGCCTTGCTGTGGGGCTCGCGCGGTACTGGCAAGTCGTCGCTGGTGCGTGCGCTGCTGGCCGAACATGCCGGTGCCGGTCTGCGCCTTATCGAAATCGAGCGCGATCACCTGGCCGACCTGCCGCGTGTGGTCGAACAACTGCAGACGCTGCCGCAGCGCTTCATCCTGTTCTGCGACGATCTGTCGTTCGAAGCTGGGGAGGGCGACTACCGGGTGCTCAAGAGCGTGCTCGACGGCTCGCTGGAGCAAGCCCCGGACAACGTGCTGCTGTACGCCACCTCGAACCGCCGCCACCTGGTCCCGGAAAAAGAGAGCGACAACGAAAACTGGAAGCGCGTCGATGGCGAGCTGCACCCCAGTGAAGCGGTGGAGGACAAGATCGCGTTGTCCGACCGTTTTGGCCTGTGGCTGTCGTTCTACCCCTTCACCCAGGACCACTTCCTCAATGTGGTGGAACATTGGATCGGCCAGTTGGCCGCCAAGGCCGGGTTGCGCTGGCAGCGTGACGAAGCCCTGGATATTCTCGCCGTGCGCTGGGCAACCGGGCGCGGCAACCGTAATGGCCGTTGTGCCTATCAGTTCGCCCGCTATTGGGTCGGGCTGCAATTGTTGGAGCAGAAATAAATGATCGACCTCAACGCCAGTGGCACTGGCCTCGATGGCTATGACCTGCTGGCTGCGCAAGTGCAGGCGCTGTTCGCCGACGAGCGCGACTTCATCGCCAATGCCGCGCAGTTTTCCGCGTTTCTCTACCACCAGGTGGATGACCTGAACTGGGCGGGGTTCTACCTCAATCGCAACGAACAACTGGTGCTCGGCCCGTTCCAGGGTCAGGTGGCCTGCGTGCGCATCCCGTTCGACAAGGGCGTGTGCGGGGCGGCGGCGGCAACGCGTCAGACCCAGCGCGTGGAGGACGTGCACGCATTCCCAGGGCATATCGCCTGTGACAGTGCGTCAAACAGTGAGTTGGTGATTCCGCTGGTCAAGGAGGGCAGGCTGATTGGCGTGCTGGACCTGGACAGCCCGAAGCTTGCGCGTTTCAGTGAGGCGGATCAGGTGGGGCTGGAGCGTTTGGCAGCGATTTTTCTCGACTTGACCGACTGCTGAGACCGCAGCGTCGGGGTATTCACCAGAATGACTGAAGCTGGCGAGCTGCCTTTTCGCGCCCCAAGGCTGCTCACCAGCTTCCGCGCTCAGTCGTAGATGACGCGCTTCTTCCAGGTCTCTTCTTCATCGGTCTTGAGCCCTTGGGTCAGCGCGTTCTCGTCATTCTCGGCCGGCTCCATCTTGTCCAGCACCTGGGCATTGGCCCGCGCCAACAGTTTTTCCAGATAAGTCAGCTGCTCTTCGTAGAGCTTCGGCTCAGGCTGCTTGCGCAGGTACTGCACGCCCCGTTCGAACGCCAGGCGTGCCTGGCCGGGTTGTTCCTGTTGCAGGGCCTGCTGGCCGAGGTTGTTGAAGAACTCGATATGCAGCAGCACCAGGATATGGCGGATTTCCTTTACCCAATACTTGCCCTCGTTGGTTTGCAGGACGTTTTCCTGGGTGGCGCGGACGATCTGGGTGTGCAGTGCCTCAAGCAGAAACCGCACGTCCTTGGCCTTGACCTCGGTCTGGATCGGGCTTGGCGGGTTGTTCACCGGAATCTGCTCGCCCTTTGCGACCAGGCCTTCGAGCTCGGCGATGCGCGCTTTCAGGTCGCCGTTGTGCTTGTCCAGTGCCAACTGGCGCTGGTTGAGGTTGAGCTCGAGCCGGGCGAGCATCAGCTTCAGCGCTGGCGTCATGAACTGGCCTGGGAAGGTTTCGGTGATTTCGCCACAGCGGCGTACACGGTCGGCCAGCTCGACCTTCAACCGGGCGCGTTCGAGCTTGCTGTTTTCGACCACGTTGTTGAGGTAGCCGATCACGATCAGCAACGCGATGCCCGCCACGATGAGCAGAGTGATCAGAAGTGGTGTCACCTTTAACGCCTCATCAAGAAGTTTTGCTTTATTGAGTGTAGTGAGTTCGCCGAGGGGCGAACAGCGCAGCCTGGCGGACGACTCTGTGTCGGCTCGGGCTGCGTTATCTAAAGCCTGATGGCACTTTGCTTGGGCTGCGTCAGAAAATCAACGCCAATCCTCGGACGCCCCTTGCCGTGGCCGGCCCGAAGGGTGGAAGTCATTGATTTAAATAAATTTCTACAAAGGGGTTGACGACCTGCCAAGGCATCCATAGAATGCGCGCCACTTGCAGCGTAAAGCACACAGCGAAACGCAGCAGGGAGTGAAAGCAGCATGTGAATGCTTGCAGCGTGTCCCCTTCGTCTAGTGGCCTAGGACACCGCCCTTTCACGGCGGTAACAGGGGTTCGAGTCCCCTAGGGGACGCCAATGCGGGAATAGCTCAGTTGGTAGAGCACGACCTTGCCAAGGTCGGGGTCGCGAGTTCGAGTCTCGTTTCCCGCTCCAGTTTCTCCGGCAACGCCTTGTGGCGCGGCAGGAAAAGAAAATCCAGGCTGAATCGTGAGGTTCATGTACTGGTGCACTGAAAAGTGTTGTGTCCCCTTCGTCTAGTGGCCTAGGACACCGCCCTTTCACGGCGGTAACAGGGGTTCGAGTCCCCTAGGGGACGCCAAATGCGGGAATAGCTCAGTTGGTAGAGCACGACCTTGCCAAGGTCGGGGTCGCGAGTTCGAGTCTCGTTTCCCGCTCCAGTTTAGATACTGTGGCGTCTATGCGGTGCAGTGGTGGTGAAGGTCGTAAAGGCGCTTCACGCCGATTGGCGGTAAAGTTTCACAATGCGGGAATAGCTCAGTTGGTAGAGCACGACCTTGCCAAGGTCGGGGTCGCGAGTTCGAGTCTCGTTTCCCGCTCCAAATACAGGTATGCAAGGCTGAATCCAACCTTGCAAACCTTCAAAAAAAGACGCTTAGGCGTCTTTTTTCGTTTCTGACCATTTATTCTTATCGTGACAAAGGCCGCAGGGTATTCGCCCTGTGGCCTTTTTTTGCGTGTTATTTGTAGCTTACGGTAAAGGTCAAGCCTCCTTCGGCCAAGCCTGGCGTTACCACCGGTGCGCTCTGGTAATAGCGTGCCTGAAAGTCCAGCTGGGTGATGCCAATACTGACTGGCTTGACCAGCTCGTCGGATTGCAGTGGCATGGGCGTTCCATCGCTGCGCAGTAGTTGAATTTCAACCCCGGCGGCATCGGAAGCGGCACCCAGGCTGAAGCGCCCCTCGGCCGGAACGGTCGGTACCGAGCCGTTGGCGCCATCCAGTTCGATGTACACATTCGCGGCCGCTGGATTGGGGGCGCTGGCGTCTTCGCAATCACTGAGCGTGATATGGAACGGGACGGACGCGGTCGTGGTACCTACCCCTGTGAAGTCAGCAAGGGTGTGATCACCCAGTTTCACGGGGTCGGCGCTTACGGCATTGGATTTCAGGGAGCACTGTGCCTGGTTCACCGTCGCGCTCAAGCGGTATT
This sequence comes from Pseudomonas sp. Rh2, assembly GCF_040762985.1. NCBI lineage: Bacteria > Pseudomonadati > Pseudomonadota > Gammaproteobacteria > Pseudomonadales > Pseudomonadaceae > Pseudomonas > Pseudomonas sp. Rh2. The sequence goes on from NZ_CP142890.1 coordinate 1,999,948, forward strand.
CCATGACCTTGCCCAGATTATGCAAGAATCCATGAAACATCTCGCCGTTGACACGTTGGGGGCCGGGTGCAATTGGCCCGGTCTTGATGAACCAGGCATTGCCGCGCATGACCGACACCAGTACGTTGAAGGGCTGGTCTCGCAGGGTCCCCGAGTAGGGGATAACCGCAGAGGTGCCAGGATCAGGGATAAAGGAGTTGTTGGCTGCGCCGTCAAAAGGTGAACCAAGCTCCATGTACACGCCGATGCCGGGAATGTTGGTTTCCATGACATGCCCATTGATGTCCTTGCCACCCAGCGGGGGCAGGGTGCCCGTGAAGATTGGCGCGGTGTTGGGCAGCCTTGCCTGGGGCGGGCTGGCGGAGTCCCAAAGGCACGAGGCCCTCGCGCCTTCGTTGTTGCTTCTGGTAAGCGAGCTGGTACCGATCACGGTACCGATTGCGGCATCGCGGGGTACCCAGAATGTCCCCATGTCACGCTCGAAGGTCATGTAGTTGCTGGCTGTCTGGAACGAACAGCTGGCGTAAGCGTTGCCAGAGAACAGGCCTAGGGTCAGGCAGCAGGCGGTCAGCCGCAAGCTGCGGTCGATGTTGAAGGTCAATGCGGTCATCAAAGCATTTCCTGGGTATTGTCGCCGGGCAGAAGAGGCTGGCCGCTGGCCACGGGCCGTGCGCAGCGCAGGGTTTGCAGGCGGTAGCCACCTTCTTGTGCAAGTGCCTGCGGATCTATGTTGAGTGTGCAGTCCGTATCGCTGGCCTCGCCCCACATCACGCCTATCGCCTGCGGGCCTGTGGTGCGGGTGGACACTAGTGCTTGGCCGGCCTGCCCGACCACGCCCAAGCTCTGGCCATCGGCATCGAGCACCTGGGCGCCAAATGGCACGGGTTGCCCATTGGCTTGCAGCAGGGTCAGCACCAGGCGGGCCACATGCTCGGCCTCGTAGCTGGCCTTGACCACGGCGCCGCGGCGCGGAACCACTTGCTGGCTGGCATTGGCAATCACCACTTCCGGCGAAAGGTCGTCGGTTTGCAGCACCAATGCATTGAGCCGATAGGGGCGCAGGTACGGCACTAGCGCGTAGCCATGGGAATTGGTGCGCGCCGAGGGTGTATTCTGCACGCCGACACCTGGCACGTCGGGCACATGCACCAGGGCCATGGTTTCTCCCAAGTGGCTGCCAAATGCCACGCCGTCTCCATGCAGCATGACGGCACCGCTGGCGTTCACCGACATGCTGCGGTAATCGTTGCCTTCGTTGTAGCCCATGCCGACACTGGCCTGGCTGCCCTGATAGTTGATGGACAGCCCGCCACTACTGCGACCTTGACTGTCGTTGGTCAGCGAGGTGCTGTAGGTCAGCTGGTTGTCCAGCAAGCCGCCGCTCAGGCTGGCGCGTTCGCTGGCGCGGCCATTGTCGTTGCGCAGGTCGAAGCTGGCCTGTTGCTGCCGGCCGAAGTCTAGCGGCACGCTCAAGCTCAAGCCGAACAGGCGGCTATCGTCGTTTTTCGAGTCCAGCGCCTGAGAGGCAAACAGATTGATCGCGACCTTGCCCACGCGGGTGGTGTATTGCAGTTGGTACTGGCGGCGCTGGAGGCTGGTTTGCCAGTAGGTGTCCTGGGAAAAGGTCAGGTTTAGCGCGCTGCGTTCGCTCACGCGCTGGTACACCGATGCTTCCAGGCGGCTGCGGCGGTTGCCCAGGTAGCGGCTGGCATTGCTGCGTTGCTGCACGGCTTCGTCGAAGTCGCGGTAGCCCTGGGTCGAGTAGCGATAACCGGCAAAGCGCAGGTTGGTGCGGGTTTGGAAGCTTTTGCCATAGCGCAAGGCAAAACTGTGGCCCTGGGTCTCACCCAGCGTGTTGCCCAGGTCGCTGGAGGAACGGGTGACATCGAACGATAGCGCGCCCAGATGGCCGACGTCGCGGGCCATGCCCAGCACACTGGCGTTGTAGTACTCACTGGAAAGCAGGCCGCCGTAGAGGGTGGTATCCCAGGCCCCGCCACGGGCCAGGGTGGCTTGCCAGAACAGTGGGTCGTCAAGCTGCTCGGCGCCGTCGTAACGGCCCACGGTCGCGCTGTAGCGCCATACGCCTTCGCGCAGCAGGCTGCCCATGCTCGAATAGGGTTGGGTAAAGCGACGCACCTGGCCGTCAGCCTCGGTGATCACCACTTCCAGCTCGCCGTGGCCGGAGCCCACGCTGAGGTCATCGATGGCATAGGGCCCGGGGGCCACGTAGCTGGAGTAGATGGGGTAGCCGTTGTGCAGGATCTCGACCTTGGCGCGGCTCTGGGCCACCCCGCGGATCACCGGGGCGTAATGCTGCATCGCGTCGGGCAGCATGCCGATGTCCGAGGCCACCTGTGCGCCGGTAAAGCGTACGCTGCGGAACATGTCGCTGTTGGTGAAGGTTTCACCCAGGGTGAAGTTGGCCTGTAGGCCTGGCAGGTCGCGCTGTGCGTAGGTGTCGCTGCGGGTCCAGCGGCGCGCCCCGTTGGCCTCCTCGCGCAGCGCCTGCTTGCTGCGTAGCCGCCAGGCACCCAGGTTGAGGCCGCTGTTGAGGTACAGGTCCTGGCTGCTGCGGTTGCCGCCGCCGTGTTGGCTGCTGTGCTGGGCCGAGGCCTGGTAGCTGATGAAGGCGGCGTTGATGCCGTTGCTCCATCTGGCCTCGGGGACGCTGCCTGAACGGTCCTGGCGCAGGGCGATTTGCGGGATCGACAGGGACAAGTGCAACTGCGCAGGGTCGAACATGACGCTGGCGTGCGGCACCAGTTGCATCAGGTTCACGCAGCTGTCGTCGTCTGGCAGTGGCGTTTCCAGGGCCTGTTCGCGCAGGTCGAGGGTGCGTAAAACCTCGGCCGTCAGGCAGGGCTGCAGCCCTTTACCATTTCGGGCCTCGAAGAAGTTGATGTCTTGCTCGGGCTGAGGGCTGAGGTTGAGCGAGACCCGCACCCGGTAGCGTCCTGGCGGCAGGTGTGCCTGCGCGGCCAGGTTTTGCAGCGCCAGGGCACCGGCCTCGGAAGACTGGCCGGGGGGCTGGCGCATGAAACCGGGTAGGAAGGCAATGCCGGCTTGGTCTGCCAAGGCGGCGGGGGCGAGGGCCAACGCCAGGCAGCCGCCGAGCAGGGGCGGCAGCGGGGCGAAGCGCGGGCGCAACGGCAATAGCCTGCGCCATTCGAGCTGGAGCATGAGCGTGTCCTGGGCGGCGCCTACGGACGATGCTCAGGTGGGCTCGTGGTGGGCGCCTGAAGCTGGAAATGAGGGGTGAAGGCAGGTGGTGCTGCCGGGTCACGGTTTTCAGGCGGGGACAGGGTAGGTGGGAGGGGGAGGTTTGAAATGTAGGAAAAGCCAGTAGCTGGAAGGGGATGATTCGACGAAGTAAGTGTTGGGAGGCCTTCGGGATCTTGCCCGCCACCTTTCGGCAGCGGGCTTCGAGATTGACTGGCGGCGCGCGTCGTCCATGCAGGCGCCGTGGGGTTGTGCAGGGTCGGTGTGGTCACCAGTACCCGGGCAGCGTTGGCGGGGCCACCCGTGACGAGTCTATCCTGCCGCCCCTAAGACTACTGGGTTTAAATACCCCGCCTTTGTATTTGCCAACAATGAAAACTCCCCATTGGTTGCCATTCGGCGCCGCCGGTGCACCGTTTTGCATTGGTAGTGCCATACCTCCGTTTTGTGGAGCGGCTACGGAGCGGGTCGCTTGTGCAGACCCGGTAGCATTGCTGCTTGCGGCAGGGGCAGGCGTAGATGCCGAGCTTGGTCCCGGAGCTGACGAAGGGCGTTCGGTCAATGACCGTAAACTCGCGCGAGGTCGCCGAATAATACCTCTTGATGATCTACTCGAGTAGGAAATGTGAGTTGTATAATTGTTCGTGATGTTCTGAATGGTCTTCCCACCCGCATTCGCCGTCACAGGCGCCGCGTGCGTTCCATTCGCCCCCTCTCTGAGTGCTTTCACCGCCCCTCTGGTCGCCGCAGCCCCATACCCTGACGCGAACATACCGATGACGGAAAACACGATCGCAAAGTTCTGCAGCAGGCCCGACACTTCCGGGTTGCTGTAAGTCATCGCCGTCGCCACCCCTTGCATGACCAAGGCGATGCCGTTGGCTGCCACACCGATCACGCCGACGACATAACTGGTGGTCACGCCGATGATGGCCGGTGCTGTCCATGGCATTGCTATCGCCGATGCCACGAAAATGGCGGCGGCGGCAGCCACGCCAATCCAGGCATACCAAGGCACCTTGGGCTTTTCCTCTTCGATGCGTTCCAGTGGTGCCTCGCGGCCGCGGGTTACGGGCACGTTGCGGTGGCCGCTCGGGTCTTGCCAGTAAACGGGGTTGCCCAGGGCGTAGACGTACGGGTTGATGCCGGCCTCTTCGGGCGGCAGCGAATCAGGGCTGTGGAAGCGCATCAAGACCGGGTTGTAGGCCCGGTAGCCGCTGCCCAGCAGATACCAGCCAAAAGCACGCTCGCGCGCCTCGCCGTTGAAGGCCAGCAGGCTGCGCATTTGCTTTTCAGTATCCTCAGGCAGTTGCTCACCATAGGGGGCATAGTGGGCATGGCGCGTGCCGTCTGCATCGTGCTCGGTGTTCACGCTGCCTGCATGGTCGGTCAGCAGCAATATGGCGCTGCCTGCTTGCTGCTGGCCCTGGGCTTGGCCGCCGGCATACAAGTACTCTGTGAGCAGGCCGTCTTCCAGAATGCTGTCCAGGGTATGCCCCTGATAGCGCCGCTGCGACTTGCGCTCATCGGTGCCCGAGTAAAGCAACTGATCATGCCCGTCGTAGCCGTACTGTGCCGCTACCTTGTTGTTGGCATCCTGCACCCGGTGCAGGCGACCGAGGCTGTCGTAGTACAGGGCATTGCCGCATTCATCATTGAGCATGTTGCCCAACTCATCGTATTGGAACGACTGTTCTGCCGGGCACCCTTCAGGAGGCAGGGTATGGGTGACCTTCTGTAACCGGAACCTGTCTTGAGATGAGTAGGTAAAGTTCGCGTCGTCCCGGTCTCCATTGTTGAACGTTGTGCGGCAACGCTCGATGTTGTCTACCGCGTCGAACCTGAACAGTTGGGTTGTTATCTGCTGGCCGCCGGCGGTTTCGACGGGGCAATCGTACCTGATCAGGCGGCCAAGGTCGTCATACTCGAACATCTCCTCACGCAGCTTTTGCTCGCCTTGCCAAAGTGTTCGCGAATGCAGCATGTCGTTGTCCAGCCACACTTGCACCAACGTGCGCACGTGGGTGCCGGCGCTCAACGTGCGGCGGGTCTCCCTGCCCAGGGTGTCGTAGTGCAGGGTGCACAGGGTGACGGGCTGTTTTTTCAGGTCGGGGTTGGTCGTGTCGCGCGTCTCTGTGCTTTCCAGCAGCCCGGTGTCTTTGGAGTAGCTCAGCGTCGACTGGAGTTTGCCCTGTGTCACCGTTTTCAGCCGGCCCAACTCATCATAGGCGTAGTCACAGGCCTGGCCATCGCTGTGCTTGCGTCGCGTGGGCAGCCCTTGCCAGGAGTGCTGGTAAGTGGCGCTGTACGATGTGCCGTCAGTGTCGGTCAAGTGCTCTTCGCTAAGGTCGCCCTGGTCGTTGTACACATATCGGCGTTTACCCAACGCGTTGTTGGCATGGATAATTTCCGAGCTCTCACCGTCATAGTCGAAGTCTGCTGCCTGCTGGCCTTCTTGTGTCGCACGCCCGTGTTCATCTTCCCGTGTTGCAACGAGCTTGCTGGGTTGCTCGGTCAGCTCCGGCTTGTATTCATAGGCGATGACCCGCTTGCGGACGCCCTTGCCTGTTGCTTCGCGGCTAAATGATGTGCGCGTGTCGACCAGGTGGGTCATGCCCTGATAGGTGTATTCTTCTACCCGCGCACCCACACTCATGTGGACAAGGCGGCCAAGCCCGTCGAACTTGCGCTCGTAGAGCATTTGCTCAGGTGAACTGCTGTCCACTTTCAAATGCAGTTCCGTGACCAGCTCGCCCATGCTGTGGTTGGCGAACGTGCGCGACAGGGTGCTGTTGTCAGGCCGCTGGTGGGTGGTCATGCGCCCGAGGGCGTCGTAGGTAAACCTGCTGGTGAATGTTCTGAGTTCCGGAACGTTGAGTGTTTCGGTTCGGCTCAGGCAGCGACCAAGGCCGTCGTAGGTAGAGTCAGTGCGACCGGCCACGCGTGAAACCCATTTCGCACCGCTTTCAGGGGCTTCGGGGTCATCCACTGCTTCTTCTACCAGGCGGTACTCATAAACGGGTTTGTTGAAGCGATTGAGCTTGCTTACGGTCTGCTGCAGCCTGCGCCCAGGCGCATCCGGGCTCTCGATCCAGCGGGTGACCAGCGGGCCACCGGGTTCGAGCGGCGATGTGTCAACGCATTCCTTGATGCCATCGGGGCGCACGGTTTCACACAGTTGGCCCCAGCCATCATAGGCGTAGCGTGACTCCAGCTCGAGAACGTGCGGCTCTGGCGCCCCGTCCTTGCCCGGTAGATAGTCATAGGTGGTTTCGCTCTGCAAGCGGCCGGCCGAGTCATAATGCTGCTCGGCCATCGTGCGCTTGACGACCACCCCGGTCACGGCATCCTTGGCTTCGCGCTCCTCCCGGATCGGGCGGTGACTGCCATCGAAAACGATCCGTGTGATTACACCTTTGCTGTCGGTGGCTTCTTCGCAAGCGCGTTTGCGGCGGTTGTCGTCGATCAGCTTATAGACGGTGGTACGTGTGGTGGCAAAGTCAGTACCGGGGCTTGCGATCGTCGCAGTGACGCGGCCAAGTACATCATGGTGGTAACGGGTGAACACATCGTTGGCATCGTGTTCCAGCACCACCTGGCCGTCGTACATGGAATAGGTGGTGGCCGTTTTTTTCACAAGCGTATGGGTGTGGTCGGTAAAGGTTTCGGTACTGCGGCTCCAGGTGAGTTCGCCGTTGTCGTCCTTGACCTTTTCGTACTTCCACTCGCTGGTGGTTGTCTTGTCGTTGATCGTCAGCGATTGTTGATCGAGTCGCCCATGCAGGAACGGCGTGTCCATTTTGTCCAGGTAGCGGCGATGCTTGCTGTTCAGTAGTTTGCGTTCTTTACCGAGGCCTTCGAATGTGTCTTCCTGTTCCAGTGACAACCATGCTGGCAGGTCCAGGTCAGGATCCGTTTGTGGCAGTGCGGCCAGGCGGGTATAGACGTATTCGCTACTGATGGTCTGGGCCTGTGGTTCTCCCGGGCTGGATGGGGCGGCAGGGTGGATGACGACGGACTTGAGGTTGCGTTCAAAGCCTTCCGGGTCATCCGCACCAGGGTAATAGGTGCGTTCCATGCGCGAGCCGTCAGCTTTGAGCTCCGTCAACAAGTTGCCATGGTCATCGTAGGTGGTTTGCGTCTGCTCGTAGTCGCCCACCGTCGGATCGCCCACCTTACCCCAGGACTTCGTCACGCTGGCTGGCAGCTGGAAATACGTAGGTTGATCTTTGAACTGTACGTTTGCTCTTTCGTGATACACCGTTTTGATGGTCTCGATACAGCCGTTATCCGTGGTCGCCTGAGACGTCATCAAGTGGAACCGGTTGAACGTGCTTTCGACCGTTCGGTAGATTTTATTGTCGCGGTAGTGCTCGGCGGTAGATCCGTATTCAAAGGTATGACCTGTAAACTTGTAGAGTTGGTCCGTTCCATCCTCAGTGCCATACACCAGCCCTGTGCCGTTACCTAAGAAGTTATTGCTGGAATAAGTGTATTTCGTGAGGATATGCGTGCTGCTGTCACGCTCATCGGGTTTGACCCAGTGCTCATTGACGGAGGGTAAGTACCGGTCGATGCCTGGATATTTATGGCCAGCAGTCCCCTCGTGATAACTGATCGTTTCCAGGCCTTTGTCGGGGTTTTCGACACTGACGAGGAAGGGCAGTTGATCGTAATGTTTGTATTTCAGTTCCCAGTATTCGTCGGCCGATGTGGGCAGGGTTAATTTTCTAAGTTCGTTGTTCTCCAGGTCCAACGTGTACTTGGCCGGGCGGCGCGTTGTGGGGTTGACGATCACCTCTGCCTGGATGTCGGAGGGGTATTTTATCTCCAGCAGTGTACGACCCGTGTCATCTTTGATGAGCTGCAGACGTGCCTTGGACTTACGGGTGTCGTAACTCAGGTTGATGCCATGGCCAGAGGCTCCCATGACACGGACAGGCACGGCAATGGTCGCGTCGTTTACCTGAGGCTCGAGTATCTCCACCAGGCCGCCTTTATGGGCAACGCGAAGGCGTTTCCGATTGCCTTTACTGATGTTGCTGAAGCGAAAGCTGTCCAGTTTCTTTTCTACGATAACAGGCGGATTGCCCGGTCCGTTGTCGGCGACGTTAAACGATTCGCCGGTGTGCAGGGCGAGCATGCCGGTGCTGATATTGAACGTGCTTAGTTTAAGGCTCCAGCCCATGCCAAACCCGTTGTTATCGTTGCTCATTGGGTTGAAGTTCAATTGCAAGGGCAGGTCTGGGCCGCACTGATCGTTGGCATTCAAAGCGGGAAGGGCAATGGACAACGTGTAGAGGCCAGTACGAGGGTCGACGCTGCTCTGCATGAAACTTGAGAAATTGAATGCATTCGATGTGGTTGCCATGATGCAGGTTCCTGGGGGTGCGGTATGCGTTGAATGGCCTGTGTTCAGCGATGGGCCCACTACCAGAATTTTTCCGCTGGGGCGGATACGCCCTCGTCATAACTGCGGTGCGGTAGTCAGGGATCGCATTCGAGACAAGCTGTCTACCCCGAAGGCTAAGAAAAAAGCCAACTACATGCACCTGGCAAAACTGCTAGGTCTGTGCGCTTCCCCGCGTTTCGGGCCGTGCGCGGTCAACCTGTTATTTTTGCTAGTTGTGGGGCAGGCGAGGTCGGACTAAAACTGTCCGGGCAAGCAACCGAGCCGGGTGACAGGCATTGTAAGAATGCCGTTTTCGCGCTGTTTATTTAGCTAATTGATGGATGCGCACCTGAGCGAAGTGCAGGTGTTCGCCCTTTTATGGAAGTTTCGATATGAATGAGCAGCTTGATAAAGACGAGGCTTTGGAGGCGCCCGCGATTGAGGGCTTGACTGCATTCGGTGAAATTGATCTGGATGAACTCGGCAACAAGCCTCTGAAGACCTTGATCAAATACACAGGTATGAAGATTGACGATCTGGTGCGGGTGCGCTGGCTGGGCCGTAGTGTTGCCGGCGAAGCGTATGACTTCGCAGCGGACTATCCCGTCCAGGACGAACATCTGGACGACGGACTCCAAATAGAGATCGCGAATGCTTATATCGCAAATGCCGCAGGCGGTGAGGCATTTTATTCCTATACCCGTCTGGCTGATGGCCCGGTGCCTGACGCTGAGTCGTTACGAACGTTTTGCTATATCGGCGTGAGGCCGCGCGGACAAGTTGAAACACCGTCTGTACTGCACGCTATTCATTCCCATGGATTGATCATTCAACCCGATAAGCTGCCAGGCGCAGGTATGACCGTTGTGGTGCCCCGCTACCAGTCAATGCAGGAGGGAGACAAGGTCACTCTAACGGTCGAGTGCTATGAGCCGGACGGGACGCGCGATGACACCTGGAAAAAGGTGGTCACGGTCGGTAAAACCCACCTCGATCAAAATACCATTAGTGATGGCGTGCCCAGAAGTTACTTCGATTGGATCGACCCAGGCTATGTGTTGGCCTACTACGAGATTGAATTCGCCGTGGGTGGGCGCCTGAAGTCACCGGTGCAACGCTTGGAGGTCGAATCGAGAAGCGGCAGTTTGCCTGGCTATCTCGACAAGCCGGCCATCGAAGGCCACAGCGAAGGCGACCCGCTGGACCCGAACAAATACCCCGATGGTTTGCTGATCAAGTTGCCCAAGTATCCAGGCATTGCAGATTCGGACCACCTCATCCTGATCTGGTCTATCCCGGGGGGAGCGCAATACCTGCCATCGCGTGTGGACCCCAGCACGCGGGCTGCCGATTCGATCGTGTTCCAGATCAGCCCAGAGCTCTTGGCCATCAGCCGGGGTAGCACTGTGAATGTTTCGTACTTGTATGGCCGCGAGGGTGCGGCGTTGAGCTCGCAAGTGCTGCAAGTCGATGTGCAACTTGTACGTTCCCTGGGGGGGCCTAGGGTAGAAGGCGCCGATCAGGATGGCGCGGGTGATCGTGGCCATATACTGGCTGATAGCGCCAACCCTGGTGGTGTCTACATTAATGTGCCTGCCGGTATCGTATTGCCGGATGAGGTGCTGCATGTGCATTGGAGTGGCTATGGGCCGCTTGGCGAGTATGTCGCCGAAGCACCGTTCTCAGCAGAGAAGCCGTTGCGCTTCCACATCCCGGCAAAATATGTTCCTGCCAATATGGGCCGCACTCCGGTGGACACCAGTTTCCGATTCGACGTGTTCTATAGATTGTCGAAAGCGCCAGGCGATTATATCGATTCACTGCCTTACAAATTGCGTGTCAAACCATTGGACAGTGGACTTCCGACGGTTGACCTACCGCCTGGACCAGTCTCTCTCAGCGCGATGCCTGAGGCGGGAGTCAAACTGTCCATGGGGACTTGGCCGTTCATTGCGCCAGGCCAACTACTGACGATAGTGATGGAAGGGGTGAGTGGGCAGAACGCGCCGGTAGAGGTCATTGTTCGGGACCAACAGGCGGTGACGGAGTCCGAGAGCCTGCGGGGTGTGAGTGTAATGCTTGCAAAATCAGAGTTTCGAAAGTTGCAGGTAGGGGAAAGCTTTACCTTGTATGGCAGGGTTGGCTTCAATGGTGGTGAGTTCTATTTGAAATGCCCTTCGCAGTCGTCGAAGTTGAACCCGTAATTTAAGAAATTCATTACTTTTGTGCATGCAGGCTCCACGGTGATCGTGCGGGTGTCTGCTAGGGAGAATAGTATGGCCAGGCTGAACTTGGATCAATACAGCAAATACATGCGGGCGGCGCCCCGCACCCGGGGGTTCGGGGCCTTTCTGGTCTATGATCGCCAAAAGGCCAACTTATTGTTGATGCAGGAGCATATCTTGCGGGCCGATAAACAGGCCTGGATAGAACCGGTGTCGGGTGAAAAGCAAACTGAAAACGGTAAGTTTTCAAGGTTGTCGGATTTTGCCTTTGGTGCACCGGTAGTGTCGTTTGAAAATTCCAACATCAGCAGTTCGAGGGCTGCGCTGAGCATACCGGTTGTGGGTGGCAAGCTGACCGAATGGAGCCGAGAGCCAGGAGCGGAGCTGCCAACGCTGGTGGGTATCACGCACATGGACCCGCTGACCGCACCACGCGTCAAGATGAACATCAAACTCAGTGAAGGTGCAGGTGGTGTGGTTGATGAAGACGGTCGCGTGTATCTGGACTTGTCGGAAAGCAGCGGTTACTCCTTTGAAGTGAGCCAATGGGAAGAACTGAATACCAAACTGGGTGAGTTGATCGAAGAGAAGTTCAAGGACCCCGAGAGGGGGGAGCAGATCTGGGAACTGAATAAGCTCGCGCCGGTTGAAGGGAGTTTAAACCCGACTTCATTCAGAGTGCGCACACACTCGCTGGCCAAGGCAGGGAGCACGGTCGCCAGTACGAATCAGGCGGATCTGGAAGAAGGCGCGGTCATTGTGGGGCTGGAGTTCAATGGGGGTAGGGATGGCAGTTTCCCTGATGAGGATGGGGATATGCCGTTTCTGCTCCCTGAGCGGGACGCGGGTGAACCCTACACAATGAATATCATCTTAGGGGACGAGGTTTGGATAAAGGCCGTACTGCAGAAGCTTTGGGCTAATGCTCCCGATTTTATTGAGGGGGAGTTTGAGTGGGAAAAAGATTCGAAAAATTTTGTAGTTGGAGGCGTGGGAGGCCGAATATCGCTGCGTGCAGAAGCGTTTCGAGAAACTGGAGATTACGGGGTGTATGTGGGGTTCAGTCATTATACTGGCGGCGCGTGTTACCTCAGGAGGTCTGAAGAGAATCTGGAGGTGGGCTGGCGTCTGCAGGAGGCAAGTAGCGACTTGGTGGTGGTGTCTTTTTGGCTTGAGGGGCAACTTTACAAAGTAAACGTCCCCGCGACGGTCAACGCTTTGGTTAAGTGCCCAATGAAGATGGAAGTTGAGGGGGGCACTATTAGTGTGTCCAAGGGTACCGCCACTGTGTCTTTTGATTTTCACGTGGATTATGAAAATGATCAAGTCTTGAAAGCTGTCTCGGACATGAAGGGTGAAATCACTTCCAAGATTAAGCAGCAACTTGAAGCTGCCTTCGAATCTATGGTTGGGAAAATAGAGATCGTCGACCTCTTGCGCTTCAATGGCCTTCTTTTCCGCAACGGTCAGCGCTCCACAGCTGAGAGAGTAGAAGCCCCTGGCGATATCTCGATGCTAGGTGAACTCGCCCCCACCCTTACGGCCTTCGCGATCGACCCAATTGAAAAAAGGCTTATCGCCGGCGGCACGCAACAGCTCACGCTTACGCCTAAACCTCAGCCTGGCGAGACGGTCACCTGGGAGGTGAAGGCGCTGCCCGATGACCCCGAAGCACCCGTAGGACCCGAAAAACTGGGGGAAGTCGTCAACGAGGTGTACAAGGCGCCCAAGGCCGAAACGATCGCCGGCAGATTCCGCCAGGTCATCATTACCGCAACGGTGGGTGACAGCAGCAGCAGCGCCCTGTTCACCATCGTACCCAAAGCCGTGGCGGTAAGGCCGAACTTGCAAAATGCGCTCTTCTCCCTTCCCGGTGTGCCCCAGCGCTACGTGTTGGAAGGTGGCAGCGTCGAATCGGTACTGGACTGGACAACCGGTACCGGTTTCAAGGGAGAACTGCGTGATCCACTCCCTAGCGAATTCGACGAATTGAATATTCCAAGGGACAAGAACACCAAAGTCTACGTCGCACCCGCAAAAGATCCTGACTTTGGGGAGGTGCTGGGTGCGCTCATGCACCTGGACCAGGTGCACGTCACAGGTGCTGGCCGTACCGAGACCATCGATATCACGGTGCTCTGGCATGCGACTACCGCCACCCTGAAGGTCGAGGCGCAAGGTGACGCACTGAAGCTGGTGCTGGCTGTTCAGTCGTGGGGCGGTGGTCCGGTGGATCTGCCACCTGACCAGACAATATGGTTCGTGGCCAAGGGCAAAGGCACCCTCGACGAAACCGTTGGTACCTATAAGCCAGCGGCGGATGAAGGTGACTACGTGATCATCGCCGGTGTGGGCCGGGCTTCGGGGCAGTGGAACTACGCTGTGCTGCCGATGCCGTACACCGCCGATGAGGCCAAGATCTTCCATGAGGTGAACAACGCCATCAAAGGCACGAACACCAGGGTTGCGCACACCGCCGAGCAACTCCAAGCCATGGAGGAAGTGAAAAAGATCTTCGGCAGCCAGAGTGTGACAAGGACCTGATCATGACTACCAATACCAAGGAAACACTCCTCGAAGAACTGGCAAAAGGCGACAGCATGCGGCGTTGGGGCGCGGTACTGGCGCTTGGTCGCGATGCTGTCAACGATGCCTTGCAGGCCAATTTCGTCGAACAGTTCGATCAGCGCGGTGGGTTGCCTGCCATCAACGGGGAGTATTTCATCGACCCTGCCACCAGAACCGAAAGGGTGGCGTTCCAGAACCTTACGCTGGGCGCGCCACAGGTGTCTTTCAAAGGCGCCGTGGGCGTTTCGACGCAGGTGAGGGTGAGCATGGAGTTGCTCACCGGGCAGTGCGTTTCGTCGACGGTCATGTCTGGCAATGTAGAGCAGTTCAGACGAAGCCACCTGTTGGAAATGGGCATGGGCTATCGATTCGAAGCCTACGGGCAACTGAAGGCTCAACCACACCCGTATCTCGAGAAGTATCAAGTGGTGCTCGACTTCAGCGGTGCCAGCGAGCCCAGTTGTACACTGGGCGGCAATGGCTCCGCTGCGGTGAAGATGGGCGAGTTCATCCTGGAGCAACTCAAGTACGAATGGGTGCTCAACAGCCCATTGCCGGTGCTGGAGTTTGATATTTTCGGGCACAGTGGCCTGTCAACGCGTCGTATCGATGTGGTTGCGCAGCAAGCACCCGCCGGAGGTGGCGGTGGTGCATCACCGGAAGACGATGGAGCGTTGTTGGTGCTGATGCAACTGGTTGGAGGCGAAGAGGTTGGGCAGACGACCAGCTCCATCCCGTATTTGTTGCCGCGCAAGAATAACACTGCCAACTATCCAAGTGCGCTGTTGATCAGCCGGGAACGTGCGCCAATTGCCAAGGAGCGACCCAGTGTAACGCTGGAGCAACTGGTATTGCCCGACGCCTACGAAGTGGTGCTGGAGCAGCAGGAGTACAACCCGCACGACATGATCGTCTTTGGCGATGTCAGGGCTACTGCATCCTCCCGTCGACCCGTGCCACGAATTGCCAAAGCATCGGCAGGTAAGAGCGCACAGTTCTCGGTCGCCAATCAGTCCGTTGACTTCTGGACGGCACGTGACGTGGTTACCCCACGCGACTCGGGTGAAATCGAAGCTGGCAAGTACACCGCGCCCGGGGCCAGAACGTTCCCGCTTCGCCAGCGCCTGGTGAACGTCAAGGCAAACTTTGCGGAGATTCAGCAAGGGGCGAGCAAGTCGGCATTGGTGGTGGCTTCCAGCGAGCCGCTGGTCATTTCACCGCGGGTGGTGATCTGGACCAAGGGGGATGGCCCCGTGCGGCTGACCGCATCGCAGGGTGGTCGGTTGGAGTGGGAGCCTGATGGCGACACGTTTGGCACCATCGTGCGGGACCCTGAGGGCGACAGTGAAACACCGCATGCTCTATATACACCGGAGGAGCCCACCTTCAGCCCGCCCGTTCGACTGCAGCGAATCAAGGTCACCAACTGGGGCGGGGACAGTGGCTACGCGACGGTGGTGATCCTGGCTTCGCGTGCGGCCCTGCAACTGCAGCCATTCCACGTGCCGAACATGCCTGCGTCAGGCTCGCAGCGGTTTGACCTGAACCCAGTGTTCGCCGAACAGCCCGCGCATGACACATGGGGGGGGGCGCCCGGCGGTGCAAAGTACAACGTGGGAGCTGTACGGTGAGGGCGAACTTGTAGATGGGAAGTACACCGCGCCAGCCACGAGTTCAGGTCCAGCCAGTGTAGCGGTGGGTGTATTTGGCGGTCAGGCTGGCATTGCAGTGATTGAACACAATGATAATGCCGGCCCGCGTAATACCATTGGTTTGCAGCGCTGGATGGCGCTGAGTGAGTTCAAGTTGTTGCTCAATGACACATCGCGAAAAAAAGTATGGGCAAACGGCAGGCAACAAGTGGGTATCGATATCCACATCAAAACCACGGCACTCAAAGATGAAGATGGCAATAATATTTACGATCCGGTAAGCGATGCAGAGTTGGCGACGCTGCAGCTCACTCATCGCGATGGCACCCCGATCGAGTGGTTGCCGGCTGACACTGAGGCAATGAGGGCGGACGGGAGAAATTGGGCAGCTAGCAAGTTTCGCAACCGCTTTGATTATTTACCCGCCGGCGAAGGATTGGTGTCTGAGCAAGAGGCAAAACAACCGCAGGCGAGGAAGGAGCAGTCCCAGGCCGTGGCGGTAAAGGGGGCGGAGGAGGCACTACGCATCGTCACGGTTTACCTTCAAACCACGGAAGCCGAAGTGCGTTGGATTCGGGCCAAGTTCCAGAGCCATCGCAACACCTGGCATTACTCTATTGTACAGCATCCCAGTGGAGAGGGGGAGGTGGAACTGGGTGGGCTGGTACCCAGAAAGCTGGATGTAGCAGACCTCGAACCGTTTACGGGAAAACGCGTGGCCCAGGCATCAGGGTTTGATGTGGTCGATGAACGCGGAAGAGTTGTCGACGGCCACAATTACTGGCACTACACCACGGACTATTGGGTCTTGCGCGCCAGGGGGCAGCGCCGCTTTGTCGATGTGCGCTTCGATCATGTTTCCATACTGAAGTACGAAAGCGAGTTGTTGGATGAAGCGTTCAGCAGTTACGTCGGCGTTGCCTATGTTCCGCGTGTGCTGCCGGGGCGCACCGTGGATCGACGGATTGAATATCAGGCAGAGCTGGAACTGATGGCCTTGAATCGGGCGGGCACCCCACTGAATCGCGAGTTCGCAAACAATGAGCACTTGTCCTCAGGCACATTGCTGGTTTCGCTCGAGCGGGTTTCAGATATGAAGTTCTGGTATGCCGGTCCGGGTGATCATTGGCCCAAGCGTCTGGACGGCCCCTTGAAATTAATCGTGATCGATAACTATGGGACGGACCACGCACTTTATATCAACTGGGGATTGCAGTTGGACGATGGTTCTATAAGCCCTATTGATTCACGCAACTATCTGCACTGGAAGCTCCAGTGATGGCGCCTGCCCCTGCGGGGGCAGCACGTACTTCGAATGAGGGAATAACACATGACAACGAATTCGCTGGTGCATTCCAATGCATTCAACTTTATGAGTTTCGTTCAAGGCGGCGTTGACCCACGAACGGGTCAATATAATGTGTCGCTTGAGTTGCCGGCGTTGGTCGCCAACCGTTTGAACGGTCCCCACTTGCCCCTGCGCATTGGCTTCAACCCCATGAATCCCGAGGATTCTGGCTTTGGCGCGGGTTGGCGTTTGAACCTGAGCGAATATGACCCGGAAAGCCAGATGCTCAGCCTGCACAGCGGTGAGCGGTTCAAGGTGTTCGACAACGGCCCGGGCAACGAGCCCGTGATACCGGAACGCAAGATCGAGAGTTTCCACTTCGAGAATATTTCTGATGACAAGGCCACCCTTTATCGTGTGGCACACAAGTCGGAGATGATCGAAGTGCTGGGGTTGCACGACATGGCCGAGCAAGGCAAACCCACCCGGCAAGTGGCGCTGCCGGTGCGCGTGCTGACGCCGACCGGGCATGGGATTTCCTTGACCTACAAACAGGTGGATGTGCGCTCACCACAGCCGGGTGTTCCAGCCAAGCGCGTGCCCTGCCTTGAGCGGGTGGAAGACGACAGTAAACGTAGGCTGCTGGAAATCGATTACTCGAACCTGAATCGAGTGTTGATCACCCTCAACCCAGGTTCGGTGGCCCAGGCTGTCTATACACTGGAGTGTAACAACAGTGAGCTGGTCAAGGTCACGTTGCCGACTGCGGATAAAGGCCGCTGGGCGTTCAGGTACAGGCTATTCGGCACGGTACGTTGCATTGAGGAGCTGTGGACTCCTGTCAATGGCCGTGAAGAAATTATCTACAAAGAACGCGGGCATGCGCTGCCCGGCGGTGAGCGCAGGACGCTGCCTCATGTAGAGCGGCATGTGGTCAACCCGGGTTCAAACCAGCCGCCACTGCGCACTGACTATGCATTCAGCTCCAATAACTTCCTGGGTAACAATACAGGTATTACCTGGGGCGATGACGGCGAAGACAACCTTTACAAGGCCACGGGTGCGGACTACCGCTATGACGGCACGGCCACGCATTACAAGGGCGACCAGCCGGTGTATACGGTCAAGTCGACATTCAACCGTTTCCATTTGATGGTCGAGCAGGTCACCACGCAGAACGATTGCATCGAAACCCAGACCCTTGTCTACCCGGAAATTGCCAACCGGCAGTTCAAGGACCAGCCTAACAACTTCCAGCTGGCAGAAACCACCACCACGTCCTGGCGCAAGGGCTTGGCCGGGGCGCCCCGAGAAGAGACGTTAACCACCCGTTACGACGAGCATGGCAACCTGGTGGAGAAAATCGAAGCCACCGGCAAGCGCACGCTGATGTCGTACTACCCGGCTGCGGACGACCCGGAAAGTTTCGTGCGTTCGCTCGAGACCGAAGAGGTTGTTCCGGGGCCTGGCGAAGCGGGCGCCGAAGCTTTGCGCAACGAGTACCGCTATCAGCGGGTTTCTTCCCTGGATAACGACGGGCATGCACGCGGAGCCCTATTGCGTAGCCAGGAGCAACAGCTGCGCGTGCGTGACGGGGTGTTGTTGTCGCAGGTGGATACCCTCTATCACGATGCGCCGCTTGACTCTCTCAAGCATGGTCGTCTCGCTGAACAGAAGCTGACGCTCAATGGCAAGGTCACCAAAACCGACTACGCATACAGTGAGGTTTCGGTAGAGGGGCACGCGGCGGTCCAGACAGTAGAAACCTTGACCGGCTTCGATCACGGTCTACCCCTGCAGCCGCGCGAGGTGAAGTATGCCAAGGGGAAAGTTGCGCGGCATGCCCAGAAAGTCAATACGCTGCAGCATTCCATACTGATTGGCGAACCGTTGCTCAACTATGACGACAATCAGGTACAGATTGCCTACACGTATGACGAACTGCGTCGCGTAACGAGCGAGACAGTCGACCCCAAGGGCAAGTACAAGGCAACGCGCGAGTATCAGTACTACCTGTCGTCCGATGGTCAACAGGCGTGGCAGATGCAAAAGGATGTGAAAGGCGTCAAAACCTGGAGCTTTGTGGACGGGCTCAACCGCGCCGTACGTGTAACGCGCCAGGACCCGGACTTTGGCCCCACCCGAAAAGCCAGGGAAGAGGGGCGTCTCAGCTATTCTGCCCGCTATGACGCACTGGGCAATCTGGTGGAAGAGGTCGAGTATGACTGGCTGGCACTGAAGAACCTGCCGCTGCGAACTCTGTATGAGTACGACGACTGGCGCCAGCGCAGCAGTGAAATGGGCCCGGACAAAGTGCGCATCTGCACGCAGACCGACCCGGTGGGGTTGCCGGACTGCCTTGGGCCGGTACGCAAGGAGTGGCGCGAGTCCATTCAGCGCAAGCTGTTCACCGGCACCACCATTACCCGGCTGAACCTGTTCGAGCAACCTGTGGATGTCGAGCGCATCGACAACCAAGGCAAGCGGGTGAGTTTGCACCAGTACTTCTACGACGGCCTGGGACGCACCGTGCGCGAAGTGGATGCGCGCGGTTATGAAACGGCCACCGCCTATGATGAGTTTGACAGGCAAGTGGACCAGAAGCTGCCTGATGGTTCGGTGGTGCACCGCGACTATGCCTTGCACAGCAAGGATGATTTGCCGGTCCTGATCAAGGTGCTCGACAGCACCGATGGCATCGATCACGTGCTGGGTACACAAACCTTCGATGGCCTTGACCGTATGATTGAGTCGGTCACGGGTGGGCGCGTGCGTACCATGTTGTATGGCGTCGGGCAGCGTCAGCCTGAGGCGGTGATCACGCCTGCAGAAAACCGCATTGACTATGAATATGTCCCGCAGTTGGGCGAGGAACCACTGAGTCGCAAGACGCTGGGAAAAAATGCGGACTACACCTATGACGCGCAGAATGCCCGCCTGCTGCATTGCACCGAGAACGATGAGACGCTAGAGCGCGAGTATTTCAGTACCGGTGAATTGAAGGTTGAAAGACGCCAGCGCAGTGACGAAGCACAACCGCACGAAATGGTGTATGTGCACAGCCTGAAAGGCCGCATCGTGAGTTATACCGATGTGCTGGGTAAAACCCAGTCTTATGAATACAACCCGTTTGGACAACTGCAACAAACCAGCCTGGAGAATGTCACCAGCACCTTCCGTTATGATGAATTGGGCAGGACCTCCAGTATTCTCACTGAAACCGAGGACGAGGACGGGACCCTGCGCAGCCTGAAGACTGAACTGTTCTACGACGAGTTTGATCGCGAAATCCGCCGTCGCTTCGACTTTGGCGATGCGGTGCAGACATTGGCGCAAACGTATAACGAAGTCGATGGCATCGACAGCAAGACGCTGACAGAGGGTGAGGAAGAGGGGCGGAAGCTGCGCCATGAAACCTTCGACTACGATAATCGGGCGAGGTTGTCGAAGTATACGTGTGAGGGTGCAAACGACTATGTGCCTGTCGACCCATATGGTAACAAGATAGCCAGCCAGTTGTTCCGCTTCGATGGCCGGGACAACATTACCCGGGTCAGGACCGACTTCGAGGGCGGCAGGCTCAATGCCACCTACCAGTTCACCAATGAAAAGGATCCAGTGCAACTGATGGGCATTGAAATGGAGTGGGCAACCGTGGTCAAAACGCAGGGCGGCGACCAAGAAGCGCCTTACGAAAAGGAAACTATCGAACTGCATTATGACCCTGACGGCAACCTGGAACTGGATGAGAAAAAACGCCAGTTAACCTATGACCCGCTGGGGCGCCTGGTGAGTGTATCTGTGCCTTCGCAAGGTATTACTGCCAACTACGGTTATGACCCGTTGGACCGTTTGGCGTCGCAGGAGGCTTGAGCAAACAGTTTTAGGGTTTGATTGATTATCGGCAAAGGCCAGGGCCTGCACGCGTGCAGGCCTTTTTTATTTTAATTCAGGAGCCGTATTGTCAACTGATAAAAATGCCAGTTTTGGGGGTGGTCAATCAGTGATTAAATGCATGCTCGGCTATGGGTGCTGTATTTAATGACTGGCGTCGACCATGACAGGTGAGACCATGAGCAAAGAAAGCGGAATCTACTTAGCGGCTGAGAAAGTGCGTCAAGAAGTCAGGCAGGGCAGGGCAAAAAAGCGCACGGTTGCCACGCTTGCAAAGCCCGGCATTGACCGGGCACTGTTGGCGGACGAGACAGATGGCACGGTGTTTAGCGCAATTTTGACTGACCCTTCGAAGTCTCTTGCTATTACCGTTGACGCCTGGCCTATGCTAGGGTCGGTGCCAGCGGGTTATTACGATACGCTTGAAATCTACCACACAAGTATAAATGGTACAGAGACGTTGTTGTCGAGTGAGCAGTACACGGGATCAGATGTCACCTCGTTTCCTGTGACGTTTGTGATCACTAAAGACAATATCGAAAACTGGGTAGATGGTAGGCAAACCTTCAGTTACAAGGTCGCTCCGTTCAATGCTACGAATCCGACAGCCTCTGAACCGTTGGAGTTGATATTTGACCGTACCCCTCCCTATGGCAATGCCACGCCTGCGGCCATGCCTGCGTTGGGCTATGATGTCACGGATAGTAATATTGATAACGTTGTTATCACGTTGCCTGAATATGACACTCATGCTGCAGGTGATACGGTCTACGTTTACTGGTTAAACTATGTGCCGGATGATCCTGCTTTGGTGGCGCCGGTTGTTACTGAAAAGGTCGATACGTTACCGAAACCATTGACGGTGCCAAAGGCTGCAGTCGAAGCAATCGGTGACGGTGGCGTTTATGTGCTTTATGTACTGGTCGACAAGGCTGGTAATATCAGCCGACTCTCGATGCCTTTACCTGTGGGTGTGGCTATAGGCCCTTTGCCCAGTGGGCTCAAGGACCCTGAGGTACCTTTGGCGGATGACGACGGACTGATT
The DNA here is from genome assembly GCF_040762985.1 of Pseudomonas sp. Rh2. Taxonomy (NCBI): domain Bacteria; kingdom Pseudomonadati; phylum Pseudomonadota; class Gammaproteobacteria; order Pseudomonadales; family Pseudomonadaceae; genus Pseudomonas; species Pseudomonas sp. Rh2. The sequence continues at coordinate 2,021,234 of NZ_CP142890.1, forward strand.
GATCAGGAAGATGCCTGGACGGGTGTGGCAGTCGAGATTCCACTGTTTGGCAATTGGAAACCCACGGACTGGGTGCAAGTTACCTGGGGCGGGCTGGAGCTGGGCTGGCGGGAAATTGGTAGTGCCCCGAAATGGCCATTGGAATTTACACTGTCGGGTGGGCAGTTATGGGATCAGTATGGCGCCACCACCACGGGTGAAAAAGTAACCAATGTCAGTTATGCGTTGCGTCGGGGGACGGTCGCGCAGGGCCGCAAGGCTATTGATGTACAGGTCAACTTGGAAGTTGTGGGGCCTGTGGACCCAATTGTCGACCCTGAATGGCCAGATCCGGTTAACCCAAGGTTGCCCAAGGTTAAAGTGTTAGGAAAGAATTCAAATGTCGACAACCATTTGGCTCCCGCTGATGAGGGTGAGGATGGCATTGTCAAAGTGGTCGTTGATGCAAGTTTGAGAGAAAATGATGTCATAAAGTTTTATTGGGAAGGCGTTCATATTCCAGAGGCCGATCATACGATTATAACTGCGGAAGTGGGGGCGGAAATAACGGAGGCCATTCCCTGGTCCTACATTGAGGTGCGGAATAACGGGCAAATACCCGTGCATTACGTGGTCGAACGCCCAGGCGTACCTAATCGCGCCAAGTCCACCGCAACCATTGTAAATGTTGAAGCGATTATCTTGCGCCCGGAGGCTCCAGAATTCCTCGGCGGGAACACGGAAGTTCCCGTAGGTTGGCTAACTTGTAATGCCTTGTATGACGATGCCAATCCAAACCCACTGGACCCGGCCATCCGGGTTTTGGTGAAAGACCTGCGTGGTTACGGCTTGAAGGCCGGGGATACCGTGACGTTTCATTGGTATGCAGTACATGGTATGACCGGCGAAGAAAAAATCGAAGAGACCGTATTCGATGACCCCGTCGAGCTTAAAGAAGCCGATCTCGACGAATTTGTATGGCGTGTGCAGCCCTACACAGACTACATCCTTCCAATCTTTGACTACAGCGCCACGCTTCATCTGGGGCGCGGGCGTGTTACTTACAGTTTTGATCTGGACGGCAAGCCAATTGTGTCAAAACAAGTGGAAGAAATTGTTGCCATGCATGACGCGGTAACTAGCTGCCCGCTCAGGCCTTGAGCGAAACCTCATGGCCGTGGGGTAATTTGCGAGCGGTTGAGATCTTCATGTGCTGTTTGAGGGGTTTTCCTACAGGAATTTGGGAAATCCCTCGGTAGCCTTGTCGGTGATTGTTTGATATTTCGACATGAATGAGGTCATGAGTTAGATGGGGAAAATACGAAATTGCTTTCTGAGTCCTATGGCACATGCTGTTCGCATGGCACCGTTACTATTGCTGGCCAGCCCTTTTGCCGCAGCAGTGACTGTTGTTGAGGGTACGTATGACATCGACAGTACTACCCCGCTCGACAGCTACCGTCTGAGCGCCAATGCCCGTCTCAATGCGACAGGTGCATCCCTGCGTGAGGTCAATGTTGGTGCAGGTGCTCAACTGAACATGCAGGCGAGCACGGTTGAGGCATCGAGGGCTGATGGCGTTGCCCTGGTAGCGGGGGCGTCCGCCAATGTAGCGGGTAATTCACGAGTGGTCAGCGATCGTTTTGGCTTGCGTTTGCAGCGTAATGACACCGAAGGCGCTTCGGCTGTTGTGACTGATAGCTATGTCGAGGGGGGCAATGCCGGGGCGCTGGTGTCTGCCGCTTCACGTTTGACGTTGCAACGCAGCACCTTGGTAGGCAGTGGCACGGCAACGGCAGCCCAACTGTTTGGTAATGCCGAGTTGATCGCGCAAGACAGCACGATAGTGGGAGGCAGCGATGGCTTGCGCGTGCTGGCGGACTCCGCCTTTACCGGGCCTGCCAAGGTTAATTTGGTGGGCTCCACAGTTGAGGGCAAGGACGGCTCGGCAATTGTGGTGGGCAATCCGCTGATCGGCCCGGCAAAGGCAGACATCATCGTTGCTGGCGGTACCAGCCTGGTGGCGAGCAATGGCGTCCTGCTTGATGTGGTCGGCGGGTCGGACGCCAACATGACCGTAGACAACAGCCACTTGGTGGGGGACGTACGAGTCGAAGCGGGTTCTACGGCCTCGTTGATGCTGGACAACCAGGCCAGCCTGACCGGCAGGCTGGAGAACGTGGCTGGGTTGAGCTTGAGCAACCAGGCACGTTGGAACATGGTGGAGGACAGCCAGGTCGGCAGCCTGGCGCTCGACGGTGGTGTAGTCAATTTTGGCGAACCTGGGCAATTTCAGCGGCTCACACTCGGCACGCTGGCCGGTAACGGTACTTTTGTCATGGATGCCGATTTCAGCACGGGTGAGTCCGACTTCCTCGATGTAGGTAACGCCAGCGGCACCCATAGCCTGCTTGTGAGCAGCAGTGGTGCGGACCCGCTGACTGAAAACCGGATTCACTTGGTGCATACCGCAGCTGGCGATGCCAGTTTCTCCCTGCTCGGCGGGGTGGTGGATCTGGGGGCCTTCTCATACGAACTGTTGCAGCAAGGGGGTGATTGGTACCTTGACGGTTCGCGCAAGATCATCAGCCCTGGTACCGCATCGGCGTTGGCGCTGTTCAATACTGCACCCACCGTATGGTACGGCGAGTTGACGACGCTGCGCAGCCGCATGGGCGAGTTGCGCCTGGATGAACGTAAATCGGGCGCCTGGATGCGCGCCTACGGCAACAAGTACAACGTATCGGACAGTGCCGGCAGCCCCTATAGCCAAGTTCAGCGCGGCTTTTCGATCGGTGCCGATGCGCCGCTGCCGGTTGGCGATGGCCAGTGGCTGGTCGGGGTGATGGCGGGTCACAGTTCGTCGGACCTGGACCTGATCCGTGGGAGTTCTGCCGAGGTCAAAAGTTATTACGTCGGGCTCTATACCACTTGGCTGGATGCCCAGAGCGGTTACTACTTCGACGGCGTGGTGAAAGCCAACCGCTTCGATAACAGCGCCAAGGTCGAAATGAGCGACGGCAAGCGCAGCAAGGGCGATTTCAACAACGTGGGCGTGGGTGCCTCTGCTGAATTCGGGCGCAATATCGACCTGGGCCAAGGCTACTTCGTGGAGCCCTATACCCAGTGGTCGGTGGTATCGATCCAGGGAAAGGACTATCACCTGGACAATGGGCTGCAAGCGCGTGGTGATGATGCGCGGTCGGTGCTGGGCAAGGCGGGGGCAACTGTCGGGCGTACTCTGCAGCTTGGTAATGGCCAGCAGGTCCAGCCTTATGTACGGCTTGCCTACGTGCATGAGTTCATTCGCAACAATGAAGTGAAGGTGAATGACCATCGGTTCGACAACGACTTGTCAGGGTCACGGGCAGAACTGGGAATGGGCGTCGCCATCAATCTGAATGATCGCATGCAGCTGCATGCCGACTTCGACTACTCCAACGGGGAGAAGATCGAACAGCCGTGGGGGGCGAATGTAGGGCTCCATTACAGCTGGTAAGTATCAAGACGAAGGAAGGCCTGGGCCTTCCTTTTTTGTGGCTGGCAAAAAGAGGGTGGTGTAATGCGCATGATTCTAAAGCGGGCGCTGGGTTGGCTGAGCGCACTGTGGCCTGGCTTTTTCCAGACCAAGTTGCTTGCCCCGCCAGACGCGCCAGATGCGTTGGAGGATATTCCTGACGGCGAGCCAAACCTGCTGCCGCTTTCAATCCTGGGTCAGCCCTTGAAGATTACAGTGCCCATGTGGCCGATCTCCAACCCGACACCGGCCACCCCGGAAATGCTTCGGCTGTACTGGAACGATGCGCTGGTTGATGAAAAGCGATGGGAGGCTCCGATTGCCGAAGCGGACCTGTTCGTTGAGGCCCCGGTTTCCGTACTGCAGCATGGCCGGGCAGAAGTATCGTACGAGGTGCAGGGTTTCAATAGTGTCATTACACCTTCCCAAGTGTTGATAGTGACGATAGACAAAGTGCCGCCAGTGCTCGGCAGTGCTGAGGGACTTCTGCTTTTCGATGAGGCGGTCCTGCGCGAAGGGTTAACGGCGCGCTATCTGGAGCAGCACGAGGATGTTGTACTTGCTGAGTTGCCCCCTTACGATGCGCCCGCTGTGGGTGATGTCATCACCTTGTATTGGGATGATAAGCCGTTCGCCAATGATCGGCTAAGTGAGCGCATTGTCACCAGGCAAGACCTTGACAAGACGATTTACCTGTCGATACCAGGGGATGATGTCAGGGCCCGCGGCGATGGGCAGCGCTATGTTCATTACCAGATTCGCGACCGTGCGGGTAACCTCAGTGCGCGCTCCAGGCCGGCAGTGCTGGAGGTGGATGCCACGCCCATTCCCAGAAGCCTGCCGTGGATCGAGGTGCCCCAGGCCGTTGGTGCCGAGGGCGACCTTTCCATGAGGTTGGATGATTATGCCGACCCGTTGGTGGTCATCGTACCGGCAGATGCGGTGATCTATCCGGACGAGCGGATCACCGTGCAGTGGGGGGCGCCGGGTGACCATGGTTACTACACCTCGTCCGAGCCGCAACCGGGAACGAATGACCGGTTTTTGATTCCAGAGCCTAATGTATTGGCGTACAGCAAGCGCACGCTGGAAGTCAGATATGTGGTGAACGATGGAAAACAAGATTTCGCAAGTGTGCCATGCAGCCTGAAAGTGATCGAATTTGCTACGGGGGGATTGCCCAGAGTCGCGCTCGAAGGGGCCAATTCCAGCGGCTTCAGCCTCGGCTCAGCGCCACAGCAGGTGCCTGTCAGCCTGGGGACATGGAGGGGGATTGCCGTAGGGCAGCGGGTCAACATCACGGTGACCGGGGTGCTTCAGAGTGGGGCGGATGCGCGCCCCTACAATGTCCTGACCGCCCATGCAGTCACGCAGGCGCAAGTAAGGCAGGGCATTGGCGCGAACAAGGAAGTGACCCTGCCCAGGGCCTATCTTGAAACGCTGCGCAGAGGCGAGGCGTTCACCTTCCATGTCCAGGTCAGTTTTGACGGCGGTACCACATGGGTCGACTTCCCACTCTACAGCCCCAAGCTGATCCCTTGAGTGCATTCACAGGCGCCCCACTGGGCGCGACAATTCGGGCGTGAGGCCGCCGTAGTCATTGATGGTTGTGAACTGGACCTTCAGGCCGTCCTGCACGGTTGCAGCTTTGAGTGGGTAGGTTTGTCTGCCCATGGGGATAGCCATCTTCCTGGCATCGATTTTTTCGCTGCCCTTGGCGCTGTGCAAGGTGAGCTGGTTGAAGGTGAAGTAGTACGGAGATGGGTTGTCGACCACCAGGTGAGGCTTGCCGTCCAGCGTTTGCACCGACCAGGCCAGGCTTTGCAGGTAGTCTTGTGGACGGCCCTTGAGTTGGGTGGGGCGGTAGAAGACCTTGATGCGGGTCCGCAGGGCGATGGTCAGGCTATTGCTCGGCTTATCGTCTGCCTGCGGAATTTCCTGCAGATTGAAGTAGAACACCGACTCACGGTCGTTGGGCAGATCATTGGGCAGGCGGTTGAGCTGAACCGTCTGTTCGCCGGTCGGATCGATGCGGAACAGGGCAGGTGAAGCGATCAGGGGTACTGCGGTGGTGCTGTCGTCGGCCTCGGTATTGATCCAGGCCTGGGCCGCGTAAGGGCGTTGGCTGGGGTTGGCGACCACGATGCTGGTGCTTTGACGGTCGCTGGGCTGGATCACTCGGGTAGAGCTGATGGTCAGGGCAGCGTGGGCGCTGGCTTGGACGAGCAAGGCAAAGCAGGTGCCGATTACCATGGCAAGCCTGGAGGCAAAGGAGTTGGGGCGGGGCATGGGCATGTCTCTCTGCTGCATTTCGCAGGGGACTCCAGGTGCATTCGCGGACGCGCCTGGAGTGCAACGGATTACTTGATGTCCACGAGGAAGGTGACTTCCGATGCCGCGTCGCCTTCAGTTACGGTAGCTGCGGTGGACTGATACATGGCGTAGAACAGCATGTCGGTGGGTTTTGCAACATCGAGCAGGTAGGCGACCGATTCCTTGTCCGGGGCCAGGTTGGTCAGGCTCTTGTCCTGAATGGCCAGTGCCAGCCCGCTGGTGCCGCCTGGGCGCAGTGCGTAGAGGTCGGTGCCTTCGGGGCCGTAGATCGCCGAGAAGGTGACATAGCCCTGTTCGCCAGCGGCGATGGTGCAAGTACCAGGGGTAAGGCGCAGGGCGAACGGAATAGGGCGTGTTTGCTTGCCGACCTTGTCGAAGAAACTTGGGTGATAGCTACCGATCACGACGCGAGGCAGACCACCGCCAGTGCCCGGTTCGACCACTTCGATAGGGCAGGTACCGCCTGGGGTGATGGTGCCGTGGAAGTTGATATTGCCAGTGTTTGCAAATGCTGCAGTGCTCGCCAGGCTCATGGCGAGAGCGATAAGGGTCCGTTTCATTGTTTATATCCTGGTGTTGGGAGGCGTTCGAACATGCATCTGAATGTTCGGTCGGCAGGATATTCAGGCGAGGCGGGTCGAGGCTGTAGGGCAATTCAACAATGGATGCAGGAGCGATGGACAAAAACCGGGACGGCGCAGCGAACCACGCCGGTCGGTCGACGTGGCTAGATGCACAGACTCAGTGTTGGAGGTTCCCGCCAGCTTGGCTCAGCAACTGCTTATGCTGGTTCCAGTCAAAGGCTTCGCCGTTCTGTTCAGCCTCGTAACGGCGTTCTTCCAGCTGTTGGTAAAGCTCCAGCTCTGGGTCAGGCATGAAGTGCAGGCAGTCGCCGCCGAAGAACCACAACAGGTCGCGCGGAACCAGGTGAGCAATTTGCGGGTAGCGCTGTATCACCTGGCAGATCAGGTCCTGGCCCAGGTACTGGCTTTGCAACGGGTCTGTCGGCAGCAGGGTCAGCAGTTCGTCGAAGCGTTCGAGGAACAGGCCGTGGCTTTCCTCCGGTACCTGCTCGGCCTCACCCAGTGCCACCAAGATGGTGCGCAGGTGATGCAGCAGTTGCAGGTGGTATTCCAGGTGGGGGTTGGCCATCGTGTGATCCTTGAGGGTAATTCAAACAAGGCAGAAGTATACGCCGGTTGTGGGTCTATTGTGGAACGTCCGCCGGACCAGCCGCCTGTCTGCCCATGATGTGTGCCGACCTATCATTTCTGCCAGGTGCGTGCCTGTCGCCGCTGATTTAGATTCAAGCCTGAGTCAACGATGCGGTCCTTCAACAGGTGATGGCCGGTGTCGAGGGCATACAATTTTCTGCGCGAGATCAGCACCATGGCAAACGACAACACCCTAAAGCAGAGCGGTTCTATCATCTTCTGGAATGGCAGCAACGATAGCGTTGGACTCAACTTGCCGGCAGAAGGAAGCGGCGAAAGCGTCAGCAAGACAATTGTCGCCAACTACAGCAAAATCGAGATGAGTGACATCCCTTCTGCCACGACCATCACGTTGGTCTACAGACCAGCCCCAGACGACTGGACTGTCCTATCCTCCATTACACTGCGTACCACTCACAGACCCGCGTCGCTTAACCGTACCGAATACAGCTATCTCTTGAACACCTATGCCGTTGGCGATTTCATCAGTGAGGCGCTAGGTGTGGAGGTGATTGCAAAAAAGGCCGGACCTTCCCGTCAGGCTGATGTCCTGGCGGACCATCAAGTCGATTGTCACGTCAAACTTTCCAGCTCGCCGCCCAGCGCCTGAACGGATCTCACCCCGGCATATGAGTATCGGTGATTGCAAGGTGCGGGGGCGTGCCGGGGAGGCACGCGGATGACGCTGCCTCTTGGCCAAGCGCCGCCCTGGCACCTGAATGGGGTTATCGCCTAGCGCACCTTACCCGCTTGCGGTAGCAACTGCCCCTTGTCGAAAGCGTCCACATCAATCACTGCGCGGCAGGCTTGCTCTGCTTCGCGCAGCCGTTGTGCCGAGCCGGGTTGAAGCACGCCGCATTCGACTGCCGCGTCGATCACCGATTGACCGAGCGCCGTTTGCACCTTTCCCTCCTTGATTGCCTGATGCAGCACCTTGCGCAATGGCCCTACTTCATCAAGTAGATCACAGGCCCGCTGCAGTGTTGCCACAGGGTCGTCTTTGGCGTGTGGTCGGAAGCAGCCGGCCAACAACGCTTCCAGCGCCGGGTCGCCTTTGCTGCGCCCGATCAGTGCCGCCACTTCGGCATCCAATTCATCGCTCGGCCCTGTATGACGGCGGCCGAACGGGAACACCAGCACGCGCAGCGCGCAGCCGACAAACCGGTTAGGGAAGTTGTCGAGCAACTGATCCAGGGCTTCTTCGGCCTGGCCCAGGCTTTCTTCCATGGCCCAGCGCAGCAAGGGCTGCATGTGTCCTGGCGAACCCAGGTCGTGGTAGCGCTTGAGTGCGGCGCTGGACAGATACAGGTAGCTCAGCACATCGCCCAGGCGTGCACTCAGGCGTTCGCGGCGCTTGAGCGCACCGCCAAGCAGCATCATCGACAGGTCCGCCAGTAGAGCAAAGGCGGCAGCCTGGCGATTGAGGGCGCGGAAGTAGCCCTGGCTCAACGTATCGCCCGGTACTTTCTCCAGGCGCCCTAGCCCCAGCCCGAGTATCAGCGTACTGGCGGCGTTGCCGGCGGCGAACAGGATGTGTTTCATCAGCAGGTCGTCGAATTCCTTCAGTGCCTGGTCACTGTCTTCCCGGCCGGCCAGGGCCATCTCCTTGAGCACGAACGGGTGGCAGCGAATGGCGCCCTGACCGAAGATCATCAGGTTGCGCGAAAGGATGTTGGCGCCTTCGACGGTGATGAAGATCGGCGCCCCTTGCCAGTTGCGGCCCAGGTAATTGTTCGGCCCCATGATGATGCCCTTGCCACCGTGCACGTCCATGGCGTGCTGGATGCATTCGCGGCCACGCTCGGTCAGGTGGTACTTGAGGATCGCCGACAGCACCGAGGGTTTTTCCCCCAGGTCCACGGCCTTTGCTGTCAGCAGTCGGGCACTGTCCATCAGCCAGGCGTTGCCGCCAATGCGCGCCAGCGACGCCTGAATGCCCTCGAAGGCTGCCAATGGCACGTTGAACTGTTCGCGAATGTTGGCGTACTGGCCGGTGACCAGGCTGGTGTACTTGGCCGCACCGGTGCCAACGGCCGGCAGCGAGATCGAGCGGCCCACCGACAGGCAGTTCATCAGCATCATCCAGCCCTTGCCGAGCATGGCCTGGCCGCCGATCAGGAAGTCCAGCGGTACGAACACATCCTTGCCGCTATTGGGGCCGTTCATGAAGGCAGCGCCCAGAGGCAGGTGGCGTCTGCCGATTTCGACCCCAGCGGTGTCGGTGGGGATCAGGGCCAGGCTGATGCCCAGTGCTGTCTCTTCACCCAATAGATGGTCCGGGTCATAGGCCTTGAATGCCAGCCCAAGCAACGTCGCGACGGGGCCGAGGGTGATGTAGCGCTTCTCCCAGTTCAGGCGCAGGCCGAGCACTTCTTCGCCGTTCCACTGGCCTTTGCAGATGATGCCGGTGTCGGGCATCGCGCCGGCATCGGAGCCGGCCAGCGGGCCGGTGAGGGCGAAGCATGGGATCTCGTCGCCGCGTGCCAGGCGCGGCAGGTAGTGGTTGCGTTGCTCGTCGGTGCCGTAATGCAGCAGCAGTTCGGCGGGGCCCAGCGAGTTGGGCACCATCACCGTCGAGGCCAGGTCGCCGCTGCGGGTGGCGAGCTTCATGGCTACCTGCGAGTGGGCGTAGGCCGAGAAGCCTTTGCCGCCGTATTCCTTGGGGATGATCAGGGCGAAGAAGCCCTGTTCCTTGATGTACTGCCAGGCTTGGGGCGGCAGGTCCATGTCCTGACCGATCTGCCAGTCGCTGACCATGGCGCAAAGCGTTTCGGCAGGGCCATCGATGAATGCCTGTTCTTCTTCGGTCAACCTGGGCGCTGGGTAGGCAAGCAGGGTGCCCCAGTCGGGGCGGCCGCTGAACAGTTCGCCGTCCCACCAGACGGTGCCGGCTTCGATGGCTTCGCGTTCGGTCTGCGACATCGGCGGCAGGGTCCGTTTGAACCATTTGAACACCGGGCCGGTGAATACCTTGCGCCGCCATTCCGGCAGTGCAACCAGGGCAGTCTTCAGGGCCAGCACGATCCACAGTAGCGCCAGCAGCCAGCCAGGTGCGCTGCTGAAAATGCTCATCAGCAGCACATAGGCCGCCATGGTGCCGAGAATCTGCAAGGGCGCCAAGCGCCGATGCGTGAGGTACGCTGCGCCGATCACCAGCACCACCAACCACAACAGCAACATAATCGGTCCTCCTTGGAACCAGGGGCTTGAGCCGTCCCAGATAGCTTAGACGCATCGCTGTGAACGACAGGTTCACAACAGTGACAGGGTGTGGCGGTGGGAGTTTCAGTTGTTTGTTTGCCTGTGCCGGCTCTTTCGCGGGTAAACCCGCTCCTAGAGGAATATCGATGGCCTGAAGGTTGGGGCGATCCTGTAGGAGCGGGTTTACCCGCAAAAGGGCCGGTACAGGCGGCGAAGGTCTGGAGTAGACTGTGCCCCTCCCGCATTCATAAGGACGTTGCCATGCTGAAGATCTGGGGCCGCAAGAATTCGAGCAATGTGCGCAAGGCGCTGTGGATCGCCCATGAGCTGGGCCTTGATTTCGAGTCCATCGATGCCGGCGGTGCCTTCGGCGTGGTCAACGAGCCGCACTACCGGGCTCGCAACCCCAATGGCCTGGTGCCCCTGCTGGAAGACGGCGACCTGACCCTGTGGGAATCCAACGCCATCGTCCGCTACCTGTGCGCAGAATACGGTGCAGAGCAGGGCTGGTACCTGGACGACCCGCGCCAGCGCGCCCTGGCGGACAAATGGATGGACTGGACCACCTCATCCTTCGCCGGCCCGTTCCGCCCATTGTTCTGGGGCCTGCTTCGCACCCCCGAAGACCAGCGCGACTGGGTGGCGATCAATGCGGCGCACAAGCAATGTGCCGAACTGCTGTCGATCGCCGACCAGACCCTGGCCCACCAGCCATACCTGTCCGGTGACCAGATCGGCATGGGCGACATCCCACTGGGTTGCTTCATCTATGCCTGGTTCGAAATGCCTATCGAGCGCCCGGAAATGCGCCATCTGGAGGCTTGGTACGCGCGCCTGAAACAGCGGCCCGCCTACCAGGCAGCGGTGATGACTGCGCTGACTTGATGCCGCTTCGATAGTCACTATCAATAGACATGACTGTACTTGTGCGGCCAGGCCTTGCACCATGGCCGCACTCACTGCGCCAGTGACCTGCCCTGGCGTGTCCTGACCTTTTCACTCGGTACGTGACCCGCTATGAGTTCCGCCCTGTCCATCCGACAGCTGACCAAGACCTACGGCAACGGCTTTCAGGCCCTCAAGGGCATCGACCTTGACGTCGCCGAAGGTGACTTTTTCGCCTTGCTTGGCCCCAACGGTGCTGGCAAGTCCACCACCATTGGCATCCTCTCGACCCTGGTCAACAAGACCAGCGGCACGGTGAGCGTGTTCGGCCATGACCTGGACCGCGAGCCAGCGGCGCTCAAGCGCTGCCTGGGCGTGGTCCCCCAGGAATTCAACTTCAACCAGTTCGAAAAGACCTTCGACATTGTCGTGACCCAGGCCGGTTACTACGGCATCCCGCCCAAGGTGGCCAAGGAGCGCGCCGAAAAGTACCTGACCCAACTGGGGTTGTGGGACAAGCGTGACGTGCAGTCGCGTTCGCTGTCCGGCGGCATGAAGCGCCGTCTGATGATCGCCCGCGCGTTGATCCATGAGCCGCGTCTGCTGATTCTCGACGAGCCGACCGCAGGTGTGGACATCGAGCTGCGCCGCTCGATGTGGAGCTTTCTCACCGAGCTCAACCAGAAGGGCATCACCATCATCCTGACCACTCACTACCTCGAAGAAGCCGAGCAGCTGTGCCGCAACATCGGCATCATCGACCACGGCACCATCGTCGAGAACACCAGCATGCGCCAGCTGCTGGGCAAGCTGCACGTCGAGACCTTCGTGCTGGACCTCAAGCAAGACCTGGCCAGCGCACCGACATTGCAAGGATACCCCTGCCGCTTGCTGACCCCGCACACCCTGGAGGTGCAGGTGGACAAAGATATTGGCATCACCGCGCTGTTCGGCCAGCTGGCGCTGCAGAACATCGAGGTGCAGAGCCTGCGCAACAAGACCAACCGACTCGAGGAGCTGTTCGTGTCCCTGGTGGAAAAGAACCTGTCGAAGGTGGCCGTATGAGTGTGGAGCTGCGCACCAACTGGGTCGCCCTGAACACCATCGTCTACCGCGAAGTACGGCGCTTCCTGCGCATCTGGCCGCAGACCCTGCTGCCGCCTGCGATCACCATGGTCCTGTACTTCGTTATCTTCGGTAACCTGATCGGTCGGCAGATCGGCGACATGGGCGGGTTCACCTACATGGAGTACATCGTCCCGGGCTTGATCATGATGTCGGTGATCACCAACTCCTACGGCAACGTGGTGTCGAGCTTCTTCGGCAGCAAGTTCCAGCGTTCCATCGAAGAGCTGATGGTGTCGCCGGTTTCGCCGCACACCATTCTGGTCGGCTACGTGCTGGGTGGCGTGCTGCGGGGCCTGGCAGTGGGTGTGATCGTGACCATCCTGTCGTTGTTCTTCACCCATTTGCAGGTCCATCACTTGGGGGTGACGGTGGTGGTGGTGTTGCTGACCGCGACCATCTTCTCGCTGCTGGGCTTCGTCAATGCGGTGTTTGCGCGCAACTTCGACGATATCTCGATCATCCCGACCTTCGTGCTGACGCCGCTGACCTACCTGGGTGGGGTGTTCTACTCCATCAACCTGCTACCGCCGTTCTGGCAGACCGTGTCGCTGGCCAACCCGGTGCTGCACATGGTCAACTCGTTCCGCTACGGCATCCTAGGGGTGTCGGACATCAGCATTGGCACGGCGATCACCTTCATGCTGGTCGCCACCGCAGTGCTCTACGGGGTGTGCGTTCGCCTGCTGGTCAGCGGCCGCGGCATGCGCGCCTGAGGCCTTGCACCGGCATTGGCGGCGGCGCCACTGCCGGCCCACCCACCAGCGCCAGTAGGCCATGGTGGTGAAGTAGGCAAGGATGCCGAGGACGATTCCGCATACCACCGAACCCAGCAGGAAGGGCTGCCAGAGGGTCGACAGCTGGTCGGTGATCCATTCGAAGGTCAGGTCGTCGGGCAGCGTGCGTGCCGGTGTCTGCAGCAACCAGGCACCGGTCATGTAGGTGACGAAGAACACCGGTGGCATGGTCAGCGGGTTGGTCAGCCACACCAGGCTGACCGCGATCGGCAGGTTGCCGCGCACCGGAATGGCCAGGCTGGCTGCCAGCAGCATTTGCATGGGAATGGGAATGAGCGCCGCGAACAGGCCAACCCCCATGGCCCGCGCCACCGAGTGGCGGTTCAGGTGCCAGAGGTTCGGGTCATGCAGCAGCTTGCCGAAAAAGCGTAAGGACTTGTGTTCCCGAATGCTGGTCGGGTCCGGCATGTAGCGTTTGAAAAGTCGGCGCGGCATGTAGGCTCCCGGGGCGTTGATGAAGGCAGTATGCCCTGATTCCATCTCTGCCTCGTTCAGAGTTTGTGACAATTGTTGAGCAAGCTCAGGCGCCAATTCGTCTATGCCTCAGAAGGTATTCTCGCTTCTGGAGCTCTATCTCATGCGCAAAGGGATGCTTGCGCTCGCCATTGGGCTGTTGTGCCTGGGGTTTCTGCCGGCCTTGCCGTCGGTCGGCTGGCTATTGCTGTTGCTGTGCTGTGGCTTGGGCTGCCTGTGTGTTCGGTGGTGGCCGGTCGCCTGTTTTCTGCTGGGCGTGTGCTGGGCCTGCTGGTCGGCCCAGCAGGCCCTGGATGATCGGTTGGCGCCGCAGCTCGATGGCCGTACGTTATGGCTGGAGGGCAGGGTGGTCGGGTTGCCGACTCGCACCGCGCAAGGCGTGCGTTTTGAGTTGTCGCAGCCACTCTCGCGCCGAGCCGAGTTACCGACCCGTCTGCAACTGAGCTGGTTCGACGGTCCGCCGCTGCGCGCGGGCGAACACTGGCGTCTGGCCGTCACCTTGCAGCGCCCGACAGGCTTGCTCAACCCCCATGGTCCGGACCGCGAGGCAAGCCTGTTGGCCCGACGGATCGGCGCAACCGGCACGGTCAAGGCCGGCGAGAAGCTGTCGTCCGTAGCGGGCAGTTGGCGCGACCAACTGCGTCAGCGGCTGCTCGCGGTCCAGGCACAGGGCCGTGAAGCCGCGCTGGTTGCCTTGGTGTTGGGCGATGGAGCGGCATTGGCCCGGGACGATTGGCAAACCCTGCAGGCCACGGGCACGGTGCACTTGCTGGTCATCTCCGGGCAACACATCGGTCTGGTGGCCGGCCTGCTGTACGGGTTGGTCGCCGGGCTGGCGCGCTGGGGGCTCTGGCCTCATCGCCAGCCTTGGCTGCCGTGGGCCTGTGGCCTGGCCATGGCGGCGGCGCTGGGGTATGGCGGGCTGGCGGGGTGGGGCGTGCCGGTGCAGCGAGCCTGTTTGATGTTGGCCGTGGTACTGGCCTGGCGCCTGCGCTTCCGCCACATCGGTTCCGGGATACCCTTGCTGTTGGCGCTCATCGCGGTGCTGTTGTTCGAGCCATTGGCTGCGTTGTTGCCCGGGTTCTGGTTGTCTTTCGCCGCGGTGGCCGTACTCATTTACTGCTTCAGCGCACGTCTGGGTGGCTGGCGACCCTGGCAAGCCTGGACCCGTGCGCAGTGGGTAATCGCCATTGGCCTGCTGCCAGTGTTGCTCGCCACAGGGCTGCCGGTCAGCCTGAGTGCGCCCCTGGCCAACCTCTTTGCAGTGCCCTTGATCAGCCTGACGGTGTTGCCGCTGGCGTTGCTCGGCACGCTGCTGCTGCCATTGGGCAGTGTGGGCGAGGGCTTGCTGTGGCTGGCGGGTGGCTTGTTGGAGCTGCTCTTCTGGCTTTTGGGCAAGGTGGCGGGTTGGCGTTCTGCCTGGATGCCCGCTGCATTGCCCCTGTGGGCATGGCTGTTGGTGGCGGGCGGGGCACTGCTGGTGTTGTTGCCCAGAGGCGTGCCACTGCGTGGCTTGGGTGGGTTGATGCTGCTGGCCTTGTGGGTACCGCCAGAGCAGGTGCCGCAGGGGCAGGTGGAGGTCTGGCAATTGGATGTCGGCCAAGGGTTGGCGGTACTGCTGCGAACCCGAACCCACAGCCTTCTGTACGATGCAGGGCCGGCACGCGGTGACAGCGACCTAGGTGAATGGGTGGTGCTGCCGACCCTGCGCAAGCTGGGGGTGAGCCGCCTGGACATGATGCTGATCAGCCATGCCCATGCCGACCACGCCGGTGGCGCGCAGGCTGTGGCGCGCGGGTTGCCCATCGGGCGCCTGCTGGCGGGAGAGGCACAGGCGCTGTCTGGAGCGCAGCCCTGCGTCAGCGATGAGCGCTGGGAATGGGATGGCGTGCGCTTTTCGCTGTGGCGATGGCCCGAGGCGCAAGGCAGCAATGACCGCTCTTGCGTGCTACTGGTCGAGGCGCAAGGCGAGCGGCTGCTTTTGGCGGGTGACATGGAGGCGGGTGCCGAGCGTGCCTGGCTGGCCGCCAGCGAGCAGCCCGACATCGACTGGTTGCAATCGCCCCATCACGGTAGTCGCACGTCGTCCACCGAGGCTTTCATCAAGGCCACCAAGCCGCGTGGCGTGTTGATTTCGCGAGGGCGCAACAATGGGTTTGGCCATCCGCACCCGCAGGTGATCGAACGCTACCGGCGCCATGGCGTGGTGATTCATGATACGGCGGTGGAGGGGGCATTGCGCTTGCGCCTGGGGCATCGCGGTGGGGTAGAGGGCCTGCGTGCGCAGCGGCGTTTCTGGCGTGCGGCAGCCCCCTCGCCATCCAGCCAGGTAAAGCGCTGATGCCTGTGGGAGCCGGCTTCGCGGCGATAGGGCCAGTGCCGTCGGCACAATTCCCTGACCTTCGGCAGATGAGCCCCCTCCGGTCCTATGGTAGAGTGGCGGCCTTTTTCCGAAGGGGCGTTTACTGTGTGGGAATTGGTCAAGTCCGGCGGTTGGATGATGCTGCCGATCATTCTGAGCTCCATCGCCGCCATGGCTATCGTCGTCGAGCGCCTGTGGACCCTGCGCGCCAGCCGTGTCACTCCGCCGCACCTGTTGGGCCAGGTGTGGATCTGGATCAAGGACAAACAGCTTACCAGTGACAAGCTCAAGGCCTTGCGCGCCGACTCGCCGCTGGGTGAAATCCTCGCCGCAGGCCTGGCCAACTCCCGCCATGGCCGCGAAATCATGAAAGAGTGCATCGAGGAAGCCGCCTCGCGCGTCATCCACGAACTGGAGCGCTACATCAGCACCTTGGGCACCATCGCCGCCATGGCTCCGCTGCTCGGCCTGCTGGGCACCGTGTTGGGCATGATCGACATCTTCAGTGCCTTCATGGGCTCGCAGATGACCGCCAATGCTGCCGTGTTGGCCGGGGGGATCTCCAAGGCCCTGGTCACCACCGCTGCGGGCCTGATGGTCGGTATTCCGGCAGTGTTCTTCCATCGCTTCCTGCTGCGCCGCATCGATGAACTGGTGGTCGGCATGGAGCAGGAAGCGATCAAGCTGGTGGAAGTGATCCAGGGCGACCGCGAAGTGGAAGTGGCTGGAGGCAAGGCGTGAAGTTCCGGCGCAATCGCCAGCGGGAGAACGTCGACATCAACCTCGCGTCGCTGATCGACGTGGTGTTCGTGCTGCTGCTGTTCTTCGTCGTCACCACCACCTTCACCCGCGAAACCCAGTTGCGGGTCGAACTGCCCGAGGCCGCCAGTGCAGAGCAGCCACCAGCCGACCAGGACAAACTGGTGGAAATCACCATCAGTGCCGATGGCGTGTACTCGGTGAACAACCACCTGCTGCCCAAGAGCGACCTGGCCACCCTGACCGAGGCCATCGAGCGCGAATCCGGTGGTGACACTACGTTGCCACTGGCCATTAGCGCCGATGGCAAAACCCCGCACCAGGCCGTGGTCACTGCGATGGATGCTGCCGGCAAGCTCGGTTTCAGCCACCTGCGCATGACCACTGTCGAGGCTGCCCAGGGGACGCCTTGATGGCCTTCGCCGACCGTCTGCTCGCGGCCTGGTATGCCGGGCACCCGGCCCTGGCCCTGCTGCGCCCGCTCGAAGCCTTGTACCGGCGTGTGGTGGTGGGCAAGCGCGCGCGATTTCTCAGCGGCGAAAGCCCTAGCTACCGTGCGCCGGTGCCGGTCATCGTGGTGGGCAACATCACCGTCGGCGGTACCGGTAAGACACCGATGATTCTGTGGTTGATCGACCACTGCCGCCAGCGCGGGCTCAAGGTCGGCGTGGTCAGCCGTGGCTATGGCGCCAAGCCGCCGCAGTTGCCGTGGCGCGTCAGCGCCGAGCACAGTGCCGAACAGGCCGGCGACGAGCCGTTGCTGATCGTCCAGCGCACAGGCGTGCCGTTGATGATCGACCCAGACCGCTCCCGCGCCGTGCAGGCGCTGCTGGCCAGCGAACCACTGGACCTGATCCTGTGCGACGACGGCATGCAGCACTACCGCCTTGCCCGCGACCTGGAACTGGTGCTGATCGACGCCGCCCGTGGCCTGGGCAATGGCCGCTGCTTGCCGGCTGGGCCCTTGCGCGAGCCAGCCGAGCGCCTGCAGGCGGCCGATGCGGTACTGCTCAACGGCGCCAGCGCTGACCGCGAGGGTGGTTTCGCCTTCAGCCTGCAGCCCTCTGCGCTGGTCAACCTGCGCAGTGGCGAGCGTCGTGCGCTGGACCATTTCCCTGCCGGCCAGGCACTGCACGCCGTGGCGGGCATCGGCAACCCCCAACGTTTCTTCAACACCCTCCTAGGGCTAAACTGGCAGCCGGTGCCGCATCCTTTCGCTGACCACGCGCAGTTCAGCGCTGAAAGCCTGGCCTTCAGCCCGCCGTTGCCGCTGGTCATGACCGAGAAAGATGCGGTCAAATGCCGGGCCTTCGCAGCGGATGACTGGTGGTACCTCACCGTCGAGGCGCAGCCCTCGCCAGCGTTCGTCGGCTGGTTCGACGGCCAGCTGCAGCGCTTGCTGCCCCAGCCCTGAGCCCTTATTCAACACACGGCCACCTGGCCTCAAGGACGCTTTCCATGGACACCAAACTGCTCGACATCCTGGCCTGCCCGATCACCAAGGGCCCGCTCAAGCTCAGCGCCGACAAGACCGAGCTGATCAGCAAAGGTGCAGGCCTTGCCTACCCGATCCGCGATGGCATCCCGGTTATGCTGGAGAGCGAGGCTCGCACCCTGACCGACGACGAGCGTCTGGACAAATGAACCTGAACTTCACCGTGGTCATTCCGGCCCGCCTGCGCTCCACGCGCCTTCCGGGCAAACCGCTGTTGCCGATCGCCGGCAAGCCGATGATCCAGCACGTCTGGGAACAGGCCCGCAAGAGCGGTGCCAACCGCGTGGTGATCGCCACCGACGACAGCAGTATCGTCGAAGCCTGCCAGGCATTCGGCGCCGAAGTGCTGATGACCCGTGCCGACCACGAGTCCGGCACCGACCGTCTGGCCGAAGTGGCGGCCCACCTGGGACTGCCTGCCGATGCCATCGTGGTCAACGTGCAAGGCGACGAGCCGCTGATTCCCCCGGTGATCATCGACCAGGTGGCGGCTAACCTGGCGGCCCACCCGGAAGCGGGCATTGCCACCCTGGCAGAGCCGATCCACGAGCCGCAGGCGGTGTTCAATCCCAACGCGGTCAAGGTGGTCAGCGACAAGAACGGGCTGGCCCTCACGTTCAGCCGCGCGCCACTGCCGTGGGCTCGCGATGCTTTCGCCAAGGACCGCGATCGACTGCCCGAGAGCGTGCCTTACCGCCGCCATATTGGCATGTACGCCTACCGCGTGGGCTTCCTCCAGGACTTCGTCAGCTGGGGCCCATGCTGGCTCGAGCAGACCGAGGCACTGGAACAGCTGCGCGCCCTGTGGCATGGCGTGCGTATTCACGTCGAAGATGCGATCGAAGCGCCAGCGGTGGGTGTGGATACCCCTGAAGACCTGGAGCGCGTCCGGCGCTTGCTGGAGGCCTGATGCGCGTTCTGTTCGTCTGCCTGGGCAACATCTGCCGTTCGCCGACCGCCGAAGGGGTGCTACGCCATCAACTGCGGGCCGCTGGCCTGGCCGACCAGGTGCACGTGGCCTCGGCCGGCACGGCTGAATGGCATGTGGGCAAAGCCCCTGACAGCCGCACCAGCAAGGCGGCGCTGGCGCGTGGCTACGACCTGTCGCAGCAACGTGCGCAGCAGGTGAAGGCGGCGCATTTCACCGAGTACGACCTGATTCTGGCCATGGATGAAAGCAACCTCAGCCACCTGCGCGCCCTACGTCCGCATACGGCAAAAGGCGAGCTGGACCTGTTCCTGCGCCGCTACGGTGCTGAGCTCGACGAAGTGCCAGACCCTTACTACGGTGGGGCAGAAGGTTTCGAGCGCGTGCTGGACCTGATCGAAGCGGCATGCCGCGAGCTGGTCGTGGAAATCAAGGGGCGGTTATGACGGCGCATTGGCAGGAGCAGGTATCGCTCAAGGCCTACAACACCTTCGGCATCGACGTGAAGGCACGATATTTTTTCCAGGCCCACAGCGATGCCGAAGTGCGCGCGGCGTTGGCCGAGGCGCAGCAGTGTAACGTGCCGGTGTTCGTTCTGGGGGGAGGCAGTAACCTGCTGCTGACCCGCGACATCGACGCACTGGTGCTGCACATGGCCAGTCGCGGCCAGCGGGTGTTGCTGGACGATGGCAGTCGCGTGGTGGTCGAGGCCGAGGCCGGTGAGCCCTGGCATCCTTTCGTGCAATCGACGTTGGCGAAGGGTTTCAGTGGTCTTGAGAACTTGAGCTTGATCCCCGGCACTGTTGGCGCGGCGCCAATGCAGAACGTGGGTGCCTATGGCGTAGAGATCAAGGACGTGTTCGCTGGGTTGACCGCGCTCGACCGGGAAACCGGCGAGGTGCGGGATTTTGCCCTGGAAGAATGCGCGTTCGGCTACCGTGACAGCGTATTCAAGCGCAACCCAGGCCGCTGGCTGATCTTGCGCGTGCGCTTTGCCCTGAGCCGAGCCTTGCAGGCGCATCTGGATTACGGCCCGGTGCGCCAGCGTCTGGTGGAGCAAGGCATCGAACAGCCGACTGCGCAAGCGATAAGCGACGCGATCTGCAGCATTCGTCGCGAGAAATTGCCTGATCCGGCCGAGCTTGGCAATGCCGGGAGCTTCTTCAAGAACCCGGTGGTACCCGCAGCGGTGGCTGAGCGAATTCGTGCACAGCATCCAGGCGTGGTGGCGTATGCCCAGGCCGATGGCCAGGTCAAGCTGGCGGCGGGTTGGTTGATCGAACAGGCGGGCTGGAAGGGCTACCGTGATGGGGATGCCGGCGTGCATCGGTTGCAGGCGCTGGTGCTGGTCAATCATGGCCAGGCAAGTGGGGCGCAGTTGCATGATCTGGCGCGACGGATTCAAGCGGATATTTACGAACGGTTTGGGGTTGAGTTGGAGATGGAGCCCAACCTCTACTGAGGGCTGGGGTTGCCTTGCGCTTGTCTTGGGTTTAGAGGTGGTGGGTAAATCGAGCGCCGCCCGCGCGGCGCATCGCGAGCAAGGCTCGCTCCTACGCTTGTTTACGGCCAAACATGTCTGTGACAGGCGCACGTGACCGCTTTCTTGCGTCGTGTGACAGAGCGCTCGCGCGCAAATCCCGCAGGACTCATTGGCCCGAAACAAGCGTAGGAGCGAGCCTTGCTCGCGATGCGCCGCGCGGGCGGCGCTCGATCTCAAAGCCGCTGAAAAACCTCCGACAAGCGCATCCATCCTCAAATCAAAACGCTCCCCAAGAAAAAGCCCCGCCCAGTTTGCACTGGCGGGGCTTTTTCACTCAGGCGATGGCATCAACCGTGGTGTGGCTTCTGCTCGTCAGCGGTTTCCAGCGCTGGCTCTCCAGCCGACGCAGCCGCTTCTTGCGCAGCCTTGGCCGCTGCTTCGGCTTCGAGGCGGCGGCGGCGCACTTCACGTGGGTCGTTCGGTGCACGGCCGTTTGGCAGCATCACGGTAGCAGGTGCTTCAGCCGCTGCTGGCTCGGAAACCACAGGGGCGGGCTCGGCCGCTACTTCGGGCTGGGCTCCGACCGCCGGGGCCTCGACCACGGGCTCGGCAACCGGGGCCGCTTCAACGACCACAGGTGCCTGCTCGACTTCGACGGCAGGTGCTTCAACGGCGGCTACTTCCGCCGGCGCTTCGACAACCACCGCAGAGGCTTCTTCTACCGCAGGCTGTGGCGCGACTTCCACTGCCGGCTCGACACTGGCTTCAACCGGAGCGACCGGCTCGCTGACTGGCTGTTCGACCGCAGGGGCAATCGCCACTTCTTCAGCCTGTTCAGCCTTGACGCTTGCTTCAACCTGCTCGGCAGCCTGAGGCGCTTCGACGGTTTCAGTGCTGGCGACTTCAGCGGTGGCACGCTCTGCCTGCTGATTGGCTTCGGCCTCGGCGGTGGCGCTGATGTTGCTGGTGGCGACCGCGGCGGTGACGGCCAGGCCGGCTGCCAGTTCGGCACCCAGCTCGGTGGCCTGGTGCTGTTGTGGCTGCTCTTCGCTGCCTTCTTCCTCGCTGCCTTCGATCAGCTCGCCGTTGGCATTGCGCTGGCGCTCACGGCGGTTGCTGCGACGACGCTGACCGCGCGAACGGCGGCGTGGGCGCTCGCCATCGGCACCTTCCAGCTCGTCCTGCAGTTGCTCTTCGTTCGGCAGTTGCTCTTCGGCCTGCTCCGCAGCCTGTTCGCTAGCGCGAGGCTGGCGCTCCTCACGCGGTGGGCGCGGCGCACGCTCCTCACGGGGGGCGCGTTCTTCGCGTGGGGCGCGTTCTTCACGCGGAGCCCGCTCTTCGCGTGGTGCTCGTTCTTCACGCGGAGCGCGCTCTTCACGTGGCGCGCGTTCCTCACGCGGTGCACGTTCTTCGCGAGGCGCACGCTCTTCACGCGGTGCGCGTTCTTCTCGGGGCTGACGTTCTTCACGCGCGGTCGGTGCGGCGTCCAGCGGTTCGCGCAGTTCGCGTACCCGCTCTTCACGGTTGGCACGGCGATCTTCGCGGGGTTGGCGTGGTTGACGCTCCTCGCGTGGGGCGCGCTCTTCGCGGGCGACACGCTCCTCGCGCGGTGCACGTTCCTCACGCGGCTGGCGCTCTTCGCGGGGGGCGCGCTCGGCACGCTCTTCACGCGGCTTGCGTTCGTCGTCGCGACGGCCGTTTCGGTTGCGGCTCTGCTGGCGACCGTTACGACGCTCTTCGTTGCGTTGAGGGCGTTCGGTAGCGGGCTTCTCGGCGGCGACCGCTGGCGCTGCGGCAGGCTCTTCCTTGCCGGCGAACAGGCTGACCAGCGACTTCACCAGGCCTTTGAACAGGCTTGGTTCTGGTGCGCTCGGGGCCGGGGCCGGGGCGGGTGTTGCGGCAGGCTGTTCTTCAGCGCTCGGGACCGGTGCGTTGGCGCGGGCCGGGGCGGTCTTGACAGCGGCTTCCTGACGAACCAGGGTGCGGGTGGCGGTCGGCTGCGGCGCTTCTTCGGTCTCGGCGGCGGCGATTTCGTAGCTGGACTGGTTGTTCAGCACGTCCGGGTTGTCGTCGCGCAGGCGCTGGACTTCGAAGTGCGGTGTCTCCAGGTGATCGTTCGGCAGGATGATGATGCGCGCACGGGTACGCAGTTCGATCTTGGTGATCGAGTTGCGTTTCTCGTTGAGCAGGAAGGCCGCGACTGGGATCGGCACTTGGGCGCGAACCTCGGCGGTGCGGTCTTTCAGCGCTTCTTCTTCGATCAGGCGCAGAATCGCCAGCGACAGCGACTCGACGTCACGGATGATGCCGGTGCCGGAGCAGCGTGGGCAGACGATACCGCTGCTTTCGCCCAGCGACGGACGCAGGCGCTGACGGGACATTTCCAGCAGGCCGAAACGCGAAATGCGGCCAACCTGGACACGGGCGCGGTCGGCTTCGAGGCATTCGCGCACGCGTTCTTCGACGGCACGCTGGTTCTTGGCCGGGGTCATGTCGATGAAGTCGATGACGATCAGGCCGCCGATGTCGCGCAGGCGCAGTTGGCGGGCGATTTCCTCGGCCGCTTCCAGGTTGGTCTGCAGGGCGGTTTCCTCGATGTCGCTACCTTTAGTGGCGCGCGCCGAGTTGATGTCGATGGACACCAGGGCTTCGGTCGGGTCGATCACGATCGAGCCGCCGGACGGCAGGTCGACGACGCGCTGGAAGGCGGTCTCGATCTGGCTTTCGATCTGGAAACGGTTGAACAGCGGCACGCTGTCTTCGTACAGCTTGACCTTGCTGGCGTACTGCGGCATGACCTGGCGAATGAAGGTCAGGGCTTCTTCCTGGGCGTCGATGCTGTCGATCAGCACTTCGCCGATGTCCTGGCGCAGGTAGTCGCGGATGGCGCGGATGATGACATTGCTTTCCTGGTATATCAGGAAAGGCGCGGCGCGATCCTGGGACGCTTCCTTGATGGCGGTCCACAGCTGCAGCAGGTAGTCGAGGTCCCACTGCATTTCTTCGCTGCTGCGGCCCAGGCCGGCGGTGCGCACGATCAGGCCCATGTCGCCGGGAACGGTGAGGCCGTTCAGGGCTTCGCGCAGCTCGTTGCGCTCTTCGCCTTCGATGCGGCGGGAGATGCCACCGGCGCGCGGGTTGTTGGGCATCAATACCAGGTAGCGACCAGCCAGGCTGATGAAGGTGGTCAGGGCGGCGCCTTTGTTGCCGCGCTCTTCCTTCTCGACCTGGACGATGACCTCCTGGCCTTCGCTGAGGACTTCCTTGATGTTGACGCGGCCTTCAGGGGCTTTCTTGAAGTATTCGCGGGAGATTTCTTTCAGCGGCAGGAAGCCGTGACGTTCGGAGCCGAAGTCGACGAAGGCGGCTTCGAGGCTAGGTTCGATCCGGGTGATCTTGCCTTTGTAGATGTTGGCCTTTTTCTGCTCGCGGGCCCCGGACTCGATGTCCAGGTCGTAGAGACGTTGGCCGTCCACCAGGGCTACACGCAACTCTTCGGGTTGAGTCGCGTTAATCAGCATTCTTTTCATGTTGTACCGTCGGTTTCCGGGCTGCCGGAAACGGCGTTCGGCACACACGACTTCTCATGGTCGGTGCCAAGGTGCGCAAAGGGTGGTAAGGCCACCCCCGTGTCTGGCGACGTTCGGCACCAGCCGGTTGCCCAGCCTGCCGTTGTCGCGACGACGCGTCCTGTTTGCTGCGGTGTCATGAAGCCTGTGGTATCCGAATCAACCAAGCAGGCCTCGTGCACTCAGTCAGGAGGAGGAATCAACCGTCAGCCGTGGACGCCCGGAGGCATCTGTTCAGGACCTTATCCGCTCGCCGGCCATTCAGTGGGCCGGTGGCCGGACGCGGTGCTACACGGTCCGAGGGCTGTGCATCTCCACCCTGCACGTATCCCTGATAATTCGGGTGCTGCCGCGCGCTGAATCCGCAACGGGTTGCATTTTTCGCCAGCGCATGTTCTGGGCTGGCGCCATTCATGTCCGAGGCAGGTATTTCCGAAGCATTCGCCAAACGTTGCGTGGAAGCGACGGGCGGGCAGAGGTGCAGCGAAAAGAATCGGGTAAGCAGGTGAAACACCGCACTTGTCGTTTTTTTTCGGTCTTCTCTACACAGCGCTGGTGGCGATTCCAGGCAATTCGGTAAACTGGCGAAAACCCCGTCGGACGGCCTCGCGTCCTCGAGAATTGCGTTGGTCAGGGCCGGCGAAGAGCCTGGTGCCGCTGGCCTGCCGCTTTTGGCGGCGTTCGCGACTATAGCAGTAATGATTAAGTGCTTCAATTCCATAAAAAATTGTTATGATCCCGCCATGACGACCAATACCCCTCCGACTTCCGGCGTTCAGCTGATCGAAGTCGCGCCGGAACTTGCCGGCCAACGCATCGACAATTTTCTCATTACGGCCCTCAAGGGCGTGCCCAAGACACTTGTGTACCGCATCCTGCGCAAGGGTGAGGTGCGGGTGAACAAGGGGCGGGTCAAGCCTGAATACAAGATTCAGGCTGGCGACATCGTCCGTGTACCGCCTGTCCGGCTGCCTGAGCGCGACGAGCCAGCGCCGGTCGCCCAGGGCTTGTTGCAGCGGTTGGAGGCGGCCATCGTCTACGAAGACAAGGCGCTGATCGTGATGAACAAGCCGGCTGGCATCGCCGTGCATGGCGGTAGCGGCCTGAGCTTTGGTGTGATCGAAGCGCTGCGTCAATTGCGTCCGGAAGCCAAGGAGCTGGAGTTGGTGCACCGCCTGGACCGCGACACCTCTGGCCTGCTGATGATTGCCAAGAAGCGCAGCATGTTGCGCCACCTGCATGCCGCGTTGCGCGGTGATGGCGTCGACAAGCGCTACATGGCGCTGGTGCGCGGACATTGGCCGACGTCCAAGAAGCAGGTGAGTGCGCCCTTGCAGAAGAGCAACCTGCGCTCCGGTGAGCGTATGGTCGAGGTGGATGAAGAGGGCAAGGAGGCGTTGACGCTGTTCCGCGTCCTGCGCCGTTTCGGTGAGTTCGCGACCATCGTCGAGGCGCGTCCGATCACCGGTCGTACCCATCAGATACGCGTGCACACCTTGCATGCCGGTCACATGATTGCCGGCGACAGCAAGTATGGTGACGAAGATTTCTCCCGCGAGATCCGCGAGCTGGGTGGCAAGCGCCTGTTCCTGCATGCCTATGCCCTGACCGTGCCGCTGCCGGATGGTGGTGAGCTCAAGCTCGAAGCGCCCGTGGATGAAATGTGGGCCAAGACCATTGAACGCTTGAGTGCGAGCTGATCCATGCGAAGCCGTTACGAGCTGTTGATCTTCGACTGGGACGGCACTCTGGCCGATTCCATTGGTCGCATCGTTCATGCCATGAACGTCGCTGCCGAGCGCGCTGGCGAGTTGCCAAGTGATGATGAGGCGGTGAAAGGGATCATCGGCCTGGCGCTAGATGAGGCCATTGCCACGCTGTATCCGCATCTCGATGCTGTGCAGGTTGAACGTTTCCGTCAGCACTATGCCGATATTTACGTGGCTCTGGATCAACAGCCTTCGCCGTTGTTCGACGGCGTGGTGGAGTCGCTGGAAGCGTTTCGTGCCGAGGGCTACCGCTTGGCGGTGGCCACTGGCAAGGCCCGTCGAGGCCTGGATCGGGTGCTCAAGGCCAATGGCTGGGAGCACTTTTTCGATATTACGCGTGCGGCGGATGAGTCGCGCGGCAAGCCGCACCCGCTGATGCTCGAGCAGATTCTCGGCCACTGCCGGGTCGATGCCGGGCGTGCGTTGATGGTGGGGGATTCGGCATTCGACCTGCAAATGGCCAGCAATGCCGGCATGCACTCGGTTGCAGTGGGTTATGGCGCCATGTCGCTGCACGCGTTGGCCGAATTTGGCCCGCAAGTGTGCATCGATCATTTTTCTCAGTTGCGCGACTGGCTGTCCGGTTCCGCGCACGTTCAATTCCAAGGTAGGTGAGCATGGCTGACGAATGGAAGGCGCCCGAGCCCGAAGGTGACGGCGAAGAGCGCAAGAGCTGGAAGTTGCTGGAGAAGACTCTGCTGGCGGGTGTTCAGGAGCAGCGCCGCGCGCGCCGCTGGGGGATTTTCTTCAAGCTGCTGACCTTTCTCTACCTGTTCGGCATCTTGTTCCTGTTCATGCCGATGATGGATGTGGACAAGGCGGCTTCGCGCAGTGCCAGTCACACCGCGCTGGTCGAGGTGCGTGGGGTGATTGCCGACCAGGAAGCAGCCAGCGCCGACAATATCGTCAAGGGGCTGCGCGAGGCGTTCAGGGATGCCAAGACCAAGGCCGTGGTGATGCGCATCAACAGTCCGGGGGGCAGTCCGGTTCAGGCGGGTTACGTGTATGACGAGATCCGGCGTCTGCGGGCCGAATACCCGGCTATCAAGCTCTATGCGGTGATCAGCGATCTGGGGGCTTCCGGTGCCTACTACATTGCCAGCGCCGCTGACGAAATCTATGCCGACAAGGCTAGCTTGGTGGGTTCTATCGGGGTTACCGCGGCGGGTTATGGCTTCGTTGGCTCGATGGAGAAGCTCGGTGTCGAGCGTCGCACCTATACGGCAGGCGAGCACAAGGCCTTCCTTGATCCGTTCTCGCCTGAGAAGCCTGAGGAGAGGGCGTTCTGGCAGGGTGTGCTGAACACCACGCATCAGCAGTTCATCGCCATGGTCAAGCAGGGGCGGGGCGATCGTTTGAAGGACAAGGAGCATCCGGAGCTGTTCAGTGGCCTGATCTGGTCCGGTGAGCAGGCCAAGGCGCTGGGGTTGGTGGATGGCCTGGGCAGTGCCAGCTATGTGGCGCGTGAGGTCGTTGGCGAGAAAACACTGGTGGACTTCACTGTGGAAGAGTCGCCGTTCGATCGGTTCTCCAAGCGCATTGGTGCCAGTGTGGCGGAGCACCTGGCGATGTGGATGGGGTTCCAGGGGGTTCAGTTGCGTTGAGTGATCGTCGCGCGCGCTGAGGTGGGTGTGAGATCGAGCGCCGCCCGCGCGGCGCATCGCGAGCAAGGCTCGCTCCTACGTTTGTTTCGGGCCAGTAACCCCAGCAATAGGCGCGCGCGACCGCCTTGTTTGTACGGCTCAATATCGCGCCCAGCACCAAAGCGGTCGCGCGCAGATCCCACAGGCATAATTGGCCCGAAACAGACGTAGGAGCGAGCCTTGCTCGCGATGCGCCGCGCGGGCGGCGCTCGATCTCACTCGCGCCGAAGCCCCCAGGCCGTACTAGGGCACTGCCACCCCCTCAACCTTCAACATATCCACCAGCCGAATCAACGGCAGCCCGATCAGGCTGGTCGCATCGCACCCATGGGTGCTCTTGAACAAACTCACGCCCAACCCTTCTGCCTTGAAGCTGCCCGCGCAATCGAGTGGTCGTTCCGCTTCCACGTAACGCTCCACGCGCGCTCGATCCAGCTCTCGCATCGTCACCGTGAACGGCACGCAATCGACCTGGCATTGCCCTGTGGCGCTGTTCAGTAGCGCCAGGCCGGTCAGGAAGGTCACTTGCTGTCCGCTGGCCTCCAGCAGTTGCTCGCAGGCCCGTTCGAACGTATGGGGCTTGCCGAGGATCTGTTCGCCGAGCACCGCTACCTGGTCGGAGCCGATAATCAGGTGGTCCGGGTAGCTGACCGCCAGTGCTTGCGCCTTCTGTCTGGCAAGACGTCGAACCAGCTCCGTAGCCGGCTCGTCATCAAGCCTGCGCTCGTCTACGTCGGGGCTTGCCCAGATAAAGGGCAGGCGCAGGCGCTCAAGCAGTTCGCGCCGATAGGGAGAGCTGGAAGCCAGTAACAAGGGAAGCATGATAGACTCCTGATCGTTTGAACCGAATTCTAACATGTGAGATGCCGCCGAATTTCCTTTGACAGGGGCGGGGGGCATCCCTAGAATGCTGCGCCTATGTTGAATGACCCGATTCCACCTCACGTTGACCCGCGCAAATTAGCCGATCGTGGCGTAACCATTAATGGTTCGCTGCTACTCGCTGATTTGGAAAGACTCTGCGACCCGCTTTCCGACGATGTCGGTACGGTGCAGGCGAAGTTCGATTTTGAACGAGATGAACAGCACGTGGTGGTTATCCACAGCGAGCTGGATGTCGAAGTCAAAATGGTTTGCCAGCGTTGTCTTGAGCTGGTCACCCTGCCGATTCACAGCGAATGTACATACGCTGTGGTGAAGGAGGGTGCGAATACCCAGTCGTTGCCGAAAGGCTATGACGTGCTGGAACTGGGCGAAGATCCTTTGGATCTGCAGGCATTGATCGAGGAAGAGCTTCTGCTCGCCTTGCCAATCGTGCCTGCTCATCATCCGGAAGAATGCCAGCAGCCGGCGGGCGCAGACGAGCCCGAATCGAGCAAGGACGAGGTATCGCGGTCCAACCCGTTCAGTGTTTTGGCGCAGTTAAAGCGTGACCCAAACGTTTAGGAGTTAATCAATTATGGCTGTTCAGCAGAACAAAAAATCCCGCTCTGCCCGTGACATGCGCCGTTCCCACGACGCCCTGTCGGAAAACGCGCTGTCGGTAGAGAAAACCACCGGTGAAGTACACCTGCGTCACCACGTGTCGCCAGAAGGCGTATACCGTGGTCGCAAAGTGATCGACAAGGGCGCTGACGAGTAATCCTTGTCCGCTCAGATCATCGCGATCGACGCAATGGGCGGGGACTTCGGTCCCCGCAGCATTGTCCAGGCAAGCATTGCCTGCCTTTCGGCTACTCCCTCGCTACACCTGACCCTCGTCGGTCAACCCTCCCTCCTCGAAGAGCTTGTCAGCGGCCTACCGGCTGCGGATCGCGCGCGCCTGCAGATTGTTGCGGCCAGTGAGGTGGTCGGCATGGACGAGCGGCCCTCCCAGGCGTTGAGGGGCAAGCCGGATTCGTCGATGCGCATTGCCCTTGAACTGGTGCGTGATGGCAAGGCCCAGGCCTGCGTGAGCGCTGGCAACACCGGGGCGTTGATGGCGCTGTCGCGCTTCGTGCTCAAGACCTTGCCCGGCATCGATCGGCCGGCCATGGTGGCGGCGATCCCTACCCAGACGGGCTACTGCCAGTTGCTCGACCTGGGCGCCAATGTCGACTGCAGCGCCGAAAACCTCTACCAGTTCGCCGTGATGGGTTCGGTGGCCGCACAGGCGTTGGGTATTCATCGCCCGCGCGTGGCGCTGTTGAATATCGGCACCGAGGACATCAAGGGCAACCAGCAGGTCAAGCTGGCGGCCACCTTGCTGCAGAATGCCCGGGGCCTCAACTACGTCGGTTTCGTCGAAGGTGACGGCCTGTACCGCGGCGAAGCGGATGTGGTGGTGTGCGACGGTTTCGTCGGCAATATCCTGCTCAAGTCCAGTGAGGGCCTGGCGACCATGATCGGTGCGCGCATCGAGAAGCTGTTCAAGGGTGGTGTGCTATCGCGTGCCGCCGGTGCCTTGGCCATGCCTTTGCTCAAGCGTCTGCAGGACGACCTTGCGCCTGCACGGCACAATGGTGCCAGCTTCCTGGGGTTGCAGGGTATCGTCATCAAGAGCCATGGCTCGGCGGGCGTGCAGGGTTTCCAGAGTGCGATCCAGCGAGCGTTGATCGAGATTCAGGAGAACCTGCCGCAGCGCCTGCATGGTCGGCTTGAAGACCTGTTGCCTTAGTTTGCCGGCATTGGCCGCTTCGCAGGCAAGCCGGCTTCTGCATGGCGCGCACGCTTGCGGTGTGCGCCTTCCTGTTGGTGATGAGGTCGCGGCTGACACGACAAAGGCCTTAGGCATATCGCCGATGAAGTGCTTAAATGTGACCGCTTGGTCTGCGTCTTCATCCAAGCTTTCAGATTCCGCGTCCGGCCCAAGGCCCGACGCACCCTATCCGACGACAAGATCATAAGGGCTTGTTCAATGTCTGCATCCCTCGCATTCGTCTTTCCCGGTCAAGGTTCCCAGTCGCTGGGCATGCTTGCCGAGCTCGGCGCCGAGAAGCCGGTGATCATCGAGACCTTCAAAGAGGCCTCTGACGCTCTGGGTTACGACCTGTGGAAACTGGTCCAGGAAGGCCCGGAAGAACAACTCAACCAAACCGACAAAACCCAGCCGGCCATCCTTACCGCCTCCATCGCGTTGTGGCGCCTGTGGCTGGAAGAGGGCGGCGCGCAGCCAGCCTTCGTTTCTGGCCATAGCCTGGGTGAGTACAGCGCGCTGGTCGCCGCTGGCAGTCTGTCGCTGAAGGACGCCGTTCGCCTGGTCGAACGGCGCGGTCAGCTGATGCAAGAGGCCGTGCCTGCTGGTCACGGCGCCATGGCAGCGATCCTTGGCCTGGATGACGCCGTGGTCGTGGAAATTTGTGCAGAAGCGGCTGAAGACGAAGTGGTCAGTGCGGTCAACTTCAACTCGCCGGGCCAGGTGGTCATCGCCGGTAACAAGGCTGCGGTCGACCGTGCCATCGAGCTGTGCAAGGCCAAGGGTGCCAAGCGCGCCCTGCCGCTGGCGGTCAGCGTGCCGTCGCACTGCGCCCTGATGAAGCCTGCCGCCGAGCGTTTCGCCGAATCGGTCAACGCCATCGAATGGAAGGCCCCGCAGATTCCGGTCGTGCAGAACGTCACCGCCGCTATCGCCGCCGACCTCGATTCACTCAAGCAGGACCTGCTGGCGCAGTTGTACCAGCCGGTACGCTGGGTCGAGTGCGTGCAGACCCTGGCGGCCAATGGCGCCGTCAACCTGGTCGAATGCGGCCCTGGCAAGGTTCTGGCAGGCCTGAACAAGCGTTGCGCGGATGGCGTGACCACTTACAACCTCAATACCCCTGATGCCGTCGCTGCCACCCGTGCGGCGCTGGCCTGATTTGGAGAAGCTTGCATGAGCCTGCAAGGTAAAGTTGCACTGGTCACCGGCGCCAGCCGTGGTATCGGCCAGGCCATCGCCCTCGAGCTGGGCCGCCAGGGCGCGACCGTGATCGGTACCGCCACTTCGGCTTCCGGCGCCGAGCGCATCGCTGCCACCCTGAAAGAGCACGGTATTGCCGGCACCGGCATGGAACTGAACGTTACCAGCGCCGAATCCGTCGACGCCGTGCTGTCCGCCATTGCCGAGCAGTTCGGCGCTCCGGCTATCTTGGTCAACAACGCTGGCATCACCCGCGACAACCTCATGCTGCGCATGAAGGACGACGAGTGGTTCGACGTCATCGACACCAACCTGAACAGCCTCTACCGTCTGTCCAAGGGCGTGCTGCGCGGCATGACCAAGGCGCGTTGGGGTCGTATCATCAGCATCGGCTCGGTGGTCGGTGCCATGGGTAACGCAGGTCAGGCCAACTATGCCGCCGCCAAGGCCGGTCTGGAAGGCTTCAGCCGCGCCCTGGCCCGCGAAGTCGGCTCGCGTGGCATCACCGTCAACTCGGTGACCCCAGGCTTCATCGACACTGACATGACCCGTGAACTGCCAGAAGCGCAGCGCGAGGCTCTGCAGAAGGAAATTCCGCTGGGCCGCCTGGGCCAGGCCGAGGAAATCGCCAAGGTGGTTTCCTTCCTGGCATCCGACGGCGCAGCCTATGTCACCGGCGCTACTGTGCCGGTGAACGGCGGGATGTACATGTAAACTGCAACTCAATGTGACGGATTGCTTAAAAAAAGAGTCATACTCCGAGCCTAAAATCCGTTATAAAGCTGCAACCAGATTCCAGGCAGAGGCTTGGTCGAGTCATACGAAGGTGTGTTCCGCTTGAAAAGCGAACGTCTTTCTATAAACTTGGACACCGGCCAGCTGCCTGACATATGTCCATTAGGAGTGAAAACTAGGTATGAGCACCATCGAAGAACGCGTCAAGAAAATCGTCGCCGAGCAACTGGGCGTCAAGGAAGAAGAAGTGACTGCTGAGAAGTCCTTCGTCGATGACCTGGGTGCCGATTCGCTTGACACCGTTGAGCTGGTGATGGCTCTGGAAGAGGAATTCGAGACCGAAATCCCTGACGAAGAAGCCGAGAAGATCACTACCGTTCAAGCTGCTATCGACTACGTCAAAAACCACCAGGCTTAAGACGTTTTAGTCGACGCTTCTTGTCGGGAAAAACCGCACTGCCTTTGCCGGCGTGCGGTTTTTTCTTTGCGAGGCGCCTGCGTCGCGCAACGAGCATCGAGAGCTTGTTGCCATTTCATTCCGTTGCCTTGAATGCAATGGCAAGAAACTCTGTTATTAGAAAAGGAGAGTACTGTGTCGCGTAGACGCGTCGTGGTCACCGGTATGGGTATGCTGTCGCCACTGGGTACCGATGTACCGAGCACCTGGCAGGGCATTCTGGCTGGCCGCAGTGGCATCGGTCCGATCGAACACACGGACCTGTCTGCCTACTCCACCCGTTTTGGCGGCTCGGTGAAGGGCTTCGAGGTCGAGCAATACCTGTCGGCCAAAGAGGCTCGCAAACTTGACCTGTTCATCCAGTACGGCCTGGCGGCCGGCTTCCAGGCAGTGCGTAACGCCGGTCTGGAAGTGACCGATGCCAACCGTGAACGCATTGGCGTGGCCATGGGCTCGGGGATCGGCGGTCTGACCAACATCGAGGACACTAGCCGCACCCTGCACGAGCAGGGGCCGCGCCGTATTTCGCCGTTCTTCGTGCCGGGTTCGATCATCAACATGATCTCGGGTTTCCTGTCGATCCACCTGGGTCTGCAGGGGCCGAACTACGCCATTGCCACCGCGTGTACCACGGGTACCCATTGCATCGGCATGGCTGCGCGCAATATCGCCTACGGCGAAGCCGACGTGATGATTGCCGGCGGCGCCGAAATGGCCGCTTGCGGCCTGGGCATGGGCGGCTTCGGCGCCTCCCGCGCGCTGTCTACGCGCAATGACGAGCCGACCCGCGCCAGCCGTCCCTGGGACAAAGGCCGTGATGGCTTCGTGCTGTCCGATGGTGCCGGTGCCCTGGTACTCGAAGAGCTGGAACACGCCAAGGCCCGTGGCGCCACCATCTATGCCGAGCTGGTTGGTTTCGGCATGAGCGGCGACGCGTACCACATGACCTCGCCGCCCGACTCCGGTGAAGGCGCTGCCCGCTGCATGGCCAATGCCCTGCGCGATGCCGGTATCCAGCCTGAGGAAGTGAGCTACATCAACGCCCACGGTACGTCTACCCCCGCCGGTGATGTCGCCGAAGTGGCCGCGATCAAGCGCGTGTTCGGCGAACATGCCTACAAGCTGGCCGTGAGCTCCACCAAGTCGATGACCGGTCACCTGCTGGGTGCCGCCGGTGCGGTGGAGGCGATTTTCAGCGTCCTGGCCATCAACAGCCAGATGGCGCCGCCTACCATCAACCTGGACGAGCCGGATGAAGGCTGCGACCTCGACTTCGTGCCCCACGAAGCACGTAGCATGAATATCGACGTTGTACTGTCCAACTCCTTCGGCTTTGGCGGCACCAACGGTTCGCTGGTGTTCCGCCGGTTCGCCGGTTGATGCACAGCTGGATCGACGGCCAGCCTGCGACTGCGGTCAATCTGCAGAATCGCGGCCTGGCCTACGGCGATGGCCTGTTCGAGACCCTCGCCGTGCGCAGTGGGCGGCCCAGCTTGCTGGAGGGCCACTTCGCCCGCCTGGCGCTGGGTTGCCAGCGTCTGGGCATCGACGCCGACCTGGCCCTGGTCCGCGATGAAGTCCTGCGTTATGCCAGTCAGCTCGGCGACGGTGTCGCCAAGCTGATCCTCACCCGAGGCGATAGTCAGCGCGGCTACGCTCCGGCTCCCGGCGCTGCCCCCCGGCGCATCCTGCAAGCCAGCCCGCTGCCCAGCTATCCTGAGCAGCATGCCGAACTTGGCGTGCGCTTGTTCGAGTGTCAAACCCGCCTCGGGGAACAACCGCTGCTGGCCGGCCTCAAACACCTCAACCGCCTGGAGCAGGTGCTGGCCCGCGCCGAATGGCAGGACAGCGAACATGCCGAAGGCCTGATGCGAGATGGGCAGGGCAGGGTGATCGAAGGGGTCTACAGCAACCTGTTCATGGTGCGTGACGGCGTGTTGCTCACCGCCGATCTGCGTCGTTGCGGCGTGGCTGGCGTGATGCGTGGGGCCTTGCTCGAACAGGCACAGGCGCTGGCAATCCCGGTGCAGGTCCGTGACCTGGCCTTCGGCGAGCTGCAGCAGGCGGACGAGGTGTTTGTCTGCAACAGCGTCTATGGCATCTGGCCGGTGCGGGCATTGGCTGCGCTGAACTGGTCGCCGGGGCCGCTCACTCGTAAACTGCAGGCCGTTGCCCGTACGTTACTGGAAACCTGAATTCGTGAGACGCAAATTCCTGCTGCTGCTGGAAATGGGGTTGATCCTGGCTGGCCTGGCATTTGGCTGGTCGGCCTGGAAAGTCAACTCGGTGCTGGAGCAGCCTCTGCAAGTGGCCCAAGAGCGCTTGCTCGATGTGCCCAATGGCACCACCCCGAACCGCATGTTCTACCGCATGCAGAACGAGGGGCTGCTCGACGATGCCCTGTGGTTGCGCCTGTATTGGCGCTTCAACATGGCTGGCACCCCTTTGCACACCGGCGAATATCGCCTGACCCCCGGCATGACCGTGGGTGAATTGTTCGACGCCTGGCGCCGCGCTGACGTGGTGCAGTACAACCTGACCCTGGTGGAAGGCTGGACCTTCCGCCAGGTGCGTTCGGCCGTGGCCAAGCACGAGAAGATCAAGCACACCCTGGACGGACTTTCGGATTCGGAAGTAATGGACAGGCTCGGCCATACCGGCGTATTCCCCGAGGGGCGCTTCTTCCCTGACACCTATCGCTTCGTACGCGGCATGACCGATGTCGAGCTGTTGCAGCAGGCGTACATGCGTCTGGAAGAAGTGCTCGCCAAGGAGTGGGCCGAGCGCACGACCGACTTGCCCTACCGTGACCCTTACCAGGCGCTGATCATGGCCTCGCTGGTGGAAAAGGAAACCGGCATTCCTCAGGAGCGTGGCCAGATCGCGGGTGTGTTCGTGCGCCGCTTGCGCCTGGGCATGATGCTGCAGACCGACCCCACGGTGATCTACGGCATGGGCGAGCGTTACAACGGCAAGATCACCCGTGCCGACCTGCGCGAGCCGACCCCTTACAATACCTACACCATGACCGGCCTGCCGCCGACGCCGATCGCCATGGTCGGACGCGAAGCGATCCATGCCGCGCTCAACCCGTCCGATGGTTCCAGCCTGTACTTCGTCGCCCGCGGCGACGGCAGCCACGTGTTTTCCGATGATCTGGACGACCACAATTCGGCCGTGCGAGAGTTCCAGCTCAAGCGCCGCGCCGATTACCGCTCCAGCCCGGCACCGCAAGGCCAGCCTGGCGCCAGCGAGACGACGCTGGCACCGGATGCGCAGTCCGAACCCGAACCAGGCGAGTCGCAAGAGCAGGCGCCATCTTCTGAAAGCGAAGCGGCGCCGGCCAATGAGCCAACGCCCGACGAACAACACTAAGGACTGCCTGTGAGCGGCTTGTTTATTACCCTTGAAGGCCCCGAAGGCGCGGGCAAGAGCACCAATCGCGACTACCTGGCGGCGCGTCTGCGTGAGCAGGGGCTGGATGTGGTGCTGACCCGTGAGCCCGGTGGTACACCGTTGGCCGAGCGAGTGCGTGAGTTGCTGCTGGCGCCCAGCGATGAAGTGATGGCCGCCGACACCGAGCTGCTGCTGGTGTTCGCTGCGCGTGCCCAGCACTTGGCCGAAGTGATTCGACCTGCGCTGGCCCGGGGTGCGGTGGTCCTGTGCGACCGTTTCACCGATGCCACCTACGCCTATCAGGGGGGGGGCGTGGCTTGTCCGTCGAGCGTATCGCCCAACTGGAACAGTTCGTCCAGGGCGACCTGCGCCCGGACCTGACCCTGGTCTTCGATCTGCCGGTCGAAGTCGGGTTGGCCAGAGCTGCCGCAAGGGGCCGTCTGGATCGCTTCGAACAGGAGGGCCAGGCCTTCTTCGAAGCTGTTCGCCAAGCCTACCTGCAGCGTGCCCAGCGGGCGCCGCAACGCTATACCTTGCTTGATGCCGCACAACCGCTGGACGCGGTACAGCGCGCCATCGATGGGTTGCTGCCAGGCATCCTGGAGCGCTGCCGTGGCTGAGGCCTACCCCTGGCAGCAGGCAATCTGGCAACAGCTGGCAGGCCGTAGCCAGCACGCCCACGCTTACCTGCTGCACGGGCCGCAAGGCATCGGCAAGCGAGCCCTGGCCGAGCGTCTGATGGCTCGCCTGCTGTGCCAGCACCCTCAAGGGCTGGATGCCTGCGGTCAGTGCAAGTCCTGCTTGTTGCTCAAGGCCGGCAGCCACCCAGACAATTTCGTGCTGGAGCCGGAAGAGGCCGACAAGCCCATCAAGATCGACCAGGTGCGCGAACTCGTCACCTTCGTCGTGCAGACCGCGCAACTGGGCGGGCGCAAGGTGGTGCTGATCGAGCCGGTGGAGGCGATGAACGTCAATGCTTCCAACGCCTTGCTCAAAAGCCTTGAAGAGCCTTCCGGCGACACGGTGCTGCTGCTGGTCAGCCATCAGCCCAGCCGCTTGCTACCGACCATCAAGAGCCGTTGTCAGCAGGTAGCCTGCCCGCAACCGAGCTTCGCCCAGAGCCAGGCCTGGCTGGCCACGGCACTGGCTGAGAGTGACGAGTCGGAGCGTGACGAGCTGTTGACCCTTGCCGCTGGTTCGCCGTTGCTGGCGGTCAGCCTGCAGGCCCAGGGGGTGCGCGAACAGCGCGCGCTGGTAACCGATGGCGTCAAGAAGTTACTCAAGCAACAGCTGTCACCGAGCCAGTTGGCCGAGGCCTGGAACGGTGTGCCGCTGCTGCTGCTGTTCGACTGGTTCTGCGATTGGTCGCACCTGATCCTGCGCTACCAGTTGACCCAGGACGAAGAGGGTTTAGGCTTGGCCGATATGCGTAAGGTGGTGCAGTATCTGGCCCAGAAGAGCCGGCAGGCCAAGGTCCTCGAAGTTCAGGCGTGGATTCTCGAGCAGCGTCAGAAGGTGCTGGGCAAGGCCAACCTCAACCGCGCCCTGTTGCTGGAAGCGTTGCTGGCCCATTGGCAGCAACTGCCGGTTTCCCGCTGACTTTCAATCGTTCTTCCATGTGTGCCTACTTCCCATGCTTGTAGATTCCCATTGCCACCTCGACCGTCTTGACCTGAGCGCCCATCAGGGCTCCCTCGATGCCGCCCTGCAGGCGGCCCGCGAACGTGGGGTCGGGCATTTTCTGTGCATTGGTGTCAGTGCCGAGAACGCCGGGGCGGTCAAGGCCTTGAGCGAGCAGTATGCCGATGTCGATTGTTCGGTGGGCGTGCACCCGCTGGACCTGGCGCCGGACGAAACCCCAGCGCTTGAGTGGTTGCTGCGCGAACTGGCCCACCCCCATGTGGTGGCCATTGGCGAGACGGGGCTGGATTATCACTACGAGCCGGAAGCTGCGCAGTTGCAGCAGGCCTCGTTCCGTCTGCACCTGGAGGCCTCGCGTCAGACCGGCAAACCGGTGATCGTGCACACCCGCGCAGCGCGGGCCGATACCTTGGCGTTGCTGCGCGAGGCAAACCTACCGCAGGCCGGTGTGCTGCACTGCTTCACCGAGGACTGGGACATGGCCAAGGCGGCGCTGGATCTGGGCTATTACATCTCCCTGTCCGGGATCGTCACGTTCCGCAATGCCGACGCCCTGCGCGAAGTGGCCCGGCAGGTGCCGGTCGACCGCTTGCTGGTGGAGACCGACTCGCCGTACCTTGCGCCCATTCCGCACCGGGGCAAACCCAACCTGCCGCAATACGTGCGAGAAGTGGCTGAGTACGTGGCATCGCTGCGCGGGGTCAGCTTCGACCAGTTGGCCGAGCAGACCACCGCCAACTTCAAGCGCTTGTTCCCCTTGGCTCGCGTAGCCTGAGCGCGCAAGACCGGTTGGTCGCTGAGGCCGAGGTCGGCGCACGGGCAAAAAAAACCCGGGTTCTGGGGGGGAATCCGGGTTAAGACCATTAGGAGTAAAACAAAGGTACGCGGTCCCTGAGCACCTTTATCGGCGCGCCACTTGGGGGGGATGCGCCGCGCCAACACTTCAAGTATTGGTCAGGTTTGGCGCAGTGCCAGTGTCTGTTGGTCGTTTTTTAAACAGATTTGGAATACGCCGGGGATCCATTCCTTCCTCAACGCATGGCCAGTCGCCGTACTTGTTGGATAGTCTCGTCGATAAGGCGCTCATCGGTGTAGAAATGGGGTGAAAAACGCACTCCACCACCGCGCAGGGCACAGATCGTCCTTTCGGCGCTCAGCGCCTGATACAGCTCGGTACTGGGGCGTCCCTTGAGGCTGATGGTGACGATGCCGGCCCGTCTCTGCGAGGCCGCAGGCGTATGCAGGCAGACGCCGGGTATGGCGGCGAGGCCCTGGTACAACTGATCGACCCGTTGCCCGAGCAGTCGCGCTACTTTTTCCATTCCCACGTCTTCCAATAGCGAAAGGCTTGCCTCCAGCGCGCAAGCACCCAGCATGTTGGGGCTGCCGCATTCGAAGCGGCGGGCGCTGCGGGCCGGTTGCCACTGGCGGCGCTCGAAGTCGCCCAGGTGTTCCAGCATGTGCCATCCGTAGGCATTGAGGCGCAGCTGCGGGCGCAAGGCGGCGCGGCAGTAGAACACGCCAAGCCCTTCGGGCCCGAGCATCCACTTGTGGCCGTCGGCCATGGCGAAATCGCACTGGTACGCCTGCACGTCGAAGGGCAAGGCGCCGATCTGTTGGATGGCATCGATGCAGAACAGCACCTGGCGCGCCTGGCAGCCTTCGCCAAGGCGCTCGAGGTCCAGGCGCAGGCCGCTGCCGAACTGCACGGCGCTTATCGCCAGCAAACGCGTATGGCGGCCACAAGCATTGAGCAGTGCCGCTTCGGGGTCGGCGCCTGCAAGGCTTACCTGAACCACTTCGACCCCTTGATCGGCCAAGGCTTCCCACACCACGCGATTGGAGGGAAATTCCTCGTCGCTGATCACCACCTGGTCGCCGGGTTGCCAGTCGAGGCCGAAAGCAACCAGCGAGAGCGCTTCCGACGTGTTCTTCACCAAGGCAATGTCGCCTCGGGAGGGCGCGTTGAGCAGGCGGGCCAGGCGTTCGCGCAGGCGCCGCTCGGTGGCGAGCCAGGCCGGATAGTCGCTGGCGCCCTGCGCAACGTTCTCCTGGGCGAAGC
The DNA here is from genome assembly GCF_040762985.1 of Pseudomonas sp. Rh2. Lineage (NCBI taxonomy): Bacteria > Pseudomonadati > Pseudomonadota > Gammaproteobacteria > Pseudomonadales > Pseudomonadaceae > Pseudomonas > Pseudomonas sp. Rh2. Next base: position 2,060,936 of record NZ_CP142890.1, read on the forward strand.
GAGCTACGGCGTGGCTGGCGCGTCTTGGCCAGGGGGCGACCGCGGCATGGTTCAGGTAGCGCAAGCCCGGGGACTGGTCGAACTCATCATGAAACATAGACATGGTTGGAAGATCCGTGCAATTTGCCGCCAGTTAGGCATAATAAACCGCTTCGATTGTCATCCAGTCCTTCCTATGCAGAAAGAACCTCGTAAGGTCCGTGAGTTTCGCCGTCGCGAACAGGAAATCCTCGACACGGCGCTCAAGCTGTTTCTCGAACAAGGTGAAGACAGCGTCACCGTCGAGATGATCGCCGACGCCGTGGGCATCGGCAAAGGCACGATCTACAAGCACTTCAAATCCAAGGCGGAGATCTACCTGCGCCTTATGCTCGATTACGAGCGCGATTTGAACGGGTTGTTGCATTCGGCCGATGTGGACCGTGACAAGGAAGCACTGTCACGGGCCTACTTCGAATTCCGTATGCGTGACCCGCAGCGCTACCGGTTGTTCGACCGCCTGGAAGAAAAGGTGGTCAAGGGTAACCAGGTGCCGGAAATGGTCGAGCAGCTGCACAGCATTCGTGCCTCCAACTTCGACCGCCTGACCCAGCTGATCAAGGGCCGTATCAGCGAAGGCAAGCTCGAAGACGTGCCGCCCTATTTCCATTACTGTGCAGCCTGGGCGCTGGTGCATGGCGCCGTGGCCCTGTATCACTCGCCGTTCTGGAGCAATGTCCTGGAAGATCAGGAAGGCTTCTTCCAGTTCCTGATGGATATAGGCGTGCGCATGGGCAACAAGCGCAAGCGCGACCCGGAAACCGCGAACTGAAGCCTTCCGTCCATAGGTCCAGCGCCAGATCGTGATATTGGCGTTGTCCCGGTGAGGCGGGGTAACCGCGAAGGAGCGCGCAGCGGCTCCGTTCAATTGTGCCCGGCATGGAACAAGGGGCTTGCAAAAACCTGATTTATGAGTCAGGTTTTGCCAGCCCCGATTCATCCATGCCGGAGTTTTTCATGATCGTCGATCGTCAAGGCAGGCGTTTTCGTAACCTGCGTGTCAGCCTCACGGCTGCCTGCAACTACGCCTGCACGTATTGCGTACCGGACGGCAAGCGTCTGGTCGCGGCACAGGACGAACTGTCGGCAGAGGCACTGGCGCGGGGTGTGGCCTACTTGGTCGAGGCCGCAGGTATCGAGCGTCTACGCATAACGGGCGGTGAGCCACTGATCAGTCCTCGCCTGGACGCATTCCTGGCGACGGTCGCCCGGCTCGGTCTGGAAGACATCACGCTGACCACGAATGGTCAGTTGCTCGCGCGCAAGTTGCCACAGTTGCAGGCAGCTGGCGTTCGCCGCCTTAACGTATCCCTCGATACTCTCGATCCACAGGCGTTCCGGCGCATTGCCCGCGGCGGCGACTTGGCGACCGTGTTGGCTGGCATGGAGCAGGCCAGTGCGATGGGCATGCAGATCAAGGTCAACATGGTGCCGATGCGCGGGCAGAACCTGGACCAAGTCCTGCCGCTGCTTGACTATTGCCTGGCGCGAGGCTTCGAATTGCGCTTCATCGAATTGATGCGCATGGGCCATCTGGCCCGAGACCCCAATGCTTTCCTGCAGCATTTCGTCGGCCTGGAGCAGTTACTCGACCTGATCGGTCGCGAGCACGCCCACCACCCGGTCGATGCGCCAACGGATGCCACCGCGCTGCGCTACCAGATCCCGGGTAAAGGTGTTTTTGGTGTGATCGCCAACGAAAGCGTGCCGTTCTGTCGGAGTTGTTCGCGGCTGCGCCTGTCATCCACCGGTTGGCTGCACGGTTGCCTATCTTCCAGCAACCGTCACTTTATCGGCGACTTGCTGGAACAGCCCCGTCACCAAGCGCTGCCTGCCCTGCAACGGTTGCTGGTCAAGGCCCTGGCCGATAAGCAGGCACTGGCTTTTTCCGGGGGCGTGACAGTGATGAAGGTGATTGGCGGCTGACTCTGGCGCAAAAGCTGCATCCGCTGGCTATTCGCCGGTTTTTCGTCGCCGGCCATTGGAGGAAAGATGCGTAGCCTGGTCTTGCTGCTGGCGCTGATGGCGCTGGGCGGCTGCATGAATGTCAGCGATATGGGCGAGGGCGTCCGTTACCACATGAGCGATGCCGGGTTGTTGGACCACAGTGACACGCGCCGCTCGCTGTCGATACGGCTGCAACCCGATTCGTTCATCTTCATCGGTCAGGGGGCATTCATGCCACCCGGCAAGGGGCCATTGCCGCGGCAGAACGTGGTGGCCGAACAGGCGTTCAAGAGTTTCGTCGAATACTTCCCACTGGTACGCCGTGCCCAGGGGCCGCTGGGCCTGGAAGAAGCGATCGCGCAGGCGCGCTCGGTGGGCGCCGACTATGTGCTGTATACCCGCTTCGCCCGTACCGACGATCGTATCGGCAATGGCGACGAGTGGTACGACGAGCAAGCCGTCGACCGTCTGGGGTGGGACACTGGCGTCGTGCAGATGATGCTCATCGAAACCAACAGCCGGTATTTGATCGATACCGTGCGCATCAAGAGCCGTGGCGGTTTGTTGACGTTCCACGACAACACCCCGGAGGATTTGCTAGCTGCGCCAATGCGCGAGTACGCTCGTAGCCTTCTGGGTATGAGCGAGTGAGGGCAGGGTGATGACGGATTCCGGCAAGGCCAACGATCTTCTGGCGCAGATTCCCAAGCACAAGGGATTGCCGCCCGTGCATCTGTGGAACCCGGATTTCTGTGGCGATATCGACATGCGCATTGCCCGTGACGGTACTTGGTACTACTTGGGTACGCCCATCGGGCGCAAGCCAATGGTGCGGCTGTTCTCCACCATCATGCGTCGCGACGGCGATGACTACTTCCTAGTAACGCCGGTGGAAAAGGTCGGCATTCGCGTCGACGATGCGCCATTCGTCGCCGTGGCGCTGGACGTGGAAGGTTCGGGTGAGCAGCAGGTGCTGCGCTTTACCAGTAATGTCGATGACCTGGCTGAAGCTGGCCCGGAGCATCCCCTGCGGGTCGAGATAGACCCGGTTACGCAAGAACCTGCCCCGTACGTGCTGATGCGCAGCAACCTCGAGGCGCTGATTCACCGCAATGTGTTTTATCAGTTGGTGGATCTGGCGGTGCCACGTGTCATCGACGGCGAAGAGTGGCTTGGGGTCTGGAGTCGCGGCGAGTTCTATCCCATCGGGCTCAATGGCTGACGTTTCCTGGGGCTCATCGGCGGCAAGCCGGCTCCCGCAGGAGGCGGTCTAGGCCGCGACTGATCGGCCTCCTGGTTTTCCTCTGAATTGGCCGTTTGCCGCGTGCACGCCTGGGCCTAACCTGCTGGCAAATACCCATCAGGAGACGCCCATGAAACCCGCTCATCTTTCAATTGCCTTGTTCATCGCCGCGGGCCTGCTCGCCGGCCAAACGTCCGCGTGGGCGCATGGCGAAGCCGTCGACCAGGTCAAGGTGCTGCAGGAAAAACGGCCCTCCAATGCTCCCGGCAAGAAAGCCGTCATGCTCACCGTCAGCTACGCGCCTGGGCAGGCGTCGCCCGCACATCAGCATCCGGGCGCGGTGATGGCTTATGTACTGGAAGGGGCGGTGGTCTCGAAGCTCAACGATGAGCCGGAGAAAACCTACAAGGCTGGCGAGTACTGGTACGAGGCTCCAGGCACCGTGCACAGCGTGTCGCGCAATGCCAGCAGCGGTCAAGCGGCCAAGTTGCTGGTGTGGAGCCTGGTGGACGAGGGCAAGCCCGTGACCGAACCAGTGGGCAAGTAACGAGCGCAGAAACGAAAAAGCCTCCAGTGCTTGCGCAACTGGAGGCTTTCTCAGTGTTTGGCTCCGCGACCTGGACTCGAACCAGGGACCCAATGATTAACAGTCATTTGCTCTACCGACTGAGCTATCGCGGAATCTGCGGGTATGATACCGGCTACCAAGGGGAAGTCAAGCTACCCCTTGGTAAATCAAGCAGTTACAGCACTTCCACGATGGCCTTTGTAACCACGTGAATGTTGCTTTGGTTCAGCGCGGCGACGGCGATACGGCCGGTGTCCAACGCATAGATGCCGAACTCTTCCTTCAGGCGCTTGACCTGGTCGACGGTCAGGCCCGAGTACGAGAACATGCCCGCCTGGCGGCCCACGAAGCTGAAGTCACGCTTGGCGCCGTATTGGGCCAGCAGCTCGACCATTTGCTTGCGCATGCCATGGATGCGCTCGCGCATCTCGGCCAGCTCGTCTTCCCACATCTGACGCAGCTCGGCGCTGTTGAGCACGGTGGCGACGATGGTGGCGCCGTGGGTCGGCGGGTTGGAGTAGGTGGTGCGGATCACGCGTTTGACCTGGGACAGCACGCGGGTGCTCTCGTCCTTGGAGCCGGTGACGATCGACAGCGCGCCGACACGCTCGCCGTAGAGCGAGAACGACTTGGAGAACGAGCTGGAGACGAAGAACTCAAGGCCCGACTCGGCGAACAGGCGCACGGCGAAGGCGTCTTCGGCGATGCCGGCACCAAAGCCCTGGTAGGCCATGTCGAGGAACGGTACATGGCCCTTGGCCTTGACCACGTCCAGGACGTTTTTCCAGTCTTCGAGTTTCAGGTCGACGCCCGTCGGGTTGTGGCAGCAGGCGTGCAGGACAACGATCGAGCCCGATGGCAGGTTTTTCAGGTCCTCGAGCATGCCGGCGCGGTTGACGTCGTTGCTCGGGGCATCGTAATAGCGGTAGTTCTGTACCGGGAAACCTGCGCTTTCGAACAGGGCGCGGTGGTTTTCCCAGCTTGGGTCGCTGATGGCGACGACGGCGTCAGGCGACAGGCGCTTGAGGAAGTCGGCGCCAATCTTCAGAGCGCCGGTACCGCCAACGGCCTGCACGGTGACCACGCGACCGGCGGCCAGCAGTGGCGATTCGGCGCCGAAGATGAGCTTTTGCACGGCCTGGTCGTAAGTCGCGATGCCGTCGATCGGCAGGTAGCCGCGGGAGGCGTGCTGGGCGGCACGCTGGGTCTCGGCTTCGATCACAGCGCGCAGCAGCGGGATGCGGCCTTCCTCATTGCAGTAAACGCCTACGCCCAGATTGACCTTGTCGGTACGTGGGTCGGCGTTGAATGCTTCGTTGAGGCCCAGAATAGGGTCGCGGGGTGCCAGCTCGACAGCGGAAAACAGGCTCATTGTTACCTTGGCTCTGAATGGAGTGTGATAGGGCGTACACGCTCCAGCCGAATGCACTGAAGCGGTGCACAAACGGGGAGTCAGTATAGTGATACCCGCCGGTCACTGCGACAGTCTGGCACAGCTTTTCAGGCGATTTGGGCAATTATTTTTCGACCATTGGTCGAAATGCCCGGTCCACATTATGGGTTGCCCACTCCAGGGTCGCGAAACCGACGCCACGCGGCCACATTTGGGTATAGACTACTGGCTAAATTTACAGTTGCTGCGTTGCGCGAGGCCTATCATGTCCGAGTTCCAGCTCGTTACCCGTTTTCAGCCGGCCGGCGACCAGCCCGAGGCCATTCGTCAGATGGTCGAGGGCATCGAGGCCGGGCTATCGCACCAGACGCTGCTTGGGGTGACCGGTTCGGGCAAGACCTTCAGTATCGCCAACGTCATCCAGCAGGTGCAGCGCCCGACGCTGGTGCTGGCGCCGAACAAAACCCTGGCTGCGCAGTTGTACGGAGAGTTCAAGGCGTTCTTCCCGAACAATGCGGTGGAGTATTTCGTTTCCTACTACGACTACTACCAGCCGGAGGCCTATGTACCGTCGTCGGACACCTTCATCGAGAAGGATGCCTCGATCAACGACCATATCGAGCAGATGCGCCTGTCGGCGACCAAGGCGCTGTTGGAGCGGCGCGATGCGATCATCGTGACCACCGTCTCGTGCATCTACGGTCTGGGCAGCCCCGAGACTTACCTGAAAATGGTCCTTCACGTGGACCGTGGCGACAAGCTCGACCAGCGTGCACTGCTGCGGCGTCTTGCCGACCTGCAATACACCCGCAATGAAATGGATTTCGCCCGTGCCACGTTCCGGGTGCGTGGGGATGTGATCGACATCTTCCCGGCCGAATCGGACCTGGAAGCCATCCGTATCGAGCTGTTCGATGACGAGGTGGAGAACATCGCCGCCTTTGACCCGTTGACTGGCGAAGTCTTCCGTAAGTTGCCGCGTTTTACCTTCTACCCCAAGAGCCACTACGTCACCCCGCGTGAAACCCTGTTGGACGCGGTGGAGGGCATCAAGGAGGAGCTAAAGGACCGGCTTGAGTACCTGCAGAAGGCCAACAAGCTGGTGGAGGCACAGCGTCTCGAGCAGCGCACCCGCTTCGACTTGGAGATGATTCTCGAACTTGGCTACTGCAATGGCATCGAGAACTACTCGCGTTATCTCTCCGGCCGTCCGGCCGGCGCGCCGCCACCCACGCTTTACGACTACCTGCCGCCAGATTCCTTGCTGGTGATCGACGAGTCCCATGTCAGCGTGCCGCAGGTGGGCGCCATGTACAAAGGTGACCGCTCCCGTAAGGAAACCCTGGTCGAATACGGTTTCCGTCTGCCCTCGGCGCTGGACAACCGGCCGATGCGGTTCGATGAGTGGGAGGCGGTGAGTCCGCAGACCATTTTCGTTTCGGCCACGCCCGGCCCTTATGAAGCCGAGCATGCTGGGCGTGTGGTCGAGCAGGTGGTACGGCCGACTGGTCTGGTCGACCCGCAGGTGGAGGTACGTCCGGCGCTTACTCAGGTTGACGACTTGCTGTCGGAGATCCGCAAGCGCGTGGACGTTGGCGAGCGGGTGTTGGCGACGACCTTGACCAAGCGTATGGCTGAAGACCTGACCGATTACCTGGCGGACCATGATGTGCGGGTGCGTTACCTGCACTCGGACATCGACACCGTCGAGCGGGTGGAGATCATTCGTGACTTGCGTCTGGGTACGTTCGACGTGCTGGTGGGCATCAACCTGCTGCGTGAGGGGTTGGATATGCCGGAGGTATCGTTGGTGGCGATTCTCGATGCTGACAAGGAGGGATTCCTGCGTTCCGAGCGTTCATTGATTCAGACCATCGGGCGTGCGGCTCGTAACCTCAATGGCCGGGCGATTCTGTATGCCGATCAGGTGACGGGGTCGATGCAGCGTGCCATCGACGAGACTGAGCGGCGTCGGGAGAAGCAGATAGCCTTCAACCAGGCGCATGGGATCGTGCCCAAGGGGGTGGTCAAAGACATCACCGATATTATGGAAGGCGCTACGGTGCCGGGTGCGCGTAGCAAGAAGCGCAAGGGGATGGCCAAGGCGGCGGAGGAGAGTGCTCGGTACGAGGCGGAATTGCGGACGCCGGCGGAGATCACCAAACGCATCAAGCAGTTGGAAGAGAAGATGATGCAGTTTGCGAGGGATCTGGAGTTTGAGGCTGCCGCGCAGTTGAGGGATGAAATTACTCAGCTTCGTGAGCGTTTGATAGCCAGCTGATAAGCCCAGTCCCGCAAGTCAGCGTTGTTTTTGCTCTGCTTTTGCTCTGCTTTTGCTCTGTTTTTGCTTCTAGTGCGCGGCAGTTCAGGCGCTGCCAATTGCGACGTCAGTAGGCCGAGCGTAGGTTTTGCGGAGGGAGGTGACGGGCATGGATGCCCGTCAAGCGCTGCGGCCCAGGAGGGGCCGTTCAGCGCGGTCCACCCGGGAGCAAGACCGTAGCGAGGGGACCCCGAAGCGAAGCGTAGGGGCCGGATGATAGGAGCCAGCGGTTTTTGCCTACTTTTGCCCAAGAGCAAAAGTAGGTCGCCGTAAAGGCGAAAAGGTGAATGAGCGCCTCCATGGTGAATGGATATTCACGCTATCTGAATGCCGCCCTTAAATCTGTGCTTTGAAGTTTGAGGTTTTGGTTTCTGGATGCGTGAGCATATCCATTTGCCAAGGTGACGCTCAGTCACCTTTCCGCTCTTACAGCGGGTCACTTTTTGGCAGACGCCCCAAAAAGTAACCAAAAAAGTCTGGCTCCTATCATCCGGCCCCTGCGCTTCGCTTCGGGGTTCCCTCGCTCCGGGCTTGCTCCGGGAGGACCGCGCTGAACGGCCCCTCCTGGGCCGCAGCGCTTGACGGGCATCCATGCCCGTCACCTCCCTGCGCAAGCCCTGCGCTCGGCCTCCTGAAGTCGCATGAGGTGGCGCCTGAACTACCGCGCGCTAGAAGCAAGAGCAAAGCGAAGCAAAAGAAAGTCCGTCTCGCATTTTGTAGTTTGAATATTTAATGTGCGACTGGTTTAGCTGTTGTTGTTGTTGTTCGGACTTGGTATTTCATGCTCCGCTTTTGCTTTTAATGCGCGATATCCCAGACGCTGCAAATTGCGACGTCAGTAGGCCGAGCGTAGGGCTTGCGGAGGGAGGTGACGGGCATGGATGCCCGTCAAGCGCTGCGGCCCAGGATGGGCCGTTCAGCGCGGTCCTCCCGGGAGCAAGCCCGTAGCGAGGGAACCCCGAAGCGCAGCGTAGGGGCCGGATGATAGGAGCCAGCGGTTTTTGCCTACTTTTGCCCAAGAGCAAAAGTAGGTCGCCGTAAAGGCGAAAAGGTGAATGAGCGCCTCCATGGCGAATGGATATTCACGCGATTTGAATGCCAGCGCCAAGTATTCGCTTTGAAGTTTGAAGTTTGAGGTTTTGGTATTTAGATTTATGAGCATATCCATTTGCCAAGGCGACGCTCAATCACCTTTCCGCTCTTACAGCGGGTCACTTTTTGGCAGACGCCCCAAAAAGTAACCAAAAAAGTCTGGCTCCTATCATCCGGCCCCTACGCTGCGCTCCGGGGTTCCCTCACTCCGGCCTTGCTCCGGGAGGACCGCGCTGAACGACCCCTCCTGGGCCGCAGCGCTTGACGGGCATCCATGCCCGTCACCTCCCTGCGCAAGGCCTGCGTTCGGCCTCCTGACGTCGCGATTCGTGGTGTCTGGACTATCGCGCACTAGGGGCAAGAGCAAAAGCAAAAGCAAAAAAGGGTTTGCGGCACTTGAATTTGTGAAAACCAATCTTAGTGCGCCTCACCTGCCTTCAACCCCGCCGGCAACTTCTTAGTCAACAATACCGCCACCATGCTCACCGCCAACCCAATCCCGACAAAATGAAACGCATCGTTATAAGCCATGATCAACGCCTGCTGATGGGTAATCTCACTTAACTTGCCAAGCGCAGCGCTATCGCTCCCCAGCCTCTCGGCCAAAAGCGAAAGACGCTCCGCCACCTGCGGGTTGCTCGGCACCAGCGCCTCACGCAGATAATCGAAATACACCTTGCTCCGCGCATCCAGCAAGGTCGCCAGCAAGGCGATACCAATCGCCCCCCCAAGGTTACGCAGAATATTGAACAGGCTCGAAGCCGACCCCGCATCCTGCGGTAGGATGTAAGCCGTCGCGATCAGCGAAATGGTGACCATGATCATCGGCTGTCCAAGCGCCCGAATAACCTGGATCTGATTGAACTGCGGCCCGGCAAAATCCGGATTGAGCACCCCAGAACCAAAGCTGGCGATGCCGAACAGACAGAACCCCAAGGCACACAGTACTTTGGGCGAAACCACCTTCATCAATTGCGGCACCAACGGAATCAGAAACAACTGCGGAATACCCATCCACATGATCACCTCGCCGATCTGCAAGGCGTTGTAGCCCTGGATCTGCGCCAGGTACAGCGGCAACAGATAGATCGAACCATACAGCCCAACCCCCATCCCCAGACTGGCAATGCTCGACAAGCCAAAATTGCGATTACCCAGAATTCGCAGGTTGATAAGCGGGTGGGGCTTGGAGAACTGCAAGATCACGAATGCGATCAGGCTGATCAAGGCAGTGGTGCCCAGTCCGACGATCAGGCTCGACTCCAGCCAGTCCTTGCGGTGGCCTTCCTCCAGGAATACCTGCAGGCAGCCCAGGCCCAGCCCCAAGGTGACGATACCGGCATAGTCGGTGCTTTTGAGCAGCTCCCAGTGCGCCTCCTTCTTCTCCAGGCCATACAGCAAGCCGGCAATCATCAACAGGCCCGGCGGAATGTTGATGTAGAAGATGTATTCCCAGCCCCAGTTTTCCGTCAGCCAGCCGCCCAAGGTGGGGCCGATGGACGGGGCGAAGGTGGCGGTCATGGCGAACATCGCCATGCCCTTGGCACGGTGGTGTTCAGGCAGCTTGATCAGCGTCAGGGTGAAGGCCAGGGGAATCAACGCCCCCCCGGTGAACCCCTGCAATGCGCGAAACACGATCATGCTCTCCAGGTTCCAGGCCATCGAGCAGAGCAGCGACGACAACAGGAACCCCGTCGATACCCAGACCGCCAGGCGTCGTGCCGAGAGCAACTGCACCAACCAGGCCGTGAGCGGAATCATGATGATCTCGGCCACGAGGTAGGAGGTGGAAATCCATGAACCTTCTTCCAGCGTCGCCGACAGCGCGCCTTGGATATCCTTGAGCGAGGAGTTGGTGATCTGGATATCCAGCACCGCCATGAACGCGCCTAGCATTACGCTCATCACGGCAATCCAGTCGCGTCGGGTCGGCTCCGCCGTCGGTCTCAGCAGCGTGTCACCGGCCATCGCGGGAGCCATGCTCGGGGCGAAGGTCCACGGTTGCCGTCACCGACATACCGGGGCGAATGCGGCCGTGAAGCGGATTGTCGGGGGCAAAGGTCAGCTTCACCGGAATACGCTGCACCACCTTGGTGAAGTTGCCGGTGGCATTGTCCGGCGGCAACAGGCTGAACTGCGCGCCAGAGGCCGCGAACAGGCTATTGACCCGACCCTCGATCGGGGTGTCCGGGTAACTGTCGAACAGCAACTCCACACGTTGGCCCGGCTGCATGCGGCCAATCTGGGTTTCCTTGAAGTTGGCCTGTACCCAGATATCTTCGTCCGGCACGATGGACAGCAGGTAAGCACCCGCTTGCACTACTTGGCCGTTGCGCGCATTGCGCTGACCGATGGTGCCGCTGATCGGCGCGCGGATCTCACAGCGGGTCAGGTTGAGTTCAGCCTGTGCCAGTTCGGCACGGGCGTTGGCGATCTGTGCATCGAGACGCTTGAGCTCAGCGGTCAAGGCGTTTACCTGCTGGCGCTGGCTTTGCAGGTCGGCACGGGCCTTGTCGACTTGAGAACTGGCCACGTGCTTTTCCGCCGACAGCGTCGTGACGCGCTCCTCGGAGACGAACCCAGGTTTGCGCAGCGCCTCGGCGCGGTTCAAGTCCAGGCGCGAACGGTCGAGGGTAGCCTGGTTCGCGGCAACCTGTGCCTGGCCGGCCGCAATCAGGCTGGCTTGCTGGGTCAGGCGACTTTCCGCCTGCGCGCGCTCGGCCTCGCGCGTGGCCAGGGCCGCGTGAGCACGCTCCACGGCCAGCTGGAAGTCGGCGGCCTCCAGGCGTACCAGCAGTTCTCCTTGGCTCACGTGCTGGTTGTCCGCAACCCGCACGTCGTCGATGCGTGCGCCCAACTGGCTGGAGATACGGGTGATCTCGCCTTGAACATAGGCATTGTCGGTACTTTCGAAGAAGCGACCCTTGAAGTACCAGTGAGCCAGGAAGGCGAGGGCGATGAGCGCGACAAGGGTGAGAAAGACCAGCAGGCGGCGTTTGAGTTGGGCGGGCATGAGCACTATCGTTCCAGAAATGTAAACAAATTTAACAGCGACAAACGGCGCAATCACAAGTGACGATCGCGCCATAGCTGGAGCCGAGTGCCCGCTCCCTGCTAACATCCCGCCTTTGTTTCATCTTTCGTTCGAGACTCTCCATGACCACCGTTCGCACGCGTATCGCGCCATCGCCCACTGGCGACCCCCATGTCGGCACCGCCTACATCGCCCTGTTCAACTACTGCTTCGCCAAGCAGCACGGCGGTGAGTTCATCCTGCGTATCGAAGACACCGACCAACTGCGCTCTACCCGCGAGTCGGAGCAGCAGATCTTCGACGCCTTGCGCTGGCTCGGCATCGAATGGAACGAAGGTCCGGACGTGGGGGGGCCACACGGCCCATACCGGCAGAGCGAGCGGGGCGATATCTACGCCAAGTACGCCAAGCAGCTGGTCGACGCTGGCCACGCCTTCTACTGCTTCTGCACTGCCGAAGAGCTCGAGCAGATGCGTGCCGAGCAGATGGCCCGCGGCGAGACCCCGCGCTACGACGGCCGTGCTCTGAAGATGAGCGCCGAGGAAGTCCAGCGCCGCCTGGCGGCGGGCGAGCCGCATGTTATCCGTATGAAGGTGCCGAGCGAAGGCATCTGCGTGGTTCCGGACATGCTGCGTGGCGACGTCGAGATTCCATGGGACCGCATGGACATGCAGGTGCTGATGAAGAACGACGGCCTGCCGACCTACTTCCTGGCCAACGTGGTCGATGACCACCTGATGGGCATCACCCACGTGCTGCGTGGCGAGGAGTGGCTGCCTTCTGCGCCGAAGCTGATCAAGCTTTACGAGTATTTCGGTTGGGAACAGCCCAAGCTGTGCTACATGCCGCTGCTGCGCAACCCCGACAAGAGCAAGCTGTCCAAGCGCAAGAACCCAACCTCGGTGACGTTCTACGAGCGCATGGGCTTCTTGCCTGAAGCGATGCTCAATTACCTGGGGCGCATGGGCTGGTCGATGCCGGACGAGCGTGAGAAGTTCTCGCTGGCCGAGATGGTCGAGCATTTCGACTTGTCGCGTATCTCGCTGGGTGGCCCGATCTTCGACATCGAGAAGCTGTCCTGGCTCAACGGCCAGTGGCTGCGTGAGCTGCCGGTGGAAGAGTTTGCCGCTCGTGTGCAGAAATGGGCATTCAACAGCGACTACATGATGAAGATCGCCCCGCACGTACAAGGCCGAGTTGAAACCTTCAGCCAGATCGCGCCGCTGGGTGGCTTCTTCTTCGAAGGCGCGCTCAAACTCGATGCCAAGCTGTTCGAAAGCAAAAAGCTGTCCACCGACCAGGTTCGCCAGGTGATGCAATTGATCCTGTGGAAGCTCGAAAGCCTGCGTCAGTGGGAAAAAGACCGCATCACCGCCTGCATCCAGGCCGTGGTCGAGGCGCTGGAGCTCAAGTTGCGTGATGCCATGCCACTGATGTTCGCCGCCATCACCGGTCAGGCCAGTTCGGTATCGGTGCTCGACGCCATGGAAATCCTCGGTCCAGACCTGACCCGCTATCGCCTGCGCCAAGCGCTCGACCTGCTGGGCGGGGTGTCGAAGAAAGAAAACAAAGAGTGGGAAAAGTTGCTGGCCAACATCGCCTGACCCTGATCGACAGCTGCAGCGCACGCTGTGGGAGCGGCCTTGTGCCGCGAACGGGCCGCCCTGCGGTCCCAGGGTTTTAGTTGCAACGCAAAATCGCAGGGGTCGCACGCGGCCCTTTCGCGACATAAAGCCCCCCACAGCCTGCCGCGGAAGAGGCGAGGCAACCCGTAGCACTGGGGCAGGGCGGTAAGTGATTGTTATCTCGAAAAAAACTTTTGAATTTTTTCAAAAATTTGTTTGACAGCTCTGCAATCCGATCTTAATATGCGCCCCGTCCACAGCGATGAACTAAAACGAAGCGCCAGGCACCCAGCCGGTGATTCAGTTCAGCGCGACATTGTGGGGCTATAGCTCAGCTGGGAGAGCGCCTGCATGGCATGCAGGAGGTCAGCGGTTCGATCCCGCTTAGCTCCACCAAATTCCGCTTAACGGTGAATGCCGATAAGCAAGACTGGGTCCATCAACCGGGTCTTGAAGGTAAGAAGGTTCGTCCCCTTCGTCTAGTGGCCTAGGACACCGCCCTTTCACGGCGGTAACAGGGGTTCGAGTCCCCTAGGGGACGCCAGTTTCACACAAGCGATGTTTCAGGATGTCGCTGGGCCGAGAGGCTAGAAATCCGGGGCTATAGCTCAGCTGGGAGAGCGCCTGCATGGCATGCAGGAGGTCAGCGGTTCGATCCCGCTTAGCTCCACCAATTTGCCGCGGTTCGTGAAAACGGATCGGCACGAAGGTTACGTCCCCTTCGTCTAGTGGCCTAGGACACCGCCCTTTCACGGCGGTAACAGGGGTTCGAGTCCCCTAGGGGACGCCACTTTTTCCCGCGTTTTGCGGGGCTTAAAGAGGCTCATTCTTAATGTTGGATGAGCCTTTTGTTTTCGGGGCTATAGCTCAGCTGGGAGAGCGCCTGCATGGCATGCAGGAGGTCAGCGGTTCGATCCCGCTTAGCTCCACCAATTCTGCCAGGGTTCGCTAAAGCGAATCTTCGCGAAGGTTACGTCCCCTTCGTCTAGTGGCCTAGGACACCGCCCTTTCACGGCGGTAACAGGGGTTCGAGTCCCCTAGGGGACGCCATTTTTACCCGCGTTTTGCGGGACTTCAAAGGCTCATTCGATTATTGAATGGGCCTTTTGTTTTTTCTCCCCTCCGCCAATGTGCTCGCCCCGTGCCGGGAGTCGTGTTTTTTCGCTTGCCAAAAAATATTATGAGCATAATATGATGCCTATCATATTCGAGGTGCCCATGAGCGATAAAAAGAGCAAGACCCGCGAACGTATCCTGGAAGCCGCCCGCACGGCATTGATCCAGCATGGGCCGGCCGAGCCCAGTGTCAGCCAGGTAATGGGTGCTGCCGGGCTGACGGTGGGGGGCTTCTATGCCCACTTCGACAGCAAGGACGAGCTCATGCTGGAGGCGTTCCGCCAGTTGTTGAACGAGCGTCGCGCGCTGCTTGCCCAGGTCGATCCGAGCCTGGATGGAGCGGGGCGGCGGGCGCTTGCGGCGGCGTTCTACCTGTCGCGCAAGCACCGCGACGCCGAAGTTCAGGCATGCCCGTTGCCCAACTCGCTGGGGGAGATGCAACGGCTGCCCGAGGCCTTTCGCGACGTGTTGGCCGAGCACATCGAGTTGATGACCGCGCAAATGGTCGACAGCCCCGAAGACATCGACAAGGCCCTGGCCGACCTTGCCTTGATGGTGGGCGGCCTGGCCCTGGCTCGGGCATTGGGCACCGATGCGCTATCCGACCGCATCCTGCGCGCCGCCAAGTCGGCGGTGATCTGAACCCCCTACACCTGGAGCAAGGCGATGACTACCCTGAGCTGGATTCGTGGCGTCAATGGCACCCTGGGTCATCTGGCCCCCGAACACATCGCCGGCAAGATGCGCCGCGCCTTCATGACCCCGCGCAACCTGCCGCCCAAACCGTGGGAGTTGCCCTTGCTGGCCAATGCCGAGCGCATCACCCTGCGTTTCGGTTTGTCGGCGTTGCGCTGGGGCAAGGGGCCGACCGTGTTGCTGATGCACGGTTGGGAGGGGCGGCCGACCCAGTTTGCCGCACTCATCGAAACCTTGGTGCAGGCCGGGCATACCGTGGTATCGCTGGAAGGGCCGGCTCATGGGCGTTCGCCCGGCCAGCAGGCCCATGTGGTGTTGTTCGCGCGCGCATTGCTTGAAGCCGCTGCCGAACTGCCCCCTTTGCGCGCGGTGATCGGCCATTCCATGGGCGGAGCCAGTGTGCTGCTGGCATTGCAGATGGGGTTGCGGGCCGAGGCGGCGGTCAGCATCGCCGCACCTGCGCAGTTGCTGGGTGTGTTGCGTGGCTTCGCCCGGCGTCTTGGCCTGCCGGCACGGGCCAGGGCCGCTTTCATTCGCCAGGTCGAGCGGGATGTGGGGATGCAGATTGCCCGCTTGGACGTCAGCGCCTACCAGCTGGAACTGCCAGGGTTGGTGGTGCACGCCGCCGATGATGCGCTGGTGTCCGCCGATGAGGCGCAGATCATTCACAAAGCCTGGTTCGACAGCCGCCTGATGCTGCTAGAGGAAGGAGGGCACCAGCGGGTGCTGGCCGATCCGCGGCTGAGTGAAGCAGTGCTCGAATTGCTGGCCGGCGCCGGCACTCCCGCGCGGCAAAGCGCCTGAGCTTCCGTTACACTGCCCGCTCATCGACCGGCCCTGCTGTCGGGGCCGGCTTGCCGGCGATATGGCCGGTACAGGCAACCCATTCTTTATCAAGGAAAAGGGCATGAGCTGGGACCTGGCAACACCATTCATCATCGACCTGCGCGTCGGCACCGAGGACATCGACGGTCTCGGCCATGCCAATAACGCGGTTTACGTCACCTGGCTGGAGCGCTGCGCCTGGCGCCACTCCCAGCGCCTGGGGTTGGATTTGGCCGAATACCGGCGTCTTGACCGGGCCATGGCGGTCGTTCGGCATGAAATCGACTACCTCGCTGCCGCCTATGAAGACGATGAGCTGCAACTGGCGACCTGGATCATCGACTGGGATCAACGTCTGCGCATGACCCGTCGCTTTCAGCTCAAGCGCCCGCGGGATGGCGTCACCCTGCTCCGCGCCCAGACCACCTTCGCCTGCATCGAGCTGTCCAGCGGCAAGCCCAAGCGCATGCCGGCGGAGTTTCTCGACGGCTACGGCCCGGCGCTGATCGGTGCCTGACCCGGCGGCGTTTTTTGCTAGACTGCGGCCTTTTCCCGCCGAGACCCAGAAATGCAAATTGCCCTGGCCCCCATGGAGGGGCTGGTCGACAACATCCTGCGCGACGTCCTGACCCGAGTGGGCGGCATCGATTGGTGCGTCACCGAGTTCATTCGCGTCTGCGACCGCTTGTTGCCGGCCTCGTCCTTCGACAAGCTGGCCCCGGAGCTGCGCAGCGGCGCTCGCACCGCGGCCGGGGTGCCGATGCGTGTGCAATTGCTGGGGTCCGACCCGGTATGCCTGGCCGAAAACGCTGCGCTGGCCTGCCAGTTGGGGGCGCCAGTGATCGACCTGAACTTCGGTTGCCCGGCCAAGACGGTCAACAAGTCGCGGGGCGGTGCCGTGCTGCTCAAGGAGCCGGAACTGCTCCATGCCATCGTCCGTGAGGTAAGGCGCGCGGTGCCTGCGCACATTCCGGTAACCTCCAAGATGCGTCTGGGTTTCGATAGCCCTGATGGCGCGCTGGAGTGTGCCACGGCCTTGGCCGAAGGTGGTTCGGCGCATCTGGTGGTCCATGCCCGAACCAAGGTCGAGGGCTACAAGCCGCCGGCCCATTGGGAATGGGTGGCCAGGGTGCAGGATGTGGTCGAGGTGCCGGTGTTCGCCAATGGCGAGATCTGGACCGTGGACGATTGGCGACGATGCCGCGAGGTCAGCGGCGCCGAAGACATCATGCTGGGTCGTGGCCTGGTCTCGCGTCCGGACCTGGCGTTGCAGATCGCCGCAGCGCGCGATGGCCGCGAGCTCCAGCCGATGTCCTGGGAGGCGCTGTTGCCGTTGCTGCGCGAATTCTGGCGTCAAGCCCAGGCCAAGTTGTCGCCGCGCTACGCGCCGGGGCGCATGAAGCAATGGTTGGCGATGCTGACCCGTAGTTACCCGGAGGCGGTGGTGTTGTTCGCCGAGCTGCGGCGCGAGGATGATTGCCAGCGGATCAGCCGGTTGCTCGGGGTCGAGGTGCCCGCGTTCGAGGAATGCGTGGCTTGATGCGTCCCTGTCGCCGGCTTGCCGGCGATACTGTTTTCAGCCCCCCTAAAATTTTTTTTGCCTACCCCTTGAAAGCCTTTTCCCCGGACATATTTCTTGAGTACGCGATGCCGAAGTCGGGTCGCGCAATGACTTACTTGCTGAAATCTCAGGAGTTTATGACCATGACTAGCGCTTTCTCTCTTGCACCACTGTTCCGCCATTCCGTTGGTTTCGACCGTTTCAACGACCTGTTCGAATCTGCGGCGCGTAACGAGGCGGGTAGCAGCTACCCTCCCTACAACGTAGAAAAACATGGCGATGACCACTATCGTATCGTGGTTGCAGCGGCCGGTTTCCAGGAGCAGGACCTCGACCTGCAAGTCGAAAAAGGCGTCCTGACCGTCACCGGTGGCAAACGCGAAAACACCGCAGCGGAAGTGACCTACTTGCACCAGGGCATTGCCCAGCGCGCCTTCAAGCTGTCGTTCCGCCTGGCTGACCATATCGAAGTCAAGTCCGCGGGTCTGGCCAACGGCCTGCTCAGCATCGACCTGTTGCGCATCGTGCCGGAAGAAGCCAAGGCCAAGCGCATTCCGATCAATGGCGACACGCCAGCGCTGAACTGAGTGCTGCATACACTCAAGAAAGGGCACCCGTAGCGGTGCCCTTTTTTTGTCTCAGTAATTGGCAGGCGCCTCGAGCAGCAGCTGACGAAACTCAGGCAAGGGCAGCGGCCGGCTGTGCAGGTAGCCTTGATACAGGTGGCACCCCAGCAATTCGAGAAACTCCAGTTGCTCGGTCAGTTCCACGCCTTCGGCGATTACCGCCAGGTCGAGGCTGCGGGCCATGGCCACGATCGCGCGGACGATTTCGGCATCGTTGGGGTCGTCCGGCGCATCGCGCACGAAGGTCTGGTCGATCTTCAGTGCATCCACCGGCAGGCGCTTGAGGTAGGTCAGCGACGAATAGCCCGTTCCGAAATCATCCATGGCAAAGCTCACGCCATAACGCTTCAGCTCGCGCATCTTGCTGATGGTGTCTTCAAGGTTTTGGATGACGATGCCTTCGGTGATCTCCAGCTTGAGCATATGTCGCGGCAGGCGGTAATCGTCCAGGCTGCGTAGCACGCGTTCGACGAAGTCGTTCTGGCGAAACTGCCGGGGGCTGATGTTCACGCAGAGGCTGAAGTCGTCGGGGTCGACCAGGCCATCTTCGAGCATGCGTGCACAGGCATCGCAGGCTTCGTCGAGAATCCAGCTGCCAACTTCAAGAATCAGGCCGCTTTCTTCAAGCACCTGGATAAATTGCGTTGGTGCCTGCTGGCCCAGTTGCGGGTGGTGCCAGCGCAGAAGCACCTCGGCCCCGACGATCCGGTTGTCGCGGGCATCGACCTGGGGTTGGAAGTGCAGGGCGAGTTCGCCACGCGCCAGGGCCAGGCGCAGGTCGTTTTCCATCCGCAACCGCTCGCTGGCGGCTTTCTGCATGGTCGTGTGGAACAGCTGCGTCGTGTTGCGCCCGGAGTCCTTGGCGCGGTACAGGGCAATGTCGGCGCGCTTGAGCAGGTCGGCTGGGGTCGCGCCATGGTCGGGAATCAGCGCTACGCCAATGCTCGGCGTGACCTGCAGCCGTTGGCCGTCCAGCGACATGGGCTCGGCCAGCAGCTCGCGCAGGGTGTCGGCCAATTCACGGACCTTGTGCTCGACCACCTCACGGCTGCCCTCCAGTCCGCTGAGCAGCACCACGAACTCATCGCCTCCCAGGCGCGCCACGGTGTCTTCCAGGCGCACGCTGGCCTCCAGGCGAGCCGTGATGATCTTCAGCACGGTGTCGCCCACCGGGTGGCCGAGGGAGTCATTGATGTGCTTGAAGTGGTCCAGGTCCAGGAACAGCAGTGCCCCGCGCAGGTTGTGGCGCTTGAGCAGGGCGATCTGCTGACTCAGACGGTCCATCAGCAGGGCGCGGTTGGGCAGGTTGGTCAACGGGTCGTGGTAAGCCAGGTGCCGAATCTGCGCCTGGGCATTCTTCAACTGGCTCACGTCGCGCGCGGTCAGCAGCAGGCATTCGACTTCGTTCAGGCTGATCGGCTCGACCGACACTTCCACCGTCAGGATATCACCGCGTTTGTTGCGCCCAAGCATCTCCCGGTGGTGGACCCGGCCACGCTCGCGGAGTTCGCCGAGCAAGGCGCTGCGCTGCTTGTCGTCGGCCCAGATCCCCAGTTCGTGGACGCTGCGGCCAATCACTTCGGCGGCGCTGTAGCCGGTCAATCGGCAGAAGCCGTCGTTCACCTCCAGGTAACGACCGCTATGGCGTTCGGTGATGGTGATGGCATCCGGGCTGGAGTGGAACGCCTTGGCGAACTTCTCTTCACTGGACTTGAGCGCGGCCTCGGCCCGTTGCTGCTGGGTGATGTCGCGCAGCGTCGTGACGCTGCAGGGCTGCCCATCGACGGTGATCAGGCAACTGGAAATCACGCATGTCAGCGCTGAGCCGTTACGGTGGTTGACCACCACGGCCACATTGTTCAGCGCCCGTTCACGGATGACCCTTTCGATGCGCTGGGCGCGCTCGGAGGTCTCGGCCCACAGGCCGATCTGCTCGGCCGTGCGGCCGATCACCTGGTCGGCGTCCCAGCCAAAGGTCTGGGAAAAGGCCCGGTTGACCTCGATGAACTGGCCGGTGTCCTGGCGGGTGACGCAGATCGGGTCCGGGCTTACCTGGAACAGGCTGGCGAATTTTTCTTCCGAAGCGCTCAGGCGCTGTTCGCGTTCGACCTGGTCGGTGATGTCCAACAAGGTACCGGCCATGCGAAACGGGTTGCCCTGTTCGTCGCGATACAGCCGGGCGCGGCTCTCGATGTAGCGTGAGGCGCCGTTTTCCAGCTGTACCCGATAGGTGATCTGGTAGTTGCCCGCCGGACCTTCGCGCAGACTGCGGTAAGCCTGGCGCATGCTGTTGCGTTCCTGCTCCGGTACGCCTTCGAAGAAGGAGTCGAACGATTCGTGGAAGGGGACAGGGTCCAGGCCGTGCAATTGCGCGGCGCGGGCCGAGCCGTAGAGCATGCCGCTGGGAATGTGCCAGTCCCAGGTGCCCAGTTGAGCCGAGTCCAGGGCCAGGTCAAGGCGCTCCTGGCTGTCCTTGAGGGCCTGCTCGGCACGTTTGCGTTCAGTGGTGTCGACGAAGGTGCTGATCAGGTAGGTGACGCCTTCCAGCTCGATGCCCTGGGTGCACAGGATGCCGTCGTGGATCTTGCCGCTGCTGGCGCGAAACTGCACTTCCAAGGTCAACGGGCCGCCATTGGCACGGGTGGCCTCCAGTACCTGGTGGCGTTGCTCTGGGTTTACCCAAAGGCCCAGCTCGAAACTGGTCTTGCCGATCACCTGGCTACCGGGCCAGCCGAACATGTCTTCGAAGTGCTGGTTGACCTCGAAGATCATGCCGTCATGGCGTCGGGTCAGCAAAATTGCGTTGGGGCTGAGGTGGAACAGGGTGGCAAAGCGCTTTTCCGAGTTGATCAGCGCTGTTTCACGGTCGCGCTGGCGCGTGATCTCGCGGATCACCCCGATCATCTGCGGGCGGCCATGGCGGTCGCGGGTCAGGCTGCCATTGATTTCCAGCCAGTGCAGGCTGCCGTCTGGCCAGCGGATGCGGTGGCGCATGGCCTGCTCCACCGGCTCGCCGTTGACCACCGCCTGGAAGGCCTGGCGGGTGCGGGCGCGATCCTCTTCTGGCAGTAGGTCGAGGTAGTCGATGTCGATGGGCAGCGGGCGTTGTGGGTCGAAACCGAACAGCGCCTGGGTTCCGCGCGACCAGCTGACCCTGCCGCTTTCGATATCCCACAGCCAGGCCCCCAGGTGGGCGCCGTTGAGCGCGGCAAGCAGTTGCGGAGCATTTTGCCAGGCCTGTTCCGACTCCTGAGGGTCGGCCGCCGAAATGCGCGGCAGGCGCGGAAAGCGGTTTGCTGATTTGGGCATCGGTACCAGACCTTTGGCGTGTGACGCGTCCTTGAAGTTGGAAGTGCCGGGCTGACGACCGGTCAGGCGGACCCTGCGTGGCTGTCGAGAAGAGCCATGAAGGCCCTGGCCGCGTTCGATAGCGTTCGCTCCGTGTGCAAAATGTAGCCTAGCTGGCGCGACAGCTGTATGCCGGGCAAGGCGATGGGTGCGACCTGTTCATCCAGCATAGTACGGGGCAGCACGCTCCACGCCAGACCAATCGAAACCATCATCTTGATGGTCTCCAGGTAGTTGGTGCTCATGGCGATGTTCGGGGTCAGGCCCTGGCTTTCGAACAGCCGCTGGACGATGTGGTGGGTGAAGGTGTTGCCGCCGGGGAAAACCGCCGGGTGGCGGGCGACGTCGGCCAGACTGACCGCCGTGTCGCGGGCCAGGGGATGCTCCGGCGCCGCCACGAAGTCCAGGGCATCGTCCCAGACCGGTACCGCCTTGATCAGGTGATGCGGCTCGGGTGCCAGGGTGATCACGGCAATCTCGGCGCGCCCATGGAGGATTTCATCGTAGGCCGCTTCCGAATCCAGGAACTGAATATCCAACGCCACCGCCGGGTACTGGCGGGTAAACACCCGTAAAAGCGGAGGCAGACGATGCAGGCCTATGTGGTGACTGGTGGCAAGGGTCAGGCGACCGCTCACCTCGCCGGTCAAATTGGTCAGCGCACGTCGGGTATCATCCAGTACGTTGAGGATCTGGTAGGCGCGTGGCAGCAGGGCCCGCCCGGCCTCGGTCAGGGTCACTTCTCGGCCCAGGCGGTCGAACAGACGCACGTCCAGTTGCTGCTCGAGTCCGGCGATGCGTTTGCTGACGGCCGGCTGAGTCAGGTGCAGGCGTTCGCCAGCCCCCGAAAAGCTGCCGGTCTCGGCGATGGCGATGAAAGCGCTGAGGTTGGCCAGGTCCATTCGAATTCCCGATGGTTATGCGAAGCATGAAAATTATGAATTTGAGTTATTCAATCTATCGCCATAGCATCGTCCGTACAAGCCAAGGGGTCTTTGGCATAGAAAGACGCTGATGAGGAACAGTCTGATGGCTGGCAAAACGCTCTACGACAAACTCTGGGAAGCCCATGAGGTCAAGCGCCGTGATGACGGCTCGTCCTTGATCTACATCGACCGCCACATCATTCACGAAGTGACTTCGCCCCAGGCCTTCGAAGGCCTGCGCCTGGCGAACCGCAAGCCGTGGCGGATCGACGCCAACATCGCCACGCCGGACCACAACGTGCCGACCACGCCAGAGCGCAAGGGCGGCATCGAGGCCATCGTCGACCAGGTTTCGCGCCTTCAGGTGCAGACCCTCGACGAGAACTGTGACGAATACGGCATCGTGGAATTCAAGATGAACGACGAGCGCCAAGGCATCGTCCATGTCATCAGCCCAGAGCAGGGCGCTACCTTGCCAGGCATGACCGTGGTCTGCGGCGACTCGCACACCTCGACCCACGGCGCGTTCGGCGCCCTGGCCCATGGCATCGGTACTTCCGAGGTCGAGCACGTGCTCGCCACCCAGTGCCTGGTCGCCAAGAAGATGAAGAACATGCTGGTGCGCGTCGAGGGCCAATTGCCCGCCGGTGTCACCGCCAAGGACATCGTGCTCGCGGTCATCGGCAAGATCGGCACCGCTGGCGGTAACGGCCATGCCATGGAGTTCGCTGGTAGCGCCATCCGCGACCTGTCCATGGAAGGCCGCATGACCATCTGCAACATGTCCATCGAAGCCGGTGCCCGCGTCGGTCTGGTGGCGGTCGACGAGACGACGGTCGCCTATGTCGAAGGCCGTCCGTACGCGCCCAAGGGCGAGCAATGGAAGCAGGCCGTCCAGGCCTGGAAAGGCCTGGTGTCGGATGCCGATGCCGTGTTCGATACCGTGGTCGAGCTCGACGCCACCCAGATCAAGCCGCAAGTCAGCTGGGGCACTTCGCCCGAGATGGTGCTTGCCGTTGACCAGCGCGTGCCTGATCCGGCCGCAGAGCCGGACCTGATCAAGCGTGGTTCCATCGAGCGTGCCCTCAAGTACATGGGCCTTGCCGCCAACCAGGCGATCACCGACATCAAGTTGGACCGCGTATTCATCGGCTCCTGCACCAACTCGCGCATCGAAGATCTGCGCGCCGCCGCCGAAATCGCCAAGGGGCGCAAGGTCGCTGCCAACGTCAAGCAGGCGCTGGTCGTACCGGGCTCTGGCCTGGTCAAGGCCCAGGCCGAGCGTGAGGGCCTGGACAAGATTTTCATCGAAGCTGGCTTCGAGTGGCGTGAGCCTGGTTGCTCGATGTGCCTGGCGATGAACCCGGACCGCCTGGAAAGCGGCGAGCACTGCGCGTCCACGTCCAACCGCAACTTCGAAGGGCGCCAGGGTGCCGGTGGTCGCACCCACCTGGTAAGCCCGGCCATGGCTGCCGCCGCTGCGGTCACCGGCCACTTCATCGATGTCCGCGAGTTGATCCAAGGGAGCGCAGCATGAAAGCCTTTACCCAGCACACCGGTCTTGTTGCGCCGTTGGATCGCGCCAACGTCGACACCGACCAGATCATCCCCAAGCAGTTCCTGAAGTCGATCAAGCGTACCGGCTTTGGCCCTAACCTGTTCGACGAGTGGCGCTACCTGGATGTAGGGCAGCCTTATCAGGACAACAGCAAACGTCCGCTGAACGAAGAGTTCGTGCTCAACCATGCCCGTTACCAGGGCGCCAGCGTCTTGCTGGCGCGCGAGAACTTCGGTTGCGGTTCGAGCCGCGAGCATGCCCCTTGGGCACTCGATGAGTACGGCTTCCGCAGCATCATCGCGCCGAGCTTCGCCGACATCTTCTTCAACAACAGCTTCAAGAATGGCCTGTTGCCGATCATCCTCAGCGACGAAGAAGTCGACGAACTGTTCAAGCAGGTCGAGGCCCACCCAGGCTATCAGTTGACCATCGACTTGCAGGCCCAGGCCGTTACCCGCCCGGATGGCAAGGTGCTGCACTTCGAGATCGATGCGTTCCGCAAGCACTGCCTGCTCAACGGCTTGGACGATATCGGCCTGACCCTGCAGGACAGCGATGCGATCAAGGCCTTCGAGAGCAAGCATCGTGCGCAACAGCCCTGGTTGTTCCGTGATGCCTGAAGTTTGCAGGTGACCGTGCCGGCCCTTTCGCGGAGACACCCCGCGAAGAGGTCGGGACAGGCAATAAAAGACCAAAAGGATTGAGACATGACCCGCACCCAGCATACCGATGTGGTCCAACGCCAGTTCGGCGAACAGGCCAGTGCCTATCTCAGCAGCGCCGTGCACGCGCAGGGCAGCGAATTCGCCCTGCTGCAGGCGGAGCTGGCGGGGCGGGGCGCTGCCCGAGTGCTGGACCTGGGTTGCGGTGCCGGCCATGTCAGTTTCCAGGTCGCCCCGCAGGTAGCCGAGGTAGTCGCCTACGACCTGTCGCAGTCGATGCTTGATGTTGTGGCCAGTGCCGCCGCCGAGCGCGGCCTGGGCAATATCACCACCGAGCGCGGCGCCGCCGAACACTTGCCGTTCGCCGATGCATCGTTCGACTTCGTCTTCAGCCGGTACTCGGCGCACCACTGGAGCGACCTGGGGCTGGCCTTGCGCGAAGTGCGCCGGGTGCTCAAGCCAGGCGGCGTGGCGGCCTTCATCGATGTCATGTCGCCGGGCAGTCCATTGCTCGACACCTACCTGCAAAGCGTCGAGGTGCTGCGTGATACCAGTCATGTGCGAGACTATTCGGCCGCCGAATGGCAGCAGCAGGTCAGCGAGGCTGGCCTGCACGTGCGCAGCCACACCCGCCAGCGCCTGCGCCTTGAGTTCGGCTCGTGGGTCGAGCGCATGCGCACCCCTGAGCCGCTGCGTGTGGCCATCCGCCAATTGCAGCAGGCCATGGGCGAGGAAGTACGGCAGTATTACCAGATCGAAGCAGACGGCTCGTTCAGCACCGATGTCCTGGTGATGTGGGCCGAGCGCTGAGTTTTTTACGGCGAGGCTGATCGGGCCGCGCCGCTTGAATGGATAGAGGAAAGCATGAGCAAGCAGATTCTGATTCTCCCAGGTGATGGTATCGGCCCGGAAATCATGGCCGAAGCGGTCAAGGTGCTGGAGCTGGCCAACGACAAGTTCCAGCTGGGCATGAGCCTGCAACACGATGTGATCGGTGGCGCGGCCATCGACAAGCACGGCGTGCCGCTGGCCGACGAGACCCTGGAGCGTGCGCGCAGTGCCGATGCCGTGCTGCTGGGTGCCGTTGGTGGCCCGAAATGGGACAAGATCGAGCGTGACATCCGCCCTGAGCGCGGTCTGCTGAAGATCCGTTCGCAACTGGGCCTGTTCGCCAACCTGCGTCCGGCCATCCTCTATCCGCAACTGGCCGATGCCTCTTCGCTCAAGCCCGAAATCGTCGCCGGCCTGGATATCCTCATCGTGCGTGAGTTGACCGGCGGTATCTACTTCGGTGCCCCGCGCGGTCAGCGCGAGCTGGAAGGTGGTGAGCGCCAGGCCTACGACACCCTGCCGTACAGCGAAAGCGAAGTGCGCCGCATCGCCCGTGTCGGCTTCGACATGGCCCGCGTGCGCGGCAAGAAGCTGTGCTCGGTGGACAAGGCCAACGTGCTGGCGTCCAGCCAGCTGTGGCGGGAAGTGGTCGAGGACGTGGCCAAGGACTACCCGGACGTCGAACTGAGCCACATGTACGTCGACAACGCCGCCATGCAACTGGTGCGTGCGCCCAAGCAGTTCGACGTGATGGTCACCGACAACATGTTCGGCGACATCCTGTCGGATGAAGCTTCCATGCTGACCGGTTCCATCGGCATGCTGCCTTCGGCGTCGCTGGATGCCAACAACAAAGGCATGTACGAGCCGTGCCACGGTTCGGCTCCGGACATCGCTGGGCAGGGTATCGCCAACCCACTGGCGACCATCCTGTCGGTGTCGATGATGCTGCGTTACAGCTTCAACGAGCAGGCAGCCGCCGACGCGATCGAGAAGGCGGTGAGCCTGGTGCTGGACCAGGGGCTGCGTACTGGCGACATCTGGTCGGCCGGTTGCAGCAAAGTCGGTACGCAGGAAATGGGCGACGCAGTAGTCGCAGCGCTGCGGAATCTGTAATCTCTCTGGCCCGCCACCGTTTTTGGTCGGTGGCGGCCCACTTTTAGCAAAGGTGTAGTTGCGATGAAACGTGTAGGTCTGATCGGTTGGCGCGGTATGGTCGGTTCCGTGCTCATGCAGCGGATGCTGGAGGAGCAGGATTTCGACCTGATTGAGCCGGTGTTCTTCACCACCTCCAATGTCGGTGGCCAAGGTCCGAACGTGGGCAAGGAAACTGCTCCGCTCAAGGACGCTTATTCGATTGAAGAACTCAAGACCCTCGACGTCATCCTGACCTGCCAGGGCGGCGACTACACCAATGAGGTCTTCCCCAAGCTGCGTGAGGCCGGCTGGCAGGGCTACTGGATCGACGCCGCTTCGTCCCTGCGTATGCAGGATGACGCGGTGATCATCCTCGACCCGGTCAACCGCAAGGTCATCGACCAGCAGCTCGATGCCGGTACCAAGAACTACATCGGTGGCAACTGCACCGTCAGCCTGATGCTGATGGGCCTGGGTGGCCTGTTCGAAGCCGGTCTGGTCGAGTGGATGAGTGCCATGACCTATCAGGCGGCCTCGGGTGCCGGTGCGCAGAACATGCGCGAGCTGATCAAGCAGATGGGCGGTATTCACGCAGCCGTTGCCGATGACCTGGCCAATCCGGCCAGCGCCATTCTCGACATCGACCGCAAGGTTGCCGAAACCATGCGTGGCGAAGCTTTCCCGACCGAGAACTTCGGCGTGCCGCTGGCTGGCAGCCTGATCCCGTGGATCGACAAGGAACTGCCGAACGGACAGAGCCGTGAAGAATGGAAGGCCCAGGCCGAGACCAACAAGATCCTCGGTCGCTTCAAGAGCCCGATCCCGGTCGATGGCATCTGCGTGCGCATCGGAGCCATGCGCTGCCACAGCCAGGCGCTGACCATCAAGCTGAACAAGGACGTGCCGCTGGCCGACATCGAAGGCCTGATCAGCCAGCACAACCCTTGGGTGAAACTGGTGCCCAACCAGCGTGAAATCAGCATGCAGGAGCTGAGCCCGACCAAGGTGACCGGCACCCTGAACATTCCTGTAGGCCGTCTGCGCAAGCTGAACATGGGCTCGCAGTACCTGGGCGCGTTCACCGTGGGCGACCAATTGCTGTGGGGCGCCGCCGAGCCGCTGCGTCGCATGCTGCGGATCCTGCTGGAACGTTGATCGCGCTGGCTCGACCGAAAAACCCGTACTGGAGCCAGTGCGGGTTTTTTTATGGGCGGGCAGGCAGCTTCGTGGCACGGGCCCCACGCAAAGGCCAGCACAGACAAACGCCTGCAATCCAAGTAAAGTGCCGCCCCCGCCGTTTCAGCAAAAGGATTCTCTTCATGACCCACCCCTTGGATATCGCCGTGGTCGGCGCCACCGGTAGCGTCGGTGAAACCCTCGTACAGATCCTCGAAGAGCTGAGTTTTCCGGTAGCGACCCTGCATCTGCTGGCCAGCATGGAATCGGCGGGCAGTAGCGTCATGTTCGCCGGCAAGAAAATCAAAGTCCGTGAAGTCGACAGTTTCGATTTTGCCCAGGTCAAGCTGGCCTTCTTCGCTGCCAGCCCCGCCGTTAGCCGCAGTTTCGCCGACAAGGCGCAGCACGCGGGCTGTACTGTCATCGACCTGTCCGGTGGGCTGGATGATGCGCTGGCGCTGGTGCCCGAAGCCAATGCCGAGCAAATCGCCAAACTGAAGCTGCCGGCTCGCATTTGCAGCCCCAGCACATCGGCTGTCGCGCTGGCGGTGGCATTGGCGCCCCTGAAGGGCTTGGTGGATATCGAGCGGGTGCAGGTCATGGCGTCGTTGGCGGTGTCTGCCCAGGGGCGTGAGGCGGTCAACGAGCTGGCCCGGCAAACCGCCGAGCTGCTCAATGCCCGGCCATTGGAGCCGCACTTCTTCGACCGTCAGGTAGCCTTCAACCTGCTGGCGCAGGTCGGCGCGGCCGATGAGCAGGGTCACACGGCCGTGGAGCGTCGCCTGGTCAGCGAGTTGCGGGTGCTGCTGGGGCAGCCCCAGCTGAAGATTTCCGTGAGCTGTGTTCAAGTCCCGGTATTTTTTGGCGATAGCTTCAGTGTGGCCGTGCAGAGCCGTCGTCCGGTCGATCTGGAGGCAGTCAAGCAGGCGCTCGAGGCCGCTGGCAGTATCGAACTGGTCGAGGATGACGATTATCCCACCCCGGTGGGTGACGCAGTGGGTCAAGACGTGGTCTATGTTGGTCGTGTACGCCATGGTATTGACGAGCCAGAGCAGCTCAACCTGTGGCTGACCACCGACAACCTGCGCAAGGGCGCTGCACTCAACGCCGTGCAGGTGGCGCAATTGTTGATAAAACACATGGCGTAAAAGATACTGGCGAGCACTTTTGTCCTAAACCTGCGCAGGTTTTGGGACGATTCATACAAGGGAAGAGGTCATGCTTCGAATTCGCAAACTGGTTCTGGCCATGGCGGCAGCGTCGGCGCTGTCGTCTGGCATGGCGAACGCGTTGGGTTTGGGAGAGCTGACCCTCAAGTCGGCCCAGAACCAGCCGTTGGACGCCGAGATCGAGCTGCTCGATGTGCGCGACCTCACCGCTGCCGAAGTGGCGCCGAGCCTGGCGCCGCCAGAAGAGTTCAGCAAGGCCGGGGTCGAATACCCAGGCTACCTGGAGGACCTGACTTTCACCCCGGTGATCAACCCCAATGGCAAGAGTGTGCTGCGGGTAACCTCCAGCCAACCGTTGCCAGGCTCGGTGGTGAAGTTCCTGGTGCAGGTGATGTGGCCGCAAGGCCGTCTGCTGCGCGATTACAGCGTTCTGCTCGACCAGGCCAAGGCCCAGGGCGAACAACCGGCAGCGGCCAATGTCGCTCCGGCGGTCAGCAGCGCCAGCCGCTATACCACCAAGCGTCGTGACACCTTGTGGCAAATCGCCGCGCGGCACACCCAGGGCGGTTCGGTGCAGCAAACCATGCTGGCGATCCAGGCGCTGAACCCGGACGCGTTCATTGGCAACAACATCAACCAGTTGAAGGTCGGCCAGGTCCTGCGCCTGCCCGACCAGCAGCAGATCCAAAGCATTCCCCAGGGAGAGGCAATTCGCGACGTGGCCGAGCAGTATGCGGCCTGGCGTGAGGGCCGGCGCCTGGGGCCACGTGCCCGGCAGTTGGATGCCACGCGGCGCGGTGCTGCCGAAGCCACTCCGGCGCGTATCGCCCAGGGTGACAACCTGCGTCTGGTCAGCCCGGGTAGCCAGGCCGGTGCTGGCAGTGCCAAGGCCATCAGCGACAAGTTGGCCGTGGCCCAGGAGAGCCTGGACACCAGCCGTCGGGACAACGAAGAGCTCAAGAGCCGCATGGCTGACCTGCAGAGTCAGTTGGGCAAGCTTGAGCGACTGATTCAGCTGAAGAATGACCAGTTGGCCCGCCTCGAAGCGCAGAATGCCGCCGATGCTGCGGCCCCTGCTGCGTCTCTGCCGGGCGAGCCTGCGCCGGCACAGCCTGCGGCAACGCCGCAAGCGACTCCGGGCCAGCCCGTGGTGGCGCCAGCGCCTGCGGCGGTCGACACCGCGCCTGAGCCAGCGCCTGAAGTGGCGCTCACGCAGGGGGCTCAGCGGGGCGTGCTGGATGATGTGATGGGTAACCCACTGCTGCTGGGGTTGATCGCAGGCTCGGCATTCCTGGTAGTGCTCCTGCTCCTGCTGCTTCTGGCGCGCAAGCGCAAGGCGCAGCAGGAAGCTGAGAAACACCTGCGCATGGCGCGTGCGCTAGCCGAAGAGGGCGAGCGCGGCAAGGACTTCGACCTGCCTTCGAGTAGTTTCGATGAGCTGGAAGTCTCGGCGCCCAGCGTGACGCTGGCGCCTGCCGTGGTGGCCGCATCCGCCGCTGCCGCCGCCGCTGCGGAAAAACCAGCCGCTGCCGTCGTAGTCGAGGCCCAGCAGAACCCGCATGCCAGCCTGCTGGCAGAAGTCGAGCAGTGCATTGGCCTGGGGCGCTTGAACCGCGCCGCCGACCTGCTGGAAGCCGCGATCGCTGCCGAGCCTGCACACGACGATCTGCGTCTGAAGCTGATGGAAGTGTACGCACGTCAGGGCGACCACAGCGCATTCGTCGAGCAGGAGCACAAGCTGCAGGCTAACGAGGCCAACTCCGCTCAGGTCGGTGCTCTCAAGGAGCGCTACCCGGCGATGCTGGGCATGGCTGCCGGGCTCGGGGCCGCCGCCCTGGCCGCCGAACTTGACGAGCAGTACGTGCAGGACCTGCTGCAAGACTCGCCAGAGACCTCCAGCGTCGTCGAAGAAGCGTCGCAGCCTGTTGCCGATGCCGAAGCGTCTCCAGTCGATCCTGAACCTGAGCCTCAAGCGCAGGTAGAGCCTGAAGTCGAAGCCGTCGCGCAAGAGCCGGCCCAGGCTATCCCGGATCCGGACGGTGACTTCGATTTGAGTCTGAGCGATGACCTGCCGCTGGAGGATCCGCTCGAGCCACCCATGCTCGACGAAGCCTCCTTGCTCGATCCGGTGGTCGAAGCTGAGCCTGAGATCACTGCCGACGTTGTCCAGGAAGTGGCTTCGCAGCCTGCCGAGACCGATGCCGATGATGATTTCGAAGCGCTGCTGGCCCAGGCCCAGGCATCGGCCGAGCCGCAAAGTGTCGACGATCTGGCCGACTTCGACCTGGATGTCGGCGAGCCGGCTGTCCCGGCTGCCGAGGAAACGCCCGTGGATGTCGCGGCAGAACTCGCCGCGTTCGACGCCATGCCGGAGTTCGACCCGATCTCCGAGCTGGAGCTGCCTGAAGACTTCGACCTGTCGCTGTCGCTGAACGACGACTCGCCGGCGGCAAAGCGTTTTGCCTCGGAGCTCGATGACGTCAACGCAGAGTTGGACAAGTTGTCGCAGAACCTGGAGTCGCCCTCGCTCGAGCCTCACTTCACGGCCGAAGATGCAGCGGCGGAGCCTGCGCCACTGGATGACCTGGACTTCGATTTCTTCTCAGGCGCCGATGAGGTGGCCACCAAGCTCGACCTGGCGCGCGCTTACATCGACATGGGTGATCACCAGGGAGCCCGCGACATCCTCGACGAAGTGGTCAAGGATGGCGACGATACCCAGCGTCAGGAAGCCGAGGAAATGCTGTCCCGGCTGGTGTGACTCCGCATGCGCAGGCCCCTTCAGGCCCCGGCTCGCAGGCGATAGGGACGGTCCAGGCAACAACTTCCTGTGAACCCAAAACGGCAGCCCAACACGGCTGCCGTTGTCGTTATAATCCCCGCCAATCGTACTACCCACAGGTTTCAGGTTCTTGGACATCATCGATACCGCCGCCTCCGAATCGGCCGCCGAAGGCTTCACCCGCATTGCCCTGGGGGTGGAATACAAGGGCTCGCGTTACCGTGGCTGGCAGCGTCAGGCCAGCGGCGTGCCCAGTGTTCAGCAGGCGCTGGAACAGGCACTGTCGAAGGTCGCCGACGAGCCGATCACAGTGGTCTGCGCCGGGCGTACCGACGCCGGTGTTCATGGTTGCGGCCAGGTCGTTCACTTCGACACCCGCGCCGTGCGCGATGAGCGGGCCTGGACCTTGGGCACCAACTTCAACCTGCCCCATGACATCAGCGTGGTCTGGGCACGGCCAATGCCGGCGGACTTCCATGCCCGTTTCAAGGCCACTGCCCGGCGTTATCGCTACGTCATCTACAACGACCCGATTCGCCCCGCGCACCTGGCGGAGGAAGTGACCTGGAACCACCGCCCGCTGGATGTGCAGCGCATGGCCGAGGCCGCCCAGTGCCTGCTGGGCACCCACGACTTCAGCGCCTTCCGTGCCAGCCAGTGCCAGGCCAAGTCGCCCATCAAGCACATCCATCACCTGCGGGTGACCCGCCATGGGCAGATGATCGTGCTGGATGTGCGCGCCACGGCATTCCTGCATCACATGGTGCGTAACATCGCTGGCGTGCTGATGACCATCGGCGCTGGCGAGCGGCCAGTGAGCTGGGCGCGGGAGGTGCTGGAGGGGCGCAATCGACGCGAAGGTGGTGTCACGGCGCACCCTTATGGGCTGTATCTGGTACAGGTCGAGTACCCGGAGGCGTTCCCGTTGCCGCGACGTTACATCGGTCCACACTTTTTGACCGGCTACGAGGCCTTGGCAGACTGACGGGTGAAAAGTCATTTGCTACCATCTGGCCTTTAACCGATCACTCAGGGTTCGCAGTCCATGAGCAACGTTCGCAGCAAGATATGCGGCATTACCCGCATTGAAGACGCACTTGCGGCCGCCGAGGCTGGCGCCGATGCCATTGGCTTCGTCTTCTATGCCAAGAGCCCGCGTGCCGTGGATGTGCGCCAGGCGCGCGCCATCATTGCCGAACTGCCACCCTTCGTGACCACGGTCGGGTTGTTCGTCAATGCTTCGCGCTGCGAGCTGAACGAGATTCTCGAGGTGGTGCCGCTGGACCTGCTACAGTTCCACGGCGATGAAACACCTGCCGACTGCGAGGGTTACCATCGCCCCTGGATCAAGGCCCTGCGCGTGCGCCCGGGGGATGATCTCGAGGCGGCCTGCCAGCTTTACGCAGGGGCGCGCGGCATCTTGCTGGACACCTACGTGGCCGGCGTCCCTGGTGGTACCGGCGAGGCCTTCGACTGGTCGCTGGTGCCGGCCCGGCTCAGCAAACCGATCATCCTGGCAGGCGGTCTGTCGGCGGAAAACGTCGGCCAGGCCATCGCCCAGGTACGGCCTTATGGGGTGGATGTCAGTGGTGGGGTAGAGCAGGCCAAAGGCATCAAGGATGCCGCGAAAATCGAAGCCTTCATGCGCGCGGTCAAGCAGGCATGAAGGTGGATGTGACGGCAGGCCGAGCGCCATCGTCCATAGCTATCGCAGCCCTGCGGGGCGACCGCCGGAACATCCGCGGTCGAATGACAAATTGAAGGTGGAGCGGTGCGCAGCCAGGCCTGCGACCGGTCCGTCATCGTTTCATAGAAGAATGTGAGCTCAAGGGCAAGGCAAGGCCGGCTTGGCCGGTCATTGCCCGCCGATACTGGAGAAAGAAAGCATGAGCAACTGGTTAGTCGACAAACTGATCCCTTCGATCATGCGTTCCGAGGTGAAGAAGAGCTCGGTGCCTGAAGGCCTGTGGCACAAGTGCCCGGCTTGCGAGGCCGTGCTGTATCGTCCGGAGCTGGAAAAGACCTTGGATGTCTGCCCCAAGTGCAACCACCACATGCGCATCGGCGCTCGCGCCCGCATCGACATCTTCCTCGATCCGGAAGGTCGCGCAGAACTGGGTGCCGAGCTGGAGCCGGTCGACCGCCTGAAGTTCCGTGATGGCAAGAAGTACAAGGACCGCCTGGCGGGCGCGCAGAAGCAGACTGGCGAGAAGGATGCGCTGATTTCCATGAGCGGCACCCTGATGGGCATGCCGATCGTGGTCAGCGCCTTCGAATTCTCCTTCATGGGTGGCTCGATGGGCGCCATCGTCGGCGAGCGTTTCGTCCGTGCGGCCAACTACGCCCTGGAAAACCGTTGCCCGATGGTCTGCTTCTCGGCCTCCGGCGGTGCACGCATGCAAGAAGCACTGATCTCGCTGATGCAGATGGCCAAGACCTCGGCTGTGCTGGCGCGCTTGCGTGAAGAAGGCATTCCGTTCATTTCCGTGTTGACCGACCCGGTCTACGGGGGTGTTTCCGCCAGCCTGGCAATGCTCGGCGATGTCATCGTTGGTGAGCCGAAGGCACTGATCGGCTTCGCCGGTCCGCGCGTCATCGAGCAGACCGTGCGCGAAAAACTGCCGGAAGGCTTCCAGCGCAGCGAGTTCCTCCTGGAGCACGGCGCTATCGACCTGATCATCCCTCGTGGCGAGCTGCGTCCGCGCCTGGCTCGTCTGCTGGCGCAGATGACCGGCCAGGAAACGCCAGCACAGGCGCGTGAGGCGGCTGCGGTCGCGTGATGACAGAGCGCAACCTGGGCGAGTGGCTCGCCTACCTCGAACAGTTGCACCCTACGGCCATCGACATGGGGCTGGAGCGTTCGCAGAAGGTGCTTGCCCGGCTGGCGCTGGGCAAGCTGGCGCCACGCGTGGTGACCGTGACTGGCACCAATGGCAAGGGCTCGACCTGCGCCTTCGTGGCGTCGATGCTGCGTGCCCAAGGGCTGAAGGTGGGCGTGTACAGTTCGCCACACCTACTGCGCTACAACGAACGGGTGCTGATCGACGGCCATGAGGCCAGCGATGAGCAGCTGTGCGACGCCTTCGCCGCTGTCGAGGCGGCGCGGGGCGAGATTTCCCTGACCTATTTCGAGATGGGTACCCTGGCCGCGTTCTGGTTGTTCCAGCGCTCGGCACTGGATGCCGTCGTGCTTGAAGTGGGGCTCGGTGGCCGTCTGGACACCGTGAACGTGGTCGATGCCGATCTGGCGTTGGTGACCAGCATCGGCGTGGATCATGTCGACTACCTGGGCGATACCCGCGAAAAGGTGGCGTTTGAGAAGGCCGGTATCTTCCGCGCTGGCAAACCGGCGCTGTGTGGTGATCTGGACCCGCCGCAACCGCTGTTGGACAAGGCCGTCGAGCTGGCGGCGCCGATGTTCCTGCGTGGCCGCGACTTCGACCTGGCCAGCGCCGATGACGCCTGGCATTGGCGGGGTACCACCGCCGATGGGGCACAGGTAGAGCTGCGCAATCTGCCATTGCTCGATTTGCCGATGGAAAACGCCGCCTTGGCCTTGCAGGCTTACCTGCTGATGGGGTTGCCATGGGATGCCGGGCAGCTTCGCCAGGCGTTGCTCGACACCCGCATCACCGGGCGTCTCGATCGTCGTTCGCTGATCTGGAAGGGTAAGCGCGTCGAGTTGCTGCTGGACGTCGGGCACAACCCTCACGCTGCCGAGTACCTGGCGCAACGTCTGGCGGCTCGCCCGCCGCAAGGACGTCGTCTGGCGGTGTTTGGCCTGCTTGCCGACAAGGACCTGCCGGGTGTTGTCGCGCCGTTGCAGGGCTTGGTCGATGACTGGGCGGTGACGCCGCTGGCGACCCCGCGCAGTCGTCCGGCCGCCGAGTTGCTCGCAGCCTTGACGAACCTCGGCGCGACGGTGAAGTCTTACGCCAGTGTTGCCGATGCCCTGGAAGGGCAGTGCGCGCACGTGACGTCGAATGACCAGATTCTGCTGTTCGGTTCGTTTTTCTGTGTCGCCGAGGCCCTGGAATGGCTGGAGCGGCAGGCCCCGGAGGCTTGATTAGATGGCTGTGCTGGATAAAGGGATGAAACAGCGTATGGTCGGTGCGCTGGTGTTGGTGGCATTGGCAGTGATCTTCCTGCCGATGCTGTTCACCCGCGAGGATGAAATGCGCCAGGTCCAGGTTGAGGCTCCGCAGGCGCCGGCCATGCCGACCTTGCCGCAAGTGCAGGTCGAGCCGGTTGCCGTGCCGGAGCCGCAACCTGTGCCGGAAGAGCCTCAGCCAGCGCCGGTGGTGGTCAATGAGTCCACTGCGCCGGTCACCACCCCAAGCCAGCCGATCACGCCTTCGCCGCAGACCCAGGCCCAGACCAAGGCACAGACGCCAGTGCCGGCGCCTGCGGCTGCACCGGTTGCCAAGGCTGAAACCCGACCGGCGGCTTCTCCCGCCCCGGCACCAGCCGCTTCGGCACCCTCGAAGATCGACGTTAATGGCCTGCCGGTGAGCTGGTCGATCCAATTGGCCAGCCTGTCCAACCGCGCCGGTGCCGAGAGTTTGCAGAAAACCCTGCGCAGTCAGGGCTACAACGCCTACATTCGTTCGGCCGGTGGCATGAACCGGGTGTATGTCGGGCCAATGATCGAGCGTGCGGAGGCCGAGCGCCTGCGTGACACGATCAATCGGCAGCAGAACCTCAAAGGCTTTGTGGTGCGCTTCCAGCCGGAGCGCAGCTGATTTTGCCGGGGCTGCCTTGCAGCCCATCGCCGGCAATGAGTGCATCGCGAATCACCCTGACATTCCGCTTACCCCAAGCCCGCCGCTCTGGTAAAATGCGCCGCCTCAAACGTCTGCAGGCAGCACCGTGGCATTTACCTGGGTTGATTGGGCGATCATTGCGATCATCGCCATTTCCTCACTGATCAGTCTCAAGCGCGGCTTCGTCAAGGAAGCCTTGTCCCTGCTCATCTGGATCATTGCCGGGGCGGTCGCCTGGATGTTCGGTGGGTCGCTCTCGGTGTATCTTGAGAGTTATATCCAGACCCCCTCGATGCGCACGATTGCAGGCTGCGCCATTCTGTTCGTCGCCACCTTGCTGGTGGGGGCCATGATCAACTTCCTCATTGGCGAGCTGATCCGCGTGACCGGGTTGTCCGGCACCGATCGTTTCCTCGGCATGGCGTTCGGCGCCGCGCGCGGGGCCTTGCTGGTGGTGGTGGCCATCGGGCTGCTCAGCCTGGGGCCGGTTCAACAAGATAGCTGGTGGCAGGAATCACGCCTGATACCACAGTTTCTATTGGTCGCTGACTGGTCGAAAAACCTGATCATGGGTTTCACCGGTCAGTGGATGTCCAGTGGTGTGATCAGCGCACCGGCTGATCTTCCGTTCAAGGAACAGTTGCTCGGGCCCACCAAGCCCTGAGTGCTATTCACTCAAGTTTCATCAAAGTAGGGGTTGCGTCGCATGTGTGGCATCGTCGGTATCGTCGGTAAGTCGAACGTCAATCAGGCGCTGTATGACGCGCTAACGGTCCTCCAGCACCGCGGCCAGGACGCTGCCGGTATCGTGACCAGCCATGACGGCCGGTTGTTCCTGCGCAAGGATAATGGCCTGGTGCGCGATGTCTTCCAGCAGCGCCACATGCAGCGCCTGATCGGCCACATGGGTATCGGTCACGTGCGCTACCCGACCGCGGGCAGCTCGACCTCGGCTGAGGCCCAGCCGTTCTACGTCAACTCGCCGTACGGCATCACCCTGGCACACAACGGCAACCTGACCAACGTCGAGCAGCTGGCCAAGGAGATCTACGAGTCCGACCTGCGTCACGTCAACACCAACTCCGACTCGGAAGTGCTGCTGAACGTCTTCGCCCATGAGCTGGCGGTGCGCGGCAAGCTGCAGCCGACCGAAGAGGACGTGTTCGCTGCGGTTTCCCACGTGCACAGCCGTTGCGTGGGTGGCTATGCGGTGGTGGCGATGATCACCGGTTACGGTATCGTCGGCTTCCGTGACCCGAACGGTATTCGCCCGGTGGTCTTTGGCCAGCGTCATACCGACGAGGGCGTGGAATACATGATCGCTTCGGAAAGCGTTGCCCTCGACGTGCTCGGTTTCACCCTGATCCGCGACCTGGCGCCGGGTGAGGCGGTGTACATCACCGAGGAAGGCCAGCTGTACACCAAGCAGTGCGCCACCAATCCGCAACTCAAGCCGTGCATCTTCGAGCACGTTTACCTGGCCCGCCCCGACTCGATCATGGACGGTGTCTCGGTGTACAAGGCGCGCCTGCGCATGGGCGAGAAACTTGCCGAGAAGATCCAGCGCGAGCGCCCGGATCATGACATCGACGTGGTCATCCCGATTCCGGACACCAGCCGCACCGCGGCGTTGGAGCTGGCCAACCACCTGGGCGTCAAGTTCCGCGAAGGTTTCGTCAAGAACCGTTACATTGGCCGTACCTTCATCATGCCTGGCCAGGCTGCGCGCAAGAAATCGGTCCGTCAGAAGCTCAATGCCATCGAGCTGGAGTTCCGTGGCAAGAACGTCATGCTGGTCGACGATTCGATCGTGCGTGGCACCACCTGCAAACAGATCATCCAGATGGCGCGCGAAGCTGGCGCCAAGAACGTCTACTTCTGCTCCGCAGCCCCTGCGGTGCGTTACCCCAACGTCTACGGCATCGACATGCCGAGCGCTCACGAGCTGATCGCCCACAACCGTACCACCGAGCAGGTGGCCGAGTTGATCGGCGCCGACTGGCTGGTCTACCAGGACCTGCCAGACCTGATCGAATCGGTCGGTGGCGGCAAGATCAAGATCGAGCACTTCGATTGCGCGGTGTTCGACGGTGAATACGTCACCGGCGACATCGACGAAGCCTATCTGGACCGTATCGAACAGGCCCGCAACGATGCGGCCAAGGTCAAGAATCAGGCAGTCAGCGCGATCATCGACCTCTACAACAACTGATTTGGGAGCGACGGCATGACGGATCAATGGGATGCCGGACGACTGGACAGTGACCTCGAGGGTGTCGGTTTCGACACCCTGGCGGTGCGCGCCGGTCAGAGTCGTACACCGGAGGCCGAGCACAGCGAAGCGCTGTTCCTGACCTCCAGCTATGTCTTCCGCACGGCTGCCGATGCAGCCGCGCGCTTTGCCGGTGAAACCCCGGGCAACGTCTATTCCCGCTATACCAACCCCACGGTGCGGGCGTTCGAAGAGCGCCTGGCGGCCATGGAAGGCGCTGAGCAGGCCGTGGCGACTTCAACGGGCATGTCGGCGCTGCTGGCGGTGGTCATGTCGCTGTGCAGTGCAGGCGACCACGTGCTGGTCTCGCAGAGCGTATTCGGCTCGACCATCAGCCTGTTCGAAAAGTACTTCAAGCGATTTGGCGTACAGGTGGACTACGTGCCGCTGGCGGACCTAGGCGGTTGGGAGAAGGCCCTCAAGGCCAACACCAAGCTGCTGGTTGTCGAGTCGCCGTCCAACCCTCTCGCCGAGTTGGTGGACATCAGCGCCCTGGCCGAAATTGCCCATGCCCACGGTGCCTTGCTGGTGGTGGACAACTGCTTCAGTACGCCGGCGTTGCAGCAGCCACTGAAACTGGGTGCCGACATCGTCTTCCACTCCGCCACCAAGTTCATCGACGGCCAGGGCCGTTGCATGGGCGGCGTGGTTGCTGGCCGTGCCGAGCAGATGAAGGAGGTGGTGGGCTTCCTGCGCACCGCCGGGCCGACGCTCAGCCCGTTCAACGCCTGGATATTCACCAAAGGCCTGGAAACGCTCAAGTTGCGCATGCGCGCCCACTGCGAGAGTGCCCAGAAGCTGGCCGAATGGCTGGAGCAACAGGATGGCGTGGAAAAGGTGCATTACGCCGGGCTGCCGAGCCACCCGCAGCACGCGCTGGCCAAGCGCCAGATGAGTGGCTTCGGTGCAGTGGTCAGTTTCGAGGTCAAAGGCGGCAAAGAGGGCGCTTGGCGCGTCATCGACGCTACCCGGATGATTTCGATCACCACCAACCTGGGCGACAGCAAAACCACCATCGCCCACCCAGCCACCACCTCCCACGGTCGTCTGACGCCGCAGGAGCGTGAAGCGGCGGGCATCCGCGACAGCCTGATCCGGGTTGCCGTTGGCCTTGAAGACGTGGCTGATCTGCAAGCCGATCTGGCGCGTGGTCTGGCGGCGCTGTGATCGACTGGAAAGGCGGTGGGCCGGGCCATAACGGCCGGGTAGCCCTGGTGACCGGGGCCGCTCGCGGTATCGGCCTGGGCATTGCCGCCTGGTTGATTTGCGAAGGCTGGCAGGTTGTGCTGACCGACCTTGACCGCAAGCGAGGGGCCAAGGTGGCCAAGGCACTTGGGGAAAACGCCTGGTTCATCACCATGGATGTCGCCGACGAGGCCCAGGTGAGTGCCGGGGTGTCCGAAGTGCTGGGTCAGTTTGGCCGCTTGGACGCCCTGGTGTGCAATGCGGCGATTGCCAATCCGCACAATCAGACGCTGGAAAGCCTGAGCCTGGCCCAGTGGAACCGGGTACTGGCGGTCAACCTCAATGGCCCGATGCTGCTGGCCAAGCACTGCGCACCCTATTTGCGTGCGCACGCAGGGGCCATCGTCAACCTGACCTCGACCCGTGCGCGGCAATCGGAGCCAGACACCGAAGCCTATGCCGCCAGTAAAGGCGGTTTGCTGGCCTTGACCCATGCTTTGGCCATGAGCCTGGGACCGGAGATTCGTGTCAACGCGGTAAGCCCTGGCTGGATCGATGCGCGAGACCCTTCGCAGCGCCGTGCCGAGCCGTTGACCGAGGCTGACCATGCCCAGCATCCGGCGGGCAGGGTAGGGACCGTGGAAGATGTCGCGGCGATGGTGGCCTGGCTGCTGTCGCGCCAGGCGGGTTTCGTCACCGGCCAGGAGTTCGTGGTCGATGGTGGCATGACGCGCAAGATGATCTACACCTGAACCGCACTGCGACAGGGAAGGGGACCGAAAGGTCCCCTTTTTTGTTTCTCTAGCGGATCACTGCAGGAGCCGGCTTGCCGAAGATGGGCTCGCAACAGGTAGGCAAAACCCCAGGGACCGGCAAACTGTTTTTTGCCCTTTTTGAAAAAAAATTCAATGGGGGTATTGACTTAGCTTCGGCACCTGCGTAAATTTCGCGGCCTCAGCGAAGCAAACGCAACAAGCAACATCGCGGGGGTGATTAGCTCAGCCGGGAGAGCATCTGCCTTACAAGCAGAGGGTCGGCGGTTCGATCCCGTCATCACCCACCACTTCCTGAGATCGTTCCTGGTGCAGGCCGCTTTGAAAGAAGCGAAACGCCAGAGAGGAACAGGACGCAAGTCCACTATGCGCAGCGGTAGTTCAGTCGGTTAGAATACCGGCCTGTCACGCCGGGGGTCGCGGGTTCGAGTCCCGTCCGCTGCGCCACTTTTTCAACAGATGGGTGCCTTGCACCGGTCTGAAGCCAAAAGGCGAAAATGCCTGAGGCTGATCCAAGTTTCAATCAGGCGAAAGCCTGAACGATACGCAGCGGTAGTTCAGTCGGTTAGAATACCGGCCTGTCACGCCGGGGGTCGCGGGTTCGAGTCCCGTCCGCTGCGCCATCTTCGTTTCGAGGTCCTTGAACGCCTCGAAGCAACAAGGGAAGCGATCATCGTGTCGCTTTTTTTGTGTCTACCGCTGGGTGCCAAGCACCAAGCAGAGTAGATCAGGTTTTACCGGGCGCAAGCCCAAGCGATACGCAGCGGTAGTTCAGTCGGTTAGAATACCGGCCTGTCACGCCGGGGGTCGCGGGTTCGAGTCCCGTCCGCTGCGCCATCTTCGCCTCGAGGTCCTTGAACGCCTCGAAGCAACAAGAAAAGCGACCTCAGGGTCGCTTTTTTTGTTTTTGGCTTTGGCAGTGCTCCGTTGCACCTGCGGCCGAATTTACAAGAAGCTGACACACTCTTCACCGATGAACGGTTTCAGTCACTGCCCAGTGTGTTGCACAATAGACACCTTCTCGACTTACCCGGAATTCGCAATGACCAGATCATCCGTCTTTGGTGCGCTCGGGCTGGCCCTAGTGCTGGCGGGCGTGTCCGGTTGCTCTTCGAAAAAAGCTGCTATCTACGAACACGAGAACTTCGACGACTCGGGAACCTTCTCGCGCAGTTTCCCGGTGAGCGATGCCGGCTCCTGCGAGGCTGCACGGCGTGCCTTGCTCAGCCAGGGCTACATTATCACCAGCAGTGGCGCCAATCAGGTCACGGGCAACAAGAGTTTTCAGCAGAACAGCGAAAACCACCTGCAGATCAGCTTCAACATCACCTGTGCGCCCGATGTGAGTGACGATCAGCGTTCGACCATGTTCGCCAACGCCCTGCAGGACCGCTACAGCCTGAAGAAGTCCAATACCTCCGCCAGCTTGGGTGTCGGTGTGCTGGGCTCGGTTTCCATGCCGATCGGTTCGAGCGACGACTCGATGGTCAAGGTCGCCAGTGAGACGGTGACTGCAGCGCAGTTCTATGATCGCTACTTCGCCTTGGTCGAGAGCTACCTGCCAAAGCCGAAGAAGGTCCAAAAAGCCCAGAAGGCGAAGGTCGAGGCGCCCAAGGAAGAAAAGCCCGCAGCTGACCTTGGCTTGCCGGAGCAGGCGTCCGCCGCCCCAGTGGTTGCCCCGCCGCCCGCCGCCGCCCTTCAGGCTCCCGCTGCGGCGCCGTTGGCTGCACAGGCGCCAGCCTCTGCCAACGTTGCACCTGCCAGTGAAGTCCAGGCGACCCCGGTAGTCGATGACAGTCAGGGCTCGCAGCCGGTCGCGCCGCCCGCGGAACCTGCGCCGATCCAGGCGCAGACTCAGGACGCTGCCAGCGCCACCGAAACAGCCACGTCTGCGGCCACACCCACTGTTACAGAAGAGCAGCGCTAACTTCCTGAACACCTGCTACGTTTACCCTTCATGGGAGTTGTCATCATTCCTTCACCTTTCCTGCTTAGGTTGAAGGCATGACCAACGAAAATGAAAGCATGAAGAGGACGCAGGGCAATGGATGATTATCAGGAAGAGCTACTCGAGTACCAGGCTTACGAACTGGACACCCCAGAGCCGGCGGACGACGCCACCGAGCTTTAACCCGCGTGACGTTGGCTACGCCGGAACGTTCCCGGCGTCATGCCGGTCCATCGCTTGAACGCGCGTTGGAAGGCTTCGGCTGACGCAAATCCCAACAAATAGGCAATCTCGCCGAAGGCCAGTTCCGTGTCGCGGATATAGGTCTCGGCCAGGTCGCGCCTCGTATCGTTGAGCAGGCTGCGAAACCCTGTGCCTTCCTCCGCCAGCTTGCGGCGCAAGGTCCAGCAGGGCAGTTGTAGGTGCAGTGCTACTTCTTCCAGGTCGGGTTCACGGCCACCGTTGAGCAAGGGCCCCAGCAAGTGAGTGATGCGTTCGCCCAGGCTGCGCACTCGCGTGCGCTGCTGCATCTGCGCTTCGCACAGTTGCAGCAGGTGGTGCCAGGTGCTCGGGCAATGGTGCGGGTTGACAAGGTCCAGCGTGGCCTTGTTCAGGCGCAGTTGATTGCTGCTGGCGCCAAACTGCACGGCAGTGCTGCACAGTGGCTGGTAATGGTCTGCGTAGTCAGGCGCCTCGAACTCGATCTCCAGGCGTTCGGCCTGCAGCGGGACGCCAGCCAGCCCCGCAAGTTGAGCTAGCCAGCCGGCCAGCAGTGAATCGACCACGAAACGGTTGTAACCGTTGTAAGGGCTGATGGAATAGAAGCGCAGCCAGGCGCCGTACGGGTCCTCCAGGAAACGGGAATGGCCCCGGTAATTGGCAGCATACAGCGGTTCGAAACGCAGCAAGGTGCGCGCAGCTTCACCCAGGGTGGGTGCCTGCGCGGCCGTGACACCCGCGAGCCCGGCGTGCGAGAGGTGGCTCAGACGGCCCATGTGCAGGCCTAGTGCCGGCTCGCCGGTCAGCTCGATGGCCGCATGGCCCAGATGCATGTAACGCGGGATCGACAATCGCGCATTGGCTTCGCCCAGGCGCGTGGTGTCCAGTCCGTAGCGCAGCAGCAAGGGCGCGGGATCATGGCCCAATTCGCGCAGTGCCTGCGCCAATGGTTGGACGAAGCCTACCGACAGGTCTCCCAGGCGCACACGGGGGCGTGGCATGGCTTCACAACCACAGGTTCAGCA
Source organism: Pseudomonas sp. Rh2 (assembly GCF_040762985.1). Lineage (NCBI taxonomy): Bacteria > Pseudomonadati > Pseudomonadota > Gammaproteobacteria > Pseudomonadales > Pseudomonadaceae > Pseudomonas > Pseudomonas sp. Rh2. Next base: position 2,104,795 of record NZ_CP142890.1, read on the forward strand.
AGCGGGCGCCCTGGCTGGGCGGGCCGGCCAGCAGCGCTCCTGCCTGATGGGCAAAGCCCTGGCCATCGCTGCCTTGTTCCCAGAACTGACCACGCATGAAGACGCTCATGCTGCTCACGCTCGCGTCTGCGGCTTGGGTCAAGCGCTGCCAGGCGGTTTGTTCGCTGACTTCACCGCGTTGCAACGCCAGCGCCGCGGCGGCCTGCTGATGCCGATTGCCGCGCCACGGCGTCTCCCAGCTGCCTTTACCGCTCAGGAATACCGGGTTGGCGATGATCTGCACCGATTGTCGTGCCAGTTGCTGGTGGTTCGAGGGATACCAGCTGTCGCTGCCTACCAGGACGCCAAGGCGTCCGGCGGGTGTCTGCACCACGTGCAAGGGTTGCTGGCGGCCATCGTGAATGTAACGGCGCGTCTCGCTGTCGGGAAATTGCTGGCGCTGGGGCTGGCCCAGCGGCGAGCCATTGGCGGCGAACACGACGCTGCTGTTGAACAGTGGGCCACTTCCGGTGTGCAACACTCCATCCTTGATATACGGGGCCGGCAGCACGATCGAGCCGGCGACCAACGTCACCCCGAACTCCTGGGCCAGGCCGCCGAACAGCAGCTGATAGTCGCTGGCCATCTGCTGCGCTTTCATGCGCAGGTGTGCATCGGTACGGCGGTCATCGCCGCTTGCGCTAAGCATCGCCATCGCATAGCGCAGCGGGTTGCTCAGTTCCAGCCATTGCAAGGCTTCCTGGCTGCGAGTGACTTGGTACAACTCGTTCTTCTCACCCCGTGCCCACAGCCAGGTGCCGATGTGTTCGGGTAGCACCACCACCGTGCGGGGGCCTACCAGGCCTTGGGCGCGCGCCTGTTCCAGGTAGGCCGAAAGCTTGCGGTGCAGGCGTTGCAGGTTCTGGTAGTCGCTGGGGTAGAGCAGGGGCTCCACGCCCAGCAGGTTGCCGTTGTCGCCCGGTACGCCATGGTTCAGCGCCAGCTCGATGCGCAGGTCCGAGAGGTAATGGCCTTCCGGTCGTTGCAAGGTCCAGAAGCCGTAGCCGCTTAGCGCGGCAATCATTACCAGCGCCAGGGCGCTTGCCAGGAGTTTTCGCATGAAGCCTTACTGTTGGTTGAGGGGCGAAATGGTCGTGCAGTGACGCAGAGCATTCGCTGCAGCAGCGTGCAGTTGACAGGAAGGTTAAATGATCGGCGGTCTTGAGGGTAGGGCTGGCGATCGAAACCGGGTCGATGCCCGACCTGCCGCCTGGCAGAGGCGGCAGGTTGGAGGGGTAGAAAATCCAGCGTCAGACGGCTTCGACCTTGGTGCCGGCCGCACCCCGGCGCAGGCTCCAGAAGCCCCAGGTGAGGCCAATGACGGCGGCGATGACCGAACCGGACAACACCCCGAGTTTGGCGGCACCCAAGGCGGCTGGATCGGCGTAGGCGAGGTTGGCGATGAAGATCGACATGGTGAAGCCGATACCCGCCAGCAAGCCGATCAAGGTGATACCTGCCCAGGTCACACCGGCAGGCAATGCGCACCACCCCAACCGGACCATGAGCCAGCTGACACTGACGATGCCCAGCGGCTTGCCGAGTACCAGCGCGACCGCTACGGCAGTCATCACCCAGTAAGGCCCTGGAGCGGACAGGTCGACACCCGAGAGACTGACGCCAGCATTGGCAAGGGCGAACAGCGGCATGATGGCGTAGGCCACCCAGGGGTGCAGGTGACCTTGCATGCGCACCACCGGTGCGACCAGTTCGCGTTGTGCCAGGCGCAGACGCTTGAGGGGGTCCATCAGTTGATGTGGATCCTGCTCCGGGGTCTGCGCGCGGCCCAGCAGTTCACCGGTGAATTGCGAGATCGCCTCCAGCGGGCGCTGACGCATGGGCATTGCAGCAACGGGGGTCATCAAGCCGAGCACGACGCCGGCCAGGGTCGGGTGGGCACCGGTCATCAGGATGCCCAGCCAGGTGATCAAGCCTGGTATGACATAGGCGTATGCCGACCCGACGCCTATCTTCTGCAGCCCCACCACCATCAGCAGGCCAACCGCAGCCAAGGCGAGGCCGCTGTAATCGAGGCCGCCGGAATAGAAGAAGGCGATGATCAGCACGGCGATGATGTCGTCGATGATCGCCAGGGCCAGCAGGAAAACGCGGACATTCGCGGGAATCGACTTGCCCAGCAGCGCCAGGACGCCAACGGCGAAGGCGATATCCGTCGCGGTGGGTACCGCCCACCCTTGTTGCTCGGCTGGCGCATGGCCGAAGCTCAGGTAGATCAGTGCCGGGATCGCTACACCACCGATGGCAGCGGCCATGGGCAGCGTGGCCTGGCGCAGGCTGGACAGGGCGCCTTCATGGATTTCACGGCGAATCTCCATGCCGACGACCAGGAAGAAAATGGTCATCAGGCCGTCGTTGATCCAGAAATGCAGCGACTGCGAGACCACCAGCGAGCCGATCCCGAAGGAAATAGGCGTGTGCCAGAGTGCGTCGTAACTGGCGGCAGCGGGGGAGTTTGCCCAGATCAGGGCGGCGATGGCAGCGACCAGCAGGACCACACCACTGACAGCTTCGATATGCAGGAAGCGTTCGAGGTTGGCGAAGGCATGGGCAGCCAGTTGCTGGGCACGGGTTAGCTTGGTTTTTTGCATAGGCGCAAGAACTCCCGCAAGGCGGCCCGACCTGCGTGTCCATTTAACCTGCGTCACTGCCTCATGCAGCTAGCACCCAGGGCGCATTGTACAGGAGTGCGCCGCCTTCAAGGAAAAAAGAACTCGCCATGAGTTCACGCCAAGGCGTGGTGCGGCCTTGTTCATAGGCTTTGGCAGCCCTGGCCGCACTATTTTTTTACATCGCGTTTCCGATCATCCCCGGGGGCCACGAACGATGGCTTGCGCGCCCGGGTCGCCTGCTACGGCTGGCACACCAGGCGCTGGCGTTCATAATTCACCGCTTTGTCCCGTTCGGGCAGGTGATACGCCGCCACACACTGTCGGTCGCTCCACTTGATGGTCAGGCTGCCCTGATCCTGCTCCAACAGCACCAATGCCTTGCCGCTTGGGTCGGAAATCGCCAGTTGCCTGCCTTCGGTATCTTCGACCGAGGCGCCGAATGGAATCGACTGGTTACGCTCGTCGAACAGCTCGAACTGTACCCGACGCCCGCTCTTGCCCGTGTAGCGGGCAAGCACGACGGCGCCGCGTCGAGGCACCAGTTGCTGCGTGGCGTTGTCGATCTCGATGTCGCCCCCCAGATCGCGGGTATCGAGGCTGATCCAGTTGACCCGGTAGGGCTGGGCATTGGGGATCACCGCGTAGCCATTACGTCCGGTTTCCACACCGCTGTAGCTGCTGATCTTTGCACCCTTCACCCCGGGCACTTCGGCCAGTGCGAAGGTTTCGCTCAGCGTCTGGCCGAGGTTGATGCCACCTTGGTGGGCGACGACGGCCCCGGCGATGTTCAGGTTCTGCGAGTCGTAGCCGCGTCCCTGGCTATAGCCCAGGCTGATGTCGGCGACCGAGGTGCGGGTATTGAGGTTGGCCGATGCCGAGCTGCCGCTGGTGCGGCTGTGCCCGCCCTGGATCGAGTAGAAGGTGTCGCTGGTCTCCGAGAGATAACCGTTGACGCCAGCCTGGGTGGTGTCATTGCCTTTCTGCGTGCTCGTGGTGACGAACGCCCGAGGTGCACGGGCGCGGCTGCCGAGCGGGAACGACACCGATACGTTGAACTGGGTATCTTCCCCAGAAGGGCCTGAAGTTCCCAGTTCCTTGGTGCGGCTGACGTCGATGTTGTAGGAAACTTCGCCCCAGTTGTTGCTGTAGCCTGCGGACAGACTCTGCGAGCCGCCTCGGTTCCAGTAGCGCTGGTCGGTGGCCGTCAGGTACAGGCTGCCGAAGGCGCGGTTGCGGCCCAGACTCTGGTTGATGGTCAGGTCGGTTCGGGTCTTGGAGTTGCCGCTGCGTTTGACCAAATCTGTGCTCATGTCCTCGACATGCTGGGCGAGGGTGCGGTAGCCCTCGGTGGAGTAGCGGTAGGCGGCCAGTGTGAAGTTGGTGTCGGTGCCGGTGAATGTCTTGGCGTACAGCGCCCGCAAGCTGTTGCCCTGGGTGGTCTGGCCCTGGGCCTTGCTCGAGGAGTGGGTGACATCGAGCGAGAATGCGCCCAGCAGCGTGTTCAAACCGCTGCCCACGGCCAGTGCCTTGTAGTTGTCGGTGGCTTGCAGGCCGACGACGCCAGTCAAGGTGTTGGACAGGCCGTAGGCCAGCGTCGTGCTGAGCATCTGCGGCCTGGCCAGGCCCTCGGTATTGCTGTTGTAGCGTCCGGCGGAGAGGCTGTACTTGACCTGGCCATCGCGGACCATGAGCGGCAAGCTGGAGAATGCTTGCGTGCTGACCCGCCGGCGACCGTCGGCCTCGATGATGGTGACCTCCAGGTCGCCATTGGAGCCGCTGGGGTAGATGTCGCTGATTTCGAATGGGCCGGGCGGAACGTTGGTGGTATAGAGCACGTAGTCGTTCTGGCGAATCTCGACCCTGGCACTGGTCTGGGCTACACCCCTGACCACCGGCGCGTAGCCGCGCTCGCTATCGGCGCGCATGCCTTCGTCCGAAGCCAGTTTCAGGCCCCGGTAGCGCACGCTGTCGAACAGGTCGGTGTCGCTGAAGATGTCGCCTGCGCTGAACTGGCCCTTGAGCGCCGTCACGTCATGTTGCATATAGCTGCGGTTGCTCTTGAAAGTGTCCGGCCGACCGGTACCGCTGCTGAAGTTCGACTCGTTGCGCAAGCGCCAGCTGCCGAGGTTGATACCGTTGCGCAGGCTCAGGTTGTTGTTGATGCGGGTCTGGGCATCGCCGGCGCTGCGGCTGGTATTGAATTGATAGTTTACGAACGCTGCGGACACCCCGGCATCCCACAGCTGCGGGTCGACATAGCCGCGCAAGCCACGTTTCATCGCAACCTGCGGAATGCTGGCGGACAGGCGCAGGTGATTGGAGTCGTAGCTCAAGCTGGCCTGGTCGATCAGAGTGGGCAGGTCGTAGCACGCCTGGGCGTCAACCAGACGACCTTGGGCCTTGAGCTTGTCCATGTCGATGCCCAACTGTCCGAGCAGCTCCAGGGTCAGGCAGGGTTCCACGACCCCGGTCTGGGGGTTGCGGTTGAAGTCGATGTCACGCCGGCCCACCAGCACGTCGTTGCTGTAGAGGTCTACCCGATAATTGCCCGGCAGCACGCTGTTGGCCGACAGCAGCAGTTGCAAGTCGACCGCCGATTGCGCGCCCTGCAGGAAGGTGGTGTTGAAGCCTTGCAGGTGCGGGTCATCCTGCGCCGCTGCCAAGCCGGGTAGCGTGGTGCAGATGACCAGTGACAGGGCGTTGAGCTTCCAGGCCGGACGAAACGTGCCGCCATTGAGCGCGCGCACGCCTGCAGCGGCGCCGACTACGGAGCGGGAGGCGATGGACAGAGACATACGAGGAACCTATTTCATGTCCCGGCACGGGCTGGGCACGGGGAGGCCGCACGGGACCAGACGCGTGAGGTGTGGGCGCTACGGTTTCACAGGGCGATGGCGGGTTCGGCAGGCTTTGCGCTACCAGGCTGGGCAGTGTTCAACTGCACGGAATATTCATGTTGGGCGCCATAGTCGTTGATGCTCTTGAACGTGAGCGTCAACGGGCCCTCCACCTGGGAAAGTGCCGAGCTGAATGTCCTGTTTGCACGCGGGGCGATCATGGTCGAGTCGACGCTGAGCACAGTTTGCTTTCCGCGTTTAAGTTCGATATCGGCCATGGACACATGGAACAGGCTGGGGTTGTTTACAGTCAGTTGTGCGTGTCCGCCGCGTTGGGTCAGTTGCCAGACCAATTGCTCCGGTGCCAGCAGTGCATTACCGGGCAGGTCGGCCGGGCGAAAGAAAATTTTGATACGTTGACGCACCGCCAGTTGCAAGGTATTGGCCTTGGTACTGGCTTGCGGGATTTCCTGGACATTGAGCCAGACCACCGATTCGCGATCGGTCGGCAGGCCTTGGCCTTCATAGAGAATACGCAGCAGTTGTTCCTGCTTGGGCATTACCCTGGCCAACGGTGGTGTCACAGCGAACGGCGCGGGCGCTTTGGCGCTGTCGCCGCTGTCTACCCAGGATTGCACCAGGACTTCCTGGTTGCCATTGCGCACGATGACATTGGCTTCCTTGTGAGCACCGTCGAACACGACGCGGGTGGCGCTCAGGGAGATGCTGGCGGTTGCCTGGGCGGCAACGAGCATGCCCAGCAACCCGAGAACGGGATACATAGAACGACGCAACATGGTGGATACCTTGCGGGACGAAGGAGTGGCGAGGCTGATCAGCCTCGCCCAGGGAGCAGCTGCGAAGTGATTACTCGTACTGCAGGATGAACGGCAGGGTGGCGTCACCACGACCGGCAGTGGCGGTGCCCGCTGCGCCGGTGGTCACGTAGGCCGCGGAGAAGCTCAGGGTAGCGTCGCCGCCCTCGGCGCCCGTGCCGTGCACTTCGCTCTGGATCTTGGCGGTGGCGGCCGAGCTCAGGTCGATCAGGTTACCGTTGGGGTCGAGCAGGGCGATGCCGACGTTGGCGGCGGTGCCGGTGCCCTTGGTCAGGGCCAGGACCTTCTTGCCAGTGACCAGGCCCGAGCCGCCGCTGTTGGCATCGAAGACCATCGCCACCTTGGTGCCGACGTTGCAGTTGACGTTGAGGTTGAAGTCCTTGCCGGTCACGCGGCCCGAAGTTGGGTTTTCGGCGGTGCCCATGTCCTTGATCGAAACGGTGCCCATGTCTACGGCAATCATACGGTCGGCGTTGGCGCCATCGACCGAGCAGGCGTCATTGTTGATCACGCCGGTGAAGGAAATCTTGCCGCTGCCACCCTTGACCGGTCCGGTGGGCTCGGCGGCCAGGACGCCGGCCGAAGCGGTGATAAGCGACAGGGTCAGTGCGGCCAGGGAAAATTTTTTCATATTAATGTCCACGTGATAGTGAGTAAGTGCTGCAAGTTAATGCACGCTCACGATAAGTCAGGTGGTTTCCCTGGCACATCAGACGAATCTTAATGGCCCGACAATGACAGTCGTTAATTAGTTGAAGATATGACTCGCCAAGCAGTATTCCAATAACTCCTGGTCGCTGTTTACTTCAAGTTTGCGCATCGCTGAAACTTTCTGCGCACTAATGGTCTTGGTGCTGCGGTGTTGACTGCGGGCAATCTCGCTGACACTTTGGCCGGCAACGAAAAGACGCAGTATTTCGAATTCCTTGGGGGACAGGTTTTCTACCCGTTGGTCGATGGCGGTGGTGCAGGCGAGCACCGAGTGCCTTGCCGGTTCCGGCGCCCGGTAGGTGCTGTTGCGGGCGAGGGCATTGAGCGCCTTTTCAATCTCACCGTGCAATTGGTTCTTCTGGATGACACCGTAGACGCCCAGTTCCTGCAGCCGTGTCAGGATCAGGGGGTTGGAAATCATGGTCAGCACGAGAATGCGGACTGCGGGATAGTGACGTTTGAGGTAGTCGATCAATTTGAGGCCGTCACCATAGGGGGAGTCTGCCGGCATGTTGTAGTCGGAGATGACCATGTCCACCGGGTGGCGTTCGAGCAGTTCGATCAGCCCTTGCGAGCAGACGGCCTCGCCGACCACTTCAAAGCGTGGGTCTCGCTCGACCAGTTCCCGGACGCCGAGCAGCACGATGGGATGATCGTCGGCGATAATGACCTTGAGTTTTTCCATAAAAGACGATCCGTTAGCCGGTGCGGATGGGAGGGTTGTTTGCAGGCGTTGTCAGCGCTGAAATTGATTCTATGCGAGGGTATCTAGCATTGCAGAAAGCCTGTCCAGTACCCCCCGCAGGTTCTCGGTCAGGGCCGCATCGATCGGCGAGTCGACCAGCGCGTTCTCCAGTGCGCAACACTGTTCGGCCAGGGCCTTGGCCTGTACCGCGCCCAGGGCGCCGGCGATGCTGTGCAGGCGTTCGCCAAGGCGCTGGTGGTCACGCTGCTCAAGCGCCAGGCGCAACTGTTGCATGTCCTGGCGCATGGTGCTGACGAACAGTGCGCGCATCGCGGCGGACAGTTGCACGGTCTCGATGGTGGACGGTGCGGGTCGCTCGCTGGAGCTTTGCGCTTGTGCGCGGCTGGAGCTGTCAGCCAGGGTTGGCCGGCACAGGCGGACCAGATGGCTGCGCAAGGTTTGCAGGCTCAGCGGCTTGACCATCCAGGCATTCATCCCCACCTCGATGCAGCGCTGGCCCTCCTCTCGCAGCGCATTGGCAGTGACGCCGATGATCGGTAGCCTTGCGTCATGCTGGCGCAGGGTCCTGGCCAGTTCGTAGCCATTCATCAACGGCATGTTCACGTCGGTGAGGACCACGTCGAAAAGGCCCGGCTGCCAACGTTGCATGGCTTGTTCGCCGTTGGCCGCCACTACCGTTGTGCAGCCCAGCGCTTCGAGTTGCTCCTGGAGAATCGCCTGGTTGATCGGATTGTCCTCGGCCACCAGGATATGCAGGCGCAGGGCGGCGCTTTGCTGCCGCGCCGTGTCCTGGCCCTCGGGTGCGCCGCCCTCGCGGATCCGGGCAACGGCCTGGGCGATGGCACGTATGTCGTGCAGGTCCACCCGCCAGCTACCGTCGCTGAAACTGGCGGGCACCGGGCCGTCGCTGCTGGCGCAGATACGCTGGCCATGCCAGTTGATGGCGTCCGGACAGTCGAGCAGGTCCACCAACAGGGCCTGGTGATTGTCTTTTTCCATGGGCGGAATCGTCAACGTGGCGCTGATACCCAGGCGTTGCAGCCAGTCGACGCCGTGCTGGGCAAGCTCCGGGATCGGTGCGCGCACGTACACCGGGGTCGGGTCGGGCGCGACCAGCGGGCAGTCGCTCAACTCACCCGGGGCCAGTGGCAGGCTTACTTTCAGGGAAAAACTGCTGCCCAGGCCCGGCTCGCTGACGACCTTGATCTGGCCGCCCATCATGTCGGCCAACCAGCCGCAGATCGGCAGACCCAAACCGGCACCGCCCTCGCTGGAAGCGTCGACGACTTGGTAGAAAAGCTCGAAGAGCCTGGCCTGCTGCGCTTGTGAAATGCCGATGCCGGTATCGGCGACCTGCCATTGGAGGCTGACCTGGGTGTCGTCGAGCGCCAGCACGCGCGTGCGCAGCACCACCCGGCCGGTGTCGGTGAACTTGATGGCGTTGCTCAGCAAGTTGTTGAGGATCTGGCGGATGCGTATCGGGTCGCCGACCACCTGGGCTGGCAGTCGGGCATCGTGGCAAGCGTAGAGCAACAGTCCCTTGCGCTCGGCGAAGGCGCGGTAGGTGCGCACGGTATCTTCGAGCATGTCCAGCGGGCAGAACGTGACTGGCTCAAGGGCCATCTGTCCGGATTCGATCTTCGTCACGTCGAGCACGTCGCTGATCAGTTGGAACAGGGTCGCCGAGGAACGTTGGATGGTGTGCAGGTAGCCTTGCTGGCGGGCATCCAGGTGGGTCAGGCCGAGCAACTCGAGGGTGCCCAGCACGCCGTACAGCGGCGTGCGAATCTCGTGGCTCATGGTTGCCAGGAAGAGGGTCTTGGCGGTGTTGGCGGCGTCGGCGGCGCGGCGCGCCTCTTCCAGCGCCTGGGCGTCCTCGACGTGGCGGGTGACGTCGTTGAATGCGTAAAGGCGTACGTCTTCGCCATGGTAACGGGTCGACACGAAGCCGACCTGCAAATGGCGGCCCTCGACCTGCAGGTAGTGTTCGCCGCTGCGGGTACTGCCCAGTGCCGGGGCGAGAGTGCTGACCAATTCGCGGGTGCCTTGCCATTGTTGCGCGCGCTGGTTCTCCAGCAGTACCTCGTTGTCGGCGCTGCGAACCACGCACAGGCCGGTCGGCGCGGTGTCGATGACCACCCGGCTGAAGGCCTCGCTCTCGGCGATGGTCTCGTGTGCTGCGCGCGCAGGCAGGATGACCTGGCGCTGGTACCAGCGGATGGCCACCCGGCCCAATCCGACCAGGACGAGGAAGGTGGCGGCGAGGCTGGCCAGCGACCAGAACGCGTAACGGAAGAAGTGCCGGTAGGTCACGGTGTAGACCGCGCTCCAGCCACCGTTGGCTTGCTCGTGAAGGCGGAAAACCAGGCCTTCGGGCTTGATGTTGAGGCCTTCATGCACCCCCTCAAGAGGCATGGGCGTGCCGACCAGCACCTCTCCGGACGGAGCAATCAGGTTGAAATGGTCATACACGGTCCAGGCCATGATGCGTTCGAAGTCGTCGATCTGTGCCAGGTCGACCAGCGACGCCACTTGCAAATGTTGGCCGCTTGCCTCGGTCGGGCGCAGGGCGATGCTGGCATAGGCCAGTACCCGCGGTGGGGAGTCCTGGTCCGGCTGTTCGACATAGCTGCGCCAGACGATTCCGGCGCCCTGGTCCAGGCCTTGGGGGCGCCGCGCCGCGACCTGCCTGACCACGTCGATGAAAGGCTCGTCCACGTCCTGGGGCTTGCCCCGACTGCGGCCGGCGGCGGGAACCGTGATGTCGTAATGGGCATCCGGCGAGAACAGGAACACCTGGGGCGATCGGTAGGGGGAGGCCGACCAGAACATGCTGTAGAAGCTGGCCAGGTTCGCACCCTGGCTGAAGATGCTTGCCACCTGGTTGCCAGCGAGGCTGTGCGAGTCGAGCTTGAGGCTGAATGGCAGGGAAAATGGAAATGCCTGGCCTTTGTAGATGTCCGGTCCTTGGTCGGGCAGTGGTGTCAGCACCGGTTCGAGCGCACGTGGGTGGTCGAGCAACTCGCCCCTGGCGCTGCGTAGCACGAGGGCCTCGAGGAAGCTTTCCTGTTCCTGGATGTTTTCCATCAGCCGGGCGAAATGGATGCTGACCGTGTCGTTATGCTCGTCGACCAGGCGCTCGATGGACCAGAGGCTGAAGCCGGCCAGCAGCAGCGCCAGGCCAAGCAGAACGGTCATGCCTTTGTTCAGTCGCAGGGAGCTGCGAGCCAGGTTTTCCAGCAGGGCGTTGTATTGTTTCATGAAAGAATCCGGAAGACCTTGGGGGCATCGGTACCCTAGGGATATTACCTCTGATGCCCGGCCGGCGCCGTGAGTTACAACAGTTCAGTAGGCTGACGGCGGACCGTCGCTGTGCAGCAGGCGCTGGAACTGTTCAGCCGAGACGGCATGGGAGATCAGGAAACCCTGAACCTGGTTGCAGTCTACCTTGCGTAGCATCTCGAGCTCCTGGGGCGTTTCGACACCCTCTGCCACCACGGTCAGCCCAAGCTTGCGCCCCAGGGCGACGATGCTGGCCAGGGCCGAAGCCAGGCTCTCGCTTTCATCGCAGCGCTGCACCAGGGCGCGGTCGATCTTGAGCTCGGTGAACGGCGTCGAGACCAGGCTCAGGTACGAGCTGTAGCCTTTGCCGAAGTCGTCCTGGGACAGGCCGAACCCCTTCATGCGCAAGCGGCAGGCGCCTGCATAGAAATTGCTCAGCTCTTCGGGAACTGAACATTCCATCAGCTCGAAGCACAGCTTGCCGGGCACGCCTTGGTGGTGCAGGACGAACTCCAGCAAGCGGTCGGCCAGATCATGGCTGTTGAGCAGGTGGGTCGGCAGGTTGATCGAGACGGGGATGTCATAGCCTCGGTCACGCCACCGTGCCTGGGCATCCATGGCTTGCTTGAGCATCACCCACAGCAGCCTTTCCTCGAGGCCGAAGGCCGTGATCGTCGGTAGGAAGGTGCCTGGCAACAAGACTCCTTGGTCCGGATGCATCCAGCGCACCAGCGCTTCGGCTGCGACGATGCGGCCATTGTGCAAAGACTTCTTGGGCTGGAACCAGGCCTGGAAGGCTCGGTTGTTCAAGGCATCTATCAGTGTCTGGCGATCGAACTCGAGGGCTGTCGGGGCCGCTTGGGCCGGAGCCTGGTGGTGCAGTTGCAACTGGTCGATCAGGCTGCGCAGCGCAGCCGGCTCGACTGGCTTGGAAATCAGCCCAAGCACGTCCACGCCAAGGTTCTTGGCCACCAGGCTTGCAGCCATGAGCATGCGCCGCGAGGCCGCGCTCATGATCGCCAGACCGGGTTTGTGGCGAAGGCCAGCCAGGTGCTGGATAAACTGCACGCCATCCATGCCAGGCATCAGCAGGTCAGTCAGGACCAGGTCGAAGTCGCGCAGTCGCAGGCGCTCCAGCGCTTCCTGGCCATCCCGGGCTGCCTCCAGGTTGAAGGTGCCAAGCTCGCTGAACAGGTGTTGCAGGTACATGTGCTGGAAAGGGTGGTCTTCGACGATCAGGATGTTAAAGGACTTCATGGCGGCTACCTCGATACGGGGCCAGGCAGTTGAACAACACTTGCAGGTTGAAAGGCTTGATCAGGCAGCGGTCCATGCCAGCGGCCAGGCACAGTTCTTCCTCGCCACGCAGTGCGTTGGCGGTGGCGCCGATGATGGGCTGGGCGCAGCCCAGACCGCGCAGGGCTCGGGCCAGTTCGTAGCCGTTGATACCGGGCATGTTGACGTCGGTCAGCACCAGGTCGAAGTGCTCGCGTTTCCAACTTTGCAGGGCCTGCTCGCCATCGCTGGCCAAGCTCACGCTGCAGCCGAGCTCCTCGAGCTGGTCGCGAAGGATCAACTGGTTGATGAGATTGTCCTCGGCAACCAGCACGTGCAGCCCAAGCGGCTCCGGCGCGCGAACGTCGGGTACGGCTTCGTGCCTGGCACTGCGCAGGCCCTGGGCCTGGGCGACGGCATGGTGCAGGGCGCCCAGGTCGTTGAGGTTGACCTGCCAGTGACCGGCTTCGTGGCGGGCTTCCCAGCATCCCTGGGCGCTGGCCAGGATCCGCGGGCCAGGCCATTCTCCGACCAGGCAGCGCTCGACGCTGCCTGGATGCAGTTCGACCAGCAGTTCGCCGGCCAGGGCGCAGCCCGGCGCACCGACCTGGGCACGAGCCCCCCAGCGACATAACCAGCCAGCGATGGCTTCTGCCAGTTCGCGCGCCGGCGATACCACGTGAATGCGCTCTGCCAGAAGATTGAACGGGGCATTGCTGCGGCCGGACGCCACTTCCAAAGGCAGGGTCAGGCTGAAGCTGCTGCCAAGGCCCAACTCGCTTACCAGGCGCAGTTGGCCATTCATCAATTGGGTCAGCCGCTGGCAGATCGGCAGCCCAAGGCCTGTGCCGGGTATGACCTGGGTATGGCCCTCGGTCTGGTAGAAAGGGTCGAAGATGAACGGCTGGTCCTGTTCGGCGATGCCCTTGCCCGTGTCCGAGACTTGCCACAACAGGCAGGAGCGCTCGCCATCGCGGTTGAGCAGCCGGACCCGCAACACCACGCGGCCGCAATCGGTGAACTTGACCGCATTGCTCAGCAGGTTGTTGAGGATCTGGCGGATCCGGTTGACGTCACCGATCAGGTGTTCCGGCAGGCGCGGGTCCAGACAACTGTAGAGCAGCAGCCCCTTGCTCCTGGCCGCCGCGCTGTAGCCCTGGATTACCTCGCGGACCAGCTCCAACGCACTGAACTCGCTGAGTTCGAGGGCCAGTTGACCTGCCTCGATCTTGGACACGTCGAGGACGTCGCAGATCAACTGCAGCAAGGTCGAGGAGGAGCCTTCGATGGCTTGCAGGTAGTCGCGCTGCTGGGCGTCCAGCGCAGTACGCGACAGCAGCTCCAGGGTGCCCAGCACACCGAAGAGCGGCGTGCGGATCTCATGGCTCATGGTCGCCAGGAACTGGGTTTTCGCTTCGTTGGCCGTGTCGGCAGCGCGCCGGGCATCCTCCAGCGCGGCCTCGATCTGCTTGCGCGCGCTGATGTCGCTGAATGCGCACAACAGAACCTGCTCGCCCTTGTAGCGGGTTGGCGAACAACTCAGGTACAGGTGACGCCCTTCGGCGCTCTCGAAATAGTCGCTGTACTGGCCTTCGTCTGGTTCGAAGACTTTCTCTATCCATTGCGCGCTGCGCGCGTCCCGTGCCTGGCCTTGGCCCAACCACTGCTGGGCCAGGTGATTTTCCAGCACGACCTGTCCATCGCTGCGTCGCAGCACGCACAGGGCCACAGGTGCTGTTTCGATGACATCACGGCTGAACATCTCGCTTTCGACCAGTTCGCGGATACGCTCGACCGTTGGGGTGAAGAAGCGCTGGTCGAAACGCTGAATCAGGACTCTTATCAAGGTGATGCTGAGCACGCAGAACAGCAGGGCACCGAGCAGTTGCTGCCACACGCCGGCGAGGATCGCGGACAGGCCGATCGCGTATACCAGTTGCCAGTCCGAGGACATCAGCGGCTTGCTGATGACCAGGTACTCCGGCAGTAGCCCCTGGCCGACAAAGCCGAAGAAGTCCTGACCCACGGGCTTAGGTAGCGAGCGGTTCAATGCCGGGCCCTGACTGTTGGTGAACACCAGCATCCCGTCGGCGTTGAACATCATGAATTCCCCCGCGCTGGCATCCTTGAGCGATGGCGCCACCGCCTGGCTGTCGATTTCCAGGCCCAGCCAGCCGGAGTCCGCGTCGCGTTCGTCCAGGCGCAGGAAGATGAAAAGGCGCGAGCTTTGCGCGCCCTGGTCGGCCAGCCACAGTTCCCGTGGTGCCTTCACCCGTTGCCCTGCATCGCGGAGTCGGTCGAGCAGGGCGCGTGAAGGCTCCGGCGCCTGCGAGTCGACGTTGTACAGCCAGCGCATGGGGGCTTGGGCATCTGCGCCGACATACAGCAGGTTGACATGGCGCGCCTTGAGATAGGCGCACATGCGTCGTGTCAGCCACAGGCTCCAGCGCTTGCCCGGCTGGTTGCCCAGTTGCAGGTGGACCTCTTCGCCCGGTGCCAGGGGCACCGCTTGGACGCCAGGAACGGCCTGGCGCACGGTTGCGAGGCTCAGGCTTTCGAGCAGTGCCTCACGGTTGGTGAAAAAGGTATGCGCCTCGGCGATCGCACTGCTCATGGCGCCGTGGCGCCGGGCAATGTCGGTGTTGAACGTGAAGGACAGGAAATTGTAGGCCGCGCCGAGAATGCCGGCCGAGAGTACGAACGCCAGCAGCCGAAGCAGCCGGCGTGCTGCTTCGGGGTCGGAGAGTAGAGGGTTGATCTGTTGCAGATAGGCTTTGAGTCGCATCCGGCGAATTTAGGCCCGCCGCTGGCAACTAGACATCAGACGATCCTTAAAGGGGCCTGGTCGCGGTGTTACTTGTAGAAAAGGTCCACCAGCGCCATGGCCTCGAACGTACCGGGGACAGGGGCCGAGCGCCAAATCAGGTCGGCACGGAACTCGTTGCGGATCAAGCCCGGTGTAGTGAGGTCCGCCAGCTTGAACCAGGTATCGAAGGGCACCGGTTGGTTGTTGTCCTGCTGGGTCAGGGCGATGCCGACAGAGCTGTTATTGCCGGGCACCAGCAGTTTGTCGATGACACTGGCGCTGCCGGCAACCGGGCTGAAGCGAGCACTGACGGCGTACGGCGTGTCGCAGGTCCTGACCAGGTCGAGGCTGAAATTGGCCGAGCTGGCGACCTGGCCGATTTGTGCCGAGCTGGCGAGGGCGCGGCGGAAATTGACCACCGAAGGTAAGATGGTCAGCTCGGGCGAACAGGGTACGAAGCGCACGTTGTTCATACCGGTGACGACATAGTTGAGGTTGCTGTCAGGCTTGGGGTTGAGTCCGCCCTTGCCGTCCAGCTGGAACACCCGATATTCACTCAGGACGCTGGCTTGTCCATCGGTCGGCGTTTCACCGTATTTTTCGATGAACACGGTGAAGGTCAGGGTGAAGCGGGCCTTGTCCCAGCCCGTGCAGTTCGCCCAGTTGCAACCGTGGAACGAGTTGAAACCGGTGCTGACCGCGCCCGAACTCTGGGTGATGGTCTTGGATCCGTAGCGAATCCCGACCCGTATGCCCTTGCCGATGCTGATTTTCGCAGGGTTGACCCAGAAATAGACGTCTTCCCGTACGCCTGTTTCGTAGTCATCGGCGCAGATGACCGGCACTGAATGTGGCGCAGATTCCCAGATGATCGTGCCGTCCGCCGCGTCGGCCGGCACCGCCAGCGCGGTACCCAGGGCCTCCTTGAACACCGACGCCTTGGAGGGGTCCAGCTTGCATGACAGCGCATAGCTGGTGGCCGGGCAGCTGGCTGCGACGAAGAGCAGGCCCAGCAGGGCTTTTCGAATTGGGATCATGGGGGGGCTATCCTGTAACGGTGTGTTCACGGCAGCGCGACGCGGTGGCGTTTCTGCAGGCCGATATCGGTGAGCTCGCTGAATGCCACACGACTCTGTGCAGGCAGTGTCGAAGGCGCTTCGAGGGTGAGCGATTCCCCTGGGCGCAGGAGGAGGTAGTCCGTAAGTGGGTATGACTGCCCGAGGCTATCGAGTTGGAGATCGATCAGCGAAACATGGAAGGCGCTTGGATTGCTGACTTCGATCGAACGAGGCTCGCGCTTGCGCCATTGCAGGCCGGTGGCCGCTTCGCTGGACGAGCCTGGCAGGCCGGCGGGACGATAGAACAGCTTCAGGCGCTGGCGGATGGCGAACTGCAGGGTATCGGTTTGCGCGGGCTTGCGCGGGATCTCGAGGATGTTCAGCCAGAACAGTGATTCCCGGTCCTTGGGTAGGCCCTTGCCTGCGTACAGTATCCGCAGCGTCTGTTTACCGTTGGGGGGGATCAGCGTCAATGGCTGGACAATGGCGAAGGGGGCATCGTCGTGCTCGTCGGGTGCGCTGACCCAACTTTGCATGACCGTGTCCAGGTCGCTGCGATTGATGACGTTGAGGCTCGCTTCCTTGTTCGTTCCCAGGTAGACAAGACGCGTGCCTTCGATCTTGAGTTGGGCCCAAGCATTGGACGCCAGGCCCGTCATGACGATCGCCGCCATGGCTGGGAGCAAGAGGGTACGAAGCGAGCGCGGCGACATGGTCAGGGAATGGCTCCGGTGATGCGGGTCGGGAGAGTCTCAGCCATCCTAGGCATCGCAGCGGTCGCAGGCTTTGAGACGTTTCTTAAATTGGCTTCTTTGTTTTGTGAACTACCTCACGCCCGCGGCCAGGCTGCCTGACGTTCATCCGATAGGCTCAACATTGGGTTATCGGGAGAGTGAAAATCATGGGCAGCAAGCGATTCGCATTGAGTGTTGCAGTGTGCCTGGGCCTGGTTGGTCAGGCCCAGGCAGACGCCGTCGTTGTCTCGGGCATGCTGCAGTTCACCGGCAGCATCGTCGAGCCGTCGTGCACGACCACCGCCGGCACTGGCGGCTGGCGAATGGAGGCCTGTCCGGCGCTGGCTCGTGACAGCGTCATCGGTATCCAGGGCGTGGACGATCTGGCGGTGCCGGTTCGGGCGTTACGGGTCGACCGAGGGCCTACCGTCGATCAGGCTTACAGGCTGGTCGATGAGCGCGGCGAGCCCCCGACACAAGGTCACTACGTGGTCATCCTGACGTCACCGTAGGCCTTGAATACCGTCGGCGTTCGTTCGAACCGCGTCGAAGGAAAACCTGAAGGTACGTCGGACTGCATTGAATGACCTGACGCTTCGTGTGGCGAAGCGGCTGCGCATTTTGATCAGTAAGTTGTAATTTCCGATCATTGAGCCCATTCAAACGGCTGTTTAATGTCGCAGCAGATAAACGATAGGCCCCGCCAGCGTGCGAGGTGCCTGCATTTCCGTGATCACGCCACATGGGGAACCGTTTCATGGCTGCCGACCGCTATCCGCACTTGCTGGCCCCGCTCGACCTGGGCTTTACCACCTTGCGTAACCGCACCTTGATGGGCTCGATGCACACCGGCCTTGAAGAGCGTCCCGGCGGTTTCGAACGCATGGCGGCCTACTTTGCCGAGCGCGCGCGCGGTGGCGTCGGGCTCATGGTCACGGGGGGTATTGCGCCCAACGATGAAGGGGGCGTTTATTCTGGCGCGGCCAAGCTGAGCACCGAGGAAGAAGCCGACAAGCACCGGATCGTCACCGACGCCGTGCACGCCGCTGGCGGCAAGATCTGCCTGCAGATACTCCACGCCGGGCGCTATGCGTACAGCCCACGCCAAGTCGCGCCCAGCGCCATCCAGGCTCCGATCAACCCCTTCAAGCCCAAGGAGCTGGACGAGGCGGGGATCGAAAAGCAGATCGCCGACTTCGTCAATTGTGCCGTGCTGGCCCAGCGCGCTGGATACGACGGTGTCGAGGTCATGGGGTCGGAAGGGTATTTCATCAACCAGTTCCTGGCCGCCCACACCAACCACCGCACGGACCGCTGGGGTGGCAGCTACGAAAACCGCATGCGCCTGGCGGTCGAGATCGTCCGCCGCGTGCGCGAGGCGGTAGGGCCGGCATTCATCATCATTTTCCGCCTGTCGATGCTCGACCTGGTCGAAGGTGGCAGCAGTTGGAATGAGATCGTGCTGCTGGCCCAGGCCATCGAGCGCGCAGGCGCGACGCTGATCAACACCGGCATCGGATGGCATGAGGCGCGAATTCCGACCATTGCCACCAAAGTGCCGCGCGCGGCATTCACCAAGGTCACCGCCAAGCTGCGCGGTGCGGTCAAGATCCCGCTGATCACCACTAACCGCATCAACACGCCGGAAGTGGCCGAGGCAGTGCTGGCCGAGGGCGATGCCGACATGGTCTCGATGGCCCGGCCGTTCCTGGCGGACCCAGATTTCGTCAATAAGGCCGCCGAAGGCCGTGCCGATGAAATCAACACCTGCATCGGCTGCAACCAGGCCTGCCTGGACCACACGTTCGGTGGCAAGCTGACCAGTTGCCTGGTCAACCCACGGGCCTGTCACGAGACCGAGTTGAATTACCTGCCGGTCACGAAGGTCAAGCGGATCGCCGTGGTCGGCGCCGGCCCTGCCGGTCTGGCGGCCGCGACCGTGGCTGCCGAGCGAGGCCATGAGGTGACCCTGTTCGATGCAGCAGACGAAGTGGGCGGCCAGTTCAACGTCGCCAAGCGGGTGCCGGGCAAGGAAGAGTTCTTCGAGACGCTTCGCTACTTCCGCAACAAAGTGCGCAGCACCGGCGTAGAGCTGCGCTTGAACACCCGTGTCGACGTCGAGGCATTGGTGCAGGGGAAGTTCGACGAAATCATCCTGGCGACCGGCATTGTTCCCCGTACCCCGGCCATTCCAGGGGTCGAGCACAACAAGGTCCTCAGCTACCTGGACGTGCTGCTGGAGCGCAAGCCGGTGGGCAAGAGCGTGGCGGTGATCGGGGCGGGCGGTATCGGTTTCGACGTTTCCGAATACCTGGTGCATCAGGGGGTGGCCAGCAGCCAGGACCGTGACGCGTTCTGGAAGGAGTGGGGCATCGATACGCACCTCGAAGCACGCGGCGGCGTGGCGGGTATCAAAGCCCAGCCGCATGCGCCTGCACGGCAGGTGTACTTGCTACAGCGCAAGAAATCCAAGGTCGGCGACGGCCTCGGCAAGACCACCGGCTGGATCCACCGTACGGGCTTGAAGAACAAGCATGTGCAGATGCTCAACAGCGTCGAGTACCTGAAGATCGACGACGACGGCCTGCACATCCGCGTCGGCGAGGGGGAGCCGCAGGTGTTGGCGGTGGACAATGTGGTGATTTGCGCCGGGCAGGATCCACTTCGTGAGTTGCATGAAGGGTTGGCGGCGGCGGGGCAGTCGGTTCACCTGATCGGTGGGGCCGACGTTGCTGCCGAACTGGACGCCAAGCGGGCGATCAACCAAGGGTCGCGGTTGGCGGCGGAGCTTTGAGCCACTCGCTGTCCAAGTAGTTGCGGTGGTGCTGACCTTTAGGCTTGAAGGCTGGCACCATCGGTTCGGACATGGTTTCTGGCTCAGTGCTAACGAGCGCTTTATGGGAAAGTCGCAATTTCGGTCACGTTGTGCATATCGCACCTAGGCATAAGCGGTTGTTGCGAGAGCAATGTGGGTAGGTAGGAAAGCGCCTGCTCGGTGAGGTCGGGCAGCGAGCCGCAGATCGTGGTGTGCAGGTTTATGGCAAGGCTCTACCCGTATTGCGGCGCACGAGGAGTGGTGGTGAGCAGGGTAACGATATCGCCCAATGCCCCTGACAGCGCCATTGCATTTCCGGCCACCCATAACTTGGCGCTGCAAGTGTGCAACCGTTGCAGGCAGAGGTGACCCTCACTGACATTGGCCAGCCATCGGGTGAATACATCGATGCGCTGAGCCAGATCCTCGGCTTCCAGGGTTTCGGGAGGCGCGATAACGAACGCTGAGGATATGAGAGGCTCGCCTTCCTCAAGAGACAGGCGAGCGACGTTAAAAAATGAATCTCTATCTGTATGCAGGGGGGGCTGGGGCGCTTAGGAAGATTCGTTATCTATTCGTGGAAAGGTGGCTCATGCCCCAGGCCCTGCTGCTTCGCCTGGTAAACTGCAGCACCAACCAAGGTCTCTCGCCATGTCCCCGTGCCTCTCAGAGCTACCCTCCGCGTTCTTGCAAACTTTTCATCTGCCATGGCTGCAAAACGCTGCGATCGAAGCCGCCATCCTGCGCCTGGACCTGATCGACCCGCTGATCAGCGGCAACAAATGGTTCAAGCTGCGCCACCACCTGCAACGCGCACATGAAAAGGGCGCGCCCGGCCTGATAAGCCTTGGCGGCAACCATTCCAATCACCTCCACGCCCTGGCCGCTGCCGGTAAACGCTTTGGTTTCGCCACGGTGGGGCTGCTGCGCGGTCATGCCCAGGACACGCCAACCGTTCGGGACTTGCAGGGCTTTGGCATGGAGCTGCACTGGCTTGGATACGACGGTTACCGTGCGCGCCACGAGCCCGGTTTCTGGGCGCCCTGGCAGGCTCGCTACCCGGGATGGCACTGCATTCCCGAAGGCGGTGGCGGGTTGGCGGGCGCCGAGGGTTGTGCAGCGATCGTCGAGCAGGCACAGGCGCAACTGGGAGCGCTGGGGTGGTCAGCGTACGATGCCTGGTGGTTGGCGGCAGGAACCGGGACCACGCTGGCGGGCCTGGTACTGGCCGAGGCGGGTAGGCACGCCGTTCATGGCGCGTTGGCAGTGCCGTGGGATCATGGTGTGCCGCAGACGGTCAGGGAACTGGTCGGCGCTGACGGTTACCAGCTGCACGAAGCCTGTCGTGGCGGTTTTGCCAAGTTCGATGAGGACCTGCTGGCGTTCGTCGACGCGTGCGAGCGACACAGTGGTGTGCCGCTCGAAGCCGTCTACACCGGCAAGGCCTTGCTGGCCTTGCGCGACCAGGCTGAGGCCGGGCTGTTCGAGCCCGGCACCCGCCTGATCTTTCTGCACACCGGTGGCCTGCAGGGGCGGCGCGGTTACTTGTAGGGCAGCATGCGCAGCAGCGTGTTGTCGCGCTGCACATAGTGGTGGTACAGGCCGGCCAGTGCGTGCAGGCCGATCAGCCAGTAGCCCCAGCTGCCCACGCGCTCATGCCAGCCCTTGATGAACTTGGCTTGATCCGGGTCGGCACCGATCAGGTGTGGCAGTTCCAGGCCATAGAACGGCACCGGCTTGTCGGCGGCGCTCAGAATCAACCAACCGGCCAGCGGCAAACCGATCATCAACAGATACAGCGCCAGGTGCATCAGGTGCGCGAGGCCGGTTTGCCAGGCAGGTGGCTTGGGCACGATGGGGGGTGTCGGTCGAGTCACCCGTACGGCAAGGCGCAACCAGACCAGCACGAATACCGTCAGGCCAAGCATGAAGTGCAGGTCTTTCATCAAGTTGCGTTCGGCGCTGTCCTTGGGGAACAGGCCGCGCAACTCGATGCAGGCGTATACAGCGGCGAGCAACACCAGCATCAGCCAATGCAGGGCGATGGACAGGCGTGCGTAATGAGTCGCGGGGGTGGATGAAGCCATGGTCGGTCCTCGTCATCATGTCGAAAAGAACGCTCTTGGCGGCGCTCGTTCCTAACTGTAACTGGTACGGAAATCTTTTTTTTGCTTTAGATCTGTGAAACTTCGTCGATACAATCCGCTGAGCGATGGCGAATAGCTATTTGCTGTTAGCTCAAGGAAGCAAGTTATACGATTTTCTACACAAGGACTCTGTGTAAATGAAACCTTTCACAGCCGCTTCGAAGGCGGCGCTGCTTTGTGCTTTATCCACTCTCATGCTGGGCGGTTGCCAGCAAACCCCCGAAACCAAACCGCTTGCCAACCTGACCATCCCCCTGTGCGTCAACGACCAATGCGCGGTCATTGACCAGACTGGCAGTTTGCTGGTGGGCCCCGATAACACTTATTCGGGCCTCTACACCGTACCTTTCAGCAATTCCTTCATTTTTGGCGATGGTGATCACTGGAGCCTGGCCAGCCGTGATGGCAAGCAGGTGATCAAAGCCGATATCACCGATGAGCTGTATACCCTGACCCCTGGCTTGTTCGGCTTTGTCCGTGATGGCAAGGTCGGTGTGATGGACGAGCAGGGCAAGGAAGTCCAGCCGGCGCTCTTCGACACCGTATATGTCGGCGGCGAGAATGACTTCATCGTTTATGAAGTGAACGAACTGCGCGGCATTCTCACGGTCAAGGGCGAGAAGGTCAGTGACCCGGTGTTCGATTCGATGTACGTGCGTGGCGCCATGAAAGGTAACTGGGTGCTCGCCAAGCGCGAAGGCGAAAGCTGGGGCTATAACCTGGATACTCGCACGCTGCGCAAGCTCGACTTCGATGACATCGTCGTCGTCGGCGACGGCCACCTGGTGGTCAAGCGCGAAGGTGCCGAAGGCTCGGGTCTGGCCGATGCCGCGGGTAACCTGGTGGTGCCTTTCGGCAAGTTCTGGCTGGGTAACCCAGGGGCTGGATTGGTGGCCTTCAAGGCCACCTACGACGGGATGTGCGGCTATATGGATTACCAAGGCAAGACGGTCATCGAGCCTCGGTATGAAACCTGCGAAGCGTTCGGCAAGACCGGTGCGATGGTGCAACAGCCGCGTACCGAGGCGGGAAGGGGCAAGGCGGGGATGATCGGCCATGACGGCAAGTGGCTGATCGAGCCGAAGTACGACTCCATTGGTGATGCGGGTACCGGCACCGGCATGATCGGTCATCGTCCGGGCTTCAGCCATATTGGCGTGATGCAGAACAGTTTCCTGGCCACCTTTGGCACCGTCGACCTGGATAAAGGCACCGTGTTGATCGAGCCCACTTATGCTGAGGTCGGTGTGCTGGCGCCTGAGCGTTTCGCCTATTCCGAGCTGCAATCGCCGCGCAAGACCGTCAAGGTCTGGGGGATGCCCGATCAGGTGCGCACTGTGGGGATGATGGATGCCAAAGGCACGGTGTTGATCAAGCCGGAGCAGTTCGTCAGGCTCTCGCTGACCGCCGACAAGCAGCACGTGCTTGCCGCCGAGGGTGAGTCCACCGACGCCAATCGCGCCCTCTACGACCTGGACGGCAAGTTGTTGGTGCCGGCCAAATGGCAGGCCATCAAAGTCGACATGGACCGCGGAGTGATCTTTGGTTATCGCGTCGAAGGGTACAACGACGATGCGGTCAGCACCTTGCGGGCCATGTATCGCCTCGATGGCACGGTGGTGTTCGACACCAACCGCTTACCGTGCGGTGCCGAGCAGGTAGTCGATGGCAAGGGCAAGGTGCTCTGGCCGACCGATGCCCAAGCCCACTGCCCCAAGGCTGAACCGGTAGCCGACGCCTCCTGAGGCACGGCGTTCTCAAAGGGGCAGGTGCGGCCAGTCGTCAGCGACCAGGAACAGCCGCTCTGCCTCTTCCCACGCCCCGTCCGCCTGCTCCTCCAGGCGGACCAGCAATTGTGCAGGGGCATGCTCGTCCAGTGCCTGCAACCATTCGCCGATGCCAGCACGCACCAGCAGGTCCTCGGCCTGGAAGCGAGCCGGTGCCAGCCACGCGTGGCGCGGCAAAGGCTGCCAGCACTGCTGTGGTGGCGGTGACCAATCCTTGCGGTGCGACCAGTGCCCACGCAAATGTTGCGGATTGCTCGGCGACGGTGAGTCGGTCTGGCCGGGACAGGGGTAGAACAGGTAGCCGCTCATCCACAAGTGCGCATTGATCTCATCGACACCCAGATCGGCCAGCCTGTCACGTGCCTGTGCACTGCGCGACATGGGCAACTGGTGACCCACGACATGGGCCAGTTTGCTGCCTAGTCGGTCGTGGCAGCCGGGGCCCAGCCAATCGGCCGGGTCGTGGCCGTCAGTCTGCTGGGGGCCGAGGTACAGCTTTATCGCCAGTTCCAGATGATGCACGCCCTCGCGATCGCGCAGGACGATATCCAGTTCGCCCAGCGTTCTACCGCTTTGGCGAATCGCCAGGTTGCCGGCCAGCAACTCGACGCCAGGGGCGTGGCGCAGGGCAAACTGCCAGAGACTTTCGTAGTACAAGCCCAAACGCTGGCTGGTCAGCTGTACCAGCCAGGCGCGCAGCGGCTGGTCGTCGGCATCCAGCGACCGTAGCCACAGCGCCAGGCCTTGTGGATCGTCCGCCCAGGCACTGCCCGTCAGCGGATGGCGCTGGGGGCAGGGCGGGGCACTGAGCAGCGGCGGCGACAGCAGTACCCACGCCAGGTCGCGAACCGCTGGGCGGCGAAGTTGGCGGGGCAGGTCGTGCAGATCGGCAAAAGGCATCATCCTGCGAGCATAGCCGGTTTGCCGCTGCCCGGTCGTTTCGCCCATAATCCCGGCATAGTCACCCGCCGCAGAGCCTCGCAGGAGCCCCATGGAGCAATTTCGCAATATCGGTATCATCGGACGCCTTGGCAGCTCGCAGGTGCTCGACACCATTCGCCGACTGAAGAAATTCCTCCTCGAGCGCCACCTGCACGTGATCCTCGAGGACACCATCGCCGAAGTCCTGCCCGGCCATGGCCTGCAAACCTCCACCCGCAAATTGCTAGGCGAGGTCTGTGACCTGGTCATCGTGGTAGGGGGCGACGGCAGTCTGCTGGGCGCCGCCCGCGCCTTGGCCCGTCACAATATTCCGGTGCTGGGCATCAACCGGGGTAACCTGGGCTTTCTGACCGATATCCGCCCGGACGAGCTGGAAGTGAAAGTCGCCGAGGTGCTCGACGGCCATTACCTGGTGGAAAACCGCTTCCTGCTGCAGGCCGAGGTGCGCCGCCATAACGAGGCCATCGGACAGGGCGATGCGCTCAACGACGTGGTGCTGCACCCTGGCAAGTCGACGCGGATGATCGAGTTCGAGATCTACATCGACGGCCAGTTCGTCTGCAGCCAGAAAGCCGACGGCCTGATCGTCGCCACGCCCACCGGCTCCACCGCCTATGCGCTGTCCGCTGGCGGCCCGATCATGCACCCCAAACTCGACGCCATCGTGATCGTACCGATGTACCCGCATACCCTGTCTGGGCGGCCGATCGTGGTGGACGGCAACAGCGAGCTGAAAATCGTCGTGTCCAAGGACCTGCAGATCTACCCGCAGGTTTCCTGTGATGGCCAGAACCACTTCACCTGCGCCCCTGGCGACACCATCACGGTGAGCAAGAAGCCACAGAAGCTGCGCCTGATCCATCCGCTGGACCACAACTACTACGAGGTCTGCCGCACCAAGCTCGGCTGGGGCAGCCGCCTGGGAGGTAGGGACGACTGATGCTCGATCCGGCGCGAAGTTTCGACATCATCGGCGACGTGCACGGCTGTGCACTGACCCTCGAACGGCTGCTCGACGCCCTCGGCTACAAACGGGTCGGCGGTGTCTGGCGCCACCCTCGGCGCCAGGCGTTGTTCCTGGGTGACATCGTCGATCGCGGGCCGCGCATTCGCGAGGCGCTGCACATCGTCCACGACATGGTCGAAGCCGGCCAGGCGTTCTGCATCATGGGCAACCATGAATACAACGCCCTAGGCTGGGTGACCCCGGCACTGCCGGGCAGTGGCAAGGCCTACGTGCGCGAACATACACCCCGGCATGCCCGGCTGATCGACGAGACCCTGACTCAGTTCGCCCATCATCCAGGCGACTGGCACGACTTCCTGCAGTGGTTCCATGAGCTGCCGCTGTTCGTCGATGCCGGGCGTTTCCGCCTGGTGCACGCCTGCTGGGACGCCCGTCTGATCGAACCGTTGCGCCAGCAATATCCGCAAGGGCGCATCGACGAGCATTTCATCCAGGCATCGGCGGTGTCCGGCAGCTTTGCCGCCACCGTGTGCAATCGCCTGTTGCGCGGCACCGACATGCGCCTGCCGGACGGCCTGACCCTGACCGGTGGCGATGGCCTGACCCGAGCCTTTTTCCGCACCAAGTTCTGGGAGGAAGACCCGCAGACCTACGGCGACATCGTGTTCCAGCCCGATGCCTTGCCGGAGGAAGTGGCCAGGACACCGCTCAGCCACACCGAGAAAAATGCTTTGCTGCGCTATGCCGAGGACGAGCCCATGCTGTTCGTTGGCCATTACTGGCGTAGTGGCCGACCGGCGCCGATTCGCGACAACTTGGCCTGCCTGGACTACAGCGCGGTGCTGTACGGCAAACTGGTGGCCTACCGGCTGGATGACGAAACCCGTATCGACCCGCACAAGTTCGTCTGGGTCGATGTCGACCGACCGCAGGCCAACCAATGAACGTCGTTGAAGTGATACGCCTGCCGCTGACGGTCGACCTCAGCGGCTTCGTCCAGCTGCTGCAGCGCCTGCAGGTGCCGCACCGTGTGATCGTGGAGGGCGAAGCCCAGGTGCTGTGGGCGCCAGAGACAATGGCCGCCGACGTCCTACAGCTTTATCAGCGCTTCCCGGACGGCAACGCCGACGTACCGCTTGCGCAACCCCCTGTGGAAGCCAGTATGCCGGTGAATGCTCCAGCACCACCGTCCCTGGCCGAACAAGCCCGTGCCTGCAAGGTCACCGCCTTCATCCTGTTCCTGTGCCTGGTGGTCGCTGGCCTCACTGGCTTGGGCGAGAACTTCACCACCATAGGTTGGTTCACCTTTCTGGACTTCCGCGTCCAGGGCGAATACCTGTACTTCACCCCCTTGGCGCAAAGCCTGGGCGATGGGCAATGGTGGCGGCTGGTCTCGCCCATGCTGTTGCACTTTGGCGTGCTGCACCTGGCGATGAATGGCCTATGGTACTGGGAGCTGGGCAAACGCATCGAACTGCGCCAGGGCCCATGGATGCTGCTCGGCCTGACCCTGTTATTCAGCCTGGTGTCCAACCTGGCCCAGCATTTCGCGAGCGGGCCGAGCCTGTTCGGCGGCTTGTCCGGCGTGCTGTACGGGTTGCTGGGGCACATCTGGTTGTACCAATGGCTCGCGCCGAACCCGCTGTTCAGCCTGCCCAAGGGGGTACTGGTGATGATGCTGATCTGGCTGGTCATCTGCCTGACCGGTGTGGTCGGCCAGCTCGGGTTTGGTCAGATCGCCAACGCCGCCCATGTCGGTGGGTTGCTCATCGGATGCTTGACGGGCCTCTTGGGTGGGGCCCTTGCCCGGCGTAAACTGTCGGTTTGATTACGGCTTTGTACGAG
This sequence comes from Pseudomonas sp. Rh2, assembly GCF_040762985.1. Taxonomy (NCBI): domain Bacteria; kingdom Pseudomonadati; phylum Pseudomonadota; class Gammaproteobacteria; order Pseudomonadales; family Pseudomonadaceae; genus Pseudomonas; species Pseudomonas sp. Rh2. The sequence goes on from NZ_CP142890.1 coordinate 2,132,212, forward strand.
AAGTGCCTGCCCGACCATCATGCTGCGTTGAAAACAGGCTCGGAATGCGTATTTACAAACAGTAAACTCCGCTTCCTCGCCTGTTTTTGCCTCGCCTGATCGCCGTTCGGCGATTTTCGTCCAAACCCCAGGAGACGCTATGTCCACTTTCGCGCAAATGATCGAAAACATTACCCCTGAAATCTATGCAAGCCTGAAAACGGCCGTGGAAATCGGCAAATGGTCCGACGGCCGCAAGCTCACCCCCGAGCAAAAAGAGCTGTCGCTACAGGCCGTGATCGCCTGGGAGATGAAGAACCTCCCCGAGGAGCAGCGCACCGGCTACATGGGCCCGCAAGAGTGCTCGTCGAAATCTGCGCCAATCCCTAACATTCTGTTCAAGTCGGACTCGGTACATTGATCGAACTCGCTCGTGGCTCTCTGAGCAAGATGGCGGTACGCCTGGAAGCGCCGGTCGTCCAGTACAGCTTCCGCCTGGATGACACGCAGGTGCCGGTGAACCCGCTGATCGGGCAGTCGATCCGCCTGGAATACCTTGGCGCCATTCATTGCACCCACTGTGGCAAACGCACCAAGACCAGCTTCAGCCAGGGCTACTGCTACCCGTGCATGACCAAGCTGGCCCAGTGCGACGTGTGCATCATGGCCCCGGAGAAATGCCACTACGACGCAGGCACTTGCCGCGAACCCGCCTGGGGCGAGCAGTTCTGCATGACTGACCACGTGGTGTACCTGGCCAATTCGTCGGGTATCAAGGTCGGCATTACCCGCGCCACTCAACTGCCCACCCGCTGGCTCGACCAGGGGGCTAGCCAGGCGCTGCCGATCATGCGCGTGGCCACCCGTCAGCAATCGGGTCTGGTCGAAGATGTGCTGCGCAGCCAGGTACCGGACCGCACCAATTGGCGCACGCTGCTCAAGGGCGACGCCGAGGTGCTCGACCTCATGGCCATCCGCGAGCAGATCTTCGACGCCTGCGCCGACGGTATCCGCGGTTTGCAGGAGCGTTTCGGCTTGCAGGCCATCCAGCCGTTGGCGGATGCCGAGGTGGTCGAGATGCGTTACCCGGTGGAGGCTTACCCGAAAAAGATCGTCAGCTTCAACCTCGACAAGGACCCGGTGGTGGAAGGCACGCTGCTGGGCATCAAGGGCCAGTACCTGATTTTTGACACCGGCGTGATCAACATTCGCAAGTACACGGCCTACCAACTGGCCGTGCTTCAGTAAAGGATCGTCACCATGCGCACCGAACAACCGCAAGTGATCTACCTCAAGGATTATCAGGCCCCTGAGTACCTGATCGACGAGACGCACCTGACCTTCGAGCTGTTCGAGGACCACACGCTGGTCCATGCGCAACTGGTCATGCGCCGCAACCCCGAGCGTGGCGCCGGTCTGCCGCCGCTGGTGCTCGATGGCCAGCAACTGGAACTGTTGCGTGCGTCGCTGGACGATCAGGAGTTACAGGCGGGCGACTACCAGCTCGATGGCGACAGCCTGACCGTGCAGCCTGAAGGCGAGCGCTTCACCCTCGATACCAGCGTGAAGATCCACCCGGAATCCAACACAGCCCTCGAAGGCCTTTACAAGTCCGGCAAGATGTTCTGCACCCAGTGCGAGGCAGAAGGTTTCCGCAAGATCACCTATTACCTCGACCGCCCGGACGTGATGAGCACCTTCACCACCACGGTGATCGCCGAGCAGCATCGCTACCCGGTGCTGCTGTCCAACGGCAACCCGGTCGGCAGCGGCCCGGCCGAGGATGGCCGGCACTGGGCGACCTGGAAGACCCGTTCAAGAAGCCGGCCTACCTGTTCGCCCTGGTGGCCGGAGACCTGTGGTGTGTCGAGGACAGCTTCACCCGCCAGTCCGGTCGCGACGTGACCCTGCGCATTTACGTCGAGCCCGAGAACATCGACAAGTGCGACCACGCGATGGTCAGCCTCAAGAACTCCATGCGTTGGGACGAACAGGTCTACGGCCGTGAATACGACCTGGATATCTTCATGATCGTCGCGGTCAACGACTTCAACATGGGCGCCATGGAAAACAAGGGCCTGAACATCTTCAACTCCAGTTGTGTGCTGGCCCGTGCCGAAACCGCCACCGACGCCGCCCACCAGCGCGTCGAAGGCGTGGTTGCCCACGAGTATTTCCACAACTGGTCGGGCAACCGCGTGACCTGCCGCGACTGGTTCCAGCTGTCGCTCAAGGAAGGCTTCACGGTGTTCCGCGATGCCGAATTCAGTGCCGACATGAACTCGCGCACGGTCAAGCGCATCGAGGACGTCGCCTACCTGCGCACCCACCAGTTCGCCGAAGATGCCGGCCCCATGGCCCACCCGGTGCGCCCGGACAGCTTCATCGAGATCTCCAACTTCTACACCCTGACCGTCTACGAGAAGGGCGCCGAGGTGGTGCGCATGGTCCGTACCCTGCTGGGCGCCGAGGGCTTCCGCAAGGGCAGCGACCTGTACTTCGAACGCCACGATGGCCAGGCGGTGACCACCGATGACTTCATCAAGGCCATGGAAGACGCCAACGGTGTCGATTTCACCCAGTTCAAGCGTTGGTACAGCCAGGCCGGCACGCCGCGCCTGGAGGTTAGCGAGTCTTATGACGCGACGGCGCAGACCTACAGCCTGACGTTCCGCCAGAGCTGCCCGGCGACCCCGGACAAGGTCGAGAAGCTGCCGTTCGTGATCCCGGTCGAACTGGGGCTGCTCGATGCTGCAGGCAACGACCTGCCACTGCAGCTGGCCGGTGAAGGCTCGGCAGCAGGTACCACCCGTGTGCTGTCGGTGACCGAAGCCGAACAGACCTTCACCTTCCAGGGCATCGCGGCCAAGCCGCTGCCGTCGCTGCTGCGCGGTTTCAGCGCCCCGGTGAAACTGAGCTTCCCGTACGACCGCGACCAACTGATGTTCCTCATGCAGCATGACAGCGACGGCTTCAACCGCTGGGAAGCGGGCCAGCAGCTGTCGGTGCAGGTGTTGCAGGAGCTGATCGACCAGCATCAGCGCGGCGAAGCGCTGAAGCTCGACCCGCGGCTGATCACCGCCCTGGGCACCGTGCTGGGCAACGCATCGCTCGATGCAGCCATGGTCGCCGAAATGCTGTCGCTACCGGGCGAGGCCTACCTCACCGAGATCAGCCAGGTGGCCGATGTCGATGCGATCCACGCAGCTCGCGAGTTCGCTCGCCAGCAAATCGCCGAGCAGCTGTTCGACGCGCTGTGGGCCCGCTACCAGGCCAACCGTGAGGTATCGCGCAACACCCCCTATGTGGCGCAAGCCGAGCACTTTGCCCGTCGCAGCCTGCAGAACATCGCGCTGTCCTACCTGATGCTGACCGGCAAGCCGCAGGTGCTGGAAGCGACACTTGAGCAGTTCGAGCACTGCGACAACATGACCGAGCGCCTGACCGCCCTGGCCGTGTTGGTCAACGCCTCGTTCGAAGCCGAGCGGGCCAAGGCGCTGGAGGCCTTTGCCGAACACTTCAAGGACAACCCGTTGGTCATGGACCAGTGGTTCAGCGTGCAGGCGGCCAGTGCGTTGCCCGGTGGCCTGGCGCGGGTCAAGGCGCTGATGCAGCACCCGGCCTTCACGTTGAAGAACCCGAACAAGGTGCGTGCGCTGATCGGTGCGTTCGCCGGGCAAAACCTGGTCAACTTCCATGCGGCCGACGGTTCCGGGTACCGCTTCCTGGCTGACCTGGTGATCGAACTGAATGCGCTGAACCCGCAGATCGCTTCGCGTCAGTTGGCACCGCTGACCCGCTGGCGCAAGTACGACGATGCGCGGCAGGCATTGATGAAGGGCGAGCTGGAGCGGATTCTCGCTTCGGGCGCGCTGTCCAGCGATGTGTATGAAGTGGTGAGCAAGAGCCTGGCCTGAGTGCCCGATAAGCTGAACTCGCCTCTTCGCGGGTAAACCCGCTCTTACAGGTACACCACTGCGGTGGGATGACGGTAGGAGCGGGTTTACCCGCGAAGCTTTTGGGGCGGTTAACAAAACATAACGTCCTGCCCGTTGTATTGCCGCGACGTTCCCCGATAGCATGACCCCAAGCTATTGCAGGCCTCTAGATCAGGCTTTTCGCAGTACCTGCAAGGCACAGACCCACCAAGAAAAACACAACAGGGGACGGTCATGAGGGAGCGGTTTTTGACGCAGGCCAGGCGTGGTGCCTGGCCGTTGGCGACCGGTGCGATGCTGGCGCTGGCATTGGGTATGTGGGCGCACACCACGCAAGCGGCCGCCGCCCAGGAGTATTCCACCGAGTCGGCCAAGGCCAGCCAGAGCCTGTTGATCGACGCTGCCCATGCCGGAAAACGGCTGGTGGTGGTGGGGGATCGTGGCCATATCCTGTTCTCCGACGACCAGGGCAAGGCCTGGACCCAGGCACGCGTGCCCACCCGGCAGTTGCTGACCGCTGTCTTCTTTCTCGATGACAAACGCGGCTGGGCGGTCGGTCACGATGCCCAGATCCTCGCCAGCAACGACGGTGGCGCGACCTGGAGCAAACAGTTCGAAGACCTGTCCCGCGAGTCGCCGCTGCTCGATGTCAGCTTCCTCGATGCCCAGCATGGATTTGCTGTCGGTGCCTATGGCGCGTTGCTGGAAACCACCGATGGCGGCCAGCATTGGCAAGATGTGGCCGAGCGCCTCGACAACCCCGATCAACTGCATCTCAACGGTATTGCCCAGGTCAAGGATGCGGGCCTGTTCATCGTCGGCGAGCAGGGCTGCATGTTCCGCTCGGGCGACAACGGCCAGACCTGGTCGAAGGTCGAGGGGCCTTACGAAGGGTCGCTGTTCGGTGTGATCGGCACCTCCCAGCCTCGCACGCTGCTCGCCTATGGCCTGCGCGGCAACCTGTTCCGCTCCACCGATTTCGGCGACACCTGGCAGCCGATCGAACTCAAGGCCACACGTGGCACGCTCGAATTCGGCCTGGCAAGCGCTACGCTTCTCGATGACGGCACCCTGGTGCTGGTCGGCAATGGTGGCAGCGTGCTGCGCAGCCACGATGACGGCCAGACCTTCAGCGTCTATAACCGCGCCGACCGCATCGCCTTGGCCGGAGTCAGTGGCCTGGCCAACGGAGGCTTGTTGCTGGTGGGGCAGGGCGGTGTGCACCTGGCCACAGCCGAAGGTGGCGAGCAAACTACCGGGGAGGTGCGTCCATGACCAGTCGCGAGAGCATTACCATGCATCCTCACCACCAGGACAAGGCCACGTTGCTGGAACGCCTGATCTTCAACAACCGCCCGGTGGTCATCGCTTTGTGCCTGCTGGTGAGCATTTTCCTGTTCTGGCAGGCCACGCAGATCCGCCCGTCCACCAGCTTCGAGAAAATGATCCCACTGCAGCATCCGTTCATCGAGCAGATGATGGAGCACCGCAACGACCTGGCGAACCTCGGCAATACGGTGCGCATCTCGGTCGAAGCAGTCAATGGCGACATCTTCGACAAGGACTACATGGAGACCCTGCGTCAGATCCATGACGAGGTGTTCTACATTCCCGGTGTCGATCGCGCAGGCCTCAAGTCGCTGTGGAGCCCCAGCGTGCGCTGGACCGAAGTCACCGAGGAAGGTTTCTCCGGTGGTGAGGTGATACCCAACACCTACAACGGCTCGGCCGAGAGCCTCGACGCGCTGCGCGACAACGTGCTCAAGTCGGGCCAGGTCGGTCGCCTGGTGGGCAACAACTTCAAGTCCAGCATCATCGATGTGCCGTTGCTCGAGCGTTACCCGGACCCACAGGACCAGGGTAAGCTCATCAAGCTTGACTACCAGCAATTCTCCCACCAGCTGGAAGAGAAGATCCGCGACAAGTTCCAGGCCCAGAATCCCAACGTGAAGATTCACATCGTGGGCTTCGCCAAGAAAGTCGGCGACCTGATCGACGGCCTGGTGATGGTGGCGATGTTCTTCGGTGTGGCGCTGCTCATCACCTGGGCCCTGTTGTACTGGTTCACCTGGTGCATCCGCAGCACCATCGCCGTGCTCATCACCACCCTGGTGGCGGTGGTATGGCAGCTAGGGCTGATGCACGCGGTCGGCTTTGGCCTGGACCCTTACTCCATGCTGGTGCCGTTCCTGATCTTCGCCATCGGTATTTCCCATGGCGTGCAGAAGATCAACGGCATCGCGCTGCAGTCCAGCGACGCCGACAATGCCCTGACTGCCGCGCGGCGTACTTTCCGCCAGCTGTTCCTGCCGGGCATGATCGCCATTCTCGCCGACGCGGTGGGCTTCATCACCTTGTTGATCATCGACATCGGCGTTATCCGCGAACTGGCCATTGGCGCCTCCATCGGTGTCGCGGTGATCGTATTCACCAACCTGATCCTGCTGCCGGTGGCGATTTCCTATGTGGGCATCAGCAAGAAGGCCATCGAGCGCAGCAAGAAGGACGCCACCCGTGAGCATCCGTTCTGGCGCCTGTTGTCCAACTTCGCCAGTGCCAAGGTGGCGCCGGTGTCGATCGCCCTTGCTCTGGTGATGTTCGCTGGCGGGCTCTGGTACAGCCAGAACCTGAAGATCGGCGACCTTGACCAGGGTGCGCCGGAATTGCGCCCGGACTCGCGCTACAACCAGGACAACAATTTCATCATCAGCAACTACTCCACCAGCTCTGATGTGTTGGTGATCATGGTCAAGACGCCGTCCGAGAGCTGCTCGATCCACTCGACCATGGCGCCGATCGACGAGTTGATGTGGACCATGGAGAACACCCCTGGCGTGCAGTCGGCGATCTCTTTGGTGACGGTGTCCAAGCAAGTGATCAAGGGCATGAACGAGGGCAGCCTGAAATGGGAAACCCTGTCGCGCAACCCGGACATCCTCAACAACTCCATCGCCCGCGCCGATGGCCTGTACAACGCCGATTGTTCGCTGGCGCCGGTGCTGGTGTTCCTGAACGACCACAAGGCCGAAACCCTGGAGCGGGTGACTGCTGCGGCCAAGGCCTTTGCCGACAGCCACAACAAAGAGGGGCTGCAGTTCCTGCTCGCGGCCGGTAACGCCGGTATCGAGGCGGCCACCAACGAGGTCATCAAGTCCGCCGAGCTGACCATTCTGATCCTGGTGTACATCTGCGTGGCGGTGATGTGCATGATCACCTTCCGTTCCTTTGCCGCCACCCTGTGCATCGTGCTGCCACTGGTGCTGACTTCGGTGCTGGGTAACGCGCTGATGGCGTTCATGGGCATCGGCGTGAAGGTCGCCACCTTGCCGGTGGTGGCCCTGGGGGTGGGTATTGGCGTTGACTACGGCATCTACATCTACAGCCGCCTGGAGAGCTTCCTGCGCGCAGGCATGCCGTTGCAGGAGGCCTACTACCAGACCCTGCGTTCTACTGGCAAGGCGGTGTTGTTCACCGGGTTGTGCCTGGCCATCGGGGTATGCACCTGGATCTTCTCGGCGATCAAGTTCCAGGCTGACATGGGGCTGATGCTGACCTTCATGCTGCTGTGGAACATGTTCGGTGCGCTGTGGCTGCTGCCGGCGCTGGCGCGGTTCTTGATCAAGCCGCAGAAGCTGGCGGGCAAGGAGGGTGGGTCGATCTTCGCCCATTGACAGCCGTGGGTCTTGATCGCCGGCAAGCCGGTTCCTACCCGGGGGTAGGAACCGGCTTGCCGGCGATAAGGCTATAATGCCGCCTCATTTCCAATGGGTACCCCCATGTCTTCCCTCGCCAACGCTCTCCAGTCTTGCGACATGCTCCTGATCGACGGTCTGCACGCCTTCGATTTCACCTTCGACGCCACTGGCCTCACCGTCGAGTGCATGGACGGCCGTCAGATGCGCCGCTGGAGTTTCACCACCGAACAGGTCGCCGCCGCTGTGGGCTCAGGCGATCAGTGGCAGCTCAACGATGCCCAGGGCGAGCATCGTCTAGTCTGTATGAGTGCCTTTCGTGCCTCGGATGAAGACGAAGATGAATCGGACCTGGAAGAGCCTACTGGTCGCTAGTTGCATGAGCGTTCTGATCGACGCCCACGCCGAGACCTTGTTGGTGGGCAGCTATACCGATGGCGTCAGCCAAGGCATCTACCGTTATCACTTCGACAGCAAGCGCGGTCACATCGACCCCACTCCCTTGCAGGTGGTCGATAGCGTAAGTCCTTCGTGGCTGGTGCTGTCGGCCGATCACCGGCAGTTGTTCGCGGTCAACGAAACCGCGCAAGGCACCGTCAGCAGCTTCAGTCTCAGCAGCAAGGGTGTGATCAAGCCTTTAAACCAGGTGCCGACGCAGGGTGATGAACCCACCCACGCCAGCCTCAGCCATGACCAGCGTTACCTGTTCGTCGCCAACTACGCGGTCGCAGCCGATCCAGGCGGCAGCCTGGTGGTGGTGCCCGTCGCCAAGGACGGCAAGCTCAAGCCAGTGGTGCAGCAGGCCAGGCACAAAGCCAGTGGCGTCAATCCCGAACGCCAGGCCGGTGCGCATGTACATGCACTGGTACTGTCGCCGGATGGGCGGCACCTGTACGCCTGCGACCTGGGCGCCGACAAGGTGTTCATCTATCGCTACGACGGTGCCAGCCCGAGGCATCCGCTGAGCCCGGCGATTCCCGCCTCGGTGGCGTTGCCGCCGGGTAGCGGGCCTAGACATCTGCTGTTCGATGCCAAGGGACGTCATGCCTACCTGACGCTGGAAATGAGCGCAGAAGTGGTCATGTTCGATGTGCAGGATGGTGCGCTGCTGGAGCGACAGCGCTTGCCGCTGACCGAGCGCCAGGAGCCCGAGGCGAAAGCGGCCGGTGGGTTGCATCTGTCGGCCGACGGGCGCTTTCTGTACGTGAGCAACCGAGGCGCGGCCAACGAGATCGTGGCGTTCAGCGTGGCCAAGGACGACGGCCAGTTGAGGTTCTTGCAACGGCGCTCGGTCGAAGGCGACCACCCCCGTGAATTCGCTCTGGATCCAAGCGACAACTTCGTGCTGGTGGCCAATCAGAAGAGCAATCAGATCGTGGTGATGCGCCGCGACCCACGTAGCGGGATGATCGGCGAGACCTTGCAAAAACTGCCACAGGATGCGCCTTCGGACCTGAAGTTTGTCGAGTAACTATCAACCGGCGTGATATTCGCTACTGCCGCAATGAATTTCTGCAGGCGGCTTCAGCGGCGTAAGTTTGACCCAAGGCCCAAACGGGCCAACGTCAAACCACCGCAGTCGAGGTCAGCCCAGATGAACTTCAATCTCTTCCCGGTCATTGCCGCATCCGCCATTTCCGCCTCCGTGGTACTGCCGGCGCATGCCCATGCCGACAGCCGCGCCAAGGCGTCGGCCACCCACAGCTATACCGAGCAGTACCTGCGCCAAAGTGCGCATTTTCATGCGGCACTGAGTGGTAAGCATGCCCATTGAGCATCTGCATTGACCCTATCGCCGGCAAGCCTGCTTCTACTGGGGCCCCCGCCGTATCTGTAGGAGCCGGCTTGCCGGCGATAGGGCCAATAAGCTCAACGGGCCATCACCGCCTTGAACAGGTCCGATGCCAGCCACCCCTCTAGCCAGCTCCGCACTCGCGGATAAGCCGCCTCGGCGAACCACTGAGGTTCGACCCCGGCAAACTGGCGCATCAAGGGTAGTAATGCGGCATCGGCCAGGCTGGGATGGTCGGCGAGCAGGTAGGGGCGTGCTTGCAGCAACTGTTCAAGCTCCGCCAGCCAAGGTTCGGCTTGCTGGCGGTAATGCTGGCGCGAGTGCTGCGGGTGACGCTCGGCGTACTTGTATAGATTGACCTGCGCCTTGAATTCTCGGTCGTTGCGCTCGATCAGCCCTTCGGCCTGCCGGGCTGCCGCGGGGTCGCCCCGCAGTTGCCAATCCTGTGGGTCATGCTGTTGCAACGCCCAGCGCATGATGTCCAGGCTTTCCTCCAGCACTGCACTACCCGTATCGAGCACCGGGACCGTGCCTTTGGGCGACAGGGCCAGCAGCTCGGCCGGCTTGTCCTTCATCGCCACTTCACAGACCTGTACGTCGCAGCCGGCGTAGCGCAGGGCCAAACGCGCGCGCATGGCCCAGGGGCAGCGTCGGAACGAGTAGAGAATCACCCGCACACCTCGACATCGCTCAGGCCGTTGCCTTGGCGACGCACCTGGATCTGCACCGGAATGCGCTCATGCATCTCTTGTACGTGCGAGATCACCGCCACTTTGCGCCCTTGGGCCTGCAAGCCATCGAGGGCATCCATGGCCAGTTGCAGCGACTCGGGGTCCAGGCTGCCAAAGCCTTCGTCGATGAACAGCGACTCGATGCGCAGTGTGCTCGACGCCATCGACGCCAGCCCAAGTGCAAGGGCCAGCGACACCAGGAAGGTTTCGCCACCGGACAACGAGTGCACTGAACGCAGCTCGTCACCCATCTCGGTGTCCATCACCAGCAGGCCCAGTGCACTGCCGCCGCGCTTGAGGCGGTAGCGGCGCGCCAGTTGGCGCAGTTGCGCGTTGGCATGGTGCAGCAGCAGGTCGAGGTTGTAGCCCTGGGCGATCTTGCGGAACACGTCACCCGATGCCGAACCTATCAACGCATTGAGCCGCGCCCAGCGCTGCCATTGCTGGTAGGCCTGCTCGATTTCGCCGGCCAGTGCCTGGTGTGCCTGCTGGCGACGTTGATCATCGGCTTGCTGGGCGCGCAGTTCGGCGCATTGTTGTTCAAAGCTGGTCAGATGCTCGCGAAGTTGGGCCAGGGCCTGGTCCAGCTCTTCGGCTGATGCATCGACCGTGGTGTGCGCCGAGTGCTGCTGCAGGCGTTGCTCGCGTTCCTGAAGTACCACGCGGCCCTGTTCGATGGCCTTTTCCGCACCTTGCAGTTGCTGGCGAAGCTCGATCACCTGCGCATCATCCAGCGCCAGCAGGCGGTCGAGACCTGCATCGTCCAGTTCAGGGTGCTCGGCGCGCCACTGGGCGATCTCACCCCGCAATTGCTGATGCTCTTGTTCGAGTGCCTGGCGGCGGGCCTCGTTGGCCTTCAGTTCGCCTGCCAACTGCAAGGCTTGCGTGCGTGCATCCTGCAGATGCTGCGCGGTCTGGGCTTCGAGCGCGCGGGCCTGCTCCAGTTGCTGCTCAAGAGACTGTTGCCAGGCTTCGGCGCTTGGGTGCACCCCCAACAGCTCAGTCAGTGCGGCGCGAGCCTTGTCCATCTGCTCGGCCAGGCCATCGATTTGCTGTTGCAGCTCTTGCTGGCGTTGCACACGAGTCTGCTGCTGGTCACGCAACCGTTCCAGTTGCTGCAGCCGCTGCTGCTGTTCCTGCTGCTCGTCCTTTTGGTGCTCCAGCTGCTGCAGGCGCTGGGCAATCTGCTGGTCGAGGCTGAGGAAGGCATGCGCCGGTTCGTCGCGCAGGGCTTGGAGAATGTCGGCTGGCAGTAGGCTGGCGAAGTCCGCCAGGGCCTGCTCCAGGCGCTGTTGATCCGCATCCAGCGCCTGGTGTTGCTGGTCCAGGCGCTGCTGTGCCTGCTGCTGTGCTTCGCCGGCGGCTTGCAGTTGCTGATTGAGGCGAGCGGCTTCTTTCTGTACCGCGAGCAGGGTGGCCTGACGACTCTCGTCCCGGCTGATCTCCTGCTCCAGGCGACGCAGCTGGCCATCCAGCCAGGCACCACGGGCCGCTGGGTCATGTGCGCTGAGCGCCGCCCAGAGGGCATGAGCGGCCAGTTGTTCGGCCAACGGCTGCAATTGTTCGCTCAACTGCCCGTGCTGATGCTGGTATTCCTTGATCTGGCCGTTGACCACACCGACCTGGGTGCGCAGCTCGATCAGGCGGGCATTGAGCTGTTCGACCAATGCGACTGCCGCCGCTTCCTCGGCCTGATCGTGTCGGCCAAGGCTATGCAGCAGTGCTTCGGGCTGATGGAACGGGTGCTCGGCACTGCCACACACCGGGCAAGGTTCGCCATCACGCAGTTGGCCACGCAGCTCCTCGACGCTGGTGTTGCGTGCCAGGCGCTGCCGTTCGAGCAACTGGCGGGTCAGGGTCAAGGCTTGTTCGGCGTTTTCCAGCTCGGTCTTGGCGGCGGTGCCTTCGCCGATCAGTTGCTGGCGTTGTTGCAGGGCCTGTTGCTGGCGCTCGCGCAGCGAAGCGATGCCTTGCTGCAGTTCTTGCTCGCGGGTGTGCAGGCGCGACAATTCTTCCACGGCGCGTTGCTGCTTACGGTTTTCCTGCAGCATGCCGCCCAGCAGGTCGAGCTGCTCGGCCAGCGCCTGGGGTTCTGTGCCAGCCTCGCGGAACAGCACCTCGAAGGCGTCGCGCTGTGCTTGCAGCTGGGCATTGGCCTGGCTGGCCTGGGCTTGCAAGCGAGGCAGCTCCTCGCGGCCTTGGCTGAGGCGGTTGCCGATCTGCAGCAGCTGTTGCAGTTGCGGGCGGTAGGCCTGCCAGGCGTTGCTCAGCGTGTGCAGCGAAGCGCTCTCTGCCAGGGCGGCGTCGATCCGTGCCAGTTGCTCCTGGCTTCGTTGCTGCTGCTCATCGAGTTGCTGCACCTGTTGCTGCAACGCGCCGGCGGCCAGGTCGGCCTGCTGGCGCGTTTCGCGCAGCTTGCCCAGCTCTTGCGCCAGACGGGCGAGGGTGTCTTGCTCGGCGAAAGCCTGACGCAGGCGTGGGGCGTTTTCGCTCTGATTGCCTTGGGCTTGGCTCAACGCCTGACGTGAAGTTTCCAGCGCCTGCTCAAGTTCGGTGCAGCGGGTGTTCAGATCGTTGTGCTGGCGCTGCTGCTCGCTGAGGGTGGTGGCCAGCGGTGCCAGTGCCGCCTGCAGCGTCTGCTGGCGATGGAACTGGTGGCGCTGCGGCGCCAGGCGTTCCAGGCGCTGCAGGTCGATGCGTTGTCCGGACAGCTGCTCCCACGCCAGTGCTGCATCCTTGAGCGCCTGCGCAGCCTCGTTGTGCTGGGCCTGCAGCTGCTGTTGTTCGACAAGCCAGGCCCGTTGTTGCTCCAGTTGTCGTTCGCGGGCCTGGTCGGCCTTGAACTGCTGCTGGGCCTGCTCCAGGCGTTGGTCAAGCTCGGCACGGGCTTCGCTGGCCATGGGCAGCAAATGGCTGGCGCGGTCTTTCAAGGCACTGTGGGCTTCGCTGGTTTCCCGCGCCTTGCTGAACGCGCGTTGGCCAAGGCGGGTGTAGATGGCGGTGTTGGTGAGCTTTTCCAGCAGCTCGCTGCGTTCTTTGTCGTCGGCCTTGAGGAAGGCGCCGAACTCACTCTGGGCCAACATCACTGCGCGGGTGAACTGTTCGAAGTTCAAGCCCAGGCGTGCTTCGATCAGTTGCTTGTACTCGTTCTTGCCGCTGCCCAGGAGTTGTTCGCTGTCCAGGTCGTACAGGCTCTGGCGGCTGTTCTGCAGCTTGCCGTTGGCCTTGTCGCGGGCGCGGTTCGATTCCCAGCGCGCCCGGTAGCGGTGGCCATCGATGCCCAGGAAGTCGACTTCGGCAAAGCCGCTACCCGTGCCGCGGCGCAACAGGTTGCGCGGGTCTGAGGTGGGGATTTCGCCGTCGGCGTCTGGCACCTTGGCTTCACGGCCGATGTCTTCGAGCCGTGGCACGCTGCCGAACAGGGCCAGGCATAGCGCGTCCAGCAAGGTGCTCTTGCCGGCGCCAGTAGGGCCAGTGATGGCGAACAGGCCGGCGCTGGCCAGCGGCTCGGCGGTGAAGTCGATGTCGATCGGACCGGCCAGGGACGCCAGGTTCTTGAGGCGAATGGCGAGAATTTTCATGGCAGTTCCTCTTCGAGCTGTACGTCCTGCAGCAACAGGGCGAAGTCGGACAGGGCCTGCTCGTCCACCGGGCTGCCGTAGGCCTGCTCCCAGGCGCGGCTGAACAGGTCTTGCGGCGTCATCTGCGCCAGTTCCACGAAGGCCTGGTCATCGTCCTGCTGTTCGCCACGGCCGGCGTATTCGGCGCTGATGCGCACCAGGCGCACGGCCTTGCCATGCAGGGCCTGCTCGATTTGCTGGCGCAGGTCGGGCTGCGGTTCGTCCAGGCGTACGCGCACTTCCAGCCAGGGCTGGCGGTTGGGGTCTTCGAGCAAGTCGATCATCGGCAAGTCGGCGAGCTGCTGGAGCACTTCACCCAGCGGCGCGGGGCCCAGGCGCTGCAGTGCCACGGCGCGCGGCACCGGGCGCGCTTCGACGCTGATCAGCTCGGTGCCTTCCAGCTCCACCTCCAGTACCTGGTGGGGGTAGTTGATCTCGGCGAACGACAGCGGGATCGGCGAGCCGCTGTAGCGGATGCGGTTCTCGCGGTTGACCTTCTGCGGCTTGTGCAGGTGGCCCAGGGCGACGTAGCTGATGGCTTTGTCGAAGAGCTTGGCCGGCAAGGCTTCGGCATTACCGATGATCAGGCTCCGCTCGGAGTCTTCCGAGACTGAGCCGCCGGCCATGTGTGCATGGCTGATGGCAATCAGCGCCTGGTCTTTCTTGCGTTTTTGCTGCGCTGCGCCGATCAGTTGCTGGTGTACCTGGTGGATACCTTGCAGGTAATCGTCACCCAGCTGCGGGCCAGTGACTTCCGCCGGACGCAGGAAGGGCAGGGCCAGGCACCAAGCGCAGACCTTGCCGCGGGCGTTGGTGAGCGGAATGAGCAGGCGCTCGGCATCCAACTGGCCTTCGTCGAGCCAGTGCACGCGGCCCAGGGCATGGGTGCGCAGGCGCCGCATCAGCGCGGCGGGCAGTTCGATCCGCGAGCCGGAATCGTGGTTGCCGGCGATCATCACGATGTCCAGCTTCGGCAGCTGTTCATGGGCCTGGACGATGAAGTCGTAAAGGCGCTCCTGGGCTTTGACCGGTGGGTTGACCGTGTCGAAGATATCGCCAGCGATCAGCAGCGCATCGGGTTGGCGCAGCCGTAGTTGGCCCAGCAGCCAGTCGAGGAAGCAGGCGTGTTCGAAGTCGCGTTCCTGGCCGTGCAGGCTTTGGCCCAGGTGCCAGTCGGAGGTGTGAAACAGACGCATGGATGACCTGTTGGTGTCGAGTCGGGCAAGCGAGGGAAAGGGCGGTATGGTAACCCAAGCAGGGGGGCGTGGTGTTTGTCGTGCGGTGTTCCGTGTCGGTTGGATCGAGCCCCGCGCGCGGCGCTCGATCTCCAGGACGCCGCGCACTGAAGGCAGGCACCCCAGCCCCTCACTTGGGATACAGTGGCGGCAGGCTTCCTGTCTCTCCAGCGGGTGGCAACACCTGTTCGGCCGGCGGAATGGTGCCGATGGCGCGCCACAATTCATCGCCATGCCAATACTGTCCGCTTTCGCTGTAGAGAGCCCCGTTCAGGCTGTCCAGTGCATCGGACAAGGGCACGAACCGAGCGGCCATGTCGGCCAGGGTTTCCGGTTGCTGGCGTGCCCAGGCATCGAGCGCCTGGCGCGTGGCCTGCGGGTCGTTGGCCTGGCAGGCTCGCTTGATGTCGTCCATCAAGGTGCGGGGGCTCGGACCATTCTGCGCCGCACGCAACACCGCTGGTTGGGAGCGTGCCCGCCACCAGAGGGCGAAGCCCAGTACCGTGGTGAGGGCCAGTATCAAGGTGGCCAGCTGCCAGGGCCAGAGCAGCGTGCTGCCGCTGCGGGTGTCGCCCACCGGTGTTTCGGCGCTCAGTGCCGGGTTGTCCTGCACATCGAGGTTGCGAGCGGGTAGGCTTGAGTGCTCTAGATGGTCTTCGCGGGTGTTCCACCAAGTGACCTCCAGCGCCGGCAGTGCCAGCTGGCCGCTGTGGATTGGGACCAGTGCCTCGCGTTCCTCGCGGTTGGCGGTCATGCCACGTTCGTTGATTTCATTACGCAGCAACGGTTGG
Organism: Pseudomonas sp. Rh2; assembly: GCF_040762985.1. Taxonomy (NCBI): domain Bacteria; kingdom Pseudomonadati; phylum Pseudomonadota; class Gammaproteobacteria; order Pseudomonadales; family Pseudomonadaceae; genus Pseudomonas; species Pseudomonas sp. Rh2. The sequence continues at coordinate 2,147,990 of NZ_CP142890.1, forward strand.
TCGGGATAGCGACGCAAGCCGGTGATTTCAGTGGCTGGCAGTGGCGGCAACTGAGTGCTTGAGAGGCCCTCGGCGCGTAGGGTGATGTTGCGGGTCAGCGAGTCGCCGATCTGCACCTTCTGTTGCGCAGGGTCAGGGTTCCAGTGTTCTTCCAGGCTCAGGCTGCGGGCGGGCAGCCAAGGCGTATCGGCAGGCCAGGCGGTGGGAATCGGGCGCACGTTCAGGCGCAGCGGCAGCGAGCTGACCTGCAGCTGGCGGCCGACCCGTGCGCTACCAGCCGGTTGCTGGCCATTGTCGGCGGCGGTGGCGGTGAAGGTCAGCGGTGGAATGTCCACGGTGCCGCTTTGCTGCGGGTACAGAGCGTAACGGGTTTCGATCACGCCATGACGAATGCCGTTGATGTCCTTCTCGTAGGTGCGCGACTCACCCAGTTGCTCGACCTTGGCGCTCTCCAGTTGCAGGGGGCTCAAGCTGCTGTCGTCGTACAGCGATACCGAGTGATAGATGCGCACGGTCAGCACGGCCTGCGCCTGGACGTAGACATCGCTGCTGTCGAGGCTGGCTTCGACGAATACCTGGGCCGCGCTGTCCGTCCGGCTGGCGTCGGCCTGCACCACCTGAAGCTCGATGGTCTGGCTACGTGATTGGCCCAGTTGCAGTTCGGGGATGACCAGGCTGCCGCTGCGGCGTGGCAGCAGTGTGATGATCCAGCGGGTGCTGGCACGGGTTTCGCCGTCGAGGGTGTGCAGGCTGTTCAACTGGCGCGTGCCACGCACTTCGAAATCGCCCTCCAGCGCACGCAGGTCAGGCTTGCCGAACTGGGTCACATCCTGGCTTTCAAGGGTCAGTTCCAGGGTTTCGCCGGCTTCCAGGCGAGTGCGGTCGACGCTGGCCTGCAGGCTGGGTTGGGCCTGGGCCACCAGGGCCCACAGCAGACAAAGGAGAAAGACGCCGAAGCGACTCATCGTGGATTTTCCTGATGCAATTGCTGTTCATACCAGAATTTGCGCCGCAGCAGTTCCGCCGGGTTGTCGGGGATCTCTCGCAGCCATTGTTCCAGGGCCTGGCGTTGCTCTGCGTCAAGGCTGGTCGACACCGGGCGTTGCGGCGCCTGGGTAACGCTGTCGTCGTCACCGCCCTGGGTGCTGGGCGGTGTCTGACCGTTCTGACTACTCTCGCCGGGTGCCTCGGCGGCCTGTTCGCTGTTGCCGGGTGTGCCCTGGGCCGGGTTGCTGGCCGAGCTACTGTTGCCCTCGGTGTCGCTGCCGGGAGTGCCTTGGGCATCGTTGTCGGCTTGTGGTTCCTCGCCCTTGGCTTCGCGTTGCAGCAGCAGTTGCTGGACCAGCGCCTGGTTGTCCAGCGCCGCCTTGAGGTCGGGCTGTCGCTCCAGGGCCTGCTCGTAGGCATCCAGGGCAGCTTCCAGCTCGCCGCTACGGGCCAGGGCATTGCCTCGATTGTAGTGGGCCGCGGCAGTGTTGCTCTGTGCGAAGGCCTGGGCGGCGCCCGCGAAGTCGCCGGCCTGGTAGAGCGCCATGCCACGCCACTGTGGGTCCTGGAAGTGATGCGCGGCCTCGGCCGGGCGGTTTTGTTCGAGCAGGCGTTGACCTTGCTGGTCGGGGCGCAGCCACAGGTCGTTGAACTCGAAGGCCTGGCTGGGCTGCGGCACGGCCAGCAGCAGTGGCAGGCAGAACAGCCAGCCGCGCCGGCCGGCACAGGCTGCCAACAGCAACAGTGGGAGCAACAGCCAGTAACCCTGGTCGGCCCAACTGTCCAGTTGCACGCTTTGACCGTCGTTGCGCAGGGCGCGGGGGTTGTCGAACAAGCCCAGGCCACGCAGGTCCAGATCGTCGATGCGGGCGTGGCGATAGCGCCCGCCGGTACTGCTGATGAAGGCCTTGAGGCTGGCGCTGTCCAGGCGCGGCAGCAGGATGCCGCCCTGATCGTCCTTGAGGAACTCGCCATTGGCCTGGCGCACCGGTGCGCCTTGACTGCTGCCGATGCCCAGCATCAGCAGGCTCGGCCCCTGACGGCCCAAGGCATGAATGATGCCCTGGCGTTCCTGTTCGCTAAGCGCCGAGCCAATCAGCAACAGCCGACCCTGGCCCAGGCCACTTTGAGCCAGCAGCGACAGGCCTTTTTGTACGGCCAGGTCGGCACGCTGGCCTGCCTGCGGCATGATCGACGGGTCGATGGCTTCGAGCAGGTTGCGTGTCGTGCCCAGGTCGTCGGATAGCGGGACCAGCGTGTGCGCGCTGCCGGCGTAGACGACGAGGGCGGTCTGGCTGTCGCGACGGTGTTCGAGCAGGTCGAGCACTTTGCGCCGGGCGTGTTCCAGGCGGTTGGGCGGGCTGTCTTCGGCAAGCATCTGCGGAGTCAGTTCGAGCAGGATCACCAATGGGTCGGCGGGGCGCTGGCGGGTTTCTTCCACGCGCTGCCAGCTGGGCCCGAGCAAGGCCAGCACCACCAGGAACCAGGCCAGCCCCAAGGCCACCCATGGCAGTTTGCTGGTGCTGCCAGTGCCGCCCCCTAGCAGCACTGGATGGAAAGCGGGCGGCAAGATCATCTGCCAGCGCCCGGCGCGTTTGCGTCGGTGCCACAGTTTGAAGATCAGCCAGCCGAGTAGCGGCAGTACCAGCAGCCAGAGGGGGCGCAGCCATTGTGGCCAAAGGTCGATCATCGCCGTCTCCTCAGGCGCAGGCGCTTCAGGCGTTGGCGCCATTCCGGGTGAGGCTGCAGGAACCGAGGCTTGCGCAGCAGGCGCTGCAGTCGGTTGTCCGGCCATTGCACGGCAACCACCAGCAGTACGCTCAGCAACAACGCAAGGGCCAGCGGCCAGGCGTACAAGTCTTTGGCCGTGCGTGCCTGGGTCGGTTGCTGGGCCACGGGCTCCAGTTGATCGAGGGTGTCGCCGATGGCGTCCAGTTCGGCGCCGTCGTGGGCACGGAAGTAGGTGCCGTGAGTGATCTCGGCAATCTCCTTCAGCGAGGCCTCGTCCAGGTCCAGGCTCGGGTTCAGGCCGAGCAGGCCAGGGGTTCCGCTGGCCTCGGGGTTCGCGCCGATACCGATGGTGTAGATGCGTACGCCCTCCTGGGCTGCCAAGCGTGCCGCGGTCAATGGGTGGATCTGCCCGCCGTTGTTGGCACCGTCGGTGATCAGCACCAGGACCCGGCTCTGCGCCGGACGCTCGCGCAGGCGCTTGACCGCCAGGCCAATGGCGTCGCCGATGGCTGTGTTCTTGCCGGCGATGCCGATTTGCGCTTCGTCGAGGAAAGTACGCACCGTGCGCCGATCGAAGGTGAGGGGGGCCTGCAGGTAGGCCTGGCTGCCGAACAGGATCAAGCCGACCCGGTCACCCTCGCGGTCCTGAAGGAAGTCGCCAAGCAGTGCCTTGACCAGGTCCAGGCGGCTGATGTCCTCGTCCTTCCATTGCATGTCGGGGAAGTCCATGGAGCCGGAGACATCCACGGCCACCAGCAGGTCACGACCACTGGCCGCCACCGGCACCGGGTCGCCAAGCCATTGTGGGCGCGCGGCGGCGAACAGTAGCAGGAGCCAGATCACGACATAGGGCGCCTGTTGCCGCCAGGTTGGCAGGTTCAGGCGCGCCCGGCGCCCGGCCAGTCCTTCCAGTTCATCGAGAAAGCCCACCTTCAGCACCGGCTCGCCGCTGTCGGCGGCGGGCAGCAGCAGACGCGCCAACCACGGCAACGGCAGCAGCGTGAAGATCCACGGCCAGGCCAGCTCAAACATGCTTGCGGATCCAGGTTTCGACCGCCTGGCTGAGCCCGGCGATGGCTTTGTCGTCGAGCTTGCACTCGGGTTTGTAGGCGCCTTCGACTAGCACCATCCAGCGGGTAAGGCCTGCGGCTGGGCAGCGGTTGTCGAGGAAAGCCAGCCATTGGCGCCCGTTGAGGGTATGGCTATTGGCGCCGGGGTAGTGGTTGCGGCACAAACGTTTGAGCAGGGCATTGATCTGTTGCAGCCAGGCACCTGCGGGGGCGCCGTCGTAGGGGCGCGGCAGGCGAGCCAGTTCGGCCAGGGCCTCGACACGCACCGGGTCGAGTGGTTGTTCGGCGCGCACGATGGGACGCTTGCCGGGGCGCCAGCGGCGCAGGCGCCAAATGGCCCACGCGAGCAGCGGCAGTATCGCGAGCAACAACCACCAGCCTGGCGCGGGCGGCCACACGCCGATCGCCTGCGGCGCGATCAAAGGCTGCAGTTGGTCCAACGGGTTCATTTGCCGCTCCCAGGGCGCTGAGCATTCAGGTACTCGCGCAACTGTTCGATCATTTCGCTCTGAGTGCTCAGCGGCATCATCAGGACGCGCAATTTTTGCGTCATGAGCTCCCAACGCTCGACTCGGGCTTCGGCTTGCTGTCGGTAGGCCTGGCGCAGGTTGGCGTCGAGGGTGTCGAGTTCCAGCTGAGCGCTGCGCTGGGCGAAGCGCAGGAGCCCGGCGGCGGGCAGGGCGTGGTCGAGCGGATCGGACACTGGAAGCAGCAGCAGGTCGCAATGGCGCGAAAGCATGGCCAGGTGCTGTTCGGCCTGGTCGGTCAGCGAGCGTTCGTCGCAGATGACGATGGCTAGGCTACCGGGACGCAGCACCTCGCGGGCCCGGCGCAGGGCAAGGCCGAGGTTGTCGGCCTGGGGCACGGCTTCGGTGTGCAGGGACTGGTTGACCTTGGCCAGACGGTTGAGCAGTTGCAGCAGGCTTTGCTTGCTGCGTCGGGGTTTGACTTCGTGGTGTTCGTTGTCACCGAACACCAGCCCACCGATGCGGTCGTTATGGCCCAACGCGGCCCAGCCGAACAACGCCGCGGCCTGGGCGGCCAAGACCGATTTGAACATCAGCCCCGAGCCGAAGAACAGCCGCTGGCTTTGTTCGACGAGGATGAAGATTGGCCGTTCGCGTTCTTCATGGAAGAGTTTGGTGTGTGGCTCCTGCGTGCGTGCGGTGACGCGCCAGTCGATGTTGCGCACGTCGTCGCCGGCCTGGTACACGCGCACCTGGTCGAAGTCCACCCCGCGCCCACGCAGTTTGGAGTGGTGCAGGCCGACCAGTGGGCTGCGCTGGCCGGGGCGCGAGAACAGCTGGATCTCGCGTACTCGGTGGCGCATGTCGATCAGCTCGGCTAGGCCAATGCGGATGCCGGGCTCGGCCAGCTGAGTGGTGGGCATGGGGTCAGGCTACGGCAACGACGTCGAGGATGCGCTGGACCACGCGGTCCTGGTCGATGCCTGCCGCTTCGGCCTCGAAGGACAGGATGATGCGGTGGCGCAGCACATCGAACAGGACCGCCTGGATGTCCTCGGGGCTGACGAAGTCGCGCCCGGCCAGCCAGGCATGGGCCCGGGCGCAGCGATCGAGGGCGATGGAGCCGCGGGGGCTGGCACCGTAGGCGATCCAGTCGGCGAGTTCGGCGTCGAACTTGGCCGGGGTGCGGGTGGCCATTACCAGCTGGACCAGGTATTCCTCCACGGCGTCGGCCATGTACAGCCCGAGGATTTCCTTGCGGGCGGCGAAGATTGCTTGCTGGCTGACGCGTCGCTCGGGCTTGGCCTCGCCGCCGAGGGCTTCGCCCCGTGCCTGGGCGAGAATGCGGCGTTCGACGGCGGCGTCGGGGAAGCCGATTTTCACGTGCATCAGGAAGCGGTCGAGTTGGGCTTCGGGCAGTGGGTAGGTGCCTTCCTGCTCGATGGGGTTCTGGGTGGCCATGACCAGGAACAGCGGCGACAGGTCGTAGGTACTGCGGCCGACGCTGACCTGGCGTTCGGCCATGGCTTCTAGCAGTGCGGACTGGACTTTGGCGGGGGCGCGGTTGATTTCGTCGGCCAGGACCAGGTTATGGAAGATCGGGCCTTGCTGGAACACGAAGCTACCGGTTTCTGGGCGGTAGATTTCGGTGCCGGTGATGTCGGCGGGCAGCAGGTCTGGGGTGAACTGGATGCGGTGGAACTGGGCTTCGATGCCTTCGGCGAGTTCTTTGATGGCCTTGGTCTTGGCCAGGCCTGGGGCACCCTCGACGAGCATGTGGCCATCGGCCAGGAGCACGATCAACAGACGTTCGACCAGTTTTTCCTGGCCTAGGATCTGGGAGGAAAGAAATGTGCGCAGCGCGATCAGCGCTTCACGGTGTTCCATCGGCGACGGTTCCTGGGATTGGGCCCGGGCGCGCTGTGAGCGGGTGCCTGGGGCAGGGGGTGATACTTTAATCTATCCGGGGGGGTGGCGACCAATGGCGGTGGGTAAAATTCTCGAAAAGTCAGTCGTGCTCGTTGTGTGTTGCTTTTGCTTCGGGGGTACGCGGTCGTTCAGGTATCGCCAATTGGGTCATTAGGTCGAGCTTGGGTTTTCGGGAGCAAGACATTGGCGAGGTGATCCTGTAGGGGGCGGATATATAGGAGTGGGGCGAAAAGGTGAGTGATCACGTTAGTTGAATGCCGCCCTTAAATCTGTGCTTTGAAGTTTTGGTTTCTGGATGCGTGAGCACTTCCATTTGCCAAGGTGACGCTCAATCACCTTTCCGCTCTTACAGCGGGTCACTTTTTGGCAGACGCCCCAAAAGTAACCAAAAAAGTCTGGCTCCTATCATCCGGCCCCTACGCTGCGCTCCGGGGTTCCCTCACTCCGGCCTTGCTCCGGGAGGACCGCGCTGAACGGCCCCTCCTGGGCCGCAGCGCTTGACGGGCATCCATGCCCGTCACCTCCCTGCGCAAGCCCTGCGCTCGGCCTCCTGAAGTCGCATGAGGTGGCGCCTGAACTACCGCGCGCTAGAAGCAAGAGCAAAGCGAAGCAAAAGAAAGTTCGCCTCGCATTTTGTAATTTTAATAGTTAATGAGCGGCTGATTTAGTTGTTATTGTTATTGTTTTTGTTCGGAGTTGGTATTTGATGCTTCGCTTTTGCTTTTAATGCGCGATATTCCAGGCGCTGCAAAGTGCGACGTCAGTAGGCCGAGCGTAGGGCTTGCGGAGGGAGGTGACGGGCATGGATGCCCGTCAAGCGCTGCGGCCCAGGATGGGCCGTTCAGCGCGGTCCTCCCGGGAGCAAGCCCGTAGCGAGGGAACCCCGAAGCGAAGCGTAGGGGCCGGATGATAGGAGCCAGCGGTTTTTGCCTACTTTTGCCCAAGAGCAAAAGTAGGTCGCCGTAAAGGCGAAAAGGTGAATGAGCGCCTCCATGGCGAATGGATATTCACGCTATCTGAATGCCGCCCTTAAATCTGTGCTTTGAAGTTTGAGGTTTTGGTTTCTGGATGCGTGAGCATATCCATTTGCCAAGGCGACGCTCAATCACCTTTCCGCTCTTACAGCGGGTCACTTTTTGGCAGACGCCCCAAAAAGTAACCAAAAAAGTCTGGCTCCTATCATCCGGCCCCTACGCTGCGCTCCGGGGTTCCCTCGCTCCGGGCTTGCTCCGGGAGGACCGCGCTGAACGGCCCCTCCTGGGCCGCAGCGCTTGACGGGCATCCATGCCCGTCACCTCCCTGCGCAAGCCCTGCGCTCGGCCTCCTGAAGTCGCATGAGGTGGCGCCTGAACTACCGCGCGCTAGAAGCAAGAGCAAAGCGAAGAAAAAGAAAGTCCGCCTCGAATTTATAGTTTTAATGTTGAATGTGCGGCTGGTTTAGCTGTTGTTGTTGTTGTTGTTGTTGTTCGGATTTGGTATTTCATGCGCCGCTTTTGCTTTTCATGCGCGATATCCCAGACGCTGCAAATTGCGACGTCAGTAGGCCGAGCGTAGGGCTTGCGGAGGGAGGTGACGGGCATGGATGCCCGTCAAGCGCTGCGGCCCAGGAGGGGCCGTTCAGCGCGGTCCTCCCGGGAGCAAGCCCGTAGCGAGGGAACCCCGAAGCGAAGCGTAGGGGCCGGATGATAGGAGCCAGCGGTTTTTGCCTACTTTTGCCCAAGAGCAAAAGTAGGTCGCCGTAAAGGCGAAAAGGTGAATGAGCGCCTCCATGGCGAATGGATATTCACGCGATTTGAATGCCACCCCTAAGTTCGCCTCATCACCTCTGCCCCCACTCCTTAAAAACGCCCGAAAAAAGTAACTACGAAATCTAGCGGCTATCGTCCAGCCACAGTGCTAAGCCCCCTGAATTCGCAATAGAGGGCGACTGAACCACCGCCCACTAGAAGCGAAATCAAGTTCCAGGCGGAGAAGGGAAATTTCTGTACTTAGATGTTGAATGTGCGGGTAGGCACCGAGGTTAAGCTGTTGCTTGCTGAACTCACCAAGCCAACCGGAGTTCAGCCAGATGGATGAGTTGAGTAAAAAATTCCCCGTGTTCACCAGCACCAAACCTTATGTCCTGCGCATAGGGATCTTCTTCGACGGCACCGGCAACAACGCCCGCAACGCCGTTACCCCCGACTCCCCCACACAAAAATACACCACCGGCAGTTACGCCAACGCCCCAACCAACATCGCCCTGTTACACACGCTATACCCCACCGGCCAACCGCAGGCCACGCCAAATAAGCACTTCATGAAACTCTACATCGAAGGCATAGGCACCACCGAAGCCAGCCAGGACTCGCCCTTCGCCCAAGCCACCGGACGCGGTCAGACAGGTGTCGAAGCCAGAGTCCAGCAAGCCTTGGCCATGGTCGACCATCACCTGATCGACTGCTTGCACACCCACCCCCACCCCCACCACATCGAGTTCGACCTGTTTGGCTTCAGTCGGGGCGCCGCCGCCGCTCGCCACTTGCTCAACCGGCTACACGACGACACACCCATCTGCTCGCAATATCCACACATCAAGACCAGCGTCAACTTCATCGGCCTGTTCGACACCGTCGCCGCCATCACCGCCCCACTGCACAATCGCCTCACCCAGGGCACCGCCCGATTCGGCAAGCTACGCCTGGGCTTGGCCCAGGGTTGTGCGCGGCATGTGGTGCAACTGGTCGCCAGCGACGAGCGCCGACACAACTTCCCGTTGGTGCGCACCGACCACGACATCCACATGCCCGGCGTCCATTCAAACATCGGTGGCGGCTATCCCCAGGCACAGCAGGAAAGCGTCCTCCTGTGCAAACCCAACGCCAGCCGCGTCGCACTGACCACGCCTCCCGAACGGACTCGCGCGTATGCAATCACCCGCGCCTTGCTGGAGCAGGCGTACAAGGATTTGCCCGCGCCAAAGCCACAGCTGTTGACCTGGGAAGCACCCATCGCCGGAAGCCGGAGCCGCCGCGATGATCCGGAAAAACAGGTATATGCCGCCGTGCAGTGGCAGCGGGAGGTGAAGGGACAGTTGTCCCGCATCTACCTGAGCGTCATGCGGGAACTGGCCGTGCGCGGCGGGGTGCCTTTCGCCAATCTGGGCAATGACCCAGCCCATCAACTGCCGGACGATCTGCATACCATCAGCCGCAAATTGCATGACTTCGCTCTCGGGCACAGCGCAGACCCGGGGTTGACGCAGGAGGAAACTGCCCAGTTGCGAGAGAAATACATCCACACCTCGGCAAACTGGAATGCACTCAAGGGGCTATGCAACAGCACACTGGATCAGCTCTACATCGACAGACCCGCTGAAGCAGGTCGAGTCATGCACTCCAACCCCGTGCAATGAGGGCAGACAGTCCACGCAAATGGAGTTGCGTGGACAGCAAGGTTCCGCGGGTCTTGAGGGGCTTCTCGGCAATCGTCTGGCCTGGGGATGGCCGAGGTCGCAGCCTGCGAAGGGGCGTTGCAGAACAGGGCAGCAGGTCCTCGGCTTCCAGGGACGAGCAGTACGTGCGGCATTGTTCCAGGTCACCGCGTTCGAACAGCGCGTTCTTCAGTTCGGTGGTACCTGAACTGAGTTTGTTCCAGATCGTTAGCCAGAAACAGGGGAGGTGCGCGTACCAGCGCCGGATGTTCGCCGACGATCGAGGCCGGTCCTGTGCGCCCTCAAAGCTCGCTAACGAAGGTACCGGTACCCTCGAGGATATTGCGCAACGTCAGCGCCACCTCTTCCAGGTCAGTTCCTTGCGACGTCAACACAATCTCCAGCGACTCATCGCCTTTCAGCGCATCCCGGTCACTGGCAGCCACTTCGATCAACAAGCGCTGGGCACTCAAGGTCACTTTCAAGCCATCCAGGGTCGAGGGTTCGTCGTCCAGGGTCAGGTCGACCGTGTCCTCGTCCGGGTAGCGGGTCAGCAGGAACATCTGTCCCTTGTCGCTGTGGCAGCACAGGGTCGCCATGTCGTCTTCTTCTTCATCGCAGGGCGTGGCGAAGAGCAGGGCAGTTTTGATTTGCATGGGCGGCTCGGATCAAAGGAAATGAGGGGGAATTCTGACAGCCTTGCACGCATCCATAAACGTAAAGTTACCCCCCCTTGACCGAAATTGTCGCAGCGCTGCAAGCCGTAGTGACCACTCAGTCGTTAAGCTGCGCCGAGCCTATGAACGTGGCCTACACGTTCAACGCCTGGTTTTACCGTCCGCCTTGCCACGGTTTGGCTATCGTTGATCCGTACCAAGGCGCACGCATGCGACGCTTCAACTATTACAAAGCCCAAGCGGAGTACCACAGATGGCGTTCTTCACCGCAGCCAGCAAAGCCGACTTCCAGCACCAACTGCAGGCGGCCCTGGCGCAGCACATCAGCGAACAGTCCCTGCCACAAGTGGCGCTGTTCGCCGAGCAGTTCTTCGGCATCATCTCTCTGGACGAACTCACCCAGCGCAGGCTGTCCGACCTGGCCGGCTGCACGCTGTCTGCCTGGCGCATCATCGAGCGCTTCGACCCTGCACAACCGCAAGTGCGGGTCTACAACCCGGATTATGAGCGCAATGGCTGGCAATCGACCCACACGGTGGTCGAGGTGCTGCACCACGACTTGCCATTTTTGGTCGATTCGGTACGCACCGAGCTGAACCGCCGCGGCTACAGCATCCACACCCTGCAGACCACGGTGCTGAGCGTGCGTCGTGGCGCCAAGGGCGAACTGCTCGAACTGCTGCCCAAGGGCACCCAGGGTGAGGGCGTGCGTCATGAATCGCTGATGTACCTGGAGATCGACCGCTGCGCCAATGCCGCCGAACTGACGGTGCTGACCCGTGAAATCGAGCAGGTCTTGGCCGAAGTGCGGGTGGCAGTTGCCGATTTCGAGCCGATGAAGGCCAAGCTGCGCGAAGTGGTCGCTTTGGTGGAGCAGACGCCGTTCGCACCGGTGCAGCATGAGAAGGCCGAGGTCAAGGCGTTCCTCGAATGGTTGTTGGACAACCATTTCACTTTCTTGGGCTACGAAGAATTCACGGTCCGGGACGACAACGCCGGCGGCCAGATGGTGTACGACGAACAGTCATTCCTCGGCCTGCCACGGCGCCTGCGCGTGGGGCTGAGCGCCGAAGAACTGCGCATCGAAGATTACGCCGTGGCCTACCTCAACGAGCCGCTGCTGCTGTCCTTCGCCAAGGCTGCGCTGCCCAGCCGCGTGCATCGCCCGGCTTATCCGGACTACGTGTCGATTCGCCAGCTCGATGCCGCTGGCAAGGTCATCAAGGAACACCGCTTCATGGGCCTGTACACCTCGTCGGTCTATGGCGAGAGTGTGCATGCCATCCCGTACATCCGCGTCAAGGTCAATGAAGTCGAGCGCCGTTCTGGCTTCGATCCCAAGGCTCACCTGGGCAAGGAACTGGCCCAGGTGCTAGAGGTGTTGCCACGCGACGACCTGTTCCAGACCCCGGTCGACGAGCTGTTCAGCACCGTGATGTCGATCGTGCAGATCCAGGAGCGCAACAAGATTCGCGTATTCCTGCGCAAGGACCCCTACGGCCGCTTCTGCTACTGCCTGGCCTACGTACCGCGTGAGATCTACTCCACCGAGGTGCGCCAGAAGATCCAGCAGGTGCTGATGGAGCGCCTGAAGGCCAGCGACTGCGAGTTCTGGACCTTCTTCTCCGAGTCGGTGCTGGCGCGTGTGCAGCTGATCTTGCGGGTCGACCCGAAGAACCGCATCGACATCGACCCGCAGCAGCTGGAAAACGAAGTGATCCAGGCCTGCCGCTCGTGGCAGGACGACTACTCGGCACTGGTGATCGAGAACTTCGGCGAGGCCCAGGGCACCAACATTCTTGCCGACTTCCCCAAAGGCTTCCCGGCCGGCTACCGTGAGCGCTTCCCTGCGCACTCGGCGGTGGTCGACCTTCAGCACGTGCTGGCACTGTCTGAAAACAAGCCGCTGGCCATGAGTTTCTACCAGCCGCTGACCCGTCTTGGCGAGCGCCTGCTGCACTGCAAGCTGTACCACGCCGATACGCCACTGGCACTGTCCGATGTGCTGCCGATCCTGGAGAACCTTGGCCTGCGCGTGCTGGGTGAGTTCCCGTACCGCTTGCGTCATGCCAGCGGCCGCGAATACTGGATTCACGATTTCGCCTTCACCTACAGCGAAGGCCTGAGCCTGGATATCCAGCAGCTCAACGACATCTTGCAGGATGCCTTCGTCCACATCGTCAAAGGCGATGCCGAGAACGACGCCTTCAACCGCCTGGTCCTGACCGCCGGCCTGCCGTGGCGCGATGTGGCACTGCTGCGCGCGTATGCGCGTTACCTCAAGCAGATTCGCCTGGGCTTCGACCTGGGCTACATCGCCAGCACCCTGAACAACCACACCGACATCGCCCGTGAGCTGACCCGGTTGTTCAAGACCCGTTTCTACCTGGCGCGCAAACTCACCCAGGACGACCTGGACGACAAGCAGCAGCGCCTGGAGCAGGCTATTCTCAGCGCCTTGGACGACGTTCAGGTGCTCAACGAGGACCGTATCCTGCGTCGCTACCTGGACCTGATCAAGGCCACGTTGCGCACCAACTTCTACCAACCGGACGCCCATGGGCACAACAAGTCGTACTTCAGCTTCAAGTTCAACCCCAAGCTGATTCCCGAACTGCCCAAGCCGGTGCCGAAGTTCGAGATCTTCGTCTATTCGCCGCGGGTCGAAGGTGTGCACCTGCGCTTTGGCAACGTCGCCCGTGGCGGCTTGCGTTGGTCGGACCGCGAGGAAGACTTCCGCACCGAGGTGCTGGGCCTGGTGAAAGCCCAGCAAGTGAAGAACTCGGTGATCGTGCCGGTCGGGGCCAAGGGTGGCTTCCTGCCGCGTCGTCTGCCATTGGGTGGCACCCGTGACGAGATCGCCGCCGAGGGCGTAGCGTGCTACCGCATCTTCATCAGTGGACTGCTCGACATCACCGACAACCTCAAGGAGGGCGGCGTGGTGCCGCCAGCCAACGTGGTGCGTCACGACGATGACGATCCGTACCTGGTGGTAGCGGCGGACAAAGGCACAGCGACCTTCTCCGATATCGCCAACGGCATCGCCATCGACTACGGCTTCTGGTTGGGCGATGCCTTCGCCTCGGGTGGTTCGGCTGGCTACGACCACAAGAAGATGGGCATCACCGCCCGCGGTGCCTGGGTGGGTGTTCAGCGCCACTTCCGCGAGCGTGGGATCAACGTGCAGGAAGACCCGATCACTGTGATCGGCATCGGCGACATGGCCGGTGACGTATTCGGTAACGGCCTGCTGATGTCCGACAAGCTGAAACTGGTGGCGGCGTTCAACCACCTGCACATCTTCATCGACCCGAATCCGGATCCGGCCACCAGCTTCGCCGAACGTCAGCGCCTGTTCGATCTGCCACGTTCGGCCTGGAGCGACTACGACACCAGCATCATGTCCGAAGGCGGCGGGATTTTCCCGCGCAGTGCCAAGAGCATTGCCATCAGCCCGCAGATGAAAGAGCGCTTCGCCATCGAGGCTGATCGCCTGACCCCGACCGAGCTGCTCAACGCGCTGCTCAAGGCGCCGGTCGACCTGCTGTGGAACGGCGGTATCGGCACCTACGTCAAAGCCAGCAGCGAAAGCCACGCTGATGTCGGCGACAAGGCCAACGACGCCCTGCGCGTCAATGGCAACGAGCTTCGCTGCAAGGTGGTGGGTGAGGGCGGCAACCTGGGCATGACCCAGCTGGGTCGGGTCGAGTTCGGCCTGCACGGTGGCGCTACCAACACCGACTTCATCGACAACGCCGGTGGTGTGGACTGCTCCGACCATGAGGTCAACATCAAGATCCTGCTCAACGAAGTGGTGCAGGGTGGCGACATGACCGAGAAGCAGCGCAACCAGCTGCTCGGCAGCATGACCGACGAGGTGGCCAGCCTGGTGCTGGGCAACAACTACAAGCAGACCCAGGCGCTGTCGCTGGCGGCCCGTCGTGCCCGCGAGCGGATCGCCGAGTACAAGCGCCTGATGGCTGACCTGGAGGGCCGGGGCAAGCTGGATCGGGCCATCGAGTTCCTGCCGTCCGAGGAGCAGTTGGCCGAGCGCCTGGCCGCAGGCCAGGGCCTGACCCGTGCCGAGCTGTCGGTGCTGATTTCGTACAGCAAGATCGACCTCAAGGAGCAACTGCTCAAGTCGCTGGTGCCGGACGACGACTACCTGACCCGTGACATGGAAACCGCGTTCCCGCCGTCGCTGGTCAGCAAGTTCGCCGACGCCATGCGTCGTCATCGTCTGAAACGTGAGATCGTCAGCACCCAGATCGCCAACGATCTGGTCAACAACATGGGGATCACCTTCGTCCAGCGCCTGAAGGAGTCGACCGGCATGAGCCCGGCCAACGTGGCCGGGGCTTATGTGATCGTGCGCGACATCTTCCACCTGCCGCATTGGTTCCGCCAGATCGAGGCGCTGGATTACCAGGTGCCGGCAGAGGTCCAGCTGACCCTGATGGACGAGCTGATGCGCCTGGGCCGCCGGGCCACCCGCTGGTTCCTGCGTAGCCGTCGCAACGAGCAGGATGCCGGGCGTGACACCGCGCACTTCGGGCCGAAAATCGCCCAACTGGGCCTGAAGCTCGACGAGTTGCTCGAAGGCCCGACCCGTGAGCGTTGGATGGTTCGTTACCAGGGCTTCGTCGATGCTGGTGTGCCGGAGCTGTTGGCGCGCATGGTGGCGGGTACCAGCCACCTGTACACGCTGTTGCCGATCATCGAGGCGGCTGACGTGACCGGGCATGATCCGGCCCAGGTGGCCAAGGCGTTCTTCGCTGTGGGCAGTGCCTTCGACCTGACCTGGTACCTGCAGGAGGTCAGCAACCTGACGGTGGAGAACAACTGGCAGGCACTGGCCCGCGAGTCGTTCCGCGACGACATCGACCTGCAGCAGCGCGCGATCACCATTTCCGTGCTGCAGATGGCGGATGCGCCGCAGGACATGGATGCCCGCGTGGCGCTGTGGGCCGAGCAGCACCGGGTGATGGTCGAGCGCTGGCGCGCCATGCTAGACGACTTGCGCAACGCACCGGGTACTGACTATGCGATGTACGCGGTGGCCAACCGCGAGCTGGTCGACTTGGCGATGAGTGGGCAGGCGACGGTGGTGCCGTCCTGATCATCAAGCTGAAATGAGAAAGCCCCGGCAGTGATGCCGGGGCTTTTTTATGAGGCTTGGCGGGAGTTTTGTGGTGGTACGCAAATCGAGCGCCGCCCACGCGACGCATCGCGAGCAGGGCTCGCCCCTCGTTTTTTCCGGCCAGTAACGCCTGCCCCAGACGCACGCAAATCCCGTAGGAGCGAGCCTCGCTCGCGATGCGCCGCGCGGGCGGCGCCCGATCTTACAGGGAAAAAATCGCCTAAGACTAACCCCTTGCAGCCCACCCTCTGGCTACTTGAACCGCCGCTCCACCCCTTTCTCCACCAGGATCTTCGCCGAAATCTCCTCCACCGAAAAATGCGTGGAGTTGATGTTGGGAATGTTCTCGCGCCGGAACAGGTTTTCCACCTCTCTCACTTCGAACTCGCACTGGGCAAAGCTCGAATAGCGGCTGTTGGGCTTGCGCTCGTGGCGGATGGCAGTCAGGCGGTCGGGGTCGATGGTCAGCCCGAACAGCTTGTGCTGGTGCTTTTTCAGCACCGCGGGCAGCTGCAGGCGCTCCATGTCGTCCTCGGTCAGCGGATAGTTGGCGGCGCGGATACCGAATTGCATGGCCATGTACAGGCAGGTGGGCGTCTTGCCGCACCGCGATACGCCCACCAGGATCAAGTCGGCCTTGTCGTAGTAGTGGGTACGGGCGCCGTCGTCGTTGTCCAAAGCGAAATTGACCGCTTCGATGCGCTCCATGTAGTTGGAGTTGCCACCGATTGAGTGGGATTTACCGACGGAATACGACGAATGGGCAGTCAATTCCTGCTCGAGCGGGGATAAAAACGTCGAAAAGATGTCGATCATGAAGCCATTCGACGTGGCCAGGATCTCGCGGATGTCCTGGTTGACGATGGTGTCGAAGATGATCGGGCGCATGCCGTCCCGCTCCGCCGCGGCATTGATTTGCTGGACCATGGTCCGCGCTTTGTCAGGCGTATCGATGTACGGGCGAGTGAATTTGTTGAACGGAATGCTATCGAATTGAGCGAGCAGGCTTTGGCCCAGGGTCTCGGCGGTGATGCCGGTGCCATCGGAGATGAAGAACGCGGTTCTTTTCATTTGCATCCTGGGCCTTAAGCTGATGACGTTTCTTGGATATGATAAGTTCGGTTTGCCGAATGCGGCTGTCGGCATTCTCACTTATTTTCCAGGTACAGGCCACAAGCGTCCGGCCAAGTCAGAACAGGCAGGCGGGCGCCCTTGAGCTTTTCCAATACAGTTAGTGGAGAGATCACCTTGGTAGAGTACGTAGTTTCCCTCGATAAGCTCGGCGTCCATGATGTGGAGCATGTGGGGGGCAAGAACGCATCCCTGGGCGAGATGATCAGTAACCTCGCAGGTGCCGGCGTTTCGGTGCCGGGCGGCTTTGCCACTACGGCTCAGGCGTACCGCGATTTTCTCGAGCAGAGTGGCCTGAACGACCGCATCCATGCCGCGCTTGATGCGTTGGACGTGGACGACGTCAACGCCTTGGCCAAGACCGGCGCACAGATCCGCCAGTGGGTGATGGAGGCCGAGTTCCCGGCTCGCCTGGATTCGGAAATCCGAACTGCCTTCGCCGAAATGTCCAAGGGCAACGACAACATGGCCGTGGCCGTGCGTTCCTCGGCCACCGCCGAAGACTTGCCGGATGCCTCCTTCGCCGGCCAGCAGGAGACCTTCCTGAACATCCGTGGCGTCGACAACGTGATCCGCGCGGCAAAGGAAGTGTTCGCCTCGCTGTTCAATGACCGCGCCATCGCCTACCGCGTGCACCAAGGCTTCGACCATAAGCTGGTGGCCCTGTCCGCTGGCGTGCAGCGTATGGTCCGTTCGGAAACCGGCACCGCCGGTGTGATGTTCACCCTCGACACCGAGTCGGGCTTCCGCGACGTGGTGTTCATCACCGGCGCCTATGGCCTGGGTGAAACCGTGGTGCAAGGTGCGGTGAACCCGGACGAATTCTACGTCCACAAACAGACGCTGCAGGCTGGCCGCCCGGCGATCCTGCGCCGCAACCTGGGCAGCAAGGCGATCAAGATGGTCTATGGCGACGAAGCCAAGGCCGGACGGTCGGTCAAGACGGTCGAAGTCGACCGCGCCGATCGTGCGCGCTTCTGCCTGAGCGACGACGAAGTCAACGAGTTGGCCAAGCAGGCCATGATCATCGAGCAGCACTACCAGCGCCCGATGGACATCGAGTGGGCCAAGGACGGCGACGACGGCAAGCTGTACATCGTCCAGGCTCGCCCTGAGACCGTGAAGAGCCGCGCCAGCGCCAACGTCATGGAGCGTTACCTGCTCAAGGAAAAAGGCACCGTTCTGGTCGAAGGCCGCGCCATCGGCCAGCGCATCGGTGCCGGCAAGGTCCGCGTTATCAACGACGTGTCCGAAATGGACAAGGTGCAACCAGGCGACGTATTGGTCTCCGACATGACCGACCCGGACTGGGAACCGGTCATGAAGCGCGCGAGCGCCATCGTCACCAACCGTGGTGGCCGTACCTGCCACGCGGCGATCATCGCCCGTGAGCTGGGTATTCCGGCTGTGGTCGGTTGCGGCAATGCCACCCAGATCCTCAAGGATGGCCAGGGCGTCACCGTCTCCTGCGCCGAGGGCGACACCGGCTTCATCTTCGAAGGTGAACTGGGCTTTGACGTCAAGCAGAACTCGGTCGACGCCATGCCGGAGCTGCCGTTCAAGATCATGATGAACGTCGGTAACCCGGACCGCGCCTTCGACTTCGCCCAACTGCCCAACGAAGGTGTTGGCCTGGCGCGCCTGGAATTCATCATCAACCGCATGATCGGCGTGCACCCCAAGGCGTTGCTGAACTATGCCGGCCTGCCGCCAGAGCTGAAAGAGAGCGTCGACAAGCGCATCGCCGGCTACAACGATCCGGTCGGCTTCTACGTCGAGAAGCTGGTCGAGGGTATCAGCACCCTGGCTGCGGCCTTCTACCCGAAAAAGGTCATCGTGCGCCTGTCGGACTTCAAGTCCAACGAGTACGCCAACCTGATCGGCGGCAAGCTGTACGAGCCGGAAGAAGAAAACCCGATGCTGGGCTTCCGCGGTGCTTCGCGCTACATCAGCGAGTCGTTCCGTGACTGCTTCGAGCTCGAATGCCGTGCCCTCAAGCGCGTGCGCAACGAGATGGGCCTGACCAACGTCGAGATCATGGTGCCGTTCGTGCGTACCCTGGGCGAGGCCAGCCAGGTGGTCGACCTGCTCGCCGAAAACGGCCTGGCCCGTGGCGATAACGGCCTACGCGTGATCATGATGTGCGAGCTGCCGTCCAACGCGCTGCTGGCCGACGAGTTCCTCGAGTACTTCGACGGCTTCTCCATCGGCTCCAACGACCTGACCCAGCTCACACTGGGTCTGGACCGCGACTCGGGCATCATTGCCCACCTGTTCGATGAGCGTAACCCCGCGGTGAAGAAGCTGCTGGCCAACGCCATTGCCGCGTGCAACAAGGCTGGCAAGTACATCGGCATCTGCGGCCAAGGCCCGTCGGACCACCCGGACCTGGCCAAATGGCTGATGGAGCAGGGCATCGAAAGCGTGTCGCTGAACCCGGACTCGGTACTCGAGACCTGGTTCTTCCTGGCCGAAGGCCAGGGTGTGGCCTGATGCAGTGAATTGCGGGGGCGCGTCTGGCGCGTCCCCGCCTGGTTTCATCCAGGGCGAGTTCCAGCAATGGATCCCGCCCTTTTTTGTGCACCAAGCAACTTTATGCAAAGCAGCAGCAATCTTTTTCCCGTGGCCCTGCTCAGTGCCGAGCGCCGCGGTGACCTCAGCGAAGATGTATACCGGATCAAGGCTGGCAACAGCCCTGACCCGAGCGTCGAGCTGGCCGTGACCCGCCTGGGCCTGGCAGATCAGAATCGGGCCCAAGGCCTGCCGGTGATCCTGCTGCATGGCAGTTTCTCCAACCGGCGCTTTTGGTATTCGCCCAAGGGCATCGGCCTTGGGGCCTATCTGGCGCGAGCCGGTTTCGATGTGTGGATCCCGGAAATGCGCGGCCATGGGCTGTCGCCGCGCAACCTCAGGTGGAAGCACAACAGCGTCGCCGACTATGCCCGCCACGATCTGCCGTTGATTGCTGCGTTCGTGCGCGAGCAGTCGGGCCAGACGCCTCACTGGATCGGCCATTCGTTGGGCGGGACCACCCTGGTGGCGGCCCTGGGCGGCGGTTTTCTCGAGGCCGAACAGGCGGCCAGCGTGGCGCTGTTCGGTACCCAGGTCAGCCGTGTCTACTGGCCATTGAAGGTGCCGCCGCTGGCTTGGGGGGCGAAGCTGGTGCTCAAGCGCTGGGAACAGATATCCGGGCCGCGTTTCAAGCGTGGGCCGGAGGACGAGCCGATCGGCCTGGCGCTGGAGAGCATGCGCTGGCATGGTCTGTTCGGTCGCTTTGGCGATAAGCAGAGCGACTGGTGGGCGGCGTTGGCCGAGGTGGATGTGCCGCTGCTGGCAGTGGCCGGCGCAGGGGACTTCCAGGACCCGGTATGGGCGTGTCGCAAGCTGTTCGACCAGTTTGGCGGCGAGCGCAAGCAGTTCCTGCGCCTGGGGCGCGAGGAAGGCTTCGATGCCTTCGGGCATGTCGACATGCTGGTGAGCAAGGCAGCGCAGGCCCAGGTGTGGCCTCTGGTGGAGCGCTGGTTGCGAGAGCCGCTGCTGCCGGTGCATGAGTCCACAGTGGTGGCGCAGGCTGTGCCCGCCGGTTGAGGCGTCAGGGCTATCCTCGCCGTCAAACCCGGGGTGGGGCAGTCCATGGGCGCGCCGGCCTGCCGGCGATAAGGTCCGCGCAGACGAAATTCACCTGACTGATCGGTCCCGGATGACTGCAACTGCCTCCCCGGTGTAGCCTTGCGTGATCTACCGCTTTCGTTGTGACTGACAGGAGCTTCCCATGCAGCATTACGTAACGCCCGACCTGTGCGACGCCTACCCGGACCTGGTCCAGGTGCTGGAACCCATGTTCAGCAACTTCGGTGGCCGCGATTCCTTCGGCGGCCAGATCGTCACCATCAAGTGCTTCGAAGACAACTCGCTGGTCAAGGAGCAGGTCGAGCTCGATGGCAAGGGCAAGGTGCTGGTGGTCGATGGCGGCGGTTCGCTGCGCCGTGCACTGCTCGGTGACATGCTGGCCGAGAAAGCCGCCAAGAACGGTTGGGAGGGCCTGGTGATCTATGGCTGCGTGCGAGACGTGGACGTGCTGATCCAGACCGATGTCGGCGTGCAAGCCTTGGCCAGCCACCCGATGAAGACCGACAAGCGTGGCATTGGCGATCTCAATGTGCCGGTGACTTTCGCCGGGGTGACCTTCCGCCCAGGTGAATACGTGTACGCCGACAACAACGGCGTGATCGTTTCGCCAAGCCCGCTGAAAATGCCGGAGTGATGCGCCGCGCGCGCTGATGGAGTGTCGATGTTAGAGGAAGACAACGCGCAGTGGGGGCTGGTGCATGCCCTGGTGCTCGATGGCAAAGGCGGCGCGCGCTCGATCGCCCGTACCGAACTGGACGGGCTGCAGTTGCAGCCGCAGGAAAGCCTCTGGCTGCACTGGGACCGAAGCCATCCGCAGACACGTACCTGGCTGTTGCACGACAGTGGCCTGAGCGAGTTCGCCTGCGACCTGTTGCTGGAAGAGAACACCCGTCCGCGGTTGTTGCCGCTGGCCAGCGAGCAGTTGCTGCTGTTCCTGCGTGGGGTCAACCTCAACCCGGGTGCAGAACCCGAAGACATGGTTTCCGTGCGCATCTTCGCCGAAGCGCAGCGGGTGATTTCCCTGCGCTTGCGGCCTTTGCGCGCCAGCGACGAGATTCTCCAGCACCTGGCCGAGGGCAGGGGGGCCAAGTCGGCGTCCGAACTGTTGCTGTTGATGGGAGAGCTGTTGACGGAAAAGGTTCAGGGGCTGGTCAGCGACCTTTCCGAGTGGGTCGACAACGAAGAAGAAAAGGTCGAGTCCGACGAACGGTACTCGCCCGAACAGGCCAGCCTGCAGCAAATCCGCCGTCGCGCCGCCGCCCTGCGCCGTTTTCTCGCCCCGCAGCGAGACATCTACGCGCAGTTGTCGCGCAGCAAGTGGAGTTGGTTCGCCGACGCCGACGCCGATTACTGGAACGAGTTGAACAACAGCTTGATCCGCTACCTGGAAGAGCTCGAACTGACCCGCGAACGTGCCGCGTTGGTACTCGAAAGCGAGGACAGACGCCGCAGTGAGCGGATGAACCGGACCATGTACCGGTTCGGCATCATCACCTGCATCTTTCTGCCGATGAGCTTCATCACTGGGTTGCTCGGTATCAACGTGGGCGGTATTCCGGGGGCGGAAAACCCCTACGGCTTCCTGTTTGCCTGCATCGTCGTGCTCGGGTTGGCGGTGGGGCAGTGGTGGCTGTTCCGGCGGTTGCGGTGGGTCTAGTCGTGCACGGGGCGTATCGCACCTACAGCGAGGCGCCGGCGATCCGGCCGCTGCGCACTCATTTTGAAACACCCACAGCGCCAGTCAGTGTGACCCATCGTCCTGCGCCCTCGTCTCTGACTGACACTGCGTGAGGTGCCTATGCACGATCCGTTCGAAGAATCCCTGCGTGACCTGCTCAAGGCGTCGCCGTCCGGTAAGGACCGTGACGATGCCGCGTGCCTGGGTCGCGTCCTGAAAACCGCCAACCGTCAGGTGGGCGCGGGTGATCTGTTCAGCCTCCTGGGCCGCTGGAGCCAGGCGTTGATGATTGCCGTGAACAATGGCTCGGCGCATGTCGCGCCTGTTCGTAGAAACTCTACCCGCAACGCTGCCGGTGGCAGCAAAGCAGATAAGGCCGATTGAATATGGAACTCGATCTCTGGACCCAGAGCCTGGTCACTGCGATGACCGCCCTTTGGACCAAGGTGGCGAACTTCATCCCGAACCTGTTCGGTGCCCTGGTCGTCGTGCTGCTTGGTTTCGTCGTGGCCAAGCTGCTCGACACATTGCTGTCCAAGCTACTGGCCAAGTTCGGCCTGGACCGTCTGATGGCCGGTACCGGCCTGACCAAGATGCTCAGTCGCACCGGTATCCAGGTGCCGATCTCGACCCTGATCGGCAAGATCGTGTACTGGTTCGTGCTGTTGATTTTCCTGGTGTCCGCCGCCGAATCCCTGGGGCTCGAGCGGGTTTCGGCTACCCTCGACATGCTCGCGCTGTACCTGCCCAAGGTGTTTGGCGCGGCGCTGGTGCTGCTGGCGGGTGTGCTGCTGGCGCAAGTAGCCAATGGCCTGGTGCGCGGTGCCGCGGAAGGCATCGGGCTGGAATATTCCGCAGGGCTTGGGCGTATCACCCAAGGCCTGGTGATCATCATCAGCATCTCGGTGGCCATCAGTCAGCTGGAGGTGAAAACCGACCTGCTCAACCACGTGATCGTCATCGGGCTGATTACCGTTGGTCTGGCAATCGCGTTGGCGATGGGCCTCGGCAGCCGCGAGATCGCCGGGCAGATTCTGGCCGGGATCTACGTGCGCGAACTCTATCAGGTCGGCCAGCATGTGCGGATTGGAGAGGTCGAAGGGCAGATCGAGGAAATCGGTACGGTCAAGACGACGGTGCTGACCGATGATGGCGAATTGGTGTCGATGTCTAACCGTGAACTACTTGAGCAGCGTGTCAATAGCCGCTAACCGCACAAAAGCTGTTAATGTATGCCGCCGCGAAAATCGGCCCATGGGGCTAAGCGGCGACATTGACCTGACTGTCGGCCAGATCCGTTTTGAATAAAGTTCATTCGCCGCCCATGCGTTATGACCCCCGCGAGCTCACGGACGAGGAGTTGGTGGCGCGTTCGCATGAGGAGCTGTATCACGTAACTCGCGCCTATGAGGAACTCATGCGGCGCTACCAACGGACCCTGTTCAACGTCTGTGCGCGTTACTTGGGGAACGATCGGGATGCCGACGATGTCTGTCAGGAGGTGATGCTGAAGGTGCTGTACGGTTTGAAGAACTTCGAGGGCAAATCCAAGTTCAAGACCTGGCTCTACAGCATTACCTACAACGAGTGCATCACCCAGTACCGCAAGGAGCGCCGCAAGCGTCGGTTGATGGATGCCTTGAGCCTGGACCCTGTTGAAGAGGCGTCCGAAGACAAGGCGCCGAAACCGGAAGAAAAGGGCGGGCTGGACAAGTGGCTCGTGCATGTGAACCCGATCGACCGGGAGATCCTGGTGCTGCGATTTGTCGCAGAACTGGAGTTTCAGGAGATCGCCGATATCATGCACATGGGCTTGAGCGCAACAAAAATGCGGTACAAGCGCGCGCTAGACAAGCTTCGGGAGAAATTTGCCGGGTTGAGTGAAACTTAGCCGTGTACAAATGTCTCTAACGAATCGGCAAATTCTGCTAGACTTGCCGTCGAGTTGTCCCCCGGATGTTGGTGGGACTGCTTAACTATCATCAGATGGGGATTTAACGGATGAAATTGAAAAACACCTTGGGCTTGGCCATTGGCTCGCTCGTAGCTGCTACTTCGTTCGGTGCTCTGGCCCAAGGCCAAGGCGCTGTCGAAATCGAAGGCAACGTCACCAAGCAGTACTACGACAGCGAGCGTAACTTCAAGAACGACGGCACCAATCCTGGTGTTCGCCTGGGTTACTTCCTGACCGACGACGTCTCCCTGGATCTGGGTTACAACGAGACTCACAACGCTCGTGGCGAAGTCTTCAACAAGGACATCAAGGGTTCCAAGACCAAGCTCGACGCTACCTACCACTTCGGTACCGTAGGCGATGCTCTGCGTCCGTACGTCTCTGCCGGTTTCGCTCACGAGAGCCTGGGTCAGGCTACCCGTAGCGGCCGTGACCACTCCACCTTCGCCAACGTTGGCGCTGGCGCCAAGTGGTACATCACCGACATGTTCTTCGCCCGTGCTGGCGTTGAAGCCATGTACAACATCGACAACGGCAACACCGAGTGGGGTCCGACCGTTGGTCTGGGTCTGAACTTCGGTGGTAGCGGTGGCAAGGTTGCCGCAGCGCCTGCTCCAGTTGCCGAAGTCTGCTCCGACAGCGACAACGACGGTGTTTGCGACAACGTCGACAAGTGCCCTGACACCCCGGCCAACGTTACCGTTGACGCCGACGGCTGCCCGGCTGTTGCCGAAGTCGTTCGCGTTGAGCTGGACGTCAAGTTCGACTTCGACAAGTCGGTCGTCAAGCCAAACAGCTACGGCGACATCAAGAACCTGGCTGACTTCATGAAGCAGTACCCACAGACCACCACCGTGGTTGAAGGTCACACTGACTCCGTGGGCCCAGACGCTTACAACCAGAAGCTGTCCGAGCGTCGCGCCAACGCTGTCAAGCAGGTCCTGACCCAGCAGTACGGCGTAGAATCCAGCCGTGTTGACTCGGTTGGCTACGGCGAAACCCGTCCGGTTGCCGACAACGCCACCGAAGAAGGCCGCGCTATCAACCGTCGCGTTGAAGCTCAGGTAGAAGCCCAGGCCAAGTAATTGGTTTGACGTTTCATGAAAAACCCGGCCTCGGCCGGGTTTTTCTTTGCCTGCAATTTCAGTTGCCTCACCGTCGGCACTCGGCACATCAGCCGGCCATGACCCGCAGCGCGCGCGCCACCTGCTCGCCAACGACCTCGCCTATCACCAGAATTGCCGGGCTGCTTAACCCGAACCCTTGTGCGTCCTCCACCATTCTCAGCAGATCGCTGCGACACTCCCGTTGCGTTGGCAGCGAGGCATTCTCGATCATCGCCACCGGCATTGTCGGTGTCATGCCGCCATCTAGCAGCCCGCGGCGGATCTCTGCAAGCCGAGCCACGCCCATGTACACCACCAGTGTCGTTCCGCCCTGTGCCAGTGCTGCCCAATTCAGCTCGCTGTCATCCTGGGTATGGGCGGTTACCAGCGTCACTCCTCGGCTCACGCCACGCGAGGTGAGGGATATGCCGCACTGCGTCGCCCCAGCAAGCCCCGCCGTGATGCCGTTGACTACCTCCACGTCGATGCCGTGCCGCTGCAACCACAAGGCTTCTTCGCCACCTCGGCCGAAAATGCAAGGATCGCCACCCTTGAGTCGTACCACGCAACGACCCTGGCGAGCGTGGCGCAGCATCAGGCGCTGGATGAATGCCTGGGGCGTGGAGCGGCAGCCTCCGCGCTTGCCAACGGCAATGACGCGGGCCTGTGGGCAATACTCCAGTACTGCCGGGTTGACCAGGTCGTCGATCATCACCACCTCGGCCTGGCGCAGTGCGCGTACGGCTTTGAGCGTAAGCAGTTCGGGGTCTCCAGGGCCAGCGCCGACCAGCCAGACTTTCGCATTCATCGGGTGTTCCTCATCGGTAATGGGTTCAGCCCTTGAGCAGGGCGAGCAGCAAGATCAGGTTCAATAGCAAGGACAGTAGCGCCAAGGTTCGCCAGAGCTTGAGGGGTTCCCGCTCCAGGAGCGGTCGATTGCGGCTCGGCAGTTCCTGACGGTCGCCGCGCTCAAGCAGCAGAAGCCACTGTTCGGCGGTCTCGAAGCGTTGTTTCGGATCGGCCGCTACTGCTTGTTGCAGGTTGTGTTGCAGCCATTCCGGCAGATCGGGCCGATATCGCGATGCGTTGATCGCAGTGCCGAAGCGCGGGCGTTGAAAGGCCTCCACTTCACCGTAGGGGTAATGCCCGGTCAGCAACCGATACAGCGTCACACCGACGGCGTAGAGGTCTTGCTGCGGGCTGGGAGGGTGGCCGTCGAACGCTTCGGGTGCGATGAACGAGGGCGTGCCCGGCAAGTCATGGTCTGGTGCTTCGCAGAGGCCCGGGCAGTAGGCCAGGCCGAAGTCCAGAAGACGCAGCTGGCCGTCTTCTCCCAACAGCAGGTTTTCCGGTTTTATATCGCGGTGCAGCAGGTTGCGCCGATGCAGCACGCCGACCGCCTGCAGCAGTTGGCGCGCAACTTCGAGCCACTGCGAGAGCGGCAGGGGGCCTTGTGTTTGCAGCATGCTAGCCAGGCTTTGGCCGCGGTGCTCGCGCATGACGTAGTAAAGGTGCTGGCGCTGGCTGGCCGCATGCACTTCGGGAAAGTGACGCCCGGCGACGCGGCGCAGGAACCATTCCTCCGTGAGCAACCCTTGCGCGGCACCTGGCTCCTGCTCGCGTGCCGCGGGCAAGGTCTTCAGTAGCCACGCCTGGCCCTGGCTATCGCGCACCCGATAGAGCAGGGACTGGCGGCTGTGCGCCAGCAAGGTCTCGACCTGCCAGCCGTCGAGCGACTGGCCTTCGCGCAAGGGGCCAGGCACTGGCCATTGCTGCAACTGGGCCAGGGTGTCACCCAGGTTACTTGCGCCCAGTTGCTCGACGCGCACCAGCAAAGCGCTGGCGTTGTCCTGGCTGCCATTGTGGTGTGCGCTGGCAACCAAGGTTTCGGCGGCCAGCTGCAGGTCGGGTTGCTCGCGCAGCACCGCCAGAATGTGCTGGTCGCCCAGGCTGGCCCAGACACCGTCGCTCAGCAGCAGGAAGCACTCGCCCGCCTGTAACTCGCCTTCCAGGTAATCGACCAGCAGGTGCTGGTCCAGGCCCAGTGCGCGCTTGAGCACATGCTGCATGCCGGGTTGGTCCCAGACGTGGTCTTCGGTCAGGCATTGCAACTGGCCGTTGTACCAACGGTAGGCGCGGCAATCGCCTACGTGGGCGAGGGTGAAACGACGTCCGCGCAGCACCAGCGCGCTCAGGGTGGTCAACAAGGGCTGACCGCGGCCTTGGGCGCGCAGCCAGCGATTCTGTGCCAGCAGCAGACGGTCCAGGGCCTGGGCCACGCCCCAGGTAGCGGGCGTGGCGTAGTAGTCCATCGCCAGCGCCTGCAAACTGGCCCTGGCCGCAAGGCCGCCGTCGGCGCATTGGCTGACACCGTCCGCCAGGGCGAACAGAAAACCCTTGCTGGCGGCCAGTTCCGGGGCCGGGGTTACCAGGCGCAGGGCGTCCTGGTTCTCTTCTCGTGGCCCGGTGGCGCTGGCTTGGGCGAAACGCAGTTGCAGGCTCATCGGGGGCTCAGACCCGCGCCGCAGTCATTGCGGCAGAACCCCAGGTGGTGCGCCAGCGGCGTTTGACGCCGTGCAGGCCGAACCAGGCCAGCAGGCCCAGACTGGCGAACAGCCACAAGCCAAGCTGGTAGTCGCCGGTGTGCTGCTTGATGGTGCCCAACCCGGCAGCGAGCAGGAAGCCGCCGATGCCGCCCGCCATGCCAATCAGCCCGGTCATGACACCGATCTCCTGGCGGAAGCGTTGTGGCACGAGTTGGAAAACCGCACCGTTGCCGGCCCCAAGGCCAAGCATGGCGCTGACGAACAGGGCCAGGGCGGCAGCTGAGCTTGGCAGGTTGAAGCCGACCGCGGCGATGCAGATGGCTGCCACGCTGTACATCGCCAGCAGCGTACGAATACCGCCGAAACGGTCGGCGAAGGCTCCGCCCAGCGGGCGCATCAGGCTGCCGGCGAACACGCAGGCGGCGGTGTAGTAGCCTGCGGTGACCGGGCTCAGGCCATACTGGTCGCTGAAGTAGCCGGGCAGGGTGCTGGCCAGGCCGATGAAGCCGCCGAAGGTGACGCTGTAGAAGAACATGAACCACCAGCTGTCGCGATCACCCAGAGCCTTGAGGTAATCGGCCATGGCTTTGGGCTTTGGCCGTTCTGGTGCGTTGCGGGCCAGGAGGGCGAACAGCACCAGTGTCAGTGCCAGCGGAATCAGGGCGAAACCGAACACGTTGTTCCAGCCGAAACCTGCTGCCAGTGCCGGTGCCAGCAGCGCGGCGAACACGGTGCCGGAGTTGCCGGCACCGGCAATGCCCATGGCTTTGCCTTGGTGCTGGGGTGGATACCATTGCGAGGCCAGGGGCAGCGAGACGGCGAACGAAGCACCGGCAAAGCCCAGGAAAACGCCCAGCAGCAGGGCCTGTTCGTAGCTGCGCACGCCAAGGAACCACGCTCCGGCCAGGGCGGCGATGACCACCACCTGGCCGATCAGGCCAGCGGTCTTGGGCGAAAGGCGGTCGACCAACATGCCCATGGCGAAGCGCAATACCGCCCCAGCCAGAATCGGTGTGGCCACCATCAGGCCTCGTTGCTGGGCGCTCAGTTGCAGGTCGGTGGCAATTTGCACGGCCAGTGGGCCTAGCAGGTACCAAACCATGAAGCTCAGGTCGAAGTACAGGAATGCAGCGAACAGGGTGGGCACGTGCCCGGATTTCCAGAAGCTGGTACTCATTTGAACACCTCACTCGGCAAAGCAACGGAAATGAAAAAGACGCCGCTACCCGTTCCACTGGTCTGTGGAGGGGAGGCGACGTCTTTGTCGGGATTTGTGGGCAACCGCCGTTGGCTACCGGTAGGAATTCTTCAGCAAGAGGCGGGCCAAGTCTGGACGTGGGTTGGTCGCGATGAGGCCGGGGCCAGCAGCGCAGTGCCTTGCCCCAGGCGCCTGACTAACCAAGCATCTCGTGCATGGCAATGATCTGCTCGGCCACCTGGATCAGCTTCTGTTGGCGGCTCATGGCCTGGCGGCGCATCAGCGTGTAGGCCTGTTCCTCGTTGCAGTCCTTCATCTTCATCAGCAGGCCCTTAGCCTGTTCGATGCGCTTGCGTTCGGCCAGCTGCTGGTCACGCGCCAGCAACTGGGCCTTGAGCGCCTGGTCGCTTTCGAAACGGGCCATGGCGACATCTAGAATGGGCTGGAGCCGCGCGGCATGGATGCCTTCGACGATGTAGGCGCTGACCCCGGCCTTGATCGCCTGGCGCATGACGCCGGGGTCATGTTCGTCGGTGAACAGCACGATTGGCCGTGGTTGATCGCGGCTGACCAGCACCACCTGCTCCATGACATCGCGGTCCGGGGAGTCGGTGTCGATCAACACCACGTCCGGGTGCACCGTTTCGACGCAGGCGGGCAGGTCGATGGTCAGCCCTGGGGCTTCGATCACCTCGAAGCCGGCCTCGCTCAGCGCGGCCTTGAGGCGGCCGACTTTTTTTTGCGTGTCGTCGATCAGCAGGATGCGTAGCATGTTCGTCACCCTCACAGACCGATACGGGCGCCGCGGGCATCGCCCAGGGCGTGCAGGCGGAAGCTGCGGGCGTAGGCGTGGGGGTCGCTACCGTCCCAGCGGATTCCGTCGATCAGCAGGCTGCTGCGCATGGCGGGTGCATCGCAGGGCACGCCTATGGCATTCGCGGCGTCCCGATACACGTCTAGTTGCTGCACCTGGCGGGCCACGGCAAGGTAGTCGGGGTCTTCGCGCAGCAGGCCCCAGCGGCGGAACTGGGTCATGAACCACATGCCGTCGGACAGGTAGGGCAAGTTGGCCCGTCCCTCGTCGAACAGGCGCAGGGCGTGTCGGTCCTGCCAGTGGTTGCCAAGGCCATCCTGGTAGTCGCCAAGCAAGCGCGGCTCGATGCGTTCCAGGGGCGTGTCCAGGTACGCGCTGCCGCTGAGCAGTTGCGCGGTGCCATGGCGGTTCTCCTGGCTCTGCTCGATGAAGCGGCTGGCGGCCAACACCGCCTTGACCAGCGCGCGGGCACTGTTGGGGTACTGTTCGACGAAGGCGCGTGCGCAGCCCAGGACTTTCTCGGGGTGGTCCGGCCAGATCGACTGGCTGGTTGCCAGGGTGAAGCCCTGGCCTTTGGCCACGGCGTCGGCCGACCAGGGCTCGCCGACGCAGAACCCGTCGATGCGACCGGCCTGAACGTGCGCGACCATTTGCGCAGGGGGCACCACCACGCTGTTCACGTCGTCCAGCGGATGAATACCCTGGCTTGCCAGCCAGTAGTACAGCCACATGGCATGGGTGCCGGTGGGGAAGGTCTGGGCGAAGGTCAGGCGCGCGCCTTGTTGGTGCACCAGGCGCGCCAATGCTTCAGGGTTGGTCACGCCCTTGCGTTGCAGGGCCGGGGAGAGATTGATGGCCTGGGCGTTCTGGTTCAAGCCCATGAGCACCGCCATGGCGCTGGCCGGTACGCCGCCGATCCCCAGGTGGACTGCATATATCAGGCCGTACAGGCAATGCGCGGCATCCAGCTCGCCGCTGACCAGTTTGTCGCGCAGTCCTGCCCAGGAGCCCTGGCGCTTGAGGTTCAGGGTCAGGCCATGTTGTTGGGCGAAGCCCTGGGTGGCTGCGACCACTACCGATGCGCAGTCGGTCAGGGCCATGAAGCCGATGTTCAGGCTGGGCTTTTCCGGCGCGTCACTGCCGTTCACCCATGCCAAGGGCATTGCCGGGGGTACTGTGTTCACAAGATTCCTCGCCCGTACTGAATAGGCTGTGTCAGGCAATCGAAGCAACCGATGTGCCAAGGCCCTGTCATGCCGGGCGCGCGCTGGCTATAATCGCCACCTCACTCACCGCGAGTCTTGCCCGCCCATGTATACCCTGGCCCGCCAGCTGCTGTTCAAGCTTTCCCCGGAAACCTCCCACGACTTGTCCCTGGACCTGATTGGCGCCGGTGGCCGCCTCGGTCTCAACGGCCTGCTGTGCAAGCAGCCAGCGGCGTTGCCGGTGACCGTCATGGGCTTGAACTTCGCCAACCCGGTGGGCCTGGCCGCCGGCCTGGACAAGAACGGCGCAGCCATCGACGGCTTTGCCCAGTTGGGTTTCGGCTTCGTCGAGATCGGCACCGTGACTCCGCGTCCGCAGCCAGGCAATCCCAAGCCGCGGCTGTTCCGTCTGCCGGAGGCGACGGCGATCATCAACCGCATGGGCTTCAACAACCTGGGGGTCGACCACTTGCTCGAGCGCGTGCGTGCTTCGCGTTACGACGGTGTGCTGGGCATCAACATCGGCAAGAACTTCGATACCCCGGTCGAGCGTGCGGTCGACGACTACCTGATCTGCCTGGAAAAGGTCTACCGCGAGGCCAGCTACATCACGGTCAACGTCAGCTCGCCGAACACCCCCGGCCTGCGCAGCCTGCAGTTCGGCGACTCGCTCAAGCAGTTGCTCGGTACCTTGGCCGAGCGTCGCGAGAAACTCGCGGTCGAGCATGGCAAGCGTGTACCGCTGGCCATCAAGATCGCGCCGGACATGAGCGACGAGGAAACCGCCCAGGTGGCTGGCGCGTTGGTCGAATCGGGTATGGACGCGGTCATCGCCACCAACACCACCCTGGGTCGTGAAGGCGTCGAGGGGTTGCCATACGGTGGTGAAGCCGGTGGTCTGTCGGGGGCGCCAGTGCTGCAAAAGAGCACTCATACGGTGAAGGTGTTGGCAGGGGAGCTGGCCGGCAAGTTGCCGATCATCGCGGCGGGCGGTATTACCGAAGGCCGTCACGCTGCCGAAAAAATCGCCGCGGGCGCAAGCCTGGTGCAAATTTACTCGGGGTTCATCTACAAAGGCCCTGCGCTGATCCGTGAGGCTGTCGACGCCATCGCTGCCATGCCCCGTACATAAAACGCGCGGGCATAAAAAAGGGCCCCTTGAAAGGGGCCCCTGGGCCTTAGCCCGCCGCCCGGATAGGGCGCGCATGGTAAATCGAATTCAGTGTCCTCGTTCAGCCAACGGCGTGATTTTCGTTGAGTCTATGGATGCCAGCGGTGCCAGTCATTCCGTCCCAGTTATCACCGCGACCTTCACGCCAGCCGTTGATCCAGGCTTGGCGAACAGAAGGAAGATTGAAGGGGCAAAGTTCGCGGGATTTGCCGGTGACCCCGTATTGGTAGCCACGTGAATATGCTCTTTCCAACGGATCACGCTTAAGTCTTCTCATAGGGTGTTGCCCTCACTTGTTGACTGTAATGTCCCGTCGGCCTCTCCGAGGCCGGGCAGAGTCTTTCTGCCGGTTTGCGCTCGCTGCCGGCGTGGCGAGCTGAAGATGCCGCCTCGTTGCGAAGCGGCCTGAGACCAGTTCTAACGAAAGCAGGTCACGGTGTGAATGACCGATTTGTCATAAGGACGTAACCTTTCCGAGGGTGAGGGGATAAGTAAATAAATGCGACTCAACCTTATTTGGCTTTGAGGCCGCTATGATCGGTGTTTGCCGATCGTTGACGTCATTTCGCCAGCGCTGCCGCGGGGTGACAGAAATATTCAGTAATGCGACGAAGGGTCACATTTGACTCCCAGGCGCTGGCATTTTTTGTACTGCTTGATGATCTAAGCTGTCCTCGTCACTGGCGAGCGGCCGATCAATCAGGCGGCCCGGCCTTTACCCGCGCATGTAGCGCAAGGGGCGGCCACCCGGACACCTGTTGGAAAGGGGTTCGGGCAAACATCGGCGGGGCGATGCGTCGCACCGTCACCTATTTAGCCCAAGGCTTTGGAATCCACATGTCGGACCGTTTCGAACTTTATCTCACCTGCCCCAAAGGCCTGGAAGGCCTGCTCGCCGATGAGGCCCGCGGCCTCGGCCTCGAAGAGGTGCGCGAGCATACCTCGGCCATTCGCGGCGTCGCCGACATGGAAACCGCCTACCGCCTGTGCATCTGGTCGCGCCTGGCCAACCGCGTGCTGCTGGTGCTCAAGCGCTTCGCCATGAAGAATGCCGACGACCTCTACGATGGCGTGCACGCCGTGGATTGGGCTGACCATCTGGCCGCAGACGGCACTTTGGCGGTCGAGTTCAGCGGCCATGGCTCGGGTATCGACAATACCCACTTCGGTGCGCTCAAGGTCAAGGATGCCATCGTTGACAAACTGCGCAACCGTGAAGGCCTGCGCCCTTCGGTCGAAAAGGTCGACCCTGATGTGCGTGTGCACCTGCGCCTGGACCGCGGCGAAGCGATCCTTTCGCTCGATCTGTCCGGCCACAGCCTTCATCAGCGTGGCTACCGCTTGCAGCAGGGCGCTGCGCCGCTGAAGGAGAACCTGGCGGCGGCCGTGCTGATCCGTGCCGGTTGGCCACGCATTGCCGCCGAAGGCGGCGCCCTGGCCGACCCGATGTGTGGTGTGGGCACCTTCCTGGTGGAAGCGGCCATGATCGCTGCCGATATCGCTCCCAACCTCAAGCGTGAACGCTGGGGTTTCAGCAACT
Source organism: Pseudomonas sp. Rh2 (assembly GCF_040762985.1). Taxonomy (NCBI): domain Bacteria; kingdom Pseudomonadati; phylum Pseudomonadota; class Gammaproteobacteria; order Pseudomonadales; family Pseudomonadaceae; genus Pseudomonas; species Pseudomonas sp. Rh2. Next base: position 2,181,376 of record NZ_CP142890.1, read on the forward strand.
GGCTTGGCCATGTGCCGGCGTTGTGGCGCAAGGTGCAGGAACAGGCGCAGGCCCGCGCCGAGGCGGGTTTGGCCAAGCCCCCACTGTGGATTCGCGGCTACGAAGCCGATCCTCGGTTGATCCAGCCGGGTCGCAACAACGTCGAACGTGCCGGCCTGGGCGACTGGGTAAAGATCTACCAGGGCGAAGTCGCCAGCTTCGAGCCGCGCCCCGACCAGAACCAGAAGGGCCTGGTCATCAGCAACCCGCCCTACGGTGAGCGCCTGGGTGACGAAGCCAGTTTGTTGTACCTCTACCAGAACCTCGGCGAGCGCCTGCGCCAGGCCTGCATGGGCTGGGAAGCGGCGGTATTCACCGGCGCACCTGAGTTGGGCAAGCGCATGGGCATTCGCAGCCACAAGCAGTACGCGTTCTGGAACGGAGCGTTGCCGTGCAAGCTGCTGCTGTTCAAGGTGCAGCCTGACCAGTTCGTCACCGGTGAGCGCCGCGAAGGCCCGGTCGATGGCGCTGAAGGTGGTCACCAGGCTCCGGTGGCCAGTGAGCCTGCGCGGCTGTCGGAAGGCGCGCAGATGTTCGCTAATCGTCTGCAGAAAAACCTGAAGCAGCTGGGCAAGTGGGCGCGTCGCGAGCAGGTGGAATGCTACCGTCTGTACGATGCCGACATGCCTGAGTACGCCCTGGCCGTGGACCTCTACCAGAACTGGGTGCACGTTCAGGAATATGCGGCGCCGCGGTCGGTCGACCCGGAGAAGGCCCAGGCGCGCCTGCTCGATGCCTTGGCAGCCATCCCACAGGCGTTGGGTATCGATCCCCAGCGTGTGGTGCTCAAGCGTCGTGAGCGGCAAAGTGGCACTCGCCAATACGAGCGTCAGGCCACCGAGGGTCGCTTCCAGGAGGTCAACGAAGGTGGCGTCAAGCTGTTGGTCAACCTCACGGACTACCTGGACACTGGCCTGTTCCTCGACCATCGCCCGATGCGCATGCGCATCCAGCGCGAGGCGGCCGGCAAGCGCTTCCTCAACCTGTTCTGCTACACCGCCACGGCGACCGTGCATGCGGCCAAGGGCGGTGCGCGCAGCACCACCAGCGTCGACCTGTCGAAAACCTACCTCGACTGGGCGCGCCGCAACCTGTCGCTCAATGGCTTCTCCGAACGTAACCGCCTGGAACAAGGCGATGTGATGGCGTGGTTGGAGGGCAATCGTGACAGCTTCGACCTCATCTTCATCGACCCGCCGACCTTCTCCAACTCCAAGCGGATGGAAGGGGTGTTCGACGTTCAACGTGACCACGTGCAGTTGCTTGACCTTGCCATGGCCCGTCTGGCACCGGGTGGCGTGTTGTACTTCTCCAACAACTTCCGCAAGTTCCAGCTCGATGAACACCTGGCCACGCGCTATGGGGTGGAGGAGATCACCGCGCAGACACTGGACCCGGATTTTGCCCGTAACAATCGCATTCACCGCGCCTGGCGCCTGCAATTGCGCTGATACGACGAGGAACGTTGCGCGGCTGATGGCCAATAGCTATAAATGAGCGCAGGGCTGGAAAATTCGCAGGACGCTGACGTGACGAGATTGCTTTATGTCCAAGGGTGGCGTGCATGCGAGGATCCTCGCCCTGTGCAGGGAGGTTGTGCCTGCCTGGGCCGTGGCGTTGGTGGCATTGGTGGCAGGCGGCCTGTTGTCGGCCGCCTTGGCGTTGGCCGCGCAGACATTCTATAAACAACAACTGCGCCAGCGTTTCGACCTGCTGGCCAGTGAGCGTTACAGTCGAATTGCCGAGCGTTTCGAAGACCAGCAGCAGCGCCTGGACGGCCTGCGGCGTTTTTTCAGCTTCTCCAGCGAAATAACCCCCCGCGAATTCGATGGCTATGCCCGGCCATTGCTGCTGCGCACGCAAGTCTACTCCTGGGCTCCGCGCGTGGAGGCGGCGCAGCGTGCCGAGTTCGAGCGCCGTGCCAGCGCCTGGCTCGGGCAGCCCTACCAGATCCGTGAACGGGATGCCCAAGGCAATTGGCATCCCGCGCCGCCACGCGATTACTACTTTCCGGTGCTCTATACCCAGGCAGCCAACATGGACGGTCAACCCTATGGGCTGGACCTGCGCAGCCAGCCTGAGCGCGAGGCGACGCTGGCGCGTGCCGTGGTGCCGGGCAGCATGGCGGTATCGTCACCGCTGAACATGATCAATGTCGCGCCGGACTATACCCGGGGGTTGCTGATGGTGGCACCGGTGTTCTCCGATAACGCAGCCGACGGACCTCCGTCCGGTTACGTGATGGCGTTGTTGAGCATGCGCCAGTTGATCACCGAAGGTCTTCCGGCGGTAGCCAACGACAATCTGGTGGTCCGGATCGTCGACCCCACTGGCACCGGTGGCCAGGAAGTGCTGTTCGACTCGCAGAACCCGGTTGCGCCCCTGCCGCTGGGTAGCAGCCAGTTGCTGCACCTGGCCGATCACGACTACCAGATCGATATCCGCCCCAGCATGGCCTTCCTCAAGGCCAACCGCTCCTCGGCGGCGCTCGGGATCGGCCTGCTGGGTGGATTGCTGAGTGTGTTGCTCAGTGCCTTGCTGTACAGCTTGTTCAGTCAGCGGCAACGAGCATTGGCGCTGGTCGAGCAGCGCACCGCCGAACTGCGGGTGAGCGAGCAGACGCTGCGCGGTACCCACAACCAGTTACGCAGCATATTGGATGCGGCGACCCAGGTGGCGATCATCGCCACCAGTCTCAAGGGCGTGATCAGCACGTTCAACGCTGGCGCCGAAAGCATGCTGGGGTACTCGGCCAGCGAGGCGGTCGGCCATCTGCGGCTCGAGGATCTGGTTCTGCCCCAGGAGCTGCACCTGCGTGCCCACGCGCTGAGCGTGCGTTACGGGCGGGATATCGCGGGGGGGCAGGCCATGTTCGCCGAAACGGTGCAGGAGGCGGGTGGAGAACCTGGAGAGTGGACTTTGCGGCGCAAGGATGGCAGCCAGTTGGTGGCCAACATGCTGGTCACTGCGGTGCTTGACGAGCAGGGGCTGTGGGTCGGTTACCTGGCCATCTGCATCGATGTTACCGAAAGGCGGCGCGTGCACGAGGCGCTGGCACTGCGTGACAGGTTGCTGGAGAAGCTCAGTGCCGAAGTGCCAGGTGGGATTTATCAGTACCGCCTCGATGCCGATGGCCGTTCGTGCTTCCCGTATTCCAGTCAGGGGCTGTACGACATTTACGAAGTGGACCTTCAATTGCTGCGCGAAGATGCCTCCAAGGTGTTCGAGCGTATCCATCCCGATGACCTGGAGCGAGTGCGCCGCTCAGTGCTTTATTCGGCCGAGCATCTCACCCCGTGGCGTGAAGAGTATCGTGTCTGTTTGCCGTGCGCGGGGCTGCGCTGGGTGCGGGGCGAGGCGACGCCTGAAATAGGCGAGCAGGGGTGTACGCTGTGGCACGGCTATCTCACGGACATTTCCGACCTCAAGCGTGTGGAGGAGGAGCTCAGAACCTTGTCGGTGACCGATGCCCTCACCGGAATCCATAACCGGCGCTACTTCCAGGAACGGCTCAAGGTGGAGCTGGAGCGTGCCCAGCGCGATAACTCGGACCTGGCCGTGATCATGCTCGACATTGACCATTTCAAACGAATCAATGACCAGTTCGGCCATGCGGTGGGCGACCATGTGCTGCGCAGCCTGTGCCAGCGCATCGGCAACCGCTTGCGGCGTACCGATGTGTTTTGTCGTCTGGGTGGCGAGGAGTTCATGGTGCTGTGCCCGGGAAGCAACGCCGACCAGGCCTACCGTTTGGCGCTTGAACTGTGGCAGGGGGTACGCAATGTGCCGGTGGACGGTGTCGGCAGGGTGACTGCGAGTTTCGGGATTGCCGGATGGCGTTCAGGCGAGGCGGCCGATGCGTTGTTGTTGCGGGCGGATGCCGGGGTGTATGCGGCCAAACAGGCCGGGAGGGACCGGGTCGAGACGGAGCTGCCATGAGCGCCGCTGCTTGCTGCGGCGCCTTCTTGTAGGAGCGGGTTTACCCGCGAACACGGGCTAAGCCCGTGTCATCCACCGGGTTGCCTGATTCGTGGGTAAACCCGCTCTCACAGGCAAAGCGCGAGCGTCTAGGTGCTCCTGCACGGTCCATGCAGGAGCGCCGATGGTCACTGAGCGGTGGATGCCGTGCTGTTGGCGAGCTTGGGCTGGCGATACAGGTCCAGCAGAACCTGGTCCAGCACCTGCGAAGCACCCCATGGCTTTGGATCGTTGAGGATCGCCGCCACCGCCCAGGTATGGCCGTTGCTGTCGCGGCTGAAGCCGGCAATGGCACGTACGGTGTTCAGCGTACCGGTCTTGATGTGGGCCTCGCCGGTCATCGCCGTGCGTTTCAGGCGCTTGCGCATCGTGCCGTCCATACCCACCAGCGGCATCGAACTGATGAATTCGGCGGAGTAGGGGCTTTTCCAGGCGGCCTGAAGCAAGGCCGCCATCTCGCGGGTGCTCACGCGTTCGGCACGGGACAGACCAGAGCCGTTCTCCATGACCAGATGCGGCGCGGTGATGCCTTTTTTCGCCAGCCACTGGCGGACCACGCGTTGGGCTGCGCGGGCATCGTCACCGTCGGCATCGGTACGGAACTGTGCGCCGATGCTCAGGAACAACTGCTGGGCCATGGTGTTATTGCTGTACTTGTTGATGTCGCGGATCACTTCCACCAGGTCGGGGGAGAACGCCCGGGCCAGCAGACGCGCGCTCTTGGGTACGTTTTCGACGCGGTCGCGGCCCTGGATGCTGCCGCCCAGCTCGTTCCAGATCGCCCGCACGGCGCCGGCCGCGTAGGTCGGGTGATCGAGCAGAGACAGGTAGGTTTGCGAGTTGCAGCCGTCGCCGAGTTGGCCGCTGACCACCACGCTCAGGCCGTCGGGCTGGGCTACCGGGTTGTAGCGCACATCGCCGCTGCACTGTTTGGAGGCCACCGCCTTGACCTGGTTGTCGATACGGATGTTGGCAATCGGCGGCTCGACCGCGACGGTCACCTTGCCGCCATCGTTGCGGGCGACGAACCGCAGGGCCTTGAGGTTGACCAGCAGCGAATCGGGTTTGACCAGGAAGGGTTTGTTGACGTCACCGCCGTCATCATCGAACTGTGGCAGGTTCGGCTGGACGAAGTGGCTGCGGTCCAGCACCAGGTCGCCGGTAACCGTGCGCACGCCGTTGGCGCGCAAGTCACGCATCAGCAACCACAGTTTTTCCATGTTCAGCTTGGGGTCGCCGCCGCCCTTGAGGTACAGATTGCCGTTGAGCACGCCATTGCTCAGCGTGCCATCGGTGAAGAATTCGGTCTTCCACTGATAGGTCGGCCCAAGCAGCTCCAGGGCGGCATAGGTGGTGACCAGTTTCATGGTCGAAGCCGGGTTCACCGAAACATCGGCATTGAACACGGTTGGGGTACCGGGCCCATCCAGTGGCAGCATGACCAGCGACAGTGCCGAGTCCTGCAGTTTGTTGGCTTTGAGGGCCTGCTGGACCTTGGGAGGTAGGGTGGTGTTGACGGCTGCGGCCTGGCTGGGCAGTGCCAGAGGCAGAAGCAGGCCGGCGAGAACAAGGGGACGGAGCGTTTTGATCATGTTCGATAAGTACCCTGCGCACGAGGGGAATGATAGCGGGGCTGTAAAAGATGATGGCCCCAGGACGACATACGAGTGCGCATTATGCCCCAAGCGCGATCTACATGGGCTACGGTTCAACGGAAAAGCGCCGCTGGCGCGTGGAAACTGGTAAAGTGCCGCGCGTTATTACTCAAGAGGATTGTTTCATGGCCACCAACCGTTCCCGTCGTCTGCGCAAGAAGCTGTGCGTGGATGAATTCCAGGAGCTGGGTTTCGAACTGAACCTGGATTTCAAGGAAGACCTGTCCGACGAAGCCATCGATGCCTTCCTCGATGCCTTCCTGGCAGAAGCCATGGACGCCAACGGCCTGGACTATGTTGGCGGCGATGACTTCGGCCTGGTCTGCCTGGCCAAGCGTGGCTCGGTCAGCGAAGAACAGCGCGCCACCGTCGAGAGCTGGCTCAAGGGCCGCAGCGAACTGACCAAGATCGAAGTCAGCCCGCTGCTGGACGCCTGGTATCCGGACAAGCCGATCAACCCGGCTTCCTGATCCACAGCTGAGCGGCCGTCCCGCTGACGGACCGCTTCACTGAGCCCTGGCAGGCCCACTCAGGTGCCTGGCCAGGGCTTTTTCAACTCGGCGCATGTGCCGAGCCAACGCCTGTCGCCGGGTCTTCACCATCGAAGTCGGCAGGGCGGTCTCTTCAAGGGCCTCGCAGGCCGCCATCAAGCGCTGTGCTTCGAGCATGCGCGCTGCGCTTAGGATCTTGTGCGCCTGGTCGGAAATCTCCAAGGCGTCTTCAACGGGGTCCATTTGCATCAACACCGTCAGGTCTTGCCGCAAGCTCTCGAGCAACGTGGTCAGGAACCGAGTGCGGGCGCTTGGGTCATTGCCTACGATCGTGCCCAGGCCTTCGAGACAGAAGGGGTGACGCTTGGCGGCGCTGGCTGGTTGACGCGGTTTGATATCGGCCAGGTATTTGCTTAGGGTGCCCAGGCTGATGGGCTTGAGCAGGCAGTCGTCCATGCCGGCGTTCAGGCATTTCTGTGTCACCTCAGGCTGCGCGTTGGCGGTGTAGCCCAGAATTACGCAACGCGCTCGTCCACTGCGTTGTTCTTCGGCACGTACCGCTGTCGCCAGTTGGTAGCCATTCATGTGAGGCATGTTGCAGTCGAGGACCAGCGCATCGAAATTGCCCTCACGCCATTTTTCCAGGCCCTCGGGACCATTGTTGGCGCTCGACTGGCTAAGGCCCAGGTAACTCAGCTGCTGTTCCATCAACAGCAGGTTGGCCGGGTGGTCGTCGATGACCAGGATATTCAGCCTTGGGTCGGGGGTTTGCACGGCGTCGTTCGCCGGCACGGCGCGCGACGGTGGGCCCACCCGCTGCAGCGGCATGACCAGGCGCACCTGGGTGCCAACGCCCTCAAGGCTCTTGATGGTCAGCTTGCCGCCCATCATCTCGCACAGGTTCCGGCAGATGGCCAGTCCGAGTCCGGTACCGGCCCGGGCGCCTTGACTGTGAGGGTTGGCCTGGACGAACGGGCTGAACAATCGGTGCAGATCATCGGCCTGTATACCGATGCCGCTGTCACGCACCTCGAGATCCAGTAGGCCCAGGCCGGTGCCGTCATCATCCTGCACGTCCACACTGATGCGCACCTGGCCATGCTCGGTGAACTTGATGGCATTGCTGGTCAGGTTCGACAGCACCTGTTTGAAACGCAGCGGGTCGAGTAACGCATGGCAGCGTGCGCCAGGGGCGATCAGAACCTCCAGTGACAGGTTTTTCTGGCGGGCCTGGCCGTCGAACACGCGTCCTACCGATTCGATCAGTGCAGCGAGGTTTACAGGCTCCGGCGCCAGTGAAAGGTGGCCCGACTCGATCCGAACGATGTCCAGGATATCGCCGATCAAGCCCAGCAGGTCCTTGGCCGAAAGGTAGGCGACTTCCAGTGCCGAGCGGTCCACCTGCCCTCGGTTCGCCCGTTTGACCGCCAGCTCCAGCATGCCGATGACCGCGTTCATTGGCGTACGGATCTCATGGCTGATGGTTGCCAGGAAGGTGCTTTTGGCACGGTTGGCATCATCGGCCTGCTGCTTGGCCTGGCGTAACTGCTGGACCAGCTTGCGCCGCTCGCTGATGTCGATCCAGCCGCCGATGATCCCCTTGACTTCGCCCATGGAATCCCGGTACGGCAGAATCCAGTGGTAGATGGTCATCTCCTGGCCCTTGACCCGCAGCGGCCGGTCGAGGATCAATGGGGTACCGATGCTCATCACACGGTGGTAGTCGGCCTGGATCTGCCGTGTATGTTCAGGATCGCCGTTCAGGCTGTCTTCCAGGCGCTTGCCAATGACGTCTTCGGCGCTGGCCTGGACGGCCTCCAGGTAGCTGTCGTTGCAGCTTTGCAGGCACCCCTCGCGATCTCGCACGTACATCGGATGTGGAGTGCCGTTGATCAGGGCACGCATGAACGCCAGTTGATCGTTCAGGGCGCGCTCGGCGAGTTGGCGCTGTTTGATCTGGCGCCGCAGGCGCGCATTCCAAAGCAGCGCCAGCAGCAGTAGCAGGCCGGTTCCCAGCAGGACCTGCACCGCCAGGCGCAGAAAACCCTGCCAGGTGTTGTCCTCATGGACGCTGTAGCCGCGCCAGCGGTTGTTGATGACCCCCAGTTCCTCCGGCGAGATGCTCATCAGGGCTTTGTCGAGAATCGAAGCGAGCTCGCTCGACGCACTCGGCATGGCCATGGCGAAGCTGGCAGGCTCGCTGTCGATCGAGCTGCGGATGATCAGGTCGGGGTTGCCGGACACTGCGTGGTTGGCGTCGAGCAAGGTGGTGATGACGGCGTCGACGGCCCCGCTGCGCAACAAGGCCATGGAATAGAAGGCGCTTTCGGTTTCGATCCAGCCAATCAGGGGATAGCGCCTGGAAAGCATCTCGTCCATGGCGCTGTAGCGGGTAATTGCGATGCGATGGCCTTGGAGTTGCTCCAGGGTATCCAGTGGTTGCTCGTTGGCACGGGTAACCAGTACGTAGGCACTTTCAAGGTACGGGCGACTGAGGCGCAAGGCGGCGCCATCGGCGCCGTCGGTGGCGAACGCGGCGATCATGTCGACCCGGCCATCCTTGAGCCGGGTGATCATGTCGGCGATACCGCTGGCGCGCTGCACCTCGAAGCGCAGGCCGGTACGCAGGCGAACCAGTTCCAGCAGGTCGGCGCTGATCCCGCGAAAATGGCCGACACCATCGAAGAACGAGACCGGCGCTGCCGTCTCGTCGATGGCTACCCGCACTGTCGGATGGGTCTGCCGCCATTTTTCCTCGGCGGCCGTCAGTTGCAGTTGGCGATCGGTCAGCAGCGTATCGCTGCCCGCGCTCCAGCGTTTGAAGATACTGGTGCGCACGACGCTGGGCTGGATATCGAGGGTGGCGTTCACCAGTTCCCTGAGGGTGGTATCGTCCTGGCGCATGGCGAAGCCGAAGCCAACCGCCTCGTGCTGGCTGAAGCTGGCCATGCGTAGGCGTGGCAGGTGGCCGCGATTGAGCTGGTAGTGGGTGGAGATCGTGTCTCCGATGAACACGTCGGCTTGGCCAAAGGCTACGGCGGCAAGGGCCTGGGATGATGAGCCGAAGGCCAGCAGCTCGGCCTTGGGGTAGGTGTCATGGACTTTTCGCTCGGGCTGGTAATGATACAGCATGCCCAGGCGCAGCCCATCGAGGTCACGGTCCACCGCACGTTTTTCATATTCGCGTGTGACCAGCACCGGTTGGTCGATGGCATAGGGGCGGGACAGCACCAAGCCGTCGGTTTGTGCTTCGTAGCTGTTGGCGCTGCCGAGCAGGTCGATTTCACCCCGTTTCAGGGCCTCGACCGCTGCTTGTCGGTGAGGGTAGCGCAAAACCCGTATTGGCAGCTTCAGGGCTTTGCCGATCAGGTTGGCGTATTCAGCGGTGAGGCCCTGGTAGTCGCGGCCACCGCTGGTGATGTCGAACGGAGGGTAGTCCGGTGCCGAGGTGCCCAGCACCAGTTCGCGACGATTCTCCAGCCATTGCTGCTGCTCGGGCGTCAGTTGCGGATAGGTCGCGGTCGTACCGGAGCGGGGCAGCAACGCATAGGCGGTGGCTTCATGGTGTGTCGCCTGGGCCGCACTCATCATGATCAAGCCAAGGAACATGCAGACAACGTAGCGTGCCATGCCAGGCCTCAGACCAATGCGTTGCGTTTGGCCATGTCTATCAGGTCGACCAGTGTATTGACCTTGAGCTTTTGCATCAGTCGTTTCTTGTAGGTGCTGACGGTTTTGTTGCTCAGGAACATGCCCTGGGCAATCTCCTTGTTGCTTCTGCCTTGGGCAAATAGTTGCAGCACCATAAGTTCGCGGTCATTAACCTGTCGGAAAAGTTTTAAATCGGCGTCCGACGCTTCCTGGGAATAATTCATTGCCTGGCTGGGGAAATAATTGTATCCAGCAAGTACAGCCTTGATGGCGCTCAGCAGTTCGCTGAGGTCTTCCTGCTTGCACACATAACCGGCCGCCCCCGAATGCATGCAGCGCACCGCAAACAAGGCCGGGGACTGGGCGGTGAGTACCAGCACTTTCAATGGCAAGGCCATGTTCTGGAGGCGTGACAGCATTTCCAGGCCATCGAGCATGGGGATGCTGATGTCGAGAATCACCAGGTCGGGGAGGGCGTCGCGGATCCTCTGCATGGCATCGACACCGTTGTCCGATTCGCCGACGATCTTGTAGTTCTGGTTCTCCAGCAGCATGCGTACAGCCAGGCGGATAACGGGGTGGTCATCGACAATGAATACGGATTGCATGTTCAACTTCCTGCGGATTAGTGGCGAAGGCAGGTGCACCTTAACTCAGTTGGAAGTCAGCGGGCATGCGAGGAACGACTGTTAGCGATATATGGGAAATCGCTTACAAGAAAAAACAAATAAGACTACGAAAATGCCACGTGTTGTTATTCATTTGACTGATTTAGTAACTTTATATTTGCTAAAAACAAGCCGTGTTTAGCCTTGCTCGGCGGTATGTAGGAGTTTTCTTTCAAAAAGGGTGGCGCGGGCAGCCGCCGCGCCACGTGACAGGTACTCATACCGGGCTGGAACGACCTGTCATTTCCCGTGCCATTTCGCTGGCATAGCTGTCGGTCATGCCGGCGATGAAATCGATCATGCGCAGGAAGGCATTGTGCAGTGAACCGTGTGGGTCGGGCGCATTGTTGCCGATCAGGTCGAGCACCCGGCGGCTCTTGAACGACGGTGAGCGGCCGCCATGTTGTTCCAGAGCAGCTCCGCAGAAGGTGTTGAGCAGGATTTCCAGCGTGGTGTAGGCGCCGATCTCGTGCAGGGTCTTGCGTTTGTCCTGGAAGATCTTGTTACGCGCCATGTCCTTGGCCTGCAGAACGCAGCGCTTGGCCGGGCCATGCATGTGCTCCACCAGATCCCCTGGCAGACGGCCGGCCAACAGCGCCTGTTGCTGCTCGACGAAGGCGCGGGCGGCTGCGTTGGTCAGGTGCTCGATGGCCTTGCCGCGCAGGATGGCCAGCTTTCGTCGCCGGGAGTCCGAGGGGCCGAGTTGGCGGTAGGTTTCGGGCAGGTCGTCGCCAACCAGGTCGAGCAGCAGCGCTTCGACCTCCGCGTACTGGAGCAACTCCATTTCCAGACCGTCTTCCAGGTCGATCAGCGCGTAGCAGATGTCGTCGGCCGCCTCCATCAGGTACACCAGCGGGTGACGCGCCCAGCGTTGGTGCTCGAGCAGTGGCAGGCCCAGTTTGCGGGCGATCTGCTCCAACAGCGGCAATTCGCTCTGGTAGCACCCGAATTTATGCTTCTTGTAGCCCAAGGCATCCGCGTGGCGGGCGCTCCAAGGGTATTTGAGGTAGGTGCCCAGCGTGGCGTAGGTCAGTCGGGTACCGCCATCGAACTGGTGGTACTCCAACTGCGTGAGCACACGGAAACCCTGGGCGTTGCCCTCGAAATTGAGGAAGTCGGCCCTTTCGTCATCATTCATGTCGTCCAGCCAGCCACGATCCGCGGCCTGCTGGAACCAGTGACGAATAGCGTCCTCGCCTGAATGGCCGAACGGCGGGTTGCCGATATCGTGGGCCAGGCAGGCGGACTGTACGATCATGCCCAGGTCGCTGGGGGCGCACCAGTCCGGCAAGCTGTCGCGCAGGGTTTCGCCAACCCGCATGCCCAGCGAACGGCCGACGCAGCTGACCTCCAGGGAATGGGTCAGGCGGGTATGGATATGATCGTTGCTGGAGACTGGGTGTACCTGGGTCTTGCGTCCCAGGCGGCGAAAGGCGCCCGAGAAGATGATCCGGTCGTGGTCTTTGTGGAAGGGGCTGCGGCCGAGTTCTTCGGGGCTGTACAGGGCTTTGCCCAGGCGTTCACGGGTCAGCAGGGTTTGCCAGTCCAAGGCTCGATCTCCTGTCGGTCGATGGCCATAGCTTCCCGTGTCGCGGCTGGCGGTGCAAGCGCCAGCCGCTGATCATTCCCCTCAGGGGCGCCGATTCTGCATGAACAGGCGAATCAGTGGCAGCAAGCTACCCCCCAGCCGCACCAGACGGGCCAGGTTGCCGCTGCGCATGCCTTTGCCTGTGAGGAAACCCATCGCTACCACAGCGCCGAGCCCCCACAATGGCGCATGCTTGATGCCCAGGCCGTCCTGCAGCGAATTACCCATGCCGCGCACGCGTCTGAGTGGTTCGAGCAGTTGCGCCGACTCGTGGCGAATTTCCTGACGGTGCATTTCCAGGCGCAGGCGCAACAGTGCCTTGCGCAGTTCCCTTGGGTTTCGAGTATTTGGCAATTCCGGCAGGCTCATGGCAGTAGGCGCTCCCGGTCCTTGGCCAACTCTTCAAGCGTGGCGTTGAAGGGCGACGATTCGTCGAATACCGCGGCCTTGAGGCGCAAGCCGCAATACAGCGCGGCCAGGCTGTAGAACACGCACAGGCCAATGATGCCGGCCAGTCGATAGCTGTCCCACAGCAGTACCAGCAACAGTCCGGACAAGGCTGTCAGCAACAGCAAAGCGAAGACCAGTGCCAGACCCGCGAACAACAGCAGGCTCAGGGTGCGGGCTTTCTGCTCCTGCAGTTCGATGCCGAACAGTTCGATATGGCTGTGCAACAGCCCGAGCAGGGCCGCACTCAGGCGTTTGCCCGAAACGCCGGCGCCGTTGGCGTCGTTCTCCATGGGTACTCCTCAGCGCCGATTGGCCAACAGGCCGATCAGCAGGCCAACGCCCGCAGCGATACCGATCGCGTGCCAGGGCTTTTCCTGCACATACTGCTCGGCGGCACCCAGGGCGGCCTGGCCGCGTTCGCGCACTGAGTCCTGGGTCAGTTGCAGCGTTTCGCGGGCCTGGGTCAGGCGCTCGTGGATCTGCTCGCGCAGTTCGTCGGCCTGGTCGCCTGCCAGGTTGGCGGTGTCGGCAAGCAGTTTCTCGGTGTCTCGCACCAGTGCCTGGAAGTCAGCCATCAATATCTCTTGTGCATTCTTTGCCGATTTGCTGGCCATGGGGCTCTCCCTTGAGTGTTGGTGAAAATTTCGAGTAACGCGGCGTGGCAAAGGTTCACTGCCAACGCTGGTATGGGCCTTGCTAAGTGTTTTGCCACGTCATGGGGCGATGGCATGGACCGTTGCGCCGATTCAGGGCGACACCCCGGCGGATACCAACAAACCTTAACCCAATCCTCGACAAACCCAAGAAAAAACCACGCAGGCTCCAGCCAGGTCACTGAAACAGGGCAGGGGGCTGGCACCGATTAGGTGCACGGATGCAGGTTCTTGAACTGTCCTGGTGCTTTTTTTCAGCAGGTCTGCCTACGTCATGGAAAACATGCACAGCGCGATGGACTCCCTGGTCCATGGCTCCAATACGCTTTTCATCCTCATGGGGGCCATTCTAGTACTGGCCATGCACGCTGGCTTCGCTTTTCTGGAAGTGGGGACCGTGCGACACAAGAATCAGGTCAACGCATTGTCGAAGATCCTCAGCGACTTCGCCATATCGGCCTTGGTGTACTTCTTCATCGGTTACTGGATCGCCTATGGGGTAAGCTTCCTGCACCCGGCGGCGCAGCTGGCGGCCGACCACGGCTATGCACTGGTCAAGTGCTTCTTTCTGCTGACCTTCGCCGCGGCCATCCCGGCCATCATCTCCGGCGGTATCGCCGAGCGGGCGCGATTCGCCCCGCAGCTGTGCGCAACCGCATTGATCGTTGCGTTCATCTACCCGTTCTTCGAAGGCCTGGCATGGAACGGCAACCTGGGTGTGCAGGCATGGCTGCAGGCTACCTTCGGTGCGCCTTTCCATGACTTCGCGGGCTCGGTGGTGGTGCACGCCATGGGCGGCTGGCTGGCCCTGGCGGCAGTGGTACTGCTGGGCGCGCGGCGTGGGCGCTATCGGGAGGGCCGTCTGGTGGCGTTCGCGCCTTCGAGCATTCCATTCCTGGCGCTGGGTTCGTGGATTCTGATCATCGGCTGGTTCGGCTTCAACGTCATGAGTGCCCAGACCCTGCAGGGGGTGAGCGGCCTGGTGGCGATCAACTCGTTGATGGCCATGGTCGGGGGAACGCTGGCGGCCCTGCTGGCCGGGCGCAATGACCCTGGCTTCCTGCATAACGGCCCATTGGCAGGCCTGGTGGCCGTGTGCGCAGGTTCGGACCTGATGCACCCGATTGGCGCTCTGGCCACCGGGCTGGTGGCGGGCGTGCTGTTCGTCTGGAGCTTCACCGCTGCACAGAACCGCTGGAAGATCGACGATGTGCTGGGTGTCTGGCCTCTGCACGGCTTGTGCGGGGTTTGGGGCGGAATCGCCTGTGGCATCTTCGGCCAGGTCGCGTTGGGCGGCATGGGCGGGGTCAGCCTGATCAGCCAGCTTTTGGGCAGCCTGGCTGGTGTGGTGGTGGCGTTGGTGGGCGGTTTCGCGGTGTATGGAACCCTCCGTGCGCTGCATGGCCTGCGTTTGAGCCACGAGCAGGAGTTCCAGGGCGCCGACCTGTCGCTGCACCGCATCGGTGCCACCAGCCAGGATTGAGCCGAGTCAGATGCGCATAGGGCGGGACCGACCTAGAATAGAGGCTCTCCCATTCTCTGACCGGACCTGCCCATGCTGCCTGAATGCCAACTGTTCGGCACCCTCGGTTGCCATCTATGCGAAGTGGCCGAGGCCGTGCTGATGCCTTTCGTCGAGCACGGCCTGCTGGTGGAGCTGGTCGATATCGCCGAAGACGAAGCGTTCTTCGAGCGATACAGCCTGATCATTCCGGTGTTGCGGCGATGCGACAACGGCGCCGAGTTGCGCTGGCCATTCGATGCCGAGCAGGTGGTGACCTTTCTTGGCTGACCTGTGCGAGGGCAGCCTGAATTGACGGAATAGTGAAGCTCTCCGTATGCTGTATATAAATACAGTATCAGGGTGAACTCATGCTCAACGTCGAGCAACTCAAGTACAGCGTCAACCGCATGTCGCCAGACCGGGTATGCGACGCCGTGGTCGAACTGCGTCTTGAAGGCCTGGTGACGGACGACCGCACCCCATTTGGCAAGGTGCATTTCAACACCTGCTTTGCCGAGATCGAGGCCTTGTTCCAACGGGCCGGCTACCACCGGGCGCTCGATGTCGTGGGTTATCAGGGTCTGGTCTATGCGCTCTACGACCCTGGACGTTGGGAGGCGGTGGAGGTGTTGCGTTGGTTGAAAGAGCGTAGCGATGGAGTAGGGCGGGCTGGTTGAGCCGTCGGGCTTGGGGGATAATGCGCGGTCCTGATCGCCCAGAGCTTTGCCATGACCACACCGTTCGACCCCGCTCGCCAGCAGGCCAGCACCGTCTGCCTGCCACCTGGTAACTGGGCGACGGTTCTGGATTGTCTTTGCGACCACTTCAGCGCCATCAGTCGCGACCAGTGGCTTGACCGTTTTGCCCGTGGTCGTGTGCTCGATGCCGAAGGCCAGCCTATTGCAGCTCACCTGCCATATAGGCGGGGCATGCGCCTGCACTATTTTCGCGAAGTGCCCAATGAACGGCCGATCCCGGTGCAGGAAACCATTGTTCACATGGATGAGCACCTGGTGGTGGCTGACAAGCCGCATTTCCTGCCGGTGACGCCGACCGGGGAATACGTCGAACAGACCTTGCTGCGCCGCCTGATCCGCCGCCTGGACAATCCCCACCTGGTGCCGCTGCACCGGATCGACCGGCACACCGCGGGCCTGGTGTTGTTCTCCGCCAACCCTCAGACCCGCAGCGCCTACCAGCGGCTGTTTCCCGAGCGGCGCATCGACAAGCGCTACCAGGCCATTGCTGCGGCGATGCCACAGCATGCATTCCCTTTGGTGCACCGAAGCCGCCTGGTACATGGTGAGCCATTCTTCCGCATGCACGAGGTCGAGGGCCAGAGCAATAGCGAGACCTTGGCCGAGGTGCTGGAAAAGCGAGGCGAGCTTTGGCGCTACGGGCTGTCGCCGGTAACCGGCAAGACTCATCAATTACGTGTTCATATGGCGGCGCTCGGGGCAGGGATCTGCAACGACCCGTTCTACCCGGTTTTGCTCAAGGAAGAAGACGATTACCAGCGACCGTTGAAGTTGCTGGCGCAGAGTTTGCGTTTCGAGGATCCGTTGACGGGGGAGCAGCGGTACTTCGAGAGTGGTTTGACGCTGGGTTGGTGAAGCCGGGCCGCTATGCGGCCCGTTGTTCATGCGGGCTCCTCGCAGGAGCACCCGATTGCTGTTGTCTTGCCGGTTCTATTGCTGGCAAGCCGGTTCCTACAGGCGGTGCGCGACGCCTGCAGGAGCGAGCAAGCTTATCGGTTGAAGCGCTCCACCAGCGAATACTGCGTGCCGGCAGTGGAGGTCAGCTCTTCGCTGAGCAGTGCCGAGTGTTGCGCCTGTTCGGCGGTCTGGTCGGCCAGCTCGGCGATGGTGCTGATGTTGCGGCTGATCTCGTCGGCCACGGCGGTCTGTTCTTCGGTGGCCGCCGCGATCTGGGTGGCCATGTCGGTGATATTGGCTACCGCTTCGCTGATTCCAATCAGCGCCTGGTCGGCCTGCATGACCCGCTCGACACCTTCCTGGGCCTGGCGGTGACCGGTTTCCATGGTGAGTACAGCGTTGCTGGCGGTTTGTTGCAGCTTGGCGATCAGGGTGTGGATTTGTCCGGTCGACTCGGCGGTACGCTGGGCCAGTTGGCGGACCTCGTCGGCGACCACCGCGAAACCACGGCCCATTTCACCGGCGCGGGCGGCTTCGATGGCGGCGTTCAGTGCCAGCAGGTTGGTCTGGTCGGCGATGCCTTTGATCACGTCTACCACACCACCGATTTCATCGCTGTCCTTGGCCAGTTGCGTCACGGTCTGACCGGTTTCGCCCACGGCTGTGGAGAGTCGTTCGATGGCTTCGCGGGTTTCACCGGCGATCTGGCGACCCTGGCTGGTCAGGCGGTTGGCTTCCTGGGTGGCGTCGGCAGTGCGTTGGACGTGGTTGGCCACTTCCTGAGTGGTGCTGGCCATCTGGTTGACGGCGGCGGCGACCTGTTCGGTTTCCACCCGCTGACGCTCCAGCCCCGAGGAGCTCTTGTGGGCCAGGGCATCGGACTGGCGCGCTTGCTCGCTGAGGTGTTCGGCACTGTCCTGCAGACGTGTCAGGCAGGTCTTCATCCGCGCATCCTGGCTGAGCATCGCCATTTCCAGGCGTGCCTGTACGCCGCGGCTGTCGGTGAACATCTGCGCGATCAGCGGGTCGGAGGTGGTCTGCTCGGCCAGGCGCAGCAGGCGTTTGAGGCCGCGTTGCTGCCAGGTCAGGCCAAGCAGGCCCAGCGGTACCGACAGGCCGGCGGCCAGGGCAAAGCCCCAGGAATGGCCGAGCCAGTTGCCGATGAGGAAGCCGATCTGGCTGACGAGAATGAACGGCAGCCAGTCCTGCACCACCGGCAGCCATGTGTCGCGGCGCGGGATGGCGCTCTTGCCTTGGTTGATGCGTTGGTAGAGGGCTTCGGCGCGGCGGATCTGCTCGGCAGTAGGTTTGACGCGGACCGACTCGAAGCCGATGACTTGGTTGTTTTCGAAAATGGGGGTGACGTAGGCATTGACCCAGTAGTGGTCGCCCGATTTGCAGCGGTTCTTGACGATGCCCATCCAGGGCAGGCCCTGCTTCAGGGTCTGCCACATATGCGAGAACACCGCCGACGGAACGTCGGGGTGGCGCACCAGGTTGTGCGGGGCACCGGTCAGTTCTTCGCGGGAGAACCCGCTGATCTCGATGAATGCATCGTTGCAGTAGGTGATCACACCTTTGGCATTGGTGGTGGAGATCAACCGCTGTTGGGCAGGGAAAGTCCGTTCTCTCTGGGTAATCGGCTGGTTGTTACGCATGGGCTGAGTAATCCGCAAGGCTTTCCACAGATATCGGCAAGCCACTGGTTTTATTGAATGAATATTTAATTATGGTTGATCTGGCGCAAGGATTGTGAGGTGGGGCTGCATTAGGGAATCCTAGGTTTTCAGGGAAGATGCTGCCTTTACTCGGAACTTTATGACCATTTTGTGACGCTTGGCGTCTATCATGACCGATTGGCCATCAAAGAGCCATCGCGCGATGCATGCTGCGCTTTTGCTTTCTTTTGCTTTTGCTGTGTTCTGGTTTCCAGTACGCGGTTGTCCAGGCGCCGCTACTTGCGACGTCGGTAGGTCGAGCGTAGGGCTTGCTCCGGGAGGGCCGCGCTGAACGGCCCCTCCTGGGCCGCAGCGCTTGACGGGCATCCATGCCCGTCACCTCCCTGCGCAGTCGCATCAGGTGGCGTCTGAACTACTGCGAGCTAGAAGCAAGAGCAAAGCGAAGCAAAAGAAAATTTGCCTCGCATTTATGGTTTTAATATTGAATGTGCGGCTGGTTCTGTTGTTGTTGTTGTTGTTGTTGTTGTTGTTGTTGTTCGGATTAGGTATTTCAAGCGCCGCTTTTGCTTTTAATGCGCGATATCCCAGACGCTGCAAATTGCGACGTCAGTAGGCCGAGCATAGGGCTTGCGGAGGGAGGTGACGGGCATGGATGCCCGTCAAGCGCTGCGGCCCAGGAGGGGCCGTTCAGCGCGGTCCTCCCGGGAGCAAGCCCGTAGCGAGGGAACCCCGGAGCGAAGCGTAGGGGCCGGATGATAGGAGCCAGCGGTTTTTGCCTACTTTTGCCCAAGAGCAAAAGCAGGTCGCCGTAAAGGCGAAAAGGTGAATGAGCGCCTCCATGGCGAATGGATATGCACGCTATCTGAATGCCGCCCTTAAATCTGTGCTTTGAAGTTTGAGGTTTTGGTTTCTGGATGCGTGAGCATATCCATTTGCCAAGGCGACGCTCAATCACCTTTCCGCTCTTACAGCGGGTCACTTTTTGGCAGACGCCCCAAAAAGTAACCAAAAAAGTCTGGCTCCTATCATCCGGCCCCTGCGCTGCGCTCCGGGGTTCCCTCGCTCCGGGCTTGCTCCGGGAGGACCGCGCTGAACGGCCCCTCCTGGGCCGCAGCGCTTGACGGGCATCCATGCCCGTCACCTCCCTGCGCAAGCCCTGCGCTCGGCCTCCTGAAGTCGCATTAGGTGGCGTCTGAACTACCGCGCGCTAGAAGCAAGAGCAAAGCGAAGCAAAAGAAAATTTGCCTCGCATTTATGGTTTTAATATTGAATGTGCGGCTGGTTTAGCTGTTGTTGTTGTTGTTGTTGTTGTTGTTGTTGTTGTTGTTGTTGTTGTTGTTGTTGTTGTTGTTCGGATTTGGTATTTCATGCTCCGCTTTTGCTTTTAATGCGCGATATCCCAGACGCTGCAAATTGCGACGTCAGTAGGCCGAGCGTAGGGCTTGCGGAGGGAGGTGACGGGCATGGATGCCCGTCAAGCGCTGCGGCCCAGGAGGGGCCGTTCAGCGCGGTCCTCCCGGGAGCAAGCCCGTAGCGAGGGAACCCCGGAGCGAAGCGTAGGGGCCGGATGATAGGAGCCAGCGGTTTTTGCCTACTTTTGCCCAAGAGCAAAAGTAGGTCGCCGTAAAGGCGAAAAGGTGAATGAGCGCCTCCATGGCGAATGGATATTCACGCTATCTGAATGCCGCCCTTAAATCTGTGCTTTGAAGTTTGAAGTTTGAAGTTTTGGTTTCTGGATACGTGAGCATATCCATTTGCCAAGGTGACGCTCAATCACCTTTCCGCTCTTACAGCGGGTCACTTTTTGGCAGACGCCCCAAAAAGTAACCAAAAAAGTCTGGCTCCTATCATCCGGCCCCTGCGCTGCGCTCCGGGGTTCCCTCGCTCCGGGCTTGCTCCGGGAGGACCGCGCTGAACGGCCCCTCCTGGGCCGCAGCGCTTGACGGGCATCCATGCCCGTCACCTCCCTGCGCAAGCCCTGCGCTCGGCCTCCTGAAGTCGCATGAGGTGGCGCCTGAACTACCGCGCGCTGGAAGCAAAAGCAAAAGCAATGATTCATGGTCCTCAACTTGCAATCAATTGCCTCAGCACATAATGCAGAATGCCGCCCGATTTGAAGTACTCCACTTCATTCAAGGTATCGATCCTGCACAACACCTCGATCTTCTCCTGCTCCCCATCCTCACGAGTCATTCGCAACGTTAAACGCATTCCCGGCCGAATAGATGCATTTTCAAGGCCCTCGATATCGATGATCTCCCGGCCCGTCAGCCGCAACTGCTTGCGATCGTTCCCAGCCATGAACTGCAATGGCAATACCCCCATACCAACCAGATTGGAACGGTGGATACGTTCGAAACTCTCCGCCAACACCGCCTTCACACCCAGCAAGTTGGTACCTTTGGCCGCCCAGTCACGGCTCGAACCCGTACCATATTCCTGGCCCGCCACCACCACCAATGGCGTTCCTTCAGCCTGGTAACGCATCGCCGCATCATAGATCGACAGCTTCTCGCCCGAAGGCACATGCACCGTATTGCCGCCTTCCTCACCCCCCAGCATCTCGTTGCGGATTCGAATGTTGGCGAAGGTGCCGCGCATCATCACCTCATGGTTCCCCCGACGCGAACCGTAGGAGTTGAAGTCCCGTGGCTCGACACCCTTCTCGCGCAGGTAACGCCCAGCCGGGCTGTCGGCCTTGATGTTGCCAGCGGGGGAGATGTGATCGGTGGTCACCGAGTCGCCAAGCAACGCCAGGATCCGCGCACCATGGATATCACCGATGTGCGGCAATGGCCCGGCAATGTCATCGAAGAACGGCGGGTGCTGGATGTACGTCGAGTCGTCCTGCCAAACGTAGGTGGCCGCCTGCGGTACCTCGATCGCTTGCCACTGCGCGTCACCGGCGAAAACCTCCGCATACTCCTTGTGGAACATGCCGGTGTCGACTTTGGCCACGGCGTCGGCAATCTCCTTCTGACTCGGCCAGATATCGCGCAGGTACACCGGCTGCCCATCCTTGCCGGCGCCCAGGGCATCTCGTGTCAGGTCCAGGCGCACGCTGCCGGCAAGGGCATAGGCAACCACCAGCGGCGGCGATGCCAGCCAGTTGGTCTTCACCAGCGGGTGCACCCGGCCTTCGAAGTTGCGGTTGCCTGAGAGCACCGAGGCAACCGTGAGGTCAGCGTTGGCAATGGCCTTCTCGATCGCCTCGTCCAACGGCCCCGAGTTGCCGATACAGGTGGTGCAGCCATAACCGACCAGGTCAAAACCCAATTGATCAAGGTAGTGGGTCAAACCGGCTGCCTTGAAGTAGTCGGTGACCACTTTCGAGCCTGGCGCCAGGGAGCTCTTCACCCAAGGCTTGCGTTGCAGGCCCTTTTCCACGGCCTTCTTCGCCACCAGGCCAGCAGCCATCATCACGCTGGGGTTGGAGGTGTTGGTGCAGGAGGTGATGGCCGCGATCACCACCGCGCCGTCGCGCAGGGTGTGGGTTTGCCCATCATGCTGGTAGTCGACTTCGCCAGCTTGATCGGCATTGCCTACCGCCACGCCGCCGCCACCTTCGCTTTCCAGGCGGCCAATCTCCTTGGCCAGTGGTTTGGGCTGCAGTTCGATGAAGTGGTCGAAGGCCTGCTTCACCTGGCCCAGGGCGACGCGGTCCTGAGGGCGTTTCGGGCCAGCCAGGCTGGCCTCCACGTCGTTCATATCGAGCGCCAGGGTATCGCTGAACAGCGGTTCCTGACCCGGCAGGCGCCACAGGCCCTGCGCCTTGCAGTACTGTTCGACCAGCTGCACCGTTTCGTTGGGACGACCGGACAGGCGCAGATACTCCAGTGTCACGTCGTCTACCGGGAAGAAACCACAGGTCGCGCCGTACTCTGGAGCCATGTTGGCCAGCGTCGCCCGGTCGGCCAGGGGCAGGTCCGCCAGGCCATCGCCATAGAATTCGACGAACTTGCCCACTACACCTTTCTTGCGCAGCATCTGTGTCACGGTCAGTACCAGGTCCGTAGCGGTGATGCCCTCACGTAACTTGCCGGTGAGTTTGAAGCCGACCACTTCCGGAATCAGCATCGACACCGGCTGGCCCAGCATGGCGGCCTCTGCCTCGATCCCGCCAACCCCCCAGCCAAGCACGCCGAGGCCGTTGATCATGGTGGTGTGCGAGTCAGTGCCGACCAGCGTGTCCGGGAAGGCGTAGGTGCGGCCGTCTTCTTCACGGGTCCAAACGGTGCGACCGAGGTACTCCAGATTGACCTGGTGGCAGATGCCCGTTCCAGGTGGCACCACCCGGAAGTTGTGAAAGGCACTTTGGCCCCAGCGCAAGAATGCATAGCGCTCGCCGTTGCGCTGCATCTCGATGTCGACGTTCTCGGCGAACGCCTGGGGCGAGGCATAGCGGTCGACCATCACCGAGTGGTCGATCACCAGGTCCACGGGTGACAACGGGTTGATCCGCTGCGGATCGCCGCCGGCCTTGGCCACGGCTGCACGCATGGCAGCCAGGTCGACCACCGCCGGTACACCGGTGAAGTCTTGCATCAGTACCCTGGCTGGGCGGTATTGAATCTCGCGATCCGAACGCCGCTCCTTTAGCCATGAGGCCAGGGCGTGCAAGTCATCGCCGGTGACGGTCTTGCCGTCTTCCCAGCGCAGCAAGTTCTCCAGCAGCACCTTCAGCGACATCGGCAGGCGTTGCAGGTCGCCTAGCTGGCGGGACGCTTCGGCGAGGCTGTAGTAGTGGTAGGTATGGTCGTTTACCTTCAGGGTCTTGAGGGTTTTCAGGCTATCGAGCGAGGGCATTGCCAACTCCTTCTGCGCCGGTGCCTGGCAATCATGGATATTTGCCAGTGGCACCGCTCTGTATCGGCCCGTACGTCACGGGCCTGGCTGAAAGGTCAGGTTAGACCTGTTTGTCATGCATGACCCACTTCTGGACCGGCGGGGCATGTCGCAGGTTCCGATCTTCCTTTATCATCGCCGGCCTGCCGGCGCCGGTTGTGCGCCAGCCGAAGTGGAGTGAGAGATGAATACCCTGTTCATGCATTGCCGGCCCGGTTTCGAGGGCGAGGTGTGCGCAGAAATCAGTGAACACGCCGCCCGCCTTGGCGTTGCCGGTTATGCCAAGGGCAAGCCGCAGAGCGCCTGCGCCGAGTTCGTCTGTGCCGAGGCCGAAGGTGCCGAGCGGTTGATGGGGGAACTGCGCTTCGCTCAGTTGATTTTCCCGCGCCAGTGGGCCCGTGGTGACTTCGTCGAGTTGCCGGAAAGCGACCGTATCAGCGTGTTGCTCGAGCACCTCGGCGCTTACCCGGAGTTCGGCAGCCTATGGCTGGAGGTGCTCGACAGCAACGAAGGCAAGGAGCTGTCGACCTTTTGCCGGAAGTTCGAGGTCCCGCTGCGCAAAGCCTTGGAAAAGGCCGGGCGCCTGGTCGAAGACAGCAATCGCCCGCGTCTGTTGCTGACGTTCATCAGCGGCAGGCGGGTGTTTGTCGGCATGGCGCCACCGAGCAACAGCGCGCTCTGGGCCATGGGTATCCCTCGGCTGAAGTTCCCCCGCGAGGCACCCAGCCGTTCGACCCTCAAGCTCGAGGAAGCCTGGCACCAATTCATTCCCCGCGAGCAGTGGGAGCAGCGTCTGGGTGACGACATGACCGGTGTCGACCTGGGCGCATCGCCTGGTGGTTGGACCTACCAGCTGGTGCGTCGGGGCATGCTGGTCACCGCGATCGACAACGGCCCCATGGCCGAGAGCTTGATGGACACTGGTCTGGTGCAGCACCTGATGGCCGATGGCTTTACCTGGCAGCCAAAGCAGACGGTGGACTGGATGGTCTGCGACATCGTCGAAAAGCCCGCGCGCACCGCTGCCTTGATCGAAACCTGGCTAGGCGAGGGGCTGTGCCGCGAGGCGGTGGTCAACCTCAAGTTGCCGATGAAGCAACGCTATGCCGAGGTGCGGCGTCTGCTGGATCGCATGGAAGCCACCTTCAAGGCGCGCAAGGTCAGGGTTTCGATTGCCTGTAAGCAGCTGTATCACGACCGCGAGGAAGTGACATGTCACCTGCGCCGGCTCGACTTGAAGCCACGCTGAGTGCTTGGGGCCGGCAGCCGGCCCCTTGGACCGAAGCCTGGCATGCGCGACAATAGCGATCATTTGCGGAGTTCCACATGACTGAATTCACCCCCGACGCCATCCTCGATGCCACTGGCCTCAACTGCCCGGAGCCGGTGATGATGCTGCACCAGCACGTGCGCGACCTGGCCGCTGGCGGCCTGCTCAAGGTGATCGCCACCGACCCCTCGACCCGCCGTGATATCCCCAAGTTCTGCAACTTCCTGGGTCATGAGTTGCTGCAACAGCAGGAAGAGGCCGGTACCTTCCTGTACTGGATCCGCAAGAAGACCGACTGAGCCGCGCTGGATCAAGCCGGGCGTAGCGCCTACACTGCGTTCCCCGCACAGGAGAGCGCCATGCTGATAGTTGCCGACGAGAATATCCCGCTGCTCGATGCCTTCTTCGAAGGCTTCGGCGAGATCCGCCGTTACCCCGGCAGAAGCCTTGACGCGGCCAGCGTCAAGGATGCCGACGTACTGCTGGTGCGCTCGGTGACCCGGGTCGACCGGCAACTGCTCGAAGGCAGCCGTGTCCGTTTCGTGGGCACCTGCACCATCGGCACCGATCACCTGGACCTGGACTACTTTGCCGAGGCTGGCATCCGCTGGAGCAGCGCACCTGGGTGCAACGCCCGTGGCGTGGTGGATTACGTGCTGGGTAGCCTCCTGACCCTGGCCGACCTCGACGGTGTGTCACTGCCTGAGCGCGTATACGGCGTGGTGGGCGCAGGTGAGGTGGGCGGCCGCTTGGTGCGGGTACTGCATGGTCTGGGTTGGAAGGTGCTGGTCTGTGATCCGCTGCGTCAGGCTGTAGAAGGGGGCGACTATGTCAGCCTTGATACGGTGCTCGAGCAGTGTGATGTCATCAGCCTGCACACCCCGTTGCAGCATGGCGGCGACCACCCGACCTGGCATTTGCTGGGCGAGGCGCAATTGGCGCGTTTGCGTGCTGGCGCCTGGCTGATCAATGCCAGTCGCGGACCTGTGGTGGACAACCATGCCCTGCGCGAGCTGTTGCTGGACCGCGAGGATGTGCATGCCGTGCTCGATGTATGGGAGGGCGAGCCCCAGGTAAACCTGCAGTTGGCTGACTTGTGTACCTTGGCCACGCCACATATCGCAGGCTATAGCCTGGACGGTCGCCAGCGTGGCACGGCGCAGATCTACCAGGCGCTGTGCCGTTTCCTCGGTCAGCCCGAGCAGGTGCAATTGGCAGACTTGCTGCCCAAGCCACCGCTGGCGCAGATCGAACTGGATGCCAGCGCCGACCTGGCCTGGTCCCTGGCGACGCTGTGTCGCGCCGTGTATGACCCACGCCGTGACGATGCTGACTTCCGTCGTAGCCTGAGCGATGACCCGGCCCAGCAGCGGGCGGCCTTCGATGCCTTGCGCAAGCATTATCCACCGCGGCGTGAGATCGAAGGGCTGGCGGTGCGTATTCGGGGCGAGGCGCCGCAACTGGCACAGATGGTCAGCGCCTTGGGTTGCGCGGCCCTGTAAGAGCCGGCTCGCCGGCGTTCAGGCCGGGCAGTCCAGCGCAAAACCCCATCAGGCGCCCATGAAAAACCCGGCCAAAGGGCCGGGTTGTCAGAAATCTATTGCTCAGCCCTTGCGCACTTTTTCTACCCGACTGTCTTCGAGGTCTTTGCACGCTTGCTGGATCATCTGCTCGGTGATCGGCACCTCGCGACCTTGGGCGTCGATGATCGAGCCGCAGACCTTCGACGGTGGTTGATTCTGTGGCTTTTGGCTATCGCTGCTTCGCTGCAGACTCATCTTTCCTGTCTCCTCATCAGGTTCAAGCTCAGGGTAACCCTGCGCCGTGACCGGCCTGTGACAGCTCTGGTTCTGTTGTCACGACAGGGACAGTCCAACAGAAAGCGCCTCAAAGCTCCAGTGACCGGTTAGAACGAAAAGCTATACTCACCAGGGTGTGCGCACTATTGGACTGCATTACCCAGAATTGGTCCGCGCTCGCCTGCAACCGTTCCCCCTTATCGGATGAATGGTAGTCTCAGGGTTCCCGTCTCCTCTGGACCTCACCATGCCCGAATCGGTTTCACCACGTCAGCGACGGGCCCTGCGCCTCGCCTGGCAGTTCATTCGTCCTTATCGGCGCCAGGCCCTGCTGGCAGTGCTGGCACTGGTGGTCACGGCAGGCATTACCTTGTCCATGGGCCAGGGCATTCGCTTGCTGGTGGACCAAGGTTTCATGACCCGCTCGCCCCACCAGCTCAACCAGACCATCGGCCTGTTCCTGGTGTTGGTCCTGGCGCTGGCCGTGGGCACTTTCAGCCGGTTTTACCTGGTGTCATGGATCGGCGAACGCTGCGTGGCCGATATTCGGCGGGCGGTGTTCGATCACCTGGTGGGACTGCACCCCGGCTTTTTCGAAGACAACCGCAGTTCCGAGATCCAGTCGCGTCTGACTGCCGACACCACCTTGCTCCAGTCGGTCATAGGTTCATCGCTGTCGATGTTTCTGCGCAATGCCTTGATGGTGGTGGGAGGTGTGGTACTGCTCTTCGTCACCAACCCCAAGCTCACCAGCATCGTGGTGGTCGCCTTGCCCCTGGTGCTGGCACCGATACTGTTGTTTGGCAGGCGGGTGCGCAGCCTGTCGCGTCAGAGTCAGGATCGGGTGGCGGACGTGGGCAGTTACGTGGCGGAGACCTTGGGGCAGATCAAGACAGTACAGGCCTATAACCACCAGTCGCGGGACCGGGAGCTGTTCGCCGGTACTGTCGAGGCGGCTTTCGGTGTGGCGCGGCGGCGCATTGCCCAGCGCGCATGGCTTATCACCCTGGTCATCGTGCTGGTGCTGGGGGCCGTTGGCGTGATGCTCTGGGTCGGTGGCATGGATGTGATCGCCGGGCGTATCTCGGGCGGTGAGCTGGCCGCCTTCGTGTTCTATAGCCTGATCGTCGGTAGCGCCTTCGGTACCCTCAGTGAGGTGATCGGGGAGTTGCAGCGCGCGGCAGGCGCGGCCGAACGTATCGACGAGTTGCTGGCAGCGCGCAGTGCAATACTGCTTCCCTCGGTGCCGACGACATTGGTGTACCCACGGGTGTCTGGCAGGATCGAGTTGCAACAGGTCGGGTTTGCCTACCCGTCGCGGCCTTCGGTGTCGGCCATCGACGATCTGAGCCTGGTGGTAGAGCCGGGGCAGACCGTGGCGCTGGTAGGACCGTCCGGTGCCGGCAAGTCGACCCTGTTCGACCTGCTGCTGCGCTTCTACGACCCCCAGCGCGGGCGCATTCTGCTCGACGGGCAACCCATCACAGACCTGGACCCGGCCGACGTACGTCGCCAATTCGCCTTGGTTGCGCAGAGCCCCGCGCTGTTTCGCGGTAGCGTCGAGGCCAACATCCGATACGGTCGGCCCGAGGCGACCTGGGAGGAGGTGGAAGCGGCTGCGCGGGGCGCCCATGCCGACGCGTTCATCCGGCAGTTACCCCAGGGCTATCAGACGATGCTGGGGGAGGGCGGGACCGGCCTTTCGGGAGGGCAGCGCCAACGCCTGGCCATCGCTCGAGCGCTGTTGGTAGACGCACCTATCCTGTTGCTCGACGAAGCCACCAGCGCCCTCGATGCCCAGAGCGAGCACTTGATCCAGCAAGCGCTGCCGAGCCTGATGGCCGGTCGGACCACCCTGGTGATTGCGCACCGCCTGGCCACGGTGCAACACGCCGACCGGATCGCGGTGATCGACAAGGGCCGTTTGGTAGCGGTGGGCAGCCATGCCCAACTGATCGAGCAAAGCCCACTTTACGCGCGATTGGCCTCGCTGCAGTTCAATACGCGTTAGTGCGTGGCCCTATGTAACATTTCTGTAGCAATTGCCTGAGAGTATCTGGATCAGCTGTTGCGTAAGTGCTCGACCTGGCTGCTATCGACCGATGGCAGCTTTTTTTTGGTCTGCGAACGAGGACATGGATGTCTTGATCTGCGCTGCCGGCGCACGCCATTTTCTTCCTCCTGGTTCCCGAGATCCCGATGTTGCGTAAATCCCTCAGAGTACAAATGCTCACCCTGCTGGCCGGTAGTCTGGCGGCGATGCTGTTGATCGCCCTGGTGTGCTTTCAGTTTCTGTCTTCCAGCGTGCGCGGTTATGCCGGGCTGGTGGATGGGCCGTTACGGGCTTCGCAACTGATCGACGAAGCCAATCTGCAGTTCAAGATTCAGGTGCAGGAGTGGAAGAACGTCTTGCTGCGTGGTCGCCAGCCGGCTGATCTGGACAGGTACTGGCAGCAGTTCCAGACGCGTGAGCAGCAGGTTCAACAGTTGCTCGGGCAATTGATCGAGACCACCGATGGCAAGCTCAAGGCGCCCTTGCAACAGTTGCGCGAGAGCCACCGGCAGTTGGGGGTAGCCTACGAAAAGGGGCGTCAGGCGTTCTTGGCCGCAGGCGGCGACCCTGTGGCGGGCGACCAGGCGGTGAAGGGGGTCGACCGCGCTGCCAGCGAGCAAATGAGTGCGCTGGTCGAACAGCTGCGCGCCGATGCCCGCGAACGGGCGTCCCACATCAGCGCCGTCGCCGAGCGCACAGTGTGGTTGGGTGTGTTGGTCATGTTGGTGTCGGCTGCGCTGGTCGGCCTGCTTAGTCTTTGGTTGATCAATCGCAGCCTGATCAAGCCTATCGGCCAGCTGATCGAGTACGTCGCGCAACTGAGTCAGGGCCGCTTTGTCTCGCGGGTGGACAGCCGCCGTGAGGATGAACTCGGTCGCCTGGCCCGGGCAGCCAATACCCTGCGTGACTTCCTCGCCGACACCGTCGGCCGTTTGCAGGACAACGCCCAGGAGCTCGAAGGTGCGAGCGGCCAATTGCGCAGCATCGCCAGTGACATGGCCCGTGGGACCCATGACCAGTTCCAGCGCACCGACCAGGTGGCCACGGCCATGCACCAGATGTCCGCTACCGCCCAGGAAGTGGCACGCCACGCTGCCGAGGCAGCACGCGCGGCGGATGAAGCAGACCAAAGCGCCCAGGCCGGCGAGCAGGTGATGCAGCAGACCATCGACATCATCGCCGTGGTCAACCGTGAAATTGCCGGTACGGCTGCGGTGATTCGCGAACTGGAAAACGACAGCACCCGCATTGGCAAGGTACTCGAGGTGATTCGCGGCATCGCCGAACAGACCAACCTGCTGGCGCTCAACGCTGCCATAGAGGCGGCCCGTGCTGGCGAGGCCGGGCGTGGTTTTGCGGTGGTTGCCGACGAAGTGCGCAGCCTGGCCCAGCGCACGGCGGCTTCCATCGCGGAAATTCATCAGATCATAGAGGCGGTGCAGTCGGGTGCGGTGGACGCGGTGAAGGCCATCGAAAGCGGTCGGCAGCGCAGCGAGGAGGGGGCCGAGCAGGTCCAGCAGGCGGGGCAGATGCTGCAGCGCATTACCCTGTCGGTGGAGGCGATTCGCGACATGAACCGGCAGATTGCCACGGCGGCCGAGGAACAGACCAGCGTGGCCGAAGACATCTCGTGCAACCTGATCGAAATCACCCGCATCGCCACGGCGAACCAGGAGGCCGTGCAGCACACCGAACGAGCCGGGCAGCGCTTGCATGGCCTCTCGGGGCAGTTGGGTGAGGTGACGTCACGCTTGACCGCCTGACGCGCAAGCGCCAGGCGCGGGTTCACCGGCGAAGCATCCGGGGGAAATCCGCCACCCAGGTTGGCGCAATCCGCTGCCCTGTGGCGGATTGTCGCCATGCGACCTACCGCCTCACCCCATGTTGCCTGGTCCAGGGCCTGTTGGCACGCTCCCTGCTCATTGCGGCGCGCGTGTACACAACAACTGGATCACATCAATGAAGAAAATCCTGCTGACGCTCCTCTGCCTGAGCGTCATCGGTTGCTCCAAACCCGAGGCGCCGCAAAAGTCCGTCGATGTCCTGCTGATCGGCGGCGGCATCATGAGTGCCAGCCTCGGCACCTACCTCACCGAGCTTGAGCCGAACTGGAAGGTCGACGTCTACGAACGCATGGACCAGGTCGCCGAAGAGAGCTCCAATGCCTGGAACAACGCCGGTACCGGGCATTCGGCCTTCTGCGAGCTGAACTACACCAGTGAGGGCACGGACGGCAGTATCGACATCAGCAAGGCCGTCGGTGTCAACGAGCAGTTTGAGATCTCCAAGCAGTTCTGGGCCTATCAGGTCGAGCAGGGCGTGCTGAGCAACCCCAAGTCGTTCATCAACAATGTGCCGCACATGAGCTTCGTATGGGGCGACGAGAACGTCGCCTTCCTGCACAAGCGCGTGGCCGCACTGCAGCACAGTTCGCTGTTCCGCGGTATGGAAATTTCCGAGGACCACGAGCAGATCCGCAAATGGGTGCCGCTGGTGATGGAGGGCCGGGACCCAGAGCAGAAAGTGGCTGCCACGCGGATGGCCATCGGCACCGACGTGAACTTTGGCGAGATCACTCGTCAGCTGTTCGCCTCGATGGCGCGCAACCCCAACGTCAAGCTGCACCTGCGCCACGAAGTGCGTGACATCGTGCGCAACGATGACGGCACCTGGAATGTGCTGGTGGCCGACTTGGCCAATGGTGGGGAGCAGACTCGCGTCAACGCCAAGTTCGTGTTCATCGGTGCCGGTGGCGGTGCGCTTAAACTGCTGCAGAAATCGGGCATTCCCGAAGCGCAAGGCTACGCCGGCTTCCCGGTGGGTGGCCAGTTCCTGATGACCGACAACCCGGACATCGTCGCCCGCCACAAGGCCAAGCTTTACGGCAAAGCCTCGGTCGGCGCGCCGCCGATGTCGGTCCCGCACCTGGACACGCGGATGATCGATGGCAAGCAAGTACTGCTTTTCGGCCCGTTCGCGACCTTCTCCACCAAGTACCTCAAGCACGGCTCGCTGCTGGACATGTTCGCGTCGTTGACCAGCCACAACGTGCTGCCGATGGTGCATGCCGGCATCGACAACATCGACCTGAGCACTTACCTGATGGGCCAATTGATGCTCAGCTTCGATGACCGCATGAACGCCCTGCGCGAGTATTTCCCCAATGCCAGGAACGAAGACTGGCAGTTGCTGCAGGCCGGCCAGCGCGTCCAAGTTATCAAGAAGGACCCGGTACACGGTGGCGTTTTGCAGTTCGGTACAGAAGTCGTGGCCGCCCAGGACGGCAGCATCGCCGCGTTGCTTGGCGCTTCCCCAGGGGCTTCTACCGCTGCGCCGATCATGCTGACCGTGCTGGAAAAGACCTTCAAGGACCGCATCCGGACGCCGCAATGGCAAGCCAAGCTCAAGGAAATCGTGCCGACCTATGGGCAAAAGCTGAACAACGATCTGGAGCTGACCAACAAGACCCGTCAGTGGAGCAGCGCGCGCTTGCAGTTGCTTTACATACCGGTGCAGGCAGAACAGGCCGTAGCCGACCTTAAGTGAGTGGAGTGCTGTGCCGGCCTGTTCGCAGCGCCGGTACAGCCTGCCGACATTTTCTGGACGCAACAAAAAGCCCGCACAAGGCGGGCTTTTTGAAGGATTTGGTCGGAGAGACAGGATTCGAACCTGCGGCCTTCTCGTCCCGAACGAGACGCGCTACCTGGCTGCGCTACACTCCGATGAACAAAATCCTACTGTATCGCCTTTTTGAACGCAAGCCCTTGTTGTGTAAAGGCCGTTTGCTCGAAGGCGGGCTCCATCAGAGCTCTTTTACGGTGCGAATCTGGTCCTTGTTCAGGCGCGTGCGCTTGCCGTCGAGTTGCTCGAATTCATAGAACCCGGAGTCCTCGTCGAACGTCGGGGTGTCCACGGCCTGGATCTCGCGACCGTCGTTCAGCGTGATGACGGTTGGCGATGCGCAGCCAGCGAGGGCGCCCAGCCCCAGGGCGAGAATGAAGGCAGGAAGGGTCCGTTGAATCATCGTGTTTCTCCAGTGCGATGGTGCTAGATGACATTAAGACGCAGGGCGTCCATGCAAGTTCCTCTGACAGTGCAGCATAGCGCTAAAGCCCGGACATTGACCGGGAACAACGGCGGCATCGGCCAGGGCCGGCTGTGATATAACTGCGGCCATCACTTGCTACTGCGACGAATGCTCATGAAAGCCAAAGCAGACACCCCCTTCGTGCCGCTGAACATCGCCGTGCTCACGGTCAGCGACACCCGTACCTTCGAAACCGATACCTCCGGCCAACTGTTCGTCGACCGCTTGACCGAGGCCGGACACCAACTGGCGGCGCGGGTATTGCTCAAGGACGACCTATACAAGATCCGCGCCCAGGTTGCGAACTGGATCGCCGACGAGACCGTGCAGGTGGTATTGATCACTGGCGGTACCGGTTTCACTGGCCGTGACAGCACCCCGGAAGCCGTGGCGTGCCTGCTGGACAAGCAGGTGGAAGGATTCGGCGAATTGTTCCGGCAGATCTCCGTTGCCGATATCGGCACTTCCACGGTGCAGTCTCGTGCACTGGCAGGCCTGGCCAATGGCACCTTGGTCTGCTGCCTGCCAGGGTCGACCAATGCCGTGCGTACCGGTTGGGACGGCATCTTGGCCGAGCAGCTCGACGCCCGCCATCGCCCCTGCAACTTCGTGCCGCACCTGAAGCAGGCAACGGCCTGTGACAGCCGTGGTTGAGGCAGTGCAGAAGCAGCCGCTGATGTCGGTCGAAGAAGCGCTGCAGCGCTTGATTGCCCTGGCCGAGGCTGCGCCGATCGAGGCACGCGAGATCGTTCCGCTGGCCGAGGCACAGGGCCGGGTCCTGGCGACCGACCTGGTGGCTACGCTGGACCTGCCGCCCTGGCCGAACAGTGCCATGGACGGCTATGCGCTGCGCCTGGACGACTGGCGAGGCGAGCCGCTGCCGGTCAGCCAGCGCATCTTTGCCGGGCATGCCCCCCAACCTTTGCAGCCTGGAACCTGTGCGCGGATCTTCACCGGCGCGCCGCTGCCCGCGGGCGCCGATTGCGTCGAGATGCAGGAAAACGCCGAGGTGCTGGACGATGGCCGGGTGCGTTTCCTCGAGCCCATGAAGCTCGAGCAGAATGTGCGACCACAGGGCCAGGAGACCCGCCAGGGCGAACAGGTGATGGCTGCCGGTACGCGTCTCGGGCCGATTCAGTTGGGCTTGGCGGCGACACTTGGCTTCGCCACCTTGGAGGTGGTGCGAAAGATTCGAGTGGCAGTGCTCAGCACCGGCGATGAATTGGTGGAGCCTGGCCTGCCGCTAGGGCCTGGGCAGATCTACAACAGCAATCGCCGTCTGCTGGTGAGCTGGTTGCAGCGCCTGGGTTGCGAGGTTCGCGATGTGGGCATCCTGGCTGATGACCTGGCCCGCACGCGCGAATGCCTGGCCGGGTTGGGCGATGTCGACCTGATCCTTTCCACGGGCGGTGTTTCCGTCGGTGAAGCTGACTACCTTGGTGCAGTCCTGCGCGAGGCCGGTGAGCTGGCGTTGTGGAAACTTGCGATCAAGCCGGGCAAGCCCCTCACGTTCGGACATTTCCGTGGTGTGCCGGTGATCGGCTTGCCAGGCAACCCAGCGTCCACGCTCGTCACCTTCGGGTTGCTGACCCGCCCCTACCTGTTACGCCGTCAAGGCGTGACCGAGGTGACGCCCTTGCGTTTCGATATGCCTGCCGGTTTCGAATGGACCAAGGCAGGAACCCGCCGCGAATACCTGCGTGCGCGTATCGAGCAAGGCCAGGTGCGGATCTACAAGAACCAGAGTTCTGGTGTGCTGCGCAGCGCGGCATGGGCCGAAGGTCTGGTGGAGGTACGCGAAGGCACCCTGCCCAAGCCGGGCGACAGCGTGCCGTTCATTCCCTTCAGCGAGCTACTTGACTGAACGCCCGAGCCAGGCAGCATCGTTTTGCCTGGCGTCGGCCGGCGTGGCTTGAGTCAGGCGCATATGCACATTCTCCAACTGCTGGGCGCTGACGCTCCAGTCGTGGCGTTGTCGGGCAAACTGGCGGCCGGCCTCGCTGAGCTGGCACATGCGCCATGGTTGGTTGAGTAGTTGCGTGATGAACAGCGCCAACTGGTCGCCGTCGTCACTGCCCAAGTAGTGCTCGCCGTTGTTCACGGCCAAGCCTGAAACGCCCTTGGCAGTGGTGATGACGGGCAAGCCTGCGGCCATTGCCTCAAGAATTTTCACTTTGGAGCCGCCGGCATAGCGCAGGGGCGCGAAAAACAGCGCGGAACGTTGTTGCAGTTCGCGCAGGTCAGGGCGGTAGCCGAGCCATTCGATGCGCGGATCGTTCCAGTGCAGTTTCCAGCTGGCGGGCATGGCGTGCCCGGCGATAGCCAGGCGCACGGCGGGGTTGCTCATCCAGACTTGGGGCAGGATCTCCTCCAGCGCCCATTCGATGGCTTCGAGGTTGGCGCCATACTCGAAATTGCCCACGAACAGCAGACGCTGGCTATGAAATGCCGGGCGCACGTTCTGGTAGTGATCGCAGTCGACACCGTTGACCACCACGTTTACCGGACGCCCGCTGACCTGGCTGATGAGGTCGGCGTCATGGGTACTCACCGCCACCACTTCGGTGGGTTGGCGCAACACGCGTTGCTCCCAGCGCCGGTAGCGCCAGCGGTCGAAGGCATTGAGCGGTCGCAGCCACAGGGGCAGTTGGTCATGGCAGGCGGCGCCCATCACCGATTCGACCGTGTGCTCGGTCAGCATGTACGGTAAGCCGCGGGCCTGCAGGGCTTTTTCGAAAGGCTGGAAGCTGTAGCTGTGCTCGATCTGGATCACATCCCAGGGTTCATCCAGCAATTGTTCGAAGCGGTGTCGAAGGCAGGGGGCCAGGCCGTTGATGATGGCCCGCATCGGGTAGTCGATGATGGGGGATGCCAACAGGTTCAGTGGGCTGTGAAGCGGGCGCCTGGGCAGCACTATCAGGCGCTCGACCAATGGTTCCAGAGCATCGCGGGCGGCATCGCTGAGCGGTATCTTCGACTGCACCAGCAAGGTGATCCGGTGACCGTGCTGCGCGAGGGCGCGCAGCAGGTGGTATTGCCGGGTCTTGCTGCCGCTGGTGGTGGGCCAGGGCAGGTAGGGCAGTGTCCAGAGAATGCGCATGACCCGGAATCCTCGCTAAAGGTCGCGGATAACAAGACGCGCCCGCTGACAATCAGCCAGCAGCTGCTGTCGGGGCGCGTCCATAGATATCAGTAAAGCGTACGATGTCGTCTTCGCCCAGGTATTCGCCGCTCTGTACTTCGATCATCACCAGGTCGATGACGCCAGGGTTGGTCAGGCGGTGGGTGCGGCCTGGTTTGATGAAGGTGGACTCGTTGGTATCGAGCAGGAATTCTTCTTCACCATTGGTCACGCAGGCCATGCCGCTGACCACGATCCAATGTTCGCTGCGGTGATGGTGCATCTGCAGTGACAGGGACTCGCCAGGGCGCACCATGATGCGCTTGATCTTGAACCGCGGGCCTTCCTCCAGCACCGTGTACATCCCCCAGGGACGAGTGACGGTGCGGTGCAGGCGATAGGTTTCGTGGCCCTGGTGCTTGAGCTGCTGGGCGATGACCTTGACCTCCTGGCTGCGCGAGGCATCGGCGATCAGCAGGGCGTCGGGGGTGTCGATGACGATCAGGTTGTCCAGGCCCACGGCGCCAACCAGGCGCTTGGGTGAGTCGATGTAGCAGTTGCGTACATCGTGCAGCACCGCTTCACCGTTGCAGTGGTTGCCGGCGTCGTCGGTCTGGCGCAGCTCACGCACCGCTTCCCAGCTACCGATGTCGCTCCAGCCCAGCTCGCAGGGCACCACGGCGACCTTATCGGAGCGCTCCATCAGGGCGTAGTCGATGGAGATGTCCTCGGCCAGGGCGAAGCTGTCCGCGTCCAACTCCACCTGTAGCGCCTTGTCGCCTTGCTTGATGGCACTGCGCTGCAGGCAGGTGGCGACGCTGCCGAGCACTTCGGGGGCGTGAGCCTGCAGTTCCTCAAGCACACTGCTGGCGCGCAGGCAGAACATGCCGGCGTTCCACAGGTGGCGTCCACCGTCGAGGTATTCCTGGGCGGTAGGCGTGTCGGGCTTTTCAACGAAACGAGCCACCTGATAGGCGTGCTCGTTCAGCGCTTTGCCACGTTCGATGTAGCCGAACCCGGTCTCGGCGCGGTCGGGCACCAGGCCAAAGGTGGTCAGCCAGCCGTTTTCGGCCAGCTGGCGTGCATGAGCGACCGCTTGGGCGAAGGCTTCGAAATCTTGTATCAGGTGGTCGGCGGGCAGGATCAGCAGCAGGCTGTCCTCACCATATTGCGTGGCACAGTGGAGTGCGGCGGCGGCTATCGCCGGAGCCGTATTGCGTCCACTTGGCTCCAGAATGAAGTCCAAGGGCAGCTTGCCTGGATTGACCTGGCCATACTCATCCTGGGTGCGAAAGAATACTTCTCGGTTGGTCACGGTCAGCAAGCGCTCGACCCCCGGTAGGGCGCTGGCACGCGCGAAGGTTTTCTGCAGCAGGCTCTCGCCATCCGGTAAGCGCATGAAGGGCTTGGGCATGGCTTCCCTGGAAACCGGCCAAAGACGGGTACCGGCACCGCCAGCAATGATACAGGGGATCAGAACGCTCATTTCACGACCTCGACTCAGGGCGCCGTCAGTGGCGCCATTGAAGGGGAACGATGCGACCTGTCAGGGTTATGGCGGCAAAAAGTCAAAAAACCGACTTTTCTAGGCATCATCTTCCATGAAGGCCAAATATTTGTCGATCATGCTCCCTGTGAGCGAAGCTTTCAATGATGAATGTGTGAACTTGGTTGTTTTTCGTACGATGGCTTGCGCAGGAGGCCCTCGTCAGTCGAGCAGGGCCATGCAGCATTCTGCGAGAGGCGATGGTCGACATCTGGAGAAGACTGTCTTCACTGGGGAGAAAAACGATGCAAGGGCGCAAGGCGGTGTTGATCCTGCACGGCAAGCAGGCGATGAATGACGAAGTGCGTGAAGCCGTGCGCGGTATGCGCGAGCGTGGTTGGACGTTGGATGTGCGCGTCACCTGGGAAGCCGGGGATGCCCAACGCTTTGTCGATGAGGCGGTGGCGGCCGGTTACACCCATGTGGTCGCAGGTGGCGGCGATGGCACTTTGCGCGATGTAGCCGAAGCCGTGGGGCTGGCGGCCACGGACGCCAGCCTGGCGCTGCTACCGCTGGGCACCGCCAATGATTTCGCCAAGGCTGCTGGAATACCGCTGGAACCTGCGGCGGCGTTGGCGCTGCTGGAGCAGCCCGCAAAACCGATCGACCTGGGGCAGGTGGGCGAGCAACTGTTTCTCAATATGGCCACTGGTGGTTTCGGTAGCCAGGTGACGGCCAACACCTCGGAGGATCTGAAAAAAGTGCTGGGGGCGGCGGCTTACCTGTTCACTGGGCTGTCGCGTTTCAGTGAGCTGCAAGCCGCCAAGGTGGCGTTGCAAGGGCCGGGGTTCGATTGGCAGGGCGAGTTGCTGGCCCTGGGGATCGGCAATGGACGCCAGGCTGGCGGCGGTCAGGTGCTGTGCCCGGAGGCGGTGGCCGACGATGGCCTGCTGGACATCGCCATCCTCCCTGCGCCTCAGGAAATGTTAGGGGCGCTGCGTGACCTCTTCGCCGGCGAGGGCTTGTTCGTCCGCGCCAGGTTGCCGTGGGTGGAGGTCAAGTGCTCCCAGGGGCTGGACATCAACCTTGACGGCGAACCGTTGCAAGCCGAAAGCCTGCGCTTCGAGGCGAAACCTGCGGCCCTGCGCTTGCACCTGCCGGAGGGCTCGCCGCTGCTCAGTCGTCCAGGCTGATGATTTTTTCGCGTACGGCGAACAGCACCAGGCCGGCCACGTCATAGATCTGCAGACGTTTCATGATCTGCGAGCGGTGGGTTTCAACGGTCTTGATCGACAGGCCAAGGCCGGCGGCGATCTCGCGGGTCGATTTGCCGCGCACGATCAGACGCAGGATCTCCAGCTGGCGGGCGGTCAGGTTGTGACGCTCACTGACGGCGTGCTTGCCATGCTGTGCATGCATGAGTGCCTGATTGATCACGGTGTGGGCGATGGCCGGGCTGAGATAGCGCTCGCCATTGCGCAGGGCGGCCAGGGCCTGTTCCAGCTCGGTAGCGGTGGTGTCCTTGAGCAGGTAGCCATGGGCGCCGCTTTCCAGGGCGCGCATGATCAGCTCCGGGTCGGTGTGCATCGACAGGATCAGCACCTTGCTGGTATTGCCGCTGGCGCGCAGTTGGGTGAGCGCATCCAGCCCGCTGGTGGAACGCATGGAAATGTCCAGCAGGATGATGTCCGGCGCCAACGCATGCACCTGTTCGAGCAGCTGGTTGCCGTCGTCGGCTTCGCCGATCACGGTGTAGCCAGGAATGTCGGAAACCAGGGCTCGGACCCCGGCACGGATCAGCGAGTGGTCGTCCACCAACAGCAATCTACAGGTCATGGGAAGCGGGGGTCCTGGCACGTTCATGGGTGCGTGGCGGCCATGGGAAAATGACATCGATCCGGGTGCCCAGGCCAAGCTGACTGGTGATGGTCAGGTTGCCCTTCAGGGCCACCACCCGTTCCTGCATACCGGCCATGCCGCGTTGGCCGGCCTCGGCCGGGTTGCTCGTGGGAGTGAAGCCGCGACCGTCGTCCTGGATGGTCAGGGCCAGGCCTTCGGGGCTGCGTTGCAGCTTGATGGTCAGGTTGCGTGCCTGGGCATGGCGCAGCATGTTGGTAACGGCTTCCTGGGTGATGCGAAAGACGGCCATGGACACTTCCTCGCCAATCCCCCCCAGGCGTTGGTGGCATTCCAGGCTCCAGTGCACGTCGCTGCTTGCCAGTGTGCGAACCAGGTGAGCACGCAGGCTGGCTTCCAGGCCCAGGCTGGCCAGTTGCCTTGGGTTGAGAATGGCCGAGACATCGCGCACGTTGCTCAAGGTGTCTTCCAGGGTGTCGCGCAGGGTGCTGCACTGTGGCTGCAGGTCGGCTGGCATCCGCCGTTGCAGCCAGTCCAGTTGCAGCTTGGCAGCGGTCAGCAGTTGGCCGATGTCATCATGCAGTTCGCGGCTCAGGCGTTGGCGCTCGCTCTCCTGGACCTTGAGCATGCGGTCGGCCAGTTCCGCCGGCTGCAGGTTGATCGACCTAGCGCCGCGGCTCAAGTGCCAGGCCACACCCAGCGTGGCGATCAGTTGCAATACCAGCAGGCCACCCGGCAGGGGTTGGTTGGCCATGAACAGCACGAGATTGGCGACCAGCGAAGCCACGCACAGCAACGCCGTCATCCAGCGCAGCAGGGCAGTGCGAGAACAGCAACGCAGAGGGATCTTCAAGCGTGGGAGCATAAATAGGGAAGCCACTGAAGTATTGCTGATGGAGGGCCTTGCACAGGTATTACCAGAGGCTTTGGCGTAGTGCTTTCAATCAATCGTCCAGCGCACGTCGAAAGGATCTGCAGGGGTGCCGAGAGCGTTTTCGTGTGCGCATATTAACACTTTGGGATGATTTGGTCGCGGGCAGCCAGAGCATCGAATCCTTAGGATTTGCGGGGGTATCCGGAGGTTTTTTCATCTCCGGACGAGGCAAAATGCCATTGTTTGACCAAGTTGTGTGCTTTTCCGGCGCAACTCGCTTGAATCGTACTCAAGTGCAAACGCCAAACTTTGGCCAAACTTCACTAGTTCGACCATGGTGGGCCTTGAACAATACGCTTAGTTGCTCTTCGGAAGGGGCGTTCGCGCCGCTCTAAAGGGGGGATGAGCGCTGCGCTGGCGCGGCCGAATGAGGATGGGCGCCCGACTGTTCGCGCTCATTGCAGGAGGCACACGTTTGCGGAGCAGGTTGGCCCAATATCCGGGCCAGCTCACCCAGCAGCGTGGTCTGTTCGCAGGTGTCCAGGCTCAGGCGGCCGGTGCGCGGGTCGACCAGCTCCAGTTGCCAGGCCAGCAGTGTCAGGCAGGCATCCACGGCCGGTAGGGCTTCACCCTTTAGGTGTCGTTCGTGGCAAGCAGGGGCCAGCATCCGTTGCAAGGCTTCGGCGTAGAGGGCGACTTCGATCAGGCCCAGGTCGTTGGCGCGACGGGCAAGAGTATCGAGGGTGTTGTTCAGGCAATTGCAGGCATCCGGGTCGTTGTCGATCAGTTCCAGGTGCTGTAGGCATTCCTGGGACTGGGTTAACAAGATCTGCGCATCCAGCAGAAATTCCTGCAGGGCGATGCTGTTCGAGGAGGCGTGGTCCATCATGTCACTCCGGCGGCTTTAGCTGGAGCGGGGGTTGGCAACGCCAAGACGATTGCTAGCAAAAGCCTGACTCCATTCATGCAATGAGAATGGCGTCACATTAATGGCTAAAGGATATTGCGAACATCAGGTTGCACCCGATTGCTGCTAAGGGTTTCCCTGATACTGGGTAGGGGTGGCGACGAAGAAGGTGGGGTTGCGATGATCGCAGTAAAGCATGATGGTAAAGTGATATCAATCGCTGGCAAGGCTTTTTCCTGCGGGGGTCAAGCTGCGCATAAAAATGCCGATACAGGATGGATCAACTCACTTTTCCCACACGAGCCTGGGGGCTTTTCCAATGGCTGGCATTCTCGACACGGTAGACCAACGAACGCAATTGGTGGGTGAAAACCGCCTGGAAATTCTGATGTTCCGCCTGGCAGGTCGCCAGCTGTTCGCGATCAACGTGTTCAAGGTGCAGGAAG
The DNA here is from genome assembly GCF_040762985.1 of Pseudomonas sp. Rh2. NCBI lineage: Bacteria > Pseudomonadati > Pseudomonadota > Gammaproteobacteria > Pseudomonadales > Pseudomonadaceae > Pseudomonas > Pseudomonas sp. Rh2. The sequence continues at coordinate 2,222,132 of NZ_CP142890.1, forward strand.
TGCTGCAGCTGCCCAAGCTGACCTTGATGCCGCAGCGTCATGCATTCGTCTGCGGCGTGGTGAACCTGCGCGGGCAGACCCTGCCAGTGATCGACCTGTCCCAGGCGATCGGCATGCGCCCGCTGCAGCCGGGCCCGGACAGCACCATCATCGTCACCGAGTACAATCGCTCGGTGCAAGCCTTCCTGGTGGGCGGAGTCGATCGCATCGTCAACATGAACTGGGAAGCCATCATGCCGCCGCCTTCCAGCGCTGGCCGTCAGCATTACCTGACCGCCATTACCAAGGTCGATGACAAGTTGGTGGAAGTGATCGACGTGGAAAAGGTCCTGGCCGAGATCGTTCCCTACAACGCCAGGGTTTCCGGCGACAAGCTCGCCGACCCGGTGCTGTCGCGTGCTCGCGGGCGAGAAGTGTTGCTGGTGGATGACTCCAGCGTAGCCCTGGCGCAGTTGCGCGACACCCTGTCCCAGCTTGGCGTCAAGCTGCATGTGGCCAGCGACGGCCTCAAAGCACTGCGCATGCTCAAGGGGTGGGCCGATGCTGGCGAAGATGTCTGCGAGAAATTGCTGATGGTGTTCACTGACGCCGAGATGCCGGAAATGGATGGTTACCGGCTGACCACCGAGATTCGCGGCGATGCGCGCCTGCGCAAGCTCTATGTGGTGCTGCACACGTCGCTGTCGGGCAGCTTCAACGAGTCCATGGTCAAGAAGGTCGGTTGCGACAATTTCCTCTCCAAGTTCCAGCCTGATCGTCTGGTCGATGTGGTGAAGCAGCGTCTGTTGCTGGATACCGCCAGCGCCTGATACCTGCGCTGACCGTGCGCCGGGTATAAGCTAGGCGTTTTCGGAGAGTGCGAGGCTGGCAGGGATGTTTCTAAGTGAGTTGTATCGATATCCGGTGAAGTCGGGGCAGGCGCAACGCTTGCAGGCTTCGCCGGTGGATCACCTGGGTGTGCTCGGTGATCGTCGCTGGATGGTGGTCGAGGAGGAAAACGGCCGCTTTTTGACCCAGCGCGCCTGGCCGCAACTGAGCCAGCTCAAGGCAAGCCATGTTGAAACGGGGCTGCTCTTGGAAACCCCAGGGCAGCCGTCGCTGCAGGTGAAGATGCCGGAGGCTGACGATGATTTGCGCGGGGTGACGATCTGGCGCGATACCTTGCGGGTGCCCGATGCGGGCGACGAGGCGGCTGCCTGGTTGTCGCAGATGCTCGCAAAGCCTGTACGTCTGGTGTATTGCCCGCCACAGCGTGCTCGCTACCTGCCCAGCGGTTATGGCTTGAACAGCGACCGGGCGGCGTTCCCGGATGGCTTTCCATTCCTGCTGATTGGCCAAGGGTCGTTGGATGAACTCAACCGGCGCATTGGCCGGCCCATGGAAATGCTCCGCTTCCGACCGAATCTGGTGGTGCAGGGCAGTGAGCCGTTCGCCGAGGATAACTGGAAGCGCATTCGCATCGGCGAGTTGGAGTTTCGCCTGCTCAAGCCCAGCGTGCGCTGCATCTTCACCACGCTCGACCCGGTGACCGGAGAGCGCAGCCCGGACCGTGAGCCGTTGACCACGCTCAAGACATTCCGTGAAAAGGAAGGGGATGTGTTGTTCGGGCAGAACCTGGCGGTGGATGGCCGAGGGGTGCTTGAAGTGGGGATGAGGGTCGAGGTGGTGGAATAGCGGGAGTGCTTGCCGGCCTCATCGCCGGCAAGCCGGCTCTTGCAGGGAGCCTGGCCGTGTACCCCCTGACAACCGACAGGGGGAGCATGGCTTACATATCGTCGAAGTACCGCTCATGCCAATCCACCAGCGGTTGCGGCGAATTGAGCTTCTGTCCGTAGATCACCGAATACGACAGCACGTTCTGCACGTACTGGCGAGTTTCATCGAACGGGATCGATTCCACCCACACATCGAAGCTCAGGTGCTTGGCGCCCTTGAGCCACTGCCGTACCCGTCCGGGCCCGGCGTTGTAGGCCGCCGAGGCCAACACCCGGTTGCCGTTGAACTGGCTGTGTACCTGGCTCAGGTAGGCTGCGCCCAGCTGGATGTTCTTGTCCGGGTTGAACACTTGCGACGGCGACGCCAGCGGGATGCTGAACTTGCGTGCGGTTTCCTTGGCCGTTGCCGGCATCAGCTGCATCAGGCCACTGGCACCCACGCTGGAGCGGGCATCTTCCATGAAGGCGCTTTCCTGGCGGGTTATGGCGAACACCCAGCTCGAATGCAGGCCGCGTACCTTGGCCTCGCGCACCAGGGTGTCGCGGTGGGCCATGGGGAAACGGACGTCCAGGTCGTCCCAGTATTGAGCCTGGCTGATGGTGCGAATGGCCGGGAAATACCAGCGCAAGTCATAGGCCAGGCGCGCCTGGGCCACCATCTCGTCACGTGTGAAGTGGCGGCTGACGTGGTACCACTCGCGGCGCCCTTCGACGATCTGGCCGCGGGCGTGGAATTCCAGGGCGCGTTTGATCCCGGGCGTATTACGCACCTTGTTGACCAGTTGCGGGCTCAGCACCAGGGGGCGGTTGTTCAGCTGGTAGGGCGTTTGAGCGCGGTCGGCGGCGAGGAAACCATAGAAATCCCGCTCGCGTGCCACATTCTTGTAAAGCAAGGGGATCTGCGGGTTGTTCGGCTGGGCCAGTTCCAGCGTGCGGGCTTGCCAGTACTTCCAGCGGCTGCTGCTGGCCAGGTCCTGGGGCAGGCGCTTGGTCAGCTCGTAGGCATCTTCCCAGCGGCCCAGACGCAACAGCAGACGCAGGCGCCATTCACTGACGGTGTTGTCGCGCAGTTCCGGGTCGAAACGGGTCATCAGGTCCAGGGCGCGCGGATCATAGCGACGGGCCAGGGTCAGGCCGATTTCCCGGGCGATGGCGACTTTTTCGTCGCGGGAGAAATGCATGCGCTGGGCGTAATCGTCGAGCAGCGCCATGGCGCGCTCTGGGTCCTGCCTGGCGAGGCGGCGCAAGCCGAGGCTGACCACGTCGGACATGGCTTCGTTGACCGGGGTGAAGCGCGAAGGTTGGTTCAGCAGTTCGGGTTTCTGTGCCACGTCGACCAGCAGGCGGCCCTGCGGGGCGAGGGTGGTCAGGGTCTTGACCAGGTTGTTGGCCAGCCCATAGTTGCGGGCTTGGGCGGCAAGCTTGGTGCGATTCCAGCGCTTGGCCTCGGTCAGCTGGCCTTCGGCTGCCCACATGCCGAACAGGGTGTCGCAGGCCGCAGGTTGCGACTTGCCGACATTCCACAGTTTTTCGGCGCTGGCGAAACCTTCGGCACGCATGCCATGGCTCAGTTGGTACTGACCGTTGAGGCAGTCCAGTTCAGTGAAATTGAGCTTGGGGTCGTAGTACTTGGCGAAGGTATTCCATTCGCCACGTTCGGCTAGCCAACGCAGCCAGCGCAGTTTCATCCAGTTGGCTTGTGGCAGGTCGCCATGCTTGGCCAGGAACCCCTCGATTTCTTCATTGCTGGCGCTTTTCAGGCGAGCGGTGAGCTCGTCATAGGCCAGGTAAGGCGTCAGCGGGTAGTCGCGCAGGGCCTGGGCGTAACGCAGGTACGGGCCTTTGTCGCCCTTGGCCAAGGCACGTTTGGCCTCGTCGTAGTACTGGCGTTGCAGGGAGAGGTCGGTGGCCTGCACCGCTGTGGCGGCAGCGGTGAGCAGCAGGCAGGATGCAATGTGTAACAGGCGGCTGCGCATGATACGTCCGGGCAGTTGAACCATGGGAAAGTGACGGCGATGCCAGCACTGTTGGAATCTATTGCTTAGCTTAGCCGTTTGCCCGCGACGGGTGAAAGCGCTGTGCTTGTATCAAGGCGTAAAGTTCGACCGGATGTCGCCAGGCCCTGGCAGGATGGCCAACTTAATGCCGGAAGGGGCCAAGTCAGGTAGAATGCGCGCCCGCTTTCTGGAGACGAACATGACCCTGCTCAAATTCAGCGATGTGTCCCTCGCATTCGGCGCCATGCCGCTGCTGGACAAAGTGTCCTGGCAGATCGCCCGTGGCGAGCGGGTGTGCATCATCGGCCGCAACGGCACCGGCAAGTCGAGCATGCTGCGCCTGGTAAAGGGTGAGCAGAAGGGCGATGACGGCGAAATCTGGCGTGCCCCCGGCCTGAAGATTGGTGAGCTGCCTCAGGAGCTGCCCGTAGCCGACGAGCGCAGCGTGTTCGACGTGGTGGCCGAAGGCCTTGATGGCGTGGGCGCGTTGCTGGCCGAATATCATCACCTGAGCCAGAACATTCAGGGTGATGAAGATCTGGAAAAACTCATGCATGTCCAGCACGAACTGGAGGCGCGCGATGGCTGGCGCCTCCAGCAGGTGGTGGAAAGCACCCTGAGCCGCCTGCAATTGCCGGCCGACAAGACCCTGGCCGAGCTGTCAGGCGGCTGGCGCCGTCGTGTGCTGCTGGCCCAGGCGTTGGTGTCCGAGCCCGACCTGCTGTTGCTGGACGAGCCTACCAACCACCTGGACATCGGCGCCATCGCCTGGCTCGAAGAAGCCCTGAGCGGCTTCAACGGTGCCGTGTTGTTCATTACCCACGACCGTTCGTTCCTGCAGAACCTGGCGACGCGCATCCTCGAGCTCGACCGTGGCGGCCTGATTGACTGGAATGGCGATTACGCCAGCTTCCTGGTGCACAAAGAAGCGGCCCTGGCCGCGGAAGAGACCGCCAACGCGCTGTTCGACAAGCGTCTGGCCCAGGAAGAGGTATGGATTCGCCAGGGCATCAAGGCCCGTCGTACCCGCAACGAAGGCCGTGTGCGTGCGCTCAAGGCATTGCGTGTGGAACGTAGTGAGCGCCGCGAGCGTCAGGGCAAGGCCAACATCCAGATCGAGGCGGCGGAGAAGTCCGGCAAGCAGGTCATGGTGCTGGAGAATGTCAGCTTCGCACACCCTGAGGGGCCGATGCTGGTGAAGGACTTCTCCATGGTCCTGCAGCGCGAAGACCGTATTGGCCTGTTGGGCGCCAACGGTACAGGCAAGACCACGCTGCTGAAGCTGATGCTCGGCGATCTTGAGCCGACCTCCGGCAAGGTAGAGCGTGGTACCAAGCTCGAAGTGGCCTATTTCGACCAGATGCGCCACCAGCTCGACCTGGAAAAGACCGTGATCGACAACCTGGCCGAAGGCCGGGACTTCATCGACATCGACGGGCAGAGCCGCCATGTGCTGAGCTACCTGGGCGACTTCCTGTTCAGCCCGCAGCGCGCGCGTACCCCGGTCAAGGCGCTGTCCGGCGGCGAGCGTGCGCGACTGCTGCTGGCCAAGCTGTTCAGCAAGCCTGCCAACCTGTTGGTCCTCGACGAGCCGACCAACGACCTGGATGTCGAGACGCTGGAGCTGCTGGAGGAAGTACTGTCCAACTACAAGGGCACGGTACTGATGGTCAGCCACGACCGGGCTTTCCTCGACAACGTGGTGACCAGCACCCTGGTGTTCGAGGGGGAGGGCAAGGTCCGCGAGTACGTCGGTGGCTATGAAGACTGGATTCGACAGGGTGGCTCGCCGAAGTTGCTGGGTGTGACCGAAAGCAAGGGCGGCAAGTCGGAGCTCAACAGCGCGGTGGTGGAAAAGCCTGTCGTCGAGGCGGCGCCGGCCCCTGCAGCCGCGGCCGTTGATGCGTCGAAGAAAAAGCTCAGCTACAAGTTGCAGCGCGAGCTGGAGGCGTTGCCGGGGCAGATCGACGAGCTGGAGCAGCGCATGGCGGTGGTTCAGGAAGAGGTCAATGCACCTGGCTTCTACCAGCGCCCTATCGGTGAAACCTCGGCTGTGCTGGCGAAGCTGGAGAAGCTGCAGGCTGAGCTGGATACCTTGGTAGAGCGCTGGGCCGAGCTGGAAGGTTGATCCGACGGGCCCTATCGCCGGCACGCCGACGATAGGGCCCGTGCGGGTTGGATCATTCCTTCTTCTGCAACCGCACCGCCAAGACATCGCAAGGGGCGCCATGCAACACGTCATTGGCGGTAGAGCCCAGCAGCAATGCCAGCCCGTGGCGGCCATGGCTGCCGACCACGATCAGGTCGCAATGTTGTTCCTTGGCCAACTGGTGGATTTCCTGGCGCGGCTGGCCGTAGGTCAGGTGCGAATCGCCACGATTGATGTCCGGGTACTTGTTGAACAGTCGGTCCATGCGCTCCTTGGCTTGGTCGAACTGCTGCTGCTGCAGCTGAGACAGGTCCATGGGCACATCACCGCCGAATGCCATGGCCATCGGCTCGACGATATGCACCAGAGAGACCTTGGCGCCTGTAGGCTCTGCGAGCTTCATGGCGCGCTTGATCACCGGGTCGCATTCTTCGGTCAGGTCGACGGCAACCAGAAGATGTTCGTAGGACATGAGCTGTACTCCTGACAATCGCGATATTGGAAGTATGGTCGCTTTGGGGCAGGTCTTCCGTGAAACTTGAGTAACCCGCTCATTTGCAACGCTTTATGGAATCTAGATATGACGGTATGGCTGGTGGTGTCAATCCTTGCCCTGATTCTCAGTCCGCTTTCCTGGCTGCGTCTTTCACGCAAGCAGGGAGAACAGATGAGTCTGCGCCTGGAGGCTCGGCGCATGGGGCTGGCCATGCAGTTGGCGCCGCAGCAGTGGCCGCACTGGCTGGAAAAAGAGCCGCCTAGCCCGTGTCCTCAGTACCATCGGGCCCGCCGCAAAGGGCACGAAGATAGCTGGTGCTACTGGCAGGTCAGTCCCGGCGTATGGTGGAACCAGTGGCGTGAAGTGTGCGAGGAACCCCGCCTGAACGAGGTGTTCGCGCGTCTGCCTGGGACCGTCTACAAGGTCGAGGCTGACAAACGCATGATTGCGCTGTACTGGAGCGAGCGCGGTGATAAATCTGTGTTGCAGGATATTGCTCACGCCTTTGAAACCCTCGCTTGAACACGCGTTAACGACAAAGCGGCAACATGGCAACGCCCCAGGAGGGTAGGTGCCAGGTTGCCGCTTTGTCGTTTCTGCAGTGCAGAAAAGGCCAGGCAGGCCGGGAATTTCTTGGAGCCACTGGCAGTGTAGAGGGTTATTGAGAGAATGCCTGGATTTTTTTGTGGGATGTGCGCAGGGGCGCGGTAGGTGGCTGGCGATGATTATTCGGGGCCTGTTCGATCGCCCGCAGCCCTCGCGGCGCATCGCGAGCAAGGCTCGCTCCTACAGATCATCGATTTCCTACCCACAGGAATAACTAGCCCGAAACAGACGTGGGGGCGAGCCTTGCTCGCGATCTACGCTTCACCGAACATCTCAAGGCCAACACCTTCGCCCCCCCTGAATGGTCAATCGCTGACATGAATGATCAGCGATCACTGTCATCATGTATCGAACCCTGCCGTTGCAAAATGACTGGAAAGTCGCGTTTTCATGGTCTTCGCGAGCATTTGACAACGCCGATCTTTTCGGAGAATGTGTGCATACCCAAATCAAACGGGCGTATGAATTGAGCGTTTGTATGTCACAACGCTCACTCAGAACCCCGACTCGCGCGCTAACGGGTGTGCCTGGGGCAAGGGCAGCATGGCCAGCTCTGCCGCCAGCGTTCGGTGCGTACAGTTCAGCTTCCATATCGTGGAGATCAGTTGATGATTTACGAAGGTAAAGCCATCACGGTTAAGGCTCTTGAAAGCGGCATCGTCGAACTGAAGTTCGACCTCAAGGGTGAGTCCGTCAACAAGTTCAATCGCCTGACCCTGGACGAGCTGCGCCAGGCCGTCGACGCCATCAAGGCCGACGCCTCGGTGAAAGGCGTGATCGTCAGCAGTGGCAAGGACGTGTTCATCGTCGGCGCCGACATCACCGAATTCGTCGAGAACTTCAAGCTGCCCGAGGCCGAACTGGTTGCCGGCAACCTGGAAGCCAACCGCATCTTCAATGCCTTCGAAGACCTCGAAGTACCGACGGTCGCGGCCATCAACGGCATCGCCCTGGGTGGCGGCCTGGAAATGTGCCTGGCGGCCGATTACCGCATCATGTCCTCCAGCGCCAAGATCGGTCTGCCAGAGGTCAAGCTGGGTATCTATCCTGGCTTCGGTGGTACCGTGCGCCTGCCGCGCCTGATCGGCTCCGACAACGCCATCGAGTGGATTGCCTCGGGCAAGGAAAACCGTGCCGATGACGCGCTGAAAGTCGGTGCGGTCGATGCCGTGGTCGCCCCTGAACTGCTGCAGGCCGGGGCCCTGGACCTGATCAAGCGCGCCATCAGCGGCGAGCTGGACTACAAGGCCAAGCGCCAACCGAAGCTCGAGAAGCTCAAGCTCAATGCCATCGAGCAGATGATGGCCTTCGAAACCGCCAAAGGCTTCGTGGCCGGGCAGGCCGGCCCGAACTATCCGGCTCCGGTCGAAGCCATCAAGACCATCCAGAAAGCCGCCAACTTCGGCCGCGACAAAGCGCTGGAAGTCGAGGCCGCAGGTTTCGCCAAGCTGGCCCGTACCTCGGTCGCCGAAAGCCTGGTCGGCCTGTTCTTGAACGATCAGGAGCTCAAGCGCAAGGCCAAGGCCCATGATGAAATCGCCCACGACGTGAAGCAGGCTGCCGTGCTCGGCGCCGGCATCATGGGGGGTGGTATCGCTTATCAGTCGGCGGTCAAAGGTACCCCGATCCTGATGAAGGATATTCGCGAGGAAGCCATCCAGCTGGGCCTGAACGAGGCTTCCAAGCTGCTCGGCAAGCGTGTCGAGAAAGGCCGCCTGACCCCGGCGAAAATGGCGGAGGCGCTCAACGCCATTCGTCCGACGCTGTCCTACGGCGACTTCGCCAACGTCGACATCGTGGTCGAAGCCGTTGTCGAGAACCCGAAGGTCAAGCAGGCTGTATTGGCCGAAGTCGAAAGCCAGGTGAAGGAAGATGCGATCCTCGCCTCCAACACCTCGACCATCTCCATCAACTTATTGGCCAAGGCCCTCAAGCGTCCAGAGAACTTCGTCGGCATGCACTTTTTCAACCCGGTGCACATGATGCCGCTGGTGGAAGTGATTCGTGGCGAGAAATCCAGCGATGTAGCGGTCGCCACCACCGTGGCGTACGCCAAGAAGATGGGCAAGAACCCGATCGTGGTCAACGACTGCCCCGGCTTCCTGGTCAATCGCGTGCTGTTCCCGTATTTCGGCGGCTTCGCCAAGCTGGTCAGCGCCGGTGTCGACTTCGTGCGCATCGACAAGGTTATGGAGAAGTTCGGCTGGCCCATGGGGCCGGCGTACCTGATGGACGTCGTCGGCATCGACACCGGCCACCACGGCCGTGACGTAATGGCCGAAGGCTTCCCGGACCGCATGAAAGATGACCGTCGCTCGGCCGTCGATGCGCTCTACGAGGCCAACCGTCTCGGCCAGAAGAACGGCAAGGGCTTCTACGCCTACGAAACCGACAAGCGCGGCAAACCGAAGAAAGTGGCCGACAGCAGCGTGCTCGACGTCCTCAAGCCGATCGTGTTCGAAGCGCGTGAAGTCAGCGACGAAGACATCATCAACTGGATGATGATCCCGCTGTGCCTCGAAACCGTGCGCTGCCTGGAAGATGGCATCGTCGAAACCGCCGCCGAAGCCGACATGGGCCTGGTCTATGGCATTGGCTTCCCTCCCTTCCGTGGTGGTGCGCTGCGTTACATCGATTCGATCGGGGTGGCCGAGTTCGTTGCCCTGGCTGACCAATATGCCGACCTCGGACCGCTGTACCACCCGACCGCGAAGCTGCGCGAGATGGCCAAGAATGGCCAGCGCTTCTTCAACTGAGCGGCCCCACAGCGCCTGAGAGCAAGAGTAGAGCGAGAGTATTGATATGAGCCTCAATCCAAGAGACGTGGTGATTGTCGACTTCGGTCGCACCCCGATGGGCCGCTCCAAGGGTGGCATGCACCGCAACACCCGTGCCGAAGACATGTCTGCGCACCTGATCAGCAAGCTGCTGGAGCGTAATGACAAGGTCGACCCGAAAGAAGTCGAGGACGTGATCTGGGGCTGCGTCAACCAGACCCTGGAGCAGGGCTGGAACATCGCCCGCATGGCGTCGCTGATGACCCAGATCCCGCACACTTCCGCAGCCCAGACCGTCAGCCGGCTGTGCGGTTCGTCGATGAGCGCACTGCACACCGCCGCCCAGGCGATCATGACCGGCAACGGTGACGTGTTCGTGGTCGGTGGCGTCGAGCACATGGGCCACGTCAGCATGATGCACGGCGTCGACCCGAACCCGCACATGTCGCTGTATGCCGCCAAGGCTTCAGGCATGATGGGCCTGACCGCTGAAATGCTCGGCAAGATGCACGGCATCAGCCGTGAGCAACAGGACCTGTTTGGCCTGCGCTCGCACCAGCTCGCCCACAAGGCGACGGTCGAGGGCAAGTTCAAGGATGAGATCATCCCGATGCAGGGCTATGACGAGAACGGCTTCCTGAAGGTCTTCGACTTCGACGAGACCATCCGCCCGGAAACCACCCTCGAAGGCCTGGCGTCGCTCAAGCCGGCGTTCAACCCCAAAGGGGGTACCGTCACCGCCGGTACGTCGTCGCAGATCACCGATGGTGCCTCGTGCATGATCGTCATGTCTGGCCAGCGTGCCATGGACCTGGGCATCCAGCCATTGGCGGTCATCCGCTCCATGGCGGTGGCCGGTGTCGACCCAGCGATCATGGGCTACGGTCCGGTGCCGTCGACCCAGAAAGCCCTCAAGCGTGCTGGCCTGACCATGGCCGACATCGACTTCATCGAGCTCAACGAAGCCTTCGCCGCACAGGCCCTGCCAGTGCTGAAAGATTTGAAAGTGCTCGACAAGATGGATGAGAAGGTTAACCTGCACGGCGGCGCCATCGCTTTGGGCCACCCGTTCGGTTGCTCTGGGGCGCGAATTTCCGGCACCCTGCTCAACGTCATGAAGCAGAATGGCGGTACCCTCGGTGTAGCCACCATGTGCGTCGGCCTGGGTCAAGGCATCACCACTGTCTTCGAGCGCGTCTGATCGCGTTGCAAGTCAGCAGCCGGGGCCCAGTGCCCCGGTTTTTGTTTTTTTACAGATTTTGTTTCAAGAGGGTGAGTGACATGCAGATACAACCAGGCGTGTATCGTCATTACAAAGGGCCTGAGTACCGTGTCTTCGCCGCTGCCCAGCACTCCGAGACCGAAGAATGGGTGGTGTTCTACCAGGCGCTGTACGGCGAATTCGGGCTGTGGGTACGGCCACTTTCGATGTTCCTCGAATCAGTCGAGGTTGACGGCGAGCAGGTGCCACGCTTTGCTTTGGTCAAGGCCGAAGAGGGGCTGTCCGGGCACTTGGCCGGGCCAGGCGAGTGATCGACCGCGCTTGACCTCACTCTTTTGCCACTATATATAGCGGTGCCGCGTCTGGCACCTGACGCGTTTTTAATCTTCAGATTCAGGAATACTCCGATCCATGGGCAAATCGCTGGTCATTGTGGAATCCCCGGCCAAGGCCAAGACCATCAACAAGTACCTGGGCAACCAGTACGTGGTGAAGTCGAGTATCGGCCATATCCGAGACCTCCCCACCAGCGGTTCGGCCAGCGCCAGCAAAGAGCCGGCCGCCAAGCGCGGCAAGACTGCGGGTGAGGCTCCGGCCCTGTCGCCCAAGGAAAAGGCGCGGCGCCAGCTGGTGGCACGCATGGGCGTCGACCCTGAACACGGCTGGAAGGCCAAGTACGAGATCCTGCCTGGCAAGGAGAAGGTGATCGACGAACTGCGCCGCCTGGCCAAGGATGCCGACACCATCTATCTCGCAACCGACTTGGATCGCGAAGGGGAGGCCATTGCCTGGCATCTGCGCGAAGCCATTGGTGGGGACGACAGCCGCTACAAGCGCGTGGTGTTCAACGAAATCACCAAGAAGGCCATCCAGGATGCCTTCTCCCAGCCGGGCGAACTCGACATCGACCGCGTCAATGCCCAGCAGGCGCGGCGCTTCCTCGACCGGGTGGTTGGCTACATGGTTTCGCCATTGCTGTGGGCCAAGATCGCCCGCGGCCTGTCCGCTGGACGGGTGCAGTCGGTGGCGGTGAAGCTGGTGGTCGAGCGCGAGCGCGAAATCCGGGCTTTCATCCCCGAGGAATACTGGGAAGTCCACGCTGACCTGGGCACCGCCAAGAACGCCAAGGTGCGCTTCGAAGTGGCTCGCGAGAACGGCGAAGCCTTCAAGCCGCTCAATGAAGCCCAGGCCATGGCCGCACTGGAGAAGCTCAAGGCTTCCAGCTACAGCGTGGTCAAGCGCGAAGACCGGCCGACCAGTAGCAAGCCGTCGGCACCGTTCATTACCTCCACCTTGCAGCAGGCTGCGAGCAATCGCCTGGGCTTCGGGGTGAAGAAGACCATGATGATGGCCCAGCGTCTGTACGAAGCGGGTTACATCACCTACATGCGTACCGACTCGACCAACCTGTCGGCCGACGCCCTGGACATGGCGCGCAGCTACATCGAGCGTGAGTTCGGCAAGCAGTACCTGCCGGAAGCTGCGCTGGTGTACGGCAGCAAGGAGGGCGCTCAGGAAGCGCACGAAGCGATTCGTCCTTCTGACGTCAATACCCATCCGACCAAGCTCAGCGGCATGGAACGCGATGCCGAGCGCTTGTACGAGCTGATCTGGCGTCAGTTCCTGGCCTGCCAGATGCCGCCGGCGCAATACCTGTCCACCAGCGTCACGGTCGCTGCTGGCGACTTCGAGCTGCGTGCCAAGGGCCGTATCCTGAAGTTCGACGGTTATACCCGTGTGCTGCCACAGCAGAGCAAGCCAGGCGAAGACGATGTGCTGCCGGAAATGGCCCAGGGTGAGGCGTTGAAGCTGATCCAACTCGACCCGAGCCAGCATTTCACCAAGCCACCGGCGCGCTTCACCGAGGCCAGCCTGGTCAAGGAAATGGAAAAACGTGGGATCGGTCGTCCGTCCACCTATGCGGCGATCATCTCCACCATCCAGGACCGTGGCTATGTGACCCTGCACAACCGCCGCTTCTATTCCGAGAAGATGGGTGACATCGTCACCGAACGCCTCTCCGAGAGTTTCTCCAATCTGATGGATTACGGCTTCACCGCCGACATGGAAGAGAACCTCGACGACGTGGCCCAGGGCGAGCGTGACTGGAAGAACGTGCTGGACGAGTTCTACGGCGACTTCAGCAAGAAACTGCTGACGGCCGAGTCGGCAGAGAACGGCATGCGTGCCAACCAGCCGACCATGACCAACATTCCGTGCAAGGAATGCGGGCGGCCGATGATGATCCGTACCGCTTCGACCGGCGTGTTCCTGGGTTGCTCGGGATACAGCCTGCCGCCCAAAGAGCGCTGCAAGGCCACCGTGAACCTGGTGCCGGGTGACGAGATTGCTGCAGACGACGAGGGCGAGTCGGAATCCCGCGTGCTGCGTGGCAAGCACCGTTGCCCGATCTGCGCGACGGCGATGGATGCCTACCTGCTGGACGAAAAGCACAAGCTGCATATCTGCGGTAACAACCCGGACTGTGCGGGCTACGAGATCGAGGAAGGCAACTACCGGATCAAGGGCTACGAAGGGCCGAGCCTGGAGTGCGACAAGTGCGGTAGCGAGATGCAGCTCAAGACAGGCCGTTTCGGCAAGTTCTTCGGTTGCACCAATCCTTCGTGCAAGAACACCCGCAAGCTGCTCAAGAGCGGCGAAGCGGCGCCACCGAAGATGGATAAGGTGGACATGCCGGAGCTCAAGTGCGAGAAGGTCGACGATACCTACGTGCTGCGCGACGGCGCTTCTGGGCTGTTCCTGGCCGCCAGCCAGTTCCCCAAGAACCGCGAAACCCGGGCCCCGCTGGTGATGGAGATCGTTCCACACAAGCACGAGATCGACCCTAAGTACCACTTCCTCTGCGATGCGCCGCAGAAGGACCCTGAAGGCCGTCCAGCGGTGATTCGCTACAGCCGCAAGACCAAGGAGCAATACGTGCAGTCCGAGGTCGATGGCAAGCCGACCGGCTGGAAGGCGTTTTACGACGGGAGTACCTGGAAAGTCGAAGACAAGCGCTGATTCCTCGGTGCTGTAATTGGGGCCGCTTTGCGGCCCTAATCATTTATGATGCAGTAATATGCCTTGCAGCCTATGGGAGGGCACTCGAAATGGCCCAGGAACTCTACACCCGCACCAACCAGAAACTGTTCTTCGCCGGCCTCGCCCTCGAATCGATGGCCAAGGCCGAACAGAGCCAGGCCATGAATGCCCAGGGCCTGGTCCAGGCTGAACGCGAGGCAGCGTTGTTTCACCTCAATGGCGCGCTGCTGGGACTGTGTCACGAGATCGGCGGCTTCTACCGGCTGCCGGTAGTGGCTTCGGTCGAGCAGGCGCTCGCCGACGATGCGCTGAACGACATCGCCATCCCTGAAGTGGCTGAAATGCTCGAACTGGTGCGCCAGCGGGAAACCTGGCTGGCGCAACTGGTCAGTGCTTATGCCGATTTGTTCCGACCGCCGGTCGCGAAGAAAACCCCTAAAACCGACGTCACCCAACCGCTGATCCAGGCTGTCAATCTCGACGAACCCGAGCAACCTGCGCTGTCGAGAGCAACCCTGGAAAGCTGGAGGAACAACCTTAAGGACTTGGTGAGACGGTTCCGTGACGCGTTGAGTGAGTGCTGATCACTGATTCGACTGGTACAATGCTGGCCTTTCGAGGAGAACAGCCCTATATGTCAACGTCCTTTCTAGAAATTGTCGAGTTGCCTGATGGCCGGATCGAACTGCGTCGTGCCGAGGACGAAGGCTCTCTGGTAACCCTGGATTTCTCGGAGGACGCCAAGGCGTTCTTGCAGGGGCAGCACGTCGAAGTCGCCAAGGCAATGCTGAGCGTCGGCGTGCAAATGGCAGGTCGTCTCATGGATGGCGAACTCGAACGCGACGAAGGACCGCGCGTACTGCACTAAACGAAGAGTGTGGTGTGAGGTAACAGGCAAAGCCTGAACATCAGCCGAGGCGGATGTTCAGGCTTTGTGCGTTTCCGGCGTTGGCTGCGCGCACCAGTTGCTGGCGTGCGCTGGCGTTGATGTTCCCTAGCCAGCTCACTACGGTGTGGCTAAGGCCAAGGCGCAGGGCTTCACAGGCCAGTTGCAGCGGGCTCTGGTTGCCGCGAGGGTGCAGCAGCAGAATGCGTTCGCGGTTGAGGCCTGCATCCCGCAGCCAGGCTTGGGTCAGGTTAGAGGGTGGGGCGATCAGGGTCAGCCAGCGGGCGTCGTCTTCTTCGCTCAGCTCGCGTAGCACAGGCGCCAGCAGGTTTTGGCAGTGTCCAACTGCGCCGCGCAGTGACAGTTCGCTAAACAGCTCGGGTTGGCTGTGCTTGCGCGCCGGCTCTTGTGCCTTCAAGCCAGGCAATACCGGCTGGGCGAGGAAAGCCTCGAACAGCGGGAGCTGAACTTGCTGGGGTGCATGGATGGACTGCTGCATGACGCCTCCTGGATCAGCGGCGAATGACGCCGACACTCAAGCCCTCGATAACCAGTTCCTGTTCTTTCAGGTCGACTTCGATGGGGGCGAATTCGGGGTTCTCGGCAATAAGCCAGACTTTGCTGCCTTCACGCTTGAAGCGCTTGACCGTTACTTCGTCACCGATGCGGGCGACGACGATCTGGCCGTTTCGGGCTTCACGGCAGGTATGGACGGCGAGCAGGTCGCCATCGAAAATGCCGATGTCCTTCATGCTCATGCCATGTACGCGCAGCAGGTAGTCGGCGCGTGGATGGAAGAAGGCAGGGTTGATGTTGCAGGATTGCTCGATATGCTGCTCGGCGAGAATCGGTGCGCCGGCCGCGACCCGGCCAATGATTGGCAGGCCGTTTTCTTCTGCCTTGGCTTCGAACCCAGGGACACGAATGCCGCGGGAGGCCCCAGGGGTCATTTCGATCGCGCCTTTACGGGCGAGGGCCTTGAGGTGTTCCTCGGCGGCGTTGGGCGACTTGAAGCCCAGCTCTTGAGCGATCTCCGCGCGCGTCGGCGGGAAGCCGTTGTCTTCGAGGCAACGTTTGATGAAGGCCAGAATTTCGGCTTGGCGTGACGTCAGTTTCAACATGGCGAGCGCTCTGTCTTTTTATACAGTGACTGGGATTATATACAGTGGCTGGCCCACTGCAAGCGTTGTGCACGCGGAAAAGGCTGGCAATGTGCTGCATGAGGCGCTGGGCGTGGCGGGCAGCGTGGCCTTCAGCGTGTAGGGCGAAGCTGTGTTTTAATGGCGACCGCACGGTCAGCGAGCCTTGACATAAACAGGCCTGAAACGTATGTTTCAAACACCTGTTTGTCTGGCGGAGTAGTCATGGCCCAATCGGAAACCGTTGAACGCATTCTCGATGCTGCCGAGCAGCTGTTCGCAGAGAGGGGATTCGCCGAAACCTCGCTGCGGCTGATCACCAGCAAGGCTGGCGTCAACCTGGCCGCGGTCAACTACCACTTCGGTTCCAAGAAGGCCCTGATCCAGGCGGTGTTCTCGCGCTTCCTGGGCCCGTTCTGCGCCAGCCTCGAGCGCGAGCTGGAGCGTCGCCAGGCCCGGCCTGAACAGAAACCCTCGCTCGAAGAACTGCTGGAGATGCTGGTGGAGCAGGCGCTTGCCGTGCAGCCGCGCAGCAACAACGACCTCTCTATCTTCATGCGCCTGCTGGGCCTGGCCTTCAGCCAGAGCCAGGGGCACCTGCGCCGCTACCTCGAGGACATGTATGGCAAGGTGTTCCGCCGCTACATGCTGCTGGTCAACGAGGCTGCACCGCGCATCCCGCCGCTGGAGCTATTCTGGCGTGTGCATTTCATGCTCGGTGCCGCGGCCTTCAGCATGTCGGGTATCAAGGCACTGCGGGCCATTGCCGAAACCGATTTCGGCATCAATACCTCGATCGAACAAGTCATGCGCCTGATGGTGCCGTTCCTGGCGGCCGGCATGCGTGCCGACAGTGGCGTCACCGACGAGGCCATGGCCAGCGCTCAGCTGCGTCCACGCAGCAAGAACGCCACCGCCAAGGCCTGAACACTGGGCGGGGCAGGGCGCTTCGGCTAAGCTAGCGCCCATGCCTGACCTCGACTTTCTGCACATTTCCCTGACCGACCAGCGCCTCTACGGCTTCGTCCGTGGGCAATTGCGGGTTCGTCTCGATGTTTCCACGGCACGTAACGGCGCGGGTGAGCGCAATGGCTCCGGCTGTACGCCGCGTGGCCTGCATCAAGTGCGTGCGAAGATCGGTGCGGGTTTGCCGCTCAATGCGGTGTTGAGCGGGCGACGCTGGACCGGTGAGGTCTGGACGCCAGCGCTGCACGAGCAGTGTCCTGGGCGTGACTGGATCCTGACCCGCATCTTGTGGCTCAGTGGATGCGAGCCTGGCTTCAACCGCCGGGGCGGTGTCGACACGTTTCGTCGCTACATTTACCTGCACGGGACGCCGGACATCGAACCCTTGCGCGTACCGTTGTCACATGGCTGCATACGCCTGCGCAACACGGATTTGCTTGACCTGTTCGACCGAGTGCCGGCCCATTGCCCGGTGCGTATCGAAGAGGCTGCCTGCCCCCAGTGGGCTTCTCTCAGTCTTCAATGAAGGATTCCTTATGACCGTCAGCCTGCAAGGCTCTCTGATGGTGGATATTGCCGGTAAATGGCTGACCGCCGAGGACCGACATCTCCTGCGCCAGCCCGAAGTGGCTGGCTTGATCATCTTTGCGCGCAATGTCGAAAACCCCCGTCAGGTGCGTGAATTGTGTGCGTCGATCCGCGCCATTCGTCCCGACCTGATCCTGGCGGTCGATCAGGAGGGCGGTCGCGTTCAACGCCTGCGTCAGGGGTTCGTGCGCTTGCCGGCCATGCGTGCGATTGCCGATAACGCCAATGCCGAGTACCTGGCCGAACAGTGCGGGTGGCTGATGGCCACCGAGGTCCTGTCGGTTGGCCTGGACCTCAGTTTCGCGCCGGTGCTCGACCTGGATCACCAGCGCAGCGCAGTGGTCGGCAGCCGCGCCTTCGAAGGTGACCCGCAACGCGCCACGCAATTGGCTGGTGCCTTCATCCGTGGCATGAATGCCGCAGGCATGGCGGCCTGTGGCAAGCACTTCCCTGGGCACGGCTGGGCCGAGGCCGACTCCCATGTGGCTATCCCCACCGACGAGCGTAGCCTCGAGCAATTGCGCCAGGCTGACTTGCTGCCATTCACCCGCTTGGGCAGCCAGCTTGCCGCCGTGATGCCTGCCCATGTGATCTACCCGCAGGTGGATAACCAGCCGGCCGGCTTCTCGCGCCGCTGGTTGCAAGACATCCTGCGCGGCGAGCTGGGCTTCCAGGGTGTGATCTTCAGTGACGACCTGTCCATGGCCGGCGCGCATGTGGTCGGGGATGCCGCCAACCGCATCGAAGCGGCACTGAGCGCCGGTTGCGACATGGGTCTGGTGTGCAATGACCGCGCGTCGGCTGAACTGGCGTTGTGTGCGGCGCAGCGGCTCAAGGTGAAGCCATCGCCACGCATCGCGCGGATGCGTGGGCAGGGCTTTGCCCGGACCGATTACCGCCAGCAGCCCCGTTGGCTGGAGGCACTCGGCGCACTGAAAGAGGCGCAGCTGGTCGACTGAGGCGTCGCTTGCGACATCCCACGGTTTGCGCTATCGCTGTGGGAGCGGCCTCGTGTCGCGAAGGGGCTGCGTAGCGGCCCCAGAAGCTTAGCGCCCGCGTTTGCCTGGCAACGGTGCGAACAGCGCCTCGATCTCGTCATCCCCCAGGCGCCACTGCCCGGCCTGGCCGCCGTCGAGCAAGCCGGACGCAAGCGCCGCCTTCTCCTGCTGCAGTTGCTGGATCTTCTCTTCCACGGTACCCCGGGTGATCAGCTTGAATACGAACACCGGTTTGTCCTGGCCAATGCGGTAGGCGCGGTCGGTGGCCTGGTTCTCGCTGGCGGGGTTCCACCAAGGGTCATAGTGAATCACCGTGTCTGCGGCAGTTAGGTTAAGCCCTGTACCGCCGGCCTTCAGGCTGATCAGGAATACGTCGCTGTCACCGTCCTGGAACTGCTTGACCGGAGCGCGGCGATCTCGGGTGTCGCCGGTCAGCAGGCTGTAGCGGATATCGCGTTTCGCAAGCTCCTGCTCGATCAGCGCCAGCATCGAGGTGAACTGCGAGAACAGCAGCACACGACGGCCTTCGCTCAGCAGTTCTTCGAGCATTTCCATCAAGGCGCCGAGTTTGCCTTTGTCGGCCTGGTTGGCCTTGGCCTCCACACCTTTGACCAGGCGCAAGTCACAGCACACCTGGCGCAGCTTGAGCAAGGCATCGAGGATCACGATCTGGCTGCGCGCCGCGCCGCTGCGGGCGATTTCCTCGCGGACCTTCTTGTCCATCGCCACCCGCACGGCTTCATAGGTGTCGCGCTGGGCGTCGCTGAGCTCGACCCAGTGGACCATCTCGGTCTTGGCGGGCAGCTCGGTGGCTACCTGCTCCTTGGTCCGGCGCAGCAGGAACGGGCGAACACGATTGGCCAGGTGGGTCATGCGCTCGCTGTCGCCCTGACGCTCGATCGGGGTGCGGTAGTCCTGGTTGAAACGCTTGAGGTCGCCCAGCCAGCCGGGCATCAAGAAGTGGAATAGCGACCATAGCTCGCCCAGGTTGTTTTCCATGGGCGTACCGGTCAGGCACAGGCGCTGGCTGGCTTGCAGCTCGCACACCGACTGGGCGGCCTTGCTGGTGCTGCTCTTGATGTTCTGTGCTTCGTCGAGCACCAGGACCGCCCAAGGTTGCCCGCGCAGGTGTTCCAGGTCGCGCGGCACCAGGGCGTAAGTGGTCAATACCAAGTCGTATTCATGCAGAGAGGCGAAGTGCTTGCTGCGTCCGGGGCCGTGAAGGGCCAGTACCCGCAGGCTGGGGGCGAAGCGCTGGGCCTCGTCGAGCCAGTTGGGCACCAGGCTGGTCGGCATCACCGCCAGGGCGGGGGAGGTCAGGCGCCCGGACTGTTTTTCCAGCAGCAGGTGGGCCAGGGTCTGTAGCGTCTTGCCCAGGCCCATGTCGTCACCCAGGATCCCGCCGGTACCCATCTCGCGCAGGGCCTGCATCCAGTTCAGGCCCTGCTGCTGATAAGGACGCAAGGTGGCGTTGAGCTCGCGGGGCGGCGCGACTTGCAGGTCACGGGCATCGCGCAGGCGCCGGCCCAGGTCACGTACGTGTTCGCCGCCTTCCCAGTGCAGTGGCAGATCGGCGATGTCGTTCAGGCGTGCAGCGTCGGCGCGGTCCAGGCGCAGTGCCGGGCCGGCGGTGTCCTCGTGCAGGTACAGCTCACCCAAGGTGCCCATCACGGCCTTGATCCTGCCGTAGGGCAGGGCGACGCGCAGCGCCGGGCTGTCCAGCCGCCCTCGGTTGAGGTCGATCAGCAGGTGCTCGTCGTCGCTGCGGCGGGCCAGTTCGGCTGGGCGCAGCAGCTCAGGATTGCTGCGCAGCAGTTGCAGCACGATCGGCAACAGGCTGTGGCGCTGACCATCGACCACGATCCCCAGCTCCAGGTCGAACCACTCATGGCCTGGGGCTTCGTCGATGGTGGCGTACCAGTCGTCCACCTCGTGCAGGCTGAAGGCGAAATCGCGGTGGATGTCGATTTCCCAGCCCGCCTCGCGAAGGCGCGGCAGGCCATCGCGGGCAAAGCGCAGCCAGGCTTCGTCGTCCGGCAATTGCAGCATCTCGCCGGCACTGTCGGGCAGGGCTTTGCTCTGCCGGGTGGCGGCCTTGAAACCGAGGTCCCGCACGGTCTTGCGCAGGGCTTGCTCAGCTTGGGGCTGGCGGCGGATGCGTTGGCTGGTGGCGTCCACCAGGCGAGTCAGAGGCTTTTCGTCGCTGCCGCTGGCGCGCAGGCCGTCATAGTCGAACGACAGGGCTGCGCGGTGTTGCATCTGGCGCTGCATGCGACCGGTCTTGGGCATGTAGGCGCTGAATTCGAGGCTGCCGAGGGTCAGTCGACCGCGTGGTGAAATATCTTCGATCTGTTCGCTGCTGACAGCGGTGGGTGTTGGAACCTGGCGGTTCAGGGCATTCAGGCGATGGCTCAAGGGCACGACGAGGTGTTCGGGGACCGTGGGTGCACGGGCGAGCTGGCTGGCAATGAAGGGGTCAAGGTCGTGGTCGAGTATGCCGCAGCGGTGCGACTGCCGGTCCACGTAATACAGTGGCTCGATCGGAATTGCCTGAAGTTGCAGGTGATCATCGTGGTACCAGGCGCCCCGGTAACTGCCGTTTTCCAGCCTTACCCAGCGAAATTCAGCGTGCAGCTTCGGGCCGCCAAGCAGTGGCGATGGGTCCTGCTCGTAAAGTAGGCGCCCAGTCGCCAGGGCGTAGCCGAACAGCTCTGCGCCCTGCTTGCCTTCCAGCTCGACCACCGGCGTCACGGACTGCGTGCGTGCATCGATCAGGCGCAACAAGCGGCCGTCGTCCTCGGTCACGTAGCGGGGGGTATAGTAGATCAGTTCAGGCAGCGACGTGATTCGGGCCAGCTTGAGCGTGTCGTCTGCCTGGCGGGTGCCTTTGAGCACTTCCATTCGGCATTGTTCGCGGTCTTTGTAGACCCGGTAATAGATGGCCGGCCCCTTGCGCGCCGGTGCCGGAGCACTCACCGGTTTGGCGGGGGTCTCCAGTGCCTGCACCCACTGGTTGAGATCAGGGGGCAGCGAGAGTGCGGCTTGTTCGCGGGTCATGGAGGGGGCGAGACCGCTGGCGCCGTCCTGTACGAGCAGCAAGGCGGCGACGCAGTGCTTGCAGTTCAGGCGCACCGGGCAACTGCAGCTGCCGAGAATACGCAGCTCTCCGGCATGCGCGAACAGCTTGATTATCTGGGTGTACGTTTGCCCTGACGAGCCTTTGCAGGTCGACTCGATGGACGTGGCATCCTGCGACAGAATGCGGGTTCGCTCCTGCGCGGCATATGCGCGACCGCGGCTCAGCGCGCCGGGATCGAAGTGATCGACCCAGTGCGGATAGGCCCTGAGCAATTCTTCTGCGTCACCCGCGTTCACATCACTGCTCCATCATCTCCGGGTCCATGACCGGCATCTTCGGTGTGCCCGGAGGCGTGACCTTCAGCAGCACTGCCAGGTGGCCGCCATCGAGGAAGGTCAGTTGGCCGCCTTTCACATTGCTGTTGCTCTGCTTGAATTGTTCGCTCTGCAGCACGTTGCCGTTGCCATCGAGCTGGTTGACCCAGAAGTTGGCCTCGACAGTGATGAAGCGGCCTTCGGTGATGCTCAGGTTGCCTTCGATGGGGAAGTGGCCGAACTGCTCTTTGCCCGTGCCCAGCGCGATACGGCTGGGCTCGCCGCCCACCTGCTGTTGCCACGCCTTGTGCAACAGCACGGTGTAGTTCGGGGTGGCTTCGAGCCGGGTCACCTCATCGTCCAGGGCGACCCGACGCTCGTCGTCCTTTTCCAGGCGCGGGGCGCCAGCGCTCCAGTCTTCCGGGGCGAACGGGCTGGTGAAGGCGGGCACGTTGTTCTGCCGCACCAGAATCATTTCCACCTGATACAGGCCTTCGGCGAAGGCGGCCGGCGTGAACAGCGTCAGCAGCAAGGTCAGGCAACGGATGGCACGCATGGATATTCCTTAAGCAGGCTGTGGTGTCAGGCGCTCGAACAGCGCCTCCAGGGTGTTGAAGCGTTCGTCGGGGCGTTCCATCGGAACCAGGAAGCGGAACTGGGTCGCGCCTTCGAACTTATAGCGTTTGGGCTGGCCTTGAATCAGCTTGATCAGGGTCAGTGGGTCGACAGGGGTCTCGGCCTCGAACTCGAGTTTGCCGCCGTTGGGGCCGGCATCGACTTTCTTGATGCCCAGCTTCTCGGCATGCAGCTTGAGCTGAGTCAGGCGCATGAGGTTCTTGGTCGGCTCCGGCAGCAGGCCGAAGCGGTCGATCATTTCCACTTGCAGGTCCTTCAGACCCTCCTCGTCAGCGGCCGAAGCGATGCGCTTGTAGAGGATCAGGCGGGCATGTACGTCGGGCAGGTAGTCTTCGGGTATCAACGCCGGCAGGCGCAGGTTGATCTCCGGACCACCGCCCAATGGCTGCTCCAGGTTCGGTTGGGTGCCCTTGCGAATGGCCTTGACCGCCCGTTCGAGCATTTCCATGTACAGGGTGAAGCCGACTGCCTGGATCTGACCGCTCTGACCTTCGCCCAGCAGTTCGCCGGCACCGCGAATCTCCAGGTCGTTGGTGGCCAGCACGAAGCCGGCGCCCAGGTCCTGGGTATTGGCAATGGCTTCCAGGCGCTTCTCGGCATCGGCGCTGATCTGCTGGCGTGGTGGCGTCAGCAGGTAGGCATAGGCTTGGTGGTGACTACGACCAACCCGGCCGCGCAACTGATGCAACTGGGCCAGGCCGAACTTGTCGGCGCGTTCGATGACGATGGTGTTGGCGCTGGGCACGTCGATGCCGGTCTCGATGATGGTCGAGGCGATCAGCACGTTGAAGCGCTTGTGGTAGAAGTCGCTCATCACCTGTTCGAGTTCGCGTTCGCGCATTTGCCCGTGGCCGATGCCGATCCGTGCCTCGGGCACCAGTTCGGCCAGGTCGGCGGCGCATTTCTCGATGGTTTTCACATCGTTGTGCAGGTAGTAGACCTGGCCGCCGCGCAGCAGCTCGCGCAGCAGTGCCTCCTTCACCGTGCTCTTGTTCTGCTCCATGACGAAGGTGCGCACCGACAACCGGCGGGCCGGCGGGGTGGCGATGATCGACAGGTCGCGCATGCCGGACACCGCCATGTTCAACGTGCGCGGAATTGGCGTGGCGGTCAGGGTGAGAATGTCCACCTCGCTACGCAGGGCCTTGAGCTGTTCTTTCTGGCGAACGCCGAAACGGTGTTCTTCATCGATGATGGCCAGGCCCAGGTCCTTGAAGCGCACATCGTCC
This sequence comes from Pseudomonas sp. Rh2, assembly GCF_040762985.1. Taxonomy (NCBI): domain Bacteria; kingdom Pseudomonadati; phylum Pseudomonadota; class Gammaproteobacteria; order Pseudomonadales; family Pseudomonadaceae; genus Pseudomonas; species Pseudomonas sp. Rh2. The sequence goes on from NZ_CP142890.1 coordinate 2,245,971, forward strand.
TGGAGCAGTTTGTGCGTGCCGATCAGGATGTCGATCTTGCCTTCGGCCAGATCAGCCGCCGCTGCCGCCACTTCCTTGGCCGACTTGAAGCGGCTCATGACCTCCACGGTTACCGGCCAGTCGGCGAAGCGGTCGCGGAAGCTGTTGTAGTGCTGCTGGGCGAGCAGGGTAGTGGGCACCAACACTGCCACCTGGCGACCACTGTGCACCGCGATGAAGGCTGCGCGCATGGCCACTTCGGTCTTGCCGAAGCCGACGTCGCCGCACACCAGGCGATCCATGGGCTTGGCGGCCAGCATGTCGGCGCGTACGGCTTCGATGGCGGCTTGCTGGTCGGGGGTTTCCTCGAACGGGAAGCCGGCGCTGAAGGTGGCGTAGTCGGCGGCCGGGTCGGCGAACGCATAGCCTTTGCGCGCGGCGCGGCGGGCATAGATGTCGAGCAGTTCGGCCGCCACGTCGCGCACCTGTTCGGCAGCTTTGCGCTTGGCTTTCTGCCAGGCTTCGGAGCCGAGTCGGTGCAACGGTGCCAGGGCATCATCGCTGCCGGTGTAACGGGCGATCAGGTGCAGGTTGGCCACCGGCACATAGAGCTTGGCGCCCTCGGCGTATTCCAGGGTCAGGAATTCGGCCGCCTGGCCGTCGATTTCCAGGGTTGCCAGGCCCAGGTAGCGACCCACGCCGTGGTCGATATGCACCACTGGCGCACCTTCGCGCAGCTCGGTGAGGTTCTTGATGACTGCATCGTTGGCCGCCTCGCCGCGTTTCTCGCGACGCCGGCGCTGCATGACGCGCTGGCCGAACAGCGGGCTCTCGGCAATCAGCGCCACGGCAGGGTCGTCCAGCAGCAGGCCGTCATCGAGCGGGGCGATGGTGATCGCCAGGCGCTCGCTGCCGGTGATGAATTCGGCCCAGCTTTCGACCGTCTCCGGGCGCAGCTTCAGGCGCTCAAGCAGTTCCAGCAGGACTTCACGGCGGCCTGCCGATTCAGCGGTGAACAGGACCCGGCCAGGGAACTGGTCCAGGAAGTTGGCCAGTTCGGCCAGCGGTTGGTTGGCCTTGGCTTCGATGGCCAGGTTGGGCAAGGCGCGGGCGGGGAAACGCTCACGGCCGGCGCCTGGTTCTACATCGTCGGTACTTGCCACGACGCGCGGCCACTGCTTGAGGCGGGCGAAGCAGTCCTCGACCGGCAGGAACAGTTCGGCTGGCGGCAGCAGCGGGCGGGTCAGGTCGCCACGGCGTTCTTCATAACGGCCGCGGACATCGTTCCAGAAGTGTTCGGCGGCCTGCTCGACCCCCGGCAGCGAGAACACTTGAGTGTCGTCCGGCAGGTAGTCGAAAAGGGTGGAGGTTTCTTCGAAGAACAGCGGCAGGTAATACTCGATACCCGCGGGGATGATGCCGCTGGTGAGGTCCTGGAAGATCGCGCTGCGGCGAAAATCGACGTCGAAACGCTCGCGGAAGCGGGCCTTGAAACGGGTCACTTCGTCCTTTTGCATCGGGAACTCGCGGGCCGGCAGCAGGCGAATCGAGTCCACCTTGTCGATCGAGCGCTGGGTTTCCGGGTCGAAGGTGCGCAGGGTTTCGATTTCATCGTCGAACAGGTCGATGCGATAGGGCAGTTTGCTGCCCATCGGGAACAGGTCGATCAAGGCACCCCGCACGGCGAACTCGCCGTGCTCGTAGACGGTGTCGACGCAGCGGTAGCCGGTGGCTTCCAGGCGCGTGCGCATCTGCTCGACATCCACTTTCTGGCCGATGTCCAGCACCAGGCTGCTGCCCAGCAGGAAGCGGGTCGGCGCCAGGCGGTGCAGGGCCGTGGTGATCGGCACCACGAGAATGCCGTGGTCCAGTTCAGGCAACTGGTAGAGGCTGGCGATACGCTGGGAAATGATGTCCTGGTGCGGCGAGAACAGGTCGTACGGCAGGGTTTCCCAGTCAGGGAAAGGCAGCACTGGCAAGTCCGGCGCGAAGAAACGCAGCTCTTGCTCCAGACGGTCGGCGGCCTGGCTGTCGGCCGTCAGCAAAAGGGTGAAGCGACCAGCGTTGCTGGCGGCTTCGGCAATGGCAAGGCTGAGGGCGGCACCGGGCAAGTTGCCCCAGGTTTGTTTGCCGGCCGTGGCCGACATTTGCGGTAGGCGCAGAACTGACACGGGAGATTGCACTCCAAGCGTTGCGGCAAAGAGATCAATTGTACCGGTGCCGGTGCGTGCTGTCAGGCTCGAAAGGCCATGAACACTCGCTCTGGCGTCGGCGACAGGCGCTCATTGCCCGATACGCGTTGGGGCGTCATAATGTAGCCCCTTTTTTCTGTCCCTACATGTGGAAGGTTCCCGTGACTCAGAAGCCCGACCAGTGTCTTGGTGAGTGGATCGATCGTGAAGCTCTTGCTGAAGCGATGATCCCGCTTATCGGTCAGCTCTACCGCAACAACAACGTGGTGAGCTCGATCTATGGCCGTAGCCTGATCAACCGTTCGGTTATCTCGATCCTCAAAGCCCACCGCTTTGCGCGTCACCGTCAAACCGACGAGACCGAACTGTCCGTCCACGAGACATTCCCCCTGCTCAAGGCCATGAGCGAGCTGAAACTGGGCGCCGCTTCGGTCGACCTGGGCAAGCTGGCCAACAAGTTCAAGCAGGAAGGCAACGGCCGCAGCGCCGAGCAGTTCGTGCGTGAAGAGCTGGCTGAAGTGGTTGGCCAGCAGAACGCTTCGGCGCGTAAGGGCACCGACGTCGTGCTGTACGGCTTCGGCCGCATCGGCCGCCTGCTGGCGCGCATCCTGATCGAGAAAACCGGTGGCGGCGACGGCCTGCGCCTGCGCGCCATCGTCGTGCGCAAAGGCGCCGAGAACGATCTGGTCAAGCGTGCCAGCCTGTTGCGTCGTGACTCGGTGCACGGCCCGTTCGATGGCACCATCACCATCGATGAAGCCAACAACACCATCACTGCCAACGGCAACCTGATCCAGGTGATCTACTCCAACGATCCGGCCTCGATCGACTACACCCAGTACGGTATCGAAAACGCCCTGCTGGTCGACAACACCGGTAAATGGCGTGACGCCGAAGGTCTGGGCCAGCACCTGCAGTGCAAAGGCATCGAGCGCGTGATCCTCACCGCACCTGGCAAGGGCGCGCTGAAGAACATCGTTCACGGCATCAACCATGGCGACATCGCCGCCGATGACAAGATCATCTCGGCTGCCTCCTGCACCACCAACGCCATCGTGCCGGTGCTCAAGGCTGTCAACGACCAGTACGGTATCGTCAACGGTCACGTCGAAACCGTTCACTCGTTCACCAACGACCAGAACCTGATCGACAACTTCCACAAGGGCAGCCGTCGTGGCCGCGCCGCGCCGCTGAACATGGTCATCACCGAGACCGGTGCCGCCACTGCCGCCGCCAAGGCCCTGCCAGTGCTCAAGGGCAAGCTGACCGGCAACGCCATTCGCGTGCCGACGCCGAACGTCTCGATGGCCATCCTGAACCTGAACCTGGAAAAGGCCACCAGCCGCGACGAAATCAACGAGTACCTGCGCCAGACCGCCATGCACTCGGAACTGCACAAGCAGATCGACTACGTCAGCTCCCAGGAAGTGGTTTCGACCGACTTCGTGGGTTCGCGCCACGCCGGTGTGGTCGATGCCGAAGCCACCATTTGCAACGACAACCGTGTTGTCCTGTACGTCTGGTACGACAACGAGTTCGGTTACAGCTGCCAGGTGGTTCGCGTGATGGAAGAGATGGCCGGTGTGAACCCGCCAGCGTTTCCGCGCTGATCCGCTTGTAAGGCAATGAAAAAACGGGAACCTTCGGGTTCCCGTTTTTTTGGCCTGCATTTATTGTGTTTGTACCGGTCTTATCGTCAGTCAGCTGGCTGACGATAAGGTCGGTGCAGGCAATCGAGAACCCAACCTTGCGTACAGCCCTTTTGTTCATCCTGATGCTCCTCACCGCCTGCGACCAGGGGCCGACCCTGGAGCGCCTGAGCGGCCCGACCATGGGCAGCAGCTACAGCATCCAGTACGTTCGCGAACCCGGCGGCCCGGCGCCTGCGCAGGTGCAGGCAGCGGTCGAGACCCTTTTGCAGGGCGTCGACCAGCACTACTCGACCTACCGGGGCGACTCCACCGTCAGCCGCTTCAACCAGCTCCCGGCCAACCAGTGCTTGGCACTGCCGCCTGACATGCTGGAGTTGGTCGCCCTCGGTCAGCGCCTCGCCGAACAGAGCGCGGGAGCCTTCGACCTTACGGTCGAGCCGCTGCTCGACCTCTGGGGCTTCGGCCCGCAGGCCCGGGCCGAGCAGGTGCCGGACCCGCAGGCTCTGGCCCAGGCTCGCCAGCGTGTGGGTTATCGCCACCTGCACATCGATGGCCAGGCCCTGTGCAAGGATGCCCCGGTGCAAGTGGACTTCAACAGCATCGCCGCTGGCCATGCGGTCGACCTGATCGCCGAGCGCCTGCGCGCCATGGGTATCGGCAACTTCATCGCCGAGGCCACCGGGGAGCTCAAGGCGGTGGGCCACAAGCCCGATGGCAGTGCCTGGCGCATCGCCCTCGAACTGCCCCGTGAAGATCGCCAGATTGCCCGCCAGATCATTCCCGTCAACGGCCTTGCCGTGTCGACCTCGGGTGACTATCGCCACTATTTCGAGCAGAATGGCCGCCGCTATTCGCACACCTTCGATGCGCGTCTCGGGCGCCCGGTCGATCACAGTCTCGCGGCAGTCACCGTGCTCGATGCCTCGGCCCTGCAAGCGGACGGTTATTCGACCCTGCTGTTGATTCTTGGGCCTGAGCGCGGTTGGGACTTCGCCGTGGCTCATGAGTTGGCGGCGGTATTGGTGACTCGGGCAGAGGGTGGCTTCGTCTCCCGAGCTACGCCTGCGTTCGAACGTGCGGTGAAAGGCGAGTGAAAGCACAAGGACGGATGATCGGCGCCACGGAGTCGGTGAACGACATGTAGTGCAGGCAAAAATAGCCTACGACGCGACCAAGGGTTAATGTTCGCGGCGTTCACGCTTGATTAGACTGCACCCGAATTTTTTCATGGCGCCTCGGCGGCATGATCGAGCCCCGCGAGCCACCGTGACCCGCGGGCCAGTTCTGAAGGAGTACGCATGGCTGTCTACAACTACGACGTAGTGGTGCTGGGTTCCGGCCCGGCCGGAGAAGGCGCGGCAATGAATGCCGCCAAAGCAGGGCGCAAGGTGGCAATGGTCGACAGCCGTCGTCAGGTCGGCGGCAACTGCACCCACCTGGGCACCATCCCGTCCAAGGCACTGCGTCACTCGGTGCGGCAGATCATGCAGTTCAACACCAATCCGATGTTCCGCGCCATCGGTGAGCCACGTTGGTTCTCCTTCCCGGACGTGCTCAAGAGCGCCGAGAAAGTGATTTCCAAGCAGGTCGCGTCGCGTACCGGCTACTACGCCCGCAACCGTGTCGATGTCTTCGTCGGCACCGGCAGCTTCGCCGACGAGCAGACCGTCGAGGTGGTTTGCCCCAACGGCGTAGTCGAGAAACTGGTGGCCAAGCACATCATCATCGCCACCGGCTCGCGCCCGTACCGCCCAGCCGACATCGACTTCCACCACCCACGCGTCTACGACAGCGACACCATCCTCAGCCTGAGCCACACCCCACGCAAGCTGATCGTCTACGGTGCCGGTGTCATCGGTTGCGAATACGCCTCGATCTTCAGCGGTCTTGGCGTACTGGTTGAGCTGGTCGACAACCGTGGCCAGCTACTGAGCTTCCTGGACTCGGAAATTTCCCAGGCGCTGAGCTATCACTTCAGCAACAACAACATCACCGTGCGCCACAATGAGGAGTACGAGCGGGTCGAGGGCCTGGACAACGGTGTGATCCTGCACCTGAAGTCGGGCAAGAAGATCAAGGCCGACGCCTTGCTGTGGTGTAACGGCCGTACCGGCAACACCGACAAGCTGGGCCTGGAAAACATTGGCATCAAGGTCAACAGCCGTGGCCAGATCGAGGTCGACGAGGCCTACCGCACCAGCGTACCTAACATCTACGGTGCCGGTGACGTGATCGGCTGGCCGAGCCTGGCCAGTGCCGCCCACGACCAGGGCCGTTCGGCGGCCGGCAGCATCGTCGACAACGGCAGCTGGCGCTTCGTCGATGACGTGCCGACCGGTATCTACACCATTCCGGAGATCAGCTCGATCGGCAAGAACGAGCAGGAACTGACCCAGGCCAAGGTGCCGTACGAAGTGGGCAAGGCCTTCTTCAAGAGCATGGCCCGTGCGCAGATCGCCGGTGAGCCGCAGGGCATGTTGAAGATCCTGTTCCACCGTGAAACCCTGGAGATCCTGGGTGTGCACTGCTTCGGCTACCAGGCTTCGGAGATCGTTCACATCGGTCAGGCGATCATGAACCAGCCAGGTGAGCAGAACAATCTGAAGTACTTCGTCAACACCACGTTCAACTACCCGACCATGGCCGAAGCCTATCGGGTAGCTGCCTACGACGGCCTGAACCGGCTTTTTTCAGCGGCTCCGGCCGGTGGCCTGAGCCGGTCGGGGAGACCGATTTCAGCCCTACCCGAGGGTGGTCTTGGCCAAACCGGGAAAGTCTGTAATCAGGCTGTCCACGCCAAAGTCAGCGAGCCGGCGCATCAGTGCCGGCTCGTTGACCGTCCACACCGATACGTGCAAGCCCTGGTTCTGCGCTTTGATCAGACGCTCAGGGGTGCACAGCGTCCAGTTGAGCGCCAGCATTTCGCAGCCGTAGTTCTGCGCGACCTTCAGCGGGTCGAGCCAGGCGTACTCGGCGACCAGGCCGCGCTTCACGTCCGGGACCAGTTCCTGTGCGGCGCCCAGTACTTCGCGTGAACTCGAGGTGATGGTTACCTTGTCCAGCATGCCGTATTGCTGGGCCAGCTCGCGAATGGCCAGCACGGTGGTGGCGGCGCGGGTGCGCGATGCGCTTTTCACTTCCAGTTGCCAGTGCTCGAAGGCGCATTTCTCGAACAGCTCTTCCAGGCGCGGGATAGGGCAGGGCTGCACATGGCCAGGGCCACCTTTACGGGCATCGTAGGTAACCAGTTCGTCAGCGGTGTGTTCCACCACTTTGCCCCGTCGTCCGGTCGTGCGCTTGAGGGTGGGGTCGTGGATGACCATCAACTCGTTGTCGGCGGACAGGTGCAGGTCCAGTTCGCAGCGGGTGACGCCGTGGGACAGGCACTGGCGGAAGCTGGTCAGGGTGTTCTCGGGTGCTTCGCCCTTGGCGCCGCGGTGGCCATAGATCAGGGTCACGTTCGTTCCTTCAGTTCAAAAGAGTGTCAGGCTCAGGAGGAGGGTGGGTTCTGTTCCAGCTGCTGGCGCCGTTGCTGCTGCTGGCGCTGCAGGATGTAGCGGGCCAGCAACTGGCGCTGGGCGTCGGTCATGTCGGTGAATTCGGTGCCAACCTCGTAGGTGCCGTCCGGTCGAGGATCGCAATGGGTCACCCGGCCTCGCAGCAACAGGCCATGGGCGCGGGGCATGAGCACCATCTTTACCTTCACTCGCGTGCCAGGGGCGATGTGCTTGGCCTGGGCGAATTCGATGCCCCCTTCGGAGATGACCACTGCCTGAGGCTTGCCGATTTCACCGATCAGGGTCTGCGCAACCACGGCGCTGAGCAGGTCCAGGCGTTTGTTTTGGGCGCGCAGGAAGGCGGCCAGGGTGCGGTCCTTCTCGCTCAGCTGGCGCAGCAGGTGCTGGGACTCGAAGTCGGACAGGTGCAGTTCGCTGAGCAGGTTGAACAGCGGGGACTCATCTTGCAACAGTTCTGTCTCAAGGGCTTCGGCCGCGCTCAAGGGACTGATTTCCAGTGCGATCCGGTCTTCGATGCGGTAGTATTCGCGGCGATCTTCTTCGTCTAATGTCGTCATGGCGAACCCATGGTAGCGGCGGTGGTCCGAGTGTAAAGCCGCCGTAGGCGCCTCGCCACAAGGACGTTCCCTTTCATCCGAACAAGCCCCGACATGTTCAGACCTCTTTTCGCATTCATCGGTACGCGTTACACCCGTGCCAAGCGCCGCAATCACTTCGTCTCGTTCATTTCCCTGACCTCGATGATCGGCCTCGCCCTGGGCGTGGTGGTCATGATCGTGGTGCTTTCGGTCATGAACGGTTTCGACCACGAGATGCGTACCCGCGTGCTGGGCATGATTCCCCACGCCACGCTCGAAAGCGGCCAGCCCGTCAACGACTGGCCAGCCCTTGCCAAACAAGTAAAGCAGAATCCGCAGGTGGTGGCAGTTGCGCCCTACACCCAGATGCAGGGCCTGCTGACTCACGATGGCAAGGTGCAGAAGGTTTTGCTCAATGGCATAGACCCTGCGCGCGAGCGTGAGGTGTCGATCATCGACAACTTCATCCTGCAAGGGCGCCTGGAGCAACTGGCGCCGGGCGAGTGGGGCATCATGATCGGCGACAAGGCTGCGGCAAAGCTGGGGGTGGCCATCGGCGACAAACTCACCTTCGTCGCCCCCGAAGTCAGCGTCACGCCGGCCGGCATGTTCCCGCGCATGAAGCGCTTCACCGTGGTCGGCACCTTCCACGTCGGCGCCGGCGAGATCGATGGCTACCTGGGCCTGACCAATATCGCCGACCTGTCGCGCCTGCACCGCTGGAAGGCCGACCAGGTGCAGGGCCTGCGCCTCAAGTTCGACGACCTGTTCCAGGCCCCGCGCGTGGCCTGGGAGATCGCCCAGCGCCTGGGTGACCAGGAATTCTACAGCCGCGACTGGACCCGCACCCACGGCAACCTGTACCAGGCCATTCGCATGGAAAAAGCCATGATCGGCCTGCTGTTGCTGCTGATCGTGGCCGTGGCGGCATTCAACATCATTTCGACCCTGGTGATGGTGGTCAACGACAAGCGCGGCGATATCGCCATCCTGCGTACCCTCGGTGCCACGCCGGGGCAGATCATGGCCATCTTCATGGTCCAGGGCACGGTGATCGGGGTGATCGGCACCTTGATCGGCGCCGTGGTCGGGATTATCGCCGCGCTCAATGTCAGCGCGGTGATCGCCGGCATCGAGAAGCTGATCGGGCACAAGTTCCTCAACGCCGATGTGTATTTCATCGATTACCTGCCGTCGCAGATCCAGGCCAATGACGTGTACATGGTCTGCGGTGCGGCGCTGGTCCTGAGTTTCTTCGCCACCCTGTACCCGGCCTGGCGTGCGGCCCGCACCCAGCCTGCAGAGGCGCTACGTTATGAGTGAGTCGCGCATGAGTGATAAAGCCGTTCTGAGTTGCCGCAACCTGGGCAAGTCCTACGAGGAGGGCCCGGAGTCGGTGCAGGTGTTGTCCGGGTTGAACCTCGAACTGCATGCCGGTGAGCGAGTGGCCATCGTCGGCAGTTCCGGCTCGGGCAAGAGTACCTTGCTCAACCTGCTGGGCGGGCTCGACCGGCCCACCCAAGGCAGTGTCTGGCTGGCCGGCGAAGAACTGTCGGCGCTGGGCGAGCGTGCCCGTGGCCTGCTGCGTAACCGTGAACTGGGCTTCGTCTACCAGTTCCACCACCTGTTGCCCGAGTTCACCGCCATGGAGAACGTGTGCATGCCGTTGCTGATCGGCCGCACGCCCATACCCGAGGCCCGCGAGCGCGCCGAGGCTTTGCTCAAGCGCGTTGGCCTGAGCCATCGTCTGCATCACAAGCCGGCCGAGCTGTCCGGCGGCGAGCGTCAGCGCGTGGCGATCGCCCGAGCCCTGGTCAATCGCCCGGGCCTGGTGATGCTCGACGAGCCGACCGGCAACCTCGATCACCACACCGCCCAGGGCATCCAGGAGCTGATGCAGGAATTGTCCAGTGCATCCAAGACGGCGTTCCTGGTAGTGACCCACGACCTCAATCTGGCGCGTCAGATGGACCGCGTGCTGAAGCTCGACGATGGCCACCTGGTAGCGATCTGATCAGCGTGCCTGGGGCGGCCTGAGCCGCCCCGCAACTTATTCATTGGGTGTTTTCGTACATGTTCAGACCCTTGCCCTTGTTCATCGGTGCTCGCTACACCCGTGCCAAGCGCCGCAACCATTTCATCTCGTTCATCTCCATGACCTCGATGATCGGCCTGTCCCTGGGCGTGCTGGCGATGATCGTGGTGTTGTCGGTGATGAATGGCTTTCAGCGCGAGATGAGCTCGCGCATTCTCGGTTTGGTACCCCATGCGGCGATCCTTGGCGTGCAGCCGCTGGACGACTGGCGCAAGGCGGCCGATGCCGCGCTGAGCAATCCTGCGGTGATGGCCGCTGCGCCTATCACGGAAATGGAAGGCATGCTGTCGTACAAGGGCGCCATGCAGCCGATCCAGGTCAGCGGTATCGACCCCGCCGAGGAGGGCAAGGTGTCCATCGTCGGCCAGCACATCGTCCAGGGGCGTTTGCAGGACCTTGAGCCAGGAGAATACGGGGTGGTGATCGGTGAGCTGACCGCGCGTCGCTTCCGTCTCAATACCGGCGACAAGCTGACCCTGATCGTCCCGGAAATCAGCAAGGAACCGGGCGGTATCACCCCGCGCATGCAGCGGTTGACCGTGGTCGGTATCTTCAAGGTCGGTGCCGAGCTCGATGGCTCGCAGGCCTACATGCATGTCGCCGATGCCGGCGAAATGCAGCACTGGGCCGCGGGCCAGGTCCAAGGGGTGCGCCTCAAGCTGCATGACCTGTATGCCGCGCCCCAGGTGTCCAAGGCCATCGCCGCCAGCCTGGGCGATGCCTACCGCGCCGACGACTGGTCGCACACCCAGGGCAGCCTGTTCAGCGCCATGAAGATGGAAAAGACCATGATCGGCCTGTTGTTGCTGATGATCATCGCAGTGGCGGCGTTCAACATCATCGCCACACTGGTGATGGTGGTGAACGACAAGGGGCCGGACATCGCCATTCTGCGTACCCTGGGCGCCACGCCCGCGCAGATCATGGGCACCTTCATGGTTCAGGGCAGCCTGATCGGTATCGTCGGAACGCTGATCGGCGGTGTGCTCGGGGTGATTGCCGCAATCAACGTCAGTCAGATCGTCGGTTGGTTGGAGCGGGTCAGCGGGCAGCACATCTTCACCTCGGATGTGTACTTCGTCAGCAGCCTGCCGTCCGAGTTGCAGTGGGGGGATGTGGCGATCATCTGCACGGCGGGGTTGGTGATGAGTTTCCTGGCGACCATCTACCCAGCGTATCGGGCGTCGCAGGTGCAGCCGGCTATTGGGCTCGCTGTCTGAAATCGGGTTGGTGCTAGGGGGCGTTTTGCGCCCCTTTCGTTACGCAAGGCCGCTCCCGGGATTCACTGCCGGGCGCTGAATTCGATCACGAACCGCGTCCACCCATCCGTACACTCCGCCCGAATGGTCCCGCCATGGGCCTGTACGATCGACCGGGTAATCGCCAATCCCAGCCCGGCATGTTCGTTATTGCCTTCCCGCCGTGCCGGGTCCGCGCGGTAGAACCGATCGAACAGCCGAGGCAACACCGCCGCCTCTATCGGCGTTCCCGTGTTGGCGACGCAAAGGCGTAGCCCTGGCTCCAACGTCACTTGTATCTGCCCACCGGCGTGTGTGAAGCGCAAGGCATTGTCCAGCAGGTTGGACAGCGCCCGCCGCAACATATGGCGGTCGCCCTGCAGCATCGCTTCACCGTCGCGCTGCATCCGCACCTCGACGTCCTCGGCCAGCGGTGCGTAATACTCCAGCAGGGCATCCACTTCGTCATGCAAGGCCAGCGGCGTAAGGCCGGGTACCAACAAGCCATGGTCGGCTTTGGCCAGGAACAGCATGTCGTTGACCATCTGCGCCATCCTTTGCAGCTCTTCCAGGTTGCCATGTAGCGCCTCCCGGTAGTCTTCTAGGCTGCGCGGGCGGGTGAGGGTGACCTGGGTGTGGGTCAGCAGGTTGGACAGCGGTGTACGCAGTTCGTGGGCGATATCGGCGGAAAACGCCGACAGCCGCTGAAAGGCGTCGTCCAGGCGCTGCAACATGGCGTTCACGGTGCTGGCCAGCTCTGCCAACTCATCTGGCATCTGCTCGGCGGGCAAACGGGTAGTCAGCGAGCGTGCCGACACACTGGCTGCGACCTGGCCCATTTGGCGCAAGGGCCGCAGTCCACGGCGCGCAGCCCAGGCGCCGAGCAGCGCGGTGGCCAGCGCCGAAAGACCGACAGTGAGCCATATCAGGCGCTGCATGCCTTGTAGAAAATGCTGGTGGTGGGTGATATCGAGGAACAGCGTCAGGCGCGCAGCGTGCCGGTCGCCTGCGCTCAAGGGGGCTGTGAGGCTGCGGTAATCCATACCGTTGGCATGCAAGGTGGCCAACCCGGAAGGCAAGGGTGTTTCGGGCAACGCCGACTGGCTGTCGAACCACAGCGTACCATCCTGGCCCTCTACGCGCAGGGCGAGGTCCGACTGGTGGCTGAGTTCGTTGCGCAAAGCAGGCTCGCGTGCGCGCAGATCGCGAGCGTCGTTCACGCCGGCCAGTTGGGTGCGAAACAGCGACAGGCGCGACTCCAGCAACTGCTGGTCCAGTTCGATGAAGTGCTGCCGGCTGGCGTGGCTGAACAGCAAGCCTGCGCCCAGGGAAACCGCTGCGGTACAGGCGGCGAAAAGGAGTGCCAGGCGGCTGCTCAGTGAAACCGGGCGCATCAGTCGTGGCGCTCTTCGAGTACATAGCCCATGCCGCGCACGGTATGGATCAACTTATTGCCATGCGGGTCGTCGATCTTCAGGCGCAGGCGGCGGATCGCGACTTCGATGATGTTGGTATCGCTGTCGAAATTCATGTCCCAGACTTGCGAGGCGATCAATGACTTGGGCAGCACCTCGCCCTGTCGGCGCAGCAGCAATTCCAGCAGCGCAAACTCCTTGGCGGTCAAGTCGATGCGCTGGCCGGCGCGTTCTGCACGGCGGCGGATCAGGTCCAGGCGCAGGTCGGCCAGGCTCAGTGAGGTGTCCTGGGCGGGGTTGGCGCCCCGGCGAAGCAAGGTGCGCACCCGGGCCAGCAGCTCGGAGAAGGCGAAGGGCTTGACCAGGTAATCGTCGGCGCCCAGCTCCAGGCCGTGGACCCGATCCTCGATGGCGTCGCGTGCGGTGAGGAACAGCACCGGTGTGTCCAGGCCGGCTTGGCGTACGGCCTGCAGAATTTGCCAGCCATCGCGTCCTGGCAGCATCACATCGAGAATCAGCAGGTCATGGTCGCCAGTCAGCGCCATGTGCTGACCGGTGTCGCCATCGGCGGCCAGTTCGGTGGCGAAGCCTGCTTCGCTGAGGCCCTGGCACAGGTACTGACCGGTGCGGGCCTGGTCTTCGACGATCAGCAGTTTCATGCATTGTCCGTGTTGGCTGAAGGGGGCCTGTAAATGATACGTGACGATGTGTCCGCTCGGCCAAGCTGACGAAGTTGTAATCTTCCCGTCAGCCAACCGCCAGTCATTGCTTCCTGTTCCCGTCAGGTCGTCGGCCATCGAGTGACAAGAGCCCCAAGGCGAGGCGCAAAAACGGTAGACTAGGGGCATTTCGAACCTTCAGGTCAGTTTCCATGCATCCCGCCGCCGAACATTCCCCGCTGGGCAAGTCCAGCGAATACATTGCCACCTATACCCCTTCGCTGCTGTTTCCGATTCCGCGTACCGCCAAGTGGGCCGAGTTGGGCGTAACCGCCCAGACGCTGCCATGGCAAGGTGTGGATTTCTGGAACTGCTTCGAGCTGTCCTGGCTGCTGCCGTCGGGCAAGCCGGTGGTAGCGATTGGCGAGTTCGCCATTGCGGCCGATTCACCGAACATCATCGAGTCCAAGTCGTTCAAGTTGTACCTCAACTCGTTGAACCAGACGGTATTCGAGTCGATTGCCCAGTTGCAGGCGTGCCTGGTGAAAGACCTCTCCGCTGCCGCCGGCAAACCGGTGGGTGTGCAGGTGCGCACCTTGGCCGAAGTCGAGGCGCAAGGCGTGGTGGCGTTGCCTGGGCAGTGCATCGATGCGCTGGATGTCGCTATCCACAACTACGAGCAGCCCCAGCCGGAACTGTTGCATTGTGACCCTGACCGGGTGGTGGAGGAGACGCTACACAGTCATTTGCTCAAATCCAACTGCCCGGTGACCGGCCAGCCTGACTGGGGCAGCGTGGTGGTCGAATACAAGGGCAAGGCGCTGGATCATGCCAGCCTGCTCACTTATCTGATCAGCTTCCGCCAGCATGCTGACTTCCACGAGCAGTGTGTGGAGCGGATCTACCTTGACCTGAAGCATCTGCTCGAGCCTGAGCATCTGACGGTCTATGCGCGCTATGTGCGCCGGGGCGGGCTGGACATCAACCCGTATCGCAGCACGGGTCCGGTCAGTCCGCAGAACCTGCGGTTGGTGCGTCAGTAAGTCTAGGACTGCTTTACGCCCTGGTGGAGCCGGTTTGCCGACGATGGGCCGCGCAGCGGCCCTCGCTTCTTCAGATACCCATACTGTGCAGCGAGTTGGCGATACTGCGCAGGGTCGCGGTCAGATCCGGGTGATCGGCCTCGAAACGCTCGATCGCCAGGTTCACCCCATCCACCAGGTTGTGGTCTGGTGTCGCTTCCTCAAGCTTCAACTGCGCCTCGATCTGTCGCGCCTCTTCATGCAGGGCGGCCAGTTCCTCATCCGAAAGCGGCACGTTTCGATCCAGTTGCTCGCGCAGGCTGTTCAGTCGCTCTTGCAATTCGCGGGCAGGCATTGGTTGTTCTCCATCAATGGCTTGGCAAGGCATGGACCTCGGCGACGGGGCAAAGGTTCTCGCCTGTCTTCAAGCGTAATCCACTTGCCCACGCTTTGCATGACCCGCATCAACGGTGCTGTATCAGGGTTTTTCGCCTTTGCGTCGGCGCTGGGCGATGTCGACCAGGCAGGTGTCCAGCGCTTCGAGGTGGTCGATGACCGAGTGCACGCCAAGGTCGAACAATGCCAGGGTCGCCCTACCGCGGGCCAGTTCCTGCTCGTGCGGGCTCATGGCTTGCCAATCGCTGGAGGCAAGGTCGCAGGATGGGCTGCAAGCAGCCAGGCCGACGGTCCACAGGCCGGCGCTGAGGCCTGATTGCAGCAGCCGGGGTTCCCCGCTGACCAGTACGCAGCCTTCCAGGCGCGGGCTACCCAGGCACATCAGCGCCTGCCAGCAGGCATTCGGCGCAGGCCATTGGGCGCCATTGGCCCCATGGCCAGGCAGCCATTGCGGAAGCACACTGGCCAGGTGCTTGCTCTGGGCTACGCTCTGCTCATCGAGCCAGATGCATGGCACTTGCCGGCGCCGCAAGCCGGCCAGGGCATCGAGCGCGCCAGGGGCGGGCAGGGGGCTGCCGTTTCGAGCCTGTACCAAGCAATTGCGCAGGCCGAACAGCACAGCGGTGAAGGCAGGTGCATCATGCATGGCAACGTCCCTGAAATAGTCCGCAGGCTAGGGCGCGAATGTTACGGCCCAATGACCAGCAACAGATGTTCACAAAATATTGAGCAAAAATGTGTAAAGCTGTTTCTCAACCCGCAAGCCTTTATACTGGCGCCTTATTTGCAGCGCACTGAGCGTGGCTGCGGCCGAGAAAATCGATGGAGAAACATCTATGCGTAGGATCGGTGCCGGTGTGATCGAGCGGGTCACCCAGGCTTGTGTCTGCGCCAGCTTGCTGCTGGCGCCCGTGGCAGCTACCCAGGCAGCCACCGAGGAGGACCCTTGGGAGGCGGTCAACCGTCCGATCTTCAGGTTCAACGACACCGTCGACACGTATGCACTCAAGCCCTTGGCCAAGGGCTACCAGGCCATTACCCCGCAGTTCCTCGAAGATGGTATCCACAATGTCTTCCAGAACCTGGGCGATGTGACCAACCTGGTCAACGATGTGCTTCAACTCAAGCCCCGTGCTGCCGGCATCGACACCGCGCGCTTGATCGTCAACACCACCTTCGGCCTTGGTGGCTTCTTCGATGTGGGCACCAAGATGGGCCTGCAGCGCAACGATGAAGACTTCGGCCAGACCCTGGGCTACTGGGGCGTGAGCAGCGGTCCGTATGTGGTGATCCCGCTGCTGGGCCCCAGCACGGTACGTGACGGCCTGTCCAAGTACCCGGACACCTACACCAAGCCCTACCGCTACATGGACCATGTACCGACCCGCAACTCGATCTTCGCTTTGGACGTGATCGATACCCGCGCTAATCTGCTGTCGGCGGAAAAGCTGATTCAGGGTGACAAGTACATCTTCATTCGCAATGCCTACCTGCAGAACCGCGAGTTCAAGGTCAAGGATGGCGAAGTCGAAGACGACTTCTGATTCACATTGGTGCGAAAAAGGCGACCTCAGGGTCGCCTTTTTCGTATGCCATGCGTGTTCAATGCATGGCCAGGATACGCAGGCCAAGTTTCTGCTGCCCAGTGGGCTGGTCGGCGATCCACACGACCTCGGTGCTGGCGTGCAATCCCCTGAGTGCCGGATGGTCGGAGTCGATGCGCACTTCGAGTCGATCGCCCACCTTGAAGTGCTGCGCGGCTTGTACCTGCATGCCACCGCTGGACAGGTCGAGGCATACCGCCGCGATCACCTGGCCGGCATGTAGCAGGCTGACCTCGGTATCGATGCGCATGCGGATGAAATCACGTTTTTCGCTGTGGCTGGTGGGCGTCTGGGGCATGCTGCATCCTTCCCATCGGGTTGCACGGGTCGGCTTTCTTATAACTCCCGGTGATTTGCCCTGTAAAGAGCAGGGGCGTCGACCTAGCTGTGCTTGAAACGCCTGGCGGATGGGAGTACCGTCTGCGCCTTACGAGGTACCTCCGCCAGTTGCTGGGTCAGTTTTCTTGTCCTACAACTCAAAGAGAGTGTTACCACCGAGTATCCCTGTAGTCGGCTGTCAGTCTTGATGACACCGCTTCACCAACCCAAACCGGCGCCGTTCGCCCACATGCAGAAAACCAGTGCAACGCTGCTGATCATCGATGACGACGACGTGGTCCGTGCGAGCCTCGCCGCCTATCTGGAAGACAGTGGCTTCAGCGTCCTTCAGGCCAGCAATGGCCAGCAGGGGCTCCAGGTCTTCGAAGAACACCAGCCCGACCTCGTGATCTGCGATCTGCGCATGCCGCAGATGGGCGGCCTCGAACTGATCCGCCAGGTCAGCGAGCGCGCGCCGCAGTTGCCGGTCATCGTGGTGTCCGGAGCCGGGGTGATGAGCGATGCCGTCGAGGCCCTGCGCCTGGGTGCGGCCGATTACCTGATAAAGCCGCTGGAAGATCTGGCGGTGCTCGAGCACTCGGTACGCCGAGCGCTCGATCGTTCGCGGCTGGTGCTGGAAAACCAGCGTTACCGCGAGAAGCTCGAAGCGGCCAACCGTGAGCTCGAGGCCAGCCTGCACTTGTTGCAGGAAGACCAGACCGCCGGCCGTCAGGTGCAGATGAACATGCTGCCGGAAAGCCCCTGGGGCGCCGGCGAGTTCGTGTTCGAACACCAGATCATCCCGTCGCTGTACCTGTCTGGCGATTTCGCCGACTACTTCCGCGTGGATGACCGACGCATTGCCTTCTACCTGGCCGATGTCTCCGGACACGGTGCGTCGTCGGCCTTCGTCACCGTGTTGCTCAAGTTCATGACCACACGGCTGCTGTTCGAGCTAAAACGCAACAGGAATCGTGAGTTCAAGCCTTCGGAAGTGCTCAGCCACATCAATCGTGGGCTGATCAACTGTAAGCTGGGCAAGCATGTCACAATGGTGGGCGGGGTGATCGACGAGGAAACCGGCCTGCTGACCTACGCCGTTGGTGGTCACCTGCCGCTACCGGTGTTGTATACCCCGGGCCAGGCGCGTTACTTGGAAGGCCGTGGTTTGCCGGTGGGCCTGTTCGACGAGGCCACCTATCAGGACCAGGTGATCGAGCTGCCGCCGCAGTTCAGCCTGAGCCTGATGTCCGATGGCATTCTGGACCTTTTGCCGGGAGACACGCTCAAAGATAAAGAAGCTGCCTTGCCGGACATCGTCAAGACAGCGGGTGGTAGCCTGGATGGGCTGCGCCAACGATTTGGATTGGCTACGCTTGGGGAGATGCCGGATGATATCGCCCTATTGGTGTTGAGCAGGAACCTTCAATGAGTACCGGTAGAATCCAGTTCGCCGAGCAAAGCGGTACCTTTGTACTGAAATTTGTCGGTGAAGTGCGCCTGACCCTGTGTTCGGCGCTGGATGCGACGATCGAGAAGATCTTCACCGCGCTGAACTTCTCGGCCATCGTCATCGACCTGACCGAGACCGAAAGCATCGACAGCACTACCTTGGGCCTGTTGGCCAAGTTGTCGATTCTGTCGCGGCAGAAGGTTGGCCTGTTGCCGACCGTGGTCACCACCAACCCGGACATTTCGCGTCTTTTGCAGTCGATGGGTTTCGATCAGGTGTTCAACATCGTCGATCGTCCGGTGCCGTGCCCGGAATGCCTGACCGACTTGCCATCCCAGGACCAGAGCGAGGACGTGGTGCGCTCCAAGGTGCTGGAGGCGCACAAAATCCTGATGGGGTTGAACGACTCCAATCGCGAAGCCTTCCACGACCTGGTAAATGCGCTGGAGCGGACCTGATCCCACCTCTGCATCGCTGCCTTCGCGGGTTCACCCGCGAAGGCGCCAGTGAATCCAAGCCAAAGCTCACGCCCGTCGCATGAACTCCGTCGCCGTTCCACCGGCGGCATTCAACTGGAACACCCGCGCTGGCCGCCCCTGTTCATCGAAGAATACCTGTCCGAGCCCCGCGCTGTTCCATAGCCGTTCGCCTGCATCGGCATGGCTGGGCGTGCGCGGTATCACTTCCATCTCCCGACGCTTGGTGAACCAGTTGAGCGGCGAGCGTGGCGCGTACAGCCAGCGGTTCAGCCGGTCGAGCACCGCCAGCAGGCGTCTGGGGAATTCGTTCTTGATGCCGCTGCTGGTGATCTGCCACAGGTGCGGGCTGCGCTGACGATGGCGAATCAGAACTTCGTAGACGAACGAATAGTGCACATCCCCCGACAGGATCACGTAATGCCCCGGTGTGCGCGAGTGGCGGAAGATGTTCAGGATCACCTGCGCTGCACCCCGGTGGGCCATCCAGTTTTCGGCATCTACCAGCAGCGGGTAGCCCAGCCAACTGAACACCCTCTGCACGGTCTCGATCAGCTTCACCCCGAAAATCGGTGCAGGTGACACGATGACGGCGGAAGGATGGTCGAGCAGCGCCTGCTGCAGCTCGCACAGTGCTTCCCAATCCAACAGGCCGGAGGGCTTGGCCAGGTTGCTTTCGCTGCGCCAGCGTCGGGTGCGGGTGTCCAGCACCAGCAGAGGCGGGTTGGTGGGGAGGTTGAATTGCCAGCCCTGAAAGCGCAGTAGCTCGCCGATCAGTTCATCCTGCACCTGGCTACCCGACGCGGTTTCGGCCAGCGCGCCGACTTGCCCGACCAGCGCTTTGCAGCCATCGGGGTCATTGCCCCAGGCCTGGCACAGCAGGTAGCCCAATAGCGCATTGCCGATGATCCGCCGCGAGAAGGGGTGGCCGTAGGCGGTTTCTTCCCATTGTGCCGACAGGTTCCAGTCATCGGTGATGTCGTGGTCGTCGAAGATCATCAAGCACGGCAGGTGCGCCATCACCCGGGCCACCGGAGCCAGGTTGACGGCAAAGGCCTCGATCAGCGGCAACTCTTTGTGGTACCGACCCTGGCGTTGGGTGTTCAGCCCTTGCGGCATGGTCAGGTCGACCAGTTGCCAGGGCGTGGGCGACCATACCAGCAGGTACATGGCCATGACCTCGGCGAAGGTCACCAGGTGATTGTCGGCATTGCTGGAGGAGAAGATCGGCTTGCGTTTGCCACCGAAGAAACGCTCGCGCAGGGTTTCGTTGCGCTCCTGCGCCGGCAGCAAGTCCGCACGGTGGTAGTAGCAGGCGGGGTGCTTGTAGAGTGCGGCGCTGTCGCTGACCAGGGCGCCGTCGAAGGTTTCATCGAGCAGGCCCAGGCGTGCGATCAGTGCATGGATGGCCCGCAGCATCGGGCCGGCCACATCGTCGGCATAGACCTGATCGCCAGTCATCAACAGCAGCGCCGGACGTTGTTCAGGCCGTTGGCATTGCTGCAGCAGGCGATCGGCACATAACAGGCCATCGGTGGCGGGGTGATGCGGTTTGCGGCAAGAGCCGTGTAGTAGCTGGTCAAGGCGTTCGCGCAGCACGAAGTTGGGGCGCCGCTGGCCGGGGTAAAGCAGGTGCTCGGCCCAGTCGGCAATGCCTCGGCCGCCGAGAAGCACATCGTATTGAAGCTCGACGTTGCAGGGCAGGGGCTGCGCGAAATGGATGTCCAGCAGGTGCAGGTAGGCGTGTTTGCCCACTGGGATGACCTGGCAATCGGTCCTTGGCGTGATGCCAGGGCAGTCTAGGGTGAATTCGGGTTGCAGCGGTTGCGTGCAGGCGAGCCAGATGGCCAGGCGCTGGGGCTCCAGGCGGCGCAATACTGGGCCTGCGAGAACGAGCGGCAAAGAGGAGGAGGGTGTCATTGACAGCTCTGGTGGCTAAAAGGCCCTACGCTGGCAAGCCAGCGTCTAACGGACGGTGCAAAATAAAACGGGCGGAAAATGTGAACACTTCCCGCCCGTCAGGCAAACCCGGTATGTATCAGGCTTTTTCAGCCATCAGTTTTTCCAGTTTCTCCTGATCCCGCGCGAACTGACGGATGCCTTCGGCGAGTTTCTCGGTGCCCATGGCATCTTCGTTCATCGCCCAGCGGAATTGGCTTTCGTTCAGTACCTGCTTAGCCTCACCGGCATTACCCGGCTTGAGTATGCGTGGCAATTGCCCTTGATCATCGCTCAACTGCTGCAGAAGTTCAGGGCTGATGGTCAGGCGGTCACACCCTGCCAACTGCTCGATCTGGCCGATGTTGCGGAAGCTGGCGCCCATGACCACGGTGTTGTAGCCATTGGTCTTGTAGTAGTTGTAGATGCGGGTGACCGACTGCACGCCCGGGTCCTCGGCGCCGACATATTCCTGGCCGGTACTCTTCTTGTACCAGTCGTAGATACGGCCTACGAAAGGCGAGATCAGGAACACCCCGGCATCGGCGCAGGCCTGGGCCTGGGCGAAGGAGAACAGCAAGGTCAGGTTGGTCTGGATGCCTTCCTTTTCCAGCTTCTCGGCGGCGCGGATACCCTCCCACGTGGAGGCTAGCTTGATCAGCACGCGGTCTTTGCTCACACCGGCGGCTTCGTAAAGGGCGATCAGTTGGCGAGCTTTGTTCAGCAGCGCCGGTTCATCGAACGACAGACGGGCATCCACTTCGGTGGAGATGCGCCCAGGGATGACCTTGAGAATGCCCGCGCCCACGGCCACGGCGAACTTGTCGCACGCCAGGTCGACATTACCCTTGGCGTCGGCTTTCACCTGCTTGAGCAGGTCGGCATAACCAGGGATGGCGGCTGCCTTGAGCAGCAGCGACGGGTTGGTGGTGGCATCGACTGGCTTGAGGCGAGTGATGGCATCCAGGTCCCCGGTGTCGGCGACCACGGTGGTGAACTGCTTGAGTTGTTCCAGCTTGGAGGTCATGGGCGTGCTCTGTCCTGTGCATTTACTCGACATTACCCGAGCCCCGGCAGCTGCTCAAGGCCTGCCGACGCTGCTCGGGCGAACACCGCGAATCCCTGTGGGCGCGGGCTTTAAAGGTGAGCATTCGAGTCGCAACCGAGCCAGAGGTTCCTTGGCGTCGCTTTGCAATCCCGTCCCCGTAAAAGACGGCTTGTCGGCAGCAAGGCGCTGACTGGCGTGTCACCGCCCCTGCAGCAACTCCGCCGCCTGGTCGAACACCACCAACGGTTCAGGCGCTTTATGAATATCCGTCGACAGCAACTGCCGGAACCGCCGCGCCCCCGGGAAGCCCTGGCCAAGCCCGAGGATATGCCGGGTGATGTGATGCATTGCGCCCCCGCTTTGCAGATGCGCAACGATGTACGGTCGCAGCGTCTCTAGTGCCTGGCTACGGCTTACCGCCGGCGCTTCGCTGCCGAACAGGCGTTGGTCCACCTCGGCCAGCAGGTACGGATTGTGATACGCCTCGCGCCCCAGCATCACGCCATCGAAGGTCTCAAGGTGCGTCTGGCACTCGTCCAGGGTCTTGATGCCTCCGTTGAGCACGATTTCCAGGTCGGGGAAGTCCGCTTTCAACTGCGCGGCAACGTCGTAGCGCAGCGGCGGGATTTCGCGGTTTTCCTTGGGCGACAACCCTTCGAGGATGGCGATACGCGCATGCACGGTAAAGCTACGGCAACCGGCCTCGCGTACCTGCCCGACGAAATCGCACAGTTCGGCATAACTGTCGCGGCCATTGATGCCGATGCGATGCTTGACCGTGACCGGAGTCGATACGGCATCTCGCATGGCCTTGACGCAATCGGCCACCAGCGCGGGATGTGCCATCAGGCAGGCACCGATCATGTTGTTCTGCACCCGGTCGCTCGGGCAGCCGACGTTCAGATTGACCTCGTCGTAACCAGCCTCCTCGGCCAGTTTCGCGCAGGCGGCCAGGTCGGCCGGGACGCTACCGCCCAGTTGCAGTGCCAGCGGGTGCTCGGAAACGTCGTGGCGCAGGAAGCGGTGGGCGTCGTTGTGAAGGAGCGCACCGGTGGTGACCATTTCGGTGTAGAGCAGGGTGTGCTTGGACAGCAGGCGCAGGAAGAACCGGCAGTGGCGGTCGGTCCAATCCATCATCGGTGCAACGCTGAAGCGGCGGGAGGGCTCAGGGCGCGTGGTTTGAGGCTTTGAGGCTGATTCTAGGGGCATTCTGGGTCTACGCAGTGTGTACCGTCCTGGAGGCTGCTGAGAGCGACAGGGTAGGGCGTACCCATACCGAGATCGTGCTTGTGCCAACGCAGAACATGTCAATGTCCAAGCAAGCGGGGAGCTGACGGGGCGGTCGACTGCACCGTTCAGGCCCGCCTGAAGAGAAAGTGCCCTAGTTTACCAAGAGTGCCGCACATTCGCCTGTGTGCAGGTCGCATGGGTTTACACCCGATCTTTGCGGTTGCCGGTAGTTCTGGGTGGAACCGAGTTTTTGCTCTGCCATCGAGCGCGAAAAAGCGTCACTGCGCAGGGAGCGGCATTATTGTTCAGGAGTTTGAGTGCACGCCTGAGGCCGATATCGGATCGGTCTGCATGTCCAAACAGACTTCTCTCAACAGCGTGCGTAACCACTGATGCGCGGGATCGGCCGCGAAGCGAGGATGCCAAAGCAACGACAACGTAAAAGCTTCGGTTGGGACCGGCAACGGAAAACTGTACATGCCTTCACGCAGGCTTGTGGTGTGCCGTGCAGGGACGCTAGCGATTAGGTCTGACACGCGAGCCAGTCCCACTGCGGTTGAAAAGCCAGCAACCATCGTAACCACATTGCGCGATAACCCCTGAGATACAAGCGCGTCGTCAATGGGGCCTCTGTCAGCACCAGTCCGCGACACCAGGATGTGCTTGCCTGCCGCGTACCGCTCTGCTGTAACCACGCCTTGAGCCAAAGGATGTGATAAGCACACTACCCCAACATAATTGTCTCGAAATAGCGCCTGGGAGTAGAGCTCTGGTGCCGTAGAGGTCTCTATCACACCTGTTTCGAGATCAACGGCACCTTCGCGCAATGCCTTGCTGTCTTTGTCAGGCTTCTGCATGAAACATAAACGCACATGTGGGGCTTGGTCGGCAACACGGGCAATGAGTTCTGGCCCGAAACATTCTACAAATCCCTCGCTCGTCCTGAGTCTGAACGTGCGCTCCAGCCTCTGCAGGTCGAGTTTTTTCGAAGGACGCAGAACTGACTGTGCTTCGCTCACTAACTGGCTCACCCTGTCACGAAGCTCTATTGCCCTGGGTGTGGGGACAAGGCCACGACCCGCTCTCACCAATAACGGATCGCCCGTCGTCTCCCGCAAACGCGCAAGCGCACGACTCATCGCCGAAGGGCTGAGGCGCAGACGCTTCGCAGCTCGAGCCACACTGCCCTCTGCCAATACGGCTTCGAGGGTGATGAGCAGATTCAAATCGGGAGCAGTCATGTGGAAGTCGCTCGTTCAAGGGAGGTATGGCGTCGTATGCACTATTAGAATGCAGGTATGGCGTCTTCCGCAAACCAACGGTGCTCCCTAGAGTGGAATGGCGAGCAGAAACCGATTGGGAGAGTCTGTATGAGTACGCTTGAAAGATTCGTCAGCAACGTAAGATCTTCATGGGGGCCGATGAGTACCGAGCTTGTCGCGGCCTGCCAGCAACAATTGGACGACCTGGTCAACGCTGACTGCTCTGAGCAATGGCTCGCTTTGCTTCACTTGGAAGCGGCAGTTCAAAAAGAGCTTTATCGGGACCCGGAACATGGGTTCATTCTGCTGGCCTATACGGAGCCGGCTGGACTTTACCGTCAGCCTCATGACCATGGCAGGGGCTGGGCCATCTATGCCGTGCAGCATGGCGCGGTAGAGGTGGGTACATATGCCAGGATCGAAGACCAAAATGGTGATGTAAAGCTCATCAAACGTGGCTCGACAGTGATCCATGCCGGAGAGAGTCAAGTGTACTTGCCCGGAGATATCCACGATACGCGCTGTCTAGGAAGCCAAGCATTGATATTCCGCTTGACCGATCGCGATCTTAAGAAAGAAGACAAGGAGGCGCGACGGATGACTCGGTATGTAGAGCAAGCTGGAAATTGGGTCCCAGAGACGCGGCAGTGAAGAAGATGTCAGGCTCATACGACTTGATGCCGCCTGTGGCCGGACCACACAACACGCCGCCACCATCATCGAAAATAGCGGTCGGCGCCGTACTGGCCGGAATGATGTTGGTGGTTATGAACACCGCGATGGCTACAGTAGCGCTCCCGGCAATGGCCTTGGAACTGCGGGTATCTCCCGCTGATGCCACCTGGATATTGACGGCCTATCAAGCAGGTTTGCTGATAGCGATGTTGCCCTGTGCGGCGCTCGGAGAAAAATTCGGTTATCGCGGTGTGTTCACGTGGGGCCTGGGTTTGTTTGCCGCCAGTAGCTTGGCATGTGCACTAGCGCCTACGCTTGGCTGGCTGGTTGCTGCCCGTTTGCTGCAGGGCATTGGCGGAGCCGCCATAATGGCATTGGGGATGGCACTGTTGCGCAGCATTGTGAGTCATCAGAGACTTGGAGCCGCCATAGGCTGGAATGCATCAGTTGTTGCATTTTCATCGGCCGCGGGTCCTTTCATCGGCACTGCCATAATTTCAGTCGCCCAGTGGTCTTGGCTCTTCAGCGTCACACTTCCAGTGGTGGCAGTGGTGTTGCTTGCAACCGTCTGTCTACCGCCTTCCACGAAGAAAGATGATCCGCTTGATCTGTTCAGTATGTTGTTGAGTGTCGGAGTCTTTGCAGCCCTCATCGCTGCGCTAGGTGTGTTGGCGAGCAGGCCGATAGCGGGTGCTCTGTTGCTTGTGTTTTCTGTTGTGCAGATGTGGATGCTGGTTAGAAGGGAACGGGCGAATGCCGCGCCATTAGTTCCGATAGACTTGCTTAAGCATTACCGCTTGCGTGTGTCGGTTATGTCTTCGATATTTTGCTTTTCGGGGCAGACTGTCGGGATGGTCGCCCTGCCATTCTTGCTTCAAAAGAGCCTTGGTCTGAGTAATTGGGTGGTGAGCGGATTGATGGCGGCATGGCCGCTGAGCGTCGCCGTCATGGCTCCATTTTCCGGAGCACTTGCAGATAGAGTCTCCACGGCAAAACTGTGTCTGTTCGGTGGAATGGGGCTTGCTGCTGGGCTTTTCATTATGTCTTTAGTTGACCGTGGCGTAACCTGGTTGCTAATACTCTGCGTAGTTTCATGTGGGTTCGGATTCAGCGTGTTAAATGTTGCGAACAATCGCAATATGTTCTTGGGCGCGCCAGTGCAGAGGAGCGGTGCAATGGGCGGGCTGCAAGGTACTGCGCGATTGGTTGGTCAGACGAGCGGGGCGGTGATAATGGGTATGTTGTTTAACCTAGAGACTATCGAACAGGCCTCTAGGACGGGTATTGCGATTGGCGCCATCTTGGTGCTGATGTCGGCCTTGCTGAGCTTGCTACACCTCAAGGCGGCACCCGAGATATTTGATGAGGTCGGATAGTTAAATTTCGTGCGGCGTTCACTCAACTATGGCAAAACGCATTAACGAATTTAGCGTGTAAAGGATACTTGCGTTTCAAAACCCTGCCAGCGATCGAGACATTTCGAGACGACCAGTAAGCGATTCCCTGTACCACCGGTGGACGCAACGCAGTGACCCTGCTCATCCCAAAACGCGCTCAGGCCCGCGGCGGCCCACCCGCCAGTCGGGCCGCCATGATTGGCCATCAGTACCGCCATGCCGTGTTGCTCGGCGTATGCCTGCAGAAGCGAGCTATCGTGCGGATAGCCAGCTTCCCCGATGAGTACGCTTGTGGCATACAGGTGTGCGCCCTGCTTCGCTGCATGTGATGGGTGTTCCGCTCGGCTGAAGTCAGCACACACTGACAAGGCTATGGATACGTCCGCGATAGACAACAATTCACCGCCATTACCCGCACTGAAATATTGCTCTTCGCCAACGTGTAAATGCTGCTTGGTATAGGCAGTCACTGAACCGTCTCTGTGCAGTACGAAGGACGCAATTAAAGGCTTTTCATGGCCCGCTAGGCGTAACGGCAAACCGACTACAGTGGTCATGCAGGTTTCCCGTGCAACGTTTCGCAAGGGAGAAATTAGCGGGGTATCGATATTTTGCGCCAAGCCATCAGCCAAGGAGGGTTCGTATCCCGTAAGCGATAACTCGGGGAACAGTAGAAACCTCACCCCATGCTCGTGTGCTTGTCGCATGAACGCCATGTGCATGGCTAGGTTGCCATTGAGATCGCCAGCTTGAACGGCGCACTGAGCTGCTGCAAAGATTGGCGACGACATAGATATCTCCCAGACGAGCAAAACCCTAATTGGCCGCCGTTCAGGCGCCATAAGCTTCTTTAAAGTGTATTAGCCACACGGTACGGTGATGCAATCGAGCCCAGTTTTCCTCAACTTGCGTCGCTTTCCAGTCCGGGTCATTCAATCTTAGGAAGAGGAAAGGGCAATCGGTAAGGTCCGCTTCCGACTCTTACCGCGAGATCCTGAAGGTTTACCTGCTGCCTTGGCGATGACGTTGATCAGCACGATAGAACTGCCCGATCGCCACGGTAACCCCGAGGAATAGGGTTGCCGTCCCCAGCGCTTCCAATGGCGATGGCCAACGCTGCTGGATGAGAAGACCGAACGTAGTGGCGTAAAGCGTTTCGCTGGCAATCAATTGCCCGCCTAACGCCAGAGGAATGCTTCGCGTTGCGATGGACCAAGCCCAGGCACCGCCGAGGGTTGCTGCCAACCCCTGTACCAGTCCGCAGAGAAGCACCGCCGAGGTTCCGTCGAGAGCGCCGCCGTGGCTTACGAAACTGGACAGTTTCAGGTAGAGCCCCACGGGTAGGAATGCGACCATTTCGATGCTGCACGTCAGGATAAGCAGTGCCGACCAGAACAGCGGATCCATGCCCGGTCTTGTCCGGAGCGCGCGCTCGTTCAGCAAGCCGAAGGCAGTCCAGAATCCAATCGCCAGCAGGGAAAGCAAGATGCCCGCCAGCACCATGACAGCGGGCTGCGAGGCTTGCCCATTGGCGCGCTCGAAACTGCTGGCATTGACCATGATGATACCCAACGCGCCCAGCAGCAGTGGGGCGGCGATGCTACGCCAAGGAATCACTTGGCTGTGCAGGTTTCCGGCGATGGCCAGGACGATGGGCACGCAACCTAGCATCACCGGTGGAATCACCGGCCCAGCTGCGATAACGGCACTGGTGATCAGGAAGAAATAGCCGATGTAGCCCAGAAAGCCGAGCAGGCCGACCGTCAGCCAATCGCCAAGTGTCAGCGTCGTCACTTGTCGACGGAACCGAACCAGCACAATGAGCGCCCCCAGGCCGGCAAACGCGTAACTCACCACCGCTAGGTCAAAGGTGCTGTACTCCCCGATCAGGCTCGGCAACAAATAGAGCAACGACCAGGAAAAAGTGGCTGCGATGGCCGCGATCAATCCAACTTTCATGTGCACTGCTCTGTGTGAGGTTGGCAATGCAGCCATTGTCTGGCCATTTGTCGTGCCGTATTGAAAACCGCCGCGCAATTGCCGTGCGCGGCACTCACAAAGCTGCCCTCCAGCAGCAGAAACAGGCTATCGGCGATTTGCTGTGGGGCGTTGAACTTCGCCAGCCTGGCCAGCGAAACCAATTGCTCGCGCACCCCCGCTTTGTGCCGCTCCGCAGCAAGGAATACCGGGTGACTGAATGAGGAAAACTCGGCAGCACTGTTGACGAACAGGCAGCCGCGATGACTGTCGCGCTCGACGTAGCCCTGATAGAGATCGAAGAACGCCAGAAGCGCCTCCAGGGGATCGGGCAAGTCGTTGCGCAGTTGCTCGACTCTCGCTCGCCAGATGCGATCACGCTCCTCCAGGCATGCAACGATCAGCGAATCCTTGGATGGAAAGTGGCCGTAAAGCGTCATCTTGGTGACACCGGCCCGCGCAGCGATGGCCGCTACGCCGGTGACATGTAGTCCTTGGCTCAGAAATAGCTCCAGGGCGGCGTGGATAAGTCGCTGGCGAGTTTCTTCCATGGCGGTTGGCCTTCGCATATGGGGCGGTGATTCGACTATACCGACCGGTAAGGATTGATTGGGCGCAGAAGCGACCACTCTCGATGTACCAGCGACACCGGCCTGCGAACTGATCTTGATGAGGCTGTCACCTGCGCCCGCGTCTGCAGGAAGCGCTAGCTTCGCCGACTGAATCGCGCACTGAAGACAGCCCACCGAGGCGGACAAGGCGCTTCGCGACCCTGGCACGGTTGTGGTGCTGACGCAATAACTTGCGCCGGGGTTTATCGTTGAGCGATGGGCATCCCGGTGGGCGTGTATGGCCACTGCGACAAGCGCACGCAGCTGCCAACCCTTCACGTCGGTTTCAGGATGCGCCTGGTCGCTCCCACGCACCTTCTTGGCCCTACAAGTGCCATGCTTGTTGGATGCCCCGGAGTCCAGTGCGCGCAGACGCACGGCCTTGGGCAAGGAGGCTGCCGACAACCACGCAACCGTGACGTGGTCGGTACGCCGCAGCAGAACACGCCGGGCACTTGCCACTACAACAAAAGGCGGGCCCGTGATGCAGAGGTCCGCTGTATGCCTGATGAACTGCTTGACCTGCCGTTGATCCACAGCATTCTGGCGCGCGAAAAGGAAAACCCTGGCGCGCTGTTACCGATTCTCCATGCCATCCAGGACAGCATCGGCTACGTACCCGATGCCGCCGTCCCCGAGATTGCCCATGCCCTCAACCTCAGCCTGGCCGAGGTGCGTGGGGTCATCAGCTTCTATCACGATTTCCGCACCGCGCCGCCAGCCCGGCACACCCTACGCCTGTGCCGCGCCGAGTCGTGTCAGAGCCGTGGAGCCGAAGCCCTGGCCGCGCAACTGCGCGAGCAGCTGGCGCTGGACGATCATGGCACCAGCGCCGATGGGGCTATCGGTTTGCGACCTGTGTATTGCCTGGGAGCCTGTGCCTGTTCGCCAGCCCTGGAGCTGGACGGTCAACTGCACGCAAGGCTCACCCCTGAGCGGTTGCGGGCCTTGGTCAAGGGTTGCCTGGAGGACGCAGCATGCTGAAGCTGTTCATCCCCTGCGACTCCGTGGCCCGTGCCGTCGGTGCCGATCAGGTCGCCGATGCCCTGTTGCGCGAGGCCGAGCGTCGGCAATTGCCGCTGCAGATCCAGCGCACCAGCTCACGTGGTCTCTACTGGCTCGAACCCTTGGTGGAGTGCGACTTCGGCCGGGGGCGTCAAGGCTTCGGGCCGGTTACCCCGGAGGACGCGCCAGCCTTGCTCGATGCGCTGGTGGGCGAGCCGGGTGGCCATTCGCTGGCCTTGGGTGCCGTTGAAGACATTCCGTATCTGAAAAGCCAGCAGCGCCTGCTGTTCGCCCGCGCCGGCATCACCCGGCCCTTGTCGCTGGAGGACTACCGCGCCCATGGCGGCTTCGAAGGCTTGCGCAGCGCCGTGACGATCGGCGGTGCCGATGTGGTCGCCCAGGTGCTCGAATCCGGCCTGCGCGGCCGTGGTGGCGCAGCCTTCCCGGCGGGCATCAAGTGGCGCACCGTGCGTGAAGCCGGCGCTGGACAGAAGTACGTGGTGTGCAATGCCGACGAAGGCGACTCCGGCACCTTCGCCGACCGCATGCTGATGGAGGGCGATCCGTTCCTGCTGATCGAAGGCATGGCCATTGCCGGTCTCGCGGTGGGCGCAACCAAGGGGTACATCTATGTGCGCTCGGAGTACCCGGATGCGATCCGCGTGCTCGACCAGGCACTGCTCATCGCCCGTAACGCGGGTTATCTGGGCGACGACATAGTCGGCAGCGGCCAGGCCTTCGACCTGGAGGTGCGAGTAGGGGCGGGTGCTTATATCTGCGGCGAGGAAACCGCGTTGCTGGAGTCCATCGAGGGCAAGCGCGGAATCGTCCGTGCCAAGCCACCGCTGCCTGCCCTGCAAGGCTTGTTCGGCCTGCCGACCCTGGTGCACAACGTGCTCACCCTGGCCTCGGTGCCGACGATCCTGGCCAAGGGCGCGGCGTTCTATCGCGACTTCGGCATGGGGCGCTCGCTGGGCACCATGCCGTTCCAGCTGGCGGGCAATGTCCGCTACGGCGGCCTGGTGGAACGCGCCTTCGGTTTGACCCTGCGGGACCTGGTGGACGGCTATGGCGGCGGCACCGCCAGCGGCCGGCCGTTGAAGGCCGCGCAGGTGGGGGGGCCACTCGGCGCCTGGGTGCCTCCCAGCCACTTCGACACCCCGCTGGATTACGAAGCGTTCGCCGCCATGGGCGCGATGCTCGGCCACGGCGGCGTGGTGGTGGCCGACGACACCCTGAACATGGCCAGCATGGCGCGCTTCGCCTTGCAGTTCTGTGCCGAGGAGTCCTGCGGCAAATGCACCCCGTGCCGAATCGGCTCTACCCGTGGCATGGAGGTGGTGGACCGGCTGATCGCCACCCGTGACCTCACCGAACGCCACGACCAGGCCCTGTTGCTGCGTGACCTGTGCGACACGATGCAGTACGGCTCGCTGTGCGCCATGGGCGGGATGACCTCCTACCCGGTGGCCAGTGCACTCAAATACTTCCCCGCCGACTTCGGGTTGACCACCACGGAGGCCGCCCAATGATCAATTTCTTCGACCCCCAGACCGACCTCGGAACCCCAGCGCGCGAAAGCGACGTGCAGGTCAGCCTGACCATCGACGGGCGCGCGATCAGCGTTCCTTCGGGCACGTCCGTCATGCGTGCCGCCGCGTTGCTGGGCACCAGCATCCCCAAACTTTGCGCCACCGACAGCCTGGAAGCCTTTGGCTCGTGCCGGCTGTGCATGGTGGAAATCGAAGGCATGCGCGGCTACCCGGCTTCGTGCACCACGCCGGTCAGCGAAGGCATGGTGGTGCGCACCCAGACCCCGCGCCTGGCCGGCCTGCGCCGCAACGTGATGGAGCTGTACATCTCCGACCACCCGCTGGACTGCCTGACCTGCTCGGCCAACGGCAATTGCGAACTGCAGACCGTCGCCGGACAGGTTGGCCTGCGCGAGGTGCGCTACGGCTATGATGGCGCCAACCACCTGGCGGAACAGAAAGACCAGTCCAACCCGTATTTCGATTACGAGCCCAGCAAGTGCATCGTCTGCAGCCGCTGTGTGCGCGCCTGCGAGGATATCCAGGGGACCTTCGCCCTTACCATCACCGGACGCGGTTTCGACTCGCGGGTCGCGCCAGCCGGTGGCGACAACTTCCTCAGCTCCGAGTGCGTATCCTGCGGTGCCTGCGTGCAAGCCTGCCCGACCGCCACCCTCAGCGAGAAAAGCGTGATCGAGCTTGGCCAGCCCGAGCGAGCGGTCATCACCACGTGTGCCTACTGCGGCGTGGGCTGTTCGTTCCGCGCCGAAATGAAAGGCGACCAGTTGGTACGCATGGTCCCGGACAAGAATGGCGGCGCCAACCACGGCCATGCCTGCGTCAAGGGCCGGTTCGCCTGGGGTTATGCGACCCACCCCGACCGCATCACCAAACCGATGATCCGCAAGCGCCTGGAAGACCCTTGGCAGGAAGTCAGCTGGGACGAGGCGGTGACCTATGCGGCCAGTGAGTTCCGGCGCATCCAGCTCAAATACGGGCGCGACTCGATTGGCGGTATCACCTCCAGCCGCTGCACCAACGAGGAAGCCTACCTGGTACAGAAACTGGTGCGCACCGCGTTCGGCAACAACAACGTCGACACCTGTGCCCGGGTCTGCCACTCACCGACTGGCTATGGCCTCAAGCAAACCCTGGGGGAGTCGGCAGGCACCCAGAGCTTCGACTCGGTGATGCAGGCCGATGTGGTGCTGGTGATCGGCGCCAACCCCACCGACGCCCATCCGGTGTTCGGCTCGCAGCTCAAACGGCGCCTGCGCCAGGGCGCGCGTCTGATCGTCATCGACCCTAGGCGCATCGACCTGGTCGACTCGCCCCATGCCCGCGCCGACCTGCACCTGCAACTGCGGCCCGGCACCAACGTGGCCATGCTCAATGCCTTGGCTCATGTGATCGTCACGGAAGGGCTGCTGGCGCAGCGCTTCATCGACGCCCGCTGCGAGACCGTGGACTTCGCCCACTGGCGCGATTTCGTCAGTCAGCCGGAGAACGCCCCCGAGGTACTTGGCCCTGTGTGCGGTGTACCCGCCGAGCAGATCCGTGCCGCGGCGCGCCTGTATGCAACCGGTGGCAACGCGGCGATCTACTACGGGCTTGGCGTTACCGAGCACAGCCAAGGCAGTACGGCGGTAATGGGCATCGCCAACCTGGCCATGGCCACCGGCAACATTGGCCGGGAAGGGGTCGGGGTGAACCCATTGCGCGGGCAGAACAATGTGCAGGGCTCGTGCGACATGGGTTCGTTCCCCCACGAGTTGCCCGGTTACCGGCACATTTCCAACGAAACCGTACGTGCCGAATTCGAGCAAGCCTGGGGCGTGACCTTGCAACCCGACCCCGGGCTGCGCATTCCCAACATGTTCGAGGCCGCGCTCGACGGCAGCTTCAAGGCGCTGTACTGCCAGGGCGAGGACATTGCCCAAAGCGACCCAAACACTCAGCACGTCACCGCAGCGCTGCTTGCCATGGAGTGCGTGGTGGTGCAGGACATCTTCCTCAACGAGACGGCCAAGTTCGCCCATGTGTTCCTGCCGGGCAGTTCGTTCCTCGAGAAGGACGGTACCTTCACCAATGCCGAGCGGCGTATCTCGCGGGTGCGCAAGGTGATGGAGCCGCTGGCCGGCAAAGCCGACTGGGAGGCTACCGTGGCCCTGGCCAATGCCCTGGGCTACCCGATGAACTACCGCCACCCGTCCGAGATCATGGACGAGATCGCCCGCCTCACGCCGACCTTCCACCGCGTCAGCTACACCGAGCTCGACCGCCACGGCAGCCTGCAGTGGCCGTGCAACGAGGCAGCGCCCGACGGCACGCCGACCATGCACATCGACCAGTTCGTGCGGGGCAAGGGGCGCTTCATGCTCACTGGGTACGTGCCTACCGACGAGAAGGTCAACAACCGCTATCCGCTGCTGTTGACCACCGGCCGC
Organism: Pseudomonas sp. Rh2; assembly: GCF_040762985.1. Lineage (NCBI taxonomy): Bacteria > Pseudomonadati > Pseudomonadota > Gammaproteobacteria > Pseudomonadales > Pseudomonadaceae > Pseudomonas > Pseudomonas sp. Rh2. The sequence goes on from NZ_CP142890.1 coordinate 2,279,688, forward strand.
ATCCTCAGCCAGTACAACGTTGGCGCCCAGACCCGGCGCACCGCCAACGTCGCCTGGCATGATGCCGACCGTTTGGAAATTCACCCTACCGATGCCGAGAGCCGGGGCATCGTCGAGGGTGACTGGGTTGGCATTGGCAGTCGTGCGGGGCAGACGGTGCTGCGTGCCAAGGTCAGCACACGGGTAGCGCCCGGGGTGGTCTACACCACCTTCCACTTCCCCGAGTCTGGCGCCAACGTGATCACCACCGACAACTCCGACTGGGCCACCAACTGCCCGGAATACAAGGTTACGGCGGTGGAGGTGGTGAAGGTGTTCCAGCCGTCGCAATGGCAGAAACGCTACCAGGACTTCAGCGAGGAGCAGCGTCGTCTGCTCAAGGAGCGCCGCGCCGCGGAACAACCGGAGAAAGCCGAGGTACGTCGATGAGTAGTGAAAACCTGGTGAAGATGGCCAACCAGATTGCCCATTACTTCGACAGCGAACCGGATCACGCCCTGGCGGTACAGGGCGTGAGGCAGCATCTGAAAAGCTTCTGGACACCGGCCATGCGTCGGCAACTGAGCGAGTGGAACCAAGCCCATGGGGGAGAGGGCTTGGACCCGAAAGTGCGGGAGGCTCTGGCCTAGGGGAGGGAGTGCTGGTCCTGTCGCCGGCAACCCGGCTACTACAGAGGGTTTGCCGGGGTGGGGGTGGTGCGAAGATGAAATGTCCGTAATGTTTTTCTGTCGAGTCCTGGGGTAATGCTACGCTCGCGAAAACAACCCCATGCACTCGTTACGGAATTGCACCATGGACATGAACTGGCACCAGGCCTTGCAGGAGAGCCTGAGCTGGCTTGCAATCGCCTCGTTCATCACCCTTGCCTGTTTCACCGCTGCGGCCGCGCTGGCAGTGCGCTATACCCGTTGGGGCAGCCAGTTCTGGCAGTTGGCCGGCCCTTACTTTAGTTTCTGGCGCAGCTGGCGGCCTCTGCTTGGGTTCGCGCTGCTGCTGGTGCTGACCTTGTTCGCGGTGCGCCTGAACGTGCTCTTCTCGTTCTGGTACAACGGCTTCTACAGCGCGTTGCAGGCCCTGGACCAGACAGCGTTCTGGTACTTGCTCGGGGTATTCGCGGTGCTGGCCACCATCCATGTGCTGCGCTCGCTGTTCACTTATTATGTGACTCAGGCTTTCAACATCCATTGGCGAGTCTGGCTGACCGAGCGCCTGACCGGTGATTGGATGCATGGCGACGCCTACTACCGTGGGCAGTTCCTCGCCGAGCCGGTGGACAACCCCGACCAGCGTATCGAGTTGGACGTCAACGCCTTCGTGACCAATTCGGTGTCTCTGGCATTGGGTGCGGTCAGCGCGCTGGTTTCGCTGGTCGCCTTCACGGGCATTCTCTGGGGGCTGTCGGCGCCGCTGTCGGTGGCTGGGTACGAAATCCCGCGGGCGATGGTATTCGCCGTCTACGTGTATGTGATCGTCGCCACCTGGATCGCCTTTCGCCTCGGGCGTCCGCTGATTCGCCTCAACTTCCTCAACGAAAAACTCACGGCCAACTTCCGTTATGCATTGATGCGTCTGCGCGAAAACGCGGAGAACATCGCGTTCTACCAGGGCGCTCAGGTGGAGCGAGGCACGTTGCTCGGCCGCTTCACCGCGCTGATCGGCAACGTCTGGGCGTTGGTGTTCCGAACCTTGAAGTTCAGCGGCTTCAACCTGGGTATCAGTCAGGTGGCCGTGGTGTTTCCGTTCATCCTGCAGGCGCCGCGGTTCTTCAGCGGTGCAATCAAGCTTGGCGATGTGATGCAGACCTCCCAGGCCTTTGGCCAGGTGCAGGATTCGCTGTCGTTCTTCCGCGAGTCCTACGATACCTTCGCTCAGTACCGCGCCACCCTCGACCGTCTGACCGGTTTTCTCGATGCCAACCAGCAGGCCAGCGAACTGCCGCAGGTCACCACGCAGGACCAGGCACACGCGCTGGACATCAGCCGGCTGCAAGTGCTGCGCCCCGACGGCCACCCCTTGATCGCCGACTTGAATCTGAACCTTCAGGCCGGCCAGGCGCTGTTGATCAAGGGGCCGTCCGGCAGCGGCAAGACCACCTTGCTGCGCGCGCTGGCAGGGCTATGGCCCTATGCCGAAGGCTTGGTCCGCAGACCCCTGGGCAATCAGGCGCTGTTCCTTTCGCAGCGCCCATACCTGCCACTGGGCGACCTGCGAACCGCCATCGCCTACCCGGCGAGCAGCGCTGCGGCGGACGATGCGCGCATGCAGCAGGCGTTGCGTCAAGTCAACCTGCCCCACCTGGCCGAGCGGCTGGACGTCAGTTGCGACTGGTCGCACATACTCTCGGTTGGCGAGCAGCAGCGCCTGGCGTTCGCCCGGGTGCTGTTCAACCGGCCCCAAGTGGTGTTTCTCGACGAGTCCACTTCAGCCATGGACGAGGGGCTGGAGCATGCGCTGTATTCATTGTTGCGCAATGAGATGCCTGACACCTTGCTGGTCAGTGTCGGCCACCGCAGTACCTTGGCCAGCTTCCACTCCCACCGCCTGGAAGTGGATGGCCATGGCGGTTGGTCGTTGATCGAACAGGAGTTGCTACCCGTCGGCTAGGGCGTGCACCTGTGGGAGGCGCCTGCCTGTAGTTCAGCGCCGCACTTGCGCTGGGTCGGTTACGGCGGACCACTCGAACTGGTCTGGCGCCAGGTACTGCACCTGCTCCGCCGGCAGCTGCGAATCGAGCCACGACCGCGCGTGTTCCGGCGCCAGCACCAGGGGCAGGGCGGTGCCGGCTCGTGGATCATGGTCCTGCGTCAGGATCACGAAACCATCGTCCTCTTCTGGCGCCAGCCCTATACGAATCTGCGTCAGCGCGGCGACGAAGATCGGAGCCCCGCTTTTCAGGCGAACGAAGTGGCACCGTCGCCCGTTAGGTGCCTGTGCATCGTCCGACCAGGCGTACCATCCGTCCGCCATCACCAGCGCTCGGGTCTGTGGCCACAAGGCATGGAAGGGCAGGCAGGCGCTGATGATCTGCAGTGGCGCGCTGATCGACGCAGGCTGGCGCTTCCCCGCCCACAGCGGTGTCCACCCCCACGGACGTGGCGTCAAGCGCAGGCCGGTGTCGCTGTCGTGCAGGATCAGCATGCGAGTGCCCGGCTCGATGGTGGGGTGGCCAGGGGGCTCGTTGCTGGCGCTGTCGAGCACAGGCTGTTCGGCGCCCAGCACTCGCAGGTAGTCGGCAGGGCCCTGGTATTGGGCGAAGCACTCACACATGGGCGTTACTCCCTGAGGCGGGTGGAGCGAAGCTGGAAGGCTCCGGGGTCTGTGGCACGTTACCTCGCCGACAGTGAAGCGTTGATGATCTATGCAGCGTTTTCACTGTGAGCGCACCTGGCTGCTGAAGTGGGGCAACAGGGCCAAGCCGACCAGCGTGGCGCCGGCGAATGCGGCGCCGACCAGGAATGTGGCCCGAAAACCTGCGCCGTCCCATAACAGGCCAGCGACCACGCTGGCACCCAGCAGCGCCGCGCCGGTGAGCAGGTGGAACAGGCCAAAGGCCGTCCCACGCAGTCTGGCCGGGGCACTGTCAGCGATCAACGCACTGAATATGCCCTGCGTGAAGCCCAGGTGCAGCCCCCAGGCCACCACGCCGAGTGCCAGCCCGATCCAGCCCGGACACAGCGCCAGCAGCAGGTCGGCGATCAGCAGCAATGCCAGCCCCAGCATCAGCACCACGCGGCGGCCGCGCCGGTCGGACAGCGTACCTGCAGGGTAGGCCGAGATCGAATAGGCCAGGGCCAGGAGCACCAGCACCGCCGGTGCCCACTGCGCGGCCAGGCCCATGTCCTGAGCGCGCAGCAACAGGAAGGCTTCGCTGAAGCGGGCCAGGGTGAACAGCGTGGCCAGGATGATCAGCCGCCAGTAAGCAGACCCTAGCCGCACCAACTGGCGCAGGGCAAGCGGTGAGCGTACGGGACGCGTCTTGGGCAGGGTGTCCGGCTCGCGGACGAAGGCTATGAGGATGAACACTGCCAGGAACGCAGGCACCACCGCCACCCAGAACACCGTCTGGAAGTGACTGGAAGTCAGCCACATCACCCCGATCGCCAGCAGTGGCCCGAGCAAGGCGCCGACCGTATCCAGCGCCTGACGCAAGCCGAATGCTGCACCGCGAAGCTCTGGAGGGGTCACATCCGCCACCAGCGCGTCCCTGGGCGCCCCGCGAATACCCTTGCCGATGCGGTCGACAAAGCGCGCACCGGTCAGCCACTCAAGGCCGGTCGCCAGCGGGAATACTGGTTTGGTCAGGGCCGCGAGGGCATAGCCCAGCACCGTGAGCAGCTTGCGTTTGCCCAGCCGGTCGCTCAAGGCACCGGAGAACACCTTGGTGATCGATGCGGTGGCCTCGGCGATACCCTCGATGAAACCCACCGCAACGACCGAGGTACCAAGCACGGTCACCATGTACAGCGGCAAAAGGGCGTGGATCATCTCCGAGGAAATGTCCATGAACATCGACACGAAGCCCAGCGCCCAGACACTGCGGGGAATTTTCGGCAGTACCCGGGTGGGTCCTGAGCGTTCGGATTTTTCGGCGGCGCGCATGGTTGGCCTCGGCTTCCTACCTTCGAAACTGTAGGAGTCATTGGGCAGGTTGCAACATTGCTGGTGTGCCGGGTTGTTCATGCCAGCCGACCCGCTTTGCCGGCGCTGCGACAGTGCCCGAAAAACGTCTGGGGGCGACGCGGCGACCGTGCTCCCACTCCTGAAGCGAACATACCGAACCCCCGCTTGGCGAAGTTCCGTCACAAACATGTAAATTTCGTAAATAAGATTTAAACACATTTGAGAATCATTATATTCACCATCCCTGTTGGCCCCACACAATACTTGCCGGGCCGAAGGGCGAGGGGCCCGTCGGCGCGCAGGCCGGGCCGTGCCTTTGCCCATGACCGCAGGAGAAGTGTCGATGCAATCCAGAACCTCACCCAACAGCCTGGCCCTGGCGTTTGTCGCGCTGGCGTCGCCGGCCATGGTGGCGACTGCGGCCGAGGCCGAACAGCAACACACCGGTGAGGTGGTGGAGGTTCCGATGGCCGACCCTGCGCTGGTGATCCAGGACACCTTGGTGACCGCCGAGCGTGAGGCACGCCAGGCGCTGGGTTCGTCGATCATCACTGCTGAAGATATCCAGCGTCACCCACCAGCCAATGACCTGTCCGACATCATTCGCCGCGAGCCGGGGGTCAACCTCACCGGCAACAGTGCCAGTGGCGCGCGGGGCAACAACCGCCAGATCGACCTGCGGGGCATGGGGCCGGAAAACACCCTGATCCTCATCGATGGCAAGCCCTCCAGTGCACGCAATGCGGTGCGTTATGGCTGGAACGGCGACCGCGACACCCGTGGCGAAACCAACTGGGTGCCGGCCGAGGCTGTCGAGCGCATCGAGATTCTTCGCGGTCCGGCTGCAGCGCGCTACGGCTCCGGCGCCATGGGCGGGGTGGTCAATATCATCACCAAACGCCCCACCGAAGCGTTCAAAGGCAACGTCAACCTGTACACCCAACTGCCCCAGGACAGCGCCGAAGGGGCTAGCCAACGGACCAACTTCAACCTCAGCGGCGGGCTGACCGAAAACCTGGGGGGGCGGTTGTACGGAGGCCTGGCCAAGACCGATGCCGACGACCTGGACATCAACGCCAGCCATGCCAACAGCGCTTTGGTCGCTGGCCGTGAAGGGGTGCGCAACAAAGACATCAATGGTCTGCTGAGCTGGAAACTCAATGATGAGCATCGCCTCGAAGCCAGCGCAGGTTACAGCCGCCAGGGCAACATCTACGCTGGCGATACCATGAACAGCAACGGTGGCAGCAATGTCGAGCTGATCTCCAGCCTGTATGGCCACGAGACCAATGTCATGCAACGGAGCACCTACGACCTGACCCACCTGGGTGATTTCACCTGGGGCACCAGCAAGACCTCCCTGGCCTACGAGTACGTGCGCAACTGGCGTCTTAACGAAGGCCTGGCCGGTGGGCCTGAAGGGGCGATCAACGACACCGGGGCGGCTATGTCGCGCCTGCGCAACACCCGCCTGAGCAGCGAAGTGAACCTGCCGTTCGCCACGGGCAGCACCGAGCACGTGCTGACCCTGGGCGGTGAGTACCTCTACGAGTCGCTCAACGACCAGGGCTCGTTCCGCCCGCAGAGCTTCGACCCCAGTGGCGCGGGCAACAACGTCATCAGCGGTTTCGACCGCAGCGACTCGAAGATGACCGCCAAGAGCTATGCGCTGTTCGTCGAGGACAACATCGTTATCGGTGACACCACCGTCACCCCTGGCCTGCGTTTCGACCATCACGAGACCTTTGGCGACAACTTCAGCCCGAGCCTGAATGTGGCGCACAAGTTGACTGAGTCGTTGTCGCTCAAAGGGGGGATTGCCCGCGCCTACAAGACGCCGAACCTGTACCAGTCCAACCCTAATTACCTGCTCTACAGCCGTGGCAACGGCTGCAGCGTGCAGCAGACCAACGCCGGTGGCTGCTACCTGCAAGGCAACGCCGACCTGAAGCCGGAAATCAGCGTCAACAAGGAAGTCGGCCTGCTGTACGACCGTGGCACCTGGCGCACCAGCGCGACCTACTTTCGCAACGACTACAAGAACAAGATCATCGGCGATACCGATGTGCTCTACACCATCAACAGTGGCCGTCGTGTGACCCAATGGGAAAACGCCGGCAAGGCGCGGGTCGAGGGTATCGAGGGCAACCTGTTCGTCGAGCTGAGCCCGACGGTGGACTGGAACACCAACCTGACCTGGATGCTCGACAACGACAACCGCGAAACCGGCGAGCCGCTGTCGGTGATCCCCGAGTACACGGTCAACACCACGCTGGACTGGCGTGCCACCGACAAGCTGTCGTTCCAGGTCGCCGGCACTTACTACGGCAAGCAGAAATCGCCGACCTACAACTTCCGCACCCAGGAAGACTACGACGAACAGGCGCAGCAGGATGTCGAAGCCTACGGGTTGGTGGATGTCAGTGCCGGGTACACGTTCAACGCCAACTACAACGTGCGGGTAGGGGTGAACAACGTGTTCGACAAGCAGATCCTGCGCGGCGGCAATGCCAGCAGCTCGGGCGCCAACACCTACAACCAGCCAGGGCGCGCGTTATTCGCTTCGTTGAACATCTCGTTCTGATCATCGCCAGCAAGCCGGCCCCACACGACCCTTGTGGGAGTCGGCTTGTGGTGGTGACGAACCGCAGCGATGGGGCTGCACGCAGCCCCCTAGGAAAAACACCAAGGACCACTCGATGATCAGAGTCCCCGCCTGGCTGCAGATCCTCTCCCGCAGCTGCGCCGCGTTACTCGGCGGCTACGCCTTCAGTTACTCGGCCACCGCTTGCCTTGCCCGTCTGCTGCCGCTATCGCCCGCCGACGCGGTGATCGTCTCGACCCTGCTGGCATTCGTCCTCTACACCGGCGCCATCCTCTGGGCCTTCGCCAGCCGTGACGCCTTGCGCGCCTGGGCGCCGCTCGTCCTGGCAGCGCCGCTGGCGCTCATCGGGTTCTGGCCCCAGACACTGGAGTGGCTGGCATGAAAAACACGTTCACTCAATCCATGGCCTGGCTGCACACCTGGGCCGGGCTGATCTTCGGTTGGTTGCTGTTCGCCATTTTCGTCACCGGCACGTTGGCGGTGTTCGACGAGGAACTCAATCACTGGATGAAGCCTGAGATCCCGACCCGTAGCGTTTCCCAGGCCGATGCTGCCCGACAAGCGGTGGCCTTTTTGCAGGCGCATGAGCCGACAGCGAGCCACTGGGGTATCAGCTTGCCCACCGAGCGGGCGCCGGGGCTGCGGGTGTCCACGGGGGAGCGCCGCCATGGCGGTGGGGTGCAACTGGACCCGGCAACCGGCGAAGTCATCGAGGTCCGTGACAGCGTCGGCGGCAACTTTTTCTTCCGTTTCCACTTCACCCTCGACCTGCCGCGCAATTGGGGCATCTTCGTGGTCGGAGCCCTGGCCCTGGTGATGCTCGCCGCGCTGGTGACCGGCATCGTCATTCACAAGAAAATCTTCAAGGAGTTCTTCACCTTCAGACCGAACAAAGGCCAGCGCTCCTGGCTGGATTTTCACAACGCCAGTGCAGTGCTGTTGCTGCCGTTTCACCTGATGATCACCTACACCGGGCTGGTGATCTTCATGCTGATCTACATTCCCGCGGGCGTCGATGCGCTGTTCGATGGCAACCACCGCGCTTACTTCCAGGCCCAGGGCAATGCGCGGCTCGAACAACCCCGTGGGTTGACCAGGCAACCCGGCGAGCTGGTGGACATCGCACCCTTGCTGGCCCAGGCCGAGGCCCAGCTCGGCCCGATTGCTGGCTTGAGCATCCGTAACCCCAACACGGCCGGCGCACGTATCGAGATCCGCCCGGAGCTGGGCAACCGCATCGCCCTCAGCAAGGGCCAGGCGATGGTGTTCGATGGCGTCAGCGGCAAGCTGCTCAGCGATGTGCCTGAGCTGCGCCCTGCGCCGTTGACCCAGCGGGTGATGGTCGGCCTGCATTTCGCTCAATTCGGGGGCTACCCGATGCGCTGGCTGTACTTCGCCTGCGGGCTGGTCAGCTGCGCGATGATCGCCAGCGGCCTGGTGCTGTTCTGCGTCAAGCGCGGGCGCCAATACGCCAACAGCGGTGCCGAAGCACGCGGGCTTGGTGGGTACCGGGTTGCCGAGGTGTGCAACATCGGCTTCATCACCGGCCTGCTGCTGGCCTGCGTCGGCTTGCTGTGGGCCAGCCGCTTGCTGCCAGTCGAACTGGCACTGCGGGAGCAGTGGGAAGTACGGGCGTTCTTTGGCGTGTGGTTGCTGGCGCTGCTGCATGCGGGTGTGCGCCCGGCCAAGCGCGCTTGGGTCGAGCAACTTGGCCTGGCCGCGCTGCTGTGCGCAGGCTTGGCCTCGCTCGGGGGAGTCGGCGATGCCATCCGTCTTGGCGTGGTGGTCACGGCGCTGGTGCTGGGCGGGCTTCTGGGGGCGGCGGCGTGGCGGGTGCAGCGTAAGCCGTCGGCGCCCAGGCAGGCAAGGGCAGGGCGCCTGAGGGAGATGCAAGCATGATCATGCTGGTCACAGGCGGCGTGCTGTGCGCCTACGCTGGAATGCTCGGGCTGTGCCAGGGCCTGGAGCGCCACTACAAGCAGGTCTGGCAGCGCACCTGCCCCCGGTCGCTTCGTCTGACCCTGCGCAGCGCAGGTTGGCTGGCCTTGCTGGCGAGCCTGTGGCTCTGTGCCCAGGCCTGGGGTTGGGCCATGGGACCGGTGGCTTGGTTCGGTGCGATGTCGCTGGCCGGGATGGCACTGCTGATGCTGCTGCCATACTGGCCACGGCTGGCGGTTGCGTTGGTTGCGCTGGTGCCGGTCTGGGGGCTGCTGCAGCTGTGCTTTTGAGCCGGACGCGAGGCTGCAAGCCAGTCCCTGGCGCGCTGACGCTGCCTTCCGTCACCCTGGCGGTTGCGGTAAAACATCCACAGACGTGCTAAACCAGTCTGCTCAACTCGACCCTCAAGAGATTCCCGGTGAAAGCTGTACGCCTCACACTCATTTGTCATGCCCAGACCGCGGCTCAGCGAGCGGGGCGTTTGCATCGTGCGCAGGATGGCATTCTGGACCACGCCGATCGGCCATTGACCCCTATGCCCGATGTGCGCGTGTTGACGGCACCAGAGGCACGTACCAGGGAAACGGCGGCCTGGTTGTCGGGCGCGCCTCAGGTCGAGGTCGGCCTGGCCGATTGCGACCTGGGTCGCTGGCAGGGCATGACGCTGAAGCAGTTGCAGGCCGAGCAGCCCGAGGCGCTGGCGCAGTGGCTGGAGGACCCTCGCAGCGCACCCCATGGGGGCGAATCCTTTGCCGAGGTGTGCCAGCGGGTGGGCGGTTGGCTGGAGGCGTTCGAGGGGAAGGGGGACTGGTTGGCAGTGACGCACCCTATGGTGATCCGGGCAGTGATCGTTCACCTACTGGGGTGTCCGCTGACAGCGTACCAACGCATCGATGTGTTGCCGCTGTCGCGTCTGGCGTTGAGTTACACCGGGCAATGGCGCCTGCGTCTGGCGTGACGCAGGCGCGTCAGCTCAGAACGCCAGCTTGTAGCCGATCAACAGCAGCATGCCGGCCAGGCAAGGCCGCAGCACGCGGTCGGAGATACGCCCGGTGAGGTGGCTACCCAGGTAGATGCCTGGCAGCGAGCCGAGCAGCAGGTAACCCAGCAGCGACCAGTCCATGTTGCCCATGCCCGCATGGCCTAGGCCGGCAACCAGGGTCAGCGGCACGGCGTGGGCGATCTCGGTCCCCACCAGACGGCGGGTAACCAGGAACGGGTAGAGCAGGAACAACGCCACCGTGCCCAGGGCCCCTGCACCGATGGAAGTGAGCGTGACCATCACGCCCAGCACCACGCCGGTGAGCACGGTGAGGATATTCAGGCTGCGATCGCTCAGATGGTAGTGGTCACCGGCATGGCGATTGGCGAAAGCCTGCAGGCGCGACTTGAACAGGATCGCCAGCGCGGTCAGGATCAGCACCACCGCCAGGCCTTGTTTGATCACCGCATTGAGTGCCGAGGTGTCGGTGTGCAGGGTGCTGAGAAACCACAGCGTCAGCGCGGCGGCAGGCACGCTGCCCAGGCTGAGCAGGCCGGTGATCTTCCAGTCGATGTTCCTGTTGCGGCCATGCACCCAGACACCACTGGCCTTGGTGATGGCGGCGTACAGCAGGTCGGTACCCACGGCGGTGGCCGGATTGATGCCGAACCAAAGAAGAATGGGCGTCATCAGCGAACCGCCACCGACGCCGGTCATGCCGACGATGAAACCTACAACCAGTCCGGCAATGGTGAAACCAAAAGAACCTACATCCATACGCTACTCGACTGCCCAGCTTGCCCGTTTTCGGATGCTGCCCAGCATATAGATTTTTTTATAGCCAAATAGACTTGTTCGTTATTAGGTTATAACTGCGCTGATGCAGCGGCATCCCGATGATGCAGCAAACGCCGGCAAGCCGGACCCTCGTCGAAGGGGGAGCCGCCTTGCCAGCGATGGGGCCGAATCAGATTCGGAAGCTACCCACCAGTTGCTTCAACCGCCCGGCCTGCTGGGCCAGCGCATCGCAGTGACGCAGGGTTTCATTGAGGTTTTCCACCCCTTGCTGGTTCAGTGCGTTGATCTGGGTGATGTCCAGGTTGAGGCTCTCGACCACGGCGGTCTGTTCCTCGGTGGCGGTGGCGACGGATTGGTTCATGCCGTCGATCTCGCCGATACGCTGGGTCACGCTGGCCAGCCGCTCGCCCGCCTGGTTGGCCACCTGCACGGTCTGCTCGCTGGACACCTGGCTGGTGTTCATGGTGTGGACCGCCTCGCGGGAACCGACCTGCAGGCTGGTGATCATGCGGTGGATCTCTTCGGCCGACTCCTGGGTGCGGTGCGCAAGGTTACGCACTTCATCGGCCACCACCGCGAACCCACGTCCGGCCTCACCGGCGCGGGCGGCTTCGATGGCGGCGTTGAGTGCCAGCAGGTTGGTCTGCTGGGAGATGCCTTTGATCACATCGAGGATCTTGCCGATGTCGTCGGTACTGGCGTTGAGCGCTTCGATCTGCTCGCAGGATTCGCTGATCCGTTGCGACAGAGCGGTCATGGCGTTGATCGCTTCTTCGACCACTTCGCGACCGCCATGGGCCTGTTCGCTGGCACCGCTGGCATGCTGCGAGGCATCGGCGGCGTTGCGGGCGATTTCCTGGGTGGCGGCACCGAGCTGGTTGATCGCGGCGGCAACGCTGTTGGTGCGCATGCTTTGTTCTTCAGAACCGATGATCGAGGCGTTGGAGGCGTTGACCACCTTTTCCGACAAATCGTGTACCAGGCGAGTTGCCGAAGACACTTCGCTCATGGACGCGTGGATACGCTCGACGAAGCGGTTGAACGAGGTCGCCAATTCGCCGAATTCGTCCTTGTGTTGCACGGTCAGGCGGCGGGTCAGGTCACCTTCGCCCTCGGCGATGTCACGCATGGCGCGGCCCATGGTGGTCAGCGGGCGCATCAGCACCGGGATCAGCAGGCCCAACAGGCCGGCGATGGCCGCTACCGCGATGATCATGGCGATGACCGCCGAAGTGCGGAACTGGCCAAGCGCGGCATAGGCCTTGTCCTTGTCGATCGACAGGCCGATGTACCACTTCGCCGAGGGCAGGCCGCTGACCGGGGCGAAGGAAATCAGTCGTTGCTGACCATTGAGCGTGACATCCTGCATACCGGTGGTGACCCGCAGGCCGCTGCCGGGATAGATGTCTTTGAGGTTCTTCATCGCCTGGTCTTTGTCCGGGCTGACGATCACCTGGCCTTCGCTGTCGACGAGGAAGGCATGACCGATACCGCCGAAGTCGACCGAGTTGATGATCTGCACCAGGGTATCGAGGGTCAGGTCGCCGCCAACCACGCCCATCAGCTCGCCGTTGCCCTTGCGCTTGACCGGGGTGGCGATGGTGACCATCAGGCCACCTACGGCGCCCTGGTAGGGGGCGGTGAGGACGGTTTGCCCGGCGCTGACCGCCGCGCCGTACCAGGGGCGCTGGCGTGGGTCGTAGCCGGCAGGCATCTGTGCGTTGGGACGCTGGGTGAACGCGCCGGTAGCCTGGCCCAGGTAGGTGAAGAGGAAATTGCTCGTGTAGGACGGTTGCTCGATCAGCCCGGCCAGGTTGTCGCCAGCGCCTTGCTCGGCGATGTCCTGGGCCAGGTTCTCCAGCACCAGGATGCGCCCGCTCATCCAGTTCTGCACGCTGCTGGCAGTCAGCGCACCGGACTGTTGCACGGACGATTCGATGTTTTGGGCAATGGTGTTGCGTTGCAGGTAATCGTTGTAAAGCGTGAACAGAGCGAAGGCCAGCACCACGACGGCGCAGGCGCTGAGCAGGATCTTATGGCGGAATTTCAGGTTCATGTTTCGAGACCTTGAGCCAGTGATGGGAGGGCGCTGCGCGCTTGTGACGGGCGTGCGGACCTTTCACCTTTCATATCGGCGTGCTGGGTAAAAAATTGAAACAGTAACAGTGACTTATTGATCCTCTGTCGACGGACGGCAGGTCAGCGTGTGGCCAAGTGTTCGATCAGCATGCGAGCAGCCTGGCGCAGCGGCTGTTGCTTGCGCCAGAAGGCATGGATCGGCAGCTGCAGCTCATTGTGCGTGTTGCGAAAATTCAGGCGCACCAGGCGTCCGGCTTCGATCAGCGGGGCGACCCGGCTGAGCGGCAGATCACCCCAGCCATGGCCGGCTTCGACCATCTGCAGGGCGAGGTCGAAACTGTCGGTGTACCAATGGGTGGCACCGATCGAGGCACGCGGGTCGGCCAGCGGCAGGTCGCGGCTGCGCACCAGGATCTGGCGTACGGCAACCAGGTCCTCAAGATAATGGATGCGCTCGTCGAGCATGGCTCGATGGTTGGGAGACAGGGTCGCCACCAGTGTCTCTGTGCCGATGTGCTGGAATCCTCGTTGGGGGTCTACGTGCAGACCGGCGAAGGCCAGGCAAAGGTCCGCCCGCCCATTGTCGAGCAGCTGCAGGGCATCCTCTTGAGGGGCGCTGAGCAGGGCGATGTCCAGCAGCGGATAGCGCTCGCCCAGGTGGGCGATGGCGGCCAGCAAGGGACGGTGGTCGATGTCCGGGACCACGGCGATGCACAGGCTGCTTTCAAGCCCTTGGGACAGCTCAAGTGCATGCACCTGCAGAAGGCCTAGCTGCTCGGCAATCAGCCGGGCGTGGGGCTCGAGGGCCAAGGCACGGGGGCTGGGCCGCACTTCGCGCGGGCCGCGCTCGAACAGGGTATAGCCCAGTTCGGCTTCGAGGTTGCCGATGGCCATGCTCACCGCCGAGGGTACCCTGCCCAAGGCGCGCGCAGCGGCAGAAAACGAGCCATGGTCGAGCACGGCGAGGAACAACTGGATGTTATCGCTGGAAAAGTTCATGGGCAGCCTCCTGTCAGTCAATCTGAAAGCTGTTGACTTTGCCTGTCAATAAAAATGAATCATCCTTGCGCCCATCGCTTTTGTCATTTGAGGTAACCCCTGGTGCAGGGACTGAAACGCAAACTGGTCTATGTGACCTTCTATGAACTGATCGGCCTGTGCATGTCGACCGTGGGGCTGGCCTACCTGTCGGACACTCAGGCATCGCACACCGGGCCACTGGCGGTGATGATCACCACCATCGCCATGCTCTGGAACCTGATCTACAACAGCCTGTTCGAGTACTGGGAGAGCCGCCAGGCCAAGCGCGGTCGCAGCGTGGCGCGGCGGGTGGCGCATGCCGTGGGTTTCCAGCTGACCTTGGTGGTGTACCTGATACCGCTGATTGCCTGGTGGCTGGACATGAGCCTGGTCGAGGCGTTCCTGGTGGACCTGGCGTTCATCGTTCTGGTGCCTTGCTACACCTTCGTCTACAACTGGGCGTTCGACCGGATCTTCGGCCTGCCGACCTCGGCGATGGCCGTGGCCTGACGCCGCCCAGCCAGCCTCAGGGCGGCAGGCGTATCAATAATGGCTCCTGGCGCTGCTGCACTTCTTGCTCCCTCAGCTGTGGTGCGCTGGCCAGCAAGCTGTCCTCGACCTGGCCGGACAAGTAGTACACCCCCGCCATGGCGCCACTCTGGCGGTTCTCCATCAGCGCCTGCCATTCCTGGTTGAGCGCCACGTTCAGGATCACCCGCAACTGCTCGACCATCTGCGGATGCTCGCGGTCGTGGGTGATCATCCCGTAGCCGGCCGAGACGATCGAAATCATCGCCCCGGCCACCTTGCCCACGGCACTGGCCACGGCACTGGCTATGCCGCGTGGCGCCAGGGTGGCCCCGAGCTTCTCGCTGGCGCGGTCGGCAACCGTTGACAAGCCAATATCGGTTTGCCCAGGGCCTTTTGCTGCTTGCAGGTGCAGGTGCTGGCGCAGGGCCTGCCAGGCGGGCTGCTGTTCCAGTGGCTTGGCGCGCAGCAACTGATAGAGGCTGGCATTGCGTGCCTCGGGCGGGCCCAGGGCGATGGCCGGGATGCGATTGAGGCGCTGGCTGAACTGCTCAGGCGGCGCACGATAGCGGGCGATGATGGCTGGCAGTTGCTGGCCGAGCAGTTGCACGTACAACTCGCAAGCCCGATCACGGATGCCTTCGGGGTTGATCTGTTCGGCCACTGGTTCGATCACCCGTTCGTGATACTGCTCCTGCAGGTACAGGGCCAGGCGCTTTTCCGCAGGCTCCCGGCCTTCGCCACTGTCGAGCTTGTACCAGGCGACCTTCAGGGTCAGCCATTGCTGGGTCCAATAGCCGGTGAACCAAGGGATGAAGTCGCTCTCGGTACGCTGCTGCACTTGCTCTTTCCATACCCGCATCGACCGCCGGGCATAGTCATTGGCCGAACCGGCGGCGCCTACCGAAGCCTCGATCAGTTCCTGGTCGATGCGTTGCCAGATGGCGGGCGTGAGCGCCACGGGCGGCGGTGGCGGCGCTGGCTTGCTGGCGCAACCGCCGAGGGCCACCAGCAGGCAGATCAGCAGTGAGGGAATGCGCAGCGTCATGCGAGCGCCTCCCTGATAAGTGAAGGGGGTTCAACGAGTATAGGGGGCGCATTCGGTGCCTGCCTTGCAGCCCATCGCGACGGCGCGTCGCCGCGACGAGCAGCGGCGATGGCGCAAAGGCGGTGTGGATCACTCGAGTTCGAGCTTGTCTTCCAAACGGTCGAGGTGCTGGTGCATCAGGGTCAGCGCTGTTTCCTCGTTGCCGGCTTCCACGGCGTCGATGATCGCGGCATGTTCCTCCCAGGCGCAGTGTTCGCAGCACGGTGATTCGTAGCGCGCGATGATCAGCGAGGTCATCGGTACCAGGCCGTTGAGAAAGCGCGCCAAGGGGGCGTTGGCGGCCACTTGCGCGAGTTTAAGGTGGAACTCGCCCCCCAGTCGAATCGCCGCACAGCGCTCGCCACGCTCGTGGTGCAGGCGTTCGCGCTCCACCAGCGAGCGCAATTGGCGAATGTGCGAGGGCTTGGCGCGCTGGGTGGCCAGGGTGATCAACGTCGTCTCCGCCAGGCGTCGGGCGCTGAGCACCTGGCGTGCTTGCTCAGGGCCAGGTGCGGCCAGGTGGGCGGTGTGGCTTGGGCGCTGAACCACCACTTGCTGATCCGACAGGCGCCCCAGCACCCGGCGAATCACCGTGCGGCTGACGCCGAAGGCATTGCCCAGCGCTTGCTCGGGCAGCAGGCTGCCCGGTGGCAGGCGCTGCTCGAGAATGGCGTCGAACAGCCGGGGGTAGATCTGATCGGCCGACAGGCGCGTCTCGCCAGCGGCGAGCAGGGCAGGCAACTGAGGGGCGGCTTGGGCGCAGGCGGTCATGGTCGCTCTCCTGGGGTCATTGGCTGTGATGTTCGTCCGGGATGTTCAGCTCGATTCCCATGCGCTGGCCTTCGGCCAGGATGTGCCGGCGCATCTGGGCGCTGGCCTGGGCGCTGTTGCGATCACGGATGGCCCGCACCACGGCTTCGTTCTCCTTGAGTCGGGCGGCCAGGTGCTCGGGGGAATTGCGTAGCATGTCGGCACTTTGCTTGAGGGCATTGCTGGTCTGCTGTACCACGCTTTGGAAGATCGGGTTGGTGGTCAGGGCGAACAGCGCCTCGTGGAAGGCAATGTAGGCTTTGACACCGGCTTCGCTGTCATCGGCCTCGAGGGCTTCGCGCATGTCCATCAGGGTCAGGCGCAATTGGCCAATGTCCTGGCTGTTGGCCGATTGCGCCACCAGGCCGACGATGAAAGGTTCGAGGGTGTAGCGCAGCTCCAGCACGTCGGCCAGGCTGGCCGGTGCCGTGGAATCGGCACCGGGCTCGGTCACCATCGCCTCGGCATCGAGTACCAGAACCCCCTTGCCCGGCATGGCGCGCACAAGGCCCAGGGTTTCCAGCACGGTGACGGCTTCGCGCAGGCTAGGGCGGCTGATGCCCAGTTGCTCGGCCAGCTCGCGTTGGCCAGGCAACATGTCGCCGGAGCGCCACTGGCCCCGTGCAAGCGCCTGGCGCAGTTTTTCCACCACTGAGTTGACGACGGTCGATGAGCTGATCACGGTTCGCTCCTGGAGGGGCCGGCATCATTGCCGGCCACACTCGGTCAAAATTCCTGTTGATGGGCGTTGGGCTGCTTGCGTGGGGTGTGGGCGAAACCCGGCTTGCCATCGAGCACATTCTGCGCACGTTGCATGTCGATGTCCTTTTCCCATCGGGCGATGGCCACGGTAGCCACGCAGTTGCCGATCAGGTTGGTCAGCGCCCGGCCGATGCCCATGAACCAGTCCACCGCCAGCACCAACACCAAGCCCACTACTGGAATCGCCGGTACGGCGGTCAGGGTGGCAGCGAGGATGACCAGCGCCGAACCTGGGATGCCGTGGGCTCCCTTGGAGGTCACCAGCGACACCAACAGAATGGTCAGCAGGTCGGTCATCGCCAGCGGTGTGCCGGTAGCATTGGCAATGAACACGATGGCCAGGGTCAGGTAGATGGAGAAGCCGTCGAGGTTGAACGAGTAGCCCGTCGGAATCACCAGGCCGACGGTGGAACTGCCGATGCCCAGGTGTTCGAGCTTACGCATGATCTGTGGCAGCACGGCGTCGGAGGAGGCGGTGCCGAGTACGATGGTCAGCTCTTCGCGCAGGTACTTGATGAACGGCAGCAGCTTGAGGCCCGACAGGCGCATCACGGTGCCGAGGATGATCAGCACGAAGCCCGCGCAGGTCAGGTAGAACAAGGCGACCAGCCCGCCCAGGTGCTGCAGGGATTCCAGGCCGTACTTGCTGGTGGTGAAGGCAATGGCGCCGAACACACCGATGGGGGCCAGGCGCACGATCATGCCCATGATGCGGAACACCACATGGCTCAGCTCATTGATCAGCCGCGAGATACCCGCCGCCGAGTCGCCCACCAGGTTCAGGGCACTGCCGAACAGCACCGAGAACAGCAGCACCTGGAGGATGTTGTTATCGGCGAAGGCACCGACCACCGACGTCGGGATGAGGTCCATGAAGAACGCCGTGGCGCCATGGATGTGCTGGCCACGTTCGGCCAGGCTGCTGGCGTCGGCGCTGGACAGCTGCTCGAGGTGAATGTTGGCGCCGCTGCCGATGCCGCTGGTGAAGGCGAAGACCAGGCCGATGACCAGGGCGATGGTGGTCAGGATCTCAAAATAGATGACGGACTTCAGGCCGATTCGCCCGACTTTCTTCAGGTCGCCGGCGCCGGAGATTCCACTGACCACCACGCAGAACACGATGATGCCGATGAGCATCTTGATCAGCTTGATGAAGCCGTCGCCGAGGGGTTTGAGTTGCAGGGACAGGTCGGGGAAGCTGAGGCCGCAGGCAATGCCGAGGGCAAGGCCCAGCACCACTTGCAGAAAGATCGAACGCGAGCACCATTTGAGCATGGGAGGGGTCTCTGATCGGTGTCCTTGCTTCGATGCCGCGAGGGCGAAAGAGCGCAGGACTTAATTATTGTGGTCTTACCGGTTTGTTCAGTGCAGGGTCATAAAAGCGCGAAAAATCCGACTTTGCAAGGAAATTCGGCCTTACCGGTCTGACCAGTTATGGGGCGTTGTGGCCTCACTGGCTCTAGTTCGGTGCACATAGCGTTGCGGGCCTGGTGGGGCGCCCGCGCGGATGAGGCGAAAGAGTTCAGGATTTGGCCAATGCCTGATCCACTGCTGCAATCAGCTTGCCAAGCGCCTTGGGCGGGGCCTTGTGAATCACATCGAACAGGTACGCTCGCTGCTCGTCTTCATCGTCAGGCTCGCAGAAGAAGACCTTGGGCTTGATGCCCAGAACGTCGGCGAAGGTTAGCAGGGCGTCGATGCTGGGGGTGTAGGTGCCGGTCTCGAAGCGGCTGATGGTCTTGGGGTCGAAGCCGGTCTGCTCGCCGAATTGTGCCTGCGTCAAGCCTGCCAGCTTACGGTAGCGGCGCAGGGCAAATCCCAGAGCTGATCTCTTCATCAATTAATTCCCATTTAGAATCAGGAACTTACCGGTATAGTTTGGTGTAAGGCAACGCTGCTTTGGATCACATTTGCTTGATTTATGTGATGGTATTCGTAGAATTCGCACTTTGACCGGCCAGTCATTATCGGCTCTCGCTCTATGCTCGACCCGAGGCTGCAAGGGGCTCAGGTGCTCTGGAGCGTTGGAGCCCCACGATGTGAAGCGGTTCCGGTGTGTCCGATGAGCGCGGCGCCGGTTTTCTTGTGAATGGAGTCCCATCGTGCGTGTCAACCTGCCGGTTACACCGGTCGAGCAGCGTTTCCCCGAAGATCAGCGACTGATATCGGCCACCGATACGGCCAGCCTGATCACCTACTGCAACCCAGAATTCGCTGCCATAAGCGGCTACAGCGAAGCCGAGCTGATCGGCAGCCCGCATAACCTTGTGCGGCACCCGGACATGCCTGAGGCGGTGTACGCATTGATGTGGCGTTACCTCAAGGCTGGTAAAAGCTGGATGGGGATCGTCAAGAACCGCTGTCGCAACGGCGATTTCTACTGGGTCAATGCCTATGTCACGCCGATCCTGGAAGATGGGCGGGTGGTCGGTTACGAGTCGGTACGGGTCTGTCCGACCCGCGATCAAGTGCGTAGGGCCGAGGCGTTGTATGCGCGCTTGCGCCAAGGCAAGTCGGCGTTGTCGACCGGCCGTCGCCTGGCATTGCTGGGGCAGGCGCTGGCACTGCCGATGCTCGGTGGTGCCCTGGCAGTGGCGGCCAACCAGTGCTTGCCTGGTGCGCTGGGCAAGGGCGTGACCTTCGCGCTGTTCGTGGCCTACGGCCTATGGGGACGCAACGATTTGCGCCGGCAGTTGCAGCGTGTGATCCAGGGCGCAGACGGTACCTTCGCGGACCCGATCGCAGCCTTGACCTACAGCGACCTGCCGGGCGCTGCCGGGCAGTTGCAGTTGATCCTGGTCGGTGAGCATGCGCGACTCAAGACAGCGCTGACCCGCCTGAGCGATCTTGCCGCGCAGATGGCCGTGGCCGCCGCGCAGGCGGGGCAGTTGTCCCGTGGCACTGAAACCGCCCTGCTCAAGCAGCGCGCCGAAACCGACCTGACCGCCACCGCCATGACCGAGATGGCCGCCTCGATCGGTGAGGTTGCCAGCCATGTGCAGTTAACGGCCAGTGAAGCCCATACCGCCCATGGGCTCGCCGAGCAGGGGAACCGGGTCGCCGACTCGACCGGTACGGCTATTCGCAACCTCGCGGCCACCGTTGGGCAGATCAACCGGGCGGTCACTGACCTTGCGGACCAGACCGACGCCATCTCCGAGGCGGCCGGGATGATCCGCGCCATCGCCGAGCAGACCAACCTGCTGGCACTGAACGCGGCCATCGAAGCGGCCCGTGCCGGTGAGCAAGGGCGTGGGTTCGCGGTGGTGGCCGATGAGGTTCGGGCGTTGGCCGACAAGACCCGCCAGTCGACCCTGCACATCCAGGGCGTCATCGACACGTTGCGCGAGGGCGCCGAGCAGGCCGTGGCCATCGCCAGCCAGGGCATCGAAGGGGCCGAGCACGGTGTAGCCCAGGTGCAGGAGGCGCAACAAGCGTTGCAAGGTATACGCGAGGCGGTGCAGCGAATCAGCGACATGAGCCAGCAGATGGCGACGGCCTCGCAGCAGCAGTCTTCGGTAGCCGAAGAGGTGTCCCGGCAAATCAACGGGGTCGCTGGCATCGCGCAGCAAAGTGCCCATAGCGCCAATGCCGCCGCCTCGCGCGGCGCCGAGCTGGAACAGGTGTGCGCCGGATTGCGCGCCCTGGTGGAGCGCTTCAACCGTTAAAGGCAGGATGCTATGGACGATATCTATCGCGCGGCCGTGGACGCGGCCGCGATCTTTTCCGAGACCGACCTGCGCGGGCGAATCACCTACGTCAACCAGCAGTTCTGCAGTATCTCTGGCTATAGCCGTGAAGAACTGCTCGGTGCCAATCACCGTATTCTCAATTCAGGCCTGCACGAGCCGGAGTTTTTCCTAGGCATGTGGCGGGCCCTGGTCGCAGGGCGGGTGTGGAAAGGCGAGATCTGTAACCGGGCCAAGGATGGCTCGCTGTACTGGGTGGACAGTACCATGGTGCCGCTGATCGACCCCAAGACTGGCAAGGTGCACAGGTACGTCTCGATCCGCTTCGATGTCACTGAAAAACGCCAGTTGCTGCACACCCTGCAATGGCGTGTCGGACACGATGTGCTCACTGGGTTGCCCAACCGCGCGTACTTGTCCGAGTTGCTCAACCAGGCCCTGGCGTTTTCCCGTCGCGAGGACATTCCGTTGGCGGTGTGCATGCTCGACCTCGACGGTTTCAAGGCGGTCAACGATGGCTACGGACATGCCGCGGGCGACTTGCTTCTGGTCGAGGTGGCCCAGCGGTTGAGGAGCATCCTGCGCGGCGGTGATGCAGTGGCAAGGCTGTCGGGCGATGAATTCGTGCTGATCCTGCGTCATGTCGATGGCAGTCAACAGTTGCATGCCGCCTTGCATCGGATACTGCACGCCCTGGCTGCGCCTTATGTCATTCGCGAGCAGCGCCTGGCGCTCAGTGCCAGCGTTGGCGTGACGTTGTTCCCACAGGATGACGAAGATGCCGATACGTTGGTACGCCATGCCGATCAGGCCATGTACGTGGCCAAGCAGCGCGGGCGCAACCGGTATCACATTTTCGATGTTTCCCAGGAACTGGAACTCAAGGCGACGCACCAGACGGTCGCGCAGGTGCGCCGTGCGCTGCGCCAGGGCGAGCTGTGTCTGTATTACCAGCCCAAGGTCAACCTGCACAGCGGCCAGGTGCTGGGTTTCGAGGCCCTGCTGCGCTGGCAGTGCCCAGGCCGTGGACTGGTATTGCCAGGCGAGTTTCTGCCCTTGGTCGAACAGACCGACCTGATCGTGGAGATTGGCGAGTGGGTGATCGAGCAGGCGCTGCACCAACTGCGTCGATGGCAACGCGAAGGGCGTAACTGGTCGCTGAGTGTGAACATCGCCGCCCGACATCTGCAGCGCAATGACTTTGCCGCGCGGCTGGCGCAGTTGCTGGCCGAGCACCCAGGCATTGACCCCACTCGTTTGGACCTGGAGATCGTCGAGTCGGTGGCGCTGGATAATCTCCAGCACGTCAGCCGTTGCTTGGACGCGTGCCTGGCGCTGGGGGTACGTTTTTCGCTGGATGACTTCGGCACCGGCTATTCGTCCTTGAGCTACCTGAAGCGCCTGCCGACTCAGACCATCAAGATCGACAAGTCGTTCGTGCGCGACATCCTCCATGACCAGGATGACCTGGCGCTCACCGGGGCGGTGATCGGCCTGGCACGGGCCTTTGGCCGCGAGGTCATCGCGGAGGGGGTGGAAAGCGTCGAGCATGGGCGGGTGCTGATGGAGCTTGGTTGCGCACTGGCGCAGGGGTATGGCATCGCTGCCCCGATGCCAGTGGGCGAGGTGGCGGCATGGGCGCAGGCCTATCGACAACCGGAGCCATGGCGCTCGGCCTGATCACGGCAGTGGGGCCATGCTCTTGACCGCCGCCAGCTCCGGGTGCGCCACCAGTTTGTCGATATGCAGGGCGTCATCGTTCATCCAGTGTTCGGTAAGGACCCGGTAGTGCTCCATATCCCGACAGCGCATGCGCAGGCTGTAGTCGAAATGGCCGCTGATCAAATGACACTCGTACACTTCGGGGCAACTGCGCATGGTGGCCTCGAAGGCCTTTTGTGCAGCGCGGCCGCTCTGGTTGGAGAGTGCCACCAGTACCAGCAACGAGAGCCCAGGCGATACTTTCTGCAAGTCGATGATCGCTCCGTATCCACGTATCACCCCACGTCGCTCCAGTTTGCGCACACGCTCCAGGCAGGGGCGTGGGGTGAGGTGAACAAGGGTGGACAGCTTCTCGAAAGTGATGCGGCCATCGTGCCGTAGCACGTCGATGATCGCCTCGTCGATGCGGTCCAGGGGGTGGTGGGAATCGGCCTTGGTGTCCATGCGCAATGGCTTCATTCAGCGGGAGGCATGGACAGGTTAGGCGGTAATTCCGCAACTGTCGCTGCAGGGAAAAGAGGGGCCGTCGTACGGCCCCGCAATATCAGGCGATTGCGCAGCTGGCTGGGTGTGCCGCTCGAATGCCCACCCTGCGCGGTTGCAGCAGTGCGTATAGATCTTTTGGGTTCTCCAGGGTCGGTACCAGCTCGATGTCCTGCCCGATGTCCAGAGCTTGGGCGCAATCCAGTACGTAACGCAGGGCCGCGTAATCCTCCAGGGCAAAGCCGACCGAGTCGAACAGTGTCACCTGGCGGTCATGTTCGCGGCCAGGCACCTGGCCCGTCACCACTTTCCAGAATTCGGTGACGGGCAGGTCTGCCGCCGCCTGCTGGATCTCGCCTTCGATCCGGCTCTGTGGCTCGTACTCGACAATCACCCGCGCCGCTTCGACGATGGCCCGGTGCAACTCAGTCTTGCCCGGGCAGTCACCGCCCACCGCGTTGAGGTGCATGCCCGGTTCGATCATTTCCGGGGTAAGGATGGTGGCGTAGGCTTTGTCGGCAGTCACCGTGGTCACGATGTCGGCGCCGCGCACGGCCTCGGCGACCGAGCCTGCCACGGTCAGCTTCAGGCCGGGACGATCTGCCAGGTTGGCCACCAGCTTGGCGGTGGCGGTCGGGTCGATGTCGTACAGGCGAATCTCGTCGATACCCAACAGTGTTTTGAAGGCAATGGCCTGGAACTCGCTCTGTGCGCCGTTGCCGATCAAGGCCATGCTGCGGCTGTCCTCGCGGGCCAGGTAGCGGGCGGCCAGGGCCGAGGTGGCTGCGGTGCGCAGTGCGGTGGTCAGGGTCATTTCGCTGAGCAGCACCGGGGCGCCAGTGTCGACGCGGCTCAGGGCGCCGAACGCCATCACCGTCAGCAGGCCGTCGCGGGTGTTCTTCGGGTGGCCGTTGACGTGTTTGAAGGCATACAGGTTGTGATCGGAAACCGGCATCAGCTCGATCACTCCGTCCGGCGAGTGATTGGCCAGGCGCGCGCATTTTTCGAAGTCCTGCCAGCGCAGATAGTCCTGGCGAATGTACTCGGCCATTTCCACCAGGCAGGTCGACAGACCTTTGCGATTGACCAGGCGGGCGAGGTCTTGCACATCGATATAGCGGGTCATGGGGTTCTCCGTACAGCGGCGCACCTGAGCGTCGGGTGGGCTCTCAGGGTGGGCTGTAGGTATATTTTCCGACAGGCACTGTGCAAAAGCTGGCTGTGCGCAGGGCGGGGCTCAGCCGCAACAGCTGAAATCAAGCGCCAGGCAGCCGAATCGGCTGTGGGCGGCCCTGGCGCGAAGCTCGCCCAAGGCCTGTGCAGGGAACCTCACTGCGTGTTGAACATTGTCATCGCCAGCTGTCGATACAGGGCGTCTTGGGCGTCGCGACGGGTGCTGAGCAGCAATCGGCCAGCCCGTTCGTACAGCTCGCTTTCGCCGCTGTACCGTCCTGATACCAGGTCGATACGTTGCAAGATGCCTTCAATCCGCCACCTTAAGCCCTGTACTGCGGAGGTCTCCCGCTCCAGGGCTTCGATGAATCTCGGTGGCACGGCCGGTCCGGTGTAGGGCGCGATTGCCGAGGTCGGCTCGGTCAAGTCGGTGTAGTACTCCGAAGCCGCCTGCCACTCCCGGGCCAGTGCCTGGAAGGCCTCAGGGTAAAGCCGTTGCACCCAGGCGCGCCAAAAGGGTTGCTCGCTTGCCCAGCGCGCCAGGAAAGCCCCATCCACCTCGGCCAGTACCGCCTGGGCAAGGTGCTCCAATGTGCCCTCGCTCAGTTGCGCCAGGTAGCCGAAAGCGATCTGCGCCGGTTGATCGGGTAGGCTCAGACGTTCACGCAAAGCGATGCGTGCGACCAGGGCTATTTCGATTTCGTCGGGAGGGAGTTGAGGGTCGGTCAGTCGCTCATCGCTCATGTCATCGTCGGCCAACAGCGCTGGAGCGGCCTGGCGCGCGGCCTCGTCCTCGGCTGCGCTCAAGGCTTGGCGTCGCGCCCGGCGGGCGTTGTACAGGGCGCCGACCCGTTCATCGAGACATGCTTGGCGTGCCAGGCTGGTGACCACGGAGACAGCGACAGCCTCGTCCGATGCTCCGGTGTGGGAAGTGGCTACGCAGCGCCACACCGCGACTTGCGTTTCCACTCGCTGGAACAGCAGGCTGGCCTGATCCACGCAGGCCTCGGCGGCATCGTTGATCTCGGCGGTGACTTGTTCGAGCAATTGCGCGCGTCCCCAGCCAGTTTCCCCATCGACAAGATCTTCGGCGGTCAGGGTGCTCAGCACATGGACGATTCGCTCGCGGGTGAGGGTTGGGTTTGACTGATAGTCCGGTGTTTGGACCATGCGCTCGACCAGGCGATACAGCGCGGACCAGGCGGGGTCTTCGGCATGGGCTTGACGGTGCGCGTCGAGTTCGGCGGGAAGCTCGAGGGCCCAGGGTTCTTCTTCCAGGACGTCGAGGTCAGGGATGGCTTGGAGCCCGGCATTGACCAGCCTGAGCTGGGTCTGTTCGTCGAAGGGGTTGTCGTCGAAGTCATAGTAGGTGCCTTCCTCGCCACTGCGAATGGCTTCGGCGAAGGCTGTGTCGCGCAGTTCGGGCGCGTCAACCAGGCGGTTGCCGCTAAGGTCTAGCGAACGCAGCACCAGGGGGCGCTGATCCATCAAGCCGACGAGTCCCACGGGCCACTGCGTGATCTCGACGCGGTCGAGGTCGAGGGTGTGCAGTCGCTGCCACCCGGTCACGTCAGGCGCGAGGCGCAGCGGGTTCTCGCCCAGGCGCAACGACTGCAGGTGATTCAGGCGTGCCAGCGCGGTGCGGCTTTCCGGGGTCAGGGTGATTTCGTTCGACCCCAGGCTCAGCTCGGTCAATGCAGGCCAACCTTGCAGGGCATCGAAGTGTTCGGCCTGCAGCACCAGATTGTTGAGGTCTGCCTGTAACGAGTACAGGTGCTGCAACTGACCGAGCCGTTCCAGGGCCTGGGTGGGCAAGTCTTCTAGCGCGTCGGTGAGGTTCAGGCGTTGCAGGCGAGGAAGGTGCGCCAGAACGTCGAGGTTGCGAGGCGTGTCCAGAAGCAGGAAGTTTTCCGACAGGTCCAGGGACTCCAGCTGGGTCATCTGGGTCAAGGGTTCAGGCAGCCAGCGCAGCAGATTGCTGGAAAGATCCAGATGGCGTACGCCAGGAAACGCCTGCAGGAATCCATCCAGATTGGCAGCTTCACCGGCGCGTGAACCGACCACGATCAGCCAATTCACGTGCGTCAGGCGTACCGGCAAGGTTGGCAGAGAGCCCAGGTGTTGCGCCTCGAGCACCAATTCGACCTGATCGACTTGCGGGCTTTCCCGTCGCCATGCCTGGCGTATGCGACAGGCCGCCTCGGTGCGAGCGATGCGGCGCTGTTCGATGGCGCCCACCATAAGCCCTTCTGCGTCATTGACCCAGGTGTCGAGCGTAGTGCCAAGGCGTTGGTACTCTGTTCGCAAGCCTTCGAGCAGCCTGGTGAACGCGCCGGGTGCGTCTCCGGCCGCCTGGCGCAGGCGATAACGCAACCATTCGCGATCGCCTGGCTCGCGGCTGGGAAACAGCATGTCGAACAACGCGTCGTCATTCGCCCAGCCTTGGCCGCGGCCGCTGAGTGGATAGCCTATGCGTCCTGTTTCCAGAAGGCGCGTGGGTAATTGGTAGAGCTTGCGTACCGGAGCCATGCCCAGCAGGCGGGCAGCATTGTCGCGGTCGGCGGCGGCTTTTTCGAACAATGCATCGCGTAATGGCAGGGGGTCGTGTATCTGCAGGCTCAGCGCTGTCCGCTCGCTGTCCGGCAAGGCATCGAGCAGGGCTTGGTAAAGGGTCCTGTGACCGGACAATGATTCTGCGTGCTCGTCATAGGGTTGGTAGCTTTGTTCATGGCGCACCAGGGTCTTGACCGGTCGACCGCGCGGGCCGGCAGCGTTGATAAGCCGGCCGTGCAGACTGCCTTCGCGCAACTCGATACGTACCGCGTTGCTCCAGCCAGGTAACTGCTCCAGGCAACCCAAGGCCAGGGCATCGCGATCCTGCCAGGGGCCGCTGTCCTGGTAAAAACGCAGCAAGGCCCGGTTGATGCGAGCTTCGCGCAGGTACAGGCGAGCTGTCTGTGCAATGGCGATAGGCAGGCGGCCACTGCGTTGCAGATGGTCCAGGTCGCGGTTGCTGGCTTTGGCAAGGATCTCGGACTTGGCCCTGAGACTCAGGGAAGGAAAATCGCGTCCGAGGACGACCATGCCGGTGTTTGTCGGCCCAGGTGTTGCGGCATCCGTTGCGCCAAGTGCCTGCAGGTTGTCGAGCAGCAGGGCTGGGGCGGCTTCCTGATCGACCACCACGCGGCGCACGGCTGCATCGCTGAAACTGCTGCTGCGCAGGGCCCGTAGCAGGGTTTCGTCACTCACCGCGACGCCACTGTTGCCGATTCGGCGCATGAGCCTGGCGGTGGTCCAAGCCAGAGGTTGCTCGTGTTCGAGCAGCCAAGGACTGTGGCCGTTGCCCAGCAGGCGAGGCTGATACTGGTGGCCTCTGGCGGTTGCGAGACGCCAGCCATGGGCTGCTGTTTTTTCGAGCGGAAGGTGGTTGCCTTCCAGGGTGAGCCAGGGACGGCCCTGATGATGATGCAAGCCTTTGGTTGCCGGAGCGCCTGGTGGCCAGGGCGCTTCTCGGCTGAAAGGCAGCAGGTCTGCATGCCAGAGGCGTTGGCCAGAGGGGCCTGGAATGCGTGTCCAGTTCTCCAGCGGGCCAGTCAGACCGATTGCCGCATGAGCGGCGCCCAGTACGGCAATCTGCACCAGATTGTCGAACACATCGAACAGATGGCCGATGGCCGCATCGGTTTCTCCCTCGTTGAGTGCATGCACGCCTTCGAGAAACGCGTTCACGATCTGCGCGCCGCCGACCACCAGCATCAACTCGCCCAGCGCCGGCACGAACAAGCTCGCCACATTCAGTGCGGTCAGGCCCACGCCCAGCCAGCCCAGCAGGCGTGCCTGCCCGATCGCAGCGTCGAAACGCGCCGTGGGTACGACCAGCGTCACGGCATCGGTCAAGGCGACCTGCACCTGGCTGCTGGCTCGCTGTTCGAAACAGTCACCTGTCCAGGGCGTGAAGGTCAGCGTCAGGCGGGCATTCTTGTCGAGGGTCTCCTGCCATACGTCGTGGGGGGAGGGGAACAGCCGTTTGATCCAACTTACCGACTCGCCTTTTTCCAGCACAGGTGGCGTTGGGTAGAGCAGTGCGTAGGGGTAACGAGGGTAGAGTCTTTGCCGCAGTCGGGCAGCGAAGGCGGGTTGTTGCGCGTGGCTGACGAAGCGGTTGAAGAACAGTCGGAAGTCCTCCTGCCATAAACGGTGGGTAAGCGCTGTGCCGGCAGCCTGCAGGGAGGGGTACTGGCGTACTGCGCCCGAGGGGTCTGCGGGCAAGTAGAGCAGGCAGGGCTCTTGCTCGTCGCGTGGCTCCAGTCGCACCAGCAAAGGCCCGCTCAGGGGGACGCCGAGAACGCTCAGGTAGCCACATTGAAGGCGTCTTGTACCGGTCAGTGAGCGCACTTCGTGCGAGCCTGCGAGCGCGGCTTCGCCCAAGGATTCTCCGCGGCTGTCGATCCGTCCTTGCAGGCGAGCGTAGGTCAGTTCCGCCGCGAAGGCTGCGTGGTCCTGCCCGCGAAGCAGGGCGCGAAAGTCATCCGTGTCGATGTGTTGCTGCAGGTGGTTCAGGTAGCGTTGGCCAAGGTCAAGATTGCGCACGCCTTTGACGAACAGCGTGGTGTCTACGGCCATGGGCTCGAGGGCGTCTTCGGAGGCATAAAGGCGGATGGGCGTGTCGTCGGCCATGTTCTGCATGGCGGCTTCCAGCCAGGACATCATGCGTCGATGAGCGGGCGTGCGGTCGGTCAGCACGGCCGTATCGGGTGAAGGGAGCGGTATGTCCGGATACCAGCGGGCGAGGGCTTCGTTGAGCAAGGGGCGACAGAAGGCTTCCACCGATTCGAGGGGAGTCATGGCCTCGTGCAGTTTTCTCGTGGCCTTGTGGCTGTGCTGCACGCGCTTGCGCAGGATCTGGCGTTGCTGTTTGGTGGCCTCGGTCAGCCAGTCGGGCAGGCGCTGCTGAATCAGCGCCAGGTGGTGAGGTTGCAAGGTGTGCATGG
Source organism: Pseudomonas sp. Rh2 (assembly GCF_040762985.1). Classification (NCBI taxonomy): domain Bacteria; kingdom Pseudomonadati; phylum Pseudomonadota; class Gammaproteobacteria; order Pseudomonadales; family Pseudomonadaceae; genus Pseudomonas; species Pseudomonas sp. Rh2. The sequence goes on from NZ_CP142890.1 coordinate 2,308,975, forward strand.
GCTGCTCCTGAAGGGGGGGAGCAGTGAGGCTAATGGCGATGCGGCGAATGCCTTGCGTACAGTGTTAGCACCAGGGGCCAGGTTTGGCGCGGTAGGGCTCGCCAACGAAAACGGCACCCTCTGGGTGCCGTTTCACGTCGTGCGCCACGTGTGCTTACTTGTGCAGTTCTTCCGCTGCGTACAGCGTGTTCTCCAGCAGGCACGCCCGGGTCATCGGCCCGACACCGCCTGGTACCGGGGTGATCCAGCCTGCGCGGGGCAGGGCGGTCTCGTAGACCACGTCGCCGACCAGCTTGCCGTCGTCCTGGCGGTTGATGCCGACGTCGATGACGATGGCGCCTTCCTTGATCCACTCGCCCTTGACCAGGCCCGGCTTACCGGCGGCCACTACCACCAGGTCGGCACGGCCAACGTGGCCGGCGAGGTCCTTGGTGAAGCGGTGGCAGACGGTGACGGTGCAACCGGCCAGCAGCAGTTCCATGGCCATGGGGCGGCCGACGATGTTGGAGGCGCCGACGATCACTGCGTTCATGCCGTAAAGGTCCTGGCCGGTGCTGTGCAGCAAGGTCATGATGCCTTTGGGCGTGCATGGGCGCAGCAGCGGGATACGCTGGGCCAGGCGGCCGATATTGTAGGGGTGGAAACCATCGACATCCTTGTCCGGGCGGATCCGCTCAAGCAGCAAGGAGGCGTCAAGGTGTGCGGGCAGCGGCAGTTGCAACAGGATGCCGTCGACGGCCGGGTCGTCATTGAGGCGGTCGATCAGGTCGGTCAGGGCTTGCTGCGTGGTTTCGCTGGGCAAGTCGAAGGCCTGCGAAATGAAGCCGACCTCTTCGCAGTCCTTGCGCTTGTGCGAGACATAGACTTGGGAAGCGGGGTCGGTGCCGACCAGGATCACCGCCAGGCCTGGAGTGCGCAGGCCTTGCTGGCGACGCTCCACGACACGTTGAGCGATCTGCTGGCGCAGGTTGGCGGCGATCGCCTTGCCGTCGATTAGGTGTGCAGTCATAGACGCGTGATTAACCATCGAGAAAGGAACATTAAAGAGGGCGCATTCTCGCACGACATGGCCAAAGGGCAAAGGCGGGTGGTCGGGCAAATCCCCTAACCCCTTAAATAATTTAAATTTTTTAGAAAAAGGTGTTGACGGTATTCCCGCTCGTCTATAAGATTCGCCGCACTTGTCGGGTACGACCTAGCACGGGTTGGCAAGGTCGGGCAGAATGAGTGGTTTGTTGGCTCGTTCGGTCAGGCACACTGCTTATGCGCCCGTAGCTCAGCTGGATAGAGCATCCGCCTTCTAAGCGGATGGTCGCAGGTTCGAGTCCTGCCGGGTGCGCCATTAGGCTGCTTGGGCGAGCAAGTAAGGCTGTATAGCGATATGGTGGGCGTAGCTCAGTTGGTAGAGCGCTGGATTGTGATTCCAGTTGTCGTGGGTTCGATTCCCATCGTCCACCCCATATTCTTCAGAGGCGCCTTGATTGCATGATCTGGCGCCTTTGTTTTAAGCGCTACGCGGACGTGGTGAAATTGGTAGACACACTGGATTTAGGTTCCAGCGGCGCAAGCTGTAAGAGTTCGAGTCTCTTCGTCCGCACCATGCTTCTGTAAGGTTGTAACACGGTTGTAATGTAGTACCGCAAGACCGCAATATGGTGGGCGTAGCTCAGTTGGTAGAGCGCTGGATTGTGATTCCAGTTGTCGTGGGTTCGATTCCCATCGTCCACCCCATATTCTTTAAGGGCGCCTTGATCGAATGGTCGGGCGCCTTTATGTTATCTGCTGTATGCGGACGTGGTGAAATTGGTAGACACACTGGATTTAGGTTCCAGCGGCGCAAGCTGTAAGAGTTCGAGTCTCTTCGTCCGCACCATCTTTTGCATTGAAAAGCCGCTTATTGCGGCTTTTGTGCCTTTTGGGGCGTGTCTTGAGTTGTTGGCTGGTGCGGGTATCGAGCGCCGCCCACGCGGCGCATCGCGAGCAAGGCTCGCTCCTGCGTCTGTTTCGGGCCGGTACCGCCAGTGACAGACGCGCGCGACCGCCTTGTTTGACGACGCGATATCGCGTCGAGTGCCGAAGCGTTTGAGCGCAAATCTCGCAGGAATGATTGGCCCGAAACGAACGTAGGAGCGAGCCTTGCTCGCGATGCGCCGTGCGAATTGCTGGATTCCCTCCCCCCTTGCAATCCTCTGGTGGCGCCCCAATAAAAGCTGTTAGATTTCAGCCGGTTGAAACACCGGACCATCTGGCCGGCAGAGGAACAACCCAATGATTGCAAAAGAAGCCCGTCAGGCCCTGGCGCTGCAGCGCTTCGCCGAAGCCAATCCGCAGCTGCTCGAAGAGATTTGCGAGCTCGATGCCCGTGAGCAAGCCCAGCAGATCGAATGGGCCTTCGAGGATGCCGCCGAGGAGCAGGGTATCGAGCCCTGGGAGCTGGCGCTGCAGTTGATCGCCGAAAGCCCTGAGCAACTGCAGGCGATGCGCCTGGAGACCCATCGCGAAGTGGCCGAGGCGCTGGGGATGGAGTGGGAAGAGTACTGCCAGTTCAACGAGATCGACCCTGAGTAAACAGTGTCGCTTGCCCTGGCAGTTGTTTGACAAGGTATTTCGGTTGTGTGCCGCCCAAGGCGTCGCGCAGCCTCCTTATATAGAAGGGCCCGGCGGTGCGCCGTGCGGGCCTTGCAAGTTAATCGACCGGCGTGGTTTTCCGTCGTCCCGGGTGGGGTGACTTCTGGTGCGCGACTCACTAGAATGTTTGCCCTTGATTCTGGAGTCGGGCTATCGCCGGCTAACGTCTGTGCAACGAGGAATATCCATGCAAGTTTCTGTTGAAAACACTTCCGCTCTCGAGCGCCGCATGACCATCGCCGTTCCGGCCGAGCGCGTCGAGAACGAAGTCAACAAGCGTCTGCAGCAGACTGCCAAGCGCGCCAAGGTCGCGGGCTTCCGTCCGGGCAAGGTGCCAATGAGCGTGATCCGCCAGCGCTTCGAGGGCGATGCCCGTCAGGAAGTCTTCGGTGACCTGGTCCAGGCTTCCTTCTACGAGGCGGTTGTCGAGCAGAAGCTGAACCCGGCTGGTGCTCCGTCCGTTGAGCCGAAGTCCTTCGAGAAGGGCAAGGACCTGGAATTCGTCGCTGTCTTCGAAGTCTTCCCAGAGTTCACCGTTGCGGGCCTGGAGTCGATCAAGGTCGAGCGCCTGAGCGCCGAAGTGGCTGACGCTGACCTGGACAACATGCTGGAAGTGCTGCGCAAGCAGAACGTGCGCTTCGAAACCGTCGAGCGCGCCGCCGAGAAAGACGATCAGGTCAACATCGACTTCGTCGGCAAGATCGACGGTGAAGCCTTCGCCGGTGGTTCGGCCAAGGGCACTCAGCTGGTGCTGGGCTCCGGCCGCATGATCCCAGGCTTCGAAGATGGCCTGGTAGGCGCCAAGGCTGGCGAAGAGCGCGTTGTCAACGTGACCTTCCCAGAGGACTACCAGAACCTGGACCTGGCTGGCAAAGCCGCCGAGTTCACCATTACCGTCAACGCCGTTGCCGCGCCTCAGCTGCCAGAGCTGAACGAAGAGTTCTTCGCCCAGTTCGGTATCAAGGAATCGACCCTGGAAGGCTTCCGCGCCGAAGTTCGCAAGAACATGGAGCGTGAGCTGCGTCAGGCGATCAAGAGCAAGGTCAAGAACCAGGTCATGGACGGTCTGCTGGCCGCCAACCCGATCGAAGTGCCGAAAGCCCTTCTGGAAAACGAAGTCAACCGCCTGCGCGTCCAGGCTGTTCAGCAGTTCGGTGGCAACATCAAGCCTGAGCAGCTGCCAGCCGAGCTGTTCGAAGAGCAAGCCAAGCGCCGCGTTGTGCTGGGCCTGATCGTCGCCGAAGTGGTCAAGCAGTTCGAGCTGAAGCCGGACGACGTCAAGGTTCGCGAGATGATCGAAGAAATGGCTTCGGCTTACCAAGAGCCTGAGCAGGTCATCGCCTGGTACTACAAAAACGACCAGCAACTGAACGAAGTCCGTTCGGTTGTGCTGGAAGAACAAGTTGTAGATACTGTTCTGCAGAAAGCGACTGTGACCGACAAATCGGTCTCGTACGAAGAAGCAGTAAAACCAGCACAGGCTCCAGCCGCTGAGTAATACGTTTCTCTCGTAGGAAACCCCCACAAGCCAGCCTTCGCGCTGGCTTGTGCGTATTCAAGCCATGACTATTTGGGAGTGAGCGCAGGACATGTCCCGCAATTCTTATATTCAGCAGAGCTCTGACATCCAGGCCGCAGGCGGTCTGGTCCCGATGGTTATCGAGCAGTCCGCCCGTGGCGAACGTGCCTATGACATTTACTCGCGCCTGTTGAAGGAGCGAGTGATCTTCCTGGTTGGCCCTGTAGAGGACTACATGGCGAACCTGGTGGTGGCGCAACTGCTGTTCCTTGAAGCGGAAAACCCGGACAAGGATATCCATCTGTACATCAACTCTCCGGGCGGCTCCGTGACTGCTGGCATGTCGATCTACGACACCATGCAGTTCATCAAGCCGGACGTCTCGACCATTTGCATCGGCCAGGCCTGCAGCATGGGCGCCTTCCTTCTGGCGGCCGGTGCCAAGGGCAAGCGTCACTGCCTGCCGAACTCGCGTGTGATGATCCACCAGCCGCTGGGCGGCTTCCAGGGTCAGGCCACCGATATCGAGATCCACGCCCAGGAAATCCTCAACATCAAGGCGCGCCTGAACGAGCTGCTGGCCTACCACACTGGCCAGGACCTGGAGACCATCAAGCGCGACACCGAGCGTGACAACTTCATGAGCGCCTCGCGCGCGGCCGAGTACGGCCTGATCGACTCGGTATACGACAAGCGGCAACTGGCCTCCTGAACCCAGGTGCCAGAGCAGGTAGGTGCCGAAAGCGCCTACCTGCGGACTTGAAAAAGCCCGCAATTGCCTTCATCTTGTGTTGCAAGCCTACCGGATTGGATCGATCGAATGACTGACACCCGTAACGGCGAGGACAGCGGCAAATTGCTCTATTGCTCCTTCTGCGGCAAAAGCCAGCACGAAGTGCGCAAATTGATTGCCGGGCCCTCGGTATTTATCTGCGACGAGTGCGTCGACCTGTGCAACGACATCATCCGTGAGGAGGTGCAGGAAGCCCAGGCCGAAAGCAGCGCGCACAAATTGCCTTCGCCGAAAGAAATCAGCGGCATCCTGGACCAGTACGTAATTGGTCAGGAGCGCGCCAAGAAGGTGCTGTCCGTAGCGGTGTACAACCACTACAAGCGCCTGAACCAACGTGACAAGAAGGGTGACGAGGTCGAACTCGGCAAGAGCAACATCCTGCTCATCGGGCCAACCGGCTCGGGCAAGACCCTGCTCGCCGAAACCTTGGCACGTCTGTTGAACGTACCGTTCACCATCGCTGACGCCACGACCCTGACCGAAGCCGGTTATGTGGGCGAGGACGTCGAGAACATCATTCAGAAGCTGTTGCAAAAGTGCGACTACGACGTGGAGAAGGCCCAGATGGGTATTGTCTACATCGACGAAATCGACAAGATTTCACGTAAGTCGGACAACCCGTCGATTACCCGCGATGTATCGGGTGAGGGCGTGCAGCAAGCGCTGTTGAAACTGATCGAAGGCACCGTCGCCTCCGTACCGCCGCAAGGGGGCCGCAAGCACCCGCAACAGGAATTCCTGCAGGTTGATACCCGCAACATCCTGTTCATTTGTGGTGGCGCCTTCTCGGGCCTGGAAAAGGTCATCCAGAACCGCTCCACCAAAGGTGGCATCGGTTTCGGCGCGGAAGTGCGCAGCAAGGAAGAAGGCAAGAAGGTCGGTGAGTCGCTGCGTGAGGTCGAGCCGGACGATCTGGTGAAGTTTGGCCTGATCCCCGAGTTCGTTGGCCGTCTGCCAGTGCTGGCGACGCTCGACGAGTTGGACGAGGCTGCACTGATGCAGATCCTCACCGAGCCGAAGAACGCCCTCACCAAGCAATATGCCAAGCTGTTCGAGATGGAAAGCGTGGACCTCGAGTTCCGCAGCGACGCCCTCAAGGCCGTCGCCCGCAAGGCCCTGGAGCGCAAGACTGGCGCCCGTGGCCTGCGTTCGATCCTCGAAGGCGTGCTGCTCGACACCATGTACGAGATTCCTTCGCAGAAGGATGTCAGCAAGGTGGTGATCGACGAGAGCGTCATCGAAGGCACTTCGCAGCCGCTGCTGATCTACGAAAACAGTGAGCCGCAAGCCAAGGCCGCACCTGACCTCTGAGTCGGGCGATGGCAACAAGCAAGAAGGGGCCTACGGGCCCCTTTCTGCTTTTCCTTCTCCAGCGCTTGTAATTTGCCAAGCCTGCCCCCACATTAGGTCCAAGCATAATTTCCACCGGTTTCCGGCCATAAGGCCGCTGTAGAGGCGAAATCATGAAGACCACCCTCGACTTGCCTCTTTTGCCATTGCGCGATGTCGTTGTTTACCCGCACATGGTTATCCCGCTGTTCGTGGGGCGCGAAAAGTCTATCGAAGCCCTCGAGGCCGCGATGACGGGCGAAAAGCAGATTCTCCTGCTTGCCCAGAAGAACCCAGCCGATGACGATCCGGGCGAAGACGCCCTGTATCGTGTCGGTACCGTTGCCACCGTGCTGCAACTGCTGAAATTGCCTGATGGCACCGTGAAGGTGTTGGTCGAGGGCGAACAGCGCGGCGCGGTCGAGCGTTTCACCGAAGTTGAAGGGCACATCCGTGCCGAAGTGTCCCTGATCGACGAAGTCGACGCCGCCGAGCGCGAGTCGGAAGTCTTCGTGCGTACCCTGCTGTCGCAGTTCGAGCAGTACGTCCAACTGGGTAAGAAAGTCCCCGCCGAGGTGCTGTCGTCGCTCAACAGCATCGAAGAGCCGGGCCGCCTGGTCGATACCATGGCTGCCCACATGGCGCTGAAGATCGAGCAGAAGCAGGAAATCCTTGAGATCGTCGACCTGCCGGCCCGTGTCGAGCATGTGTTGGCGCTACTGGATGCGGAAATCGACCTGCTGCAGGTGGAAAAACGCATCCGCGGTCGGGTCAAAAAGCAAATGGAGCGCAGCCAGCGCGAGTACTACCTGAATGAGCAGATGAAGGCCATTCAGAAGGAGCTCGGTGACGGCGACGAAGGCCACAATGAAGTCGAAGAGCTGAAGAAGCGCATCGAAGCCGCCGGCCTGCCCAAGGACGCACTGGCCAAGGCCCAGGCCGAGTTGAACAAGCTCAAGCAGATGTCGCCGATGTCGGCCGAGGCCACGGTGGTCCGCTCCTACCTCGACTGGCTGGTGCAGGTGCCGTGGAAGGCCCAGAGCAAAGTGCGCCTGGACCTGGCCAAGGCCGAGGAAATTCTCGATGCCGACCACTATGGCCTGGAAGAGGTCAAGGAGCGCATTCTCGAGTACCTCGCCGTACAGAAGCGCGTAAAGAAAATTCGCGGCCCGGTGCTGTGCCTGGTCGGTCCGCCTGGCGTCGGCAAGACCTCGCTGGCCGAGTCGATCGCTGCCGCCACCAACCGCAAGTTCGTGCGCATGGCCCTCGGTGGCGTGCGTGACGAAGCCGAGATCCGGGGTCACCGTCGTACCTACATCGGTTCGATGCCGGGTCGTCTGATCCAGAAAATGACCAAGGTGGGTGTGCGCAACCCGCTGTTCCTGCTCGACGAAATCGACAAGATGGGCAGCGACATGCGTGGCGACCCGGCTTCGGCGCTGCTGGAAGTGCTGGATCCGGAGCAGAACCACAACTTCAACGACCACTACCTGGAGGTCGATTACGACCTCTCGGACGTGATGTTCCTCTGCACCTCGAACTCGATGAACATCCCGCCGGCGCTGCTCGACCGCATGGAAGTCATCCGTCTGCCGGGCTACACCGAGGACGAGAAGATCAACATCGCGGTCAAGTACCTGACCCCGAAGCAGGTCAAGGCCAACGGTTTGAAGAAGGAAGAGCTCGAGATCGACGTCTCGGCCATCCGCGACATCATTCGCTACTACACCCGCGAAGCCGGTGTGCGTGGCCTTGAGCGGCAGATCGCCAAGGTATGCCGCAAGGTGGTCAAGGAACATACCGGGCAGAAGCAGGTCAAGGTCAAGGTTACCAGCGAGCAGCTCGAGCACCTGCTTGGCGTGCGCAAGTTCCGCTATGGCCTGGCCGAGCAGCAAGACCAGATCGGCCAGGTTACCGGCCTTGCCTGGACCCAAGTGGGCGGCGAATTGCTGACCATCGAGGCCGTGGTGATTCCGGGCAAGGGCCAGTTGATCAAGACCGGCTCGCTGGGCGATGTCATGGTCGAGTCGATCACGGCCGCGCAGACCGTGGTTCGCAGCCGTGCCCGAAGCCTGGGCATTGCCGCCGATTTCCACGAGAAGCACGACGTGCACATCCACATGCCAGAGGGGGCAACGCCCAAAGACGGGCCGAGCGCGGGTATCGGCATGTGCACTGCGCTGGTGTCGGCACTGACCCAGATTCCGGTGCGCGCCGATGTTGCCATGACCGGTGAGATCACCCTGCGTGGCCAGGTTCTGGCTATCGGCGGCTTGAAGGAAAAACTGCTGGCGGCACACCGTGGCGGGATCAAGACGGTGATCATTCCCGAGGAGAATGTTCGCGATCTGAAGGAGATTCCGGAAAATATCAAACAGGATCTTCAGATCAAACCCGTCAAATGGATTGACGAAGTCCTGCAAATTGCGCTGCAATACGCCCCGGAGCCCTTGCCAGATGTGGCTCCGGAGATAGTCGCGAAAGATGAAAAGCGCGACGGCGATGCTAAGGAAAGAATCAGCACGCACTAGTAGTTTTTAGCTGGGGGGCTTTCCTTGACAGTTTTTTCGGGGCCTTGCTATAAAGCGGCACGCTATTGTCAACAAGCCGCCCAGCGCACGTTTCATAAGCTTTTCATTACATACTTAGAAACAAACTCAATAGAGAATAAGGGGACTTAGAGTGAACAAGTCGGAACTGATTGACGCTATCGCCGCATCTGCTGACATCCCGAAAGCTGTAGCCGGCCGTGCGCTGGACGCAGTCATCGAATCCGTCACCGGCGCCCTGAAGCAAGGTGACGATGTGGTACTGGTTGGCTTCGGTACCTTCTCGGTCAAGGAGCGCGCCGAGCGCACCGGCCGCAACCCACAGACCGGCAAGGCTATCAAGATCGCTGCCGCCAAGGTTCCAGGCTTCAAGGCTGGTAAAGGCCTGAAAGACGCCGTCAACTAAGTCGTCTCTTTCAGCCGGTCCTGGCTTGGCCAGGTCCGACCGCGTGGCGGTGGGGCGCAAACGTTCCCGCCGAGCACGCCCGCTTTGAGAAGGCGCATCCACCGGATGCGCCTTTCTTCATATCAGGACTCTACCCACGCTCCGCGGTTGTCGACGCAGTGGTACAACCGTTTCTGGGGGACGCATGCTGCAAAATATCAGGGACAATTCACAAGGTTGGATTGCCAAGACCATCATCGGCCTCATCGTCGTGCTGATGGCGTTGACCGGGTTCGAGGCCATTTTTCAGGCCGCCACTCATTCGCAGGACGCCGCCAAGGTGAACGGCCAGACCATCAGCCAGAACGAGCTGAGCCAGGCCGCGGACATGCAGCGTCGTCAGCTGATGCAACAGCTGGGCAAGGATTTCGACCCTGCGCTGCTGGATGACAAGATGCTGCGCGACGCCGCGCTCAACGGGCTCATCGAACGCAAACTGCTGCTGCAGGGAGCCGAGGACGCCAAGTTTGCCTTATCCGAGGCAGCGCTGGATCAAGTGATCCTGCAAAGACCGGAATTCCAGGTCGACGGCAAGTTCAATGCCGACCGTTTCGACCAGGTCATCCGCCAGATGGGCTATGGCCGCATGCAGTTCCGCGACATGCTCGCCGAAGAAATGCTCATCGGCCAACTGCGTACCGGCCTTGCCGGCAGCAGCTTCGTCACTGACAAGCAGGTGGAGGCATTCGCTCGCCTGGAAAACCAGACCCGTGACTTCGCTTCCCTGACCTTCAAGGCCAACCCGGCTGTGGTCAAGGTCAGCGACGAAGAGGTCAAGGCGCATTATGACGAGCATGCCAAGGAGTTCATGTCGCCGGACCAGGTGGTCATCGACTACATCGAGTTGAAGAAGTCGGTGTTCTTCGACCAGGTCAAAGTGACCGATGACGAGCTCAAGGCCCAGTACGAGAAAGAAATCGCCAACCTGGCCGAACAGCGCCATGCCGCTCACATCCTGATCGAAGTCAACGACAAGGTCAGCGATGCCCAGGCCAAGGCCCGCATCGAGGAAGTCGAGCAGCGTCTGGCCAAGGGTGAGGATTTCGCCGCCCTGGCCAAGGAGTTCTCCCAGGACCCTGGCTCGGCCAACAGCGGTGGTGATCTCGGTTTCGCTGGCCCGGGCGTCTATGACCCCGCCTTCGAGGATGCGCTGTACAAGCTCAAGGACGGTCAGGTATCGGCTCCGGTGCGCACCGAGTTCGGCTACCACCTGATCAAGCTGCTGGGCGTGCAGGCGCCGGAAGTACCGAGCTTTGCCAGCCTCAAGGACAAGTTGACTCGCGACCTGAAGCTGCCGCTGGTCGAGCAGCGTTACGTCGATGCCGCCAAGCAGTTGCAGGATGCCGCTTACGAGGCGTCCGACCTGGTTCAGCCGGCCCAGGACCTGAACCTGAAGGTGCAGACTTCGGCACCGTTCGGTCGTGAAGGCGGCGAAGGTATCACTGCCAACCGTGCGGTGATCCAGGCGGCATTCTCCGAAGAAGTGCTGGAGGAGGCTGCCAACAGCACCGCCATCGAGCTCGACCCGGAGACCACCGTGGTGCTGCGCGTCAAGGAGCACCGCAAGCCTGAGCAACTGCCGCTGGAGGCCGTGGCCAAGAACATCAGGGAGCACCTGGCCAAAGAGAAGGCTACCGCCGAGCTCAAGGCCAAAGCCGACAAGCTGATTGCAGGTCTGCGCGATGGTTCCATCGCCGCGGGTGCTGCATACGAAGGGCAGGGGTGGACTGCACATGAAGCCGTTACCCGTGGCCAGGACGGTATCGACCCGGCCGAGTTGCAGGCGCTGTTCCGTCTGGCCAAGCCGCAAGCCAAGGACAAACCGGTGTTCGGCAGTGTGGTGCTCAATGACGGCAGCCTGGTAGTGCTGCAACTCAAGGGCGTGAACGAAGGCGCCGCCGCTAGCGACGAGGAGAAGCTGCAGATCCGCAGCTACCTCGCTTCGCGGGCCGGTCAGCAGGACTTCGCGGCCTACCGCAAGCAGCTGGAAGCCAAAGCGGACATCACTCGTTACTGAGTGGTTGCTGCAAACCGAAACAGGCCGCTCATGCGGCCTGTTTCGTTTCTGCGGCTTGGGTTGGCCTCATCACCGGCAAGCCGCTACCGCGGGGTAAGGGGGCGGAGGTCTAACGCTTCTCACCCTCGTAGTTATCGAGGGTATCCCGGGCAATCTCACGCCCCAGTGCGATCAGCTCAGGCGCCTTGTAGAACTCAAAGAACCGGCATACACGTTTGGGCACGTTGATCAGCACATCCGGCGGGTACCCTGCGATCTTGTACTGCGCCAGCGAGGTTTGCATCACTTCGAAGCTCTGGTTGATCAGGTCCAGCAGTGACGCCGGACCGACGTTGTCGATGATGAACGAGCCGGTGGCTGACTTGGGGGCACCTTCGCGCTCCGGAGCTGCCGCAGGCTGCTGAGCTTCGGGGTCGGCGACGTCGGCGAGCCAGGGGTTGGGGGGCGCGAGCCCCTCGGCGACGATCTCCTGTTCGATACGTATCAACTCTTCTGCGGGCTTGCGCCGGAACGGCAAGCGCGACCCCAGCGAGGTCAGCAGCGCGTCGAAGCGCATCTTGAAGGCTGCCGGGCGCTCGATGACAGGCAACTGATACTGTTTCTGGTTGGTGGCGTTGAGATTGACCGCGATGATCAGATCGCAGTGGCTGGATACCACCGGCACGATTGGCAGCGGGTTGAGGATGCCGCCGTCGACCAGCATGCGATTGCCCTGCATCACGGGCGTGAACAGGCTCGGAATGGCCGCCGAAGCACGCATGGCCTGGTGCAGGCAGCCCTCCTGGAACCAGATTTCCTGCTGGTTGGTGAGGTCGGTGGCTACCGCCGTGTAGGGTATGCGCAACTGTTCGATGTTGATTTCGCCGACGATCTTGCGAATCTGGCCAAACACCTTGTCGCCGCGAATGGCGCCAAGGCGGAAGCTGACATCCACCAGGCGCAGCACATCCAGGTAATCGAGGCTTTCGATCCAGTTGCGGTAGTCGTCGAGCTTGCCGGCGGCGTAGATGCCACCAATCACCGCGCCCATGGAGCAACCGGCAATGCAGGCGATATCATAACCGCGCCGTTCGATTTCCTCGATCACGCCAATGTGGGCGTAGCCCCGAGCCCCACCCGATCCCAACACCAGCGCTACACGTTTGTTCATGATCGTTCCCCGGCTTGTGCAACCATTGTCCAACAATGCACGCTTTGATGCCTGTGCTTCAATGTAGACCGCGCTGGACTACTCTAAGCAAGGCATATCGAGCAGGGCACTTTTCAGCGGACCGTGCGTCGAACAGCCACACTTATTTTCTTTTGAGGTAACACTGATGAAAGCCTGGATCTGCCTTCCTCTGATTGCCCTGGCCCTTGCTGGCTGTGCGGGCAAGACGGCCTACCGTGACAGCTGTGCGACCCAGTTGGATGCCGCCTGGAAGGAGCTCGACCTGGCCAAGGCCGAAGGCTTTGCCGGTACCGTCAGTTACTCCAAGGCACTGTCGCTGTTGACCGGGGCCAAGACCCAGCAACAGTTCGAAGGCTTCGAAGGGTGTACCCGCAAAGCCGAGAAGGCACGCTTCTATATCCGTGAGTCCCGCGCCGGGCGCTGACCGGGGAGCGTCATATGCCCACCACCATGCTCGATCATGTCGTTGCCCAGATCCTGAACCTGCAGGTGCGACTGTTGGCGAGTCGCGAGCGTCTGGCTGCCGATACCGACAGCGAGGCGCTGCATGATCTGCGCACCAGCCTACGGCGCTTGCGTAGCCTGTTGCGGCCGTTGCGCGGGTTGCCTGGGGTGGAGCAACTGGAAGATGCCGCCAGGGCGTTGGGTAGCCTGACCACGCCATTGCGAGACCGTGAGGTGCTGGGTGCAGAGCTGGTTCGCCGTGGCATCGTCCAGGCGGGGAAGCGGCGTCTGGAAGGGCGGGGCAATACCTTCGCCAGCGTGGCGAACAGCGCGCAACTAGGCCGGGTGCTGGCCATTCTCGATGCGTTTCCCTTGTTCCTGCGTGCGGCTGATCGCGAGGGGCTGACCAAGTCGCTCGACAGGCGCATCGACAAGCGTCTGGACAAGCAATGGCGCAAATTGCGCAAGGCGCTGGCCGACCCTGCCCATGACCGGCATCGCTTGCGTTTGCTGATCAAGCGAGCCCGTTATGGTGATGAAGCCTATCCGCAACTGGGGCATACGGGGAAGAAACTGCGGCGTCTGCTCAAGCGTGCGCAGGGTGACCTGGGCGACTGGCATGATCGGCTGCAATGGCTGATACAGGCTCGCGAGCAGGCGGACCTAGCCTCCTGCGGTGCGGACTGGGAGCAGGAGTTGCATGAGGCCGAGCGTCAGTCCGATGTCACCTTGGATGCCCTGCAGGCGGCGCTTGAGCACAGATAGCCCTGCAAATGACCGAAATGCGGGCTGATGGCTCGTGGCAGGGCCTTTAGTATGGCCTCATATGCCTGCCCGAGGAGCCTTGCCCCGTGAACTTCGATCAATTGCTCAATGCTGTAGGAGCGCAATCCGACCCCATCAGCATCCCACCTGAGTGGGCCCAGGGCCGCGCTGTGTTCGGTGGCCTCATGGCGGCCATGGTCTACAAGGCCATGAGCTTGAAACTGCCTGACGATCGGCCGGTGCGTTCGCTGGCCATCAGCTTCGTTGCCCCGGCTGCCCCCGATGTACCGATACGCTTCGAGGCCGAGGTGCTGCGCGAGGGCAAGGCGGTTAGCACGCTGCTGGGCCGAGCCGTGCAAGGTGGTCAGGTCGTCACCCTGATCCAAGGCAATTTTGGTGCGGGGCGGCCTTCGGTGGTCGACGTGCCAGCACAGCCTGCGATCCCCATGAAGGCGCTCGAAGCGTCTGCCCCGGAGCTTCCCTATATCAAAGGAGTCACCCCGGAGTTCATGCGCCATGTGGCCCTGCGCTGGGCGATCGGTGGTCTACCGTTCAGCGGCAATGCATCACGGCAGATGGGGGGCTGGGTGCGACTGCGCGATGTTGCACAGGCGCAGGTCAACGTAGCTCACCTGCTCGCCCTGGTCGATGCCTGGCCGCCCAGCCTGATGCCCTTCCTGAAACAGCCGGCGGCGGGCAGTACCCTGACCTGGACCATCGAGTTCATCCAGCCGACGCCGAAACTGTCGACCTTGGACTGGTGCCGCTATTGCGTCGAAACCGAACATGCCCGCGATGGCTACGGACACGCGGCGGCAGCCCTGTGGACGGCCGACGGTGAGTTGCTGGCGCTGAGCCGGCAAACGGTCACGGTATTCGCCTAGCGGGTGCGAAGCAGGACGCCCACAGGAGGGAGGAGCTTCAACGCCGATGTTTGTGTCGCTCTCGCCAGGCACGCCACCAGGCGCCGCTGAGCACGAACCGCGGAAAGGTGATGAACTGCTCGGTCAGCAGGCGTTTTACGGCATCCTTGCGGTTGGCGAAGGGTTCCGGTTGCTCGGCTTCCAGGCGATGGCCTTGGCGCTGCATGCCAAGGCCTGCGATCAGGGCGATGACACCGACTGCGATCTGGCCCAAGTCCAGCGCGACGATACCCGATAGCACCAGTAGCGCGCCCAGGATGAACAGCGGCACCGCGATCAGGTGGAGCACCAGGTTGGTGGGGTGGCGGTGGTTGTGATGGTAGCCGCGCCATTGCCAGGCGGGCAGATTGGGCAGACGTTTGCTCATGGGCATTTCCTCTCGGTCATGCCCAAAGCTTAGTGCCGCCGAGGATCGGCAGCCAATCGACGCTGGCTATGGTGACTATAGCTTGAGTTGGCCAATAGCCTTGTTCAGTTCCCCGGCCAAGGTCGCCAGTTCGCTGCTGGTGGTGGCCGAGCCGACGGTCTGCTGCACGGTTTCTTCGGTCACGTCGCGAATGCTCACCACCGCGCGATTCATCTCTTCGGCGACTTGGCTTTGCTGCTCCGCGGCCACGGCGATCTGGGTATTGCTCTCGCGCATCTGCGCCACGGCGTCAGTGATCTCTGCCAGGGCGATGCCGGCTTCCTGCGCTTGCTTGACGCAGTCGTCAGCCTTGTACGAGCTCTCTTGCATGAACTCGACGGCATCGCGGGTGCCGGACTGCAGCGCCGCGACCATGGTGGTGATTTCGTCGGTGGAGGTTTGTACGCGCTTGGCCAGGTTGCGCACCTCGTCGGCGACCACGGCGAAACCGCGGCCCAGGTCGCCGGCGCGGGCGGCCTCGATAGCGGCGTTGAGTGCCAGCAGGTTGGTCTGTTCGGCAATGCTGTGAATGACGCTGACCACACCGTTGATCTTCTGGCTGTCATCAGCGAGCTGGCGGATCATTTCGGCGGTTTGTTGCACGCCGCTGGACAGCCCGGAGATCGAATCCTGAACCCGGTTGACGACATCCTTGCCGCTCCCGGCCAAGGTATCAGCGGTCTGCGAAAGGTCGCGGGTGGCGCCGGCGTGCTGGGCGATGTGATGCACGGTGGCCGACATCTCGTTGATGGCCGTGGCGGCCTGGTCGGTTTCGCTCTGTTGGCCAAGCATGCCGTGGCGCACCTCGTTCATGCTCGCTGCCAGGCGCGCAGCGCCGGAGTCCAGTTGCGCGGCGGTACGTGCCACGGTGCTGACCACGCGGTGATAGGTCGACTGCATGGCATTGAAGGCACCGGCCATCTGGCCGACTTCATCGCCACAGGCCAAGGGGACCCGCGCCGACAAGTCGCCGCTTTTCTCCACGTGCAGCATGACGTCCTTGAGGGTGTTGAGTTGGCTCAGCAGGAAGCGAATCAACAGTTGCGACGCGCAGAGCATCGCCAGCATCAGGATCAGCACGCACACTGCATAGTTGGTGAAACGGTCAAGGAACACCTGGCGCAGGCTCGGCGAAGCGGCCAGCACCGCAACCTGCTGGTTGCCATGGCGCAGTACTTGGGCGCCACGTAGCGGGTTGTCGCCGAGGATCCAGGCGGCGGGTAACTCGACCCAGCCCTGGGCATCGCGCAGGCCTTCCACGGGTTCGCCGGCATAGGTTGGAGTTTGCCCGGACTGCCAGGTGATGACATTGGCCTGCACGGGCAGGGCTTGCCCGGTTGGCCAGGCAGCCAGTAGCGCTGCCTGGGCGGATGCCTGGCCCTGCGCGGCTTCCGCCCGGGCGCGTTGCTCCAGGTGCACGGCGTACAGCACCAGTAGCAGGGTCGTGACGAAGGCCACCGCGTTGACGGCCCAGAACTTGTACTTCAGGGAAACATTGCTAATCCAGGCACCCATGGGCAGGTCTTCTCTGAGTTGAGCGGGAACATTGTTGGCAAGGTGCCATCATTGTGCCCGGGCAAGCCAGCGCCTGTGTTGATATGCGTCAACGGAGCCCGAAGAAGGCCCGTGCCGTTGCCGTGGTGTGGGCGGCGGTGTGCTCCAGCGATTCGCCACGATGCAAGGCCACCTCGCGCAATACTTCGGGCAGGAACGCTGGCTCGTTGCGTCCATTCTTCGGTTTTGGCCGTAGGCTGCGCGGCAGCAGATAGGGCGCATCGCTCTCCAGCATCAGCCGGCCTTCGGGGATGTTCCCAACCAGAGGGTGCAGGTGGGTTCCCCGGCGTTCATCGCAGATCCAGCCGGTCATTCCGATATGCAGGTCGAGGTCCAGGTAGCTGAACAGCGCCGCGCGCTCGCCTGTGAAGCAGTGCACCACAGCGGCAGGCAGGTGGTCGCGGAAGTCCTTGAGCACCGCCAGCAGGCGTTCGCTGGCGTCGCGCTCGTGCAGGAACACCGGCAGGCGCAATTCGGCGGCGAGCGCCAGCTGGGCTTCCAGGGCTTTTTCCTGCAGCGGGCGAGGGGAGAAGTCGCGGTTGAAATCCAGCCCGCATTCGCCGACTGCACGCACCCTTGGTTCGTTCAGCAGTTGGCGCAACTGGCGTTCGCTGT
The DNA here is from genome assembly GCF_040762985.1 of Pseudomonas sp. Rh2. Classification (NCBI taxonomy): domain Bacteria; kingdom Pseudomonadati; phylum Pseudomonadota; class Gammaproteobacteria; order Pseudomonadales; family Pseudomonadaceae; genus Pseudomonas; species Pseudomonas sp. Rh2. Next base: position 2,326,133 of record NZ_CP142890.1, read on the forward strand.
CGGCATCCCAGGATGTGGCGTCATGGGGGTGCACACCGGCGGTGGCGAACAGGTGGCGGGCGTCTGCATCGAGCTGCTGACACAGGGCCAGGGCCTGTTCGCTGATTTCCAGGCTGGTGCCCGTCAGGACCATCTGCGCCACACCGGCCTCGATGGCGCGTTCGACAATGGCCGCCTGTTGATCATGAAAGCTGCTGTTGGTCAGGTTGACGCCGATATCGATCAGTTGCATGGTGCTACCTCGTGCCGCGGGGCGGCCAGCATAGCAAAAAGCGCGATATTCGGAAAAAAGCCAAGAACTTCAGGCTGTTGCCGTGGTCTTCTGCCGCCGTTTATTACGAGCTGCCTGTGCCACATGGATGCCGCCTCCCGACCTCGGACACGTTCTAGCATGCTGCGATACCTGCTCATCTTGCTGCTGACGCTTGGGCTGCTCACGACCGGCCAGGCCCAGCCGCGTCTGCCTGGCCCTCAGCAGAGCGTGCCGCCTGCCAATGTCCGTGATCTGGAACACGTCCGCGCCAGTAAAGTGTTGCGGGTCTTGGTCAACCAGAGTCGCAACAGCTCGGGCGAGGTCAAGGGCGAGCCGGTTGGCCTGGAGTATTATCGCCTGCGTGCGCTCGAGCATTACCTCAACGCCCGCGCGGGTGACGGCCAGCAGGTTCAGCTCAAGCTGATCCCCAGGGCCAAGGAGCAATTGCTGGGTGCACTGCAGCGTGGCGAAGGAGACCTGGCCGCGCCGGGCGAGTTGCTCGACCCCTCCATGGTGCGCGGCGTCGACACCAGCGCTCCGGTGCTGGACCTGGTGCCGCTGGTGCTGGTGGGGCGCAAGGGCGAACGCAGCTTCAGCCGGGTCGAGCAACTGTCGGGTCGCACCGTGGCATTGACCAGTGCCAGCGCCGCCGGCCCGGTGATCGAACAGCTCAACCAGCAGTTGGCGTTGCGCAAGCGGCCGCCGATCAAGGTGGAGTGGGTCGATGCGACCCTGGCGATCGAAGACGTGCTGGAGATGGTCCAGGCCGGCATCTACCACCTGACCCTGGTCGAGCGGCCCATTGCGCAGCGCTGGGCCAAGGTGATGCCGCGGCTTCGTCTCGACACCCGGGTGCAAGTGGGCAGGCCGCAGGCCATACGGTGGTATGTCCGGCGCGATGCACCGCAGCTGTTGGCCACCGTCGACCGTTTCCTGCAGGTCTACCGTGCACCGGACAACCAGGATGCGGCATTCGAACGCATCTATCGACGCCAGTACCGTGTGCACGACCCGTTGGCCAAGAAGGACCGCCAGCGGTTGGCCTCGCTGCGCCCGGTGTTGCAGAAGCACGGCCAGGCCCAGCAGATCGACTGGTTGAACCTGGCCGCGCTGGCGTTCAAGGAGTCCACTCTGAACCCAAGTGCCCGTGGCAGTGGAGGGGCCCACGGGCTGATGCAGATCACACCCTCGGCGGCGCAGCGGGTGGGGGTGAGCAATACCGCGACCGTCGATGGCAACGTCCAGGCCAGTGCCCGCTACCTGGCGATGATTCGCCGCAAGTTTTTCGCCAGTGCGCAGATCAACGAGCGTGAACGCATGGCCTTCGTACTGGCAGCCTACAACCTCGGGCCAGAGCGCGTCCAAGCCATGCGTGCCGAGGCTCGGCGCCGAGGCCTCAACGGTAACCAATGGTTCTTCCAAACCGAGCGCATCGCCATGGAGCAGGTGGGGATGGGGCCGGTCAACTTCGTCAACAGCGTCAATAAATACTTCCTGGCGTTCAATCGCGAGCGTGCGGTGTTGGAGCGAGTGGCCAAGCGTTAAAGTATCGAATATATCGATAGTGATTAGCGTTATTTTGCGATTTTACTATCCGTTAATTTGATTAAGATGGCGCCCATCCCAACACACACCGCTTACTCAAGGAAGTCTCGAAATGAACACCACCACTCTCAACGCCCTGTTCTCCACCCGTGCCGGCGCAGGTCTTAGCGTCATTCGCATTCTGGTCGGCATCATCTTCATGGCCCACGGCGCGCAGAAACTGTTCGGCCTGTTTGGCGGCTACGGCCTGGAAGGCACTGGCCAATGGATGGAAAGCATCGGTCTGGCACCTGGCTACCTGATGGCCCTGCTCTCGGGGAGCGCAGAGTTCTTCGGCGGCCTGGCATTGGTGATCGGCTTGTTGGCCCGTCCTGCTGCACTGGCACTGACCGTGACCCTGATCGTGGCGATCTTCTCGGTGCACATCGGCAACGGCTTGTTCATGTCCAACAACGGCTACGAGTTCGCCCTGGCGCTGCTGGCCGGTACCGTGGCGGTGCTCATCGAGGGCGCGGGTCGCTTCTCGCTGGACCGTTTGATCGCCCGCTGAAATCGGTCTGCGGCAAGCTGCGATGAAGGTCTACTTGCAGCTTGCCGCTTCTCGCTCTAGGATACCGCCTGCGCCGATTTAAACAGCTACTTGCGGGGCGCGGGATAAGCCCCCTCCGGGTCATCCGAAATACCGCTAAAGCGCTGGTTCGGTGACGCCTCCCACCGCTGCCCAGCGGGATTCGCGAGGCGGAGAGATGCTCCATGAGTTGTCCACGTACCAGTGTCTGCTTGACCCCACTGCCTGCCAACCAGGCGTCCCGTACCCCGCGCATCCTGCTCGGCGGCCAGCATCAGCCCACGCTTTTGCGTCATCTCGAAGGCTTGTCGCGCCGTAAAGGCCAGGCCCGTGCGTTTCTCATCCAGTTCGCCGAATCCTGCTTCGACCTCGAACAGTACGGCAACGACCGCTTCGACCTTGCCGTGATCCAGGCACCCACAGCCCAGGATGCCGGCCAGGTCATCGGCCACCTCACCCGCATTGCGCGCCAGGGCCTGATCACCCGCCGCTGACAGCGGTTCAGGCACTGATGGATTGTTGTATGCTTGGCCCCGGACTGTTCGTTGATCAGACGTTGTCGGGGGTCAGAGTTGCCAACAAACATCATCACCCGCCATGGGTTCGAGTCCTTGAAAGGTGAACTCGACCATTTGTGGCGAGTGTATCGGCCGGAAATTACCCAGAAAGTGGCATGGGCAGCGTCGCTGGGTGACAGGAGCGAGAATGCCGATTACCAGTACAACAAGAAGCTGCTTCGGGAAATCGACCGCCGCGTACGCTACCTGCGCAAGCGCCTTGAAGATGTAAAGGTGGTGGATTACTCGCCAGAGCAGGAAGGGCGGGTATTCTTCGGGGCCTGGGTCGAAGTGGAGGACGTCGAGGGCGACACCAAGGCATTCCGTATCGTCGGCTACGATGAAATCTATGATCGCAAGGATTACATCTCCATCGACTCGCCGATGGCCAGGGCACTGCTGAAGAAGTCCGAGGGCGACGAGGTGGTCGTCGCGACGCCGGCTGGCGAAGCTGTCTGGTACATCACCAAGATTACCTATTCCACCCCCTGACGTGGGTCCGCTATGGCCAGCAGCGGACCTTGCCGTGGGCATCCGGGGTTTCAACTTTCTCTGAGGACGGCCAGCGGGCTGGCGTTCAATGCCCGTCGCGTGCCCAACACGCCCGCGCCACCCACCAGCAGCGCGCCGGCCAGCGGTAGCACCAGCAGCCAGGGGTGCGGGCTCCATTGCAAGTCGAAGGCATAGCGATACAGCACCAGCGTGATCAGCTCGCACCCCAACGCCGCGAGCGTGCCACTGACAGCGCCCAGCAAGCCGAACTCGATGCGCCGGGCCTTGACCAGCAGCGGTCGCGGCGCACCCAGTGCACGGAGCAATGCACCCTGGCGGATGCGCTCGTCCAGGGTCGCCTGCAGCCCGGCGAACAGCACTGCCAGGCCCGCCGCCAGCACGAACGACAGGACGTATTCGACTGCCAGGGTGACTTGGGCAAGGATACTGCGTAGCTGCTCAAGCAAGGCATCGACCTGGAGAATGGTCACCGCCGGAAATGCCCGTGACAGTGCCACTACTTCAAGGTCGTGGCCAGGCCCCAGGTAGAAGCTGGTCAGGTAGGTGGTCGGTAGCCCTTGCAACGTGCCAGGCTGAAAGATCATGTAGAAGTTCGGCTGGAAGCTGTCCCAGTGCACGCTGCGCAGGCTAGTGACCCGGGCCTGGCGCTGCTGGCCGCCGATGTCGAAGGTCAACAGGTCGCCCATGAGCAGCTTGAGGCTGCTGGCCAGTTCGGCTTCGACGGAAACACCAGGAATCTGGTCGACGGGCGGCGGAACCTGCCACCAGTTGCCGGCGGTCAGCGTATTGCCCTCGGGCAGTTCGGCGGCCCAGGTCAGGCTAAGGTCGCGTTGTACCGCGCGCTCGCCCGCCGAGTCCTTGCTGACGACCTGCTGCACGGGTTGGTCGTTGATCCGGATCAGCCGCCCTGGCGTGACCGGGTAGAGCGGCGCTGTGCTGGCGTTGACCTGACGCAGACGTTCGGCGAACGGTTCGCGATCGTCCGGCAGGATATTCAGGGCGAAATGGTTGGGCGCGTCCTTGGGCAATTGCGCTTGCCAGGTGTCGAGCAGTTCGGCGCGCAACAGTGCGACCAAAGCCATGGCCAGCAGAATCAGGCCGAACGCCAGGGCCTGGCCGGCGGCGGCCATGGGGTGGCGCAGCAGTTGGCCCAGCCCCAGGCGCCAGGTCAGGGGGGCACCGGCCAGCAGCCGCCTGAGGCTGCGCAAGCCCAGCAAGAGCAAACCGCCGAGCACCAGTGCGGCAAGCAGGCCACCGCCCAGCAGGGCGAACGTCAGCAGCAGGTCGAGGCTCAGGCGCCACATGATCAGACCCAGTGCGAGCAAGGCCGCCCCGTAGACCAGCCAGCTGCTCGGTGGCACGGGCAGCAGGTCACGACGCAACACCCGCAAAGGTGGCACTTGGCCGAGAGCGGCGATCGGGGGCAGGGCGAAGCCGGCCAGGGCCACCAAGCCGGTGCCGATTCCCGCTAGCGCTGGCGTCAATCCACCGGGTGGTACAACGCTCGGTAACAGACCTTCGAGCAGGCGGAACAGGCCTAGCTGCGCCAGCCAGCCGAGCAGGGCGCCAGCCAGGGCTGCGGCAAGGCCGAGCAGGGCCAGTTGCACGCAATACAGTCCCAGGGCCTGCCGGCGGGAAAGCCCCAGGCAGCGCAGCAGCGCGCTGGCGTCCAGGCGTCGTGCCGCGTAACGGCTGGCCGACAAGGCCACCGCCACGCCAGCCAGCAGCACCGCCACCAGGCTGGCCATGTTCAGGTAACGTTCGGCCTTGCCCAGGGCGCCGCCGATCTGCTGGTTGCCGTCGCGGGTATCGCGCAGTCGCTGGTTAGCCGCCAGCCCGCCTTCGAGGGTCTGGCGATACTGCGCCAGGGCCGGGCCTTCGCCGCGCCACAGGTCGCGGTAGGTCACCCGGCTGCCGGGTTGGATGACCCCGGTGGCGGGCAGGTCCGCGAGGTTCATCATCACCCGGGGTGTCAGGCTGTAGAAGTTGTTGGCGCGGTCCGGCTCGTAGGTGAGTACGCGGCTCATGCGCAAGGGTTTCATACCCACGTCGATACTGTCCCCAATCGACAGCCCAAGTGCCGCCAGCAGACGCGGCTCGACCCAGGCTTCACCGGGGGCAGGGCCGCCACCAGGCGCTTCTTGCGCATAAGGCGCAGCGGCACTGCGCACCTGCCCTCGAAGCGGATAGGCGCTATCGGTGGCCTTGATGCTGGACAACTGAATGCCGGCGTCACCGCCCACCACACTGGTGAACTCGACCACCTGCGCATGGCTCAGTCCCAGAGATCGCCCGGCGTCTATCTGGTCCTGGCGGGCGGGCGAGCTACCCTGCAACACCAGGTCTGCGCCCAGGAACTCGCTGGCGCGCAACAGCATGGCGCCGTTGAGGCGGGCACCGAAGTAGCCAATGGCCGTGCTGGCGGCCACGGCGACCAGCAGGGCGAAGAACAGCACGCGCACTTCACTGGCGCGGGCGTCGCGCAGCAGTTGGCGCACGGCCAAGCCGCACAGGCGGGAAAAGGGCATGTGGGTCATCAGACCTCCGCAGCGGCCACCAGGCGGCCAGCGTCCAGGCGGATCTGGCGGCGGCAGCGCTGGGCCAGGCGCTCGTCATGGGTGACCAGCACCAGGGTGGTGCCGCGTTCCTTGTTAAGCTCGAACAGAAGATCGCTGATGCGCTCGCCGGTATGGCTGTCCAGATTGCCGGTCGGCTCATCGGCGAACAGTACCGCCGGATGCGCGGCAAATGCCCGGGCGATGGCTACCCGTTGCTGCTCGCCACCGGACAGTTGGCGAGGCGTGTGGCTCAGGCGCTTGCCCAGGCCGACGCGTTCGAGCAAGGTGCGGGCTTGTTCGCGGGCATCGCGACGACCGTCGAGCTCCAGCGGCAGCATAACGTTTTCCAGGGCGTTGAGGCTGTCGAGCAACTGGAACGACTGGAACACGAAGCCGACATGCTCGGCACGCACCCGTGCGCGCTGGTCCTCGTCCAGTGGCCCCAGGTCCTGGCCTGCGAGGATGACCTTGCCGGCGCTGGGGCGGTCCAGCCCGGCGAGCAGGCCGAGCAGGGTCGACTTGCCCGAGCCCGATGCACCGACGATGGCCAGGCTGTCGCCCTGGGCGAGATCAAGGGAGAGGGCATGGAGGATGGTCAGGTCACCTTCCGCGCTTGGGACCACTTTGCTAAGGTTCTGCGCAACGAGAATGCTGGGGCCCATGGAGAATCCAATGCGAGTGTGGTGGTTGAGTGCCGGTCTGGCGCTGTTTTGCCTGGCCCAGAGCGCGGCAGCGGGAACACTGCTGGTTGTTGGCGATAGTATCAGCGCCGGTTTTGGGCTGGATAGCCGCCAAGGTTGGGTTTCCCTGTTGCAGCAACGCCTGAAACGCGAGGGTTTCAACGATCAGGTGGTCAACGCGTCGATCAGTGGCGATACCAGTGCCGGAGGCCAGGCGCGGCTGCCGGCGCTGCTTGCAGCGCATAAGCCGACCCTGGTGGTACTGGAGTTGGGCGGTAACGACGGGCTGCGTGGTCAGCCTCCGCAGCAATTGCAACAAAATCTTGCCTCGATGATCGACCAGTCCCATGACGCGGGCGCCAAGGTCGTCCTGCTGGGCATGCGGTTACCGCCCAACTACGGGGTGCGCTATACCACGGCCTTCACTCAGGTATACGAGCAATTGGCAGCGCAAAAGAAGGTGTCGCTGGTGCCGTTTTTCCTCGAAGGTGTGGGGGGTGTACCGGAGATGATGCAGGCGGATGGCATCCACCCGGCCCAGGGCGCCCAGACACGCTTGCTGGAAAATGCCTGGCCGGCGATAAAACCCTTGCTGTGACGCTTTTAACGGGGCCGGCTTTCGGCTAATGTTGCGCCCCCCGTTTCGAGAGCCCCCAATGCCGCGTCCTGCCTGGTCCTTGTATGCCTACCAACTGATCGAGCCCGACGAACAGCTCGACCTGTTCGCGTGCCAGGAAATCCGCGTTCATCTGGTGGCCCGTCAGCTCGAGCTGGGGGTGCCCGTGGATCGCACGCTGTGTGGCGGTTTGCTGCCGGCGCAACCACGCTGGTCGGGTGTGCAGCGCTCGATCTATCGCGACAACCGTCTGTGCACGTTGTGCCGGGCAATTCTCGAGGCCCAGCGGCGGGGGATGCGCCCCGTGTGGCCGGAACTCTGAGCACCTTTCATCATCTGAAACGCATGCAGCTCGCCAATGCCTCCCGTTCCCAACAGGGCGGGTGTACAATCGACTGTCTTGACCCATCTTTCGAAGGATTTACCGGATGTTGCCGCGCTTTCCCGCCGTCACCCGTAGCCTGTCCCTGGCCGCCCTGCTGGTAGCTGGGCCCGCCGTCGCGCTGGAGCTGCCCTTGCCGCCACCCGGTGAAGACGTCGTCGGTCAAGTGCAGGTCATCAAGGCCAAGTACGAGGACACCTTTGCCGACATCGGCACGGCCAACGACCTCGGCTACCTTGAAATGATCGCCGCCAACCCGGGTGTCGACCCGTGGCTGCCGGGCGCCGGTACCGAAATCATCCTGCCGACCCGTTATGTGCTGCCGCCAGGCCCGCGTGAAGGGATCGTCATCAACCTTGCCGAATACCGCATGTACTACTTCCCGAAAGGGCAAAACGTCGTGCACACCTTCCCACTGGGTATCGGCCGGGAAGGTTGGGGGTCGCCGATCGCCAACACCAAGATCACCGCCAAGACGCCCAACCCGACCTGGACACCACCTGCTTCGATCCGTGCCGAGCACGCTGCCGATGGCGACATCCTGCCTGCGGTGGTGCCAGCAGGACCCGACAATCCGCTGGGCCCGTTCAAGTTCACCCTGGGCGTGCCGGGTTACCTGATCCACGGTTCGAACAAAAAGTTCGGTATTGGCATGCGTACCAGCCATGGTTGCTTCCGCATGCTCAACAACAACGTGTTGGAGTTGTCGAAGATGGTGCCGGTGGGTACGCCGGTTCGTATCATCAACGAGCCTTACAAGTTCGGTATCAGTGGTGGCAAGGTCTATCTGGAGGCTCACACGCCGTTGGACGATCATGGCAACCCATCGGTGGTCGACAAGCACACCGCGGTCATCAACGCGTTGCTCAAGCGTGAAGACCTGGCCAACAACCTGCGCATGAACTGGGACATGGTGCGTGACGTAGTCGCCGCGGAAGATGGCATGCCGGTTGAAATTGCAGTGCCGGTCAACAACCAGGGTGCGGCACCGATGGTGTCGAGCATCCCGGCTGAACTGCAGTAAAGCCGTTTCGCGATGCCTTTAGGGCCTGCCTTAGTGCAGGCCTTTTCGTTTCTGCCGCAGACAGGCAGGTAAAGACGACAGGCAATAAAAAAGCCGACCCACAAGTGGGTCGGCTTCTCAACAATCCGTGAGGATTATTACTTGCGGCTGGCTTTGTCCAGCATACGCAGAGCGCGCTCGTTGGCTTCGTCAGCGGTCTGCTGAGCCTTCTGAGCGGCTGCCAGTGCGTCGTCAGCCTTACGGTAGGCTTCGTCAGCACGAGCTTGAGCGCGAGCTGCTGCGTCTTCAGTCGCAGTCAGACGAGCTTCGGTTTCTTTGGATACGCTGCTGCAACCGGTAGCCAGAACTGCGGCCAGAGCCAGAGCAGAGAATTTCAGAACGTTGTTCATCGTGTTCCCCTTCAAGGACTTTCTATTAAATAGCCATCTCTCGGAAAAGAGAAACTGGCCGGCGTACATAGTACCCATTACTTGTAGTAAGTAAACTGACTAAGCGCAAGAACTGCAAAAAAAATGTTGGCGAAGGGGTAGCCGACAAGATTTGTAGGGGATTTGTGAAAAAACCGTACAGGTGACGCAAGCGTTTGTAGCGTGGGAACTTTTTTGTTGAACTAACGGTGACTTTAACTGTCGGTTGACGTCTTAAGCCCAAGAGCATCCGGCTGCTGTTCCGGAGTCCAGGGTGGGTGGTTCGCCGTGGAGTTCCGAGCTTTTTAATCGCTCCCACCTTGAGCAATCCTGCCTGCGGCGCCTACTATTTGTGAGTGCCCAGCCGACCGAACGATTGCAATCGCCTCGAGGTCCAAGGGGCAAATGGTGGCGTAGAGGTTCCTCCGCCGGATAAACCATCATCGGTTAAGGTAAGGGCCTGCCATAAAGGCCTGTGAGGAGTAGTGATGAGTGAAGCGCTGACTATCCACCATGACCAGGCCGGTCATCAGTTCGAGACCAATGTGGACGGTCACCGTGCCTATCTGACGTACATGGACCTGGGCAAGCAGACGCTGGACATTTATCGCACCTTCGTGCCGAACGCCCTGCGCGGCCGCGGTATTGCCGCAGCGCTGACCGAGAAGGCCCTGGAGTACGCCGATCAGATGGGTTACACGGTGATCCCATCGTGCTCTTACGTCGAGCGCTACATGGAACGCCAGCAGCGCCATTCGAGCAAAGTCTGATACCGGCGCTGGACGCCAGATACGAAAACGCCGGGCGATGCCCGGCGTTTTCATTGGGCGTGGCTTAACCGCGTTTGCGCTGCGGCAGCACATCCTTGAGTTTGGCGCGCATGCTGCGCAGGGTCTTCTCGGTGGCACTCCAGTCGATGCAGGCATCGGTGATCGAGACGCCGTACTGCAATTCGCTCAGGTCTTTCGGGATCGACTGGCAGCCCCAGTTCAGGTGGCTCTCGACCATCAGGCCGATGATCGACTGGTTGCCTTCGAGGATCTGGTTGGCGACGTTTTCCATCACCAGAGGCTGCAGGGCCGGGTCCTTGTTGGAGTTGGCATGGCTGCAGTCGACCATGATGTTGGCCTTGATCTTGGCCTTGGCCAGGTCCTGTTCGCACAAGGCGACGCTGACCGAATCATAGTTCGGCTTGCCGTTGCCGCCGCGCAGTACCACGTGGCCGTAAGGGTTGCCCTTGGTGGTGACGATGGATACGCCACCTTCCTGGTTGATGCCGAGGAAGCGGTGAGGCTTGGAGACCGACTGCAAGGCGTTGATGGCCACGGTCAGGCCGCCATCGGTGCCATTCTTGAAGCCCACTGCCGAAGAGAGGCCCGAGGCCATTTCGCGGTGGGTCTGGGACTCAGTGGTGCGGGCGCCGATGGCCGACCAGCTGATCAGATCCTGCAGGTACTGCGGGGAAATCGGGTCGAGCGCCTCGGTGGCGGTCGGCAGGCCCATTTCGGCCAGGTCCAGCAGCAACTGACGACCAATGTGCAGGCCATCCTGGATCTTGAACGAGTCATCCAGGTACGGGTCGTTGATCAGGCCTTTCCAGCCGACGGTGGTGCGTGGCTTCTCGAAGTACACGCGCATGACCAGGTACAGCGTGTCGGAAACCTCTTCGGCCAGGACCTTCAGGCGCTCGGCATATTCATGAGCCGCCTTGATGTCATGGATCGAGCAGGGGCCTACCACGACGAACAGGCGGTGGTCCTTGCCGTCGAGGATATTGCGCACCACTTCGCGGCCGGCAGTAACGGTCTGCAGGGCCTTGGCGCTGAGGGGGATTTCCTTCTTGAGCTGATCAGGGGTGATCAAGGTCTCGTTGGAGGCAACGTTTAAGTCATCGATCGGTAAATCAGCCATCGTGTTACTCGTCAGGTCACGGGTGCCGGCCGCCAGCAATCCCCGTGCGGCCCAGCAGCAAGAAAATTCGCAGCGGGGAGCCGAACCTTAGCGCGTTAAGGGGGGCGCGACAATGGGCTGAGTCCCGTCGTTGCGGGGTTTTTCCCCAAAGCCCTGGGCGCCTGATGGTGAATCAGGTGCTTCGCATCGACAAACCGGTGTAAAAATGCTCACCGTCCTTTACCTGGAGTCCCCCTATGCATTCTCGCAAACCGCGTATCGGCATCATCGGCAGTGGCGCCATCGGTGGCTTTTATGGGCTGATGCTGCTGCGCGCCGGCTTCGATGTGCACTTCTTGCTGCGCAGTGAATACGACGTGGTGCGTCAGCAGGGGTTGAGGCTCGACAGTGCGGTACACGGTGAGGTGCGGATGGAGGTTCAGGCCTATGCTGACGTCGCGCACATGCCGCAGTGCGATTGGCTGCTGGTGGGAGCCAAGGCAACCAGCAATCTCGAGCTGGCACCGCTGATCATGCAGGCAGCTGCGCCGGGCGCCCGCGTGGTGTTGCTGCAGAATGGCCTTGGGGTTGAAACGCAGCTGCGCCCGGCTCTGCGCGACGACCTGCACCTGCTGGGTGGCTTGTGTTTCATCTGCGTCAACCGACAGGCACCGGGGCTGATCCGACATCAAGCCCTGGGGGCGGTCCACCTGGGCTATCACAGCGGGCCGGCCACGGACGGCGGCGAGGCGATCGTCGAAGAGGGCGCCGGATTGTTCCGTACAGCGGGAATCGACTCCAAGGCCATGAGCAACCTTGACCAGGCGCGTTGGCAGAAGCTGGTGTGGAACGTGCCCTACAACGGCCTGTCGGTGCTGTTGCGGGCCAGCACTACGCCACTGATGGCCGACGCCGACAGCCGGGCATTGATTCAGGCGCTGATGGCGGAAGTCGTCCTGGGCGCAAAAGCGTGCGGGCATGCCTTGCCTGAAGGTTACGCTGAACAGCTGTTTCGCATGACCGAGCAGATGCCTGATTACTGGCCCAGCATGTATCACGACTTTGCCCAGCACCGCCCGCTGGAGCTGCAAGCCATCTACGCCGAACCGCTGGCCCAGGCGCATGCCGCCGGCTGCCGCCTGCCGAACATGGAAATGCTCTATAAGGCCCTGGCATTCATCGACCGCGACAGTCGCCGCACCTGAGCCTGCCCAGGCGTGCAGCCCCGGTGCGCCGGGCGGCGAAGCGAGGCTGCCCGGCGCTGCTAAGCTGTAGCTTGCTCTGCCTTAGCGGCAGTCGAGGAGGTCGAATGATTCGTTCCATGTTGTATGCCACCGACCTCGGTGTTTACGCGCCATTCGTCATGCAGCATGCCCTGGCCCTGGCGCGAACTTTCAACGCGGAGCTGTACGTGATCCATGCAGTGGAGCCGATGGGGCAGTTCGCCGAGTCGCTTCTGCAAAGCTACCTCGACGAGCAGACCCTGGATGAGCTGCACAGCGAGGGCGTCAATACGGTCATGGCCAACATCGAGCAGCGGGTGCTGGAGAATTTTCGCGAGGAACTGGGGGAGGCGGCGGACCTGGCGGTGATCAAAAACGTCAGGGTGCGCCAAGGTGATCCGGCCCAAGTGATACTCGACCAGGCGCAGCGCCTGGCGGTCGACCTGCTGATTTTCGGTAGCCACAGCCAGGGGGCAGGTGTCGATGTGCCCCTCGGGCGCACGGCGGTTCGCTTGCTGCAGTTGTCGCCGGTGCCGGTGTACATGGTGCCGCTGGCTCAGCATTTGGGGCGTAGGAAATCGTGACCGTGACGGTAGGAATCTTTCCTGAGGCGTGTAACAAAATAGTTCTAGATTTATTTCGAGAACCACTAATATAGTTATATCTCGTCGCTGCCTGCTGCCGGTGACTTACCGCTGATCCGAGGGAAACCTATGAAGCTTCAACAACTGCGCTACATCTGGGAAGTGGCGCACCATGACCTCAACGTCTCTGCGACGGCACAGAGTCTGTATACCTCCCAGCCCGGGATCAGCAAGCAGATCCGCCTGCTCGAGGATGAGCTGGGTGTCGAAGTCTTCGCCCGCAGCGGCAAGCACCTGACCCGCGTTACGCCCGCAGGTGAGCGCATCATCAACACTGCAGGCGAAATCCTGCGCAAGGTTGAGAGCATCAAGCAGATCGCCCAGGAATTCTCCAACGAGAAGAAGGGTACGCTGTCCATCGCTACCACTCACACTCAGGCACGCTATGCGCTGCCGCCTGTGATCAGCAGCTTCATCAAGCAGTATCCGGAAGTTTCCCTGCACATGCACCAGGGCTCGCCCATGCAGATTGCCGAGATGGCCGCCGACGGCACCGTCGACTTCGCCATCGCCACCGAAGCCCTGGAGCTGTTCGGCGACCTGATCATGATGCCGTGCTACAAGTGGAACCGTTGCGTGGTGGTGCCGCAGGGCCACCCGCTGGCCAAGTTACCGAAGCTGACCCTGGAAGCCGTTGCCGAGTATCCGATCGTCACCTACGTATTTGGTTTCACCGGCCGCTCCAAGCTGGACGAAGCGTTCAATCACCGTGGCTTGACGCCGAAGGTGGTGTTCACCGCCGCTGATGCCGACGTGATCAAGACCTATGTACGATTGGGGCTGGGCGTGGGTATCGTGGCCAAGATGGCTGTGGACAGCAAGCTCGACAGTGACCTGGTGGCTCTGGATGCCAGCGAGTTGTTCGAGGCCAGCATCACCAAGATTGGCTTCCGTCGTGGCACCTTCCTGCGTGGCTTCATGTGCGACTTTATCGAAAAGTTCGCCCCACACCTGACCCGCGAGGTAATGGCCAAGGCCATTCAATGCCATAACAAGCAGGAACTCGAAGAGCTGTTCGACGGCGTCGAGCTGCCCGTGCACTGATAGCGACAGGCAATGAAAAACCGGCTCAAGGGCCGGTTTTTCTTTGCCTGTGGTTCAGGCCTTGCTGATCAGGTTGCCAGCGTGCAGCCCGCATTCCTTCTGGGTCGACTCTTCCCACCACCAGCGACCTTCGCGTTCGTGCTGGTTCGGCAGCACTGGACGGGTGCAGGGTTCGCAACCGATGCTGATGAAGCCGCGCTCATGCAGGCTGTTGTAGGGCAGCTCCAGCATGCGGATGTAGCCCCAGACTTCCTCGCTGGTCATCTGTGCCAGCGGGTTGAACTTGTACAAGGTGCGCTCGGGGGTGGAGAACGCCGTGTCGATTTCCACTACCGCCACCTGGCTGCGGGTGCCGGGGCTCTGGTCGCGACGCTGGCCGGTGGCCCAGGCGCTCACTGTGGTCAGCTTGCGTCGCAGCGGTTCGATCTTGCGGATGCCGCAGCACTCGCCATGGCCGTCCTTGTAGAAGCTGAACAGACCTTTTTCCTTGACGAACGGATCCAGTTTGGCGCGGTCTGGGCTGAGAATCTCGATCGGCAGGTTGTACTGTTCACGTACCTGGTCGATGAAGCGATAGGTTTCCGGGTGCAAGCGGCCGGTGTCGAGGCTGAACACCTTGACCTGCTTGTTCAGCTTCCAGGCCATGTCGACCAGGACCACGTCCTCGGCGCCGCTGAAGGAGATCCACAAGTCGTCGCCAAAGTGTTCGAAGGCAAGCTTAAGGATGTCCTGGGGGGACTTGTTGGCATAGGTCGCGGCCAGGGCGGCGACGTCGAAGGGTTGGCTCATCAGGCGGTTTCCATCTTGGCTGTGGCGCTGTGCGCTCGTAGTGATGTGATGGTAACAAAAAACGGCGGGGCAGACGTCCTGCGTGACAGCCGTCCTGGTCACGTCGCTGATGGGCGAAAGCGCACGCACAATTACATCCCTTGCAGGGTCTGCATCAGTACCCGCACCTTGGCGATCGACTCTTCGTACTCCGACTGCCAGTTCGAATCCGCCACGACGGCGCCGCCGCCCCAGCAACAGGCTTGGCCGTCCTTGATCAGCAAGCTGCGAATGGCGATGGAGCTGTCCATTTCGCCGCGCACGTCCACATACAGCAGTGAGCCGCAATACAGGGCGCGGCGGGTGGGTTCGAGTTCGTCGATGATCTGCATGGCGCGGATCTTCGGTGCGCCGGTGATTGAGCCGCCGGGGAAGCTGTCGCCAATCAGGTCCAGGGCATCTTTGTCGTCGGCCAGGCGACCGGTGATGCTGCTGACCAGATGGTGGACGTTGGGGTAGCTCTCCAGGCTGAACAGCTCGGGCACGTTTACCGAGCCGATCTGGCAGGTGCGGCCCAGGTCATTGCGCAGCAGGTCGACGATCATGAGGTTTTCCGAGCGGTCCTTGGGGCTGTGACGCAGCTCTTCGGCGTTGCGCAAATCTTCGGCCGGGTCGGCAGAGCGCGGGCGGGTGCCCTTGATTGGCCGCGTTTCGACCAGTCCTTGGCTGACCCGGATGAAGCGCTCCGGAGAGAAGCTGAGCAATGCGCTGCCGTCGGCCAGTTGCTGGAAACCGGAGAAAGGCGTTGGACAGGCTTTGCGCAAGGCTTGATAGGCGCGCCATGGATCACCCTGGCAGGGTGCACGGAACCGTTGGGTCAGGTTGATCTGATAGCAATCGCCAGCCTGAATGTACTGCTGGACCTGGTCGAAGGCAGCTTTGTATTGCACTGGGGTCAGATCGCCGGCCATTGGGGCGAGCAGCTTGAATTCGGGGTGCTCGATGCCGGCAGGGGCTTGGAACAGGTCCATCAGCCGGTCCCGCTCGCCAGGCGCTAGGCTCGGGTGCAGGACCAGTTGGCTGGTGCCAAGCTGGTGGTCGGTGACCAGTGCCCAGGCGTACAGGCCCAATTGGGCATCGGGTAGGCCCAGGTCGTCGCGGGCCTTGGCGGGCAGGTGCTCCAGGCGACGGCCAAAGTCGTAGCTCAGGTAACCGATCAGGCCGCCGGCGAACGGCAGTTCGACACCCTCGGGCAACTCGGCCCGGCCCAGTCGTGCCAGTCCGGCACGCAGGCGCTGCAGGAAGGCGCGTCCCGTCTCGTCAGGGTGTGCTTGCAGGTGCTGCATGGGCCAGGCACTGATCAGGTCGAAGCGACCGCGTTCGGCACCGGGGCGGGCGCTATCGAGCAGGATGGCACCGGGCGCCTGTCGCAGACGTGCGAAATAGGCTGCGGGGTCGGGCTGATAGGGTAGGGGATGTAGCGTACAGGTCGGCATCAGGATGGACGGCGATGACAAAGCGAGGAGGGCGATTGTAGACCTGAGTGGGGTATGCGCCTAGCGTTGGTGCGGCATTTGTGTGGCGTGTCGCGGCCGCATCGCCGGCAAGCCGGTTCCGACAGGCACCGCGACGATCGCGGAGCGCTGTGGGAGCCTGCTTGCCGGCGATTGGCTGGTGCCGTCAACGCTGATGAACGTGCCCGAACAGCCCTTGGGCAACGCGCACGCGCTGCTCGGCATCTTCGGTTTCGCCATTCTTGGCCAGCGCTTCCAGGTGCGCCTCGATGGCGTGGGTGCGCTGGGTCAGGCCGCAGTCGTTGGCGATCTGGATGTTCAGGCCAGGGCGGGCGTTGAGTTCGAGAATCAACGGCCCCTTGTCCTGGTCCAGCACCATGTCTACGCCGATGTAGCCCAGGCCGCACAGTTCATAGCAACTGGCAGCCAGCTTCATGAAACCGTCCCAGTTCGGCAACTGCACGCCGTCTACCGCGTTGGTGGTATCGGGGTGCTTGCTGATGATCCGGTTCAGCCAGGTGCCGCGCAGGGTCATGCCGGTGGCCAGGTCCACGCCTACACCGATGGCGCCCTGGTGCAGGTTGGCCTTGCCGCCGGACTGGCGGGTCGGCAAGCGCAGCATGGCCATCACCGGGTAGCCCATCAACACGATGATGCGAATGTCCGGCACGCCTTCGTAGCTGATGCTTTTGAAGATCTGGTCCGGGGTCACCCGGTACTCGATCAGCGCGCGGTCGCGGTGGCCACCTAGCGAGTACAGGCCGGTCAGGATGCTGGAAATCTGGTGTTCGATTTCCTCATGGCTGATGATCTTGCCCGAGACCGTGCGGTAGTTGTCCTCGAAACGGTCGGCAATCACCAGGATGCCGTCACCGCCGGCGCCTTGCGCCGGCTTGATGACGAAATCGTTGCGCTCGCCGATGATCTGGTCGAGCTTCTCGATTTCTTTTTCGGTTTCGATGATGCCGTACATTTCCGGCACATGGATGCCGGCGGCCAAGGCACGTTCCTTGGTGATGATCTTGTCGTCGACGATCGGGTACAGGTGGCGCTTGTTGTACTTCAACACGTAGTCCGCGTTGCGCCGGTTGATACCCATGATGCCCCGGGCCTCCAGGGCTTTCCAGGTCTTGATCAGGCCGAACATCAGGCGTCAGCCTTCTTCAGGAAAGCCTTGAAGCGCACGAGCTCGGTCAGGCGGTAGCCGCGGTAGCGACCCATCGCCAGCATGAAGCCCACCAGGATCAGCAGTACCGCCGGGAAGGTGAAGACGAAGTACACCAACTCAGGCACGGTCATCAGCAGGTGCGCGAGCGAGGCCGCGAACAGAGTGCCGATGGCGACTTTCATGGCATGGCCGCCGCCACGCTCTTCCCAGGTGATCGACAGGCGCTCGATGGTCATGGTCAGGATCACCATCGGGAACAGGGCGACCGACAGGCCGCGTTCCAGGCCCAGCTTGTGGCTGAACAGGCTGATGGCGGCAATCAGCACCACCACGAAGGTCAGTACCACCGACAGGCGCGGCAGCATCTGCAGCTTGAGGTGTTCGAGGTACGAGCGCAGCGACAGGCCCAGGGCGGTAATCACCGTGAACAGGATGATACCGAAGCCCAGCTGGGTCTCCCGGAAGGCCAGGGCGATCAGCACTGGGGTGAAGGTGCCCAGGGTCTGGATGCCGATCAGGTTGCGCAGCACCAGGATCACCAGCACGCCGATCGGAATCATCACCATGATCATGAAGGTCTGCTGGGTCTGCAGCGGCAGGCCGTAGAGCGAGTATTCGAGGAAGTCGGCGTCGGTGTTCTCGTCGGTCAGCTTGGCCAGGCGGATGGCGTTCATCTCGCTGTTGTTCATGCTGAAGGTGACGTTGGCTTTCTTGCCGCCATCGACGGTGATCAGGTTGTCATCGCCGGTCCACCACAGCAGACGGTCGCTGGGCAGGCCCTGCTCACCGGTGTCCGGATTGAAGTACAGCCAGTCGGTGCCGTTGAAGCTGCGCAGCCACAACTCAGGAGTTTGCGGGGTATCGGCGACCAGGCGGATGGTGTGGACCTTTTCGATCGGCACGTGGGCGATCGACAGCAGCAGGTCGATGACCTGGGCTTTCTTCATCGCCGAGGTGTCGCCGGCAAGCAGCAACTTGACGTTGTCGTCGTTGAGGTTGTTGACCCGTTTGATGGTCTCGCTGACGAAGGTCTCGACGTCGGCCGAGTGCTGGCGGATCGGCGCCATCAGGGCTTCGGCGGCGATCTTCTCGGGGCCCTCGACGGCCAGGCTGTCACGGAAGGTAGGGCCTTTTACCGTGGTCTTCTCTTTGCTATAGCGCTTGGTCAGCACCAGGCGGTAGTAGAGCGTCTGGTTGCCACTGGCGCGGCGGGCCGACCAGGTGACCTTGCGGTTGCCATCGGCCCGGTTGACGCTCACCCCATAGTTGTTGGAAATGAAGCTTTCATTGAGGCTGACGTAGTCGCGGTTCAGCGGCGGCACGAACATCTGGACCTTGACCGGGTCCTTGGCGCTGGCCACGAACTCGACCTTGGCGTCGATGTTCCAGAGGTCATCGGTTTCGTCCTCGGTCACCGGTATGCCGAGGAAGAAGATCTGATAAGCCGTGACCGCCACGCCCAGCAGCACCAGCACGGTGATCAGGACTTTCAAATGGAGGGTAAGAGAGCGCATCGGGATTACTCTGCTTTAGGAGCTTCGGTGGCACAGGCAGGTTTGCCGGCCGCGTATTTAAGGCTTGGGTCGACCAGTGCGTCGAAGTGCTTGAGCGCCTCGGAGCCGATCAGCAGCGGGAACTGGAAGGCGCTGCGGTCGGTGAGGTTGACTTCGATGGTGCGAAGGGTCTGGCCCATGCAGATTTCGAGTTCGATGACCGGGCGGGCCGTGTAGGCCTTGCCGGAGTCTGCATCATAGTCGCCGGCACGGCGCTTGATCTTGCTGACGCGGGCCAGGGGGCGCTCGATCGGGTGCGAGTGGGCGGCATCGATGGCCAGGTAGAAACGCACCCAGCTTTCGCCATTTCGCTTGAAGCGCTTGATGTCGCGCGCGCTCAAGGATGCGGTCTTGGCGCCGGTGTCGAGCTTGGCGGCCACTTCCAGGTCGAGGTCGCCCAGGCGGGCGTATTCGTTCAGACCATACACGGTCTTGCCTGCCGCCTGGCCAAGGGCCGGCAACAGGGTGAGGCATGACAGCAATAAAACGGGTGTAAGTCTCATAATCCTGGCGCGGTGCTGTGCAGGGTTCGGTGTAAGGCGACTGGCAACTACGGCGCAAGCTTCCTCGTTCATCTGTCAACAACATGAATGGATGACAGACACGCAATCCATACTCCGTTGGAGGCGCGGCATTCTATCACGACGATGTCTTGACGCCAGCGCGTCGCAATCAGACAGCGCTGGGCTTGGGTAAGTTCGTTCTTAGACGATTGTCGACAATATTCATTTTGTCTTTGACTGCTTGCGCCTGATTCGCTAGTTTCTGGCGAAGTGACTAGCAAGGTGTCAACAATATGCTGGACCTTTCCATCGACAGCCCGGCAGTGAGCGACGAAACGGAAACCTTGTCCGAGAACGTCTTCCGCCGTATCCAGGCCGCGATCGTCAAGGGCGAGATCGCCCCTGGCAGCAAGATCTCCGAGCCTGAACTGGCGCGTACCTATGGCATCAGCCGCGGTCCGCTGCGCGAGGCCATCCACCGTCTGGAAGGCCAGCGCCTGCTGGTGCGTGTGCCGCACGTGGGGGCGCGGGTGGTTTCGCTCAGTCATGCCGAACTGATCGAGCTTTACGAAATTCGCGAATCCCTGGAAGGCATGGCCTGTCGCCTGGCCGCCGAGCGCATGAGCCGGGCCGACATCGAAGAGCTGCGTCGGGTGCTCGACACCCACGAGCGTGACGCCGCGTTTCAGGCGGGGCAGGGCTATTACCAGCAGGAGGGCGACTACGACTTCCATTACCGGATCATCCAGGGCAGCGGCAACCAGACCCTGGTGAAGATGCTGTGCGGCGAGCTGTACCAACTGGTGCGCATGTACCGCATCCAGTTTTCCGCTACGCCCAACCGGCCGCGCCAGGCCTTCGCCGAGCACCACCGCATTCTCGACGCCATCGCCGACCGAGACGGCGAACTGGCCGAACTCCTGATGCGCCGTCACATCGGCGCGTCCAAACGCAACATCGAGCGTCACTACCTGGACGCCAACAACAACAGCCCACGAGGTGAGTCATGACTGTGAAGAGCACCCCCGGTCAGCGTTTTCGCGACGCCGTTGCCGCCGAACATCCGCTGCAGGTGGTCGGGACCATCAACGCCAACCATGCCCTGCTGGCCAAGCGTGCCGGTTTCAAGGCCATCTACCTGTCTGGTGGCGGTGTTGCTGCAGGTTCTCTGGGCCTGCCGGACCTGGGCATCACCGGGCTGGATGACGTGTTGACCGATGTGCGGCGTATCACCGACGTCTGCGACCTGCCGCTGCTGGTGGATGTCGACACCGGCTTTGGCGCTTCAGCCTTCAACGTGGCGCGTACCGTGCGCTCGATGATCAAGTTCGGCGCCGCGGCCATTCATATCGAAGACCAAGTGGGCGCCAAGCGTTGCGGGCACCGTCCGAACAAAGAGATTGTCAGCCAGCAGGAGATGGTCGACCGCATCAAGGCTGCGGTGGACGCCCGCACCGATGACAGCTTCGTGATCATGGCGCGTACCGACGCCCTGGCTGTTGAAGGCCTGAACGCTGCGCTGGAGCGCGCCGAAGCCTGCATCGAGGCGGGCGCCGACATGATTTTCCCGGAAGCCATCACCGAGCTGTCGATGTACAAGACCTTCGCCGATCGAGTGAAGGCGCCGATTCTGGCCAACATCACCGAATTCGGCGCCACGCCGCTTTACACCACCGAAGAGCTGGCCTCGGTCGACGTGTCGCTGGTGCTGTACCCGCTGTCGGCGTTCCGTGCCATGAACAAGGCCGCCGAGAACGTTTACACCGCGTTGCGCCGTGACGGGACCCAGAAGAACGTGATCGACACCATGCAAACCCGCATGGAGCTCTACGATGCCATTGGTTACCACGCCTTCGAGCAGAGCCTCGATGCATTGTTCGCCCAGAAGAAAGGTTAAGCCTGTGCCCGCGCCGAACCGGTAGGCGCGACGGGGCAGCAGAGTGACCTGAGAAATTAGCCAGACCGCTTCAATAACAATTTCAAGAAAGGAGAAAAACCATGGCCGAAGCAAAAGTACTCAGTGGCGCAGGCCTGCGTGGCCAGGTAGCCGGCCAGACTGCATTGTCGACAGTTGGCCAGGCCGGTGCCGGGCTGACCTACCGCGGTTACGACGTCCGTGACCTGGCCGCCGGCGCCGAGTTCGAGGAAGTCGCCTACCTGCTGCTGTACGGCGAGCTGCCGAGCAAGGCTGAACTGGCCGACTACAAGCGCAAGCTCAAGGGCCTGCGCGAACTGCCGCAAGCGCTGAAGGAAGTCCTGGAGCGCATCCCGCGTGATGCCCACCCCATGGACGTGATGCGCACCGGTTGCTCGGTGCTCGGCACCCTGGAGCCCGAACTGACCTTCGAGGCCCAGCGCGAGAAGACCGACCGCCTGTTGGCGGTGTTCCCCGCGATCATGTGCTACTGGTACCGCTTCACCCATCACGGTGTGCGTATCGACTGCACCAGCGACGAAGACACCTTGGGCGGTCACTTCCTGCACCTGCTACACGGCAAGAAGCCAAGCGAGCTGCACGTCAAGGTCATGAACGTCTCGCTGATTCTCTACGCCGAGCACGAGTTCAATGCCTCGACGTTCACCGCTCGAGTTTGTGCCTCGACCCTGTCGGACCTGTATTCGTGCATCACCGCGGCCATCGGTTCGTTGCGCGGCCCGCTGCATGGCGGCGCCAACGAGGCGGCGATGGAGCTGATCGAGCGCTTCCAGAGCCCGCAGGAAGCCGTGACCGAGCTGCTCGCCATGCTCGAGCGCAAAGACAAGATCATGGGCTTCGGCCATGCCATCTACAAAGAGTCCGATCCACGCAACGAGGTGATCAAGGGCTGGTCGAAGCAGTTGGCCGACGAGGTGGGCGACACAGTGCTGTACCCGGTTTCCGAGGCCATCGACAAGACCATGTGGGAGCAGAAGCGCCTGTTCCCCAACGCCGACTTCTACCATGCCTCGGCGTATCACTTCATGGGTATCCCGACCAAGCTGTTCACCCCGATTTTCGTCTGCTCGCGCCTGACTGGCTGGGCGGCGCATGTCTTCGAGCAGCGTGCCAACAACCGCATCATCCGTCCGAGCGCCGAGTATGTCGGCGTCGAGCAGCGCCAGTTCGTGCCGATCGACCAGCGCTGATCGTGGAAGACGCCGGGGGCGCACTGCGCCTCTGGAGGTCCACGCCGCACCTGCCCCGAACACCGTGACCGAGCCTGATAACGATATGAACACTGCATTTCGCAAGCACCTGCCAGGCACCGACCTGGACTACTTCGATGCCCGCGCGGCGGTCGAGGCGATCAAGCCCGGCGCCTACGATGGCCTGCCTTACACATCCCGCGTTCTCGCCGAAAACCTGGTGCGCCGCTGCGACCCGGCCACCCTCGACGCTTCGCTGGGGCAGTTGATCGAGCGCAAGCGCGACCTCGACTTTCCCTGGTTCCCGGCCCGTGTCGTGTGCCACGACATCCTCGGCCAGACCGCGTTGGTCGACCTGGCCGGGTTGCGCGATGCCATCGCCGACAAAGGCGGTGATCCGGCACAGGTCAACCCGGTAGTGCCGGTGCAGTTGATCGTCGACCACTCCCTGGCCGTCGAGCGCGGTGGTTTCGACCCGCAGGCGTTCGAGAAGAACCGCGCCATCGAAGACCGCCGCAACGAAGACCGCTTCCACTTCATCAACTGGACCAAGAAGGCGTTCAAGAACGTCGATGTGATCCAGCCGGGCAACGGCATCATGCACCAGATCAACCTGGAGAAGATGTCGCCGGTCATCCACAGCGACCGTGGCGTGGCCTACCCGGACACCTGTGTCGGTACCGACAGCCACACACCTCATGTCGATGCCCTGGGTGTGATCGCCATCGGTGTGGGTGGCCTTGAGGCCGAGAACGTCATGCTTGGCCGCGCCTCCTGGATGCGCCTGCCGGAGATCGTCGGTGTCGAGCTGAGCGGCAAGTTGGCGCCGAACATCACCGCCACCGACCTGGTCCTGGCCTTGACCGAATTCTTGCGCAAGCAGAAGGTGGTGGGTGCTTACCTCGAGTTCTACGGTGAAGGTGCCCGCGCCCTGACCCTGGGCGACCGTGCCACCATCTCCAACATGGCCCCGGAGTACGGCGCTACTGCCGCGATGTTCGCCATCGACCAGCAGACCATCGACTACCTCAAACTGACCGGTCGCGAAGAACAGCAGGTCAAGCTGGTGGAGACCTATGCCAAGGCGACCGGCCTGTGGGCCGACGCACTGGCCAAGGCCGAGTACGAGCGCGTGCTGCGCTTCGATCTGTCGAGTGTCGTGCGCAACATGGCAGGGCCGTCCAACCCGCATGCCCGCGTGGCCACCAGCGACCTGGCGGCCAAGGGTATCGCCGGAGCCTGGGAGGAAGTCCCGGGCCAGATGCCGGACGGCGCGGTGATCATTGCCGCCATCACCAGTTGCACCAACACCAGCAACCCGCGCAACGTGATCGCCGCAGGCCTCTTGGCGCGCAACGCCAACAAACTCGGCCTGATGCGTAAACCCTGGGTCAAGTCGTCGCTTGCCCCGGGCTCCAAAGCTGTTCAGCTGTACCTGGAAGAAGCGGGTCTGGAGAAGGAGCTGGAACAACTGGGCTTTGGTATCGTCGCCTTTGCCTGCACCACCTGCAACGGCATGTCCGGCGCGCTGGACCCTGTGATCCAGCAAGAGATCATCGACCGCGACCTGTACGCCACCGCCGTGCTGTCGGGCAACCGTAACTTTGACGGGCGGATCCACCCCTACGCCAAGCAGGCTTTCCTGGCCTCGCCGCCTTTGGTGGTGGCCTATGCCATCGCCGGCACCATCCGCTTCGACATCGAGAAAGATGTGCTGGGTGTGGTCGACGGCAAGGAGATTCGCCTCAAGGACATCTGGCCGAGCGATGAAGAGATCGACGCGGTGGTGCGTGCGGCGGTCAAGCCGGAGCAGTTCCGCAAGGTCTACATTCCGATGTTCGCCATCGAGGAAGACCGTGGGCCGAAGGTGGCACCGCTGTATGAATGGCGCCCGATGAGTACCTACATTCGTCGTCCACCCTACTGGGAAGGCGCCCTGGCGGGTGAGCGCACCTTGCGTGGCATGCGCCCACTGGCGGTGCTGCCGGACAACATTACCACCGACCATCTTTCGCCCTCCAACGCCATCCTGCTCGACAGCGCGGCGGGCGAGTACCTGGCGAAGATGGGCCTGCCGGAGGAGGACTTCAACTCCTACGCCACCCATCGTGGCGACCACCTCACCGCGCAACGTGCCACCTTTGCCAACCCCAAGCTGTTCAACGAGATGGTGCGCAAGGAAGACGGCAGTGTCAGGCAGGGATCGCTGGCGCGCATCGAGCCGGAAGGCAAGGTCACCCGGATGTGGGAGGCGATCGAGACCTACATGGAGCGTAAACAGCCGCTGATCATCGTTGCCGGGGCCGACTATGGCCAAGGTTCATCTCGCGACTGGGCGGCCAAGGGCGTACGCCTGGCGGGTGTCGAGGCCATTGTCGCCGAAGGTTTCGAGCGCATTCACCGGACCAACCTGGTGGGCATGGGCGTGTTGCCGCTTGAATTCAAGGCAGGCACCGATCGCAAGACCCTGGCGCTGGACGGCAGTGAGACCTATGACGTGCTGGGCGAGCGCAAGCCGCGTGCAACCCTGACGCTGGTGGTGACGCGCAAGAATGGCGAGCGCGTCGAGGTGCCGGTGACTTGCCGCTTGGATACCGCCGAGGAGGTATCGATCTACGAGGCCGGCGGGGTGCTGCAGCGCTTTGCCCAGGACTTCCTCGAAGCGACCGCCTAATCAGGAGCAGCGCGGTCCCTTGTGGGCGCGGGCAAGCCCCGCGCCCACAAGGGCTGTGCGAGACAGGAATTGAACATGGCCCATGTACCGCAAGTGAAGATCCCCGCCACCTACATCCGTGGTGGCACCAGCAAAGGCGTGTTCTTCCGCCTGCAAGATCTGCCCGAGCAAGCCCAGATTCCCGGCCCGGCCCGCGACGCATTGTTGCTGCGGGTCATTGGCAGCCCCGATCCTTACGGCAAGCAGATCGACGGCATGGGGGGCGCGACCTCCAGCACCAGCAAGACCGTCATTCTTTCGCCCAGCATCAAGCCGGAGCACGATGTCGATTACCTGTTCGGCCAGGTGTCGATCGACAAGGCCTTCGTTGACTGGAGCGGCAACTGCGGCAACCTGTCCGCGGCCGTTGGTGCGTTCGCCATCAGCAGCGGCCTGGTCGACCCAGCGCGCATCCCGCGCAACGGCATCGCCACCGTGCGTATCTGGCAGGCGAATATCGGCAAGACCATCATCGCCCATGTACCGATCACCGAAGGTGAAGTGCAGGAAGCCGGTGATTTCGAGTTGGATGGCGTAACCTTCCCGGCGGCCGAGGTGCAGCTGGAGTTCCTCGATCCGGCAGCTGACGAGGATGGCGACGGTGGTGCGATGTTCCCCACTGGCAACCTGGTGGACGACCTGGAGGTGCCGGGTGTCGGTACCTTCAAGGCGACGCTGATCAATGCCGGTATCCCGACCATTTTCGTCAACGCGGCCGATATCGGTTATACCGGCACCGAACTGCAGGATGCCATCAACGGTGACCCGCAGGCCTTGCTGCGCTTCGAGACCATTCGCGCCCATGGCGCAGTGCGCATGGGGTTGATCGACAACGTCGATCAGGCTGCCGGGCGTCAGCACACGCCGAAAGTCGCCTTCGTCGCGCCACCAACCACCTACACTGCGTCCAGTGGCAAGACGGTTGCGGCCGGCGATGTCGACCTGCTGGTGCGTGCGTTGTCGATGGGCAAGCTGCACCATGCGATGATGGGTACTGCAGCCGTGGCAATCGGCACCGCTGCCGCCATTCCGGGCACCTTGGTCAACCTCGCCGCAGGCGGGGGCGAACGCAGTGCCGTGCGCTTCGGTCATCCCTCGGGCACATTGCGCGTCGGGGCCGAGGCGCGACAGGTGGGCGGCGAGTGGACGGTGACCAAGGCAATCATGAGCCGTAGTGCTCGCGTGCTGATGGAAGGCTGGGTGAGGGTGCCTGGCGATAGTTTCTGACGCACCACTGGCGCTTGGCTTTGAATGAGTAGGGCCGCCCTGCGGCCCCGAATTCACAGGAGCTGCAAATGAGCGCCAACGTGGATCTGAACGAGCGCCCCGATTACGACGGCGTGCTGCAAACCCTCGCCGACTATGTGCTGACCTACCGGGTCGATTCACCCGAGGCCCTGGATACCGCGCGCAACTGCCTGATGGACACGCTGGGTTGCGGCTTGCTTGCCTTGCGCTTCCCTGAATGCACCAAGCACCTCGGCCCGCTGGTCGAGGGCACCGTGGTACCCAATGGCGCGCGCGTGCCCGGCACCAGCTATCGCCTTGACCCGGTGAAGGCCGCCTGGGACATCGGCTGTACCATCCGCTGGCTGGACTACAACGACACTTGGCTGGCCGCCGAATGGGCGCATCCCTCTGACAACCTCGGCGGTATTCTGGCAGTCGCCGATCATCTGTCGCAAAAGCGCGTGGCCACGGGCGAGCGACCGTTGTTGATGCGTGATGTGCTCGAAGCCATGGTTATGGCCCATGAGATCCAGGGTGTACTGGCGCTGGAAAACGCCTTCAACCGCGTTGGCCTCGATCACGTGATTCTGGTCAAGGTGGCTTCTACAGCTGTGTGCGCCAGGCTGATGGGGGCCAACCGCGAGCAGATGCTGAGTGCGTTGTCCCATGCTTTCGTCGATGGTCAGGCACTGCGCACCTACCGTCATGCACCCAACGCCGGTTCGCGCAAGTCTTGGGCTGCCGGGGATGCGTCCAGTCGGGGCGTGCGCCTGGCCGATATCGCCTTGCGCGGCGAGATGGGTGTACCAGGGGTGCTCACTGCGCCGCAGTGGGGGTTCTACGACGTGCTGTTCAGCCATACCAACAAGGACCTGGCGCTCAAGCCTGCCGGCCAGCAAGCGTTGCGCGTGCCTCAGGCATTGGGCAGCTACGTGATGGAAAATGTGCTGTTCAAGGTCAGTTTCCCCGCCGAGTTCCACGCCCAGACCGCCTGTGAGGCAGCCGTGATCCTGCATCCCCTCGTGCGTAACCGCCTGCACGAAGTCGACCGAATCGTCATCACTACCCAGGAGTCGGCGATCCGTATCATCTCCAAGAGCGGGCCGCTGGCCAATGCCGCCGACCGCGACCACTGTTTGCAGTACATGGTGGCGGTGCCGCTGATCTTCGGCCATCTGGTGGCCGAGCATTACGAGGATGCTTTCCACGCCAACCACCCGAGCATCGACCGCTTGCGCGAAAAAATGGAGGTAGTGGAAGACCCTCGCTTCAGCCGCGAATACCTGGAAGCGGACAAGCGCTCGATCGCCAACGCCGTGCAGGTGTTCTTCAAGGATGGCACCAGTACCGAACAGGTAGTGGTGGAATACCCGATCGGGCATCGGCGGCGGCGCGGGGAGGGCATTGCGTTGCTGGAGGCCAAGTTCAGGGAGAACCTGGCGACGCGTTTTGCGCGGCAGCGGTGTGGTGAGATTCTTCAGGTGTGCAAGGACCAGCAGCAGCTGGAACAGATGGCGGTGCATCGGTTTGTCGATTTGTTCGTGATCTGAGGTTGCTCGTCGTCCTGCACAACCCTCGAAAACTGTGCGGTCCCTGTAGGAGCGGCTTCAGCCGCGAAGAGGTCGGCACAGGTTGAAACAAGAAAGCCCCGGTATTTCTACCGGGGCTTTTCTTTTACATCTTACAACTCAGCTTATGCCTGGACCACTGGGATCTTGGCGTTGGCTGCCGCTTCGCGGAACTCGGCGATCTGGTCGAAGCTCAGGTAGCGGTAGACGTCGGCAGCCATGCTGTCGATGTCTTTGGCGTACTGCATGTACTCTTCGACGGTCGGCAGCTTGCCGATGATCGAAGCGACAGCAGCCAGCTCGGCCGATGCCAGGTACACGTTGGTGGCGTCGCCCAGACGGTTCGGGAAGTTACGGGTCGAGGTGGAGACCACGGTCGAACCGGTCTGCACACGTGCCTGGTTACCCATGCACAGCGAGCAGCCTGGCATTTCCATACGCGCGCCAGCCTTGCCGTAAATGCCGTAGTAGCCTTCTTCGGTCAGTTGGTGAGCATCCATCTTGGTTGGCGGAGCCAGCCACAGGCGGGTCGGGATGCCGCCCTTGACTTTGTCCAGCAGCTTGCCGGCAGCGCGGAAGTGACCGATGTTGGTCATGCACGAACCGATGAACACTTCGTCGATCTTCTCGCCTTGTACCGAGGACAGCAGGCGGGCATCGTCTGGGTCGTTCGGCGCGCAGAGCACAGGCTCCTTGACTTCGGCCAGGTCGATTTCGATGATTTCGGCGTATTCGGCATCGGCGTCGGCCGACAGCAGCTCAGGCTTGGCCAGCCAGGCTTCCATCGCCTGGGCACGGCGCTCCAGGGTACGGGCGTCGCCGTAGCCTTCGCCGATCATCCAGCGCAGCAGGGTGATGTTGGACTGCAGGTACTCGGCGATGGCCTTCTCTGGCAGCTTGATGGTGCAACCTGCGGCAGAACGCTCGGCCGAGGCGTCGGACAGCTCGAAAGCTTGCTCGACGGTGAGGTCGTTCAGGCCTTCGATCTCGAGGATGCGGCCAGAGAAGATGTTCTTCTTGCCCTTCTTCTCGACGGTCAGCAGACCCTTCTGGATGGCGTAGTAAGGGATGGCGTGAACCAGGTCACGCAGGGTGATGCCCGGTTGCAGTTTGCCCTTGAAGCGCACCAGTACCGACTCAGGCATGTCCAGCGGCATGACGCCGGTAGCAGCAGCGAAGGCTACTAGGCCGGAACCGGCCGGGAACGAGATGCCGATCGGGAAGCGGGTGTGCGAGTCACCACCGGTACCGACGGTGTCCGGCATCAGCATGCGGTTCAGCCAGCTGTGGATGATGCCGTCGCCTGGGCGCAGCGACACGCCGCCACGGGTGCGGATGAAGTCTGGCAGGGTGTGATGGGTGGTGACGTCGATCGGCTTCGGATAGGCCGCGGTGTGGCAGAAGGACTGCATGACCAGGTCGGCGGAGAAGCCCAGGCATGCCAGGTCTTTCAGCTCGTCACGGGTCATCGGGCCAGTGGTGTCCTGGGAGCCGACGGTGGTCATCTTCGGTTCGCAGTAGGCACCTGGGCGTACGCCTTGGCCTTCTGGCAGACCGCAAGCGCGGCCGACCATTTTCTGGGCCAGGGTGAAGCCCTTGCCGGAATCGGCAGGCTGTTCTGGCTTCTTGAACAGGTCCGAAGCACCCAGGCCCAGTTCGGCACGGGCTTTCTCGGTCAGGCCACGGCCGACGATCAGCGGAATACGGCCACCGGCACGAACTTCGTCGAGCAGCACTTCGGTTTTCAGTTCGAAGGTGGTGACCAGCTCGTCGCTACCGTGACGGCGTACTTCACCCTTGAATGGGTAAACGTCGATGACGTCGCCCATGGCCAGGTTGGTGCAGTCGAACTCGATCGGCAGGGCGCCGGCGTCTTCCATGGTGTTGTAGAAGATCGGGGCGATCTTGGTGCCGAAGCAGAAGCCACCTGCGCGCTTGTTCGGCACGTAAGGGATGTCGTCGCCGAAGAACCACAGCACCGAGTTGGTGGCGGACTTACGCGAAGAACCGGTACCGACCACGTCACCGACGTAGGCAACTGGGTAGCCCTTGGCCTTGACCGCTTCGATCTGGGCCAGCGGGCCGACCGAACCAGGCTGCTTCGGCTCGATGCCGTCACGGGCCATTTTCAGCATGGCCAGGGCGTGCAGCGGGATGTCAGGGCGAGACCAGGCGTCTGGAGCAGGGGACAGGTCGTCGGTGTTGGTTTCGCCAGGCACCTTGAACACGGTCAGGGTGTACTTCTCGGCGATGGCCGGGCGGGAGGTGAACCACTCGCCGGCAGCCCAGGATTCCAGGACGGCCTTGGCGTGAACATTGCCGGCCTTGGCCTTTTCGGCCACGTCGTGGAAGGCATCGAACATCAGCAGGGTGTGCTTGAGCTGTTCGGCCGCGACGGCGCCCAGCTCGGCGTCATCCAGCAGCGTGACCAGCGTTTCGATGTTGTAGCCGCCCTGCATGGTGCCCAGCAGCTCGGTGGCGTGCTTGCGGTCGATCAGTGGGGACTTGGCTTCACCCTTGGCGACAGCGGAGAGGAAAGCGGCCTTGACGTAGGCAGCTTCGTCGACTCCTGGCGGAACGCGGTGGGTGATCAGGTCTACGAGGAAGGCTTCTTCGCCGGCCGGCGGGTTTTTCAGCAGCTCGACCAGGCCTGCAGTTTGTTCGGCGTTCAGCGGCTGGGGGACGATACCCAGGGCGGCACGCTCTTCGATGTGTTTGCGGTAGGCTTCAAGCACAGTTATTACCCTCATCAGTGGTCCCTAAAGGGAGTCCGGGACGCTCATCCAGCATTCCCTGCACCCATGCGCGGAGCACGGCTTTTTGAGCCGTCCAGCCAGAGTCGCAGAGAATCCTTACAGAAGCTGCTTTCAAAGTTTTACGCCTGTAGAACGGAAGGCTGATGAGGGCTGGCTCGGGCATGTGGGTACATGGCCCGGGCCAACGCCGTTCTACCGGATGAACTGTGCTCGTGACGCTTTGAAAACAGCTTCCAACGGACATTGTTGCCTTGAAAAGGCGGGATGATTCTACGGCAAAAAAAGCCTGAAGGTAAGGCGGCGAATGTGACTTTAACGAGTGACCCTGGTTAGACAAAGGGCTAACATGGGCCAGTGTTCCATCGCCAAGCCGTTGTTTTTCCATGTCCAATCACGCCATCAAGACCCCTTGCGTCGGCCTGTGCTCCACGGTTTACGGAGACACGGTGTGCCGTGGCTGCAAGCGTTTCCACCATGAGGTGATCCACTGGAACGGCTACGACGACGAGCAGAAGCGCGCGGTCTGGATGCGTCTGGAGCAACTGCTGGCGCAGGTGATGATGGCCAAGCTGGAGGTGTTCGACAAACACCTGCTGCGCCAGCAACTGGTGCAGCGTTCGATTCGCTTCGTCGAACAGCAGTCGGAATATTGCTGGGCGTATCAGCTGATCGCGCGTGGGGCGCGGATGATTCGTGACGTCGAGGCCTACGGGATGGTGTTGCTGCCGGAGTTTCGCGACTGGGAACTGCCGCAGTTGCGCGATGCCATCGACCGGGAGTTCTTTCTGCTTTCCGAGGCGCATTACCAGCGGTACATCGCCCCAGGTTTCCTGCGTGATGCGCTAGAGGGCGGACAGGGCTGAAGCCGTGCAGTGAAGCTGCCTGATACATCGCCAGCAAGCCAGTTCCTACGAGGGGGCGCGTTTGTCCCGCAGGAGCTGGCTTGCCAGCGAAGGGGACGCCAGGTCAGTCCCCGGTATATTCGCAACCGCTGGTGCAGGTTTCGTGGATGCGTACCTTGGACAGCTCTGGCAGCAGCGGCTTGACCTGGTCCCAGATCCACTTTGCGATCACTTCGCTGGTCGGATTTTCCAGGCCTGGAATATCGTTCAGGTAGTTATGATCCAGTTGCTCGTAGATCGGCTTGAAGACCGCCTTGATCTCGGCGAAATCCCGGATCCAGCCGGTGTGCGGGTCGAGTGGGCCGGTCAGGTGCAGGCCGACCTTGAACGAGTGACCATGCAGGCGCCCGCACTTGTGCCCGGCAGGAACGTGGGGCAGGCGGTGGGCCGATTCGAACGTAAACTCTTTGAAGATTTCCACGACTGTCATAACTCTGTGTGAATCGATAATGCGCGCAGTCTACCAGCATGGCCGCTACAAGGCTTGCAGCTGTTCATGCAGCCGCCCGGTGGCAATCAGCTCCAGCAGTTCGTCGCCCAGGCGCTGGCTTTCGGCGATGGCCTTGTACCAGTAGCGCTTGCGGCTCGGCGCATCGCCCATGAAGCGCTTGAAGTCGTTACGGTCCGGCAGCTTGCCGTAGGGCAGCGCTGCCAGGTACTGCGGCGAGGGTGTCATCAGCAGTACGTTTTGCAGGCGCGTGCGGTCGCCCTTGCGCCAGGGCAGGACCTTGTCGAACCAGCCGGGCACCACCTTGTCGGTGAAATGGGGGTAAAGCACCAGGTCGTCGCCGCGGTAGGGCAGGTCCAGATGGTAGTCGAGCAGGCCGCCGTCGCGGTAGGTGCCGGTTCCGGCGCCGGGGATGTCGCGTACACCCTCCATGACCATCGGGATCGAGCCCGAGGCCAGCAGCGCATGGCGCAGGTTGCCCAGGTCGAGCGGCAGGCAGCGTGATGGGAAGTCGGTGAGCGCATCGAGCGGGGGTGTGGCGCGGCCATCATGGAGGATCACCCGCTCGAAGTGTCGACCCAGTCGCGAACGCCCGAGCAGATTGTCAGCGATGACCGACGACAGCCCCATCCCCAATCGACCACGGTGGTCATAAGCGAGCTGGCCGTGGCTTTTGACCACCAGGATATTCAGACGGTAGTGCGGGTTGGCGAGAATCTGGCCATCACGCCCCTGCAGCAGGTCATCGAGCATGCGCTGGCAACTGCGGCTGATCTGGGCCGGGGTGACGCCCTTGGCGAAGTCCTGTTCGGTGTACAGCTCGCCCAGCAGGCGCAGGCCCGCGACCGGGTCGTCCAGGCAGGCACTGGCGAAGCGCCACGAGCCGATCGACGCACCGATCAGCGACCGCTGGCGCGGCGCCGAGGGCAGCCACTGGCCGAACAATGCCAGGTCCAGCCCCTGGATACCCAGAGGTTTCGGGCCACCCGCGGCGCCGGGCAGCACGCCGACATCGGCCGCCTGCAAGCCACGTTCGCGGATCTGCCGCAGGGCACGGGTGCCGGCCTTGAAGGTCAGGGCGGGGTACTTGATGTGGATGGCGCTCATTGAGGTTCTCGCTGGCAACAAGCGGGTCATTATAGAACCATCGCTCGCAGGTCCGGCGCTTTCCCACACCGGCTCTGCATCCGCGGGGCGCAAGGGGAAACATGCGCTATCATGGCGCCAGCTGTTTTCAGGTTGAATTAAGGACCGCTGGGTAATCTTAAACCCGTAGACAACTTGAACATCTCCAAGGAGAGAAACGATGAAAACCTTGACTGCCCTGTTCGCCGCCGCTGCCCTTGCCCTGGGTGCCAATGCCGCCTTCGCCAAGGACGTTCAGCCTGACGAAGTGGTCAAGCTGGTTAGCGAAAAGACCATCAAGTCGCTGGATGAACTCAAGGCAGCTGCCGTTGCCAAGCATCCAGGCGCTACCGTGACCGACTCCGAACTGGAAAACGAGTACGGCCGTTACATCTACAAGGTCGATCTGCGTGATGCGCAGAACGTCGAATGGGATGTCGACCTGGATGCCAAGACCGGTGAAGTGCTGAAGGACGAGCGGGACAACTGATGATCGCGTTACCGCGGCCGGCGCGTTACCTGGCGCTTTCGCTGCTGGCCGTCTGCTCCCTGGCCGTTGCCCGGGATCTGGATCAGGACGAAGCCCTGGAGCTGCGCCAGAAGGGCATCATCCTGCCGCTCGAGCGACTGCTCGAAACCGCCCTGGGGCGTCACCCCGGGGCGCGTTTGCTGGAGGCCGAACTGGAAGAAGAGGACGACCGCTACGAGTACGAGGTCGAGCTTTTGACCACCGAAGGCGTGGTGCGTGAAATCAAGCTCGATGCCACCTCCGGCGCCCTGCTCAAAGACGAGGAAGACGACTGAATGCGCCTGTTGCTTGTCGAGGACAACGTACCGCTGGCCGATGAACTGATCACCAGCCTGCAACGCCAAGGCTATGCCGTGGACTGGCTGGCCGATGGCCGTGACGCGGTGTACCAAGGCCAAAGCGAGCCTTACGACCTGATCATTCTCGACCTTGGCTTGCCAGGGTTGCCGGGCCTTGAAGTACTGGGCCAATGGCGTGCCGCTGGCCTGGTCACGCCTGTGCTGATTCTAACCGCCCGGGGTTCCTGGGCCGAGCGTATCGAGGGCCTGAAGGCTGGGGCCGACGATTACCTGAGCAAGCCGTTCCACCCTGAAGAATTACAGCTGCGCATCCAGGCCCTGTTGCGTCGTGCCCGTGGCCTGGCCAACCAGCCCACGCTCGAAGCGGCCGGCCTGCACCTGGACGAGAGCCAGCAGTGTGTGAAGCGCGATGGGGTGGATATCCCGCTGACCGCAGCGGAATTCCGCTTGTTGCGTTACTTCATGTTGCACCCGCGGCAGATCCTGTCCAAGAGCCACTTGGCCGAGCATCTGTACGACGGTGAAACCGAGCGCGATTCCAATGTGCTGGAAGTACACGTCAATCATCTGCGGCGCAAACTGGGTCGCAGTGTGATCGAGACCCGCCGTGGCCAAGGGTACCTGTACGCCGGGAGCGCCGAGTGAAGTCGATCCAGGCGCGCCTGAGTCTGGGCCTCGTAGCGGTACTGGTGGTGGTGGGCGTGGCGCTCGCTCAGTTGACGCTGTGGCTGTTCGAGGTGGGGCTGCAGCGCTACCTGGAGGCGGGCCTGCGCAAGGAAAGCGAGAACCTGCTGGTGGCGATGGTGCGCGGGCCGTCCGGCTTGCAGCTCGATGAACGACGTATTTCCGCTGCTTACCAACGGCCATTTTCCGGCTACTACTTTCGTATCGACTTCGACCAAGGCACCTGGCGCTCGCGCTCGCTGTGGGACCTGGACATGCCCAAGCCCGCTGCGCCGGGTCTGTCGGACAGCCATGCGCTAGGGCCAGAAGGCCAGCAACTGCTGGCGTTGCGTGCGGATTATCGGCGCCTTGGACAGGACGTCTCCATCAGCGTGGCCCAGGACTATTCCCCGGTGCGCGAGGGCTTTCGGCGAATGCAGCAGATCGGCCTGGGTATTGGGCTGGTGGCGCTGGTGCTGATCCTGGTGTTGCAGCGGGTCACGGTCACCCGGTCGCTGCGACCGCTGGAGCGGGCACGCCAACAGATCGCCCAGCTGCAACAGGGCCAACGTACGCAGCTGGATGCTGAAGTGCCCACCGAGCTGGCGCCGCTGGTCGACCAGATCAACCACTTGCTGAGCCACACCGAGGACAGCCTGCGCCGTTCGCGCAACGCCCTGGGCAATCTGGGGCATGCCTTGAAAACGCCGCTAGCGGTGTTACTCACCTTGGCGTCCAGCGAGCGCTTGAAGGATTTGCCCGAGGTGCAGGCGCAGATGCGCGAACAACTCGAGCAGATCCAGCAGCGTCTGGCCCGGGAGCTAAACCGGGCGCGCCTGGCCGGGGACGCACTGCCGGGTGCGCAGTTCGATTGCGATGCCGAGCTGCCAGGGCTGCTCGGCACGCTGGCCATGATCCATGGCGAGGGTTTGTCGCTCGTGCATGAGGTGCCGCCTGGGCTGCTGTTGCCGTGGGACCGCGAGGACTTGCTGGAGCTGCTGGGCAATTTGCTGGACAACGCCTGCAAATGGGCCGACAGCGAGGTCCGACTGTCGATTGCGCCGACGCCTGAGGGGTATCGGATCTGCATCGACGACGATGGCCCTGGGATTCCCGAAGGGCAGCGCCAGCAGGTGTTGGAGCGGGGTTCGCGGTTGGATGAGCAGGTCGACGGGCATGGCCTGGGGCTGGGGATCGTGCGCGACATCGTCGAAGCCTGGGGCGGGCAACTGGCCTTGCTGGAGAGCCCCCTGGGCGGGTTGCGGGTCCGCCTTGAACTACCACGCAAGACAGCGCTGATAACCGGCTGACGCGCCTGCAGGTATCAGCTTGCCGAGCGTGGGGCCGTATCAGCACTGCAAAAAAATTGCAGTACAGCCGCATTTTTTTGAATTGGTCCAACCCCTGGGCATCCCTGCACAATGAGCTGCAGTTTCCATCTCTCCATGGATGGCTTCCAGGGCCCAGGCCGCTGCGGCTGGGCTTCCTTTTCAACCCAAAAAACATGACCCCCATTACCTGAATGTCTGCCTCGTCTTCTGAAAGCCGTCTGAGCAGGCTGTTGCCTGCCCCCTTGAACATTCCTCCCCAAGAGTGGCTGCGCGCCGCCTTCGGTGCACTGCTTGGCCTGTTCCTCGCCGGTTGGTTGACCAGCCTGGCCTATGGCCCTGGGATTGCCTTGCACTTGCTTGGGCCCTTGGCCGCCTCGGCGGTACTGGTATTCGCCGTGCACTCCGGGCCCTTGGCCCAACCCTGGTCGGTGGTGGGCAGCTATGCCCTGGCGGGTGCCGTGGGTCTGGCCATGCGCCAGGGCTTGGGTAGCGAACTGTGGGTAGCGGCCGTCGCCCTGGGGCTGTCGTTGGTGTTGATGTGCTTGCTGCGTTGCCTGCACCCACCGGGTGGTGGCGTGGCGGTGAGCGCAGTGCTGGCCGACGCGGGATTGACCGCCCTGGGGGATCATCTGCTTGAGCCGGTGCTGCTCGATGCCTTGATCCTGGTGACGGTGGCGGTGATCTACAACCGCATGACCGGTGTGCGCTACCCCAAGGGTGCAGCACCGCGCAATGAACCGCACCACACGCACGACCCGCTGCCCAGCCAGCGTGTCGGCGTCAGCAGCCAAGACCTGGACCAGGCACTGGACGAATTGGGCGAGTTCGTCGACGTCACCCGCGACGAACTGCAACGCATCATTCTCGCCACCGAGCAAAACGCCTTGCAGCGCAGTCTTGGTGGTATCACTGCCGCCTCGGTGATGTCCCGTGACGTGCAGTTCGCCACACCCGACACCACCCTGGAGCAGGCCTGGGCCATGTTGGCCAGTCACCACTTGAAAACCCTGCCCGTACTGGAGCGAGGCAAGCTGGTGGGCATCGTCAGCCTCAGTGACCTGGTCGGCCCGGCCATGCAGCGCGGGCGGTTCGGTTGGCAGGGTCTGTTCGGTCGCAAAACCGTGCGTATGGCTCAGGTCATGAGCCGTCGTGTGGTCAGCGTGAGCGGGCAACACCCTCTTGAGCGCCTGCTGCCACTGCTGTGTGAGCAAGGCCTGCATTGCTTGCCAGTGCTCGAGGGGGAGCGTCTGGTGGGGGTGGTCACCCAGACCGATCTGATCGCCGGCCTCAAGCGCCAGATTCTCAACGGCTCAGATCAGCGGGTCCCAGCGTTGTGACCAATCGCTGGCGCCGGCAGCCACCAGCCGGCGCAGCAGCGCGAAGGACTGCTGCAGGGCTTCGCTGTCACGCTTGCGCGGGTACACCAGGAATGTCGGATAGGTGAACTCCGGTGCCTGAGGCACCCGCTCGAACACCCCGCTGTCCAGGTAGGCCTGGACCACGCGCGTCCGGAAGTAGCCGCTGCCACCCTGGTCGAGAATGAACTGCAGGGCCAGCGGCCCCAGGTTGAAACTCAGGGCTGGGCGCGCGCAGTCAGGCAGGGCGGCATCATGCTGGCGGCGGAAGGCTTCGCCCCAGTCGATGTAGATGTAAGGCTCTGGCCGATCGACGCGACGCACGCGGATCAGCTTCTCTTCCATCAATTGCTCCACTTGCAGCCCTGGGCCGTAGGTCGGCTGGTACACCAGGGCCGCGTCGAGCAGGCCCATTTCAACCTTGCGCAGCAACGACTCGCCGTCGCTGACCTCGCTGTGGATGGCATGGCTGGGTAGCTCACGGTGCAGGGCGCTGACCCAATCGAGCAGCATCGGGTTGCCCAGACTTACCTCGGCACCGATATGCAGCACCTGCTGGCAGCCTTCGGGTAGCGGCAGGTCGCGCCGCGCCGCCTCCCAGGTCTGCACCAGTTGGTTGGCGTAGCTGACGAAGGCTTCACCGTCGCTGGTCAGGCTGGCACCGGTTCGGCTACGCACGAACAGTTGGCAGCCCAGTTGTCGTTCCAGGCGCTGCACCCTCGCGGTTATGGCCGTCTGCGACACGAACAGGCGTTCGGCAGCGGCCACCAGGCTGCCGCACCGCACGATTTCCAGAAATGTTCGGGCCTGATCGATATCCATGGGCTGCTCGGTGACTGAAGGGGCGGCCTATTCTAGAGGCTTTGCACTGTTATGGGGCGCAATTGCGTTGTCTGCAAATTTGCAGGTCGGTTGTGACTTTAGTCCCATGGCGGCCCCGGCGTGCGGGTCCATACTCAATATCCGCCCTTCAATAACAACAAGTACCGGGTTTCCTTCGCCATGACTTACCAGCACAGCTACACCCATTCCATTTCCGACCCTGCTGCTTTTTGGTCCGAACAGGCCGAACGGCTGGCCTGGCACCGCAAGCCTTCCCTAACCCTGCAACAGAACCCTGATGGCACCCACCGCTGGTTCGCCGACGGTCGCCTGAACAGTTGCTACCTGGCCCTGGACCATCAGATCGAGCAGGGCCGGGGCGAGCAACTGGCGCTGATATACGATTCGCCGGTCACCGGCGTGAAGCAAAGCTTCACCTACAACCAGTTGCGCGATGAGGTGGCACGCCTGGCCGGACTGCTGCGTGAGCTGGGCGTGGGCAAGGGTGACGGCGTGATCATCTACATGCCCATGGTGCCGCAGGCGGCCATGGCCATGCTCGCCTGTGCGCGTATCGGCGCGGTGCACTCGGTGGTGTTCGGTGGCTTTGCCGCCAATGAACTGGCCTTGCGTATCGACGATGCCCGGCCAACGTTACTGCTCACGGCCTCGTGCGGATTGGAGTTCGATCGGGTGATCGAGTACAAGCCGCTGGTCGATCGTGCCTTGCAACTGGCCAGGCACCAGCCCAGGCAGGTGTTGGTGCTGCAACGTCCGCAAGCGCGTGCCGAGCTTCAGGCAGGGCGCGATCTTGACTGGAACCAGGCCCTTGTCGACGCCAAGCCGGTGCCCCCGGTGGAGCTGGAAGCCGGCGACCCGCTTTACATCATGTACACCTCCGGAACCACTGGAAAACCCAAGGGCATCGTGCGCGAGAACGGTGGCAATGCGGTCGCCTTGTGCTACGCCATGCGCCATATCTATGGCATGCAGGCTGGCGATGTGTGGTGGGGCATCTCCGACGTGGGTTGGGTGGTGGGCCATTCGCTGATCGTCTACGGCCCGCTGATGAATGGCTGCACCACGGTGTTCTATGAAGGCAAGCCGATTCGCACGCCGGATGCTTCGGCCTACTGGCGCGTGGTCGAGGCGTACAAGGTCAACGCCTTGTTCTGTGCGCCGACGGCGATGCGTGCGATCCGCAAGGAGGACCCGGACGGAGAACTGATCCGTCGTCATGACCTGAGTTCGCTGCGCCACCTGTTCCTGGCGGGTGAGAAGCTCGACTCCAGTACCCACGAGTGGCTGGAACGGGTCAGCGGAAAACCAGTGCACGATCACTGGTGGCAGACCGAAACCGGCTGGCCGGTGACCGCCCCCTGCGTGGGCCTGGAAGGCAGCGCGGCGCGGCCTGGATCCAGCAACCGAGCGGTACCCGGCTACAACGTCCGCGTGCTGGATGACGAAGGGCGCCTGCTTGGGCCGAATCATCAGGGCTCGATCGTCATCGCATTGCCGCTGCCGCCGGGTTGCAGCCAGACGCTATGGGGTGATCACGAACGTTACCTGCAGGCTTACCTACGGACTTATCCGGGGTATTACCACACCGGTGATGGCGGCTATCTGGACGATGACGGCTTCGTCTACATCATGGGGCGCACCGATGATGTGATCAATGTCTCCGGGCATCGCCTGTCCACTGGCGAGATGGAGGACCTGGTGGCACGACATCCCGCAGTGGCCGAATGCGCGGTGATCGGCGTGCATGACGAGATCAAGGGCCAGGTGCCGTTGGCGCTGGTGGTGCTCAAGGACGGGGAGGGCATTGCCGAGTCGCAGCTGCTGGTCGAGCTGGTCGGCAGTGTGCGTGAAGAGATTGGCGCGCTGGCGTGCTTCAACCGGGTACGCCTGGTCAAGCGCTTGCCCAAGACGCGTTCAGGGAAAATCCTGCGGGCGGTGCTGCGCAAGATCGCCGATGGCCAGGACTATGTGCCGCCGTCGACCCTGGATG
Organism: Pseudomonas sp. Rh2; assembly: GCF_040762985.1. Lineage (NCBI taxonomy): Bacteria > Pseudomonadati > Pseudomonadota > Gammaproteobacteria > Pseudomonadales > Pseudomonadaceae > Pseudomonas > Pseudomonas sp. Rh2. The sequence goes on from NZ_CP142890.1 coordinate 2,366,421, forward strand.
ACCCAGCGGTGCTGGGGGAGATCGAAGCAGTGCTGGCCGACTTGCCACGGGCTGGTTAGATGCTATCGTGCCGCAGAGCCCTGGCTTCGGTGTCACGATGGCTGGGGCTCTGCGCAGCTCTTTCGCGACGCGGGGCCGCGTCCACATGGACCGGGTGCCGTGTCGGCCTTGGGTGACCGGTGCACTAGCAGCAGCTGGCTTGCACGCGGTAGGGTCAGCGAGCGCAACACAAGAAGCTAGTCGCGATCCGGTCCGACTTGATGCAACTGCCCCAGGCGGCTACGCGTGCGCATCAGGTCGGCGAGCGTGCCACCGAGGCTGTCGGCCAGTGGTCGCTGGCCGATGACCGTCAGTTGCTTGTCCTGGTCATACAGCACATCCACCAGGTTGGCGAAGCGTTGCTGCGCGGCCAATGAACACTCCGACAAATCATCCAGCCGGTCGATGATCCATTCATCGTACTGTTGCGTCAGCACCAGGTAGTCGATGACCGCTGTGGCGTGCTCGCACAAGTCCTCGAACGCGAACATCACTTGTCGGCCTGCTGTGGCTAACGCGCGCAGGGGGCGTTTGTTGACCTCCAGCATGATCGGTTGCAGCGCTGGCACGTTCAGCAACCGACGTTGTGCAGCATCGCCAGGCCATACAAAACTGCCGTAGGTGAAACGCTGATGCTCGCGGTTGGCCGGCAGGCTACGAAAATCGGTATCGCCACTGACTTCCAGCACCTGCATTCGGCTGTTGATCAGGCGGATCACCGGCAGGAAACGCTCATGGTACAGCGGGTTGGGCAGCAGGCCCTCCGGCGCATAGTTGGAGGTTACCAGCAGGAAAATTTCGCGCTCGAACAAGGCGCTGAACAAGCGGGTGAGCAGCATGGCGTCGCCGATGTCGTGCACATGGAACTCGTCGAAGCACAGTACCCGGCAATCGCCCAGGAGCTCGTCCAGCGTCGCGCCCAGGGCGTCATCCAGGGCCCTGTGGCGATGCATGCCTTGGTGCAAGCGGGCGAAGAAATCGTGGAAATGCAGGCGCCGCTTGGCCTGCACCGGCACGGCCTGGAAGAAACCGTCGAGCAGCCAGCTTTTGCCACGGCCCACCGAACCATGCAGGTACAGGCTGCGAGGCTGGCCTTGCGCCAGTCGGGCCAGTTGCTCGGACATGCACTGGATGACCCTGCGTTGCCCCTCGCTGAGCTGGTAGCCACGGGCACTGGCCTTGTCTTCGAACCAGGCAAGCAACTCGCTGTCATTGGACATACCGGCGCGCAGGCGCTGGCCGAGCTGACGCAAAGGGGACGGAATCCAGGCGGGCAAGACGAAGCCTCCTTGGGCTATGGCAGGGCAGGGTGCAGTCTGCGGGAAGCCGTCTATTTTGACTAATAAAGAAACTTGGAGGCAATCATCGTTGCAGGCGATGTATCGGATTGAGCTGAGGGGGATCGCTGAGCGCTCAGGGTTGCGGTGCAGCCCCCATCAATTGCAAGCGAGGTGCCCAGATGAGCGATGACTTTCAGTTGTCCCGCTTCGTGGACGCGCAGGAGCAGGTGTTCCCGCGTGTGCTGAGCGAACTTGTGGCTGGACACAAGACCAGCCACTGGATGTGGTTCATCTTTCCGCAGCTCGATGGCCTCGGGCACAGCGCCATGGCCGAGCGCTACGCGATTTCCGGTTTGGCCGAAGCGCGGGCGTACCTGAACCATCCGCTGCTGGGCGCCCGCTTGCTGCAATGCATCGATGCGTTGCTGTCCCACACCGATAAGACAGCTCGCCAGATCCTTGGTCGGCCTGACGATCTGAAGCTTCGTTCCTGCCTCACGCTGTTCGCCCAGGTCGACCCGCATGACAGCGTGATCGACCAGGCGCTTTTGCAGTTTTATGCCGGGGAAGCCGATCCAGCTACCCTCGACTTGCTTGTGCGGTAGCTGGCGTTCGAATACCGAAAAACACTAACTCGCTGTTTTACTGCAATTTTTTTTGCACTAGGGGCTTCCCAGGTACGAATAATGTTGTTAAAGTGCCGCGCATTCCAAGACAACAACCCAGTTGTCACTCACTTGGAATTGTCAAAGTAACATCAAGTTAATGATCGTTACTTCCGATACAGGGGCGTCGCCAAGCGGTAAGGCAGCAGGTTTTGATCCTGCCATGCGTTGGTTCGAATCCAGCCGCCCCTGCCATTTTTCCCGTAGAACATTCAAAGCTCAGTGCGGAGTCGATCGGCGCTGGGTAAAGTCGTTTCTGCGCATCATGCCTATCCTGGCATGCCGAGCAATTCCTTCAATATCCGCGCCAATTCCTCGGCCTGCACCGGTTTCTGGATCACCAGGCTGCCCGGCAACTCCAGGCCTTGCAGTTCGGCATAGCCGGTCAGGAACACCACCGGCAGGCGCGGGAAGCGCTCACGCACGGCCACGGCCAGCTGGGCACCATTGAATTCAGGCATGGCGAAGTCAGTCAGCAGCAGGTCGATGCCTTCGTCCAGTTGTGCCAGTGCCTGCTCGCCGTTGTGCGCTTGGCGCACCTGATAGCCGTACTGGCGCAACACATCGCCGATCATGTCGCGTACCAGATGGTCATCATCCACCAGCAGCACGGTTCGGTCCCGGCCGCTCTCGCTGACCGATGGTGCGATGCTGGCCACGATCGGCCTTGCCTCGACTTCTTGCTTGACCGCCGGCAGGTAGACCGCGACCTGGGTGCCGCGTCCTGGCTCGGTGTCGATGCGCACGCCACCGCCGGATTGCTTGGCGAAACCGAACACCTGAGCCAGACCCAGACCAGAACCCTTGCCGATGTCCTTGGTGGTGAAGAAGGGTTCGAAGACCTTGGCCAGCACCTCTTCACTCATGCCGCAACCGGTGTCGCGGATACTCAGCATCACGTATTCGCCAGGCTCTGGGTCTTCCGGACGTTGGGGACGTGCCTTGATCCGGGTGTTGCGGGTCGAGAGCGTCAACTGGCCGCCGTCGGTCATGGCATCGCGGGCATTGATCGCCAGGTTGAGGATGATCATCTCGGTCTGGGTCGGGTCGGTCAGCGCCTGCCAGAGGTTGGTGTCCAGGTCCAGGCGCACCGCGACATTGCCGCCCAGGGTGCGGCGCAGCAGTTCCTCCAGCCCGGCCAGTGTCTGGTTGAGGTTCAATGGGACAGGTTCCAGACGTTGACGGCGAGAAAATGCCAGCAACTGCGAAGTCAGCTTGGCGCCACGCTCCCCGGCTTCACGGATGTGGGTCAGGCGAGAGCGGGCTTTATCCATGTCGGCCTTGGCCAGGTCGCGCTCGAGGAAGGAGGCGCCGGTGAGAATCACCGTCAGCAGGTTGTTGAAGTCATGGGCGACCCCGGCGGTGAGCTGGCCGACCGCCTCCAGCCGCTGCATCTGCTGCAGTGCGGCCTCGATGCGCTCACGCTCGGTGATCTGTTCGCGCAAGCGGGTGTTGGCTTCTGCCAGACCCAGCGCGGACTCACGTTCGCTGGTGATGTCACGGGCTACCACATACAGCAGGGTGTCTTCAGGCACCACCACCCAGGACAACCAGCGCTGCTGTCCGCCAGCATGCTGGATGCGGCTGACGAAGCGGGCACTGGTGCGACCATGGGCCAGGGCCGCCAGCTCGGTGAGCAGGGTTTCCTGGTCGGCCTCGGGAAGCAGATGCAACAGCGAAACCTGGCTCAGACGCTCGCGGGAAAACCCCAGGCTGGCCTCCCATGCTGGGTTCAGCGCGACGGGGGTGAGGTCCTTGTTGAGCACTGCCAACAGGTCCTGGGACAGCTCCCAGGCGCGGTCGCGCTCGCGAGTGCGGCGTTCCACCCGCTCGCCGAGCATCTCATTGAGTTGCTTGAGCGCCTGGGTGGCCATGCGCTGGGTGTGGATGTCCTGCAGCACACCAGAAAAGCGTACACACCGGCCATCGACCCATTGGCTCTGGCCGCTACTAAGCAACCAGCGGGGCTCCATGCCGTTGCGCAGGGCGATTCGGAATTCGACCCTGTAATGCCCGTCGCTGTCCGTGCAAAGGGCCTGGTTGACGGCGTCCCGGACCATTTGCAGGTCGTCGGGGTAGATGCCGGCGTAGAACACCTCAAGGTTCATCTCGGTGTCGGTGGGCAGACCGAACAGGGTCTTGCAACGGTCATCCCACAGCAGCACGTCTTCCTGGGGTCGATAATCCCAAGTGCCCATGCCTGCCGCGTTGATGGCGATGCGGGCCCGTGCCTCGACATCGGCCAGCGCTTCTTCGGCGCGACGCCGACGCTGGCGCTCCTGCACTTCGGTCAGGGCCCGGCGAACCGCCTTGGGCAGCAGTGGCAGGTTCTTCTTCAGCACGTAGTCGGTGGCACCCAGGCGGATCATTTCCACCGCATGCTCTTCACCGTAGATGCCAGACAAGAAAATGAACGGCACATCCGGCGCCAGGCGCTGGGCGATGGCCAGCACTTCGGTGCCCGATGAGCCGGGTAGCACGCAATCGCAGAGAATCAGGTCGTAGTCGTTTTCGCGCAGGGCATGTTCAGCCTCGGTATGGTTGAAGACCAATTGCGATTGCACCTGTAGTCCACTGCGTTCAAGGCGCACCAAGGTCAGCTCGGCATCCATCGAGCTGTCTTCGACCATCAGCAGTTTCAGCGGAGTCGGCAGCATGGTTGCGCTCGCCTCAATTGTTGCCACGGCGGTTCAGCCTCAGTGATCCGGGAGGTGGCTCGTTGAGCACGGCCCAGAACACGCCAAGGTCGGAGATCGCGGCAACGAACTCCTTGAACTCCACCGGTTTTACCACGTAGGCGTTGACTCCGAGTTCGTAGGCACGCAACAGGTCGGGCTCTTCCCGCGAGGAGGTCAGCATCACCGTGGGAATGCTGCGCAGCTCCGCGGTGGCGCGAACTTCCTTGAGCACTTCCAGGCCGTCGACCTTCGGCAGCTTCAGGTCCAGCAACAAGACGGCCGGGTTGCCATCGTCGCGCCCGGCATAGGCATTACGGCGCAGCAGGTAGTCAAGGGCATCGGCGCCATCGCGCAGGACAATGACTTCGTTGGCCAACTGGCTGCGCTCGAGGGCCAGAAGTGTCAGCTCCAGGTCACGGGGGTTGTCTTCGACCAGCAGGATAGGCTTGAGCATGGTTTCAGGTGCCTCAATAAATCGAGGGGTCACGTGGAAGGGTGAAATGGAATGCAGCGCCGTGGTCGATCTGGCCTTCGGCCCACACCCGGCCATCGTGGCGCTCGATGATGCGTCGCACACTCGCCAGGCCGATGCCGGTACCTTCGAAGTCTTCCATGCGGTGCAGGCGCTGGAACACGCCGAACAGTTTGTTGGCATAGGCCATATCGAATCCTACGCCATTATCGCGAATGCAGATCTCGATTTCTGTCGGGTGTTGCACAGCACTGATCTGGATTCGGGCCGGCGCTCGCCCGCGGGTATACTTGATGGCGTTGGCGATCAGGTTCTGCAAGGCCATGTTGATGAAGGCGGGGTCGGCGTGCACCTTTGGCAAATCGGCGATGTCCCAGACGATTTCCCGGTCTTTGTAGTCCGGCGCGAGATCGCTACGAATGGCGGTGATCAGGGCGTTGAGGTCAACGTCCGACAGGCGCAAGGCAGAGCGGCCCATCTGCGAGAAGTTCAGCAAGTTGTCCACCAGGCTGCCAGCGAACTGCGCTGCCTCGCCGATGTGCTGCAAGAACCGCCTGCCACGTGGGCTGAGGACTTCACCTTCGATTTCCCCAAGCAGTTCGCTGTACCCGGCAATGTGGCGCAGCGGCGCCCTCAGATCGTGGGACACACTATAGGAAAAGGCCTCCAGTTCCTTGTTGGAGCGACGCAGTTCGTTCGCCAGTTGTGCCAGCTCTTCAGCCTTGCGCAGGACGATGCCCAGCACCGCGGTGCGCAGCTCGACGACGCCTTCGATGAGAAGTGGGTCCCACGTTTCGCTGTAGCCACGCACCTCTTCCTGCCAGCGTTCGAAGCTGTGCCGCGGGTCGAGATTGCCCTGCGGGCCGATATGTTTTTCAGGGCGCCCGGCCCATTGCACGGTGCGAACCTGCTCGGTCCGGAACCACAGCAGGTAATGCGAATGGATCTGCGAAATCGCCACGGCCAGCACACCTGCGACGTGACGGGTGAGCTCGGGAAGTTCGTCGATGTCGCGGCCCACGTTGTCGCTATGGAATACCACTTCATCATCCCGGGACAGCCAGTGCACCAGTGCAGTCACCTGCGCGACTGGTGGTGTCTGGCCGATGAGCTCGCAGCGTTCGGCGGAGATGACCGCAGCCCCGGTTGCACCGGCAAAGTCCAGCAGTACCTGCGGCAGTTGGTGCAGGCCCTCGCTGACACTGTCATGGTCGGCCATCGACGAAATCATCTGCACGATATGCTGGCGCAGGTCGAGCAGCATGCGGGTACGGGCATGGGATTCGCGTGACTCGATCTGCAGCGACAGCACGCTGGCCAGCAGTTCGCAGGCGGTGCGGGTGCGCAAATCCACGGGACGCGGCTGCGCATGGTGGCACGAAATCAGGCCCCACAGCTGATCATCGACCACGATCGACAGCGACATCGACGCCAGGGTGCCCATGTTGCGCATGTACTGCAGGTGCACCGGCGAAACGCTACGCAGGGTGGCGAAACTCATGTCCAACGCCTTGCCCGTGCGCGGGTTGGCGGCGGGAACCAGGTTTGCCGGCTGATAATGGGCGTCCTCGATCACCCGAATCCGGTTGACCCGGTACAACTCGCGGGCCTGGCGCGGAATGTCCGAGGCCGGGAAGCATAGGCCCAGGTAACTCGGATAACCGTCATCCGCCACTTCGGCCAGTACCTCGCCATTACCCTCGCCATCGAAGCGGTAGGCCTTGACCCGACCGAAGCCGGTGATGCGCTTGATCTGCTCCACCGACTGTTGCAGCAATGCCTGGAGGCTGCCGGCTTTGTGCAGGCTACCCACGAAACCCCGAACCAGCGGATAGTAGTCACCATGGGCTTCGAGGCCCTGCGGCGTGCGCAAAGGCTCGAACTCGGTAATCAGCACCTGGTCGTGACGATGGACCAACAAGCGCAGGACGTCGCCGTAGGGTGAACCAGGGCGCAGGCGCACATCGCCTATGTGAAACGGGAACACTTCCTGCGCAGGCAGCCGCGCAAGGTGCCCGCGCAGGTCGAAGGATCCGCTCATCAGGTCGGCGAACAGGCTGCCCAGCAGCTCCCTGGCCGGCACGCCCAACCAGCGTTCGGTATTGTCGCTGGCCTGAAGGACGCGCAGATCATGCTCGTCCAGCACCAGCAAAAACCCATGGGGCTGAATGCTGCCTGGGACCTGGATCGGCTCCTGGGCGCACCGCTCGAGGGCTTCGGCAAGCGCTTCGTCTAAAGTCATCGATGAAAACTCCTGTCCTTCTGCGCCCATGCATCGTGCATGCGTCTGATACAGGCTGTTGAATGGTGGTTAACGTAACAGAATGTAGGCCGCTTTACCGGCCCAATAGCTATTTGAGGCATGGGAAGCGTCGCGGGTTCGGTGTATGGGTAAATTTTCTTACTCATTTGGCACCACGTCGCGCGTCAGAGTTAATACAAAAGAGTGGCTCCAGGCCATCACGGGAACTGCATTCCGCTGCTACGCTGAAATCCAGCACATAAATACAAGGATAAAAGAGTGACGGAACGCCTTCTGGCCGCGCTGTTGGGCCTGCTGTTGAGCGGCAATGCCGTGGCGACTGACTTCCTTGTGGAAGTGCGGGTTCAGGTAGAGCGCGGTTGCATGCTGGTCAACCAGCAACGCGACGCCGGCGCGCAGGCCTTGGGACGAATCGATCTGGGGGCCGCCGCACGCCTGGACGGCCCAGGCACACCGTTGAGCGGCGTGCTGATCAGCCGGCGCCCCCCGCGCCTGGAATGCAATCCTGATACGCCGTATCAGGTGCGGGTCGATGGTGGCCAGCATGGCGGAGTCGGCGAGCTACGCTACCTGGCGAGCAACGACGGCAAGTCCCGTCCGATTCCTTATCGTCTATACCGGGATGCCGCTTGGCGCGAGCCGGTAGCGGCGGGTGTGCCGCACTCGGCACGGGTGCCTGACAGCGGCTCGGTGGCGCTTCCGCTCTACGCCCGTATCGACAGCCTGGCCTGGGTCCCGCGAGCGGGGCTTTACGCTGACATGCTCAAAGTCACAGTGACTTGGTAGGAAGCCCCATGACCAGGGACGCGACGCCATGAACCGAACCTCGATCTTGTTGCTTAGCCTTGGTCCACTGCTGTTGCCCAGTGGCATAGCCCATGGCACCACCACCGGGTTCATCCAGGCGCGCCTGGTCATCAGCACGGCCTGTCAGATCAGCAACGGTACCGATCAGCCCGCTACCCTGGCCAATCCGGGGGTGATGGATTTCGGCGCGCGCGGGCCGAGCTGGGACCAGCCGTTACGCGGGCGGGTGGACGAAGTGGGCGGTGAGGGCAGCCTGAGGATCAGCTGCACGCCTGAAGTCAGGGCATTCAACGTGCGAATCAATGGTGGCCTCAACGGTAGCGATGGTGTGCGTCGGCTCAGCAACGGCCGCGAAACCATCCCTTACCAACTGGCCTTGGACCCGGGTGGCAATAGCCACTACGGCATTGGCCAGGCACGCGCGTTCACCATCAGCAGCGCCCAGCAGATCCCGATTCCCATCTACGGCGTGGTGGTAGCGCAATCGCGCGCGCTGCCGGCCGGGCTGTATCGCGACACCCTGAGAGTGACTCTGGACTGGTAATCACGCAAGGAGACTCCGATGCGCACGACAATCACCCGTTGTATCCTCGCCGGCCTCGGATTGGCGCTGGCGTACCAGGCTCAGGCCGCCACGGTGACTGGCACCATCAGTGCGACGCTCACGCTGACTGCCGCGTGCCAGGTCAACGGCACTTCAGGCGACTCGGGGTTGAACTTCGGCTCCCTCAACTTCGGCAGCCAGGAAGCCCTGTTCACCAGCGCCAACGCGCAGGTGCTCGGTGGCGCCTCCGCGATGAGCATCCTCTGTTCGGCAGGCACCGTGCCGGTGATCAAGGTGCGCACGGGCACTCATGATGGCCAGTCCAGTGGTGGGACGCGAGCCTTGTCCGATGGCAATGGCAATTTCGTGCCTTACGACTTCTATACCGATGCCGGGCGCACCACGCTGCTGCCCATCGACGGCACCATAACCTTACCGACCAGCACAGGCGTGGCCCAGTCCGTCAACCTGTACGGTCAGGCACGGGGCAAGGCTGGCCTGCCGGCGGGGGTATATACCGACACCGTGGCGGTCGAGCTGTCGTTCTGAGTCATGCGTCCATGGACGAACATCTGCCTCGCGGGGGCGGGGGCGCTGCTGGCCGCGCCTTTGGATGCGGCGACCAGCAGCACATTCCAGGTTTCCGCACAAATCGTTGCTGGCTGCCTGGTGATCGGCGGCGCGACCAACTATGGCCTGCTGGATTTCGGTACCCAGTCGGCGTTGTCGACCAGCACCCTGAACACGTCCCTGGGCGGCACCACGGTGACGTTCCAGTGCACCCCGGGGGTGACCCTGAGCATGAGCCTGGACGGCGGCCAGAACTCCGCCAGTGGTACACGCAACCTCAAGCGCAGCGGTGGAAGCCAATTATTGGCGTATCAACTCTACAGCGATGCCGCCTACAGCCAGGTGCTGGGGATTGGGGCGAGCCTAAACGTCAGCTACGCCGACCCCACCGCGATCAAGTTACCGGTCTATGGCCGGACGCTGTTGAGCGGCACCTTGCCAGCCGGCATCTACACCGACGTGGTGCAGGTGACGGTGACCTGGTGATGCAGCCGGCAACCATGACAAGCAATCAAGGAGAGCAGTATGGCGTCAGGCGCGAAGTGTGCGCGAGGATTGATCGGGGGGTTGCTGCTGGTCTGTTTGCCGGCTGGGGCGGCCACCTCGGTGCTGATCTGGCCGATCGACCCGGTGCTGGAAGCGGGCCAGAAAGCCGGTGCGCTGTGGTTGGAAAACCGCGGGACGGCGCCGGCAAGCCTGCAGGTTCGAGTATTCGCCTGGCGCCAAGGCGATTACCAGGAGCAGTTCCAGGCCCAGCGCGACATCATCGGCAGCCCGCCCGTGGCCACCATCGCGCCGGGGCAGAAGCAACTCGTACGACTGACCCGCACCGGCAGTTCACCTGCCGGCCAGGAGCAGGCATACCGCATCATCATCGATGAAATCCCTTCGCCGCTGCCCACCGACAATGCCAGCCAAGGCACCACCGCGGCCATTCGCCTGCAGATGCGCTATTCGGTGCCGTTGTTCGTCTACGGCGAGGGTTTGTGGGGCAAGCCAGATCCCGAGGGCAAGCGCAGCGTCGACAGTGTCGGCAAGCCGCAACTGAGTTGGCGTGCGGTCACGATACAGGGCAAGCCCTATGTGGAGTTGCGCAACACTGGCCCTGTCCACGCACGCCTGACGGATGTGGTGGTACAGCAGGGCAGTCAGGCCAAGCCGCTGGCCGAAGGCTTGCTGGGCTATGTGTTGCCGGGTGCCAGCATGCGTTGGCCGGCACCACTGGCGCCGAACGCTGGCAGTGTGCTCAAAGGGCGGATCAATGGCCAGGAAGTGGCCGAGGCTATCCGTCAGGGCCAATGAATCTTCAGCTGATTGCTAGGCAGTGGCCAAGGGGGCCCCGGCAATGGTTGGAAACCGTGCGTGAAATGGCTGTCACTGATGGCGCGTCCATGGTGCCTGGGGGCTGCTGTGTTAAGCCCCAACCTCGGCGTGGCCGACGACCTGCCGCCGCCTCCCACGGAGATGGCTGCCGTCGCCGACGCCACGTTGTACCTCGATGTATGGGTGAACCAAGTGCCCAGGGTTGAACTGGTACCGGTCCAGCAGCGCAACGGACGTCTCTATCTGGAAAGCGACGTGCTTCGCAGTGCGGGTATCGACTTGCCGGGCAACCCCCAAGGGGAAGTGGAGCTGGATGCCGTGCAGAGCCTTCACGTCGATTACGACAGTCAGAACCAGCGCCTTATGCTGCAAGTGCCCCCCGCATGGCTGCCAGACCAGCAGGTCGGCGATCGCAACCTGTATCCACCCAGCGACGCCCGCAGCAGCTTCGGCGCATTGTTCAACTACGACCTCTACCTTAATGATATCGATGAGGGTGGTACCTACCTCGCTGCCTGGAATGAACTGCGCTTGTTCGATAGTTGGGGCTCGTTTGCCACCACCGGCCAGTGGCGTCAGTCGTTCCAGCGCATGCCAGGCGATGACAGCCGTCAGGGTTTCCTGCGCTATGACACCCTATGGCGCTACACCGACGAACAGCGCCTGCTGACCTACGATGCCGGTGACCTGGTCACCGGTGCTTTGCCCTGGACCGGATCGGTGCGCGTCGGCGGTGTGCAGGTGTCGCGCGACTTCGGCGCCCGGCCGGACCTGGTCACCTACCCACTGCCGGCATTTGCCGGTGAAGCAGCAGTGCCGACGTCGCTGGACCTCTTCATCAACGGCTACAAGAGCAGCACCACCGAGCTGCAACCGGGCCCCTACACCTTGACTAACGTGCCTTTCATCAACGGTGCGGGTGAGGCCGTGGTAGTCACCACCGACGCACTCGGCCGTCAGGTTTCCACCACCTTGCCGTTCTATGTCACCAGCACCTTGTTGCAGAAAGGCCTGTCGGATTTTTCGGTGGCGGCTGGCAGCTTGCGCCGTGACTATGGCGTGCGCGACTTCAGCTATGGCCCAGGCGTCGCCTCAGCCAGCCTGCGCCATGGCGTTTCCGACAGCTTCACCCTGGAAAGCCATGTCGAGACCGCCGAATCGCTGTTGCTCGGTGGCTTGGGCGGGAACATGCGGCTGGGTAACTTCGGCGTGCTCAATGCGGCCCTGGCCCAAAGCCAGTTCGAGGGGGAAAAAGGCCATCAGGTCGCGTTCGGCTATCAATTCAACAGCCAGCGGCTGGGCTTCAATTATCAGCGCTTGCAGCGTCACGGCGGCTATGCTGATCTGTCACGGGTCGATACCCCGGACATGCAGTTGAGTCAGCGCAGCGAGCAGGTCACCGCGAGTCTGAACCTGAATCGGTACGGTAGCCTCGGTGCCGGCTATTTCGATGTGCGCGCCGGCGATGGCACACGGACCCGCCTGCTCAACCTGAGTTGGAGCAAGCCGCTTTGGGGCAACAGCAGCCTGTATCTGTCGGCGAATCGCGAGATAGGCGACAGCCAGTGGGCAGTGCAGGCCCAGCTGGTGATCCCGTTCGACCTGCACGGAACCCTGGCCCTGAGTACCGAGCGCAGTCAGCAGGGCGAAGACCTGCAACGCGTGAACTATAGCCGCGCCGTGCCATTGGGCGGTGGAGTTGGCTACAACCTGGGGTACGCCACGGGCGGTGACCGCGACGCCTACCGCCAAGCCGATGTGACCTGGCGCCTGCAGTCGGTGCAGTTGCAGGTCGGGGCCTACGGCAGCAGTGGCGCGATGACCCGCTGGGCAGATGCCACCGGTTCCCTGGTGTGGATGGACGCCGGCCTGTTCGCCGCCAACCGCATCGACGATGCCTTCGTAGTGGTCAGCACCGGCGGTTATGCCGATATCCCCGTGCGCTACGAAAACCAGGAGGTGGGCCGTACCGACCGGAACGGCCACCTGCTGGTGCCCTATGGCAGCGGCTACTACCGCGGCAAGTACGAGATCGACCCCATGAACCTGCCGCCGGACATCCTGGCGGCAGAGGTGGAGCAGCGAGTAGCGGTGCGGCGAGGCAGCGGCTATTTGCTGGAATTTCAGCTCAAGCGGGTGATGGCGGCGAGCATCGAACTGGTCGATGTTGGCCAGCAGGCACTCAAGCTGGGCAGCCGTGTGACCCACCAGCAAAGCGGTGGACAGGCGGTGGTCGGCTGGGATGGCCTGGTGTACCTGGAGAATCTGTCGCCGCACAACCGCCTGCGCGTCGACCTGGAAGGGGGCGGGCAATGTCAGGTCGAATTCGATCTGCCTGAAGGGGAGGGCTCGATTCCACTGATCGGCCCACTGGTGTGCCGATGAAGGTGAGACTTGGCGGCTTGCTGTCGTGCGCACTGGTGTCGACCGGGCCTGCCTGGGCGGGATGCACATTGGTATCGACCGCGCCCGCTGCTTTCGGCACGGTCAACTCGACCCTGGTACGCACCGTCGTGCAGAGTGCCTCCACAACCAATGCCGGGCTTCAATGCACGGGCTCTTTGTTGGCGCTGCTGTCGACCACTGACCATTTCTATCTCACGATCACATCGTCGACGACCGGTCTGGTTGGGCCGACGGGGGATGTCATCCCCTATACGATCTATGGCGATAACACTACGTCCTATCCCATCAGCCGCGGCACACCAGCGTTCGACTTCGCACCCAAGGGCATCCTCGAAGCACTCGGGCTGCTTGGCAGCACTGCGCCCAAAACCGTGCCGCTGTACTTCAGGACCCAGATCGGCAGCAATGTGGCGGCAGGCTTGTACCAGGAAACCCTGACCCTTTCCTGGAACTGGGATTATTGCGTGGGGGTCGCCGTCGGCGGCCTGTGCCTGGCGGGGCGAGATTCCGGTAGTGGCAGCAGGTCGCTCAATGTGAGCCTGACCGTGAGCAACGACTGCCAGATCACCACACCCAACATCAGTTTCGCCAGCGCGCCGGTGGTGAGTGGGTTTGGCACGGTTAGCCAGAGCGTGAGCTTGTCCTGTACCAAGGGCAGCAGCTACACGGTAGGGTTGGACGACGGGCAGAACGTATCGGGCGGACGGCGCCGGATGAAATCCAGCGCCAACAATTACCTGGCGTACGACATCTTCAAAAGTGCCGGTGCGGTGCGCTGGGGGGCGTTGAGCAGCGCCCGGCGTTCGAGCAGCGATGCCGACATAAACCCGGGCAATGGGACTGGTACCGGGAGCCAGGTCTTCAACTACAACGCTAAGGTATACACCGACCAGGCCACACCGCCGGCGGCGACTTACATCGATAATGTGGTGCTGGACGTGCAGTTCTGACACCGCTGTTGCGGCCCCCACAGCCTCGTGGGAGCCGGCTGGCCGGCGAGGACGCCGACAACCTCAACGCAAATCATCGACCATCTTCGACAATGTCTCCAACACTGCCCCGGCCAACGCTTTCGACCGCGCCCCCGACCATCCGGTCTCAGGGTTGGGCGCATCGTCATGATCCTTGAACGGCATCTCCAGGGTCAGCGACAGGCAGTCATGGGCCATGCCCACCGCATTGCACGCCAGGGTCGTATTGGCCTGCCCCGGTTCGTCACGGGTATAGCCATATTCGGTCTGAAAGTCTGGCGTCACCCTGCACAGCGTGCTGCGGAACTGCGCCTCCAGCTTCGCCAGCCGCGGCGTGTACCCTGGGTTGCCTTCACAGGCGGCGGTGAACACATGCGGAATTTCCTCATCGCCATGCACGTCGATGAACGCATCCACGCCGTACTGTTTCATCTGCGCCTGGGCGAAGAACACTTCTGGGCTGAGCTCGACGCTGGCGTCTTGCCAGGCCCGGTTGAGGTCCTTGCCCTTGAAGTTGGTACGCAGGTGGCCGAGGACGGCGCCGTCGGGGTTCATGTTCGGGATCAGGTACAGGTCTGCCTTGGCCAGCAGTTGCTGCACCACCGCGTCGTTGGCTTGCAGGCGGTCGATCACACCCTCCATGAACCACTCGGCCATGTGCTCGCCCGGATGTTGCTGGGCGATCAGCCACAACTTGCGTTTGTTTGCAGCGCCATCGCCTGCGCGCAGCAACGGAATATCGCGGCCCTGCACGCTGCGGCCGCTAGCCAGCAGCTCGACTCCCGGAATCTGCCGGGCGCGTTCGATCAGCTGGTTGTGACGGGCGCGGGGGTAGGGCTCGAAATAAGCGAACCAGATCTGCTCCTGTTCGGCCTTCACTTCGAATGACAGGGCCTTGCCATCGAACTGGCTGGGGACCCGGAACCAGGATTGCTGGTCGTAGGACGCCACCGCGTTGTAGCCACTCCAGGCGTTCTTGTAGGAAGACTGCGAAGCGTTGTCCAGGCTGAAGCGATGGACCTGGCCGGGCGTGAGACCGCTGACCTTGAAGTGGAACCACTGGAAATGGCCGCTGTGCGTGTCCGGGCGGATGGCCAGGTGCACCCGGCTCGGGTTGCTGGCATCCAGTACCTGGATGTTGCCGGAATCGAAATCGCAGTCGATTTTCAGGGGGGACAGCGTTGCGGTCATTGTCAGGCTCCTGGGATTTTCGTGGGGGTACTGTACACCGCCTTGGGGCTCGGCGTGCACCAGCGTTTAGGTTGAGTTCCTAGGTCTTCTGGCCCAGCAGGTTGCCGGCCGGGTCGAAGGCGAAGGTCGGGACTCCCTGGCGACTGGTGGCTTGCAGCAGGCGGCCCACCGGGTCGTACTGATAGGCCAGGTGACCACGGCGGGTGTCGTGGATGTCGGTCAGCTGGCCGACGGCATCGTATTGATACTGGCGCTTGAGCAACGTGGACTTGCCGTCGTGGCTACCCAGCCATTGCTCCTGCTGGCGACCTGCCGGGTCCCACGCCTGGGTCTGCATCAGCTGGTTGCCCTGATGCCGGACCACCTCACGGTGCAGAGCATCGCGCTCGTAGGCCAGCAGCTCATGCTGGTCAAGGGTCATGCCCAGCACGTGACCGCTGCCGTAGGTGAGCGTGCTGACCTTATGGCCATCGGGGCGAATCGTCGCCGTGCGCAGGTTCAGCGCGTCGTACTCGTGCCTCCACACCGCGACCATCGGCACAGCGGTCTTGAGGTAGTACTGATGCTCGCGAGTGAGGTTGCCCGCTTCGTCATGGAACCATTGCAGCTTGCTGTCGGCATTGACGGCCTGGATCAGCTTGCCGTTGCCGTCGTAGGCAAAGGTTTCTTCCTGGCGCTGGTCGCCCTGGCGGGCGACTCGGGAAACGATCCTTCCCACGGCGTCGAAGGACACCTGGGTAAGACGCTGACCGACCTGGGTGCTGGCCAGTCGACCGCTGTCCGGGTCGTACTGGTAGCGGGTGACCAAACCATCGAAGCCCTTTTCTTCCAGCAGGCGACCGACCGGGTCGTACAGGAACGTGGCCTTGCTGTCGTTCTCGTTCTCCAGCCCGATCAGGCGGCCCAGCTTGTCCCAGCGATAGCGCAAGCTGTGCTCGTTGGCGTCGACCCGTTCGACCAGTTTGCCGGCCGCGTCGTAGGACCAGGTGGTGCAGCGGTCCAGCGCGTCGACGTGGGCCAACAGGCGGCCTTCGGCATCGCGTTCGAATCGCTCTTCGGTGTTGTCGGGGTGGGTGACTTTCGCCAGCTGACCGGCCTTGTACGCGTAGGTGGTCTTGTTGCCCGCCGCATCGGTGAACAGCACCAGACGACCGACGTCGTCGTACTCCCATTGACTGGTCTTGCCCGAGCAGTCGGTGTACTCGATCAGCTGGTCCGCCGCGTTGTACGCCAGCTTCTTCTCGTTGCCGTTGGCATCCTTGATCGCCTTCACCAGGCCCGAAGGCGTGTAGGCGAATTCGGTCTTGTTGCCCAGCGGGTCGGTGGTTTCGACCAGGTTGCCTTTCCGGTCGTAATCACGCAGCCACAGGCCGCCTTCTGCGTCGCGGATCTTGATCGGGTGACGACGGTCGTCGTAGGCAAAGTGCGTCTTGCTGTGGTCGGCACGGATATGGCGAATGACGCTGCCTTGATCGTCGTAGTCGTAGCGGTCTTCGCTGCCATCGGCGTGCACGTGGCGCAGGAGCTTCTTGCGCTCATCGCGGAACAGCCACTCGGAGCGTTCGTCCGGGTAGCGGATGCGATACAGATGGCCCTGGATATCGTAGTAGTACCAGGTACTCTTGGCCTAAAGTCCTGCGGAAACGAGAAAGATCAATGTACTCCCGAACACTCTTAAAATCACCACCCAAAAAAGCACATTGCTTTTTCGTGCAAATGCATAGTGATAGACTTCAAGAAGTCCGCTAAATATATTGTAGCCTATCTTTTTTTGCGTAATTCCTCACATATAGATCTGTCGAAAACAGAATTGCGCTATACATTCTGACGTGATGTTATGACCAAAACCCTTGCCAAGGATCCCTCGGTAGCGCAGCCCCTTCACGCATTAAATTCATATAAAGGGGCGCATTGACTCCAGCGACACCAGAATGGGAGACCTTATAATCCGACATCACCAAAGCCCGATTAAATAAACATCAAGTCGTTTGAACTATAAATCTACCTTGCACTTCGCCATCTAGCCTCCCGAGTAGCAGTGTCCCTATACCACCTACAAGAATTCCCTTATGTGAAGGAACCGCTTTATTCAAGCGGGAGCTATTAATCTGTAGGACATAGCTCATTCCTGGCGTAAATTCTTCATCCTGGAGCCAGCATGGAGTCCCACCAATCTTTGCGATCCCATTTTCATTACTGTCTTCGCCTTGATTTTTGACAACAGAAATCAATCTTGGCGGTAAAAAATCCGTACCATAGCCATAAATTGGCTGCGCGCCCGGAGAATAAATCAACACATCTCCTCCTTCCTCCATGACCTCATCAATATAGTCATCACTCATTTTAGAGTAGGGTACAAATACAGAGGCCAACTTAGCACCATCCAGCTTGACATCACTGTATTCAGCCAAAAAGGAAAGCGGAAAACACGCTAAGTGGAGCTTAGGGTTGCCTTGACGGTCTAAAGGCCAGCTTATGGAGCCTGGTAGGTGCGCCCCACCGCCTAGATAAGGTTTACGCAGATCAAATTCGCCCTCTTCAAAAGTCAATTCATTAAACATCCCACACCTCCAAATCAAATCGTACAAGGACAGTTCGACAAGAACTGCTCCGCTTCCTGCCTTAACTGCCGGGCTCGAGAGGCCGGCAGGCCTGATGTTCGCAACGCTCCCTGCCAAATATCCATCTGAGGCCTACTAGGACGTCCGTTTGTATCATATTGAAACTCATCCCGGCCAAGCCCTAAGTGCTCAGCAGCAAGCTTGTTCTCATTTCTGTGAACTTGCTGATGCATGGTTTTTGGTATGGCAATTGAAGGATTCGCTTTATTTCTAACCCCCTCAGGCGTCAGACGCATTTGCTCCAGCAACTCATTCCTCACAAACTCATGGGCATCCAACTTGTCTCCTCTATTGGGTTTGCTGGTTAAACTCCCGTAAGTTCCAAGCTGGCAATCTCTTGCAAGCCCGAGCATGTCGCGCCAACCGATGGGGTTCGGTGCGTACTCAAAAAGATTCAACCCTCCACCGTAGCTGATCGGGTCCTGGCTCACAAACCGCCCAACCCTCGGATCATAGTACCGATACCGGTTGTAATGCAGCCCGGTCTCATGATCGTGGTACTGCCCCTGGAAGCGAATCGGGTTGCTCATCCCAACCTGCTTGGCCCACTCCGAGCGCACCTCGCGCACGTCACCCCACGCCTTGTACTGCCCCGCCCACGCCACCTCTCCGTGGTGGTCGGTCAGCTCCATCGGCGTACCGAGGTGATCGCACTGATACCAGGCAATCGCATCGATCGGCTGCGGCTTCACTTCGTGCTGCCACAGCGGGTCCTGGTCGATGTCGTATTCGCGTCCACGCCAGTCCGGCTGCCGTAACAGGCGAATCGGTGCCTTGCGCAGCGCCTGCGCAACGGGCACGAAGCTGTCCGGTTCGTACAGGTAGTGCACGGTCCGCCCGGTTTCGCCTTCGTCCTGCGGTGGCGAGCTTTCCCAGGCGAGGTTGTCGCCATCCCAGCCGTACAGGGTGTAACCGCAACCCAGTTCGCGCTGGCGCTTGGCGCGTTGCATCTGGTTCCAGCCACTGCCCGCACGGGGATCGTCGTAGTGATGCGCGGTCGAGTGTTTGTGCAGGCGACGGCCCAGCGCGTCGTAGCTGTACGCGACGCTGAGCTTGCCATCGTCGAAGCGGACCAGACGGTCGAACAGGTCCCAGGTCAGGCCAGGCGTCGAAGGCGGCGGCGCCGCGGCCCACGTCCTTGGCGTCGATGGTGTTGAGTGGGGCGACCGCGACTTGCGCTTCGCGTTGCTTGGTTTCGCCACTCATGCCAGCACCTCACTGCCCAGCGGGCGCTTGGCCGGGTTGGCGGGAGGGCTCAGGCCGTGCAGGCCACGGCCGCTGTCGTCGAGCTGGAGGAAGGCGGGTTTGTGCAGCAGGCGTTCCAGGTCCAGCGAGGGGCGCTCGCTGACCAGCTCGAGGTCGATGGCGTAGGGTTGGCTGATGGCTTCCGTGCCGTCGAAGGCGAGGACCTGGAAATCGTGCTCCAGGCCGTCGATGTGCAAGCTGAAATGGGTCTGGTTCGCGGCGGCAAACATCCCTGTCCTCCTTTGGGAAAACGTAGCGAAAACGACTGCTGTCCGTCGCGCGAACACGGCAGGGAACGGAACCGAAGTCCGGGAAATGGGCTGGTTAGGCGCGAAGCCTGCGCCGTGGCAATTACTGGAAACACTACGGGAAAGGGATTCCCAGGTATGTCAGACGCGGGTCGACACGACTCGTAGGATTGGGACTACAGCGGGTGGAAGGGCTAAACGTCGCACTTGCTCGGCATTCTCTCTGCGATGCCTGTTGAGCTTTGCGGCAAAGGTTGCACTGCGCATCAGTGTCGGGCTTCTTGCCGGCAAGCCGGCTCCTACAGGATTGGAGTGGGCTTGCCCTTGGCCAGAAAATGACACGTCGCTTGACTCGTGAATTTTTTCATGTATTTTTTCATGAAAAATAAGTCTAAAAAATTCACGGTGGTTCTAAGCGATGAAGATGCACGAAGAGGTTGAGGCCCTGGCGATCCTTATTCACGACCTGCGCAAATTCAAGAACCTGTCGTTGAGCGAACTGGCTGAGCGCGCTGATCGTTCGGTGGGCTACCTTTCCCAGGTCGAGCAGGGTGCTACCCGTCCCACCGTGGCGGACCTTACCGCAATCAGCGAAGCGCTCGGCGTTTCCACCGCATACTTCTATAACCTGAGCAAGCCTCGCGCCGTCAGTTGGGTGACTCGCCCTCATGAGCGACGCACGTTGTACTTCGGCTCGGGCATTACCGATGTGCTCGCTTCGCCCACTATCGCTGGCGCCTTCTCCATGCTCGACAGCCTTCTCGAGCCGGGTGCGACCAGTGGCGAGCAGTACCTGAGCGACCGTTCGGAACAGGGCTGCTTCGTGCTCGAGGGGGACCTGACGGTGTGGTTGGACGACAGCGACGCCGTGACACTCCAGGCAAACGACAGCTTCCAGCTGCAACCCCACGCGCACTTGCGTTACGCCAATCTGACGGACAAGCCCACCCGCGTGCTTTGGGTATTCAATTGAATTCGTTCACATCACAAGGATAAGAAGATGAGTCTCATCTTTCCGGATCTGTTGACTGAAGTGCGCTCGTTCCGAGCGGAACACCCAGAAGTACGGTATGTCGACCTGATTGCACTGGATATTCCCGGGCACTTTTATGGCAAGCGATACCCAATGGACATGCTCGAGAAAGTCGCAGCCGGCGCCCCGCTGAAGGTGCCGCAGAATTGTGTACTGCTGGGCACCCAGGGTGGCCTCTACCCGATTGGAGACTACTGCTTTGCCGATGGAGACCCGGATGCAGCACGGCGCCTGGTGCCTGGGACGTTGAGACCGGTGCGCTGGGAAAAGGAAGTGATCGCACAGATGCTGATGACTTCGGACGGCACTGCAAATCCTATCGAGTTCGAGCCCCGTGAAGTGCTGGCCCGTGTGGTCGAACGTCTTGCCAAGCGCGGCATCCGCCCGGTCGTGGCCTTCGAGCTTGAGTTCTACCTGTTCGATCGCAAGCTCAAGGACGGCCTGCCGCGGTTCCCGCGCGATACCGCGACTGACGATGAAGATGATCAGCCGAACATGCATATCGAACGGTTGTCGCGATTTTCGTCCGTACTGCATGAGATGGTCGATGTCGCTAACGAGCAGGGCGTGCCGGCAAACGTCATCACGGCGGAGCTTGGCCCTGGCCAGTTCGAAATCAACTTCTCCCACAGCGACGATGCGCTGAGCGCGGCGGACTGGTCGGCGCTGTTCTGCCGCAGCACTCGCGGTGTCGCGATGAAGCATGGCTATCGTGCAAGCTTCATGAGCAAGCCATACCTGGACGCCCCGGGCAGCGGGATGCATGTGCATGTGAGTCTGTACGACGACGCTGGCAACAACATCCTCGCCGGTCGCGAACAGCGCAACTTGCGCCATGCGGTGGCCGGGTGCCTGGAGCTGCTTCCCCATTGCATGCCGATCTTCGCACCCAACCATAATGCCTACCGCCGCTACGGGGCCATGGTCAACGCTGCCAGCGTTGCGAGCTGGGGCTTCGAAGACCGCGACGCCTGCATTCGCATTCCCGAGTCCGACTCGCGCAACGTGCGTATCGAACACCGGCTCGCCGGCGCCGATGCCAATCCGTACCTGGTGCTGGCGGCCATCCTGACTGGGATGGAGCATGGCCTGGATCGCGGCATCGAACCCATTGCGCCACTGAACGACAACCGCAAGAGCGGTATCGACTTTCCCAAGGATGCCCTGAGCGCAATAGCCGCCATGCGCCACCATCCGGTGGTCAACGAGGGGCTAGGCAGTGAGTTCGTGATGGTCTACTGCGAAAACAAATACCAGGAGCAACTGGATTTTCTCAATGACATCAGTGCTCGCGAATATCGCTGGTTCTTGTAAGTGCCAATAGCCAAGTCATGACGCTGCACCCTCTATTCAACAAGTTTGAATATAACTCCCAACACTGATTTGCCGGAGGATGATATGCCACGTGTGCCCGTTATCGGCATCACAGCATGCACCCGCATGATTGAACAGCATGCGACCCAGATTATCAGCGAGAAGTATGCGCGCGCTGCGGCCAAGGCGGCGTGTGGTTTACCAATCGTGATTCCCAGTCTCGCTGACTTGATGGATACCGCCGACATAATCGACACGGTGGATGGGCTGATCTTTACCGGCTCGCCGTCCAATATCGAACCTTTCCATTACAACGGCCCAGCCAGTGCACCGGGAACTCATCACGACCCTGTGCGCGACGCCACGACTTTACCGCTCATGCGTGCAGCCATCGCGGCAGGCGTTCCGGTACTTGGCATTTGCCGTGGCTTCCAAGAGATGAATGTTGCGCTGGGTGGCACCTTACATCAGAAAGTTCATGAGACGGGTTCATTCATGGACCACCGCGAGGGCAAGGATGAACCCATGGAAAAGCAATATGGCCCGCGCCACACGATGCATATACAGCCAGGCGGCATGATGGACCGCATGGGGTTGCCGGCGATCATCGATGTCAATTCCATACATGGCCAGGGCATAGATGTGTTGGCGCCTGGGTTAAGGGTGGAAGCGCGTGCACCGGATGGCCTGGTGGAAGCGATCTCGGTGGAAGGCAGCAAGGGATTTGCCCTGGCCGTGCAATGGCACCCGGAGTTTCAGGTGCTGGAAAACCCACATTACCTGACGATCTTCCAGTCGTTTGGAAAAGCCTGCCGGCAACGTTCGGTGCTGCGCCAACTGATGTTGAAGTCCGCCTGAAAACTGCCCGATCCCGCATATAGAAAAGTATTCGCGCAGCCCGCCTGCGTATATTGATGAAGAGAAGTCGATGAGTGAAAAGAATTCGCAGACCCTTGCCTGGCAAGCGATGAGTCGTGACCATCACCTGGCACCTTTCAGCGATGTCAAACAACTTGCCGAGAAAGGTCCGCGTATCATTACCTCGGCCAAGGGCGTGTACCTGTGGGACAGCGAAGGCAACAAGATCCTCGATGGCATGGCCGGCCTGTGGTGCGTGGCGGTCGGCTACGGTCGTGACGAGCTGGCCGACGTGGCCTGCCGGCAGATGAAGGAACTGCCGTACTACAACTTGTTCTTCCAGACCGCGCACCCACCCGCGTTGGAACTGGCCAAGGCGATTGCCGACGTGGCCCCGCAAGGCATGAACCATGTGTTCTTCACCGGCTCCGGTTCCGAGGGCAACGACACCGTGGTGCGCATGGTTCGTCACTACTGGGCGATCAAGGGCAAGAAGAGCAAGAAGGTCATCATTGGCCGCATCAACGGTTACCACGGCTCCACCGTGGCCGGTGCGGGGCTGGGCGGCATGAGCGGCATGCACCAGCAGGGCGGCCTGATTCCGGATATCGTGCACATCCCGCAGCCGTACTGGTTTGGCGAAGGCGGCGACATGACCGAGGCCGAATTCGGTGTGTGGGCGGCCGAGCAGCTGGAACAGAAGATTCTTGAGGTTGGCGTGGACAATGTCGCCGCCTTCATCGCTGAGCCGATCCAGGGAGCCGGAGGTGTCATCATTCCGCCGCAGACCTACTGGCCGAAGGTCAAGGAAATTCTGGCCAAGTACGACATCCTGTTCGTCGCCGACGAGGTGATCTGCGGCTTCGGTCGAACCGGCCAGTGGTTCGGTACCGATTACTATGGCCTTGAGCCCGACCTGATGACAATCGCCAAGGGCCTCACCTCTGGCTACATCCCCATGGGCGGTGTGATCGTGCGTGACGAAGTGGCCAAGGTGCTCGGCGAAGGCGGTGACTTCAACCATGGCTTCACTTACTCCGGTCACCCGGTGGCGGCTGCGGTAGGCCTGGAAAACCTGCGTATCCTGCGCGACGAGAAGATCATCGAGCGGGTCCGCGAAGAAACCGCGCCCTACCTGCAAAAGCGCCTGCGCGAGTTGGCCGACCACCCGCTGGTGGGCCAAGTGCGCGGGTTGGGCATGCTCGGTGCGATCGAGCTGGTGAAGGACAAAGCCACTCGGGCGCGCTACGAAGGCCAAGGGGTCGGCATGATCTGCCGCCAGCACTGTTTCGACAATGGCCTGATCATGCGCGCCGTGGGCGATACCATGATCATCGCGCCGCCACTGGTCATCAGCATCGAAGAGATCGACGAACTGGTGGAAAAGGCGCGCAAGTGCCTGGACCTGACCTACCAGGCCATTCAGTGAGGGTAGGGCGTCTCGGTAGGGGCCAAGCGGTTCCCGCCGAGGGGCTCGCTTCACTGCCTTGAAGCAAGCGCGGTGGCGGGCTTGATTTGTGAAGGCATTCCTGTATTTTCCATGCCAATCATTTCTATGTTGCTTAGCCGCGCTTGATCTTGGGTCGTACGTTTACTTCGCACAAACTCGTGAACCCGCCTTCATGTTGTCGAGCCCATTGAAGATCACGGCATGCGATGTTCTTGCGTTCAAGGTTCAAGCATGAAAGTTCACGAAGAAATTGAAGAGCTGGCTGTACTCATTCGCGACTTGCGCAAGTTCAAAGGCCTGACACTGGGCGAGCTGGCTCAACGTATTGGCCGTTCGGTGGGTTTTCTCTCCCAGGTAGAACGGGGCGTGTCGCGTCCAACCGTGGCGGACTTGACGGCGATCAGTGAAACGCTCGGTGTGTCGACGGCGTACTTTTACAACCTGGACAAACCCCGTGGGCTCGATTGGGTAACCCGTCCTGAGGCCCGTCGTACGCTGCATCTGGGCGGTGGTATTACCGATGTGCTGGTCTCGCCCACGATCAACGGGGCTTTTTCCATGCTGGACAGCCACCTCGAACCAGGGGCTAGCAGCGGGGAGGAATACCTGGATGACAGTTCGGAGCAGGGCTGCTTCGTGCTCGAAGGCGAGTTGACGGTTTGGCTGGACGAAGGTGAGCCTGTGACGCTTCGCACCAATGACAGCTTTCAGTTGCAATCCCACGCACGTTTTCGTTACGCCAACCTAACGGACAAACCCACCCGCGTGCTTTGGGTCTTCAATTGAGGCACGCGCAGTGAGACTGTTTTTTCGCCAGCTCGCCGAGGCTCGTGACCTTCTGCAGGGTGCGCTGAAACCACACGCTCGGCGAGCAGAAGACGCGGTACGCCTCCTGATCCCCGAGTAGTTGGTTTTTCGCGGGCAACCTATCCGACCGCTTCCACTTCCAGGAACGCCGCCTCCAGCAGCTGCCGCGTATAGGCATGCTGCGGCGCATGGAAGATTGTCTGCGCATCCCCTTGTTCCACCACATGTCCATGCTTGATCACCATCAACTGGTGACTCAGCGCCTTGACCACCGCCAGGTCATGACTGATGAACAGGTAGGTAAGGTTGTACTTGCTCTGCAGATTGCGCAGCAATTCCACGACCTGCCGTTGTACGGTCCGGTCCAGCGCTGAAGTTGGCTCGTCCAGCAAGATCAGTGCAGGCTTCAACACCAAGGCCCGGGCAATCGCGATCCGCTGACGTTGGCCTCCGGAAAACTCATGGGGATAACGGTGACGGGTCCGCGGATCGAGCCCCACTTCCTCCAGTGCCGCGATAATCGCCGCTTCCTGTTCCTGCGCAGTGCCGATGCGGTGGATACGCAAACCCTCGCCGACGATGTCCGCCACGCACATGCGCGGGCTCAGGCTGCCGAAGGGGTCCTGGAACACCACCTGCATTTCCCGCCGCAGTGGCCTGACTTCCTTCTGGTTCAAGCGCTCCAGGTTCTGCCCGTGGAACCGGATTGCCCCCTGGCTTGAAATCAAGCGCAGGATGGCCAAGCCCAATGTCGATTTACCGGAGCCGGACTCACCCACGATCCCTAGCGTCTGCCCCTGGGGCAGGCTGAAGTTGACGCCATCCACCGCCTTCACATGGTCAACCGTGCGCCGCAGAAGCCCCTTTTTGATCGGGAACCAGACCTTGAGGTCCTTCACCTCCAGTAGCGGCGCGCCCTCCGGGTTATGTGCAGGCAAACCGCTCGGCTCGGCGTTGATCAGCATCTGCGTGTAAGGGTGTTGCGGTGCGCTGAACAGTTGGCTGCAGTCGGCTTGTTCGACGATCTGTCCGCGTTGCATCACGCACACGCGGTGGGCGATGCGCCGCACCAGGTTGAGGTCGTGGCTGATCAACAACAGGGCCATGCCCAGGCGCTTCTGCAGTTTCTTGAGCAGCTCAAGAATCTTCAGCTGAACTGTCACGTCCAGTGCCGTGGTTGGTTCGTCGGCGATCAGCAGTTCAGGCTCGTTGGCCAGGGCCATGGCGATCATCACCCGTTGGCGCTGGCCGCCGGACAGTTCATGGGGCAAGGCCTTCAGACGCTTCTTCGGCTCGGGAATACCGACCATTTCCAGCAGTTCGAGGGTGCGGGCGGTGGCTTGCTTGCCCGTCAGGCCCTTGTGTATCAGCAGGATCTCGTTGATC
Source organism: Pseudomonas sp. Rh2 (assembly GCF_040762985.1). NCBI lineage: Bacteria > Pseudomonadati > Pseudomonadota > Gammaproteobacteria > Pseudomonadales > Pseudomonadaceae > Pseudomonas > Pseudomonas sp. Rh2. Next base: position 2,392,592 of record NZ_CP142890.1, read on the forward strand.
TGTTTCTCGATGCAGTGAAGCGGGTTCAAGGAGGTCATTGGCTCCTGGAAGATCATCGCGATGCGGTTGCCGCGAATGTGGCGCATGGCCTTTTCGCTTTGATGCAACAGGTCCTTCCCCTCGTAGCGGATGCTGCCGCCGGGGTGGCGTGCGAGGGGGTAGGGCAGCAAGCGCAGGATCGAGTGGGCGGTCACCGATTTGCCCGAACCGCTCTCGCCGACCAGGGCCAGGGTCTCGCCCTTGCGGATGTCGAAACTGATGCCATCGACCACGCGGTTGACCTGCTCGCCGGTGACGAACTCCACCGCAAGGTCACGGACTTCGATCAGGTTGTCTTCGCTCATGTCATTTCCTCGGGTCGAAGGCGTCACGGGCGGACTCGCCGATGAACACCAGCAGGCTCAACATCACCGCCAGTACGGCGAAGGCGCTGATGCCCAGCCAGGGCGCCTGCAGGTTGGATTTGCCCTGGGCCACCAGCTCACCCAGCGAAGGCGCGCCGGGCGGCAGGCCGAAGCCGAGGAAGTCCAGGGCGGTCAGGGTGCCGATGGCGCCAGTGAGGATGAAGGGCATGAAGGTCATGGTCGAAATCATCGCGTTGGGCAGGATGTGCCGGTACATGATCGCGCCATTGCGCATGCCCAGGGCACGGGCGGCGCGCACGTATTCGAGGTTACGCCCGCGCAGGAACTCGGCGCGGACCACGTCCACCAGGCTCATCCAGGAGAACAGCAGCATGATCCCCAGCAGCCACCAGAAATTGGGCTGAACGAAACTTGCCAGGATGATCAGCAAGTACAGCACCGGCAAGCCCGACCAGACCTCCAGGAAGCGCTGTCCGGCCAGGTCGACCCAGCCGCCGTAGTAGCCCTGCAAGGCGCCGGCAATGACGCCGACGATGGAGCTGAGCACGGTCAGCGTCAGGGCGAACAGCACCGAAACGCGGAAACCGTAGATCACTCGGGCCAGCACGTCGCGTCCCTGGTCATCGGTGCCCAGCCAGTTGTCGGCCGAAGGCGGCGCAGGGGCTGGGACCTTTAGGTCGTAGTTGATGCTCTGGTAGCTGAACGGAATCGGCGCCCACAGCACCAGGCTGTCTTTCTTGGCCAACAGCTCGCGGATATACGGGCTCTTGTAGTTGGCCTCCAGCGGGAATTCGCCGCCAAAGGTGGTCTCTGGGTAGCGCTTGAACGCCGGGAAATACCATTGGCCGTCGTAACGCACGGCGATGGGTTTGTCGTTGGCGATCAGTTCGGCACCCAGGCTCAGGCCGAACAGAATGATGAACAGCCACAATGACCACCAGCCCCGGCGGTTGGCCTTGAAGCGCTCGAAGCGCCGACGGTTGAGAGGGGACAGGGCCATGTCAGTGCTCCCGGCTGGCGAAGTCGATGCGTGGATCGACCAGGGTGTAGGTCAGGTCGCCGATCAGTTTCACCACCAGCCCCAGCAGGGTGAAGATGAACAGGGTGCCGAAGACCACCGGGTAATCGCGGTTGATCGCCGCTTCGAAACTCATCAGCCCCAGCCCATCGAGGGAGAAGATCACCTCGATCAGCAGCGAGCCGGTGAAGAAGATTCCGATGAAGGCCGACGGGAAGCCGGCGATCACCAGCAGCATGGCGTTGCGGAACACATGGCCGTACAGCACCCGCGACCGGCTAAGGCCCTTGGCCTTGGCGGTGATCACATACTGTTTGTTGATCTCGTCGAGGAAACTGTTCTTGGTCAGCAGGGTCATGGTGGCGAAGTTGCCGATCACCAGCGCGGTAATCGGCAGTACCAGGTGCCAGAAGTAGTCCAGTATCTTGCCGCTGGTGGACAGCGCGTCGAAGTTGTTCGAGGTCAGGCCCCTGAGCGGGAACCAGTCGAAGTAGCTGCCGCCGGCGAACAGCACGATCAGCAAAATGGCGAACAGGAACGCGGGAATGGCATAGCCGACGATGATCGCCGAGCTGGTCCAGACGTCGAAGTGGCTGCCGTGACGCACTGCCTTGGCGATCCCCAGGGGGATCGACACCAGGTACATGATCAGGGTGCTCCACAGCCCCAGCGAGATCGACACCGGCATCTTCTCTGCAATCAGGTCGATGACCTTGGCGTCGCGGAAGAAGCTTTCCCCAAAATCCAGTTGGGCGTAGTTCTTGATCATGATCCACAACCGTTCCGGCGCCGACTTGTCGAAGCCGTACATCCGCTCGATCTCGGCGACCAGCGCCGGGTCAAGGCCTTGCGCCCCTCGGTAGCTGGAACCGGCCACCGAGACCTCCGCGCCACCGCCGGCGATGCGGCTGGTGGCGCCTTCGAAGCCTTCGAGCTTGGCGATCATTTGTTCCACCGGGCCACCGGGGGCGGCCTGGACGATGATGAAGTTGATGATCAGGATGCCGAACAGCGTTGGAATGATCAGCAGCAGGCGTCGCAGGATGTAGGCCAGCATGTCAGTTGGCCTCATCGGCAGGGGCCGCTGTATCCGGCGTGGCCGGGGCGACTTCGGGCTTGATCCACCAGGTGTCGATGCCCACGTCGTATTTGGGCGACACGTTCGGGTGGCCGACGTTGTTCCAGTAGGCCACGCGCCAGGTCTTGATGTGCCAGTTGGGGATCACGTAGTAGCCCCAGAGCAATACACGGTCCAGTGCCTTGGTATGGTTGATCAGGCTCTGGCGCGAATCGGCGTTGATCAACTGCTCGACCAGTTGGTCGATGGCCGGGTCGCGCAGGCCGATGAAGTTGCGGCTGCCGGGGTTGTCGGCGGCGGCGCTGGTCCAGTACTCGCGTTGCTCGTTGCCGGGCGAGTTGGACTGCGGGAAACCACCGACGATCATGTCGAAGTCGCGCGAGCGCAGGCGGTTGATGTACTGGGAAACGTCGACCCGGCGGATGTTCAGGTCGATGCCCAGGTCGGCCAGGTTGCGCTTGAACGGCAGCAGGATACGCTCGAACTCGGTCTGTGCCAGCAGAAACTCGATGGACACCGGCTTGCCCTGGGCATCGACCATCTTGTCGTCGACGATCTTCCAGCCGGCGTCCTGCAGCAGCTGGTATGCCTTGCGCTGTTGCTCGCGGATCACGCCGCTGGCATCGCTGACCGGGTTGTGGAATGCCTCGGTGAAGACCTGCTCGGGGATCTTGCCGCGCAAAGGGTCGAGAATCTTCAGTTCATCGGCGCTGGGTAGGCCACGGGCGGCCATTTCGGAGTTTTCGAAGTAGCTGCCGGTGCGGGTGTAGGCACCGTTGAACAGCTGTTTGTTGGTCCATTCGTAGTCCAGCAGCAGGCTCAGCGCTTCGCGTACGCGTACGTCCTGGAACAGCGGGCGGCGCAGGTTGAAGATAAAGCCTTGCATACCGGTTGGGTTGCCGTTGGGCAGCTCTTCGCGAATCAAGCGACCTTCACGTACCGCCGGTACGTTGTAGGCGGTGGCCCAGTTCTTCGCGCTCATTTCCAGCCAGTAGTCGAATTGCCCGGCCTTGAGCGCTTCCAGGGCCACGGTGTTGTCGCGGAAAGCGTCGAAGGTCATGGCGTCGAAGTTGTAGAAACCTCGGTTGATCGGCAGGTCCTTGGCCCAGTAGTCCTTGACCCGCTCGTAGCGAATCGAACGGCCAGCCTTGACCTCGGCCACCTTGTACGGGCCGCTGCCCAGCGGAATTTCCAGGTTGCCGCGGGTGAAGTCGCGGCCCTCGTACCAGTGCTTGGGCAGCACTGGCAGTTGGCCGAGAATCAGCGGCAGCTCACGGTTGTTCCCGTGCTTGAACTTGAACAGCACCCGCAGCGGATCTTCGGCGACCACTTCGGCCACGTCGGCATAGTACTGCCGGTACAGCGGCGCCCCTTGCTTGGTCAGGGCATTGAAGGTGAACACCACATCGTCGGCCCGCATCGGGTGGCCGTCATGGAAGCGGGCTTCGGGGCGCAGGTAGAAGCGCACCCAGCTGTTGTCCGGGGCTTTTTCGATCTTGCCGGCCACCAGGCCATACTCGGTGAACGGCTCGTCCAGGCTCTGGCGCATCAACGTGTCGTAGATGATGCTGATGTTGTCGGCGGCGACCCCTTTGTTGATGAAGGGGTTGAGGCTGTCGAAGCCGCCGAAGCTGGACTGACGGAAGGTACCGCCCTTGGGGGCGTCCGGGTTGACGTAGTCGAAGTGCTTGAAGTCGGCCGGATACTTGGGCGCTTCGTCGTAAAGGGTAAGCGCATGTTGTGGCGCGGCCAATGCCGGTAGGCTCAGGCAGGCGAGCCACAGGCTGCCTGCCAGCCGGCGCAGTCGATGCGTTGGCATCATTGGGCTTTCTCCGAAGTCTTGAGCCACCAGCTGTTCAAGCCCAGTGTATAGGGCGGTGTGGCGACGAAAGCGAACCGGTTGCGGTACGCCAGGCGGTGATTGTCGAGATACCAGTTGGGAATCATGTAGTAATGCCACGAAAGCACACGGTCCAGGGCGCGGGCGGCGGCGACCTGGTCGTCGCGGGTACGGGCGGCGAGCAACGTGTCGAGCAGGTGGTCGACCACCGGGTCCTTGACCCCAGCATAGTTCTTGCTGCCCTTGGTGGTCGCCTGGCTGGAGTGGAAGTACAGCCATTGCTCGAGCCCAGGGCTGAGGGTCTGGTTCAGGGTCATCAGGATCATGTCGAAATCGAACTGGTCCAGGCGCTGTTTGTACTGGGCCCGGTCCACGGTGCGCAGGCGCGCGTCGATACCGATGCTCGCCAGGTTTTCGACATAAGGTTGCAGGATGCGTTCAAGGTTGGGGTTAACCAGCAACAGTTCCATGCGCAACTGCTGGCCTTTGTTGTTCACCAGGCGTTGGCCGTCAAGCTTCCAGCCGGCTTGGGCGAACAGGGCCAGGGCCTGGCGCAGGGTCTGGCGGTTGATACCGCGGCCATCGGTGTGGCTGACCTTGTAGGGCTCGGTGAACAGCTTATCTGGCAACTGGTCGCGGAACGGTGCGAGCAGCAGCCATTCCTTGCCGGTGGGCAGGCCGGTCGCCGCGAACTCGCTGTTGGGGTAGTAACTGGTCGAACGCCGGTAGGCGCTGCTGAACAGGGCGCGGTTGGTCCACTCGAAATCGAGCATCAGGCCCAGGGCCTGACGAACCTGCGCATCGCTGAAGGTGGCGCGGCGGCTGTTCATGAACAGCCCTTGGGTCTGGGTCGGAATGCGGTGGGGTATTTGCGCCTTGATCACATCACCCCGGCGCACCGCCGGAAAGTTGTAGCCGTTCGCCCAGTTCTTGGCCTGGTGCTCGATATAGATGTCGAATTCGCCGGCCTTGAAGGCTTCGAAGGCCACCGTGGCGTCGCGGTAGAACTCGTACTCGACACGGTCGAAGTTGTACTTGCCCCGGTTGACCGCCAGGTCCTTGCCCCAGTAATTCTTCACACGCTCGAACACCAGGCTGCGGCCTGGCTGCACCTGGGTGATGCGGTATGGACCGCTGCCCAGCGGCGGCTCGAAGGTTGTGGCCTTGAAGTCGCGGTTTTGCCAGTAATGCTTAGGCAGCACTGGCATTTCTCCCAAACGCAGGATCAGCAAGGGGTTGCCAGTGCGCTTGAACACGAAGCGGATACGCAGCGGCCCAAGAATATCCACCCGCCGCACTTCCTGTAGATTGGTGCGGTAGATCGGGTGGCCCTCCTTGAGCAGGGTTCGGTAGGAGAACGCAACGTCTGCCGAAGTGATCGGGTGACCGTCGTGGAATCGGGCTTCAGGACGCAGGTTGAATACCACCCAGCTGCGGTCCTCGCTGTATTCCACCGAGCGGGCGATCAGGCCATAGCTGGAGGTCGGTTCATCACCGGATGGGTCGTACTGGCCGGTACCGATCATCAGCGGTTCGTTTAGCTCGCTAATGCCGTATTGCAGGAAGTTCGGTGTGGTGACCGGGCTGGAGCCCTTGAAGGTGTAGGGGTTGAGCGTGTCGAACGTGCCAAATGCCATGGCCCGCAACGTGCCGCCTTTGGGCGCTTGCGGGTTGACCCAGTCGAAATGGGTGAATGTGGCCGGGTACTTGAGCGTGCCGAACTGCGCGTATCCGTGGCTTTCGCTCACCATCGCGACTGCGGGAAAGCTCAAGGCCAGGCTGAGTGACAGCAGGAGGGGACGTATCAATTCGGCATCCGATCCAGAGGCGTTGGGCTTTGGTCGGGCTACAGTAACAGCTTGGCGGGGTTGGAAAAAGGGTGTCTCGGAAGGCCTGTTCGGCTCCCGCCGATTGCCCGCCAATTCATCGAGTCAGCGTTTATCGGTAGGCGCCGACTTGCCGGCGATCACCGGCGAAGCCGGTGCCATGCACCGCGTCGCGTGCCGCACGGGTTAACCCGCGCCCACAAGCTGCCAAGCAACCCGATGCACATCAGTGCGACAGGTAAACCGTCAGGGTCTGCCCTGGCTTGAGGGCATGCCCGCTGCGCGGGTTCCACCGCTTGAGGTGTTTCATCTCGACGTTGAAACGTTTGGCCACCAGGTACAGCGAATCACCTTTGCGCACCTTGTATTGGGTGGAACGCTTCTGCGACGACGCTACACGGTTGCCCGCCGCGCTGGGCGCGTTGCCACCACGCAGGGCCAGTACCTGGCCTGCACGCAGGCGATTGCCCGGGAGTTTGTTCCAGCGCTGGATATCCTTCACTGAAACACGGTTGGCCTTGGCGATGCTGGCCAGGTTGTCGCCACGCTTGACCCGGTAGCTGCGCGCCGCAGGAGCCTTGGCCTCGGCGACCGCAGCCTCGAACACGGCCTTGCGCGGCTGCAGGCTGACCAGTTGTTCTGGCTTGAGGTTGTTCAGGCTGTCGGACAGCAGTTGCGCTTTGGCCGTTGGCACTAGCAGTTGCTTGGGGCCATCGACGGTCATGCGCTTCTTGAACGCCGGGTTTAGCTGGATCAGTTCGTCTTCGTCGATGTTGGCAAAGGCGGCCACCCGTGACAGGTCGAGGCGATCGTTGATCGCCACGGCTTCGAAATAGGGTTCGTTGGCGATGGGGTTCAGGTTCACGCCATAGGCCTCCGGCGTCATCACCACCTGCGACAGGGCCAGTAGCTTGGGCACGTAGTCGCGGGTTTCCTGTGGCAGCGGCAGGTTCCAGTAGTCGGTGGGTAGGCCAAGCCTCTCGTTCCGCTCGATAGCCCGGCTGACCGTGCCTTCACCCGCATTGTAGGCGGCAAGGGCCAGCAGCCAGTCACCGTTGAACATGTCGTGCAGGCGGGTCAGGTAGTCCAGTGCAGCGTTGGTGGACGCGGTGATGTCGCGGCGGCCATCGTAGAAGTTGGTCTGGCGCAGGTTGAAGTGGCGACCGGTGGACGGGATGAACTGCCACAGGCCGACGGCATGGGCGCGGGAGTAGGCCATCGGGTTGTAGGCACTTTCGATGGCAGGCAGCAGCGCCAGCTCCAGCGGCATGTCGCGTTCTTCGAGCCGCTCGACGATGTAGTGCAGGTACAGGCTGCCTCGCTCGCCAGCGCTTTCGAGGAAGGTCGGGTTGCTGGCGAACCACAGGCGCTGCTGCTCGATGCGCGGGTTGACGTCGATGTTGTCCTGCAGGGCGAAGCCCTGGCGCATGCGCTCCCACACATCCTGGGGTGCCTGGTCGGCAGGCTTGACCGCCAGTGGCGAAGGCTTGTGCTTGATCCGAGCCTGGTAGTTGTGCGCGCGAACGCTGTCGGATTCGTCGAGCTGACGGGTGCTCTGGCAACCCACCAAGGTGGCGGCCAGGGCCAGCGCACTGATTTTGGCCAGGCGCGTCAGGGCGACGGAATGAGAGGTTCTGCGGCTACGGGAAGACATCGGCTGGGACAGGTTTCCGGGCGAAAAATTTCGGCGATTCTAGAAACCGGTCCCTCCCGGGTCAACCGTTGACCACGGTTTGCGATATATCTTGAGGTTATCAGAAGGTGTCCTTCCAAGACCTCAAGGCAGCAAAAACAGTGACCTGCGTGGGGTTTGAATGTCCCTTCCATTCGTCTGCTTTTTGTTTAACTAATGTTTCAGCGGTACGCAGGAAGGGGTTGGTGAGCCGCTCCAGGCCGATAGTTGATGGCAAGGTGATGCGATTGTCGGCGCGCAGCCGGGTAACGTCCTCGAAACGCTGCAGAACGTGCGGGTTGGAGGGCTCCACGGCCCTGGCGAAACGCAGGTTGCTCAGGGTGTACTCGTGGGCGCAGTAGACCTCGGTACGCTCGGGCAAGGCCGCCAGGCGGGCGAGGGCCGGTTGCATCTGTTCTGGGGTCCCTTCGAACATGCGGCCGCAGCCGGCGGCGAACAGTGTGTCGCCACTGAACAGCAGCGGGGTTGACGGTTGGTCGCTGAAGTAGGCGATATGCCCGAGGGTATGGCCGGGCACGGCCAGCACCTGGAAGGTCACGCCCAGTACGGTCAGCTGGTCGCCCTCGTCCAGCGCCAGGTCGCGGCACGGAATACGCTCGTGGGCCGGGCCGCAGACACGGGCGTCGGTCAGGCGCTTGAGCCGCTCGACACCGCCAACGTGGTCGTTATGGTGATGGGTGACCAGGATGTCTTCCAGCACCCAGCCTGGGTGACTGGTCAGCCAGGCCTCCACTGGGCCGGCGTCACCAGGATCGACCACCGCGCAACGGCGTTTGGCAGTATCCTGTAACAACCAGATGTAGTTGTCGGAGAAAGCGGGGAGAGCATCGATCTGTATCATGGTGCGGATCCGAATCGCCAAGCGGCACATGAGGGCATCTTAGCCGCGATGGCGCGGTGCGAGAACCTTCGAGGGAGAGCGCAATGACCGACCAAGCCTTTGCCCAGGCCGACCCGGACTGGGTCGAGCTGATCAGCCTGGCCCGTGACTGGTTCAACGGGCCACTCGGGCGACTGATGCTCGAGGAAGAGGACAAACTGCTCGAAGAAGAACTGGGGCGCTTTTTTGGCGGCTTCCTGGTGCACTACGGCCCCTGCGCCGATGCGCCCCCCAGTGCGCCGCAGGTTCAGCGCAACGTTCGCCTCGGCGCGCCGCTGCCGGGTGTGGAGATCGTCTGCGAAGAACAGGCCTGGCCGCTCGGCGAGCACGCCGCCGACGTGGTGGTGCTGCAACATGGCCTGGATTTCTGCCTGTCGCCCCACGGGCTGCTGCGCGAGGCAGCCAGCGCCGTGCGCCCCGGCGGGCACCTGCTGATCGTCGGTATCAACCCCTGGAGCAGTTGGGGCGTGCGTCATCTCTTCAGTCATGGCGCCCTGCGCAAGGCCCGCTGCATCTCGCCGTCGCGAGTGGGCGACTGGCTCAACCTGCTGGGTTTCGCGCTGGAGAAACGCCGCTTCGGGTGCTATCGTCCGCCGCTTGCCTCGCCCGCCTGGCAGCAACGCCTGGCAGGCTGGGAACGGGTGGCCGGGGGCTGGCAGAGCGCCGGTGGCGGGGTGTACCTGCTGGTGGCGCGCAAGATGGTGGTTGGCCTGCGGCCGCTGCGTCAGCAACGCCGCGAACCCATGGGCAAGTTGCTGCCACTGCCGATGGCCAAGGTCAACCGCGAGCGCAACGAGCCCTGACAGGCCCCGCGTGGCCGACACACTGCATTTTAAACGAGTGGTACATGAGCGATAGCGTCGAAATCTACACCGATGGTGCCTGCAAGGGTAATCCTGGCCCTGGTGGCTGGGGCGTCCTGATGATCTACAAGGGCGTCGAGAAAGAGCTGTGGGGCGGCGAGCGCGAAACCACCAACAACCGTATGGAACTGATGGCCGCGATCCAGGGGCTGATGGCGCTCAAGCGCGAATGCGAGGTGGTGCTGACCACCGACTCGCAGTACGTCATGAAGGGCATCAACGAGTGGATGGTCAACTGGAAGAAACGGGGCTGGAAGACAGCTTCCAAGGAACCGGTGAAAAACGCCGACCTTTGGCAGCAGCTCGATGAGCAAGTCAATCGTCACAAGGTGACCTGGAAGTGGGTGCGCGGTCATATCGGCCACCCCGGCAACGAGCGTGCCGACCAATTGGCCAACCGCGGCGTCGACGAAGTGCGCACCCAGGGTTGAGCTGGGGTACAATCCGCCCCTTTGTCATAGATGCAAGTTGGAGCCCTCCGCGTGGAGCAGCAGCAAGATACCAGGCTGGTCATTCTCGATACCGAAACCACCGGCATGCCGGTGAGCGAAGGCCATCGAATCATCGAGATCGGCTGTGTCGAGGTCATCGGCCGGCGCCTGACCGGGCGCCACTTCCACGTCTATCTGCAACCTGATCGCGAGAGTGACGAGGGCGCCATTGGCGTTCACGGTATCACCGATGCCTTCCTCGTCGGCAAGCCGCGTTTTGCCGATGTGGCCGAGGAGTTCTTCGAGTTCATCCAGGGCGCCACGCTGGTCATCCACAACGCGGCGTTCGACGTAGGCTTCATCAACAACGAATTCGCCTTGCTCGGGCAGCACGACCGCGCTGATATCTCCCAGCACTGCACCATCCTTGACACCCTGTTGCTGGCCCGTGCCCGTCATCCAGGGCAGCGCAACAGCCTCGATGCGTTGTGCAAACGCTACGACATCGACAACTCAGGCCGTGAATTGCACGGCGCCTTGCTCGACTCGGAACTGCTGGCTGACGTCTACCTGGCGATGACGGGTGGCCAAACCAGCCTGTCACTGGCAGGCCATGGTGGCGATAACGATCAGCAGGGGCAGGGCGGTGCTGGCAGCGAGATTCGCCGCATTACCGGGCGCGCGCCGGGGCGGGTGATCATGGCCACTGCCGAGGAACTGGAAGCCCATGCCGAGCGGTTGGCGGCAATCGCCAAGTCGGCGGGCGGGCCGGCGATGTGGCAGGCATTGACGGAAACGCCTGCCGGGTAATTCGCTGACCGTACCGGGCTGATTGCCGGCAAGCCGGCGCCTGCAGGGGCTGCCCAGATCCTCAACTACCCTGAACAGCATGACCTGTTCGAAAGGGGGTAGTAGCTGATGTACAAGGACCTCAAGTTCCCCATTCTCATTGTCCACCGGGCAATCAAGGCCGACAGTGTTGCCGGGGAGCGTATACGCGGTATAGCCGAGGAGCTGAGCCAGGACGGTTTCGCCATCCTCGCCGCGGCCGACCATGCCGAGGCCCGTCTGGTTGCCGCCACTCACCACGGACTGGCGTGCATGCTGGTCGCCGCCGAAGGTGTCGGCGAGAATACCCACCTGCTGCAGAACATGGCCGAGTTGATTCGCCTGGCACGCCTGCGTGCCCCGGACCTGCCTATTTTCGCCCTGGGCGAGCAGGTCACGTTGGAGAATGCGCCCGCCGAGGCCATGGGCGAGCTCAACCAACTGCGCGGCATCCTCTACCTGTTCGAAGACACCGTGCCATTCCTGGCACGGCAAGTGGCCCGAGCCGCTCATAATTATCTCGATGGCTTGCTGCCGCCATTCTTCAAAGCCTTGGTCCAGCATACCGCGCAATCGAACTATTCCTGGCACACCCCCGGTCATGGTGGTGGCGTGGCCTACCGCAAAACCCCCGTAGGCTTGGCGTTTCATCAGTTCTTCGGGGAAAACACCCTGCGTTCCGACCTCTCGGTTTCAGTGCCCGAGCTCGGCTCGCTGCTCGATCACACCGGCCCACTGGCAGCTGCGGAGGCCCGCGCCGCCCGCAACTTCGGTGCCGACCACACGTTCTTCGTGATCAATGGTACCTCGACGGCCAACAAGATCGTCTGGCATGCCATGGTTGGCCGTGACGACCTGGTACTGGTAGACCGCAACTGCCACAAGTCGGTAGTGCATGCGATCATCATGACCGGGGCCATCCCCATCTACCTGTGCCCGGAGCGCAACGAGCTGGGCATCATCGGCCCGATCCCGCTCAGTGAGTTCAGTGCCGAGGCCATCCGGGCGAAAATCCAGGCCAACCCTCTTGCGCGCGACCGTGGAGCCCGGATCAAGCTGGCGGTGGTGACCAACTCTACCTACGACGGGCTGTGCTACCACGCCGGGTTGATCAAACAGGCGCTGGGTGCCAGCGTCGAGGTGTTGCATTTCGATGAAGCCTGGTTCGCTTATGCGGCATTTCATGAGTTCTTCGACAATCGCTACGCCATGGGCACTGTCTGTGAGGCGGACAGCCCGCTGGTGTTCAGCACTCACTCGACCCACAAACTACTCGCCGCCTTCAGCCAGGCATCGATGATCCACGTGCAGGATGGCGCGCAGCGCCAGCTGGACCGCGACCGCTTCAACGAAGCGTTCATGATGCATATTTCCACGTCCCCGCAATACAGCATCCTGGCTTCGCTGGACGTGGCATCGACCATGATGGAGGGCCCCGCCGGACGTTCACTGTTGCAGGAAATGTTCGACGAGGCCCTGAGTTTTCGCCGGGCCCTGGCCAATTTGCGTGAACACATCGCAGCGGATGATTGGTGGTTCAGTATCTGGCAGCCGACGACCGCCGAGGGCATCCACCGCCTGGCGGTACAGGATTGGTTGCTGCAGCCGGGCGCCCAGTGGCATGGTTTTGGTGAAGTGGCGGACGACTATGTGCTGCTGGACCCGCTCAAGGTCACGCTGGTCATGCCAGGGCTCGATGCCGGCGGCGTGCTGGGCGAGCATGGTATTCCCGCAGCGGTGGTCAGCAAGTTCCTCTGGGAGCGGGGGCTGGTGGTGGAGAAGACGGGGTTGTACAGCTTCCTGGTGCTGTTCTCCATGGGGATCACCAAAGGCAAATGGAGCACCTTGCTCACCGAATTGCTCGAGTTCAAACGCCATTACGACGGCAACACGGCATTGAGCGCTTGCCTGCCCAGTGTCGTGGCGGTGGCACCTGTGCGGTACCAGGGCATGGGCCTGAGGGACCTGTGCAACCAACTGCACGATTGCTACCGCGCCAATGCTACCGCCAAGCAGTTCAAGCGTTTGTTCACACGCTTGCCCGAGGTGGTGATGAGCCCGGCCCAGGCCTATGACCGCATGGTGCGCGGCGAGGTGGAAGCGGTGCCGATCGAGGCGCTGCTGGGGCGGGTCGCGGCGGTGATGCTGGTGCCGTATCCGCCGGGTATCGCCCTGATCATGCCGGGCGAACGCTTTACCGAAACCACCCGCTCGATTCTCGATTACCTGGTGTTCGCCCGCGCTTTCGACAGCGGCTTTCCTGGCTTCGTCGCCGATGTGCATGGGCTGCAGCACGAGAACGGCATCTACACGGTGGACTGCATCAAGGAATGCGAATGATCTCGACGCCAGTGCGCGCCAGTTCGAAGCGGTCTTCGCCCAGGTGGTTGACCCGGTCGCCGATGGCCAGGCGATAAGTGGTGATCGGTGCGCCCAGGGTGGTGCCGTCGACCTGGAGCGTGGACTCCTGGAATTCATGCACGGGATAGATACGGCCTTCGGCGTCACGGGCGTGGAACTGACCGACCATTACTGCTGCCATTTGGGTGAAAACCTCTGAATTGCCTGGGAAATGTCTGCAGGCATAGACCGCTCGGGCCCGCAGTAAGTTTTAGCGGCCAAGAAAAAAAACCATGGAACCGAGGAACGGTCATCTATAACTACAACGTCCCATTCCCCAGCAAAGGTTGGAAATCGCCATGAGCCAGGTGTATTCGGTAGCGGTCGTCGTCGGCAGCTTGCGCAAGGATTCGTACAATCGCAAGGTGGCCAGGGCACTTTCGGAGCTGGCGCCGTCCAGCCTTGCCCTGAGGATCGTCGAGATCGCTGACTTGCCGCTGTACAACGAGGATGTCGAGGTCACGGCGCCTGACTCCTGGAAACACTTTCGTGACGAAATTCGTCGCAGCGATGCCGTGCTGTTCGTTACCCCGGAGTACAACCGGTCGGTGCCGGGCTGCCTGAAAAATGCCATCGACGTGGGATCCAGGCCTTACGGGCAAAGCGCATGGGCGGGCAAGCCAACGGCGGTGGTGAGTGTCTCCCCGGGGGCCATCGGTGGCTTCGGTGCCAACCACGCCGTGCGTCAGTCGCTGGTGTTTCTCGACATGCCGTGCATGCAGATGCCAGAAGCCTATATCGGTGGGGCGGCGAGCCTGTTCGATGAAGCCGGCAAGCTCAGTGACAAGACCCGGCCGTTCCTGCAGGGGTTCATCGACAAGTTCGCCTCGTGGGTGAAGTTGAATCGCGCTGTGTAAAGCGGGTCGGACCCCTGTCGTCACGCCGATAGGGGTCGCAACAGCCAGTCAGGAGGCCTGCGGCATTTCACCCTTGGCCAAGCGGCGGTTGATATCGGCAACTACCTCCGGCAGATCGTTGATGGTGTCGATCAGGTAGTGCGGGCGCGACCCTGCGAACATCGAGCGAATACGCTGGCGCTCGCGCTCCAGCTTTTCCACGCTCAATGACTGGTAGCCTTCCCAGGTCAGGCCCAGGGCATTGCCCGAGCACACCAGTGCCACGGTCCACATGCCGGCACGACGGCCTTCGAGAATGCCGGGTACGGTGTCGTCGACCTTGACGCAGGCCGCTACATCGTCGATGCCCAGGGCGATCACGTTGGCCAGTGCCTGGGCCGGCCAAGGACGCCCGTTGGGCGTTTCATCGGTGGCGACGACATGGTCGGCGACATAACCGTTCTGCGCAGCCAGCTCCACCACCTTGTCCATCACCACTTTCGGATAGCCCGAGCAGGAGCCGATCTTCAGGCCATCCTTGCGTAACCCGGTGAGGGTGTCCAGAGCGCCGGGGATCAATGCCGAGTGCACGGCAATCTTCTCGATCTGCAGTGGCATGAAGCGTTCATAGATGGCCGTGACGTCATCGTCGGTGGGCGTGCGGCCAAACACTTTGCGATAGCGCTCGGCGATTTCCGGGACATCGCACAGAGTGCGAATGTGGTCCCACTTGCCCATGCCCATCGGGCCTCGGGCTTCCTCGATGGACACTTGGACGTCGAATTCGGCGAAGGCTTCGACGAAGATCTGGGTCGGGGCGAAGGAGCCGAAGTCGACCACGGTGCCGGCCCAGTCGAGGATGGCGGCTTGCAGCTGGGTGGGGTTGCTGTAGTTCATGTGCGCGAGTTCCTGGGAGTTCGAGGTGATTGGGCGGGTCAGATGTCCAGCACTTCCATTTCCCGCAGCACGTGGGCCACGGCATTGACAGCGGCCTGCATACCGTCTGCTCCGACCACGCCGATGCAGCCGACGCGGAAGGTTTCGACCTGGGTCAGCTTGCCTGGGTAGAGGATGAAACCCTTGGCCTTGACCCGTTCATAGAAGTCCTTGAACTGGTAGCGGGCGTCGTTCGGTGCATGGAAGGTGACGATGATTGGCGCCTGGATCTCGGCCGGAAGGAAACTGCGCAGGCCGATGGCTGCCATGCCATCGAGCAGGGTCTTGCAGTTGTCAGCGTAACGTTGGTGGCGTGCTGGCAGGCCGCCTTCTTCGTTGTACTGCAACAGGGCCTCGTGCAAGGCAGCGACCACATGGGTCGGCGGGGTGAAGCGCCATTGGCCGGTCTTGGCCATGTACTGGTGTTGATCGTGCAAGTCCATGGCCAGGGAATGGGCATTGCCTTCGGCGGCGGCCAGGGCGTTTTTCTCGGCGAACACGAAGCCCATGCCCGGTACCCCTTCAAGGCACTTGCCCGAGGCGGCGATCAGGGCTTCGAACGGGATCTTGCGGGCATCGATCGGCAGTGCGCCGAACGAGCTCATGGCATCGATGATCAGGCGTTTGCCGTGGCGCTTGATGACCTGGGCAATCTCCGGCAGCGGGTTGAGGATACCGGTGCTGGTTTCACAGTGGATCAACGCGACGTGTGTCACGGTGGGGTCGGCGGCCAGCAGGCGGTCGACGTCGGCGGCGGTGGTCGGCTGGTCCTCGGCGGTCTCGAAAGTGCTGTAGGTGCGGCCCAGTACCTTGCAGATCTTGGCCAGGCGCTGGCCGTAGGCGCCATTGATCAGCACCAGCACCTTGCCGTCGCGGGGCACCAGGGTGCCGATGGCGGCTTCGACAGCGAAGGTGCCGCTGCCTTGCAGGGGAACGCAGTGGTGGCTGGCGCTGCCATCGATGATCGCCAGCAATTGCTCGCAGACGCTGGCGGTGAGTTGGTTGAAGTCGCGGTCCCAGGAGCCCCAATCCACCAGCATGGCTTGGCGGGTGCGGAGCGATGTGGTCAGTGGGCCGGGGGTCAGCAGAATCGGGGCATTGCTCATTCCGTGGTTCCTCACAAGCTGCGGGTGGTCCGCCAATAGAGGTGGCGCTGAAACTACGGGTGCTAGGTTGCAATTCGCCCTTTTATCAATCAAATTGTTTGTTGTTATGCCAGTCATAAGTCAGGCCGATAGATATGAACCTGTTCCAGTTACGTGCATTCGACGCGGTTGCCCGTGAAGGCAGTTTCACCCGTGCCGCGGCGCGTCTGTTCATCAGCCAGCCAGCGGTGACCGGGCACATCAAGGCGTTGGAGGAGCACTACCAGATCACGCTGTTGCGGCGCACGGCGCGGCGGGTCGAACTGACCGAGGAGGGTACGCGCCTGGCAGCCATCACCCGGGCCATGTTCAGCCTGGCAGAAGAAGCACAGGTGATGCTGGAGGCCAATCGGCAACTGCTGACCGGGCGCCTGGAAGTCGCTGCCGACGGTCCGCACCGGGTGATGCCCATGCTGGCGCAGTTGCGCGCGCGTTACCCTGGTATCACGGTCAACCTGCGCCTGGGCAATGCCCAGGAAACCCTGGCGGCGCTGTTGTCCGAGCATGCCGATGTGGCCGTGCTGACCGAAGTCGAGGCGCGCAATGGCCTGTACTTGCAGGGCCTGGGTGATTCACGGATTTGTGCGCTGTTGCCAGTGGGCCACCCTTGGGCGCATGCCTCGGGTGAGCTGGCGCTGGCCGATCTGGACAAGCAGATCATGGTGCTGCGTGAACCCAGCTCGATCACCCGGCGCACGTTTGACCAGGCGTGTGCGGCAGCCAAGGTGCAACCCCGGGTGCTGCTGGAACTGGACAGTCGTGAGGCGGTGACAGAGGCCGTCGCGGCCGAGCTGGGTATCGGTATTGTCTCATCGGTGGAGGTGGCCCACGATCCTCGGGTGGTGGCTCGGCCCATAGCTGGCGACGGTCTGGTCAACCGGCACATGGTCGGCTGCCTGGAGCGCCGCCGCGAGTTACGTTTGATCAAGGCATTCCTGGGGTTGGATGGGCAATGAGCGAAAAAGACACGATCTCCATGCAACTGGTACGTGAGGCTTTGTTGCAGACATGCCCCGCTGGGTCACCTGACGTGGGCCTGCTGCTTCGCGCCGGCATCGAGCCGGAACAACTGGAGCTGGCGCAGGCGAGGGTGTCTGCCGACGCCTATGCCAAGCTGTGGCGGCTGCTTGCCCGACGTTGCAACGATGAGTTCTTCGCCATGGACCCCCGTGGTTTGCCGATGGGCAGCCTTGCCTTTCTGACCCGCGCAGCCATGGCTCAGCAGAGCCTCGGTGCCGGGCTTGAAATTGCCTTGGGCTTTCTGTCGTTGATGCTGCAGGATCTGCAACCGAGCCTGGTACGCCAGCAGAGCCTGGCCGAAATCGTCGTCAACGAGCCCCGTGACCTGCCACGGCGCGCGTTCACCTATTTCACCTTCTGGATGATCGTGCACGGTGTGGCCTGCTGGCTGGCGGGGCGGCGGATTCCGATCCTGGCTATCGACCTGCGCTGTGCCGAGCCACCGTTCTGCGACGACTACCGGGTGATGTTTTCCGAGAACCTGCAATTCGACCGTCCGCGTACCCGCATGATCATCGCCGCCGACTGCCTGGACCTGCCGCTTAGGCGCACGCCCCAGGAGCTGCAGCGCTTTCTTGCCGAAGCGCCGGGCAACATTCTGGTCAAGTACCGCGATCCGGCCAGCCTGGCCAGGCGCATCCGCAGCGATTTGCTGAAGATCGACCCGGCACATTGGCCGGATGCCGACAGCCTGGCGCGTGGCTTGTGCTTGTCCAGCGCAACCCTGCGCCGGCGCCTGGCGGAGGAGGGGCAGACCTACCAACGCCTCAAGGACAGCGCACGACGCGAGCTGGCGATTGCCTGGTTGGCCCAGGTCGAGCCGGGCCTGGGCGATATCGCCGAACGGCTGGGGTTTGCCGACAGCAGCTCGTTCTACAAGGCCTTCCGTAAATGGTTCGGCTGCAACCCAGGTCACTATCGGGCGCTGATCCAAGCCCGAGACGGGAGCGAATGAATCAACCTCTGCCGTGCGTGTCGAAGCGTTTCCAGCTGCAGCCGAGGGTGGGTTAGGTACAAGCATATGGCCCCTTTCTGCCCAGATCGGAGCCACCATGACGCTTATCCCTCCTTCCCAGCAAGCGTCTTCCGTACAAGCAAGGCTTTCGACCGCTACCGATGACTTCATCCAGGCCCAGTTACCGGACTGGCTGAGGCGAGCCTCGCGCGGGCAGATCAGGAAACTGCGCGATAGCTTCAAAAGGCACCAGGCCAGCCATGATCGGTTGCGAGCAGCGACCCATGAACTGCTTCCGTTGCAGCAGTTTGCCGAGCGACAGTTCCAGGCCCTGCTAGGCGATGCACTGCCTCCAGGCACACAGGTGTCCGATCTGCACTGGGTCACGGTTTCTCCCGATTTTGCGGGGCAGCTGGCGTGGCCCGACTTTGTCTACAAACCCAAGTACACCCATTCGCCCGCACTATCGAAGCTGATGCAGGGATTTGCCGCGGACAGTCGCTTCTACGTGGGCAGTGGCTTGGTCCTGGAAGGTGCCAATGATGTGCTGGTGGCCGCCGACGACGCGTTCATCGAGCGATGCCGGACGTTGGACGCGGGCAAGCTATACCAGGACCAGGTCGAACAGGTGTATGGCGGGCAGAATCTGAATCTGCTGGCCGAAGACAAGCGCAGTGGATTCATCCTCGCCATCGAAATCGCCGCGCTGCGGGGGGAAATATCCGCGTTGGAGCAAATCGCCCTACGTGACATCGCAACGCACATTCCGCACACGGTCGGGCAACCGGTTCCACACAGTGTCAATCATGTCGAGCTGCTGGGGCAGACGCTTTCCAATGCATTGTTAGTCGTGCTGCGCGAGTTCGATGGTGTGATAAAAAGCGTGCTGCTTTATCTGCCTAGCGCCCCCGACCAGGCCTTGCGACGCTTCACTTCGCTGGCGCAGTTGCACGAGCAGCTGGTCAGCGAACTGCAGCGCCCGGGCTTGCGCCAGTGCCTGTCGGAGCAAGTCCACCTGGAGCATCGCGCAACCTTCCTGCAGACCCTTGATCTGCGCCTGAAGGATGCCCGACCGGACCTGCAATTGGTCAGAGGCTCGATCGTGGAGGATGCGTTCCTCACGTTGGCCAGGGCTCAGGTGCAGCAGGTCAAGGATGATGCGCGGCTATTGTTGGTGCCAACGGCTGAGGTCGATGCCGCCGCCGCTGGGCGACGGATTCAGCGTTGGGAGTCGGTGGGCATGGGGCTTGTCAACCTGGTAGGCCTGTTCAACCCGGTCGTGGGGGCGCTGCTGCTTGGACAGTTGGTGGTGCAGACCTTGTCCGACGTGTTCGAAGGCGCCGTTGATTGGTCCAAAGGCCATCAGCACGAGGCCCTGGAGCATGTGCTGAGTGTCGCAGAGGCCCTGGCCTACACGGTTGCCACGGTCGCGGGCGTGGCCGTGGTGCGCAGTGCCTTCGTGGATGCGCTTGAGCCGATTGCCCTTGATACCCATCGCAAGCGTCTCTGGTCTGGTGATTTGACGCCCTACGAAACCATGCCCGAAGACAGGCGTCTGCAGCCGGACGGCCTGTACGGCCAGGGCAAGCGCCGCTGGATGCGGGTGCAGACCCGTTACTACGAAGTGCATCGCCCCGATCCCCTGGGCCCATGGCGACTTCGCCACCCTTTGCGTGACAGCGCCTATGGTCCGGTCGTGCAACACAATGGTCAGCGCGGTTGGCGGTTGCAACAGGCTCAACCGCTCGAGTGGGACGATGGCGCGCGCATGCTGGACTGCCTGTGGCCGCAAGCGTCCCCTGTGGATGCTGAAAGGGCCAGGCAGATACTGCAGGTGGCCGGCATGGACGTGGATGAACTGCGGGGTTTGCTGGTGGAGAGCCGACCTGCACCCATCAACCTCGCCGACACGCTGCGCCGGTTCGAAGTTGACGCTCGGATCGAGGCCTTCATCGGCCACCTGAACAGTGGTGCGCTGGGGCAGGATGAAGAAGATCTGCTGGCATGGTGCACTGCTCAACATGAAGTCGCCGGTCCCGAGCAGGGGATGCGCGAGAGGTTGATCGAGCAGATGCCGCTGATGCGGTGGCGGCTGTTCGAGAGCTTTGCCTACGCGCCACGGTCGAGCTCCTCGCTGGCGCTCGTGGTGTCGCGTGATTTTCCCGGGCTTCCCAAAGGCTACATTCCGCAGGTGCTCAGCGGCATTGACAGAAGCGAGTTGGAGATAGCGCTTGTGCAGCAGCGCTTGTCGCTGGCGATGGCAAGCAAGGCGCGGTCTTTGCTGCGGGTGGCTCGGCTGACCCGTGCGCTGGAAGGTTTTTACCTTGGCAGCGCCAGCTGCGCGGAAACCGACGAGCTGGCGATTGCTTTGCTCCGCCAGCTGCCGGGAAGGCCGGCCGATCTGAACCTGGAAGTGCGCGAGGCAACGCCCACGGGGCGTCTGTTGGCCGAACTCGATCCGGCGGGTCCCAAAACGGGGCGCATCAGCCTGGTGCGCGTTGGCAGGCACTTTCAATTGTTCGATGGCCAGGGGCAGTCATGGAGACCTTCGAGAACGGCGCCGACTACCATTTTCGAAGCGATCGCGGCAGTGCTGTCGTCGGCCCAATTGCAGGCGCTGGGCCTAGGCGACGATCCAGCCGATGAGTTACGTCAGTTGCTGATCACGCGGCTTCCGAACGCCCACGACCGGTGCATCGAACTGCTCGGTTGGCCTGCCCAGCCTCGCTGGTTCAACCCAGGTCAACGGCTGCCCGATGGTCGCGTCGGCTACGTGCTGAGCGGGCGTGGCCAAGGCGCGGCGCAGGGTTCATCGAAGCAAACGTTGCTCAATGGTTTGCGCCAGCTGTTTCCCGGTCTGGACGATGACCAGCTTGAACAGGAACTGCAGCGCCTGTTGCACGGTGAAGACATGCCGTTTGCAGGCCTGGCAGCGCTGCAGGATGATCATGTGCAGTTGCAGCAGGCACTGAACAGGTGGGTCTC
Source organism: Pseudomonas sp. Rh2 (assembly GCF_040762985.1). Lineage (NCBI taxonomy): Bacteria > Pseudomonadati > Pseudomonadota > Gammaproteobacteria > Pseudomonadales > Pseudomonadaceae > Pseudomonas > Pseudomonas sp. Rh2. The sequence continues at coordinate 2,413,691 of NZ_CP142890.1, forward strand.
GGCTGAGCTGAACACGACAAGGCAGGCCAGTCGGCAACTGCTCTCGGACCGCGTGCTACGCGCCTGGCGCGGGCAAGGCGAGCAAGTGCCGGCCGCTGACGGGCAGCCGGGTGGCTTGCGTCTGGCGTTGAGTCTTGGCGAGTTGGCGAGTCTGCCTGCGTTGCCTGGGCAGGTGCAGTTCAATCATGTGACGTCCTTGGCCATCAATGACAGCTCGATCACCGCGGTGCCCGCTGACTTCCTGCACAGTTTCGTCAACGTGAACAACCTGAATCTCAGCGGCAATCGGTTATTGGCCATTCCGACCGGACTGGCCCACATGACCCAGCTGCGTACCCTGCGCCTGGCGCGTAACTTCATTCGCATGACCCTGTCGGCTTTCCAGGCGCTCGCCAGCCTGCCCCAGTTGATGCGGTTGGACCTCAGCTACAATCCCCTGGGCGTGCTCTACGTGCCTTTCGGTCAGCTTCAGCACCTGGTTCAGCTGAACCTACGGCATTGCCGGCTGAGCCTCTGGCCGGGGTACATCGAGTTGTGCCAACACTTGCAATTAGCGGACTTGCGAGACAACCAGTTGGCCGAAGTCGCTCCCGAGACGTTACAGATGCCGCAATCTTTCCGTCAGGCATTCGTGGTGGAGCGCAACCTGTTGAGCAACCGGCAGGTGATACGCCTGTACGCACTCGATACGATACCGGAAGCCCCACAGGCTGGATTGTCCCAGGACGACATCCGCGCTTTGTGGATCGGAATTTTGCCTGAATCCGCGAGGTCGGAACGAGGTTCGACATGGGACGCCGTGATGGGGGCCAGCGGCAGCGGACCATTCGCTCAGCTGATGGGTCAGTTGCAGTATGTCTCTGACTACGCTCAGGCACGCCGGTACCTGGCGACCCAGGTGTGGTCATTGCTCGAAGAACTGCAACAGCATGCTTCGCTGCGCGAGCGGATGTTCGAGTGGGTGGATGAGGTGCCTACCGTGCGCAATCGTGTCGCTGATGTGTTCACCCGCTTGCAGGTGCGCATGTTCGAAGCGCGCGCGGAACGGGCCGCGGTGCAGGGCGTGCAGGGCCGTGCGCTGATCGCACTGGGCCGTGGCCTCTATCGTTTGGACGTTATCGCCTTGCTTTCGCGCGAGGCGACGGTGCGAGTGAACGAGCAACGGGCCATCGCTCGGCGGGCAGATCCGAGTGCCACGCACCTGGCGGATGTCGATGGTCGGGATATCGACTTGCTCTATCGTGTGCGGCTCAGAGAGGCGCTGAGTTTGCCTGGGCAGCCCCAGACGATGCATGGCGATAGCCTTCCGGGAATCACCGAGGAATCGATATTCAGCGACCGGCAACGAATCGAACGGGTTGGAGGAATCGAGGAGCTGGCAGAAGACCTGAGTCAACGCCGCTTCTGGCAGTCCTACCTGGAAAATCGTCACGCCAATGACTTCCAGGTGCTGGAGTCGGCGCACCGGGCTCGCATCGGCAGGTACCACGCAGAAAATCCACAGGCAACAGCGGCCGAACGCGCGCGCGCCCTGGACGACCTTCAGATCGCGCACGATGCTGCAGTGCATCGCCATCGGGTGGCACTGACCCGTCATGAACTGAGGTCCGAAACGGCGCGACTGGGATGACACCGCAATGGCCCGGCGTTGCCTGGGCCAGGCAGTGGATGCCACCCATCGGGTGCAGCGGCGAGCGCCGCCTCGGTGGGTAGCCTTCCCGGTTCAGCCGCGCCTCGGGTGGCGGCAGTGTGAGCGGTCCATCAATCGCTGCAGTACCCACCATGATCGAAACCACCCAAGATATGCCGCGAGAACGCGCGACCGACGCTTTCATTGCACAACTCCTGCCGCAATGGCTCCGAAGCTCCACGTATGCCCAGGTGCAAATCCTGCGGACCTGCTTCGAGCACCATGTGCAGAGCCAGCACAAGGTGCAGGTCGCACTGGCAGGACTCGAACCGCTGGATACATTCGTCACCCAACGCCTGCAAGAGAAACTGCAATCGTCGTTTTCTCTGACCGTAGAGCTGGGCAAGGCGCAATGGCGTGAAGAGCGTCGAAAGCTGGTCGCCGATGCCTCAGGCCCGATACTGCACGAAGCGTATTTCGTGCGTTCGCCGGCAGTGCTGAAACTGATGCAGAACTTCAAGCAAGGCGAGTCGTTCTTCGAGCACACCGCTCTGGTGTACCCCGCCGATCCAGCGACGGGGCAGGCTGAGCGGGTGTTGACCACCGACAGCGAGCAACTGGTGGACATCTGCCGGACGCTGGATGTCGGTCGACAGTACCAGCAGCATCTCGACAGCGTGTTGGACACCGACTACCGGGCTGCACTGGCCGAGGACAAGCGCACGCAATTGAGGCTGGCCGTAGAGTTGGCGTCGCTGAAACGGCAGCTGCCCACCGATGAAGTGAACATGCTGCGGCGCTTCGCGGCTGGTCAGCCGTTGACCCACCCTCATAGCCATAGGGTGCGTGCAGGGGCGTTGGAGGTTCTTGGCTGTCGTGTGGACGGTGCATTGGCTTTCGAGTTGCAACGCCTCAACCCCGCGTTCAGGGATGTTCCGCCGTTCATCATCGAAGGTGTGATTCTGTACTTGCCTGGCGATCCTGAGTGCCCCCTGCGCGCATTCGGCAGTTGGCAGCAAGCCAGTTGGGCGCTGGGAGCCCTGTTGCGCGATGCAGCCTATCGGCAAGCTTTCGTTCAGCGGATTGCAATGGCGGACCGCGCTGCCTACCTCTCGACGCTGAACAAGCGCCTGGCAGACGATCAGACCGATGCAAGCTGTGCGTGTGGGGCAATCGATGAGCAGATATTCAAGGTGCTGGCCGAGCAGCAGTTGCAGCGAATTCGCGACAATGCGCGTTTTCTGGCAGTACCCACCGCACAGGTCGACGCCCGCGTCAGTGCCGAGCACCTGCGAACACTGGAGTCCGTCGGCATAGGCCTGGTCAGCCTGGCCGGGTTGTTCGTGCCGGTGATCGGCGCCGTGTTGGTGACCCACTGGGTGGGGCAGATTCTGTCCGAGGTTTTCGAAGGGGTCGAGGACTGGAAACAGGGCCATCAGCACGAAGCCCTGGAACACCTGCTGGGTGTGGTCGAGTCAGTGGCGATCGGCACCGCGCTGGCGGCCGGGACCACGTTGGTCGCCCGCGGCTTCCTACGCAGCGCCAACGTCGACCAGATGGTGCCCGTGCTGGATGGCGAGGGGCGGGCGCGATTATGGTCCGCAGAGATCGGCCATTACGAAGATCCGTCACCGCCGGATGACTTGCTGGAGCAGGATAATGGCCTGTTGTCCAACGCGCTGGGACAGTGGTGGTACAACGATAACAAGTATTTTCAGGTGGTTCCCGTGCCGGGGCGCAGTTCGTGGCGGTTGCGCCATCCACGGCGCGAATCGGGTTTCGGACCGGAGCTGGCGTTCAATGGAGAGCGCGGTTGGCGGCTGTCATCCGAGCGGCCGCTCGAATGGGAGGGAGCGCCCCTCTTGCTGGGGCGCCTGTGGCCACCGGCAACCCGTTTGGACCCCGAGCGTATCGGGCAGATACTGAAGGTCGCGGATGTCGACCAAGACCACCTGCGCGGCCTGTTGGTCGAGGGGCGGGCGCTCCCGGTTGCACTGCGAGACACCCTGGAACGCTTTGCCGTGGACGCCCGTGTCGACGGATTCCTCGAGCAACTGGATCGAGGGCTGAATGTTGACCCCGAGCTGTTCCAGTGGTGCGTCGAGCACTTCGGGCTCGAGGAGGGGCTGACATCGCAGGAGCAACGCGTGGCATTGATCGAAGAGGGCGCAGCGGTACGCGAACAGCTGTTCGATCACTTCTCGCGCAAATACCTTGCCATGGACCCTCTGCTGGACCTGGTTTCGAGGGATTTCAAAGGGTTGCCCGATGCTTATGCGCTCGACGTACTCAGGCAGGCAACCGATACGCAGCGCCGCTGGATGCGCAGCGAACAGCGGATTCCTTTGCCCGTTGCCGAGCGGGCCCGAGCGCATTTGCAGCTGGCGCGGCTGACGCGTGCCCGCGAAGGGCTGTACCTCAAGGGCAGCTATCATCCGGACACGGTTGCGCTGGCCTTTGCGTTGTTGCGCAAGCATGCGCGCCTGTCGACGACAGTGGACATCGAACTGCGCGAAGGTTCGGATGTCGGACGCCCGCTGGCGCGGCTTCATCCGCAGAATGATCCACTGCGCATCTCCACCGTTCTGGTAAGGCAGGCCGGTGGCTTCAAATGCTACGACCTGCAAGGACGCGAACTGAGTGTCGACCAGGTCGACCCTGTCGAGATTGGCGAGGTGTTGGCCAGGTACCTCTCCCGAGACGATCTGGCGCGCCTGGGCTGGGATGGTTCCCAAGCCCGCGAACAGATCAACAATGCGCTACGAGCCTGGTTGCCGGCCGACAACAAGGCGCTTGTCGAGTTGTTGGGCGCACGGGAGATAAAACCTACGAGGAATTCACTACGGCGTCTGCCAGACGGGCGTATGGGTTATCCGCTCAACGGGCATGACGAGGCGCGGCACCCTTCGCGACGCTTGTTGCTAGAGTCCTTGGGCGCACTGTATCCGACACACAGTGCCCAAGCACTGGAGGACTATGTGGCGACCCTGCTGGAGTCGCCGCAGACTGCATATGCCGTGATGATCAGGCAGTACCAGCAGTACCTTGCCCTCGATCGGGCAATGCAGACATGGGTGATGCAGGTGCCAGCGGGGCGTCAGCGGGGGGCACGTCGTTTCGCCTCCGAGGAGCTGCGCCGCAGCTGGCGTCTCGGAGGGCCACAGGACAGCGTTTCGAGCACCACTGCACCGGCCAGTCGCCTGACCCTGGTTGGCCTGGATATCGGAGGTCTGCCCGCGCTGCCAGCCAACACCGACTTTGCGCACATCACCGACCTGGTACTGGTCGGTTTGCAACTGGAACACGTGCCGCCAAGTTTCCTGGGGTCTTTCAGCCGATTGCGTGGGTTGAACCTAAGCAACAACGCCCTGACCAGCCTGCCCGCGGGTATCGGGGGGGTGAGCCAGCTGCGCATACTGCACTTGGCGCGTAACCGGATTCGCATGACCGAAGAGGGCGCCCAGGCTTTAAGTGGCCTTACCCAATTGGACACCCTGGATTTGGGCTTCAACCGACTAGGCTCGATCAGCTTGCGCCTGGGGCAGTTGACGCGTCTGCGTGAATTGAACCTGCGCCGGAACAATCTGCACAGCGTGCCCACAGCGCTGGAGCAATGCCTGCACCTTGAGGCGGCGGACCTGCGTGACAACCAGATCGCGCAGCTCCCTGATACTTTGCTGCTTGCACCGTTGCATGTACGCCTTGCCATCAGGTTGGAAAACAACGCGCTGCCAGTCGCCGAGCGCGAGCGCTTGTACGCTGCCAATCCGGTGCAGGTAGAGCCCCCGGGACCAACGGAAGCGCCAGGCTTGGCCCGCTCGGCCTGGCTGCAGCTCGCGGACTCTGCGACGAGAACCGCAAGAAGCCTGCAATGGGATGATTTGTTGGACGAGCCCGATAGCGATGCGTTCTTCCGAGTGCTGGCAGAACTGACGCAGACCAGTGACTTCCAGCACGTACCGCAGGATCTGTCGCGCCGGGTTTGGGCGATGATCGCCGCAGCCAGCGAGAACGCCGCCCTGCGGGCTGAATTGTTCGAGCTGGCTGCCGTGCGAACTTGCGTCGACCAGGTCATCTCGTGCTTCAGCACGCTCGAAGTCCGCGTATTGCTGGCTGAGGCCATGCAATCTGCGGCGGCAGGCGGGCAGGAGCAGGCCTTGCTCGAGCTGGCTTGTGGACTGTTCAGGCTGGATCGGGTTGCGATGATCGCCGGCAAAGAGGTGGAACGGCGGGTGACCTTGGAGGTAGACCGGCTGCGTACCTCTGGGTGGCCCGAGGAGCAGTCCAGGGAGTTCGCGTTAGCGCAGGTGGACGCGATCGAGATCAGTCTAGCCTATCGCGTAGGCCTGGCTCGCACATTGAATCTTCCAGGACAACCGAAAACCATGCAGTTCGAGCAGCTGGCCGGGGTCAGCCCGATGCAGCTCAGCAATGCCGCAGCCGAAGTGCGCTGGGCATCGGCGACCGATGCGCTGTTGAACGATATTAGCCAGCGGGATTTCTGGATCGCGCACCTGGAACGTCAATACGCCACCGAGTTCCAGCAAGTCAAACAACCGTTCTGGGAGCAACTGGAGGAGGAGGGCACCGAGGACGCCGAGCGTGTCGCGCACATCCAGCGAGCGTTCGACGACGCCGTTCATCGATTGGTCCTGCGCTTGAGCGCCGAGGCGTTGAGCGTGCAGGATCCAGCCAACTGAAATCCTGCTGGAAACGGCCAAACCGCTCATCCCGATTGAGCGGTTTGGCCATTGCCGAGTGACGTCGGCAGCGACAACATCGTTAGACCCATGGTGCGCTCCAACAATAAGAATCCAGGAGTCTGACGATGCGCGATTACGCCGAGGCCGTCCGTTCGTTCAACTACGAACAGGTTGCTCATACCGCCCTGCACGGCAACCTCAAAGCCCTCAATGCCTGTGTCGAGTGCTGCGACCGACATGCAGGCGGGGGCAGGCTCGCCCTGATCTGGGAAGGCCGTGACGGCCAAAGCGAACGCTACAGCTTCGACCAGCTTCAGCAGCAGGCCGCACGCTTTGCCAATGTCCTCAAGGCACAAGGTGTCCAGGCTGGCGACCGGGTCGCCGGTCTGATGCCGCGCACCCCGGAACTGCTGATCACCATTCTCGCCACGTGGCGATTGGGGGCTGTGTACCAGCCGCTGTTCACGGCTTTCGGCCCCAAGGCCATCGAGCATCGCCTGGAGCAGTCCCATGCTCGTGTAGTGGTCACCGACAGCCTGAACCGCAGCAAGCTGGATGAGGTGAACGACTGCCCGACCCTCATTACCGTGAAAGCGCCGGTAGGCGAACTGGATTTCCATCAGGTTCTGGCTGCTGCCGATCAGCACTGCGAACCTGTCATGCGCAGCGGTGATGATCCGTTCCTGCTGATGTTCACCTCGGGCACCACCGGTCCGGCCAAGCCTCTTGAAGTACCGCTGCGCGCGATCGTCGCCTTCCAGGGCTACATGCGTGATGCCATCGACCTGCGGCCGGACGACAACTTCTGGAACCTGGCCGACCCAGGCTGGGCCTACGGTCTTTACTACGCCGTCACCGGCCCGTTGTCGCTGGGCCACGCCACGACGTTCTACGATGGCCCGTTCAGCGTCGAAAGCTGCGCGCGGGTCATTAACAAGCTAGGTATCACCAACCTGGCAGGCTCGCCCACGGCCTACCGTCTGCTGATCGCCGCGGGCAGCGAGTTTTCCACGCCGATCAAAGGCCGGCTGCGCGTGGTCAGCAGCGCCGGTGAACCCCTTAACCCTGAGGTGATCCGCTGGTTCGCCGATGAGCTGGGCGTGACCATCCACGATCACTACGGCCAGACCGAACTGGGCATGGTGTTGTGCAATCACCATGGATTGCAGCACCCGGTGCACTTGGGTTCGGCTGGTTTCTCCATTCCTGGCCACCGGATCGTCGTGGTGGACGAGCAAGGTCTGGAACTGCCGGCCGGTCAACCGGGCATTCTGGCGGTGGACCGCGAACAGTCGCCGCTGTGCTGGTTCGGCGGCTATCACGGCCTGCCCACCAAGGCCTTCGTCGGCAAGTACTACCTGAGCGGCGATACCGTCGAGTTGAACGCGGACGGCAGCATCAGTTTCGTCGGCCGCAGTGACGACGTGATCACCACCTCCGGTTACCGCGTCGGCCCGTTCGATGTCGAGAGCGCGCTGATCGAACACCCGGCGGTGATCGAAGCGGCCGTGGTCGGTAAGCCGGACCCCGAGCGTACCGAGCTGATCAAGGCCTTCGTGGTGCTGGCCGCGGGCTTCAGCGGCAGCCCGGAGCTGGAGGAAACCTTGCGCCAGCATGTGCGCCAACGTCTGTACGCCCATGCCTACCCTCGCGAAATTGAATTCGTCAGCGAGCTGCCCAAGACCCCGAGCGGCAAGCTGCAACGCTTCATCCTGCGCAACCAGGAAATCGCCAAACAACACGCGCACCTGGCAACCCGCGCCAGCGCCTGAAAGGAAAGACAACATGCAAATCAGCCATAAGCACTTCATTGTCAGCGGCGGCGCCTCCGGGCTTGGCGCTGCAACCGCGCAGATGCTGGTCGAAGCTGGCGCCAAGGTGATGCTGGTCGACCTCAATGCCGCCACCGTCGAAGCCAAGGCCCGCGAGCTGGGTGACAATGCCTGTTTCGCGGTTGCCGATATCAGTGACGAACAGGCCGCCAAGGCAGCGGTGGAGGCGGCGGTCGCCGCCTTCGGCAGCCTTCACGGGCTGGTCAACTGCGCCGGTATCGTCGGTGCCGAGAAAGTGCTGGGCAAGCAGGGGCCGCACGGACTGGCCAGCTTCGCCAAGGTGATCAACGTCAACCTGATCGGTAGCTTCAACCTGCTGCGCCTGGCAGCCGCGGCCATGGCCGAAGGTCAGCCGGACGAGGGCGGCGAGCGCGGAGTGATCATCAACACCGCCTCCATCGCCGCCTATGACGGGCAGATTGGCCAAGCCGCCTACGCCGCGTCCAAGGGCGCCATCGCCAGCCTGACCTTGCCGGCCGCCCGCGAACTGGCGCGTTTCGGGATTCGGGTGATGACCATCGCCCCAGGTATCTTCGAAACGCCGATGATGGCCGGCATGACCCAGGAAGTGCGCGACTCGCTGTCCGCTGGCGTGCCGTTCCCGCCGCGCCTGGGACGGCCGCAGGAATATGCCGCGCTGGCCCGACACATCATTGAAAACAGCATGCTCAACGGCGAGGTGATTCGCCTCGACGGCGCGCTGCGCATGGCTGCCAAGTAAGGAGAACCGAACATGACCATTGCCAACGATCCGATCGTCATCGTCAGCGCTGTGCGCACGCCCATGGGTGGGTTGCAGGGCGAACTCAAGAGCCTGACCGCGCCGCAACTGGGCAGCGCCGCCATCCGCGCCGCCGTCGAGCGCGCTGGGGTCGATGCCGCCAGTGTCGAGCAGGTGCTGTTCGGCTGTGTGCTGCCGGCAGGTCAGGGCCAGGCACCGGCCCGCCAGGCTGCGTTGGGCGCCGGGCTCGACAAGCACACCACGTGCACCACCCTGAACAAGATGTGTGGCTCGGGCATGCAGGCGGCCATCATGGCCCATGACCTGCTGCTGGCCGGCAGCGCCGATGTGGTGGTGGCGGGGGGCATGGAGAGCATGACCAACGCACCGTATTTGCTAGACAAAGCCCGTGGCGGCTACCGCATGGGCCACGGCAGGATCATCGACCACATGTTCATGGATGGCCTGGAGGATGCGTATGACAAAGGGCGCCTGATGGGAACCTTCGCCGAGGACTGCGCCCAGGCCAACGGATTCAGCCGCGAAGCGCAGGATAACTTTGCAATCGCGTCGTTGACCCGTGCCCAGGAAGCCATCAGGAACGGGCGCTTCGCCGCCGAGATTGTCCCGGTCGAGGTCACCGAGGGTAAGGAAAAGCGCCTGGTCAAGGATGACGAGCAGCCGCCCAAGGCGAAGCTGGACAAGATCCCGCAGCTCAAGCCGGCCTTCCGCGAAGGCGGTACCGTGACAGCCGCCAACTCCAGTTCGATTTCCGACGGTGCTGCCGCACTGGTGCTGATGCGTCGCTCCGAAGCCGACAAACGCGGCCTCAAGCCACTGGCGGTCATCCATGGACACTCCGCATTCGCCGATACGCCGGCACTGTTCCCAACCGCACCGATCGGTGCGATCGACAAATTGATGAAGCGCACCGGCTGGAACCTGGCCGAGGTCGACCTGTTCGAAATCAACGAGGCATTCGCCGTGGTCACCTTGGCGGCCATGAAACACCTCGACCTACCCTCTGAAAAGGTCAACATCCATGGCGGCGCCTGCGCCCTGGGCCACCCCATCGGTGCCTCGGGCGCGCGCATCCTGGTGACCCTGCTGTCGGCCCTGCGCCAGAACAACTTGCGCCGTGGCGTGGCAGCGATCTGCATCGGCGGCGGCGAAGCCACTGCCATGGCCGTCGAATGCCTGTATTGAGGTGAGCCATGTTGGTAACTGATGAGCAACAACAGATCGCCGACGCAGTGCGAGACTTCGCCCAGGAGCGGTTGAAACCGTTTGCCGAGGCGTGGGACAAGGCCCACCGCTATCCACGTGAGGCCATTGCGGAAATGGCCGGTCTGGGCCTGTTCGGCATGCTGGTGCCGGAACAGTACGGTGGCAGTGACACCGGCTATGTGGCCTATGCCATGGCCTTGGAGGAGATCGCGGCCGGCGACGGTGCCTGCTCGACCATCATGAGTGTGCACAATTCGGTCGGTTGCGTGCCGATCCTGAAATTCGGCACCGAGCACCAGAAGCAGCAATTCCTCGCCCCCCTGGCCAGTGGTTCGATGATTGGGGCCTTTGCCCTGACCGAACCCCAGGCCGGTTCCGATGCCAGTAGCCTGAAAACCCGTGCACGGCTCGAAGGCGACCACTATGTGCTTAATGGCAGCAAGCAGTTCATCACCTCCGGGCAGAACGCAGGGGTGGTCATCGTGTTCGCCGTCACCGACCCGGAGGCGGGCAAGCGTGGCATCACCGCGTTCATCGTGCCCACCGACTCACCTGGCTACCAGGTCGCGCGAGTCGAGGACAAGCTCGGCCAGCATGCGTCCGACACCTGCCAGATCGTATTCGACAACGTGCGGGTGCCAGTCGCCAATCGTCTCGGTGAGGAAGGGCAGGGCTACAAGATCGCCCTGGCCAACCTCGAAGGTGGCCGCATCGGTATTGCCTCCCAAGCGGTCGGTATGGCGCGGGCTGCGTTCGAAGTGGCGCGCGACTACGCCAACGAGCGGCAGAGCTTCGGCAAGCCGTTGATCGAGCACCAGGCAGTGGCCTTCCGCCTGGCCGACATGGCCACTCGCATTGCGGTCGCCCGGCAGATGGTGCTGCACGCGGCAGCCTTGCGTGATGCCGGGCGCCCGGCATTGGTGGAAGCCTCGATGGCGAAGCTTTTCGCCTCGGAAATGGCCGAAAAGGTATGCTCGGATGCCTTGCAGACCCTGGGTGGATATGGCTATCTGAGCGACTTCCCGCTGGAACGAATCTACCGCGACGTTCGGGTGTGCCAGATCTACGAGGGCACCAGCGACATTCAGCGCATGGTCATTGCGCGTAATCTTTGAAGGAGCATCCTGCATGGCATTCGAAACCATCCTGTTGGACATCCACGGCAAGGTCGGCCTGATCACCCTCAACCGCCCCCAGGCGCTCAATGCGCTGAACGCGCAGATCGTGGCTGAGATCAACCAGGCGCTGGACCAGCTCGAACGTGACCCCAACATTGGCTGTGTGGTCCTGACCGGCTCCGCCAAGGCCTTCGCCGCCGGCGCTGATATCAAGGAAATGGCCGAGCTCCAGTACCCGCAGATCTATGTCGACGACCTGTTCAGCGATGCCGACCGCATTGCCAATCGACGCAAGCCGATCATCGCGGCTGTTTCTGGCTTTGCCTTGGGCGGGGGCTGCGAGTTGGCGATGATGTGCGACTTCATCCTGGCCGCCGACAACGCCAAGTTCGGTCAACCGGAAATCAACCTGGGCGTACTGCCGGGCATGGGAGGCACCCAGCGTCTGACCCGTGCAGTGGGCAAGGCCAAGGCCATGGAGCTGTGCTTGACCGGCCGCCTGATGGGCGCCGAGGAGGCCGAGCGCGCAGGTTTGGTGGCCCGCGTGGTGCCACAGGCCGAGCTGCTGGAAGAGGCACTGAAGGTGGCTGCGACCATCGCCAGCAAATCGATCCCGGTGAGCATGATGGTCAAGGAAAGCGTCAACCGGGCCTTCGAAGTCACCCTCAGCGAAGGTGTTCGCTTCGAACGTCGCGTGTTCCACGCTGCGTTCGCCACCGAAGACCAGAAGGAAGGCATGGCGGCCTTCATCGGCAAGCGCGAAGCACAGTTCAAGGACCGTTGAGTACAACCCTGTCGTGGCCTGGGCGCCACGGCAGGTTTTCGCGCCTCTTCCCCTGGCCTCCCACGACCAGCAAAGGTCGTGGGTCGGCCCTGCCTGGATCTGCCGATGGGCGGAATCCAGGCCATTTCGGTCAAATTCCCTTGTGATTGCAGTTGCTCCGGGCGACGTGGCGCCTTAGACTGCCGCCCCCTGTAAAAGAGTGCCGGTTGGCGCTTGAAGAATTCCGCTGCCCGCGCCAAGGCGCTGGCGGCACCCGAATCGCCCAATGCACATTTTTCATAGAGAAATCGATGACCAAGGAACAGTTGCTGGCCATGTCGGCCGATGACTACATGAACGCTGAACAGCTGGCATTCTTCACTGCCTTGCTGCAGGCGATGAAAGTCGAAACCCATGAACGCATCGAGCTGAGCCGCGCCACCATCGAAAGCCTGGATACCCCTTCGGATCCAGCCGATGTGGCCTCGGTCGAAGAAGAGCGCCACTGGCTGGTCAATGCCATCGAGCGTGACCAGCGCCTGCTGCCGCAGCTGGAAATGGCCCTGGGCCGTATCGCTGACGAAAGCTTCGGCTGGTGCGACGACAGCGGTGAGCCTATCGGCTTGCAGCGCCTGCTGATCAGTCCGACCACCAAATACTGCATCGAAGCTCAAGAGCGTCACGAGCAGCTCGACCGTCACCAGCGCCAGATCTGAGTCGACGCGTCTGACCAAGCCCCACGGAGCGATCCCTGGGGCTTTTTGCGTGACTGTCGTTTGCGAAAGATTTGTTGCCATCGGCGCAATACAGCTGTGCTGAAGCGCGCTTTTTCCGGCACCTTGGCAGGCGTATCATGGGCTCATCGTTAGGTTGCTAATTAAATTCCGGAGGGAATGATGAATAGCCGAGTCGATGTAGCCGTGATGATTGGCTCTGGCGTACCTGCAATGTTGCAGGCGCAGGGGCGGCGGGTGTGCTGGGTGGTACTGGTCAACGGCGAACGCCGGGGCACTGCCTTCGCCAGCCGTGCCGAAGCGGTCGAGTGCCAGGTGGCATGGTTACAGCAATTGGATAAGGGGCGAGCCGCCTAAGTAGGATATTGCGCCCAGCGGCGTAAGAAAAAACCTCTTTTTCTCTCGACGGATTTTGGTGTTTTCGTGCATATTTCCGCCTACGTAATGCACCGATAGATTCCAGCGCCCATTCTGCCGAGGGGCCTGTCGCAATCTGTCGCATCTTTTCTGGCATTTTTGCTGTCAGACTTTACGCTTCCCCGAGGGGAATATGCCGAAAGCCTGCACTTAGGCCAGATCTGGCAAGTCAGAGTAACGATTCCTGCATGCAGCAGCGTCTGCAGGCACAGACATCTCGTGTATTGCGTTATTAATCTTTGTCTATCGACATGAATTGGCCGCGCCTCTTGCACGAAGAGTGAGTGCGGATGTAAACGGTTTGAGGATCACTTCATTGGCAGTCAGTACTCTTGATACCCACGCTCTGTTTGCCTTGGGCGACTTGCGCGCAAGGCTCGTCAAACTGTTTCAGGGGCGTTTTGTCTATGTCACCGAGCAAAGCCCCGAAGGTTTGTACATGGCTGAAATCGACACCGACAGTGCGTTGGTCGTCGACGACAAGCAACGTTTGGAGTTGAAGGTGGGTGACCACTTCCGGGCTGCGGTATTGCCCAGTCGCGAAGGCGGCAAGCTGGAGATGCGCTTTCGTGACATCAAGCTCAATGTCTATGGCGTAGGTGACTATGCGTTCGTTTCCGTCCCTGAAGGTGAAGGCATCGTGTTTCGCGAAGGCCACGGCGTGATGCTGGTGTTCGCCGCCCAGCAACAAGTTCAGGAAGGGCTGGGCAAATTGCTCAAGGCCGTGACCGGCAAGGTTGCGAAATGGCGTAAGGGTGAGTTGACCACCTTCAAGGCCAGTGAATGAGTGAAAGCGCCGTTACGCCCCAGAGCCGGGCCGAGTTTCATCTGCGGTATCAGGCGCAAGCCACCGCGCAGGCCGAGCATCTGTTGGCACAGCGGGAGCGGATGCAGGGTGCCTGGTTGGCCTGGGTAGCGGGCCAGCTCTATCAGCTGAGCCCAGCACCCTATGCCGCGATGGTGCGGCGTGAATTGCAGCGTCTGAGCGAGGGGTAGAAAGGCGGCTGCTCAGTGGTCGTGATTTTTGTGGCTGCTGATTTCCTCAGGCACCGCTTCCTTCGACATCCGTTTGCGAAACAGCGCGGCCCTGGCCAGCAGCAGTGTGGTTACCGGTACCGTGATCGACAGCAGGATCGGAATCAGCCAGGCGTGCAGTACCGGGCCCTCCTTGAGCCACGAGAAATAAAGGATCGAGGCCAGAGAGACGCACCAGGCGCCGATAGTGGAAGCCAGTGCCGGTGGGTGCATACGCTGAAAATAGTCCTTCAGGCGCAACAAGCCCAAGGCTCCCACCAGGGCGAACAGGCTGCTGGTCAGCAGCAGTGCGGCGGTGACAAGCTCAAGCCACAGAGGCAAGTCCAGGGTGTCCGTCATTCGATCACCTCGCCGCGCAGCAGGAACTTGGCCAGGGCAAACGAGCCGACGAAGCCGAACAACGCGATCAGCAAGGCGCCCTCGAAGTAAGTATCGCTGGCATAGCGAATGCCGAGCACCAGCATCATCAGCATCGCCAGGATGTACAGGTAGTCCAGCGCCAGGACCCGGTCCTGGGCGGACGGGCCACGAAACAGCCGGATCAGCGCCAGGGCCATGGCCAACGCAAAGATGAACAGGCTGGCGAGGACTGCATTGGCAAGCAGGCCTGTCATTCGAATATCTCCATCAACGGGCGTTCGTAGGTGTGCTTGAAGTGTTCGATGAAGGCGTGTTCGTCTTCAAGGTCGAACACATGCAGCAGTAACACACTGCGGTCCAGGGCCAGTTCTGACCAGACGGTGCCAGGCACGACCGTGGTGATCATCGACAACGCCGCCAGGCCATGGGCATCGCGCAGATCCAGTGGAATGTGCACGAATGCCGAGCGGGGTGGTCGCTTGCCTGCGCGCAACACGCCGCGTGCGACCAACAGGTTGGACACGATCACATCGATACCTACCCGGAAGATCAGCCTGGCGATGACCAGCGGCCGTCGCACATGGGCATGCTGAGGCCGCAGAGGGGCCATGAGCAAAGGCGCCAGCATGCCGAGGGCTGCGCCAAGCAGCAGGTTGCCGGCGCTCACCGATAAGTTGAGCAGCAGCCACAGCACGAACAGCGACAGGGACAGCAGCGGGGCAGGGAATAGTCGGCTCATGGTTGCACCTGCCCGTCGAGCGTGGTGGGGCCCGGTATCGGGCGTGCGGCCATCACGGCTTCTATGTACGCATCGGGTGCTTGCAAGCTGGCAGCGGTGTCCTGGGTATAGCGCAGCACAGGCTCGGCCCTGAAGCTCAGGATGATGCACAGGCCAAGCAGGATGACGATCGGCAGGTATTCGAAGCGGCGCAGTACCGGTGAAGGACGTTCCTCGGGCTTCCAGAAGCGCTGGATACCGACGCGGCAGAAGGCGATCAGAGAAGCCATGCCAGACAGCACCAGCAGTGCCACCAGCCCCCAGCCCGCCGCGCTCAGCGGTTGTTCGCTCGGAGTGCCAAGCCCTTGTGGATTGAACAGGGCGCTGATCAGGTTGAGTTTGCCAATGAAGCCCGATAGCGGCGGCATGCCGATGATCAGCAGTGCGCAAGCGATGAAGCTAAGGCCCAGGAAGGCCATGGTCCATGGGATGATCTGGCCGATCACGGCCTTTTGTTCATCGTCGAGGTTGATGCCTTTTGGAGGGTGCAGCGACTCCAGCGGCGGCGGAATGGCATCTTCCTCTTCATCCAGGGGCAGTTCGTTGGCCGAGCGCGAACGCTCGACCAGTTCTGCAAGCAGGAACAGTGCGCATAGGGCCAAGGTCGAGCTGACCAAGTAAAACAGCGCAGCGCCGATCAGGGCCGGCTGGGCGAAACCGATCGCGCCCAGCAGCGTACCAGCGGAGACCAGGATGCTCAGGGCAGCCAGCCGTTCCAGGCGTTGCGCAGCAAGAATCGACACTGCCGCCACCGCTAGCGTCACCAGGCCACCATAGACCAGCCACTGGCCACCGAAGTGCGCCGAGGCCCCGGCCTGGCCGGAGAACAGCAAGGTCCAAAGGCGCAACACCGCGTACAGCCCGACCTTGGTCATGATGGCGAACAGCGCCGCCACCGGAGCACTGGCTGAGGCATAGGCGGGTACCAGCCAGAAATTCAGTGGCCAGATGCCGGCCTTGACCAGAAACGCCATGGCCAGAATCGCGGCGCCAGCATGCAGCAGGCCACGGTCGGCTTCGGGCACCAGCGGTATCTTCAGGGCCAGATCGGCCATGTTCAGTGTGCCGGTTACGCCATAGAGCATCGCCGCGCCCACCAGGAACAACGACGAAGCGAACAGGTTGATGGCGATGTAGTGCAGGCCAGCCCTGACCCGTGCCCGGCCCGAGCCGTGCAACAACAGACCGTAGGAAGCTGCCAGCAGCACCTCGAAGAATACGAACAGGTTGAACAGGTCGGCGGTCAGGAACGCCCCGTACAGGCCCATCAGTTGGATCTGGAACAGCGCATGGAAGCTGGCGCCGGCACTGTCCCAACGGGCACGGGCGAACATCAGGGCGCTCACAGCAATGACCCCGGTCAGGGTCAGCAACAGGGCAGACAGGTGGTCGACAACCAGCACGATGCCGAACGGTGCCGACCAGTTTCCAGGCAGGTAGACACCAATGGACTCCGCCTGACCTTGGGTGCGCACCCACAGCAACAGGTAGATGGCGATGGCCAGGCCGCTGATGCTGGACAGCAGGTTCAGGCGGGCCTTGAGCTGGCGATGTTTCTCGCCCAGCAACAGCATCACTGCTGCCGTGAGCAATGGCAGCAGGATGGGCGCGACGATCAGTTGGCTCGCTCCAGTCATTCTTCACGCTCCCGGCCATCGACATGGTCGGTGCCGGTCAGGCCACGGGAGGCCAGCAGCACCACCAGGAACAGCGCGGTCATGGCGAAACTGATGACGATGGCAGTGAGTACCAAGGCCTGGGGGAGTGGGTCGGTGTAGTGCAGCAGGTCCTGGGTGACGCCGTCCTTGATGATTGGCTCCTTGCCGATGAACAGGCTACCCATGCTGAAAATGAACAGGTTTACGCCGTAGGACAGCAGGCACAGGCCCATGATCACCTGATAGGTGCGAGGACGCAGGATCAGCCACACTCCAGAGGCGGCCAACACACCGATGGCGATTGCAATGACTTCTTCCATCAGGCGGCTCCTGCTTGGCTGGATTTCGACGGGTTGGCCGGGCGGTAGGCGCGGACCGATTGGTGCGCCAGGGCGGTGAGGATCAACAAGGTCGAACCAACCACGACGGTGTACACGCCGACATCGAAGAACAAGGCGCTGGCCACGTGCACGTCACCCAGCACGGGCAGGTGCAGGTGAGCGGTATGGGTGGTCAGGAAAGGGTAACCCAGCAACATTGCGCCGACCCCGGTCAGGGTGGCGCAGAGCAGGCCGGTACCCATCCAGCGCAGCGGCCGCAGGCTCATCTGGGCTTCGACCCACTGGGTCCCGGCAACCATGTACTGGAGGATGAACGCCACAGACATCACCAGACCGGCGACAAAACCGCCGCCTGGCTGGTTATGGCCGCGCATGAACAGGTACATCGACACCAGCAGGGCGATCGGCAGCAACAAGCGCACCAATACGGCTGGCACCATCATGAAGCCCAGTGCGGTATCGGCGGCATGACGCGGGTTGATCAGGTCGGTGACCACGTCTGGTGCCAGCAACCGTTGTTGTGCAGGCAGCTGCATGCTTTCCTTGGGCGGGCGGAAGCGGCGCAGCAGGGCGAACACGGTCAGGGCCACGGCGACCAGTACGGTGATTTCCCCCAGGGTATCGAAGCCGCGGAAGTCGACCAGCATCACGTTGACCACATTGGTCCCGCCGCCCTGGGGCAGGGCGCGGCTGAGGTAGAACGATGAAATGTCGTTGGGGGTCGGCCGGGTCAGCATGGCATATGACAACGCCGCCATGCCCGCGCCGACCAGCACCGCCAGCAGCAGGTCGCGCAGACGCCGCAGACGCGCACGCTCCTGGCTGCCGGGCAGCGGCGAGACGCCCTCGATACGGCGCGGCAGCCAGCGCAGGCCGAGCAGTATCAGCACGGTGGTGACCACTTCGACCACCAGCTGGGTCAGTGCCAGGTCCGGTGCCGAGAACCAGACGAATGTTATGCAGGTCATCAGACCGCAGACGCTGACCATGATCAACGCCGCCAACCGGTGGTATTTGGCCTGGTAGGCGGCCCCGATGGCGCAGGCGATGGCGATCAGCCACAGGGCGACGAACACGCCAGAACCCGGGATCTTCGGACGGTCACCCCAGCTCAGGCCGCTGTAAAGCATCGGCGTGAGCCCGGCCAGGAAGGCTGCCAGCACCAGCATGAACAGTTGCGCCTGCAGGCGGCGGGACGTCAACAGCCGTTCGATGCGCCGCGCCAGCAGCATCAGTCGGACCTGGCCGTGTTCGAACAAGCGCTTGCCGTTGAACCGTTCGATCAGTGGTGGGTAAGGGAAACGACCGCGACGCAATTGGTTGCGCAGCAGCAGGTACAACACGATGCCCCCGCTCATGGCGATCAGGCTCATGATCAACGGGGCATTCCAGCCGTGCCAGATGGCCAGGCTGTACTCGGGCAAGGTTCCACCTACCACCGGCAGTGCAGCCGCCGCCAGCAATGGGCCGACCGACTGGGCTGGGAAAATGCCCACCACCAGGCAGGTGAGCACCAGCAGTTCCACGGGGGCACGCATCCAGCGCGGCGGTTCATGCGGGGTGTGCGGCAAGTCCTGCGCAGTTGGGCCGAAGAACACATCGACGGTGAAACGCAGGGCGTAGGCCACGCTGAAGGTGCCCGCCAGCGTGGCAATCACCGGTAATGCGGCTTCGACCCAGGCGGTAGAGGAGATGAACACCGTCTCGGCGAAGAACATCTCTTTGGACAGGAAACCGTTCATCAGCGGTACGCCGGCCATCGAGGCGCTGGCGACCATGGCCAGCGTGGCGGTGTAGGGGACCAGGCGGATCAGGCCGCTGAGGCGGCGAATGTCGCGGGTGCCGCTTTCATGGTCGATGATGCCGGCGGCCATGAACAATGACGCCTTGAAGGTGGCGTGGTTGAGAATGTGGAACACCGCCGCTACGGCAGCCAACGGGCTGTTAAGGCCCAGCAGCAGGGTAATGAGCCCGAGGTGGCTGATGGTCGAGTACGCCAGCAGGCCCTTGAGGTCGTTTTGGAACATCGCGGCGAAGGCGCCAAGCAGCAGGGTCAGCGCGCCGGCACCGCCGACGATCCAGAACCACTCTTCGCTGCCTGAGAGTACCGGCCACAGACGGGCCAGCAGGAACACCCCGGCCTTGACCATGGTTGCCGAGTGCAGGTATGCCGACACGGGCGTGGGCGCAGCCATGGCGTGGGGTAGCCAGAACTGGAAGGGGAACTGCGCACTCTTGCTCAGGGCGCCGATCAGGATCAGTGGCAGCAACACCGGGTAGAGCGCGTGCTGGCGAATGGTCTCGCCAGCGGCCAGCACCTTGTCCAGGTCATAGCTGCCGACCACATGGCCGAGCAGCAGCGCGCCGACCAACAGGCACAGCCCGCCGGCGCCGGTGACCATCAGCGCCATGTAGGCCCCCCGGCGAGCATCGGCGCGGTGGTGCCAGTAGCCGATCAGCAGGAACGAAAACAGGCTGGTCAGCTCCCAGAAGAACACCAGCTGGATGAGGTTGCCGGAAATCACCAAACCGAGCATGGCGCCCATGAATGCCAGGAAGAAGGCGAAGAAGCGCGGTACCGGGTCTTGTGGCGACATGTAGTACCGGGCGTACAGCGACACCAGGGTGCCGATGCCCAGCACCAGCAGCGAGAACAGCCAGGCAAAGCCATCCATGCGCAGCACCAGGTTCATGCCCAGGCTTGGCAGCCATAGCAGTTCTTCGCGAATTACCCCGCCATGGGCGACTTGCGGGTACAACAGTGCTACCTGGACGGTACCGACCAAGGCTACGAGCCCGGCAAGGATGGACTCGGCGTTACGTGCATTGTGCGGCAGCACGGCTGCCAGGCAACTGCCCACGAACGGCAGAAGCAATAGCACTATCAATGACATAGCGTTCTATTCTGGAGAGGTTTGCCAAGGATCATACGTGCCGAGCAGTTGATCACCAACACGCAAGCTGTCGCAGAATCGTACAAAACCGGTGTGACAAGCTGTTTTTTTATAACAGTTTTTTACAAAGCATAGCTGCTGTTACGCGCTTTACCGGCTGCCTTCACGTTCGTGCTGAAGGGTTTCATCCGAGGCGTGGTCGGCCGCGTCACCGCGGCGGACCTTCAACTCGCTGACGATCACGGCCAATACGATCAGAGCGCCGCCGATCAGCGCCACGCCCGGCAGACGTTCGCCAGCGATGCGCCCGACGATCCCGGCCCAGACCGGCTCGCCCGCGTAGATCAAGGTGGCGCGGGTCGGCGATACCGATTGCTGGGCCCAGTTCATGGCCACTTGAATGACCGCGCTCATCGCGCCCAGTCCCAAGGCGCTGGCCAGCAGCAACCCGGAAAAGTCGGGAATGCGCTCCTGGGTCGGAACGATCATCAGAAACGACAGCAACGAAGCGGTGGCCAACTGCACCACGGTCACCCGGCGCACATCGACCTGGCCGGCATAGCGGCTGATCAGGATGATCTCGCCAGCGATGGCCACGGCGCTGACCAAGGTGACCAGTTCCCCTTCACTGAAATGCAGGGCGCCGCCTTCCGGGCCGGCCAGCAGCATCAGGCCGACGAAGGCCAGGCAGATGCCGATGCTCGGCATCAGGCCAGGTCGACGCCCGAGCACCAGCCATTGCAGCAACGGGACGAAGGGTACGTAAAGTGCGGTGATGAATGCCGACTGGCTGCTGCTGATGGTTTGCAGACCCATGGTCTGCAGGCCGTAGCCGAGCATGATGGATACACCGATCAGCATGCCGGCCTTCAGCTCGGTGAAAGTCAGGCCCGACAGTGCGCGCGCCGATACCAGGCCGACGAACAGGGCGGCGGCGGCAAAACGCAGGCCGACGAAGAACATCGGGCCACTGACGGTCATCACGTTATGGACCAGCAGGAAGGTGCCACCCCAGAGCATGGTGATGAACACCAGGACCAGTTCGGCCTTGCTCAGGCGTAAAGATAACGACGTCTTTGGGGCGGTGTCTGGCTGGTTCATGGTCTTGCGCACTCGGAGGGGGCGGCGCACAATCGCCGCAAAGTGGGCAGTATACTGCGCAACCTCTTCCAGTGAGCAATATAGTGCACAAAGATTCCGCGCACCGTTCATCGGTGCTTCAACACGTGAGCCAAAACGTCCGTCGCTTGCGTAACGGCCTGGGGCTCAGCCAAAGTGCCCTGGCGGAGCGCTCCGGGGTTAGCAGGCGCATGCTCGTGGCGATAGAGGCCGGGGAAAAGAACGTCAGCCTGACCACCCTCGACTTGATCGCCGAGGCGCTGGGCGTGGCGTTCAGCACGTTGATCCAGGCGCCTGACCACCGCGACCCAAGCCGCATCGAAGAGCTGGCCTGGGCCGGTGAGCACCCGCAGAGCAAGGCCGTGCTGCTGGCCAGCAGTGCGGCCCGACGAGAGGTCGAGATCTGGGAGTGGACCCTCGCGCCGGGGGAGTGCTACGTCAGCGAAGCCGACGCAGAAGGGTGGAGCGAGCAGATCTACGTGGCTGAAGGGCAACTGACCCTGATCATCGAAGGGGCCGAGCACTGCTTGCAGGTCGGCCAGTTCCATGTGTTTCCCAGCAACTGTCGGTACGCCTACCGCAATGATGGAAACGTGCCCACGCGGTTCGTGCGTAATGTAGTGATCTGACCGTAGGTATGGTCCGGTTTCACTGCCCCAGCAAGTCGTCGGTCTTCAACACCTTGGCATAGGCGAATGCCAGTGCGGCCATGGCCGAGGCATGCACATCGACCGCTGGAACCTGCTTGCCATCGAACTCCAGTGGCAGCGTCGCGCAGGCATCGTGCGCCACCGTGACTGCGTAGCCATAGTCGGCGGCGGCACGAGTAGCGGCGTCGATGCACATGTGACTCATGCTGCCGACGATGGTCAGACTTTTTACACCGTGTTGATCCAGGGTGCGCTTGAGCGAGGTGTCGAGGAACGCGTTGACCTTGTGCTTGAGCACCTCTGGCTCACCGTCCAGGGGGGCGACTTTCTTGTGAAAGTGGGCACCGGTCGAGCCAGGGGCGAAGAACGGTGCATCAGCGCTTTCGAACTCGTGGCGAACATGCACCACCAGATCGCGTCGCGCACGGGCGGCGGCGAGCAGTCGTGCAGCGTTGTCGGCAGCGGCTTCGACACCGTCGAGAGGCCACTTGCCGCCGGGGAAGTAGTCGTTCTGGATATCGATGATGATCAGGGCGTGCTTGCTCATGTTGCCTCCTGTGGCAGTAGTCGTTGTCAGGCCATAGTTATAGGCTGTACGCACTGACCTGAGGATTGGCGCGAACGACACTATGGCGGCAAAAACTGACAACCCTGGCAGCCTGGAGATCGGCCTGCTGATCTATCCTGGCGCACAGCGTGCGGCGGTGCATGGCCTCGATGACCTGTTCACCGTTGCCAACCGTGTGGCGGCCGAGTTGGGGGCTGACGACCTGCCACGCGTGCGTGTCAGCCATTGGCAGTTGGACGAGACCGGGCAATTGCGCTGTATTGCCGATGAGCCGGGGCGCGAAGGGCATGGGCTGCGGGTGCTGATCATTCCGCCGAGTCTGGAGTCGATGCCAGTGCCTGAGGTACTGGAGCGTCACCGCTTGCCACTGTGTCACTGGCATGACCGGGGTACGGTATTGGCGTCGGTGTGCATCGGGGTGTTCTTCATTGCCGCCAGCGGGCTGCTCGACGGGCGCGCGGCCAGTACCCACTGGAACTACGCGCATACCTTGGCCCAGCGTTTCCCCAAGGTGCGTGTGGAGGCCAATCAGCCGCTGCTGGACGACGGCGACATCATGACGTCAGCCGGCTTGATGGCCTGGACTGAGCTGGGGCTGCGTCTGCTTGAGCGTTATCTTGGCGCCTCGGTGGCGTGCGAGACGGCACGCTACCTGTCGGTCGAGCCGGTTTCCACGCCAATGCCGGGGGCGCTGTTCAGCCCGAGCCTGGATCATGGTGACGAAGCTGTGCTCAGGGTTCAGCACTGGCTCCAGGCCGGAGCAGCCCACGACGCCGACCTGGCAAGCATGGCCGCCTGCGCCGGGCTTGAGGCGCGCACGTTTCTGCGGCGGTTTCGTGCCGCCACGGGGCTCAGGCCGACCGAATATTGCCAGCAAGTGAGAGTTGGGCAGGCCTGCCGGATGTTGGAATTCACCCGGCGTACGGTTGAGCAGATTGCCTGGGGCGTGGGCTACCAGGATCCGGGCGCCTTTCGTAAGGTGTTTCAGCGAGTCACTGGCCTGACGCCCAGCGAGTACCGGCGAAGATTCGTGTTGCCTTGATCAGGGCAGATGCGGCCCTGGGCCTTCTTCTGCCAGATGATCCTGACGGTTGCGCAAGGGGCAATCCTTCAACGACATGCAGCCGCAGCCGATGCAGCCATCGAGCTGGTCGCGCAACCTGATCATTTCGTCGATCCGCCGATTCAAGTCCTGGCGCCAGCGTGCGGAGAGGTGCCGCCAGTCCTCGGCGGTGGGGGTGTGGTCGTTGGGCAGCTCGGCAAGGGCCTCGGCAATTTCGGCTAAAGGTATGCCCAGGCGCTGGGCCATCTTGATCACCGCGACTCGACGCAACATCGCCCTCAAGTAGCGGCGCTGGTTCCCGGCGTTGCGGGTGCTCTGGATCAGCCCTTTGGTCTCGTAGAAGTGCAGGGCCGTCACCGCGACACCGCTGCGTGCCGCCAGTTGGCCAACACTGAGCAGCTTGTCAGCGGCGATAGGGGGCTTGCTTGGCATGCTAAAAAAGCTCTTGACCTTGAGTTAACTGGAGGTTTTACCCTGCCGAACATCTTGTAGCAAGTGCCCTCGACAAGGAGACTGCTGATGACAGCCACACCGCAAACCCTGTGGTTCACTCAGATGATCGAATACCAAGTGCCCGCCTCGCATCAGGCAGCGTTGGCCCAGGCGCTGGTCGTGCGCAGCGAAGAGTTGGCTGTGCGTTGCAAAGACTTGCAAGGGGTCAGCATCCAGACCAGCGACGATGGCAGTCGGGTGCTGCAGTGCCTGCAATGGCAGTCCCGCCAAGCCTGGGCAGCGGCTGCAGAGTGCTTTGCCGAGGAGCCGTTCTTCGACCTGTTGAGCCTACACCGGGCCCGGGGGGTCAACTTTGCCGCCTACCAGGCATTGTGCAGCCTGGTGCGCGACGCCGATGGAGACCTGCACTGCCAGATCGGTGAGGGTCAGGCATACCACGGGGCATAATGCGGGTAGCGGTCGAGGCGTGCACCGATCACCATTTCGCTGATCCACGCCGTCAGGATCGAGCTGTAGGCTTTTTGGTTCTCCTCGCTGGAAAGCGCGTGATCGGCTCCATCGACAATGCGGTGGGTGAGCGAGTGAGCGCTGACGAACGCTGAGCGATAACTCATCATCGTCGTATGAGGGACATAGTCATCCTGCTCTGATTCGACCAGTAACACGTCGCCGCGAAACGCTGCACAGGCCGCCAGGGCGCGGTTGTCGTCCGGGCCAAGCGGGCGCTGGCGGTAGGCGTTGAGGCGCTGGCGGTCGAGGGTTTGCTTGGGGCTATGCCAATCCTCGTCCCAGTACATTGCCGGTACGCGCAAGGCCAACCATTTTACGGGCCGCTGCAAGGTCAGCAGGGTTGCCAGGTAGCCTCCGTAGCTGCTTCCGATGATGGCGATAGCGTTACTATCGACGGCCGGGTGGCCGGCCAGGCGGTCGTAGGCCACCAGTAGGTCTTGGAGGTTCTGCTCGCGCGTGACGGTCAGGCGTTGGCTAGCGGTATTTTCGTGGCCACGCAGGTCGAAGGTCATGCACACGCAGCCAAGTCCCGTAATCTGTCTGGCGCGGGCCAGGTCCCGTTGCTGGCTACCGCCCCAGCCGTGGACGAACAGAATGCCTGGCATCTTGTTGCCGGGGCTGACAAGAGTGCCGGCTATGCTGTCGCCTTCGACCTGCAGATCAACGGATTCACTCTGAATACTCATAGTGGCGAATCCGTGCGAATTTGCTGAGTTGTCCGAGTTCACTGTCGTTTCCTTGGTAGAAGAGGGTGGCGTCAGTGGGTAGTTCAAGTTGCCCGAAAACTTCGTGGGTCGAGGCGCAGACCTGCTGCAGTGCCGGGTCGTCGGCGAAAGCCTGCAGTGCCAGGAGTTCTGCACTGCTGGCGCCGCCGACGCGCCACGATTGCTCGAGCACGCCGCTGCGCAGGCGGCCTTGGCCATTGCTCCCGCGTGCGATGTCATAGTTGCGCCGCGATGCGATGAAACCGGGAAAGTGCTGCTCTGCGGCTTCCTCGTAAATCATGGCCTGGCGGATCGCCAGGCGCACATGGTCTTCCAGGGGCAGTTGCAGCAAGGCGTGGTAATCACCACGTACCACGACCAGTTCTGAGCCGCCGTAGACCTCTTCCCCTTGGTGATCACGGGTCAACTGCTGGGTGCCGTGATAGCTGCAGGTGTGGCCTGCGACCTGTACCTGGCCGACGCTGAAGGTCTGTATGTCGCTCAGGTCTTCCTCAAGCACCAGACCCCAAAGTGCCAGATCCTTGTCGTCCATGCTGGCCAATAGCGGTTCCAGTCCATCCAGTTCGCTGATGGCTTTCTGGCCACGCCCGGCGCGCGACAGGACGGGTTTGATCCGCACTGGCCCGTCGCGCAGCAACAACTGGGCTGCGCGGCGGGCATCGGACTTGCTGAATACGGTGTAGCCGCACAGCAGCGCATCGCTGGCTTGTCGGGCAAAGTCGTCGGTCCAGCCGGGCGGGAAGCTGGCATTTGCCGGCAGTGGATGGGAGATTGCCTTCGTCGCCATGTAGGGATGGCTGACCAAACCGCCAAACAGGTCACGCGCGCTGTGAATGCCCAGCGCCGTGTACCGTTGCGGGTCGATCAGCGTTTCGGTAGGCAGGTAGTAGCACTGCTCGTGTTGCGACGGTGGCAGGTCGGACAGGACCGTCTCGCACCCCAGCAGTTGGGCCAGGCCCTGGGCCAGTTTCAGATGCACGCTGTGTTCGTGTTCCGGGGTGTGCTCGCGGGTGTCGAGCAGTACCACGGTGGTTTTCTCGGTGACACGTGCCATGTGCTTCCGCCTGAGCGCGATGAATATAGAGTTTGTGAAGCTGTGGCTTGCGGTAAGTTCAGCCGGAACTGATCGGTGGTCCCGCTCGATCGTAGGAAGTGTCTCGTTCCTACAGGGCGTCATGGGCATTGCATGCCGTGAGTCGACGCCACGATTGCGACACCGTGGCTGCTGTTCCATTATCCTCATCCTGGAATAACCAAGATGTGTCCGCAGGAGTGCGCATGAACGTTCAGACCACGATTGAGCAAAGTGTGCCGGAGCGCCTGGCGCGCGTGCGCGAAGTCATGGCGCGGGAGGGTGTCGATGCCCTGCTGGTGCCTTCGGCCGACCCCCATTTGTCCGAGTACTTGCCCGGTTATTGGCAGGGGCGCCGTTGGCTGTCGGGTTTTGACGGCTCGGTGGGCACCTTGGTGGTGACTGCAGGCTTTGCGGGGGTATGGGTCGACAGCCGTTATTGGGAGCAGGCCGAGAAAGAGCTGGCCGGAAGCGGCATCGAACTGATGAAGCTGATGCCGGGCAAGCCTGGGGCGCTGGAATGGTTGGGAGAACATGTTCCGTTCGATGGCACGGTGGCCGTGGATGGGGCGGTCATGGCTCTGGCTTCGTCGCGACAGCTTCAAGATCGGCTAAAAGCCCGCGAAGCGCGGCTTGTCACTGACAAGGATCTGCTGGAAGAGGTCTGGGAGGGGCGTCCGCAACTGCCCTTCAACCCGGTCTATCAGCACCTACCTCCTTATGCCACGGTCAGCCGGGCCGAGAAACTTGCCCAGTTGCGTGGTGCCTTGCAGGAGAAGGGAGCAGACTGGCATTTCATCGCGACCTTGGATGACATTGCCTGGCTGTTCAACTTGCGCGGAAGCGATGTTTCATACAACCCGGTCTTCGTTGCCTTTGCACTTATTGGCAAGGACCAGGCAATTCTGTTCGTGGAGGTCAGCAAGCTCGATGAGCATTTGCGTCATGTGCTTGAAGTGGATGGCATCGAAGTACGTGATTACAGCGCGGTCCACGAGGCATTGAAGCGACTGCCACACGGCAGCCGGCTGCTGGTCGATCCGGCGCGCGTGACCTGCGGCCTGTTGAATAACCTGGACGCAGGGGTGCAACTGATCGAAGGTTTGAACCCGACGACGCTTAGCAAATCGCGCAAGAGCGATGAGGAACTGCGGCATATTCGGCAGGTCATGGAGCAGGATGGAGCGGCCTTGTGCGAATTCTTCGCCTGGTTCGAGGCGCAGCAGGGCCAAGAGGTGATAACCGAGCTGACTGTCGATGAGAAATTGAGCGCTGCGCGTCGACGTCGTCCAGGCTTCGTTTCGCTGAGTTTCTCGACCATTGCCGCCTTCAATGGTAACGGTGCCATGCCGCATTACCGCGCGACCGAAGCGTCCCATGCGGTCATCGAGGGCGATGGCCTGCTGTTGATAGACTCCGGAGGGCAGTACCTTGGCGGCACCACCGACATCACCCGGATGGTTCCTGTGGGTACCCCGAGTCTTGAACAGAAAAAGGACTGCACGCGTGTGCTCAAGGGGATGATCGCGCTGTCCCGCGCCACCTTTCCACGGGGCATCCTGTCGCCGCTGCTTGATGCCATTGCGCGTGCACCGATCTGGGCTGACCAGGTCGACTATGGCCATGGTACCGGGCATGGCGTGGGCTACTTCATGAACGTGCATGAAGGTCCGCAGGTGATTGCCTACCAAGCGGCGGCGGCTCCGCAGACTGCGATGCAGGCAGGGATGATCAGTTCGATCGAGCCAGGCACCTACCGGCCGGGTGCTTGGGGGGTGCGAATCGAGAATTTGGTGGCAACCCGTGAGGCGGGCAAGAGTGTGTTCGGCGACTTCCTGTCTTTCGAGACCTTGACGTTGTGCCCAATCGACACACGTTGCCTTGTCCCGGAGTCGCTAACCGAGGAGGAACGCAAATGGTTGAATGGCTATCACCTAATCGTTCGTGAGCGCCTCGCGCCGCTGTTGCAGGGTGACGCACTGACTTGGCTGGAGGCGCGAACAACTCCGTTGTGACGTGAGCCTCTGCACGACCGAAAAAGGGCAGCACTTGGGCTGCCCTTCCTTATTTACAGATGACGATCATGCTGCGGCTGGTATAGCCGGCGGGATTGATGCCGAACAGGTAATCCCCGGGTTCTTCATCGGTATCCCCGGACCGCGCGATGACTTTGTAGCCTCGCTTGCTGCACGAGTTTGCGGCCTTGCTGTAGCAGTTGTCCCATGAAGAGGAGAGCCCCGAGCAGTTGATATGCAGGCCCTTCTTCCCTCTCTTGACCTCAGTCTTGGCTGTGGCGGCACATCCAGCAATAGCGAAGATGGCCAGGATGACCAAAATACGTTTCATTCCTGTCCTTACTGTGCAGGGCTTGTCAGGTGTCGCCCTGTCGTAATTGCGTCAATTCTTCCTGAAATGTCCCCAGCGTCCGTGTTCGGCTCAGTAGATAGCGTAAACATGATGATTCTGTGACAGCTTAATCAGCACGGCGGGCGCCCACAATGGTTAATCCTGTCTCAAATGAAAATATTTCTCATATCAGTCGGCGGCGACAGGAGGATTCGCTTCCCTGCGCATCGACAGTGTGGCACCCACCGAAGCAGTAATGATCGCCGCGATGGCCAGCCACTGAGTGAATGTCAGGACCTCGCCCAGGAACACCAGCCCTGACATCGCGGCGACCGCAGGCTCGATGCTCATCAAGGTGCCAAAGGTGCGCGCGGGCATTTTCGTGAGTGCGATCATTTCCAGGCTATAGGGCAGGGCGGTCGACAGGATGGCGACACCCAGGGCTAGCGGGATCACGGCAGGTGTCAGCAGGGCGCTGCCGGCGTGGACGATACCGATAGGCGCCACGAAGATGGCGGCGACCACTACACCCAGCGCAGCCCCTTGGATACCGTGCTCGGCGCCGGCACGTTGGCCGAACAGAATATAGAGCGCCCAGCACACGCCAGCTCCCAGAGCGTAGGCGGCACCCACAAGGTCCAGCGACTGGCCGCCATGGCCGGCAGGGATCAGTAGCACTAACCCTAGAGTGGCCAGGCCAACCCACAGGAAGTCGATGGCTCGACGTGAGCCGAACAGCGCCACGGCCAGGGGGCCGGTGAATTCCAGTGCTACGGCGATGCCCAGAGGGACGGTTTGCAGGGACATATAGAAGAGGAAGTTCATGCCGCCCAGCGCCATGCCATAGATGATCACATTGCGCAGCGTGGTGGCGGTAATGCGTGCTCGCCAGGGGCGCAGGATGAGCAGCATGATCACGGACGCAAAAACCAGCCGCAGTGTGGTAGTGCCTTGTGCGCCGATGATCGGAAACATGCTCTTGGCAAGCGAGGCGCCAGATTGAATCGATGCCATGGCAATAAGCAGCAGGCCTATCGGGAAAAGGGTGGCGGCCAGACTGCGGGATTGGGTGTTCATTGCTGTGTTGCGATCCTGGGAGAGGGGTGATGTGCACTATAGTGCGCAATTGATCGGTCGGGCCGCAAGCATTGCTTCTCTATGAGGGGGGGGTGTGGGTTTCTGCGACAGGGGGGGGTTGACGGGCCTTCGAATCCCCTTATAATGCGCACCTCTTCCGACGTGGTCGAAAAAGAAACGCTTTGTTAATCAAAGAGTTAAATTTTCAGGTAGTATCGGAAGGGCTTCGATCTCGAAGTCGGTGGCGGTTGGCAAGAAGGTTGACAGCGTTTTAAAATGCTGTATTATTCGCCTCCCGCTACGAGAGATCGCAGCGAGTCAAGTGTTTGAAGCTAAACGAGTTTCTCGCAAAAAACTTCAAAATAAACGCTTGACAGCAAATGAGGAAAGCGTAGAATGCGCGCCTCGGTTGAGACGAAAGGCTCTTAGCCAAACGCTCTTTAACAAATCGAATCAAGCAATTCGTGTGGGTGCTTGTGAGTACGGACTGATAGTCACAAAGATTATCAGCATCACAAGTGGCCATGCGAGAAATCACATAGTCATTTGAGATTGCTGAGCCAAGTTTAGGGTTTCTTAAAAACCCAAGCAGTATTGAACTGAAGAGTTTGATCATGGCTCAGATTGAACGCTGGCGGCAGGCCTAACACATGCAAGTCGAGCGGATGACGGGAGCTTGCTCCTTGATTCAGCGGCGGACGGGTGAGTAATGCCTAGGAATCTGCCTGGTAGTGGGGGACAACGTTTCGAAAGGAACGCTAATACCGCATACGTCCTACGGGAGAAAGCAGGGGACCTTCGGGCCTTGCGCTATCAGATGAGCCTAGGTCGGATTAGCTAGTTGGTGAGGTAATGGCTCACCAAGGCGACGATCCGTAACTGGTCTGAGAGGATGATCAGTCACACTGGAACTGAGACACGGTCCAGACTCCTACGGGAGGCAGCAGTGGGGAATATTGGACAATGGGCGAAAGCCTGATCCAGCCATGCCGCGTGTGTGAAGAAGGTCTTCGGATTGTAAAGCACTTTAAGTTGGGAGGAAGGGCAGTAAGTTAATACCTTGCTGTTTTGACGTTACCGACAGAATAAGCACCGGCTAACTCTGTGCCAGCAGCCGCGGTAATACAGAGGGTGCAAGCGTTAATCGGAATTACTGGGCGTAAAGCGCGCGTAGGTGGTTCGTTAAGTTGGATGTGAAAGCCCCGGGCTCAACCTGGGAACTGCATCCAAAACTGGCGAGCTAGAGTACGGTAGAGGGTGGTGGAATTTCCTGTGTAGCGGTGAAATGCGTAGATATAGGAAGGAACACCAGTGGCGAAGGCGACCACCTGGACTGATACTGACACTGAGGTGCGAAAGCGTGGGGAGCAAACAGGATTAGATACCCTGGTAGTCCACGCCGTAAACGATGTCAACTAGCCGTTGGAATCCTTGAGATTTTAGTGGCGCAGCTAACGCATTAAGTTGACCGCCTGGGGAGTACGGCCGCAAGGTTAAAACTCAAATGAATTGACGGGGGCCCGCACAAGCGGTGGAGCATGTGGTTTAATTCGAAGCAACGCGAAGAACCTTACCAGGCCTTGACATGCAGAGAACTTTCCAGAGATGGATTGGTGCCTTCGGGAACTCTGACACAGGTGCTGCATGGCTGTCGTCAGCTCGTGTCGTGAGATGTTGGGTTAAGTCCCGTAACGAGCGCAACCCTTGTCCTTAGTTACCAGCACGTTATGGTGGGCACTCTAAGGAGACTGCCGGTGACAAACCGGAGGAAGGTGGGGATGACGTCAAGTCATCATGGCCCTTACGGCCTGGGCTACACACGTGCTACAATGGTCGGTACAGAGGGTTGCCAAGCCGCGAGGTGGAGCTAATCTCACAAAACCGATCGTAGTCCGGATCGCAGTCTGCAACTCGACTGCGTGAAGTCGGAATCGCTAGTAATCGCGAATCAGAATGTCGCGGTGAATACGTTCCCGGGCCTTGTACACACCGCCCGTCACACCATGGG
Source organism: Pseudomonas sp. Rh2 (assembly GCF_040762985.1). Taxonomy (NCBI): domain Bacteria; kingdom Pseudomonadati; phylum Pseudomonadota; class Gammaproteobacteria; order Pseudomonadales; family Pseudomonadaceae; genus Pseudomonas; species Pseudomonas sp. Rh2. The sequence goes on from NZ_CP142890.1 coordinate 2,445,493, forward strand.
AGTGGGTTGCACCAGAAGTAGCTAGTCTAACCTTCGGGAGGACGGTTACCACGGTGTGATTCATGACTGGGGTGAAGTCGTAACAAGGTAGCCGTAGGGGAACCTGCGGCTGGATCACCTCCTTAATCGACGACATCAGCCTACTGATGAGCTCCCACACGAATTGCTTGATTCATTGTCGAAGACGATCAAGACCCTATATAGGTCTGTAGCTCAGTTGGTTAGAGCGCACCCCTGATAAGGGTGAGGTCGGCAGTTCAAATCTGCCCAGACCTACCAATATGCGGGGCCATAGCTCAGCTGGGAGAGCGCCTGCCTTGCACGCAGGAGGTCAGCGGTTCGATCCCGCTTGGCTCCACCACTCGCTTACTTGATCAGAACTTAGAAATGAGCATTCAGATCGAATGTTGATTTCTGACTTTTGTCAGATCGTTCTTTAAAAATTCGGATATGTGATAGATAGACTGGCACGCACTTTCACTGGTGTGATGTCAGGCTAAGGTAAAATTTGTGAGTTCTGCTCTTAATTGAGCAACATGCGAATTTTCGGCGAATGTCGTCTTCACAGTATAACCAGATTGCTTGGGGTTATATGGTCAAGTGAAGAAGCGCATACGGTGGATGCCTTGGCAGTCAGAGGCGATGAAAGACGTGGTAGCCTGCGATAAGCTTTGGGGAGTCGGCAAACAGACTGTGATCCAGAGATCTCTGAATGGGGGAACCCAGCCAGCATAAGCTGGTTATCTTGTACTGAATACATAGGTGCAAGAGGCGAACCAGGGGAACTGAAACATCTAAGTACCCTGAGGAAAAGAAATCAACCGAGATTCCCTTAGTAGTGGCGAGCGAACGGGGACCAGCCCTTAAGTTGATTTGAGATTAGTGGAACGCTCTGGAAAGTGCGGCCATAGTGGGTGATAGCCCCGTACACGAAAATCTCTTGTCAATGAAATCGAGTAGGACGGAGCACGAGAAACTTTGTCTGAACATGGGGGGACCATCCTCCAAGGCTAAATACTACTGACTGACCGATAGTGAACCAGTACCGTGAGGGAAAGGCGAAAAGAACCCCGGAGAGGGGAGTGAAATAGAACCTGAAACCGTATGCGTACAAGCAGTGGGAGCCTACTTTGTTAGGTGACTGCGTACCTTTTGTATAATGGGTCAGCGACTTATATTCAGTGGCGAGCTTAACCGAATAGGGGAGGCGTAGCGAAAGCGAGTCTTAATAGGGCGTTTAGTCGCTGGGTATAGACCCGAAACCGGGCGATCTATCCATGGGCAGGTTGAAGGTTAGGTAACACTGACTGGAGGACCGAACCGACTACCGTTGAAAAGTTAGCGGATGACCTGTGGATCGGAGTGAAAGGCTAATCAAGCTCGGAGATAGCTGGTTCTCCTCGAAAGCTATTTAGGTAGCGCCTCATGTATCACTCCAGGGGGTAGAGCACTGTTTCGGCTAGGGGGTCATCCCGACTTACCAAACCGATGCAAACTCCGAATACCTGGAAGTGCCGAGCATGGGAGACACACGGCGGGTGCTAACGTCCGTCGTGAAAAGGGAAACAACCCAGACCGTCAGCTAAGGTCCCAAAGTCATGGTTAAGTGGGAAACGATGTGGGAAGGCTTAGACAGCTAGGAGGTTGGCTTAGAAGCAGCCATCCTTTAAAGAAAGCGTAATAGCTCACTAGTCGAGTCGGCCTGCGCGGAAGATGTAACGGGGCTCAAACCATGCACCGAAGCTACGGGTGTCATCTTTGATGACGCGGTAGAGGAGCGTTCTGTAAGCCTGTGAAGGTGAGTTGAGAAGCTTGCTGGAGGTATCAGAAGTGCGAATGCTGACATGAGTAACGACAATGGGAGTGAAAAACTCCCACGCCGAAAGACCAAGGTTTCCTGCGCAACGTTAATCGACGCAGGGTTAGTCGGTCCCTAAGGCGAGGCTGAAAAGCGTAGTCGATGGAAAACAGGTTAATATTCCTGTACTTCCAGTTATTGCGATGGAGGGACGGAGAAGGCTAGGCCAGCTTGGCGTTGGTTGTCCAAGTTTAAGGTGGTAGGCTGAGATCTTAGGCAAATCCGGGATCTCAAGGCCGAGAGCTGATGACGAGTTGCCTTTAGGCGACGAAGTGGTTGATGCCATGCTTCCAAGAAAAGCTCCTAAGCTTCAGATAACTGGGAACCGTACCCCAAACCGACACAGGTGGTCGGGTAGAGAATACCAAGGCGCTTGAGAGAACTCGGGTGAAGGAACTAGGCAAAATGGCACCGTAACTTCGGGAGAAGGTGCGCCGACGAGGGTGAAGGACTTGCTCCGTAAGCCCATGTCGGTCGAAGATACCAGGCCGCTGCGACTGTTTATTAAAAACACAGCACTCTGCAAACACGAAAGTGGACGTATAGGGTGTGACGCCTGCCCGGTGCCGGAAGGTTAATTGATGGGGTTAGCGCAAGCGAAGCTCTTGATCGAAGCCCCGGTAAACGGCGGCCGTAACTATAACGGTCCTAAGGTAGCGAAATTCCTTGTCGGGTAAGTTCCGACCTGCACGAATGGCGTAACGATGGCGGCGCTGTCTCCACCCGAGACTCAGTGAAATTGAAATCGCTGTGAAGATGCAGTGTATCCGCGGCTAGACGGAAAGACCCCGTGAACCTTTACTATAGCTTTGCACTGGACTTTGAATTTGCTTGTGTAGGATAGGTGGGAGGCTTTGAAGTGGGAACGCCAGTTCTCATGGAGCCATTCTTGAAATACCACCCTGGCAACTTTGAGGTTCTAACTCAGGTCCGTTATCCGGATCGAGGACAGTGTATGGTGGGTAGTTTGACTGGGGCGGTCTCCTCCCAAAGAGTAACGGAGGAGTACGAAGGTGCGCTCAGACCGGTCGGAAATCGGTCGCAGAGTATAAAGGCAAAAGCGCGCTTGACTGCGAGACAAACACGTCGAGCAGGTACGAAAGTAGGTCTTAGTGATCCGGTGGTTCTGTATGGAAGGGCCATCGCTCAACGGATAAAAGGTACTCCGGGGATAACAGGCTGATACCGCCCAAGAGTTCATATCGACGGCGGTGTTTGGCACCTCGATGTCGGCTCATCACATCCTGGGGCTGAAGCCGGTCCCAAGGGTATGGCTGTTCGCCATTTAAAGTGGTACGCGAGCTGGGTTTAGAACGTCGTGAGACAGTTCGGTCCCTATCTGCCGTGGACGTTTGAGATTTGAGAGGGGCTGCTCCTAGTACGAGAGGACCGGAGTGGACGAACCTCTGGTGTTCCGGTTGTCACGCCAGTGGCATTGCCGGGTAGCTATGTTCGGAAGAGATAACCGCTGAAAGCATCTAAGCGGGAAACTTGCCTCAAGATGAGATCTCACTGGAACCTTGAGTTCCCTAAAGGGCCGTCGAAGACTACGACGTTGATAGGTTGGGTGTGTAAGCGCTGTGAGGCGTTGAGCTAACCAATACTAATTGCCCGTGAGGCTTGACCATATAACACCCAAGCAATTTGCTGACGCAGATTGCGGTGGTGAAGACGAAACGACCGAAAGTTCGCAAAACCACAAATTCACATATCCGAATTGGCCAAGAGTGTTTACACGACATTCTGGCAACAGAATTTCTTGACGACCATAGAGCATTGGAACCACCTGATCCCATCCCGAACTCAGCAGTGAAACGATGCATCGCCGATGGTAGTGTGGGGTTTCCCCATGTGAGAGTAGGTCATCGTCAAGATTCATTTCGCAAAACCCCTATCTGCGTGAGCAGGTAGGGGTTTTGTCTTTCCGGCGCGGTGGTTGCAGTCTCAACCCCTCGCCAGTTCCGCCAGGTGGGCTGTTGCTTCCTCGCTCTTGAGCACCAATACATCGCCTTTCAACGCGTCTAGCACCACCTCTGCGGTGTTTCCGATCAAAGCGCCGGTTATGCCGGTTCGGCCGACGGTACCCATGATGGTCACGACAGCGTCGTACTTGTCCTCCGTGAAGGGGATTAGAACATCCGCCGGGCCTTCTGCGATGTGCAGGCGATCATCACTGATATCGAACTCGGCTTGGAAAGCTGTGCATGCGTCCCTATAGCGCTGCTCGATGGTTTCGCTGAGTTGGAAGGCGGGGTCGGAAGCGGAAAGCATGGGGGAGGGATGGGCGCAGATCACATGCAATTCCCCTTTGGCCAAGCTGGCGATTGCATAACCGTGATCGATGATACTGGCATGCAGGCGACGGTGGTCCTCGTCCTGATTGCCGACATCAACAGCAGCAAGAATCACTCCACCGGTCCAGGGCCGCTCGCTCTTGACCATCAACACTGCGCAAGGGCACTGACGCAACAGCTTCCAGTCGCTGGGTGTCAGTATCGCCTTTTTCAGTGGGTTATCCGGTCGATGCTCCTTGATCACCAGTTCGCAACCTTCAGCCTGCTGCACCCGAATAATGGTTTCGTGCAGGCTTTCTTGCCAAGCCTCTTCATGGGTGACATTGATATACCCATCATCGCGCAACTGGCTTTGCAGCAAACTCAAAAGGGCACTGTGCTCACGATTCTTGTCACACATCAGCAGGTGCAGGCGGGCACCTGTCACACCTGCGATCAGTTTGGCCCGGGTCAGTGCGCGGCTATGGGCATGCGCAGGGTCTAGAACGACAAGGATGCTGCGGACGGCTTGCATGGGCGTTAGCTCCCTTCAAAGATGGCGACCTGTGCCTGACTATAGTCCGCGCCGCGCACGCCGCCGTTTGATGTACATCAAGCATAGCCACTGGCGTTGGCCGACGCCGCCGGTATAATTCCTGGTCCTGCCTGTCCTGTGTGGTTGTGTGCTTATGTCCCTGATCCCCGAAATCGACGCTTTCCTCGGCTGTCCCACCCCAGACGCTTGGATCGAGGCGGCGCTGTCGGATCAGGAAACCTTGCTGATCGACCACAAGAATTGCGAGTTCAAGGCTGCCAGCACCGCGCTGAGTCTGATCGCCAAGTACAACACGCACCTGGACCTGATCAACATGATGTCGCGCCTGGCCCGTGAAGAGTTGGTGCATCATGAACAGGTGCTGCGTCTGATGAAGCGTCGTGGTGTGCCATTGCGGCCGGTTTCCGCCGGGCGTTATGCGTCGGGTCTGCGCCGTCTGGTACGGGCCCACGAGCCGGTCAAACTGGTCGACACACTGGTTGTCGGGGCCTTTATCGAGGCGCGTAGTTGCGAGCGCTTCGCAGCCTTGGTGCCGCACCTGGATGAAGAGCTCGGCACCTTCTATCACGGGCTGCTGAAAAGCGAGGCGCGCCATTATCAGGGTTACCTGAAGCTTGCACACCAGTACGGTGCTGAGGCGGATATTGCCAAGCGTGTGGAGCTGGTGCGCGAGGCAGAGGTCGAACTGATCAGTTCACCCGATCAGGAATTGCGCTTTCACAGCGGTATCCCCATGGCGCAGGCTGCCTGATCCACTTCAAGAACGCCGCCCCAGCAACAACCCGATGACCAAGCCAAAGCCCGCGGAAATGGCAACGGTTTGCCAAGGATGCCCGCCAATGTAGTCCTGGGTGGCATCCATCACGGGTTGGGCCTTGGCACGTACCCGGTTGGCAGACTCACGGGCCTGGCGCAATTTGAGGCTGACTTGGGCGCGCAGGGTTTCTGCCTCTTCGCCTACCAGGGAGGCGCTGTCGTTGAGGAGCTTCTCTGACTCTTCGATCAATGCCTGCAGCTCGCTGAACACTTGGTCCTTGATTTGTTCGCTTTCGGTAATCAGGGCGGTTTTCCGGGCCATGAACACATCCTCGTCGATGGGTGAGTTGAATAATGGATGCCGGTGCGGCGGGAAAGTTGCGCCGGCTTACCGATCATTCGCCCCTACAGTGTAAGATAGCGACCATTTTTCACATGCAGGTATCCCCATGAGTTTCAATCTGGCCAACAAGAGCTTCGAGGAACGGGCGCAGATCGAGGCAGAAAAGGCCCGCTTGTTCGAACTGTGGCAGAACAACCTCGGCAAAGCCAAGGGCGAGGCCGCGCGGCTGATTGCCGAAAAGCCCCGGCGCAAAGGCAAATGGGCCGAGTGGGTACGTGCCGAGCTTGACAGCATGTCGCCACCGGAATACGCAAACATGGTGCGCAGCGAGGTCAACAAGCTGATGGCCGCCGCCAGCGCCAATCGTTGAGCGCCTGATATCCTGCACTCAACGATAAAGGCTGCCACCCTGAGGCAGGTCAAGCTTGCCCTGGTCGGTGAAACGCACCGTGCCAAACAACCCTCCCGCCAGTTTTCCGCGCAACACATAGGGCAGGCCTTGCAGTGAGTCCAGCTTGCGCAGCCCATAGGCCTGGCGCAGGAAGGAGAACGCAGTGATGCTGACCGGCACCACGATCACCGCTTCGTCGTATCGGCCGATGTGCCCCTTCTGGTCGCTGACGCCGGCCGCCAGTGGCTGGCCATTCACTTCCAGATTGAGTGCGACACCGTCGTAATCGACCGATGCATCATTAGGGTTCTGCACGCGCATCTTCACTGCCATGCGCATCTCCAGTTCTTGTCCTGGCAAAGGCTCGATGCCGATGACGCTGATGTTCAGTGGGTCGCGCGCCTGGAACAGCGCACAGGCACCGAGCCCAAGCGCCATCAATAGCATCAGTGCATAACGGGCGCAGCGCACAAGACGGTCACGCATAGAGGTGGCCTTTTCGTTAGAAAATCAGCATGCAGTGTGGCAAATGCACGAGGACGTTGAAAGTCTCGGGCCTTATGAAAGATACTGTTTCTCATTAACGCCCGATAATCTCTCTTACTGGCTGCTTCTCACTCAATGCTGACGTCTCCCGTGTCTGGTCTGCTGGCAAGTTTCCAGGAGCACTACGACGACCTGCTGCAGTTTCTCACCCGGCGTATGAACGACCGGCAGCGGGCCGCCGATGTGGCGCAGGAGACCTATCTGAAGCTCGTACAGGTCGATCAGCAGGCGATACCGGTTCTGCATGCGCGCAGTTACATCTTTCGCGTGGCCGGCAATCTGGCGATCGATGCCCTGCGTCGTGAGCAGCGTATCGCGTCCCGCCACGATGACAGTGACGGTGCGGGAGAGATTGCCTGTCCGGCCCCCGCGCCGGAAGCGGCGCTGCTTGCCCGCGAGCGTTTGCAGATACTCGACCAAGCGCTGCTGCAATTGCCCAGCAAACCCCGCGAAGCCCTGTTGCTCAACCGCGTCGAAGGCCTGACCCAGGCGCAAATTGCACAGCGGCTGGGCGTTTCCGAGAGCATGGTGGCAAAATACATCGGCCAAGCCCTGCGCCACTGCCGTGACTGGGTCAAACACAACCATGACTGATGCCCTTGCCATGCCCGCGCCTCCACCGACCAGCGACCTGTCCAACGACGCCCTTGACTGGCAGGTGCTGCTGCATTCTGGCAACGCCAGTGCGGCAGACCACGCACGCTATCAACGCTGGTGCCAGCTCAGCGCGGCCCATGCCGAGGCGGCGCGGGAGGCCCAAGCGCTCTGGGAGGATATCGGCGGCACTTCCGCTGCCGCATCGTTCATTGCGTCGCCGGCACCGCGCAAGCGCCACTGGTTTGCTGGCATCGCCGCATCAGTGGTGCTGTTGGTGGCGGGCTACAGCGGTTGGCAGCAGGCCCCAGTCTGGCTGGCGGACTATCACACAGGCGTGGGGCAGCGGCAGAGCATTACCCTGGCCGATGGCTCGCGGGTGGTGCTCAACAGTGCCAGCGCCTTGACCGTGGCCTTTACCGATCATGAGCGCAGGGTCGTGTTGCGGGCCGGCGAGGCGTTGTTCGAAACGGTCAACGATGTGCGCCCCTTTGTTGTCGATACTGGCGATGAGACCGTGCGGGGCGACACCGCCGTGTTCAGCGTGCGCAGCGACGGCCGGGTGGTGCTGGCCGAAGGTGAGGCAAGGGTAGCGGGGCAGCTCGTGCCGGTATCGGCAGACGCCAGCGCGCAGACAGCCTGGCAGCGCGGCAAGCTGATTTTCAATGGCAAGCCATTGGGCCAGGTGCTGGCAGAGCTTGAGCGTTATCAGCAGGGTCGCATCCTGTTGTCGGACAGCCAGCTGGCCACACTGCAAGTCAGTGGCGTTTTCGATCTTGACGAGCCTCACGCTTTGTTGCGCACACTCGAGCAGCGTTACGGCCTGAAGGTCACCTATCTGCCATGGCTGGCTGTAGTGCATTGAGTCGTCAGAAAAAATAATCGAAATTTTTTTCATTCAGCACTGCAAGTTCATGCAGGCCAGATCGTCGTAGTGGGACTGATCAGCAACCCATTCTCATTTACGACTTGTCTGGAAGCTTATTCGTGACACTCACGCTCAAGCCTTTGCACCGCCGCGGCGGTCGGTTCCATCATGCCTTGCTGTCCTGCACCGCCCTGGCCATGCTTGCCAGCCCGCTGCAGGTCTGGGCCGACTCCGCTCGCGATCAAGCCCGGGTCGAAGCTCGACAGGTACAGCTCGATCTCCCTGCGCAGGCCCTCGACCAGGCCCTGACCGCGTTTGCCGACCAGGCGGGTTTGCACCTGCTGTACACCACCAGCGACGTCGCAGGGCTCACCAGCCCGGCACTGCAGGGTAGCTACAGCATCGAGCAGGCATTGCAACAGCTGCTGGCCGGAAGCGACATGGCCTGGCAGTTCAGCGACGTCCGCACCGTAACCCTGCGCAGGGCCGAAGGTGCGCCGCAGGCGATCAATCTCAAGCCCATCGAAGTGAGCGTGGCGTCGCGTACCAGCACTGCCATCAGTGAAATTCCTGGTACGGTCTGGGTCGTTGACCAACAGCAGCTGCGCGAGCAGATCGACAGCGGCGTCAGTCTCAAGGAGGCCATCGGCAAGTTGGTGCCTGGCCTGGACCTGGCCCCTGAAGGCCGCACCAACTACGGCCAGAACATGCGCGGGCGCAACGTGTTGGTGATGATCGACGGTGTCAGCCAGAACAGTTCGCGCGGTTTGTCGCGCCAGTTCGATAGCATCTCGCCGTTCAACGTCGAGCGCGTGGAAGTGTTGTCCGGCGCCAGCGCCATCTATGGCGGTGGTGCCACCGGCGGCATCATCAACATCGTGACCAAGAAGGGCGAGCCGGGGCCTGCACGTTTCGAGACTCAGTTTGGCGCCAGCAGCGGCTTCAACAACAGCGACGACCTGGCCACTCGTTTCGCTCAGTCGGTCAGCGGCGGCAATGAGCGGGTGAAGGCTCGCCTGGGAGTTTCCGGCGAACAGAACGAGGCGTTCTATGACGGTGCGGGCGACCAGATTTTCATCGACAACACTCAGACCGACTTGCAGTACAACCGCACCCTCGATGTGCTCGGCACCCTGGGGCTCACCTTGAGCGACGAGCAGAGCCTCGACCTGTTGGCCCAGTACTACGATTCCGGTAACCACGGCAGCACCGGCATCTACTTCCCCAACCTCAACTACAACGCACCGTCAGACTTAGAAGACGCCGAGCTGCGCGGTGGTTATTCCTCTGACCTGGAACCTCGCACCCGTCGTCTGCTACTCAATGCCAACTACCACCACACCGATGTGCTGGGCCAGGACTTCTACCTGCAAGCTTCGTATCGCAAGGAGGACGACAATTTCTATCCGTTCCCTTACTACAACCGCGCCACTCCCACCGGCTCGCGCGGCGTGTACTTCGCCGCGTCGCAGCAGAATTTCGAGGTCACCAGCCTCAAAGGGTTGTTCGCCAAGCAGTGGGATACGCTCAAGCTCACTTACGGGGTAGACCTTGACCGAGAGCGCTTCAATGCCCAGCAGACCACCTTCGATGCACTGACCTCGTCTGAAAGCGGTGGCCTGGACCTGGACAAAGCCAGCAAGGCGGACCGTTACCCCAGCTACCGGGTCGACGGTGTGTCCGTTTACGCCCAGCTCGATTGGCATGCGACCGATAACCTGACCCTGTCCACAGGCGCACGACGCCAGCAGATGGACGTGGATGTCAGCGATTTCAAGGGCGTGCCGGGCGGCAGCAATGACTACCAGGTCAATCTTTACAACATGGGAGCCATCTACGATTTCAAGAATGGCCACCAGGTTTGGACCAACTACGGTGAAGGTTTCGACCTGCCAGACCCTGCCAAATACTACGGCAAGCAAGGCCTGAGCGTGGCCGACAACCCGCTGGCGGGTATCAAGAGTCGTCAGGTCGAGCTCGGCTGGCGCTACGCCGATCTGGATTGGGATGCCCAGGCAGCGTTGTACTACATCTGGTCGGACAAGATCATCAACGTCGACTCGCAGACGCTGACCATCGATGTGGAAGACCAGAAGAGCCGAGACTTTGGCTTTGAAGGGGCGTTGACCCGGCACTTTCAGAGCGGTTGGGAGGCGGGCGGCACCCTGCACCTCACCCGCTCTGAGGAAGAAGACGCCAATGGCGGCTGGGACAAGCGCGACGCTCGATATGCATCGTTGTCCAAATCCACTGCGTTCGTTGGCTGGAAAGGTGACGGCCGTAGCGCACGCCTGCAGGCCAACCATGCATTCAGCTTGAAGGATGACGCTGACCACGAGATCGACGGGTATACGACCTTCGACCTGCTGGCCAGCCAGGACACCGGTTTCGGCACCTTCAGCGCGGGTATCCAGAACCTTCTGGACAAGCAGTACAGTACGGTCTGGGGGCAGCGAGCGACATTGTTCTACTCACCAACTTATGGGCCAGCTTACCTGTATGACTACCAAGGACGGGGCCGGACCTACACCCTGACCTGGAGCATGGCCTACTAACCGGTGCTTGCGCGTGCTGGCCGGATCGCCGGCCGGCGCCTACAGGTGCTTTACGCGCCCTGTAGGCGCCGACTGATCGTTTCATGAGACGAACGCCCCTTGCAGATCCTCCACGAATGCGCCCTGCGCCTCCCCGCAGGCCTGCACTCGATGCCAGGCCAAAGTGAACGGCACAAGGAAATCCAGCGCCGGATCCAGCGCTCGCAGCAGACCTTGCGCCTCCCAAGGTGCTGCGTAATGGCACGGTAGGTAACCGATATGTCGGCCCGACAGGATGAATGCCAGTACACTTTCGGTCTGCTCCGCCACCGCCATGCTTCGGTGGCTTTGAAACGGCTCGCCTGATTTGAGAAAGCGATACGGGTGACGAACCTGGTCCGCTTCGAGCAACTGTCCGTGCTCGACGTGCGGCACCGCGAACAGCGCGTGGCCCTTGCCGCAGTACAAGCGCTGGCGCTCTTCGAACAACGGTTGGTAATCGAACGCTGCCTGGTTACCGGAGAAGTAGCTGATGGCGTAATCCAGCCGCTGCTCCAGCAACAGTCGTTCCAACTCTGCCGGTGGTGCGCTGATCAATTGCAACTGGACGGATTCGTCCCGCTCACGAAAGCGCGATATCGCGTTGGCGATGCGCAGGCTCACCGACGTGTCCTGGCCCTCTGCCAAACCCAGCCGTACAGTCCCCAGCAGCCTTCCGCCAACGCCATTGGCCTGCTGACGAAAGTGCTCGATGTTCAGCAACAATTCGCGGGCAGCATCCAGCAATAACTGGCCTTTTTCAGTCAGTCGGAAGCCACCCTTGCCACGGTTGCACAGGCGATAGCCCAGGCGGGTTTCCAGCTGCGCCATGCGCTGGCTGATGGTGGGTTGGCTGAGCCCAAGTACGCCCTGGGCGGCACTGAAACCACCGGCCTCTACTACAGTGACGAACAGCCGCAGCAGGTGCAGGTCGGGGTCTTGCAGTTGGCCAAGCATACATTGCTCCTGATGAATGTCAGCTTTACAAACTTGCCATTCTTGCAATGTAACTCGGCTGGCATGCTGGCGGCATCCACCCATTTGCCGAGGTGTTCGTCATGCGTCGATCGTTGTGTCTGTTGTCCCTGGTACTGGCCTTGCCGCTGCAGGCCGAAGAGAAGGTCGTGAACCTTTACAGCTGGGCGGACTATGTCGCGCCGCAAACCCTTGAGCGCTTCGAGCGCGAGACCGGCTACAAGGTCCGCTACGACACCTTCGACACCACCGAAGTGCTGGAAACCAAGCTGTTGACGGGGGGGAGCGGCTACGATGTGGTGGTGCCATCTTCCACGGTGCTGGCGCGTGCGCTGAAGGCCAGTGCGTTACAACCCTTGAACGCACAGGCAATGCCTGGCTATGCCAATCTCGACAAGGACCTGCTGGCAAAACTGGCCGAGGCCGACCCCGGTAACCGTTACGCAGTGCCCTACACCTGGGGCACATTGGGCCTGGGGGTGAATGTCGAAGCGGTGCGCGAGCGATTGGGTGACGTGCCGCTGGACAGCCTCGACCTGCTGTTCAAGCCCGAGTACGCCAGCCGACTCAAATCATGCGGGATCGCCATGCCCGACTCACCCCAGGAGGTCATCGGCCTGGCCCTTAACTACCTCGGTAAAGACCCGTACAGCCAGGACAAGAACGCGCTTGCCGCCGCCCGCCAGTTGCTGGACCAACTGCAGCCGTCGATCAGCTACGTCGCCAACGGCCGCCAGATCAACGACCTGGCCAACGGCAGCGTGTGCCTGGCATTGACCTACAACGGCGACGCCGCCATGGCGGCCGACCAGGCGCGCAAGGCCGGCAAGCCATTCCAGCTCATCTACCGCATTCCGCGGGAAGGCACCCTGGTGTGGCAGGACAACCTGGTCATTCCCAAGGATGCCCCGCATCCGGAGGCTGCCCGGGCGTTCATCGCCTTCATGCTCAAGCCAGAATCGGTAGCCGCGCTGACCAATACGCTGTTTTTCGCCAACGCCAACCAGGCCGCCACCCCCTTGGTGGACGACGCGGTACGTAACGACCCGGATATCTATCCACCTGCCGCGGTGCGTGAGCGTCTGTACGCCGACCGCAGCATGGCATTGTCCGACCTGCGCCAGCGCAACCGCTTGTGGACGGCATTTCGCAGCGGGCAGTAATCGATAACGACATAGGAGCGACACCGTGGACCAAGCCGCCAACAATGACCAGGCCATGACCCGCGACAGCTTGTACGGCACTGCTGCTGAAAGCACCTACGCAGGCATTACCAGTTTCTCCCGGCGCCGCTACAGCCGCGATTTGCGTGGGGTGGATGTAGTGGTGAGCGGGGTGCCTTTCGACACCGCCACCAGCAACCGCCCAGGCGCACGTTTCGGGCCGCGAGCGATTCGTGCCGCTTCGGTGCAGCAAGCCTGGGCACGGCACTGGCCCTGGGCGTTCGATCCCTTCGACCACCTGGCGGTCATCGACTATGGCGACTGTGCGTTCGACAGTGGGACGCCACAGTCGGTGCCGGAAAGCATAGAGGCCCATGCCAATCGGATACTCGAAGCAGGGTGTGCCATGTTGACCCTGGGCGGCGACCACTTCATCAGCTACCCGCTGCTCAAGGCCCATGCCCGGCGCCACGGGCCGCTGGCGCTGATTCACTTCGATGCACACAGCGACACCTGGCCCGACGAAGATGGCAAGCGCATCGATCATGGCACCATGTTCTGGCACGCTGCGCGCGAAGGCTTGGTCGATCCAACGCATTCCGTGCAGATCGGCCTGCGCACCACCAATGACGACAGCCAGGGCTTTGCCATCCTCGATGCCCGCCAGGTCCATCGCCTGGGCACGGAGGCGGTTATCGAAGCGATCCGCCAGCGAGTCGGTGATCGGCCGGTATACCTGACTTTCGATATCGACTGCCTCGACCCAGCTTTCGCCCCAGGCACGGGGACCCCGGTATGCGGTGGCCTTAGCACCGTACAGGCCCTCGAGATTCTGGGTGGATTGCGTGGCATCAACCTGGTGGGCATGGACCTGGTGGAGGTGGCGCCGGCTTATGATCATGCCGATATCACTGCCCTGGCGGGGGCAACCCTGGCCATGGAAATGCTCTGCCTGTATGCGGCGCGACACAAACTCACCGACACATCACGGGGTCTGTAGGCGTCGGCTGGCCGGCGACCAGGCCATCGGAAAGGACCGATGGCCTTGCGTCGCAACGGTCAGGTACAGCGCCGCCAAAGGCCCATACTGAAACATCACGAATCAACTCCATCCGCTTTCACACTTTTGCCGCGAACCCCTTGCGCCTTAGGCTATCCAACCTTCGAGGCGCGTCATTTTCGTACAGGAGGTGAAGCATGAACATCACGATGCCAACCTTGGGCCTCGGCCTGTTGCTGTGCTTGCCACTGCAAGCGGCGCCCCTCCAGCCGCTGCAGCTCGCTGCTGGCAACAACAACCCTTACAACAGCCCAATCCAGCGCGCCAATCCGAATAGCCGCCAAGGTAGCGTCCAGCCGGCGCCTCCGGTACGCGGGCCTTCGACCGTGCCCATTCAGCGCACGCCCAGCCTGGACAACCGCGGCATCGGTAACGGCGACAACCTTCGGCGTCAGCAGCAAGCGCCAAACCTTGAACCCACTCGGCCACCGCGCGACACCCAGCGCGTGCCGTGAGCCCCGCATCGGAAGGAACCCTGCATGACACGACCCACCTGGCTGATTACCCTGACCGCCGCAGCGTTATTCCCGCTGCTGGCCCAAGCCGCTTCCCAGCAGCAGTTTCCCAGTGAAGAGGGGCCGTTGATCGTCGATACCGTGGCCGATGGCCTGCGCAATCCCTGGTCACTGGCGTTTTTACCGGGTGGCAAGGACATGCTGGTGACCGAGCGGCCTGGCAATCTGCGCATCGTCAATGCCGAGGGCAAGGTTGGACCACCCGTCAGTGGCGTGCCCAAGGTGTGGGCCGAAGGGCAGGGTGGTTTGCTGGATGTGGCGCTGTCGCCTGAGTTCGGGAAGGACCGTACCGTCTACCTGTCATTTGCAGAGGAGGGCAGCGACGGCAAGGCCGGGACGGCCGTCGGTCGCGGCCAGCTTTCGGCGGATCGTGCACGACTGGAGAACTTTACCGTGATCTTCCGTCAGTTGCCCAAGCTGTCGGAGGGCAACCACTTTGGTTCGCGGCTGGTGTTTGACCGAGACGGCTACCTGTTCATCGCGCTGGGCGAGAACAACCAGCGGCCCGCCGCCCAGGACCTTGACAAGCTGCAGGGCAAGATCGTGCGCTTGTGGCCCGACGGCAGCGTGCCGAAGGACAACCCCTTCGTCGGCCAGGACGCCGTGCGCCCGGAGATCTGGTCTTACGGCCATCGCAACCAGCAGGGCGCTGCCCTCAATCCATGGACCGGAAAACTCTGGACCCACGAACATGGCCCACGCGGCGGTGACGAGATCAACATCCCGCAAGCGGGCAAGAATTACGGGTGGCCCATCGCAACGCATGGCATCAACTATTCGCTGCTGCCGATCCCCGAAGCCGAGGGCAAGCACGTCGATGGCATGATCGACCCGCACCATGTGTGGGAGAAGTCACCCGGAATCAGCGGCATGGCGTTCTACGATAGCCCCACCTTCCAAGCCTGGGGCCACAACTTGTTCATCGGCGCACTGGCCACCCAGGAATTGATCCGACTGCAGTTGGTGGGAGACAAGGTCGTCCATGAGGAGCGGCTGCTGGGCCAGCTCAAGGCGCGGATTCGAGATGTGCGGGTGGGACCGGACGGTTATCTTTATGTGTTGACCGATGAGAAGGATGGAAAGCTGCTGAAAGTTGGGTTGGACGAAGATTGAGGTCGAGCCGCAGGTCGCAGGAGTGCCTATGCTCAAGCATGCATTCCAGGGAGTCGTCTCATGCCTGCCACCTCCATCACCAGCCTTCGGGCCGCACCCTGTGAGCTGATCATCGACACCGATCCCGGGGCCGACGATCTGGTCGCGCTGTTACTGGCCATGGCATCGCCAGATGAGCTGAGTATTCGTGCGATCACCACCGTGGCTGGCAATGTGCACCTTGCCAAGACCTCGCGCAATGCTCGCCTGGCCTGTGAGTGGGGTGGTCGGGAGGATATCCCGGTGTATGCCGGGGCCGCCCGGCCACTGGTACGTGCGCCTGTCCATGCCGCCGAATTGCACGGTGAAGAAGGCTTGAGTGGTGTGACGGTTCATGAGCCGGCCAAGCCCCTGAGTCAGGGCAATGCCGTGCAGTACCTGATCGATACCCTGGGCGCCGCTGAACCTCACAGCATCACCCTGGCCATGCTCGGCCCGCAGACCAACCTGGCACTTGCGCTGATCCAGCGTCCGGAAATAGCCAAGGGCATCAAGGACGTGGTGGTCATGGGCGGTGCCCACTTCAACGGCGGCAACATCACGCCGACGGCGGAATTCAACATTTATGCCGATCCTCACGCCGCCGAGGTAGTGCTGGCAAGTGGCGTTCGCCTGACCTACCTGCCGCTGGACCTGACCCATACGCTACTCACCAGCGATGCTCGTCTGCGGCAGCTGGCGGCTATCCACAACCGTGCCAGTCAAGTGGTGGTGGATATACTCAACGCCTACATCAAGCACGACATGGACGTGTATGGGATGCCCGGCGGGCCTGTGCATGACGCCAGCGTCATCGCCTACCTGGTCAAGCCAGAACTGTTCAGTGGTCGACGTGTCCATCTGGTGGTAGACAGCCGTGAAGGCGCAACCTTCGGCCAGACCATCGCCGATTGGTACGGTGTGCTCAAGCGTCCGGCAAACGTGATGTGGGTATCGCAGGGCGACGCCCAGGGGCTGTTCGATCTGCTCAGTGAGCGTCTGGCGAGATTGCGATAGCCGGCTGTGGGGCGTAGCGCTCGATGACCTGCTCGACGAAACTGCGCGCCGCTTCGGCACCGCGGTCACGTACCAGCAGGTCGATGGCGATCAAAAGCAGCTCCTCCGGGGTGCCAGGGCTGTAGGCGCTCTGGCCCTCGGCCCATTTGACCTTGATGTCGGCGTCGATGCTGTGGCTGCTCATGGAAGGCTCTCGCTGAAGGCCCGGTATGGAGAGGCGAACACCTGACCCTGGCGTTCGAGGGAGGCATGATGCGCTCCACTTCTTGCAGTAAATCATGACTTTGCGTCAAGCACCCTGCGACTTAAGAATAAAAGGCCATGTCGGGCAAACCAAGAGGCTGGTGCAAAATTCAGTCACGATTGCTTTTCGTCTCGACTGGCGAGATCAGGCAGACTTGTGCGGTTTTGCAACAAACTATGAGTGAAGCTGTCGCATTAGGCAGTTCCCGGATTGATTTTAGGAGGATTCATGTTCCGTACCCGTGCTTCCCTGGCGACCCTGCTACTGGCGTCCGTCCTGGCAGGTTGCAGCTCTGGCGGTCACTCGGGCGGCGGTGCCCCGGCAGCGGCGGCTGGCAACGATGGGCGCTGCGATGCCAGTGGGGCCGATTTCGCCATTGGCAAGCCAGGTAGCGCCGAACTGCTCGAGCAGGCGCGAAAGGCCAGCGGCTCGCAAATGGCACGCATCCTCAAACCCCATGACGTGGTCACCCTGGAGTATCGCTCCGAGCGTTTGAACCTTAATGTCGACGAGCGAGGGGTAGTCATCCGCGCCAACTGCGGTTAAGGGGCAGGGCCGAGCGTGCCCGGCGGACACCCAAAAAAAACCCGCCACGGAGGCGGGTTTTTTCAGCTGTCCGAATTACTCCGGACGAACCTGAGCAGCCTGCATGCCCTTCTGGCCGCGCTCGGCGACGAAGGAAACAGTCTGGCCTTCTTTCAGGCTCTTGAAGCCGTCGGTTTCGATGGCCTTGAAGTGTACGAACAGGTCGTCGCCGCCGCCTGCTGGGGTGATGAAGCCGTAGCCTTTCTCATCATTGAACCATTTGACGGTGCCGTTTTGGCGATTGGACATGGGGTGAATCTCCAGACATTTAATTTTTCAGTGGTGCAATGCGGCCGAGGCTACGGAGCACCGGCGACATCATAGTCTAATTCTGCGCATCTAGCGCCTTTTACCTTCGCAGGATACTGATCCAGGGCAAACAAAGTGTTGATTGCTTGCTCAGGACTTCGGTTTGCATGCCGCCTGCACGACAGTTTGCGCTTTCTGCATCAGCTTGGCGTCAACGCCGTCCTTGCTATCCAGGTCTTCGATCTCCTTATCGCTGAAATTCTTTTTGATGGCTTGCGCGCCGCATTCGCAGTGCTTTTTCGCGGTCGCAGCGTCCACGCCCTGTCCGCTGGCCACTTGGGTGCACTGGGCCATGTAACCAGCCTCCTTCCCAGGGGGGAAGTTGCCAGCGTTCGCAGCGACAGGCAGCAGCAGGGCGCTAGCGGCCGCCAGGGCCAGAAGAGAGTGAAGTCGCATAACCGGTTACTCCTTGGGTTAAGGTCTCATCAAGAGTAGGTTGCTTCCCAAGGTCTGATAGGATTTTTTCCGCGTTAGTTCACCACAACCGCGTAATTCCCAAATATTTCTGCCTGCTGTGCAACCCGCGTGCTAGCATGGCCGGCTTGTGGCTGCCCTGACGGCGCCTACATTTATCTTTTTCACTTTCCAGTCACTCAGGTCCCCCTGGCAAGCCGAAAGGTTTCTGCCACTGTGAGGCAGGCTTTCCCAAGGGAAAGGCAGGTCGGATCTTGTACTGGCTCATCCCAACCCACGTGACCTTTGGTAGGGGTCACCACTAGGAGAGGAGGCGCCATGCCCATTATTACTCTTCCCGATGGCAGTCAACGTTCGTTCGACAAGGCCGTATCCGTAGCCGAAGTCGCCGCCTCGATCGGCGCTGGTCTGGCCAAGGCCACCCTGGCCGGTAAAGTCGACGGCAAGCTGGTCGATGCCTGCGACCTGATCGAGAACGACGCCACCCTGCAGATCATCACCCCTAAAGATGAAGAGGGACTGGAGATCATTCGTCACTCGTGCGCCCACCTGATCGGCCACGCGGTGAAGCAGTTGTACCCGACCGCCAAGATGGTGATCGGCCCGGTGATCGACGAAGGCTTTTATTACGACATCGCCTACGAGCGTCCTTTCACCCCGGATGACCTGGCCGCCATCGAGCAGCGCATGCAGCAGTTGATCGACAAGGACTACGACGTCATCAAGAAGATGACTCCGCGCGCCGAGGTCATCGACGTGTTCAAGAACCGTGGCGAGGACTACAAGCTGCGCCTGGTCGAGGACATGCCCGACGAGAAGGCCATGGGGCTGTACTACCACGAAGAATACGTCGACATGTGCCGTGGCCCGCACGTGCCGAACACCCGTTTCCTCAAGGCCTTCAAGCTGACCAAGCTGTCCGGCGCCTACTGGCGCGGTGATGCCAAGAACGAACAGTTGCAACGCGTGTACGGCACCGCTTGGGCCGACAAGAAGCAGCTGGCCGCCTATATCCAGCGCATCGAAGAAGCCGAAAAACGCGACCACCGCAAGATCGGCAAGCAGCTGGACCTGTTCCACCTGCAGGAAGAAGCACCCGGCATGGTGTTCTGGCACGCCAATGGTTGGACCGTTTACCAGGTACTCGAGCAGTACATGCGTAAAGTCCAGCGCGAGAACGGCTACCAGGAAATCAAGACCCCACAGGTTGTCGACCGTATCCTCTGGGAGCGCTCCGGCCACTGGTCCAACTACGCCGAGAACATGTTCACCACTTCGTCGGAAAGCCGCGATTTTGCCGTCAAGCCGATGAACTGCCCGTGCCACGTGCAGGTGTTCAACCAGGGCCTCAAGTCTTACCGCGACCTGCCGCTGCGCTTGGCCGAATTCGGTGCTTGCCACCGTAACGAGCCGTCTGGCGCGCTGCACGGCATCATGCGTGTACGTGGCTTCGTTCAGGACGATGCGCACATCTTCTGCACCGAAGACCAGGTGAAGAAGGAAGCTGCCGACTTCATCAAGCTGACCCTGGACGTGTACAAGGACTTCGGTTTCACCGACGTCGCCATGAAGCTGTCGACTCGTCCCGCCAAGCGCGTGGGTTCCGAAGAGTTGTGGGATCGCGCCGAAGGCGCCCTGGCCGATGCGCTGAACGAGTCGGGCCTCGAGTGGGAATACCAGCCGGGCGAGGGGGCGTTCTACGGTCCGAAGATCGAGTTCACCCTGCGCGACTGCCTCGGTCGTAACTGGCAGTGCGGTACGCTGCAGTACGACCCGAACCTGCCTGAGCGTCTGGATGCCAGCTATATCGCCGAAGATAACAACCGTAAGCGCCCGGTCATGCTGCACCGTGCCATCCTCGGTTCGTTCGAGCGCTTCATCGGCATGCTGATCGAGCACTACGCGGGTGTGTTCCCTGCCTGGCTGGCACCAACCCAAGCGGTGATCATGAACATCACCGACAAGCAGGCCGATTTCGCCCTCGAAGTAGAAAAAGCCCTGAACGGTAGCGGTTTCCGTGCCAAGTCGGACTTGAGAAACGAGAAGATTGGCTTTAAAATCCGCGAGCATACTTTGCTCAAGGTCCCGTACCTTTTGGTTATAGGGGATCGCGAAGTCGAAACGCAGACCGTCGCCGTACGCACCCGTGAAGGCAAAGACCTCGGCTCCATGCCGGTGGCTGAATTCACGCAGCTGCTCAACAGCGCTGTAGCCCAGCGCGGTCGCCTAGAATCGGAGTAATGACTATTAAGCGTGAAATGAGAAACGATAAACGAACTGCACCGAAAGCCCCGATCAACGAGAATATCTCGGCACGCGAGGTTCGGTTAATTGGCGCTGACGGCGAGCAGATTGGCATCGTCTCGATTGATGAAGCGCTTCGAATCGCTGATGAAGCGAAGCTGGATCTGGTGGAAATCTCTGCAGACGCGCAACCGCCCGTCTGCAAGGTCATGGACTACGGCAAGCACCTCTTCGAGAAGAAGAAGCAGGCCAACGAAGCCAAGAAAAACCAGAAGCAGATCCAGATCAAAGAAATCAAGTTTCGTCCAGGGACGGAAGAAGGGGATTACCAGGTAAAACTACGCAACCTGGTACGTTTCCTTACTGATGGGGACAAGGCCAAGATCTCTCTGAGATTCCGTGGCCGTGAGATGGCTCACCAGGAGCTGGGCATGGAGCTGTTGAAGCGGGTCGAAGCCGACCTCGCCGAATACGGCTCCGTTGAGCAGCATCCGAAGATGGAAGGACGCCAGCTTATGATGGTCATCGCCCCCAAGAAAAAGAAGTAATCTCCCGGGCACGGCAGGCCTGATGATTATGTGTAATTTTATCGAATGCGGAGTTCCAACATGCCAAAAATGAAAACCAAGAGCGGTGCTGCAAAGCGCTTCCTGAAGACCGCTTCCGGCTTCAAGCACAAGCACGCTTTCAAGAGCCACATCCTGACCAAAATGTCGACCAAGCGTAAGCGTCAACTGCGCGGTGCCAGCCTGCTGCACCCGTCTGACGTTGCAAAAGTCGAGCGCATGCTGCGCGTACGTTAATTTCGGTCAAAGATAGAGGAAGTTACTCATGGCTCGTGTAAAGCGCGGCGTTATCGCTCGTAAGCGTCACAAGAAAATTCTGAAACTGGCTAAAGGCTACTACGGTGCACGCTCGCGCGTATTCCGCGTCGCCAAGCAGGCTGTCATCAAGGCTGGCCAATACGCCTACCGTGACCGTCGCCAGAAGAAGCGTCAGTTCCGCGCCCTGTGGATCGCTCGTATCAACGCCGGTGCCCGCACCAACGGTCTGTCCTACAGCCGTCTGATTGCTGGCCTGAAAAAGGCGTCGATCGAAATCGACCGTAAGGTTCTGGCTGACCTGGCAGTGAACGAAAAAGCGGCGTTTGCTGCGATTGTCGAGAAAGCTAAAGCCGTTCTGGCTTAAGTACCCACGACAATCATCCGGCGGCGCGCTGCGGCGCCGGGTGTAAAACGTCATCGATAGGGGAAGAGCCTTCAAAAGCTCTTCCCCTATTTTCGTATCTGGAGTCTGTACATGGAAAACCTGGACGCGCTGGTTGCCCAAGCCCTCGAGGCCGTGGAACGCGCTGAAGACATCACTACCCTGGAACAGATCCGGGTTCAATTCCTCGGCAAGAAGGGCGAACTGACCCAGGTGATGAAGACCCTGGGCAACCTGCCAGCCGAAGAGCGGCCGAAAGTCGGCGCGCTGATCAACGACGCCAAGGAACGCGTCACCGACGTGCTCAACGCACGCAAGGCCGCCTTTGAAGAGGCCGAGCTCAGCGCTCGCCTGGCCGCCGAATGCATTGACGTGACCCTGCCAGGCCGTGGCCAGACCACTGGCGGCCTGCACCCGATCACCCGTACCCTCGAGCGCATCGAGCAGTTCTTCACCCACATCGGCTACGGCATCGCCGAAGGCCCGGAGGTCGAAGACGACTACCACAACTTCGAAGCGCTCAACATCCCAGGCCACCATCCGGCCCGGGCGATGCACGACACCTTCTATTTCAATGCCAACATGCTGCTGCGCACCCATACCTCGCCGGTACAGGTCCGCACCATGGAATCGAGCCAGCCGCCGATTCGCATTGTCTGCCCAGGCCGCGTCTACCGCTGCGACTCGGACATTACCCACTCGCCGATGTTCCACCAAGTCGAAGGCCTGCTGATCGACCGCGGCATCAACTTCGCCGACCTCAAGGGCACCATCGAAGAGTTCCTGCGGGTGTTCTTCGAGAAAGAGCTGGCCGTGCGCTTCCGCCCGTCGTTCTTCCCCTTCACCGAGCCGTCCGCCGAAGTGGATATCCAGTGCGTGATGTGCGCTGGCAACGGCTGCCGCGTGTGCAAGCAAACCGGCTGGCTGGAAGTGATGGGTTGCGGCATGGTGCACCCGAACGTGCTGCGCATGTCTGGCATCGACCCGGAAGAGTTCCAGGGTTTCGCCTTCGGCATGGGCGCCGAGCGCTTGGCCATGCTGCGCTATGGCGTCAACGATTTGCGTCTGTTCTTCGACAACGACCTGCGGTTCTTAGCGCAATTCCGCTAGGCCTATCCGACGCAATTTTCAGGAGAACAGCATGAAATTCAGTGAACAGTGGCTGCGCGGTTGGGTAAACCCGCAAGTCTCCCGTGACGAACTGGTCGCCCGTCTGTCCATGGCCGGCCTCGAAGTCGACAGCGTTACCCCCGCTGCCGGGCAGTTCAGCGGTATCGTCGTGGGCGAGATCCTCGCCACCGAACAGCACCCGGACGCCGACAAGCTGCGCGTCTGCCAGGTAAGCAACGGCCAGGAAACCTTCCAGGTTGTCTGCGGCGCCCCTAACGCACGTCCAGGCATCAAGATCCCGTTCGCCATGATCGGCGCCGAGTTGCCAGGTGACTTCAAGATCAAGAAAGCCAAGCTGCGCGGTGTCGAATCCTTCGGCATGCTGTGCTCGGCCGCCGAACTGCAGATCAGCGAAGAAAACGACGGCTTGCTGGAGCTGGCCGCCGACGCCCCGGTAGGTGAAGACATTCGCCAGTACCTGAGCCTGGACGACGCCAGCATCGAGATCGGCCTGACCCCGAACCGTGGCGATTGCCTTTCCATCGCCGGTCTGGCGCGCGACGTCAGTGCGCTGTACAACGTCCCGGTTACCCGCCCGAACGTGCCGGCGGTACCGGCTGCGCACGACGAAGTGCGTCCGGTCGAAGTCAGTGCTCCGGCTGCTTGCCCGCGTTACCTGGGCCGCGTCATCCGCAACGTCGACCTGAGCAAGCCGACTCCGCTGTGGATGGTTGAGCGCCTGCGCCGCAGCGACGTGCGCAGCATCGACGCTGCCGTCGACATCACCAACTACGTGATGCTTGAGCTGGGCCAGCCCATGCACGCTTTCGACCTGGCTGAGATCAACGGCGGCATCCGCGTGCGCATGGCCGAAGAGGGCGAGAAGCTCGTCCTGCTCGACGGCCAGGAAGTAGCCCTGCGGGCCGATACCCTGGTCATCGCCGACCACACCCGCGCCCTGGCCATTGCCGGCGTCATGGGGGGCGAGCACAGCGGCGTGAACACCGAGAAGACCCGCGACCTGTTCCTGGAAAGCGCCTTCTTCGAGCCGATTTCTGTCGCTGGTAAAGCCCGTTCCTACGGCCTGCACACCGACGCCTCGCACCGCTATGAGCGTGGTGTCGATTCGCAGCTGGCTCGCGAAGCCATCGAGCGCGCTACTGCGCTGGTGCTGGAGATCGTGGGTGGCGAAGCCGGTCCGGTGGTCGAGGCTGCCAGCGAGCAGCACTTGCCGAACATCGCCCCGATCACTCTACGCGCCGACCGCATCACCCAGATGCTCGGCATGGAAATGGACCCGGCCCAGGTCGAGCAACTGCTCAACGCCCTGGAGCTGACCACTACGCGCAGCGGAGAAGGGGAGTGGACCGTCAACGTCCCGAGCCACCGCTTTGACATCAGCCTGGAAGTCGACCTGATCGAAGAGCTGGCCCGCCTGTACGGTTACAACAACCTGCCGGTCCGTTATCCGCAAGCGCGCCTGGCGCCGCAAGCCCGCCCGGAAACCCGTGGCGAGCTGCCAAACCTGCGTCGCCTGCTGGTTGCTCGCGGCTATCAGGAAGCCATCACCTACAGCTTCATCGACCCGAAACTGTTCGAGCTGTTCAGCCCAGGTGTCGAGCCGCTGCTGCTGGCCAACCCTATCTCCAACGATATGGCTGCCATGCGTGCGTCGCTCTGGCCGGGTCTGGTGAAGGCGCTGCAGCACAACCTCAACCGCCAACAAGACCGCGTTCGCCTGTTCGAAAGCGGCCTGCGTTTCGTTGGCCAGCTGGGTGATCTCAAGCAGCAGCCGATGATTGCCGGCGTGGTCACCGGTAGCCGCCTGCCAGAAGGCTGGGCCAACGGTCGCGATGGCATCGACTTCTTCGATGTCAAGGCCGATGTGGAGGCCCTGCTGGGTTACTCGGGAGCGCTGAACGACTTCACCTTCAGCGCTGGAAAACACCCCGCCCTGCACCCTGGCCAAACCGCCCTGATCGAGCGCGACGGCAAGCAGGTCGGCTACCTGGGCGCCATCCACCCAGAGCTGGCCAAGGCCCTGGATCTGGATCGCCCGGTGTTCCTGTTCGAGCTGGTGCTGGGTGAGGTGGTCGAAGGCCGTCTGCCGAAGTTCAGTGAACTCTCCAAGTTCCCGGAAACCCGTCGTGACCTGGCGCTGATCGCCGGCCGTGACGTGGCCTCCAGTCAGGTGCTTGAAGTGATTCGTAACAATGCCGGCGAATGGCTGACAGACCTCAGGCTGTTTGACGTCTACCAGGGTAAAGGTATTGATCCTGATAGAAAAAGCCTGGCAGTCGGCTTGACCTGGCAGCATCCATCGCGCACTCTTAACGACGATGAGGTGAACACGACCCTGCAGAACATCCTCACCTCGCTCGAACAAAGGTTGAACACCACGTTAAGGAAATAACGGTATGGGTGCTCTGACGAAAGCTGAGATGGCCGAAAGGCTGTACGAGGAGCTGGGACTCAACAAGCGTGAGGCCAAGGAGTTGGTAGAGCTGTTTTTCGAAGAAATTCGGCACGCGCTTGAGGAGAACGAGCAGGTGAAGTTGTCAGGTTTCGGCAACTTCGACCTTCGCGACAAACGGCAGCGGCCGGGCCGCAACCCCAAGACGGGGGAAGAGATCCCGATTACCGCGCGCCGCGTCGTCACCTTTCGTCCAGGGCAAAAGCTGAAAGCCCGGGTAGAGGCCTATGCTGGAACCAAGCCATAACGACGAACTGCCCCCCATACCGGGCAAACGCTACTTCACTATTGGTGAAGTCAGCGAGTTGTGTGCGGTGAAGCCGCATGTGCTGCGGTATTGGGAGCAGGAGTTTCCCCAACTCAACCCGGTCAAGCGGCGCGGGAACAGGCGGTATTACCAGCGGCAAGATGTGCTGATGATTCGTCAGATCCGTGCACTGCTGTACGACCAGGGCTTCACCATTGGCGGGGCGCGGTTGCGGCTTTCCAGTGATGAGGTAAAGGACGAGTCCAGCCAGTACAAGCAGCTGATTCGGCAGATGATTGCCGAATTGGAAGATGTGCTGGTCGTGCTCAAGAAGTGATCTGCACCCGACGAATGGAAGTTTCTTGAAAAAAAAGCTTCCATTAATCAGATGGTTAGGGTAGATTCTTCATCGTTCTCAGCGGTATCGAGAATAGAGTCGGGGCGTAGCGCAGCCCGGTAGCGCACTTGCATGGGGTGCAAGGGGTCGAGTGTTCGAATCACTCCGTCCCGACCAAAAATCCCTAAAAAATCCAGTCACTTAACGGTGACTGGATTTTTTTATGCGCGGCACTGCGCAAAATGAGCGCAAACCTACCTAGCGATCTCGCCACTATCCAGGTCGGCTTCGACTTCGGAGCACAGCCTTCTCTGTTTTCTTCTGTACTACATACAGGTAACCCTCACGCACGTCTTCGGATTTCATATCGAGAATGTCGCCTCGTCGTTGCGCGGTGATGACTGCAAGATCGATGGCGTCATTCAGCCAGCGCGGGGAGCCATCGCGGATTGCTTTCAGGCCTTCTAGCGTGTGTCGCTTGCGCTGCTTCTTTACGATTTTTGGAATTGTGCTGGCTGCAGGGATGTCCGGGCACAGGCCTTTAGCAGCGGCATGATTGAATAGGTCGATCAGAATTGCCCGCGCCTGGTTGCCTGCCCGCGGGGTCAGCGGCTCAAGGAACTCGGCAATCATCCTGATAGTGATCTGGTCTGTGGAGCGCTCGCCGAAAGTATTTCTGATCTGCTTGAATCTGACGGCATACCCGTCAAGCGTAGCGTTTGCAAGCACCCGAGGTTGGAGAACATCCCGCTCATAGGTGCTCAGAAGCTCTCCCAATGTCACTTTACTTTCGCCAGGAACTCGGCTACCAAGCCACCCCCGCGCAGCGGTGTTGAGCTGGGCAGCCGCATCTTTCCGTCGTTGGGACGCCGATACCCGATAGGTGCCCAGCCTAGCGTCGGAATAAAAGTTCATGGGCAGGCCAAGCGCTTCAGGGAGTGGGTCTGAATCTGCGCCGGGTGGCACTACCTGCCACAATTGCACACGCGATCAACGCCATGCCGGCTGCGCACAGAAATCCATCGGATCGCCCCCCTGGCACGAACTCAATGAACGAAGAAAGGAACTGCCCGCCGAAGATTGCTACAGAAAGCCAGGCCAGATTACGTCCCCGCTGGGCAGCATGACTGAGCTCGATGGTCATGTGGTTGAGCAATGGCACGGTGAGCCCAAATCCTAGACCAAGGCAAAGTCCGCCCTCGATCATCAACGTCAGGTCCTCTGCGGTCACAAACGCCAAGTGCGCCAGCGCGTAAAAAGCCAATCCGAAAATCAGTGTTCCGTGTTCGCCTGCCTTGCGGGCAGCAATGGGCATGACGGCCGCTGCCCCCACCGCAACCAGTGACACACCAGACAGAAAGTACCCGACCTGGGCTTCATTGAGACCAATGCAATGCAACCGCAGTGGCAGCATGATGATGGCGCTGAAGAATACGATCATGGAGAGCGTGGCTAACGCATACACAAGCCTCAGCGCAACCGAGGGGGTACGAGTGATCTCGCCTGCTTCCGTCGAGTGCCTGGTAACGGAAGGCTGAGGGACGCATACCAGCACCAGCACAAGCAGCCCCCACGCGCACAGGTACAGCGCGAATGGCCACTGCCATCCCACGTTTGCCAGAAGACCGGCTGCAGAGAGAAAGAGCACGCCGCCCAGCTCGATTGACATGCCTTGCATGGCAATCATGTTCAACCGGGCATTACCTTCGTAGAACTCCGAGATCAGCCCGGTTCCGGCGGCCATGATCATGGCCGTCGATCCCCCCAGAAGGAGTCGGTCTACGAATATCGCTGGGCCGTGAAAAACGAAGCCCACCATGCCTAATAGCCCGTAGGCAAACAGGCCAAAGCACAAACTCTTGTATAGCCCGATTCGGTCGATGAGTTTGCCCGCCATTGGCCCAAAGACGATGACACCCAGCGACGGGACAGTAACCAGCCAACTGGCAGCGCTACCGAAGCCCAGTTTGTGAGCAATGGTAGGCAGTCCCGGGACGATGACGCACCCGACCATGATGGTCAGCGACGCGACTGCCAGTAGCACGAGAGATCCTGATCGAGAAAGTGGTGGATTCATGGGGTGTCCGTTTGGTGGAACAAATGTCCGAATAACGGAACAGAGCATGTTGGGTTATCCTGTCGATGTCAACGAGAGGATCGACGAATGGTAAAGGGGGAAGAGGTGACATCTGAGGGAGAGGGTGCTGGAAAGCAAGTCATCGCGCGTGCCGCTGCGGTGTTGAAAACGCTGGAAAATCAGCGCGATGGATTGAGCCTGAGCCAGGTTGCCAAGGCGTCCGGGTTGCCGCGCACGACAGTGCATCGCATCGTGACGGCGCTGGAAGCTCAGCAGATGGTGATTACCGGAAGCTCGGGGATTCGTCTGGGGCCTGCACTTGTTCGGCTTGCGGCGTCTGCCCACACAGATCTGGTGGCGATTGCCCGGCCTTATGTCGAGAGCCTCGGGCGGCGTACCCGTGAGACTGTCGATGTCTCCGTGTACAAAGGGCTTCATGCCATTTCCGTGGATCAATATCCCTCGGATCAGGAACTGCGCGTCGTTTCTCCGGTGGGAACAGCATTTCCGATCCATTGCACCGCGCATGGCAAAGCACTGCTGAGCGCATTCTCGGAAGCGCTCTTGACCCAGATGCTGACGGCACCCCTTGAACGTCGCACAGCGTCGACCATCGTCTCTCTCAATGTGCTGATGGAGGAAGTGAGTGTCGCCAGACGACAAGGGTGGGCCATCGATCAGGAAGAGCACGCCCAGGGTGTTTGCGGTATCGGCGTGCAAATTCGCAGCGGGTTATCGGAGCACTATGCCATCTCGCTGGCAGTCCCGGCACTGCGCTTCCACACCAATCTGGAAGCGCTGAAGGCGGCGTTACTTCAATGCAAGGCAGAAGTTGAAGCGGTGATTGGGGTGTGAACATCCCCTGAGGTGTCTCGTCGAGAGCAGCCGTTCACCCTAGGCTCTGTACGAAAAGCCTTGATACTCGGTGATGCTGCGTTGAAAACAGCCTCGGAATGCTCATTTACAACCCGTAAACTCCGCTTCCTCGGCTGTTTTCGCCTTGCCTGACCTTCGTCTCAAGACTTTTCACACAGAGCCTGAGCGCATCGACCACCCGCTCCGCTGGCAGCATTACATCCAGAGCAAGATGCACCTCTGCTTCGAGACCGTGCAACAGTCCAGACACCTTCGATCGTAGCCCATTGACTCCGTTGATGATCGTTCGGGCTTCGGCCAACACTGTGCGTCCAGCCTCTGTCAGCTGTGGTTTACGTGTCGTCTTGCGGTCAAAAAGTGATACGCCGAGCTGCATCTCGAGATTGGAAATGGAATAGCTCACCACTGACGTTGCACGATGCAGTTTCCTTGCAGCACCGGCGAAGCTTCCCACCTCTACGACCGTCAGGAGAACTTTCAGCTGGTCTAGAGTTGGTGTGCCAGGATCTGAGATCATTTTTACCAGCTCGGGAATATTGGACTAAGGCATGCTATTTGGGGCGCATCACTATGTCGACAGGTGAGTCGATCCCTCGGCCGATTATGGCTAGAATTTGCCGAGGCTGCTCGGCTGTGGGCGCTCGAGCATGAAGGGCCTGGCGGGGTTTCAATCTGACAGGGGAGAAGGGGCGGCAGAACGCCGGAGATGTGCAGCAGTGTTCTGCGTGAAATTTGCGTGACGCTTGGAAACGCTTGCAGACACCCATGAGCAGTCGATTGCAGCGAGAGCCGAGGTTAATCCAACGTTTACAGGGTTTATGGCCTGCTACACGCATGGGTGCAAGGGGTCGAGTGTTCGAATCACTCCGTCCCGACCAAAAATCCCTAAAAAATCCAGTCACTTAACGGTGACTGGATTTTTTTATGCCCCCACGTTTTCAACCAGCATCAAAACGCAGCGCCTAACACCACGAAAAGCCTCAAGCAGTGCGCCCGCCGAGCGTCTGCGCGACCCAATCGGCGATGTAGTGCCCGGCATTGATGCTGTTGTCGAAACTTGAGTGCTGCACGCCACCTTCGCGCGCGGTGAAGATCTTCAGTTCGCGTTTCGGGCTATTGACCAGTTGCTCGTAGGTGCGGTGCGCCCATTTGAGCGGGATCTGCGAGTCCTGCTCGCCGTGGGTGACCAGAAACGGAACGCGGATGCGATCGAGCACGCCATCCAGGTGCACGTTCTCGGCGATGCGCATGAAATCGTCCATGTCCTTGGCACCCCAGACCCAACGCACATGCGCCCAGTAATGCGGCACCGGGAAGTCACCTTCTTTCTCCAGTCGGCGCTTCTGCACGTCGCGCCAGTCATGGTTGGCACCCCATACCACCCCGCAGGCGAAGCGCGGCTCGAAGGCCACGGCGCGGGGGCAGTAGTAGCCGCCCAAGGACACACCTTCCATACCGATGCGCTTGGCGTCGACATCGTCGCGGGTTTCCAGCCAGTCCATGACTCGGCTGGCCCAGTGCTCACTGTCGTAGCGTGCAGTCAGGCCGTGCAGACGCAGCGCTTCGCCGGTACCGGGCTGGTCGATGATCAACGACGACACGCCGCGCTTGGCCAGCCAGGTGGGTAGGCCGACGCGGTATTTCATCTCCTTGGTCGAGTCCAGGCCATTGACCTGCACCAGCAGTGGTGCCGGGCCACTGACGCCTTCTGCGCGAACCAGCAAACCACTCAGGTGCTTGCCTTCATAGGGGATCTGGACCCGTTCGCAGTTTTCCCGGGACAGGTCGATGCCGCGGGCGAAGGTCTCCAGAAAGCGCTGGTACAGCGCCGCGCGCCCTGGAGCGGCGTGGGCCTGCAGGCGTTCGCAGGTAAGGTAGTAGGTCGCGGCGCGGTTGTACTTCTCGCCAGCGGACAGGCGCCGGCCGGCGGCTTCGTCTTCCTCGGCCAGGGCGCAGAGTTTGTCGGCCATGCTCGACCAGGTTTCCCGGAATGCCTGGGTACCGGCGGCGTCGGGTTGCTTGGCGGCTTCTTGCAGCGGGGCGCACATCACCTCGATTTCGCCTATGCGGGCGCCCATCTCGATGGCCAGGTCCACCGAAAGGTTCCAGACGTAATTGGTGGGGAAGTAACGGAACATTGTTGTTGTCCTTCTGCGGTCGTTGAGTCCGGCGCCCCTATTGCGGCAGGCACGCAGGGCGCGGTTCGACAGCACGTTACGCAGACAAGACAGGCCGAGGCCAATCGTGATCGGGGATGCAAGGTATCGCCAAACGCGATGCCCCGGCTGCGTTGCGCTAGCCGGGGCGATGGTTACGGATCAGGCGGTGGCGCGCAGGGCTTGTGGCTGTCGCTCGGCGCTCTGGATGAAGTCACAGATCCGCTCTCGCAGCCAGCGGTGCATGGGGTCGCCGTCCATGCTGCGGTGCCACAGCATGAACTCTCGCATCACCGGGATCCTCACCGGTGGCGGCAGGATGCGTAGGGGCAGGTAACCGGCGTACAGCTCGGCCAGGCGGCGGTGCATCGTAGCGATCCGCGAGGTGCCCACCAGCAGTTGGGGCAGGGTGTTGAAGTCGTTGGTGATCACTTCCAGGCGGCGGTTGAAGCCGTACTGGTTCATGAACCAGTCCTCGATGCTCAGGTGCCGGTTGCGGCCGAAGCCTACCGAGATGTGGCCCATTTGCATGTACTGCTCCAGCGTCAGTTGCTCGCCAACCTCCGGGTTATCGCGCCAGACGACGCAGACGTGGTCCTCCTCGAACAGCAGTTGGGCTGGATGGCCGTCGATGAGGTAGCGCTCGGGCACGATCATCATGTCCACCTCACCGCGCATCAGTAGCTCGGCGCTGTTGTCGCCGGGGCTGATCATTTCGAAGGTGATGTGCGGCGCCACCCGGTGAAGCTTCTGGATGACCTGGGCGAACAGCACGCTGATCAGGTAGTCCGAGCTCACCAGGCGAAAGTGACGCTTGCTGCTCGCCGGTTCGAACACGGGCTTGGCGGTGATCGAGGATCGAATGGTAAGCAGCACCTCGCGCACCGGCTTGGCCAGTTCCAGGGCGTAGGGCGTGGGCTGCATCTTGCGGCCGACCTGCACCAACAGTTCGTCCTCGAAAAAGGTTCGCAAGCGCCCCAGCACGCCGCTGGTGGCCGACTGGGTCATGTGCAGGCGTTCGGCGGCGCGGGTGATGTTCTGCTCTTCGAGCAGGACGTCCAAGGCAACCAGCAGGTTCAGATCCAGGTGGTGAAAGCGCATGGTGATAGCTCTCGGCTCTTGTAGTTATTTTCGCGATACCTTCTCGCTGCATTGCCGATACGTCAAGCGCCAGCCGCCTTTGACCGAGCCAACGCCAGGCGCCATGGGCCTGCGCGCAGGTATCGCGATTGCTGATGCCTCGCATCCTGACTCGCGATTGGTCATGCCACCCCAGCGCCGCGCAACCTGCGCTCCAGTCGAGCGGCCGATGCGCCGTCCACGACCCACTGACGGCAGCTCTGCCTCGCCTAATAACAATTTCAATGGAGTGGTAGCCATGAACATTCTTGGTCTCGACGCGCTGGTGTTCGGCGTCGACGATATCCAGGCCTGTGCCGCTTGCCTGCGTGACTATGGCCTTGACACCGTCCACCTGGACGCCGACGGCGGCCGTTTTGAAGCGCTGGACGGGACCGCGATCGTCATCCGTCGCGGCGATGACGAAAGCTTGCCGCCGGCCTTGGGGCCGACCCCATCGCTGCGCGAGACGATCTATGGCGTGGCCGAGCCGGCCGACCTCGAAGCGATCGCCGACGAACTGGGCCGCGACCGGGAAGTGCGCCGCGACGCCAGCGGCGCGCTGCATACCTTCGATGACCTGGGGTTCGCCATCGCTTTCCAGGTGACCTGCCGGCGTACCTTCGAGGCGCCAGCGGACCTGACCAACGCCCCGGGCAGCACCCCGCAGCGTCCGCTCAACCAGCTCGGCATCACCCCGGACATGCCTGCGCTGCCGCGCACGCTGTCCCACGTGGTGTACTTCGTCCCAGATGCGGCCAAGGGCGAAGCGTTTTACCGCGACCGCCTGGGCTTCGTCACCACCGATAGCTTCACCGGCGTCGGCCCGTTCATGCGTAGCGCGGGCATGGATGATCACCATTGTCTGTTCATGATCCAGACACCGCCGCACATGCAAGGCTGCGAGCACTTTACCTTCCACATGGGCAGCGGCACCGAAGTGTTGCTGGCCGGCACGCGCTTCCAGCAGAACGGTTGGACCAGTTTCTGGGGCCCAGGCCGGCACCTGCTCGGCTCCAACTGGTTCTGGTATTTCAACAGCCCGTTGGGGTGCCACATCGAATACGACGCCGATATGGACAAGCATGACGACGCCTGGGCGGCGCGCCAGGCGCCGATGTCCGCGGACAACTCGCAGTTGTTCCTGTTCACCTCGCGGGAGAAATGGGCCCCCGGCGGCCCACCCCCGAAAAAGGCCTGAGCCATGGGCCGTATGGCGCTGTGTCGGCTCGAAGAGCTGGTTGAAGGCCAGGCCCGCGGCTTCGACCCCAAGGGCAAGGGCGAAGACACGCTGTTCGCCCTTCGCTACCGGGGGCAGGTCCGGGTGTATCGCAACCTGTGTCCGCACCTGCGGGGGCCTCTGGAGTACCGCAAGGACCGTTTCCTCAGTGCCGATGGCCAGTGGGTGGTGTGTTACGCGCACGGTGCGCGCTTCAGGCCCGACGACGGTACCTGTGTCCACGGCCCTTGCCGCGGCGAGGCCTTGCACGTGCTGCAACACCACGAGGCGGGCGGATGGCTGCTAGTGCCGCTGGAGCAGTTGGGCCACTGATCTATCGCGCTGCGCGATAGGTCGCATCCCAGGACACGATTGGTCAAAGCCCGGCGCTGCCGTGAAGCTGTGCCCAGGCACAGGAAACGACCGCCACCCATGACGGGGCGGACAACAAGAACAAGACGTGAGACATGCCATGAATACTGTGAACAAAGTGCTGGTCGTCGGCGGCGGGATCGGCGGGTTGTGCGCCGCCATTGCCCTGCGTCGCAAGGGCATTGCGGTCGACCTGGTCGAGCTCAAGACCGAGTGGACCGTCTATGGCGTCGGCATCATTCAGCAAAGTAATGTCGTGCGTGAGATGCATCGCCTGGGCCTGCTCGAGGCCTATCTCGATGCCGCCTACGCGTTCGAAGACGTGGCCATCTATACCGCCCAGGGCCAACAGCTGGCGCGCATTCCCGGGCAGCGACTGGCCGGCCCCCAGTACCCGGCCAATGTCGGCATCTCCCGCCGCGCTCTGCACAAGGTCTTGAGCGAAACCGCCATCGAACTCGGCACCGAGGTGCGCCTGGGTACCTCGGTGGAGAGTTTCGAACAGGATCGCGGAGGGGTGGACGTGCTGTTCACCGATGGTAGCCAGGGGCGTTATGGGCTGGTTGTGGGTGCCGACGGGCTGTACTCGAAGATTCGCGAGCTGTTGTTCGGTGACCAGTACCAACCACGTTTTACCGGGCAGTCGGTGTGGCGTTACAACTTCCCGCGGGCTGCCGGTATCGACCACCTGGCCAACTACCAGGGGCCGTCAGGCAATGCCGGCCTGGTGCCCCTGGCCGATGACCTGATGTACCTGTTCACCACCTCCCATGAGCCGGGCAACCCCTGGATGGAGCCGGCCACCCTGGCCGATGGCCTGCGCCAGCGCCTGGTCGGATTCGGCGGGCTGATCGGTGAGCTGCGCGAGCAAATCGGCGACAGTCGCGAGGTCGTGTACAAGCCGCTGGAAGCCGTGTTCGTCGACCAGCCCTGGTATCGCGGTCGCGTGTTGCTGATCGGCGACGCCGCCCATGCCACCACGCCGCATCTGGGGCAGGGTGCGGGAATGGCCATCGAGGATGCCGTGGTGCTGGCCGAGGAGCTCACCGCAGGCAGCAGTCTCGACGCCCAGTTGCAGCGCTTCATGGGCCGACGTTTCGAGCGCTGCAAGTTCATCAGCGAGAAGTCCCTGCTGGCCGGCGAGAAAGAGATCCAGGGTGACGCCTCCTTCGACCGCATCGGCCTGGTCAAGCACATGCTGGATGTCACCGCACGACCGATCTGACGCCTTGCAATCGGTGCGCCCCCGTGCTGGCGCACCGGATTCTCCGCCAACACCGACCGACAAGAACAATAAAGAGGAAACCCCGATGTTGACTCGCAAAGGTGCGACCCCACGGCCCCTGCCGGCGCTGAAACCCATCGGCCTGGCGCTTCTGGCGCTGGCCACCAGCCAGGCCCAGGCCTTCGAGTTCGAGACCGGTAACCCCGATCTGCGGGTGCGCTGGGACAACACGCTCAAATACAGCGCCGCCTGGCGCACCCAGGATGCCAGCGGCAAACTCACCGAGGGCCAGACTGCGCTGAACCTGGATGACGGCGACCGCAACTTCGACAAAGGCCTGATCTCCAACCGCCTCGATCTGCTGTCGGAGCTGGACATCACCTACGACAACGTCGGTGCACGGGTCAGCGGCGCGGCCTGGTACGACGATGTCTACAACCAAGGCACCGACAACAACGACCCCAACCGCGCCAACAGCTATTCGGTCGACTACGACGCCTTCACCGACGACACCCGCACGTTGCATGGACGCAAGGGCGAGTTGCTTGACGCCTTCATCTTCGGCAAGACCGAGATCGGCGACATGCCGGTATCCGGGCGCCTTGGCCAATACGCCATGCAATGGGGCGAGAGCCTGTTCTATGGGATGAACGGCATTGCCGGTGGCATGGCGCCGGTGGACGTAGTCAAGGGACTGTCGGTGCCCAACACCCAGTTCAAGGAGCTGATTCGACCCGTGCAGCAGATCTCCGGCCAGTTGCAACTGACACCGGATGTATCCGTTGGGGCTTACTACCAGTTCGAGTGGGAAGCCAACCGTCTGCCTGCGGCTGGCAGCTACTTCTCCACCGACGACTTCTTCGGTGATGGCGGTGAACGCATGTTCGTCGGGGCGCCGGTGTTTCCCGGCGGCCAGCCGCTGGCATTCTTCCGTGGCAACGACAAGGAAGCCAAGGATTCGGGGCAGGGCGGGGTGCAGCTGCGCTGGCGGACCGAGACCGTCGATTGGGGCGTCTACGCCATTCGCTTCCATGACAAGTCGCCGCAACTGAACGTGCGTCCGAACTTCGCCAACCTCGACCCAGTCAGCGGCAAGGCGGGCGAGTTCTACTGGGTGTATCCAGAAGGCATCGAGGCGCTGGGCGCCAGCTTCTCCACCACGCTGGGCAACTTCAACCTCGCAGGTGAGTTGTCTACGCGCTGGAACCAGCCGTTGGCTTCCACCAACCAGCATGCATTGGCGGCGGGGGAGGTCATCGACAACGACGACAACCCGGTCTACGCCACCGGTCGCACTCTGCACGCCAACTTCTCGTGGCTGGCCAGCCTGGAGCCGAACTTCATCGCTGCCGAGTCCAGTTTCCTTGGCGAAATCGCCTGGAACCGGGTGATGAGCGTGAGCAAGAACGCCGATGCCGTCGACCCCAATGCCGACCGCGATGCCACCAGCCTGCGCCTGGTATTCGAGCCGATGTACCGGCAGATCTTCCCCGGCCTCGACCTCTCGGTGCCGATCGGAGCGAGCTACACCAACGGTGCATCCATGGCGCTGGGCACCGGTTTTGGCGCTGACCACGGCGGCGACCTGAACATCGGCCTGAAGGGCAACTACCTCAATACCTGGAACCTGGGTCTGACCTACACGCACTACTACGGCCCGGAAAACACCTTCCTCGATGCCGACAACCATTACACCTTCGAACAGTCGCTCAAAGACCGCGACTTCATCGCCTTCACCGTCAGCCGCACCTTCTGACCGAGGACTTCACGATGAAACACAACAAGAAAGTCGTTTCCCTGTTCACTGCCTTGAGTGTCTCGCTGCTGTTCGCCCATGGCGCTTGTGCCGCGGTATCCGCCGAGCAGGCCGCCACGCTCAAGACCACCTTGACGCCGCTGGGCGGCGAGCGCGCCGGTAACGCCGACGGCAGCATCCCGGCCTGGACCGGCGGTTATACCCAGGCCGACCCCGGCTACAAGGAAGGCGGCAAGCGCGGCGATCCATTCGCCCGTGAAAAACCGCTGTTGACCATCACTGCACAGAACATGGCGCAATATGCCGACAAGCTGACCCCAGGCATCCAGGCGATGCTCAAGAAGTACCCGGACAGCTACCGGCTGGACGTCTACCCGACCCACCGTAGCGCTGCCGCACCACAATCGGTGTACGACGCCACCTTCGCCAATGCCACCAGCGGCACGCTTGTGGACGGCCCTGCCGGACCGATGCCGACAGGGGCGGCCGGAGGTATTCCGTTCCCGATCCCCGCCGACGGTGTGCAAGCCATGTGGAATCACCTGCTGCGTTGGCGTGGTGCGTCGTGGCATGCCAGCTTCAAGCAGTACCTGACCACCGCCGACGGCAAGCATGTGCTGACCAACGACTCGCGCGCCGACCTGCAGATGCCCTGGTACCTGCCGGGCGGCAGTGGCGACAAGGGCGTGTTCTGGTCGATCCGCATGACCAACGATGGCCCACCCCTGCGCGCCGGTGA
The DNA here is from genome assembly GCF_040762985.1 of Pseudomonas sp. Rh2. NCBI lineage: Bacteria > Pseudomonadati > Pseudomonadota > Gammaproteobacteria > Pseudomonadales > Pseudomonadaceae > Pseudomonas > Pseudomonas sp. Rh2. The sequence continues at coordinate 2,482,820 of NZ_CP142890.1, forward strand.
GGCCATCACCGGCTTGGAGAACCTTAACGCCGACAAAGCGGCTGTCTGGACCTACCTGCCGGGCCAGCGCCGCGTGCGTCGCCTGCCCAACGCCTGCTGCGACACGCCAACCCCGGCCACCGCCGGTGTGATGAGTTTCGATGAGCTGTACGTGTTCAACGGGCGCCTCGACCGCTTCGACTGGAAGCTGGTGGGCAAGAAGGAAATGTACATCCCCTACAACGCCAATAAGGTCTTTACCGCTGCCAGCGCCGAAGCGCTGCTCGACCCGCATCACCTGGCCCCAGATGCCATCCGCTGGGAACTGCACCGCGTGTGGGAAGTGCAGGCGACCCTCAAGAACGGCCAGCGTCACGTGATGCCGCGCAGTACCTACTACCTCGACGAAGACACCTGGGCCGCGGTGCTGGGCGAGCGCTATGACGCCCGAAACCAGTTGGCCAAGGTGGTCTGGACGTCACCCGTGGTGCTACCCGACCTGCCTGGCGTGGTGACGCTCACCAATGGCTTCTACGACCTGCTCTCCGGTGCCTGGTTCGCAGGTGACCTGTTCGCCGGCAAGAGCGAGCAGTACCGCATCGTGCCGCCCTACAAGGACTCGGTGTTCACCGCCGACGCCATGGCCGGTGAGGGCGTGCGCTGAACAGGCTCTGCGCCTGGGCTGTACCCACTACAAGAACAAAAGGTTGCGTGCGATGAACAAGATGCTCTACAGCTGGCTGCTGGCCGCCTGTTGCTGGCTGCCTCCGGCGTTCGCCGGAAGTGGCGTGGATGTACTCTCGCAGCCCGCGGTGCATGGGCCACAAGCCCTGCGTGCGGTGCTGCAGGACGTGGCGCGGGTTGGTATGCGCCTGGTGGCGGTGGGCGAGCGTGGTGTGGTGTTGCTCAGCGATGACAACGGCGCCACCTGGCGTCAGGCCATGAGCGTACCGGTGAGTGTCAGCCTCACCGCCGTGCAGTTCATCGATGAACGTCACGGTTGGGTGGTCGGTCACGCTGGGGTGGTGTTGCACAGCGCCGACGGCGGTGAGCACTGGACCTTGCAGCTTGACGGCAAGCGCGCCGCGACGCTGGAGTTGCAAGCAGCCCAAGCATCCGCGGACGAGCAGCGCGTGGCCGCCGCGCAACGGCTGCTCGCCGATGGCGCCGACAAGCCGCTGCTGGCGCTGAGCTTCGCCGATGCACGCCACGGCCTTGCTGTGGGAGCCTACGGGTTGGCCATGAGCACTGTCGATGGTGGGCGGACCTGGCAGTCCGCCATGGGGCGTTTGCCGAATCGACGTGGCTTGCACCTGTATGCCCTGGCGCGCCAGGGCAGCGACCTGTACATCGCCGGTGAGCAGGGCCTGCTGTTGCGTTCGCGCGACAGCGGTTCCCACTTCGAACCGCTGCAAGGCCCTTACGATGGCAGCTACTTCGCGGCCGCCATTCTGCCAAGCGGGCGACTGCTGGTCGGAGGATTGCGCGGCTCGTTGTTCGCCTCCGATGACGGCGCAGACAGTTTCGTGGCGCTGGCCAACCCGATTCCCGCCTCGCTCAACAGCATACGCGTCGTCGGTGACCAGCTCTTGCTCGCCAACCAGGCTGGCATGCTCCTGCGCAGCGGCATCGACACCTTCGCCGCGCAGCCTGTGCCGGTCTCCGACGGCTTGCCGCTGACCGCCGCCACCCTCGCGGCAGACGGTGCCATCGTCGCCGTCGGAATGGCGGGTACCCGCCGTCTGGCGGCTTCCAACGTTTCCACCACGGCGGACTGAACCATGCACGCGATGAATTCACCTGCGCCGTCCAGCGGCCGTCTCGATGACTTCGACAGCACGTCCGGCTCGCTGCTAGAGCGCGCGCTGTTCAACCATCGCGCCTGGGTGCTGCTGTTGTGCCTGGCGGCAACCCTGCTGCTCGGCTGGCAGGCCTCGCGCCTGACCCTCAACGCCAGTTTCGAGAAAATGATCCCGCAGGATCACCCATTCATTCACAACTACCTGGAGCACCGCCAGGAACTGGCCGGGCTGGGCAACGCCGTTCGCATCGCCGTGGCCAACCCGCACGGCAGCATCTACGACAAGCATTACCTGGACAACCTGCAGCAGCTCAACGACGCGGTATACCTGCTGCCGGGCGTCGACCGCGCCGCGATGAAATCCCTGTGGACCCCTTCCACCCGCTGGACCGGAGTGACTGAGGAAGGTCTGGAGGGCGGTCCGGTGATTCCCGATGGCTACGATGGCGCCGCCGCGAGCCTGGAGGCGCTCAAGCGCAACGTCGAGCGCTCCAACGAGATCGGCCAGTTGGTGGCCTTCGACCAGCGATCGAGCATCATCTACGTGCCGCTTCTGGAGAAGACCCCAGACGGTCAGTCGCTGGACTACACAGCGTTCGCCCACGAGCTTGAGACCCTCCGCGAGCGCTTCCAGGCACAGGGCGTGCAGATCCACATCACCGGGTTTGCCAAAGTGGTGGGCGACCTGATCGACGGCCTGCGGCAGATCCTGCTGTTCTTCGCCGTGGCAATCGCCATTACCGCCGTGGTGCTCTACGGGTATACCCGCTGTGTGCGTAGCACGGCACTGGTGGTGGTGTGCTCGTTGGTGGCAGTGATCTGGCAGCTCGGCCTGCTGCCGCTGCTGGGCTACGCGCTCGACCCTTACTCGGTGCTGGTACCGTTCCTGGTGTTCGCCATCGGCATGAGCCACGGCGCGCAGAAGATGAACGGCATCATGCAGGACATCGGACGCGGCATGCATCGCCTGGTGGCGGCGCGCTTTACCTTCCGCCGCCTGTTCCTGGCTGGGTTGACCGCGCTGTTGTGCGATGCGGTGGGTTTCGCTGTGCTGATGATCATCCAGATCCAGGTGATCCAGGACCTTGCGGTGATCGCCAGCCTGGGCGTGGCGGTGCTGATCTTCACCAACCTGATTCTGCTGCCGGTATTGCTCTCGTACGTGGGAGTCAGTGCCCGAGCCGCGCGGCGTAGCCTGCGCGCCGAAGAAGCGCAGGCGAGTGGGGCGCGCAAGCAGGCGTTGTGGCGTTTTCTTGACCTGTTCACCCAGCGTCGCTGGGCTGGTGCCTGCATCGCCGTGGCGGCGTTGATGGCCGCTGGTGGGTATGCCGTCAGCCTGCACCTGAAGGTTGGCGACCTCGACGCGGGGGCGCCTGAGTTGCGCGCCGATTCGCGCTACAACCGCGACAATGCCTTCGTCACCCAGCATTACGGCGCCAGCAGCGATGTGTTCGCCGTGATGGTGCGCACCGCTCCCGGCGGTTGTTCGGCCTATGACACTCTCAAGCGGGTGGATGACCTGGACTGGCAACTGCGAGGCCTGCAGGGGGTGGATTCGACCAACTCGCTGGCACTGCTCAATCGCCGGGTGCTGGTCGGCCTTTCCGAGGGCAGTCCGAAGTGGTACGACCTGGTCAACAACCAGGCGACCCTGAACATGGTCACCGCCAATGCCCCGCGCGGGTTATACAACGACGACTGCAGCCTGCTGACGCTCTACGCCTACCTCACCGACCACAAGGCCGACACCTTGGCGCAGGTGGTGGACAGCGTCCAGGGCTTCGCCCAGGCCAACGACAGCGAGCAGGCGAGCTTCCTGATGGCTGCTGGCAGTGCGGGTATCGAGGCTGCCACCAACCAGGTGGTGAAACAGGCCAATCGCGACATGCTGTGGTGGGTGTACGGCGCTGTGATCCTGCTCTGCCTGGCGACCTTCCGCTCGTGGCGAGCGGTACTCTGCGCGGTATTGCCACTGGTGCTGACCTCGATCCTCTGCGAAGCGCTGATGGTCGCGCTCGGTATAGGCGTGAAGGTCGCGACCCTGCCGGTGATCGCGCTGGGTGTCGGCATCGGCGTGGACTACGCGCTGTACGTGATGAGCATCGTGCTGGGCCAGCTGCGTGAAGGGGCGAGCCTGTCCCAGGCCTATTACCGCGCACTGCTGTTCACTGGAAAGGTGGTGATGCTTACCGGAATCACCCTGGCCATCGGCGTCGGTACCTGGATCTTCTCGCCGATCAAGTTCCAGGCTGACATGGGCGTGCTGCTGGCCTTCATGTTCGTCTGGAACATGGTCGGCGCGCTGATCCTTTTGCCCGCACTGGCTTACTTCCTCTTGCCCCACCGCCAGGCCAGTGCCGAACAGCACCCCAAAGCATCGGCCCATGAATCCCAGCCCACGCAGCGCGAGGAAGGGGCAGGGGCGCTGGAACCCAGCGCAGGCTTTCGTCCACTGGAGGAGATGAGCCATGGCCGCTGAACGTATCGCCGGACGCATCCAGGGCGCGCTGCTGCTGTTCGGCAGTTGCCTGCCGGTGCTGGGTGCTGTGCTCATAGCGCCGGTCCTGCCGCGCATGCATGAGCATTTTGCCCAGACTCCGGGAGTCGCCGTGCTGGTGCCCGTGGCGTTGACGCTGCCGGCGCTGGTAATTGCCTTGCTGGCGCCGCTGGCCGGGGTGCTCGCCGACCGTGTCGGGCGTCGACCACTGTTGCTGGCGAGCATGCTGCTGTACAGCCTGTGCGGACTGTTGCCGCTATGGCTGGACTCATTGGCCCTGATCGTCGTCAGCCGCGCCGGTATCGGCGTGGCCGAAGCGGGGATCATGACCTGCTGCACGACGTTGATGGGTGATTACTTCGACGGCCAGCGCCGAGCCCGGCTGTTCGCCCTGCAGATGGTGGTGACGTCGTTGTCGGCGGCGTTGTTCATGGGCATGGGCGGTGCGCTGGGCGAAAGCGACTGGCGTTCCCCCTTCGCGCTTTACGCCGTGGGTGTACTGTGCCTGCCGCTGATGGCCGTCGCGCTGTGGGAGCCCGGCACCTGTCGCAGCGCATGCGAGCAGAAGGCGCAATCGCGTTTCCCCTGGGCAGCCTTGGCGCCTTTGTACCTGCTCACGGGGCTGGCTGGCGTCAGCCTGTTCATCGTCCCGGTACAGGCCGGTTACGTGCTGCAACTGCTGCATGTCGATGCGCCGCAACACGTCGGCTTGACCATGGGTGCCAACCAACTGGGCGTGTTGGCCGGCGCACTGGCTTTCCGGCTGCTGGCGCGCCTGGCTCCTTGCCGCCTGCTGGCATTGGGTTTTGCCACCGCCGGGGTCGGTGGTGGCCTGATGGCGTTGGCCAGCAGTCATGCACCGGTGGTCGTGGCGGTGCTCATCAATGGTTTGGGTGTGGGCCTGCTATTACCGACGCTGATCACCCGGGTAATGCAGCAGGTCGGCTTCGAGCAGCGTGGCCGCGCCACTGGCGGATTCACCGCGGCGATCTTCGCCGGCGAGTTCCTCAGCCCGCTGCTGGTGCTGGCGCTGACGGCGGGTGTGGTTGCGCAATTGCCCCACGCGCTGTTGCTGATCGCCATCGGGCAACTGCTATTGGCGCCAGTGTGCCTGGTGATGATGCGCCGCACACGTCCTGATGCAGTGGTAGGTGCACGATGAGCGAACTGTTTTCACTGGCGGGAAAGACTGCACTCATCACTGGCGCTACCCGCGGCATCGGCCTGGCCATCGCCCGCGAGTATGGGCGTGCCGGTGCGCGTGTCGCCATCAGCAGCGAGAGTGCCGAGGGCTGCGAGCACGCCGTGGCGCAACTGGCGCTGGAAGGCATCGAGGCCATCGCGCTGGTCGCCGATCTGCGTGACGCCGAGGCCGTACAGGGCCTGGCTAGGCGCTGCCTGGATCACTTCGGGCGTCTCGATGCGTTGGTGTGCAATGCCGGTGTCGCCCCGCACATGGGGCCATTGGCCGCGGCTAGCGATGCCGACTGGGAACTGACCTTCACCGTCAACCTGCGCAGCGCGCTGTGGCTGACCAACGCGCTGTTACCGGCCATGGGCGAGGGCGGCGGCGGCAGCGTGGTGTTCATGGCCAGTATCGCCGGTGTGCGCGGCAACAAGGGGCTGGGCCTGTATGGGCTGTCCAAGGCTGGCCTCGCACAGCTGGCGCGCAACCTGGCGGTGGAGTGGGGGCCGGCGAACATTCGCGTCAATGCCATCAGCCCTGGCGTCATCCACACCGCGTTCGCCCGCCCTCTGACCGACAACCCCCAGGTACTGGAGCGGCGCCTGGCGCTCACCCCCTTGCGGCGGGTCGGCCGCCCCGAAGAAGTGGCAGCCCTTGCCTTGCTGCTGGCTGCGCCGGGGGGCGCGTTCATCACGGGACAGAATCTTATTGTCGACGGTGGCACGACCATCGGCGACGGCAATTGAAAGGAGACAACATGCAATCGCTTCCTGCATTCAAACGTGTCGTTACCGGCCACGATGCCAAGGGCCAGGCGGTCATCGCCAGTTGCGGCCCGACGCCAAACAACTTCCCGCTCATGGCAGTCCCCGGCACCCTGTTCTATGAGGTCTGGAACAGTGTCGGCAGCCCCGCGCTACTGGACAACGGCGATGACCCGACCGCGCAGCCACTGCAGCTGAGCCCTGGCAGGCTGGGCAGCGTGATCCGGGTAGTGGACATTCCGCCGGACAGCGTACAGAACCGGGTCAGCGCTGAAGCGGCGGCGGCTGTGTTCGCCGAGATCGGCCAGGTTGGTGCCGGCACGGGCAAGGCCGATTCGAAACACAAGCTGATGCACCGTACACAGACCCTGGACTACGGCATCGTCACTGAGGGCGAGGTCTGGTTGGTGCTGGACGATGGCGAGGTCCACCTCAAGCGCGGTGACATCGTGGTCCAGCGTGGCACCAACCACGCCTGGAGCAACCGCACCGAGCAGATGGCACGGATGGTCTTCATCCTGCTCGATGGCCGTTATGCCGACGACCTCAAGGAGCTGTTGCCATGAAGCTTGCCACACTCGATGACGGCAGCCGCGATGGCCGCTTGCTGGTAGTGGCCCGTGACCTCGGGCAAGCGGTCGATGCCAGCGACATCGCCGCCAACTTGCAGGTTGCCTTGGAGAACTGGCCCCAGGTCGAAGCCCGATTGCAGCAGCGCTATCAGCAGCTCAACGACAACACGGCCAGGGGGCGCTTCGATCTTGACCTGACCCGACTGGCCGCCCCCCTGCCGCGTGCCAGCCAATGGTTGGACGGCTCTTGCTTTCTCAGCCATGGCGAGCTGATGCAGAAGGCCTTCAACCTGGACCCCATTGAGGGCGTAGAGCACACGCCGCTGATCTACCAGGGCGCCAGTGACGACTTCCTCGGCCCGTGCGCGGACATACCTTTGCCCAGCGAAGCCCACGGCATCGACTTCGAAGGCGAGTTTGCCGTGTTGCTCGATGACGTCCCCATGGGCTGCCTGGCTGAGCAGGCGTTGCAGCATGTGCGCCTGGTGCTGCAACTCAATGACGTCAGCCTGCGAGCCCTGGCCCCGAGGGAAATGAAGACTGGTTTTGGCTTTCTGCAGGCCAAGCCTGCCAGCACCTTCGCACCGGTAGCGGTGACGCCGGACGAACTTGGCGATGCGTGGCGCGAGGGTCGCGTGCACCTGCCGCTGCAGGTGGAGTGGAATGGCCAGTGGTTTGGCCACCCTCATGGGGGCACCATGCATTTTGGCTTTCACCAGCTGATCGCCCATGCGGCGCTGACACGGCGTTTGAGTGCCGGCACGCTGATTGGCTCCGGCACCGTGTCCAATGCCGATCGCAGTGTGGGCTCGGCGTGCATCGCCGAGCGCCGCGCCATCGAAACCATTGCCACTGGGGCGCCGCGCACGGCCTTCATGCGTTTTGGCGATCGCGTGCGCATGGAAGCCCGCGGCCTCTCTGGCGAAGTGCTGTTCGGTGCCATCGACCAGCGCGTGGTGCAGGGAGGCGGGCCATGCGCGTGATGATCACCGGCGCCAATGGATTCGTCGGTCGACAACTGGTGCGGCGCTTGTTGGACAGGGGGCAGTTGCGTGGGCAGCGCATCGAGGCATTGCTGCTGCTGGACCAGGTGCTGGATGGCTTGCCCGAGGACACGCGCCTGCGTTGCCACACCGGCAACATCACTGACGCGGCCTTGTTGCGCCGGATACTGGCAGATGGTGTCGACTTGGTGTTCCATCTGGTCAGTGTGCCGGGAGGCGCGGCCGAGGCGCAGTACGAGCTGGGTTATCAGGTGAATCTGCAAGCCAGCCTGGAACTGCTCAACCAGCTGCGCAATCGCTGTCGTCCTCCGGTGCTGGTGTACGCCAGCAGCGTAGCGGTATACGGCGGCGAGCTGCCGCTGCGCATGGACGAAGGCCAACCGGCGTCCCCGCAGCTTTCCTATGCGGCGCACAAGCGCATGGTCGAAATCGCCTTGCAAGACCTGTCCCGCCGTGGCGAGGTGGACGGCCGTGCCTTGCGCCTGCCCGGCATCGTCGCCAGGCCGCGTGAGCCGAACGGTTTGCGTTCGGCGTTCATGAGCGACCTTCTACATGCCTATGCGGCGGGTGACGCCTACACCTGCCCGGTCTCGCCTGATGCACGTGCCTGGTGGATGTCGGCCAATTGCTGCGTGGACAACCTGCTGCGTGCTGCCGAACTGGAAGAACCCGGCAACCAGCGCATCTGGCAGTTGCCTGTGTTGCATCTATCCATCGCCCAGGTGCTGGCCGGGCTGGCGACCAGCTTTGGCGAGGCCAACGGCGCACGCATCAGCTTCGCCCCGGACCCCCAACTGCAAGCGCAGTTCGGCAGCTATCCACCGCTGCGAACGTCCCAGGCCCGCGAGCTTGGTTTCTGCCACGACGGGTCGGTGGCCGCGCTGCTGCGCAATGCCCTCGACCTGCCGCTGCGCCGCAGTAACCGCGCCACCCATCGAAAAGGAATCCCTGCATGAGCATCAGTGCACGTCGCTTGCTGGACCTGTCTGTCACCCTGGACAACAACCCGTACACCGATCCACCGCCCCTGCTGCCGAAGATCGACTACATGGACCACCAGCAGGGCTGGCCGGAGATGGCCGCGATGTTTCCCGGACTACGCAAGGAAGACCTGCCGGGCGACGAATCCTGGGCAGCCGAACGCCTGCAGATCACCACCCATAGCGGGACGCACATGGATGCGCCCTGGCATTACGCGTCAACCACCGATGGTGGCAAGCCGGCCTTCGGCATTGACGAACTGCCGTTGGAGTGGTGCCTGCAGCCGGGTGTGAAACTGGACATGCGCCACTTGCCCGATGGTCACGTGGTCAGCGCGGCCGAGGTCGAGGCAGAGTTGGCGCGCATCGGCCATGAACTGCAGCCGCTGGATATCGTCTTGGTGAACACCCGCGCCGGTAGCCTGTTCGGCCAGCCCGGTTACCTGGAGGCTGGGGTCGGAATGGGCCGTGAGGCGACGCTCTATCTGTTGGAGCGGGGGGTGAGGGTGGTCGGTACCGATGCCTGGAGCTGGGACGCTCCGTTCAAGTACACCCGCGAACGTTTCATCGCTTCGGGCGATGCCTCGATTATCTGGGAGGGGCACAAGGCTGGGCGCGACATCGGGTATGGGCAGATGGAGAAGTTGGCCAATCTTGAAAAGCTGCCGCCGTTCGGTTTTCTGGTCAGTTGTTTCCCGTACAAGATTCGTCGGGCTTCTGCGGGCTTTGTTCGGGCTGTGGCGATCTTTACTTGATCTTGAGGGGCGTCAATCGAGCGCCGCCCGCGCGGCGCATCGCGAGCAAGGCTCCTACCTCTGTTTCGGGCCAGCCATGCCCGCACGATTTGCGCGCGACCGCCTTGCTGCACGGCGCAATGATCGCGCGCTTGCAGGCGCTGGCCTTGCTCGTGATGCGCGGCTCAGGCGCTAAGGCCCAAGAGCAGCAACGCAGCAATGCCGAGGCCGACAGCAATCGAACAGCCACCCAGCGATAACGCCGCCCGGCCTTGTCGGTACCACCCGTCATGCCCCAGCGCACGAGCCGGTGCCAACAGACTTCGCCAGCACAGTTCGGTCTCGTGGAAAGCTTGCAGATGCGCAGGGTCGGCATCGAGCCAGCGGCGGAAGTCGATGCGCTCGCAGGCGCTCGCCTGAGGATTCTGCAGGCGCACGTACCAGTGGCCGGCTAGGCGTGCCAAGGCATCGCCACGGGGACGTGCGCATTGCAGCGCCTGGATCATGTGCCGCTCGACGCTGGACAGCGGCAGGCCAAGGCGGGTAGCGATGCAGGGGAAATCGAGCTGGTCCAGACGATTGAGCAGGAAGACTTGCTGCACGCGGCGTGGAAGCCGCTTGAGGCCATGCAGAAGGGCATCGTCAGTGGGCCCTGCGACGGCATGGGGGCTGTGTTCAACGGGCAGCAGCGAACGGCTCATGGACAGCTCCGTGCTCAAGTGGGAAGGGGGCATCTTCCGTGATGCGGATTCAGAGTAAGTGAAACGAGATTGATTCTCAAGTGCTGATTCCGCAAAGTTTTGTAATGAGCGTTCACGCTCTGAAACATTTTTGCTATCATCGCCGCCATTCAACGATCTTCATTAGCCTGAAGAGCCAAAAAAAAGACCCGGCAAAAAGCCGGGTCAAAAACCGTGATTAGCCTGATGAGGAGATAATCTGAGAGCGACCTAAGCTCCAGGTTATCCAGCGGATCTCGCGATCAGCTGAGCGCAATAATAATCGTTATCATTTGAGAGTCAAATGAATTTTCAGTTATCCGGTAAAAAAGTATTACCGGTGCGCTCCTAGTCCCGGCAACCGGGGCCTTTGCCGTGACGCGGCTATCACGTTTCTCCCTTCCTAATCCGTGCTAAAGGCCCGTCTGCACCGAGCGTTTGTGTTCGAGCAGCGCCCTGGCCATGTCCATCATGTGCATCAACGCGAACGTCAACTCCCGCTGGGTGCCTTGCTGGTGCTGGGCCGTTTCCTGTGCCGTGGCCGCTGCGCAGCGTAGCAGTGCGATGGCGTGTTCCTGCGCCTGTTCGCCGGTAACGCCTTCGTGCAAGGTCCAGATCTTGTTCTGGGCAGTGGGGCGCGTTGGGTTGGGGTTCAGGTAATAGTCGAGGGCACGGCGAGCGGCTTCGCTGTCGAGATCTGTTTCGTCTTTTTTCGAGGGTTTCATCCTGATACCTGTGAATGCCAATGGGGAAAAGGTTCAACCCGAGTTTAATACTTGGGGTATTCTCGTGCTTTCTGATAAATAATACTAAATGTTTATTGAGCGCTCGAAGGCAGTCCGTATCGTGCCAGCGATGAATATGGATAAATGGATTGCCCTCGTCCGTGAGCGGATGGAGGAGCTCGATATCTCCCAGGAGCAACTGGCCGAACGCGTTGGCGTCTCCCAAGGTAGCGTGGGTCATTGGCTATGCAAGCGGCGCCAACCCAGGGTCGACTCGATGAACCGTGTGTTCGTCGAACTGGGCATGCCTCACTATCACGTCAGCATGCAGTTGCGGGTGCTGGGGCGGGTGGGCGAAGACCCAGGTAGCTATACCTTGGATGAGGTCGATGACGACCAGGACCTGATGCAGTACATCGTGTGTTTTCGCTACCCGGTGCTGGGCTGGGAGCAGGTCGGCTCAAGCACGGCCGAATCATCCACGGTGTTCGAGCAGACCGACTATCTGGCACAGGGCAATGCGTTCTGGCTGCCGGTCGAAAACGATGCCATGAGTACGAACACGGGCCGCAGCGTGCCTCAAGGCATGCGTGTGCTGGTTGACCCAGGGCTTGAGGCTGTGCCGGGAAAACTGGTGATTGCACGGTTGCCTGGCAAGTCGGCGATTTTGCGGGAGCTGGCCGAGGAGGGCGGGCAACGCTATCTGAAAGCGCTCAACAACAGTTATCCGGCGCTCCTTTGCGAGGAGGGGTGTGAGTTTCTGGGCGTCGTCGTGCAGGCGCACGGGGTTTTCTAGCTGGATCGTGGCCTCATCGCCGGCTTGCCGACGATGAGGCCAGAACAGACAACACACACCGTTGCCCAAGCCCAATCACTCAGCCAGTTCGACCAGCGCCGTTCCTTCGCTGACCATATCCCCTTCCTGACAGAACAGTGCCTTCACCGTCCCGGCGTGTGGGGCGCGAATGCTGTGTTCCATCTTCATCGCCTCCAGCACCACAAGCGCAGCGCCGGCCTCCACCCGTTGCCCCAACTCGACCAGCACCCGCACGATACTGCCGTTCATGGGCGCCGTCAGGCCGCCTTGATGGCCATGGCTGGCCTCGGCTTCGGCGATCGGGTCGAACGCTTCCACGGCGTGCACTTCACCTTCCCAGCGCAGGAACAGCGTGCTGCCTTTGCGCACGGCCAGATGCCGGCGGCGCATGCCATCGTGGTCTTGGCACAACTGCTCGCCATCGAGCTGCCAGGTCGATGCGGCGCTGCGTTCGAGGGCGACGGCCTGAGCTTGCCCGCCGCTCAACAGGTGCAGGCTGCTGCGTGCCGGCAACCCCAGGCGCAGGCCGTTGTGTTCCCGCCAGGGCGAGCCTGCGTCGTCGGCGCGCTCGTGCGGTGCCTGGCCCAGCAGCCAGGCTTCGGCCGCTGCTTCCCAGAAGGTGGCCGGCAGTGCCTGGGGCGCAGGCAGCAAGACGTCTTGATGGCGCGGGATGAACCCAGTATCGAGTTCTGCCTCGGCGAACGCCGGGTGGGCGAGAATTCGGCGCAGGAAGTTGATGTTGGTCTTGAGGCCGCCGATGGCGAACTCGTCGAGCATCGCCAGCAACCGCAGGCGCGCCTGTTCGCGGTCCTGGCCCCAGGCAATCAGCTTGCCCAGCATCGGGTCGTAGAACGGCGACACCACATCGCCCTCGCTGACGCCGCTATCGACCCGGCGCCCTTCGCCCGGCGCCGACTCGCGGTACAGCGTCAGGGTGCCAGTGGCCGGTAGGAATTCATTGGCTGGGTCCTCGGCGTACAGACGTACCTCGATGGCATGGCCCATCAGAGGCACCTCGGCTTGGGTGATCGGCAACGGTTCGCCGCAGGCCACGCGGATCTGCCAGGCCACCAGGTCGAGGCCGGTGATGGCTTCGGTGACCGGGTGCTCCACCTGCAGGCGGGTGTTCATCTCCATGAAGAAGAACTCGCCACGGGCATCGAGCAGGAACTCCACGGTCCCCGCGCCAACGTAGCCGATGGCCTGGGCGGCACGCACTGCAGCTTCACCCATGGCCTGGCGCAGTTCCGGGGAAAGGCCTGGCGCCGGGGCTTCCTCGACGACCTTCTGGTGACGACGCTGGATCGAGCAGTCACGCTCGTTCAGGTACAGGCAGTTGCCGTGCTGGTCGGCGAACACCTGGATTTCCACATGACGTGGCTTGAGCACGTACTTTTCCACGAGCATGCGCGAGTCGCCGAACGACGATTGCGCTTCACGCTGGGCCGAGGCCAGGGCGTCGGCAAGCTGGCTTTCGTCCTCGACCACCTTCATGCCCTTGCCACCGCCGCCCGCACTGGCCTTGAGCAGAACCGGGTAGCCGATGCGTTCGGCGGCGGCGCGGAAGGTTTCCAGGTCCTGGGCCTCGCCATGATAGCCGGGCACCAGGGGTACGCCGGCAGCTTCCATCAGTGCCTTGGCCGCCGACTTGCTGCCCATGGCGTCGATGGCACTGGCCGGTGGACCGAGGAAGATCAGCCCGGCTTGTTCGATGGCCCGGGCAAAGGTGGCGTTTTCGGACAGGAAGCCATAGCCGGGATGGATGGCCTGGGCGCCGCTGGCCTTGGCGGCGGCCAGCAACTTGTCGATCACCAGGTAGCTTTCGGCGGCCTTGGTGCCGCCCAGGTCGACACGGATGTCCGCTTCACGGCTGTGGCGGGCGTCACGATCGGTAGCGCTGTGCACGGCGACGGTGGTCAGTCCCATGGACTTGGCGGTGCGCATTACCCGGCAGGCGATTTCGCCACGGTTGGCGACCAGCAGGGTGGTCAGTGTGGGGCGGCTCATGGGCGCGGCTCCTTCTTGTCGTCGTTTTGCCAGGCGGGGCGGCGTTTTTCCAGGAAGGCGCGCAGGCCTTCCTGGCCTTCTGCGCTGACGCGGATGCGGGCAATGGTGTTTTCGCAATAGCGGCGCAGGGCGGGGCTGAGTTCGCCGTCGTCCACTTCGCGCAGCAGGTCCTTGGTGACACGCAGCGCCTGCGGGCTGTTCTGCAATAGATTGGCTACCCAAGCCTCGACCTGTGCATCCAGCTCGGCGGCGGGATACACCTGCGCAAGCAGGCCCAGTTCGTGCGCGCGCACGCCGCTGAAACGCTCGGCGGTCAGGGCATAGCGGCGTGCGGCGCGTTCGCCGATGGCCTTGACCACGAACGGGCTGATGACCGCTGGCGCCAGGCCGATGCGCACTTCCGAGAGGCACAGCTGAGCGTCTTCGGCGCCGATGGCCATGTCACAGCAACTGATCAGGCCCAGTGCGCCACCAAAGGCCGCGCCTTGCACCACGGCCAAGGTCGGCGCCTTGAGACGGTGCAAGGCGTACATCAGCTCGCCGAGTTCGCGGGCGTCGTCGAGGTTGGTGTTGAAGTCCAGCTGCGCCGATTGCTGCATCCAGGCCAGGTCGGCGCCAGCGCTGAAGTGCCGGCCACGGCCGCGCAGCAGCAAAAAGCGCAGGCTCGCGTCCTCGGCCAACTGGTCGAGGGCGACGATCAGCTCGCGGATCATCAGCGCGTTGAAGGCGTTGTTCTTGTCCTCTCGGCTCAGCCACAAGGTGGCGAAGCCGCGCGGGTCGCGAATCACTTCGAGGGTGCTGAAATCGCTCATGGATCACATCCGGAATATGCCGAAGCGGCTCTGTTCGATCGGGGCGTTCAGCGAGGCGGACAACGCCAGGCCGAGCACGTCGCGGGTCTGCGCCGGGTCGATGACGCCGTCGTCCCACAGCCGGGCGCTGGAGTAGTAGGGGTGGCCCTGGTGCTCGTACTGGTCGAGAATCGGCTGCTTCAGGCGCGCCTCGTCTTCGGCGCTGAAGGGCTGGCCACTGCGTTCGCTCTGCTCGCGCTTGACCTGCGCCAGTACCCCGGCGGCTTGCTCGGCGCCCATCACACCGATGCGCGCGTTGGGCCACATCCACAGGAAGCGCGGGTCGTAGGCCCGGCCGCACATGCCATAGTTGCCGGCGCCGAAACTGCCGCCGATGATCACCGTGAACTTCGGCACCTGGGCACAAGCCACGGCGGTCACCAACTTGGCGCCATGCTTGGCGATGCCGCCCTCTTCGTACTTCTTGCCGACCATGAAACCGGTGATGTTTTGCAGGAACAGCAGCGGAATGCCCCGCTGGCAGGCCAGTTCGATGAAATGCGCACCTTTTTGCGCAGCTTCGGCGAACAGGATGCCGTTGTTGGCCAGGATCGCGACCGGATAGCCGTGCAGGTGGGCGAAACCGCACACCAAGGTGGTACCGAACAGCGCCTTGAACTCATCGAACACCGAGCCGTCGACCAGGCGGGCGATTACCTCGCGGACATCGAACGGTTGCTTGGCGTCGGCCGGCACCACGCCGTACAGCTCCTCGGCGCTATACAGCGGGGCGATGGGCGTTTGGCGCTGCAGTTTGCCCAGCTTGTGCCAGTTGAGGTTGGCGACGCTGCGCCGCGCCAGGGCCAGGGCGTGTTCGTCGTTGTCGGCATAATGGTCGGCCACGCCGCTGGTACGGCAATGCACGTCGGCACCACCCAGGTCCTCGGCGCTCACCACCTCCCCGGTAGCGGCTCTCACCAGAGGCGGGCCGGCGAGGAAGATGGTGGCCTGCTGGCGTACCATGATCGCTTCGTCGGCCATGGCTGGCACGTAGGCGCCACCGGCGGTGCACGAGCCCATCACCACGGCGATCTGCGCAATGCCCAACGCGCTCATGTTCGCCTGGTTGAAGAAGATGCGGCCGAAATGCTCACGGTCGGGGAACACTTCATCCTGGCGCGGCAGGTTGGCGCCGCCCGAGTCCACCAGGTAGATGCACGGCAGACGGTTCTGCAACGCGATGGTCTGGGCGCGCAGGTGCTTTTTCACCGTCAGCGGGTAGTAGGACCCGCCTTTGACCGTGGCGTCGTTGGCCACGATCATGCACTCCACGCCCTCGACACGGCCGATACCGGCGATCAGGCCCGCCGCGGGCACGTCTTCGCCATAGACTTCATGGGCCGCCAGCTGACCGATCTCAAGGAAGGGCGAGCCGGTGTCGAGCAGGCGGTCGATACGCTCGCGTGGCAACAGCTTGCCCCGCGAGGTGTGCCGTTCCTGTGCTTTCGGCCCTCCGCCCTGGCTGACCTGGGCGAGCAGGCTGCGCAGGGCTTGGACCTGTTCTAGCATGGCCGCGCTGTTGCTGGCGAACTCCGCCGAGCGCGGGTTGATCTGGGTATGCAGGATAGCCATGGACGCCCGTTCCTTATGCTCAGCGGGTTTCGTTGAACAGTTCGCGGCCGATCAGCATCCGACGGATTTCGCTGGTGCCGGCACCGATCTCGTACAGCTTGGCGTCGCGCAGCAAGCGGCCGGCCGGGAACTCGTTGATGTAGCCGTTGCCGCCGAGAATCTGAATCGCTTCCAGGGCCATCTGGGTGGCGCGTTCGGCGGTATAGAGGATGACCCCGGCGGCGTCCTTGCGGGTGGTCTCGCCACGGTCGCAGGCCTGGGCCACGGCATACAGGTAGGCGCGGCTGGCATTGAGCTGGGTGTACATGTCGGCGATCTTGCCCTGGATCAGCTGGAATTCGCCGATGCTCTGGCCGAACTGCTTGCGATCGTGAATGTAGGGCACCACCAGGTCCATGCAGCTTTGCATGATGCCGGTGGGGCCGCCGGAGAGCACCACGCGCTCGTAGTCCAGGCCACTCATTAGCACGCGCACACCGCCGTTGAGCTGGCCGAGGATGTTCTCTTGCGGGACTTCGACGCCATCGAAGAACAGCTCGCAGGTGTTGGAGCCGCGCATGCCCAGCTTGTCGAACTTGTTGCTGCGGCTGAAGCCTTTCCAGTCACGCTCGACGATAAACGCGGTGATGCCATGGGGGCCCTTGTCCAGGTCGGTCTTGGCGTAGATCACGTAGGTGTTGGCATCGGGGCCGTTGGTGATCCAGGTCTTGCTGCCGTTCAGCACGTAGTGGTCGCCGCGTTTTTCCGCACGCAGTTTCATCGACACCACGTCGGATCCGGCATTGGGCTCGCTCATGGCCAGGGCGCCGATGTGTTCGCCGCTGATCAGCTTGGGTAGGTACTTGAGCTTCTGCTCGTGGCTGCCATTGCGGTTGATCTGGTTGACGCAGAGGTTGGAATGAGCGCCATAGGAGAGGGCTACCGAGGCCGAGCCACGGCTGATTTCTTCCATGGACACCACGTGCGCCAGGTAACCCAGGCCGGCACCACCGTACTCTTCCGGCACGGTGATGCCCAGCAGGCCCATGTCACCGAACTTGCGCCACATGTCGGCGGGGAACAGGTTGTCGTGGTCGATCTGCGCAGCGCGGGGGGCCAGTTCGGCAGCGACGAACGTGCGGACCTGGTCGCGGAGCATGTCGATGGTCTCGCCCAGGGCGAAGTTCAGGGAGGGGTAATGCATGCTGGGGCACCTTGTTGTTCTTGAAATAGGGGAAACAGCCTGGCTCAAGGATCCGGCGTCCTGCCTGAGGGCCGGTGTCGTTCATCACCTTTACGTTAACGTAAACCTGACCCTCATCGCTGTCAATCCATTCATCACCTTTACGTAAACGTAAATCTGCGCCAGAGTATTCCTGCTTGCTTCAGTCGTGCCCAGAACAACCACAAGAAGGGACACCCATGAGTCAACCAAGCTACACCCGCGGTCGCCAGGACCGACCCTTGCTGACCCAAACCATCGGCCAGGCCTTCGATGCCACTGTGGCCCGGTGCGCCGACGGCGAGGCGCTGGTGGCCCGCCATCAGGGCCTGCGCTACACCTGGCGTCAGTTGGCCGAGCAGGTCGAAATGCACGCTCGTGCCCTGATGGCGCTGGAGGTGAACACCGGCGACCGGGTCGGGATCTGGTCACCCAACTGCGCCCAGTGGTGCATCCTGCAACTGGCCAGCGCCAAGGTCGGTGCCATCCTGGTCAACATCAACCCGGCATACCGGGTGGGCGAGCTGGAATATGTCTTGCGCCAATCCGGCTGCCGTTGGTTGGTATGTGCCGATGCCTTCAAGACCTCCGATTACCATGCCATGGTCCAGGAACTGGTGCCGGAACTGGCCAGCGCCACTGCAGGTGAGCTGGCTTGCGAACGCTTGCCCGACCTGCGTGGCGTGATCAGTCTGGCGGCCACCCCACCGGTGGGCTTTCTACCCTGGCAAGCACTGGCCGAACGGGCAGGGCAGGTCTCGGCGCAGGCCTGCTTGGCTCGCCAGCAAAGCCTGCAATTCGACCAGCCGGTGAACATCCAGTACACCTCCGGTACCACAGGCGCGCCCAAGGGCGCCACGCTCAGTCACTACAATATCCTCAACAACGGCTTCATGGTCGGCGAAAGCCTCGGCCTGACCGAGCGCGACCGCATGGTGATCCCGGTGCCGCTGTACCACTGCTTCGGCATGGTCATGGCCAACCTCGGTTGCATCACCCACGGCAGCACCATGATCTACCCCAACGACGCCTTCGACGCCGAACTCACCCTGCGCGCAGTGGCCCAAGAGCGTGCCAGCATCCTTTATGGCGTGCCGACCATGTTCATCGCCATGCTCGACCACCCCTCGCGTGCACAGATGGACCTTTCGACGCTGCGCAGCGGCATCATGGCCGGTGCCACTTGCCCGATCGAGGTGATGCGACGGGTCATCGACCAGATGCACATGGCCGAAGTACAGATCGCCTACGGCATGACGGAAACCAGCCCGGTGTCGCTGCAGACCGGTCCGGACGACGACCTTGAGCTGCGTGTGACCACCGTCGGCCGTACCCAGCCGCAACTTGAGACCAAACTGGTCGACCAGGAGGGGCGCATCGTCCCGCGCGGCGAGATCGGCGAGCTGTGCACCCGTGGCTACAGCGTGATGCTCGGATACTGGGACAACACCCAGGCCACCGTGGACGCCATCGACCCGGCCGGCTGGATGCACACCGGCGACCTGGCGGTGATGAACGAGGCGGGCTATGTGCGTATCGTCGGGCGCAACAAGGACATGATCATCCGCGGCGGCGAGAACATCTACCCACGCGAACTGGAGGAGTTCTTCTACACCCACCCGGCGGTGGCCGATGCGCAGGTGATCGGCATACCGTGCAACAAGTATGGCGAGGAGGTGGTGGCCTGGATCAAGCTACACCCCGGGCACAGCGCGACCGTCGAAGAGCTGCAGGCCTGGTGCAAGGCCCGCATTGCCCATTTCAAGGTGCCGCGGCATTACCGGTTCGTCGATGAATTTCCGATGACGGTCACCGGCAAGGTGCAGAAGTTCCGGATGCGCGAGATCAGCATGGCAGAGCTGGGTTGACCGTTTCGGCCTGATCGGCGGCAAGCCGGCGATCAGGCTGACAACCCCACCACGATCCTTGGCTATCCTTATGCCTTCACCGGTGGCTCCTGGCTGGGCGGGTCACCCACGGTTGGCGGCACGGTCGGCTTGATCGGCAGCTCGTTGGGGTCTTCTTCCGGTACCGGCGGCGGCAGGCTGGGGTCGTCGATGTTCGGGTCGGGTGTCTCCGGTGGAATGGGAATGTTCATGGCCTGACCTCGCAGGGTGATAGGAGAGGGTGGTGCAGGCTTTGATGCGTGCCAGCGCCAATCGCTCATTTTTTTTGAACCCCCTGCCGGTCGACGGCTCTGAATCCTTAGCGCCAATGCCAACAGGGAGCCAGGACCGATGACGCGCAACGAGCCCTTCGAAAGCGTACCGATGGCGAACGATCACCCCGACCAGGCCATTAGCCTGTCCCAGGCGCTGCTGGCGCCGCGCATCGTGATCGAGGACACCAGCCCGGTGCTCGACGCTGGCACTTTCGCCGCCAAGGCCATCAGCGGCCAGCCGGTCACGGTCAGCAGCAAGGTCTATAGCGATGGCCATGACCGCCTGGCGGTAACCCTGCTGTGGCGACAGGCCCACAGCCGCCGCTGGCACTGTGTGCCGATGCATTCCCCTGGTAACGACCTGTGGCTGGCCGAGTTCACCCCAGTTGAGCTGGGCTTGCACCTATTCAGTATCGAGGCCTGGATCGACCCGTTCGCGACCTACTGCCACGACCTTGAGAAAAAGTACCATGCGGGTGTCGAGGTGTCGCTGGAGCTGGAGGAGGGCAGGCTGATGCTTGGCAAGGGCCTGGAGCGCAGCGATGGGGCCCTGCGCAAGGAAATCCAGACGCTGCTCGACAGCTTGCCGACCCTGCCGGCGGATGACCAGGTGGCGCTGCTGCTCGATGCCAACACTGCGCGCTTGATGAGCGAGGCCGAACATCGCAGCTACCTGACCCGTAGCACCGAATTCCCGCTGGATGTCGATCGTGAGGCGGCGCTGTTCGCCAGTTGGTACGAACTGTTTCCCCGCTCGATCACCGATAGCCCTGACCGCCACGGCACCTTCAACGATGTGCACGCACGTTTGCCGATGATCCGCGACATGGGCTTCGACGTGCTGTACTTTCCGCCCATCCACCCTATCGGAACGCAGTACCGCAAGGGCCGCAACAATGCCCTGCGTGCTGAGCCGGGTGACCCCGGCAGCCCTTACGCCATCGGTAGCCACGAGGGCGGGCACGAGGCCATTCACCCGCAGCTGGGCAGCCGCGACGACTTCCGACGGCTGGTGGCCGCAGCCGCTGAGCATGGCCTGGAAATCGCCCTGGACTTCGCCATCCAGTGCTCCCAGGATCACCCCTGGCTCAAGGAACACCCCGGCTGGTTCAGCTGGCGCCCCGACGGCACGATCCGCTATGCCGAGAACCCACCCAAGAAGTACCAGGACATCGTCAATGTCGACTTCTATGCGCCCGAGGCGGTGCCATCGCTGTGGCTGGCATTGCGCGACGTGGTGGTCGGTTGGGTCGAGGAGGGGGTGAAGACGTTTCGCGTGGACAATCCGCACACCAAGCCCCTGCCATTCTGGCAATGGCTGATCGCCAATGTGCGCAGCCAGCACCCGGAGGTGATCTTCCTCGCCGAGGCCTTCACCCGACCGGCGATGATGGCGCGCCTGGGCAAGGTCGGTTATGCCCAAAGCTATACCTACTTCACCTGGCGTAACACCAAGCAAGAACTGCGCGAGTACTTCGAACAGCTCAACCAGCCGCCCTGGAGCCAATGCTATCGCCCCAACTTCTTCGTCAATACGCCCGACATCAACCCGTTCTTCCTGCACAGCTCCGGGCGCGCCGGTTTCCTCATTCGTGCCGCGCTGGCCACCATGGGTTCGGGGTTGTGGGGGATGTATTCGGGCTTCGAACTGTGCGAAAGCACGCCACTGCCGGGCAAGGAAGAGTACATGGACTCGGAGAAGTACGAGATCCGTCCGCGGGACTTCACCCAGCCCGGCAACATCATCGCCGAAATCGCCCAGCTCAATCGCATTCGCCGCCAGAACCGTGCCTTGCAGACCCACCTGGGCGTGGCGTTCTTCAATTGCTGGAACGACAACATCCTGTATTTCGCCAAACGCACCCCAGAGCGCGACAACTTCATCCTGGTGGCGGTGAGCCTCGATCCCCATAACGCCCAGGAGGCGAGCTTCGAACTGCCGCTGTGGGAACTGGGCCTGGACGACAACGCCGACACCCTCGGTGAAGACCTGATGACCGGTCATCGCTGGACCTGGCATGGCAAGACCCAGTGGATGCGCATAGAGCCCTGGCATTCGCCGTTCGGCATCTGGCGCATCGAAAAGGCCCATTGACGGTCGCACGCTGTTCCCTGTGGGAGCGGGCTCACCCGCGAACTCGGGCCAATCCGGTGCTATGGAGCCCGTTGCACACTGCGCCGGGATCTACGGCTCACAGGAGATCGCGCAAGTTCAAGAAAGCTTTGAAAGGAGTCACACATGGCCAAGCGTTCCCGCCCTGCTGCCTTCATCGACGACCCACTGTGGTACAAGGACGCAGTGATCTACCAGTTGCACGTCAAGTCGTTCTTCGACGCCAACAACGATGGCATCGGCGATTTTCCCGGCCTGATCAACAAGCTCGACTACATTGCCGAGCTGGGCGTCAACACCCTCTGGCTGCTGCCATTCTACCCGTCCCCCCGGCGCGACGACGGTTACGACATCGCCGAGTACAAGGCCGTGCATCCCGATTACGGCAGCATGGCCGATGCCAAACGCTTCATTGCCGAGGCGCACAAGCGTGGGTTGCGGGTGATTACCGAGTTGGTCATCAACCACACCTCCGACCAGCACCCCTGGTTCCAGCGAGCCCGCCATGCCAAGCGCGGCAGCAAGGCGCGGGACTTCTACGTGTGGTCCGATGACGACCAGAAGTACGACGGCACGCGGATCATCTTCCTTGACACCGAAAAGTCCAACTGGACCTGGGATCCGGTGGCCGGCCAGTATTTCTGGCACCGCTTCTACTCCCATCAGCCCGACCTCAACTTCGATAACCCGCAGGTGCTCAAGGCGGTGATCGGCGTCATGCGTTTCTGGTTGGACATGGGCGTCGATGGCCTACGTCTGGATGCCATTCCGTACCTGATCGAGCGCGATGGCACCAACAACGAGAACCTCCCCGAAACCCACCAGGTACTCAAGGCGATCCGCGCCGAGATCGACGCCAACTACCCTGATCGCATGCTGCTGGCCGAGGCCAACCAATGGCCGGAGGACACCCACCCGTACTTCGGCGAAGGCGATGGTGACGAATGCCACATGGCATTCCACTTCCCGTTGATGCCACGCATGTACATGGCCCTGGCGATGGAGGACCGTTTTCCGATCACCGATATCCTGCGTCAGACACCGGAGATTCCGGCCAACTGCCAATGGGCGATTTTCCTGCGCAACCACGATGAACTGACCCTGGAGATGGTCACCGACCGCGAGCGCGACTACCTGTGGAACTACTATGCCGAGGACCGCCGCGCACGCATCAACCTCGGCATCCGTCGGCGCCTGGCGCCGCTGTTGCAGCGCGACCGTCGGCGTATCGAACTGCTCACCAGCCTGCTGCTGTCGATGCCCGGCACACCCACCTTGTATTACGGCGACGAGCTAGGCATGGGCGATAACATCTACCTGGGCGATCGCGACGGCGTGCGCACCCCCATGCAATGGTCACCGGACCGCAATGGCGGTTTCTCCAAGGCCGACCCGCAACGCCTGGTGCTACCGCCGATCATGGACCCGCTGTACGGCTACCAGACCGTCAACGCCGAGGCCCAGTCCCACGACCCGCACTCGCTGCTCAATTGGAATCGCCGCCTGCTGGCCGTCCGCAAACAACAGAAGGCCTTTGGTCGTGGCACCTTCAAGATGCTCACGCCGAGTAACCGGCGGATCCTGGCCTACCTTCGCGAATACACCGACGCGAACGGCAACACTGAAGTGATCCTGTGCGTGGCCAACGTGTCGCGGGCTGCGCAGGCGGCCGAACTGGAGTTGTCGCCGTACGCCGACATGGTGCCGGTGGAGATGCTCGGCGGCAGCGCATTCCCGCCGATCGGCCAGTTGCCGTTCTTGCTCACCTTGCCCCCCTATGCGTTCTACTGGTTCTTGCTGACCTCCCACGACCGCATGCCCAGCTGGCACATCCAGCCCTCCGAAGGCCTGCCGGAGCTCACTACGCTGGTGTTGCGCAAGCGCATGGAGGAGTTGCTCGACGCGCCCTGCCGCGACACCCTGGAAACCGCGATTCTGCCGCAGTACCTGCCCAAACGCCGCTGGTACGCCGGCAAGGAAGGGCCACTGGACCAAGTGCAACTGAGCTATGGCGTGCGCTTGGCCACGGCCACCACGCCGGTGCTGCTGAGCGAGATCGAAGTTCGCAGCGAAGATACTGTCACGCGTTACCAACTGCCGTTCGGCCTGTTGCCTGAAGAACAGATCACCACCGCGTTGCCCCAGCAACTGGCGCTGTCCCGCGTACGCCGGGGCCGTCAGGTGGGACTGATCACCGATGCCTTCGTGCTCGAACCCTTCATCCGCGCCGTGCTGCGCAACTGTGAGGCAGGCACGAGGCTGCCCTGCACGGCGGGCGAGCTACGTTTCGAACGTACCGACTTGCTTGCGGCAGCCGGGCTGTCTGAGGAAAGCCAGGTACGCTACCTGGGCGCCGAGCAATCCAACAGCTCGGTGGTGGTCGCTGACCGCGTGGTGCTCAAACTGATTCGTCGGGTCAATGCAGGCGTGCACCCGGAACTGGAAATGAGCGCCTACCTCACGGCTGCCGGGTTCACCAACATCTCCCCGTTGCTGGCCTGGGTCAGCCGGGTGGA
This sequence comes from Pseudomonas sp. Rh2, assembly GCF_040762985.1. Classification (NCBI taxonomy): domain Bacteria; kingdom Pseudomonadati; phylum Pseudomonadota; class Gammaproteobacteria; order Pseudomonadales; family Pseudomonadaceae; genus Pseudomonas; species Pseudomonas sp. Rh2. The sequence goes on from NZ_CP142890.1 coordinate 2,507,019, forward strand.
CGAGCAGGGCACACCGCACCTGTTGATGATCGCCCAAGGCTACCTGAGCAACCAGGGCGATGCCTGGGCCTGGACCCAGAACACCCTCGAACGGGCCATCCGCGACCAGATGGAGCCTTCGAGCAACACCCCCGATGCCCACGCCGACGCTCTGGCCGAACTAAACGGTTTCGCGGCCTTGCTCGGCCAGCGGCTGGGCGAGATGCACCTGCTGCTGGCCAGGCCCAGCGACGATCCTGCCTTCACGCCACGGCCCAGCGATGCCCGTGACAGCAAGCGTTGGAGCGAGCAGATCACAGCCGAACTTGCCCGTGCCCTCGACCTGCTGGCGCAACACCGCGACAGCCTCGATGCCGACAGCCAGGCGCTGGTCGATGACCTGCAGCAGCAACGCGACGGTCTCGCCCAGCACATCGACAACCTCGCGCGCCAGGCCCAGGGCGGCTTGCTGATGCGCGTACACGGCGACCTGCACCTGGGTCAGGTGCTGGTGGTACAGGGCGATGCCTACTTGATTGATTTCGAAGGAGAACCCGCCCGTCCTTTGGACGAGCGGCGCGCCAAGCACAGTCCCTACAAGGATGTAACCGGCGTGTTGCGATCCTTCGACTATGCTGCTGCCATGATCCTGCGCAGCGCCTCGGCGGTAGACCTCTCCGACGCGGCGCGCCAGGCTCGTCAGCGGGTTGCACGGCAGTACCTGCACCAGTCGCGCCACGCCTTCGTCGAAGCCTATGGCCTGGCCACCGCCGCAATGCCCCACGCCTGGCAACAGGCTGAGGGCGAGCGCGCCGCCTTGGAGCTCTTCTGCCTGGAAAAAGCCGCCTACGAGATCACATACGAAGCCGAAAACCGTCCAAGCTGGCTGGCCGTGCCTTTGCATGGCTTGCATGGACTGATCAGTACCTGGGGAGAGTCATAGATGAATGCAACCACGCGTGAAAACGGCGGACTTCGGCAACGGGACCTGGATGCCCTGGCCCGCGCCGAGCACGCCGATCCCTTTGCAGTGCTCGGCCCCCATGGCGATGGAACGGGGGGCTCGTTCGTCCGCGCCTTCCTGCCCAATGCGTTGAATGCACGCGTGCTGGCCCGCCATGATGGGCAAGTGCTCGCCGATATGGTGCAGGGTAGCTTGCCTGGGTTGTTCACCGCGCACTTGGATGAGGCACAACCCTATTTGCTGCAAATTGGTTGGGCAGGCGGCGAGCAGGTGACCGAGGATCCCTACAGTTTCGGTCCGCAACTGGGCGACATGGACTTGTACCTGTTTGCCGAGGGCAACCACCGGGATCTGTCCGGCCGCTTCGGTGCCCAGCCGACGCAGGTCGATGGTGTCGCTGGCGTCTGCTTCTCGGTGTGGGCGCCGAACGCCCGTCGTGTGTCGGTCGTGGGCGACTTCAACAACTGGGACGGTCGCCGCCATCCCATGCGCCTGCGCCACAGTACGGGTGTCTGGGAATTGTTCGTGCCCCGCATCGGTGTCGGCGAGACATACAAGTTCGAGGTATTGGGCAAGGAAGGGGTGCTGCCACTGAAGGCCGACCCACTGGCCCGCGCCACCGAACTGCCGCCCAGTACCGCCTCCAAGGTCGCTGATGCGCTCAGTCACCCATGGCAGGATCACGACTGGATGGCACACCGTGCCCAGCGTCACGCCTACAGTGCGCCGCTGTCGATCTACGAGCTGCACGCAGGCTCCTGGCGCTGCGAGTTGGACGATGCCGGTGAAATCGCGCGCTATTACAACTGGCGCGAACTGGCCGAGCGGCTGGTGCCCTATGTACAGGAACTTGGCTTCACCCATATCGAGCTGATGCCGATCATGGAGCACCCGTTCGGTGGCTCATGGGGCTACCAGCCGCTTTCGCTGTTCGCGCCCACCTCGCGTTACGGCAGCGCCGAAGATTTCGCGGCATTCGTCGATGCCTGCCACCAGGGTGGCATTGGCGTGATACTCGACTGGGTGCCTGCGCATTTCCCCACCGATGAACACGGCCTGGCCCGCTTCGACGGCACGGCACTTTACGAGTACGACAATCCCCTGGAAGGCTTCCACCAGGACTGGAACACCCTTATCTACAACCTTGGTCGCAACGAAGTACGCGGCTTCATGATGGCCTCGGCGCTGCACTGGCTCAAACACTTCCACATCGACGGCCTGCGGGTCGATGCGGTGGCTTCGATGCTGTACCGCGACTACTCGCGCAAGTCGGGTGAGTGGGTGCCCAACCGCCATGGTGGGCGCGAGAACCTCGAAGCCATCGACTTCATCCGCCACCTCAACGGCGTTGCCGCCCATGAAGCGCCCGGTGCGCTGATCATCGCCGAGGAATCCACTGCCTGGCCCGGCGTCAGCCAGCCGATCCAGCAAGGCGGCCTGGGCTTTGCTTACAAGTGGAACATGGGCTGGATGCACGACACGCTGCATTACATCCAGAACGACCCGATCCACCGCACGTACCACCACAACGAGATGAGTTTCGGGCTGATCTATGCCTATTCCGAGCATTTCATCCTGCCGATTTCCCACGATGAAGTGGTGCATGGCAAGCATTCGCTGATCGACAAGATGCCCGGCGATCGCTGGCAGAAATTCGCCAACCTGCGCGCCTACCTCACCTTCATATGGACCCACCCCGGCAAGAAGTTGCTGTTCATGGGCTGCGAGTTCGGCCAATGGCGCGAATGGAATCACGACGACGAGTTGGACTGGTACCTGCTGCAGTACCCCGAGCACCAGGGTGTGCAGCGCCTGGTGAGTGACCTTAACCGGCTGTACCGCAACCTGCCGCAATTGCATGAGCAGGACTGCCAGCCGCAGGGCTTCCAGTGGTTGATCGGCGATGATGCGCACAACAGCGTGTATGCCTGGCTGCGCTGGAGCAGCCAAGGTGATCCGCTGCTGGTAGTGGCTAACTTCACCCCGGTGCCGCGTGAGGGCTACAGGATTGGTGTGCCGTTCGGTGAACGCTGGCAAGAGCTGCTCAACAGCGATGCCGAGCTGTATGCCGGGTCGAATGTGGGTAACCTGGGCGCAGTGGACTGTGAGGCGGTGGCCAGTCATGGGCAACCGGTGTCGCTGTCGCTGAATTTGCCGCCGTTGGGGGTGTTGGTGATGAGGCCCGCGTAAGGGGAGCGCTGGGGCGTTGGCCGCTCATCGGCTGGTATGCCTACTGCGGTGACCGGACGTAGGCTCCGTTTCGCTGTGGTAGGCTTCAGCTGTTGGCATCGATGCCCCCCCTTATGACAGGAGTTCGTACCATGAAAGACATCATCCGCCTCGGCGATTCCACTACCCACGGCGGCAAAGTGCTTGGCTCGTTCGGCAACACCAACGTCAACGGCAAACCCATCGCCGGCGTCGGGCACATGGTCAGTTGCCCGCTGTGCAAGGGGGTGTTCCCCATCGTCGAAGGCAGTGCTACCTACAGCGTCGATGGCATCCCTGTCGCGCTCGACGGACACAAGACCGCCTGCGGCGCGGCGCTCATTGCCAGCGGGCCGAAGAGCGTAGTCGCAAGCTGATCTTTCGGTGTGACTTTACGGTCCGCTCCTGACCTCTAACCTCAGCCCAGTTCGCAAGGCCCCTCGGCTACTCGCTTGGGGGCCGGCTGGCGCTGTGCGTCAAATGTTCGAACGCCCCCTGTCCGATGGTGGCTAATTGACGCCAAAAAAAGTTGGCTTTAGCCGGAAGAGCTGGTAGCTTGCGCGCCACGGTGCACTGGGATGTGCGAAAGTGACTTCAAGGAGCGATACATGACACCGGATCATTCCGTCGTTGGCAGTACTGAGTTGGAGCGGCCACTGGGTCGCCTGGATGGCCGTCTTCCGGGCCATGGCGCGGCGGTGTCGTCGCCTGTGCTTAAGGCCGCGCCACTGCAAGCCAACGCCATCGATGTTCTCGCTGTTGCTACCTCTGCGCACTACCTTCCCGAGCACTCCATCCAGCCCCCCTTGGCGAGCATTCTTGTCTTGCGCTCAAACGTTTGCGTCTTTCCCACGCCATTGCCCGGTCGTAGTCATTAAATTTAATAATTTAATGGATGGATCAACGGGGGTTGTTACGAGTTAATTCAGTATCGGATATTTCCGTAAGACGAATCTGAATTTCCCATGCGGCTATTTTAGGAAGTGGTTAGGGTTTGTATAGTCTTTCGAGTTGATCTGCTGAACTGGAGTAGGGTGGTGAAGTTTCCAAGGCTTTTCGCGGCTTTCGAGACCGTTTGAGTCCTTGGCTTTGGTGCCCGTTTTCCTGGCTGCTCACTAGGGTGTGAGCTTCGATAGTTTGAACTTCGTGTCCACTGAACAAGTGGTTTCGCCAAGTATTGTGCGCGCGAAAGTTCACAATGTGAGATATGGATGTCCTACTCCTCGAAACTGACTGCGCGTTTTGCAGCGCTCGCCAGTAATGCCATCGCGCCGGGATCTTTCGTCGGCGAAGATGTGCGTTTTTCTTCCGAGTTCGAAGCCTTGGAAGCTGAACTTGGCAAGGCTCAGTCAATACATGCCAGCGGCCAGGTCGACTGGCTGAAGATTCTCGAAGGCGGTGAAACGCTGCTGCGAGAGCAGTCCAAGGATCTGCGCGTCGGTGCCTGGTTGACCTGGGCGCTGTACCAGCGCGAGTCCTACGCGGGGCTGCTGGCAGGGCTGGGCATGCTGCGCCAGTTGTGCGAGCAGCACTGGGAGACGGTTCATCCGCAAAAGGCCCGTACGCGCTCGGCGGCGATCGGCTGGCTGGTTCCGCGCCTGGAGCAGGCGTTGGACAGCGATATCGCGATCAAGGAGCAACTGCCACTGTTCCAGCAGATGGTCGAGCACCTCGCTGGGCTCGAGGCGTTTCTCTCGCAGCAACTGGACACCGATGCACCGATGCTGCTGCCGCTTTGCCGTTCGCTCAAGAACCAGGTGCAACGTTCGGCCAGCAACGAGCCGCCAGCGGGGAGTGTCGGGGCGATCGTCAACCAGGTCAAGCAGGCGGCCACGCAGCTGTTCACTCCTGGCGAACCGGTGGAGAGTGAAAAGGATGCCGGCAAGGCCCTGCGTGCCCAGCAGGAGCAGGGGCGCCAGCTGTGCGTGTGGTGGCAGCGACAGAAAGCCACCGACCTGCGCGCGCTGCGCCTTAACCGCACACTGCTGTGGTTGCCCATCGAAGCCGTTCCCGAACGCAACGCCGAGAATGTCACCGCGCTACGGGGGGTGCCGGCCGACAAGCTCAAGAGCTACCGCGACCGCTTCGAGCAAGGCGCCTATGCCGACCTGCTGGTCGAACTGGAGAACAGCGTGGCCAAGGCGCCGTTCTGGTTCGACGGACAGCGCATGGTCTGGGAGTGCTGCCAGGCCCTGAACGTCGAGGCCGGCATGCGTGAAGTGGAAATGAACTTCGCCTCGCTGCTGCAGCGCCTGCCCATGCTGATCGAGCTCAAGTTTCACGATGGCACACCGTTCGCCGACCCCGAGACCCGCGCCTGGATTGCCTCCCAGGTCTCGCCCCACCTGCAGGCAGTCGTCGCTCAGCCAGTGGTCGAATCCAGCGAGCGCCAGGCGCCCTGGGAAGAGGCCCTGGAAGCGGCGATCCCGGTACTGCGCAAGGATGGCCTGAAGAAGGCGGTGCAGCAGCTCAAGCAGCAGATGCAAGGGGGCCACGGCGGGCGAGAGCGTTTCTTCTGGCAACTCAGCCAAGCCCGGCTGTGCTTCACGGCAAAAAAGTACGAGCTGGCCAAGACCCAACTGGAAGCCCTCGATCTGCAGCTGTGCCAATCCGGCCTGGATGCCTGGGAGCCAGACCTGTCGCTGCAGGTGCTGCATCTGTTGCACACCTGCTGTGAATTGTTGCCGCAGAACCATGTGGTTCGCGAGCGCAAGGACGAGATCTATCGCCGTCTGTGCCACCTCGATCTCGAAGTCGTACTCGAATAGGCCCAAGGGCCATAACCCTCAAGGAGAAAACCAATGGCCAAAGAAGGCTCGGTAGCCCCCAAGGAACGTATCAACGTCACCTTCAAACCCGCCACTGGCGGCGCTCAGGAAGAGATCGAACTGCCGCTGAAACTGCTGGCGATCGGTGACTACACGCTGCGTGCCGATGATCGCAAGATCGAAGACCGCAAACCGATCAGCATCGACAAGATGAACTTCGACGAAGTGCTGGCCAAGCAGGAACTGAGCATGACCCTGGCCGTGCCCAATCGCCTGCAGGAAGGCGCCGAAAGCGACGAGCTTGCCGTCAGCCTGCGCATCAATTCGATGAAGGACTTCAACCCGGCCAGCCTGGTCGAGCAGGTGCCTGAGTTGAAGAAGCTGATGGAGCTGCGTGAGGCCCTGGTCGCGCTGAAAGGCCCGCTGGGTAACGCTCCAGCGTTCCGCAAGGCCATCGAAGGCGTGCTGGCCGATGATGCCTCGCGTGAGCGCGTGCTCGGTGAGCTGGGCATCAATGCAACGCCGGACGCCTGAACCCACTAGTCAAGGAAGCTATTTGTCATGAGCACCGCCGCACAACAACAGAGCGCCGAGAACAGCGAATTCAGCATTCTCGACAGCATCATCGCCGAAACCCGTCTGACCCCCGACGACGAAGCCTACGACATCGCCAAGCGCGGTGTGTCGGCCTTCATCGAAGAGTTGCTCAAGCCGCAGAACGACGGCGAGCCGGTCAAGAAGGCGCTGGTCGACCGCATGATCGCCGAGATCGATGCCAAGCTCAGCCGTCAGATGGACGAGATCCTCCACCATGCCGATTTCCAGGCCATGGAGTCGGCGTGGCGTGGCCTGCAGTTGCTGGTCGACCGCACCAACTTCCGCGAAAACATCAAGATCGAAATCCTCAACGTTTCCAAGCAAGACCTGCTGGACGACTTCGAGGACTCGCCCGAAGTGATGCAGGCCGGCCTGTACAAGCACATCTACACCGCTGAGTACGGCCAGTTCGGTGGCCAGCCGGTTGGCGCGGTCATCGCCAACTACTTCCTGTCGCCGAGCTCGCCGGACGTCAAGCTGATGCAGTACGTGTCCAGCGTAGCGTGCATGTCCCACGCGCCGTTCATCGCCGCGGCCGGCCCGAAGTTCTTCGGCCTGGAAAGCTTCACCGGCCTGCCGGACCTCAAAGACCTGAAAGACCACTTCGAAGGCCCGCAATTCGCCAAGTGGCAGAGCTTCCGCCAGTCGGAGGACTCGCGCTACATCGGCCTGACCGTGCCGCGCTTCCTGCTGCGCAACCCGTACGACCCGGAGGAGAACCCGGTCAAGTCGTTCGTCTACCGCGAAACCGTCGCCAACAGCCACGAACACTACCTGTGGGGCAACACTGCCTTCGCCTTCGGCACCAAGCTGACCGACAGCTTTGCCAAGTTCCGCTGGTGCCCGAACATCATCGGTCCGCAGAGCGGAGGCGCGGTGGAAGACCTGCCGTTGCACCACTTCGAAAGCATGGGCGAGATCGAAACCAAGATCCCGACCGAAGTGCTGGTTTCCGACCGCCGCGAGTACGAACTGGCCGAAGAGGGCTTCATCGCCCTGACCATGCGCAAAGGTAGCGACAACGCAGCGTTCTTCTCGGCCAACTCGGTACAGAAACCGAAGTTCTTCGGCATCAGCGCCGAAGGCAAGACGGCCGAACTGAACTACAAGCTCGGCACCCAGCTGCCGTACATGATGATCGTCAACCGACTGGCCCACTACATCAAGGTCCTGCAGCGCGAGCAACTGGGCTCCTGGAAGGAGCGCACCGACCTGGAGCTGGAGCTGAACAAGTGGATCCGCCAGTACGTGGCCGACCAGGAGAACCCCAGCGCCGAAGTCCGTGGCCGCCGTCCGCTGCGTGCGGCACAGGTCATCGTCAGCGACGTGGAAGGTGAGCCGGGCTGGTACCGCGTGAGCCTGAACGTGCGTCCGCACTTCAAGTACATGGGGGCCGATTTCACCCTGTCGCTGGTCGGCAAGCTGGACAAGGAGTAACACGCCGATGACGAGCGGATACGGAAGCCTGTTCGAACGTTTGAGCGGCGAAGCCGGCAAGCGTGCCAACTGGCGGCGTGAAGATGCTGCCATGGCGTCCGTCGCCGCTCATCTGGCGAAGATGCTCAGCACCCGGGCCGGCAGCGTGCAGACGCTTGCCGACTACGGGTTGCCCGATCTCAACGACATGCGCCTGAGCCTGCACGACGCGCTCAGTCAGGCCCGCCAGGCCATCGAGCATTTCATCGAGGCCTACGAGCCGCGCTTGTCGGATGTCAGGGTGATTTCAAGACCGCGTGATCACGATCAGCTCAAGCTCGCTTTCAGTATCGAAGGCCAGCTTGAGGTGAACGGTATCAAGCGCCAGGTCAGTTTTGCCGCGCGCCTGGATGGCAGCGGGCAAGTCAGCGTAGGTCAGGGAGACTGGTGATGTTGCCTTGCACATGACTGGGCTCTCCCTGTGACTTTTTGACCACCACCGGCTAGCCGCACGCCGTCTGCCAGGGACTGCTCAGGCAGCCACGGTGGTACCCAGACCGAATTCAGGCGAAACGACAGATGTCCTTCAATCATTACTACCAAAGCGAGCTGACGGCCCTGCGCCAGCTAGGTCGCCGTTTCGCCGAGCGTAGCCCGGCGTTGGCGCCGTACCTGGGCCAGGCCGGACGCGACCCCGATGTCGAGCGGCTGCTCGAAGGCTTTGCCTTTCTCACGGGTCGTTTACGCCAGAAGCTCGACGACGAGCTGCCTGAGCTCACTCACTCACTGATGTTGCTGCTGTGGCCCAACTACATGCGTCCGTTGCCAGCCTTCAGCATCCTGCAGTTCGACCCGCTGCGCCAGGCCGGTCCGGCACTGCTGGTCGAGCGCGACACGCCAGTGGAAGGTCGGCCTATCGATGGGGTCAGCTGCCGCTTTCGCACCTGTTACCCCACCGAGGTCCTGCCGCTGAAACTGAGCGCGCTCAATTACTCGCTCAATGGTCAGGGCGCGCTGCTCAGCCTGCGCCTGGACATGAACTGCGATGGCCATGTCGGCGACGTCAAGCTCAGCCGCCTGCGCCTGCACCTGGCCGGAGAGCGCTACATCAGCCAGATGCTCTACTTGAGCCTGTTGCGCGGACTGGCTGGCATCGAGCTCATAGCGCTATGCAGCAATGGCAAACCGTTGCTCAACGATGCTGGCGATCCGCTGGTCCTCAAGGCGCGGGATGCCAAGGTTCATCCGGTAGGGTTCGCCGAGGAAGAGGCGCTGATTCCTTACCCGTTGAACACGTTTCGTGGCTATCGCTTCTTGCAGGAGTACTTCGCCTTCCAGGACAAGTTCCTGTTCGTCGATGTCACTGGCCTGGACGTTCTGCAGCGGCTGCCCGAGGAAACCCTCAAGCAGGTGCACGGCGTGGAGGTGCGTTTCGATATCCGCAAAGCCGAAGCCCAGCGCCTGCGCCCGACCCTGGACAATGTGAAACTGTACTGCACGCCAATCGTCAACCTGTTCAAGCACGACGCCTTGCCGATCCGCCTGGACGGCAAGCAGGACGAATACCTGCTGTTGCCTGCCGAGCTCGACCCCGAGCACTGCGGGGTATTCTCGGTCGATGGTGTCACCGGCTGGAGCCCCGGAGGGCTGGGCTACCAGGAATACGTGCCCTTCGAGTCCTTCGAGCACGACCCCAGCTTCGATGTGCCGCACAGCCGATCGCACTACAGCCTGCGCCAACGCTCTTCGCTGCTGCACGATGGCCTCGATACCTACCTGAGCTTCGGTGTGCATGGCGGCGAGTTCCACGAGACCTTGTCGATCGAGCTGACGTGCACCAATCAGAACCTGCCGCGGCGGCTCAAACTCGGTGACATCTGCATGCTGAGCGAGCAGACCCCCGAGTTCCTGACCTTCCGCAACATCACTGCGGTCACCTCCAGTTATGCACCGCCGCTCAATCGCGATTTTCTTTGGAAGCTGATCAGCAACATGTCGCTGAACTACCTGTCGCTGGCCGATGTGGACGCGCTGAAGGTCATTCTCGAAACCTATGACCTGCCGCGCTACTACGACCAGCACGCGGAGAAGGTCAGCCGACGCCTGCTCGGTGGGCTCAAGTCGATCCGCCACCAGCATGTCGACCGCTTGCACCGTGGCCTGCCGCTACGCGGCCTGCGCACCGAACTGACGATCGATCCCGAGGGTTACATCGGTGAAGGCGACCTGTTCGTCTTCGCCTCGGTGCTCAACGAGTTCTTCGCACTCTACGCCAGCCTCAACTCGTACCACGAGCTGCGGGTGAAAAGCACACAAGGGGAGGTGTACCAATGGACACCACGTATGGGCCTGCAGCCCCTGCTTTGAGCCGGCTGAGCCGGAGCATCCGTGAATACTCGCTGTTCCAGGCGGTTCTGCTGGTCACCGAGCAGTTGCGCGAGCATTACCCGTACCTGGAGGACGACGAGCTGTATGACCTGCTCGAGTTCGAGGCCAACCCGAGCCTGGGCTTTCCGCGCAGCGATGTCGACCGCGTCGAGTTCTTCCGCGAGCACGGCCAGTTGCGTGCGCGTCTTCGATTCAACCTGGTGAGCCTGATCGGTTCCAGCTCGCCGCTGCCCGCGTTCTATGGCGAACAGGCGTTGGGTGACAGTGAAGATGGCAACCCCACGCGCCAGTTTCTCGACCTGTTCCACCACCGGCTGCAACGCTTGCTCCTGCCGATCTGGCAAAAGTACCGCTACCGCGCCAGCTTCAAGAGCGGGGCGCTGGATGGCTTCTCATCGCACCTGTTCGCCTTGATCGGCCTGGGCGGTGAGGAGATCCGCAGGGCCAAGGAACTGAACTGGAAGCGCCTACTGCCGTACCTGGGCGTGCTGAGCCTGCGTGCGCATTCGGCTGCTCTGATCGAGGCGGTGCTGCGCTATTACTTCAAGCACGCCGACCTGGTCATCGAGCAATGCCTGGAACGACGCGTGGAGATTCTCGAGGAACAGTGCAACCGCCTTGGCCTGGCGAACAGCCTGCTCGGTGAAGACGCGGTACTGGGCGAGCGGGTGCGCGATCGCAGTGGCAAGTTCCGTATTCACATCACCCAGTTGGACTGGCAGCGCTTTCACGAATTCCTGCCCATCGGCCTCGGCTATCAGCCGCTGTGTGCGTTGGTGCGTTTCACGCTGCGCGACCCCCTTGATTACGACATCCGCCTGGAGCTGCGCCGCGAGGAAATTCGCGAGCTACGCATTGGCGAGCAGAACGTCTGCCACTTGGGCTGGACCAGCTGGTTGGGGCGCGAGCGCGCCGATGGCGTGGTGACTTTGGGAAGCAAAATTCATTAAGGATCAATGACCATGATCAACGTAGACCTGCAACAACTCGTACAAGCCCTGGATGCCCACAGCCGCCGTGACCTGGAGCGCTGCGCCGAGCGCTGCGTCGCTCGCAGCGGCAGCAAGATCCTCGTCGAAGACCTGCTGCTCGGCTTGTTCGAACGTGAAGGCAGTCTGTTGCAGCGAGCGCTGCAAGACGCCGAGGTCGATTTCGGCGAATTCCGCGCCGCGCTGCATACGGCGGTCGAGCACAGTGCCACCCGCAACCCCGTGTTCTCCCCGGAACTGGTGCAGTGGTTGCAGGATGCGCTGCTGGTGTCCAACCTTGAACTGAGCCAGGCCCAGGTCGACCAGGCTGCCTTGATCCTGGCACTGTTGCGCAACCCGCTGCGCTATGCCGGCAGCCGTTACCAGAAGCTCCTAGGCCGCCTGGATATCGAACGCCTAAAGGGCTATGCGCTGGCCCAGCAGCCCGCTGCGCCCAAGGCCGCTGGCCAGCCTCAGGGCGAGTCGATGCTGCAGCGTTTCACCCACAACCTTACCGAGCAGGCCCGTGCCGGCAAGCTCGACCCGGTGCTGTGCCGCGACGGTTCGATCCGCCAGATGATCGATATCCTCGCTCGTCGACGCAAGAACAACCCCATCGTGGTGGGCGAGGCCGGTGTCGGCAAGACCGCCGTGGTCGAAGGGCTGGCGGCGCGTATCGTCGCAGGCCAGGTACCGCCTGCCTTGCAGGGCGTCGACCTACTGGCGCTGGACATGGGCCTGTTGCAGGCTGGCGCCAGCGTCAAAGGCGAGTTCGAGCGGCGCCTCAAGGGCGTGATCGACGAGGTCAAGGCCTCGCCCCGGCCAATCATCCTGTTCATCGACGAAGCACACACCCTGATCGGTGCCGGTGGCAACGCGGGTGGCTCCGATGCCGCCAACCTGCTCAAGCCCGCGTTGGCACGCGGCGAACTGCGCACCATCGCCGCCACCACCTGGGCCGAATACAAGAAATACTTCGAGAAGGACCCGGCACTGGCCCGTCGCTTCCAGCCGGTGCAACTGCATGAGCCGACCGTGGTTGAAGCGGTGACCATCCTGCGTGGCCTGGCGCAGTTGTACGAAAAAAGCCACGGCATCTACCTGCGCGACGACGCCGTGGTGGCCGCTGCCGAGTTGTCGGCGCGCTACCTTACCGGTCGACAACTGCCGGACAAGGCGGTCGATGTGCTCGACACCGCTTGTGCCCGCGTGCGCATCAGCCTGGCGGCGCCGCCCGACAGCCTGGAGCGCTTGCGCGCCGAGCTGGCCGAAGGCGAGCGCCAACGCAATGCCATCAGCCGTGATGCTGAGGCAGGGCTGCAGATCGACCAGGAAGCGTTCGAAGGCTTGCAGCAGCGCCTGGCCGAGGCGACCGAGCAAGAGCGACACCTGAGCGTGCGCTGGGCGCGCCAGCGTGAGCTGGCCGAGCAAGTGCTGGCATTGCGTCAGCAAGTTGCCAGCGCTGCCGTGGCGCCGGTGGCCGAGGCGGACGAGGAGGGCACCCTGGTCGAGACCCGCGAGCAGCTGCAGCAGCGCCTTGCCGAGACGCACCAGGCCTTGCTCGATGCCCAGGCGCAAGAGCGCCTGGTCAGTGCCGAGGTCTGTCCACGGCTGGTGGCCGAAGTGATTAGCGCCTGGACGGGCGTGCCGTTGACCCAGCTGGCACGCGAGCATAACGCCAAAGTGGTCAGCTTCGCCGACGACCTGCGTGCGCGCATCCGTGGCCAGGAGCAGGCCGTGCATGCCCTTGACCGTGCCATGCGGGCCACCGCCGCAGGTCTGAACAAGCCCGATGCACCGGTGGGGGTGTTCCTGCTGGTTGGCCCAAGTGGCGTGGGCAAGACAGAAACGGCGCTGGCCCTGGCCGACCTGCTGTACGGTGGTGATCGCTTCATCACTACCATCAACATGTCCGAGTTCCAGGAAAAACACACTGTTTCGCGCCTGATCGGTGCGCCACCTGGATATGTGGGTTATGGCGAAGGCGGCATGTTGACCGAAGCCGTGCGCCAGAAACCATACTCGGTGGTGTTGCTCGATGAGGTGGAAAAAGCCGACCCCGACGTGCTCAACCTGTTCTATCAGATCTTCGACAAAGGCGTGGCCAACGATGGCGAAGGGCGACAGATCGATTTTCGCAACACCCTGATCCTGATGACCTCGAATCTGGCCAGCGATCAGATCAGCGCCCTCTGCGAGAACGGCAAGCGCCCGGACGCCGAGCAGCTTGAAAGCCATATCCGCCCTGTGCTCAGCCGCCACTTCAAGCCGGCCCTGCTGGCGCGCATGCGCGTGGTGCCGTACTACCCGGTCGGTGGCCCGGTGCTGCGCGAACTCATCGAGATCAAGCTTGCCCGCCTGGGCGAGCGACTGCAGCGTCGGCAACTGGCGTTCAGCTATTGCCAGCCGCTGGTCGACCACCTGGCCGAGCGCTGCAGCCAGAGCGAGAGTGGCGCCCGCCTGATCGACCACCTGCTCGATTCGCACGTGCTGCCAAAAGTGGCTGATCGCCTGCTCGATGCCATGGCCAGCGGCGAGGACATCAGCCGTGTGCATGCGACCTTGGACCCGGCTGCGGGCGTGATCTGCGAGTTCGCCTGAGGTGGGAGTGATGTTCACGCATGTGCCGCAGCCTCTGGCCTATGCCGAGACCTTGATGGGGACCTTCACCGAGCTGGCCTGCGCCGCTGACGAGCAGGGCCTGATGCAGGCACTGGTCCAGGCGGTGGCCGGGCTCAGTGGCTGCGCGCTGGTGCAGGTGTACTTGCTCGACTCGACCCACACGCGGCTGGGGCTTGAGGTCGCCTGCCTCGATGGGCAGTTGCAGGCGCGGGACTGTGCCAGCCTGCCGGCCGACTACAATGGCGAGCAGTTGATGCAGTTCGCCTTGTGTCAGAACCGCATGGTGAGCATCGCCGAGCTGTCCGCCAGCATGTTCGACACCAGTTTCCTGCCGGCTCAGGCAACACCATGGCAGGCGCTGCTGGCGGTGCCCCTGGTGACCCCGCAGCAACGGGTGGTTGGCGTGTTGTTGTGCGTAGCCCGGGCGCGCATCGAGCTGGCCGGCTTTGCCGACTCGCTGGGACGCCTCGGTGCTTTCGCCATGGCTCAGTTGCATCTGCTGCGGCGTTTGCGTCAACCCCAGCCGCAGCTGCCGGCCAGTGTCGCCAAGCCGGCCGAGGTCGGTAGTTACGGCCTGATCGGTGACAGCCCGGCCATGCGTCAGACCTGCCAGATGATCAGCAAGGTGCTGCACAGCCCTTACACCGTGCTGGTGCTCGGTGAGACGGGCACCGGCAAGGAATTGGTGGCCCGGGCCATCCACGACTACGGCCCTCGCCGTTCGGGGCCATTCGTGGTGCAGAACTGCGCGGCATTTCCCGAGCACCTGCTGGAAAGCGAGCTGTTCGGTTACCGCAAAGGCGCCTTCACCGGGGCCGACCGCGACCGCTCGGGACTGTTCGACGCCGCGGACGGCGGCACCCTGTTGCTCGACGAGATTGGTGACATGCCGCTGGCGTTGCAGGCCAAGTTGCTGCGGGTGCTGCAGGAGGGTGAGATCCGCCCGTTGGGGGCTAACAGCACGCACAAGATCGACGTGCGCATCGTCGCTGCCACGCACCGTGACCTGGCGCAGATGGTGCGTGACGGTCAGTTCCGTGAAGACCTCTATTACCGCCTGGCCCAGTTCCCGATCGACTTGCCGCCACTGCGCCAGCGTGACGGCGATGTGAGTGCCCTGGCACGGCATTTTTCCGATAAGGCCTGTGCGTTCCTGCAGCGCAGCCCAGTGATCTGGTCCAACGCCGCCCTGAACCACCTCGAAGGCTATGGCTTCCCTGGCAACGTTCGCGAGCTCAAGGGGCTGGTGGAGCGCGCGGTGGTGCTCTGCGAGGGCCGTGAGCTGGCGGCGGAGCACTTTGCACTGAACGGCGCCGCATCCACAGCGGGCGATGGCGAGCTGAACCTGCGCGAACGCCTCGAGCAGGTCGAGCGCAATCTGCTGCTCGACTGCCTGCGCAAGCACGATGGCAACCAGACCATGGCCGCTCGCGAGTTGGGCTTGCCGCGGCGCACCCTGCTGTACCGACTCGGTCGCCTGAATATCCAGATCGGCGATGGCGCAGGCCGGCTGGCATGAACCTTTTCTCTTACATCCAAGGCGCGCCGCAGCTGGTGCTTGCCTGTTTAGCTCATGGAGTGTTTTCGATGTTCATCGGTATCTGGCGGGCTGCGTTACTGGCCCTGTTAACCGTGCTGGTCCTGGCCGGGTGCAGCGGCAACTACAAGTTCGATGACGACCGCTACCGGCCAGTGGGCGACCCACAGGCCCTCAAACGTGGCAACTGAGCCCAAGGAGCCCTGACCATGGAACTGGTTTTCGAGCTGGTGGACAGACGCCAGCACACCCGCACCGACTCGCCCAGCAAGTCGTTTGGCCGCAGTGGCGGCCACATTGGACGCGCCAAGGACTGCCACTGGTGCATCGAGGACGAAAAGCGCCACTTGTCCAGCCACCATGCCGAGGTCACCTATCGCGAGGGCGCCTTCTACCTCACCGACCAGAGCAGCAATGGCATTCGCCTGGCCAGCAGCGGTGCGCAACTGCGCAAGGGCGAGGCCTACCGTATCGAGCAGGGGGCGGTGTACCAGATGGGCGACATCGAGGTGCGCGCCCGCTTGATCGAAACGGATCGTGCCTTGGATGTAGGGCTCGGCATACCGGGATCGGACATCATCCCCGATGATGCCTTCCTCGCGCTTGACCCGCTGTCCGCCCTGGACAACGAAGAGGCGCGCCTTGCACCGATGGATGAACTGGCCGCCATGACCTTGCCCGACACCCCGGCCAAGCAGCGTGCCGACTACGC
Source organism: Pseudomonas sp. Rh2 (assembly GCF_040762985.1). NCBI lineage: Bacteria > Pseudomonadati > Pseudomonadota > Gammaproteobacteria > Pseudomonadales > Pseudomonadaceae > Pseudomonas > Pseudomonas sp. Rh2. The sequence goes on from NZ_CP142890.1 coordinate 2,523,178, forward strand.
CCAGATCGACCGCGAAAACATCATCGTGCCGACGTTGGTGCCAGCCCCGGTTACCGAGCCTGTCCCGCAACCGGCCCCGCGCGAACGGCGAAGTGAAGCATTCTGGGAGCGCTTCGGCGCAGCGCTGGGCGTCGACCTCGCCGGTCTCGACGATCAAGCTTGCGAAGACCTCGCGGTGCAGGCAGCCGGTTTGCTGCGCCACAGTATCGGTGCCTTGCAGCAAAGCTTGCGCACCCGTAGCGAGCTCAAGAACGAGTTGCGCCTGTCGCTCACCACCCCGCAAGGCGCCAGCCGGAACCCGATCAAGGCGCCGTTGGAAGCCGACCAGGCCCTGGGCGAGTTGCTCAAGCCGCGCCGGCCCGGACAGTTGTCGGCCGAGCAGGCCGTGGCCCAGGCCTTCCGTGACTTGCAGGCACACCAGGTGGCTTTGCTTGGTGCCAGTCGCAGCGCCTTGCGCAGCACCCTCGAACACTTTGCCCCCAGTCAGTTGGCGTTGCAGTTCGAACGCCTGGGTCGCAAGCCGTGGTTCGGTAGCCGCTGGAAGCAATACGTGCGCTACCACGAAGCACTCAGTGCCGATGCCGACTGGAGCGAGCGCCTGCTGGCCAAGGACTTCGCCCAAACCTACGAAGAGCAGGTGCGCCTGATCGCTTCCCTTCACCACGATCCGCGAGGATGACTGCATGAAACCTATCACCCGCAAATGCTTCGGGGCAGCGTGGGCTTTGGTTGCCGCGTCCTGGTTGACCGGCTGTGCCGCGCTGTCGCCGTATTCGCACATGACCAAGCTCGACCTGACACTGACCGCCACCGACGCGCTCAACCTCGACATCAACGGCCGGCCGTCGCCGGTAGTGGTACGTCTGTTCGAGCTCAAGCACCCGGTCGCGTTCGAAAGCACCGACTTCTTCACGCTCTACCAGCGCCCGAAAGAAGCCCTCGACCTGGACATGGTTGCCAGCGAAGAGCACGAACTGCGCCCAGGCGAAACCCTGAGTCTGAACCTGAGCATCGACCCAGGCAGCCGCTTCGTCGGCGTGCTGGCCGCCTATCGCGACCTGGAGCAAGCCGAGTGGCGCCGGGTGCAGCCGGTTCGGGCCGGTGAGCGGACGGTCGTCAACCTGTACCTGGACAAGACCGGTATTCACAACGGCGTACCAGCGGTAGTCCAAGCGGGTGAACAGCCATGAACGTGCACAAGGTAGTCTGGCAGGAAGGCATGCTGCTGCGCCCGCAGCATTTCCAGCACAACGACCGCTACTACGACAGCCAGATGAAAACCCGCACGCAGCTGCTGGGTAATTGCACCTGGGGTTTCATCGATCTGGAGATCGACCTGCAGTTCCTGACCATGGGCAAGCTGGTGATCAGTCGTGCCGCAGGCATCCTGCCGGATGGCAGTCTGTTCGAGCTCGATGGCAGCAGTGAACCGCTGGCCCTGGACGTGCCGCCAAACACCGGCAGCACGCCGATCTTCATGGCCTTGCCGCTGGTCACCGGAAACCACATCGAGGCCCGCCGGCCGGAGCAGGCCGAGGTATTGACGCGCTATACCACCTACGAGCTGGAGGTCAGCGATTCCAACGCGGGCGATGACAACAGCACCCAGATCAACTGCGCGCGCCCGGACTTCCGCCTGCTGCTGGGCGAGCAGCAGGGCGACCAGGCGTACGTCAAGCTCAAGGTGTGCGAAGTGCTCGACACCTCGCCGGACGGGGTCATTACCCTGGATCCGGACTTCGTCCCGAGCTACATCCGGACCCAATCCTCGGTGTACCTGCAGTCATGCCTGAAGGAAGTGATCAGCATGCTGGCCTTGCGTGGCGACACCCTGGCCGAGCGCATCCGCTCCAATGGCAAGGTCGGCGGTGCAGAGGTGGGCGACTTCATGATGCTGCAGCTGATCAACCGTACCGAGTTGCTGCTGCGTCACTACCTGAACCTTGAGCAGGTGCACCCGGAAGAGTTGTACCGCACCTTCCTGATCATGCTCGGCGACCTGTCGACCTTCTCCAGCGACACCAAGCGCCCTCGGCTGGACGCTCGTTACCAGCACAGTGACCAGGGCAGCAGCTTCCGCAAGCTGATGGAGTCGATCCGTCAGGTGTTGTCGATGGTGCTCGAGCAACATGCCATCGAGTTGGAGCTGCAACAGCGCCAGTACGGCATCCTGGTTTCACCCTTGCACGATCCAGGGCTGCTCACCACGGCATCGTTCGTACTGGCCGCCAGCGCCAACTGCGAATCCGAGGAGCTGCGCCAGCGTCTGCCGCTGCACCTCAAGGTCGGCCCGGTGGAGCGCATTCGCCAGTTGGTCAACCTTCACTTGCCTGGGCTCAAGGTCAAGCCCTTGCCTGTGGCGCCGAGGCAGATCCCGTTTCATGCCAACAAAACCTACTTCATCGTCGAACTCGATGCCGCAGATCGCGCCAAGATGGATGGCTCTGGTGGTTTCGCCTTCCACGTCACCAGTGAGTTCTCCGATCTTGAACTGAAATTCTGGGCCATCAGGAACTGACCGCAATGAGCAAGGACACGGAACACCCGCAGGACGACAAGACCGTCCTGTACAACCAGGATGGCTCGGCACCCTCTGGCCAGCCACTGACGGCCCATGGCGATGCGGCCAAGGTCGAGCCGCTGGAGCAGCGTATGGTCTATTCGGCGCGGCTCCCTGCCAGCGGCAGCTTCAGCGTCGGTCTCAACCCGTTGGTGGCGGCTGCTGGCGAGTTGATTTCGGAAGTGGTGCGGCTCAAGCACAGCGAAACCGCCGAAGACTTGAATACGCTCAAGGAGCGACTGAGCGCCTACATCCGCACCTTCGAAGCGCGCATCCATTACGAAGGGGTCGAGAGCAGCCAGGTGACGGTGGCGCGCTACCTGATTTGCACCGTGGTCGATGAAGCCGTGGTCACCACCTCGTGGGGCAACGAAAGTCAGTGGTCCCAGATGAGCCTGCTCAGTGCGTTTCACAACGAAACCTTCGGCGGCGAGAAGTTCTTCGCCTTGCTCGACCGCATGTCGAAGAACCCGGTCAAGCACCTGGCCATGCTGGAGCTGATGTACCTGTGCCTGTCGCTGGGCTTCGAGGGCAAGTATCGGGTAATCGATCGCGGTATGTCCGAACTCGAAGGCATCCGCGACGCGCTGTTCCGCCAGATCCGCCAGCTGCGGGGCGACGTGCCGCGCGAGTTGGCGCCACGCTGGGAGGGTCACGACCAGCGCCACACTCCGGTGCGTATCGTGCCGTGGTGGAGCGTGGCGTTGCTCACGATGGTGTGTCTGATGGTGCTGTATGCCGGTTTCGCCTGGGTGCTGGGGGAGCAGCGCGCCACCGTCTTGCAACCCTTCCAGCCCCTCGAACAGAACGTGGCCGAACAGAAGCAGTGACACAAGGATCTGTGATGAAGAATGTTTTCAAGAAAGTCGGCGCATTCCTTGCCCGGACCTGGGTGTGGAGTCTGCTGCTGGTGCTGGCCCTGGCCTTGCTGGTGTGGTTCGTCGGGCCACTGCTGGCCGTCGCCGACGACAAGTTCTGGGAAGACGCCGCGGCGCGGCTGTTGACCATCAGTGTGCTGTTCCTGCTCTGGGGATTGTGGATGGTGTACGCCAGCTGGCGTGCCAACCATCGCAAGCAGAAGGTGCTGGAGAGCGAGGGCGGGCAAGAGCGTCTGGAGCGTGAAGAGCGCAAGTACGAAGCGGCCAAGGAAATCAGGGCGCGTTTCAAGCATGCCCTGGCCACGCTCAACACCTCGAGCCTGTACGGTGGCCGTCACGACCGCTGGCGTCGTGATCTGCCATGGTACCTGGTGCTCGGCGCCAATGGCTCGGGCAAGACCAGCCTGCTGGAGCATTCGGGGCTGGAGTTTCCCATCAACGCGCTGGAGCGCAGGCGCTCGCAGGACGCGGGCAATGGCGAATACTGCAATTACTACTTTGCCGAGCAGGGCGTGCTGGTCGACACCGGCGGGCGCTTCCTCGAACAGCGCGACAGTGAGCTGGACGGCCATGCCTGGCGCACCTTGCTCGACCTGCTGCGTCAGCGTCGACGCAATCGGCCGCTCAACGGTGTGTTGATCACCGTACCAATGGATACCTTGCTTGGCGGTGACGCGGCATTGAACGACTTGGCGCAGAAGGTTCGCTCGCGCTTGCAGGAGTTGCGCCAGCGCCTGCACCAGGACCTGCCGGTATACCTGGTGCTGACCAAGACCGACCGGCTGGCTGGCTTTGAGGAATTCTTCGACCAGCAGTCGCGAGAAGAAAACGAACAGGTGTTTGGCGTCACGTTCGGCAAAGGCAAGAATGGCGCCGATACCGAGTTACTGGCCAACGAGTTTCAGGGCCTGCTGCAGCGCCTGGGTGACCAGGTCACCCAGCGCATCCACCACGAGCGCAATACCTTGCGTCGTGCGCGCATCCTCGATTTCCCGCACCAGCTCGGACGCATCGGTGACCAATTGTGCCTGTTGGTGGATGCCGCTTTCACCGGCAACCGCTATCAGCGCGCCAGCCACTTGCGCGGTGTCTATCTGACCAGCGCGCCGCACCTTGCGCCGCAGGTCGATAGCGACAATGGCTTCCAGCCCGGTATACCTGGGCACGGAATCCCGCGGGGGCGGGCGCGCTTCATGCTGCAGTTGTTCACCCGTGTCGTGTTTCCCGAATACGACCTGGCTGGCCTCGATCGCCGTGAGCGGCGCCGCATCAATTGGGGCCAGCGTGCCGTATACCTGACGGCACTCGGCGCGCTGGTGCTGTTCGGCCTGCTGTGGGCAAACAGTTTCTCCGGCAACCATGAGCGTCTGGAAGCGCTGCGTGAACTGGCTCGGCAATGGCAGCATCAGCACCAGAGCCTCGACGGCCGCGACGATGCCCTGGCCGCACTCAAGCCGTTGGATTCGGCCTACCAGGCAGCACGAGTGTTTCCCGACAGTGGCGATGTCTCGCTGCTGCAGCGCGCCGGCCTGTATCAAGGGGGGGCTGCCAACGAGGTGCTGCAACCTGCTTACCAGCGCGAACTCGAGCAAGTCCTGCTGCCGCGCGTCGGCAAGATGGTGGAAGAGCAGATTCGCAGCAACCTGAAGAACCGCGAACGCTTGCTCAACAGCCTGCGTGCCTACCTGATGCTGGGCGATCCCGAGCGTCGAGATCAGGACTGGTTGCAGGATTGGGCGGCAGCCGGCTGGTCGCAGCGCTACAGCGGCAACACCGCCGCGCAGGAGGCGCTCAACGCACACTTCGGGCGCCTGTTGCAGCAACCGTTCGCCTTGCCGCTCAATGATGCGCTGGTGGCACAGGCGCGTCAGGTGTTGCGTGCAGAGTCGCTGGCCAGCGTGGTCTACCGAGTGCTGCGAGAACAGGCCCGCAGTCTGCCCGAGTACCGCCTGAGCCAGCAGTTGGGGCCACAGGCGAGCCAGTTCGTGGGGGTCGACTATGCGATTCCGGGCTTCTACACCTCCCAGGGTTACCAGCAATACTTCTCGGTGCAGGGCGCCAACCTGGTCAACGACATCCTGCGTGACAACTGGGTGCTGGGGGAGGGGCCAGGTATCAGCGACATGGACATGCGACGGCTGATGGTGGCGCTGGAACAGTTGTATTTTCGCGACTACGCCAATTATTGGGGGGAGGCGATCAACCAGGTCGGCTTGATTCCGTTCAGCGACGCGGGGGAAGGCGCTGACCAATTGTCGGCGCTCACCGCCGCCAACTCGCCGTTGTTGCTGCTGCTGACCGAAGTGCGCGAGAACACCCGTTTCCCGACGTTGCCAGAGACGTCAGACGAGGGCGAGCAGGCAGCCGAGGCGGCCGCTGGCAAGGCCGCGGCCAAGAAGCTTGGCAAGAACGGCACTGCCGTGGCTGGCGCGGTCGCCGGCAAGGCCCGTGACGCCCTGGCCAAGCGACCGCTGCCAGACACCGCGCGCATGGCGCTGCAACGGCGCTTCGAGCCGCTGCACCGTTTGCTCGATGACAACAACGGCCCAGGGCCTGATCTGGCGCCGACCCTGCAAGCGCTGAACGATCTGCAACAACAATTGGCCGGGCTGGCGCGCTCCAATCAGGTCGAGGAAGCTTCGTACCAGATGGCCAAGGCGCGCATGTCGGGCCAACGTGACGCCTTGAGCAGCCTGCGCAACGGCACCGCCCGACTGCCACGGCCAGTGGCGGGCTGGTTCAACCTGCTCTCGGACGACATCTGGCGCATGGTCCTGAACGACAGCTACAACTACCTCAACCAGCGTTACCAGAGTGAGCTGTACAGCTTCTATGGCAAGGCCATCGAGTCGCGCTACCCGTTCAACGCCGCAGGCACCGGCGATGTGGCGATCAGCGATTTCCGCGACTTCTTCAAGGCCCAGGGTGTAGCCGACCAGTTCTTCGACAGCTACATGAAGCCGTTCGTCAGTGGCGAGCCAGGCAACTATCGCTTGCGCAGCCTGGACGGCCAGAGCCTGCCGATGACCAAGACGTTCCTTGAACAGATGGGCATCATCCAGGCTGTGCGCCAGAGCTTCTTTGCGCAAAACCCGCAAGAGCCGCAAGTGCAGTTCAAGCTCGAACCGTACACCCTCGATCCATCGGTGAGTCGCGCTGAGTTTCGCTTCGGTGACCAGGTGATCGACTACCGTCATGGTCCGATTGTCTCCACCACGTTCAAGTGGCCGACCGAGGCACAGGACGGCAACAGCAGCCTGACCCTGGAGCAAATCAATGGCCGCCCCATGTCGCTGGAAAAGAACGGCGGCCCGTGGGCGCTGTTCCGCTTGCTCGACCTGATGCAGACCGAGTACCTCAAGGGCCGCGACACCATGGTGGTCAAGGCCAACGTCGGAGGTATGCGCGCCAACTACCTGCTGACCAGCCAGCGCTCGCCCAACCCGTTCGACCTGAACGTGTTGCGTGGCCTGCGGCTGCCGGGTGAACTCTGATGCTGCACGCCAACCCCTGGCGCAGTGCGGCGCGCACAGACGCCGGCAAGGTGCGCGCCCGCAACGAGGATGCATTTCTGGATTGCCCGCAGCATGGGTTGTGGGCTGTAGCGGATGGTATGGGAGGACATGAGGATGGCGATGTCGCCAGCCAGATGATCGTGGCCAGCCTGGCTGAACTGGCCCCTGCCGCCAGTTTCGACGAGCGTGTGGTCGCGGTCCGCCAATGCCTGCACTGGATCAATCGCCGCCTGGGCCAGGAGCTGACAGTGAGCGTCGAGGGCCACGCGCGAATCATCGGAAGCACAGTGGTCACGTTACTGCTTGAAGGCCGCCGTGGTGCATGCGTGTGGGCCGGCGACAGCCGTTGCTACCTGTGGCGTGGGCATCGGCTGTACCAGCTGACCCGCGATCATTCGCTTGCGCAGCAATTGATCGACCAGCAGCGCATGAGCGCCGAGCAGGCCCGTGGCCACCCCTCGGCACGCGCACTGACCCGTGCGGTGGGCGCCAGTGCCGAGCTCAAGCTGGAGGTGCTGGAGTTCGAAGCGTTGCCGGGCGATGTGTTCCTCCTGTGCAGCGACGGTCTCTACGACAGCCTTCAAAGCGATGGTCTCGGCCACGCCCTGGACCTTGCGTCGCCCGCCGATGCCTTGCAGCGACTGTTTGCTACTGCACTGGGTGGTGCGGCGAAAGACAACCTGACCGCAGTGGTGATCCATCAATGAGCGGCGACGCACTGGATATACTCGATGCCCTGGAGCAAGGTGGCGACGCCACCTACTTTTCCTTCACCCAGCCGGCCGGCGAGCCGGATCGGGGCAGCAATGGCAAGGGGCGGCGCAAGCGCCGTGGCAAGGGCAGGGCGGCAGAACCGTTGCCTGCAATCCCGGCAGCCGTCGACGTGTTGCCTGTGCCCGAGCTGTTGGCCGGCCGCTATCGCCTCGAGCGGCTGCTGGGGGCTGGCGGCATGGGCCTGGTGTATCGCGCTCGCGACTTGTTGCAGGAAAGCTACGGTGATCCGCAACCGTTGTTGGCGGTCAAGCTGATGAGCGACCAACTGGCTGCCTCGGCAGACGCCAACGCATTGCTGTTCAACGAATACGCGCTTACCAGCCGCTTGCGGCACCCCAACCTGGTGCGGTTGCATGGTTTCGCTGTCGATCCGCAATGCGGGCGCGCCTTCATCAGCATGGAGTTGATGCGTGGTCGTGCGCTTGACCGCGTACTCTGCGACCAGCCCCTGGGCCTGGCGTGGGCAGAGGTGCGTGAAATAGCCGTGCCGCTGCTCGACGCCCTGGCCTGTGTACACGGCCAAGGGGTGGTGCATGGCGATATCAAACCCAGCAATGTGATGCTCGGCGACGATGGCGTGCGTCTGTTCGACTTTGGCCTGGGCATGGCCGTGGAAGGGCCACTGGCCAGGTTGCCGCATTTGAGCTACGGCCGTTTCGAAGCCTGGACACCGGCCTATGCAGCGCCGGAGTTGTTCGAGGGCAGTAATCCCAGCAGGGCCAGCGACCTGTATGCCGTTGCCTGCGTATTGTATGAGCTGGCCTGCGGCCGTCATCCCTTCGAGCGTGTACCCTCGATCAAGGTCCGCGACCAGGCGCTGAGCTCGCGGCTTTCGGTGCCGCTTGGCATGCCGGCCAAGGCCTGGAGCGCATTGCGTGTGGCGCTGGCGTTCGACCCCGAGCAGCGCCGCGTGAGTGCGGCGCAGTTGCGTGATGCCTTTGCCGCCCAAGGACTGTGGGCGCGGCTCAGGAGCATGCGCAACACTCAGTCTTCCTGAGGGGTTGTAGCACCGAAGCCATAGCCGCGCAGCATGCCCTGGCGCAGGCCATTGCCCCAGGCATACAGGTGCGCCTGATGCGCAGCGGTCCAGTCCAACGTGTTGCGCGCCAGGGTTAACACCAGGCTATCGCTGTTGCCCGTGGTCAGTCCGAATGCCGGTACCTGTGACTTGCCCGTAAACAGCGCCATGCTGCCCAGTAGCAACACGTACAGCGCCAACAGTTTCAGGTATACGCCCGGAGGCTGCGGCAGCCCCAAACGCAGCAGGTACGCCAGCGTTCTGAACAGGTGCACCACCAATCCGATGCTGATCAGCAGCACGGTGACGCCTGGGGTTACCAGATCGCGGTAGCTGTCACGGCCGAGGGTAGAGAGGTCGTTGCTGGCCTCGACGCGTTGCTTCATCAGTTCGCGGGCGTCGTATTGCAGTGCCGGTCGGTAGACTGTGAGCGCGAAGGCTTCCTTGGTCAGGTAGGCATACAAAGTGATGCCAGCGGGTAGGGCCAAATCCTGTCGCCATTGGGCCTGGATGGCGTTAACTGCCAGGAAGCCCGTCCGCGTCAGGCCGGGTTCGATCCAGCCGGCGTCGATGCGTTGCTGGAGTGTTTCGGCGTATCGGTTACGTGCTTCGCGCCGCACCTGCCTGGCGACCGCCTGGTTGAAGCCGCGGCGGTCATCGGGGCGCCAGAGGTCGTTGACCGGAACGTTCATCTGCTCGCGTAGCACGTGGCGCACAGGTTGCCACTCAGCGAGCGGCAGGTTCCATGGATTGAGGGTGCGACCACGCTTGGTGAGCAGACGCAGGTAGTCGGTCCAGGCCTGGCCCTGGCGCTGGAGGATTGCCAGGCGGCTGGTTGCATCCGCGTAGAACTGGCTAGCGCGTCGGTACTGGCGGTAATGGTCCTCCTGCCTGCCGGTGGCTTGCAGGTAACGCTGGTAATTACGCTCCAGGCCCCCGCGTCGTTGGTCGGCGAGCTGCTCGAAGAACGCCTGCGGCGTGAGGCCGTCTGTCAGCGCCACTTGGGGACTGTCCGGTAGCAGCAGGGCCAATTCGGCCAGCCGCCATTTGCCCTCGGGGCTTTGCAACTGCGCGGGCGTGGCGGTCTGGCCGTCGATGCGCAGGTCATGTTCGAGCATGCGGTTGAGCAGCGGCATACCGAAGGCTGCCTGGGCTTGTTGGCTAGGGCTGGTGCGCTCGACCAGGCTATCGATCAGCAGGCGCTGGGCCTGGTTGCCAAGGTACAGGCAGCTTGTGCAGGTCAGCAGCGCCCACAACAGTGTGCGACCGAAGCCCCAGTTCAGGCGCAGCCCCTTGCGCAACAAGCAGCTCAATGCCAGCAGGGCCAGGGCGAAAGCTCCCAACCATTGGCCGTGGTCGGCGAGGCGTTGCAGCACCGCATGCGGCGCCAGGCTGCCGATCAGGTCGGTGATCTGCGCCAGGTATGCCAGGGCAAGCAGCAGGTACATCGCGCTTGGCAGCAGCATCAATTGCGCCAACAAACGGCCCTGGGCGCGCGTCAGCGGCAGGCTGCCGCCCCATAAGGCACGGGTTACACGCTGCCAGGGAGAGAGGTCTTGGCGGGTCCGTTGCAGTAGGGCGCCGAGCATCAGGCGTGGCCTGCTGGCAGAAAACGGGCAGGGCAGGGTGAAGCAGTAACGGAAGTGGTCACGCGCGGCGTTCCTTGTCGAATCGGTAGAGCATCCATGAGTGCGGCACGATGGTAGCACGTTGGTTTTGGTGGCGGCCGGCTTGCTGCATTTCGCGATGGCTTTTACAGCTTCGGCGCACTCTCCTGAGTCAACTGCGCAAGAAGTTGCGCACTCAAATGTCGATATACCTGTGCAAACATTCCTGTAGGCCTTAAGAAATATCCGTTGTGGCAGATGACGATTCCACCGCAGGCGTTCGATACGATTGCCTGGTACCACTGCGATCACCTCGGCACGCCGATGGTCGCCGTGTGGCAGCACGAATACGACGCCCTCAACCAGCGCGCCAGCACCCTCCGCCCGGATGGCCACAAAGTCGGCTGGCTCACCTACGGCAGCGGCCACCTGCTGGGCATGACCCTCGACCACCACGAGATGCTCGCCTACGAGCGCGACGACCTGCACCGCGAAGTGGTTCGGCAGCAGGGCAACCCCAGGCCTGGGACCTGGTCGGGCGTTTGCAGGAGCAGTGGCTCGGCAGCCACGACAGCCCATCCACGCTGCTCAAGCGCCAGTACCGCTACGCCGTCGCCGTCCAGCTCACCCACTCCACGCCACCCGACGCGGCCCGTCGGAGTACCAGTAGTACCTGCTCGACCGCCCGCTGTAAGCCGATCCACGGTGTAACGAGTTGATGGACAACCGACTGCGAATACGTCGGTGCCGACTACCGCTGCGATGTACAAGGCGGTGGCGAATGCGAGTCCTTTCAACCTGTGCAGGTCACCCTTTGGCATGGCATCCAGGTCGGCCCGTAAGCGGACCCGCCACTCAATTCCGTCCCCTCTAAATGATCTAATGCCGCCCTTGCCCTATGCAGCAGTACACACTACCAACGCATCTTCACCCCCAAACTCCCAATCAACCCATTCAAGTCATTCCCATCCACATCACTGCTGTAATCGGCACTGACAAACAGCGCCACGGACGGGGTGACCCTGGCTACCAGTCCCAAGCCTAACTCCACCGTGGTCGAGTAGCGCGAGCTGGAAATTTTGTCGACCTGGTCCAGCTTCACCGAGTCGGCGTTGCTGAAGTCGTACCAGACGTTGGTCCGCACGTAAGGCTCGATCGGCATGCCGCGCACGGCGTAGCGGCCGGACAACTTGGCACCGACCCGGCCGCTCCAGCTGGGCTGGCTGTCGAAGGCCTGCAAGGTCTCTTCCTGCACTTGGCTGCCGGGGAAGAATTGTTGGTTGATCAACTGTGCCTGTGGCTCGATCACCCAGCCGCCTCCCAACTTGATCGGGTAGCCGCCTTCCACCGAGAAGGTCATCGCGTGGCCGCTGTCGTCCAGGCGCTGGCCGCTTTCGCCACGGCCGTTGACATCAATGCGCGAGCCCATGGCCACGGCATCCAGGTGCCAGCCGCGATCATGGGTCATGCTCCAGTACACCCCCAGGCTCTCGCCGCTGAGGTTGACCGCATTGCGCTGCTTGTCGCCAAGCAACGGGCGCATACCGTTGAAGGTGCTCTGCAGGTTGTTATGGCCAACGAAGATTCCCGCCCGGTGCACATTGCCCGCCGAGGATTCACGTACGAACAGGTCCGGGCCGATCATCAATTGCTGGCTGGGCGCTTCGAGCTGGTCTGGCGGCTGCGCGCCCTGGCGTTGCACGCTGGGGAAGAACTGCGACCATTGGCTGGCGACCAGGTCCGGTGCGGCCTGCCCGTGGCGCTCGCTCATGCGATCGGAAAACTCGTTCAGCGTGCCCAGGGTGAGGCCGACGGCGCTCACCGGGTCGAGTGACAGCTGTGGCATTGACGGTTGTTGCAGGAAGCGGTCGAAGGTCGGGTCGTCCTGCAATTCAAACGCCAAGGTTTCCACAGGGGTTGCCAGAAGCAGCGACGTGGAAACCGCGCAGAAAATGCTGTCGAAACGCCAGGGATTCGAGGTTCTTTTCATAGCGGATCTCCTCATTTTTTTGTTGTACAGCCCAAGGACCTGGCCTGTTGTCACGAGCTGTACGGCAAAAACAGAGGGCGACCCAAACCAGCACGCCAGCTTTAGCAAGTGCGCACGAAGGCGCGAGCTAGAGGCCCGGCGTGATTTTTTACGCGTAGTGATAATGTTCAGCTAAGGAGAGGTCGGCGCTTGCGTCAAGAAAACGTGAAAGTCCCGTTCATGCCTTGGTGATTGGCTCAACGCTATGAATCTATTGATAAAAATTGTGGGCATAGCGATGTTCGCTATTTGCCGATCGGCGGCTATGCCGAATCATTGTTAGGGCTAGAGCTCAAGCTCCACCGCCGCTTGGGCGGTGGCGCCCGTTGGGTCTATTCATCTTCTCGTTGGAGCACCATCAGCAGCACCGAGCGGCCTTTGACTTCGAAGGTCGTATCGAACTGCAGATGCTGGGGTTTGCGCATCTCGGGCCTGTCGGTGTTGATCAGGCAGCTCCAGTAATCGCCCTCGGGTACGGCCGGTAGCAGGAACGGTACGGTGTCGTGGTAGGCATTGACGATCAGCAGGAGGGTAGCCTCCGAACCGGGGCGGGCGATGCCGCTCACCTGGGCGCGACCGTCCATTAGCATCCCCAGGCAGCGGCCATGGGGGTCTTCCCATTGTTCTACGCTCATTTCGCTGCCATCCGGTGCCAGCCAGGTGACGTCCTTGACCCCGATCGCTTCGTTGTAGTCTCCGACCAGGAAACGTGAGCGGCGCAGCACCGGGTAGGCCAGGCGCAGACGGGTCAGGCGTTTGACGAAGGCCAGCAGCTCTTCGCCTTCTTCGTCCAACTCCCAGTTCACCCAGCCGATCTCGCTGTCCTGGCAATAGGCGTTGTTGTTGCCATGTTGGGTCCGGCTGAACTCATCGCCGGCGACGATCATCGGGGTGCCCTGGGCCAGCAGCAAGGTCGCGAAGAAGTTGCGCATCTGCCGGGTGCGCAGGGCATTGATGGTCGGGTCGTCGGTCGGGCCTTCGGCCCCGCAGTTCCATGACAGGTTGTTGTCGGTCCCGTCCTGGTTGTTCTCGTCGTTGTCTTCGTTGTGCTTGTGGTTGTACGACACCAGGTCGCGCAGGGTGAAGCCATCATGGGCGGTGACGAAGTTGACTGAGGCATAGGGGCGTCGGCCACGGTTGTTGAACATGTCGCCCGAGGCGGTCATGCGCGAGGCGAAATCGGCTAGCTGGCCTTCGTCACCCTTCCAGAACGCACGCACGGTATCGCGGAAGCGGTCGTTCCATTCCGCCCAGCCCGGTGCGAAGTGACCCACCTGGTAGCCGCCGGGGCCGCAGTCCCATGGCTCGGCGATGAGCTTGACCTGGCTGAGCAGCGGGTCCTGGCGGCAGGCGACGAGGAAGCTGTGACGTTCGTTGTAGCCGTCGTGGTAGCGCCCGAGAATGGTCGCCAGGTCGAAGCGGAAACCATCGACGCGCATCTCGCCGGCCCAGTAGCGCAGCGAGTCGGTCACCAGTTGCAGTACGCAGGGGTGGCTCAGGTCGAGGGTGTTGCCTGTGCCGGAATCGTTGATGTAGTAGCGCTTGTCATCCGGCATCAAGCGGTAGTACGAGGCGTTGTCGATGCCGCGCATGGACAGCGTCGGACCGAGTTCGTTGCCCTCGGCAGTGTGGTTGTAGACCACATCGAGTATCACCTCCAGGCCGGCATCATGCAGGTGAGCGACCATCTCCTTGAACTCGGCGATCTTGCCGCTGGCCAGGTAGCTGGGATGCGGCGCGAAGAAGGCGATGCTGTTGTAGCCCCAGTAGTTGTTCAGGCCTTTTTGCAGCAGGTGCTGGTCGTTGACGAAGGCATGGATCGGCAGCAGCTCGATGCTTGATACACCCAGGTCCTTGATGTGCTTGAGCAACTCGTCATTGGCAAGGCCGGCGAAAGTGCCGCGCAGAGCTTCCGGCACCGCCGGGTGACGCATGCTGATGCCCTTGGTGTGGGCTTCGTAGATGATCGTGCGCTCCCAGGGCACCAGCACGCGCTGATCGCGGCCCCAGGTGAAGGCAGGGTCGATCACCTTGCACTTGGGCACGAAGGGCGCGCTGTCGCGTTCATCGAACGACAGGTCGCCGTCGGGGTGGCCAATGGTGTAGCCGAACAAGGCTTCGGACCATTTCAGGCCGCCGACCAATTGCTTGGCATAGGGGTCGATCAGCAGTTTGTTGGGGTTGAAGCGGTGGCCGTTCTCTGGCTCGTAAGGGCCATGCACGCGGTAGCCGTAGACCAGCCCCGGATGCGCGTCGGGCAGGTAGCCGTGGTAGATCTCGTCGGTGTACTCGGGTAGCTCGATGCGCTCCAGTTCCTCTTCGCCGCTGGAGTCGAACAGGCACAGTTCGACCTTGCTGGCGTTGGCCGAGAACAATGCGAAGTTGACCCCCAGCCCATCCCAGGTGGCACCAAGGGGGAAGGGCAGTCCTTCGCGGATCCGCGATGGGGCGACAGAGCGGGTTTTCTTTGGGGTGCGGGGGCTCATGGCAATCCTCGAGGGCCTGTGTGGAGGGAAATGTAGGCGGGCTCATCACCGGCAAGCTGGCGCCTGCAAAAGGGCAAGGGCTGGCTACCGGCGATGAGGCCGAGACTGATACCGATTCAGCCGGCAGTGGGCTTTTTCACCGCGCGCGGCTTCTTCACCGGCGCCGGCTTTTCGGCCACGGCAGGGGCTTTAGGTTTGGCCGGGGCGCGCTTGCGTGGCGCCGCCTTGGGCGCCAGGGACTCGGCTTCCGCAAGCTTGCGCGCCATGTCCCAATGGCGCTCTTCCTGGCCTACGGGTTTACCTTCCGACTCCCAGATCTGATAGGCAAATTCGCGAATACGCTTTTCATCGACGCTCATCATGACGCTCCTGATGTTCAAGATTGTTGTATCAACAGATTGACCGGAAACTTCGCCAGTACGCTGTTCAACATCAGCTCCTTACAAGGGCTGACCGCACCGGTGGTGAAAAGTCCCGTCGTATTGGCAGGCGACAAGGCAAACGGCAGGATCAGCCGGGTGTCGTCCCAGTTCTGCGCTGGGATCAACGGTGTAGGGGCATCGCCAAGCAGGCTGCTGGCAAGGCGTGGGGCAATCACGATGGCGCGTTCATCTTCGCCCAGGCGGGCGAAGGCCACGACCTTGTCGGCATGTCGGCCCTGCACGGTCAACGGCAGGTAGGCTCCGCGACGGAACAGCGCGGAGTGTGCCTGACGGCAATCCAATACCTGCGACACCAGCGCCTGCTTGATACGTCCGTCGCGCCAGTGCATGAGCAGCGCGTCGAGCGGTGTGGCAGCGTCCAGGGTGCGACGCCTGCAAGCGTAGTCCACGGGGCGGCGGTTGTCCGGGTCGACCAGGCTGAAATCCCAGTACTCGTTGCCTTGGTACAGGTCGGGCACGCCGGGCACGGTCATGCGCAACAGCGTTTGTACCAGGCCGTTGAGAGCGCCAGGGCAGGCGATCAGGCGCACCGCGTCGGCCAGCGACTGGCGCAGCTGCTGGTTCTGGCGGTCCAGCAGCAGGCTATCGACGTAGGCTGCACAGGCCGTTTCGTAGGCTGTGTTCGGTGCATTCCAGCTGCTGCGCAGCTTGGCCTCGCGCAGCGCTTTCTGCTGCCACTGACGGATACGCTCGGCATAGCTGCGCAGCGCGGCATCGTCGTGCAAGTCGAGCTCCAGTGGCCAACTGCCCAGCAGCGTCTGGAATAGCAGCAACTCATCGCCGGGACTAGGGGCCAGGCCGTCCTCCAGCGACTCGCGCAATGGGGCGGCGAGTTCGCGCCAGTGCTCGACGCGGCTGGCCAGCCAGGGCGCGCGCTCGCTGAGCACGGCCAGGCGCGCGCGGCAGTCCTCGCCACGTTTGTGGTCATGGGTGGCGGTCGTCAGCAGGTTGTCGGGGTAGTGGCGCAGCCGGCGTTGGGCCTGGCTGTGGAACTCGGCCGCATCGGCATAGAACCGTTCGGCCTCGAAGCCTACATCGTTGCGCGACAGCAGGCGGCCGCTGCGGTAGAAGGCGGTGTCTTCCACCGCCTTGGCGGCGCTGGGGGCGGTGAGCTGCTGGAAGCGCACGCAGGCATGGCGCAGGTGTTTGCGTGGCTTGCCCGCAGGCAGGTGCCGCCAGGGCTGGCCGCCCAGCCATTGTTCGAGCTGCGCCAGCAGCGGCCAGTCGGCTTCGCCGAGGTCCTGGCGGGCACCGGCCAGCGCCTGCTGGAAGAAAGCTTCGTCTTCGGCCGGGCGCCCGCAGGCGTTGAAGTACGTGCGGTAGACTGGGTAATGCGCGACCAGCGCCTGCACGGCGCGGCGGATCGCGCCTAAAGTCAGGTCGCGGGTCATCAGGTCGTCGCGGGCGACCTGAAGGAGGGCTTGGGCCACCGACTCGCAGTCGCCGGCCAGGCTGGCATTGAGCACCAGGTGCCGCGCCTGGCGGACCTCTTCGGGGAAGTCGGGGCGTTCGCTGATGCTCGACCACAACTCGCTAAGCGGCGCCTCGCCAGCGGGGGCGTGCTGCAGCAGCGACACCTGGTTCATGAACTCGTAGCCGGTGGTGCCGTCGGTCAGCCAGTCGCGATGCAGGTGCTCGCCGGCGCCGAGAATTTTTTCCACGTAGATCGGGAAATGCTCGACTGCCGCGTTCACGGGGCGCCGTGCCAGCAGAAGATCGACCCGCCTGCGCAGCTTGCGGCAGTACTGGCGCGGATCGGCCAGGCCGTCGATATGGTCGATGCGCAGGCCATCGACCAAACCGCGCTCGATCAGCTCGAACAGCTTGGCGTGGGTAGCCTCGAACACCACGGCACGCTCGACCCGCAGGCCGCCCAGTTCGTTGATGTCGAAAAAGCGCCGCCAGTTGATGTCGTCGGCGGCGGTTCGCCAACTGGCCAGGCGGTAGGTCTGGCGTTCGAGCAGCGCGTGCAGGTGCTTGAAACCCGCTGTGCTGCGGCTATCGAAGGCCTGCAGCGCGGATGCCAGGTCGGCACCATCGGCGACGCAGCGTGCCAGTTCTGCCTGCAAGGGCAGGGCAGCGTGCAGGGGCTCGTCAGCCAGGTGCAGGGCGGCGAAGCGTGGGGCCAGGGCCTGCAACTGGGGGTCAGGACTCTGTGAGAGGACCCGGCCATAGTCCACCGGGCAGATCGGGAAACGGTGGTCGTAGTGGGCGATATGCAGCACACCGTGCTGATCATCGAAGGTCAGCGGTATTTCGCCGTTCTTCAGTGCCAGCCCATAGTCGTTGCCGAGGAAGGGCAGCAACAGTTGCCCGGCCAGTAGCGGGTCGCTGGAGTGCCACTGGATGTCGAAGAATTCGGCATACGGGCTGCGCCGTCCCCAGGCCAGGAGGCTCTGCCACCAAGGGTTGTCGGCCCCGCCGACGGCCATGTGGTTGGAAACGGTGTCCACGATCAGTCCCATGCCGTGCTGGCGCAACGCGCTCACCAAGCGCTCAAGGGCGGCCTCGCCACCCAGTTCGGGGTTCACGCAGGTGGGGTCGACCACGTCGTACCCATGACGTGAGCCGGCGCGTGCCTTGAGGAGGGGGGAAGCGTAGAGGTGGCTGATGCCAAGCCGGGCGAAATACGGCACCAGCGGCACCGCATGGTCAAGGGTGAAGTCACTGTGAAATTGCAGGCGCTGGGTGGCGGTCAATGGCTTCATCGGTCACGCTCCCAGGCTTGTTCGCGCGCCTGGGCCAGTAGCTCCAGGCGACGGGAGGCATCTTCATCGTCGAGCAATTTGCCAACGGGCTGGGCAAAGCGACGGCGCCAATTGGGGTGGCTGTGAGTGGTGCCCGGCAAGTTGGGCTGTTCGTCGCTGCCGAGCAGGTCTTCGAGGGGCACCAGGACCAGCGGTGCGCGGGTGTGGCCAACGAAGCGGATGGCGGCGTCGATGATGGCGGCGTTGTCTTTCAAGGAACCGTAGTTGGCCTCGAGGATGTGGCGCAGGCCGGCTTGTTCTTTCTGTCGCTCATGGCGCCAGTGCAGTTCGGTGGCAGCGTCGATCAATTGCAGGCGGTGGTTCCAGTCGATGTCGCGGCTTTCCAGCCAGCCGGCCAGAGGTGCCAGGTCGTGGGTGCCGGTGGTGGCCAGCGCGTTGTCCGGCCAGTCGAGGATCGCTTTGAAGTGCCCCGTCGATGTCTGTTCGAACGGCAGCACACGCATGCCGAGTATGGCTTTTGCGGCCAGTCGTTCGCGCAAGCCATCAGGGACGGTGCCGAGGTCTTCGCCAAGAATGATCGCGCGATGGCGTACCGATTCCAGAGCCAGCAAGCGCAGCAGGTCGTCCACTGGGTATTGGAGGTAGGCCCCTTCGGTTGGCTTGGCACCTCGCGGAATCAGCCACAAGCGGCGTAGCCCCATCACGTGGTCGATGCGCAGGCCGCCGGCATGGGCCAGGTTGGCTCGCAGCATCTCAATGAAGGCGCGATAGCCATTGCGCTTGAGGCCCTCGGGGGAAAAGGCGCAGATGCCCCAGTCCTGCCCCGAGCGGTTCAGGATGTCGGGCGGAGCACCCACCTTGAGGTCGGCCAGCAGTTCGTCCTGGCGGCTCCAGGCCTGGCTGCCGGCCCCGTCGGCACCCACCGCCAGGTCGGCGATCAAACCTATCACCATGCCATTGCTGCGGGCCGCGGCCTGGACGCGTTGCAGGCCGCGCTCGGTCAGCCATTGGCAAAATGCCTGGAACTCGACCTCGGCCTGATGGGCGTCGGCGAACGCCTCGACTTCAGGGTGATAAGGGTCGTGCCAGGCACTTGGCCAGGCTCGCCAGTCAGCGCCCAGACCTCGTGCCTTGGCCTGGATCTGTAGCACTTCGAAGCGGCAGTGATGCTCCAGCGCCTGGCCACCGGCGGCGCGGAAACTGTCGAAGTCCTCGCGCAGCGGGTGATCGCTCTGGCTGAAATCCCGATACAGGGCTTGCAGCAGACGTTCATGGGCATCGGCTGCGCGGGGCCAGTCGACCAGAGGGCCTTGTTCCAGGTCTTCCAGGATGTGTTCAAGGCCGCAGGCCTCGATGGCCATGCGCACGGCGCGCTCGCCGAGCAGTGCGGCGGGGCTTGAATACAGGGTGTTGAGCAACAATCGGCTGGATGGCGAGTAGGGGCTGTAGTGCTCCTGGTCGATGGCCGAGAGTGCATGAACCGGACTGATGGCCAGGGCATCGGCACCGCGTTCGGCGGCGCTGCGAGCGAGTTGCTCAAGGGCCAGGCAGTCACCGAAGCCACCGTCGCCGTCGCGGCGCAGGCTGTAAAGCTGCACGGCCAGGCCCCAGCAGCGTGGCGGCGGTTGCGTCACGGCCTCGTCCAGGCTATGGCAGCGCAGCGGTGCCACAGCCAGGGTGAAGCTGCGGCTGTCGATGTCCACGGTGTGATAGCCGATGGGCAGGTCACCGGGCAGGCGGGCCTGGGCGTCCAGGGTCAGCAGGCGCTGGCTGCCATCCTCCAAGGTGCAATGGGCCTGGGTTGCGGCGCTGAAGTAGCGTTGCAGTGGCAACGGCTGGCCGACGTCGGCAGTCAGCAGCGGCGGTAGGTGCTCGCTGTCTTCGGCTGCTTCCACGGCCCGCAGGCTGGCCAGGACAGCGGCATCGTCCTGGGCGCAGTGGCCCAGGGCTTCGAGCACGTTGCGCAGCACATCGTCGCTGACCTGCTGGGGCCTGGCGTTGGCGTCGATCCAGTCGCGGGCCAGACCGACGCGGGCAGCCAGGCGGTGCAGTGGGGTATCGCTCATGGGCGCTCCTGACCAGGTGTGAGCAGGCTGACCACGCAGCTGTAGGCGGCCAGGTGGGAATCGGGGTGGGCACTGTCGCTGGTGTCGAACACGCGTTGTTCGAAGCCGGGCAGTCCGACCGGTTGGGCGGTGTCGGCCAGGTTCAGGTCGATACGCAGGGTGTTGCCATTGCCCAGGCGCCAGCGGGCGGTGAGGGCTTTTTCGCCGAGCACCTCGGCACCCAGCGCACGGCAACCCGGTAGCTGCGGGATGATGTAGCGGTGGCGCAGGTCGAGCAGGTGCTGGTAAAGACCGTGCCAGCCGGCGAGCACTTCCTTGGCCAGAGGCCGGGAAGCGTCGAAGGTGTCTGGCGCATTGGGGTCGGGGATCTGCTCGCGTGATTGCGGCTGGGTGAATGCAGCGAAGTGGGCGAACTCGTTGCGCCGGCCCTCGCGCACGGCATCGGCCAGTTCGTCGTGAAAATCAGTGAAGAACAGGAACGGCCGGCAACTGCCGTCGTCGTCGCCCATGAACAGCAGCGGAATCATCGGTGCCATCAGTAACAGGGCGGTGGCGGCGCGTAAGGCCGCAGGCGGGCAGAGCCGGCTCAGGCGCTCGCCGAGGGCGCGGTTGCCGACCTGATCATGGTTCTGCAGGAACAGCACGAACGAGGTGGGCGCCAGGTGCCCGCTGGGCTCGCCCCGTGGGGTCCCGTGGCGGTTGGCCTGGCCCTGGAACACGAAGCCTTCTGTCAGGCAGCGTGCCAACTGTTCGATCGGGCGGTGCTGGTAGTCGGCATAGTAGCCTTCGGTTTCACCCGTCAGCAGTACATGCAGGGCATTGTGGCCGTCGTCGTTCCACTGCGCATCGAAGCCTTGTTCCAGCAGGAAAGCCTGGTTGTGCTCGTTCTCCAGCACCAGCCAGACATGCCGGCCGGGGGAGACGGCTGCGCGCACCCGTTGTGCCAACTCGCGCAGGAAGTCGGGGTGGTCGATGGCGTGCACCGCATCCAGGCGCAGGCCATCGCAGCGGTAGTCGCACACCCACATCAGTGCATTCTGAATGAAGAACTCCCGCACCTCGGGGCGACGGAAGTCGATGGCCGCGCCCCAGGGGGTGTGTTTGTCCTCGCGGAAGAATGGGCTGGCATAGTGGTGCAGGTAATTGCCGTGGGGGCCGAAGTGGTTGTAGACCACATCCACCAGCACCATCAGCCCCTGGCCGTGGGCCTGGTCGACCAGCGCGCACAGTTGCTCTGGGCTGCCATAGCTGTGCTGGGGGGCGTAGGGGAACACGCCGTCGTAGCCCCAATTGCGCGTGCCGGGGAACTGCCCGAGGGGCATCAGCTCGATGGCGCTGATACCCAGCTGTGCCAGGCGCGGCAGCTGCCGGGCAACCCCGGCATAGCCATCGAGCACACCCACGTGCAATTCCTGGATCACGGCCTCGTGCCATGGTCGACCCTGCCAGGGGTGCTGCCAATCATAGGCGTGCGTATCCACCAGTTGGCTAGGGCCGTCG
Organism: Pseudomonas sp. Rh2; assembly: GCF_040762985.1. Classification (NCBI taxonomy): domain Bacteria; kingdom Pseudomonadati; phylum Pseudomonadota; class Gammaproteobacteria; order Pseudomonadales; family Pseudomonadaceae; genus Pseudomonas; species Pseudomonas sp. Rh2. The sequence continues at coordinate 2,544,762 of NZ_CP142890.1, forward strand.
ACCCCCTCGGGCTGGTAGCGTGATGCCGGGTCGGCTACCCATTGCTCGCCGTCGATACAATAGCGATAACGGTCACCGGCCTGGCACTGGGCAACCCCGGTGTACCAGCCGTCGTTTTCCGGCAGTAGCTCGATCGCCGGCTGTTGCTCCAGTTGAAGGCTCACGCTGCGCGCATCCGGCGCCCAGAGGGCGAAGCGCGCCGACGTGGCGTCCAGCAGGTGTGCGCCATGCCTGTGCATCTTCGGCCTCCGCTCTAGTGGCTGAACTGTGCCTGTTTGACCAAGTCCTCGTAGAGGCGGGCGTAGGGTTCCACCGCCTGGCACCAGTTGAACGGTTGGGTCATTGACAGGCAGCGCATGGCATTGAGCAGGTCCGGTTTGCCGTAGACATAAAAGGCTCGGCTCAAGGCTTCGCGGTAGCTCTCGACCGTCGACTCGTCGAACAGGAAACCGGTGACACCGTTTTCGATGGTGTCGGCCAGCCCGCCCGTATTGCGTGCCACTGGCAGCGAGCCGAAGCGCTGAGCGTACATCTGGCTCAGGCCACAGGGCTCGTAGCGAGAGGGCATGAGCAGGAAGTCGCTGCCGGCGAACATGCGCCGGGCATCGGTTTCGTTGAAGCCGATGCGCACGCCGATACGGCCGGGGTGGCGCAGGGCCAACTCACGCATGGCTTGCTCTTCTTCGGGCTCGCCACGGCCGATGATCGCGATCTGCCCGCCCTGTTCGACGATGTAGTCGGCGACGCCCAGGGTCAGGTCCAGACCTTTCTGGTACACCAGCCGCGAAACCACGGCGAACAGTGGGCCTTCGGACGGTGCCAGCCCGAACAGCTCACGTACCTCTTGGGCATTGCGCGCCTTGCCGTCCCAGTCGTTGATGCTGAAGTTGTGCTGCAGGTACTTGTCGGTGGCCGAGTCCCAGCTTTCGTCGATGCCGTTGGGGATGCCGCCGAGCAGGCCTTGCTGGGCCTTGCTGGCGAGGAAGCCATCCAGGCCGCAACCGAATTCGGGGGTGGTGATTTCCCGGGCGTAGGTGGCACTGACCGTGGTGATATGGCTGGAATAGGCAAGGCCTGCCTTGAGGAACGACAGCTTGCCGTAGAACTCCATGCCTTCCTGCTGCATGGCGTGCTCGGGGATCGCCAGTTCCGGGCTGCAACCGCGGCTGTAGACCCCTTGATAGGCGAGGTTGTGGATGGTGAACAGGGTCGGCGTGTTGAGCCCGCGCCAGTGCATGTAGGCGGGAGCAAGGCCGGCCGGCCAGTCATGGGCATGGACCACCTCGGGCTTCCAGTGGATCATGCCTTCGCCGGCAGCGATCTCGGCTGCGGCCAGGCCCAGGCGGGCGAAGCGGATGTGGTTGTCAGGCCAGTCGCGGCCGTTGTTGGCACCATAGGGTGTGCCGTCGCGCTGATACAGTTCGGGGCAGATCAGCACATAAATGACCAGCCCGTCGGCCAAGTCCATGCGGCCGATCTTGCACGGCGGCAGGGCCGCGTGACCGCCCAATTCGCCAACGATGTGAATGGGGTTGTCGCTCTCCATCACCTGGCGGTAGCCGGGGATCAGTACCCGGACATCATGCAAGTGAGCAAGCGCCCGAGGCAGTGCCGCGGACACGTCGCCCAACCCGCCGGTCTTGACCAGGTCGGCGATTTCCGAGGTGACGAACAGGATCTTGCGCTTGTTGGGATTGTGCTGGCGCTGGGCGCCAGGTGCCTTGGCTGTCGTGGCGAAGTCCGGGGTAAGCGGCTCGCGATTGTCCGGTTTGAATGAATCTACATGAGGTTCGACAGCGGCACTGATCATACTTCTCTCCGTCCCTATGTTTGGTCGGGTGCTGGCACCCTTTGCGTTATGTCGTGCTGGTTCTCTCTGAATGCGTTTCTTCGTAGTGCAGTCCTTGCCCCTGAGTCGTGCGCGCAGGCACTGCGCGATCGGCATTCCGGCCGAAAGCGTTTGACTGAATGGGGTGGGTAAGCCTTAGCGTGGGAAGTCCCTTTGCAATGGCCTGTTTACTCCATGACCCGCCGCCTTTTCAGAAAGTTCGACTTTTTTCCGTCGCTTTTCTACACAGCAAATGGCGGGCCGAAATCAGAGTGTAGGAGACAGGGAGATAAAAAGGTGACCCGTCGGTCACTTTCGTTATGACGCGCGTTAGACGCAAACGTTGGCGTATGTGACAGGATGTGAATGGTGTGTTCCAGGGTGGGGCAGGGGCCAGAAGTGCGTGCGACATGATGTGTCGGCAAATAGCGCCTCGCACTGTTTTGGTGCGTCATGGGGAGGGTGTAGGCGGGCGTATAAAGCACGATGTGAAGCAGAGTGGGAGCCAGGAGAGCCCCCACGACAGGGTTCAATCAGACGCTGACGGCTTTGCCACCGTTGCGGCTTTGTGCCAGTTGCAGGTTCAGCAGGGCCACCTGCTGCTTGAGTTGGTCGCGTTCTTCTTTCAAGCGAGCCAGTTCGTCGCGGCGGACGCTTACATATAGGGTCTGGACGGGAGTAGCAGGCATCAAGGTACCCATTGCACACCTCGCAATTGGCTAGTGACGTTTTAAGCGTAGACGCTCGCGCGGCGCGCATTCTGAATTCTTTCTGCCGCGTTGGGAACTTTTTTGTTTATGGTTGTCGCGCCGTTCGTCGGTGAACCTCATGGCGGAGCGCTGGACTAATCTGAACACCTGAACCGCCTTGTCATCCATTTCTAAGGGGAGCGTCGGCACATGCAACTGGGAATCGTCGGGCTGGGCCGCATGGGCGGCAATATCGCAAGACGGCTGATGCGCGCAGGGCATCGCACCGTGGTCAACGACCGCAACCGTGAAGCCATTACGGCACTGGAGGGGGAGGGCGCGCAAGGCGCGCACGACCTCGGCGCACTGGTACAGAAGCTGAAGGCACCCCGCGCAGTATGGGTAATGCTGCCTGCGGGCGAGCCGACCGAGCAGACCATCGCCCAACTGGCCGACATGCTCGAGCCGGGGGATGCGATCATCGACGGCGGCAATACGTTCTACAAGGACGATGTACGCCGCGCCGCCGAACTTGCCAAGCGTGGGCTGCATTACCTGGATGTCGGCACCTCGGGTGGTGTGTGGGGCCTTGAGCGTGGCTACTGCATGATGATCGGCGGTGAAAAAGAGGTGTTCGAGCGCCTCGAGCCGCTGTTCAAGGCCCTGGCGCCCGGTGTCGGCGACATCCCGCGTACCCAGGGGCGCAGTGGTGAGTACCAGCGTGCCGAGCACGGCTACATCCATGCAGGCCCGCCCGGCGCTGGGCACTACGTGAAGATGATCCACAACGGCATCGAATATGGGCTGATGCAAGCCTACGCCGAGGGCTTCGACCTGCTGCGCAGCAAGGGCGGCAATGAGCTGCCAGAAGAGCAGCGCTTCGACCTCGATGTGGCTGAAATCGCCGAAGTCTGGCGCCGCGGCAGCGTCGTCACCTCCTGGCTGCTTGACCTCACCGCCGATGCGTTGGTTGCCGATCCGCAGCTCGCGCAGTTCAGTGGCTCGGTGTCCGACAGCGGCGAAGGGCGCTGGACCATCGACGCCGCCGTCGAGCAGGCCGTGCCGGTGCCGGTGCTCTCCAGCGCGCTGTTCGCCCGCTTCCGTTCACGCCAGCAGCAGGGGACTTATGGCGACAAGATCCTTTCTGCCATGCGCCTGGGTTTCGGTGGCCACATCGAGAAGAAAGGCGAATGACCAGACCGACCATTCCTGCTGCCCCCCCTTGCACCCTGTTTCTGTTCGGCGCCAACGGCGACCTGGTCAAGCGCCTGCTGATGCCGGCGCTGTACAACCTCAGCCGCGACGGGTTGCTCGACCGTAACCTGCGCATCGTTGGCGTCGACCACAACCCGGCCAGCGCAGAAGACTTCGCCGAGCGCCTGCACCGCTTCATGCTCGAACGCGACCCCCAGTGCCTGGACGAAAAGCGCTGGCAGCGTCTGGCCAAGTCGCTGGATTACCAGACCGGCGATTTTCTCGATCCGGCCACCTACACCGCCCTGACCAAACGCATCGACAAGACCAGTCATGGCAACGCGATCTTCTACCTGGCCACTTCGCCACGATTCTTTCCTGAAGTGGCCCAGCGCTTGGGTGAGGCCGGACTGCTTGACGAACGCGCAGGGGGCTTTCGCCGGGTGGTGGTGGAAAAGCCGTTCGGCACCGACCTGGCCAGCGCCGAAGCCTTGAACGCCTGCTTGCTCAAAGTGATGAGCGAGCGGCAGATCTACCGCATCGACCACTACCTGGGCAAGGAAACGGTGCAGAACATTCTGGTCAGCCGCTTCTCCAACGGCCTGTTCGAGTCGTTCTGGAACAACCACTACATCGACCACGTACAGATCACGGCGGCGGAGACCGTCGGCGTCGAAACCCGGGGGGCGTTCTACGACCATACCGGCGCACTGCGCGACATGGTGCCCAACCACTTGTTCCAGCTGTTGGCGATGGTCGCGATGGAGCCGCCGGCAGCCTTCGGCGCCGACGCCGTGCGCAGCGAGAAGGCCAAGGTCATTGGCGCCATTCGGCCCTGGTCGACGAAGCTTGCGTTGAAGAATTCGGTGCGCGGCCAGTACACCGCTGGCAAACAGGGCCGCAAGCGCCTGCCCGGTTACCGCCAGGAGCCCAATGTTGCCGAAGACAGCCAGACCGAGACCTACGTCGCGCTGAAGGTGATGATCGACAATTGGCGTTGGGCCGGTGTGCCGTTCTACCTGCGTACCGGCAAGCGCATGAGCGTGCGTGATACCGAGATCGCCATCTGCTTCAAGCCTGCACCCTATGCTCAGTTTCGCGAGTCCGAGCTGGAGCGGCCGAAGCCCAACTACCTGAAGATCCAGATCCAGCCTAACGAAGGCATGTGGTTCGACCTGCAGGCCAAGCGCCCTGGGCCGGAACTGGTGATGGAGAACGTCGAGCTCGGGTTCGCCTACAAGGATTTCTTCAAGATGACCCCGGCCACCGGCTACGAGACGCTGATCTACGATTGCCTGACCGGCGACCAGACCTTGTTCCAGCGCGCCGACAACATCGAGAACGGCTGGCGTGCGGTGCAGCCGTTTCTCGACGCCTGGGCCACGGACGGTGAGGTGCATGCATACCCGGCGGGCGAGGATGGCCCTGAAGCGGGCAACGAGCTGTTGGCCCGGGACAAGCGTGAGTGGCACACGCTGGGTTGACCGACCGCTGGCCCCTTATTGCGCCAAGGTCCAGGCCATCACAGCATGAAGCCGCATAACGGCTGCCTGCATTCCCTGCAAACCTGTTAGCCTTGACAGGTTTGAGGCGTTTTGGACAGGCCATGGCCAACCACAAGATCGAAATCCGTCGGCGCAATGTAGAGAAGATTCTGCAGGCGGCCGAGAAAGTGTTCGCCGAGAAGGGATTCGGCGCAACTTCCATGGGTGACATTGCCGAGCAGGCCGAACTGCCGCGCTCCAATCTGCACTATTACTTCAGCACCAAGGACGACCTGTACCGCGCGGTATTGCAGGACCTGCTGGACGTGTGGAAGCAGGATGCGCTGTGCTTCGAAAGCTTCGATGACCCCCGGGTGGTGCTCACCAGTTACATCCGCGCCAAGATGGGCCATTCGCGTACCCGTCCGTTGGGTTCGAAGATCTGGGCCGAAGAAATGCTGCATGGCGCGCCGCTGTTGGGGGCTAGCCTGGATGAAATCCTGGTGCCCTGGGCGCAGCTCAAGGAGGCGAAGATCCGCCGTTGGGTGGAGGAGGGGCGCATCCTGGCGGTGGAGCCATCGGCGCTGTTGTACATGATCTGGGCGGCGACCCAGCACTATGCCGACTTCGGTTACCAGGTGGCCCTGCTCAATGGCGGGGAGCCGCTGTCGGACCTGGCATTCGAAAGTGCGGTGCAGACGGTGACCTGTGTGATCCTGCGCGGAATCGGCCTGGAGCCGTGACGCGGATCGCCGGCAAGCCTGCCCGTACAGGGATCGCTACACACCTGTAGGCGCCGGCTTGCTGGCGATGTGGCCCTCAGAAGCCTCTGTCCGAGTGGGTCAGCTGGCTTCGCGATAGGGGTTGCGTGGGTCCTGCGTCCAGTTCATGTACGGCTTGCCGGTATCCTGCGCCACCATTTCGATGCAGTGCTCCACCGGGCAGGTGATCTGGCACAGGTTACAGCCCACGCATTCCTCTTCGATCACGCTGTAGCTGTGCGTTGCGTCCTCCTTCAACGTGCTGGCGATCGCCTGGTGCGAGGTATCCTCGCAGGCGATATGGCAGCGTCCGCACCCGATACAGGCATCCTGGTCGATGTGCGCCACCGACTTGTAGTTCATGTCGAGGTATTTCCAGTCCGTGGTATGCCCCACCGCCAAGCCGCGGAAAGTCTCCAGATTCTGGTAACCATGCTGGTCCATCCAGCGCGCCAGTCCGTCCTTCATGTCCTCGACGATGCGAAAACCATGCAGCATCGCCGCCGTGCACACTTGCACCGCACCGCTGCCCAGCGCGATGAACTCGGCCGCGTCGCGCCAGTTGCCGATCCCGCCGATGCCGCAGATCGGTAGCCCGCGGGTTTCAGGGTCGCGGGCGATCTCGGCGACCATGTTCAGGGCAATGGGTTTGACCGCCGACCCACAGTAGCCTCCGTGGGTGCTTTGGTCGCCGACGATGGGGTGGGCGACCATGCGGTCCAGGTCGACGCTGGTGATCGAGTTGATGGTGTTGATCAACGACACCGCATCGGCGCCCCCGCGATGGGCAGCGCGCGCCGATTGGCGAATGTCGGTGATGTTGGGGGTCAGCTTGACGATCACCGGCAGCGAGCAGTGCGTCTTGCACCAGCGGGTGACCATCTCCACGTACTCAGGCACTTGGCCGACGGCTGCGCCCATGCCGCGCTCCGGCATGCCATGGGGGCAGCCGAAGTTCAACTCGATGCCGTCGGCCCCCGTGGCTTCGACCAGCGGCAAGATGAATTTCCACGACTCTTCCACGCACGGCACCATCAGCGAGACGATCAGCGCGCGGTCGGGCCAGTCCTTCTTCACCTGGGTGATTTCCCGCAGGTTGATCTCCAGCGAACGGTCGGTGATCAGCTCGATGTTATTGATGCCCTGTACGGTACGGTTGGCGCCATAGTGCGCCGAATAGCGCGACGACACGTTGACCGCCGCTGGGTCTTCGCCCAGGGTTTTCCAGACCACACCGCCCCAGCCCGCTTCGAAGGCGCGCACGACGTTGTAGGCCTTGTCGGTGGGCGGCGCGGAAGCCAGCCAGAAAGGGTTTGGGGCCTTGATGCCGGCGAATACGATGGACAAGTCGGCCATTTACGCAGCCTCCACGTTGAGCATGAGTTGGGCATGGATGGCTTCGGCGGCCAGCTTGCCGTGTTGTACGGCCTGGACGGTCAGATCCTGGCCCAGGTTGGTGCAGTCGCCACCGGCGTATACGCCCGGCAGGCTGGTCCGGAGGTGCGCATCGACGCGAATCCGCTCGCCGTCGCGGTCTAGTTGTGCCGCCAGCGGGTCGCCGAGGCAGGCTTCGTCGAAGGACTGGCCGATGGCTTTGAAGATGGCGTCGGCAGCCAGCTCGAAGGTTTCGCCCGTGTCGGTCAGGCGACCCTCCTGCAGGTGCGTGCGGGCGAAACGCATACCGCGCACACGGCCGTCATCGTCCAGCAGGACGGCATCCGGGCGTGCCCAGGTGTGCAGGCGCACCTGGTTGGCCTTGGCAATGTCCTGCTCGTGGCCAGTGGCGCCCATGTCGGCATGGCCACGGCGATAGACCAGATTGACGTCGCGTGCGCCCAGCCGGCTCATTTGCACGGCCATGTCGATGGCTGTGTTGCCAGCGCCAATCACCAGGCAGCGGTCGGCCAGCGGCAGTTGCGAGAGGTCATCGGCCTGGCGCAGTTCGCGGATGTATTCAGTGGCGGCCAGCAAGCCGGCGGCTTCTTCGTCGGCCAGGCCGAGCTGGCGCACGGCACCAAGGCCCAGGCCGAGGAACACGGCGTCATACTGGTCGCGCAGTTCGGCGAGGCTTAGGTTGCTGCCCAGGCGTTGGCCGTGGCGAATCTCGATGCCACCGATGCCCAGCAGGAACGCCACCTCGCGCTGGGCATAGTCATCCACCAGCTTGTAACGGGCGATGCCGTATTCATTCAGGCCACCGGCTTTTTCACTGGCCTCGAACACCACCACATCATGGCCATGCATGGCCAGGCGATGGGCACACGACAGCCCGGCGGGGCCAGCGCCTACGACGGCAATACGCTTGCCGGTGGATGGGGAGCGGCTGAACGGGTGCTCAGTGAACTGTGCGTTGTCCAGGGCGTAGCGTTGCAGCTGGCCGATCAGGACCGGTGCGCACTCCTGGGCATTGTTGCGCACACAGGCTTGCTGGCAGAGGATTTCGGTAGGGCAGACGCGGGCGCAGCTGCCCCCCAGGATGTTGGCCGAGAGAATACGCTCGGCGGCACCTTGCAGGTTTTCATCGCTGATGCGGTGGATGAACGAAGGGATGTCGATCTCGCTGGGGCAGGCGTTGACGCAGGGGGCGTCGTAGCAATACAGGCAGCGGGCGCTTTCCACGGCAGCCTGGCGCGGGGTGAGCGGCGGCGCGAGGTCGGTGAACTGCTCGGCCAGTTGGTCGGCGCCGGCCCGGGGGCGCGGCAAGTGCTTCAGGGCGTCGATCACGGTTGTAGCCTCTTTGATTTTATTGGGTGTGGCTCAATCGCCGGCAAGCCGGCTCCTGTAGGTCCATGGATGACCTTGAAGTGGATGCGGTCTATGCAGGAGCCGGTGTGCCGGCGATGGGCTGCGTAGCAGCCTTAACAGCACTATCGCTGGACGGGTGTCGGGCGCTGTTGTTCGGCGCGTCGCTCCAGCACCTCGTACACCGAGGGGTAGGGTGGACGTTCCACGTAACGGCCCGCGCCGGGTTCCGCACGCAGGTCGCCATCGGCCCACAACACACGGCCCTGGCTGATGGTGTGGCTGGGTATGCCCCGCACGGTGCGGCCTTCGAAGATGTTGAAGTCCACCCGCTGGTGGTGGGTCTGCGCCGAGATCGTGCGGGTGCCTTGTGGGTCCCACAGCACCAGGTCGGCATCGGCACCGACGCGGATGGCGCCCTTGCGCGGAAACAGGTTGAAGATCTTCGCGGTGTTGGTGGATGTGAGCGCGACGAACTCATGCATCGACAGCCGCCCGCTGTTGACGCCGGCATCCCACAGTACGGCCATGCGGTCTTCGATGCCCGCGGTCCCGTTTGGAATTCGACTGAAGTCGTTGCGTCCCATGGCTTTCTGTTCGGCGCAGAAGCAGCAGTGGTCGGTAGCGGTGGTATGAATGCTGCCCGACTGAAGGCCTCGCCACAGCGCTTCCTGGTGTTCGCGTGGGCGGAAGGGAGGGCTCATCACGTGCCCGGCCGCGGTGGCCCAGTCCGGGTGACGGTAGACGCTGTCATCGATCAGCAGGTGGCCGGGCAGCACTTCGCCGTATACCGGTTGACCCTTGGCCCGTGCGTAGGTGATTTCGTCCAGCGCTTCCTTGCAGGACACATGGACCAGGTACAGCGGCGTGCCGAGGGTCTCGGCAATGCGGATTGCCCGGCTGGCGGCTTCGCCTTCGACCTGGGAAGGGCGCGACAGCGGATGCGCTTCAGGCCCGGTCATGCCTTGGGCGAGCAGTTTCTGCTGCAGGTGATAGACCAGCTCGCCATTCTCGGCATGCACCGTAGGTACCGCGCCCAACTGCAGGCAGCGCTCGAAGCTGGCGACCAAGGTGTCGTCGGCGGCCATGATCGCGTTCTTGTAGGCCATGAAGTGCTTGAAGCTGTTCACCCCGTGCTTGGCCACCAGCTCGCCCATCTCCTCGGCCACCTGTTCGCTCCACCAGGTGATGGCGACATGGAAGCCATAGTCGGCGGCAGACTTCTGCGCCCAACCGCGCCAGGTGTGGAAAGCATCCAGCAACGACTGCTGAGGGTTGGGGATGACGAAGTCGATGATCGAGGTGGTGCCGCCGGCCAGCCCCGCAGCGGTGCCGCTGAAGAAGTCCTCGCTGGCCACGGTGCCCATGAAGGGCAATTGCATATGGGTATGTGGGTCGATACCGCCTGGCATCAGGTACTGGCCACTGCCGTCGAGGACTTCGCAATCGGTGGGGACGTCGAGGTTCTGGCCAATGGCGCGGATCAAACCCTCGGCACACAGGACATCAGCGGAAAAACTTTCTTCGTGGGTAACCACGGTGGCACCACGGATCAACAGGGACATGCCGTTTTCCTCGCAGGCTGACCGGTCGAACGCCGGTTCTTGAAGTTTTGATGCCAGTGGCTGGAGGTTGCGATGCAATCCTGTCAGGCCTGACAAGAATGGAATCTAGATGCTGATCAGAGAATGATCAAGATAAAAGTTTATGAACTTATAACCAAATTAAGTGCTTGAAAAATAAAGAATAAAATCACAAATCACCAAAATGGAACGGTCTCTCACCATTTTGACGCACTTGACAGGAAGCGAAATTGGTCAAGATTTTCTATGCAAAATCAGCTGCTTGATGATTGTCCTGCCGGCGCAGGGGGGCCGCTGTTTTTCCAGGCCGCACCAGATTGAAACCCTGGGCGTTGGACACGCCAGGTGTACGGCAGGCAGGTGATGGCCATAGCGCTGTCGTCGGTATTGATGAATACGCTTGCAAGTCAGTGAGTTACCTCCGGTCGGCGGCGACCAAACGGGGCGGCCTTGGCCAACCCGGCACGGTTGTTGAACTGCGTTGGCCGCGACCGCCTGGCCGGGCCGGAGGTGCAGTACTGGTGGTGTGTGTGCTCCGGCCATCGCGTTAGCCCGATGAGCGACAACTAGAAAAAGAACCTGGAGAGCCCCATGCAACAGAGCAGATCGGAAGTGATCGAACAGGACGGGTTGTTCGAGCTGTCCGCCGGCAGCGACGTCCTCGACAGCCCCCGCTACAACCACGATATCGCACCGACCAAAGTGCATCAGCGCACCTGGAACAAATGGCACATCACGGCGTTGTGGGTGGGCATGTCCATCTGCGTGCCTACCTACACCCTCGGCGGGGTGCTCACTGCCTATTTTGGCCTGAGCGTGGGCGAAGCGTTGCTGGCCATCCTATTGGCCAACGTGATCGTGTTGATCCCGCTGACACTCAACGCCTTCGCTGGCACCAAGTACGGCATTCCTTTTCCGGTTCTGCTGCGTTCCTCGTTCGGCATCATCGGCTCCAATGTGCCGTGCCTGATTCGCGCAGTGGTGGCCTGTGGCTGGTTCGGTATCCAGACCATGTTCGGCGGGTTGGCGATTCACCTGTTCCTGGGCTCGATGTTCGAAGGCTGGAAGGCCCTGGGCGGCACCGGCGAGGTGATCGGCTTCATGATCTTCTGGGTGCTCAACCTGTGGGTAGTGTTGCGCGGTGCGGAGTCGATCAAGTGGCTGGAAACCCTCTCGGCCCCCTTGCTGGTAGCGGTGGGCTTCGGTTTGCTGTTCTGGGCCTTGCCACACATGTCGATGACCGAGCTGCTGGCTCAGCCGCCCAAACGCCCGGAAGGGGCTAGCATGGCCAGCTACTTCTGCGCAGGGCTCACCGCCATGGTGGGGTTCTGGGCCACACTCTCGTTGAACATTCCTGACTTCAGTCGGTACGCCAAAAGCCAGAAAGACCAGATTCTCGGGCAGATCCTTGGCTTGCCCCTGACCATGTTCCTGTTCGCCTCGTTGGGCGTGGTGATGACCGCGGCATCGGCCTCGCTGGTGGGTGAGACGGTGTCCGACCCCGTGAGCCTGATCGGCAAGATCCAGAGTCCGGGCTGGGTGGCACTGGCCATGGCGCTGATCGTGATCGCCACGTTGTCGACCAACACGGCGGCGAACATCGTCTCACCGACCAACGACTTCCAGAACATCGCGCCACGCCTGATCGGGCGAAGCCGCGCAGTCTGGCTTACCGGATTCATCGGCCTGGCACTGATGGGCCACGAGCTGCTGAAAAAGCTAGGCTGGATCGTCTCGGATGTGAGCCTGGAAAGTATCTATTCCAACTGGTTGCTGGGTTACTCCAGTCTGCTGGGGCCGATTGCCGGAATCATGGTCGTGGACTATTTCCTGATCCGTCGTCAGCGTCTGGACCTCGCCGGACTGTACCGCGACGACGTGTATCCGGCCTGGAACTGGGCAGGCTTCGCCGCCTTCGCGCTGCCGGTGGCGCTGACCGTGATGGCGATCGGCAACAGCAGCTTCAGCTGGTTCTATGACTACGGCTGGTTCACCGGGTCGCTGCTGGGCGGCGTGTTGTATTACGTGCTCGGTGGTGTGGCGGTGCGTGGAGCGGCGCGGCTGGCCAAGCCATTGCCGTAAGACGTGTGCTGGCTTCATCGCCCGCTTGCGGCGATGGCAACAGCGCGACTTCGATGATGATTGCAGACAACAAGAACGCCTGAGGAGACAACCCCATGAGCTTCGTCTTGAAACCGTCCGAACGCCACGTCAACAGCGAACGCCTCTGGCAGTCGCTGATGGACCTCGCGCGCCTCGGTGCCACCGCCAAGGGCGGCGTCTGCCGCCTGGCCCTGACCGACCTCGACCGCCAGGCCCGTGACCTGTTCGTCAAATGGTGCGAAGCCGCGGGGTGTAGCGTCAGTGTCGATAAGGTCGGCAACATCTTCGCCCGCAGGCCCGGCCGCAACCCCGCATTGCCGCCCGTGATGACCGGCAGCCATATCGACACCCAGCCCACCGGCGGCAAGTTCGATGGTTGCTTCGGAGTGATGGCCGGGCTAGAAGTGATCCGCACCCTCAATGACTTGGGGGTGGAAACCGAGGCGCCGCTTGAGGTGGTGGTGTGGACCAACGAGGAAGGTTCACGCTTCGCGCCCTGCATGATGGGCTCTGGGGTGTTCGCCGGTAAGTTCACCCTGGAGGAAACCCTGGCCAAGCGCGATGCCCAGGGGGTGACTGTCGGTGAGGCGTTGAGTGGCATCGGCTACGCAGGTGAGCGTGCGGTGCTGGGCCATACGGTCGGCGCTTATTTCGAAGCGCATATCGAGCAGGGACCGATTCTCGAAGACCAGGCCAAGACCATCGGCGTGGTGCTGGGCGCACTGGGACAGAAGTGGTTCGACCTGACTTTGCGTGGCGTCGAGGCCCATGCTGGCCCGACCCCCATGCACTTGCGTAAGGATGCCCTGGTAGGCGCCGCCGCCGTGGTCGAGGCGGTCAACCGTGCCGCGCTCGGGCACCAGCCGCATGCTTGTGGCACGGTCGGGTGCCTGCAGGCGTACCCGGGGTCGCGCAACGTCATTCCGGGGGAGGTGCGCATGACCCTGGACTTCCGTCACCTTGAAAGCGAGCGCCTGGATTCGATGATCGCCGACGTGCGCGCAGTGATCGAGGCCACTTGCGCCAAGCACGGTCTTAGCTATGAGCTGGTCCCGACGGCGGACTTCCCAGCGTTGTACTTCGACCCCACCTGCGTCGATGCCGTGCGCGAGTCGGCAGGTGCCTTGGGCCTGTCGCACATGGACATCGTCAGTGGCGCCGGGCATGACGCGATCTTCCTCGCCGAGCTGGGGCCGGCGGGGATGATCTTCGTGCCGTGCGAGAACGGCATCAGCCATAACGAGATCGAGAACGCCGCGCCAGAGGACCTGGCGGCCGGGTGCGCGGTGCTGTTGCGGGCCATGCTGGCGGCGTCTGAAGCGATTGCCAAAGGGAAGTTGGCAGCCTAGGAAGCGTGCCGGACTTGTCACCGGCAGCCCGGCCCCTACAGGTGTTGCGTCTTGCCTGTAGGCGCGGCGTCAAACGGCGTGCAGGCAGCCATCACGCCCGATGTGGTAGCGCTGCAGATCCCGCGCGAGGGTCAGGTTGCCACCGTAGTACGCCTGGGCTTCCTCGTGCACATCGTCGATACACGGGCTGCGCTGGGGGTTGGACTGGTAGCGGGCGCTGAAATGGGTCAGCACCAGGTTGCGCACGCCAGCCTGCGCGGCAAAGCGTGCGACCGCAGCTGCGGTGCTGTGGCCGTACGTTACCCCGTTGCGCGCGATGATCGCTTGGGTGAAGGTGGCTTCGTGCACCAGCACATCCGCGTTTCTGGCCACCTCGGCCAAAAGCTCAGGGTTATCGTTGTCGCCGCAGACGATGAGCTTCCGCGCAGGACGAGACGCCCGCAGGTAGTCGTGGCCATGCAGCACTCGTCCGTCGAATTCCACCGAAAGGCCCTGGGCCAGCTCGCCCCACAAGGGGCCACGGGGGATACCCTCGGCGTCCAGGCGCTGTACATCCAGGCGTGGCTCTGGGTTCAGCTCGGTGAACACGAAACCGACGCTAGGCACACGGTGCGACAGTTGCACGGTGTTCACCTGAAGGGTTTCGCTGCACCAGTCGGCCAGGCTCTCGACCGCCAGCAGACGCAGCTCGAACGGCAGGTAGGTTTCACTGGCCGCCAGGCTCAGGCGGATCCAGTCATGCAGCGCGTGAGGCAGCACCAAGTCCAAGGGTTCGGTGCGACCGCTCATGCCGGCGCTGGCCAGCAGGCCTGGAAGGCCAAAGCAATGGTCACCATGCACATGGGTGATGAAAATGCCGCGCAGGTCGCGTATCGACAGCGGTGTATGCAGCAATTGGTGCTGGGTGCCTTCGCCGCAATCGACCAGGTACCAGTGGCGACCACTGGCTTCGATCACGGCGGTGGCGCTGACATTACGGGTCTTGGTGGGCACCCCGGAAGAGGTGCCCAGAAACAGCAGGTCCAAGAGGTTGGCTCCGAAGGGGGTGGGCTTACACCTTAGCTCGGCTGGGTCAGGGCGTCGACGTTTCCTGGCGCCAGATCAGCTTGCTGGTGTCATAGCCTTGATTGCGGGCGATCGAAAGCATTTGTTCGCGCGTTTGCTCGGTGACCGTCGGTGTGCGTGACAGCAGCCACAGGTATTCCCGGTTCGGGTGACCCACCAAGGCAACGCGATAGTCCTGGTCGTGGTACAGCACCCAGTAATCGCCCTTGGTCAGTCCCGGCGCCAGGCGGCTGAACCAGTTGTCGAAAGTCACCCACAGCTTGTCGGTCTTGCCAGGCTGCTGCGCTTCGGCGATGCCTTTGGCTTCGTTCCACTGGCCGTCGTTTTCCTTGCAGCGGTTGGTCACGTCGATCCGGCCATCTTCGCGCAGACCGTAATGTGCCTCGGATTGTACGCAGTTGCGCTGGAAGAACATCGGCAACCGAGCCAGTTCGTACCAGGTGCCCTGGTAGCGTTGCAGGTCGACCTGCTGGGTAGTGGGAGGGGGGCGTTGATCGTCGCTGGAGCCTGCGCAGCCGGTCAGGGCCAGCGCCAGGGTCAGGCAGGAAAGCAGCAGGGGCGTGCGTGTTGCCATGGGTCATCTCCGTTTCGCGTAGAAAGGGCTCACCTGTCATTCGATGCGGGGGCGAGGCAAAAGTTGTACGCCGTTGAACAGCATACGCAGGTATCCACCGCACCCGTACGCACGTCGCGTACGGGATACCGGTGCAGGTCCCGCTACAGCCGACTTGTCGTCGATTGGGTCAGGATAGCCGCCTCACAACCAGTAGGTAACCGCCCACCAGCCCAGCCCGCCCATCACCACGGTGTAGGGCAGCGCCATCCACACCATCCGCCCATACGACAGTCGAATCAGTGGTGCGATCGCCGAGGTCAGCAGGAACAAAAAGGCCGCCTGCCCATTGGGTGTAGCCACGCTGGGCAGGTTGGTACCGGTGTTGATCGCCACCGCCAAGGTTTCGAAATGTTCGCGGCTCATGGCGCCGTCGAGGAAGGCTTGCTTGACCTCGGTGATGTAGATGGTGGCGACGAACACGTTGTCGCTGATCGCTGAGAGCAGGCCGTTGGCGAGGTACAGCATGCCCGGCTGCTGCTCGGCAGGCAGCGCCAGCACCCAGGCGATCAGCGGGCTGAACAGCTGTTGGTCATGGATGACCGCGACCACCGCGAAGAACACCACCAGCAGGGCCGTGAAGGGCATGGCGTCCTGGAAGGCTCGGCCCAGGCGATGCTCGTCGGTGATGCCGGTAAAGGCGGTGATAAGCACGATTACCAGCAGGCCGATCAGGCCGACTTCGGCGATGTGCAGGCCCAGACTGATGATCAGGATCAACGCGGCGAGGCCCTGTACCAGCAGGGCGAGGCGTTGCGCCGGGGTTCGGGCGGCATCATCTTCGGCGGCATAGGCGGCCAGCACATGGCGCACCGGTGCTGGCATCAACACGCCGTAACCGAATAGGCGCAGTTTTTCCAGCAGTACGCAGGTAACCAGTCCTGCACCCAGCACGGGGAGCGACACGGGTGCGACATTGAAGAAGAAGTCGGCGAAGTGCCAACCCATTTCATGGCCGATCAGCAGGTTCTGCGGCTCGCCTACCAAGGTACAAACGCCGCCCAGGGCCGTGCCGACCGCGCCGTGCATCAGCAGGCTGCGCAGGAAGGCGCGGAATTGGTCGAGGTCTTCGCGGTGCAACTGGGCGACCTCTTGGTCACTGTCCAGCGCGCTTTCCTCACGAGGGTTGGCGCCCGAAGCGACGCGGTGATACACCGCGTAAAAGCCCACGGCGGCGCTGATGATCACCGCCGTCACGGTCAGTGCGTCGAGGAAGGCCGAGAGGAATGCCGACAGCACACAGAACAGCAAGGCCAGCACGGCTTTGGAATGCACGCCCAGCAGAATCCGCGAGAACAGGTACAGCAGCAGCTCTTTCATGAAGTGGATGCCCGCCACCATGAACATCAGCAGCAGGATCACTGGGAAGTTGTGCTGTAACTCCTCGTACAATGCCTGGGGCGTTGTCATCCCCACCAGCAATGCTTCGATCAGCAGCAGGCCGCCGGGCATCAGCGGGTAGCACTTGAGCGCCATGCCCAGGGTGAAGATGAATTCGACGACCAGTAGCCAGCCAGCGGCCACCGGGCCAGCCGTGAACAGCAGCACTGGGTTCAGCACCAGGAACAGGCAGATGACGGCCTTGTACCAGCGCGGCGACTGGCCCAGAAAAGTCTGGGCAAGCGCGCCCGTCAGGGAGCGGGACATGAATATGTTTCCTTATGATTCAGCGATGGCGCACGGTGCCGCATCAGCTGCCGTTAGGCAAGGCATGGAGTCCCGTTTTTGGCACAAGTGCGGCCACAGGGCTGGGTTAACATCCAGCGCTGTGAACCTTTCCCCTCAAGGAGTACCGCCCGTGACCGACTACAGCGCGTTCAAGGTCGAGCAGACCGACAACATCGCCCATGTGCAGATCAATCGTCCCGAGAAGATCAACGCGATGAATGCTGCCTTCTGGGAAGAAATCGTCGACATCTTCCAGTGGATCGACGACACCGATGCAGTACGGGCGGTGGTCATCAGTGGCGCGGGCAAACATTTCTCCTCCGGCATCGACCTGATGATGCTCGCCTCGCTGGCCGGGCAGATGGGCAAGGACGTGGGGCGCAATGCCCGTTTGCTGCGGCGCACCATCCTGCGCCTGCAAGCCTCGTTCAACGCCGTCGACAACTGCCGCAAGCCGGTGCTGGCAGCGATCCAAGGGTACTGCATCGGCGGCGCCATCGACCTGGTGTCGGCGTGCGACATGCGCTACTGCAGCCAGGATGCGCAGTTCTCGATCAAGGAAATCGACATGGGCATGGCGGCAGACGTCGGTACGTTGCAACGTTTGCCACGTATCATCGGCGACGGCATGATGCGTGAGCTGGCCTTCACCGGTCGCATGGTCGATGCCGACGAGGCGCTGCGCATCGGCCTGGTAAACCGGGTCTATGATGATCAGGCCGCGCTGCTGGACGGTGTCTTTGCCATCGCCCGCGAGATTGCCGCAAAATCGCCGATCGCCGTGGCCGGCACCAAGGAGATGCTCAGCTACATGCGCGACCATCGCATCGACGATGGCCTTGAATACATCGCTACCTGGAACGCCGCCATGCTGCAGTCCGAAGACCTGCGCGTGGCCGTGGCGGCGCACATGAGCAAACAGAAACCGACGTTCGCCGACTGACAGTCCGGGGGACGCGCTGCAAGGAACCTCCACATGTCAGCTCGCTGGATCACCGCAGTACTCGACCCGCAAATCACCGGGGGACTTGCCGTCGCCCGCAGCCCGGACGGGTTCCTGCTGGATGACAATGGCGCGCTGTTCCCCCGGGACTGGCTCAAGCGCCAGGACCTGGACGTGCTGTGCGAGCAGGGTATCGGCCACTTCGACGGCGAGCCCGTGTTCCTGCTCGAACTGCGCAGCGCCAGCGAGGTGCCGGGTTGCCATTGGCGCGGGCTGCGTTCGTTCATGCTCGAAGGCGATTTCGAGACCTACAAGATTCTGGGCTATGCCGCGCAGATCGGCACCTGGGCGCGCGAGCACCGTTTTTGCGGCAGTTGCGGCCAGCCGATGACGCAAATTCGCTGGGAGCGGGCGATGTATTGCCAGCCCTGCGACCTGCGTAGCTACCCGCGTATCTCGCCGAGCATGATCGTGCTGGTGACCCGTGGCGACGAGATCCTGCTGGCCCGTTCGCCACGTTTCGTGAGCGGTGTCTACAGCACACTGGCCGGCTTCGCCGAGCCTGGTGAGTCGGCCGAGGATTGCCTGGTGCGTGAAGTGCGTGAGGAGGTCGCGGTTGAGGTGAAGGACATCCAGTACATCGGGAGCCAGTGCTGGCCGTTCCCGCATTCGATGATGCTGGGTTTCCATGCCGAGTACGCGGGGGGCGAGATCGTCATGCAGCCGGACGAGATCGAAGACGCCAAGTGGTTCAGCGTGCATGAACTGCCACCCCTGCCGGCCGGGCGCTCCATCGCCCGATACCTGATCGACCTGTATGTGGCGCGTCGTTTAGGCCTGCCCGAACCAGTGCTGCCACGCTAGGCGCACGGTCAAGGCCAGCACCACGGTGATGAACACCGGGCGGATGAACTTGCTGCCGCCGCTGATCGCCGTGCGTGCGCCGAAGAAGGCACCGACCATCACCGACAGGCCCATGCACAAGCCGACGACGTAGTCCACCTGCCCGGAAATGATGAACACCGTCAGCGCCGCGATGTTGCTGACGAAGTTCATGCTGCGCGCCACACCGCTGGCCCGTACCAAGTCGATGGGGTAGAGCAGCAAGGTGCTCACGGTCCAGAACGCGCCGGTGCCGGGGCCGGCCACACCGTCATAGAAGCCCAGGGTGAAGCCCTGGGGTAACTGCCACTTCTTCTTGATTGGCGCATCGGCGTCCAGGGGCGCCTTGGGCGTGCCACCGAACAACAGGTAGATACCGCAGGCGAAGACGATGACCGGGAGCATCTTGTTCAGCCATTCGGCGGGCATGTAGTGGGCGACCACCGCACCGATCAAGGCACCCACCAGTGTGCCGAGCAGTGCCCGACGCCATTGGGCAGGGTGGAACAGCTTGCGTCGGTAGTAGGTGAAACCGGCGGTAGCCGAACCGAAGGTCGAGCTGAGTTTGTTGGTGCCCAGTACCAAGTGCGGCGGCATGCCAGCGGTGAGCAAGGCCGGCGTGGTCAGCAGGCCACCGCCACCGGCGATGGCATCGATGAAACCGGCGACGAAGGCGACCAGGGCAAGTATCAGCAGGGTAAGCGGTTCTACGGTGAGTTCGAAGGGCATGGATTTTTGGCGGACAGTCAGGCAAGGGGCGGCCATCGGCCGCGCTGGAAGGCGACCATGTTAATCCCGTGCGCCCTGTGTTGCGACCGAAACGTAACGTGGCCTTACCACAATGCCTGCGAAGCCGCCGTCACCACCCGCGAGAAGACTTCGACGGCCTTGTCCACCTCGGCCTCGGTGGTGAACCGTCCTAGGCTGATGCGCACGCTCTTGCGCGCCAGCGCTTCGTCCAACCCCAGCGCCAACAGCACGTGCGACGCGGCGTTGCTTGCCGAGTTGCACGCCGAGGTGGTCGAAAGCGCAAGCTCGCTGGCCAAGGCTGCACTGTTGAACCCTTTGGCCTCGATACACAGATTCAAGGTGTGCGGGATGCGCTGTGTACGGCTGCCGTTGAGGCTCACCCCCGGCAACGCCAGCAAGCCTGCACGCAGGCGTTCGGCCAGCCGTTCGATACGCTGGTGTTCGCCGTCGCCCGGCTGACCGGCCAGCGCGAACGCGGTGCCCATCGCGACGATCTGGTGGGTGGCCAGGGTCCCGGAGCGCAAGCCCTGTTCATGACCTCCGCCGTGCATCTGTGCACGCATCCATGGAAATGCGCGTGGCCCCACATACAGCGCACCGATGCCTTTGGGGCCATAGACCTTGTGAGCGGAGAACGACATCAGGTCAACCGCCTGGCTGCCCAGGTCGATGGGCAGCTTGCCCACAGCCTGTGCTGCATCCACATGCAGCAAAGCCCCGTGCGCTCGCACATGCTCGCCGATGGCGGCGAAGTCGGTGATGGTTCCCAGTTCGTTGTTCACGGCCATCAACGACACCAGACGGGTGTCGTCGCGCAGCGCAGCCTGTACGGCCTGCGGCTGGATCAGCCCGTCTTCGTCCGGCGTCAGGTAAGTGACCGCCCAGCCTTGGCGAGCCAGTTCGGCGACAGTGTCCAGCACTGCCTTGTGCTCCAATCGGCTGGTGATCAAGTGGCCGGGTTGCCCGGCACCTAGGGCTATGCCCTTGAGTGCAAGGTTGTTGGACTCGGTGGCGCCGGAGGTCCAGACCAGCTCGCTCGCTTTGGCGCCCACGCGATCAGCGACCTGCTGGCGCGCCTTTTCAACGGCATCGCGAGCCGCCTGGCCATAGGCGTGGCCGCTGGAGGCGGGGTTACCGAAATTCGTATGGCGGCTCAGGCAGGAAACCAAGGTTTCGATGACCCGGTCGTCGACCGGCGTGGTGGCAGCGTAATCGAAGTAAAGCGGGGCACTGGGCATTGGGGCGGGTCCGTTTCTGTTGCCGTGGATATGGCGATCTTTGATGAAAGCGTACCCGCTGCTGCCCGAAATGTTTTGCTCAATGGTGGGTCCCGTCGGCCAACCTTGAAAAAATTTCTCTATTGCAAGGCCTTGAGGTAGAAAATTGTTCTCCCGTCGTTGTCATGCCGATTGCAGCGCTTTCTCCTCCTCGAGCACCACGCGCTCGCACAGCTCGATGATCTGTTCGCGCATCCAACGATTGGCCGGGTCCTGATCAGTGCTTTCGTGCCAATACAGGTGCGTTTCCAGCGGTGGCACGTCGACCGGCAGCGGTTGAAAGCGCAACTGATGGCGACGGGCGAATCGCTCGGGAACGGTCATCACCATGTCGGTTTGTTGCAGCACCTGCGATGCCATCAAGTAGTGCTGTGAACGCAAGGCAACCTTGCGCTGCACGCCCATCTTGCCCAGCGCCAGGTCGACATAGCCCAGACCGTTGCGGCGGCTGGAGATGTGGATGTGGGTCATGCCTAGGTAACTGTCGAGCGTCAACTTGGCTTCAGCCAGCGGATGGCCCTGGCGCAACGCGCAGACGTAGCGGTCTTGCATCAGTTTGACATGGCGTACCTGCGGGTCGGTGTTCAAGGGCGCATCGACGGCGAAATCCAGTCTACCGGCGGCCAGCTCCTTGGTGGTCTCGCGGCGCTTGCACAGAAAACTCTCGATCAGCACCGAGGGGGCCTGGCGGCGCAGACGCTGGAACAACGGCGGCAGGATCACCGCTTCGGTGAGGTCGGTCATGCTGATGCGGAAGGTTTTGTTGGCTTGCTGCGGGTTGAAGATGCGGCTTTCCTGCACCGAGGTTCGCAGCAGCGCCAGGGCGTTGCGCACCGGGCCAATGATGTTCTGCGCCATGGGGGTCGGCACCATGCCCTGGGCGGTGCGGACGAACAGTGGATCGTTGAAGGTTTCGCGCAGCCGTGACAGGGCGTTGGACACCGCCGGCTGGGTGATGCCGACGATCTGCCCGGCGCGGGTCAGGTTGGCTTCGGTGTAGATCGCGTCGAAAACGATGAACAGGTTGAGGTCGACCTTGCTGAGGTTCATAGGCGCCGCTCTTTGTTGGAATTATGGGTCGATCATATATCGGTTATGAATGTTTATACACGTAGAAAATAGACTAGGTGGATGAAGGCCGGCTGTTCTAGGCTCTGGTCCATGTATTTCGAGCCGTGAAGGTAGCCCAGATGGATTTCGCCTATTCACCCAAGGTCCAGGCCCTGCGCGAACGCGTCGCTGCGTTCATGGACACTCATGTCTATCCCGCCGAACCGGTGTTCGAGCGGCAGGTCGCCGAGGGTGACCGTTGGCAGCCGACTGCGATCATGGAAGAGCTCAAGGCCAAGGCCCGCGCCGAAGGCCTGTGGAACCTGTTCCTGCCCGAGTCGGAGTACGGCGCGGGGTTGAGCAACCTGGAATATGCGCCGCTGGCCGAGATCATGGGCCGCTCACTGCTCGGCCCGGAGCCGTTCAACTGCTCGGCGCCGGACACCGGCAACATGGAGGTGCTGGTCCGCTACGGCAGCGAGGCGCAGAAGCGCCAGTGGCTCGAGCCGCTGCTGCGCGGCGAGATCCGTTCGGCGTTCGCCATGACCGAACCGGACGTTGCCTCATCGGATGCCACCAACATGGCTGCCACCGCCGTGCGCGATGGGGATGAGTGGGTGATCAACGGTCGCAAGTGGTGGACCTCCGGCGCCTGCGACCCGCGTTGCAAGGTGATGATCTTCATGGGCCTGTCCAATCCCGATGGGCCGCGTCACCAGCAGCATTCGATGGTATTGGTGCCGACCGATGCACCTGGGGTGAACATCGTCCGACCATTGCCGGTGTTCGGTTATGACGATGCACCCCATGGTCATGCCGAGGTGCTGTTCGAGGATGTGCGGGTGCCCTACGAGAATGTCATCCTCGGCGAGGGCCGCGGCTTTGAAATTGCCCAGGGACGCCTGGGCCCCGGCCGCATTCACCATTGCATGCGGTCGATCGGCATGGCTGAACGGGCACTGGAGTTGATGTGCAGGCGCTCGGTCGAGCGAACAGCGTTCGGCCGGCCATTGGCACGACTGGGCGGCAACATCGACAAGATCGCCGACTCGCGGATGGAAATCGACATGGCGCGGCTGCTGACCCTGAAGGCGGCCTATATGATGGATACCGTCGGCAACAAAGTGGCGCGCAGCGAAATCGCCCAGATCAAGGTGGTGGCTCCGAACGTGGCCTTGAAGGTGATCGACCGGGCAATCCAGATACATGGTGGGGCAGGGGTGAGCGGTGATTTTCCGTTGGCCTACATGTACGCCATGCAGCGCACCCTGCGCTTGGCCGATGGGCCGGACGAAGTGCACCGGGCGGCGATTGGCAAGTATGAAATCGGTAAGTACGTGCCGCCGTCGATGTTGCGCTAGTCTGTGCTGATCACGCAGTTTCTGTGCGGGTTGCCCGCGAAGCATTCGACGCGGTGCATGGCCCTGGCTTTGCCAGTGTTCGCGGGTGAACTCGCTCCCACAGGTCCCTGCTACATCATTGCGGTATGTGCCGTCCTGCGAGGGGCGGCTTGCCGCCGCTGTCTCCGATTTGCCACGGCCAGGATGTAAATGAGTCACTCACCGTTCCACCCCCTCCAATTTCTTGCGGATGCGTTGCAGGCGCACATGCCTGAAGCCACGGATGACGGCGCCCATGACCTGGCGCACCTGCACCGAGTGTGGGCCAACGTACGCAGGATCCACGCGGTAGAGGGCGGGGACCTGGAGGTGTTGCTGGCCGCAACCGTGCTGCACGATTGTGTGGCCGTGGAAAAAGACTCACCCCAACGCAGTCAGGCCTCGCGGCTGTCCGCCAGCAAGGCGGCGCAGATACTCGCAGCTTTGAACTGGCCCACGCCACGCATCGAGGCGGTTCGCCACGCCATTGCCGCGCACAGCTTTAGCGCCCATCTGCCAGCCGATACCCTGGAAGCGAAGATCCTGCAGGACAGCGACCGCCTCGACGCCCTCGGCATGGTCGGTATTGCCCGCTGCTTCTACGTCGGTGGCCGCATGGGTACGGCGCTGTATGACCCGAACAATCCCAAGGCCAAAGGCCGCGACTACCAGGATCGTCAGTTCAGTCTTGAGCACTTTCCCAACAAATTGCTGACGCTGGCGTCGGGCTTTCAGACCGGCGAGGGCGCACGACTGGCGGCTCAGCGGCATCAGCGGTTGGTGTGGTTTGTCGACGGCTTCATGGATGAAATTGGCGTTTCTTGACGCCTGAAAGGTCGCGCTGGGAGAGCTGGTAGGGCAAGTCATTCATGAGGTGATGGATGATTGAGTTTGAAAAGTGGTCGCCGTCATTGAAGAGCGCGTTCTTGATCATTCCTTTCATCATGGCGTGTTGGTCATCGCTTCTAACTCTGCAAATGCAGCAGGCCTTGGGGGCCAGTGCATCCGCAAAGCGGCCCCCGGCTCTGGCTCACACCCTCATTTGCGGATCCTCTTCCTTGTTCACGTTCACGGCCTTGCCTTGCGTCTGATCCATGGGTGGCTGAGCAGCTTCCGGTGCACTCCTACGCGTCCTGAACAACGACAACACGACCCCGCCGAGCAACAACCCGAATGTCACGCCCAACGACAGCAACGCCGGTACCTTGCCCACCATGCCGTGGTAGAAGATCTTGCAGCCGATGAAGATCAGCACCAGCGCCAACGCATACTTGAGGTAGACGAAGCGGTGCATCAGTGCGGCCAGGGCGAAGTACAGCGAGCGCAGGCCAAGGATGGCGAAGATGTTGGAGGTATAGACGATGAAGGGGTCCTGGGTAATGGCGAAAATCGCCGGCACGCTATCCACCGCGAACACCAGGTCGGCCAGTTCGATCAGTACCAGGGCCAGGAACAGCGGCGTGGCATAATGCAGGGCCTTGGTGTGGCCTGGGGGCTTGAGGCGTACGAAAAAGTGCGAGCCATGGATCTGGTCCGTGACGCGCATGTGCCGGCGCACGAACTTGAGCACTGGGTTGTTGGCAAGATCCGGATGGCTTTCTTGCCTGGAGAACGCCATCTTGACCCCGGTGAACAGCAGGAACGCGCCGAACACATACAACACCCAGGCAAAGTTCTGCACCAGCGCTGCGCCCACGCCGATCATGATCGCGCGCAACACCACGACGCCATGGATGCCCCAGAACAGGACGCGGTGCTGGTAACGGCGGGGGATGGCGAAGAAGCCGAAGATCATGGCCATGACGAACACGTTGTCCATCGACAATGACTGCTCGACCAGAAAACCGGTATAGAACTCTAACGCCGCCTGCGACCCCAGTTCGAACCAGACCCAGGCCCCGAACAGCACGCCGACGCTGAAATAGCCTGAGTACAACAACAGGCTTTCGCGCATTTCGATCTCGCGGTCCTGGCGGTGCAGAACCCCCAGGTCAAGCACCAGCAAACCGATGACGATGGCCATGAACACCAGCCACAACCAAGTGCTGGTGCCGAGGAACGGGGTGGTGAGGAATGTCTGCAGAGCTGTCATGAGCCCCTCCTTGAATGTCGACGTTGCATGGCAACAGTGATCCGACATGGCGGCTCGGCAGCCGTCAGAGGGGCCCGGTATCACATGGTTCTGAGCCTAGACCCAGTTCCCCGCGAAGCCGAATGGTGAGCTGTTACATTTTTTTGCGTGCAGCGCGCCCTAAAGGGCCCTGATCGATGTGCTGATGGCGCGCGCGCATTCGAGAGCGGCCGGCGCCAGTCGGCGCTCGGCATCTTCCACCGACCAGCGACTGGTGGGCGCCACCACATGCACGGACGCAACAGGCCGGCCTTGGCTGTTTCGCACGGGGGCAGCCACGGCCATGTCACCGAGGAACAGTTCTTCGCTGTTGATCGCATATCCCTTGCGCCGGACCTCGGCAATCGCCTCAAGAATCTGCTCGGGGCTGGTGCGGGTGAGGTGGGTATGGCGGATGAGCTCGCTGCGCGCCAGCAGCGCCTTGACTTCATCCTCTTCCAGAGCGCTCAGGTAGGCGCGGCCGGAAGCCGTGCAGTACATCGGTATGCGACTACCGATCGGTAAGTGGATGGGGATGAACTTGGGGCCTACGAACCGCGCCACGTAGAGCATGTCGGTGCGCACGGGCTCGGTCAGGTTGGTGGTTTCGCCGGTAGTTTGCGCCAGTTCCGCGAGGAAGGGGTTGGCCACGTCCACCAAGGTGTCGGCGGCCAGGTAGTTATAGCCGATCTCCATCACTTCCGGAGTGAGCTGGAAACGTTTGCTCAGCGGATGCTTGCTCACATAGCCCAGGGCTTCGAGGGTGTAGATCATGCGCTGCGCCGAACTCTTGTTGATGCCGGCGGCCTCGGCCACCTCTGCCAGGTTCATGGTACGGCGGCGGGCATTGAACGCTCGGAGCACGGCCAAACCCTTCTCCAATGACTGATTGAACAGGCTGCTTTCGCTATCGTTCATACGTTGAATCATCCATTTCCGCTTCTTTAATATCGATATGCGATATTTGTAAATCTCTTTACGATTTTTGTAAATTGTTTATAGTAAAAAACATGCCTCCTGCCGATACCTGAGGCCAACCCTACGCATAAACACAATAAGTCGCGTGAAATGGGAGTGTTCAGCATGTATCCACGTCTTCGAGCAGTCACCTGCGCTCTGGCCCTGGTCGCCAGTTGTGCCACCGCCTTGGTCGCCCAGGCCGAGACCTACAAAGTGGGCGCCACTGCCACCGGCGTTCCGTTCACTTTCCTTGATGTGAAGAGCAACAGTATCCAGGGCATGATGGTCGACTCGGCTGAGGCCGTGGCCAAGGCGGCGGGCTTTGAAGTAGAAATTGCCCAGACCAATTTCGCGGCGCTGATCCCTTCGCTGACAGCTCGTAAGATCGACCTGATTTCAGCGGCCATGCTGCGCACGCCAGAGCGGGAGAAAGTCGTGCAGTATTCGGAACCGGTGTTCGAGTACGGTGAGGGGCTGATGGTGCGTGCCGACGATGACAAGGCCTACACCAGTATGGATGACTTCAAGGGCGAAGTGGTGGGAGCCCAGGTGGGGACCGTTTTCATCGACGAACTGAATCGCCGTGGCATCTTCAAGGAAGTGCGTGGCTACGACTCGCTCGCCGACCTCACCCGTGACCTGGCGCTGGGTCGGATCAAGGCCGGCTTCGGTGATCACCCGATCCTGGCGTATCAGATGGCGCAGGGCACATTGAAGAAAGTGCGCCTGGTCGAGAGCTACCAGCCGCACCTCAAGGGCCAGGTGTGCCTGATCATGCGCCAGGGCGACCCGCAGATGCTGGCACAGGTCAACAAGGGTATCGCCAGCATCAAGGCCGACGGCACGCTGGCCGGCATCATCGCCAAGTGGAAGCTCGACTGACGGTCGTCATCCTCCGGTGCCCAGAAAGGGCGCCGTCTCTTAGGTACATCCATCCCGGACACGCTTATGTTCTTCCAGAATGCTCTGGACTTCCTGCCCATTCTGCTCAATGGCGCGGTGGTCACCGTGCAGGTCACGATTGCCTCGTTCCTGCTCAGTTCCCTGATTGGTTTGGGCTTTGCCCTGATGATGGTGTCGAAGGTGCGCGCCGTCGCCCTGTGCGGCATCACCCTGGTCAACGTCATCCGTGGCCTGCCGATTATCGTGCAGTTGTTCTACATCTACTTCGTGCTGCCTGAATTCGGCATTCAACTCAGCGCCTTGCATGCGGGCATCATCGGCTTGGGAATCGCCTACTCGGCGTACCAGGCGGAGAATTTCCGCGCCGGCATACAGGCCATTCAACAGGGCCAGATCGAGGCGGCCGAGTCCCTTGGCATGCGTGGGCCGATGATCATGCGCCGGGTCGTGCTGCCACAGGCGTTGCGTATTGCCTTGCCGCCCTACGGCAACACCTTGGTGATGATGCTCAAGGACTCGTCCCTGGTGTCGACCATCACCGTTGCCGAGATGACCCGTGCCGGCCAGCTGATTGCCTCGTCGACCTTCGAGAACATGACCGTCTACACCCTGGTGGCATTGCTCTACTTGTCCCTGAGCCTGCCCCTGTCGTATGCCCTGCGCCGTCTCGAAACGCGTATCGCCACGAGGAAGCACGCATGATCAGCATTCAGTCTCTGCATAAAAGCTACGGCAGTACACCTGTGCTCGAAGGCATCGACCTGAACGTCGACAGCGGTCAGGTGGTGTGCCTGATCGGCCCATCGGGTTCGGGAAAGTCCACCTTGCTGCGCTGCATCAACGGGCTGGAGACCTACGAAGGTGGCGACATCCTGGTCGAAGACGAACGGGTGGACCGCAATGCCAAAAGCATCCACTCCATCCGCAGTCAGGTGGCCATGGTGTTCCAACGCTTCAACCTGTTTCCGCACCGCACTGCGTTGCAGAACGTCATGGAAGGTCCGGTGTATGTGAAAAGGGAAAACCCGCAAGCCGCCCGCGAACATGCTCGGGCACTGCTGGAGAAGGTAGGCCTGGCCCACCGTATGGACGCCTACCCCGACGAGCTTTCCGGGGGGCAGCAGCAACGCGTTGCCATCGCCCGTGCGCTGGCCATGCGGCCCAAGGCGATTCTGTTCGATGAGCCGACTTCGGCGCTGGACCCGGAGTTGGTAGGTGAAGTGCTGGCGGTGATGCGAAAACTGGCAGATGAAGGCATGACCATGGTGGTGGTGACCCACGAGATGGGCTTTGCCCGTGAGGTCGCTGACAAGGTCTGCTTCCTCTACGGCGGCAGGATCATCGAAGAGGGCCCGGCCCGCGAGGTGCTCGGGGCGCCTCAGCAACAGCGTACCCAGGACTTCCTGCGACGTTTGCTGACCAGTGAAGGGGGCCAGGCATGAGTGCTGCGCAACTGGCATTGCCTGCCTCATTATGGGCGGCCACTGCCACGCCGGGGGTGCATACACCGCCACTGGATAACGACAAGCAGGTGGATGTCGCCGTGGTCGGTGCCGGTTATACAGGGTTGGTGACGGCCCTGCACCTGGCCCGCCAGGGTGTGCGGGTTTGTGTGCTGGATGCCGGCGAGCCTGGCTGGGGCGCCTCCGGGCGCAATGGCGGGCAGGTCATTCCGGGCCTCAAGCATGACCCGGAAGACTTGCTGCGCCTCTTCGGCCCGGTGCAGGGGCAGCGCTTGGTCGACGTGGCGGGTGGCGCTGCCGATGAAGTCTTCGCGCTCATCCAGCGTTACGGCATTCAGTGCGACGCGACCCGCAAGGGCTGGATCCAGCCGGCTGCGACGCCGGCCGCCATGCGTGCGATCGAGCGGCGCGCCGAGCAATGGCGCAAGCGCGGTGTGCCTGTCGAGCTGCTCGACCAGGGCCGTGTGAGCCAGCGTATAGGCAGTTATGACTACCTCGGTGCCTGGGTCGACCCGCGTGCCGGTAGTGTCCAGCCGCTGAGCTACGTGCGCGGCCTGGCGCGGGCGGCGTTGAGCGAAGGCGTGCAGATCCATGGCCATAACCGGGTGACCGGCTTGCGTCGTGACAGCAGTGGGTGGACGCTCACCACCGATACCCGCCGCGTGGTCACAGCCGAACGGGTTGTGCTGGCCACCAATGGCTACACGGACGATCTGTGGCCGAAGTTGCGGCAGACGCTGCTGCCGGCGAACAGTTTCATCGTCGCCACCCGGCCATTGCCTGAGCAGTTGCGTCGCACGATTTTGCCGGGGGGCGAAGTCTGCTCCGATGCCCGGCGCCTGCTGGTGTATTTCAAGCAGGACGCACAAGGACGCCTGTTGCTGGGCGGGCGAGGGCCATTTGCAGAACCGCGTGCGGCCACTGACTGGAATCATCTGCGCCGCTCAGTGGTGGGGCTGTTCCCGCACTTGAAGGATGTCGAGTTCGAGTACCAGTGGGCTGGGCGGGTGGCGCTGACCCAGGATTTCCTGCCGCACCTGCATGAGCCGGCCCCTGGCCTGAGCATCCTGCTGGGCTACAACGGTCGAGGCATTGCCATGTCGACGACCCTTGGCCGCCATCTGGCCGAGCGCTTGCTTGGGCAGGCCGAGCATTTTCCGTTTCCGGTGACGCCGATTCGGCCGATACCGCTCCATGGTCTGCAGCGCTTGTACCTGGGCGTTGGCATTGCCTGGTACCGGCTGCTGGACGCCATCCTTTGAGTCCAGGCGCGCATGCAATCCGGCCTGTGGTGACCAAGACGGCGGCCGATAGCCCGTTCGGCCACTGCGTTGTTGGGCAGGGCGCCAACGGCTAAACCTGGGGTTTCAGTAGACCCACACTTCCACCCGCCGGTTGCGCAAACGGCCCTGTTCCAGGTCGTTGCCGGCCACAGGCAGTTCGTCGCCCATACCGGTTATCTCCAGGACTTCGACGCCGCCCCTCGCCAGCTCGCGTCTTACCGCCAGGGCTCGCAGACGTGACAGCAGGGCGGCGCGCCCGGGCGTTTCCTTGGGGTCGCCAAAGCCCACCAGCACTGCCTTGGTGTGCAGCTTTGCGTTCTGGCGCAGGTAGTCGGCCACCCGCTGCACGTCGCGCAGTGCCTTGGTGTCGAGGCTGGCACTGCCTTCCTGGAAGCGGAAGTTGACGCTCAGTCGCTGCGCCTTCAGGGCCAGGGTGCGATAGCGCGGTGGCATGTTGGTGTGTGGCGGCACTGACTGGGCCGTGACCTGTTGAGAAACGAAACCCTGTGCGGCGACGATCGCCTGGCCGGCCGGGCTCTGGGCAAAGTCGGCCAATGCCCGGGCCATGGGTGTGGCATTGGCGGGCAGGTAGAAATACAACCTGCGCGACAACGGGTAATCTTCATTGGCCACCAGCGCGCGCTCAGGGCGCATCGCGGGCGCATCACCCTCGGCGATTGCCAGCACCTTGGCGCCGTGCGCCGCTGCCAGGCTACTGAAGCCGATGGCCTGGCGATCGCCAGCGACCCGTTCGGCCAGTTCGTCGCTGGACTCGAAGCGCTGGGTCTGCGGCATCAAGCTGGCCTGGTGCCGGTCCAGTACCATTGCCTTGAAGGTCTCGAACGTGCCGGAGCGCTCGTCCCGGGCATACCTGTGAATCTCGCCGCCGACCACGCCCAGCTGCTCCCAGCGCTGAATGTGCCCGGAGAAGACTTCGGCCAATTGTTGGGTGGTCAGTTGCGGCAAGGGGTTGTCGGGATGGACGATCACCGCCACACCGTCCAGGCCGATGACTTGCTCGGCACGCGCCGCGCGCAGGTCGCCCAAGGCATGCAGCTGGTTGGCTTCGGCGTCGTTGATGGGGCGGGAGGCCGCGGCCAGGTCAGCCTCGCCGCGGCCCAGGGCGGTGAAGCCGGTGCTCGAACCGTGCGCGGCGATGTCGATCCGCAGGGCGCGGCCTTGGGTATCCTGTGCCTGGATCACACTCTCGTTAGGTACCGCTCCGGGCAATCGCTGGATGGCCGTGGCGTGTTGCGACTGCAACAAGCTTTCGACAAGTGCCGGCAACAAGGCCGCGCCGATGGTGTTGGAACCCTGAATACGCAGGTGCGCCGGTTCGGCCAGGGCCATCAGCGGTAGCAACGGGATGAGCAGGATGAGCAGGCGATGCATGCCGGGGACCTTTGGCACAGGAGTGCCCGGCAGATTACGACAGGGGCGTGACTGAAATGTGACAGCGGGTGGCGGGAGGGAGGGCTTTGCCCGCTTATCGCCGGCAAGCCAGCTCCTACGAAGCGTCGGCTTGCCGGCGATGGCGCTGCATCAATGAGCGCCGGCGGATTTGCTCAGGTCACTTTCGGCCCACTCGGTGTACACGCAGGCATCCGCCACGGCCCAGCGAACCTTCACGGTATCGCCCGGCTGCATGGGCATACCCGCGGCAGACAGCGCCTTGACGGTCAGTTCGGTACCACCGGCGGTCACCACATGACAGGTCTGGCTTTCGCCGAGGAACAGTACTTCCGCGACCTTGGCGCTGACCTCGTTCCAACCTGCTGGCAACGAGTCACGAGCGGCTTGTTCAGCCGTCAGTGCCAGGGCTTTTTCCGGGCGCACCATGATCAGCGCGTCTTGCCCGGCCGTCAGGCCTGGCGTCAGGCGAATGGCTACCGGCTGGCCTTCGAAGCTGCCTGCCCCATTGCTGCTGGCCTTGATGCGCAGGAAGTTGGAATTGCCCAGGAACGAGGCCACGAACGCGTTTGGCGGGTTCTGGTAAAGGTCGTAGCCGGTACCCAGGCCAACGATCTTGCCGTGGCTGAAAATGGCGATGCGCTGTGAAAGGCGCATGGCTTCTTCCTGATCGTGGGTCACGTAGACGATGGTGATGCCCAGGCGCCGGTGCAGCTGGCGCAGCTCGTCCTGCAGGTCTTCACGCAGCTTCTTGTCCAGCGCACCAAGCGGTTCGTCCATCAGCAGGATGCGGGGCTCGTACACCAGCGCCCGGGCAATCGCTACGCGCTGCTGCTGGCCGCCGGACATCTGCGAGGGTTTGCGGTGGGCGAATTTCTCCAGCTGTACCAGCTTGAGCATGGCGTCGACGCGCTTGTTGGTCTCAGCGGCGCCGAGCTTGCGGATGGCCAGCGGGAAGGCGATGTTGTCGCGCACGTTCAGGTGCGGGAACAGCGAATAGCGCTGAAACACCATGCCGATGTCGCGCTTGTGCGGTGGCACGTTCACCAGCGACTGGCCTTCGACCAGAATCTCGCCGCTGCTGGGCGTTTCGAAGCCGGCCAGCATCGACAGGGTGGTGGACTTGCCCGAGCCGCTGGAGCCCAGGAAGGTGAGAAACTCGCCGTCCTGGATGTCCAGGTCGAGGTTGTCCACGGCGGTGAAGTCGCCGTAGTGCTTGTTCAGACCGCGCAGGCTGACCAGGGTCTTGTTGTGCGCGTTGTCTTTGATCACTGCACTCATGGTTGTTCTCTCCGGGCACTCAGGCGTTGACTTCGGTGCGCCGGCGCAGTGCGGCGGCAATAATCATGACAAGAAGCGACAGGCCGATCAGCAGCGTCGATGCGACGGCAATGACCGGGCTCAGGTCCTGACGCAGGGTGGTCCACATCTTTACCGGCAGTGTCTGCAGGTCGGGGCTCGCCATCATCACGCTGAGCACCACTTCATCCCAGGACACCAGGAAGGCGAACAGGCCGCCGGCGATCATTCCCGGGCGGATGGCGGGGAAGGTGACCTTGAAAATGGCCTGCAGGCGCGAGGCGCCGCAGATCACCGCGGCATCCTCGATCGACTGGTCGAACAACTTCAACGAGTTGATGATCGAGATGATGGTGAAAGGCAGGGCGACGATCACATGGCTGACCACGAAGGCGAACAGCGTGCCGGTGTAGCCGAGCTTGAGGAACAGCGCATACACCGCCACGGCGATGATCACCAGCGGCACGATCATCGGCATGGTGAACAGGCCGTAGAGCAACTCACGGCCAGGGAAGCGCCCGCGTACAAGGGCGAAGGCGGTGGGCAGGCCCAGCAGCACGGCGGCAAGGGTGGTCAGCACGGCGACCTTGAGGCTGGCCAGGGCGGCGTCCATCCATTCGGGATTGGAGAAGAACTGGCCATACCATTTGAAGGTCCAGCCTGGTGGTGGGAACACCAGCCACTGGGATGAGCCGAACGACAATAGGACGATGAATACCACCGGCAGCAGCAGGAAGGCCGCGATGACCCCGGTGGTCAAGTACAGGCCAGTACGCAGCGGGCGGCCCATGGCGTTGGGAGACAGGAGCATGACGGCTTACCTCGCGTTGCCAACCGGAGATTCCGGCTGCAGCTTCAGGTACAGATAGAAGAGCACCAGGGTGATCACCACCAGCAGTGCGGCGGCGGCGCTGGCCAGGCCCCAGTTCAGGAACGATTGCACCTGCTGGATGATGAATTCAGGCAGCATCATGTTCTGCGCACCGCCCAGCAGTGCCGGGGTGACGTAGTAACCGAGCGACATCACGAACACCATCAACGCACCGGAGAACAACCCCGAGCGGCACAGCGGCAGGAACACCTTCCAGAAGTTGGTCCAGGGACTGGCACCACAGATCGAGCCGGCCTGCAGCACCATCGGGTCGATGGCGTGCATGGTCGCCTGCAGCGGCAGGACGATGAACGGAATCATGATGTAGCTCATCCCGATCACCACGCCGGTGAGGTTGTGCACCATCTCCAGCGGCGTATCGATGATGCCCATGGCCATCAACGCCTTGTTGATCACCCCCGAGCTTTGCAGCAGCACCAGCCATGAGTAGGTGCGCGCCAGCAGGCTGGTCCACATCGACAGCAGCACGATGTTCAGCAGCCAGCGCCCCCACCCCTTCGGCACCAAGGTGATTGCCCAGGCCAGCGGAAAGCCCAGCAGCACGCTGATCAGGGTCACCAGGCCGGCGACGGAGAAGGTGTTGAAGAGCACGCGCGCGTAAGCCGAGTTTGCGAACAGCTGCTCGTAGTTGCCCAGCCCCGGCACCGGCTCCAGCACTCCGCGCAGCAACAGACCGGCCAGCGGCGCGAAGAAGAACAGGCCAAGGAACAGCAGGGCAGGCAGCAGGTTGCGGCTGCCTTTCCAGCGTTGGCTCAGGCTTGGGCGGCACGCGGCCGCTCCCGGAGCGCCGGTGCCGCTGGGGGCACCGTGCGCGTTATGCAGGGCGTTGATGGCAACTTTCATTTGACCAGCCACTCATTCCAGCGCGCCGCGATGGCCGGTCCGTTCTTGGCCCAGTAGGCGAAATCCAGGGTGACCTGGTCCTGGGCATAGGCGGTCGGCAGGTTTGGCGCAAGGTCTTTGTCGAGTTTGCCGACGCTGTCGATGTTCACCGGGGCGTAGGCGGTCTTGTTGGCGAAATCGGCCTGGCCCTCGGCGCTGCTGGCATTGGCCAGGAACTTCATGGCCGCATCCTTGTTCTTGGCGCCCTTGGGGATGACCAGGAAATCGGCCATGACCAGGTTCTGCTTCCAGCTCACACCCACCGGCGCACCGTCTTGCTGCAGGGCATAGACCCGGCCATTCCAGAACTGACCCAGGGACGCTTCTCCGGAGGCCAGTAGCTGTTGCGACTGGGCGCCACCGCCCCACCAGACGATGTCCTTCTTGATGGTGTCGAGTTTCTTGAAGGCGCGGTCCAGGTCCAGCGGGTAGAGCTTGTCGGGCGCTACGCCGTCGGCCAGCAGGGCAAGCTCCAGCACGCCAGGGCTGGGCCATTTGTACAGGGCGCGTTTGCCAGGGTACGTCTTGGTGTCGAACAGAGCGCTCCAGTCGACCGGTTTGTTGGCACCGAGCTTGCCTTCGTTGTAGCCGAGCACGAAGGAGAAGAAGAACGAGCCGACACCGTGGTCGGAGACGAAACGAGGATCGATCTTGTCGCGCTGGATCTGTTTGAAGTCCAGGGGTTCGAGCAGGCCTTCGCTGGCAGCCCGCAGTGCAAAATCGGCTTCGACGTCGACCACGTCCCATTGCACGTTGCCGCTCTCGACCATGGCCTTGAGCTTGCCGTAATCGGTCGGGCCGTCCTGAACGACTTTGATGTTGGTCGACTTGGTGAAGGGGACTGCCCATGCTTCTTTCTGGGCGTCCTGGGTGGTGCCGCCCCAACTGACGAAGTTGAGGCTGTCGGCGGCCTGCACGGCCTGACATGCCAGGGTCAGCAGGCTGGCGGACAGCACTGCGGTTACACGTTTGCTCAACAGCATGGTTACGCCCTCGTTGCTTTTGTTATTCGAGGCGGGGCTTGTGGTGCGCCCGCCAACAGTGTTCGGGGAGCAGCTTCAACAAAGTGTCTTCTGGCCGTTTGTCATTGTAGGTGCCGGCCTGCTGAATCAAGGTCTACGGGATATCATATTATGGTATTCCAAACATTTGGCAAGAGGGATGAGGCTACCGGCCATCACTCCGAGGTTCTGGTTGCGACGCGGGCCCTCTGCAGGAGCGGCCCGGCTCAATTGGAAAAGGGGAGGTTGTTCAGCCCGCGATCCCCGGTTCGAACGGAATGCTTTGCACCACTTCCAGCTCATACCCTGCCAGCCCTGCGTATTTCAGTGGCGGCCCCAGGTGACGCAGCTTGCCCACGCCCAGGTCCTGGAGGATTTGCGCTCCGGTACCCACCTCCGAGTACACCTTCGATTGTCCGCGCTGGTAAGGCCGTATCGGCTGGGTCAGTTGCGGCACGCGTTCGAGCAAGGCCTGGGAGGATTCGTGGTTGGCCAGGATCACCACCACGCCTGCACCTTCCTCGGCGACCTTCTCGAGCGCCGCCCACAACGTCCAGTTGGCCGGGCCGGCGTACTCGGCACCGACCAGGTCACGCAGCGGGTCGATCACATGCACACGCACCAGGGTCGGCTGCTCGCGGCGGATATCACCCATCACCATCGCCATGTGCACACCGCCTTCGATGCGGTCTTCATAGGTCACCAGACGGAAGGTGCCGTGGACGGTGGGTAGCTCCCGTTCGCCGATGCGCTTGATGGTCTGCTCGGTGCTCAGGCGATAGTGGATCAAATCGGCGATGGTGCCGATCTTGATGCCGTGCCGGGCGGCAAACACTTCCAGGTCGGGCCGCCGGGCCATGGTGCCGTCGTCGTTGAGCACCTCGACGATTACCGATGCCGGGGCAAAGCCGGCCAGGCGCGCCAGGTCGCAGCCGGCTTCGGTATGCCCGGCACGAGTCAGGACGCCGCCTTCGCGGGCGCGCAGGGGAAAGATGTGGCCGGGCTGCACCAGGTCTTCCGGGCGGGCGTCAGGAGCCATGGCTGCCGCCACCGTGCGGGCCCGGTCGGCGGCGGAGATGCCAGTGGTGACGCCGGTGGCCGCTTCGATCGACACGGTGAAGGCGGTGCTGAACACACTGCCGTTGGCCGGTACCATCTGTTCCAGGCCCAGGCGTTGGCAGTGATCGTCGGTGAGGGTCAGGCAGATCAGGCCGCGCGCTTCGCGGGCCATGAAGTTGATAGCCTGGGCGTCACAGCGTTCGGCGGCAATCAGCAGGTCGCCTTCGTTTTCCCGGTCTTCATCGTCCACCAGCAGCACCATCTTGCCCTGCCGGTAATCTTCGAGAAGTTCTTCGATGCTGTTGAATGCCATGCTGCACGCTCGCTGTGATGGGGTGATTTTTATGGTATACCATCATACACAATATCGACGTAGCAGGAGATCAGCGGATGAAGGCTTACTGGATCGCCCATGTGGATGTCAGCGACCCTGAGCAATACCAGCAGTACACCCAGCGTGCGCCGGCGGCCTTCAAGGCATTCGGTGGACGCTTCCTGGCTCGTGGCGGGCGTAGCGAGGCAATGGAGGGGAGGCCTACGCCTCAGCGTAGCGTGGTGATCGAGTTCGATTCGTATGAACAGGCAGTGGCCTGTTATCGGTCGGCGTTGTACCAGCAGGCTTGCAGCCATCGCCAAGGGGTGGCGAAGGCCGAGGTGATCATCGTCGAAGGTTTCGAGCCCTGAGCCATTCGCGACTGGCCTATGGCGGGCTTGCCCGCCGTAGGCCAGTAATGCCTGAGGTAGCCTTCAAGGCATCCCAGGCAACTCATGTGGACGCAGGTCGAATACCAACACTTCGGCATCATTGCCATTGGCCAGCTCCAGCCTTTGCTCTTGGCGAACCCGCACACCGTCCCCCTCATTCAGCGCCTGCCCATTGAGCGCGATGCTGCCCCGGGCGACATGCACATAGGCATGGCGGTTTTCCCGCAGGTTAAGGGTCGCCCGTTCCTCGCCATCGAACAGCCCGGCATACACCCGCGCGTTCTGGCGGACCTGCAATGAGCCTTCGGCGCCATCGGGCGAGATGATCAAGCGCAACCTGCCGCGTTTTTCCTCTGCACTGAAGTGCCGCTGCTGGTAACGCGGTGTCGCGCCCCTGACGTTGGGCACGATCCAGATCTGCAGGAAGTGTACCGGCACCGTCAGGCTGTGGTTGAACTCGCTGTGGGCCACACCGTGCCCCGCGCTCATCAGTTGCACATCGCCGGGGCGAATCACCGAACCGGTGCCGAGGGTGTCCTTGTGCTCCAGTGCACCTTCAAGCACATAGGAGAAAATTTCCATGTCTCGGTGCGGGTGCTCGCCGAAGCCTTTGCCGGCGATGACACGGTCGTCGTTGATCACCAGCAGGTCGGAAAAACCTTGTTCTTCGGGGTTACGGTAATGGCCGAAGGAAAAGGTATGGAACGACTTCAGCCAGCCATGGAAGCCAATGCCACGGTCTTGGGCGTTGCGCAGGGTGAGCATGGTGGTTCTCCTTGAAAAGCCGGGGCCGGAAGGGCCGCAGGGCAATTGATGGGAGAATCGTACTGTCACTTTAAGTGTTTATAAATTAGGTTCAATGAGTATTACTGTCTTGTCCAGGATGACAGCGGTAGACGTGCTCTGACGGCTATTTCTTTTGCGGCAGTAGTACTGTTCCTAATTTTCGCTGACGCGCTTCGGAGGGGGATTTCGGCTGCCAGCTTCCGGATTTTCCACTCGGGAATCGCACTCCATACGTAATGAAATCGACGGTAAAGGCCAGGCAGTAGGCGGGGACAGGACCACCACCGGGGCCATCTGCATGGCCAGTGGCAGTGGCTATACCTTCAATGGTCAGAAGGTGCTTCGCCGAGGTGATGTCACTACGGCTTGTCCGATGTGTGGCCAGGAAGGAGTGATTGCAGAGGGTAGCGAGTTGTTCCTCTCGTTCGGGCAGCCCGTGGCGGAGGATGGATCATTGGTGAAATGTGGCTGCCCGACTGGCAGCAATCGTGTAGTGGCGCCCCTTACGGGGCCGATGCCGTCAGGCCGGAGCTTGGCCACGGCAAGAGCAGTCGCTGCGCCGACAACACGGTCCCTCGGCGCTGCTGATTCTGGATTGGAGTCGGGCTTTCATATCGTTCAGCGCAGCATGTCGTTCGAGGAGGTATTGGCGAGCCTGGCTATGCAAAAGCCTTTGCCCCTCTCATCGCTGCAGCGCTTGAATCCCACCTTCGCTGACGGCTTCAAGGCCGGCGAGATCTTTGTGCTGGGCAGCCCGAGCAGCGAGTTTACCTGCAGCCCTGGGGAAACCGAATTGATCATGGTGGCGGAAGAAGCGAGAGCGTCACTGGCGATTCTTTGACCCGAGGAAGCCAATTTCATGATGCGGCACCTAAGCGAGATTGCAGGTGTACTCAATGGCGCGAGCCAGTCGATGGGCGTTGGCATGGATATGCTTGAGCGGGGGCTGGGGCAGGTAACAAATACTCTGAAAGGGATCGAAGCATTGCACCAGCGTCAATTTACCCTGCATGGCCATCTGAACAGCCCAGAGTTCTTTGCCTCGCGCAAGGAGCTCTACAAGCAACTGGATAGCCAATTGCGCATGGCCTTTTTGAACAAGCCGCTAGGTTTGGGACGTTATGACAGTCTGCGCCGTGATCTTGGTATCTCGTCCAAGAGTGTTGTACATCATTGGAAGAAGGCAGGCGTGTCAGGACAGATACCGGGCTACGCGACGCACCTGGACGAGGTGGCGAAGGTGTCGAAGTATCTCAAATACGGAGGGTGGGTTGGAATCGGACTGGGTGCCGGGTCTTCTTATTTGAAGGTCTATGAAGCGTGCCGATCAGGTGAGACCAAAGCCTGTAAGAAAATTCGATTTACAGAAGCGGGAAGTTTTGCAGGAGGGTTAGCTGGAGGAGTCGCTGGGGGGCAGCTTGCGTCTCTTGCAGCGAAAGCGGTGTGCCGTTTTGGCGTCTATGGTAAGGCTGTTTGTGGTATTGCGATGATTGGTGGTGGATCCTATGGTGGTAGCCCGTTAGGTGAACCGGTGGGCGACGTTTTAGGAGAAATGGCATACGAGGCGCTTTATGATTGATCTATCGAACGTGCCCGTTGGCTTGAAAATAGCGTTTGTGCTTGCACCTTTCATCATCAGTTTGACTGGGGTCGGTATTGGCTACCATAGAGCGGGTTCCCGGCATTTCGAGGTGCTATGCAAGGCATTTAAAAATAGCCAGGGCTTTGTGGAGGACTTTACGTATTGGAGTACTATTTCGCTTAGAACAAGGTCGATGATAGTGTCGGGTGTCACGTTGGCGTCAGTTTGGCTTGGTTTAGGAATTCGCCAAGGGTGGTTGGATGCTGATGACTGCCGAAACTGCCCGCTCTATCTCAGGCGCAGGCTGCAGATATCATTCTGGTGTCTTCTAATCGGTTGTATATGGCTTTTTGTAGTTTGGCTGCTGATTGAACTGGATAGATTGTAGATCCGAAAAAGACCCGCCAAGGCGAGTCTTTTGATCGTTGACTCACTGCAAATGTATTTTAAGTTCGGTGGCCGCCTGCCTCATCGCCGCCTTAACCGCCGGCACCTGATTCAACGGGTTGAGCAGCCCATAGTCGTGAATCATCCCGTTGTACCGCACCGAAGTCACCGTCACGCCAGCGGCATCCAGCTTGCGGGCATACGCTTCACCTTCGTCACGCAGCACGTCGAACTCGGCCGTCTGCACCAGCGCCGGCGGCAGGCCTTTCAACTGCTCACTGCTGGCCCGCAGTGGCGAAGCGTAGATCTGCGCGCGAGCATTGGCGTCGGTGGTGTAGTTGTCCCAGAACCACTTCATCATGCCGGTGGTGAGGAAATGCCCTTCGGCGAACTGCTTGTAAGAACCCGTCTCGAAGCTGGCGTCAGTCACCGGCCACAGCAGCAACTGGAAGCGCAACGCCGGCGTGCCAGCCTCTTTGGCCTTGAGTGCCACGACGGCCGCCATGTTGCCGCCGACGCTGTTGCCTGCCACGGCCAGGCGCTTGCCGTCCACGCCGATGTCCTTGCCATGCTCGGCCACCCAACGGGTCGCGGCATATGCCTGGTCGATCGCAGTGGGGTAGTGCGCTTCGGGCGATGGGGTGTAGTCCACATAGATCGCCACCGCACCGGAGCCGACCACCAGGTCGCGAATCAATCGCTGATGGGTCGGGAAGTCGCCGAGTACCCAGCCGCCACCGTGGAAGAACATGAACACTGGCAACTCGCCTTTAGCGTTGCTTGGGCGCACCACCTGCAGCTTGATCGACTGGCCGTTGGCCTGGATGGTGCGTTCCTTGACCTCGATGCCGGACAGGTCGACCTTCACCGACGCCTGGGCACCGGTCAGCACGGCACGGGCTTCGTTCGGGGTGAGTTGCTCGAGCGGCTTGCCGCCGCCGCGTTCCAGGGCTTCGAGGAAGGCTTGAGTATGCTGTTCGACACCCGGGCTGCCCGCTGCAAATGCGCTGGAGACGGACAGGGCCAGAAGGCTGGCGGTGAGGGTTTTGTGGACAATGTTCATGTGCGAATCCTTTTCTATGAAGTGTTGGAGTGGGCGTCTTGCCTGGCCTGGGGGCCATCGCTGCGACCTGTGCATAGAGTAGGGAGATGCCTTCGTGGGAAAAAGTCGGTATAAAGCGTTTTACTGTCACGTAGAGAGAGACAATGAATCCATACGAAGACATGCGGATCTTCGCCCAGGTCATGGAAGCTGGCAGCTTCACCGCTGCCGCCGACCGCCTGGGCATGTCCAAGCAATCGGTCAGCCGACGCTTGATGCAGTTGGAAGAACGCCTGGGTGTGCGCCTGCTCAATCGCTCGACTCGGCGCCTGGATGCCACGCCGCTGGGCCAACATTACTATCAGTCGGCCTTGCGTCTGCTGGGCGAAGTGCAGCAGGTGGAATACGACATCAGCGGCCAGGCTCAGGCCCTGCGCGGTACCTTGCGTTTGAGTGCGCCGCTGTCTTTCGCCATGGCGCACCTGGGATGCCTGCTGACTGAGTTTCTCCGCTTGCATCCGCAGGTCGACGTCGAAGTGGACTTGAGCGACCGCGCTGTCGACCTGATCGGCGAAGGTTATGACTTGGCATTGCGGATCGGCGCGCTGGAAGATTCAAGCTTGGTGGCGCGGCGCATCGCCAGTGTCGAGCGGGTGTATTGCGCCAGTCCAGCCTACTTGCAAGCGCGGGGGCAGCCCATTACGCCCGAGGCAGTGAGCGAGCACGATTGCCTGCCATACGGCCACGCACGTCAGGTGCAGTGGCAGTTCAAGGGGCAGGGCAAGGCTCAAAGCATCGCGGTCACTGGGCGGATGCGTGCCAACAATGGTGAACTGCTCAGGGATGCGGCGATCGCCGGCATGGGCATCACCTACCTGCCGACCTTCATCGTTGGGCAGGCATTGGCCGATGGGCGCCTGGTGACGCTGCTGGAGCCCTGGACACCGCCACCCCTGCAGTTGTCAGCGGTGTATCCGCAGCACCGGCAGGTGGCCAGGCCGGTGCAGGGGTTCGTGGCGTTTCTGCGCGAGCGCCTGGCGCAGTTGTAGGCGCCTACTCCAGACCGCGTTGCAATGCTTCGATGAACACACCTTCGGCCCGGCTCAGGCGTTGCTCGCGGTTCCACAGCAGGTGGATGTCCACATCGGCAATGCCTTCGTGCGGGGGCAGCTTCCACAGCAGCCCCGCGGCCACATCCGGTGCCACCACGTGCTCGGGCAGGCAGCCGATGCCGAACCCCGCGATCACCAGGCGGCGGACTTCCTCCAGGCTGGGCGACGAAGCCACGATACGCCCGGAAAAGCCCTGTTGGTCGCGGAAAATGGTCAGCGGCGACAGCATGCCGCCGATCTGGTCGCTGGTGAAGCTGACGAAATTCTCCCGCTGCAAGTCGCCTTCGGCCTGGCCGAACATACGATGGTGCTTGCCACAGAAGAACGCATAGCGTTGACGCAGGAACAGTCGTTGTTCCAGGCGTGGCTGGGGCCGGCGGTTGAGGCTAAGGCCTGCCGTGGCGGTCTTCTCCTGCAGGGCGGCGACGATATCGGAGCTGCGCATCACGTCGATCTCCACCTCCACCCTTGGGTGCTGGCGATGGAAGGCGGCGAGAAAATCATCGAAGCGCTCGCTGACGATGCGGCTGATCATCAGTAGGCGCACCTTGCCCACCAATTCATCGGCCGGTTGCTCCAGCAGCCCGCTGATTTGCGACATCTGCCCATACACCTCACCGGCCAGCTGGAACAGCTGCTCGCCCATTTCGGTCAGTACGAACCGCGGCCCCCGGCGGGCGATGAGTTGGCGCCCGAGTTGTTCCTCCAGGCGCTTGAGTGCCTGGCTCACGGCAGGTTGGGTCAGGTGCAGCCGGGCAGCGGCGCGGCTGATGGACAACTCCTGGCCAATCACCCGAAACGTACGCAGCAGGTTCCAGTCGAGGCGGTCGTTGAGCAGGCGGTCGGACATGGCGGGACTCTAGAATAAGCTCGATTTATAGTTGGAATAATAAATAGAAAATTGACTAATCATAGCCTTGGAACGATAAATCGCACCTAGACGCCGACAGAGCGCTCCCGTGACTCACTTACTCCTGCCAGAAAAACAAGCAAAGGAGCCATCCATGAAGCCTACCGCTTCACCCCAGCCGCGCCGGGCCGCTGCCGCCGCATTCATCGGCACCATGATCGAGTGGTACGATTTCTACATTTACGCTACCGCCGCGGCGTTGGTGTTCGGTGCCTTGTTCTTCCCCTCCGACGACAGCCTGTTCAGCACCATGGCCGCCTTCGGCACCTTCGCCGTAGGCTTTTTCGCCAGGCCGCTGGGTGGCATTGTCTTCGGCCATGTCGGCGACCGTATTGGTCGCAAGAAATCCCTGGTCATCACCCTGTTGATGATGGGCGTGGTGACGGTCGGCATCGGCCTGCTGCCGACCTACGCCCAGATCGGTACAACCGCGCCGGTGCTGCTGATTTTGCTGCGCATCGTCCAGGGCATTGCCGTGGGCGGCGAGTGGGGTGGGGCGGTCTTGATGGCTGGCGAGCATGCCCCCAAAGGGCGCCGTACCTTCTTCGCCTCCTTCGCCCAGTTGGGTAGCCCGGCGGGTTTGATCCTTTCCCTGTTGGCCTTTGGCGCCGTCACGCGGTTGCCAGAAGCAGAGCTGATGAGCTGGGGCTGGCGTGTACCGTTCCTGGCCAGTGCACTGTTGCTGCTGGTAGGCCTGGCCATTCGCCTTGGGGTCAACGAGTCGCCTGAGTTCATCGCCAGCCGTGAACAGGCCCTGAAGACTCAACGCAAGGAGCAGGCCCCGGTACTGGAAGTGCTGCGTACTGCCTGGCGCCCGTTGTTGCTGTGCATCGGCGCCAATACCCTGGGCATCGCCGGGGTCTATTTCACCAATACCTTCATGATCAGCTACACCACCCAGCAGTTGCACCTGGAACGCGCCTTGATTCTTGAATGCCTGTTCTTCGTGGCTGTCATCCAGTTCTGCGTGCAACCGCTGGCAGCGTGGCTATCGGAAAGAATCGGTACCACGCGCTTCCTGGCGCTGGTCGCCCTGCTGGCCATGGCTTCGCCTTACCCGATGTTCGTGCTGGTCAGCTCCGGCGAAGGCCCGTTGATCGTGCTGGGTATCGCCCTGGCGGCAGCCTGCATGGCTTCGTTCTACGCGGTCATCGCCGGTTATGTCAGCGGCATGTTCGAAACCCGTGTGCGCTACACCGCCATCTCCATGGCCTACCAGGTGTGTGGCGCCATCGCTGGCGGGCTTACCCCGCTGATCGGCACCTGGCTGGCCCATACCTTCATTGGCCAATGGTGGCCGATGGCGGTGTTCTACACCCTGATCGCCACGATCTCGCTCACTTGCGTGCTGGCCCTGG
Source organism: Pseudomonas sp. Rh2 (assembly GCF_040762985.1). Classification (NCBI taxonomy): domain Bacteria; kingdom Pseudomonadati; phylum Pseudomonadota; class Gammaproteobacteria; order Pseudomonadales; family Pseudomonadaceae; genus Pseudomonas; species Pseudomonas sp. Rh2. The sequence goes on from NZ_CP142890.1 coordinate 2,589,266, forward strand.
CGCGCCAATACACCCGCAGTCAGCGCCTGGAGCTGGCCTGATCCCGACCGAATCCGGAGTATTCGTATATGTTGAAAAGCAACGGGGACCGCCTGTGGGCGAGCCTGATGGACATGGCTGAGGTCGGTGCCACTGCCCGTGGCGGCAGCTGCCGACTGGCCCTGACCGACGACGACAAAGCCGGCCGCGCACTGTTCAGTCACTGGTGCCGTGAGGCCGGTTTGACTCTGTCGGTAGATGCCATCGGCAACCTGTTCGCCCGTCGTGCAGGGACCGACCCTGACGCCGCGCCGGTGATGATGGGCAGCCACCTCGACACCCAGCCCGAAGGCGGTCGCTTCGATGGCGTCTATGGTGTGCTGGCTGGCCTGGAGGTGGTCCGCCGTCTCAACGACCTCGCTATCCAGACCCGCAAGCCGCTGGAAATCGCGGTGTGGACCAACGAAGAGGGCGCCCGCTTCACTCCGGCCATGTTCGGCTCGGCGGTGTTCACCGGCACATTGTCTCTTGACCACGCCCTGGCCATCCGTGATGCCGACGGCATCAGCGTGGCCGATGAGCTGCAGCGTCTCGGTTACGCCGGCCAACGTCCGCTGGGAGGCAAGGTCGATGCCTATTTCGAAGCGCATATCGAACAGGGCCCGATCCTGGAAGACAACGCCAAGTCCATTGGGGTGGTCAGTGGCGGTCAGGCCATTCGTTGGTTGGACGTAACGGTCCAGGGCATGGCGGCCCATGCCGGCACCACACCGATGTTGCTGCGCAAGGATGCCCTGTACGGTGCTGCGCAGATGGTCCAGAGCGTGGAGCAACTGGCGGCAGCCTTTGCCCCTGAAGGCCTGACCACCGTGGGTGAGCTGTCCATCGTCAAGTCATCGCGCAATACCGTGCCAGGCTTGCTGCGCTTTACAGTCGACCTGCGCCACCACCGTGATGAAGCCATTGAAGCCATGGAGCGCGATCTGGCCGCGGAGCTGCAGACGATTGCTGCGCAGCGAGGCTTGCAGGTGCGCATCGAGCGCCACTGGGGCAGCCCGGCAACCCCTTTCGATGCCGAGTGCGTGGCGCAGGTGCAGCGGGCGGTCGATGGGCTCGGTTACTCCCAGCAGAGCATCGTCAGCGGTGCTGGCCATGACGCGATCCTGCTGGCCCGCTATTGCCCGACAGCGATGGTGTTCATCCCCTGCGTCGGTGGCCTGAGCCACAACGAAGCCGAAGACGTGCTGCCCGAGGATGCCAGTCAGGGCGCCGATGTACTGCTCAATGCCGTGCTGGCCCGCGCTGGCCGTGTCGAACAAGGAGAAGCCTGATGCGTTGCTACTTCCACCCCGAGCAACTGTTGCACCACCCCCGCAGCTATTACTCCCGCGGCGCCATGCGCACCCCGCAGGAAGTTCCCGAGCGTGCCGAACACCTGCTGCAGGCAGCCAAGGATCTGGGCTTCGACATCCGCCAGCCCGAAGATGCGGGGCTGGCACCGCTCAAGGCTGTGCATGGCGAGGCCTACCTGGTCTTCCTCGAAGAGGCACATGCGCGTTGGAAGGAGGTACCCGAGGATTGGGGCGACGAGGTGATGTCCAACATCTTCGTGCGCGAACCCAATGCCCTGCGCGGCATCCTTGCCCAGGCCGCGCGTTACCTGGCCGACGGCAGTTGCCCGGTGGGCGAGCATACCTGGCGTTCGGCCTACTGGTCGGCGCAAAGCGCAGTGGCCGCGGCCAAGGCCATCCTCGACGGTGAACCCGCCGCCTATGCCCTGTGCCGCCCGCCGGGACACCATGCCCGCTTCGATGCAGCCGGTGGCTTCTGCTACATCAACAATGCCGCCGTCGCCGCCCAAGCGCTGCGCAGCCGATACAACCGCGTAGCGATCCTCGACACCGACATGCACCATGGGCAGGGCATTCAGGAAATCTTCTACGCGCGCAACGATGTGCTGTACGTATCGACCCATGGTGACCCGACCAACTTCTATCCTGGTGTGGCCGGGTTCGAGGACGAGCGTGGCAGCGGTGCGGGGGAGGGGTACAACCTCAATCTGCCGATGGCCCATGGGGCCAGTGAGGCGGACTTCATGGTCCAGCTTGAAATTGCGCTGGATGCGGTGAAGGATTTTGGCGCCGAGGTGCTGGTGCTGTCGCTGGGGTTCGATATCTATGAGCAGGATCCACAGAGCAAGGTGGCGGTGACGACCGAAGGCTTTGCCGCGCTGGGGGAGCGGATTCGGGCGTTAGGGGTGCCATGCTTGATTGTCCAGGAAGGGGGCTATCACCTGGAGAGCCTGGAGGCGAATGCTCAAGCCTTCTTTGCTGAACAAGCAGCTTGGCGATAGGTGAAGGGCCGATAACGGGGCCGTCATGGGCGGCCCAATAGCCGGCAAGCCGCCTCCTGGAGAGACGCCTGCCAGCCCAGCGCAATACCTGTAGGCGGGGGCTTGCCCGCGGGGGGGCGGTTCAGTTTCGCCCGGCAGCGCCTCACGTGTTCCCACGCCGCACGTGCTTGACCAACACCTTCTCCAGCAACTCCCACATCGCCGGGTCGCTGCTGAAGGCCACATTGAACCGCATCCACCCGGTGGCCTGCGCATCGACCATGAACAACTGGCCAGGCCCGAGCATGATCCCTTGCTCCAGCGCATCGTCCAGCAACGCCGCGCTGTCGGGAATCGCTGGGTGGCGGGTCCAGATGTACATGCCTTCGTCCGACTCGGTGAATAACTCGAAACCCAACCGGTGCAGGTGACGGCCCACTTCCTGGTGCGCCTCGGCCAGGCGTTGGCGCAGGCGCTTGAGGTGCTTGCGCCAGCGGCCGTCGATGATGGCGGCGTATACCACGCGCTCCATGACCTGTGACGTGGTAAGGCCCGAGCGCATTTTCAGGTGCAGCAGTTTCTGCATCAGCTCGGGGTTGGCCAGCATGTAGCCGACCCGTACGTTGGGCGAGATGCTCTTGGAGTAGCTGCCCACGTACACCACCTGCTGCAAGTGGTCCAGGCTGGCCAGGCAAGGCTGCGGCTCGGCGACCATGTCGGCGTACAGATTGTTCTCCACCAGCCTGAAACAGTGCTTGCTGGCCAGTTGCAGCAGGCGGTGCAATTGCGCCAGCGGGGTGCGTGAACAGGTTGGGCTGTGCAGGTGCGGTTGGGTGAAAAACGCGGTGGGGCGGTAGTGCGCCAGCAACTGCTCCAGTTGGTTCAGGTCATAGCCTGCCGGTGTGCGGGGGACTCCCACCAAGGTGGCGCCCTGGGTACGCAGGATGCTCATCAGGTTGGGGTAACCCGGGTCGTCCACCAGCACCACATCGCCTGGGCGCACCAGGGTACGCGCTGCAAGATCCAGAGCCTGGCTGGCACCGTGGGTGAGCATCAATTGTGCTGGATTGGCGACGATCGACAGCTCTTGCTGCAGGTTCTGCGCCGTCAGCGTGCGCAGCTCCAACAGGCCCATCGGGTCGCCATAGCCGGACAGCTCCAGCGGGCTGCCGGCCACTTGGCGCAAACCGCGGCGCAGGCCGTCTTCGTACATCCAGTCGTTGGGCAACCAGCCGCAACCTGGCTTGAACGGCAACTGGCGGATTTCGAAGATCTGCTGCAAGTACCATTCGGAGTTGAACGTTGGTCGACTGGTGTCGGTCTCGGCACTGTGGTTGTCCAGCAACTCGCCCGCTGCGCGATTGACGAAAAAGCCCGCGTTGCCACGGCTTACCAGCAGCCCCTGGGCCACCAGTCGGTCATAGGCTTCGACCACGGTGAAGGTACTCACCGAATAGGTCGCGGCGAAGGCGCGGATAGACGGCACCTTGGCTCCAGGCTTGAGGGTCTGGTTGTCGATCAGCGCGCGCACCCCGTCGATGATCTGGTTGACCAGCGGAGTGGGGGCGTCTGGATGTAGTTCAAACATTGGGGTGCCTTCAGGTGTGCAGAACGCTGGGCGTCTGCGGGGTACTGCGGGTGTATTGCATGGGTGACCTGTACAGTGCAGCGCGTATTTCATGCCACTGTGCATGGCTCTCTGCGCCGGACATTTTTACATTACGTGTCAGATATCGCCACATAAAGCATGTTCAGTCCGCTCCAGGGTCAACCTTGGGGCGCGTAAGCAGGCCGCCATGGAAGGCCTGCGTGTGCTTGTGCACACCTTCCTGCCCGCATTAGCGCTGATGTACAGGTGAGACCGCTAGCCATCGGGGTCTCACAGTTTTCCTTGGATAAAAAGAAGCACGGGGTACACAACTGATGGGAGCAACATCCACAACCACCACCGCCAAGGGCGAGCACGAGAGCAAGCTCAGCGCTTCGCTCAAGTCGCGCCACCTGACGATGATGTCGATCGCCGGGGTAATCGGCGGCGCCTTGTTCGTCGGTTCCGGCAGCGTGATTCACAGTGCCGGCCCGGCCGCTGTGCTGGCGTATCTCGCCGGCGGCATCCTGGTGGTCCTGATCATGCGAATGCTGGGTGAAATGGCGACGTCCTCGCCAGACACCGGCTCGTTCTCGACCTACGCCGACCGCGCCATTGGCCGCTGGGCCGGCTTCACCATCGGCTGGCTGTACTGGTGGTACTGGGTCATCCTGATGGCCTGGGAGGCCTACGTGGCGGGCAAGATCCTGCACGGCTTCTTCCCCGATGTGAGCGTCAACGTATTCGTGCTGGCCACGACCTTGGTGCTGATCACCGTCAACTTCTTCAACGTCAAGCACTACGGCGAATTCGAGTTCTGGTTCGCGCTGATCAAGGTGGTCGCGATTGTCTGCTTCCTGGTGATCTGTACTGCCGCGGTCATGAATATCTGGCAGTTCGGTGAAGTCCGTGGCATCAGCCACCTGACCGCCGAAGGCTTCATGCCCAATGGCATCACCACCGTGATCGGTGCGTTGCTGGGGGTGATGTTCGCATTCCTCGGCGCTGAAATCGTGACCATCGCGGCTTCCGAAGCCAAGGACCCGGCCGCCCAGATCGTCAAGGCCACCAACTCGGTGGTATGGCGCGTGTGCCTGTTCTACGTCGGCTCGATCTTCCTGATCGTCTGCCTGGTTCCATGGAACGACCCGCACCTGGGTGAGTCCGGCTACGGCGCCTACCGTCGTACCCTGGAACTGCTGGGTGTGCCGTACGCAGAACTGCTGATGAACTTCGTGGTACTGACGTCGGTCAGCAGCTGCCTGATCTCCGGTCACTACACCGCTTCGCGCATGTTGTTCTCCCTGGCCCAGCGTGGCGACGCGCCGTCGTTCTTCAAGATCACCCGTGCCGGCACCGGTGTTCCGGTGTACGCGATCATCGGTTCCTGCGCCGTGGCCGTGGTGTGTGCGCTGATCAATTTCAGCGAGACCCTGCGTCCGAAAGACGTACTGGAAACCCTGATGAACACCACTGGCATGATCGCCTTGCTGGTGTACCTGGTAATTGCCTTCTCGCAGCTGCGCATGCGCCGCAAGCTGATCGCCGAGGGCAAGGAAGTGCGCCTGAAGATGTGGCTGTTCCCTTGGCTGACCTACCTGGTGATCGCTTTCATCGTGGCAGCCCTGGTGACCATGGCATTCATGCCTGACTACCAGATCCTGGTGATCTCCACCGGCATCGCCGCTGCCATCGTGGTGGCCATGGGTGTGGTGCACCAGATCCGTACTGGCAAGCAACACTAAGCGTTCAACGCTTGAGAGACGGCCGGCTTCTTCGGGAGGCCGGCCGTTTTTTTTCGTGATGGTGGAGGCGCCACGCGGCGTTACCGAAAGTGTGAGCAAGCGCATGACCCTAAGTATGGGCACATGGCTTATGCTTCGAGCATTGCCCGCCAAAAGGAACCCGCCATGGCCTGGTCCGCCAATCAGTATTCGCTTTTCGAAGATGAACGCACCCGCGCCGTGCGCGACCTGCTCGCCGCGGTGCCGCAGCGCGCGGTGCACCACGCCACCGACCTGGGCTGCGGCCCTGGAAACTCTACCGAAGTCCTGCTGCACCATTGTCCCGATGCCCAGGTTGTGGCCCTGGACAACGACCAGGACATGATCAACAAGGCGCTTGAGCGGCAACGGTTGCGCGTGCTGCGGGTGCGTTGCGAGAAGGCCGATATCGCCACTTGGACCGCATCGAAGCCGCAGGACCTGATCCTGGCCAATGCGTCGTTGCAGTGGTTGCCGGACCACGGATCGCTGTACCCTCATTTGGTTCACCAGCTGTGCGAGGGCGGCAGTCTCGCGGTGCAGACGCCCGACAACCTGGACGAACCTGCGCACCGGCGGTTGCGTGAAATCGCCAGCCAGGGCCCTTGGGCCGACAAGTTCGCTGACCATGTCCTGCCGCCCCGGCACAGCGCAGCCTATTACTATGACCTGCTCAGCCCCCTGTGCGCCCGCGTGGATGTATGGCGCACCACCTACCATCACCCCTTGGCGGGAGGCGCCGAGGCAGTCGTGGAGTGGTTCAAGGGCTCGGCGCTGCGACCTTACCTGGCAAAGTTGGACGCGCAGGAGCAGGCCGATTTTCTGCAGTTGTACCTGCAAGCCATGCAGCGCGACTACCCCCCGGCCACCGACGGTAAGGTGTTGTTGCCGTTCCCACGGCTGTTCGTGGTGGCTACCCGCTGAGCCGGCGCTTGCGCCAGACGATGTAACCATAAAGGGCGAGGTTGACCACCAGCACCAGCGTGCCCAGCAGCAACTGAGTCCGTTCGGTCAAGCCGGCGGGGTAAATCAAGGGCCAGATGTAATGCTCGACGAAGCCGCCTTCGTAACCGGCATCTCCTGCGGCACTGCGCATGCGGTTTTCCCACGTCGTCAGGGGGCAACCCAGGTGCAGGCATTCCACGGCCAGGCCCCAGGCCAGGGCTGGCAGGTGAACGAGCAAGGCGCGAGGCCAGCGGATCACCAACAGCCCGCCCAACAGCACCAGCAGGATGAAGGCCAGGTGCAGTAGGACCAAGGTGTCGGCGGTCAGGCGAAAGAGCATGAGGGCTTATCGCTGGGTTCAGGAACGCTCAGCATAAGACAATTGATGGGGCAGCACGGGTCTTGTTGCCGGCTAGCCGGCTCCTACAGGTTCGGCGAGGATTGTGTAGGAGCCGGTTTGCCGACGATGTGCTGACTCAGACCAGGGCAGGCGTGCGCGGCGGGATCATGCGTCGCGAACCGGTGGACTCGAATGCTGCACCGAAGGTCAGCAGGGCATTGTCGGAGTAAGCGCGACCGGCGAAGGTCAAGCCTACGGGCATACCGATATCCGCCATGATGCCCATCGGTACGGTGACGGTCGGCACGCCCAGGTGACGGATCGCCAGGTTGCCGTTGGCTACCCAGATACCATTGCTCCAGGCGATGTCCGCCGACACGGGGTTTACGTCGGCATCGGCCGGTCCCACGTCGGCCACGGTAGGGAACAGCACCGCGTCAAGGCCCAGGTCATCCATCCAGTCTTCCAGGTCAATCTTGCGGGTTTTCTCCAGCCCGCGCAGGCCGTCGGGCAGCGTTTCGATCTGGTCCCAGGTCTTCAAGCCGCGCTTGGCCATGTTGACGTATTCGTCCATGCCCGCGGCCAGGTCGTCTTCACGGTTGGGCAGGGTGCCGGGGTCGTGGGGGAAGATCTGTGGGCCATCGACGTCGGCCAGGCGGTTGAGCTTGGGGTCGTCGTTGGCGCGCAGGAAATCGTCGAAGGCCCAGCCTGACAGTTCCCACAGTTCGTCGTGAAGGAATTCCTTGCTGACGATGCCACGGTTGTACACGGTCGGTGCACCCGGACGGTCGCCTTCGCAGTTTGACACCAGCGGGAAGTCCACTTCGATCACCTCGGCACCGGCGGCTTCCAGCGCCTTGCGTGCCTCTTGCCACAAGTCGATGACGCTGGCACGGGTGTTGATGCGCTGACCGGTCGGGCCACCGATGCCAGGCTTTTCGGAAGTGCCGGCTTCGGGATCGGCGTTGATGTACATGCGAGGCACGCCGAAACGCTTGCCTTTGAGCGCGCTGGCATCCACCGCCAGGTCGAGGTACGAGGTCGGACGCACGGTCGAGGCCGCCGGAATCGGTACCCAAGGTTGCAGGCGCCACAGGTCGCCACGCTTGTCGGCGTCGTCGGCGACCACTACATCCAGAATTTCCAGCAGGTCGGCCATGGTCCGTGCATAAGGCACCACCACGTCCATGGTCGGGGTCAGTGGCCAGTTGCCACGGACCGAAATCACCCCGCGAGAGGGGGTATAGGCGCACAGGCCGTTGTTCGAGGCTGGGCCGCGACCACTGGACCAGGTTTCCTCGGCCAGGCCGAAGGCACTGAAGCTGGCGGCGGTGGCAGTTCCGGCACCATTGGAGGAGCCGGACGCGAACGGTGCGGTCAGGTAGTTGGCGTTGTACGGGCTTTCGGCGCGGCCGTAGACGCCGCGCTGCATGCCGCCGTTGGCCATGGGCGGCATGTTGGTCTTGCCCAGGCACACCGCACCGGCCGCACGCAGGCGCTCGATGGTGAAGGCGTCGCGCTGGGCGACCAGGTCCTTGAAGGCCGGACTGCCGGAGGCGGCGGTAAGGCCTTTGACCAGGTAGCTGTCTTTGGCGGTGTAAGGAATGCCGTCCAGCGGGCTCAGGGTCTGTCCCTTGGCGCGACGCGCATCGGACGCTTCGGCCTCCTTGAGTGCGTCTGGGTTGCGCACGACCACGGCGTTCAGGGCAGTGGCGGTATTGGCTCCATCGTAGGCGTCGATACGCGCCATATAGGCCTTGACCAGCTCGACCGCCGTCGTGCGGCCCGACTCAAGTGCATCGCGCAGCTCGGCAATGGAAACCTCGGTTACCTCGATCATGCTTTCACCAAAAATTGTGCAAGGTGGGGGCTAATGCGAGGAGTGTACAAGAAGGTTTCGGGGGAAGCAGGTTTGCGCGGGAGAAATGGTTTTTTGCAGGCGGGCATTGATGGGGCCGCCAAGCGGCCCGGTGCACTCAGGCCAGGTCTGTCGCCGAATGCCGTTCCGCCACCTGGCTGGCTTCGTCGCCCCAGGTGCGGTTCACCCGTGTGCCGCGTTGTACCGCCGGGCGTGCGGCGATCTGCTCGGCCCAGCGCTGAACGTTCGGGTACTCATCCACCGCCAGGAACTCTGCGGCGCCATACAGGTTGCCGCGTACCAGCTGGCCGTACCATGGCCATACGGCGATATCGGCGATGCTGTATTCATCGCCACCCAGGTAACGGCTTTCGGCCAGGCGGCGATCCAGCACGTCGAGCTGGCGCTTGGCTTCCATGGTGAAGCGGTTGATGGCGTACTCGAATTTCTCCGGGGCATACACATAGAAGTGGCCAAACCCTCCGCCCAGGTATGGGGCCGCGCCCATCTGCCAGAACAGCCAGTTCAGGGTTTCGGTGCGGGCAGCAAGGGACTTGGGCAGGAAAGCGCCAAACTTTTCGGCCAGGTACAGCAGGATCGAGCCTGACTCGAACACCCGTACCGCAGGTTCGACGCTGCGGTCGAGCAGGGCGGGAATCTTCGAGTTCGGGTTGACCTGCACGAAGCCGCTGGAGAACTGGTCGCCTTCGCCGATGCGAATCAGCCAGGCGTCGTATTCGGCACCGGTGTGGCCGAGGGCGAGCAATTCTTCGAGCAGGATGGTGACCTTGACACCGTTGGGCGTGGCCAGGGAGTAAAGCTGAAGGGGGTGTTTGCCCACCGGCAGGTCCTTGTCATGGGTCGGGCCAGCGACAGGGCGGTTGATGCTGGCGAACTGGCCGCCGGAAGCGGCCTCGTTGCGCCAGACCTTGGGCGGAACGTAAGGGGACTTGCTCATACGCGGATCTCCTACCTGCAAAGACTTGCATCTATGCCATGGGTTGGGCGCCGAGGGCAAATGCAACCGATGCATGCGAAACAGGGCGCCCTGGCCTGAACCTCGACAGCGGCAGGTAGCACAACAGCGGCACTGTTGCGCAAGGCTGGCCGCCAACTGTGCTGGTCCCTGCCGAAGAAATGCCTTTATGCTGTAACGAAATATGTCTAGAACGCCTGAAGAAGGAAGCCGCAATGCCGCTCAAGGACCTGCTGATCGCCCTGGTGGTGATCATCGCGTGGGGAGTCAACTTCGTGGTCATCAAGGTTGGCCTCGACGGTCTGCCACCGATGTTGCTGGGGGCGTTGCGCTTCGTGTTGGTGGCGTTTCCGGCCATATTGCTGGTCAAGCGCCCGAAGCTGCCCTGGCGCTGGCTGATTGCCTACGGTGCGACCATCTCCCTGGGCCAGTTCGCTTTTCTCTTCCAGGCCATGTACAGCGGGATGCCACCGGGGCTGGCTTCGCTGGTGCTGCAATCCCAGGCGTTCTTCACCCTTGGTTTCGCTGCGCTGTTTCTGGGGGAGCGGTTGCGCCTGGCCAGCGTACTCGGGTTACTGGTGGCGGCGAGCGGCCTGGCGCTGATCGGCAGCGAGGACAGCGGGCACGTGCCGATGGTGGCGCTGCTGCTGACATTGTGCGGCGGTGCCATGTGGGGCCTGGGTAACATCATTACCCGGCGCTTCGGCTCGGTGGACTTGGTGGCGCTGGTGATCTGGGGCGGGTTGATTCCGCCATTGCCGTTCCTGGCGCTTTCGTGGTGGCTGGAGGGGCCAGAGCGCATCGGTCATGCATTGGCCAACATCAGCTGGAGCTCGATTCTGGCCCTGGCTTACCTGGCTTTTGTCGCCACCATGCTCGGCTACAGCCTCTGGAGCAAGCTGCTGTCGCGCTACCCGGCGGGCAAGGTGGCACCGTTCTCGTTGCTGGTTCCGGTGATTGGCTTGAGTTCCTCGGCGTGGTTGCTGGGTGAACGGTTGACCGCCGTGCAGGGATGGGGCGCGTTGCTGGTGATGGCCGGGCTGCTGGTCAATGTCTTCGGGCCGAAGCTGGGGCAGCGCTTGAGGGCGGCCAGCGCGCAATAACTGAAAACACACCCGCGTTCAGTTGCAACGGGCAAGCGCCGCAATGCGGGCGAGGGCTTTGTTAGACTGGGCCTCTTTTGCCAGGCCCACGGAGCACGCCCATGATCATTTCCACCACCAGCCAGCTCGAAGGCCGCCCGATTGCCGAGTACCTCGGGGTAGTCAGCTCTGAATCGGTGCAGGGCATCAACTTTGTGCGCGATTTCTTCGCACGCTTTCGGGACTTCTTCGGGGGGCGTTCGCAGACCCTGGAAAGCGCATTGCGCGAGGCCCGCGAACAGGCCACCGAAGAACTGAAGGCCCGGGCACGGCAGTTGCAAGCCGATGCAGTGGTGGGGGTCGATTTCGAGATCAGCATGCCCTCGGTGCAGGGCGGAATGGTCGTGGTGTTCGCCACTGGTACGGCGGTGCGGTTGAGGTAAGGCTTTTTGCCACTGGTCGGGTTTGGATGTTTTGCCCGGGCAGTCTGCAAATGACTGGCTAGTCTCTTTCTTCAACAGACCGCGTTTTTCCTGGGCATGTCATCTACCTGCCGACGCGGTCGTCACTTGAGGGAGACGGGGCATGAGCGAGTCCTTTTTCGAAGACACGAACGACGCATTCCCAATCAACAGCCAGGTATGGTGCGGCCAGTCGTCGTTTCGCCTGGGCTTTGCCAACATGACCCTGGACGAGTCAGAGCAGCTCAAGCCTGCGCATTTGCAGCGCTACAAGAAGGGCCGTTTCACGCCCCGGCTACCTGCGAAGAAGTAACGCTGACCCAAGACCCCGCCGAACGGCGGGGTTTTTGTTTTGGTTGCTTGATCCAGCTCATGGTATCCAGGGGTAGCGCTCGCCGGATCGCGGCGCTTGTGGTCTTCTTGCGCGGCATGTCAGAAAAGGAGGATTGTTTTTCCATGCGCATCAGGGAAGAGACTTATTGGCAGTGGGCTGACGCCCAGCTGCACAGCCGCTGTCATGACGAGGCGCTGAGCGATGGCACCACGCTCGATGTTCAGGTACGTCTGTCGCGCCTGGGTGCGACGCAGCTGTTCCTTGGCTTGTATGCCCAGGACGGCAAGGCGCTGCTTGAGGAGTATTATCCAGCGCGGCCTGGCGAGACCATGACCCGCGCACTGGTGTGGGGTGTGGACCGCGCGCGAGCACTGGCCACAGGTGCACTGCCACTGCCAACCACCGTGCTACGCCGTCAAGCTTGAGCGTGCCGGGCTTCAGACGCCTGGACGATGCGTTGCGCAGGGACGTGCAACTGACGTAGCAGGTAGTCGGAGAACGCCGGGTCCCACCGTTGCAGGGCAATGGCATCGCGCATGCAAGTCAGCCAGACGCTGGCGTGCTGTGCGTCGATCGGCCACTGCGCATGGAACGATGGGATGGCGATCGAGCCGTAGCGTTCACTGTATAGGCGTGGGCCACCCAACCAACCACTGAGAAAACAGGCCAGTTTGTCCCGTGAGCCGCTCAGGTCGTCCGGGTGCATCTGGCGTACGCTGGCGGCTGCCGGTGTTTCATCCATCAGGCGGTAGAAGTCATCGACCAGGCGGCGCAGGCCATCGATACCGCCTGCGGCCTGGTAAGAGGCATCGCCGGTGCCGAATGCGGGAGTGTTCATCAAGGGCTCCAAGGTCCAGGGGCCGACAGTTTAACAGGCATGAAAAAGCCCGGCCGTTGCGGGCCGGGCTGATGAGGAGGCGTGCTCGATCAGTTGATCGAATCGATCACCTTGATCGCCTGCCGCTCGCGGGCGGCGGGCCATTCCTCCTGCAGGGTCTGCAGGACGCGGCCTACGAACTCGGTGTCGGCGGCGGCCTTCTTGCCGACGTAGCCCTGGCCACGGCGGTAGACCTTGAAGCGTGCGCGCATACTGGGCAGGTGCGCTTCGAATTCATCTTCGACGGTGTTTGGCGGCAGACGGTCGAGGCGTACCTCACCGGTCTGGCTGACCCACAGCAGGTGATCGTCGAGGCTGTCCTTGCGTGCGGCGAACAGCTTGGACAGTTGGTCGATCGTGGGATTGTTGTTCAAGTTCATCATAAAGCCCCCATTACCTATTGATTGTGATTTTCACAGTTGGCGCCACCACGGTGTAGCGCACTACCACGGCTGCTACAGCAGCATCGCAACAGGGGCTTTCTCACGCTGCCTTTTGGACAGTTCCCTCTCCACGAACGGCCTGCGTTACCGCGCAGGCCGTCTGGAATACCCTTGCCACCGCTCCCGATCAGGGAGACGGCCTCATCATGCCCAAGGCGGATGAACGGCGTCAACCGTTTTGTAGTGAATATTTTTTCTCACTACATCTTGTCGGACAATCCACCTGTCGGGGCCTTTTCAAGGGTGTCGCCGGTCAATGCGACAGGCCGGACAGAATCTGCCATGCAGCCCGAACCCGCGCCTCGTTGGGGTAGTTGCGGTTGGCTAGCAGCACCACGGCCTGGCCTTCGGAGGGAATGAATACGGCGTAGGCACCAAAGCCATTGGTGGAGCCGGTCTTGTTGTACCAGGCGTTGCGCAAGGCGGGACTGGCAGGCTTCAGGCGTTGGGTGCTCTGAGGTTCGCGGATCAGCCTGGGGCTGTTGCCATCGACGAGGGTCTGCAGGTCGACAGGGTAGGGGTAGCGCTCCCAGCCCAGGCCCTGAGTCATTGTGCCGACCTGGAAGTAACCTGCCTGGGTGATGGCGGTGGCCTCCTGCAGGGGTTGAGGCAAGGCGGAGGGTTGCATGTGCAGGCGTACGTAACGCAGCAGGTCGGTGGCGCTGGTCTTGATGCCGTACGCCGGGTCGGCATATGGGCCGGGGTTGACCCGAACGGGTTGGTCCTGGGCGTCATAACCCTGGGCGTAGAGGCTACGCGCTTCGGGAGGGACGTTCAGATAGGTGTGCTCCAGACCCATTCGCGGCAATAGCCCCTGGGTCATCAACGGGTCGAAAGGCCGATGCTGGGCGCGTGCTGCAAGATCGCCAAACAGCCCAATGCTGGGGTTCGAGTAGCAGCGCTGAGTGCCGCGCTCACTGTGCGGTTTCCACTGGCGGAAGAACGTCAGCACCTGCCGTGGCGTCTGCACATCGTCGGGGAACTGCAAGGGCAGGCAGTCGGCGCTGTAGGCACCAAGCTCCAGCACGCTGACATCACCCAGATACGTGCCGGCCAGTGCGGGCTGGTAGCGGCGGGCAGGCGCATCGAGGTCCAGCTTGCCTTCGGCACTGGCCAGGGCCGCGAGGGTAGCCGTGTAGGTCTTGCTCAGCGAACCGACCTCGAACAGGGTATCGGCGCTGACCGGTGTGCCCGCTGCCTTGTCGGCCACGCCAAAGCTGAAGTAATGCGCCTGGCCCTTGTGGTAGACCCCCACTGCCATGCCGGCGATCCCGTACGCCTGCATCAGCGGGCGGATGGTCTGGGTCACCCGTGCTTGCAGGGTGTCATCGGCGTGGGCCGAGGCATGGACCCAGGCGAGGGAAGTAGCGGTAGCCAGCGTGGCAAGAAGAAAGCGTGACATGGGGGCGGGTCCTGTGCGACGGAGTGTCCGTTCAGCGATACCGGCGGGGGTTCCGGCGTTAGCGGGAAAAAGGCCCAGACCTTATCGTCTGCCCCAGCACAATGACAAGACGGAATCTGTGATGAAGTATTTGCGCATGTTATTCGACAATTTCACCCTGGCGCTGCTCAGTGTGGTGTTCATTGCCACCGTGCTGCCCTGCTCGGGTGATGGGGCGTTGTACTTTGGCTGGTTGACCAACCTGGCCATCGGCCTGCTGTTCTTCCTGCATGGCGCCAAATTGTCGCGTGAGGCCATCATTGCCGGTGCCGGCCACTGGCGTCTGCACCTGTTGGTATTCTCCTGCACCTTCGTGCTGTTTCCTTTGCTGGGCATGGCCTTCAAGCCGTTGTTCGTGCCGCTGGTGGGCAACGAGTTGTATCTGGGCGTGCTGTATTTGTGCGCGTTGCCGGCCACGGTGCAGTCGGCCATCGCCTTTACCTCGCTGGCCCGCGGTAACGTGCCAGCAGCCATCTGCAGCGCGGCGGCTTCCAGTCTGCTGGGTATTTTTCTCACGCCGTTGCTGGTGATGATGTTGCTGGGTGCCAGTGGCGATACCGGTTCGGGCCTGGACGCGGTGCTGAAGATCACTCTTCAGTTGCTGGTGCCGTTCCTGGCCGGCCAGGTTGCCCGCCGCTGGATCGGCAACTGGGTCAAGCGCAATGCACGCTGGCTCAAGCTGGTCGACCAAGGTTCGATTCTACTGGTGGTCTACACCGCATTCAGCGAGGCCGTGGTCACGGGTTTGTGGCACACCGTTTCCTCGCAGCACCTGGCAGGGTTGTTCGCGGTGTGCGCCATCCTGCTGGCCGTGGTGCTCCTGGGCACCCATATGCTGGGCAAGATGCTGGGGTTCAACCTCGAGGATCGCATCACCATTCTGTTCGCAGGTTCGAAGAAGAGCCTGGCCACCGGTGTGCCCATGGCGCAGGTGCTGTTCGTAGGCAGCGGTATCGGGGCGATGATTTTACCGTTGATGTTATTCCACCAAATCCAACTGATGGTCTGCGCGGTACTGGCGCAGCGCTACGCCAGTCGCGATGAAGCGGGTGAGGTTGTCACCAACGGCTAGCGCGCCTGACCCGAGCCTCGCTGGCGCAGGGTCTTATTCACCTGAGCCTCGATCTTGTAAGCCGGCGCTTCCAGCTCCTCGTAATTTCGGGTGTAGCGCCGCGCGAACTCTTCCACGCCCAATTGCTGATACTGCTGAACGTGCTTGAGTTCATGCGCCCACAGCGCCACGTTGTCCTCGGCATCGGTCGCGTGGCGGAATATGATGGTGTCGATGAGCGTGACCGCATTCACGTCAGGGTTCTGCAGCAGGGCATTGGCGGCGCTCACCTGTTGCTCGTCGCCGACCCGGTAACGTGCGGCGTCGAGCACGGCGAAATCGTACCAGGGTTCCAGTTGTACCCGGATATGCAGCGGAATGGGCTGTGTGCCGCTGGCCGTGGCTTCGTCGCGGGCCTGCTGCAGGGCGAACACCAGGCTGCTGGAGGCGACGACCTCGACGTCCTTGAGAATCTGCCCGGCCTGGCCGGGGTCGATCGGCGCGCAGAAGCATCCCATCAGGCACACCTGGTATTGCCCAGGAGGGCACGCTTGTTCGGCGAATGCGGGGGCAGACAGCACAAGGCCAAGCAAAAGACTAGAGAGCTTCATTCAAGGCCTTGTCGACGAAGGTACGGTTGGCATCCAGCACCTGGGTTTGCACGTGTTCGCTGACCATCATGCGCCCGACCACCAGGGCGCCCACGCACTGGCTGATCAGCACCCAGGCCAGTTGCGGGTCTTGCAGCGTTTCGCTCCACGCATCATGCAGGGCTACCAGCCAATGCTCGGCTTCCTCGCGCACCTGTGGCTCGGCCCGAGCGATTTCAACACCTAGCGGGGGCAACGGGCAACCACCCTCGGGATTGTGCAGGTGAGCCAGGCTCAGGTATTGCTCAAGACAGCGTGCCAGGCGTGCCTTGCTGGTGCCTCGATTGGCCAGGCGGGCCAGTGGGCTGTTGCACAACTCCTGGCGGACCACTTCGGTGAACAAATCGTCCTTGGATGGAAAGTGGTTGTAGAAGGCGCCTCCGGTCAGGCCAATGGCCTTCATCAGCCCGGCCACGCCGGTGCTGGAGAAGCCGCCACGCTTGGCCAGCGCGCCGCTGCTGGCCAGCAGTCTTTCTCGCGTTTGTTGCTTGTGTTCGGTGGAATAGCGCATCCGAAACCCCTCGCGCCCTGACTTGACGATGGGGGCGATCATAACATAGCGTTCGTTTACTAAGTGATCGTTCACTAATGGAGGCGGGTCGTGACAGAACAACAAAAAGTAGTGCTGGTGATCGGTGCCGGCGATGCCACCGGAGGGGAAATTGCCAAGCGTTTCGCCCGCGAGGGGTACACCGCCTGCGTCACACGACGCCAGGCCGAGAAGCTGCAACCCCTGGTGGACGAGATCCGCGCTACGGGCGGCCAGGCCCATGGTTTTGGCTCCGATGCCCGCAAGGAAGAAGAGGTGACGCAGCTGATCGAGACCATCGAGCGCGACATTGGCCCGATCGAGGCGTTTGTCTTCAATATCGGCGCCAATGTGCCGTGCAGCATTCTCGAGGAAACGCCCCGCAAGTATTTCAAGATCTGGGAAATGGCCTGCTTCGCCGGCTTCCTGACCGCACAGGCGGTTGCCCGGCGGATGGTGGTGCGCGAGCGCGGCACGATCCTCTTCACCGGTGCCACGGCTGGCACCCGAGGCGCTGCTGGGTTCGCCGCCTTCGCCGGGGCCAAGCATGCCTTGCGCGCGCTGGCCCAGAGCATGGCCCGTGAACTGGGCCCGCGAAACATTCACGTCGCCCATGTGGTGGTCGATGGGGCCATCGACACCGCCTTCATTCGCGACAGCTTCCCCGAGCGCTACGCCCTCAAGGACCAGGACGGTATCCTCGACCCGGCACATATCGCCGACAGCTACTGGTTCCTGCATGTCCAGCCACGGGACGCCTGGACCTTCGAGCTGGATCTGCGGCCATGGATGGAGCGCTGGTGACCCCTATGTCGAACAAGGAGCTTTCAATGGGCAAGACTGTCGAGTTTTTCTTCGATCTGGGCAGCCCGGCCAGCTATCTGGCCTGGACCCAAGTGGCGGGTATCTGCGACCGCCACGGCGCCGAGCTTCGCTACCGACCCTTGTTGCTGGGCGGTGTGTTCCAGGCGACCGGTAATGCTTCACCCGCCATGATCCCGGCCAAGGGGCGCTACATGTTCACCGACCTGGGGCGCTTCGCTGCGCGCTATGGCGTGCCGTTCGCCATGCCCCCGGGCTTTCCGATCAACACCCTGAGCCTGATGCGCGGCTTGACCGGCACGCAATTGCTGGCACCCGAGCGCTTCGAAACGTTGCTCGACGTGCTGTTCACTGGCCTGTGGGCGAAGCAGTTGAACCTGGGGGATGCTGCAGTGCTGGACGTTACCTTGCGCCAGGCAGGCTTCGACCCTGCCGCGTTCCAGGCCTTGGCCGCCGAGCCACAGGTCAAGGCGACGCTCAAGCAGGTGACCGAAGAAGCAGTGGCGCGTGGGGTGTTCGGTGCACCGACGTTCTTTGTCGATGGGCAGATGTTCTTCGGGCAGGATCGCCTGGGCTTCGTCGAAGGTGCGTTGCGTTAGCCAGCCAGCAGTTTCTCGAGCTGGGTACGCTCCCAGAGACTGAGCAGGTCGGTGGGGTTGCTGCCGTAGCGTTGCCAGTCTTCCAGATCGGCCTGCAGGCCCTCGGGGGACTGGCAGCGCACGCAATGGGCCAGGCCTTCGGCATCCACGGCCAGGGTCAGCTGCCAGCCGTCGATGTCCACTTCGACCAGCCCATGCCCATCACGGGCGCGAACCTGCAGCGAGCGAACGCCGAGGGCCGTCTCGCGCAGGCACTGGTAAACGGCCCGGGAGTGCAAGCGCTGGCCGGGTTCAGGCACGGTCAGAAGTTGGCCGGCGTGTTGGCGCTGATGATTTCGGCCTCGTCCGGACCGATGTTCTTGAAACTGTGCGGCAGGGTAGTGGGGATGTAGTAGCCATCGCCGGAGTTGAGCACGCTGACCTGGCCATCGACCCACAATTCGACCGTGCCCCGGGTGACCAGCCCGCATTCTTCGCCCTCGGCATGCACGATCGGCTCGCCGGAGTCGGCGCCTGGTGCATACAGCTCGCGCAGCATACGCATCTGGCGGGCTTCGACGCTCGCACCGACCAGCAGCATGCGCAGGCCGTTGCGGCCCAGGTCAGGCTGCTCGTTGGCGCGGAACACGAAGCGCTCTTCCCGCACCGGCTCGTCGAAGCTGAAGAACTCCGCCAAGGTCATCGGGATCCCCTCGAGCAGTTTTTTCAGGGAACTGACCGAAGGGCTGACGCGGTTTTGCTCGATCTGCGAAATCGTCGAGTTGGTCAGGCCGCTGCGACGGGCCAGCTCCCGTTGGGAGAGGTTGTTGCGTTCACGCACCAGTTTGAGTCGTGTCCCCGTGTCCATAGCCGCCTTGTAATCAGAGGTGTAAAAAATAATGGGCGACGCATTAAAGCACACTCTGAAGCCTTGCGCGCAGTGCTTGTCAGGTGCGTTGGTCGCGGGGCATTGGCCACAGCCCGACCAGCAGCAACAACACGGCAACCGCAAGGAATGGCAGGCGTGGATCCAGCGCGTAGACCAAGGTGCCAGCCAGTGGCCCTATCACCGCGCCCATCCCCTGCGCCGCGCCGACGGAGCCGGCCGTGGCGCCTTGTTCCGACGCGTGCATGGCATTGGCGGCCAGCGCGGAAAAGGACGGGAACACAAAGCCCATGCCCGCGGCGGCGACGAAGTAGCAACCCCAGAGCCAGGGCGCGCTCGTGGCCAGAGCGCCGCCGGCAAAGCCCAGCGCCGAGACGCTGGCGCCAACCCGTATCATCTTCAGCGGTGGCCATTCCAGCTGGCGCAGGGCGATCTGCGACAGGATCAGTGCCACCCCGACCGTAGTCAAGGCGATGCCGGCTGCCTGGGCTGCCTCGGTCGGCGGCAGGTGCAAACGGTCGAGGGCGAAGAAACCGACGATGATCTGCGAAACGGTGACGCTGAGCATGGCGCTGAAGGCCACCAGCAGGGGGCGGCGCAGGCGCGGGTCGGTCAGGCGCACCGGGCTCGGCGCATGGCTGTGGGCCAACGGTTGCGGCTTTAGCTTGAACAGCAACACGATGAACGCGGTGGCCGGTAGCAAGGACATGATGTGAAACGGCAGGCTCAGACTGTGGCGTGCCAACAGCGCGGCAATCGCCGGGCCCAGTACCAGCCCCACAGCATTGGCTGCGCCCAGGGAGGCCATGGCTCGGGCCCGACGTTGCGGTTCGACATGGTCGGCGATCAGCGCATTGCCGGCCACCGGCAGGGCCGCGTAGAACGCGCCGATCAGCCCGCGAGCCAGCATCAGACCGACGAACGCCAAGGTGGCGTCTGGCAGCCAGCGCAAGGCGCCTTCGACGAACAGGCACAATGACCAGTAGGCCAGGGTAAAGCCCGCACTGCCTAGCAGCAGGATGCGTCGGCGTCCGAGGCGGTCGGCCGCGCGCCCCCAGGGGCGTGCCAGCAGCACCCAGACCACGCCGGCCACGGTCACGGCTGCCCCGGCCTGCCAGGTCGCCATCCCCAGCAGCCGGGCAATTGGCCCGATCAAGGCCACGAAGGCCATCATCGACATGGTGCAGGCCATGTTGGCCAGCAGCAGGGGGCGCAGGTCGAGGGTGCGTGTGACACCCAGGGTGGCAGGATCCTTTGCAGCAGTCATCGGGCAGTCCAGGCAGTTTCAGCGTTAAAGGGCGATCTTATTAAGAGCACTCATCGGTTGTCGAACCGGCCTGGACCGCACGCTGTCATTCGCCGCGGCGCAGGGGGCCTGGCCACATGCTACGCAACACGCCGTCCCGGCGCACCAGTGCGTGCATCAACGCTGCACCCAGGTGCAGCAGGACAGTGGCGAACAACAGGTACCCGGCCCAGCCATGGGCTTGGCGCAGTACGGCGTACAGTTGCAGGTCGTGTGGGGCGATGGCCGGTAGCTGCAGCGGTCGAGGGTAACCGCCCGCCGACAGCATTGCCCAGCCCAGCAGCGGCATGGCCAGCATCAGGGCATAGAGCAGCAGGTGCGAGGCGCCGGCAGCGAACCGTTGCACAGTCGGCAAGTCGTCGGGCAGGGGCGGATGAGGTCGGGTCAGGCGCACGCCGATACGCAGCAGCACCAGTACCAGCAGCGCCAGGCCGGTGGCCTTGTGCAGCTCGACCAGCATCGGGTGGCGGGTTGACAGGTCGGCGACCATGCTCACGCCGATGAACAGCATGGCCAGGATCAACACTGCCATCAGCCAGTGCAGCGAGCGGGCCAGGGGGTGGAAAGCTTCAGGTTTCATGGGCGGGCTCCGGTGCTGAGCGATTCGCGGCTGCGGCGATTGAAAGACTCCGAATAGGCCGCCGAGCGGGCGGCGAGGATCGGGTCGGCGGAAGGTTCGATGCCACGGGGGAGAATCAGCGGGTCGAAGTTCAGGTCGCGGCAGGCACCTTGTTCAGGGGCGTCCACTCGTTCGATCACCAAGGTGCCAGCGTCCACTCGGCGCCGTTGCGCAGGCCAGGGCTGGGCCGGGTCGTC
Organism: Pseudomonas sp. Rh2; assembly: GCF_040762985.1. Lineage (NCBI taxonomy): Bacteria > Pseudomonadati > Pseudomonadota > Gammaproteobacteria > Pseudomonadales > Pseudomonadaceae > Pseudomonas > Pseudomonas sp. Rh2. The sequence continues at coordinate 2,610,323 of NZ_CP142890.1, forward strand.
CACGGCGTCGCCGGCCTCGGCCAGCACCAGGCGCAAGGTCCAGCGCAACGGGCCCTGGGCCAGGCGTTGTTGCAGGTCATGTTGCAGGAATTGTTTGTCATCGACCTTGCCTGGGAGCGCGGCGAAGTGGGTCTGTGGCTCCAATTGCCAGCGCACCGGGTGAGCCTTGCCATCGCCGTCGATCAGGCGAAAGGCATTGATGCTGTGGTATTGGGTGCTGGCGAAGCTGTCGCTCGGGGTATAGCTGGCGGCCCATTGGCGGAACGCCGCGCTTTCCGGATGGGCGGCGAAGAATGCTTGTAGCCTTGCCGGGTCAGGCTTGCCGGTGGCAGGGTCAGGCGCGCTGGCCAGCACCTGTTCATAGAACGCCTGCGGCGTGCTCACCGCCAGCACGGGAGGGTTGTTCATACCGGTACGCCAGAGCTGGCCGTCATCGGTACTCAGTTGCAGCGCCAGACTGCGCACGGGCACCGCGGTGTCCGGTGCGAACGGATTGGCCCCCCCAATGGCGAACCGGCCGATGACCGGTACCCGCGCCTGGCTGAACACCCGCGCCGTCGACAGCGTCGCCGCCTGGCCGCTGGCCTGGAAGTAACCGCTGACACACAGGCCTTTCGCATGGTTCTTGCGGTAGCCGGGGTAATGGCCAGCCTGGGCCTCGAAGGTATCTATGATGCGCTGCGGGGTCACTGTTGGGCCGCCGATCCAGCCAGCGGCATAGGCGAAACCCGCGCCCATGGCCAGCATGATGGCGCCTATGGCGGCCAGCCGCAGGTGCTTGGCGGGGCCGTGCAAGGGTGAGTTCATGGTCATCGTCCGGTGCAGTTGAGGTGCCGGTACGACGGGGCAGGAAGGCGGTTATTCCCTGCGAGGGAATAAATTTTGTGGCCGGGCGTCTGCCCTCTACACTGACCATCCCAGGGGCCGGATGACTTCCATGCATGATTTGGACGAACACCAATGGCGCGAGCTGCTGCAGCGTCTGCGCCGCTTTGCCATCTGGCTGACGCGCGAGTCTGGCAGCGCCGACGACCTGGTCCAGGCGACCGTCGAGCGTGCCCTCAGCCGTAGCAGTCAGCAGCGTGACGCCGACAGCCTGCGCGCCTGGCTGTTCACCATCCTTTATCGGCAGTTTCTCGATGGCAAGCGCCGTGACCGCCTGCATGCGCGTTGGCTGTCCTGGTTTGGGCGCGCCGAGGCGCAGGAAGAGCCGGTTGGCGGCGATATCGAACGCATCATCCTGGCCCAGGCGGACTTGCAGGCCTTCGCGCGATTGTCGGACGAGCAGCGCGCCCTGTTGTTGCTGGTCAGCGTCGAGGGCCTGAGCTACAAGGAGGCCGCCCACGCCCTAGGGATTCCCATCGGTACCGTGATGTCGCGCCTGTCGCGCGCCCGTGCCGCGTTGCGTGAACTGACCGAGGGCAACCCGCAGCCCCCGGCCTTGCGGAGACTGAAATGACGCGCCTTATTCCCAGTGAACACGAGCTGCATGCCTACGTCGATGACCGTCTGGAGCCCTCACGGCGAGCCGAAGTGCAAGCCTGGTTGGCGGCCAACCCGTTGGAAGCGCAAAGGGTCGAGGCCTGGCGAAGCGATGCCCGGCGTTTGCGGGCGGCATTGGCAGGTTTCGGCGAGCAGCCAGGCTCGTCACAGTTGGATGTGGGCAGGCTGCAGCAACGCTTGCGTCATCGCAGGCAGCGCCGCTGGGCGTCGGCTGCGGTGTTGCTGCTGGCCGTGGGAGTGGGTGGATTGGTTGGCTGGCAGGCACGGGACGCCACGTTGGCGGACGCTGGCCTGCCCATGGCCGATGCCGTGCAGGCCCATCGCCTGTTCGCTGCCAGCGAAGCGCTGGATATCCAGGCCAGCGACCCGGCACAGTTGCGCGACTGGCTGGAGCGGCATTTCAGTCGGGTAGGGCAGTTGCCAGACCTCGCGGGATACGGCTTCAAGCCGGTGGGGGCACGACTGCTCAGCAACGAGCAGGGGCCGGCGGCTTTGCTGGTATTCCAGGACCGTGAAGGGCAACGCATCAGTCTGTTTCTGCGCTCGCCGGGCGAACGCTTCGCGCGCATGCCGCAGGGGCAGCGCACGGATGGGCGGTTGGAGGCACGCTACTGGTCCCATGGGGCGTACAACTTCGCACTGGTCAGTGCGGCGGACGATGTGCGCGGCGCCGGTGTTGGCGAGGCGCTGCGCTTGGGCCTGTAGTCGGTCCGATCGCGGACAAGCCGGCTCTACGGAGCGTACGACGACTTCGTAGAGGCTGGCTTGCCGGCGATTCGTTTCAGCTCAATTCCAGCCAGATCGGCGCATGGTCCGAGGGCTTTTCCATGCCACGCAGCTCGTAATCCACCCCTGCGGCCTTCAGGCGCGGCACCAGGGCTTGCGAGGCCATGATCAGGTCGATGCGCAGTCCGCGCTTGGGCTCGTCCTCGAAGCCGCGGCTGCGGTAGTCGAACCAGCTGAAGCGGTCGTTCACTTCCGGATACAAGTGACGGAAGCTGTCCACCAGGCCCCAGCCCTTCAGGCGCTCCATCCATTCCCGCTCTTCAGGCAGGAAGCTGCATTTGCCGGTCTTCAGCCAGCGCTTGGCGTTGTCCGGGCCGATCCCGATATCGCAGTCCTGGGGCGAGATGTTCATGTCGCCCATCACCAGCACCGGCTCGTGATTGTGGAACTGCCCTTCGAGCAGGGCCTGCAAGTCGCTGTAGAAGCGCTGTTTGGCCGGGAACTTGGTGGGGTGGTCGCGGCTTTCGCCTTGGGGGAAGTAGCCGTTCATGATAGTGATCGGGGTGCCGTTGGCATCGGCGAAGGAGCCCCAGATGAAACGGCGCTGGGCATCTTCTTCGTCGGTGGCAAAGCCTTTGAACAGGCTAAGAGGCGCCTGGCGCGATAGCAGGGCGACGCCGTAGTGGCCTTTCTGGCCATGGAAGTGCACGTGGTAGCCCAGTGCCTGGACCTCGGCCAGAGGGAACTGATCGTCGCTGACCTTGGTTTCCTGCAGGCCGATCACGTCCGGCTGGTGCTTTTCGATCAGCGCCGCCAGCTGATGCGGGCGGGCACGCAGGCCGTTGATGTTGAAACAGACGATCTTCATCGAAAGACAATCCTGGTAAAAGGCCGGATGCTAGCCGACATCGGCCGTCTCCACCAGCGTGGCAGCCTTGGGGTGGCGCTGCTAACGTGCTGGAGGGGGTGAACGATGTGCGTCCAGGCACCTCCAAGGCACTGAATGACCTTTCCAGGAGGACCGCCCGCGATGCCCGAAACCACTGAAGCCAAGGCCCGTGTCTGTATGCTCGATGAGGGCTATAGCCGTGAGGTGCGCTCGCTGCTGTACCACGCCTATCGCCACGAACCGACGTTCGGCTATGTGTTCGAGGGCCAGCGGCCTGGCTACGAAAGGCGCCTGCGGGTGATGGTGCGTGAGTGGGTGCGCCAGCACTTCTATTTGCAATTGCCCGCCATTGGCCTTTTGCTGGATGACCGCCTGATCGCCTTGGCACTGATCGTGCCGCCGCAACGACGGTTGGGGGTGGCCGACAGCTGGGCCTGGCGCCTGCGCATGATGTTGGGCACTGGCTTGCGCTGCACGCGCCGCTACATGGAATACCAGGCCGCATTGGCCAGTTGCCTGCCGGGCGCCAGGGTGCATGTGCTGCCTTTGCTGGGGGTCCATCCGCAATTTCAGGGCCGGCACTACGGTGAACAATTGCTCCAGGCCGTGCACGACTGGTGCGCGGAAGACCCAAACACCCAAGGGGTGGTGCTGGATACGGGCAATGAGCATTATCTGGCGTTCTACCAACGCCAGGGGTACGAAGAGATCGGCGAGGTAGCTGTAGGACCAATCCGGGAAAGGGTGTTCTTTCATCCCAATCCTGTGTCATCAAGAATGACGGAGGCCTGAACGCCTCCCATGAGGGCCCGGCTCTGGTAGCATGCGCCGCATGACGTATTCAGGAAGATTCACCTGGGGCCTTATTTTCTGGGCCGCCAGTTTCGCAGCATGGGGCCAGAGCGAGTTGCTGGTGAAGGTCAAGCCGGCCAATAAAGCGCTCAAGGCCAATGTCGAAGGCTATATCGGTAATCTGGGTGACCGCGACGAGGAAGCGCTGCTGCGCTTCAGTCGCGGGGCGCAGGAGCAGGCGCGCAAGGCTGCGCAGGCACTGGGCTACTATCAGGCGCAGATCGACACTGAGGTCAAGCCCGCAGCCAAGGCCGACGAACACCCGCAATTGATCATCCGCATTGAACCCGGCGAACCGGTGCGCCTGCGCAACGTGACGGTGCGCATCGAAGGGCCAGCCAGTGAGATGAAGGCGTTTCGCATACCGGACGGTCGTGCGCTGCGTCCGGGCGAGCCGCTTAACCACGGCCACTACGAGGATGCCAAGCGGCTGATCCAGAACCAGGCCTCGCGCTATGGATTCTTCAGCGGTCGGTTCACTCGCCAGCGTCTGGCAGTGGACCCCCAGGCCGGGGTGGCCGACATCGAGCTGGTGTACCAGAGCGGCCCACGCTACCGCCTGGGCGCGGTCACGTTCGGTGGCGACACGCCACTGGATGAAGAACTGCTGCAACGCATGGTTTCGTTCAAGCCTGGCACCCCCTACGATTCGGAACTGGTGGCCGAGCTCAACAACGACTTGCAGTCCAGCGGCTACTTCGAAGGCGTGCGGGTCGACGCGGCGCCCACTGCCGCCGTGGGCGAAGACATCCCGGTGGACGTCCATCTGCAAACCCGCAAACCGCGCACCATGGGCCTGGGCCTGGGTTTCTCGACCGACGTTGGTCCGCGTGGCAAGGCCAACTGGACCCGCCACTGGGTCAACCCACAAGGGCACAGCTACGGCTGGGAAACCGAACTATCGGCCCCGCGGCAGAACGTCGGCCTTTGGTACGACATTCCCCTGGACCCTCCGCTGACCGACAAACTGCGGTTCGCCGGTGGCTATCAGAACGAAGAGCTCGCCGGAACCGACACCCTCAGCAAGCTGTTGACCGTCGGCCCGGAATGGCACAGCAAGCTGCCCAGTGGTTGGCAGCGGGTCATCTCGCTCAAGTACCAGCGCGAGGAGTACCGCCTGGGCGACGACTCGGGCCTTAGCAACCTGCTGATGCCAGGCGTGAGTTTTTCGTATCTGCGCAGCGACAACCGCATCGACCCGCACAGCGGCTACCGCCTGCAGTTCGATGTTCAGGCGGCCAAGGAGGGGCTGGTTTCGGACACCAACCTGCTGCATGGCAATGTCCTGTTGAAAGGCCTGACGACGCTTGGCCACAACCACCGTTTCCTGGGCCGTGTGCAGTTCGGCGGCAGTGCCACCAATGGTTACAAGAACAACATTCCGCCGTCACTCCGTTTCTTCGCCGGTGGCGACCAGAGCGTGCGCGGCTACGACTACCAGAGCTTGTCGCCGAAGAACAGCGACGGCGACCGGATCGGGGGGCGCTACCTAGTGGCCGCCAGCGCCGAGTACCAGTATTCGTTGGCCGAGAAGTGGCGCGTTGCGACCTTCGTCGACCAAGGCAACGCGTTCAATACGCTTGAACTGCCCAGCCTCAAGACCGGGGTCGGCATCGGTGTGCGTTGGGTATCGCCGGTCGGGCCGCTGCGTCTGGACCTGGCCAGGGCGCTCGATGACGATGGCGGTTTCCGCCTGCACTTTTCCATGGGGCCTGAGCTGTGATGCGTGTGTTGAGAACCCTTGGGCTGAGCCTGCTGGCCATCGTGCTGTTAGTGGCCTTGGCGCTCGGCGCGATACTGGCTAGCGAAGCTGTCGGGCGCTGGCTGCTGGGTCAGGTGCCTGGGCTCGAAGTCACTGAATTCCAGGGGCGCCTGGGTGGCAGTTGGCAGGCCCGTCAGATTGTCTGGGCAGATGGCGGTAACCGTGTCGAGCTCCAGGAGCCGGTGCTGTCCTGGTCGCCCGCTTGCCTGTTGCGTGCCACCTTGTGCATCGACCGGCTCAAGGCCCAGCGGGTCGACATGGCCTTTGCGCCCAGCGACGCGCCTGCTGACACCAGCCCTGTGCAGCTGCCGGTGTTGCGCCTGCCGATCGGGATCGAAGTGGGTACGGTCGAGGTCGGGCAGTTGCGACTCGACGGCAATGATCTGTTGGGCGACCTGCAACTGGCGGCGCACTGGACGACCACTGGGCTTCGCATCGACCGCCTGCAAGTGCATCGGGACGATCTGCACCTGGCGTTGCAGGGTAATCTCTTGCCCGAAGGCGATTGGCCGCTGCAACTCGATGGCCAGCTACAGCTGCCAGCCGTGGAAGGTCAGGCCTGGCAACTGGCCGTGACCGCCAAGGGGGATTTGCAGCGAACCCTCGAACTGGATGCGAGCAGCACCGGTTATCTCAATGCCCGGTTGACCGGTGAGCTGCAGGCCCTTGCCGAGCACCTGCCGGCCAAGCTGCACGTCCGTTCCGAAGCGTTCAAGCCCGCAGCTGCGCTTCCGGACACCGTGCAACTCAACCAGCTCAAGCTGGACGCCGAGGGTGACTTGCTAAAGGGTTATCAGCTGACTGGCTCGGCCAGTTTGCCTGCCGAACAAGCCCCCGTGTCGCTGGTGCTGGCGGGGCGTGTGGATGCCAAGGGGGCAAGACTCGATGCCTTGGACCTGAGCGCCAGTGAAACCCAGCGGTTGAAGCTAAGTGCCACCGCCGATTGGCAGAACGCCCTGCAGGCCGATGCCCAATTGGATTGGCTGGACTTCCCCTGGCTGCGCCTGTACCCCTTGGAAACCCCGCCTGAAGTCAGCCTCAAGCGCCTCGATGCCCAGGTGCATTACCGCGATGGCAGTTACCAAGGTACGTTCAAGGGTGAACTCGACGGCCCGGCAGGTGCCTTCACGTTGGCCAGCCCGTTCGAAGGCGACCTGGGCCAGGTTCGGTTGCCGCAACTGGCGCTGGTGGCAGGCCAGGGCAAGGCGAGCGGCAATGTTGCCGTGCGTTTCGCCGACACACTGGCGTGGGATGTCGACCTGCAGCTGTCGGCGCTCGATCCCGCTTACTGGCTCGCCGAGCTACCCGGTACCCTGGCGGGGCCGTTGCGAAGCAAGGGTGAGTTCAAAGGCGAGCAACTCACCCTCGATGCCCAGTTGGATCTAAAGGGGCGCCTGCGTGGTCAGCCGGCGGTGCTCAAGGTAGAGGCCCAGGGCGCTGCCCAGAGCTGGACATTGGGCGCCTTGGCCGTGCAGCTGGGGGACAACCGCATCACCGGCAGCGGCAGTATGCAGCAGCGCCTGGCCGGGCGGGTGGACCTTGACCTGCCGCGCCTGGGCCAGCTTTGGCCAAGGCTGCAAGGGCAGGCCAAAGGCCGGCTGGACATCAGCGGAACACTCAAGGCGCCCCAAGGCACGCTGGACCTGCAGGGTCAGCAACTGGTCCAGGCCGAGAACCGGATCCAGCGCCTGGACCTGGATGCTCGTCTGGATAACGCCCAGCGCGGCCTGATCGAGCTCAAGGCCAGCGGTATTCGTCTGGGCGAAACATCCCTCGGCACGCTGCAGGCCAATGGCAAGGGCGACATCCGGCAGCAGGCACTGACCCTGGCTTTGGATGGCCCGCAGCTGAAACTCGACTTGGGTCTGGATGGCCAGTTGAACAAGGGCGACTGGCGCGGCCGACTGGCCAGCGGACGGATCCAGGCCGGTGGTCAGGATTGGCAACTGCAAGGGCCGGCACGTTTGCAGCGTCTGGCCAGCGGCCAACTGGACTTTGGCGCCCATTGCTGGCGTTCCGGCCAGGCCAGCCTGTGCGGTGACGACCAGCGCCTGGCACCTGAGCCGCGCCTGCGTTACCACCTCAAGCAGTTCCCGCTGGAGAGCCTGGCCCAGTGGTTGCCCAAGGACTTTGCCTGGCAGGGGCTGCTCAATGCCGACGTCAATCTGGATGTTCCCGCCAGCGGCCCCAAGGGCAAGATCGTTATCGACGCCAGTGGCGGCACCCTGCGTGTACGCGACAACGGCCGTTGGATCGACTTCCCGTACCAGGCCCTGCGGCTGGACAGCACCCTGGCGCCGCGACGGGTCGACACCCGCCTGGATTTTCGTGGCGAGCGGCTGGGCGAGCTCAACGTCACCACGCGCCTCGATCCGTTGGGCAAGGACAAACCGCTGTCGGGTGACTTCCGCCTGGCGGGCCTGGACCTCTCGGTCGCCCGACCGTTCGTGCCCATGGTCGAGCGGCTGGCCGGGCAGTTGAACGGCAGTGGCCGGCTCTCCGGCACCCTGTTGGCACCGCAGGTCAATGGCGACGTGGTGCTCAGCGGGGGCGAGGTGAGCGGAGCCGAGCTGCCGGTGAGTTTGCAGGGCTTGTCGTTGCAAGCGCAGATCGCCGGTGAACGGGTGCAACTCAATGGCGACTGGCGCAGCGGGGCGGCGGGTCGCGGGCAACTTTCCGGGCACCTGACCTGGGGCCAGGCCCTGGGCATGGACGTGCGCCTACAGGGTCAGCAATTGCCTGTCACGGTCGAGCCGTATGCAGAACTGGAAGTCGCGCCAGACCTCAGTCTGCGCCTGGTCGACGACAAACTGTCGGTCACTGGCAAAGTGTTGGTGCCCAAGGGCAACATCACCGTGCGCGAGCTGCCACCGTCGACGGTGAAGGTGTCGGACGACACCGTCATCGTCGGCCACCAGACCGAAGAGGGCAAGGCGCCCATGGCCGTGGCCATGGACATCGACGTAGAAGTGGGACGCGACAAGCTCTCGTTCAGCGGCTTCGGCCTCTCCGCCAACCTGTTGGGGCATGTACACATCGGCGATAACCTGGACACCCGTGGCGAACTGAGCCTGGCCGATGGCCGTTACCGTGCCTATGGCCAGCGCCTGACCATTCGTCGTGCGCGCTTGCTGTTCGCAGGGCCCATCGACCAGCCGTACCTGGACATCGAGGCGATCCGCAAAGTCGACGATGTGATTGCCGGTATCCGCCTCAGTGGCAGCGCCGAGCAACCGACCACCCAGGTGTTCTCGGAACCGGCGATGAGCCAGGAACAAGCGTTGTCCTATCTGGTGCTGGGCCGCCCGTTGGGCGCCTCGGGCGAGGACAGTAACATGTTGGCCGAGGCTGCCCTGGGCCTTGGGCTGGCAGGCAGCGCCGGGATCACCGGCAGCCTGGCATCGAGCCTTGGCATTGACGATTTCCAACTCGATACCGAGGGGTCGGGCAACGCCACCAGCGTCGTGGCCAGTGGTAACCTGACCGAGCGACTGAGCCTGCGTTATGGGGTAGGGGTGTTCGAGCCAGCCAACACCATCGCGTTGCGCTACAAGCTGAGCAAGAAGGTCTATCTCGAAGCGGCCAGCGGGCTGGCAAGCTCGCTGGACATCTTCTACAAGCGGGACTTTTAAGTGCAGCAAAGCCCGCGCACGCGGGCTTTGTTCTTAAATGGCCTGGACGGCGGCTGTTCGGGATTCGCTTTTTAGAATCAGCTCCAGCAGCAGCGCCAGGACCAGTGCAGCAGCCGCGACGCTGAACAGCACGCCGTAGTGGCCATCGCTGCTCGCGAACAGGGCTGAATATCCGTATCCGGCGATTGCCTGGAAACTCGCGAACGAAACCGTGGCGCGGCTCCAGGTCGCATTCTGCCGTGTATGCCCCTCGACCAGGCTGTGCACCCTGGCAAGTGCCAGCGGGACAATGCCAGGCGGGAAAGAGCCGATCAGCAATGCTGCCGCGCCAAGCAGTCGCAGGTCATGGCTTTCAATCAATGCACCCATTGCGACCAACTGTGCGAAGAGCACGATCCGAATGCCCGCCCGTGCGCCCAAGTGGTCGGCCAGCAGCCCATACAGTACGGGGCCCGCGATAGCGCCCAGACCATACAGTCCCCATATCAGCGCACCGGCATGAGTGCCGGCACCAAGGCCGCGGCTGATGTAGTCCACCAGGAACATCATGGGCGCGACCAACGCGGTGGCCATCAGCGCGTACTGGCCGAACAAGACCAGCACTGCCGCCGACGTTGCAGGCTTTGCCGGCGTCGGTGTCGGCGGATGATGCGGAGGGTCTGCTGGCCATCCCGCCCAGCTGCTGATCGTCAGCAGCAGCGACAACGCCGCAAGACCGAGCCAGGTTTGTTGCAGGCCTTTGTCCAGCAACCAGGGTACCAGGCTGGCGGCACCTGCGATTCCCAGTCCGATTCCAAGGAAGATCGCACCACTTGCCAGCCCCCTGCGGTGGGTGGCGACATGGGGGAGGATGGCCGTTGCGGCCAGCACCATGATCGCGCCCCCGGCGACGCCCGATAGCAGCCGCCAGAAGAAGAACCAGCTCACCGACAGGGGCCAGGCACAGCCTAGAAATGCCAGGCTGACCAGGACCATCATGAACCGGAGCACGCTTGCACTTGACCATCTGGTCGCGATCGGTCGGCTGATCAAGGCACCGATGAGGTAGCCTGCGAGGTTCGCAGCGCCCAGGAAAACGACTGCAGAGCTGGCAAACCAATGGGCCTCGATGAGGGCCGGGATGAGTGGGGTATAGGCGAAACGCGCCAGGCCGATACCGACGAGGCTGGCACAAAGACCCGCCCAAATCGGTAGCCATGGGGCACGCGGTGTTGATGCAGTCATGACTTCCCCTTGCGCCGCTGGCGGCGTGAAAGTGACACGGCGTGATGAATTTGACTGGCGCGTTGCATCAGCCAGCAACGCCCGTTACGGGTGAGTCGGATAGTCGATGTAGCCCCGTTCGTTGCCGCCGAAGAAGGTCGCGGGGTCGGGGGTATTGAGCGGCAGGCCCTCGCGGATTCGGCGTGGTAAGTCCGGGTTGGCCAGAAACGGCCTGCCGAAAGCCACCACGTCCGCACGGCCATCACGGATCGCTTTCTCGGCAGAAGCAGCGTCGTATCCGCCCGCGATTACCAGTACGCCTTTCCAGGTATCCCGCAGCGTGAGGATGATCTCGTCCCAGCGGGGGTCGAAGTTCTCGTCCTTGACGGTGCCGACGACCGCAGGCTCGACCAGATGCAGGTAGGCCAGCCCATACCGGTTCAGCGACTCCACGATGTAGGTGAACGTTTCCAGAGGAGTGTCGTCTCCCATCCCCATGAACCGTCCCATGGGGGTCAGGCGCACACCGACGCGATCTGCACCGATTTCCTGCGCCACTGCCTGGACGACGGCCAACAGCAGGCGCGCCCGGTTGCGATAGGAGCCGCCATACGGATCGGTGCGTTCGTTACTGTTGCTGTTGATGAACTGGTCGAGCAGATAGCCATTGCCCGCGTGAATCTCGACACCATCCATCCCGGCCTCGATGGCGTTCAGCGCCGCATGGCGGTAGTCGTCGATGATGCCGGCGATTTCCTCGGTATCCAGCGCGCGCGGCACCGGCACATCACCCCAGACCCCATTGCCCTGTTCGTCGACGATGAAGGTCTTGCCGGGCGCTGCGATGGCGCTCGGAGCAACCGGTAGCGCGTTGCCGGGCTGGAAGCTTGGGTGCGAAACACGTCCCACGTGCCACAGTTGCATAAAGATGCGGCCATCGCGTTCATGCACCTGATCGCTCACCTGTTTCCAGGCTTCGATCTGTTCACGGGTGTAGATACCCGGGGTCCAGGCGTAGCCTTGGCCCTGCTGGGAGATCTGCGTGGCTTCGGTGATGATCAGCGCTGCACTGGCACGCTGGCCGTAATACTCCGCTGCCATGGGCGTTGGCACATCGCCTGGTTGGCCTGCGCGCGATCGGGTCAGGGGGGCCATGGCGATACGGTGAGGAAGTTCCACAGCGCCCACGCGAATAGGATTGAACAGATTACTGGTCATCACTCAGTTCCTTTCAAGTAAGTGTTTATACGGGGTCGAAGGTGCAGCGATGTTGCTGTCGTTTGATGACGTCAGGTTAAGACCCGGGTCCGCATTTGATAATCACCACAACCAGAGCAAGTGCGTTGCGCCACTCGCAAAGCTTGCGACGGAAGCAGCTTCAAAGAGCCGCTCGGGCTTTGCCCCGGTAAACACGCAGCACATCGGCCATTACCGACAAAGCGATTTCGGCTGGCGTTCTGGAGCCGATGTCCAACCCGATGGGCATATGTAGACGGTCCACTTGCGCGGGCGACAGTCCGCCGATTCGCTGCAACCGCTGCGCGCGTTTTTCCGAAGTCCGGCGCGAGCCCATCGCACCGATGTAGAAGGCAGGCGTGTGTACCGCCTCCATCAAGGCCAAGTCATCGATCTTGGGGTCGTGGGTCAATGCCACCACTGCGGTTGCCGCGTGACAACCGCCGTTGGCGATGTACATCGAGGGCAACATGGAAATCAGCTTCACACCCTCGATCGGCATCGCCGCGGCTTCTTCGCGCGGATCGCAGGCGATCACCTCGAAGCCCAGTGCGCGGGCGAACTGCCCGCATGCCTGGGCGACCGGCGACAGACCGGCGAGCAACAAGCGAAGCGCAGGCCCGAGGTTGATCTCCAGGCGGCTGCCAAGACGCACCACCGGATCTGCACCCGCGACAGGGCTTTTCACGCTGAAGAGGCCGCTTTCCAGGTCGAGCGTGCGCGTCAGTCGATGCTGCCCGCGCAGAGCCTCGAGCAATTGCCTGAGGTGGTCACGCCATTGCGCACACGGGTGCCTGTGCTCGACCAGCACGTCCAGGCTGCCACCACACGGCAACTGCAGGCGACTTCGCTCTTGGGCCGTACCGCCGTAACGGATGACCTGCGCCGGTGCGGCATGCTCGCCACGGCCGAGTGCTTCAAGAAATTCCTCTTCGACGCAGCCGCCCGACAATGAGCCGCTGTGTGCTCCGGATCGCAGGGCCACCAGCATGGCGCCAGGCGACCGCGGGGCCGAGCCGAAGGTGCTGAGCACAGTGCAAAGCCACACACTTTTCCCCTCGTCAGCCCAGGCCAGGGCCTGTTCGAGAACCGTCACATCAAGATGTTGCATCTACCGTAACCTCTGTAAACGCTGGCGCGAGTGCCACCGGCTACCCTTGCTGACCGGAACGGGTGAGCGGCAGGGCGAGCCGTCGGTGTCCTGTGGCATCTGCCAGCGCATTGCCCAGCGCGGCAGCCATCGGACCCTGCACGATTTCAGCGGCCCCGAGGAAGGGCTGGCCAGGTTGGTCGATCATGTGCACTTGCACGTGCTTGGGAAGCTGCGGGAAGCGCAGGATCGGATAGCCGCTCCAGTCGTAGCTGCGCACACCACCGGCGTCATAACTGACTGCCTCATACAGCGTCCAGCTGCTGGACTGAACGATGCCGCCTTCCACCTGGTTGCGCAGCCCATCGGGGTTCACGATCTGTCCTACATCGACGGCCGTGACCACCCGCTGGATCTCGATCTCGCCGGTTTGCGGATGTACCTGGATTTCCACCGCCACTGCGCAGTAGCCCATGATGTTCTTGTAGCGCGCGAAGCCCATGCCAATGCCCGAGCCTGGGGTGGGCGATCGCCGTGGCCAGCCGAATTCACTGCGGGCCCGCTCGATGACAGCCCGGGCCCTGGGGTCGGTGAGGTGGCTCAGGCGGAACTCCACGGGATCCACCCCTGCCTGGCCAGCCAGTTCGTCCAGGCAAGCCTCGATGGCGAAGACGTTGATGTGCGCCCCAAGCGAGCGCATCGCCGAGGTGCGAAATGGCATTTGCGTGATGAAATTCATATCGATAGTGCTCGCGCCCGTTTGGTACAACGGGATTGCGTTGCGGTCACCATCGCCTTCGGGCTGCGCGATCGGAATGGAGGGCGCCGAGGTGAACGGCCGAGCGAGCAGGCGCGCGGGCACGAGGCGGCCGGCATTGGTGATGCGTTCGTTATGCGGCGTGGTCCAGAGCTCGTATTTCCAATGGTTGATTCGGCCGTTGCGGTCCAGATCCGCCTCCAGTTCGGTGAGCATGGCCGAGCTGTAGGGCTCCCACAGGTTCTCCTGTTCACGCATCCACTGCACACGCACCGGGACGCCCGGCACCTGTAGGGCGATCAGCGCAGCGTCGGCTGCCGCGTCATCGGCGCCATTGTGCCCGTAGCATCCGGAGCCTTCGACATGGATGCAACGCACGGCGCTTAGCGGCAGGCCGACCATCTCGGCGATGCCGGCGCGCAGTGGGAATACACCTTGGGTGTGGCTCCAGACCGTCAGCGTACCGTCCTTGAACCAGGCCACCGAACAGGAGGGGCCGATCGAACCGTGCATCAAGTATTGCTTGGTGACGCGCGCCCGATACGTCTTGCCACTGGAAGGCGCCGCTGAGCCTTCATGCTTGATTGGGTAGCGCCTGGATTGCAGCCTGGGCAGCAGCTGGTGAATGACGGCTTGGTCCGCAATCACCTCTGCGCCGCTCCAGGTCGCTGATTCGTAGCCTGCGCGCATGGCGGTGACGGCCTGCCATTCATCCTTGGCCACCACGGCGAGGTAGTTGCCATCCTTGACCACCTTGACGATGCCTGGAAGGCTTTCAATAGCTTGCATATCGAAACCGGTGAGCGTGCTGCGAGGCCTTGGTGGCCGGATGACCCGCGCGTGGACCATGCCCGGTAGCCGCATGTCCTGGACGAACGCCGCGGCGCCGGTGACTTTTGCAGGGATGTCGAGGCGTGGAATGGCGTGGCCGATGAGCTTGAACTGCTCCGGTGCGCTTTGCGGTGACTCGGCCTTGGCGTGTCGATGCAAGTCCACACCGGCCACGGCCTCGGCATAACTCATGCGCAGGCCGGACGGGGCGATGATCATCGCGTCAGCGGTCTTCAGCGATGCGGCATCGACGCCCCAGCGTCTGGCGGCCGACTCCAGGAGCATCTGGCGAACCTGAGCAGCGGCGTTGAACAACGCCGTGCCACTGTCGAAGATCGTGTGGCTGCCGGCCGTGTAGCCTTCGTTGGGCGTCAGGGCCGTGTCGGCCGTGAGAAAGGTGATCGCTGTTGGTGCGACATCCAGACGCTCTGCCGCAATCTGCACAAGCGCGGTCTTGACGCCGGTCCCTAGCTCCACCTTGCCGGTATACACGGTGATCCCCTCTGCACCAACCCTGATCCAGGCGTCCAGGTAAGGGTTGGTGCGCAAGCTGCCGGGCAGATCCGGGGCGAGCACGAGCGTACCCAGGGTATCCACCTCAGTATCGGCCAGCGCCTTGCGCGCGGCTGGCATCAACGTGAAGGCCATCAGCAGGCTGCTGCCTTGAAGGAATGCGCGGCGACTGAATTCAGTTCTGGACGACATGGATTCCACCGTTTTCAACGACGCGGGTGATCGCTTCAATGATCCGAAGGTGCGTGCCGCAGCGACACAGGTTCGTCGCCATGTGGGCACGAAGGGTGTCCTCGTCGGGGCGAGGGTTTTTCTCCAGCAGGGCCTGCGCGCGCATGATCATCCCAGCGATGCAGTAACCGCACTGGGCCGCCTGGGTATCGATGAAGGCTTGCTGCAGGGGGCCTGGCCGCTCTGTCGTGCCCAGGCTTTCGAGCGTGCGGATCTTGCGGCCTTCCATGCCTGAACATGGCGTCACGCACGAGAACACCGGCCTGTCGTCGACGATGACCGTGCAGGCGCCACACTGGCCCAGCCCGCAGCCGTACTTGGCGCCGTTGAGTTGCAGGTGGTTACGCAAGGCGTAGAGCAATGGCATGTCCGGATCGATGTCCAGGCTGTGCACCTTGCCGTTGACGGTGAGATTGACGTTGCTCATTTAGCCTCCTCGCGCAGCGCTTCGATAGTCGAGTCCACTCCGCTCCACGGCTGCTCCGGGTTCGCCTGCTGCCTGACGTACGAGGCCAGAGCGGCGAGCTGTCGGTCGTTCAGGCTGGCAGCGAAGGGGGGCATGGCTGGGCCGGCCTCGCCGGGTGTGGGAGGAATGCCCTCAAGTACCGTCTTGATGAAATTGCGTGGCTCATGGGCCTGAGCCGCGGATGTGGCCGCCAGTGAAGGCCGGCCGTCGATGGTGCGCATCGGCGCCGCAGCACCGTGGCAGCCCGCGCAAGCGCCCTGGAAAAGATCGCGACCAAGGCTGGTCGACTCAGCCGTTACCACCGTGTCCGAATGGTCGTCGGTCGGTTTACGACGCGGCGCCGGCAAGCTCAGCAGGTAGTGGGCAATGGCTTGGACGTCGGCCTGCGGCAGTCGCGCCAGTTCCTGGCTGACCGGGCGCATCGGCCCGGCTGGGGTGCCATGGTCGTCAACCACCTTGGCCTGCAGATAGCCCACCAACTGTGCCTGCGTCCAAGGCTTTTCGCGACGGGCAAGGCCGAGCAGGGAGGGCGCTTCCCAACCATCGACCAGCCCACCGGAAAGCGCCTGGCTGTCTTTCTCGGCACCGAGAAAGTTCAAAGGCGTGTGGCAACCGCCACAGTGGCCTGCGCCTTCGACCAGATAGCGGCCACGATTCCACTGTGGCGATTGCTGCGCTGTCGGCTCGAAGGGCTGTGTATGCAAGAACAGAAGGTTCCAGCCCGCGACCAGCGGGCGAATGTTCATTGGAAACTTCATGCGGTTGGGGGAGGCGGGCTCATACACTGGCGGCCCGCTCATCAGATAGGCGTAGGCGTCCGCCAGGTCGTGATCGCTGAGCAGGCGATAGTGCTTGTATGGGAAGGCTGGATAAAGGAAATGCCCATCGCGGGAAACCCCGTCGCGCATGGCGCGTTCGAACGCTGCGAGCGGCCACTGGCCAATGCCCGTTTCGGCGTCAGGCGTGATGTTGGTGCTGTAGAGTGTGCCAAACGGCGTTACCAGTGGCAGGCCACCTGCCAGGTATTTACCACCGGGACGTGTATGGCAAACCGCGCAGTCTCCGGCTGTAACGACCTTGGCGCCGCGAGCGATCTGCGCGGCATCGAAGGCTGCTGGCCGCTCGATCGGCTCGATAGCAGGTCGCCACATCAACCCGAACGCTGCCGCCAACCCTGCTACTGCAAGGGCAACGGCCACGGATGCCCAACGCTTGTTACGCGACATCGAAGATCTCCTCATCTCCAACCTCGGCGTGTTCGGTACCGATTGGTTGAGGGCCTGAGCCTAAAGGAGCAGGTTTTCCAGGGGTATAGGTCCCTCGCGCAAGGAAGCTTTGCTGTTCACGCAACGCTGGCAGTTTTGCGCAACATGCACAGCTTCGTTGCTGGGCGTTCATATTCCAACGCCTCGCCTTGGCGCATAGGCTTGCTCCTGAACTTTTCAACCCATCCGGAGATGACGCCATGTCAGCGAGCAGCCCTGAAGTACTTGTTTCACCGTCGGTGCATGCCGATGCAACCCCGACGCTATCCAAAGCGCTGGTCGTGTTCCTCGCATTCTGCTGCGGTGCGGTGGTTGCAAACCTCTATTACGCCCAGCCCATCGTCGAACTGATCGCGCCGAGCATTGGCCTGTCGCCCGAACATGCCAGCCTGATCGTTTCGTTGACCCAGTTCGGTTATGCAGCGGGCTTGCTGTTCCTGGTCCCGCTGGCCGACTTGATGGAAAACAAACGCCTGGTGATCGGCTTTACCCTGGTCGTCGGCGGGTTTCTCGCGGCAGCAGGGTTTGCGGACTCGCCCTCGCTGTTCCTGATCGCGGCGTTGATGATCGGCCTGACTTCCGTCGCCGTGCAGATCCTGGTACCGCTGGCCGCGCACATGGCACCTGAAAGCAGTCGTGGCCGGGTGGTGGGCAACATCATGAGCGGCCTGCTGCTCGGGATCTTGCTCGCTCGCCCCGTAGCGAGCCTGGTGTCCGAATACATTGGCTGGCGAGGTGTGTTCTTCAGCGCTGCGGTGCTGATGGTCGCGATTGCCTTGCTGGTCGCCGTACTGCTGCCCAAGCGCATGCCTAACCATCACACCACCTATGGTCGTCTGATTGGTTCGGTGTTCGGCCTTGCCAAGCAATATGCCGTTCTTCGGGAACGCTCGCTGTATCAAGGCCTGTTGTTCGCAAGCTTCAGCTTCTTCTGGACCATCGTGCCGATCGAGCTGATCCGTCACTATGGCTTCAGCCAGAATGGGGTGGCGCTGTTCGCGCTGGTCGGCGCAGTGGGTGCCGTCGCGGCCCCCATCGCCGGCCGTCTGGCCGATGCAGGGCATGGCCACGTCAGTACCTTGGTGGCATTGGTACTGGCACCGGTAGCGCTGCTGATCGGTGGTATTCCTGGGCTGGGCTACCTGGGACTGGTGGCAGCGGCAATCGCCTTGGACTTCGCGGTGCAACTGAACATGGTGCTTGGGCAACGCGAGGTCTATGCGCTGGACCCCAACAGCCGAGCACGCCTGAACGCCGTGTTCATGACCAGCATCTTTGTCGGCGGTGCACTGGGTTCGATGCTTGCAAGCCCGCTCTATGAGCGCTTTGGCTGGCCAGCCACGATCTTCACTGCCGCTGCGTTTCCGGCCGTGGCGCTGGTGATTTTCCTCATGAAGCATGCGGGCAAGCGCTGATCGATGAGCTGAGCACGCCTGTTCTATTTCCACGTCCGTTCACATGACTATCATCCAGCCTGCCAGCAGCGTCGACGGGTGACGACACTGGCTTGCCGGATGGATCTTCAACGGAGTCGGAAATATGGATAAGTTTCTCGCGTTAAGCATGTTCGTTGAGACGGTGCGCTGCGGTGGATACTCCGCAGCGGCCCGAAAGCTTGGCGTGGCAACTTCTTCCGTAGCGCGTCAGGTTGCCGCATTGGAGTCGGAGCTGGGCACCACGCTGATCACCCGCAGCACACGCCAGAACAGCCCGACCGACTTGGGGCAGGCCTATTTCGAAAGCGCGGTGGCCATCCTCGATGCGCTCGCTGCCGCTGACAGCAGGGTGACGGACAGAGGAAGCGAAGCCAAAGGCAAGCTTCGGGTCAGCGTGCCAGTGGAGTTCGGCCGGCGCCTGATCTCACCCCACTTGGGCCGGTTTCTGGCGAGTCATCCGGGGGTGGAGGTGAGCCTGAACCTCAGCGATGAGAGGGTGGATCTGTTCAAGGACCGAATCGATCTGACCGTTCGCTTGGGCTCGACGGTCTCCAGCGAGGAAGTCATCTGCACCACCATCGGTCACTTTCAACGCTGGCTGGTGGCAAGCCCGGCGTACCTTGAACAGCATGGTGCGCCCACTCAGCCAGGCGAACTCAGCACCCATTCTTGTATGCGATTCGACTACGGTGGGCCGATGCGAGACTGGCTTTTCGAAGTCGCTGACCAGACTCTGCCGGTTTCGGTTCAGGGGCGGATGCAAAGCAACAATGCCGATATTCTCAGGCAAGCAGCCGTTGCAGGGCAGGGCATTGCACTGTTGGCCGACTGGCTGGTCGCCGAGGATGTGCAGCAGGGGCGGCTCACCCGCTTGCTGCCGGAATATGAAGTGAACCCGATATCCGTCAATTCCTCGATCAACATCGTCTACTTGCCGATCAACCGTGAATCGACACGCATCAAGGTATTTGCGCAGTTCATGAAAGAGTTGCTCAATATCGCATAGCTGCGTACGCAACGCTCCATTGCGTGGTGCGTGGCTTCAGTCTGTCCCCGTAACGCCTTACCCTTGGATGAACGAATCCTTCAGGGTAGTAATCATGCAGACTCCACCGATCTTGGCGTTCGACTTTCTCGACCCTTGGGGTTGGGTCGCAATGCGCCGGCTCGTGATCGCGATGACCCAGGCCAATAGAGAACTGAATGTTACCTTTCAACCCTGCCGCTGCGTGCTGAGTCGATCGGCAGCCGGCATGACCTACCGCGACTTCCTGGCGTACCGCTTCGGGACACAAGCGGTGCTCCATCAGTCCCTCGTGGCAACGGAACTGCAAATGCTGGGCATTGAACCGGCGTTCAGCGCAATCGTCTGCGTTCCGGACACGCGGCTGGCGCTTGCGGCGGTGCTGTGGTTGCAGCGCAGCGCCAGGCCTGCCCGGCCATTCGTGGAAAGCGTGTACCAAGCCTTGTATTGCCATGGTCAGGACATAGGTGATCCGGCCATGCTGGAAAAGTTGCTGGGGCGCGAGATGGCGTCCTTCGGCGACATTCAGGCATTCATGCAAAGTGCCGCTTTCAGCGATGAATTGCAGGAAACCGAAGCTTCTGTCGCCGCCTGGGCTGGACGTGTGATTCCCTCTTTGCGCATTAATGGGGCCGTTGTCTTCGGCGCGCAGACGCCCGGCGTATTAATGCCAATGTTCATCTGAGGTGGGCCGTGTTCAGGTGACTGTGCGGCTAGGCCGCGGTAGCTGAGCCTAGACAAGGTCTGGACTGACCCTGCGCTAGCCACCTGGCCACAGCCATCGCGGGCTTTGTTTGCCTCGATGTCGCTTGTGGCTTTCGCCATCAGATCTGTCTGCTGTTGCGCGCAGCGATCGCGACCGTGTTCGGCGAGTCTGCAAGTGAGACGAATTTTCGTGTCGCGCCATCAAGCGCATCGATGCAACCCGCCTCGATGTCGTAGACCCAGCCGTGCAGGTTCAAACGCCCCTGCTCGAGCGCCAGTGCGACCGAGGGGTGGGTACGAAGGTTCGACAGTTGCGCAATCACGTTTTCCCGCACAAGGCCGTCGAGCTTGGCGCGAGGCGTGTCGAACGCATGCGCCGCGTTGATCGCTTTTGCGGCGTCTGCGTGCCGCAGCCAGCTAGCGACCGCGGGAAGATGGTCCAGACAAGTGCAGCGTGAAATCGCGCCCATCGCACCGCAGTCGGAGTGGCCGCAGATCACGATGTCCTGCACGCCGAGCACCGCGACCGCATATTCGACGGTTGCCGAGACGCCGCCGGGTTCGGGTCCATAGGACGGCACGATGTTACCGGCGTTGCGAATCACGAACAGTTCGCCCGGTTCGCGCTGTGTAAGAAGTTCAGGTACGACACGACTGTCCGAGCAGGTGACGAACAATGCCTTCGGGTTTTGCGTCGTCGCGAGTTGCTTGAATAGCTCGACGCGTTGGGGGTAAACCTCTCGCTGAAAGCGCAGAAAGCCGTCAATGATGTCACGCATGGAATCCTCCAAATCCGAATGCCAGGATCAGGTCACGAGCATTCAATATGCCACGGTGCCGTTGTGGCCGTCATCATCGCGAAGCTCGTGCCCAGTGGCTGTCGTCGATCAGCGGAATTCCCCGCGCGCAACCCTGCAACGAACGCCTAGTCCGCAGGCCCAAGTCTGGTCATTGATCCTCGAACCGCCCAGCAGGGTGCATTGCACTTGAAATGCAGATTCCGGGCGGCAGCTGTTGCAACGGCTAACGGGCTCATCAGGGCTGGCTTGGATCCATTTCAAACCTCGATGGAAGAATTTCAGTTCAAACGGGTCACTCAGGCCTGGCGGCGAATGTTACCGATCTGGCGCAGGCTCAGGCCGTACTTATCGGCCAACAGGCTGCGGGACAAGCCTTTGGCGCTTTCTTGCTGGATTTGCAGGTTGCGCAGCTGGCGCAGGAAGTGATCGGCCTTGGGAATTTCCAGCGCCACGCCAGCGAAGCGTTTGATCAGGGCATCCAGAGCCTGTGGCGGCAGTACATCGGTCAGCTTGGAGCGTTCGCGATGCTTGGGGATGTATTTTGGCCTGCCGCCGTAGGAGCAGGTCAGGCGGTAAGCATTTTCAATGCCGATGCACTCGATGAGCGATTGCAGCGAATGCGGTAATTGGCTGATATCGATGCAGCTCAGGTCTAGTGATTCCATGTGGGCCCCCTCAGGACAAATGGGATGCGCGCGTTGAACATCCAACGTTGCGACTCTGCGATCGCCACCGATCGGTTGCTGATGGCGTGACTGGATTTTCAGACAGCGGCGAGCTGAGCCGCTAGGCGCCAAGCGGACTGGGCGCTGTAGCCTAGCGGAGCACTTGTTGCAGGCAGCGATTTCGTGGGCTGTAGGATAAGGCGTCGGCTTTTGGCTCCAGGCCTTTGTTTTCCGACGGGGCCAGCGTCCGTTGCTGCATTGGGTCTCAGTACCCTCATTTGTGCCGGAGGGCAGAGGGGAAGGGGCCAGGACGCTGGCATCGTGGCCATGGCTATCGATACCTTGGCAGTGGGCGCAAGGCCCATATGCTCAGGTGCGTCGAAGCACGCCAGGCAGGAAATGCAGCGCCGATGACGGTTGGCGTTGTATCATGGCCGCGGCTCGATGCGAGCCATTTGCCTCTGATGTTGCAAGGAACCTTCGATGACACATGTGCAGCGCCTCAAATACTCCCTTTTGATCATCCTGGTGGTGTTGGGCCTCATGCTGGGCCTGTCTCACCTGCAGAAAGAAGGGGTGATCAGCGAGCAGACGTTCCAGGTGTGCGCCATCGTCATTGCGGTGGTCGTGGTGGTAATCAACGGGATACTGCGGCGCAAGGTCAAACCCTGACCCGTGCCGGCCGGCCAGTCCTGGCCGGCCATCCGCTCAGCGCGCGGCCTGCTCCAACACTGCGCGCGCCTGGGGATCGAGGCTGTAGCATTTGTCGCTGCCCAGGCAGATCACACCTTCGGCGCACAGGCGCTTGAGCACCTCCCGGACACTCAGGAATGAAAGCGGTATGTCCAGTTGTTCAAGCTGGGCGTGCACACCGCGCACGCCGATGCTGCGGCCGTTGCGGTCAGCCGTGTGCAGGGCGTCGATCACCTTCAGGCGGATCAGGCTGGTGCGCAGACCATAACTGCGCAGCAACTCGCGAATCTGTTCGTTGCCAACGCGTTCATCCCCGCTGGCGACCGCTCCGTTGGGCGCCGTGACCGGCGCATGCCCGGCCTGCATCGTGGGTTGCGGGTGGTACATGTGAATGCTCCTTTTCGTGGACTGTCCCGAAATATGGGTGCCTCACTTACTAGGACGAATGAGAGCGGCAAATCTGCAGCCTTGGCGTAAAAAAAATTGCCTCGGCCTGATCAAGACCTTGGATGCGCGGGCATTGCGTAAAATTTTCATTCAGCCATTCGTCTGATCGGGATGACCCTTGAATCCGAGGAATGCCCGTGTTCACACTTTCGCGTCCACTGACCTGTGCCAGCCTGGCGGTAGCCCTGGTTGTCTTCAGCGTTGCTGCCCAGGCTCGGGATACCGGTGACGAGGCCAGCGCACAGATCCGCCGCACCAGCTTTGGCGTCCCGCACATCGTGGCCAAAGACGAGCGCGGCCTGGGGTATGGGATTGGCTACGCCTACGCGCAGGACAACCTGTGCTTGCTGGCCAATGAGGTATTGACCGTCAATGGCGAGCGCTCCCGCTACTTTGGGGCCCAGGGCAAGACCGTGGAGCAGCGCGACAACCTAACCAGCGACCTGTTCTTCACCTGGCTCAACCGCCCATCAGCGGTCAATGGCTTCCTGCAGGCACAGCCGACCGCCGTACGGCAGTTGCTCGAAGGCTATGCCAGCGGCTACAACCGTGCACTGGGCGAGCGCCGTGCCGCGGGCCTGCCGGCCGAATGCGGAACAGGGCAGTGGTTGCATCCGATCACCAGTCTGGACCTGGTCAAGTTGACCCGGCGGTTGCTGGTGGAGGGTGGGATGGGGCAGTTTGCCGAGGCCGTGGTAGGCGCGCAGCCGCCGACACGGGCGACTCAGCGGGCCGCCAGCGATTTTACTGCGGCGCTGGCACAGCAGTCGCGCTTCGCTTCCGAGCGCGGCAGCAACGCGGTGGCCGTCGGCGCAGAGCGCTCAGCCAATGGTCGCGGGCTGTTGTTGGCCAACCCACATTTCCCTTGGGTGGGTGGCATGCGTTTCTATCAGATGCAGCTGACCATTCCTGGCCAACTGGATGTCATGGGCGCTGCCCTGCCGGGGTTGCCGGTGATCAACATCGGTTTCAACCGGCACCTGGCCTGGACCCACACCGTCGATACCTCGAAGCATTTCACCCTGTACCGGTTGCAACTGGACCCGAAGGACCCGACCCGCTACCTGCTCGATGGCCAGTCGCTGCCACTCATGCCGCAAACCGTGAGCATCACCGTCAAGTCCGAAGACGGCAGCCTGAGCCAAGTGCAGCGCCAGGTCTATGCCTCGACGTTCGGCCCGGTGGTGCAATGGCCGGGCCGACTGGACTGGGACAGCCAAGCTGCCTACAGCCTGCGCGACGCCAACCTGGACAACACCCGTGTGTTGCAGCAGTGGTACCAGATCAACCGCGCGGGAAGCCTGGACGCGCTCAAAGGCTCGATCGCCAGCCTCCAGGGCATTCCCTGGGTCAACACCCTGGCGGTAGACGCCGCAGGACGAACGCTGTACCTCAACCAGTCGGTGGTGCCGTACGTCGACCAGGAGTTGCTGAGCCACTGCGGTCACCCGGCAGCCCAGGGCCCACTGGTGGTGCTGGATGGATCGCGCAGTGCGTGCCAGTGGAAAGTCGATGCCCAGGCGGCTCAGCCGGGTATCTTCCCCGCGCGTCTGCTACCAAGCCTTGAGCGCTCCGACTTCGTGCAAAACTCCAATGACCCCGCCTGGATGGCCAACCCTGCCGAGCCCCTGGCGGGTTTCTCGCCACTGGTCAGCCGCGATGATCAACCGCTTGGCATGCGCGGGCGCTTTGCCCTGCAGCGCCTGCAAGGCGAGACGAAGGTGGGTATCGATGACTTGCAGCGCATGGTGACCGATGACGAGGTCTATCTCGCCAGCCTGGTGCTGCCGGATCTGATGCAGTGGTGCAGGGAAGCCGAGGCTGACGTGCAGACCGTTTGCGCCAGCCTGGCAGCGTGGAACGGCAAGGCTGATCTGAACAGTGGCGTCGGCCTGGTGCATTTCGAAAACATTGTCGAGGCGCTGGCCGAACACCCGCAAAGCTGGCGGGTGGCCTTCGACCCGGCCGATCCGCAGCACACGCCCCGGGGGCTGGCCGTCGAGCAGGCAGCGGTACGCAAGCTGCTCCATCACGCCGCGCTGGCGTCATTGCAGGCAGTCGCACAAGCTGGGGTAGGGGAAAACAGCCAGTGGGGGCAGATCCAACAGGCTGCCGATGGCACGCCAGTGCCGGGCGGGCCACAAGGCTTGGGCGTATACAACGCGATCTACAGCGTGCCGCACGGGCCGGGCAAGCGACGGGTCGTCAGTGGCACCAGCTACCTGCAACTGGTCAAGTTCACCGAGCAGGGGCCGCAGGCCCGAGGGCTGCTGGCGTTTTCGCAGTCCAGTGAAGCCGGTTCGGCACATTCGAACGACCAGACCAAGGCCTTCTCCGCCAAACAGCTGGCGCCGATTCCGTTTACCGAGGCGCAGATCAAGGCAGACCCGCAGTATCGGCAGTATGTGATCAGCGAGCGGGATGGGGCGGTTGTGAGCGTGAAATGAGGGCGGCCTCACCGCCGGCAAGCCGGCTCCTGCAGGTCGACACGGGCCTGCAGGGGCCGGCTTGCCGGCGATAGGATCGACAGCATCAGGAAAACTCGAAAGGCGCCAGCTGGAACCCTTGCTCGTCCACCTGAAGGGCCCAGCCCCGACGGTCCCAGTCGCCCAGAACGATGCGCCGCGCTGGCTCACCTTCGACCACCAGCTTGTGAATCGCCGGTCGGTGGGTATGGCCATGGACCAGGGTGCGCACACCGTGCGCCGCCATGACCTTCGGGACCTCTTCGGGCGTGACGTCGACGATCTCGGTTGCTTTCATGCGTGTCTGCGCGCGGCTTTCGCTGCGCAGCTTGCGCGCCAGCTTCTGCCGCGTGGATAGCGGCAGGTGGCGCAGTACCCACAGGCTAACCGGGTTGCGCAGGTATCGACGCAGCTTCATGTAGGCCAGGTCGCGGGTGCACAGGGTGTCGCCGTGCATCAGCAGCACCTGTTCGCCACCGAGCTCGATCACGCTTGGGTCGGTCAGTAGCGTGCAGCCGGCGGCTTCGCAGAAGTCCTGGCCGATCAGGAAGTCACGATTGCCATGCATCAGGTAGATCGCCGTGCCGCTGTCGCTCAGCTGGCGCATGGCCTGGCCGATCGACTGCTGGAAGGGCGACATCGCGTCGTCGCCGATCCATGCTTCGAAGAAGTCACCAAGGATGTAAAGCGCCTTGGCGTGGCGGGCACGACCGTCGAGCAGATCAAGAAACGCCCGGGTTATGTCCGGGCGTTCTTCTTGCAAGTGCAGATCGGAGATCAGCAGAATCACTCAATGATCTCGGCTTTCTTGATGACCACGTCGTCGTTCGGCACGTCCTGGTGGCCAGCCTTGGAACCGGTGGCGACCGTTTCGATGGCGTCGACGACTTCACGGCCTTCGATCACTTCGCCGAACACGGCATAGCCCCAGCCCTGAACGTTCTTGCCGCTGTGGTTGAGGAAGTCGTTGTCGTTGGCGTTGATGAAGAACTGCGCCGAGGCCGAGTGCGGCTCCATGGTCCGGGCCATGGCGATGCTGTACTTCTTGTTCTTAAGGCCGTTGTCGGCTTCGTTCTGGATGCTGGCGCGGGTCTTCTTCTGGCTCATGCCGGCTTCGAAGCCGCCGCCCTGGATCATGAAGCCCTTGATCACGCGGTGGAAGACGGTGCCGTCGTAGTGGCCGTCTTTGACGTACTGAACGAAGTTCTCAACGGTTTTCGGCGCTTTCTCGGCGTCCAGTTGCAGGACGATGTCGCCGTGGTTGGTGCTCAGTTTGACTTTGGACATGCTGAAATTCGCTCTTTCAAGGCATTCGGGAATAGGGTGCGTCAGGCGCATAATGGCAACTGACGCAGGATCCGGCCGGCACGACACATGGCCTGCGTCGGCTATTTTGCCAGCTTGCGACAAATAGCAGCGATAAATCGCGGCAGTTTGTCCGAGCCCGGCTGTCAGCAGCTTGACTGCTTCGGCTATGATAGGCCCTTTGATTCAATCGGCCTACCCAGGCCGGACACGTGCATTCAAGGATCCTATGAGCAAGCCCACTGCCGACAACGCGCCCAACGCCGCTGCCAAAGGCGCCCCCGCCGTCCCTGCGAACTTCCTGCGGCCGATCGTCCAGGCCGACCTGGACTCGGGCAAGCACAGCAGCATCGTCACCCGCTTCCCGCCAGAGCCCAATGGCTACCTGCACATCGGCCACGCCAAGTCGATCTGTGTGAACTTCGGCCTGGCCAAGGAGTTCGGCGGCGTCTGCCACCTGCGTTTCGACGACACCAACCCGGCCAAGGAAGACCAGGAGTACATCGACTCCATCCAGCGCGACGTCAAGTGGCTGGGCTTCGAGTGGGCGGGCCCGGTGCGCTACGCCTCGGACTACTTCGAGCAATTGCATGAGTGGGCCGTGGACCTGATCAAGTCGGGCAACGCCTACGTCTGCGACCTGACCCCGGAGCAGGCCAAGGAATACCGTGGCAGCCTGACCGAGCCTGGCAAGAACAGCCCGTTCCGCGAGCGCAGTGTCGAGGAGAACCTGGACCTGTTCGCCCGCATGAAGGCGGGTGAGTTCAAGGATGGCGAGCGCGTGCTGCGTGCCAAGATCGACATGGCCTCGCCGAACATGAACCTGCGCGACCCGATCCTGTATCGCATCCGTCACGCCCACCACCACCAGACCGGTGATAAGTGGTGCATCTACCCCAACTACGACTTCACCCACGGTCAGTCGGACGCCATCGAAGGCATCACCCACTCGATCTGCACCCTGGAATTCGAAAGCCACCGTCCGCTGTACGACTGGTTCCTGGACAAGCTGCCGGTACCGGCGCACCCGCGCCAGTACGAGTTCAGCCGCCTGAACCTGAACTACACCATTACCTCCAAGCGCAAGCTCAAGCAGCTGGTCGACGAAGGGCACGTCGAGGCCTGGGACGACCCGCGCATGTCGACCCTGTCGGGCTACCGCCGCCGCGGCTATACCCCAGCGTCGATCCGCAACTTCTGCGAAATGATCGGCACCAACCGTTCCGACGGCGTGGTCGACATGTCGATGCTCGAGTTCAGCATCCGTGACGACCTGGACCGCACCGCGCCTCGTGCCATGTGCGTGCTGCGTCCGCTGAAGGTGGTCATCACCAACTACCCGGAGGGCAAGGTCGAGCAGCTCGAACTGCCGCGTCACCCGAAGGAAGACATGGGCGTGCGCGTACTGCCATTCGCCCGCGAGCTGTACATCGACCGTGACGACTTCATGGAAGAGCCGCCCAAGGGTTACAAGCGCCTGGAGCCAGCCGGCGAGGTGCGCCTGCGCGGCAGCTACGTGATCCGTGCCGACGAAGCCATCAAGGATGCCGACGGCAACATCGTCGAGCTGCGCTGCTCGTATGACCCCGACACCCTGGGCAAGAACCCTGAAGGCCGCAAGGTCAAGGGTGTGATCCACTGGGTACCGGCCGAAGGCAGCGTCGAATGCGAAGTGCGCCTGTACGACCGTCTGTTCCGCTCCGCCAACCCGGAGAAAACCGAAGACGGTGGCAGTTTCCTCGACAACATCAACCCGGACTCGCTGCAAGTGCTGACGGGTTGCCGTGCCGAACCATCGCTGGCCCAGGCACAGCCGGAAGACCGCTTCCAGTTCGAGCGTGAAGGCTACTTCTGCGCCGACCTGAAGGACAGCCAGCCTGGCCGTCCGGTGTTCAACCGCACCGTCACCCTGCGTGACTCCTGGGGCAGCTAAGGAACCGCCGTGCTTACCATCTACAACACGCTGAGCAAAACCAAGGAAGTCTTCAAGCCGCTCGATGGCAACAAGGTGCGCATGTACGTCTGCGGCATGACCGTGTACGACTACTGCCACCTGGGCCACGGTCGCAGCATGGTGGCCTTCGACCTGGTCACCCGCTGGCTGCGCAAGAGCGGCTATGAGCTGACCTATGTGCGCAACATCACCGACATCGATGACAAGATCATCAACCGGGCCAACGAGAACGGCGAGTCGTTCGACGCGCTGACTGCCCGAATGATCGACGCGATGCACGAGGACGAGCGCCGCCTGAACATTCTCAAGCCGGACCTGGAACCGCGTGCCACCGACCATATCGCCGGCATGCATGCGATGATCCAGACCCTGATCGACAAAGGCTACGCCTACGCCCCGGGCAATGGCGACGTGTACTACCGCGTCGGCAAGTTCGTCGGTTACGGCAAGCTGTCGCGCAAGAAGATCGAAGACCTGCGCATCGGCGCCCGCATCGAAGTCGACGAAGCCAAGCAGGACCCGTTGGACTTCGTGTTGTGGAAAGGCGTCAAGCCGGGCGAGCCGTACTGGGATTCGCCGTGGGGCCCTGGCCGTCCGGGCTGGCACATCGAGTGCTCGGTGATGTCCACCTGCTGCCTGGGCGAGAGCTTCGACATCCACGGTGGCGGCAGCGACCTTGAGTTTCCGCATCACGAGAACGAGATCGCCCAGAGCGAGGCGGCCACCGGCAAGCCGTACGCCAACGCCTGGATGCACTGCGGCATGATCCGCATCAATGGCGAGAAGATGTCCAAGTCGTTGAACAACTTCTTCACCATTCGCGACGTGCTCGACAAGTATCACCCCGAAGTGGTGCGTTACCTGCTGGTGGCCAGCCATTACCGCAGCGCGATCAACTACTCCGAGGACAGCCTGCGTGATGCCAAGGGCGCCCTGGAGCGGTTCTACCACGCCTTGCGTGGCCTGCCGCGCGTGGCAGCCAAGGGGGGCGAAGAGTTCGTCGAGCGCTTCAGCGTGGCGATGAACGACGACTTCGGTACGCCCGAAGCCTGCGCCGTGCTGTTCGACCTGGTACGCGAGATCAACCGCCTGCGGGAGACTGACCTGGAGGCCGCTGCCGGCCTGGCGGGGCGTCTGCGTGAGTTGGGGGATGTGCTGGGTGTGCTGCAGCTGGAGGCTGATGACTTCCTGCGCGCCGGTGCCGAGGGCAAGGTCGATGCGGCCGAAGTCGAGGCGCTGATCCAGGCGCGTCTGCAGGCACGTGCCGACAAGAACTGGGCTGAATCGGACCGTATCCGCGACCAGCTGACCGCCATGGGCGTGGTGCTGGAAGACAGCAAGGGTGGGACCACCTGGCGTCTGGCCGACTGATCGCGTTAGCGGATCGTTCGCCGGCACGCCGGCACCTACAGATCTCTCAGTGTCATGTAGGCGCCGGCGTGCCGGCGATTAGGCTGCGAGGCAGTCCCGGTCGTTACTTGGCCAGCCCCGCCAGCGGGCAATGCATCACCAACTTCGCCCCACCGAACTCGCTTGCCCCAATTTCCAGTGCGAACCCATGCAGGTCGACGATCGCCGCCACGATCGACAGCCCCAGCCCGAACCCTGCATGACGGTGACCTTCCTCGCTGCGATAGAAGCGTTTCAACACCGCGGCGCGCTCCTCTTCAGGAATGCCCGGCCCGCTGTCTTCGATGGCGATATGCACCCCGGCCTCGTCCTGGGTTGCCGAGATGACCACACGCCCGCCCTCGGGGGTGAACTTGATCCCGTTGCCGACCAGATTGGCCAGCGCCTCGAACAGCAGTTCCCGGTCGCCGTGTAGCGCCGCCAGTTGCGCGGGCTGTTCCAGATAAAGGCGTATGCCACCGTCCTCGGCCAGCGGCAGGTAGAAGTCATGCAGCTCCACCAGCAGGCCATGCGGATCCAGCTGCACGAAGCCGGCCCGGCGTTGGCGGTCCTCCAGTTCACTGATGCGCAGCAACCCGCGAAAACGCGCCATCAGCGTATCGGTTTCGCCAATCGCCTGGTCCAGCGCCTCGGCTTCGGCCGAGTCGACGGCGCTTTGCTGGCGAATTCGATACAGCTGCGCGCGCAGGCGGGTCAACGGCGTGCGCAGGTCATGGGCAATGTTGTCACACACGCCCTTGACCTCGTGCATCAGCCGCTCGATACGGTCGAGCATGGCATTGACGATGGCCGCCAGCATATCCAGCTCGTCACGCCGTGCCGACAGCGGCAGGCGGTGGGTAAGGTCGCCGGCGACGATCAGTTCGGCCTGGGCCTGGATCGCGCGTATGCGCTTGAGAGGGCGGCGGCGCAGCAGGTACCAGCCAGCGAAGCCTGGGATCAGGGTCAGCGAGATGCCCCAAAGCAAGGCATGCAGGATGATCCGGGTGACCACGAACAACGAGCCATTGTCGCGCACCAGCACTAGCCAGCGGCCATCCTGCACCTTGATGGCCACGGCATCGCAGCTGTCTCGCGGCATGTGCGGGTCATCGGCATCCAGGCAGCGCTTGAGCTCATGCACCTTGCCGTCCAGCCCAAGTTCCTGAGGTATGGCGCGAATACGCCCGCCAATCGGGTTGAGCTGCGCGTCGAACAGGCCATAGGCGTCGAAACTGCGCTCTTCGAAGGCTTGGCTGGCGATCAGGGCATCGTCCAGTTGCTTGCCGCTCATGTGCGCGAACAAGTGCTGGCGCTGCAGCATGGAATGGCGAGTGAGCTTGTTCAGGTAACTGGACACCTCGAAGTACAGCACCCCCATGAGGATGCAACTCCAGGCCACGAACAGGAAGCTGTACAGCGCCAGCAGGCGGCTGGTGGACGAGCTCCAGCCCTTAGACGGGTTCAGCAATGGCATAGCCGGAGCCCCGTACGGTACGGATCAGCGGCGACTGGCCGGGTGAGTCGATCTTCTTGCGCAGACGGCCGATGTGGACGTCGATCAGGTTGGTGCCAGGGTCGAAGTGGTACCCCCAGACTTCTTCGAAAATCATCATCCGCGTGATCACTTGGCCGGCGTGGCGCATCAGGTACTCCAGCAACTTGTACTCGGTGGGCAGCAGGTTGAGGGTCTGCTCGCCGCGACGTGCCTCGTGGCTGATCAAGTCCAGCTCCAGGTCGGCGACCTGCAGGCGGGT
The DNA here is from genome assembly GCF_040762985.1 of Pseudomonas sp. Rh2. Lineage (NCBI taxonomy): Bacteria > Pseudomonadati > Pseudomonadota > Gammaproteobacteria > Pseudomonadales > Pseudomonadaceae > Pseudomonas > Pseudomonas sp. Rh2. Next base: position 2,641,919 of record NZ_CP142890.1, read on the forward strand.
CTGGGTCATGGGCACGCTGTTGCGCCGCAGCAGCACTTCGACCCGCGCGGCCATTTCATCCGATGCGAACGGCTTGGTCAGGTAGTCATCCCCGCCGGCGCGCAGGCCACGTACCCGCTCGTCGACATCGGACAGGGCGCTGATCATCAGGATCGGCGTGGCGATCTTCAGGTTGCGCAGGGTGGTGACGATGGTCAGGCCGTCGACCTCGGGCAGCATGCGGTCCAGGGTGATCAGGTCATAACCACCGGCAATGGCCTTGGCCAGGCCTTCACGGCCATTGTCGGCCCAATCCACTTCCAGGCCGTGGCTGGTGAGTTCGGCGACGATTTCCTGGCCGGTGACGGCGTCGTCTTCGATGGTCAGTACGCGTGGCATGCTGGTTCCTGGGCGGCGAATGGAGACTGGATTGTGCCAAAGAATAGACTGCCCGGAATTTAAGAAAAATTCATCTGCCACCGGGTAGCAAGCGTTGGCCGAGCCGCCGCCTCTGCGCCAAGCCGGTTGTTGGGCGGATTTAGATCAATCCTACATTCAGTAGTGAAGCGTCCTACATATATTCGCGGATGTTCTTGGTAGGTTCCGGTCTTTGCCGATTGACAGGCATTGGTCCAACCCACATCAAAGGACATCGGATGTTCAAGTCATATGGCTACGGGGCAATTCGCTTTCTTGCGGACAGGTTGCCCGATGACATGCGCGTGCTGGCCTTCAGCGGCGGCGAAGGCATCAGCAGCCTGTTCTCTTTCGATATCGAACTGGTCAGCGAGCGCGCCGACCTGCCGTTGGAAACACTGCTCAACCAGCAGGCGTTTCTCGCCTTCGACACACGGGGCAGCGGTGTGCATGGCGTGATTTCGCGCTTGCGTCAGGGTGCCAGCGGCAAGCGCCTGACCCACTACCACGCCAGGCTAGAGCCGCAAATGGCCCGCCTGGGACTGCGTCGCAACCACCGCATCTTCCAGGGCCGCACGGTTGCTCAGGTGGTCGCCCGCCTGCTCGAAGAGCACGGCATACTGTCCGACGCCTACCATTTTCACCTCGCCGAGCCATCACCGCCCCGCGATTACTGCGTGCAATACGCAGAGAGCGACCTGGCCTTCGTCGAGCGGTTGTGCCAGGAAGAGGGCATTCATTACCACTTCGTCCATTCGCCGCAGGGGCATCGGGTGGTGTTCGCCGATCACCAGTCCTATTTCCCGAAACTGGCCACCGCGGTCCCGTTCGTGCCGCCCGCCGGGCTGCAACCCGACTGGCCGGTCATCCAGGCATTCAGTGTGGCGGTGCAGACCACGGTAAGCCGCGTGGAACTGCGCGACCATGACTTTCGCAAGGCCGCTGCGCCGCTGGCCTATGCCAGCCGTAGCAATACCGGGCTACGTGCGCCGGATATCGAGTTTTACGCCTACCCGGGCGGCCTGCGCCAGACGTTGGAGCAGCGCCGTGGCAGCACGATGAGCAAGCGTGCCCTGGAGCGTTGCCGGGTCGACCACCGCCAGGCCCAGGGCGACAGTGATGAACCTCTCCTGGTCAGTGGCCACTTGATGAGCCTGACGGGCCACCCCCGCGCTGACTTCAACGACCTGTGGCTGCTGACCAGCCTACGCCATGAGGGGCGTCAGCCACAGGTATTGGAGGAGAACGGTGGCCAGGAGGGGGCCGTCAGCGAAGCGCCGCGCTATGCCAATCACTTCACTGCCACGCCCTGGGACGTCATCTACCGTCCGGCCATGACCCGTCCCCCGCCGCGCATGCCTGGTTGCCAGGCCGCGCGGGTGACCGGGCCCAAGGGCGAGGAGGTGTACTGCGACGAACTGGGACGGGTCAAGGTGCAGTTTTACTGGGACCGTGAAGGCCAGGGCAACGAACACAGCAGCTGCTGGCTGCGGGTGATGTCGAGTTGGGCCGGTGATCGTCATGGTGTGGTGTGCTTGCCGCGGGTCGGTATGGAAGTGGTGGTGAGCTTTCTCGATGGCGACCCGGACCAACCAGTGGTCAGCGGGTGTCTGCCCGACAGCCTGCACCCTTCACCGTATGCGCTGCCGGACGCCAAGGCCCGTACCGTCTTGCGCAGTCGCAGCCTGGGAGGCAGCGGTGGCTACAACGAGTTGGCCATGGATGACCGCGACGGCAACGAATTGCTGTACCTGCGCGCACAGCGCGATTTCGAGCAATGGGTCGAGCATGACAGCCTGCTGGAGGTCGGCAACCGCCAGCAGGTGCTGGTCAAGGGCGACAGCCACGTCACGCTGGAGGCCGAGGCAGGGTGCACGGTCGGCGGCGACCGCCGTGTCCTGCTGCGCTCCAGCGATCACCTGACCGTCGACCTGGGTCGTCAGGTCCGGGTCGGCACCGTGCTCGCCCAGCATGCCGGTCAGCAAATGCAGCTGTCGGCGGAGCGTGAGGTGGTCGTGGAGGGTGGGGCGAGTATCACCCTGAGAGTCGCAGGTCAGCACCTGGTCATCAATGGCGCCGGGATCTTCGCCAGCAGTCCCGTTCAGCTTGGTGGCGTGCCGGCTGCCAGTCTCGTCGCCAACCCCTTGTCGCCAGGGCAGGGGGGTGGCGTACAGGTACCGGGGGCATTGCCGGCGAGCATGGCGCCGACGCAAGCGGCGTTGATGCAGCAGAGCCGGTTACTCGGAGCGGCCTATTGCCCGGTTTGCGAGGGCTGCCGCGAAGGCGTGGCGGCGTTGGGAGGTGTGCAATGAGCGCGGTATCGCCTCGGGCCTGGATGGCGCAGCAGCGCGCCTGCGGTCGCGAGATTGCCTTGGTGCTGGACAGCGGCTTCGACGAGCGCACGTCCCTGCTGGCGTGCCTGCCGAGCGAGCGCTGGTGTGCGTTTTATGCCCAGACCGAAGTGGCGCACATGGCGACCCTGGGGCCGAGTTGCTTCTTGATTGGCGAGCCCGAGGCGAAGACCGTTCAGGCGCTGCTGGATCAGCCACAACGGCATTGGGGCTGGCTGGCCAGCCTGGCCCCCGATGCGCTGGCCGCCTGGGCTGCGCATTGGCGGGCGCGGCTGTTGATCGGCCAGCGACCGCAGCAGGCGCTGTACCGCTTCCATGACAACCGCATTCTGGCGGCGGCCTTGCAGCGGTTGCCCTCGGCTGCCCTGCCTGCCTACCTGGGGCAGGCCATCAGCATCTGCTACTGGGACGGGCAGCGGTGGGCGCAGGTCGACAACCCGTTGCCCGGTGATCATCCCTTGCCGACAGCGCCTGTTTGGCTGGCGCACGGCTCAGGCAGCGAAGCGGTGTTGCTGGCCAATGCACATCGATTCCTCCTGGCCCACCACTTCGCGGCCTACCTGAAGGTGTTCGAACCCCCTGGTCACCCTGATTGGTTGCGTACGCAACTGGCGCGTGCCCGCGCCTGGGGCTGGGAGACGCCGCAGCAACGCGAGTTCTTGCTGGTGCAGAGCCTGAGTATGCCGGGGTTGGTGTTGCCAGAGGAGTGGGGGCCACAGGCTGGGGAAAGTCCGCAGATGCATCTGCACCGGTTGCGCTATCGCACGGTGGGCTGACGAAACGAGAGGTCAGGGAGCATGAGTGCTCAACGGATGATTAAACAGTTGTGCTGGCTTGGCGGCATGGCGCTACTGGCTGGTTGCGGTGATGACAAGACCAATACCTTTACGTTGATAGGTGAGTTGCCGCCGAATTTTTCCTATCACGGCGTGGCGTGGTACAGGCACGAATCCGACCCCACGTGCGACGCCGGAGGGTTTCGTGGAGTGTCGATCAATAAGGACTGGCGGAAAAACTACCTCCCCGTGACGACCATCGAAATTCGCAAGGTGGTCAAGGGTTGCCCGATGGTGGTGCGGCATTTGGAGTTGAAGATACGTGCAAAGTATGGAGATACGATTTATGAAATAACTGGGGATCCGGCAAATATCGGGATCTATGAAGTGTTGGAGGAAAAGTACCATCGTGAATTCAATGAGACGAACGAAGATGTTTTCTTTGGGGTGTGTGAGTGGATGTTCAGGACGATGGGGAGGGATCGGGTGATACGCAAGTTGCTGGCATGCAGAAAAGACAATGAGCGCGGAGAACGTGGTTTGGGCCATCCCTTTGCGGCGTATACGCTCGATCAGCTACCAGGGAAAACGGTGCGGATGAATATTCGAGTGGGTGGTGAAGAGCGTCCGTCTTGGGGAGATACATGGGTTAAGTTTCCAAATGGTTGGAAACGATGTAAGGGAAGGGGGCCTGAGGATGTTAGGGGGTACTGCAACGGAAATTACACCGATTTCAGCGAATTTACCATGCCTGATGGTAGGCGTTGCACAATTTACCCAGGTTGTGAGGAGTGATGGATGAAGTTGGGCGTCAATACTGCCAGGGCAGGAAAACATATTCTAGGGCTTGGCGTTGTGGCGCTACTGGCTGGTTGCGGTGATGACAAGACCAATACCTTTACGTTGATAGGTGAGTTGCCGCCGAACTTTTCCTATCACGGCGTGGCGTGGTACAGGCACGAATCGGACCCCACGTGCGACGCTGGAGGGTTTCGTGGGGTGTCGATCAATAAGGACTGGCGGAAAAACTACCTCCCCGTGACGACCATCGAAATTCGCAAGGTGGTCAAGGGCTGCCCGATGGTGGTGCGCCATCTGGAGTTGAAGATACGCGCAAAGTATGGAAGTGAATTTCACCAATTCACCGGGGATCCGGCAAATATCGGGATCTATGAAGTGTTGGAGGAAAAGTACCATCGTGAATTCAATGAGGCGAATGAAGATGTTTTCTATGGAGTTTGTCAATGGATGTTCAGGACGATGGGGAGGGATCGGGTGATACGCAAATTGCTGGCATGCAGAAAAGACAATGAGCGCGGAGAGCGTGGTTTGGGCCATCCCTTTGCGGCGTATACGCTCGATCAGCTACCAGGGAAAACGGTGCGGATGAATATTCGAGTGGGCGGTGAAGAGAGTCCGTCTTGGGGAGATACATGGGTTAAGTTTCCAAATGGTTGGAAACGATGTAAGGGAAGGGGGCCTGAGGATGTTAGAGGGTACTGCAACGGAAATCACACCGATTTCAGCGAATTTACCATGCCTGATGGTAGGCGTTGCACAATTTACCCAGGTTGTGAGGAGTGATGGATGAAGTTGGGCGTTAATACTGCCAGGGCAGGAAAACCTATTCTAGGGCTTGGCGTTGTGGCGCTACTGGCTGGTTGCGGTGATGACAAGACCAATACCTTTACGTTGATAGGTGAGTTGCCGCCGAACTTTTCCTATCACGGCGTGGCGTGGTACAGGCACGAATCGGACCCCACGTGCGACGCTGGAGGGTTTCGTGGGGTGTCGATCAATAAGGACTGGCGGAAAAACTACCTCCCCGTGACGACCATCGAAATTCGCAAGATGGTCAAGGGCTGCCCGATGGTGGTGCGGCATCTGGAGTTGAAGATACGTGCAAAGTATGGAAGTGAATTCCACCAATTCACTGGAGATCCGGCAAATATCGGGATCTATGAAGTGTTGGAGGAAAAGTACCATCGTGAATTCAATGAGGCGAACGAAGATGTTTTCTTTGGAGTTTGTCGATGGATGTTCAGGACGATGGGGAGGGATCGGGTGATACGCAAATTGCTGGCATGCAGAAAAGACAATGAGCGCGGAGAGCGTGGTTTGGGCCATCCCTTTGCGGCGTATACGCTCGATCAGCTACCTGGGAAAACGGTGCGGATGAATATTCGAGTGGGCGGTGAAGAGCGTCCGTCTTGGGGGGATACATGGGTGAAGTTTCCAAATGGTTGGAAACGATGTGCAGGGGATGGGCCTGATGACCTTCAAGGGTACTGCCATGGAAATTACACCGATTTCAGCGAATTTACGATGCCGGATGGTAGACGTTGCACAATTTACCCAGGTTGTGAGGAATGATAGATGGAGCTGAAGACTGATGGTGCTGAGAGGATTTCAGCTTCGCTGAATGATCAAGCGCTAACATGTCCGCATCGCGGTCGTGAAACAACATTTCAATTGGTGGATGAACAGGGGGCGGGTGAGCCTTATGCGGGCTTGTATTATGAAGCGGTAGACAGTGAAGGGGTTACGTACAGTGGTGCGCTAGATGTCAAAGGATGCGGCAGGGTGACGAATCATCACGGTGCTATATCGTTGCGGTTCGAGAGCGAATATGTCGGCTCGGAAGAGCTTTATAGCGACCTTCAGCGACGTAAATCCTATCCCTTGAAAATTACTGATCTCCAAGTGCGCGCAGAGAAAACGCAGTACGCAAATGCCGATGGATCCAGAACTTCAAGTAATCCTGCGCAAGCAGCGGCGGACCATTACTATCAGGTAGAAACCAGTGAGCTGGTTCGTTATGCCTGCCATTTACCACCGCTCGTTGACCGTGGTTTTCCACCTCGAACCTCCTTGAATGCCATCATGGGGGAGCATGGAAATAGCGGTATTTGCCTTATGCCGGATGCTTGCACGGTGCTTGAAGTGCGTCCGCTCCGGGCATTGCGACCGCTGCTATCGGCGAACGCCGAGTTCTGTGCGCTGAACTTGTATCAGTTGGCGTTGATGGCGACGCTCAGCTACAACCCATTTGGACAGGACCCGGACGAGCACCCCGTGCTGGCTTCTACGGTCAGCTTTCCGTTCATACCCACCAGTGGTAACTGGTTCGGGAGTGCGTTGAACACGTTCAATGAAATCTGGCGTGTCGACCCAGAGCAATCGGAACCCATGTACCCAATACTCGAAGAGGTGGCCTATTCCAGACGTCTGGAAATCGTGCCGTTTGACCCCGCTCTGTATCCAGTGAACGACCCAAGCCTGGGAAACGACCAACAAAATCCGGCGCGCTTGCATTTTTTGGATGACAGAGGTCTCAGCGATGCAACGGACACCCAGGCCTTCATCACTCACACATCTGAATATGCTCTGATTGCAGTACGCGGAACAAACGAAGCAGCGGACTTTCTTCGGGATGTTGATGCACTCCAAGTGCCCTTCGAGCAAGGAGAAGGTCGCGTCCATCGTGGTTTTTATGAGTCAGCACTCAAGGCCTTTGATTTCGCGATGTCGTACCTTGATCAGTTCGACTATTCAAAGAATCTCATCATCTGCGGCCACAGTCTTGGCGGAGCAGTTGCCTTGATCCTGGCCGAAATGCTGCGCCGCACTTCCAAAGAGTTTGCCATCCAACTCTACACCTACGGCGCCCCCCGCGCCGGTGACGTCACCTTCACCCGCAACGCTGCCGACCTCATCCACCACCGCATCGTCAACCATGACGACGTCATCCCCAACGCCCCGCTCCCCTGGATGAACCCGCGCTACGACGTCATGGCCCAAGGCGCCTTGGTGATGCAGATCGATGCCTTGCTTGGCATGAAAATCCTGCGCACAGGCCTGGTCAACCAGGAGGGCGAACATTACGAACATCACGGCAGCCTGCGCCATTTCATGCCGATCGCGCTGACGCCGCACACATCGTCGGCCATTCTGTGGAGCCCGGGCTGCGATACCATCACCGATCAGGCCCTGTGCAGTCGCTACCTGCGCAAGGTCGATGGTTTGCCGGAGCTTCGCTCGATCAGTGTTGCGGATCACGCCATGACGGCCGGTTACCTACCGGCCTGCTGGGCAGTGTTGCGCCGCCACCAGCAAGCACTGGCCGATCGGGCACCTGCGGTCACCCGACGAGAAATACAGCTGGTCGAAGAGGCCTTGAAGTCTATCAGCGAACAGTTGGTCAGGCGCCGAGCACGTCTGGCTGGCGGTGACCATTACGCGCGCACCCATGAGCCAAGCCAAAAGCAGGTGGAGCAGGAGTTGAGCCGTATCAGTGTCACTCGCGAGCGCCTGGCGACCTTGAACCATGCTCCTATCAGTGCAGCCGATATCTATGGCGAGCATGCTGGCACACCTCATCTCATGGCCGCATTGGCGCGTTGGCATGCCCATGCGCAGAACGCCCGAACCGAACCGCTTGCCCAGGCACCCGCTGAGTTGGCGCCCGTCGAGCCCGTGACGCCAGCCATGACCTACAACGACATCCTCGCCTACCTGGATGCCGTGGACGACCCGAATGACCCGCTGAACCTCATATGAAAAAGGGGCACACCCACAAAGGCATGCCCCTTTTGACTGGCGCGTGGGCTATCAGGCGACCTTGACGATCCAGCCCGCTGGCGCTTCGACGTCACCGCTCTGGATGCCGGTCAGCTCGTTGTAGAGCTTCTGGGTAACGGGGCCGACTTTTTCCAGGTCATGGAATACATGCAGCTTGCCGTTGTATTCGATACCACCGATCGGGGTGATCACGGCAGCGGTACCGCAGGCACCGGCTTCGACGAAGCGGCCGAGATTGTTGATCTCGACATCGCCTTCGACCACGGTCAGGCCCAGGCGCGATTGCGCCAGTTCCATCAGCGACAGGCGGGTGATACCCGGCAGTACCGAGGCCGATTTCGGGGTGACGAATTCGTTGTCGGCGGTGATGCCAAAGAAGTTGGCCGAACCGACTTCCTCGATCTTCGAGTGGGTCAGTGGGTCCAGGTAGATGGCGTCGGCGAAGTGCGCCTTCTTGGCTTCGGCGCCCGGCAGCAGGCTGGCTGCGTAGTTGCCGCCGACCTTGGCCGCACCGGTGCCTTGCGGGGCTGCGCGGTCGAAGCTGGAAATCTGGAAGTTGTGCGGCTTCATGCCGCCCTTGAAGTACGAGCCTACCGGGATGGCGAAGATCGAGAAGATGAACTCGGGGGCGGTGCGCACGCCGATGTTGTCACCGGTACCGATCACGAACGGACGCAGGTACAGGGCACCTTTGCCGTGCGGCGGAACGAACTTCTCGTTGGCCTTGACCACTTGCTTGCAGGCCTCGATGAATACATCGGTCGGCACTTGCGGCATCAGCAGGCGTGCGCAGCTGCGCTGCATGCGTGCGGCGTTCTGGTCGGGGCGGAACAGGTTGATCGAGCCGTCCTTGCAACGATAGGCCTTCAGGCCTTCGAAGCACTGCTGGCCATAGTGCAGGGCGGTGGAGCCTTCACTGATGTGCAGCACATTGTCTTCGGTCAGGGTGCCTTTGTCCCACTCGCCGTTGCGCCACACGGACAGGTAGCGCTTGTCGGTCTTGATGTAGTCGAAACCCAGCTTGTCCCAGTTAATGCTCTCGTTACTCATGACACCCTCGATTGTCTTGCAGATGCCCGATCTACTCGGGCTGCTGTGATATGCGCACCTCGCCACGATAATACATCCGTCGCGGATCGGGAACGGCCAGTCACGAATTGGCTGCCGCTCACGTCACTCGGCCTGCCTGTCAGCGCTCCTGCAGGCGTCGGTTCCAGTCACCGCCATGGCGACGGGCGCAGGCCTCTTCGCTGTCGAAACGCACGTGCCAGGCCACATGGTCCAGACGAATGCCGGCTTCGTCGAGCGCCTGGGCTGTCAGTGCCAGCATACGCGCCTTCTGAGGGCTGCCCAGGGCTGCGTCCTTGTCCGCTTCGCGGTCGAATACCCAGGTAATACGCAGGCTGCCGGGGAATGCATCGGGATCCAGGCGATGGGTGAGCCAGGCGAAACCGACAATTTCGGCCTTGGCGGTTTCGCAGGCTTCGGTCAGGCAGGCGATCAGTTCGCGCTCCATACGCGCCAGTTCACGTTTGTTCAGGGCTTTCACCAGGCCTCCTGGCGGCAGTGTGTGGAAAAAACCGTCACTTTAGCGCAGTTAATGTCGAGGTTGGTTTTTGCACGGGCGGGGCAGGCGTGATAGAACGCAGGGGTGCCATTCAGAAGTTGAATACCCAGATGTCCATCAGCGCTAAATCGAATAGAACCCTCTTCGACCTCGACTTGCTCCGAGCCATTGTCGTGGTGGCCGACTGCGGCAGCTTCACCACGGCTGCGGCACGCTTGCACTCGACACAGTCGACCATCAGCCAGAAGGTTCGCCGCCTGGAAGAAATGGTTGGCCACCGCCTGCTGGTGCGTGGCAATCGTGACGTGCTGCCCACCGATGCCGGTCAGACCCTGCTCGGTTATGCCCGCCACATGCTGGCGTTGAACGACCAGATGCTCGAAGCCTTGGCCGGTGCCATGGTCGGCGTGACCGTACGCCTTGGCGTGCCGGAGGACTTCGTCGGCGGACGCACCACCCATGCGTTGTCGGCGTTCAGTCGCCAGCACCCGCAGGTCAAGCTGGAGGTCACCAGTGGGCTGTGTCGCGACCTCAGCCAGTCCTATGACAACGGTGAACTGGACTTGGTGTTGCTCAAGCAGCGGCGCAACAGCCGCGAAGGGGTGGCGTGCTGGCCGGAGCGGTTGCAGTGGATCGACAGCGTGCGCCTGCCATCGTTCGAGCTCGACCCGGTACCCTTGGTCACGTTTCCTCCGCGCGGGCTGTATCGCGATGACATGATCAGCGCCATCGAGGGCATGGGGCGGCGCTGGCGCATCAGCTTCACGAGTTCGAGCCTGAGCGGGATCCAGGCCGCGGTGGCCGATGGGATGGGCATCAGCCTGCTGCCACCACGGGCCGCGACCGGTGAGCATCGCACCCTCGGGCTGGCGCAAGGGCTGCCGGAGGTGGACAGTTATGAAATCGTGATCCTGCATCGCCCGACAGCAGATGTGATGGTCAAGGCGCTGGCGGATGTGCTCAAGCAAATGCTGGCTGTGGACGGGATCTGACAGCCCCCCCCTTGCCGTGCGGCGGACGTTGCGCGGCTGCCGCGATCCGCGCTCGCGCGATCAATGCACGGTCTTGCGCTGCCTGACACACCCCGCAGCTTGCACCGTCAGTTCATCCAGCCATTCATCACGCTGCTGTTCAGCGTCGATCATGGCGTCCTCGCCTTGCTGGTTGAGCAGGTAGGTATGGATCTGGTGCACTTCCGTGGTCTGGTAGATCGGCGCGATATCCAGTCGGCCAATCAGCGCGCCGCTGGCGTGACCGGTGCTGCTCATCAATACCTGCGGCCCATTGGCGGCCACCACTTGCATTCCCATGCTTTCGAACCACGGTACCTGGCCGGCGAAGGCGTTGAGCTCGACGCAGGCGTAGCGCGTCTTGAGGTCCGTCAGCAGGGCACGGGCGATGCCCTGGCGGCGGTGGCTTGGCCGTACCGCAAGAAAGGTCAGCGCGCAGGCCTGGTCGTTGTCCTGGGCCGGTAACGCCAGGGCGAACCCGAGCAGTTGGTCCGGTGCATCGGCGTCCAGGGCGAGGGTCAGTGTCACCCGCAGCCCACGCGTGCCGTCCAGGGCCTGGAGATACTGGTGTACCTCCATGCCAACGCCGTACTGATACAACGGGTACAGCGGATTCTCGACGCGGATGGCGACGCTGCTCAGGTCGCCGACGTTTTCGATCACCAGTTGGCGAATCTGGTTCTGGAAGGACTCGGGCGGCACGCTGTCGAGGCGGCTCAGGATGAACATCGGTGGACGGGCTCCGGCTGGCAAGGGCTTAGGCTGCGCCACGCTGGCGCAGGACCCACAGTCTACCCGTTTTTGCCGAGCAGGCTCAGGCCCGCAGCGCCGCCAGCATCAGGTCCAGGTTCTGCACGGCCGCGCCCGATGCACCTTTGCCCAGGTTGTCGAACACCGCCGTCAGCAGCACCTGGCCATGCGCGGGGTTGGCATACAGCGCCAGTCGCAGGTCGTTGCTGTCGTTCAGGGCTTCAGGGTCGAGCGCTGCCGCTGGCCCGTGCTGGTGCAGTGGCATCACCTGGACATGGCGCGCGCCCTGGTAATGCTGCTCCAGGCAGGCCTGCAGCTGTTCGGCGCGGACGTTGCCTGGCAGCAGGCGCAACTGCACGGCAATGCTCAGCACGATGCCCTGGCGATAGGCGCCATAACCTGGCAGGAACATCGGCCGTTGCGACAGCCCGGCATGTTGCTGGATCTCCGGCACGTGTTTGTGCGCCAGTTCCAGTCCATAGAGTTGCAGGGCAGGGGGGCTGTCTGCTGACGCCTGTTCGTAGCGCTCGACCGCTGATCGGCCACCGCCGGAGTACCCGGAAATTGCATGAATGCTCAGGGGGTAGTCGGCTGGTAGTAGCCCGGCCTTGATCAGCGGGCGCAACAGGGCGATGGCGCCGGTGGGGTAGCAGCCAGGGTTACTGACGCGTTTGGCTTGGGCGATGCGCTCGGCCTGCTGCTCATCCAGCTCTGGCAAACCATAGACCCAGCCGGGGGTTGTGCGGTGGGCGGAGCTGGCGTCGATCACGCGTACGGCCGGGTTGCGCAGCGCTGCAACGGCTTCGCGGGCGGCGTCGTCGGGCAGGCAGAGCAGGGCGATGTCGGCATTGTTGATGGCCTCTGCGCGGCGTTGTGGGTGCTTTCGGTCAGCCTCGGGGAGGGTAATCAGGCGCAGGTCGTCGCGGCCTTGCAAGCGGGCGTGAATGTGCAGGCCAGTGGTGCCTTGGTCGCCGTCGATGAAGACAAGTGGCGTGTGCATGGTCGAGTTCCGGTGGCGGAGGGATGGCCTATGCTCGCGCGTCGCTGGACTAAAGAAAATTTGAATATCATGATGCTTGTATTCATAAATTCTGAATTAACACCATGCGAGAAATCAGCCTGGATCGCCTTCGTACCTTGGTGGTGATCGCCGATATGGGGTCGTTCGCCGAAGCGGCCCGACAGCTCAACCTGGCGCCTGCGACCATCAGTCTCCATGTAGCGGAACTGGAGGCACGGGTCGGGGCTGCGCTGCTGCTGCGCAACCGCAGCCAGGTTCGGCCTACCGCCCTCGGCGAAACCCTGCTGGTGCGTGCCCGCCGCCTGCTGGCCGATGCCGACCTGGCGCTGGACGAGGTGCGCCGGCAGGTCGAGGGCCTGACGGGGCGCGTGCGACTGGGAGCCTCGACCGGCGCCATCGCCCACCTGCTGCCCCAGGCATTGGAGCACCTGCGCCAGACGCATCCAGGGGTCGATGTGCAGGTACAGGTGCTGACCTCCCAGGCTTCGCTGACACGGCTGCGTGACGGCACGCTGGATATTGGCCTGGTGGCATTGCCGCAGGTGGCGGGCAAAGGGCTGAGGGTCACACCCTGGCGGCGTGACCCGATCATGGCCTTCGTGCCCAGTGACTGGCAGCCTCCGGCCAAGGTGACACCAGCCTGGCTGGGGCAGCGCGCATTGATCCTCAATGACAACAGCACCCAGCTGTCACGGGTGACCGCCGAGTGGTTCGCGGCGGCCGGGTTGTACCCGGTACCGCGCATCGAACTGAACTACAACGATGCGATCAAGAGCCTGGTGGGCGCGGGGTATGGCGCGACATTGCTGCCTCAGGAGGGCGCAGCGGCAGAGTTCGACCCCAGGGTTGCCCGGCGCCCGTTGCGACCGGGGTTGTGGCGGCAGTTGGGTATTGCCTGCCGGGAAGGGGAGCACGACCGGGCCACGGGGTATGTGCTGGAGGCGTTGGAGCGGTTGCGGCAGTAGACTGGCTCATTGCCGATGTGCTTGAAGAGGCCCGATACTCACTCCGCTGGCGGCTGGGTTTCGGTGACCGGGCGACTGAAGGCGCCATTGCGGACTTGAAAAAAGGTCCGCAGGCCATTTCAATCGATACTTCATGTAATCAATAGAGTCGCCATGACCCGCCATTTCGATGACCTGCAACTGGGTAGCCTGGAGCTGTTCTGCCTTGCCGCCGACACCGGTAGTTTCACGGCGGCCGCTAACGAGGCCGGCGTTACCCCAGCAGCGGTGAGTCGCAGCGTGGCCCGCCTGGAGGAGCGTCTGGGGGTGCGGTTGTTCGTGCGTACCACCCGCCATATGCGCCTGTCTGAGGCCGGCCTGGCGTATTACCAGCAATGCCGCCAGGCACTGGGGCAGCTGGTCGAGGCCGAGCGCCAGGTCGCCGGTGGGCAGCTCGAGCCCAGTGGCCGGCTGCGCATCAGCGCCCCGACACCCTATGCCCATCACCGTCTGCTGCCGCTGCTGCCGCGCTTTCGTGAGCTGTACCCGCAGGTGCAAATCGATGTGCACGTCAGCAATCGCAATGTCGATTTCGCCGACGAGCCGTTCGATCTCGCCATTCGCGGTCGTGAGCCCGCGGATTCGCGGCTGGTGGCAAGGCGGCTGGAAGATGCCGAGCTGGTGGTGGTGGCAACGCCCGGCTACTTGGCACGGGCCGGCGTGCCACAGGTGCCCGAAGACCTGCTGCGGCATGAATGCATCCAGTTCGAGCTCCCCAGCAGCGGCCGCCGTCCGCCCTGGAGCTTTCGCCAGGACGGTCGGCAGCTGGAGCTGGAGACCCACGGATCGTTCACCTGCCAGGGCGACTTCCTGGCCACCGCCACGCTGGTACGCCATGGCGCGGGCTTGATGCAGGCCTATCGCTTCACGGTACAGGATGCTCTGGAGCGTGGCGAGCTGGTGGAAGTGTTGCGTGATTTTGGCGGCACTTCACGGCCGTTCATGTTGATCTACCCGCAGGCGCGGCACATGCCCTTGCGGGTGCGGGTGCTGATCGACTTTCTGTTCAGCGGTGCAAGCCTGGGGCAGGCCCGCACTGTGGCAGGGCTGCCCACACGCCCTTAGGCTGTGTACGAAAAGCCTTGATACTCGGTGATGCTGCGTTGAAAACAGCCTTGCCTGACCTTCGTCCCAAGCCTTTTCCCACAGCCCCTAGAACCAGCGGTCGTTCTTCTTGCGGCCTCGGGTCAGCGACGGCAGGATCAGCCCGGCCAGCAAACCTGCGCCAGCGATGCTACCGCCATAAACCATGTAGCGCATCATCACCTGCTTGTTCTCGTCGCCCAGGCGCGCCTGGGTGTCGCGCAAGCTGGACTGGCTCTGGTCGAGCTGTTCACTGAGCGCCTTGTTGCGCGCCTCCAGCTCATCGATCAGTTTCTTGCGTGAGTCGAGGGTTTCCTGCATACCCTGCACGCGGTTCTTCCAGCTGTCGTCGATGGTTTTCAGCTGACCGGACAACTCCGCCACCTGGGCATCGAGTTGCGGCAGGCGTTCGCTCTGGCCTGGCACCGACTGCAAGTCGGTGCTGAGGATCCACACCAAGTCGCCATTCTGCCCGCGTACCTGACTGTAGTTACCCTGGCTGCCAATGAGCGTGACCTTTTGTCCGGACTTGAGGTTGCCGACGATGCGGTGGCCATCGGTAGGGCCACTGCGCACGTAGGTGGTCAGGCTGTCACTGACCCAGCGCGCATCGCTGGCGGGTTCTTCAGCATGCACCGGAACGACGAGGGCCACCAGCGCGGCGATCAGGCTGCCGCGCAGGGCAGGGAGGACAGGGGCAGAGGGGCGGGAATCAGGCATGTTGGGTCTTCGCTGGAACTGGACAGAAAATGGCCCGGTGAATAGGCCGGTGAACCGGTCGCTGGTTTGACCGTCAGGGAATGACCGCATTTTTGTAGGCAGGTTCACTGCCTAATGTCGGAAATGTCTGCAGAATGTTGCAGGGATGCACGCGAGCCAAGGCGCTAGACTGATGGTTCCTTCAACGCTCCTGGAGCATGGCCATGACTGCCAAGAACACCCTCTGCCTCTGGTTCGACAAGGATGCGCAAGCAGCGGCGAACTTCTATGCCAGTGTTTTCCCCGATAGTCGGGTAGTCGCCGTGCACAAGGCGCCGGCTGACTTCCCCTCGGGCAAGGTCGGCGACGTGATCACTGTGGAATTCATCGTCATGGGCTTACCCTGCGTAGGCATCAATGGGGGCACGGCGTTCAAGCAGACCGAGGCGTTTTCGTTCCAGGTCTGTACCGAAGACCAAGCCGAAACCGACCGTTTCTGGAACGCCATCGTGGGCAACGGCGGCCTGGAAAGCGTGTGTGGTTGGTGCAAGGATAAGTGGGGGGTGTCATGGCAGATCACGCCCAGAGTGTTGCTCGAGTCCTTCAGTCACCCTGATCCCGCAGCGGCCAAGCGAGCGTTCGAGGCGATGATGACCATGGGCAAGATCGATGTGGCTGCCATCGAGGCGGCATTGAAAGGCTGACCGGCAAGACTGGCAGGCCTTGGCGGCGGGTGGGCTCTAGGCTCTGTACGTAAAGCTTTGATACTCGGTGACGCTGCGTTGAAAACAGCCTCGGAATGCTCATTTACAAGCCGTAAACTCCGCTTCCTCGGCTGTTTTCGCCTTGCCTGACCTTCGTCTCAAGACGTTTCATACAGACCCTAAGGACGGGGCGCCTGGGTAAGCCGTATGATCTGCCGCGCGCAGTAGGCGCCGGTGAGAATCACTCCGAACAAACGCAAGGTCTGCATGGCCAGCACCAGGCCGACATCGGCATGGGTCTCAACCGCGATGATCGCCATGGCATCCAGCCCACCGGGGCTGGTGGCCAGGTACATCGACAGGAAGTCGCTGCCCATCGCCTTGGCCATCAGCCAGGCGCAGGCAGCGCACAGCACGATCAGCACCAAGGCTCCAGCTATCATGGTCGGCAGGTGTGTCCACACGTAGCGCACGGTCTGCCGGTCGAAGCGCAGGCCGATGTAGCAGCCAATGGCGCCATACGCCACGGCCAGCAAGGGTTCGGGCAGGGTGATCGTCAGCAACCCGCTCAGCTGCAGCGCACTACCGAGCAATAATGGCATCAGCAGAGCCCCCGCGGGCATTCGGTTGCCGGCGGCAATGCCGACCACCACCACGCCAACACTGAGCAGGCTATTGAGCAGATGCGGTGCCTCGCTGATCGCAGGGGCGTTCGCCGCCGCGCCAGGCCCCGGCGTGGCGCCCAGCAGGTGGCTGACCAGCGAGCCGATCATCACCACGCACACCACGCGCACATACTGCATGGTGGCCACTACGCGGCCATCTGCGCCGTTTTCCTCAGCCATCGACACCATCGCCGACGCAGCGCCAGGAGCGGTGCCCCAGGCAGCGGTACTGCCGGGAATGCCGCCAAAGCGCACCGTGCCCAGGCCCACCAAGGCGCTCAGGGCCACGGTGATGAAGGTGGCGACCAGCATCAGGTGCCAGGACTGCGCCATCGAGATCAATACCGACCAGCTCACCGCGTGCGCCACCAGCAGGCCGACGCAACCTTGGCCGAAACGAAACGCCTGACGATGTAGAGACAGGCGCGCACCGCCTATACCGAACACGATGGCCACCAGCATGGGGCCGAGGAACAAGCCTGCCGGTACGGACAGGGTATGCAACAACTGGCCGAAGGCACCGGCGCCTATCAGTAGCGCGAACCATTTGACGAAGGTCTTGGGGTTGCCGGAGGCAGAGGTCTGCAAGGTCGAGACTCCTTGTGCAGCGATAACGCGGTGTGCGGGGAAAAGTATCGACGGGGCAACCGATCAAGTCTATTTTCTACTTTTGATGAATCCATAACTGAAATTCATGAATCATGGACCTTCGCGACCTGACGTATTTCGAAACCATCGCCGAACTCGGGCATCTGGGCCGGGCTGCCGAACAGCTCAATCGCAGCCAGCCCGCGCTGAGCAAGAGCATCCAGCGTCTTGAAGAGTCGTTGGGCACGCGCCTGTTCCAGCGGGATGGGCGGCGGATCAAACTGACCGAAGTCGGCAAGCTGCTGTTGGCCCGTGGCAAGCAATTGCAGATGAACATCGCGCAAACCGAGCGTGAAGTGCGCGATTTCGCCAGCGGGCTGGTGGGCAACATTCGCCTTGGCTGCGCCGCGAGCATGGCCGATCATCTGTTGCCGAACCTGACGGCGGTCCTGCTTGAGCGGGCGCCGGAGCTGACGCTGAAACTGTCCATCGCTCAGGACGATGTGCTCAAGGAGTCGCTGCGCTCTGGCCAGCTGGATGTGATCATCTCGCCGCAGATCGCCGACGACCCGCAGTTCACCACCTACCCGATCGTTGAAGACGAAGCAGTGGTCGTGGCCAGCGAGGACCATCCGGTGTTTGCCGGCCCCATCACCTTGAAGGACCTGTGCCGCTATCGCTGGGTGTTGGGTGGCCCCACGGTCACGGCTCGGCGCTGGATCGACAACGTGTTCATGGCCCAGCAATTGCCTTCCCCGCAGGTACAGATCGAGACCAATTCGATTTCGCTTCTACCCCGGCTGATCGCCCGCACCCGTCTGCTGAGTTTCGTGGCGCGGGAAACGCTGGAGCACGGTCTGGGCCGTTCGGGTTTGCGCGAGGTGCCGCTGGAGGAGACCACGATGCGGCGAACCGTTGCGGTATCGGTGCGCGCTCAAGGGTATTTGCCACCGGCGGCAAGCTCGATGGTGGAGTTGCTGAGGGAAAAGGGCGTGAGCTTCCTGGGTAGTGAATGGCGGCGAAGCGACGGTGCTTGAGGATTCTGATGGCCGGTTGATGACAAGCGGCACGCTGAATCTACGCTCAAGGCATAAGTAACATTCTGCAATATTCCCCGGCAGGCCCTGATGGATCTCGTTCGTTCGCTACGCAGGAAGGCCGTGCTGGTCGGCAAGTCGCCCTATGGGGGGACGCAATTCTTGAGTTGCCCGGTGCAACTCCTGGCGGAGGCTCATCAATGCTTAAAAAATGCTTGTTGGCGTTGGCCATCGGCGGCTTGCTGTCGGCATCGGCGGTGTGGGTGCCGGACTCGCTCGGTGGCGTATCCACTGCTTATGCGAAAGACGGTGGCGGCGGTGGAGGTGGAGGCCACGGTGGAGGCGGTGGAGGCGGTGGAGGCGGTGGAGGCCATGGAGGCGGCGGAGGCGGCGGAGGCGGCCACGGTGGCGGTGGTGGAGGGCATGGTGGTGGCGGAGGCTCAGGCGGTGGCCATGGCGGCAGTGGCAGCGGACACGGTGGCGACGGCGGCAATGCCGGCTCGGGCCGTGGTGAGAGCGGTCGCAACGGGGCAGATGATGGTGCCAGCCATGAGGCCAACCACGAGGCCAATCACGAAGCGAATCACGAAGCCAACCATGATGTGGGTGGGCCCCACGGCGTGGGGCAGGGGGCGGATGATGGGGTGAATCATGACGTCGGGGATGACCGTGGGGGTGATCGGACCTGACATTCCCGTGGCCTGTACCAGCCCGTTTCGAAAGGCGGTACAGGCGTTCAGGTCGATGGTTGCCCCGGGTAGTCAGGTATGAGGGACCTGTTTGGCCACCGGCGTCCCGGCATACTGCGGCTTCAAATGCCCCTGGTCATCCAGCAGGTACGCATCCATCACTTCGCGCACCACGGGCCCCGCCACCCGGCCTCCGGCCTCGCCGTTCTCGATCATTACCGCCACCACCACGCTTGGATGGTCAGCCGGAGCGAAGCCGACGAACAGGGCGTTGTCGCGGTGGCGTTCCAGGGTTTTGTCACGGTTGTAGCGCTCGCCTTGCTTGATCGCCACCACCTGCGCGGTGCCGCTCTTGCCTGCAATCCGGTACTGCGCCCCAGCCGCCGCCGCGCGGGCGATACCTCGTGGGTCGTGCATGACCATCTGCATGCCCTGGTTCACCTGGTCCCAGGCATGGCGGTCGTGCAGCACGATGTTCGGCATCGGGTTCGGGTCCACCGGTGCTTCACCGCCCACGGTCATGGCCAGGTGCGGACGGTGCCATACACCTTTACTGGCCAGCAGGCTGGTGGCCTGGGCCAGTTGCAGCGGTGTGACCTGCATGTAGCCCTGGCCAATCCCGAGAATCAATGTCTCGCCGGGGAACCAGGCCTGGCGGCGAGTCGCACGTTTCCATTGCTGCGACGGCATCAGGCCGGCCGCTTCCTCGAACATGTCCAGCGACACCTTCTGACCCAGGCCGAACTCACTCATGTAGTCGTGCAGCCGGTCGATGCCGAGTTTGTGTGCCAAGTCGTAGAAGTAGGTGTCGTTGGAACGCATGATGGCGGTGTACATGTCCACCCAGCCATCGCCGCTGTGGTTCCAGTTGCGGTACTTGTGATCGTAGTTGGGCAACTCGTAGTAGCCGGGGTCGAACACTCGGCTGCCGGGGGTGATCACACCACTGTCGAGACCGGCGATGGCGACTTCCGGCTTGACCGTCGAGCCCGGCGCGTAGAGACCGCGCAGCACGCGGTTGAACAGCGGGCGGTCGATCGAGTCGCGCAGGGCTGCGTATTGCTTGAAACTGATGCCCTTGACGAACAGGTTAGGGTCGAAGCTGGGGTTGCTGACCATCGCCAGCACGTCGCCATTGGCCGGGTCCAGCACTACCACGGCGCCACGTCGGTCGCCCAGGGCTTTCTCCGCAGCCAACTGTAGGTGCGCATCGAGGCTCAGGACGATGTCCTTGCCGGGAATCGGGTCCTGGTGATTGAGCACTCGCATCACACGGCCCTGGGCATTGGTTTCGACCTCTTCGTACCCGACGTGGCCATGCAGCTGGCTTTCGTAGAAGTGCTCGATACCCGTCTTGCCGATCGACTGGGTGCCCCGGTATTCAGTGCTGTCGAGGGTCTTGGCTTCCTTTTCGTTGATGCGCCCGACATAGCCCACCGAATGGGCGAAGTGCTCGGCCAGGGGGTATTCGCGGATGAACTGTGGCTCGACCTCAAGGCCCGGCAGGCGGAATTGGTTGACCGCCACGAGGGCGATCTGCTCCTCGCTCAACCCCACCATCAGGGTCACCGGTTCGAAAGGCTTGCGGCCTCGACGAAGGTCCTTGTCGAACTGCTTGCGATCATCTTCGGACAGGCTCAGGACCTGGGCCAGGGTATCGAGAACCTTGGCCGTATCGCCGGCCCGTTCACGGGTCATGGTCAGGTCGAAGCTGGGCTTGTTGTCGGCCAGCACCACGCCATTGCGGTCGTAGATCAGTCCGCGCTCGGGGGCGATGGGCAGCACATGCACACGGTTGTTTTCCGAAACAGCGGTCTGCTGGTCGTGCTGTACCACCTGCAGCACATACAGCCGTCCCACCAGCACGGCCACCAGGCTGCAGACCAGGGCGGCGCAGGCCAGCAGCCGACGGTTGACCAGGTGCTTTTCCTTTTCGTGGTCCTTCAGGGGTATGGGCTGGGGCATGGGCTCGGCTGTCGGGTCTCGGGCAATACGCAAGATCGCGGGGCAGGCAGGCTTGGGCAGGTTCGGCGCAGCCGCTGACGAGCGGTGTCCCTGCCAGCGCCGACCTGCCCCGCGATGGGCGGGCGATGCTACGCAAGGTCGCCGGGAGCCTCAAGGTACCGGATGCACCGCACGGGCCTGGATATGCCGCTCGCCCCCGGTGTCAGTGCCTTCATGGCCAACATGAAGATTCGTTCATGCGACTGACGGGCATAAAAAACAGTTTTTGCGACGGTTACTGACCTGCAACAGGGTTTTGCAGCCAAGTACTGACTAGACTGGCTTTTCCAACCCTGCCCGTGAGAGCGCGATGACGGACCATCCTCTGCAGCAGACGCCCCCGCAAGCCATCCGTTTCCCCGTCGGATTGGTTGCCGCTGTGATCGCACTGGTGGTGGTCTTGCTGCTGCCTCTGCCGGCCACCCTGCCAGTGGCCGGGCAGCGGATGCTGGCGATTCTGTTGTTCGCGGTCATCGTCTGGGTCACCGAAGCGGTGTCCTATGAAGCCAGCGCCATCATGATCACCTCGCTCATGGCGGTGCTGTTGGGCACTGCGCCCACGTTGCAAGACCCCGCGGTGACCTACGGGTCGTCGGCGGGTGTATCGATGGCGCTCAGCGGCTTTGCTAACCCGGCGCTGGCGCTGGTGGTCGGTGCTTTGTTCATTGCTGCCGCGATGACCCACACTGGGCTGGACAAGCGCATCGCCCTGGTCACGCTGAGCAAGGTCGGCGCCAGCACCCAGCGTGTGCTGCTGGGATCGATGGCGGTGATCGTGCTGTTGAGCCTGGTGGTGCCCAGCGCCACCGCGCGCAGCGCCTGCGTGGTGCCGATCATGATGGGGGTGATCGCGGCATTTGGGGTTTCGGCACGTTCGAACATCGCCGCAGGCATCATGATCATCGTCGCCCAGGGCACCAGCATCTGGAACATCGGGATCCAGACCGCCGCGGCCCAGAACCTGCTGACGGTGGGCTTCATGGACAAGATGCTCGGGCAGCGGGTGTCTTGGATCGACTGGCTGATGGCCGGCGCGCCGTGGGCGGTGATCATGTCGCTGGTGCTGGTGGTGCTGGTCCTGAAACTGCTGCCCCCGGAAAGCGACAAGGTGCCGGGCGGCATGGAGGGGGTCAACCAAAGCCTGACGCAACTAGGGCCCATGACTGGCGCGCAGAAGCGTCTGGGCCTGGTCTCGCTGCTGTTGTTACTGGCCTGGGCCACGGAAGGGCGCCTGCACCCGTTCGATACCACGACCACCACCTATGTCGGCTTGGTGGTGCTGTTGCTGCCGCGCTTTGGCGTGATGACCTGGAAGGATGTGCAGGCGCGCATTCCGTGGGGCACGGTGATCGTGTTCGGCGTCGGCATCAGCCTGGGTACTGCCCTGCTCAGCACCCAAGCAGGGCAGTGGCTGGGCGCGCAGGTGGTCGAGCGCACCGGGCTGGACCAGGTCGGCTCGTTGGGCGTGTTCGCGATCCTCAGTGCATTCCTGATTCTGATTCACCTGGGCTTTGCCAGTGCCACCGCGCTGACGTCGGCATTCCTGCCCATTCTCATTGCAGTCCTGCAGACGCTGCCCGGCGATTTCAGCCGGGTTGGCATGACCATGCTGCTCGGTTTTGCCGTCAGCTTCGGTTTCATTCTGCCGATCAACGCCCCGCAGAACATGGTCTGCCTGGGCACCGATACCTTCACCCCCAGGCAGTTCGCGCGGGTTGGCATCTGGGTCAGTGTGATCGGCTATGTGCTGTTGTTGGTCTTTGCCGGGACCTATTGGTCGTGGCTGGGCTGGATGTAACCCGCCGGCAAGCCCGGCAACGCTCGTTGGCTAGCCGACCGAGCGATCACTCAAGCTCATGTGGGAATACAAGGAGGCGAGTATGAAAGCTGCTGTCGTTGCAAAAGGGCAACGTGTGGAAGTGGTCGAGAAAACCCTGCGACCGTTGAAGCACGGTGAAGCGCTCCTGGCGATGGAGTGCTGTGGCGTCTGCCATACCGACCTGCACGTGAAGAACGCCGATTTCGGTGACAAGACCGGTGTCGTGCTGGGTCATGAGGGCATCGGCGTGGTCAAGGAAGTTGGTCCGGGTGTCACCTCGCTGAAAATAGGCGACCGGGCCAGTGTCGCCTGGTTCTACCAGGGATGTGGTCATTGCGAATACTGCAACAGCGGTAACGAAACCCTGTGCCGCGAGGTGAAGAACGCCGGCTACACCGTCGATGGCGGCATGGCCGAAGAGTGCATCGTGGTGGCCGATTACGCGGTCAAGGTGCCCGATGGGCTGGACTCCGCTGCTGCAAGCAGCGTCACCTGTGCTGGCGTCACCACCTACAAGGCAGTGAAGATTTCCAACATTCGCCCCGGACAGTGGATTGCCATCTACGGCCTCGGCGGCCTGGGCAACCTGGCCCTTCAGTACGCCAAGAACGTCTTCAATGCCAGGGTCATTGCGGTGGACATCAACGATGACCAGCTGGCGTTCGCACGGGAAATGGGAGCGGACCTGACGATCAACTCCCTCAAGGAAGACGCCGCGAAGATCATCCAGGAGAAAACCGGGGGGGCTCATGCGGCCGTGGTGACGGCCGTGGCGAAGGCGGCGTTCAACTCAGCGGTGGACGCGTTGCGCGCGGGCGGGCGACTGGTGGCGGTCGGTTTGCCGACCGCCAGCATGGACCTCAACATTCCCCGCCTGGTACTGGACGGTATCGAAGTGGTCGGCTCGCTGGTCGGCACTCGCCAGGACCTGCACGAGGCCTTCGAATTCGCCGCGCAAGGCAAAGTGGTGCCGAAGGTCGCCCTGCGCCGCATCGAAGAGATCAACGAGATCTTCGATGAAATGGAGCAAGGCAAGATCACTGGTCGCATGGTGATCGACTTCACTCAGTAAGGCAGTCGAAGCAAGGCCCCGGTCGCAGGGTGGTGCTCGCCGGGGCCTTGTTTTTCAAGCCGTGGTCAGTGCTTGAACATTACATGACGGATGGCCGTGTAGTCCTCGAGGCCATACATCGACATGTCCTTGCCATAGCCGGACAGCTTCACGCCGCCATGCGGCATCTCGCTGACCAGCATGAAGTGGGTGTTGACCCAGGTGCAGCCGTACTGCAGGCGCGCCGCCAGTCGGTGGGCGCGACCGACATCGGCGGTCCACACCGAGGAGGCCAGGCCATAATCGGAGTCGTTGGCCCAGGCCAGGGCCTGTGCCTCGTCGTCGAACTCGGTGACCGATACCACCGGGCCGAAGATCTCGCGACGCACCACTTCGTCATCCTGAAGGGCGCCGGCCAGTACGGTCGGTTCGAAGAAGAAGCCTGCACGTTCGGCGCGCTTGCCACCGGTAACCACTTCGATGTGCGGCAACTGCCGGGCACGCTCGACGAAACCGGCGACGCGCTCCAGATGCTGCTGGGTGATCAATGGCCCCAATTCGGTGTCCGGGTCGTCCTGCTCGCCATAGCGAATGCTGGCAACGGCTTCGCCGAGCTTCTGCACGAACTTGGCGTAGATGCCTTTCTGTGCATAGATGCGGCAAGCCGCGGTGCAGTCTTGCCCGGCGTTGTAGAAGCCGAAGGTGCGGATGCCTTCCACGGCGGCGTCGATATCGGCGTCGTCGAAGATGATCACCGGGGCCTTGCCGCCCAATTCCATGTGCATGCGCTTCACCGTGTCAGCGGTGCCGGCAATGATGCGGCTGCCGGTGGCCACCGAGCCGGTCAACGAGACCATGCGCACTTTCGGGTGGGCGGTCAGGGGCTCACCGACGCTTGGGCCACGGCCGAAGACTATGTTCACCACGCCAGCCGGGAAAATGCCGGCAATCAGCTCAGCCAGGCGCAGGGCAGTCAGCGGGGTCTGCTCGGACGGCTTGAGTACCACGGTGTTGCCGGCGGCCAGGGCTGGGGCGAGTTTCCAGGCCGCCATCATCAGTGGGTAGTTCCACGGGGCGATCGACGCAACCACGCCCACCGGGTCACGGCGGATCATCGAGGTATGGCCCGGCAGGTATTCGCCAGCGGCCGAACCTTGCAGGCAACGGCTGGCACCTGCGAAGAAGCGGAACACGTCGGCCACGGCTGGCAGTTCGTCGTTCAGCGCGGCGCTGTAGGGCTTGCCGCAGTTGTTCGATTCCAGGCGTGCCAGTTCCGCTGCGTTGGCATCGATGGCGTCGGCCAGCTTCAACAGCAGGAGCGAGCGGTCCTTCGGCGCGGTCTGCGACCAGCTGTCGAAGGCGGTATCGGCAGCCTGAACGGCGGCATCGACCTGGGCAGGCGTGGCCTCAGCGATCTCGATCAGAGTGGTGCCGAGTGACGGATTGAGGATGGCAAGCGTTTCGCCTTTGCCGGCGACCAGTTGGCCGTTGATCAACAGGTTGGTTTGCATCGGTGGAACCTCCAGTTCGGGAGCGTAGAGCACATTCGGTCGGTGTCGTGTTCAAGCGCGTGCCACGGCGCGGCTACTTGCCGCTGCCCGCCACGCCTTCGCCACCTTTGGTCAGGTAATAGGCGCCCAGGATCGGCAGCATCGTCACGAGCATCACCAGCATGGCGACCACGTTGGTTACGGGGACGTCGCGGGGGCGGCCCAGTTGGTTCAGCAGCCAGATTGGCAAGGTTCGCTCATGGCCGGCGGTGAAGGTGGTGACGATGATTTCGTCGAATGACAGGGCGAACGCCAGCATGCCGCCGGCCAGCAAGGCCGAGCCAAGGTTGGGCAGGATCACGTGGCGGAAGGTCTGCCAGCCATCGGCGCCCAGGTCCATCGAGGCTTCGATCAGGCTCTGGGAGGTCCGCCGCAGGCGAGCGATGACGTTGTTGTAGACGATCACCACGCAGAAAGTGGCATGGCCGATGACGATGGTCAGCATGCCCGGCTCGATGCCCAGTGACTTGAACGCCGACAGCAGGGCGATACCGGTGATGATGCCGGGCAAGGCAATCGGCAGGATCAGCATCAGCGAGATGCCTTCCTTGCCGAAGAAGTCGCGCCTGTACAGCGCCACCGAGGCCAGGGTGCCCAGCACCATGGCGATCAGCGTGGCGATGCCGGCGACCTTTACCGACAGCACGATGGCATCGAGTACGTCCTGGCGCGCGAACGCCACGCTGAACCAGTGCAGGGTGAAGCCCTTGGGCGGGAAGCTGAAGGCGGCGTCCTCGGTGTTGAAGGCGTACAGGAAGATGATCAGGATCGGGAAGTGCAGGAACACCAGTCCGCCCCAGGCGGCGGCTTTCAGCCCCCAGGAAGCCTGGCCGTGGGTTGAGGAGTCAGAGTGCATCGAAGGCCCCCAGGCGTTTGACGATGGACAGGTAGACGGCGATCAGCACGATCGGTACCAGGGTGAAGGCGGCCGCCATCGGCATGTTGCCGATCGCGCCTTGCTGGGCGTACACCATGTTGCCGATGAAGAACCCGGGTGGACCCACCAGTTGTGGCACGATGAAGTCGCCCAGGGTGAGGCTGAAGGTGAAGATCGAACCGGCGGCGATGCCAGGCACCGACAACGGCAGGATGACCTGGAAGAAGGTCTGCTGCGGGTGTGCCCCCAGGTCGGCCGAGGCTTGCAGCAACGAAGGCGGCAGGCGTTCGAGCGAGGCCTGGATCGGCAGGATCATGAACGGCAGCCAGATGTACACGAACACCAAGAAGCGCCCGAAGCTGGAGGTGGACAGGGTATTGCCCCCCAGCCCCGGCAGGCCCAGTAGCAGGTTCAGTACAGGTTCCAGGCCCAGGTGCTGGATGAACCACATCGCCACGCCGCCCTTGGCCAGCAGTAGGGTCCAGGCGTAGGTCTTGACGATATAGCTGGCCCACATCGGCAGCATCACGGCGATGTAGAAAAACGCCTTGGTCTTGCCGTGGGTGTAGCGTGCCATGTAGTAGGCGATGGGGAAGGCCACCGCGCCGCTGGCGACGGATACCGCCACGGCCATCAGCACCGTGCGCTGGATGATGTCGAAGTTGGCCGGGTTGAACAGCGAGGTGAAGTTGGACCAGGTAAAGTCCGAGGTCACCATCATGGTGAAGTCGTCGAAGGTGTAGAAACCCTGCCACAGCAAGGTCAGCAACGAGCCCAGGTAGATTGCGCCGAACCACAGCAGCGGTGGTACCAGCAGCAGCGACAGGTACAGGGTCGGCTTGCGGTACAGCAGGTTCGACAGGCGTCGCAGCGGGCCATTGGCTGTCGCCGTAGCCGGTGCATTGAGGGTCAGTTCCATGTCATGCGCCCTCGTTGAGTACCACCATGGCCGCGCGCGACCAGCGAGCGGTCACCTGCTGGCCCGGCTGGTGGGGGAGGTGGCTGTCGGCCCACTGGCTGTTGGCCTGGCTGAGGCAGAGGTTCTGACCGTTGTCCAGGCGGATTTCGTAGCGGGTCGCCGCACCTTGGTACTGGATGTCGTGCAGCAGGCCGCTGATCTCGATGTCGCTGGCGCCGCGTTCGCCGTCGGCGAAGCGGATGTGTTCCGGACGGATGGAAAACGGCTGTGCGTTGCCGGTCAGGGCGCGGGCGAGGTCGCCGCGCAGCACGTTCGAGGTGCCGACGAATTCCGCCACGAACGGTGTGGCCGGCTTCATGTACAGGTTGCGAGGGGTGTCGACCTGCTCGATGCGGCCTTTGTTGAACACCGCCACGCGGTCGGACATCGACAGCGCTTCGCTCTGGTCGTGGGTCACGAAGATGAAGGTGATGCCCAGTTGGCGCTGCAGTTTCTTCAGCTCGCTCTGCATCTGTTCGCGCAACTTGAGATCCAGCGCGCCCAGGGGTTCGTCCAGCAGCAGTACGCGTGGGCGGTTGACCAGGGCGCGGGCCAAGGCCACGCGTTGGCGCTGCCCGCCGGAAAGCTGCACCGGCTTGCGCTGGCCATAACCCCCCAAGGCCACCATGGCCAACGCCTCTTCGGCACGCTGCAGGCGGTCAGCCTTGCCAACCCCTTTCACCTTCAGGCCATAGGCGACGTTCTCCAGCACGCTCATGTGCGGGAACAGCGCGTAGTCCTGAAACACCGTGTTGACGTCGCGCTGATAGGGCGGCAGACCGGCGGCTTCCTGACCGTGGATGCGGATCGAGCCTGCGCTGGGTTGCTCGAAGCCGGCGATCAGGCGCAGGCAGGTGGTCTTGCCCGAGCCCGATGGGCCGAGCATGGAGAAGAACTCGCCGTCCTTGATGTCGATGGACACCCGGTCAACGGCTTTCACCTCGCCGAATTGGCGGGAAACCTGGGTGAACTGAACAGCGGGGGTGGTCATGGTGCACGCTCCAAGGGGCAGGAATCCGGCGTAGCAGGGCCCTGCCCGTTGCTCTGAAGGACGGGAAATCGCTATGCAGGTAGTTCGGTGTGGGGCTGGCGCGCCTGGCACTCACTGACGCGTGCTGCCAGGCGCCGGGAAAGCCGTCGCTCAGCGGCCGCCCATGATCCCGATGTAATCCTGGGTCCAGCGGCTGTAGGGCACGAACTTGCCGCCCTCGGCCACTGGGGTTTTCCAGAACGCGATCTTGTCGAACTGGTTGTAGCCGTTGCTGGCGCAGCCTTCGGCACCCAGCAAGGCACTGGCCTTGCAGCCTTCGGGGGCTGCCGGGACCGAGCCGAACCAGGCAGCGACGTCACCCTGTACCTTGGGCTCCAGCGACCAGCTCAGCCATTTGTAGGCGCAGTTGGGGTGTTTGGCCTCGGCATGCAGCATGGTGGTATCGGCCCACCCGGTAACGCCTTCCTTGGGGAAAACGGTGGCGATGGGCTGGCCCTCGGCCTTGAGTGCGTTGGCCTGGTACGGCCAGGCACTGGAGGCCACGACGCCTTCGTTCTTGAAGTCGCTCATCTGCACCGTGGTGTCGTGCCAGTAACGATGGATCAGTTCACGCTGTTTGCGCAGCAGTTCGATCACCGCGGCGTACTGCTTCTCGTCGAGTTGATAGGGGTCGGTGATGCCCAACTGCGGCTGGGTGGCCTTGAGGTACAGCGCGGCATCGGCGACGTAGATCGGGCCGTCGTAGGCCTGCACGCGGCCCTTGTTCGGCTTGCCGTCGGCCAGGTCCTGGCCTTGGAATACTACCTTCCAGCTGTCCGGCGGAGTGGGGAACACCTGGGTGTTGTACATCAACAGGTTCGGGCCCCACTGGTAGGGGGCGCCGTAGGTCTTGCCGTCGACCACGTACCAGGCCGCATCCTTGAGCCTGGGGTCGATGTTCTTCCAGTTGGGAATCAACGCAGGGTCGATCGGCTGCACGCGTTTGCCGTAGATCAGCCGCAGCGAAGCATCACCTGAAGCGGTGACCAGGTCATAGCCGCCCTTGGCCATCAGGCTGACCATCTCGTCGGAGGTGGCGGCGGTCTTGACGTTGACCTGGCAGCCGGTTTCCTTTTCGAATGGGGTGACCCAGTCGTACTGCTTGTCGGACTCGCCACGCTCGATGTAACCGGGCCAGGCGACGATGTCCAGGCGGCCTTCACCCGCGCCGACCTCCTTCAAGGCCTCAGCGGCCTGGGTGCCGGCGCTGGCCAGTAGGGCGGTGGTGATGGCACTGAGTAGTACGGTCTTGCGCATCGGGTGAGTTCCTCTTGTTGTTGTCGCTTGGGATGTGCCGGCAGGCGCGTTCACTCCAGCTGCTGGCCGTGGCGCGCCATGATGTGGCGAACCACGCTGTAGTCCTGCAGCGAGTCACTGGACAGGTCCTTGCCATACCCCGAGCGCTTGAGGCCGCCGTGGGGCATTTCACTGGCCAGCATGAAATGGGTGTTGATCCAGGTGCAGCCATACTGCAAGCGGTTGGCGACCTGGAACGCCTTGTCCAGGTTCTGCGTCCACACCGATGAAGCCAGGCCGTATTCCGAGTCGTTGGCCCAGTCCACCGCCTGTTCCAGCTGATCGAAGCGGGTCACCGTGACCACTGGGCCGAACACTTCGCGCTGGACGATCTCATCCTGCTGCTTGCAGCCGGCGAGCAGGGTGGGCTGGTAGAAGAAGCCCGCTCCCGAATGCGCGGCAGCGCCGGTGACCCGTTCGATATGCGGCTGGCCCAGGGCGCGTTCGACGAAGCTGGCCACGCGGTCGCGCTGGCGGGCGCTGATCAATGGGCCGATCTCGTTGTCGGCGTCGCGCTTGCGGGCGAAGCGAATACTGGCCACGGCATCGCCGAGCTCGGCGACCAGACGGTCGTGGATGCCGGCCTGGGCGTAGATGCGGCAGGCGGCGGTGCAGTCCTGGCCGGCGTTGTAGTAGCCGTGGGTGCGCACACCTTCGACCACGGCGGCCAGGTCGGCGTCATTGCAGACGATCACTGGGGCCTTGCCGCCAAGCTCCAGATGGGTGCGCTTGAGGGTGCGCGAGGCAGCCTGCAGGATCTTCTGCCCGGTGACGATATCGCCGGTGAGGGAAACCATGCGCACCTTCGGGTGGCTGACCAGATGGCTGCCGATGCCTTCGCCACCGCCGCAGACGATATTGAGCACGCCGGGTGGCAGGACCTGCGCCAGGGTGGGTGCCAGCGCCAGGATACTCAGCGGGGTGTGTTCGGACGGTTTGAACACCAGGGTGTTGCCGGCCGCCAGGGCCGGAGCGATTTTCCAGGCCGCCATCATCAGCGGGTAGTTCCACGGCGCGATGGAGGCCACCACGCCGACCGGGTCACGACGTACCATGCTGGTATGGCCGGGAATGTATTCGCCGGACAATTGGCCTTGCTGGCAACGCACGGCGCCGGCGAAGAAGCGGAATACGTCGGCGGTGGCAGGGATGTCGTCCTGGCGTGCCAGGTGCAGCGGTTTGCCGCAGTTGAGTGCTTCGAGCCGGGCGAGTTCGTCGGCGCAGTGGTCGATGGCTTCGGCGATGGCCAGCAGCGCCTTGGCGCGCTGGGCGGGGGTGGTGCGTGACCAGGCCGGGAAGGCCCGGTGGGCGGCCGCGATGGCGGTTTCGAGTTGATCCAGCGAACCTTCGGCGATGCTGACCAGGGTCTGGCCACTGGCCGGGTTGATGATCGGTTCGACAATACCCTGGCCTGCGACCAGTTGGCCGTCGATCAGCAACGCGGTGTGCAGGGGGGCACCAGTCATCTTGGACGCTCGTCGTTTATCGGTCTTGTTGTCGTGGGGCATAGGCAGGCTCCGCAAGGTTGAAGCCCGGAACTGGCCCTGTGCTATGGCAACAGAGACTAGAGTCCGGGCCAGTGGACGACAAATGCTTAATACTGAAAGCGTCGTTCGAAAAAATCGAATGCTACACGCTGTCAGATCGACAGGCGCTTGGCGTTGGGCTGTTCGCGGGCCACGGTGAGGAATGGGTCGACCAGCGTCGGCCGCGCCGTGCCACGGCGCCAGGCAAGGCCGACGTCGAGTGGCTCGCCAAGGTCCACCAGTGGGCGCGCCTCGATGATGTCGCCCTCCAATGACCATGGGCGGTAAGTCATGTCGGGCTGAATCGACAAGCCCAGGCCGGCGGCAACCAAGCTACGCACCGCCTCCACCGAGGCCGTGCGCAGGGTCACTTGCGGTACAAGCCCGGCACGGGACCAGATGCGCTGGGTATGCAGGCCCATTTCGTCAGCGTTCAGCTGGATCAATGGCTCGCCCGCCACATCGGCCAGGGCGATGCTGTCGCGTTCCAGCAATGGATGTTGCGGCGGCAGCCACAGCCGGTGTGGAGAGTGGGTGAGTACTTCGGTCTGCAACGCGTGACGGTCTTCGAGGTTGGACAGAATCAGCACGCCAACGTCGATCTCGCCGCTGACCAGCAAGTGTTCGATGTAGGGACGTTCGTCCTCCACCACCCGAGTGCGCACGTTGGGGTAGGCGCGCTGGAAGCGGTTGATCAGGTCTGCCAGGTAATAGCCGGCCACCAGGCTTGTAACGCCGATGGTCAGGCTGCCGGTGACCTGGTCGGTGCTCTGTTGCAGGCTGCGCTTGGCGTTTTCCACCGTGGCCAGGATCAGGTGCGACTGGCGCAGGAACTGGTGGCCTTGGTGCGTGAGGGTCATGCCCTTGGCGTGGCGGTCGAACAGACGCACGCCGATTTCTTCCTCCAGCTGCTGGATGGCCAGGGTCAGGGTGGACTGGGAAATGAACACTGCCTGGGCGGCAGCGGAAATCGAGCCGGTTTCGGCGACGGCGATGAAATGGCGGATCTGGCGGAGCGTCATCATAGGTAGTGGGCCGCTTTCGATCAATCGGCGCGCAAGCCCGTCGTCGAGGCGGGTAGGGCGCTTTTTCGTTGTGGTTTATCGAAAGCCCATGGGAGCATTCTTTTTAATCGAAAGAAAGCAGTTGGACGCAAGCAATCAGGACCTGGGCGGTTCTCGTTCGAAGCAATGGCGCATGGCGTCCAGATAACGGCGTGCGCCAAGGCCCAGTGGTCGGGACTTGATCCAGATGATATCCACCCACAGCCGCAGGCGGCTGGCCATGTTGTCGAAGCGCACCTCGGCCAATGCGCCGGAGGCGATCAGTGGCTCGACCAGCGGCTGCGGCAGATAGGCCCAGCCCAGGCCGGATTGCACCAGGTCGAGCGTGGCCAGGTAGCTGTCGGTCAGCCAGATGCGCCGGGACAGCACCATGCGCGGGTCGGACCCGGTAGGGTTGCCGGACGCCACGATGATCTGCCGCTGTTCGGCAAGCTGTTCCTCAGGCAGCGGTGTGCCGCTGTGCTGACCGGCGGGGTGACGTGGCGAGGCGACCGCCACCAGCAGTTGGCTACCGGCTTCGAGAAAGGACTCGCGCTCGTCGATGCCAGGTCGTTCGAACACCAGGGCCAGTTGCACGCTGCCCTCATGCAGCAGGCGAATGGCTTCCGATTGCGTGGCAGAGCGGACCTCGATCTCCAGGTTGGGAAACGCGTTCGCCAGCATCTCCAGTGGTTGGCTCCAGCGCCCGGTCTGCAGTTCGGGTGCCATGGCGATGGTCAGGCGCTTTTCCAGCCCTTTGTGCAATTGCAGGGCCTGTGCATCCAGCAGGTTCAGTTGGCAGATCACCTGCCGGGCCTGGGGCTCGAGTGCCAGCGCCGCGCTGGTGGGCAGGGCCTTGCGGGTTGCGCGGTCGAACAGGGCCAAGTCCAGTTCGGCTTCCAGTTGGCCGATGGCCATGCTCACCGCCGAGGGTACGCGGCCAAGCTTGCGGGCGGCCGCAGAGAATGAACCGCCGTCCAGCACGGCGAGGAACACGGCCAGGGAATCGCTCGTGAATGCCATTGTCAGGAAACCTGATGACGCTTGTGTTTTATTGATAGAAATTATGAACACAAGAGGGCGCTATCACAACTATCGGCCTTGCCCACCGGGCGCACCGGTGGGCAAGGCTGAAGGACCGCTACAGGCCTTCCTGCAGGATCCGCTCGATGCTGTCGACGAAGTAGTCGACGCTGGCCCGCGTGGTGCACATCGGCGGTTTGATCTTGAGGATGTTCAGGTAATCGCCGGTCGGCTGCATGAAGATGCCGAGGTCGCGCAGGCGGTTGCACAGCGCGGTGGTTTCTTCGGTGGCTGGCTCCAGGGTCTGCCGGTCGCGCACCAGCTCCAGCCCCAGGTAGAAGCCCGAGCCATGGGCGGCGCCAGCCAAGGGGTAGCGGTCGACCAGGTCCTGCAGGCGCGCCTTGAAGTAACGCCCGACCTCCCGCGCATTGTCCAGCAGTCCTTCGCCATGCAGCACATCCAGCACCGCCATGCCGATGCGGCAACTGACCGGGCTGCCGCCTGCCGAGGAGAAGAAGTAGCCCTCTGCCTCCAGTGCCTCGGCGATTTCGCGGCGGGTAATGACCGCGCCCAGGGGTTGGCCGTTGCCCATACCCTTGGCCATGGTGATGATATCCGGCACCACGCCTTGCTCTTCGAAGCCCCAGAAGTATTCGCCCAAGCGTCCATAACCCACCTGTACCTCGTCGGCGATGCACACGCCACCGCGAGCACGGACCTTGGCGTAGGCCGCCTGCAGGTAACCCGCTGGCAAGGAAATGCCGCCGGCATTGCCGTACACCGGCTCGCAAATGAATCCAGCCAGTTGGCGGCCACGGGCATCGAGGTCGGCGAGCTTGGCATCGACATCGCGCAGGTAGTCCGCGGCGCTGTCCGGGCCCTTGTAGCGCCCGCGGAAGGTGTTCGGCGCCTGCACCGGGTGCACCCAGTCCGGTCGGGTTTCCAGGGCCTGCGGGTTGTCGGCGATGGAGGTGGAAATGGCATCGGTGGCCACTGACCAGCCATGGTAGGCCTCCAGCACGCTGAGCAGGTCACGTCCGCCGCTATAGGCCCAGGCCAGGCGAATCGCCAGGTCGTTGGCCTCAGTGCCACTGTTGACCAGGAACACCCGGTCGAAGCCCTCGGGCGCCAGTTCCAGCAGGCGTTCGGAGAACTCGGCGATGGCCGCGTAGTGGAAGCGCGAGTTGGTGTTGACCAGCGACCACTGGCGCGCCGACTCGGCGGCCATGCGCGGGTGACCGTGGCCCAGCACCGCGACGTTGTTGAGCATGTCCAGGTAGGAGCGGCCCTGCATGTCGATCAGGTAGTTGCGCCAGCCGCGCTCGATGTGGGGCGGCTGGGCGTAGTAGTGCTTCTGCGAGCGGGCGAAGCTGGCATCGCGGCGCGCCAGCAGGGCTTGCGGGTCGGGCAGTGGCTCGGCATCGCAGTCCAGGCCCAGCAACGCTGCCGGCGACGGGCACAGGGCCATCCAGGCGGCGGCCTGCGAGGGCGCGGCAAAGAATGGCGGCTGCAGGCCTTCGTCCAGGCACAGCTGAACGCTGAGAAAACCGCAGCTGCTGCCCAATGCCTGCCCTTTGGCCAAGGCCTGGCCATGCTCGGGGGCATCTTCCAGGCCACTGAGCCACAGGGTCCAGGTGGCGGTGCGCAGGCAGCCGCGACCATCGCCGGTACGCTGCCAGGTGCCGGCCTCCGGCGCCTGCACAAGGCTACCGTTCGGCAGATTGAGCTCTACGCCCAGGGCGCAGGTCGCCGGTTCGTCAGGGCGGTCGATGTGGGTTTGCGACAAACGGAACTGGCCATGCAGGCTGCACGCGGGGGCGGGCTGGGCCGTCAGTACGTGCTGGTCGAAACCGGGCTGCTCCCAGTTGCCAGCCTCGCAGTGCGGGCTGAGCACACCCAGGTCGACCCGGCTCACGGCCTGTCCGGCCAGGGCGGGAATCAGGGGCAGGCAGCCGGCGAAGTCCACGGTGGCCTGGGGTTTGCCGGCGGCGTGCAGGATTGCCGCCTCCATCAGTGCGGCGGGCACGGCACAGGCGGTGTCGAAGATTTCCCATTCGTGGGCGATGTTGTCACGGGTGTACTGGTTGGCCGGGTCGACCGCCAGTTGCTGTTCGCTGCTCAGGACCAGTACCGCCGAACGCAGTTGCACCAACGGCCACAGGGCATGTACCTCGGCGTCGTGAAGTGGGTTTAGCGCCTGGTAGGCACTGATCGCCGGCAGGATACGCAGCGGGTCGCCCTCGGCGTGGTGGAGCAGGGCCGAGCACGTCACCGACAGGTCGGCGATGCGCCAGGTGCGCAGCAGGTCGCCGAAGTCGATCACCCCTTGCACTTGCCAGTGACGTTCGGCATCGCGGCCCCAGACGACGTTGTCGTCGGTGATGTCCAGGTGCACGGCTTGGCTCGGCAAGTGCTCGACCAGCGGTTCCAGGCGCTTGGCCGCCTGCTGTGCCAGGCGCGATACCTGGTCCCGGCGCGCAGGGTCCTTCAGCACGGGGAGCAGGTGTTCGATCAGTGCCAGGGCGTGGCGAGGGTCCCATTGCAGGGTGCGCTCCAACCCCGGATGGTCGAAGCCGGCCAGGGCCTTGTCGACCCGGGCGCACAGCGCGCCGAATTCGGCAACGACCGAGGCTGGCAGGTGCGCCAGACGAGTCAGAGGTTGCCCGTCCAGATAGTCGAGCAAGCGTGCACGCAACGGCTGGCCGCCTACCTCGACGGCCAGCAGCGCCCGGCCATTGCGTGCCGTGCGCACGGCGGGTACCTGCAATCCCTGGTCACGCAGGTACGCCAGTGCCGCGTGTTGCGCTTCGAGCTCGATCTGGGCGTAGGTGCCATGGCAGGCCTTGAGCACATACCGCCCCTGCGGGCTATCGACCCGGTAGTTGAGGTCCTGCTGGCTGCCAAGGGCCTGTAGCGTCCCGTCGAGGTCATAGTGCTCACGCAGCAAGGCATGGGCCTGGTCTTCGTTGAGCGAAGGGCTGGACTGGCTGGAGCGTTCGAGCAGCGAAGCGAGCGAGGTGGAGGTTGCGTGCGGGAAGGACATGGATGCCACCGTGGGTCGTACAATTATTGGCGCCGAATCTATGCCTCAGTTGGCTGACGATAAAAGACAATCGTGATCAGAAATTCTGATAACGGCGCCCGGAGCCAAAGCCCATCTCCTTTTGGCGTCTCGGGGATGGCGGCGGCGACGCCAGCTTTCGGGTAAGAGGCTTGCACCCTTCGACATTAACCCGGCACGTTTGCAATCGCTGATTACACTGTTGAAACCGCAATACATGGAATACCCGGCATGGGCGAGGTGTCGATGGGTCGTGCAGCTTGGCTGGCAGGCCGCCTGGTGGCGCGTCTTGGGAAGGTGATTCGTGCGGTCGAACCGGCTTGTGCCAGGGAGACACCCCCATGAACAACCCAGGACGGGGTGTTTCCCTGCAGTGGCTGGTGGCATTGGCGATCATGCTGGGCATGCTGGTACTGGGTGTTGGCTTGGCCTGGCAGGGCTATCGCGCCATACAGCAGACGCTGGTGGCCGCAGCCGGCGACACGGCCGAGCAATTCGCCCGGACCATCGATGAGCGCGCCCGTCGCCTGGTCGACCCAGTGCAAAGCAGCATTCGCCTGCTTGCCGTCAACCCGTCCGCCAGTGGCTTGGCCCACCGTCTGCAGCAATTGGCCCAGCTGGTCGAAAGCCTCAACGCCAACCCGATGCTCAGCGCTGCCTACGTCGGTTACCCCAATGGCGAGTTCATGCTGCTTCGCCCGCTGCGCACGGCGCAGTTGCTCGAGCGCTTCGCCGCACCGCCAGGCACGGAGTTCCTGGTGCAGAGCGTCAGCCTGGGGGAGGGCGGGGCGATGCTGGGCGAGTGGCGGTTCTACGACCGTGCCCTGACCTTGCTCGAATCTCGGGTCAAACCGGATTACCACTACGATCCACGTCAGCGCCCCTGGTTCGTCGAAGCCTCAAGCCAGGCACAGACCGTGCTGACCCACCCCTACGTGTTCTTCACCACCGGCCAGATCGGCCTGACCATGGCCCAGCGCAGCCGCGATGGTGGGGCTGTGATCGGGATGGATGTGTCGGTCGACGACCTGGCGAGCCAGAGCCGTGACCTACGCATCACCGCTGGCACCGAAATCGCCGTGGTCGACGACCAGGGCAATGTGGTGGCTTACCCGGACCTTGCGCGCGTAATCGTGCGCGAGGGCGAAGCGGTGCGCCTGTCGCGCCTTTCGGAACTGGGTATCCCCAGCCTCGATCGGATATACACTGACTTGCCCCAGGGCAGCCGACCACAGCCGTACGAACTGCAGGGGCAGACCTGGTACGGCATGCGTGTGCGCTTCACCACCCTGGCTGGCCAGGAACTGCAGGTGCTGATCGCCGTGCCTGCTCGAGAGCTGCTGGCCGGAGCGCGCACGGTGCTGGTCGAGCAAGTGCTGTGGACGCTGGCACTGATGGCCATACTGCTGTTGCTGGGTGGGCTGCTCGGACGTCGTATCGGGCGCCCGCTGCGCCTGCTCGCCGAGCAGGTGCGGGCGCTGGCCAGTTTCGATTTCAGTCGTGAAGTTGGGGTGTCTTCGCGGGTGTCCGAGGTGCGTGAGCTGAGCCATGTGCTCAGCCGCATGTCCGTCACCATTCGCAGCTTCCAGGCGATCACCCTGGCGCTGAGCCGAGAAAGCCAGCTGGAGCGCATGCTCGACGGGGTGCTCACCCACTTGGTGAATGCCGCTGGAGTCAGTGCCGGTGCGGTTTACCTGCTCGACGCCGAGGGCGCCTCGTTGCGCCTGGCCGCCTGCCAAGGCGAGGGGTACCCGGCAGAGCTGGCCCTCGACGACCATGAGCGCGACGATCTGGCCAGCGCCGTGGCCCATGCCCTGGAGCTGCGTGGGGAGAGCCTGGCGGTGGTGCTCAACGATCGCAGCCAGGCGCTGCTCGGCATCCTGGTGTTGCAATTGAACAGCCAGCACGCCCGCGAAGAAGTACGCCAGCCGTTTCGACGCTTTGTCGAAGAGTTGTCCGGTGCCGCCGCCGTCGCCATCGAGACGCGCCAGCTGATCGAGGCACAGCAGCGACTGCTCGATGCCATGATCAAGTTGCTGGCCGACGCCATCGACGCC
This sequence comes from Pseudomonas sp. Rh2, assembly GCF_040762985.1. Classification (NCBI taxonomy): domain Bacteria; kingdom Pseudomonadati; phylum Pseudomonadota; class Gammaproteobacteria; order Pseudomonadales; family Pseudomonadaceae; genus Pseudomonas; species Pseudomonas sp. Rh2. Next base: position 2,680,135 of record NZ_CP142890.1, read on the forward strand.
AAGAGCCCATACACCGGCGGCCATTGTGAACGGGTGCCGCAATTGGCGCAGATGCTGCTGGACAAGGCCGTGCAGGCCGAAACGGGCCCCTACGCCGACTTCGCCATGAGCGAAAGTGAACGCTACGAGTTTCGCGTGGCGGCCTGGTTGCACGATTGCGGCAAGATCACCAGCCCCGAATATGTGGTGGACAAGGCCACCAAGCTGGAGACCTTGTACAACCGTATCCACGAGGTGCGCATGCGCTTTGAGGTGCTCTGGCGCGATGCTGAGCTTGCTTACTGGCAAGGGCTGGCCGCCGGCGGCGACCGGCAAGGGCTGCAGCGCACCCTGGAGCTGTACCAGGCACAGTTGCAGGATGAGTTCGCGTTCGTCGCCAAGGCCAACATTGGCGGGGAGTTCATGCAGGACGAAGATGTCGAGCGGTTGCAGCGTATAGGCCAACGCCGCTGGCAACGGCATTTCGATGACCGTCTGGGCATTTCACGCGATGAAGAGCAGCGCTTTGCTGGCCTGGCGCCGGTGCCCCTGCCGGTGGAGGAGCCATTGCTGGCTGACCGGGACGAGCACCGCGTACCCTGGGGCCCGCGCAAGCCCCCCGTGACCCGCGACGACCCGCGCAACCTGTGGGGGTTCGACATGCGCCTGCCGGCCAATGCCAGCAACCATGGCGAGCTGTACAACCTGTCGATTCGGCGGGGAACGCTGAACGACGAGGAACGCTTCAAGATCAACGAACACATCGTGCAGACCATCATCATGCTCAGTGCCTTGCCGTTTCCACGGCAGCTGCGGCGCGTGCCTGCCATCGCCGGCAACCACCACGAGCGCATGGATGGCAATGGTTACCCGCGCCGATTGGGCGAGGACCAGCTGAGCCTCGCCGAACGGGTCATGGCCATTGCCGACATCTTCGAGGCACTGACCGCCGCCGATCGCCCGTACAAAGCGCCGAAGACACTGTCCGAATCGGTGAAGATCCTGGTATCCATGGCGCGCGACAGGCATGTCGACGGGCAACTGCTTCAGCTGTTCCTGAGCAGTGGGGTATACCGCGAGTATGGCGAGCGGTTCCTGCGTCCCGAGCAGCTTGACGAGGTGGACGTAACGTACTGGTTGGCCCAGATTGCGGGGCAGTCGCTGCTGGAAAGTTGAGGCGGTCGAGGAATCCGTCGGCGCGGGCAGGTCCCGCTGCCGGGTGTGCATGCGGCCCTGGCTTTTTCACTGGCTGGCGAGCTATCCCGGCGTTATGCTGGTGACTCACTTATCGGAACACTCAGCATGCGCAGGTTAGTGCTGTTACTCGTTGCCAGCGTCATCGCGGGCTGCCAGGCTCCGATGCCGGTGGCAGACCCGCAAAAGGCCTGGGTCGATTTTTCCACACCGTTTCCCAATGACAGGTTGCTGCTGGCCGAGCGGCTGGACAAACAGCGCCTGCGCGATGGCCGCTTCTTCGAGGTCGCCCCTGGCAGCCATGAGCTGATCGTACGGTTCGATTTCGAAGTGGCCGGTGGCGGTAGCATGAGCATGATGGGCGGTCCTTCCACCCGTGTCTGTTACCTGACGCTTCACTACGCGCATTTCGAGGCCGGCCAGCGCTACTTGCTCGAAGGCCGCTCGATGGCGTTCACCCCCGAGGCTCGGCTGTTCAACGCCAAGCATGAGGTCGTTGCCCAGGCCAGTGAGTACTACTGCCTGACCTGAGGTGGTGCACTGGCCATCTGCCCCCGCCCTGAATCCACGCCTTGCTCCTGTTGTCGCGCTCGCTGTGAGGGCATGGGCGCGCGCGTGCGTTTAGCTGAGGAACATGACCTTTGATGCGATTTGTGGATCCACAAAAAGTTTCCATTGCCTAAATAATTTGACTTTTCTCGCTTCTGTATCAGTTAATGGATCCACAAAAATAAATAGCCGGAGAGTCAAATGTTCCCGAAAAACGCCTGGTATGTGGCTTGCACCCCTGATGAAATCACCGAGAAGCCGTTAGGCCGACAAATCTGTGGGGAAAAAATGGTGTTCTACCGCGGGCAGCAGGACCAGGTCTGCGCCGTGGAGGATTTTTGCCCGCACCGCGGCGCACCCTTGTCCTTGGGGTATGTCGAGAACGGCAACCTGGTCTGCGGCTACCATGGCTTGGTCATGGGCTGCGATGGCAAGACCCTCGAAATGCCTGGCCAGCGGGTACGGGGCTTCCCATGCAACAAGGCCTATGCCACGGTTGAGCGCTACGGTTTCGTCTGGGTCTGGCCCGGCGACCAGGCACTGGCCGATCCCGCGACCCTGTGCCACCTGGAGTGGGCCGAGAGCGAAGAATGGGCCTACGGCGGTGGGTTGTTCCACATCAGGTGCGACTATCGCCTGATGATCGACAACCTGATGGACCTGACCCATGAAACCTACGTGCATGCTTCGAGCATCGGCCAGAAGGAGATCGATGAAGCGCCTCCGGTGACAACGGTCAATGGCGACGAAGTCGTCACGGCCCGGCACATGGAAAACATCATGGCACCGCCGTTCTGGCGCATGGCCTTGCGGGGTAATCATCTGCCTGACGACCTGCCGGTGGATCGCTGGCAGATCTGCCGTTTCACTCCGCCGAGTCACGTACTGATCGAAGTGGGCGTGGCGCTCGCGGGCAAGGGAGGCTATGACGCAGCGCCCGAACACAAGGCGTCGAGCATCGTTGTGGACTTCATCACGCCGGAAACCGAGACCTCGATCTGGTACTTCTGGGGCATGGCGCGCAATTTCAATCCGCAGGACCAGGCGTTGACCGACAGCATCCGGGAAGGGCAGGGGAAGATCTTCAGCGAAGACCTGGACATGCTCGAGCAGCAGCAAGCCAACCTGCTCGCCAACCCACAGCGCACTCTGCTCAAGCTCAATATCGACGCAGGCGGCGTGCAGTCGCGACGCATCCTGGAGCGGTTGGTGGCTCAGGAGCAGGCTGGCGTCGCAGCACAGCTGATCGCTACCGCGCAGTAACCGTCCCTGTCGATGTCCAGCACGGCCACCGGGTGGCCGTCAATGGAAGGTGAGCCATGATTGAAGTTGTCGTCACATCCCGTACCCGTGAAGCTGAAGGTATCTGCAGCTACGAACTGAGCTGCGCCCACGGCAACCCGCTGCCCGCATTCAGCGCCGGGGCGCACATCGACGTGCACCTGCCAGGAGGGCTGGTGCGCCAGTATTCCTTGTGCAACCACCCCCAGGAACGCCATCGCTACCTGATCGGCGTTCTCAACGACGCTGCTTCACGCGGTGGCTCCCGTTGCCTGCATGAGCAGGTCGTGACGGGGCAGTCCCTGCTGATCAGTGAGCCGCGCAATTTCTTTGCCCTGGCCCCCAAGGCCAGTCGCAGTCTGCTGTTTGCCGGCGGGATCGGCATCACACCGATCCTGTGCATGGCGGAGCAATTGTGGAGCCAGGGCGAGGAGTTCGAACTGCATTACTGCGCACGCTCCCACGAGCGAGCGGCGTTTCTCGAGCGTCTGACTAGCGCCGCGTATGCCAGCCAGGTTCACCTGCATTTCGACGCGCATCCAAACACGCGGCTCGACCTGGAGCAGGTGTTGGCAAACCCTGGGGCGCAGGACCATCTGTATGTCTGCGGCCCCGGTGGGTTCATGCAGCATGTGCTGGACAGTGCCCGCAGCCACGGTTGGCCAGATGCCCGGCTGCATCGGGAGTACTTCGCCGCCGAGCCGGTCGACACCCGCGATGACGGAGCGTTTTCGGTCAAGCTCGGCAGCACCGGTCAGGTATTCGAGATCCCAGCAGACAAGACCGTGGTCCAGGTGCTGGAGCGTCATGGCGTGTCGATTGCCGTTTCGTGCGAGCAGGGCGTATGCGGTACCTGCCTGACCCGGGTGCTGGAAGGCGTGCCAGAACACCGCGACCTGTACCTGACCGAAGACGAGCAGGCGGCCAACGATCAGTTCACACCCTGTTGCTCACGGGCTAGGACAACCATGCTGGTGCTCGATCTGTAACGGGCGTCTAGTCGCCCCTGGAAATCACCTGGACGCCACTTGCCGTGCTGGCTGCGCCGAACACCTCGGCGTAGCGCAACGTGGCATTGGCATGCTCGCGCATGATGCTTTCGGCGCGCGCGCCCTGACGGTTGCGCAAGGCGTCGACCAGCGAGTGGTGCTGCATATGGGCAAAGTTGAAGCGCCGGTATTCGCGGGCCATGTCGTCGCGGTCGAAGGCCAGCGCCGACACCGATGCGAATGGCCGATGATCGTTGCGTGCCAGTGCCTCGGCGATTGCCGGGTTACCGCTGCCGGTGATGATTACCTGATGCAAGCGCACGTTCAGGTCGTGGTAGGCCGCCAGGTCCTGCTCGGTGATGTAGCCCTTGTCGAACAGCGCGTCGCCCTCGTCCAGGCATTGCTTGAGCGTGGCCATGGCTTTGGCGTCCAGGCCGCGCTCGGCGCACTGCCGTGCTGCCAGGCCCTCGAGTACACCCCTCACCTCGACGGCGCCGGTAAGGTCTTCGACGCTCAGTGCGCGAACCTGAAAGCCCTTGCCGCCATGGCGGACCAGCAAGCCTTCCTGTTCAAGGGTACGAAACGCCATGCGCACCGGCATGCGCGAAACGCCGAAGCGCTCCGCCGTGGGAACTTCCATCAAGCGCTCACCGCCGGCCAACTCACCGGAAGCGATCATCTTGCGCAGGGCGACCAGGATGGTCTGGCCATGTTTGCTCATTGCAGGCGACCTCGGGGAATGAGCCGCCATGGTAACGCAACGAGCACAGGCGTGCGCGGTGCTGGCAGGGCAGCCTCCGGGTCGACGGTTTTTTCCTCGGTCGATGCATTGACGCGCGCGGCGATTGCTGACTATTCTCTCGAAACTGGAACGAGAATTCTAATTCTGTTGCGGGGTTCGAATCGGTACCGCCGGCCTCCCAGCCCTCGCCCAGCGACTCATCATGACAATAAGAGGACACACATGATGCGCTTCTCAGCATTCCTGGTCGGCCGCTCGACCGCCCCTGAACAAGACCGTTTCGTCATGGACGCCCTGGTAGAGCATGCCTGCGCTGCCGAACGGTTGGGCTTCGACGCGGTGTTCATGCCGGATCACCACTTCACCGGCTATGCCCCCATGTCCAGCGACCCGTTCATGTTCGCGGCCTACCTGGCAGCGCAGCTCAAGCGAGTAAATTTCGGCATGTCGGTCACCACGGTGCCACTGCACCATCCGGTGCGTTTCGCCGAGCGGGTGAATCTGCTTGACCAGTTGACCGATGGGCGTTTGCTGGTGGGGGTGGGCAGCGGGACCACACCGGAGGAGATGATTGGCTTCGGTGTGAACTACAAGCATGCTTCGGCCTTGCTGCAGGAAAATCTCGACCTGGTCCAGCGCCTCTGGGACAAGGAACTGGAAGACGCCCCAATCTCCTTCGAAACCGCGCACTACAAGGGCGCCGTCGTGCAACGCATCGTGCCGACGGCCTACCAGAAGAAGTTCAACCGCATCATGCCGGTGGCGCTGCGCGAAACCAGCATGCAGCGGGCCGCCGACTCGGGCTGGCCAGCCTTCATTCCGGCGTTCACCCCGCCAGTGGCGGCCAGTGCCGATCCGTTCACCGAGCTGACCAAGTACTTCCACCGCTACCGCGACGCGCTGCACGAAGCCGGTCATGCGCCGGAGGTCGTCGCACATTGCCTGTCCTGGACCACACATACCTACCAATGCGTGCACCTGGCCCCTAGTGCGGAGCAGGCGCAAGAGGAGCTCATGCAGATCCTCAAGGCCTACAAGCAGGCCATCGACCGCGAGTACCACTACAACAAGCGCGCCGAAGTGCTCAGCGGCGTCTCGCTGCACCCACACCCTGACTGCTTCAGCCCGGAATGGATCAAGACCTGGTGCTTGCACGGGACACCGGAGCAGGTCGCCGAAGAACTGCACAAGCACAAGCAGCTTGGCATCGGCAACGTACTGATGGGCTTCACCAATGGGCCGCTCACTGAGCAGCGCATCGGCTTTGCCAACCAGTCGCTGGATCTGTTCTCCCGCGAAGTCATGCCGCAATTTCGTTGAGCCGGAGGCTTGAGTCATGAAACGTACTGTTCAATTGCATGATGCTGATCGGCCACTGATCGTCGGCATCGGCGGCACCACCCGGCCGGGGTCCAGCACCGAGAAGGCTCTGCGTTGTGCCTTGGAGCGCGCGCGGCAGTTGGGCGCACGGACCATTTTGTTCGGTGGCGCCGAGCTCTCTGCCTTGCCAAGCTTCGATCCGCAGGTGACCGAGCGCACCCCGGCCGAGGTGGCGTTGATCGAGGCGGTGCGTGCCGCCGATGGTGTGATCTTCGCAACACCCGGGTACCACGGCGGCGTTTCCGGATTGGTGAAGAACGCCATCGACCTGCTGGAAGACCTGCGTGAGGATCGCCGCGTCTACCTGGATGGCCGTGCGGTGGGTTGCATCGTCACAGCGGCCGGATGGCAGGGGTGTAACACCACCTTGGGAGCCCTGCGCTCCATCGTCCATGCACTGCGGGGCTGGCCAACGCCATTGGGCGTAACGCTCAACACTGCCGGCGCTGCGCTGTTCGACGCCGAGGGCCGTTGCACCCATGAGCAGATAGCGGCGTCGTTGGCCACACTGGCAGAGCAGAGCCTTGCGCTGGTGCAGCAGCGTCAGGGGGCAGGGCAGAGGTTCAGCCATGGGTAGCCCAGTATTCGATTGGCGCCAGGTGGCGCACCTCACGGCCGGGCAGGATATGTGGTCGACTCATCCGCTGCCGGCAATCGGGCTCAAGTCCGTGCGTTTTTCCGACGGCCCGATGGGCATCACTGGAGGGCGGGTGGATGAGCGCGATCTTGCGCTGCTGACACCGTGCGGTCTGGCGCTGGCGGCCAGTTGGGATGGGGCGCTGGTGCGCAAGGTCGGCCAGGTGGTGGGCGACGAGGCGCTGCGTCTGGGAATCCAGGGCATCCTTGCGCCCAATCTCAACCTGATGCGTAGCCCGTTGGCGGGCCGGGCCTTCGAGTTGTTCGGCGAAGACCCACTGCTGATCTCGAATCTTGGTGGGGCCTGGGCTGCAGGGGTGCAGTCCCGTGGGGTGGCGTCGGTGATCAAGCACCTGGTGTGCAACGACTCGGAAACCGACCGGCGCAACATGAACGTGACGGTAGACGAACAGACCCTGCGGGAGGTGTATTTCCGCCCGTTCGAGCACACGGCCAGGCAGGGAGCGTGGGGCATGTTGACGGCTTACAACAGCGTCAATGGGGTGCGCTGTGCCGAGCTTGGCCAAGCCATTGGCTGGCTCAAGCAGGGCTTGGGTTGGGACGGACTGGTGATGTCGGACTGGTTTGGCACCCACGACGGCGTCGCTAGCCTGGCGGCAGGGCTGGACCTAGAAATGCCCGGCCCTGCCCGGCATATGGGCGCGGCGCTGGACGTCGCTGCGCCGATCGGCGAACGCCTGGTCGATGCCGTCGAACGCCTGCAGCGCCTTGCTGGTCGAGTCGACAACCCGCTTCCCTATGACGCCAGCGTCGCTGCCGAATCGGAGCGCATCGAGGTGCTGAAAGAGGCGGCGGCGGCTGGAATGGTGCTGTTGCGCAACGACGGCCTGTTGCCGTTGCGGCCGGATAAGGAAAAGCGCATCGCGGTCATCGGCCCCAACGCGATCCAGCCTTGTTTCCAAGGTGGCACGTTCGCCAAGGTAGCGCTCGACCCGGCGACGGAAATGCCGGTCACCTCGATCACGGCACGTTTCCACGAGGTGGTGTATGCCGAAGGCGTGGTCGCCGAGTACCGGATTCCCCCGTTGACCCGCGAGCCGCTGGACCTGAGCGTGACGTTCCGCGATGCCGAAGGGCACCTGGTGCACGAGGAAACGCGCCATGCTTCTTCGCTGGTCTGGTTCAAGGACATGCCCGGTGTGGGCGATCTTCTGTCGCTCGAAGGCATTGCCAACGTTACGGCTAGCACGGTCATGCAAGTGGCCAACAGTGGTGTGTATCGCTTCTTCCTCGGCGGTACGGGCGAGGTCAGCCTCTCCATCAACGGGCAGGCCTATGCCAGCTTCGATGGCGTCACCTTGTCCGGTGACATCATGGGCAAGTTGATGCAGAGCCCACACACCTGGGTCGATGTGATACTGGAGGCGGGCCAGCAGTGTTCGCTTGAATTCTCGATGAACATTGGCCGAAGTCTGGCGCATGGCCTGTGGTTCGGCTGTCGAGCACCTCAGTCACATGACCTGCTCGCGCAAGCCGTGGCGTTGGCGCAGCAGGTGGATAGCGTCGTGCTCATGGTGGGGGAGACCGCCGATGCGGGGCTGGAAAGCGTCGACCGCGACACCACCCAGCTCAGCGCCGCACAGCAAACCCTGGTTCGTGCGGTCTGCGAGGTCAATCCGCGTACGGTCGTTGTGCTCAATGTGGGGCATCCGGTCGATACGGCCTGCCTGAAGCACGCCGCCGCTGTCATCGTCGCCTGGTATCCGGGGCAGGCCTTCGGGCCTGCACTGGCCTCGGTATTGGCAGGCGATCTCGAGCCAGGTGGGCGGTTGCCGGTGACCTTCGCTGAGCGGGAGCAGGATTATCCGGTCTGGTCTCTCACGCCTGATCCGGCGGGTGAGGTGCACTACCACGAGCGTTGGTGGGTGGGGTATCGCCATTTTGCGGCGCACTCGCTAACGCCTGCCTTTCCCTTCGGCCATGGCTTGGGTTATGCATCGATCGAGCCTGAAGTGGCCCAGTTGTCCGGGGAGCACGTCGAGACACTGAGCGTGCGCCTTGGGTTGCTGAACAACTCGTCTCGCCAGGGCAAGGCTGTTCCCCAGCTCTACCTGCTGGCCCCCCCCGAAGAAGGCCAGGACAGGCGATATTCTCTGGAGGCCTTCGCGGCGGTGGACGTTCCCGCGACGGGGAGGGCCGCTGTCGACCTGGTGCTCCAGGCGCGCAGTTTTTCCCGTTGGGATTGCGAGCAGCAGCGGTGGCGACTGCAACCTGGGCTTTACCGCATGACCCTGGGCGCTTCGAGCACTGACGGCTGGCTGCAGCTGGCGCTTGAGGTCGATGAGAAGGGCGGCGTGGAGGCGGGCGCATGGCATTCGCTGTTCGATCAATCCATCCAAGCCAGCGATAGGCCGCTCACGAGATAAATGATGTGCAGTGGCGCGAGTGCTGTGGCTCACTGCCAGACAATCAGAATAAGAATCCTCGTTCAGAATAACAATGGCGGTCAGGAACCGCCCTACAAGGAGGTAAGACGTGTACCCATCAGCCTGTATCGAATGGCTCTTTCAGGATGACTGTCCCAATTTCGCCGATCGCATCCGTGCGGCGAAATCCGCCGGGCTCAGCCATGTCGAGTTTCACCTGTGGCGCGACAAACCCATGGACCAGGTAGCGCACGCCTTGCGTGAAACCGGCGTGACCTTGACCAGCTTCTGCGTCGATCCGCGACGAAGCCTGGTCGATCCGGCGCAGCATGCCGAGTTCATCGAAGCGGTGCGCGACAGTCTGGCGGCCAGCCAGAAGGTCGGTTCGCCTCCGCTGATCGTGGCCTCTGGCTTCACCCGTGAGGGCGTGTCGCATGCCGAGCAACGCGCAGCCGCCATCGACGCGCTGAGCAACGCCGCCCACCTGGCCGAACAGGCCGGCGTGGAGTTGCTGATCGAGCCACTCAACACCCGTATCGACCACCCCGGTATGTTCCTGCACGACACCCGCGAAGCCCTGGACATCATCGAGGAGGTCGACAGTCCGAACCTCAAGCTGCTGTTCGATGTGTACCACTCCAGCGTGATGGATGAATCGCTGGAGGATGTGCTGCGCGGCCGCATGCACCTGGTGCGCCACGTGCAGATCGCCGACCTGCCAGGGCGCAATGAGCCTGGCACCGGGCAACTCGACTGGGACGATGTGCTGCGACGGCTCGAGACGCTGGGGTACCGGCAAGCGATCGGCCTCGAGTACAAGCCCACCCTGCCTTCCCTGCAATCGCTGGCCACCGTGCGACAAGCCACCGGCCTGTAACAGCCACTCCAGGAAAAATGCCATGAACAACAAGATCAAACGCGGCGTCAGTCTGTACAGCTTCCAGAACGAAACCTTCCTCGGCAAGATGGACCTGGCCGATTGCATCCACCAGTGCGCGCAGATGGGGGCACTGGGTATCGAGATCATCGGTGAGCAGAGCTTCGCGGGCTGGCCGGAGCAGGGCGTGGCCGACACGGCCATCGAGCATTGGCATCACCTGATGAAGAAGTACGGCACCGTGCCGGTGAGCCACGACTTCATGCTCGATTACAAGCGTTACAAAGGGCGGCCGATGCCCTTCGAAGAGCAGGTTCGCAGTGTGCGCAACGACCTGGAGTTCGGTGCGCGCCTGGGCATGAAATACATCCGCTCGCTGGTCTCGGTCGACCCGGAAGTCTTGGTGGCCGCCGCACCTTATGCCGAAGAACTGGGGCTGAAGATTCTCCTTGAAGTTCATGCTCCGCTGCACTTCGACCATCCCTGGATCATCCGCCACGCCGAAGCCTATGAGCGCGCCGGTACCCAGGCGTTGGGCTTCTTGCCGGACATGGGGATGTTTCTCGATCGCTTCCCGCGGGTCTGGAAGGAGCGGTTCATCCGCAATGGCTGCCCGGTCGCTGCCGCCGACTTCATCGAAAAGAGCTACGAAGACCGCCGCCTCAGCGAGTACGTCATCCTGGACGTCATGGAGAAATGGGGGCCGGGCCCGCAACTGGCGATGGCCGAGACCCTGCGACACAACGCGGCGTTCGAACCCAAGCGAATGCTCGATTTCATGCCGCGCATCCACAATATCCACGCCAAGTTCTACGAGATGACCGAGTCGCTGCAAGAGTGGTCGATCCCGTATGACGAGATCTTCCGCGTGCTGCAAAAAGGTGGCTATGAGGGTTATGTCTGTTCCGAGTACGAGGGCAACCGTTGGGTGGAAGACGCCTTCGAAGTCGACAGCCTGCATCAGGTTCGCCTGCAACACCGCATGTTCTGCAAACTGCTGAACGAAGATCTGCCCGCCGCTTTGGCCGCCTGAGGATAGCCCCGATGTTCGATAAACACATGATTTGCCAGGAAGGCTTCAACAATGTCATCGAAGGCGGCAAGGTCACCGGCTTCCGCTTCCTCGCGCGTTTGCCGTATTACCGCGGCCTTGGCCTGTCGATGATCGAAGACATCGCTATCAGCGTGGACGGCGAGGCGATCGAACGCAGTGCGATTCGCTTTAGCGTAAGGGGCCGCAGCTGGAGCCTGGATGAGCTGGAAACCGTGTACGACGACCGCTGGAATTTTGGTGAGAAAGCCGAGCTGATCGTGCTCAAGCCCGGCGGCCTCGCCGAGGGCAAGCATCGCCTGAAGCTTGCCGAGAAGCTGCGGATTTCCTACCTGCCGTTCGTGCCCACCACGACGTGCGAGGCGGATGTCGCGCTGACGCAATGAACTGAACCTGTCCTGAACGCGGGCGAGTCGGGCCTTCCCGATTCGCCTTGCTGCGTGCCCAGTCCGTTTGATCTCCACAAGAACAATGAAGGAGAAGATCGTGGGAACTCCCCTTTCTGCTGCTCAAACCGCTCCACGCGCCGGGGTGGCGCAAGGCCTGATCATGGTGCTGACCGGATTCCTGCCCATTCTGGCTATTGTCTCGCTGGCACCGGCTGTACCGACGCTGATCGAGCACTTCGCGCCTGTCGCCCATGCGCAGGTGCTTATCCCGTTGATGATCACCGCACCGGGCTTGGTCATCGCCTTCGTGGCGCCTTTTGCCGGCTTGCTTGCCGACCGGCTGGGGCGTCGTCGTCTGCTCATCGGTGCGACATTCCTGTTCGGCGTGTGCGGTACCATGCCGCTGTGGTGCCAGTCGCTGACGCTGATCTTCGCCAGCCGTCTGGGCGTGGGTCTGGCGGAGGCCGTGGTACTGACGCTGGCTAACACCATGCTGGTGAACTATTTCAATGTCCGCCGTCGTCGCTTCTGGCTGGCGCTGCAAGGGTTCGTCGGGCCTTCGCTCGCCGCCGCTGTCATCGCCAGCTCTGGCTACCTGACCGCCCTGGTCTGGAATGGCGCGTTCTGGATCTACTCCATCGCCTTCCCGCTGTGCTTGGCCATGAAGGTATGGATGTTCGAGCCCGATGCCGATACCCGCCACGATGACGAGCCGCTGATCGACGACAGCGTTTTCCCTTGGCTGCGCATGGCGACCATCTGCCTGACCACCTTCGTCATTGCCGTCGTGTACTACGTCTACACCATCAACGCCGGTACCGCGTTCCATGCACTGGACGGCGCATCGCCGCAGCGCATCGGCATGCTGATGTCGTTGGCGTCGTTGGCGGTGCCGCTGGGGGCATTGCTGTTCGGCTGGGTCTCCAGCCGGACCACGCCGGAGCGTGTGCTCACCGTCACGTTGGCGTTGATCGGTGCGGGCATGATCGCTATCGGGCAGGCACGCAACCCGATGGTCATGGGCGTTGGCGCGGTGGTTCAACAGGTCGGTGCCGGCATGGCCGTCAGCGCGATGATCTTCTGGGTGGCCTCGCTGGTGGGGCCTGCGCATCGCGGTCGGGCGATGGGGGCGTGGTCCAGTGCCTTCTTCGCCGGGATGTTCGTCAGCCCACTGTTCGTCAACCTGCTGCGCGTGCAGGCTGAGGGCAATATCATGGTGCCGTTTTCGGTATTCGGTGGCGTGGCGTTGGTGCTAGCAGCCGCGATCTTCGCCTATTCGCTTTCCGGACACGGGCATGCGCTACGCAAGCTTCCCGCCTGAAACGCTTTATCGGCAGTAAAACAAAGGGCCTCCTGTTCAGGAGGCCCTTTGTTTTGTCAGCGTCACGACTCTGCAGCCACGCTCGCACTCTCCCTGGAAGGCTACTGGGCACGTAGCCAGACGATTCCGCCAACCATGAACGCCTGACACAGGGCGCAGACGATCACCATCGACAGGCCGCTGCCGAAGGACGCCAGGGCGGCAACCAGTGCCCCAGCCAGCGATGCACCGGCCATCTGCATGGCACTCATCAGCGCGCTGGCAGTGCCGGCGTGCTGACGGAAAGGCTGCAGCGCCATTTGCGTTGCATTGCCACTGACCAGCCCGCCAGACATCGTCAATGCAAGGATGGCGACCAACCAGGGCCAGATCGAACGGGCGTCGGTGAGTGCGCAGGTCGCCAGCCCTACACAGCCCGCGACGGCCAACCCGGCGCCGGCGAGCAGCAGTTTGTGTGCTTCGACATGTTTGGCGCTGAGGCGCCCGTTGCTGACGGCCCCCACGATCAGTCCCGCCGAGCAGGCGCCGAAGGTGAGCCCGAATTGTTGTGGGGTCAGCCCCAGGGTATCGATGAACAGGCTGGGGGCGGCACCGACGTAGGCGAAGATCGAGGCGAACGAGGCAGACGTAACGAGGGTGCCGGCAAGGAACAGGGGTTCTGCCAGCGCCTTCATGTATCCCGCGGCCAGGGACCTTGGGCTGAGCTGGGGCAGGGGAACCTTGAGGGTTTCCTTGAAACCACGGGCGAGCAGCAGCCCGATCACGATCCCGTAAACCGCCAGGAACACGTACAGCATCTGCCAGCGTGCAAACCCGATCAGCAGCGAGCCCAGGCTCGGCGCAAGCAGAGGCGCGAGCATCCCTAGGGCGGCCATGAACGACAGCTTGCTGCGCGCCTCGCTGCCTTGGAAACAGTCCCGCATGATTGCCAGGATCACCGGTCGGCCAGCGCCGCCGCCGACGCCCTGCAGCAACCGCCAGGAAAGCAACGTACCGAGGCTGTCCGACAGCGCACAGCCCAGGCTGGCCACGCTGAACAGCACCAGCGAGACAAGCAGCACCGGCCTTCTGCCGTAGCGGTCGCACAGCGGGCCCGCGATCAGTGGAACGGCGGCGAAGCCAGCAAGGAACACGCTGAGTGACCAGACCATCGCCTCCGGCGCGATCCCTAGCGCTGAAGCGGTGCTGCCGTTGGCCGGCAGCGCCATGTCGATTCCTAGCGCACCCAAGGCGCTCACGGCGGCCATGAGGATCAGAAACGCGCGTGCATGCGGGTCTATCGCCTTCAAGGGGCTAACCTCCTGATTGGATAAAACAAGAATTCTAATTCTAATTTAAGGCAGTGCCAATCCCGATTCGGCGGTTGAGCCGAGGCGGGAGGCGGTCAATGGGTGAGGAAGAGCACGCTCATGGTGCCCAGGTCTTGCTTCAAGTGGTTCCAGTCGCCTTCGCCCGCGGCGTCGGCCGCCGAGCCCAGCCCAAGGAAACGGGCAAGCGAGGAGTAGATGATGCGAAAGCAGGAATGGATGGCGCGGTCAGGGTCTGGATGACGGATTTCATCCTGGTGAGCGTTGATCTGTGCCATGAACGCGGCTGCCATCCTGGCGTGATATTCCTTGCCTGAACGGGCGATATCGGCGTGGCTGGCGCGGTTCATGAATGGCTTGAGGATCGCGGCATGCCGGGCCAGGTGTTCGGCCAGGGTGTCCACCAACAGTGGTAACCGTTCCGAGAGGTCAAGCTGGCGGGCGCCAAGCTCGCGCATCGAGGACTGCCACTCGAGGTCCATCTTCTCGAGCGCATCTTCGAAGACTACTTGCAGCAAGTCGTCCTTGCCCTTGAAACGGCCGTAGATCGAGCCGATCGATACGCCAGCTGCCTTGCTGACCTCAATCAGCGTGAGGTCTGCGGTGAGGCTTTCGCACAGTAGTTGTCGCGCTGCGGTGAGCACTTTTTCCAGGGACTGGCGGCTTCGGTCTTGCTGGGGCGGGCGTACGTTTGGGGTAGTCATGGTGGCAAGCTTGGAGTTTTTTCCGATGGCCCGCAAGGAAAAACTTGACGGACATGAAAAGGCAATTAAGTATGACTCATAGAACCAGAATTATGGTTCTATTTGCAAGCGACTTTGCTTGCCACCCACAACAAGAAAGGCCCGCTCGCCGAGGCGGGTGCAGGAGGTCGACATGGAAATGCCAGCAAGAATGCCAACGCCGCAACCAGGAGGGCCGTCCGATCCTAATGCGCTTGGGTGTCTCCATCTTCAGTCTTCACGTCGTTGAGGGGCCGCGCTCATGCGATTGAAGGGGCTGGATCTGAATCTGCTGATGGTGCTGGATATCCTTCTGCAGGAGTGCAACGTCTCAAGGGCCGCGCAACGCCTGGGCCTGGGGCAGTCCACCGTCAGCTCGTCGCTGGCCAGGTTGCGCGAGCATTTCGCAGACGAACTGCTGGTCAAGGGCAATCACAGCATGCTGCCCACCGCGCTTAGTCAGGAGCTCAAGCCTTTGGTGAGGCAGTGGTTGCAGGATGTGGGCGGCCTGCTCGAACAATCAACGGCCTTCGTGCCCGCGCAGTGCGATGCTACGTTGCGCATTGCCTGCACCGACGATCTGGCCCAGCAACTGCTGCCACGGATCATCAGGGCTTTGGGCCGGCAAGCGCCTGCCATGCGCGTTCAACTGCTGGCCGCACCCCGGGGCAGCGCTGAAAACCTCGATGCCTGGATGGCGCGTCAGCAGATCGATTTCATGATCGCCAGCGACGCCTGCAGCCATAGTGAGGCACTTTTCGATGAGCAGTGGCAGTGTCTCGCCCGGACCGATCACCCCGCCTTGCAAGACGGCCTGAGCCTGGAAACGTTCAACCGCCTGCCGCACCTGCGGGTGGCGGGGCAGCACTTCGCGGGCGATGAAACCCGCGACATCTGTGCGTGGGTGCCGGGTTACCTGGCCCTTGATACCTACCTGGACGCAGGGCAGGCGATTGCCTGCGTGCCCGCGTCCCTGAGTCGTGCGTACAGGACGCAGAGACCGCTCCAGGTGTGGCCGCTGCCTTTCGACACCGCAAGGCTGGTGCAGCGGCTGTCCTGGCGGGCTGGCGCCATACAAGAGCCACTGCACGATTGGGTACGTCAGTTGATCCGAGGCTGTGTGAACCTGCCGGACAAAGGAGCGCTGCCATGCGTTATCGGGCTCTAGACCTGAACCTGCTGGTCGTGCTGGACGCATTGCTTGAACACTGCAGTGTCAGTCGGGCAGCCGAGCAGCTGTACGTCAGCCAGCCCGCGATCAGCGCAGGCCTGGCCCGGTTGCGCCTGCATTTCGATGACCCCCTGCTGGAGCCGGACGGCCGACGGATGCGCCCGACCCCGCTGGCACTGGAAATGCGCGAGAAAGTGCGTCATGCCGTGCATCGAGCGGCCGAGATCGCGCGTCGCGACAAGGTATTCGATGCTGCGCATACCCGGCAATCGTTCAAGGTGATGTGCTCGGACCTCGACGCGGGTTTTCTCATTCCGCTGCTGTATCAACGCCTGGTGAAGCTTGCGCCTGGGGCTCGTCTGGAAGTGCTGTCGATTTCCCAGCTGGGCGAGAGCGCAGTCCAGGATGCTTTCCAGCGTCATGGCGCAGATGTGCTGATCCGCCCATTCGATGAGCACGACGAGGCCTACGCCAGCCAGATGCTGCTCGACGTGCCGCTGGCGACGCTGGTCTGCCAGCGCCCGGTCGAGCCGAGCTTTGTCGTCGATCCAGACGATGGCTGCGAGGTGATCGCTTCGGACCTTGGGCTGAAGTCGACCGAGGGTTGGCGCACCGACCACCTGCTGGCGCTGCCGACACTGCTCGGGGCGAGCAATCTGCGCGTGAGGCTGCCGGATTTCATCGCGCGCAGGTTCTGCCAACGCTACCCGAACCTGCGGATGCTCAACGCCTCACAACAGGCACCGCGTTGCCGGCAAGTGATGCAATGGCCCAGACACCGTGATCAGGAACCCGCGCACACGTGGCTGCGCGAGCAGTTGCTCACATGCGCAGCCCAGCTTGTGCAAGCGCCAGTGGGGGAAGGGCGCTCAGTGTCCCAGCTTCACCCATTGGCCACCCAGGGCGTGGCTGCGCAACATGGCCTCGATAGCGGCGAGACCGCGTAGTCCTGTGTCGAAATCAGGTAGCAGGGTAGCTGCGTAGGCGGCGGGACGCAGGGTTTGTCGTGCCAGCCAGAGCTCTGCGTAATCGCAATAAAGCTGGGCGAATGCCTCCAGGTATCCCTCCGGATGGCCCGCGGGTAGGCGCAACAGCGCATCCCGTTGTCGCGCATGTTCGCCCGCTGCGCGTTTGATGATGCGCGTCGCCTGGCCGGTTTCGGTGAACAGCAGCGCCTCGGGTTGTTGTTGATCGAAGGCCAATGCGCCCTTGCTACCGAACAGCCGGAGGCGTAGCCCATTCTCCTGTCCGGGCGCCACCTGGCAGGCCCAGAGGCCGCCCCGAGCGCCGTTGGTGAACCTCAACAGCGCTTGCACCTGGTCGTCCAGGCGACGTCCAGACACCAGCGATGCGAGGTCTGCGCAGACTTCGTTCAATACCAGGCCACTGACGAACTCCACCAGGTGCAAGGCGTGGCTGCCGATATCGCCCAGTGCCCCGGCCGGCCCAGCTTGGTCAGGGTCATCGCGCCAGGTTGCCTGCGGGCTCTGCGACAGATCCGTGAGCCATTCCTGGGCGTACTCGACCTGGACCACGCGTACCTCGCCGATGGCTCCGGCGGCTACCAATCGGCGCGCCTCACGCACCATGGGGTAGGCGCTGTAGGGATAGGTCACGGCAAAGATGCGATCGCTCGCACGTACGGTCGCGGCCAGTGCATGAGCTTGGGCGTACGTGCGGGCGAGGGGCTTCTCGCAGATCACATCGATACCATGGTCGATGAATGCCGACGCAATCGGTATGTGCAGGTGATTGGGCGTGGCGATCACCACGGCATCGATGCCATCGTCACGCATCGCTTCGGCGCGCGCCATTACCTGCCAGTCGTGGTAGCTGCGCCCTGGATGAATGAACAATGCCCTGGCGCTGGAATCGGCTCGTGCGGGATCTCTGCTCAATGCGCCCGCGACCCACTCGAAGCGGTCGTCGAGGCGGGCTGCCATGCGGTGGACGGCACCGATGAACGCGCCGTCACCGCCGCCGACCATGCCAAGTCGCAGACGCCGTGTCTGTGCACTCATCGCTCGCCTCCTATGCCCAGCAGATGCGATTGCGCCGTTGCGTCGAGGGTGCTGCTTGCGAAGTCGTCGAAGGCGTAGCGCGCCACGGGAATAATGTGCTCTGCGATGAACCGCGCGCCTTCGCGGGCACCGTCCTCGGGATGCTTGAGGCAGCACTCCCATTCGAGGGTGGCCCAGCCTGGATAGTCGTAGGTTGCCAGGCGCGAGAAGATCGCCTTGAAGTCGATCTGTCCGTCGCCCAACGAGCGGAATCGGCCAGCGCGTGATATCCAGTCACCATAGCCGCCGTAGAGACCCTGGCGGCCATCGGGTCGGAACTCGGCATCCTTGACATGAAATGCCCCGATCCGTGCATGGTAGTGATCGATGAAGGCCAGGTAGTCGACCTGCTGCAGATGCAGGTGGCTGGGGTCGTACAGCAGTTTTGCCCGGGGATGCTGGTCGACCTCGGCCAGAAAGCGCTCGAAACTGACTCCGTCGTGCAGGTCTTCGCCGGGGTGCAGCTCGAAGCAGACATCCACGCCGTGCCGGTCGTAGGTGTCCAGCAGAGGACGCCAGCGATCGCCCAGTTCCTTGAAAGCTCGCTCGACCAGCCCTTGCGGACGTTGCGGCCAAGGATAGAGGTAGGGCCATGCCAGCGAACCGGAGAAGGTCGCGTGGGCCGTCAAGCCGAGGCGCACAGAGGCCCGCGCAGCCAGCGCCACTTGTTCGCTGGCCCATTGCCGGCGTGCGCCGGGGTTGCCGCGCACTTCACGGGGAGCGAACGCGTCGAAGAGCGTGTCGTAGGCAGGGTGCACGGCGATCAACTGACCTTGTAGGTGAGTGGAAAGCTCGCTGACAACGACCCCGTGTCGGTCCAACCGACCGCGGATCTCATCGGCATAGCCCTGGCTTTGCGCAAGCTGCTGCAGGTCGAACAGGCGTGGATCGCAGGGGAGTTGCAAGGCCTTGTAGCCAAGGCTCGCTGCCCACTCGGCCAGGTTGTCCAGGGTGTCGAAGGGGGCGGTATTGCCCACGAACTGCGCAACGAACAGCGAGGGGCCTTTAAGCGTGACCATGGGTGTGCTCCTGCAGGATGCGCTCGCAGGCGCGTACGGCGAGGGCGACGCTGGTCAGCGTCGGATTGCAGGCCGTCGGAGTGGGAATGACGCCGTTGCCTGCGACGAACAGGTTCCTGAAGCCCCATACCTGGCCGCGGTCGTCACAGACACTGGTGCCATCGTCCGCTTCGCCCATGCGCGTCGTGCCCTGGTAGTGGAGCGAGCTGCCTGGCGGCAACATCAAAGGTGCTTCACCCAGTGGCTGGCCGAGGGCTTTGCCTGCGCGCTGCAACAGGTCGCGCGCCTTGTCGACCTGTGCCAGGTCGCGTTCGGTCAAGCTGTAGTCGAGGGTCATGGCGGGCATGCCGAGGAAGTCCTTCTCGGTCTCGCTGAAGCGCACACGGTCTTCGGCGCGGATGTCCTGCTTGCAGCAGAACCAGCCCATGGCGACGATGTGCTCGACGTTCGCCTGGGCTTCATCCGTCAGTGCAACCGGGCACGCTTCCATCTGCATGACCTGGCCATGAAACGGGTGATGCTGCCGGTCGAAGGGTACCCAGTACACGCCAACCGTCGCATCCTCTCCAGGGCGGGTGATACCGCATTCCTCGGCATCGAGTCGAACGGCATGCACGACCTGGGGCTGATCGTTGAGGTAGCGGCCGAGGGCCTGGGGGCGTATGCCCGAGGCCCAGAGCAGTTGCGGGGTGCGCAGTGCATCGGCGGCGACGATGACGGTCTTGGCGTCGACGCGGTAACGTGTGCCGCTGCTGCGGTCCAGCAGTTGGGCACCGATCACGCGGTCGTGCCTGACCAGCAACTGCAGGCAGGCGGTGTCATGGCGTAGTTCGAATCGCTCCGGCCTGCCTGCTTCGTCCGCCAAGGCACCGAGAATCGTATCGCTGCCACTCCATCGGCGTTGGTCGTGCTCGGCACTGCAGGCAAGCGGCATGCGCTGCACGGCGCGATCGCGCGAAGTGACCTCAGCGAAGGCATTGCTCAGGCGTTCACGCAGGCGTTGGCTGACAGGGGTATCTGGGTACGCGGCCGCCGTAACTTGCAGCAGCTCCCTGGCTGTCGCCAAGGCGGCTTGCATCTCGTCGGTGGGGATGAAGCCGATGGCTTCACCGTCGGCCGGCGGTGGGCACGCGCACGTCCAGTGCGCGCCCATGCCGCCAACATTGGTCGAGCAAGCGGCGGCAGGCAGTTCACCCCATCGTTCTCCGTTCGGCAGGTGAGTGCCGGGGCGCACGAGATGCTCGAGTCGATAGCGGCCCAACACGGCAGCGCCGGCGCGTTCAGGCATGCTGGGCACTGCGTAGCGGAAGGCGGTCGGCCCTTGCGCGGCGACCTGTGCTGCCACGCGGGCCTCTTCAGGCAGGTTGCGAACGTGCAGGCCGGCGCGCTCGGTCAATCGTGGGCCGGCATCCACCATCAGCACGTGCAAGTGGCCCTGGTCGACGAGCAGGCGAGCGCATGTCGCACCGACCGGCCCGCTGCCAACGATCAGCACATCTACATCGATCATCGCGTCACGCATTATTGGAATTCTCCGCGAGTGGCTAACAGCCTGGAAGTATGCGTTTCAAACGTTGCGGCGGGGCATGATAAATATCGATGTGGCAGTATCCGTCCAGCTGATGGGTAATGCCGAGGCATAATCAATGAAGATAGGAGGTGCTCGCCATAAACGATTTCTAAGTTAACGGCTGCTGTGGGTTACTTGTGGTGCAAGTCCACGCCTTGCGATGGTTTCCGTACAACTACAAGAACTTCGGGAGTCCTGACGTGCTTAAAAGTCACAAGGGCAGTTGCCTGCCGTCCATTTTAATGCTGCTGGTTTCATCGGTACTCACCCATTCGGCGTTTGCCGGGTCGACTGAAGAAACAAACGACACGGTCGGCCAGGCGTCCAAGGCACCGGCACCTTACAGTTGTGAATACTTTGACCAGTTTCTCTCGCGGGCGACCGCTGTCATCCGCCCTCAATCGAACTGTGAGTCGCTGCTTGGCGATGCCGGCGGCATTCGCTCCGAACTGGCCGACCGGGGTATCGGCGCACAGCTGACCTGGAACCCGATGGGGCTTTACGACCTGAAAGGTCAGAACCGCGACCCGCAAGAATACGGCGGGCAGAATTTCACCTACAGCCAGAGTGTCGCCCTGACCTTGACCTATGACCTTGAGCGCATCGGCTTCAGCAAGGATGCACAGCTGACATTCACGCCGCAGGTGCAGACATCCAACTACCAACAGGGCTACCCAAGGTTGCACAACGTCGCGATTCTCGCGGTCAACCAGCCGTTCAACGACGGCAAGCTGGAGCTGCAATACGGCTTCTACCCCCTGATTCGCCAGTTCTACGGCATGATTCTGGGCGGTAACTCGGCATCGGCGGCCCTTGGTCCGACCAGCGTGATACCCGTTCAGGTGGGCCTGAGCCTGAACGCACCGACGCCGTCATTCGATGTCACCTTCCGCGACGACAGCAAACGCTGGTACAACCATTCCTCCATCAGCCGAAGCATGACACCTGAAGGGTTCCTGGCCGATGTGCAAAAGAACCCCTATGGCTTGAAGTGGCACGTGGATGGCGCCAATCCCCTGTTCGTCAATGAGTTCGGCTACAAAGTCCAGCCCGGTCAGGGCAGCCATTCGCATTGGTTCCGAGCCGGGCTGATCTATAACACATCGCACTACACCTATTTGAAGACGCAGCAGCCGACCGACAGTAACTACGGTGCGTATGTTGCCAATACGATCCAGTTGACCACCCCCAGCCCGGGTACTGCGCAAGGGTTGTACCTGGATACCAAGGCGAGCTGGGCGCCAAAGGACCGCAACGCTTACAACGGCGATGTCCAGTTCACGTTATTTGACATCGGCCTGTTTCCGGGGCGGCCTCGTGATATGACATCCATTGGCTTTACCCGCTCATTTATCAGTAAGGACTTTCGCGACGTAATGGGCGAACGAGGTTTGGCGCCCGCCGATACTATTACCGCCGTCTCACTTTCCCACGCCTTCCGGGTCACCAAGGGTATCTATTGGATCAACGGGTTTACGTATCAGGATAATCCAACGTTAGTGCCCAAGCGCGGGGATGCCTTCTTGTGGCAGACCAGCATGTATTGGAACTTCTAGGTGGGGACTTTATAGGGTAGAGCACGTGCTTAGTTGGTGAATGTGAAAAGTGCCTGCATGTTTCAAGGGCGTGTGTGGCCGTGTAATCTGTACGGGGCATCAACCCGGCCCGCTAACAACAAGGTACAGACGGTTGAAACTTCACCAACTCAAGGCGCTGGTCGCCATCCATAACGCAGGCAGCATCCTTGAAGCCTCCAAGCTCATGCACATCACGCAGCCCGCATTGAGCCGTTCGATCAAGGAGCTGGAACGGGAGGTTGGCTTTACCCTGTTGCAGCGCTCGCACAAAGGCATGGCGCTCACCGAGGAAGGCAAGCGCGTCATTCGCCATGCCAACCTCGTGGTGGAGAGTATCCGGCGCCTGCAGATCGAAGCTGCGAGCATTCAGGATGCCGCGCTGGGCGCGGTATCCATCGGGGTCACTTCGCTGACTGCGATGCTCGACGGTGTCGATGAGAGCATCCTGGCCTTTCGGCGTAAGTACCCGAGGGTGAAGATCACCATCACCGACTTGCGGCCGTCCCAGATCCTGCAGCGGTTGCGCGATGGCAGCCTCGATTTCGCCATTACCTCCCAGCAGCCGCTGAGCCGTATGAGTCTGGATTGGGAGGCACTGGGCAGTATCAAGGGCAGGGTGATCTGCCATGCGTCGAATCAGCAGAAGTTCGCCAAGTCGCTGCGCACCTTGCAGTATGCCAACTGGATCAGCCTGGATGAACTGTCGGACCAGGCGTCGCAGTTTCATCAGTTGTTCGAAAGCAATGGCCTTCGGGTGCCGCAGAACACCGTCGAATGCACCTCCGTGATGATGGCGCTCAAGCTGCTTAAGAACACCGAATCGTTGATGACGATCAGTGAGCTGGCCGTGGACCAGGGGTTCACCTTTGGCGTCGAGTGCGACTACGTGGCCATGCCGGTGCAGGAGCTGATTCCGGACTACCCCATCAATTTGGTCTGCATCGACCGCCATAGCCTTACGGCACCTGCCCAGGAGCTGTTCCACAGCTTGCGCGGGCAGGTGCTCAGGCAAACTCGCCCGGTACCCTCAGAAGTGGTAGTACATTCCTAGCGCGACATTGCTTGGATCATCGCCAACCTGGTCCACCGGTGTGCCGGCGTAGGTGACCGACGAAGCTCGCTGGTTGACGATCCTGCCGAGTCGCCCATAGATGGCCCAACGCGGGGTGATGAAATGGTCATAGCCGATCATCACCCCGGTTGCGTCCTTGTCGCCGGCGCTGACTTGGCGTTGCATCACGGCCAGACGCAGGACGTCCCGATTGCCGACCGGTGCCAGCACGCCGAAGGTGTACAGCGTGGTGCTGGGCGTACCGGACTGGTCCACCTCCTGGCGTTGCCAGGTCATGCTGGTGGACAACGGGCCGAAGTCATAGAACGCTGACAGGCTCTTGTAGTGGTTGGCCGTCTGCCGGGAGACGCCACCGTCGTCATACGGATCGCTGTAGTACAGGTTGTAGGAGGCCAGCAGCATGACCTGGCTGTTGCGGTACTGCAACTTGGCACCGCCGCCACGGACGGTGCGCCCCGCGCTGGCGGCATCATCGAAGCCGAAGCTCAGTGCGGTGCCGATGCTGAAACCGTCCAGGTTCGGGCTGGTATAGGCCAGGGTGTGCTTGGGGCGCAGGTCCAGGTAATAGGCGCCCTTGCCAGCGGCAGGCAGGGCCAGGTAGGTGTAAGGCGAGCCGTAGGTGGCCAGGAACGGGTCGGCGTAGGTGGGCGTGCTCATGCTGTAGGTCTTGCCGAACTCGAGCTTGCCCAGGGTTCGCGAGCGCAGGGCGATCGTTGCCAGGCGCAGACTTCCAATGCTGTCCCAGGTTGCGTCCAGGGCTTTGCCGTTGATGTTGAAGCCCTCTTCGACGTCGAGCTCCAGCACCGTATCGGGGCTGAGCCCCTTGCGGGCATACAACCCGAGCTTGTTGGTCCATGCGCCGCCCCCGGCCAGCCGGTAGCCCGAATGGTGCTGCGAATCGTGATAGCTGGCGAATGCATCCACGGTGCCATAGACCTTGAGTTGGTCATCGAAACCGTAATCCACGCCGTAGTAACCAAAACCTGGCGCAAGGCGATCGAGCGCCGGAAAGCCTTCGGCTTGCGCCTGAACGGCCAGGCAAGCCCCTTGGATCATCAACAGCAACGACGTCATGCGAGTGTTCATTCACGACTCCAAGCCAGCACAGTGATGTGTGCCCGTAGCGTCGGTGAACGGAACGTTTCAGCGTGATTGCTTATTCGGCCATGTCATGCCGTTTGGTTAATAGCAGCTTCACGCGGCGTTGTGTTTCGCGGGAGCGCCGTTTCTACAGAGGCTGCCAAGCCGCCGAGAAGCGGCCCTTCAGGCGCGGTTCGGTGGGCATAATTGGGGCGGTGTGGCGAGGCAGGGCAAACTGTGCGCTAGCTCAGGGCAAATTGGCCAACCACCGATGAGGCCAATTAACCAGAGGTTAGCTTCATGCCGAAACTGCAAGTGTGTTGAGTGCCCGATTGGCAGATATTCGTTGCACGCCGCGATTTGCCATCGGAGACAACAATGACCAGAACGCCCCCCGCGCCGTCAGTCGTGCAGACAGGCCCGCATTCAGCCGCGAAAGCATCCTCCTCCCGCAAAACCTTGATCGCGTGCTCGTTGGGCAACGCGCTGGAGATGTACGACTTTACGATCTACAGCTTTTTCGCTGTGCTGATCGGCAAGCACTTTTTCCCCTCCGACTCGGCGATGGCTTCATTGCTCATGTCGCTGGCCACCTTTGGCGTCGGTTTCCTGATGCGACCGGTCGGGGCGATGGTCATCGGTCGCTACGCCGATCGGCATGGACGCAAGGCAGCATTGAGCCTGACCCTCGGGCTGATGACCCTGGGCACCGGGCTGATCGCCTTCGCGCCGACGTATTCGCAGATAGGTATTTTCGCGACCTTGCTGCTGGTGGCGGGCCGGCTCATCCAGGGCATGTCGGCGGGCGGGGAAGTCGGCACCGCGTCGGTGTTCCTGATGGAATCCAGTGCAGTGAGCAACCGTTGCCGCAATGTCAGCTGGCAGGCCGCCAGCCAGGGTTACGCCGCATTGGTGGGAGCAGGCTTTGGCGTTGCCCTCAACCAGTTGCTCGACCCCGCTGCCCTTGAAAGCTGGGGGTGGCGAATACCGTTCATCTTCGGGCTGCTGATCGGTCCGGTCGGCTGGTACATTCGCACGCGTTTGCCCGAAACCCACGACACAGGGCCTGCGCAGAAGGCCGAGCGGGGGCTCGACGCCGAGCTGCTCAAGCGTATCGGCCTAGGCATCGGCCTGATGGCCAGTTCGACCATAGGCATGTACCTGTTCGTGTTCTACATGCCCACCTACCTGACCACGGCGTTGCATTACCCGCCGGGCAGCGCCATGGCCATTGCCTGTATCAGCAGCGGTTGCATGGCAATCATCTGCCCGTTGGCTGGCCGATTCGCGGACAAGTATCAACTCAGGAAGCGCCTGCTGGCGTGGACGGTTGCGACGCCGGTGGTGCTGATACTGCCGGTGTTCCACCTGCTTGGCGAAGTGCGACACACAGGCCTGGCCATGATGTGCGTAGCCATCCTGATCCTGCCGTCCTGCATCGGTGCCGGTGCGTTCTTCGCATTGATCATGGAAGGTTTTCCCAAAGCTCGGCGCTCCTTCGGCACCTCAGTCAGCTATAGCCTGGGGGTGACGATCTTCGGTGGTTTTTCGCCGCTGGTGGCTACCTGGTTGATTGGCGTGATGGGCACCGCGCTGGCGCCAGCCTATTTCCTATTGGCTGGGGGCGTCGTCAGCCTGGCCTGCCTCAAACATTTCCCTGAAAACAAAGGATGCGCGTGACATGGGTACTTTCCAGAGCAAGCAACCTCGGCCCTCGTCTGCAGAGCTGGATGAGTTCGTCATGCTTCGTCGGCAGATCCATGCTGCGCCGGAACTGGGCGGCGACACCCCCAATACCGCCGCATTGGTGGCCGACAGGCTGCAGGCCTGGGGCTATGAGGTGCATCGCAATGTCGGTGGGCATGGTGTGGTCGGCGTATTGAAAGCAGGGGACAGCCCACGCAGCATTGGCTTGCGGGCCGACATGGACGCATTGCCCATGAGCGAAAAGAATCGCTTCGAGCATGCCAGCAAGATTCCCGGGCGCATGCATGCCTGTGGCCATGACGGGCATACCGCGATCCTGCTGGCCGCCGCTGCGCAACTGGCCGAGACGCGTGACTTCGATGGCACGGTGAATGTGATCTTCCAGCCTGACGAGGAAGGTCTGGGCGGGGCCAAGGCGATGATCGACGACGGCCTGTTCGAGCGCTTCCCATGCGACTCGGTGTACGCATTACACAATATGCCTGGCCTGCCAGTGGGTACCTGCGTGGTGCAGGCCGGGCCTACCATGGCGTCCTCTGAGCGGGTGAGCATTCGCATTACCGGCAAAGGCGGGCACGGTGCGATGCCGGAGCTGTCGGTGGACCCGGTGATGGCGTTGAACAGCCTGATCAGCGGCATCCAGACCATCAAGTCGCGCAACCTGAGCGTGGATGAATATGCGGTCATCAGCATCGGCATGATCCAAGCCGGCACCGTCTACAACATCATCCCTGACGAGGCCTGCATGCTGTTGAGCGTGCGCACCGACACGGCCCAGACCCAACACAAGATCAACCGCCGCATCGACGCTCTGGTCAAGGGGCATGCCGAGAGTTTCGGCGTGGCGATCGATGTGCAATTCACCCAACTGGCGCCCGCACTGTGCAACAGCGACCACGAAAGCACGTTGCTCCGTGAAAGCCTGAGGCCTTTGTTCGCCGACGGCTCAGTGCTGGACAAAATGCCCAGCAAGGTCATGGGCACCGAAGACTTCGCCTACATGCTGGAGGCGCGGCCAGGCTGTTACTTCATGTTGGGCAATGGTACGGGCGAGTTCCATGGATGCTCGGTGCACAATCCTCATTACGACTTCAACGATGCGCTGGTGAAGATTGGCGCCGATTGTTGGGTAAAGTGGGTCCAGGACTACTTGCGCTGATGGTGGATGGGCGCGGTTTAACTGCCAACGCTGTCACGCGCGGTTCCCACGGACACTGCTGGTACGCCTGAGGCGCGGGTGGTCTTTTGGCTTTAGCAGACGATACTTCTCTGTACAGGCGGGCGCATAGCCGGTGGCGCACCGCGGGAGGTGTCAGGTGAACAAGCTATCAATCGTGGGTGCTGGGATGGTGGGTGAGGCGGCGGCTCAGGCCATCGCCCGGGAAGAGTTGTGCAGCGAGTTGGTGTTGATCGATGTGCAGGGTGATCTGGCACGGGGCAAGGCACTGGATGTGTGGCAGGCGGCGGTCGAGTCAGGGTCTGATACCCGGGTTTACGGCGGGGCCGATGCCCAATGCCTGCAGGGCTCCGACCTGGTGGTGATAACGGCCGGTGTGCCGCGCAAGCCCGGCCAGTCGCGTCAGGATGTGTTGAGCGTCAACCTGCCGATTCTCGATGGCATCATGCGGGATATCCAGCAGCATGCGCCAGCCGCCACGGTACTGGTGGTGTCCAATCCGGTCGACGTACTGACCTATCGGGCCTGGTCCCTCAGCGGGCTGGGGCGCAACAAGGTATTTGGGCAGGCAGGGGTGCTCGATACCGCACGCATGAAGTGTTTCATCGCCGAGGAAACCGGCTTTTCAGCGCGGGATATCACCGCGCTGGTGCTGGGCGGGCATGGCGATAGCATGGTGCCGTTGATGCGCTATTGCGCGGTCGGTTCGGTGCCGTTGTCCCACTTCCTGTCGGACGAGCAGATAGCGCGGATCGTGCAGCGCACACGGCAGGGCGGTGGCGAGATCCTCGGCTTGAAAAAATCGGGCAGCGCCTGCGATGCGCCGGGCGTGGCCATTGCGCGGATGGTTGACGCCATCGCTTACGGACGGCGCAGTATCGTGCCGACGGTCGCGATGCTTGAGGGCGAGTACGGGCGCACGGGTATCGCCATGGGCGTCCCATGCGTACTGGCAGCGGACGGGATTTCGCAGGTGATCGAGTTGCCTCTGGATACCCGGGAACAGGCGATGTTCGACCACTCCGCCGACCAGGTAGCGCGTGATATCGCTGAGATGAACGCACTGGTGAGCGGGACGGCATGAGGGTGCAATGGCCCTGGGATTAAACCTTCGCGTCAGCGCGCAGTCAGTTGCAGTAACAAGCCTCGTTTGGTGATGGCTGGAGGGGTAGCTGATGAAACTCGTCTGCTTGCTGCGTGGTTGCCAGTGGCGCACGGTGATGACCCGTGAAGTCGCGGGTCTCGAATGCCAGTGTTGCGAGCGCTGCGGCGCCCTGCGCTACAGCAGCGCTGGCGATCCGTTCAACCCATAGGAGGTCAGCATGGCGCGGGCCATCTGGAAAGGCGCGATCAGTTTCGGCTTGGTGCACATCCCAGTTTCGCTCAATACGGCGGTGCGTACCGAGCGGGTCGATTTCGACTGGCTCGACAAGCGCAGCATGGAGCCGGTGGGCTACAAACGGGTGAACAAGGTCACTGGCAAGGACATCGACAAGGAAAACATCGTCAAGGGCGTGGAGTATGAGAAAGGTCGCTATGTGGTGATCAGCGAGGAAGAGATTCGCGCCGCGCGGCCTGAGGCGACCCAAACCATCGACATCTTCTCCTTCGTCGACGCCGGCGACATCCCGCTGCAGCACTTTGACACCCCTTACTATCTGAGCCCCGACCGCCGTGGTGGCAAGGTCTACGCACTGTTGCGCGAAACCCTGGAAAGCACCGGCAAGGTGGCGTTGGCGACGGTGGTGCTGCACACCCGTCAGCACCTTGCGTTGCTGCGGCCGCTGGACGATGCCCTGGTGATGATCACCCTGCGCTGGCCCGAGGAGGTGCGCAGCATTGAAACCCTGGAGTTGGACAAGAGCGTGACCGAAGCCAAGGTCGACAAGCGCGAACTGGACATGGCCAAGCGGCTGGTCGAGGACATGAGCGGGCCGTGGTCCCCGGATGAGTACCACGATGCGTTTCGCCAGACCATTCTTGACCTGGTGGAGGAAAAGGCCAGCAAAGGCAAGATCGAGACGGTGGAGAAGGGCGAAGGTACCCGTACGGAGAAAGGCGCCGACATCATCGACCTCACCGAACTGCTCAAGCGCAGCCTGGGCGGCGGCAAGACCGTCAAGGGCAAGAAATCGACGACCAAACGCTCGCGCAAGGCGTCATGAGGGCGACGGGTCGCCCCCATGCTGTGCAATCAGGCTGTAGCGTGACTCAGGCCGCGCCGCGGGCGGCTTCCCGGCTGCCTTGTGCTGGCAGTGGCTCGTGCAGCGAGATCCGCGATGTCTCCGGTAGCGCCAGGCCGCCCAGCAATGCCACCAGGGCAATCACCACCAGGTAGAATGCTGGCGCAAGGCTGCTGCCGGTCTGGCCGATCAGCCAGGTCGCCACCAAGGGCGCCGTGCCGCCGAACAGCGTGTAGGCCACGTTGTAGGTGATCGCCGATGCGGTGTATCGGGTGCGGGTCGGGAAGGTTTCCGACAGCAGCGCCGCGGTCACCACCCCGCTTAGCAGCGCCCCGACCGCCAGCAGGATCACCCCCAGCAGTGCCCCGGACATCGACCCGGAACTGGCCAGCCAGTAAGCAGGGAACACGCAGGCCATTACCCACAGGCAGGTGAAGCCAATGGTCTTGCGCCGTCCGACCCGGTCCGAGAATGCGCCAGCCAGCGGGCAGCCAATGGCGGCGAACAGCAGCGCCACGGTAGTCACCAGCAGCGACTGGGCGCGGGTCAGGTGGCCAACCAGTTGCAGGTAGGTGGCGAAGTAAGTGGTGAACATGTAGAACGACAGCGCCGTCAGCGAGATGAAAGCTCCCAGGTTGCGGATCGCCCGGCCATGGGTGCGCAGGGTCTCCTTGAGCGGCGAGTGCTCGTGTGCCTTGCCCTCGGCCATGGCTTCGCGGAAGGCCGGGGTTTCTTCCATGCGCCAGCGCAGGTAGAGGCCGACCAGCCCCAGCGGCGCGGCGACCAGGAACGGAATGCGCCATCCCCAGGTGTTCATCGCTTCGCTGGTGAGGCTGGCTTCCAGCCCGTACGCGATCACTGCGGCGCAGGCGAAGGCCGAGAAGGTCGAAACCGGAACGAAACTGCCGTAGAAGGCCCGGCGGTTTCTGGGCGCGTGCTCCATCAGGTAGGCACACGCACCGGCATACTCGCCGCCGGCAGAGAAGCCCTGCAGGCAGCGCGCCAGGGTCAGCAGTGCGGGGGCGGCCAGGCCAATGCTGGCATAGGTCGGCAACAGGCCGATCAGGGTGGTGGAGCCGGCCATGAGCAAGATGGTCATCGACAGGACGCGCTTGCGCCCAAGCCGATCGCCCAAGGCGCCGAACACAATTCCGCCCAGGGGGCGCAAGGCAAAGGCCACGGCGAATACCGCGAACGTCTTGAGCAGCGCCACGCTGGCATCTTCGCTGGCGAAGAACTGGCTGGCGATCAGGGTGGCGAGAAAACCGTAGACGGCAAAATCGAACCACTCGACGAAATTGCCGATGGCCGAAGCGGCGATGACGCGGCGTAGCGTGGCGGGGGATACCTCATGAGGTGCGGACATGCGTGTGCTCTCCGGTGGTCATAGGCAGCCTGGATGAATGTAGAGCGGTCGGGCCGCTTTATCGTTGTGGTACAGGCAGTAGACAGGCCAGCGCGGGTGAGTGCTGCTTCGAGGGCGACATCGGGATATCTGTTTTGACCGTTTGTCGTGCGATACGGCCCCGTAGGAGCCGGCTTGCCGGCGATGCGACCCATGCGGTGTATGCACCGGCCGAGCGGTGATGGTCGGCAAGCCGGTTTCCACAACGACCGTCCAGTCGCAATCGCTTAGACGGTGAATACGACGCCAGTACGCGATGCGGCATTGCGAATATGCTCCTGCATGGCCCGTTGCGCTCCAACTTGCGAACGCCGTGCCAGCGCGCGGAGGATCTTGCGGTGCTCCTGCCAGGTTTCCATGGCGCGCTCGGGGCGAATGAACGGAAGCTTCTGGCTTTCCAGGAAGATCTCCTGGCTGGCGGTGATCACCTGCAGCATCGCCTGGTTGCCGCAGGCTTGCAGTAACTGCTGGTGGAAGGCGAAGTCCAGGCGCGCGGCCGCTTCGAAGCGACCGGCCCGCAATTCCACACGCATGGCCTCGACATTGGCCTCCAGGCGGTCGATGTCGTCAGCGGTCAGCCTCAAGGCAGCTTGCCCGGCGGCAAAACCTTCCAGCGTGTAGCGCAATTGGAAGGTGTCGGCGGCCGACACCTGCTCGGCGTAGGGCCAGGCGAACGCCGGCGGCGTCTGGGCCAGCGGCGCCTGGACGAACACACCCTTGCCCGGCTGGACGCTCACCAGTCCCAGCGCACTGAGCGAGGAGAGGGCTTCGCGCAACGAAGCCCGGCTGACGCCCAATTGTTCCGCCAGGTCGCGCTGCGAGGGCAGGGCATCGCCGGGCAGGTAACCGCCGTCGTCGATCAGTTTACGAATCGCCTGCAGGGCGATTTCAGGGACTGCGCGGGGGAGGGTGTCGAGCATGCTGTTCAGACCGGTCGGAGGCGATATCCGCTCCTTTTACGGGCATTGGCGGCGCCTTGCAAGTCTTGCCCCGGTGTGGCGCAGAATCGGTTCACCCTGCACGAATGCGGGGCGCGGCGCACCGCTGTGGGTGAAGCGTTCGAAGTAACTGTTCAGACCAGTAAGACCTTGCAGGCGCGGGCCTTGCGCAGGGTTCGTCGTGTGTTTTCAGGGATCTGGCATGGCCCATGCAATGGCCTTGCAGACTCATCACCCCGTTCCCTGCGAGGCTTTTCCATGAAGATGTTCCGTCCCCTGCTTCTGGCCACCCTGTTCTGCGGCAGCACCCTGGGCTTGTCCCAGGCGCAGGCCGACGCCCTCGCCGACATCACTGCCCGCGGTGTACTGAAGGTGGCGGTGCCGCAGGACTTCCCGCCGTTCGGTTCGGTCGGTCCCGACCTCAAGCCTCGTGGCCTGGACATCGACACCGCCCAGCTGCTGGCCGACAAGCTCGGTGTCAAGCTGGCGCTGACGCCGGTCAACAGCACCAACCGTATTCCATTCCTCACCACCGGCAAGGTCGACCTGGTGATCTCGAGCCTGGGCAAGAACCCCGAGCGCGCGGCGGTGATCGATTTCTCCCGCCCTTATGCGCCGTTCTACCTGGCGGTATTCGGCCCGCAGGACGCCAAGGTCGACAATATCGACGCCATCGCTGGCAAGACCATCAGCGTCACCCGTGGCGCGATCGAGGACATGGAGCTGTCCGCCGTCGCGCCCCAAGGCACCCTTATCAAACGCTTCGAGGACAACAACTCGACCATCGCCGCTTACCTGTCCGGCCAGGTCGACCTGATCGCCAGCGGCAGTGTGGTAATGGCTGCCATCGCCGAGAAGAACCCTTCCAAGGTCCCGGTGATGAAGGTCAAGCTCAAGGACTCGCCAGTTTATGTGGGCCTGGCCAAACAAGAGCCTGCGTTGCTGGAGAAGGTCAACGCCACCCTGGAAGCGGCCAAGGCCGACGGCAGCCTCAATCGCAATGCCGAGAAGTGGCTCAAGCAACCGCTGCCGGCTGATCTTTGAGCGGCAAGCGGAGCCTGAACCATGGCCTATCAATTCGACTTCGCCCCGGTGCTGGCGCAGGGTGACCTGTTGCTCAGGGGGGCGCTGTTCACCTTGCAGCTGACGGTTATCGGTACGCTGCTCGGTGTCGCCATCGGCGTGGTCGGCGCGGTGGTCCGCGCCTGGCGGCTGCGCCCGTTCGATGCGCTGTTCGGCGTGTACGTGGAACTGATCCGCAACACGCCTTTCATCGTCCAGCTGTTCTTCATCTTCTTCGGCTTGCCGGCGCTGGGCGTCAGGTTGACCGAGTGGCAAGCGGCGGTGCTGGCGATGGTGATCAACCTCGGGGCGTATTCCACCGAGATCATCCGTGCGGGGATCCAGGCTATAGCCAAGGGGCAGTTGGAGGCCGCTGCGGCATTGGCCATGAGCCGCTTCGAGGCACTGCGCCATGTGGTGTTGCGCCCTGCATTGGCCAAGGTCTGGCCGGCGTTGTCGAGCCAGATCGTGATCGTGATGCTGGGCTCGGCAGTGTGTTCGCAGATCGCCACCGAAGAGCTGTCCTTTGCCGCCAACTTCATCCAGTCGCGCAACTTCCGCGCCTTCGAAACCTACCTGCTGACCACGCTGATGTACCTGGTCATGGCCATTGTCGTGCGCCAGTTGCTGGCCTGGGTCGGCCAACGTTGGCTAATGGGGAGACGCTGAATGGATTTCACCTTGTGGGACATTGTCCGAAACCTGCTAACCGGGCTGCAGTGGACCTTGCTGCTGTCGCTGGTCGCGTTTCTGTGCGGCGGGCTGGCCGGGTTGCTGCTGTTGCTGGCGCGGATCAGCGACAGCTCCTTATTGCGTGGCTTTGCCCGTGGCTACATCGAGCTGTTCCAGGGCACGCCGCTACTGATGCAGCTGTTCATGGTGTTCTTCGGCATAGCGCTGTTCGGCATCGACGTCTCGGCGTGGATGGCCGCTGCCATTGCCCTCACGCTGTTCACCAGCGCCTTCCTGGCCGAGATCTGGCGTGGCTGCGTCGAGTCCATTCCTCGCGGTCAGTGGGAGGCGTCGGGCAGCCTGGCGTTGAATCGCCTGGAGCAACTGCGCTACGTGATCCTGCCCCAGGCACTGCGCATCGCCATCGCCCCGACGGTGGGCTTCTCGGTGCAGGTGGTCAAGGGCACGGCGGTGACCTCGATCATCGGCTTTACCGAGTTGACCAAGACCGGCGGCATGCTGGCCAACGCCACGTTCGAACCGTTCCTGATCTACGGCCTGGTCGCGCTGGGCTATTTCCTTCTCTGCTATCCGCTCTCGCTGAGCGCCCGTTATCTGGAAAGGAGGCTGCATGCCCCTGCTTAGAGTATCCGCACTGCACAAATACTATGGCGACAATCATGTGCTCAAGGGCGTTGACCTGAGTATCGAGGAAGGCGAGGTGGTGGCCATCATCGGCCGCAGTGGTTCGGGCAAGAGTACCTTCCTGCGTACCCTCAACGGTCTGGAGTCGATCAGCGATGGGGTGATCGAAGTCGACGGCGAATACCTCGATGCCAGCCGCGCGGACTTACGCGCCCTGCGCCAGAAGGTTGGCATGGTGTTCCAGCAGTTCAACCTGTTTCCGCACCTGAGCGTGGGCGAGAACGTGATGCTCGCGCCACAGGTGGTGAAGAAGGCCAGCCGTGCAGAGGCCCGCCAGCTGGCCGAGCAGATGCTGGCGCGGGTGGGGCTCGCCGAGAAGTTCGATGCGTATCCTGACCGACTCTCTGGTGGCCAGCAGCAACGCGTGGCAATCGCCCGGGCGCTGGCGATGTCGCCGAAGGTACTGCTGTGCGACGAGATCACCTCGGCACTGGACCCGGAGCTGGTCAACGAAGTGCTGGGCGTGGTTCGCCAACTGGCCAGCGAGGGCATGACCCTGATCATGGTCACCCACGAAATGCGCTTCGCCCGCGAGGTGGGCGACAAACTGGTGTTCATGCACCACGGCAAGGTGCACGAGGTGGGAGACCCCCGCGAAGTGTTCGCCGCCCCGCGTACGGCGGAGCTGGCGAACTTCATCGGTGCGGTGGCGTCGGCCTGACCGGCCAAACGATCAGAAACGAAGGTCCAGCGCCAGCTCGAAGGTGCGTGGCGCGCCCATGTAGTACTGCTGGTGGTAGGCCTGCTTGGCATATACCTCATTGGTCAGGTTGCGCACCCGCCCGGTGAGGGGGGTGTGCTCGTCCAGGTGATAGCGGACGAAGGCACCCTACAGGGTGTAGGCTGGTGCCTTGGGGGTATTGGCGTTGTCGGCGTACACCGAGTCGACATAGCGAGCGTCCACGCCCCCTGACCCGTCCTGGGGCAGGCTGTAGGTCAGCCACAGGTTGCCGACATTTGGTGCATTACCCTTGCGCGACACCGATGCGCCGTTGAGCGCTTCGTTGAGCTGATCGTACCGCCCGTCGCCGACGTTGTAGTTCTCGAAGCGCTGGCTCTTGTCGCTCTGCAGGGTGCTGCGACCAGGCAGGAGCGGCGAGCCCCAGTACGGACTGTCCTCGGTGTCCTACTGGTATTCCAGTGCCAGGGCAGCACGCGGGCCCGTGGGGTGATTTTCATGGCGGCGAATCTAGCATTGGGGTGAATGGTCAGGTAGTGCTTCGCGGTGGCGGATTGCCGCACCTGGCATCGCATAGGACTCAGCCCTGCGAATCACCGGTGCACAGCCGGTTGCGCCCGCTCTGCTTGGCCTGGTACAGCGCCCGATCCGCCTCGCTCAGCGCCTCGCCAGGGTCGCTGCCTTCCACTGCCTGCCAATGCGCGACACCCAGCGAAATGGTCATTGCGCCCACCGGCTCCAGCGGCGTGTCCTGTACCGTCACTCGCAGGCGCTCGGCTACATTCGTGGCCACCTCCAGACTGGCACCGGGCAACAGCATCAGAAACTCCTCGCCACCGGTTCGGCATAGCAGGTCGCCTTCACGGCAACAGCCGCGCATCAGTTCGGCGAGGCGGCGCAGCACCTGGTCGCCAACATCATGGCCATGGCCATCGTTGATCCGCTTGAAGTGATCGATGTCCAGGACGATGGCCGAGAATCGCCGCCCTTCAGCTTTGAGCAGCGACAGGCTGAACTCCAGGCTGCGGCGGTTGCCCAGCCCGGTCAGCGGGTCGGTCTGGGCGTCGCGGTTGAGCCGGCCTATGCGCTCGTGCAACAGGTTCAAGCCAAACAGTAGCGCACGCTTGAGCTCGGCCGCTTCAAAGTACCAGGCGCGCACGCGATGCAGGCGTTCGGCGGTACTGGCGCGGTCCATCGACCTGGCCCCGGCCGCCAATTGCCATAGCGGGCGGGCGATGATCATTGCCAGCCACCAGAGCAGCAGGCAGCCAAGCAACGCCAAGGGAGCTGAAATACCCATCACGCTGAGTATCAGGTGGCTCAATGGTGCAACGGTTTGCTCCAGCGGCTGCTGGGCTATCACGCCCCAGCCCGCGCTGGGTACGGTGGCGAATCCGGCCAGCATCTCGACGCCACGGGTATTGGTCACTTGCCGGGTGCCGCTGGGCACCGTCGCCAACTGGTCCACCAGTGCGTTGCCTTCCACCAGCGTGCCGACACGCTCTGCATCGGGGTGATACAGCAACCGACGATTGCGATCGACCACGTAGAGGTACGAGCCGTCTTTGTAGAAATGTTCACCCAGCAAGCTGTTGAGGATGTTGCGCTCGCGCAGGTAAAGGCTGCCGCCGACATAACCGAGGTACCGGCCGTTGCCATCGAAGATCGGGTGCGACAGCGCTACCACCAGGTTGTTGGCGGCTGACAGAAAAGGCGTCGAGACCAGAGGCCGGCGCTGGGTCAGTGCCTCCTGGGACCCGGGTGAATGCACGCGGGTGCCGATGAAACGACGTAGTGTAGCGGGCGATATAGCCCGCAGGACGCCCTCGGCGTCCACCACGAAGGTGGAGTTGAAGGCACTGCTCTGTCGCAGCAGACGCTCGGTTTCCGCCACCATCGCTTCGGTGTCGTCCATCTGACGTCCCTGCAAACCGGCGCTGAACGACAGATGCTGCAAGGCGTTGCTGATGAAGGTCTCGGTGATGGCCGCCAGCTTGGCCGCATACACGCGGTTCGCTTCAAGCGCGTGGTCGATCAGCAACTGTCGTTGCACCCGGTAGCTGGCGAAATAGCTGGCGCACAGCATCACCAGGGCGGTGAGGGCACAAAGGACGAGAATGAGCGTGCGCAGGTCCAGGCGCAGTCCGTGCTTGGCGTGTGGCAATCCTGATCTCACTGACGCGGAAAATGGAATAACCTTACTCGTTATGTGTTTGCACGGCTATAGAAGAACGGTGTGAGGTACCGAGGCATCAAGCGCCGGCCTTTTCCAGCGACCTCAGCTCGTCTTCCACTTGTTGCATGCGCTGTTTGGCCAATGCCTGCACCTTTTCATCACGTGCAGACTCACGCATGAGTGCGGTCAGCTTGCGGCTGAGGCGCTGGCCTTCCTCGGTCTCTTCCAAGGCCCTGGCCTTGGCCGGGTCGCGGGTGGCTTCGACGATGGTGTTGAACTCGGTGTCGCTGAAGTTCTTCTCGCTGTAGAGCTTGTACAGGTCCTGGCGCTGGTCCTCGACGGTAAGGTGCTTGCGCAGCACTTCCCTGATCGTGGTTTCGGCCAGCGCCGGGTGGGTGCGGGTGAGCAGCGACGCCATACGGTCGATATTGTTCTCGTAGGCCTCCTGCAGCGGCAAATTGGCCAGGATCTGTTCGTTGCGGCTGGGCTTTTGGTCGCAAGCGACGAGGGCAGCGGCGAGCAACAGGGGAAGCAGGAGCGAGGGGAGGCGGGGCATGGACTGGCCTTGGGCGCGATGTATGGGGCAATTATACCGATGTCGATGTGCCGGCGACGAGAGCGAATGTGCGTCAGCAATTGGCCGGCCAGGGCAATGCCCGAACGGGCAAGCAGGCCTTGTGGCGCCGACCTTACTGAAGTACAACTCAGGTCGCACTCGCCATCGCTACCTGCCGACCATGCCACATTGGACCCTCCATACTCCCAGCCATGACGCCATCGCAGAAGTCGTGAGGTTCGTCGACGCGGCACGCCGTGATCTGTTCCCCATGCTCGCCGAAGCGCCGTTACCCAACGACCTTGCCCACTTCGGCGATACCTACCTCGATGGCGCTGGTCGTTTCCTCGTGGCCCGCGACCAGGGCCGGCTGGTCGCAGCCATCGGCTATCTTCCGTATGACCATCGCTTCCCTCAGCTCGACTACCGAGGTGCTCACGTGGTCGAGGTGGTGCGCTTGTTCGTCCGGCCCGAGTACCGCAGGCATGGGCTGGCTGGCGCCCTGTTCGCGGCACTGCGCGAGCAGGCCATGAATGCAGGTGTCGACTGCCTGTACCTGCACACCCATCCCTTCCTGCCTGGCGCGATTGCGTTCTGGGAGCGGCAAGGATTCAAGGTGGTCGATGTCGAGGATGACCCGCTGTGGCGCACCACCCATATGCACCAATGGCGGCGAACCTAGTGTGGTGTTTCGCAAGTAACACTCATATTTTTCGGCCTAACGCCTCGGCTG
Source organism: Pseudomonas sp. Rh2 (assembly GCF_040762985.1). Classification (NCBI taxonomy): domain Bacteria; kingdom Pseudomonadati; phylum Pseudomonadota; class Gammaproteobacteria; order Pseudomonadales; family Pseudomonadaceae; genus Pseudomonas; species Pseudomonas sp. Rh2. The sequence continues at coordinate 2,718,481 of NZ_CP142890.1, forward strand.
CACGACCGACGCTTGCCAAGATGTCATCGGCCTTTCGATGCCAGCGAAAGGGTCGAGGGTTGGCGTTGTGGGTGGCAAGGTAGTACTCAATGGACTCTTCCAGATCCTTCACGCTGGTATGTGCCTGGCGCTTGATCCACTTTTCGCTCAGCGTCGAGAAGAAGCGCTCCACCAGATTCAACCAGGATGCCGAAGTAGGTGTGAAGTGCACTTGGTAGCGCGGATGCGCTGCCAGCCACACTTTCACGTTGTCAGTCTTGTGTGTCGCGTAGTTGTCCATTACCAGATGAACAGGCATGTCCTCGGGTACGTTAGCGTCCACCTCTTTGAGGAAAGCGAGAAACTCTGTACTTCGATGGCGGCGCTTCAATCTTCCGATGACTTCACCCGTAGCGATATCCAGCGCCGCGAACAACGATGTGGTTCCGTGGCGCTTGTAGTCGTGGGTGCGAGTGACGGGTTTGCCGGGGGCAAGAGGTAAGCCTGGCTGGGTACGGTTCAGCGCCTGAATCTGGCTTTTCTCGGCGATGCAGAGCACCAGGGCCTTTTCGGGAGGGTTGAGGTAGAGCCCAACAATGTCGTGGACCTTGTCGACGAACAGAGGGTCGGTCGAAAGTTAGAAGGTCTTCTCAAGGTGAGGCTTGAGGCCGAAGGCATGCCATATCCGCATGACGCTGGCTGGAGAAATGCCGGTTGCCTGACTCATCGAGCGAGTGCTCCAGTGACTGGCATCTTCGGGTTTGGACTGCAGTGCCTGATTGACCACGGCCTGTACTTGTTCATCGGTTATGCTGCGAGGCCGGCCTGAGCGATGTTCGTCATTTAAACCATCGAGCCGCAGCCGACTGAATCGCACTCGCCAACGCGAGACCGTGTGTACGCCGATGCCAAGTCTGTGGGCGATTGAGGTGCCTGATTCTCCACTAGCGCACGCCAAGATGATTTCGGCGCGAATGCGAGATTCAGCAGAGCCTTTACGCTATCGGGAGCGACGAAGCAGTTCGATGTGTTCTTCGTCGCTCAGCTCAATCGGGGCAGCAGGTCGGCCGGCTTTCATATCGTGGCTCCGAGGCATTTCTGATGCTGTAAAGCCTAGACCAAAATATGAGTGTTACTTGCGAAGCACCACACTAGGAAGGCTCCTACATCCGCGCTGCGGCGCGGGCCATCACGTTCATTTCATTCCCCCGCCGCGTTCCTTACCTTCCCGTCCGATCATCAAGACGAGGAAGCAATGCCCATGGCGCACCTGGCCCTGTACAAGCTCAAGCTGCTGGACCATTTCGAAGACCGCAGAGACGCCTGGACCTTCGCAGACTTCGAGAGCAGCTTGCTCAAGGCCTGGCGCCGGGCGACGCGCGATGATGCCAAGGCCATCATCCATGCGGCGCATAAGGAAGGATGCTGGCCAAAGACTGTCAAGCGTTACGTGCTGACCCACTACCAGGTTTTTGGCAATGTCAGTGCGCAGCTCAGTGCAACGTTCGCTGATGTCGTGGCGTCGATAAGCTCGCAGGAGAGGGCGCAGTGGCGATTGCAGGCATCAACCTGAAAGCGCAGCGGGCCGCGCGCAGGATCAGAATCCTCCTGTCAGCGGCCACTCCACCGCCAGGCGGATCTGGTTCCCGTCCAGTTCCGCTTGCGCGGTATTGCCCCGGTGCACGTTGTGCCGCACAGAAAACGCAGTGCCCTTGGCCTTGCCGCTCTGCACCACGTAGCGCGCCTCAAGGTCGCGCTCCCAATGCTTGCCGCCCTTGCCATAGCCCAGGTAGGCATAACCGCCGTTGGGGTCCACATGCGATCCGTCGATATCGAACCCCCTGACGTACAGAGCTGTCAGGCTCAACCCTGGTACCCCATAGGCGCCCATGTTCAGGTCATAGCGCGCCTGCCAGGACCTTTCGTTGGGTGCGTTGAAGTCGGACATCTGCACGGCGTTGGCGATGTAGATCGCTCCACGGCTGACATAGTCGAACGGCGTGTTACCGTCCACCTGCTGCCAGCCGAGGCTGAAGCCGTGGGGGCCCTGGTTGTAACGCCAGACCAGGCTCCATGTGGTGTTGTCAATGTGCCCGGATAGCGCCTTGCCGGTATCGGTGGTGCGATACAGGTTGAGATCCAGGCTCAGGCTGCGACGGTCGTCCAGGGCATGGGTGAGTGTGCTGCCCAGGTAGTGCTGGTTCCAGCTGTCTTCATAGCGAGAGGTGTACAGGCTGCCACTGAAGGCGGCGCCGGGGTTCCACACCACGCCTGCCAGGTCGAAACCGTTGCCTTGCCGGCCGTTGGAATAGTTGACCACGAAGCCTTGGTCGTGGCTCGACGCGTTGCGGTCGGTGTTCTCGTTGAAATGGCCGGCCACCAGCTTGAGTGAGTCGAACGGGTTGCTGGTGAGGAAGAGTCCGGTGGCCGTCTCAGGCAACAGGCGGCTGTCGGAGGAACTGAATACCGGCGTCTTCACGCGCTGTTCGCCATAGGACAGCACGGTATTGGAAACACGCAGCTTGAGCGCAGCACCGCCCCGGCTGTACTCGGATTTGGGGTGGCCATCGTTGTCCAGGCTGAGCAAGCGTGCCTTGCCGGCGCGTCCTCCGCCGCTGTCCAATTGCAGGCCAAGGTAGGCGTGTGCATCGACACCCACGCCGATAACGCCTTGGGTAAATCCTGAGGTGAAGGTGCCCATCAAACCGTAGGCCCACTCTTCGGCAAGGCCGTTGCGTTCGTCACGCGGCTTGTAGGCATTACGCGCGCTGCCGTTGCGGCCCCCATGCTTGTAGTCGCGCTGGTCGAATACGCTGCGATTGAGCAGGCCCCAGGTGCTGTCCTCGACGAAGCCGTTGCTTTGCGACTGCGTGGAGTCGGCCATCGTGAATGGGGTGATGCCCAGCAGCGGCAGCGCCAGCAGCAAGCGGCTCATCGTGCGGCCTCGAGTTTGCTCAACTGTGCGGCGAAGCGGTCTTTGGCGCGGGTCGGCAGGTTTCCTGGGATTGGCGTGGCCTGGGCGTCACCCACTTGAATCAACATCACCATGCCCATGGCCACGTGGGGAATGCACTGGACGCCATATGTACCGGGCACCGTGAAGCTGTGCTCGAAGGGCTGGTTGAGCCTGCTCATGAATGCCTCGGCCCCGGCAGGCAGCAGCCCTGGAACGCTGGCGGCGTTGTGCCCGCTTTGGCTAGGCAGGAAGCGAACCGTGTCGCCTGGCGCAATGCGCAGATAATCCGGCTCGTACACCATCGACCCCTCGGCGCCGCGATTGAGCATTTTCACTTCATGCACCTCGGCCTGGGCGGCGTGGGTGAAAACGGTGCTGACGAGCAGTAGGGCGAAAGGACGCAACGGCATGGTGGGAACTTCCAGGTTCAAGGGGCGCGAAAACGCAGGATGCGCGCGCCATCGAAGGGGTCGGTGAGGTAGTGCGCCTGCACGCCGAAGGTGCTCAGCAGACGCTCCGGCGTCAGCACGTCCTGCGGTTTGCCCAGGGCGACCAGGCGGCCTTTGTCCAGCATGGCGACACGGTCACAGGTGAGCGCCTGGTTCAGGTCGTGCAGGGCGATCAGGGTGGTGATCGGTAGCGCCTGAACCTGGCGTAGCAGGCTGAGCTGATGCTGGATATCCAGATGGTTGGTCGGCTCGTCGAGCAGCAGCACCTGAGGGCTTTGGGCCAGGGCGCGGGCGATGTGCACCCGTTGGCGCTCGCCCCCGGACAGTGAGTTCCAGATGCGGGTGCGCAGGTGCTCGGCGTCGAGGTCGACCAAGGCTTGCTCGACGATGGCGCGGTCGTGGCTGGAGAACGGCGACAGGGCCGATAACCATGGCGTGCGCCCCAGGGCCACGGCGTCGAACACGCTGATGGCGTCGAGGGTGTCGGCCTGCTGTTCGACCAGCGCCAGAGTCTGGGCGATACGCCGTCGGGGAAGCCGCGCCAAGGCGTTACCGAGCAACTGGACACTGCCGCTGGCCGGCGCGCGTAGCCCGGCCAGCACTTTGAGCAAAGACGATTTACCCGAACCATTCGGGCCGACGATCCCCAGCGTTTCGCCGGTGACCAAGGTGAGGTCGATATCGCGGAGCACGAGATTGCCCGACAATTCGAGGCTCAGGCCCTGACAGGCGAGTGGGGCGATGGGCGCATTGATCATGAGGGTCATGGGCGCCCCCGACGGCTGACCAGGATCAGCGCGAACACAGGCGCGCCGATCAATGCGGTGACCACGCCAACCGGTATCACTTGGCCCGCAATCAGCGTGCGTGACAGTACATCGGCGGCGATCAGGAACAAGGCGCCGCCCAGGGCGCTGGCCGGCAGCAGGTGGCTATGGCCAGGGCCGAGCAGCAAGCGCAGGGCGTGGGGAATCACTAAACCGACAAAACCGATGGCCCCGACGATCGACACCATCACCGCTGTCACCAATGCAGCGCAACTGATCAGCAGCAACTGGGTGCGACGCACGGCAATACCCAGCGACGCTGCCGAGTCGACTCCGAAAGTAAAGGCATCCAGCGTGCGGCGGTGCCACAGGCACACCACCAGGCCGGCCAGCGCCACTGGAAGTGCCAGCCACACCGATGGCCAGCGCACGCCACTGAGGTTGCCCAACAGCCAGAACAGGATGCCACGCGCCTGCTCGGCGGTGGCCGACTTGGTGATCAGGAAGGCAGTCAGTGCATTGAACAGTTGCGAGCCAGCAATGCCTGCGAGGATGACCTGGGCGCTGTTGCCAGTGGAGCCGCTGGTGCGGGCCAGCACCAATACCAGCGCGAAGGCAGCGAGTGCACCGAGGAACGCACCTGCTGACATGCTCAGTGCCATGCCACCGAACCCCAGCAAGCCCACCAGCACCGCACCGGTCGAAGCGCCTGCCGAGAGGCCCAGCAAGTAAGGCTCGGCCAGCGGGTTGCGCAGCAATGCCTGGAGAATCACCCCGCAGGTCGCCAGCCCGGCACCGCAGGCGGCAGCCACCAGGGTGCGGGTCAGACGGTAGTTCCAGACGATGCCCGCATCGATCGGGTCGACCGGGTAACCAGCCTGCCACAGGTGGTTGGCCAGCACTTGGTAAACCACGCTGGACGATACGTTGGCCTCTCCGATGACGGTGCCGGCCAGGACGGCGGCGAGCAGGGCCATTGCCGACAGGACGCTATAAATCAACAAACGCTTCATCACGGCGCCGCATTGCCGCTGGCGAAGGCGGCAGACAAAGTCTGCAGGCCACGGAACAGACGGATGCCGGCCTGCATGGCATCTGCATCGAGGATGATGATGCGGTTGTTCTTCACCGCGTCCATGTTGCGGGTGACCGGGTCGTTGTGCAGGAAGTCGAGTTTTTTCTGGTAGTCGTCGGCGGGGAAGCGGCGGCGGTCCATGCGGGCAATGATCAGCCAGGTTGGATTGGCCTTGGCCAGCGTTTCCCAGCCCACGGTCGGCCATTCCTCGTTGGACTCGACCACATTGCGCACACCGAGGGTGCGCAGCATGAAGTCAGCCACCCCTTGGCGACCAGCCACATAAGGGTCTATCTGGAAGTCGGCGCTGGAGAACCAGAACAATGCGCTGGTGTTGGAGAGGTCCTTGCCTGCAACGTGCTTTCTGGCACTGTCCAGGCTTGCCTTGAGATCGGCGTTCAATGCCGCGCCGCGGTCCTGCACGTCGAAGATCTCGGCCAGTTGGCTGACGCTTTTGTAGATGCTCTGGACCTGGAAAGCTTGTAGACGGGTACCGTCGGCTCCGACCAGGTTGTCCTTGCCTTCGCAGTCCGATGGCAGCAGGTACGTAGGAATCTTCAGCTCATCGAACTGCTCGCGGGTTGCCACGACGCCCTGGGCGCCGACCATCCACTCGAATTGCACCGCCACCAACCGTGGGCGCTTGCCCACCACGGCTTCGAAACTGGGGTCGTTGTCGGCCAGCCGCTCGACCTTGTCGTTCACCGCCTTGTACTCGGGCAGCACATTGTTGAACCACAGCGAAGTGCCGGCCACTTTGTCGCCCAGCCCAAGGGCATAGAGGATCTCGGTCGCCGCCTGGCCGATGGTGACGGCGCGCTCGGGGGCCTGGGCGAAGGTCTGGGGCCGGCCACAGTTGTCGACGGTGAGCGGGTAGTGGGTGGTAGCGGCCTGGGCCAGGCCGGCGAGGCTCAGGCCTGCAAGCAGGGTGGTGAAGCGCAGCAGCATGTGGGGGCGATCTCCTATCGGACAGTTCACGGCATGAACGCACGGACAGGCATCGCCAAGCCCCATGCGCACGGCGTGGGGCTGCACCCGGGAACGGGTGGAGATGGCCATCCCGGACACCCCGCCGGTTGGTGAATGTAGGCCGGCAGGTCTCCTGACTGGTGCGTCCTTGCCCGGCTCCGGCCTTCCCGGATCGGCAGACCCAGTGGCTTGGTTGGAGCAGGCTCGGCACCTACAGTTGCGGGGGCAGTTCCGATTGGCCAGTGAAAGCTGGCCCTGGATTCCCTATTAATTCCGTGGTGGAAACCGGCGGGCCGCATGGTAGACCATTCGGCCGCCGGGTGAAAACGTCATATCAGAAGTACTTCAGCCAGCTGATGTCGCGGCGACGCGCCTTCAAGCGGCCGAATGCCCGCACCGGCAGGTACAGCGCCACCGCCAGCAGCACGGCGACCAGCCACACTGCACCGATCCCGTCGAAGCCAAAATACTGGCCCTGGTTCAGCCCGAACAGGGCGACGCAGGCCAGGTACAACAGCTTCAGGACGTAAAGGTGCAACAAGTAAAAGAACATGGGGGCTGCGCCAAACACGGCCAAGGCCCTGATCCAGCGAGCCTGGCCGGCACGTTCGAAGACGCGCAGCAGCACGAGGCCGCCCCCCAGGGTCAGGGCCAGGAACAGCAGTGAAGGAGGGTACTTGGTGATGTTGAAGAAGCTCATCGCCGTCTGCGTCAAGGTTGGGTAACCGCTCCAGGGCGCCTCGCCATAGCCATTGATCATGCGCAGCACGACGAAGCCCAGCAGGGCGATCACGCCGGCCATCAGCAGACGATGCTGGCGTTGGCCTGCGTCGCTGCCGCGGGCGAACCATGGACCCATGCCATAGCCCAGGGCGATGACGCCAATCCATGGCAACACCGGGTAGGACGTGCGTAGGCGCAGGCCGTCGGAGAGCGTCAACCAACCACGATCATGCAAGATGGCCCACGGGACATGCAGAGCCGATCCCGGCTCGAAGTGCAGGCCGTCGAGCAGGTTGTGCCCGGCCACGATGACAGCGCCCACGGCGAGCATCAGCGGACGCGGCAGCCACACCAGCACAGACAGGGCAATCATGCTCACGCCAATGGCCCAGATCACCTGCAAGTAGATGACGGTGGGCGGCAGTTGGAAGGTCCAGGCGAAGTTGACCAGGGTGAACTCCAGTGCCACCAGGAACAGCCCGCGCTTGAACAGAAATGCCGACACATCGCTGCGGCCCTTGTGCTTTTCGCCGTACAGCCAGGCCGAAAGGCCAGTGAGCAGGACGAACACCGGGGCGCACAGATGGGCGAGGGTACGACTGACGAACAGCGAGGGCTCGGTGGTGTCGATGTCCATCGGGTCGCCTACCTGGCGGTGCAGGAAGAAGGTTTCGCGGACGTGGTCCAGCAACATGAACACGATCACCAGGCCGCGCAGGGCATCGATGCTGTGCAGGCGCTGGGTGAGTTGGGTAGGCGTGGCTATGGCGCTTGTCATGGGGGGTCGCAGGCAGGAATCATTATCAAGTGAAACGTTATCTTATAACTATTTGATGAGCCCTGAACAGGCTTTTTCAGGTGGGTGACATTTTGTCGCGCCCGCGCCAGCACTGAATAATCGTTATTGCCCGGCGCGCACGGGACAATCTCGATATTTTGGCTTTTCAGTCACGCACGACAGGCTTATGGTGTAGGTCGTCAAATTTCTTGGAGCTTCCATGTCCAGCCGTTTCCCTGTTGTTCGCCCTCGTCGTCTGCGCCAGAACGAGTCCCTGCGTACCCTGTTCCAGGAGACGGAGTTCCGCCTCGAAGACCTGATCCTGCCGATCTTCGTCGAAGAGGGCATCGATGACTTCGTCCCGATCACCAGCATGCCTGGGGTCAACCGCATCCCGGAGAAACGACTCGCCGAGGAAATCGAGCGTTATGCCCGTGCCGGTATCAAGTCGGTAATGACTTTCGGTGTTTCCCACCACCTGGACGAAACCGGCAGCGACACCTGGAACGAAAACGGCTTGGTCGCGCGCATGGCGCGAATCTGCAAGGACACCGTGCCGGAGATGGTGGTGATGTCCGACACCTGTTTCTGTGAATACACCAGTCACGGCCATTGCGGCGTGTTGCATGACCATGGCGTGGACAACGATGCGACCCTGGCCAACCTCGGCAAGCAGGCGGTGGTGGCCGCTGCCGCGGGCGCCGACTTCATCGCCCCTTCGGCGGCGATGGACGGCCAGGTCCAGGCGATTCGCTCCGCCCTCGATGGCGCCGGCTTCCATGACACCGCCATCATGGCCTACTCGACCAAGTTCGCCTCGTCGCTCTATGGCCCGTTCCGCGAGGCCGGTGGCACCGCACTCAAGGGCGACCGCAAGAGCTACCAGATGAACCCGATGAACCGTCGCGAAGCCGTGCGCGAATCATTGCTCGACGAGCAGGAAGGCGCTGACGTGCTGATGGTCAAGCCAGCCGGCGCCTACCTGGATGTGATCGCCGACATCCGCGCAGCCTCGCGCCTGCCGCTGGCGGCCTACCAGGTCAGCGGCGAGTACGCGATGATCAAGTTCGGCGGCCTGGCTGGCGCCATCGATGAAGGGCGCGTGGTGCGTGAAAGCATTGGCGCGATCAAGCGTGCCGGCGCGGACCTGATCCTCACCTACTTCGCCATGGATCTGGCCCGCGAAGGCATCTGAGACACGCGACCCGGGCTCAGCGGGGCATGTAGCCCCGTTGCCATGAGCGCGGAATGAACCGCGCCACCAGGGCCAGCAGGCACGCCAGGGCGCAACTGCCCACCAGTGCCTGCAGGCCGAGGTGATGTTGCAACCAGCCGCCCAGCGCGGCACCCAGCAGCATGCCGCTCCACGGCACCAGTTGCACACGCCAGCCGTCGCGACGTTCACCCATTAGCCAGCGGCCAAAGCCGCGACCGAACCGGGACAGCGCTCCGGTCACGTAGGTCAGGCCGATCGGCAGCCCATTCACTTGTTCGACCACGGCATTGATCATGCCCATGGCCAGGATCGCCGCGATCAGGGGTAGCCAACTCGTGACCGTTGGCCAGGAGGCCGCCAGGGCAAGCAGGGCTGCGACCACCACCAGCACAGGCCAGGCTCGTTGCCTGAAACCGCGGGCCAGCACTATCCCCAGCGCATTACCAAGCACGAAGCTGAGAATGGCGGCGCTCAGGCGCAGCACCAGGGCCAGGTCCGCCTGGCTGATGGCCACTGCCAGGCGGGTGGTGTTGCCACTCATGAACGAGACGAAATCGCCTAGCGCCAACAGGCCAATGGCATCGGTCATACCCGCCAGTACCGATAGACTGGCGACCAGGCCAAGACCTACCCGACCACGCAATCTCTGCAGCCTCAGGCGTTTGGCGCTGCGCGAGGGCAGGGCATTGGGCAACATAGCGGTGGTCTCAGCGCAGCAGGTTTTCGCGGGCCAAGGTGCCCTTCAGGGTGCGCTCGACCACATCCACCAGGACCATGGTCTGGTGGTCCACCTCGATATTGATCAGGTCACCGTTCTGGTAGCGGGCGAAGGTGGTCTGGCGCAGGGTTTCGGGAATCAGGTTGATGGTGACGACGTTTTCTTCAACGTCGGCGACAGTCAAGCTGCAACCATTGACGCCGAGGAATCCGCGCGCAAATACGTATTTGGCCCATTCCGGCGGCATGCGGAACTTGATGAAGGCCCCGGTCTCCTTGATCGACAGCTCGACAATCTCTGCAGTGGTGGCGATGTGGCCGGCCATCAGGTGCCCACCGACTTCGGCGTTCATCTTCGCCGAGCGTTCTATGTTCACGCCTTGGCCTGCGCTGAAGAAGCGCAGGTTGGTACGTTCGAGGGTGGCGGTCATGGCGTCGAACTTCACCTGACTGCCGTTGATTTCGGTGACTGACAGGCAGGTACCTTCTACGCTGACGCTGGCGCCGATCTTCAGCTCATCGAGCAGCTCGGCGGTGAGGTCGATGGTGAACTGGTTGTGACCTGGGTAGCGGGTTACATCAAGTAGAGGGCGGACGGCCTGGACGATGCCGGTGTACATGGGGAGCTCCTGGGCACAGGGAATGCTGAACTCTCGAACGCTATGCCCGTGGGCCGGTAAATGCAAGCGCTTGGCTTTCGTGATGGGGGTTGTGGACGCCGATCCTGCGCGGGTAAACCCGCTCCGACAGCGGGCTGGCATGTGGCTAGGTAAAGTGTCTGTCCATCAACGCCGCGCCGACAATTGCTGCGGCGCCAGAAACGCTCCGTGGAAGTAGGTGCGCACGGCCTGCATCGCTGGGCTGAATGCCCGTTCGCGGTGCCAGGCCAGCCCCACGCTCATGGGTGTGACAGGGTCGCTGATGGTGACGGTCTCGATCCGCTTGCCCTCCAACGACCAGGGGCGGTGCACCAGATCGGAGAGGATCGCCACGCCACTGCCGTTGGCCACCATGCTGCGCACCGCTTCGACCGAACTGGTGCGCACGCGCACACGTGGTCGCTGACCGGCCTGCTCCCAGTATCGTAAGGTGGCTTGTTCCGCCTCATCCACGGTCAGCTGTATGTAAGGCTCGCGGGCCACGTCGGCCAGGCTCACCGATGAGCGTTCGCACAGCGGGTGATGGCTGGGAAGCCACAGTCGACGCTCGGAGTTGAACAGCGTCTCGGAAACGATATCCGGGTGCGTCAGGTTGGCGGTCAGCACCACGGCCATGTCGAAGTCGCCCTCCAGCAGGCCTTGTTCGATGGTGCTGCGTTCTTGCTCTTGCACCTGAAGGCTCACATCCGGATGCCAATGCTCAAGCCGTTGCAGGTGGTGCGGCAGGAAGTAGCCCAGCACTGTGTAACTGGCTGCCAGACGCAGCACCCCGCTGGCGCGCAGGTCGGGCAGCGGGCTGTTGAGCGCGTCATCGACGCTGCGCAAGATCACATAGGCGCGGTTGAGAAAGTGCCGGCCGGCCTCGGTCAAGGTCATGCCCTGGGCCGAGCGCTGAAACAACAGCGCACCGAGCATCGCCTCCAGCTCCTTGATGGCGGTGGTCACTGCCGACTGGGAAATGTTCAGGTGGATCGCAGCCTGGGAAATCTGGCCGATTTCGGCGGTTGCGACGAAGTAACGGACCTGGCGCAGGGTCAGTGACACAGCATGCTCCTGTCGTATCTGTTTTTCAGAAGACACCCCATCTGTTTATAAATCTTCCCAAGGGGGTGAGGAAAATCTAACGTGGCTGGCATGCAGTCACAAGTATCAGGAGCCAGGGTATGCACGCAGTGGATTTCAACTCTGACATGGGTGAGGGGTTCGGTCCCTGGACCATCGGTGATGGTGTCGACGACGAGCTGATGGCCTACATCAGTTCGGCCAACGTCGCCACCGGTTTCCATGCAGGCGACCCCGGCACCATGCGCCGTACCGTGGCGCGGGCCAAGGCGTTGGGCGTGGCGGTGGGTGCCCATCCAGGTTTTCGTGATCTCGTCGGTTTCGGGCGTCGCCACATCAATGCGCCAGCCCAGGAACTGGTCGACGACATGCTCTACCAACTGGGTGCGCTACGTGAAATTGCCCGTGCCCAGGGCGTGTCATTGCAGCACATCAAACCCCACGGCGCGCTGTACATGCACCTGGCCCGTGACGAAGAAGCCGCACGTCTGCTGGTGGAAAACCTGCGGGTGGTCGAGCCTGAGCTGTTGCTTTACTGCATGCCTGGTTCGGTGATCTGCCGTGTCGCCCAGGAGATGGGGCAGCCGGTGGTCCGTGAGTTCTATGCCGACCGCGAATACGACTTGAGTGGCTCCATTGTGTTCACCCGTCATGTACGCGGCTACGAACCCCAGCGGGTTGCCGAACGGGTTCTGCGCGCTTGCCAGGAGCGGGTAGTGCGTACGGTCGAAGGCCAGGACCTGGCGATAAGTTTCGATTCCATTTGCCTGCACAGCGATACGCCTGGCGCTCTTGACCTGGTCGAGGCCACACGCAAGGCGTTGAATGGGGCGGGCATCAGGGTGCGCGCACCGCGCTGAGGCCTGTCACAGGCACCCGGCGCAGACAAGCCTGGGCCTCCGCATGATTCGAATTCGCCTGCCTTTGTATAAAGACTCCAAAAAGGAACAGAGATGGCCGAGCCGCTTGCAACTTCCCCGATTCGCTACAGCTTTGGTGCCGACGAGCACTTGTTCGCCGAGGTCAGCGACAGCATGTCGCTGGAAGCCTTTTTCAAAGGTATGGCCGTGACACGTGCAGTGGAGCGCCTGGCGCTGGACGGCGTACTGGATGTGTGCCTGGCCAATGCCTCGTTCCAGATCCGCTTCGACCCGGACCGTATCGCCCCGCAGGACCTGTTGGAGGCGGTACGTGGCGCCGAGTCCGAAGCGGTAGCCGAGCGCTCGCTGCAGACGCGCATCATCGAGATTCCGGTGTTGTACAACGACCCCTGGACCCATGAAACCCTGATGCGCTTTCGTGACCGCCATCAGGAGCCGGACAGCACCGATCTGGAGTATGCGGCGCGAATCAACGGCCTGGCCGATGTTCAAGCGTTCATTGCCGCGCACAGTGGTGCGCCGTGGTTCGTGTCCATGGTCGGTTTCGTCGCAGGCTTGCCGTTCATGTTCCAGATGGTCGAGCGAGAACGGCAGTTGCAAGTGCCCAAATACCTGCGTCCGCGCACCGACACACCCAAGCTGACCCTTGGACATGGCGGTTGTTTCGGTTGCATCTACTCGGTGCGCGGAGCAGGGGGATACCAGATGTTCGGCGTGACCCCAGCACCGATCTATGATCCGCAGCAGCGTCTGCCCTACCTCAAGGAGCACATGGTGTTCTTCCGTCCGGGCGATATCGTGCAGTTCAAGCCCATCGACCGGGCCAGCTACGACCAGGCCGTATCCGATGTGGAAGAGGGACGTTTCAACCTGCGCATACGCCCCGTGGACTTTGACCTCGATGCCTTCCTGGCCGACCCGGTGGGCTACCCGAAATCGCTTCAGGAGGTACTGGCATGATCAAGGTGCTCAAACCTGGCTTGGCCACATCGGTTCAGGACCTTGGCCGCGAGGGTTATTATCATTTGGGTATCCCGCCTTCCGGCGCTCTGGACCAGTATGCCCTGTGCGCGGCCAACCACCTGGTGGGCAATCCGGCGGGTGCGGCGGCACTCGAATGCGCGCTGGTGGGGCCGGAACTGGAGTTTCAGCACGATGCCTTGGTGGCGGTGTGCGGTGCACAGATGCCGGTGCTCCTGGACGGTCGTCAACAGCCACCGGACACGGCGTTTGCGGTCCGCGCCGGACAAGTGCTGCGCTTCGGCTTTCCCTCGGCGGGCGCCCGTGCCTATCTGGCAGTGGCCGGTGGTATTCAAGTGCCCGAGGTGCTTGGTAGCCGATCGACCTACGCACTGGGGGCGCTTGGAGGATTGCACGGCCGCAAGCTGATGGCCGGCGATGTGCTGCCGGTGGGTGTGAGCACTGGAAAGACGCGGGCAGGTGCGAGCTTGCCAATGGCGCTGCGTCAATCGCTAGGTGGGGAGGTGGTGCTGAGGGTAGTGCCCGGGTTGTATTTCCACCGTTTGACCGAAGCGGCTGCCAAGAGCTTTTTCACCGAAGCCTGGACGGTGGGCTCGGAGGCCGACCGCATCGGCTATCGCTACAAAGGCGCAAGCGCGTTGAGCTTCCAGCCCCGTGAGCAACCCTTCGGCGCCGGGTCGGACCCTTCGAACATCGTCGACAGTTGCTACCCCATTGGCTCGATTCAGGTGCCGGCAGGGCTTGAGCCGATCATTCTGCACCGCGACGCGGTGTCGGGTGGCGGGTATGCCATGATCGGCACGGTGATCAGCGCCGACCTCGACCACATCGGGCAGATGCAGCCGAACCAGCAGGCAAGATTCCTGGCCGTTAGCCTTGAGGAGGCTCTACAGGCCCGGCGTTCGTACAAGAAGAAACTTGCCTGCCTGGGGCGGTTGTTCGGCTGATCAATGTCATTTGCCGGCGGCGTGGCTGATCTTTTTGCCCCGTTGTTCCGCCACTTCCAACGCCTGGCCGTCGCGCTGCTTGCCTTGGCGCGCCAGGCCTTCCAGCTGTGGAATCAGCATCCCTTCGGGCAGGTGGCGCCAGAACCGCCCTGGCATGTGCAGGCGCAAGGCTTCGGGGTTCAGGCGGGCAGGGTTGAAGGTGTGACGATAATAGGTGCGCCACAGCTCGGCATCCGGATCGTTGGCATGGCGTGCCCACTGCTGCCAGGTCGATGGGCAGCAGCGTTGGTAGTCGAAATGCTGACCGTCGAAACGAATGCCGTCCTGAGGCGTGGCGATCATCCAGCGTTGGCGACCCAGACGATCGGCAAAATGCGCGCTGGCGCTTTCCAGGATGTCATGTGCCGGCTCATGGTAAGCCACCAGATCCAGTTGCAGCTCATGGGCAAGCGCTTCGGGCAATGGCACGAAGCGCAGGAAGGCATGCAGGTGGTGTGCTTCGCGGTTGACCTGCTTGATACGACGGTGCAGTTCGCTGCCCAGGCGGTCACCGGCGAGCATGGCTGTGCGGTCGCCATGGGCCACGCGCCAGAGCACTTCGTAGAGCAGGTTCCAGCGTTGCTCGCCTCGGTAGCGAGCCGCCCGTTCGAGTTGGTTCAGCAATTCCGGCGGAACCCGTGCGCGAAAGGGACCGGGGCCTTCGGGCAATGGTGTTGGCACCGCCAGTAAGTCGTCCATCGGACCCTGGGACCAGGTCACCTCGGCCGGGTCGATGCCGTGGCCAAGCAGTGTCCGGGCCTGGCCGCGCCAGGTGGCGAAGTGGTTGTCGCAGTCGAGCGCGATCATCCCCACAACCCCATCTGTACCGGAGCCTGGGACTCACGCAGACGGGCCCGCAGCAGGCCGCTGCGCAACTCGGCCTGCGCGGGCCGGTAATCGCTGGTGACGATGAACGGGCGCGCCTTGTCCAGCACGCAACGCAGCTGGATCAGGTCATCGTAGCGGATGCGTCGCTCGCGGCGAAGTGCCACCAGGCGTTGCACACTGCGCAAGCCAATGCCCGGAATACGTGCCAGCAGGGCGGGTTCTGCGCGATTCACATCCAGTGGAAACACATCGCGGTTGGCCAGTGCCCACGCCAGCTTCGGGTCAATGTCCAACGCCAGGTTGGCGTTCGGGCCCAACAGCTCGCCTGCCTTGTAGCCGTAACCTCGAAGCAGGAAGTCAGCCTGGTACAGACGATGCTCGCGCAGGAGCGGCGGCGCGGCCAGCGGCACGCTGTTGGGGCTGTCCGGGATGGGGCTGAACGCCGAGTAGTACACACGCTTTAGCCCGTAGCCCTGGTAGAGCGATTCGGCGTTGCGCAGCAGGGTGCTGTCGTCGGTCGAGTCGGCCCCGACGATCACCTGGGTGCTTTGCCCGGCCGGGGTGAAGCGCGGTGCCTTGGGTTCGTTGGCCACAGCCTGTTGGCCGCGATGGATCACGCCCATTGCCTGGCGAATGGTGTGCGCGCGTTTCTCCGGCGCCAGGCGCTTGAGGCTGGCGTCGGTGGGCAGCTCGATATTGACACTCAAGCGGTCGGCCAGGCGCCCAGCTTCCTCGATCAGCAAGGGGTCGGCGTCGGGAATGGTCTTGAGGTGGATGTAACCGCGGAACTGGTGGGTTTCCCGCAGCAGGCGGGCTACGCGGATCAACTGCTCCATGGTGTAGTCGGCCGAACGGATGATGCCGGAACTCAGGAACAGCCCGCTGATGCAGTTGCGCCGGTAGAAGTCCAGGGTCAGGCGAACCACCTCCTCGGGGGTGAAACGGGCCCTGGGAACGTTGCTGGATCGACGATTGACGCAGTACTGGCAGTCGTACAGGCAAAAGTTGGTCAGCAGCACCTTGAGCAGCGAGACGCAACGCCCATCCGGGGTGAAGCTGTGGCAGATGCCCATGCCATTGGTTGCACCCAGGCCATCGCCACCGCGCGAATTACGCTTGGGCGCACCGCTGCTGGCGCAGGAGGCATCGTACTTGGCGGCATCGGCAAGGATGCCGAGCTTGGCGATGAGTTGCATGGCGTCGTCTCGCAATACTGATTATTCATACAGTATTTTGAGTGTGCCCGGATTGCAAGCACCTGCGCGCGGCACCCGACTCGCTTCGGCGACCGCTAGACCTTGGGATCAGGATTGCGCCGCGGCCCACACCTGTTGGCGGAACCAGCTGCGCATCGGGTCTGCGTGGGTTCGTTGGTGCCAGATCTGCATCACTTCCACCTGCGCAAGCTTCAGCGGCAGCGGGTGATGACACAGGTCCTGATCACGCTCGGTGGCGTCCTCTGCCACCGAGCGAAGGCAAGTGAGCAGCAGGTCGGTACCCCGCACCAACCTGGCCGGCGCCAGGAAACTCGAAAGGCCCGCAACCACCTTGCGGCGGTGCCCTTGGGCGTGCAAGGCCCGATCCACCAGGCCATCGAGATCGCCCGTGAGGGTGGTCAACAGGTGATCGCAGCGCAGGAATGTATCCAGGTCCAGGCCTTGGGCCAGATGTGGATTGTGTTTCCAGGCGAGCACGACGAAGTCCTCGCTGAGCAGACGCTGTTGGTGAAAGGTATCTGGAAGGTCGGTGTAAAAGCCGGCGATGGCCAGGTCGCAACTGCCTTTTTCCAATGCGTCGCGGGGTAGCTGACCCCGCGTGTTATGGGTGACCAGCACCAGGTTCGGCGCCTGCTCGCGCAAAACCGGCAGCAGTTTCGGTAACAAGGTCTGCTCGATGTAATCGGTGCTGTACAGGTGCAGGCGGGCAGGGCGGGAGAGGAAGTCCTGGCCATCGCAGCGCTCGTAGAACGCCTCCAGCCCTTCCACCAAACGCTGTACCTCGGGCGCCAGTTCGTGGGCCCGAGGCGTCGGGGTCATCCCCCGCGGCGCGCGGACGAACAATGGGTCGCCAAACTGGTGTCGCAGTTTGTTGAGCTTGTGGCTGAGTGCGGGTTGGCTCAGGGCCATGCGCTCGGCGGCAAGGGTGGCATTGCGTTCCTGATAGAGCACGTGGAACAGGTGCAGCAGGTTCAGATCCTTGCGGGTGATATTCATTTTACGAATCGCAGGCATGAAGGCTTTCGAATAATCGAATCATAGCGCGCCGGGTAGCATGGGCCCACTTTTCGCTTGATCCGGAGATCGTTGCATGAAAAAGACATCCACTCTAGCGTTGGCCGTGGCCGGCGCGCTGCTTGCCGGCACGGTCAGTGCCGCCCCCAAGGGGGAAGTGCTGGTGCTGCTGTCCAGCGAGAACCAGCTGCCGCTGCAGGGCGGTACAAGCTATGCCACCGGCTACTACCTCAACGAGTTCGGTGTACCTGCGGACCAGTTGCTCAAGGCTGGCTACACACTGGTCCTGGTCACGCCCAAGGGCAACGCGCCGAGGGTTGACCAGCGTTCGGTCGACCCCCAGTATTTCGGCGGCGATGCTGCCGAGATGCAGCGCATTCAGACGGTTGTGCAGGGGCTGCCGGACATTGGTGACACGCTTTCGGTGAAGGAAGTACTGGCCGGTGACCTGGACCGTTATGCGGGGCTGTTCATTCCAGGTGGCCATGCGCCGCTGATCGACCTGGCGAACAACCCTGAGGTCGGCGCTTTGCTGAACCACTTCCACCAGGCGGGCAAGCCGACCGCTGCCATCTGCCATGGCCCTATTGCGCTGCTCTCGGCTCAGAAAGACCCGGCCAGTTACCAGGCCGCACTGGCCCGTGGTGAGAAGCCAGCAGCCACTGACTGGGTGTACCAGGGTTACAAGATGACCATTTTCTCCGACCCGGAAGAGCAGGTGTTCGAAGGCTCGCTCAAGGATGACCGGCTGCTGTTCTATCCGGCCAAGGCAATGGCTGGAGCCGGCGGTAACATGACCTACGCCCCGGCATGGCAGCCGAACGTGGTGGTGGACCGTGAATTGATCACTGGGCAGAACCCCTTCTCGGACAAGGCGCTGGCCAAGGCGTTGCTGGAGAAGCTGGCAAGCCGCCGGCAATGACAGCCTTGTGGTTGCCAAGGCGGTTTCCGTGATCGCGGGCGACCCTGCGCCGACCAGGGTTCGCTCTGCGGTTTGAACTAAACTTATGCGTGGTTCGCTTGCAGAACGTTTCATCCATCCGACCACCGCCCTCCGGACAGGACTGCCCTCGTTGACGGTGGCCTTCTTGCAGAGGAGGGCTGGTCATGGACGAGGCAAGGCTTCACGATTTCATGGGCAAGCTGGTCGGCGACATGGGCGCGGCGGCGACGCTGGCCAATGTCATTCTCGGCGATGAGCTGGGGCTGTACCGAGCCATGGCTGACAGCCAACCCGTCACCCCCGAGGCACTTGCGGCCAAGACCGGTTGCCACCCACGGTTGGTGCGTGAGTGGCTGAATGCCCAGTCGGCCGCCGGCTACGTCGTTCATGAAAAGGGCAGCTTCGTGCTACCCGAAGAGCAGGCCATGGCCCTGGCGCTGGAAGACTCCCCCGCCTACATGGCAGGGGGCGCGTCGGTGATCGCCGCCCTGTTCCATGACAAGGACAAGCTGGTGGCAGCCATGCGCGGTGGTGGAGGCCTGGCCTGGGGCGATCATCACCCGTGCATGTTCAGCGGTACCGAACGCTTCTTCCGGCCGGGCTATCGGACCTTCCTGGTGGCTGACTGGTTGCCAGCGCTGGAGGGCGTGGTGGCCAAGCTGCAGGCCGGGGCGAAGGTCGCGGACGTGGGATGCGGTCATGGGGCGTCGACCCTGGTCATGGCCGAGGCGTTTCCAGCCTCGACCTTTACCGGTTACGACTACCACGCGCCTTCTATCGCCACGGCCAGCGAACGTGCACGCGAGGCTGGGCTGACTGAACGCGTCAGTTTCCAAAAGGCTTCTGCCAAGGATTACCCAGGTCATGATCATGACCTGGTGTGTTTTTTCGACTGTCTGCATGACATGGGCGACCCGGTCGGGGCGGCGCGGCATGCCTACCGTGCGCTCAAGGCAGATGGCACGGTAATGTTGGTGGAGCCTTATGCCGAGGACTCGCTGGATGGCAATCTGACGCCGGTGGGGCGGCTCTTCTACGCGGCCTCGACGTTTATCTGCACACCGAATTCGCTTTCGCAGGAAGTCGGGTTGGGGCTTGGCGCCCAGGCCGGGGAGGCGCGTTTGCGGGCGGTGTTCGAGGAAGCGGGATTCACCCGGTTCCGGCGCGCGACGCAAACGCCCTTCAACCTGATCCTGGAGGCGCGCAAGTAGCAGGCGCTGGCTTGTCAGGGATGCGGCCAAAGCAGAAGGGGCGCCATCTCGGCGCCCCTTCTGTCTTGTTGCTTAGGCTTCAGCGTCCCAAGGACGGTCGCCTTTTTCGTCTTTCACGCGGGTTGGCAGGCCCATGACGTCCAGCGCCTTGAGGAACGGCTCGGCTGGCAGCTCCTCGACGTTGACCATGCGCTTGGCATCCCACTCGCCGCGTGCGACCAGCAGGGCAGCGGCCACTGGCGGTACGCCAGCGGTGTAGGAAATGCCCTGGCTGTCGGTTTCGGCGTAGGCTTCTTCGTGGTCCGCGACGTTGTAGATGAACACTTCGCGGGGCTGGCCATCCTTGGTGCCCTTGACCAGGTCACCGATGCAGGTCTTGCCGGTGTAGCCCGGGGCCAGGGAGGCCGGATCAGGCAGCACGGCCTTGACCACCTTCAGCGGTACCACTTCCAGGCCTTCGGCGGTCTTGACCGGTTGCTCGGAGAGCAGGCCCAGGTTCTTCAGCACGGTGAACACGTTGATGTAGTGCTCGCCGAAGCTCATCCAGAAACGCACGTTCGGTACGTTGAGGTTCTTGGAGATCGAATGAACTTCGTCATGACCGGTCAGGTACAGGTTCTGCGAACCTACCACCGGCAGGTCGTCGGTACGCTTGACCTCGAACATGGTGTTGCTGGTCCACTGGCTGTTCTGCCAGCTCCAAACCTGACCTGTGAATTCGCGGAAGTTGATTTCCGGGTCGAAGTTGGTAGCGAAGTACTTGCCGTGGGAACCGGCATTGACGTCGAGAATGTCGATCGACTCAATGCTGTCGAAATACTGTTGCTGCGCGAGTTTCGCGTAGCTGTTCACCACACCCGGGTCGAAGCCGACACCAAGAATGGCGGTAATGTTCTTTTGTTGGCACTCTTCGAGGTGTTTCCACTCGTAGTTGCCGTACCAGGGCGGCGTCTCGCAGATCTTGCCCGGTTCTTCGTGAATGGCGGTGTCCAGGTAGGCGACACCGGTATCGATGCAGGCACGCAGCACCGACATGTTGAGGAAGGCGGAACCAACGTTGATCACGATCTGCGATTCGGTTTCGCGGATCAGCGCTTTGGTCGCCTCGACATCGAGAGCATTGAGCGAGAAGGCCTGGATGTCGGCGGGTACCTTGAGGCTACCCTTGGCCTTTACGCTGTCGATGATGGCCTGGCATTTGGAGATGTTCCGCGACGCAATGGCAATACGACCGAGTTCGTCGTTATGCTGCGCGCACTTGTGGGCCACCACCTTGGCGACACCTCCTGCACCAATGATAAGAACGTTCTTCTTCAATTTATCCCTTGCTCCTTACTGAAAGCCCGTCTTACGACAGGCTGGAAACGTAGTCTTCGAAACCGAACTCGCGGACAACTTCGACGCTGCCGTCGAGTTGCTTGACCACGATGGCTGGCATTTTCAGACCGTTGAACCAGTTTTTCTTGACCATGGTGTAACCCGCCGCGTCGATGAACGACAGGCGATCGCCGATGGCCAGCGGTCGATCGAATTGGTACTCGCCGAAGATGTCACCGGCCAGGCACGACTTGCCGCAGACCATGTAGGTGTGTTCGCCCTCGTTAGGGGCCATCTTGGCATTGAGGCGGTAGATCAGCAGATCGAGCATGTGCGCTTCGATGGAGCTGTCGACCACAGCCAGGTGCTTGCCATTGTAAAGGGTGTCGAGCACGGTCACTTCGAGCGACGCGCTCTGGGTGATGGCAGCTTCGCCCGGCTCGAGGTAAACCTGCACGCCGTACTTTTCCGAGAAGGCTTTCAGGCGCGCGCAGAAGGCATCCAGAGCATAGTCTTCGCCGGTGAAGTGAATGCCGCCACCGAGGCTGACCCACTCGACCTTGTGCAGCAGGTGGCCGAAGCGTTCCTCGATGTGCGAGAGCATCTTGTCGAACAGGCTGAAGTCGCCGTTCTCGCAGTTGTTGTGGAACATGAAGCCGGAGATCTGCTCGATGACCTGCTCGATCTTGGCCGGGTCCCATTCGCCCAGGCGGCTGAACGGGCGGGCCGGGTCGGCCAGCAGGTAGTCGGAGCTGCTCACCTGCGGGTTGACGCGAAGGCCGCGAACCTTGCCTTCGGACTGCTCGGCGAAGCGTTGCAGCTGGCCGATGGAGTTGAAGATGATCTTGTCGCAGTTCTCGAGCATTTCCTCGATTTCATCGTCGGCCCACGCCACGCTGTAGGCATGGGTTTCGCCAGCGAATTTCTGGCGGCCGAGCTTGAGCTCGTACAGCGACGAGGAAGTGGTGCCGTCCATGTACTGTTGCATCAGGTCGAATACCGACCAGGTGGCGAAGCACTTGAGGGCGAGGAGGGCCTTGGCACCGGAGTGTTCGCGCACGTAGGCGATCTTCTCCATGTTGCCCAGCAGCTTGGTTTTATCGATGAGGTAGTACGGCGTCTTGATCATTTAAAGGCCCCCGGCCAGGCCGGCCAAAAAAAGGACACGCATTGTGCCTTCACTTGCCGTATATCGAAAGGGCGGAAGACGCATTTCGTCAGAGTTATGTGGCTGACGGTAATCGATGCGCCATCCGTCCTTCGCGCAAGGCAGTTGAACAGACGAATATGACTATCCTAATCGCCGCGTTCGGTGGCTGGCGGGAACCCGATCGACGACCTGCGCCGTACCTGCCAGCAGGGGGGATCTACTGCGCCGCCGCCAACCAGGTCTGAATCTGCGCCAGGGTCGCCGTGGCGCCACCACAGACCACCACCAGCACCTGGCGGTATTGCTCCAGTGCCTGCGGGTCGTAGGCCAGGGCCAAGGCTGCGCCGCAGGCTGGCTCGACCAGTACCCGATGATCGAGCAGGAACCGCTCGCAAGCCTGTAGTGCGGCGCGGTCGCTGACCAGGTGGCTCTGGACCGGGTGCGTGCGCACGCAGGTCAACGCTTGATCGGCCACCCGTTTGGCGCCCAGCGAGGTGGCGACCGACGTGATGCGCGCCAGTTCGATGGACTGGCCGGCCTGCATGGCCGCGTGCAGCGAAGCTGCACCTTCGGTTTCCACCGCCAGCACCGGTACATCGTCCCAGCCGTTGCGCTGCAGGCCTTCGACCACGCCGCTGAGCAAGCCTCCGCCGCCAACCGAGAGCACCACCGCATCGGGTTTGAAACCGGCCTGGGCCAGCTCGTCCACCAGGCTGGCATGGCCGGTCCACAGCAATGGGTCGTCGAAGGGGTGGATGAAGGCATCGTTCGGCCCGACCAAGGTCTGCGCCAGTTCGTTGGCCTCCTGCCAGGAACTGCCGTGCACCACCACCTCGGCGTTCTCGAGGCGCAGCAGCTCCTTGGCGCGTTCAGTGGTGGTTTCGGGCACCACCACCGTGACCGGGACGCCCAACTGGCGACCGGCATAGGCCACGGCCAGGCCAGCGTTGCCACCGGAGGACGACACGAAGTGCCGGGCTCCACGCGCATGATGCGTCTCGCAGGCGTGGCCGACCCCGCGTAACTTGAACGAACCGCAGGGCTGCAGTGCATCGAGCTTGAGCCACACCGCTCGACCGGCTGCGATGGACATGGGCCGGGATTCGATCAGGGGCGTCTGAATGTGCAAGGTCATGGGTAGATCCCTCTGTTTACCAAGGCTGAAATGAGTCGCGTACGGTACAGGTCACATTGCCTCCTGGACCATCTGTAGAAAAGTCGCCACCACCCGCCGTGTGCGTTGTTCGCTCAAGCACACCAGGGTTTCGGTCAGGTGCCGCTGGCAATCGACGATAGGCAGCGCGCATACACGGGCGTCGGCGCCGAACTCGGCTGCCGAGACCACCCCCACGCCAATTCCCACCACCACCGCCTCACGCGCGGCCTCCCGGCCCTCGACCTGAATCGCCGGGCGTATGCGCAGGCCGGCACGTTGCATTTCTTCTTCAAGCGTTTGCCGGGTTACCGAGCCCGGTTCGCGAAGCACCAGCGGTGTGTCGTCCAGGTCGGCCAGGCTGATCGACCCGCGACTGGCCCATGGGTGCTGATGGGAGACGAAGGCCACCATCGGGTCGCGTCGCAATGGCACGCAGTGCAGGCGCTCGTCGTCGACATCGCGCCCCAGCAGCGCCAGGTCCGCCTGGTAACTGAACAGGCGGGCGAGGGATTCATCGGTGTTGCCAGTCTCGACCTTTACCTGGATGCCTGGATAGCGCTGGCAGAAGCGGGCGATCTGCGGCAGCACGTGGACAGGCGCATCCACGGCCAGGACCAGGCTGCCGGTTTGCAGGGCGCGGGAGTCTTGCAGCAGCTCGTGGGCCTCGGCTTCGCAGGCGAACAGGCGCTGGCTGATACCCAGCAGGCGTTCACCCAGGTCGGTCAGGTGCACCGAGCGCTTGTTGCGATGAAACAGCAACACGCCAAAGCGTTCTTCGAGTTTGCGCACCTGGTCGGACACCGCCGGTTGGCTCAGGAACAGTTTTTCTGCGGCGCGGGTGAAGCTCCCGTGCACGGCCACGGCATGAAAGGCCTTGAGTTGAGCGTGGGAAACCGCCATGACGTCTCCAGTAACAAGCTGAGCTTATGTCTGAAATACCTTAAATCGTTTTTATTTATCAGTCAGTAGCTGTTTCCATACCGATCAGCCCCAACCAGCCGCCACAAGCGGCCGCCTGTGGCCATGGTGCCCATACGGCGCCATCTGACCAGATGACGAGCCACGTCATGCAGTGCGCAACACAACAACAAGACAGGCATTTTCTTCACATTCTGCCGGCACACTTGAGCAAGAGGTCAGAGTCAAAATGAATCAAACCCTAGCCGCGATGAAACGTTGGCGCGTACAGATCTTCGCCATCACCTGGCTGGCCTACGCCGCCTTCTATTTCACCCGCAAAGCGTTCTCGGTGGCCAAGCTTGGCATCGGCGAAGACCCGAATTTCATGCTCGACAAGGCCGCCATGGCCAACCTCGATGCGATCTACCTGGCCGCCTATGCCGTGGGCCAGTTTACTTGGGGCATGCTTGC
Source organism: Pseudomonas sp. Rh2 (assembly GCF_040762985.1). NCBI lineage: Bacteria > Pseudomonadati > Pseudomonadota > Gammaproteobacteria > Pseudomonadales > Pseudomonadaceae > Pseudomonas > Pseudomonas sp. Rh2. Next base: position 2,742,886 of record NZ_CP142890.1, read on the forward strand.
CGACCGCTTTGGCCCGCGCGTGGTAGTGCTCGGCGGCCTGCTGATTTCGGCCGCCGCTGCGGTGGTGATGGGCAGTTACGCCACCTTCCCGATCTTCGCCACCTGCATGTTGATCCAGGGCCTGGCGCAGTCCACCGGTTGGGCGGGGCTGTGCAAGAACATCGGCAGCTTCTTCCCGGCCTCGCAGCGTGGCCGGGTATTGGGGCTGTGGAGTTCCTGCTATGCCTTTGGCGGCTTGGTCGCCTCGCCATTCGCCGGCTGGTGGGCCTACACCCTGGTCGGCACCTGGCACGCGGCGTTCTTCTCCAGTGCCGCGGTGGTGGCGGCTGTCGCTGTGCTGTTCTTCTTTCTGCAGCGCAACAAACCCGAGGATGTAGGCCTGCCAGCGGTGGAGCCTGAGCCGCAGAGCATGTCCCCGGGTTCAAACCTGTGCAGTGTCTGGGCGCCGCTACGTGAAGTGCTACGCAACCGTACGGTACTGACCCTCGGCCTGGCTTACTTCCTGCTCAAGCCGGCACGTTATGCCATTTTGCTGTGGGGGCCGGTGATCGTCTTCGAGCAAATGCCTTCGGTGGGCAAGGTGGGGGCGGCGATCATTCCGACGGCCTTCGAGCTGGCCGGACTGCTGGGCCCCATCATCATTGGCCTGGCCTCGGACAAACTGTTCGGCGCGCGGCGCATGCCGGCCTGCGTGATCAGCCTGCTGCTGTTGACCCTGACACTGGCAGCCTTCATGGGTGCGATGCATAGCGGCAGCGTGATGCTGGTGGTGGCGCTGCTGTTCGTCATGGGCCTGACCCTCTATGGGCCTGACTCGATGATCAGCGGCGCGGCAGCGATCGATTTCGGCACGGCCAAGGCGGGGGCAACGGCGGCCGGTTTCGTCAACGGGTGTGGTTCGGTGGGTGCCGTGCTGGGCGGCTTGCTGCCCGGTTACTTCGACAGCGTCACGGTGTTCATCGTCTTCGCAGGCTGTGCGCTGTTCTCGGCCCTGGTGCTGGTGCCGCATTGGAACAGTCGCCCGGCGAGCACGGCCCAGGCCAGTGACGTGGCGCCCAACACCAGCATGGCAATAAAGCCACTGCGTACATAAAGGAAAGCAAGCGAATGAGACCCTTCTGGCTGCAACAGGCCCTGGATTCCGAACAGGCGGCTGTGTGCCCACCGCTGCAGGGCGATGCCCGCTGTGATGTCTGCATCGTCGGTGGCGGCTACACCGGGCTATGGACAGCACTGATGCTCAAGCAAGCGGTGCCAGCACTGGATGTATTGCTGATCGAGGCGGATATCTGCGGCGCTGGGGCCAGTGGGCGCAACGGCGGATGCGCGCTGTCGTGGTCGGCCAAGTATTTCACCTTGGAGCGTCTGTTCGGGGTGGCTGAGGCGGTGCGCCTGGTGCGCGAGTCCGAGCGCAGTATCAGCGCCATCGGCGCGTTTTGCACTGAGCATGGCATTGACTGCGACTACCGACTGGATGGCACGCTGTACACCGCTACCAATCCGGCCCAGGTGGGGGCCACCGACGCAGTGATCGCAGCGCTGGAGCAGAAGGGGATCAATTCGTTCCAGCGTTTGCCGCTGGAACAGGTGCAGCGCCTGGCCGGTTCGGCGCGACACCTGGAGGGCTGGTTCTCTCCGGCTGCCGCCACCGTGCAGCCGGGGCGCCTGGTGCGCGGCCTGCGCCGGGTGGCCCTGCAGCTGGGGGTGCGAATCCATGAAGGCACGGCCATGACCGGGCTTGAGCATGGCGCTCCGGTGCAGGTGCGCACTGCCCACGGTACGGTCCGTGCCGACCGCGTGGTGCTTGGTCTCAATGCCTGGATGGCGCGGGCATTCGCGCAGTTCGAACGCACCGTGGCCATCGTTTCCAGCGATATGGTGATCACCGAGCCGTGCCCCGAGTTGCTCCGGGAAATCGGCCTCGACAGCGGCATCAGCGTGCTCGATTCGCGCATTTTCGTGCATTACTACCACAACACCTCTGACGGCCGGCTGATGCTCGGCAAGGGCGGCAATACCTTCGCCTATGGTGGGCGCATGCTGCCAGTGTTCGACCAACCGTCGCCGTACCGGCCCTTGCTGCGCGAGAGCCTCGGCGCGTTCTTCCCAGCGCTGGCCGATGTGCCTCTGGCGGCCAGCTGGAACGGGCCCTCGGACCGTTCGGTGACCGGTTTGCCGTTCTTTGGCCGGTTGGATGGGCAAGGCAACGTGTTCTATGGCTTCGGCTATTCCGGCAGCGGTGTAGGGCCTTGCCACATGGGCGGGCAGATTCTCTCGTCGCTTGCGCTGGGGCTGGACAACCCATGGACCCGTTCGCCACTGGTCAACGGACCGCTGGGCCTGTTCCCGCCAGAGCCGATTCGCTACCTGGGCTCGTTGATGGTGCGCAATGCCATTCGGCGCAAGGAGCGCGCCGAGGACCAGGGTGTAAGGCCGCGGCGGCTGGACGTGCGGCTGGCACGGTTCGCGGCGGCGGCGGGTAAGTCTGACAAGGCCTGAGTGGCTCTGGGCGTGTAGGCGCTGGCTTGCCAGCGCTTGGGCGAAGATTTCTTGTCGAACCATCGCCCGAGGGCGTATAAACTGCACCCACTTTTGGCCGGTCGCTTCCTGAACCGGCCGCTGAAACAAAGAGAGTCGACATGGGCGCACAGTGGAAAGCCAAACATAAAGAAGCCGCGGCCAACGCCAAAGGCAAGATCATGGGCAAGCTGTCCAAAGAGATCCAGATTGCCGCCAAGTCCGGCGCCGATCCCGACATGAACCCGCGTCTGCGCCTGGCCATCGAACAGGCCAAGAAGGCCTCGATGACCCGTGAAACCCTGGAACGGGCGATCCGCAAGGGCGCAGGGCTCGATGGCGACGCGGTGCAGTATCAGGCTGTGAGCTACGAGGGCTTCGCACCGCACCAGGTGCCGCTGATCGTCGAGTGCCTGACCGATAACGTCAACCGCACCGTCGCCCAGATCCGCGTGCTGTTCCGCAAGGGCCAGCTGGGTGCCAGCGGTTCGGTGGCCTGGGACTTCAACCACGTTGGCCTGATCGAGGCGACCCCGAACGGTGACGCCGACCCGGAAATGGCCGCCATCGAGGCCGGCGCCCAGGACTTCGAAGAAGGCGAGGAAGAGGGTTCGACCCTGTTCATCACCGACACCACCGACTTGGACGCCGTGCAGAAGGCGCTGCCAGAGCATGGTTTCACCGTGACCTCGGCGAAAATCGGCTACACCCCGAAGAACCCGGTAAGCGCTGCCAGCCTGAGCGCTGAAGCCCTGGCCGAGGTCGAGGCATTCCTCGAAGCGATCGACGAAAACGACGATGTGCAGAACGTCTACGTCGGCCTGACTGCCTGAAGACAGGGGCCGCGTTGCGTCCCAATCGCCGGCAAGCCGGTTCCTGCAGGGGCTGGGGGGCTGGCGATTGGGCATGGCGCTCCCTTGCTGGAAGGCTTGAATGAACCCCACCTTCACCTCCCTCAGCCTCGCTCACCTGCGTACGCTTGACTGCCTCCTGCAGTTGAAGAACCTCAGCCATGCAGCCGAGCGCCTGGGCGTCAGCCAGTCGGCCCTAAGCCGTCAATTGGCCCATCTGCGCGAAGCGTTCGACGACCCGCTGCTGGTGCGACAGGGCCGTGGCTATGTGCTCAGCGAGCATGCCGAAGCCTTGGTCGAACCGCTGCGTCAGGTGCTGGAAGAGCTCCAGGCCCTGCGCCAGCCAGCGGCCTTCGACCCAGCCCGTTGCGAGCGTCGGTTCTGTCTGGCTGCCTCCGATTACGTCGCCGAACATATGCTGCCGCTGCTGGTGGCAGCGCTGGAGCGCGAAGCGCCGGGCATAAGCCTGGAGTACCGCACCTGGCAGGCTGGCCAGTATGCGCTTCTGGCCAGTGGTGAGATCGACCTGGCCACGACCCTGTTCGATGAGTCTCCACCCAACCTGCACGGCCGCCTGCTGGGCGAGGACCGTGCGGTGTGCCTGATGCGTCAGGACCATCCGCTCACAGCATTCGAAGCCTTGAGCCAGGAGGACTACCTGGCGTTCAAGCATGTGCGTATCTCAGGTGGCGGCGACAAGGACAGCTTCATCGATCGCCACCTGCGCGCCCAAGGCCTGCAGCGGCGGGTTGGCCTGGAAGTGCCGTTCTTTTCCGCCACCGTGCAGGTGGTCGGCAACAGCCAGGCTGTGGCGACCGTTCCCGAACACATCGCCCGCCAATTGTGCCGGCTGCACCCACTGGCCTGGCGACCGCTGGGCTTTATCGAGCACACCCAACGCTACTGGGTGGTGTGGCACCAGCGCCTGCAGGCATCTGCTGAGCATCGCTGGTTGCGCAACCGAGTCTTCGAGCTGTGGCGGCAATCGCAGTTCGGTGTACAGGGCGGTCATGCGCCTTTGCCATAGCAGGTATGCGCCAAGTGGGGTTCTTCGGCGGCGTGGGGCTGCCTAGACTGGGGGACATCGTGGTGTCGGGGCTGGCCCTTTTCGTGGGTGAAGCCGTTCCTTGCAGGACTGCGCTGTTTTCGGAGCCAGTGAGTAATCTGTGGGAGCGGGCGTGCTTGCGCAAAGAGCGGCACTGACGCCAGGCACCCCCAAAGGAGACTGAGCGTGACCCCCGAACAATTTCGCCAGTATGGCCACCAACTGATCGACTTGATCGCAGACTATCGGCAAGGTATCGCCGAGCGCCCGGTCATGGCACAGGTTGAGCCGGGCTATCTCAAGTCGGCATTGCCCGATGCAGCGCCGCAGAAGGCCGAGCCGTTCGAGGCAATTCTCGACGACGTCAACCACCTGCTGATGCCTGGCCTGTCGCACTGGCAGCACCCGAATTTCTTCGGCTACTTCCCGTCCAACGGCACGCTGTCGTCGGTCCTGGGCGACTTCCTCAGCACCGGCCTGGGCGTGCTCGGGCTGTCCTGGCAATCCAGTCCGGCACTCAGCGAGCTGGAAGAGACCACCCTGGATTGGCTGCGCCAATTGTTGGGTTTGTCGGCACAGTGGAGCGGGGTTATCCAGGACACCGCTTCGACCAGCACCCTGGTGGCGCTGATCTGCGCGCGCGAACGAGCCACCGGGTACGCCCTGGTGCGGGGTGGCCTGCAGGCCGAGGCAAAACCGTTGGTCGTGTATGTCAGCGCCCACGCGCACAGTTCGGTGGACAAGGCAGCGTTGCTGGCGGGTTTCGGACGCGACAACATTCGCCTGATCGCCGTTGACGAACAGTTCGCCATGCGCCCTGAGGCGCTACGCGAGGCCATCGTGCAGGACCTGGCAGCGGGCAATCAGCCCTGTGCGGTCGTCGCCACCACCGGCACCACCGCCACCACCGCGCTCGATCCGCTCCGTTCGATTGGCGAGATCGCCCAGGCGCATGGCTTGTGGCTGCACGTTGATTCGGCCATGGCTGGTTCGGCGATGATCCTGCCGGAATGCCGCTGGATGTGGGAGGGCATTGAGCTGGCCGACTCGGTGGTGGTCAATGCCCACAAGTGGTTGGGCGTGGCCTTCGACTGCTCGATCTACTATGTGCGCGACCCACAGCATTTGATCCGGGTGATGAGCACCAACCCCAGCTACCTGCAGTCGGCGGTGGATGACGAGGTGAAGAACCTGCGCGATTGGGGGATCCCATTGGGTCGTCGGTTCCGCGCGTTGAAGCTGTGGTTCATGTTGCGAAGCGAGGGGGTAGAGGCCTTGCAGCAACGCTTGCGCCGGGACCTGGAAAACGCCCGCTGGCTGGCCGAGCAGGTGCAGGCTACGGCGCAATGGGCGCTGTTGGCACCTGTGCAATTGCAGACGTTGTGCATTCGCCATTGTCCAGCAGGGTTGGATGGCGAGGCGCTGGATACCCACACCAAGGGCTGGGCGCAACGGCTCAATGCCTCGGGGGATGTTTATGTCACGCCGGCTACCCTGGATGGGCGCTGGATGGTGCGAGTGTCGGTGGGGGCTCTGCCGACCGAGCGAGAGCATGTGGAGCGGTTGTGGGAGCGGTTACAGCAAATCGTCAACGACTGAAACAAGGGGGCCGCTAAGCGGCCCCCTTGTCCATCAATGTCCTACTGTCTGAAAGCTGCCTTTGCGGCTGGCCTCGTAGGCTTCTTTTTCCATCGGCTTGGCCTGTGGGTTACCCAGGTCTTCCATTGCCAGGCGGTGGGTTTCCGGTGCCAGGTAGGCAGCGAAGGCGCACACGCAGGTGATGAGGAACGCCAAACCGCCGATCACCAGTGGGATGTTGTCCGAACCTGGCGGGGCAACGAAGGCGAACAGCGCCGGCAGCATGGCGGTGAGCATGGTGCCGATGTTCTGTGCGATGGCCATGGCCGAGACCCGGTAGCGGGTCTGGAACAGCTCTGGATAGAAGCTTGGGAACACCGCGTTGTAGCCTTGGTACACCAGGCCCCACATCACGATCGAGGCGACGAAGGCCATCGGTACGTTCTGGATGCTGATCGCATACAGGTAGACGAAGGCTAGCAGACCAGAGCCCAGGCAACCGGCAATCATGGTCGGGCGACGACCGATCTTGTCCGAGAGGTTGCCGACGAACGGAATCACCAACACTGCAACGATGTTGCCGACCACCGGAATCCACAGGTAAACGCTCTTGTCGAAGCCAATGCCGTAGGCCGGCTGTACTGCGTAGGCTGCACCGAAGATGGTGGCCACGACCGGGATCACGTTCATCAGTGCCATGAACATCACCAGCACCATGTGCTTCCAGCTGTGACGGAAAGCTTCTTTGACGGGCGACTTGGCGACTTTGTCCTGCTTCTCTTCTTTCACGAAGGCTGGGGTTTCATGCACTTCCCGGCGGATGATGAAGCCCGCTACCAGCACCAGGGCGCTCATCAGGAACGGAATACGCCAGCCCCAATCGTTGAAGGCTTCACTTGGCATGAAGTAGGCCAGCGGCAGGAATACCGCGGCGGCCATGACCTGACCGGCCTGTACGCCCTGCAGTGTGAAGCTGGCGTAGTAGCCGCGCCGGCCGAACGGAGCGTGCTCCATGATCATCGAACTGGCGCCGGAGATTTCGCCGGCCACGGCAAAGCCTTGGACCAGGCGCAGCAACACCAGCAGTGCCGGGGCCAGCAGGCCGATGTCGTGGTAGGTAGGCAGCAGGCCGACAGCCATCGTCGACAGGCCCATCAGGAACATGCACAGCAGCAGTACGTTCTTGCGCCCGCGGGTATCACCCCAGTGGCCGAGCACGAAGGCGCCGACCGGACGGGCCAGGTAGCCGACACCGTAGGTGGCCAGCGAAGCGATGATGGCCATTTTCGGGTCGGTGTTGGGGAAGAAGATCTGCGGGAAGATCAGGGCCGCAGCTTGCGCGTAAATGAAGAAGTCGTAGTACTCGAGTGCCGAGCCGATCCATCCGCTGGCGGTCGCCTTCTTGGCTTGAGAGCTGGAGTGGGCCATCGTTGTCTCCGTTGTTCTTGTTGGTTACCGCACGGCTGGCAGCGTTCGCGAGGCGCGACAAGGGGCCAGACGTAGCGATCGATATCGGGAGTAGGGGCGTTGCTAAATGGCGCGCAATCGCGGATGGGAAGTGCGAAGGGAGAGCGAGCGAGCAGGTGCGGATCGCAAGGCGACTGGAGTGTGCATAGGTCGGTACCCGGTTTATTGAACTTATTATGTGGTGATACTGGGCTCTTCAGCGCAGGTTCCGCCGAACGACCTTCTGGGCAGAATCGGATCTTCGGTTTACCTGCGTCTGGAATTCATAGTTGCGCACGGGTTGGCATTTGATCAATTCATCGAAACGGGTTTTGTTCGGTAATCGAACACAAAACTAACCATTTCGTACAAACCAATTGCTGACAGGACTTTACCTGCGAATAATTGATCGTGCCAGAAACCTGTTCGAGGTTTCGGCACCGTCGTCCTCCGCGCAGGCCCCGCGCCGCGCTCCAATAACAAGGTATTCCAGCATGCAGCGTTCGATAGCCACCGTGTCCTTGAGCGGCACTCTGCCGGAAAAGCTCGAAGCCATCGCCGCCGCCGGTTTTGACGGCGTTGAAATCTTCGAGAACGATCTGCTCTATTACGCCGGTAGCCCACGTGAAATTCGGCAGATGTGCGCCGACCTGGGTATCGCCATCACTCTGTTCCAGCCGTTTCGCGATTTCGAAGGCTGCCGTCGTGAACGCCTGCAGAAGAACATCGATCGGGCCGAACGCAAATTCGACTTGATGCAAGAGCTGGGTACCGACCTGGTCCTGGTGTGCAGCAACGTCCAGGCCGATGCGCTGAGCGAAGAGCAGATTCTGGTGGATGACCTGCGTCTGCTGGCCGAGCATGCCGGCAAGCGCGGTCTGCGCATCGGCTACGAAGCCTTGGCCTGGGGCCGCCATGTGAACACCTACCAGCAAGTCTGGAACCTGGTGCGCCAGGCTGACCATCCTGCGCTGGGCGTGATCCTCGACAGCTTCCACACCCTGTCGCTCAAGGGCGATCCGTCGGCGATCCGCGATATCCCCGGCGACAAGATCTTCTTCGTGCAGATGGCCGATGCGCCGATCCTGGCGATGGACGTGCTGGAGTGGAGCCGCCACTTCCGCTGCTTCCCAGGGCAAGGTGAAATGGATCTGGCGGGCTTCCTCGCACCGATTTTGGCGACTGGCTATCGTGGTCCGTTGTCGTTGGAGATTTTCAACGACGGCTTCCGCGCGGCACCGGCACGGCAGAACGCCGCCGATGGCCTGCGTTCGCTGCTGTACCTTGAAGAGCAGACCCGCCTGCGCCTGGAGCAAGAAGCCACGCCCATCGAGCCGGGTGTGTTGTTCGCGCCACCGGCGGCCAGTGCCTATGACGGTGTCGAATTCCTTGAATTTGCAGTGGATGAGGCCGTTGGTGCGCGCCTTGGCGGTTGGCTCAAGCGCCTGGGCTTCGCCGAGGCTGGCCAGCACCGAAGCAAGGACGTGACGCTGCTGCGTCAGGGCGATATCAACATCGTGCTCAACGCCGAGCCGTATTCCTTCGGCCACAACTTCTTCGAGGCTCACGGCCCTTCACTGTGTGCCACGGCCTTGCGAGTCAAGGACGAGGAGGCGGCACTGCAGCGTGCGACGGCTTTCCGTGGTCAGCCGTTCCGCGGCCTGGTCGGCCCCAACGAATGTGAAGTGCCTGCGGTGCGTGCCCCGGACGGTAGCCTGATCTACCTGGTGCAGCAGGGGCGCGAAGGCCGCTCGCTGTACGATACCGACTTCTCCCTGGACCCTGAAGCGACTGCCAGTGGTGGCTTGCGCCGAATCGACCACATGGCTCTGGCCCTGCCGGCCGAGTCGCTGGACAGTTGGGTGCTGTTCTACAAGAGTCTCTTCGACTTCGCCGCCGACGACGAGGTGGTTTTGCCCGACCCATACGGCCTGGTGAAAAGCCGCGCCCTGCGCAGTCAGTGCGGTACCTTGCGTTTGCCGTTGAACATCTCGGAAAACCGTAACACCGCCATCGCCCACGCATTGTCCAGCTACCGGGGCTCGGGTGTTCATCACATCGCCTTCGATTGTGACGATATCTTCCGCGAAGTGGCCAGGGCCAAGGAGGCGGGAGTGCCGTTGCTGGAGATTCCGCTGAACTACTACGACGATCTGGCTGCGCGCTTCGATTTCGACGACGAATTCCTCAGCGAGCTGGCGTATTACAACGTGCTGTACGACCGCGATGCCCAGGGGGGGGAGTTGTTCCACGTCTACACCGAGGCGTTCGAGGAGCGTTTCTTCTTCGAAATCATCCAGCGCAAGGGGGGGTACGCCGGCTATGGTGCCGCCAACGTTGCGGTGCGTCTGGCGGCGATGGCCAAGCGGCGCAGTGGTGCGGCGCGCAAGCCGGTGTTGTGAGCATGGCGTTAGGCTTTGGGGGCCTGTGAGATCGAGCGCCGCCCGCGCGGCGCATCGCGAGCAAGGCTCGCTCCTACGTCTGTTTCGGGCCAATGACGTCAGTGACAGGCGCGCGCGAGCGCCTTGCTTGTACGACCTGATATCGCGTCAAGCGCACATCTTTCAGGAATTATTGGCCCGGAATAGACGTAGGAGCGAGCCTTGCTCGCGATGCGCCGCGCAGGCGGGGTTCGATCTCACAATCACCACACCCTCCGCGACGCCACCCGACCAACAGCGCGCTTCCCTGTATCGCTTCGCTCACGGATAATCCTCGCATTCCAATAAACAGCCTGTGAGTGGGTATGAGTGATTCCGTAGTCAGCCTCGGCCAGCCTGAGATCGAAGGGGTGCGCAAGACGCGCAAGAACAACCCCGAGAAAACGCGCGAGGACATCCTCCAGGCCGCGATCAACGAGTTCGTCCAGCAGGGGCTGGCAGGCGCGCGGGTCGACGCCATCGCCGAGCGCACGGCCACCTCCAAGCGCATGATCTACTACTACTTCGGCAGCAAGGAACAGCTGTACGTCGAGTGCCTGGTCAAGCTTTACGGCGATATCCGCAAGACCGAACAAAGCCTCGAGCTAGAATCGCTGCCGGTCGAGCAGGCAATTCAGCGTCTGGTCGAGTTCACCTTCGATCACCATGACCGCAATGTCGACTTCGTGCGCATGGTCTGCACCGAGAACATCCATTACGGCGAATACGTCAAGAAGACCCCGGTCATCCGCGAGATGAGCAGCCTGGTGCTCCAGGCCTTGAGTCGTACGTTGCAGCGCGGTGTTGAAGAGGGCGTGTTCCGGCCCGGAATCGAGGTCATCGACCTGCACATGCTGATGAGCTCGTTCTGTTTTTATCGGGTATCGAACCGGCATACCTTTGGCGACATCTTCCAGGTCGATTTCTCCGACACCAACGTCAGGCAGCGCCACAGGGCGATGATCTGCGACGTAGTGATGCGCTACATCCGCGCCTGACCGGCGCTCATTCACCCAGCCGTTGCTCGCGTGACGGCGGGTAGCCGAAGTAGGCGGCATAGCATTTGCTGAAGTGCGACACCGAGACGAAACCACAGGCCACCGCCACCTCCATCACCGACAGGTCGGAGTATTGCAACAGGCGGCGGCTCTTGGTGATGCGCAGCTCCATGTAGTAGCGCCGCGGCGAGGTACCCAACTGGGCCTGGAACAGCCGGTCGATCTGTCTTCGCGAGCGCCCGCTGTAGGTGGCCAGCTGGTCGAGGCTGAGGGTTTCTTCCAGGTTGTTTTCCATCAGCTCGACGATGGTGCGCAGGTGCAGGCTCATGGACTTCTTCGCTCCAGGCCCGACCTGGCGATAGCGAGCACCCGAGAACGACAGGATTTCCTCGACACCTTCGGCCAAGCCATCGCCGTAAAGCCTGCGTACCAGCCCTAGCATTAGCTCCATGGCGCCGTTGGGGCTGGCCGCGCTCAGGCGGTCACGGTCGAGGGTGAAGCTGGCAGGGGTGATGCGTGTCTGCGGGCTGCGCTCGGACAAGCTCGCGCGCTGTTCGGGGTGGATGCTGCAGCCATAGTCATCGAGCACGCCGGCGCGGCCAAGGAACCAGGCACCGTTCCATAGGCCACCCAGGGCCATGCCATGGGCAGCGCAGTCCCCCAACAGGCGATCGAGTTCGGGGTACTTCAACGGCGTGCGCAGGCCGCCACACACCAGCAGCAGATCAAGGTCCTTGAGCGCTTGCGCCTCCAACTCGGTAGCCACCAGTTCCAGGCCCAGGTCGCTCAGCACCCGATCGCCACTGAGCGACAGCGGGGTAAAGCGGAAACTGTCGGCGCGCAGCAGGTTGGCGGTGACCAGCACATCCATGGCCACGGTGAAACTGGCCATCGAAAAGTGTTCGAGCAGGACGAAGTCGACCCGATAGGGCGCCTGTGCGTTCTCGGTCGAGGATTTGAGCCTTAGCATGTTGCTGGTGCTGGTCTTCTTGCTGAACTGACGTGGCGTTGGCACTCTGAACTCCGCTTCCAGGCTGGTTCGCAGAGTGTGGCGGCAGGCCGAGGGAAAGACAATCTCCGGGGTGCGGGCGTGGTATTGGAGGTCGTATTGAGGCAACTGAGCTATGCTGGCGTACCTCACCCGGAGACCCTCGATGAAATACGCCCTCGCTTTGCTGTTGAGCTTGTTGCCATTCATTGCCAATGCCTTGCAAACAGGTGAAACACTGGCGCCCTGGACGCTGCTCGACCAGTACGACCAGGCCGGCAGTCTTGAAACCGGCACCCATATCTTGCTGGTTGCCCGCGATATGGACGGCGCCAAGCTGGTGAAGGCGGCGCTTGCCGATCAGCCCAAGGGCTACCTTGAAGCACGCCATGCGTTGTTCGTCGCCGATATCCAGCGCATGCCGGCGCTGATCAGCAAACTGTTCGCCATTCCGGCGATGCGTGACTACAGCTACCGGGTTCTGCTTGACCGTGACGGCCGAGTGGCCAGTCGTTACCCAGCCGAGGAGGGCAAGGTGCTGTGGTTGCAGCTGGAGCGGGGCGCGTTGGTGAGCCAACGGCTGTTCAGCGATGCGCAGGCGCTCAAGGCCGCCCTGGACCAAGCGCCGCACCCTTGAAAGGGGTGATCAGGGCACCCGATGCACTGATGCCCTGAGCGGGGTCATGGAATATTGAGCGTGATGGCGCTACCAAGGCCATTGACCATCAGGCTGCCTTCGAACTCGATGTGCTTGATCACGTCCGCCGATTCGAGTTCGCCTTTTATTCGCATGCGGACCTGGCGTTTCGCTTCGCGGGCCTTGTCATCGAGGGTGGCGGGTGCCAGCTCCACTTGGCCGAGCAGTGTGGTCTCGATATCACCGGTGGTTTCCCAACCCAGGTTGTGGCGCAGGATGGTGCGCGCTTTCTCCGCCGAAGCTACGTGCTGTGGTTTGCCGGTGTCGAGGGGGCTGATCGTGTAGGCGAGTTGGAAGTCGTGTTTCATGGCATTTCCTTTTCTGTGGATGCAGGCCTCCGTGCCGGGGCCTGCAATCTAACCGGCCGTTAGCGAAACTGAAACCAACGCGTTGTTCAGGCTGCTCCGGTCGCGGTGGGAATCTGCCCACAGCGTTCTTCGGCGCGCGTTAAACTGCTAATTTTTCGAGCCCGCCTCATGCTGCCCATCGAATTGCTTGAAACCAGCCCCGACCAGGCTGAACTGCTGCGCAACCTTTATCAGTTCTATGCCTATGAATCCTCCGACTGGGAGCAGGAGGACGTCGAGGTGGACGGGCGTTTCTACATTCATGAATCACACCTGCAACGTTATTGGCACGCTCCCGACTGGAGCGCCAGCCTGGTCCTGGTGGATGGTTTCATCGCGGGTTTCGTGCTGGTCGAGCGCAGCGAATTGCCGGGGGTCGATGCCCTGGAACTGGCTGACCTGTTCATCCTTAAAAAGTATCGCCGCCAGGGCGTTGCGCGGGCTGTCGCGCAACAGTTCCTCGGCCGCCCCGGCGACTGGCTGCTGCGCTGCCATGGCCGGGACCGCCAGGCCGTGGCGTTCTGCCAAGCGCTGGTGGATACCCTGCCGCGTCCGGTGCGGATGATCGAGCTGGATGACGACCCGGAGTTGCTCAATTTCTGGGTAAGCGCGGCCCGCCACTGAGCGCCGCGCCGCGATGGGCAACGGCAAAATTTTGTGAGTCACTTCACAAAAATCAGGTAATTGGCATAATGCCAGCACCCTTTTGCAAGACCTGGCCGCCACCGTGCCCGGCGGCTTATCGTTCCCTTGGCAGGTTCAGGTAAATCTCATGTCGCTAGTCGCAAGTTCGGACATCATGTACCGGCTGTTGATCCAGAGTGTGCTGGATTACGCCATTTACCTGCTTACCCCCGAGGGGATCGTCGCCAACTGGAATCCGGGAGCGCAGCGGGCCAAGGGCTATGGGGCCGACGAGATTGTCGGAAAGCACTATTCGCTGTTCTACAAGGACAGCGAGCGTAACGCCGGTCTGCCCGAGCAGAACCTGGATCAGGCCCGGCGCACGGGGCGCTTCGAGGAAATCGGTGTGCGCTTGCGCAAGGATGGCACGGCTTTTCACGCCCATGTGGTGATCGACGCGGTATACGACGACGATGGCCAGTTGGTCGGCTTTGCCAAGGTCACGCGTGACATCACCGAGCGTCGCCAGCAGGAGCTGGAGCTGTTGAAGGCCAAGGAGCTGGCCGAGCAGTACAGCCAGGAGATGACCAACCTGTCGCAGTTCCTCGACTCGGTGATCTCCAATATTCCTGCCAGTGTGATCGTCCAGGACCTGCAGAGCCAGCGCATCCTGCTGGCCAACCAGCAGGCCGAGCGCCTGTTCGGCGGCCGTGACGCGAACATGATCGGCCAGATGCCCAACGAGTGCCTGACCCCGGCTGGCGCTGAATTCCTGGGTCAGCAGTTCAGCCGTGGTGCCCGCAGTGCCAAGGGGTTTGCCGCCGAAACCCGGGTCGACACCGCCTGCGGCCCGCGCATCCTGCGCAGCCGGTCGCTGCTCTGCCAGAATCGCGACGGTCAGGCCGACTACGTGCTGTTCGTCGCCGAAGACGCCACCGAGGAGCTGGCCGCCCACGCACAGATCCACCACATGGCACACCATGACGCGCTCACCGGGTTGCCGAATCGCACGCTGTTCAACGAGCGTTTGAAACAGGCGCTGGTGCGGGGTGAGGACAACAGCAAGCTGACCGCTGCGCTGTGCCTGGACTTGGACAATTTCAAGAACATCAACGACTCGCTTGGCCATGCTTTCGGCGACAAGTTGCTGCGAGCCTTGGGCAAGCGGCTGCGTCGCGAGCTGCGGGAGCACGACACCCTGGCCCGTCTGGGCGGCGATGAATTCGCCGTGGTCCTGACCAACCTGGAGAACCGTGAGGGTGCCTACCACATCGCCCAGCGCCTGATTGAAGCGATCAGCCCGCCGTTCCAGATCGAAGGCCATCAGTTCTCGGTAGGGGTCAGCATCGGGGTGGCCATCGCCCCGCAGGACAGCGATCAGGCCGAGCAACTGCTGGGTTATGCCGACATGGCGTTGTACGAAGCCAAGCGCAATGGGCGCAATCGCTACGAGTGCTTCAGCGTCGAGATGGACGTTGCCGCACGCCAGCGCCGCCTGGTCGAGACCGACCTGCGTACAGCGCTGCACCTTGGGCAATTGCACCTGCACTACCAGCCAGTGGTCGACCAGCAGACCAGCCAGATCACCGGGTACGAAGCGCTACTGCGCTGGGAGCATCCGACCCGGGGCATGGTGATGCCGATGGACTTCATCCCCATCGCCGAAGAAACCGGGCTGATCCACGAGCTTGGAACCCGCGCACTCAACCTGGCGTGTCAGGAGGCAGCCAGCTGGGAAGGCGAGCAGACGGTGTCGGTGAACCTGTCGCCGGTGCAGTTCAAGAACGCCAATCTGGTGCACACGGTGGCCCTGGCGCTGGCCGACTCGGGCCTGGCGCCTCAGCGCCTGGAGTTGGAAATCACCGAATCGGTGTTGCTGGGCAACAGTGAAGAGAACGTGCGTACCCTGCGGGCGCTAAAGGCACTCGGAGTGTCCATCTCGCTGGACGATTTCGGGACGGGTTACTCGTCGCTGGGCTACCTGCGTTCATTCCCGTTCGACCGGATCAAGATCGACAAGTCCTTTGTACATGACATGTGCGAAAGCCGCGAGGCGATGTCGATCATTCGGGCCATTACCGAGCTGTCCAACAGTCTGATGATCAAGACCACGGCCGAGGGTGTGGAGTCGGAAGAGCAGATGCGCCGCCTGGCTGCCGAGGGGTGCTCGCACTTTCAGGGGTACCTGTACGGTCGACCGGCACCGGCGAGCGAGCGATTGAAACAGGTGGGCTGATCGCTGGCGGTGCCGGCTCCATGCCCCGCCGTCGCTATGCTGCGGGGTCTATGCAGGAGCCGGGTTGGCGGCGATGGGGGCGCTCAGCTATTCCACTGGGGCGCAAAATCTGGGCTCACAACCCGCTGATCCTTCGGCAGCGCCGCGATCAAGGTCCGGTCATCATCATCCAGTTGCACGTCCAGTGCCGCCAGGTTGGCCAACTGGTTCTGGCGGCTGCTGGCTTTTGGAATCACCGCCACGCCATCCTGGTCCAGCAGCCACTTGAGCGCGACCTGGCTTGGCAGGACGCCATGCTTGGCGGCGATATCGCCAATAGCCTGCTGTTCCGCGGCCCGTCCGCGCGCCAGCGGCGTGTAGGCAGTCAAGAGCAGGTCATGCTGACGCGCGTAGTCCAGCAGCGGCTGCTGGCTGAGCAGCACGTGGTACTCCACCTGGATCGCCGACAGCGGCGCCCCCAGCTCCTCGACCACCTGGCGCAACAGGCCGAGCGGGAAATTGGCCACGCCGATACTGCGCGCCTTGCCTTCCTCGTGCAGGGTGACCAGTGTCTCGATACTGCGGGCCAGGTCCATGTCCTTGGCGGGCCAATGGATATGGAACAGGTCTACCTGGTCGGTGCCCAGGAGACGCAGGCTGTCCTCCAGCGATTGACGCATGGCCTTGGGTTCGAGCTTGTCCCACCAGACCTTGGTGGTCAGGTGGATGGCTTCGCGCGGCACTTCGCTCTCGCGCAGGGCCTGGCCGACCGCGGCCTCATTGTCGTAGGCGGTGGCGGTATCGATGTGCCGATAACCCAGCTCCAGCGCCTGGCGGACCGCTGTGGTGCATTCGCTGCCGGTCATTGGCCAGGTGCCCAGGCCGATACAGGGCAAGTCCAGACCGTTGCGGGTTGTTAACCTATGCATGAGAACTCCTTGTAGGGGGGAGGAACGGGCATTGATGGTGCGTGTGTGTTGCGGCCTGGGCCATGTGCCTGAGGCAAAAAGTGGTCGATCAGCGAACGAAATCTTCTGGGCCTTGAGCGGGAACGGCAATGGGTCTTCCTTAAGTTGTCGTATCTCTTCTAGAATTCGACCTGCCGCACCTGCCTTTCACCCTGGCGCAGTATCCCGCCGCGCCGCCATCGAGAGCGCCATGAGTTCCAGCACACCGCTGTCCGGAGTCAATCAACCACTGCGAGGCATCGCCCTGGTGGTGGTGGCGACGTTTCTATTTGCCAGCCACGATGCCTTGTCCAAGTTTCTCGGCGGGCTTTACCCGATCATCATGGTGGTCTGGGCGCGCTATCTGGTGCATACCTTGCTGATGGCCGGGATCTTCCTGCCCAAGTCCGGCCTTAACGTGCTGCGGACTCGTCGCCCGGTGCTGCAGACCTTGCGTGCGTTGAGCCTGCTGAGCACCAGCCTGTTATTCACCACCGGCCTGCAGTACCTGCCGCTGGCCGAGGCGACGGCGGTCAACTTCCTTGCGCCGGTGCTGGTTACGGCATTGTCGGCACCGCTGCTCAAAGAGCGGGTGACGGCGGGGCAGTGGGTGGCGGTGGTGCTGGGGTTCGTCGGGGTGCTGGTGGTGGTGCACCCGGGAGGCGCGATGTTCACCCCGGCGATTCTGTACCCGTTCGGCTCGGCGCTGGGGTTCTGCTTCTACCAGTTGCTGACCCGTATCCTGGCCGCCCACGACAGCCCGACCACCAGCAACTTCTATGCAGGGTTGTGCAACACCTTGGTGATGACGGCGCTGGTGCCATTTTTCTGGGAAGTGCCGCGCTGGGATCATGCGCTGTTGATGCTGGCACTGGGCGGCTTTGGCATGAGCGCGCACTTGCTGCTAACCCAGGCGTTCCGCCATGCGGCGCCGGCGCTGTTGGCACCGTTCAGTTACTGCCAGATCGTATTCGCCGGGTTGCTCGGCCTGCTCATTTACCGGCAGGTGCCGGACAGTGCCAGCCTGATCGGGATCGCCGTCATCTGCCTGAGCGGTTTGGGTGCGGCGTGGATGCAGCGCAGGAAGTGACCGTCATTGCGTGCAGCTGGATGTGGAAGAACCCATGCATTGCGAAGGGGCTGCTCGATGGCCACATGGGTCAGGCACGCCCCCCCAGCAAGCTGCTCAACGACGCATCGAAGTCTCGCAACGCATCGGCCTGCACTGCCTGCTCATCGTCGATAACCCGTGTCACATCGCCAAGCGCCTTGTGCGCCCGTCCCTCGGCACGGCCGATGTAGGTCAGCTGGTCGTCGAAGAAGCGTGCTACCACACGGCTTTCGATATCGGCGCTGGCGAGTCGGCTTTCGCTATCGAGGAGCACGATGATGTCCGGGCGATCGGCCAACAGTGTGTCCAGGTCGTCATAGAACGTCACTTCGGCGAACTGTTGGGCCAGTGATTTGGCCAGCCAGTCGTAGGCTTGGCTGCCGCTGTTGAGGGTGGCGACCGG
Organism: Pseudomonas sp. Rh2; assembly: GCF_040762985.1. Classification (NCBI taxonomy): domain Bacteria; kingdom Pseudomonadati; phylum Pseudomonadota; class Gammaproteobacteria; order Pseudomonadales; family Pseudomonadaceae; genus Pseudomonas; species Pseudomonas sp. Rh2. Next base: position 2,761,073 of record NZ_CP142890.1, read on the forward strand.
AATGCTGCGGTTCTGCGCGGGCGCAGTGCGTTCGTCGCGATGGCGCTGCAGGTAGTCGAGTGTCGAGGCGCCGTTGCGCCCCAGCAGTACTGCGACATGCTGGCCGGGCGCAAGCACCACACTGGACATTGCGGTGGCGGAGTAAAAATGCCCGTCGGGCCTGGCGTCGTGGTTCGCTGCAGGCGCCGCACAGCCGCTGAGAGCCGCGAGCAGGACGAGCAGGGCAGCGATCATGCCGGTTTTCATCGGGAAACCTCGTCAATGCATCAATGCCGCCATCTTCCGCCAGGCACTGCTTGCGGCGGAACTCGATGCTGTTCATGGTGGCTATTGACGAGGTCGATGAATCAACGAGGGTCGGCCATGAACTGCATGATCCGCTCGCGCAGCCAGCGTTCAGCCGGGTCGTTGTCCTGGGCGCCGCTCCAGACCATCGACAGCTCTGCCTCGGTGACATCGAACGGTGCGGGGTCGGCGCGCAGGCTGCCATCGTCGGCCAGGGCACAGGCGGCATAGTCCGGCACCGTGGCGATCAGTTCGGTGTTACGCAACAAGGCCCGAAGGCTGCCGAACTGCGGCACTGCAAGGACCACCTTACGGCAGCGGCCGATGCGGGCCAGGTCAAGGTCGATGTTGCCGCTCATGTCGCCCGAGAAGGACACCATCACATGGGGGCGGGCGCAGTATTCGTCCAGGGTCAGCGGGCCGGGGCGGTCATCGGCGCGCAGCACCCGCACACCGATGTTGCGCAGCTTGCGACGCTTGGCCGTGGCCGGCAGGTCGGTGGTGTAGCTCACGCCGACGGAAATTTCGCCGCTGGACAGTAGCCCTGGCATCAGCAGGAAGTTGGCTCGACGCACCACCACACTGATCTCAGGGGCCTCTTCGCGCAGGGCTTGGAGCAGGGCGGGAAACAGGCCGAACTCGGTGTCGTCCGACAGGCCCAGGCGAAACACGTTGCAGCTGTTGGCCGGATCGAAATCCCGCGCCCGGCTGATCGCCGCGGAAATCACGTCCATGGCCGGCCCAAGCTCGGCAAAAATCTGCATCGCCCGCGGCGTCGGCTCCATGGCCCGGCCATTGCGGATCAGCAGCGGGTCGTCGAACAGCTCCCGCAGGCGGGCGAGGGCGGCGCTGACCGTGGATTGGGTGATGAACAGCTTTTCGCCGACACGGGTCAGGTTGCGTTCGATCATCAGGGCTTCGAACAGCACCAGCAGGTTCATGTCGACGCGGCGCAGGTCATTGCGGTTCATGTGCTTGGCTCTGGGCGTCAGTGGTTGGCGATGAATTGAAGCACGCCGAGGGCCCTTTTGCCTTGTATGGATGTGCCCGGCCTTTGACCGGGAAAAAGCATACGCTGACGCTATCGCCCCGCAATAGCCACTCTATTAGAAGTCTGCCCAAGGTCGGCTAGTCTTGTCCCTGGCTCCGCGAATTGTGCGTGCGGGCGGCGTGTCAGCACCTGTGTGCAAGACCGAGCCGCGGCGCCGTGGCAAGGTCGCTAGCCCCGTGTCGGCACGCGTCCGACCCAACCTGATGAGGGGTAGGCATGAGCCCCTGTGCTCAGCTGAAAGAACACCTGGCATAGACCGGAAATCTGGATAACCGACCCAAAAGGTAACCGCAGATGTCGAACGAATCGAAATGCCCGTTCCATCAAACCGCAGGTGGCGGCACCACCAACCGCGACTGGTGGCCTGACCAGCTCAATCTTAGGATTCTCCATCAACATTCCTCGAAGTCCGACCCGATGGACAAGGACTTCGATTACGCCAAGGCGTTCAAGAGCCTCGATTTCCAGGCCCTGAAGAAAGACCTGACCGCCTTGATGACCGATTCCCAGGACTGGTGGCCAGCCGACTTCGGTCACTATGGCCCATTGTTCATCCGCATGGCCTGGCATAGCGCGGGCACCTACCGCATCGGTGACGGCCGTGGTGGCGCTGGCTCTGGGCAGCAGCGTTTCGCCCCGCTCAACAGCTGGCCGGACAACGTCAGCCTGGACAAGGCACGGCGCCTGCTGTGGCCGATCAAGCAAAAGTACGGAAACAAGATTTCCTGGGCCGACCTGATCGTGCTCACCGGCAACGTTGCCCTCGAATCGATGGGCTTCAAGACCTTCGGTTTCTCGGGTGGGCGTGCCGACGTCTGGGAACCAGACGAAGACGTGTATTGGGGCTCGGAGAAAGTCTGGTTGGGTGGCGATACCCGCTATGGCAAGGCCCAAGCGCCCGGCCAGGGCGACCTGGTGGCCGAACCGGCCAAGCGTCCGGAAGAAGAGAGCCGTACGCTCTCCGGCGAGCGTAATCTTGAAAACCCGCTGGCCGCTGTGCAGATGGGCTTGATCTACGTGAACCCGGAAGGCCCGGAGGGCGTTCCCGACCCAGTGGCCTCGGGCAAGGATATCCGTGAAACCTTTGGCCGCATGGCCATGAACGATGAAGAAACGGTTGCCCTGATTGCCGGCGGCCACGCCTTCGGCAAGACCCATGGTGCCGGCCCGGCCGACAACGTCGGGCCCGAGCCGGAAGCCGCGGGGCTGGAGCTGCAGGGCCTGGGCTGGGCCAACAAGTTCGGCACCGGCAAGGGCGGCGATACCATCACCAGTGGTCTGGAAGTGACCTGGACCTCGACCCCGACCCGCTGGAGCAACGAGTACCTGAACAACCTGTTCAACTTCGAGTGGGAACTGACCAAGAGCCCGGCGGGTGCGCACCAATGGCGACCCAAGGACGGCAAGGGGGCCGGCACCGTGCCGGATGCCCACGACCCGGCCAAACGCCACGCGCCGTCCATGCTCACCTCTGACCTGGCCTTGCGCTTCGACCCGATCTACGAGCCCATCGCCCGTCGCTTCAAGGACAATCCCGACCAGTTGGCGGATGCCTTCGCCCGCGCCTGGTACAAGCTGATCCACCGTGACATGGGGCCTCTGGCTCGTTACCTGGGCCCGGAAATGCCCAACGAAGAGCTGCTGTGGCAAGACCCGTTGCCGAAAGTCGATCATCCGTTGGTGAACGAGCAGGACATCGCGACGCTTAAGGCCAAGGTGCTGGCGTCGGGCCTGAGTGTTGCCGAGCTGGTGTCCACCGCCTGGGCTTCGGCCTCGACGTTCCGCGGGTCGGACAAGCGAGGGGGCGCGAACGGCGCTCGCCTGCGTCTGGCGCCGCAAAAGGACTGGGCTGCCAACCAGGGCGTTGAGAACGTGTTGACGGCGCTGGAAAAGATCCAGAGCGAGTTCAACAGTGGCGGCAAGAAGGTCTCCCTGGCCGACCTGATCGTGCTGGCCGGCAACGCGGCGGTGGAGAAGGCCGCCAAGGACGCCGGGCACGATGTCAGCGTGCCGTTCCATCCTGGGCGTGTCGATGCCAGCCAGGCGCAGACCGATGTCGAGTCGTTCGCCGTGCTGGAGCCGCTGGCTGACGGCTTCCGCAATTTCACCAAGGCGCGCTACAGCGTCAAGGCCGAGAAATTGCTGCTGGACAAGGCGCAGTTGCTGACCCTCACCGCTCCAGAGCTGACGGTGCTGATCGGCGGCTTGCGTGTGCTGGGGGCCAACCATGGTGGTTCAAAGCATGGTGTGTTCACCAACAAGCCCGGCAGCCTGAGCAACGACTTCTTCCGTAACCTGCTGGACATGGGCGTGGAATGGAAGTCGACCTCGGCCGACAACGACACCTTCGAGGGGCGCGATCGCAAGACCGGGCAAGTGAAGTGGACCGGCACCCGGGTTGACCTGGTGTTCGGCTCCCATGCCCAACTGCGAGCCTTGAGCGAGGTGTACGGCAGCAGCGATGGCAGCGCCAAGTTCGTCAAGGACTTCGTCGCGGCCTGGGCCAAAGTGATGGAACTCGACCGCTTCGACTTGCCGCGTTGAGTCCCCTCCCCAAGGCCTGATGCGACAGGCCTCGAGTTACCCTCCGGTTGCGATGTTTTGCCGGAGGGCGACTCACCCCTGGGTTTCCTGAAACATCAGTCATTCCCCCTTCCAATCTGCCGACGGAAGTTTGCTGTTAGTGCATGCTTCCCCATAAGACGCAGGCAGTAATCGCAGCAAGGGTGCGCTATCATGCGGCCCTTTTTTCGCGTGCATAGGTGGCTGTCTGACAGCTGTTCGTTCCATTGGCGTTTATTGGGGGCGTGGGCGGTTATAGATCGCCGCGGCGTCAAGGAAGGCTTTGGGGAAGTGTGTTCCCTGATTGTAACCAGGTGGTGTGTGTGGGTCGTATCAAGCTGTATTGGTGTCGCGGTAGCGGGCGTAAAGACCCGAACCGTCAAAACTTCGGAGACTACCTCTCTGCCGATATCGTCGAGTTCGTATCCGGCAAGAAAGTCGAACATTCGCCGATAAAATCCGCCGAACTCATTGCCATTGGCAGTGTCTTGGGGCGCGAGAAGAAAGCCAGGATCTGGGGCTTTCCACGCAAGCTGCACATCTGGGGGGCAGGCACCGCAGACGCGCAGGATCTGTTCTCGAGTCGGCACTACTACCACGCGGTACGTGGGCAGAAATGCGCATCGCGTATCCAAGGTTTGAAACGCCAGCCTGTGCTGGGCGACCCTGGGCTGCTTTCGTCTTCACTGGTCAACAGGCCACTGCACAAGCACACCCGCATCGGCATCATTCCACATATCAATCACCGTGCTGCTCCCGTCATCAAGGCGCTCTTACAGCACCTGCCGGGTTCGAAGGTCATTGATGTGTATTCGCCAGTAAAACAGGTGTTGTCCGAGATAGCCTCCTGTGAGTTCGTGCTGTCCACCAGTCTGCATGGGCTGATCGTTGCAGATTCCTACGGTGTGCCCAATAAATGGATGGCCATGGAAAGAAATGCCAACTGGGAGTTCAAGTTCCAGGACTACTACTCAGCCTTCGGCATCGTTGACCCCGCACCGATAACGCCCGACCAGATCTTGCAGGACGCTAATTGGTCTGTCGAAAGCTGCATGGGCGATTATCTTCGCCCAGGACTTGGCGATATCCAGCAAAACCTCATCAAGGCGTTCCCAGCGTTGTAACCGCCGATTCGACAAGCCGAGGCATTCGAGCTTCGGCTTGTCGACGGCCATAGCGCCAATTCCAGGTCGGATAGATACAAAAGCGTTCCCGAGCGTTCTGTTGCAATGCTTCCCAGGCGGCCGGCCTGAACAGCGTGCTCACAACCACAAGGAATACCGACCATGCAAATGCCCAAGACCCTGAGGATTCGTAACGGCGAGAAGGTGCAGCCCACCTTCAGCGCCCAGGAATACGCCGCTCGCCACGCCCGTCTGCGCGCCTACATGGCCGAGCACGACATCGAAGCCGCGATCTTCACCTCCTACCACAACGTCAACTATTACAGCGACTTCCTGTATTGCTCGTTTGGTCGTCCTTATGCGCTGGTGATCACCCAGGACAAGGTGGTGTCGATCAGCGCCAATATCGACGGCGGCCAACCCTGGCGCCGCACCGTAGGCACCGACAACATCGTCTACACCGACTGGCAGCGCGACAACTTCTACGTCGCCATCCAGCAGGCCCTGCCACTGGCGTCGCGCATCGGCGTGGAGTACGACCACCTCAACCTGCAGAACCACGCCAAGCTCGCCGCCTGCTACCCCAAGGCCGAGTTGCTGGACATCGGTGCTCCCTGCATGCGCATGCGCATGATCAAATCCGCCGAGGAACAGGCGCTAATTCGCCACGGCGCACGGGTGGCCGACATCGGTGGTGCGGCGGTCGTCGAAGCATTGCGCGACCAGGCACCGGAGTACGAAGTGGCGCTGCATGCCACCCAGGCCATGGTGCGCGAGATTGCCAGAAGTTTCCCCGATGCCGAATTGATGGACACCTGGACCTGGTTCCAGTCCGGGCTCAACACCGACGGTGCTCACAATCCGGTAACCAGCCGCAGGGTCAACAAAGGCGACATTCTCAGCCTCAACTGCTTCCCGATGATCGCCGGCTACTACACGGCGCTGGAGCGCACGCTGTTCCTGGACCACTGCCCAGACGAATACCTGCGCCTCTGGCAGGCCAACGTGGAAGTGCACGAGGCGGGACTGAAGCTGGTGCGCCCAGGCATGCGCTGCTGCGATATCGCCCGCGAGTTGAACGAGATCTTCCTGCGGCATGACCTGTTGCAGTACCGCACCTTCGGTTACGGCCACTCGTTCGGTACCCTCAGCCACTACTATGGCCGCGAAGCCGGGCTGGAGCTGCGCGAGGACATCGACACGGTGCTGGAACCGGGGATGGTGGTGTCGATCGAGCCGATGATCATGCTGCCGGAAGGGCGACCGGGGGCAGGCGGGTATCGCGAGCACGATATCCTCATCGTCAACGAGCATGGCGCCGAGAACATCACCAAGTTCCCGTATGGGCCAGAGCACAACATCGTTCGCAAGTAAGGACCGATGTCGGTCGCTTCGCGGGTGAACCCGCGCCCACCGGTCAGGCAGTGTGCTCAACAGCTGCCAGTACCCGTGGACGCTGGCTTGCCGGCGAGGCGGCCGAGGCATACAACAAGAACATCACTGAATGACCATCAGACCCTGCCTCCAATTAGAAGAATCAGAGGGTACCCGTCATGTCAAGCACCACCCTGAATGCATCCACACTCGACGCCGCCAGCCAGAGCGCCGAGCGCCAGGCCTTGCGCAAGGCCGCCCGCGCCAGCTTCATGGGCAACTTCGTCGAGTGGTTCGACTACGCCGCCTACGGTTACCTGGCCACCATCATCGCTGCGACCTTTTTCCCCCAGACCGACAAGACTACCGGCCTGTTGGCAACCTTCGCGGTATTTGCCCTGTCCTTTCTGGTCCGCCCTCTGGGCGGCATGGTGTGGGGACATTTTGGTGACCGCCATGGGCGACGCAATGCGCTGTCACTGTCGATCCTGATCATGTCGATCTCGACATTCTGCATCGGCCTGCTGCCGGGCTATGGGCAAATCGGCCTGTGGGCGCCATCCCTGCTGTTGCTCATTCGCCTGGTCCAGGGCTTCTCCGCCTCAGGCGAGTATGCCGGGGCTTCGGCGTTTCTGGCTGAATACGCGCCACCCGGGCGGCGCGGGCTCTACACCAGTATCGTGCCGGCCAGTACCGCGGCGGGGCTGTTGTTCGGTGCGACCTTCGTGGCGGTGCTGCACGAAGTGCTCAGTACCGAAGACCTGCACAGTTGGGGATGGCGCCTGCCGTTCCTGCTGGCCGCCCCCTTTGGCCTGGTCGGCCGCTACATCCGCATGAGCCTGCAGGACACGCCCAAGTTCCTGGAAATGGAGCAGCGTCTGGAGAGCAAGGCCTGCATGACCCCGGCACCGATTCGCGAATTGCTGTCCCGGCACCGTCGTAGCCTGGCCATTGGCATCGGCGTGACCTGCCTGAATGCCGTGGCCTTCTACCTGCTGCTGAGCTACATGCCAACCTACCTGTCCACCGAGATGGGCTTGAGCGAGCGGGATTCGTTCATCGCCTCGACCGTGTCGCTGGCGACCTACATCGGCCTGATTTTCCTGATGGGACGGCTGTCCGACCACTTTGGCCGCAAGACCATGCTGGTAGTGGCTTCGCTGTTGTTCCTGGGGCTCACCATTCCGCTGTTCAAGTTGCTCGAGGGCCAGCCGCTGCTGGTGATCCTGGCGATCCAGATTCTGTTCGGAGCGATGCTGGCGATGAATGATGGAACGCTGCCGTGTCTGCTGGCGGAAATCTTCCCCACCCGGGTTCGCTTCAGTGGCTTTGCCTTGTGTTTCAACGTGGCCAATGCGCTGTTCGGCGGCACGGCTCCGTTCATCGCCACCTGGTTGATTCAACTGACGGGCAACAAGCTGGCCCCAGCGGGGTATCTGCTGGCTGCAGCGCTGGTGGCGTTGGTGGCGATGCTGATGTGCCGGGAAACGGCGCATGCGGCCTTGAAGGACTGAGCCGTCGATACGCGCCTGATCGGCGGCGAGCCGGTTACTACGCAGCGCAAGCCGAACCCGCCAGGCGCCGGCTTGCCGGCGATCAGGCTGTCAGTGCAACGAAGCCTGTCGCCGTTCGCCCAACGGCGACAAGCCAAAGAACCGGCTATAGCTCTTGGAAAAATGCGCCGGCGAGCTGAACCCGCAGGCCAACGCCACTTCCCGCACCTGCACATTGCTGCGCAGCAGCAACTCCCGCGCCCGCGACAGGCGCAATTCCAGGTAGTACTGGCTAGGCGTGCGCTGCAGGTACTTGTGGAACAAACGCTCAAGCTGGCGGACGGTCACCTCGTTGAGGCTGGCCAGTTCCTCCAGGCCCAGCGGCTCCTCAAGATTCGCCTCCATGATCGCCACCACCTGGCTGAGCTTGGGCTGTGCGCTGCCCAGCAGAGTGCGCAAGGGCACCCGCTGACGTTCCCGCTCACCGCGTACCCGGTCGCACAGCAGCAGCTCGGCGGCCTTGGCGGCGATGTCCTGCCCACCGGCTTCACGGGCCACCAGCTGCAGCATCATGTCCATGGCGGCCACACCGCCGGAGCAGGTATAGCGGTCGCGGTCGAGCTCGAACAGCTGGCTGGAGATGACGATGCCGGGAAACTGCTCCTGCAGGGTCTGTAGGTCTTCCCAGTGGATGGTGCAGCGGTAGCCTTTGAGCAGGTCGGCCCGCGCGAGCAGGTAGCTGCCGGTACAGATACCGCCCAGCGGCAGCCGTTGTCGCGCCAGTTGACGCAGCCAGTCGATGAGTGGTCGATTGCTCTCGCGCCCTCGATCGATGGGGTTGGCGCCCACCACGAACAGGGCATCCAGCGCCGGGCTGTTGGCGATGCTATGGTCAGGCAAGACGCGCATGCCATTGCTGGCCATGACCGGGGCATCGCTGGCTGCGATCAGGACGGTGCGGAACAAGGTGCGGCGGGCTGCCAAGTTGGCCATGCGCAAAGTCTCCACCGCCGAGGCCAGGCCGATGGTGGTGAAGTTCGGCAAGACCAGGAATCCGAACGTTCTGGTCGTGGACGGCGTACCAATCGTTGAAGCGGGGTGGACCATTGCGATCTTCCTGTGCAAGCTGAGGCGTAATTCGTCAGGGGCAGTGAAAAATTGAAGCCTCATGTGTTTCTTGTAGTTATGGGTCGTTGCCGGGTCGATCTTACACCCCGCGTACAGCGACCAGGAATGGACCTGATTGCACAGAAAAGGTGAACGTTGGTGAAACCCGATTCCATGCTGGCTGCGCTGCCAGGTGTCTTCATGCCCGCCGAGTCGATCCAGGTACTGCCCGATGCCGCAGCCTATCGGGCCTGCCTGCTGGAGCGCATCAAGGCGGCCACCCGGCGCATCGTCATCGTCGCGTTGTACCTGCAGGAGGACGAGGCCGGCCAGGAGGTACTCGACGCGCTGTACCAGGCCAAAGCCGCGCGGCCGGGGCTTGAGATCGTCATCGTGGTCGACTGGTTCCGGGCCCGGCGCGGCCTCCTGGGGGCAGGGCGCCAGCCGGGCAATGCCGCGTGGTACCAGGCCCAGCGCCAGTTGCGCGGGTTGGATGTGGTGATTCACGGCGTCCCGGTGCAAACCCGCGAGCTGTTCGGCGTGTTGCACCTGAAAGGCAGCGTCATCGACGATTGCGTGATCTATACCGGCGCCAGCTTGAATAACGTCTATCTGCATCGATTCGACCGCTATCGCCTGGACCGTTACCATCTGTTTCACTCGCCGGCGTTGGCCGATGCCATGGTCGATCTGGTTCGACGCCTGCTGCATCATACCGCCACGCCGCGCCTGGACCTGCCGGCTCCGCCAGTGAACCGTGGCTTGCGCGCCGATATCCGGCGCCTGCGGGCTCGCTTGCGGCGCATGGCCTATGAAGTGCCAGCAGCGCAGCAGGGGGAGGGTGTGCGGGTGATTCCGCTGCTCGGCGTTGGGCGTGGCAACCTGCTCAACCGAACACTTTGCACGCTGTTGGCCACCGCCCGATCACAGATCATCATCAGCACGCCGTACTTCAACCCGCCACGGGTACTGATGCGCGAGATCAACCATGCCTTGGAACGCGGCGTGCGCATCGAGCTGATCGTCGGTCACCGAACGGCCAACGACTTCTATATCACGCCCGGTGAGCCGTTCAGTGCCAGCGGTGCCTTGCCCTACCTGTATGAAGACAATCTTCGGACCTTCGCCCGCCGTCGCGATGGCGCCATCGCCAGTGGTCAGCTGGTGGTGCGGGTGTGGAACGATCCAGGGCATACCTTCCATGCCAAAGGGCTGTGGATCGACCAGCGTTATTCACTGCTGACCGGCAACAACCTCAACCCGCGCGGGTTCAACCTGGACCTGGAAAACGGTTTGCTGATCGACGACCCGCAAGGGCACTGGCTGGTACCTCGGGCATCCGAGCTTGAGTCGTTGCGCCACCATGCACCGAAGATTGCCTCGGCAGAAGAACTGGGTATCCAGGCCGAACATCCCAAGGAAGTGCGCAGGTTTTTGCGCAGGCTGCGCTACAGTCGATTGGAGCCTTTGATCAAGCGCGTGTTGTGAGGACGGGCCAGCGTCCAGGTTAACCTGAAGGCGGCATATTCAAATGGATGTGCCCCCTCTGAAAAGCCATGACAAGCGCATACAATCAGCGGCTTTCACGTTAACCAGATAGGCCAATCCGTATCATGGCGCTTGACCCTCCTACGATGCTGACCATATCGATCGCCCTGGCCGCCGCGGCTGCCTTTTACCTGGCAATCGAGTGGCGTAGCGTTCGCGAACCTTCTTTGCTGTTCTGGAGTGCCGGGTTCGCCACGATCACCGTCGGTTCCACCTTGGCCTTGCTGCGGGGAGTCGGCCTGCTGCTGATCGGGATCTGGTTCGCCAACGGCTTGCTGGTGGTCGCCCACGCGTTCTTCCTGGCCGGGGTAATGCATTTCACCCAGGCGCGGTGGTCCAAAGCATGGCTGCTGATCGTGCTGGCGTGGTTCGCCTTGCTGCTGCTCCCCGTGGGGCCGCAGTGGTCAAAGGTCATGCTGATGGTCAACTCGCTGCTGGTGTCGCTGTTGACGCTCTGGGCCAGCTTCCTGCTGCGCCCGCATGGCAAATCATTGAGCGTGGGTGCGGTGCAACTGCGCTATGTGTTGCTCATCCATGGGCTGTTCTACGTCGCCAAGGCGGTCATCGCGATCATGCCGGGCACCTTGATCGACCTGGCCACCTTCGGCGGGCTGATCATCCAGATTTCCCTGGTCGAGGGGGCAATGGCGATCATGCTGATCGCCTTGTCGATGACGGGCACCGTGCGCTACAGGCGCGAAGAACGTATTGCCCGACTGGCCGCACGCGACCCACTGACGGCCCTGTACAACCGCCGTGCACTGGAAGTGCGTGCAACCCACCTGTTCAAGGATGTCAGCCCGGCGCGACCGGGGGCCTTGCTGCTGATCGATATCGACAATTTCAAGCTGGTCAACGACCTGCATGGTCATGCAGCTGGTGATCGCCTGCTGGTTACCCTGAGCGAAATGATTCGTGCGCTGCTACCAGAGCGTTCGCTGGCCGCCCGGCTGGGGGGCGATGAGTTCGTCATTCTGCTCAGCGATGCCAGTCGTGAGCGCGTGGAGGCGTTGGGTGGGCGATTGCGGGAGCAGTTTCGGGAGGCGGCGGCGCAGAACCTGCCAACACCTGAGGCGGTGACCCTGAGCATCGGTGCCAACCTGTTCGACCAGCCGCCAGTCAGTCTGGCCGCGCTGATCGAACAAGGTGATGTGGCGTTGTATCAGTCCAAGCGGGGTGGGCGTAACAGCATTCGGTTGGTTGACCGCACGGTGTAGCGCCTGCTCGGCTGGTCGCCATCGGCCGTGGGTCAGGCCACTACCTGGTAGCATGGCACGTAGGCCGCGCCGCCGGGCAGTTTCATTCGGTGCTGGTCGACGAACGCCTGCAACAGACGACCCAATGGGTCCATCACGGCGCGGTCGCCGCGAATCTGGTACGGCCCGTGTTCCTCGATCAGGCGAATGCCCTTGTCCTTGACGTTGCCGGCTACGATCCCGGAAAACGCCCGGCGTAGGTTGGCCGCCAGCTCATGGGGCGGCAGCTCCCGGCGCAGGTCCAGATCCGCCATGTTCTGGTGAGTAGGGTCGAATGGACGCTGGAAGCTCTCCTCGATCTTCAGCAACCAGTTGAAGTGGAATGCGTCGTTTCGCTCGCGGCGGAACTGCTTGACCTCCTTGAGGCCCTCGACCATGTGCCGGGCCACCTCGGCCGGGTCGTCGATGATGATCTTGTACAGGCGGTGAGCGGCTTCGCCGAGGGTCGAGCCGACGAACTGGTGCAACTGCTGCAGGTAGGGTTCGGCACTGCGTGGGCCGGTGAGAATGACCGGGAACGGCAGGTCCTTGTTGTCCGGGTGCATGAGGATGCCCAGCAGGTACAGGAACTCTTCTGCAGTACCGGCACCGCCGGGGAAGATGATGATGCCGTGGCCGACACGGACGAAGGCTTCCAGGCGCTTCTCGATGTCCGGCAGGATCACCAATTCGTTGACGATCGGGTTGGGCGCCTCGGCGGCGATGATGCCCGGCTCGGTCAGGCCCAGGTAACGGCTGCCGTGCATGCGCTGCTTGGCGTGGGCAATGGTGGCACCTTTCATCGGGCCCTTCATCACACCCGGCCCGCAGCCGGTGCAGACGTCCAGCTTGCGCAGGCCCAGCTCGTGGCCGACCTTCTTGGTGTACTGGTACTCCTCGCTGCTGATCGAGTGACCGCCCCAGCACACGACCATTTTGGGCTCGACGCCCGGACGCAGGGTGCGTGCGTTGCGCAGCAGGTGGAAGACGTAGTCGGTGATGCCTTGGGAGCTTTCCAGATCGATGCGCTGGCTGGCCAGCTCGCTTTCGGTGTAGACGATATCGCGCAGGGCGCAGAACAGCATTTCACGGGTGCTGGCGATCATTTCGCCATCGACGAAGGCATCGGCCGGGGCATTGAGCAGCTCCAGGCGTACGCCGCGGTCTTGCTGGTGAATACGGACCTCGAAGTCTTGGTAGGCCTCAAGGATGGTCTTGGCATTGTCGACATGGGCGCCGGTGTTGAGGATGGCCAGGGCGCACTGGCGGAACAGGGTGTAGAGGCTACCGGTACCGACTTCACTCAGTTGTTGGACTTCACGTTGCGACAGCGTTTCCAGGCTGCCTTTGGGGCTGACGGATGCATTGATGACATTGCGTTGGGGCATCTAAGTCTTTCCTGTGCAGGTAAAACATCCTTCTTTGACACCACCATACCGACAATTTCACCTGGCAACGAGAGGGGTCAATAAAATCTTGACGTGGCATGGCCCTCTTCGCGGGTTTACCCGCGAAGAGGGCCATGCCACGTCAACCGCTCATCCGAACAGCTTTTGCACCCCCAGGGTAATGGCCAGGCCACCCCCGACCAGCCACAGGTTGAGGATCGCGCCGGTGGCCAACGCCCGGGGGCCGGCCTGGCGAATCTGGCTCAAGCGGGTTTCCATGCCCAGAGCGGTCATGGCCATGGTCAGGGCGAAGGTGTCGAGGCTGTTGACCGTCTGGATCAGCCCGCTTGGCAGGACCTGCAGCGAATTCACCAGCACCAGCGCGAGGAAACCGAAGGCGAACCAAGGCATGGCGATGCGCCCGTTGCCGTGCACCTGGCCGGCCTTGCGCGAGCGGCTGATCCACACACCCACTACCAGCAACACGGGGACCAGCAGCATGACCCGGGTCATCTTGACGATGGTAGCGATGTGCGTGGCCTCTGAGCTGATGTTGCTGGCGGCGCCCACCACCTGGGCAACTTCATGGACGGTGCCGCCGAGGAACAGGCCGGCACCGAGGGTGTCGAGCGGGATCCAGCCAGCATTGATCGCCAACGGGTAGAGAAACATCGACAGGGTGCCGAACAACACCACGCTGCCGACGGCCATGGCGCTTTTGTGCGGGGCGCTGCGCAGGGCGGATTCGAACGCCAGTACGGCGGCGGCGCCGCAGATCGCGCTGCCCGCGGCAGTAAGCAGCGCGGTATCGCGGTCCAGCTTGAGCAGTTTCATGCCGCACCAGAGGCCGATCAGCAGGGTGCTGACGACAATCAGCAGCGACACCGTCAACCCCGACCAACCGACCTCGGCGATTTCCTGCAGACTGACCCGTAGACCAAAGAATGCCACGGCAATTCGCAGCAGCTGGCGAGCAGAAAAGTTGATACCTGCCGCCCAACTGTCAGGCACGCCATGGCGCAGCGCGTTGCCATACAGGGCACCTGCGACGATGCCGACGATCAGCGGGCTGATGCCAAGATTGGCGATGGCAGGCAGGCCGGCCAACTGGGTGACCGCAAGCGCGAACAGCGCGACGAACAGAACGCCATTGAGCCGCCCTCGGGTGGCGAGGGTAGGAGCAAAGGCAGGGTGGGACGGAACCGTGGCCATGTGAGTCCTCCGGAAAGGTGTTTCGACATGACCTACGTTAATCTGGTTATAAGCTTATAAAAAATCGTAATTTAGAATGGAAAATATCCGTTTAGCTGATATTTTATCCTCATGACCCCAGAACAACTGATAACGTTCGCCACGGTTGCGGAACACGGCAACATCAGCCATGCGGCCCAGGCGCTGCACCTGTCGCAGCCGGCGGTGTCTGGCCAGCTCAAGTTGCTGCAGGAGGCCTTTGGCGAACCTCTCTATCAGCGCGCCGGCCGGGGTGTGCGGCTGACAGCTGCCGGGGAGCAGTTGCTGGCCCATGCTGAGCGCCTGCGCGAAACGTTTCGTCAGGCCCAGGCATTGCGCGAGGCCATGCGTGGGCTGGAGCGCGGTACCTTGCGCATCGGCGCCAGCACCACGCCGGCCAGCTACCTGCTGCCGTACCTGATTGCCGATTTCCATGCTCGCTACCCGGAGGTGCTGGTGAGCACTTCCAACGGCAACACGGCGGAGATCGTCGCCGCGCTCGACAGCGTCGACATCGCCCTGATCGAAGGGCCGCCGGGACAGGAGCTGCCATTGGGCACGGTGGTGACGGCGTGGCGGGAAGACGAGATCGTCGCCATCGTGCCGCGTGGGCATCCGCTGGCTGGCAGTGACCAGCAAACGCTGGCGGCGCTAGGGGCCTACCCACTGGTGCTGCGCGAGAGCGGCTCGGGTGTGCGACAGATCGTCGAGCGGGCATTTGCCCGCAGCGGCGTGGCGATGCGTGTGGCGCTGGAGATTGCCGGGGTGGAAGGGGTGAAGGAGGCGGTGCGGGCCGGGATGGGGATCGGTTTCGTGTCGGCGATGTCGATCCGTCACGAGGATGGCGCGTTGCACCGGTTGCAGGTTGTGCCGCAGGCGTTGGTGCGGCGGTTTTCCATTCTGGTCCCGCATGCCGCCTCCCCGTCGCGGGCGGCGGCGCGGTTTCTGGAATTATGTAATGGCCTGCAAGCGTCGGGTTGACTGTGTTGGCCGCCAATTACCGGCTTTGTGATCGAAGTTTATTGCCGGGGCGGTATAGCGTCGAGGGGAATTGACGCGTCAGCCAAGTGGTCTGTTAAAACTGCCAGTGTTCAGGCCACGGCTTTCTCTTTAAAGTGGCCCTTCCGTCAGGCGCGGGGTGATTCACGATGGATCGTTGTTTTCGCAGTGCCAGCTGCCACAACCGTCAGTGCCATGACTAGGCCTACACGCCCTATGGTATGTCCGTCAGTTCCCAATGTTCATCGCGTGTTGGTTTTGCCGGCCAATGGCAGGACACACACAGTGGCTGTTATCTGCTGGGTATGGGGCGGCGGATGTACGATCCCTCACTGGGTCGTTTTGTCAGCCCCGACGTCTTGAGCCCGTTTGGTAGCGGCGGTGTAAATGCCTATGCCTACTGCGCTGGCGATCCAGTGAATTACGTCGACCCTTCAGGGCTCAGCAGGAGCGGCGTCGGAAGGCAAGCGAATCCTCAAAAGCGCTTGGATATCAGCGTTCTGAAAAGCGCGAATCTTCGACCAAGCTTGTATCCACAGCTCGCGAACTTTAGGCAACAGGCTAAGGGAATGACTGGACGGCCCATGGAAAGGGAAACAGTAGTTGCACGGATATATAAGCACGGGGTTCCGCACTACGGTTACAATAGATGGGATTTAACATACAACTTTGCTGCTGATGAGTTTTCAGCTAATTTTGTGTATGGGTCACCTATTCTTCATCTGCCGGCTGGTAACGATGAGGTAAAAAAGAATAACTACGTATTGGGTGTTGGAGCGTTTCAGCCCGCACGTGGGCTCAGGAATTATAAATCTTATGAAGTCCGTAAAGCAGATCTTGGAGGCTTTTCTCTTCCTGCTGCTCAGCACCCTAGAGCGCAACTTGCAGAGTCTGCATGGCCTGAAGTCGCCAAAGCAATTTGGGATGTGCGTCTTCGACGGGAAGTTGACCAATTTGACAAGATGCTGCAAAGCTATTCACCACCAGACGCCCCCACGCCACCCCCCAGGCGGCGTTAACCTGGGAAGCGAGTGCGCCTGACACCCGGCCGGGACCCTCAGCGGCGAACCTTGCACCGCACCGATACACTGGCCGCCGCGCTCGACCATGGCGATGAAGAAGGTTACCCGGGGGATAGCCAGAGGGCACCGCTCAGGCCCAGCACCGGCGGGTTGCGCAAGGTAAGCGCATCGCCCAGGTGTTTATCCGATCGCGACATCGGTTGTGGCCTGGCTGCGCCGTGTCACTCGTCTGCGTAATTCATGATCGACAACAGGCGGATGGGTACCTGCACCAGCTGCTCGGGGCCGTGCGGGGTCTCGCCGTCGAAGGTCAGGCTGTCACCGGCCTGCATGTGATAGAGCTGGTTGCCGTGGCGATACACCAGCTCGCCCTCCAGCAAGTGGAGGAACTCGGTGCCGGGGTGAGCGAAGGTCGGGAATTCTTCACTGGCGTCGTCCATGGTCACCATGTACGCCTCGAAGTTTTTTTCGGCCCCCTGGCGTGATTGAGCAGATGGTAGGTGTGGCCTTTTTCGGTCCCGCGGCGAACCACCTCCAATCCTTCGCCGGCCTTCACCAGCAAGGCATTGCCGTCGGGCTGGTCATATTGGCTGAACAGCTTTGCCATCGGCATACCCAGCACGTCGCACAGGCGACTGAGCGTGTCGAGGCTGGTGGACACTTGGGCGTTCTCGATCTTGCTCAGCATGCCTTGGCTGATGCCGGCGATGCGCGCCACATCGGCGAGCTTGAGGGACTGGGCCTGGCGCTGGCGCTTGATCTGCAGGCCCAGGTACTGCTCAAGGCGGAGGCGGGGTTCGGTCTCGGTCAACATCACGTTTCCTTTCACGCGTTGCACTGTTTCAGTTCAGGAATAAAGATTTCGCACTGGGAAAGCGCAGGGTGAGGCTGCAGCAGACGCCTCTTTCCTCGGGTGAAAACTAGTTTCCCACATATATAAAAGAAAAACTGCCCCATGGCCGGACTGGCTTCATCGTCGACAAGCCGGCGCCTGCACGGGTAAAGCATTACCCCAAGCGCCGGCTTGCTGGCGACAGGGGCACTCCTGGCAAAAAGTTGGCAAGGCTGTTGCATTCCTGATAGGAAAGTAAATTTCCCGTGCGGAATTACATGCAGGTCCACCATGCCTTGCCCCCTTACCCAGGAGTGTTCAACCCATGTTGCCAGCAGAAACCCAGCGCACCCTCGATCAACACGGCATCAAGTACGTGTTGGCCCAATTCGTCGATATCCATGGCTCGGCGAAAACCAAATCGGTGCCGGTATCGGGCCTGAAGATGGTGGCCGAGGAGGGCGCCGGCTTCGCCGGGTTCGCCATCTGCGGTATGGGCATGGAACCCCATGGTCCGGACTTCATGGCCCGTGGTGATCTGTCCACACTGATCCCGGTGCCTTGGCAGCCCGGCTATGGTCGCGTGGTGTGCGTCGGTCACGTCAATGGCCAACCCTGGCCTTACGACAGCCGCTACGTGCTGCAACAACAGGTACAGCGCCTGGCCGACAAAGGCTGGACCCTGAACACTGGCCTCGAACCGGAGTTCAGCCTGTTTCGTCGGGACGAAAGCGGCAAGCTGCAGTTGGTGGATGCCTCGGACAACCTCGACAAACCTTGCTACGACTACAAAGGCTTGTCGCGTTCGCGGCTGTTCCTCGAGCGCCTGACCGAGGCCCTGCAGCCGGTCGGCTTCGACATCTACCAGATAGACCACGAGGATGCCAACGGCCAGTTCGAGATCAACTACACCTATTCCGATGCCATGGAGTCGGCCGACCGTTTCACGTTCTTCCGCATGGCCGCCGGCGAGATCGCCAACGACCTGGGGATGATCTGCTCGTTCATGCCCAAACCTGACCCCAAGCGTGCGGGCAATGGCATGCACTTTCACCTGTCGCTGGCCAGCAGCACCAACAAGAACCTGTTCCACGATCCCTCCGACAGCAGCGGCATGGGACTGTCCAAGCTGGCCTACCACTTCGCCGCCGGCCTATTGGCCCATGGGCCGGCCCTGTGTGCCTTCGCCGCGCCAACGGTCAACTCGTACAAGCGCCTGGTGGTGGGCCGTTCGCTGTCTGGCGCCACCTGGGCTCCGGCTTTCGTCGCCTACGGCGCCAACAATCGCTCGGCCATGGTGCGCATTCCTTACGGGCGCCTGGAGTTTCGCCTGCCGGACGCGGGCTGCAACCCTTATCTGGTCACCGCCGCGATCATCGCCGCCGGCCTGGATGGTATCGACCGGCAGTTGGAGCCGGGCGAGATGTGCAACGAGAACCTCTACAACCTCAGCCTCGAAGAGATCGCCGACCGCGGCATCAAGACCCTGCCGCAGTCGCTCAAGGAAGCCGCCGACGCCCTGGAGGCCGACCCGCTGTTCCGCGAGGTGTTGGGTGCCGAGATCGTCGACGAGTTCATCAAGCTCAAGCGCATGGAGTGGGTGGAATACAGCCGCCATGTCTCCGACTGGGAAATCCAGCGTTACACCGAGTTCTTCTGACCGCCCCCAATCCCCTGGGCGGCTACAGCGAGCGCGGTCGCCCACTGCCTTGTAAGGAGTATCACCATGTGTGGAATCGTAGGTCTGTACCTGAAAAAGCCCGAGCTGGAGGCCCAACTCGGCAAGCTGTTCGAACCCATGCTGCAAGCCATGACCGATCGCGGCCCCGACAGTGCCGGCTTTGCCATCTACGGCGACGAAGTGGCCGAGGGTTGGGTTAAGTTGACCTTGCAGGCCAGCGACATCGACTACCCCTGGACCGCCCTGATGGGCGAGCTGGAAGGGCGTCTTGGCTGCTCGCTGGACTGGTTCCAGAACGCCAGTGCCGCCGTGTTGAAGGTACACAGCAGCGAGGCCGCCGTGCGCCAGGCACTGGTCGAGCTGGCGCCGAACGTGCGCATCATGAGCGCTGGGCGGAGCATCGAGATTCTCAAGGGCATGGGCCTACCGGCGGAGATTTCCAGCCGTTTCGGCCTGGCCACCATGAAGGGCAGCCACATCATTGGTCATACCCGCATGGCCACCGAAAGCGCGGTGACCATGGAGGGCAGCCACCCGTTTTCCACCGGCGCCGACCTGTGCCTGGTGCACAACGGCTCGCTGTCCAACCACTTCCGTCTGCGCCAGGAGCTCAAGCGCGAAGGCATCAGCTTCGAGACCGACAACGACACCGAGGTGGCTGCCGGCTACCTGACCTGGCGCCTTCGCCAGGGCGACACCCTGGCCCAGGCCCTGGATGGTGCGCTGGAGGACCTGGATGGCTTCTTCACTTTCGCCATCGGCACCCGCAACGGCTTTGCCGTGATTCGCGACCCGATCGCCTGCAAGCCGGCGGTGCTGGCCGAGACCGATGACTACGTGGCCATGGCCTCGGAGTACCAGGCCCTGGCCAGTCTGCCAGGCATCGACAAGGCCAGGGTCTGGGAACCAGCACCCGCCACCCTCTACGTCTGGGAGCGCGAAAGCGCCTGACCCTTTCACCGAACACTGGAGCACTTGCATGAAGACCATCGACCTTTCCAGCGCCTCGGTGCGCGAGCTCAACCAGGCCTTGCACGGCGAGGTGCAAGACCGTGAATGGCGGGTCAGCCACCCGGACGGCAAGCACAACCTGGCTGTAGGCATCAACCAGGCCGTTTCCGTGGACATCGACGGCCATGCCGGCTACTACTGCGCCGGAATGAACCAGAGGGCTAGCGTTACCGTGCACGGCAATGTCGGCGTGGGCGTTGCCGAGAACATGATGTCCGGCTCCGTGCGCGTCAAGGGCAGCGCCTCGCAAGCAGCCGGCGCGACTGCCCATGGCGGCTTGCTGGTGATCGAGGGCGATGCCGGAGCGCGTTGCGGCATTTCCATGAAGGGCGTGGACATCGTCGTCGGCGGCAGCATTGGCCATATGAGCTGCTTCATGGGCCAGGCCGGGCGCCTGGTGGTGTGCGGCGATGCGGGCGATGCACTGGGCGATTCACTGTATGAGGTGCGTATCTACGTCAAAGGCACGGTGCAGTCGCTGGGTTCTGACTGCATCGAAAAGGAAATGCGCGCCGAACACCTGCAAGAGCTGCAAGAGCTGCTGAACAAGGCCGGCCTCGACCACAAGGCCGCCGATTTCAAACGCTACGGCTCGGCTCGCCAGCTGTACAACTTCAAAGTCGACAACGCCAGCGCGTACTGAATCAGGAGCACCATCATGAGCGAGCAACCCACCCCGGTACTGCGTGAGTCGGCCACCTTCGACCGCCTGACCATCCAGGAAATCCAGCGCGCCGCCGAAACCGGCATCTATGACATTCGTGGCGGTGGCACCAAGCGCCGTGTGCCGCATTTCGACGATCTGTTGCTGCTGGGCGCCAGCGTGTCGCGGTACCCGTTGGAAGGCTACCGCGAAAAATGCGGCACGGACGTAGTCCTGGGCACCCGTTTTGCCAAGAAGCCGATACACCTGAAAATCCCGGTGACCATCGCCGGCATGAGCTTCGGCGCGTTGTCAGCCAACGCCAAGGAGGCTCTGGGCCGTGGGGCCACCATCGCCGGTACCAGTACCACCACCGGTGACGGCGGCATGACCACGGAAGAGCGCGGCCAGTCGCAGCATCTTGTCTACCAGTACCTGCCTTCGCGCTATGGCATGAACCCGGATGACCTGCGCAAGGCCGACGCCATCGAGATCGTCCTTGGCCAGGGCGCCAAGCCTGGCGGCGGCGGTATGTTGCTGGGCATGAAAGTGACCGAGCGGGTGGCCGGTATGCGCACCTTGCCGATCGGGGTCGATCAGCGCAGCGCCTGCCGCCACCCGGATTGGACCGGACCGGATGACCTGGCGATCAAGATTGCCGAGCTGCGCGAGATCACCGATTGGGAAAAGCCCATCTACGTCAAGATCGGTGCCAGCCGACCGTACTATGACGTGAAGCTGGCGGTGAAGGCCGGTGCGGACGTGATCGTGCTCGACGGCATGCAGGGCGGTACCGCAGCGACCCAGGAAGTGTTCATTGAGCACGTGGGTATCCCGATCCTGCCAGCCATCCCGCAAGCGGTGCAGGCGCTGCAGGAAATGGGCATGCACCGCCAGGTTCAACTGATTGTCTCCGGAGGCATCCGCAATGGTGCTGACGTGGCCAAAGCCATGGCCTTGGGCGCCGATGCCGTGGCCATCGGGACTGCCGCGCTGATCGCCCTGGGCGACAACCATCCACGGCTGGATGCCGAACTGAAAAAAATCGGCTCGGCTGCCGGCTTCTACGACGACTGGCAGAACGGCCGAGACCCAGCGGGTATCACCACGCAGGACCCGGAGCTGGCCAAGCGCCTGAACCCGGAGGAGGCCGGTCGTCGCCTGGCCAACTACCTGCGGGTCCTGGTGCTCGAAGCCCAGACCATGGCCCGCGCCTGCGGCAAGTCGCACCTGCACAACCTTGACCCTGAGGACCTGGTGGCGCTGACGGTGGAAGCAGCGGCCATGGCGCGGGTGCCGCTGGCGGGTACTGCCTGGGTACCGGGGCAGGCGCAGTACTGATGTTGTTGCACTGACTGCTCTGGTCTCATCGCCGGCTTGCCGGCGATGAGACCGATGCAACGCCTACATCGGCAACAGCCGATCCTGGATCACCTCTTTCATCACCAATGTCGAACTCAAGCGTTTCACATTGGGAATGCTGGTCAATTGCTCGTCGTACAGCTTCTGAAACGCCGGCAGGTCCTTGGCCACCACATGCAACAAGTAATCTGGGTCGCCAAACAACCGCTGGGCCTCGACGATCTGCGGAATTTCACCCAGTGCGCCTTCGAAATCGGCCACGGGCTGGCGGGTGACTTCGCGCAAGGTGACGAACACCAATGCCGCGAAATTGAGCCCCAAGGCCGAGGGCGCCAAGCGTGCGTGATAGCCAAGAATCGCGCCGTTCTCCTCCAGCGCCTTCAGCCGCCTGTGGCATGGCGACAGGCTCAGGCCGACGCGGTCGGCGAGCTCTGTGACCGACAGCCGACCGTCTTTTTGCAGTTCGGCAAGTATCTTTCTGTCTGTTCTGTCCATTGGGAAGAATCTTCCACCAAATAACGTTCCGCGGGGAATATACGAAAGAAAATCCCCTGGCGGAACCCGTACGCTGTGTCCATCCCCTACCGCGTGCAAAGGAAGTTTCAAGTGGCTATGAGTGTGCTGATGGCGTTCTGGGCCGTGTCGTTGCTGTTCGTGATTACCCCCGGAGCCGACTGGGCATATGCCATCTCGGCGGGCATGCGTGGGCGCTGGGTGATGCCGGCGGTAGCAGGAATGCTGTCGGGGCATTTCATGGCCACACTGGTGGTGGCGGCGGGTGTTGGTACCGTGCTGGCGGGGCACCCCGTGGCCTTGATGTTGCTGACGCTGGCCGGCTGCATCTACTTGCTGTGGCTGGGCGGCAATCTGTTGCTCAGCCCACCGGTGCCGCAATCGGGGCAAAGCAGTATTGCTGACTCTGGCAAGCGCTGGGCACTGAAGGGCTTTTGCGTGAGCGGCCTGAACCCCAAGGTGTTCCTGTTGTTCCTGGCCTTGCTGCCGCAGTTCACCGACCCGCAATCGAGCTGGCCGGTACCGTTGCAGATTCTGCTGCTGGGCCTGGTGCACCTGTGCAGTTCGCTGGTGGTCTATTCGCTGGTGGGGTACGGCGCCAAGGCGGTGCTGAGCAGCCGTCCGGGCGCGGCCAGGATGGTCGGGCGGGTCTCAGGGGGGGTGATGATCCTGGTCGCAGTGGGGTTGATTGCCGGGCAGTTGGGCAGTTGATCGCGCCTTTGTCGGCTCAGCGCATGAAATGCACTTTGCCGGTATCGTCATTACCCATGTAGATCCCATACACCCCCGCCTGCCGTTCAAGGATGTAACGCTCGAGAATCTGTCGGATCGCCGGGTAGTAGATGTCGTCCCAGGGAATCTCGTCAGGCTCGAAGAACTGGTAAGCCATTGTCTCGGGCCCGAACTGGCCGGTCTCTTCGGTGGCGATGGCGCGGAAGATGATGTACACCTCGCTGATCTTCGGCACGCTGAAGATCGAATAAGGCGAGACGATATCGGCGCGCACGCCGCTTTCTTCCCAGACTTCGCGCAGGGCCGCCTGTTCGGTGGTTTCACCGGCCTCCATGAAACCGGCCGGCAAGGTCCAGGTGCCTGGACGGGGAGGGATGGCACGCTGGCACAGCAGGTACTTGCCCTCGCGCTCGATGATGCAGCCGGCGATGATCTTCGGGTTGATGTAGTGGACGTAGCCACAGCCAGGGCAGTGCAGGCGCTCGTGGGTGTCGCCAGTGGGAACGCCCCGGGCCAGTTCCGTGGTGCAGTGCGGGCAGTAGCGCGGGGCGGTGGTCATGGTCAGCGGCCTATGCGAGGTTCCTTGAGGGCCAGGGGCTCGACGATATCGCGCACCTTGGTGTTGTCGTCCTGCTTCTGGCGCAGGTATTCCAGCGCTACCTTGGCGGCGGCGCGAACGTGGTCGACCGAAGCTTGGTGGGCAACCACTGGGTCGCCACTCTTGATCGCCTCGACAATCTTCTCCATCTCACGGTTGCTGGCGCCGCGGCGGTTCTCTTGCGACACCGAAGTGGCGCGCAGGTAGCTGATGCGGGCCTGAAGCTGGCGTAGCTGTTGCGCCGCCACCTGGTTGCCGGAGCCTTCGAGCAGGACGTCGTAGAAGCCTTGTACCGACTCGAGCACTTGCTGCAGTTCGCCTTCTTCGAGGGCTTCGCGGTTGACCTCGAGGGCGCGCTCAAGGGCGCGGATGTCCTTGGCCTTGGCGTTGAGCGTGAACAGCTGCACGATCAGGCCTTCGAGTACACAGCGCAGCTCGTAGATGTCGCGGGCATCTTCCAGGGTGATGATGGCAACGCGTGGGCCCTTGGCGTCGGCGAATTCCACCAGGCCTTCGGATTCCAGGTGACGCAGGGCTTCGCGCACCGAGGTGCGGCTCACGCCAAGGCGGTCGCAGAGGTCGCGCTCTACCAGGCGGTCGCCTGGTAGAAGGTGGAAATTCATGATCGCGCCGCGCAGCTTGTCGAGCACGATTTCACGCAGAGTAACGGGGTTGCGGTTGACCTTGAAGCTGTCGTCGAGTGGCTGGCGTTTCATCAGGTGCGCTCTTTATGAGGCTGTTGCGCCAACATCGCGGAGTGCCTTGAACCTGGCACTCCTTGCAGTGGTTCGAACAGCCCGTTGTTAACGGGTTGACTCCGCATCGGCTTCGGCGAACGCTTCGCGGGCCAGGCGGAAACTGTCCACCGCCGCGGGTACGCCGCAATAAATGCCGACCTGGAGCAGGATCTCGCGAATCTGTTCACGGCTCAGGCCATTGCGCAATGCGCCGCGAATGTGCAGCTTGAGCTCGTGGGGCCGGTTGAGCGCGGAAATCATGGCCAAGTTTATCATGCTGCGCTCTTTGAGCGACAAGCCTTCGCGGCCCCAGACGTGGCCCCAGCAGTACTCGGTGACCAGCTCCTGCAAGGGCTTGGTGAAGTCGTCGGCATTCTGGATCGAACGGTTGACGTACTCCTCGCCCAGCACCTGGGTACGGATCTGCAGGCCCTTGTCGTACTTTTCGTTGCTCATTGCCGTGCTCCGAATGAAAAAGGGGGCCGCAACCGAGGGTGAGAGGTGGGCGCGGCCCCTGAAAACAGGGGAATGTGTGTGAGCTTCTGCGCGGTTTTACCCGCGAAGAAGCCAACACCGCTTCCTTGGGGGTCTTAACCCAAAGGTGGCAGGGCACCTAGCTTGCCTTTGTGGTAGACCATCGGCGTCACCGGCTCGGCTGGCAGCACCAGGTTCTTCACCGCGCCAACGATGATCGCGTGGTCGCCGCCGTCGTATTCACGCCACAGTTCGCACTCTATGATCGCCGTGGCCTTGCTCAGCAACGGGTTGCCCAGTTCGCTCAGGTGCCATTCGATGCCTTTGGCCTTGTCCTTGCCTTTACCGGCGAAGGCGTAAGCCTCAGCAGTCTGGTCGGCTGACAGCAGGTGAATGGCGAACTGCTTGCTGTCACGCAGGATCGGGTAGGTGTCGGAGGCGTAGTTGGGACAGAACAGCACCAGTGCCGGGTCGATCGACAGCGCGCTGAACGCGCTGGCGGTGATGCCGACGATGGCGCCGTCGGCATCGAGGGTGGTGACCACCGTCACGCCGGACGGGAAGGAGCCCATCACGTCTTTGTAGATGCCAGGTTCGATCATCTCGTGTTACCTCTTAGCGCATCACGAACGGGTCGGGCATCGGCGCGGTGGAGAGATTGATCCACACCGTCTTCAGCTCGGTATAAGCCAGCACCGAGTCGATGCCGCTCTCACGGCCGTAGCCGCTGTTCTTGAAGCCACCGATCGGCGCCATGGCCGACACGGCACGGTAGGTGTTGACCCAGATGATGCCGGAGCGTACGTCACGGGCCAGGCGATGGGCACGGCCCAGGTCACGGGTCCAGATCCCGGCTGCCAGGCCGAACTGGGAGTCGTTGGCGATTGCCAAGGCCTCTTCCTCGGTCTTGAAGCGGATCACCGCCGCGACCGGGCCGAATACCTCTTCCTGCATGATGGTCATCGAGTTGCTGTCGCACTCGAACAGGGTCGGCTCGTAGAACCAGCCGTCCCCCTCGACCTCGGCACGCTTGCCACCCATGTGCAATTTGGCGCCTTCGGCCTTGGCGGCCGCAACCAGGCCTTCGACCACGGCCAGTTGCTGGGCGGTGGCCATCGGGCCCATCTCGCTGGCATCGTCCTGCGGATTACCGATACGAATGCGCTTGGCGCGGGCGATCAGGCGCTCGACGAACTCATCGAAGATCTCATCCTGCACCAGCAAGCGCGAACCTGCCACGCAGCTTTGTCCCGAGGCGGCATAGATGCCGGCTACGGCGCCGTTGATGGCGCTGTCCAGGTCAGCGTCGGCGAAGATGATGTTTGGCGACTTGCCACCCAGCTCTAGGGACAGCTTGGCGAAGTTCTCGGCGCTGCTGCGCACCACATGGCGGGCGGTGGCAGCACCGCCGGTGAAGGCGATCTTGCGCACCAGTGGATGGCGGGTAAGCGCTGCGCCAGTGCTTGGGCCGTAGCCGGTCACCACGTTGACCACGCCAGCCGGGAAGCCGGCTTCTAGGGCCAGGCGGGCCAGCTCCAGAATGGTCGCTGAGGCGTGCTCGGACGGCTTGAGCACGATGGTGTTGCCGGCGGCCAGAGCCGGCGCCAGCTTGATCGCGGTCAGGTACAGTGGGCTGTTCCACGGGATGATCCCGGCCACCACGCCGATCGGCTCGTGCACGGTGTAGGCGAACAGGTCAGGCTTGTCCAGCGGCAGGGTGCCGCCTTCGAGCTTGTCGGCCAGGCCTGCGGTGTAGTGGAAGAACTCCGGCAGGTAGCCGACCTGGCCGCGGGTTTCGCGGATCAGCTTGCCGTTGTCGCGGCTTTCGAGCTGGGCGAGGTGCTCTTTGTTCTGGGCGATCAGATCGCCGAGGCGACGCAGCAGCTTGCCTCGGGCGGTCGCGGTGAGGCTGCGCCAGGCTCTGCTGTCGAAGGCACGCTGGGCGGCCTGCACGGCCAGTTCGACATCGGCCTCACCGGCGTCGGGCAGTTGCGCCCAGGCCTTGGCGGTAGCCGGGTCGAGGCTGTCGAAGGTCTTGCCGCTCTGGGCATCGAGCCATTGGCCGTCGATGCACATCTGGAAACGAACGAGGGTCATGCAACAATCCCCTTGGCGGATTCGGTAAGGGTGCGGGCTTGCGCCAGGAAGTCCAGAAGCATCTTGTTGACTTCCCGCGGCGCTTCCACCGGCATCATATGCCGTTGCTCGGCGAGGACCACGCTTTGCGCACCAGGAATGCGCGCGGCAAGCTGGCGAGTCATGGCCGGGGTGGAGCCTGCGTCGAGTTCACCGGTGGCGATCAGCGTCGGCACCTGGATGCTGCCCAGGTCGTCGGCGCGATACATGTCTTGGGTGGCGAACAGCGCATAAGTGGTGTGATAGCCCTGCGGATCGTTGCTCGCCAGCACCTGGCGGATGGCGGCGACCTGCGCGGGGTTGGCGGCTTTGTATTCGCGGCTGAACCAGCGGTCGAGCGCGGCATCGACGTTGGCGTCCGGGCCTTGTTGCGCAGCCTGGGCGGCACGGGCGATGACGCCGGCGCTCTGCTCGGGGGTGCGGTTGAACACGCTGTTGAGCACCACCAGCGCGGCAAGGCGCTGCGGGTGGTGAAGGGCGAATGCGCGCGCCACCAGGCCACCCATCGAGAAGCCAATCACGGTGGCTTGGGCAATCTGCAGGTGATCGAGCAGTTCGGCCAGTTGGTCGGCGTAGCCTTCCAGGCCTACGTCGGGCGGTGGCAGGGCGCTCTGGCCATGGCCGAGCATGTCATAGGCGATGACCCGATAGTCGTTGGCCAGGCCCACGAACTGCCCGCCCCACATTTCTTTGTTCAGGCCCACGCCGTGGATCAACACCACAGGTTGGCCCTGGCCTTGGACCAGGTAGCTGGTTCCGGCCGGTGTACGTTCAGCGACAGGCTGAATCATGGAGGGCGCTCCTTGAAGGTCGGGCGTGGCGCTTGCACGCAACGCCCCGGCCCGTCTTGGTTGTTGTTATTGAGCGTTGGCTTTTTCGGCAGCCAGTTCTTCCAGGTCGATGTAGCGGTTGCCGATGCGCGGGTGCAGGCGACCGCCGTCGGAGGCGCCCAGGACCACGACGATTTCATCGGCGCGCGGGGCGTCTTCGATCTGCATTTCCAGGGTGATGTAGTGAGAACGCAGGCCTTCGTCGTCCTTCTGCATCATCGGGATCTGAATCGAGGTGCCTGGGCCGCCGCGCTTGTTGGTGAAGCTCAGGTAGCTCTTGGCCTTGACGGCTTCGCGGTAATGGTTGCCGAAGCGCAGGGTGTGGATCACGGCGGAAGCGTGTTCGATTTCGCCATCGGCGCCGACCACGGCGGCCTTGCCGTAGGCTTCGATCTTGTCGGCACCGCCGATGGCGGCGGTCAGGCGCTCGACCATCAGCGCGCCCAGCTCGGAGCAGTTGGCGCGGATTTCCGGCTTCAGATCCTCAACGAAACCGCGACCGGCCCATGGGTTCTTGATCACCACGGCCAGGCCGACCATGGTCACTGGCTTGTCGGTGGCTTTGCCGCCTTCGATGCGGGTCTCTTCGGAGTAGGTGACGATCTTGCGGATTTCGAAACTCATGGGGGGCTCCTGGTGAGGGTTATCAGCTCTTGTTGTCTGATGGTATACCATAATATTTGTTGTGCAAGAGGTGCCGAACAATTTCTCTGGTCAGGGGGACGAAAGGTGGGCTGATCCCTTGGTTTTTGGGCTGTCTGTGCTGGACTTCTCGCGGGTAGCCATGCACCTGCAGGTGCTGCACTGTTCTCGATTTCAGTGGGCTGGCGATGGGAACGCCGCCCATGCAAAAAAATGCCCGCTCACGCGGGCCACGAGGGCCCGCGGGAGCGGGCTCATCCCGCAACGGTTTCAGGCAATGGGAATTCAGGCGAACGCCGGCACCACTTCCTTGATGAAGAGTTCGAGCGACTTTTTCTTCTCGGCGTGGGGCAGGCTGTTGTCGCACCAGAAGCTGAACTCGTCGACGCCCAGTTCCTGGTAGTACTTGATGCGCGCGATGATTTCTTCCGGCGTGCCGATCATGGTGTTCTTGCGGATATTCTCCAGCGCGAACGCCGGCACTTCAGCGAACTTGGACTCCGGGCTTGGCTCTAGGAATCCGTTGACCGGCGTGGTCTTGTTGCCGAACCAGGCGTCGAAGGTGCGGTAGAAGCGCGAGATGGCCTGGGCGCCAACCTTCCAGCCTTCGGGCTCCGACGGGCTGTGTACGTGGGTGTGACGCAGCACCATCAGTTGCGGGCGCGGTACTTCGGGGTTGTTGTCGAGTGCGGCCTGGAACTTGTTCTTCAGGTCCAGCACTTCTTCGTCGCCCTTCATCAGCGGGGTGACCATGACGTTGCAGCCGTTTTTCACAGCGAAATTGTGCGAGTCCGGGTCGCGCGCGGCGATCCACATCGGGGGCATGCCTTTTTGCACGGGCTTGGGCACGCTGGTGGAGGTCGGGAACTTGTAAACCTCACCCTCATGGGCGTAATCGCCTTCCCACAGTTTGCGTACGGCCGGCACCATTTCACGCAGCGCCTTGCCGCCGTCGGTGGCGGGCATGCCGCCGGCCATGCGGTCGAACTCGAACTGATAGGCGCCACGGGCCAGGCCCACTTCCATGCGACCGTTGCTGATCACGTCCAGCAGGGCACATTCACCGGCCACGCGGATAGGGTTCCAGAACGGCGCGATGATGGTGCCGGCGCCCAGGCGGATTTTCTCGGTGCGCGCGGCCAGGTAGGCCAGCAGCGGCATCGGGCTCGGCGAGATGGTGTATTCCATGGCGTGGTGTTCGCCGATCCACACGGTGCTGAAACCGCCGTTCTCGGCCATCAGGGTCAGTTCGGTCAGGTCTTCGAACAGCTGGCGATGGCTGACCTGTTCATCCCAACGTTCCATGTGCACGAACAACGAAAATTTCATGGGGCTTTCCTCGGAGCTTTAAGGTGTCGCCTGGTGCGCCAGGCGTCATTGATGACGATAGGTGGCTCAGGCGAAGGCGGGCAGGCTGGCCATCTTGCCGCGGCAGTAGACCATCGGCCGTGGGGCCTCTTCGGGCACGATCAGGTTGTGCACCTTGCCGACCATGATGGCGTGGTCGCCGCCTTCGTATTCACGCCACAATTCGCATTCGATGACGGCGGTGGCGCCGGCCAGAATGGGGTTGCCAAGCTCGCTCAAAGTCCACTCGATACCAGCGGCCTTGTCCTTGCCTTTCTTGGCGAACGCGTAGGCTTCGGTCTGTTGCTCGCCAGAGAGCAGGTGGATGGCAAAGCGCTTGTTGCGCATCAGTACCGGGTAGGAATCGGAGCTGTAGTTCGGGCAGAACAGCACCAGCGGCGGGTCCATGGACAGGGAAGAAAATGCGCTTGCGGTAAGGCCGACGATCGAACCATCGTCGTCCAGGGTGGTGATGACCGTGACGCCGGACGGGAAGGAGCCCAGGACATGCTTGTAGACGGTTGCATCGATCATGGCGAATACCTCGAGAGGGCTGCGGTGGTCCGCGGTTTTTATCGTTGATGTGTCTGATGGTATACCGTAATACTCGATTTGCAAGTGGAATTTTACACCGGGTAAAAATCACGATGAATGGCGCAAGGCCGCATGAACAGCGGCTTTGAAAAAATCAAGCAAGCATTGCGGGTGCTGCTGAACCGGATCAGTTACACATTTTTCAGCCGCATCAGTGTTGTCAAAAGTTTGGAATACCATAATATGGTCTTCAGCTGAGAGGCCGCCCCGCGCGGTTTCCTTACAAAGATAAAAACGACCTTTCGAGCTGAAAACCTATGTCCCAACCGTCGTCGCAACACCAGTTTGTCGAGAATCACACGGTCGATTACGTTCCACCTGCCGAGCGCCATGGGAAGGCGCGTGATCTGTTCACCCTTTGGTTCAGCACCAACATAGCGCCCCTGCCCATCGTCACCGGCGCCATGGTGGTCCAGGTATTCCACCTGAATCTGTTGTGGGGGTTGGTCGCCATCGTGCTGGGTCATCTTGCCGGGGGCGTGGTCATCGCCTTGGCCTCTGCCCAGGGACCGCAGTTGGGCATTCCGCAGATGGTCCAGAGCCGTGGCCAATTCGGCCGCTATGGCGCCTTACTGATCGTGTTCTTCACGGCGCTCATTTATGTGGGCTTCTTCATTTCCAACATCGTGTTGGCGGGCAAGTCGATCCATGGCATCGCCCCCAGCGTGCCGATGCCCACTGCCATCGTCATTGGTGCGCTGAGCGCAACGGCCATTGGTGTGATCGGTTACCGCTTCATCCACACCTTGAACCGTATTGGCACCTGGGTGATGGGCTCGGCATTGCTGGCAGGCTTCATCATGATGTTCGCCCAGCAGCTGCCGGCTGACTTCTTCAGCCGCGGAGGGTTCAACCTGTCAGGCTTCATCGCCACGGTGTCGCTCGGCACTATCTGGCAGATCAGCTTCTCGCCGTACACCTCCGACTACTCGCGCTACCTGCCGCGTGAGGTAGGCATCGCCAAGCCATTCTGGGCGACCTATTTCGGCGCCACACTGGGCACCATTTTGTGCTTCAGTTTCGGTGCCGTGGCGGTGCTGTGCGTGCCGCAAGGTACCGATGCGATGGACGCGGTCAAGCAAGCCACCGGTTGGCTGGGGCCGATCCTGATGGTGCTGTTCCTGCTCAACATCATCAGCCATAACGCCCTCAACCTCTATGGCGCGGTGCTGTCGATCGTCACGGCCATCCAGACCTTCGTCGCCCAGTGGACCCCGAGCATCAAGGTGCGGGTGATTTTGGCGTCGCTGATCTTGGTGGGCTGCGGCCTGGTAGCGCTCAATGCATCGGCGGACTTCATCGGTCAGTTCATCGGCCTGATCCTGGCGCTACTGCTGGTGCTCGTACCGTGGGCATCGATCAACTTGATCGACTTCTACCTGATCAAGAAAGGCCAGTACGACATTGCCTCGATCTTCCGCGCCGATGGCGGTATCTACGGGCGCTTCAACCACCATGCGATTGTCGCCTATGCCTGCGGGATCCTGGTGCAGTTGCCGTTCGCCAACACTTCGCTGTATGTCGGGCCCTACTCGAACATCGTCGAGGGGGCCGACCTGTCGTGGCTGTTTGGCTTGTTGGTGACGGTGCCGCTCTATTACTGCCTGGCGACCCGAGGCAAGGAAGAGAAAGCGGGGCAGGTTGTCAGTGCGAATGACTGACTGGGCTTCGTAACGACCGTGATGGCGCTGCTTTGGCAGCGCCATCTTCGTTTTCGGGGGGCCTACAACGGATAGTGCTTCAGTTCCCGAGCGATCAGCATCCGCTGGATCTCGCTCGAGCCCTCATAGATCTGCGTGATCCGCGCATCGCGGTAATACCGCTCCACCGGATAGTCTTCCAGGTAGCCATAGCCTCCGTGCACCTGAATCGCCATCGAACACACGCGCTCGGCCATTTCCGAAGCGAACAGCTTGGCCTGGGATGCTTCCGACAAGCACGGCTTGCCCGCGCTGCGCAGGCGCGCAGCATGCAGTATCAACAGGCGCGCGGCATTGACCTGTACCTGCATGTCGGCCAGCAGGTTAGCGATGCTCTGGTGTTCATTGATCGGCTTGCCGAACTGCACACGGTCGCGCGAATAGAGAAGGGCAGCCTCGAATGCCGCGCGGGCTATCCCCAAAGCTTGGGCGGCGATGCCTATCCGCCCGCCTTCGAGGTTGGAGAGGGCGATAGCCAGGCCCTTGCCGCGCTCGCCAAGGATGTTGGCGGCCGGAATACGGCAGTTGTCGAGGGAGACCGCGCAGGTATCCGAAGCGCGGATGCCCATCTTGTGCTCGCTACGGTCGACCTTGAACCCCGGATTGTCGGTCGGCACCAGAAAGGCAGAAAGACCCTTCTTGCCCAGCTCCGGGTCGGTGACGGCGAAGACGATGGCCAGTCCGGCACGGCGGGCGTTGCTGACGAACTGCTTGGAGCCGTTGATCACCCATTCGCCGTTGACCAGCTCTGCACGGGTGCGCAGGTTGTGCGCTTCGGAGCCGGCTTGCGGCTCGGTCAGGCAGAAGCAACCGATGACTTCGCCGCTGGCCAGGCGCGGTAGCCAGGCCTGTTGCTGCTCGGGCGTGCCATAAGCCAGCAGCGGGCCGCAACCGACGGAGTTGTGAATGCTCATCATCGCCCCGGTAGCGCCGCAGCCAGCAGCGATCTCCTCGACGGCCAGGGCATAGGCGACATAGTCGGTGTAGCTGCCGCCAAAGTCTTCAGGCACCACCATGCCAAGCAGGCCCAGTTCGCCCATTTTCTTCACCACGGCGTCATCGATCCAGCCGGCCTTTTCCCAAGCCTGGGCGTGGGGGGCGATCTCGCCGCGGGCAAAGTCCCGGGCCATGTCGCGGATCATGATCTGCTCTTCGCTCAGTTCCAGGTCTTGCATGTGCGTACTCCCAGGCTCACAGGCCTTCGAAGAATTGGTCGACCCGCTGGCGGCTCAGCCCGCTCAAAGTCGGCGGATTCCAGCGTGGTTGTTTGTCCTTGTCGACGATCAGGGCGCGTACGCCTTCGATGATATCGCCGTGCTGGAACCACTGGCGGTCCAGGTGCAACTCCATGGCGAAGCAGTCTTCCAGTGCCAGGTGGCGGCCTCGGCGCAGCATCTCCAAGGTCACTGCCATGGCCAGCGGCGAACGGCTTTCCAGCAGGTCGGCTGTGGCTATGGCCCACGGGCGACTGTCACCGATGCTGACCGCGCGCAGTTGCTCGATGATTGCGAGCGGGTCGGGTTGGGCGAAGAAGTGGTCGATGACGGGGCGCAGCTTTTCCAGAGGGGCATCGTTCAGGGTCTGGGTGCCGAGGGTGGCCATCAGGTTTTGCAGGTCCTTGAGTGGGTATTCGCCGAACGTGATGTTATCCAGGCCTTGCTCCAGGGCAGTGAGGGCGTCGCTGGCCAGGTACCAGTCGGCCAGCCCGCAGTACAAGGCATCGGCGGCCTGGATCTGCACGCCACTGACCCCCAGGTAGATGCCTAGTTCACCGGGAATGCGCGGCAGGAAATAACTGCCGCCCACGTCCGGGAAGTAACCGATGCCCACCTCGGGCATGCCCAGGCGGCTGCGCTCGGTGACGATGCGCAGGTCCGCGCCTTGGGCCAGGCCCATGCCGCCGCCGAGGGTGAAACCGTCCATCAGCACCAGAACCGGTTTGCGGTAGCGATGGATGAGCAGGTCGAGGGCATATTCCTCGACGAAGAAATCTTCGTGAAGCCTGTCACCAGCCTTGAAGCTGTCATGCAGCGAGCGGATATCGCCACCGGCGCAGAAGCCCTTGGGGCCTTCGCCGCGCAGAACCACGGCCTTTACCTGTGCGTCCTCGGCCCACCGGTCCAAGTGCTGGCGCAGGCTGCGCACCATGTCGAGGGTCAGGGCGTTGAGGCCGGTAGGGCGGTTGAGGGTGAGGTGGCCAATGTGGTTGCGAACCTCGGCCAAAACGTGATCCGTTGCCGAGATGTGAGCATGCGCGGTCATCGCGTTCTCCCTGCTTTGTTATTGATTTTCCAAGTGAAGTCTGGAGTGCGCTGGAGTGTCGCAGGATCGTGGCATGCGAATTTACCGTGCACAATCGACAAATCTGCAGGGGTGTCCTGCATTTTTGCCTTATGTGCGCGCCTTCCGGACAAGTCATGCAACTTTAGCGCTGTCGCGTCCCCGCGTCGTCCGTCGCTGGCCACCTTCGATCCTTGCACCGTGAAACGTCACGCTTACCGATCTCGCCCGATGTAGTCCGTATCCCACGAGTCGTGTCGAACTGCATCTGACATACATGGGAAGCGCGTCCCCGTACCGTTCTCGCACCGCGACTTGCCACGTTCACCTGTCAGGTCGCAGTCGTTTTCACTACGTTTTCCTAAAGGAGGACAGGGATGTTTGCCGCCGCGAACCAGACCCATTTCAGCTTGCACATCGACGGCCTGGAGCACGATTTCCAGGTCCTCGCCTTCAACGGCACGGAAGCCATCAGCCACGCCTATGCCATTGACCTCGAGCTGGTGAGCGAATGCCCTTCGCTGGACCTGGAACGCCTGCTACACAAACCCGCCTTCCTCCAGCTCGACGACAGCGGGCGTGGCCTGCACGGCCTGATCCATCGCGCCGCCCAGGGCAAGCTCCTGGCCTGCACCGGCATGAGACTGGCCCAGAGCGGCCAGGCCGCGCTGCAACAGGTGCAACTGCCCACGCTGCCGACGCTGAGCCCTCCCGCCAACCCGGCCAAGCGCCCGCTGGGCAGTGAGGTGCTGGCATGAGTGGCGAATCCAAGCAACGCGAAGCGCAAGTCGCGGTCGCCCCGCTCAACACCATCGACGCCAAGGACGTGGGCCGCGGCGCCGCCGCCTTCGACGCCTGGTTGCAGTCGGTCAGCAGCGGCTACGTCACCCTCGAACGGATCAAGACCGTGGCCGGTGCCTTGCCGGTGGTGGGCAACATCATGGCCCTGGTCGACGCCCTGGGCGATGTGGTCACCCTGGTCAAGAGCAAGCACCGCCAGGTGCTCGACTGGGTCAGCCTGGGCATCAACCTGATCGGCGTATTGCCGGCGCCGCCGACCATGGCAGCCGCCCGCATGAGCTTGCGCCCGACCTTGTTCCTGGTCCGCCAGGAGCTGCGCAACAGCGCCAAGATGCTGCTGGGCGACTCGCTGATCACGGTGCTGATGGGCCACCTCAACGCCACCATCGCCGGGACCCTCGACGACTTTGTGACCCAGGCACAGCCAAAGATCGCCGGCATTCTCAAGGACGCGGGCGATCTGGGTACCAAGGTGACTGGCGAAATTGCCACGGGCCTGGAGAAAGTCGTGCTCGGCCAACTCGACGCCCAGGGCGACAAGGCGGCGGCGAGCAAGCAGATGGCAGCCGCCAGCGACCAGTTGCTCAACGACCCCAAGGCGGCGATCAGCAACTTCTTCGGGGCGGTGCACAGCGCCTGCAAGGCGGCTGGTAAAGGCATGGCCAACAGCGCTACCAGCAAGCTGTTGCCCGATGACATCAAGAACAGCGTGCTGGCCAATACCGGGCAGCTGCGAGCGCTGGGCGGGGAAATGGCCACGCAGCTGAACAAGCTGTCCGATCCTGCGACGCAGATGAGCATCGGCTGGATGCTGACGGTGCTGGGTGGGGCGGTGGCAGGCTTCCGCAGCCGCAACAAGAACGGCCAGCCAGGGGTGGCCAAGCCGGATACCGTGACCAAGGTGGAGCGGGAGCAGAGCAAGGGTGAGCTTGCTGTCGTGGGTAAACAGGCCCCAGCCGAGCAGACCCCAAGCCCCAAGCGTCCACCGTGCCCCGCTGAACCGAAGGCCCGTACCGGCCACAGCATCAGCTTCTCGCTGGGCTCGGAATTCATTCAGCACACCGATTTCAGCTTGCCTGGCCCATTTCCCATCGAGTGGGAGCGGATCTACCACTCGCGCCTGGCCGAGTACGACCAGGGCAGCCTGGGCGCTCGTTGGGTAACCGAGTTCACCACCCGCATCGACATCGTCGGCAAAGGCGTGCTGTTCCACGACTTCGACGGCCGCAGCCACGCATTCGAGCTGCCCAAGGTCGGCAAGGCGCTGTTCAACGCCATCGAAGACTTGCTGCTGGTGCGCAGCACCGACAGCGAACTGGTGATCTGCCGTGGGTTCGTGCGCAAGGAATACTACCTGCGCGTGGGCGATCGTTATTACCTGCGCAAGATCCTGCTGGAGAACGACGCCGGCTGCATGCTGCATTACGAGCATCGCCACGAAGGCCGCCCGGTGCTGTCCGACATCATCACCTTCCAGGGTGATGCGAAGAACGTGCTGCGTCACCTCGGCACCCTGATCGATGATCACGGCCATATCAAAGGCCTGTGGGAAATGCGCGATGGCCAGCCGCTTCGTCAGCTCTGCGCCTACCACTACGACGACCAAGGCGACCTGATCGCCGCCCAGGACGAGAACGGCGCCGCCTGGCATTACCAGTATCAGCACCACCTGGTTACCCGCTACACCGACCGCACCGGGCGCGGCATGAACCTGGAATGGGAGGGCAGCAGCGCCCAGGCCAAGGCCATCCATGAATGGGTCGACGACGGCAGCTACGACACGCGTCTGGCGTGGGACGAGAACATCCGCCTGACCTACGTCACCGACGCTCACGGCCAGGAGACCTGGTACTACTACGATATCCAGGGCCACCTGTATCGCATCCGCTACCCGGACGAACGCTCCGAGTGGCTGTTCCGCGATGAGCGCAAGAAGCTCCTGCGCCACGTGCACGCCGATGGCAGCGAAGACCGCTACGACTACGACGATCAAGGCAGCGTCATTCGCCATATCCGTGCCGACCACAGCAAGACGCACTTTGCCTACGACGACCGTCGTCACCCGATCAAGATCCGCGACGCAGAAGGCGGCCTGTGGCTGCGTGATTACGACCGGAAAGGCAACCTGGTCGAAACCACCGACCCGCTGGGCAACAAGACCGAATTCGCCTACACGCCTTCGGGCCTGGTGAAGGCGATCAAGGATGCCAACGGCAACGAGAAGAAGCTGGCGTACAACGCGGCGGACCAGCTGATCGAGTACACCGACTGCTCGGGCAAGACCAGTCAATGGGAGTACGACGACGTCGGTCGTCTGGTGCTGTTCACCGATGCGGCGGGCAACAAGGCCACCTACGTGTACAAGGCCGGTCAGCTGGCGAAAGTCACCCACCCCGACAACACCGAAGAGCGTTTCGAACGCGATGCCGAAGGCCGCCTGTTGGCCCACGTCGACGCGCTGGACCGCTGCACCACCTGGTCCTACGACGCGGCCGGCAAACTGGTCGAACGGGTCGACGCCAACGAGCACAGCTTGCGCTATCGCTGGGACAAGCTGGGCCGCCTGATCGGGCTGGAGAACGAGAACGACAGCAAGGCCACGTTCCTGTACGACCCGGTCGGTCGCCTGCTGGAAGAAAAGGGCTTCGATGGTTTGGTCACCCGCTACCAGTACGACCCGGACAGCGGTCGACTGGCCAGCACCCAGGTCGGTCAGCGTCTTACCCAGGTGTCCTTCGACGCCGTGGGAAGGATCGTTTCCCGAG
The DNA here is from genome assembly GCF_040762985.1 of Pseudomonas sp. Rh2. Taxonomy (NCBI): domain Bacteria; kingdom Pseudomonadati; phylum Pseudomonadota; class Gammaproteobacteria; order Pseudomonadales; family Pseudomonadaceae; genus Pseudomonas; species Pseudomonas sp. Rh2. The sequence continues at coordinate 2,799,169 of NZ_CP142890.1, forward strand.
TCGCCCGCCAGGGCGACCAGCGCCAGGAAGAAACCTTTGCCTACGACGGCAACGGCAAGCTGATCCAGGCCGTCAATGCCGACAGCAAGCTGCAATGGTTCCATGACGAAGCGGGCAACCTCACTCGCGAGCATCAGTACTACCTCAAGACCGCTGTGCCGATGGTCGCGGTGTGGAGGCACGAGTACGACGCGCTGAACCTGCGCACGGCGACGATTCGCCCCGATGGCCATAAGGTCAGCACGCTCACCTACGGCAGCGGTCACGTGCTGGGCATGACCATCGACCAGCATGAGCTGCTGGCCTATGAGCGCGATGCTCTGCACCGTGAGGTGGTTCGGCACCAGGGCAACCAGCTGATGCAGACCCAGGCGTGGGACCCGGCAGGTCGCCTGCAGGCGCAATGGCTGGGTAGCCACGACGGCAAGTCCACGTTGCTCAAGCGCCAGTATCAATACGATGCCGTCGGCCAGCTGACCGACATCCACGACACCCGCCGTGGTCACCTGGCCTATCAGTACGACCCGGTGGGCCGCCTGCTGCAAGCCACCAGTCGCCTGGGTGTCGAGACCTTCGCCTTCGACCCGGCCGGCAACCTGCTGGACCAGAAGACCCAGGAACTCAACCGCCCGCTGGAAAGCGACCCGCGTCGCAACAAGCTGATGGACAACCTGCTGCGCGAGTACGCCGGCACGCATTACCAGTACGACGAACGCGGCAACCTCATCCACCGTCTGCATAACGGCGACAAGGCCCGCCTGACCTGGGACCTGTTCGACCGTCTGGTCCGCTTCGACGATGGCAAGCTCAGCGTGGCGTACAGCTACGACGCGCTGGGCCGTCGCCTGCACAAACACTCGACCGCGCATCACTACGACGATCCCCGTGCGGGCAGCGGCTGGAACCAGATGCAACGCGCCAAGCGCCAGCGCGAACTGGGTTGCGGTTACACCCTGTACGGCTGGGATGGCGACAACCTCGCCTGGGAAAGCTCGCCGCCGCAGGACGAAGGCGAGATACCTGTACAAACCGGACAGCTTCGTGCCCGTCGCGCAGGCGCTGCGCAAGGTACCGATTCGCCTGTTGCGTCAGCCGGACTGGCGTGGACGAAGCCGTGCTGATCCCCCTGCAGTCGTCACGGTGCTCAATGCCCCGCCATCGTTAACCTGAGCGTAACGATCACGCACCCAGCTTGATTGATCGAGCCGACAGTACCGCCCTAATGTGCCTCCACGACAGCGAACCGTGGAGTCACCCATGACCATAACAACGAATCCACCGCCGCAATGGTCGAGGCGGCGCGCCGAGAAGCAGCGTCGTCTCGATCGGGTCCGGCACCTCGCCGACAGTGTGGTGCTGCCCACCGAGCGGATCGTCGAGGCCCTGGAGTTGCTGATCGCTCCCGGCGACCGGGTCGTGCTCGAAGGCAACAACCAGAAGCAGGCCGACTTTCTCTCGCGCGCCCTGGCCAAGGCCGACCCCGAGCATCTGCATGACCTGCACATGATCATGCCCAGCGTGAGCCGTGCCGAGCACCTTGACCTGTTCGAACGCGGCATCGCCCGCAAGCTCGACTTCTCCTTCGCCGGCCCGCAGAGCCTGCGCATCGGCCAGCTGCTGGAAGACGGCCTGCTGGAAGTCGGCGCCATTCACACCTACATCGAACTGTATTCGCGGCTGCTGGTCGACCTGATCCCCAACGTCACCCTGGTCGCAGGTTTCATGGCCGACCGCGACGGCAACCTGTATACCGGCCCCAGCACCGAGGACACCCCGGCCTTGGTGGAACCGGCAGCCTTCAGCGATGGCATCGTCATCGCCCAGGTCAACCAATTGGTCGAGCGTACCGATGACCTGCCACGGGTGGACATTCCGGCTTCCTGGGTCGATTTCGTGGTCGTTGCCGACAAGCCGTTCTATATCGAGCCGCTGTTCACCCGCGACCCGCGTCACATCAAGCCGGTGCATGTGCTGATGGCGATGATGGCCGTCCGTGGCATCTACGAAAAGCACCAGGTCCAGTCGCTCAACCATGGCATTGGCTTCAATACCGCCGCGATCGAACTGATCCTGCCAACCTACGGCGAGTCCCTGGGCCTCAAAGGCAAGATCTGCCGCAACTGGACCCTCAACCCGCACCCAACCCTGATCCCGGCCATCGAGACCGGCTGGGTCGAAAGCGTGCACTGCTTCGGTACCGAGCTGGGCATGGAGGACTACATCGCTCAGCGCCCTGACGTGTTCTTCACTGGCCGCGATGGCTCGCTGCGTTCCAATCGCATGATGTGCCAACTGGCAGGGCAATACGCAGTGGACCTGTTCATCGGCGCCACCTTGCAGGTCGATGGCGATGGCCATTCCTCGACCGTCACCCGTGGCCGCCTGGCAGGTTTCGGCGGTGCGCCGAACATGGGGCACGACCCCAGGGGACGGCGCCATGCTACTCCGGCCTGGCTTGACATGACCGTGCCGCAAACCCTGCTCGAGCGTGGTCGCAAACTGGTGGTGCAGATGGTCGAGACCTATCAGGAGGGCGGTAAGCCCACCTTCGTCGAGACGCTCGACGCGGTCGAGGTCGCGAAGAAAACCGGCATGCCCCTGGCCCCCGTAATGATCTACGGCGACGACGTCACCCACCTGTTGACCGAAGAGGGCATCGCCTACCTGTACAAGGCACGCAGCCTTGAACAACGTCAGCAGATGATCGCCGCCGTGGCCGGGGTTACCGCCATCGGCCTGCGTCACGACCCGAAAGTCACCCTGCGGCTGCGCCAGCAAGGCCTGGTGGCTTTGCCCGAAGACCTGGGCATTCGACGCACCGACGCCGGCCGCGAACTGCTCGCCGCGCGCAGCATCGCCGATCTGGTGGAGTGGTCCGGCGGTTTGTACAACCCGCCTGCGCGTTTCAGGAGTTGGTGATGGAAACCTTGAATCCCCAATCGGATTGGCCATCGCGCCGCCCCCTGAGCCTTGAGCCTCCTGCAGGAGCGAGCTTGCCCGCGATGAGGCCCGAACGGTCATCGGCCATCACCTTGCCCGAGCACCTCGCCGACCTCGCTGTGGCGGCCTTGATCGACGAGGCCGACCTGTCGCCCAAGCCTGGGTTGGTGGACCGCCGCAGCAGCGGTGCTCACAACGACATGACCCTGAGCTTGATGCATGCTTCGGCAATGGCGCTGTGGCCTTGTCTGCGACAGATGGCCGAGGCTGCCCAGGATCATGGGTATATCGACCAGCCACTGCGCGGCGCGCTCGGTCGCATCGGCCGTGAAGGCGAAGCCGCCATGCTGAGTGTCACGGCCGGGGTGAATACCCATCGAGGCGCAATCTGGGCGCTTGGCCTGCTGGTTGCGGCCTGCGCCCTGGACCCTGGCGCAGGCGCCCAGGTAGTGGCCGCCCGCGCAGGGCGTATTGCGCTGCTCGACGACCCGGCCGCCATCGCCCCGGACAGCCACGGCAACCAGGTACGCCGTCGCTACGGCGCCAGTGGGGCGCGTGAGCAAGCTCAGCAAGGCTTCCCAGCCGTCATCGAGCATGGCCTGCCGCAACTGCTGCGAAGCCGCGCCGCCGGAGCCAGCGAAACCCATGCCCGTCTGGACGCCTTGCTGGCGATCATGGCCGCACTGAGCGATACCTGCGTCCTCTGGCGCGCTGGGCCACAGGGTCTGGCCACGGTCCAGCAGGGGGCCCGCGCCGTGCTCGATGCTGGGGGCAGCGCCACCCTCGGCGGGCGCCGGCAACTGCGTCAGCTGGAGATGCAACTGCTGCAACTGAATGCCTCACCGGGCGGTGCCGCCGACTTGTTGGCCGCTTGCCTGTTCCTCGACTTTGCCGGGAGCCTGTGACATGCAAACCCTTACGTTTCAATTTCCCGCCGCCGGACCGGGGCGTGGCCGCACCCTGGTGGGGTGCGTCAGCTCCGGGGACCTGGAGGTACTGATCGAGCCCGGCACCGCCGGCCGCCTCGATATTCAGGTGGTAACTTCGGTCGACGGCAGCGACGCCCGCTGGACGCAACTGTTTCAGCGCTTGTTCGAAGGCCGCACATTGCCGGCGGTGAAGATCGACATCCACGATTTCGGCGCCACTCCAGGAGTGGTGCGACTGCGCCTGGAGCAAGGTTTCGAGGAGATTGCCCATGACTGACATCGACCGCCTGCTGCGCAGCCGCAGCTTCGTCGAACTCGGCGCACGCCAACGCGCCCGCGCCTTGTTCGATCCTGGCACCTTTCGCGAACTGCTTGGCCCGTTCGACCGACTCATGTCGCCTTGGCTACCGCGTCAGGGCATCGTGCCCCAGGCCGACGATGGCGTGGTGATCGGCAAAGGCCGTTTGAAAGGCACACGTGCAGTGATCGCGGCCATCGAGGGCGGCTTCCAGGGTGGCAGCATGGGCGAAGTAGGAGGTGCCAAGATCGCTGGGGCGCTGGAGTTGGCCATCGAGGATAACCGCAAGGGTATTCCCACGTGCGCGGTGTTGTTGCTGGAAACCGGTGGTGTGCGCCTACAGGAAGCCAACCTGGGCCTTGCTGCCATTGCCGAGATTCAGTCCGCCATCGTCGAGTTGCGCGCCCATCAACCTGTGGTAGGCCTGATCGCAGGCTCGGTCGGCTGTTTCGGCGGCATGTCCATCGCCGCTGGCTTGTGCAGCCACTTGCTGGTCACCCGCGAGGCCCGGTTGGGGCTCAACGGCCCCCAAGTAATCGAACAGGAAGCCGGTATCGAGGAATACGACGCCAAGGACCGTCCTTTCATCTGGAGCCTGACCGGCGGTGAACAGCGTCATGCTTGCGGGTTGGTCGACGCCTACGTTGCCGATGATGTCGACCGTATCCGCCAGCGACTGGTGCAGTTGCTCGACAGTCCCTCTGCCAATCGGGTCGCTCGCCATGCCTGGTTCCTCGATCGCCTGGCAAGCCTCGGTGATGACTGCCCGCAATTGGACGCCGCTGCCGTGCGAACTCTCTATCAAGGAGCAATCTCATGAACCGTGCCTTGAACTGGCTGCCCGGCCTGGCCGGAGGTGAGGCTCTGCCTGGTTACCCGGCGTCGATACAGGTGATCGATGGTGAGCTGGATAATCGTCTGGCGCGCTTCATCGCGGTGGTGCCAGATGCCAGCAACCCCTTTCCCCGCGCGCGCTCGGGGGAGGTTGGGCTACTCGAAGGCTGGGGCTTGGCCAAGGCGGTGAGCGAAGCTGTGGAAGCCGATCGCTCGGGTGAAAAACGTGCCATCGTCGCCGTCATTGACGTACCGAGCCAGGCCTACGGCCGACGGGAGGAGGCGTTGGGCATACATCAGGCCTTGGCCGCCGCGGTGCACGCCTATGCCCAGGCGCGCCTGGCCGGCCACCCGGTGATAGGCCTGCTGGTCGGCAAGGCCATGTCTGGCGCGTTCCTGGCCCACGGCTACCAGGCGCAGCGCCTGATTGCTCTGGAGGATGACGGCGTCATGGTTCATGCCATGGGCAAGGCCGCCGCGGCGCGCATCACCCTGCGCAGCGTCGAGGCACTGGAGGTGCTGGCCGCCGAAGTTCCGCCAATGGCCTACGACCTGGCCAGCTATGGGTCGCTTGGCTTGTTGTGGCGGCGGCTGTCGGTCGACAACGCCCGGACCCCGAGCGTCAGGGACCTGGCTCAGGTGCGCGCCTGCCTGGCTGATGCCGTGCGCGATATTGGCAGCTCCACGTCGCTTGCATCACGCCTGCTGGGTGAAAACCGCCGTGCTTCGCGCGAAGTTCGCGAACAGTTGCGTCGCCAGTGGCAGGAGGCCTGAGATGGGCGTCCCATACCCCCACGACCTGCTCTGGGGCATGACCCCGCAGAACCTGCCTGATGCAGCGCCGGCCTGGGCGCATCAGGTATTGGCAGGTGGCGAGCCCGTGGTGGTCCGTCGGGCCTGCAGTCCACCCGGCTGGGTGGCGGTGGGGCTTCGTGGGCACGGACGCGAGCAGCGCCTGGGCGTGCAGATGCCTCTGGCCAAAGTCCAGCGGCGGTTGAGCCCGCAAGCGCTGCGCTGGCAGGGCGATAGCCCCTGGCCGGCACTGCAGGCCCTGGCTTCGGTGGCTCCGGTGCTCGATAGCACAGGCTTGGAATGGGGGCCGACCGGAAGCGTGGGGTACCAGATCGCCACCGCTCGCAATGTGCTGCACCTGGCCAGCGATCTGGATCTGCTGCTGCGCACACCGCAGCCGGTAGCACGGGCAAAGGCGCGGGAACTGCTGGCCATTCTGGACTGCGCTCCCTGCCGTATCGACCTGCAACTGGACACCCCAAATGGCGCCATCGCCCTGCGCGACTGGGCGGGGATGGCACGGCGGGTTCTGCTCAAGTCGGCCAATGGCGCCCGCCTGGTGACAGACCCCTGGAACGCCTTGGAGTGTGCGGCGTGAGCAGTCTGTTCGCATTTCCCGGCCAGGGCGTTCAGCAGCCAGGCATGCTGCATCGTTTGCCCGAGGGTTCCGGGCGGCTGCTCGAAGAGGCCAGCGATACCTTGGGCGAACAGGTGCTGGACCTGGACAGTGAAGCAGCCCTGCACTCCACCCGTGCCGTGCAGTTGTGCCTGCTGCTGGTCGGCGTCGCGTGGGCACGTTGGCTGATGCAGCGCGGCCCAGCCCCGGATTACGTGGCGGGGCTGTCGATCGGGGCCTATCCCGCCGCAGTGACCGCCGACGCGCTGGATTGGCGTGATGCCGTGCGCTTGGTAAGCCTGCGTGGCGAGTTGATGCAACGCGCCTATCCGCAAGGGTACGGCATGATCGCCATCAGTGGCCTGGACCTGGCCTGTGTCGAGCGTCTGCTGGCGCAGGTGGGGGGCGAGGTGTTTCTGGCCAACCTCAACAGCGACAACCAGATCGTCATCGCCGGCCGAGACACTGCGCTGGATGAAGTCGCCGCTCGCGTTCGCCGCCAAGGCCAGGGCGTCGCTCGTCGCCTGGCTGTCAGCGTGCCGTCCCATTGCGCCTTGCTCGACGAACCCGCGCGGACGTTGGCCGAAGCCTTTGCCGATGTGCCATTGCGCCGTCCACGTATCACCTACCTGAGCAGCACCAGCGGCCGGCCGATCTTCGACCCAGAGCGCCTGCGCGACGACCTGGCAGGCAACATGGCGCGGCTGGTGAACTGGCGTGCTACGTTGCGCAACGCATATGAGCGCGGTGTGCGCCTGCACCTGGAACTGCCGCCAGGCAGCGTATTAAGCGGCCTGGCGCGTCCTGTATTCGAACAGGGCAGGGTGCTGGCAGTCGAGTCGACCCGGCCCGATACCATGGACGTCTTGTTGCGTCAGGAGGTGGCCAACGACCGATGATGTCCCTGGGCTAGCTGTCTCCTTCAGCCGCGGTAGCCGTCGGCTTGCCGGCGATGAGGCTGGCACGGGCAGCGCAACAAAAGCGTTATCGAAGAACAACAACAAGCAACTTCGACACAAGCTGAGGACAACGACAATGATTATCTATGGTGTGGCTCTGCTGGCGGTATGCACGCTGGCCGGCGTTATCGTCGGCGACTTCCTGGGCGTGCTGCTTGGGGTCAAATCCAATGTGGGCGGGGTTGGCATCGCCATGATCCTGCTGATCTGCGCGAGGCTGTACATGCACCGCCACGGCGGCATGAGCAAGGAATGCGAATTCGGCGTTGGGTTCTGGGGCGCGATGTATATCCCGGTGGTGGTGGCCATGGCGGCCCAACAGAACGTGGTCACGGCCCTGCATGGTGGGCCTGCCGCACTGCTGGCGGCGGTCGGTGCCGTGCTGGTTTGCGGCTTGACGATCGCCCTGATCAGCCGCAGCCATCGCGGCGAACCCTTGCCCGCGCTGAATGCGGACCCCGCAACCCAGACGCAGGTCGTCCCTGCGGGAGGTCGTTGATCATGTGGCCGATCATTGACAATGCCCTGGAGCACAACGGCCTGATCACCGCGTTCGCGGTGGTGGGTGGGATCATGTGGTTGTCGGTACTGCTGTCGAAATACCTGACCTTCGGCCGGGTGCACGGATCGGCCATCGCCATCGTCATTGGCCTGGCACTGGCCTGGGTCGGCGGCACCGTGACCGGCGGGCAGAAAGGCTTGGCCGATATGGCGCTGTTCTCGGGCATCGGCCTGATGGGAGGGGCCATGCTGCGTGACTTCGCGATTGTCGCCACAGCGTTCGAGGTGCAGGCCACCGAAGCACGCAAGGCGGGGATGATCGGTGCAGTATCGCTGCTGCTGGGAACGGTGCTGCCGTTCATGGTCGGGGCGGCGGTTGCTTATGCCTTCGGTTATCGCGATGCGGTGAGCATGACCACCATCGGAGCCGGCGCAGTGACCTATATCGTCGGGCCGGTCACTGGCGCCGCGCTGGGGGCGAGTTCGGACGTGGTCGCGCTGTCGATTGCCACCGGTTTGATCAAGGCGATCTTGGTAATGGTGTTCACTCCGGTCTCTGCGCGCTTGCTGGCCCTGGACAACCCACGTTCGGCCATGGTGTTCGGCGGGCTGGCGGGAACAGTCTCGGGTGTAACAGCGGGCCTTGCGGCGACGGATCGACGGTTGGTGCCCTATGGCGCTCTGACGGCGACCTTCCATACCGGGCTGGGGTGTTTGATGGGACCTTCGATACTGTACTTCTGTGTGCGTGGGCTGGTGGGCTAGGCGTCTGCGTTGCGGTGCAGCCTATCGCCAGCAAGCCGGCGCCTGCAGGTTCAATCGGCAGGCGTCGGCTTGACGGCAATGAAACTCGCTCAGTTTTCCCGGCTATACATCCGGCATTCAGCCAACAACGCCAACAGGTTCGGCTCTCGCTCCCGGGCCTTGAGAAACACCACGCCAATGTGCTGTTGCAAGCGGTAGCGCGGTTGCAGCGGTAGCAGCCGCACGCGGTTCTCGTACACTGCGGCGATGCGCCCCGGTAGCAGGGCATAACCCACGCCCGAGCTGACCATGCTCAACAGTGTGAAGATATCGTTCACCTGCATCGCTACCTTTGGCTCGAAGCCGGCCTGTTGGAACACCCGCGCGCCATCACGGTGTGTGGCGAAGCCCTGGGTCAGGGTTATGAAGGTAGAATCGGCCAGGTCCGCCAAGTCCACCTCGGCCTGTGCCGCAAACGACGAATCGGTGGGCACGGCAAGGAAGATATCGTCCGAGAACAGCGGCAACTGTTCGCAGGTCGGGTCATCGACGCTGTCGTCCAGCGACACCAGAATCGCATCCAGTTCGTGGTTTTTCAGGCGCTGTAGCAGGTCGATGTTCGAGCCAAGGGTCAGGTCGATATTCAGTTCGCTGCGCCGCAGCTTCAGGCCCATCACCAGCTTGGGCACGGTCTTGACCGTCAGCGAGTACAGCGCACCCAGCCGAAAGCGCTCGGCATAGAAGCCTGCCGCTTCCCGGGTCTGCCGCACCATTTGCTCAGCATCCTGAATCAGCTGGCGGGCTTTCTTCTCCAGCACATAGGCGCTTTCCAGCGGAATCAGCTGACGGCCTTCGTGCTTGAACAGCGGGCAGCGCAGGGCGCTTTCCAGGGAGTGGATCGCCCGGTGCACGCTCACCGCGCTGGTCGACAACTCAGCGGCGGCACGGCCGAGGTTGCCGCTGCGCATGAAGGCGAGAAAAGTCTCGAGCTTCTTGAGGGTCAGTTCTTCGTCGATGAGCATGGAATGGCTCGCAGTCGAGGGAGACTGATCTTGCCACAAGCGCAGTGGATTTAGGTCAGCTCAAGCTTGCAGCGCCTGGCCCTCGGGCGGTTGTCTCTGCACCCGCGACTTGATGCGTGGAATCAGCGCTTGGCCGTACTCTACGGCATCGCGAAGCTGATCGAAGCCACGGAACAGGAAGGTGGTAACACCCAGCTCGTAGTAGGCCAGTGCTGCCTCGGCGACCTGATCGGCAGTGCCAACCAGCGAGGTGGAGTTGCCAGCTCCGCCGCCCAGCGCAGCGATCTCGGTCCACAAGCGGGTGTCGTGAACCTTGCGTTGGCTGGCCAATTGCACCAGGCGCTCCGAGCCGACGTTGCTCTTGCCGACGTTTTTATCGCGGCGGTTGCCCTGGCGCAAGCCGATGCGGTGCTGAGCGTCGGCGAGGATGCGTTCGGCCCGTGCCCAGGCCTCTGCCTCGGTGGCACCAAGGATCGGCCGTAGCGACAGGCTGAAGCGGATCTTCTGTTCGCGGCCATAGCGTGCCGCGGCCTTGCGCACCTTGGCGATGCGCTCGCGTACTTGCTCCAGCGGTTCGCCCCACATCATGTAGACATCGGCATGCTTGGCCGCCACCTCCACCGCCGCGTCAGAGGCACCGGAGAAGTAGACAGGCAGCTTGGCCACCGGCTTGACCAGGGTCAAGTTGTCCTCGACCCGGTAGTGTTCACCGTGGTGGTCGAAAGGTTCGGTGCGGGTCCAGGTCTTGCGCATCACCTCCAGGTACTCGTCGGTGCGGGCGTAACGTGCATCCTTGTCGAGGAAGTCGCCGTCGCGTTGCAGATCACCGCTATCGCCGCCGGTGATGATGTTGATCGAGGCGCGGCCACGGCTGAGCTGGTCGAGGGTGGCGAGCTGTCGAGCGGCGAACGTCGGCGCTTGGAACCCGGGGCGGTGCGCCACCAGCAGGCCGATGCGCTCGGTTAGCGCCGCCACATAGCTGGCCAGAATCAGCGAGTCCGGCTCGCTGGTGTTGACTGCCAGCAACGCTTTGTCGAAACCGCCGTATTCCTGGGCGTGGGAAAAGGCCCTGATGAATTCGAGGTCGACCAGCGGGCCACGCGGCGCCTGCGATTCGCTGCCTTCCTGGGGGCCGATGAGGCCGATGAATTCGAGACTCATGAATCAGAACTCTCTGTCGTGGTGGGCTCAGGCCGCCGCGTCTGTCCGGTCGAGGCGAGCCAGGCGGCCGGGAAGTGGGTGGTTGTCGGCCTCCGCCAGGAAAGGGGTCGGTCTGCAGTGAACTTAGCGGTTGTGGGGTGAGGTTGTGAAAGGCTTTGTGGTTCTATTCTAATTATGTTTATTATTCATAAAAAATATATATATAAATGCATTATTGTAATTTTGCGATGGGCTTGGGTGCCGATCCAGAACGCCGCCGACGTGCAGTCGATGAGGCCGATCCAATCAGCGCTGGTAATCAAGCCCCTCCCGGTCCAGTTGCCGAATCAGTGCATCCCAGTGCCGCTTGATGCCCTCACCCTGCCCATCGGAAAACCGCTTGGATTGCTCATGGACCTTGGCGATCGCTGCCGGCGATGCATGCAACAACTGATCATGGCCGCCAACTTGCGCCGCCACTTGGATGTTGCAGGCGCGCTCCAGCCCATGCAGTTCGCGAAAGGCATGCTCGACACTGATGCCGCCCGTCAGCAGGCCGTGATTGCGCAGAATCAGGATATTGCCGGTGCCCAGGTTGGCCACCAGTCGTTGTTGCTCGTCAAGGTCCAGCGCGACGCCTTCATAGTCGTGGTAGGCCACCCGGCTGTAGTAAGCCAGGGCATGTTGCGAGATCGGCAGCAGACCCTTGCGCTGGGCCGACACGGCGGCACCGTCACGGGTATGGGTATGCAGCACCGCCTTGAGGTCGGGGCGGGCACGATGGATAGCGCTGTGAATCACGTAGCCGGCCTGGTTGATGCCCAGGCCCAGTGGGTCGTCGATGATCGTGCCGTCGACATCCACCTTCACCAGGTTCGAGGCGGTGATTTCGTCGAACCACAGGCCAAACGCGTTGATCAGGAAGTGTTCATCCGGCCCAGGCACGCGGGCCGAAAAATGTGTGTAGATATGGTCGGTCCAGCGGAACAGTGCCGCCAGCCGGTAGGCCGCGGCGAGCTTGACTCGCACCTCCCATTCTTCGGCGCCGACCCGCTGGCGCACGCCGCTTTCGTTGGGGGATACCGCAGACAATGAACTCATGATGCTCTCCAGAAGTCAGGAACGGTAGCCGCGCTGGGTGTCCACCCGCGCAGCGGGGCTTGCTTGGGGGAACGGGCACAGTTGTCGAGGAAGGCGTCCTGCAGGGCGAGGTAGCCTTCTTCGAAAATCACCGAGGCGTGAGGCGACAGGTACACCCGCCGATGGCGATAGAGCGGATGTCCGACAGGAAGTGGCTCCGGGCGGTGACCTTGAGGCTGGGCCGAGCGATCAGGCCCCATCGCATCGGCCGGCTCGTCCAGTTGCAATTGGCCGGTGATCACCGATTGGCTCTTGCGGCCACCTCCGCCAGCGCAGTGCGCACGGTCTGGCCGAGCACCATATCGTCTTGCGGGGCGTGGACGGGGGTGACTCATGGGGCATTCATCCATCCCTGGAACACGTTAGGTTTCAAAGAACGTATTCGTAGGAGCGGATGCTGTAAAAGTCTTTTTGGTTCTATGCTAATTATTTGTTTTGAGAATAAAATAATTTCTTATTTATGCGGTATGTGCATTTAGCGATGGTGCCGGCGCGGATCGGCTCGCCCCTCGCAAGCCCACTCTCACAAGGGCCGGCGATAGGAGCGTGCGAGCTCACTCCGCTTTCAATCGATTGCCCGCGATTTCCCCGAACAACTCAACCGGCTCTTGCAGATTCCCCAGGTATCGGGGGTGGAACAACCACAAGTCGACCTGCGGCTTGAAGTCGGACACATTGACCACCTCCAGTGCATCGCGATGGCGGCTGCCCTCCAGCAGCGGTTCTGGCACAAGGCCCAGTCCTTGGCCTGTGGCGACCAGGCCCAGTTGCAACTCGGTACCGAAGGTCTCCAGGTTGATCGTCAGGCTCAGGCCCTGTTCGCTCAGTGCCCGCTGCAACCCGGCGCGAAAGCCGCAACCATCGGGGTTGAGTACCCAGCCGCGGGTGTAGCAGTCCTTGAGCTTGAAGCTACGTTTGCTGGCACTCCCCTTGGCAGCCACTACTCGCAACGGCATTCGTGCAACCGACTGGCTGGCGATGCCCTCCGGGAAAATCTTGCCCGGCGGGAACAGCGCCGCAGCGGCGTCGAGTTCGCCATTTTCCATACGGGCGATCAGGCTGCTGCCCCAACCGCTGGTGACTTGGGTACGCAGTTGCGGATAGGTTTCGCGCAACTGCGCCAGGGCATCGAGCAATATCACATCGCCCAGTGTCTGTGGCACGCCAAGTCGCAGGGTGCCGGACGGTGCACCGTCGTTGGCCACCAATTCGCGCAGCGAGTCGATCTCGCGCAGGATGGCCTTGCACTGCTCGTATACCCGCAGTCCCATGGGTGTCGGTCTGAGCGGTTTGGTGTTGCGGTCGAGGAGGGTGGCGCCCAGGTCTTGCTCGAAGTTCTGCACCCGGCGCGTGATGGCCGGCTGGGTCAGTTGCAGGGCCTCGGCGGCAAGGTTGGTCGACTGGCAACGGATGACCGCCACGAAGGCGTCCATGTCATCGATTTTCATATTCGGCGCTCACATATTGAAACGTGGGGACATGCCTACAGAGCATAATCCCCGTGACGCCGATTGTCACAGCGAGTTGGGCTGCCAGGCCGTTCCGCCTCAGCCGTGGGCGAAGCCCAGCAAGGTTTCACCCTCCATCCGATACCGGACCCACTCATCCTGGGCCTCTGCGCCCAACGATTTGTAGAACCCGATGGCGGGCTCGTTCCAGTCCAGCACGCTCCACTCCAGGCGCCCACACTGGTTTGCCACCGCCTCACGGGCAATGTGCCGCAGCAGTTGCCGTCCTGCGCCATCGCCGCGTTGCTCGGGGGTGATGTACAGGTCTTCCAGGTAGATGCCGTTGCGCCCCAGCCAGGTCGAGTAACTGTAGAAATACACGGCAAAGCCGATGGCCCGGCCGTCTCGCTCGCAGATCAGGCTATGCACCGTGCTGCCCTCGTCGAACAGGCTGTGCTCGATGTCGGCTAGGGAGGCGACCACTTCGTGGCGGGCACGTTCGTAGTCGGCGAGCTCGGTGATGAAGGCCAAAATCTGCGCAGCATCGCTACGAACGGCAGGGCGGATGTTGAGGCTCATGGGGCGTCCTTGTGGGTGGAGAACATCGCGGGTCGGTACAGTGATTTGTATCTGTTTAATTTAACCCAACTGTATCGGTTGCAGTCAGGGCGACTCGGCTAGTGTGGCAGCAACGACAATAAATGCGGAATGCCGATCATGCTTGCCTCTGCCGATTTGCTCATGGCCTTCATGTTATTCGCCTTCGTTTCCTCCATCACCCCAGGGCCGAACAACACCATGTTGCTGGCGTCGGGGGTGAACTTCGGCGTGCGTCGGACCATTCCCCACGCCATCGGAATCAGTGTCGGCTTCATGGTGATGGTGCTGGCGGTGGGCTTTGGCCTGGGCGAAGTGTTCAAGGCCTGGCCGCCGCTGTATACCGTGCTGCGTTATACCGGCGCCGTTTACTTGCTTTACCTGGCCTGGAAAATCGCCACCTCCGGACCGGTCGGCAGCTCTTCTTCCGGCGCCCGCAAGCCCCTTGGGTTCTGGGGCGCGGCAGCGTTTCAATGGGTCAATCCCAAGGCCTGGGTAATGGCCGTGGGGGCGATCACCACTTACACACCGGCCCAAGGCTATGTGCTCAATGTCATCGTGATCGCTGCGGTGTTCGCCCTGGTCAACCTGCCCAGCGTCGGGGTCTGGGTGATGTTCGGCAGCGCCTTGCGCAATGTGCTGCAGAACCCGCGCTGGCTGATGCTGTTCAATGTCCTGATGGCCTTGTTGCTGGTGATTTCGCTGTACCCGTTGCTGTTTGTAGAATCGGCGTTTTCCTAGAACGATGAGTAGCGCGCGCCGATGGAGTTGATTCCCTGGTCCCATACCTGCACCGAAGGTTTCACCTTGCGCGGCTGGCGTTCGCCAGCCAGTGGCAAGCCGCTGGTGCATTTTCTCCATGGCAATGGTTTTTGCAGCCTGGCTTACCAGCCACTGTTGATGCGTCTGGCAGAGCATTTCGACTTGTGGCTGAGCGACGTGCAGGGGCATGGAGACAGCGACCACGGCGGTGATTTTCTGGGCTGGAACCGCACGGCGGCACTGGCCTTGGAGGCCTTCGAAGCGGGACGCGGCGAATATGGCGATGTACCTCGATATGCCGTCGGGCATAGCTTCGGTGGCGTGCTCACCGGGCTGATGCTGGCCAGCGACCCGCTGGCCTTCGCGCGAGCCGTTTTGCTTGACCCGGTATTGTTCAGTCGGCGGATGATCGGGGTCATGGGCGCGGCCGCAATGGTTGGCCTGCATCGTCGTCATGCCCTGGCGCGCAAGGCGGCCAGCCGCCGCAGTCACTGGCCGGATCGCGAAGCCGCACTGGCCTCGCTTCAAGGGCGGGGTATCTTCAAGGGGTGGAGCGCCGCAGCGCTGCAGGCCTACGTCGAACACGCTATCGGTGACTGCGGGGAAGGGGTGGTGCTCAAGTGCCGGCCCAGCCGCGAAGTGGAGATATTCAGTTCTTTCCCCACCCGCATGTGGCCCAATCTTGCCCGTATCCAGGTGCCGACCCTGGTGCTGTACGGCGAGCACACCTATCCCTTCGTCCCTCGCTCGGTAAACCGCCTGGCCACGCTCAATGCCAATGTCACCGCGCTACCCGTACCCGGTGGTCACTGCTTCATGCAGGAAGACCCTGTCATGGCGGCGGAACAGGTGCTCTCCTTTCTTCACCAATGAGCGTATTGTCCTGTCAGTGGAACGATCCATGCCATTTGAGCCGTCTTCCGGCGGATTGACATGGTTGTTAAGGTGAGCCCAGCCGAGAGAGGAGACTTCTCATGAAAACGATACTGGGTATCCACCGCAGCCCCCATGCGCACTGGGTGGGGGACGGTTTTCCGGTACGCAGCCTGTTCACCTATGACAACCTGGCCAGCCAGATCAGCCCATTCCTGCTGTTGGACTACGCGGGGCCCCATGACTTCACGCCCACCCATGACCGGCGTGGGGTTGGGCAGCACCCGCACCGGGGCTTCGAGACCGTGACAATCGTCTACCAGGGCGAACTGGAGCACCGTGACTCCACGGGTGCCGGCGGCCTGATCGGCCCAGGCGACGTGCAATGGATGACCGCCGCCAATGGCATCATTCACGAAGAATTCCATTCGCCAGCGTTCGCGCGCCAAGGCGGTACCCTCGAAATGGTGCAACTTTGGGTCAACCTGCCTGCGCGGGACAAGCGCGCCGCTGCGGGCTACCAGACGCTGCTGGCCTCTGACATTCCTGTGGTGCCGTTGGCGCATGAGGGGGGCAGTGTCCGGGTGATTGCCGGTGAGTACGAAGGCCGGCGAGGCCCCGCCCGCACCTTTACCCCGATGGACGTCTGGGACTTGCGCCTGAAAGCCGGTACTTCGCTGCAGTTGCCGGTGGCGCAGGGGCGCACGGCCGCTCTGGTGGTGTTGCGCGGTATGCTGCGCGCCAACGGCGAGCGAGAAGCCGGCCCGGCCAGCCTGGTGCTGTTCGAGCGCGACGGAGAGCATGTGGTGATCGAGGCGCAGCAGGACAGCAGTGTGTTGCTGCTCAGTGGTGAGCCGATCGACGAACCGATAGTGGGCTATGGTCCGTTCGTGATGAACAGTCAGGTCGAGATCGCCGAGTCGTTCGATGACTTCCATGCCGGTCGGTTCGGACAGATGGCCGAGGACCGCGACGGTGCCGCGCACTGACCGCCCGTCGCGAACTGCCAGCATCCAGTCGAACCACCCGGCCCGGATCGCATTCTTCCACTAAGGTGCTTAGGGATATCTGAGCCGATCATTGTTCAGGCACATGGAGTGCCGCTTGGACATGCGCATTATCAATTGGCACCCCACGCGGCAAAGGCGTACTCACACAACAGGCCATCCAGTACAGAGAGGGTCGTACCATGTCGTTGATTGGAGTTTCGATGCTAGAGATGCGGCAGATGATCGAGCAAGCCTGCCTGCCCGATCGTTGCGAGGTAAGCTGCCCGGACGGCGCCACCCTGACAATCCGCCTTGGCCAGGGACAATCGCTCGATGACGGTGTAACGTTGACATCGATCCCGCTGCAGAATCTGAACAGTTGCCGTGACCTGGTGCATCTGGTCAGTCAGTTGCACGCCCTTCGTGACGCACAGCCAACGGTGCTGAAAGCCATTGCCTGACAGTGTCTAGCCTCTAGCCCCGGCTGGCCTAAGCTGGCCGGGGGCGATCCCCGCTACTGCAGTTCGAGCAACAGGTTCAGCCCGCCGTCTCCGCACTTTCCATGGTCCCGTACCACTCCACGGTAGTCTCGCCCGTCCCAGATGAAGGCGACGCTATGGGCACGGTCGACTTTATCTGGCAGCGGGGGGCAGATGTGCAGGCGTAACGCGGGGCGGCCCTGGAGCGTGAGGGCGGCCAGTTGGCATTGGCATTCGACGCTCTGGGCCACGGGCCCGAAAAGCGTATCGCGCACATAGTCCAGTTGTAGGCAGGCATTGGGCGAGCGACCGGGCATTTTCATGGGCGTGGCGTCCCCATGGGCGGTCGCTGTCCAGATTGGACGCGGGTCATGACAGGCTCCTCGCAGGTGGCGATTGGTATCTTCGTTTGAAGCGTGTTTTTCGCAGATGTTCAATCGATTTGATGAACATGCGACCGATCGCTAGCGGGTGCTGAACTTGAACGACGGTACATACCCTGAGCCAAGCAAGTACGGGCATTTGGACGGTACAAACGCATCGGTCATCAGGTCGTGGGCGCTGTTGTATTCATTGGTCAGCACACCCGTGATACCAAGCAGCGTATGGGGTAGCGAAGAGGTACTGATGGGTTGGTCGGCCCGGTCCTTGAGTTTTGCGAGCCTGAGGTTGAGCGGTGCCGGCAGGTTGTCGGATGCCCAGATGAACGAAGAGACCGCCAGGTCGTATTCATTGCCGATGCCATGACCCAGCAGCTCGCGGTGATCGTCCAGGATATTTTCGCCATGGTCGGACGCGTAGACCAGCAGGGCAGGCCGTCGACGGGCCTGCAGTTGGGTGATGAGGCTGTTCAGCAGCCAGTCGGTGTACAGAATGGTGTTGTCGTAGTCTGCGGTGATCTGGTCTTTCGCACTGCCGCTGGCCGGTTTGAATTGCTTGAAGTTGTCGGGGTAGCGCCGGGCGTAGTCGAAGTGGCTGCCCTTGATGTGGATGAAGATCGCCTGTTTGCGCGTGCCGCCGTCGCGCACTATTTTTTCGTAGGCAGGAAGCAGGGCGCCGTCATGACTGCGTTCGAAATACTGACGGTACTGCGCTTCCGCGGCGATGTGCGGGATGATGCCGCCGAAGCTGTCGACTTCCTGGACCGAAAGCCAGTGGGTGTCGTAGCCCGCTTTTCGGTAGATGCCGACCAGTGATTGGGTCGAGGCAATCATGTCCCAGTTGGAAATGGGCGACAGGCTGAGCATGGCGGGAACGGCCACCGACGTATACGGCGAGGTGGTGCACACGTTGTCCAGCCTGTAGATACCCTTTTGCCGGTCGAGGTTCGGCGTGGTGGGTTTGTGGTAGCCATAGAGTGACCAGTTATGTGGCCGTGACGATTCGCCGATCACGAACACCACTGTTTCGATACTCGCTTCGTCGGCCTGGCTGATGATGTCGATCTTCGCGGTGCGACGTTTGCTGATGTGTTCCTGGGATTGCATGTGCAGGTAGGTGGTCAGGCCGATCTGCGACAGGTAGCCGAACGGCGTGCTCTGGTCCTTTGCGGCAAGGTCCAGGACTGCACTTGTGCCAAGGCTGTTGAGTTTGACTGTCTTGTAGAAGTAGGCGCCGTAACCTAGCAGCAGGGTGCAGGCCGTCAACAAGGCGAGGGCCGGGCTTCTGTAGTAGCGCCGTTTGTACAGCCCGGCCAGTCCCAGGCCGTAGCACAGGGCGAATATGGCCAGCACCGAGACGACCGGCTTCCAGTAGGTGGCTGCGAAATCGCTCGCCTCCTTGTAATTGGTCAGGGCAATGAATACATAGGTAGCAGTCAACCGGGAGTTGAAGTTCAGTACCAGGAACAGGTCGATCGTGGCCAGCAGGTAGAAGGGCAGCAGCAGCGCGTGGACTTTGAACTGATTGGACGAAACGAGCCGCAGCAACACCAGCCAAAGCCCGGAGATGGCAAGGTTATAGAGGGCCAGCAAGTCGATGCTCGCATGCTGCTGGTTGGCAATGCCCCGTATCAACAGGGGGGACAGAAGGTATGCCCACAAGACCAGGGTTGGCCATTGCGATATCAGTGAATGAGGGGTAAGCGGGGGCGTTCGTTCCGAGGTCTGCATGTTTGAATCGTCCTCGTGATAAGCCCAACCACCCCAGCGCGGGTAGCGCCTGAAGAAGGTGTGGCGAGCTACAACGTTCCATGCGCAAGCGTGCAATAGCCAATTGCCGGTAGCTAAGCACCAGCATAGTCAGCCCAACACACTCCCAGCACTCAGTGCCCTGATATTTTGTGTAACCGCCCGATAAGCGGTGGCGTCGCATCAACCTGTGCGTGACTTTTTCTTCCGCTGCCGGTTTATTTGGCGGCAGTTTGAGGCTAGCTTCCTCGAGTCGCTGTCCCAGTTGTCCTGCTCGCGCCGCCGTGCTTCTGGGGCAGACCACGCTCCTTACTTAACCAACAGACATCGCTCCCTATGCCCGAAGGCTTCCCGAACCTGCCATCGTTGAACGCCCTACGGGTGTTCGAAGTGGTTGCGCGCCATCTGAACTTTCGCCTGGCGGCCGAGGAACTGGGTGTTACCCAGGCTGCGGTGGCCCAGCAGATTCGCGGGCTGGAAGCCAGCCTGGAGATTCGTCTGTTCGAGCGCTTGCCGCGAGGGCTAGGCATGACCGATGCCGGGCGCTCCTACGCCAGCCGCGTGCGCAGCGCCTTGTCCATGATCGACGAGGCGACCCGTCTGCTCAGGCCGCAGCCGCTTCACCTCACGGTCAGCGTCACCCCCTCCTTTGCCTCGAAGTGGCTGATCCCAAGGTTGGGGGCCTTCGCCGAGGACTACCCGGATATCGACCTGCGCGTACTGGCCACGGACAAGCTCTCGCACTTCAGCACGGATAGTGTCGATTTGGCGGTGCGCTATGGCCAGCCCCCGTTCGGGCCAGGGCTGAATACCGAGTTGCTGATGGACCAGCGGATCGTGGCGGTGGCCAGCCCACGGTTGCTGGCCAGCAAGGGGGCCCCCGACAGCTTCGAGGCATTGCAGGACTTCGTGATGCTGCATGATGCGCATGATTTCTGGCCAGAATTTACCGGTGCGTTGTTTGCGCAGCACGCCCAGGGCACGGCGAAAAACGTGCGGTTCAACCAGACGTCGCTGGCCATCGAAGCTGCCATCAACGGCCAGGGCATTGCCTTGGCCAGCCAGATGTTCGTTCAAGGAGACATCGATGCCGGACGACTGGAGCAAGTGTTTGCCCAGCAGTTGCGGCTCGATAAGGCGTTCTATCTGGTCTGGCCACGCAAGGCTGGTACACCGCCAGGTTTGGCGGTGGTCAAGGATTGGCTGTTGCGTCAGGCTCATCTGTAGACAGTAGTTTTGCTACTGCCAGCACCAACTTCGGCTGCCTCCCTCACCGGCGACTCTGCTGCTAGTGTGATGACATCAATTCACACGATGTCCATCCAGAGGAGGCATTATGTCCACAGAAAAAGTAGCGATCATCACGGCAGGCGGCAGTGGTATGGGCGCGGCAGCTGCGCGGCGTCTGGCAGCGGATGGCTTCAAGGTCGGCATCCTCTCATCGTCGGGCAAAGGTGAGGCGTTGGCCAACGCACTGGGAGGCGTCGGCGTGACCGGTAGCAATCAGTCGAATGAGGATCTCCAGCGCCTGGTCGATGCCGTGGCGGAAAAATGGGGCCGTGTCGACGTGCTGGTCAACAGCGCAGGTCACGGCCCGCGCGCGCCGATCCTGGAAATCTCCGACGCCGACTGGCACCTGGGTATGGACACCTATCTGCTCAACGCCATCCGTCCGTCCCGCCTGGTCACGCCTATCATGCAGCGCCAGGGCGGTGGAGTGATCATCAATATTTCGACGGCCTGGGCATTCGAGCCCAGCGACATGTTCCCCACTTCGGCGGTGTTCCGCGCAGGTCTGGCCGCGTTCACCAAGATTTTCGCCGATACCTACGCCGGCGATAACATCCGCATGAACAATGTCTTGCCAGGCTGGATCGACAGTCTGCCCGCCACCGAGCAGCGCCGCGACAGCGTACCGCTCAAGCGCTACGGTACCTGCGAGGAAATTGCAGCGACCATTGCCTTCCTGGCCGGGGAGGGTGCCGCTTACATCACCGGGCAGAACATCAAGGTCGATGGCGGTATCACTCGCCATCTCTGACAGGAGCACGCGCCCACGGCATCGGCCCTGTTGTGCGATTGGATGGTTCATCGGATAGCCGCTCGTGGCTTTTACCTGTGATGCCAAAAGCGGCCTGGCAGCTGGCCGTCGATGGTCCAGACTGTCTGATGCGAGCGGCTTGCGATGCCATCGCTGCCATTGAACCATGGCAGCGATGGCATTCATGTCTGGCCGTCGAATGCCAACCGTGCCGAGGGTCGTACATGGATGAGCGTGGTCCTTGCCTGGCGATTCTGCTGGTCTGCGTCCTGGCGGTGCTACCAAAGACGGCACTGGCGGCGCGAGACTGCCATTATCTCACTGCAACAGGTAATCCCGAGTATCCGCCTTACCTGTGGCGTGACCCGGACAATCCACGGCAGCTGATCGGCGCCAATGCCGACCTGCTCCTGCACCTGGGCAGAAGCCTGGGCCTGGAGGTACAGGTGTTGTATACCGGGCCCTGGTCCCGGGCGCAGGAGGAAGTACGCACTGGCCGTATCGACCTCATGGCGGGCTACTTCCTGACCCAGGCGCGGCAACAGGTGATGGATTTCGTGATGCCGGCGTTCCTGCATACGCCCAGCGTGGTCTGGGTGCGCCAGGACAGCGTCTTTGCCTATCAGGGGTGGGCTGACCTGCAAGGACTCAAGGGCGGGACCTTGGTCAGCAACAGCCATGGCCAGCAGTTCGACGACTACGCCAAGGCACACCTGAACCTCGAAGCGGTGCCCAGCGCCAGGCAAGCCTTCGAGAAACTGCTGCACAAGCGCAACGACTATGTGGTCTACGAGCAATACCCCGGCATGGCGCTGGCGCGTACGCTGGGCATGGACCCGCTACTGAAGGTGTTGGAGCCACCGGTGGCCAGCGAGGGGCTGTATCTGGCGCTGTCACATCAATCGCCGTGCAACCAGCCTCTGCTTCGGCAACAGCTGGCGCAGAAAATGAAAGCGATCGTCGATGGGCCGCTGCCGGCGCAATGGCTTGAGCAAAACCTCGAGCGCTGGAAAAAACAGCAGAAGAACGCGGCGCAACCCTGAAGGAGGCTGGCCCACGATGGCCAGCACCGCGGCCCCTTCTGACCCTAACCGAGCAAATCAGTCGGGGTATCGACATCCCGCAAGACGCCGGAATCTTCCACGTCCACCCTGCGCCAGGCATGCCGGTTGTCCAGAATGACCTGCCGACCACCCTGGTCACCCTGCACGCATTCAAGCGCCGGCCAGAACGCCCGCCCGAACAGCACCGGATGGCCGCGCTCGTCCTGGTGGAACGGCATCACGATATGCGTTTCGCTGGCCTCGGCGCGCAGGCGTCGCAGTGTGTGCGCTGTTACCCAAGGCATGTCCCCAAGCATGATCGCCACCGCCTGGGCCCGCGACGCCTGCAGCGCTTGGATGCCGGCGGCCAGGCTGGCTGACAGGCCGTTTTCGGCGTGCGCGGCGTAGACGAGCTTCGCGTCTGGCCCGATGCCCAGTCGCTGTGGCTCATCCCCCGGGCGCACCACCACCAACACTTCGTCGAAGTGCTCAAGCGCTTGCCTGAGTGTCTCGGCCAGCAGTGTCTGGCCCGAGGGCAGGGCGGCGACGCGTTTGTCGCTGCCAAAGCGCGTTGCCCGCCCAGCCGCCAGTACCAGTGCTGCGCAGGTCGCCAGGCCCGCCGTCACGCGCCCTCCTCTTGGGCGTACTTGGCCTGGCTGACATCGAGGGTACCAGGCAGTACCACGCCATTCTTGGCCGCGAGCAACTCGGCCATGACGCTGACGGCGATTTCGGCCGGGGTCTTGCTGCCGATGTAGATGCCGATGGGGCCGTGCAGGCGCTGCAGCGAGGTTTCGCTCTCGCCGAAGTGTTCGATCAAACGCGCGCGGCGCAGCTCATTGTTGCGCCGCGATCCGATAACGCCGATATAGAACGCCGGGCCTCGCAGGGCTTCGAGCAGGGCCAGGTCGTCGAGCTTGGGGTCGTGGCTCAGGCCAACGATGGCGGTACGCATGTCGGCGGCGTAGGCGCGCACCACGTCATCCGGCATGCCGACGAGCTTCTCGACACCGGCAACGTTCCAGCCATCCATGTACTCCGGGCGCGGGTCACAGACCGACACCTTGAAGCCATTGAATAAAGCCATGGTCGCCAGGTATTCGGCCAGCACACCAGCGCCTATCAGCAGCAGGCGGTAGCCTGGCCCCAAGGTATTGACCATGCGTTGGCCGTCGAAGCTGAACGGGACCGGCGTATCGGTAACGTTCAGCCGAGCCTCGCCAGTGCCAACTTCCAGCGTGCGCTGTACCAGGTTGCCGGCGTCGAGCTGGACCAAAAGTTGATCCAGGCTGCGCCATGCTGGGTTGGCCTCCAGGATCAGTTCCAAGGTGCCGCCACACGGCAGGCCGAAGCGATGAGCTTCATCGGCGCTGACGCCGTAGCGCAGCACTTGCGGGCTTCGTTGCGCAATTCCGCTGCCGCCATAGGCGGTGGTGTGGCGATGAATGAGGTCGTCCTCGATACAGCCACCGGAAACGCTGCCAACCACTCGACCGTCGTTGCGCAGGGCCATCATCGAGCCGACGGGCCTGGGCGACGAGCCCCAGGTCCGAGCCACCGTGGCAAGCAGCACGGACTCGCCGGCTTGCAGCCAGTCTCGGGCGGTGCGTAGGACCAGCAGGTCGATACTTTCCATCGGTCAATCCTGTTCAACGCATATGCAGAATGATCGGGCTGCTACTGGCTGGGTTGGTGTGCCCGCGCAGCTTGGCCACTGCCGGGGCATCGACCGCGCCGCCATGGTTGCCCCAGGTGGTGCGGATATAGCTCAATACTTCGGCAATCTCCTGGTCGGATAGCTGTTCGCGGAACGCCGGCATGCGATAGGCATCCGGCAGCCCGGCCGTGACCACCCGCTGCGAGCCATTGAGGGTGATATTGATTGCCGATGCTTGCTCCTTGGCCAGCGCCGACGTGGCGCCAGCCAGCGGTGGCATCCACTCTTTCTGGCCTTTGCCGTCCAGGCCATGGCAGGCGGCGCAGCGGGTAATGTAGGTGTGCGCGCCTGGCGTGTCCGGCTGGGCGTCGGCAGCGACGGCCTGGTACTGCCACGGCGTGCCGTCACGTTGCGGGTCGCCAGGCAACGACGCCAGGTAATGGGCGATCGCTGCCAGGTCCTGGTCATTCATGAACTGGGTGGAGTTGTTGAAGGCCTCGGTCATCGAGCCGAACACAACCGTGTGTTGGTTGCGACCGGTCTTGAGGAACTGCACGATGTCGGCCTCGCTCCAGCGCCCCAGGCCAGTGTTCGGGTCAGCACGCAGGCTTGGCGCATACCAGCCATCGAGCAGGGCGCCGGACAGGAACGTGTCGCCAGCCTCGTCCAGGGCTTTTTCGTTGAACGCCAGGCCCCGTGGGGTGTGGCAACTGCCGCAATGGCCCGGACCCTGGACGATGTAGGCGCCGCGGTTCCACTGGGCATCCTGTGCGGGTTTTTCCGCATAGGGCATGTCGGGGGCGAACAGCCCGTTCCACAGCGCAATCGGCCAACGCAGGTTCAGCGGCCAGGGAATCTCGCCAGGGAGGTTGGGCTGGTTGGCCGGTTGCACGCCTTTCATGAAGAAGGCGTACAGCGCACGCACATCGTCGTCACTGAGCTTGGCGTAGGAGGGGTAGGGCATGGCCGGGTAGAGCCTGCGTCCACCCGGCGCGACCCCGTGGCGCACGGCGCGGTCGAAGTCGGCAAGGCTGTAGTTGCCGATGCCGGTAGCGCGGTCGGGGGTGATGTTGGTGGCATGGATGGCACCCAGCGGGGTGGCCATTTCCAGTCCGCCTGCGAAGGGAGCCTGCCCAGGCAAGCTGTGGCAGGCCACGCAGTCGCTGAGCCTGGCCACGTACTCGCCGCGGCTGATGAGCGACGGTTCATGTTGGGTGATGGGCTGGTTCTGGAACGGCGAGGCGGGCTCGCGGCTGACATACCAGGCCAGCAGGCCTGCCGCCACGAGGCAGGGCAGCGCGAGCCAGCCTGCGGTGCTTGCGAAACGGCTTTGGGTCATGGGCAATCCTTGCTCGGTCAGCTGAAGGTGTAACGGCTAAGGGGCATGCTGCGAATGCGCTGGCCGGTCAGCCGCGCCACGGCGTTGGCCACAGCCGGGGCGACTGCCGGCAGTGGTGGTTCGCCGATGCCGCCCATCTTCGCGCCGCTTTCCACGATCCGCACATGCACGTTTGCCATCCGCGACGGTGGCAGGATCGGGTACAAGTCGTAGTTGCGCGCCTTGGGCTTGCCGTCGACGTACACCGCTTCCTCAAGCAGCGCCTGAGACAGCCCCAGGGCCACTGCACCGTTGACCTGCGCTTCGATGATCGCCGGGTTGACGATGCTACCAGGGTCGATGGCCTGCCAGATGTCGTGCACCTTGACCTGGCCATTCTCGATGGAGACCTCGGCGATGACCGCTGCCTCGGAGCCGAACGGAGAGGCCATGGCCACGCCACGGGCGCGCTTGCTGCCATCTTCGGCGGTGAACGGGCCGCGCTTCCAGCCGCCGGAAAGCTCACCGACAGCCTGTAGCAGTTGGGTCAGCCGTGGGTTACCTTTGAGCAACTGCAGGCGCAGTTCGAACGGGTCCTTGCCGCCTTTGTCGGCCAATTCGTCGAGAAATGCCTCGTAGAAGAAATCGTTCAGCGAATTGCCCACCGAGCGCCAGTAGCCAAGCATCACCGGACCTTTCACATAGATCTGCGCAATGCGCTTGTTGGCAATGGCATAGGCCTTGCCGGACAGCCCTTCCAGCGCGGTAGGGTCGATCTTCTCGCCCTGCTTGCCGGCCAGCGCCTCGGTTGGACCCTCGGTGGCACTGACGGCCTCGATGGCGACTGGCAGGCCCTCGGCATCCAGCGCGGCGCGAAACTTGACCACCGCCATGGGCCGATGCACGTCGCGCAGGAACTCTTCCTCGCGACTCCAGATGAGCTTGACCGGTCGGCCGACCGCCTTGGCCAGCGCGATGGCCTGTGGGTAGGGGTTGGCCGAGTCGTACAGGAAGTGTCGCCCGAAGAAGCCACCCAGCAGCGGTGAGTGCAGGGTGATGCGTGCCGGGTCCAGGCCGGTGCGCTTGGCGATGTCGTCGCGGAACATGTCCGGCGCCTGGTTGGGTAGCCAGACTTCCAGCGAGCCATCCGGGTTGAAGCGTGCGATGGCCGACGGCGGCTCCAATTGGGCATGGTTCAGGTACTGGTTGTGGTAGGTGGCCTCGACCGTGGTCTTGGCTTCGGCCAGTACCTTGGCCACGTCTCCCTCTACCTCGTCATCACGGGCCGGTCCTTGCTGGGCAGCCAGGTGGTCGCGGTAGGCGTCGCTGGAGAAGTCGGCCGGCATGGCCCGCACTTTTGAGTCGGCGGCAGGTTCTTGCCAGTCGACCTGAAGGGCCTCGACCGCACGCTTGGCGTGCCACCAGCGCTCGGCCACCACCGCAACGGCGCCAGGCAGGCGGTGCACCGAATGCACGCCTTTCATGGCCTTGACCTGGTCCTCGTTGCGCAGGTTGCCGACGGTCATGCCCAAGCGTGGCGCATGTTGCACGGCGGCGTGGAGCATGTCGTCGACCTTGATATCGATGGTATACAGCGCCTTGCCGGTGGACTTGTCATAGGCATCGACCCGGCGCACCGGTTTGCCGATCCAACGGAACTGACTGGGGTCGCGCAGCTTGATGCTGGCAGGGTCCGGCACCGGCAGGTCCATGGCGCGCCCTGCCAGCTCACCGTAGGCCAGCGAACGGCCAGATGCGGCATGGACGACTTTGCCAGGCTCGGTGGACAGCTCGCCGACCGGCACGCCCAGCTGTTGAGCGGCGGCCTGCAGGAGCATGGCCCGGGCCAGGGCGCCGAGGCGGCGCATGGTCGGGTAGCTCATGCGCACCGACATGCTGCCACCGGTAATGCGCATGCCGTTTTCCATCACCACATAGGTTTCGCCGGGCGGTGCACTGTCGAGCACGAAGGTGGCGGGGTCGGCATCCAGTTCTTCGCCGACGATCTGCGCCATGGCGGTGTAGATGCCCTGGCCGCCTTCCATGAATGGGCACAGCAGGCGCACGGTGCTGTCCGGGCGGATTTCCAGAAATGCCGGAACCTGGGTGCCGCGCGCTTCGGGGGCAGCGGTTGCGGCCTGGATCCGGGCCGAGCCCAGTGGCAAGCCGAAGCCCAGGACCAGCGCGCCTACCGCGCTGCTGGCCAGGAAGCGTCGGCGCGACAGGTTGACCGTTTCGCCCGCCGTTAGCTTCAGCAGGTCTTCAGGGGTGTCGATCCGAGGTTTCATTACGCCTTACCCCCTTCGGCCAGCGCATGCACCGCCGCATGGATGGCGTTGTAGGTGCCGCAGCGGCACAGGTTGACCATTGCCGCATCGATCTGCTCGTCACTGGGTTTCGGGGTGTGCTTGAGCAGAGCCGTGGCAGCCATCACCTGGCCGGACTGGCAGTAGCCGCACTGAGCCACCTGGTGCTCGACCCAGGCAGCCACCACGCGTTTGCCCACCTCGTCGGTTTCGATGGCCTCGATGGTGGTCACCTCGCGGCCGACCACGCCTGCCACCGGCGTCACGCAGGCGCGCACCACATTGCCGTCCACCAGCACCGAGCAGGCGCCACATTGGGCCAGGCCGCAGCCGTACTTGGTGCCGGTCAGGCCCAGGTCGTCACGGATCACCCACAGCAAGGGCGTGTCCGCATCGGTCTCGACCTGATAGGTCTTCTGGTTGATCCGTAGTTCCATGGTTCACCTGCTGATCATCGGTTGCTGTCGCATGTTCTGGGTGGGCTGGGAATACACTGTTCCCTGACCCAGAAACGCTAGCACAGGAGGGTGACCGCTGGTCTGGTGCGGGGTGCAGGTCAGGAGGATCAGGCAAGTAATTCGGTGAAATGCGCAAGCCAGCAACGATGATGCCGGTGCAGACAAACAGGACTTCCGGGTCGAAAACCCGGATAATGCCGGCCAATTTCGTTTTGCACGCTTAAATCACGGTAATCCCGCATGGAAATCAAGGTCAATTTTCTCGACAACCTACGTCTTGAAGCCAAGTTCGACGACTTCACGGTAATCGCCGACCAGCCGATCCGCTATAAAGGCGATGGCTCGGCGCCGGGGCCGTTCGACTACTTCCTGGCGTCGTCGGCCTTGTGCGCGGCTTACTTCGTGAAGTTGTACTGCCAGACACGCAATATCCCCACCGAGCACATCCGTCTTTCGCAGAACAACATCGTCGACCCGGAGAACCGCTACAACCAGATCTTCAAGATCCAGGTCGAGCTGCCCGAGGACATTTCCGAGAAGGACCGTCAGGGCATCCTGCGCTCCATCGACCGCTGCACGGTCAAGAAGGTGGTGCAGACCGGTCCGCAGTTCATCATCGAGGAAGTCGACAACCTCGACGCCGATGCCCAGGGCCTGCTGATGCCGGTGGCCGACACCACCACTTACATCGCCGGCAAGGACCTGCCTCTGGAGCAGACCATCGCCAACATGTCGTCGATCCTGGCGGGGTTGGGCATGAAGATCGAGATCGCGTCGTGGCGCAACATCGTGCCCAACGTGTGGTCGCTGCATGTGCGTGACGCACAGTCGCCGATGTGCTTCACCAACGGCAAGGGTGCGACCAAGGAGGCTGCGCTGGCTTCGGCGCTGGGCGAGTTCATCGAGCGGCTGAACTGCAACTTCTTCTACAACGACCAGTTCTGGGGCGAGGAAATCGCCAATGCGCCGTTCGTGCACTACCCCAATGAGCGCTGGTTCAAGCCAGGGCCAAAGGATGCGCTGCCGGTGGAGATCCTCGACGCGTATTGCCTGGACATCTACAACGCCGATGGCGAGTTGCGCGGCTCGCACCTTTACGACACCAACTCGGGCAATACCGAGCGCGGTATTTGCTCGCTGCCATTCGTGCGCCAGTCGGACGGTGAAGTGGTCTATTTCCCGTCCAACCTGATCGAGAACCTGTTCCTTAGCAATGGCATGAGCGCGGGCAATACCCTGGCCGAAGCCCAGGTGCAGTGCCTGTCCGAGATCTTCGAGCGGGCGGTCAAGCGCGAAATCCTCGAAGGCGAACTGGCGCTGCCGGATGTGCCGCAGGAAGTGCTGGCCAAGTACCCAGGCATCCTGGCCGGAATCCAGGGGCTGGAAGAGCAGGGCTTCCCGGTGCTGGTCAAGGATGCGTCGCTAGGCGGTGAGTTCCCGGTGATGTGCGTGACCCTGATGAACCCGCGCACCGGTGGCGTATTCGCCTCGTTCGGCGCCCACCCGAGCTTCGAAGTGGCACTGGAACGCAGCCTCACCGAATTGCTGCAGGGCCGCAGTTTCGAAGGGCTGAACGACTTGCCGCAGCCAACCTTCGAAAGCCATGCCCTGACCGAGCCGAACAACTTCGTCGAACACTTCATCGACTCCAGCGGCGTGGTGTCGTGGCGCTTCTTCAGTGCCAAGGCCGATTTCGAGTTCGTCGAGTGGGACTTCTCCGGGCACGGCGAGGATTCGAACGTCCAGGAAGCCCAGACCCTGTTCGGTATTCTCGAAGACATGGGCAAGGAAGTGTACATGGCGGTGTACGATGACCTCGGCGCCAATGCCTGCCGCATCCTGGTGCCGGGCTACTCGGAGATCTACCCGGTCGAAGACCTGATCTGGGACAACACCAACCGTGCCCTGGCGTTCCGCGCCGACATCCTCAACCTGCACAGCCTCGACAACCGTGCGCTGCGGGCGCTGCTCAAGCGCCTGGACAACTGCGAGGTGGATGACTACACCACCATCACCACCCTGATCGGCGTCGAGTTCGACGAAAACACCGTGTGGGGCCAGTTGACCATCCTTGAGCTCAAGTTGCTGATCTGCCTGGCCTTGCAGCGTTTCGACGACGCCAAGGAGCTGGTGGAGGCCTTCCTGCAGTTCAACGACAACACCGTCGAGCGCGGCCTGTTCTACCAGGCCTTGAACGTGGTGCTGGAGGTCGTGCTGGACGATGAGCTGGAAATGGCGGATTACGAAGTCAACTTCCGTCGCATGTTCGGCAACCCGCGCATGGACGCGGTGCTGGGTTCGGTGGACGGCAGCGTGCGCTTCCATGGGCTGACCCCGACCAGCATGAAGCTCGAAGGCCTCGACCGCCACTTGCGTTTGATCGAAAGCTACAAGAAGCTGCACGCGGCACGGGCCAAGGCCGCCCAGTAAGGGTCAGTCGGGCGCGACGTTGCAACGGTTGCGTCCGAGCCGCTTGGCTTCGTACATCGCCTTGTCCGCGCGCGCCAATACCTCTTCCGGGGTGTGGCTACCGCCCCCAGCACCGCGCACGTAGATGCCAATACTGGCACCGATGGTGACCTGCGTATCGGCCAGGCGGAACGGGCTGGCCAGGGTGTCGCAGAGCTTGCGTCCGATATCCCGGGCAGCGGCCTGGTTGGCCACGGACTGGGCAATGACGATGAATTCGTCTCCAGCCAGACGGGCAACCACATCATCGGCCCGCATGACCGCCAGCATCCGACTGGCGGCCGCCTGCAGCAGGAGGTCGCCGGTTTCATGGCCGCATTCGTCGTTGACCTTCTTGAAACCGTCCAGGTCGATGAAGTACAGGGCGAAGGCAGTCTGCTGGCGCAGCGCGTAGGTCAGCTCGTGCTGCAGCACCGCACGATTGGGCAGGCCGGTCAGCGGATCGAGGGTCGCCTGGTCCAAGAGCGATTTTTCGCGTTTCTTGCGTTCGGTCACATCCAGCGACATCACGAAGAAACCTTCAACCTTGCCCTGGCGCACGTCGGGTACATAGCTGGTGTGCCAGATGCGCGGGTCGGCCGGGTTGTAGCGGACATCGTCGGCCTCCACGCGCTCGCCGGCCAACGCCTTGCCAAAGTATGGGAGCAGGTGTTCGTAGACATGCTCTGGCAGCACTTCGGCGACCTTGCGCCCCTTCAGGTGAGCGGGGTCCAGGCCGAAGATTTCCTTGTACAAGGCATTGTTGAAACGGTACCTGAGCGCCGTGTCGATGTGTGCGATCAACACCGGCAGGTTGTCGGCGATGGCCTGCAGCGTGGTCTGGCTGCGCTGCAGATCTTCGGTGCGCTGGGCCACTTGTTGTTCCAGCGAGGCCTGGTATTGCTGCAGGCGTGACTGGGTGCGGCGCAACTCGGTGATATCGCGCACCGAAGCCACCAGTTGCGCGGGCAGACCGTGCTCATCGCGCAGCGCCGACATGCTCAGTTCCACCCACACCACGCCACGAGCATGGCTGTGCAAGCGCAAGGTCTGCATGGCGTTGTCCTGCTCACCGGTCAGCAGGCGATGGACCAGGGCGGTGTACAGTTCGCGATCCTCGGCATGCACTTGCTGCAGTAGGGTTTGCAGCACCAATGCCTCGGGCGGCTGGCCCAGCAATTGGCAGAACTCCCGATTGGGCTCGTAGATACGGCCTTCCAGGCTGATGATTGCCTTGCTCGAAGGGCCCTCCTGGAAGACCGCGCGGAAGCGCTCGGCCGAGGACACCAGGGCGCTGCGTTCGGCTTCATCGACGATACGCGCGTCGATGGCCAGGCTGCGGTGCAGCAACTCACGCTCGACGATCCGGGCCAGGTCGCGCAGGTGCTCCAGGTCTTGCTCGCCGAGTTGCCTCGGACGGGTGTCCAGCGCACACAGCGTGCCGACGGTCAGCCCGCCGGCAAAGCGCAGTGGCACGCCAGCGTAGGAGCGGATGAACGGGGCACCGACCACCAGCGGGTTATCCGCGAAGCGTGGGTCGGTTTTGGCGTCGGCGATCACCAGGATGTCATCGGCGTGTAGGGCATGGGCGCAGAAAGCGACATCCCGCGAGGTCTGTTGCGCATCGAGGCCGTGGCGTGACTTGAACCATTGGCGGTTCATGTCCACCAGCGAAACCAGCGCCATTGGCACGTCGAGCAGGCGGCTGACCAGCCGTGTGATGCGGTCGAAGTTTTCCTCTGCCGGCGTGTCGAGGATATTCAGGCTGTCCAGGAAGCACAGTCGGGCAGCTTCGTTGAGGGGTGGTGGGGCAATTAGCATGACGGATTTTGTTTTCCAGGCTGCGATGTCCTGAAGCCAACCTTAGCGGGACGTTCGGCAAGCGCAAGCCCCTGCAACGGGCATCTAAACAGATGCATCGTTGTAATGAACCGTTCTTGCCATTCAGCCAGGTGCTGCTTGCCGCGCAGCGAATGTGGGGTTTAGCTGGTGAATGGCCCTCAGCGGGTCTCAATTCTTTCTGACTCAAGGCGCATCGACCGCCGCAAAGTCGTCCGGTCGAGCACTACACAGTAGGCGTGGACCATGAGCACATCCCTGGATTTCAATGCGTTGAAGACCCGCCAGCAGGCCGCCTGGGCCAGCGGCGATTATGCCGTGATCGGAACCACCCTGCAGATTGTCGGTGAGCGCCTGGCCGAAGCCTGCGACTTGCGCTGGGACGAGCAGGTGCTGGATGTCGCGGCCGGTAACGGTAACGCCACACTGGCTGCCGCGCGGCGCGGGTGCAAGGTGACGTCTACCGATTATGTACCCGCGCTGCTCAAGCGCGGCGAGGAACGCGCCCGTGCAGAACACCTGAGCGTGGACTTCCAGGTGGCGGACGCCGAGGACTTGCCATTTCGAAACGGTGCCTTCGATGCCGTGATCTCAACCTTCGGCGTGATGTTCGCCCCCAACCAGGCGCAAGCGGCCCGCGAGCTGGCCAGGGTTTGCCGTTCTGGTGGGCGTATCGGCATGGCCAACTGGACGCCCCAGGGCTTCGTTGGGCAAATGTTCAAGACCTTGGGACGACATGTCCCGCCACCTGCCGGGGCGTTACCACCGTCGCGCTGGGGGGACGAGCCGCAGTTGAGGGAAATGTTCAGTGGTGAGATCGGCTCGATGACGGTCAGCCATGAGCTGTTCAATTTCCGTTATCGTTCGGCTTCGCATTTCATCGATGTCTTCCGTACCTGGTACGGCCCGGTGCACAAAGCCTTTGCCGCGCTGGAGCCGGAAGCGGCGAGGGCGCTGGAGGATGACCTGACGGAGCTGCTCAATGAAAACAACATCGGCGGTGCGTCGCTGGTGGTGCCCAGCGAGTACCTTGAGGTCGTGATCGTGCGGCGCTGAACCGGGTTGTCGCGGCCCGGGTACCCGTCAGTTCTTGCACTTGGCCAGGACCACCTGGCACGTGTCCGGGGTGCCCCCGGACCTGCTGGCATAACGGATGCAGTTGTTCAGTGATTTTTGCTGGGCGATGCTCAACGTGTTGCCCCAGGCCAGGCCGCCTTCGCCGCTGCTGGGCAGTGCTTTTGCGTAGCATTTGGAGCCCGTTGTCGCCATGGCGTAACGGGCCTTGCTGGTTTTGTTGGAACACCCGGCCGTCATGGCCAGACTGATGGCGATCAGAGCACTGGCGAACAGGTAGTTGCAGTGCCGTAGAGGGTGCGCATTCATGACATGCCCCAAGCTCGGTGAACGCTACGGTCCGGTTGGTGAATGCGCGTCAGGATATGTCATTCCGGCCAAGCGGTGAACCCGACGGTCCCTCTTTCCTGGGGGGTACAGCAAATGTAGTCGAGCCGCGAAAGGGCCGCAGGGTCGCCCCAGCGCTTCATCCATCGAGGCTGAAGTCTGGGGCCACTTTTGTGGCACTTTCGCGGCACGAGGCCGCTTCCACAGCAGGCGCGTAGGGTCAGAAACGGTAGTTCAGGCTGGCTTCCAGGGTGCGCGGCGCACCTGGGGTTATCAGGTCGACCGAGCCGTGCGCGGAGGCATAGTAGTCGCGGTCGAACAGGTTCTTCAGGCGCAAGGCCATGTCCCACTGCGGCACGCTGTACAGCAGCGCCGCATCGAAGGTGGTGTAGCCAGGCATCACCACCTTGTTATCCAGCGCGGTGTAGCGCTCGTCGACGTAGTTGGCGCCTGCAGCCACCCGCCATTGCGGGGTGAGGGTGCGCACCAGCCACAGGTTGGCGCTGTTGCGAGGGGTCAGCGTGGGCGTCTGGCCTTCGTTGGACACCCCGTTGGTCTTGCTGTTGGACTTGGTGATTTCCGCATCCAGGTAGGCGTAGCCTGCGTAAATCTGCCACTTGTCGGTCAACTGGCCGCTGACGGTGGCTTCGAAGCCGTCGGTGCGTTGTTCGCCGGCCAGTATGGTGAGGTTCGGGTTGGCTGGGTCCGCCGTCTTCATGTTGGTGCGTTCGAGGCGGAAGATCGCCGCCGTCAGCGAAAGACGGTTGTCCAGCAGGTCCCACTTGGCGCCCAGCTCGTAGTTGGTGGTCTCTTCAGGTTCCAGGTGCTGGTTGCTCGGGCTGACCGCGAACACTTCACCAGACGGCTGGTAACTGCGGCTCACCGAAACGTAGTACGACTGGATCGCGTCAGGTTGATACACCAGGCCGGCACGCGGGCTCCAGGTCTTGTCGGTGCGGTCGAGGTCGACATTCTGGCGACGGTCGTCGTCGTACTCTTGGCCGAAGATGTCATAGCGCACGCCGACCAGGGCTTTCCAGTGCTCGCTCAGCTCGACCAGGTCCTGCACGTACAGGCCTGTGGTCTGCTGATAGTTGGTGCCCTTGGACGACAGGTTGGCCGCATGCTCTGGTACCGGTACCAGGCCGTCGCGATACACCGGTACCTGGGCCACGTTGTTCTGGCTGAAGACCCGCTGGTGCTTGTCCTGCATGCCCACTTCCACGCCGTACAGCAGGTTGTGCTGCATGCCAAGCAATTGTGCCTGCTGCTTGAGCTCGGTCTGGTTGAACACGCCGTACTCGTCACGCGCCACGTTGCCGCGGTTGAGCTTGACGAGCAACTCGCCGTTGGGCGCGGTGACGAAGCGGGTAGGGCTGCTGTCGGCCAGCGTGTTGTTGCGGTCCAGGTCGTAGCGGTAGAAGCGGCTGGTGTTGGTCAGGGTGAAGTCGTCGTTGATGCGGTAGTCGAGGCTGGCGGTGAACGAGAATACCTCGCTGCGGGCGTAGTCCTGGTCGGCATCGCCTGAGCCGAAGCGCTTGTCGCGATCGACATCCACTGGACGGTTGCCCAGGGCGGGGATACCGAAGTCGATCAGGCGCTTGTCGTACAAGTAGGTAGCACCCAGGTTCAGCTCCAGGTCGTCGGACAGCCTGAAGTAAGCCGACGGGGCGATGGCCTTGCGGTCGATGTAGCCATCGTCGCGGAAGGTGTCGCTGTCTTCGAAGGCGCCAGTGACGCGGTAGGCCTGGTTGCTTCGCTGGTCAGCCCAGCCGGTGTCGAACTGGGTGCGGCGCTTGCCTTCACTGTCGAAACTGACGCCGACCTCGCGCGTGGGCGCAAAGCCAGGTTTCTTGCTGATGCTGTTGATCAGGCCGCCCGAGGAGCCACGGCCGTAGAGCACGGCGGCAGGACCTTTGATGACTTCGACCCGCTCGATGTTGGACAGGTCGCGAAAGTACAGGGCGTCGTCCCGAACACCGTCGATGTACATGTCGCCGATGGCGCTGAAGCCGCGGATGGTGACCTGGTCGCGCTGACCATCGCCGTTGGACAGGCCGACGCCGGGCACGTTCTTGAGCACGTCCGCCATGGACTGAGCGCCCTGGTCCTTGATCACGCTCTCTGGAACGACGTTCACGGTCTGTGGAATGTCGCGCAGCGGCGCATCGATCTTCAGCGCGCTTTTGCTTTCGCTGGCCTTGTAGCTTTGCTGCTCGTAGGCGCTGGTAACGGAAGTTGCGGGGAGGGCAAGGGCCTCCTGGGTGTCGGCATGAGCGGTGGGGGCGACCAGCAAGCCGAGTACTGACAATGAGGCAGGAGCAGCAGACAGTTTTGCCATGAAGGGCGACTCAGTTGTTGTTTTGAAGTCGCGAATGGTAATGGTTAACAAATGTAAAGCAAGTGTAAAGGTTAATCATTCCCTAATAATTTTGTAATGGCTTTTGGGATCCAAAAATGGCGCCCGCTGCTAACGGGGGCGGCGGGTTGGTACGCAGTGGCTATGCTTGTCTGCGCGTAAGGATTTCCCCACTCATTCGCTCTGAATCACATGGAAGCTGCCTATGAAACCCATTAGCTCCCTGGCTCGCGCCGTTGCCCTTGCTTCGATGCTGACCACTGTCAGCCTCCTCGCCCAGGCGGCGGACGTACCGATTGGAAGTGAGGCGCTGGAAAGTCATGTCACCACCCAGGTGCAGGCCATCGACCTGGAAAAGCGTCAGGTGACGGTTAAAGGGCCTAACGACAAGGATGTAACCTTTCAGTTGACCGAGAAGGCCAAGGCGTTGCCCAACCTGAAGGTCGGTGACACCGTCGACATCTATGTCACCCGCGCGGTGGCCTACGTGCTCAACACCCATGTAGGTGGGGCGCCAAAGATGAGCGATGAGTCTGGCACCCTCCGTGCCACTGCCGACAACCCCAACCCAGGGGGCGAAGCGTTCCGCCAGGTCAGGGTGACGTCACAGATCCAGAAAGTCGACCTTAAGAACCATGAGGTAAGCCTGCTGCCGCCTGAGGGCAAGTTACAGGTGGTCAAGGTCGAGAACCCTGACCTTCAGGCCCGGATGAAGAACCTCAAGGTCGGGCAGACGGTCGATGCCATCTACACCGAAGTATTGCGCGTGGAGACGTCACGCTAGCGACGGGATGAGGCGCCGTCCCCGCATAACGCTCGTACTCGCCGGCTGAGCGGTTTTCGAAGACCCAGGGCGTTATACTCGGCGCCCGTTTCATTGAAATCCGAGTATTGTGATGGGTCTTTCCTCTGCCGCCACACCCGAACCGCGCCGCTTGGGCGCCCCCTCGATCGCCCTGGTCTTGTTGCTGGCCGGGGCCTGGTTTCTCAACCGCAATGCCGGTTTCAAGCAGGTATTGCTGCTGCTTGTCGGCGCGGCCTTGGGCCTGACGCTCTACCACGCAGCGTTCGGCTTCACATCGGCCTGGCGAGTGTTCATCAACGAGCGCCGTGGCGCCGGTCTGCGGGCCCAGATGGTCATGCTGGCACTGGCGGTACTGCTGTTCTTTCCGGCGCTGTCGGCGGGTAGCCTGTTGGGTAACCCGGTAAGCGGACTGGTGGCTCCGGCAGGGGTCTCGGTGGTGTTCGGCGCGTTCATCTTCGGCATCGGCATGCAGTTGGGCGGTGGTTGCGCTTCCGGGACGTTGTTCACCGTCGGCGGTGGCAACGCGCGAATGCTGGTGACCCTGTTGTTCTTCATCATCGGTTCGGTGTCGGCGACCCATCACGCTGATTGGTGGTTTGCGCTGCCATCGTTTCCGGCCACTTCGATCGTTCAGGTGTGGGGTGTCGGACCCGCTTTGCTGGTGAGCCTGGCGCTGTTCGGCCTGATTGCCTGGACGACCGTGGTGCTTGAAAAGCGTCGGCATGCAACCCTGCAAGCGCTGGTTGCCCGCGAACACCAAGGCTTGCAACGCTTTGTGCGTGGCCCGTGGCCGCTCTTGTGGGGCGCTATCGCCCTGGCCTTGCTGAACTACGCCACCCTGGCCCTGGCGGGGCGACCTTGGGGGATCACCTCGGCGTTCGCCCTGTGGGGCGCCAAGACTCTGAACGGCCTGGGGGTGGACGTGAGCAGTTGGGCGTTCTGGCAGATGCCAGCCAACGCCAAGGCGCTGGCGGCGCCACTGTGGCAGGACATCACCACGGTCATGGACCTGGGTATCGTTCTGGGGGCTTTGCTCGCCGCGGGGCTGGCAGGCCGTTTCGCACCTAGCCTGAAGATTCCCCTGCCATCGTTGATCGCTGCCATGGTCGGCGGCTTGATGCTGGGTTATGGTTCACGCTTGGCTTACGGTTGCAACATTGGCGCTTATTTCAGCGGCATCGCCTCGGGCAGCGTGCACGGTTGGTTGTGGTTGCTGGCGGCCTATGCCGGCAACGTGATCGGTGTGCGCCTGCGTCCGTGGTTCTTTGCCGGTGAGCGTGGTCCCGTGGCGCTCACCGGCTGCTGAATTCTAATGATGATCTGAACAAGGAGGTTTGCGTGGCGCAATACACGGCACAAGTAGCCTGGGCCCGTGAGGGGCAGGATTTCCTCGGTAACCAGTACAGCCGCAGGCACCTGTGGCGTTTCGATGGCGGTGTCGAGGTAGTGGGTTCCTCGTCGCCCCATGTGGTGCCGTTGCCGCTGTCCGATGCTTCGGCGGTCGACCCCGAAGAAGCCTTCGTCGCATCGCTGTCCAGTTGCCACATGCTGTGGTTTCTGTCGCTTGCGGCCAAGCAGCGTTTCTGCGTCGAGCAGTACGTGGACGATGCTGTCGGCGTGATGGATCGCAATGAAGCGGGGCGCACGGCGATGACCCTTGTGACCCTGCGCCCCCGGGTGGCGTTCTCGGGCGAGCGCCAGCCGACTCGGGAGCAGTTGGAGCGCTTGCACCATCTTGCTCATGAAGAGTGCTTCATCGCCAACTCGGTGAGGACAGAGGTGCGTTGCCAGCCAATCTACCCAGGCTGACCCTTACTTCACTGCGTGCGGCAATGATAAACATGCAGCTGATTGCGGTGACAGGGTGGCCTATTTTCTCGATTTTGATTCATTTTGTGCAATTAAGTTATTGATCGAAAAAGGAAAATACTTCTGGATGTAATGGATCGCCAGCTAGATTATTCATCAGTATTTAGCCATAACATTTTGATAAATAAGAAATTATCTCTTGGCGACCGCATGCTGCACGCACTGCTCGTAATACGTCTGCTTGATAGCCGCCGGCTTGAGTCGCGAGCGGCTGTTGTAGGTCTGCTCGGTGATGCCGAATGCGGTCATGCGCATCCATGGTTTGGGGAATTTACGTACCTGCAGCTTCTTGCGGGTGGCGTACAGCGTAACCCCGGAGAGCTTGGCCTGCTGAGCCTCGGCGGCGATCTGCGAACCCCAGGCGCAGACGTGGCGATCATTCTGGCTCAACGTCCTGGCTTGGACGCCGAAGGCGATCGTGGCCAACAGGCAGCCGGCCATGGTTGCTAGAAATACCCGCATGTTGCTGTCCTAAGCTTCTGAAGGAGAAGGGAGTTTGCCTCGCCTGCGAAGGGCTGGGGGCCAGCAGTTTGCTGGCAGGTGGGGGCAATGCGACCGCCAATCGCCAGTTCAAGTGGGGAGCGGTGCGGCACGGTAATAAATACCGGGCGGGGTGTATGTGATCGTACAACTGCTTGCGCTATCATGACGGCTGTCTTTCAAGGTGAAATACAGGGCATGACAGAGCAACAGGTACAGGCAAGAACCCGGCGCAAGCCGCGCAGTCTGGCCCAGGAACTGGTTACGGTGCTGACCGAGCGCATTCGCAGCGGCCAGCTCAAGCGTGGCGACAAGTTGCCGACCGAATCGCAGATCATGGCCGAGGAAGGCGTGAGCCGCACGGTCGTGCGTGAAGCGATCTCGCGGCTGCAGGCAGCCGGTCAGGTCGAGACTCGCCATGGTATCGGCACTTTCGTGCTGGACGCTCCGGCCTCTAGCGGTTTTCGCATCGACCCGGCGACCGTGGTCACGCTGCGTGAAGTGCTGGCGGTGCTGGAATTGCGCATCGCTCTGGAGATCGAGTCGGCAGGCCTTGCGGCGCAGCGGCGCAGCGACGAGGAACTGGCCGGCATGCGTGCTGCGCTGGACGAGCTCAACGAAGGTGTTGCCCATGCCTTCGATGCGGTGTCGGCGGACTTCCAGTTTCACCTGCGCATCGCCCAGGCCAGCGGCAACCATTACTTCGCCGATATCATCAACCACCTGGGCACCAGCATTATCCCGCGCACCCGGCTGAATTCGGCGCGCCTGGCGCGTGACGACCAGGCCCATTACATGAGCCGGCTGAGCCACGAGCATGAAGCGATCTATGAAGCGATTGCCCGGCGCGATAGCGAGGGGGCGAAGATGGCCATGCGCATGCATTTGAGCAATAGCCGCGAGCGGTTGCGCCAGGCGCATGAGGAGGCTGAGGCGCAAGAGGGCTGAGGTTTTTAGGGCAGGGTTGGAGTGGGTTGGTGTGTGTGAGATCGAGCGCCGCCCGCGCGGCGCATCGCGAGCAAGGCTCGCTCCTACGTTTGTTTCGGGCCAGTAACCCCAGCAATAGACGTGCGCGACCGCCTCGTTTGTACGGCTCAATCGCGCCCAGCACCAAAGTGGTCGCGCGCAACTCTCACAGGAATAATTGGCCCGAAACAGACGTAGGAGCGAGCCTTGCTCGCGATGCGCCGCGCGGGCGGCGCTCGATCTACCGGACGGCGCAACTCTAACGCCGAACAGCCAAAAACGCCCCGCATCAGCAGGGCGTTCTTGCATCAGGCCACTTAGATCGCCCCATCGCTCCATTGCCCATTCACCAGCCGACGCAGCCCAAGCGGATTGCTGTCACGCAGCGCCTCGGGCAGCAGCGTCTGCGGGTAGTTCTGGTAGCACACCGGGCGCAGGAAGCGATCGATGGCCAGGGTGCCGACCGAGGTGCCACGGGCATCGGACGTTGCCGGGTACGGCCCGCCATGCACCATCGCATCGCACACTTCCACGCCGGTCGGATAGCCGTTGACCAGAATGCGGCCGACTTTTTCTTCAAGCAAGGGCACCAGCCAGGCGAAGGCTTCGAAGTCTTCAGGCTCGCCGATCAGGGTAGCCGTCAGTTGCCCGCGCAGGCCTAGTAGGGCAGCGCGTAATTCGGCATTGTCCTTGGCTTGCACGGCTACCGTGGCCGGGCCGAACACCTCCTCCTGCAGCAGCGGGTCGGACTCGACCAGCAGGCGGGTGTCCGCCTTGAACAACTGTGCGCGGGCCTGGCCGCCTTCCTGCGGCTGGCCGGCCAGGTGTTCGATGCCAGCGTGGGCATGCAAATGCTTCAGGCCGTCCACATAGCTGCGCAGGCCGCCCGCGTTGAGCATGGTCTGGCCGGCTTGCTGCTCCAGGTGTCGGCCAAGGTCGGCGAGTAGCTGGCTGAATGGCGCCGACTGCAGCCCTATCACCAGGCCCGGATTGGTGCAGAACTGGCCGGCGCCAAGGCATACGGATCCCGCCAGTTCACGGGCGATGGCGTCGCCACGCCTGGCCAGGGCGCCCGGCAGGATGATGACCGGGTTGATGCTGGACATCTCGGCGAACACTGGAATCGGCTGAGGGCGTTCGGCGGCCATGCGGCACAGGGCATCGCCACCTTTGAGCGAACCGGTGAAACCGACCGCCTGGATAGCCGGGTGCTTGACCAACCACTCACCGACCCCGCCACCAAAGACCATGTTGAACACGCCTTTGGGCATGCCGGTACGCTCGGCGGCCCGGATGATCGCGGTGGCGACCATGTCGGCGGTTGCCATGTGGCCGCTGTGGGCCTTGAACACTACCGGGCAGCCTGCGGCGAATGCAGCGGCGGTGTCGCCGCCGGCGGTGGAGAAGGCCAGCGGGAAGTTGCTGGCACCGAAGACGGCGACCGGGCCTACACCGATGCGCATCTGGCGCAGGTCGACGCGGGGCAGCGGTTGGCGCTCTGGCAGGGCCAGATCGATGCGCGCGCCAAGGAAGTCGCCACGGCGCAGCAGCTGCGCGAACAGGCGCATCTGGCCGCTGGTACGACCGCGCTCACCCTGGATGCGTGCGGCGGGCAGGGCAGTTTCACGGCAGACGATGGCGACGAAGGCGTCATCGAGTTCATCCAGTTCGGCGGCAATGGCGTCGAGGAACTCGGCGCGGCGG
Source organism: Pseudomonas sp. Rh2 (assembly GCF_040762985.1). Lineage (NCBI taxonomy): Bacteria > Pseudomonadati > Pseudomonadota > Gammaproteobacteria > Pseudomonadales > Pseudomonadaceae > Pseudomonas > Pseudomonas sp. Rh2. Next base: position 2,841,055 of record NZ_CP142890.1, read on the forward strand.
GCCGGGCTCGACTGGCGGAATTCGGGGAATGCCGCGGCAGCGGCCTTGGCGGCTTGGTCGACTTCGCTTTCGGTGGCCTGCATGAAGCTGAAAGGCAGGGCTTCGCCGGTGGTGGCGTCCAGGCTCTGCAGGCGCAGCGAACCTGTGGCGCTGCGCTGGCCGGCGATGAAGTTGTGGCCGAGGATCTCAGGCATGGGGTACTCCTTTGGAGAAAAAGACTGGAGGACAACGTCGTTCCTGTAGGCGCCAGGCGCCAGGCGCTGGGCGAGTGCTGCGCACTCCAATCGCCGACAAGCCGGCCGCCACAGGGCAGGTGGCGTATCAGGTGATCGGCGCCGGGTTGAACAGCGTGATGTCGTTGTGCAGCTTGTGCTGCTCGGCCCAGGTCCGCTTGCGGCCGCTGGCCACGTCCAGGTAGTAGTGAAACAGCTCCCAGCCCAGTTCCTCGAGGGTCGAACGGCCACTGGCAATGCGCCCGGCGTCGATGTCGATCAGGTCAGGCCAGCGCTGGGCCAGTTCGGTCCGGGTGCAGACCTTGACCACCGGCGTCATGGCCAGGCCATAAGGCGTGCCGCGACCGGTGGTGAACACATGCAGGTTCATGCCTGCGGCCAGTTGCAGCGTGCCGCAGACGAAATCGCTGGCGGGGGTGGCGCAGAAGATCAGGCCTTTGCGCTTGACCCGCTCGCCAGGGCCAAGCACACCCTGGATGGCACTGCTACCGGACTTGACGATAGAGCCCAGGGATTTTTCGACGATGTTGGACAGGCCGCCTTTCTTGTTGCCCGGTGTCGTGTTGGCGCTGCGGTCGGCCGCGCCTTGTTGCAGGTAGCGGTCGTACCAGTCCATCTCGCGCACCAGGGCATCGGCGACTTCCTGGTTCTCGGCGCGGGAGGTGAGCATGTAGATGGCGTCGCGCACTTCAGTCACTTCCGAGAACAGTACGGTAGCGCCGGCGCGTACCAGCAGGTCAGCGGCAAACCCCAGCGCCGGGTTGGCGGTGATGCCCGAGAAGGCATCGCTGCCACCACACTGCATGCCCAGAATCAACTCGCTGGCGGGTACCGTTTCGCGGCGGCGTTGATCGAGCTTCTTCAGGCGCGTTTCGGCCAGTTCCATGATCTGCTCGATCATTTCGACGAAGCCCAGGCTGGCATCCTGCAGGCGGTATAGCCACGGTTCGCTGAGGTCCACCGACGGGTCGTCATCGTGCATCACCTGACTGGCCTGTAGCTTTTCGCAACCCAGACTGATGACCAATGCCTCGCCGCCGAGATTCGGGTTGCGTGCCAGGTTGCGCACGGTACGGATGGGGATGTAGGCGTCGCGCGCATTGATCGCCACGCCGCAGCCGTAGCTGTGGGTCAGTGCCACCACGTCGTCGACGTTCGGGTACTTGGGCAGCAGTTCGCTGCGGATGCGCTTGACCGCATGTTCGAGAACGCCGGTCACGCATTGCACCGTGGTGGTGATGCCAAGGATGTTGCGGGTACCGACGGTCCCATCGGCATTGCGATAGCCTTCGAAGGTAAAGCCTTCCAGTGGCGGCAGGGGCGCGGGCACTGCGTCGCAGCGTGGCAGGCTGTCCAGTGCCGGGGCCGCTGGCATGGCCAGTTGGCTTTCCTGGACCCAACTGCCCTGGCGCAGGTCCTCAAGGGCGTACCCGATTATTTGCCCGTAACGGCGCACCGGCTCGCCCTTGGCGATGTTCACGGTGGCGACCTTGTGGCTCTGCGGTACACCCTCGATCAAGGTCAGGCCGTCGGCGAAGCGGGCGCCTTCGCCCAGGCCGCCGTCGTTGACCACCACCACGACGTTATCGTCGTCGTGAAGGCGAACGTAGCGGGGCGAGTCTGAGTGTTCGATCAACTGCATATGGGGGCCCTGTTTGTCAGATTCTCAGGCGTTGTACGTCCGCCCGCCCACGGCATCCGCCGGCGCGGGCGTGCTCTGTCAGTGGCGAGAGCTGGCCAGCTCGCCAGTGGCGCGTAGCTCGGCTTCAGTCTTTGGGTCGTCGCGCAACTCGATCCGTTTGATCGGGCCGACGATCACCAAGTAGCTGAACACCGCCACCAGCGCGTTGGCGCCTACATACACCAGCGCCCACTTGAACGAACCGGTGGCGCTGATGATGTAGCCGATGACGATTGGCGTGGTGATCGAGGCAATGTTGCCGAAGGTGTTGAACAGGCCACCGGACAACCCGGCGATCTGCTTGGGCGAGGTGTCGGCGACCACTGCCCAGCCCAACGCGCCGATGCCTTTGCCGAAGAAGGCCAGGGTCATGAATCCTACGACCATCCATTCGGCATCGACGTAGTTGCAGAAGACCATGGTGGTCGACAGCAGCAGGCCACAGACGATGGGCAGCTTGCGGGCGAAGGTCAGCGAGTTGCCCCGTCGCAGCAGCCAGTCCGAGATCACCCCGCCAAGCACGCCACCGATGAAGCCGCACACTGCCGGCAGCGAGGCGATGAAGCCGGCCTTGAGGATGGTCATGCCACGTTCCTGCACCAGGTATACCGGGAACCAGGTGAGAAAGAAGTAGGTGATGGCGTTGATGCAATACTGGCCAAGATAGACGCCCAGCAACATGCGGCTGGTCAGCAGTTGCTTGATGTAGCCCCATTTGGGGCCTGCGTTATCGCCACGCTTTTGGTCCATGTCCACGAGGCCGCCGTTCTGCTCGATGTGTTCGAGCTCGTCCTGGCTGATGCGTGGGTGCTGACGTGGGTTGTAGATGGTCTTCATCCACACCATCGAGAACAGGATCCCGAGCGCGCCCATCACCACGAATACGTGCTCCCAGCCGAAGCTGAACACGATCCAGCCCATGATCGGGGCGAACAATGCGGTGGCGAAGTATTGTGCCGAGTTGAAGATGGCCGAGGCGGTGCCGCGTTCCTGTGTAGGAAACCAGGCCGCGACGATGCGGGCATTGCCCGGGAACGACGGGGCTTCGGCAAAACCGACCAGAAAGCGAAGGGTGAACAGGGTCACCACTGCCCAGGCCACGGGCAAACCGCCGACGAAGCCTTGCAGCAGGGTGAACAGCGACCAGGTGAAGATGCTGAAGGCGTAGACGTTCTTGGAACCGAAACGATCGAGCAGCCAGCCACCAGGAATCTGGCCAGCCACGTAAGCCCATCCGAAGGCGGAGAAGATATAACCGAGGGTTACGGCGTCAATGCCGAGGTCTTTCTGCAGGCTGGAACCTGCGATGGCGATGGTTGCTCTGTCGGCATAGTTGATCGTGGTCACCAGGAACAGCATGAACAGGATCAGGTAGCGCACATGCGTCTTTTTAGTCGCTTGCATGCTGGCAATACTCCCACTAGTTATTTTTGTGCGGGCTCACGAGTTGTAGCCGGAGTGGGGCATCCCACTCCGGTGGCGGCGATGGCAGGCCGCCGGGGGCGCTTATTGCGGACCCATCTTGTCCATCAGCGCTGCGAGCATTTCGTATTCTTCGCCAGTCAGGTCGGTCAGCGGGGTGCGTACCGGCCCTGCGTCGTAGCCGGCGAGCTTGGCCCCTGCCTTGACGATGCTGACGGCGTAACCGGCCTTGCGGTTACGGATGTCCAGGTATGGCAGGAAGAAATCGTCGATCAGCTTGGCCACGGTGGCGTGGTCGTCGCGGGCGATGGCGTTGTAGAAGTCCATCGCAGTTCTCGGGATGAAGTTGAATACCGCCGACGAGTAGACCGGCACACCAAGTGCCTTGTAGGCGGCAGCATACACCTCGGCGGTCGGCAGGCCACCCAGGTAGCTGAAGCGTTCGCCCAGACGGCGACGGATCGACACCATCAGCTCGATGTCACCCAGGCCGTCCTTGTAGCCGATCAGGTTCGGGCAACGCTCGGCCAGCCTCTCCAGCTGTACCGCGTTAAGGCGGCAGACATTGCGGTTGTAGACCACCACACCGATGTTCACCGATTTGCACACGGCCTCGACATGGGCTGCAACGCCGTCCTGGCTGGCTTCGGTCAAGTAGTGTGGCAGCAGCAGCAGGCCTTTGGCGCCCAAGCGCTCGGCTTCCTTCGCATATTCGATGGCCTGGCGGGTGGAGCCGCCGACGCCGGCGAGGATCGGCACCGACGTGGCGCAGGTGTCGACCGCGGTCTTGATGATCTGGCTGTATTCGCTGGCGGCCAGCGAGAAGAATTCACCGGTGCCGCCTGCGGCGAACAGGGCGCTGGCGCCATAGGGGGCGAGCCATTCCAGGCGTTTGATGTAGCCGGCCTGGTTGAAATCGCCCTGGGCATTGAAATCGGTTACCGGGAACGACAGCAGGCCGTGGGAGAGGATGGATTTGAGTTCTTGTGGAGTCATTGTTGTTGGCATCCTATGGCGCTTGGGTGACGAGTGATGTTTAGCGATGGATGTAAGTTATCGTACAACTATGGTGTTGGCTAGTCCCTTTTGGGGATTTTTTGCTTGGGTGGTGCTTGTCTTGGGATTTGCGGCGTATGTCCGAAGAGGCGTAGCGCCTGGGAGATCGAGCGCCGCCCGCGCGGCGCATCGCGAGCAAGGCTCGCTCCTACGCTTGTTTCGGGCCAGTGATGTCGGTGGCCGATGCGCGACCGTTTTGTTTGTACGACCTCATATCGCGCCGTGCACTGAAGCGTTTGCACGCCAATCCCACGGGATTCATTGGCGCGAAACAAACATTGGGGTATGCGGTGGGGGGGAGATCGAGCGCCGCCCGCGCGGCGCATCGCGAGCAAGGCTCGCTCCTACGCTTGTTTCGGGCCAGTGATGTCAGTGGCCGATGCGCGACCGTTTTGTTTGTACGACCTCATATCGCGCCGTGCACTGAAGCGTTTGTACGCCAATCCCACGGGATTCATTGGCGCGAAACAAACATTGGGGTATGCGGTGGGGGGAGATCGAGCGCCGCCCGCGCGGCGCATCGCGAGCAAGGCTCGCTCCTACGCTTGTTTCGGGCCAGTGATGTCAGTGGCCGGCGCGCGACCGTTTTGTTTGTACGACCTCATATCGCGCCGTGCACTGAAGCGTTTGTACGCCAATCCCACGGGATTCATTGGCGCGAAACAAACATTGGGGTATGCGGTGGGGGGGAGATCGAGCGCCGCCCGCGCGGCGCATCGCGAGCAAGGCTCGCTCCTACGCTTGTTTCGGGCCAGTGATGTCAGTGGCGCGATGCGCGACCGCCTTGTTTGTACGACCTGATATCGCGTCAGGTGCCAAAGCGTTCGCGGGCAATCTCACAGGCATAGTTGGCCCGAAACAGACGTAGGAGCGAGCCTTGCTCGCGATGCGCCGCGCGGGCGGCGCTCGATCTCGCAGGCGTAGGGTCTGTCACGACGACCACACTCAGTCATCGTATCTCTGGCTGCGAAAAGGGAAAAAACGATCGCGGAGACAGGCACAAGCCCGCCGCCCGCTTCCACGGGAAGTATTCTGGGACCAGCAGAGGGTGACCGGGGAAACGGGGGCGACGTTGCGCCGCCCCGCGATCAAAGCTAACGAAGCAGAGGAATCAAGCCGCCAGGTGGCGTTTGCCGGCCTGGGCCTTGCGGACCTGGGCACGGCAGGCGTCGCCAAAGGCCTGGAACATTTTGATCGAGTCAGGGTTCTTCGCAGCTTGCCACTCTGGGTGCCACTGCACAGCGAAGAGGAAAGGCGAAATGCTTGGCGCGTGGATGGCCTCGACCAGGCCGTCTTCGGCGTGAGCGATCGGCTCGATGCCTTCACCCAGATTGCGCAGGCCCTGACCGTGCAGCGAGTTGACGCGGATCTCATCGGTACCGAGCGTTTCGCGCAGCCAGCTGCCTGGCTTGATCTTCACGCTGTGGACCTGGGCGTATTGCACCTCGACCGGGTCTTCCGGGTTTTCCCGGTGATCGTTGAAACCTGGCTCTGCGTAGACCTTCTGGTAGATATCACCACCCAGGGCCACGTTGATTTCCTGCATACCCCGGCAGATGCCGAAGATCGGCAAGCCACGCTTGATGGCTGCCTTGACCAGCGGGATATCGAACAGGTCGCGGTTCTTGTCCTGGCCTTTGCCTGGGGTCTCGTTTTCCTGGCCGTACAGGGTGGGGTCGATATTGCTGCCAGCACCGGTCAGGTACACGCCGTCGGCCATGTCCAGATAGGTCTCCAGGTCTTCGGTACCGCAGCAAGTGGGCACCAGTACCGGGACGCAATCGGAAAACTCGACCAGCGGGGTGATGTATTTGTGGGTCATGACCTGGTAGTCATGGCCTTTGCGCTCTTGCATGCCCATGGTCATCAGGACGACGGGTTTGCGCAGGGAGGGTTGTTTGCTGCCAATGTTGCTGTTGGACATATGTCACCTTGAGACAGGTTCGACCTGTCGTTGTTGTGCAGGCGCACGGCCTTGGCCTTCTGTGCTGCCTGGAGCCCCGAGCACTGCCGGCTCGTCCGAGTCGACGATTCCGGTCGGGGCTTAAGCGATAGATTGCCAGAGCCGTTCGATATGTCAAACGACACGCAGGGGCTTTGATGGGGGGCGGGCGCCGAAATACGGGGGGTTAAACCCTTGCGAGCCTCAGGCGGCAAGGGTTTGACGTAAGGTGAGGTCAATTATATTTAACGATGCAGTCGGCTCATTGCAGCCGTGCAATGAATCGCCGCCAATTCGGCGCCGGCAAAGGCTCCGCAACCCCAGCAGGCATCGGCTTGCCGACGATCAGGCCTCAATGCAGTATCTGCGCAAGGAACGCCTTGGCTCGCGCAGTGCGTGGCTGGCCGAAAAAGACCTCTGGCGGGCTGTCTTCGATGATCTGACCACCTTCAAGGAACAGCACGCGCTCGGCGACCTGCCGGGCAAAGCCCATCTCGTGGGTCACGCACAACATGGTCATGCCCGTGCCAGCCAGTTGTACCAGCACATCCAGCACCTCGGCGACCATCTCCGGGTCGAGCGCCGAGGTCGGTTCGTCGAACAGCATGATCCGCGGCTTCATGCACAGTGCACGGGCAATCGCAACCCGTTGTTGCTGGCCGCCGGAAAGCTGGCTGGGGTACTTGTGCGCCTGGCTCTCGATGCCGACCTTGCTCAGGTACATCCGCGCGCGTTCCTCTGCGTCCTTGCGTGACAGCCCGCGCACGCTGGTGGGGGCCAGCAGGCAGTTGTCGAGCACGCTCATGTGCGGAAACAGGTTGAAGTGCTGGAATACCATGCCAATTTCGCTACGCACCTGGGCAGCTTGCCGGCTGGTCGCAGCAAGGTCGGTGCCGTCGACCCGAATGGTGCCTTGCTCGGCCACCTCCAGACGGTTGATGCAACGGATCAGGGTCGACTTGCCCGAGCCGGATGGGCCGCACAGGACGATGCGCTCGCCTTCGCGCACCTTGAGGTTGATGTCACGCAATACATGGAAGGCGCCGTAATGCTTGTTCAAGCCCTCGATGCTGATCAGCGTTGGACGCGGATCGGGTTCAGGAGCAAGGCTGGCAACGCTCAGGGGGGCGGTCATATTGTTGTTCTCCCGCGTGGGTTCAGTCGAAACGTGCAGCGCTGTAAGGCGCAGGGTCGGTGAATGGCCGTTCGCCGGTGACCATCTCGGCCAGCAGGCGGCCGCTGACCGGGCCCAGGGTCAGGCCATGGTGGGCATGGCCGAAGTTGAACCACAGCCCTTTGTGCCTTGGCGCAGGCCCGATCACCGGACGCATGTCCGGCAGGCAGGGGCGACGACCGAGCCAAGGGCTGTCGTCCAGGCGCTCGCCGAGGGCCGGGAACAGTTGGCGGGCCAGGATTTCGCAGCGCCTTAGTTGGATTTCATTGCCCGGCGCGTCGCTGGCGGCGAACTCGATGCCGGTGGTCAGGCGCACGCCTCGGGCCATCGGTGCCAGCACGTAGCCGCCTTGTGTATCGCAGATCGCATGTTCGAGCTGTGCACCGTCACGGGTGCCGTAGTGCATGTGGTAGCCGCGCTTGATACCCAGCGGGATGCGGTAACCCAACCGCTCGTAGACTTGGGCGGATTGCGGGCCGAGGCAGGCGACGACTTCGTCGGCGGTGATCGGGCCGCGCTGGCTGTTCACCTGCCAGCGACCTGCGACCTGGCTCAGGCTGCGTGCATCGCCATGCAGGAACTGCCCGCCGCGCTGGACGAATAGCGCAGCGTAACCCTGGGTGAGGGCGCCGGGGTTGTTCACGGTTTTCGGGTCGAGCCAATGAATGCCACCGACCACCGCGCTGTCGAGCTGATGCTCTCGCGCCTGCAACTGGCCGCGCTCGAGAATCTCGTACTGCAGACCATAGCGGGCAAGCCCCCTGATCTCGGCCTTGGCCTGTTCGAACAGGGCCGGGTCGCGGTACACCTCGATCCAGCCTTTGGCTTGCACCAGCCCTTCGAGGCCAGCAGCACCGATCAACGCGTCATGCTCTTCGACGCAGCGCTGCACCAGCGGCAGCATGTCGGCGGCCGCGCCCGCCAGACGCCCAGGAGCCGACTGGCGCCAGTAACGCAGCAGCCATGGCGCTGCCTTGGGCAGGTGCAGCAGGCTGTAGCGAACATCGGGCTGGCGGTTCAGGCCATAACGCAGCAGAGCGCCCAGTTGGCGGGGGAACGCGTAGGGGATCACGCTCGAGCGCTCGATCAGGCCCGCGTTGCCGTGGCTGGTACCGCTGCCGGGTTCGTCGCGGTCGATCAGGATCACCTGGCGACCACGCGCTTGCAGGTGCAGCGCGGTGCTGACGCCGACGATACCGGCGCCGAGGACAAGGGTCTGGCAATGCATGGAACGTATCCTTCCGTCAGTTCAAGTGGCGGCCCAGGCGGGCTTCCAGGTGTTTGAGCAGGCGCCGTACCAGTTCCACGATCACCAGGTAGAGCACAGCGGCCCACAGGTAGATCTGGAAGTCGAAGCTGCGCGAGAAGGCCAGCTTGGTCACGCCCATCAGGTCGTAGATGGTCACCAGCGAAGCGATGGCGCTGGCCTTGATCATCAGGATCAACTCGTTGCCCAGCGGGCCGATGGCCACCAGCAGCGATTGCGGCAGGATCACCTTGAAGAAGGTGGTCGAGCGTTTCAGGCTCAAGGCTCGCGCGGCTTCGTACTGCCCTGGGGCGACCGCCATCAGGCTGCCGCGGAAGATTTCGGCTTGGTACGCCGCGGTGTTCAGGGTGAAGGCCAGCAGGGTGCAGAACCACGCCTCGCGGAAGAACCACCACAGCCCTACGTCCTGCCAGAAGCCTTTGAGCGAACCCAGGCCGTAATAAAGTAGGAACAGCTGCGCGAGCAGCGGCGAACCCCGGAAAAAATAGATGTAGCCAGCGGCCATGCGCTGCAACAACAGGCTGTGTGACATCCTCGCCAATGCCAGCAGCAAGCCAAGGACGGCGCCCAGACTGAAGGAGATGGCCACCAGTTTCGCGGTCACCAGCAGGCCATCGACGAAGCGTGGCCCGTAGCGCTCCAGCAGGTCAGGGTCTAGTACCAGGCCCAGCAGTTGTTCGAAGCTCATGCCCGTGCTCCTTGCAGATGTCGGTTGCAGCGTCGTTCGATCCAGGCGAATACCCGCCCCGACAATGCCGAGAACAGCAGGTAGCCCACGCAGGCAACGCCATAGAAGAACATCGGCTCTTTGGTCACGCTGACTGCCAGATTGGTCTGGCGCATCAGGTCGACCAGGGAAATGGTCGAGACCAGCGAGGTGTCCTTGAGCAACGACAGCCAGTTGTTGGAAAGGCCGGGCAGGGCGATGCGCGTCAGTTGCGGCAGCACCACCTTGAAGAACGCCGTGCGCTTGCCCAGGCCCAGGGCCGAGCAGGCCTCCAACTGGCCTTTGGGCAGGGTCTTGAAAGCGGCCAGCCAGATCTCGCTGGAGAACGCCGCGAATACCAGGCTGAAGGCGACCATGGCGGCCAGGAAGGTGTTGATCAGGAACTCACCTTCATAGCCCATGGCTGTCAGGATCTTTTGCGCGGCGATCTGGCAGCCGTAATAGATGATGAGCAGGGTGAGCAGTTCGGGCAGCCCACGAAACACGGTGGAAAAGGTGGTCGCCCAGGCTCTTGGCAGGCGTTTGCGAGAACGCGCAGCCATGGCCACGCCAAGGCCCAGCGGCAGGCCGATGGGCAGGCAGGCCAGGGCCAGCGAAACAGTGACCAGGGCACCGGCCAGCAGGGCCTGGCCCCAGCCTCCGCTGGCGAACGACAGAAGTGACAATTGGTCGAGCATGACAAGCCCTCACGCGGGATCACTTACCCTCCCTGCAGGACCGGGTTTATCCGCGAAAGTGCCAGCAACAGCGGCACCTGTCGCCCGGTCGGGCGCATTCGCGGGCAAACCCGCTCCCACAGGGCAGCAGGTCAGTTGTAGATGTCGAAGTCGAAGTACTTGCTGGCGATCTTCTGATAAGTGCCGTTGGCGACGATCTCGGCCAGGGCGGTATTCAATCGCTGGCGAAGCGCATCGTCGTCCTTGCGCACCGCGATGGCGGCGTCGGCCTTGGTCCCGGCCACATCACCGAGGATCTTGCAGCAATCCTTGCCATTTTTGTTGACCCACTCCTGCAGCGGGAACTTGTCGGCGATCACCCCGTCCAGGCGGCCGGCTGCCAGGTCGGCGTTGGCCTCGTCCATGGTTGGATAGAGCTTCACCTCGGCGCCGGCCTTGGCGTAAACGTCCTCGGCGTAGATCGCCTGGGTGGAGGAGGACTGGGCGCCCACGGTGTAACCTTCGAACGTGGTCTGGGCGTCGTCGATCTTGCTGTCCTTGGCCACGGCGACGGCCAGCGGCGTACGGTAGTAGTGGTCGGTGAAGGCGATCTTTTTGCGGCGCTCTTCGGTGTCGATCATCGAGGCGACCACGGCATCGTACTTGCGCGCCATCAACGCCGGAATGATGCCTTCCCAGTCTTGTGCCACCAGGGTGCACTCGACTTTCATCTGTTCGCACAAGGCGTAGGTAATGTCGATGTCGAAACCGTGCAGCTTGTTATCGGCGTCGACATAGTTGAAGGGCGGGTAGCCGCCCTCGGTGGCGAAGCGCACGGTTTCGGCACTGGCAGCACCCGCCAGCAGCAGGGCACACGCACCCACCATAGCCATGGTCTTGTTCATCTCGCACCTCTTGCACTCTTGCTATTGTTGTTTGCCCGACGGCCACGAGGTGTAGCCGACGAACTCGTTATGTAGAGCGGCAGTTGCTTCCAAGCGTCTTTCAACATCCGGTCCGAGCTTCTTGCAGACCTCGTTGACCATCAGGTGCACCCACGACAGCATGGGGGCAGTAGATTCCCAGAACAGATTGAACTCGGTAGGTACGCGGAACACTTCGTCGGCGTGGGCATCTGCCCAGTCGCAGAAGGTATCGGTCACCAGGGTGACGGGTATACCGGCGGCCCGTGCCTTCTGGCACAGCAGCAGGGCGTGGCGTGAATAACGGCGGGCCTCGAACACCACCAGGGCGCTCTGTTCGGCGGGCCCGAGCAGCACTTCGCCGAAGTGCCCGGCGCTGCCATCGACCTGTTGCACGCCATCGCGTAGGTATTGCAGCAGGTGGGTCATGCACAGGGCGACGCCGCGCTCGGTCTGGAAGCCGGCGATGAATACCCGTGGTTTCTGCGCCAGGCGCTGGGCGACCTGGTGCCAGGCGTCGGTCTGACGATACTCGTGGACCCGTACCAAGGCGGCCATTTCCAGCTCCAGGCTGCCAGAGATATCGCTGGGGTCATGGTTCTGGCGGTATTCTTGCAGACGATCACCCACCAGCCAGGGGCCGTCGCCCAGGTCGCTTTGCAGATCTTGCTTGAGCGCTTTGAGGTGAGGGTAACCGAGGGCGCGGCAGAAACGGCCGACACTGGATTCGCTGACACCCAGCTTGGCAGCGATGCTGGCCGAAGTCTGGAATGGCAGTTCGTGCAGATTGGCGAGCATGTACGTGGCGATCTTGCGGCCTGAGGCAGCGGCCCCTTGCAGGCTGTTTTCCAGGCGTTGCTTGATCGGTTGGCTCATGCTGTGGCTCCCGGTGAGGCGTGGAAAAGAAAATGGATGTTTTCTGTCATCAAGTCAACATTTGACAGGTAGCTGTCACTTGCAGGAAAGTTTTTGTCGTTGCCAACGCTGTAGCCACTCCAAATCCAATAAGGAGCTTCAGATGTCCGCACCCTCCACCAGCCCCGTCGTGCGTGTGCCTTTCGCCGAGTTGCAGGCGCTGTTGCAAGCGATTTTCCAGCGCCACGGTTGCAGTGAGGCAGTGGCCGAAGTGCTGGCCCACAATTGTGCCAGCGCCCAGCGCGACGGCGCCCATAGCCACGGGGTGTTCCGTATTCCGGGGTATGTCTCGACACTGGCCAGCGGCTGGGTCGATGGCCGCGCAACACCGCAGGTCACCGATGTCGCCTCCGGTTATGTCCAGGTGGATGCGGCGGGCGGTTTTGCCCAGCCCGCCTTGGCAGCCGCACGTGCGCTGCTGGTGAAAAAGGCCCGCAGTGCCGGAATCGCCGTGTTGGCAATCCACAACTCGCACCATTTCGCAGCCCTGTGGCCGGATGTCGAGCCGTTCGCCGAGGAAGGCCTGGTTGCACTGAGCGTGGTCAACAGCATGACCTGTGTGGTGCCCCATGGCGCACGCAAGCCGTTGTTCGGTACTAACCCCATCGCCTTCGCTGCTCCGTGCGCCGACCATGACCCCATCGTCTTCGACATGGCCACCAGCGCCATGGCCCACGGCGATGTGCAAATCGCCGCCCGTGCCGGCCAACAGTTGCCTGAAGGCATGGGGGTCGATGCCAATGGGCAGCCAACCACCGACCCGAAGGCCATCCTCGAGGGCGGGGCGTTGTTGCCGTTCGGTGGACACAAGGGCTCGGCACTGTCGATGATGGTCGAGCTGCTGGCGGCGGCCCTGACCGGAGGTAACTTTTCCTGGGAGTTCGATTGGTCCAAGCACCCTGGGGCCAAGACCCCATGGACCGGGCAGTTGATCATCGTCATCGACCCCAGCAAGGCCGAAGGCGAACGGTTTGCCCAGCGCAGCCGTGAGCTGGTCGAGCAGATGCAGGCCGTGGGGTTGACGCGCATGCCTGGCGAGCGCCGCTACCGCGAGCGAGAAATGGCCGATGAGCAAGGGGTGGCGTTGACGCAGTGTGAGTGGGAGTCCCTTCAGGGAATGATTGGCTGAGCGGGTTCGAGGCCAAGGTTGCTTCGTCGCGAGCAAGGCTCGCTCCTACCTGGTCGTGTCGCACAGGCATGGCGGGACAGGGGCGAACCTTGCTCGCCATCACCGCGCAGGTGGCGTTCGATCCAAAGGGCGAAGAAAACGCTCCCGTCATGCAATCTTGCATAGACAACCTTGCACGATAGGTGATGTTTCTTGGCCCCGACTCCGGGTATCCTCAGGGCAGCCTTTCCGAACTGTCCTGATCCAAGGAGCTGCACGCTGTGTTCAAACATGTCGATGCCTATGCCGGCGACCCGATCCTCTCGTTGATGGAGACCTTCAAGGCCGACCCACGCGCCGATAAGGTCAACCTGAGTATCGGCCTGTACTACGATGAGGCCGGCGTGGTGCCGCAATTGGCGGCTGTGGATGCGGTGGAAAAACGCATCGCGGGCCAGGACCACGAAGCCTCGCTGTACCTGCCGATGGAAGGCCTGGCCAGCTACCGTCAGGCCATCCAGGCGCTGCTGTTCGGTGCTGACCACCCGGCCGTCACCGGCAAGCGTGTGGCCACCGTGCAGACCGTCGGTGGTTCCGGCGCGCTGAAAGTCGGTGCCGACTTCCTCAAACGCTACTTCCCAGGCTCCGAAGTCTGGGTCAGCAACCCGACCTGGGATAACCACCGTGCCATCTTCGAAGGTGCCGGTTTCAAGGTCCACACCTATCCGTACTTCGACCAGGCCACCCGTGGCGTGGACTTCGCCGGCATGCTCGCCACCCTGCAGACCCTGCCGGAAAACAGCATCGTCCTGCTGCACCCATGCTGCCACAACCCTACGGGTGCCGACCTGGAGCAGAACCAGTGGCAACAAGTGGTGGAAGTGGTCAAGGCGCGCAACCTGATTCCGTTCCTCGACATCGCTTACCAGGGCTTCGGCGAGGGCCTGGTGGAAGACGCCTACGCCATCCGTGAAATGGCCCGCGCCGGCGTGCCGTGCTTGGTCAGCAACTCGTTCTCGAAGATCTTCTCGCTGTATGGCGAGCGGGTAGGGGGGCTGTCGGTGGTCTGCGACGACGAAGCCACCACCCAGAGCGTGCTCGGCCAGCTCAAGGCCACCGTGCGCCGCAACTACTCCAGCCCGCCCAACTTCGGTGCCCAGTTGGTGGCCGGCGTGCTCGGCGACCCGGCCCTCAACGCCCAGTGGGTCGCGGAAGTCGAAGTCATGCGCAAGCGCATCCTCGACATGCGTCAGGCCCTGGTGGACGCCCTGGCGGTATTGCTGCCAGGCCAGGACTTCCAGTTCTTCCTGCGCCAGCGCGGCATGTTCAGCTACACCGGCTTCAGCGTCGAGCAGGTGCGTCGCCTGCGTGACGAGTTTGGGGTGTACCTGATCGACAGCGGCCGCGTGTGCATGTCGGGCCTGCGCCCGGCCAACCTGCAAAGGGTTGCCGAAGCGTTCGCTGCCGTCCAGAAGTAAGCCTTCATCACAGCCCATCGCCGGTAGGCCGGCGATGTGGCTTGTCCGGTAACACCGCCTCTTGTAAAGACAAGTGCAACCGTCCCTCGGACGGGGCTTCCCCAAGTGCAACCTTTGCAGGCACAATCGCGCCCCTCTTTTCCGGTTGAGTTGGGCGAAACGTCTATTTCGCCATTCTCAGCCTGTTGCAGTCTTGCGAGTGGAGCTTCACCCGGAATGAATGAGCAGGCCCCAAGCGTTGAACAACGCTTTGCAGAATCGACCCCCGCCACCCTCGGCAGCTGGTCGCGTCACGACACCACCTGGATGCTGGGCCTGTTCGGCACAGCCATCGGCGCTGGAACCCTGTTCCTGCCGATCAACGCAGGCCTCGGCGGTTTCTGGCCGTTGCTGATCCTCGCCGCGTTGGCGTTCCCCATGACGTATTTCGCCCACCGTGGCCTGACCCGTTTCGTGCTGTCGGGGCGCAACGGTGGCGATATCACCGAAGTGGTGGAAGAGCATTTCGGGCTCAAAGCCGGTGCCCTGATCACCGTGCTTTACTTCTTCGCCATCTTTCCGATCCTGCTTATCTACAGCGTGGCGTTGACCAACACGGTGAGCAGCTTCATGGAGCACCAGTTGCACATGACCCCGCCGCCACGCGCGATCCTCTCGTTCGTGCTGATCCTCGGCCTGCTGGCCATCGTCCGTTGCGGTGAGCAGGCCACGGTCAAGGTCATGAGCCTGCTGGTCTATCCGTTCATCGTCGCCCTGGCGCTGCTGGGCCTTTACCTGGTGCCGCACTGGACCGGCGGTATCCTGGACAGTGCCAACCAGGTGCCGTCCGGTTCGGCCTTTCTGCACACCGTGTGGCTGGCGATTCCGGTGATGGTGTTCTCGTTCAACCACTCGCCCATCATTTCCGCGTTCGCGGTGGACCAGAAGCGTCGCTACGGTGAGCACGCCGACGAGCGCAGCGGCCAGATCCTGGCCCGTGCCCACCTGCTGATGGTGGCCATGGTGCTGTTCTTCGTCTTCAGCTGCGTGCTGACCCTTAGCAGCGCCCAGCTGGCCGAAGCCAAGGCGCAGAACTTGTCGATCCTCTCGTACCTGGCCAACCACTTCAGCAACCCGACCATCGCCTTTGCCGCGCCGCTGATCGCCTTCATCGCCATCGCCAAGTCGTTCCTGGGGCACTACATCGGTGCCAGCGAAGGCCTCAAGGGCATCATCGCCAAGGCTGGCCTGCGCCCCGGCGCCAAGACCCTGGATCGCGTGGTCGCCGCGCTGATGCTGGTGGTGTGCTGGATCGTCGCCACGCTCAACCCGAGCATCCTCGGCATGATCGAGTCGCTGGGCGGCCCGATCATCGCGGTACTGCTGTTCCTGATGCCGATGTACGCCATCCGTCGCGTGCCGTCGATGCGCAAGTACAGCGGGGCGCTGTCCAACGTCTTCGTCGTTGTGGTCGGCCTGGTCGCACTGACCTCGGTGGTCTACGGCCTGCTGGGCTAATCCACCGCCAAAACTAAAAATGTCCGGATGGTCTGTGGCCATCCGGACATTTTTTTGTCCACAAGAATTGTCCGGCAATAAAACAATTTCTCCGCCACCCATAGGCACCCGGCTGCCTTCATGCTTAACTCAGTGTCCTTTTCAAACCCCGCATAAGGATTTCTGCCCATGGCTCAAGTGACTCTCAAAGGCAACCCGGTTCAGGTGAACGGCGAGCTGCCAAAAGTCGGTGCCCAGGCTCCCGCTTTCTCGCTGGTCGCTGGCAATCTGGCCGACACCTCGCTGAAGGACTTCGCCGGCAAGCGTAAGGTGCTGAACATCTTCCCAAGCGTCGACACGCCAACCTGCGCCACCTCCGTGCGTAAGTTCAACGCCCAGGCCAACGACGTCGCCAACACCGTGGTGCTGTGCATCTCCGCCGACCTGCCATTCGCCCAGGCGCGTTTCTGTGGTGCCGAAGGCCTGGAAAACGTGAAGAACCTGTCGACCCTGCGCGGCCGCGAGTTCCTGGAGAACTATGGCGTAGCCATCGCCGATGGCCCGCTGGCTGGGCTGGCCGCCCGCGCCGTGGTAGTGCTGGACGAAAATGATAACGTGCTGCACAGCGAGCTGGTTGGCGAAATCGCTGACGAGCCGAACTACGCGGCGGCGCTGGCGGTTCTGAAGTAAACGCTGCGTGGGGGCAGGCCGTTGTGGCCTGCTCCGGCCCTGTCGCCGGCACCTGACATCGCAGTGCTTGCAGGCGCCCGGTACTAGGGCTTCAAGCAATACCCTGTAAACGGCCCGGAACGCGTTCCGGGCCGTTTTCATTTAAAGTTCAGCATCTTGGCAACGTCAGCCGAAGGTAAACCTCTGGTAAAGGGCCTTTGCTAAAACGAAGCCAGTGCTTATCGTTCAAACTTTCCAAGCCGTCCTTTTCTGAACAAGGTTCGTTCAATCCATGCAAGCTTCTGTCTCCCGTTCCCCCCGTCGCTGGCTCGTTGGCCTGCTGATCCTGCTGCTGGTGGCCCTGCTGGCCTGGTGGTTGTGGCCTGCAACGCCGGCACATAAAGAGGCCGGTGGTGGTCGCATGGGCATGGGAATGGGCAAGGGGCGCCCAGGCTTCGGTGCATCCACCGACCCGGTGCCGGTGCGGGTCGAACCGGTGCGGGTTGGCGACTTCCCGCTCTACTACAAAGCCCTCGGCACGGTAACGGCGACCAACACGGTCAATGTGCGTAGCCGGGTTGCAGGCGAACTGGTGAAGATCCACTTCAAGGAAGGCCAGCAGGTCAAGGCCGGTGACCTGCTCGCTGAAATCGACCCGCGCAGCTACCGCATCGCCTTGCAGCAGGCTGAAGGCACCCTGGCGCAAAACCAGGCGCAACTGAAGAACGCCCAGGTCGACCTGGCGCGTTACAAAGGTTTGTACGCCGAAGACAGCATCGCCAAGCAGACCCTGGATACCGCCGAAGCCCAGGTCGCGCAGTTCCAGGGCTTGGTCAAGACCAACCAGGCGCAGGTCAACGATGCCCGTTTGAACCTCGATTTCACCCAGATTCGTGCGCCGATCAGCGGCCGTGTAGGTCTGCGCCAGCTCGACCTGGGCAACCTGGTCGCCGCCAATGACACCACGGCCCTGGTGGTCATCACCCAGACCGAACCGATCAGTGTCACGTTCACCTTGCCGGAAACCGAACTGAGCAGGGTGCTCGAGCGCTACCGCAGTGGCGCCAGCCTGCCCGTCGAGGCCTGGGACCGCAGCGACAGCAAGCTGCAATCGACTGGCGTGCTGGGCAGCCTGGACAACCAGATTGATACCACCACTGGAACCCTCAAGTTCAAAGGCCGTTTCGAGAACAAGGACCAAGCCTTGTTTCCCAACCAGTTCGTCAACGTGCGCCTGCTGGCCGACACCCTCAAACAGGTGGTGCTTGCCCCTGCAGCGGCCATCCAGTTCGGAAACGATGGCACCTTCGCCTACGTCGTCAATGCCGATAACAAAGTCAACATCCGCAAGCTGAAGGTCGGCGCCAGCGACGGCGAGCACAGCGTGATCCTCGAAGGCCTGGCCGCAGGCGACCGACTGGTGCTCGAAGGTACCGACCGCCTGCGAGAAGGCACCCAGGTGGAGGTGGTGGAAGACAGCTCGCAGGTCCCCACCACGCCCGGTCAGCACCTGCAGGGCCAGGATGCCAAAGGTTCGGCCCAGGCGGGTGAAGCAGGCAAGGCGGGCGCATGAACCTCTCGCGCCTGTTCATCCTGCGCCCGGTCGCAACCACGCTGAGCATGCTGGCCATCGTCCTGGCCGGCCTGATTGCCTACAAACTGCTGCCGGTCTCGGCCTTGCCCCAGGTCGATTACCCGACCATCCGGGTCATGACCCTGTATCCCGGTGCCAGCCCTCAGGTCATGACCAGCGCGGTCACCGCACCGCTGGAGCGCCAGTTCGGCCAGATGCCAGGCCTTACCCAGATGGCCTCGACCAGCTCGGGTGGGGCTTCGGTGCTGACCCTGCGCTTCAGCCTGGACATGAACATGGACGTTGCCGAGCAACAGGTGCAGGCCGCGATCAACGCCGCCAACAACCTGCTGCCCAGCGACCTGCCTGCACCGCCGGTGTACAACAAGGTCAACCCCGCGGACACCCCGGTGCTGACCCTGGCCATTGCCTCCAAGACCATGCCGTTGCCCAAGCTCAACGACCTGGTGGATACCCGCGTGGCGCAGAAAATCGCCCAGATTAGCGGCGTGGGCATGGTCAGCATCGCCGGCGGCCAGCGCCAGGCGGTACGTATCAAGGTCAACGTCGACGCCCTGGCTGCCAACGGCCTTAATCTCGAAGACGTGCGCACCTTGATCGGCGCGTCCAACGTCAACCAACCCAAGGGCAACTTCGATGGCCCGACCCGGGTGTCGATGCTCGATGCCAACGACCAACTGCGCTCGCCCGAGGAGTACGCCAACCTGATCCTGGCGTACAACAACGGTGCGCCACTGCGCCTCAAGGATGTCGCCGAGATCGTCGACGGCGCCGAGAACGAGCGCCTGGCCGCCTGGGCCAACGAGAACCAGGCCGTGCTGCTGAACATCCAGCGCCAGCCGGGCGCCAACGTCATCGAAGTGGTCGACCGGATCAAGCAGATGCTGCCAACGATCACCGACAACCTGCCTGCCGGCCTGGACGTTTCAGTGCTGACCGACCGCACCCAGACCATCCGCGCAGCGGTCAAGGACGTGCAGCACGAGCTGCTTATCGCCATTGTCCTGGTGGTCATGGTCACGTTCGTGTTCCTGCGTCGCGTCAGTGCAACCCTCATTCCTTCGATCGCCGTGCCGCTGTCGCTGATCGGTACCTTCGGCGTGATGTACCTGGCCGGTTTTTCGATCAACAACCTGACACTGATGGCCCTGACCATCGCCACTGGCTTCGTGGTGGACGACGCCATCGTCATGCTGGAGAACATCTCCCGTCATATCGAGGAAGGTGAACCCCCCATGCAGGCGGCGCTCAAGGGCGCCCGGCAGATCGGCTTCACCCTGGTTTCCCTGACCTTCTCGCTGATCGCGGTGCTGATCCCGCTGTTGTTCATGGCCGATGTGGTCGGCCGGCTGTTCCGTGAATTCGCCATTACCCTCGCGGTGGCGATCCTGATTTCGCTGGTGGTGTCGCTGACCCTGACCCCAATGATGTGCGCGCGCTTGCTCAAGCGTGAGCCCAAGCCTGAAGCGCAGGGCCGCTTCTATCGCGCCAGCGGCGCCTGGATCGACTGGCTGATCGCGCACTATGGTCGTGGCCTGCAATGGGTGCTCCGGCACCAGCCGCTGACCCTGCTGGTGGCGGTGGCGAGCCTGGCACTGACGGTGGTGTTGTACCTGGCAGTGCCCAAGGGCTTCTTTCCGGCCCAGGACACCGGCGTGATCCAGGGTATTTCCGAAGCTCCGCAATCGACTTCGTTCGCCGCCATGAGCGAACGCCAGCAGGCCTTGAGCAAAGTGATCCTGCAAGACCCTGCGGTGCAAAGCCTGTCATCCTACATAGGCGTGGACGGCGACAATGCCACGCTCAATAGCGGCCGTCTGCTGATCAACCTCAAGCCCCACGGCGATCGCGATGTGACTGCTGCGCAAGTCATCGAGCGCCTGCAACCGCAGCTCGACAAACTGGTGGGCATTCGCCTGTTCATGCAGCCGGTGCAAGACCTGAGCATCGAAGACAGGGTCAGCCGCACCCAGTACCAGTTCAGCTTGTCGTCGCCCGACGCCGAGTTGCTGGCGCAATGGAGCGGCAAGCTGGTCCAGGCTCTGCAGCAGCGTCCCGAACTTCAGGACGTGGCCAGCGACCTGCAGGACAAAGGCCTGCAGGTGTACCTGGTGATCGACCGCGACATGGCCAGCCGCCTTGGCATCAACGTGTCGCAAATCACCAATGCCCTGTATGACGCCTTCGGTCAGCGGCAGATCTCGACCATCTATACCCAGGCCAGCCAGTACCGTGTGGTGCTGCAGTCCCAGACCGCGGCGAGCATTGGCCCACAGGCCCTGGAGTCGATCCACGTCAAGGCTTCAGACGGTGGCCAGGTGCGGCTGTCGGCACTGGCGCGCATCGAGCAGCGCCAGGCCCAGCTGGCCATTTCGCACATTGGCCAGTTCCCGGCGGTGATGATGTCGTTCAACCTGGCCCATGGCGCGTCCCTGGGCGAGGCAGTGAAGGTGATCGAGCAGGTGCAGCAGGAGATCGGCATGCCGATTGGCGTGCAGACCCGCTTCCAGGGCGCCGCCGAAGCTTTCCAGGCCTCGCTGTCGAGCACCTTGCTGCTGATCCTGGCCGCCGTGGTGACCATGTACATCGTGCTGGGCGTGCTCTACGAGAGTTACATCCACCCGATAACCATCCTCTCCACCCTGCCATCGGCAGCCGTCGGTGCCTTGCTGGCGCTGATCCTGAGCGGCAACGACCTGGGTATGATCGCCATCATCGGCATCATCTTGCTCATCGGCATCGTCAAGAAGAACGCGATCATGATGATCGACTTCGCCCTCGAAGCCGAGCGCAACCAGGGCATGGCACCGCGTGACGCGATCTACCAGGCGGCGCTGCTGCGCTTCCGGCCAATCCTGATGACCACCCTGGCGGCGCTGTTCGGCGCCGTGCCGTTGATGCTGGCGACCGGTTCCGGTGCCGAGCTGCGACAACCCCTGGGCCTGGTGATGGTCGGCGGGCTGCTGGTCAGCCAGGTGCTGACGCTGTTCACCACGCCGGTCATCTACCTGTACTTCGACCGCCTGGCGCGCCGCTGGCGTCCGGTCGCTGACGTGAAGCAGGCCGAGGCATGAACCTGTCCGGACCTTTCATCCGTCGCCCCGTGGCGACCATGCTGCTGAGCCTGGCGATCATGTTGCTCGGTGGCGTCAGTTTCGGCCTGTTGCCTGTGGCACCGTTGCCGCAGATCGACTTCCCGGTGATCGTGGTACAGGCCAACCTGTCCGGTGCCAGCCCCGAAGTCATGGCGGCCACGGTCGCCACGCCGCTGGAGCGCAAGCTGGGCACCATCGCCGGCGTCACCACCCTGACCAGTAGTTCGAACCAGGGCTCGACCCGGGTGATCATCGGTTTCGAACAGGGCCGTGACATCGATGGCGCGGCGCGCGAGGTGCAGGCGGCGATCAATGCCACTCGCAACCTGCTGCCCAGTGGCATGCGCAGCATGCCCACCTACAAGAAGATCAACCCGTCCCAGGCGCCGATCATGGTGCTGTCGTTGACGTCGGATGTGCTGCAGAAAGGCCAGCTGTACGATCTTGCCGACACCATCCTGTCCCAGAGCCTGGCCCAGGTGAGTGGGGTAGGCGAGGTGCAGATCGGCGGTAGCTCGTTGCCGGCAGTGCGTATCGCGGTGGAGCCGCAACTGCTCAACCAGTACAGCCTGTCGCTGGACGAAGTGCGCACAGCGGTGGCCAATGCCAACCAGCGGCGGCCCATGGGTTTTGTCGAGGATGCCGATCGCAACTGGCAGGTGCGTGCCAACGACCAGCTGGAAAAAGCCGAGGACTACGCGCCGATCGTGATCCGGCAGGAAAATGGCACGATCCTGCGCCTGTCCGACGTGGCTACCATCACCGACGGGGTGGAGAACCGCTACAACAGCGGTTTCTTCAACGACCAGAGCGCGGTGTTGCTGGTGGTCAATCGCCAGAGCGGTGCCAACATTATCGAAACCGTCGACCAGATCAAGGCACAGCTCCCGGCGTTGGAGTCGCTGTTGCCGGCCAGCGTCAAGCTGAACGTGGCCATGGACCGCTCGCCGGTGATCAAGGCCACCTTGAAGGAGGCCGAACATACCCTGCTGATCGCCGTGGTGCTGGTGATCCTGGTGGTCTACCTGTTCCTCGGCAACCTGCGTGCTTCGCTGATTCCTAGCCTGGCGGTGCCGGTGTCGCTGGTGGGCACCTTCGCGGTCATGTACCTCTGCGGCTTCTCGCTCAACAACCTGTCGCTGATGGCGCTGATCCTGGCCACCGGTCTGGTGGTGGATGACGCGATCGTGGTGCTGGAGAACATCTCCCGGCATATCGAGGGCGGCGAACCTCCGATGCGCGCTGCGTTCCTCGGCGCCAAGGAGGTGGGGTTCACCTTGCTGTCGATGAACGTCTCGCTGGTGGCGGTGTTCGTCTCGATCCTGTTCATGGGCGGTATCGTGCGCAGCCTGTTCCTGGAGTTCTCGGTCACGCTCGCGGCGGCAATCATCGTCTCGCTGGTGGTTTCCCTGACCCTGACGCCGATGCTCTGCGCCCGCTGGCTCAAGGCGCAGCACCGCGAGCAGACTCGCCTGCAACGCTGGAGCGACCAGCTCCACCAGGGTATGGTCGATGCCTACGATCGCAGCCTGGGCTGGGCCCTGCGCCACAAGCGACTGACCCTGATCAGCCTGTTGCTGACCATCGGGGTCAACATCGCCTTGTACGTGGTGGTGCCCAAGACCCTGATGCCGCAGCAGGATACCGGCCAGCTGATCGGCTTCATTCGCGGTGACGACGGCCTGTCGTTCAGCGTGATGCAGCCGAAGATGGAAATCTACCGACGCGCCTTGCTGGCCGATCCGGCGGTACAGAGTGTCGCCGGCTTCATCGGCGGCAACAGCGGTACCAACAATGCCATGGTGCTGGTGCGTCTGAAACCGATCGGCGAACGAAAGATCAACGCTCAGCGTGTCATCGAACGCTTGCGCAAGGAAATGCCCAAGGTGCCGGGTGGGCGACTGTTCCTGATGGCCGACCAGGACCTGCAGTTGGGCGGCGGTGGTCGCGACCAGACTTCGTCGCAGTACCTCTACACCTTGCAGAGCGGCGACCTGGCAGCGCTGCGCGAATGGTTCCCGAAAGTGGTCGCCGCCTTGCGTGCGCTGCCGGAGCTGACCGCCATCGACGCCCGTGACGGCTCGGGTACCCAGCAAGTGACCCTGGTGGTCGATCGTGACCAGGCCAAGCGCCTGGGCATCGATATGGACATGGTTACCACCGTGCTCAACAACGCCTACAGCCAGCGGCAGATCTCCACCATCTACGACAGCCTCAACCAGTACCAGGTGGTGTTGGAGATCAACCCGAAATACGCCTGGGACCCGACCACGCTCGAGCAGGTCCAGGTCATCACCGCCGACGGTGCCCGGGTACCACTGTCAACCATCGCCCGTTACGAGAACAGCCTGGCCAACGACCGGGTCAGCCACGAGGGGCAGTTCGCCTCCGAAGACATCGCGTTCGACGTCGCCGAAGGCTACAGCCCCGACCAGGCCATGAGCGCGGTGGAGCGGGCGGTGGCCAAGGTTGGCCTGCCTGAAGAGGTGATCGCCAAGCTCGGCGGTACTGCCGATGCTTTTGCCAAAACTCAGGAAGGCCAGCCACTGATGATCCTCGGCGCCCTGGTGCTGGTGTACCTGGTGCTGGGCATTCTGTATGAAAGCTACATTCACCCGTTGACCATCCTTTCGACCCTGCCTTCGGCTGGGGTTGGAGCCTTGCTCGCGCTTTACGCCACCGGTGGCGAGTTCAGTCTGATTTCGCTGCTGGGGCTGTTCCTGCTGATTGGGGTGGTAAAGAAGAACGCCATCCTCATGATCGACCTGGCCTTGCAGCTTGAACGTCATCAGGGCTTCACGCCGGAGGAGTCGATTCGACAGGCCTGCCTGTTGCGCTTGCGACCGATCCTGATGACCACTCTGGCGGCTATTCTGGGGGCCTTGCCATTGCTGCTCAGCCGTGCCGAAGGCGCTGAAATGCGCCAGCCCCTGGGCCTGACCATCATTGGCGGCCTGGTGGTCAGCCAGGTCCTGACCCTCTACACGACGCCGGTGGTATACCTGTACCTCGACCGTTTGCGTCACCGATTCAACCGTTGGCGTGGCGTGCGCACCGACGCCGCCCTGGAAACCCCGCTATGAACTTTGCCCAGACACCTCTTCACCGTGCCCTGCAGTTACTGACACGTGGGCGTGGCTCGCGCCTGGTCGGCGCGGGGCTGTGCGTGGCGCTGCTGAGTGCCTGTACCCTGAGCCCCGACTACCATCGTCCGCAGATGAGCACCCCGGTCCAGTTCAAGCAGGCCGAAGGTTGGACCCAGGCCAAGCCGTCCGATGCCATTGACCGTGGGGCGTGGTGGGAGATCTACGGCGATGCCGGGCTCAACGCGCTGGTCGAGGAGCTCAATCGCAGCAATCAGACCGTCGCCCAGTCCGAAGCCCAGTATCGTCAGGCCCAGGCGCTGGTGCGCAGCAGCCGTGCCTCGCTGTTCCCCAGCCTGGACCTGACCACCAGCAAGAACCGCTCGGCCCAGGGCACCGGTAGCAGCAGTTCGAGCTTGTCCAACAACAGCAGCGGCATCCGCAACACCTACAACGCGCAGCTGGGGGTGAGCTGGGAGATCGACCTGTGGGGCAAGTTGCGTGAAACGCTCAATGCCAATGAGGCGAGCGCTGAAGCCAGTCTTGCCGATCTGGCGGCCATTCGCCTGAGCCAGCAGTCGGAGCTGGTGCAGAACTACCTGCAACTGCGGGTCATCGACGAGCAGAAGCGCTTGCTGGAGGCCACGGTGGCCGCCTACCAGCGGTCGCTGCGGATGACCGAAAACCAGTACCGAGCGGGCGTCGCCGGGCCCGATGCGGTGGCCCAGGCCCGGACCCAGCTCAAGAGCACCCAGGCCGACCTGATCGACCTGGTGTGGCAGCGCGCCCAGTTCGAGAACGCCATTGCGGTGCTGATGGGCAAGGCCCCGGCCGAATTCAGCCTGGCTGATAACCAGTCGATACCGGCGTTGCCGGACATTCCGGTAACATTGCCGTCGCAATTGCTCGAACGTCGTCCCGACATCGCGTCGGCCGAGCGCAATGTAATGGCTGCCAACGCCAACATCGGCGTGTCTCGCGCGGCATACTTCCCCGACTTGTCCCTGAGCATGAGCGGCGGTTATTCCAGCAGCAGTTTCAGCAACTGGATCGAGCTGCCCAACCGTTACTGGTCGGTGGGGCCATCGCTGGCCATGACCCTGTTCGATGCTGGCAAACGTAGCGCCGAGGTGGATCGCACCGTGGCGGTGTATGACCAGACGGTGGCGCAGTATCGGCAGACGGTGCTCGACAGCTTCAAGGAAGTTGAGAACTACCTGGTGCAGCTCAAGGTCTACGCCGACGAAGCGGTGGTGCGTCAAGAGGCGCTGGATGCCGCGCGTGAGTCGTTGCGACTGACCGAGAACCAGTATCGTGCAGGCTTGATTGGCTATTTGGATGTGGTGAACGTGCAGACCACGGCATTGAGCAACGAGCGCAGCGTGCTCAACGTGCTGCAGGGGCGGTTGGTCGCGAGCGTCCAGCTGATTGCCGCGCTTGGCGGTGGCTGGCAGTCCGACGAGGCGTTCGCCCGGCAGGAGTGACAGGTACCGTCGCCAGCCAGCTTCTCTCTCCCGGAGCGGGCTGGCTGGCGGTCGACCTTGACAGCAGCCTGGATCCGTTCCCATTCGCAAAAACCCCGTGCGTTTCGCTAACGCTTGAGTACAATCGTCAGCTTTTTCCGGGCCCTTCGTCCCGACGCTGGAACTCCTGATGCTGACCGGTAGCTACTCTTCCTCGCTGGTGCTGATTTCGCTGTGCGTGGCGATTCTAGCGTCCTACACCGCCCTCGACCTGACGGGGCGCATCGCCACGGCCAAAGGCCGGGCTGTTCATCTGTGGATGGTGGGCGGAGCGCTGGCCATGGGTATTGGCATCTGGTCGATGC
Organism: Pseudomonas sp. Rh2; assembly: GCF_040762985.1. NCBI lineage: Bacteria > Pseudomonadati > Pseudomonadota > Gammaproteobacteria > Pseudomonadales > Pseudomonadaceae > Pseudomonas > Pseudomonas sp. Rh2. The sequence continues at coordinate 2,867,382 of NZ_CP142890.1, forward strand.
ACTTCATTGGCATGCTTGCCTTCAGCCTACCTATCCAGCTGGGCTACGACTTCGGCCTCACCGCGTTCTCGCTGTTGATCGCCGTGTTGTCCTCGGCTTTCGCTTTGTGGCTGGTCAGCCAGCCGAGCCTGCCCTGGACGCAGTTGGGGTTCGGTGCACTGATCATGGGAGCCGGCATCAGCTTCATGCACTACACCGGCATGGCCGCGTTGCGCATGCTGCCAGGGATCGACTACGACCCGGTATTGTTCAGCGCATCCCTGGCCATTGCCGCGAGTGCCTCGGCGGCAGCCTTGTGGATCGCTTTCCGGCTACGCCAGCATACGCCTTATGTCCGGCATGTTCGCGGCCTGGCGGCGATCATCATGGGCTTCGCCATCGTCGGCATGCACTTCACCGGCATGGCCGCGGCGAATTTTCCCGAAGGCAGTTACTGCGGTGCGTTGGCAGAGGGGCTCAAGGGTGACGGGCTGGTCTACCTGGTGCTGATCACCACGCTGGCGGTGCTGTCGGTAGCGTTGCTCACCTCGGTGCTCGACGCCCGTCTGGAAGCGCGCACGGCCGAGCTTGCCCGCTCGCTGACACGGGCCAACCAGGAGCTGATCCAACTGGCCCTGCACGATACCCTGACCGGCTTGCCCAACCGTACACTGCTGGCCGACCGCATCGAGCAAGCCATCCGCAAGGTGGCGGAGCAGGGCGGTTGTTTTGCGCTGATGTTCATCGATCTGGACGGCTTCAAGCCGGTAAATGACGCCTTTGGTCATCATGTGGGCGATCAGCTGCTCAAGGAGGTGGCGGCGCGCCTGCGAGGCCATCTGCACAGCCAGGACACCCTGGCACGGATTGGCGGCGATGAATTCGTGCTGTTGGTGGAGCTTCAGGAACCGGACGATGCCATGGGCGTGGCGGTCAAGCAGGTCAACCTGGTATCGCGTCCCTTCCGCGTTGCCGAACATGACCTGCAATTGTCGGCAAGCCTGGGCATCGTGCTTTATCCCGGCAATGGCCAGGACCAGCACGAACTGCTGCGTAATGCCGACGCCGCGATGTATCACGCCAAGAGCGCCGGCAAGAATGGCTACAGCTTCTTCGACGTGTCGATGAACAGCAATGCCCGTCAGCAGCTGCAACTGCTCCAGGACCTGCGCGTGGCCCTTGAGCTGGGCCAGTTCCGTCTGCATTACCAGCCCAAGTTCGATGCCCAGGCCTGCCGCCCCATCGGTGCCGAGGCCCTGTTGCGCTGGGAGCACCCCCAGCACGGGCTGCTGTTGCCAGACCGCTTCATTGGCCTGGCGGAGAAGACCGGTCTGATCATTCCCATCGGCGAATGGGTGATGCAGGAAGCCTGCCGACAGATGCGCGCCTGGATGGAGCAGGGGCACGAGGACTGGCGCATTGCGGTCAACCTCTCGGCGATTCAATTCTGCCATGCCGGGCTGGTCGACAGCGTTGCCCGAGCGTTGCGCGCAAACAACCTGCCGGCCAACCGGCTGACCCTGGAAATCACCGAAACCACAGCGATGCACGATGCCGATGCCAGCCTCACGGTACTGCAGCGCCTGGCCGACATGGGGGTCGACCTGTCCATCGACGATTTCGGTACTGGCTATTCCAGCCTGATGTACCTCAAGCGCCTACCAGCCAACGAGCTGAAGATCGACCGAGGTTTTGTGCGCGACTTGGAGCAAGACAGCGACGATGCGGCCATCGTTTCGGCGATTGTCGCATTGGGTCAGGCGTTGGGCCTGCGGATCGTCGCCGAGGGAGTGGAAACTGACCGCCAGCAGGCTTTTCTGACCCGTCTGGGGTGCGATTCGTTACAGGGTTATCTGCTCGGGCAGCCGGTGCCGGCCGAGCAGTTCATGGACAAGCTGCAGGCGTTGCGTCAGGCGAGCGACGCAGTGGCTTAACCTGCGTCGCGCAGTGCCATGGCAGGCACGAACGCCTCCATCTCGGCCTCGACGGCTTCGATGATCCGTTCCACGTCGGAGGCCGCCATGATGGCTGCGCAGGGGATACCGGCAATGGCGAGCAGGGTTTGCCCCGTGGCGCGGTCGAACAGGCGGGCGACCATGCTGCGCGGTGCATCCATGCTGGCCTCGAAGCCCAGCGGATGGAAATGCCAACGCATCACCTGGCAGGCGTTGGGGAACGTCATTTTGTTCAAGCCAGCCTCCTTGTCCAGTCCTGGACGCCTCGTTTGGATGGCCGCATGCGCGGTTGCCGGGAACTTAACCATAGCACTTGGATCGCCATTGTCCCGCGCCGCTCAAGACAATTGCATGAAGGCTTGAAGGCGGTCACAGATCCGTCATGCCTACCATTGGGCTATTAACGTCCAGGCAAACGTTTTCCTTCGCGGCCTGCCGCTAGCTGAGCCGTGGCCTCTGCTATGTTTAACCCCAGTTGGCGCACAGCGTTTTCGGACGAGCGGTGCGGGCTGGGCAGACAGGGAGACAGTCATGCGCTATTCCACGCTCACGCAATGCATCGCCGGGGACGCCAGCTCTGCCTGGGACATCCATTATCAGGCTCAGGCCCTGCGACGCGAAGGGCGAGAGATCTTCCTGCTGTCGGTGGGCGACCCCGATTTCGACACGCCCAGACCCATCGTCGAGGCGGCGGTCAGCAGCCTGCGCCGCGGCGATACCCATTACAGCGATGTGCGCGGCAGCCTGGCCTTGCGTCAGGCCATTGCCCGGCGTAACGGCCCGCAAGTCACGGCGGACCAAGTGGTGGTGCTGGCGGGCGCGCAGTGTGCCTTGTACGCCGTCGCCCAATGCCTGTTCGAGGCGGGAGACGAGGTGATCGTCGCCGAACCCATGTACGTTACCTACCCTGCGGTACTCGCCGCCTGTGGGGCGCTACCGGTCGTGGTGTCGGTCAGCCCCGAGCAGGGGTTCCGGCTCGATCCGCTGGCCGTGGCCCGGGCCGTCACCCCCCGTACCCGGGGCTTGTGGCTCAATACCCCGCACAATCCCACCGGCGTCGCCATCCCAGCCCAGGACATGGCGCAACTCGCGCAGCTATGCCGCGAGCACGACCTGTGGCTAGTGTGCGACCAGGTCTACAGCGGGTTGTTGTTCGAGGGCGAGGTGATCGACCCGACCAGCCTGCCGGGCATGGCCGAGCGCTGCGTGATCATCGACAGCCTGTCCAAGTCCCATGCCATGAGCGGCTGGCGAATCGGTTGGGTGGTCGGACCGCTCCCGCTCGCCGCGCACTTGGCCAACCTGGCCATGGCCATGCTGTTCGGCTTGCCGGAGTTTGTGATGCAGGCAGCCTGTGTTGCGTTGGAAGGAGACCTGCCGGCGGTGCGGGAGATGCGCGAAGCGTATCGACAGCGTCGTGACCGGGTGTGCTCGGTCCTGGCCGATTGCCCGGGGGTCAGGGCTCACAAGCCCGCAGGCGGCATGTTCGTCATGCTCGACATCAGCGCGACCGGGCTTAGTGCCCAGGCGTTCGCCCAGCGTCTGCTAATGGAGGAGGGCGTAGCGCTGCTACCGGGCGATGCCTTTGGCCCCAGCGCGGCAGGGCATGTACGCATGGGGCTGGTGCTGGAGACTGGTCAGTTGGAGGACGTTTGTCGCCGTGTCGCTGCTTGTGCCTGGCGTGCGCTAGCCCAGCAACCCGGCGGCGATGTTGATCGTGAACCCCAGGATGGCCGTATTGAACACGAAACCTACCAATGAGTGCGCCAGCACTACCCGTCGCAAAGCCCGCCCTGCGACGCCGACATCCGACGTTTGCACCGCCACGTTGAGGGTGAACGAGAAATAGTGGAAGTCCCAGTAATCCGGGTTGCATTCATTGTCCGCGAAGCGCAGGGGCGGTGCCTTGCCATCGTCGGTGTAGAACAGGCGGGCGTAGTGCAGGCTGAAGATGCAGCCAATCATCAACCAGGAGCCGGCAACGGTCAGCCCAGTATAGAGGTAGTGTAGGACAAGGTCGCTGCCGTGCAGCCCGCGGCTGGATACCAACTGCAGGGTGACCGCCGCCAGGCTGGCGATGGCTGCGATGCAGACGGTGAACAGCACCAGGCCTGCGTTCTCGTCTTCGATGCGGGCGACCCGGCGCACGGTATCGGGACTGGCCCGCCAGGTCAGCCACAATACCAGCAACAGGTAAAGCCAGACGCCGATGTTCCAGCCGATCAGCACCTGCTGGACGGTGTCGTCGGCGGGAACCAGCCAGGCGCCGACAACGCCTGCCAGGGTGGCGATGCTCAGGCGGGGATGGGTGCGGGTCAGTCGATGGAACGCCATGCGGCCTCGGCGATGGGGAGTCATGGCTACCACGATAGCCTATGGGGTACCATCATGGGCCGTGCCACCGTCAAACCCCTTGAATATCAAGGTGATGGCATTGATTCGCTTCACGCCTGGCGTGGCGTCACGCCGCCCTGGGCTTCGCTACAGGATCACGTTTTGTCCGACCTCACGCAAAACCCGCTGCTGCAGTACCTGGCCCGGCTGGCGCCCTCCAGCCAACAGACGATGCGCTACATTCTCCAGGATGCCGCCGACCGGCTTGGTTTCGTCGATTACGATATCGTCGATGTACCCTGGCACCAGCTCGAGCCTGGGCATGTCATCGGTCTGGTGGCCGCGTTGCGGTCGGACGGTTACGCGCCGAACAGTTCGTCGTTGTACGTCAATGCGGTGCGCGGGGTGATGAACGAAGCCTGGCGCCAGGGGCTGATCGAGCATGAGCGGCTGCTTCGAATCCGCGAAGTCAAGCCAGACACCGGCAGCCGTCTGCCACCGGGGCGCAACCTGCGACGCAGTCTGATTCGCGAACTGATGGACGTCTGTGCAGCCGACCCACGCCCACAAGGCGTGCGTGACGCGGCGATCATTGCGCTGTTGTATGGCACCGGCATGCGCAAGTCCGAGTCGGTGGACATCGACCTGACACAGGTCGATTTCATCGAACGCAGCTTGCAGGTGGTGGGCAAGGGTAATCGGCAGTTGGTCAAGTACGCGCCAGCCTGGGCCTTCGAAAAGCTTCAGGCCTGGCTCGACCTTCGTCGCCAGGCGTTGCCCGAGGGGGCTGCGGACGACCCGTTCCTGTTCAACCGTATCCGCCGTGGCAACCACATCACCCGCGCGCGCATCACCAAGCATGCGATCTACTACATCGCTCGCCAACGCGGTGCCCAGGTGGGGGTCAAGATCATGCCCCATGATTTTCGCCGTGCGTTCATCACCCGGGTGATCGAAGAGCACGACCTGTCGATTGCCCAGAAGCTTGCGCACCATGCCAACATCCAGACCACTGCCAGCTATGATCGGCGGGATGACAACGAACGGCGGCGTGCGGTCGATCGCTTCGATTACTGAAAAAGCGCCGGTGCCCAAGGCATTCCCATGCGCAGGCTTTTCCCCTATTGTCGGTGACTCCCAACCAAGCGATTGGCAGTGACATGGACAACGTTATCGTCATCACCGGTGCCAGCCGTGGCATCGGCGCCGCAACGGCATTGTTGGCGGCAAAGCAGGGTTACCGTATCTGTATCAATTACCACGCCGATGATCAGGCTGCCGAGAGCGTTCTGGCCCAGGTCCGGGCGTTGGGCGCCGACGCCATTGCCGTGCGTGCCGATGCCAGCGTCGAGGATGAGGTGATCCAGTTGTTCCAGCGGGTCGACCACGATCTCGGTCCGGTCACCGCGCTGGTCAACAATGCCGGCACCATCGCCCAGCAAAGCCGGGTCGAGGACATGTCGGAGTTTCGCCTGCTCAAGGTGATGAAAACCAATGTGGTCGGGCCGATGCTATGCGCCAAGCACGCGCTGCGGCGTATGTCCCGACGCCACGGCGGTCAGGGCGGCGCCATCGTCAATGTCTCATCGGTGGCGGCGCGCCTGGGTTCTCCTAACGAATACGTCGACTATGCCGCATCCAAAGGGGCGCTCGATACCTTCACCCTCGGCCTGGCCAAAGAGGTGGCGGGCGAGGGCGTGCGCGTCAACGGTGTGCGGCCCGGCTACATCCACACCGGTTTCCATGCCCTGTCCGGCGACCCGGGGCGGGTGAGCAAGCTCGAACCGGGCCTGCCCATGGGGCGCGGGGGGTACCCCGAGGAAGTCGCCGAGGCGATTCTCTGGCTGCTATCGGACAGGGCGTCCTATTCCACCGGCAGTTTCATCGACCTCGGCGGTGGGCGCTAAGCCCGCCGTCACTTCTGCCCATTGTCGAGCAACTGGCGCACCTGGTCAGCCAGTGCTCCGAGTTCGAAGGGCTTGGTCAGAACGCGCGTGCCCTGGAGCAGTTGCCCCTCGCTAAGCGCCGCACTCTCGTCGTAACCGGTGATGAACAGCACGCTCAGGTCCGGGTAGCGGGCCCGGCAGCGCTCGGCCAATTGGCGACCATTGATCCCGCCGGGCAGGCCAATGTCGCTGAGCAGCAGGTCGGGCCGTTCGCCATTTTGTAGATGATCCAGTGCCGCCAGGCCGTTTTCGAATGCCTCGACCTGGTACCCCAGCTCTTCCAGCACCTCGCTGACCACCATGCGCAGCGCCACTTGGTCCTCTACCAGGAGGATTCGCTGGCCGCTCGGGTGTGTGGACGCTGTCGGATTGCTTGCCGATTCGACACTGCAAGCAACCGGCTGCTCGTAATGGCGAGGCAAGTAGAGTGCTACCTCGGTGCCCTCGCCGAGGGTCGAGCGCAGGCGCATTTGCCCGCCGGACTGGCGCACGAAACCGTAGGTCATCGACAACCCCAGCCCCGTCCCTTGGCCCATCGGCTTGGTGGTGAAGAACGGATCCACCGCCCTTGCCATCACCTCCGGCGTCATCCCACGGCCGTTGTCCGAGATGGTCAGGCACACATATTCACCGGAAGGCAGCTCCACTGCACGTGCCTGGTCGGCATCCAGCACCCGATTCTCGCCCTCGATGACGATGGTGCCACCAGCAGGCAGCGCATCGCGAGCGTTGATGCACAGGTTCAGCAGGGCACTTTCCAGCTGAGGTGGATCGATGAACACCGGCCACAGGGGCGAATGGAACCGACTGCTCAACTCAATCGATGGCCCGATGGAGCGGCGCACCAATTCCTCCATGTCATGCACGAGCGCGGTGATGTGGGTGGAACGTGGTTGCAGGGTTTGCTGGCGGGAGAAGGCCAGCAGGCGGTGCACCAGCGATGAGGCGCGCTTGGCCGAGCTGTTGGAAAGGTCGAGCAAGCGGTGCAGGTCGTCGTACTGCTCCCGGGCCAGGCGCTGGCGCATCAGGTCCTGGGCGCCAAGTATGCCGCCGAGCAGGTTGTTGAAATCATGGGCGATACCGCCGCTGAGCTGTCCCACGGCCTCCATTTTCTGTGCCTGGCGCAAGGCTTCTTCGGCCTTTAGCCGCCGTTGCTGCTCCTGGAAACGCTCGGTGACGTCGTAGGCGAACAGGTAAGCGCCCTGGATCGTGCCGTCATGGTCGCGCAAGGCGTTGAAGTGCAGCTCGAAGTGGCGCACGTAGTGCTCGCTGCCGAAGACGCTCATTTCGAGGAAGCGCTCGCCTGCCAGGGCCCGACGCCACATTGGCAGGAACCGCGCGCGGTCGTCATCGGCATCGCCCATCAGGGCCGGCATGGACGCACCGACTTGCGGCGTGTGCCCATACAGTTTGTGGAAGTCTTCCTTGGCCTGCCGGTTGACGGCCAACCAGCGCATGTCGGTGTCGACCACATGCACATTGACCACGCTGTGCTCGATCAACTCGGCAAATAGCCGGCGTTCGGCCAGTGCTTCGCTAACCCGTTGCTCGAGTTCCTCGTTTAGCCGCTGCAGGGCAAGCTCGGCCTTGCGGCGTTCGGTGACATCCTTGAACAGCACCGCGACCTGACGTTTCTCGGGGGGCTCGACACGAAAGGTGGTGACCGAAAGTACACGGCCGGTGGCGACCAGTTCCTGCTCGAAGTGCAGCGGTTCGCCGGTGCGCAGCACCGCGCCGTAGCGCTCCACCCAGTCATCGGCCTCGTCGGGGACCATCTGGCGAAGCTTTTGCCCCACAACGTTGGGGATGCCGGCGTGCTTGGTGTAGGCGGCATTGGCCAGCACATGCACATAGTCGCTCAGTGGGCCATGGGGGCCATCGAAGAACTCGATGATGCAGAAGCCTTCGTCCATGGTGTCGAACAGGAAGCGATAGAGACCATCACCGAGCGTCTGTTGCTGCGCCAGCGTGGCTTCGAGTTGGCTGGTGCGCTGTTGCAGTGCGTCGAGTTGCTGGCGCAAATGGAGCAATTCGCGAGAGGGCATGCGGTCGTCCGACAGTGGGGCATGGCCCCACTGTAGCCTGCCCGTCATGGTGGCGGCTAGAAGGATCGCACGATGCGGCCCAGTGTCTCCATGGCCTGCTCGGCGCCATCATGCCAAGGGCTGCCGTAGTTCAGGCGAATGCAATTGCCGAAGCGTCGGGTCGGCGAGAAGATCGGCCCCGGGGCGATACTGATGCCTTGGGCCAGCGCCATGTGGAACAGCTTCAGCGCGTCCATCTGCTCGGGCAGTTCCAGCCACAGGAAGTAGCCCCCGGAAGGCTGGCTGACCCGTGTCTGCGCCGGGAAATACCGGGCGATGGCCGCCAGCATGTTGGCCTGCTGGCCTTCGAGGGCATAGCGCAGCTTGCGCAGGTGGCGGTCGTAGCCACCGTGCTGCAGGTAATCGGCAATGGCGGCCTGGGCGGGCATCGAGGCGCATAGCGAGGTCATTAACTTCAAGCGTTCGATTTTCTGGGCGAATCGCCCGGCTGCGACCCAGCCGATCCGGTAACCGGGTGCCAGGCTCTTGGCGAAGGAGCCGCAGTGCATCACCAGGCCTTCGGTGTCGAACGCCTTGGCCGGCTTGGGGGCTTGCTGGGCGTAGTACAGTTCGGCATAGACATCGTCTTCGATCAGCGGCACCTGGTGGCGGCGCAACAGTTCGACCAATGCCTGCTTCTTGGCCTCGGGCATGCTGGCGCCCATGGGGTTCTGGAAGTTGGTCATGCACCACACAGCCTTGATCGGGTGCTTGTCCAACGTTTGTGCCAACACGCCGAGGTCCATGCCTTCGCGTGGCTGAACGGGAATTTCCACCGCCTTGAGCTTGAGTCGCTCCAGTACCTGCAGGCAGGCATAGAAGGCAGGGGCTTCGATGGCTACCAGGTCACCGGGTTCGGTGACGGCTTGCAGGCACAGGTTCAGCGCTTCGAGTGCGCCATTGGTGATCAACAGCTCTTCCATGGGCAGCATCAGGCCGCCGACCATGTAGCGCAGTGCGATCTGCCGCCGCAACTGCGGGTTGCCAGGCGAAAGGTCGGTCACCACCATGCGCGGGTCCATCGTGCGGCTGGCGCTGGCCAGCGAGCGCGACAGGCGCTGCAAGGGGAACAGTTCGGGGCTGGGGAACGCCGAGCCGAACGGCACGGTGTTGGGGTCCTTGATCGACTCGAGGATCGAGAACACCAGGGCGCTGACATCTACCTCGGTGGATTCGCTGAGCGGCTGTAGCGTTTGCGGCTCGCTGAACGGGCGCGGTGCGTGAGCGTTGACGAAATAGCCTGAGCGCGGCCGGGCACGAATCAAGCCGCGTCGCTCAAGCAGGTAATAGGCCTGGAACACCGTGGACGGACTGACCCCATGGGTCTGGCTGGCATAGCGCACCGAAGGTACGCGCTGGCCTGGGCCGAGCACCCCGGTGCGGATCAGTTCGGCGATGTCGTCGGCAAATCGTTCGTAGCGTTTCATCGTGGCTGTTTGTCGTGGCCTGGCGGGCAAGGTGAATGGGCAGTGTAAGGGATCAGCGGTTCATCGGTGCCACGAAGCGGCTCTGGGCCACGCTCCGCACCTCGGGCTCGTCGCTGTCCTGAACCACGAAACTCAGCGCCTGCGAGCTGCTGGTCGGGCGCTCGGCGAGCAGGGCGACCGATACCGGCACTTCGCTCATTTCCCCGGCTGGCACGATCAGTTCGTCCGGGCCTTGCAAGGCAAAGCCTTCGGCGTCGTCCAGGCGCAGCCGATAGCGCTGTGTCTGTTCGGTCTTGTTGATGATTTTCAGCAGGTAGATGTTCTCGATCTGGCCCAGGGCATTCTCCCGGAACAGGCCGCGGTCCTTGATCACGTCCAGCGACACCATCGGGCGCACCTGCAAGGCCACCACCAAGGCGCCGAGCATTACCACCAGGGCGCAGGCATAGCCTAACAGACGTGGGCGCAGCCAGTGGGTGGTGCCGCCTTGCAGGCTGTGTTCGGACTTATAGCCGATCAGGCCACGTGGGTAGCCCATCTTGTCCATCACGCCATCGCAGGCATCGATACAGGCGGCGCAGCCGATACAGGCCATCTGCAAGCCGTCGCGGATGTCGATGCCGGTGGGGCAGACCTGCATGCACAGCGTGCAGTCGATGCAATCGCCCAGGCCCTGGGCGCGGGCCTCGGCGCCCTTCTTGCGTGCCCCGCGTGCCTCGCCTCGGCGTGGGTCATAGGCCACGGCCAGGGTGTCCTTGTCGAACATCACGCTCTGGAAGCGCGCGTACGGGCACATGTGCAGGCACACCGCCTCGCGCAGCCAGCCGGCGTTGATGTAGGTGGCGGCAGTGAAGAACAGCACCCAGAACAGTGCCGTCCCCCCCAGTTGCAGGGTGAACAGCTCAGCCGCCAAGGGGCGGATCGGCGTGAAGTAGCCCACGAAGGTGAGGCCGGTTAGTACACCGATCGCCATCCACAAGCTGTGTTTGAGTGTACGGCGGGCCGCCTTCGCCAGGCTCCAGGGCGCAGTGGCGAGTTTGATGCGCTGGTTGCGGTCGCCTTCGGTGACCTTTTCGCACCACATGAACAGCCAGGTCCAGGTGCTCTGTGGGCAACTGTAGCCACACCACACCCGGCCGGCGTATACGGTGATGGCGAAGAGGCCGAAGGCACAGATGATCAGAACTGCCGAAAGCAAGATGAAGTCCTGTGGCCAGAAGGTGGCGCCAAAGATGTGGAACTTGCTGTTGGACAGATCCCACAGCACGGCCTGGCGCCCGTTCCAGTCGAGCCAGGCGGTACCGAAGAACAACACGAACAGACTGCCGGCGAAGACGATTCGCAGGTTGCGGTACAGACCTTTGAAGCTGCGGGTATGGATGCCGCTGTCGACGGGTTTGGCGGTGCTTCGCGGGGCAGCGATCTCGACGAAGGGAATGCGTTCGCTCATGGTTCTGTGCTCATCAGGCCTGCATCAGGGTTGCTGCACTATCGCCGTCAAACTGTTTTCAGCACAGACTCAGGTTTTGCAATAAAAACCGTATCAGATGGCCAGGCGTGTTGCTCGCCAGCCGGTAGGCGGCACTCCTGGCACACAGCGCGGTCCACCGTTCATGTGAGTGGCCTGATGCGGGAGGCGGTTATGGAACCTTGGTGGCGACCTGTGGTGCTGGCCATTGAGTCCGAATTTGCCGATGTGACCGACGAAGGCGAGGTGACGCGGATTCTGCTGCGTTTGCTGATGGCGGCATTGCTGGGGGCGGTGCTGGGGTTCGAGCGTGAGCACAAGGGTAAATCGGCAGGTGTGCGCACCCATATGTTGGTGTCGCTTGGGGCCGCGCTGTTTGTCCTGGCGCCAGCGATGGCCGGGGCGGATGAGCAAGCCTTGAGCCGGGTGATCCAGGGCATCGTCGCGGGCATTGGTTTTCTGGGGGCGGGCACCATTCTCAAGGGCAATGGGCAGGACACCAGCCATGTGAAGGGGTTGACCACCGCTGCCGGACTCTGGATGACCGCTGCCATCGGCACGGCGGCAGGCATGGGGCGAGAAGTGACGGCGCTGGTAAGCACGGTGATGGCGCTACTGGTGCTGGGCACGATGCCCAAGGTGGTGGAAAAGGTCGAAGGGCATGAGGAGGCGAAGCAGGAGGAGGGCGAAGGCAGGAAGCACTGAGGGGAGCCGGAGCTCCCCTCAAAGCGTTGTTGCTTGCTCTTTTTTATTATTGAAGACCGACCATTTGTTGTTTTTGTTAGCCTGTCTTGGTACTGCGGCCGACCCCCATCCGGGGTCAAGAGCAAACGTATTTTTTTGAGCGCTGATCTGCTTTCACCAGGGCTGGTCCGGTCCTGACCGTCTCTACCTGAAGGTAGTTTTATTGTTCTGTGTCAGACCGCGGGGCGAACCCCTCAAAAGCGTATCTACTCCAAAAAAATCTGCTTGCTACGCCTCTGCCGTGTTGTTTTTTTTATGTCAGAGCCGTTATCTGTTGTTTTTATTGGGTATCACGTTTTTGTTCTTGTTATGCCAAAGATATAGCAGGTGGCGTGCCAACTTTTCAAAATCCTTTAAAATCAATAGGTTGGCATTCTGGGCGTGTGGCGGGTGACCTGAGATTTTGTCGATTTGTTTCCCTGTTACCCGATTTTTTGCTGGTTTTTGTGGGGGCGGTAACACTCCACCCACACAAATGTGACAGCCGTGTGAACTAGCCCGCAGTGCGCGCCCGCGCCACCCGTGAACCATTGGCTCGGCCCAGCACGGTACTGATACGCTGACCGGCTGCAATCAGTCGGTCCAAATCGATACCGCTGTCGATGCCCAGCCCCTGCAACAGGTAAAGCACGTCCTCCGTGGCGATATTGCCGGTGGCGCCCTTGGCGTAGGGACAGCCCCCAAGGCCTGCGACCGAGCTGTCGAACACGTTGATACCCTCCAGCAGGCTGGCATAGACGTTGGCCAGGGCTTGCCCATAGGTGTCGTGGAAATGCCCGGCCAGTTGCTCGCGTGGCACCTGTTTCGACACCACCTCGAACAGGCGCCGGGTATCGCCGGCGGTTCCGGTGCCAATGGTGTCGCCCAGCGACACCTCGTAGCAGCCCATGTCATGCAGGGCACGGGCGACCGGTGCGACCTGTTCGGCGCTGACCTTGCCTTCATAAGGGCAACCGAGCACGCACGACACATAGCCGCGAACACGCACGCCGTGGCTGCGTGCCGCGTCCATGATCGGTTCGAAGCGCGTGAGGCTTTCACTGATCGAGCAATTGATGTTGCGCTGCGAGAAGGCCTCGGAGGCGGCGGCAAATACCGCGACCTCCTTCACACCGGCCGCCAATGCGTCTTCGAACCCGCGCAGGTTGGGTGCCAGGGCGGCATAGGTAACGCCTGGGCGCTGACGAATACCGGCGAACACCTCGGCGGAACCGGCCATCTGCGGTACCCATTTGGGCGAAACGAAACTGCCGACTTCGATGTAGCTCAGCCCGGCTTCGGTGAGGTCGTCCACCAGGCGCACCTTGTCGGCAACACTGATAGGTTGGGCTTCGTTCTGCAGGCCGTCGCGCGGGCCGACTTCGACCAGGCGAACGTGTTTGGGCAAGGACATGGCAGGGTTCCTGTGGCGGATCAACGGTTGTCGTTCTTGTTCAAGGTGGCAGCCAGGGCTTGTTCGCAGCGCTCCTGGGCGGTGTCCAGTTCCAGTTGCATCTGGTGGATATCGAGCATCTGCTGTTCCAGCTGCGCACGGCGCTCGGCGATTTTCGCCAGCATGCTGTTGAGCTGCTTGAGGTTGCCGCTGGTGGGGTCGTATAGCTCGATCAATTCACGGCATTCGGCCAGCGAGAAACCGATACGCTTGCCGCGCAGGATGAGCTTGAGGCTGACCTTGTCGCGCGCCGAATAGATTCGCTCCAGGCCGCGGCGCTCTGGGCTCAGCAGGCCCTGTTCCTCATAGAAGCGGATAGCGCGGGTGGTGATGTCCAGCTCGCGGGACAGGTCGGAAATGCTGTAGGTCTGGCTGCTCATGCTCGGGCTCGCAGGATGGTATGTGGCTAACCTAATGGCAGGTTGACGTATACGTCAAGCGGGCGCGTGCGAAGCCGAACGCCTGAATGCATTGGGCGTCTGGCCGGTCAGCCGTTTGAAGAACCGTGCAAAGTAGGTGGGGTCGCTGAACCCCAGGCTGTCCGACAGTTGGCTGATGCTCATACGCGTGTAGATCAGGTTGCGCCGGGCCTCCAGCAGCAGGCGCTGATGGACGACCTGCAAGGCCGTCTGGCCGCTGAGCTCGCGGCATAGCTGGTTCAGTTGCAGGCTGGAAATATTCAGGTGCGCGGCGAAGTCCTCCACCGACAGGTGTTCGCGGTAATGAGCCTCGACCAGGCGCAGGTACTGGCCCAGCAACAGGCGGTCGCGTTCATCGCGGTTGCGTGGTGCCAAACCTTGTTGCTGGCGACGGCTGATCCACACCACCAGTGCGGTGACCAACGCCTGGAGCATGGTCGACCGCGCCGGGGCACTGCCCTGGTATTCCTGCTGCAAGGTGTCGATCAGCGTGCGCAGGTGCTGACGATCCTTGCCCAACGGGTAGCAGGCCGGTGTCGAAAGCACCCGCAGCGGCGTGCCCAAGCGCTGTTCCAGATCGGCTACCAGGGCTGCGCCGAACGTCACCACATGCCCTTGAATGTCCGCGCTAAAGCGAAAGCCATGCACCGTCAGTGGCGGCACGACCTGGATCGCGGCCTCGCGGATTTCGCTGTGCCGGCCCTCGATCTCCACCTCGGCCCGACCCCGCTGCACGTAGAGCAACTGGAACAACTCGGCATGTTGGTGCGGCTTGATTTCCCAATGGTGCAGGCGGCTGCGCACCGGGATGGTCTCGCAATGCAGCAAGTCGGTGGCGGGCCAGGCTTGGTTTTCGCCATACAACTGGAACAGCGGGACGCCGGGGAGGGTGGATTTCATTGTTCTTGTTCCTGTCCGTTAATCGAACGCTTTTTGCAAAAGTGCAGTTTTTATATTGGATAGCACACTTTTTAGCGGTGCATTGCCAGTAAAAATGCAGGGGCAAACCCTAACAGCAGATGCCCAGCCACTGCCAGTCGTGGGCTGGCATCGCCAGACAAGAGACAAGAACAATGAACACTCAGGTTGCAATCATCGGCGCAGGTCCGTCCGGCCTGCTGCTTGGCCAGTTGCTGCATAACGCTGGCATCGACACGGTCATCGTCGAACGCCAGACCCCTGAATACGTGTTGGGCCGGATCCGTGCAGGCGTCCTCGAACAGGGCACGGTCGACCTGCTGCGCGAAGCCGGTGTGGCCGCCCGCATGGACTGCGAAGGGTTGGTTCACGAAGGCGTCGAGCTGCTGGTTGGCGGGCGTCGCCAACGCCTGGACCTCAAGGCCCTGACAGGTGGCAAGACCGTCATGGTGTACGGCCAGACCGAAGTGACCCGCGACCTCATGGAGGCCCGCAAGGCCAGCGGCGCACTGACCATCTATTCCGCCAGCAACGTCCAGCCCCACGAACTCAAGGGTGAACGCCCTTACCTGACCTACGAGAAAGACGGCCAAACCTATCGCCTGGACTGCGACTACATCGCTGGCTGCGACGGTTTCCACGGTGTGTCGCGACAGAGCATTCCTGAAGGTGTGCTCAAGCATTACGAACGGGTCTACCCCTTTGGCTGGCTGGGTATGCTGGCCGACACCCCGCCGGTGAACCATGAACTGATCTATGCCCACCATGAACGCGGCTTCGTGCTGTGCAGCCAGCGTTCCCACACCCGCAGCCGCTATTATTTGCAGGTTCCACTGGAAGATCGCGTGGAGGAATGGTCCGACGAGCGCTTCTGGGAGGAGCTCAAGGCGCGCCTGCCTGATGACGTTGCCGAACGTCTGGTCACCGGCCCTGCACTGGAGAAAAGCATCGCTCCGCTGCGCAGCCTGGTGGTCGAGCCCATGCAATACGGGCACCTGTTCCTGGTTGGCGATGCCGCGCACATCGTCCCGCCCACCGGCGCCAAGGGCTTGAACCTGGCCGCTTCCGACGTCAACTACCTGTTCCGTATCCTGGTCAAGGTGTACCGCGAGGGCCGCACCGACCTGCTGGCGCAGTATTCGCCACTGGCGCTGCGCCGGGTGTGGAAGGGCGAGCGCTTCAGCTGGTTCATGACTCAGTTGCTGCATGACTTCGGCGACCACAAGGATGCCTGGGACCAGAAGATGCAGGAGGCCGATCGCGAGTACTTCCTGACCTCGCCGGCTGGTCTGGTGAACATCGCCGAAAACTACGTCGGGCTGCCCTACGAAGCGGTGGAGTAGGCGCAGTTTCCGTGGGAAATTCCAGGGTTGGGGGCAAAGCTTTCTTGCCCCCCCGCCAACTCTTCACCCCAGGTAAAACCAGGGGCCACCAAACGATCCCGTCCGAACCCACGCCACTTCCACCGCCATGGCCCAAAACGGGGCTCTGTACCGCCCCTCGTTTGTGCGCCATAGCCCTGTGTGCCCGATGCCAGAGCAGTCGCCACACACGTTTCATTTTCCTTCACCTGCGTAGTTGGCCCGCAACCTGCTATATCCAGCCATCGAATTTGATCGAGTGGTCAGGCAGGCAATGCTCAGCGGCGCCGCGCCAAACCCTCACAACGGCCGTCAGGCCACGGATATCAGGGGCCGCAGGATGTCGCTCGCGGAGCAGATCGAACATACCGAACAGGATGCTGGCTGGAGCGCGCACTTGCAGTTGCGCTTTGTCGAACGCGCCGGCGTGACCCGTCTTGGTGCGCGCCATCATTTTGGTCCTCTTTTGGTGCAGCGACCGTTCTACCCGGAAGGTGCACCGTGTCACGTCTATGTGCTGCACCCACCCGGCGGCATCGTTGCTGGCGACCGCCTGGAACTGGACATTCATCTGGAACCAGGCAGTCACGCGCTGCTGACCATGCCCGGCGCCAGCAAGTTCTACCGCAGCATCGGCCCTACCGCCCGATTACGTCAGCGCTTTCACCTGCAGCCGGGCAGCACGCTGGAATGGCTGCCTCAGGACAGCATCTTCTTCTGCGGTGCCCGAGCGAGCCTCGACAGCTGTTTCACCCTGGAGCCTGGTGCCCGGCTACTGGCCTGGGAAACCCTCTGCCTGGGGCGGCCAGTGATGAACGAACGCTTCGAGCAAGGCGCCCTGGATAGCCGACTGCGCATCGACATGCCCGGTGACCCGGGGCTGCACGAGCGCCTGCGTATCGAAGGCGGGCGCCTGGACAAGGTCGCTGACCACCCGCTGCTGGCCACCTTCTGCGCCGCGCCCGCCGACCAGGCGCTGCTGGAGCAGGTGCGGTCTTTGCTCGAAGCACTGGGCAACCCCGCTGGCGCCACGCTGCTGGGGCAACTGCTGGTGATCCGTCTGCTCGATCACGACAACCAACATCTGCAACGCACCCTGCAGCGCCTCTGGCATGTGCTGCGGCCGGCCGTTCTCGGCCTGCCGGCATGTCCGCCGCGCATTTGGGCTACCTGAGAACGCGCCATGGAACTGACCCCGAGAGAGAAAGACAAACTGCTGCTGTTCACCGCCGCGCTATTGGCGGAGCGGCGCCTGGCCCGCGGCTTGAAGCTGAATTACCCGGAAGCGGTGGCATTGATCAGCGCCGCGGTGCTCGAAGGTGCCCGCGATGGCCGGACTGTGGCCGAGCTGATGAGCCTGGGCCGCGAAGTGTTGAGTCGCGAGCAGGTCATGGAAGGCGTCGCCGAGATGCTCCACGACGTGCAGGTCGAAGCCACCTTCCCGGACGGCACCAAGCTGGTGACCGTGCATGACCCCATCGTCTGAGGAGCCACCCATGATTCCCGGAGAAATCCAGGTCGCCGATGGCGACATCGAGCTCAACGTCGGCCGCGCCACTGTCAGCGTCAGCGTGGCCAACCATGGCGACCGGCCGGTGCAAGTCGGCTCGCACTACCACTTCTACGAAGTCAACGACGCGCTGGTGTTCGAACGTGAACCTACACGCGGCTTTCGCCTGGACATCCCCGCCGGCACCGCCGTGCGCTTCGAGCCCGGCCAGTCACGCACCGTGCAACTGGTGGCCTACGCCGGCAAGCGGGAAGTCTACGGCTTCCAGGGCAAGATAATGGGCGCACTGGAGGGCCAGGCATGAGCCGTATTTCCCGTCGAGCCTACGCCGACATGTTCGGCCCCACTGTCGGCGATCGCGTGCGCCTTGCCGACACCGCGCTGTGGGTAGAGGTGGAGAAGGACTTCACCCTCTATGGCGAAGAGGTCAAGTTCGGAGGTGGCAAGGTCATCCGCGACGGCATGGGGCAAGGCCAGATGCTGGCGGCCGAGGCCATGGACCTGGTGCTGACCAACGCGCTGATCATCGACCACTGGGGCATCGTCAAGGCCGACATCGGCGTCAAGCATGGCCGCATCGCCGTCATCGGCAAGGCCGGTAACCCCGATGTGCAGCCTGGCGTGACCGTGCCGGTCGGGCCAGGCACCGAAGTGATCGCCGCCGAAGGCAAGATCGTCACCGCCGGGGGCATCGATTCGCATATCCACTTCATCTGCCCGCAGCAGGTGGAGGAGGCGCTGACCAGCGGCGTCACCACCTTCGTCGGTGGCGGCACCGGGCCGGCTACCGGCACCAACGCCACTACCTGCACCCCAGGTCCGTGGTACCTGGCGCGCATGCTCCAGGCCGCCGATTGCCTGCCGATCAACATCGGCCTGCTGGGCAAGGGCAACGCCTCGCAACCTGAAGCCTTGCGCGAGCAGATCGCCGCGGGAGCGGTGGGCCTGAAGCTGCACGAGGACTGGGGGTCGACACCCGCGGCCATCGACTGCTGCCTGGGCGTGGCGGAAGAAATGGACATCCAGGTGGCCATTCATACCGATACGCTCAACGAATCCGGCTGCATCGAGGACACCCTGGCCGCCATCGGTGACCGCACCATCCACACCTTCCACACCGAAGGTGCCGGGGGCGGTCATGCCCCGGACATCATCCGTGCGGCAGGCCAGGCCAATGTGCTGCCATCCTCGACCAATCCGACGCTGCCTTACACGGTCAACACGGTCGATGAGCACCTGGACATGCTCATGGTCTGCCACCACCTGGACCCTAGCATTGCCGAAGACGTGGCTTTCGCCGAGTCGCGCATCCGCCGTGAAACCATTGCCGCCGAAGACATTCTCCACGACATGGGCGCCTTTGCCATGACCTCGTCCGACTCCCAGGCCATGGGCCGGGTCGGCGAAGTGGTGCTGCGCACCTGGCAGGTCGCGCACCAGATGAAATTGCGCCGTGGACCGCTGGCCCCGGATACCGCCTACAGCGACAACTTCCGGGTCAAGCGCTACATCGCCAAGTACACCATCAACCCGGCGCTGACCCATGGTATCGCCCATGAAGTCGGCTCGGTGGAAGTGGGCAAGCTGGCCGACCTGGTGTTGTGGGCACCAGCCTTCTTCGCCGTGAAGCCGGCCCTGGTGATCAAGGGCGGCATGATCGCCACTGCACCGATGGGCGACATCAACGGCTCGATCCCGACGCCGCAGCCGGTGCACTACCGTCCGATGTTCGGCGCCCTGGGCGCTGCCCGGCATGCCACGCGCATGACCTTCCTGCCCCAGGCCGCCATGGACCGCGGTCTGGCCGAGGAGCTGGGCCTGCGCAGCCTGATAGGGGTGGCCCACGGCTGCCGCCGGGTGCGCAAGGCCGACATGGTGCACAACACCCTGCAACCGGTGATCGAAGTCGATTCGCAAACCTATCAGGTGCGTGCCGATGGCGAGCTGCTGGTGTGCGAGCCAGCCACCGAATTGCCGCTGGCTCAGCGTTATTTCCTGTTCTGAAGGAGCAAGCATGATTGTCCTGACCCGCCGGATCCCTGCATCCGACACTGTTACCGGCACTGTCACCCTGGATGTGGACAGCCGAATCAAGAGCCGCTTGCGCGTCACGCTCGACGACGGTCGCGAGGCTGGCCTGATGCTCGAACGTGGCCACCTGCTGCGTGGCGGCGAGTTGTTGGCCGATGCCCAAGGCAGTCAGGTGATACGTGTGCTGGCTGCCCCGGAAGCGGTGTCGACGGTGCGTTGCGCTGATCCACACCTGCTGGCCCGTGCCGCGTATCACCTGGGCAACCGTCATGTGCCGCTGCAGATCGAACCGGGCCTGCTGCGTTTTCAGCACGACCATGTGCTGGACGACATGCTGCGCGGCCTGGGCCTGACGGTGGAAGCCGAACAGGCCCCTTTCGAACCCGAGGCCGGCGCCTACCAGAGTGCGCCGCATAGCCACAGCCATGGCCACGATCACCCGTTCGTGCGCATGCCAGCCCATTCTTGAGTACACGGAGTCAACCATGAAAAAAACGATCGCCTTTGCCTTGCTGATGGTGGCCTTGCCAGCCTTCGCCCACCCTGGCCACGATGCCAATCCGTTGCAGGACGGTCTGCTTCACCCGCTGACTGGCCTTGACCACTTGCTGATGCTGCTAGGTACCGGCGTGCTTGCTGCGCTGACCCGCCGCAACCTGACACTGCCGCTGGCCACCTTGGCGGCGATGTTCGGTGGCGCCATCTGCGGTCACGTGTTCGGTGACGTGTTAGGCATGGAAACCCTGATTACCGTCTCGCTGCTGGTTGCCGCTGGCGCGTTGTTGCTGCCCAGCCGCCAGCTGGTGTTGGCTCTGCTCATGCCGGTGTTCGCGCTGTTCCACGGCTGGGCCCACGGTGTGGAAGCTACCCCTAGTGCCTTCTGGCTGTTCAGTGCAGGCTTCGTC
The DNA here is from genome assembly GCF_040762985.1 of Pseudomonas sp. Rh2. Classification (NCBI taxonomy): domain Bacteria; kingdom Pseudomonadati; phylum Pseudomonadota; class Gammaproteobacteria; order Pseudomonadales; family Pseudomonadaceae; genus Pseudomonas; species Pseudomonas sp. Rh2. The sequence goes on from NZ_CP142890.1 coordinate 2,887,895, forward strand.
ACCGTCAGCGGCCTGCTGCTGGTGGTCGGGTTCGCCGTCGGTTGCCTGCTGCGCCGCCATAGCGGCCTGCAGAAGGCCTTCGGCGGTGGCCTGCTGGCCGGCGCCGCCTTGGTGCTGGCCGGTTGATGAACAGCGACCTGGCACTGCTACGCCTGCTGCAGCTGGCCAGCCCCGGCCTGCCAGTAGGCGGGTTCACCTATTCGCAAGGTCTGGAGTGGGCTGTCGAGGCAGGTTGGGTGCGCGACATCGCCAGCTTCAGTGCCTGGCAACGAGAGCAGTTGCACGACACCCTCGGCCACCTCGACTGGCCGCTGCTGGCGCGCTTGTACCGGGCCAGCCAGGCCGATGATGCCGAGGCGTTCGGCCGCTGGAGCCGGTTCCTGCTGGCCAACCGCGAAACCGCCGAGCTGCGCCTGGAAGAACAGCAGCGCGGCTCGGCCCTGGCGCGCATGCTCGACGGCTGGCAATTGGGCCAGGACCCGGCCTGGCGCGCCAGCCTGGAACTCAGCCAGCTCGGCGGCATGGCCTGGCTCGGCGCCCACTGGTCGATCCCGCTACGCCAGTTGGCCCTGGGCCATGGTTTTGCCTGGCTGGAAGGCGCCGTGATGGCAGGCGTGAAGCTGGTGCCCTTCGGCCAACAAGCGGCCCAGACACTGCTGCGCGACCTGGGCCAAGCGCTGCCCGGCGTGCTCGACCATGCCTTGGCGCTGGACGACGATCAGCTCGGTGGCGGCCTGCCGCTGCTGGCTATCGCTTCGTCGCGCCATGAAACCCAATACACCCGTTTGTTCCGTTCTTGAGGACTGCCTGCATGCAAAACTATCAGCAACCCCTGCGCGTCGGTGTCGGCGGCCCGGTCGGCTCGGGCAAGACCGCCTTGCTCGAAGCCCTGTGCAAGGCCATGCGCGATCACTATCAGATCGCCGTGGTCACCAACGACATCTATACCAAGGAAGACCAACGCATCCTTACCGAGGCCGGCGCCTTGGAACCTGAGCGCATCGTCGGCGTGGAAACCGGCGGCTGCCCCCATACCGCCATTCGTGAGGACGCTTCGATGAACCTCGCGGCGGTGGAAGCCCTGGCGCGCAAGTTCGGCAACCTCGAAGTGATCTTCGTGGAAAGCGGCGGCGACAACCTCAGCGCCACCTTCAGCCCTGAATTGGCCGACCTGACCATCTACGTGATCGACGTGGCTGAAGGCGAGAAGATTCCGCGCAAGGGAGGCCCTGGCATCACCAAGTCCGACTTCCTGGTGATCAACAAGACCGACCTTGCGCCCTATGTCGGCGCTTCGCTGGAGGTGATGGAGCGCGATACCCAGCGTATGCGCCCCGAGCGCCCCTGGACCTTCAGCAACCTGAAGAAAGGCGAAGGCCTGCAGGCGGTGATCGACTTCATCGTTGAGCGGGGGATGTTGGGTGTGCGGGGCTGAAGCCCAGCACTTCCACACGGTTGCGGCCATTCTGCTTGGCCTTGTAGAGCTGCTCGTCCGCCTGCTTGAGCAGCGTCTCGGCTTGATCGCTATCGGTCTGCCGGCAGACCACGCCAATGGACAACGTGAGTCGGCCAACATGGGCGGTATCAGCTTGTTCGACCGCCTCACGAATTCGCCCGGCGATGCGCCGTGCATCGGCATGGCCGGTGTCGGGCAGCAGCAGGGTGAACTCCTCGCCAGCCACCCGGCAAGGCAGGTCTTGCTGGCGTGACTGCTGGCGCAGCAAAGCGGCGAGGTGTTTGAGCACTTCGTCGCCTGCGTCATGGCCAAAGGTATCGTTGACCCGTTTGAAATGATCGATATCCAGCGCCAGCACGGCGAACGGGCGTGTGCCTTGCATCAGGGCGTCGAGGGTATGGTGCAGCGCCCGTCGGTTGGCCAGGCCGGTGAGCGCATCGCTCTGCGCTCCCTGGCGCAAACGACCGAATTTATCCCGCAACAGTTGATCGCACGTCAGCAAGGCCTGGCGGATGGATTTCCGGCGAGCGCTGGCGGCGGCTGGCGATCTGGCGGATGTCGGGGTAGGCCATCAGTACCTGGCTATCGGGGTTAACCATGACGATCGAGTTGAAGTCCTTGTCCTGCGCTTGCAGGCGGTGCGCTTCGCTTTGCAGCAGGGCTGTATCGTTCAGGCCTGTGGCCAGTTTTCGAGCGCTGTAGCGCAGGTGGCTGTGGGGCGAGCGCAGAAACTCGGCGATGCTGGACGCTACCTTGCTGGCGTGGGCCTGGTTGGCCCGTAGGGAAAGCTGTATCAGGGTGCCGTGCTGGACCCGATTGGCCACGTAGAGGGTGTTGCCCAAGGTGGCCAGGCAGGCCAGCAGCACCATGCCCAGCACAAGGGTACGCATATCGGTACGCGGACGGATACTGGGCATGGCGGGCCTGTGAGGCGGGGGACGGCCTCAAGTATGGCTGCTTTCCTGGCGAATGCCCGCCATGGGCGTAGTGCTACTGATGGCAGCAATGCGGTGCTGCTGGCGCCTGTTCGTAACGGTCGTGGTGGCGTACCCAGTCCATGGTGCCGCCCTCGTTGCGGCCCAGGGGCGCGATATCGAGGAAATTGTAGGTGTTGACCAGGATGTCGAGGCCGCGGGCATAGGTGGAGTAGGTGTGGAAGACCGTCCCGTCGTGGTCGCGGAAGAACGCGCTCAGGCCGGGCAATTCGCTTTCGTTGCCGGTGTATGGCGCGTAGTTGTACTGGCGTTGGCCCTGGCTGGCGACACTGACGCCAAAGTCTTCGTTGAACGTGCTGCCGTGGGAGGAGTACCACGGGAAGCGCCAGCCCATGCGCTGGCGGAATGCCTGGAACTGGGGGTAAGGCGCCCGCGAGACGGCGACCAGCGAGACATCGTGGTGCGCCAGGTGCAGGTTGGCGCCGTCGAAGTGGTCGGCGAGGAACGAACAGCCTGGGCAACCTTCGCTCCAGCCTTCGGCGAACATGAAGTGATACAGCAGCAACTGGCTGCGGCCAGCGAACAGGTTGGCCAGGCTCAGATCGCCGTCGGGTCCCTGGAAGCGATAGGGCTGCTCGACCTTGACCCAGGGCAGGGCGCGGCGGGCGGCAGCCAGTTCGTCGCGTTGGTGGGTGAGGGCTTTTTCGTGCAGCCACAGTTGCTGACGGGCGGCCAGCCATTGACTGCGTGAGACCACTTCGTGCTTCGGTTCCGGGGTGCTCATGATACTGACTCCGCGCTTGGGGATTCAGTAATGGTCGTGTGGGAGGGGTGAGATTCGACCGGGGAATCGAGAGGGCGACGAATGGTGGTTGGCCGGTGGCGTTTTGGGCGTATGCCGGAAGTGGTGTAGCGCCTGGGCGATCGAGCGCCGCCCGCGCGGCGCATCGCGAGCAAGGCTCGCTCCTACGTCGGTTTCGGGCCAATGAATCCTGTGGGATTTGCGCGCGAACGCTTTAGAGCACGGCGCAATATGGGGTCGTACAAACCAGGCGGTCGCGCGCGCCCGTCACTGACGTTCCTGGTCCGCAACAGACGTAGGAGCGAGCCTTGCTCGCGATGCGCCGCGCGGGCGGCGCTCGATCGTCCAGGCGCTACACCGCTTGCGTCATGCACCAGCAAACCCTCACCCCTGCATCCGCTCGACCACCTCCCACAGCCGCGAATCAGCGAAATCCGCGACCACCAACTGTGCACCTGCCGCCAGCAACCGCTCAGGCGTCTGGGTCGTGGCAATCCCCACGGTGAAGATCCCGGCCCCGCTGGCCGCCTTCACCCCCGGCAACGAGTCCTCGAAGGCAAGTGCCTGTCCGGCCTCTGCCCCAAGGCGTTGCAGGCCGGTGAGGTAAGGCAGGGGGTCTGGCTTGGGTCGGGCCAATTCCTCAGCCACCAGCACATGCTCGAATCGCGCGCCCAGGCCCATGGCCGAGAGCATGTGCTCGGCGTTGAGCCTAGGGGCGTTGGTCACCACGCACATGCCGATGCCTTGCGCCTGGGCATGCTCCAGCAGGCGCAACAGCCCTGGCATGGGCTCAAGCGCCGGGGCCAACTCGCGGAACAGCGCCTCCTTGCGGTCAGCCAGCGCCAGGCGCTGCACCGTACTGGCCTTGGGGAACAGCTCGGCAAACAACTCGCCATTGGCCCGGCCACTGACCTGGGCATCGAACTGCGCCTGGGTCAGCTCGCGGCCATCATGTTCGCGCAGCAGTTGGCGAAAGGCCTGCAAGTGCAGGGTGTCGGTGTCGGTAAGGGTTCCATCGAGGTCGAACAGCAGGGCAGTCAGCATCAGGCATCCAGGCATTGAAAAAACACACGCCTGGGGATGATAACCAAACCTGGCGACGAGGGGGGCTGTTCAGTGCGCTCCGAAAAGAGTACAAATGTGCTCCATGGACAACTTGACCCCCAAACGCCGCGCAATCCTCGACTTCATCCGTGAACGCATCGCCGATCACGGCCAGCCGCCGAGCCTTGCCGATATCGCCACACGCTTCGGCTTCGCCTCGCGCAGCGTGGCGCGCAAGCACATCACCGCCTTGTGCCAGGCTGGCTACATCGACGTCACGCCGAACCAGGCGCGGGGTATTCGCCTGGCCGAGCCGCTGCGGCGCCCGGAAATCCTTGAAGTGCCCGTGCTGGGTCGCGTCGCGGCGGGCGCGCCTATAGGCCCGGACCTGGACATCCACGAGCAACTGTTGCTCGACCCCAGCCTGTTCCGCCGCCCCCCGGACTACCTGCTGAAAGTGCGCGGCGACTCGATGGTCGACGATGGCATCTTCGACGGCGACCTGGTGGGCATCCGTCAGCAGGCCGATGCCCGCGATGGCGAAATCGTGGTGGCGCGCCTGGACGGCGAAGTCACCATCAAGCGCCTGCAACGCCAGCCTGGCGGCTACCGGCTGGTGCCGCGCAACCCGGCCTATGCGCCGATCGAAGTGGGGCCGGAGCATGAGTTCTTCATCGAAGGCGTGTTCTGCGGCCTCTTGAGGCGTGACTGATGGGCGCGGTGGTCGAACTCGACAGGCTGCTCGACCAGCGCCAGGTGTGGCGCGGTCGGCAGGTCCGGGCACGCCCACTCGGGTTGCAGCCTACCGGTCACGACGCCCTCGATCAGCGCCTGCCCGATGGTGGCTGGCCCGCCGCCGCACTGACCGAACTGCTGCTGGCCAGCCCCGGTTGCGGTGAACTGCAACTGTTGTGGCCCTCCCTGGCGCGCCTGAGCGCCGACGGGGGGCGGGTGGTGCTGGTGGCACCGCCTTTCATCCCCTATGCACCGGCCTGGCAGGCGGCCGGCGTCGACCTGCGCTGGCTGGCCCAGGTCGACGCCGAGCCAGCCGACGCGTTGTGGGCCGCCGAGCAATGCCTGCGCTCCGGCAGTTGCGCCGCCGTGCTGTGCTGGCCGCAGCGGGCCGACGACCGCTCCCTGCGGCGCCTGCAGGTGGCCGCCGAGACCGGTCAGGCCCTGGCGTTCGCCTGTCGACCCCAGCAGGCCGCGCACAACCCGTCGCCGGCCGCGTTGCGCATAGCCATCGACACCCGACCGGCGCAATGGCGGGTGCTCAAGTGTCGGGGTGGCCTGCCGCCGGCGGTTCCCATTGCCTGTCCAGGGCGGGGCTGATGCGCCATGCTCTGGGCCTGCATTCTTCTGCCACAGCTGGCGCTGGATTCGGTCCTGCGCGAGCGGGACGATGCCGATACGCCGTTGGTGTTGATCGGTGGCCCGACCCAGCGCCGTGTGTTGCAGGCGGTCAACCCGGCTGCAGCGGCGCTGGGCCTGCGCGCCGGGCAGACCCTGACCGCGGCACGGGCCCTGGCCGATGGCTTTACCTGCGTTGAGGTCGATGCGGCGCACATCGAGCAACTGCAACAGCTGCTGGCCGCCTGGGCCTACCGTTTCAGCGCCCAGGTGAGCCTGCATTATCCCCGCGCCTTGCTGTTGGAGGTGGGCTCCAGCCTGCAGTTGTTCGGCCCCTGGCCTGCGTTCGAGGCCCGCTTGCGTCAGGAGCTGGGTGAACTGGGGCTGCGCCAGCGCATCGTGTTGGCCAGCAACCCGGTGGCGGCCCGCATGCTCGCCAACGCCCACGACGGCCTGGCCGTGGCCTGTGCTGAAGATACCCGCGCAGCGCTGGCACGCCTGCCCATCGAGCGGGTCGGCTTGCCCCGTGACGCCGCCGAGGCCTTTGCCCGCATGGGCCTGCGTCAGCTCGGGCAGGTCCTGGCATTGCCCCGTGATGCCCTGGCCAAGCGTTTTGCTGCCCAAGTGCAGTTGCATCTGGATCAACTGCTGGGCCTGCGCAAACTGGCGCTGGACTTCTACCAGCCGCCTGACCGCTTCGAGACGCGGCTGGAACTCAACTTCGACGTCGAATCGCACCAGGCCCTGCTGTTTCCGTTGCGGCGCATGCTCGGCGACCTGGCCGCCTTCCTTGCTGGCCGTGATTGCGGCGTACAGCGCTTCAGTCTGCACCTGGAGCATGCCGAAGGGCCGGACACTGTGCTCAAGGTCGGCCTGCTGGCCGCCGAGCGCGACGCCGGCATGTTGTTCGAGCTGTCTCGCGGACGGCTTGAACCATTGCGCATTCCCGCGCCGGTGCGCAATCTGCGTCTGGTTGCCGATGACCTGCCGCCATTCGTGCCCCAGCACCAGGCCTTGTTCGACTCCCGTGCGCAACAGGCCCAACCCTGGGAGCAGCTGCGCGAACGCCTGCGCGCACGCCTGGGCGACGAGGCCGTGAAGGGACTGCGCGCCGAGGCCGACCATCGTCCCGAATGCGCCTGGCAGCGGGCAGAGCAGGGCGCGCAGGGCAGCCTGCCGGTGGCGCCTGGCAGCCGCCCGGGCTGGCTGCTTCCGACCCCCCAGGCGCTGGACGAGGCAGGCCACCGCCTGCTGGGGCATGCCGAGCGCATCGAATCGGGCTGGTGGGACGGTGGCGACGTACGCCGTGACTACTATCGCATCGAAACCCGTGAAGGCTTGCGCGGCTGGGCCTACCGCGACCTGGCCCAGCCCGGTCCGCTGTGGCTGCAAGGCTGGTTCGCATGAGCACCCCCGGCTATGCCGAGCTGCACTGCCTATCGAACTTCAGCTTCCAGCGCGGCGCCTCGAGCGCCGACGAGCTGTTCCGGCGCGCCCTTGAGCAGGGCTATGAGGCGCTGGCGATTACCGACGAGTGCACCTTGGCGGGCATCGTGCGTGCCTGGCAGGCGGCCAAGGCCCACCCGCTGCGGCTGATCGTCGGCAGCGAGGTGCGTCTGCAGGACGGGCCGAAACTGGTGTTGCTGGTGGAGAACCTCACGGGTTACCAGAACCTCTGTGCGTTGATAACCCGGGCGCGGCGGCGGGCGCGGAAGGGGGCTTACCAACTGTTGGGCGAAGACCTGCAACACCATCATCAGGGGCTGCTGGCGTTGTGGGTGCCCGATGACCTGGGCGACACGGCTTCCGGCCAATGGTTGCAAGCGCTGTTCGGCGAGCGCCTGTGGCTGGCAGTGCACCTGCACCGGGGCAGCGATGACCAGGCTCGTTTGGTCCGCCTGCGGGCCTTGGCGGCAGGCTTGGGTGTTCGCGCCGTGGCTTGTGGCGATGTGCACATGCATAACCGCCGCCGTCGTGCCCTGCAAGATTGCATGGTCGCCATCCGCGAGCATTGCAACGTGGCCGAGGCCGGTCGTCACCTGTTCGCCAATGGCGAGCGGCATCTGCGCAGCTTGGCGCAGTTGAGCGAACTGTACCCCGACGACCTGCTCGCCGAGACCCTTGTCATCGCCGAACGCTGCCGCTTCGAGCTGAGCGAAGTGAAGTATCAATACCCACGGGAATTGGTGCCCGAAGGGCACTCCCCGGCAAGCTGGCTGCGTGAACTGTGCGAGCGCGGCCTGCCCATGCGCTGGCCGCAAGGGCCAAGCGACAAAGTACGCACGGTGCTGGCCCGGGAGTTGGCGCTGATCGCCGAGCTGGGCTATGAAAGCTACTTCCTGACCGTACACGACATCGTCGCCTTCGCCCGTAGCCAGGGCATCCTCTGCCAGGGGCGGGGCTCTGCGGCCAACTCGGTGGTGTGCTTCGTGCTGGGTATCACCGAACTCGACCCCATGGTGCATCGCCTGCTGTTCGAGCGGTTCCTGTCCCGTGAGCGCAACGAGCCGCCGGATATCGACGTGGATTTCGAGCACGACCGCCGGGAGGAGGTGATCCAGTACATTTTCCGCCGTTATGGCCGGCACCGGGCGGCACTCACCGCGGTAGTCAGCACCTATCATGCCGCGGGTGCGGTACGGGACGTGGCGCGCGTGCTGGGGCTTCCGGCCGACCAGGTGGATGCCCTGGCCAAGTGCTGTGGCCGTTGGAGCGACCGCATCCCCGATGCCCAGCGCCTTGCAGAGGCCGGTTTCGACGCTGCCAGCCCTTCGCTGCGACGCATCCTGGTGCTGGCAGGCGAGCTGATCGGCTTTCCACGGCACCTGTCGCAGCATCCGGGGGGCTTCGTCATCTCCCAGCAGCCGCTCGACCAACTGGTGCCCGTGGAAAACGCCGCGATGCCCGAACGCACGGTCATCCAGTGGGACAAGGACGACCTGGACATGCTCGGCCTGCTCAAGGTGGATGTGCTGGCTCTGGGCATGCTCAGCGCCTTGCGCCGCTGTTTCGACCTGCTGCAGCGCCATCGTGGGCGGCACCTGACTCTGGCGACCATCCCCGCCGAGGATGCCGCCACCTACGAGATGATCGGGCGCGCCGAGACCATGGGGGTGTTCCAGATCGAATCACGGGCACAGATGGCCATGTTGCCCAGGCTCAAACCCTGCAAGTTCTACGACCTGGTGATCGAGGTCGCCATCGTGCGTCCGGGGCCGATTCAGGGCGACATGGTGCACCCCTATCTGCGTCGGCGTCTGAAGCAGGAGCCAGTCACTTATCCATCGCCGGCGCTTGAAGAAGTGTTCGAGCGCACCCTGGGGGTGCCGCTGTTCCAGGAGCAGGTCATGGAGCTGGCCATGGTCGCCGCCGAGTACAGCCCCGGCGAGGCCGACCAACTGCGTCGCAGCATGGCCGCCTGGAAGCGTCATGGTGGGCTGGAGCCACACCGCGAACGGCTGGTGCAAGGCATGCTGCGCAACGGCTATGACCTGGCGTTTGCCGAGCGTATCTTCGAGCAGATCAAAGGTTTCGGCAGCTATGGCTTCCCCGAGTCCCACGCCGCCAGTTTCGCCTTGCTGTGCTATGCCAGCAGCTGGCTCAAGTGCCATGAACCGGCGATTTTCACCTGTGCGCTGGTCAACAGCTGGCCCATGGGTTTCTACAGCCCTGACCAACTGTTGCAGGATGCGCGGCGCCAGGGGATCGAGGTCAGACCGGTGGATGTGTACCACAGTGACTGGGATTGCACCCTTGAGCCTATGGCCAATGACGCCTTGGCCATTCGACTCGGGTTGCGGCAGATTCGTGGCTTTGCCGAAAGCGATGCCCGTCGGTTGGTGCAGGCGAGGGCAGGGCGGCCCTGGCGCGATGTCGAGGACCTGTGCCTGCGCGCCGGCCTCAACAGTCAGGCCCGCGCCCGCCTGGCCGATGCCGGTGCGCTACGGGCCTTGGCCCGCAACCGCCATCAGGCGCGCTGGCAGGTGGCGGCGGTGCAGGCGCAGTTGCCGTTGTTCGCGGATGTGCATGCGGCCCCTGAAGCCGAGGTGGTGCTGCCTGCACCCACGGTCGGGGAGGATCTGTTCGCCGATTACCAGAGCTTGGGCACTACCCTCGGCCCCCATCCACTGAGCTTGTTGCGACCCCGCTTGCGGGCGCTGGGCTGCCGCAGCTCAAGCGAACTGCCGGGCGTCGAGCATGGTGACAACATCGCCGTGGCAGGGCTGGTGGTGGGGCGGCAACGGCCGCAGACGGCCAGTGGCGTGACCTTCGTGACCCTTGAGGACGAGGCCGGCATGGTCAATGTGGTGGTCTGGCGCGACCTGGCCGAACGGCAGCGGCGGGCATTGGTAGGGTCGCAGTTGCTCAAGGTGAGTGGGCGGCTTGAGCAGGAGAATGGGGTGCGGCATCTGATCGCCCGGCGCCTGGAAGATATCACCCCGTTGCTGCAAGGGCTGGATGTACGGAGCCGGGACTTCCACTGATTGCAGCGACCTTTTCGCGGGTAAGCCTGCGCCTGCAGGTCTCCCTGGATTCTCGAGGGCAATGCAAAAACCGTAGGAGCGGTTCTACCCGTGAAAAGGGCTGTCAACGGCCGTTCAGACCATCGCCAGGGGCTGCTTGCGTGTCGGCGCCGGAAATGCCCGGTCGATCGCCCGCAGGTCCTCGCTGTTCAAACTCAGCACCCCGGCCGCAGCATTCAAGCGCACATGCTCCGGTGTGACTGCTTTGGGGATGGCAACGACCCCATCGTTGCGCGTCACCCATGCCAGGCTTACCTGGGCCGGGGTTGCGCCGTGCCGCTCGGCGATTTCGCTGAGCACCGAGTGCTGCAACAGCTGTCCCGCCTGGGCCAGTGGGCAGTAGGCCATGGTCGGCAAGCCGCGCTTCTGGCTCCAGGGCAACAAGTCGAACTCGATCCCGCGTTGCGTCGGGTTGTACAGCACCTGGTTGGTCGCGCAGTTGGCATCGTCGAGTTCGCGCAGGTCGTCGACATCGAAGTTGGATACCCCCCAACGACGGATCTTGCCTTGCTCGCGCAGCCGCTCGAACGCCTCGACGGTTTCCTCCAGCGGGTACTGCCCGCGCCAGTGCAGTAGATACAGGTCGATGCAGTCGGTGCCCAGGCGCTTGAGGCTGCGCTCGCACGCGGCCGGCACGCCGCGCTGACTGGCGTTGTGCGGGTAGACCTTGCTCACCAGAAACACTTGGTCACGGCGCCCGGCGATAGCCTGGCCGACCACTTCCTCGGCGCCGCCCTCGGCATACATTTCCGCGGTGTCGATCAGGGTCAATCCCAGTTCGATACCTTGCTGGAGGGCCGCAACCTCCGCAGCCTTGCGATGTGGGTTTTCGCCCATGTACCAGGTGCCCTGGCCAATGGCCGGAACGCTGGAGCCTGCCAGTTTCACGTAACGCATGTCACCTCCGGGGGCTGAGTGTGGGAAAGCAGTACCTCGAGCAGCGCCTGCGCTGCGGTGGACAGTTTGTGGTCACTCAAGGCGATCACGCCGATACGTCGTTCGACGATCGGGTCGACCAGCGCCACGCAACGTGCGCCGAGCTCCTGCATCTGGTTGATGCACAGCGCAGGCACTGCGCTCACGCCCAGCCCGCTGGCCACCATTCGGCCGATGGTCGACAGCTGATGGCTCTCGAACGCCACCGCCAGCTTGCCGTGCTGCGCCGCCACATTGTGTTCGAGCAACAGGCGAACCGCAGAAGGGCGTTGCAAGGCGATGAAGTCCTCGCCCAGCAGTTGGTTCCAGGTGGCCTGTTGCTGCGCTGCCAGTGGCGAATCGGCCGGCACCACGGCGACGAAACGGTCCAGGTAGAGAGGGTGGAAGTCCAGGCCTTCGTTGTTGTCCGGTTCGAAGCCGATGCCCAGTTCTACGCGACGATGACGCACCAGCTCCAGCACTTGCTCGTTGATCACATCATGCACTGTGACGTTGACCTTGGGGTACCGCTGGCGAAAGACCTTGAGCGAGTGTGGTAGCAGATTGCCGGCGAAGGCGGGTATGGCGGCCACCGACACTCGCCCCAGCTGCAGGGTGAAGCGCTGGCGCAGCATCTCCTCGGTGTCGTCCCAGTCGGCCAGCAGGCGTCGGGCCATGGGCAGCAGCACTTCACCTTCGGCCGTCAGGCTGACGCTGCGGGTGGTGCGGGTGAGCAGGGCGCCGCCGAGGTTGTCCTCCAGCGCCTTGATGGTCAGGCTCAGCGCCGGTTGCGACACATGCAGGTGTTCGCCGGCCTGGGCGAAGCTCTGGTATTTGGCCACGGTGACGAAGGCACGCAGTTGCTTGACGTTCATGACAGGGCTTGGCCTTTGTTTTGAATTTATTATCAATTGATGATTAAAACAAAATTAACAAATCAGTCGCCAGCAGTGAAGATGCCTCCACACGCTCACCGACAGCCTCGTCGGTTCAACAACTACAAAAGGCGGATCAGCATGGCCGGACTGGACAAGCGCGTAGCAACCTATGAACAGGCCCTCGAAGGCCTGAACGACAACATGACGGTACTGGCCGGTGGCTTTGGCTTGTGCGGTATCCCCGAAAACCTCATTGCCGAAATCAAGCGCCGTGGTGTCAAAGGCCTGACCGTGGTGTCCAACAACTGCGGCGTCGATGGCTTCGGCCTGGGTGTGCTGCTCGAAGACCGGCAGATCCGCAAGATGATCGCCTCCTACGTCGGTGAGAACGCCGAGTTCGAACGCCAGCTTCTGAGCGGTGAACTGGAGGTCGAACTGACCCCGCAAGGCACCCTGGCGGAAAAAATGCGTGCGGGCGGTGCGGGCATCCCGGCGTTCTATACCGCCACCGGTTATGGCACTCCAGTTGCCGACGGCAAGGAAGTGCGCGAGTTCAACGGCCGCAAGTTCATCCTCGAAGAGTCCATCACTGGTGACTTCGCCATCGTCAAGGGCTGGAAGGCCGACCACTACGGCAACGTGGTGTACCGCAACACCGCACAGAACTTCAACCCGTTGGCCGCCACTGCCGGCAGGATCACCGTGGTGGAAGTCGAAGAGATCGTCGAGCCTGGCGTCTTGCTGCCCAGTGAAATCCACACTCCGGGCATCTATGTCGACCGCGTGATCGTCGGCACTTTCGAGAAACGTATCGAAAAACGCACCGTCAAGGCCTGAGCGCCGTCCTGAAGAACAACAAAGAGATCCTGACCATGGCATTGACCCGCGAACAGATGGCGCAACGCGTCGCCCGTGAACTGAAGGACGGTTACTACGTCAACCTTGGCATCGGCATTCCGACGCTGGTCGCCAACTACGTACCCGCCGATATGGACGTTATGCTGCAGTCGGAAAACGGCCTGCTGGGCATGGGCGAGTTTCCGACCGAAGGCACCATCGACGCCGACATGATCAATGCTGGCAAGCAGACCGTCACCGCCCGTCGTGGTGCCTCGATCTTCGACTCGGCCCAGTCGTTCGCCATGATTCGTGGCGGCCATGTCGACCTCACCGTGCTGGGCGCTTTCGAGGTGGACGTGGAGGGCAACATCGCCTCGTGGATGATTCCCGGCAAGTTGGTCAAAGGCATGGGCGGCGCCATGGACCTAGTGGCCGGAGCCGAGAACATCATCGTCACCATGACCCACGCCTCCAAGGACGGCGAGTCCAAGCTGCTCCCGCGCTGCAGCTTGCCGCTGACCGGTGCGGGCTGTATCCGCAAGGTGCTCACCGACCTGGCCTATCTGGAAATTGAAAACGGTGCGTTCATCCTGCGCGAGACGGCGCCAGGGGTGAGCGTCGAGGAAATCATCGAGAAGACCGCCGGCAAGCTGATCGTGCCCGATGATGTGAAGGAAATGACCTTCTAAGGTCATTCCCCATCCCCTGTGGGAGCGGATCTGCCCGCGAATGCATTGGCCAACTGACTGCTGCATTCGCGAGTGAACCCGCTCTCACAGGGTTTTTGCGTTTCCGGCAGATTTGCCGTTGCAACCAATAAAACCAATAAAAGGAAGTTTACCGTGGCCGCTGAAATTCAAGACAGCCGCTCCGCCCGCTTTGCCTTGCGCTGCTCCAACTGGGCCGAACGCTGGTTCCCCGACTCCTGGGTATTCGCTGCCCTGGCGGTGATGCTGGTGTGCCTGGGCGCCCTGGTCATGGGCGCCAAACCGACCGACACCGCCAAGGCCTTTGGCGATGGCTTCTGGAGCCTGATCCCATTCACCATGCAAATGGCCTTCGTGGTCATCGGCGGCTACGTGGTCGCCAGCTCGCCGCCGGCTGCGCGGTTGATCGACCGCCTGGCACGCCTGCCCAAGAACGGCCGCTCGGCTGTGTGCTGGGTCGCGCTGATTTCGATGTTGGCCTCGCTGCTCAACTGGGGCCTGTCGTTGGTGTTCGGCGGTCTGCTCGTTCGCGCCCTGGCCCGCCGTACCGAGCTGAAGATGGACTACCGCGCCGCTGGCGCAGCCGCCTACCTGGGCCTCGGCGCCGTCTGGGCACTGGGCCTGTCGTCTTCGGCCGCGCAGTTGCAGGCCAACCCTGCCAGCCTGCCGCCGTCGATCCTGTCGATTACCGGTGTGATTCCGTTCACTGAGACCATCTTCCTCTGGCAGTCCGGGGTGATGCTGGCCGCGCTGGTGATCGTTTCGTTGGTGATCGCCTATGCCACTGCACCCGGCCCGAACAGTGCGCGCAGCGCCGAGGATTGTGGCGTCGACCCAAGCTTCACCGCGCCGCCCGCGCCTCAGCGCACCCGCCCCGGTGAGTGGCTGGAATACAGCCCGATCCTGATCCTGCTGCTGGTGGCGCTGGCCGGTGGCTGGCTGTACCAGGAGTTTGCCACCAAGCCGGCGATCACCGCGATTTCCGGGCTGAACACCTACAACCTGTTGTTCATCATGCTCGGCGCCTTGTTGCACTGGCGCCCGCGCAGCTTCCTCGACGCTGTGGCCCGCGCCGTGCCGACCACCACCGGGGTCCTCATCCAATTCCCGCTGTACGGCTCGATCGCCGCGATCCTCACCCAGGTCAAGGGGGTCGATGAGCAGACCTTGGCTCATCATATTTCGCTGTTCTTCACCCAGATCGCTACCCATGACACCTATGCGTTGCTGATGGGCGTGTATTCGGCGGTGCTGGGCTTCTTCATCCCTTCAGGCGGCGGCAAGTGGATCATCGAGGCGCCGTACGTGATGATGGTGGCCAATGACTTGCAGTACCACTTGGGTTGGGCGGTACAGATCTACAACGCCGCCGAAGCGCTGCCGAACCTGATCAACCCGTTCTACATGCTGCCGCTACTGGGCGTGCTGGGGCTCAAGGCACGTGACCTGATCGGCTTCTCGTTCGTGCAGTTGCTGGTGCATGTACCGTTGGTGCTGGTGCTGCTGTGGGCATTGGGGACTACGTTGCAGTACCTGCCGCCGGTGATGCCTTGAAGTGACGGGCTGTTGCTGAAAGCCTCATCGCTGGCAAGCCGGCGATGAGGCCAGTACGGACAGCGCGATCTTTACGTTTCGATGACATATCGATAACGATTCTTATCCGAGATTCGTTTTCATGTGAATGCTGCCAAACGGCAGCCATGGATTTTCATCGGACGTACAAGGAGTAAGGCAGCGATGTTCGCGCCCATCAGCCGTTCCATGACCTTGACCCTGGGTCTTTGCACCACCTTCCTCAGCACTGCGACACTGGCAGAAGACAACGAACCAAGGCCGCAGGAAGGGGTGCTGGAACTCGGCTCCACGCAAATTCTTGCTCAAAGCCTGGGCAGCACCACCGAAAACAGCGGGTCTTACACCACGGGCAGCATGAGCGCAGCCACGCGGCTGAACCTGTCGATCAAGGAAACTCCGCAATCGGTCTCGGTGATCACCCGTCAGCAACTCGATGACTTCCAGCTCGACACACTGTCCGAGGCCATGGCGCACGTCACGGGCGTCACCGTGCAGCGCAACGACTCGGAGCGGCCGACTTACTACTCCCGTGGATATGCCATCAACAACTTCCAGATCGACGGGATGCTCAACACCTTCTCCGGGCTCAAGTCGGATTCGGACACCATCATCTATGACCATATCGAGGTCGTGCGCGGCGCCACTGGCTTGACCACCGGCGCGGGCGACCCGTCTGGCACCATCGCCATGGTGCGCAAGCGTCCGACCCATGAGCTGGCGGTCAACAGCGGTGTCAGTGCAGGCAGCTATGACAACTACTACAGCCACCTGGATGTCGGCGGCCCGCTGGGGTGGGAAGGGCGCCTGCGCGGTCGCACGGTGCTGGCCTACCGGGACAGCCAGTCATTCATGGACAAGTACGCCACCCAGCGCGAGGTGGCCTATGGCATCGTCGAGGCAGACCTGACCGACAGTACCGTGCTGGCGGTAGGCTACGATTACCAGAACAAGCATGTACAAGGCGCGTCCTGGGGCACGGTACCTTACTGGAGCGCCGATGGCGGCAAGGCCGATCTGCCCCGTTCGACCAACCTGGCTGCGCCCTGGTCGTCCTGGCCACTGAAAGACCAGACCTTGTTCGCCACCCTCGACCAACGCCTGGGTAACGATTGGCTGCTCAAGGCGGCTTACACCCATCGCCAGACCGACAGCGACGGCAAGGTGTACTACGGCGGCAATGGCTTCCCCGAGGCCGACCGCAGCGGCATGAAGGCCTGGTCCAGGCACATGTCTGGCCAGGAAAAGATGGACGCGATCGACTTCAACCTGGCCGGCCCGTACCAGCTGTTCGGGCGCAGCCATGACTTCATGGTTGGCTATGGCGAGTCCGAGCGGCGCAACAGCTCGCCCTATCTGATTGCGCTCTCAGTGCCTGATGGCTACACCAGCATTCCCGACTGGAAGTACATGGGGTCGATACCAAAGTTCTACGACATCGACACGGGCCTGGATGCTTCGCGCAGCTACATCCGCCAGAAAGCCGGTTACATTGCCACGCGCCTGAACCCCACCGACCGCCTGCATGTGGTGCTGGGCAGCCGTTACGGCAGCTGGCAGACCAAAAGCCGCGACTGGACCTATGACGATGCGCTCAATGCCGCTGAAACCCAGAGCAAGCAGACCCAGAACGACCAGTGGACACCCTATGCCGGCGTGCTCTACGACCTCACCGAGCAGTACACGGCGTATGTCAGCTACACCGACATTTTCAACCCGCAGACGGTGCGTGACGTCAACAAGCAGTACCTCGAACCTATCGTCGGCAAGGTCTACGAAGTGGGCCTCAAGGGCAGCCTGTACGACGATCGCCTCAACCTGAGCACGGCGGTGTTCCGCAGCAAGCAGGACAACGTCGCCGAACAGGACGACTCGGTGCCGCCGGGGCCGGACGGTGAAATCTATTACAAATCCGGTGGCAAGGGCGTGGTGGTCGAAGGCTTCGAAGCCGAGATTGCCGGTGAGGTGATGCCCGACTGGCAAATGAGCCTGGGCTACAGCTACACCCATGCCGCAACGGGCGACAAGCAGCGCAAGAATACCGAGCAGCCGCTGAACCTAGTGCGTTTCTCCACCACCTACAAGCTAACCCCGGTCTTGACCGTGGGCGGCAACCTGGACTGGCAGAGTGACAACTTCAAGGCGGCCAATCGTCCGGTGGGGCGAGAGGCGGACGGCACGATCATCACGGTCAAGGACACCATTAGCCAGAAGGCCTTCTCGGTGGTGGGGCTGATGGCGCGCTATCAGTTCGATGAGCATGTGTCAGCGTCATTGAACGTGAAAAACCTGTTCGATGAGCACTACTACAACAACCTTGGGTTCTATAACGGGGTTTATCATGGCGAACCGAGGACGATGATGGTTAGTCTTGACTGGAAACTGTAACGCGTGAGGAGCGCTCGATGATCGAGGTGTCGCGGTTTTGGCGGGATCCAACCTTGCCTTTCGTTGAAGCCCGGCGGGTAGGGGATGGGCGCAAGGTGTGTTACGCCGCCCATTCCCATGAGAGCTTTTCCATCGGTGTGATCACTGGCGGGCGTAGCCGTTACCTGACCGGTGACACTCAGGTCGAAGTCAGCGCCGGTACCACGGTGCTGATGAACCCTGGCGTGGTGCACACCTGCAACCCGATCGAAGGGGAGGCATGGTCTTACCTGATGCTGTTCGTCGACCTGCCGTGGTTGCAGACGCTGGGGTTCGAACTGCCTGGGCACACCTGTAGCACGTCGCCGAGGCTGTACGGCCGGCTGTTGCAGGTGTTTGCCAGCTTGTTCGACGACGCTGAGCCCCAGCGTGAGGCGCTGCTGGCGACGTTTTTTACAGACCTGCCAGGTTATCTTGGGGCACCTACGCGCGTCAGCGCGTCAGGCCATCCGCGTCTAGAGACGGCCGCTGCCTTCATTCGTGCGCACCGCACCGACCCACTGAGCCTTGAAGATATCTGTGCCGCTGCCGGGCTGTCGCGGGCCTATCTGATCCGCGCATTCCGACAACGCTTCGGCCTTACGCCCCATGGATACCTGGTTGATCAGCGGGTTCAGCATGCCCGGGCGCAATTACGCCAGGGCAGGGCGATCGCCGAGGTGGCAGTGGAGGCTGGGTTTGCGGACCAGGCGCATCTGCAACGGGTGTTCAAGCAACATCTGGCGGCGACGCCTGGGCATTATCGTGATGCTTGAAGTGGGTTGTGAGCAGGCTGATAGGGTCTTGACTGGTTAAACGACACGTTGTCGGATCATGGTGTCGGTACCGATTTTAATGCAGCCGGCCTGCCGAGGTGATGACAGTGGTACCAGGCAATCGCATCGAAATCTTGCGCCCTATTTGCGCGATAGTCCGGTGTCCCCCTTTGTCGTCCCAGCAGGATTTCTGCCCTGATGGCTGACAGCTGGTGCATCGTTGTAGCCATATACCGCTGCGCTCCAGATGAAGCACGGGTTGCTCGAACAGCGGTCGAATCGATCATCCAGGTGTGGGGATCGATCAAGCCTTTTTCATTGAGTCTGAGGTGCAATCGTCTGAGCATCTGATCGAATGTTCCGCGGTTTCGCCAGACCCGGAAGCGGTGATAGACCGTCGCCCAGGACCCGAAGCGCTCGGGCATATCTCGCCAGGCTGCTCCCGAGCACAGCACCCAGAGCACACCATCGAGCATCAAGCGATCACTGCTGCGGGACCTGCCCCTGACGTGGGCTGCCGTAAAGAGATCGGCGACCACTGCCCACGCCTCATCCGAGAGTTCATAACGCTTTGCCATCACAGAATTCCTTTCCGCAGATGGCCGGCGACTGTACAGAACCCCGGCTGTTCCGGGGCCACATTTCAGTTTCTTGGGATTTCAGACAGAGCCTAGGTGCGCTGCCCATCTTTGGTTGGGTGGGGTTTATGGAGCGCTTACGATTAAATCGCCTTGTCTAATAGGTCTGTCACACTTTGAGTCGCTCCAGTGTTTAGCCGAGCTGCAGAAAAAAACCATGCGCAGCCGCTAAATTTCCAGCCACAAAATCATCACTCAAGAGCAGGTACCCCATACCGTCCGATAACACACCTTTGTTTTCCGGAATCGATAAATCCAGATCGCCTCCGTAGATTGAAACCCTTCTTTTAGCATCTACAATCTCAAGCGGAGCCTGCAGCCAAGAATCAACTCCGTCAATTTTTGACGCGAGGTTCTCCTCATCATCTTCGCCATTATTTTCCAAAACAATGATCCTTCCACAACCTACAATTTTCCCTTCACTTTCATTACGAATTTCCTTGCATCTCTCATAGATAAGAACAGCCGCCTGAGACTCACCGCTTTTCATGCGCAGCTGACGATAATGACTAACTTTTCCAGGCTCATATGGTATAAAAATAGAAATCCAGTAAGGTGACGCTGCGTCACTCAACCAACTAACAGGAAAAGCCAATAAGTGCACCAATGGAAGCCCGCTATCTGAGCGTGGCCAGGACATACTTTTAGGCAAGCGCGCGCCACCTCCAACATAAGCATCACTTTCTAAAGGAGCATCCGTCGAAAAAACAAGTTCTTTGAACATATCAACCTACCTCGCAGCAGCAGTTTAATTTTTTAAGATATCGCGCTGATTGCTTTCTTAGCGCCTTCGCTTGCGCCGCAGATATACCCGCCCGTCGAATGGCGCCTTGCCAGACATCCATTTGACGCTTTTTCGGCTTACCTGTCTGCCCTGAAAACTGGAACTCATTCACCCCAACATTAAGATGCGTTCGCGCCAGCGCGTTCTCGCTGACATGTACTTGATCATGTTCTTTGGGGTTAAAGCAATTGATGGGTTATCTTTGTTCCTCCGTCGTTTGTTAGCACATCCCATCTGTACCAATGCTTCATGTCTAACAAATTCATGCACCTCAAGCTCATCACCAACATTCCCTTGTCCGTTCATACTCCCATAGGTACCCAACTGATTTTGTGCAGCAAGCCCTAATGGATCAGACCACTCGACAGGGTTCGGTGCGTAGGCGAACAGGTTGAACCCACCGGTGTAGCTGATCGGATCCTGGTTGATGAAACGCCCGACCTTCGGATCATTGTACCGATAGCGGTTGTAATGCAGCCCAGTCTCATGATCGTGGTACTGCCCCTGGAAGCGGATCGGGTTACCCAGACTATGCTGCTTGGACCACTCCGAACGCTCCTCCCGCACCTCACCCCACGCCTTGTACTGCCCCGCCCAGGCAACGTTGCCGTGCGGATCGGTCAACTCCATCGGCGTGCCGAGGTGGTCACAGTGGTACCAGGCAATCGCATCGAACGCCTGCGGCGGCATCGTCGTTTGCCACAACGGATCCTGATCGAAGTCGTACTCGCGCTGACGCCAATCCGGCTGCCTGTGCAGCACGATCGGGCGCTTGCGCAGGGCCTGGGCCACCGGCACGAAGCTGCCCGGTTCATACAGGTAATGCACAGTACGCCCGGTATTGCCATCGTCCCGCTTCCGGCCGGTCCCAGTAGTGCGCTACCGAATACTTATGCAGCCGGCCGCCAAAAGTCGCGGTGCGAACAGTACGGAAAAGTGCTTCCCAGATATGTCAGACGCAGTTCGACACGACTCGTAGGATGCGGACTACATCAGGCGGGATGAGTAAACGTGGCATTTAAAGGTGCGAGATTCGTGGGCAGCCTCCGCTCATTTTCACAAGCATCAAGTAACCTGTGCTGCGTTCGACCAGCGTACCCACCGCAGAAGCATTGGCTTTGCCTTTGATAAGGTCGCCCTCCCAATGGCATGGCATTTGGCGATCTTCCACCTCGGGCGGGCGAACGTGAATGCTGACCAAGTCGGGTATTTGACCACGGCGATCCACCCCGCCAGAACGTGGGCGGCGGTTGGTTTTGCCCTGTCGCAGACAGATGATCAACTCCTTGCGAAGCTCGCCCACCGGCAGCGCATAAATGGCGTTGTAGATCGTCTCGCGACAGACGTATGCATCTTCAATATTCGGTAATTCCATGGCGTTAAGCTTGCCGGCAATTTGCTGGGGAGAAAAGCATTTACGCAGCAGATAAACCACCAGGTCAAACGGTTGGCTTCCGGGCAGCAGCTTACGCTTGGGGCGGCAAGCCAGGCGCCGGTGTCGCATGTGCTGATGAGCCTGACTCGCCGAGTACCGGCCCGCCTCAGGGGCGTTGCGACGAAGCGCTCGGCTAATGGTCGAGGGGCTGCGATCAAGCAGCCTGGCAATAGCCCTCTGGCTCATGCCTTGAAGTTGGCCAAATTGAATCGTGATGCGCTCTTCGATGCTGAGTTCTTGATAGGACATAGGCACACTGTACCGGGTTGGTCAGGTGTTGCACTCAGTTTTTGCCGTCGCCCTATGTTTATGCATTCAGCTTCGCCCGAGCCTTGTCAATGGCGTCCATAAGCACACGAGCATCGTCCACCGTCAGCTTTAAACTTTTTATTCCGCCCATCATTTCGACAGAGCGAGCCAAAGCGTCAAACATCAGATTAGCCTGCTGAAGGCCTTCAGACTCCTTAAACTCACGAAATGGTAACTGCACACGCAACTCAACAACATTATTTGATTTATGGTAGCGCTTAACCTCCGGATAGTCCTCGACTATATCATCCGGCATAACAATAGATATAAAACTCCACTGTTTCGCACCACATGATAGGTCTACACCTTTAAGCAACTCAGAGATGATAGGCTCTACCGCTTTGCGAGCAGCTCTCTCTGAGTCACCTACTTGCACATCCTTCTCACTTGACATCCAGAAATCCATCAAAACCTCCTAGTAATCACTTCTATTTAGCGGGGGGCTATCCCCACCATTTTTAGCCTTGTGCTCAAGAATTTTCTCATGTTGCCAAGAGTGCATCTCCCTCTTACTACCGGATGCTTCCCTGAACATTTCAAGATTATTTTGCCGCATATACTTTTCTGGATAACGCCGCGTACCCATGGTGGTTTCTCCATATTTCATTATTTCACCCGTATCGCGATCCCTAAGCGTATATCCAATTGCTGGCTTGGTAGTGTTATGACTATTTCCATGGGTACCCTCCGTCTTACACGGACACGGTTTCGAAGGATCTTTTCCCGCACCAAACTGCCCATTCGCCTGCCGCGGCTGGCCTTTCCATAGCTCTAACGGGTCAATCCATTCAACAGGGTTCGGTGCGTAGACAAACAGATTGAACCCACCGATGTAACTGATCGGGTCCTGATTCAGGAACCTTCCAGCTCTTAGGTCATAGTACCGATAGCGGTTGTAGTGCAGCCCCGTCTCGTGATCGTGATACTGCCCCTGAAAGCGAATCGGGTTACTCATCCCGACCTGCTTGGCCCACTCCGAACGCTCCTCCCGCACCTCGCCCCACGCCTTGTACTGCCCCGCCCACGCAACGTTGCCGTGCGGATCGGTCAGCTCCATCGGCGTGCCGAGGTGGTCGCAGTGGTACCAGGCAATCGCATCGAACGCCTGCGGCGGCATCGTCGTTTGCCACAACGGATCCTGTTCGAAGTCGTACTCCCGCTGGCGCCAATCCGGCTGCCTGTGCAGCACGATCGGGCGCTTGCGCAGGGCCTGGGCCACCGGCACGAAGCTGCCCGGTTCATACAGGTAATGCACCGTACGCCCGGTATCGCCATCGTCCCTTGGCGGTGAGCTTTCCCAGGCCAGGGTGTCGCCGTCCCAGCCGAACAGGGTGAATCCGCAACCCAGTTCACGTTGGCGCTTGGCCCGCTGCATTTCGTTCCGGCCGGTGCCGGCTTCTGTATAGTGCGCCACCGAATGCTTTTGCAAGCCTCGGTCCGGGGAGCGTAGCTATACGAATACTGCTCGAAGACGAGTCAATGCTAATCACAGTCTTTTCTTGGCTGCCCGAGCTACTGAGTCGCTTCTATCAAAAGCCAATATTTCCAAAATATCTCGGGGAACCTTAGCATTGCAAGCGATACAATGCCTCATTGAGGCAATAGGATCTTCTGCAAGCGTCTCGAATGTTTTTCTAGTAATACGCCGTTTCATGGCGACATCAAATCTCACATCTGGATCGGCGCTCGCCGCCAAAGATTCCAACACTACACTGGAAATAGTATGGTTGTTCAATACTTCAACCTCTAGGCTCTGTACGAAAAGCCTTGAAACTCGGTGATGCTGCGTTGAAAACAGCCTCGGAGTGCTCATTTACAACCCGTAAACTCCGCTTCCTCGGCTGTTTTCGCCTTGGCTGACCTTCGTCTCAAGACTTTTCATACAGACCCTAGATCTGGATATTTCTCTACCACCTCTAGCCAAACAGCATCGTCTGCCTCCTTTTTTACACGTTCGCGCTCTTCGCCTTGGGCGGAATCGAATATGCATTTAAACTCGTCCGCGGCCCTAATCAATGGATTACCCCTTACATTTCATGTTCTTCATGAGCATCACGCTTCCAGTTTTCCCCTTATGCTTGTCCATGAAATCACCGGACTGTTTATTTGCAAACATGGATTCGTGCCAGTAATAATCACTATCTTTTATCCAGGCATGGCGATTCCCATTGGCGATCGCCGCAAGCGGCGTCAAGTTAACGCCGTACCTGAAAAGTATTGAAATAAGTTCTCGCGCATTCTCTTTTGAGAGTTTTCGCCTGTCTATTTTTATACTCAGCCCTTTCCCGGTTCCGCGGATATCGACTATGGCTGGATTAGAGGTGATACCTTCAAAAAAGCGAACTTCGTCCAAGTTGGAGAAAAAACTTGGGAGCTTTATTAATATGTTCATTTATCTTCGTCTCCCATCTGGATAGACATTCTCGTATTCGCCTTTAGGTTTTTGTACATCCCAGTGTGGCCCACCATGAGCCTTTGATCCAGGACCCTCAGGACCTGTAGGAACCCAAACGTTATCATATTTGTCGAGCCATCCTTATCCACGCCCATCATCAAGTTTTGCCCAAGTCTCTCCAAACTTGCATTCACAAAAGCCTTCTGCCTTTCCAGGCTTTCCCGGGGATTTAGAACCATGGGGATCATGGGCATCCTCAGGCGGGCGGCGAACTTTATACTTATTTTTTTGCTAACCCTAATGGGTCAACCCAGAGGACCGGATTGGCCGTATACGCAAATAAGTTAATTCCGCCTCTGTAGCTTATTGGGTCTTTGCTAATAAATCGCCCTGCTTTAGGAGCATAGTATCTATGTCGATTGTAATGCAGCCCAGTCTCATGATCGTGGTACTGCCCCTGGAAGCGAATCGGGTTACTCAGGCCATGCTGCTTGGCCCGACAGGCTGGGAGTGCTTTCGTCATGGAACACGCAGTGCACCCAATCCTTGCCACGCTTTTTCAGCTCATGGCCCTGCGACTGGATCAGCCGAACCAGCGACACCTCACGCTTAAGGCGTTCCAGTTCGGCTTCGGGGATGCGGGCCATCGGGGTTTCTTCAAAATACGTCAGCGCTTGTTTGAGGTTTTATTTTGATACCTTACACTGTGTCAAAGTCAAACCTTATCAGAGACAGGGCACACAGTTATGGAGTCCGAAACGATCTGGTTCCTACCCATGCATTTCCCCACACGCCTGATTCAGTTGCGCAAAGCCGCCGATCTCACCCAGCAAACTCTGGCTGACACTGCGTCAGTGCACGTTAATCAGATTCGGCGTTATGAGACAGGGACGGCTCAACCAACCTTAGAAGCCCTGATCCGGCTTGCTCAGGCTCTGCACGTCAGTCTGGATGATTTGGTGTTTGCAGAAGGGGAACGCGGGCCATCCGACGACTTGCGCCTGCGTTTCGAGGCCATTAGTCATATGCCCGAAGCCGAGAAGTCAGTTATCAAGGCACTACTTGATGGGATGATTCTCAAATACCAGGCGTCGCGAATTATGGGGACAAGCAGCAACAACCAAGCGGGTAGCTAAGAAGAAAAACTAACGCAGATAAAACAACACTGGCGCAAGGCCGGTGCTGGGAGAGTGCTACCACTGTACAGTCAACTGAACTCAATTGATTTCAGCTGCCCCTTGCCATCGCACAAAATAATGACCGTACCGTACGGACAATCTAGGGTTATTACCCTGTCCTTGAACTCATTATCAACCATTCCGGATGCCTTACGAGTAGGGCTGTCAAATCTAATCTCTAGAAAATGGCCCTCCCCATTTGCTTGATTTGGCAAGGCATCTTTATTGCCTTGCTCAGACAAGATTTTTTGAATTTCCTCAATATGAATTGACGCCATAAGCCCTCCGCGAACTCAAGGTAACGGTATAAAATCGCCTTTGCCTAATAAGTTTTTAACTTGATTATGTCTAATTGGTCCAGCGGAAATAATTTTCATCTCGTCTCTTGGCGCAGTAATTCGAATCACCTTCCCTTCAATTTCTTTAATTACATTGATATGCCCTGTCCTTGCGTCCATAAACCGAGTAGCGCTGGGGTTATTGGCAAGTTTCCGCAAAGCATCGGCATCAAGCTTTCCTGCAAGCTGACCCATTCGAGGATCGTTGAGCTGGCCAAATACGCGATCAGCAATTGAGAAGTTTTTTGCGGAACCAGCAATTTCACCTGCGTCTTTTGCACCATTAAATCACTTCGATTTCAAGGACTTCTCTTTTATATAGTCATTCAAATAGCTATCTATGGGCTTTGCTGTTCCAAGAACATGAAGCTCACCAGACTGCCTATCAATTAAAAACGGGGCATTCCCTGCGAGCTGAGTTGACAGCTCACCTGTTTCCAAAAATTCTTTTGATTGGTAGCAGAAATACCATCCCTCGGAAAATTCTCCCTCATATGTAATTTGCAAAGGAACTTCGGAGTCCTTTAGATATTTCTTCGCCAACTCCAAGGCATACGCATAAGTGACCATCAATTTGTCCTCAATAGCTGCAGTGTTTTGAAATTACTAAGGTTTGCTGGCTTCCCGGTCTGCCCATCAAGGAATCTAACAACACCGTTCTGATTAATCACATTGAACACATGCCCTGGCTGACCCGGCCCATAAGAACCAAACACGATACCCCGAGCACCATTGCCGGAGCTTGCCATTTGTTGCGCAATATTCTCAGGCGCTATTACAGGGCCAAATTTAGAGCTGAATTGCTTTTCCAGTATACTCAATGGAACACCTTTCGTATGGTTGATTGGCAATGCAGATGCAGGATTTCCCGCCAGTGTCGCATCAGTAGCAATAGAGCAATTGACACAGTTATGAGTTCGACCTGCCTCTGGATAACCCGGATTAACATTCTTTATTGAACCGGCAGTTTGATCGACCACATCTGTCGCTTTTGGGCCGCAGCAACTTTCTTTTGCTAATCCTAGTTGATCAATCCAACTTGTAGGGTTTGGAGCATATACATATTGATTTAGCCCCCCGGCATAGCTAATGGGGTCTTTACAAATGAATCGAGCACCCCGAGTATCATAATACCGATGTCGATTGTAATGCAGCCCCGTCTCGTGATCGTGATACTGCCCTTGGAAGCGAATCGGGTTACCCAACCCATGCTGCTTGGCCCACTCCGAACGCTCCTCCCGCACCTCTCCCCACGCCTTGTACTGCCCCGCCCAGGCAACGTTGCCGTGCGGATCGGTCAGCTCCATCGGCGTGCCGAGGTGGTCACAGTGGTACCAGGCAATCGCATCGAACGCCTGCGGCGGCATCGTCGTTTGCCACAACGGATCCTGATCGAAGTCGTACTCCCGCTGACGCCAATCCGACTGCCTGTGCAGCACGATCGGGCGCTTGCGCAGGGCCTGGGCCACCGGCACGAAACTGCCCGGTTCATACAGGTAATGCACCGTACGCCCGGTATCGCCATCGTCCCTTGGCGGTGAGCTTTCCCAGGCCAGGGTGTCGCCGTCCCAGCCGAACAGGGTGAATCCGCAACCCAGTTCACGTTGGCGCTTGGCCCGCTGCATCTGGTTCCAGCCGGTACCCGCTTCCGGCCTATCCCAGTAATGTGCGACCGCGTTCTTGTACAGACGTCGACCCAGGGCGTCGTAGGCGAAGTCGACCTTGAGCTTGTCGTCGCTGTAGCTGGCCAACCGGTCGAACAGGTCCCAGGTGAAGTGGGCGTGCGCGCCGTTTTGTAAGCGGTGCACCAGGTTGCCGCGTTCGTCGTACTTGTAGTGGGTGCCGGCGTATTCGCGCAGCAGGTTGTCCATCAGCTTGTTGCGACGTGGGTCGGCTTCCAGCGGGCGGTTGAGCTCCTGGGTCTTCTGGTCCAGCAGGTTGCCGGCGGGGTCGAAGGCGAAGGTCTCGACGCCGAGGCGGCTGGTGGCTTTGAGCAGGCGGCCGACGGGGTCGTACTGGTACTCCAGCGGGCCGCGTCGGGTGTCGTGGATGTTGGTGAGCTGGCCGGCGGCGTCGTAGCGGTACTGGCGCCTGAGCAGCGTGGATGGGCTGTCGTGGCTGCCGAGCCACTGCTCCTGCAAACGCCCGACCGGGTCCCAGGCTTGGGTCTGCATCAGCTGGTTGCCCTGGTGCCGAACCACTTCGCGGTGCAGGTCGTCGCGCTCGTAGGCGAGCATTTCGTGGTGGTCGAGGGTCATGCCCAGCAGGTGGCCGCTGCCGTAGGTGAGCCAGCTGACTTTGTGGCCGTCCGGGCGGAGGGTGCTGGTGCGCTGGTTGAGGGCGTCGTATTCGTGCTGCCACACGGCGACCATCGGCGTGCCGGTGGCCAGATAGTGCTGGTGCTCGCGGGTCAGGTTACCGGCTGCGTCGTGGAACCACTGCAGCTTGCTGACGGCGTTGATCGCCTGGATCAGCTTGCCGTTGCCGTCGTAGGCGAAGGTCTCGGTCTGGCTCTGATCGCCCAGGCGTGCGGTGCGTTCGACCAGCCGGTTCATGCGGTCGAAGCGCAGGTCGATGTGGCGTTGGCCGACCTGGGTGGAGGCCAGGCGACCGGAATACGGGTCGTACTGGTAGCGCGTCACCAGACCATCGAATCCAGTTTCCTGGAGCAAACGACCTACTGGATCGTAGAAGAACGTCGCCTTGCTTTCGTTTTCGTTCTCCAGGCCGATCAGGCGTCCGAGCTTGTCCCAGCGGTAGCGCAGGGTGTGCTCGTTGGCGTCGACACGTTCGGCCAGCAGGCCGGCCGCGGTGTAGGACCAGGTGGTGCAACGATCAAGGCCATCGGAGTGAGCCAGCAAGCGACCTTCGGCGTCGTAGTCGAAACGCTCTTCGGTCTTGTCAGGGTGGGAGACCTTGGCCAACTGACCGGTCTTGTACTCATAGGCGGTTTTGTTGCCTAGTGCATCGGCGAACTCGATCAACTGGCCGAAGGCGTTGTAGGCGAGTGTCTTTTCGTTGCCGTTGGCGTCCTTGATCGCCTTGACCAAGCCCGCCGGGGTATAGGCAAACTCGGTCTTGTTGCCCAGCGGATCGGTGGTCTCGACCAGGTTGCCGCGCGCGTCGTAATCGCGCAGCCACAGCCCGCCTTCGGCATCGCGAATCTTGATCAGTTGGTCGTGGTCGTCGTAGGCATAGTGCTCGACGCTGTGATCGGGGCGGATGTGCTGCAGCAGATTGCTGCGCTCATCGTAGGCGTAACGGTCCTGGCTGCCGTCGGCATGGACGTGGCGGATGACGTTCTTGCGTGCGTCGCGGAACAGCCATTCGGAGTTGCCGTCCGGGTGCTTGATCCGGTAGGTGTAGCCTTGGGCATCGTAGTAATGCCAGGTTTCCTGACCCTGGGCGTCGGTGACGTAGGTCAGGCGGATGCGCGTGTCCCATGCCAGTCGGGTTTCGAAGCTGCCATCGTCGGCCCACTCGCGAATGGCCTTGGCATGGGGGCCGCTGCCGTCCCACTCCAGGTTGAAGCCGCGCGCGGTGCGATCGGTGTAACGGGTGATCAGGTGATGGCGGTAGCGGTAGTGCCAGGCGGCGCCGTTTTCATCCTGGGCGCCGATCAGGTCGCCCTGGCCATCGTAGTGATACCCGCACAGCTGACGCAGCGGCTTGCCGTCGACCACCTGCCACAAGCCTTGAATATGGCCGTGATCGTCGAGCAGGGTGCCCAGTTGCAGGTGGACCTTGTTCGGGTCGTTGTCGAAGTAGGTGTTGATGTCCGACAGCACCGGCTGGTCGTGGTGACGATGCTCGTAATGCAGCATCGCCCCCGCGCCACTGCGCAGCTGGATATGGGTCAGGTAGAAGCGGTCACCGTGACGGGCATAGGTTTCCCGGCGGCCCAGGCCGCGCAGCAGCACCAGTTGCTGTTCACCGGTGCGCACCCAGGTGAAGTACTCGACTGCGTCATACTGCGGCTTGCCCTTTTTCGGCAGCGCGAAGGCATGGCTGCGTCCGTCCATGTCGTGGAACAGCAGGCCTTTGTCGACCACGTCGATGCAGGTGGTGAACTCGGTGATCCAGCGGGCGCCGAGGATGCCGTTGTCCAGCTTGTCGAGGCGCGAGTTGTAGGTGCGAGTCCACGTGACCGGGAACGGGCCGGACAGGCTGAAGTCGGTGTGCGACAGCAGCTCGTTACCCAGTGCATAGCCAATGCTGTGCGCCGTGCACGGGCATGGGCCGTTCTTGCGGGGATTGGGCGCCTGGCGCACCGGGGCCTGCCGGGACAGCGACTCGTTGTGCCCCTCGCTGAGCACGTGACGGGCCTGCCGGGTGGTGTCGGCCTTGACCGCCGCTGCCATCCCTCGCTGGGGCGGGTGGGCGCGCACGGTCTGCAGCAGGCGTTGCAGCAACCAGGCGATGCTCTGTTCGCGCTCGGCCTGGCCCAGCGTGTCGAGGAAGCGCGGAACACGGGCGGCCAGGCGCTCAAGGGTATCGATCAGGGGCTGCAACAGTTTCGGCAAGGCTTCGTCGAACTGTCGCGCAACGCCGTTGTAGGCGCTCTTGAGCAGGCCTTCTCCAGCATTGGCGAGGGCCGCGGCGGCCAGGGTCCAGGCGTCGACTTCGAACAGGGAGTCGTACAGCGCCACCTGGGCCAGTTGCTGGCGGGCCCGGGCATGATTGACCTCGGCGTCGAGGTTGCCGCTAGCGGCGTCCTTGAGCAGCCCGGCCAGCCCACCGAACAGTTGGCTGGCGGTCTGGCCGGCGGCTTCGAGCATGGCAGGCAATTGCTCGAGGGCGCCGTCGACGTAGTGCTCCAGCTCACCGCGAAGGTTGGCGTGCAGGTGGCCTTCGAGGATTTCCAGGAACACCGCGCCCAAGTTGGCCCCGGGGTTGCGCCGCAGCTTCTGCCAGGTCAGGTGCAGCACCGGCCGCAGCACCATGCGCGCCCGCGGCAGGCCGAGCGGAACCGGCACCACGCCAATCAGGTTGATGCCCAGGCTGACCCATTGCAGCGGATCGTTGCTGGGATTTCGTACCAGCTCGGCGATATCGAGCAGCGCATCCACCAGGGCGAAGGCGTTGGCCACAACCGGCACCGAGGCTTCGAGGTGGTAGCGCACCGATTGCAGGTCGAGCAGGCCGCAGCTGATGTCCTGCAGCCACTGGTCGACGGCGGCGGCAGCGGCACCGAGGTCTTCGCGCAGCAGGGTTTCCAGCGGGGCGATGGCGATCTGGACCTCGCGCTCGGACAGCGCGGATCCGGGGGAACCTTGGGGCATTTGGCAGGCCTTCCTAGCCGGGGGATTACCCCGGGAAATCCGAGAAGGCCAAAGGGTATGAGTGGGGTTACCTGACTAGATGCCAGGCAAATTCGATCCGCACTGTAGGAAAAGTCGACGCGTGCAGATCGGATCTTGTGCGCCGATCTTCCATTAAATGACCAGATACCCCGCACTGGCCACCAGCAACGCCGCCAACCCTCGATTGAACACCCGCACTCGCCGTGGGTTACCCAGATACCGTCGAATCACACTGCCGGCCCAGGCCCAGCCGGCCACCGACACGAAACAGATCGGCCCGTAGATCCAAGTGAACAACCACAGCAAGTGCTGCTCGCCACCGGTGTAGGCACCGACCCCGGCCACCGCCGCCAGCCAGGCCTTCGGGTTGAGCCATTGCATGACTGCGCCATGCCAGGCAGTGGGGGCACTGTGGTGCAGTGCACTGTTCAGCTGACCGTCATCCAGGGCCAGCTTCCATGCCATGTACAGCAAGAATGCTACGCCCCCCCAATGCAACAGCACACCAACCATGGGCCAGCGCGCAAGGAGTTCGTGCACCCCGAGCCCGACCAGCAGCAACAGTGCACAGAACCCGAGCGTGGCGCCTGCCACGTGGCCCAGACTGGCCCGCAGACCATGGCGGGCACCGCTGCCCAGGGCAACGATGTTTACCGGGCCCGGTGAAATGGAAGCTGCCAGCGCAAAGGCGGCCATGGAAAGCGCGAGAGTCATGGGTGCATTTCCTCGTGTGGAAGATGCCACGATCCTGGCCTGGTAGGTGGGCGATGTATTGAAGAAAAGTCCCTCACAGCGGCGGTTACAGCTTTTGTAATATTTTTGCGCTGTCGAAAGAACCCACGGTGATTGTAGGATCACCTTCCTATTTCTTGATCAAGGTACGTATGAGCACCTTCGCGGAGCCCCCCAGTCTCCGGCCTTCCTGGCCATCCTTCCCCCGTCCTTGTGACGCTTTCCCCGTGAGTACCCGCTAATGGAATGGCTAGCCGACCCCACGGCCTGGCTGGGCCTGCTGACGCTTATCGTCCTCGAGCTGGTGCTGGGTATCGACAACCTGGTGTTCATCGCCATTCTGGCCGACAAGCTGCCACCCCATCAGCGCGATCGCGCGCGGGTGATTGGCCTGAGCCTGGCCTTGATCATGCGCCTGGGCCTGTTGGCCAGTATCTCGTGGATGGTCACTCTCACCGCGCCGCTGTTCGAGGTATTCGGCAAGAGCTTCTCCGGCCGTGACCTGATCATGCTGTTCGGTGGTGTGTTCCTGCTGTTCAAGGCCACCATGGAGCTGCACGAACGGCTGGAAGGGCACGTGGCCCAGAGCAGCGGGGTGGCACGCCATGCCGCGTTCTGGCCTATCGTGGCGCAGATCGTGGTGCTTGATGCGGTGTTCTCGCTGGACGCCGTGATCACCGCCGTGGGTATGGTCGAACACCTGTCGGTGATGATGATCGCGGTGATCTTCTCGATCGGCATCATGATCGTGGCCAGCAAGCCGTTGACCCGCTTCGTCAACGCCCACCCCACGGTGATCATGCTGTGCCTGGGCTTTTTGATGATGATCGGCTTCAGCCTGACCGCCGAAGGCCTGGGCTTCCATATCCCCAAAGGCTACCTGTACGCGGCCATTGGCTTCTCGCTGCTGATCGAGCTGTTCAACCAGTTGGCCCGGGCCCGTCGCAAGCGCAGCCTGCAACAGCACCGACCGCTGCGTGACCGCACCGCCCATGCCGTGCTGCGCCTGTTGGGCGGGCGACGGGTGGAAGCTGACGAGGTGGGCGAAGAAATTGCCGACCTGGTCGAAGGTGGCGAGGAGCAAGTGCTGTTCGACCGTCGCGAGCGGGTCATGATCAGTGGTGTGCTGAACCTGGCCGAACGGCCGATTCGCACAGTGATGACGGTGCGTACCCAAGTCGATGCCATCGACCTGGCGCAACCGGCCCAAGCCATTACCCAGGCGCTGGCCCATTCTCCGTATTCGCGTCTGCCGTTGATTCGCGATGGCCGGATCGACGAGCCGCTGGGCTTCGTGCACAAGAAGGAACTGCTCAAGGAGCTGTTGTCAGGCAGCCAGTTCGACCTCGAACGCATGGCACGGGCGCCGCTGAACCTGCTGGAGAGTTTCAGCATCCTTAACGCGTTGGAGCAGATGCGCAGCCAGTCGACCCACATCGCGTTCGTGGTCAACGAGTTCGGTGATTTCACCGGTCTGCTGACTATGACCGACATCCTCGAGTCGATTGCAGGCGAGCTGCCCGATGCCAGCGAAGTCGAGGGCCCAGGCGTAGTCGAAGACAGCGATGGTTTCGTGGTCAACGGCGCCCTGAACCTGAGCCAGGTGCAGGCGCGAACCGGCTTCAGCGCCCGTGCCACCGAGGACTACCAGACCCTCGCGGGCCTGGTCATGAGCTTGCTGGACCGCTTGCCGGTGGTCGGTGACCGTCTGGCCTGGAATGGCTGGGTCATGACGGTGGTGGCGGTGGAGGAGCGCCGGGTGCGCCAGGTGCGCCTTAAACCGGACGACGACGTTGGCGTAGCAGGTGCTTGATTCCTTCGAGCACCAGCACCAACACCGCGGCCCAGATCGGCAGGTAGGTCAGCCACTGGTCTGGGCCGATGGTCTCGCCCAGCAGCAACGCTACACCTACCAGCAAAACGGGTTCCACATAGCTGAGCAGGCCAAACAGGCTGAACGGAAGCAGCCGGCTGGCAAGCACGTAGGCGATCAGGGCGCAGGCACTGATCGCTCCCAATAACGGAATCAGACCGTATAGGGCAGGGTGCTGCAGCAGGTCGTTGGCGCTCAGGGGGCCTTGGGTCACAAAATACACGGCCCACGGCAGCAGCAGGCACATGTCGCACCAAAGCCCGCCCAGGTGGTCGGTGCGACAGCGGCGACGCAGCACGAAGTAGATCGGGTAACCGAGGGTCACCAGCAAGGTTTCCCAGGCGAAGCTGCCGTTCTGGTACAACTCGTGCCCCACGCCCAGCGCGGCGCAGGCCACTGCCACTTTCTGCAGGCGGGACAGCCGTTCGCCGTACACCATGCGCCCGGTCACCACCATCGCCAGGGGCAGCAGGAAGTACCCCATCGACACTTCCAGGCTACGCCCGTGCAGAGGAGCCCAGAGAAACAGCCACAACTGCACGCCCATCAACCAGGACGTGCCAACCATGCCCAGCAACAGCAGCGGATTCTGCCGCACTCGGCCAAGCAGCCCGCCGACCAGCTTGATGTCCTTGGTCAGCAGCATGAACAGGGTAAGGCAGGGAAGGGTCAACAGCGTGCGCCAGCCGAAGATTTCTTCGCCGTCGAGCGGTGAGAGCAAAGAGGTATAGAAGTACATCACAGCGAACAGACAGGACGCCATGACCGACGAGAGAATGCCTTTTGACACGAATGCCTCGAAATAGGGGGAGTTAAGCCGCTGGATCAGCCGCGCATGATCTCAGGGGGCGCGCCCTGCGGCAACTGCGTGATGCCTGGGCGGGCCGCCAGTGCCTGGAGAAACTGCGCCGCCGGCATGGGCTTGGCGAACAGGTAGCCCTGCTGGAAATCCACCTGGTGGTGTGCCAGGTAGTCCCGTTGGGCAGTGGTTTCCACACCCTCGGCGACGATGCCCAGGCCCAGCTTGCCCGACAGTTCGATAATGCTGTCGAGGATATGCTGGGACAGGGCATCGCCACCGATCATGGCAACGAAACTCTGATCGATCTTCAGGTAGTCGACCTGGAACTGCCGCAGGTAGTTGAGGCTCGATTGGCCGGTACCGAAGTCGTCCAGGGCGATCATCACCCCCATTTCATGAAGTTTCTCGAACAACTCCAGGGTGACGGGTGTGGGCTCGATCAGTTTGCGCTCGGTCAATTCCAGAGTCAGGATCACTCGGCCGGGCGGGAAGTGCTGGAGGAAAGTTTGACAGTCGTCGAGCAAGCCGAGGTCGCGGCAATGGTCGGCGGTAATGTTGATGCCGATGTGGAATCCGTCTTCGATCAGCGAGCAGTAGGGTGCCAGGGTCTGTGCCGTGTGCACCATCAGGGCGCGGGTCATGGCGACGATCTGGCCGCTGTGTTCGGCATATGGAATGAACAGGTCGGGGCGCACCAGTCCTTCGCGAGGATGGTTCCAGCGCATCAGCACCTCGGCCCCCGCCCAGCGATAGTCACCCTTGCGCACCACCGGCTGGAAGTACGGCAGGAACTCGTCGGCCTCCAGGGCGCGCCTTAGTTCATTGCGCGGCGACGAGGCACGGCGGATCTGCCAATGACATGCAACCCCGGCCACCGCGCCGATGAACAGCAACAGGCTGAGCAGCGCCGGGTAATGACTGCGCAGCACCGCGCCTTGCTTGCCTGCCTCATAACCGCCGTGGATGCTGAAGGGATAACGGGTGGAGCTTCGTTCGACACTGGCGATGGGCGCAACGGGGGGCATGCCCTGGCGTACCACACCGTCCTTGCCCATCCATTTATCGCCGACACGGATCTGCAATACTTCATCTGGGCCGATCAGGCGCAGCGCCGTAAGCAGGTGTTCACCATCGACCGTGGTGATGGCGCCCCGGTCACCTTCGCTGGCACGGTACACCAGCAATGGATGACCGGGAGTCACCGAATTGCCGTCCATCAGCCACAGTTTACCCTCGGTGTAATCGCGGGCATCGACTGGCTCGTCGAACTCGCCGAACAATGAGGTGCAGTACAGGCTGTTGTGCTGGAACAGGTTGGTCGAGCGCACGAACGCGTTGCGGGTTACCTGGCCGCGCAGGTTGAGCTTGATCTGCTCGCATGGGCTGCCGGCCAGTGGCAGCAAGGCCTGGGCGGCTCCAGAGAGGTTGTCGAGAATGCGCTCGACATGGGTCACCACCTGGCTCGTGGTGGCCAGGCTGTTGGCGCGCAGCTCGCGTTGGGTTTGCCAGTCGATGACCACCAGCCCGCACGCCAGTGGCAATACGCCAATGAGCCAGGGGAGCAGTGCTCGCCAACTCCAGCGGGCGGGGCGTTTAACCGTGAGGGGCATGCTGACCTAATCTTGTAAAGGAAGACCTGCACAGGATAGCCGCTCGTCGGCGTGCAGCGCGAACTAAAGCGCGACAAAGGTATTTACGCAATGTAGAATCGGTTTACGAATACAACAATAAGGTCCTTCGCCTACGGAGGATCCAGCCCGCCGAGAATGGGTCCATATGACATACCATGGGTTCAAGCTGATCATTGGTGACTTCCTCGCCCGCAGCGTGCGGGGTATCCCGTGCTCCCCACCATCTACGTTCCGCATCACAGGCAATTGATCATTTTTCGCTGCAGATGAGGACACGAACATGGCTGATATCTTCGACAATCCAATGGGCCTGATGGGCTTCGAATTCATCGAGCTGGCGTCGCCGACGCCGGGGGTGCTGGAGCCGGTATTCCAGATGCTCGGTTTCACCAAGGTGGCGACCCACCGCTCCAAGGATGTGCACCTGTACCGTCAGGGTGGCATCAACCTGATTTTGAACAACGAACCGAAAAGCATCGCATCGTACTTCGCAGCCGAGCATGGCCCGTCGGTGTGCGGCATGGCATTTCGTGTTCGCAATTCCCATGAAGCCTACGCCCGCGCCCTGGAGCTGGGCGCTCAGCCGGTCGAAATCGAGACCGGACCGATGGAGCTGCGCCTGCCGGCAATCAAAGGCATCGGGGGGGCACCGCTGTACCTGATCGACCGTTTCGAGGAAGGCAGTTCGATCTACGATATTGACTTCAATTTCATCGACGGCGTGGATCGCAACCCCGTCGGTGCTGGCCTGAAGATCATCGACCACCTGACCCACAACGTCTATCGCGGGCGTATGGCTTACTGGGCCGGCTTCTACGAGAAGCTGTTCAACTTCCGCGAGATTCGCTACTTCGACATCAAGGGCGAATACACCGGTCTGACCTCGCGCGCCATGACCGCGCCCGATGGCATGATCCGTATCCCGCTCAATGAAGAGTCGTCCAAAGGTGCAGGGCAGATCGAAGAGTTCCTGATGCAGTTCAACGGCGAGGGTATCCAGCATGTGGCCTTCCTCACGGACGACCTGCTAAAGACCTGGGACGCCCTCAAGGGCTTCGGCATGCGCTTCATGACCGCACCGCCGCAGACCTACTACGAGATGCTCGAAGAGCGGCTGCCAGGCCACGGTGAGCCCGTGGCCGAGCTACAGGCTCGCGGCATTTTGCTCGACGGCGCGTCCGAAGCGGGCGACAAGCGCCTGTTGCTGCAGATTTTCTCGGAGACCCTGCTGGGGCCAGTATTCTTCGAGTTCATCCAGCGCAAAGGTGATGACGGCTTTGGTGAAGGCAACTTCAAGGCCCTGTTCGAATCCATCGAACGCGACCAGGTGCGCCGCGGTGTCCTGAACGTCGATTGACGACACAGGGGTGCTGCCGTCATGACCTGATGGCGGTGGCACCCAACGCCTTGCGACGCACCCTTACCATCCCCCAGTAGACGATCGAGCCTGTCAGTATCCCGACCAGGGCGATTGACGGCATCGTCTGCAACAACGACTGGCGGGCTTCTCGAGCGGTAAACCCTGTTTCATAGCCGCCTTTGACGGTATAGCCGTACTTCTCGGAGTGAGCCGTTTCAAAGAACTCCGATTGGGAAGGCCGATCAGCGTCGCGGCTGTCGCCATGACTCCAGATATAGTCCTCGCCAAATTCAAGGAGCAGCGTCAGGCCATCCTGGAAGCCGCGCAGCTCGTTACGGAGTTCCATGCCATAGGCTGATGCGTAGACACGCAGGTTGTCCTGCCTCAGCTGATACACGACCAACACTGCGTTGGGCGCAGTGGGCGGGTCGAAGACGAGCATTGCAGGGTGGTCTTGGTCGATGAACAGGCTGTCGTACAACAGCGCGTCATCCATCGACGAGCAATAGCCCTTGCCCTCCTGCGCCAGCACCAGCGATTGAAGGCGTTGCCCTCCCTGCAGCAGGCCCACCAGCTTCTCTTGGGCTTGCGAACAGGGTTTGCCAGCCAAAGGCAAAACCAGTTCTGCCGACGCGTGCAACCGATCCAATGCGCCATCGATCGCGTAGACGGCTTCCTGAACGGAAACTCGCGCGTTTTCTTCGAGCTTGCGCTCCAGTTGGTAGAACATCACCACCAGCCCACTGGCAACCGGCATCAGGCTGGTGGTCAAGGCCAGCATCGGTGCCAGCATGATGCGGCCGATCTGTGTGAGTTTCGCCATAGCCTGCATTTCCCCCTCGTAGGTCTGCCGCATGAGCAAACGAAGGGTGAGCCTAAGTAAGCTGTGTTACTCAGGCTGTAATCCGCAGGCGATGCGTAGGTAGGGATCAGGGGGAAATCGCTGTAAGGTTCATCGCACCTTGAGCTTTGCCAGTACCTTTTCCGCCAGCGCACCCGTGGAGGCGGGGTTCTGACCTGTAATGAGCCGGCCATCTTCAACCACGAAGGGCTGCCAAGGGTCGTCGTGTTTCAGGTACTGACCGCCCCGCGCTGTCAGTTCGTTCTCGGTCAGGAAGGGCACCACGGCATCGAGCTCGGCCAGTTTCTCTTCAATATTTGAAAATCCGGTGACTTGCCGATCTTTCAGCAACAGGCTGTTGTCACTGAGTTTTATGTTCAGCAAGCCCACGACACCGTGGCAGACGGCGGCAACGATGCCTTGGTTTTCGTAGATTCGACGCGCAAGGTCCTGCAGCGCCGGGTTGTCGGGGAAGTCATACATGACCCCATGTCCCCCCGTGTAATAGATGACCTTGTACTCATCGGCCTTGACCTGCCCGGGCTGCAGCGAAGCGCCTAGCCGGTTCATGAACGTCTTGTCGTTGTACCACTGCCAGTCCAGGTCTGGGGCCAGTTGCAGGCTGTGAGGGTCGATCGGCACATAGCCGCCGCTGGGGCTCACGTAGTCCACGGCATAGCCGGCCTGTTGCACTTTTTCGACGAAGTGCACTGCCTCCCCCAGCCACAGTCCGGTCGCTCGCTTGAGTGTCGGGTACTTGGCTGTATTGGTCAGCACAACCAGAATCTTCTTACTCATGACCAGGCTCCATTGGCAGCGAAGGAATAAAGCAACAGGCGGCAGGTGAGGCCTAATCAGCATAGCTGGGGTTTTCGCTCACGCCATTGTGATGGTGGCGTTATGCTATCTTCCTGAGGGCGCGCCATTTCGCAGCGCGTGTGGTGCACGCGTAATGGTTAACATTACAGATGTCTTGCAGAGGCGCTCGTTCGCGCAGATGATGCAGCCAATCCTTTCTTCTACCCCACAGTGGAATCGACATATTGGGCGCAAACCGTACGCCACACCCACCCGGTCCGCGGGGCGTTCCCCAGGCGACAGACACCGATGCCGCAGGCACCCTCGCCGAGCGAATCGCGCGCTTCGACTGGGGGCGTACTGCTTTGGGCCCCTTGCCGCGTTGGCCAGCTCCGCTGCGCATTGCGGTCGACATGGTGCTCAACACCCCATTCCCTAGCGCCTTGGTCTGGGGGCCGGACCTGACGGTCATCCACAACGAGGCTTACCAGGCGCTGCATCCCGTGCAACAGGATACCTTGGGCCAAGGGTTCGACAGGCTATGGCATGAGGCCTGGGACGAAGTGGGGCCGTGGGTATTCAAAGCGCTGCAAGGCCACGCGAGCTGCATCGGGGACAAGCCCATTGTGGTCGGTCGTGGCGCCCAGGGAGAGCAGGGCTCCTTCGCCTTTTGCTACTCCCCTGTGCGTGATGACCATGGGGAGGTGGCAGGTTTTCTGCACACGGTGATGGAAACCACGGCCGGCGCCGAGTTGCAGCGAGCGTGGCGGGACCAGGTGCAGGTGTTGCAGGCGCAAATCCAGAAATACATGGTCGACCGCGAGCACCTCTGGGCGCTGTCGCGCGATGCGATGGTGACTGTCACCTCGGAACTTGTGTTGAAGGATGCCAATCCCACCTGGTACCGCATTCTGGGGTGGAGTGAAGACCAGGTACGCGACCGTTCGGTACTTGAGTTGATCCATCCGGCGGACCGCGCCGAGGTGCAGGTGGCGGTGGTCGACTTCATCCTTGGCAATGCCGACGATACGTTCGAAACCCGTTTGCGTCATCAGGACGGGCACTACCGATGGTTCCGCTGGACCGCCAAGTTCGACGGCTCGCTGTTGACCGCGGTCGGCCGCGACATCACCGATGATCGTGACGAGGCCATGCGCCAATCCCAGGCGTTGCTACGCAACAGTCAGCGACTCGAAGTCGTTGGCCAGCTGGCAGGCGGTATGGCACATGAGATGAACAATTTGCTGTCCGGCATCGGCGGTAGCCTTGAGTTGTTGCAGCGACGCTTGGACCAAGGGCGTCTGGAGCGTTTGGGGGACTACGTCGACATGGCGCGCGATTCAGTGCAGCGCGCCATGAACCTGACCCATCGGTTGCTGGCTTTTTCCCGCAATCAACCGCTCAAGCCCCGTCCGTTGAACCTCAACCGGCAGTTGTCGGCACTTCAGCCCGTGTTACTTCAGACCCTGGGTGCCGAGATGCGCCTGCAATGGCAACTGGATATCGAACCCTGGACCGTTTGCCTTGACAGTACGCAGTTCGAGACGGCCTTGATCAACCTGTGCAGCAATGCTCGCGAAGCCTGCCTGGAGCGTGGCTGCGTGACCATTCGCTGCGCCAACGAGCGCCTTGCCACCGCGTTTCCCGATGAGACGGGTTTGCCGCCAGGGGATTATGTAGCGGTGCACGTGGAGGACGATGGCCATGGTATGTCCGAGGTGGAGATGGCCCGTGCCTTCGAACCGTTTTTCAGCAGCAAGTCCATAGGTAGCGGTGCTGGGCTGGGGCTGCCGATGGTCTACGGTTTCGTTCGCCAGTCCGG
This sequence comes from Pseudomonas sp. Rh2, assembly GCF_040762985.1. NCBI lineage: Bacteria > Pseudomonadati > Pseudomonadota > Gammaproteobacteria > Pseudomonadales > Pseudomonadaceae > Pseudomonas > Pseudomonas sp. Rh2. The sequence goes on from NZ_CP142890.1 coordinate 2,928,338, forward strand.
CGGATACGTATGGATCACTTCAGCACCGGACAAGGGTGCCAGGGTCTCGATGCTGTTCCCGCGCTGCCACCAACCACTGCCCGTTGAGCCCCCCCCACCGACGCCGGTGGTTGAATGGGCCCGCGGACAACGCCTGCTGCTGGTGGACGATGAGCTGAACCTGCGCGCGCTGATGCGCGAGTATCTGCACGAGTGTGGCTTCGACGTTCACCAGGCCAGCGATGCTGGCGAGGCCCTGCAGCGTTTCCGCCAAGCTGGCCCCTTCGACCTGGTCATCACCGATATCGGCTTGCCGGGTGGATTCAGCGGTCGGCAGCTGGCACGGGCGATGCGCCAACTGGTGCCCGAACAGCGGGTCCTTTTCATCACGGGTTTTGTCGAGCCTGCATTGCAAACCCAGTTGTTCGAAGAACCGGGCACCGCGCTGCTGCTCAAGCCTTTTGAGTTCCAGAGTCTCGCCAGCCAGGCCTTACGGTTGCTGGCCGAGTGAGTCATCTCAAGGTTTGCCCAGCATCCTGGCAACCTGTCGCTGCAGCTCCTTGAGCTCGAACGGCTTGCTGATCAACTGCATGCCAGGCGCCAGGAAGCCTTCGCGGGCCATGGCCGTCTCGGCATAGCCAGTGATGAACAGCACCGCCAGCCCCGGCCGGAGGGTGCGAGCAATCTCGGCCAATTGTCGGCCATTCATGCCAGGCAGACCGACGTCGCTGATCAGCAAATCCACGTTTTGCCCAGAGCGCAACAACTTCAACGCGTCGTTGGCATTGCTGGCGCTCTGGCAGTTGGCCCCGTCCTCCTGTAGTGCCTGGCACAACAAGCAGCGCACATGTGGGTCGTCCTCGACCACCAGCACGTCACGGCTCTCCATGGGCGAGGTCGGTGGGTCCACGGCCTGCACTGTCTGCGCCGGCCCAGCATGGCGTGGCAGGTAAAGGTCCACCCGCGTACCCTGGCCGATCTGGCTGTACAGGGCGACATGGCCACGGGACTGTTTGCTGAAACCGTACACCATCGAAAGGCCAAGGCCGATACCCTGGCCCACGGGCTTGGTGCTGAAGAACGGTTCGAAAGCGTGTTCGAGGGTACTTTGCGACATACCTTGGCCATCATCGATGATGCTCAGCCGCAGATAGTCGCCGGTACTCAGGCTGTCACCCCTTCCGGGATCGGCTTCTACCCGCTGGTTGCTTGCCTCTATCCTCAACGCGCCGCCGCTGGGCATGGCCTCACAGGCGTTGAGCAGCAAATCGTCGAGGGCCTGCTGCAGTTGCACACCGTCCGCCTCGACGGCCCATAGTGTATCCGGCAGCTGCAGCTCAAGCGTGACCGAGTCGCTGTAGTTGTCCTGCAACCGCTGAGCCTCCAGTAAGGCGCGCAGTTCGATGCGCTGGCTGTGCAGCGACTGTCTGGAAGAAAATGCCAGTAGACGGTGGGTCAGCAGGGATGCCCGGCTGACGGCCTCCCGGCCCATCCGCAGCACGCTTTCGAGGCCCTCGCTGCGGCCTTGCTTCAAGCGGCGGTCGATCAGTTCGAAACTGCCTCCGATGCTGGTCAGCAGGTTGTTGAAGTCATGCGCCACGCCACCAGCCAACTGGCCGATGGCTTCCATCTTGCGTGCTTGATGCACAGCCAACGCCGGCGTCTGGCTGCGCGAATCGAGTTGTTGTTGCAGCGCTTGGAGCTGGTCGCGTGCCAAGTACTGGCGGCGACGATTACGCAGCGCATTCCTGGCCAACAGCAGAAGTTGTTCATCGGCGAAGGGTGAGCCCAAAAGGGACAAGTTTCCCAAGGGGTGCCCAAGAGGGGCGGTGAGGGGGGAGCGGGGGGCGGTGAGCAGGACGATGGGCAGGTCCGACCAGCAGGGCTGATCCTTGATGAACTCCCGCAACAACGTATCTTTGCAACTTCTGAGTGTCTTTTCGGCGATGATCGCCAAGCCTGCGCCCTCGACCAGGCAGCTATGCAGATGGTCGATATCGCGCGCGCACAGGCAGTCTATACCGGCTGTCGCCAGTAGCTTCGAGGTGCTCGCGCCGAGCTGGGCGGGGGCCAGGATCAGGGCGCGCTCATCCAGCGACAATGAACTGGCCAAAACGACTCTCCCGTGTCGATGGGCAGCGCCTGGGGGCGCTTTCGCCTTGAGGTCCGATAACCTCTGGACCACGGCGCATCGTCAAGGGTTCAACGACAATCTCCGAGCTTGCTACAAACCTTGTTGAAGCACCGGATCATCAGGGTTCTGTCGTTCCAGTTCAGCCAACAGCACCTGCACGTTCTGCAGTTGGCCGGTCTCTTTCCAGTACTTGATCAATAACAGCCTGGCGCGCCGGTTTGCCGGTTGACGGTTGAGCAGGGTTTCCAGTTGCTTCTGCGCGGCATCGCCCTGTTCCAGGTCGTGCAGGGTCACCGCCAGGGCATAACGATAATCAGCGTTGTCGGGTTCCAGTTCCACCGCGCGGGCCAGGGCCAGCAATGCGTATTCGCATTGTTCATGACGGTTCAGCCATCGCCCGAGCTCGTACTGCAGAAACGCCGAGTCTGGGCGCAAGGCCAGCGCCTTGCCCAGCACCTGACGTGATTCATCATGCTGTCCCTGGCGCTCGAGCAAGCGCACCTGAGTGGCCAGGGCATCGAGGCCGTCCGGCGCCACGGCCAAGCTACGTTGCAGGGCCATGGCAGCCTGGTCATAGTCGTTTTCATGCAGATACAGGCGAGCCAGGTGCACCTGCGCGGCGGCATCCTCGGGCTGCTTTTCCAGCGCCTGCTGGTACTGCTCCAGCGCCGCTTGCAGGGGGCCGAAATACAGGCCGATGGCGTCCGGGTCCAGACCCAGCAGGGCGTCCACCGCCGCGAAGCGCACACTCTGGTCGTCGTCGTCCAGCAGCGGCCCCAGCACCAGGCTGCGCTGCGCGGCAGGCAGCAACCGACGAATGCCGGCGATGGCAGCCCGGCGTACCAGCGGCTCGTCATGCTCCAAATCTTGCTGCGCAAGCTTCAGTGCTTGTGGCGACGGGTAGTTGGGCAACTCGGCGTAGAGTGCGGCGCGGCGAATCGGCGCGAGGTCGTTGCGTTGCAATTGCTGGTACAGCACCCGCGCGGCGCCTGGCAGGCCTTCATGGGCCTGGCGCAATGCCTTGGCATAACTGTGCGCAGGCAAGGTCGGCGGCGTGGGTTGGTCATCGCGGCGCAGGAAGACCAACGCAGTCGTCGCCAGGACCAGCGCCAGCAAGGCGATTAGGTAGTGGTGGCGTTTGAGCATCGGGCGATCCATGGCGGTGGGAAGGCAGAGCTTGGGGCAGAATGCCCCTGTCTGCAAGGTGCATTGGCTCAACCCTTGTCTGCGGTCGGCTCGGTGCCGCGTAGGCGAAGGATGAACAAAAAAGCCCCGCAGGCGCGAGGCCAGCGGGGCAAACGGTTGGCGGAGGATCCAACCAAAGGAGTCGTTGAATCAGTGGGCGCTGGCCACTGTCTCGGGTTGCCAGCCGCCACCGAGGGCTTTGTAGATCGAGACGATGCCGCGATACAGCTCGACTTCACCCTGGGCTTGGGCGTCTTCGGCGCTCAGGCGTTCGCGTTCGGCGTCCAGTAGCACCAGGTAGTCCACCGTGCCCTCGCGGTAGCGCACCGAAGCGAGTTCGGCGGCCTTGCGGCTGGCGTCGCTTTGGCGCATGAGCGACAGCAAGCGTTGTTGCCGCTTGCCGTAGTCGCTGAAGGCGTTGGCCGATTCTTCCAGGGCCAGCAATACCTGCTGCTCGTAGTTGGCCAGGGCGCCTTCGGCATCGGCTTTGGCTCCACGCAAGCGTGCCCGCACGCTGCCCAGATCGAAGGCGGCCCAGGTGATGCTGGGGCCAAGCGCCCAGGCATTGGCCGCGGACGAGCCGATCTGCGAACCGCGCGCGGCGGTGAAACCCAGGAAGCCGCTGAGGCTTACCCGTGGGAACAGGTCGGCGGTAGCCACCCCAACGTTTGCCGTGGCAGCGGCCAGTTGGCGTTCGGCGCTGCGGATGTCCGGGCGGCGGCGCAGCAGCTCGCCCGGGTCACCCACCGGCAGGGCCTTGGCGATGGCCGGCAGCGCCTTGGGCGAGAGGTCGACACTCAGTGCATCCGGACGCTGGCCAAGCAGGGTGGCGATGCGGTTGCGCGCTCGGACCTGTTCGGCCTGCAGTTGCGGTACGGTCGCCTCGACCCCGGCCAGCCGCGCGTCGGCGCGCACTACGTCCAGTTCGTTGCCGACCCCGGCGTCACGCAGGGTTTCGGTGATGGCACGCGACTCCTCCTGGGTCTTGAGGTTGGCCAGGGCAATTTTCTCGCGCAACTGAGCACCGCGCAGTTGACCGTAGGCGTCGACCAGTTCAGCGATCAGGCTGACCTGCAGCTGTTGCAGGTCGGCCTGGGCGACTGCCTCCTGGGCTTCGCTGGCCTCGATCTGGCGTTGGATGCGGCCGAAAAGGTCGAGCTCCCAAGCCATGTCCAGGCCCAAATCATAGCGCTCGCTGTTGACTCGCTGTTCGGTCTGGCCGGGAATCTGGCCCTTGCCGATTTCGCTGCTGGCGCGACTGGTCACCACCGGCAGTTGATCGTTCGAGGCATCCTCACGGATCGCCCGCGCCGACTTGAGGCGGGCGAAGGCCACGCGCAAGTCGCGGTTGCCTTCCAACGAGGCCTGCACCAGCTGGTTGAGCACCGGGTCGTCGAACTGCTTCCACCACACGCTTTCGAAGTGGCTGCGATCGAACGCCTGGGCTTGGGCCTGGGTGTCCAGATGCGCAGGTTCGGTGTCCGGTGTCTTGTAGTCCGGGCCCACCGCGCAGGCCGCCAGGGCCAGTGCCAGCAGGCTAGGCGTCAGGGGTTTGAGCAGGTTCATGCGTGGCTCTCCAGCGATGGCACGTGCGAAGCCTTGCGGGCCTGGCGACGCTCGACGAAACGGCGGATCAGGAAGAAGAACACTGGCGTCAGGAACAGCCCGAACACGGTCACCCCGATCATTCCCGAGAACACCGCGACACCCATGGCATGGCGCATTTCCGATCCGGCGCCGGAGGAGAACACCAGGGGTACCACACCCATGATGAAGGCGATCGAGGTCATCAGGATCGGGCGCAGGCGCAGGCGGCAGGCTTCAAGTACAGCCGCCAATGGGTCCAGGCCCTTGGCCTGTTCATCCTTGGCGAACTCGACGATCAGAATCGCGTTCTTGCATGCCAGTCCGACCAGTACGATCAAGCCGATCTGGGTGAAGATGTTGTTGTCGCCACCCGATACGATCACCCCGGTAATGGCCGACAGCAGGGTCATCGGCACGATCAGGATCACCGCCAGCGGCAGGCTCCAGCTTTCATACTGGGCGGCCAGCACCAGGAACGCCAGCAGCACGCACAGCGGGAACACCAGCAGTGCGGTATTGCCCGAGAGGATCTGCTGGTAGGTCAGGTCGGTCCATTCGAAGGTCATGCCATTGGGCAGTTCCTCTTTGAGCAGCTTCTCGATGGCGGCCTCGGCTTGGCCGGAGCTGTAGCCAGGTGCGGCCGCGCCGTTGATTTCCGCGGTGATGAAACCGTTGTAGTGCATCACCCGATCAGGTCCGGAGGTGTCGCTGACCTTGAGGAAGGTCGCCAGCGGGATCATCTCGCCGAGGTTGTTGCGTACCTTCAACTGGCCGATCTGCTCGGCATCGAGGCGGAACTGCTGTTCGGCCTGGACGTTGACCTGGTAGGTGCGACCGAAGCGGTTGAAGTCGTTGGTGTACAGCGAGCCGAGGTAGACCTGCAGGGTGTCGAAGATGTCGGTGATCGCCACGCCATGGGTCTTGGCCTTCTCACGGTCGATGGCTGCATCGACTTGTGGCACATTGACCTGGTAACTGGTGAACAGGCCAGCCAGCTCCGGCACGTTGTGGCTCTTGGCGATGATGTTCTGGGTTTCCTTGTACAGCGCTTCGTAGCCCAGGTTGCCCCGGTCTTCGATCTGCAGGCGGAAGCCGCCGATGGTGCCCAGGCCTTGTACCGGTGGCGGTGGGAAGATCGCGATGTAGGCGTCTTGGATGTCAGCGAACTGGGCATTCAACGCAGCGGCGATGGCTGCAGCCGACTGGCTCGGGTCCTTGCGCTCATCGAACGGCTTGAGCGGGGTGAACACGATGCCGCTATTGGGGCTGTTGGTGAAGCCGTTGATCGACAGCCCCGGGAAGGCTACCGAGTCGGCGACGCCGGGTTGCTTGAGGGCGATTTCGCTCATGCGCTTGATGACCGCCTCTGTACGGTCGAGGCTCGCCGCGTCTGGCAACTGGGCAAAGGCCACCAGGTACTGCTTGTCCTGGGCCGGTACGAAACCGGTCGGGGTGGACGAAAAGCCCAGGTAGGTGAGGCCCATCAGGCCAGCGTAGACGAACAGGGCGATGCCGCTGGAGCGGATGACCCGGCGCACGCCGCCGACGTAGCGATTGGAGGCACGGTCGAAGAAACGGTTGAACGGCGCGAACAGCCAGCTACCCAGCAGCTTGTCGAGGAACCGCGAGAAGCGGTCCTTGGGCGCGTGATGCTCCTTCAACAGCACGGCAGCCAGCGCCGGCGACAGGGTCAGCGAGTTGAATGCCGAAATCACGGTCGAAATGGCGATGGTCAGGGCGAACTGCTTATAGAACTGCCCGGTCAGGCCAGAAATGAACGCAGCAGGCACGAACACCGCGCACAGCACCAGGGCAGTGGCAATGATCGGACCGGTCACTTCGCCCATGGCCTTTTGCGTGGCCTCAAGCGGTTTCAGGCCAAGCCCGATGTTACGTTCGACGTTCTCCACCACGACGATGGCGTCGTCCACCACGATACCGATGGCCAATACCAACCCGAACAACGACAGGGCATTGAGCGAGAAACCGAACAGGTGCATCACCGCGAAGGTGCCGATCAGCGACACCGGGACGGCCAGCAGCGGGATGATCGAGGCGCGCCAGGTCTGCAGGAACAGGATCACCACCAGCACTACCAGCACCAGCGCTTCGAACAAGGTGTGCACTACCGCTTCGATGGAGCCACGAACGAAGATGGTCGGGTCATAGACGATGCTGTAGTCCATCCCTTCCGGGAAGTCCTTCTTCAGCTCGGCCATTTTCGCCCGCACTTCGTCGGAGATTTCGATGGCGTTCGAGCCAGGCCGCTGGAAGATCGGGATGGCCACCGCCGGCTGGTTGTTCAGCAGCGAGCGCAGTGCGTACTGGCTGGAGCCCAGCTCGACGCGGGCGATGTCCTTCAGGCGAGTGATTTCGCCATCGGCACCGGCACGGATGATGATGTTCTCGAACTCTTCCTCGTTGACCAGGCGACCTTGGGTGTTGATCGACAGCTGGAAGCTGGTGCTGCCAGGGGCGGGCGGGGCGCCCAGCTGGCCGGCGGCCACCTGGCGGTTCTGCTCGCGAATGGCGGCCACCACATCGCTGGCGGTCAGGTTACGCGAAGCGGTCTTGTTCGGGTCGAGCCATACCCGCAGCGAGTAGTCGCCCATGCCGAACAGTTGCACGTCGCCGACGCCGCCCAGGCGCGCCAGTTCGTCCTTGATGTTGAGGATGGCGTAGTTGGACAGGTAGAGCATGTCGTAGCGGTTGTCCGGCGAGGTCAAGTGCACGACCATGGTCAGGTCGGGCGATGCCTTGTCGACGGTGATACCAATGCGGGTCACTTCCTCAGGCAGCTTGGGCTGGGTACGCGTGACGCGGTTCTGTACCTGCACCTGCGCGTTGTCCAGGTCGGTGCCCAGGGCAAAGGTGATGGTCAGGGTCAGCTTGCCATCGGCGGTGGACTGCGAGGACATGTACAGCATGTTCTCGACACCAGTGATGGCCTGCTCCAACGGCGCTGCGACGGTTTCGCCAATCACCTTGGGGTTGGCGCCGGGGAAGTTGGCGCGCACCACCACGGTGGGCGGTACCACTTCCGGGTATTCGCTGATCGGCAGCTTGAACAGCGAGATCGAGCCCGCGATCAACAGCACCAGCGACAGCACGGCAGCGAAGATCGGCCGGGTAATGAAGAATTTCGAAAAGTTCATCGGTGTGATCCCTTAACCGCGTGGCGCTTGGGCGCTGGCGACTTTTTCGGTGGAGCCCGCTACCTTCTGCGTCCGATTGCTGGCCTCGAGGGCTTGGCGTTGCTGGGCGAGGGCGGCGAGGGTCTGCTCGCTGGCCATAGGCGTTTCTTCCGGCGTCACTGGCGACCCCGGACGCACACGCTGCAGGCCCTTGACCACGATGCGATCGTCCTTGGTCAGACCGCTGCGCACGATGCGCAGGCCTTCGAGCTTCGGCCCCAGTTCTACTGGGCGATAGCTGGCCTTGTTGTCCTTGTCCATGACCAGCACGAACTTCTTGCCAAGGTCCGTACCCACGGCTTCGTCGTTGATCAGCACCGCATCGTACTGGGCGCTGCCGACCAGCTTCAGCCGCGCATAGAGGCCTGGCGTGAACTGGCCGTCGCGGTTATCGAACACGGCGCGGCCGCGGATGGTGCCGGTACGTGGGTTGACCTGGTTGTCGACGAAGTTCATCTGGCCCAGGTGTGGGTTACCGGTTTCGTTGGTCAGGCCCAGGTAAACAGGCGTGCTCTGACCGCGCTGGCCTTCGCGGGCCAGTTGGGTGTACTTCAGGTACACGCGTTCGTCGGCGTCGAAGTAGGCATACACCTTGTCGGTGGACACCACGCTGGTCAGCGGGGTGACATCGGCGGTGACGATGTTGCCGGCGGTGAACTGAGCGCGGCTGACCCGGCCGCTGATCGGCGCAGTGACGCGGGTGAAGCTCAAGTTCAGGCGGGCCAGGTCCAGTTGGGCCTGGATGGCATCGACACCGGCACGGGCTTCGGCGGCGGCACTGCTGCGCGATTCGGCCAATTCCGCGGAGATCGCGTTGCTGTCGCGCAGGCGCTCGCCACGGCGGGCTTCGTTGGCGCTGCGAATGGCGGTGGCCTTGGCTTGTTGCAGTTGGGCTTCGAGTCGGCGGACTTCAGCCTGGAACGGACGTGGGTCGATCTGGAACAACAGGTCGCCTTTCTTGACCTGGGCACCTTCGGTGAAGGCTACCAAGTCGATCTGGCCTGAGACCCGAGGGCGTACTTCAACGGTTTCTGGCGCTTCGAGGCGGCCGGTGAACTCGTCCCACTCGTTGATCGGTTGCTCGATCACCTTGGCGACGCTGACTTTCGGTGCGGCGGGGGCCTGCACGGCGTCCGGGGTTCGACCGCATGCGCTCAGCACCACGACTGCCAGGGCAGCGAGGGGGAAGCGCAAGGGTTTGAGTGATTGTTCCATGGAGAACTCCGCCAATGTATTAGTAGTGGGCGGAGTGTGAGTGTCTTGCGCGTAGCGCACGAATCGAATGGAGCGAAGGTTATTATCACGCGCAATGATAAGGCGTGGTCAGACATCGATGTGGGGCATGGATCAGCGCTGCAGGCGTCCCTCCGAGCGAAGCGGCCCCGTTTTCTCCAGGCTCTGTACGAAAAGCCTTGAAACTCGGTGATGCTGCGTTGAAAACAGCCTCGGAATGCTCCTTACAACCCGTAAACTCCGCTTCCTCGGCTGTTTTCGCCTTGCCAGACCTTCGTCTCAAGACTTTTCTTACAGACCCTAGCTCAGCACCTGGAATCCATGAGTGCCATCGCGCTCCAACTGCGCAATCAGACCAAACTCCCAATCCAGATAACCTTGCATGGCCTCGCGCGGGTTATCGGTGCCTTCATAAGGCCGGCGGTAGCGGTCGGTGCGCGCCACCGCCAAATGGGTCTCACCGCTCTCCAGCGGCTTGCCAGCGGCAATCCAGCTGGCGGTGCCCCCGCTGAGCAGATACACGGGCGTGTGGGTCAGTGCTTGCAGGTCGACGGCTGCGAAACGGGCGAGCAGGCCAGTGCCGCAAGTCAACACATAACGTTCGGCTACAGGCAACCGCTCCAGGGCCTGGGGCAGTTGCGCCCGGATAGCCCAATGGGCACCCGGAACATGATGCTTGACGTAGTTGGCACTGGCCGTGAAATCCAGCACTACGGTACTGGCGGATTCGAGCCAGCCTTGCAACTGCTCGACACTGATTTCGGTCACTTGCGGCAGTGGCGGCAGCGGGGCTTTCCAGTCACCTGTCTCGCTGAAGTGGTCCTGGGTAAGCCCATCCAACACAGCCACCTGCCAGCCCATCTGCGCCAGCCACGAAGCACTCATGTTCGCCCGCACGCCATCGTCATCGACCAACACGATACGCGCACCGCGCACGCTGGCCACATGGTCGGTCTCCTGCACCAACTGCCCGCCAGGCACCGAACAGCTTCCAGGCACATGGCCCTTGGCATATTCCTCAGGTGTGCGCACATCGAAAAGGTACGTGGTGCGGTGGCTGTCGGCCTGCCAGACCCTGAGCCCCTTGACCTCCAGGCGCAGCACACCGGCCTTATCGGCAACCTTGCGCGCACGCTTGGCTGCCACGGCACGGTTGGACTCGGTCACTTCGGTAAAGCGGCGCTGTTGGCCATGGGCCAGTTGTTGCCCCGCCAAGGTCCAGCCGATGGTGCCATTGCGCAGCGCTGCCACCGGGTTGGGGATCCCGGCATTGACCAGTGACTGAGTGCCGATGATGCTGCGGGTGCGCCCGGCGCAGTTGACGATCACCTGGGTGTCGGCGCTGGGCACCAGCTCGGCAACCCGCAGCACCAATTCCGCACCCGGCACGCTGATACCGCCCGGTATGCTCATCGTCTGGTATTCATCGAAACGCCGGGCGTCGAGTACCACCACATCGGCCTTGGCATCCAGCAACGCCTGCACCTGCTCGGCCGCCAGCGACGGGGTATGGCGCACGCTCTCGACCCACTCGCCAAAGGCTTTGCTCGGTACGTTGACGTCTCTGAACAGCTCGCCGCCGGCAGCGCGCCAGCCGGCCAGGCCATCCTGCAGCAATGCCACATCGCTGTAGCCCAGCGCCAGCAGGCGCTCCGCCGCTCGGTCCGCGAGTCCTTCACCATCGTCATACAGGGTGATGGCGGTACTGCGACGCGGTACGCGGGCGAACATTTCCAGTTCCAGTTTCGACAACGGAACGTTGGCGGCGAACAATGGGTGCGCCTGGGCAAACGGGTCTTCTTCTCGGACGTCGATCAGTGCCAGCTCCTGATGGGCCAGCAGGGCTCGACGAATGTCCTGGTAGGTCCGGGTGGTCACAGTACTCATAGGTCAGGGGTCTCTTTGGACAGGTCCCAGATGTTGGGCAAGCGGGTATTGGTGTATCCGGAAATGAAGGCTTTTTCGCTGCCGTCGGCCAGGTATACGGCGCGCCGAACGGCACCGATGTTGGCGCCATAGACATGGATGCTGATCGACACCCTGTCGTCGAAGGCATTGCTTACTTGATGGATGTCGCCGATGCGGGGCGAGACAGCTTCGACATGCCCCGGATCGATGCGTACAGGTTCGCCAGCGGGCACCAGTGCGCCCTGTTCGGTGCGGGCAAAGCCTTGCGAGTATTCGGCTCCGCGCAGCATGCCGATCAGGCCCCAGACGCGATGGTCATGGATCGGGGTGCGCTGCCCCGGTGCCCAGACGAAACTGACGATGGAAAAGCGTTGGCGCGAGTCGCAATGCAACAGGTACTGCTGGTAACGGGTCGGATCGGGCTGAGCCAGGTCCGCGGGCAGCCAGTCATCGTGAGCGACCAGGCTGCCAAGCAGACCCTGGCCGTGGTCGAGGAGGGCGGCCTCGTCGGTCTCCCGGTCCAAAAGATCGGAAAGTTCGCTTATGAACAAGCGCAAACGGTCAAGACGCAGCGGTTGGCTCATGGTAAGGGCTCGATGGAGAGGTCTGAATCACCCTAGCAAAGTCAGAGAATATTCTCAAAATGCAAAATAATCATAAGCTAATATGCATAATTGGTATTTAGTGGCGCGCATTTCAGAAACATTAGGTTATGCCTAAAACGCATTTCACAGGGGTGTTTCGAGTCGTTAGCTTATAAACAGGCCTCTGTTTAGATTCAAAACACATAAATAATCTGCGAGACCGCACGGGCGGATCGACTTGCCATGCCGTGCCCCAAGGGCACCTGGAGACGAACGTGCGATACCTCAAAAAATTGGCTGCAGGCGTGCTGGCCTCAGCCCTGAGCCTGGCCGTCAGTGCGCAAACCCTGGTAGTGGGTGACCAGAGCTTCAATGCCCGCTCCGTGATGGAAGCGGCGGGTGTGCTCGATGACTTGCCCTACACACTGGAATGGAAGCAGTTCACTGCCGGCTCCCCAGTGGCCGAAGCGCTGAACGTCGGTAGCTTGGACCTCGGCCTGCTGGGCGATGCACCGCCGCTGTTCCTCGGGGCCCTGGGGGCGCCGATCAAAGTCATCGCGGTGAGCCGGCAGAATCTGGACGGTGTGGCGATCCTCGCGCGCAAGGATTCGAACATACACAGCCTGGCTGATCTGCGCGGCAAGCGCGCAGCGATCTGGAAAGGCTCGTGGAGCCAACAACTGTTGTTCAGCGCCCTGGACAAAGCCAATGTGCCCCGCGACTCGCTCGAGCTGCGTTATCTCAGTGCACTGGATGCTTCTCACGCCCTGGATGGCGGTTCGGTCGACGTGATCGCCACCTGGGAACCCTACGTCACCCAGCAGGAGCGCCAAGGCGCACGGGTACTGGCCACTGCGCAAGGGCTGATTCCAGCGCAGAGCTTCGTGGTGGCGAACGCCAAGGCCGTCGAGGGCAAGCGCGCGCAAATCGCGGACTTCCTGCAGCGCCTGAAAACAGCCCGCGAATGGGCCTTGGGCGACCCGGCCAATACCGAAGCCTATGCCGACGACTGGGCCAAGCGTACCCGGGCCGACCGCGACATCGCCCGCATCTGGTTCGCTCGCGCCCGTACCGACCTGGCACCGTTGAACCCACAGGTGGTGGTCGATGCGCAAAAAACCGTGGACTTCTTCGCAGGGCTCGGTTTGATCAAGGCGTACCCCGCCGCTACCCTGTTCGACACTTCGTTCTCTGCCGCTCTGCAACAGCCAGCCACGGCGCAGGCCAAAAACCAGTAGGTCCAAGGAGGCTAGCCCGTATGAGCAAGAGACAGATCAAATTGGGCGCGCTGACCATGGGTTGCGGCGGCCCTGGGCGGCACAACCTGTGGCTGGACCCGGAGTTGCCGGCTGATGCCAGCGTCAATATCGACTGGTATATCGATATCGCCCGCCAGGCCGAAGCTGCGCTGTTCGACCTGGTGTTCATCGTCGACAGCCAGTTCATCACACCTGGCTCGCCGTCGCATTATCTCAATCGCCTGGAACCGCTGACCCTGTTGTCGGCGCTTGCGGTGAGTACCCGCCATATCGGCCTGGTCGGGACCCTGACCACATCCTACAACGCGCCTTTCAACGTAGCCCGTCGCCTGGCGTCCCTGGACCTTATCAGCAAAGGCCGCGCTGGCTGGAACGTGGTCACCAGTGGCGACGCTGGCACCGCCGGCAATTATGGTCGAGACGAACACTACGATTACGATACTCGCTATGCCAGGGCCCAGGAGCACGTCCAGGTGGTGCAAGGGCTCTGGCATTCCTACGAGGACAATGCGTTCCCCCGCGACCGGGCCACGGGGCAATTTCTCGATCCGTCCAGGCTGCATGCGCTCAACCACAAGGGTGAGCATTTCTCGGTGGTGGGGCCACTGAACATCCAGCGCTCGCCCCAGGGGCAGCCGGTGGTCTTCCAGGCGGGTGATTCGCAACAAGGGCGTGACTTGGGCGCAGCCACTGCCGATGTGGTGTTCACCCATGCGTCTAGCATCGAGCAGGGGCAGGCGTTCTACCAGGACATCAAGGGCAGGGCGGCGCGACTGGGGCGCGACCCGGACCAGTTGCTGGTCTTGCCGGGCGCCGAAATCTACGTCGGTGACAGCGATGCCGAGGCCCGTGAGATCGAGCGGCACTATAACCAGCAGGACCACAGCTTCGAGCTGGCGCTCAAGGAATTCGGGCGCAATTTTGGCTGGCACGATTTCAGCCAATACGACCTGGATGCGCCGTTTCCCCAAGAAAGCCTTGAGTACGCGCGAAGTAGCTTTTTCACCAATGCCAAGCGCATTGCCGATCAAGCGCGGGACAAGGGCTTCAGTCTGCGCCAAGCCGTGGAGTACGGGCGCCAGCTGAGGCCGGGAGCGTTCGTCGGGTCGGCCGAAACCGTGGCGGCTAAGATGACTGAGTGGTTCGAGGCAAGGGCGCTGGACGGGTTCAATATCTACATTGGGCATCCGAGCCAGTTCAAGCGCTTCACCCGGGAGGTCGTACCGTTGCTGCAGGCGCGCGGGGTGTATCGCACCCAGTATGAAGGCACGACGTTGCGTGAGAGCCTCGGCCTGCGGATTCCGCGTTTCGTCCGGTAGCGAAAGCCGCTGGGAAAGGGGCGCAATGCGCCCCTCTGGCTATCAATGTGGCGCGCGGACAATGGTCTTGAGCAGGTCTTCCGGGCTGATGTGTCCCACTACCTGAGCCACCCCACTGCCAGGTGTCGGCAGGTCGATGATGTGCGGCTTCATCTTGCCGATCACATGCATCTCGCAGGGCTTGCAGTCGAACTTCAGGGTCAGTACTTCATCCCCCTGAATCAGCTGCATCGGCGCCACCTTGGTGCGAACGCCCGTCACACCCTTGGCCTGCTTGGGGCACAGGTTGAACGAGAAGCGCAGGCAGTGCTTGGTGATCATCACCGGCACTTCCCCATGTTCCTCGTGGGCTTCGTAGGCGGCATCGATCAGTTGCACACCATGGCGATGGTAGAACTCGCGAGCCTTCTGGTTGTATACGTTGGCCAGGAACGACAGGTGCGACTCCGGGTACACCGGTGGTGGGTTGGTTTCGGCTTTGCGTCCACCCCGCGGGTGAGCCTTGACCCGCGCTTCGGTCAGCGCCTCGATGGCTTCCCGGCGCAGGGCCTTGAGCTGCGAGTTGGGGATGAAATAGGCTTGCGGCGCATCCAGTTCGATGGCATCGGCGTGGTACTGGGTGGTGCCCAACTGACCGAGCAGGTCGTGCAGTTGTTCCAGCGCCTGTTGCGGCTTGTTGGCCTCGCCGAACGGGCCATCCAGCGCCACTTGCACGCTCACGCCTTCCTCGCTGGTGGCCGTCAGCGCCAGCCGCTGTTCGCGTAGCACGGCGTGCCATTCCACGCCTACACGACGCTCGGACGAAGTGCGCAGCAGGGCCTGCTGCCAGTTGTGATCCAGATTGCGCGACAGTGGGTGGTTCGGGCGCAGCTTATGCAGGCCCTCGGGCATTTCGTTGGGTTCGACCCTGTAGCGGTAGCGTTTCTGGCCGTCTTCTTCGAACTCGCCCCGTGGTTCGGCGATATTGGCGCGGAACCCCACCACCTCACGCTTGACCAGCACATTCAGGCCGTCGCCATTGGTCAGCGGCACCTCGGTGACCACCAACAGGTCGCGCTTGCCGACTTTCTCAACCACGCCTACCGGCAGACCGGTGAAGGTCGGCGAGTCGAAAGCACCGATGTCGACCTTGCGGTCGGTGACGAAGTAGTCGGTGCTGCCACGGTGGAACGTCTTGTCCGGGTCGGGCACGAAGAAGTGCTGGGTACGACCGCTGGAGGCGCGTGCCAGGTCCGGGCGGTCTTCGAGGATGGCGTCCAGCTCTTTGCGGTAGTGGGCGGTGATGTTCTTCACATAGCCCATGTCCTTGTAGCGGCCTTCGATCTTGAACGAGCGCACGCCAGCATCCACCAGGTCGCGCAGGTTGGCGGTCTGGTTGTTGTCCTTCATCGACAGCAGGTGCTTTTCGAAGGCCACCACACGGCCCTGGTCGTCCTTGAGCGTGTAGGGCAGGCGGCAGGCCTGGGAGCAGTCGCCACGGTTGGCGCTGCGACCGGTCTGGGCATGGGAGATGTTGCACTGGCCGGAGAACGCCACGCAGAGCGCGCCATGGATGAAGAACTCGATGGCGGCGTCGGTTTCGGCGGCAATGGCGCGGATCTGCTGCAGGTTCAGCTCGCGGGCCAACACCAGTTGCGAGAAGCCGGCCTGGTCGAGGAACTTGGCCCGCTCCAGGGTGCGGATGTCGGTCTGGGTACTGGCATGCAGCTCGATCGGCGGAATGTCCAGCTCCATCACACCCAGGTCCTGGACGATAAGCGCGTCGACACCTGCGTCATAGAGCTGGTGGATCAGCTTGCGCGCCGGCTCCAGCTCATTGTCGTGGAGGATGGTGTTGAGGGTGGTGAACACTCGCGCATGGTAGCGATGGGCGAATTCAACCAACTCGGCGATATCGCTGACTTCGTTGCAGGCGTTGTGGCGCGCGCCGAAGCTCGGGCCGCCGATGTAGATGGCGTCAGCGCCGTGCAGGATGGCTTCGCGGGCAATGGCCACGTCGCGGGCAGGGCTAAGCAGTTCCAGGTGATTCTTTGGAAGGGACATGTCGTTATGGTCGGGCTGTCACGGTCAAGGCGGGCATTGTAGCGGTGAATTGGGTTGGCGGCATCCTCGGGCTGCTCAGTGGGAAAGAAACACTGGCGTTGCCGGTGATCGCCGGCAAGCCGGCCCCGACGGCAGATGCTGAAACAAACGCAGGACCGTTGGGCGCTGGCTTGCCAGCGGCGGGGTGTTGCCGGCGGATCAGCGCTTGGCGGCCATCGCCGTCACTTCGACGCGCATGGTCGGGAACGCCAGCGCCGCCACGCCCACGGCGGCACGCACCGGCCACGGCTTTTGGAAGAAACGCTGGTATACCTCGTTGAACGCAGGGCGGTCAGCCATATCGGTGAGGTAGATGGTCAGGTGCATGACGCGGTCCATGCCGCTGCCGGCTTTTTCCAGCGCGTCCTTCAGGGCCTGCAGGGTACTTTCGCTCTGCGCGGTGATGTCAGCTTCGATATCGGCGGGAATCTGGGTGGTGACCAGAATGCCGTTGAACTCGGCGACGTCGGAGGAAATGGAGTCGGCGTCGGAGTCCGGGGTGTAGATGAGGTCTGCCATGGGAGTTTGCCTTGCAACGGAATGAAACCCGCAAGCCTACGCGAGCACGACGAGCGGGTCGAGCGACACCGTTGGGCCAACGTCCGTTGTAATGCCGGGCGCTGGCCGTCAGAATCGCGCCCGATTGTTGAGCAAGGGGCTTCACGTTGAACGAACAGACTTTGTCGATGCGCCTTGAGCGTGTGGCGGCCTATGTGCCGCGAGGCGCGCGGCTGGCCGATATCGGCTCGGACCATGGCTACCTGCCGGTAGCCCTGATGCTGCGCGGCATCATTGAAGCTGGGGTGGCGGGTGAAGTGGCGCAGACGCCTTTCGCCTCGGCCCAGCGCAAGGTGCGCAAGAACGGCCTGGAAGGTCGCATCACTGTTCGCCTGGCCAATGGCCTGGCGGCCATCGAACCTTCCGACCGGGTCAACACCGTCAGCATCTGCGGCATGGGTGGCGAAACGATTCGCGACATTCTGGAACAGGGCAAGGCCCGCTTGCAGGGCGTGACGCGCCTGATTCTGCAGCCCAATGGCGATGAGCGGGAACTGCGTCAGTGGCTGATGGACAACGGCTACCGGATTTGCCGCGAAGAATTGCTGCGCGAAAACCGCTTTGACTACGAAATCATCGTCGCCGAGCCTTGCGAAGCCGTGAGCTACACCGCCGAACAACTTTACTTCGGCCCAATGCTGTTGCAGGAAAAAAGTCCGGCGTTCATTACCAAGTGGCAGCGCATGTTGCGTCAGAAACAGCAGACACTGGCCCATTTCGAGCGCGCCCGGGACGCAGTACCGCAGGAAAAGACCCGTGACTTCACTCGTCAGGTCGCCTGGATCACCCAGGCCCTGGCCTGAATCACTGCTGAGAACAGTTGCCCATTTCCCGGTAGGCGACTTCGTGGGTCTGGCCCTTGTGGTCGACGTACTTCATATGTGCGGTACCGACCTGGCAGTCGGCGACGTTGCTGGCTGGGGTGACGGAGATGACTTTGGCCACATCCAGCGGCATGCCGTATTCGTAGGTGGCCTCGCTGGAGGCCGGTTGGCCGGCGCTCTGGTCGGCCACGGCGCCGAACGAGGCGAGGGCGGCGGACAAAGCAAGCAAAGCGATCGAACGTTTCATGGCAGGCTCCTTCTTCAATGTTTTACTAATGATGTATTCATTGATGATCCACAATAAATGGCCTAATTCGTGATAGATTCTTGCCTTGGATGTACGAATAAGGTCGAAGAAAGGAGCCGAATACGATGGACATGCTGCACGCCATGCGCACGTTCGCCCGGGTGGTGGAGTGCGGCAGCTTTGCCGCGGCCGCCAATGCCCTGGATATATCCGCGGCGCAGGTGTCGCGCATCGTTGCCGAGCTGGAAAACCAATTGCAGACCCGGCTGCTACACCGCACCACGCGGCGCTTGCGCATGAGCGAGGCGGGGGAGCGATTTCTTGAGCGTTCACGGCACATTCTGTCGTTGACCGACGAAGCCATGGATGAGGCCCGGGGTGCCCACCTCAACCCCCGGGGGCGTCTGCGTTTTCACTGCACCCATGGCCTGGGCTTGTTGATGATGCCCTTGGTGGCACGCTACAACGCGGCGTGCCCGGAAGTGGTGATGGAGTTGACCCTGTCACAGCGCAACCCCGACCCGTTGGACGAAGGCCACGATATCGTGATCACCATCGGCAAAGGGTTGCCTGACTCGCAATTGATCGCTATCCCGTTGGGCAGCATCTACAGCATCCTTTGCGCATCACCCGAGTACCTGGCGCGCCATGGCGTGCCGACCAAGCCGGAAGACTTGAACGATCATGCCTGCCTGCGCATGGTCGACCCCTTGTTCGAAGAGGACTGGTCATTCGATCACGACCAGGGACGCAGTGTGGTCGTGCCCCAGGACACCTTCCTCACCAACGTCGCCGATGCCATGCTCAAAGCCACTGAACTGGGCATGGGGGTGGGCTTGTTGCCATACTACTCTGCCAGCCATGCCATCGAGGAAGGCCGCCTGTTCCGCCTGCTGGCGCCGCACCGGTTGCGCCAGCGGGAAATCTACGCCATCTATCCGTCGCGTCATTACCTCGATGCCAAGGTACGCACCTGGCTCGATTACCTGAAGGAGCAACTCCCGGCGTTGTTCGAAGCCCATCAACAGGTGGTGGACGACCCCAGGTTCTGGCGCTGACCGCGAACCCGTGCCTCGGGTCGCGGTGGGGGCCTGACCGGGTTGCTTCTCAACGGCTGTCCTGGTCCTCGGCGGTACCCCCCGTACTGCCCGCGCCAGACCCTGTCGCTTCACCGGTGCTGTTGGAACCACCGCTGGCGCCATCGGCGGCGTCGGAGTCGCTTCCCGTGTCACTGCTGTCGTTATCCTTACTGCTGCCCGGGCTATTGACGCTGCTGCCTTTTTCGCCAGCAGTCTTGCCTTCGTCGTACGTTTTGCCTTCATCGTAAGGCTTAGGCTTGGAAGGGGCGCCAGACGGGGTTGCCGGGGGCTGGGTGTCGTTTCCATACCCGCCGCTGGCGGCGAAGCTGCCTGAGGCAATACCCAAGGTCAGGGCGAGGCACAGCGAAAGCGAACGAATGCGGACCATGTTAAATCTCCCGTGGGAACGATCTGTCATTCATTCGGCTTTCGCTGGACCTTGACGTGCCTTTCGGGCGACGGGCGGTCACCGGAAGTATCGTGGACCCGCCTGCGATGGATATCACCCGATGTCAGCCTTTGGCGCTGCCTGCGAGGGAGCAGGCTGTTGGGGGGGATGCTCCTGGCACGCGTGCATCAAATCTTCTGTCACCCGCAGCTCTGCGCCAGTGGGCGAGAAGGTCGTGGCCGGGGCGAAGGGAGCAGGGTGTTCAGGTGCCGGTCGCTTGCCCCTGCGCCACATGAAGAAGCTGACCATGGCCAGGTTGATGACGGCGAAGGCCCAGAACAGCCCGACTTCGCCGTAGCTGGTCATAACCGGCGAGATAGCCAGCGGGGCCAGCGCCGAACCCAGTGAGTTGATCAGCAGCAGGCCTTGGATCATCGGTACCAGCGCTTCGGCCGGGGCGCGGTCGGCTGCGTGGCTGACTGCAACCGGATACAGTGCGAACACCCCGCCACCCAGCAGGAACAGCATCGCCGGCAGCAACACCGACTGCGAGGGCAGCAACACGATCACTACCGACAGTACCGTGCACAAGGCGCCAAGGGCTATCAGCACGTCCTGGCGGTCCTTGCGGTCCGACCACCGGCCCACCGGGTACTGCAACAGCATTGCACCCAGGATCACCCAGGCCATCATGTTGCCGACCTCGCCCACGTCCAGGCCGATACGTTGCAGGTACAGTGGCAGCAAGGCATAGACGCCAGCGATGGCCGCGCCCGAGCCGAAGCAGCCGACCAGCCCGGTTGGGGCCACGCCCAGCAGTTGGCGAGGCTTCAGCGGTTCGACCTGCTCCAGCAGCGGCGACACCTGCGGCAGAATCACGATAGGCATCACCGACAGCGCCGCGAGCATGCCCGCGACCATGAACGGTGCGGTTGCGCCCCAGCCAGTGATTTCGCCCAGGGCCGCCTGGGCTACCACGCCAGCACCGTAGAAGGCGATCATGTACAGCGCCAGCAAGCGCCCCCGGATCTTCGCGTCGCCCGCCAGCAGCAACCAGCTTTCGATGACCAGGAACACACCGACGGTTGCCCAGCCGTTGATCAGGCGCAGGGCGATCCACCCGTGGGTATCGTAGAACAGTCCCTGCAGCAGGATGGTCGCGGCGATCAGCGAGGCGAAACTGCTGTAAGCGCGGATATGGCCGATGCGCAGGATCAGGCGGTCGTTGAAGATCGCGCCCAGGGTCAGGCCGACGAAGTAGGCCGAGGAGACGATACCGATCATCGAGGGCGACTCACCAGCGGCGTCCAGGCGCAGGGTCGTCAGGGAAGACATGAAGCCGTT
Source organism: Pseudomonas sp. Rh2 (assembly GCF_040762985.1). NCBI lineage: Bacteria > Pseudomonadati > Pseudomonadota > Gammaproteobacteria > Pseudomonadales > Pseudomonadaceae > Pseudomonas > Pseudomonas sp. Rh2. Next base: position 2,949,242 of record NZ_CP142890.1, read on the forward strand.
GCCCAGGGCAATGATGAACAGCCCGAGCAGGGGTGCCAGCGCCATGGCCAGCAAACGCGGAGACATAGGTACCTCTGGTTGAGTAAGCGAAAAAAGCGCCTTTTCTGACGCGCACGCTTTCCCGGCCTTGAACGGCCAGGGTTGTTGCACGGGTGTGCCTTCGTGATGCGACCTGGGCAAGACTCAACCGGAACCTTGGCAAGGGCGGTCGGGTGGGGTCGATTGAGCCTATTTCACATGTGCGGCCATGTGCTTAGGCGCGGACTCTGTCATTGCTGCCGGTTGCCACCGTTCAAGGCGACGGGCGAAAAGGAGGCGCGATTCTAAGGCCTTGGAAGGTTTTGCCCAAGAGCCTGCAGCCTGCGGCATAATGCCGCTTTTTGCCCTTTGGGATGTCGCGCGCTGGGGCTGGATCGGTCAACGCTCGTCACGCCTTCGCGTGCACAGGGCAGCTCCATGGAGGGCTCGGTAGATGTTCGCTTCGTTGTTCGCCGTACTGGCGCCGGTGTTTATCGTCGCCGGTATCGGTTACGCCTGGGCCCGCAAGGGCTTGAGCTACCCCACTGAGTTCATTGCCAGCCTGGTGATGACCATTGGCACGCCGTCGTTGGTGTTGTCGACGCTGAGCCGCACCGAACTGGACCCGACGGCTTTCGCCAGCATGGCTCTGGGCTGCCTGCTTTGCCTACTCGGCATGGTCGTGGTCGGCTTGCTGGTATGCCGCATCTTCGACCAGCACTGGCGGGTGCTGCTGCCAGCGTTTCTGTTTCCCAACACGGGCAACATGGGCCTGCCGATCAGTCTGTATGCCTTTGGCGAGCATGGCCTTGCGCTGGCGGTGGCGTTTTTCCTGACGCTGTCGATATTCCAGTTCACCGTCGGCATGGCCATCTCCGGTACCGCGGCGTCACCCAAGGCGCTGTTGCGCAACCCCATCGTCATCAGCCTGGCCGGTGCGATGCCGATCATTTTCCTGGACGTCGAATTGCCCCGCTGGCTGGCCAACACGGTAGACCTGCTGGGCGGCATGACCATTCCGTTGATGTTGTTGACCCTCGGGGTATCGCTGGCCAGCATTCGTCTGCGGCACATTGGCAGCGGCATGCTGCTGGGTGGCCTGCGCATCGTGCTGGGGGCTGCGGTGGGCTGGGCGGTCGGTGCCCTGCTGAGTATGGAAACCCTGGAGCGGGCGGTGCTGATGGTGCAGTCGGCAATGCCGGTGGCGGTGTTCAACTACCTGATGGCGGTACGGGCCAACCGCTCACCAGAGCAGGTAGCGAACCTGGTGATGTGTTCGACGGTGCTGTCCTTTGTCTGGCTACCGGTGGTGTTGGCGTGGTGGTTGTGAACCTGCTCCGGCCTTATCGCCCGCAGACTCCCAAAGGGACCACGCAGATCCTGCAGGAGCCGGCTTGGCGGCGATAGGGCCCGTACAGGCAAACATCACTTATCGAACAACCGCTCGTGTACCCAACCCTGTTCTGTCAGCACCATCAGGCGCTTTTCCCGCACGGGTGCGTCGTGGGTCGCCACCGCCCGATCCAGGTCTTGAATGCTGGACCTGACGTTGTCATTCGCTGCCCAGGCCGGCAATCCGGTGATCTTGTAGGTATAGGTCACGTCGGAAACCGTGTGCCCCATCTTCTCGCCAGGTTCGCTGAACTGTTCAATGGCCATGACCTGTGCCTTGCCGAAGCACAGCCCGCCGCGGGTCTTGCCGTTGACCGTCCGTTGTGCATCGGCCTTGTAGTACTTGCGACCTTCTTCGGTGAGGTCGTAGGCGTAGTAGATATCCGTGCGGGCTGGTTGCCACAGACGTTCGGGAACCTGCGTGCGCGAGATTTCCTTCTCGCTGACCACTCCGACCTGGGCCAGGGCGTGCAGGGCCTTGTTGGTGCCGTTGACGTCGAAGTCCTTGGTTTTGGTCGGGAACGAGCTGACCACGAAACAGTGGGGGTATTGAGTGTCGAGATAGGCTTGGGCGGCCTTGTGAAAACTGGCCTCAGTGGCCTCAGGCGTGTCGGAGCAGCCAGCCAGGGTTGCCAGCAGCGCCAGCGGTACGATCTTCCTGTACATGATGAAGCGTCCTTGGATTGCGAAGATAAAACCGGTGGGTCGGAATTAGAACCCACGCGCTAGAGCGGGTGCAATCATGGCAGGACGGCATCTCGACGGAGGTCTCAAAACTGGCGGGGCGAATGATCGCCCCGGACAGCACCAAGCGTGTTCCACTCCTCGGAACCACATTCGATTGTGCTTGCGCACTACACGCGTTTATCTGTCGCCAAGCACGACCTGCCTTACCTGTCGTGATCTCGAAGCGAACAACAAGAACGGGAACCCACCCGCGCGAGGAGATTTCACATGTCCCGACATCAACACATCCTGGCCTGGCTCGACGATGTGGCCAGTGACCTGCATGCCATCCGCCACGACATCCACGCCCATCCCGAACTGGGTTTCGAAGAAGACCGCACCTCGGCACTGGTCGCCCGGTTGCTCAAGGACTGGGGATACCAGGTACACACCGGCATCGGCAAAACCGGAGTGGTTGGTGTACTGCGCAACGGCAGCAGCGCGCGCACGCTTGGGTTGCGCGCGGACATGGACGCGCTGCCGATCGTCGAGGCCACGGGCGCGGCCTACAGCAGCCGACACCAGGGCTGCATGCACGCCTGCGGTCACGACGGGCACACCGCCATGCTGCTGGGGGCCGCGCGCTACTTGGCAGCGACGCGTCAGTTCGATGGCACCCTGACGCTGATCTTCCAGCCTGCCGAGGAGGGCCAGGGAGGGGCCGAGGCAATGCTGGCCGATGGGCTGCTGGAGCGCTTCCCCTGCGATGCGCTGTTCGGCATGCACAACATGCCCGGGCTGCCCGCAGGGCAATTGGGTTTTCGCGAAGGGCCGATGATGGCGTCGCAGGACCTGCTCACGGTCATCATCGAAGGCGTCGGTGGCCATGGTTCGATGCCGCACCTGACGGTCGACCCACTGGTGGCCGCCGCCAGTGTGGTGATGGCGTTGCAGACAGTGGTGGCACGCAACATCGACGCCCAGGAAGCGGCCGTGGTGACCGTCGGCGCCTTGCAGGCGGGGGAAGCGGCCAATGTGATCCCGCAGCAGGCCCTGCTGCGCCTGAGCCTGCGTGCGCTCGATGCCCAGGTGCGCGCACTGATGCTCGAGCGAGTGCGGGCGATCATCATCAGCCAGGCCGAAAGCTACGGTTGCCGCGTCAGTATCGAGCATCGCCCGGCCTACCCGGTGCTGGTCAACCATGCCGCGGAAAACGCCTTCGCCCAGCAGGTAGGGGTGGAGCTGCTCGGCGCCGAGGCGGTCGATGGCAACACCCGCAAGCTGATGGGCAGCGAGGACTTCGCCTGGATGCTGCAGCGCTGCCCGGGCGCGTACCTGTTCATCGGCAATGGCCTGCAGCGGCCGATGGTGCACAACCCGGCCTACGACTTCAACGACGACATCCTGCTGACTGGCGCAGCCTACTGGGGCGCGCTTGTCGAGCGCTGGCTCGAGCCTGCCTGACCACTTCATTGACGACTGCCGCTGGAACCTGGGCGCGTGCGTCCGGGCTGTTCTGAACCGTTTCTGGCCAACAGATGGATGGAGTGTTCCCATGCAGATTTCCAACACAGGCGCGTCGCGTACCCGGCAGGTGGTCGCGGCTGTCATCGGTAACGCGCTGGAGTGGTATGACTTTATCGTTTACGGCTTTCTGGCGAGCATCATCGCCCGGCAGTTCTTTCCTTCCGACGACGAATACGCCTCGTTGCTGATGGCCCTGGCCACCTTCGGCGTGGGCTTTTTCATGCGCCCTGTCGGTGGCGTGCTGTTGGGGATCTACTCTGACCACAAGGGGCGCAAGGCGGCGATGCAGTTGATCATCCGCCTGATGACGGTATCCATCGCCATGATCGCCTTTGCCCCCAACTACCTCGCCATCGGCATGGGTGCGCCGCTGCTGATCGTGGTGGCGCGGATGCTCCAGGGCTTCGCTACTGGGGGTGAATACGCCAGCGCCACAGCGTTCCTGGTCGAGAGTGCCCCCGCCCATCGCAAGGGCCTGTACGGCTCGTGGCAGCTGGTAGGGCAATGCCTGGCGGTGTTCTCAGGCGCGGCGATGGTGGCGCTGGTCACCCACCTCTGCACCCCCGAGGCGCTGGACAGCTGGGGCTGGCGGATTCCGTTCGTGCTCGGCTTGCTGATCGGGCCGGTGGGGCTGTGGATTCGCAAGCACATGGAGGAGCCGGAGGAGTTTATCGAGGCACGCAAGCAGGCCAAGGGACAGGCGCCGAGCCTGTGGCGGGTGCTGCGTGAACACCGTCGCAGCCTGTTGGTGTCCATGGGCCTGGCCAGTGGCGCGACGGTGTCGTTCTACGTGGTGCTGGTGAACATGCCGACCTTCGCTCACAAGAATTTGGGCCTGCCGCTGGACCAGGTGCTGCTGGTGCAGATGCTCGCGGTGGGGCTGATGACCGTGGTCATTCCGTTGTCGGGTGCGCTGTCGGACCGTTTGGGCCGCAGGCCGGTGCTGATGGCCTTCACTTTGGCGTTCTTCGTGATGGTGTACCCGCTGTATGTGTGGGTGGCGGCGGCGCCGTCGATCGAACGGCTGTTGCTGATGCAACTGCTGCTGTGCTCTGCCATTGGCGGCTTCTTCGGGCCTGCGCCCACTGCACTGGCCGAGCAGTTTCCGGTGGAGGTGCGCTCCACCGGGGTGTCGGTGGCCTATAACGTCGCGGTGATGGTGTTCGGCGGCTTTGCTCCGCTGATCGTGACGTGGCTGAGCAAGGTGCTGGGTACCCCCGTGGCGCCGTCGTTCTACGTACTGTTTGCCTGCCTGCTGACCCTGCTGGGCACCTATTGCCTGAAGGAAGCACCGCGTGGGGGCAGGTCTGCAGCGTTCAACCTTGGAGTGAAACCGTGATGCCGTTAGCTATCGACCCTATCGTCGCCCTCGATGCCGAAGCCCTGTCCCAGGCGATCCATGGGCGTCGGGTATCGTGCCGTGAGGTGATGCAGGCTTACCTCGGCCACATCGAGCGCTTCAACCCGCACGTGAATGCGCTGGTGTCGCTGCGCCCGGCTGAGGCGGTGCTGGCCGAGGCCGATGCCTGCGACCGCGAATTGGCCAGCGGCCGGTCGCGCGGCTGGATGCACGGCATGCCCCAGGCGATCAAGGATTTGGCAGCCACGGCCGGGCTTCGGACCACAATGGGCTCACCGCTGTTTGCCGAGCAGGTGCCGCAGCAGGATGCGGTCAGCGTAGCGCGGGTAAGGGCCAACGGGGCGATCATCCTCGGCAAGAGCAACGTGCCGGAGTTTGGCCTGGGTTCGCAGACCTACAACACGCTGTTTGGCACCACCACCAACGCCTACGATCCAAGCCGGGTGGCCGGCGGCAGCAGTGGCGGGGCAGCGGCGGCGCTGGCCCTGCGCCTGCTGCCGGTGGCCGACGGTAGCGACATGATGGGGTCGTTGCGCAACCCGGCAGCGTTCAACAACGTCTATGGCCTGCGCCCCTCCCAAGGCCGCGTGCCCCACGGCCCGGCACCAGAGGTCTTCATGCAGCAACTGGCGACCGAAGGGCCGATGGGGCGTAGCGTAACGGACGTAGCGCGGTTGTTGTCGGTACAGGCCGGTTACGACCCTCGAGTGCCGTTGTCGTTGAATGCATCGCCTGGTGAATTCGCCCAGGGTCTGCAGCGCGACTTCAAGGGTGTTCGGGTGGGTTGGCTGGGCGATTACAACGGCTACCTGCCCATGGAGGACGGGGTGATGGGGCTGTGCGAAACGGCATTGGCGGATTTTGCCGAGCTGGGTTGTCACGTCGAGGCATGCCAACCGGACTTCGCCTTGGAACGTTTATGGCAATGCTGGCTCACCCATCGCCATTTCCTGGTGCACGGCAACCTCGGCGCTGCCTATGCCGACCCCGGCAAGCGGGCACTGCTCAAACCCGAGGCGCAGTGGGAAGTGGAGGGTGGGCTGCACTTGAGCGGGTCACGGATATACCAGGCTTCGGTCGACCGCAGCGCGTGGTATCACGCCATGGGCCGCCTGTTCGAACGTTACGACTTCTTGCTGTTGCCCGCGGCGCAAGTGTTTCCATTCGAGGCCCGCGAGGCTTGGCCTAAGGTGGTCGGCGGGCGGACGATGGACACCTATCACCGGTGGATGGAGGTGGTGATCGGCCCGACCCTGGCGGGCCTTCCCAGCATCAGCGTGCCGGTCGGCTTCAATCCCCAAGGTTTGCCGATGGGCTTGCAGATCATCGGCCCGGCACAGGCCGACCATGCCGTGCTGCAACTGGCCCACGCCCATGAGCAACTCACCCATTGGGTCGAACGGTGTCCGCCGCCATCACTGCTGGCACCGTGACAGCCCTTGGCAGGCCCGTATCTTGCTGGGCATTCTGACCATCCACGCACAGACAGGGAGGTCATACCCATGGGCAGCACGGCAGACACCGGTGGCGTACGTTCGGTGGAGCGTGCGCTGGCGATCGTCGAATTGCTTGGCGAGCACCAGGCGCTTGGGCTGGAGGAGCTGCATTACCTGACGACGCTGCCCAAGGCGACGGTGTCGCGGATGCTGTCGACCTTGCAGGAGCAGGGATGGGTGTATCGAGGCCTGAGCGACCGGCGTTACCGGCTGTGTGCCCGGCGCCTGTTCGGCGACCGCCAGCTGCGTTTCAAACGCCAGTTGGTCGAGCGTGCGGCGCCCTTGTTGCAGGAACTGAGCGAGCGCACCGGGTTGGTGGTCGACCTGTCCTGTTTCGATGGCCAGCGCCTGGAGGTCATGGAAAGCGCGATACCCCAGGTGCTGCGCAAGCGTTACCCGAACAACTGCCAGATCGTCGGGCACTACGCCAGCCTGTTCCATTCGGCGATGGGTCGGGCATGCCTGGGCGAACTTGGGCGTGAAGAGGTCCAGCGCCTGGCGGCCGATGAGCGGCTGGGGGATGAAGCGGTCATGCGTAACCTGGAAGAAGATGCCCATAACGGTTTTGGGCAACGTACCGAAGGATTCTGGGAGTACCCGGTGCGATTGCCGTTCCTGATCCGCGCGATTGCCTTGCCAGTGCATGCCGATGGGCGGCTGGCGGGCAGCATCGCCTTGCACTGGCCGCTGGACCAGGCCCCGGTGGAGCGTGTGCTGAGCCTGCACCTGAACAGCCTGGCGAGCACCGTTGGCGAGGTGCAGCAGGCGCTGGCGGTGTGAACGCAGTCTCCAACAGTCTCCAACGCCTAGCCAGATCGGTGTGGGGGCGGCCTTGTGTCGCGATAGGGCCGCGCAGCGGCCCTTGCCGTCTGTTCACAGCCAAACAGCTGTCCCTCCACAAACGCCCTGGCATCTTGAACACGCGCGCAAACCCGAGACAGACGCAATTACGTGGCCTTGTTGGCCCGAAAGGTACTCGGGCTCACTCCGCACTGTTTGCGAAAGAACCGACTGAAATAGCCCACATCGGCGAAGCCCAGTTCATGGGCGATCTCCTTCACGCAGGCGTCCGAGTGGCTCAATGCACGTTTGGCCTCCAGCACTAGCCGCGCATTGACTACGTTCATTGGCGTCATGCCCAAGTGCTCCTGGCACAGCCGCCCAAGGGTCGCCAGGGTCATGCCCAGTTCGCCGGCATAGAAGGCCAGTGGCGGGTGCGCACGGTAATGCATGTCCACCAGTTCACGGAACCCGGTCAACTGCTGGCTACGCCTTGAAGGTGGGCGGCGTGCTTCGTCGGGTGCGTGATGGGCGTGTCGCAGCGCCTGGATCAGCAACGCCAACAGCAATGACATGCTACTTGCCACATGTTCGCGGGCGCGGTTGTGGTACTCCTCGCTCAAGGCCCGGCACAGCGGTAGCAGCGGGTCTTCCTCCCCGCGCCATAGCGGCAGGGCGAGCACCTGCGGTTTACGTATCTGTGCCAGCAAGGTGGGCGCCAGCAGCTGGGCAATGCTCTCCAGGGGATGCTGCGCGGCAGTGATGACCTGGCCCTCGACCTGGCCGGCCCAATGGAAACCATGCACCACCTGCGCCGGCACATAGACCACGCACGGCGCGTGCACCTGCACGAGTTCACTGTCGAACAGCACCTCGCCACTGCCGCTTTGCAGGTAGAGCAATTGCAGGAGCCCGTCGTGACGGTGCGCGGCTATTTCCCAGTTGTGCGCGCCGGAACGCTTGGAGATCGACTCCACATGCAGGGACTCATGCCACACCGGCTGTGCGGTCTCGCCGTAGAGGGCGTAATTCGGGATCTTGTTCATGGTTGTTGTAATTGTTCTGGTCGTTACTCGATCACTCTGCCACAGCCGCACGCGAGCTTCAGGGGGCATGGACGAAATTGTCGGGAATGTGGGGTTGCTTGCAGGTTTTGTCCATTCTGCCGGGCGGGGCCTCGGCCCTAGGCTGACGACCAGATCAAGTAACACTCTGGAGAGCGGCATGCATAACAACAAGATTTCCTCCCACTGGTTGGGTCTGGACGGGGCCGTCTGCGTGGTCACCGGCGCGGCCGGAGGCATCGGTGCGGCGCTGGCTGGCGCCCTGGTCGAGCAGCAGGCCCATGTGGTACTGCTCGACCGCGATCGAGACAAGTGCCGGGCGCTGGCCGCCACCTTGGGTGAGCACAGCGTGGGTGAAGTGAGCGCCTTGGCATGCGACATTGCCGACCCGGCCAGCGTCGAGCAGGCCGCGGCCCAGGTGCAAGCCATGCACGGGCGCTGCGATGTGTTGGTCAACAACGCCAGTGTGCTGCGGCCTGGCGCGCTGCAGACCCTGACCCTGGAGCAATGGAACCAGGTGTTGGCGGTGAATCTCAGCGGTTATCTGCTGTGCGCGCAGGCCTTCGGCCAGGCGATGCTTGCCCGCAGGCAGGGGCGCATCGTGCACGTGGCGTCGATTGCCGCCCATTTTCCGCAGCCCAACAGCGGTGCCTACAGTGCGGCCAAGGCCGGGGTCAGCATGCTCTCGCGGCAGATCGCCGTGGAATGGGGACCGTGTGGCGTGCGCAGCAATACCGTATGCCCTGGGTTGATCCGCACGCCGCTGTCGGCGGCGTTCTATGCCGACCCGCAAATCGAACGCCAGCGCAGCGCGATGACCGCCAACCAACGCATCGGCGAGCCGCAGGACATCGTCGAAGCCGTGCTGTTTCTGGCAAGCCCGCGAGCCGACTACATCAATGGTGCCGAACTGACCGTTGACGGCGGGCTGGAGAGCATGCCCATGGCGCTCATCCCGCGCCCAGGCTTCGAGGGGGTACGTCCATGAACACGCTCACATGTGATGTGCTGGTCATCGGTGCAGGTGCTGGCGGCCTGGCCACGGCCATCACTGCCAAGCAGCATGGGCTGGACGTACTGGTGATCGAGAAAGACGACTGCTTTGGTGGCACCACGGCCTTTTCCGGCGGGGTGCTGTGGATACCGGGCAACCCATTGACCGGCAAGCGCGATAGTCATGACGCGGCGCTGAGCTACCTGCGAAACGAAGCCGGAGCCTGCTTCGAGCGGGCCGAAGTCGAAGCTTTCCTGCGTTACGGACCGCAAATGGTGGAGTTTTTCGAACGCGAGACCGCGGTCAAGTTCGTCCCGACGTTGTACCCCGACTACCACCCGCTGGTCGAAGGCGGAGTCGATGTGGGCCGCTCGATACTTGCCGCACCCTATGACATCCGCGAGCTGGGTGCCGACATGGCACGACTGCGCCCGCCACTCGAGACCATTACCTTCATCGGCATGATGTTCAATTCGTCGAACGCCGACCTCAAGCATTTCTTCAACGTTACCCGTTCGCTGACCTCGTTCTTCTATGTGGCCAAACGGCTGTTGACCCACCTCAAGGAGCTGGCGCTGTACCGCCGTGGCACCCAGGTGACCAGTGGCAACGCCCTGGCGGCGCGTTTGGTGAAGTCAGCGCTTGACTTGGGTATTCCGATCCTCACGGGCACCCCGGCCAGGCAGTTGCTGCGCGAAGGCGGGCGGGTCAGCGGGGCCTTGGCCCGTCAGGGGGCGGGCGAGTTGCGCATCGAGGCCCGGCGTGGCGTGGTGCTTGCGTGTGGCGGTTTTTCCCACGACCTGCAACGCATCGGCCAGGCATATCCCCACGTGCGCCGGGGCGGCGAGCACTTTTCGCCTGTGCCAGCGGGCAATACCGGCGATGGCGCGCGCATGGCCGAGGCGCTGGGCGCCCGGGTGGATATGCGCTTGCAAGCAGCGGCTGCCTGGATGCCGGTATCGAAAGTCCCGATGGGCGCCGGACGCCATGTTGCTTTCCCGCACTTGCTTGACCGTTACAAGCCGGGGGTGATTGGTGTCTTGCGTTCTGGCCAGCGCTTCACCAACGAGTCCAATTCCTACCACGATGTGGGCGCGGCCTTGATCGAGGCATGCGCCGACCAGGCCGAAACCGCCATGTGGCTGGTCTGTGACCGCCGTACGCTGGCCAAGTACGGACTCGGTTACGCCAAACCCGCCCCCATGCCGCTGGGCCCCTTGTTGCGCAATGGCTACTTGCTCAAGGGCAACAGCCTTGCCGAGCTGGCGTGCAAGGCTGGTATCGATGCACGGGGGTTGGAGCGCACGGTTCGCGAGTACAACCTTGGCGCCGTACACGGTGAGGACCGCCAGTTCGGCCGGGGCAGCACCAGTTTCAACCGCTACTTGGCCGATCCGCAGCAGCAGCCCAATCCTTGTGTCGCACCCGTCGGCGACGGGCCCTACTTTGCGGTGAAAGTGGTGATGGGCGACCTCGGCACCTTCGATGGCCTGCGCACCAGTGTGGTCGGCGAAGTACTCGGTGCCGACCAGCGCGCCATAGCCGGGCTGTATGCGGTGGGTAACGACCGAGCCAGCATCATGGGCGGCAACTACCCCGGCGCTGGCATCACCCTGGGGCCGATCATGACCTTTGGTTACATCACCGGCCGCCACCTGGCGGGTATCGACCAAGGACTGGCCGCGGCTGGCCCGGCACAGGAGGTGGCGTGATGGACAAGGCGATTGTCGACCACCGCATCTACACCATCCGGCCTCGGTGCATGCCTGCTTTCCTGGCGGCATTCGACCAGTTGGCGATGCCGATTCTGCTGCGTCACCTGGGCCCGCCGCTGGCGTTCTATGTGAGCAGCATCGGCACATTGAACCAGGTCGTCCACCTGTGGGGCTACGACAGCCTCGATGACCTCGAACGCCGCAGCGCGGCCCGCGACGCCGATCCGGACTTCGCCGCGTATCTGCATGCCACCCGCGACCTCGTGATGGCCCAGGAGACGCGAATCATCAAGCCCGTGCAATTCAAGGCCCTGGCAAGTCGCCTGTAGGAACCGGCCCGGCGCCGCCGAAAAAAACCTATGGCCCAATGCCCTCGATAACAACAAAAAGAGGTAAGGCAATGCGAACTCCCGACCCTATCGATATTCGCCAGTTGATCGACCAGCAACCCATCGGCCGCTACCAGAAATGGGTGGTCTTCCTCGGCTTCCTGATCATCGCTCTGGACGGACTGGACGTCGCCATAATCGGCTTCATCGCCCCGCAACTGAAAAGCGAATGGCAGCTGGGCCCTCAAGCCCTCGGCCCGGTGCTCAGCGCAGCACTGATCGGCCTGGCCCTTGGCGCTCTGGTGGCCGGCCCGCTGGCCGACCGTTACGGGCGCAAGGCTGTGCTCTTGGGCAGTGTCCTGCTCTTTGGCCTGTGGACCCTTGCCTCGGCCTTTTCCCCCAACTTGGAAACCCTGGTAGCCCTGCGTTTCCTGACTGGCCTGGGCCTAGGCGCGGCGATGCCCAATGCCAGCACATTGGTCAGCGAGTACGCACCGGCGCGCAGTCGCTCGTTGCTGATTACCCTGGCATTCTGCGGCTTCTCTCTCGGTGCGGCCATGGGCGGCTTCGTCAGTGCCTGGATGATTCCCAATCTAGGCTGGCGCAGCGTACTGGCGCTGGGCGGCGTGTTACCGCTGCTGGTGCTGCCTTTGCTGTGGCTGCGTCTTCCGGAATCCGTGACCTTCCTGGTCAGCAAAGGGGGCGACCCACAACGAATCCGCGCCATTGTCAGGCGCCTGGCACCTGGACACTGCGGCCCCGACAGCAGCTTCGTACTGCCCGCATGCGCATCCGTCAAGGGTGGGGCCATAGGCACCATCCTGTCCTCTCGCTACCGCTTCGGTACGATGATGCTGTGGGTGGGTTACGTGCTGGCTCTGTTTCTGGTCTATCTGTTCAGCGGTTGGTTGCCGACGCTGGTGAAGGAGGGAGGGGGTTTTTCGGTGTCCGAAGCGGCCATCGTCACCGCTTGCTTCCAGATCGGCGGCCCGCTGGGCGCCATCACGGTGGGCTGGGCGATGGATCGCTGGCATCCGCAGCGAGTGCTGATGCTGACGTTCCTGTTCAGCGGCGCGGTGATCTTCGCCATCGGCCAGGTGGCCGGGCATTTCGCCTGGCTGTGCGCCATTGCCTGGGCCGTGGGCTTTGGCCTTAACGGCGCCAGTGTAGGCATGAATGCGTTGGCCGCGGGCTTCTACCCGACCGAGGCGCGGGCCACTGGGGCCAGCTGGATGAGTGGTATCGGCCGGTTGGGGGCGATTCTCAGCGCCTTCGCCGGTGCGCAGATGTTGGCCATGGGTTGGAGCTTCAGCCAGGTCTTCGCCGCCTTGCTGATACCGGCTGGGTTGGCAGCCTTGGCAGTGTCGCTGCAGGGCTGGCACGCCAGATTGCGAGGTTCGCAGCGGCTACAGGCGATTTAAGGTTGCCGGAGGGAAGACATGCGCTCAGGCGTCGTCGCTGATCCAGGTCAGTGGCCGCGCCGGGTCGTCACTGAGCATGCGTTCGAATGCGGGGGACTCGATCATCGCGCGGGTTCGCTGGCCCAGCGTCAGCAGTTGCTCGATGAAACCAGGTTCGACGACGCCGCTGTGCTCCAGTGAAACGCCGCTGCGACCGTGTTGGATGGCCAGATGGTAGTGGCTGATTCCCCCACCTTCACCGCTGCCACACAGCACCACCGTGTAGTGCGGCCCGACCATCTCGGCCAGTCGCCGTTGCACCAGGTCGAGCACGGCGATTGGCGCTTCGCTGTGCAGCGCTGTGGCCAGCGCGCAGACGTTGAATGGAGTCATGGGTTGACCTGCTTGGCGTGAAGGGTTTCCAGCATAGGCAAGGTCACTGTCAACTTGGGTTAAGCGGGGGTAAAACCGAGTAATCATCAGAATGTCTGCCCCAAGGAGAATTGGAACATTTCGGTTTGCGCCCCCTCTGGCTTCTTGATCGGTGCGGCCAGGCTGAAGCTCAGCGGGCCCAGGGGGCTATACCAAGTGAAGCCCAGCCCCACCGACAGCGCCATCTGATCGAGACTCACGCCCCCGCAGCCCTGGGTGGTTGACAGATAACAGGTGTCGGCAAACACGTTGCCTGCATCGACGAACACCGAGCTGCGCAACTGCCGCTGGTCCTTGACGAAGGGCAGGGGAAAGAGCACTTCGGCGCCTCCGGTAATGAGGATGTTGCCGCCCAGGGCATCGGTGTCGCGGTCGGAGTAGTACGCCTGACCGGCGCTGGCGTAGTTGCCGGTCGCGGGCGTGTTGCGCGGGCCGAGGGTGCCGCTCTTGAATCCGCGTACCGAATTCAGGCCTCCGGCGGTGTAATTCTCATAGAAGGGCAGGCTGTCGGTCGAGCCGTAGCCGTTGCCGTAGCCCAGGTTGGTGTGCAGGCGAAGCGATGTGCTCTGGGTCATGGGCAGGTAAGTCTGACCGTCGTATTCGAGTTTGTAGAACGACAGGTCGCTGCCGGGGGTGGTGGCCATGAACGTCAGACCCTGGGAGTGACCGCGAGTCGCCAGCACGCCTTTGTTCAGGGTCGACTCGGACCAGCCGACCGATGCCTTGAGGTTATTGAAACTGTCGCCTTCGCGCTGGATGAAGTCGTAGATCTCGTCGGCGCTGTAGGTGCCTGGGTTGATATCGTCGTGTTGCAGGGTCAGGCCGAAGGTCAGGCGTGATGTCTCATTGATCGGGTAGCCGAAACTGACGCCAGCACCATAGCTGTTGATGGCGTAGTACGACACGCCATCGTCGTAGTAATCGCTGTAGTCGGTGGTGCTGTAGAAGACGTTGTAACCCAGGCTGACACCGTCCTTGGTGAAATAGGGGTCGGTGAAGGCGAAGTTGTACTTGGTCTGGTATTCCGAACGGGTCAGGCCGATGGACACCTTGTTACCGGTACCCAGGAAGTTGGTCTGGCTGATCGAGCCTCCCAGGATCAGGCCGGCGCTCTGGGCAAAACCGACGCTGGCGGTGATCGAGCCGGAGGCCTGTTCCTCGACGCTGTAGTTGACGTCGACCTGGTCATCGGTGCCCGGCACCGGTGGGGTCTCGACGTTGACTTCCTTGAAGAAGCCCAGACGTTCCAGGCGGGTCTTGGACTGGTCGATCAGGTAGGTCGACGCCCAGCCACCTTCCATTTGGCGCATCTCGCGACGCAGCACTTCGTCTTCGGTCTTGGTGTTGCCGCGGTAGTTGATGCGGTTGACGTAGGCACGCTTGCCCGGGTCGACCACGAACATGATGTCCACGGTGTGGTCTTCGTCGTGCGGCTGAGGCACGCCGTTGACGTTGGCGAAAGTGTAGCCCTCGTTACCCAGGCGGCGGGTGATCAGGTCGGAGGTGGTGGTCATGACCTTGCGCGAGAACACCTGGCCCGGCTGCACCAGCAGCAGCGACTTGACCTGGTCTTCCGGCACCTTCAGGTCACCCGACAGCTTCACGTCACGGACGGTGTACTTCTCGCCCTCGTTGACGTTGACCGTGATGTAGACGTGCTTCTTGTCCGGGGTGATGGACACCTGGGTGGAGGCGATGTCCATGTTGATGTAGCCGCGGTCCAGGTAGTAGGAACGCAGGCGTTCCAAGTCACCGGAGAGCTTCTCGCGGGCATACTTGTCATCGTTCTTGAAGAACGACAGCCAGTTGGTGGTCTTGAGCTCGAACAGCTGCGCCAGCGCTTCATCGTCGAACACGGTGTTGCCGACGATGTTGATGTGCTGGATGGCCGCCACGGCGCCTTCGTTGATCTTGATCTTCAACGCCACACGGTTGCGCGGCTGCGGCACCACCTCGGCGTCGACCTCGGCCGAGTAGCGGCCCTGGGCCACGTACTGGCGCTGCAGTTCGTTACGCACGCCTTCGAGGGTGGCTCGCTGGAAGATCTCGCCTTCGGCCAGGCCCGACTGCTTCAGGCCCTTCATCAGGTCTTCGGTGCTGATCGCCTTGTTGCCTTCGATCTCGATGCTCGACACCGAGGGGCGCTCGACCACGTTGATGATCAGGACATTGCCGTCGCGGTTCAGCTGGATGTCCTGGAAGAAACCGGTCTTGAACAGCGAGCGGGTGGATTCCACCAGGCGTCGGTCATCGGCCTGATCGCCCACGTTCAGGGGCAAGGCGCCAAAGACGCTGCCGGCGGACACCCGCTGCAGGCCGTTGACGCGGATGTCAGCGATCTTGAAGGCTTGCGCTTGGGCCAGGGAGGCGTGGAGCAGCAGGATCGACAACATCAGGCGCGGGTAATTCATGGGTGGGTTCCACACAGGCGTATTCAAAGGGCGGGGCCAGCCAGGCCAGCGGGCGATGAGCATACGGGTGGGGTGTGTTCGGCGCGGTTAACCAAGGGTAAAGATGTGTAAAGTTTGCTGGCCTGGCGGTGACAGTAAGCGCCCGTGCAGGGATCATGGCGCCCAGTAGAACCTGCCGAAGCGTAACCTTGATGATCCCCGTGCTGTTGGTCGATGACGACCGTGAATTGACCGATATGCTTGCTCAGTACCTGGCCCGCGAGGGGTTTTGCGCCACCTGCAGTGCCACCGGCGCGGAGGGTGAGGCACTGGCCCTGAGCGGGCGTTTTCATATGGTGGTGCTCGATGTGATGCTGCCGGACTTCTCGGGCATCGAGGTACTGCGCCGCATCCGTGCACGCAGCCAGGTTCCGGTGTTGTTGCTCACCGCTCGTGGTGACAACATCGACCGCATTGCCGGGCTGGAACTGGGCGCCGATGACTACGTGCCCAAGCCCAGCTCGCCGGGCGAGTTGGTGGCGCGGCTGCGGGCGATCCTGCGCCGGGTGCAGCCACAGTTGATTGGCGATAACGCTATTCCCGATGCCATCAGCAGCGGCGCCTTGACCCTCTGGCCGAGTCGTCGGCAGGCGCTGTGGGAGGGGCGTAACCTTGAGCTGACCGGCACCGAGTTCAGCCTTCTGGAGGTGCTGACGCGCCAGGCTGGTCAGTTGGTCAGCAAGCAGAACCTGTCGCTGGATGCCCTGGGCCGCCCGTTGACCCGGTATGACCGGCGTATCGACGTACACGTCAGCAGTATCCGCCACAAACTGGGCCCGCGGCCTGACGGCAGCAGCTGGATTCGTAGCGTGCGGGGCATGGGCTACATGCTGATCGCCGAATGATGCGTCGGCGTCTGTTCTGGAAGCTGTTTCTGGCGTTCTGGCTGGCCAACTGCCTGACTTTCCTGGTAGGTGCAGGCGCCTTCATGCTCGACGAGCTGCGCGGTGACAACCCAGCGCTGAGAACATTGCTTGGCACCGAACTGCACTTGCTGCAGCGATTTGGCGAGCAGGCTGGGCGCCAACTGCTGGAGGTTTCGCCACAGCCGCCTGACGTACAGATTGGCCTGTACGATGCCCAGGGCCGATTGCTGGCTGGCAAGCCGGTGCAGGTGGTGCGGTTCGAGCAGTCGGTGCTTGACCGTGATGGTCGCTTGCTGCTGTTGCGCGCCTCGGTGCCCAGTGTCTCCGGCCAAGGGCCACCGCCACGCGGGCTGGGCCCTTTGGTCACCGGGACCCTGATGAGTGCCCTGTTCGCCCTGCTGTGCAGCTTGTACCTGACCCGGCCGTTGGCTTGGCTGCGCGAAGCGATGGGGCAGGTCGCCCAAGGCCGCTTCGAAGTGCGGGTTCGGCCGCGCCTCGGGCGACGCCGCGACGAGATCGTCGATCTGGCCGAAGACTGCGACCGCATGGCCGGCCAACTGAAGACGCTGGTGGAAGCGCAACAGCACCTGCTGCACGATATTTCCCATGAACTTCGCTCACCGCTCACGCGCCTGAATGCGGCCATCGGCCTGATGCGCCAACAACCGGACCGGCGCGAGATGATTGCACGCATCGAACGCGAGTCACGGCGAATGGACGACCTGATCGAGCAGCTGTTGACCCTGGCGCGTGCCCAGTCCCCCCACGACAGCGGCATTTACGAGGCGCTGGACGC
This sequence comes from Pseudomonas sp. Rh2, assembly GCF_040762985.1. Lineage (NCBI taxonomy): Bacteria > Pseudomonadati > Pseudomonadota > Gammaproteobacteria > Pseudomonadales > Pseudomonadaceae > Pseudomonas > Pseudomonas sp. Rh2. The sequence continues at coordinate 2,966,527 of NZ_CP142890.1, forward strand.
AGTGGAGCTGCTGGCGCAGATCGTAGAGGACGCGCGTTTCGAGGCGGGTATCAAGCAGTGCCAGGTGCTGCTGGTGGCACCGCAACCATTTATCACGGTCGGACATGAAGAGCTGTTGTACCGGGCCTTCGAAAACGTTATCCGCAATGCGGTGCGGTACACGGCACCAGGCACCGAGGTGCGGGTAGAGGCAAGCCTGTTGGCCGACGGTGAACGGCTACAGGTCAGCATCAGTGATCATGGGCCAGGGGTTGCCCCAACACGACTGGAGAGCATCTTCCAGCCGTTCGACCGGGGGGCTGACAACGGCGGTGACGGCTTTGGTCTGGGCTTGGCCATTGCGCGACGGGCCATCGAACTGCACCACGGCAGTATCAGTGCCCAGGCAGCCGATGACAGGGGGTTGATGGTGCGCATCGAGCTGCCCCAGTTGCAGGGGCTGCGAGCGCGTTCGCGTGGCGACGAGCACAACCTTTGGTGAGGATCATCCCGTGCCCCGGAGCCATGCTCGGAACGGTGCTCTGCGATTCCTAGGTGGACGTCAGGGGTGCCTAAGCGTTGGCCTGGGCACCCTGGTTTTCAGGCCTCGGTCGGTTCGCGGCGATAGGCGTAGGTTTCGGCAAAGCGCGAAAGCATGTAGTCGCTACAGGAAATCGGCGGGTACTTGGCAGGGTTGTGCTCACTTTGGCAGCCGGGCAGGCAACTGATCTCGGTGTCCGGGTGCGGCTCTGCGAAAAACGGCATGGCGTAACGATCCACGCCCACGGGGCTGATCACCCGGTGGGGCGTTGATTTGTAACGGTCATTGCTCCAGCGCGCCATCATGTCGCCGATGTTGACCACATAGGTGCCTTCGATCGGCGGTGCGTCGACCCACTGGCCACGCACATCCTGCACCTGCAGGCCGCCAATGTCGTCCTGATACAGCAGGGTCACGCAGCCGTAGTCGGTATGCGCGCCGGCACCTTGTTGTTCGGCACGGGTAGCGGCCTGGCGCGGAGGGTAGTGGATCATGCGGAACACGCTGATCGGGTCGGCGAAGCGTCGGTCGAAGAAATCGTCCTCGATGCCCAAGGCCAGGGCCATGGCACGCAACAGGGTCAGCGACAGCGCATGCATATCCTGGTAGTGGCATTGCATCAGGGCTTCCCAGCCCGGGATGTCCGGGTGGCGATTGGGCCCACGCAGCGGTTTGCCCGCTAGCACGTCGGGGTGGTCGGCGGGCAGGTGCAAGCCCATGTCGAAGGTTTCCTTGAGGTCGCTGGGCTTGGTGGGGTCCAGCTGCTCGGTGGCGATGGCGCCGTAACCACGGTGGTGGGTGGACCGGGTGATGTCGATTTGCAGTTTTTGCTCATCGGGACGGGCGAAGAAGTCGACTGCAGCGGCCTTTAGCTCGGCGATGCGCGAAGGTGCAATGGGGTGGCCCTTGATGTAGTAAAAGCCCCACGCTCGGCAGGCGTGGTCGATCTGCCGGGCAACGTCCATCCAGGCGTTGCGGTCATTGCTGTACAGCGGGGCGATGTCGATGATGGGCAGCGTGTTCATGGTGGCTCCGGGGGTTAGGTGCTGCGAGTCTTCTCGTACCCAGGGCAGCGGAAAGGGCGCCGCTTGGGCGCCCTGGTGCGCGGTTCTTTCACGATGGAAAGGGACGGCGCGTGTTGCGTCGGTCACTGCGGCAGGTTGGCGGTGATGCCCTTGACGTAGTAGTTCATGCCCGCCAACTCGGCATTGCTGGCCACTGCGCCAGCGGGAATCCGTACCTCGCCTTTCTGGTCCATGATCGGGCCGGTGAAGGGGTGGAAGGCGCCGCTCTTGATACCGGCGATGATCTGCTCGGCTTCTGCTCTCACATCGGCAGGCACCAGGTCGCTGATCGGCAACTCGATGGTGCCTTCGGCCAGGCCGCCCCAGTAGTCCTCGGGCTTCCAGTCGCCATCCATCACTGCCTGGGTGCTGCGGATATAGTGCGGGCCCCAGTTGTTGACGATGGAGGTCAGCACCGCCTTCGGCCCGAAGTGGGCCATGTCCGAGGCGTAGCCAATCGAGTAAACGCCACGGCGTTCGGCGGTCTGGATCGGTGCTGGGCTGTCGGTGTGCTGGAACACCACGTCAACGCCTTGGTCGATCAGGGCGTTGGCGGCATCGGCTTCTTTGCCTGGGTCGAACCACGAGTTGACCCAGACCACCTTGATCTCGGTACCGGGGTTGTACTTGTCCAGGGCCAACTGGATCGCGTTGATGTCGCGAATGACTTCAGGAATCGGGAACGAGGCGATATAGCCGATCTTCCTGGTCTTGGTCATCTTGGCGGCGAGGAAACCGGCGACGTAGCGACCCTGGTACGACGTCGAGAGGTAAGTGCCGACGTTCTTGTCCTGCTTGTAGCCGGTGGCGTGCTCGAACGTGACCTTGGGGAATTGCTTGGCGACCTTGATGGTGGGGTTCATGTAGCCGAACGAGGTGGTGAACACCAGGTTGTAGCCGCCCTTGGCCATGTTGCGGATCACCCGCTCCGCGTCGGCGCCCTCGGCTACGTTCTCGACATAGCTGGTCTGCACCTTGTCGCCGAACTGCTTGATCAGTGCCTGGCGGCCTTGTTCGTGCTGGTAGGTCCAGCCGTGGTCGCCAATGGGGCCGATGTAGACGAAACCGACCTTGAGCGGGTCGGCAGCCTGGGCGCCGAGAGTAGCGGCCAGGCCAAGGGCGGCAGCGACACCGCGTACCAGGCTTTTCAGGGAAGGGATGGACATAGGGTTGGGGCTCCGTGTCTGTCGTATTGTTCTATTGGGCCGAAGTTGGCATTCGGCGTGTTGCAAAAAATTGACCAAGAGGACAACAAGCCGAGAACTTTCCGCGTCCCCGCGCGAATCGCAGGGGCGCGTCGGGCAGAAAGCTGTCGGCAAGGTCAAAAAAGGTGCATGACGAGTCTGCGCCGCCTGAAACGGGTGCGCTCAGTGCCCCGCACGCCAGGGCTGGCCGAGCGACACTGGCGCGTACAGTCGGGTACGTCGTGCATCACGCGACAGCAGCACCAGCACCACGATGGTCGCCACATAGGGCAGCATCGCCAGCAGGTTCGAAGGCACACTGATGCCGACGCCTTGGGCCACCAGATGAAGGATGCTGGCCAGGCCGAACAGGTACGCCCCAAGCAGCACTCGCCAGACCCGCCAGCTGGCGAATACCACCAGGGCCAGGGCGATCCAGCCGCGGCCGGCACTCATGTTCTCTGCCCACATGGGCGTGTAGGCCAGCGACAGGTAGGCACCGGCCATGCCGGCCATGGCACCGCCGAACAGCACCGCCAGGGTGCGCACCCGCAACACCGGCAAGCCCATGGCACTGGCGGCGTTCGGGTTCTCGCCGACAGCTTGCAGAATCAGGCCCAGTCGGGTGTTGAGCAGCACCCAGGCGATAACCCCGAACAGCGTGAACGACAGGTACACCAGCACATCCTGATTGAACACCATGTGACCAATCAGGGGGATAGCGCTGAGCACAGGGATGGCCACCGGCTCGAAGCCCGTCAGCGGCTTGCCGACCCAAGCCGAACCGACGAACGCGGAAAGGCCAATGCCGAAGATGGTCAATGCAAGGCCGGTGGCTACCTGGTTGGCCTGGCAGCCCAGGGCCACCAGCGCGAACAGCGCGGCCAACAGCATACCGGCCAGGCAGGCCAGCAGTACGCCCAGCCACAGGCTGCCGGTGGAAAAGGCGACGATGAAGCCGATCACCGCGCCGAACAGCATCATACCCTCCTGTCCGAGGTTGAGTACGCCGGCTTTCTCGCACACCAGCTCGCCAAGGGCTACCAGCAGCAGCGGGGTGCCGCAGCGCACCATGGCATAAAGGATGTTACTGACAAGGTCGAGATCCATGGTCACTCCGATCAGGCGGTGGCTTGCGCGGTGTTGTTCGAGGCTACCGGCCGCAGCCAGCGGCCCAGGCGCACGCGGTAGAGAATCAGCAGGTCGCAGGCCAGCAGGAAGAACAGCATCATTCCCTGGAACAGCTCGGTCAGCGATTGCGGCAGGTTCAGGGCCATCTGGGCGTTTTCGCCGCCAAGGTAGAGAAGGGCCATGAGCAGGCCCGCGATCACGATGCCCAGCGGGTTGAGGCGGCCAAGGAAGGCCACGGTGATTGCCGCGTAGCCATAGCCTGGCGAAACTTGCGGTACCAGTTGGCCGATGGGGCCGGTCACCTCGCAGACCCCGGCCAGGCCTGCGAGCGCGCCGCTGATCAGCAGGGCCAGCCAGACCAGGCGCTTTTCGCGAAAGCCCATCAGCCCGGCGGCCCGGCTGTCCAGCCCCAGAACCCGTACCTGAAAGCCCATGAAACTGCGTGATAGCAGCACCCACACCGCGACGGCGGCCAGCAGTACCAGGTAGACCCCGGCGTGCAGGCGCACATCCTCGAACAGCGTCGGCAGCCGACTGGCCTCGCCGAACATGGCCGACTGCGGGAAGCTGTAGCCGTCGGGGTCCTTCAGTGGGCCGTGCACGAAGTACAACAGCAGGTTCAAGGCTATGTAGTTCAGCATGATGGTGGTGAGGATCTCGTTGGCGTTGAAGTGCGTACGCAGCCATGCAGCCATTGCGGCCCAGGCTGCCCCAGCCAGCACGCCGGTCGTGATCACCAGCACCAATGCCCACGGCGAGGTCCAGTCGATGATGTTCACTGCCAGTGCACTGCCGGCCAGGGCGCCGATCAGTAGCTGGCCTTCGGCGCCGATGTTCCAGATGCGCGCCTGATAGGCCACCGACAGGCCCAGGGCGCACAACAGGATGGGGATGGCCTTGATCAGCAGCTCGCTCAAGCCATACAGGTCCTGCACCGGTTCGATGAGCAAGGTGTGGAAGGCCGCCAGTGGGTCGTGGCCGAGAGCGGCGAACAACAGGGCGCCGCTGAGCAGTGTCAGCAGGCCGGCCAGCAGCGGTGAGAGCAGCAGGTGGCGACGCGATTGCTGCAGACGAGGTTCGAGGGTCAATAGCATGGGTTTCTCTTCAGGCTGCAGCTGGGTTATCGAATTGTCCGGCCATCCAGCGGCCGACTTCGGTCAGGGTGGTCTGCGCGGTAGCCTTGAGCGGCGACAGGCGGCCACCGCACAAGGCACCGAGACGGTCGCTGATCTGGAACAGCTCGTCGAGGTCTTCGGAGATCACCAGAATCGACGCACCGGCATCGCGCAGGGCGATCAGCTCGCGGTGAATGGTGGCCGCCGCGCCGACGTCCACGCCCCAGGTAGGGTGTGCCGCGACCAGTAGCTTGGGTTGCTGCAGCACTTCACGGCCGAGGATGAACTTCTGCAGGTTGCCGCCGGACAGGCTGCGTGCAGGGGTATGGATGTCCGGGGTCTTGACCCCGAAGCGCTGGACGATTCGCTGGGCCAAGGCCTGCACGCGGTTGCGGCGGACCATGCCGTGCTCTACCAGCTCTTGGTGGAAGGAGGACAGCAAGGCGTTGTCGGCAAGGCTCATGTCAGGCACCGCGCCGTGGCCCAGGCGCTCGGCTGGGACAATGGCCATGCCCAGGCGGCGACGTTCGTCCGGATGCAGGTGAGCCATTGGCTGTTGGTCGAGGGTGAGGCGTTCGCGTTCGCTGCGCGGCAGACGGGCTTCGCCGGACAACAGCGCCAGCAGTTCATCCTGCCCGTTTCCGGCGACCCCCGCGATGCCGACGATTTCACCGCTAAGCACTTCCAGCCGCACTTGGCTTAGCGAGGTGCCGAACGGATCGGCGTTGCGCCAACTGAGGTCGTCCACGCGCAAACGGACAGGTCCGCCATCCACTTTTGGGTAGCTGGCTTCCAGGCCTTCGGCATCGCCGACCATCAACCGCGCCAGTTGCAAGTCGCTGCACTGGCGTGGCACACAGGCCCCGGCAACTCGCCCACCGCGCAAGACCGTCGCGGTGTCGCAGAGTGCGCGGACTTCGTTCAGTTTGTGGCTGATGAACAGAATGCTGCACCCTTCGGCCGCCAGGGCGCGCAGGGTGATGAACAGCTCATCGACCTCCTGGGGCGTGAGCACCGAGGTGGGCTCGTCGAGAATCAACAGGCGAATGTCCTGCATCAGGCAACGCACGATTTCCACCCGCTGACGCTCGCCAATCGACAGGCTATGCACCAGACGCTCCGGCGCCAGACCCATGCCGTAGCGCTGTGACACCTCGCGAATGCGCGGCTCCAACTGCTTCGGCGTACCGGCTTCACGACCGAGGGCCAGGGCGATGTTCTCGGCCACGCTCAGGGTTTCGAACAACGAGAAATGCTGGAACACCATGCCAATGCCCAGTGCGCGGGCTTGCGCCGGATCGCGCACCCGTACGGGCTGGCCTTGCCACAGGACTTCGCCGCTGTCTGGCGCGGTGACGCCGTAGATGATCTTCATCAAGGTGCTTTTGCCCGCGCCGTTTTCACCCAGCAAGGCATGGATTTCGCCTGGCTTGATGGTGAGGTCGACACGGTCGTTGGCCAGCGTGCCGGGGTAGCGCTTGGTGATAGCGCGCAACTCGAGACGCAAAGGTGCAGTGGCGGTGGGCATGGGCAACTCGCTGTTGGTGTGCGGTGGCAGGTCTGCTGGGTAAAGCAAAAACATGGCCAACTGGTCAGGTTGTGGCGCAAGGGCGGATGTAGAGGGGATCGAGCGCTGGCGGGGAGGGTGCGAATGGCGTACTTGCAATCGGTTGGTGCGCGTGACTGCTCCGCAATGGTGCGCATGGCGTGGTGTTTGAGCGTGCCTCAGATTGAACGCCGACTACAGGGTGGTGCGACCTTGCGAGGCTAGCGCAGGTGGGAGGCGTTATGCTGGCACCCTGGGCGGAGGCTTGCGACACTACGCCCGACGCGAAGCATTCCACATGTTCAGCCTTTGGAGCCCCCCATGATCAAAACCGGTGATCTGCTGCCTGAAGCGACCCTCCATGAGTACAGCGAGGGGCACAATGCCTGTCCAATAGGCCCGCAGGCGTTTTCGCTGCACGCGCGCTGCGCAGGCAAACGGGTGGTGATCTTCGGCTTGCCTGGTGCGTTCACTCCAACCTGTTCGCAGCGCCATGTGCCCGGATACCTGGCGGCAGCCCCGGAGCTGTTTGCCCAGGGCGTGGACGAAATCCTCTGTGTGGCGGTGAACGATGCCTTCGTGATGAACGCCTGGGGCAAGACCTTCCCGGTGCAAGGCGAGGTGGCCATGATCGCGGACGGCAACTGCGCCTTCACCGATGCCTTGGGGCTCGCCCAGGACAGCTCGGCCCGGGGAATGGGCCGCCGTTCGCAGCGCTATGCCTTGCTGGCCGATAACCTGGTGGTTCGACGCATCGAGGTTGATGCACCGGGCAAGCTGGACGTCAGCGACGCGCAGCGCATGTTGGATTTCCTACGCGAACACGACGGGGCCTGACTACCGCGCCATGGTTTGAACCTCACACCGGCCCCGCCAGCCGCTCGGTCCATAACACGAAGCGGTCCTTGCCGGTGTGCTTGGCTTCGTACAACGCCTGGTCCGCTTTGATCAGGGCCCTGGTCAAGGTGTCGCCGTCCATCACTTGGGCGAGCCCTATGCTGATGGTGACCGGGTGCGCGCCGAGATCTTCTCGCACCCTCTGGCAGAGCTTGTCGACCTGCTGCTCGGCGCCATGTTGGTCCAGGCCCTGGAAGAAAATGGCGAACTCTTCGCCGCCGAGCCTGGCGTACTCGAAGGGACCCATCGAGCTCTTGATATGGGTGGCCACGCGCTTGAGTACCTCGTCGCCGATGTCATGGCCGTACAGATCGTTCACCTTCTTGAAGTTGTCGATGTCGATCATCGCCAGGTACTGGCCGGGCTTGGCCGATTGCAGTTGCCGTTGCGCCTTGGCCATGAACGAGCGGCGGTTTGGGATGTCGGTGAGCACATCGATGTAAGCCTGGTCGAGCAGCACTTTGGACATGTAGAAGTTGTGCAGCTTGGCCTGGCGGATGCGCAGGTAGCTGTAGATCACCAGGCCACTGAGAAACACCGCATAGCTCAGCAGCATCGCGGCTTCCAGGTCGTCGAGGTCGATGTTGGTGCCATAGAAGGGGTTGAGCATCGCCCAGGTGATCGCCATGGCGCAGAAGAATGACCAGCGCCGTACCGGCAGTACCGAGGCGCTGTACAGCACGGTGGATGTACCCAGTACCAGCCATACCGGGCGCAGGGCGATCGGGATGCCATCGATGACCAGGCGCATGCCAAGGGTGATGACTGCGATGAACAGCAGGTTGAGCACATCGAAGTGGTGGCTTTTACGGGTGAAGCCAAGGATCACGGTCAGGCTGCCCATCACGGCGAGGAACAACCCGGATAGCCAGGTGAAGTCCTGATTGCCCAGGTAGCTGACAATCAGGTCGAAGATCAGCCAGATGGCAATGCTGACGCAGAAGATCAGCTGGCAGAAGCGGCGCATGGCCTCGTATTCGTGTTGGCGGAATTCGGCGCGTATGGCGGCGGGCGCGACCTGTTTGCGCACATGTTCTTCGATGGTTCTCAGCATCAAGTAATCCTTTGAGGACTGCTCTGGTCAGCACCGGCTTATCGTCGGCGATAAGGCCGCAGCCAACGACTCAATTCTGTGGCAAGACACCCCGTGCCCAAGGTCGGTAACGCAACGCGAACACCGCTTCGGCATGGCAACCGGCGGTCAGCCCAGGCTGCATCGGCTCGGCGCGGAACGTCTGTGCCGCAGCGCTGACCTGACGGAACGCTTCACGCACCACGCCCACCCGGCACGGCAGCGCCTGTTCATAGCCCTGGCGCACCAGTGCAGGCAACCGTGCGGTGCCAGCGCCATCCTGCCACCAGACCTTCAAGCCTAGCCCGGCCAGTTGATCCAGCCACGCGGCGTTGACCCTTGGTGCAAGCGTGCCGGCGCTGAAGGCGCTGATGTGCAGCGGCTTGTCTAGCTTGCGATTGAATGCTTGCAGCTGGCTGTACAGCGCCTCGCGCCGGGCGGCATCACGAAAGTGGTGGTCATCGAGTTCCATGGGCAGGTACCAGCCCGCCACCGGCAGGTCCCAGTGCTGGCGAAGGGTGTTGTATTGACTCAGCGAGCGACCTAGCTGCGCTTTCCAGTAGCTGCCCAGCCCCTCGCCATCGAGCGCGTCCAGACGCTGGTAGTAGGCCGGGTCCATGTACAGGCCAAGTACCAGTTCCAGACCTTGGGCATGGGCTTCGCGCAGGCTGCCAGCCAGCCAGCCCTGGGCGCCGCCAAACTCGCTGGTGCCGTAGGCGCTCCACTGCACGATCAGTGTCTTGCCGCCTTGCGCAACGGTGGCGTGCCACAGCTGCCGCCATTGCTCAGGGGACACAGCGGCATCGCGGTCCAGCGGTTGGTAGAACAGGCGCTGGTCGGCCGCCACGGGCAGGCACAGTGCGAGCAGGCAGACTGCCAGGATCGTTCGCATCAGAAAGTCATCTCCGCACCAAGCAGCACGCCGTTGGCGCGCTCGTACAGGTTGCCGCCCAACGACTGCTGGTACTCGGCGCGCACCTTCAGCGAGCCGCGGTAAGCGTTGTAGCGGTCGTCGTCGAACCACCACTGCCAGCGCACGCCGACGCCGGTACGCAAGTCCTGACGCCAGTCGTTGCTTGGGTCCTGGCTGGAAAACTCAAGGAAGCCGTAGGGCATGATCGTCTGCGGGGACGTACCCGGCAGTTTCCAGGCGTGGCCCTGCTGAAAACGTGATAACCAGGCATGGTCGCCCGCGCGGGTCCACCAGGCGGCATCGAGGTAAAGGAAGCGCTCGTTCCAGTCGTCCTCGTCCACCCGCCAATCGTTGCGCCAGTCGCCTTGGTCGAGGAACGAGGCTGTAGCGCGCAACAACAGGTCGTTACTGGATTCGGCGTGGCTGCGCAAGTCGCCCCAGTTGCTGCCGACCTTGCTGGGGCTGAGCAGCTCGCCCAGGCTCAGGCCGCGGTAGTGGTCGTCATCGATCTGGCGCTGATGGTACAGCTCGGCATAGAGGTTGAGGTTGGCCCGGCCAAAGGGTTTGTAGCGCAGGCCGATGCCGGTGCCCATGCTCTGGGCATACTCATTGCGACTCTGGCCACCGAACAGCACTCGACCATAGACCGACAACGTACTGCCATTGCGGCTGGGTTCTTCACCTAGCGCGTGGTCCCACATGGCCAGTTGCACGTTCTGCGACTGGGCCTTGCGCGAGGTGCCGCTACGTACGCCGTTGTCCAGGAAGCGGTCGTTGGTCGAGGTACCGGCTGGCGACCAGGTGCTGGCCAGGGTGATGGTGTCGCGCCGTGACAGGGTTTCATGGGCGCGGCGCTGGCGGTACATGCGCGCTTCAAGGCTACCGTACGCATCATCGCCGTCGACCAGATTCTGCTCCACGTCGATGACGCGGCGCAGCTCGCGCCGCGCGGAGGCACTGTCCTCCACCTCGTCATAGCGTAGCGCCAGGGTTTCGCCAAGGCGGTAGTCCTCGGGAAAATCGCGGGTCGCCTGCTCCAGGTAGGGGATGGACTGACGCCGTTGAGCCTTGTCGCTGGCGCTGGCCAAGCGCATGCCATAGTCGGCCCGGTAGCGAGGTTGGGCAGGATCCAGGCGCACGGCTTCGGCAAGCCATGCCGTGCTCTGCGCGGTGTCACCGGCGCGTTGCGCGGTATTGGAGGCCGCATAGTAGTGGTCGGCCCGTGGGCTGTGCGCCAGTGCCTGACGCTGGAAGTCCAGGGCTGTCTGGAGGTCGCCCTGTCGCTGGGCGATGGCGGCGCCCAGGGCCCAGTCGTCGGCGCTGGTGTGGGCGGCGGCGTCCCAGTAGCGTCGGGCGGTCTCGGCATCTCCGGCGTTGAGCGCACCTTGCGCGGCGGTGAGACGGGCGTTGTCGCTCCAGGCATCGCTTGGCAGGCTGCGCCAGATCGGCAAGGCAGACTCGGAGTCGCCAGCGGCTTCCAGGGCATAGGCCAGCGGCAGGCGGCTGGAGCCGGGATCCAGGCGTTCGGCGGCCTGGTAGTAGACCACGGCTTCGCCAGGTTGGTCAGGCATGGCACAGCGCCCCAGCGCGCGGTACTGGCCTGCTTCGCTGGGGTTGGCGGGAATGGCTTGGCGCACTGCATCGCACTGGCCGGCTTCGGCCAATCTACTCAGCAGTTGAGCGCGGGTATGGCTGTCGACCCTCGGGACCAGGGCAAGTACGCGCCGGGTATCGAGCGGGGCGTCGCTGCGTGCATAGAGGTTGCCCAGGCGCTGCAGCAGGGAAGGTGTCAGTCGGCCTTGGCGGCGGTCGAAGGCCTGCTCGATCAGTTGGCGGGCGCGTGAATGCTGGCCTTGCTCCATCAGCAAGAAAGTGACTTGTTCGAGCGCGGCAAGATCGCCGCTTTGCCGGTAGCGACTTTCCCATTCGCCAGCGGTGCGTGGCTGCGGCGGTTGAGGAGGATCGCCATACAGGCGCTGCTTGAGCACGGCGTAGGCGCGGGCGTCGGTGCTCGGGGTGCAGTCCTTGAACTGTTCACGGGCAAGGTCCGGGTCGCGGCGCGACAGCCAGTCGACCGTATCCAGGCAGGGGCGTTGCAGTTCGTTGCTCAAGCGCCGAACCAGCGCGGCATCGTCGCCACCACGTGCCAGTTCCCACAATTGTTGGCGCTGCTGTGGTTGTTGCAGTTGTTCGGTGGGCAAGCTCTGCAGCCAACGTTGAGCCTGTTCGTTATGGCCCACGGCAATGGCCCGGTTGGCCATGGCCAGGCGGGCCTGATTGGCGGCTTGCGGCGATGGGGCGCTATCCAGCAACCGCGTCAGGCCTTTTTCATCCAGTTGCTGCACGTAGGCATTGGCCAGCCGTTGCCAGTCCTTGGCCGGCAGTTTGCCTTGTTCGGCCAGCGGCTCCAGTTGTTCGATGGTCTCTTTCCAGTTGCGCAGCTGCTCGGCGAAGTTGGCGCGCACCAGGCGCATGACCTGGCCGTCCTCTCTTGGCGGCAGTTGGTTCAGCCAGTCCAAGGCCCGGGCCGCACCGCCGAACTTGGCCAGGCTCAAGCTGTAGGCCTGCCACAAACGCACGCGTTGATTGCCGTCGGTGGTGGCCAGCCAACGTTCTACCTGGCTCGCCGGTGGCGGGTCTTGCTCGATCCAGGTCAGGCGAAGCTCCATCACAGCGTCGGCGAACTCGGGGCTGTCGCTCAGCGTCTGGGCAAGGGATTCGGCTTCCTTGTAGCGGCGCTGGTGGGCCAAGGCCTCCACCAGCAGGGCGCGAGCCTCGTCATTGTTGGGTACACGCTTGAGCACATGCCGGGTCAGGCGTTCCACTTCGGCCCAATTGTCCTTCTTCGCTTCGCGGTAGCTGCGCTCCATGAAGGGGTAGCTGGTAAAACGCTGGAACTCGGTCATGGGCGCGGCCAGGACGGGCACGGCGGTGGTGCACAGCAACAGGCCGATAGAGAGGGTAACGCGCGGCTTCATGCCACCTCCCGCGTCAGGTCAAAGGCGGCCTGCTGTTCGCTGGCCTGTTCGGCGAGGGCCTGTTGCAGCACCTCCTCGGTGATGATGCCGCGGGCGATCAAGTGCTCGCCGAGGCTTTGCATCTGTGGGTCGAAGTCGATCAACGCCTGGTTGAACAGGGTGACCGGGACCATGCCACGCACCTGCAGCAGTGTGCCCAGCATCACCTGGTGCTGACTGACCCGCTCTAGCAGGTCGGTATCGTCCTGGTGGCGCTCCAGCACCTGCAGCATCTCGTGGACCTCGGGCTCTTGCCAGCGGCTTGGGTAGTGATAGCGAAGGCCCAAGGTAACCCGGCCCTGTGGGGCCAGGCGGCATTTGACTGGACGCTTGAGTTGGCGACTGATGACGCCGAGCGATACCTGGCTGACCGGGCTTTCGCTGGCCAGGATCAGGGTGTCGCCGTCTTCGGCTACTGGCAGGACACCATAGTGCGTTGCCAGCTTGCGGGGCAGCTTGGCGATCAGTTGCCGATCGAGCTTGAACGGGTTCAGCGGTGCCCAGGGCAGGTCCAGCTGCTCGGCCAGGGCTTCGACCAGTTGTTCGCTGTTGATCCAGCCGCGCAGCAGCAGCTCGCGGCCAAGGCGGCGACGTACCGGGCTGGTGATGGCTTGTTGCAGTTGTTCCTCGCTGATCAGCCCTTTGGCTACCAGGCGCTGACCCAATGGAGTACGTGCCGGCGAGGTGAGGGCGGGGAACTCATGGGTGGTCTTGTCCCAGGCGACGCGCCGCGAGTCACCCATTTCCATGACCTGGCGCAAGGCGCGCAGGTTGGCAAAGAAGTTGACGAAGTTGCTCCACATCATCCGGGGCGCTGACAGCAGCCCCTCGCCGATGCCGTAGTAACGGGTGACGAACCAGCCACGCTGGAACAAGCGGTTGAGCAGCATGAACCCGTTGAGCCAGAGCAGTGTCGAGAGCAGCCAGCTGTCTCCCAGAATCGACATGAAACGCCAGGAATCGGGGGCGATCACCGTCACCAGCCACATCGCCAGCAGCACCAGGAACAGTAAGTTGACCAGGAAGCTGAGCAGGTAGGCGAACAGCCCGCGGCGGTCGCGCCAGAGGAAGTAGTTAAGCGCGCCCTTGCGGCTCCAGCCCAGGTTGCTGGTGCCCTGGAACACGATACCGACGATCCACCGAGATTTCTGGCGGATGGCATGCTGCCAGTCACGAGGAAAGTGCTCGCGCACGCAGATGACCTGGGAAAACTCGCGGCTCATGCCCACGCGCCAGTCGTGTTTGAGCGCAAGCGCCGGGTCGGTGATCGAGTAGCGGGCGAAGATGCACTTCATGCCCTTTTGCTTCAGGCGAAAGCCGATGTCGTAGTCTTCGGTGAGGCTCTGCACGTCGAAGGCGATGCCGTCACCGTCTTCGAGCAGGGCGCTGATGGCCCGGCGGCTGAAACAGGTCCCGACCCCGGCACTGGGCACCTGGCCGGTCAGTGCCTCGCGCACGATCACATCCTTGCCATGGTTCTCGGCGAACTCGTCCACATAGTGCCCGGCGGTGAAGCCTTTCCACTCCGGTGCGTAGGGGTACACCGGGATCTGGATCATGTCCTTGTTCGGCAGCAGGTAGTTGAACAGGCGCAGTTCCATGGGCGAGATCACGTCCTCGGCATCATGCAGGATGAAGCCGGCGAACTCGATGCGTGCATCGTCCTGGAACCTGAGGATGGCGTCGATGATGTTGTTCAGGCAGTCAGCCTTGCTGGTCGGGCCGGGGCGGGCACAGACCACCTTGTGGACGTTGGGATAGTGCAGGCAAACGGCATCGACATCGGCCTGGGTCTGCGGGTCGTTGGGGTAGGTGCCGACGAAGATCTGGTAGTTCTCGTAGTCGATGGTCGAGGCGGCCAGGCGGGCCATTTCACCCACCACACCGACTTCGTTCCAGGCCGGGACCATGATCGCCAGCGGTTTTTCCGGCACTTCGTACAGGCGTTTTTCGTCGGCTTTTTCGTATTTGTCATAGATCCGGAAGCGGCGGATCAGTTTTCGGCACCAATAGCAGAGGTCGATGAACAAGTCGTCCAGGCCCAGCAGAAACATCAGTGTCGCCAGGATGATGGCGAGGATTTTCAGGCCGAACAGCACATAAGTGAGGAAGTCGATGAAAGCCAGGCTCATGCGTCATCTCGTTTAACGGCGGTGGCGTCCAGCCAGTCGCTCAGGCGATCGGCGATCTTCTCGCTGGCGTGACCATCACCAAAGGGGGTGAAGACCCTGGCCATCTTGCTGTACGCCTCGGGGTCGTCGAGCAGTTGGCTGGTCTCCTTGACGATGCGTTCGGTCAGGGTACCGACCAGCTTGACCGTGCCGCCTTCGAGCACCGAGGGTCGCTCGGTCACCTTGCGCAGCACCAGCACCGGCTTGCCCAGCGCGGGCGCCTCTTCCTGCACGCCCCCGGAGTCGGTGAGGATCAGGTAGGCACGGTTCATCAGCCAGACGAAGTGCTGGTAGTCCTGGGGGGCGACCAGGTGAACGTTCTCGCGGCCCGACAGCACGCCATACACGGCTTTTTGCACCTGTGGGTTGAGGTGCACCGGGTAGACGAATTGCACGTCCGGGTAACGCAGCGCCAGTTCGGCCAGGGCCAGGCAAATACGCTCGAAGCCCGCGCCGAAGTTTTCACGGCGGTGGCCGGTGACAAGGACCATGCGCTGATCGTCGCGCAACTTGCCGAGCGGCGAGTCGGCAGCAGGGCGCCAGTGGCTGCGCGTCAGGTGTTCGCGCATCCAGAGCAGGGCGTCGATGACCGTGTTGCCGGTCACCTCGATGTGCTCCAACGGCACACCCTCGTGCAGCAGGTTGTCACGAGCCTTGGTGGTGGGTGCGAAATGCAGGTCGGCGATCACCCCGGTCAAACGTCGGTTGGCTTCCTCCGGCCAGGGTTGCTGGAGGTTGCCGGTGCGCAGCCCGGCTTCGACATGACCGATGGGGATGTGCCGGTGGAACGCTGCCAGGGCGGCGATGAAACTGGTGGTGGTGTCGCCATGGACCAGCACGATCTTGGGTTGTACCTGCTCGTAGGCTTTGTCGATCTTGTCGAGCAGATCGCGTGCCAGCCCGTTGAGGGTCTGGTTCTGGGTCATGACCTTGAGGTCCTGGTCGACGGTCAGACCGAAGGCGGTGAGCACCTGTTCAAGCATTTCCCGGTGCTGGCCGGTGGAGCAGATGTGCAGGTCGAGCGCCGGGCAATCGCGCAGTACGCGTGCCAACGGTGCCATTTTGATCGCTTCAGGGCGGGTACCGAATACCATCATGACGGTTTTGGACATCGTCGTGCTCCTCGTCCGATTCCATGTCCGAAGTTGTACGATTGCGTCGCGCTTGCAGGATTTAGATACAAGCAGGGGAACCAGAGCTTGTCCAATCCGGCAGGCGCGCTGAATGTGCACGTTGAACATGCCCGTCAACCGGCGTACCGTTCGCTTTCGCGTGACTCAGGAGCCCCACATGCAAGGCAAGGCCCGCAAGGTCGTTCAGGCCATCCTTTACGAAATCATCGCCGTGGCGTGCGTGGCGCCGGCGTTGTCGTTGATGTTCGATGCAGGCATGGCCCATTCGACGGTGCTTTCAGTGCTGATGTCGGGCATCGCCATGAGCTGGAACATGGGCTTCAACTGGGCCTTCGAGCGTTGGGAGGCGCGTCAGCGCCAGCGCACCCGCACGTTGTGGCGGCGGTTCCTGCATGCGCTGGGCTTCGAGGGCGGACTGGTGTTGATACTGTTGCCACTGGTGGCGTACTGGATGGACATCAGCTTGTGGGCGGCGTTGCTCACCAACCTGGCACTGTTCGTGTTCTTCTTCGTGTACGCGTTCGTGTTCCAGTGGGGCTTCGACAAAGTGTTCGATGTGCCGGTCTCGGCGCAAGAAGCAAAGTGTTGACTTCCTGCTTAGCGGCGGGATAACTTCCCTACCCATGAACACATTCCCGCACGCCAACGCCATTATTATTACCGCCATTATCAGTTTGGCGGGCTAGCGCGTACGTGCACCGAACCCGCCCTGGAGGCGGGTTTTTTCTCTCTGACTCCTGGGCAACGTGAAAACAACCAGGAGTCATCGATGACCAACCTCAGTGTCAGCCCGCGTCCCCTCGTCACCCCCCAGCAACTGCTGTCGGAACAGGTTCGGCGCATTCTCGCCGCGCCGGTGTACGACCTGGCGATCGAGACTCCCTTGCAAGTCGCTCCGGCGTTGTCGGCAAGCCTGGGCAACCAGGTGCTGCTCAAGCGCGAAGACCTGCAACCGACGTTCTCGTTCAAGATCCGCGGTGCCTACACCCGCCTGTCACGCTTGAGCACGGCGCAGCGTGAGCGCGGGGTGATCACTGCATCGGCTGGCAACCACGCCCAGGGTGTCGCGTTGGCGGCGGCGCACCTGGGGATCAAAGCGACCATCGTCATGCCCACTACCACCCCGTCGCTGAAGGTCGAAGGCGTGCGCTCCCGTGGCGGCCATGTGGTGTTGCACGGCGAGAGCTTCCCCCACGCGTTGGCCCATGCCCTGAAGCTGGCGGACGATGAGGGGGCGACCTTCGTGCCTCCGTTCGACGACCCGGATGTCATTTCCGGGCAGGGCACCGTTGCGATGGAGATCCTGCGCCAGCACCCAGGTGCGCTGCACGCGATCTTCGTGCCGGTTGGCGGCGGCGGACTGGTGGCGGGCATTGCCGCATACGTGAAGTACCTGCGCCCCGAGGTCAAGGTCATCGGTGTCGAACCGGAGGATTCCAATTGCCTGCAGGCTGCCATGGCCGCCGGTGAACGGGTGATTCTGCCCCAGGTCGGTACTTTCGCCGACGGCGTGGCGGTGGCGCAGATCGGCGCGCATTGCTTCGAGTTGTGCCGTCACTTCGTCGATGAGGTGGTCACCGTCAGCAGCGACGAGCTGTGCGCGGCGATCAAGGACATCTACGACGACACCCGTTCGATCACCGAGCCTTCCGGCGCCCTGGCCGTGGCGGGCATCAAGAAATACGTAGCCCGTGAAGGCGTGCAGGGTAAGGCTCTGGTTGCCATCGACTCGGGCGCCAACGTCAATTTCGACCGCCTGCGCCATGTCGCCGAGCGCGCCGAACTGGGCGAGCAGCGCGAGGCGATCATCGCCGTGACCATCCCTGAGCAGCCAGGCAGCTTCCGCGCCTTCTGCCAGGCGCTGGGCAAGCGGCAGATCACCGAGTTCAACTACCGCTATTACCCAGGCAAGGAAGCGCGGCTGTTCGTGGGCGTTCAGACGCACCCGCTGCATGATCCGCGCGAGCAACTGCTGAACCATTTGCGCGAACAGGGCTACAACGTACTCGACCTGACCGACAACGAACTGGCCAAGTTGCACGTTCGTCACACCGTCGGCGGCCACGCGGCACCAGGCGCCAATGAGCGGGTGCTGCGCTTCGAGTTCCCCGAGCGGCCGGGGGCCTTGCTGGGCTTCCTGGAGCGTCTGGGCAAGCGCTGGAACATCAGTTTGTTCCATTACCGCAACCACGGAGCAGCCGAGGCCCGGGTGTTTGCGGCGTTGGAAGTGCCGGACGACGAGCAGGGCAGCTTGCCGCGGGCGTTGGACGAGATGGGCTATCGGTATTGGGACGAGACGGATAACCCGGCGTATCGGTTGTTTCTTGGGTGATTCCAGGGAGGTAGGGGCGGTGAAGTGGCGGTCTTGTGTTAGGAGGTGATGCGTAGATCGAGCGCCGCCCGCGCGGCGCATCGCGAGCAAGGCTCGCTCCTACGTCGGTTTCGGGCCAATGAATCTGTGGGATATGCGCGCGAACGCTTTAGAGCACGGCGCAATATGGAGTCGTACAAACCAGGCGGAAGCGCGCGCCTGTCACTGACGTTACTGGCCCTCAACAAACGTAGGAGCGAGCCTTGCTCGCGATGCGCCGCGCGGGCGGCGCTCGATCTCACCAGCGCCGCCAAGCATCCACCCCCCAAAAAAGCACTTCAGCGCTCCCGCATGAAGAACCCCGCCACATACTTGCGGAAGGTCTCCAAGCTCTTGAAGTCGGCGTAGCGTTTGAAATGTTCGGTCTCAGGCTCTGGCCCCAGCGGCTTTTCCAGCAACGATACCGACAACACGCGATCCTGGTCCGACGTGAGCACCAACTCGTCCATCACCTGGCCACCAATCACCGGTCTGCGCATCTGCACCTTCACGCCCTTGCTGGCCATCCAGTCGATCAACGACACCAGCGCCTTGAGCGGCTCGCGCTCTTCGTCACGGTACACCGGGAACAGGTGAACTCGCGACAGCACCGGCACGCTGGCCACGTGAATCAGCTCATAGAAATGGCTGCCGGCCGTGGTCGGCGAGTAGAGCGCCAACGCCAGCAACGGCCCGGATGCGCGGCTGCCGCCCCAGTACAGGTGGTGGCCCTGGAAGTCGAAGCCGTCCTCGTTGCGGTTGTTGAACAGCTTGCGCCCCTTGATCTGGTCGACGCAGTCGAGTATCAGCCCATGGCGGCGGTGGTGGCCGAACACCGTCGCTTCGCGCAGCCTGGCCTTGAGCATCATCATGTGCTTCATGTCCAGGCGGGTTTGCAGGTAATTGCTGGCTGGCACCCGCGCCAGCAATGGGTAGCGACTGGCCACGCCACGCAGCTCGGCGAACTGCCCGGTAAGGTCCTTCTTCAGGTGCGAGGCATACAGATTGAGGCCGCTGGTCTCCATCCAGGTCAGCAGCAGCGACAGCAAGCGCTGCTGTTCGCGTCGCTCGCTGGTTTCAATGCCATCGCCAGCCTTCTGGAAGTCACCGATCAGACGCAGTGGTGTATCGGGCGCAAGCCAGGCAACCGGCGAACTGGGCGCTTGCTCGTCCTCACTGTCTTCGCGCTCATCCTTGCTGAATGGGCAGCCGGGAGCATGTTCCGCAGTGCCGGGGTTGTTCTTTAGAAACAGCGTGCCAGTGTTGCCGTTTAGCGTGACATTGAGCACGGGCAGGGCGTCCTTGCGGCAGTCGCATGCCAGCCACTGGTTGGCGCTGCGCACTTTCATCAGCCACTGGTTAGCCTGCAGTAGGCGTGGGCCGGCGAGTGTGCCGTTGGCGAAGCCGACCAGCAGCTCCTCTTCAGCGGGCGTGAGGCTGCGCACCAGCGCGGCGGTCTTGTCGATGATTCGCATTGAGCAGCTCCAAGCTACGAGCCCCAAGCTTCAAGCAAAGCCGCGCGGGTTTCAACTTCAAGCGTGAGGCAAGCTGCCTGGCGCTCAGTTGCCGCCGAACATTTTCGCGGCGCGTGCGCGTATCTCCTCGACGCTGAGGTCTTCCTTGTGGGTTGAGATGAACCAGAGGTTGCCGAACGGGTCTTTCAAGGTGCCGCTGCGGTCGCCATAGAACTGGTCTTGTAGCGGATGCAGTTGGGTGGCGCCAGCGGCGATTGCCTGGGCATAGACGCTGTCGCAGTCCGCGACGTACAGGTGCAGGCCAACGGCGGGTGCACGGATGGTTTGGCTGGCCTTGAGGCTGCCTTCCATGTCGCAAGGGTCGGCGAGCATCAACGACGAGTCGCCGATCTTCAGCTCGGCATGGCCGACACGGCCATCCGGGCCATCGAGGCGAAACATCTCGATGGCGCCGAAGGCTCTCTTGTAAAACTCGATGGCCTTGCTCGCATCCTTGATACCCAGATAGGGGGTGATGCTGTGCTGGCCTTCGGGGATGGGTTTGACTGTCATTTTTCATCGCTCCTTTGACGTGGATGCCGGAAGACCCGGCGAGCGAGCCTCCCAACGTTACCTACTGCATAGAGTCGTTTGCGCGCTTGAAAAATCGACAGGGTGGTTAGAACAAATTCCTATAAACGCTATACCGCCAGCCTGAACTGGCGGCTGCAAGACATTAGAAGATGTAGTCAGTGGTCAGGAAACTCGACTGACGGTTACGGATGATCTCGCTGATCAATGCTTTGTTGGCCTCCTGGAACTTGGTCGCCACCAGGGTCCGAATCGAGAACACCCTCAGGGCATCGTGTACGGACAAGGTGCCCTCGGCGCTGTTCTTGCGGCCATTGAACGGATACGTGTCAGGCCCTCGCTGGCACTGTGCATTGATGTTGATGCGGCCTACCTGGTTGGCGAAGGTGTCGACCAGGTTGCCAATGGTCTGCGGGTCGTTGCCGAATAGACTCAGTTGCTGGCCGTAGTCGGAGTCGAGCACATAGTCGACCACCGTCTGCAGGTCGCGGTAGGGCACCACCGGCACCAGCGGGCCGAACTGCTCCTCATGGTAGACACGCATGCTCGGTGCCACCGGGTAGAGCAGGGCGGGGTAGAAGAACGAGCCTCGGCTTTGCCCACCCCCTTCGTTGAGCACCTGCGCGCCTTTGGCAATGGCATCGGCTACCAGGCCGTCGAGGTAGTCGACCTTGCCCTGCTCGGGCAGCGGGGTCAGCGCTACGCCCGGCGCCCATGGCATGCCCGGCTTGAGGGTAGCGAGCTTGCGTTGGAACTTGTCGAGGAAGGCATCGACCACATCCTCGTGCACGAACAGGATCTTCAGCGCCGTGCAGCGCTGACCATTGAACGACAGGGCGCCGGTGACGGCTTCTTCCACCGCGTTGTCCAGGTCAACGTCGGGCAACACGATGCCGGGGTTCTTGGCGTCCAGGCCCAGGGCGGCACGCAGGCGGTGCGGGCGCGGGTGAAGCTTCTTCAAGTCACTCGCCGCCTTGTGGGTGCCGATGAAGGCGAACACGTCGATGTCGCCACTGGCCATCAGGGCACTGACGGTCTCGCGCCCACGGCCATAGATGACGTTGATGACACCTGGCGGGAAACTGTCGCGGAAGGCTTCGAGCAACGGACGAATCAACAGAACGCCGAACTTGGCCGGTTTGAACACCACGGTGTTGCCCATGATCAGTGCCGGGATCAACGTGGTGAAGGTTTCATTGAGTGGGTAGTTGTATGGCCCCATGCACAGTGCCACGCCCAGCGGCGCTCGGCGGATCTGGCCGAGGGTGCCCTGTTCCAGCTCGAAACGGCTGGAGCGGCGGTCGAGGTCCTTGAGGGCGTTGATGGTGTCGACGATGTAGTCGCAGGTGCGGTCGAACTCTTTTTCCGAGTCCTTGAGATTCTTGCCGATTTCCCACATCAGTAGCTTGACCACTGCCTGGCGTTGCTCAAGCATGCGGGCCAGGAAGGTTTCAACGTGCTGGATGCGCTCTGCCACGCGCATCGTCGGCCAGGCACCGCGGCCCTTGTCGTAGGCCTGCACCGCGGCATCGAGGGCGGTGAGTGCGGTATCGGCATCGAGCAGCGGCGCACTGCCGAGGATGACTTGGCGCTCTGTATCGCTTTCCTTGATCCAGACCGGGCTGCGGACGGTGGCCAGGGGGCCGTCCCAGCGCTTCAACTCGCCATTGACGAGGTATTCGCGCTGTTCCAGCGGCGCTCCCAGGCGCCACGCTTCGGGGATGTCATCGGCAGTGGGAAACAGCGAATCGAGCAGACGGTCCATGGGTACTGCACCTCACATATTTGGCAGGGTGAAACGCTTCAGCACCTGAGCATGCACCCGCCGGAAGAAAAACACCAGTCTGGCTCAACATTGCCCGGTTTGCGCCGATACACAGTCAATCGACCTCCAGCATCGGGACCATGAGCATTTTTTACCCATCTCCAGACGAGCCGGCCCCGACGTCAGAGGCCATTCGCCGTCATGCCAGCCGTTTGTTGCCCATCGGTTTCGCCCTGGTCGGTATCGGCTTGTCGGTGTTGCTTGGCCGGCTCGATGTCCAGCGTGAACGCAGCGACCAGGTCAGCACCTTGAGCGCGCAGTTGTCGGGAGTGCGCGCAGCGCTGGAGGCGCAGTTACGCGCGGCGTTCGGCGAGACCGAAGGCATCGCGCAATTAATTGCCGCCGATGGTGGTATCAGCCCTGAGCATTTTCGTGTCATGGCACGCGAGGCATTGGCGTCGGTGCCTTACATGCGCCATGTGGCGCTGGCCCCCAACGACGTGATCCGCGATATCTATCCGCGCAAGGGTAACCAGGCGGTCATTGGCCTGGATTATCGCAGTCTGCCGGACCAGTATCCGGTGTTGCAGGCGGCCAGGGAGCGGCATCAGCCGATACTGGCCGGCCCGGTGCACCTGTACCAGGGGGGCACGGCGCTGATCTATCGGCGGCCGGTGTTCATGGCTGACGAGGGGAGCGCCAAGCGTTATTGGGGCAGCGTGTCGGTGGTGACCGATGTGGAGCGGCTGCTGGTTTCGGCCGGTTTGCGGCCTGACCTGAACATTGCCATCGCCTTGCGCGGTGTCGATGGCAAAGGCGGTGAGGGCGCCATGATCTGGGGGGATGCACGGTTGTTCGAAAGGCCGCTGCTCAGTCTGCCGGTGGAGGTGCCGGGTGGGCACTGGCAGCTGGTGGCCGCGCCGCTTCACGGCTGGCCGTTGTTTCCAGGGCTGCTGGCTTCCCCCTGGTTCCTGTTCTCGCTGGGTTGTACCGGGCTGCTTACCCTGTGCATCTCGCAACTGAGCCGCAAGCAGCGTCTGTTGCACCTGCGGAACGTGGAACTCAGCGAATCCCAGGCCAAGCTTGAGCGCTCCGCTCATTACGACACCATCACCGGGCTGCCCAATCGTGTGCTGTTCCAGCAGCAACTGACCCAGGCTATCACCCAGGGACGTGGCCTGGCGGTGTTGATGCTCGACATCGACGGTTTCAAGCAGGTAAACGACAGCCTCGGCCATGCCATGGGCGACTTGCTGCTGCAGCAAGCTACCGCCCGTTTTCTCCAGGAGCTCGACAGTGCCGACCGCGTGTGTCGCCTGGGGGGGGACGAGTTCGTGTTCATGCTCCAGGGTAGCCAGGGTCAGGTGAACCAGCAGGTGCGCGCACTGTTGCGCTGCTTGCAACGGCCATTCGACCTCAACGGCAATGCTGGCCTGGTCACAGGCAGTATCGGTCTGGCCTGGTGCCCGCAGCATGGTGCGGACGCCGACAGCCTGTTACGACATGCCGACACCGCGATGTACGCAGCCAAGGAGGGCGGACGCAATGCCTGGCAGCCTTACCAGCCTGAGATGACCGAACGCTTGCAACAACGCCTGGAACTGGAGCGCAATCTGCGCCGGGCGCTGCAGAACAATGAATTCGAGCTGTGGTACCAGCCTAAGCTCGACCTGTTCAGCGGTCGGTTGGAAGGGGTGGAGGCGTTATTGCGCTGGCGAGACCCGGAGCATGGCCTGGTTTCCCCCGGTGAATTCATCCCGCTGGCCGAGCGTACAGGTTTGATCATTCCCCTGGGCGAACTGGTGCTGGAGCTGGCCTGCGCGCAGATGGCAGCCTGGAGGGACCACGACTGCCTGCCCGGGCCATTGGCGATAAACGTGGCGGCACTGCAGATCGAACGTAGCGATTATGTCAGCACCTTGGCACTGGCCCTGGAGCGGCACGGCTTGTCGCCCAGCCTGCTGGAGGTGGAAATCACCGAGAGCCTGTTGATGGAAAGCCAGCAGCAGGCCTGCGCGGTACTGGCCCAGCTGCAGGCGATGGGTGTCGCAACGGCCGTGGACGACTTTGGTACTGGGTATTCATCCTTGGCCTATTTGCGCGCCTTGCCCATCGACCATCTGAAAATTGACCGTGCCTTCATCAAGGACTTGCCCGAAGACGATGATGCGGTGGCGGTGGCCCGGGCCATCGTCGACCTGGGGCACGCCCTGGGTTATCGCATCACCGCGGAGGGGATCGAAACCCAGGCGCAATACGACTTCCTGCGCAACACAGGCTGCGACCAGGGGCAGGGCTATTTGCTGGGGCGGCCGATGCCCGCTGCCGAATTCCAGCGTTGGTTGCACCAACATCCACAACGCCAGCGATCGACGGGCGCCTGACAGGCGCCGGCGGTGCGTCGTCCGAGCGATTACAGGGCGGCCAGGCAGGGCTGGTCCAGGTAGCGCTCCTGAACCTCGACATTGCAGGGGGACTGCGTCAATTCCAAGGCGCTGATCTCGAAGCCCCCGACGACCACTGGCTGCCGCAATGGCGGCTCTGCGGTGTGTTCTGCCAACCCTTTGGCCATTTTGGCGTGGTTCATAGCAATTTCACTAAGCGTTGACACGTTACATCTCCGGTGACTGACCAGGCGTCATTGCACGCGTGGGTAGGCAATAAAAGTTGGCCGTTGCTGCGTCGGAATGTCGTCTTGCTTGGCGGCGAAAACCGATGTTGCAAACGACACGCCAAGCCATTGGGCAAAAGAATAGCTGGGGTGTTGAAAACGACGAGTGGTTTAAAACGGCGCAATACGCGATAAACCGAGGTACTCAAAGAGAACTTCAGTCAAAGAAATATTGACGCCATAAAACAGCACTCGATGGTGTCAAAGTGCCGCTTGCAAAGGGGTAGCCTTGCATCTTTAATTATCGCTGAATAGGCGCGCATTATTTTCTGATTAAGTCATGCGTATCAAGTGTTTAAATACACGTTTCGCGATGTATCCAGATCTTTTTCCGACCTGCCCACAGACAACATCACAGGACGTCGAAGAAGCAATGAAAAAGACCTTGGCGGCGGTTGCTCGCACATTCATCTCTCCCTCCACGCGTTACGAGATCAAGACTGCTTCGCACAAGATACGTGAGCTGATGGGGCGGGCATGTGTCTGGCGTTGGGAGGTGGCTCGCTTCCGGCTGGGTCAGGAGAGTCCGTACGAGGTGCTGTACATCGGCAGAAAGCAACAGCGCGAGCTGGCTCAGGTACTGATTTCCGGCAAGGAGCAAGGGGAGGCGGGCGAGGGGCACTCGACGCCGGTTGCATCGGGGCATGTGGTGGTAGTCAGCGAAATGCCCACCTCAGGCGCCTTGACGGTTCCCCATTATCTGAGCGCCGTGGTGCCGCTTGGTCGGTCGCTGGAGGATATCACCGCACGCTACGACAGCGAGTTGAGGCGCAGCATCCGTAAGAACCGGCCGCTTTACAGCATGCGTCAGGCGTTGTCCGATGAGGACATCGCAATGGCCGATACGCAGTTGCTTCGCCCCTATGCCACCGCCCGGCAAGGCGGCAGGGCGGTGCAGATTCCCAGTGAAGAGGTGCTGCGCCTGGCCAAGGGCTTTGGCCGCCTCGACCTGATCACCCTGGGCGACGAAGTCGTGGCCTGTCATCTGGGATGCGAAGTCGTTCGAGGTGGCAAGCGCTACTGGAGTACGGTGCGCTTTGGCTATTGCGAGGCTGTGTTTTCGGACGCCAGAAAACTGCGCGAGGTCAATTCGATCACCACGTTCATGGCCCTTGAGTGGGCGCTGGCCAACGGCTTCGACTATTACGACATCGGCATGTGCCTGGCGCGGCCCGATGACGGGCTGCTGAAATGGAAACGACGGCGCGGTGGCGATGTCGACCCCTTCGGCAACTACGGCTACCTGTTCGTTCGTTTACCCAAGACCGGCATTGCCCGGTTTTTGTGGGACACCCCCTTGTTTGCCGTCGAAGGCAACAAGTTGACACTTCACCTGGGCCTGCCTGAGGGGCCGAGCGAAGAAGAGATTGCCAGCCGTTACCGTGAAATGGTGTTCGGCGGCCTGCACAAGATTTATCTCTATGGCGCACGGACGGCTGCCGAGCAATTCGTCGAAACCTTGCGCAGTCGTTATGCCGACGTTCAGTCCCCGCCCAAGATGGAAAGGGTGTTGTCCAATTGATCCGCATTAAGGAAGAACACGGATCAGCTGATTTTTTGGCGATTAGCCGCGCAGCCTTGGGAGCTCACTATGGGAAGCGATGTCACGCCCTTCAGTGCCACACCTGCTAGGGGTCGAAAAAAATTGACGCTGGCCGCCTACAAATACATCGCCCGCAAACGGTTCTCCCGACAGGCAGAGATCGACCTTAAAAGCATTGCCGAGAAAAGTTGGGAGATTGCCCCGAGTGAGACCACTGTGTCGCCACGCGCTATCTTCCTGCCCAACCAGCTGGAGCGTGTAACCGGTTGGGAATTTCATCCCTTCGAGCACCCGCGCCGGACGATGGAAGGCGGCTTGACCGTCGACCATGGCGCCACGCGAGGCTACCTGATCAAGGATGTATGGTTGATCGACGGTGCCCTGTACAAGGACGATGCCTGCCACTGGCTGTCCTTGCGCCCTACGCATTTTCCCGGAATTGTCGTAGAGCATGAAATCGAGCGTGCGGCGGCCTATTGCACGCTGCACGGCAACTCCTGGTTCGGCACCTGGTTGATGGAGGATTGCGCGACGTATCCGTTGGCTTGTAATGAGGGCGTACCGATTACTACAGCGCCTTCGGCGAAATTCCCCTTGTTCGCCCAGGCCCCTGCATATGAAGACTGGTTGGGCATGCGGCCGCTGCGTTTGCGTAATGCCTTCATTCGCGAACTGGTGTTGTTCGATGACCAGAGCAATAACCGCAACAGGCACCTGCGTTACCGGGGCATGGGGGAGAAGTTGCTGTCCCATGTCGAGCATGCGCCCCATCCTGGTGTTTTCCTGTTGCGCGGTGGCGATGGCGAACTACGGCTGTTGCGCAACGAGCTTGAGATTGCCGAGCACCTGCGCAAGCACCGAGGCTTTCGCATCATCAATCCCCTCAAAACCGATGTGCCGAGCATCGTGGCGGCCTGTGCAGGTGCTAGAACGGTGATAGGTGTTGAAGGCAGCCAGTTGGCGCACGGCGTGAATGTACTTCAGGACGGAGGCTCGGTGCTGGCGCTACAACCGCCTAACCGGTTCGTCAGCTACTACAAGTTCATGACCGATCGTGATCACCAGCATTTCGGTTTTGTGGTCGGGACACCGGACGGCGAGGGTTTCAAGATCGATATCGACGAGGTTGAGCGCACACTGGATCTACTGCCGTCATAAACCGGTTGCCTGTACCGCGTCCCCCCTCTCACCGGCACGCGAGGCCTAAGCTCTGTACGAAAAGCCTTGCTACCCGGTGATGCTGCGTTGAGAACAGCCTCGGAAGGCTCATTTACAATCCGTAAACGCCGCTTCCTCGGCTGTTTTCCCCTTGTCTGACCTTCGTCTCAAGACTGTTCACGCAGAGCCTGGAATGCGTCAAATCTGGGTTGGACTTACAACGATTAGCATTTGGGTTATCACCCGTGAAACACATCGGCTGTTTCAACGCAGTGACAACCCGCGCGGTGAATCCGGGTAGGGCACGGCGTATGTTCAGACTCGTCGCGTAAGGGTTTTGCAATGGAATCAACGTCTTCGGTCAATGGGGCGTAACGCGCAAAAGCCTACAAATTTAACCTGGCAACTTTTTGACGATATTGGGCCTGCCTCATTGAGATATATTATGGTGTCGGATCGTTGACGTAATATCATTGTGCCCATAAGCTCCAATCAGCAGCTAATAAGACACTTCCTTCCCCGTGTTTATCCTCTTTGTCAGGAGGGGATCATGCGCTCGACACTGTTCATTAAATCTATATTTTTATTGATACTTTTGAGTGGCGCTGCGCGCGCTGCCGACTCCTACATCAACCAGGCGAGTGTAATTCCGTTGGCGACGGCTGGCTGGCTCTTCGCAGTCGCTGTCATCGGCTTCGTCGTCGTGGCTAACCGAAGAAAAGTTTGATTTTTACAAGGAGAGTCAACGACTTGGGTGCCCTGTCGGGCATTTGACGCGAGGTCGTTGGCATCAGGGGTCGCAGCTTGTCAATTCGCGAGCCGTTGCTATATTCCACTTGCCGACAACCTGAAGGTTGCCTGGTTGCAGTGAGTGGTTTGTGGTGTCGCGGTCAACCGTCGCAACAGGTGGTTTGACCGGTGTGGAGCGAGAAGCTGTTTTTTGTTGTTCTCACATAGTGCTCTTTACATGGCTACTTGCCTGGAGGGATCCCCCATGGTGCGTTTGATGTGTTCTGTGCTCTGCGTGCTGCTGGTTGGGGTGGGTACCAGCCATGCCGAAGATCAGAGTCCGGTTTACCAGCTCAGTGCCGGCGATAAATTGATGATTTCCGTGTGGCAGGAAGAAAGCCTGCGCCAGGAAACCACGGTCCTGCCCGATGGCAGTATCACCTTCCCCCTTGCCGGGCGTGTCGATGTCGCCGGTCTTGATGTCACGACCGTCGCGCAGAAAATCAAAGTCAAACTCGAACCCTTCTTGGCCGATCCGCATGTAAGCGTCGTGGTCACCAGTACGGCTGGCAATCTCGTCTACGTGCAAGGTAAAGTGATCAAGCCTGGGCCGGTTGAAATGTATGGACCCACGGCAGTGTTGCAGGCGCTGAGCATGTCAGGCGGCCTGGACAAGTTTGCGGACGAAAGCGAAATAAAAGTTGTTCGCCAAAACGGCGACTCACAAAAAGTACTGCCAGTACGCTACAAGGATTTGGTGTCTGGGCGCGACATGTCCACCAATTTCCAACTGCGCGCTGGTGACACATTGATCGTACCTTGATCTTGCCATGTGCAGTAAGGCTCAGAATGCCGCTTCTCAGAAATACGGGTGTTGCCACAGCACTCTTGATTTTGCCGTACTCGGGGATGGTTCATGCCGCTATCTGGCACAGTTCGGTTGCCGTACCGACGACGGTCGAGTATGACAGCAACCCCTTGCTGCTGACGTCTGACGAAAAGGCAGTGACGCGCACGATCATTGCGCCTGACTTTGGCCTGGTCGGCACGCTCGGCCGCGACGAGTTCAGTTTTGGTTTGGGCGTGCAAGTGCTGCGCTCGTCCGACACGGCCATTATCAAGGACCGTGAAGACCCCAACGTCAGCCTTGGCTGGCAGCGGGAAACGGAGCGGGGCCGCTTCGGCCTGAGGGCGAACTACAACGAAAGTTCGACGTTGTCGGCGCTGGTCCAGGACACCGGCGTGGTGACAACCGACGGCACGCAGAAGCTCTCGACGGTGACCGCCAACTGGAGTGATGCCATTACCGAACGCAGTACGTTGGCCAACGAAACCACGTACTCCCACGCCCGATACGACATCACCACGCTGACCGGTTATGACGAGCTGGCGAACGTGCTGACCTGGACTTACAACTGGAGCGAGCGCACCGACCTCTATACCAGCTTCATCGCACGGCGTTACGAGCCGCAGGACGACACCACGGCGTTCGCCTCCAACAGCTACACGCCTACGGTGGGGTTGAAGTACCAGTTCTCCGAACGTTTCACCGGGGATGTGCATGTAGGGGTAAACCAGGTGTCCGGCTCCGAAGGGGGCAGGCGCGGGGAGGGAGGGGTCTCGCTGCGCTACATCGGGGAACGAGCCGATGCGATTTTCAGTGCCGAGCGAAGCACCATTGCCAGCGCATCCGGGGGCTTTGCCGAACTCGATGCAGTACGTGGCAGCTGGAGTTATGCGCTTACCGAGCTCACTCGTGTGGGGCTGGATGCCTCCTGGCAAGACGCCAAAGGCACCACACCCAACACTTTGCAAAGCTACAGCGCGTGGGCGAGTCGTGAACTCTCGCCTTTTTGGGATCTGCGCCTATCGTTGATGTACAAGGAACGCCAGCAAGACAACTTGCCGGATGCAACAGGCACCATCATTGGAATGACCTTGACGTATAGATTACCCGACCTCTGAATTTCAGCGCGGTGGCCTCTATGAAGTCTGAATACGAACTGTCCCTCAAAGATTACCTGGCAATCATCAAGGAAAGAGCCCTGCTGTTGGGGGTCAGTATCGTGGTCATTCTTGCACTCACCGTGGCAGTCGCTGTCACGGTCCCTCCCATCTACCAGTCGACCGGCACCATTCTGGTGGAGTCACAGCAAATCTCGCCAGAGCTGGTGTCGGCAAACAACAACAGTTTTGCCGATGAACGCATCGAAGTGATTCGCCAGCGGGTGATGACCCGCGAGAACCTGTTGCGCATCATCGACAAGTACGGCCTGTTCGCCGACAAGGGCAAGCAATTCAGCGAGTCGGACAAGATCGAGAAGATGCGCAACTCCATCGTGGTCGCCACCGTCAGTACCTTCGTGAAGGGACGCGGCGAGGCAACGGTGGCTTTCAATGTGTCCTACGAGGACAAGCGTCCAGAAGTGGCCAAGGAAGTGGCCAACGAACTGGTCACGCTGTTTCTCAACGAGAACGTCAAGCAGCGCACCGAGCGGGCCAGCGAGACCACCGAGTTCCTGACCCAGGAAGCGAACAAGTTGGGTGCCGAACTGGCGAGCCTGGAGAACCAGCTGGCCGACTTCAAGCAGGCCCACGCCAATGCCTTGCCGGAGCATCAGGAGCTGCGCATGAGCATGCTGTCGCGCTCCGA
Source organism: Pseudomonas sp. Rh2 (assembly GCF_040762985.1). Taxonomy (NCBI): domain Bacteria; kingdom Pseudomonadati; phylum Pseudomonadota; class Gammaproteobacteria; order Pseudomonadales; family Pseudomonadaceae; genus Pseudomonas; species Pseudomonas sp. Rh2. The sequence continues at coordinate 2,997,204 of NZ_CP142890.1, forward strand.
GCTTGAGTTCAGGGAAGTCGACCGTGACTACAAGGCCGCGCAGGAAGAGCTGCGTTACCTGGAGCTGGAACTGTCCGCTGCCAAGGCCGGGTTGACCGTCAAGCCGGACAACGGCAGGAGCGTGGCAGATCAACCGCAGGACCTGGCCAGCCTCAAGGCAGAGTACGCCAGGCTGCTTGGCAGGTATAAAGATGCCCACCCTGACGTACAGGCGGTCAAGCGCAAGATCCAGGCACTTGAAACCGCCGGCGGCAATGGTATGGCAGTAGCTGAGACGAATCTGGATGCAGCCCGGGTGCGCACGCGCATCGAGGCTGCGCAATCACGCATCGCCTCGCTTGCCGAGCAAAAGCGTCAGCTGACCAAGAAGATCGAAGGCTACGAGGCGGAGATTCTTGAAGCGCCTCAAGTCGAGCGTGGCCTGGTGACGTTGATGCGCGATCACGATAACGCGCGCAAGAAGTACGAAGAAATTCGCGCCAAGGAGATGGGCGCGAAAATCACCGAAAGCCTGGAAGAGGAAAACAAGGCGGAACGTTTCGTGCTGCTGGAACCGCCGCTGATGCCGGAAAAACCCGTCAAGCCCAACCGCAAGAAAATCGTTGCCTTGGGGGTATTGCTGGCCCCGGCCGGTGGCGGTGCACTGGTGATGTTGCTGGAAATGCTCAATCAGCGCGTACGCGGTGTGGGTGCCCTGGAAAGCCTGGTGGGCAAGCGTGTGCTGGTTGCAGTGCCGTTTATCTCCACCCAGGCCGAGCTGGCCCAGCGCAAACGCTCGCGAACCCTGATGGTGGTCGCCGGGTTGTTGTTGGTTGCTATCATATTAGCGATGGTCCATTTCTTGTACATGCCGTTGGACCTTCTGCTTTTCAAAGCTATGGCTCGGTTTGAATAGGGAACAGCAGCGATGGACAGAATTACGCCGGCTATTGGAAAACCCCTGCACCAGGTATCGCCCAACGCTTCGGACACGCCGCTACCTGCGGTCGAGCAAACCGAAGTACTTGGCCCATTCGACTATGTACAAACCACCGTTGTGCCGCTGCGGGCCGAGCACCTCGAGCGACACCGAATCGTGGCGTACAACAAGAACTCGAACATGAGCTGGGCCTTCGACCTCCTGCGTACCCAGGTGCTGCAGGCCATGGAGGAAAATGGCTGGCGCACCTTGGCCATCACCTCGCCGACACCCGAGGCAGGCAAGACGGTGCTGGCAATCAACCTGGCGATGAGTATCGCCCATCACACTACCAAGACCGCACTGCTGGTGGACTTCGATCTGCGCCGTCCAAGGGTGGGTGCCAGCCTTGGGTTGCCGATGGGCAAGGCCATGAACGAACTGTTGTCTGGCAAGGCCGGACTGGAAGAGGTGCTGGTCAACCCAACGTTGCCGCGCTTCGTGGTGCTGCCGACCCGTGAGCCGATACCGCTGTCCACCGAGGTGTTGTCTTCGCCTAGGGTGACCAACCTGATCGGCGATCTACGCGATCGCTACGACTCGCGCATCTGTATCTTCGATCTGCCACCGCTGCTCAGTTCCGACGACGCCATCACCGTGCTGCCGAAGTTCGACTGCGTGCTGTTGGTGGTGGCCAATGGTCAGAACAGCAAGAAAGAGATCGAAGACTGCCTGTACCACTTGGGTACTGCCAACCTGATCGGCGCGGTACTGAACAAGGCAGAGCCGCAGACTCGCTCCTACTATTGATTGAAGGCGACCGGCATACCCTTGGCAGTCAGTGCCAGGGGTACTGCTGCTCCCAACTCCAGGCGTGCGAGACGATTTGCTCCAACGCGGTGAATTGCGGTTTCCATCCCAGCACGGTTTCCGCCTTGCCGGCATCGGCGACCAGCGTCGGTGGGTCGCCGGCGCGGCGCGGCGCCTTGTTGACGTTGATCGGCCGACCAGTCACCGCGCGGGCAGTGTCGATCACCTGCTGGACGGAAAAGCCTTGGCCGTTGCCCAGGTTGAAGACCGTGCTGGTGCCGCCCTTCAACAGATAATCCACGGCCAGCGCGTGCGCCGAGGCCAGATCGTTGACATGGATATAGTCACGGATGCAGGTGCCATCGGGGGTATCGTAGTCATGGCCGAACACGGTAATCGCCTCGCGTCGTCCTGACGCGGCCTGCAAGATCAACGGGATCAGGTGGGTTTCCGGTTCATGGCATTCGCCGATCTGACCGCCTGGGTCTGCGCCGGCGGCGTTGAAGTAACGCAGGCATACCGATTTCAGTCCATAGGCCCGGTCGAAGTCCTCCAGAATCTGCTCCACCATCCATTTGCTGCGCCCATAAGGGTTGATCGGCAGCTTGGGGTGTTGCTCGTCGATGGGGGTGTACTGCGGGTCGCCATAGACGGCAGCTGTGGAGGAGAAGATCAGGTGCTTGATGTTCGCCCGTACCATGGCATGCAGCAGGGTCAGGGTGGCTGCCACGTTGTTCTGGTAGTACTTGGCAGGGTCGGTGACCGACTCACCCACCTGGATGTGGGAGGCGAAGTGGAAGACCGCATCGAAAGGAGATTCGGCGAACAAGGTGTCCAGTGCGTGCTTGTCGGCGACATCCAGCCCGACCCACTTGATGTCAGGGCGTGCTTGCGCGATATCCGCCACGACCACCTCGTGACCTGCGTCCGCCAGGTACTTGACCATGTGCGAACCTATATAGCCTGCGCCTCCGACAACCAAGTACTTCATCCAATCCTCCTGGAACAGATTCAGTGTTGAGGGCCTGCCAATACAGGTCTTTTCAGAGCGTAGAAGGCCGAATGGCCTATTTCAAGAACAGCCAATTGGCCATGTGCTGGCCGTCGAAGTTCAGGGTGTAGCGGCCATTTTCGTAACGGGCTGGAAGCACTGTTTCTTGTCCCGAGGCACTGCGGGCATAGGCCTTCAGGCCCGGCGGTGCGGCGATACTCAAGGCGCCGACCAGGGGCTCGACATAGAACGGGGTGCTTTTGTCTTCCTTGGGCACGGCCCGCGTGCCGAGCGAGATCAGCAGGCTGTGCGACTGGCCGAGCGGCTGGTTGTCCAGGCTCTGCACGGCCACGCTGGCATAGGGCGTCTTCAGTTGCACCTGAAGGTTCGACAAGCGGGTCGAGCGGCCGCCGAGCCAGCCGCTGGCGACCTGGGTCTTGGGCGTATCGATGGTGTAGAGGCCTTGCTGCCAATTGCGCGTGATCTCACCGGTATCCGTGGTGGCCTGGGTGGCATTGTTGTCGAGCAGCGACTGCTCAGGGTCATGCAGCAACTGGGCGTTAGCCGGGATGTCGCTTTGGGTGAGCCATGGCAATTGCGGCGTTTGCGGCAGGGCGATCTGCAACATGCCTTTTTCCATGGCGGTACGCAGCAGCACCGAATCACTCGGTGAGATCGAGCGGTTGAACAAGGTTTCGACCGACGGGGCGAAGACGTAGCGGGTCTGCGCCTGCTGCACATCGCCGCGTCGATACAGCAAGGCCGCCGCCGGGAGGGTGGCGATCAGGGCAGGGTCGTTGTAGGCATGCCAGTTGTCCGCCGTTTGCCTGCCATCGCCAAGCCCCTCCTGGCTATAGGCATATTGCATCAATGCGTCCCAGCCCTGATGGCTGGCGGTACCCGCCACGATCAAGGGCAGTGAGTGGCGATCGGGGAGCGGGAAGGGCTCGTTGTTCCACTCCGTGACGGTCAATGGCTTGCCCACTACCTGGGCGGCTGCCAGCCAGTCGACCAGCCCATCGCTGGTCAGCGGGTTTTTTTCCAGCTGGCCGATGCCGCCGTAGCTGTGAACGTCGATCAGATCGCCCGTGGTGAGCGCCGGCAGCGAACTCAAGCCATTGCCGCCCCAGCTACTGGTAGTGGCGATGGGCACTTTCACGCCGATCTTGCGCAGGTGTTCGATCATCTCGACATCGAAGCGATGCTCCAGGTCGTTGAGGAACAGCTTGGCCGGGCCATGCTCCCAGGCGCGCCAGGTGGCGTCCTCCGGCAGGTCATGGCGACTGGCAAACGCCTTGGCCTCATCCATGTAGAGCCGGCTGTGTCTGGGCACATTCTTGTCGGGCAACAGCGCGTTGCCGAAGTGATGGGTGATGTCGTTCTCGTTGGTGATCAGCACCGCCGCGATGGCGGGGTCGTCCTTGTAGGCCAATTGGGTATAGGCATTCACATGGTTCAGGTACTGCTCGGCGAACTGCTTCATGCGTTGTTGAATGGTGACGTTCACATAGGCGTAGCCTTTGAATTCGGCTCGCCCGTATTGTTTGGGCAGTTCATCGAAGCCATAGATGCCGTCGCTGTCCATCAGCGAGCGCTGTACGTGCAGGTCGAGCCACACATAGATGCCTTCCTCCTTGAGGCATTTGATCCACAGATCGAGTTTTCTCAGCGACTCGGCATCGAGTTGTTGGGTGTTCTTGATCGTCCTGCCATCGCCGAAGATGTTGGGCAGCACCCAGAGTGAGTCATGGTGGTGCAGGCGCACGAGGTTGAAGCCCAGTGCCGATAGGCGCTTGGCTTGTTGCTTGATGTATTGGTCCGGGGTGTCGAACAGGGCAGAGGCCGACAGGTTGGTGCCCCAGAAACGCACGGGCGTGTTGTCGGCGAACACCAGTCGTTCACCGTCAGCCTTGACGAAGCCGTGCTTGCCAGCTGGTTTTTCTGCTGCGTTGAGAAACGACAGGTCGACCGGCGAGGTTTTCCAGTCCAGCTGGTCTTGTGGCCAGCTTTTCGGGTCGCTCAGGCCAAACCGTTCGGACTGGGTCTGGCCGATGGCGATGTCGCCCGTCACGCTCAGCACCGCGTTGATCTGTTGCCGGCCTGGGGTTATCTGGCGGTCATAGAAGAATGCGCGCACCTCATCCGGGTTGCCACGCTCGAAGTACACCTTCGCCAACGGTGGTTCGAAGCGCATCTCGACACGGCGTTTACCTTCCGTACCCCAGGCCCAGCCTCGATTGCCGGGGAGCAATTGCGGTGCACCCATTTCGCCGGCGAACAGCGACGGGTCGAAATTGAACACCAGGCCGCCGCCCATGACATCGTCGTGCCGTTGCTCGGTCTGCAGGTCGAATGCCCAGGTCAATGATTGCGGGGTGTCCTTGCGGATGTCTGCGACGAGCTTGAAGTTCAAGTCCTTGTTTTCACCGGCGAGGGTGTACTGCTGCGGGGCTTTGACCGTGAAGGTGGGGTAATAGCCGGTCCAGTTCCACTGTTGTGCGAAGAAACTGAACTTGGCGATCATCGCCGGCCCGCCACCCCGGGTGATGTTGGGCAAACCGTTGCGCTCTTCGATGTTGACGGCCCAATCGGACGACCACGTTGCCATGGGCAACGAAACCAGGCCAAGCAGGGCCGTGGCCCGGATGAGGGAATGCAGGGGGCTTCGTGTCATCGAGTTTACCTGGCTTGAAGGCGGGCATGGGGCAACTCGGCGGCCTGCTCTTGCCGGAGCTTGCGCACCATATGGATGTAGGCCACACCCAGCCCGCCAACGGACCAGTAGATCACCGGAATCACGGTGATGCTGCTGACGGTAAAGATAATGACCATGATGCCCAGCAGCGTGGCCAGCAGCGCCCTTCCTAGAAGGCGTTGTTTATCGTCCTTGTCGGGGAATGCCCGCATCGATCTGCGGATGCCCATCAGGATGACCACGAAGAAGGCGATGAACAGCGCAAGCCCCACCATGCCGACCCGCAACGCCAGGCTGACATAAGTGTTGACGATATCGATGATGCCTTGGCCCTGGATCATCGACTGCATCTCGGGGGTGCTGCGGAAGTCGAACGAGCCGAACCAGGGGTTGCGCTGGATGACGATCCAGGAGTTGTCGATCAGGCGCTGGCGGTAGGTGATGTTCTCGGTTTCGATGTTGCCAATGAAGGGCAGCAGGTTCAGCACTTTTTCTCCGCCCGGTATCACGGTGAGCAGGGGCACGCACAGCACACCGGCCAGGCCGAGCAGGATGAAGCGCCTGACCGCGCCCCGGCCTGTGGCGATGAAGGCCGCGACGATGACCCCAGCGCCGATCCAGGGGCCGCGCGACAGGGGCGCGAACAACCCGGCCGCCAGCAGCAGGGCGCCCAGGTAGCGATGGATGGGTTTGCGAACATAGGCCTGCACGAACAGGAACAAGCCAATCGCCACGCTGATCACGTAGCCCAGCACGATGGCCTGGCCGGTGGTGGCGCTCGCGCGCAGCGAGCCTCCACGGCTCAGGTAGCTGCTCATGCTCCAGGGCACGCCCATGGCGTCGGTCAGTGCGTTGTACAGCAGCCAGTGACGTGCGTACTCGGCCACGCCGATGATCGACAGTAGGAACGAGGCCAGCACGAAGGCCAGCAGGGCATCCTTGAAGTCTTCCAGGTCCTTCAGCGCGCGGCTGGCGACGTAGTAGGGCAGGAACATGTCCACATACAGGTACAGCGCCTGACGCAGCGTGTCGGTGACGGTGGTTTCGCGCAGCGACAGTACGCACATCAGCAGCATGCTCGCCGCCAGCAACTTGTCGGGCCAACTGCGACCGAAGGGTTGGGTGTCGCCTTGCTTGCTCAGTGCCCATGCCGCGGGCAGTAGCACGCAGAGGGTGAGCAGGCGCACATGGGTGAGGTCGACCAGGTAATTGATCAAGCCAAAGCCGGGTATCGGTACAGCGGCTGGTGGAATCAGGAACAACAACATGAAGAACAACGCCATCGGGTTGCGTTCGCGACGCCCGGCCAGGCTCATGATGACCGCACCCGCCAGGGCATAAAGCCAGAAACTATGGGAAAAGAACGCCAGCAGTGTCAGGCCGAACCATAGGTTACGGCGACGTTTGAAGTCCCGCTCCGGGATCAGGTCTGTCGCTGGTCGGCGCGCCAGCACGAATACGACGCACGCCAGGAACAGAATGACGATCAGGGCACGTAAATGTTCAGGCATTGGCTGAGGGCACCTATCCCTTGGTGGAGGTCGGCTAGCATCATGGCTGATTGAAACTATAGTGAACTGTAGCGCTATCGGTTGGAGATTGAAGCCGTGCCGGCGATTCATCTGCTGGCATTGGCGAACCTGCAGCAAGCCGGTCAGGGCTCGGCATAGAAACGGGCACCGAGGCAGGATTCGCGCTTTCCAATGGCTGGGACGCCTCTCGATAACACTTGGCATAGGTCCGGGGATCATGGGGAAGCTTCAGTTTTGTGCGCCATTTCTGGGTCGTAGGCGGTTTCTACGCAATTGCGTCCTGCTGGGCATTGGGGGCGCGGTATTCGGCACCGTTTCGCGGGCGACGCCAAAGCCGCAGGCCAAGTCCGAGTTCGTCGTCATCAATGGATGGGTATTGCCATCTCAGTACTTCCGGGACGGGCAGGCATGATCAAGGACTATCAAACGCAAAAAGAACTGCGTGACGCCTATGATTTCTGCGTTGTCGGTGCAGGCCCGGCCGGTATAACCCTGGCGACACGCCTGGCCAAGGCCGGTTGGCTCGTGGCGCTGCTGGAAGGCGGCGGAGTCGAACACTCGGAACGCTCCCATGCGCTCTACACGTGTACTTCCACAGGCCTTGAGTTGTACCCGGCCGAGACACGTCTGCGTTTTCTGGGGGGTACGTCCAACCATTGGGCGGGCCGCTGCCGTCCTTTCACACCCTCCGATTTCGCCGTTGCGCCCCCCGGCGACTTGCCGGGTTGGCCCATCCCCTATTCGGAGGTGGAGCGCTACCTGCCAGCGGCGATGGACATTGTCGACCTGCCTAAAGGGGCCGACTTTCGCCCGATAAATACCGGCCTCAAAGGCGGTGATTTCGAGGCTGACGTGTTTCTGCTCAGCCCCCCGACGCGCTTTGCACAAAAATACGAAGCGGAACTCAAGCAGACCGATGGCCTGGATGTGTTCATCAACTGCAACTGTGTCGACCTGGAGTTCGACAGCGCCTCGGGCAGCGTGACAGCCGTGGTGGTGTCGGACTACGACCGTCAACGCGAGCGTCTGAAGGCCAAGCACTTCATCCTGGCCACGGGCGCCATCGAGAACGCCAGGCAGTTGCTAAACAGCAAGTCCCTTCAGCAGGCGGGTATCGCCAACAAGGAAGGTTGGGTCGGGCGTTGCTTCATGGAGCATCTGAATGTCGACCTAGGTTCTTTCATCCTGAAGGAGGGGCAAGCCACCGACCGCCGCCAGTACTACACCACCGATGCTTTCGTCGCCGAGTATCACGCTGGCAAGGGCAATGTTTCGGCGACCGTGGTGGAGGAGGTGCAAGCCTACGGGCGGACCGCCGAAGTCAAGAACTTCCTCGAGAACCTGGCATGCGATTGGGGCGTGGCCAGCAAGATCGAATGGATTGCACAGTTCAGTTGTCCAGGTGACGGCGTAATCGGGACGATGATCGAGCAGTTCCCCAACGCGCAGAGCCGGATCTCGCTGCTGGATGAAAAAGACGCCCTGGGCATGGCCAAGGTGAATGTCAATTGGGTGCTCAGCCCTACCGATCGACACACCATCAAGTGCATTGGCAGTGAGCTCGCCAAGCAGTTCGCCGAAGCACAACTTGGCTTCGTCAAGCTCAACCCATTCGTCTACGACACCTCCATACCCCTGAAAATGTCGCCGCACGCCCATCACATGGGCACAACGCGCATGGCTGCATCGGCGCAGCACGGGGTCGTGGATACCGACTGCAAGGTTTTTGGGACCGAGAATCTCTACGTGGCAGGGAGCAGCATCTTTGCCACCGGCGGGGCTTCGAACCCGACCATGCCACTGCTGCAATTCGCGCTGCGGCTGGTGGATCACCTCAATGACAAGATGCGCACGACGAGCCGAACGGTTGTCTGAAGGAGGGCAATGGCGCCAGTGGGGCGCGACAGCGACAGCGCGGTTGATAACGGGTTGAGTGCGAGGCGGTCAGTACCAACAAGAACGAGACCGAAGTCGCCTCAGGGACAGTCCATGATCGCATTACGTGCGAGGCCAGCAACATGATCGGATGGATACGCAGCGCTTTGAAGCATTACGCACTCTCAACAGGACGTGGCGGTTCGCTTTACAAAAAGATTTGCCACCCCAATGCCAGGGATTGGGGAGAGTACCTGACACGCTGGGGCAAGTTCTACTCGGTTGGGGGCAACCTGCATGTGAACGTGGGCTGCAACGTGACGGACCCTGTGCTGGTGCGTCTGGGCACCAACGTGGGGCTGTCGGACTGTACCCTTTTGGGCCACGATGGCGTCGCCGCCTTGATTGGCGTGTGCTATGGCAAGCATCTGGATTCGGTGGGCTATATCGACATTCGCGACAACTGCTTCATCGGCCACGGGGTCATCGTCATGCCCCGGGTGACCATCGGACCCGACTCGGTCGTTGCCGCAGGTGCCGTGGTCACCAAGGACGTCCCGCCCGGAACGGTGGTGGGCGGCAACCCGGCCAAATTCATCTGCACCACCGAAGAACTGATCGAGCGAGTAGAGCGGCGCTGTGAGGCATACCCGTGGGCCGACCTGATCAAGCAGCGCAAAAGTGGCTATGACCCGGTAATGGAGCCGAAGCTGGCGGCCATGCGGCGCGAGTATTTCTTCGGGGAGGGCAACAATGGATAGAAAGCCCGTCGATGTGATGGTGGTGAACTTCAACACGGCATCCTTGCTGCAGCCGATGTTCGATGCCCTGCGCAAGGCCAGGGGCGAACAGCTGGCAAGTTACCTGGTGGTGGACAACGCCTCGGTCGACGACTCGGTGGCGCGCATGGCCCAGGTCTGCCCCCAGGCATTGTTGGTCAGCAACAAGCACAATGTCGGTTTTGGGCGGGCCAATAACCAACTGCTGGAACACCTGCAGGGTAAGTACGCGCTGTTGCTCAATACCGATGCATTCGTGGCAAGCGACACCCTGGACAAGACTCTCGAATACATGGAGGCCCATCCGGAGTGCGGTGTGCTGGGCGTACGCCTGGTGGGGCGTGACGGTGATCTGCAGCCCTGTTGCCGATACTTTCCGACCCCTTTGAACATCTTCGTCTCCCGAACCGGGCTGGACCGGTTCTTCCCTGGCTTGAAGATGGTCGACGAAATGAGCTGGGACCACGGCACGGTCCGCGAATGCGATTGGCTGCCGGGCTGCTTCTACCTGGTTCGCCGTGAAGTACTCGACCAGGTCGGTCTGTTCGACCCTCGCTACTTCTTGTATTACGAGGAAGTGGACCACTGCAAGCGCGTCAAGGAGGCAGGCTGGAAAGTGGTGTTCTACCCGCACACCACCGTGGTGCATATCGGCGGCGAAAGCTCCAAGTCGGTGGCGGAACTGGAGGCGGCCAGCCGGCAGATTTCCACCTATCAGATTGAAAGCGAACTCCTGTACTTCCGCAAGCACCACGGCGTCACGGGGTTGATCCTGCACATGCTGCTGGTCAGTCTCGGCGATGCGATCCTGGCCCTCAAGGCGCTGTTGAAAGGGCGTGGCTGGGCGGCTATCAAGGCGTGCTGGCTGCATACCCAAGCCACCTGGTCGTCACTGTTCGCGACCCGGTTCGCACGCCAACCCACACGGTAGGTTAAACCATGTTCGAGAACATTCGTGCCGACCTGCGAGCACATGGTGGAGACTGGGGGGCCCAGGGCTTCTGGGTTCTGCTGGTCTACCGGTTCGGTCGCTGGCGCTACGGTGTGCGCCCAGCGATCCTGCGCAAGCTCTGCTCGTTGGTCTACAGAGTGCTGTTCAAGCTGATTCAGATCATCACGGGGGTTGAGTTGCCCTGCGAGGTGGTGATAGGCCGCAATTTCGTCATCGACCATTTTGGCGGCATCGTGATCAGCGGCTACGCGCGCTTTGGCGATGACTGCCGGATTCGCAATGGGGTGGTGGTGGGCTTGAAGAATGTGGAGGAGCCTATCGCGCCGGTGTTCGGCAACAATGTCGACATTGGCACCGGGGCCAAGGTGCTGGGCAATATCCGCATTGGCAACAACGTACTGATCGGCGCCAATGCCGTGGTCCTCACCGACGTGCCGGACAACTGCGCGGCGGTGGGTGTCCCGGCCACCATCAAGGCGAGAAAGCCGGTCGAGGCCAATTTGTGTTCCTGAGGTAGCCGCAGGGCAGCGCGGTAAAAGGCGTGTTTCGTTCAAGGCAGACGAGTGAGGCCCAGGGTGACAGGCATCGGAGTCGTGATAATCGGCCGTAATGAAGGGCTGCGCCTGGAGCGTTGCCTGGCCTCCGTGGCAGGCTGTGCGGACACGGTGGTGTATGTCGACTCGGGGTCCACCGATGGCTCGGTGCAGCACGCCTTGGACCAGGGTGTCGAGGTGGTGTCGCTGGATCTGTCCATCCCGTTCACAGCAGCGCGTGCACGCAACGAAGGCTTTGCCCATTTGCACGGGGTAATGCCGTCGCTGCGCTTGGTACAGTTCGTCGATGGCGATTGCGAAGTGGTCGCCGGTTGGCTTGAGCAAGCCCAGGCTTTTCTGCAGGCGCATCCAGAGGTTGCCGTGGTCTGCGGTCGGCGTCGCGAGCGGTACCCGCGGCATTCGATCTACAACCTGTTGTGCGATCTGGAATGGGACACACCACTGGGTGAAACCAAGGCGTGCGGGGGCGACGCACTGATACGTGCCGAAGCCTTCCTGGCGGTGTCGGGCTTTCGTGCCGACCTCATCGCCGGCGAAGAGCCTGAGATGTGTGTGCGGCTGCGCGCCGGCGGTTGGAAGATCTGGCGACTGGGCGTGGAGATGACCCTGCACGATGCCGACATGACCCGTTTCAGCCAGTGGTGGCGGCGGAGCATGCGAGCGGGTTACGCCTTCGCCCAAGGGGCGCACTTGCATGGCGAGACGCCCGAGCGACATTGGCGCAAAGAATCTCGTCGGGCCTGGTTCTGGGGCCTGGGGCTGCCGCTGGCCAGCGTGGTGGCCAGCCTGTCGTTGGGCAGTGTCGGGCTGCTGCCACTTCTGATCTACCCTTTGCAGACGATGCGCCTGGCACGCCGTGGTGGGCGAACATGGCGTGAGAACTGGCTGCAGGCGGTGTTTCTGGTGCTTGGGAAGTTCCCCGAGATGGTGGGGCAGGCGAAGTTTCTTTTGAACAGGTTCGGCGCTGGCAAATCCGCGCTGATCGAGTACAAGTGAGAAACCCATGACATATCGGTCGATCGTGAAAAGCGTGCTCACACTGCAGCCCGGTTACTCGCTACGGGCACTGAACAACAAGCTCAAGCTGGGAATACTGATCATCAAGCAGCGGGAAGACCTCAAGGCCTTCGTGGCGCGCATGTCGGCAGCACTGGGCCCCAAGGGGTTCAAGGCGCTGGGTTTCGACAGCATTGGCGTGGTGCAGTGGCCCTACATCAGCAAGGCGTGGGAAGCGCCGCAGCGGCTGGATGCGGTAGCGTCGCACTATGAAGTTGTCGCCGAGCAGTTCCCGAGGCTGTTGCTGATGGGGCGTGACGAGCATCAGGTGCTGTGCGATCTGTCGGGGTATTCCAGCCAGTGCACCCTGGTGCTGGACCGGCCTGTCTGGTTCCGGCGCGAGGGGGAGTTGGTGCTCAACCTGTTCCAGGGCGACCTGCGTGTGGCATCACTGGCCTTCAGCCTTGGCGGTACCGGGGGTGAAGTCTTCGTGCTGATCGGTGCCGTGCAGGGAATACACAAGGGTATCGACAGCGAAAGGTCGTTGAGTATCTACCGGGACCTGACCAAGGATTTCGAAGGGCTGCGCCCGAGAAGTTTTTTGATCGAAGTCCTCAAGTGCCTGGCCAGAACCCTTGGCGCTGCCCGTATCTATGCGGTCGGTGACCGCTATCGGCACCATCGTCATCGCTATTTCGGCGCCGAAAAGGCCGACGATCTGGCGGCCAACTACGACACCATCTGGCTGGAGAACGGCGCATCGCCGTCGGAGCGCGAGGACTTCTTCACGATTCCGCTGGAGGCCGCCAGACGCTCGGCCGACGACATCGCCCCGAAAAAGCGGGCGATGTACCGCAGGCGTCACGCCATGCTCGACGATGTGTTTGGCCATATCGAGGGCATGTTCCCCGTTCAACCCGCAGCCTGGCCATCACCACTACAGCAGGGACAGGAAACGTTGCATCACCTGACGAAATCGGGGGACAGGCCAGTGACCAACAGCCTGGAGTAACGGGCTGGAAACGACTGAGCAAGCCTGGTCATTCATCACGCGGGCATCGACTTGGATTCCTATGCGCATTGCTTATTTCATCAATCAGTACCCGAAGGTCAGCCATAGTTTCATTCGACGGGAAATCCTCGCCCTGGAACGCCAGGGCATGGAGATCCAACGCATCGCCCTGCGTGGCTGGGATGCCCAATTGCAGGATGACGAAGACCTCGCAGAACGCGACAAGACCCTCTACGTGCTCAAGGACGGCCTGAAGGGGTTGTTCATGCCGTTGTTTGAGGTATTACGTGCCCAACCGCGGCGCTTCATGTCGGCGCTTGGCCTGGCGCTGCGCCATGGGCGGCGGGCCGACCGCCCCTGGCCGTACCATCTGGTCTACCTGGCCGAGGCCTGCCGTGTAGTGCAGTGGCTGCAGGCATTCGGCGCCGAGCACGTGCATGCGCATTTCGGCACCAACTCCACTGAAGTGGTAATGCTGGCCAACGCCCTGGGCGGGCCGAGCTACAGCTTCACCGTGCACGGGCCGGAAGAGTTCGACAAACCGCAGTTTCTCCATATGGGCGAAAAAGTGCGGCACGCCGCCTTCGTTGCCGCGGTGAGCTCCTATGGGCGCAGCCAGCTTTACCGTTGGGTAGCCCATGAGCATTGGGCGAAGGTGAAAGTGGTGCATTGCGGCCTGGAGCGCTCGTTCCACGAGGTGCCAGCGGTCGACGCGCCGGCGGTGCCTCGGCTGGTGTGCGTGGGGCGGCTGTGCGAGCAAAAGGGGCAATTGCTGTTGCTGGAGGCTGTACGTCTGCTGGCGGCACGGTCGGTGCCGTTCGAGGTGGTACTGGCCGGCGACGGTGAGATGCGTCCACCCATCGAAGCTTTCATTGCGCAGCATGGCTTGCAAGGGCAAGTGCGCATCACCGGCTGGATCAGCAGTGCCCAGGTCCGTGAGGAGATCCTCGCCGCCCGGGCACTGGTGCTGCCCAGTTTTGCCGAGGGCCTACCGGTGGTCATCATGGAGGCGATGGCCTTGCGCAGGCCGGTGTTGACGACCTACGTGGCCGGTATCCCCGAACTGGTCCGCCAGGGCGAGAGTGGCTGGTTGTTCCCGGCAGGTGCAGTGGAAGAATTGGCCGACGCCATGGCCGAATGCCTGGACCAACCTGCCGAGGTACTGCAGAAAATGGGCGATGCGGCGTATCGCCGTGTGTTGCAGCGCCATGATATCGACACCGAAGCGGCCAAGTTGGCTCATTACTTCAGGACCTGCGCATGATTACCGTGCTGGGATGGCTGTTGGTGGCGGTTTCACTGGTCATGCTGCTGCCAGTGCTGGTGCTGTTCACCCAGGTGCTGGCGGCCTGCCTGCCAACACGCTCACCGCCGGTGCTGGCCGGGGCGCGCCCCCGCGTGGCGGTGCTGGTACCGGCGCACAATGAATCACCGGTGATTCGCGCAACGCTCGACAGCATCCGCCCGCAATTGCGCGAGGGCGATCGGTTGCTGGTGGTGGCGGACAATTGCACCGACGACACAGCGGCACTGGCGCGTTGCACGGGGGCGCAAGTGGTCGAGCGCCAGCATGCGCACCTGCGCGGCAAGGGTTATGCGTTGGACTTCGGCGTGCGCCACTTGAAGGATGACGCGCCTGAGGTGCTCATCATCATCGACGCCGATTGCCGGGTGGCAGAGGGTGCTATCGAACGTCTGGCGTGCGCCTGCGCTGCAGCCGATCGGCCGGTGCAAGCGCTCTACCTGATGCATGCACCCCAGGGGGCGGGGCTGAAGGTTCAGGTCGCCGAATTTGCCTGGCGTGTGAAGAACCTTGTGCGCCCCCGGGGCTGGGCTCGATTGGGCCTGCCGTGCCAGCTCATGGGAGCAGGGATGGCATTGCCCTGGCATGCGCTGGCCTTGGTCGACTTGGCCAACGGGCATCTGGTCGAGGATCTGAAGCTGGGCTTGGATTTCTGCCAGCGCGGCAAACCGCCTGTGTTCTGCAGCGATGCGCAGGTCACCAGTGTCTTTCCGAGCAGTCAGGAGGGTTTGAACACCCAACGCACCCGTTGGGAGCACGGTCATCTGGGCGTGCTGCTGGCGGATGCCCCCAGGCGACTTGCGGCTGCCTTCACGCAACGCAACGGCGCACTGCTGGCCATGGCCCTGGACCTGATGGTGCCGCCGCTGGCGCTGCTGACGCTTTCCTGGGTGGCGCTGTTCTGCATTTCATGGCTGGCGGGCGTGTTGTTCGGGACCTGGCTGGCGGCCGTGATCGCCAGTGCTGCGATGGGGCTGCTGATGGGGGCGGTGTGGCTGGCGTGGTGGCGCTTCGCACGGCGTTTGATCTCGTTTTCGGTGCTGCTGTACGCACCGTTCTATGCCGCCAGGAAGATCCCTCTGTACCTGGGTTTTCTGATCAAGCGCCAGGTCGATTGGGTGCGCTCGAAGAGGGACGACGGCTGATGGACAAGCACCCCTGGCAACAGCGCTGGAAGACGATCCTCGGCAAGTTGCGGGTGGTCAGCGATCCGGCGGACGAGCAGCGGATACTGGCAGCGCTGTCAGCGCCACTGGCGCCGACCGTGCTGGGTTTCGTCAACGCCCATGCCATGAACCTGGTGGTGGGTGATGCGCAATACGGCCATGCGTTGTCAGGCGCTGACGTGCTGCTGAGGGACGGGGCAGGCATGTCGATCCTCTATCGCCAGCTGGGCCTGGACCCTGGCCTGAACATGAACGGCACCGACTTCATCCCAAAACTGTTGCAGAGCTACAAGGGGCGTCGCGTGGCGTTCTGGGGGACCCAGGAACCCTTCCTGAGCCAGGCGGTGGCACACGCTGCGAGCGTTCATGGCGTAGTGCCTGTTTCGATTCACCATGGTTTCGCCGATGCCGACACTTATCTCGAACTGGCGCGCGTGGTCCGCCCGGAGCTGATCGTTCTGGGCATGGGCATGCCTAAACAGGAGGCCGTTGCCGTCCAGCTGGCGCGGGCTGCCTCGCCGTGTCTGATTGTCTGTGGTGGGGCCATCCTGGATTTCCTGGGGGGCAAGGTCACCCGCGCGCCCCGCTGGATACGGCGCCTGGGCGGCGAATGGGCGTTCCGCTTGTTCAGGGAGCCTAAACGGTTGTTCGTGCGCTATGTGCTGGGCAATCCGCTGTTTCTGCTGCGCACCTGGTTGCTTAGCCGGCGGGGCGTGTGAACCGGCCAAAAGCAAGGGCAGGAGGGCACTGCGACCACGCGGGTGACACGGCGCTGCTACAGTTGATTACAACCGCCTCGTTGGCGGGCTGGGGTGGGGCTTTCATTGGGCGTCGGGCTTTCAGGCACTGAAAGCGGCTGTTGCGCCCGTTGAAGCGGATGCAAAGACGTTTGCTACGCTCACATAGATGAGGTCGGAGAATGGTTTTCGAACCCAGAAGCAGTCGCTCCTTACTCCAGCGCAGAAGCAGCGTCAGCAACGCCATTCAAGCTGGCCTCGATGGAATCGCCGTCACCGGTATCGCCTGGTACTTGATCTACACCCAGTTCGGCTACATCACTTCCGACTACGTCATCATGCTGCTGTTGCTGATCGGCGCGCTGGCGGTGGTCTACGACCACTATGCGATCTACCGCAGCAATGCCAAGCTCAGCATCAAGGCCTTCAGGCTGTTCAAGGCTTGGTCGGTCACGTTCTGCTTTCTCGTGGTCATGGCGTTTCTCACCAAGCAAAGCGAGACCTACTCGCGCTTACTGGTGGGCAAGCTGTTCGTGATCGGTTACTTCGCCCAATTATTCCTGCACATCGCCGTGCGCGAGGTACAGAAGCGCTTCATGACACACGGGCTGGACAATGCCCTGATCATCGGCACAGGGGAGCTGGCCAACTTCCTGCATCAGAAGATCAGCAACAACCCTTGGCTTGGCGAGCGGGTAGTGGGCTGTGTGCTGATGGAGGCGGGGCAGGACAATGGCAAGGACGGCGTTGACGGCAAGCAGCGCTTGCCGGTGCTCGGGCATGTTGGCGACCTCGATGAAATCGTCACGCGCCATGCGGTGCGCACGGTCTACCTGGTCACCCCCTTGGGCGGATCGGAGGTCATCAGCGAGGTTTACCTCAAGCTGCTCGACAGGTGCATCGCCGTCAACTGGGTGCCTGACATCTTCTCGCTGCGCCTGATCAACCACAGTGTGCGTGAAATTGCCGGTATTCCCGTGTTGACCTTGTCCGAGACGCCGTTGACGGGGATGAGCCTGTTCCTCAAGAACCTGGAGGACAGGGTGCTTGCCGCGCTGATCGTGCTGTGTGCATCACCGGTTCTGTTGGCGATTGCCGCTGCCATCAAGCTGGACAGCCCGGGGCCGGTGTTCTTCCGCCAGGAACGCACCGGCTGGACCGGCGAATCGTTCCGCATCTGGAAGTTCCGCAGCATGCACGTCCACCAGCCGGAAGCTGGCGTGGTCAAACAGGCGCAAAAGAACGACCCACGGCTGACCCGGGTAGGCGCATTCATCCGCCGCACCAGCCTGGATGAACTGCCGCAACTGTTCAATGTGCTGACAGGTGAAATGTCGCTGGTGGGGCCGCGTCCCCATGCCCTGCAACATGATTCGCTGTATTCCCAGGACATCGTGGATTACTTCGCGCGCCACAACATCAAACCGGGTATGACCGGTTTGGCCCAGGTGCGCGGCTTCCGTGGGGAAACCAAAGACATCGAACAGATGATCCAGCGCGTGGACTCCGATATCGAGTACATCAACAACTGGTCGTTGTGGTTGGACTTCGTGATTCTGGTGCGAACGCTCAATGCCTTTACGGGCAAGCACGCCTATTGAAGCCATCAGGGCTGCCCAGTCGCAGCTTGAAGCTTCCGCTGAGCATTGCTTCAGTCCTGAGCGTGCAGAGGGTGTAACGCCCGAAACCCTTCGGCTTCTTCGACCAGCCAGTCATGCACCGCACGCGCCCCTGGCTGGCTCAAACCGCCAGGCGCGTAGTGCAGGACATAGCGTTTGTGGTTGGCGATCGGTACACCGAACGGCACGATCAGCGCGCCTCGTTCGAGTTCGTCGTTGAGCAGTGTGCGCCGGGCGATGGCGACGCCAATGCCGGCAATGGCGGCTTCGATGGTCAGGTGGTTGCGGTTGAAGGTATGGCCGCGGCGTACATCCAGTCCACGGGCACCAATGCCGTCCAGGTAGAACTCCCACTCGGCATACTCGGAACTGCCGCGCCAGGCCGTGATGTCGTGCAGCAAGGGGTAGTGCACCAAGTCCGCTGGCCCGTGCAACGGTGGGCGCCCCCTTAACAGCGCGGGCGAACAGACCGGGAAGATCTGCTCGTCCAGCAATGGCGTCGACAGCATGCCGGGATAGCTGCCGTCGTTCAGGTCGATGGCCAGATCGAAATCATCCGGGTGCAATGCCTGGGCACTGTCCTCGGCCACCAGGCGCAGTTCGATATCCGGGTAGCGCTGTTGGAAGCGTGGCAGGCGAGGGGTGAGCCATTTAGCCAGGAAGGAAGGAATCGAACGCACGCGCAAGGTGCCACGAATCTCCCCGGCATCCAGGCGCAGCAACTCGGCCTCGATGCTGCCATAGGCTTCGGCCACGGTCTGGGCCAGGCGCTGGCCCTCGGCACTCAGTTCCACGCCCCGCGCCCGGCGCAGGAACAGCTGGTAACCCAGGCGCTCTTCGAGCTGGCGCATCTGCTGGCTGACGGCGCCGGGGGTGATGTGCAGTTCCTGGGCGCAGCGGGTGAAAGACAGGTGTCGGGCCGCACAGGAGAACACATGCAGCCAGACGAACGTCTGGCCATTGAGTTGTCGTCTCATCGTTTAGTTAAGCTAAAGCCTTGCTTAGAAAGTTTCGTTGGTCATCCGAAGGTATGCGCGGCAGTATCGCGCAACTTCGTATCACCGTTCAATTTTTCCGGAGGTCCGTGCAGCGGCGTACGTGGCTGGCACGGTCAGGCATTAGCATGACTATCAGTGTTTTCGACCTATTCAAAATCGGCATCGGCCCGTCCAGCTCTCACACAGTGGGCCCGATGCGCGCGGCGGCAAGCTTTGCCCTGGCCCTGCGTGAGCAGGGGTTGCTGGGGCGGATTCGTCGGGTACAGGTGCGTCTTTACGGCTCGCTGTCGGCCACCGGCGTGGGTCATGCTACAGACCGCGCGTGCCTGCTCGGCCTGATGGGTCAGTGGCCGGACCGCATCGACCCGGCAACCATCGAGCCGCGAATCGGGCAACTGATGCAAGAGCGATGTCTGATGCTCGATGGCAGCCACCCGCTTGCGTTCGACTATGACCGCGACATGCTGTTGCTGGACGAAAGCCTGCCGTACCACCCCAATGCCATGACCTTGGAGGCACAGGGTGAACAAGGGCTGCTGTTCAGCCAGACCTACTACTCGATTGGCGGTGGCTTCATCGTCGAGCAGGGCGAAATCGACGCACCGCGCGACGACGCGCATCGCGTTACCTTGCCCTACGAGTTCTCCAGCGCCGACCAACTGTTGGCCTTGTGCAAGGCCCACGGCCTGAGTGTCAGCCAGTTGATGATGGCCAACGAGCGCGCCTGGCGTTGCGAGGAGGACGTGCGCCAGGGCCTGTTGGGTATCTGGTCGGCCATGCGCGAGTGTGTCGCCAATGGGCTGCGCAACGAAGGCACCCTGCCGGGCGGGCTAAACGTCAAGCGCCGCGCCGCACGCCTGCACCGCAGCCTGCAGGAGCTGGGCAAGCCCAATGTCATCGGCTCGACCCTGAGTGCAATGGAGTGGGTGAACTTGTTCGCCCTGGCGGTGAATGAAGAAAACGCTGCCGGTGGTCGTATGGTCACTGCACCCACCAACGGTGCGGCAGGGATCATTCCGGCGGTGCTGCACTACTACATGAAGTTCAACCCCGACGCCTGCGATGACGATGTGGTGGCATTTCTGCTGGCGGCCGCTGCGGTTGGCATCCTGTGCAAGAAGAACGCGTCGATCTCGGGTGCCGAGGTGGGGTGCCAGGGGGAGGTGGGTTCGGCCTGCTCGATGGCTGCCGCCGGTCTGGCCGAGGTGCTCGGCGCCACTCCCGCGCAACTGGAGAACGCTGCGGAGATTGCCTTGGAGCACAACCTGGGCCTGACCTGCGATCCGGTCGGTGGTCTGGTACAGGTGCCTTGCATCGAGCGCAATGCCATTGCTGCGGTGAAGGCAATCAATGCCGTGCAGATGGCCCTGCGCGGCGATGGCGAGCATTTCATTTCCCTTGACCGCGTAATCCGCACCATGCGCGACACGGGGGCAGACATGCATGCCAATTACAAGGAAACCTCGCGAGGTGGTTTGGC
Source organism: Pseudomonas sp. Rh2 (assembly GCF_040762985.1). Classification (NCBI taxonomy): domain Bacteria; kingdom Pseudomonadati; phylum Pseudomonadota; class Gammaproteobacteria; order Pseudomonadales; family Pseudomonadaceae; genus Pseudomonas; species Pseudomonas sp. Rh2. Next base: position 3,017,601 of record NZ_CP142890.1, read on the forward strand.
GGTGGCGTTCGTGGAATGCTGAAGACGCGCTGAAATATGATTGTTAAATGGCATGTAAGACAATAGGTTACAGTCGATACTTTGAGTAAATTATCGGAAAAGTATCTACTTAAAGTCATATCTCAGATCTGGTGCTTAAAGCATTGAATGTATTGCTGATAAGTCGGAGAGGCTGCACCGCGTCGAGTTCTTCGCGGGTAAACCCGCTTTTGCCTTGATCGGCGTGGAACAACCGAAGGAGCGAGCCTTGTTCGCGATGCGTCGCGTAAGCAGCGCTCGATCCCACGCCAGCCCCATATCGGCGAACAAAAAGAGCATCGCGGGCGAGGCTCGCTCCCCCAGGGTGAAGCGGCCTTCTTAACCGAGTACCTCCCTCAAGCGGTACCACAGCATCCCCAATGCCAGCAGCGGTGAACGCAGCGCCTTGCCACCCGGGAAGGTCAGATGCGGAACGGCGCTGAATACATCCAGGCCCTGGCTTTGCCCAACTGCAATCGACTCCGCGAGCAGTTTCGCAGTCCAGTGAGTCACGTTCAGGCCGTGGCCGGAGTAACCCTGTGCGTAGTACACGTTCGGATGCTGGCTCAAGCGCCCGACCTGAGGGAATCGGTTGGCGGTGATGCCGATCATGCCGCCCCACTGGTAATCGATGCGTACGTCTGCCAACTGGGGAAACACCTTGAGGACCTTCGGCCGCATGTAGGCCGCAATGTCCTTCGGATCGCGCCCCGAGTAGTGGCACGCGCCGCCGAACAGCAGGCGGCGGTCGGCGGTAAGGCGGTAGTAATCCAGGCCGACTTTCTGGTCGCACAGCGCCATGTTCTGAGGGATCAGCGTGCTGGCAAGCGAGTCGGGCAGCGGTTCTGTCGCCACCACATAGCTGCCAGCGGGCAGTACCTTGCCGCTCAGGCGCGGCTCCAAGTCGTCCAGGTGAGCGTTGCAACCCAATACCAGGCTTTGCGCGCGCACTTTGCCGCGCGCGGTGTGCAAGGTCACCGTGGTGCCATGTTCGATGCGCAGCACTGGGCTCTGCTCGAAGATCCGTACGCCCAGGGCCTGGGCGGCCCGCGCTTCGCCCTGGACCAGGTCCAGTGGGTGCAGGTGGCCGGACCCCATATCCACCAGTCCGCCGGCGTACTGGTCACTGGCGACCACCTCATGCAGGTGTTCGGGGCCCACCAGGCGGGTTTCGTGGCGATAGCCAAGCGCTGCCAGTTCAGCTTGTTCATCCTGGAAGGCCGCGAACTGGGCAGGTGTGTTGGCCAGTTCGCAGAAGCCCCAGCGCAAGTCGCAGGCGATGGCATATTGTTCGATACGGCGGGCGACCAGGGCCACCGAATCGATGCCGGCGTGCTTCAGGTAACGCACGCCTTCCTGGCCCACATAGCGGGCGAACCCGCTGACATCGTGGCCGATACCGCGAATCAACTGACCGCCATTGCGCCCGCTGGCGCCCCAGCCGATGCGCCGGGCTTCCAGCAAGACCACCGAGAGGCCGCGTTCGGCCAGTTCCAGTGCGGTATTGACCCCGGTCAGGCCACCGCCGACCACGCACACATCGGCTGTCAGTTCGGTATCGAGGCTGGGGTAAGGTGCAGTGCTACGCGCCGTGGCGGCATAGTAGGACGCAGTGTGTTGGGTATTCAGAGGCATGGCGCGAACTCGCTCAGCGGTTGGACTTGATCTTGCTCCAGGAGCGGGTCATGACACGCATGATCTTCGGGCTCGGCGTGCTCGACACATACAGCTTGTCGAGTACCTCCTGAGGCGGATAGATCTCGGGGTTGTTGACCAGCGACTCGTCCATGTAGGCCTTGGCATCGGGGTTGGCGTTGGCGTAGCCGACTGTGGCGCTGACCTTGGCGATCACCTGTGGGTCAAGCAGATAGTTGATGAAGGCCAAGGCCTGTTCCGGATTGTTGGCATCCTTGGGAATGGCCAGCAGGTCGAACCACAGGTTGCTGCCTTCCTTGGGGATGCTATAGGCGATTTTCACGCCGTTCTTGGCCTCGATGGCCCGGTTGGCGGCCTGGAACACATCGCCGGAATAACCAAAGGCTACGCAGACATCGCCGTTGGCCAGATCGGACACGTATTTGGAGGAATGGAAGTAGGTGATGGAGGGGCGCAGTTCCAGCAAGCGGGCTTCGGCTCTTTCATAGTCTTTCGGGTTTTCGCTGCGCGGATCCATACCCAGGTAGTTGAGCACGGCCGGGAACAGTTCGTCCGGCGAGTCCATGAATGCCACCCCACATTGCTTGAGTTTCTTGAGGTTCTCGGGCTCGAACAGCACAGCCCAGGAGTCGATCTTGTCGATGCCAAGCGCGGCCTTGACCTTGTCGACGTTGTAGCCAATGCCGTTGGTGCCCCACAGATACGGCACCGCGTACTGGTTGCCCGGATCGTTTTGTTCAAGTTGTTTCAGCAATTTGGGGTCCAAGTGCTTGAAATTCGGTAACTTGCTGCGGTCCAGTGGCAAAAAGGCGCCGGCCTTGGCCTGCCGGGCGAGGAAGTGGTTCGAGGGCACCACCACGTCGTAGCCGGTGCGGCCAGCCAGCAGCTTGCCTTCGAGGGTCTCGTTGGAGTCGAAGACGTCATAGACCACCTTGATTCCGCTGCTGGCCTGGAAGTCTGCCAGCGTGGTGTCGCCGATGTAGTCGGTCCAGTTGTACACGCTCACGGTGGGCTGGGCCTGGGCGGCCGCTGCGAACACCAGGGTGAATGCTGCGGGGATCAGGGACTGCAAATGACGCATGTCGACACCTCGTTGGTCTTTTTCTTTGAGTTGGGTGTAGGGGGCCGCAAGGCGGCCCAGCGCCCCGGTTCGTCGGGCGCTTGCAAGGCGGTTGGGGCGCTGGGCGCCCCGGGGGAATCAAACGCTGAGCAGCAGGAACTCGCGCTCCCAGGAGCTGATCACACGCTTGAAGTTCTCGTGCTCGGCACGTTTGACCGCCACATAGCCCTGGACGAACTGTTTGCCCAGGTATTGCTGCACGGTTTCACAGTCTTCCATATGCTGCAGGGCGTCTTCGATGGTGATCGGCAGGCGCAGGTTGCGTCGCTCGTAGGCGCGGCCCTGCACCGGTGCGCTCGGCGAGATTTTCTCGACCATGCCCAGGTAACCGCACAGCAGGCTCGCGGCGATCGCCAGGTAGGGGTTGGCGTCTGCGCCCGGCAAGCGGTTCTCCACACGCATGGCCTCGGGGCTGGAGGTCGGCACACGCAGGCCGGCGGTACGGTTTTCCTCGCCCCACTCGACGTTCACCGGTGCCGAAGTGTCGGGCAGGAAGCGGCGGAACGAGTTGACGTTCGGAGCGAACATCGGCAGCAGCTTGGGGATGTACTTCTGCAGGCCGCCAATGTGGTGCAGGAACAATTCGCTCATGCTGCCATCGTCGTTGGCGAACACCGGTTTGCCGGTGGCGATGTCGACCACGCTCTGGTGCAGGTGCATCGCGCTGCCTGGCTCATCGGTGATGGGCTTGGCCATGAAAGTGGCCGCCACGTTATGCTTGAGCGCAGCCTCACGCATGGTGCGTTTGAACACCGTGATCTGGTCGGCCAGGTCCAGGGCATCGCCGTGGCGGAAGTTGATCTCCATCTGCGCCGGGCCGTCTTCGTGGATCAGTGTGTCCAGGTCCAGCCCCTGGATCTCGCACCAGTCGTAAACGTCTTCGAACAGCGGGTCGAACTCGTTGGCGGCGTCGATGGAGAACGACTGGCGGCCGCTTTCGGCACGGCCCGAGCGGCCCAGCGGCACTTGCAGCGGCAAGTCCGGGTCTTCGCAACGCTGGGTCAGGTAGAACTCCATCTCGGGCGCGACAATCGGCTGCCAGCCTTTGTCGGCATACAGCTTCAGCACCTTCTTGAGCACGTTGCGCGGCGACAGCTCGATGGGGTTGCCGTGTTTGTCGAAGGTGTCGTGGATGACGATCGCGGTGGGTTCGATGGCCCAAGGGATCTGGTAGACCGCCGTCGGGTCGGGGCGACAGACCATGTCGATGTCGGCGGCATCGAGCAGGTTGTAGTAGATGTCATCGTCGACGTAGTCGCCAGTGACTGTCTGCAGCAAAACGCTCTCTGGCAGGCGCATGCCGCGCTCGTGAAGAAACTTGGCGGTCGGGGCGATCTTGCCGCGGGCGATGCCGGTCAGGTCGCTGATCACGCATTCGACTTCGGTGATCCGGTGTTCTTTCAGCCAAGTGGACAGCTGATCGAAGGGGGCGTTCATACAGACCTCTTGATTGGGTTTTTGTGGCGCGGTGGGGGCCGGTGGCTTCCCAGGTGACGCGCTGAGGGCTATCTTGGTCGCAGCAGCGCGCAGCGATCTATCCACTTTCTTCGTCAATAAATGCACCAAAAGAGTGCAAAGGGACAGCGTGTGACAACGCCCAATGCCTTGCAGGTCCAGGCCTTCACCACCAGCGATGTAACCGAGCAAGTCCGGGCCACCCCAGGCTGGCAGCAGCAGTACCGGCAGATGTCGCCGGGGCTGTTCAATGGCCAATTGCGGTGCCTCGGACTCGATGGCGTGGAGGTTTACGAAGAGCGCCTGAATACCCGCGTGGAGCAATTCTTCACGGCGCCGAGCGGGTCGCTGGCGTTTTGCTTTGACCGCAGCGAAGACAGCCTTTACCTGCTCAACGAGCAAAGCCGCAACATCTGGATCACCCCGGAGAACTACCAGGAAGTCGCGGTGGTGTTCGACCAGCGTTTCCTTTCCAGCCACGGCCTCGACCCGCAGCGTCTGGAGGGGTTGTTCATGGTGCCGTTGGGCAGTGGCCAGAACGCGTTGTTCGGCAGTTGGCTGAGCGCCACCCTGACACGCCTTGGCCGTGCCGACTGTCCGCTGGAGGGGCAGGCTTTGGCCGAGCAACTGCTGGAGGACTGCCTGTTCATTCTCGACAACGCCTGCCAGCGACTGCAGGGAGGGGCCTTGGGACGGCGTGGCGAGGAGCGGGCGATCATGCACAGGGTCAGCGAATGGGCGGCGGACTGCCCGGAAGAAACCCTGAACCTGATGCAACTGGCTGAGGTGGCGGGTGTGTCGCTGCGACAGCTGCAACAGGCGTTCAAGGCCTTCACGGGTCTGGCGCCTGCACAGTGGTTGCGGTTGCGGCGGCTCAACGGCGCACGCCGTGACTTGCTGCGCGGCGGCGAGGTGACCGTGGCGGAAGTCGCCATGCGCTGGTCGTTCTGGCACCTGGGGCGGTTTTCGGAAAGTTACCGACAGTTGTTCAGGGAGCTGCCGAGCGAAACGCTCAAGCGCGTCAGGGCCTGAGCCGGTCGTTTGCGCAGGTTCGGCACTGAGCCCAGCATTTGTGGGCGAAAATTGTTATCGTGCCCGGCTGTTCTGCCTCGAGGTGTCGATGTTCTACCTGCCTTTGTCCAGCGATCGAGCTGACCGTCTTGCCCGTGAGCCTGCCGCCGGCGACTTCTTTCTGTCCGCCAGCCTGCTGGAGGCTGCCGCCGTGCTGTTCGTGCAGAACCTGCCGCGCCAGTCAGGCACTCCATCGGTCGAAACCCAGGAGCGCCGACTGGCGGAGATGGTGCGTATCGCCAACGACGTGGAAGCAGCTGCGCCTGGTCAGTTCCAGGCGCAGGTCGCGCAACGCTACGACCGCGAGGCATTCGCCATGGGCTTGGGAATGCTGGGCGAGAACGGTATCGGTCTGCTGTCGGCCGAGGTCCAGTATGACACTCAGGAGTTGCTCGACGACGACGGTCAGTGGAGCTTTCAGTTCGCCGATATCTACCGGCAGCGCGCCACGCCCTTGCACCCGGTGTACTTGCCGTCGCTGGCCAGTGACCTGATGCTGAGCGACCAGCAGAACCGCCTGCTGCGCGAGTTCCTGTCATGTGCCGACGAGTCGGTGGCGGTGCAGGGCTTCGCAGGCACTGGCAAGACCTTTCTGATTCACCAGTTCGCCCGCTTGCTCGACCCTTCTCGTACATTGTTGCTGGCGCTGACGGAAGGTCAGCTCAGGGCGCTGCAGGCCAGGGTCAAGGATGCCCAGGCGTACACCGCGATGACATTCGGCCAACTGGCCGACGAAATACTCAACCGCGACCTGACCAGCAATGGCTGGCGTTTGCGTGATCCGTACCGGACCAAACTGTCGTGGCGCCCGCAGGAGGCGCAGGTGGTGAAATGGCTGGGTATCCCGGACATCGGCCCACTGGCAGCCCGCGATGTGGTGGCGCTGTGCATCAAGGCCGTGCGTGCGTTCTGCCACAGCGGGGACGACCAGTTGCAGCTGCACCATCTGCCCTGGGCCGGCCCGGGTATCACACCCTTGGACCAAGAGGTGCTGCTGGATAAAGCGCGCCTGTACTGGCAAGAACTGGTTCGCCCCTCGGCCCGTGAGATCCAGTTGCCGGTGCGTGACTACCACCGTGTGAAGCTGTTGTCGCTGACCTTCGAGGTGATCGACGCCCGCTACACCCATGTCATCGTCGATGAGGCCCATGAACTGTCGGCGCCCATGCTGGCCGTGCTCGACCGCAGCCCGCAGTCGGTCATCGCCCTGGGCGACGAACTACAGAATCTCAACGGCCTGAGCCCGCACCATGGCGGTTTCATCCGCCAGCGTTACATCGATCATTCGCTGCGCGCCGGGCCGGCCATGGACGCGGTGCTCAACCCGCTGATCCAGGCCCACCCGGCGTCGATCCAGGCAGCCTTCAGTGGCAGCGCCGAGCACTATACGCGCGTCAGCTTCTTCGATGCCGTGACGGTTCCCGAGCAGCCGACGGCGTTGATCGTCGATGACGAGTGGGGGCTATTCGGCTGGTTCCAGCGACTGACGCACCAAGGGGTGCCGTTCGTCCTGCTGCAAAGTGCACGCAAGGATTTCGAGCTGTTCGTCGAGGACTGCATCGAGCTGTACCGGTACGGAACCCGGCCACGCCACCCGATGTTGTTCCGCTATGCCAGCTGGCAAGCGTTGGAGCAGGACAAAGGCGACGACAAGGCCTTCATCGCGGTGGCCAACATGCTGCGCAAAGGCTATACCCCGGAGCATTTCGCCAAGGCCAAGAGCCGTTACCGCTGGGACAAGGCGCCGAAGCTGTTCCTGGGGCGGGTGCGGGATGTGAAGAACATGGAGTTCGCCCGGGTGATGGTATCGCCGGAATTGATGGTGGCGCCGAGCACTGGAGGAGGCCGCAATGAGCGGGCGCGGACGCTGGCCGGGCTTTATACCGCGTGTTCACGGGCGCGGCATGAGTTGATCGTGCCGGGTGGGATGCTGGACTGGGTCAAGGACCAGGCGCGGGGTTGAGGGTAATGGGGCCGCAAAGCGGCCCCATTGATCGGTCAGTTCCGATCCAGCCAAACGGTCTGGGCGTTGGTGAACTCCCGCACACCAAAGTGCGAAAGTTCACGGCCAAAGCCGCTCTTCTTCACGCCACCGAAGGCCACGCGGGGGTCGGAGGCGCAGTAGCCATTGATGAACACGCCACCCGTTTCCAGTGCGGCAGTCATGCGCTCGGCCAAAGCGTAATCGGCGGTGTAGATGGTCGAAGCCAAACCAAACTCGCTGTCGTTGGCCAGCTCCACCGCGTGGTCGGCGTCGCGTGCGGTGATGATCGCCGCCACCGGTCCGAACAGCTCCTGCTTGAACGCGGTCATGTCAGGGGTGACGTTGCCAAACACTGTCGGTTCGTAGAAGTTGCCCACGCCTTCGACCTTGTGGCCACCGAGCAGCAGGGTCGCGCCTTCGGCGAGGGTCGCCTGGACCTGGCCATCAAGCTCGTCACGCAGGTCGTAGCGGGCCATCGGGCCAATGTAGGTGTCATCTTCCAGCGGGTTGCCGACTTTCAGCTGGCGGGTCGCCTCGACGAACTTGCGGGTGAATGCTTCGGCGATGCTCGCTTCGACGATCAAGCGCTTGGCGGCAGCGCAAACTTGGCCAGTGTTCTGGTAACGACCGATCACAGCAGCCTTGACCGCGGCATCCAGATCCGCGTCCGCCAACACGATGAACGGGTCGGAGCCGCCAAGTTCCAGCACGCACTTCTTCAATGCAGCACCGGCTTGTGCGCCGATGGCCATGCCGGCGCGCACGCTTCCGGTGAGGGTGACGGCCGCAATGCGCGGGTCGTTGATAGCCCGAGTGACGCCGTCGGGGGTGACGTTCAGCACCTCGAACACGCCTTCAGGCAAACCTGCATCCTTGAACAACTCGGCCAGCAGATAGGCGCTGCCCATGACGTTCGGCGCGTGCTTGAGCACGTAGGTGTTGCCGGCCAGCAATGCAGGGACCGCGCCTCGCAATACTTGCCAGATCGGGAAGTTCCACGGCATCACGGCCAGGATCGGGCCAAGCGGGCGGTATTCGATACGGGCTTTTTCGACTTGGGTCGGCTCCGGCGCCAGCATCGCCGGGCCGTGTTCGGCATACCACTGGCACAGACCAACGCACTTGCTCACTTCGCCACGGGCCTGGGCGATCGGTTTGCCTATCTCGCGGCTGATCATCTGGGCGAAGGTTTCAGCCTTGGCTTGCAGCGTGTTGGCCAGGGCCAGCAGGTACTCGCTGCGCTGACCCAGGGACACCTGGCGCCATTGGCTGTAACCCGCCTTGGCACGCTGCAGCGCCGCTTCCAGTGCGGCGTCGGTATCGAAAGGGTAGTGGCCGATCTGCTCGCCGCTGAAGGGGTCGACGGAGATGGCGTGGGTCAGGCTGCTGATCTGGCTCATGGATGTACGCTCGTTGTTGTTTATCAGTCAGCCCAGACTAGTGGTGTAGGACTTTATTGAAAACTGAATAATAATGAGCGAAACATTCACGTTTGGAGAATGACTTTGGATCTGGTGCAACTGGAGATCTTCAAGGCGGTGGCCGAGCAAGGCAGCATCAGCGCTGCCGCCCAACACATTCATCGGGTGCCGTCGAACCTGACCACCCGCATCAAGCAGTTGGAAGAAGACCTGGGCGTTGAATTGTTCATCCGCGAGAAGAGCCGCTTGCGCTTGTCTCCGGCAGGCTGGAACTTTCTTGAGTACACCCGGCGCATTCTCGACCTGGTCCACGAGGCGCGGCTTACCGTGGCCGGGGAGGATCCCCAGGGCACTTTCGCCCTGGGTTCGCTGGAAAGCACCGCGGCGGTACGTATTCCGGCGTTGTTGGCAGCCTACAACCAGCGTTACCCGAAAGTGGATCTGGACCTTTCCACCGGCCCTTCCGGGACCATGCTCGAGGGTGTGTTGTCCGGGCGCTTGGTGGCCGCGTTCGTCGATGGCCCGGTGTTGCACCCGACACTGGAAGGCATTCCGGTGTTCGAGGAGGAGATGGTGATCATTTCGCCCCTTAACCATACCCCGGTAACCCGCGCCCAGGATGTCAACGGCGCAAGCATCTATGCGTTTCGCGCCAATTGCTCATACCGCCACCATTTCGAGAACTGGTTCGTCCAGGACCAGGCGGTACCAGGCAAGATCCATGAGATGGAGTCGTACCACGGCATGCTGGCATGCGTGAGCGCGGGCGCCGGCCTGGCCATGCTGCCGCGCAGCATGCTCGACAACATGCCAGGGTGCAGCACGGTCAGCGCTTGGCCGATGTCGGAAGATTTCCGTTACCTCAAGACCTGGCTGGTATGGCGGCGAGGGACGGTCTCGCGCAGCCTGAGCATGTTCGTGAAATTGCTCGAAGAGCGCCGCGTCGGCTGACCCTGCGCAGGCACGAACTCGGGCATGGCCGCGGCGTCAAATGCTAGGTAAGCCGTTCCCATGTGGAGGGTCGAATCATGCGCAATCATCACTATGCACTGGGCGCTTTGCTGTTGCTTACGCTCGCCTTGCCGTGGACGCTGGCGGCCACCGCCGACCTCAATGCACCCATCGACATGCAGGCGGTGCAACTGCAACCCCAGGAGCAAAATGGCATCCGTTACCTGCAGGGCGGTATCGGCCAGGATGAAGCCAATGCCTTGCGCAAGACGCCGGGCTATGACTTGCATGTCACCCTGTCCACTGGGTCGGAAGGGAAGTTCCAGACCGGCGCCCAGGTCGATATCCAAAGCGCCCAGGGCCAATCCGTGCTGAGCTTGAGTGACGTCGGGCCACTGCTATTCGTTCAACTGCCGCCAGGGCAATACAAAGTCGTCGCCAATGCCCAGGGCCAGACGTTGCAGCAACCTGTGGTGGTCACTGGCAAGACCCCTGCACGGGTGGACCTGAACTGGCGTTGAATCGTTAACGTCTGCGCAGGAGTACAGATGTGCTCCTGCCGCTCAGGAGCGTATCGCCATGAACCTGGCCATGAACCTGGAGCGCCAGCTCAAGTCGCTGGACGAGCAGGGCTACGTGCTGATCCCCAATGTGCTCGACCCCTTGCGGGTGGCCTTGGTGCGCTGTGCCATCGACGACTTGCAACCCATCCACTGGGACTACCAGGGGCTGCTGGAGCACTACAAATGCGTCTTCAATCGTAACCCGCTGTGGTTACCGTTTCTTGATCTGCCGCCGCTTATCAGCTTGGCTGAAGCCGTGCTTGGTCACGACTGCCACGTGATCGGTCAGACGGCATGGCGCAGCCATCCGGGTTATCCGGGCATGGCGCTGCATCTGGACCATCTGCCCATGGCGCTACCAGCCTGGCTTCGCGAACACGGCGATTTCACGCAACCAATACAGATCCTCACGGCGCAGTTGTACCTCACCGATGTCGACCAGTCCCTCGGGCCTACATGGGTGGTGCCGGGTAGCCATCGCGCGGGCCGCACGCCATGGGAAGGCGAACGCCAATGGCAGGGCAGAGAGGCCGAGCCAGTATTGTGCAAGGCGGGCGATGCCTTGGTGTTTCGCAGCGATCTTTGGCACAGCGGCGGCGCCAACCTCAGTGAATCGCGCGATCGCGACATGCTGCAGGTGCATTACGGGCGGCGCATGGTGGCGCAGAAATTCTCGCCGTACCTGGCCTGGCGCTTCAACCCGGAGGTGCTGGAGCATGCCACGCCCAGGCAGCGACGTTTGCTGGGCGAGCATGATGAGGCGGAGTACGACTAAGTCGTGGCTATTAGCCAATAGTGGCAAAAGCCTTTCAACTTTTTGATTAACTGGACAATAATCAAAAAAGTATTACCTCGTGTGACCGGTTGGATGCACCGGCCACCGCCATAAGTGAGGGGTTCAAGCCCCCGTGTGCCTAGCAGGCCCCGTCTTGGCAGCGGCCTGCTTGTGTTGACCATCAGGAGAAGTCATTGATGAAAACCCGTCTCGCCGCTTCGCTGGCCGCCGCTGTGCTGGCCCTCGCCGGTGCCAACCTGGCCCAGGCTGCACAGGTGTCCGGCGCCGTTGGGGCCACTGGCCAAGGCGACATGACCTACCGTATCGGCCTGTCGTTCGATTGGGACAAGAAGTGGTTGGAGAGCAGCACCGGCTACCTGAGCGGCTACTGGGATGCAGCCTACACCTATTGGGAAGGCGGTGAGGCAAGTGGTGCCCACTCGCTGTCGTTCAGCCCGGTGTTCACCTACGAGTTCAGCGGTTTCACCTATACCCCCTACATCGAAGCGGGTATTGGCCTGGCTGCGTTTTCCAAGACCGACGTCGGCGATCAGCGCCTGGGGTCGGCCGTCAACTTCGAGGACCGTATTGGCTTCGGTCTGAAGCTGCCGGGTGAGCAGAAAGTCGGCATTCGTGCCATGCATTACTCCAACGCCGGCCTCAAGCAGCCAAACGATGGGATCGAGTCGTACTCGCTGTTCTACAGCAAGGGCTTCTGAGGTTCCTGGGGTCGCCTTGCGGCCTCGTCGCCGGCAAGCCGGCGCCTACAAAAGTAGGCGCTGGATGCCCGATCCGACGATCACACTTCAGAAGGTGTACGAAACCCCGGCCTGCACTGTGCGCGGTTCGCCTGGGTAGACGTAGTTGTTGAACGCGCCTTCGTCGTAGCTTTTGTCGAAGACATTCTTCAGGTCCAGGTTCAAGCGCACGTGTTCATTGACCTGATAGAAGCTGAGCAGATCGACCACGGTGTACTGCTCCATGGTGTAGGTCGTGGCGGCGGTCTGGCCTTGACGGTCGTCCACGTACTTCACCCCAACCCCAAGCCCCAGCCCCTTGGCCAGTCCATCCTGGAACTCATAGGTGTTCAGCAGGCTGAAGCTGTTGCGCGGAATATTCGCCAGCCGTGTACCAGTGGGCAGGCTGGTGTCCTTGGTCACCTCGGCATCCACATACGCATAGCCGCCAATCACTCGCCACTCAGGGGTGATGTTGCCCGCGATGTTGATGTCCAGGCCACGGCTACGCACTTCGCCGGCTGCAATCTTGTCGGTGCCGGTGGGGTCGTTCGGGTCGTTGGCCAGGACGTTTTCCTTGACGATGTGGTAGATCGCCGCGTCGACGCTCAGCTGACGATCGAGCGCTTCCCATTTCACGCCCAGTTCGTACGACTTGCCTTTCTCGGGGTCGAAACCACGGCCTGAGCCGCCTGCAGGGGCACCGCTGTTGGGCTTGAACGAGCGGGCAGTGTTGGCATACACCGCGACGGTATCGGTCAGGTCGTACAGCAGGCCGAAACGAGGCGTGACGCCATTCTCACCCTTGTCGAAATCGCCTGCCTTGTTGAGCTTGTTGACGTAGTCATGCTCGAAGCGCTCGAAGCGCACGCCGGCCAGGGCTTTCAGGCGCTCGGTCAGGGCAACCTGGTCCTGGATGAAGAACGCCCAGGTCTTGAGGTTTTCCTTGTCATGGGTCGTGGTGCGGGTCAGGGCAGGGCGGGACTGGTCGTAGACCGGGTCGAACAGGTCGATCGGATAGTCGGTTTTGCCACCGGCCGAGCGCAGGATGATCGAGTTGTAATCGTAGTCTTCGTACTCGATGCCGGTCAGCAAGGTATGGCTGAAACCAGCGGTGTCGAAGTGCCCGGTCAGGTTGAGTTGGTAATCGCGGTCTCGCCACTCCAGGTGGCGGTAGTTGAAGTTGCGTCCCAAGGTACGACCGTCGGCCTGCAGACCGTTGGCTTCGATGGCATTGCCCTTGAGCGAGCCGTCCAGCCACTGCGTGCCGCCGCCCAGGGTCCAGTCCTCGTTGAGCGCATGCTCGAAGCGCAGCTGTGCCATGTTGTTGTCGTTGTGCAGCATGTTGTCGCTGCCTTTGCCCCACACGTTGGTGTCACGCGAGGCCGACCCAAGCTGGTTGGGCAGGCGGGTCAGGCCACGGTCCAGCGGGTGGTTGTTACGCATGAAGTCGCCTTCGAAGACGATCTTGGTCGCGTCGTTGACCTGCCAGCTGAGCACGGGTGCGACGCTGTAGCGTTCGCTTTCGACATTGTCGCGGAAGCTGTCGCCGCCTTCGCCGAGCACGTTGAGCCGGTAGGCGAGGTTGCCGTCCTGGGTCAACGGGCCAGTGGCATCCAAGGTTGCCCGCTGCATGCCCTGGTCATCGAGCTGGCTACCCAGGGTGACGTGCGACTCCGGCAGCGGCTGCTTGCTGACCACATTGAAGGTGCCGCCAGGATCGCCACGGCCATACAGGCTGGTCGCCGGGCCCCGGATCACTTCCAGACGCTCGACGGTGTTGGCATCGGGGGCGTTCGGGTAGCCGCGGTTGATCGGGAAACCGTTGCGGTAAAACTCGCCGGTCGTGAAGCCACGCACGGTGAAGGTGGTCAGGCCCTGACCGCCGAAGTTGTTGGCACGGCCGACACCACCGGCATAGTCCAGGCCGTCCTGCAGGCGGGTGGCGCCGGTGTCCGTCAGCACATCCTTGGGCACCACGCTGACCGATTGTGGGGTTTCGTGCAGGGCAGTGTCGGTACGGGTGGCGCTGGCCGAGCGGGTGGCCTTGTAGCCGGTGACCGGGCCGTCCGCGCGCTCACTGTCGGCGGAACTGGTAATGCTCAGAGCCTGAAGCTCGATCTGGACGGGTTCACTCTGGGGGTCGGGCTCAGCCCAAGCCTGCGCAGAGACAGCATGAAGCACACAAAGCGAAACGAACGTGCGACGCATCGACGGTACGATCCTGGAGAGGGGCGCTGGAGGTTAAGGGGGATAAGTGTCGCAAATTACTACGAATCATTATCAAATGCATTCTTTTTAAGTGGAGCGCGCGTGCCAGGTCCTAGTCCACCGCAGCACGGGTGCGTGCTGCGGTGGACGGTCAGCTCAGCGGGTGGCCTTGATCGCGAGCACGTTGCACAACGGATGTTCCAGCACGTGCGCCGTGGTGCCGCCCAGGAACGTTTGCATGGCGTCGTGCCGGTGGCTGCCCATGACGATCACGTCCGCCCGGCTGTGGTTGACGAACTCAGCGATGGCGCGAATCGCCGGGCCTTCCAGAAAATGCCGGCGTTCGAGGGGGATTTCGTGGTGGTCACCCAAGCGGTTGAATGCTGCGCGTTGCGCGGTGCGCACGCTGCCATCGAAGCCTGGCATGGTCACGGTGCCTGCGCCGAAGTCAGCAATGTGGGTCTTGGTCGCATCGCACACATGCAGCAGGTGCAGCTCGGCATTGCATTGCAGCGCCAGGGCGTGGGCACTGCGGATGACCTGCTCGTCGAGGTGCTCGCCGGCGCCATGGCTGTTGAGGTCGACCGCCGCGGCGACCTGCCGCGGCAGGGGTAGGCGGATATCGCTGACCAGGTGCACGGCCACCGGACTGTCCTTGAGCAGTTGCCAGTCCAGCGGCGTCACCAGCAGGCGCTTGAGCACGGGTTCGTGTTGCACGTCCTTGATCAGCAGGTCGCAACCAAGGCGCTCGACTTGTTCGAGGGCGCTGGCCAGTGGGTCGCGGGTCAGCAGTAACTCGGTGGAGACATCCAGGCCTGAGTTGGTCAGTTGTTCAGCTTCGTCGGCCAGCCATTGCCGGTTGTCGCTGAGCAGGCGCTCACGTTCGCGGCCATCGCTCATCAGACCAAAGGTGTCGACGTCGTCGACGAAGACATTGATATCCAACAGCGCACCGCTGGATTCTGCCAGCGCGGCGGCGCGCTGCAGGGCGGGCGTGTGGCGCATTTGTGGGCCGAGCATGACGAACAAACGCTTGAACTGGCTCATCTCACACCTCCACGTGTGGCAGCCCCCCGGTTCATGCCTGTGTAGTTTTCTGGTCGTTGATGCCGTGCTTGTTCGTTCAGTCTAGACCTCGTGCGCAACGATGGCTTTGATTCGGTCGTGTCGGGGGCGGGCCGTTTTGACGTGGTGCCGTCCCCCGTAGCGGAGGTGCACTAACTTTATTCAGACTTGAAACTTCGCCACCTTCTCGTAGAACGCGCCTATGGTGATTGGCATCAATGTCAGTATACGAACTCCGCTCTCGTCGACGTGGATGCCATTGGCGGCTGCATGATAAACGTTAAGTTCCGAAAAGCCGTTTTTTCCGAAGTCATTATCGACTGTTCCATCGACGTTGAGTCTTGCTACGTGAAGGCTGGATTGTGCCTCTGGATCGTCACCACTTCGATAGGTTCGAGTTCCGGCCAGCAGCAACCTTCCTTGCGTGTCGAATTGCAGATGGTCGAAAACTTGCCCACCTTCAAGGTCCCCCCTGACTTCACGGGTGAACTGGGCAATTGGTTCGCCCTGCACGGTGTAGCCGTGCAAGTGCGTGCTGGTCGTGATGCTTGGCCAAACGGAAACGCTAGCCACTATCACGTCTTTGTGGATGGCAAGGCCTGCTCGGTTGGCGTTGCCACTGTCCGGTATTTTGATGGACCCTTGTACTCCAAAGGACGTATCTGGCAGAGCGTTCGGTTGATAACGCTGAAGGTGGATGGCCCCATCGGCTTGCCCAACCACAACGAAACCACCGTCGGCCATGAATGCCACATGGTAGGGAACCAGCGCTTGCCCATTGATTCTTGGCAGTTTCAACTGACTGGACTTCCCATCCTCGCCCAGGCCGGGCACTGGTGCTCCTGTTGCAGCATCCAGCAGCGCACACCAGAGGTCGTCATCCTGCGCCTCCCACGTTGCCACCGAGCCAGGGAAAACGGTGATGATGCGGTCACCGATAAGTGCAAGTTTTGGCTTGTATCTATAGTCAACGGCCTTTTGAAATTCGTTATACCCGAGGGTTTTAACAAGGGCCTCGGGCAGTAACGTGTTTTCTTTTTTGAAGGGCGGAGATGGAAGGGCGATGCCATCATCACCAAATCCGGCGACCGGAGAGAATGTTCTATCGTAGGCTCCCACTGCTACATGTACGACAGCTTTGTCCGTGTCGCCGGCGTAAATTACAGTCGAGGCTGTCAGGTAGCGTTCTTCATTTTTGTATTTTGCAAAGGTCATTGCATTGAAGTTGAAAACCTCGTAGGGAAGTGGCGAACTCTGCTTTTTGGAAACTTCAACATGGCCGGTTGCTTCATCCCATTGGCCGTCAGCACCAAGGCGGGTAAATACACCTTTTTCTCTCGTTGTGACATCATCAGTGTCGTAGCCGTAAAAGACCATGCTGCCATCGTCAGCGCTGGTGTATGGGTAAACTTGAAGCGTTTCTTTATCTGGGTTCTTGGGGGGCAGGGGCGGTACGCTTGCTTCTCCCTGATTGCCATACGATTTGTCGAGGTAGCCCGCACCTTCATTGGTGTTCATGCTCACGATTCTCCTGTTTCAAGACACGCTCACGTTGAGCGATTGGCTCTTGTCCAACAACTGTTAGAAATAACAGGTGGGTCGGGAATGCAGTCGGACACTTCGCGGGTGCTCGCTCCACCGCCAAGCGCTATGTCAGGTATGATGCGAGCCCCATCATTTCCACGAGGCCTATCCCATGTCCCTGAGCGTTGAACAGATTGGCGAATTCCGTGCCTTTGCCGAGCAGTTGGCTGACGCAGCTGCCTTGGCGATCAAGCCGTACTTTCGCGCCAGCCTGGATGTCGAGGACAAGGGAGGGCGCTTGTACGATCCGGTGACCGTGGCCGACAAAGCGGCTGAGGATGCGATGCGCGAACTTATTCAAGCTCGTTACCCTGAGCATGGCATTCTCGGTGAGGAGCTTGGCACGGCGCTGGGCAGCAGCCCGTTGCACTGGGTTCTGGACCCGATTGACGGCACTCGCGCGTTCATCACCGGCTTGCCGCTGTGGGGTACCTTGATCGCGTTGAACGATGGATCGCGTCCGGTCGTGGGTGTGATGAACCAACCTTTTACCGGCGAGCGGTTCGTGGGTACGCCTGAGGGGGCCTGGGGTAACAAGACGCTGCTTAAAACTCGGGCCTGTTCTGACTTGGCGTCTGCCACTTTGATGTGCACCACGCCGGATATGTTCGACACACCCGCACGCAAGGCGGCCTTCGAAGCCGTTGCTGGCAAGGCGCGGTTGATGCGTTATGGCGGCGATTGCTATGCGTACTGCATGTTGGCTTCGGGGTTTGTCGATGTGATTGTCGAGGCGAGTCTGCAGCCTTATGACGTGCAGGCGCTGATGCCGATCATCGAAGGGGCGGGTGGGGTGATTACGGCGTGGGATGGAAGTTCTGCGCAGCATGGTGGGTGTGTGGTTGCATGTGGTGATCCTAAGTTGCATGCACAGGTGCTGGAGATGTTGCGGTACGCGATGTAAATATAAATGAGCGGAAACTTCGATATTCAATCCGTGCGGTGATCTGGGCTCTGAGCTGGTGTTGCTTTATAGTGCTGTGAGTGTTTGTGCTACGTATTCGGTTTTAGGTTTGACGCTTTGGTGTTTGGGTTTATGAGCATATCCATTTGCCAAGGCGACGCTCAATCACCTTTCCGCTCTTACAGCGGGTCACTTTTTGGCAGACGCCCCAAAAAGTAACCAAAAAAGTCTGGCTCCTATCATTCGGCCCCTGCGCTGCGCTCCGGGGTTCCCTCGCTCCGGGCTTGCTCCGGGAGGACCGCGCTGAACGGCCCCTCCTGGGCCGCAGCGCTTGACGGGCATCCATGCCCGTCACCTCCCTGCGCAAGCCCTGCGCTCGGCCTCCTGAAGTCGCATGAGGTGGCGTCTGAACTACCGCGCGCTAGAAGCAAGAGCAAAGCGAAGCAAAAGAAAGTTTGCCTCGAATTTATAGTTTTAATGTTGGATTTAGCTGTTGTTGTTTTTCGGGTTTGGTATTTCATGCTCCGCTTTTGCTTTTCATGCGCGATATCCCAGACGCTGCAAATTGCGACGTCAGTAGGCCGAGCGTAGGGCTTGCGGAGGGAGGTGACGGGCATGGATGCCCGTCAAGCGCTGCGGCCCAGGAGGGGCCGTTCAGCGCGGCCCTCCCGGGAGCAAGCCCGTAGCGAGGGAACCCCGAAGCGAAGCGTAGGGGCCGGATGATAGGAGCCAGCGGTTTTTGCCTACTTTTGCCCAAGAGCAAAAGTAGGTCGCCGTAAAGGCGAAAAGGTGAATGAGCGCCTCCATGGCGAATGGATATTCACGCTATCTGAATGCCGCCCTTAAATCTGTGCTTTGAAGTTTGAAGTTTGAAGTTTGAAGTTTTGGTTTCTGGATACGTGAGCATATCCATTTGCCAAGGCGACGCTCAATCACCTTTCCGCTCTTACAGCGGGTCACTTTTTGGCAGACGCCCCAAAAAGTAACCAAAAAAGTCTGGCTCCTATCATCCGGCCCCTGCGCTGCGCTCCGGGGTTCCCTCGCTCCGGGCTTGCTCCGGGAGGACCGCGCTGAACGGCCCCTCCTGGGCCGCAGCGCTTGACGGGCATCCATGCCCGTCACCTCCCTGCGCAAGCCCTGCGCTCGGCCTCCTGAAGTCGCATTAGGTGGCGTCTGAACTACCGCGCGCTAGAAGCAAGAGCAAAACGAAGCAAAAGAAAATTTGCCTCGCATTTATGGTTTTAATGTTGAATGTGCGGCTGGTTTAGCTGTTGTTGTTGTTGTTGTTGTTGTTCGGGTTTGGTATTTCATGCTCCGCTTTTGCTTTTAATGCGCGATATCCCAGACGCGGCAAATTGCGACGTCAGTAGGCCGAGCGTAGGGCTTGCGCAGGGAGGTGACGGGCATGGATGCCCGTCAAGCGCTGCGGCCCAGGAGGGGCCGTTCAGCGCGGTCCTCCCGGGAGCAAGCCCGTAGCGAGGGAACCCCGAAGCGAAGCGTAGGGGCCGGATGATAGGAGCCAGCGGTTTTTGCCTACTTTTGCCCAAGAGCAAAAGTAGGTCGCCGTAAAGGCGAAAAGGTGAATGAGCGCCTCCATGGCGAATGGATATTCACGCTATCTGAATGCCGCCCTTAAATCTGTGCTTTGAAGTTTGAAGTTTTGGTTTCTGGATGCGTGAGCATATCCATTTGCCAAGGTGACGCTCAATCACCTTTCCGCTCTTACAGCGGGTCACTTTTTGGCAGACGCCCCAAAAAGTAACCAAAAAAGTCTGGCTCCTATCATCCGGCCCCTACGCTTCGCTCCGGGGTTCCCTCGCTCCGGTTTCGTGAAGCCGCGTATCGCACTTTTTCTCGTTTCTGGGTTCTATGCTTGGCCAGGCCCCGCCGATCCCCTGCGTGGCCGCCGACTTCGACCCGGTGCCAATGGTTGTACGCAAAACCCAATTCCTAAGACGACTGCTGCTGGCAGGAACCTTGATGTCGCTCGGCGCCTGCACCCAGCAACAGGGCCGCGATATCGTCAGCCAGCTCGGAGACAGCAAACCCAGCGAGCTGTTCCAGACCAGCGTCGACCGCTTGGCCACGCTGTCCATGCGCGACAACCTTCAAAGCCTGTACCTGCTGATGAACAAGCTCTACCTTCGTAACCCCAACCAGGTGAAATTGTCCGGCTACCTCGACGCCGCCACCGCCGAACGGCAGATACGCCACGCGATCGAGCAGCGCCAACCCCTGGCCCAACTGGGCAACAGGCGTGATCTGGCCGCCTTGAGCTATGCCCTGAGCCCGGAATTTCGCGGTGATCGCGTCGGGGCTTTCATCTATGCCATCGGCAGCATGCTCATCACCGCACACGGTGGGCGCACGGCGTTTTACATGACCGACACCATCGACCCCTTGTTCATCAACAACGCCGCCCGCAACATCGAAAAAGCCACCTGGATGCTCAGCCAACGACAAGATGCCAATGGTGTATTGCTGCTGTTCTCCAACGAGATCTCGGAAGAGGGCAGCAACCTGAGTTTCGCCGTCGAGTTCGGCAAGATCGTCGCGAGGCTGGACCTGTTGGCTGAACTGCTCGACGAACGATACCGACGCATCGGCCTCAACTACGCCCAGAGCCTGCTGCTGATGAACTTCCTCCCCGTGCAATGAGCCCCAACGTTTGCACTGCCCCTGTAGTCGTCGCCTTGCCGGCGATCCGGACGTCAACGCCAACCAGAATGTTCGATAATCGCACCAAGCTCTCCCTCCAGCCGTTCGCTATCCGCACGCCCAATCCGGGCCTCAGATTGCCACTCACCCGCCTTTTTGCTTAGTGTGTGGCGATCCGCCGAACGTCGCCTGCCCCAGTGGACGCGCCTCAGGCCCGATAGAATGATCGTGAACGACCGCAACCACAGGCCCCAGGCCAGTAGGACGCGGCGACCAGAACAATAACGAGACCGAGTGCCTTGCCTATGGAAAGCCGCCTGCTGAGCGAGCGCAGTAGCGTGTTCCATCACGCCGACCCTTATGCCGTGTCCGATTACGTCAACCAGCACGTGGGCCACCATTGCATCGGCCTGTCCCGCACCACTCATCCCCAAGCCAGCCTCAGCCACCGCAAGTTCGCCGAGCTCGACCTGTGTCGCATCAGCTATGGCGGCAGTGTGCGCGTCACCTCGCCAGCGCTGGAAACCATCTACCACCTGCAAGTCCTGCTCAACGGCAATTGCCTGTGGCGCGGGCACCAGCGCGAGCACCACCTGGTGCCGGGCGAGTTGTTATTGATCAACCCGGACGATCCGGTCGACCTGACATATTCGGAAGACTGCGAGAAGTTCATCCTCAAGGTACCGACCCATCTGCTCGATTCGATTTGCGCAGAGCAGCGCTGGCAGCGCCCTGACGGCGGCGTGCGCTTCCTGCGAAACCATTACCGGCTCGAAGAGCTGGACGGCTTCGTGAACCTGATGGCAATGGTTTGCCATGAAGCGGAAGTGAGCGATTCGCTACCCAGAGTGCAGAGCCATTACAGCCAGATTGTCGCCAGCAAGCTGCTGACTCTGATGAGCACCAACATCCGCCGCGAAAGTCTTAGTGCGCCGCAGGCCGGCCTTGAGCGCATTCTTGACTACATCGAGCGCAACCTGAAACTGGAGCTGTCGGCTGAGGTGCTGGCAGAGCAGGCCTGCATGAGCTTGCGCTCGCTGTATACCTTGTTTGACAAGCATCTGGGTACTACGCCCAAGCATTACGTGCGTCAGCGCAAGCTGGAGCGGGTGCATGCATGCCTGAGCGACCCCATGTGTGGGGTGCGGAGTGTGACGGAACTTGCTCTGGATTACGGTTTCTTGCATTTGGGGCGGTTTTCCGAGGTCTATCGGCAGCAGTTTGGAGAACTGCCTTCGCAAACATTCAAGCGACGCGCATAAGCGCAGCCGTGCTGCGTACCTATTATTTCTGCCAGTTGCGGGAGGCTTAGGCACGACCCACCATTTGCCTTCATGGATAAATGGGTGGCAATTATGTCTACGACGCAGCAGTTGTATTTTTACTCGCCGGATGGGCTGGCGTTGGTCAAATATCCTGGGGCCCAAGCATCGACCTTATTGCGCGCCGCAGGTCAGGCGTTGGCGCAGCGTGATGAGGCACAGGTAGCCTTTTACGCGACGGATATACAAGGTTCCGTATTGATTTTTTTGCGGCGTGATGTGCCGTGTTCAGTGCAGTACACGGTGTACGGGCATGATGATAACTCATGCGCTTCCCTGTTGCGATTCAACGGCCAGCGAAAGGAAGCGCTTTCAGCGTACTATCTCTTGGGGGAAGGGTACCGAGCCTTCAGTTCGGATTTGATGCGTTTCAATGCGCCCGACAGCCTCAGTCCGTTTGGTGCCGGTGGGATAAACCATTATAGTTATTGTGGCGGCAACCCTGTGGATAGGATCGATCCCAGTGGGCATGTACCGACGCCGATATTAAGAACCACGTCGCGTGCCCCCGTTCGTCCAACAGTTTCGCCGCCAAGAAGGTTCGAACAGGTACCTGGATCGCACCTGCAACCAACGCTTAAAAGTGCTAATAACCGAAAATTCGCTGAAGGTATAATCAAGGTGCCGGGGGCGGAATTGAAAGATCTACTTTCCTATCAAGGCAGAAATACGGGGGCGTGGATTGATGAGCTTCGAACTCGCACCAAGTTCTCGCCCAATGATCTCCCCATCGTTGAAGGGGCGGGGGCAAGCACCCACAGGGATGTGATTAACCTGTACAACGACATGGTTGAGTATCCAGTCCAAAGTAAGGCTGATCCCCGATATATCGCTGCATACAAACTTGCGGATGCCGTGGAAAGAATTGAGTTTCTTGAAACAAGAATGAAGGCGTCGATAGCTCGGGACAAGGTGAGGCGAGAATGGCTTGAACCCAAAAAAAGTTAAAGAAACTGGATAGCAGTCTGCACAATCCGGATAGTCCCTCATCCCCCGAATCCCTAACCTGACATGGCCTTACCAATAACAATGGAGACCCTGGCCATGTCCCTGGGATTCGACTACCTCAATGCCATGCTCGAGGACGACCGTGAAAAAGGCGTCTACCGGTGCAAGCGTGAAATGTTCACCGACCCGCGCCTGTTCGACCTGGAGATGAAGCACATCTTCGAGGGCAACTGGATCTACCTGGCACATGAAAGCCAGATCCCCGAGAAGAACGATTTCCTCACCCTGACCATGGGGCGTCAGCCGATCTTCATCGCGCGCAACAAAGACGGGGAGCTCAATGCCTTCCTCAACGCCTGCAGCCACCGCGGCGCCATGCTCTGCCGGCACAAGCGCGGCAACCGCTCCAGCTATACCTGCCCGTTCCACGGCTGGACCTTCAACAACAGCGGCAAGCTGCTCAAGGTCAAGGATCCGAGCAACGCTGGCTACCCCGACAGCTTCAATTGCGATGGCTCCCACGACCTGACCAAGGTGGCGCGCTTCGAGTCGTACCGTGGCTTCCTGTTCGGCAGCCTCAATGCCGATGTCAAACCGCTGGTCGAGCACCTGGGCGAGTCGGCCAAGATCATCGACATGATCGTCGACCAATCGCCTGAAGGCCTGGAAGTGCTGCGTGGCGCAAGCTCCTATATCTACGAAGGCAACTGGAAGCTCACTGCCGAAAACGGTGCCGATGGTTACCACGTCAGTTCCGTGCACTGGAACTACGCCGCCACTCAGAACCAGCGCAAGCAGCGCGAGAGCGGCGAAGAAATCAAGACCATGAGCGCAGGCTCCTGGGCCAAGCAGGGCGGTGGCTTCTACTCCTTCGACCACGGCCACCTGCTGCTGTGGACCCGCTGGGCCAACCCCGAAGACCGCCCAGCCTATGAGCGCCGCGAGCAACTGGCTGCCGACTTCGGCCAGGCACGCGCCGACTGGATGATCGAGAACTCGCGCAACCTCTGCCTGTACCCGAACGTCTACCTGATGGACCAGTTCAGCTCGCAGATCCGTATCGCCCGGCCGATCTCGGTGAACAAGACCGAAATCACCATCTACTGCATCGCCCCCAAGGGCGAGAGCGCGGACGCCCGCGCCAAGCGTATCCGCCAGTACGAAGACTTCTTCAACGTCAGCGGCATGGCCACGCCGGACGATCTGGAAGAGTTCCGTTCCTGCCAGACCGGCTATGGCGGCGGCACTGGCTGGAACGACATGTCCCGCGGCGCTGAGCATTGGGTCGAAGGCGCCGACGACGCAGCCCGCGAAATCGAGCTCAAGCCGTTGTTGTCGGGTGTGCGCACCGAGGATGAAGGCCTGTTCGTGCTGCAGCACAAGTACTGGCAGGAAACCATGCTCAAGGCCCTTGAGCAGGAACAGCGACTGATCCCAGTGGAGGCCGTGCAATGAGCCTGCATGACACCGTGCGCGACTTCCTTTACCGCGAAGCGCGTTACCTGGACGATGCCCAGTGGGACCTTTGGCTGGAGCTGTACGCAGCCGATGTAACGTTCTGGATGCCCTCCTGGGATGACGACGACACCCTGACCGAAGACCCACAAAGCGAGATCTCGCTGATCTGGTACGGCAACCGTGGCGGTCTGGAGGACCGGGTGTTCCGGATCAAGACCGAGCGTTCCAGCGCGACTGTGCCGGACACCCGCACCTCGCACAACATCAGCAACATCGAGATCGTCGAGCAAGGCGAGGGCAGCTGTCAGGTGCGCTTCAACTGGCACACCCTGAGCTTTCGCTACAAGACCACCGACAGTTACTTCGGTACCAGCTTCTACACCTTGGACCTGCGCGGCGAGCAACCGCTGATCAAGGCCAAGAAGGTGGTCCTGAAGAACGACTACGTGCGTCAGGTCATCGACATCTACCACATCTGATCCGCAGTAACGCGAGCGCCGTTCGGCGTGCCACACGGCGCGCCGCGGCCAGGCTCGCCCGCGAGGTGCAACATGAGCTTCCAGATCGCACTGAATTTCGAAGATGGCGTCACCCGTTTCATCGAGGCCAGCGGCCATGAGACCGTCGCCGACGCCGCCTACCGTCAGGGCATCAACATTCCGCTGGACTGCCGCGACGGCGCCTGCGGTACTTGCAAGTGCAAGGCTGAATCCGGGCAATACGACCTGGGCGACAACTTCATCGACGATGCCCTGAGCGAGGACGAAATCGCCGAAGGGTATGTGCTGACCTGCCAGATGCGCGCCGAAAGCGACTGTGTCGTGCGTATTCCGGCGTCCTCGCAAGTTTGCAAGACCGAACAGGCCAGTTTCGAGGCGGCCATCAGCGATGTGCGTCAGCTGTCGGAAAGCACCATTGCCTTGTCGATCAAGGGCGAGTCCCTGAGCCGCCTGGCGTTCCTGCCAGGGCAGTACGTCAACCTCAAGGTGCCCGGCAGCGACCAGAGCCGTGCCTACTCCTTCAGCTCGCTGCAAAAGGATGGCGAAGTCAGCTTCCTGATCCGCAACGTCCCGGGCGGCTTGATGAGCAGCTTCCTCTGTGGCCTGGCCAAGGCCGGCGATAGCATGAGCCTCACTGGCCCGCTGGGCAGCTTCTACTTGCGGCCGATTCAGCGCCCGCTGTTGCTGCTGGCAGGGGGCACCGGCCTTGCGCCGTTCACCGCGATGCTGGAGAGAATCGCTGAACAGGGCAGCGCGCACCCACTGCACCTGATCTACGGAGTCACCAACGATTTCGACCTGGTCGAGCTGGACCGCCTGCAGGCCTTGGCTGCACGCATCCCCAACTTCACCTTCAGCGCCTGTGTGGCCAACCCGCAAAGCCAATACCCACGCAAAGGTTACGTCACCCAACACATCGAGCCGCGCCACCTCAACGACGGTGACGTGGACGTGTACCTGTGCGGGCCGCCCCCGATGGTCGAGGCGGTTAGCCAGTACATCCGCGAGCAGGGCATCACACCGGCCAACTTCTTCTACGAGAAGTTCGCGGCGGCTGCCTGAGTTTTCATGGGGCTGCCTGCATCGTGCGGGTGAAGGCGGCCCCCCTTTTATTCGATTGGCACGTCCTGTAGGGCACGGCGTTGGCTCCGCCTTCGATCGCCGGCAAGCCGGCGCCTACAGGGTGTGTCGAGCGCCTGATCGCAGGTTGAGGAATGGAACAATGAACAATCGATTCCAAGGCAAAGTCGCCCTGGTCACCGGTGCCGCCCAAGGCATCGGCCGTGGCGTGTGCTGGCGGCTCAAGGCCGAAGGCGCGCAAGTGGTCGCGGTAGACCGCTCCGAACTGGTCCACGAGCTGGCCGGGGAGGGCATGCTGACGCTGACCGCCGACCTCGAGCAGTACAGCGACTGCGCCCGTGTCATGGCGTCTGCGGTCGAGACCTTCGGCCGCCTCGACATTCTCATCAACAACGTCGGCGGCACCATCTGGGCCAAGCCGTTCGAGCACTACGAAGTGGAGCAGATCGAGGCCGAAGTGCGCCGCTCGCTGTTCCCCACCCTGTGGTGCTGCCGCGCCGCACTGCCGTACATGCTCGAACGCGCCAGCGGCGCCATCGTCAACGTTTCGTCCATCGCCACCCGTGGCGTCAACCGCGTGCCTTACGGCGCGGCCAAGGGCGGTGTGAATGCGCTGACGGCGTGCCTGGCCTTCGAGACCGCTGGCCGTGGCATCCGGGTCAATGCCACCGCTCCCGGCGGCACCGAAGCACCGCCGCGCCGCGTACCGCGCAACAGCGCCGAGCAGAGCGAGCAGGAGAAAGTCTGGTACCAGCAGATCGTCGACCAGACCCTCGACAGCAGCCTGATGAAGCGCTACGGCAGCATCGACGAGCAAGTCGGCGCGATCTTGTTCCTGGCCTGCGACGAGGCCTCTTACATCACCGGCGTCACCCTGCCGGTGGGGGGCGGTGACCTCGGCTGACGGCCGCCCCAGGCAAGGTTTTCTTCCACAACAAAAACAACAGAGACAGATGCCATGCGAACCCTTGATGTTCAACCGATCATCGATAATGCCCGTTTTACCCCGTTCCACTGGATGGTCATGGCCTGGTGCGGCCTGCTGCTGATCTTCGACGGCTATGACCTGTTCATTTACGGCGTGGTCTTGCCGGTCATCATGAAAGAGTGGGGCCTGACCCCACTGCAGGCCGGGGCGCTGGGCAGCTACGCGCTGTTCGGCATGATGTTCGGTGCCTTGGTGTTCGGCAGCCTGGCGGACCGCATCGGGCGCAAGAATGGCATCGCCATCTGCTTCGCCTTGTTTTCCACGGCCACCATCCTCAACGGCTTTGCCAGCAGCCCCAGCGAGTTCGGCATCTATCGCTTCTTCGCCGGGCTCGGTTGCGGCGGCTTGATGCCCAATGCCGTGGCGCTCATGAATGAATACGCCCCCAAGCGGCTGCGCAGCACACTGGTAGCGATCATGTTCAGCGGCTACTCACTGGGCGGCATGCTGTCGGCCGGCGTTGGTATCTTCATGTTGCCACGCCTGGGCTGGGCGTCGATGTTCTTCGCCGCCGCCGTGCCTTTGCTGCTGTTGCCGGTGATTCTCCACTACCTGCCGGAATCCATCGGCTTTCTGGTGCGCAAAGGACGTACCGAACAAGCCCGCGCACTGCTCAAACGCCTCGATCCAAGCTGCGACGTGCAACCTGACGACGTGTTGCAGGCCCATGACCGCAACGGCAAGGGGGCCTCGGTAGTCGCGTTGTTCCGCGACGGCCTGGCCGTGCGGACCCTGGCGTTGTGGCTGGCGTTCTTCTGCTGCCTGCTGATGGTCTACGCGCTGAGCTCATGGCTGCCCAAACTGATGGCCAACGCCGGCTACAGCCTGGGTTCGAGTTTGTCGTTCCTGTTGGCCCTGAACTTCGGCGGCATGGCCGGTGCGATTCTGGGCGGCTGGCTGGGCGACCGCTTCAACCTGGTCAAGGTCAAGGTCGCCTTCTTCATCGCCGCCGCCGTGTCGATCAGCCTGCTCGGTGTCAACAGCCCCATGCCGGTGCTGTACCTGCTGATCTTCATCGCCGGCGCCACCACCATCGGTACGCAAATCCTGCTGTATGCCGGTGCCGCGCAACTGTACGGGCTCTCAGTGCGCTCCACCGGTCTGGGCTGGGCCTCAGGGATTGGCCGTAACGGGGCCATTGTCGGCCCACTGCTGGGCGGTGCGCTGATGGGTATCAACCTGCCGCTGCAACTCAACTTCATCGCATTCGCCATCCCCGGCGCGGTTGCCGCGCTGGCCATGGCGGTGCACCTGGCCAGCGGCCGGCGCGACGGTATAGCCGCGCCGGCGCAGGCCTGATCTTCAACTCACTGAACCGGAGGCCTTGCATGACAAGCCCGATTATCGAACGGCTGGAGGCGATCATCGTCGACCTGCCGACCATTCGCCCGCACAAGTTGGCCATGCACACCATGCAGCATCAAACCCTGGTGGTATTGCGCCTGCGCTGCAGCGATGGCGTGGAAGGCATCGGCGAAGCCACCACCATCGGTGGGCTGGCATATGGCTACGAAAGCCCGGAGGGTATCAAGGCCAACATCGACGCGCACCTTGCGCCAGCGCTGATCGGCCTGCCAGCGGACAACATCAATAGCGCCATGCTCAAGCTCGACAAAATGGCCAAGGGCAACACCTTCGCCAAGTCCGGCATCGAGAGCGCCTTGCTCGATGCCCAGGGCAAGCGGCTAGGCGTGCCGGTGAGCGAGCTGCTTGGCGGGCGCGTGCGCGACAGCCTGGAGGTGGCTTGGACCCTGGCCAGCGGCGACACCGCCCGCGATATCGCCGAGGCCGAGCACATGCTCCAGGTGCGCCGTCACCGGGTCTTCAAGCTCAAGATCGGCGCCAACCCGCTGGAGCAGGACCTCAAGCACGTGGTCGCGATCAAGCGTGAGCTGGGCGAGCGCGCCAGCGTGCGGGTGGATGTCAACCAGTACTGGGACGAGTCCCAGGCCCTGCGTGCTTGCCAGGTATTGGGCGATAGCGGCATCGACCTGATCGA
Source organism: Pseudomonas sp. Rh2 (assembly GCF_040762985.1). Taxonomy (NCBI): domain Bacteria; kingdom Pseudomonadati; phylum Pseudomonadota; class Gammaproteobacteria; order Pseudomonadales; family Pseudomonadaceae; genus Pseudomonas; species Pseudomonas sp. Rh2. The sequence continues at coordinate 3,046,069 of NZ_CP142890.1, forward strand.
GCAGCCGATTTCACGCATCAACCGCCGCGGGCAGGTCCGTCTCAACCAGCGCAGCCCGGCGCCGATCATGGCCGATGAGTCCATCGAAAGCGTCGAGGACGCCTTCAGCCTTGCCGCCGACGGTGCCGCCAGCGTCTTCGCCCTGAAAATCGCCAAGAACGGCGGCCCCCGGGCCGTGCTGCGCACCGCGCAGATCGCCGAAGCTGCGGGCATCGCCCTCTACGGCGGGACCATGCTCGAAGGCTCGATCGGCACCCTGGCTTCGGCCCACGCCTTCCTCACCCTGCGCCAGCTGACCTGGGGCACCGAATTGTTCGGCCCGCTGCTGCTGACTGAGGAAATCGTCAACGAACCGCCTCAGTACCACGACTTCCAGCTCCACGTACCGCGTGCCCCCGGCCTGGGCCTGAGCCTGGACGAACAACGCCTGGCGCGCTTCGCCCGCCGCTGAAGCGGTTACGGAAGAAACACGCATAACCCCGTAGGCGTGGTTCTAGCCGCGAAGCAGACGCCACGGGGATGGCATCGCCCCTAACGATTTACCCGCTAAGCCAGAAGCAAGGAGATCCCTATGTTGTTCCACGTGAAGATGACCGTGAAGTTGCCGGTCGACATGGACCCGGCCAAGGCCGCGCAACTAAAGGCCGACGAAAAGGAGCTTGCCCAGCGCTTGCAGCACGAGGGCACCTGGCGCCACCTGTGGCGCATCGCCGGGCACTACGCCAATTACAGCGTGTTCGACGTGCCCAGCGTCGAGGCGCTGCACGACACCCTGATGCAACTGCCGCTGTTCCCCTACATGGACATCGAGGTCGATGGCCTGTGCCGTCACCCCTCGTCGATCCACAGCGACGACCGCTGATTCGCGCAACCGCACAAGAACAACACGAGGTACACCATCATGACCGTGAAAATTTCCCACACTGCCGAGATCCAGAAGTTCTTCGAAGAGGCCGCAGGCTTTGGCAATGATGACGGCAGCCCGCGCCTGAAGCGCATTATCCAGCGGCTGCTGCACGACACCGCACGCCTGATCGAAGACCTGGACATCACCGACGACGAGTTCTGGTTGGCCGTCGACTACCTCAACCGCCTGGGCGGTCGCGGTGAGGCCGGGCTGCTGGTGGCGGGCCTAGGTATCGAGCACTTCCTCGACCTGCTGCAGGACGCCAAGGATGCAGAAGCCGGCTTGCTCGGCGGCACTCCCCGCACCATCGAAGGGCCCCTGTACGTGGCCGGCGCGCCGATTGCCCAAGGCGAGGTGCGCATGGACGATGGCAGCGAGGAGGGCGTAGCCACTGTGATGTTCCTGGAAGGCCAGGTACTCGATCCACAAGGCCAGCCGCTGCCAGGCGCCACCGTTGATCTGTGGCACGCGAACACCAAGGGCACCTATTCGTTCTTCGACCAGCGCCAGTCGGCGTACAACCTGCGTCGCCGCATCATCACCGATGCCGAAGGCCGCTACCGCGCACGCTCCATCGTGCCGTCCGGGTACGGCTGCGACCCACAGGGGCCGACCCAGGAGTGCCTCGACCTGCTCGGTCGCCATGGCCAGCGCCCCGCGCATATCCACTTCTTCATTTCGGCGCCGGGGCACCGTCATCTGACCACCCAGATCAACCTGGCGGGCGACAAGTACCTGTGGGACGACTTTGCCTATGCGACACGCGATGGGTTGGTCGGTGAAGTGGTGTTCCACGAAAGTGCCGAAGGGCGCCATGCCGAACTGAAGTTCGATTTCCAGCTGCAAAAGGCGACGGACAACGACGCCGAACAGCGCAGCGGGCGCCCACGCGCTCTGCAGCAGGGCTGATCCAGCGAGGCGAGTTGCTCGCGGGTGAACCCGCTCCTACGGGTACTGCACAGGACCTGTAGGCGTGGGATTACCCGCGAAGCAAGCGACACGACAACAAGAGCCGGCAACACAACCCGGCCAGTAGTCTTACGAGAGGTCCAATGAAAGACCTGTTCAAAGATTGTTCGATGTCGGCCATCGTTGCCGGCTGCATCGCTACCCTGATTTCCTACGCCGGCCCGCTGGTCATCATCTTCCACGCTGCCGAGGCTGCCACTCTGTCCCATGGGCTGCTGTCGTCCTGGGTCTGGGCGGTGTCCATGGGCAGCGCCGTACTGGGTGGAGTGCTGAGCTTGCGTTACCGGGTACCGGTGGTGATCGCCTGGTCTATCCCGGGGTCGGCGCTGTTGGTCACTGCCTTGCCGCAACTGGGCATCGAACAAGCCGTCGGCGCCTACCTGGTGGCCAATCTGTTCCTGCTGCTGATCGGTATCAGCGGGGCGTTCGACCGCATCATCGCCCACTTGCCAGGCTCCATTGCAGCCGGCATGCAGGCGGGCATCCTGTTCAGCTTCGGTACCGAGGTGTTCCGCGCCTTGCCCACACAACCTGTGCTGGTGCTGGCGATGTTCGTCGCCTACCTGCTGATGCGCAGGGTACAGCCGCGCTACGCGGTGGCGGCGGTGCTGTGCGTTGGCGCTGCCGTTACCGTGGCCAGTGGCGCATTTCGCAGCGAGGCGCTGGTGCTGCAACTGGCGACGCCGCAATGGATCACGCCGCAGTTCAGCCTGCCGGCGGTCTTCAGCCTGGCCCTGCCCATGGCGCTGGTGGCCCTGACCGGTCAGTTCATGCCCGGCATGGCGGTGCTGCGTACGGCCGGTTATTCGACACCCGCCAGCCCGCTGATCAGTGCCAGTGCGTTGGGCGGTGCGTTGCTCGCGCCGTTTGGTTGCCACGGCCTGAATCTGGCGGCCGTCACCGCCAGCCTATGCACCGGCCACGAAGCCCATGAAGACCCCCGTCGGCGTTACGTGGCGGCGGTCTGCGGCAGTGTCTTGTACCTGCTGCTGGGCATCGCCGGCGCCACATTGATGTCGCTGTTCGCGGCCTTTCCCGCCGCCCTGATCGCCGCACTCGCCGGCCTGGCCCTATACGGCGCGATCAGTGAGGCCTTGGCGCGCAGCCTGGCCGAGCCTGTCGAGCGCGATGCGGGGCTGTTCACCTTTCTGGTCACTGCGTCTGGCGTTTCTTTCCTGGGCTTGTCCGCCGCGTTCTGGGGCCTGCTGTTCGGCCTGCTGGCCCATGCGCTGCTCAGGTGGCGACGACCGCAAGTTCTTGGCGCCCTGCGCCGCAACCCGTGAAAGGAGCCTTGTCACCTGCCAAACCCGTGTTCCCAACGCTTCATCAATAAAAACAAGATCAAGAGAGCTTCGGAATGAACCACACCCCTTGCGTCGCCCTGGGGCTGACCTTGCTCAGCCAACCGCTTCTTGCCGCCGACGGCGGTTTCTTCGAGGATGCCAAGGCCACCCTTAGCGCCCGCAACTACTATTTCAGTCGTGACTTTTCCGACATTGTCGGTGCCAACCAGCAATCGAAAGCTGAGGAGTGGGCCCAGGGCTTCATTCTTGATTTCAAGTCAGGTTACACGCCGGGTACAGTTGGTTTCGGGGTGGATGCCCTGGGCCTGCTGGGCATCAAGCTCGACAGCAGCCCGGACCGGGTCAATACCGGGTTGCTGCCGGTACAGGGTGATGGCCGGGCTGCCGATGAGTACAGCCGCCTGGCGCCAACCTTAAAGGCCAGGCTGTCGAAGACCGAACTGCGGGTTGGCGAACTGCAGCCCAACCTGCCCGTGTTGACCTTCAGTGATATCCGCTTGTTACCGCCAACCTACCAAGGTATGAGCCTGAGTTCGGCCGAGCTCGATGGCTTGACCGTGCAAGCAGGGCACCTGAGCTCAAGTCACCTGCGCAACGAAGCCGGTGATGGCAAGATGAACGCCATGCTCGGCCATGTGCCGCAGCGCCAGGCTCAAAGCGACGCCTTCAACTACGCGGGCGGTGACTATGCGTTCAACGCCAATCAAAGCAGCGTTAGTCTGTGGTATGGCCAACTCCAGGACATCTACGAGCAGGGTTTCGTTGGCCTCAAGCACAGCAAGCCGCTGGGCGATTGGGTGCTCAGTGCCAACCTGGGCTACTTCACGGCCCACGAAGATGGCGACGCACTGCTGGGCAACATCGACAACCAGGCGTTTTTCTCGCTGTTCACGGCCCGGCGTGGCGGACACAGCTTCCATGTGGGCTACCAGGGGATCTATGGCGACAGCCCGTTCCCACGGGTATTCGCCAATGTGTCGCCCTTGGGCAACGAGGTGCCGACCTATGAGTTCGCCTCTACCGATGAGCGGTCCTATCAGGTGCGCTACGACTACAATTTCGCGGCCATGGGCATTCCTGGACTGACCGCGACCGTACGCTACATCACCGGCGACAACGTCGACACAGGCCGTGACTACGAGGGGAGGGACCGCGAGCGCGATCTAGACCTTGGCTACGCCGTGCAGAGTGGCGTGTTCAAGGGGCTGGGCATTCGCCTGCGCAACGCCATGGCGCGTTCGAACTATCGCAGCGATATCGATGAGAATCGTGTGACGCTGGTGTACACCTGGCAGTTGTTCTGAAACGATGGCGGGGCTGCGATTGTGGCGCGAGGCGGCCCCGTGCCTACAGGACATCGCCGTCATTAGATTTGCGTTATCGGTGCGGACAACGGTAGGTTCCTGGTAACACTTCATCAGGAGTTTCACCTTGGACTCACTGACCCAAGCCGTGCTCGGCGCCGCGCTCCAAGGCACGGTGCTCGGCCGCATACAGGGCCGTCGCTCGCTGGTGTACGGCGCCTTGCTGGGTACCGTGCCGGACCTCGATGTGGTCATCCGCTATGCCGACCCGGTGTCGCAGATGACCTACCACCGCGGTTTCTCCCATTCCCTCTTCGTGCTCACCGGTCTGGCCCTGATGCTGGCGTGGTTGGTCGCCTGGCGCTGGCCCGACAAGGGCTACACGCGTGGGAGGTTGTTCCTCGCCTTCTGGCTCGTGCTGGTCACGCACCCTGTCCTCGATTCATTCACCGTCTACGGTACCCAGTTGTTCTGGCCACTACAGCTCACTCCGCTGAGCTGGGCCGCGGTGTTCATCATCGACCCGGTCTATACCGTGCCACTGCTGGCTGCGGTGTTCTACGCCGCCTGCAAGGGGTTGCAGGGACGGGGGGGGCGGGTGCTCTCACTGGCCCTGCTGTTCAGCAGCGCCTACCTGGGCTTTGGCCTGGCGGGCCGGATCACCGCCGAGCAGCGCTTTGCCGCGGCCCTCGACCAGCAAGGGGTCGTGGCGAGCGACGTGCGGGCTGTGCCCATGGCCTTCAACAGCCTGGTGTGGCGGGTGCTGGCCAAGACGCCGGATGGTGATTACTACGAAGGTATCAGCAGCATTTTCGACCGCACACCGCCCGAGATGCAGCGCCTGTCGCGCAATCTGAACGTGGCCACGGCGCTCACAGACGCGCCCCTGCACAATCGCCTGCGCTGGTTCACCGATGACTGGCTGCGCTATGACGTGATTGGCGATGCGTTGGTGGTCACCGACCTGCGCATGGGGATTCCGGGCAACTACACCTTCCGCTTCGCCATGGCCCGCCGTGATGGCCAAGGGCGATGGATCATGGATACGCCGACCTCTTGGCCGAAGGCGGGGGTGGGCGGCATGTTCAATGGCCATGACTTGGCGTTGATCTGGCGGCGCATCTTCGATCAACAGCCGCCGCTGCCGTTGGCGGCCTGGAATACTCAATACCTGGCCGAGCCCTGATCGGCTGGTCCGCTCGCGGGTCAACCCGCTCCCGCAGGCGCAGCACGGTATGGGCGTGGGTTTGCCCGCGAAGAGGTCGGAAAAACACTCAGCGACGTGCCCGCCTGCCGCTGACAAAATGCGCCACGTCATTGAATCCAGGCGTCGAGGCGTGACCTGGCGTGACCAACGAATCGATGAGCGCTTCATCCTCTGCCGTGATCTTGACCTCCAGTGCCCCGGCATACGTGTCCCATTGCGCCTCGGTGCGCGGACCCACGATTGCCGAGCTCACCAGCTCGTTGTTCAGCACCCAGGCAATGGCGAATTCGACGATCCCTACGCCTTTGGCCTCGACGTAAGCCTGGATCTGGCGGGCAATGGTCAACGACTCCTGGCGCCATTCAACCTCCATGATCCGCCGGTCCTGGCGCGCCGCACGGCTACCGGCCTGCGGCGCTGCGCCGGGGGCATACTTGCCACTGAGCACGCCTCGGGCCAATGGGCTGAATGGCACCACGCCAAGGCCGTGGTAGGCCGCGGCCGTCATCTGCTCGGGCTCGGCCTGGCGGTTGACGATGTTGTACAGCGGCTGGCTTACCACTGGCTTGGCTACCCCCAGGCGCTCGGCCAGGTTGCAGATTTCGGCGATTCTCCAGCCACGGAAGTTGGATACGCCCCAGTAGCGGATCTTGCCTTGCTGCAGCAGGTCGCCAATGGCGCGCACGGACTCTTCCAGCGGAACCTTGTGGTCTTCACGGTGCAAGTAGTAGACGTCGAGGTAATCGAGGTCCATGCGCGTGAGTGTGGCGTCGATGGCATTGAAGATGTGCTTGCGCGACAGACCGCTGCGGTTGGGCAAGCCGTCGGCAGGCCCAAAGCCCACCTTGGATGCCACGATCCAGTCCTGCCGATGACGGGCGATCGCTTCACCGACGATTTCCTCGGCGCGGCCCGCGTTGTAGACGTCGGCCGTGTCGAGGAAGTTGATACCTTGGTCCCAGGCCTTGTCGATGATCCGCAACGAGTCCTCGGTGCTGGTCTGCTCGCCGAACATCATGCTGCCCAGCGTCAGGGCTGAAACCTGCAGACCGCTGTGGCCGAGGGAGCGATAGATCATGCTGGGAAGTCCTTTGCAGTGGGGGTGTCCGTTCGTTTTACACAGGTTCAGCCAATCAGTTCAAGCGCCTGAGTCAGGCTCAGGGGCCGCTTCATCCGTTGCGACAACTGCGCCATCGCATCCGAATACCCCTGGGCAATCACCGCCTCGACCTGGTCGTCGACGCATTGCAAGGCAATGAAGTCGCCTTTTTCCGGCTCGCCGACGAATTCCATGCGGTTGAAGTCTCGTGCATGCCCGAGCACTTCATAGGTGCGCCCATGCTGGTAGGTCCAGAAGAACGGCACGTCATCGTAGCGCCGCTGTTGGCCGAGCATGTTGGCCGCAGCGATCACGCCTTGTTGCTGGGCCAGTCGCCAGTGCTCGATGCGTACCGGACGTCCCGAGAGGGGGAAGGTGGCGATGTCACCGGCGGCCCACAGTCCATCGGCTGCCTGCATGTGTGCATCGACGTTCAACGATTTGTCTTGGGCCATCACCAAGCCTTGGACGCAGCCAGTGGCCGGGCTGACACCGGTGCCCAGCAGAACCACGGAAGCGGCCAAGGTTTCGCCATTGGCCAGCACCACAGTGTCGACCTGGCCCTTTCCGGCCAGGCGTTCGACCTCGGTAGGTCCGTGGAAAATCACGCCCTTGCGCTCGTGCAGCGCGCGGATGCTGCGGCCGATGCGCTCCCCGAGCGGCTTGGCCAGCGGCACTTCATGACGGGTCACCACATGCACCTGGGCACCGTATTTGCGCAGTGCCGAGGCAGCTTCAAGGCCAATGAAGCCATCACCGACGATCACCACGGGATGCCCTGGTTCGGCGGCATCGAGCAGGCGGGCTGCGTCCTCGCGCGAGCGCAGGGTGAACACGCCAGGCAGCTCGACACCGTCGATGGCGGGGCGGTGCGGCTTGCCGCCAGTGGCAAGCAGGGCTGCGTCGTAGTCGATGTGCCTGCCGTCAGCAAGGGTAATCCGGCGCTTCTGCGTGTCCAGTACGCGCACCTTGCCGAACAGCCGCTCCAGGTGGCCTTTGCGAAGTGCCTCTGGCTCTAGCAATGCTGGCACTTCATCTGCGGGCATTTGCCCGGCGATGACGAATTTGCTCAGTGCGGTACGGTCGTAGGCGCTTTGGTGCTCCTGGTCGAGCCAGACCAGACGGCCACCAAAGCCGTGGGCCAGCAGCGTGGCGACCGCTGCCGAGCCAGCGGCGCCGGCACCGATCACCGCGAAACAACGGGCATCGCTGTGACGGGGTGGCTCGACCTGCGCCAGAGGTTGGTCGTCGACCCATACCGCTCCGTCCTTCACCCACGCCCGGTAACGGCGCAGATCGGTCAGCGCCGGGGGCTCGCAAACCGCGCCTTCATCGACGGCGAATGCAGCTTTGTGCCAGGGGCACACCAGCAGGCCGCCACAGACCATGCCCTCGTCGAGAGGCGCACCGGCATGGGGACAGTTGGCTTGGTAGGCGTGTACCTGGTCGCCCTGGAGGACCAGGACGAGCTCTTCGCTGCCGGCCTGCACGCGCAGGGGGCGACGGGGATCGAGTTGTTCGACGCGGGCGACGTTGTGCTGGGACATGAGGCTTCTCCAAATGGCCATTGCAACCATTTGACGCCTTTGCCTTTGGGGTGATGCAGCGAGCTGACGATCGGGTCGAGGATTGCTGGATGTTTCGCCGGCAAGCCGGCTCCTACGGACAGGAGCCCACTTGCTGGCGAACGGGCATCAATTGGTTTGGCAAGCGCGCAGCATACCAGCGCGCGAAACGCGCAGGGCAACCAGGCTACCCAGCACGATCAACGCCGCCAGCGAGTACAGCGCCGCGTCGGTCGAGCCGGTCTGGTCCTTGATGAAGCCCACCAGGTAGGGGCTGAGGAAGCCGGCCATCTGGCCCACCGAGTTGATGATCGCCAAGCCCGCGACGGCGGCGCTCGCGCTCAGCAGTGCGGTCGGCATCGGCCAGAACATTGGCAGGCCGGTGAGGGCACCCATGGTGGCGATCGAAAGTCCGAGGATGGCAATGGTCGGGTTGCCTGCGAAGTTCACCGCGATCAGCAGGCCGGTGGCGCCCATCAGCATCGGTACCACAAGGTGCCAGCGGCGCTCGTTGCGCAGGTCCGCCGAGCGCCCGCAAAGGATCATGAACACACCCGCGAGCAAGTAGGGGATGGCGCTGAGCCAACCAATCAGCAGCGGATTGTCGAAGCCCATGTTCTTGATGATCGACGGTAGCCAGAAGTTGATCGCGTAAACCCCGCTTTGGATGCAGAAGTAGACGAAGCCGAAGGTCCAGATCAACGGGTTGGTGAGCACACTGACTACGCTGTCACCCGTCGTGGCAGGCTTGCTGGCGGCGTCGGCCTTGAGGTCGGCTTCGATCAGCTGGCGTTCGGCTGGGCTCAGCCAGGCGGCTTTCTGGTAGCCGTCACTGAGCAGGCCGATGGCGAGCACGCCCAGTATGACGGTCGGCAGGCCCTGGATCAGGAACATCCACTGCCAACCGGCCAGGCCATGTTGGCCGGCGGCGAAGTGTTCGAGGATCCAACCGGAGAACGGCCCGCCCAGCAGGCCGGAGACCGGAATCGCCGACATGAACAGCGCCATGATGCGGCCACGACGATCAGCCGGGAACCAGCGCGAGAGATACAGCACTACGCCAGGGAAGAAGCCGGCCTCCGCGGCACCGGTCAGCAGGCGCAAGGTGTAGAACTCGGTGGGCGTGGTGACGAACAGCAGGCAGGTCGAGAGGCTACCCCAGGCGATCATCATCGCTGCGATCCAGCGTCGCGGACCGAAGCGGTTGAGCGCCAGGTTGCTGGGCAGTCCGCAAAGGACGTAGCCGATGAAGAATATCCCGGCGCCAAGGCCATAGACGGTTTCGCTGAACTGAAGTGCATCGAGCATCTGCAGCTTGGCGAAGCCGACGTTGACGCGGTCCAGGTAGTTGAACAGGTAGCAGATGAAAATGAACGGAATCAGCCGCAGCGTGATGCGCCGGTACAGCGCATTGCGGGTGGTGTCCGTGCCTTGGTCAAGGGCGGGGCTGTGTGCCATGATTGTGATCTCTGTTGTTATGGTTGTCGCCGCGTCGCCTGTTCCGGCGCTCGCCCTGAGGAGTCTCGGGGAGTGCGAGGCGGCTGTCTTTGTGCTTTTGCACAGTGTCCTGGGCGGGCTGCTGTGCCGTCGAACAAGCGGCCAGGGCGAGAGGATCGGCCAGTGATCATTTCAGCTTGGGGGCAATCAAGGCTAGAATGTAAGAAATCCAGTTTTGCCCGGAAGTGAACAACGGAGGCAACCATGGCGGCAAAAGCCTTAAAGCACGATCTTTCAGAGAAGGCAATTGACAATCTCGAGGTCAGCATCCCTCAAACGGCTGCTTGCGCGACATATGCTGCATATGTTCGTGCCTTGGCTGCAGGCCACACGGTGTTGCGGGTTGAAGGTTCCAACATTGTCGCAGCGAGTGCTGAAGGCGTTGTCCGCGTCGTGAACAAGACCAAGCCGCGCAGGAAAGTGACTGTTGGCGAAGTGGTCAAGGTGCGTCGGTTGGAAGCCAGTGCCTAGACTACGCGTTTTCGCTGGCCCAAACGGTTCGGGCAAATCAACCATAAAGGACCAAGTACCCCCTAACTTGATTTCGACCTACGTGAATGCGGACGATATCGAGAAGGAAGTAAAAGCCAGCGGCTTGCTCGACCTGGCTCAGTTCAACATCACTCCGACCTCCGAAGAGCTCCACGGGTTCTTGGGGCCACACCCGTTGATGCGCAAGGCTGGATTGGCGGGGACAGTGCAGGACATTGAATTGCACGGCCAGAAGGTCGACTTCAGTAAAGTGGAGATGAACTCTTACTACTCCTCGGTGATTTCCGATTTCATCCGGAACAAGCTGTTGGAACTCAAGGAAAGCTTCACTTTTGAAACCGTCATGTCGAGTGCGGACAAGGTCCGCTTTATCGAGTTGGCGCGAGCCAGCGGATATCGCACCTACCTTTATTTCGTCGCAACGGATTCAGTTGACATCAACATCAGTCGTGTAGCCAACCGAGTCAGCGATGGCGGGCACCCTGTCCCCGAAGACAAGATCCGGCAACGCTACGTACGCTCGCTAGAACTTCTGCCTTCCGCGGTTGCCGCTTCTAACCGGGCGTTCATTTTCGATAACTCCAGTGAGCAGTCGATCTTGCTGGCCGAGATCACCCATGGCACCGATCTGCGGTTCAACGTCGAGGAGCTCCCAGACTGGTTCGCGCAAGCGTACGTGGACAAAGTCATCTAGGCCCTCGGCCAAGCCACGCCTAACCTGCTGAGGAGCTGGAATGTTCGAACTGGACCACGACTTGGCTCAGGATATCGTCGACCGGGCGATGGCGATTTTGCCCTGCAACGTCAACGTCATGGACAGTCAGGGGTTGATCCTGGGCAGTGGCGAGTCTGAGCGCATCAATACCCGTCACGAAGGGGCCCAGCTGGTATTGGCCAACGGGCGGATCGTGGAGTTGGACGTGGATGCGGCCAAATGCCTGAAGGGTGTGCAGCCCGGGGTGAACCTGCCACTGATGCTCGATGGGCGGCTGATCGGCGTATTGGGGCTTACGGGTGACCCACGGCAGTTGCGCACTTATGGCGAACTGGTGCGGATGACCGCCGAAATGCTGCTGGCCCAGCGGCACCAGCAGGTGGAGCAGCAATGGCGGCGCCAGCGCTGCGATGACTTGCTGGCGCTGCTGCTGGGCGGCACCGGTGACTCGCCACGGCTTCTGGACGAAGCGCAGCAGTTGGGGCTCAAGCCACAGTTGCCGCGCATACCCTACCTGTTCGAACTCAAGTCAGGCCCGCCTTCGGAGGCACTCTCGGCCTGGCTGATGAGCCGCTACCCGGACAGCTGGTGCGTAAGCCCCGCGCGCCAGTCCTTGCTGTGGTGCCGCCCCGCTGGCGTGGTTGTGGACGAATCCAGGCTGCTGGAGCGTTTGCAGCGCCATGGCTGGGAGGTCGAGCGGATGGCGCTGGGTACCGTGGCGCACAGCCTCGACCAGTTGCGCCGGGGCTACCGCCGCGTGCGGGACCTGCTGGCCTATGGACGCGAAGTCTTGCCCAATGAGCCACTGCTTAGCCTGGCGCGCTACCGGCTTCCGGCTCTGCTTTGGCGACATCGCAACGACGATGCGCTGGATGAGCTGCTGGAACCTTTGCAGCGCATACGGGCCAAGGATGTCAGTGGTCAACTGCTCGCCACGTTGCGGGCATGGTGTGCGCATGATGGGCAGAGCCAGGCCTGCGCCGACGCACTGGGTATCCACCGTAACAGTCTGCGCTACCGGCTGGAGCGCATTGCAGAGCTGAGTGAGGTCGATCCCTTGCGACTGGAAGGCATGCTAAGCCTGTACCTGGGGTTGCAATTGCTGCCCGCGGATTGACCTGGCCTCCAGGGGCAGGCATTTGCCCAATCATCCCTGCGAACGTGTTGTGCATTCGACCGAGGCCAGCCAGGCGGCCACCTGTCAGCATGCCGGTCATCTGGACAGGAGAATCCCCATGAAGATCGTCATCGCCCCCGACTCGTTCAAGGACAGCCTCGACGCGGCTGGCGTCGCCCGTGCCATCGCCGGTGGCCTGGCCGAGGTATGGCCGCATGCCGCGCTGGTTCAGTGCCCGATGGCGGACGGTGGCGAGGGCACCATGGAGGCGATCCTGGCGGCCAGCCATGGCGAGCTTCGTCGCCAGCGCGTGCGCGGCCCCCTGGGGGAACCTGTGGAAGCCGGTTGGGGGTGGTTGGCCGACAGCCGCACGGCGATTATCGAGATGGCCCAGGCCAGTGGCTTGCAACTGGTCCCGCCCGGCCAGCGCGATGCCTGCCGCACTAGCACTTGGGGTACCGGCGAGCTGGTTGCCGCTGCCCTGGCAGCCGGTGCCCAGCGGATTGTCCTGGCGATTGGTGGCAGCGCTACCAACGATGGTGGCAGCGGCATGTTGAGGGCACTGGGCTTGCGTTTGCTGGACGCCGACGGCCAGGCGCTGGAGGAGGGCGGCTTGGCCCTTTCCAGGCTGGCGCGTATCGATGCCAGTGGTCTCGACCCGCGCCTGCTGGACGTACAGGTCGAAGTGGCCGCCGACGTCGACAACCCCCTGTGTGGGCCCAATGGGGCTTCGGCGATCTTCGGCCCGCAGAAAGGCGCAAGCCCGGAGCAGGTGCAGGCGCTGGATCTGGCGCTGGGCCATTTTGCCGACCACTGTTCGCGGTTGCTGGGTGAGGATGTGCGTGATCTTCCAGGCTGCGGCGCCGCTGGCGGTATGGGCTTTGCGGCCAAGGCCTTCATGGGGGCGCGGTTTTGCCCTGGCGTGGAGGTGGTAGCCGACCTGGCGGGTCTGGACGCTTTGGTGCAGGGCGCTGACCTGGTCATTACAGGCGAAGGGCGTTTCGACGCCCAGACGCTGCGCGGCAAGACGCCGATGGGCGTCGCTCGGGTCGCCAAACGCCACGGTGTGCCGGTGGTGGTGCTGGCTGGGACCTTGGGTGAAGGCTATCAGCAGCTGTATGTCCACGGTATCGACGCTGCATTCGCCCTGGCCAACGGGCCGATGAGCCTGGAGCATGCCTGTGCCAACGCCCCGGCGCTACTGCATGCCAGAGCACGTGATATCGCCCGGCTGTGGCGTATCGCCCGTCAAGCGGTTGCCCCCTCGGCATAAGCAACACCCCTGATCCGAGCCACTGCGCTGTTTTTCTGTTGGAACGGCCTGGCGCTGCGCGCGAGGCCGCTCTCACAACGACCCCAGAAATACTTAAATCATCTCTGACTGATATCCCTCCGGAAATCGGGGGCCAAACGGTCTTTGTCCATCAGCAAAAGGCACCGTTTGGTACGCAAAAGCCCACTATTTGACCCGCTTTGATACTTTTCAGCGCTCACCGCACTGTTGAATTAAGTATTTTACTTACCCTCCGCGCTCGCCAATTCTCGCCCCTGTTTTTTCCAGAGGGCGAGTCGATGCTAGTTCACAGCGACAAGGATTACGGCGTACTGAAGGACGCAGAACGCGAACTTCAGGTGCACATCGGGCGCATTCCCGACGCCGGTTTTTATGAGCGTAAATTGCAAGCCGCATGGACCAGGGCGCGCCAGAGTGCCCAGTACGCGAACATCGGCCACTACCAATTCTCGGCGTTCCAGCAACTGCCGCCGACCCCAAAAGCCTTGCTCAAAAGCCAACCGCTTCAATTCTGCACGGTGGCACTCAGCGAGGCCGCCAAGTACTACGCCACCACCGGCACCACCGGTGAGCCGACACCCACCCCACGGCTGAAACAGGACATCATCTGGAACGCCGTCAGCGTCGCCGGGCACTGGCGCGCGGTGCTGCAGCCCGGCACGCGGGTCGCCAGCCTGATGCCGTCGGATATCGTCCCGGTAGGCGACCTGATTGCCCATGTCTGTGAGTACCTGGACGTTTCCCATGTACGGCTTTACCCCTTCACCACCGGGATCACCGACTGGGAGCGGGTGTGCAAGACATTCGCCAGCTATCGCCCGACGGTGATGTTCATTGCTCCGGGCGTGCTGGTGCAACTGACACGCTTTCTGAAGCAGCGCGGGCTGCTGGAGGGTTTCGCTGAGTCGGTGCGCACGGTCATGCTGCTGGGTGAGGTCAATACCAGGCCATTGCGCGAACGCCTGGCCCGTGAATGGCGCTGCGATGTGTTCGACGCCAGTTATGGCAGTACCGAAACTGGGACGCTGGCAGTGGTGGGCGAAGATCAGCAGATGCGCCTGGCGACGGCGACCAACTATTTCGAACTGCTGCTGCCCGACGGGCAACTGGTGACGCCGGCCGAAGGCCTGACCGGGCGCTTGGTGGTCACGCCGCTCAACCTGTTCGCCCGCCCACTGTTGCGTCTGGACACCGGCGACAGCGTCACCATCACCGCGCCATGGATACCGGGCCAGGCCAGCCCGAGCGTGCTGGTCAACGGCCGGGACAGCGACACCGTGGTGGTGGCTGGTGCCGACCTGGATATCCGCGCGGTCGAAGAGGTGGTGTACGGCACTTGCAACGCCACCGGCTATGTCATCGAAATCGACCGCCAGGCCGATAGCGCCGCGCTGATCCTGGAACGTGACGTGGACTGGGACAGCGGCGCGGAACAACACCTGCAGGCTCAGTTGCTGGTGCGCTCGCAGCAGCGCATGGGGTTGCGTTGGAGCCGGGTGTTGTTCGTCAACAACCTGTCGGCCGTGAACAAGAGCGGCGCATCGCAAAAGAGTTGGAAGAAGACCAACCTGCGCTTCGTCGGAGGCCAGCCATGATCGGGCCACGGTTCCCCGAAGGGCATGGGCTGGCCAACGGTCAGCCGGACCTGTGGTGCACCTACGCAGCCATTCGCAGCCTCGCCTGGGTCGAGCGGTTGGACGCCGTGGACAGCCTCGCCCTGCAGCGCTACATCCAGTCCCGGCGCAACCGCGATGGCGGCTTTGCCTGGAGCAAAGGCATGCCGTCCGATGCATGGGCCACTTTCTATTGCACCCAGACACTCCAGGACCTGGGCATCGCCGTTGACCGATCCGAGGAAACCGCCCACTGGCTTCACAGCCTGTTCGACGGCGAGGCCTACGCCATGTGCCCAGGACAGACCGCAGACGTTTGGGCCACGCATTACGCCTTGCGCACCTTGATCGAGGTCTGTGCAGGCAAGGTGGCCGAGGTGCAGGCGCTGTACACCTGGCTGGGCGGTTTGCAGTGCGCCAATGGTGGTTTGAGCTGGTCCGCCGATTTCGCCCAACGCAACCACGCCGATACGCGGGCCTGCTTTTACGGGGTGATGGCGGCACGCGCCCTGGCAAGCCAAGGGTTGCCAGCACCTGATTGGAACATCGACAAGTTGATTGGCTGGTTGCAAGCCCAGCAGACGGATAGCGGCGGGTTTCGCTTCAGCGAGGCCGCCGACGTGCCGTGCCTGTGGGCGACCTACCGTGCCACAGCCAGCCTTGCGGTATTGCAGGCCGAGCCCTTGGTTCGCAGCGAATGCATTGCCTGGATCGCGTCCCTGGTAGGCCCGACGGGTGCTTTCGTGCGCTGGTCTGGTTACGACGGCGAGGATGTCTGGGCGGCGTTCTGCGCCGTGGGCACGCTCAAGGCCCTGAATGAACCCTTGGGACACCTTGCAGACGACGTGGCCAGGTTCATTGCCAGCCTGGCCGTGCCTGAAGGCGGCTACACCTACCGCCGTCAGGACGATGCCGCGGATGTGCTGACCACCGCGGCGGCCATACTCGGCGGCGCCTTGCCGCCTGCACGGCAAGCGGAGGCGCTGCGCTGGATCGAAGGCTGCCAGATGCCCAACGAGCCGGGGGTGATGTACATGCCCGGACGGGGTGCCGAAGTGCGTTGCAGCAACTGGGCCCTGGCGGCTGGCGCGTTCGCTGACTTGCCGGCATCGCGCGGGGCCATCGGCCAATGGCTGGCCACGCTGCAGAACCCTGACGGCGGCTTCGGTTTCTGGGAGGGGCGAGGCTCGGACATGGTCTCCACCGCATCGGCGGTGGCGGTGCTGCGGCAGCTGAACGACGACGCAGGCGTCGATCTGGCGCAGTTGGAGGCGTTCGTGGCCAGCTGCCGGAAGTCCGGCGGCCACGCAACCTACCCGCGCGGGCAGGCCACCTTGCGCGCTTCGCTGCAGGCGCTCGGTTGCCTGGCGTTCATTGGCCAGGATGTCAGGCAAGCGGTCATGCCATTGCTGGAGGCACACAAGGTACCCCAGGGCGGCTTCGCCAACCAGGGCCGGCGCATTCCGGACTTGCTCAGCACTTACCAGGCTATGGCGCTGATGAGCGATCTGGACATTACGTGCGACCTTGCGCACCTGCGCTTTTTCCTCGGCAAGATACGCAGCGAGCAGGGCTATGCCTGGTCGCCGCTGTACCTGCCTGGGCATGACGCGCTGTCGACCTGCCTGGGGCGGCTGCTGGAAGCCTTTGCCGAGGGCAAGCGCCAGCGCCTGCCCAACCTGTATTTGTCGTGAGGTGCGGCGATGCCAACCATCACCGTATCGAGCGCTGCGCTGCAACCTGTGGAACGCAAGCGTGTGGCCCTGGCGTGTACCCGGCAGCTCAAGCAGCTCGGGGCTGACCCGGCGCATTGCCTGGTGTTGTTCGAAACGTTGCCCCCGGGCCATGCCTTCAGTGCGGGCATGCCGTTGCCCAGTGCCGATCAGCACGGGGCGCCTTTGCAGTTTCACCTGCGTATCACGCTGTCGGTCGAGCGCGACCTGCAGCAACAACAGCGGTTGGCTCAGGGGCTGCACAGCTGTCTGCGCAGTGTGTACCCGAGCGCCTTCATCTACATCCACATCAACCTGATCGAGCCCGCGCAGGTGTACTACAGCGCTGGCCCGGAACTGATCAATGCCGACCACCGACAAGGAAGCACAGTCTCGTGACACACCACACCCATGAACACCGCATTCGCCAGGCCCTTGCGCAATTGCTCGGCCCGGAAGTCGAACTGATCGGTATGCGCGATAGCTTCCGCGAGTTTCTCGGCGAGCGTTTCGACAGCCTGATGGCGGTCGAGGTCGTTACCGTCATCGAGGCTACCTTTGGCTTCGAAGTGGATTACCTCAGCGACGATATTCGCTTCTGGTTCGAAACCCTGGAAAAGATGGACCAGTTCATCGGCCAGAAACTCGAAGACCAGTTGACCTTGCAGGCCGTCCAATGAGCGCCGACCACCTGTTCACGACCTCCGGCACAACCGCCGCCCCCCGTCAGTGGCTACGTAGCCAGGCGCAGATGGTCAGTGAAGCGGCGCTGATCTACGGCAAGTGGTCGCCAGCCGTTGGCGAGATCATCTCCTTCGCGCCGACCCGCCACAGCTACGGCATGATCCTCGGCCAGGTTGGCGCCCAGGTGATGAACGCACGCTTGCAAGTCTGCTCGCTCGAGCGCCAGCAGTTGCCGACGCTCGAGGGTGAAGGCGCGTGCGTGATCCTCGCCATTGCCAGCACTTGGCGGGTGTTGCCGATGTTGCTCAAGCAACTGGCCGACCGACGCCAGGTGCTGGTGGTGCACAGCGCTTCTGTACTGCCTCCAGGCGCGCTGGCCACGGTGCATCGCTTTGCGGGGCCGCAGGTCGGCTTCGTCGAGTTGTTGGGCTCTACCGAAACCGGTGCCATGGCCTACCGCGAGTTGCAGGGTACTAGCACGCCAGCGCAACCGTGGACGCTGTTGGACGATGTCACATTGTTCAGCCAGATAGGCGAGGTCGGCCCATTGGAGGTCGGCAGCTCGCGCATCGCGCGAGCGCACGGCGCCGATGCAGCCGCCGCCCGACATCGTTGCGATGACCTGGTCCAGCCACTGGATGCCCGGCGGCTGCTGTGGGTCGGTCGCGCCAGCAGCCTGATCAAGGTCAACGGTCTGCGTCTGGACCTGGCCAGCCTGGCCAGCGACCTCAGCCAGCGCCTGGAGTGCCCGGCCTTGGCCTGCGTACCGCGGCGCGATGCACTGCGCGCCGAAACCTTCGAGGTGCTGTACAGCTCCGGCACGCTCACCGAGCAGGCGGTGCTGAACGCCTTCGATCACCTGGCCCCCGGCCACCCGCGACCGGCCGCCGTACGTCGTGTCGTCGATCTCCCCCTGTCCGCCACCGGCAAGCCCCAGGTATGGGCCGCCTCATCTTCTGTCAAGGAATGCAAGCATGACCCACGCTAATACCCAAGACACCATCGCCCATTACTTCAATCACTGCGGCGCCGATGCCGCCATCGGCCGCGAGCAGCCGGAGTACCTGGCGCTGAGCCTGCGCAAGCGGCTCGAACTGCTGGAGCGCAACCCGGCGCTGGCCGCCGATTGGGCTGCGCAATATGAACAGTGGTGTACACATGCCGACAGCGATTACCGCTGCCTGACCAGCACGCGAGCGGTCATTGCTCCGTGGTTCCGCCTGGGTGTGAAGGACACCGTGGACGTCGCCGGGCTGCCGACCCGCCTTGGCCTGCGCAGCTACCGGCACTACCCCAAGCGCACCGCTCAGGCCCTGGTGTCCCTCGACCCCCGCATCGCACTGACCAGCAAGGTCGCCACCACCGAGCTCAACATCGGCTTCGGCGCGGGTTGTCGCAATCCGCATTTCCCGACGATCGATCCGTCCGGATCGAGCACCGGTTCCGCGGTCTCGGTCGCTGCTCGATTGTGCGACATCTCGCTGGGCACCGATGTGCTTGGTTCGGTGCGCTGGCCCGCGTCCCATTGCGGCATGATCGGCTTACGCATGACGCAGAAGGCCGAAAGCCTTGGCGGGGTGTTCCCGTTGTCGCCGCGCATGGATGCCCTGGGATGGGTCACCCGCAGCGCCGATGACCTGGACCTGCTGTTCCCGTTGCTGGGCCTGGAGCCTCTGCTGGGCGAGCAACTGCCCGTCAAGCCCCGCTACCGCATCGGTGTGCTGGAGCACGCCCTGGACCCGGCGCTGACCAGCACGGCGATGCTCGAGATGCTGGCCAAGGCGTGCAGCGCATTGGCCGACCTGGGCATGCCACCTTGCGAGGTGTCCATGCCTGAACTGTGGGCCCGACGGGGTGATGCCTGGCAGTTGTGCGCGCGTGACGCCTGGTTGGCCTCGGCGGCCTGGGCACGCCAATTCGATTGCGAACTGCACTGGTCGACCAACAGCGCCCTGGCGGTCGGGGCTGGGGTCAGTGACAGCGACTACCAGCGGATTCACCAGCACATGGACCAGGTGCGCGCTGGTATTGGCCCCTGGTTCGACAACGCCAAGGTGGACTTCGTGATCTTTCCCATGGATCCGAACCGGCCCTTCGACCGCCGTAACCCTCAGCCGGGCGACTCGACCATTCCATCGCCGGCCGATGAGGGTTACGCACAGAAAATCGGTTTCACCCCGCTGGCCAGCTTCAGTGGGCTTCCCGCGATCACTGTGCCGATCTGCGTCAGCGCCGACGGCAAGGCGCCGCTGGCCGTGCAGATCATGGGCCGGCGCGATAGCGAGCGGCAGTTGGTGGATATCGCCAAGCGCCTGCAAGCGCTGGTGGGCGCACTACCTACCCGTCGTCCCGTGGTGTAAGGAGTTCGCCTATGTGTGGAATCACAGGCTGGGTGGACTACACCCGCGACCTGACACATCAAACCTGCGTCCTTGGCGCCATGACTGAAACCCTGGCGTTGCGGGGGCCGGACGCCAGTGGCCACTGGCAACACCGCCATGCGCTGCTGGGCCATCGTCGGCTGGCGATCATCGACCTGAGCGGCGGTGTGCAACCGATGACCTACCGCTTCGCCAACGGCCAGGAGGTGGCGTTGGTATACACCGGCGAGGTCTATAACCATGACGCGCTGCGGGACCGTCTGCGCAGGGCGGGTCATGTCTTCGTCACACGCAGCGACACCGAAGTGGTGCTACACGCGTACCTGGAGTGGGGCGAGCGCTGCTGCGAGTACTTCAGCGGGATGTTCGCTTTCGCCCTGTTCGACGAGCGCGACGGCCACTGCCTGCTGGTACGTGACCGGCTGGGTGTCAAGCCGCTGTACTACGCGCACCACCAGCAAGGCCTGCTGTTCGGCTCCGAGAGCAAGGCGATCCTTGCCCACCCGGCATTCGAACGCGCGCTGGATGTGGTCGGCCTGGTGGACGCCCTAAGCCTGGCCCGTGGCACGCCCCGCACGGCCTTGCGCGGTATCGTCGAACTGCCGCCGGGGCACCGGTTGTCCTGGCGGCCCAACGGGCAGATGAAGGTCTGCCGCTATTGGCAATTGCAGCGACGCGAGCACCAGGACGACGTGTCGACCACCGTCGAACGCACCCGCGAGCTGCTGGCAAACGCCTTGGGCGAACAATTGCACGCGGACGTCCCGGTGTGCTCCCTGCTGTCCGGTGGGCTGGATTCCACGCTGCTCACCGCCCTGGCTCAGCAGCGCCTTTGGGCAGAGCAGGGCGGCAAGGTCAATTCGTTCTCGGTGGATTTCGTCGGCCAGGCCGAACAGTTCCAGGCCGATGCGTTTCGTCCCGAGCGCGACCAGCCCTACGCGTTGGCTGCCGCTGAGCACATCGGCAGCCGGCACCAGACCATCCTGATCGACAACCGCCAACTGGTCGCCGAGCAAGCACGTCTGGCGGTGTACCGCGCCAACGATTCGGCCGCCACGTTCGGCGACGTCGACACCTCGCTGTACCTGCTGTTCAAGGCGATTCGTGAGCACTCCACAGTGGCCATTTCCGGTGAAGCCGCGGACGAAGTATTCGGTGGTTACGCCTGGTTCCGAGACCCCCAGGCCATTGCCGCGCCGCGCTTGCCGTGGCTGTCACGCATGCAGTTGCTGCAAGCGGAGCTGATCAATCCGGAGTTCGACCGCTTGTGCAACTTCGCTGAACATCAGGACAACGTATACCGCCAGGCGCTGGAGGCGGTCGAGCACCTGACAGCGGATACGCCGCACGAGCGGCGCATGCGCGAGATCTGCCACCTGCACCTGCACCACTGGCTGCCGACTCTGCTCGACCGCAAGGACCGCCTGAGCATGGCGGCAAGCCTGGAAGTGCGTGTGCCGTTCGCCGACCATGCCCTGGTGGAATACGTGTACAACGTACCCTGGTCGATCAAGGGCCATGGCGGTGAAGAGAAGTGGCTGCTCAAGCAGGCCGGTGCCGATCTGTTGCCGCCATCGGTGCTGGCCCGACGCAAGAGCCCGTACCCGACCTCGGCGAACCTGGCCTACGAGCGCTTCCTGCGGGAGCGCTCACGGCAACTGCTGAGCGACGTCGCCAGCCCGGTTTTCCAGATCATCGACCACCGTCGCCTGGCTTGCGAGCTGCAGCAGCCTCAGGGCTATTTCAACTCGCAGCTGCGACGCAACAACCTGGAAACGGCGTTGGCACTGGACACCTGGTTGCGTGAGTACGGGTTAACGGTGTAGTTCGCGCTGGTCGATGCCATCCAGGATGATCGGGTTCTGGATGGTGTCGCTGAAGCGCCGTGGCGCGCCGACATTGAGCATGGAAATAAAACTGCCCAAGGCGGGGGAGGCGTTCTGGATGTTCCAGTTCATGTACAGGCCCATGGTCGGAACGGGCTGGTCCTTGATCGGGCGGATCGGCCGGAAGTGCACGCGGTCGCGCAAGGTCGAATAGGCAATGGATTCGGGTACCAGGGCTACACCGAAACCACAGGCTACCAGGCCGATCAGGGTATGGATCTGCGCAGCTTCCTGGACGATTTTCGGATAGAAACCCGCCGATTCGCACAGGGCGATCAACTGACTGTGATAGCCGCTGCCCAGGGCCTGTGGGGTGAACACGAAGTCGTCTTCGGCGAAGTCGCGCAGGTCGACCACCGGCTGCGTCACCCGTGGGTGACTGGCCGGCAAGGCCATCACGATCTGCTCGTTCAGCAGCAGGCGTGACTCGATGGTGTCGGGCGGCATGGGGAGCTTGCGCATGAAGCCGATGTCGGCTTCGCCAGCCATCAGTGCCTTGGCCTGGGAGGCCGAAGGCATCTCGCGAATGGTCAGGCGCACGTTGGGGTACGTTTCGCGGAATCGTCGCAGCGTACTGAGCAAGGACTCGTAGTAGGCGATGGAAATGGCGGTGATGGTCAGCTTGCCGCAGATGCCTTCGGAGACATTACGGGCGTACTCGATGCCTTGTTCCAGTTCCTTGAGCGTGCGGTAGGCCGTTTCCAGGAATGCCATGCCCGCTGCGGTGAGCTTGACCCCGCGCTTGTTGCGCAGGAACAGGCTGAAGCCCAGTTTTTCCTCAAGTCTGTTGATCGCCTGGCTCAGGGGTGGTTGCGCCATGTGCAGGCGGATGGCTGCTTTGTGAAAGTGCAACTCCTCAGCCACGGCAATGAACTGCCTGAGCAAACGTGTCTCGATCATTCTCCGTTCCTTCATCGAGCCGAACTGGTGCCAGCGGGGCTGCACCCCCAACCCTGCGAGGCGGCAATCATAGCTCGGCGTGATATCTCGCAGATATCAAAGTTGCATGCTTTTAATATTAAGTCATTGATTTTTTTATTGTTATCGTAAAAAGGAGCATCGAAAGGGCGCGATTATGCCGTTCACAGACCCATTCAAGAATAAAGTCGCCATCATCACCGGCGCAGCCCAGGGGTTGGGCCTGGCCTATGCCAAGGCCCTGGCCGAGTGCGGCGCACGGGTGGTGATCAGCGACCTTGGCACCGACCGTTCAGGTTGCGGACAAGACCTGACAGCCGTCAAGCGGGCGCTCGAAGCCCTGCAAGCGGCAGGACACCAGGCCGTCGCCCATGTCGGGCACCTGGAAAGCGAATCTGAATGTCAGCAATTGGTGGAACTGGCCATCGAGCATTTCGGCGGGCTGGACATCCTCATCCACAATGCTGGCTGGGTTGACTACCAGGGTATAGAAGTTCAGGAAGAAGCGTTTCTGCAACGTGCGCTGGGCATCAGCGTGCATGCGCCCGTCTGGCTGGCCAAGCATGCCTGGAAGTACCTCAAGCGCTCCCACGCACCGCGGGTGGTGCTGACCACCTCGGACCGCGCCATGTACCAACGCTATGCCCAGCCGGGCTTGGTGGCGTACTCGGCGGGCAAGATGGCCCAGATTGGCATCATGAACGCCTTGAGCATGGAAGGCCTGGAGCACGGTATTCTGGTCAACGCGGTGTCTCCGGTGGCCAAGACCCGCATGTGGGGCGTAACGCAGCCACCGGAAGAACTCAAGCCCGAATGGGTTACCCCAGGCGTGCTCTACCTGGCCAGTGATCTGTGCCGCGATACCGGCTACATCCTCAGGGCCAGCAACGGCCAGTTCACCGCAACGCGATTCAGCGAGAACAGCGGTGTCAGCTACCCCAGGGACCTGGCGCGGGTCGAGGCTGCCAGCCTGGCGGAAGTGGCCGAGCGCTGGAGTCGCATCAAGGAGTGCCACTACCTGCCGGTCAAGGTCGCCAATACCCGTGCAGACCTCGGCGAAAGCCCGGTCTGGGATGCGCAAAGCGGTGCCTTGTACTATGTCGACATTTCCGACGGCTGCATCAACCGGCTGACCCGTGACGGCGAAGTGGAACGGCTCTACGAATCGGCGGCACGCATCGGCGCGCTGTCGTTGACCGACCAGGACAACCTGATCTTCACCGAGGATGCCAGCGTGGCCATCCTGGATGTGGCCGAGCGCAAGGTGCGGCGGTATTCCAGCCCCGTGCATCATCGTCCAAGCTACCGTTTCAACGATGGTGCCTGCGACCCGCAGGGGCGTTTCGTCACCGGATTGATGGATGAAGGCCCGAGCGGCAAGACCGGCGTGCTGTACCGTTTCGACCAACAGCTCAGCGCGCAGATCCTGCTCGATGGCTTGGCGCTGCCCAACGGCCTGGCCTGGTCGGAAGATGGCCGCACGGTGTATTTCGTGGACTCGGCTGCCCGGGCCATTTACCGTGCCGAGTACATGCGCGAGGGCCGCCTTGGTCAGTACACGTTGTTCGCCGAAACGCCTGCCGAGCTGGGGCGTCCGGATGGCATCGCGCTGGACCGTGAAGGCGGCTTGTGGGTGTGCCAGTTCAATGGCAGTTGCCTGCTGCACTATGACCGCGACGGTTACCTGACCGATCAGGTCAGCATGCCGGTGCCGCGTCCGACCAGTTGCTGCTTCGGCGGGGAAGACCTGGACACCCTGTACATCACCACCGCACGGTTCGGCATGACCCCGGCCGAGCTGCGGCATTACCCCGATGCCGGTGACCTTTATGCAATCCGACCGGAAGTCGGGGGCATCCGTCGTTTCACGTTCACGGAATGAGGTGGCCGAATTCGTGCAGCGTAGGTGGCCCTTTCGCGGCACAAGGGCGCTCGTGCGCGGTACTTGTAGGTGCTGGCTTGCCAGCGATGAGGCCAGCCCAAGCTTGCTTACAGGTACTGCAGCGTCTTTTCCTCCCGGCCATTGAACGGCGGGTATACGCGCAACTGCGTCGGCGACAACGGTCGACTGAAGTGGTAGCCCTGGGCGATGTCGCAGCCAGCAAGCTTAAGGCACACCACCTGTTCGCGGGTCTCGACGCCCTCGGCCACCACCTCGAGCCCCAGGCGCTTGGCGAGGATGATGGTGGAGGAAACGATCGGGCTGTCATCGTGGCTGTTGGACAATGGAGCGATCAACGAGCGGTCGATCTTGAGCTTGCTCAAGGGCAGTGACTGCAGGTGGGCGAAGCCCGCATAACCCCGTCCGAAATCATCCAGGCTGATGCCCAGGCCCGCCCGGCGCAGTCGGTGCAGGTGGTCGACTGCCGTGCCTTCGGAATCAAGCACGGTGGTTTCCGTGATTTCCAGTTCCAGCCGCTGCGGGGCAATGCCGTAGCGCTGCAGCTTGGACAGCAGGCGTGAGCTGAAATCGGGCTGGCGCAATTGCAGCGCCGATACGTTCACCGCAAGCCGCGTATCGCGACCCTGGACCATCCATTGCGCCAATGCTTCGCAGGCCAGGCGAATCACTTCCCAACCCAGTTCGACGATGAACCCGCTGCGCTCCGCCACGCCGATGAACCGGTCCGGGTAGAGCAGGCCGAATTCCGGGTGCTCCCAACGTACCAGTGCTTCGTACCCCTGCACCTGGTGTGTATCGAGACGAATTTGAGGTTGGTAGTGCAGCACGAACTGGCGCCCGGCCAATGCTGTGCCGAACGCCTGCTCCAGGGTGAAGGCCTGGATATCCGAGAGGTTCAGCGAAGGGTCGAAGAATCGGTACTGGGCGCGTCCGGCCTGCTTGGCCGAATACATCGCCGCGTCGGCGCTGCGGATCAGGCTGTCGATGTCCTGGCCATCGCGCGGGCAGATGCTGACCCCGACACTGGGGCTGGTGTTGACCTCCTGGCCGTCCAGGGCATACGTGGCCGACAGTTTCTGCACCAGGCTGCGCACCCAGGCGTCGATCTGCTCTTCACTGCGTTCACCGGCCAGTAACACCACGAACTCGTCGCCGCCGAATCGCGAGGCTTCATCCCCGGGCTCCAGCAGGCGCTGGATGCGCCCAGCCACGGCCTGCAACAAGAGGTCGCCGATCTTGTGCCCGAGCGAATCGTTGATCGACTTGAAGCGGTCCATGTCGATGAACAGGATCGCCATCAGCCGTCGCTTGCCGCGCTGGCGAGTCAGGGCCTGGCTCGCCACTTCGACGAACTGGCGGCGGTTGTGCAGGCCGCTGAGGTGGTCGGTGGCCGCTGCATGGCTGCTGCGGCGGTGTTCCTCTTCAAGGCGGCCGATCAGTTGCTGGTTGACCTGTTGGGCATGCTCCAGAGCGGTGAATGCCTCTTGGCGCTTGCGCAGCAGGCGCAAGCTCCAGGCAAGGCCGGCGAGGATCATCAGGGTCATACTCATATTCAGCCAGAACTGGCGCGTATAAGCCTGTGCCGAGGGCGTGAGAATTTCATCCTCGCGCTGGGTGACCACTACGCTGAAACCCCGCTCGGCGACGCGTCGGTACAGGCTCTGGTAGGGGTGGCCGAAGGCATACTGAGTCAACTGGCCAGACTCTTGGGCAGTCTTCGGCAAGCCTGGCATCAGTGTATCGTTGGCCATCACCAACCCGCTGGTGTCGATGCGCAACCGTTCTTGTCCGTCGTCCTGGAGCAAGCGCAGCAGGCCGGTGCTGCCCAAATCGATGTGCTGGAACAATACCGCCAGGTAGCCGATATCCAGGTGAATCACCAGGATGCTGTCGATCTCGCGCCCGGGCAGGTCGGTCAGCGGTAGCAGGAAGGGCAAGCGCCAGTTGGGCATGCCGTTGGGGTCGCTGCCTGGGGTTATGCGCGGCAAAAACGGTTTGAATCCGTACTGGGCGACATGGACCTTGAGCTGTTGCAGCCAGGCCTCGGGCAACTGAGGGGGCTCGTCGGGCTGGCTGGAGGACAACAGCTGACCGCGCCGGTCGTAAAGGCTCATGCGTTTGAACACCGGGTCTTCGGCGAGGATTCGCGCCAGGCTGAAGCTCCCTTGACGCAGCGCTTTGATGTCGTCCTGGGTAACCCTGCCGACCGCTTGGGCACGGTCAACCAACTGGCGCAGGCTTTCGCTGACGATGCTGGCCAGGTTCAGGTGCTCGGCGGCCTTGGCTGACAGCGCATCCTGGCGCGAGGCTGCTTTCTGGCTGACATGCAGCCCCCAGAGGAACGCCAGTGTAGCGGCACAGAGCATCAGGATCAGCAGGCGCAACAGGCCTGCTGACGAGAGAGAACGGCGTATCACTGCTGGTAGTCCCGACCCTGGGTGAAGCTCGGAAAAATACGACAGTCAGATGACAAGCTCATGACTAGTGGCTATTGGCCTCTATGGCTTTCCCTTGTCCGCGAGGGGCGACTGAACGCGCGCGGTCTCTTCTTCCAGGTAAGCCAGCACCGCGTCTACCTCGGCCTCGCCAAGACGCATGTTGGGCATCGCCAGGCGGTTGTATTGCTCGTACAGGAGCAGGGCCAAAGGATCCTTTTCGGCGAGCATCCGGTCGGGCTCTTTCAGCCAGCGGGCCAGCCAGCGCGGGTCGCGTTGGCGGGTCACGCCGAGCAGGTCAGGCCCGATACCGGGCAAGCCGCCGGGTTCGGCATTGCCCACCGAATGGCAGGAGGAGCAGCGTGTGCGGAATATCTGCTCACCACTGCTGGGCGGACGAACCGCCGGGGCATTGGCGTAATCGTTGTGCATGCTGCTGGCCTGCTTCCAGTTGTGCAGGCTGTTGCCCAGACGGTCGGCCAGGATGTAGGGGCTTTCGAAGGGCGAGGCTTTCATCCAGCGGCCGGTGGCCTGGTTGCCAATGATCAGGCTCAGGTTGTGGTCTTTGGAGCGACCGTTTTCCAGCCCTTCTATATACAGGCCAAGGCTGCGGCGCAGTCTTTCGATGTCCTCGGGTTGCCCGGTTAGCAGGGTCCAGCCGGGGCCGATACCGAACTTCTCGGCATAGCGCTTGAGCGTCTCGGGGGTGTCGTTGTAAGGGTCGATGCTGATGGAGTACAGGAAGATGTCCTTACCCACCCGGTCGCCAAGGATTTTCTGTACTTGGCGCAACCTGGCGGTTTCCACGGGGCAGGAGTCCGAGCAGCCGGTGAAGATGAAATTGATGGCGACCACCTTGTCCTTGATCAGGTCGTCGAAGAAGCGAACGGCCTGGCCGTCCTGGGTCACCAATAGGGTATTGGGAAAGTAGTCGGCGCCCCATGGCGTGGTGGTTTGGGCTTGAGCCTGGCGGGTAGGTTGCACGGGCCAGAAATGAACGCTGGCGGCGAACAGCGAAAGTGCGAGGAGTACACGCCATGAGCTTGTCATGATGCAGCCCTTCTTCAGTGGGAAAGGAAGTGCCTCGCGACGTTGCCTGCGGACACCGCGCGCACCTGTGCGAGCAGCCTCGTACCGCGAACGGGGCGCGAAGCGCCCCCATGCGATTAACGATTCAACGGATACTCACCGGCACCGTCACACTCTGCCCCAGTGCCGACCGCACGGTCGCCGTCGCGGGTGTGGCGGGCCCATTGCCAGTGGTTGTGACCGACACCCGCCAGCGCGCCCCCGTCCCCGAAGTGCTCAGTGTCGCTGCACCCAGGTTCAGCGGTCCGGCGGTAGTGGCGACCGACACCGTGATGCTGTTGTTGGCCGCCACCGAGGTGGTGCCGGACAGCTCCCAGGTATAGCGATTGTTGCTGCGTACTTGCACGGTTGCGCTGCTGACCTGGATCTCGTCAGCGACCGCTGGAGGGCTCACGGCAATGTTCACGGTCGCAGGCACCACCGATTCCGCCCCCTTGGCGTCACGCGCGGCATAGGTGAAGCTGGCGGTAAATGACGTGGTAACCGTGGTTGGTGGGGTGTAGGTCACCTGCGTGCCATCGGTGCTGACCGAGCCTTTGCCTGAGTCGGGCTGGCTCAGGCCGACCACCGTCAGCGGCAGATTGCCCTCAGGGTCGGTGTCATTGGCCAGGACGTTGAGCACGATAGGCTTACCAGCCGCGGTTGCAGCGCTGTCGTTCACTGCCATGGGGGGCTTGTTGCTGGTGTCATCGCCGTTGCTGCTGCTTGCGTTGCGGAAGGTTGGCAGGCCAACCGACGCGACATACTGCACACCGTCCCAACCGGGTAGCGGGGTTGGCATCACCTGGAACTGGCCCGGATGCTCGATGTCCCACCGCAGCAGCATCGAGGAGTCCTCATGCTGAGTGTTATGGCAGTGTTCCATGTAGGTGCCGGCGAACTCACGGAAACGAATGGCCATTTCCACCTCTTCCGAAGAGTCGGCGTCCGGGCCGATACGGTAAACGTCCTTACGTGCCCATTTTTCCCATTCTGGTGGCGCTTTGCCGTCGCGACTGAGAATGACGCCTTCTTCGAAGTGAACGTGTACCGGGTGGCTCCAGCCGTTGCCGCCATTCTTGATCTTCCACACCTCGAGGGTTCCGTCGCCGCTGAAGCCGCCCTGGGTCGCCTCGCTGGCCAATTGAGCGGCGGCAGTGATGCGCCGTGGGTCCATGCTGAAACCGAAGCCACCATCGGTCTTGATGGTCCATGGTTTGGTATCGGTGCCGTCGGATCGGCCGAAGATGAACTCACGGTGCCGGGCGGTCTTGATTTTGTCCTGGTCGGCGATGGCGTTGCGGTCCAGCGGCAGCGGGATCATCTTCAGGCCTTCGGCCTTGCCTGGCTTGGCCGGCTCATAGGCGGTAGGGTCCATGCTCACGTCTTGGCCGGTATACGGCTGCACCAGCAGTTGCAGGAACTTGCCGACCACAGGGTCGCCCCTGTCCCACTCAGGCCCGTTGCTGGTCTGCTTGATCACGGCCTTGTACTTCTCGGACAGCACATCGGCCAGCGAAATGGCCTGCTTGGGGCCCTTGCCGGTTTCGTGCTCCATCAGATTGACGAAGTACAGCTTGTCACCGGCCTTGATGCCGTTCCTGGCGAAGTTGATGATGATGTCGTAGCGTTCGGCGATGCCTTGCAGTGGCAGGATGCCGTTGTTGTCCTGGCGGTCGCCGTCGCCATTGAGGTCCATGGTGCCGTCGAAGGGTACGGCGTGTTCCATGATGTTGCCGTCGTTGGCGATCATGTGGAACGGCACCCGCGCGTAGGAGATGTTCGAGCCGGTCGGCCCTTTGAACTCGCCACTGGTGCCGGCGATTTCACGCACCACGGCAAACTTGAAGTAGCGAGATACCGAGCCGTTGAGGATACGGAAGCGATAACTGCGAGCGCGGACCTTGAGCTTGGGCTGGTACTGCCAGTTGACGAGGATCTGGTCACCCAGGAAACCGTCGGTGTTGAACGGGTTGAACCACAACTGGCCGTTGTCGTCCCAGGCCTTGTCGGCCACTACCAGGTTGATGTCGTAGTCACGGTTGCCCCAAGGCATGGCCGAGCCGCTGGGGAAGCGCAGGTTGACGCCGTCCTGCAAAGCCTCGTTGCCCCGGTCCAGGGCGCTGTAGTAGTTCATCATCACGGCGTTGCCTTTGTAGACGTTCTGTGCCGTGAAATCCATCATGTGGTCGTGGAACCAGTGGGTGCTCATGGTTTCACGCCAGTCACCGCGAATCTTGATGCTGCCGTTTTCGCAGGTCTTCAGGCCAGGCGATGCGTCGTTGACGAACAAGGTTTCGCCGGGCGAGCAGGGGAAAGCCGCACGTGGGTCCTGGGCGCGGGTGTTGATGGTGTCGTAGCCCGCCAACTGTATCGGCCAGCGATAGTCGTAGTACTGGCCGGGGAAGAAGTAGGCATTGGCAAAGCCGTCGCTTTCGGCCGGGGAGTGACCATTGTGCTCATGGGTCGAGATGGTGTGCAGGCCGAATCCGCCATTGGCCGACGGGTCGATCGGCAGCGCATTGTAGTGGCGCATGATGATGGGCTGCCCATACCGGACCATCAGCAGTTTCGGTGGGAAGGTACCGTCGAAGGTCCACAATGACTTGTGGTTCTGCAATGGAAAATTGGGATGAAAGCGGGTGTCGATCCCCTTGGTGGTACCGAGCGTGGTAGGGATGTCCGAGGTCTGGTAATACAGCCCGCCGGGGCCGAACTCGCCGACGGCATAATTGTGCATCTGCTTGCGGTCGCGCAGCCCCTGGTTGATACGGGCACCGGCCTGAGCAGTCTTGAAGCCAGCCTGGGGATAGAACTCGTTCCAGCGCTGGTGCGACCAGCCTTTTCCTGGTGGGCGGCCTTCAGCCGGCGAGCCGATCGGTTGGCGATTGAGAAACATCTCGATCTGCGCTTTCCAGGGGTTGCGGTCGAGGGTGTTCGAATACTGGGTGGGGAACGGGTACAGGCCTGGCTGCTTGAGGAAGGCTTCCAGGGCGTTGCCGTTCGGGCTGCTGCGGGCGACGATGTTGGGGTCCTGTGCCGGCGCCTGGCCGAGCGTGGGGACCGGAAAAGTGAGCGTCGGCGGCGGCAAGGTAGGGTCGAGTTTTTCCGGGCCGAATTCCTCGAACAGCAGTAACTGCTGGGTGAAGGGTTGGGCGCCGAACAGCGGACTTGGCTTGCCATTGGTCGGGTAGTTGCGCGAGGTCTGCTGGGCAGGCTGCAACACGTTGTCGATACGTACCGTGTTGCGGTCGCCGTACATGCCGTCCTTGAGTTCAAGAGCACCTTCGTTGGCTTCCGGCATGGTGTCCAGGTTGAGCAAGGCCTGGGTAGGGTCTGTTGGCTGGTCGGTATAGGCCGAGGCGTCCGTGGGGGGCGGCGGGCTCACATCATCCATCGAAGCGGCCAGGGCCGAGGCTAGTCCGAGGCCAAGCATCAGCGCAGTGACTGATGACAGCCTGAACGCAGGGTTGCAGGGACTGACCACGGCTTGTTTTTTCATGGTGTAAAGCCTCGCTCGCGGCTAAATGGCCTGGGGCCATCGATGGCGTATTGCCTTGTCGAGAGGGCAGGAGCAACGCCTGTGCCAACCTTTGCTCAAGTAATGCTTTGTTAAACAAAACCTTGTGGCGCCTGATGCTGGCGAAATAATGGAGCGTCAAAAATGGGTATAGATCCCCACAACCGGGGAATCTGACAGCCCATTTTCGGTGGTTGGACGGATGCAAGGCGTACCGAATGACTCGCTTCAGCCCAGGGTAATCCGAGTAAGTCCGGCGACTGGTCGGGCCATCATTCGCCGGAGCAGAGCACGATAACTACCGATGAATACCCTCGAGTGGCGATCAGACGACTTCATGGGGTGAAATCAATGACGGTCACTCTCGGGGCCGGAGCAATTGAATGCGCACCAACAACAGGCGCTTTGACAAGCTCACGTATCCCACGGTTACAAACCCCGCCAAGCAAATAGATTCCAATTCAAGCAGTTAGCGCAATTTCGTAGACGATACGCAGGATTGGCAGGTCAATTGCTTTGCCTGCTGGGAAACTAAATTGAACCACAGGAAGTTTGGTCGCCGTTCTTACCGAGCTTTCCTGCGGTTCGAATCCAGCCCGGTTACCCGACAGCGGGTTGGATATTTTCCCGTCGGTTGGAGGCAGAAGGCATGATCCGGTTTTCCCATGTGTGCCGCGGTACGTTGGGGTTTTCCCTTTTGTTCGCAAGTGCCACCGCCCTTGCCAGCGAGGCCCCGCCAGCCATCGACAGCGGTGACACTGCCTTCGTCGCGGTGTGTTCGCTGGTGGTGCTGCTGATGACCCTGCCAGGTCTGGCGCTGTTCTACGGTGGCATGGCGCGTACCAAGAACGTGCTGTCGATCCTGATGCAGGTGTTCTGCACCGCGGCACTGATGTCCGTGCTGTTCGCGCTCTACGGTTACAGCCTGACCTTTACCGACGGCGGTGCCTTGCAGTCGGTGCTCGGCGGCCTGGACAAGCTGTTCATGGTGGGCATCACCAAGGATTCGGTGGTTGGCACCATTCCGGAATACCTGTACTTCCTGTTCATGCTGCTGTTTGCCGCCATTACCCCGGCGATCATCGTCGGCGGCCTGGCCGAACGCATGAAGTTCGCCGCGGTGATGGTGTTCATGGTGGTGTGGCTGACCATCAACTACATTCCCATGGCGCATATGGCCTGGGGCGGTGGTTGGGTGTTCAACCTCGGCGTACAGGACTTCGCCGGGGGTAACGTGGTGCACCTGAACGTCGGCATCGCCGCGTTGGTAGGGGCCTGGTTGCTGGGGCGCCGCCGTGGTTTTGGAACGCCCTCGCTGGCACCGCACAACATGACCATGACCCTCACCGGTGGCTCGCTGCTGTGGGTGGGCTGGTTGGGCTTCTGCGGCGGTTGCGCCCTGGCCGCCAATGGCTTTGCCATGTTGGTGATGGTCAACACCATGCTCGCCAGTTGCGCCGGGGCGCTGGGCTGGATGTTGGTCGAGTGGCAGCACCGTGGCCGGCCGAGCATGTTCGGTGCGCTGTCCGGCGCCATCGCCGGGCTGGTGGCGATTACCCCGGCTTGCGGTTATGTCGGCCCCATGGGCGCCATTCTGCTTGGGCTGATCGCAGGTCCCGTGTGTGTCTGGTCGGTGGAGAAACTCAAGCCGATGATTGGCCTGGACGATGCCTTCGACGTGTTCGGCGTGCACGGCGTCGCTGGCATCCTGGGTGGGCTGCTGACCCCGGTGTTCGCACTGACGGCCATCGGTGGACAGGGCTTCGCCGACGGCCGTGGGTTGCTCGACCAAGTGTTGGTCAATGCCGGTGCGATCCTGTTCAGCGTGGCGTTCTCGGGCATTACCAGCTTGATCGCGTACAAGGTTGCCGGTGCGCTGTGCGGTGGATTGCGGGTGGATGAAGAGTCCGAAGTGGACGGGCTTGACCTCTCTGCCCACGGTGAAGTGGGCTACAAATATTCCAACTGAGGGCTGCGCCGATGAAACTGATTACCGCGATCATCAAGCCCTTCCGCCTGGACGCTGTGCGCGAGGCCCTCACCGAGGTAGGGGTGAGTGGCGTCACGGTCACCGAAGTGAAGGGTTATGGGCGGCAGAAAGGGCATACCGAGGTATACCGAGGTGCCGAGTACCTGGTGGAGTTGTTGCCCAAGGTCAAGCTTGAAATCGTGGTGAGGGATGGCGTTTGCCAGCTGGCCGTCGAAGCGATTCTGAAGGCGGCGCGCACCGGCAAGATCGGGGACGGCAAGGTCTTCATCCAGGATCTGGAGGGGGTTATCCGGATAAGGACCGCAGAGATGGGGGACGATGCGGTCTGAGCGTTGATGCGGGGCTGCGCAGCAGCCCCAAACCTCTCGAATCAGGCGCGCACGCGCGTCTTCTGTGGGTCATACGCGACGGTGCTGGAAGCCACGATCGCGCGAATACGCTTCTGCTGGCCGTCCAACTTGCCGACTTCCAGCTCGGTACCCGGCTCGCCATAGGCAACGTCCAGTCGACACAAAGCGATGTTCTTGCTCAGCACCGGCGAGCGTGTGGCACTGGTGATGATGCCCACCCGTGCACGGCCGTCATAAACGCAATCGCCATGGGCTGCCACCTCGTTGCCGTCCAGCTCCAAGCCCACCAGACGCTGTTGTGGGTTGG
The DNA here is from genome assembly GCF_040762985.1 of Pseudomonas sp. Rh2. Classification (NCBI taxonomy): domain Bacteria; kingdom Pseudomonadati; phylum Pseudomonadota; class Gammaproteobacteria; order Pseudomonadales; family Pseudomonadaceae; genus Pseudomonas; species Pseudomonas sp. Rh2. Next base: position 3,080,306 of record NZ_CP142890.1, read on the forward strand.
CTGCGCGGCGCAGCAAGGCGTCCCGACCGATGAAGTCAGCCTGCTTGGTCTTCAACGGTACGCAAAAGCCGATGCCCGCCTCGAAGGGATCAGTCTGGTCGCTGAACTCGTAGCCGGCGAAGATAAGCCCGGCTTCGATGCGTAGCATGTCCAGGGCATGCAGGCCCAACGGTACCAATCCCAGCGGTTCACCCAGTTGCCACAGGCGCTGCCAGACGCGCGGTGCGTCGCTCGGATGGCACCAGACCTCGTAACCCAGCTCGCCGGTATAGCCGGTACGCGACACCATCAGCGGCGGGCCGTTGTAGTCGTCGAGCCGTCCGGTCAGAAAGCGGAACCAGCCGAGCTCCTCCAGCTTCGGTTGAGTTCCGGGCGTCCAGATCATGTCCTTGAGCAGCTCGCGCGACAGCGGTCCTTGCACCGCGACGTTATGGATCTGCTCCGAAGCGCTCTTGATCCACACCTTCATGCCGAGCTTCTGCGCTTGCTCGCGCAACCAGGTGCCGGCCTGGTCCTCGCCGCCAATCCAGCGGAACGCATCCTGGCCCAGGCGCAGCAGGGTGCCGTCGTCGAGCATACCGCCGTGCGCGTAGCACATCGCTGAGTACACCACTTGACCGACCGCCAGCTTGCGCACGTCGCGGGTCAGGCAATGGTCCAGCAGGGATTCGGCGTCCGGACCGAGCACCTCGAATTTGCGCAGCGCCGAAAGGTCCATCACCGCCACCCGGTCGCGGCAGCCATGGTATTCCTCGATGGCACCGTAGCCATCGTAATGCGTGGGTGTCCAGACACCTCGGTAGTCGCTGAACTGGCGGGTCAGTGTCGCAGTGCAGGGATGGAATCCGCTTTCGCGGGTCAATACGGGGTCGGCGTCGGGCGCCTTGCGGTTGGCCATGGCGATACTGAAACGCTCCTTGTCGCTATACACGCGTAGATGGATATCGGTGGGCTGCCAGCCGTTGGCCGGGTCGATGTCGTCGGGGCAGGATGAGCTGGCGCACACCAGGTCGGTCATGGCGCGCAACAGTACATAGTCGCCGGGCCGCGACCAGGGTTCGTCGAGGGTCAGTTGCTGGTGAGCATCGACCCCGGTGTTGAAGAAAAAGTTGATTGCAGGCCAGCCACCACGCTGTTGCACGCCAAACCCGGCCAGGGCGCGGCTGATATTGTCACTGCAGTTGGCATGGCCGAAATAGCCGTGGGCTTCGTAGTAGCGTGACGTGCAGGCGAGGGCGAAGGTGTCGTGGCGGCCAACGGTGTCGCGGACCACCTCCAGCATCGGTTGCAGGTTGCGGTCGTAGAAACGGCTGAACAGGCCTGGGCCGGGATAGGCACTGCCGTTCAAGGTGCGGGTAACGGTGGGGTCGAGGTCTATTTCGCGCCCTTCGTCCAGCCCCCTCCGGTCGAAGGCTACGAAGTCAGAGCACTGGCGCCCGGCCACATCCAGGACCTGGATGTATTGGCCTCGGGCCACGCGATACGCCATCGCATTGCCGGGGGCGATGGTGAACTCGTCCACCACCTCGCCCAAAGGCGGCGGTAGCGGGGGCGTGAGAAGCGCGCGGGGGTTGGCGCGGTGAATCAGCAGGCGCAGTTCGCTCGCGCGTAACTGGCTGTCGACCGCTGCCGGTGCACCCGGCGCGGCGACGATCACCAGCAGCGCTTCGCTGGTGCGAAGGCTGCGACCAAAGCCGGCAGGTGTTTCGCGTTCCCACAGCGATGCCGCGCAGGGCAGGTGGCGGTAGTCGATGCCACGCCGCGCCAGACCCATGCTGACATGGGCGGCGCCGCGGCTGCCATCGTGGAGCAACTGGGAGATGAATCTGGCATCCAGGCAGGCGCTCAAGCCTAGGGCCGACAGCGCCGCGCGACCGTCGCCGGCGAAGGCCAGCAACTCGGCGCGCTGGTCGCCCTCGAGGTCGATCACGTCGAGCCGGTCACCCGGCTCCAACGCCACTACCGTCAGTCCACCGGGGGCGACGGTGTGGCGTTCGAGGCTGGGCGCACGGGCAAACAGGGCCGGTTCTCGTGGCCTGGAAATCAAAGGAGGGTTCATGGCGAGACTCCACTCAGGGCAATGGATAGGGCCTGCCCGGTGGGTGAGCGCCCGGGCAGATCCGGGGAGGTCAGCTTGCCGTTTTCAACGGGTCGAACGTGGTGTCGGTCAGGTAGGCCGCCAGCGAATCGTCCAGTGCCTGCAGCCAGGGTGTGTGGTGCGGGGTGGCGAGGGTTCCGGTGATGAGCGAGCGATGGCACTTGTCGCGGTAACCCATGATGTCTTCGTACTTGTCGTGCTTCCACGCCAGGAAAGTACGGTTGACCTCGGCGATATCAAAGCTCGGGTAGTCGGTGGCTTCGATCAGCTGGCGTATGTACTCGCCCTGGAATTCGAACATTTGCTGTGCGGTTTCCAGGCGCTCCTCTTGCGCGCGCCAGGCGAGGTTTTCGGCGTGCATGACCGCTTGTGCAGGCAGCGCGATGCGTTCGAGAATGACATCGCGCACATACCAGGCCTGGGCGTCGAACATGTTGAAGCTGTACCACTGGTCCTGCATGCCCAGGTAGATCAGCCGAGGGTTCTGCTCCCAGAACACACCCTTGTACAGGTTCAGCGGCCACAGGCGGTTGGCGGTCTTGAGACGCAGGTCTTCGGCAAGGAAGGGGAAGTGATGCTTGTAGCCGGTGCACAGGATGATCGCATCGACAGGCTTGCTGCTGCCGTCGCGAAAGAACGCCATGTGGCCGTCGACGTGGGTGAGCAGCGGTTTCTCCTCCCAGTTGTCCGGCCACTTGTAGCCCATCGGCGCACTGCGGTAGCAACTGGTGATGGTGCGCGCACCGTACTTGAAACACTGCGAGCCGATGTCTTCAGCCGAATAGCTGCCACCGACGATAAGAACGTCCTTGCCCTTGAACTCCAGCGCGTCGCGAAAATCGTGGGCATGCAGTACCCGTCCGGCGAAGCGTTCGAAACCTTCGAAGTAGGGCACGTTGGGGGTGGAGAAGTGACCACTGGCGACCACCACGTAGTCGAAGGTCTCGCTGTAGGTCCGGTCGTCCTGGTAGCTGTGGGCGGTGACTTCGAAGGTGCCGGTGGAAGGGTCCCAGGTCACATTGCGCACGGTGGTGTCGAAGCGGATGTAGCCACGGACACCCGCTTTCTCGACCCGGCCCTTGATGTAGTCCCACAGTACTTCGCGGGGTGGGTAGGAGCCCATGGGGCGGCCAAAGTGTTCATCGAAACTGTAGTCGGCGAACTCCAGGCACTCCTTCGGCCCGTTGGACCACAGGTAGCGGTACATGCTCCCGTGCACCGGCTCGCCGTGCTGGTCCAGCCCGGTGCGCCAGGTGTAGTTCCACATGCCGCCCCAGTCCGACTGCTTCTCGAAACAGACCAGTTCAGCGATAGCGGCCCCTTTATCCTGGGCCGACTGGAAGGCACGCAACTGGGCGAGGCCGCAAGGGCCGGCGCCGATGATGGCGACGCGTTGTGTCATGCTGGAATCTCCATTGCAGGTTGGGACCGGTCGACGCTTGAATGCTGCAGACGTGCCGCGGCCAGGGTGTTCTTCATCAGCAAAGCGATGGTCATGGGACCGACGCCGCCGGGGACTGGCGTGATGGCGGCGGCGCGGGTGCAGGCGGAGTCGAAGTCGACATCACCGACCAGGCGAGCGCGCCCGCCTTCGTCGAGTCGGTTTATGCCGACGTCGATCACTACCGCGCCATCCTTGAGCCAGTCGCCCTTCACCAGGCGAGGGCGACCGACAGCGGCAACGACGATGTCCGCCAGGCGGCACAGCTCAGGCAGGTGGGTGCTTCGGGAGTGCACCACGGTTACCGTGCAGTGCGCCTTGAGCAGCAGGGCGGCCATGGGTTTGCCGACGATGTTGGAACGGCCGATCACCACGGCGTGCTTTCCGCTCAAATCGCCGCAGGTGTCTTGCAGCAGGCGCAGGCAACCGGCAGGCGTGCAGGGCGTCAGCACTTCGCGCCCCTGGGTGAGGCCTCCGACATTCGCGGCGTGGAAACCGTCGACGTCTTTGACGGGGGCGATGGCCTGCAGTACGAGGTGTTCGTCGATGTGCGCGGGCAAAGGCAGCTGGACCAGGATGCCGTGTACACTGGCATCGGCATTCAGCGTGTCGATCAAGGCCAGCAAGCGGCCAGCCTGGCACTGCGAGGGCAACTCGAACTCCAGCGAGCGGATGCCACATTCCTCGGCGCGCCGCACTTTATTGCGCACATAGACCTGGCTGGCCGGATCTTCACCGACCATCACCACGGCCAGCGCGGGGGCGATGCCGTTGGCCTTGAACACCTTGACCTCATCTGTGACTTCGGCGATTACCCGCGCGGCCGCTGCTTTGCCGTCGATCAGTGTCACGGCGCTCATCGGAAAATCACCGTCTTGTCACCGTTGAGCAGCACGCGGTGTTCAAGGTGGTACTTCAGCGCCTTGGACAAGGCGACGGTCTCGGTGTCCCTTCCGATCGCCACCAGGTCCTCTGGCAGGTAGGCATGATCGACACGCTGTACTTCCTGCTCGATGATCGGCCCTTCGTCCAGGTCGCTGGTGACGTAGTGGGCGGTGGCGCCAATCAGCTTCACACCCCGTTCGTAGGCCTGGTGATAAGGTTTGGCTCCCTTGAAGCCCGGCAGGAACGAATGATGAATGTTGATCGCCCGGCCCGACAGCTGCTTGCACAGGTCGTCGGAAAGAATCTGCATGTAGCGGGCGAGTACCACCAGTTCGGTACCCGTCTCCTCGACCAGCTTGAGCAGCACGGCCTCTTGCTGGGCCTTGGTGTCGCGCGTCACCGGCAGGTAGATGAAGCGAATGCCTTCGCGCTCGGCCATTGGTCGCAGGTCGAGGTGATTGGATACGATGGCGGTCACCTGCATGTCCATCTCGCCTTTCTGATGCCGATAAAGCAGATCGGCCAGGCAGTGGTCATACTTGCTGACCATCAGCAGCACCCGCATGGGGCGGTCGCCCTCGAACAGCTCCCAGTCCATGGCAAAAGGCACGGCAACATCTTCGAAGCCTTGGCGCAGCGCCTCGATGTCGGCCTTCACACCGTCGTTGAAACGAAACACCGCGCGCATGAAGAAACGTCCAGTGACTTCGTCGTCGAACTGGGCCAGTTCGCTCAGGTAGCACGCGCGACCGGCGAGGTAGGTGGTGACCGCTGCGACGATGCCGGAAGTGGCGGGGCAGCTGATCTTCAGTAGGTAGTGGCTCATGTGGGGTCCCCGTACAGGTCAGCCTTTGGCGGTGCGTTTTTTCTTTTCCGGGTCGTCGAATGGCAGCGTGTGGGCGATGGCGTTCACCTGCAGGCTGCCGCGTACCTGCAGCGGCACGCCTTGCTCGGCGATAGGGGGGGCGACGCGGGCGATGGCCATCGAGCGATCGGTCAGGCGCGAATACATCGCGCAGGTGATCACGCCGACCTGGCGGCCCTGATGCCACAGCGTGTCGCCGGCCTCGGCAGCGACGGCGCCTTCGAGCAGCACGCCAAAGATCCGAAAGCGCTCCTTGCCCTTGAGCCGCAGGTGCTCGCCTGCACCGCGAAACGCTTGCTTACCGGGAGAAACGGTGAAGTCCAGGCCCAGCTCCCACAGGGTGTCGCCGGCTTTCTGATCGGCGAAGGGGTACATCTGCGAGTTGTCATAGGGGAAGAACAGCAGGTAGCTCTCCACCCGCAGCCAGTCCAGTGCAGTGAACGCGCAAGGGATGATGCCGTGGGCCTTGCCCTGCTCAAGAATGCCGTCCCAAAGCATGGGAGCGTCAGCGGCCTTGCAGAAGATTTCGTAGCCACGTTCGCCGGTGTAGCCCGTACGCGAGATCATCACCGGACGGCCGAACAGGTGGGTCTGCAGGTGGTGGAAGTAGGGAAGCTCGCGTATGCCTGGCACATGCTCGGCGAGAAAGTCCACCGCGCGCGGGCCTTGCAGCGACAGGTCATGCAGGTCGTCGTCGAACAATACCGCGACCTGACGCCCCTGGGCCGAGCGGATCAGCATCTCGTGGCCGCTACCGGCGCCATGCACCACCATGAAGGCATTGGGGCCGGTGCGGTAGATGATGCAATCGTCGATGAACATGCCATCGTCGTCGAGCATGCAGGCGTATACCGACTTGCCCGGATACAGCTTGCTGACATCGCGGGTCGTGGCGTAGTCCAGCAGGCTTTCGGCGTGAGGGCCGACGTAATGCACCTTTTTCAGGCCCGACACGTCCATCAGTCCTGCTTGGGTGCGGATCGCTTCGTGGTGGTCGGCCAGGTCGCTGGCGTAGGTCCAGGCGGTGCCCATGCCGTTCCAGTCTTCCAGGTTCGAACCGAGCGCCAGGTGACGTTCGCGCAATGCACTGATGCGCCATGAGTTAGCCATGGGCAGTTCCTCTCGTTGTGGTTCTTCAGGCAAGTGATTCAGGCAGTGGCATCGAAGCGGCGCAGCCATTGGACCAGGGGCTGGCGGTAGCGGGTGATGCCTTTGTAGTCGGCGATCGGGTCGGGCAGGTCGCGCATTACCCGGTGCAGACGCTGCGCCCAGGCCGGATTGCTGACCAATTCGTCGAAGCTGATCAGGTAGGTACGGATGCCGAACAGCAGGGCGTGCGAGCGTGGCAGGCGACTCATGGTCTGCAGCTCGACGCGCAGGTGCACCAAGCGTCCGACGTTCTCGACGGTGACCTTGCCGCGGTCGCTTCCCCACTGGTGGAAGGTCTCAGGCGAGGTGTCAAGGCGCGGGTTGATGGTCAGCGTCCAGTTCAGGCGGCGCACCGGGTGGCCGACCTGGAGGTTGAGCAGGTACTTCAACGCACGATCGAACACACCCATCTGGTGCGCCATGGGCACCGGCGAGTGCCATTGCTTGAAGCTCATGCCGGCGTCGAAGCGCAATGACCAGTCCGCCGGGCAGGTGACCATGCCGGCATCCATGTAAAGGTCGCTGTCACGCTGATCGAGCACGGCGAAGTCGCCTTGCATCTGGCGGGTGACATACTCCAGCGGCTCGCATGGCAGCGTGCTGGCATCGCCGTAGGTGAAATGCTGGTCGATGTTCAGCGCGAAGTTCTGCCAGTGCCAGGCGGCGCCGTCACGGTTCAGACGGAACACCTCGGGATAGTCCCGGGCCAGATGCTCCATGAGCATTTCCAGGGTGTCCCAGGCTGCCTGGGCCATGTGCGGCATGACCAGGCAGCGCTGCGGATCCTGCTCCAGTACCCGGGCGCGCTCGGCGATCTCCGATAGGTAGTGCTCATCGATGTCGAAACAGTGTTCGAACACCGAGCCCGGGTCGCGGGACACGGCCGGCTCCAGGTTTACCGAGTACATGTACTGGTCTTGCGCAAACGGGAAGGGAAAACGGGCGATGGCCGCCGGGCTGTTGCGGAAGCTGAAGTCGTCCCGGTAGGTTTCCAGAGGCTTGAAGGTAAGGGTCATGGGAGCGTCTCCGGTTCAGAGGTCAAGCAGGATCGGGCTGCCGCAACCGCGCGAGACGCACGGCATCAGATGGCGGGTGCGGTCTTCTGCGCTCAGGAACAGGTCGCGGTGCTCGACATCGCCCCTGAGCCAGGACGTCTGGCACTGCCCGCAGACGCCACCGCGGCAAAGATTTGGGACTTCTAACCCTGCTTCTTCGAGGGCTTCGAGCAGGCTCTGGTGGGCAGCGACCTGCAGCTGTCGGCCACTGCGCAGCAACTCGACACTGAACGGCTGGCCTGGCTCGGCAGCGGCGAAGGCTTCCCTGTGCACCCGGCGGGGGCTCCAGCCTTGCTTGCGGCTGTGTGCCTGCAGGTCGGCGAGCAGTGATTGCGGGCCACAGGCATAAATGTGCGTACCCAGTGGACGGCCTTGCAGGATTGCGGCGATGTCCAGGCGGCGCGCGCCGCTCGGGTACTCGTGCAGGCGCGGCCCCAGCCATTGGCGAAGCTCGCCCAGGTAGGCATCACTGCTTGCGCAGCGGTAGGCATAGTGCAGTTCGAACTCACTGCCGTTGCGGAGCAGTTCGTGGCTGTAGGCCAGAAATGGCGTGATACCGATACCGGCTGCGATCAACACATGCTGGCGGGCTTCCCGGTGCAGCGCGAACAAGTTGGCTGGCGCGCTGATGCGCAACCGGTCGCCAATCTGCAGTTGCTGATGTATGTAGAGCGAGCCACCCCGGGAGTTGGTCTGGTGCCGCACCGCAATGCGGTAATGGTCATGCCTGGCCGGGTCGCCAAGCAACGAGTAGGCGTTGCGCCGACCGTTAGGGAGATGCAGCTGCACATGGCTGCCTGCCGAGAAGCGGGGCAGCGGTTCCCTGACGGCTTCGAGGCGGTACTCGCGGATCACTGGCGTGAGGGGCCGGATGGCGGCGACCCGTACTTCGATCAAACCGCTCATGGGTGCACCTCCTTATACGGCTGGTCGGCATCGGCGCAGACGCCGAGATAAGCGCCCAGGCGTTGGGAAAAGTGGCGGCGAACTTCCAGCACGACACCGCAATGGGAGCAGGTCAGGTGAGGTGTTGCGCCGGTGGGCTGGCAGTGCGTGCAGTGCACGCAGAACACCAGACGACTGCCTTGCGCGCTGCTGCTGATGGTTATCTCGTCCTCTTGCAGGCCGGCAGCGCGCGCTTGGGCATGCAGTGGCCAGACGAACGCCTGGTCGCCGCGCAACTCTAGGTGCAAGCCAACCTGGGCCGATGCCAGCCGTTGGGCCAAGGCGCGTTGAAGTGCAGCCATGTCGGCGTAGTCAGGCAGAGCCAGGTGGCCTGCCTGGGCATCGCCGAGTTCGCTGGCCACGGCGGCTGACTCGTCGCGCCCTGGCGCCTGGCTCACCAGCAGGTAAGTGGTCGCGGCCTGGTTAGGGTCACCGCAGGGGTAGCGCGGCACGCTGAAAGGGTGATCGGTGGCGGCACTGCTCATGCTGTCCTCGCACGGGTCGTTGTTTCCTGTTGGGGAAGATATTTTCTCTTCGGGAATCAACGTTCAATCCGCTAGGGGAGGTATGCACAAAGGGGTACTCGTGCGCGCAAGGCATAAAAGTTGCTGTTCGAATGCGCGCCAAGCCATCGAGTGCCGCGGAGGAACAGAGGGATGCATCACGCCAGCGTGTTACCGACCGTCTTACCCCAGGCTCCCGTATGGGATGCGCTGACCGAGCGCGAGGGCCAGACCCTGGCATTGCTGACATCGGGGCTGAGCAACAAGCAGATCGCCCGCGAGCTGGGCATCAGCGACGGCACGGTCAAGATCTACGTGCGTAACCTGCTGCGCAAATTTCGCCTCAACTCTCGCTTGGAGCTGGCTACCCGCATTCACCGCAGCGGGGCGTCGTGGCGCCTGGCGGACGACCTTTCGCCGCCCAGTGAGGGTGCGCCTGCGCCTTTCGATGCACCGATTCCGTCCATGGTCGGCTTACTCGATGAGTTGCCCGGGCTGATCTATCGTGGGGACAACGACCGTACCTGGTTCATGGACTATGTCAGCGCTGGCTGCTTGAGCCTGACCGGATACCCCGCCGAATACTTGACCAGCAGCCCGCAACGCAGCTATGGCACGCTGATTCTCGACGAGTATTCCGACTACATCTGGTACTGCGTGCAATGCGCGCTGCTCAAGCGCGAGCCGTATCAACTCGACTATCGCATTCGCTGTGCCGATGGGCAGGTCAAGCGGGTGTGGGAGACCGGGGTCGGTATCTATTCGAGCAACGGCGAGGTGCTGGGTGTGGAAGGGGCAATTTTCGAGCGTCGGGACTGACGACGGCACTTGCCGCGCTCCCCCTGCAAGATGTTGGCGTCTCATTCCAAGGCACGGCCGCCAGTAGGCACCGTCAAGTTGCTCATCACCGGGACATCCCGATGATGAGCACTGGCTCGATCAATGACCTGCGCTCTGACCGCCGTCGACGTGCAGAATCTCGCCGGTCACAAATGCTGCGCTGTCCAGGTAAAGAATCGCTTGAACGATGTCATCGATCTCACCCATGTGGCCGACGGGATGGAGTTGACCCAGGGCTTCGTGCGTTTCAGCGCCGTGCATCGGGGTTTTGATGATGCCAGGCGACACGGCATTGGCGCGGATGCCTCGCTTGGCGTACTCAATGGCGATCGATTTGGTCGCAGCGTTGATACCACCTTTGGTAAGCGACGCCATTACCGACGGAACGCCGTCGATAGCATGATCCACCAAGCTGGTGGTGACGCTGACTACATGCCCGCTACCCTGCTTTTCCATTTGCGCGATGGCAAGTTGCGAGGTATAGAAGAAGCCGCTCATGTTTGTTGCGACGACATGCGCATAGTCTTCTTGGGTGTAGTGGGTAAAGGGCTTGGCGACGAAAATCCCTGCATTGTTGACCAGTGTATCGATGCGCCCAAAGCGGGCCACGGCCTCACTAACCACTCGCTGCGCAGTGGCCGGGTCCGCGATATCGCCTGCAACGGTCAGGATATCCGGATCCGTCGATGGCTGAATGGACCGCGAGGTGGCGACAACGTTGTGACCCAGGGCTCGGAACCCTTTGACCACCCCCGCACCGATGCCCTGAGATGCGCCAGTTACAATGATCACTTTTTTAGAGTTGCTCATGATAATTCCTCCGTTATCGATTAACGTTCTTTAGGTGGGCGACGTGATGCGTGCCGACTGTCTTATGGCCTGCTCGTAAAACTCGACAGATTGCGAGCCGGCAACGACGTGCTGTTGATTCAGGATCATTGCAGGCACCGCACTGATGCCGCGTTCCCTGTAGAAACTTTCAACTTGGCGAACTTCGTGCGTGTATTGCCCGCGCTCCAGGATTTGCAGCGCATCCTTGGCATTCAGTCCGACGTTTTGGGCCAAGGTCGTCAAGGTTGCGTGGCTGCTGGGGTTTTGTCCGTTGACGAAGTACGCCTCGATCAAGGCCTGGTGCAACTCAGTTTGAAGCCCTTTGCTGGCCGCCCAGTACAGCAGGCGATGAGCATCGTGCGTGTTGAAAAAATGAGTTCGCTTTTCAAGGTTGAACTCAACGCCGATTTCTCGTCCTCGTTCGATCATCAACTGGTTGCGCGCCGCCACCTGCTCCGCGGTTCTACCGTATTTGCGAACCATGTGTTCGAGGGCATGTTCTCCCTCGGCAGGCATCTCGGGATTGAGCTCGAACGGTTTGTAGGTCAACTGAACGTTTATCTCGTCGGCTACGCTGGCGATGGCTTGATTCAATGCCGCCGAACCGAGTGCGCACCACGGACAGACGACATCGGAAACGAAATCGATTTCTACTGTCCGTTTCATGACTTCGATTCCGACAACTGCCGCCTGTATTCAGTGGTTGTAATACCTGAGTAACCCCAGTTATCAGTGTCGACTTCTTCTATCACGATATGCGTTAACAGCGGGTCTTTATGGAGAACACGCTCCATGGTTTCAGTGATTTCTTTTATTACCTGAGCCTTTTGCTCCCGGGTAACGCCATCACGGGTGATACGAACGCTGATAAATGGCATGGTCAGTTCCTCTATCCAGTGTGCTGTGGGTAATGAGCAGCGGATGGAGAAACTTTAAGAACTCACGGCCAACTGATAAATGGGCCGTGAGTTACATCATTTGTGACGTCGTGTATCGAATGATGCATACCGCGCCTGGGTTGCCCTTCGTTATGGGCCAGAAAAGAAAGTGGCGGTAATGGCCGGGGGCGCCTATCGAGCCCCCGCGGCGGTCCTACCGTTGCAACACCAGGATGCGTGACAACAATTCATCCCGATCCACATAGCACCCCTGGAAATGCCGGTCACCGCTTGCCGGATCGAAGGCATCTCGGGCATGCAGCACGCGTCGGTTGTCGAAGCACCACAGTTGCCCCGCTTCCAGCCGGCGGGTAAAGCAAAAACGTGGTTCCCGGGTCATCTGGATGAAGCGTCGGTAGGCGAGGTAGTAGTCCGGCATTCGCTGGGCATCCATCTGGAAGGGGGCGCGCAAGAAGTTCGCCAGGCGGATCTCGCGCACTTCGCCGCTGCTGTCCAGCGCGATCACGGGGGCGGTGCAGCGGTAGTCGCTGTGACGGTCCTTGTTGCGAAACTCCACCGGCGTTTCGCAGAGTAGCCGGTAGGCGGCCGGGGCCTCGATGCGCAGCGCCTCGGCGATCGCGAAGCCATCGACGAAGGTGCTGTTTCCTCCGGTGGCGTCATTGACCAGGCAATGCAGGAACTGTAAACCCGGTTGCAATTCACGGGTCGGCAGGTCGGTGTGCAGGGGCAGGTTGAAAGCCGTGTAGGCATTGCTGTCCGCATCGGCCTTGGAGCGCACGTCGAACAATACGCCGAAGTTGCTCTCGCGAATGAACGAGATGCGCTTGGCCAAGGGAATCAGCGCGCCGGGCTCGGTGGGAACACCGTGCAACTGCGTCAGGCCCACGTCGCGCACCGCCAGCAGCCATTCGAGCAGCGTGTCGTCATCCTGCATCACCGCCCCATGATCGTAGACAGGCAACGACAGACCTTGCATCCAGCGGTGCTTGTGCGGCCTGGCTGCCTCGCGCTCGGCCAGGCTCTGGGCATCGTAGGCATGGGCGCGCAACCAGCCGGGGTGATAGGCGCTGGCATGGCCGTCGTCCCATTGCACGACCAGCCGGCCATCGTCGCCGATGGTGACGGCTTGCACCTGGATGTCTTCCGGTACGTCGGCCACCAGAAACACCTGTTCGCGGGTGACCTCGTAGACACAATCACCGCAAGGGCAGTTGTCGCGCAACCAAAGATTGTGGAACGGGCTGATCCGGCCGTCGGCCCAGGTTACCGAGACCCCGCCGGCGAAGGATGCGGCACTGGCCAAGGGGCTGATGAGCGGGAAGGTGCGGTAGTCCGCGATCGCGTTCATTTCGTTGAGACTCCTTTGCGGTGGGTAGGCGCCACGCCCGAGTGGGCAGGGGCGAGAATGATGTGGATGGCGCGCGCGGTGCCAGCGAGCACCAATAGCAGGCCCGCTGTTTCCAAAGCGCTTGGTGCACGGCCGACGAACGCCAACCCCATCAGGCTGGCGAACACCGACTCCAGGGCGATCAACTGGCCAGACAGCACCATGGGCAGATGGCGGGTGGCGATGTTCCAGGCTGCGGCGCCGACCAGCGACGAGGACACGCCGATCAGCGCTGCCCAGCCATACAGGTGCAGCGCGCCCTCGGTGCTCCATTGAGCCCCCTGCCAGCGCAGCAGGTCGTAGGCACTGGCAAGGGGCGCGAGAAGGGCTGCGACCAGGCCTGCGCCAACCATCATCAGGCAAGTCCAAGCTGCGGTAGCCCGCGGCGCGAGATCGACGACCGCGTTTTGGTTGATGACGCTGAACGACAGCCAGGCGAGGATCGCCAAGCCAGCGAATATCCCGGCGAGCACACCGTCAGCAGGGGCGTAGGGGCTGGTGAACAGGTCCAGGTTGATCAGCGAAAGGCCGATGCCCAGCAGCCCGATCGGCAGCGCCAGACGTGTCCATGCCACCCGTTGCGCGTGCACATTGCCCAGCAGCGCCTGGAGCACCGGCACGCAGCCGATGAAGGCGGCGATCAGGGTCGGGCCGCCGAAGATCACGCTCCCCGCGATGCTGGCGCTGTAGACCAGATAGCCGATGACGCCCAGGGCCATGCCGGTCAGCCATTGCCGGGGCCCCAACTGGCGCAGCCGCTCGCGATACAGCAGCAGGCCAATCAGGCCCAGAGCACCAGTGAACAGGTAACGCACCAGCAACACGTCGAGAATCCCATATTCACCCGTGACGTAGGGGGTGATGAAGTTGCTGGCCCAGAACAGCGTGGCGATGACGGCAAAGACCACGCCCCGGGCGCTGGATGAGGGGGAGGCGAGCATGTTGGCTCCTGGCCGGGGGCGGTGGTGGGCTGTGTCCATGCTGCGGGCGCGCAGGCTGTGCTACAAATGATCTTTCGGTCCAGAGGGTTAACCTGAAGTCATGAATAGGCTCGGCAAGTCACTCCCCCCGCTGGCCTCGCTGCTGCCGTTCGAGGCAACCGCCCGGCTCGGCAGCGTATCGCGTGCGGCCCAGGAGCTGCATATCACCCAGGCAGCGGTCAGCCGGCAGATTCGCGCGCTTGAGGCAGACCTTGGTGTCGCGCTGTTCGAGCGGCGTAACCGCGGCGTGTACCTGACCGAGTCGGGGCGCAGTCTTGCCTATATCCTGGGTAATGCATTGGCTGGGCTTGCCAACGAGGCCGACCGGCTGCGCGGCGTTGCCGGAACCAACCAAGTGGTGCTGCTGTGTCAGATGTGCGAAGCATTCCACTGGCTGATGCCTCGGCTATCGAGCTTTCACCAACAATTCCCGGAGATCGAACTCAAGGTCGCGACGTTGCTGCGGCCATTGGCCGAGTACGAGGGCTATTTCGACGTGGCGATGCAGAGCAGCTGTCGGGACCGAGGGGCGCATCCGCTGCTGTTCAGCGCCAGCGATGAAGTGTTCCCTGTCTGCAGCCCCAGCTATCTGGCGCGCATGGGCAGCGATGCGCTGACGCTTGACCAGGTGCAGCGCTGCACCCTGCTGCTGCACCAGACAGTGCCGCAATACGAATTGGAATGGGACACCTGGATGGCGGCCCATGGCCTTGAGTTGCCAAGCGGCGGCAAGTCGTTGAGCTTCGATAACTACTCGTTGATGCTCCAGGCCGCTGTTGCCGGACACGGGCTGGCCATGGGCTGGCGACGCACCGCAGAGGGGATGCTCGCGCGGGGGGAACTGGTTGCGCCATTCGCCGAGACCGTCGTGCTGCAGGACGCTTTGTCGGTATGCGTGCGACACGGCCAGGAGCGCCGCCCAGAGGCACAAGCGCTTGCCGCCTGGCTGAAGGCGCAGCTCAGCTGATAGGCGTGGCGCCCGCGACTTTCGTGGTCGATGCTGGGATGGGACCGATGATGCGAAGGGGGCAGCCCTGAGCTGCACGCCATCGACGTGCGTGCTAGCGTCGCTGCCCTTCAGCCCCAGGCGCGAGTGCTCCGAGCAGCCCGGCCGCCACGGCCAGCGCGCCACCCACCGCCGCCAGGCCCGCCCATCCGGCCTGGTGCGCACCGTAGCTGCCTAGCGCCGCACCGGTCGCCCCGCCGAGGAAGTAGGTGCTCATGAACACCGTGTTCAGTCGGCTGCGCGCTTCGGCGCGCAACGCATAGACCCGCGCCTGGTTGGCCACCAAACCCGCACGATTGCCCAGGTCGAGCAGTGCCATTCCGGCCAGCAGCGCGGTCAGGCTGTGGTCGGCAAAGGCGACCAGACTGAACCCGATGACCAGCGCTGACACGCCTGTCATCACCGTACGCTGCGTGCCGATGCGGTCCGCCAGCGCGCCGATGTGTGGCGAAGCGAATATACCGAGCAGCGCCACCAGGCTCAGCAGGCCAACGGTGGCTGGGCCGAAGCTGTAGGGCTGCTGGCTCAGTAGCGAGGCCAGCGATGCCCACAGCGCGCTGAACGCGGCGAACATCAGGAACCCGCTGGCCGCGCACAGGCGCAGCACTGGCTCTTCGCGCAGCAGCGTGGCCAGAGAACGCAGCAGATGTGTGTAGCCAATCGAACCCAGGTTCGGGTTGAGCGGTAGCTGGCGGGCGACGATCCATAGCAAGCCCAGGTCGGCCACTGCCGCCATCAAGAACACCGCCTGCCAGCCCGCCTTGGCGCCGAGCAGGCCACCCACCGTGCGCGCCAGCAGCAGGCCACTGGACAGCCCACCCAGCAAGCTGCCGACCACCCGTGCGCGGCTTGCCGCCGATGCCGCGCCGGCGACGGTGGGAATGATCAACTGCGCGCTGATCGCGGTCATGCCCACGGCGAAGCTCGCCGCACACAACATGGCGAAGCTGGGGGCCCAGGCACAGGCAAGCAAGGCCACCAGGTTGGCGATGATCGCCACCGAGGCGAGCTGGCGCGGTTGACGCGCGTCGGCCAGCGGCACGATCAATAACAGGCCCAGGGCGTAGCCGAGTTGCGTCAGCGTGGCGATGGCGCTGGCGTGTGTCGCCGTCAGCCCGAAGCTTGCTGCCACCTGTGCCAGCAGGGGCTGGTGGTAGTAGAGCGCGGACACGGCCAGCGCGCAGCTTGCCGCCATCACCGCCACCAAGCGGCCGGAAGGTTCACTCACGGGCATGTACTCAACGTTCGGCCAGCGACTGCGCCAGTTCGGCGGTGGTGGCGATGCTGTGAGCGAAGGTCGGGCCATTGAGCGTGTGGGCGGCGTGCATCATTTCCGGCGTGAAGGCGGCGGTGGCATCACGCACCAATGTGACGTGGTAACCCAGTTCCATGGCGAAGCGTGCCGTCGATTCGATACAGGTGTTGGCGAGCAACCCGACCACGATCACGTGAGTGATGCCTTGCTGCTTGAGCTGGAAGTCCAGATCGGTGTTGGCGAAGCCGCTCTGGCCCCAATGCTCATGGACAATGATATCGCCTGTTTGGGGGATGAAGTCCGGGTGCCATTCGCCGCCCCAGGTGCCCTTGGCGAAGGTTTTGCGCTGCTGCACCAGGCGCTGGGTCGGGTTCGGATGGCTCCAGTTATCGTAGTCGCCGGGCTGCCAGCGGCGGTGGGGCACATAGAACACCTGCACGCCGTTGGCGCGCGCGCTGGCAACGGTGCTGCGCAGGTTGTCGAGCAGGTGCACGTGCTCGGCGACGTCCTTGAGTAGCGGGAACAGCTTGCCGCCTTCGGAAAGGAAGTCGTTGTAAGGATCGACCAGCAATAGGCCGGTGCGTGACAGGGGGTAGGCGGTGTCGGTCATGGGGGAGGCTCCGGGATAGGTGTGCCGAATATCAGCTATGAAAATCATAGTGTCAATGGTTTCGGTGGTTCTAGCCGTTTCTTTAGGTGGGCCAAAGGCTGGTTGCCGTGTTACTTTGAAAATCAAAGTGACTATGGAGAGAAACGTTGTGACACAACGGCCAGCCGATGCCTCATCCACGCTATGCCCAGTGAGCCGATCAGTGGAGCAGGTAGGCGACAAATGGACGCTCTTGGTATTGCGGGAGCTGTACATGGGCGCGACGCGCTTCGAGGATATCCAGATCCAGACCCAGGCAACCCCGCAAATGCTGACTACCCGGCTCAAGGCGCTGGAGGCCGACGGTCTGGTCGAACGCCGTCCATACAGTGACAAGCCCCGGCGACACGGCTACCACCTGACCGCCAAGGGCCAGGCGTTCTACCCGGTGATCTATGCCTTGCGTGCCTGGGGAGAGCGCTGGTGCAAAGGCGAGGGGGAGGCGGTGGCGGTACGTATGGTGCACAGGGCATGCGGGCATGACGTGGGCCTTGCCAGCATTTGTCCGCACTGCGGCGCGCCGGTGACGCGTGATGATCTCGAAGCCCACGTGAGTGAGGAGTTCGCCCACGAGCGGGCAGCCCGGCGCGAGGCATTCAAGCGAAAAGGCTAGATCGTGCAGCAAGAATCGACCCGGCGGGCTTGCGAGGGAAACCTTGAAATTGCCTTGGAACAAAGGGAAAATTCGTACGTAAATACATAGTACATACTATGGTACGAAATATCAGGAGCGGCGATGGCCCGGGTCGGAATAAATAAAGAGGTGGTGCAACAGGCACGGCAAGCGTTGCTAGCCCGTGGCGAACATCCCAGTATCGATGCGGTACGTATCGAGCTCGGGAATACCGGGTCCAAGACCACCATCCATCGTTATCTCAAGGAGCTAGAGAGCCTTCAGCCGGCCACACCAAAGGGCACGGCGGCGCTAAGCGAGCCACTGGGACGTTTGGTGGAGCAACTGGCCAGGCAATTGCAGCAGGAGGCCGACCTGCGCATCGAGGCGGCCGAAGTTGCATTCAGCCAGCAGCGTGAGCAACTTGAAGCCCGTTTTCAGCTCGCCCAGCAGGCATTGGCTGCGACCCATCAACAGCTGCAGGTTCAAACCCAGGCATTGGAGGCAGCGTCGGAAACGCTCGGCACCACGCAACGTACCCTGCAGACCGAACAGCTGCGCAACGCAAGCCTCAGCCAGTCGCTTGGCGAATTGAAGGTGCGCCTCGCCGACAAGGACGAACAGATTCTTTCATTGGAGGAAAAGCATCGTCACGCCCGCGATGCGCTAGAGCAAGAGCAGCGCCGCCATGAAGCGCAGCTGAAACAGCTGCAGGCGCAAGTGCGCCAGTTGCAGCAAGGCTTGATGTTCAAGCAAGACGAACTGACCCGGCTGCACCGGGACAATGAGCGCATGCTCGGCGAGCAGCGACAGTCAACCCGTGAACGCGAGGTTCTGGACAGCGTGCTGGAGCAGCGCGACGCCCAGATCCAGGGGCTGCGGACGATCCTGGCGCAAGCGCAGGGGGCGAGCGATGAAATGCGGCGTCAGCTGCAAAGCCAGACTCAGCAGCTGGAAGCCAAGCGCGGTACTTGCGCTGACCAGGTACGGGAACTACAGCGACTGAACGATGAGCTTAAGCAGCGCGATCAAGCGCTCGAGGCGTGCCAGCTACAGCTCAATGGCAGGGCGCAGCCCCACAGTAAGCGCCCAGGCGCTTGACGCGCCTTGACCGGTTCAGTCAGCCGCCAGTGCCTGTGGCTGTATTTGCCAGCGCACGGCACTGACGCCCTTTTCCAGGCTGACCCGACTGACCAGGCGCTCAAGCTGCCCAGCCGCTTGCGGGTTACCCAGCAGTTCGGCGCGAACCTCCAGGCGCTTCGGGTCGGCCAGGTCTTCGCTGTGCAGCGACTGCAAGCGCAGGCCAGGGTCAGCAAGGCTATGCAGCATCAGGCTGCGTACCTGGATTTCGTCCTCGGCTCGGCAAACGATGCGCACTTCGAAATGCTGTTCGACTTCACTGGCAGGCACGACCTGTTGCTGATCCAGGCGCTGGGCGATATCACGCAGCAAAATGTTCGCGCACAACACCACCAGGCTGCCCAAGCTTGCCTCCAGCAGCAGGCCCAGGCTGCACAGCACACCGATAGCGGCAGTACACCAAAGGGTGGCGGCGGTATTGAGGCCACGCACGTTAAAACCATCACGCATGATGACGCCGCCCCCCAGGAATCCAATGCCCGAGACCACATAGGCCGCGATACGCGAGGCATCGTTGGGGGCCATGCCGGGTACCGCCTGGGTCATCAGCACGAACAAACAGGCGCCGGTACTGACCAGCGCATTGGTGCGCAGGCCGGTCATGCGTTGACGTAGTTGACGCTCGGCGCCGATCAGTGCACCGAGCAGAAGGGCAGTGCTGACGCGCAGCAGAAAGACTTTCCAATCCATAGCAAACCTCTTCGATGGGCAAATGCCCATGCGAGCGCCACCATACGGCGCGGTTGAAAAACCAGAAATGCGCAGGACCACCGGTGGTGGTACAAGAGGGAGGAATTGGCCTTGAAGAAGGAGCATTCCACTGCCTTGCCAATGGCGAGACAGTGGCAGGAATCTGCCGGACTAGCTCGCCGGGTGGGCCTGTCGCAAACGACTGGGGCTACTGTCCAATGCAGGACTCCTGTTCAGGAATGCAAAAGTGCGACGCGGACCATACGCCGCGAAACCAGGGCGGTCAAGGCTAAAAACATGACAATGGCTTCATCAGGAAAACGGCTACAAACAACGCGTAAACCTGACAGTTTCGTGGAAAAAAACGGTGGCAGCCGGTACCCTTGGCCATCCGTTTTCCATCGCCCGGACCTTGACATGCTGTTCAATCTTGCCGTGCTGTTCGGCACCCTGGTGGCCATGGAGGGCGTCGGTACGCTGGCTCACAAGTACATCATGCATGGCTGGGGCTGGTGGCTGCATCGCTCGCACCATGAACCGCACCTGGGCATGCTTGAAACCAACGACCTGTACCTGCTGGCCTTGGGATTGATCGCTGCCACGCTGGTGGCGTTGGGCAAGTCAGGCTACGCGCCGCTGCAGTGGGTGGGCGGTGGCGTGGGCGGTTACGGATTGCTGTACGTGCTGGCCCACGATGGTTTCTTCCACCGGCACTGGCCCCGTAAACCGCAACCGGTCAATCGTTACCTGAAGCGTTTGCACCGCGCGCACCGCCTGCACCATGCGATCAAGGGGCGCGAAGGCTGCGTTTCGTTCGGTTTCTTCTACGCACCACCCCTGAGCAAACTGAAAAGGCAGTTGCAGCAGCGCCGTAAACGGCCGTGAATCAATTGGCCGTTTCGCCCTTGGGCGCAGGTGCCGCCGCACCATGCCCGCGGCTGACCCACCAACCGAAGCCTGCTGCGGTGAAGAACATCAGCAAGCTGTAGAGCGCTGCCGGTACGGCCATGGTCGCGTTGTTGAGCAGTGACGGGCTTAGCGCCAGCGCAATGGCCAGCGTTCCATTGTGAATACCGATTTCCATGCCGATGGCGATAGCCTGGCGCTTGGGAATGTTCAACAGCCGAGGCACCCAATAACCGACAGCCAGGCTCAGCAAGTTGAACAGTAAGGCCGCCAGGCCGACGACGGGGGCATACTCCACGACGGTCTGCCAATCCTTGGCCAGTGCCAGGACGATGGTGAAGGCCAGGAACAACGCAGCGATCAGCTTCATCGGTCTTTCCATGCGAGTGGCAAAGCGCGGTGCCCAGTGGCGAATCAACATGCCGAGGCCGACCGGTAGCAGCACGATCGCGAATACCTGCAAGACCTTGGCGAACTGCAGCGGGATGGCTTGCTCAGAAGCCATGAACCAGGCCAACGACAGGTTCACTAGCAGCGGCATGGTCAGAATGGCGATCAGCGAGTTCACTGCCGTCAATGTGATGTTCAGCGCGACATCGCCATGAGCGAGGTGACTGAACAGGTTGGCCGTGGTCCCACCCGGGGACGCGGCCAACAACATCAAGCCCACTGCCAGCGCCGACTCGAGGCCAAAGCCGTTAGCGATCAGGAAACAGACCAGTGGCAGCAGCAGAATCTGGCACGTCAGGCCAACCACCACGGGCTTGGGGTACTTCACCACGCGGGCGAAGTCTGCCAAGGTCAGCGACAGCCCAAGGCCGAGCATGATGATGCCCAAGGCCAGGGGGAGGACAGCGGTCAACAGGGGAGAGGCGGTCATCGGCGGGTTCTCGGGCGCATGATCCGAGGAGTGTAGGTCGGCTTAACTGACTCGCTAATCGCACAATGCCAGTGCTTGGTAACCTTTTGTTACTGCACCCGCTTCAGCCCAGGGCGTCCGGCAGCAAGAGGACCCCGATACGCTCGGCCAGGTCGAGCAGTTCGGTGAATGCGGCCGGGTCTACCCGCACATCTCGGCTGGCCTCGAACTTTGCTGGCACCAACGCCTGGACGATGCGCTTGATGGCCTCTTCGGGAGCGCCGGCGATTCGCGTCGAGAAGTACTGGCCGAATATGCAGCGGCCGCTTGCCGCGTTGCGGTGAGGCCGCGGGCGCAGTAGCATTCGGGCTTTTGCCAAGGATTAGCCTGACATGCCGTATCAGCAAGGTCTGCTTGCCACGCCGGTGCCAGCCCACGCCCGTCACCTGTTTTTCGCCATCGAATCGCTCGAGGCGTTGCCCTCCGTTCTCGATGCCCTGCAACCACAGGTCGATGGACGCAGCCTGATCCTGGGTATTGGCGCACCGCTGGCCAAAGCGCTGGCTCGCGACATCGAAGGGCTGCGGCCGTTTCCGCTGCTGGACGCGGTGGTCGAGAACCCAAGTACCCAGCATGCCTTGTGGCTGTGGCTGCGGGGTGAAGAGCGCGGCGATCTGTTCCTGCGCGCCCAGCAGCTTGAACAATCGCTGAGCCCGGCCCTGCGCCTGGTGGACAGTGTCGACGGTTTCCTGCACCGCGCAGGCCATGACCTCACAGGTTATGAAGACGGTACCGAGAACCCGCGGGACGAAGCGGCGGTCGAGGCGGCCATCGTCGCTGGCGACCACGTTGGCCTGAGCGGCTCCAGTTTCGCCGCTTTCCAGCTGTGGAAGCATGACCTGAACTACTTCAAGTCGCTGCCCCAGCCTGAACAGGACGACATCATCGGTCGCCGCCTGAGCGACAATGAAGAGCTCGAAGACGCTCCGGAATCGGCCCACGTCAAGCGCACCGCCCAGGAAAGCTTCGAGCCAGAGGCCTTCATGGTCCGCCGTTCAGTGTCCTGGACCGACTCGCGTGGTGCGGGTCTGGCTTTCGTGGCCTTGGGCCGCTCGTTCGATGCTTTCGAGGTGCAGCTGCGCCGCATGAGCGGTCTCGAGGACGGTGTCATCGATGCATTGTATCGTTTCAGTCGCCCGCTCACTGGCGGTTACTACTGGTGCCCGCCGATGACCGAAGGTGCGGTGAATCTGCAGCGTTTGCTCGGCTGATCGCTAAACATCCAGATACAGAAACACCCGGCGGCCACGGATAGAGCAACTAGCCTTGGAAGTTTCCGACAGATGACGGGAGCTTTGCCATGTACGCACGTCGCGATGTCCTGCGCGCTGGGGCGACGCTTGGTCTGATGGCCGCCAGCCCCTGGCTGCGGGCGGCCAACACCGACGGGCTGATTACCCGCACCATCGCCTCTACCCAGGAAGCCTTGCCAGTGATTGGGGCGGGCACGTCAGGCAGTTTCGAGGTCCAGGCCGGCTCCGCGCAGTACCAGCAGCTCAAGGTCGTTTTGAAGGCCTTTTTCGAGGGTGGCGGCAAAGTCATCGACACCTCACCCAACTACGGCGGAGCGGATGCCATCCTTGGCCAGTTGCTGGAGGAGGGCGGATGGCGCCAGCAGTGTTTCATTGCCACCAAGATCGCTGCCAACAGCCGCGCCGATGCCCAGGAGCAATGGGCGGGTACCCTGCGCAGCCTGCGCACCGACAAGGTCGAGCTGTTGCAGGTGCACAACCTTCGCCAATGGCAGATCCAGCTGCCCTATGCCCGCGAACTCAAGCAGCAGGGCAAGACCCGTTACGTGGGCATTACCCATTACCTTAACAGCGGCCATGACGACGTGGCCGAGATCGTGCGCCGCGAGCCGCTGGACTTCATCCAGATCAATTACTCGGTCAACGCCCCGGACGCGGCGCGAACCTTGTTGCCGTTATGCCAGGAAAAAGGCGTTGCGGTGCTGATCAACCGGGCATTCGACGATGGGCGTCTGTTCGCCCGGGTCAAGGATATGCCCCTTCCGGGATGGGCTGGCGAGGCAGGCATCGGCAGTTGGGCGCAGTTGTTTCTCAAGTTCGCCATCAGCCATCCGGCGGTCACCACGGTGATCCCAGCCACCGGCCGCCCGGATCGCCAGCTCGACCAACTCAGGGCCGGGCACGGGCCGCTATTGACCCAGGCGCAGCAACAGGCGCTGATCGAACAGTTCGCCTGACCCATGAACACCTGGCGGCGTCGACTGGGCAAGGGGCTGAACTGGCAACCAGGGGAAGGCGCAGCGGTGGTGGCGGGCCTGGTGCTTTTCTATCTGCTGTTCACCGGCTATTTCATGCTGCGTCCGGTGCGCGAAACCATGGGCGTGGCGGGCGGGGTGGATAACCTGCAGTGGCTGTTCACCGGGACCTTCTTCGCTACCCTAGTGAGCCTGCCTTTGTTTGGCGTGCTCGCCAGCCGGGTACGCCGACGCCATATCTTGCCTTGGACCTACGGTTTCTTCGCCAGCAACCTTCTGTTGTTCGCTGTGCTCTTTGCCCGCAATCCGGATGATATCTGGGCAGCACGGGCCTTTTACATCTGGTTGTCGGTGTTCAATCTGTTGGCCATCTCCCTGGCCTGGAGCGTGCTCGCCGACATCTTCGACAACGAACAGGGCACGCGGCTGTTCGGGCTGCTGGCCGCCGGGGCCAGCCTGGGCGGGCTCAGTGGGCCGATCCTCGGCACCTTGTTGGTGGCACCCCTCGGCCACGCAGGCTTGCTGCTGCTGGCCACCGCTTGTCTGCTGGGCAGTATCGTTGCCACTGGGTATTTGCAACGTTGGCGGGCGCGCCACCCATTGCCCGCCATTTCCGAACACCCACCCTCCAAACCTCTGGGCGGAAATCCACTGTCTGGCGCCACCGCCGTGTTGCACTCCTCGTACCTGCTGGGCATTGCCGGTTTCGTGGTGTTGCTGGCCAGCGTCAGCACCTTCCTGTACTTCGAGCAGGCGCGGATCGTCAGCGAGACATTCACCGACCGCACTCGCCAGACCCAGGTTTTCGGGCTGATCGACACCATCGTCCAGGCCCTGGCGATTCTCACCCAGCTGTTTCTCACCGGACGTCTGGCCCGATATCTGGGGGTTGGTGTCCTACTGGTGGGGGTGCCGCTGGCAATGGCGGTCGGTTTCGTCTGCCTTGCGCTGTATCCAGTCTTTGCGGTGTTCGTGGTGGTGATGGTGGTGCGTAGGGCCGGAGAGTACGCATTGGTGCGACCGGGTCGGGAGATGCTGTTCACGGTGCTGACGCCCGAGGACAAGTACAAGGCCAAGAACTTCGTCGACACCGTGATCTACCGCGGCGGCGATGCGCTGAGCGGTTGGCTCAAGCGCGGGCTGGACGTGATGGCCGACCATCCCCAATTGGCCATGGTCATTGGCGCTCTGCTGGCACTGGGCTGGGGGCTGACCGGCAGTTGGCTGGGGCGACGTCATGGCCAGTCGCTTGGTGCGCCAAATACAGACTCCCCGCATATTTAACGCCACCGGTCAGAACCCTTCTTTTGAAAACGAATCCCTGCGGGAGACCGCACTCCGAACCTATGTACGGCGTACTGCCGTGCATATCCGAAGCCAAATGAGGTTAAAGACCATGGCTAACAAAGAAAATGGCCGCCAGGGTAGTCAAGGCGGCAGCAAGAACCCTGGCAACTTCGCCAACGACCGCCAGAAGGCCTCCGAAGCGGGGCGCAAGGGCGGCCAGTCCTCCGGCAGCAACATGGACCACGACCGCGAGTCGGGCCGCAAGGGCGGTCGCACTTGAGTGAAGGCGCTGCAGTGCCGGGCATGTCCTGGCACTGCATTGCCGCGTTTCGCTCAACCTCTCAGATCTTGCCAGGGTTAGGATTGGCGGCGTTCGCCGTGCCCTGCACCCGGGTGGCCTTGTCCAGGGTATCCTGCGGCAACTGGTCGAACTCATGCAGACCGTCCTTGCGATAGGGGTCGCCAATCCAACGTGGCGCCGCCACGAATTGCGAACTGACC
Organism: Pseudomonas sp. Rh2; assembly: GCF_040762985.1. Taxonomy (NCBI): domain Bacteria; kingdom Pseudomonadati; phylum Pseudomonadota; class Gammaproteobacteria; order Pseudomonadales; family Pseudomonadaceae; genus Pseudomonas; species Pseudomonas sp. Rh2. Next base: position 3,105,377 of record NZ_CP142890.1, read on the forward strand.
AGGCTCTTCTTCGGCTCGTAGCGGTCATAGCTGAGCCCCGCGAGGTCTGACAGCGTATGGATCAGGTGCGAGCTGCTGTAGGCCCGGTTGGCCATCGCCTGGAAGTCGCGCGGATGCGTGGCCTGCCAGCTTGGCGAGGTCCAGAGTAAGAATGGAATGGTGTACATCGGCCGGGTCGGGGCGCCTTCGTTACGTCCCAGGCGGTCATGATTACCCGAGCTGTACACATCTTCGCCGTGGTCGGACAGGTACATCAGGAAGCCATTGGCAGCGCTTGCCGAGTAACGTTTGATCAGGCTCGAAACCACGTAGTCGTTATACAACACCGCATTATCGTAGAAATTGTAGGTGTCTGCCTGGCTGTCGGTGAGCTGAGGCGGAACACCTTGCCGGTCTGTGAAGCGATCGTAGGCCTGCGGATAGCGATAGCGGTAATCCATGTGCGTCCCTAGCAGGTGGACGATGATGAACTTGTTCGGTGCGGGGTCTTGCAATGCCTTCTCGAACGGTGAAAGCACCACGTCGTCATACTGGCTGGCGTTCTGATTGCGCTGGTTGTTCAGGTAGACCTGCTCGTCGGTCTGCTGGGAGAACGTGGTCAGCATGGTGTTGCGCTTGGTCATGGTCTGCTGGTTGGTGATCCAGAAGGTCTTGTAGCCCGCCTGTTTCATCAGGTTGATCAACGATGGATCGGTGAGGAAGCGGTCCGGGTTCTGCTGGTCACCGAACGTCAGGATCTGCTGCATCACCTCGATGGTGTAAGGGCGAGGCGAAACCACGTTGTGGAATACCGTCAGGCCTTTGTCGCTGGCCGCCAGAGCGTCGAGATTCGGGGTGGTCGGACGGTTGTAGCCATACAGGTGCATGTGTTCGCGGGTTGTGGATTCGCCCAGCACCAGCACCAAGGTGCGCGGTTCGGTACCGCTGCTGTCATGGAGATTTTTCAAGGGCGGCAACGAGGCGTTGCGGGCCAGCAGTGCCTGCATGTTGTCCAGTTGCTGGCGATACTGCCGGTAGCCGACCAACAACTGCCAGGGGACCGCCGGTTCCATGCGCTGCTCGACCTTTTCCATCGCGTCGGCAAAATTGCGCTGCTGATTGACCATCTGTTTGTAGAAGGGGTAGACGAGGTTCGCCGCCAACAGCAGAACAACTACCGGAACGCGACTGCGAAGAGGCAGCGAAACCGGGCGAATGCGCTTCCATAGCAGCACGGCGACCGCGGTGTACAGCAGCAGTGCCAAGCCCAGCCAGATACTGAAGTACTGGCTGAAGTACTCGCTCGCCTCTGCAGTGTTGGACTCGAACATCACGAAAATGACGCTTTGCGAGAACTCCTGGCGATAGATGCCGAAGTAGCTCAAGCCCACCAGGGAGGCGCCCCATAGCACCAGGCCAATCACTGCCGCGGTGGCGCGGGTGAAGCGCGGCAGCAATAACACCGGGGCAAGCCAGAGGCTGCTCAGGAACAAGGCGTCGCGAAAACCGGCAAAGCCTGTGGTACCGCTGAACAGCAAGAGCGCCTGGGTGACGCCGGAGAAGTACCAGAAGAACAGAAGTAGCCAGCCCAGGCCGGCCCAGTCCAGGCGTTTTGCGGTGGAAGGGGATGTAGTGTCTGACACGTTTGCCTCGTTGAACCATGGCGGCCGCGAGTCCTGCGGCTGCCGGAAAGGCCGTGACGCTAAAGGGAGGACTGTGAAAATAACGTCAACAGAAAGTCGCCGATGGGTCATTTCGAGGGAACTTTGCCAGCGCTTGGAGATTCCACCCAAGGGAGCTCTTTTTTGATGAGCGCCCCTGGGCCACCCCGAATGCGGAGACCAGCATGGCCAGACATATCATCCACTTCACCGGACCTATCAACTCGTCCACCTGTGGCAACCTGATCAGCACGTGCGGCAAGGCGATCCAGCAGGGCGCCGATGTGTTGCAGTTGAACATCGCCACCATGGGCGGTGAATGCAGTTACGGTTTCACCTTGTACAACTTCCTACGTAGCCTGCCCATCGCGTTGCATACCCACAACCTGGGTACCGTGGAGTCGATGGGCAACATTCTGTTCCTCGCGGGCGAGCACCGCACGGCCTGCAGCTACAGCAAATTCCTGTTCCATCCGTTTCACTGGACACTGCATGGCTCGGTGGACCATGCGCGGATGGCTGAGTACGCCATGAGCCTGGACTATGACTTGCGCCTCTATGCGCAGATCGTTGCCGAAAGAACCGAAGGCAGTGCCGAAGCCCTGGATGTACCTCGCTACCTGATGGCCTACCCGCGCATTCTGGGCCCCCACGAAGCGCTGCAAAGCGGGCTGATCCACGCCATCGACGAGCTCGCGATCGGTTCCGAGGCCACCCAATGGAGTGTGCATGCGTGAAACCCCTCTCAGTCGCTGAACAGCGTTTTGAATTTTCTGGAAAAACCCTGATCCATCAAAGGCTCATCCACGGAGAACAGGAGGCCCCCTGCGATGCCTAGCCCACAGCTGTATATCATCGACTATCAACTGCACGGCCAGCCGCGCAGCTTCATCATCCGCCTGGACCGGCTGGACAACGCCGACGCCTGGCATTGGGCCAGCTGTGACGCGGGGATCGGGGTGATTCCGAAGTTCGGGCGGGAAAAGCTCAGGAAAGTCAGCCGTCCGATGGCTGAGCGCTATGGCATCACCGAGGTCAGCTGGCGAGCTTCCGGTGACCGTCAGCGGCCCCCGCAGTGAGGCCTGCAGGGGGCGCGTTCGCACACTCAGGAGCGTTTGAGCACCAGGGTCAGGATGTCGTAGCTGGCGACCAGCTCGCCCAACTGGTTGGTGACCTCCACGTCCCAGGCCACCACGCCTTGGGGTTGGCCAAGAGGACTGGTCTTGCCTTGGTCGATCTTGCGCTTGCAGGTCAAGCGCGCCTGAATGGTGTCGCCAATGCCAACCGGGTTGATGAAGCGCAGGGTGTCCAGGCCGTAGTTGGCCAGCACGGGTCCGGCGCCGGGGGAGACGAACAGCCCGGCAGCGGCAGACAGCACGAAGTAGCCATGGGCGATGCGCTTGGCAAACTGCGATTGCTTGGCGGCGATCTCGTCGAAGTGCATGTAGAAATGATCGCCCGACAGGCAGCCGAAGTTGACCAGGTCGGCTTCGGTGACGGTGCGACGGTGCGTCAGCAGCGACTCGCCGATGCGCAGGTCGTCGAAATGGCGGCGGAACGGGTGAACTTCGGTTTCGATCACTTCAGCGCCGCGGACATACTCGCCGGTGACGGCGGTGAGCATGCTTGGCGAGCCTTGCACGGCGGCGCGCTGCAGGTAGTGCTTGACCGCACGCAAGCCGCCCAGCTCTTCACCGCCGCCCGCTCGGCCGGGGCCGCCATGTTTCAATTGCGGCAGCGGCGAGCCGTGGCCGGTGGACTCTTGCGCGGCCTCGCGGTCCAGCACCAACAGACGACCATGCCAGGCGGCTGCAGCCGGAATGGCCTTGGCTGCCACTGCACGGTCGGCGGTGACCAGCGTCGCCACCAGGCTACCTTTACCACGGGCGGCGAGAGCCAGGGCCTCGTCCAGGTCGTCATACGCCATCAGCGTGCTGACCGGGCCGAAGGCTTCGATATCGTGGGCTCCGCCCTCGGCGTGAGGATCCCGGGCCTGAAGCAGGGTCGGGGCGAAGAATGCACCCTCGGCAACACCTTCGCCCACTGGGGCAAAGCCATCACCCGCACCGAACAGCTGGTCGCAACTTTCCAGCAGGCTGCGTACGCGCTCGCCGACATCGCGCTGCTGGTCGTGGGACGCCAGGGCCCCCATGCGCACACCTTCGACCGAAGGATCACCCACCACCACCTTGCTCAAGCGTTCACGCAAGCGGGTAGCGACAGCGTCAAGGTGCTTGGCTGGAACGATGGCGCGGCGGATCGCCGTGCACTTTTGTCCGGCCTTGGTGGTCATCTCGCGCACCACTTCCTTGATGTACAGTTCGAACTCTTCGCTGTCCGGGGTGACGTCCGGCCCAAGTATGGCGCAGTTGAGTGAGTCGGCTTCGGCGGTGAAGGGCACAGAGTTGCGCACCAGGTTCGGTGTTACCCGCAATTTGGCGGCGGTATCGGCGGAGCCGGTGAAGGTCACCACATCCTGGCCTTGCAGGCGGTCGAGCAAGTCGCCTGTGCTGCCGATCACCAGTTGCAGGCTGCCGGCCGGCAACAAGCCGGACTCGTTCATCAGGCGCACCACGGCTTCGGTAAGGTAGCTGGTGGAGGTCGCCGGCTTGACGATGCACGGCATGCCAGCCAGGAAGGTCGGGGCAAATTTCTCGAGCATGCCCCAGATTGGGAAGTTGAAGGCATTGATGTGCACAGCCACGCCGGCGCGCGGCACCAGGATGTGGCTACCGGCGAAATGGCCTTTTTTGCCCAATGGAATCGCCGGACCTTCATGCACCAGGTTGCCGGACGGCAGTTCGCGGCTGCCAATGCCTGCATAGGAAAACAGCGTGGCGTTGCCGCCTTCGATGTCGATCCAGCTGTCGGCGCGGGTAGCGCCGCTGTGGTGGGACAGGGCGTAGAGCTGTTCTTTGCGCTCGGCCAGGTAAAGGGCCAGAGCCTTCAGGCGGGCAGCGCGCTGCTGGAAATCCATGGCCATCAGTTCTGCAAGGCCACGTGCCCGGGCGAAGTCCATGGCTTCGGCGAAGTCCGGGCGCTCTTCGTGGCTATAGGCCAGGACGTGACCGTCCAGGGCACTGCGCAGCGCCTGGGCGCCGTGCTGGCCGATCCAGCGGCCGGCGATGAAACTCTGCAGGGTTGGGGCGTCGGACATGCTGTTCTCCTCAAGAAGGCGCTGTTACCACAGCGCCAGGGTGTAGCCGATGATCAGGCGGTTTTCGTCCACGGCATTGGTCAGGCCGTTGCCGGAACGGAAGGTGACGTTGCGCCAACGCAGGCTGACGTCCTTGAATGGGCCGCTCTGGATGACGTAGGTAAGGTCGGTGTCGCGCTCACGCTCACGACCATTGCTGAGCGTGGCGGTCTCGGCATGGCGGCCGTCGGTGTAGCGGGTCATGAAACTCAGGCCGGGGATGCCCATCGCCACGAAGTCGTAGTCGTAGCGCACTTGCCAGGAGTCCAGCCCGGCACGGGTGAAGGTGTTGTAGGTCACCAGGTTGACGGTGAACGGGTCACCGCCGTTGACGAATGGAAAGGCGCTGTCGCCGGACATCTGCTGCCAGGTGGCGGTGAACTTGTGGGCCTTCACGCCCAGTGTGAACAGGGCGTTGAAGTTGCGGTTGTCGATGTTGCCCGCGCGCTCGGCACCGTCGCCGCGGCTGTCGAAGTAGCGCAGGTCGCTACGCAAGCTCACGCCTTCGCCCAGGGGCTGGGTGTGCACCAGGCCGACGAACTGCTGGCGGTAGATCTCGTCGAGCTTGGCGTAGTAGTAGCTGACAGTGGCCTGCGGGGTGATGGCGTAGCTGCCACCGGCCAGGTCCAGGTGATCGCTGCTGGCGGCGCCGTAGCCCATATCGTCGCGGCCGGACGAGTCGCGCAGGTTGACTTTGCTCAGGCGCCCGGCGTTGACGGTCAGCCCATCGATGTCCTGGCTGGTCAGCAGTCCGCCCTGGAAGGTCGACGACAGCAGGCGGGTGTCGTTGTACACCACCACTGGCAGGATCGGTTGCAAGGTGCCCAGGCGCAGCGTGCTCTTGGAGACCCGCACCTTGCCGGTCAGGCCCAACTCGCTGTAGTCATCCACCGGCTCATGGCTGTTCGGTCCGAACGGCAGCAGGCCGGTGTTGCGCCGGTCGCGGCTGGAGTCGAGCTTGATGCCAAGCTGGCCCATGGCATCCACACCAAAGCCCACGGGACCTTCGGTGAATCCCGATTCCAGTCGTGCGGTGAAACCTTGGCCCCATTCCTCGGCCTTGGCCTGGGGAGCGTTAGCCTGACGGAAGTCGCGGTTGATGTAGTGGTTGCGCAATTCCAGCCGTGCATGGCTGTCGTCGATGAAGTCCGCCATGGCCGGCAAGGGCAGGGCAAGTGTGGCGAGCCAGGCGGCTGAGGTCAGATGCGTGCGGTTCATTGTTTTTTTATCCGACATGATGCTGTTCTGGGGTCAGTGCTTGCTGGCGCCAGCGGCGCCGATACCGGTCATGGAGCGGATGAACTGCGCCAGGTAGCGCCCACGCTCCTCGCTGGCACGCGCGGAGGTGTCTGTTACCGAGAACACCCAGGCGCAGAGGAAGGCCAGGCTCATGGAGAACAACGCGGGGTTGCTGTAAGGGAACAGCGCTTGTTCGTTGTGCAGCACGTTGACCCACACTGCCGGGCCCAGCACGACCAACACGATGGCCGAAACCAGCCCGGCCATGCTGCCGCACACTGCGCCTCGGGTGGTCAGGCCTTTCCAGAACATCGAAAGCAGCAGCACTGGGAAGTTGACCGAAGCGGCCACGGCCAGCACCAGTCCAGACAGGAAGGCGATGTTCTGCGACTCGAACACCAGTCCCAGCACGACCGCCAGCAAACCAATCACCAGCGTGGCGATACGCGAGACGCGCATTTCCTGCTGTTCGCTGGCCTGGCCCTTGCGCACCACGCACGCGTAGAGATCGTGGGACACGGCGGAGGCGCCGGACAGCGCAAGGCCGGCGACCACCGCTAGGATGGTGGCGAAGGCCACGGCCGAGATGAAGCCCAGGAACAGGTTGCCCCCCACGGCCTGAGCGAGGTGTACGGCGACCATGTTGCCACCACCGATGATCGCACCACTGGCGTCGCGGTAGGCTGGCTCGGTGCCGACCATGACGATGGCACCAAAGCCGATGACGATCAGTAGCAGGTAGAAATAGCCAATGAAACCAGTGGCATAGAACACACTCTTTCGGGCCTCCTTGGCATCGCTGACGGTGAAGAAACGCATCAGGATATGGGGCAGGCCGGCAGTGCCGAACATCATGCCCAGGCCGAGTGAGATAGCGTCGATAGGGTTCGACAGCAAGCCGCCAGGTGCCATGATCGCCTGCCCTTTGGCGTGCACCGCCACGGCATTGGCGAACATGGCCTCGGTGCTGAAACCGAAGTGCTTGAGCACCATGAAGGCCATGAAACTGGTACCCGACAGCAGCATCACCGCCTTGATGATCTGCACCCAGGTGGTGGCGAGCATGCCGCCGAAAGTCACGTAGGCGACCATCAGTACTCCGACCAGGATCACCGCATACAGGTAGCTGATGCCGAACAGCAGCTCGATCAGCTTCCCGGCACCGACCATTTGCGCCACCAGGTACATCAGCGCCACGGCCAGGGTGCCGAACGCCGAGCTCAGACGCACCGGCGTCTGCGCCAGGCGGTAGGAGACCACATCGGCGAAAGTGTACTTGCCCAGGTTGCGCAGGCGTTCGGCGATCAGGAACAGAATGATCGGCCACCCGGCCAGTACACCCAGGGCATAGAGCAAGCCGTCATAGCCGTTCATGAACATCATCGCCGAGATGCCCAGGAACGAGGCGGCGCTGATCATGTCGCCCGCAATCGCCAGGCCGTTCTGCATGCCGGTCAGGCCTCCGCCGGCGGTGTAGAAGTCGCTGGCCGAGCGCGTGCGCATCGCTGCCCAGCGAGTGACCAGCAGGGTAAAGCAGACGAACACCATGAACATCGAGATGGCAGTCCAGTTCATCGTGCGCACTCCTGCTTGACCTTGTCGTTCAGGGGGTCGAGGACGTTGTTGGCACGGTGCACGTAGAGGCCGGTCAGCGCGAAGGACAGCAACACCATCAGGACGCCCACCAGCATGCCGACGGTGGTGACGCCGCCGCTCAGGGACTGGCCCAGGGTGCTGGGGGAAAATGCCACCAGCAGCACGAAGCCGTAGTAAATCACCAGCATGGCCAAGGTCAGGCTGCCATTGAGGCGGCGCTTGGACCGGACCAGGTGCTGGAAGTCGGGGTGGTTGGCGATGCTGTCGATGTGTTCGGGTGTCATGGGAAGCGATCTCTGGGTGTTGTAATTGTTGTGTTGAGGTCACGCGGGTGTTGCTAGGCAGTTCAGCGCCATGGATATCCCACAGCCGCTCCGGGAGAGGCTGCGGTAGGCCAGGTGTCAGAGCTGGTCGAAATCAAGGACCACCTTGTCGCTCACCGGGTAGGTCTGGCACGACAGCACATAACCGGCCGCCACTTCGTAGTCCTCCAGCGCGTGGTTACTGTCCATCTCGACTTCGCCCTCGATCACCCGACACTTGCAGGTGGAGCACACACCGGCCTTGCACGAGTAGGGCAGTTCGGCGCCGATGGCGTTGCCGGCGTCCAGCACGTTCTGGGTATTGCGCGGCAGGTCGAAGGTAAGGGCGCGGCCATCGCTGATCACGGTGATGTGGCTGAGCGCGGAGTCGACCTGGCGCGCCGCCTCGCGGGCTTCGCGACGGGCTTGGCTGCCAGCGGCGGCGAACAACTCGAAATGGATGCGCTCATTGGCCATGCCATTGGCCTGCAGACTTTCACGCACGGTTTCGGTCATCGCCTGTGGGCCGCAAACGAACGCGGCATCCAGGCTCGAAACATCCATCCAACGGGAGAACAGCTGGCCGCACTTGTCGGCATCGATGCGACCGTTGTAGAGGTCGACGTCCTGCTGCTCGCGGCTGAACACGAAAATCAGGTTCAGGCGGTCGAGGTAGCGGTTCTTGAGGTCTTCGAGCTTGTCGCGAAACAGCGCGCCGGAACTGGAACGGTTGCCGTAGAGCAGGGTGAAGCGGCTGTTCGGTTCGCTGGCTAGGGTGGTGGCGATGATCGACAGAATGGGGGTGATGCCACTGCCGGCAGCTACACCCAGGTAATTGCCCTGGCGCGTGGGGTCCAGCGGCACGAAGAAGCTGCCGGACGGCGGCATGACCTCCAGCTGCTGGCCGGCCTTGAGCGCCTCGTTGGCGAACGCCGAGAAGCGACCGCCTGGCACGCGCTTGACGGCCACACGCAGTTCGCCGTCCTGCACTGCGCTGCAGATGGAGTAGGACCGGCGGACTTCTTCGTCATTCAGTTGGGTGCGCATCACCAGGTACTGGCCTTGGGTGAAGCGGAACGTTTCCCGCAGGTGCTCGGGCACATCGAAGGCAATGGACACCGCATCACGGGTTTCGGGGCGCACTTGCTTGACGGTCAGGCTGTGAAACTGGCTCATGGTGGTCTCCACGGCTCAAATGCATTTGAAATAGTCGAACGGCTCCAGGCACTCGCGGCAGCGGTACAACGCCTTGCATGCGGTGGAGCCAAACTGGCTGAGCAACTCGGTGTGGCGACTGCCGCACTGCGGGCAGCACACCTGCGGCGGTTCGCCCAGCAGGCTGCGCTTGCTGGGGTTGCCCTCAGGGGGAGCGATGCCGTAGGCCAACAGGCGTTCTCTGCCTTGGGGGGTGATCCAATCGGTGGTCCAGGCCGGGGTCAGTCGACGCTCCAGCTGCGGCGCGGCAAAACCGGCTTGTTCCAGGGCATGACGAATATCGTCCTCGATCACCTCGGTGGCCGGGCACCCAGAGTAGGTGGGCGTGACCACCAGGTGCAGGTGACCGGCGCGCCAGTCGAGGTCCCGGACGATGCCAAGGTCGACGACGCTGACCACTGGCACTTCGGGGTCCATGACCTGCTCCAGCGTCTTCCAGGCGAGGGACAGGTCATCACCGCGCAGCGCACGGGCGCGACGGTCGCTGGTAATCAGCTCACCAGGTTGCATCGGGATATGCCCTTGGCAGGAACTGCATCTCGGCCAACAGCAAGCCCAGATGTTCGGTGTGCAGGCCTTTGCGACCGTCGAGGTAGAAGTGACTGGCGGCTTTGGGCAACGGCAGGTCGACCGAGTCGAATACCGTGCTCACCTGCTTGAGCCAGGCAGCGCCTACCTGAGTTGGATCAGCAGCGATACCCGCCTCGGCCAGCTGCACTTCGCCGTCGCTGCCGGTGTTCAGCTCGACCGTGAAACGCCACAGCGCTGCAATCGCATCGAGCATGCGTCGGCGGCTCTCGTCGGTGCCGCCCCCGAGGCGCTGTACCCACTCGCCAGAGCGGCGCAGGTGGTAGGTGACTTCCTTGACCGCCTTGGCAGCGATACCGGCGATCCGCTCGTCGCTGGATGCCTGAAGCTGCTGCAGCACGGCAAGGTGCCAGGCGTCGTAGAGGAACTGCTTGGTCATGGTGACGGCGAAGTCGCCATTGGGCTGTTCGACCAGCAGCAAGTTACGGAACGCCCGCTCGTCCCGGCGAAACGCCAGGGCATCGGCATCGCGGCCGTCATCGAGCAGTTCTGCAGCATATTCCAGCCAGTTGCGCGCCTGGCCGACCAGGTCGAGGCCGACGTTCATCAGGGCCAGTTCTTCTTCGAGGGCAGGGGCGCGGCCGCACCACTCGCACAAACGCTGGCCCTGGACCAGGGCGCTGTCACCCAGCAGAAGCAGATACGCAATGAGGTTTTGTTCGTGCATGGCGGGCCTCACATGTGTCCGACTTCGTCGGGCAGCTCATAGAAGCTGGCATGGCGGTACACCTTGTCGTCGGACGGGGCGAACAAGGGGTCTTTCTCATCGGGCGAGGACGCGGTGATCAAGGCCGAGGGAACCACCCAGAGGCTCACGCCTTCGCTGCGGCGGGTGTACAGCTCACGGGCGTTTTCGATCGCCATGGCGGCGTCGGCGGCATGCACGCTGCCGACATGCTTGTGGTTCAGGCCGTGCTTGCTGCGCACGAACACTTCATAAAGGGTCCAGACAGACATTTTCGATCTCCGCATCAATCGCCGCTCAGGCGGCGTTCTTGTTCTGTTGCTTGCGTGCATAGGCCACGGCCGCTTCGCGGACCCAGGCGCCATCCTCGATGGCCTTGCGCCGGGTGGCGACGCGCTCCTGGTTGCAGGGGCCGTTGCCCTTGATGACTTCGTAGAACTCGTCCCACTGGATTTCGCCGAAGTCGTAGTGGCCACGGGCTTCGTTCCACTTCAGCGCCGGGTCGGGTGCGGTGCAGCCCAGTAGCTCGAGTTGCGGTACGGTCTGGTCGATGAAGCGCTGGCGCAGTTCATCGTTGGTCTGGCGCTTGATTTTCCAGGCCATCGACTGGGCGCTGTTGGGCGAGTGCTCGTCGCTGGGGCCGAACATCATCAGCGCTGGCCACCACAGGCGGTTGATGGCGTCCTGGACCATGTCCTTCTGGGCCTGGGTGCCGTGGCGCATCATGGTCAACAGCAGTTCGTAGCCCTGGCGCTGGTGGAAGCTCTCTTCCTTGCAGATGCGGATCATGGCGCGGGAGTAGGGACCGTAGGAGGTGCGCTGTAGCACCACCTGGTTGACGATGGCGGCGCCATCGACCAGCCAGCCCACGGCACCCATGTCGGCCCAGCTCAGGGTCGGGTAGTTGAAGATGCTCGAATACTTGGCCTTGCCGCTGTGCAGCTTGGCGATCTCTTCGTCGCGGTCCGCGCCGAGGGTTTCCATGGCGCTGTAAAGGTACAGACCGTGGCCGGCTTCGTCCTGGATCTTGGCCATCAGTTGCAGCTTGCGCTTGAGGCTCGGCGCGCGGGTCACCCAGTTGCCTTCCGGCAGCATGCCGACGATTTCCGAATGGGCGTGCTGGGAGATCTGCCTGATCAGCGTCTGGCGGTAGGCCTCGGGCATCCAGTTCTTGGCTTCGATCTTGACTTCGGCGTCGATCTTCTCCTGAAAGTTGCGCTCCTCGGGCGACATCTCCTCCAGTGACTTGACGCGCTTGACTCCGGTTTCCACTAGCTGTGCGTACATGTTCCGACTCCTGCTAAGGCATGAGTCATTTGTAAGCGATACAAAACATAACGTCAAACTGTTTTATGTGTATCACGTAACGTTTGTGTATCGCTTTGCCTGTCTGGAGTCTTGAGGTGGCCAATGAATCGAGCGCCGCCCGCGCGGCGCATTGCGAGCAAAGCTCGCTCCTACGTCTGTTTCGGGCCAGTAACGTCAGTCACAAACGCGCGCGACCGCCTGGTTTGTACGACTCGATATTGCGTCGTTCACCAAAGAGTTCATTGGCCCGAAACAGGTGTAGGAGCGAGCTTTGCTCGCAATGCGCCGCGCGGGCGGCGCTCTATCTGAGGCACACCAAAAAATCAGCTGGCCAACCGTTTGTCATACACATGACAGGCCTTGCCCTCGGAACGCTTGAGCGTCCCGCAGGGCTGTAGCCGCACTTGGGTGCTGATACCGATGTAGGTCTTGATCTGCTTGGTCAGCTCGCCGGTCAGCAGTTTGCGCTGCGCCTCGTCCAGATGCTGGCACTCGGCACGCAGCTCGACATGCACTTCGACACTGTCCAAGTTTCCATTGCGATACAGATGAATCTCGTATAGCTCTGAAAGCTGTTTTATTTTGAGTACCTGCTCTTCGATCTGCGTCGGGAACACGTTCACCCCACGGATGATCAGCATGTCGTCACTGCGCCCAGTGATCTTGCCAATCCGTCGCATCGGCCTGGCCGTGCCGGGCAACAAGCGGGTGAGGTCGCGGGTGCGATAACGCACCATCGGTAGCGCCTCCTTGCTTAGCGAGGTGAACACCAACTCGCCCAATTGCCCGTCTGGGAGCACCTGGCCGGTTACCGGATCGATGATCTCGGGGTAGAAGTGGTCCTCCCAGATGGTCGGGCCGTCCTTGGTCTCGATGCATTCCATGGCCACGCCTGGCCCCATGATTTCCGACAGGCCATAGATGTCCAGGGCGTCGATGCCCAGGCGCTGTTCGATGGAACGACGCAACTCGTCGGTCCAAGGCTCGGCGCCGAAGATGCCCAGACGCAGCTTGAGGTCCTGTGGGTCGATGCCTTGGCGCTCGATTTCATCGGCCAGGTTCAGCATGTAGGACGGCGTGACCATGATGATATCGGGCTGGAAATCGCGGATCAGCTGCACCTGCTTCTCGGTCTGGCCGCCGGACATCGGGATGACCGTGCACCCTAGACGCTCGGCGCCGTAATGGGCGCCCAGGCCGCCGGTGAACAGGCCGTAGCCATACGAGACGTGTACCTTGTCGCCCTTGCGCCCGCCAGCGGCACGAATCGAACGGGCAACCACATTGGCCCAGGTGTCGATGTCGTTCTGGGTGTAACCCACCACCGTGGGTTTGCCGGTGGTGCCGCTGGATGCATGCAGGCGCACGACCTCTTGCTGGGGCACGGCGAACATGCCGTAGGGGTAGTTGTCGCGCAGGTCGTTCTTGCCGGTGAAGGGGAACTTCGCCAGGTCTTCCAGGCACTTGAGGTCATCGGGGTGGGCGCCGCATTCGTCGAAGCGCTGGCGGTACAGTGGCACGTTGTCGTAAGCGTGCTTCAGGCTCCAGCGCAGTCGCTCTAGCTGATGCTGGCGCAGGGCGTCGATACTGGCGGTTTCCATCGGGTCCAGCAGGGCACGATCGGCATCATGGTACATGTTCATGGCTTCACTCGAATTGTTCTTGTACGCCGGCGGTTTCTCTGAAAGCGCCTGGGCCGTGAGTGTCATGGGCGCAGCATAACCGGCTGCGCCGTCCTGGGTAACAAGCCGTTGGTCAGAGGCGCTCGATGACCATGGCAATGCCTTGGCCGACACCGATGCACATGGTGCAGAGGGCGTAACGGCCGTGGGTGTTTTCAAGCTCGTGCAGGGCGGTGGTGACCAGTCGCGCGCCACTCATGCCCAACGGATGCCCCAGGGCGATGGCGCCGCCGTTTGGGTTGACCCGCTTGTCGTCATCGGCCAGGCCCAGTTCGCGCAGCACCGCCAGACCTTGCGCAGCGAAGGCTTCGTTGAGTTCGATGACGTCCATGTCGGCCAGGGACAGACCGGTCAACTCAAGCACCTTGCGCGTCGCCGGTACCGGGCCAATACCCATGATGCGCGGCTCCACGCCCGCCACCGCCATGCCGACGACCCTGCCGCGAGCCTTGAGTCCGTAGCGCTGAGCGGCGGCAGTGGTGGCCAGCAGCAGCGCGCAGGCTCCGTCGTTCACCCCCGAGGCATTGCCCGCGGTGACGCTGCCGCCTTCGCGAAACGGCGTGCCAAGCTTGGCCAATTGTTCCAGTGTGGTGTCGCCGCGAGGGTGTTCGTCCTGTTCGACGCGCTTGGCCGGGCCTTTGCGCTGGGCGATCTCCACGGGCACGATCTCTTGTGCCAGACGACCGCTGGCCAGCGCTGCTGCGGCCTTTTGCTGGCTGCGCAAGGCGAAAGCGTCCTGGTCGGCGCGAGAGATACCGAACTGGGCGGCAACGTTTTCTGCTGTTTCGGGCATCGAGTCGATGCCATATGTGGCCTGCATCAGCTGGTTGACGAAACGCCAGCCGATGGTCGTATCAAACAGCTCTGCGCTGCGGCCGAAGGCTTGCTCGGACTTGCCCATGACGAAGGGCGCTCGCGACATCGACTCGACACCACCGGCCAGCATCAGCCCCGCCTCGCCGCAGCGCAGGGCACGAGCAGCGTTACCGATGGCATCCAGGCCTGAGCCGCACAGGCGGTTGATGGTGGTCCCGGGCACCGCAATGGGTAGGCCAGCCAGCAATGTGGCCATGCGCGCGACGTTGCGGTTGTCTTCGCCGGCCTGGTTGGCACATCCGAGGATCACATCGTCGATAGCCTGCCAGTCCAGCTCGGGGTGACGCTGCATGAGCGCCTTGATCGGCACCGCTGCCAGATCGTCTGCACGCACTGCGCTCAAGGCGCCCGCATAGCGGCCAATCGGGGTACGAACGGCATCGATGATCAATGCATCGAAGCGCATGGGTTCAGTCATCTTGCGTCTCCTGCGTCAGCACCGTGCCGCGCACTTTGTAGGATTTGCCGTGGAACAGGGCGATCAGCTCGCCGTGTTGGTTTTCAATGCGCACGTCGTACAGGCCTGTGCGGCCTTTACGGGTGAGCTCGATGGCCGTTGCCGTGAGTTGGTCGCCGAGCCGTGCGGGGGCGACGTAGTCGATGCTGCAGCCCGACGCGACCGTTGCCTCGTCGTAGCTGTTGCAGGCGAAGGCGAACGCCGAATCGGCCAATGCGAATAGAAAGCCGCCGTGGCAGGTGCCATGCCCCTGGATCATGTCGGCGCGTACCGTCATGCCAAGGCGCGCCTTGCCGGCAGCGATGTCTTGCAGACCGATGCCCAGGCTCTGGCTGGCCTGGTCGCGGGAGAACATGGCATCGGCGCAGGCCTGGGCGAGTTCGTCGGGCGTGCGTTGAGGTTCAGTCATGCAGGCGGCCTCCATTGGCATTGCTGCGTCGCAGCAGCAGGGAAGGGCGATAGCGGCTTTCGCCATAACTGCGTTGCAGGTTGTCGAGCACGCGCAGGGTGTAGTCGACACCGATGTGTTCGGCCCAGGCCAACGGGCCGCAGGGGTAATTGACCCCGGCGCACATGGCCAGGTCGATGTCGGCTGCCGTGCCGACGCCTTGCAGCACGGCATCGGCGGCTTCGTTGGCGAGCATGGCGACTGTCCTAAGCACCACCAGGCCGGGCAGGTCGGCCACAGCGGTGACCTGCAAGCCTGCACGTTGCAGCAGGGCCACTGCCTGATCCCGAGCGGCAGGGCAGGTGCCGGCAGCGCAACCGATGGCAAGACGGGTTGCAGTGGCATAGTCCAGGGCCAGGTCGAGCAGCACCAAGTTGCTCAGGCCATCCTCGCGTGCGCGCTGGCTGGCCAGGCGGCCATCGCTCAAGGCCAAGGTGGCGTCGCCGACGCGCAGCAGTCCCTTGCCTGCACGCTCGGTCACGCTGACACCTGCCGCGCGCAGGCGGTCAAGCAGCGGCTGCATCACCCCCAGATGACCTTCGACCACACAGTGTTCGACCTTTGCCGCACTCTGCAGTACCGATGCCGGGGGGCGCTCGGCTCCTTCGGCGTAGCTATAAAAGCCTTGCCCGGATTTGCGGCCCAGGCGGCCTGCATCCACCAACTCTTTCTGCACCAGCGAAGGCTGGAAGCGGAAGTCACCATAGAAGGCGTCGAACACCGAGCAGGTCACGGCATAATTGACGTCATGGCCGATCAGGTCGGTCAGCTCGAAGGCGCCCATGCGAAAACCGCCTGCATCGCGCAACAACGCATCAAGGCTCGCACAATCGGCGGCGCCTTCTTGCAGCAGTCGCAGGCTCTCGGCGTAGAAAGGACGTGCCACACGGTTGACGATGAACCCCGGCGTCGAGCGGGTATGCACCGGCGTCTTGCCCCAGGCTTTGGCGGTCTTGTACAGGGCGTGCGCCAACGCCGGGTCGGTCGCCAGGCCGGAGACGATCTCTACCAGTGCCATCAATGGCGCCGGGTTGAAGAAATGCATGCCGATCACATTGTGCGGGCGCTCAAGGCCAGCCGCCAGGCTGGTGATGGACAAGGAAGAGGTGTTGCTGGCCAGAATGCAGTCGTCGGCGCACAGGGTTTCGAGCTGACGCAGCAGGCTTTGCTTGACCTGGAGGTTCTCCACGATGGCCTCGACAACGAGACGTGCGTCTGCCAGTTCGGCGAGGGTCTCGACCGGTTTCAGGCGGCCGATGATGGTCTCACGGGCCTGACCCTGCAGCTTGCCTTTGTCGACCAGGCGTCCAAGCTGGCGGTCGATTCCTGCAATGGCCTGGGCGGCCGCGCCTGGGCGGTTGTCGTACAGCTTGACCGGGTGGCCAGCCTGGGCGGCCACCTGGGCGATACCTGCGCCCATGGCGCCGGCACCGATCACGGCAACCTGGGCAGTGATGGCGAGTGCGCTCATGTTCAATGCCCCTCGAACGCGGGTGTGCGCTTGTTCATGAACGCGCTTACACCTTCGCGGTAGTCATCGCTACGCCCAGCCAGGCGCTGCAGGTCGCGTTCGAGTTCCAGTTGCTGATCGAAACTGTTGTCGAAGCTGGCGTTGAGGCTGCGCTTGATCAGGGCAAGGCCGTAGGTAGGCTGGGTGGCCAGGTGACGGGCCAGGGTAAGGGCTTCGTCACGCAGGTCTGCGTCATCGACGACGCGATGGATCATTCCCCAGCGCTCGGCTTGCTCGGCGCTCAGTCGCTCGCCCAACAGGGCCAGGGCCTTGGCGCGAGCCATACCGACAAGGCGCGGCAACAGCCAGGTACCGCCAGAATCCGGAACCAGACCGATCTTGCAGAAAGCCTGGATGAAACTGGCCGAGCGGGCTGCCAGCACCAGGTCGCAGGCTAACGGAATATTTGCCCCGGCGCCGGCAGCGACGCCGTTGACGGCACACACCACAGGCATCGGCAGGTCACGCAAGGCGCGCACCAGCGGGTTGTAGAACTGGTCGATGGATTCACCCAGGTCAGGCATCGCCGCTCCCGGCGCGACATTGCGGTCTGAAAGATCCTGGCCAGCGCAGAACCCGCGGCCCTCGGCGGTCAGCAACAGGACCCGCGCCTCGGCGCTCTGGCGTACCTGCTTGATGGCTTCACGTACCTCCATGTGCATTTGCGTATTGAAGCTGTTCAGCTGTTGCGGACGGTTCAGTGAGAGGAGGACGACACCGTCCTCGATGGAAAACAGGATGTGCTCGAAGGTCATGGCGGACTCGCTGTGTCGAACGATAAAGAAGGGGGATCAACGGCCTGTGAACCGGGCCGGGCGTTTTTCCATGAAGGCGCGTACGCCTTCGTCGCGGTCAGCGGTTCCGGCGAGCAACGTGAACGCATGGCGCTCGAAGCGCAGACCGCTGGCAAGGTCGATATCGCCGGCCTTGAGCAGGGCCTCCTTAGCCAGTCGCACGGCCAGGGGGGCTTTGGCGGCGATGCTTCGGGCGACCTGTAAAGCACGCTCTACAGTCAGTTCCGGCTGAGTGATTTCACTGACCAGCCCGGCCTGCAAGGCATGGCGGGCGCCAATGGCCTCGCCTGTCAGCACCATCTGCATGGCCAGCGGTTTGCCGACGGCACGCAGCAAGCGCTGGGTGCCGCCGGCGCCTGGAATGATGCCGAGGTTGATTTCGGGCTGGCCGAAGCGGGCATCCTCGCCAGCGATGACAATGTCTGAGCACATCACCAGCTCGCAGCCACCGCCCAGGGCATAGCCATTCACGGCGGCGATCAATGGCTTGGCAAAGGTTGCGATCCGCTGCCAGTGCGCAACGCGGGGATCGTTGAGGATGCCCACCAGATCACGCTCGGCCATCTCGCGAATATCGGCACCGGCGGCGAAAGCCTTGCGGCTGCCGGTCAGCACGACCACCTGGGTGTGCTCGTCGCGTTCGGCGTCTTCAAGCTCGGCGGCAAGCTGCTCCAACAACTCGGTGCACAGGGCATTGAGGGCTTCTGGCCGTTGCAAGGTGATCAGACGCACGCCGCTTTCAGGGGCCTGCACATCAAGGTAACGAGGCATGTCGTATTCCTCAGGCTGCTCGCGCGGCGCAGTGGATGGCCGGCTTTTATTGGAATTGTTTGCAGGGGCGCGGCACGAACCACGCTCAGGTATTTCAGTATATGCCTTATGCGATACACAATATCAAGCATGAATACGTGATTATGTATCCAATAGTGCGCGTGATGCATTGATGGAACCGCGGTTTGACCTGACGAAATCCCGCAGAAAATGGTTGAAAGGCGATTTCTGGCGGGCGCTAATCACGCGCATCCACGCTGAAAAAAGCGATACATGGATGATGGCAATTGACGAAAAATATCGAAGTGATACAAGATCAGGCAACGCTTCAAATCATTTCTGGAGGTGCGAGATGCCTTGCTATCGTTTGGACGGGCTGACCCCCGTCATCCATCCAACCGCCTACGTGCACCCCAGTGCGGTACTGATTGGCGATGTGATCGTTGGCCCTGATTGTTATGTAGGCCCACTGGCGTCCTTGCGTGGGGATTTCGGTCGAATCGTGCTCAAGGAAGGCGCCAACCTTCAGGACACCTGCGTGATGCATGGTTTCCCAGGGGGCGACACCGTCATCGAGCGAAACGGCCATGTTGGCCATGGCGCAGTGCTGCATGGTTGCCAGGTGGGGGAAGACGCTCTGGTGGGCATGAATGCCGTGGTCATGGATGGTGCGCGCATCGCACCCCGCTGCATCGTCGCCGCCGCGGCCTTCGTCAAGGCCGGCTTCGAATGTCCCGAGCAGAGCCTGGTGGTCGGCTCACCAGCGCTAGTCAAACGTTCGTTGAGCGAGCAGGAAGTGGCGTGGAAACAGCGGGGTACCGAGGCGTATCAGCAACTGACCCGGCGCTGCATGGCGGCACTGGTTGAGTGCCCACCCTTGAGCGAAGTGGAAGCGCAGCGCCCGCGCATGGGTGATTCGGGCTTCAGGCCCAAGAGCGAGGCGGGCGCATGAGTGTGGGCGCGCTCGGCAATGGCCAGGCAGCCCGCCGCACAGGTATAGTCGGTACTTTATCTGCGCACAGTTCCTCCATGAGCAACCTTGCCCCACTCAATACTCTGATCACTCGCTTTCAGGAACAGACGCCGATTCGCGCCAGTTCGCTGATCATTACCCTGTACGGCGATGCCATCGAGCCCCACGGCGGCACCGTGTGGCTGGGCAGCTTGATCAACCTGCTGGAGCCGATCGGCATCAACGAGAGGTTGATTCGCACGTCGATCTTTCGCCTGACCAAAGAGGGATGGCTCACGGCCGAAAAGGTTGGCCGACGCAGCTATTACAGTTTGACCGGCACCGGCCGCCGACGCTTCGAGAAAGCTTTCAAGCGGGTCTATAGTCCAAGCCAGCCAGCGTGGGACGGTGCCTGGACACTGGTGCTCCTGTCGCAGCTGGAAGCGGTCAAGCGCAAAAACGTGCGCGAAGAGTTGGAGTGGCAAGGCTTTGGCGCGATCGCCCCCAACGTGTTGGGCTGCCCCCGTGCCGACCGTACCGACCTCGCCGCGACCTTGCGCGAGCTCGATGCCGACGAGGACAGCATCGTCTTCGAAACCCATGCCCAGGAAGTGCTGGCCTCCAAGGCCATGCGCGCGCAAGTTCGCGAGAGCTGGCGCATCGATGAACTGGGTCAGCACTACAGTGAATTCATCCGCTTGTTCAGGCCGTTGTGGCAGGGACTGAAGGAGCAGGAACAACTGGACGCCCAGGACTGCTTCCTGGCGCGCACCCTGTTGATCCACGAGTACCGTCGTTTGCTGCTGCGCGACCCGCAATTACCAGACGAGCTGTTGCCAGGGGACTGGGAGGGCAGGGCCGCACGCCAGTTGTGCCGCAACCTGTATCGTTTGGTATTTGCCAAGGCTGAAGAATGGCTAAACAGCGCACTGGAGACCGCAGACGGGCCGTTGCCAGAGGTGGGGGAGAGTTTCTACAAGCGTTTTGGTGGCTTGGTGTAGATGATGCGCTTTCGTTACCAGGCCTTAGTCAAGGCGAAAACAGCCGCGGAAGCGGAGTTTACGGGTTGTAAATGAGCGTTCCGAGGCTGTTTTCAACGCAGCATCACCGAGTATGAAGGCTTTTCGAACAGAGCCTATGAAGCAGAGGCGGTCTTGATGCCGTTGGGCACATGATAGGTTGGCCAAGGTCACCAGCGACCAATTGCGAGCAACCGCGCCTAGACGGATGCGTCGGGGTGCTCCGGGACTTGCAATTGACCAAGGTTCACCGACAATAGCCTCGCCCTCTGCAAGCCAACTGGAATGCCCCGTACCATGATGCTTACCCAGCAATTTTCTGATATCGCCCTGGCCGACACGCTATTCGTGTTCGCCCTAGAGGCAGAAGCTGGCAACCTGTTCACTGGCATGAACACCGTGTTCACCGGTATCGGCAAGGTCAACGCCGCCATCGGCCTGACCAAGGCCATTCAGCAGCGCAAACCCAAGCTCATCGTCAACCTCGGGTCGGCCGGCAGCCAGGGGCACGGCAAGGGTAGCTTGGTTTGCTGTACCCGTTTCGTGCAGCGTGACATGGATGTGACGCCGCTGGGCTTCGCCCGTTACCAGACGCCACTGTCGGAGATACCCGTGGTGCTGGAATATGGCGTTGCGCTGCCAGGGATCGCCCAAGGCATCTGCGGCAGTGGCGACAGTTTCGAGGTCAACCACGGCCAAGCCCCTTACGATGTGGTCGATATGGAGGCATATGTCCTGGCATTGATCGCGCGCGGGGAGGGCATTCCTTTTGTTTGCCTGAAGTACATTTCCGACGATGCGGGCGACGACGCGGCCAATGACTGGTCGGTGCAGGTGCACCTGGCTGCCGAAGCGTTCAAGCGTGTGCTGCTCGACTGACGTTCTAAACTGTCGCGAACGGGCGATAAGACGTTTTCGTTCCTTCTGATTGTCGACAGCTGGCGCGCTACGGGAGTTTCGCGAAGTGCACACGTTTGTAATGGAAGCGAGATTGAATAACCCAAACTTTATTAAGGGTGGAGTCGGGTTATTCAACGGACGGGGATTTACTATATCTTAATTACACTAAATGATTATTTAGTCGAGTTAAAGGAAAAACGCCGGCAAGTGAATTTGCCGGGGACAACGTCAGAGCAGCGGTATTGCTGCCTTCAACTGGATGTTTTTGCTGATGTTGTAGCCTACCACGCGCCATTGATCATCCTCTTCGACGAGCAACACAACTTCAATCACTTCGAGATTAGAAAAGGACGACTGTATCTGGACCGCGGCGTAGAGCCCTGGCGGTGCATCAGGCATTTCTCGAGTGAAGCTGATCTGTGCATGGTTACGATGTTTGAACTCGCCAACACCCGTGCGCAAACCACTGATGCCTTTGACCCAGTTGGACTCGGAGGTCGACGCCTTCAGCGCCGAACCGGCTGGGAGCCAAGTCAAATCGGCCCGTCCTTCATCGAGCAACATCAGGAACTCTAAGGCTCTGCTAACGATAACGCGCTGTTGCGGCGTGATAGCGGCATCTGGCTGGAGTGCCGGCACAACGACCGGAATGACTGGAGCGTTGGTATTGATTGAAACATCGCATGCTGAGAGTAACGACAGGCAGATAATCAGAGTGACGGATTGCTTCATGCAAATAGAGCCTCGTGGCGTAGAGCGGGCGTGATAGGCATTAGAGCGGATTGGGGTCGAGACGGATAGTCGAAGGTTGGGATCGGGCTTGTAGTATGAAGAGTGATTCTTGCATCACCACCTAGCTCAGGTGCCTGCATATGGATCTGCGCATAATGCGTATTATGTTAAATACAGTGTCACGTTCGAGCGCTCTTGATAAACTCGCCTCAATTGTTCGCGAGCCCTGTCGCGTCAAAGAATGTCTCACGCGATAGGATGTAGTGCCTTGTCGACCGATCAGAACCTGATATTCAAAGCTCCTGCAACCACCCGCGCACAGGCTGTCGCCGACCGTGGCAAGGCACAAGTGGCCCCTACCGGCGTGCAACCTGCCTTGTACCGCGCCGATATCGATGGGCTGCGTGCCGTTGCCGTCCTGCTGGTGCTGATTTTCCATGCTGGACTGGCGGTGTTCCCTTCCGGGTTCATCGGCGTCGATATCTTCTTCGTGATCTCCGGCTACCTCACCACCTCGATCATCCTGAGCGCGGTCGGCCGGGGTG
Source organism: Pseudomonas sp. Rh2 (assembly GCF_040762985.1). Lineage (NCBI taxonomy): Bacteria > Pseudomonadati > Pseudomonadota > Gammaproteobacteria > Pseudomonadales > Pseudomonadaceae > Pseudomonas > Pseudomonas sp. Rh2. The sequence goes on from NZ_CP142890.1 coordinate 3,127,832, forward strand.
ACTTCAGCCTTGGGCAGTTCTATGTCAAGCGTTTGTGGCGCCTGCAGCCAGCGATATTGGCGCTGTTGATCGTTACGCTCGGCGCGGCCAGTGCGCTGTATCTGCCCAAGGACTTCATCGACTTTCTCAAAAGCGAGAAGTACACCAGCCTGCTGCTGTCCAATCAGTATTTCTCCAAGTCCACCGACGGCTATGCCACCGCCGAGGCGGCGACCCTGCCCTTGCTGCACACCTGGTCGCTGGCCACAGAATGGCAGTGGTACATCTTCTTGCCGCTTGGGTTGCTGGTACTGACGCGCCACCTGAAGCCCCATCGATTGAAAACCGCTGTTGTGGTGCTGACCATCGTCTCCATCGGCATTACACTGTTCATCGCAAGAACATCCCCGGATAAAAGCTACTACGCGTTCCTGGCGCGGATCTTCGAGCTGCTGGTCGGCTCGTGCACGGCCGTGTTCGCTAACGACCGCCTCCGCCTCGGCCGTGTCAGCGCGTCCGCACTGGGGCTAGGCGCCTTTGGCGCGGTCTTGTACAGCGCCACACTATCCATACCGACCACCGCCTATCCTGGCTTCCCCGCCATCGTGATCTGTTTGGCGACGGCGGTACTGGTCTCGAGCCAGGTTGGGCAAGTGGGCATCACGTCAAGGCTGCTGTCATGGTCACCGCTGGTATTCGTCGGAACGATTTCCTACTCGCTATACCTCTGGCACTGGCCTGTCATCGCCATCGTGGAGTACCTGGGAGTTGTAAAGACGCCGGCCATCCTTGCTGGCTACTTCATCGCCTCGTTTGCCCTGGGCACCACCTCGTACTACCTGATCGAAAAGCCCCTGCGCCGTACCCGGCTGGGTTTGGGCAAGACGCTGCTCCTGCTGCTCGTCGTACCGGCCATCGCGTTTTCGGCGCTGTACTCGGCGGGCAAGTCCGCCGATGGCTGGCTGGAGCGTTTCGGCAGTGACCCGGCAAACATCCTGCCGCGCCTGAAGGCAAGCGAAATACCCAAGCGCGAGCCGTGCCTGGGCGGTGCCAGCGATGGCTCTGATAGCAGCTGTCTGCTCGGGCACGTCAACGCTAGCACCACCGCGCTGTTGATGGGCGATTCCTATTCCAACCACTTCTGGGGCTTTATTGACACGCTGGCCAAAGACGCCAACGTCTCCGTCATGGCCCAAGGCAGCCCAGGGTGCCTGGCTCTGCCGGATGTCTATCTCTACGACTGGTGGAAGTACAAGAACACACTCTACAAGAAGTGCCATGATGCCGCCGCCGAGTACCACAAGCTGATTGCTCGCAGCCACTACGACTACGTGATCATCGGCCTGACCTGGGAGACCTACGCCGACAGCAGTGCAGTGGTGTTGTCGATCGATGACCAACGCTCCCAGGCCCTGTCGCGCGATCGCATGAAAGCCGCCCTGCTCAAGAGCCTCGATATCATAGCGCGCTCTGGTGCCAGGCCCGTACTGATCAAGAGCAACATCGTCATGCCCGAAGGCGCCAATGACTGCCTGTACCGCAGCATCAAGCTCAGGGGCACGATCGAGGAGCATCATTGCGCGACGAGTATCGCGCAACCGGAAGAAAACCCCTGGCTTGCGCAGTTGTTCCGGGAAGTTAAGCAAGCACATCCGGACTTGCTGATCATCGACCCCAAGGACGTGCAGTGCGTCGATGGCCAGTGCAAGCTGTCGATCGACGGCCTGCCGATCTACCGGGACATCGGGCACATCACCGATTTCGCCTCCACGGCAATGGGCAAGCTGTATTTACAGGCCAAGGGCAATCCCTTTGCCCAATCCAAGCCTTGAACCCCAGGCCGGACAGCCGCTGCATCTGCCTGTCCGGCCGCGAACGGCCAAGCGCTAGAGGCCCGGTTCACTCAAGCCTGGTTAGCTGTCGTCATCAAGCAACAACCACTCGCCGGGCATCCCTTCGTATCGTTTGAGGCGGTACGCCGAGACCGCGAATGAACACCTCGCGCATATGCCGGCGATCCCTGAATCCGGTTTCCTTCGCCACCACGTCCAGGCTGTGTCGGCTCTGCTCTATCATCAAGCGGGCTGCCTCCAGGCGCAAACGTTCCACGGCCTTGGCCGGAGATTGTCCCGTCTCGGCAGTGAATACGCGGGTAAACTGGCGGGGGCTCAAATGCACGGTTTCGGCCAGTTCCTCGACACTCAACGGGCGATTCAGATTCTTGCGCGCGAAATCCAGGGCGCTTTGAATTCGATCTGACTTCGGCGAAAGCGTCAGCAGTTCGGAATGTTGGGACTGCCCACCGGAGCGGCGTTGATGCATCACGAGCTTTCGTGCCACTGATCTGGCCATCTCAGTGCCCAGATCCTTTTCCACCATACCCAGCGCCATATCCAGGGCGGCGGTCATGCCCGCAGACGTCCAGATCTGTCCGTCCACAATGAATATCCGATCTTCTTCGACCTCGATCTTCGGGTGAAGCTCACGCATTTTTTTCGCATAGGCCCAGTGCGTGGTGGCGCGCCGGTTATCCAGTACCCCCGCCTGGGCCAAGACGAAACAGCCGGTACACAGCCCGGCCGTGCGCCGGGCACCGTCGACAAATCCTCGCACGCTGGCCAGCACTTCCTCACTCGGCGGCGTCAACGGGGTCAATGTTCCCGTAACCATCCAGGTGTCAGCCAGGCCAGGTGTTCCTAGTGGGAGCGTATCCATGTACATCCCCAGTGAAGAGCGGACGGTGCCGCCTTCGATGGAAAAATTCTGGATCTTGTAAACGGCTTCGCCCGCGACGATGTTCGCAAACTCGAATACGGCCTGCGTCGCCAACGACATGATCTGGAAGCCTTCGGTGATCAGATAGCCGACCCGGTGCACAGTGGAAGCTCCAATAGGTGATGACCTAAAAACGTATCCTATACGTCGTTTGAGACGAAAGCGATCGACTGCATCATGCGTCCATATCAAACAGCGGAGCACGACCATGACGCAGCAATCAAAAGGCACTGCCCTCATCACCGGCGCCTCCACCGGCATCGGCTCCATCTACGCAGAACGCCTGGCCCGCCGGGGATACGACCTGGTACTGGTCGCCCGTAATCGGGAGCGCCTCAACACCTTGGCAAATCGGCTCACCACCGAAACCCGCCAGAGCGTGGAAGTCTTCCCGGCAGATCTGGCCAACCCGGAAGAACTGGCCAAGGTGGAACACAAATTGCGCGAGGACGCCACCGTCACCTTGCTGGTGAACAACGCTGGGATCGGCACCCACACCAGCCTGCTGGAAAGTGACGTGGAACGGATGGCCGAAATGATCACCCTCAACGTCACCGCCCTCACCCGCCTTACCTATGCCGCTATCCCGGGATTTGTAGCCCGCAATCAAGGCGCCGTGATCAACATCTCGTCCATCGTTAGCCTGGCGCCAGAGCTGCTCAATGGCGTTTACGGCGGCAGCAAGGCGTATGTCACTGCCTTCACGCGGTCTTTGAGCAAAGAGCTCGCGGACAAGGGCATCCAAATTCAGGCGGTGCTGCCAGGGGCGACTGCCACCGACTTCTGGCAAATCGGCGGTTTGCCGGTCGAGCACCTCGACCCGGGGATCGTGATGTCGGCCCAGGATCTGGTGGACGGGGCCCTGCAAGACTTCGACGACCAGGTACTCATCTCCATCCCCTCAATGCACGACCTTCAGGCATTCGAACGCTACGAAGCCAGCCGGCAACACCTGTTCAGCCAGCTGTCGAGCAATCGGCTTGCCCCGCGTTACACCACCAACTGATCGGAAAAAGGAAACGGATCATGAAACTCAGTGCTAACACCATTTTCATCACCGGTGGAACTTCAGGCATCGGCCGAGCCTTGGCAGAGGCCTTCCATCAGCGCGGCAACAAAGTGATCGTTGCGGGGCGCCGCCAGGCACTGCTGGATGAAATCGCCCAGGCCAACCCAGGCATCGATACCGTGCGCCTGGACATCAACGATCCGCAGCAGATCAAGGCGGTGGCCCAAGAAGTGATCCGCCGCCATCCTTCACTGAACGTGATCATCAACAATGCCGGCGTGATGCCATTCGACAACCCGGCCTCAGGAGACCATGACGACGAACAAGCAGTGAGCCTGCTACAGACCAACCTGTTGGGCCCGGTACGCGTCAGCGCTGCCTTCGTCGAGCACCTCAAGCGACAACCGGATGCCTACATCATCAACAACAGCTCGGTACTGGCCTACCTGCCGCTAGCGGCCACCGCGCTGTATTCGGCGACCAAGGCGGCCATACACTCCTACTCGCTGTCACAGCGATTCAGCCTGCGTGACACCAGCGTCAAAGTGTTGGAAATCGCGCCGCCTTGGGTCGACACCGACCTGATTCACAAGAGCGGTGATGAGCGTGCCATGCCATTGGGCGACTTCATCCAGGAGACCCTGGCCAAGCTCGAATCCGCCACTACAGAGGTCCTGGTGGATCGTGTCGTCCCACTGCGCGCTAATCAGGGCGCGAACGAGCACGAACTGATTCACCAATTCAACCAGTCGCTGGTTGACAACCCGATCCCCGTAGCCTGAACCCAACTCACCGAATCCGCGCCTGGATTCAGGCATGGCTGAACCTGAGCTCAGGGACAACAGTCTGTTCCGGTGAGCGTTTCGTCACGCTAATCGCCGAAGTCTTTTTCAAGTGGGTAGGACGTGCCATTCGCCAGAGCGATTCAGCGCTTGGCACATCCCCATCCATGCTGTTGGATCTGAGCTTGCCTCCCGCCGACAAACAACTCTGCACCATTCACAAAGCTTGAATCATTGCAGGGCAAGAACACCGCCGCGTTGGCGATCTCGATGGCTCAGCACCCTGCCCCCGCGGCACCTGCGATGCGAGGTAGTCGAGCAAACGGGGGTTGATACCCCACAGACACCAGAAGCTCCCCAATATGCCCCATCTCACGTTGGAAGCTTGTGCCATTGAGGCTCCTTCGCGGCTTGGGTTCCCCCCGGCCCTTCTCGTATGATCTGCCCATTCTGTTCTGGAACCAGACACGTGAAGTCGTTACCTGAAAACTTGCCAACTGGCCCACAAGCCGCCAAGGATGCGAAATGGAACGTGGGCGAGGCTGCCAATCAGCTTTCCTGGGATGATCTGCGGATCATCAAAACGCTGAGTGAATGCGGTAATCGCGCTGCCACGGCCAAGAAACTCGGCATCAACGTATCAACCGTCTCGCGTCGGGTTTCCCAGGTGGAAAAAACACTGGGCGTGGCTTTGTTCGATCACCGCAAGTCAGGCTATCTGCTCACCCTCGAAGGCGCGGAATTGCGAGCGCTCGCCGAGCGTGTGGAACTGGACATCATCAGCGTGACACGGCGAGTATCACGTGCCGGCCAGGGGCCGCTCGGTAAACTGCGCATTACCACCAGCGACTCACTGCTTCTGTACTTTCTCACCCCAATCATCGCGGACTTCAAAGCCCTCAACGAAGGCATCACGATCGAAGTGCTGGTGGGCAACGAATCACTGAGCCTTGCCCGGGATGAATCGGATATCGCCGTTCGGGCGACCAAAAAACCCGCCGAGAGCCTGGTTGGTCGCAAACTGGCCTCGATCGCCTGGGCTCCCTATGGCAGCAGCAATCACATGACGCCTGCTGCGCTCTTCGCTGAAGGCCAGGCTTGGGTTTCCTATTCCGCCGCGCTAAGAGGCTTGAAAGCGACGAGCTACGTCGAAAACAGGGTCGCTGCCGAGTGCATCGCCTTCCGCACCGACTCAGTCGCAGCCGCAAGCGCTGCCATAGCCGCAGGACTGGGCGTGGGTTTTCTGCCCTGCATGCTCGGCGATATCACGCCAGGGTTGGAGCGCATCGGCCCGGTGGTGCCCGAACTTCAGGATGAACTGTGGTTGCTGACTCACCAAGACATCCGCAAATCCTGGCGGGTCAAAGCATTCATGACGTTCTGTGCAGCCGCCGTTGCCAACCAGAAGCCTTTGATCGAGGGTCAACGGGAACTCCCGGTCCTTTAGCCCGAGACCGGGAGTGCCGCTCACTCAGCCCGTGACCCGATCACTGCTTTGCAAGCAATTTCGATCAACTGAGGGCGTTGGGCCAGCCTCGATACGCCGATGATGTTGCTCGCGCATTGCGGCCGCTCGGTGCCGTAGGCAGCCTTTCGTACCTTTCCGACCACTGCGAATGCAGCGTCCATGTCCAACACGTAGAGCGTTTCCTCCACGACATCCTCGAGCGTCGCACCGTACAGGGCGAGTAACTTGGCGATATTGTCGTACGCAGCGCGCATCTGGTCGCCCATCGAAGAGAAATCGCTGGGCTTCCCGTCACGATCCAGGGGGGCAGGCGCGATCAGGCTGCCCTCCTCGTCATGGTTGAACTGGCCAGAGACATAAATGTCGTTTCCTACCCGCCGTGCCTGCGGGTAGCCGTAACTCTTCTCCCATGGCACGCCCCAATAGGCGGTTTGTTTGTTGAGCGGTTGTGAAGCTGTCATCGCATTCTCCTGAGGCGAACCGGATCAGGTGGATCCGCCTTTGCGTACGAATCCTAGCAGGCAGATGAACAAGTCTGTGGCGCATTAGTGCGTTCCTACTGGCGCAAAAATGCGCCACCGCTTCGCGTTGGGTTTGGCTATCTTGTACTCGGACTCAAGCAACGGGCGTCGCCGAGGACATCACCCGATGGCTCAGCGAAGCCTGCCGAACGCGGGCGCCGAGGCTTGTGCGATGACCTTCATCTAGCAGACAGGGAGCAACAATGAACAATCCAAAAACTGAAGTCCTGACCCCGCTCAACAGCCAGCTGATCTTCATCGATCAGCAACCGCAGATGGCTTTTGGCGTACAGAGCATCGATCGTCAAACGCTCAAGAACAACACGGTGGGCCTGGCCAAGGCCGCCAAGATTTTCAATGTTCCCACCATCATCACGACGGTGGAGACTGAAAGCTTCTCTGGGCATACCTACCCCGAGCTGCTTGCTGTCTTCCCCGACGCTCCGCTGCTGGAGCGGACCTCCATGAACTCCTGGGACGACCAGAAGGTGAGAGATGCGCTGAAGAAAAACGGTCGCAACAAGATCATCGTTTCCGGCCTATGGACAGAAGTCTGCAACACCACCTTCGCCCTGTCGGCAATGAACGATGCCGGCTACGAAATCTACATGGTCGCAGATGCCTCTGGTGGCACGACCAAGGAAGCGCACGACTACGCAATGCAACGCATGATTCAGGCGGGTGTGATTCCTGTCACCTGGCAGCAAGTGCTGTTGGAATGGCAGCGCGATTGGAAAAACCGCGACACCTACGACGCCGTCATGGCGCTGGTCAAGGAACACTCCGGCGCCTACGGGATGGGTGTCGACTACGCGTACACCATGGTGCACAAAGCGCCTGAGCGCGTTCAGCATGGGCCTACCCTAGCCCCAGTCGCTGCGCCTGTCTGACCGTCACCAGCCCCTTGCGTCAAGGGGCTGCTCATCGCCCCTGTGAGGGGTACGCCAATCGGTCGTACCCCTCTTCATTGAATAAATGGACTTGTATGAACAGTGACAACTGCACTGTGCTGGCCAGTGTCGCACTGAAAACCACCGGGCGACTTAAACCCTGGCAGGTGACGACCGCGAAGAAGTTGATGCTGGACAATCTGGACACCGGCATATCCGTTACTGAGCTAGCTCAAGCCTGCGCCCTATCGCGCAGCCATTTTACCCGCATGTTCAGGGATACCCTGCAGATGCCCCCGCAGCAGTGGATGCGTGCGCAACGGTTGAAGAAAAGCAAGGAGCTGCTCGGAGGCTCGGGAATGTTGCTGGCCGAAATTGCACTGGAGTGCGGCTTTTGTGACCAGTCCCACTTTTGTCGGACATTTGCCAAGGCCGAAGGCATTTCACCGCTGGCTTGGCAGCGGCAAGCAACGCTTTAGCACCAAGCCGCCGGCCCGCGAGTCGCACAAGTTGCCGATTCGCGGACGCTCTTGGCATCAACGGGTTTTCCATTCCCGACATTGGGCCGTTCTAGAAACTGGCGCCAACACTGAACGCCAGATAATCGCGATCGCCGCGGGTGCCATAGTCACCGTCGATGAAGTCGGTGTAGGCAACGCTTGCCCAGTACTTGTTTGCCAATGTGGCATCCACACCCACGCTGATCGAGCGCGACCCTTCATTGAACGCGGAGCCATCGGTGGGGGAATAGCCCTTGACGTCATGAGCCCAGGCCAGGTTTGGGCGGATGTCCACGCCCTGGAGCAAACTCGGGTAGCTAAAGGTTGCCCGCAGCCGATAACCCCAGGAGAATGGCGTGACGAACCCCTCCCCGTTGCAGTCACCTGGACTTCTTGAAATTTCCAGGCACACGTCGTTGTCCGCAAGCTCGCCATTACCGTAGGCGCCAGAGCGGCCATAGCGCGGGCCGAAACGCCCCTCTAGCCCACCTACATAGGTGGCCCCCACCTCCCCGATCAGCAACAGTTGGTTAGCGCCCATCACCTGGCTGAACGTCTGCAGCGCCGACACCTGGGCTTGGGTCACTTCCTTGCGCCGGTAGCCGTTGAACAAGGTATTGCCGGTCGGCGGTCGCAGTCCATCGGCGTTGAGCGGGCTGCGCCCCGGCGCATTGAGCAACGACTGCAGCAGATCGTTTCCGTTCAGCTGTACCGGCATGTTCGGGCGATAGCTCACCTCGCCTTGCACGGCGGTGCCGTTGCGCAGCGTGGTGGCAAAGGTGATGCCATAGAGGCGAATGTCCTCGGGGTACTGCGCAACGTACTGCGAGGTACCCATACGCAGCGCACCGGCCAGAGTCTGCCCGTTGCTCGACGTCAGGAAGGCCCCGCAGTTGGACAATGGCACGCCGATGCTGCCGCACAAGCGCCTGGCAAAGTCGGTATTGGCGTAATAACGGCTGCTGACCGTGCCCAGGTACGGAGAGCGACTGTGATAGTTGGCCGCGTACAAACCAAACTCGGTATCCATCGGCTCGACATACCAGTGCAGCGAAAAGCCCCACTGGCCACCATTGCGCGCAGTCTGGTCGGCGCCACGCGGCACACGCACGCCCTCCTCGGTCAGCGTCACGCCAAAGGGGGCCAGTGCTTGGGTAACCACTGGGTTGGTGACCATCTGCCCACCGACGTCCAGGCCCTGACAACCTTCTGGCATGAAATCGTTCGCGGCGAAGAAAGTTGCACAGTTATCCAGCCGGGTCTGCTCCCAATCGAGCTGGTAGAAAGCGTCGAATGACACGGCCTGGTTGAGGTTCTGAGTGATATACAGCAGGTTGATCGGCACCAACGCATCCTTCACTTCGGTGCCAGGTCGGCGTAGCGCGGCCTGGTTGAACGGACTGATTACGTTCAGACCACCTTGAATGAACAGGCTTTCGCCCCAGTTCACGACCTGTTTGCCCAGGCGAAGCGAACCGGGCTCACCGTCGATGTCGTAGAGAGCATAGGCAAACGTGTCCAGCAACTCGGCGCCCGCGGTCTTCGTCGAAACCAGACGGTTGTTGTCGTCGATAGCGACCGCGCGCTGTTGGTGATCACGCTGCATTGTGTCGTACCAGTAGCTGCCACGCACGAACAGACCGACGTTATCGTGTCGTAGCTCCAGGTCGTGCGTCCCTTTGAAGATCGCCGAGAAGACATCCCCCGAACGGTAGTTTCGCCGCCCATCGTTGCCATTGGCGTACTGAAGTTGCTGCTTGTCCGGGTTGGCAGTGCTGATGGCTGTAGCGAACGAAAGGGCCGAGTCAAGCCGCCCTTCGAGTGGGCCGACATCGAATTGCAAGGCAGTGGCCGGTGCGGCGAGCAGGCAGCAGAATACCGCCAGCGGCGCTCGGCGCCGGCAGGAAAGGTTGTATACGCTCACTCTTAACCTCTTGTTGTTGTATTCGAGAGTGACAAGACAAGTTCAACGGGGAAAACGCCGGCCGCACTGGCCGGCGGTAGTAGTGGGAAGATTATTAGTGAGGTGGCGCGGCGGTCACAAATAGCGTCTTCGGATCAGTGCCATGCCGGTTCGTTATGGCTGGTGGGCGCGTTCAAAGCACCTCGAACAATCCGGCCGCGCCCATGCCTCCGCCAACACACATGCTGATCACTACGTAGCGCACGTTGCGCCGGCGGCCTTCGAGCAAGGCATGGCCGACCATGCGTGCACCGCTCATGCCATACGGGTGCCCGATGGCGATGGCGCCGCCGTTGACGTTCAGGCGTGCTGGGTCGATGTCCAACTGCTCGGCGCAATACAGCACCTGGCAGGCGAATGCCTCGTTGAGCTCCCACAGGCCGATGTCTTGCACCCGCAAGCCGTGCCGAGCCAACAGGCGCGGTATCGCCAGTACAGGCCCAATGCCCATTTCCTCCGGTGCCAGGCCGACCACCGCCATCCCTCGGTACAGCCCCAGCGGCCGTTGCCCCAGTCGGGCCGCGCGGTCACCGCTCATGAGCACGCATGCACTGGCGCCGTCGGACAACTGGCTGGCGTTACCGGCAGTCACACAGCCGCCCTCGATCACCGGACGCAGCGCCTGCAAGTCCGCCAATTGCGTGTGGGGCCGGTTGCCTTCGTCCTGGGTCAGATGCACGAGTTGATGAGTCTGGATGCCGGTATCCGGATCCACCAGCTTGCGCTGAGCGGTCACCGCAACGATCTCGTCGGCGAAGAGTCCAGCGTGTTGCGCGGCAGCCGTGCGCTGCTGCGACAGCAAGGCGTAGCGGTCCTGCGCCTCACGGTCGATGCCGTACTTCTGTGCCACACGCTCAGCCGTTTGCAACATGGGCATATAGGCGTGCTCGCACATGCGCCGCACCGTGGCATCTTGCGCAGCGTTGGCAGCCTGCATGTGCGCCTGCTGCACCAGGCTGATCTGCTCTTGCCCTGCCCCGACCACCACCTGCATACCCTCGCTGCGAATCTGCTGGGCGCCGATGGCGATGGCCATCAACCCCGAGGCGCATTGGCGATCGATGGTCTGCCCGGCCACCGACAGCGGCAAGCCGGCCGCCAACGCCGACAGGCGCGCCGGGTTGATCGCGGCAGTGCCGCTTTGCATGGCGGTGCCGAGCACCAGGTCCTCCACCTCTTGCGGTTCTATGCCGGCGCGCTCGACCGCCGCACGGATGGCGATGGCACTCATGCTTGGTGTAGTGAGGTCGTTGAAGGCGCCCCGCCAGGCTTTGGCGATAGGCGTACGCGCCGTGGATACGATGACTACGTCTTGCATGAAACAGCTCTCCTTGTGCAATTACGCCGGCAGCAAGCGTTCGAACGCGCTGCGCAGTTTGGCGGGAATGGGGACCGGCCGGTGGTCGCGGCGGTCAACGAAAACATGGGTAAAACGACCGGCAGCACAGGCTTGGGGTTGGCCCTCGACGAACACGGCCAGCGCGTACTGCACCGAACTGTTACCCAGCTTGTCGATGGCGATACCCACCTCGATGCGCTGCGGAAACGCAACGGAGGCGTAGTAGTCGCACGCCGAACCGGCCACATAGGCCACAACTGGGTCGCTGTGAACGTCCAGGCCGGCATGCTCGATCAGCCAAGTGTTCACGGCGCTGTCGAAATAGCTGTAGTAGATGACGTTGTTCACATGCCCATACAGGTCATTGTCATGCCAGCGCGTGCTGATCGGCTGGAAGTGACGGTAGGCGCCGCGCAGCGGGCGCTCCCTGGCCATGTTCAGAACGCCGCCTGGTAAAGGGCAAGGGCGTCGGCAAGGGTCACCTTGCGCGGGTTGTTGACCAGCAACCGTTGTTGCTGCATGGCGTCCTCGGCAAGCAGCTGCAGACTGTGCCGCGGTACGCCAACGTCACGCAGCCGGCTGGGCAGGCCGCAGCGCGGCGCAAGTTTCTCCAGTTCATCGATGAACTGGCAGCACAGTTCGTGCGGATCACCCGGCAGCAATCGCTCGCCCAACAGTGCTGGAGCCAACGCCGCGTAGTCGGCGAACGCCTCGCGCCGGTTGTAGCGCATGACGTGAGGCAGTACCAAGGCATTGGCCAGCCCGTGTGGTACGTGATAACGCGCCCCTAGCGGGTAAGCGAGCGCATGCACCGCCGCCACCGGGGCATTGGCGAACGCCTGGCCGGCCAGGCAGGCGCCCAGCAGCATGGCCTGGCGCGCCTGTAGATTGCCGCCGTTGTGCACCGCCTGGTCGAGGTTGCGCGCCAGCAGCGCCAGGGCCTCGCGGGCCAACAGGCTCGACATTGGATTGCGCTTGAACTGGCTGGTAGAGGCTTCGATGGCGTGGACCATCGCGTCGATACCCGTGGCGGCGGTGATCGCCGGTGGCAGGCCCAACGTGCGCTCAGCGTCCAGCAATGCCAGGTCAGGCAGCAACAGCGGCGAAATCACCGCCATCTTCGCCGACTCGCCAGTGGTGATCACGGCGATGGGCGTTACCTCCGAACCGGTACCGGCGGTGGTAGGGACCTGGATCAGGGGCAGACGCTGGCCCTTGGCTTGGTTGATGCCGTAGACCGCTTCCAGGCTTTGCTCGCAGTCAGGGTGCGCCAGCAGCGCAACCAGCTTGGCGACATCCATGGAGCTGCCGCCGCCAAAGCCGACGATCAGCTCGGCCCCGATGTGGCGGGCACGACCGACCGCTGCCAGTACGCAGGCATGACTGGGGTCGGCACTGACTTCACTGAAAATCGCCGCGCTCAGGTTCGCCTGGGTGAAGCCGGGCAACAGGTCATCGAGCATGCCCAGGCTTGTGATGCCCGGGTCGGTCACGATCAACACACGACGCGCGCCGCGTTGCTGACACAACTGGGCAAGGCGCCCCGCGGCGCCGACTTCGCACAACAGGTGGGGGGTGGTGGCAAAACTGAATGGCTGCATGTCCGAATTCCTTTTGTTCTTGTAGGGGAACGGCAAACCGGTCAGAAGGCGAAATGCGCTTCATCCAAGCTCATCAGGCACTGAGCACCGCCACGCAACGCCTCGCAGTGGGCACTGGCGCGCGGCAATATCCGCCGCCAGTAGAAAGCCGCCGCATGCAATTTCGCCTGGTAGAACGCGCCGTCGCCGCTACCTGCAGCCAAGGCAGCGCTTGCGCGCTCGGCTGCCCGGAGCCACAGCGCTGCCAGCAGCACGTAGCCTGAATAGGCGAGGAAGTCCACCGACACTGCACCGATCTCCTGAGGGTCGCAGCGGCAGGCATCGAGCACTTCAGCGCTCAGGTTGCGCCACTCTTGTAGACGCTGGATCACCGCCTCGGACATGCCCACCAGTTCTTTTGCGTGGCATTGGCGCGCCGCCGCAAGTAGCTGATCGATCAACAGCCACAGCTGCTCGCCGCCGTCGGCCAATACCTTGCGCCGAACCAGATCCAGGGCTTGGATGCCATTGGTGCCCTCGTACAGCTGGGTGATTCGGCTGTCGCGCATCAGTTGCTCCATGCCCCATTCGCGGATGTAGCCATGCCCGCCATAGAGCTGCACGCCAAGACTGGCGACCTCCTGGCCGACGTCGGTGAGAAATGCCTTCACGATGGGGATCAACAGTGCCGCCTGCCGGCCGGCGGCGGCCCGGTCCTCTGGCTGCTCGCCACCATGCTCCAGGTCGAGCGCCTGCGCCGCGAAAGCCGCCAACATGCGGCATCCTTCGCTGAGGGTTTTCTGGGTCAGCAGCATGCGCCGCACGTCAGGGTGGCAGATGATGGGGTCGGCACTGAGTTCGGGCGCCTGCGGCCCTACGAGGCTGCGCGACTGAAGACGCTCACGGGCATACGCCAGGCCGCCCTGGAAGGCCGCCTCGGCAATGCCCAGACCTTGTAGGCCGACCTGGAAGCGCGCGTCGTTCATCATGGTGAACATACAGGCCAGGCCCTGGTTGGCTTCGCCCACCAGCCAGCCACGGGCGCCGTCGAAGTTCATCACGCAGGTGGACGCGCCCTTGATACCCATTTTGTGTTCCAACGCGCCGCATTCGAGCGCGTTGCGCGTGCCCAGTCCACCCTCGGCTGAGCACACGAACTTCGGCACCAGGAACAAGCTGATGCCGCGAACCCCGACGGGCGCATCCGGAAGGCGTGCCAACACCAGGTGGACGATGTTGTCGGTCAGGTCCTGATCGCCGCCGCTGATGAAAATCTTGCTGCCGCTGATGCGATAGCTGCCATCGCCGTGCGGCTCGGCCCGAGTGCGCAGCAACGCCAGGTCGGTGCCTGCTTGGGGCTCGGTCAGGCACATGGTGCCGGTCCATTCACCGCTGACCAGCTTGCCCAGGTAATCACGCTTGAGAGCGTCGCTGCCATGCCGGTGCACGGCCAAGGCTGCCCCCTCGGTCAGACCGGAATAGATCCGGAAAGACAACGAGGCGCTCATCAGCATTTCGTGAAAGCATGCCGAGACCATCTGCGGCAAGCCTTGCCCGCCGTATTCCAGCGAGCCGGTCATACCGCCCCAGCCCTGTTCCACGTACTGTTGGTAGGCATCGCGGAAGCCATCGGGCGTGATTACACGGCCCTGTTCGAGGCGACAGCCCTGCTCGTCGCCTTGGCGATTGAGCGGTGCCACCACCTCGCTGGCAAAGCGCGCACCTTGATCGAGAATGCCGTCGATGGTTTCACGGTCCAGCTCATTGCCCAAGCGGGCGCAATGGGCCGTCACGTCGAAGACTTCGTGCAGGACGAACTGCATGTCACGCAGGGGGGCCAGGTAGTTCATGCGCGGCCCTCGCGGACATTGGCCAACGGCTTACCCTCGGCCGCCAGACGCATCAGCAACCCAGACGGGCGCCAGTGCTCGCCGAACAGGCCTTGCAGACGCTCCAGGCGCCCCAGCAACGACCCCAGTCCCTGTTGGTCGGCCCAGCGCATGGGCCCACCGATATCCGCCGGGAATCCATAGCCATGCAGGTAGACGCGGTCGATGTCATCGCTGCAACTGGCAACCGACTCCTCGAGGATCTTCGCACCTTCATTGACCAGTGCCAGCAGGCATCGCTCGCGGATCTCTGCTTCGCCGATCTCACGCGGGCGCACGCCCAGGTCGTGGGCAACCTTGAGCACCAGCGCATCGACCTCGGGGTCGTGCACGGCTTCTCGGCTTCCAGGGGCGTAACGATAGTAACCCTTACCCGTCTTCTGTCCGAAGCGACCCAGCGCACACAGGGCATTGTCGACCTGGGCCAGGGGGGCCTCCATTCCTACGCCGGCCAGCTGGCGGGCACGCCACTCCAGGTCGATGCCAACCACGTCGTACATGCGGAACGGCCCCATGGCCATGCCGAAGGCTTGCAGCGCCTCGTCCACCTGCCTTGGCGTCGCACCTTCCAGCAGTAGTTTGCGGGCCTCGGCGACATAGGTGGCAAGCATGCGGTTGCCGATGAAACCCGGACAGTTGCCAGCCACCACGACTTCCTTGCCCATCCGCTGCCCCAGGGCCTGGGCCGCATCGAGCACGGCAGGCGATGTGCGCTGACCACGTACCACTTCCAACAGCTTCATCACGTGCGCCGGGCTGAAGAAATGCAGCCCCAGTACCTGCTCAGGTCGCTGGGTCACGGCAGCGATCGCGTCTATGTCCAGCGCCGAGGTATTGCTGGCCAGGATTGCTTCAGCTTTGAGGGTATCGTCCAGCGTGCGAAAAATCTCCTGCTTGAGGGCAAGGTTCTCGTACACCGCTTCGATCACCAGGTCGACCTGGGCGAGGTCTGCATAGGTGGTTACCTGGCTCACGCGCGCCAGGCAGGCATCGGCCTCTGCCTGGTCGATGCGACCCTTGGCAACCTGCTGCGCCCAAGTCTGCTTGAGCATCGCCAGGCCCGTCTCCGTGGCGCGCGGGTCGTTATCCAGCCACAACACGGGCAGCCCTGCACGGGCCAGGCTGATGACAATGCCGCGACCCATCGTCCCGGCACCAATCACCGCCGTCTGCTCAACGTTATAGGGAGTATTCACGCATGACGCTCCTGATTCTCAGTGTGAAGGCATTGCCCCCACCCTAGTCAGGCGCCTACTATTTTTGAAATTTTCATTTTCCATCCCATGTATTTTTCGCATGAATATTGGCAACTTCGATCTCAACTTGTTGCGCGTGCTAGACATGCTGCTGCGCGAGCAAAATGTGTCTCGCGCCGCCGAGCGCCTGGCCCTGACCCAGCCCACGGTGAGCAACGCACTGGCCCGCTTGCGCGACCTGCTCGATGACCCATTGCTGGTACGGGTTGGCCGACGAATGCGGCCTACCCCGCGCGCGCTGGCCTTGGAGGGCCCGATCCGTGCGGCCTTACAACAGATAGAGCAGACCCTTGGCGGCGGAGACAGCTTCACGCCATCGGTGAGCCACCGGCAGCTGCGCATCGCCCTCACCGACTTTGCCGAACAGCTATGCATGCCCGGGTTATTGACCACCTTGCACAACCAGGCCCCCCACCTGCGCGTGGATGTCGTGCATCTGGCGCCCAACCTGCCGGCCGAAGCCCTCGACCGGGGTGAACTGGACCTGGTACTGGGGCGCTTCGACGAAGTGCCGGCACGCTATGAGCGACGCCACTGGCGCAGCGAGACCCTGCATGTGGCAGTACGCCAGGGACACCCCGACGTCGATGGCGCACTCGACCTGCAGACTTTCCTGGGCTTGCGTCATCTTTGGGTGCACGGCGGCCAGACCCGTGGCATGGTCGATCAGTGGCTGGGCGAGCAGGGTCTAGCCCGGCGTATCGTCTACACCACACCCAACTATCTGCAAGCCGCACACCTTGCCGCCAGTTCTGACTTGTGTGTGGTATTGCCCACCGCGCTGGCGCGCCATTTCGCCCAGTTGCTGCCGCTGCAGGTATTCGACCTGCCCTTCGCCCTGGAACCGTTCCAGCTGGAGCTGGTGTACCTTGCCCACCGCCAGCACGATCCGGCGTTGGCCTGGCTGGTGGCCCGTATCATGGACATACGCGCCGGCTGAGCCATCGCATCCGGGCATGGCAGGGCATACAGCAGAGGTATTGGTTAGGCGCCAAGCTCTGTCCTTAGAGTGGTCGCCCTCAAAACAACAAGGAATGCCCCATGCGCCTACGATCTCTGCCCTACCTGCTGGCCATCGCTCTGCCCTTTACCGCGCACGCCGATTCGCCCGGCAAGGACGCTACCGACCTCACCCGCCAGAGTAATCAGCAATGGCTTCAACGCCTGCCGTTCGCCGACCGTAACGACTTCGCCGATGCTCGCCGCGGCTTGCTCGAAGCCGTGGACCAAGCCGTAGTCACTGCCGATGGCAAAACCGTCTGGGACCTGCAGCGCTATGCATTTCTCAACGGCGAGGCACCGGCCACGGTCAACCCGAGCCTGTGGCGTATCGCCCAGCTCAATACCATCGCAGGCTTGTTCAAGGTCACCGAGGGCATCTACCAGGTACGTGGCCTTGACCTGGCCAACATGACCCTGATCGAAGGCGAGCACGGCCTGATCGTCATGGACCCGCTGCTGTCGGTCGAGACTGCCAAGGCCGGGCTGGCGATGTACTTCCGGCATCGCCCGCAGCGTCCGGTGGTGGCGGTGATCTACACCCATCCCCACGTCGATCACTTCGGCGGAGTGCGCGGCGTGATCGACGAGGCCGACGTCAAGGCCGGGAAGGTTCAGGTCATCGCCCCGCAGGGCTTCTTCGAGCATGCCATCAGCGAAAACGTGTTGGCGGGGCCTGCAATGAAGCGACGAGCGCAGTACATGTATGGCGCACCGCTGCCACGCGGGCCGCGCGGCCAAGTGGACGCTGGCCTTGGCAAGGGTGTACCGGCCAATGCCACGGTCAGCCTGATCGCCCCTACGCGGCTGATCGAAAAACCCATCGAGACGCTGCGCATCGATGGTGTCGATATTGAGTTCCAGCTCACGCCCGGCACCGAGGCACCTGCCGAAATGAACCTGTGGTTCCCCACGTTCAAAGCCCTGTGCATGGCCGAGAACGCCTCCCACGTGCAGCACAACGTGCTGACCTTGCGCGGCGCCCAGGTGCGCGATGCCAAGGTCTGGGCGTACTACCTGGATCAATCGCTGTTGCGCTACGGCAACCAGGCCGAAGTGGTCTTCGCCCAGCACCACTGGCCGACCTGGGGTGGTGAGGCGATCCGCGAGTACCTGGCCGACCAGCGCGACATGTATGCCTTCATCGACAGCCAGACCCTGCGCCTGATCAACCGGGGCCTTGGCCCCACCGAGATCGCCGCCGAACTGACCTCGCTGCCGCCTCGGCTGGCCAGCAAATGGTACAGCCGCGACTATTACGGCTCGCTCAGCCATAACGTGCGTGCGGTTTACCAGCGCTACATGGGCTTCTACGATGGCAACCCGGCGACGCTGAACCCGCTGCCGCCACGCGAGACTGGCGAACATTACGTCAAGGCCCTCGGCGGTGCCGAGCGAGTGCTGACCTTGGCCAAGCAAGCGTATGACAACGGCGACTACCGCTGGGTAGCAGAGCTTACCCGCCACCTGATTTTCGCCCAGCCGGACCATCGCGCCGCGCGCGAGCTGCAAGCCGACGCACTGGAGCAACTGGGCTATCAAAGCGAAAACGCCACCTGGCGCAACGCCTACCTGACCGGCGCGCAGGAACTGCGTAACGGTGTGGCAACCACCGCCAGTAAGGGCGGTAGCGCCGATGACCTGGTGCGAGCGCTGACCCCATCGCTGTTCTTCGACTACCTGGGCGTGCGTGTCGATGCAGCCAAAGCTGCCGCGCAGGACCTGACCATCAACTGGCGCTTCACCGACATGAACGAGTCCTATGCCCTGACCCTGCGCAATGGCGTGCTTACCCACCGCGACCATACGCAACACGCCAAGGCGGATGTGCAAGTGTCGATGAGCAAGGCCACCTTGGACCTCATCGCACTCAAGCAGACCGGTTTCCTCAAGGAAACCAAGTCAGGTGGCATCGTCATCAGCGGCGAGCGGGAGAAATTCATGCGCTTCATGGCGCAGTTGGACGAACCAGATGGGCGCTTCAACATCGTCACGCCCTGATTGACTCGACAGCGCCGCTCTAGATTGAGCGGCGCAACCACACACACAGCACCAGCAGCGCCACCCCTATGGCACAGAGCGGCACGATGCAGGCGCCTGCGCGTCCTTGCTCGCTGCACAACATGCCCAGTCCTCGGCGGTAGATCCCCTGCTCCCGCACCCGCCCCAGCAACGCCAGCAGCACGCCCATGCCCGCAATGGCGAGCATTTCGCCGCGCCAGGCCAGGCATGCCACTAGCAGCAATGAGACTTGGGTACGCCGCCAGGCCAGCACCGTGCGTTCTGCCTGCAGTCCCTGGTCGACACTGCAATCAACCATGCCAACGCCCCCACAACGCCTCTACCAGCGCAATGCTGGCCAGCGCGCATGCGATGCTCAGCAGCGGTACCAGCCGAGGTAACGGCAATGGCGCTTCGCAACGCAGTGCGCGTTCCACCGTTAACCAGCGCCAGCCAGCGCCCAGGCTTACCAGCAAGCTGGCTGCCAGCAGTGCCATTTCCATCGCCACCCGACCCGGCTGGGGCCAGGCGTGAGCAGCGAATGTCTCGATGGCAATGGCCCCGCCGAGCAACGCCAGGGCTGTGCGGATCCACGCAAGAAAGGTGCGCTCATTGGCCAGGGTAAAGCGCGGGTCGGGAGGCTTGCCCTGCCCCAGCAACCAGCGTTCCCACGTACGGTGACGATGATCAGGATTCATCTAGGGTCCTTTTTCAGCGCAGCCCCTGGCTACGCAGTGCGCCGGGTGAGAAGTAAGATGCACTGGTGCGTACATTGAAGGCGAAGGGCCTGGGTTGCTCGTTGGTCAGGCCTGAGAGCTGGTAGCGGCCACTGCGTAGGTCGTAGATCGCCTCCATGGCGTTGACCAGTGACTGCCCCGCCACGTGGTAATAGCTGTGGGCCTGGGCCGTACGCCAAAGCTTTCCCTGGCGATCGTAGAAGTCCGCCTCGACGATGGCCCAGCTGTCCTCGTCCAGGTAGTAGCGACGGCTCGCATAGATATGCTTCGCCCCCGGCTTCAGGGTGCCCACCAGTTCCCAGACCCGGTGCAGCTCGTAACGGGTCAACTGCGGGGTGACATGGCCTGGGCCGACCAGTGCTGCATAACCGACCAGCGGCGATGCCAGGCGATAGCTGTTATAGGGCACGTGCAGGGTCTTCTTACCGACCAAAGTCCATTCATAGAGGTCTGGAGCGCCGTTGAACATATCCCGGCTGTCGGCGGTTCGCAGGCCGGCAGTGCCCGGGGTGATGCTGTCATAGGCCAGCGCCGGTGCGCGACGAACCCGCCGCTGGCTGCTGCTGTACAACCACGACAAGCGCGGCTGCGCCACCTGGTCGAGGGTTTCGTGCAGCACCACGGCGTCGCCGGCCAGGCGCGACGGCGCGGTCAGGCGGTAGCTCAGGTAGTACAACACGTTACCGGTCCGACCTTCGGCCAGTACATCGGGTCGGGCGAAGGTCTGTTGCATGCTCATCGTGACGAAGCGTCCGTCTCCCCGTGGGGTGACACTGTCCGAGGCCAGGCTGTAGCTGCCATTTCGCGGTCGCGTGAGGTGATTCCATAGCACTTGCAGGCCGTTGCTCGGCTGCGGAAATGCGAGCACTCCGGCAAAGCCCTGCAAGCCATTGCCATCGTTGGTCAAATGAACGCTGGTAGCGTTGTGCCGCGCCCACTCGGCCACTTGGGTCGACACCGCGACACTGCGATGCGACGGGTAGACAGGTAGGCGAAACGACTGGGGATAACGCTCGATCAAGGCCACTTGTCCATCCGTGAGCTGCTGACGATAGCGCTGGTAGTTCTGCGCGGTGATGACGTACAGCGGCTGCTCATCGGCGTAGGGATCCAGTGGCGTACCGTTGACCGACAGCGATACCTGACCCGCTTGCAATCCGCCAGTCCATGCCGGGACACTGCCATCGCGGGTAGGCCCTCGTTCGGCGCCCACGGGTGTCAGTTCCTCGGTCATCGGTGTCGCCCCCAGGTGCGGGGCCAACAGGCTGGCGTGGACGAGCAGGATGCAGCGCAGCAGTGCTAAAGATTTCATATCGCGTGGCCTCTTGTATTTACCGGACCTGACCGGGCTTGCCTTGGCCTGCCCTTTCGGGGTGATACTAGGAGCCGCGCTTCGAACCCCACAAATAACGTGTTCGGATACGTGCCATATCAGTTCGGCATACCCTTGGAACCGCTCCAATGACCTTGAAACAGCTCCGTTACCTGATCGCCATCGTCGAAGCTGGCAGCTTCTCTTCCGCCTCACGCCGGTCCTATATCGCCCAACCTGCGTTGAGCAGGCAGATCGGCCTGCTGGAGAGTGAACTGGAGATGCAGTTGCTCGACCGCCAGTACGACGGCATTGCCCTGACCGACGCCGGGCGCCAGTTGTACGAGGTGGCCCGCCAGGTTGTGCAGAAACTCGACTCGGTCAAGGACGAGCTGAAATCCAGCCGCGGCGACCCTAAAGGCCATGTGGCCATCTCCATTCCGGCCACGGCCGCCGACTTGCTGCTACCGGAAATCGTCAGGCGCGCCGAACAACGCTTCCCCGGGGTGACCCTGACGGTGTGGGATGGCCTGAGCCGAGAGGGTGGCCAGGCCATCGAACTGGGCAAAGTGGATTTTGGTGTGGTGCCCAACGCCGAGGAGCTCGAGCATGTGGAAGCCGAGGCAATCTTCACCGAGGCCCTCTACTGGGTCGGCGCCAGCGCGCCGGGTGCCGCCGACACCATCACCCTGGCCGAAGCGGCGGCCACCCGGTTGGTCCTGCCACCCCGCGCGCTACACCTGCGCCGCCGCATCGAGCAGGCAGCCATGGAAGCGGGCGTGCCCTTGGCAGCGGCCTATGAACAGCAATCGGCTCCCGGCATCGCCAGCCTGGTGCGTGCAGGCCTGGCGGCGACCATCAGCAACTGGCCGCCGCTCAGTGAACTGCTTGAACCCACGGCGGCGCGACGCATTGTCGAACCGCGCATCAGCCGCACCATCGCCTTGGCCCATTCGCGCCACAAGCCGCTGTCGTTCGCCGCTGGCTGCCTGCGCGACCTGGTGCGAGGCGTGTTGGTCGACCTGGTCAACAGTGGCCGTTGGCGGGGCGAGCTGATTGGGTGTGAGGCTGAGCCATTGGAGTCCGTGCTTGGTGTTCAGCTTGCGGTCTGAGAGCGCACCCGGACACCCCGCTTGACCACAGCTGGCTCGCGCAAGCGCTGTAACGTGCGCTGCGGATTCAAGGTCGCCAGGCCAACCAATCCGGCCAGCACCAGCACCGCGCCACATACCAGGAAACCCTGGGCGTAACCGGCCGGGTGTTCGGCCCCCGCGCCCTGCACCAGCAGACCAGTCACCACCGGTGCTGCCAGGCCGGCCAGTGAAGCGATACCATTGCCCATCGCGAGGATGCCGCCACGCTGGGCCGCCGGGGTGAACTCGGCGAGCATCGCCGGCCCCACCGAGTACATCACCAACGCCAGGCCCCCACTAAAGGTCAGCGCGGCAACCCGTACCGCAGTGCTCAGCCCAGGCAGGATCAACGATGCCGACAGTAGCCCTCCCAGCACCAGGCACAGCGAGACGAAGACTCCGCGCGCCACCCGCGACGGCATGCCTCGGCGCATCAGACGCTGCGATAGCCAGGCCAACAACAGGCTTAGCGGCGTGGTCACCACCACGAACATGACGAAGATGTGCCCCGTCTGCAGCGGATCGATACCCAGGCCGACCTGCAGGTAACTGGGCACCCAGGTCAAGGTCAGGGCCAGCGACCAGTTGGCTGCGAAGTGGCAAAGGTAGTTGCCAAGGACGCTGGGGTCGCTCAACAACCTGCGATACGGTATCGCCGTGTCATCCGCCCTGAGTTGGCTGGCACGCAGGCGCTCGAGGGTGCCCTCCTTACCCAGTCGCCACCAGAGCAGGCACCAGACCAGGCCGATCAGCGCAAGGATAATGAAGTTGGTGCGCCAGCCATAGTTCAGGCTGACCCAGGGGATCATCGCGCCCGCCACCAGCAGCCCCATGGCACTACCGGCATGCAGCAACGCTACCGGCAGGTTGCGTCGGTCATTGGGGAACCACTTGTACAGCGCATGGGTCGCCACCGGTGATGCCGGTCCCTCACCGATGC
This sequence comes from Pseudomonas sp. Rh2, assembly GCF_040762985.1. Taxonomy (NCBI): domain Bacteria; kingdom Pseudomonadati; phylum Pseudomonadota; class Gammaproteobacteria; order Pseudomonadales; family Pseudomonadaceae; genus Pseudomonas; species Pseudomonas sp. Rh2. The sequence goes on from NZ_CP142890.1 coordinate 3,150,905, forward strand.
CCAGCAACACGCGGCAGGCAACGATCGCCCAGAGTGAGGTGGCGAACAGCATCGGCAGTTGTATCACTGCCCAGAAAAGGCCCATGCCCAACAGCAAGGTCCGTGTCGGGCGCCGGTTGGCCATGAAGCCACCGACCACGGCCGATGCGGCAAAGCACCAATGCAAAGCGCCACCGATCAGACCGAACTCAGTGGCCGTCAGGCCCAATTCGGCGCTCATCGGCACCGCCACCAGGCCGATCACCACCTTGTCGAGGAAGTTCACCAGCATCAGCAATGCCAGCAGGACGGCCACCAGCCAGGCCGTACGAGGGTTGGGCAGCGAAGAATCTGCAGTCATGGCAAGTACTCTTGTTCTTGTTGTGGGGTGTTGCAAGGCCGCCCCAAGGGCGGCCCGACGGTCACGCAGGCATCAATACGCCTTTGGCGATGGTGTTGCGTTGGATCTCGCTGGTACCGGTGAGGATACGCATCATCCGCGTGGCGCGGAAAATCCACTCCACGGGATGGCCCTGCATCAGCCCGGCCCCGCCATGCACCTGCACCGCTTTGTCGGCGATACGAAACGCCGCTTCGGAGACGAACAGCTTGCACATCGGCGCCTGGGTGCGAATATCGCCTCCGGCGTCGTTCACCTGGGCGGTTGCATACACCATGCTGCGCGCGGCATGCAGTTCGGTGGCCATGTCGGCGATCATATGGTTCACCGCCTGGAACATGGCGATCGGCTGGCCGAACTGCTTGCGCGTACGCGCATGCTCGATCGACAGGTTCAGGGCCAGGCCGGCCATACCCAGCAGGGTTGGGCAATGTAGCAAGCGATTGAGGGTGATGCGGCCCATGGCAAGCTTGAAGCCCTGCCCCTCCTCACCGATCAGGTTGGCCGCTGGCACACGCACTTCGTCCAGCACGATATCGCCATGGGCTCCGCCGCCGGACATCACTGAATAGTCGCTCTCGACACGTACGCCCCGAGCCTTCAGGTCGACGAAGAACGCCGAAATCCCCTGGGCGCCCTGCCCCGGACCGGTCACCGCCAGCAGCACTGCCAGGTCGGCATAGGTCGCACCGGAAATGTAGCGCTTGCTGCCGCTGAGCACATAATGATCGCCTTCACGCCGTGCCTGGGTGCGAATGGCCGTTGCATCCGAGCCTGCCTCGGCCTCGGTCAGGGCGAAACACACGGCTTTTTCGGCGCGGCACACTGGCTGTAGGAAGGTCTCGACCTGATAAGGGCTGGCTACTTTGAACAGGTGGCCGACGCGCGGCGGCCCGGACAACTCGCCCAGTACATGCGGCGCGAGCATCGACCCGGTCAGCACCGTGGCCTCCTTCACCGCGCACAGGTCCGCGACGTTCAGGCCGGCACCGCCCATGCTTTCTGGCAACATGACCTTGTAAAGACCTTGTTCACTGGCGCGTTTCCACACCTGGCGCAGCACTGCCTGCGGGTGCGGACGTGCCCAGTCCAACTGTGCCTCTTGCTCCAGCGGACGAACCTGGTCGCGGACGAAACCTTCGATGGCTTCGATGATCTGCGCAGCCTTTGCACTTGGTTGATACATGCTGATGCTCCCTGATTAGATACGACGTTCGCTGTGTTGCCAGTAGGCTTCGCGGACCAGTCGGCGCACGACCTTGCCATTGGGGTTCTTCGGTAGTTCGGCGACGAAATCCACACCGCGTGGCTTCTTGAATCCGGCCAGGGCGCGGCCGCAGCGCTCGATCAGCTCGGCCGCATCCAGCTGTGCCCCAGGCTTGAGCACCACCACCGCGCGCACCGCTTCGCCCCACTGTTCGTCGGGGACGCCGACTACCGCCGCCTCGAACACTTCGGGGAAGCCATAGATCACCTGCTCCACTTCGCTGGGGTACACGTTGAACCCACCGGAGATGATCATCTCCTTCTTGCGGTCGACGATGAACACGTAGCCCTGGGCATCGACGGTCGCCAGGTCGCCGGTGAGGTAGTAGCCGTCACGCATGACTTCGGCGGTGAGCGCCGGCGCACGCCAGTAGCCCTGCATGATGTCTGGCCCCTTGACGACGATCTCGCCGACCTCGCCCGGCGCCACATCCTCGAAGGCCTCGTTCACCACCCGCAAATCGGTCTCGAAATAGCACCGCCCGCATGAAGCCAGGCGCTGGTAATTGCCATCCTCGACCAGATGGTCCTGCTCGGTCAGCACGGTCACCAGCGAACAGGTCTCGCCAGCACCGTAACCTTGCGCGAGGATCGGCCCGAACAGTTCGATGGCCTTCTTCACCAGGGCCGGCGCCATGGGGGCAGCGCCATACATGACCAGCTTCAGGCTGGACAGGTCGAAGCGCTCGACACCAGGGAAGTTCACCAGCCGGTTGATCATCGCCGGCACCAGGAACAGCCGGGTCACCCGCTCACGCTGGATGGTCTCCAGCAACAGCGAATCGTCAAAACGGTCCAGCAGGAGGTTGCATGCGCCGACTGCCAGCAGCGGCATGATCTGCATACCGCTGGCATGGGTGATCGGCCCTACGTGGGCCATGACGTCATCAGGTCCGGAGCGACGCGTGGGGCTGGCGATACTCTTGCGCACCAGGGCCTTACGGTTGCCGAACGACAGCATGGCCGCCTTCAGCACACCGGAGCTACCCGAGGTATAGTGCAGCACCGCCAGCGCATCGTCGTCAGGGTCCCGGCAAAACGGCGCTTCGCTACCGAGTTCGAGCAGCGCGTCGTATCGCAGGTCACCGTCATCGCCTTCCAGCGCGATAACCTTGCGCAACATCGGTAACGTCTCGCGTCGCTCGGCCAGCGCGCGGGCGAAGGTGGCATCGGTGATCAGCGCAACGCTGCAAGCGTCTTCCAGCACCCGCACCACTTCATCCAGCGACAACCGCGCGTTGATCGGCACCTTGACCATCGCCGCCTTGTACAGGGCGACCTCCGCCTCCACCAACTCCACACGGTTGGCTGCCAGGATCGCCACATGTTCACCGGCGGCCACACCCAGTGCCCCCAGCCCCGAGGCCAGTCGGTTGCTACGGTGCTCCAGCTGGGCGTAGGTCAAGCGCGTCTGACGGTCCGCCACGGCGGTGTGGTCAGGCCAGTAGCGGGCACTGCGGGTAATGATCTTTCCAAGGTTCACGTTGTTGTTCTCGTCGACAGGAAGACGTCGACGATGCTAAACAGCGCGGGCCGGACAGATGTAATACCAGATTCCGATGCCGGCCATATCGAATTTGACTGGCTGGCGTTGGAAACGCCGAACGACACCAGCCGAAGTGTTTATGGCCCCTTGCATGACGCTCCGGGGTAGGCAGCCAAGCCAGACATTGGCTACCGTACCCTCTATTGCCCAACACCGAGCCGCCCATGACCCGCCCTCCTTCATCGACCAAGCCCAGCCACCTCGACAGCGAAGGCTGTGTGGTGGTGCGCGGCGCACGTGAACACAACCTCAAGGAGGTGGATGTCGCCATCCCCCGCGATGCATTGGTGGTGTTTTCCGGCGTGTCCGGCTCGGGCAAGTCTTCCTTGGCCTTCGGCACCCTGTACGCCGAAGCGCAGCGGCGCTATTTCGAATCCGTGGCCCCTTATGCCAGGCGCCTGATCGACCAGGTGGGCGTGCCGGATGTCGACGCCATCGATGGTTTGCCGCCGGCGGTGGCACTGCAACAGCAACGCGGGGCAAGCAATGCCCGCTCCTCGGTCGGCAGCGTCACCAACCTGTCCAGCCTGCTGCGGATGATGTACTCCCGCGCGGGCCACTATCCGCCCGGGCAGAGCATGCTGTATGCCGAAGATTTCTCGCCCAACACACCGCAAGGTGCCTGCCCGGCGTGCCATGGGCTGGGGCATGTCTTCCAGGTCACCGAAGCGACCCTGGTCCCCGACCCATCCCTGAGCATCCGTGACCGGGCGATTGCCGCATGGCCTCCGGCGTGGCACGGGCAGAACCTGCGCGACATCCTGGTGACCTTGGGCTACGACGTCGACAAGCCCTGGAAGGATCTGCCGCAGAAGGACCGCGACTGGATCCTGTTCACTGAAGAGTCGCCCACGGTGCCGGTTTACGCCGGACTCACACCCGCCGAAACCCGTATTGCGCTCAAGCGCAAGCTCGAACCCAGCTACATGGGCACCTTCACCGGCGCCCGGCGCTATGTGCTGCATACCTTCGCCAATAGCCAGAGTGCCCTGATGCGAAAGCGCGTGTCGCGCTTCATGCAAGGCCACCCCTGTCCGGCTTGTGCCGGCAAGCGCCTCAAGCCCGAAGCGTTGTCGGTGACCTTCTGTGGAGTGGATATCGGCACCCTGGCGCAGATGCCGCTGGACCAGGTGGCAGCACTGCTCGAACCGGTCGCCCAGGGCGAGACCAATGCGCATTTCACGCGCTCGGCAGAAAAACAACTGGCCGCGCAGCGCCTGGCCGAAGGCGTGCTGACGCGCCTGCGTACCCTGCAGCAACTGGGCCTTGGCTACCTCACCCTGGAGCGCGCCACACCGACATTGTCGACCGGCGAGCTTCAGCGCCTGCGCCTGGCCACGCAACTGAGTGCCTTGCTGTTTGGCGTGGTGTATGTGCTCGACGAGCCCTCCGCCGGGTTGCACCCTTCTGACAGCCAGGCGCTGTACGATGCCCTCGACCGGCTGCGCGTTGCTGGAAACTCGGTATTCGTGGTCGAGCACGACCTTGAGTTGATGCGCCGCGCTCAGTGGTTGGTGGACGTCGGCCCCGATGCCGGCGAGCGCGGTGGACGGGTGCTGTACAGCGGTCCGCCGGCCGGTTTGCGTGAAGTGGCCGAGTCCCACACTGCCCATTACCTGTTCGAGCAGTTGCCCACCCCCGCCAGTCATGCCCGCACGCCCACCGGTTGGCTGGAGCTACAGGGGATCCGCCGGCACAACCTGCAGGGCGTCGATACCCGCGTGCCACTTGGCGTGCTCACGGCGGTCACGGGTATTTCCGGCTCCGGCAAATCGAGCCTGATCGCCCAGGCTTTGCCTGAGTTGATGCTGCTTCACCTGGGGCACGAACCGGAAGAGAACACCGACGACAGCAGCGTCGAAGGGCCGACCATCATCGAACGCACCAGCGGCCACCTCGGTGGTGACGTGCATGCCGTGCAACGTGTCGTGCAGGTGGACCAAAAGCCAATCGGCCGCACCCCACGCTCCAACCTTGCCACCTACACCGGATTGTTCGACCCGGTTCGCAAATTGTTCGCCGCCACCGAGCAGGCACGCAAGCGCCGCTACGACGCCGGACGCTTTTCGTTCAACGTGGCCAAGGGACGCTGCGATACCTGCGAAGGTGAAGGCTTCGTCAGCGTCGAGCTGCTGTTCATGCCTAGCGTCTATGCCCCCTGCCCCACCTGCCACGGTGCCCGTTACAACGAAGAAACCCTCGCTGTCCGCTGGAACGGCCACACCATCGCCGACGTGCTGCGCATGACTGTGGAGCAAGCCTGCGACAGCTTCGCCGATGAACCGGCCGTATTGCGCTCACTGCAGGTCCTGCGTGAGATCGGCCTGGGCTACCTGCGCCTGGGTCAACCGGCCACCGAGCTGTCCGGTGGCGAGGCCCAACGCATCAAGTTGGCCACTGAGCTGCAGCGCAGTCAGCGCGGCCGCACCCTGTATGTGCTCGACGAGCCGACCACAGGCTTGCACGTAGCCGATGCCGACCGCCTGATGGCGCAACTGCAGCGCCTGGTCGATGCCGGCAACAGTGTAGTGGTGATCGAGCACGACATGCGCGTGGTTGCACAGGCTGACTGGGTCATCGACATCGGGCCGGGTGCGGGACATGCAGGTGGCCGGGTCGTGGCGACGGGGACAGTCGACCACGTCGCTCAGGTCAAGGGCAGCCGTACTGCACCGTACCTTGCACAAGAGCTGGCAAGGAGAGTCTGAAACTCCGGCCTTGCCAACCTACAGTCATCACTTGGCTAACGGCGGTCCCGGCTAGCCTCGACGAACGTCGCGTCAACCGTCCGCCGACGCCCACTGACGCGATGATTCACTCTACCGGGTGCTGGCCATACAACCCGGCGCTCGCACTAGCCGGTCGGCTGTTGACCATGCAGTACAGCGCCCCAGCCAGCACCAAACCCATGGCCCAGCTGATATCAGCGTCCAGCCACTGGGCAATGAATCCGGTGTAGAACGACAGCTTCATGAACGGTATCGTGCCAATGATGGAGACCGCATAGACCGCCAGGGTCCGCCGGTTGAAGCGCCCGTAGCGGCCCTTGATATCGTAAAGGTCAGCCACCGAGTAGTGGCCTCGGCAGACCCAGTAGTAGTCCACCAGGTTGATCGCGCTCCAGGGGATCAACAGGTACAGCTGACCGATCAGAATGTCGGCGAAGAAGGTGTCGAAGTGGTACTGGGTGGCGATCGCGATCAGGGTTGCGGCAATGCTCAGTACCGCCATCACCACGGCTTTGGCTGCTGCTGTGACCTGCTTGAGCTCGCCGAATGCACCGAAGATCGTCACCGTGGACATGTAAGCGCTGTAGAGGCAAAGCACGTTGTACTGGATGACGCCCAACGCGATCACAGCCAGCGCCAGCGGTGCCCACGGTCCGAACAACGAGGCAATCGCGGTGGCCGGGTCGTGGCCGAGCGCGGTGGGTATGGCCACGGCCAACAAGGCACCAAGCGCCATCATGGCGAATGAACCCAACGCACAACCGCAATAGGTCGTCCAGAATGTGTCGCGGGTGCGTACATTGGCCGGCAGGTAGCGTGAATAATCAGCCACATAAGGGCCATAGCCCAATGTCCATGAAGCTGCCTGGGCGATGACCAAATTGAACGCTGCGAACGAGAAACCGGTGCTCGGCGCCATGGTCGCGGCCGGGTCCAGCGGGTACAACAGGATCAGCACCATGGCGGTGGCGAACACCAGCGTCGACAAAACGCTCATCCAGGCGCCCAAGCGGTGGATCAGTTCATAGCCAACGAAACCGATAACGAAGGTCAGCACACCAACCAGTACGATGGCCTGGTCATCGCTCATCGGCATCAGCGCCTTCAAGGCATCGCGCATGAGCACGCCACTGGCGGCCAGAAACAACACTGCCGCAACAACCATCACCAACAGCGGAATGGCTGCGCCATAGACGCCGAATTGCGCGCGGCTCTGGATCATTTGTGGAATGCCCAGGTGCGGGCCCTGGGCCGAGTGCGCGGCCATGAACACGGTGCCGACCAGGTTGCCGATCAACAAGCCCAGCAATGTCCAGCCGAAACTCAAGCCTGACGCAATACCCAGCGTGCCGACCATCAAGGCCGTGACCTGGAAATTGGAACTGAACCAGATAGTGAACAAACGTCGGGGGGTGCCGTAACGCTCGCTATGGGGGACAAACTCGATACTGCGCTTTTCCAGCTTCACGACAGCCTCCTGATTCATTTTCACGATTATCAGTGGGTTATCGATGGCCTCTCGGCCTGTTAGCGAACGCCTCATAGCTAGTAACGCCATGCCTCGGCGCAATGACCGACGGCCAACCCGGTCCTCGACGCTGCAGTCGTGGATTGTCTAAGATGCCCCCTTTACCGTTTCAGCATGTTTCAATAAGGATCTCGATGTCTGTTATTCAAGCGCCACCGCCAGTGCGCAGCACGTCCACCGTTGCCAAGATGGAGGCCGCCCTGGCGCTGGGCAGCTTCGCCATCGGTACCGGCGAGTTCGCCATCATGGGCTTGATGCCCGATATCGCCAATAACCTGCAATTGAGCGAGCCTCAGGTGGGCCATGCGATCAGTGCCTACGCCCTGGGGGTGATGGTCGGTGCACCGACACTGGCCATTCTGGGCGCCAGGCTGCTGCGCAAGCACCTGTTGCTGTGGTTGATGGCGCTTTATGCCATCGGTAACCTGGCCACAGCATTCGCACCCTCGTTCGCCAGCCTGGTCGCCTTCCGGTTCATCAGCGGGCTTCCCCATGGAGCATACTTCGGTATCGCGGCGGTAGTGGTTTCGAGCATGGTGCCGACCGATCAGCGTGCCAGCGCGGTGGCGCGGGTCATGATGGGGCTGACCTTGGCGATGTTGCTGGGCAACCCGGTCGCCACTTTCCTCGGGCAATTCTTTGGCTGGCGTTCCGCTTTCGTGCTGGTCGGGATGATCGCCCTGTGCACCATCGCCATGGTCTGGCGCTTCGTGCCCCAGCGCCATGACGAGGTGCGCAGCGACCCACGCAAGGAGCTGCAGGCCTTCCGGCTGCCACAGGTGTGGATGGCACTGGCCATCGCCTCCATTGGCTTTGCGGGTATGTTCTGCGTGTTCAGCTACCTGGCCCCGACCATGCTCGAAGTCACCCAGGTGTCACCGCAGTGGATTCCATTTGGCCTGGCAGCATTCGGGGTCGGCGGCATCGTCGGTAACATCGCAGGCGGCAAGCTGTTCGACCGTTGGCAGTTCCGCGCCGTTGGGCTGGTGCTGGTATGGTCGATGGCGGTGCTGCTGTTCTTCTCGTTCGCCGCCAGCGCACTGTGGTCGCTGCTGCTGGGGATTGGCCTGGTCGGCACCATGATCGCATTGGCAGCGCCCCTGCAGATTCGTTTGATGGATATCGCCCATGAAGCCCCAAGCCTGGCAGCGGCGTCGAACCATGCAGCATTCAACCTGGCCAATGCGCTCGGTCCCTGGTTTGGCGGAATGGCGATCACTGCCGGCTTGGGGTGGACGAGTACGGGTTACATCGGCGCTGCTGCCGCCCTGGTTGGCCTGGCGCTCTACCTGTGCGCGCGCCGCATGAAAGGTGGGCACTGAACCGTGAGCAGTACGGCCGTGGGGCTCCCCCACGGCCTTTTATGTATACTCCGGCGCCCCAGAGTCAAATTACCGTGCGCCATGAAAAAACTGTTGTATGTCATAACCTTAGCCTTCTCTGCCATTCCCTGCGCCTTCGCTACTCCACCCGCAACGTTCACCGAAGCCAAAGTCATCGCCAAACAGCAGGTCTACCTTGACCAGGCCAACAGCGCCATGGGGGACCTGTACTGCGGCTGCAAGTGGACCTGGGTTGGTAAATCCGGCGGTCGCATCGATCCCGCCTCCTGCGGCTACGAAACCCGCAAGCAGAAAAACCGGGCCGAACGCACCGAATGGGAACACATCGTCCCGGCCTGGACCTTCGGCCATCAGCGCCAATGCTGGCAGAACGGTGGGCGCGAGCAGTGCGTGGACGAAGACCCTATTTTCCGCGCGATGGAGGCAGACCTGTTCAACCTCTATCCTGCCGTGGGGGAAGTGAATGGCGACCGCAGCAACTTCAACTACGGCATGGCCTCGGGCGTCGCCCCGCAATACGGTCAGTGCACGACCAAGATCGACTTCCAGCAGAAGGCCGCGGAACCCCGCGACGAAGTCAAAGGCCTGGTTGCCCGCACCACCTTCTACATGTTCGATCGCTACAAGCTGAGCATGTCGCGTCAGCAACAGCAGTTGCTGATGGCCTGGAACAAGCAGCACCCGGTGTCCGCCTGGGAAAAAGAACGCAACGCCCGCATCGCTCGGATCATGGGGCACTCCAACCCATTCGTGACCGGTGAGCGCACCTGGTCGCTCGGCTACAAGCCAGTGGGTGACGGTGTGGTCGCCGCCGTGGCGGCAAAAAGTGCCACGGCCAAGCCTGCCGAGCGTACCGTTGCCAGCAACGCGACTTCCGGTGCCGTGCTCGGCAACCGCAACAGCCATGTGTATCACCTTGCCACTGGTTGCCCCGGCTACTACCAGCTCTCCCAAAAGAACCAGGTCATGTTCGAGTCGGAATCCCAGGCTCAGGCTGCCGGGTATCGCAAAGCGGGCAATTGCAAGTAAACGTGCAAGACAGGGAGCTCCAAGGCTCCCTGCCCCTTCCCACGGCGATCAGACAACTCACGAGCACATCAGTGCTGCGTCCAACAACCTGCCCTTGTCGTACCAGGCATCGCGTTGATAAGCGGAATAGTGATGCTGCGTTCCAGACGGGCGAATCTCGACCAGGCCGGTGGACTGTCGTGGGTCCGTGCTTTCGAGGAACAGCGCCAGCGCATGGTTGTCTTCGCGCATGAATGCCTTCTCACCCGCAGGAAGCTCATCCCGTACGCATTTTATGAAGTCGGGCGGGCTTTTCAGCGTGGTCCCCGCCACATTGTCATGCCCCATCCGGATATCCGGGTCATGGGCGCACCCCGTCACCAGTAGGGCCGCAAACAGCGGTACCAGCGCATGACGGGTAATGGAAAGTGATGGACGAATGCTGGACGTGCGTTTCATGTGGCAATTCTCCGACGCGCCCCGATAGGAAAATCAACGTTCGGCGGATACAGCCCTTTTTTATTGTGGCGTCAGCAGGTCGACAGGCTCAACCTGCTCAGTCTAGCCCTGGGCATCCGCTGGCCATAGGCAGGTTCGCTATAGTCGTTATGAAGGTTCGTAGCTCAAGACCCCGCGCCGCCTTCGAGCGGGCTCATTCCAGACCTTCGAGCAGGCCATCGGCGCGAAGCACTTCGGCAATCACCGAGTCATCGACCGCGTACACGCCTCGCGAGGCTTTCCACACCAGTTTCTTCTGCTGTAGCGCGATCAGGGCCTGCTGCACGCCGGGAACCTCGACATGGACGTCACTCGCCTCGATGCCCGCCAGGGTCATGGCCTTGCCGTAAAGCACCATGGTCGGCGCTTCGAAGGGCGCGTAGTCATCGCCCTTGACGCTCATCACCCGAATCACCGCCGACTGGATCGGGGTCAGGCTGTGAATTACCTTCCTGAGGTTGGCGTTCAGCTCATCGGCCTGGGCGCGCACCCGTTCGGCAAAGCGTGCAGGAATCGCATCCGGCTCGATGACGAAGTCGAATCGGATCTCGTCGGCTGCCGCGCCCAGCAGTTCAGGACGATAACCACTCTCCTTGAACAGCTGGAACACCTGAGCAGGGTCCAGTGCTCCGGCAAGATCGACGTTGGCGCAGAACCAGTCGATGAAGTCCTGGTCCAGCGTTGGAAACTGCACCATCGAAGCGCCAAAGAATGCCTGGTCCTTGCTGTTGCGCAACATCGCCAGCTTGTCCCGATTCGAACCGGTGCAAACGATGCGCAGGCCGTAGTGCCTTGAGCTGTTGAGCTCGTCCCTCGCCGCCTTGAGCGCGAACAGTGCTGCCACGCCTTCGTCGGTGGTGATCGCATGTTGCGCTTCGTCGATGATCAGCACGATGATCTTCTTCGACTCATCGGAAAGTGCCACCAACGCTGCCGTCAGGTCGATGTCCTTGCCCAGGCCAATCTTGTCCAGGCTGAAGTTGAGGCCACCGACTACGACCTTCTCCATCCCCGACGACCGTGCCAGCCGTGTGATGAAACCCTCATTGCGCCCGACCGCTTCGCGTACCGCCTCGACGATGACCTGGCCAGGGTCTTTCTTCAGGTCTTTCCACAAGTCGGCGTACAGCACGATCGCCCCTGTCGCCTCCAAGGCAGGCCGCAGGTCTTCACGGGCGAAGGTGGACTTACCGGTACGCCGTGGCGCCGCCAGGAAAACGCCCGAGCTGGCAGCACTGCCCACCGCGACCTGCAAGATCAGTTTGGAAAGCCGCGCAGCCAGGGCGGGTCGGTGATAGAGGGTTTCGGTCATTCCGGTCCTTTGAGCGTCGGTTATAGGAAACTATAGAACGATTATAGACCAATTATAGAAGCGCGCGATTTTACAGACGATTATAGGCCGACTATAGAACGCAGCGAAACGGAAAGAGAACATTTGTACCCCTCGATATTGGCGCTGCAAAATCGGATCCAACGCGTTAAGGTAGGGAACAGGGACGGACCAATCGCCACGGAGCTCGCCATGACCACCCTCTCACGCCTCAGTTTGTTGGTTTTAGTCCTCGGCATGGTCCTGGGCGACATCATCGTGGCCAGCGTGGGACTGGTTGGCCTGTGCGGCGCCGCCGTCTACTTCACCCTCAAGCAGGATGCTCAGGACCCGCCCACCTCACCCGGATTCCTCGCCTAGGAAGACGCCGGCAGACGAATCCTGAACTGCGCACCCCCTAACGCCGACTGCGCCACGGTCAATGTCCCGCCCTGCCCCTCGATCGCCCTTCGGCTGATCGCCAGCCCCAAGCCAAACCCACCGGTGTTGCGGTCACGGCTGCGATCCAGGCGATAGAACGGCTGGAAGATGCGTTCGCGTTCTTCGGGCGGAATACCGATGCCATCATCCTCCACGGTCAGCAGGCAGGCCCCGTCCTCCTCCTGCCGCAAGCGCAGCAACAGGCTCTGGTCGCAATAACGCATGGCGTTGCGCACGAGGTTCTGCACTGCACGCGCGGTCAACCTCGGGTCGAGCACGAAGCGCGGCAACATGCCCTCTGCGCGCACTTCCCATTGGATACCACGGCCGTCCAGCTCCTCGGCAAAACCGCCCAGCACGCTGTCGACCAACTCCAGCAGCGACACCTCGACCCGCTCACGGGCCTGGTCGGCGTTGTACAAGCGGCTATAGGACAACAACTCAAGCACCAGCTCATCCAGCTCGCGCACATGCCCAACGAGTTCCAGCAGGCGTTTGCGACTGGCTGGCGGCACTTCATCGAACAGCAGCACGAGGCCGAAATCCAGGCGGGTCAGCGGCGTGCGCAGCTCATGGGAAACCGCGTTCAGCAGTTCACGTTGCTGATTCACATGCCGTTCCAGGTCACTGGCCATGGTGTCGAACACTCCCGCCAGTTCTCCGATGTTGGAATGCGGCGAAATGTGCGTGCGCTCGGCCATCTGCCCTTGGCCCAGACGCCTTGCGGTCTCCTTGAGTCGCTCAAGGTCACGCCAGTGCGGCCACACCCACAGCAGCAGGCATCCCAGCATGGCCGCGCCAATCAACACGGTAACGCCCCAGGACAACAGGTTGATGTCCAGCGGATCGGGCGGCGCATGCAAACGTACCAGCCAGTCATTGTTCAGCGGGGCCAAAACGGTCTCGTAGTAACCCCAATCGCCGATACGCACCGCATAAAGCCCTTGCGCCAGACGCGCCTGTTCGTCGCGGCTCAAGCCCGCCTGGTCATTGCGCAGCAATTGGACCTGGAGCGGCTCGAACACCTTGGCCAGGTCCCGCTCCACCGTCGGCCACTGCTCGGACGGGGTCTGTTGGAACTGGCGGACGATCAAGGTCTGTACACCTTTGGCCTGCTCCAGGTTATAGGCCATGAAGCGGTCCTGGAACAGTCCGACGATGGCATCCGGAATCAACAGCAAGGCACCGGCGTAGGCGACGATGATCACTAGGTACAGGCGCACCAGGATTTTCAGCATGCGGGTTCAGCACTCCCACTCGACACGACTGAACAGGTATCCCTTGCCCCAAACGGTCTTGATCTTGCGCGCTTCGCCGGCATTGTCGTCGAACTTGCGACGCAGCTTGGAAATGGCGACGTCCACCGAGCGATCGGTGCCGTTGAATTCGATACCCCGCAGTTCCTGCAGAATGCGATCGCGGCTCAGCACCTCGCCGGCACTGCGCGCCAACACCACCAGCAGGTTGTACTCGCCGCTCGACAGTTCCACTTCTTCGCCCCGCCACGTCACCGCGCGTTCGGCCAGGTCGATGCGCAAACTCCCCACCTGGATCAGATCACTTTCCAGGCGCGGCTCGTTGACGCTGCTACGGCGCAACAGGGTGCGCACGCGGGCCAGCAATACCCTGGGCTCGCAGGGCTTGGTGACATAGTCGTCCGCGCCCATCTCCAACCCCAAGACCTGATCGTGACTGTCATCACGGGCGGTGAGCATCAGAATGGGCAGGCTCTGCGAGGCCTGGCGCAGCAAGCGACACACCTGCAGGCCATCGAGGCCCGGCAGCATCAGGTCGAGTATCACCAGGTCGGGCTTTTGTTGATGGAATGCGTCCAGGACATGGTCGCCACGGGCAATCACCTGCACATGGTAGTCGTTTCGTTGGAGGTAGCTGGCAATCAGCTCGGACAACGCGCTGTCGTCTTCGACCAGAAGAAGGTTTGGCATACGCACTTTGATACATAACAAGAGGTAGGCAGGATATAGAATCCTACGCTTCGTCAGGGCCATTCTTCACACTTTTTCACACTCGCCCTACAGCTGGTAACAGGCAGCCAGCCCGCGGCTGCCTTAGGATACGCACGCTCATCATCGGAAGATCGGTATGCCTATTTCTTTCCCTTCGCGCCTGCGCCCAATGGCGCTTCTGGCGCTTGTCACCCTGACTCTGGCCGGATGCGACGACAGCTCGCAACCCAATGAACAAACACCCAAGCCCCAGGTGCGCGTGGAAACCGTGCAGCTGCAGCCTCTGGCAGTCAGCACTGAGCTGAGCGGCCGGCTGCTCGCCCCGCGCACCGCCGAAGTTCGCGCCCGGGTGGCGGGCGTGGTGCTCAAGCGTGTGTACCGCGAAGGCAGCGACGTCAAGCAAGGCGATGTGCTGTTCCTGATCGACCCGGCACCGTTCAAGGCTGACCATGACAGCGCCCGCGCTACCCTGGCCAAGGCCCAGGCTACCTTGTACCAGGCCCGGCTGCAGGAGCAACGCTACCGCGAGCTGGTCGACGACAAGGCCGTCAGTCGCCAGGAGTACGACAATGCGCGCGCGGCGTTCCTGCAAGCCGATGCGGCGGTCGCCGAAGCCAAGGCGGCGCTCGAGCGGGCACGCCTTAACCTGGGTTACGCCACGGTCACCGCCCCTATCTCGGGGCGCATTGGCCGAGCGCTCGTCACCGAGGGCGCACTGGTCGGGCAGAACGAGACCACGCCCCTGGCGACCATCCAGCAATTGGACCCGATCCATGCCGACGTCACCCAGTCGACCCGCGAACTCAACGCCCTGCGCCGCGCCTTGCGGGCAGGCGAGCTGCAACAGGCAGGTGATGGCCAGGCCCGTGCCACGTTGATCCAGGACGACGGCAGCGCCTACCCGCTGCCGGGGAAGTTGCTGTTCTCCGACATCAGTGTCGACCCGAGCACCAACCAGATCACCCTACGCAGCGAGTTCCCCAACCCGGATCTCGACCTGCTGCCGGGCAGCTACGTGCGCGTTCGCCTCGAACAGGCGCTGCAACCCAAGGGTATCAGTGTCCCGCAACGGGCCATCCTGCGTGACAGTGCCGGGGTACCGAAGGTGCTGGTGGTCGACCAACGGTCCCAGGTCAGCGAGCGCCAAGTCGCGCTGGGCAACGCCCAAGGTGACCGCTGGGTCGTCAGCGAAGGCCTGGCCCCTGGTGAGCGCGTGGTCATCGAAGGGCTGCAACACATCAAGGCCGGCGACCAGGTGCAAGTCGACGCCCCCCAGGGTGCCCAGCCCATTGCCCAACACCTCGGCCAGTGAGGGCCTGATCCATGCCGCAGTTCTTCATTGAGCGCCCCATCTTCGCCTGGGTGGTGGCGCTGTTCATTCTTTTGGCCGGAGCGCTGTCGATTGTGCAGTTGCCGGTGGCCCAGTACCCCAACGTGGCGCCACCGCAGGTCGAGATCTACGCCGTCTATCCTGGCGCTTCCGCGGCGACCATGGACGAGAGCGTGGTCAGCCTGATCGAGCAAGAGCTCAACGGTGCCGACAACCTGCTTTACTTCGAGTCGCAAAGCAGCCTGGGCAGTGCCACCATCACCGCCACCTTCGAGCCCGGCACCCATCCGGACATGGCCCAGGTCGACGTGCAGAATCGGCTCAAGGTCGTCGAGTCGCGCCTGCCCCGCCCCGTCACCCAACAGGGCCTGCAAGTGGAGAAGGTCTCCACCGGCTTCCTGTTGCTCGCGACCCTCACCTCCGAGGACGGCAGCCTGGATGAGACCGCTCTGTCCGACATCCTGGCGCGCAATGTGATGAACGAGATCCGTCGCCTCAAGGGTGTCGGCAAGGCGCAGTTGTATGGCTCCGAACGGGCCATGCGCATCTGGATCGACCCGGCCAAGCTGATCGGCTACCAGCTCACGCCCAATGACGTCGCCGCCGCCATCGCCGCGCAGAACGCCCAGGTCGCGCCTGGCAGCATCGGCGACCTGCCCGCCCGTGGCACACAGGAGATCACCGCCAATGTGGTGGTCAAGGGCCAGCTGAGCACGCCGGAAGAATTCGCCGGCATCGTGCTGCGTGCCAATACTGACGGCTCCAGCGTGACCATCGGCGACGTCGCCCGGGTTGAGATCGGTGCTCAAGAATACCAGTACGGCACTCGCCTGAACGGCAAGCCAGCTACGGCCTTCAGCGTACAGCTCGCCCCCGGCGCCAACGCCATGGAGACTGCCGATCTGGTGCGGGCAAAAATGCAGGAGCTGTCACGCTACTTCCCCGAAGGGGTCCGGTACGACATCCCCTATGACACCTCGCCGTTCGTCAAAGTGTCGATCAAGCAAGTGATCAACACCCTGTTCGAGGCCATGCTGCTGGTGTTCGCAGTCATGTTCCTGTTCCTGCAGAACCTGCGCTACACCCTAATCCCAACCTTGGTGGTGCCAGTGGCGCTGATGGGTACCTTTGCCGTGATGCTGGCGATGGGCTTCTCGGTCAATGTGCTGACCTTGTTCGGAATGGTGTTGGCCATCGGTATCCTGGTGGACGATGCCATCGTGGTGGTGGAGAACGTCGAGCGCATCATGGCTGAAGAAGGTCTTGAGCCCAGGGCGGCGACGCGCAAGGCCATGGGCCAGATCAGCGGCGCTATCGTCGGTATCACCCTGGTGCTGGTGGCGGTGTTCCTGCCGATGGCCTTCATGAAAGGCTCGGTCGGGGTGATCTACCAGCAGTTCTCGGTGTCCATGGCGGTGTCGATCCTGTTCTCGGCATTCCTGGCACTGAGCCTCACACCGGCCCTGTGCGCGACACTGCTCAAACCGGTGGCCAAGGGCGGGCATCATGAGCGCAAGGGGTTCTTCGGATGGTTCAATCGTCGTTTCGAAGCGACAAGCGAAGGCTACCAACGCTGGGTAATGGCGGCGCTCAAACGCAGCGGCCGTTATCTGCTGGTCTATGGCGCGCTGCTGGCGGTTCTGGGTTATGGTTTCAGCCAATTGCCCACCGCATTCCTGCCCACCGAAGACCAGGGCTACACCATTACCGACATTCAGTTGCCACCCGGTGCCAGCCGCATGCGCACCGAGCAGGTGGCAGCGCAGATCGAAGCCCACAACGCTCAGGAGCCAGGGGTGGGCAACACCACGGTGATCCTCGGCTTCAGCTTCTCAGGTAGCGGGCAGAATGCCGCGCTAGCCTTCACCACGCTCAAGGACTGGTCCGAGCGACGGAGTGACGACAGCGCCCAGTCGATTGCCGACCGTGCAACCGTGGCCTTCAGCCAGATCAAGGACGCGATCGCTTTCTCGGTGCTGCCACCGCCCATCGATGGCCTGGGCGAGTCGACGGGTTTCGAGTTCCGCCTGCAGGACCGAGGTGGCATCGGTCATGGCGAGCTGATGGCAGCCCGTGACCAGTTGCTGGCCGGCGCAGCCAAGAGCAAGGTGCTGACCAATGTCCGCGAGTCATCGCTGGCTGAAAGCCCACAAGTGCAACTGGAAATCGACCGCCGCCAGGCCAATGCCCTGGGTGTGTCGTTTGCCGACATTGGCTCGGTATTGGATACCGCAGTGGGTTCCAACTACGTCAACGACTTCCCCAACCAGGGGCGCATGCAACGCGTGGTGGTACAGGCCGAAGGCGACCGGCGCAGTCAGGTGCAAGACCTGCTGAACATCCATGTGCGCAACAGCAGCGGCAAGATGGTACCTCTGGCTGCCTTCGTCCAGGCCAGGTGGGTCAGCGGACCCGTGCAACTGACCCGCTACAACGGTTACCCGGCGGTATCGATCTCAGGCGAACCGGCGGCCGGTTACAGCTCGGGTGAAGCGATGGCTGAAATCGAGCGCCTGGTAGCCCAGTTGCCCGTGGGTACGGGTCTGGAATGGACCGGCCTGTCGCTGCAGGAGCGTCTGTCCGGCAGCCAGGCCCCCTTGCTGATGGGGTTATCGTTGCTGGTGGTGTTCCTGTGCCTGGCCGCACTGTACGAAAGCTGGTCGATCCCCACCGCGGTGTTGCTGGTGGTGCCGCTGGGTGTGCTAGGGGCGGTGCTGGCGGTGACCCTGCGCGGCATGCCCAACGACGTGTTCTTCAAGGTCGGCTTGATCACCCTGATCGGTTTGTCGGCCAAAAATGCCATCCTGATCATCGAGTTCGCCAAGAGCCTGGTCGACCAGGGGCATGATGCCGTCGACGCTGCGGTTCAGGCTGCCCGTCTGCGCTTGCGCCCCATCGTCATGACCTCCCTGGCGTTCATCCTCGGCGTGGTGCCCCTGGCCATCGCCACCGGCGCCAGCTCGGCCAGTCAGCAGGCCATCGGCACCGGAGTGATCGGCGGCATGCTCAGTGCCACCCTGGCGGTGGTGTTCGTGCCGGTGTTCTTCGTGGTGGTGATGCGTCTGGCCGGGCGCGGCAGCGCCATCCAGGGCAAGCTGTTGACCGACGAAACCTGACTGGACAAGCAGCCCGTTGAATGAGAGGGTTCCCGGCATCGACTGCCCGGAACCCTTTTTCATGCCAGACGCACTGCCCCCCTGCTCCATCCTCATCCTCGCCGGCGGCCGTGGCCAACGCATGGGCGGCCGCGACAAGGGCCTGGTCGACTGGCAGGGCGAACCGCTGGTGGCGCATGTGCAGCGCGTGGTACGGCCTCTCAGCGATGACCTGGTGATTTCCTGCAATCGCAATCAGGACACCTACCGGGCCTATGCCAACCAACTGGTTGGCGATGCAGACCCGGATTTCCCCGGCCCCCTGGCCGGGGTGATCGCTGGTCTTGCAAAGGCACGTCATGAGTGGGTGGTGGTGCTGGCCTGCGACGCGCCGCTGGTCGACCAGGCACTGATCGACGACCTGCGCAAATTGGCCGTGCAGCATGACCGCTGCGCGATGGTTCGCCAGGGTGGGTTCTGGCAGCCAATGTTCAGCGTCCTGCCGCGCCGGGTATTACCCTTGCTCGAACAAGCCTGGGCAGCAGGTGAGCGGAGTTTGCAGAGAGCGCTGATGCGCCAGTCGATTGAAGGGCTGGACTGCGCGGAAGAGGATCCAAGGTTGAGCAACTTCAACAGCCCGAATCTGCTGAAGCGGACTTTGTAGGAGCGGGCTCGCCAGCGATCACCGGCCAAGCCGGTGCCACACGGCAACCCCGGTTTCCACAAGCCCCACGCCAGAGCGCAAACTGCACGGACTCACTCCAGCGCCAATTCCTCGACACTGATCTCACGCATCCTGAACTTCTGCACCTTACCGGTGACCGTCATCGGAAACTCATCGACGAAGCGGAAGTACCGGGGCACCTTGAAGTGGGCAATCCGCGCCCTCGCCCATTCGCGTAACTCGTCTTCGGTGGCCGTATGCCCTGGATGCAACCGCACCCAGGCAACGATCTCTTCACCATACTTCTTGCACGGGACCCCGATCACCTGCACATCGGCAACCGCTGGGTGGGTGAAGAAAAACTCCTCCAGCTCACGCGGGTAGATGTTCTCTCCCCCGCGAATGATCATGTCCTTGCTGCGCCCGACGATCCGCACGTAGCCCTGCTCGTCCGTCACCGCCAGGTCACCCGTGTGCATCCAGCCCTCGGCGTCGATGCTCTCGGCAGTGGCCTTGGGGTTGTTCCAGTAACCCAGCATCACACTGTAGCCACGGGTGCATAGCTCGCCGATCTCACCACGGGGCAAGGTGCTGCCCTCGGCATCGATGATCTTGTTCTCCAGCCTCGGCTGGGTGCGCCCGACACTGGTCACCCGCCGTTCCAGATCGTCATCGGCGCCAGTCTGCAGCGACACCGGGCTGGTCTCGGTCATGCCGTAGGCGATCTGCACTTCGGCCATGTGCATCTGGTCGATTACCCGACGCATTACCTCGATCGGGCAAGTGGCCCCAGCCATGATGCCGGTACGCAGGCTCGACAGATCGAATTCGCCGCGCTGTGGGTGGTCGAGTTCGGCGATGAACATGGTGGGTACACCGTACAGTGCGGTGGCCTTTTCTTCCGCCACTGCCCGCAGCGTAGCCAGGGGGTCGAAGGCGTCGTTGGGGTAGATCAGGGCACTGCCATGGGTCATGCAGCCGAGGTTGGCCATGACCATGCCAAAACAGTGATACAAAGGCACCGGCACCACCAGGCGGTCGTGTTCGGTCAGGCCCAGGCTTTCACCGACCATGTAGCCATTGTTGAGAATGTTGCGGTGGCTGAGCGTGGCGCCTTTGGGGAAGCCTGTGGTGCCAGAGGTGTACTGGATATTGATCGGGTCGTTGCACTGCAATTGCGCCTGCCGCTCGGCCAAGGCTTCGCGGCTGATGGCTTCGGCGCGGGCTTGCAGGTCATGCCAGGCCAGGAAACCTGGAGGCGGCGACAGCGCCAGGCTCACGACACCGCGCAGGTCGGGAAAGCGCTCGCAGATCAGCGCACCCGGCTGCCCATGGGAAAGGCCCGGGATCAGGCCCTGCAGCATGGCGTGGTAATCGGATGTCTTGAAGGCGTCCGCGCAGATTACCCAACGGCAGCCAGACTGGCCCAGGGCGTAGTCCAGTTCATTGGAGCGATAGGCCGGATTGATATTGACCAGAATGGCACCGACCTTGGCGCTGGCGAACTGAGTGATGCACCATTCGGCGCAATTGGGCGCCCAGATGCCCAAGCGATCGCCAGGTTGCACACCAAGGGCCATGAGCGCGCGGGCATGCTGATCGACCGCGTCAGCCAGCTGTTGCCAGGTGTAGCGCAGGGCCTGGTGGCGGACCACGAGTGCCTCGCGATCGGGGAAGCGGGCGACGGTGGCGTCGAAGGCGTCGCCGATGCATTGGTCGAGCAGGGCCTTGTCCGGGTTGCCCTGTGAGTAGCTTGGCTGGGGCATGGGCAGTTCTCTTGTTGTTCTTGTAATGACGGGACCGGCGCTTTCGCAGGCAAGCCGGCTCGTGCAGGGGAGCGATGCAGGAGCCGGCGTGGCGACGCCGGTTTAACGGACGAACACCTGAGGCGTGGTGGTGGACATGTCGCCACCGGGCAACTTGATGTTCTTCACCTTTTCCAGGGTTTGCGGGTTGAACACCGCCAGGTCGTTGAAGGTGCCGCCCAGGTACAACTTGTCGCCCTTTTTGTCGAAGGTCACGCAATAGTAAGTGTGGTCCAGATTCGCCGCCTTGATCAGCTTGCGCTGCTTGATGTCGTACTTGGCCAGGCGGTTGAGCACGCCGTACATCTGGTTCGGGTCTTTCGGCGAGCGTAAGCCGGTGAAGTACAGCTCCGTCAGGTCGGCGAACTCAGCGGTATGACGCTTGCCCGTCTTCAAGTCCACGCTCAGGTAGCCATACAGCAACTCCGCGGTGTTGGGGTCCTGCTTCTCATCCTTGAACTTGGCGATGGTGTACAGCATCGAGAACTCATGCCGGGCGCTTTGGTGCGGCCAGAAATACAGCACGTCCGGAGCGCTGTAGCCCTTGCGGTTCCAATTGCGCAGCGGCAACGCCACTTCGTACTTGCCCGTGTTGACATCCATCTTGTAGAGGTCCGGCCCGGCCACGAACAGGCTGCCATCGTCGGCGGTGCGCATCAGGTAGACCTGGCGTGGCATCGGGAAGGTGCGCACGGGCTTGGCCTCCAGGCCATCAGCTGTACGGAATACCTCAAGGCGCGGCGGCTTGACCACGTAGTGGTCGTTCAGGCGCTGCGTCGGGTTGACCGTGGCATACACCTCTTTGCCGTCAGGGCTGATGGCGAACGAGTACATCGATTTGCCGACTTCGCCCGGCACGCTGGATAGGTTGGCGTGGAAGGTGGTCTTGCAGGTGTCCAGGTCGATGCCGTAGATGTCGGCAAAATGGTTGTTCAGCACGTAGGCGGTGCGGTTGTCCGGTGCCATCATCGCGGTGCCTGGGCCGAAGGCGTCAGGCATGCGGCAGCTCTTGTAGAGTGTGTCGCTGGCGACATCCACCACATGCAGGTTG
Organism: Pseudomonas sp. Rh2; assembly: GCF_040762985.1. NCBI lineage: Bacteria > Pseudomonadati > Pseudomonadota > Gammaproteobacteria > Pseudomonadales > Pseudomonadaceae > Pseudomonas > Pseudomonas sp. Rh2. The sequence goes on from NZ_CP142890.1 coordinate 3,172,864, forward strand.
TTCGGGTAGTTGGTGGCGATCAGGTATTCATGGCCAGCCTTCAAGGCGGGGCCGGTGTCTTCGGCCTGGGCTGCCCAGGCGCAGGTCATAGCGGCGATGGTGAGCGCGAGTTGCGCGCAACGTCCAGCTTTCATGCGGTTTCCCCTTGTCATTCTTGTTGGACCGTCACTTGTCTTTCGGGAACACGGTGCCGAGGTTGCGCCAGTCTTCCTGGGAGTTGCTCGCCTGGGCGTTCCAGTCCTGGTAGGTGCTCATCATGTCCGGCACCTGGGCGGGCCACCAGCAAGGGTCGGAACAGCCATACAGGTCGGCTTCCATGGGCTGGCACAGCGAGCTCACGCCGCCAAAGGCGTCCACTTCCCAGCCCGGGTCGGTGGTGGCGGTGCAGCCGGCCACCGCGCTCATGGCCATGACTTCTTCGACGCGGTCTTCGGCGGCAGCCTGTTCGAGAATCCGTGCCTTGTTGTTCAGGGGCTTCAAATGCTTCATGTCAGTGCGCCTTCCGCGGAGTGATGTATCGGTCGATGAAGGCCGGGTTGACGGCCATGATGCGGCTGTAGACCTCGATGCCGAAGTCGACCCAGTCACGCATCAGCTCGCAGTAGTGATAGGTCGGGTGCTGCGGGTCGCCGTAGCGGGCATAGCTTTCGTGGTAGCAACCGCCGGAGCACAGGTTGCGGATACGGCAGCTGTCGCAGCCCGTGTTGCTGCGGTCCAGACGTTGGGAGAGGAAGTCGTTGAGCTGCGCCTGCTTCACCCCCTGGTGCACATTGCCAAAGGTCGGCAGGCTGGAGCCGGTGAAGCGATGGCACAGGTTCAGCTCGCCTTCGTGGTCGACGGCCAGCATCTTCAACCCGGCGCCGCACGGCAGTGCCTTCTTGTGGCCTTCGTGGATGTCCGTAATCAGCTGGTGCAGGTTGGAGAAGCCGATGTTGCGATGCGCCAGTGCCGCCTCCAGGTAGCGTCGACCCAGTGCCTTCATGTTGGCGAAGACCTCCACCAGTTCGTCACTGGTCAGGTTGAAGCTTGCCATGTCTCCGGAGGTGACCGGCGCAAAACCGACTTCGGCGAAACCCAGCTCGTTGAACAGGTGGTTCCAGATCGTCTCGACGTCGGTGATGCCACGGGTCAAGGTCACCCGCGCACCCACCGGGCGGCTGTGGTAACGCGACAGCAGCATGTCGACCTTGCGTCGCACCACGTCGTAGGTACCCTGCCCGCCCACGGTGATGCGGTTACGGTCGTGCACGGTCTTTGGCCCGTCGATGCTCACCGACAGACCAAAGCGGTGGGCGTTGAGCCAGTCGACGATCTCTTCGGTCAGCAAGGTGGCGTTGGTGGTCATGATGAACTCCACCTGCTTGCCGGCCTCGGCGAAGCGCCGCTCGCAGTAGCCCACCATGTGCTCGATCAATGGCCTGTTGGACAGCGGCTCACCGCCAAAGAACACCACGCTGTAGCGCTCTTCGTTGGGCGATTCCGTGAGCAGCATTTCCACCGAGGCCTCGGCGGTGGCCGTGCTCATCTTCTTCCCAGCCGAGGGTTTGTCCAAGTCTTCCTTGTAGCAGTAGGTGCAACTTAGATTGCAACCGGTGTTGACATTCAGTACCACAGTGTTCAGCGCCGTGCGCTCGACCTGCTTGAGGGCGATCTCCGGGGTCAGCGGCGAGCCGTCGCTGACCACTTCCAGGGCGATCAACTCCCGTAGGGTCTCTTCGATATCCTGCCCGGCGAACTGCTGGCCAAGCCGCTGCATCAGCTCTTCGGCCGAGCAGCCTCGTTGGCGCAAGGCATCGATGATGCCGCCAGTCACCGCATCCGCGGTGAACAAAGAGCTGCTGGGAATGTGAAACAACATACGGTCGGCATCGACCTGCACTTCGTGCAGGTTGCGTTCGACCAGGTTCAGTAGTGCGCCCATGGCAACCTCCCGATAATCGATCCGTTGGAATACGCGTCCGCCACAGCCCTTAAGGCAACGGCGGGTTGTTCCAGCGTTGTACGGTGACGATCAGGTGGCCTTCGCCCTGCTGGCCGCCATCTTCGAGTTGGGCGATGACCTTCAGGTTGCCGGCGTTATTGGTCATCATCTTGCGCGCAGGGTTGGGGCCTGCGCCTCCCGGCACGAACACACCGTCAGCCTGCATGGTGCCGGCGAACTTCACGTCTTCGTCCTCGATCGCGCGTTCGTTGAACGGCTCGACCTTCCACTTCGCCGGCAGGTAGCCGATGCGCAGCGGCTGGCCACTGGCGTCCTTGCCCCAGGCCTCGGCCTCGAAGCGCCCCTGAACCTTGGGCACCGAAGCGCCGTTCTCGCCGATACGGGCAATGGAAAACGCCGGCACGACCTTCACTTCGTCGACCTTGTCGTAAACCGCCAGGCTTGCGCCCTTGAGCGCACCCACGGTCACTTCGCGCTGGCCAGGCGTGGCATCGGCCGCGGCTCGCGCCTTGACTCGAACCCACGTTGGAGTCGACTCCAGCACCTCGGTCACCTGTACACCTGCGCCAAGGTCCGGCTTGCCAGCAAGGTCACTGCCTACCAGGGTGACTTCCTGTTCGGTACCGGCCTTGATGAAGGCCGGCTGCACGGCCAGCAGACGCGCCTTGCCCGCCTGGGCGGCACTGAAGTCCAGGCCGCGCTCGTCGTGTTCGGCCTCGAACATGCGGCCTTTCATTTCGCCATCCAGCGCCGCGAACACCTGACGCAGGTGGCTGTCACCGACCTTTACGTTGCCGCGCCATTCGTAGCCGTTGTAGAGGATCGCCGAGCCGCTGCCATTGAACGGCGTGCCATCGGCGTAGGCGCCTTTGACGTCGACCTTGAAGGTGTCACCTTGGTCGGGGGTGACCGTCATCACGCCGCGTACATCACCTTTGGCCAACATATGGCCGCTAAACGCCCATTGTCCCTGAAGCGTATCGGCTTTGGGCTTGGCCTTTTCCCATGCCGCATAAGCGGGGCTCTCAAGCGGGAAGCGCTTGGCCAGGTCTGGCACCACTTGCTTGAGGGCGATTTCCAGCCACTCGCGGTCACGGGCCTGGGCCTGGTATTCCAAGGACGGCCATTGTCCGAGGTGGAAGTTGACCAAGTGCTCCCATTCCTGGGCGGGACGACGTTGCAAGGCCACCCGGGCACCGGAGTGGCAGCGACCGCAGGTCTGGCTCAGTTGTTCGTCGAAGTGCTCGACGGTGTTGAGCCGGCGTTCCATGGCATAGCGCACGCCGTCGGTTTCACTCGGGGCGAGGCCCTGCTTGTCGGCCAGGTACTTGACCAGGGTGCGGCGATCGTCATCGCTGATCTGCAGGCCGTGCATGACTTGCATGCGGGCGATACTCATCAGCCAGCCTTCCGGAGTCTTGCGCTGGTGGCTGATGCGACTGTAGGTGTCGTTGCCTTCGGGGATATGGCACCCCATGCACTTGTTCTGTAACAGGCTCGGGCCCTGCTCGGCCGCCATGGCCTGGGTGCTCAGCAGTGCGGCGGCAACCAGTGCCAGCTTACCCGCATGCCGCCGGAGTCGAGTCGTCTTCAAGGTCAGACCTCCACGGTGTTTTTCTTATGGTTTTCGCACGCTTTGGTACAACAGGTGTGCATGTATCGGTTGCGATACAGAAACTATGCCAGGTCACGCAAAAACGTTGAATTTCAGGCAGTTGGACAGTTTGCACGGCCAACTCGAGGGATTGCCGCCTGAAGCGCAGCGTGCCATTTCGCGACACGGTGTTTCATCCTGAGACAGGGCCTGGCGGGCGGGGCGCGCGCGATCCCAGCCCGCGGCCACGAGTCCAAGGGCCAGTCAGGTACCTGCGAGCGCGCACTTGCTCGGGCAAGCGCTCGACAGTCACTGTTTCACAACCGTCTCACAGCGTCTCAATGTGCAACAGCGCAACGGCGCACCCCCTCGCGTGCAGCGCGACAAACCCTAGGCATTTCAGGCCCTTGCGCACACGGGGCGAGCTTGGCACGGCCATTGCGCCAGTGCCCGTCACATCCAATGACAAGAGGCTCAGCCCCATGCTTTGCGAACTGCCCATCCTGCCTGCTACCCGCGCCTTCCTCGAACGCAAGCTGAAGATGCGCATCGGCGCCGACTGGCAGGACGCCGCCAGTGGCCAGACGCTTTCCTTTCGCAACCCGGCCACCGGGGAAATCCTAGGCGAAGTGCCAGCCGCCGATGCTACCGACGTCGACCGTGCCGTGCAGGCCGCCCGCCAGGCCTTCGATGATTCGCCATGGAGCCGCATGCGCCCGCGCGAGCGTCAGAACCTGCTGTGGCGCCTGGCCGACCTGATGGAGCGCGACGCGCAGCAACTGGCCGAGCTTGAATGCCTGAACAACGGCAAGAGCGCGGTGGTTGCCAAGGTGATGGACGTGCAATTGGCCATCGACTTCCTGCGCTACATGGCTGGCTGGGCTACCAAGATAGAGGGTAGTACCGTCGAGGCGTCCATGCCGCTGATGCCCAACGATCAGTTTCATGGCTTCATCCGCCGCGAAGCAGTGGGCGTGGTCGGTGCCATCGTTGCCTGGAACTTCCCGCTTTTGCTGGCCTGCTGGAAGCTCGGCCCAGCCCTGGCTACCGGCTGCACCGTGGTGCTCAAGCCTGCCGACGAAACGCCGCTGACTGCCCTGAAACTCGCAGAGTTGGTGGATGAAGCTGGCTATCCTGCTGGTGTGTTCAACGTCGTAACCGGCACCGGCCTGAATGCCGGCGCCGCCCTTAGCCGACACCCTGGCGTGGACAAGCTGACCTTCACCGGCTCGACCGAGGTGGGCAAGCTGATCGGCAAGGCGGCCATGGACAACATGACCCGCGTCACCCTAGAGCTCGGCGGCAAGTCACCCACCATCGTCATGCCCGATGCCGACCTGCAGGAAGCCGCCGCTGGCGCTGCCACCGCGATCTTCTTCAACCAAGGCCAGGTGTGCTGCGCCGGTTCGCGGCTGTACGTGCACCGCAAGTACTTCGACAACGTGGTGGCCGACATCGCCGGAATAGCCAACGGCATGAAACTTGGCAATGGTCTGGACCCGGCGGTACAGATGGGCCCGCTGATCTCCGCCAAGCAACAGGACCGGGTCACCGGCTATATCGAACTGGGCCGTGAACTGGGTGCGACCATCGCCTGCGGCGGTGAAGGTTTCGGGCCGGGCTACTTCGTCAAGCCGACCGTGATCGTCGATGTGGACCAGCGCCACCGCCTGGTGCAGGAAGAAATATTCGGCCCGGTGCTGGTCGCCATGCCGTTCGATGACCTGGATGAGGTGATCGCCATGGCCAACGACAACCCTTACGGCCTGGGGGCGAGCATCTGGTCCAACGACCTGGGCGCGGTGCACCGGATGATTCCGCGGATCAAGTCTGGCTCGGTGTGGGTCAACTGCCACAGCGCGCTGGACCCGGCGCTGCCGTTTGGCGGCTACAAGATGTCCGGCGTCGGCCGAGAGATGGGCGCGGCAGCGATCGAGCATTACACAGAGCTGAAGTCTGTGTTGATCAAGCTCTGACCGTTCCTGTGCCGGCCCTTTCGCGGTGCTCCTCGAAAGGGCCGGCACAACCACCCCCAAAAATAACGACAAAAACAGGGAGCACACCCTTGGGCACACTCTCGCCTGCGTCCTCGCCCTGGTGGTCACCGCACCCACCCAGGCCAACGAGCTGTACAACCAAAACGGCACGCCGTCAGGCCGTCGAATACGTGACCCAGGGCAAAACTGACGGGCGTTTGGTTAGGCTCTGTACGAAAAGCCTTGAAAGCCGGTGATGCTGCGCGAAAACAGGGCGGGGAGATAGCGGCGCCTACATGAAGTTATTCACCGCTTATTGCTTCTAACTTGAAATGCGAGGCTGCCGTAAAGGGCCATGACCTGCGCGGAACAATTAACGCGCTTCATCGATTGTCTCTTGCGCGATAAGCAGCAATTGATACCCGGGCCCACTGCTCAAAAACTCTTACACTACGCTCACGCCCCTCAGGCGTTGCTGCAGCGGCGAGTTGTAGCAATTCAGCTCTGCGGACAGGTACTACGAAACTTTCCAGCCTCAACTGGCGAGCAATGAAGATGGAAACGATAGCCTGAGCTCGCTCTGTGGAATCCGGTCTCACTGCACCATTCTCTCGAAGAAAGGCCATAATATCACCTGTCATTTGCCGCTCTTCAGGTGCAAAGCGTTCCACCAGGCGATTGAGATTGCCTATTGTGGATGCGGCCGATTGCTGAACGGCTCTAGCTTGCACCTGTCGCTGTACAGGTTCGCCGTTGCGCATAGGATTGACAAACGCGATTTGCCGGGGAGGCGGTGAATTTTGCCTCTGCGGGCGTTCCCCGCTCTCCCGTGCAAGTATCCTGTCTACCATAATTTTAGACTTAATATTCCCGCTCGGATCCGTAAAGTTGATCGGATCATCACCACAGTACGCATATGTATTTATGCCACCCAAGCCGAAGGGGCTGTAGGTGTCAGGAGACAAGAAGCGCATAAGCGTCGAGCTGTATAATCTTTTTCCGTTCCCTAAAAGATCACACGCCGTCATTGAGTCACGGACCTGGCCATTGAATGCCAGTATGGCCCCATGCTTTAACACATCAAAATGGCCATAAGGGGCGTACACGACTGCGCGTGCTTCATGCATGATCGAGTTTGTGGCGCTGGTAGAAAGTAACAGGGTCTTGTCAAGCGCACCCGCCCACTGCTCAGCAAGGGGGGAAGAATCACTTCGAAAGATTACGCTAATCTGGCCAATGGAACCGATAGCCGAGAGCCGGCCACCTTGGTAAAAACAGTGCTTTTTCATAACGGTTCTCGAAAGATCGGTGTCATATCTGAGCATTGCGAGACCGCTGTCCACAACTGGTAGTTCTGATAGTTTTCCGCGGTATTCCCCAGAAAGGTCAAATGAACCCCTGCTCCCATAGCCAGCGCCTCACCCTGGTCTGCTGCTGATCAGGGTGGCCTTGCAACACGCTCTCAAGTGGTTGGCCAGCCTGCAACGCACTGACCACCGGCGCTAACTCAATCCCCTGCAAATGCCACACCCCCAATGGCTGATCCGCCGTTACCACCACCTCGGTTTCGTCCACCAGCCCATCACGCAGCACTGGCCGCCGTTCGACCCGCACTGCATGCCAGTCTGCCGCCATGTGCAAAGGCTGCGCATCCGGCCAATCTTGCCGCTGAAGCCAGAACGGTTGCCCTGCGCGCCCCTGCTCTTGCCTGTAGAAATCCCGTCCGATCCGGGCAAAGCGCAAGAACAGCTGCTCGACCCGCTGCTGGTGAAACTGCCGCGCCAATCCTGCGCGCTCGGGCTTGCGCAACAATGTATTGATGACCACCGGCGCCTGAAACGCCGAGGACAGTGACTGGAAAATCCCGTTACCCGACAGTGGGTCAACGGCCATCGCTGCATCGCCCACCCGCACCCAGTCTTGACCAACACATGCGCCAGCCAGAATCGCGGTACTGCTACGTGCATGCACCGGTGCCGGAACCAGCGCCTGGACATCGAACAGTTCGGCCACCAGCGCGCTGTGGGACCGCCGCGCCACGCAGTATTCCGCCAATCCGGCCTTGCCTGGCAGGCCGGCCGCGTCAAGGGTGACTTGCCAGTAACAGCGGCCATCCTCTAACCGCGCCATCCACGCCCAGCCATCCTCCAGGCTTTCCACCGCCGACGCAGGCGCCCCTGGGCTGCCTTGCCAGACATTGAGCAGGCTGACCGTCTCCGGTCCGCGCAGCCGGTCCGGGGCCAGTGGAGCCTGACGGCCTCGCGCTTCGACGAGGAAATCAGCCATCAGTACCTGCCCATCGTCCAAACGCACCTGGTGACCGCCCTCATGCGCGACTTCGCGCACCCGCCCCTCGACCACACGCACGCCAGCACGCTGAAGGTCGTCGCGCAGCGCCCGGTCAAAACGCTGTCGATCCAGCAAGAACTCCTGGTTCGTTTGCAGGTGCTGGCCGTTCCAGAGCACCTGTCGGGCTGCGGGCATGGCGGCCTGGCGCAAGGCCCCGCCCAAACCTGCATGTCGCAAGCCGTCCAGCACCCGCTGCGAAACCCCTTCAACTGCTGCGAAACGGCGCCAATCTGACACCACCATCACGGCATAGCCCAGCCGCCGCAGGCCTATGGCCGTGGCGGCACCCGCAGGGCCGGCACCCAGCACCACAATGCGCGGTTCAGGCATGGCCCAGACCTCGTCGCTCGGGGCCGGCATACGCTGCATTGCTGCGCAGCCAGTCGTAAATCTGCTGGCGATCCATGCCCGGTTCGTCGCGCAACAAAGCTGCAATCCTACCGCTCAAGGCCGCGCAGCCCAGGCTCGCGCCCGCCCTGCCGCCCGCGCCCACGTAACCGCCAAAGTCCGCCTGCCGCGTACCCAGCCACGACCACTGACCCGGAGCGCAGCGGGCATCGCCGGTTACCCGAATCACCCCGCTGTAGCTGGCCGGGTACACCGCCCCGCCCCGCGCCGGGCTGGATGCGCATAACAGCACCCCCGCCGCCAACGCTTCAGCGCAGGCCTGGTGTAGCACCGGGCGGTCTTGTTGCAGGCCCAGGCTGAGGTTGACCAGCGTCACGCCTGCCTCCACCAGCCACAGCAACGCAGCAGCCACCTGCAAGGCACTGGTGCTGGCCTGGCTAGCGAATACCTGGGCCAGCAACAGGGGCACCGGCCCGCCCTCGCCCTGCAAAGCGGCAACCACCTCACTACCGTGCCCTAGCTGGTCCGGCAACATCTCACCTTCACGCAACTGGCCGTCCTCCAGCCAGAACCGCCGCCCTTGCAGCAAGTAGCTGGCCTGATGAGGCGAGCAACCGCTGTCAATCACGCCAACCCGCACGTCAGTGGCCATGCTTGATCACCTCCTGAGGCAGCACCTGCAACTGGCCGTCATCCAGGTACAGGTGCAGGTCAGCATCGGCCAGGGTCGAAGCACGGTGGCTGATCAGGATGCGTGTGCGGCCGGCGAACAGCTGGTCGATGGCCGCGATCACTTCGCGCTCGGTGGCTTCGTCCACCGCCGATGTGGCCTCGTCCAGCACCAGGATCGCCGGCGCCTGCAGCACCGCGCGGGCGATGGCAATGCGTTGTTTCTGCCCGCCGGACAGCTGCTGGCCACGCTCCCCCAGCAGGCCGTCCAGGCCCAGCGGCAGGCTGTCGACCAGGCTGTCCAGCCGCGCCAGGCGCACCACCCGCTCCAGTTCCTCGCGGCTGGCCTCGGGCACGCCGTAGGCCAGGTTCTGTGCCAGGGTGCCGCGGAACAACACGATATCCTGGCTGACCACAGCAATGCGTCGGCGTAGCGCGGCCAAGTCCAGATCGCGCAGGTCGGTGCCGTCCAGCAGGATGCGCCCGGTGTCCGGATCGTAGAAGCGCTGCAACAGGTCGATCAGGGTCGACTTGCCGACCCCTGAGGCGCCGCTGATGGCCACTTTCAGCCCACCCGGCAGGTACACCTGCACGTTGTTCAGCACCGCGCCCTGGCGCCCTTCATGGGCAAAACTCACCCCCTCGAGGCGCAAGTCGCCCGGGCCGTCAGGCATCGGCCGCGGGTCGGCCACCGGTCGCACGGCCACGGACTCCTGCTTCAACTCCATGACCCGCCCCAGGCTCACCGCCATGCGCTGCACCGCCACGTACAGGCCCAGCAGGCTCTGCACCGGCCCTACCGCCATGCCCATGTAGGTGGAAAAGGCGATCAGTGCACCCAACTGCCAGGTACCCTGGATCACCCACCAGCCGCCGACCAGGAACGCACAAGCGCGGCACCAGGAGGTCAGCGTGCCGGGAATGGCCTGGGTGAAGAATTCGGTCACCTGCACCTTGAGTAGCTGGCGCATGTAGCCCTGGCCCAGCTGGTCCAGGCGCCCCGCCTCGCGGCCTTGCTGGCCGGCTGCCTGGATGAACTTCATCGCCGGCAGGGTCTCGACCAGAAACGACGACACATCCGCCGAGCGTTCGCGCAGGTTGCGTACTTCGCGCTCCACCTTGCGCCGCATCCAGCGCAGCCAGAGCACTTCGATGGGCACCAGCAACGCCAGCAGCAGCGACAGTTGCCACGACAGCATCAGCATCAACGCCACCGCGCCTACCAGGCCGATCACCGCCGATACCGCCGAAAACAGCGAATCCACGGCAAAGCGCTGGATTTCCGCCACATCGCCATCCAGCCGCGAAAGGATGTCACCTATGCGCCGCCGTCCGTAGAACGTCGGCGACAGCTGCTGCAGGTGGCGGTAAAGGTCATCGCGCAGGGCAAACAGGATGCGCCCCGACAAGCGCGTATGCAGGTAGCGGTTGACCCCGGCCAGCACGGTGCCCAGCAGCCCCGCAGCGATCATGATCGCCGCCATGTGCCAGAGGGTCTGGTAATCCTTGGCCAACAGGCCTTCGTCGATCAGGGTCTTGACCAGCCAGGGCTGCGCCAGGGCCAGCAGCGATGCCCCCAGGGACAGCCCCAGCAACACCGCGATGGCACGTCCGTGTGGCCGCACGAAACCATACAGCCAGGCTAACGCCTGGCGCATGAGCACCGGGTCGCTGGACTCCACCAGCCTTGCGAACAATCGCCCCATGATTCAGCCGCGCAACTGCTTGAGCTTGCGGTACAACGTCGCCCGGCTGATGCCCAGCGCTTCAGCGGCAGCCGAAACGTTGCCGTGGTGCCGGGCCAAGGCGCCGCGGATCAATTCCAGCTCGTTGTCCTTCAGGCTGCCCGACGGTGCGCCGCCCGTTGCGAGCTCATCGAGCAGGCAGTCGGTGAGGTGATCGAGGGTCAGCACCTGTTCACCCTCCTCGCGCATGGCCAGTGCGGTGCGCACGACCATTTCCAATTGGCGGATGTTGCCTGGCCAGTCGAAACCTTCAAGCAGCGCAGCCAGCGCCGAGTCGAGGCTGACGCCCTTGGCGCCGGCCTTGTGCAGCAGGGCTTCGATGATCCTGGCCAGGTCATCGCGCTCGCGTAGCGCTGGCAAGCGCAGTGACACGCCATTGACCCGGTAGTAAAGGTCTTCGCGAAAATGCTGCTCCTGCACCAAGCGCTTGAGGTCGCGGTGGGTCGCACAGATCAGCGCGACGTCGATCTCTTGCTCATCGCCCGCACCCAGCGGCGCCACCCGGCGCTCTTGCAAGACGCGCAGCAGACGAGCCTGCAAGGCCACCGGCATATCACCGATTTCGTCGAGGAACAACGTGCCGCCGTGGGCCTGCATCAACCGTCCGACCATGCCGCCTCGGCGCGAGCCGGTAAAAGCGCCCTCGCGGTAGCCGAACAGCTCCGACTCGATCAAACCCTCGGGAATGGCGGCGCAGTTGACCGCCACGAATGGCTTGTCGGCCCGGGGGCTCGCCTGGTGCAGTGCGCGGGCCACCACCTCCTTGCCGGTGCCGGTTTCGCCCAACAGCAGCACCGGCAGACCATTGCCCAAACCCTGGCGCGCCATGCGCAGGTTGCGCGCCAGGCGCGGGTCGCCACCGGCCAATGACTCCAGCGCCTGCGAGCGGGCGGCCGGTGCAGGTTTGTTCGTCGCCACGCTGCCATTGAGGTGCCCATGTCGCGGCAACTGCAAGGCACGGAAAAAGAACTCACCCTTGGCGGTCTGTACGCTGCTCACCCCACCCTGCCACAGGCGCGCGATGAAGGCTGGCGAACGCTCCCCCAGCAGGTCGCTACTGCGCCGGCCGATCAGTCCCTGGCGCGGCAACTGCAGCAGCTGGCAGGCGTTGTCGTTGGCCGCCAGTACTTCGCCGTCCAGACTCAGCGCCAACAAGCCATGCCAGGCGCTGTTGAGGTATTGCGGACGGCTGTGGAAGGCCAGGACAAGGTGTTCGGGGTGGCACAGGCCGAACATTCGGCTTTCGATGTTGCCTGCCGCCAGCATCAGGGTCGACAAGCTGTCCTGTGGCTGGGCCATGACCCCCTCGCGGGTGATGTCGAGCACACCGATCACCTCGCCACGCGGGTCACGCAGCGGCACCGAGGTGCAGGAAAACGGGCTGAGTCGGTCCAGGTAGTGTTCGCCGCAATTGATCAAGGTCGGACGGCCCTCCACCACGGCGGTGCCGATGGCGTTGGTGCCGCGCAATGACTCGCTCCAGCAGCTGCCTGGGTGCAGGTCGCGCAGTCCTTCGCGCTGGAGCACATGCTTCTGGCCTTCGATGGCCAGCACATTGGCCTGGGCATCGCCGAGGATGATGATGCCAGCTTTGCCCTGGCGGGATACCAGGTAATCCAGTTCAGGAGTGACCGCGTCCAGCAACAAGCGATTGCGTTCGAGCAGTGCCTGCAGGTCGTGGCCGTGTTCAAGGCCCAGGCCGACTTGTTCGCCCTGTAGGCAATCGAGGCCATGGCCAAGGCTGCGCCGCCAGGAAGCGTCGATTTCGTCGCGCAGCATGCCCAGTGGCAACTCGCCTTCGCTGGCCAGCTTCAAACGGGCCTGGCGGGATTCGTGAAGCGTGTCCTGGGCGTTTGTTATGGGTATGTGTCGCGCCATCTTTTGCTCCAGCTGTTCCCCCTGCCGGGGGTCGCATGCTTGGTATTTTTTCCGCAGTGTGCGGGAGAAATTTCTGGGCGTCGAGGTGATTGTCTTTAGGAGGGCGGTGCGGTATGGATCGAGCGCCGCCCGCGCGGCGCATCGCGAGCAAGGCTCGCTCCTACATCGGTTTCGGGCCAGTAACGCCAGTGTACGACTCGATAGTGCGCCATGCGCAAATCCCGCAGAACTCATTGGACCGAAACAGACGTAGGAGCGAGCCTTGCTCGCGATGCGCCGCGCGGGCGGCGCTCGATCCATACCCCACTCCATAGCCATCCACCTCCCGACCCCACCCCTAACCCCAACCTTGGGGAACCCACCCCACCACGCCATCCCCCCCCACCCTGCCGCGATTCAGCAGAACCCAGGCCCCACGGGCCCTCCAGCCCGATTTAGGAGACTTGGCACGGCTGTTGCCGACTCCTGCACAGACGCCCCAAGTCCATGGGCTCGTTCGCAGGAGGAATTGACTCATGCTCCGACCGATACCCCACCCGCTGGCTGTGGCGATCTTCGCCGGCATGCTCCAGCTTCCCGCACAGGCTGCGCTCAACGCTGTCGATACCGGCACCTACACCGAAAACAACGGCAAATTCCCCGCCTGGTACCAGGACAGCCATGGTCGCACCCTCGACCTGTGCCTGACCAAGGCAGTGAGTTCGCGGGTTGCCGGTGCACCCGGCGCGCCTTCGTACATGTGCACGCTGTTGCCGACACCCGGTGTGTTCGACGACACACAACCCATCGCCTTCCCGACCAACTTCCCGGATGAAGCCTTCTGGTTCACCGCCGACGCGGCTATCGTCGATGCTGCCCGTGGCATCGACCTGAGCTATGGCACAGCGATCGAAGCGGCCTTCGGTGCTGGAGATCCGCTCGATGGCGACCAAGTCAGCTTCGCCCGGGTGCGTATCCGCGTCGACGTACCCGCGGCAGGTACCTATGTGATCACCCATCCCTATGGCGTCGAGGTGTTCGATGTACCTGCCGCCGGGCGCCGGGCAATCAACATGACCCGCGATATCGGTATCGGCAGCCCAGGCGACTTCAGCGGTGCGCTCAAGGGCGATGTCGGCCCGTTCCTGCGCAGCGTCAACGGCCCCTACACCGAGGGCAGCGAGCGCTTCATTGGCGACCCCAATATCGAGGAACGAGTCACCGGCAGCCCGTTCAACACCAACTTCGTACGCATCGAAGGCCCCAACGGCATCGACTTACGCACCGAACTGTTCGCCGTGTCGGGCAAGCTCTCCGACGTCAGCCTGCCCACGCCCTTGATGCCCCAGCGCAGCACGTATTCGCGGCGTACCGAGAATGGCGACCTGCATGCCCAGCAGGACATGTTCGTGCTCGCTCCCCCGCCACCGGCCACCGTCACACTCACCAGCCAGGACCCTAACCTGCCGCTGACCGAGGCCAATGGCACCGGCACCTGGTACGCCCAGTCGGTGGTCAACCCGGCGCCTGGTACCAACCTGCTCATCCACGCCGACAACAGTGTGGCCATCCCCACCAGCACCGTAACCACCGCCACCCTGCCGCTGATCGACCTGGTGACCATCGCCCGCGCCGAGTACAGCCTGTCCAATGGTCTCTTGACCCTGGTCGCCAGCAGCAGCGACGAAACATCGCCACCCGTGCTCACCGCCCACACCGGCAACGGTGCATTGATCGGCAACCTCAGTGGCGATGGATCGCTGAAGTCGCTGACCACCAACCTCTCGCCCATTCCGCCAGCCAAGGTGCAGGTCACCAGCGCCCATGGCGGCAGCGACAGCGAAGACGTGGTGCTGGTGCCATGAACAGACAAAGGTTTCGCCTTCAAGGAGGCACCATGAACACTTGGTCTCGCCGGGCGCTGTGCGCCGCTGGTTTCACCCTGACCATCAGCAGCGCGGCCTGGGCCGCGCTGTCCGAAGTCGACCCCGGCCCCTATACCTTCGCCACCGGCGGTTACCCCATGTGGTACAAGGACGCGGACGGCCTGTCCCTGGAGTTGTGCCAGTCGCGGGCCACCAGTTCGCGGGTACCCAGCGCACCGGGCGCGCCTTCGTATATGTGCACCCTGCTCCCGGAACCGGGTGTCTACGATGACGCACTGCCGTTGGTGTTCCCCGATAACTGGCCGCCAGAGATGTTCTGGTTCCTGGCCGAGGCCACCATCCCGGCAGTCGGCAACAGCGGCTTCGAGCTTGAGGCTTACGTCGCCGGCGTCGAGGCGGCCTTCGCCGCCGAAAACCCGGTCGATGGCGATCAGCAGAGCTTCGCCCGCATCCGCATCCGCGTATCGGTTCCTACTGCAGGCACCTACAAGATCACCCACCCCTATGGCGTCGAGACGGTCAACGTGACCGCACCCGGACGCCGGGCGATCAACATCACCCGCGATATCGGCATCGGCGCGCCAGGCAACTTCACCGGTGCGCTGAACGGCGCAATCGGGCCGTTCCTGCGCGGGGCAGCCGGGCCGTACGTCGAGGTCAACCCGGACACCGGAGTCAGCGAAACCTTCGTCGGTGATCCGAACCGGACCGAGACTGTGCTCGGCAGCCCGTTCAATACCAACTTCATACTCATCGAAGGACCGAACGGCCTCAGCATCACGACCAATCAGTTCACCGTCTCCGGTAAAGTGCTGGACCAACGCGCACAGACCCCAGTGAGCCTGGAACGCGCCACCTACTCGCGCGACGGCTCCGGCACGCGCGTCGCAGTGTTCGCCAAAGCGCCAGGCGATGCCAACCTGTGCATGCGAAATGGCCTGGCACTGGTCGGTACGCCACCCTCGCCCTGCGAGTTCAACCTGTTGGCGGACAACAACGGACTGTTCTTCGCCCAGCAACTGAGTCAAGCAGCACCGCCTCCGGTAGTGGTGGTCACCGCCAGCAGCAGCACAGCGGCGACCCAACCCACGGCCCTGTCCAGCAAGCTGTCCGATATGGTCAACGTCAGTACCGCACGCTATGACTGGGCCAACAAACGCCTGGTGATCGAGGCGCGTTCCAGCGACGAAGTGGTGATTCCCGATCTGGTTGCCCAGGGCTACGGGCGCATGTCCAAGTCCGGAACCCTGCAGACGTTGACGGTCAACGACCTCAAGCAGCCACCAGCCACCGTCACGGTGAAATCCGCCCACGGCGGAAGTGATGTCGAGCCCGTGCTGGTGGTCGGCAATGCCCCGGTCGAAGCCGCCAACCAGCCGCCGCTGGCCCAGGCCGACACCGGCGCCACCAGCGTCGGCGTACCGATCACCCTCAACCTGCTGCTCAACGACAGTGACCCAGACGGCAACGTGCCGCTGACCCTCAGCGACCTCACCCAACCCGGTACGGGCCTGGGCGGCGTAGTCCTCAACGGCACGACCTCGGTGACCTACACCCCGCCAGCCGGGGCCACTCAGCCGGTGGTGGCCACCTTCACCTACCGGGCCATGGACGCCAAGGGCCTGAAGTCCGAGCCTGCCACTGTCACCATCAACGTTGCGCCCAACCAGGCCCCGACCGCCGTGGCCGACACCGTCAACACCCTGGGCGTCCCCATCACCATCAACGTATTGGCCAACGACACCGACCCTGAAGGCAACTTGCCGCTCACTGTCGCCAGTGTCAGCCAACCCGCTGCTGGCAGAGGCACAGTGACCACCGACGGCGCCACGGTCACCTATACCCCACCCGCCACCGTCACCACAGCCTTCCCGGCCACCTTCACCTATGTGGTACGTGACTCCATCGGCGCTACATCCACCCCTGGCACGGTCACGGTCAACGTGTCGCCACGGCCGGCTGCGGAGACTTTCACGGTCACCACCGCAACGGTCACGGCCCGCTCGAACAACCGTTACAACTGGGACTTCAGCGGTACCTCATCGGTGACCACCGGCAATGTCGTTACTGTCCGGGCGACCACCACCACCGGCGTGCAGACCCTAGGCACCGCCACAGTACCGGCCAACGGTCGCTGGCGTCTGTCGGTCAGCAACAGCACCACGGCGGTGCCGACGGCCAGCCCGACGGCGACGATAACCACCAGCCCCGGCACCACGCGCACCGTCAACGTGGTGGTGCAGTAAGGCAGGGAGAACGCCATGAAACGCCTGTACCTACTGCTGCTGTGCCTGGCCCTTGGCGGCCAGGCCAACGGCGCCGAGGACCTGATGGACAACGCTGACCTGGCGGCCGGCAACGACCTGGGTGACCCGGTGATCATCCGCCTGCTGCCGGCTGGCGCCGGCCAGGTAGCGGTGATCGAGCAGCAAGGCGCGGGCAACCGCGCCGCCCTCGACCAGAACGGCCAGGCCCTGCTGGGCCGCATCGTCCAGGGCGGGGGTGCGCAGGAGGCGTTCATCCTGCAGGAAGGCAGTGACCTGATGGCCAGCATTAGCCAACAGGGATATGGCAACAGCGCCTCGATCCGCCAGAGCGGCAGCAGCAACAGCGCGACCATCGAGCAGATCGGCAACAACAACAGCGCCAGCATCGAGCAGTCCGGCTCGGGACTCAGCAGCGCCGTGACCCAGGCCGGCAATGGCCAGCATGTTCAGATCACTCAATATCGATAGACCTGGAGGCACCACCATGTACAAGCTCGCCCCTTTAAGTGCCGCTATCGTCCTGGCCCTGGCCGGCCAGGCCATGGCCGACGACAGCAACTCGAACCAGTCCCAGAACGGTAACCAGAACATCGCCGAGGTGAGCCAAACCCTGGCTCCCTTCGCCTCGGCGACACAGAACCAGAGCGGCAAGGGTCACAATCACATGGCCCTGCAGGACGGCAGCACCAGTGACATTCAACAGAGCGCCACCGGCTCGTACAACGCCGGATACGGTGAGCAATACGGCGAGAACGGCAGCCAGATCCAGCAACAGGCAGGCGGCAACTACAACGATGCCTTCGCCAGCCAGTCCTACGGCGAAGGCAATCAGACGCTGCAGGTGCAACAAGGCAGCGAGAACCGCTCGACCATCTGGCAGGACATGCAGATGGGCAGCCAGGCCATCACCGGACAGACCGGCCAGCGCAACGAAGCGTTCGTCGAGCAAATGTTCGGTGGCACCAACAACAAGAGCGTGATAACCCAGGACGGTGCCGACAACTATGCGGCCGCCGAGCACCTGAACTACCTCGACGGCAACGTCCAGATCTATCAGGAAGGCAAGGAGAACTGGGCCTACGGCGACCAGCGCGACGGCACCGGTGGTGCCATTGGCATCAACCAGTATGGCACTGGCAACTCCGTGGAAGTCTGGCAAGACAACCAGATCGGCAGCCAGGCCAACGTCAGTCAGAGCGGCCAGCTCAACGAAGGCTATATCGACCAGAGTTTCGGCGAGGGCAACGTGGCCAACCTGTATCAGAACGGCAAGGGCAACGCCAGTTGGTCGGATCAGTTCGAGACCACCAACACCGTCGCCACCATTTCCCAGACAGGTAACAACAACCTGCACTTCACCTACCAGGAAGGCGACAGCCACAGCCTGAGCGTGACCACCAACGGTAACGGCAACAAGATCCAGGCGAGCAACTGGAAAGGCGACAAGCTCGGCGGCCAGTTCGGTGCCCGCCAACGCGCCGAGATCAACCAGAACGGCAATGGCAACACCGTCAATCTCACCCAGAACGACTCGGACAACCTGGCCCGCCTGAACCAGAAAGGCACCAACAACTCGATGACGACCGACCAGGCCGACACGTACAACGAGTTGTACTTCGAGCAAAACGGTACTGACAACGTATTGATCGCGTCCCAACGCGGCACCGACAACTATGCCTACGGCGAGACCAAGGGCAACACCAACACCATCACCCTCGACCAGTCGGGTACCGGCAACCAGAGCTACACCTATCAACTGTATGGGAGCGGCAACGAAGCCACCATCAAACAGACCGACACCTACAACGTGGCCTACGTGACCCAGGGTGGTCAGAACAACAAGGCCTTCGTCGACCAGAGTGGCGCTAACCAGAACGCCACCATCAGCCAGTTGGGCAGCGGCAACACGGCTACCGTGAACCAACACTGACCCCTTCCCCCTTTGAACCGCGGTGCTTCCTCTCCCTGGTGCCGCGGTTCCTTTTTTGCAAGCCACCCACACAGCGCCCCCCCAAATGTGGGAGCGCGTTTACCCGCGAATGGTCCAGCCGCACCAGCAGCGTTAGAATGACCACTCCCAACCGCCGATACCAGCGTAATGATCCAGTCCGATCTCGACCTGTTCGGTCCCCAGCCGCAACGCCTGGCCGTCCACACCGTGCTGCTGCCCGGCTTCGCCTTGGCCGAGATGGAGTCTCTGCTCGACGCCTTGCGCCCAGTGCTGCGTGCCGCACCCTTCAGGCACATGCAGACCCCAGGTGGCCAGCACATGGCGGTGGCCCTGACCAATTGCGGGGCGCTGGGTTGGGTCAGTGATGCGAAGGGGTACCGTTATACCCCGACCGATCCGCAAAGTGGCGAACCCTGGCCGGACCTGCCCCAGGTGTTACTAGGCCTCGCCCGGCGCGCAGCCGAGGTCGCGGGGTTCGAAGGTTTCGTACCGGATGCGTGCCTGGTCAACCACTATTTGCCCGGCACCCGGCTGAGCTTGCACCAGGACAAGAATGAACGGGATTTCAGCCAACCGATCGTGTCTATTTCACTGGGATTGCCCGCGGTGTTTCTGTTGGGCGGCTTGCTGCGCTCGGATCGGACCCAACGGGTACCACTGAGCCATGGCGATGTGATGGTCTGGGGTGGGGAGGACCGGCTGCGGTTTCACGGGGTGATGCCGGTCAAGCCCGGGGTTCATCCGCGAATGGGCGAGCGGCGGATCAACTTGACGTTGCGCAAGGCGGGTTGACGCCGCTGGTCGAACCCCGCTTTGGCAGACCTGTGGAAGGATTGGCACTGCTGGATGAAGCGGCACACACCCGGCTCGGTGCCAGGGTCAGCGTCATCCCTGTGGGTGCGGCCTTGGGCCGCTCCACAGCTGCAGTGCACGGCACTCGCCTGCATGCCGGCTCACTGCTGCTGATACTGGCTCAGGTACTTGTCCACCTCAGCCTTGCCATTGCCGGCCTCCCCCGCCACCTGCCACAAGCGCCGCTCGATCCCTTGCGCCAGCAGGTGCCCCACCGCCGCTTCGATCGCCGACAACACGCACAACTGCGCCGGTTCGTTGGTGGTGTACCCCACCTCTGCCTCGAGCAGCTTCTTGAATTCGATGAACTTGAACACTCCAGCATTGCGCCCGACCGAATAGATCGTCTTGCTGGTCATCACATTGGCCAACACTTGCCCGGTACGCACATCCACCGCCCGCAGGTTGACGGTCACCTGGTCGACCCGGTACTCGCGGGAGATGTCGATGCCCAGGTAGCGCGCGCCCTCGCCGCCGCTGCGCACGTTGGTGTCGTAGGCGATGATGCCGCCTTCGAGCATCAGGTTGGCAGCCTGCAGCGGTGGCAGCTCACCCTGGATGTTCTCGGGCACGTCCGCCTTTTTCTGCGAGGCGCGAATGATCTTGCGCTCGGTCAGCAAGTTCTGCAGGCCTTCACGCTCCAGCACCACGAACCAACCACTGGCATTCAGGGCATCCATCAGCATGCTGGCGGCTCCCTGGGTCACGCTGGTGGAGAACGAACTGGCCGGGGTTGGCTTGTACTGGCCCGTCTGGTCACGGAAGCCGTATACCACAGCCATCAGCCGTCCTTTGGGGCGCGGCATGTTGATCAGATCGTAGTAGGTCGAGGCCCTGGGCGTCAGGGTCGGGGTCTCGGAGTCCTGTTCGGCCGGCATCGGCTCGCGCAGGCTGCAACCTTGCAAGCCTTGCAGGGCGGCGAGAATCAGCAGTGTGCTCAGAAATCGTTTCATGATGCGCTCTCCCCAAAATCGAAAACCTGTCCCTCTCAGGGGTTCAGGCCGCTGACCTCGATGATCGACGTCTCTCCCGTGGCGCGGTCGGTGACCTTGATGCTCAGGGCACCCGAGTCGTCGATCACGTCGATCAGGAAGGAATCGGTGGACATGCTCCCGGTCTTGCCGTTGCTGATGTTGTCCAGCAGTTGCGACAACATCCGCGACTCCAACTGGTTGCTGAAGCGTTCCAGGGCCGAGGTACCGCCGAAGGCTTTGCTACGGTCCTTGAGGTCCGGGTCTTCGTAGTCGTTCTGGGCCTGGGCATTGTTCAACAGCCAGGTGCCGTTGAGCGGGTTGCCGCCGAACGCGGGGTTGACCGGGGTGTACACCAGCTCCGTGGCCTGGCTGGCCAAGGCACAGGCCGCCAGGCACATGGCGACGCAACGGGGAACATGGGTGTTCATAGCTCATCCCTCTCCAGATCAGTGGTGTCCTGCAGCAGGCGTTGCAACTTGCGTTGGATGATCTGCTGCTTGACCAGGTCGGCGGCCGCGACGGCCTCTTCTTTGAGTTGGGTGGTATTGGGTGGCAGAAAACGCCGGTACAGCACCTCCCGTTCGTACTCCACCGTGACCAGGCTGCCCCACCGGGCATCCGGGCGTTCGCGCACCACCAGGTTGAAATCCAGGCGGCTGGTAGCGCGCAGCCGGTCGGTGAAGTCGTTGTAGAAGTTGTGGCCGATGTGCGAGATGGTGTTATCGACGATGAACCCCATCATCTCGTCCTCACCACCGGCCTGAGCCAGCGGGCCTGCCAGCAGCAGACTCAGGTACACGGCTGCCAGGCGGGTCATGGCGCTTCTCCCCCACCGGCGTGGGTACGGCTGCCGCCAGCGCTTTCACCGAAGGACTGTTCGGCGACGAACTGCCAGTCGCTGTAATGTTCCAGCCCTTCGAAGGCTGACCATTGGCTGTCGAAGCCCGAGCGCTTGAAGGGGGTCGCATCCGAACGACTGAACACACCGGTGATGCGCCCATCGATCGAGCGCAGCAGGCCCCAGTCGGCGGTGCCGGTCACTGGGTCGGGGTACAGCTTGCGGATGTGCCGCTTGGCTTCGGGGAAGCGGTTGTCCTGCAGCAGGTCGGCCAATTCCTGTGGGTACTGGGCCAGGCCAGGAGACGCCCGGTAGTAGCTGCGCAGGGCCTGGGCGTATTGGCCACCGACCCACAGCAACTGCCGTTCGCGCTCACGCTGGGCGGCGCTGGACCACACCGTGCCGGTAGCGGCCAGGGCCATGCTGCTAACGGCAATCAGCAACAGTACGCCCAGGTAGGTGAAGCCTGCGCAGGCTTTACCATTCGGCATAGAGGCTGCCATCACGCGCCCTCCCTGTGGCACCACTCTTGATATCCGCCACGCCGCCCGCGACGCCCTCCGGAGGGGGCACTAGCTGCCAGGCATCGCTGCGTTCGGTGATCGGGTCGACCGGGGTGTTGCGCAGGTAGCGTTGCTCCACCAGTTGCTCCAGGGATTCTGGGTAGTGCCCTGTATCGCCGTAGTAGTGATCCAGCGCCTCGCGGAGCACCGCCAGGCTCTGGCGCAATGTTGCCTCGCGGGAGCTCTCCAGGCTGTTGAAGTAACGCGGCATGGCGATGGTCATCAACGTGGCGATGATCGCCATCACCACCAGCAGTTCGATCAGGGTGAAGCCGCGGCTGCGTTTCATGGCGTTCACCATTGCCCGTAGGGGATGTCGTTGAGGCCTTTGCCACGGGCCTTGGAGTACACATCGAACACGTCCTCGCCTGGGCGGGGGTTGTCCGGGTCGCTGTCGTAGGCTCGCAGGCCCCAGCCACCTTGGTCCTGATCCTTTGCCGCGAGCATCGGGTCGTGGGGGATGCGACGCAGGAAGTAGAACTTGGCCCCTTTGGCGCTGCGCACATCGCGCACGCCGTCCACCAGCACCTGCAGGCTCGGCGGATAGCCGCTGGCATTCAATCGCTTCTCGATATAGCCGGCATCGAAGGCGCGCTTGTAGGCGTCGATGCCGTCGCGGATCTGGTACAGCGCTTCGCGCAGTTGCTGCTCCTTGCCACGGCGCACCACGGTTTCGGTCAAGGGCGCCGCCATGCTGGCGAGCAGCCCGAGCAGTGCCAGGGTCAGCACCACTTCGATCAGGCTGAAACCTTGCTGATGGCGTTTCATGGCCGTGGGCTCGCCTTGGTTGGCATGCCTGCCATTTGGCTGTCGACCACTGGTGCATCGTCATCCTCGGCCGGGGTCTCGCTCGGCGCTTCGCTGGACGGCAGTGGTTGGCGCATCTGGCGAACCTGCATCGCCGACTCAGTGCCGGTGCCGAATTCCATGTCCGAGGGGCTCTGGTACGGCAGGTTGCGTACGATGCGCGGGGTGATCGCCAGCACCAGCTCGGACTTGCTCATGTCATCTTTGTTGCTGCCGAACAAGCGGCCCAGCCCCGGAATGTCGCCAAGGCCCGGGATCTTGTTACCGCTGGCGTTGTGGTCGTTGCGCACCAGACCGGCCAGCACCTGGGTTTCACCGTCGTGCAGGCGCAAGCTGGTCTGGGCGTTACGGGTATCGACCTGGACCGGAATGGTGCCCTGACGGGTGGCCTCCAACGGCGTGGCGTTGCTGACCTCGAGCGCCACCTTGATCGCCACTTCGTTGTTCAGGTGCACTGTCGGCTGGACTTCGAGCTTCAGGCCCACATCCAGGTAGGTAACGCTTTCGGTGATGACCGGGCCTTGGGTGGACGGCACCGAGGTGGCGCTGATGATCGGTACCCGCTGGCCGATGTGGATACGCGCCTGTTCGCGGTTGCTCACGCGGATCACCGGGCTGGCCAAGGTGTTGATGTCCTTGTCCTGGGCATTGATCTTGGCCTGGGGCGCCGGCGAGATACTGATGCGGCTGGAGTCGATGCCTCGCAACTGGTCCAGCACGCTGACCGACTTGCCGTCATCGGTCAGCACGCCAAACGTGTTCGGCCATTGCAGGCCGAGGTCGAGGATGCGTGACCGGGCCACTTCCATCACCTCCACTTCCAGCACCACCTCTGGGTTGGACTGGTCCTGGGACTGCAGCAGCTTCTCGGCCATGCGGATGGCGTCCGGGGTGTCACGCATGGTCAGGGTGTTCAGGCGCTCGTCGACGAACACGTCGCGGGTCTTGAGCATGGTCTTGACCATGTTCAACGCGGTGTTGGCGTCGATGCTGGTCAGGTAGAAGGTGCGCATGACCAGTTCCTGATAGTCCTTGGTCTTTTGTGGCGAGTCGGGATAGACCAGCAGCGTGTTGTCGTTGACGATCTTCTGGCGCAGCTGGTTCTGCTCCAGCAGCAGGGCCACGGCATCCTCGATGCGCACCTCACGAACGAAAATGGTGGCTTTGATGTCCGGGCGCAGGTCTTTGTCGAAGATGAAGTTGATGCCCGCTACCTGCGACAGCACCTCGAAGATGGTCTTGAGGTTGGCATCGCGAAACTCAAGGGTCACCGGGCGTTCGAGCTTGCTGCGCAGCTGCGGGAACGGCTGGGCGGTGCGGGCCTGGACGTTCTCGATGTCGCTACGCAGCATGATGCCCTTCTGGTTCTGTGGGTCGAGGCGCAGCACTTCACGCATGTAGCGCTCGGCGCCGAACAGATCGCCCTGGCGCAACGCGGCCTGGCCCAGGGCCACGCGGTCATCGAGGGTACGCATCAACTCCAGCTGGCGGATGCCTTCCTGGGCGCGGCGGTTGTTCGGCTCGATGGTGAGCACCCGGCCATACCCCAACCGGGCGCCAGCGAAATCGTGGCGGATGCGGTCGGAATCGGCCTGGCCCAGCAGCGCCTCGACCGCGGCCTGGCGCCCATGGGCCAGGGCGATGTTCAGCTCGGTGTCGCGCGGGTCTTCGCGCAGCGCCTCTTCCAGGCGGGCGATACCCGCCTCGTACTGGCCTTCCTTCATCAGCTCGGCGCTGTCCTTGCGTACCGCACTGGAGCCACACCCTGCGATGGCCACGCACAGGGCCAACAGCAAGAACGGAGCAGGCTTGCACGACTTCGATGGCTTCATGGTGCGCTCCCGACAGACAAGGTCTGCGACTGATGCAAGGGCAGGTAGACCAGGTCCAGCTCGTTGGCCGAGACCCGATCGAGGCGGTAGGTATCGTCAATCACGTCGCCCTGGCGCACGACGTAGAGTTTTTCGCCGCGCTGCAGGAAGATCTGCAGGTCGTCGCGGTCGCCAAGGCGTCCAACGAACTGGAACGGCAGCTCGGGTGCGGTCGGGGCAACGGCCACGACAGGCGCTGCCTGGACAGGCTGTTCGGTGACAATGGCCAGGGCCTGGGGTCGGGTCCATTGCTGGCTGGGGAACAGATCTTTGGAAGCGTGTTCTGGTGTGATCGCCACCCTTTCGGTTGCGACCTGTTTCGTGCCCGTCGTTGGCGCCGGCTTGCCAGCGATGGAGTCTGACGCCTGGTCTTCGCCGAACCAGTGCCCAGGCGCCCAGGCCAGGGCCGCCGACACCCCGAGAAAGCCGATCCACATCACTGCGCGCTGAGTGTTCATCACGACCTCGACAGATAAAGGGTCATGCGCAGGCGGCCATTGAGCTCGCGGTCGCCAATGCGTTTGCGTTGCAATTCAAGGTCTTCCAGCACCAGGGTCGGCAGTTGGTTGAGCAAGCCTTTGAGGAAGCCGCGGATCTGCAGGTAGCTGCCACGTACCGGCAGCACGATCTGGTAGCGTGCCAACTGGGTCTTGGGGTCGATGCCCAGCGCATATTCGCCTCGCGCCAAGCTGATGTGCTCTGCGCTAGCCAGGTGGTACATGCGCTCGATCAATGCGCTGGCCTGGGGCTGCCCTGGCAATTGCTGGCGCAGGCTGTCGAGCGCCTGTTGCTCAGGCTTCACGGCGATTTTCAGTTCGCCACGCTTGACCCGTTCCACCTGCGCACTGGCATCGGCCTCGTCGGCGCGCAGCTCGCGCACGGTTTGCCATTGCGGCAACAGAGCGCCAATCGCCATCGCCAGGGCCAGTGTGCCAAGGGTCATCGCAGCAAGTCCCACAGGACCGAATCGGCGCAGCTGTTCGTGAAGTATCAGACTAGGGACGCGCATGGCCGGTCTCCCAGGTGGCGGTCAGGGTGAAACGCACGGGGTGCTCCGGCTGGCCGGATACCACTTCGTGGTTGAGCAGCGACACGTCGCTGAGCTCGGCGCTGGCTTCCAGGCGCTGGTGGTACTGCAGCATCGCCTCCAGGTTGCGTGCCTCGGCGGCGATGCGCACCTGGCCTTTGCGGGCGTCGGGGGTCAGGGTCAGCAGCGCCACGTCTTCCTGCGGCTGCGCTTCGAGCATGCTGAATAGCTGCTGCCAGGGGCGCTGCAGTTGCTGTGAGACGCTGCGCATCTGCGCCAGGCGTTCAGCCTGCTCGCGGCTGGCGGCGCTGTTCTGCGGGGCGGCGGTGGCCGGACGGCGGCCCAACTGCAGCTCCAGGTTGTGCACCTGGGCCTCCAGGGCGATCTGCTCGGCCTGAAGCTGTTGCAAAACCAGCAGCAGTGCGCTCAGCAGCACACCGCCCACGGCCAGTAGCGACCACGCCAAGGGCCCGCTGCGCCGGGGCTGGAACTCCAGGTCGAGGCGGCGCATGTCAGGCCACCGCCCGCCACATGGCGCACAGCGGGTCGGCCTCGCTGGCCGGCTGGCACAGCTGGACCGCCTCCAGTTGCGGCACGTCGCCCCGCCCCGGCGCGTGCAGGTAGACACGTGGCGGATGCTCGCCGTACAGCTCGCAAGTGCGCTCGATCAGCGCTTGCAAGGCCTGGTCAGTGTCGGCGCAGCCTTGCGCGAGCACCTGCTGCCAGGCGCCACCTGCGGCCAACAGCAGCACGCTGCGGCGCGGTTCGGCCAGCACGAACAGAAAGTCCCCCTGTTCCAGCCGCGCCGAGCAGCGGTTGTAGGCGGCCATCAAGTAAGGTTGTACCGAGCGCAGGTTCAGGCGGCTTTCCCGACCGAGGGCCTGCAGTCCTTGCAGCAAGGCCTCCGGCAGCGCGGTGGCGATACGGGCGCTGCCGGCTGGCTCTGGCGACAGCACAATGCGCCAATCCTCTAGCGACTGCCCGTAGAGGTTCTCGAAGCACGCCCGGGCGTAGGCATCGAGCTCACGCGGATGGTGGATGGCATCGCTCCAGGGCACCAAGCAGAAACGGCTGTAGCGGGCCGACAGCAGTACCCGTAACGGTGCTCCACGCACCGCATGCTCGGCCACCAGCCCGGCCAGCGCCTCCAGGGCAGGCACCCAGTTCGGTTGGGCGGCGTCGCAGCTAAACTCGCGGCTGCCGAGCCATTGGTGGTGGTTGGCGTGCAAGCGACCCAGGCCGACACCTTCGGCGCCAAGCACGGCGCAGAAACGATCAGATGAATGTGACACGGTTGATCTCCTCAAGGGTGGTACGGCCCTCGCGGACCAGGTCCAGGGCCGACGCCCGCAGCAGGCGCAGGCCGCGCTGGCAGGCCAGCGACTTGATCTGCGACACGGGGCGGCGTTCGACGATCATCTGCCGCAGGTCGTCGTCCAGGTGCAGTAACTCGGCGATGGCGCTACGCCCGCGATAGCCACTTCCACGGCACTGGCCGCAGCCCTGGGCGCGCACGAACGACCAACCGACGACCGCTTCCCTGGTCAACCCCGAGGCGGCCAGTGTTTCGTCATCTGGTTGATGGGCCGTGGCGCAGTGGGGACAGGCCAGGCGGATCAGGCGCTGCGCGAGCACGGCATTGAGTGCCGAAACGAAGCTGTACGGGTCGACCTGCATCTGGCTGAAGCGGCCGATCACATCGAAGACGTTGTTGGCGTGGATGGTGGTGAACACCAGGTGACCGGTAAGCGCCGATTGCACGGCGATCTGTGCGGTATCCGGGTCGCGAATCTCTCCGACGAGGATCTTGTCCGGGTCATGACGCAGGATCGAACGCAGCCCGCGGGCGAAGGTCAGGCCCTTTTTCTCGTTGACCGGTATTTGCAGCACACCCGGCAGCTGGTACTCGACCGGGTCCTCGATGGTGATGATCTTGTCCACCCCGTGGTTGATCTCGCTGATCATTGCGTACAGGGTGGTGGTCTTGCCGCTGCCGGTGGGGCCGGTGACCAGAATCATGCCGTAGGGTTCGGCGGCCAGCCGGCGCAGGGCGCGCAGGGTTTCGTCGGCAAAACCCAGGGCCTGCAACTGCACGCCGCTGACGTGGTCGGACAAGTCTTGCTTGTCGAGTACCCGCAGCACCGCGTCTTCGCCAAAGATGCTGGGCATGATCGAGACCCGGAAGTCGATCTGCCGCTCGCCCACGGCGACCTTGAAGCGGCCGTCCTGAGGGACGCGCTTCTCGCCGATATCCAGCTCGGCCATGACCTTGATCCGTGAGATGACCTGGTCGGCGAACGCACTGCCGCTGGCTTTGCCGGCGCCATTTAGCACGCCGTCGATGCGGTACTTGATCGTCAGGCCCTGACCGGTCATGCCCAGGTGGATGTCACTGGCATGCTGCTTGAGGGCATCGTACAGCGTCGAGTTGACCAGCTTGACCACGCGACTCTGGTCTTCGCTGATGCTGGCCAGCGACAGGCGTTGCAGCGGGTCGCTCTCGTTGCTGGCCTCGTTTTCGTGGCCCAGGGCATCGACCGCGTGGAAGCTTTCTTCATGGCGGGCCAGGAAAGTGGCCAGGTCGGCAGCGTGGGTCAGGTACAGTGGCGCACCTTGCAGAATGTCGTCGATCCAGGCCAGCCGGGCCGGTTCGAAGGGGTCGGCGAACACACCCAGGCGCTCCCCGCCCTGCTCAATCAGTACGAACTCGCGTTTCAGGCACTGGGCCAGGCTGACCGTGTCGAAGCAGGCGGTGCTGGCCAGCAGCGCCTGGCTGCCCAGCACTGGGTAATGCAGGGTGGCGCCAAGGCGACGGGTGAAGGTATCGGGGGCATCGTTGGCCAGGCGTTCGAGGCAGGTAAGCAGGCGTTCACCGCAAGCTTGCTGGCGGGCCTGGGCCAGGAGCTCACGGGGGTATGCAACCCATGCCGAGGTGTCCGCCGATTCGGCGCCGTCTCGGCGTGCAAAGCCGTCCTGTGGGAGGGGGTTTACCCGCGAAAGGGCCGGTGCAGGCTCAGAGGCTTCCTTGGCTGTATCGACGACATCGGTCATGGCCTGCGACTCCGCTCAGGGGCGCGTCGCTGGCTGCTTCAGTCAGGGCCGCGGGCGCCGCTATTCCCCGGTGAGCAGTTGATCGTCGTCAGGTTCTGGAGGCTTGGCGCCATGACGGCGGCGATCGGCCAGTACCCAGCTGCCATCGTACAACTGCAAGG
This sequence comes from Pseudomonas sp. Rh2, assembly GCF_040762985.1. Classification (NCBI taxonomy): domain Bacteria; kingdom Pseudomonadati; phylum Pseudomonadota; class Gammaproteobacteria; order Pseudomonadales; family Pseudomonadaceae; genus Pseudomonas; species Pseudomonas sp. Rh2. The sequence goes on from NZ_CP142890.1 coordinate 3,201,592, forward strand.
GGAACGATTCGTTCCTGTTCTGGCGTCGTTCGACGAACCCTTCGGCTGGGTGGTCCGTAGCCCTGCGCTGGCGTTGCATGCCCATCAGGTCGAAGATCACGCGGGCCAGTTCCGCCAATGGGAACGGCTTGAACAGGACATGGGTCACTCCCAGTTCGGCGGCTCGCTCACGGACCTCAACGGTCGGGTGGGCGGTGATCAGCACGAAGTGGCATTGCCTGTTCTTCTCACGCGCGCTCTGCAGAACCTGAAAACCCTCCATATCGGGCAAGCGGTAATCCAGCACGATCACATCCGGCGCCAGGCTCTCAGCCAGGCCAATACCGCTGGCACCGTCGTGGGCAACATGGACTTCCAGGCCTTGCGCCTGCAAATACGACTGCAGGTTCTGCGCAAGGGTCTGTTCGTCATCGACTACCAATACTCTGTTCACCAAGGTCGACTCCCAAGAACTACCCGGTTACCCAGTCTGCGAAGTGCGGCCTCGATAAGGCTTGAGCAGGCTTCGTGCCAGGCGTGAAGGGTCATGTTGCACCACTGTAAGTCATTGATTTGGCAGGCGTGTTCCGAACGCTTCACGCCAAGGATGTGCTCGGTTCCCCACTTCCGGGGGAGGTGATAGCACATTGCCAAGCCGGGTTTCCCCAGCATTGGGGAAACGCTACTGCCGGGCTCAGTCGGCGACCTCCACTGTAGCGGAATCTCGCAAACGTTGGCGCACGGCTTGCCGCGCCTGAGCTTGCAATTGCTCGATGAGCGCGGCCCTGGCCAGTTCCAGCCCTTGTTCCGGTATGACAGAAGGGTTATCACTTTGGTTCTGCGTTCCTTGCAGTCTTTGTCGATTGGCTCGGTAGAACGCCTCTACTTCGGGCTTGCCAGGCTCATCGACGACGCTTAGCTGGGCATAGACCTGCTGCGCGGCCAGTTCGTGACGCACGTAATCAGCGTAATTTGCCCTATCGAACCCCGCCTCTGCCAGCTTTCGTTCGAACACCGCCGGGCTGCCGAACGCCGCTTCCAGCTGGCTGACCTGAGCCGATACCTCCTCGTCGCTGATGACGATGCCGCGTCGTTGGGCTTCCTGCCAGAGCAGTTCCTTGTCGATCAATTCATCCAGCGCCTGGTCGCGAAGGCGCTTGTACAGGCCCGGATTGCGGATACTGGTCACAGCCCTGCCCTGGGCATCGAGGTATTCGCTGAAGTAGCGCTCCAAGCGCATTACACCGATTTCCACACCATTGACCCGCGCCGCTGGTTGCTCTGCCCAACCGGTGCTGGAAAGCAACCATAACAGCGCCAGCATCAGCATACGCATGGCCACCTCCACTCAAGGCATTTCCGGCAACGGCCGGTACGGGGCGACGGCGGTGAAGCGCGGCCCAGGCAATGACACGGCCACCACATGAGCGCCCGCCATGCCTTGGCGACGACCGGGGCCGAAGTTGAGGGCCGGAGTGAGGCCCGTGTTGACGTCATGCAAACCTTCCAGCGCCACCACCAGTCGTTCGCGACTAGCGTCGCGACCGATTTGCTTCAAGGCGTCGGTCAACAGGCGCAAGGCGCACAAGGTGTTGACCTGCAGCGAAGCCTGGCGCGGGTCCAGTCCCTGGCGGCGTTGTACGCCGGCCAAGGTCGCCAGGCCGTTCTCGGTCCAGTCATCGGGCACGAACGGATAGGCCAGGAATACACGCTGCGACCATTGCGATGGCAACTGCGCCACAGCGCCCGCCACCTGACTGGAGGCCGCCAGCAAATAAGGATCGCGACCGGCTGCCTGCAGTGCACTGGCCAGTTCGGTGAAGGCCTGCGCACGACCGACGAACACAATGCCCTGCGCCTCCAGCGCCTGGCCGGCGAACAACTGCGCAGGCCTGGTAGCCCAGCCCTGCTTGTGCAAGCGTTCACGTACCTGCTCGGCCAACGATGCCTGTTCGGCGCCGGCGTAGACCACCTGCAAGCCATCGGCAGGCACACCCAGGGCCGTCCGTGCGTGCTCGGCCAGGCTCAATAACTGCGCGGGCAACCCTGGTAGAGGGTCGAATATCTGCGCGCTGCCGCCGCTGCGTGGTGTGCTGCCCACCAACGGCACACCACGCTGCTCGAGCGCAGCCACCAGCTGTTCATCGAGCATCGGTGCCAAGGGTGAAATCAACGCGAACACCTGCTGCTCGTCCAGCAGGCGTTCGAGTGCCTGGCTGGCGCTGGAGGGATCATTGCCTGGGTCCCGCACCACCAGCTCCAGACGCCGGCCGTGGATGCCACCCTGCTGGTTGAGCTGTGCCAGGCCATCCTCAATGACGGCGCGCACCACATGGCCAGCGTCGGCCAACGGCCCGCTGCCGGGCAACAGCGTGCCCAAACGCAGCACGTCCTCCTCGACACCAGGGTCGCGATCGTCGCTCAGCCGCTTTAGGTAGGCGGTCAGGTTGCGCTGGTCGGCCAAGGTCAGTTCGAAGCGTGGCATTGCCGCGTCCAGGCGGTTGCCAGCAGGGTCGATACCCTGCTGGATCGCGCGCGCCAGGGTGCTGTCGGTGTAGGCAGGGTAGCTACGGCCATTGGTTTGGCGCTCGCCTTGGCCAAGCCCCAGACGCGACCAGTCCAGGCTTGGTGGACGAACTCCGCCTTCGGCGCGGCCACGCCCATCGGCACCGTGGCAACTGGCGCAGGGCAGCACGTGGGCCGGCACGGTCAGGCCACTGGCACCGACCCGCGCCAACAGCTGGGCTTCGCTGCTGGAAATGCCTTCGCGGTAAAGGCGCTTGCCGGCCTGCTCGTGCTCGGTCAGATCCAGGGCCTGGGCGCAGAAACTCGATAGCAGGCTCAGGCACAGAACGCCTCCTCGCATCGCGCTGAGCGCGGATGTGGGAGTCAGTCGGAACGAGAGCGCGCACTGCGGCCCCTTCGCGGCACAACGCCGCTCCCATAGGGAATGCGCAGGCGTGGCGACCATGAACAGTCGGCGCATGGCCAAGAACACGGGGCCGCACATGGTGTTCACCGACCTGCAAGGGGTTGGGCCAACAGCTGCATACGCTGGGCGATGGCCTCTGGCGGTGCGTCCGGACGGATCTTGCTCCAGCGTTTGCCTGCCACATCCCCGGCAATCAACTGGGTCGAATGCTGTTCGGGGCTAGGCAGGAACTGGCCGATACGCCCCAGCACCAGGTCGACACTGGCCTTGTCACCGGTCAGGAACAGCCAGTTGGGGCCATCGACACCTTGCTTACGGGCATAGGCCTTTAGCGCAGCAGGCGTGTCGTTTAGCGGGTCGCTGCTGATGGAGATGAAAGTCACCTGGTTGGCCAGTTCCGGCCCCATGGCGGTTCGTACCTCCTGCAACTTGCGAGTGATCAGCGGACAGGCGTCGTTACAGTGGGTGAAGATTACGTTCAGCATCACCACCTTGTCCTTGAGCACATCACTGTAGAAGCGCAGCGCGCGACCGTTCTGGTCCACCAGCAGGGTGTCGGTGAACCAGGTGTGGGCGTCGCGGGTGCCGCCGCCACTGCTGTACGCGTGCGGTGCCGGTTGTGGCGCCGGGGCATCCGGCGCATGGCCGTCGTGAGCCAACGCCACCGAGGTGAGGATCCACAGGCAACCGACAAGCATCAGCCAGTCGAAACTACGCATGCCGCAACGGCGAGAGGTCAGGCTGCTCATGGTTGCACCTCGGACTGCTCAGGGTTGGCGGCGATCGCCGTGCTCTTGGCGTGCACCCGGCGGGCGCTGAGGCGGTTGATTTCCTCGATCAGCACGGCCGGGTCGGTAAAGCCGTAATAGCGCGTCCAGTGGCCGCTGCGACCGTCGCCTACCAGAATCAGGGGCGGATGCTGGCGCAGGTCGGCGCTGAAGCTCCCCAGGCCCTTGAGGGTCTCGCTGATGGCATAGGGCGAGCCGGTCAGCCAGCTCCAGCCAGGCCCATGCTGGAAGGCCTTGGCATAGTCGCGCAGGCGCTTGGCGTCATCGCGCTGGGGGTCGACGCTGATCGACACCAGTTGGATCTCCTCACCTACGCGGCCGCCCAGTTGCTGCTGCACCTTGCCCATGATCGAAGACACCACGGGGCACACCGTGGTGCAACGGGTGTAGATGAAGCCCATGACCACCAGACGCTCGCCCACCAGGTCTGTCTCCAGGCGCACCGGCATGCCGTTCTGGTCCAGCAGTGCCACATCGGCAAAACGAACGCTGGCCTTCTCCTGACGCGCAGCCGGAGGTTGCTCGGCGGCACCGCTGTGGTCGTGGCCGGCGTGGGCCTGCGCCAGGTTGCTGGCCAGGACCAGGCTCAGGGCAAGCACTTTGCAAGCATGCAGGCTGTTCATCGCACACTCCTAGTTTCAGCTTCAGGGGCTTTTGACACGGTGGCCGGCAGGACACGCAGGCTGGTGTAGTTTTCCTCGGCGAACTTGCGACCCAGCGAAGGCGACTGGACATGCAGGTACCAGGCGCCCGCCTCGGGCAGGTTCAGCGCAGCCTGGTAGACCCCCTCGCCCACTTCCTTCAACGCCTCGGTGCGCGGCATTGAAGAAGGTGCCAGGAAGTAGCGCAGGCTCAGGTCGCTCAACCCTTCGCGTGGCTTGCCGTCATCGCCGAGAATGCGTACCCGAGCGGTGAACGCGCCCTGTTGCGCCAGAGGTTGGTCGGTGCCGATGAATTCGGCATGGGCACCCTTGCGTCTGAGCGCATTGGGAGCGCTCGTCACATCGGTACTGAAGCAGTGGATGATCTGCGGTTGGTTGAGCAGGAAGGCGACATCGAACTTGCCGGCCGCCGGCAGTTTCACCGTCGAACCATACACACCCGGCGCCAGTTCGCGCAGGCTGCGGTCGATGACGATGGCGGCGCGGGCCTGGTGGCCCCGGTTGTTGTAGCCGGACATAGGGGCATTCATGCCCTCGGCATAGAAGTAGGTGGTGTTGTCTACCGGGTTGACCACGAACACCGAGTTGTCATCGCGTGACACCGACAGGCCTTGTGCGAGCGGCAAGTCACCCGCCTGGCGCGGCGCGGCGGGGCCGGCTTCGAACCCCTGGGTGATTGGCTCACGTCCCTCGCCCAGGCTGCTGAGGTTGATCATGCTGACTTTGGGCGAGGCCAGGCCGCGCACATAGGCATAACCTTTGGTGAAGGTCAGCTGGTACGGTTCGGCTGCGACTGGGATGCGGTGGATCAAAACGTCGGTACTGGCATCGATGACCAGGGCCTGGCTCTCCAGCGTGTTCAGCACGATGCCGTAGCGACCGTCGCTGCTAAAGCGCATCGGTCCCAGGCCCTGCTCTGCCTTGATGATGTGGCGCAATTGATGACTGCGGGCATCGAACACCCGCACCGAGCCCTCCTTGCCATCGACCACATAGATCGCCTGGGACAGCTGCGAATAGGCCACCGAAAGCGGGTGCGGGCCTACCTGCAGGGTCTTGAGCAGGCGCATTTCGGGGATATCGATGATGCTGAGCGTGCCGCCATCGCGGTTGGTGATGAAGGCGTAGCGCGAGTCGCCGCTAAACGCGATTTCGTGGTGGCCGGAACCGGTGGCGAACGATTTCAGCGTCGTGCGTGCGGGTATGTCGATCACGGTCACCCCGCCCTTGGCCGGGTCGTCGCTGTTGTTGCCGACCCATAGCCGATGCTGGTCTGGCTGCAGCGCAACGCGCACAGGCTGATCGCCGGCGTCGAGCGTTGCCACGCGGGTGAAGGTTTCAGTGTCGATCACCGCCACCTTGCCGCGCTCTGGGATCGACACGAACACCTGTTTGTCGTCACCCGTGGCAGTCCAGTCCATCGGCCGCCCTGGCAGTTCGATGCGCGCCAAGGTACTGGTCACGCCGCCGACCGATACGGTAGGGTCGATCACGGTCAGGCTGGCGTCCTTGTTCAGCACGAGGAGGAAGTAGCTGTTGAGGTCGAGCAAGGGCCTGGCACCGATGCTGCTTTTGAGGAACAGCGCCACCCTCGCCTTGCAGCTGTTGTCACGCTCGCCGCTGGGTGCCGACTGGGCCGGGTCGATCCAGGCACCCGGCGCCATGCCCGACAGCGGCTGACCGCTGGTCTGGTCGCTCACCTTGAAGCGGATGTTGGCGAAATCGCCCTCGCGCAACTCGCCACCGGCCAGTGGCCGCGCCTCGAACTCCACGGTCACGCCGTCCCGGCTCATCCGGTGCAGGGCCTGCTCGTTGGCAGCCTCTTGCAACAACTCGCGAGGGTCGCACCAGAGCTTCTCATACGCAACGCCCAGGCCGATCAGCGCAACCCCCAGCATTACCCCCATCAAAGCAGGGCGAGTCTTCTTGTTCATGCTCGCGTTCCCCTCGTCACTGCGCTGGCGCCGTCGTCGGCGGTGCTTCGTTGGTTACCCGCAGGATGCCCCACAGCCCGGAAAGGTTGCCGTAAGCGGCATAGTCGCGGAACAGGTAGTCGCCTGGTATGGCATTGGCGCCCCCGGCACTTGGCAGCATGAAGCTGAAGTGCGCGGCTGGCAGCACACTCTCCTGGGCACCTATGTACATCGACATCGGGTTGTAGCCGAAGCGGACCGATCCGATCCCCGGCAAGCTGCTCGGGTAGCCATCGACATCGTTCTTCTCTGCCTGGTACGCGTGCAGTGGCCACAGATGCCCGTCCAGCTGGTAGGTCATGCCTCGGCTGCCCCCACTGGGCATGACGATGTGGTTGCGCACCGCCTGGCCAGGCTTGGCATACAGCACCGGGGTCAGCGGGTCGCCACCGACCAGGGCGTTGCTGTAGGCCATGTGGGCATTGGGCACGTCACCAAAGCCCAGGCCATCGGCGCGGCCGAACGGTGAGTCCGGGGCCATGCCGAAGCGCAGCCACAGCGGTTCGGTCTTGTAGTTGACGGCCATGTTGCCGTTGTCCTGGGGATCGCCCGCCGCCCCATTGCCCTCGGTGTTGATGCCTTCCACTGGACGGCCATCAGCCCAACGCATGTTCAGCGCTCGTTGCCAGACCGTGACGAAGTCGCGGTAGTCCGGCTGGCCAGAGACCTTCACCGTGGCCTGGGCGCGGCTGGCAGTGTCCTCGGTCCAGGTCGCGGTTTGCGGCAGGATGCTCATGGCGCCCACCAGGCCTTTCTGCGGCTGTTTGATGACGTCCGAAGGGGTCAGGTTGAGGCCACCGAACTCGATGGGGGTGGTGTTGATGTTGTCCACCGTGCGCCCCAGTTGCAGCGCCGGCTTGCCCTCCCGTTCCAGATGCCCGGCGTAGTACTGGTACACCTTGGTCGGGTAGGCACCACTGGTACCAGTGCGTGGTGGAACGGTCTGCACCGGGTTCAGGCCCACGTTCACGCCATCGGACTTGGTGATGTCATAGGCCAGCAGTTGCGCGTGCAGGCCCACATGGCTGGACGGACGCATCAGGTTGTTGGCGAAGGCTGTGGAACCTTCGCTGTCGAAGCGGTCGCGCTTGACCACGTTGTGCATCACGGCGGTACTTGGCAGGTCTGGCATCACCAAGGGCAGACGGTTTTCCAGGGTGATGCTGATGCAATCGCCTGCGTTGGCGCGCAGAATCAGCGGCTCCACCGGCACCCCCGCCTTGAGCTTACCGGTGGTGGCGTCCAGGTCGGCCTTGCGCACGTACAGCACGGCGGTGGGGTCATGCAGCGGTGCGCTGTGGCCACCGATGGTGAAGGTCCCACCGTCCTCCGGATCGACACCCGAGACTTGCGCGATGCTGGTCCTGCGGCTGTTGAACACCAGCGTGCCGCCATTGGCCTTGAGCGGTCCGCCGACATGCTGGCCAATACCGGCAGGGTCGTTGATGCTGACCCCGTTGCGGTTTTCCAGAATGTCGTTGGCCAGCGCCGCAACGATCTCGTAGTTGCGCTTGACCGTCGTACGGGTGCCGATGCCATTGGGGTTGGCGGTGGTTTTCGGGCAGATACCGTCAAAGTTCACCGTGTTACGCATCGCCACCGGCTGTGGGTTGTTAGGCAGCGGGTAGAGGTCGGCGCGTTGGGCGGTATAGTTGCGCATGATGCCCCAGATGCCGTTCCAGTAGCCCTCGAGTGCCGCATCGAGGGAGTACAGATAATCGCCATTGGTCGCGGCAGAACTGGAGATCATCGACACCGGCGCCATGAAGCCCAGCTGCTCGGAAATACCGATCATCTGCGAGGACTTCCAACCCGAGTTGGAGCTGTTGCCGAAGCCGCTGCCGTTCTGCAGCCACTTGACACCGTGCAGAGTGACGTTGTGCTCCTCTTCATGCCCACCAGCGTGCATGCGCAGGCGGACGTTGTCGCCCGAGTAGGTGCGCAGCATTGGGGTGAACGGGTCGCCTGGCTCGCTGCCAGCCTTGTTGATGTGCGGCGGGAACAGCGTGGTGCCACCGGTAGGCCCGACTGCCGAGGTGATCGCCGAAGGCGCCAGGTTCATTGCCGGAATCGCGCGGTCGGTCCGGCTTTGCAGGGCATAGCTCAGGTCGCCGCCGAGGCCGTCGGCCTGCATGCCACGCTTGCCGTCCGGACCGACCTTGTTCGGGTCGAACACACGCAGGGCAAGCGGCTCGTTGCGATAGTTGACGACGAACATGCCGGGGTCGTCCACGGAGATCGCCTGCGGGCATGGGCGGGTCGGGCAGCCAGGGTTGATGCCGCCGCGTTCTTCGACGATCGCTTCCAGCAGGTTCGACGCCTTACCCCGCACTGGCGGGTTGATGGCGTAGCGGAAACTATCGCCGGTAGCCGGATAGGCCTGACCATTGGGGATGCCGTCGGGACCGGCACCTACATACACGCCGGCTTCATAGGCATGCTGGAAGTCGCTGTACTCCAGGAAGAACTCGCGATAGCTGTCGTTCTTGCCGTCCCCATCGTTATCCCCCGTCTGGATTACTGCCTGCCACGAGGTTGGGCCGCCGTCCTGGCGCAGGGCCGGGTTGTACAATTGCTCGCCGGTTTCGGCGTGGTACCAGGTGGACCCTGCGGGTTCAGCCAGCACGGTGGCGTACAAGCCCAGTTGCTGGTGGGTCGATGGGCCGAGGTGGTCGTGGGTGAAGATGGTGCCCAAGCCACGGTCGACGTTGTACACGTTGACCAGTGGGTCGGCGAACCAACGCTGCATTGCCGAGCGCGCGCCGAGCCAGTCGGCCCTGCCGAAGCGACCGAAATACGGATGTTGCTTGGCTTTCGGGCAGGCAGCGGTGCCGTCCCGCGCGTCGCCTTCACTGCAGTTGTTGAAGGAACGGATGGCAGCTATGCGCTCGACGACGCTGCCAGGCGAGAGAATGCCGTCTTCATAGTTCCAGCCGTTGGCCGAACCATCGGCCGCCGTGAGATCCCATTTCGGTAAGTGAATGTGCTGCCCGATCACATCGGTCGGGGTACGTACCTGGTAGTCGTCCATTTCATAGAACGACGGGATCAGGTTGGTGTGCGTGTACATCGTGCAGTCGAAGGTGTTCATGCGCATCACCAGCGGCTCGGGTGGACGCTGCTTGGTGATGACCGGCCAGGCGTCCTCCCAGAGTGAGAGAATACGCGCCTGCGGGAAGTGGTAGCCGACCTTGTTGTACACCGCGTCGAACTGGATGTTGGCAGCTTTGTAGATACGTGGACGGTCGGCGGTGAAGGTGGACGAGCCGCGGAAGCTCATGCCCATCAGGCTTTCACCACTGAAGAAATCACCGGGGCCCGAGGTTTGGGTCAGGCGTTTGCCTCGGTCATCCATGCACGGCTCATAGAAGGGTGCACCCGCGGTTGGCAGTGCACCGTTGGTGCGAAACGCCTTGGCAACCGGCTGGCTACCGGGGATGAGCGCATAGCTTGGGTGTTCGGCCTTGGCGTGGAACTGCATGGCCGCCTGCTCGACGTCGGTACCTTCTTCCGGCAAGTAGATGGGCTTGGCCTTTTCAACCACCTTGGAGAAGTCCAGCTTGGTCATGGTGGTGACAGCCTCGCCACCTGCGGATACGCCGTCGAGTGCATGGCGGCCCAGCCCCCCGTCCCAGCCATCGACCTGGTTCGGGTCGAGGTTGGCCCACAGGGCCTTGCCGCTGTCCCTCAGTTGTCGGGCCAACGCCGGGTCGAGCATGTCCAGCGGTGGGGTCGGTGGCCGTTGGCCCACACTGCTTTCCATGCCGCCGATCCAGAACGGATAGCCGGGATTCTTCAGTGTGCCATCGGCGTTGCGGTTGGCCTCGGTACGGTCCACCAGTGCCAGTGAGCCCACCGCCTTGGCTACTGCAGGCTCATGACCATGATCGTCGTCACCCTCCTCTTGACCCTCGTTTTCTTCCTGCCCAGCCACCAGGGACTCGGACAGCTTTGGCACCACCACGACCTTGCCTGGCATCGGCGCCATGGCCTTGCCCGGGAGCGGCACGATGGCCGGAATTGGCGTACCGGCGACAATCTCGCCGTCAGGCAAAGCACGGGCGCCCGCAGCGGGTTTGCCGCTGCGCAAGGCGAATGGCGTGCTGTGGTAGCCGCTCTCGCCCTGCCCGCTGACCTCCAGGCGCGTGCCTTCCTCGAACACATCGTGCACCCGCCACATTGCCCACATGCCTTGCGCGAAGTGTGGGTAGAAATGGCAGTGGTAGATGGCATCGCCTGCCACACGGTTACGGTTGCCCGAGCCACCGTTGGCGATTTCGTAGGTGTAGCCGATACCCGGCCCGATACCTTGGGCATCGATGTAGTCGGAGTTGTCGTCATTGGGGTTGAACAGCCACTGGTGCCCGTGCAAGTGGAAAATGTGCTGTTCATGACCGTTATGAGTGTTGCGGAATTTGGTGAAATCACCGATGTAGCTGTGGTGCACGTTGGCCGGCTCCGCCGGGTACAGCGCCATGCTGGCCTTGACGCCGATGGCACTGGCCGGTGGTACTTCGCCTGGGCGGATGTGCTCCAGGCCAACGTTGGCCGGGACATCCACCAGGGTACCGATGTCTCCTACGGTATGGGCGCTCAGGAAGAACTCTTCATACGCGCACGACAGGCAGTCGTGCATCGGCCCAACGCCCAGGCGATTGGCCACCACCTCCGCGCCCATGCCGCCAGAGCCATAGTTGATCATGAACGAGTCGCGGGCCGGCTCCAGCACATGCCCCATCACCGGGTCGGCCCAATAGCCAGGAAACGCCTGGGTGCCTGCGACTTCATCGGCAAACTGCGAGGCGAAGTCGCGGAAGGCTTCCAGCCGGTTTGGCAATGCCGGGTTGCGTTTATTGATGCTTTCCAGCGGGTAGGTCGAGCGCGGGAAACTGCCGTCCGGGTTGGGCCCCATGACGATCGCATCGGTGTCGCTGCTGAGAATCTCGTTGCCGTCGACCATGGCGATGATCGGCTTGCCGGCCTTGCCTTCGGCGATCCAGGGTTCGACCTGCGGGTATCGCGCTTCGTAGTCGATTACCGGCTGGCCGGTGGCAGTACGCCCCGTCGTGGCCAGGCGCATTTCCTCTTCAGTCAACGTGTTTCGGTAAGTACGACCCAGTTTGGGTACCACCACCACCTGCCCGAACAAGCCGTTGGCAACATTGCCAGCGGCACCTTCGCCGCCAAAGGTCGCGGCCTTGCTGGTGGCTGCAAATGCGCCTTCACGCTCGGCATACAGGGTGTAACTGCGAGTACTGCCGGGCGCAACCAGGAAATTGCCGTTACGACCGGTGTTGGCAGAGATGTCGGCAATGCTGTTGACCGCCTGCATGCCATTGACCTGGAAGCCGACCAGTCGCTCGGCGACCTGCTCATCGGCAACGAAACCTTCGCCGCCTTCATTCTCGACCTGGTTCTCGACTTCCGCCTCCCCCTCGCCTTCAGGTGCTTCCACATCGAAGCCATGTTTGTTGGGGTTGGCCTTGTAATCGAGCAGGTTGGTCAGGTTGACGGTCAGGCAATCACCGGCAGCCACCCGCAGCACGATCGGCCGCGGGCGCTTGTCCGGGCGCAGGGTGACCTTACCCGGTACGGCCCCACCGCCATTGCTGAGCGGTACGAGGTTTTCATCCACCACATCCTGGCGGAGTGCGAACATCATGCCGTTGGCGTTTTGTGCGCCGAGGCGGTTGAACATCAGGGGCTGGTCCAATGCCACCACGTTGGCGACCAAGGTGCGCTGGCACTGCACCGCCGCTTCGCTGGTAGCCTGCCAACCGAAGACGGCCAGCACGAGTGAGGTCAGGACAGAGCCTTTGATCGGGGTCGACATGCTGCACCTCCGGGACACAGGTAAACTGCGAGGAGACGGAGCAAGGTGTATGCCATTTGGTAAAATGGCAGTATTTTCAATTACTTGAACAATCTACCGAACGGTATTGGGGAGGATTCCCCACCCCTGTTCCCCCAATTGGGGGGAACCGCTGGCAAGCGCCAGTTGGACTCAAGGTGCTTTCGCTTCCCATTCAGTACATATCGCCGCTGGCAAATCTTGCGTCGGCCCTTGCGCAAGCCCCCCGGAAATCTGCAGGATTACACGCCGCCCTTCTTCAAGAACGGGCAATGATCAAGTGCCGCACAGGACACCGTTGCCGATGCCCGTCGACCTGCAAACACTCTACCCAAGACTGATCCACCTGATGCTGGACACTGTGTTCGTAGTCGACCGGGACAACCAGATCGTTTTCGTCAGCGATGCGTGCGAGGCCCTGCTGGGTTACCGCGCTGAAGAGCTGATGGGCACCCTGATCACCGACTACATGCATCCAGATGACCTGTCGGCGACCCGTGCGTCGATCATCAGGGTGATGAACGGTCAACCCCATTTCGATTTTCGTAACCGCTACCTGCGCAAGGATGGCGAAGTCGTGCACATCCTGTGGTCGGCCTTCTGGTCCGAAGAGATCGGTGCTCGCATCGGCGTCGCGCGGAACGTGTCGGCTCTGACCAAGGCTGAGGAGGATCTGCGCTTTCTCGCCCACCACGACCCATTGACCAAGCTGACCAACCGCTCGATTTTCAACGACCGGCTCGAATCGGCACTGCGGGCTGCTCAACGTCACGGTCGCAGTCTGGCGTTGCTGTTCCTGGACATAAATGATTTCAAGCACATCAACGATGTCCATGGGCATGCGATGGGCGACCGCGTGCTGTGCATGATCGCCAGGCGTCTGGAAGGCTGCGTGCGCGAGACCGATACGGTGGCGCGCATCGGTGGGGATGAATTCACGGTGCTGATGACCGATGTCCAATCGCAGACCGCCGTGTCAGAGAAGGTCGCGCAGATACTGGCGGTGATGTCCGAGCCGTTGGGGACCGAATTCAATGGGCTGAACATGCCGTCCTGCAGCGTTGGCGTGGCCTACTACCCCGAAGATGGGGAAGACGCCGATACCCTGCTCAGCCGTGCCGATGGCGATATGTACCGGGTCAAACGACAACGCTCCACCACGGGCTGAATTTTTTAGGCAAAATGCCACTACTCTGACTTTCAATCCCTGAACCCTGCCGCTAGAGTGTCGCCGCCGGGAATTGGATCCCGGTCCTCGTGTCATGGAGAAGTCAGTGAAGTACCTCAGCAAATGTGCAGCAGCAACCGTTCTTGGCTTGGTTCTGGCCGGTTGCACCGGAGCACCGATCCAATCTCGGCACTATGACAGCAACGAATACACCGTGCTCGGCCACAGCCAGGCAAGCGCCACGGGTATCATGCTGTTCGGCATCATTCCGATCCGCCAGAACAACCGCTTCGTTCGCGCACAGAACGCGGCCATCAAGGCCAAGGGTGGCGATGCCATGATCAATACACAAGTGCAGGAAAACTGGTTCTGGGCTTGGGTCCTCAGTGGCTACACCACCACCATCTCCGGTGATGTGATCAAGCTCAACAACGTGCAGTAACCCTTTCGCGCCACCTGTCGAGCCAGCTCGGCCGGTGGCGCAGGCCTGATCGCTGCGTCAGGCCACCGGTTCCGCGGTGTCCACACGGCGTTTCTGCCCGGAGCCATTCCAACGCATCACGACCACACGTACCGCCCAGTTCCAGCAATACCCCACCAGCACCCCGCCGACAATGGCCAGCACCACGGCAAACGCCTGGTGATCGAAAAGACGCCGCGCCACGGACTGGAATTGGAAGTGCGTCAGGTAGATGTACAGGGTCGACGAAGCAATCGCCGCCGCCGCTCGAGCGATGATCGCCGGCACTGCGACCGGCCGCAGCCAGATCAACGCGAGAATCGCTGGCAGTGCAATGTCGATAAACCCAAGTTTCGCGACCTCCTCCCCACCATGGCCCGCCAGTGCGACCAAGTCCAGCTCACCGATCACCAAGACCGCCACCGCGCTGACGACCCATTTGCGTACCGTCGAATCGGCAAAGTGCACGGCCATGCCCAACACCATGATCGCGAGGAAATGCTGTGGTACTCGGTTCAATAGCACCGTGGCGTCGAAGACGAAGGACCTCAGCAGCACATCGAGCACCACCAGCGCACAGGATGCCAGCACCAGGTTGCGGAACGGGTTGGCCATGACTCGCCTACGAATCCGGTCGACCGACAGCAGCAGTCCGATGATCACGATCATCTGCAGCAGCACCTCGATGTACCAGGAGTTGAACACGCCGACCTCGGACGTCGGGAACCAGTTGTTGATCAACAACAGCGATTGCCAATGGAAGGTATCGAACACCAGCTGAGTCAGTACGTTGTAGCCGATAGTCGGCACCGCGATGGTAGCAACGGACTTCACCAGGGTTCGGGCGTCGCCACGTTCATCGATGGCCCGGAGTTGAAACCTGGCCAGGCTAAGGCCAGAGATGAGGAACAGAACCGAGGTCTCTCCCACCAGGCGCCAGTTCTCGAACACATGGAAATGGCCGATGACGATGAGCAGGATGCACAGCACCCGGAGCAACACCGGTATTTCCATGGCCCGGGTTGCCAGCCCGGATGCCTTGGCCTGCCCGGCCATTTCCGCGAGCTCGCGCACCGCAGTGGTCTCCCACCGATCCGGTAGATGGCCAAGCAGTGACTCCAGCGCCATGGAGGCCTGGACGAAGGACAGCGAATCGCCGCCCAACTCGACGAAGGTCAGGTTGGCATCGACGTTCGGCACCTGGAGGATCCGCGCCCAGGCCTCGCTGAGCTGGACCGCCAGCGGGGATAGCTCATGGCTACCGAGCGCTGCCGTAGGTGCCTTGTCGAAGGCCGGGGGCAAGGCCCGCTTGTCTATCTTGCCGTTGGGCGTCAGGGGGATGGCATCGAGAAACACGAACAGCGCAGGCACCATATAGTCTGGCAATTCACCGCCCAAAGCATCACGCAGTGCAGCGGCCGTTACGGGCTGCGCAGGGACACAATAGGCCACCAGCCTGACCATCGGACCGTCGTGATTGGCCAGTACGACGCACTGTTTGACCTTCGGGTGGCGGGCGATGGCGTTTTCGATCTCTGCCAACTCGATACGATGCCCGCGAATCTTCACTTGACTGTCAGCACGCCCGAGGAAACTGACGCTGCCGTCTGGCAGATAGGTCCCCAGGTCGCCGGTGCGGTAACAGATGTCGTTCGCGGCCCCTGTGAAGGGGTTCACCACGAACTTGTCAGCGGTCAACTCGGCATCGTGCCAGTAGCCCAGCGACAGGTACGGGCTGCGGATGTAGATCTCCCCCGTTTCACCCTCGCTGACCTGTTGCCGGGCCTCGTTCACCAACAGCAACTGCGCGCCATCGATCCCCTTGCCAAGCGGGATCTTGCCGCTTTCGGTTCTAGGATCGACCTGGTGGAACGCCATGGCCTGTGGTGTTTCGGTGGTCCCGTAGAAGTTGACACTGACCGTGAGCGGAGCGATGGCCCGGATCTGCTGGTACAACGCCGGACTCAAGGCGTCGCCGCCCCAGAACAAGTAGCGCAACCGCTCGAACACCAGTCCGTTCATTCTGGCGCCGGTTTCGATCAGCTTGCCCAAGGGCGGCGTCAGGTGCATGACCGAGATACCCTGTTGCTCGATCCAGGCGGCCAGCGCCGCCGGGTTGGTCAAGGTAGCCTGGGCTGGGCAAATGACTTTCGCCCCGATCGACAAGGGCGTGAAGACGTCCCGATATACCGGGTCGTGGCCCAGGCCCGACAGCATCGAAAAGCAGTCGTCGCGGCTGAAACCATGATGACGGACATGCCAGTCGATGAAATGCACCAGCGGTGCGTGGTGGGTCACGACTCCCTTGGGTACCCCGGTGCTGCCGGAGGTGAAGGTGATGTACGCTGGCTGGCCAGGGTCGACCTCGGGTAACGGCAGGTAGTGGCCGGCGAATCGCCGCAGGGCCTCGCCGGGCGCCTCGGGCACTTCGATCAGGCCTGGCTGCGGGCCTGAGGGGTCGAGGTCGAGCTGGGCATCACCGCACAGCAGGACCTGCACAGGTTCAAGGGTGCGGATGATCTGGTTCACTCGCGCCGTCGGATAGGCAGCGTCGGCAATGGTGAACGTCAACCCCGCCCGCAGGGCGCCGAGCATGGCGTAGACCATGCCGGCACAACGGCTGGCGACGATCACCACCCGATCGCTGCCCTGGGCACCTTTGGCCAGCAACAAGACCGCCATGGCTTGGCTGATCGCTTCAAGTTCGTGGTAACTACAGTGGGTATCGTGGGCGATGATCGCGGTGGCATCGGGCGTTTGCCTGGCCTGATGCAGGAAGTCCAGGAAGATCGGCCGCTCGGCACGGTATTCCAGGAACAGTGTCGGGTCCGGACGCGAGTCCTGCATGGTGGGTGTCTGCTCCGAGAGATCGGGACGTGCCTTGCGTGAAAACCGCAGGACGATGACAGAACGTTAGTGCACGCTGGCCGTTATCGCCAATGGACGGCGCAACGACACATCACTGGCTGATGCTGCAAGCCACTATGGAAGTGGGCTTACCCGCGAACAGGGGCAAAGCCCGACTTTCCGCATGCCTGTGGTCTTTCACTTGGACTTGGCATTTTTCTTGTTGATGGCCTTCATACGGGTGGCGGCCCGCTGCACGGTGGCCATCTTCTCCGGTCGTTTCATGCCGCGCCACTTGCGGATCTCTTCGCGCGTGCGGCCACAACTCACGCACAATTCGCTGTTGAGCTGGCAGAGCGAGACGCAAGGGTTGTCGATGTCTTTGGCCATGGGTTGCTCCGTAATCGGGCGGAAATCATACAGCAGATACCCGTGACAGTTTGCATGGCGAGCCATGCGTTCGGGTGCAGGGTGTCGAGTTGCCACTGACTCTTCCACTTGCACCCACACTCCTTCACATCACCCCCGCGGTATGTAATGTGGCGCTTGGTGCGTTGCCTGGCGTTCCAGCCCGCGCTGGATTCGTGTCCTTTCCTATTCGTTCATGTGGCATTTTGCGTAGTCAGGGTATCTATCAAGAACGTCATTCCAAACATTTATTGATGCCTCTTCGAAAGCGGCCCCATCACACTCTGCCTTCTCTTCGCTGCCGCGTAACGCAATAAAATCTTCCGCTGTGTTAATCATAATAACCACTGCACGCAAGAGATTTAAAATCAAGGGCGGCGGCAAAAACTGAGTGCAACACCGGACCAACCCGGTACAGTGTGCCTATGTCCTATCAAGAACTCAGCATCGAAGAGCGCATCACGATTCAATTTGGCCAACTCCAAGGCATGAGCCAGAGGGCTATTGCCAGGCTGCTTGATCGCAGCCCCTCGACCATTAGCCCAGTGCTTCGTCGCAACGCCCCTGAGGCGGGCCGGTACTCGGCGAGTCAGGCTCATCAGCACATGCGACACTGGCGCCTTGCTTGCCGCCCCAAGCGTAAGCTGCTGCCCGGAAGCCAACTGTTTGACCTGGTGCTTTATCTGCCGCGTAAATGCTTTTCTCCCCAGCAAATTGCCGGCAAGCTTAACGCCATGGAATTTCCGAATATTGAAGATGCATACGTCTGTCGCGAGACGATCTACATGATCGTATTCTTCTTTGTTTTTACTGTTACGTAACCTGACAAACTCTTCTGCAGACTTAATCATTACAATCCTCCATACTTCCGAAGCGTTGAATAAAATCCAAGCAGATACACCTCACCGCCTTCATGCTGGTGCTTGCGCTTACACACCACCAAGGTTCAATCCTAGCCTGCCACACTGCTCAAGCAAAGTCTTTCTCGCGCCACGCATGAACTTAATATATTTCGACCTACTTACCTCCAATACCATCAATCTCCCACTCCAAGGCCTTACTACCAGCTTTTCAATGCCATCAATGTTTACGCATACCGCAAAGTCCCCATCAAAGCTCTCAACTCCAATAGGTAGATAAGAGTTCCTTACATCCTGTTCAATTTCGACCATACAACTCTGCAGCTGATTGGCTGTCAAGAATTTCAACTCCACCCCTTCGATCCTCTTAAACAAATCTATAAAGGCACCGTTTAAGGCGCCCGCTAACATGAGTTCATCATAGTCACCGACTGCACCCCCCCCCAAAAACCAGGCAACACCTCGAAAAATATGTACCATCATTGGTTTTGAATGTGTCAATCCGAGCGTTTAATTCAATCAATCTTCTTAACCCCGCACATGCAGTCTTTCTTCATGCCCGAAAATCTCCTCCCAACCTCAGGAGGAACTCTAATACCTCGACTCTGAACCGAATCCCCGTTCCAGTGGGCCTTTCCATCATTACTGTTACCAAAACGGTGGACAACCCCAACATCATCCATAGCATACCAATGAAGACCATCTTTATCAGGGATCGACTTCTTAAATAACTCTTCAGCATCGCTAGGGATTATAGATGTTTTACTTCCTCCTCCACGAAATTTTCCAGAAGTCGGATTATGGTGCCCTGGATCCTCATACTTCGGTTTCGGCCCATGGTACCGCCCTTCTCTGGGTTGGCGAGCCAATCCAATAGGATCAATCCACTCTATAGTATTTGGTGCATAGACGAAGAGATTTAGTCCACCGTCATAGCCGACTGGATCATGAGTTATGAAACGTCCTGCAGGCACCCGCTTCCGGCCTATCCCAGTAATGTGCGACCGAGTTCTTGTACAGACGTCGACCCAAGGCGTCGTAGGCGAAGTCGACCTTGAGCTTGTCGTCGCTGTAGCTGGCCAACCGGTCGAACAGGTCCCAGGTGAAGTGGGCGTGCGCGCCGTTTTGTAAGCGGTGCACCAAGTTGCCGCGTTCCTGGTCCAACAGGTTGCCGGCGGGGTCGTGTTTGTCCAAGCAATTGAGCAGTTGTTTAGCTGCCTGGCATATTAAAAACATTACCCCCCAGGTGCAACAAGTGCACCCGAGATATCAATGCAATAACAACTTGCAACTAAATTACTTACTACATTTTTGCTGATCGCGCGCGATCAAAACCCAGAGCTCCGTCCTGATTAATCGCACAGATCAAAGCAAAGTCATCATCGCAATCAACCGGCAGCCCCTTATCCAATGGCTACTGACCTTACTGAACAGCTCAAACTCTGCCCGATAGCATATTACTTCAAACATCCATCACTCCGGACTAATAACCACAACGATTCGTTTTTCTATATATCGCAGAGTTAAAGCATCCGATTTCAGTGAGCGATACCAGATCAATCGAGGCTGATGCCGCCCAGAACTAAAACCTCTAGATTGACTCTCGGGAGCTCCACTTGGCCACTTCATTAGCTCGCCCATGAAGTGCATCTATTTTAAAATTTTCGTCCTCGACTATAACTGTGTATCGCCGAAACGGAGCTAGCGCCTTAGCGTTAATTGTTTCTATAAACAATTCCCCCCCTGACTCCGTACAGGAATCAGGGATTATGACCTGAGCAAATTCTGGCGGCCGCCCTGTATTTAGAAGATCCAAGCGACTGGAAGCAAGACTTTTATTTGCTTTCCGGCTAAGGCATGAATCGAATATTTCGCGCAGTTTCGCCTTAGCCTCGAAGTCAGCTTTTAGACGTTCATCGTTGTTCGACTTGTACTCGTCCGAACGACGACGCTTATGAAACTCTGTCTCCCATGCAAGCATCTGTTCTAAGAATTGCTCTAAAAACTCACGCGCATCCATTTCTAAAACCTCTACTTAACAATCGCATGAACAGGGATTATTGAATACTTGACTATGAGTAACACCGTTAACTCGCGCCTGATAGAGGATAGACGTTGGCCTAGTTCCTCCTGCATCGTAGTTAGGCACCACTCTAACAATTACATTATCTCCATTTTTAACTGCAGCTGCGATGTCGCCTTCAAACATCCTGAAAGCACCTCGATTAGTAGTGGGGGCTTGAGGGAATACGTTATCTTTACCGCCGCTACCGCCGAGTAATTTACTAATTGCATGACCTGCATCATCACCTGCACACCCCATTCCTCTCGCGTGTCCACGCGAACTGGCGTTTGTGGCCGAACCAGTCCCGATATCTGAGGGCCGGATCTTTGCAGTCACACTCTTCAAGCTGCCGTTTACATTGTATCGATATTTGTTTCGAGGATCCTCACCCCACAACCCTAATGGGTCAACCCAGCCGGTAGGGTTCGTCACGTAGCTGAAAAAATTGAGCCCACCCTCTAAGCGAACTGGGTCCTGTGACACATAACGGGCTGTTTTTGGATCATAGTATCTATATCTATTGTAATGCAGACTTGTTTCGTGATCTTGGTAGTGTCCTTGGAAGCGAATCGGATTGCTCAAGCCATGCCGCTTGGCCAACTCCGATCGTCGGACTTCGCCCCAAGCCTTGTACTGCCCTGCCCACGCAATATTACCCTGCTCGTCGGTGAGTTCCATTGGCGTGCCGAGATGATCGCAGTGGTACCAGGCAATCGCATCGAACGCCTGCGGCGGCATCGTCGTTTGCCA
The DNA here is from genome assembly GCF_040762985.1 of Pseudomonas sp. Rh2. Classification (NCBI taxonomy): domain Bacteria; kingdom Pseudomonadati; phylum Pseudomonadota; class Gammaproteobacteria; order Pseudomonadales; family Pseudomonadaceae; genus Pseudomonas; species Pseudomonas sp. Rh2. The sequence continues at coordinate 3,222,335 of NZ_CP142890.1, forward strand.
CAACGGATCCTGTTCGAAGTCGTACTCCCGCTGACGCCAATCCGGCTGCCTGTGGAGCACGATCGGGCGCTTGCGCAGGGCCTGGGCCACCGGCACGAAGCTGCCCGGTTCATACAGATAATGCACGGTACGCCCGGTATCGCCATCGTCCCTTGGCGGTGAGCTTTCCCAGGCCAGGGTGTCGCCGTCCCAGCCGAACAGGGTGAATCCGCAACCCAGTTCACGTTGGCGCTTGGCTCGCTGCATCTGGTTCCAGCCGGTACCCGCTTCCGGCCTATCCCAGTAATGTGCGACCGAGTTCTTGTACAGACGTCGACCCAAGGCGTCGTAGGCGAAGTCGACCTTGAGCTTGTCGTCGCTGTAGCTGGCCAACCGGTCGAACAGGTCCCAGGTGAAGTGGGCGTGCGCGCCGTTTTGTAAGCGGTGCACCAAGTTGCCGCGTTCGTCGTACTTGTAGTGGGTGCCGGCGTACTCGCGCAGCAGGTTGTCCATCAGCTTGTTGCGACGTGGGTCCGCTTCCAGCGGGCGGTTCAGCTCTTGGGTTTTCTGATCCAGCAGGTTGCCAGCCGGGTCGAAGGCGAAGGTCTCGACGCCCAGGCGGCTGGTGGCCTGGAGCAGGCGGCCAACCGGATCGTATTGATACTCCAACTGGCCACGACGAGTGTCGTGGATGTTGGTCAATTGGCCCGCAGCGTCGTAACGGTACTGACGCTTGAGCAGCGTGGATGGGCCATCGTGGCTGCCCAACCACTGCTCTTGCAGGCGCCCGGCCGGGTCCCAGGCCTGGGTTTGCATGAGCTTGTTGCCCTGGTGCCGTACGACTTCACGGTGCAGGTCGTCGCGCTCGTAGGCGAGCATTTCGTGGTGGTCGAGGGTCATGCCCAGCAGGTGGCCGCTGCCGTAGGTGAGCCAGCTGACTTTGTGGCCGTCCGGGCGGAGGGTCGAGATGCGCTGGTTGAGGGCGTCGTAGGTGTGCTGCCAGACCGCAACCATCGGCGCACCCGTCATCAGGTAGTGCTGGTGCTCGCGGGTCAGGTTGCCGGCTTCGTCATGGAACCACTGCAGTTTGCTGACGGCGTTGATCGCCTGGATCAGCTTGCCGTTGCCGTCGTAGGCGAAGGTCTCGGTCTGGCTCTGATCGCCCAGGCGTGCGGTGCGTTCGACCAGCCGGTTCATGCGGTCGAAGCGCAGGTCGATGTGGCGTTGGCCGACCTGGGTGGAGGCCAGGCGACCGGAATACGGGTCGTACTGGTAGCGCGTCACCAGACCATCGAATCCAGTTTCCTGGAGCAAACGACCTACTGGATCGTAGAAGAACGTCGCCTTGCTTTCGTTCTCGTTCTCCAGGCCGATCAGGCGTCCGAGCTTGTCCCAGCGGTAGCGCAGGGTGTGCTCGTTGGCGTCGATGCGCTCAGCCAGCAGGCCGGCGGCGGTGTAGGACCAGGTGGTGCAACGATCAAGGCCATCGGAGTGAGCCAGCAAGCGACCTTCGGCGTCGTAGTCGAAACGCTCTTCGGTGTTGTCAGGGTGGGAGACCTTGGCCAACTGACCGGTCTTGTACTCATAGGCGGTTTTGTTGCCTAGTGCATCGGCGAACTCGATCAACTGGCCGAAGGCGTTGTAGGCCCAAACACTGGTCTTGCCTGAGCAGTCGGTGTACGCCAGCAATTGCCCTGCGTCGTTGTAGGCGAGTGTCTTTTCGTTGCCGTTGGCGTCCTTGATCGCCTTGACCAAGCCCGCCGGGGTATAGGCAAACTCGGTCTTGTTGCCCAGCGGATCGGTGGTCTCGACCAGATTGCCGCGCGCGTCGTAATCGCGCAGCCACAGCCCGCCCTCGGCATCGCGAATCTTGATCAGTTGGTCGTGGTCGTCGTAGGCATAGTGCTCGACGCTGTGATCGGGGCGGATGTGCTGCAGCAGATTGCTGCGCTCATCGTAGGCGTAACGGTCCTGGCTGCCGTCGGCATGGACGTGGCGGATGACGTTCTTGCGTGCGTCGCGGAACAGCCATTCTGAACGCCCGTCAGGATGTTCAATGCGGTAGGTGTAGCCGAGGGCGTCATGGTAGTGGCGGGTCTGTTGGTTGCAGACGTCGGTCACGGTGGTCAGGCGAATGTGTGGATCCCACGCCAGCCGCAGGTCAAAGCTGCCGTCGTCGGCCCATTCGCGAATGACCTTGGCCTTGGCGCCAGAGCCATCCCACTGCAGGTTCATCCCGCGACCCGTACGATCGGTGTAACGGGTGATCAGGTGATGGCGGTAGCGGTAGTGCCAGGCGGCGCCGTTTTCATCCTGGGCGCCGATCAGGTCGCCCTGGCCATCGTAGTGATACCCGCACAGCTGACGCAGCGGCTTGCCGTCGACCACCTGCCACAAGCCTTGAATGTGGCCGTGATCGTCGAGCAGGGTGCCCAGTTGCAGGTGGACCTTGTTCGGGTCGTTGTCGAAATAGGTGTTGATGTCCGACAGCACCGGCTGGTCGTGGTGACGATGCTCGTAATGCAGCATCGCCCCCGCGCCACTGCGCAGCTGGATATGGGTCAGGTAGAAGCGGTCACCGTGACGGGCATAGGTTTCCCGGCGGCCCAGGCCGCGCAGCAGCACCAGTTGCTGTTCGCCGGTGCGCACCCAGGTGAAGTACTCGACTGCGTCGTACTGCGGCTTGCCCTTTTTCGGCAGCGCGAAGGCATGGCTGCGCCCGTCCATGTCGTGGAACAGCAGGCCTTTGTCGACCACGTCGATGCAGGTGGTGAACTCGGTGATCCAGCGGGCGCCGAGGATGCCGTTGTCCAGCTTGTCGAGGCGCGAGTTGTAGGTGCGAGTCCACGTGACCGGGAACGGGCCGGACAGGCTGAAGTCGGTGTGCGACAGCAGCTCGTTACCCAGTGCATAGCCAATGCTGTGCGCCGTGCACGGGCATGGGCCGTTCTTGCGGGGATTGGGCGCCTGGCGCACCGGGGCCTGCCGGGACAGCGACTCGTTGTGCCCCTCGCTGAGCACGTGACGGGCCTGCCGGGTGGTGTCGGCCTTGACCGGCGCCGCCATCCCTCGCTGGGGCGGGTGGGCGCGCACGGTCTGCAGCAGGCGTTGCAGCAACCAGGCGATGCTCTGTTCGCGCTCGGCCTGGCCCAGCGTGTCGAGGAAGCGCGGAACACGGGCGGCCAGGCGCTCAAGGGTATCGATCAGGGGCTGCAGCAGTTTCGGCAAGGCTTCGTCGAACTGTCGCGCAACGCCGTTGTAGGCGCTCTTGAGCAGGCCTTCTCCAGCATTGGCGAGGGCCGCGGCGGCCAGGGTCCAGGCGTCGACTTCGAACAGGGAGTCGTACAGCTCCACCTGGGCCAGTTGCTGGCGGGCCCGGGCATGATTGACCTCGGCGTCGAGGTTGCCGCTAGCGGCGTCCTTGAGCAGCCCGGCCAGCCCACCGAACAGTTGGCTGGCGGTCTGGCCGGCGGCTTCGAGCATGGCAGGCAATTGCTCGAGGGCGCCGTCGACGTAGTGCTCCAGTTCGCCGCGAAGGTTGGCGTGCAGGTGGCCTTCGAGGATTTCCAGGAACACCGCGCCCAAGTTGGCCCGGGGGTTGCGCCGCAGCTTCTGCCGGGTCAGGTGCAGCACCGGCCGCAGCACCATGCGCGCCCGCGCCAGGCCGAGCGGAACCGGCACCACGCCAATCAGGTTGATGCCCAGGCTGACCCATTGCAGCGGATCGTTGCTGGGATTTCGTACCAGCTCGGCGATATCGAGCAGCGCATCCACCAGGGCGAAGGCGTTGGCCACAACCGGCACCGAGGCTTCGAGGTGATAACGCACCGATTGCAGGTCGAGCAGACCGCAGCTGATGTCCTGCAGCCACTGGTCGACGGCGGCGGCAGCGGCACCGAGGTCTTCGCGCAGCAGGGTTTCCAGCGGGGCGATGGCGATCTGGACCTCGCGCTCGGACAGCGCGGATCCGGGGGAACCTTGGGGCATTTGGCAGGCCTTCCTAGCCGGGGGATTACCCCGGGAAATCCGAGAAGGCCAAAGGGTATGAGTGGGGTTACCTGACTAGATGCCAGGCAAATTCGATCCGCACTGTAGGAAAGTTCGACACGCCCCCATCAAAGCATGTCTATCAATCTTTGTTGGATCGTCGTTCTCCCAGCATCCATGCCGTGTTGGCCCCCTGCGGCCAACGTTTCCGCCCCGCCAACCTATCAAGTCAGTCCAGCAAGGCATCCACCTCCGCCCGCGTGGTGACCTGGCCGAAATGATGCTTCCACAATTCGATGCCCAGTTGCCCTGACCGGTCCAGGGACGAGCCGACGGTGAGGTCGGTGACCAAGGTCGGCGTCAACCCTGCGTCGAACAACGCAAAGCCGGCCGCGAGCACGCAGGTTTCGGTCTGCATGCCACACACCAGCACCCGTTCGACGCCCAGTTGCCTGATGTATTCGACGGTTTCGACCGGTAGCCCGTAACCATGCTTGACGAACACGGTGTCGGCTTCGACCAAATGCTCGTCCTGCGCCGCAGGGTGCCAGCCAAGCTGGCGTTGAAACGGTGTGACCTGCTCGTCATGAGTCACCACCATGGCAATGGTGAAGATCTTCGCCGAAAACGCTCGCAACCGGTCGACCAGCCATTCCGGGGGGTTGAACGTCGACTGCACATCGACAATAAGCAAGACCTGCTGCATGAAACGCTCCTGAAGACCGACGGCGGCCATTGCCATCAGTTTGAGCGTGGAGTGTGCCAAGCGCCGGAGTCGTTGGCTATTTGTGCGCTGTGCACTTAGAACTTTTCTTTATTTGTCGGTCTATGTGAATGGCCCAACTGGAAGGTTGCCAGCCGCCAAATGCCTACACGTCCCAACATCAGAGGTTGTCTTCGATCATGAAATTCCACGTCCCACGGATGGTGCTGTTTGGCCTGTTCGCCTTCGCGGCAGTGGGCTCGGCATCTGCAACAACCATGAAGACCACGCCCCCTGTTGCCACGTCCCAGGTCGAGGTCCTTCAGGCGCCCACCCAGGGTGGTGGTAACCCCTGGCCGAGCCTGGCCGATCAGCGATCAGGGACGCTGCTGGCCCACGACGACCGTTACTACCACGATCACCGTGACCATTACCGCCGCGATGACTGGCGCCGGGAACAGTGGCGTCGCGACCAATGGCGCAGGGAGCAAGCCCGCCGCGAAGCAGAGCGCCGCCGCTACTGGGAGCGCCACCATGATCGGGCGATGCACCACCGCTACGACGACGATCACCGCTACTATCGTCGCTGATACCGCCAAGACCGCGACCCCAGGGAACAGGAACGACTGATCCGGCGTCGCGGTCAACATCCTCGAAGGTGACCAAAATCGGTTACAGCACGAGGATTGGCCATGAGTACCCTGACGATCGAAGGCTGGTGCAAACGCGATCCCACGCAGAAGTCCACGCCACTGGGCGAAATACACTTCGACATCCAAGGCGCTAACCACAGGCGATTGGAGCAGGCCGAAGAATACCTGCAACAGAGCCATGAAACCGAAACCATGGTCGATGTCGACCTGGCGAGCATGAACCTTGTATTGCCGCCAGGGTGCGGCCCCCTGGCTGACTGCCGTCTGCGTGTCTACTTGAGTGAAGAGCAGCGCGGGCAGTTTCATCTCGTTGGCCATCGTGCCAGTGATGGCAGCCTTATCTACAGCAATGCAGTGTTGATTGCTCAACTGAGTTGAGCCTGGTGAACGAACCTGCAGGGGCCGGTGATCGCCGGCAAGCCGGCTCCTACATGCTGCGGATCCATCGAATGCGTTGATGATTACTATCGAGACACCCGCCTGTCGGGTCGGCAAAACCGCCCCCTATAATCGCCCCTCTGTTTCTCCCCGCTCCTCTCGCCTGCTACAGGCGACGTCCGTTCCTGGAATTTAATACCATGCCGACACCCAACCCGTCCGCGCACGTCCCCGAACACACCCAATACAGCGTCAAGCAGCAGTGGCTTGCAATTCTCTCGGTCGCCGTCGGTGCCTTCTCCCTGGTCACCAGCGAGTTTCTGCCGGTGGGCGTTCTCAACGATGTCGCCAGCGACCTGGGCATCAGTGCTGGCCAGGCCGGCCTGATGGTCACCCTGCCCGGCATCATGGCTGCCCTCGCCGCGCCTTTGCTGTCTGTGGGCATCGGCGCCCTTGACCGGCGCTATCTACTGATCGGCCTGACGCTGATCATGATCATCGCCAACGCGGTGGTGGCTTATGCGAGCGACTTCAGCCTGCTGCTGTTCGGCCGCGTACTCCTGGGTATCAGCATCGGCGGTTTCTGGGCGACAGCCATCGCCCTTAGCGGACGCCTCGCGCCCAAGGGGGTGGGCGTAGCGCAGGCCACTTCGATCATCATGGTCGGTGTCACCTTGGCGACCGTCCTGGGTGTTCCGGTTGGTACCTGGCTCAGCGGCCTGATGGGCTGGCGCATGACCTTCCTGATAACCGCGCTGGTGGGCGTGCCGGTACTTCTGGCGCAGGTGTTGCTGCTTCCGCGACTGGCGCCGGACAAGGCCATTCGCATCAGCGACCTGCCGGCCTTGTTCATCAATCCACAGGCTCGGGTCGGATTGATCGCAGTATTGTTGATTGGCCTTGCGCACTTTGCCGCATACACCTATGTCGCGCCTTTCTTCAAACAAAGGGCTGGCTTCGATGGACCTACCATTGGCTCGCTGCTTCTGCTTTATGGCGTGGCCGGGGTGCTGGGCAACATCTTCGCCGGTTTCGCCGCCAACCGAAGCGTGCGTCACACCCTGTTGCTGGTTGCGCTGATGATCGGTACCAGCACTGCGCTGTTCCCTTACTTCGCCACCGGCATGACCGGCGCCGCGATGCTCATCGCCCTCTGGGGCTTCGCCTTTGGTGCGTTCCCGGCCTGCGCCAGCATCTGGATGTTTGTCGTGGCGCCCAAGGACGTCGAGCGCGGCATGCCTTTGTTCGTGGCCATGTTCCAGGTGATCATCGCGCTGGGCTCGTTCTTCGGTGGGCGGATCGTCGACCAACTGGGCAGTTCGGTGCTGCTGAGCCTGGCCACGGCGCTGGTGGGTTGCGGTTTGGCGACGGTGCTGGTGCTGGGGCGTAGCGTCAGTAATCGCATGGTGGCTCAGCCGGAGGGTGTTGTGGATGCGTCGTAAGTGGTGAGAAGTGCAGCGCGTTTGAGATCGAGCGCCGCCCGCGCGGCGCATCGCGAGCAAGGCTCGCTCCTACATCTGTCTCGGGCCAATTACGCCTGTGGGATTTGCGCGCGAACGCTTTGGCGCATGGCGCACTATCGAGTCGTACACACCAGGCGTTCGCGCGCGTCTGTCACTGGCGTTACTGGCCCGAAACAGACGTAGGAGCGAGCCTTGCTCGCGATGCGCCGCGCGGGCGGCGCTCGATCTCAAGACCGCTGCATGCCCCTCGCCATACCACGACTTGCCGCCGCGCAATGACCACCCCGAGCACGCCCATGCTAACCTGCGCTCACCTCCTCCCGCAGGCGCCGAAGCTAATGTCCATTGCAGACAACCTGATTGCCTTCACCCTCGCCGCCACGCTGCTGACCGTGACACCAGGCCTGGACACTGCGCTCATCCTCAGGACAGCAACCGTCGAGGGCCGTCGGCAAGGGCTGCGTGCGGCGCTGGGCATCAACGTCGGTTGCTTGCTATGGGGCGCGGCGGTTGCGTTCGGCCTGGGCGCGCTATTGGCCGTGTCCGAACTCGCCTACAGCATTCTGAAGTATTGCGGCGCGGCGTACCTGGCCTGGCTTGGGGTGAACATGCTGATGCGGCCACGGCATTCACTGGCGCCGATCGCAACGCAGCCGCGGACGCAGTCCAACTGGTTCCTCAGGGGCATGATGGGTAACCTGCTGAACCCTAAGGTCGGTATTTTCTACGTCTCGTTCCTGCCGCAATTCATCCCCCACGGCCAGCCGCTGATAGCCTGGACCTTCATTCTGGTCGGCATCCACGTGGCACTCGGCCTGCTCTGGGCGATGGTACTGGTCAGCGCGACGCATTCGCTGGCGGGGGTGTTGCGCCGCGAAAAGGTCATCGCTGCGCTCGACCGCGCTACCGGGCTACTGTTCGTGATTTTCGCGGTGCGTCTGGCCTTGAGCAGGCGTTGATTGATCCGATCTCGAAAAAGGTGAGTCGGATGCCATCGCCAACCCTCAAAGGTTGCGCAGCCTGGGAACTTCATTGCACGGACTGGGTCGATAGCATCCCCTTGCATCCACGGGCGAGGGCCATGTCCCTTTCCGCCAGACCAGACACTGTCGAGTCAGTACCCGATGCCCAGCCAACGCATGCTGCCGGCCGTTCTCCTGTTGTTCAGCGCCGTCGCAGCCTGTGGCGCGTTCGCAGGCGACCGCTCGATGCCAGCCCATAGCAACAATGCCTCCACCATGCTGATCGAAAGCGCCTCGCAGCAGTACGCCGCCGGCCATCTGGACCAAGCGGCGGCAACACTGGAACGAGCACTGCAGATTCAGCCGAACAACCCTGCAACCTTGCATTACCTTGGCGTGCTGCGCCTGCAACAAGGCCAGTACCAACAGGCCGAAACCCTCGCCGTGCGCTCGAATATGCGGGTCGGCAGCAACAACGCGCTGCGCAACCGCAATTTCCAGTTGATCCAGGCGGCTCGCAATGGCCAGGTTTACGGCGCACTGCCAGCGGCCGACCAGCCCCCTGCCTCCGCTCAAGCGGTGAACCTAACGCCCACCGATCCCTTCACGCCGCCACCGCAGCCTGCGGCACCACAGCGCTTGAGCAACCCGGTAACACAGGCCGAGGACATGGACATACCCCAGGGTCACCGGCCACCCCCGGGCAAGTGCCGAATCTGGTTCCCAGGTGTTCCGCCCGGGCACCAGCCCGCGCCGGTCAAGTGCAAGAAGCTCAAAGGGCGTATTCCGCAAGGCGCCTACCTGATCCGTCACTGACCGTCAGTCCAGCACCGGCTTCAACAGGGCCTGCGCCTCGTACAACGCAGGCAGGTAGCGCAGGCGAATCTCATCGACGCTCAGCCGCGACGCATGGGTAGTGATGGTCAGTGTCGCCTTCAGTTGCCCAGCACGATCCACCAGCGGCACGCCAAGCACGCGCATACCGATTTCGTACTCCTGATCGACGATACAAAAACCCTGCGCTCTCACCTGCTGCAGCACCGCCTCCAGGCGCGCCCTGTCAGTTTGCGTGTAGGGCGTGAGCGGGCGAAGCGGGTTTCGCGAGAAGTAGTCGTCCCGCGCCGTTGCATCCAGCGACGCCAGCCAGATCCGCCCGCCAGCGGTGCAGTACATCGGTACCCGCGAGCCGGGGCGAATCGACAGCGAGGCGACGTGGCTATACCGGCTGCGCACCAGGTGGATGATTTCGTCACCGTCGCGGGTGCCCACCGACACATGCTCCTGGGTCTGGCGCGCGACCTGCTCGACGATAGGCCTCAACATGCGCGGCAACTGCGCCGAATCCACATAGGCCTGGCCAATACGCAGCACTTTGGGTGTCAGCCAGTAATGGCGGTTGTCGGTGTCGGCAAAGCCTTCGTGCACCAACGTCAACAGAAAACGTCGAGTGGCACTGGGCGTCAGCCCTGAGAGTCTGGCCGCGTGTGGCACGCTCAAGCGTGGCTGGTCGGCGCTGAACAGTTGCATCAATGCCAAGCCTTTCTGCAGACCGGCGATGAGGTCGCGGGGATGAGTTTCGTGTTTGTCCATGTGTTCGGCTCGTGGGGTGGGCTGGACGGTTGTCGGGCGGCTCTGGGGCCAATCGCCGGCAAGCCCGCTCCTAAGGGTGTTCACCCACTCATACACCAATTCAATGCGAATACCGATACATGACTGCGATTATCGCACTAATGGATCGCTAAGCGCATTGCCGTACCCCCACGCCGCGCGCCACGCTTGCCTCCACAACAACGCCAAAAACGGAGGTCAGCATGATTCGGGGTTCGACAGAACTGGTCGCCATCGTCGGTTCACCCATCGCCCAGGTGAAATCGCCCGACAACTTCAACACCTGGTTCGCCAACAACGACCGTAACCTGGCGATGCTGCCCATCGATATGCAGGAAGCATCGCTTCAAGCATTCGTCGGTAGCCTCAAGGGCTGGCGCAACCTGCGCGGTTGCGTGGTCACCGTTCCCTACAAACAGGTGTTGGCCGCGCATCTGGATGGACTCAGCGATCGTGCCACCGCGCTGGGTTCGGTCAACGTGATTCGCCGTGAACCCGATGGCCGCCTGCTGGGTGACAACGTCGACGGCGCAGGCTTTCTCGGTGCTGCGCGCAAGCATGGATTCCAACCAGCCGGCAAACGTGTGCTGGTGATCGGTTGCGGCGGGGTCGGCAGCGCCATTGCCTATGCATTGGGTGAGGCAGGCGTCGCCCAGGTGACCCTCAGCGACCCCAGCACTCCGCGCGCCGCCGCACTTTGCGAACTGCTCGGCAATACCTTCGCCAACCTTGAGGTCGCCACACACTACGAATCGCTGGAGCGCTTCGACCTGCTAGTCAACGCCTCACCCGTCGGCATGGGCGATACCGGCGAGCTACCGCTGCCGGCGAGTCTGCTGGAAACCCTGCAACCCCGGACCCTGGTGGCCGACGTCGTCACCTCCCCGGAAATCACCCCGTTGCTGGCTCTTGCGCGCCAGCGCGGCTGCGCGATCCAGACCGGAGCGCAGATGGCATTCGCACAGCTTGGCCACCTCGGCGCCTTCATGGGCGTCACGCCGCTGGAGATCTGAGGCCATGTCCGCTATCGAACAATCGCAACAAGTGTTTGACCTGGTCGTCCTTGGCAGCGGTGCCGGGGGATTCGCCACCGCCGCCACCGCTGCCCGCCTTGGCCTGAAGGTATTGATCGTGGAAAAGGCCGACACCTTTGGCGGCACCTCAGCCATTTCCGGTGGCGCGGTGTGGATCCATGGCAGTGATCAAGCGAGCGCCGCCGGCGCCGAGGATTCGCCCGAAGCCATCCGCACTTACCTCAAGGCGATCATCGGCGCCGGTTATAAATCTGAGCTCGTGGACGCCTTCGTCGAACGCGGCCACCAAGCGTTGCGTTGGCTGGAGGCCAACACCGAGCTGCGGTACAGCCTGCGCCTGCACTCACCGGACTACTACCCGGATGCACCCGGCGCCACCGAGTTTGGACGCGCACTGGAAATGGTCGAGTACGACGGGCGCCACCTCGGCCCGCGCTTCAAGGACCTGAAGATGCCCCCGCCCGGCATGCTGCTGTTCGGCGGGATGATGGTCAACCGCGTGGACATCCAGCACTTCCTGAGCATGCGCCGCTCGGCTGCATCGCTCTGGCACTGCATAAAGCTGATGGCTCGCTACGGGGTGGATCGGCTGCGCCACCACCGTGGCACCCGGCTGACGACCGGCAACGCGCTGATCGCCCGGCTGGCTTGCAGCGCTTTGGCCGACGGTGCTCAATTGTGGCTGCGCAGCGAGGCGCAGGCGCTGATCGTCGAGCAGGGGGTGGTCCGTGGTGTGGTGGTACTGCGCGAGGGCCGTCGCGAACGGGTTCTCGCCCACGGCGGCGTTGTCTGCGCCATGGGCGGTTTCGCAGCAGGCGCGCTAGCCGCCGCTAACCGGCCCGACGCAAGCGCACCGCACCTGACCATGTCTCCTCCCACCAATGACGGGGCCGCCCTGCGCCTGGGCGAAGCCGTGCAGGCAGCCAAGGGCGAGGACCTGGCCGCCAACTTCTTCTGGGCTCCGGTGTCCGAGCTGCGCCATTCCAATGGCGAGCGCGAACGCTTCCCGCACCTGGTCACCGACCGCGCCAAACCGGGTGTGATTGCAGTCGATCCGACCGGTCGGCGTTTCGTCAACGAGTCCAACTCCTATCATCATTTTGTGCAGACCATGTTCGCCCAGGGCATCAGCAGCTGCTGGTTGATCTGCGATGCTGATGCCATGAACCGCTATGGCCTCGGGCTGGCGCGACCAAGGCCGGTAGACAACAACGCGCTGATCGAGGCCGGCTACCTGCATCGGGCCGACACCCCGCATGCCCTCGCCCAAGCCATCGGCATCGACCCGCAAACACTTGCGCAAACACTTGAGCACTTCAACGCCGATGCTCGTATCGGCATCGACCGTGCATTCGGGAAGGGAGCCAACAGCTACAACCGCTACATGGGCGACCCACAGCACCAACCCAACCCGTGCCTGGCGCCCTTGGCCAAGGCGCCGTTCTATGCGATCCGAATCCACACCGGCGACCTCGGCTCGGCACGCGGCCTGGCGACCGACGCCAACGCCAACGTACTGAGCGAAGCCGGCGCGCCGATCACCGGACTGTACGCCGTTGGCAACGACATGAACTCGATCATGGAGGGCACCTACCCAGGCCCAGGCATCACCCTTGGCCCCGCCCTCACCTTCGGCTGGATCGCTGCCAGCCATATCGCCGAACGCCTGCGGGCGCCGGCCACTCACGCGGAGAAAAACCCATGTACTACGAACTGAGAACCTACACCCTCGACCCACTGAAACTCGCTGACTGGCTGGCCCTGTACCAAAGCCATGCGCTGGAGGTGCAAACCGAACACCTGGGCAAGCTGATCGGCTTTTTCACCACCGAGTTCGGCGAGGCCAACCAGGTGGTGCACCTGTGGGGCTACACCAGCCTTGACGAGCGGATGGAGCGACGCAAAGCAATGGCCGCCGACCCACGCTGGGCGGAATTCTCGCGGCGCAACCGCGAGTTGGGTGCGGTGCTCAAGCTGCAATCGCGTGTGCTGCGGCCAACGGGCTTCTCGCCGTTGCAGTGAGGGAGTTAGATCCGCTCACCGGGCCTCTCCCCTCTAGGAAGGGGCCGCAAAGCACCGAAGGTGCCGAGGTGATGGGCCTTGGCAATTGACAACCTGACTGGAATCCCTCGATGTCAACCCTGCCCACTCTGGAATGCGATGTCCTTGTCATCGGCTCAGGTGCCTCTGGCCTTGCCGCCGCAGTCACTGCCGCGCATCACGGCTTGAACGTGATCGTCGCGGAAAAGGCCAGCCAACTGGGCGGCACCAGCGCCTGGTCGGGTGGCTGGTTGTGGATACCCCGTAACCCCCTGGCCGTCGCAGAGGGTTTCATCGAGGCCGACGACGGGCCTGAACGGTACTTGCGCGCACAAACCCAGGTAACCGAACTGGACTCCCGCCAGCGCGCCTTCTTGCGCCATGGTCCGGACATGGTGGCGTTCTTCCAGCAACATACCGCCGTGCAGTTCTTCTGCGGCTCGACAATGCCCGACATGCACGAAGGGGAAGGCAGCGCACGGGGCGGACGGTCACTGTGTGCGCTACCGTTCGATGGACGCCAACTCGGGCCATGGATACACAAGCTGCGGCCACCACTGGACATCGTCAGCCTGGCAGGCATGGGCATCGCCGGTGGCGCGGACATGGCCGCGTTCTTCAATGCCACAAGCTCGGCAAAAGCCGCCATGCACGTCAGCAAGCGCCTCCTGCGCCATGGACGCGACCTTCTGTTGCATCGACGCGGCCTGCAACTGGTCAACGGCAATGCCCTGGTAGCGCGCCTGCTGCGCAGCGCTCTGGACCTTGACGTGTGTTTGCTCACCGACCTTGCCGCGACAGGCTTGCTGGGCGACGACGACCGAATCACCGGGGCACGGTTCGCCAACGGCCAACGGGTGCGGGCCCGGCGTGGCGTGATACTGGCTTGCGGTGGTTTTCCCCATGACCGCCAGCGCATCGCCCAGTTGGTCGGCCATGCACCCGACGGTAATGCTCATCATAGCGCCGCGCCAAAGGAAAACAGCGGCGACGGCCTGCGCCTGGGCGAACAGGCCGGCGGCCAGGTCAGCCCTACGCTGGCCCATGCCGGCGCGTGGGCCCCGGTCTCCCTGGTGCCGCGAGGGGATGGCAGCCTGGGGCATTTTCCTCACCTGATCGACCGCGCCAAGCCTGGCTTCATCGTGGTACGCCGCGACGGCCGGCGCTTCGTCAACGAGGCCGACAACTACCACGACTTCATGAATGCACTGTTCGCCGCAACGCCTGAAGGTGAGCCCCATGAAGCCTGGCTGATCTGCGATCACCCCGCCCAACGTCGATATGGCATCGGCTGGGCCAAGCCCTTCCCCTTCCCCACAGGCTTCTACGAGCGGCGCGGCTATTTGTTCAGCGGCCAGACGCTGGACGCGTTGGCCGAGCACTGCGGGATCGATGCCCGTCAACTGAAAACGACAGTGGACGCTTTCAATCATCACGCAGCCCAAGGCGAGGACCCTGAGTTTCAGCGCGGCGCCACCGTCTACAACCGGGCGCAAGGCGACCCACTGCAATCGCCCAACCCATCACTGCGACCGTTGCGGCAAGGACCGTTCCACGCCGTCAGGCTGTTGCCGGGCAGCCTTGGGACCTTTGCAGGGCTGCGTACGGACGCCTGTGCGCGGGTAGTGGACAGCCATGGACGAGCGATCCCCGGCTTGTTTGCGGTCGGCAATGACATGCAGAGCATAATGGGTGGGCATTATCCAAGCGGTGGCATCACCCTTGGTCCGGGCATGACGTTCGGCTACCTGGCCGGCCTGGCGCTGAGCCAGACTCAGGCAACCTCTCGCTATTGTTCGGTTACCGAACAATAGCCCCTCCCATGAATTGACGCCTCTCCATTCACTACTCACCATTGCCTGGCCTTGCGTGTGCCCCCTGCCTGGGAAACAGCCACGACCGAGACGTACCGCAGTCATTACAATTTCAAGAAATAGCCTCGACATGACCCAATCCAAGTTCGACACCGCCTTGCCACGGCTTGGCCACGGCTCCATCGGCGACAAGCTCCGCGGCGCCTTCGCCGTCGGCAAAACCCGCTGGGGCATGCTTGCTCTGGTGTTCTTCGCCACCACCCTGAACTACATAGACCGAGCGGCGCTCGGCATCATGCAGCCGGTCTTGTCCAAGGAAATGGGCTGGACGGCGATGGATTACGCCAACATCAACTTCTGGTTCCAGGTTGGCTACGCCATCGGTTTTTTGCTGCAAGGCAGGCTGATCGACAACATTGGCGTCAAGCGTGCGTTCTTCTGCGCGGTGCTGCTCTGGAGCCTGGCCACCGGCGCCCACGGACTGGCCACTTCGGCAGCCGGCTTCATGGTGTGCCGGTTCATTCTCGGCCTGACCGAGGCGGCCAACTACCCGGCCTGCGTGAAAACCACGCGCCTGTGGTTCCCCGCAGGCGAACGTGCCATCGCCACAGGGCTGTTCAACGCCGGCACCAACGTTGGCGCCATGGTCACCCCGGCCCTGCTGCCGGTGGTTCTGGCCGTGTGGGGCTGGCAGGCTGCATTCATCGCCATGGGTTGCCTGGGCCTGGTCTGGGTAGTGTTCTGGGGCCTCAAATACTTCAATCCTGAAGATCATCCACGCCTGCGCCAGAGCGAGCTGGAATACATCCAGCAGGACGCAGAGCCTGACGTGCCACGCCTGCCGTTCAGCCGTATCCTGCGCTTGCGTGGTACCTGGGCCTTTGCCGTAGCGTACTCGATCACAGCACCGGTGTTCTGGTTCTACCTGTACTGGCTGCCACCGTTTCTCAACCAGCAATATTCCCTGGGCATCAGCGTGACCCAGATGGGCATCCCGCTAATGCTGATCTGGCTGACTGCGGACTTCGGCAGTATTGGCGGCGGCATCCTTTCATCCTGGCTGATAGGCCGTGGAGTGCGCGCCACCCGCGCCCGATTGATTTCGATGCTGGTCTTCGCCTGCACCATCATCAGCGTCGTCTTCGCCGCCAATGCCAGCGGTCTGTGGATCGCGGTCCTGGCCATTGCCGTGGCGGTGGGTGCCCACCAGGCCTGGACGGCGAACATCTGGAGCCTGGTGATGGACTACACGCCCAAGCACCTGGTGAGCACCGTGTTCGGCTTCGGCAGCATGTGCGCAGCGATCGGCGGCATGTTCATGACCCAGATCGTCGGCAGCGTCCTGACTGCCACCCACAACAACTACGCGGTGTTGTTCACCATGATCCCGGCGATGTACTTCATTGCGCTGGTCTGGATGTACTTCATGGCACCGCGCACGATCGAATCGGCCTAAGCGCGAATCCCTTTCCTCTACGGGGCCCTTCGGGGCCTCTTTTTTGGCCAAGCCGTAGGAGCCGGCTTACCGGCTCCTACAGGCAACGATCAAACTTGCGCCAATACCCCGCGTGCTTTTTCCAAGGCCATCCGCGCCCGTTGCTCGGCACTCACACCCTGCTCCATCAAGTGCCGTGTCGGAATTTCCAGGCTCAGCGGCACCGTGGCCGGCAAGGTACGTAGCAAGCCGACCAGGTCAGCGTCGCCCTCACCGGGGAAGCGCCGCTCGTTGCGGGCCTGGCGCAGGATCTCGTCCATATCGTCCGGCACCGGCCCGGCAACGTCGCAAAGCTGCGCATAATGCATGCGCTCGGGCGCCAGACTCGCGAGCGCCTGGAGGGAAGATCCGGAACGGTTGAAATGGAAGGCGTCAACCAGTACGCAGCCGTTGACTCGGTCAGCCGCTGCAACGATGTCCACCGCCTGGCTTAGGTTGCGCACGTCAGTCCAGGGCATGAATTCAAGGTGCGGGCGAATGCCATAGCTCACCGCCAGATCGCACAACGCGGCAAAGCGTTCGGTCAATCGCCCATGGTCAGGGTCGTTCCCCGCCACCAGCAGCTCGCTCCCCCCCAACTCAGCCCCCACCGCCAGGATAGGCTCGAAATCGGCGACACAGGTCTGCGGTTGCAACCGCAGGATTTCCAGGTCCAGCACCTTGATGCCCGTATCACGCAGTCGCGCTTGCGTTTGTCGGCGCAGCTCGGTATCCGCCACCAGCGGGAAATGTCGCTCTTCCCTGGTAGCGGGCACCAGACGCAGGCCCACGTGGCTGTAACCGGCGCGAGCGGCGACTTCCACCATCTGCGGTGGGGGAAGTTCAAGCACCGTCAGGGCGGCAAGGGAAAAGATTCGATCGGTCATGTGTTTCACCAAAAGCATGAAAAAGAAAGGTCTCGCCGCTGACCTGCCACAGTGGCAATCCCAGCGGCGAGGTGTAGACGTCAGATGGGGGCTGGAGCGCAGGCTCGACCGCTTTCGGCTGCCTGGCGGATGGCTTCGATCAGCGCCAGGGTGCGGCCACCATCGGCGGCATCGATCAGTGGTGCTTCCTGACCACGGGCAACGCGGATGAAGTGCTGCAACTGCAAGGTCAACGCCTCACCAGGGGGAGTGGCTTCTTCGCTTTGCAGCAGCGGTGTGTGCCAGCCCGAACCCGTCTCGGCGTAGTGCCAACGCTTGAGCTGCGGAATGCTCAGCGCACCTTCGGTCCCGGCCAGCAAGTAGCAAGGCTGGTCGGCCTGGCGTGGGTAGACTGGGCTTTCGCCGGAGCCCAGCTCCCAGCTCCAGGGCGCGGCCACCGCGTCGGATCCGGTCAGGCTGCCCAGTGCGCCGTTGGCGAACTGCAACAGCACAGCAGCGCTGTCCTCGTTGGCGAAGCCCCGCACGTCATTGCGGGTGAACGCCTGCACCTGGACCACCTCGCCACAGAGGTAGCGCAACAGGTCAAGGTCGTGAATCAGGTTGGTCAGCAGAAAACCTGCGCCCGGCTCTCGGCGCCAAGGCGTCTCGAAGTAGCTGTCGGGCTTCTGCAACTGCCACAGCGCGGTGACGTTGATCAGCCGGCCCAGTCGCCCGTCCTGAATCACTTGGCGGGCACGGGCGATCAAGGGGTTATGCCGCCGGTGATGGCCGACCAGGACCGGTACACCATGGCGTTGCGACGCCGCTACCAGTGCGCGGACCTCGTCCAGGTGTACGCCCACTGGCTTTTCTACCAGTACCGGCACCCCGGCCTCGACACAAGCCAGGGCCGTAGCGACATGCTGGTTGTTCGGGTTGGCGATGATCACCGCTTCAGGCTTGATCTGCTCCAGCATCTGGCGGTGATCAGCGAACCAAGCCACGCCACACTCGGTGGCGAAAGCCTCGGCCTGCGGGCCTGGGTCGGCCACCGCGCACAACTGCGCTTGAGGAACATTGCGCAGGTGCTGGTAATGCTGGCGGCCCATGATCCCGGCACCGATGAGTGCGATACGAAGGGGTGCGTTCAACAGTCTGTCCTCTTGTCATTATTGTCATGGCAATTCCAGAACCAGGTTCCAGAATCAACCAACAATAATTTAGAACCAAGTTCCAGATACCAGAAGCGCCCTCGACACAGACTGTGCGGTAATCGACCGCAAAATGCCCGGATACCTTTACGACGCGAACAATTCGCTGGCCTGACTGGCCGCCGACAGCTCCTCCACCGCCGCCAGCAACTGTGGCGCCAAGTCTGGCAAGCGCGCCTGGGCCATACGAGCGCTGGGGCCGGCGATGCTCAGCACGCCGATGACCTCATCACTTTGCGGACGACGCACCACGGCAGCCAGCGCCGAGGTGCCGACCGCGGAGGTTTCCTCGACCCAGGCGTAACCACGTTCGCGGGCGCGGTGCAGGTAACCGAGCAGTTCCTCCGTGGAACGCGGTGCATTCGGGCCGAACTGCGCAGGGTCGGCAATGCCTTGACGCAAGACCATCTGCAGCGCCGCTTCATCGCTCAAGCTGGCCAGCCAGGCATGCCCGGAGGCGGTGTAGAACAGCGGCGCATCCCGGCCCATGTCGGGGTCGTAGCGCAGCCCGGACCGAGCCCCCTGGGACTTGGCGATCCATGTCTGGCGGCTGCCGTCGATTACACCGAGGCGAACCAGTTCGCCGCTGTCCTGGGCCAGACGGTCGAGAATCGGCTGAATGATGTCGGCGCCGCTGTTGGAAAGGTAGCGAAAGCCCAGCGCCACCAGCTTGGCTGACAGTTGGTAGCGGCTGTTGTCGCGATTCTGACGCACGTAGCCCAGGCGAACCAGCTCGGCGAGCATGCGGTGGGTGGCACTTTTGGGGATGTCCAGGCGCTCGGCCAGGGTTTGCAATGCCAACCCGTGCGGTTCGCCGGTAAGGCATTCAACAAGACTGAAGGCGCGTTCGATCTGACTACCAGCCATGACTACGAGATCCCTTAAAAATTGGGCGAATTCTAGAAGAAAATGCCGCATCCACAGACGTCTTGACAGCCAAGTGTCCGGTTATCGACCACTAATTGCCTCTAGCCTGCGCGAATCGCTTGCATCACGCCCGGCCTGCCAAGAACATTGTGGAACCGAGTTCCAATAATAATGCAGGAGACCCCCCGATGCCCACCGATACCTTCCAAGCCGACTGTGACGTTCTGGTCATCGGCTCCGGCGCAGCCGGGCTGGCTGCTGCCGTCACGGCCGCCTGGCACGGGCAGAGCGTCATCTTGGTCGAGAAGGAGCCGGTGTTCGGCGGTGCCACGGCCTGGTCCGGCGGCTGGGCTTGGGTGCCGCGCAATCCATTGGCCCAGCGTGCGGGTATCGAGGAAAGCATCGAACAGCCACGCACCTACTTGCGCAATGAACTTGGCGAGCACTTCGACGCCGAGCGTGTCGATGCTTTCCTCGAAGCCTGCCCGCACATGGTGGCGTTTTTCGAGAAGCACACCGCGCTGCAGTTCGCCGACGGCAATGGTATCCCGGACATGCACGGCGATACCCCTGGGGCGGCCACCGGCGGCCACCAAGTGATCGCGGCGCCATACGATGCCCGCGAAGTCGGCGCCCTGCTGCCGCGCCTGCGCAAGACCCTGCGCGAAACCTCGTTCATGGGCATGCCGATCATGGCCGGTACCGACCTTGGCGCGTTCCTCAACATGACCCGCTCACCGCGGGCCTTCCTTCACGTGTGCAAGCGCTTTGGCCGTCACCTCTACCACCTTGCCCGATACGGACGTGCCATGCACCTGGTCAATGGCGTGGCGCTGGTGGCGCGGCTGGCGAAATCGGCGCAGGACCTGGGTGTGCGTCTGCTGGAGTCCGCACCGGCCAGGCACTTGCTAATGGAAGATGGCCAGGTGAAAGGGGCAGTCGTCACGACGCCCCAGGGTGAGATGCGCATTCGGGCCAAGGCAGTGGTGCTGGCCGCCGGAGGCTTTCCCAATGACACCAAACGGCGTCAGCAACTGTTCCCGCGCGACGCCACTGGCCAAGACAACCTTGCCCTGCCCCCGCTCTCCTGTTCGGGTGATGGGCTGCGCTTGGGCGAGTCGGCGGGCGGCGTGGTCGCGACCGACCTGAAGTCACCAGTGGCCTGGGCGCCGGTGTCGAAGGTGCCGCACCGTGACGGCAGCATGGGCCACTTTCCGCACATCATCGAGCGTGGCAAGCCAGGGATCATTGGCGTGCTGGCCAGCGGCGAGCGTTTCGTCAACGAAGCGCACGGCTACTACGACTACGTTTCGGCCATGGTCGATGCGGTACCACCAGGAAAAGAAGTCTGCTCATGGCTGATCTGCGATCACCGCTTCCTGCGCCGCTATGGCCTTGGTCACGCGCGTCCGGCACCGCTACCGGTATGGCCCCACCTTCGCAGCGGCTACCTCAAGCGCGGCGCGACACTGGAACAGTTGGCGCTTGCCTGTGGTATCGACGCTGCTGGATTGATCAACACCGTCGTCGATTTCAACCGCCATGCACGAACCGGCCAGGACCCCGCATTCGGACGCGGCTCCACGCCATTCAACCGAAAGCAAGGCGACCCTCTGCACAAAGGCCCTAACCCCTGCGTGGCGCCCATCGAGCAGGGCCCGTTCTACGCCGTTAAGGTTCAACCCGGTTGCTTCGGCACCTTCGCCGGCCTTCGCACCGACGGCCATGCACGAGTGCTGGACGAAGCGGGCCAGCCGATAGCCGGCTTGTACGCTGTCGGTACCGACATGGCCAGTGTGTTTGGCGGTTGGTACCCCTCTGGCGGAATCAACCTGGGTCCGGCACTGACTTTCGGCTATGTGGCTGGGAGGCACATTGCCGGGGCGACCGCCTACGAATGAACCGCTGGCACTGCTGGCGCCAGGGGCACATCATCAGAACGCATGAAATAGCATCAGGCCGCCTTCCGCATCGGGACTGGCGTCGGAGAAACCTTTGACCGCGTACAACTGAACCTTCCATTGCGCGCTCAGCTTATGGGTGACGAACAGGGTGAGTTCCTTGATTTGCGACCCAGTGGACACGACTTTCTGCCGCCAGTCATAGGAAGCACCTGCCGTGGTACCCCTCGCCACTGGCAGGGCGAACCCCAGGCTGGCGAATACCGGGTCATCGAAATCGCTGCCTGGCGGGTCGCCGTACTTCTTCCAGCCCAGAGTGGCGAAGCCGGTCACCGGGCCAAATGCCTTGGCGATGTCGACCTGACCGGTGTAGTCGTACTCACCGGTACCCAGGCACTGGTCTTCATCGGCAGTAGGGAATTTGACCTTGCCGATCAGGTCGAGCAAGACGCCACCTGCACTGCCGTCAAGCAAGGCGTAAGCCGCGCTGGTGACCGTGTCGCCCAGACCGCTTTCCACATCCCTGCAACCGCCGGGCAGCGGGTCGCCATCGGGGCCCACCTCAGGGTTGGTGATGCGTAACCAGGGTACGGTGACCTTGTACGTCATCGGGCCGGTCTCGTATTTCGCCACCACAGGGACGTACCAGATCTCCGATGTGGTGCCGGTGCCGTAGTCGCCACTGGAATAGTCCAGGCCTGAGGCCAGGGTGAACGTGTCAGCCATCGCCGATGCGCTGATGCTCGCCAGCAAGCTGGTGAACAGAGGGAGCATGGGTCTCATCCGCACCTCAACTTCCCGTTGGAACGTGTGATCCGTTTCTCCCAGCCTAGTTGTTCCATGCCGAACTGCTTACCTCTAATGCCCGGAACGTTCGGGGCGCTCGACCTTCTCGGTTTTTTCTACTTTCTCGACCTTCTCCACTTTTTCGATTTTTTCTACCTTCTCGACTTTCTCAATCTTTTCAACCCGCTCTACTTTTTCGACTTTGTCCACCTTGTCGATCTTTTCTACCTTTTCGACTTTCTCGACCTTTTCGACTTTCTCGACCTTATCGGGCTTTTCGACCTTCTCGCCTTTCTCGATCTTCTCCACTTTCTCGGCCTTCTCTA
Source organism: Pseudomonas sp. Rh2 (assembly GCF_040762985.1). Lineage (NCBI taxonomy): Bacteria > Pseudomonadati > Pseudomonadota > Gammaproteobacteria > Pseudomonadales > Pseudomonadaceae > Pseudomonas > Pseudomonas sp. Rh2. The sequence continues at coordinate 3,244,387 of NZ_CP142890.1, forward strand.
CTGCCTCGGCCCTCTCTACCCTTTCGGGCCGTCCACTGTTGCCGTGGCTCTCCTGCTTTTGCGCCGCCTCGACCCGCTCTGATCCAGCGTGGTCAACCGACTCGGTCGCTCCGTGGTCATCTGCCCCGACCTCGACTCGTACGCTTTTCCCGCTGTGGTCGTCGTTGAAAGCGCGGGTATCGCCCCCGCCATGCCCACTGTTGCGCGAGCCTGTCGTACTGTTCGAGTTCTGGTCGGTGCTGCGCTCCCGATTCCCCTTGCCCGAATGGTCGAGGCGTTCGCCAGGGCTTTCGACACGTGCTGCCCGTAGCTCACGATGGCCAGTGAACACCCCACTGACCCGAACGCGCTGATCCACTGCCAGGGTCTGCGCCTGCTCGCCTACGATCACCGTGTCACGCCCCAAGGTAACCTGAATGCCGCCAACGACCAGTCGTTGGTTCTGCCGACGCTGCACAAGCCCCTCGATCACAGCCGTCTGCACCCGACCGGCGAACGGCAGGCTTGGGTCGGGCCTGCTCTGTACGACTTCCAGCTGGCGCCCGGTCCATTGTCCCCGCACCAGCACTTCCTGCGCGGGCGCCATGCGGGTCCCGAGCTTCAGCCCCTGGAGGGAGCCAGCACGGTCTATCGTGCCAATCGCGCTGGACGCCTTCAGGCCCGGCGCACGCTCGATACGGCTGGCCACCACTGCGCCATTGGCATCGCGCAGGCCGCTGACTTTGACCGGCTCGCCAGGGCGTAACCCCTCTGCCACCCTCGCCCCTGCGGCCAGCCGCACTGGCTGGCCCATTACCCGCAGTGGCCCAGCAGCATTGGGCAGCGCGGTCAACGGGCCTTCGTAGACATTGAGAATCGAGATGCGCCCAGCATTCAGACCACGCTGGGTGACGAAGGCTTCTATGGCAACGACCTGGCCGATGGCAAGGTGGGCACTACTGGCGGGCATGCCGTTCTCGCTGACTGGCACGTCTTTGCCAAAGTGAACTTCAAGGCCATTGACGCAAATCGACGCAAACCCGGTTATGGTGCCGACGATGCCTGTGCCACCGGTTCCTCCAGGGCGCAGCACCGGAGCCCCCGTTCCGCCAACACCACCGTTATCGCGATCGAACAGAATGCCGTCCACGCCGTCTGCCACTGCCCCGGTACCGCCCGTGCCACCTGGACGCTGCTGCGCAGGTGCACCCGTGCCGCCTACACCACCGCTTGCGCTCCGTACACCAGTACCACCCATGCCCCCCGGAGACTGCAGGCCCGCAGCGCCCGCCATGCCCACTTCGTCACGGCTAACACACACGGGGGCGGCTTGCACGCCGGCACAGGTCGCCAGCCCCAGACCCAAGGCCAGCATGACCACACTGAGGCAGCGCGAGAAGGCATTCATGTGTCAGGCGTCTTGTGCGAATCGGGTTGGGTAGGCTCAGTGTAGAAATAAAGCCCGATGGTGATGCGCTGACGTTGTTCAGGACTGGGCGAGTCGGCGCTTTCAAGGTCGGCGGCCATCCGACTGAAGCCTAGCAGTGTTTGCATGCCGTCCTTGGCCACCAACTCACGCAGACTTTCCACGCTGGCCAGGCTAAGGGCATCGTAGTGCACACTTCGCTCGAAAAAGGGCAGACCCTGGCCGCTCAAGTTGTGCACCGCCGCGCTGGCGTGGTCATGCAGGTTATGACCAAAGTACGCGGCTTTTTCGTCGAACCCCTTCTGCGGCACGAATGCCTCGGCTTCCAGGTGCACACGGTCTTGCTCGTCCAATCGGACGATGCCCAGTCGCAACCACTCATCGAGCACCACCCGGGCACGGATGTCGGTGCTGACCTTCGCCACCAGAGCATCGAACGAGCACGCCCCTCCGACGCTGGCCAGCCGCGGCAACGGCAGCGCCTGCCCAACATTGGCGCAGAACGGCGGGCTGTTGGTCCAGAGATTGACCAGTTGCGCACCAAGCGTGATGTTTTCCGGCAGCGCTTGCGACGCTTCACTCTCGCCGCGTAGGCGCCTGACGTCCTTGCGATGCACCCCCGTCAACAGACTGATGCGGCTATCGCTGGGCGCCTTTTCGTCCAGTCGAAACTCCCGATGGGCAACATCGACGAACACCTGCTTGAGCAGGTCGGCGAACACCGTATAGGTGACCCCCTTGCGCAGCATCAACCGCACCAGCGGGTACATCACCCGGCGCAAGGCATTGAGCATGGAGGGCGGTAATGTCGGCGATTGCATTGAGCGCATTTCCTTGACAGGTGGAAGCCGTATACGACGCGGGAAATAATCCCATACGTCCCGTAACCATTTCCTTCCCGAAACACCAAATTAACTGTCAGCGCTCATTGCACATGCGTTGAGAGGGGCAGTCGTGGACTGGGCAAGCCCAGGCAAAACCCGCCCCCCAAGGTTTTGCTCATGGCCTGTCAGCGTGGCTCAGCTCCTGCTGTTGTCATCCCCCGCTTCGCCGCCAGCGTGAGTGCCGCGGTCATCACCCGGTTCGCCACCCACAGGGTTGCCGCGATCATCGCCAGGCTCGCCACCGACGTGATTGCCATGGTCATCGCCAGGCTCACCGCCAACATGATTGCCATGATCGTCACCCGGCTCGCCGCCAACATGGTTACCGTGATCGTCGCCGGGTTCGCCGCCGACATGATTGCCATGATCATCGCCTGCTTCGGCGTGGTTGCCGCTGCGCCCGGCATTGGAGTTGCCGTCGTGACCACGGCCTGCATCGCCATGACCGCTGCCGCTGTGGCCGCCGCTGTGGCCTCCATGACCGCCACCGTCGCCGCCATGACCACCACTACCGCCGTGGCCACCACCATGACCACCGCCACCGCCATGGCCACCGCCGCCACCACCGTGGCCACCACCACCGCCATGGCCTCCGCCACCACCGTGGCCACCACCACCGCCATGGCCTCCGCCGCCACCGTGGCCACCGCCGCCACCTCCATGACCGCCCCCCCCACCCTCCTTGGCGTACGCGCTGGCGCTTTGGGAAATCGTGTCCGGAACCAAAACGATGGACGCTGACAGCACGGCGCCTATGGCCGCCGCCAGTAATGCCCTCTTGAACAACCTCTGGATTTGCATTTTCCGTCTCCTGGTCATCACCGCGAGAAACGCCAAATCAAGTCGGGAATCGTTGGAAGCTTTTACTTTTCTTAGCGTGGGAATTTTTCCCACACATATTAATTAGTCCCTTTCGCCGCGCGGTTCAAGCCGCGTCGGGAAAAGCCGACCGGTGGTGAGTGATGGCAAGTGGAGACAATCGCGACGAGGGGCGGCTTGGCGGGCTCAGAACACAGACCAGCGGGCATCAGCGCCCCGCGCTTGGAACTATTCTCTTCGATGGGGTTAGCTTCCAGTGGAGAAGAGCCATGCGTACATTCCCATGGGGATACTTGCTGGTACTGCTGCTTACCGCCTCCACAGCCCAAGCGCAGTCAGTCGTGCCGCTCAAGGGCCAAAGCAGCCAGCAGATGCAACTGGATATCAATGATTGCAACACGGTCGCCAACAATGCGACCAGCACTGCAACCCACTCCGAGCCTCACGTCGGCGGCAGGGTTCGCGGCGCGGCCGCCGGGGCCGCGGCAGGTGCGGTAGGGGCCCAGGTACGGGGCAACCAGCACGAAGAGATCTATGACCGGGCCAGCGACGAGGCCAAGCAGCAGTACCGGCAGAACCGCGCCGGTGAAGGGGCTGCGGCCGGGGCCGCCGTGGGCGGTATGCGCCAGCGCCAGGACCGCCGCCAGGACCGCCGCACTCAGGACCAGGCACAAAGCTCGGCCTATGCCAGCGCCTACAGCGGATGCCTTCAGGGACGTGGGTATCAGGTCAATCCATGATCAGCAGTACGAGGCTCTGTACGAAAAGCCTTGGTACTCGGTGATGCTGTGCTGAAAACAGCCTCGGAGTGCTCATTTACAACCCGTAAACTCCGCTTCCTCGGCTGTTTTCGCCTTGCTTGAGCTTCATCTCAAGACTATTCACACAGAGCCTAAGCGGCAGGGCAACGACCCTGCACTGCCGCGCTACGCACCGCACCGGCCAGTTGGCGCAGGTTGCTTTGCTGGGCGCTGACCAAGCTGCTGACACTGGCTTGCGCCGGTGTCTGTACCGTGGTGCGACAAGTCAGCTCGTCCTGGCCAGGCCGCTTCAACCGCCATACCGCCTCCAGCAAAGCGTGCTGGCCTGGCACTGAATCGAAGCGCTGCACGTCAACCCGCAGCACTGAGCGGACACTGCTGCCCACAGGTCCGCCAAGCTGGTCCTGCAGGGCGCTGCGGAACTCATCCACAAGGTTGGCGCCCCACCATTCGGTATCAAGTATTGCCAGGCCGCTCTGGCCCTGGCGCACCACCAATTGCGGTCGATCCACCTGCGGCGGAACACTGACCCGCTCCACCAGCACGTTAGTACCCTCTTCGCGGGTCGGCTGTGGCGGCACCAGAGTATGGTAGTGGGTGGGCGAACTGCTGCAGCCTGCAGCCAGCACCGCCAACGCGACCAGTATCACAGCGTGAATCTGAGGCATCAGGTATCACTCCTCGATCGGGTGCGGGGTCAAGGCTGCACGTCATCGGCACCCGCCGCCTTGGGCCGCCCACGAATCAGCGATTCGGGGTGCCGCCCCAGGAAGTCGGCAAGGTCACGCAGCGAACGCGACATGCGCTCCAGTTCCTGCAGCGCATCGCCCAGTTTCTCCCGCTGCGGCGAATCTTCGGCGATGGCCGAGTTGGCCGTCCGCAAGGTTTTCTGGACATCTTCCAGCGTCGCCTTCACGCCCGGCAGTGTCTGGCCGTCAAAGCGCTTGAGGGTTGCCCTGAGCTCCCGCAGGGTACCGTCCAGGTTGCCGGCGATGCTCTCCAGCGGCAGCTTGCCGAGACGTTCTACCATGTGCTGCAACTGCTCCTGCAGCTTCTCCAGGCTGCCAGGCACCGTGGGCACCGTGATCGGGCTGGCGTTCATGTCGAAGGCCACCTTCGGCGCTGCGGGGTAGAAATCCAGCGACACATACATTTGCCCGGTGATGAGGTTGCCGCTACGCGCCTGGGCTCGCAGTCCGTGCTCGACGAAAGTGCCAATCAGCCGGCGGGCACCGGCATCGTCACCGGGGGTATGGTTGAACGCCTTGAGCATTTTCTGGTGCACCGGGCCCAAGCGTTGCGGATAGATCACCGCATCCACCACCACTGGGAAAGTCTGCTTCTGTTCGTCGTAGTCGAGCGTCACTGCCACCACCTTGCCGAACTCGACCCCCTTGAATTCCACCGGCGCGCCTGGAGACAAGCCGCGCATCGACTGCTCGAAGCGCATGCGCAGGTGCTGCTGCTTGCCCGTGGGTGGCGCCAAAGCCGCGTCGCGGTCGACGAACAGACGAAACTGCTGTTGATCGGGCGCGGGGTCGGCAGGTGCTGCGAAGTCAGGCGCGCCGAACGCCAGGCCACCCATGAGGATGGATGACAGCGACTGGGTTTCGACTTTCAGTCCATTGGCACCGATCTGCATGTCGACCCCGCTGGCATTCCAGAAGCGGGTATCGGCGGTAACGAAGGCATCGTAGGGCGACTGTACGAACACGCCGATGTCCACCCCTTTGCCATCCTGCTGCAGGGCGTAGGAAACCACCTCGCCGACCGGGATCCGCCGGTAGTAGATCGACGAGCCGACATCCAGCGAACCGAGGTCGTCCGCACTCAGGGTGAAGTGCTTGCCCTTCTCGCCATAGGTGATCGGAGGTGGTAGTTCGAGCCCGGTGAAGCGCTTGCGCGGCGCCGTCGACTCACCGGCATCGGCGCCGATGAAACTGCCCGAGAGCAAGGTGTCCACCCCTGAAACGCCCCCGGCCCCGATGCGAGGTCGCACTACCCAATAGCGCGCACCTTCGGTGGCGAACGATTCGGCTTCCTTGGCCAGTTCCACCTGCACCACCACGCTTTCGCGGTCCTTGGCCAGTTCTACCGTGGTGACCTCGCCGATCACCACGCTGCGGTAACGCACCTGGGTCTTGTGCGCCACCAACCCCTCCCCGCTGCGAAACGAGATGGTAATGACCGGCCCCTGCTGCATCCAGTTGCGCACCACCAGCGAGGCGCCCACCAGCAAGGCCAGGATAGGTACGATCCACACCAGCGACACATTCACCCGCCGGGTCAGCACCTGAGGCTGACCTGCTGCCACGGGTTTGTCAGTCTGCTGCGCCATCGCTGCGCTCTCCGTCTTGTGGCTCGCCATCCCAGATCAGTCGTGGGTCGAAGCTCATCGCAGAAAACATCGTCAGCACCACCACCAAACCGAAGAACAGAATGCCTGGACGCGGTTCGATGGTTCCCAGGCCACGCAGTTGCACCAGCGCAGCCACCAAGGCCACCACCATCACATCGAGCATCGACCAATAACCGATCAACTCGACACAGCGAAACAGTTGCGAGCGCTGACGCCTCGCCCAGGTGCTGCGTCGCTGGGCGGTTACCAACAGCAGGCCGAGGGAAAAAAACTTGATCGCGGGCACACCGATGCTGGCGATGAAGATGATCAAGGCAATGTCCCACGCCCCCGCCTCCCAGAACTCCAACACCCCACCAACGATGGTGCTGTCGGTACCCTGGCCAAGCATTTCGGTGTTCATCACCGGCAAGGCATTGGCCGGCACATAGAAGATCAGTGCTGCGCACAGAAACGCCCAGCCACGGGCAATGGGATTGACCTTGCGTCGGTGCAGCGGCGCACCGCAGCGTTGGCAGTGACAGGCATCTTCGCGCAGGTCGCAGGCCTGACCGCAGCCGTGGCACAGGCACACCTGCAGGTCGTCGGCCAACACCGGGACTGTCATACCTGCTCCCACAGGTCGCGGATATCGCGCCCGGCGATGTAGATCAGCAATACACTCAGCGCCGCCAGGGCAATCAGGCCGATACCAGGGATCACATCGAGCAAGCCGGCAAGCTTGATCACCGCCACCATCGCGCCGAGCAGGCAGACTTCCAGCATGCTCCAGGGCCTCAGCCTTTCCAGGGCCTGCATGCAAGCGCCAAACGCGGGTGAACGGCGGCCGGCCATGGCAAAGCTCAATACCCAGCACAGCACGGCGATCTGCAGCACCGGCGCGAAAATGATCGACAGCGCCAGTACCAATGCCATGAACGTAATGCTACCGCTACTCAGGACCATCACCGCGTCCCACAGCGTCGCCGAGTTGGACAGCCCGCTCATGCTGATGGTCATCACCGGGTAGGCATTGGCGAACACCAGCAGCACGCCACCCGTGATGCTGAGCGCCAGGCGCTGTTGGGGAGTCAGCCCATTGTGCCGATACAGCACGCCGCCACAGCGCGTGCACACAGCACTCTGGTGGCGCCGCAGCGGAGCACGGTGATAGACCGCGTCACAGTACTCGCAGATGATCAGGTCATTGCCCTTGCTCATGGCTTCTCTCGCGGCAGGTCCGAATGCCCTGCACAGCCCATATCGCAGGCAAGATTAGTCAAGAAATGGCCAGTGCGTATTGGCCTCGATGTACAGTCGAACAACACCGGGAAACAGTATGTTCACCTCACCCGTGGGCACTTGCGAGTAATAAGGCCTCGTCTAAAGTTTAAATGCCCGAAGCCGACGTTCGCGGGTCTCTCACCATCGCCTCGCAAACCGCGAGAAGAGTGCCTTGTTCCACGATCGCAGAGTTCAAACTTAAATCTTGCGCCACCAAGAGTCGCCCGCATGCCTGCGGGATATCACTCAACGTAGGAAGGAGTGCTGCATGAAAACCCGGCCATTGGTTGCAACCTTGTGTCTTGCTACAGTCATGCTATATGGCTGCGCGAGCAAGTACGTGGAGTCCGATCAGTACTCGGGCTTCCTGAAGGACTACAGCTTACTGAAGGAAGACAAGTCGCCTTCCGGCGCGCCAGTCATGCGCTGGATCAAACCGGATGTCGACGCCAATCGTTATACCAGCGTCTACATCGAACCGAGCCAGCTTTATCCGAAACCCCAACCCACCGAAAAAGTCCCACAGTCGACTTTGACTGGCATTACCCACTACTACGACCAGACCCTCAAAAGCCACTTCTCTGAGGTGTTACCTTTGGCCAAAGGACCGGGTCCACGCGTCCTGATAGTGCGTCCGGCAATCACTGCAGTCAGTGCCAAGACCAAAGGCCTGCGCCCGTATGAAGTCATCCCGATCGCCCTGATCGCAGCAGGTGTAAGCACGGCCACCGGTATTCGCGACCAGGACACCACCATCGCCACCGAGGCGGCGTTCATCGACGGCGGCAACCAGCAGGTGGTCGCCCAGGTGGTCCGCAAGGGTGCAGGTAGCGAGCTTGAAAACGCCGACCAGGTGATGCAAACCAAGGACGCCAAGGCTGTGCTCGATGGTTGGGCCAAAGACATGGTGGCCTCCTTCCAGGCCGCCAAAGGCAGGAAGTGAATCACCCTGCCCCGTTGCCGCGCATGCTTGCAGCGGGGCAGCCCAGCGGACTCCTGCAGTTCACTCATCCTGTACGGGTATCGCAGTGCTCAGGCAAAACCAAACAAGCGCCTTGGGGTGTCCCACATGATCTGACGGCGCTGCGTGGGGTCGGGCACCAGGCGCTCGGCGAGTTTGAGCAACGGGCCGTAATCGACACGTGAGCGTTGGCGGATAAAGGGCCAATCCGAGCCCCAGAGGCAGGCGTGGGGGCCGAACGCCTCGATCAATGCCTGGACATAGGCAGCACTTTGCTCGAACAGTGCCTGCGGCGCGGCGAACTTCTGCATGCCTGACAGCTTGACGGTCGCCCGGCCAGAACCTGCCAGGCGCAGTAACGCCTGGAAGCCCGGTTGTTGCAAGCCGGCAGCAACGTCAGGGCGGCCGCAGTGGTCGATCAGCAACCGCGTTGGCAGGCGCAACAACCGCGCTTGTACGTCCAGTAGCTGGTCTTCGCACACCTGGACCTGGGCGAACAGATCAAGCTCGGCCAGCTTGCCGAACAGGCTTTCGCAGCCGTCGAGGCAGCCTACCCCATAAAGCGCTGGATTGAAGGCAACCCCGACCACGCCTTGCTCCTTCAATGCCGCCAGCTGGCCAAGTTTCATGCCCGGCTCGACCACCGCGATGCCCCTGAAACGGCCCTGCCCGCGCGCCAGCGCATCGAGCAGGCAGCGGTTGTCGGTGTGATAGCCGCTGTTGGGGCCGACCAGCAACGCGTGTTGCACGCCATAGGCCTCCATCACTTGGGTGAACTGCTCTAGCGTGGCAACTTCCTGGCCCGAGGGGGCATAAGGCGCATCCGGATGGTAGGGAAAGCGATCGGGATCAAACAAATGGTTATGGCAATCGATCTTCGGTTCATCAAAGATGTTCATGGACAGCTCCCTGGTTGACGCTTTCTGCGCCTGAACGTAGATCCTGTTATCGTCCGCCATCGTGGCGGCGAGGCTGGAGCGACGATACTGCGCGCCGACGTTTGGCGCTCATACCCAGATGGCAGACATCATAACCAAAGGTAATACACATGCCCCAAGACCCGGACAGCCCAGCATCCAGCGCGATGGTGTTCAAACTGCGGCACATGGAGGTGTTTCGCGCGGTGATGCTGACCGGCTCGATCAGTGCCGCGGCCAAGATGCTGTATGTGTCCCAACCAGCCGTGAGCAAGCTGATCCATTACGTCGAAGGGCGTTTGGCATATCGCTTGTTCGAGCGCATCAACAATCGTCTGGTCCCCACCGAGGAGGCACATGTCCTGTTCCGTGAAGTAGAGCGGGTGTACCAGGCCGCCCTGCAGGTCAACGAGTGCGCGTTGTCATTGGCCTCGGGCAGCCACCGCAACCTACGCATTTCGTGCAGTGCATCGTTGTCGACAGTGGTGATCCCCATCGCCCTGGCGCAGCTCAAGCGCGAGTCGCCATCGCTGACCATCGAGTGGCAGACCTCGCTGATGAACGAGATGCCCAACCAGATCCTGTCGAAGAAGGTCGACCTGTCGATTGCTGCCCTTCCAGTGGTGCATGACCATCTGGTGTCCCAACCGTTCATGCGGGGGCGCATGGTTGCGGTAATGCCTGCCGATCACCCCTTGGCCCAGGAGCCGGCGCTGACGCTGCAGCAGTTGGTGGGGCACGCGCTGCTGCTGTTCCGGCCCGACATGCCGTTTGGCCGGTTGTTGGCGCATGAAATCCAGCGCCGAGGCCTGCACCTTGAGTCGTTGCTGTCGTTCACCAACGCCAACGAAGCTGTGGCCTTGGTAAAGCAAGGCATGGGCATGACCCTGATCGACGAGTTCGTGGCACAGGACAGTGGCCTTGAAGTGGTGCCGCTGGCGGAGGACATTCACTTCGATATCAGTTTCGTCTACTCACGCTTCGAGCCCCCATCCCAAGCTTCATTGCACCTGATGCGGGTGCTGCATGCCCAGGCACTGAAACTTGACAGGGCCATCACCGGGTTCGAACTGCCCCAAGGCTGAACGTCTGTTGCTGTGGCTCACCGCGCTGCCGGTGGACCGCGTGGAGTTGCCTGGGGCAGCCACCAAGCCCTGGCCATGCAGGGCGATGTCCGGGACGCTCGGACGCTGGCGCAGGAGGCCTAGTGCCTGGGGTTCGCTCACGACATTGCGCCGATTGCGCGGATGCCAGTGATGGTGCCTGGTGGTAATCGTCGCCTGCCGGTTGTCGAGCAGATACTGGCAGAGCTGCAGCGCTCGCCTACTTGTCGCGGGTGAAGTCGCGGAGAACGACCCAGCCTATGGCGAGCATAGACTGGGCGTTGCTCATTCAGCCTTCAGCGGTCGTTCTTGGAGGACGAGCGAACGGCATTGCTCAAGCCCTTGGTGTTGTGGTCGCCCGGCGTGGTGCGCGACACGGCGGTCGACTTGGCCAGGCCACGGGTATCCTTGGAATGCGCAACACCGGAGGTGGCGGTGCCGTGCCCACGGTCGTCGTTACGGGTACTGCCGTAGTGATTTCCGCTTACGCCATGATCACGGGTGGCTTTGCCCGCATGCTCACCCGTCGAGCCTTTACCGTTGCCATTGCCGCCCATACCACCCTGGCCGCCGCCATTTCCGTTGCCACCGCCATGACCGCCGCCATTGCCGCCGCCGTGGCCACCCCCGTTACCACCGCCCTTGGCATAAGCCGCGCCAATCGGCGAAACATCAGCCGGTAACAACGCCGCACTCCCCAGCGCAAAGGCACAGGCAAACACGGCTACCAAGGTCTTTTTCATTTTCTATACGCCTCCATGGGCGAGGTGGGATCGCCGTAAGACCGGTGAACCGCCTTTAAGTTTTGTACCAGGCGACGAAATGCAGTGCGTTACACACAGCCACACGGGCTTTCAACACACGCTGGCGGCTTGGCTAAGCTGTAGTTGACCTTCATGTGCTCAAGGAACAGCCCACATGCTCAAGCTCAAGACGCTGCTGTCGACCGCCCTCAGCCTGCTGCTGATGGGTACAAGCCCTGCCCTGCTCGCCGACCCAGGCAAGGGCAAAGGCCACGACAAGGGCGGGCAACACGGAAATTCGGGGCATCAGGGAAACGGCAACGACTGGCATGGTGGCCCATCGATCGATGTGGGCGGCGTGCGGATCATTCTCAACGATAACCGGGACTATTGGAACGCCGGCACTGCGCTGCCACCCGGCATCCAGAAAAACCTGGCACGCGGCAAGCCCTTGCCACCCGGCATAGCCAAGAAGCTCGATGGCCGCCTGCTGGGGCGCCTGCCGCACTACGACGGCTATGAATGGCGGCAGGCTGGTACCGACCTCATATTAGTGGCCCTCGCTTCAGGCTTGATCTACGAAGTGCTGCACGACGTGCTGGACTGATGCACTTACGCGCGGCCTTCGACAGCCGCATCTGATCGTTGCAAATAATCTTCAAATATCCCTGCAAAAATGATGGCATTTACCCATCAGCTAACTAGACTCCAGCTATCTCCGAGGCATCCAGCCTCCTCTGTTCGGGCCCCAAGGAAAGGATCATGCCCAAGCTACTAGCACGGTAGTAGTAGTCGGCCCCCGGCCAAAGCGGTTCTGTCTATCACCTGTTTCGTCGTACGCGGCGCTCAGCTCCCTGCGGAGATGGGCATTTACAGTGCATGCAGTTTGGGTAATGGAGACGTTGAAGCATGGAGAATTTTCTAGGTGAAATCCGCCTGTTCAGCTGGCCGGTGATACCAAAAGGCTGGTTGCCCTGCGACGGCCGGCTGCTGCCGATCGTTCAGAACCAGGCACTTTTCGCATTGCTGGGTGTGCAGTTCGGAGGAGACGGCAAGGCCACCTTCGCACTGCCCGACCTGCGTGGTCGGGTGGCGATGGGGCGCAACGACTGGCCACCCGTGAACCCGGCATTCGCCTCTCACAGCACCGGACAAGCGGGTGGCGTCGAGTCTGTGATGCTGCCGCTCAGCGCACTGCCCGAACACACCCACAGCGTACAAGTCAGCAACGCCACTCTCGGCAATGGCGGCCCGGCCGGCAACTACCCCGCGACCAGCGCCAATGCCAACGGTGTTGCCGCGCAGCCGACCTACATCACCGCCGACACGAACAAGCTGGTGACCCTCCACGCTGACACCATCGCAGCCACCGGGCAGACGCCGATACCCAACATGCAGCCCTCGATCTGCCTGAGCTACTGCATCGCCACCCAGGGCGTCTTCCCGCCACGCCAGTAACGGCTACCACACCTATCATCTCAAGGGGCAAGTCATGTCAGATAACTACCTCGGGGAAATTCGGCTGTTCGCAGGTTCATACGCACCCGTTGGCTGGGCTTTTTGCGACGCATCCGTGCTACCGATCAGCCAGAACGAAGCGCTGTTCTCGCTGATCGGCACCACCTACGGTGGCGATGGCATAACCACCTTCGCCCTGCCCGACCTGCGCGGCCGGGTGGCTGTTGGCACCGGCGCAGGCAACAACCTGACACCCCGTACCCTGGGGCAGATCGTCGGCACCGAACAAGTGGCGATGACGGCTGCCAATACCCCGGCCCACAGCCATGGTTTCAGTGTCACCAACGCCCCCGCCACCACGGCGGAGCCGGCAGGCCCTTCCGCCCACAACACCTGCACCTTCGCCGCCTTCACCCCAGCCGGTCCGGTCAAGGGGCTGTACAGCACGGCAAACACGGATACCGCCGTCACGCTGAACAACGGCGCCTTGGTGCGCTCGGGCGGCATCGGTTCACCACACGACAACATGATGGGGTCGCGCGCCATCAACTACATCATCGCCCTGACCGGCATCTACCCGAGCCAATTCTGAGACCCAGGCCTGCTCTTCACTTTTCAGGGATATGACTCATGGACGCTTTCACTGGAGAAATTCGACTGTTTCCGTATACCTACATTCCCGATGGTTGGCTGCTCTGCGACGGTTCGGCAAGGCCGATCCAGCAGTTCCAGAGCCTCTTTGCCGTTTTGGGGTACGGGTTTGGCGGTAACACCAACCAATTCAACCTGCCCAATCTCAACGGTCAGGTCGCCATGGGCGTGGGTGCCGGCCCCGGATTGACCGCGCGTGCGCTCGATGCCAGCGCCGGAGCGGATGAGGCCACGCTGACACCAGCCAACTTCGCGCCTCATACCCATGCGCTCCGGGCCCAACCTGGGACGAATTTCGCGGCGGCCGTCGATACGCCCACCAGCCAAAGTTTTCTCAGCCAGCCGCGCAACCTGCGCCTGTACAACGGTGTAGCCGGCAACACCGACTACACCTTGGCCCCTGTCACCGTGAGCAAGGCGGGTACCCCGTTCAACAGGACGACCCGCAACGCCCAGCAACCTTATCTGACCCTGGCCTACTGCATATGCTACGACGGCAACTTCCCTGCGCGCCCCTGAGCGAGCGTCTTGCGCTGGCGCTGCCAGTAGGCATCGGGTTTGGTCTTCGGCGGCAGGGCGAAGGTGATGTCAGTCTGCTGCGGGCGCTGTTCGTGGCCCGACGAGGCATCGAGTTCGAGGGCTTGCCCTTGAGCGATGCACAGCGTCTGGCGTTTCTCGACGGCCAGGCCGACCTGCAGTCACGTCACTATGCCGAGCACTATCCACAGGCCGCATTCCTGATCGTCGAACGGGCCGGACAGGCCATCGGTCGCTTGTGCGTAGACGAGAAACAGGCCGAGCTGCGGGTGGTGGACATCGCCCTTATGCCGGCCTGGCAGCGCCAAGGCATCGGCACCGCACTGCTGCGGGCGGTACTGGCGGTGGCGGACCTGCACGGCAAGGCTTGTGCGCTCAGCGTCGACGCCTGCAACCCGGCCCAGGCGCTTTACCGGCGCCTGGGCTTCGAGGTACAGCCCGGCGATGGCCTTTACCTGCCTATGCACCGTTTCCCTGTAACGGCCTGACACGAACACCCAACGCAATGGAATGCGCACATGGACAGTTAGCCATTTTGCCTGAAGTCATGAAGAGGGCCGGCCCATCGCTCAGCCCCAGTTCTCCCCCACTCTGAGTCCGTAGGCGATCACTGATCGGAAACATGGCAGGAAGCCCCATGATGCACTCACTCGCGTACCACCGTGCCTGGCTGACCAGGTCGTTCCTTCTGCTGTGGCTGTCGGCGCTCGCCCTGATGATGCCAGCCCAGGCCATGGCGATGACGTTCAGCCCTGCCCCAGGCAGCAACCTGGGCAGTTTCCCCGCAGGTCAGAGCCTGAGTATCCCGCTGAGCGTCTCAGGCGGCGTCCTGCCGATGACCGGCTGGTACGAGTGCGATGTCAGCGTGACCTACGACCCCTCATTGAAGTGCTTGCCAACAGGCCTGACCATCGCCGAGTCCACGAACAGTGAGTCGACTACCATCAATGGCACCCCAAACGTCGCGCCCGGCGTTTACAGCTTCACCCTGACGGTGTTCGACAGCTTCACTCCCGCGACCGTGAACTACTCGATCACCATCACCGGCGGCCCCACGGTGACCAGCTTGAGCCCCACCTCGGGCAGCACCAGCGGGGGCACCAGCGTGACCATCAGCGGCACTGGTTTCACCGGCGCCACAGGGGTGGCATTTGGCGGCAACGCAGCGACATTCTCGGTCAACAGCGACACCTCGATCACCGCGACCACCCCCAGTGGGTCAGCGGGTACCGTGCCGGTGGTGGTCACCACGGCAGCGGGCTCCTCCGTGATCAATGGCAATAGCCAGTACACCTACGTCGCACCGCCCATTGCCGGTGCGGTGAGCGCAACTGTGGCAGCCAACAGCAGTAGCAACCCCATCCCCCTGAACCTTAGCGGCGGCGCGGCCACCAGCGTGGCGGTGGCCAGTCAGGCCAGCCATGGTACGGCGACCGCCAGCGGTACCAGCATCACCTATACGCCCACAGCAGGCTACTCAGGCCCAGACAGCATCACCTATACCGCTAGCAACGCCATTGGCACCTCCGCACCGGCAACCATCAGTTTCACGGTTTCGCCGCCCACCTTGGCACTAAGCCCTGCGACCTTGCCCAGCGGAACCGCTGGCACCGCCTATAGCAGCACGTTGAGCGCCAGCAACGGCTCGGCGCCTTATAGCTTCAGCCTTACCAGCGGCGCGCTTCCCCCCGGACTGAACCTCAGCGGCAACACGCTGGGTGGAACGCCGTCCGCCAGCGGTACCTTCAACTTCACCGTCACCGCAACCGACAGTTTCGGTGCCACAGGGTCGCAACCTTACGCCCTGTCCATCGCAGCGCCGACGCTCAACCTCACGCCGACCTCCCTGAGCGATGCCAGCGCAGGAGTTCCTTACACCAGCACCTTCAACACCACGGGCGGTACGGCACCCTACAGTTATGCCATCATCGCGGGCAGCCTTCCGGCTGGATTGGCCCTGATCGGGAATGCGCTGAGCGGTACGGCCACCGTCAGCGGCACCTTCACCTTCACCGTCACGGCAACCGACGCCAACAGCTTCACCACCTCGCGCAGCTACACCTTGACCGTGGCGTCACCGACCATCACCGTCTCACCGGTCTCCCTGAGCGGTGGCATCGCTGGCGTGGCCTACAGCGCTACCCTCGGTGCCAGCGGCGGGACTGCGCCCTACACCTTTGCCGTGACGGCGGGTGCTCTGCCAAGTGGCATGACCCTCAGTGGCGACACCCTGAGCGGTACGCCTACCGCCGATGGCACCTTCAATTTCACCGTCACCGCAACCGACGGCAATAACTTCACTGGTTCGCGGGCCTACAGCCTGACCATTGTCCAGCAGCCCCCCGTGGCGGGCACCGTCAACCTGTCGGTGGCGGCCAATAGCACCACCAACGCGGTCACACTCAACCTCGGTGGGGGCCCTGTCAGCAGTGTTGCCGTGGTCAGCGCGGCCAGCCATGGCACGGCAACCGCCAGCGGCACCAGCATCACCTACACCCCGAATGCCGGTTACTCCGGGGCCGACAGCTTCACCTACACCGCCACCGGCCCGGGCGGTACCTCGGCACCGGGCTCCGTCAATATCAGCGTGGGCGCCCCAACCCTGGTCATCACCCCTGGTACCTTCGGCGGTGGCATCGTCGGCTCGGCGTACAGCACCCCACTCAGCAGCGTGGGCGGCACCGCACCCTACAGTTACAGCGTCACTGCCGGCAGCCTGCCCACCGGCCTCGTCCTGTCCCCGGCCGGCGTACTCGGCGGCACACCGACCAACAGCGGCAGCTTCAACCTGACCATCACCGCCACCGACGCCTACGGTGCCACCGGCAGCCAGGCGTACACCTTGGTAATCGCTGACCAGGCGCCGGTGGCCGGTGCGGTCAGCACTACGGTCGCTGCCAACAGTTCGACCCATGCCATCCCCCTCGCTTTGAGTGGCGGTCCGGTCAGCAGCGTGGCGATCAGCACCGCCCCCAGCCACGGCACCGCAGTGGTCAGCGGCACGGCGATCAGCTATACCCCCACGGCAGGTTTCTCAGGCAGCGACAGCTTTGCCTATACCGCCACCGGCCCCGGCGGCACTTCGGCGCCCGCCACGGTCAGCCTGAGCGTGACCGCACCGACCCTGGCGCTGAATCTCGCCAACCTGGTCGATGGCACCCTGGGCACTGCGTACAGCGCCAGCCTGGGTGCTTCAGGGGGCACCGCGCCTTACACCTATGCGATCAGCACAGGCAGCCTGCCAGCCGGTCTGAGCCTGTCACCGGCCGGCGTGCTCAGCGGCACGCCGACCAGCAATGGCAGCTTCGCCCTCACCTTCACAGTAAGCGACGCCTATGGCGCGGTCGGTAGCCAGGCTCATACGCTGGTGATCGCCGACCGCGCCCCCATAGCTGGCAACAGCAGCGCCACGGTTGCTGCCAACAGTTCAGCCAACGCCATCAGCCTCGCCCTCAGCGGCGGCGCCGCGACCAGCGTGACCGTGACCAGCGCTCCCGCACATGGCAGCGCCATCGCCAGTGGCCTGGGTATTCGCTACACCCCCAGCGCCGGGTACTCCGGCAGCGACAGCTTTGCCTATACGGCCAACGGCCCTGGCGGTACTTCGGCACCGGCGACGGTGACAGTGTCCGTCAGCGCACCGACCCTGGATGTCGAGCCCAGCGCTGGCAGTGTCGAAGGCGGCACCTTGGGCAGTGCCTATCGCATGAGCTTGCGCGCGCTCGGTGGCATGGCGCCGTACCGCTTCACCTTGAGTGCGGGCAGCCTGCCGACAGGCTTGGTCCTGGACAGCGGCAGTGGGGTGATCAGCGGCACGCCCCAGAGCACAGGCACCCACACCCTTGAGGTGACTGTCACCGACGTCAACGGCGCGGTCGGTACCTTCAGCTTCGCCCTGAGCATCGCGGCCCAGACGGTCACCGTGGTGTCGTCCAACGAAGCCCTGGTACCTGGCCAGGTGGCGAGCGTCGACCTGACCCAGGGTGCCACCGGTGGCCCGTTCCTGCGCGCGCGGCTGTTATCGCTCAGTCCGGCATCAGCCGGTAGCGCAAGCCTGAGCGGCCCGTTCACCCTGCGCTTCGCACCGACCACGGTGTTTGCCGGCACTGCCGTAGCCACCTTCAGCCTGGAAAATGGCAACGGCGGCAGTGCAACCGGCACCGTGACCTTCACCGTGCAGGCCCGCCCAGACCCCGGCCAGGATGCCGAAGTGATCGGCGTGCTCAACGCCCAATCACGCGCCGCTGAACGTTTCGCCAGCACCCAGATGGACAACTTCAACCGCCGCCTGGAACAACTGCACCGGCCAACCTGTGACCGCAACGCGTTTAACGCCAGCGTCAAGCATGGGCGCGAAGATGTGCGCCTTGGCGATCTGGGCAAGGCGCTGCGCGATGAACTGCAAGGCAACGACGCGGAGTCGGATGAGCAACGACGCAAGGAACGGGACAGCGCGCGGACAATCGATGGTGAATGCCGTGAGGCGCCGCTGGCCTTCTGGACCGATGGATTCATCAACACCGGCTCCAATCGCGCCCGTGGCGCCAAAGACAATAGCTACACCACCTATGGCTTGAGCGCCGGCGTGGACTATCGTCTTTCACCACGGACCGTGGTGGGCATGGGGGTCGGTTACGGCACCGACCGCACCGATGTCGGCGACCATGACACCCACAGTGAAGGTGATGCGCTGGGCCTGGCGGCCTACCTGAGCACCCATCCGCTGTCGGAGGTGTATGTGGACGCGCTGCTTGGCTACAACCGCATCCGCTTCGACTCGCGCCGCTACGTCACGTCCGACCCGTCGAACGGCTACGCCCACGGCTCGCGGGATGCCGACCAGTGGTACGCGTCGCTGACCGCCAGCTACGAGTACCGTGCCGGCGCGCTTTCACTGGCCCCGTATGCACGGGTCAACGGCAGCGTCACCACGCTGGACGACTACCGCGAGCGTGGCGGTGGCATCTATGGCCTGAGCTACGACGAGCAGCATCAACGCACCTTCACCTCGTTCCTCGGCCTGCGCGGTGCCTACGACATCCAGACCCGCGCTGGCGTGCTCACGCCGCGAGTGGGGCTGGCCTGGGGCCACAACTTCAGCCATAGCGACGACTACCGCATGCGCTACACCGACCAGGGCGACGACGGTGTGCTGTATCGGCTGTCACCCGACCCGATGGACAGCAACTTCATCGACCTGGACACTGGGCTTGAGTTGAGCCTTGGGCGCAGTTGGCGTCTGGGCCTGTCCTACAAGACGGCCCTAGGTAGCGACGAGCGCAACGAGATGTTCCGAATCGGGCTGGACGGACGCTTCTGACCCGCGCGCCGCTTCAGGGGCTGCCCCATCAGCCTGTGAAGCGGCATCGCTCACAGCGTCATTTCCATCTCGTGCCAGGCCATGCCACCATGGTCGGATGCCGAGGGCTGCACGTAGCGGTATCCCATCTTCTCGTACAGCGCCACGTGCCTGTCCTTGCACATCAAGTGAATGCGGCGCTTGCCCATATCCCGCATGCGTTTGACGAATTCGCTCATCAAACGACCCGCATGGCCTTTGCCCTGGTGGGCCGGATCGACCACTACCGACATGATCACCACGTTCGGCGCAGCGGCGTCATGGCCTACCAGCGATTTGAACGCTTCGTCCGACATCACCACTTCCCAGGCACAGCCACTGTTGATGAAGCCGATCACCTCACCAGCGTCCTCGAGAATCAAAAACCCTTCAGGGTACTGGTCGATCCGCTTGCGGATCTTTTCCAGGGTCGCTGCCTCGTCGCCTTCGTAGGCCGTCGACTCGATCTGGAAACAACGCTCGGCGTCGGTGGGTACGGCAGTTCGGAAGGTTGCAGCGCTCATCGGGTTCCTCGCAAATAGCAGGCGGCAAAAAGCGATAGCTTACCGCTTTTTATTGCCTATGCTTGAACCGCCTCCCCCTCATTGGACCTTGCCATGTCATCACCCGAGAGCGATCTGCAAGCGAGCTGGCAGCGCAACGCCCAATCCTGGATCGACGCCGTGCGCAGCGGTGCCATAGACAGCAGGCGGCAGGTGACGGACCAGGCGATCTTACTGGCCATTCTCGGTCGTCAACCCAAACGGGTGCTGGACCTGGGCTGTGGCGAGGGCTGGTTGCTGAGGGCACTGGCAGAACGCGGCATCGAGGCCGTGGGGGTCGATGGAGACGACGGATTGGTGCAAGCAGCGCGATCGGCTGGGTCGACACTGGTCTACCAGGCCAATTATGGGCAGTTGGTCGATGCCGAAATAGACGTGGGTTCAGGTTATGACCTGATCTGTGCCAACTTCGCGCTGCTGCATCAGGACATCATCCCGCTGCTGGCGGCCATGAACGCATTGCTCACCCCAGGCGGTGCGCTGGTGGTCCAGACGCTGCACCCCTGGAGCGTGGCTGCCGGGGACTATCAGGATGGCTGGCGAGAGGAATCATTCGCCGGAATGGCCGGGCAGTGGCAGCCGATGCCCTGGTACTTCAGGACCTTGTCCAGTTGGCTGAATGCGCTGGAGATGGCTGGGTTGCAGTTGGTCTGCCTACAAGAGCCCCAGCACCCGCAAAGCAGTGTGCCCCAGTCGTTGTTGATGATTGCGCAGCGCCGTTGACGTCATCGGTACTATCGCCTGCAAGCCGGTGCCTGCTGTGTCACTCCTAAGGAGGCCGTGGGTCATTCACTGCAGTGTCGCGGTGACGGGCGCCACAGGCGGACGCAGGTGCAACACGCGGTCTCGCCCACCTTCAGCCAGCAAGTATCCGCCCTTGCCGTCCGGCACGATCGCCTGGGGCGCTTTGAGGAAGGACAGCACGGTGTGCTGGTCGCCCTGGGCATCGATACGCAGCAACCGTGCACGATGGGTGTTGTCTTCGCTGATCCACAGGCCGCGCTGGTCGCAGAAGAGGAAGGTCGGGTTGCGCAGGCCTTCGACCACCACCGGGTCCTGACCATCGTCGGACACCGCACGCACTTTGCCAGTGGCTTTCTCGGTATACAGCAAGCGCCCGTCGCTGCAGCGGGTCAGGCCTTCAGTTTCAGTCAGGCCCGAGCGCAAGACATCGAGCTGGCCACTGTGCCAGTCGTAACGCAGCAAGCGGCCATTACCTTTGCGGTCTTCGATGGCGTAGAGCGTGTCGCCGTCGTTCCACAGGCCCTGCACACTGTCGCCCTCGAACAGCGCAGTGACCTGACCATCACGGGCAAGGCTTACGGGCGCTCGACCACCTTCCTGGCTGAACACCCATCCCCCTTGGGCGGCCACCATGCCATCTGGCTTGGACAGATGATCGACCAGCACCACCCGGTCGCCTTGGGCAGTGATCTTTAGGATGCTGCCTTTGCCATCGTCCAGTTCGCGGCTGACCAGCAGGCTGCCGTCGGCCTGGGGCAGCAAGGAAGCGGCTTTGTCTACCTGGCGATGCAACACTTCGACGTCCCAACCCTTGGCAGCCTGCACTGGATAGAAGCTCTGCCAGGCGAAGAAACCCAAGGTGGCAGCCAGCAGGCTGGCGGTGGCGGTCAGGGCAATACGCGTGCTGCGCTGGCGCAGGGTGGGCATGGACACAGGCTCCTTGAAATGGCCCGTCGATGCTAGCAAGGCAATGTGAAAAAAATGTCGTTGACACCGCTGAAGGTAATCAACAAAAAGGATATAAAAATAAGAAAACAATCTAACTAAGGAGAATAAAGGAATTGAAAGCAACAGGCCTCCTCCTTAGGCTGGGTTCACGGTTTGCCCTATAAGAACTGAAGGAGCGTCAGCCATGTCCAAACGAACTTTTTCCCCTCTGCGCCGCCTGCTGCTCGGAGGCCTGCTGGCCGGTGTCGCCAGTGCCCTGCTGCCGTGGTCCAACGCCCTGGCCGAAGAGGCCAGGACACTGCGCATCGGTTATCAGAAATTCAACAGCATCAACATTCTCAAAGGCAGCGGCGCACTGGAAAAAGCCCTCGCGCCACAGGGGGTGAACGTCAGCTGGCATGAGTTCGCGGCTGGCCCGCAATTGCTCGAAGCCCTGAGTACCGGCGCCATCGACCTCGGCCACGCCGCCGATGCCCCGTCGGTGTTCGCCCAGGCCGCTGGCAAGCCTGTGGTGTACCTGGCCGCTGAGCAACCCTACCCACGGGGCATCGGTGTGGTGGTGCGCGAGCAGGACAACCTCGGCTCGGTACAAGACCTCAAGGGCAAGCGCGTGGCCACTGGCCGTGGCTGGAACGCCCAGTACCTGCTGGCGGTGGCCCTGGAGCAGGCTGGCCTGAGTTACAGGGACATCACCCCGGCCTATGTCAACAATGCCGCCGATGCGGTGGCAGCCCTGCAGTCGGGCAGCGTCCAGGCCGTCACCCTTTGGGACCCGTTCCTCGCTGCAGCCGAAAGCCAGCCCGGCCTCAAGAACCTGCGCGATGGCAGCGGCCTCTCCAACAACCGCACGTTCTACCTGTCCACCGCAACATTCGCCGACCAGCACCGCGACCTGCTCAAGACCTTCTTCTCCGAGTTGGGCAAAGTCAGCCAGTGGGCCAACGCCAAACCGGGGGAAGTTGCAGCCTTGCTGGCACCGCAATTGGGTATCGACGCCAAGGTGCTGGAAGTGGCCAGCGAGCGGCGCAACTACAACGCCGTGGCCATCACTGCGCAGATCGTCGCCGAGCAGCAGAAACTGGCCGACACCTTCCAGGGCCTGGGCCTGATTCCGCACAAGCTGCACGTGGCCGACGCGGTCTACCCAGCCTCCGTGCTGCCCTGAGCGGAGCTTGCCTACCATGCCACGCCCGATCCGCTTCAACGCCTTCAGCATGAACGCTGCCAGCCATCAGTCCCCCGGCCTGTGGCGACACCCGCGCAACACCAGCGTGGCGTTCAATCGCCTCGACTACTGGACCGACTTGGCCCGCCTGCTGGAGCGCGGACTGTTCGACGCCTTGTTCATCGCCGATGTACTGGGGATCTACGACGTGTACCAGGGCGGGCCACAGGCAGCCCTGCGCGGTGGTGTACAGGTGCCGGTCAACGACCCGTTGCTGCTGGTGCCGGCCATGGCCGGGGTGACCGAGCACCTGGGTTTTGGCGTGACTTTCTCGCTGACGTACGAGCACCCCTACCCGTTCGCCCGGCGCATGTCGACGCTCGACCACCTGAGCAACGGCCGGGTGGGCTGGAACATCGTCACCGGGTATCTGGACAGTGCCGCGCGCAACCTGGGCCTTGCCCGGCAATTGGGTCATGACCAGCGCTACGACCTGGCCGAGGAGTACCTGGAGGTGTTGTACAAGCTCTGGGAAAAAAGCTGGGACGAGGACGCCGTGGTGCTGGAGCGCGAGACGGGCCGCTACGTCGAGCCGTCCAAAGTGCACGCCATCGGCCATCTGGGCGAGCACTTCCAGGTCCCAGGCATGCACCTGAGCCAACCGTCGCCGCAGCGCACCCCGGTACTGTTCCAGGCTGGCGCCTCGGCGCGCGGCCAGCAGTTCGCCGCGCGCCACGCCGAATGTGTGTTCATCAGTGGGCCGACGCCCACGGTGTTGCGCCGCTATGCCGA
This sequence comes from Pseudomonas sp. Rh2, assembly GCF_040762985.1. Classification (NCBI taxonomy): domain Bacteria; kingdom Pseudomonadati; phylum Pseudomonadota; class Gammaproteobacteria; order Pseudomonadales; family Pseudomonadaceae; genus Pseudomonas; species Pseudomonas sp. Rh2. The sequence continues at coordinate 3,267,798 of NZ_CP142890.1, forward strand.
AGGCATCCGTCAGGCCAGTGACGCACAGGGTCGCGGGCGTGATGAGGTGTTGATCTACGCCCAGGCACTGTTGATCGTGGCGCCAACGCGGCAAGAGGCCGAGGCACGTTTTGCCCAATACAGACGCTATGTCGACCTGGATGCCGCCCTGGCCCTGCTATCGGGCTGGACCGGTATCGACTTCGCAGGCCTGGACCCGGACGCGCCCATCGAGTACGTCGAGAACGACGCCGGCCGCGCCGCGCTGGCCGCGTTCACCGCCGCCGACCCGAACCGCCGCTGGACCGTACGCGAAGCCGCCGAGTTCATCGGCTTGGGCGGGCGTGGTCCGGTGCTGATCGGCTCGCCCGGCGAAGTTGCCGACCAACTGGAAACCTGGCTCGACCAAACCGGTATCGACGGATTCAACCTGACCTATGCGGTGCAACCGGACGACCTGACCAACGTGGTGGAGCTGCTGGTGCCGGAGCTCCAACACCGTGGCCGCTACCCCACGGCCTATACGGAGGGCACCTTGCGGCACAAGTTGTTCGGTCAAGGCGCGCACCTACCCGGGGCGCACGCTGGGCGTCAGGTCAGCATTCAGCCGGCAAATACCGGGTATTCCAACATTTAATTTGTGGATGATACAGGCTCGCCCCTATGCTGTCCGTGCATCCCCTGCGCCGCACCGGCCGGTGCGGTTCACGGCACGGGGAGAGAACAACAAGTCGAGATTGTCCATGTCGAATCATTCGTACTTCGCCCCCCACGGTGGGCACCCGGCTCAGACCGAGCTGTTGACTGACCGTGCCATGTTCACCGAAGCCTATGCCGTCATCCCTAAAGGCGTGATGCGTGACATCGTCACCAGCCACCTGCCGTTCTGGGACAAGATGCGCATGTGGGTCATCGCCCGCCCGCTGACTGGCTTTGCCGAGACCTTCTCGCAGTACATCGTCGAAGTGGCCCCGGAAGGCGGCAGCGAGCGCCCGGAACTGGACCCTAACGCCGAAGCCGTGGTATTCGTCGTCGAAGGCGAAATCGACATCACCGTCGAGGGCAAGCACCACACCCTGGGCCAAGGTGGCTATGCCTTCCTCGCCCCTGGCGCCGAGTGGAGCCTGCGCAACAACAGCAAGGCCAACTGCACCTTCCACTGGCTGCGCAAGCACTACCAGAAAGTCGAAGGCCTGGACGTGCCGGAATCCTTCGTGACCCACCGCGACAACGCCACCGTCATTGAAATGCCGGGCACCGAAGGCCGTTGGGTTACCACCCGCTTCGTCGACATGGCCGACATGCGCCATGACATGCACGTCAACATCGTGACCTTCCAACCGGGCGGCGTGATTCCGTTCGCTGAAACCCACGTCATGGAGCATGGCCTGTACGTGCTGGAAGGCAAGGCGGTGTACCGCTTGAACCAGGATTGGGTCGAAGTGGAAGCCGGCGACTTCATGTGGCTGCGCGCCTTCTGCCCGCAAGCCTGCTATGCCGGTGGCCCAGGCAAGTTCAGCTACCTGCTGTACAAGGACGTCAACCGCCACGTGCACCTGACCCTCAACCCACAGCGTTGAGCCCAGGCTGACGGCCATCGATCACGCCGACTGCCACAGGAACGAGCAGGTCCTGTAGCAGTCGGTTCGCCGGCGCAGCGCTACCTCGCAGCCCCATGCCACTGGCGCTTGTGGCGCGCTTTTTCTTTGCCGCGCATACTGCTACTCCCCCCTTGCGCGGTGTCCATCATGCTCCGCTACCGCCTGTTCGCTGCCCTGCTTTCTCTCTCGCCCATCGGCCCGCTGGCCGCTGAAGACTGGAACCTGGCCTATGACCGCGAAGGCATCAAGGTGTACCTGAGCGCTGTCACCGACTCACCCTACCAGCAGTTTCGCGGCGTCAGCCGGATGAAAGCCAGCGTGCGCACCCTCACCGACCTGCAGGAAAACCTGCGTGTCGCCTGCAAATGGCTCTACGCCTGCGCCCAAATGCGTCTGCTGGAGGTAGCAGGCGACAGCACCTGGGTCTACCTCACTACCAACCTGCCCTGGCCCACCATGCCGCGTGACATCGTGGTGAAGGTGACTACCGAGCGCCTGGAAGACGGCACCCTGTTCCGTCATCTGAGCGCCGACCCGGACAAGCTGCCCGAGGTGCCGGGACTCATTCGCGTACGACGGCTCAGTGGACAATGGATCATGAAGCCGTTGGGTGAGCGCGATACCGAAGTGACCTATGCCCTACAGGCAGATCCCGCCGGGGATGTACCCGGTTGGCTGGCCAACCGTTTCGTGGTGGATGCGCCAGTGGTCACCCTGCGCACGTTACGCGCCGTGGCTGAGCGCCAGCGTTGAGGCCAGGCCCGCGCATGTGGTTGCTACGCGGTGCCAGCAAGCGCCGCCAGCGAGGGCCTGCACCTGGGTTTCGCGGGCAAGCCCACGCCCGGCCCGCCCGGATCAGATCACCTTGACTGCACGGCCGATGAACTTTACCGGGCCCGTGGGGGCACCGGTAGGAGACCCTCCCGCTTTTTCAAGCGTCAACTCGAACAACTGGTTCGGCTCGAGCGCTGGCAGGCGCTTCACAGGCACACGGTAGGGCTCGCCCGGCTTGACCAACCCCAGCGAAACAGGTGCGCGCCACTGTTCACCTTTGGTCCAGAACTGCAAGGTCATGCCATCGGGCACAGTATCGCGGCCAAGGGGTATCAGTTCGATCATCCGCGCATCATTGGCGTGCACTACCCAGCCAGGGGCTTGGCCCGACGGCGCCACGAGCACGACTACATAGGTGGTCTCCGGTGGTGTGCGGGTCCACAGCGCCAGGGCCAGAAGCAAGCTTGCAGCCAGCCCGGCAGCACTCAAGCCTTGCCACAGGCCGACGCGGCGCCACCGACTGGCATAGCGCGGACCTGGAGATTGGGACTCGTCAAGGCTGCGCTCAATGCGCCACCATAGGCGACGCGGGGGCTCGAGGGGCTCGGCCAGCTGGGTCAATGCGAGCAGTCGGGCCTCCCAAGACTCGACCGCAGCGCGTGCGGCGGGCTCTGCTGAAAGCCGCGCGTGCAAGGCGGCACGCTGCTCTGCATCCAGGGTTCCCAGGACGTACTCGGCCGCCAGATCGTCCAGCTCCTGATCACCTGCATCCACTGGGGTACCTTTCATGTCATGCACTCCCGCAAGGCCTTCAGGCTGCGCTTGATCCATGCCTTCACAGTGCCCAAGGGGGCGCCGAGCAGAATCGCGATTTCAGCGTTGCTACAGCCATCGACATAAGCGTGCAAGATGCAGCGCTGCGCGGCGGGCTGCAGTCGCTCAAGGCAGCGGTAGATCTTCGTCGACCCTGACCATAACTGCATGTCGCCACCGTCGGCCGGCAGCGTCAGCGCGGCCACCATGGAGGTTTCGTCCAGGTCGGTTTGGCAACGACTGTCGCGCACGTAGTTCAAGGCCAGGTGACGCGTGACGCTGTAAACCCAGCCGCGCGCTGAACCTCGCGTCGAATCGTAACTGGCGGCGCGCGTCCAGATGCGCAAGAAGGCATCGTGAACGATGTCTTGCGCTGCCGCCGGGTCCCGCGCGATGCGTTGAACGACCCCGAGCAAGCGGGCCCCCTCATGCTCGTACAGCGCCTGTAAGGCGCGGCGGTCTCCCTGGGCGCAGGCAGCGAGGCAGCCCTCGTAGTCAAAAGCAACAGCGGGCGCGTTCAAAGGTGGGACGCTCCTTTCATCATGCTCACGACGATGCCCCTGGCAACCCGCCAGGGGCTCGTCCAGCAGCGTAGCTGAGCAATGGAGACAGCGCTTCAAGCCCTGGTTACCCAGGCCGTCGGGTGGATCGTCACTTGGCTGACCAGAACACGTAGTCCGCCTGGTACTTGACGATCTGCTGCGCCCCTTTGTTTTGCTCCGTGCAACTCACCGCCGGTGCCACACCGCCACGGGTGGCGAGGCGCTGTATGTAGCTGACGCCTTGCATGGCGCCCGCACCGTCTGCCGGGTTAGCTTTGACCAGTTGATAAGGCAGGTCGCCTTTGGCCGCAGGCGCAACGGCGAGCTGGGTGCCAGTCACTTTCGAGCCATCCTTGGCTTGCCAGGTGGCGGGCGGACCGAAATAGTCACCCACTGGCTTACCAGCGCGGTCATTCAGAACGGCTTTGGGGCCAATGAAGAACCATTCTGTTTGACCTGGCGCATTGGCCTTGTCTCTGCACTCGTAGGTAATGTCCCCCACCCCCACGGTTTCCAGCATGACTTTGTGGCCGTCGGGTACCTTGACGGCATCCGGAATGCCAGACTGGGCATGGACGGGGGTAACCCCGAGTGCAAGACAAATCGCGAGCATTGCGGTTACGGGCTTGGTGCTCATAAGGAAGCTCCTGAAGAGGGTATCGGCAGCGCGATGAGCGACTGCCTGATAATCACTACCCGCCAACTGCCGATATGGATGCACTGCCGCGAAAAAATAGAGGGGCCGGAAGAGACCTCGAATGGATAAGGGCCAATGGCGACTGCGCAGAAAGGTCTTTTGGTTTCCGCGAGGAAGCAGCAGGGTATGTTCCTGCAACTGCTCATCCCGCTGATGTCGAGCAGCTCATCACGCGTCAGTGGATGGGGCTGGGAAATGGAAAGAGAGACCCACCGTGCGAATCTGCGATGGTTGCCCTTCATTCAGCTAACACAACGTCAGACATCGACGGCCCGGTGTAACCCACCTTCCAGCGGTAGCTCGTAGGATTTCTTCACCGTACGCACCACCAGGGTGGAAGAGTAAGTGCGAATCGGAATATCCCGGTACGTATCGAGAAACCGGTAGATGTAGTCGGTGTACTCGGTGGCGTCGCGAAACTTGGCAACCATCACGAAATCGAACTCGCCGGTCATCAGGTAGCAATCCTGGATCTCCGGGTGGCTGGCGAGGATGTGCTGCATCTTGCGGTCGATGTCGTTGCTGTCGCGATCGAGCTTGACCAGAAAGAACGCGGTCACCTGAATTCCCAGTTTGCGCTCGTCCAGTATGGCGACCTTGGCCTTGATGATGCCGGCGCTCTCCAATCGCCTGATCCGCCGGTAGCAACTGGTGGAAGACAGCCCGACGCTGTCGCTGAGCAATTCCAGATTCTGGCTGCAATCCTTTTGCAGCTTTCCAAGAATCTTCAGATCCATGGCGTCTGTCATTTTTCCCGTGTCTTCCTTGAAAAACTGCAATGAATCCGCCACGAGGACGCGCCAATTTGCACGATTCCCTGCGGGCTGGCTCTTTACCATCAACTGAGCTTAGCAGCCCGGCCAAATCTGGCCCGCAGGGCCGCATGAGAGGGACCTCATGATCATTGCCAAACCCACATGGGCCGCGGACATCCACGGCCTTTTCACCGCCCCGTACTGGATTCCCGCCGCGCAGCGAGCGGACGTGGCCGCCTCTTGGATCGGGTGCATGAATGCCTATTTCGTGTATCTGGACGACCCTGGGTCGGTAAAGGCCTGGTCAGAAACCATTTACCAGCACCTCGCCTCGCGCAACATGCCGCTGACGCTGGACCAGCAGCAGTTCTGGCCAATCGATGCGCTGGAAACCTTCAGGTTGTGGGTCAACCAGGGCTGGCGCCTGGACGACAGTTCTCCCTTCGACCTGGCCGAGCGCATCCCACCGCCGGACCTGCCGCAGCCGGTCAAGCGGGTGAGGCAGGACATCCGCGCCCTGAGCCTGGAGGAGCTGAACCTGTACCGCGCGCGCTTGGACGACGTGATGCACGTGGGCGCCCCTGACAGCGGCTCGCCCTGGCAACGTTACGCCTATATCCACACCAATTGGTGCCTGCATTATCAGGAGGCCTTTGCGCTCTGGCATCGGGCCTACCTGTTGTACCTCGAAGAACTGATCGACTGCGCAATCCCGTACTGGGACTGGATGGCCGAAGACGCCAGCGTCGATGGCAGCGCGCAAGCCGGCCTGCCCCAGGCCTTCCTCGATGAAACCTATGTGCACCCGCACACCGGCCAGACCCGGCCCAACCCCTTGCGCTATGCGGCTGCCAAGGATGGCTGTTCCAAGGTCTGCGCCAGCGGCGCGGGCGACGGGGTGGATTGCCGGTACGTACAGCGCGATCCATTGTTCTACACCCATGGCGACGAGTCGCGCTTCGCTCGCACGCGCTTGTTCGGCATGAGCCGGATCTTCCAGCAGCAGGTGGTCGATGCCCTGAAGTTCGCCACCTTCAGCCAGCCACAGGGCGTGCCCGGCTATCCATGGGCCAACATTCCAGTGTTCGATCCACCCCAGGAAGACCGCCTGTACCCCAATCGCAGCCTCAACTTCGATGGCCTGTACGAGCAACCTCATGACAACTACCACGGTTGGATCGGCGGCGACATGGCCGATAACGCCTACACCGCGTTCGATCCGGTGTTTTGCTCCTACCACGCCAACATCGACCGCATGCTCGAAGTCTGGATCAGGGCCCACCCCGGGGCGCAATTCACCACGCAGTGCCTGCTCCAGCCGTTCGTTGGGCGTGACGCCACGCAACTCAACTTCACCACTGCCGACCCTTGGCGCTACACCACCCTGGGTGACATGGCCCAGGACAGCCGACACATCGGTTACGACTACGGCGTGCCGGTAGCCCCGCAGTTTGGCGCACCCAAGGCAGCCAACAGTGCCTGCTGCAAGCACAGCGCAACATCCGCCTCGACTGCGGATACCGCTGCAGGGCCCGGGCCGTGGGTGGTGTTCGACCATGTTCGTTGCACCCATGACACCTACCTGATCGACGTATTCCTCGACCAGCCCGACGCCAGTGCGCAACACGTAAGCGCCGACAACCCTCATTACGTGGGGCGCTTCAGCCGTATCGGCATGGGGTTGGTGGACGACAAGGGCCGCTGCATCACCCACGGCGTGTCCCGCGCACTGAATGCGGCCCGCAATGCCAGCGCGCTGGGTCTCTCGCCCGACGCTACGACGCCGTTATCGCTGGTGGTCACACATGTGGACAGCGGCCGCGTGCTGACACCCGACCAATACACGACCCTGCCTGGATTCATCGCCCGACTGGTGTGGGATGACCCGCGCCAAACCCCTGCCGGTCCGCCCCCGGTGACCGGCTGTTGTTCTGCTTCCACCTCACGCCTACCAGGAGAACCGACATGAGCACGTCCTTCACACAGTTCACCTCGCCCGCCGGCCAAGCCCCCAAGGACTACAACAAGCTGGGCCTGGAAGACCAGTTGCCGCAGTTTGAAACCGACTGGAACAACAACCTCACCGGCTGGACCCAATCGTCCATCATCGGCAACCCCTGGTCCAACCTTAACGACGCCCCCCGCTCGGGTTACTACAATCCGCTCGTCGAAGGCTTCGGTGACGTGACTGTCCCCGCGATCACCTGGGCGCCCTTCCCCAACCGGCTCTGGACGTTTTTCTACAACAACGGTGCGGCGATCGTTCCCCAACTGGGCGGCAACGCCATGACTCTGGAGCAGGTGATGGAATTGGCCGATCACGGCCAGATCACCCTCAACAACACCCTCTACAAACTCTACGATCCCGACAACCAAGGGACCTTGCTGCAACTGCCGGCCAAGCGCTGCCCCAGCATCGACTGGAAAGGCCAGTACACGGCGTTCTCGCCCTCCGGCCCACGGGGCTGGCTCGACGAGTACTGCGAGTGGTCCATCGTGCGCGATACCGACGGCAACATGCGCAAGATCACATTCACCTGCGAAAACCCCGCCTATTTCCTGGCCATGTGGCGCATCGATCCGAACGCGGTACTGGGCCTGTACCGGGACTACATCGACCCGAACGTGCAACTCGAAGACCTGTACCTGCGCTATGCCGTCGATTGCCCGACCGGCAAGGCCGGAGATCCAGTGATCGACCCCACCACCGGCCAGCCGGCCTATGACACGGTCAACAAATGGAACGCCGGTACGGCCTGTGTACCCGGCCAGTACGGCGGCGCGATGCACCTGACGTCCGGCCCCAACACCCTCAGTGCCGAGGTGTACCTGGCTGCCGCCGCCACCCTCCTGCGACCGGTGAGCAGCAGCCAGAACGCCCAGTCGCTGATCTGCTGCGCGCAGTACGGACAGAACTATCGCAACTCCGACCCGCACATCGGCTTCATGGCCAATACCAAGGCGGTGAACAATCGGCTGTCGCTGACCAACCCCATTGGCCTGTACCTGCAACAGCCCACCGATTTCAGCGCCTGGAAAGGCCCGCAGGGCCAGGACGTGAGCCAGTATTGGCGCATCACGCGCGGCACGGCCAAGTCGGCGGCCAACGGCTCCGACCAGATCCTGCAGGCGGTGTTCGAGGTTCCGCAAAGCGCAGGCTTCTCGATCAATGACATCACCATCAATGGCCAACGGGTCGACTATGTGTGGGTCATCGCCCAACAACTGCTGGTGGGCCTGAGCGTCACCGCCAAGCCGATCACCGTCACACCCCCGTCGTTCCCTTGCGTACAGGCGCGGGTTGAGGGGCTGCAACCCTGGCCGGTTCAACTGCTGCCAGTAGACCTGTTCTACGGACAATCACCCACCGACCTGCCCGCCTGGCTTGCACCGGGCAGCAGCAACTCGTTCGTACTGGTGGTGCAGGGCGCCGACCCGAGCACCACGACGCAGAATGCACGGGTGCAATTCTCCAACCCCGGCATCACGGCGCAGGTCACCCACTACCTGCCAGACGCATCCGCCATTCCCGGACAGACCAACTCCGGCGGTACCCAGGCCTACATCCTCACCATCACGGTGAGCCCGACGGCAGCACCCGGTCTGGTCATGGTGCGCGCGCTCAATCCGGGCGAAGACGCGAACGTGAGCGCGGCCGATCACCCTTGGGAGGCCGGCCTGGCGCTGGTGCCCGGCGCCTGAACCACGCCCCTCTCGTGCCGCACCTTCGGGTGCGGCTTCACAGCTTGCAAGGAGCGCAATGATGTCCAGGTCACGCTTCAGTCTCATCTCGCTGTTGAGCGGCATGTTGCTGTATCTGTCGGCCCTGCCTCCCGCTGCGGCAGCCACGATGTCGGATGCCGACAGCTGTGTGCAGCAGCAATTGGTGTTCAATCCGGCCAGTGGAGGGTTCCTGCCGGTCAACAACTTCAATGCCACCAACCAGGCGTTCATGAACTGTTTTGCCTGGCAGTTGTTCATCGCCCTGAACTGGCCGGTCAATCCCGGCTGGCCTGCCACCGCCAGCCTGGCGGGTGAACCCGACATGAACAGCACCCTGGCGCAATTCGGAGTGCCCTCTTCCCCAGGGCAACCCATGAGCGTGGCGCCCGTGTGGGCCAGCTACAAAGATGCCAACGACATCTTCCTGCCCGGCGCGCCCACGCCCACCGGTTGGGGCGTGCAAACCATGGTACCGTCCGGTTGCAGCACCCAGGGCAGTCTGAAGGCCCTGAAGGTAGGTGCACGCAAGTTCATGAATGCCACCTCAGAAGGCGCGATCAACGCCTTGCATGGTTTCCACCTCTCGACCGGGACGGTCGCTTCTATTCCCGACCCCGTCATGGAAGCGTCCGGCGGCTGGCTGACGGACCAGTCTGGCAACTTGGTGTTCTTTGAACGCAAAGTGGGCAAGGCCGAGTTCGACTACATCGTCGAGAAGGGGCTCTATGATGCCGCCAATCAGTTGAAGGTCGCGCAAAACCTCGATGGCAATACACCGGAAGGCCTGTCGCTGCCCCTCGGCGAGCCAATGCGTTCGCTGCCGCCGACCCCTGTGCCACAGGAGCAGCTGGGCGCGCTTGAGCTCAAGGCCGCGTGGCGTGTGCTGACCGGCAAACCCGAGCTGTTCGGGCGCTACCTGACCACCGTCGCCTGGCTCAAACGCCCCGACACACTGGAGTGCACCCAGGAAGTGGTGGGGCTGGTGGGCCTGCATATCATCAACAAGACCCAGGCGTCGCCCAATTTCATCTGGACCACCTTCGAGCAGGTGGACAACGTGCCCGAACCGGACCAGGCCCCGCCGCAAGGAACCCCGCCGAACGGTTTCTCTTTCAACAACCCCGACTGTGGGAGCGGCCCTGCGTGTGAACCCAATGTGGCTCGTATCCAGTGCAAGCAATACCACCCCGACAAGGACTGCACCGATCTCTTTCCACGCGACCAGCCGGTACAGACCACCCGTGAGCACCCCGTCCCCAGCGACCTGCAAGCCCTGAACAGCGCGGTGCAATCCAACTTTGCACAGCAGACCCACGGCCAGTCGGTGTTCCAGTACTACAAGCTGATCAACGTACTGTGGACCCTCGCGCCCAATCCTCCCAGCCCGGAGCCGGGCGCCAATGCCCAGGTGCCGCTGTCATACGGGCCGTTCATCAGTCAGGGCAACGTGCCGGTGGCCAACACCACCATGGAGACTTACGTACAGGGCGATGACTGCAACAAATGCCATCAGTACGCGACGATTGCCGGCAGCCCCTCCTTGGCCTCGGACTTCTCCTTCCTGTTCAACAGCGCGAGTTCCGCCGGCCATAAAAGCCTGATCAAGCGCGTCAAAGCCTTCGAAACGCTCACGGACCGCCCCTGACGCGCAAATGAGGTGATCGCTGTTCGCACCGAACTGGGCCCCGGAGCCGGTGACGCAGGATGAAAGCTACACCTGCTTCACCGGTATCTCTAAGGCGCCGCCCTTTCCCTCGCGTCGCTCACTGATCCACGCGTTGACCTGCTGGCCAAACGCTGCCGGCGCTTTGCGCCCGAAACGCCGGGCAAGGTCAAGGATAGTTTGCTGGGCCAGCGCTTCCTCCATGCGTTTTTGTGCATTGAGCATCACCGCGTGGATCGCACAGGTGCCCTCGGTCGCCCATCCAGGAGGCGAGCCATCAAAGAGTGTGCAGCGCTCGCGAATTTCTCGGCAGTCGAAGATTTTCTTCGGGCCATCGATCGCCGTGACGATGTCGAGCACGGTGATTTCATCCGACGGCCGCGCCAGGCGGAAACCGCCACGCACCCCTTCGGTCGCCGCCACCAACCCCGCGCGCGCCAACTTGGTGAAAACCTTGGCCAGGTACTCCTGCGGCACGCCTTGCAACTCGGCCAGGTCGCGGACGCTGGACTCGCGCATCTCACCACGCTCGTCCACCAAGTACAACAAGCAGTGGATGCCGTATTCGACCCCAGCACTGTAGAGGGACATATCTATCTCCGACTAATCCTGTCGCAAATGTTACGCGCTAACCGTCGTAATAGCAAAGTAGTCGATCGCCGTTCGTCGTTCACAAACATGCCTAAACCGCTGTTACAACCCCGGGATAAATGGCTTTCTCTGCGATTGATCGTCATCTTGCCAGGCGCCGAAGAGAAAAAAAGCTTGCGGCCATCAACTACGATCAATACAGTCGTAGTTATTCGAACGACTCAGCTGACGTCATCGAATCCTTCCAGACCTCGTGAACGACCCCTGCGGAGCCCCTCATGAAATCCAACATCCTGATCATCGGTGCCGGCTTTGCCGGTGTTTGGAGCGCCCTGAGCGCCGCCCGCCTGCTGGACCAGGCTGGACGCGACGATGTGCGCATCAGCGTGCTTGCACCACAACCTGAGCTGCGCATTCGCCCGCGCTTTTACGAAGCGGATGTCCACAGCATGAAAGCGCCGCTGGGCGAGCTTTTCGAAGCCGTTGGCATTCACTTCATCCAAGGCAGCGCCGACACCATCGACGCCCAAGGCCGCAGCGTCAGCTACACCGACAATCACGGCCAGCTGCAACGGATCACCTATGACCGTCTGATTCTCGCCGCCGGCAGCCAAGTCGCGCGCCCCGCCGTGCCGGGCCTGGTCGAATACGCTTTCGATGTCGACCAGATGGAGTCGGCCATGCGTCTTGAACAGCATCTTGTAGCCCTCGCGTCGCGACCGGAGTCGCCAGCACGCAACACCGTGGTCGTGTGTGGCGGTGGTTTCACCGGCATCGAAACAGCAACTGAAATGCCAGCTCGCCTGCGGTCGGTGCTGGGCGAACAGGTTTCGTTACGGGTACTGGTCATCGACCGTGGTGCCACCGTGGGAGGGGCGCTTGGCGCAGGCATCACACCTTCGATCGTCGCGGCCTGCGAACAAGCGGGCGTGCAATGGCTGACCGGCAGCTCGGTAGTAGCAGTCGATGCCGGAGGCGTGACCCTCGACAACGGCGAATACGTCGCTAGCCATACGGTTATCTGGACAGTCGGCGTGAAGGCCAGCCCACTGACCGCGCAAATTGCCGGAGAGCGCGACAGCCTTGGACGTCTGCGGGTCGACGAGCACCTGAAAGTGATCGGCCAATCGCATATCTATGCCACCGGCGATACCGCTTGGGCGGCGGTGGACGATCTGGGCAACCACGCGCTGATGACCTGCCAGCATGCCATCCCCATGGGCCGCCACAGTGGTAACAACGCAGCGGCCGACCTGCTCGAGCTGCAACCGGTCGCCTACCGTCAACCCAAGTACGTCACCTGCCTGGACCTTGGTGAATGGGGCGCGGCATTCACCGAAGGCTGGGAACGTGAGCTCAAGCTGCAAGGCCTGGAGGGTAAGCATCTCAAACGCCAGATCAACTCGGTATGGATCTACCCGCCCGCTGCGGACCGTACCCAGGCCCTCGCAGCTGCCGACCCGTTGATTCCTGTCGTCTGACCGCCAGGGAACTGACAAGTCCGCCAACGAGGGCGGACGCGTCTTTTGCACAACGAAGTTGAATGGCTGTTCAGCAATGATGGCACCGTGGCATCATTCAAACAAAAAAGAAATGAGGGTGAGAAAAACACACTTAATTCGCAGCGCATCAAGAGCCTGGCGCCAGCCCCAGTGACCCGGCCTTGCGACCATGCTCTTGACGCCTGCACGACGACGTCAAGGAGCAATCAATGCAGCTAAGGAATATGAAGATCGGCATTCGCGCTGCCAGCGTGTTCGCCTTGTTGGGCATCCTGGTCCTGGCCATGGGCCTGATCGCGCTATTCGAAACCCGGCAAATGGACAAGGCCACGGATGAGATCCGCATGACGTGGATGCCTTCGGTGGTCGCATTGAGCGAGATCAGCAGCAATCTCGGTCGAGCCCGTGCCATCACCCTGCGCGCCGCACTGGACGACAACGACAGCGAACGCGCCCGCAACATCGAGCAGCTCAAAGGCATCAACGAGCAGTTGCAAAGCGGCCTCAAGGACTATGAGACAACCATCATCGACGCCGACGACCGCGCCCTGTTCGCTGCATTCACCACGGCTCACCAGCAGTACTACGAGGGCCAGGCCCTGGTGATCGAAGACCTCGCCGCCGGCCGTATCGCTCAAGCCAAGCAGCGTATCAGCGGCCCGCTGACCCAGCACGCCGATAGCATGATGAAGGCCATGAGTGCCCTCATCGCCTACAACGGCAAAGGCGCCGAAGACGCTTCGCAACGCAGCAGCGACATGGCGGACGAAGCCTTCCTGGCCATCACTGTTTCGCTGGTGGTCATCATGCTCGCCCTTGCCGCCATCGCCACCCTGCTCACGCGCAGCATCGTCGTGCCACTGGGCGAAGCCGTGAGCGTGGCCGAGCGCGTCGCTACCGGTGACCTGACCCAGCCGATCAAGGTGAGCGGCCGCGATGAGCCCGCCCTGCTGCTGGGCGCACTGAGCCGCATGCAGGAGAGCCTGCGCGACACCATTCGCAAGATCGCCGCGTCTTCCGACCAGCTGGCGTCGGCATCCGAAGAGCTGCACACCGTCACCGAAGACACCAGTCGCGGCCTGCACCAGCAGAGTGCGGAAATCGACCAGGCCGCCACTGCGGTCAACCAGATGACCGCCGCGGTGGAAGAAGTGGCCAACAATGCGGTGAGCACCGCCGATGCCTCCAAGGGCGCCGACCGCACCACTCGCGACGGCCGTGACCAGGTCAACCAGGCCCTGGAGTCGATCCAGCATCTGGTCCAGGACGTCTCCGGCACCTCACAGGAGATCGAACAGCTGGCCAGCAACGCCAACGAAATCAGCCGCGTGCTCGACGTGATCGGTGCCATCGCCGGTCAGACCAACCTGCTGGCCCTCAATGCCGCCATCGAGGCCGCACGCGCCGGTGAAGCGGGCCGAGGTTTCGCCGTAGTGGCTGACGAAGTCCGCGCCCTCGCCCACCGTACCCAGCAGTCCACCGCCGAGATCGAGCAGATGATCGTCGGTATTCAGTCTGGTACCGAACGGGCAGTGTCCGCCATGCACAGCAGCCAAGGCCGGGCCAACGGCACCCTGGAGGTGGCGCAATCAGCAGGTCAGGCGCTGGAAGTGATCGCCGAGGCAATCGCCTCGATCAACCAGCGCAACCTGGTGATCGCCAGCGCGTCCGAGCAGCAGGCGCAGGTGGCACGCGAAGTGGATCGCAACCTGGTGAACATCCGTGATCTGGCGATGCAGACCTCAGCGGGGGCCAACCAGACCAGCGCGGCAGCCCAGGACCTCTCGCGCCTGGCGGTTGACCTGAACGGCATGGTGGCGCAGTTCAAGGTGTGATCGGCTCAATAGTATTTATCCATTGAATACCGCGCGGCACCTGAAGTATGCTCGGGCTCATTCATTGGAGAGCAACATGCCGAAACACACCTGCAACCCCGCCAAACACACCGGTCGCACCGCGCGTCCCGTGCTGGCCGTTGCTGGCTGCGAGGCTGTCGCCAGCTTTTATTTTGGGTATTGGTTTAGCCACTAGGCGCCGCTGATACCCACACGGCGCCCACTTTCGAGGGGCCGCCGAATACGAGAATACTCAAACCCCCGGTCGGCTCCCCGACCGGGGGTTTTGCTTTTCAGGCCATCGACAACACCGATTCACACTGAGGACAGATTCATGAACTACGCCACTTACTGCTACGCAAATACCTATGCCTGGCGATTTAGCCAATCCCGTTCGGGCCAGCCTGCCGCCTCCGTACGGTCGATCTCCGGTGGCACTGCCGCACAAGAACCGAATTTGACGATCTGTCGAACACCTCGATAGGGCCGATCGAGCGGGCCAGCACCCGCCGTCCGCCCAGGGATACCACGCCATGCAAGCTTCCAACCTCGCCCTGCCCCTTTCCCAGCCTCAAGCTGCCAACACCACCGTCAGCAAGCGCCTGCCCAGCCCGCACTTGCTCAAGCAGCAGATGCCGCTGTCCCTCGAGCTCGCCCAACAAGTCCAGGCCCACCGCCAAGCGATCCGCGCCATTCTCGAAGGCCGCGACGAACGTCTTTTGGTAGTCGTCGGCCCGTGCTCGATCCACGACCCGCGCTCGGCCCTGGAATACGCCGACCGCCTCGCAGCCCTCAGCCGCGAAGTGAACGACCAGCTGTTGCTGGTGATGCGTGCCTACGTCGAAAAGCCACGCACCACCGTCGGCTGGAAAGGCCTGGCCTACGACCCGCACCTCGATGGCAGCGATGACATGCACTCGGGTATCGCCTTGTCCCGTGGCCTGATGCTCAACATGATCGAGCGCGGCCTGCCGATTGCCACCGAACTGCTGCAACCGATGGCCGCCAGCTACTTCGACGACCTGCTGGGCTGGGCCGCCATTGGCGCACGCACCACCGAGTCGCAGATTCACCGCGAGATGGTCAGCGGGCTCGAACTGCCAGTGGGCTTCAAGAATGGCACCGATGGCGGTGTCGGAATCGCCTGCGACGCCATGCGTAGCGCCGCCCATCCCCATCGCCACTTCGGCATGGATGCGCAGGGCTACCCGGCGATCATCGAAACCCTGGGCAATCCGGATACCCACCTGGTACTGCGCGGTGGCCACAAAGGCCCCAACTACGACGCACAGAGCATCGCCCAAGCCCGCCAGGGCCTGGCCAAAGCAGGGCTGGCAGCACGGATCATGGTCGATTGCAGTCATGCCAACAGCGGCAAAGACCCGGCTCGCCAACCGGCCGTGTTCGAGCAGGTGCTGAGCCAACGCCTGGCCGGTGATCGCTCGATCGTCGGCGTGATGCTCGAAGGGCATCTGTTCGACGGTTGCCAGGCACTGGACAAGGGCACGTTGAAGTACGGCGTGTCGATTACCGATGGTTGCCTGGGTTGGGCGTCGACCGAAACGCTGTTGCGTGACGCGGCAGCGCGCTTGTAGGAAACGTACAGCAAGCCTTGCGAGACATATCCCAGACAAGTGCGTTAGGCTTGCTTTTTTACCCAAGGAGTAGTTCCCATGGCACGTGCCACTGCCCGCCACATCCTGGTCAGCTCGGAAGAGAAATGCAACGAGCTCAAAGCCCAGATCGAAGCCGGTGCCGACTTCGCTGAAGTCGCCAAGGCCAATTCCACCTGTCCGTCCAGCCGTCAAGGCGGTGACCTGGGCTCGTTCGGTCCAGGCCAGATGGTTCGCGAATTCGATACCGTGGTGTTCAGCGCCCCGCTGAATGTTGTCCAAGGCCCGGTGAAGACCCAATTCGGTTACCACCTGCTGGAAGTGACCAGCCGCCAGGACTAAGTCACCGTTGCCGGTGATGTTCCCCAGGGGAGCAAGCGTGTGGGGACTCGCACTGTTGTGCCTGTCCCTCACAGCCAATGCAGCCCCCACCCACGCCCTCACCGTCTATGGTGAAGCCCCCCGTTATGGCCAGGCCTTCCGCCATTTCGACTACGTCAACCCCGATGCACCCAAAGGCGGTAGCATTCGCCGTTCGGCCATCGAAATCGGCCAGTTCGACCACATCCTGCCCTACATCGACAAAGGCATCGGTGTTTCCGAGGTCGACGGCTGGCTGTATGCGCCCCTGGCAGTGCGCTCGTTCGACGAACCCTACACCGTCTACGGGCTGATCGCCCGGCGCATGGAACGTGGGCCAGACGATGCCTGGCTGCGTTTGGAGATCGACCCGCGCGCCACCTTCGCCGATGGCAAGCCGGTGCGCGCCGAAGACGTACGGTTTACCTACCAGTTGCTGATGAGCAAGGGCAGCCTCAAGTTCCGCACCCAGTTCGCGGAAGTTACCAGCGTGACGGTGGAAAGCCCGCATCGGGTACGCTTCGATTTCAAGCAACCCCATGGCCGTACCCTGGCCTTGGACGTGGCCAGCCTTCCGGTACTGCCTGAGCACGACTGGCAGAACCGTGACTTTGCCAATGGCGCAGGCTTTGAAAAGCCCGTCGGTAGCGGCCCTTACCGAATCGGCCGGATCGACAACGGCCGCAGCATCACCTTCGAACGCAACCCCGGCTGGTGGGCCAAAGATTTGCCGGCCAGCCGTGGCCGCTACAATTTCGACCAGATCCGCATCGAGTACTTTGGCGACACCGAAGTGGCCCGCCAGGTGCTCAAGGGCGGCGGCTACGACTACAACCGCGAGTTCTCCGCAACGGCCTACACGCTAGGCTACAATGGCGCGCAGCTGGACGATGGTCGCTTGCAACGGGCCCATCTAGGCCCTGCCAAGCCGCAAACGGCCCAGGGCTTCGTGTTCAACCTGGACCGCCCGCAATTCAACGACCGCCGTGTGCGCCAGGCGCTGGCGATGCTCTGGGATTTCGAATGGAGCAACCGGCAGATGATGCGCCGCCTGTACATCCGCCAGCAGAGCATGTTCTCCAACACCCCCCTTGCTGCCCGTGCGCTGCCCGACGCCAGCGAACTGCAGGTGCTCGAACCGCTACGGGGCAAGGTCCCCGATGAAGTATTCAGCCAGGTGTATACGGCACCGGTGACCGACGGCTCTGGCATCATCCGAACTCAGCAGCTGCAGGCACTGGCCTTGTTGCAGCAGGCCGGCTGGCACCCCCAGGGTGACCAGCTAGTGAATGCGCAGGGCGAACCGCTGGCGTTCACCTTCTTGAACGGCCAGTCCGGGATGGAGCGGCTGCTACTGCCGTGGAAGCGCAACCTGGCGCAGATCGGCATCACGCTGAATATCCGCAACGTCGACTCGGCTCAGTACATCAACCGTCTGATGGCCCGAGACTACGACATGATCGTCACCGGCTACCCTGTCACCTTGTCGCCCGGTGCCGAACTGTACAATTACTTCGGCTCGGCAGCGGCCAACGACCCGGGGTCGAACAACCTGATGGTGCTCAAGGACCCGGCGGTGGACACCTTGATCGATGGCCTGGTCCGCGCCAGCACCCAGGCCGACATGCTGCGCCACGCCCATGCCCTGGACCGGGTGCTGCAATGGAACTACTACTGGATCCCCAACTACTATCCACCCGGCAGCTCCACCGTCTGGTGGAACCGTTTTGGCCTGCCCAAGGTCCAGGCTGCCTATGATGAAGGCCTGGACACCTGGTGGGAAATCAGCCCGACCGCACTGACCAATGCGCAGATGGCCGAGCGCCGGAAGATGTCGCCATGACTGCCTATATCCTGCGTCGCCTGTTGTTGATCGTGCCTACCCTGCTGGCCATCCTGCTGGTCAACTTCGTCATCGTCCAGGCTGCGCCGGGCGGTCCGGTCGAACAGGCGGTGGCCAGACTGCAGGGGCTGGGTGGCGGTGCGCCCGGGGCACGGGCCGAGGCCGTGCATGGCGAGTCTCGCGCTGGCCGTGGCCTGGACCCCAAGCTGCTCGAAGAGATCAAGCATCAATACGGCTTCGACAAGTCCGCCCCCGAGCGCCTCTGGTTGATGCTCGAACAGTATGCCCGGCTGGATTTCGGCCAGAGTTTCTTCCGCGGCGCCAAGGTGACCGACCTGATTCTGGAGAAACTGCCGGTGACCCTGTCCCTGGGTTTCTGGGCCACCCTGATCACTTATCTGGTGTCCATCCCGCTGGGGATCCGCAAGGCAGTGCGCCACGGTAGTCGCTTCGATGCCTGGAGCAGCGCGCTGATCGTGGTCGGCTATGCCCTGCCCTCGTTCCTGTTCGCCCTGTTGCTGATCGTACTCTTCGCAGGTGGCACCTCGCTCAACTGGTTCCCGGTGCGTGGGCTGGTCTCGGAGAATTTCGACCAACTCAGCCTACTGGGCAAGGTCGCCGACTATTTCTGGCACCTGATACTGCCTGTCGGATCGCTGGTGATCGGCGGTTTCGCCACGCTCACGCTGCTGACCAAGAACGCTTTCCTCGACGAGATTTCCCGCCAGTACGTGGTCACGGCGCGGGCCAAAGGCCTCAGTGAGCGCCGGGTCCTGTACGGGCATGTATTGCGCAACGCCATGCTGCTGGTCCTGGCCGGCCTGCCCCAGGCATTGATCACAGTGTTCTTCGCCGGTTCGCTGATGATCGAGGTGATTTTCTCCCTCGATGGCCTGGGCCGCCTGAGCTATGAGGCCGCGGTGTCGAGGGACTACCCGATCGTGTTCGGCACGCTGTTCATCTTCACCCTGGCGGGGTTGCTGATTCGCTTGATCGGCGACTTGTCCTACACCCTGCTCGACCCACGCATCGACTTCGACGCGAGGGTACGCTGATGCTTTCGCCTGTCTCCCGCCGCCGCCTGCAGCGTTTTCGCAACCACCGCCGCGGCTGGCTTTCCTTGTGGCTGTTCGCCGGATTGCTTGTGCTGAGCCTCGGCGCCGAGCTAGTGGCCAATGACAAACCCTTGCTGCTGGGCTACAAGGGCGAGTTGTACGCTCCAGCGTTCAAGCGCTACAGCGAGCAGCAGTTCGGCGGCCAATTGCCGTTTCAGCCTGACTATCGCAGTGCCTATGTGCGCCAACTGATCGAAAGCCAGGGTGGCTGGATGCTGTTCGCCCCAATTCCCTTCAGCGCCGACACGCCAAACTACGACCTGCAGGTGCCCACACCCAGCCCACCCAGTGCCAGCAACTGGCTGGGCACCGACGACCAGGGACGCGATGTACTGGCCAGGGTGCTTTATGGCACACGGGTGTCGCTGCTGTTCGCCTTCGCCCTTACCGTCGTCAGTGTGCTGATCGGGGTAATGGCCGGCGCCCTGCAGGGCTACCACGGCGGCTGGGTCGACCTGCTCGGGCAACGGTTGCTGGAGGTATGGTCAGGGTTGCCGGTGCTGTACCTGCTGATCATCCTCAGTGGTTTTGTCGAGCCTGACTTCTGGTGGCTGCTGGGGATCATGGCGCTGTTCTCATGGCTTAGCCTGGTCGATGTGGTGCGCGCCGAGTTCCTTCGTGGGCGTAACCTTGAGTACGTCAAGGCCGCCCGTGCCCTCGGGTTGCCCGATACCCAGGTGATGCTGCGGCATATCCTGCCCAACGCCATGAATGCCACCCTGACCTTCATCCCCTTCATGCTCACCGGGGCCATCACCACCCTGACCGCATTGGACTTCCTTGGCTTCGGCATGCCGGCAGGGAGCGCTTCGCTGGGCGAACTGGTGACCCAGGGCAAGCAACACCTAGAGGCACCGTGGTTGGGCTTTACCGCGTTCTTCGCCCTCGCGGTGATCCTGTCGCTACTGGTGTTCATTGGTGATGCCCTGCGCGAAGCTTTCGATCCTCGCCGCTAGCGCGGCGCGGACAAGGCAGCACAGTCTTCACCCAGGCCATACCTCACCGCATAATGCGTCTCCCCCTCAACAGGCCTCCTCCATGCACGACAGCGACAGCCTCAAGGACTATCCCCAGGTAAGGCAACTGGCGATCCGCTCGCTGTTCGAGATCATCGAGCAATCCAGCGAAGGCACGGTGATCGTCGACCGCCAGGCCCGCATCGTCTGGATGAACGAGCGCTATGCCCGGCGCTTTGGCCTGGCCGATGCCGCGAGCGCCATCGGCCAGCCGTGTGAGTCGGTGATCCCTGGCAGCCTGATGCGGGAGGTGGTCAGCAATGGCCGGCCAATCCTGCTGGACATGCTCGACACCCACAACGACCCATTGGTGGTCATGCGCTTGCCCATCCACGATGACCAGGGCGCGCTGATCGGGGCCATCGGCTTTGCCTTGTTTGACGAACTGCGCAGCCTGTCGCCACTCCTCAAACGCTACTCGAGCATGCAGCAGGAATTGGCGTCCACCCGCTCACAGCTAAGGGCACGTCAGGCCAAGTACAGCTTCGCCCAGTTCGTCGGCAGCAGCGCGGCCAGCCTCGAGGCCAAGCGCCGGGCGCGGCGTGGCGCGAGCAGCGATTCGCCCGTGCTGTTGCTGGGCGAGACCGGCACCGGCAAGGAGTTGCTGGCCCATGCGATTCATACCGCCTCGGCGCGCGCGCACAAGGCGTTCGTCAGCATCAACAGCGCGGCCATTCCAGAGACCTTGCTGGAGGCCGAATTCTTCGGCACCGCCCCAGGTGCCTTCACCGGCGCCGACCGAAAGGGCCGCAGCGGCAAGCTGCAACTGGCCGAGGGCGGCACGCTGTTCCTGGACGAGATCGGTGACATGCCGCTGGCCCTGCAGAGCAAGTTGCTGCGCGTGCTGCAGGAAAAGGAATACGAGCCTGTGGGTTCGAACCAGATGCTGCGCAGCGACGTGCGGATTATCGCCGCCACCTCCATCGACCTGCAGGCCGCCATGGACCGTGGAGCATTTCGCGCCGACCTGTATTACCGGTTGAACGTGCTGCCCATCGACGTGCCGCCATTGCGTGAGCGCCTGGAAGACTTGCCAGCGTTATGCGAAGCGATCCTGGCCGAGCTGGGCAGCCAGTACGAGTTGGAGCCCGAGGCATTGCAGCTATTGGCCCGGCACGCGTGGCCAGGAAATATCCGGGAGTTGCGCAATGTGTTGGAGCGGGCCACGTTGTTGGCCGACCAGCCGCGGCTGGGGCCTGCGGAAGTACGCTCGGCGCTGGGGCCATTTAGCCCGGTGGCGGCGGCTGTGACGCGGCAAACATACCGAGAGGCCTGTGAACAGTTCGAGCGCAAGTTGATTGGCGATGCCTTGCTGGAATGTTCGGGGAATGTGCCGCACGCCGCGAAGTTGTTGGGGCTGGGGCGCTCCACCTTATACAAGAAGATGGTGGCGCTTGGGCTTTAGTCTCATTTTTGAGATTCTTGTCTCTATATAGGGATACCACCCCAACCGCCGGCAATCCTTCGCCTACACGACACGTGTTAGGACCCGGCGTGCCGGCGAGGGACTGCAAAGCGGGCCCAACCGTCTCAAATCAGAGACAAATACGTCATAACCACCAAATTTATCTATGTAATTCAATCACTTATAAGGTTGGCACGATTCCCGCTATCCCCTGGTAACCGATAACAACAAGACCCACCCAGGAGATTCATCCCGATGACCGTGCTCATCGCACTGGCCGCCCTGGCCCTGCTGATGCTGGCCGCCTACCGCGGCTACAGCGTGATCCTGTTCGCCCCTATCGCCGCCCTCGGCGCGGTACTGCTCACTGACCCGGCCGCCGTGGCCCCCGCATTCACCGGGGTGTTCATGGAGAAAATGGTCGGCTTCATCAAACTCTACTTCCCGGTCTTCCTGCTAGGCGCGGTGTTCGGCAAGCTGATCGAACTGTCAGGCTTCTCTCGCTCCATCGTCGCGGCTGCCATCGGTCTGCTCGGCACCCGGCAAGCCATGCTGGTGATCGTACTTGTCTGCGCCTTGCTTACCTACGGGGGCGTGTCGCTGTTCGTGGTGGTGTTCGCGGTTTACCCGTTCGCCGCCGAAATGTTCCGCCAAAGCGACATCCCCAAGCGACTGATCCCGGCGACCATCGCCCTCGGTGCGTTCTCCTTTACCATGGACGCCCTGCCCGGCACGCCGCAGATCCAGAACATCATCCCCAGCACATTCTTCAATACCACCGCCTGGGCCGCACCCTGGCTGGGACTGATCGGCACCTTGTTCGTGTTCTGCGCAGGCATGCTCTACCTGCAACGCCAGCGCAACAAGGCCCAGCGCGCAGGCGAAGGCTATGGCAAGGACCTGCGCAACGAGCCGGAGACCGCCCCCGACCTGACCTTGCCCAACCCCTGGCTGGCCTTGTCGCCCCTGGTGCTGGTGGGGGTCATGAACCTGCTGTTCACCCATTCGATTCCACAGTGGTACGGCCCCAGCCACACCCTGCAACTGCCGGGCATGAGCGCGCCGGTCAACAGCGACGTGGCCAAGCTCACGGCCATCTGGGCAGTGCAGGCAGCCTTGCTGGTGGGTATCTTGATGGTACTGGTGTGTGCCTTTGGCGCCATTCGTGCACGCCTGGCGGAGGGCACCAAGAGCGCGGTCAGTGGTGCGCTGCTGGCGGCAATGAATACCGCCTCGGAGTACGGTTTCGGCGCAGTGATTGCGTCGCTGCCGGGATTCCTGGTACTGGCCGATGCCCTGCGCGCCATCCCCAACCCGCTGGTCAACGAAGCCATTACCGTCACGCTGCTGGCGGGCATCACCGGCTCGGCATCCGGTGGCATGAGCATCGCCCTGGCTGCCATGAGCGAAAGCTTCATCGCCGCTGCCAACGCCGCCAACATTCCGCTCGAAGTGCTCCACCGGGTGGCCGCCATGGCCAGCGGCGGCATGGATACCCTGCCGCACAACGGCGCGGTGATCACATTGCTGGCGGTGACGGGCCTGACCCATCGCGAGGCCTACAAAGACATTTTCGGCATTACATTGATCAAGACCCTGGCGGTATTCGTGGTCATCGCCACTTTCTACGCCACCGGCATCGTCTAAGGAGCTTTACATGACGCTCAACGGCAAGACTGCACTCGTCACCGGTTCCACCAGCGGCATTGGCCTGGGCATCGCCCAAGTGCTGGCGCGCGCGGGTGCCAACATCGTGCTCAATGGCTTCGGCGACCCGGCGCCAGCCCTGGCCGAGATCGCCCGCCACGGCGTGAAGGTAGCGCATCACCCGGCGGATCTGTCCGATGCGGCCCAGATCGAGGCGCTGTTCGCCCTCGCCAATCGCGAATTCGGCGGTGTCGATATCCTGGTCAACAATGCTGGTATTCAACATGTGGCGCCGGTGGAGCAGTTCCCGGTACAAGCCTGGGACAAGATCATCGCCCTCAACCTGTCGGCGGTGTTCCACGGAACCCGGCTGGCGCTGCCAGGCATGCGCGAACGCAACTGGGGGCGGATCATCAACATCGCCTCGGTGCATGGCTTGGTCGGCTCCAGCGGCAAGGCCGCGTATGTGGCGGCCAAGCATGGCGTGGTCGGGCTGACCAAAGTGGTCGGACTGGAAACCGCTACCGACAACGTCACCTGCAACGCCATCTGCCCTGGCTGGGTGCTGACGCCATTGGTGCAAAAGCAGATTGACGACCGTGCAGCCCATGGCGGCGATCCGCTGCAAGCCCAGCACGACCTGCTGGCCGAGAAACAACCTTCATTGGCCTTCGTCACTCCCGAGCATCTGGGTGAACTGGTATTGTTCCTCTGCAGCGAGGCCGCAAGCCAGGTCCGCGGCGCCGCCTGGAACGTCGATGGCGGCTGGCTGGCCCAATGACAGAGGGCGACCGGGGCCTGGCGGCGGCATTGCACCCGTTTGATTGCAAGGAGGCCCTATGCGCCCTACCCGTCTGTTCGCGATGTGTTCCCTGACCCTGGCCATGGCCGCCCCGGCGATGGCCGCCAAACTTGAAGATGTCGCACCCTACCCCAAGGCTGAAAAAGGCTTCACCCGGCAGGTGATCCACCTGCCGGCCCAGGCCGATGAATCGGCCCACACTCTGGAAATCCTGGCAGGCAAGACCTTGCAGGTGGACTGCAACCGCCAGCGCCTGGCCGGCAGCCTGGAAGAAAAAACACTGCAAGGCTGGGGTTATAGCTACTACCGTCTGGAGAAAGTCGGCGGCCCGGTCAGCACCCTGATGGCCTGCCCGGACGGCAAGAAGACCGAGGCCTTCGTGCCAGTGGTCGGTGAAGGCTTCATGGTCCGCTACAACAGCAAGCTGCCGGTGGTGGTGTATGTACCCGAAGGCGTCGAAGTGCGCTATCGCGTCTGGTCGGCATCGCAGGACGTACAAAAGGCTAAAGTGGAATAAGAGACCCTCTGTGGGGCTGCTTCGCGGCCCCACGCCCCAGATCCTGCGGAGGTTCGGCATGAACGATGTGCTCTGGCGCCCCTCCACGGCGCAGATCGAGGCCAGCCGGATGGATGCGTTCCGTCGCCGAGTCAACCTGCGCTACAACCTTGAACTCAACGACTACCCGGCGCTGCATCGCTGGAGTATCGAGCACCGCGCCGCCTTCTGGCAGACGCTGGCCGAGTACTTCCATGTGCGTTGGCATACCCCTGCCAGCCAGGTGCTCAGCGAAGGGCCACTGATGCCGGACGCCCGGTGGTTTGCCGGCGGGACCCTGAATTTCGCCGAGCACTTGCTGCACCGGCGCGATGATCGTCCGGCGCTGATCAGTGTGCGCGAGGATGGCCTGCGCGTGGTGCTGACCCATGCTCAACTGGCAAGCCATGTCGCCGGTCTGCAAAGGGCCTTCATCGCCGCCGGCATAGGCGTCGGCGATCGGGTAGCAGCGATCATGCCCAACACCTGGGAAACCCTGGTAGCGATGCTTGCCTGCACCAGCCTCGGGGCGGTGTGGTCCAGTTGTTCGCCGGAGTTTGGCTTGCACGGCATTATCGACCGCTTCGGGCAGATCGAGCCGAAGCTGCTGATCGCCTGTGCTGGTTATCACTACGCTGGCAAGACCCTCGACCTGGTGGACAAGATCAACCAGGTCTGCGCCCAGTTGCCAGGCCTCGAACAGTTGCTGATAGTGCCCTACACCCGCACCCAAACCCACGCCGATGCGTTCAGTGCACCGCAGGCAAGCCTGTGGGACGATTTCTACCGGGCCGGCGGTTCACCCAACTTCGTCCCGCTGCCGTTCGATCACCCGCTGTACATCCTCTACTCCAGCGGAACCACTGGAGTACCCAAGTGCATCGTTCATGGCGCCGGTGGCGTGCTGCTGCAGCACCTCAAGGAGCATGGCCTGCACAATGACCTGAAGGCCGACGATGTACTGTTCTACTACACCACCTGCGGCTGGATGATGTGGAACTGGCTGGCCAGCGGCCTGGCGGTCGGGGCCACCTTGCTGTTGTATGACGGCTCTCCCTTCCACCCCGGCCCCGAACGACTGCTCGACCTCATCGACGCCGAGGGCATCCGTGCCTTCGGCACCAGTGCCAAGTACCTGGCCGCACTGGAGCAGGAAGGCATCGAGCCGTGCAACAGCCATCGACTCGACAAGCTGCGACTGATCATGTCCACCGGCTCACCGTTGTCGCCGCACAGCTATGACTACGTCTACGGCAAGATCAAGGCGGACCTGTGCCTGGCGTCGATGTCGGGTGGCACCGACATCGTCTCGTGCTTCGTGCTCGGCAATCCGACCTTGCCGGTACGCCGCGGCGAAATCCAGTGCAAGGGCCTGGGTATGGCGGTCGAGGTGTGGGACGAACACGGCAGGCCGATAACAGGTGAGAAGGGCGAGCTGGTGTGCATCCATCACTTCCCCTGCATGCCGCTGGGTTTTTGGAACGACCCCGATGGCAGCCGCTATCACGACGCCTACTTCAGCCAGTTTCCGGGTGTCTGGGCGCAGGGCGATTATGCCGAGCAACTGACCAGCGGGGGCTTAGTGATCCACGGTCGTTCCGATGCGGTGCTCAACCCTGGAGGGGTGCGTATCGGCACGGCGGAGATCTACCGCCAGGTGGAAAAGGTCGAACAAGTGCTGGAAAGCGTTGCCATTGGCCAGGAGTGGCACGGCGATGTGCGTGTGGTGCTGTTCGTGCGCCTGCGCGACGGTCTGCTCCTGGATGACGATCTGCGCCAGCGTATCCGCCAGGTGATCCGCCAGTACACCACACCGCGTCATGTACCGGCGGTCATCGCGCAGGTCACCGACATTCCCCGCACCATCAGCGGCAAGCTGGTGGAATTGGCGATTCGCAACGTGGTGCATGGGCGGCCGGTGAAGAACACCGATGCCTTGGCCAACCCAGAGGCACTGGACCAGTTTCGCGACCGCACGGAGCTGCGCGATCAGGCATAATGTCGCCCTTTTTTGCCCCGAAGCACAGGTGTCCCATGAAAGCCCAAGCCCGCCATATCCTGGTCAAGACCGCTGAGGAAGCCGAGAAGCTCAAGCAGCGCATCGCCAACGGCGAGGCTTTTGACGTATTGGCCAAGAAGTTTTCCACTTGCCCATCGGGCAAGCGCGGTGGCGATCTTGGCGAAGTACGCCCCGGGCAACTGGTAGGGGCAATCGACCAGGTGATCTTCAAGAAGGCGTTACGTGTGGTGCATGGGCCGATCAAGAGCAAGTTCGGCTATCACCTGGTGCAGACCTTCTACCGCGACTGATCGAGCAGTCACCGCGCAAGCCACGGCGTCAACCTGGGCTTGAGCCAATCCTAGCGACGTGCCGCCAGCAGTCCGAGGCCAGCGCAGCCAAGCAAGGAGGCGCTGACCCGGTTGAACAACCGACGCGGCGCAGGCTGGCTGAACCAGCGTTGCAGGTATGCACCAAGCCCGGCGTAGAGGGCGATGGCGGCCCACTCCAGCAGCAGGAACAGCACGCCCAACCACAGGAACTGCTCACTCACAGGCGTGGCGCTGCCCACGGACACGAACTGTGGCAGGAAAGCGGTGAAGATCAAGATGGCCTTGGGGTTGCCCGCTGCCACCCAGAACTCCTGACGAGCCAGGCGCCAGGTGCCGCGCGGATGGTCGGCTGCCAGCACGGCATCACCCACTGGAGCACGCCACAACTGCCAGGCGATATAGAACAGATACGCTGCGCCCACCACCTTGATCGTCAGGAACAGGTATTCGCTGGTGTGCAGCACCACGGCCAGGCCCATGGCCGCCAGCGCGATCATGCCACTGAAGGCGACGATTCGCCCGCCGCCGGCGACACAGGCCGTACGCAGGCCATAGCGGCTGGCGTTGTGCAGCGAAAGCAGGTTGTTTGGCCCCGGTGCCATGTTCAGGGCAAAGCAGGCGGGTATGAATAACAGCAGGCTCGACAGGTCCATTCGCGTTCTCCCAGACGTCAAGTGCTTATTTCGACGTTCGCCCGCACCAGGGTCAAGGTACAGCCATGGGAAAAAACTGTACGGTCGCCCCCTTGGCCTTGGCGCTGGTAAGCTGCCTGAGTGATCAAGGAGCCTGCCATGCCCTCTTCCTCGTCCCCCGCGCTGTGGCGCGATGCGGCGCTGCCCTTCGTCGAAAGCCGCCGCGCCTGCGATAGCCGGGCCTGCTACAAGGCCCATAGCCACCCAACCTTCTCCATGGGTGCGGTGGATGCCGGCAGCAGCTATTTCACCGGCGCCGGTGCCGGGCAAACGCACCTCACCCCTGGCACCCTGGTGCTGGTTCCGGCGCAGCGTGTGCATGCCTGCAACCCCGAACCCGGTCAGGCCTGGAGCTACCAGATGCTGCACGTGGACGCGCACTGGCTGGCGCAGTTGCGTCTGGAGTCCGGTCTTGCCGCAGCCGAGACCGGGGCCCCCGCACGCATCAGTCGATCCCCTGCGCTGTACCGTGAGTTCTGCGATCTGAACGCCCTGCTGTTCTCCACGGCAGCCGCGTCGGAGAAGGAAGCTGCACTGGTAGCCTTCCTCGGCGACCATGACTTTTCCGTGCATCCGCCACTGTATCCTGCACCTGCGCCGTCGCTGGATGCGCCCACACTGAGAACACTGATCGAACGCATGGAAGCCGACGACCCGGCTGAACTGAGCCTGGCTGCGATGGCCAGCCAGGCAGGCCTGGGCCGCTATCAGCTGATCCGTGCCTTTCGCGCGGCCACCGGGATGACGCCCCATGCCTACCTGCTGAACGCTCGCGTCAATCGGGGGCGGCGTTGGCTCCTTCAAGGGCATGACCTGGCCGAAATCGCCTATCGCTTGGGCTTCGCCGACCAGAGCCATTTCCAGCGAGTGTTCAAGGCCCATGTGGGTGTGACACCAGGGCAGTACCGGGCCACGCAATAATCTTCAATACGCGCCATCGGGCCGACGCCAG
The DNA here is from genome assembly GCF_040762985.1 of Pseudomonas sp. Rh2. NCBI lineage: Bacteria > Pseudomonadati > Pseudomonadota > Gammaproteobacteria > Pseudomonadales > Pseudomonadaceae > Pseudomonas > Pseudomonas sp. Rh2. The sequence continues at coordinate 3,296,584 of NZ_CP142890.1, forward strand.
ACTGGGGTTTTGATAACCCGAGTGACCTGCCTCATGGAGCAGTTTCTGATTGTCGCCTTCGCCCACTTCCTTGCCCTGCTCTCGCCCGGCCCGGACTTTTTCCTGGTCGCCCGAAGTTCGGTATCCGCTGGCTGGCGAGTTGCCAGCGGCGCATGCCTGGGTATCGCCTTGGCCAATGGTCTTTTCATCGTCAGCGCCTTTGCCGGCCTTTCCATCCTGCGCGACGGCAGCGCCTTGTTTATCGCCTTGCAAGTGGCTGGCGCGGGTTACCTGCTGTACATCGGTACGTTGTTCGTTCGCCACGCCGGGAAAACCGAATTGGCAATGGCAGGCGAAGTGCAAGCGGCCGGTGGCTGGAGCCGCTGCTTGGGCATGGGCTTTTTATCCGGAATCCTCAACCCGAAGAACGCCTTGTTCTATGCAAGCCTGGCCAGCATGGTCGCCAGCAGCAGCGGTGCCTGGAAGACCGTCTACGCTGGCTGGATGTTCAGCATCGTGCTGGTCTGGGACCTGCTGGTCGCTGTGACCATCGGCAATCGCAGGGTGCTGAAACGCTTCGCGTACGCCTTGCCGTGGCTGGAAAGGCTCAGTGGCGCATTGCTGATCATGTTGGCCATGGCGCTATTCGGTCACCTGGTAGCGGGTTGACCAAGGTCAGTGTGCGCAGGTCCATCAGGCTGAAATGACCAAGGTTCCAGCCGCCGGTATCCAAGTGCCAGACATTGCCCAGCAGCGTGGCCTCGACCAGCGGCGTATGCCCCACCAGCAGTGCCCGCAGACCTTCCACCGCGCGGCTGTCGCGTTCGTACAGGCGCCTGCGCGACCACTGGCAGAATTCGCAGACTTTGGGTTCGAGCACGCCTTCGAGTTGGTCACGCAGCACGCTCCAGTCGGCGAACGGGCTGTCAGCGTGCAACAACCCGACAAGGCCTTCGGAGGTCTGTACTTCCATGGCGATTGGCAAGCGCTCGAACGCATCGACGAAACGCTGCTGATCCGTCCTGGGCAGATCCAGAAACCAACCTCCGCCGGCAGAGCGATACATCTGCGGATCCAGCTGACCGCCGTTGAGGTGGTTCACCGCCAGCGACTCGTGGTTACCCTGCACGGCATGAAACCAAGGCCGGGCAAGCCAATCCAGCACCGCTTCGCTTTCCGGGCCCCGATCCACCAGGTCACCGACACTGAACAGGCGATCTACCTCGGGGTCGAAACCCACGGCATTCAACAACTGCTCAAGGCGGCTGAAATGCCCGTGGATATCACCCACCGCCAAGTCACGCCCCTTGCCATTGGCGGTTACCCGCCGAAACCGGCTCATTGCACTATTCCTCTACGGCAGCTCCCATGGCAGGCGTAAAATGGTTTGACACGCAGTCCGCTCCGGAGGTGCCTCGTGCGTAACGTCCTTGCCTGTGCCGTGCTCATGGTGCTTTCACTCAATAGCATGGCACAAGGCACACAAACCCTGCAGGTTCAGGTGCATTTCGATCACCCTGAGCACTTCCGCGATGCCAGGCTGGATCGCGCAGGTTACGCACGTGGCGCTGACGACTACGTCCTGAAGACCCTCACGCACTATCTGCAAAAGCTTGGCCAGCGCTACCTGCAACCCGGCCAGCAACTGGTCATCGATATCCATGACATCGACCTGGCTGGGGGCTTCGAACCCTGGCACGTCAATGCCTACGATGTACGCTTCATGCGCGAGACCACCTGGCCGACCATCGACCTGAGCTACACCTTCAGCCAGCCGGGCAAACCCGACCAGCATGCCCAGGAACGGGTCAGCGACAAGATGTACCTCAGCCGCCCCGGACGGGTAGCCAGCAGCAGCGAGCGCCTGTATGCGGAAAAAGCCATGCTCGCCGACTGGTTCCGCCAGCGTTTCGCCGCCCAGCCAGCGTCATGATGGTCTCTTCACTGGCGAGGCGTAGCGTGCCGGTAGTATCCTCGGGGTTTGGATCCGTACCAAGGAAGGGCTAGCCATGAAACTCTGTGCCATACAACTGGCGTCGCACAAGGGCGACCTGGATAGCAACCTCGACCGCCACCGCTACTGCATCGAGCAGGCCGCCGCCCTGGGCGCCAGGCTGGTGGTGTTTCCCGAACTGTCCCTGACCGGTTACGAGCCGACCCTGGCCCGCCAATTGGCCCTGCCCCTCTCATCTGCCCGACTGGACCCGCTGCAAGCACTCTGCGACCACCATGACATAACGGTTGCAGTGGGCCTGCCACTGCCGACCCCCAATGGCATACAGATCGGCATGCCCATCCTGCGCCCGGGCCAACCCAGGCTGAGCTATGCCAAGCAGCGCTTGCACGACGATGAGCTGCCGTTCTTCACGCCTGCCGGGCAGAGCCTCGTATTCGAGGTAGACGAACACACCATCGCGCCAGCCATCTGTTACGAATCCATGTTCATGGCACATGCCGAGAAGGTCCGCGCCCAAGGGGCTGGTCTGTATTTGGTCAGCGTCGCTAAAACCGTCAAGGGTATCCGCGAAGGTTACGAGCACTACCCGGAGGTGGCCCGGCGTTTGAACATACCCGTATTGATGGCCAACTGTATCGGGCCGGCAGACACCTTCATCGGGGCCGGCGGGTCCGCGGCCTGGGACCCTCGAGGGCAGTTGCTGGCGGCATTGGATGAGCGGACCCAAGGCCTGGTGATGCTCGATCTGGCGACAGGCAGTGCCACTGCCCTGGTGTTACCGGAACTGCCTGCATGAGGTATCTGCTGCTTGCCTTGGCATGTTACGGGGCCACCTACTACCTGGTCGGTTTGACGATTCAAGGCCAACTGGCAAACATCGCCGACGGGCTTAGCCATCGACCGGATGCGCCAACGCCCGCTCAATATCTGCGCGAAGTACGCCACCAGGCGCGCCGCGCCCATCGTCACTACACGTTGTTGGCTGGCTCGGTACTGGCACTTGGGTGTTGCCTGGTGGTCAGTTGGGCAAGCTGAACGCCTACCATTCCAGCGCCAGGCTCTGCCGTCCTTCCAGTGCCAGCAAGTATTGCTTGGCCTGCAAACCACCCGCGAAGCCGGTCAAGTTGCCGGAAGCGCCGATCACCCGGTGGCAGGGCGCGATGATCGAAATCGGATTGCGCCCGTTGGCCGCGCCGACGGCCCGAACTGCGCTGGGGTTGCCGATCTGCCGGGCAATCTCGCTGTAGCTGCGGGTTTCACCGAAAGGAATGGTCAGCAGCGCCGCCCACACCTGGCGCTGAAACTCGGTGCCGACAAAATCGAGCGCCAATTCGAAGCGCTGCCGGGTACCGGCAAAGTATTCACCCAGCTGACGAGCGGTTTCGCGCAACAGCGGATGGTCGTCGTCGCGCTGCAGTTCGCCAAGGCAAACGCGGTTTTCACGTTCATGCTCCCACAGGACGGCTGCCAAACGCTGGTTGCGGGCCACCAGGGTCAGCGTGCCGACAGGGGATGCCATCAGGGTGAATGAACTGGACATGGAAGATTCTGCTCAGCAAGACGTTCGCCGCACTCTAACCCTGCCTGCGGCGCCCTGCACCCGCTTTCTTGCTCAAGCAACGCCAGCCGCGGGTGTACCGACGGTAAGCGAACTGTCATTTATTCATGAGCTTCCTTGATGCTTATCCGCAGCAGGACTAATACTTAGATCTCTGCCTGGGGAGGCACAAAAAATGCAACCAAGATTCGTTATCGTTCCGGCGGTACCCATCGAAAAGGAGTCATTTCGTATCGGTGCGCGCTACTATGCGGCGACCACGGGTGGTGGCTTCGACATCTACGATAACCAAGCCAAGGAGCGGCTCAAACCTAGCTATCCGGACAGGACGGCCGCAGAGGCGCAATGCGTTCGCATGAATGCCGCGGGTGATGTGCCCCCCAAGTCGTGAGCCAATCGCCACCTTGAGAGCGGCGACGCTATGCAGACAGTTCCGGCAGGAGGGTTGGTTGATGTGCGGGCGCCTCTCTCAATACCGTGGCATTCACGAGTTCGTCGACACCCTTGGTATGCCCGGAGCCTGGCGTAACGTCATCGACGGGCCCGTCACGCCTGGCTACAACGTGGCCCCGTCGACCCCGGTGGTGGTCTTGCGCGTAGACGGTGCCGGCCTCAGGGCCGACCGAGTGAGATGGGGCTGGCGGCCACACTGGGCCGAAGACCGCGCACCACCGATCAACGCGCGCGTCGAGAAAGTCGCCCATGGCGCCTTTTTTCGCGCGATCTGGCCCCACCGGGCAATTACCCCAGTCGACAACTGGTACGAATGGGTCGATGAAGGCGGCCCGAAAAAGCAGCCTTACCTGATCAGGCGTCGCGACGGCCGCCCTGCCCTCTGTGCCTCGATAGGACAGTTCACCGGCCACGACAATGACGGCTTCGTGATCATCACCGCCGACGCCCAGGGCGGTATGGTCGACGTACACGACCGACGCCCCGTCGTGTTGTCGCCCGCGCTTGCCAGGGCCTGGCTGGCCCCGTCGACAGCACTGGCACAGGCTGAGCAGATGGCGTTGCACCTGGGCGAACCCGCCGAATCCTTCGAGTGGTACCGTGTGAGCGTGGCTGTGGGCAATGCGCGTAACCAGGGGCCGGAGTTGATCCAGGCCGTATGATCACTACAGGCAGTCGCGCGCCGCCTGGCGCAACTTGTCACCCGCGAAGAAACCACCTTTGTAGAACGTGGCGAGGCCGCCGTCGTGGTGCTTGACGACTTCCAGCACCTCATCGGATGCCAAGGCACTGTGCACCGTCAGACGGTAGCCGTTGTTGATCGATTTCTGAACCGTGAGCGGGGCTATGGCTTTCCATTTAGGCAGCACGCACGCGGCGTAATCCTCGGGTGATTTTTTCGTGGTTTTACTGCCAGTGGGGGCCGCTGGCGATGCACAGGCAGTCAGGAAAGCGGCCAGCGCAAGCGGAAACAGAATGCGAAAGGTATGCATGGACAAAGTGACCAAATCAAAGTGATGGCAGTTTACTGAGCTACTGTAAGGAACTCCAACCCACCAAAGTCGCCCCCAACCCTCTTGTACGCACTTCATCGCACATCCGGGCAAGCCGCGACACGCCACTGAAGGCTGACCGGGTCTGCGACGTATTACCAATAGGCCAATGCCGGCGACTGTCTACAATGGGCCTCGCTGACGGATCAGCACCCATCGGAAAGCCCGCCTCGGCGGGCTTTCCCCTGCCACCCTGCGACCTCATGCCATTCGCCGCCCTGCGGTAGGCCCTAGCAGCACCTGCCATGCCGGGTATCCACTGGTCAGATCCGCACCGCAGCGAGACAAAACGGGCGCTTACTGAGGGTCATGCCTTCTGGCTCGGCATAGCAGATGTCCATCGAGGTGAGCCGCCATGAAACGCATCCACAAGATCATCCAGTTACACCGCCGTCAGCTGCACTTCCATCTACCACCCAGCGGGCTGGACAGTGAACTGCCTGCCCTACCCCCACACCCGATTGTCACTCTCCAGTTGGCCCAGGTTCGGGAGGTCGCCATACCCAGTAACGGGGATCAAGCGCTGGCCTGCAAGAACACGAATATCGCCACGACATCCACGGTCAACACCGCCGTTACGATGAAACTCAAGAAGTAGAGGTCATTCTGGAACATGGCTGCACCCCCCATTTTTGTCAGTGTTACTGGGAGTGCAGCAAAACCTGTTCCACCCTAGCGGTACGCATGAACTTCAACGTGTGACTTACCAGGGCCCGGTCAAACTTCGATCAGGACCGCTGAGCCCGACCGTAGGGGCCCATGCCATAAATAGGCTAAGCTGCAATCTCCGGCGCCTCGATGGCACTGGGCGTTTCGACACGCAGCTATCCATCGTCGCTCTGGCGATTCACACCAACGAGCCGGAATCTGGCTCAAAGAGGGTGTACCAATGGCGACAATCGAGACAAAGGCGTTCGCTCGCGGGCTGCAACGGGTGGAGAACAGCTGGCAGGCCTATGTCCTGTCACAAAAGTCCGCCGCGGGTCTGGTGGGAAAGGAGCTCGAATTAGCCTTGGCGATCAGTGCTCGACACTTCACGAAATTTCAGAATCAGAGCCAACAGTTCTATGCAGAGGTTCGAAAGCGTGTGGGAGACGCCGAAAAACTGGAAAGGGACATGGCGTTGTATCCCCATTACTACCTGCCTAAACCCCAATAGCCGCCACGCTTCGGTCTGCGCCGGCTGGAGTAATGGGCGAGATCCTGCGGCGCGGATCCCTCCTTCACCTGAACACTCACCCTAAGAGCATGCTGATGCATGCCCTGGGTGATACAGCTGCATGGGTTCTTGGATCAGCACGCAACCTCAAGGTCTGGCCGTGTGGCTTTTGCTCCATTGCGTTTTCAGCGGCAAGCGGTTGAAACCGCTAACCCCTGGGTCGACGTTCTGAATAGAACCGCCATTGGAGAGAAATCGCTCGACTTGCTCCGAGATCCGTAAATGCGCTTCTCGGTTTTGGGCGGGCTGGGGCGGGAACATGATGACAACCTCACTGTTGTGCCACTGTAATCCAGTACTCGGCATCCACTATACGCCAAACCCTACAAAAAATACGCAATTCGCCGCAATATTATGCAAAATAGCCACAACATAGAGACAATCAACCAATCACGCAGCGCTTGCAGCGGGAGCACGTCATGACCCTTCGAAGCCTGGCCAGGAATCTTCCGTCAGATCCAGAAAGAGAGGGATGGGTGCTTGGCTGGGGCGTCCTGCGCGCCCTGCACCCCTGGCATTTTGTCGACGTCTATGCCGACCGGAACACCGCCTGGGGGGAAGCGCAGCGCCGCGGATCAGATTATGTCGTTGAGTTCGGCTCGCATCGCCTTGGATCGGATGAATTCATCTGCGGGATAACACCGCCTGAAGGCTAAGGCTTGGCCGGCAAACCCAGAGGGACGCCTGCCGGGCACGTTGGTAGGGACTGGCGGCACATCGATGCAGCCGCCGCGCCCTGACACGCCCTCCAAGACCATCGACCCTTGGTCGACTTTTTGTACCATCCAGTACATTCCTTGATTACACTCCGCGCGTTTCACCCCTGTCCTACAAACTGACGATCTGATACTTGGAGTGTATTAAGTCGATGCAAACGGATTCGATTCGCCTGATGAGCGATCTGGAGCAACAAATGCTGCTGGAAGAGCTCAGCAGCAACGCAACGCAGGTCGAAGAGCAACTGAAATTCGTCGTTTGTGGACAATCCACTTTAAGTGAGCTGGAGAGTCTGCTCGGCCCCTTCGAACAATGTGAAGTGCTGGGCGACATGAAATTACTCCGCTGGAGGTTTGTCTACACCGAGGGGGGCCTGGCCCTGAGTGATCCTCAAGTCCTCACGGTGGCAATCGACCAGAAAGACTGCATAACCGATTTCGCCTTGGTCTAGCGCTGCGAAAGCGCTCGCCAGATTCGGTCCGCTCCATTGATCTGCCATGAACCAGGCACCCCGTATCATTGTCAGGAGACGTATCAATGAGCGTAAACATCAACAGTCTCACGATCACCACGCCGGTTCCCACTTCAGCCACCAACCCGGTTGCGCTGGAGCTCAGTGGAGCCGAGGCGATCGCACAACTGCCCAGCGTCGTCAAGGTCTTGGCCGATGGCTCTGTACAGTTCTCGGCACCGACCAAAGGTGCATCCAGCAAGAGCACTCACCGCACGCGGTGCGAATGGAAGGAGCCGGTCTATGTGGTCCCTCGCAAGCGATGCCGAGCACATCAACGTGCAGGAGATGACGCTGACCAAGGTCAACTCCGCCCAGAAGGTTGTCATTGCGCAGCTCCATGTGAAGGACGACGATAGCCCGCCAGTGAAGGTGTTCTGGAGCAAGGCAAACATCACCCTGGGATTTCGCAAGACATTCAATCAGGCGGCCCCAGTGAACATGACCTTACTCAAAAACGTGCCCCTCGGGACGACGTTCAGGGTGATCATACGCGTCCTGGCTTCGGGTGCCCTGAACGTTACCGCGCAAAGCAATGGCCGCGCGGGATCGTCCGGCAGGCTGGAGATGGACAGTTCCTGGCGCTCATCGCTGTTGAACTTCCACGGCGGTGTGTACAACCAGGTCGCCTATACCGACGCCACTGCAGCTGATGACGGCTCGATCTGTATTCTGAGCGAACTCTCGCTGACTCACGTCTGACCTTCGGGCGCCGGCCAGGTGGCACTGTCCGTTCAGTTGTCGGTGCCGGCTTCACCGCTTGCCCGTCGCCCCCATAGTCATGGCGGCCCTAGTGGGTGCGTAGCACTTGCTCACCAGCATTCCCAGGCAAGCGGATGGCGTCGGCCAGGGCGACACCGGCGATCAATGCCACACCGATTAGCGCCCAGTGAAAATCACTCACCGTCAGCTCACCCTCACCTCCTCGCAGCATCAGCGAAAGGCGCAACAGCAGCGCGACAACCGCCACACCAAGCGCCATCGCCAGCTGGAAGAACATACTGAACAGTGTCGATGCCTCGCCCATCTGCTGCTTGGGCACCTCGGAAAATCCGAGCGCGTTGTAGGTGGTGAACTGCATCGAACGCGACAGTCCGCCTATGAATAGCACCAGCGCCATCCAGTACCACGCCATCCCCTGTTGCAGGCCCAGACAAGCCAGGATGCAACCGACGCCGATCAAGCCGTTCACCAACAGTACGCGTCGAAAGCCATGACGCCGCAACAACCCCGTCGTAAACGGCTTCATCGCCAGGTTACCGGCGAAGATCGCCAGCACCAGCAACCCAGTATCCAACGGTGACATGCCCAAACCGATCTGCAACAGCAACGGGACCAGGAACGGCAAGGCGCTGATCGAAAGGCGGAACAGCGTGCCACCGACGACGCTGGCCCTGAAGGTGGCGATACCCAGGGTCGTCAACGGCAGCAGCGGCGCCGGATGGCGCTGGCAATGACGGACCGACATCCAGGTCAGGAGGCCACCCACCGCCAGCAGGGCTAAGCCTCTATCGAGGCTGCCACCGGAAAGCGAACCCAACATCTCCAGCCCAAGCAGCCACGCGGCGCAGGCCAAGGCAAGAAGAACGAAGCCGAGCACATCGAAGCTGCGGACTTCGCTCGAACGAGTATTGGGCACCAGCCACCACGCCGCCGCGATAGCCAGCAGGCCCAACGGGATGTTCAGGTAGAAGATCCACGGCCAGGACAGGTGGGTCACGATCAGCCCACCAACGGGGGGGCCGAGGACCGGTGCCACCAACCCAGGCCAAGTGATTACCGCGAGCATCTTCACCAGGTCCTGCTTTTCGGTGGTGCGCAACACCACCAACCGACCGACCGGGACCATCAGGGCGCCACCGATACCCTGGAGCACCCGTGCGGCGACAAAGGTTTCCAAATTGTAAGCCAGGCCGCAGAGCCAGGACGCCAGGGTAAACAGAGCAATGGCACCGGCGAATACCTGGCGGGCACCGAAGCGGTCAGCTACCCAGCCGCTGAGCGGAATGAACACTGCCACCGCCAGCAGGTAGGCGCTGATGCCGATGTTCAGACTCACCGGACTCGCGCCAAAATCATGGGCCATCTGCGGTAGCGCCGTGGCGATGACGGTCGCATCGAGGTTTTCCATGAAAAAGGTGATGGCGACCAGCAAGGCAATGCAAGTGGTCTGCCGGGCGCTGAGGGTTACGGCCGCTTCGGTCAAGGCTACACGTCCTTCTGAAAGTGAAGAATCGGTCAGACCATCTTCATCGCCGCACGCAGGGCGAGCAGATAAGTCTCGACACCGAACCCGCAGATCTGTCCGCGCACGACTTCGGCGAACACCGAATGGTGACGAAACGGCTCTCTGGCATGGATGTTCGACATATGCACTTCGACCACCGGCGCCTCGAGGATGGCCAACGCATCGCGGATACCATAGCTGTAGTGCGTCCACGCCCCGGCATTGATCAGCACAGCATCGACCCGATCTTCAAACGCCTGATGGATTCGCTCGCACATGGCGCCTTCGAAGTTGGTCTGGAAGCTCTCGACCCGCGCCCCCAGTTCCTCGCCCAGCGCCTGCAAGGACTGGTCGATATCGGCCAGCGTGGCCGTACCATACTGGCGCGGGTCGCGTTTGCCGAACATGTTGTGGTTGATACCGTGCAACATCAGCACATTGGCAACCATGGGCTTACTCCAGAGGAATGGTCAGTCGGTCGATCACGGCGCGGGTTTCGGGACGCACCCCACGCCACCAGGCAAACGCTTCCGCCGCCTGCTCGACCAGCATGCCCACACCGTCGGCCAGGCGCGTCACGCCTTGTGCTTGCGCCAGACGCAGGAATGGCGTCAGGCCTTTGCCATAAGCCAACTCGTACGCCAGCCGCGTCGCGCCCAACACATCAGCAGGCAACGGCGGCAGTTCACCGGTAAGGCTTGCAGAGGTGGCATTGACAACGATGTCGAACGCCTGCCCTTCCAGCTCCTCGTAGCGGCTGATACGTAGCAGCGGATGGTCCAGTTCATTGCGCAAGGACACCGCCTTGGCCATGTCGCGGTTGGCGATCACCAGCTCGCTCGGGCCCGCTTGCAGGAACGGCAGTAGTGCTCCACGAACCGCACCACCAGCGCCGAGTACCAGCACCCGACGGTTGCGCAGCGGCTCTGCAAGGTTCTCTTCGATATCCCGCAACAAGCCGATGCCATCGAAGTTCTCGGCGAAGATATGGCCATCCTCGAACTTCAGCGCATTGGCCGCCCGTGCCAGCTGAGCCCGCTCGCTGCGCCGGTCGGCCAGCTCGAAAGCGCGCAACTTGAATGGCGCGGTGATGTTCATGCCCAGCCCGCCATCGCTGCGAAATTGCAGCACCTGGGTCTCGAACCCCTCGAGCTCGCCCTCGATGGCACCATACGCCAGGGTCTGGCCGCTGGCCTGGGCAAACAGGCCGTGGATCAAGGGGGATTTTGTGTGATTGATCGGTCGCCCGATCACTGCATAGCGGTCGCTCATCGTGCATCTCCGTGGGTGAACAGCACACCGTCCGCTTGCATGGCGGTGATTTCTTCGGGGCTGAAGCCAAGCCCGGCAGCGACTTCGGCATTATGCTGGCCAAGGTCCGGGGCCACCTGATGGATCGTGGTGTCGCAATCGGAAAAGCGGAACGGCAGATTGGGCAGGCGCAGGGTACCGTAGCGCGGGTGCCGCTGTTCGATGACCATGTTGCGAGCCTGGATCTGCGGGTCGGCCAGCACTTCGTCGATGCGTTGCACCTTGGCGCTGGGAATGTCGATGCCATCGAGCAGTTGCAGGATGTCGGCGACCCGACGCGCGCCGACCCAATCGCGGACCACTGCGAGAATCGCTTCGCGATGTGCATTGCGGCCATTGAGGTGATGGTAGCGGCTATCGCTACCGAACCCGGACGGGCCGCCATTGGCCTCGACCATGGCGGCAAAGCGCTGCCAGGCATCGTCGACCTGGGCGGCGATGACCAGGTCGCCATCGGCTGCGCGGAAGACGCCATAGAGGGTCGAGGTCGGCATGTCATGGCCGGTCTGCTCCGGTAGCACCTTGCCGTCGGACAACGTGTAGCACTGCACCGCATACTCGTGCATCGACACCAGCGTGTCGTACAGGGCCATGTCGATATGTTGTCCGCGTCCAGAGCTTACCCTGCCCAGCAACGCCGCGTTGATCGCCGCAACAGCATGAATACCGGTGTACATGTCGCCCAGGGAAATGCGCAGCAACGGGGGCGCCTCGCCCGGCACGCCAACCATCTGCATGATGCCGCTCTTGGCTTCGGCAATCAGCCCGAAGCCGGCGCGGTGAGCATCCGGTCCGGTGTGACCGTAGGCTGAGATCGAGCAGTACACCAGGCGCGGGTTGCGCGCCGACAACTCGGCATAGCCAAGACCAAGCTTATCCAGCGCACCCGGGCGATAGTTTTCGATGAACACGTCGGCCGAATCGGTCAGGCGTTGCATGAAGGCCTTGCCACGCGGGTCCTTCATATTGACGCTGACGCCCTGCTTGCCCATGTTCAGCTGCAGGAAGTAGCCGCTCTGCTGCTCATCCAGGGTAAACGCATGCTGGCGGCCGGCATCGCCGCTGCCGGGCCGTTCGACCTTGATCACCTCGGCACCCAGCGCGGCCAGGCAGCGCCCCACATAAGGACCGGCGAGGAAGTGGCTGTAGTCGATGACGCGGATACCTGCCAATGGCAATGCCTGGCTCATGCTTGTGCCCTCCTCGGCACCATCAGGCGGTGCTCGCCGCGCTGCACGACTTCGCCATGCTGGTTGATCAGTTCCGACGGCAGTACCACGATGCCCCACCCTGGGCGACTTTTGCTGGGACGCATCGCCCCTACGCGCATGCGGACATGCAGCACATCGTTGACCTTTATCGGCAGCACGAAATCCCAGGTCCAACCCAACGACATACCCGGCACGAAGCGGTATTGGCACTGGGTCTTCAGGCCGTCGGCGATCGACAACCCGAACAAGCCGTGGGCGACCAGGCAGCCGAAGTGGCTGGCATTGGCGTACTCCTCATCGACATGGACTGGGGTGTGGTCGCCGGTGAGGTCGGCGTAGGCCAGGATGCGCTCGCGAGTTACCGTGTAGGTGGGGCTGATGCACTCATCGCCTTCGCGGGCGTCGTCCCAGAATTTTTCCACTACGCTCATGCCGATACCTCCGCACGCGGGTCGATGGCCAGTGCCTGGGCGACGCACTTGGCCGGCGAGGCCTGGATGAACTCCACCGCCAGGCCGTCGGGCAGGCGCAGCCAGTTGCGACCCTGAGACATTTCGCTGACACCGAAGCGTTGGGCTGCGGCCAGGGCGGCTTCGAGGTCCTCGCACATGATGCCCAGGTGGGCCAAGCGCCCCTCCGGCCCGGCGAAGTCCGGCTGGTGAATGAACTGCAGGCCACCCAGCGTCCAGTACTGCGTCGGCAGCTCGACGTCGCCCTGCACTTCCCGCATGGTCATGCCGCACACTTCATTGAAGAAACGGATATGCCACTGAATGTCCCGCACCCAGAAGGCAACGTGTTCGAGATAGGCTTTCGGCTGGCTCATGGATTATCCCTTTTCTGGTGATCGGCCATCGCGCGTTCGATGCCCTTGATACAGGCCACCAAGGTCGCGTTGACGGGGGTGGCAACGCCATGACGCTGGCCCCAGCGCACGACGGAGCCGTTGATGAAGTCGATTTCGGTGATCGAGCCCTTTTCCAGGCTCTGCAGCATCGAGGTGCGGAAGCTCGCCGGCAGGCCCTCGGCAGCCAGTCTCCATGCCGCTTCGGGACTGGTCAGGCTCAGGCGGATGCCGGCCCGCTCGGCGACGGCAATGGCCTCGGCCACGGCAGCCTTTGCGGTGCATTCGAGCAGCGGCTCGCTGTAAAGCTGGCCATAGCTGAGCATGGTGATGCCGCTCAACGCGCCAGTCGCGACGTTGACCAGTAGCTTGTCCCACATGGTGCCAAGGATGTTGTCGCTGACCGTGGTGGCCAGTCCGGCGCCGTTGAACGCCTCTGCAATGGCTTGCACGCGTGGCGTCATCTGGCCGTCGAGCTCGCCAATGAAGGTCTGCTTGCCTGCCACCCCGGCCCGGATCGATCCGGGTGCCAGCAGCACGCCGCCGACATAGGTCTTGCCGGCCAGCACCCGCTCGCGGCCCACGGCCTCGGCCAGGATGTCCTCATGGCCGAGGCCATTCTGCAGCGACAGCACCAGCGTTTGTGGCCCGAACAGTGCAGTGCCGCCAGCGATGGCATCGGCGGTGTGGAACGACTTGACCAACACCACCACCAGGTCGACCGCGCCAATGTCTTGGGCGTCAGTCGTCGCGTTGACCCGCACTGAGCGCTCGCCGCGTTCGTCCTGCACCTGCAGCCCGTTCAGGTTCATCGCCTCGACATGCGCACGGCCACGGTTCAGCAGCCAGGTTTCATGCCCCGCCTCGCTCAAGGCCGCGCCAATGGCGCAGCCCAGGGCACCGGCACCCAGAATGCAGATTTTCACGTCGCAGACCTCCTGTGATTTGCGACCACCTTATGCAGACGGGCTTATTTAGACTATACAATGCGCTCAATACCACTATTGAGAATCGCAATAATGAGTACATTGGAGGCTCTGCCTGAGCCGAAACTGCTGCAGCTGTTCGACGTGCTGTATCACTGCCGCAGCGTTACCCGCGCGGCCGAGCAGCTCGGTCAGAGTCAGCCGACCATCAGCATCTGGCTGGCGCGGCTGCGCGAACAATTGAACGATCCGCTGTTTGTGCGCACGCCGACCGGCATGGCACCTACGCCACGCGCCGACCAGTTGATCGGCCCCTGCCGGGAAGTCCTGGAATCCCTGCGCCGCCTGACCGCCTGGGAACCACAATTCATTCCAGCCACGGCGCAGCGTCGCTTTCGCCTGTGCGTCAGTGATGCCAGCCATATCACCTTGCTGCCCAGCATTCTCAACCACCTGCGCTCACATGCGCCGGGAATTCGCCTGGAGGCGGCACGTATCGATGGCAATACTGAAAGCGCACTGGAGTCCGGCGAGGCGGACCTAGCGATCGGTTTCGTACCATGGCTGGGTGGAGGGATGTATCAACAGGTGCTGTTCGACCAGGACTGGGTGTGCCTGAGCAATCCGCAGCATCCACGCCTGGCACATGGGATGAATGTGGCGCGCTACCGCGCCGAAGGGCATGTCCAGGTCAGCGCCGGCACCGGGCAGAAATTGCTGGAGGCCGGCTTGGCGCGCGCGGGCATCGAACGCAGGATCATGCTGGAGCTGCCGGCGTTCCTGGGGTTGGGGATGATCGTCGGGTCGACGGACTTGGTGGCCACGTTACCCCGCCATATCGGGCAAACTCTCGCCGAAATGCATGGGCTGCGCCTGCATGACTGTCCGTTTGCAGTCGAGGGATTCACGGTCAAGCAGCATTGGCATGCCCGGTATCACCAGGACAGCGGGAATCGGTGGTTGAGGGAGGTCGTCCGGGGATTGTTCCAGTCAGGGAAAGGTTAGCTTCAGGAGCAACAGTCCGCTGAACCAGGGTTGCCAGCGCTGCCATATAGGAACAATTGCCGTCGCACCGCGAGCGCATCAAAATAGCGCTTCCCGCGAAGACACCCACACTCCAGGAAGGAACACTCAGATGCCGTACCGACTTGCCATCTTCGACTTTGACGGCACGCTCGCAGATTCATTTCCCTTCTTTGTCCGGGTGTTCAACCAAGTCGCTGACCGGCACGCATTCAACCGAATTCAACCCGAAGAACTAGACAGTCTGCGCAAACTGGGGGCACGGGAGATCATGTCCCATATCGCAATGCCCCGCTGGAAGCTGCCTTTCGTAGCGCGGACATTCATGAGTCTGATGAACAACAATCGAAGCTCGATCCCGCTTTTCGATGGAATCGCCGATACGCTAAGCCATCTGGATGAGCAAGGACTGATGCTCGCGGTGGTCTCTTCCAACGCCAAAGACAATGTCACGCAGATCCTGGGCGCCAGCTGTCGACATTTCCGCGCCTTCGAGTGCGGGGCATCCATTTTCGGCAAGGCATCACGCTTGCGCCGGGTCATGCGCAAGTGTGGGGTTACGCCAGAAGAAGTTATCTATATAGGCGACCAGCCTACAGATGGCGAAGCAGCATCGGCTGCAGGCATTGCGTTTGGCGCGGTTGCTTGGGGATATGGGACCCATGAAGCATTCCATGATCTTCCATCCCACGAGTGGTTTGCCGATGTAAGCCAATTAAGGCGACTGACCGGAAACCCTCTGCTGCTGCCATGCATACCCACGCGCTGACGTGTAGCCCGCAAAAAAGCTGTCGGCTGCGGTGAGGTATCAGATTCGTCTGATTAAGCTAGCGGCGGCCCTTGACATAACTTGGCGCATCCATTTACCGAGCATGCACCATGCAAATTTCAAGGCGAACTTATGAACAAGCAAGCAAGCAAGCAAGCAAGCAAGCAAGCAAGCAAGCAAGCAAGCAAGCAAGCAAGCAAGCAAGCAAGCAAGCAAGCAAGCAAGCAAGCAAGCAAGCAAGCAAGCAAGCAAGCAAGCAAGCAAGCAAGCAAGCAAGCAAGCAAGCATTATAGCGCTCGAAGCGTAATTGCCGCAAGCCTATTTTTAACTATTTCCGCGTGTACATTAC
The DNA here is from genome assembly GCF_040762985.1 of Pseudomonas sp. Rh2. Lineage (NCBI taxonomy): Bacteria > Pseudomonadati > Pseudomonadota > Gammaproteobacteria > Pseudomonadales > Pseudomonadaceae > Pseudomonas > Pseudomonas sp. Rh2. The sequence goes on from NZ_CP142890.1 coordinate 3,312,690, forward strand.
CCGCTCGTGACAACTCGGACGAAATCCATAATACATCAGAAACCCTTCGTTTAAAGGAAGCCTATGATCGCTTGACATTCGAACACCCTGAATTTAATTGGAAATACGTTGAGGGACTCGCCGAATGATAAAGCCGATCAAATACCTGGTAGCTTGCATTATTGCGACACCCTCGCTTTCGTTCGCCGCCTGCGAATTTTTCGAGGGCCACTCCCAGAAACAAATCACCGTAAGCATACCCTCAACGCTTTCCATCCCCCGAGACGCAGAAAACAACACCGTTATCTACGAGTCTCCAGCCCAGACCTTTTCCGGTAACGCGTCGTACACCTGTTCCACTACCTTCACCACCGGAATAGTAAACAACGTCGGCAGCAACGCACCGACGAAAAACTACTTCCCCATCGGCAATACGGGGCTTTCGTGGCAGTGGATCTATCAGGACGCGCCCTATAACGGATTCGGTGGTGGATCAATTAGAACCCCGGGCGGGTATGGATTCAACACCACGAAGAACGCGTTGCGCATCATAAAAACCGGCGACATCCCGTCAGGTACGACGATACCTGCTGGCACCTTGGGATATATACAAGTCGAAACATCAGCCGTCAGACCGCTAGCGATGATAATAGACAAAAGTCCATCCATCGTACTTCAGTCATGTGAAACGCCGAACATAGCGGTGGAGATGGGCGAATACAATCTAAGTGTCTTTGCCAGCGAAGGCAACGCCACCCCACCCAAACACTTCGAAATAAAACTGAACAACTGCCCCAGCGGAATCAAAAAAGTCAGTTATCGCTTGACTGCCACTTCAGGTTCGCCAGCGGTAAATGGGCAACTCGGGATAATAGAACTGAACAAGGGTTCAACCGCCAAAGGCATCGCGCTTCAACTACTTGACAGCAACCAGGCACCTCTACAACTCGACAAAACTTATGTTTTCAACGAATACTCAACCCTCGGCGGAAATTTCTCCATCCCCATGAGCGCGAAGTACATACGCACGCTGCCTAACGGCAGCGCGGGTCAATACGATGACGGTATGAGCGCGGGCTCTGCTAGTAGTGAAGTGACGTTCGTCATGAGTTATCTGTGACTCACAGTGCGCGTCAAGGACATTGTCATACCCGGTTGGCCGGCTCGCCCTTATGGGCTCATCGACCGCCCCACAGGCAGGCTGGGCCACCGTAAGCAATAGACAGCAGCACACCATCGCGTATCAGCACACATCATTTTTAGCCGCCGTCGGACCAGCACATCAGCCACAAAACCTCGACCAAATCCGCCTATGGGGCCTTGCGTACACAGAGGAAAAGCGAAACTCGCTAGGTCACGGAGCCAGAGACCGATTGGCGCAGCGTGAAACCTGACGGGGCCTGTTGTACAGAACGTCACAGTAGGCCAATGAAAATACAGCCAATACGGCGCTTATACCATCTACTTTGGCCATTTCGACATCCAAACAATGAAAAATACCTGTACAAGGTACTTTCTTTGTACAGGTATTAAGGCAATACTCCCTGCACCGAAGATCGCTCGTACGCTCCCAGCCTGTCGGCATGAAGCCGTACCGCCATGTTATTCCTTCTGCAGGAGGTGCCAGCCTTGTCTATACAACTCATACCTGTTGAGCCTCAACGACCTCATGGCTGCCGCAGCTGCAAGGATAACGCTGGCATTGACTTCGACTTCACCATGGCGTTCCAGCCCATTGTCGACACCCGCGCCAACTGCGTTTTTGCGTATGAATCTCTGGTCCGGGGTAAAGATGGCGCTGGCGCACAGGCCATATTGCAAAAAGTAAATGACTCAAACAGATATAAATTTGATCAAGCGTGTCGTGTCAAAGCGGTGGAACTTGCTGCGAGAGCCGGCATGCCAAGCTGCTTGAGCATCAATTTTCTACCCAATGCTGTGTACCAAGCAGAGGCCTGCATTAGAACCACCCTCCTTGCCGCAGAAAAATACAATTTTCCCATTGAAAAAATAATATTTGAAGTTACTGAAAATGAGAGCATCGCAGACAAAGCACACATAAAAAAGATCATGGAATCCTATAAAAAACAAGGCTTTAGAACGGCAATCGATGACTTCGGCTCCGGGCACTCCAATCTCAATTTACTGGCCAGCTTTCAACCCGACATCCTCAAGATAGACATGGAACTGATAAGAGACATCCATAGCAGCAAGGCCAAGCAAGTTATCACCAAGGGCATTGTAAGCGTCTGCCGAGACCTCAACATACAAATCATCGCCGAAGGGATCGAGTGCGTTGAGGAACTTGATACGCTTCAGGCACTCGAGATACACCTGTTCCAAGGGTTCTTTTTCGCAAAGCCAAAACTTGAATCCCTTCCTGAGATTGCATGGCCCTAGCAGCGAAACCTAATAGGAGTCATCCATGGACAGCGCGATAGACTTCAACGCTGTAATAGCGCTCACACTGGACTACTTAAAACTTCATTTCACACACGCAGAATGGAGCATTGTTCGCGTGGGTGCCGATGAAGCCCCCAAGGCGAGCGGCAGTCATTTCGAACACCCCACGCTCGACGCCGAACTGCAAGCCATCACGAATAAAATACGCGCCGACCTCTTGGTCAATGATGTTCACGCGCCGGGAGGGGTCATACAACATGCATTATCAGGCGAGCACGGCGACACTACGCAGACTACACAGTACGTTGCCATACCCCTACTCCACTATCCGCCTATGCTCTACGGATTTATTTATGGAAGATCGGTAGATCGCAACCTATTGGAAAACCGTACCGACCTCAGACTGCTGGAACTTATTGCGTCGCTTCTAAATAGCTTACTGCATGCTGAAACACAAGCAGATTTCCAGGCGCGCCGCGCCGAGCGTTTCGAAACCCAGGCGTACACTGATGCTATGACCAACCTGTTCAACCGAGCAGCATGGGAACAACTCTTGCACCAGGAAGAACTGCGCTGCGAACGCCAAGAAACACCCTGTGCTGTCATCGTGATTGACCTGGACGACCTCAAGCAAACCAATGACGCCGAAGGGCATTATGCCGGAGATCAGCTTATCAAACGGGCCGCGACCTCGTTACTTCAAGCTTCACGCAAAGAGGATATCGTTGCCCGACTCGGCGGCGACGAGTTCGGGATAATTGCCACCCACTGCAACGAATATGACGGCGCGTGCTTATTGCAGCGAATTAGAGACTTGTTCAAAAAAGAAAAAATCAATGCCTCAATCGGAATGGCGCCACGCCAACCGTCTGGCTCACTAAAAAAGGCGTTCATCCGGGCTGATCAAGCGATGTACAAAGAAAAGCGTGTAAAGCGTGGTTCCGCAACGGCGCGAACCTTAGAAAACCCGTTCACGCCGGGCCACCAAACGGTCTGATTTAGCCACTGCATAGGTGCCATTATGTTTAACAAACGTCTAAAGTGCGAATTGGATGATGCCTTGTCAACGCTCCGGTCCCAGGAGGCCAGAGAAACAGCCATCAGTCGCTCGACGGCGACCATTGAGTTCACACCGGAAGGCATTATAACGAACGCCAATCAAAACGTATTGCATGCAATGGGTTACACGCTGGATACGCTGATTGGCCAACACCACGACATCCTTTGCCCGAACGACGATGCCCACAGTGTCGGGCATGAGGGCTTCTGGAGAACATTGCGAGACGGGGAATATATCCGCGACCGCATCCCCTTCCGCAGCCGCCAAGGTGAAACGCTCTGGCTTGAGGCAACCTACAATCCAATTTTTTCGGCGGACGGTCGCGTCAGTCGCATACTGATGCTCGCAAACGACATAACAGAGCACGTCAGGCGCGAGCAAGAGCAACGCAACGTCCTAGAGGCCATGAGTCGATCGATGGCCATGATCGCGTTTGACCCAGACGGATATGTACTTGAAGCCAACGATAATTTTCTGCATACGCTCGGATATCGTATGCCTGAAATTCAGGGTAAACACCACCGACTCTTTTGCACTCAACAAGAGGCGCAGTCGTCGGAATACCAAGATTTTTGGGCGCACCTCAACAAGGGCGCGTTCTTTTCCGGCCGTTTTCAGAGGGTGAACCGATGCGGCGCCACCGTTTGGTTGAGCGCCACTTACAACCCGATATTTGATGCCAACAAGAAACTGTACAAGATTGTAAAATTTGCTCGCGACATTACACCGCAGGTTGAACAACAGCAAATCGAGTCAACGGCCGCCACGCTTGCCTATCAGGTCTCGAAAGAAACCGACCAACGTGCGCAGCACGGCGCCATGGTCATCAGCGAAACCGTGGCGGTGGTCCGCAGCATTGCGGGCGAACTTTCAAATGCTGCCCTCAAAATATCAGCCGTTGGTCAGCAGTCTGAAATGATCACTGGCATTGTCCAAACCATACGCGGCATCGCTGATCAGACTAATTTGCTGGCGCTAAATGCAGCCATTGAAGCGGCCCGAGCAGGCCCCCAAGGAAGAGGTTTCGCTGTCGTCGCAGATGAGGTGCGTCACCTCGCTGTTCGCACCGCCCAAGCCACCTTGGAAATCAGCGACGTTGTAAAGCGAAACCATCAATTATCGCAAGACGCTGTAAAAGGTATGCAGATGACTCAACATATGGCTGACGTCGGCGTAGGGTTAGTAGGCCAAGCCGGGGATATCATTGGGGAAATTCAAAGCGGCGCCCGCCAGGTCGTGGACACGGTCAAGCAACTCAGTGAAGCGGTAGATAAACTCTGAGCCTTTTCGTCAACTCGCTTCTTCGCCTTCACGTTGTTGCCCTGTACTCAACCGTGAGATGAGTGACTTGGTGAACAGGCTCCAATGCAGCGCGTACATCATCGACCGATAGACCTACAGAACCTTGCACACTCACGATGGCTGCTCGCGCCTGCGGCCCCACTCGCCAGACATGGAGGTCTGTAATCTTGAGCGTCCCGAACTGACTGAGCAATTCACGGATCTCCTCGGCTATATACTCATCGCTCTTGTCGAGTAGCACGGCTGCAGTATCGCGAATGAGCGACCACGCCCAGCGCGCAATCACGACAGCCCCCACTATACCCATCAACGGATCAAGCCATACCAAGCCGAGGTACTTGCCAGCCACCAGTGCGACGATGGCCATGACAGATGTCACTGCATCCGCCAGCACGTGCATATATGCGGAACGCAGGTTGTTGTCGTCGCCATGCGTGTGGGTGTGGGTGTGGTGATCATGGGAGTGTCCATGATGATGCGCATGCTTATGACTGCCTCCCGCGAGAATGAGGGCGCTGACAAGGTTTACGACCAAACCTATTACCGCAATGAGCGTGGCCGCCTCGAACTCCACGTGGGCAGGTTCGAAAAGGCGTACTAACGATTCAGCACCGATGCCCAAGGAGATCAACCCGAGAACGAGAGCGGACGCAAAACCGCCAAGGTCACCCACTTTTCCCGTTCCAAAACTATAAGCAGCATTCTGCGAATGCTTGCGGGCAAACGCATAGGCCGCCACGGCGATACCCAGCGCGCCTGCATGAGTGGCCATGTGAAAACCATCGGCCAACAGGGCCATCGAACCGGTGATGTATCCGGCAGCTATTTCTCCCACCATCATGGCAAGGGTCAGCGCTACAACCCACAAGGTGCGCTTGGCATTTTCATCGTGTCCAGCACCCAGGAAATCATGGCTGTGAATGGGATCGATCGTGCTCATGTGTTTCTCACTTTGAGTATCGGCGGATGGCTTCCAGGAGCGCTTCCACACCTTGCGCCCTCTCTTGATCAGTGAGACCCGCCCTGGCTACATGCTCACGGGCATGGTCCTCAACAATCTCATCAAGTAGCCCGTTGATTGCGCCACGGGTTGCAGCCACCAGATGCAGGGTTTTTGCGCAGTCAGCATCGCCCTCCAGTGCACGCTCTATAGCCTGTACTTGTCCAGCGATGCGCTTCACCCGCTTGAGCAACTCATCTTTTCCGGATTGCATGTGGGCCATAACATACCCCCCTACCCTATATTGCGTGAATGATGCGCTTGATTTTCGTTGGGAGCAAGGGAGGGTCGGCAAAAGCAGGCTGTGGTTCCACGAACCAAGTGTTACAATCCGCCACTTCAAAGCGGCGCTCGAAGCGCTGGACATCCGTGAACGTCGGCAGTACGACACCCGCCACACCTACGCAACCATGCGCCTGATGACTGGGATGAACCGTGCGTTCATCACGAACCAGCTTGGCCAAAGCGTTGAGATGTTGCCCTCTACCTACGCGTAATGGATCAGCTCCTCCTCGGACTGGAGGGAGCTGGAGAAGCTGCCGCCCCGAGTCGAATTGGCCCAGCATTGGCCCAACACTGACTAGAGGGCCTAAATACACCTCTGGAACCCCCGCAGGACAAGCACTTGATTTCTACCGCCAACATCACCATGCAATTCGGCTCCAAGCCGTTGTTCGAAAACGTCTCGGTCAAATTCAACAACGGCAACCGCTACGGCCTGATCGGCGCCAACGGCTGCGGCAAGTCCACCTTCATGAAAATCCTCGGCGGCGACCTCGAGCCGTCCGCGGGTCAGGTCATGCTCGAGCCGAACACCCGTCTGGGCAAGCTGCGCCAGGATCAGTTCGCCTATGAAGAGTTCACGGTCATCGACACCGTGATCATGGGTCACAACCAGTTGTGGAAAGTCAAAGCCGAGCGCGACCGCATCTACTCGCTGCCGGAAATGACCGAGGAGGACGGCATGGCCGTCGCCGAGCTGGAAACCGAATTCGCTGAAATGGATGGCTACACTGCCGAGTCCCGTGCCGGCGAGCTGCTGCTGGGCCTGGGTATTCCGCTGGAACAGCACTTTGGACCGATGAGCGAAGTCGCGCCAGGTTGGAAGCTGCGCGTGCTGCTGGCACAGGCGCTGTTCTCGGATCCGGACGTGCTGCTGCTGGACGAACCGACCAACCACCTGGACATCAACACCATCCGCTGGCTGGAGAACATCCTCACCGCGCGTAACAGCACCATGGTGATCATTTCCCACGACCGGCACTTCCTCAACAGTGTCTGCACCCATATGGCCGACCTGGATTACGGTGAACTGCGCCTGTTCCCGGGCAACTACGACGAGTACATGACCGCCGCCACCCAGGCCCGTGAGCAGTTGCTGGCCGACAACGCCAAGAAGAAGGCCCAGATCGCTGAACTGCAGACCTTCGTCAGCCGCTTCTCGGCCAACGCCTCCAAGGCCAAGCAAGCCACCTCGCGCGCCAAGCAGATCGACAAGATCCAGTTGGCCGAGGTCAAGCCTTCAAGCCGTGTCAGCCCGTTCATCCGCTTCGAGCAGACCAAGAAGCTGCACCGCCAGGCCGTGACCGTCGAGAAAATGGCGAAAGCTTTCGACGACAAGGTGCTGTTCAAGGACTTCAGTTTCACGATCGAAGCCGGCGAGCGTGTGGCGATCATCGGTCCGAACGGTATCGGCAAGACCACCTTGCTGCGTACCCTGGTCGGTGAAATGACCCCGGACAAGGGTGAAGTGAAGTGGACCGACAGCGCCGAAGTGGGCTACTACGCCCAGGATCACGCGCACGACTTCGAAGACGACATGAGCCTGTTCGACTGGATGGGCCAGTGGACCACCGGCGAGCAGGTGATTCGCGGCACCTTGGGCCGGATGCTGTTCTCCAACGACGAGATCCTCAAGTCGGTGAAGGTCATTTCCGGTGGCGAACAGGGCCGCATGCTGTTCGGCAAACTGATCCTGCAAAAACCGAACGTACTGGTCATGGACGAACCGACCAACCACCTGGACATGGAGTCGATCGAGGCACTGAACCTGGCGCTTGAGAACTATCCAGGCACGCTGCTGTTCGTCAGCCACGACCGCGAGTTCGTGTCGTCGCTGGCCACTCGCATCATCGAACTGACCCCCACTGGCGTGGTGGACTTCAGCGGCACCTACGATGACTACCTGCGCAGCCAGGGCGTCGTAGTCTGAGCCGACCGCACAAGGGCCGCACCGCGGCCCTTTTTTGCGCCCCGGCCCAGCGGGCAAGGCTCGCAATCAAATAATCATTAGCCTGCTTTCATTTCCGTCGCGCAACGGCCATGATGAATCCACGCCCACCGCCCGCCCGCGAACGAGCCCATGACCGCGCAACAACCCTCCCCCAGCACCCGCGCCAACCTCACGCTACAGATCCTGTCGATCGTTTTCTACACCTTCATCGCCTTCCTCTGCATTGGCTTACCGATTGCGGTGCTGCCCGGCTACGTGCATGACCAATTGGGCTTTGGCGCGGTAATCGCCGGGGTGACCATCGGCCTACAGTACCTGGCCACCCTCCTCAGCCGTCCCTTCGCTGGGCGTGTGGCCGATACCTTGGGTGGCAAGCGTGCCATTGGCTACGGACTGTTCGGGATTGCCGGCTGCGGGGTATTGACGTTGCTGTCGGCCTGGACGCTTGCACTTCCCGTGCTGAGCCTGTTGCTGCTGCTGGCTGGACGGGTGCTGCTGGGCGTGGCCCAGGGGCTGATTGGGGTGGCGACATTGAGCTGGGGCATCAGCCAGGTAGGTGCGGAGCATACGGCCAGGGTGATTTCCTGGAACGGCATCGCCTCCTACGGCGCCATTGCCATCGGTGCGCCGGTGGGCGTGCTGGCCGTGGACGGCCTTGGCTTCAGTGTGCTGGGCCCGGCGCTGTTGCTGCTTGCGCTGTCGGCCTTGCTGGCATTGCGCAAGCGCCCGGATGTGGTGGTGGTCCGTGGTGAACGCCTACCGTTCTGGTCGGCTTTCGGGCGCGTCGCGCCCTGCGGCCTGGGGCTGACACTGGCCTCGATCGGTTATGGCACCCTGACCACCTTCGTCACCCTTTATTACCTTGAGCGTGGCTGGATTGGCGCAGCGTGGTGCCTGAGCGCATTCGGCCTGTGCTTCATCGTTTCGCGGCTGCTGTTCGTCAACGCGGTCAACCGCTTTGGCGGCTACAACGTGGCCATCGCCTGCATGGCCACCGAAGTGGTCGGTTTGGGCCTGTTGTGGCTCGCCCCTTCGCCGCCCTGGGCACTGCTGGGGGCGGGCCTGACCGGCTTCGGGCTTTCACTGGTGTATCCGGCGCTGGGGGTCGAGGCCATCAAGCAGGTGCCCAGCAGCAGCCGAGGTGCCGGACTGGGCGCTTACGCGGTGTTCTTCGACCTGGCCCTGGCCATCGCCGGCCCAGTCATGGGCGCGGTCGCCGTGCACTTGGGCTACGCCTCGATCTTTTTCGTCGCGGCCCTGCTCGCCCTGTCAGGGGTGGGCCTGATCCTGCTGCTGGCCCGGCGCAACAACGGCGGTTGAGCGCCCTGCGGGCAGCGGCGCGCCCAGTGCCTGGCTGAAAAATGCAGCAGTGTCACGCGTTAGCGAGCGATGGATATGCCGGCGGTCGACACCGTCGGCATCCTTGCACAGCACTGGCATGCGAGCGTGCTGCTCTTCGTCGCAGCGGGCCATGAACACGAAATGCCCAGCGCCGGCCAACAAGCGGTAATCCGGGGTGAGCGGAAGCTTACGGGCAAGGGCCTCGGCATTCCGGTCCAGCGCCACCAATTGGTCGCTGTCACCGCTGAAGATCAATGCCGGCACCTTTACGCCAGCCAGGGCGTGACGGCCAAACATCAGGCTAAGCGGTGCCATCAGCATCACCGCGCCTATCCGTGTATCTGGCTGGGGGCTCAGTTCGCTACGGTCGGCTATCAATACACCATGGGTCTTGCAGGCATCGGCATCGTCTGGGCGCTCCAGGCAGTAGCGCCTCAGCCGGTCCAGATCTGGCTGCGCGCCCGACAGAATCAGCGCCGTTTCACCGCCGGCCGAATAGCCAATCACACCCACTTTGCCGTCATTCAGGTAGGGCCCCAGCAACCGATCGACACGGGCGGCGGTGATGGCGGCACTGACCTGCAACGGACGACCATAGAGGTTGCTCAGGGTGCCCAGGCGGCTGTGGTCGCGGGCGTTGTCGCCTGGGTGAATCACCGCCACCACGACGAACCCCTGGTGCGCCAGGGCCGTTGCCAAGTAATGCAGCGCCAGCGGGCTTCCGGTGTTGCCATGGGACAGTACCAGCAAGGGAAATTGACCCAAAGCGACCGGGGCCTCTTCGGCCACCTGGATCGGGTAGCCGTCGATACGATTGGTGCGAGGCTCGCCTGTGGACGGGTAGAACGCCAGGGCCTGCATCGGACGGGCATCGACAGGATCGTCCAGGGTCATGCGGTGCAGCCCAACGTTCCAAGGCTGCGCCTCGGCGCGGGGCAGCAGCCCCCCCAGCAGGACCAGCGCCAACAAGATTCGGGAGGTGCTCATCGGCCCGCCACCCCTGCGAAGCAAAAGGATGACGCCAGCATAGATCCAGGATCGTCCGGGGCGGATGAAACCTAAATGAAAAAACGGCTGACACCCCAGGTGGCAGCCGTTTTCTAATTGCCTCAGCGGATCACGCGGCGGCGAACAGCTCGTTGGCGATCTGCGCCTGAGCGTCGTCAATTGCCTTGCTGCGCTGCTCCGGACCGTAGGCCAGGCCGTGGGCGCGGACGATTTCCAGGTCGGTGATACCGATGAAGCCGAGGAACACTTTGAGGAAGTCCTCATGACCGGCACCGGTCGCTTGGCCGGCGTGCAGGCCGCCTGCAGTGGATACCAGGACCACTTTCTTGTCGCCGCACAGGCCTTCAGGGCCGGCTTCGGTGTAGCGGAAGGTCTTGCCGGCGACGGCAACACGGTCGATCCAGGCTTTGAGCTGGGTCGGCACGGTGAAGTTGTACATAGGGGCGCCGATCACCACAGCGTCGGCGGCCAGGAACTCTTCCAGGGTTTCGGCGCTGAGCTTGGCTTCGAACGCCTGGGCCGCATCGCGCATGTCTTCAGGGGTACCGGCTGCAACCAAGGTCGCGGCGGAGAAGTGGGCGATGGCGTCGGCGGCCAGGTCGCGGTAGACCACTTCGATGCTCGGGTCGACGGCTTTCCAAGCTTCGACCACTTCGCGGCTCAGCTGACGGGAGGCGGAATTGTCGCCCAGGATGCTCGAATCGATATGCAACAGTTTCATGGGACTCTCCTGTGAATGAAGACCGCGGCGGTGGGCGATCACGATGGAGAGAATCCTACCGGGGCAGCCAATGGCTGATAAGGCGGCAAAAATGCGTTAGTTTGTCCTATGGATAGGACAGTGAGACAGGACCATGCAAGACCTCAATGACCTCTTTTACTTCGCCCGCGTGGTTGACGCCGGGGGGTTCGCGGCGGCAGGACGCCAGCTGGGCATCCCCAAGTCACGCTTGTCGCGACGCATCGCCGAGCTGGAGGAACGTCTGGGCACACGCCTGCTGCAACGCACCACCCGCCAGCTCAAGCTCACCGCCGTGGGCGAACGGTACCTGCATCATTGCCAGGCCATGCTGCTGGAGGCCGAGGCGGCCGACGAGGTGGTGGCGAGCATGAGCAGCGAGCCGCGTGGCCGACTGCGGGTTTCCTGCCCGGTCGCCTTGGCCCATGCCTTCTTGCCGGACGTGGTCAGTCGTTTTCTGGCGCACTACCCTCAGGTACAACTGGACATGGTGCTGCTCAACCGCCGGGTCGATCTGATTTCCGAGGGTATCGACGTGGCCCTACGGGTCCGCGATCTGGGCGATGAGGACCCTGCGCTGGTCACCCGTCGTTTGCGCCAGGCACAGATGCAGCTGGTGGCGGCTCCTGGCTTCGCCGACCACATTCGCGACCCCGCCGAACTGGCCACCCTGCCAGTCCTGGGTGCAGCAGAGGCCGACAGGCTGGTGCACTTTCGTCTGCACGGCCCAAACGGCCAACAGCAGGAGATTGCGCTGGAGCCGCGCCTGGCCATCGACGACTTCGTGGTGCGAAGCGCAGCCGTCCGCGCCGGGCTCGGCTTCTCGGCCTTGCCAAGCATGTTCTGTGAGGAACAGCTTGAACGAGGCGAACTGGTCAGGCTGCTGCCCGACTGGTCGCTGCCTGGTGGCTATCTGCAGGCGGTGTACCCTCACCGGCGGGGTCTGCTTCCAGCGGTACGGGCCTGGATCGATCATCTGGCGGCGTCGTTCGAGGCCTGTGGGGAACGTTATGTCTAGGCAGCACATGACCGAAGACCAGGTCGTGACCTTCTGCCTGGGCTTGCCGGGTGCACGGGAAGACTACAAGTGGGGCGGTGTCCGGGTGTTTTCGGTAGCCGGTAACAAGATGTTCGCGGTGCTGGATCTGGCCGGTGCAGGGCTGTCGTTCAAGGTGGCGGACGACATCTTTCTGGGCTACTGCGACCGACCCGGCGTCCGCCCGGCACCTTACCTGGCGCGGGCAAAGTGGATCAGCATGGCGCCACCCTACCCCATGGGCCGGGATGAGCTGTGCGATTTGCTGCAACGCTCGCACCAGCTAGTGGTGAAACGCCTGCCAAAACGGCTGCAGGTTGGCCTGGTGATGTGAACCGATCGCTGGCAAGCCGAGGCTCCAGGTAACGCGACGACTTCAAGAAGGACGCGCCCCTGGAGGAGCGACCTTGGGTCGCGAAAGGGCTGCAAGCAGCCCCCGGCAACGCCGCCATCAAAACAACGAGAAAAGCTGCTGATTCAGGAACAGGTAATCCACCCAGAACACCTGGTGCAGCAGCACGATGCCCCAGAACACCAGCTGGTAGGAAACCTTCCGAGTCTTGTGCCGAAACAGTTGTTGGGCCACCAGTGCTCCAGGCCAGCCCCCTAGAAGCTCGCTGACATGCAACACCTTCTCAGGCGTACGCCAGGCTTGGGCGCGCGCCTGGTGCTTGTCCTGCCAGTACAGCAGCAGGCAGATCAAGCTCGCCGCCGGATAGACGGCTAGCGGCCACCAGGCTTGCCCACCCCAAGCCATCTGGGCCACGCCAATTCCTGGCAGCAGGCACAATGCGCCCAAAACCAGCAGCTTGAAGCGGGCATGGCGTACCCCCTCCTCACGAGCGGCGCCATACTGCCCCTTGGCTTGCGTGCGTGCCATATCAGCCGTGCGCCGTCGACCAGTCGACCCAGCCGAACTGCCAGGTGGCCAGAATCAGCAGGCCAAAGGCAATGCGGTACCAGGCGAACACTGCATAGCTGTGATTGGCGATGAACTTCAACAAGCCTCGCACGGCGATCATGGCGAAAATGAACGAAGTCACGAAGCCGATGGCGAAGACTGGCAAGTCGCTGGGCTGGAACAGATCGCGGTACTTGTAGCCTGAATACACCGCCGCCCCCACCATGGTGGGCATGGCCAGGAAGAAGGAGAACTCGGTAGCGGCCTTGCGCGACAGACCGAAGATCAAGCCGCCGATGATGGTCGAACCGGAGCGGGAAGTGCCGGGGATCATGGCCAGGCACTGGATGAAGCCGATTTTCAGCGCATGGCTCCAGCGCATGTCGTCGACGTGATCGACCTCGACGCGGTGGTCGCGGCGCTCGGCCCACAGCATGATGAACCCACCGACCACCAGCGCAGCAGCCACGGTGATCGGGTTGAACAGGTATTCATGAATCAGGTCGGCGAACAACACACCGAGCACCACCGCAGGCAGGAAGGCCAGCAGCAGGTTACCGGTGAAGCGTCGCGCGCTGGGCTGGCGGGTCAGCCCAAAGACCACATCGAGGATCTTGCGTCGGAATTCCCAGACCACCGCCAGGATCGCCGCCAACTGGATGATGATGTTGAACGCCATGGCCCGCTCGCCACCGAAGCCGATCAGGTCGGCGACGATAATCTGGTGGCCGGTACTGGAAATCGGCAGAAACTCCGTGAGTCCCTCGACCACACCTAAGATGATTGCCTGGAAGGCAGTCCAAAAATCCATCGTTCCCCCGGGTGGAGCACTGCTCTGTGCAGGCCCCTAGTTCTTGATTTGCTTGTGATTTGCCGCACGCGGCGCGGCTGTTTTACAGCGACTGTTGGTGGCAATGCCAGTCGAAAAGTTCACGCTGCCTAAAGGTTTCATCTTGGGCGGCCGAAATCCTAACAGAGACGCTCTGCGATCGCTTGCCTGAACAGCGGCAGAGTAGCCCGGATCTAGCACTTAGCCATTAGTCGAGTGGGGGGCGACGGCAAAGCGTGTTTGGATGCACCTGAATAACAAGAAAAACGCGGGAGTAACCTTCATGAAGACCTTGAGGTCGATGTCGATCAGCCGCCGCTTGTGGCTGATACTGCTGGTGGCCGTGGCAATGCTGGTAGTGCTGGGCTTGTTGATGCTGCGCCAGATCCACGGCGACCTTTACCAGGCCAAGGCGGAGAAGACCCGCCATGTGGTCCAGACTGCCGCAGGTGTGCTGGCCTACTACCAGGGGCTGGAGGCTGCCGGAAGCCTCAGCCGCGAGGCGGCCCAACAGCAGGCCCTGCAAGTGGTGCGTGGGCTGCGCTATGACCAGAATGACTACTTCTGGATCAACGACCTGGGGCCGAAAATGATCATGCACCCGGCCAACCCCAAACTCGATGGCCAGGACCTTTCGGCCATCCGAGACCCAGACGGTTTCGCCGTTTTCAACGAAATGGTCGCCCTCGCCCGCAGCCAGGGCGCAGGCCCGGTCAACTACCGCTGGCCCAAGCCGGGCGCCACCGATCCGGTGGCCAAGACCTCCTACATTCAATTGTTCAAGCCTTGGGGCTGGATCATCGGTTCGGGTGTGTACGTCGACGATGTGCAGGCCGAATTCGCCCGTCAGTTGCGCGACGCCACCCTGGTCGGCCTGGGCATCGCCCTGTTGATGGCGCTTGTGGTGATGCTCATTGCCCGCAGCATTGCCCGCCCACTGCAGGAAGCCGTTCAAGCCATGGGCAACATTGCCAGTGGCGAGAGCGACCTGACCCGGCGTCTGGACACCCACGGCCGTGACGAGATCACCCACCTGGGCGAGCATTTCAACCGCTTCAACGGCAAATTGCAGGGGGTCGTCGGCCAACTGCAAGGTGCCGCCCATGCCTTGGCCCAGTCCGCAGGACAAGTCGGTGACAATGCTGGAGCCGCGCAACAGCGCAGCGCCCAGCAGTCGCTGCAGATGGACCAGGTGGCGACTGCCGTGAACGAAGTCACTTACGCCGTGCAGGACGTGGCCAAGACCGCCGAGCAAGCGGCCGGCGAGATGCGCGCTGCGCAACAGCAGGTGGAGCATGGCCAGCAAGCGATTCACGGCAGCCTGCAGCAGATCGACAGCCTGTCACAGACCATCGATCAGGCCGTGCAGGTGATCCGGGAACTGGCCGGGCACAGCAGCAAGATCGGCGGTGTACTCGATGTGATCCGCTCGATCGCCGAGCAGACCAACCTGCTGGCCCTGAATGCTGCGATCGAGGCAGCCCGCGCGGGCGAACAAGGCCGTGGTTTTGCCGTGGTTGCCGACGAAGTGCGCCTGCTGGCCCAGCGCACGGCTCAGTCGACCGCGGAAATCCATACCATGATCGAGCATTTGCAGGGCCAGTCGGATGCCGCGGTCAAAGCCATCGACACCAGCAGCGAGGCCTCCCGCCAGACGGTTCAGCAGGCCCGAGAAGCCGGCACCAGCCTGGATGCGATCAGCCACGCGCTGCACAACCTCACCGCACTCAATGCCTCCATCGCCAGTGCCACCTTGCAGCAGTCGCATGTCGTCGAGGAAATCAACCGCAACGTGCTGGATACTGCCGGTTTGTCACAGCAGACCGCCGACGCTGCCCGCCAGTCGAGCGATGCTGGGGAGGCACTGGCCCGCTTGAGCGAGGAACTGGAGCAGCTGCTGCGTCAATTCAGGGTTTGAACCGCGTCTGCGAAGGGCCGCGAGGCGGCCCCGACAGGGACTGATGCGAGGGCTATGCCCTCGATCGCAGGCTACGCCCGCGCCCCCGCAGCTTCTTCGAATCGATGAGCTTTCGTTGTTCGGTCAGAGCCGGCAGCCAAGCGGTTCACAAAGCCTTGTCACTCATCGCCCCCCACGGGCTACAATCGCGCCCCCTCCCATTCCAAGGATCGCCGATGTCCGGCCTTGAGTTCATCGCCGCCGTGCTCGGCGTAATCGCCGTCTGGCTCACCGTCAAACAAAATGCCTGGTGCTGGCCGATTGGCCTGGTGATGGTGCTGATCTATGCCTGGCTGTTCCATGAGGTCAAACTGTACTCGGGCATGCTCCTGCAAGTGGCCTACGCTGCGCTGCAGCTGTATGGCTGGTGGCAATGGCTGCGCCCGGATCGCGCCGAAGATGCACGCAAGGTGTCCCGCCTGGGGGGACCTGCCGTAGGTCACAGCCTGTTGGCCGGCCTTGTGTTGAGCCTGGCGCTGGGCGCGGCGATGGCCCGGTGGACCGATGCTGCCCTACCCTGGCTGGACGCCACCTTGACCGGTTTCAGCTTGGTGGCGCAGGTATGGATGGCGCAGAAGCGCCTGCAGTGTTGGCCGTTGTGGGTGGTGGTCGATGTGGTGTACGTCGGTCAATACCTGCATCAACAGCTGTACTTCACTGCTGGATTCTTCGCCGTGCTGACCGTCATCGCTGTGCGCGGCTGGATGGAGTGGCGTCGTGATCCGGCGTTGGTGGCGCAATGAAAGTCGTAGTGCTGTGTGGTCCGGAATCCAGTGGTAAAAGCTGGCTAAGTCGAGTGCTTCAGGCTCGCTTCGGCGGCCTTGTCGTGCCGGAATACGTGCGCCACTTCATCGACCAGGAGGGCCGCGATACCTGCTACGCCGACATCCCCACCATCGCCCGCGGGCAACTGGCGTGGGAAGATGACGCTCGCGCCCGCCAGCCTCGTTTGTTGATCCTCGATACCCACTTGCTCAGCAACCTGTTATGGAGCCGGGCACTGTTTGGCGATTGCCCGGCCTGGATCGAGCAGGCCCTGCTGGAGCGCGACTACGACCTGCATCTGTTGCTCGACCCGGAGGGTGTCGACTGGGTGGACGATGGCCAGCGCTGCCAGCCCCAACTGAGTGAGCGCCAAGGTTTTTTTGCCGACAGCCTCGGCTGGCTGCAACGCCACGAACAAGTTTGGCAGGTCGTCGGCGGCGACTGGCCAACCCGCAGCGCCGCCGCATTGGACGCTGTCGGCCAACTGCTCGCAACCCCGTGATGTGTTAAGCCCCTGAGACACCAAGGCAAGCCATGGTTCCCGTGCTTGCGCGCTTTCCGCAAATGCCGGGGTGAGTGTTACGCCGCTGATACAACCCCGCCAAAGCCGCTTGGGGCAGGGCCACAACCAGAAAAAGCTGTTCTTGGCCTGCCCCGTGTCTCGTCGCTGATACAGCTAAATGATGAAGCATTCAGCTATTGAAGCTAATTCCTTGAATTATCTATGAAAAGCAAAAACGGCACAGCTCCTGCTCTCTTCCTCGCAACGCTGATAACGGGCCAGCGAACGGAAAGAAGGAATTGCCACCGTGGAGAAACTCGATAAAGGCCTTTTCCGCCGCCTGCTGATAGGGTGCGTACTGGGTTCATGCCTCAGTCTACCGGCCCAGGCCGACAACGGAATCATCGTGATCACCCGCGATGTCCAACCCCGAATGGCGATCCGCGCGCCGCTGGCGCCAGACCCCAACCCTACCACCGCCAACGCCAACCCCTCTGCCTACATCCTCAAGCAGACCAATGAGCTCAGTGATGGCGACTTCGCCAACATCACCAGCGGCACTGGTATTTCTTCGCTGGTCAACCAGCAGACCAACAACCTGGGCGGAGCCATCGGCAACCAGAACCAGCTTCCCAACATGGCCGCTGGCCGTGGCACAGGCGCAGGCAATGGCATCTCCAACATGGTCAATTCGAGCGTCCAGCGCGGTCTTGCACCGCTGCAGATCCTGACTGGAGGCAAATGAGATGAGGCAGACGCTGTTCATCCTTGCCGCGTTTTGCAGTGCATCGACCTTGGCCCAGTCCCCCGTGATGAATGACGCTTCCATCGACAGCTCCGGCGGGCAGTACCAAGGCAACTTCTCCCTCAACCAGGCAGCGGGCGACCTGCAGCAACAGGTCAACGCCCGCGCGTTTGCCAATGGGCCGCAGGCCAGCGCGAATACGCAGATCCAACAACGCCTTCAATCCGTGATCGATCCGAACATGGATGCCCGAGCCAGCATTCAGGGCACCGCCTTCAGTCACGGCAGCGGCGCGCTGGGCATCAACCAGAGCGCAGGTGCCAGTACCCAGCAAGCCAACGCACTGAGCATCAGCACCAGTGCGCATCCGCAAAGTATCGACGACAGCGTCCTGATGCAGCAGAACGTGGCGCTGATCAAAAGCTCCGATCCAACCGATACCTCCCCTGGTTATCGCCAGGTCACCACCGGTGACCAGGCCTTCACCGGTAGCCGTGGGGTGATTCAGTTGAATCAGAGCGCCGGGGTGGGAAACCAGACGGCAAACACCCTGAGCGTACGGGTCGCGAACTGACCCAAAAAGGTAAGAACAACACTTAACCGAAAAAAAAGACGGAGAAACACCATGAAACCCTCGATGGCACTCAAGCCTCTGGTTTTCGCAATTGCTGCGGTCATGGCTGTTGCTGCACAAGCGGATCAGAACGATCGGCGTGGACATGGCCACCACGGCCACTACAACCCTCCTCCAAAACCTATCTACACCAGCGCTACTGCCACAGCTGACGACACCCAAAGAAGCACCAACAACTTCATCCTCAATGAAGGCACCGTCAACGAAGCAGAAATGAGCAGCTCGGCCGCAGGCGCGAGTGGCAACGTCGGCGTCAACGTGGCAGCCGGTAACGGCAACCAACAAGACAACGCGGCGGCTATCGCCAACACCGCGTCCGACAACTCTGCCATCGACAACAGCTTCGTCTTCGGCGACTCCGTGGCAACCGCAAACGTCGATCAACACAGCAACAACAACACCGTCAAGAACTGGTCGACCCAAAGCTCGGCTGTCATGAGCGGCTCGGCTGACGGTAGCAGCGGTAACGTGGGTATCAACATTGCTGGCGGCGACCTGAACCAGCAGAAAAACACCATGGCCATTGCCAACAACAGTGCGCCAATTGGTAACTCCACTGCCACTGCCACTGCCAAGCAGACCGGTCCAGGCCTGACCGTCATCAACCGTGCCGACCGCACCTATCGGGTGGATACGCTTACCTTCACCACCTCCAAGAGCGGTTCGTCCTCGCGCAGCGGCTCGTTCGATGCCAACATCGACAAGAGCTCCAGTTCGAGCTTCAGCGTGGCTGGCTCGCAAAGCAGCAGCGCCAGCGGTTCGAAGAGCAGCAGCGCCAGCGGCTCCAGCAGCAGCAACGCCAGTGGCTCTAGCAGCATGAACGCCAGCGGCTCCAGCAGCAGCAGCGCCAGCGGCTCGAACAACATGGCTGCCAATGGCTCGAACAGCTGGAATGCCAGTGGTTCGCATAACTCGAGCTCCAGCTCCACCTCGAGTGCTTCGCTCAGCGCCTCGCTGGATGCTTCGGCCAGTGCCGATGCAACCTCCAGCTCGTCGTTCGGCCCGTTCACCCGGACCCGCAGCGAAAGCTTCGACGGCTCGCTCAGCGCTAACCTCGACGTAGACGTCGATACCTCGAGTGACAAAACCCACGCGTCGTCCTTCGACAAGTCCTTCGATTCGTCGTTCGACAAGTCGTATAGCTCTTCGTATGACCGGACCCGCGACTCTTCTTACGACAAATCTCGCGACACCTCCTACGAGAAGTCTCGCGATTCTTCGTACGAAAAAGCGAGAGCCTCGGAGTGGGAAAAAGCCAACGCTTCGGCCTTCGAGAAGTCCGGCGAGAAAGCCTCGCAATCTTCGGACAGCATCTCGAAGAGCTACAGCGAGTCTAGCGAGTACGCACTGAGCAACACCGTGTCGTTCCAAGTGCTGACCCCGACCGGCTGGGCCAACCCTGTGACCAACACCGCAACCCTCAGTGGCTCGGTGAACGGTGGCAGCGGCAACCTGGGCGTCAACGTGGCAGCCGGTGTGGGCAACCAGCAAAGCAACTCGCTGGCCATCTCCAACACCTCGATGTAGCAACTGCGGCGTGGAGGCCCCCTTCGGGGGGCCTCTTTCTAACAAGAAATCAAAGGGGGGCGTCGAACATGCGCATTATCGCCTTGGCGTTTTTGCTGTGCATGGCCAGTGTGATCGAAGCAGCCCAGATGCCGTTGTCCGTCCTGCCGGGAGGCGCGGTCATCTACAAACCCATCCAGAGCATCCGCGAACGCAAGTTCGCCGACCTGGTGCAACAGAAAACCGACTTCAGTTGCGGCGCCGCGGCCCTGGCGACCATCCTGCGCCAAGCCTACTGGCTGGACGTCGACGAGCAGCAGATCATCGAAGGCATGCTGGCCCATGCCGACCCCGACCAGGTGCGCGTCCAAGGTTTCTCGATGCTGGACATGAAGCGCTACGTGGAAAGCCTCGGCATGCGCGCCCGTGGTTACAAGGTGGCCCCCGATACCCTGCACAGCATCCGTATTCCAGTGGTCGTGCTGATGGACATCCGCGGCTACAAGCATTTCGTGGTCATGCAGAAGGTCGATCGTGGTTGGGTCTACATCGGCGATCCGGTGCTGGGCCACAAGCGCTTCAAGGTAGAGGACTTTCTCAAGGGCTGGAACGGCATCATCTTCGCCGTCATTGGCCAGGGATACGACAAGAACAACATCCTGCTCGACCCACCGTTGCCGCTGAGCGCCAAGAACCGCATCAGTAACTTCACGCCGGTGCAGGACGCTGAGTTGATGGACTTTGGCTTTATCCAAAGCGACTTCTTCTAGCAATCAATGGGCAAGACGCTCCGGGAGCTCCCCATGAAAACTTCTACCTGGCTGGCCTTGATGTGCCTGGCCGCTACCCTGCCGACCCAGGCAGAGACATTCAAACCCATCGAGCTGAAGGATCAGGAGCTGGCCAACCTGCGTGGCCGCTACGTGATGCCGGGACGGATCGTCAGCTTCGGCATCGTCATGACCAGCACCTGGCAGAACGCCAATGGCGAGGTGATTGGCGCAACGTCTTCGATGCAGATTCAGCAATCGACCATCAAGCCGCAGTTCTATGTGTCGATGATCGACGAAAAAGGCACCGGCACCTCCCAACCCACGAGCAATGGCACAGGGACCGTCACCGGCGGCAGCGGCCTGAACACCACCGAAGGCGTGACCCAGGTGGTACGTGCCGCGGGTGACTTCAACACAGCACACAACAATGTCGCCATCAACGTGACCAAGGGCAACCAGGCCCCAACCAGCAGCCCCCAAGGTCAAGCCCTGACTGACGGCTCCTCGCTGACCGGCAGCAACGGTGCGGGTTCGCTGAACGTGTCAGCTTCCGGCACCGGGGTTCAGATGAGCATCGTTGCCAATAACAACCAGGGCAACACCTTCCAGCGCATCGGCCAAGGTGGACTGATGCAGAACACGACATTGCTCGGTGCCAGCAACCGGGTCAGCAACCTGACGTCGCTCAATGTCGTGATGCGAGACAGTGCTCGCACGGCCGGCACGATGAATGTCAACCTGGACCAGCTCAAAGGCCTTCGAAACCTCGGATACTGATCTACGCTCAGTCTCATCGAATGCAGTCAGTCAGAAGGGACGGCTAACCCATGCACCGTTTGTTGACGCTAAGAGCTATCGTCTGTTTGAGTACCCTGGCACCGGCCACTCTGCTCCAGGCTGCGGCCGACCCGGAGGTCGAAGCGCTGAAACAGGAGCTTATCGCGCTGAAACAGCGCTATGAAGCACAACAGAACGCATTGATGGTGCTGGAGCAACGACTGCGCCAGGTCGAAGAGGCACCTCAGGCCCCAGCCCCGAAACGCCTGACCAAATCGCCTGCCGAAGGGGTCAAGGGCAGCCAGACCGTGGCCTCTGGCGCGCCCGGTACCACAGGCAGTTCCTACGGACAATCGTTGCAGGACAATTCCGAGCCCGCGCAAAGCGTGTCCAACCTGTATGACGAAGCCAGCGGCTTTTTCGGTGGCGGCAAGTTCAGCGTCGAGACCGGCCTGACCTATACCCATTACGACACCCGCGCCCTTACCCTCAACGGATTCCTGGCGCTGGATTCGATTTTCCTGGGCAATATCAACATCGACCGTATCAAGGCGGACAACTGGACCCTGGACCTGACAGCCCGCTACAACATGGATCAGCGCTGGCAGTTCGATATAAACGTCCCGATCGTCTACCGCGAATCCACCTACTCCTCAGGCGGCGCAGGCGGTGCCGCTGGGGTGACGTCCGATGATACGGTGACCCGCGACCCGGCCATCGGCGACGTCAACTTCGGGATCGCCTACAAGTTCCTCGACGAAGACGAAACCTGGCCGGACGCCGTGGCCACACTGCGCGTCAAGGCACCCACCGGCAAAGACCCCTATGGCATCAAGCTGATCCAGAGCCCTGGCAACGACAACCTGGCGGTTCCGGAAGACCTGCCGACCGGCAATGGTGTCTGGTCGATCTCGCCCGGCATCTCGCTGGTCAAGACGTTCGACCCGGCCGTGTTGTTCGCCAGCCTGCAGTACACCTACAACATGCAGGACTCGTTCAGCGACATCAGCCCGCAGGTCAATTCCAAGGTTGGCGGGGACGTGAAACTCGGGGACTCGTGGCAGATCGGCGGCGGTATCGCCTTTGCCCTCAACGAGAAGATGAGTATGTCGTTCTCGGTAACCGACCAGTTCTCGAGCAAGAGCAAGATCAAGCCTGACGGGGGCGACTGGCAGTCGATCAGCAACAGTGACTACAACGCTGCGAACTTCAACATTGGCATGACATTCGCTGCGACCAACAACCTGACGATCGTACCGAACCTGTCCATCGGGCTGACCGATGATGCGCCGGACTTCTCCTTCAGCCTCAAATTCCCTTACTACTTCTGAGTTGTCCGGGCCTGCCCGGCCCGGCAATTGGTAACCAACCTTGTAACCGACCGCTTTCCTGAACTTGGCCTGTTATCATCGAGCACAGAAACATGACGTTTTAATGGCAATAAGGAAAGTTTTCGTGAATGACCTGTTAGGCCACCCTCGCACCCGTCTTGCCGCCCTGGCGACCTTGGTGCTGGTGATCCCACTGGGCGCGCGCGCCATGTTGGGTTGGTCCAACGCTTTTGGTTACCTGTCGGACCTCGCGATCGGCAGCCTGCTGGTGCTGGCACTGCATCGCCGCCCCTGGTGGCTGGCCCTGCCGGTGCTTCTGGCCTGGGCCGGGTTCTGGGTGACTTCGGCGGAGCTGGTGAGTGCAGTGGGCCGGCTGCCCACCGCCGCCGACCTGGGCTACCTGACCGACCCACAGTTCGTGGAAAACTCCACCGGTGGCGGCCTTGCCCATGCCTGGCTACCCTGGGCACTGGCGCTGGGCCTGCTGGGGTGGCTGGCGAGCCTATCGTTCGGGGTCCGTTCGCCTGCTTCTCCCTTACCCCGCAAGGCCTGGGCCATTCCCGTGCTGCTGTTCGGCCTGCACTGGAGCGGTCAGCACCTGGCGCCGTCGGACGCCGACCAATGGCGCCAATACAACCTCTCCCACCAACTGCTGGCAGCAGGCGTCGGCAGCGTGCAGCAACGTGCCCTCGATGCGTTTGGCGAACAACAGCCCGTAACCCCGCTGCCAAGCGCGGGCCTTACCCAGTCCGACTTGCATGGCCGCAAGCTGTTGGGCGTGCCCGGCCAGGCGCGCAACCTGCTGGTGATTACCCTCGAAGGTATTCCCGGGGCTTACATCAGGCCTAATCGCCAGGCCCTGAATAGCCGCTTCGACGAAGAGCTGATGCCCAAGCTCAGCCACTGGGCAGAGCGCGGCATGAATACCCCGGATTACGTGCTGCATACCCACCAGACCATTCGCGGCCTGTACGCCATGCTCTGTGGTGACTACGACAAGCTCGCCAACGGCACTCCCAAGGGCATGGAGCTGTTGACGCAGCAGCAGCGCAATCAGGCTTGCCTGCCGGCGCAGCTGCGTCAGGCAGGATTCACCACCCATTACTTGCAGGGTGCAGGCCTGCGTTTCATGGCCAAGGACCGGATCATGCCGCACATTGGCTTTGACTCGGTGAATGGCCAGGAATGGTTCCGCAACGGGAACTACCTGGAGTTCCCCTGGGGCAAGGATGACCGGGCCTTCTTCGAGGGTGCGCTGGACTACGTGGGCCAGCTACGCAAACAGGACAAGCCGTGGATGCTCACCCTGCTGACCGTGGGCACGCACCAGCCCTACTCGGCGCCCGAGCAGTACCTGGAGCGGTACGATACCGCCAAGCAGGCGGCAGTGGCCTATCTGGACGATGCCATTGGCGCGTTTCTCGACAGCCTCGAACAACAGGGTGTCCTCAAGGATACCCTGGTAGTGGTTACGTCCGATGAGTCCCACGGCATCGACGGAGTACGCCTGGCATCATCCTGGGGTTTCAACCTCACCCTCGCCCCCGAGCAAGCCGCATTGCCCCGCGTGAACCGCGGCACCTATGGGCATATCGACCTAGCCACTTCGTTGCTCGATTACTTCGCACTGCCCATTCCCGCCGCACTCGGCGGGCGCTCGCTGTTTCGCGACTATGACAGTGGCCGCGAGATGATCGCCTACACCAACGGCATGCTTCGCTACCATGACGGCAAGGGCGTGTTCACCGAGTGCGACTTCCAGCAGCGCTGCCGGCGATACGCCAGCGAGGGATTCATTGCCGACCAAGCCAAGTACCTGGGGCCAGGCGATGCGATTACCGGGCTGCAGATCAGCGCTCTGGCCGGAGTGCTCGACCAGTCCTTGCTGCAGACACCGCTGAACCTTCGCTACCAGTTCGGCGGTCCGTCCGCCATCCCGCTGCAAGCCCGAATACACGACGACTGGGCCGATAACCTGATCGGCGCACAGTATCTGGAACTGCCGGAGGGCTCGCACACCAGGGTACGGGTCAAGATCCGCTCCCTCGACCCGCAGCACAATGCCTACATTCAGCTCAAAGCCAAAGAGCTAGAGCAGGATGTACCATTGGGGCTACCTGAAGAAATGCTGGTAACGGCGGACCAGCCTCTGGACATGGAGTTCGGTTTCGACAACCCGACTGAGCGCAAGGCGTTTTCTTTCCATTTGCTGGGGTACGGCGGTGGCGAGGTGGAGGTCAGTGACTTCAGTGTGATCACAGCGCTGCCGGGCGAGGACGAGGCTGTCGAGGAAATTGCCGACGGGCATATTGCGCAGTCGAGTTGAGACGCAGTGCCAAAGTGTCCAGGCTGCTTCCGAACAACCCCACACGTTGAGTCAGCCCGGCTGAATGCTTACCTGATCTGATGCTTGTGCAGCAGGCGATAGAAGGTTGGCCGCGACACCCCGAGCACCCGCGCCGCGATGCTCAGGTTATCGCTGTGCCGGTTGAGCACATCGCACAATGCCTGACGTTCCGCGCGGTGCTTGTAGTCCTCCAGCGTGCCCAGCGGTTGATCCT
This sequence comes from Pseudomonas sp. Rh2, assembly GCF_040762985.1. Lineage (NCBI taxonomy): Bacteria > Pseudomonadati > Pseudomonadota > Gammaproteobacteria > Pseudomonadales > Pseudomonadaceae > Pseudomonas > Pseudomonas sp. Rh2. The sequence continues at coordinate 3,338,072 of NZ_CP142890.1, forward strand.
GTTGCTCCACTACCTGCAAACCAAGGTCCTGCGCCTCAATCTGCCGCCCTTCGGCCAGGACCAAACCTCGCCTCACACGATTGGCCAGTTCCCGCACATTACCCGGCCAGTCGTGTCGGCCCATCGCAGCCAGCGCATGGTCGCTGAACGAACGCGGTCTGCGCCCTGTTTCCAGGCTGTAGAAATGCGAAAAGTGGTTGGCGAGCATCGACAGGTCACCATGGCGGTCGCGCAGGGGCGCAGTCACGACCTGCAGGACGTTCAGCCGGTAATAGAGGTCTTCGCGAAAGCGGCCCTGTTCGATGGCCTTCTCCAGGTCCACATGGGTCGCGGCCAGTACCCTGACGTCAACGGGGATAGGTTGGCTGCCTCCCACCCGTTCGATGTGCTTCTCTTGCAGAAAACGCAGCAAATTGGCTTGCAACTCCAACGGCAAGTCACCGATTTCATCGAGAAAGAGCGTACCGCCGTGCGCTGCTTCGATTCGCCCGACCTTGCGCTGGTGGGCACCCGTGAAAGCCCCCTTTTCATGACCGAACAGTTCGGACTGGATCAGGTGTTCCGGGATCGCGCCGCAGTTAATGGCGATAAACGGTTGATCGAAGCGTTGCGACTGACGGTGCAACGTGCGGGCCACCAACTCTTTGCCCGTGCCACTTTCTCCCCGGATCAGCACCGGCGATTCGGTCGGCGCCAGTTTGCCCAACAACTTGCGCAGTTCACGGATGGGTCTGCTGTCGCCAAGCAGTTCGTGCTCAAGCTCCTCCACCTGCATCGCACCTTTGCCACGCAAGCGCGCCATGCCAAACGCACGCCCCAAGGTAACTTGAACCCTGGACACATCGAACGGCAAGGTGTGGAAATCGAAGAACCACTCGCAGACGAAATCTCCGACGTTCTGCATGCGCAGCTCTTCAGCGCTCAACACGGCAATCCATTCGGTGTTGCTGCGCTTGATCATGTCCTTGACTGCGTCGGGGTGGCGCAGGTGCGACGCCTGCAGGCGCAGCAAGCCGACATCGCATGGGTACTCCAGCGCAGCGCCCAGCGTACAGCTATGCACGTCCCAGCCCGCTCCACTCAGGCCTGGCAAAAGACGGTGGCAATCGTCGCAAGGATCGACAATGAGCAAGCGGCGTTGAGATGCAGGCTCGTGCATAACCTTTCCTTGGCGCCAAATTATGGTTTTTTACATGAAAACAGTAAGTTGCGACGCCCGAATTAACAGTAGCAACGAACTTGGCGCCGCCCACTACCGTTTGTCTGTAAACGGGAGTGGCCACAATTCGACAAGGGAATTTTCACCGGTTGATGACGTCACACGGGGCGTAGAATGGAGAGTCATTTCTCCGCCCCCAAAAAATTTACAACTGCCATGTGACTTGAACACCGACTTGGAGCATCAGTACGAATAACCCCGCGCTGCGTATCGCGAAATGTTTTAGCGAGCACTCGACAACGCGGACTTCACTTCGATGTTTGGGACCATAGAGAGACCGAACCATGAATGCCCCGCTCCGTGTCAACGAAGCACTGCTGATTGCCGACCATGCCTTTGAACCCTTCCAGTGCGTTGCCTGGGATGCCCCAAACGGTTCGGGCGAGCTGAGTCTGGCAGTCATCGACCGGACCAGCACCCGTATCGGCAGCAAACAGGTTTCCTCGCGTATCTATTCCGACCCAGCGCAATGGGCGAACCTGATCGAGGAAGTGCGTGCCGAACTCTCCGAAAAAGGTTATGACCTGCAACCTTGGTCGATGCCGAAGTAATAGCTGCGGGTGACACAAGTGCGTGCCAGTGCACGCACCTGTGAAACATGTGCTGTTACTGCCACGGCAACTTTCCTTATTGCGGCACAGTGTCGCAGCCTGCTGACAAGTGTCACTTTTGCATTACCTTGAAGTTTTGCAGGTGCCGGTATTCGGCTTGCAGTTCTTCGGCCAATTGTCTGGCACGCCCCAGGCGTACTGGCGCCATTTCCATATCCACCAGCAGGGTGTCGCAAGCCAGTGGTTGCACAGCGCCCCAACGCTGCAGGCGGCCATCGGTGAACACCAGGCAGCGCTGCAGCTCCTGTGGACAGGCCTTGCGCCGCGCCAGCAGCCACTGACGAGCCTGGTCCAAGGCCGCGATCAGGGGGGTACCACCACCGGCGCCCAGCGCCTGCAACCAGGGTTGCAACGCTGCAGAGGCCTTGAGGCCATGGCGCTGCCATTGTGGCGTACCTCCGCTGGCGGTCAGCAAGGCCAGACGCGCTCGCTGGCGATAGGCCTGGTCGAACAGCTCTGCCAGCAGCCCTTTGGTGTGTGCCAACGCCTGGTGACGACGGGTCGACGCTGAGGCGTCGACGATCACCAGCCATAATTCGTTCGCTTGGGCCCGTCGCTGTTGCCAGCACAGATCCTTGCGCACGCGTGGCCGCCCCTTGAGCAGGGTCGGCAACCAGGCAACCCGGCCGGTGGCAGCCGCCTGAACACGGCCCCGGCTGGCGCCCTTGAGCGGTCCGACGCGGGGCCTGGCATCCGTCGCCTTGGCGTCAGGCGGGCGGATGCTCAGGGCTTTTTTGCCCAGTTCGGCACCTCGCGGCGGGCCCCGGTGGCTACCGGCTGAGGCGCCATGGCGCCCCAATCCCCCTGCCCGCCTTGCCTTTGCCCTTCTCCTTGGCCGCCCTCCGGCGCTGCCGATGGCGGCATGGCGGGGGGCGAGACCCGACGGCGGTGGCGCAGGGCGAACTCCGCTACGGCGTCGACATCTTCCTCTGCAATGACTTCGGCGCCGCGCCAGGCGCAGTGGGCGCGGGCTGCTCGCAGCCAGACCAGATCGGCACGCAGGCCATCGACGCCAGCGGCGAAGCAGCGCTCGGTGATCCAGGCCAGAGCCTGGTCATCCAGGGCAATACGCTCGAGCCGCTGACGCGCGGCCTGACAGCGTTCACGCAGTTGCGCCTGGGCTGCGGCCCATTGCGCGCAGAACGCTTGAGGGTCGCTGTCAAAAGCCAGACGGCGGCGAATGATGTGCTGACGAGCGTCTGGGGTAGGCACCCCTTCAAGAGCCACATTCAAGCCAAACCGGTCCAGCAGTTGCGGGCGCAGCTCGCCCTCTTCCGGGTTCATCGTGCCAATCAGCACGAACCGGGCGCTGTGGCGATGAGAAATGCCGTCGCGCTCGACTCGGTTGGTTCCGCTGGCCGCCACATCCAGCAGCAAGTCCACCAGGGTATCGGGCAGCAGGTTGACTTCATCGACGTACAACACGCCGCCGTCAGCCTGGGCCAACACTCCTGGGGAAAACTGCGCCTTGCCCTGGCCCAGCGCCGCGTCCAGGTCAAGCGTACCGACCAGCCGCTCTTCACTGGCGCCCAAAGGCAAGGTGACAAACGGCCCTTCACCCAGCAAATCCGCCAAACCACGCGCCAAGGTGCTCTTGGCCATGCCGCGCGGACCTTCGATCAGTACGCCGCCAATCCTCGGGTCGATGGCCGTCAGGCACAGCGCCAGCTTGAGGTCGTCGGCGCCAACCACGGCCGCCAGGGGAAATTGTACGGGTTCACTCATTTCAAGCCTGTTCCTCGCCGTCGAGCAACTGCTCCTCGAGGGCCTCTCGATAATCGCCTGGGGCCTGCCAGAGGCCTCGTTGCTGAGCCTCCAGCAAGCGCTCGGTCAGATCGCGCAGGGCCTCTGGATTGTGCTCGCGCATGAATTCGCGCGTCGCCGGGTCGAGCACATAGGCATCGGCCAGGGACTGGTAATGATGGTCATCGATCAGGTGCGTGGTGGCATCGAAGGCGAACAGGTTGTCGACCGTCGCGGCCATTTCGAAAGCCCCCTTGTAACCGTGGCGCTTCACCCCGTCGATCCACTTGGGGTTCAGCGCACGCGCACGAATGACTCGGTTCAGCTCTTCCTTCAGGGTACGGATACGGGGGCGGTCGACCTGGCTGTGATCGCCGTGATAACTGGCCACTGTCGTACCGGCCAGCGTCTCCGAGGCCGCCAGCATGCCACCCTGGAATTGGTAATAGTCGTTGGAGTCGAGCACGTCGTGCTCGTGGTTGTCCTGGTTCTGCAACACCGCCTGCACCTGACTCAGGCGACGGGCGAACTGAGTGCGTGCCGGTGTGCCCTGGTCAGCGCTGCCATAGGCATAACCACCGTGGTTGAGGTAGACCTCGGCCAGGTCCTCACGCTGCTGCCACAAGCGTCCATCGATGGCGTTCTGCACGCCGGCGCCATAGGCGCCTGGCTTGGCACCGAAAATCCGCCAACCCGCTTCACGGGCGGCCTGCTCGGCCGAGACGCCTTGTGCGATCAGCACTTCACGCTCACTGCGCACCCGAGCCGCCAGAGGGTTAAGGTCATCTGGCTCATCCAGTGCAGCCACCGCTTGCACGGCGGCATCGAACAGCCGGATCAGGTTACCGAAGGCATCTCGGAAAAAGCCCGAAACACGCAAGGTCACGTCCACCCGAGGGCGGTCCAGCAGGCTCAGGGGCAATATCTCGAAATCATCGACCCGCTGGCTACCGGTCGCCCACACCGGCCGAACGCCCATCAATGCCATGGCCTGGGCGATGTCGTCGCCCCCCGTGCGCATGGTTGCCGTGCCCCAGACCGACAGGCCCAATTGGCGCAGATGGTCGCCATGGTCCTGCAGATGACGCTCCAAGACAAGGTTGGCCGAAGCGAAGCCCAGGCGCCAAGCCGTGGTCGTGGGCAGGTTGCGCACATCCACGGTGTAGAAATTGCGGCCGGTGGGCAGTACGTCCAGACGGCCACGGCTGGGCGCACCACTGGGGCCGGCAGGCACGAAGCGCCCCTCCAGCGCTGCCAGCAGGCTGCCGATTTCGGCCGCCCCACAAGCATCCAGATTCGGCGCGACCTCGTCCTGCAGCGCCTGCACCACCTCACGTACCGACTGCCACGGGGCTTGCTCGGGCAGTCGCAGCGTGCCGGCCAGGGCTTGCTCGATCACCTGCAAGGCCATCAGTTCGAGGCGTTCGCGGGTGTCGCCACAGGTTCGCCACGCCGAACCGCTGACGGCCTGCAACACGTCGGGGCGCGGCCCTTGCCAGGGTTGACCGAGCTCGCAGTCCAGCGGATCGAAGCCCAGTTCCAGCGCCTTGGCCAGGGCTCGCGGCAAGCTGGCGTTGCCACCACGACCATCGCCACGCTCTACCCGCAGCAAGGCGAGCAAGGTATCCAGACGCAGCCGTCCTTCAGGAGATTGGCCGAACACATGCAAGCCATCGCGGATCTGCGACTCCTTGAGGTCGCACAGGTACGTATCCAGACGCGGCAACCATACCGTTGCGTCGTCCAACTGGCCTTCGAGCTGAAGTTCGCGGTCGATATGGTTGACCTTGACCAGTTCGAGTATGTCGCGCTGAAGCTCGCGGGCACGCCGCGGGTCAAGCAGTTGCGCCTCGTAGTATTCATCGGCCAGTTGTTCCAGGTGGCGCAGCGGGCCGTAGGTTTCGGCGCGGGTCAGTGGCGGCATCAGGTGGTCGATGATCACCGCTTGGGTACGGCGCTTTGCCTGTGCGCCCTCACCCGGGTCGTTGACGATGAACGGGTAGATGTTCGGCAGCGGCCCTAGCAATGCATCGGGCCAACATTGGGCGGATAGGCCGACCCCCTTGCCAGGCAGCCATTCGAGGTTGCCGTGCTTGCCGACATGGATCACCGCATCGGCGGCGTAGGCATGACGCATCCAGAAGTAGAACGCCAGGTAGCCGTGCGGCGGAACCAGATCGGGGTCGTGGTAGACGGCGCTGGGATCGACCTGGTAGCCGCGTGCGGGCTGGATGCCGACGAAGGTCAGGCCAAAGCGCAGACCCGCTACCATCAGGCGGCCACTGCGGAACATCGGGTCCTGCTCGGGCGGCCCCCAGCGCTCCAGCACGGCTTGGCGGTTGGCATCCGGCAGACGTTCAAAGGCTGCCTGATAATCCGCCAGGCTCAGGCTCTGGGCACAGGGGCGCTGGTCCACGTGGTCGAGGTCGTTGGTGACACCGCCCAGCAGTTGATGGATCAACGCGGTGCCGCTGCCAGGCAGCTCGCTCGTCGGATACCCCTCGTCCTGCAGGGCCTTGAGGATATTCAATGCAGCGGCCGGCGTATCCAGGCCGACACCGTTGCCAATGCGCCCGTCACGGGTCGGGTAGTTGGCCAGCACCAGGGCGATGCGTTTCTGGCCATTGGGCAGGCGCGCAAGCTCCACCCAGCGGCGCGCCAACTCGGCAACGAAATCCATGCGCTCGGGATGGGCGCGGTAGCACACCACGTCCGCCTGGCTACGCTCGCTGCGCCAGGCCAGATCCTTGAAACTCACTGGCCGGGTGATGATGCGCCCGTCAAGCTCGGGCAAGGCGATATGCATGGCCAGGTCGCGGGCGCCCAGGCCCTGCTCGCTTGCCTCCCAGCCGGGCTGGTTGTCCTGGGCGCAGATCGCTTGCAGAACTGGAATGTCGCGCCGGAATGGTCGCGAATTGGGTCGCTCTGGGCTGGACAGGGCAAACCCGGTCGTGTTGATCAGGACTTCGGCTTCGACCTCTTCCAGCCAGGCCTCGACCTGCTCCAGGCAGGCGCTTTCCTTGAGGCTGGCCACCGCGATGGGCAATGGATTGAGCCCGGCCTTCTGCAAGCGCTTGCAAAACACGTCGATGAATGCGGTATTGGCCGCCTGCAAGTGCGAGCGGTAAAACAGCACCGGTGCCACCGGCTGTTCCGGGCGCCAATGGCCATACCAGTCTTGGATTGATGCACTGGCCTTGGTGGGGTGATAGACGGCGGTCCGGGGCAGCGGTTGAGGCTCGTCCCAGGCGTAGTCGCAGCCCAGCCACTGGCTAGCGATGCAGTTGAACAGGTTGACGGCATTGGCCTTGCCGCCCTGGCGCAGGTAGTGCCACAGGCGGTCCGCCTGCTCGGGGGCCACCGTGCTCAAACCGGTAAGTTCGGGGTCCGGGCGATCATCGCCGGGCACCAGAATCAACTGCACCCCGCGCGCTGCCAGTTCGACCAGCTGTTCGACGCCATAGCGCCAGTAGCCGACGCCGCCGTGCAGCGAGACCAGGATCACCTTGGCATGGCGCAGCACCTGGTCGACATACAGGTCGACCGAAGCATGGTTCTGCACCTGCATAGGGTTGGCCAGACGTACGCTGGGGAAGCCAGGCGGCAGTTGCTCGGCGGTGTCGGCGAGCAACGCCAGGTGCGAATCGCCGCTGCAGAGGATCACCAGGTCGGCGGGGGTCTGGCCGAGGTCGGCGATGCTGTCGTCCGGCACGAAACCGCCGGGCTGGGTCCGCAGCAGGTGCATGGGTCAGGCGCCCAGGGCCTTGCGCAGTCGCGCTTCCAGTTCACTGGCGTTCAGCTCCTGGCCGATCAGCACCAGGCGGGTGATACGCGGCTCGTCGGCGCGCCAGGCGCGATCGAAATGCTTGTCGAAGCGCGTGCCCACGCCCTGCACCAGCAGGCGCATCGGCTTGCCCGGAATGGCCGCGAAGCCTTTGGCGCGCAGAATGCCGAATTCGACCACCAACTGGGTCAGGGCATCGAGCAGCAAGCTTTCATCGGCTTCGGGCAGGTCGATGGAGATGGAGTCGAAGGCATCGTGGTCATGATCGTCATGGTCGTCGTCATCGTGGTGCGAATCGTGGTGGGTGCGGCGACCGTCGATATGCGCCTCGGATTCAGCCCCCACGCCCAGTAGTACGTCCAGTGGCAGGCGACCGCTGCTGGCTTCGATCACCTTGACTGCTGGCGGCAGCTCTTCGGCGACTTCCGCCCGGACCTTAGCCAGGCCTTGGGCGTCGATCAGGTCGGCCTTGTTGAGCACCACCAGGTCGGCACTGGCCAGTTGGTCGGCGAACAGTTCGTGCAGCGGCGATTCGTGGTCCAGGTTGGGGTCGAGCTTGCGCTGGGCATCTACCTGGTCTGGATAGGCTGCGAATGTGCCGGCGGCCACCGCCGGGCTGTCGACCACGGTGATGACGGCGTCCACAGTGCAGGCATTGCGAATTTCCGGCCACTGGAAGGCCTGTACCAGGGGTTTTGGCAGGGCCAGGCCGCTGGTTTCAATGAGAATGTGGTCGAGGTCGCCACGGCGCGCCACCAATTCGCGCATTACTGGGAAGAACTCTTCCTGTACGGTGCAGCACAGGCAGCCATTGGCCAGTTCGTAGACGCGTCCGCTGGCTTCTTCCTCGGTGCAACCGATGCTGCACTGCTTGAGAATTTCGCCGTCGATGCCCAGTTCGCCGAATTCATTGACGATTACCGCGATACGGCGGCCTTGGGCATTGTCGAGCATGTGCCGGAGCAACGTGGTTTTGCCCGAGCCGAGGAAGCCGGTGACGATGGTGACGGGTAGCTTGGCCAGTGTTTTCATGTCGCAATGCCCTTGGCAGGATGGCGGGCATGCGGGACGAGAGCCACGGGCCAGTGGCCGGGCTTGTTCGCCACCGGATCACCCCGCCCGGTTGAAAGTCGAAATCGTCCGAGGCAGGTCTCCTGGCTTGCACTGCTTCGCCCTCTCTCTGCGGGGGCTTGTGGGATGACGCCTTCCCGCGCTTGGGCGCAGTGGCTGTGTCGATCCGTTGTCGGTGCTTACAGTTGCGGGGGCAGCCACGGCTTGTACCGCGTTCCCGTCTTAGCTTCGGCGCAGCCGAAGAACCTCGAAGCGGCAAGGCTACGCGTGGGGTGGCAGGTGGTCAACTGTTCGCACAATCGCTCGACCCATTTGTAGCCGGTCTTTCGGCTGATCTCGTAGGCCTGGCATAGGGCGCTGAAGCTGGGCGCCCCTTGCAGGAATCCGCGATGAAAAGCATTTTCAGGTCCATAGGTTTCAGCTCTCGCCAAGGCATGGTCAGAACCTCGAATACCGACCCTGTCAGTCAAAGACTGTTACCTATGTGCGTGATCTGATTTGTAACCCATGTGGGTGAGTCATGCCGCCAGACCTTTTTGGCTACTTTTTGGGGCGTCTGCCAAAAAGTGACCCGCTGTAAGAGCGGAAAGGTGATTGAGCGTCACCTTGGCAAATGGATATGCTCACGTATCCAGAAACCAAAACTTCAAACTTCAAACTTCAAAGCACAGATTTAAGGGCGGCATTCAGATAGCGTGAATATCCATTCGCCATGGAGGCGCTCATTCACCTTTTCGCCTTTACGGCGACCTACTTTTGCTCTTGGGCAAAAGTAGGCAAAAACCGCTGGCTCCTATCATCCGGCCCCTACGCTTCGCTCCGGGGTTCCCTCGCTACGGGCTTGCTCCCGGGAGGACCGCGCTGAACGGCCCCTCCTGGGCCGCAGCGCTTGACGGGCATCCATGCCCGTCACCTCCCTCCGCAAGCCCTACGCTCGGCCTACTGACGTCGCAATTTGCAGCGTCTGGGATATCGCGCATTAAAAGCAAAAGCGGAGCATGAAATACCAAATCCGAACAACAACAGCTAAACCAGCCGCACATTCAACATTAAAACTATAAATTCGAGGCGGACTTTCTTTTGCTTCGCTTTGCTCTTGCTTCTAGCGCGCGGTAGTTCAGGCGCCACCTCATGCGACTTCAGGAGGCCGAGCGCAGGGCTTGCGCAGGGAGGTGACGGGCATGGATGCCCGTCAAGCGCTGCGGCCCAGGAGGGGCCGTTCAGCGCGGTCCTCCCGGAGCAAGCCCGGAGCGAGGGAACCCCGGAGCGCAGCGCAGGGGCCGGATGATAGGAGCCAGACTTTTTTGGTTACTTTTTGGGGCGTCTGCCAAAAAGTGACCCGCTGTAAGAGCGGAAAGGTGATTGAGCGTCACCTTGGCAAATGGATAAGCTCACGCATCCAGAAACCAAAACTTCAAACTTCAAACTTCAAACTTCAAACTTCAAAGCCCAGATTTAAGGACGGCATTCAGATAGCGTGAATATTCATTCACCATGGAGGCGCACATTAACCCTTTCGCCTTTACGGCGACCTACTCCGGCCCCTACGCTGCGCTCCGGGGTCCCCTCGCTACGGGCTTGCTCCCGGGAAAACCTAGGCTCGGCCCCCTGCCCTCGCATTTGGCTGCGCCTGAACCAACCCGCATAGAGGAGCAACAACAAAGCGACAACAACGCAAAATCGCTGTTGAAATGTAACTGCATTTGACGTGCATCCCGCCCCGTGCTCTCCTTACGCCTTGCGTTCAGGTGCCCCATCAGGGGTGAAACGGGAAACCGGTGCGTCACAACCCCCGACAGGGGTGGACAAAGCCGGTGCTGCCCCCGCAACGGTAAGCGAGCGAAGCGTCTAGACCACTGTGCCAGCACCCCTGGCATGGGAAGGTGACCCTTTACAAGGAGCCCTGCTCCTCCTCGTGAGCCCGGAGACCGGCCTGGCGTTCATGAACACCCCGCGGTGGGCGGGCGCTGTCGCATTCCCCTGGGCACTTCGCGCTCGGGGTTGCCGCGCCTGCCCATTGCCCACAAAAAGCAGAGGAACGCGTCATGCCCGTCACCAGCGCCAAACACACCGTCGCCACCCCCGTTACCCTGAGCCAGCGTGTCGTCATCGCCGTTGGTGCCAGCCTGCTGGGCCTGTGCCTGGTCTACTTCGCAGGGTTTTCGCACATCGAGGCAGTGCACAACGCCGCCCACGATACTCGCCACAGCGCCGCCTTCCCCTGCCACTGAGCCTGCCCGCATGATCAAGCGCATCGCCCGTACGGCAGGCTTCAGCGGCCTGCTTGCCGCCCTCCTGCTGACTTTGCTGCAGAGTTTCTGGGTTACACCCCTGATCCTCGAAGCGGAAACCTACGAGTCCGCCACCCCCGCTGTCGAGCCGCACAGCCATGAGGGCCAAGCCGCTCACACCCACGAACACAGTGAACACGCCTGGTCGCCGGAAGATGGCTGGCAACGCGTGCTGTCCACCACTGGCGGCAATCTCGTCGTGGCCGTTGGTTTCGCGCTGATCCTGGCTGCACTGTACAGCCTGCGCGAACCCAGCCGCGTAGCCACCGGCGCACTGTGGGGCCTGGCCGGTTTCGCGGTGTTCTGCCTGGCGCCCACCCTTGGCTTGCCACCGGAACTGCCCGGCACCGCCGCCGCTGAACTGGGGCAACGCCAAACCTGGTGGATCGGCACCGCTGCAGCGACCGCACTGGGCCTGGCACTGCTGGTTTTCGCTCGCCACGGTTTGCTCAAGGTCGTGGGCGCCGCCCTGCTGGTGCTGCCACACGTGATCGGCGCGCCGCAGCCTGAAGTGCATCAAAGCCTGGCCCCCGAAGCGCTGGAAACCCAATTCGTGTTCGCCTCCTGGCTGACCAACGCGGCCTTCTGGGTAGCGCTGGGCCTGATCAGCGCTTGGCTGTACCGTCGCTCCAGCCAGGCTTGATGGCCTGCGGGGTGTCCTCGTCCCTGCTCTATGCAGGCTTCGGTTGCCGCCAAGGCTGCCCGGCGGCCACGCTCGACACCCTGCTACGCCAGGCACTGGATGCGCATGGCCTGCCACTGACGGCACTTGGCGGCATTGCCAGCATTCCAACCAAGGCCGATGAACCAGGGTTGCGGCAACTCTGCGCGCGACTGGGCCTTCCGCTAACCGTATTCGACTCGGTACAACTACAGCCATTCGAACCGCTATTGAGCCACCGTTCACCAACGGTGTTCGCCCACAGCGGCTGCTGGGGCGTGGCGGAGAGTGCCGCATTGGCGCTTGCCACCCACCATCACGGTTCGGCCAGGCTTGTCGTGCCCCGTCTTGTGCTCGGCCCGGCTACCCTCGCCCTTGCTTGTGGCCGATAATCGCTTCATTCATTTATCTGCAAGGACTCTCCATGACGGTCTACTTCATTGGTGCCGGCCCCGGCGACCCGGATCTGATCACGGTCAAGGGCCAGCGCCTGATCCGTCAGTGCCCCGTGATCATCTACGCAGGTTCGCTGGTTCCGCCAGCCGTCCTCGAAGGCCATCAGGCACACACCGTCATCAACAGTGCCCAGCTTCACTTGGAGCAAATCATCGAGGCGATGCGCGATGCCCATGAAAAGGGGCTGGATGTAGCTCGTGTCCACAGCGGCGATCCAAGTCTCTATGGCGCCATCGGTGAACAGATCCGCCACCTGCGCGAACTTGGCATCGACTATCAGATCGTACCTGGCGTTACCGCCGCTGCCGCCAGCGCCGCCCTGCTCGGCTGCGAGCTGACACTGCCCGATGTGGCGCAAACCGTGATTCTCACACGCTACGGGGACAGCTCCCCCATGCCGGCTGGCGAGCAATTGGGCGACTTGGCCCGCCATGGCAGCACCCTGGCCATTCATCTAGGGGTGAAGCACCTGCCGCGTATCGTGGACGAGCTGATGCCCCACTATGGCCCTGATTGCCCGATCGCCGTGATCCATCGCGCCACCTGGCCCGATCAGGACTGGGTGCGTGGAAACCTTGGGAATATCGTCGAACGCGTGGCGGCCAAGGGCTTTCGCCGCACCTCGCTGATTCTCGTCGGCCATGTACTTGGGGATGCCCCCTTTGCCGAGTCCGCCCTGTATCGGGCAGGTCACGCCCACCTGTATCGCCCTGGCGATTGACCATTGCCAAGCGCCTGAGGCCCGTAGCAGACTCCGCTGTACCTCTCTCGAACCGGAGTCACGTCCATGCTGGAGCTACGCCCGAATTGCGAATGCTGCAATGCCGATCTGCCGGGTGACAGCCCGGATGCGTTCATCTGTTCCTTCGAGTGCACGTTCTGCCGTGCGTGCGCCGATACCCGTTTGAAAGGCCGCTGCCCGAACTGCTCTGGGCAATTGGTGGCTCGCCCCAGCCGCGTAGGCCAGGCTCTTCGCGACAACCCCGCCTCCATAGAACGGGTGCTAAAACCACACGCCGCTTGCGCCTGATCTGTCTTGGGCATCGCCAGGGTTCGCTTGGCGATGCCTATCTCAAGCATCTTGTAGGATTTTTCAACAGGTATCGGCTGCTTATTCAACAGTTCTATACTCGCCGTTACCAATCATCCTGAATGGAAGTATCTTGCAGCGCTGCTGAAAAAGCCGATGCAGACGTATTCCTGACAGTTTCAGGAAACGGACCACCTTCCGACAGGAGTTAGCTACATGACAACCGTGCTGATCGTCGACGATCACCCCATCGTGCGTCTTTCATTGCGCTTGCTACTTGAGCGCGAACGTTTTCACGTCGTCGGCGAAGTGGGCGATGGCAGTGAAGTCGCGCAGAAGGCACGGGAGCTGCGCCCGGACGTGGTGGTGCTGGACATCGGCTTGCCCGGCCTGGATGGCATGGAGGTGATCAAGCGCCTGCAGAACATGGAACCCGCACCGAAGATAATGGTGCTTACCGGCCAGGCCACCGACCTCTATGTACGCCGCTGCCTGGATGCCGGTATCGGCGCCTTCGTCACCAAGGATGAAGACCACGAGGCGCTGATCTTTGCCTTGAAGGCCCTCGTCAAAGGCTACTCGACCTTCCCGCAGATGTCCGTGAACAGCAATTCTCTGGAAAGCGAAACCGTGCGCCTGAGCAGCCTCTCCAACCGTGAGATGGAGGTGCTTCGGCGCCTGTCGCGGGGCGAAAACAACAAGAATATCGGTACCTGCATGAACCTCAGCGCCAAGACCATCAGCACCTATCGCGGGCGCATCATGGAAAAGCTCAAGACCGAATCGCTGGTAGAGATGGTCGATCTGGCCAAGCGCAACAACGTCAACTGAGCAATCCGCTGCCATGAAGCGCCCACTGTCGACCATGCTGCTCGCCCTGTTCCTGGCCTTGCCCCTTTGCGCACTGGCCGATGGTGAACCGCGAGACCTGCTTGCACGCGCGTTGAGCGCTGCCTCGCCGTTGACGCTGGATGCCCAGGACCGCCAATGGCTCCAGCGGCGCGAGGCACTGATCCTGGGCAGTTCCCGCCCCGACTATCCGCCGTTCGAGATCAACACCAGCCTGTCGGACTACGAAGGCCTGAGCGCAGACTACGCCGGACTGATCGCCGAACAACTGGGGGTGCCCATCAAGGTAATGCGCTTCGCCAATCGCCACGAAGCGATTGCCGCACTGCGCGACGGTCGCATCGACCTGTTGGGCAGCTCCAACGCATTCGAGGCTGACGATGCCCACCTGGTCCTCAGCCAGCCTTATACCGACGACCTGCCGGTCATCGCCACTCGCGAAGGCCGCTCCCTGAAAAGCAACCTGGAACTGGATGGGCTGTGCCTGGCCATGGTCGATCACTACCTGCCAGGCGAGGCTGTACGCGCGCTTTATCCAAAGGCCCAGTTGAGCCTCTACCGCTCTACCCAGGCCGGCCTTGCCGCCGTCGAACTGGGCGAGGTGGATGCCTACCTGGGTGATGCGATCAGCACCGACTTCCTGATCGGCAAGAGCTACCAAGGCACGGTCAAGATCGACCACTTCTGCCTGGCACCGGGAGGCACCTTCTCCTTCGCCCTGGCCAATGACAATCCACGCCTGAAGCGCCTGGTGGACCAGGCCCTGGACAGAATCAGCGAGAGTGAGCGCCTGAACATCCTGCGGCGCTGGACCAGCGGCAACACCAGCTTGCTGATGGAGCGTCACCTGGCCGCACTGACCGCCGAGGAAGAAGAATGGATCGCCCGGCACCCTACCGTCAGCGTATTGATCAACCCGGCACTGGCACCACTGACGTTCAACAACACCCAACAACGCTTGAGTGGCATCACGTTGGAACTGCTGAAACAGATCACCCTGCGCACCGGCTTGCAGTTCAAGTTGATCGAGCAGCATTCGGTGCAGGCCATGGTGGACCAACTGGCCCAAGGCCAGGCGGACATGATCGGCGCGCTAGGCTACGGCGTGGCACGTGCTCGACAACTGCGCTTTACCCGCCCCTACCTGGTCAGCCCCAGGGTACTGGTGACCCGCAGCGCCTTGGCTTCGCCAACCCAGTCCACCGCCCTGGATGGCCAGCGAATTGCTTTGTTGCGGGGCGCACCGCAGCTGGCGGACGTGAAACGCCAGTACCCGCACGCCAGTATCGTCGAAGTCGACAACCCGCTTGGGCTGATGGAGGCCGTGGCCAACGATGAAGCCGATGTCGCCTACAGCAACCATATCAATGCGACGTACTACATCAACCACGTCTTCAAGGACAAACTGCATATTGCCGCCGTCCTTGGCGACGAACCCGCCGTCGCCGCATTCGCCGTGGCACCCGGCCAGCCAGTACTGCAGGGCATCCTCGACAAGGTGCTGCTGAGCATCCCGCCGGAAGAGCTGGACCAATTGATCAATCGCTGGCGCACCAGCACCGTGGTCAGCGATAGTCCATGGCGTGACTATCGCACCCTGGCCTTGCAAGTGCTGGTGCTGTCCACGTTACTGCTGGCTGGCGTGGTGTTCTGGAACAGTTACCTGCGCAAGCTTATTCAGCAGCGTACCGAGGCCCAAAGGGCCCTGCAGGACCAACTAGCGCTGAGCCGCGGCCTGCTCGAGCAACTGCGTCAGGCCAAGGAGGATGCCGAACAGGCCAGCCAGACCAAAAGCACCTTCCTGGCAACCATGAGCCATGAAATCCGCACGCCGATGAACGCCGTGATCGGCTTGCTGGAGCTGGCCCTGGAAGACAGCCGCTGCGCGCACTCCGATCGCCAGACTTTGCAGACAGCCCACGATTCGGCGGTGGGCCTGCTCGAGCTGATTGGCGACATCCTCGACATCTCGCGCATCGAGTCTGGCCACATGACGCTTCAACCGGTGCCTATCGACCTGGTCGAGTTGGTACGCGCCACCGCACGTGTATTCGAGGGCAATGCCCGGATCAAAGGCCTGCACCTGCAAAGCGCCTTGCCTCCCGAGCCGGTCTGGGTGCTGGCCGACCCTCTCAGGCTCAAGCAGATCCTCTCCAACCTGCTGAGCAACGCCATCAAGTTCACCGACCGCGGCGAAGTCATCGCGAGCCTGACTGTGAGCTCGGTGCTGGAGGAAGGCAAACGTGAAGTCGAACTGTGCGTACGCGACACCGGCATTGGTATCGGTGTGGCCGACCAGGCCCGACTGTTCACCAGCTTTGCCCAGGCCAATGGACCACGGGCTCGCCAAGGTGCAGGCCTGGGTCTGGTCATCAGCCGTACCCTGGCGGAGCTGATGGGAGGTACTCTCAGCCTGCAGAGCGTCGAAGGGGTTGGCACGAAGGTGGAAGTGCTGCTCAGGCTACCCGCCTGCCAGCAGCCCGCTGTCGCTGCGCCCGTTACCCCGGCCCGGGAAAGCGACGGCAGCCCACTGCACATCCTTGTGGTCGACGACTACCCGGCCAACCTGTTGCTACTGGACAAGCAGCTAACCAGCCTGGGCCACCGCGTAACCCTCGCCGAGAATGGCGCAGTGGCGCTCGCCCTTTGGCAAGAGGCGACGTTCGATCTGCTGATTACCGACTGCAGCATGCCGGTGCTCGATGGCCACGCCCTTACCCGGCGCATTCGCGAGCTTGAGCGCCAACGGCAGCGACCCGCCTGCCGCATCATTGGCGTCACCGCCAACGCCCAGGCCGAGGAGCGTGCCCGTTGCCTGGCCAGTGGCATGGATGACTGCCTGTTCAAACCGATTGGCCTACAGACCCTCAAGGCGCACCTGCCCCGGCTGCCTGCCCAGCCGGAGCCGTCAAGCACTCCGTCAAGCGGCTTTGACCTCAAGGAACTCCGTCATCTGACTCAGGACAACGAGCAACTGACGCGCAGCTTGCTCGAACAATTGGCGCAGAGTGCCCGCGAAGACCTGGCAACTCTCCAGGCACTGGGCCCCACTCCCCCCGCCGACGCATTACGCACCGTGGCACACCGTATCAAGGGTGGCGCCAAGATGGTCAGGGTGCGTGGCGTGGTCGGCGACTGCGAGGCCATCGAGCAGGCCCTGGCCCAGGACCTGCCTACCGCCGCGTTGCAGCGCCGCCTGGAAGCGAGCCTGCAGAGCCTGCAACGCGAACTGGCCGATACCCTCAGTGCAATTGCAACGTCGAACTGATCTGGCTAATGGCGTCGACCACATGCCGCGACCCCTGCTGGATCTCCATGATCACCGTACCGGCCTCGTTGGCCAGCGCCACCCCCTGACCGGTGCGAGACAAACTCGATTGCATGCTCGCCACCGCTGTCAGTGACAGGTCATGGTTCTGCCGCACCACATCGACGATCTCCAGGGTCGCCTTGCTGGTCCGGGCCGCCAGGCTGCGCACCTCATCGGCCACCACGGCAAAACCACGCCCCTGATCTCCTGCACGCGCAGCCTCGATGGCAGCATTCAATGCCAGCAGATTGGTCTGGTCGGCAATGCCGCGGATGGTCAGCACGATCTGCCCTATCACGTCGGATTGGCGGCTGACCGCATCGATGTTACGGGCGGCATCGTTCAAGTCCTGGGAAATCTGCTCGATTACCTCGACCGTCTGCTGGACCACCTCCGTGCCCTTGCGGGCGCAAGCATCGGTCTGCACCGAGCTGGCATGGGCCGCTTCGGCGGCGCTTTGCTGGGTGCTGATCTGGGCAGTGATGTCGCTGGCGAACTTCACCACTTTGTACAGTCGCCCCTTGCTGTCGAAGATCGGGTTGTAGGAGGCTTCCAGGTAAACGGTCTGGCCTTGTTTATTGACCCGCTCGAAGCGATGGGAATGGTATTCGCCACGGTTCAGTGAGGCCCAGAACTCACGGTATTCGGCCGACTCACGCTCATGGGGCAGGCAGAACAAGCCATGATGCCGGCCCACCACTTCCTCGAGCCGATAGCCCATGGTGTTGAGAAAATTCGGGTTGGCCTTGATTACCCGCCCCTGGGGCGTGAATTCGATCACTGCCATGGAGCGGCCAAGGGCCGTGATCAGGCTTTCGCTTTCATGCTCGTCCTTTACGCGCTGGCTGATATCAGCGGCGACCTTGAGCACGCTGGTGACCTGCTGCTGGTCATCGAGCACAGGCATGTAGCTCGCCTCCAGCCACACCTCTTCGCCGGCCTTGTTGATGCGTTCGAAGGTGCCGCTGATGGCTTTACCCTGGCCCAGTTCACGCCACAACTGCTGGTACTCGGCACTCTGGGCGTAACCCGGGTCGCAAAACAGCCGATGATGCTTGCCCCGCAGTTCTTCAGCGCTGTAGCCCATGGCCCGACAGAACTGTTCATTGGCATCGAGAATGGTGCCATCGGGTTCGAACTCGATGATCGCCATGGACCGGCTGATCGCCGCCAGTTTCGCCTCCACGCCGGCCAAGGCCTGATGGCAGCGCTGGATCTCGATCAAGTCGGACTTGCGATGGAAATCGAACATGGTGCCGGGCTCCTTCTGGGCGGAATTTTCAGAGCATAGATCGGCATTGGAGGCGTGCAAGCACGTTGATATCACTTTGTAATTAGGCGCCAAGCCTGATTACGCACTCGCTCAG
Organism: Pseudomonas sp. Rh2; assembly: GCF_040762985.1. Taxonomy (NCBI): domain Bacteria; kingdom Pseudomonadati; phylum Pseudomonadota; class Gammaproteobacteria; order Pseudomonadales; family Pseudomonadaceae; genus Pseudomonas; species Pseudomonas sp. Rh2. The sequence goes on from NZ_CP142890.1 coordinate 3,356,464, forward strand.
GAACTCTCGCGCACCATCAATTCAAACCCCAGGTCCTGCTGCTCGGTCGTGACCCGCTTGCCATCGAGCAATGCCAGCAATGCCTGGGCCGCGCCGCGCCCGACGGCCGCTCGTGGTGTACGGATCGAGGTTAAGCGCGGCACCATGTGCGCCGAGGCTGGCAAGTCGTTGAACCCCACCATGGCCACTCGACCTGGCACCTCGACGCCCTGACGCATGGCCTGCAGCACTGCACCCTGGGCCAAGTCGTCGTTGCAGAAGAATATGCCGTCGACGTCCGGTGCCTGCTCCAACAACTGGCTGAACAGTTCGCTACCCAAGGCGATGGACGACGGTTGCGGGGCGAGAATCTCCAGCTCCGAGGCCTGCAATCCGGACTCCACCAAGGCCTGGCGGAAGCCCTCGGCACGCTGCATCACCCGCGGGTCGAGCTGCGCGGCAATGAACGCCAACCGGCGGCGGCCGCGCTCGATCAGGTGACGGGCGGCAGCACGGCCAGCCTGCTGCTGGGAGAACCCCACCGATAACTGCCCCGCTTCCCCGCCGAGCTCCATCATGTGGACACATGGCACGCCACTGGCCGCCAGCATCTGGCGCGACGCGTCGCTACGGTCGAACCCGGTCAGCAACATGCCACACGGCTGATAAGCCAGATAATTGCGAATCAGGTTCTCTTCCTCGGCGATATCGTAGTGATAGTTGCCGATCAGCACTTCCAGACCGCGTGGACGCATCACCTCGTGGATAGCTTCGAGGGTGTCGATGAACAGTTGGTTGGACAGCGAAGGAATCAGAACCACCACCGATTGGCTACGCGCCGATGCCAAGGCGCGGGCGGCCGGGTTGGCGACGTAACCCAGGCTCGCGGCGGCAGCCATGACTTTTTCGACCAGTTCTGGCGCAACGGTGCTGACGCCGCGCAAGGCACGGGAAGCGGTAATGGGGAAACCCCGGAAAGCCGGGCGACTTCTGCCAGCGTGGGACGACCGGTAGTGCGAGAGCCTGTGCGAGACATGAATGTTGTAATTTTACTACTTGCCAAGGAGGGGGAACGGCCATAAGGTAGCGCTGTCTCAGGACGCAGGCAATGTAATCTTTGGTAGTGCCCGGCACTGATAGCCTGCCAAGCGTCCATACTGCGTAAGGACAAGACCAATAACACCGGGGAGGTGGCGTGTCGTCGAAGACGAGACAGCGCTGTCTCACTCCGCAGGAGGTACTGATGAACTCTTCCCTGTCCGCCATTGTGGTGATGGGTGTCGCCGGCTGCGGTAAAAGCAGCGTAGGCGCCGCCATTGCCGCCAGGAGCGGAGGCCGCCTGATCGAAGGCGACGCTTTCCACCCTGCCGAAAACATCAGCAAGATGAGCGCCGGCATCCCTCTGAACGACGACGACCGCGCCGGCTGGCTGGTTCGCCTTGGCCAGGAGCTACAGTCGACGCTCCAGTCCGGCGAACGCCCGATCCTGACCTGCTCCGCCCTCAAGCTTCGCTATCGCGAAACCTTGCGCGCTGCGGTGCCGAACCTGTGTTTCGTATTCCTCGAACTGAGTCCGGCCGAAGCGGAAAAGCGGGTGCTGGCACGCCCCGGCCACTTCATGCCTGCCAGCCTGATCGACAGCCAGTTCGCCGCGCTCGAACCACCCCATGGCGAGACGCTGACCCTCGCGCTGGACGCGACTCGTCCGCTCGACACGCTCGCAGAGCAGGTCGACGTATGGCTAAAGCCTTGCGGTGAGCGGAGCCTGGCGCGGACCGCCTGATCCCGGCGGTTTTCCTGGCTCACCTGAGATAGCGCTGTCTTTACGCTAACAAAGCTTAAAAAATCAAAAAGCTACGCCAAAAACAACGATAAGACCGAGGCATAAGAACCATGTTCGGACTGGCAACTGATACCTACCTGCTGCTCGACGCCCTTGTCACCATTGTCGGGCTGATCCTGCTGATCACCCATTTCAAGGTCCACCCCTTCGTCGCCCTCACACTCGCCGCCGGCTTCCTCGGCCTGACCTCCGGCATGCCGGTCGCCAAGGTCATGAAGTCGTTCCAAGACGGATTTGGCGGCGTGCTTGGCTTCGTCGGCATCGTGCTGGCGCTGGGCACCATGCTAGGCAAGCTGATGGCCGACTCAGGTGGCGCGGACCAGATCGCACAAACGCTGATTCGCGCCTTCGGCAAGAAGAACGTGCATTGGGCGATGATGTTCGCCGCGTTCCTGGTGGGCATCCCGCTGTTCTTCGAGATCGGCTTCGTGCTGCTGATTCCGCTGGTGTTCATCGTGGCCCGCCGCTCAGGCGTGTCGCTGATCAAGATCGGCATCCCGCTGCTGGCCGGTCTTTCCGTGGTCCATGGCCTGGTGCCGCCGCACCCGGGACCACTGCTGGCCATCGGCATCTTCCACGCAGACATCGGCAAGACCATCTTCTATGGCCTGCTGATTGCCTTGCCGACCGCCGTGATCGCCGGACCACTGTTCGGTAACTTCATCGCTCGCTACATTCCGGGCAACCCCTCGCAAGAACTGATGGACCAGATCGCCAAGGAGTCCGACCAAGGCAACCTGCCAAGCTTCACCATCACCCTGGTCACCGTACTGTTGCCAGTGGTGCTGATGCTGCTCAAGACCTTCGCCGACGTGGTCCTGCCAGCCGAGCACATCGTGCGCCAATGGATGGACCTGATCGGCCACCCGATTACCGCCTTGCTCGCCGCCTTGCTGTTGGCCTTCTACACCTTCGGCTCGGCCCGGGGATTCAATCGCCAACAGATCATGAAGATGCTCGACCAGAGCCTGGCGCCAACAGCGGCCATCGTGCTGATCGTCGGCGCCGGCGGTGGTTTCAAACAGATGCTGGTCGATACTGGTGTGGGTAACGTGATCGGGCAAATGGCCGTACAGGCTGAGATTTCGCCGATCCTGCTGGCCTGGCTGGTCGCCGCAGTGATTCGTATCGCCACCGGTTCGGCGACGGTGGCCACCATCACTGGCGCAGGCATCGTGGCCCCGGTGATCGACCTGGTGCCGGGCGTGAACCGTGAACTGCTGGTATTGGCCACCGGTGCCGGCTCGCTGATCCTCTCGCATGTCAACGACGCCGGTTTCTGGCTGGTGAAGCAGTACTTCAACATGACCGTGGCCGAAACTTTCAAGACCTGGAGCATGATGGAGACCATCCTGTCGATAGTCGGCATCATCTTCATCATGTTGCTGTCGTTGGTGGTGTGACCCTCAAGGGGGCGGCCAACGCCCCCCACTTCACCACTGTCGCTTGTCAGGCCGGGTCAACCCAAGCTTCTCGATCCGGTAGCGCAGCATGTCGCGTGACAGACCGAGCATCCGCGCCGACTTGGTGACATTCCAGTCGGTGCGATCCAGCGTACGGCATACCAGATCCCGCTCCATGTCCGGCAGACTGGTACCCGGGTCAGGCTCGAAGCGTGGTGCCTCGAACGACGCAGGCGCAGGATGAGCCAAAGGCTCGTCGATCAAGGTCATGCACAGGTTCAGCTGGTGTGCCTGCACCACTTCATTAGGTGCCAGCAAGACCGTCTGTTCCAGCATGTTACGCAGTTCACGCACATTTCCAGGCCAGCTGTAACCCAGCATCAGCGACTCGGCCTCGGCCGAGAAACGCAGGTTGGGCTTGCCATAACGACGCCCGTGATGGGCCAGGAAGTGCCGGGCAAGCAGCAGGATGTCCTGCCCGCGGGCATACAGACGTGGCACCTTCAAGGCAATGATGCGCAAGCGGAAGAACAGGTCGCGACGGAATTTGCCCTGTTGAACCATTTGCTCCAGGTTGCAGTTGGTGGCACTGATCACCCGCAGGTCGACCTTGCGCTCCTTGACCGCGCCGATTCGCCGAATGCTGCGATCTTCCAACAGCTTGAGCAGCTTGGCTTGCAGGACCAGGTCCATTTCACCGATTTCATCCAGAAACAGCGTGCCGCCGTCCGCTGCCTCGACCAGGCCTACGCGGCGCTCCTTGGCATCGGTAAAGGCACCTTTCTCGTGACCGAACAACTCGGCCTCCAGCAGGTTGGCCGGAATCGAGGCGCAGTTGAACTCGATGAACGGCCCCTTGCTGCGTGAGCCGTCGAAATGCAGGGCACGGGCCACCAACTCCTTACCAGTGCCGGTCTCCCCTTCGATCAGCACCGGCGGCAGATCGTCACTGGCCATGCGGCGCTCGGCATCGAGCACCTGATGCAGGGTGTGCTTGAGCGTGAGCATCGCCGGCGACTCGCCGATCAATGCCTGCAGGCCGGACTTCTGCGCTTCCCGCTCCTGATAGAACGACAGTGTGCGCTCCATGCGGTCCGCTGCCAGCGCCTTGTCCAAAGTCAACTTGAGTTCTGCCAGCACCACCGGCTTGGTCAGGTAATGGAAGGCCCCCTCCTTCATCGCCAGCACGGCGTCTTCGACATTGCCGTAGCCGGTCATCATGATCACCTTGAGGTCGGGCGCCTGTCCGACGAGGGTGCGTAACAGGTCATGACCGTTCATGCCGGGTAGCGAATTGTCGGTGAGCACCGCATCGGGCTGGACGCGCTTGATCTGCTCCAGTGCCAGTTCGGCACTGTGGCACACCGTCACCTCGAAGCCTTTGATGCCCAGGTACGTGCGAATGTTATCGGCGAGGACTTCATCATCCTCGACTACCAGGATGCTGTGCTCCATGGTCTCCTCCCGCTGCGATATTGAAAGTAAGGCTGACGCGGGTTCCTTCCTCTTCACGACTGCTCAAGCTGACCGAGCCGCCAAAACGTTCCATGATGCGTTTGACCAAGGCCAGGCCAACACCCAGCCCGCCTTGCTTGGTGGTGAAGAAAGGCTTGAACACCATCCGCTCCTGCTGCCGGGTCATGCCCTTGCCGGTGTCGCTGAGCAGCAGCTGAGCGCGCTGCCCGTCCTGCACACTTACCTCGGCGCGCAGCTCGCCGCCGTTAGGCATCGCTTCCAAGGCGTTGGCGAACAAACTGTTGAGAATTTGGGTAAGCTGCAGCGGCTGGCTGGCGACCCACTGCACCGATGGCCCCTCGAAGCTGAACTGCACACCGTTGCGCTCGATCTGCTGCGTGAATGCCAGCCGGGTGTCCTCGATGGCAGCGACCAGATCCACCGCCTCGGCTTCGTCGCTGGCCGGGCGTAGCGATACCAGTAGATCGCGCACCCAACGGGACATACGGTCAACCTGACCGATGATGTCGACGATGTTCTTCTGCGCCACGGGATTGGCGATTTCCTGCGCCAACTCCGCACTGGAACGGATGTTGGCCAGCGGGTTGCGCAAACTGTGGGCCACCGCCGAGGACATCTCGCCAAGCGCCACATAGGTTTCACTGGCCACCAGGCGGTCCTGCTGCTGACGAAGCATGGACGCTGCCCGACGTACGATCCAGAACAGGCCGAAGTAAATCAGCGCGCCGCCGACCAAGGTCGACGCCCAGATCAGTACGTAGCCGCGCTGTATGCGACGGATCAGGTCCTTGGGTTCCTTGTAGATCTCAACCATAGAAAGCACCTGCTCCCCCTGGCTGTCGAACAAGGGGATGTAGTTCTCGATGAACAGGTACTCGGGCTCACGCAGAAACTTCTGTTCTTCACGGTCTTCGTGGGCCTTGTGATAGCTGGCCGACACAGCCTTTCGTGAGCGGAACGCACGATCGAGGTCGCCATCGGCCTCGATGCGCACGCCGATCAATTCTCGGTTGGTGGACCACAGGATGGTCCTGTCGCGAGCATAGACGTTGGCCAGCAAGGTGTCCGGGAGGTGCTCGACATGATCGAGGAACTCGACGCGGGTAGACTCGGCCAGCGCCGGGGCGAATTGCAGATGCTGCTCATCCCGTCGTGGGTCAAGCAATTCGCCCATCGTGACACCTGGGGGCAACTGCGAATGGCGTACCTCAGCCTGGGCCATGGACTGGATGAATTGGGCGGTCAGCATGGCATCGCGCTCGACGCTGTCGCGCACCACGAACCGAGTCGACAAATACCCCAAGCCCCCCGCCACCGCGGCGATGATCAGCAGGCTGATGATCGAAAACCAGCGCAGCAGATTGAATTCGCGCAACGGCACAGCTGGGCCACTGGTAAGGCCACGCGTCGTGCCCGGAACTTCGTTTTCCAGCGTCTGCATCGCTTGGTTCCCGCTCAGCAAGTCCATTCAGGAAGGCCTCAAGGGGTTGCTACCGTACGTAGCAAATTGATAGCACTTCGCCAGAGCGGCAACAGCCGCCATTTGTCGTGATCATGACGCTGCAAAAAGTTGGCCAGGCTATTTAGATTATATTTTATATTTACAATTCAATGACTTATGGCACTTTTATTATGCAGATTCGAGAATAATTCCCCGACATCGGGTGTTTTCCACCCAATTCGTAGAAAACGTTTTAAATCAGATACTTAAGGTCAACATGTAATTCAGGACATCACGTTCTCGCCAATCGGAAGCTCAACGAGACCCGGGTGCCATGGCCCGCGCGGCTGCTCAACCTTACCGAGCCTCCAAAACGCTCCATGATGCGCTTTACCAACATGAGGCCCACCCCCAAGCCACCTTGCTTGGTGGTGAAAAAGGGTCGAAACGCCAGTCGCTGCTGCTGCTCGCTCATGCCCTTGCCGGTATCGGAAAGACGCAAAGTCAGGTTGGTGCGATCGTGGCGTACCACCTCGACCTTGAGTTGCCCACCCTGCTCCATCGACTCCAGGGCATTGGCGATCAGGCTGTTGAATATCTGCGCAAGCAACGCTGGCTGACCCAGCACCTGAACGGCGGGTAATGGTCGCACTTCCAGGCTGACCCCTGACCGCGCGAGCGCCGCCGCGAATGTCTGCAGGCTTTCCTGCAGCGCCTGGGACAGGTCCACCGGCACCGCGTCGTCGTTCAGCGGCCGCAACGATTGCAACAACTGGCGGATCCACTGCGACATGCGGTCGACCTGGCTGATGATGTCGTTGATGTTTTTCTGTGCGGGGCCGTCGTCGAATGCCTGGGCCAGCTCTGCACTGGAGCGAATGCTGGCCAGCGGGTTGCGCAAGCTGTGGGCCACCGCCGAGGACACCTCGCCCAGGGCGACGTAGGTCTCGCTGTTGATCAGCCGCTTCTGCTGTACCGCCATCACCCGCGAGGCACGCCGCATGATGCCGTACAGGCCGATGTAGACCAGGCCTGCACCGACGGCGATCGCCAGCCAGATCAGCAACAGGCCGTGCTCGATGCGCACGATCAGGTCGTGGGGCTCCTTGTAGATCTCCACCATCGCCGTGACCTGCTCGCCCCCGGCATCGAACAGCGGAATGTAGTTCTCGATGAACAACTGCTCAGGCGGGGTCACGAACTTTTGCTCGGCCCGCGCCTGCTCGAAGTCGTGATAGCTCGCCGACACCCGCATCTTGTACTCGAAGGCGCGGTCCAGGTCTTCGTCGCCTTCGATCAGCTTGCCCACCAGCGCAGGGTTGCTGGACCAGATCACCGTGCGGTCAGGTGCATAGATGTTGGCAAGCAGCATGTCCGGCAGGTGGGCGATATGGTCGAGAAACTCACCCCGAGCCCTGCGCCGCGCGTCCGGGTCCACGTCAGGCAAGGCTTGCTGGTCGGTGCGAGGGTCGATCAACTCGCCCATGGTGCGCACATTGGGGATGGACACATGGCGCACTTCGGCATCGGCAATGGCGGTGATGAACTGGGCCGTGAGCAATGCGTCGCGCTCGACGCTTTCATCGATGATGAAGCGGCTTGAAATCAGGCCCAGCCCAACGCCGATGGACAGAATGATCGCCAGGCTGACCCAGGCATACCAACTCAACAAATTGAATGGCTTGCGCTGTGGAGCGGCCTCGCCAGCTGTGGGCACGTCGAGGCTGTTCAAATGCGGGGCGCTGTCCATGCCGGACTCCAAGGCGGGTCACCTTTGAAGGTTATAGCCCAGAGTTGGGGAATCATGACGCCGATTGGTCGGAACGCTGCGGTTTATACGTTCTAGAGCCGCGTGCAGCAGTGCGGTACTACAAAGGGGAATCTTCGGCCAACCCCTGCAATTTACGGTATTCACGCAATACGTTGGGGACATATCGGCGGGTTTCGGCGAACGGCGGAACCGCCCGTCCACGTCGCAGCACCGCATCGGGTCCAGCGTTGTAGGCAGCCACGGCCAGGGTGATATCGTTATCGAAAAGCTTCAGCATTCGCTTGAGGTAGCGTGCCCCGCCCTGCACGTTGTCTTCAGGATCCAGCGCGTTCTCCACGCCCATCTCCCGGGCGGTGTCCGGCATCAATTGCATCAGCCCGACTGCCCCGGCCGCCGAACGGGCCTTGGGGTTATAGCCGGACTCGGCCTTGATCAAGGCATGCAGCAACGCCTGGGGTACATCATGGGTTCGCGCCGCCGCCGCGACAACATCGGCGTATGGCCTTCCGGTCACCCTCTGCGCATCGGCAGGACCGGCCTGTGCGACCGTTTCGCTGATCACCCGCTGGTAGTGGCTGCCTGGCCGATGGACGTTGGTCAGGACATAGCCGCCTTTGGCATCAATGCTGATGTACACGTCGGCCTGGGCCGCACCTGCCACCAGCCAGATCAATCCCAGAATGATAACTCGCATCTCGGTCACCTCCCGTTCGCTGCCCCCGTTTTGGGGGATATGCCCCAGAAAACCTGAGCTTTCGAGCTACGACGCAAGCACCGTGCCGCTTGCCATCCCGCATGCCGCAAGGCCCCGAGGCAGACGTGCACGGCAGTTGCATAAGGCTTGAAAAAGCATGTCCACATGCAGCGGAGGGCTTCACCATGCAGCGCAGAATCAATACCCAACGTGGTTTCACCCTGCTTGAGCTTCTGGTGGTGTTGGTGGTGCTTGGCCTGTTGGCCGGGATCGTCGCGCCCAAATACTTCAGCCAGCTCGGCCGCTCCGAGGCCAAGGTGGCGCGGGCACAGATCGAGGGGCTGAGCAAGGCGCTGGACCTCTATCGCCTGGAAGTGGGGCATTACCCCAACAGTGAGCAAGGATTGCAGGCGCTGGTGGCAGCCCCCAGCGGCGAGGCACGCTGGTCCGGGCCTTACCTGCAGAAAGCGGTGCCACAGGACCCCTGGGGCCGGCCTTATATTTACCGCCAACCGGGTGAGAACGGCGGCGAGTACGACCTGCTCTCGATGGGCAAGGACGGCCAGCCCGGCGGCGATGGGGAGAATGCCGAAATCACCAGTTGGCAGTAAGGAGAACGGCCATGCGCTACAGCCTCAAAGCCTTGGGTAGCCGGGGCCTGGTGCAGTTGCAGATCGACGCAGAGGATATCGAGCAGGCGCGGCGCAAGGCCGAAGAGCAAGGCCTGAAGGTGGTCAGTGTGCGTGGCCAAGGGCACTGGCTCGGCGGCCTGACCTGGCGCCGCGAGGCAACGTTCGACCTGGTGCTGTTCAGCCAGGAGCTTTCAACCTTGCTCAATGCCGGCCTCCCCCTGATCGACGCCCTGGAAAGCCTGGCGGAAAAGGCTCCTGCCGCCGCGACCCGCAAGGTGCTGGCGGCGTTGGTAAGCCAGCTCTACGAGGGCCGCTCGCTGTCCCAGGCCCTGGGACAACAACCGCGGGTCTTCCCAAACCTGTATGTGGCGCTGGTGCAGTCCAGCGAGCGCACCGGCGCCCTGGGAGATGCGCTGACCCGCTACATCAGCTATCGCCAGCGCCTGGACCTGGTTCGGCAGAAGCTAGTGGGTGCCTCGATCTACCCCTTGCTGTTACTGCTGGTGGGTGGGGGTGTGGTGCTGTTTCTGCTGGGCTACGTGGTCCCCCGCTTTAGCCTTGTGTTCGAAGGCATGGGCACCGAACTGCCCTGGTTGTCACGGGTACTGATGCAGATCGGTCTGTTCCTGCACGCCCAGCAACTGCCGTTGGGCCTGTCGGCCTTGGTGAGCATAAGCGCACTGGTCGTACTGCGCCGGCATCCGGCGCTGCGGCGTTGGGCATCCCGCCAACTGCGACGTGCTCCGGCCCTGCATCAGCGCCTGATGATGTACGAGCTGGCTCGGTTCTATCGCTCGCTGGGCATATTGTTGCAGGGCGGTATTCCCATCCTCACCGCCATGGGTATGGCCCGCAGCCTGCTGGGCAGTGCCGCGGCCCAGGGGCTGGAGCAAGCCAGCAAACGGGTGGGTGAAGGGTTGCCACTGTCCGATGCGCTGGAAGCGGGCCAACTGGTGACGCCCGTTTCGTTGCGGCTGCTTCGGGCGGGTGAGCAGTCAGGCAACCTTGGCGAAATGCTGGAGCGCTGCGCGGACTTCCACGACCAGGAAATCGGACGTTGGGTGGAGTGGTTCGTTCGTCTGTTCGAACCGTTGTTGATGACCTTCATCGGGCTGTTGATCGGCCTGATCGTGATCCTCATGTACATGCCGATCTTCGAGCTGGCATCGAGCATCCACTGACCATCAGGCGGACGAGACGGCTCCGCCCGCCTGTGGCGCGACTCAGTGCCCTGCCGACGCCGGTCCGGCCTTGGCGGTGAAGGGTGGCTTGGCCAGCCATACCAGCAGGATCAGGCCGGCGAACACCCAGGTCATCAAGGTGAAGTAGTCCACCGTCGACATCATGTACGCCTGTCCGTTGAGCATCTGTTCCAGTTGCGCGTAATGCTGTGGGGTGGCGCCGCCCAATTGCTCCAGGGTGTGCCGCGTCGTCGGGTCGTAGGCGCTGATGTGCTCGCTGAGATAGGCGTGGTGCTGGTCGGCGCGGCGAATCCAGATCCAGGTCGTCAACGAGGCGGCAAAGCTGCCACCCAAGGTGCGTAGGAAGGTCGCCAGGCCAGAACCATCGGCGATCTGCTGCGGCGGCAGGTCCGACAACAGGATGCTCAGGGTTGGCATGAAGAACAGCGCCACACCGATGCCCATGAACAGTTGCACCAAGGCTACGTGCTGGAAATCAACGTCGCTGGTGAAGCCTGCGCGCAGGTAACAACTGGTGCCGATGGCCAGGAACGCCAGCCCGGCCAGTACCCGGAGGTCGAAGCGGTGCGCATACTTGCCCACGAACGGCGACAGCACCACCGGCAGCAGGCCGATCGGCGCCACCGCCAGGCCTGCCCACGTGGCGGTATAGCCCATCTGGGTCTGCAACCACTGCGGCAGAATCAGGTTGATGCCGAAGAATGCGGCGTAGCCCCCGACCAGCACCAGCGTGCCGATACGAAAGTTGCGGTGAGCGAACAGCCGCAGGTTGACCACAGGGTGTCGATCCGTGAGCTCCCAGATCACGAAAATCGCCAGGAACACCAGCGAAATCAGGCTGCCGACGATGATGAACGACGACTCGAACCAGTCCAGGTCGTTACCTTTGTCCAGCACTACCTGCAGGGCACCGACGCCAACGATCAGCGTCAGCAAGCCGATGTAGTCCATCGGCTGGCGACTGGTGACCACCGGGCGGGTGCGCATCTGCTGACGCACCACGGCTGCGGCGAACAAACCGATGGGCACGTTGATGAAGAAGATCCACGGCCAGCTGTAGCTGTCGGTGATCCAGCCGCCCAGAATCGGCCCGGCGATCGGCGCCACCACCGTGACCATTGCCAGCAACGCCAGCGCCATGCCCCGCTTGGCCGGCGGATACACCGCGATCAGCAGTGTCTGGGTCATCGGGTACAGGGGCCCGGCCACCACACCCTGCAATACCCGAAAGCCCACCAACTCGGGCATCGACTGCGCAATACCGCAAAGAAAAGAGGCCAGCACGAACAGCAAGGTGGCCCAGATGAACAGTTTCACCTCACCGAAGCGGCGGCTCAGCCAGCCGGTCAGCGGCAACGCAATGGCGTTGCTCACCGCGAACGAGGTGATCACCCAGGTGCCCTGCTCATAGCTGACACCCAGGTTACCGGAGATGGTCGGCAAGGCCACGTTGGCGATGGTGGTGTCGAGCACCTGCATGAAGGTAGCCAGCGACAGGCCGATGGTGGTCAGCAGCAGGCTCGGCGGCGTGAACTGCGCAGGGGCTTGGTTGCTCATCGCTGGGCCGTCTTGCCAGTCGCGCTGTTTTCGTGAATCAACCGGGCGATCAGCTTGTCAGCCTCGACCAACTGGCGATCGTAAACCTGCGTGGTGTAACTGGCCTGCTGCGGTGGCTGCTGGGCCAGCGCCGGGCCACTCTGGTCGTGCAAGTCCACCTCGACCACCGTGGACAGGCCGATACGCAGCGGGTGGTCCTTGAGCTGCTCGGGGTTCAGTTGGATACGCACCGGGACACGCTGCACGATCTTGATCCAGTTGCCGGTGGCGTTCTGCGCAGGCAACAGGGCAAAGGCACTGCCGGTGCCGGCGCCAAGGCTGTCGACCGTACCGCTGAAGGTGACCTGGCTGCCGTAAAGGTCTGCAGTGATCTGCACAGGTTGGCCGATGCGCATCTCGCGCAGTTGGGTTTCTTTGAAGTTGGCGTCGATCCAGACCTCGTCCAAGGGAATGACTGCCATGGTCGCAGTGCCCGGTTGCAGGCGCTGTCCCAACTGCACGGTGCGCTTGGCGACATAACCGGTCACTGGGGCCACCAAGGTGGTACGGGCATGGTCGAGATAGGCCTGGCGCAGATCGGCGGCGGCAGCCATCACCTCAGGGTGCGAAGACACCACAGTGTCGTCGATAAGCGCCGCGCTGGTGTTGAGCTGCTGGCGGGCGCTGTTCAGGGCGCTCTGGGCCACGCTCAGGTCGTCACGAGCGTGGGAGATTTCCTCAGCCGCGATGGCCCCGCTGTCGGCAAGCACCTTGCGTCGGTTGTAGTTGTCCTGGGCCTTCTGCAGCTCGGCCTGGCGGGTCTGCAACTGGGCCTTGAGGGCATCGACATTGCTGTACAGGCCTCGGACCTGGCGCACGGTGCGGGCCAGCTTGGCTTCGGCGGACTGCAGCGCAACCTCGCTGTCGGCCGGGTCGAACTGCAACAGCACCTGGCCCGCGTGGACCAGGTCACCATCGTCAGCACCAATGCTGGTCACCGTGCCGGTCACCAGTGGGGTGATTTCCACCACGTTGCCGTTGACGTAGGCGTCGTCGGTGCTTTCGTGCCAACGCCCGACCAGGCTGTACCAAGCCCAGGCGCCGAGGCCACCGAGGACCAGCAGCAGAAGCAGGCCGAGCAGCCAGACCTTGCGCTTGCGCGAAGGTTCGGGGGTGGCGGAGGGATGAGAGGCGTCTGCGGGAGTAGCCATGACAGTACCTTGGAGAATGCTTGACAGGGATCAACGATCGCCGAAGCGGCGGATCGTCAGGGGGTCGCCAGAACCGAGCAGAACCTTGGCCAGCAGGCTTTCGAGGGTCTTGAGTTCCTCAGGCTGCAACACACCGACCAGCTCGTTCATCGCCAGGGCGCCGATCTCGGGCAGGCGATCGGCCAGGCGCTGGCCATCGGCAGTCAGCGCCAGGCGGACCTGGCGCCGGTCGTCCTCGCAGCGGTTGCGCAGGACCAAGCCCTTTTGCTCGAGGCGGTCGAGCATGCGGGTCATCGAACCACTGTCCAGGCCCAGGTAGCGGCACAATTCGGCCGGCGTATCCACCTGGTACTGGGTGACGATGATCAGCACCTTGAACTGAGCAGCGGTCACGCCCTCGGACTCAAGGTGCCAGTCCAGAATGCGGTCCTTGAGGATCGCCGCCCGGCCCAGGAGCATGCCGATGGCACAGGTATGGAAATTTTCCGGGTTGAAATGGGACATCGGGGTCTGCTCGATTAGATGTGTAAAAATATTACTGCCTAGGCAGTTAATGTCAAAGCTTTGATTAGGTGGCTATGTAAATAGAGATGAATGGTCCGCCTTGGTTCGAGCGGCCTTGCATCGCGAAAGGCCGCTCAAACAGCGGATGTAAACACGTAGGTGATTCAAGCCTTGCTTACCACTCCCAACCCCAGTGCTTCCACCACGCCGCAGGCAATCGCCATTCCCACCAGCTCTGCCAGACTTTGCGCCTGCAATCGCTTCATCACCCGTGCGCGATAAAGATCGACGGTCTTGACACTCACCCCCAGCCGCTCGGCCACCTCGCGGCTGCTCAGGCCTTGGGCCAGAGGCACGAATACATCGCGCTCACGCGGTGTCAGGGCATCGATCCGCGCCTGCACCTGCGCCAGCTCGCCACGCCGCGCTCGCCCGGCACGCTCCAGCGCGGCCTGGACACTGTCCAACAGCAACTGGTCGTTGTAAGGCTTCTCGATGAAGTCACAGGCGCCGGCCTTGAATGCCCGCACCACGATGGGCACATCGGCATGGCCGCTGACGAAGATCACCGGAATCTCCAATCCCCGCTCACGCAGTGCCTGCTGCACCGCCATACCGCCGACTCCCGGCATGCGTACATCGAGCAATACGCAGGCCGGCCCATCGTCCACGCATGCCTCCAGAAACGCTGGTCCGCTGGCGAACGGCAACGCCTGCAACCCCACCGACTCCAAGAGCCATACCGTCGAGTCGAGCATGCCCTGGTCGTCATCGACCACATACACTTTCGCTTGCACCCTTCTGCCTCCAGTTATCCCCGGCTCACGGCCAGCCGACAGCACATCACCAGCCCGCCCTGCTCACCCAATCGTGCCCACAAGTTGCCGCCAAAGCCCTCGATCAGGCTGCGGCTCATGCTCAACCCAAGCCCCAGACCGTCCGCCTTGCTGGTGGTGAACGGTATGAAGATATCCTCCAGGCGTTCAGGCGCTACGCCTGGCCCTTGGTCCTTCACTTCGACCAGCACACTGTCGCCCTCGCGCACCGCGCCCAGCAGGATACGCGACGGTCGCTCGCCGTGCTGCTCGCGGTTGGCATCGATGGCATTGCGCAACAGGTTGAGCAGCACCTGCTCCAGCAACACCCGGTCGGCATAGACCGCAGGCAACTGCGCGCTCACACGCAGTTCGATGCTGACCTGCTCGCGGGCAGCCTCCCAAGCACACAGGCGAATGGCTTCGCCCGCCACGTCGGCCACTTCAATGGCCTGCAGGCGCCTTGGCCCCTTGCGCAGGAACGCCCGCAAACGGCGGATCACTTCGGCCGCGTGGGTAGCCTGCTCGGTGATACGCAGCAATCCCTGGCCAACCCGCTCACGCGCCTGCGGGTCGTGGTCCAGGCCCTGCAAGTAGCGCTGGCTGGCGTTGGCGTAATTGACCACCGCCGCCAATGGCTGGTTGATTTCATGGGCGATACCCGAGGCCAGCTCGCCCAGGGTGGCCAGCCGCGCACCATGAGCCAGGCTCTCCTGGGCCTCGATACGCAACGTGATGTCCCGAGAGACACAAACGATCTCCACCACCGCACCGGTGTAGGTTTCACGTATCGCGCGGGCGGCGATCTCGAACCAGCGGTAGTTGCCCGACGCGTGGCGCACGCGGCAGGTCATGGTGTGATAGCCGTCCTGATCCAGGGCCTCGGCGGCCTGCTGCAATACCTGACGGCGCTCACGGGGGTGCAACAGCGCGCGAACCGCCGTGCCACGCAGGTGCTCAGGCCATACGCCCACCAGTCGATAGGCGGCGGGCGAGGCGTCGAGGAAACGGCCATCGGGGCTGTGACGTGAGATCAGGTCAGTGGTGTTTTCGATGATCAAGCGGTAAAGGCGTCGCGCCTGGGCGGCTTCCCGAGCCCCCATACGTTCGTCGCTCGCATCGCGGCAGCGGGCCAGCACCTGTTGGCGCCGATCGTCAGGGATGAAAGTCCATAACAGGATGCGCTCACCGACCTGCACCTCCACGTCGGCAATTGCCCGGTGCTGATGCAGACATGCACGCACCAGCGCCCCAGCGTTAGACGGCAGCCAGCCGGTCAGTGCAAGGCCCTCGTCAAGCAACGCCTGGAGAGCCGGGTTTACGGCGAGGGGCTGGGCATCGGCCGCCAGAATCAGGCTCGGTTGTGGATCTAGGGCGAGCAAGGGTGAGGGGGGGGTGTCCACGTTACAAAGCTCACTCGTATAGTATTTATACTATATTGCTATGGTCGATATTCCAGATACCATAGCAATTCGCGTAAAACAGCGACAGAGGAAGGCGGCCCATTGCGCGCCTTCCCGTTCCCTGATCAGAGCTAACAATCAGCCACCGGGGTCATGCGCACAACTTGCGCCTGTCTCCCCTACAGGAAAACCGCATGTCGATCTTCTCTCAGGGCCTGATGCCCGCTGCTGTCAACCACGTCGCCCTCACCCCCTTGAGCTTCATCGAACGCACCGCGGCCGTCTACGGCAGTTACCCGGCGGTGATCCATGGCGCCATCCGCCGTGACTGGCGCGAAACCTACCAACGCTGCCGCCGCCTGGCCAGCGCTTTGGCCGGGCGCGGCATCGGCCCTGGCGACACCGTGGCGGTGATGCTGCCGAACATCCCGGCCATGCTCGAAGCGCACTTCGGCATACCTATGGTTGGCGCC
This sequence comes from Pseudomonas sp. Rh2, assembly GCF_040762985.1. Lineage (NCBI taxonomy): Bacteria > Pseudomonadati > Pseudomonadota > Gammaproteobacteria > Pseudomonadales > Pseudomonadaceae > Pseudomonas > Pseudomonas sp. Rh2. The sequence goes on from NZ_CP142890.1 coordinate 3,372,847, forward strand.
GTGCTCAATACCCTCAATGTGCGCCTGGATGCCGAAGCGATCGCCTTCATGTTGCAGCATGGCGAAGCCAAGGTGCTGATCACCGACCGCGAGTTCCATGGTGTGATCAGCGCCGCCCTCGCCCTGCTCGAACACCCCCCACTGGTCGTGGACGTGGACGACCCCGAATACGGTGAGGGCCAGCCAGTCAGCGAACTGGACTATGAAGCCTTTCTGGCCGAAGGTGATCCGGCGTTCGACTGGGAATGGCCCGCTGACGAATGGCAGGCCATCTCCCTCAATTACACCTCGGGCACCACCGGCAACCCCAAGGGCGTGGTTTACCATCACCGCGGAGCCTACCTCAATGCCTTGGGCAACCAGATGACCTGGGCCATGGGCCACCATCCGGTGTACCTGTGGACCCTGCCGATGTTCCATTGCAACGGCTGGTGCTACCCCTGGACCATCACTGCCCTGGCTGGTACCCATGTGTTCCTGCGCCGGGTCGATCCCCAGCGCATCCTAACCCTGATCCGCGAGCATCGGGTTAGCCACCTGTGCGGTGCGCCGATCGTGCTCAATGCCCTGGTGAACATGCCAGAGACCGCCAAGGCGGCTATCGAACACCCCGTGAACGCCATGGTCGCAGGAGCCGCCCCGCCGGCCAAGGTGATCGGCGCGGTGGAAGAAATGGGCATTAAGGTCACGCATGTGTACGGCCTGACCGAAGTCTATGGCCCCGTCACCGTCTGTGCCTGGCACGCCGAGTGGGATGAACAGCCACTGGCCGAGCGGGCGCGGATCAAGTCGCGCCAGGGTGTGCGCTATCCGACACTGGACGGCCTGATGGTCGCCGACCCACAGACCCTGCAGCCCGTACCTCGCGACGGGACTACCCTGGGCGAGATCTTCATGCGCGGCAATACGGTGATGAAGGGCTATCTGAAAAACCCCGAAGCCACTGCCGAGGCCTTCCGAGGCGGCTGGTTCCACACCGGTGACCTGGCTGTGTGGCATGCCGACGGCTACGTCGAAATCAAAGACCGACTCAAGGACATCATCATTTCAGGTGGCGAGAACATCTCCACCATTGAAGTGGAAGACACCCTGTACAAGCACCCTGCCGTACTGGAGGCCGCCGTGGTAGCCCGCCCGGACGAGAAATGGGGAGAAACACCGTGCGCCTTCGTGGCACTCAAGCCAGGACACGAGGCCACCCGTGAAAGCGAGATCACCAGCTGGTGCCGCGAGCACCTGGCCGGGTTCAAGGTGCCCAAGACCGTGGTGTTCGGTGAACTGCCCAAGACATCGACCGGCAAGATCCAGAAATACGTCTTGCGTGACCGGGCCAAAGGACTGTGACCCGCCCTACTGCCATCCGACTTTTTCAAGAGCGCTGCCATGACTGACTACAATGCCCCCTTGCGCGACATGCGCTTCGTCCTCCATGAGCTGTTCGACGGCCCCGCCCTATGGGCGCGCCTGCCGGCCCTGGCCGAACGGGTCGACGCCGACACCGCCAATGCCATCCTCGAAGAAGCGGCCAAGGTCGCCGGCCAATTGATCGCCCCGCTCAGCCGCAACGGCGACGAGCAAGGCGTGCAATTCGATGCCGGCCTGGTCACCACTGCGCAAGGCTTCCGTCAAGCCTGGCAAACCTACCGCGAAGGCGGCTGGGTGGGCCTGGGCGGCAACCCTGAGTACGGCGGCATGGGCATGCCGAAAATGCTTGGCGTGCTGTTCGAAGAGATGCTCTACGCCGCCGATTGCAGCTTCAGCTTGTATTCGGCATTGAGCGCCGGCAGTTGCCTGGCACTCGATGCCCACGCCAGCGAAGCGCTCAAGGCGACTTACCTCCCGCCCCTGTACGAAGGCCGCTGGGCCGGCACCATGTGCTTGACCGAACCCCACGCCGGCACCGACCTGGGAATGATCCGCACCCGCGCCGAGCCCCAAGCCGATGGCAGCTATCAGATCAGCGGCAGCAAGATCTTCATCACCGGTGGCGAACAGGACCTGACCGAGAACATCATTCATCTGGTACTGGCCAAACTGCCGGATGCCCCTGCTGGCGCCAGGGGTATCTCGCTGTTCCTGGTACCCAAGTTCATGGTCGAGGCAGACGGTCGCCTGGGGGTACGCAACGCCGTGCACTGTGGTTCGATCGAGCACAAGATGGGTATCAAGGCCTCGGCCACCTGCGTGATGAACTTCGATGGTGCCACTGGTTACCTGGTCGGCGAGCCAAACAAGGGCCTGGCCGCCATGTTCACCATGATGAATTACGAACGGCTATCGATTGGCATCCAGGGTATCGGCTGCGCCGAAGCGTCCTACCAAAGCGCCGCCCGATACGCCAACGAGCGTCTGCAAAGCCGCGCCGCCAGTGGCCCGCAAGCACAGGACAAGGCTGCCGACCCGATCATCCATCATGGTGACGTTCGGCGCATGCTGTTGACCATGCGCACCCTCACCGAAGGTGGCCGGGCTTTCGCCGCCTACGTCGGCCAGCAACTGGACCTGTCGCGCTACGCGGAGGACACCAATGAACGCGAGCAAGCCCAGCGCCTCGTGGCGTTGCTCACGCCAGTGGCCAAGGCATTCTTTACCGACAACGGCCTGGAAAGCTGCGTGCTCGGGCAGCAGGTCTATGGTGGCCACGGTTACATCCGCGAGTGGGGCCAGGAGCAGCGTGTGCGTGACGTGCGCATCGCCCAGATCTATGAAGGCACCAACGGTATCCAGGCCCTGGACCTGCTGGGACGCAAGGTGCTCGCCGATGGTGGCCAGGCCCTGGCCAGTTTCATCCACGAAGTGCGCGCCTTCGCCGTGACCGCTCCCCTGCACCGCGACGCCCTGCAGGAAGCCCTGGCACGCCTTGAAGCTACCAGCCAGTGGCTGCAACAACAGGCCCCTGCCCAGGCCAACCTCGTCAGTGCCGTGGCGGTGGAATACCTGCACCTTTTCGGTTTGACCGCCTATGCCTACATGTGGGCGCGCATGGCCGCCGTGGCGCAGGCCAAGGCCGATGAAGACCCGTCCTTCTACGGCGCCAAGCTGGTCTGCGCCGACTTCTACTTCCAACGCATCCTGCCACGCAGCCTGGCCCTCGAGGCCTGCATTCGGGCCGGTAGCGCCAGCCTCTATGGGATGACGCCCGCGCAATTCTGACCCACCTCGCGCCCCATGGCCCGCAATGTCCGATGGGGCGCGAAGCATTCTCAAACGCTGAATATTCAGCGCAAAACCGACAAAAGACCGCTCATCTGATAGTCATTCGCCATTACCTCGGTTCTCGGAAACCCCTCGCCAGGGGTAGAATGCGCAAAACCGGAGCCGCAATGAACCACGATCCCTTGACCCCCGCCCCTGACGATGCCATTACCGACGCCGCCGCGCATTGGTGCATGCGTCTGCATGCCGACGACTGCACGGCGGCCGAGCGCGAGGCGTTCACTCGCTGGCTGGCCGCCGATAAGCGGCACGCCGAAGAGTACCAGGCGATGCTGGAGATCTGGGATACCGCCGAGCTGCTGCCCCGTACGGCCACGGTGGTCGAATTCAATCCGGCGCCACACGTCACCCGCCGCACTCGCACGTGGCGCCCGCTCGCTTCTGCCGCGGCCATTGCCCTGGCGGTACTGCCGTTGGCGGGCTGGATCGGGTGGGAACAAGGCTGGTTACCCAACCAGTACCAGCACTTCGAAGCCGACGGCCGGATGCAGACCGTGCAACTGGGCGATGGCAGCCAGGTCGACCTCAACCTCAACACCGAGCTGACCTACCTCAATTTCAAGGATCAACGCCAGGTCAGGCTCAAGCGCGGCGAGGCGTTCTTCAACGTCACCCACGACAGTGCGCACCCGTTCATCGTCCACGCCGGTCGTGGCCAGACCCGCGTCACCGGTACCCAGTTCAACGTGTGGAAGTACCAGGACGAGGTCAAGGTCACCCTGGTGGAAGGTTCGGTTCTGGTCAGCAGCGACGGCAGCGAAGGCGGCTACCGCCTGGGCCCTGGGATGCAGGCCAGCTACCACACCGGCGACTTCGAGCCGCAACTGGTGCAGAGCAACGACTTTGGCAACGCCCTGGCCTGGCGCAGCGGCAAACTGATTCTGGACAACCTGAGCCTCGACCAGGCCCTGCCGGTGATCAACCGCTACCTCGACGCACCGCTGTTGCTCGCCGATGCCAGCACCGGCCGGATCCGTATCAGCGGTATCTACAACACCCGCGAGGTCGAGCGGCTGGTCGACAACCTGCCCAAGGTCCTGCCGGTTTACCTGACCCGCAGCAAGGACGGCAGCACCGTCCTCAACCGCATTTCTCCTCCGCCGAGCGAGGGCTGACGGCGGCCAGCCTTACAGCACCATTGCCGCCAGCCAGCCAAAGGCCAGCAGCGGGAGGTTGTAATGGATGAAGGTCGGCACCACGGTATCCCAGATGTGGTGATGCTGGCCGTCGACGTTCAGACCTGAAGTTGGACCCAGGGTCGAGTCTGACGCCGGCGAACCCGCATCCCCCAGCGCTCCAGCAGTACCGACGATGCAGACGGTGGCCACCGGGTCGAAGCCCAGTTGCACGCACAGCGGTACGAAGATCGCCGCCAGAATGGGCACCGTGGAAAACGACGAGCCAATGCCCATGGTCACCAGCAGTCCCACCAGCAACATCAGCAAGGCACCGATGCCCTTGCTGTGATCGATCCACTGCGCCGATGCCTCGACCAGGCCCTTGACCTCACCGGTCGCCTTCATCACTTCGGCGAACCCCGAAGCGGCGATCATGATGAAGCCGATCATGGCCATCATCTTCATGCCCTCGGTGAACAGGTCGTCCGTGTCCTTCCAGCGCACGATGCCCGACAGCGAGAAGATCAGGAAACCCACCATCGCGCCGATGATCATCGAATCCAGCCACAATTGAACGATGAACGCGCAGGCAATGGCCAGTCCCGCCACCAGTAGGGTCAGAGGGTTGTACTGCACACTGACCTGCTCCACTTGCTCGATGCGTTCCAGGTCATACTCACGACGTTTGCGGTAGCTGAAGAACACCGCGATCAGCAGGCCTGCCAGCATACCGGCAGCCGGAATGGCCATCGCATGGGTCACGTTGATACCGCTGACATCGACCCCGGCGCGAGCGACATTGGCCAACAGGATTTCATTGAGGAAGATGTTGCCGAAGCCTACCGGCAGAAACATGTAGGGCGTGATCAGGCCGAAGGTGATGACGCAGGCGATCAGGCGTCGATCGATGCGCAATCGAGTCAGCACGTACAGCAGGGGCGGAACCAGCAATGGAATGAAGGCGATGTGGATAGGCAGGATGTTCTGCGACGACACCGCCACCACCAGCATCAGGCCGATCAGCAGCCACTTCATCCGACCACCCTCGGCATGTCCCTGGCGGTCGATCATGGCCAGGGCACGGTCAGCCAGCGCATGGGCCAGCCCGGACTTGGCGATGGCCACGGCGAACGCACCCAGCAACGCATAGGACAGCGCCACCGTGGCACCACCGCCCAAGCCGCCGTTGAACGCCTTTAGCGTACCTTCGATACCCAGGCCGCCGAACAGCCCTCCAGCCAGCGCACCGATAATCAGGGCGATGACCACATGCACCCGAGACAGGCTGAGTATCAGCATGATGCCGACCGCGGCGATCACTGCATTCATGGTTTGGCTTACCTCGTTTGCGACAGAAAAAAAGCGCGCACTCTGAAGCACCGAGCGAAGGATGTCAAAAGCGCCATGTGTCGACCTGTTTCGAGGCTATCAACGCGTCGCCACAGGCTGGGCCAAAAATTAAATTGATCGTTCGAATAAAGAAAAAAATTTCAGCGCCGACACAGTCTCTAGCCCAGACCTATTACAAGGGAATTCTCCCCATGCCTTTGCGACAACTTTCCATCCAGTGGAAAATCACCCTGCTCGCCGGTCTCTGCCTGGCGGGTATTGTCACGTTGCTTGTAGGACTATCGCTGTATCGCATGGACCACAGTTCGGACCTGGTCAAGCAAAGCAGCACGCAGATGCTCACCCAGGCAGCCCAAGCACGCATCGAGTCACAAGGTGAAGTCCAAGCGCTGAACATTCGCCGCCAGTTCATGGACGCCTATCAATACGGCGCAGGGTTCGCCCGTCAGGTGCTGTTCCTGCGCGAACAAGCCGAAAAGCGTTTCCTCGACGCTTTCGACCTGCGCGAGGACATGACCCGCCAGGTGCGCGCCGCGCTGCAGGCCAACCCCGACCTGCTCGGCTTGTCGCTGGTGTTCGAACCCAACGCTCTGGATAACAAAGACAGCCTGTTCGCAGACAAGGCGGAGCTGGGCAGCAACGAAACCGGGCGTTTTTCCCTGTACTGGTCGCAACCACGAGCAGGCCAGCTGACCTCCATGTCCCTCCCCGAGCGCGACTTGACCGATACCCAAATCGGGCCGAGCGGGCAGCCGGCCAACACCTGGTTCGTGTGCCCACGCACCACCGGTAAAGTCTGCGTGGTCGAGCCTTACTTCTATGACATCGACGGCCAACGGGTGCTGATGACCAGCATCGTCTTCCCGCTGTCGGTTCAGGGCAAAGTGGTCGCGACGCTTTCCGTCGACATCAATCTCAACAGCCTGCAAGCCCTGAGCGAAGACGCCAGCCGCAGCCTGTACGAAGGTCGTACCACCGTCGGCATCCTCAGCCCGGCAGGCCTGCTGGCAGGCTACAGCGCCGACGCCAGCAAGCTTGCCCATCGTTTCGACGAGGTTGACCCGGCCAAGGGCGACGAACTGGTCCGCAAGCTGGCGGAAGGCAAGCTCAACGTCCTGCACGACCAGCAACGTCTGAAGGTACTGACGGCATTCCAGCCGATCCCAGGCGCCCAGCCATGGGGTGTACTGCTCGATGTGCCGGAGAACGCCCTGACCGGGCCGGCTGAAACCCTCAAGCGCGAACTCGACACCCTCAACACCAGCGGCACCTTGCTTGAACTGGGCCTGGGCCTGGCAGCGGCGATCGCCGGTCTGCTGATGGTGTGGCTGATGGCCCGTGGCGTCACCCGACCGATTCTTGGGGTAGCGGCGATGCTCAAGGACATTGCCAGTGGCGAAGGCGACCTCACCCGCCGCCTGACCTATGACAAGCGCGACGAGCTCGGTGAACTGGCTGGCTGGTTCAACCGCTTCCTGGACAAACTGCAGCCCACCATTGCCGAGGTCAAACGCTCGGTCCAGGCTGCTCGCGGCACCGCCGACCAGTCTTCGGCCATCGCCACTCAGACCAGCGCCGGCATGGAGCAGCAATACCGCCAGGTCGACCAGGTCGCCACCGCATCCCATGAAATGAGCGCCACGGCTCAGGACGTCGCCCGCAGCGCAGCCCAGGCCGCCCAGGCCGCCCGCGATGCTGATCAGGCAACCCGCGAAGGCCTTGCGGTAATCGACCGCACCACCCAGAGCATCGACACCCTGGCCGCCGACATGAGCACCGCCATGGCCGAGGTCGAGGGGCTGGCACAGAACAGCGAGAAGATCGGTTCGGTGCTGGAAGTGATCCGCTCGATCGCCGAGCAGACCAACCTGCTGGCTCTGAACGCCGCCATCGAGGCTGCACGGGCGGGTGAAGCCGGCCGTGGCTTCGCCGTGGTCGCCGATGAGGTACGCAACCTGGCGCAACGCACCCAGGAATCGGTGGAAGAAACCCGTCAGGTGATCGAAGCCCTGCAAGCCGGTACCCGCGAAGTGGTCGGTGCCATGGACAACAGCCACCGCCAGGCCCAGGGCGGTGTCGAGCAGGTCGGTCAGGCCGTGACCGCGCTGCAGCGTATCGGACAGGCCGTGACGGTGATTACCGACATGAACCTGCAGATCGCCTCAGCGGCCGAGGAGCAGAGCGCGGTGGCCGAAGAGATCAACAGCAATGTGGCGACCATTCGCGATGTGACCGAGTCGCTGTCCGGGCAAGCCAACGAGTCGGCGCGGGTCAGCCAGTCGCTCAACAGCCTGGCCAACCAGCAACAGGCGTTGATGGACCAGTTCCGCGTCTGAGCCTCGAGGGCCGGCAAAAGCCGGCCCTCTTCACATGGCCACCACGCTGGCCGCCAGGTGCGCGGCGCTGGTTTCTGAGCGCGGCATTACACCCGTCAACCGTCTGTGTGCAAAACAACGTGATCCCAAACATCGGTCCACGCTAGTCTGTGCCGGAATCCGACAACGGAACACCGACCATGCTCCACCTGCTGCTGACCACCTTGGTCCCGATCATCGTGCTGATTGCCTTGGGAACCTTCCTGCGCGTTCGTGGTTTTCTGGCCGAAACATTCTGGCCCGGCGCAGAACGCCTCAGTTACTACGTGCTGCTGCCGTCGCTGTTCCTGCATGGCCTGGCGACCGCCAACCTCGATGGCGTTCCGGTAATGGGCATGGTTGTCGTGCTGATGCTCTCGACCGTGCTGGGTGCCCTGCTCCTGATGCTTTACCAAGGCGCCGCCAACCATGACGGGGCCGACTTCACCTCGGTATTCCAAGGCGGCGTGCGCTTCAACAACTACATCGGGGCCACATTGGCAGCCGGCATCTATGGCAGCGCCGGCATCGCACTGGCGGCAGTTGCCAACGCAGCGATCGTGCCGCTGGTGAACCTGCTTTGCGTCCTGGTCTTCGCTCGTTTCAGCGCACGCCACAGCTCACCGATCACGGTACTGCGGGCAATCTTTGCCAACCCTTTGATCGTCGGCTGCGCGGGCGGGCTGCTGTTGCGGTTCAGTGGCCTGGGTCTGCCCGCGGGTATCGAACCCACGGTCAAGGCGCTGGGCCAGGCTGCCCTGCCCTTGGGCTTGCTTTGCGTGGGAGCGGCCCTGGGCGGTGCAAGACTTGGCCAGCAGGTGCGGCCGTTGGTGGCCGCTTCGACGTTCAAGTTCCTGGTCATGCCGCTCACAACCTGGGGGCTGTGCCGGCTGCTGGGGCTGGGCGGTCAGGCGGCCGTCGTGGCAGTGCTGTTCCAGGCGTTGCCCACGGCTTCATCGTCCTATGTCATGGCCCGGCAAATGGGCGGCAACGCACCGTTGATGGCCACCATCATCGCCCTGCAGACAGTGGCTGGCGCAGTCACCCTGCCATTGATGCTCTCGCTGACGTTGAGTTGATGGCGATTGGCTAGACTGTGATTCAGCTCACAGTACGGACATTCGCCCATGCGCCTATCGTGGATGGTAATCGCGCTGACCACAGCCCTGCTTGCAGGCCCTCTTCACGCGGCCGACAGTACCAAGGCCGCGGTCGCCGAGGACAAGGCCGAAGCGCTCGAGGAAAAAGTCGTCGAGGATGCCCCGCCACCGAAGAAAAGCGAAACCCTGACCCCGAGCGAGGTAAAAGCGGTGGACCCGGCCGGCCAGTCGCCGATGGACGACAGCATCACCTGCCTGGCCCGGACCATTTACTGGGAAGCCAAGGGTGCCACGGACGAGGACATGAGTGCGGTGGCCAGCGTAGTGCTCAATCGCCTGGGCCATGAGGGCTTCCCGGACTCGATCTGCGCGGTGGTCAAGCAAGGGGTCGAAACCAAATCCTGCCAGTTCTCCTGGTGGTGCGATGGTCGCCCGGACCAGGTCGAAGAAGAACAGCGCTACACCATCGCCAAGGAAATCGCGCGCAGGGCCCTCAACCAGCAACTCAAGGACCCCACAGGCGGCGCACTGTACTTCCATGACCGCAACGTACACCCGGAGTGGGCCAAGGCCTACCGCAAGACCGCCGAGACCCAGCATTTTCTGTTCTACAAGCCAAACCAGGCGTTGGCCCGCTGAGCCAGGTCATTGGATCGCACTTTTCCGGCGACCAATGGTCTATCCCCTCCTTTGCCGCCCATAACCTTTCTGCCGGCTTCACCGGCAAGCTGCACGATTCCGGGCCAAAAGCCTCGAGCTTGTGTAGGATGGGCAGCGCTTACCAAGACGCTGCCAGCCATAGGGAGATCCACATGCGCGTCCTGTCATCCGTTGCCGCCTTGTCACTGGGCCTGGTCGTCTCGACGGGGGCCCTGGCCGTTACTGGCGAAGAGGCGCAACTGATCGATTCGATCAATGCCTATCGCAGTCAGACGCAACGCTGCGGCGGCGAGGTGTCGCTGGAACTGCCGCCCCTGAACAGCGATACGCGCCTGGCACTGTCGCCGGAAGGCACCCGCGACCTGCAGCAGGCCATGTCCCGCGCGGCCTACCCCATGGTCAATGTCCAGGCCATCAGCCTGTCCGGCCCGCGCGACGCCCGTGCCGCGATGAACGCCATCGAAGAGAGCTTTTGCCAGGTGGTGCTCGACCCCCAATTCGTCGACATCGGTGTGAGCCAGGAAGGCCGTGACTGGCGTATCGTTCTTGCCCGTCCGCTGCTAAGCGGCGGGCTGGGCGACTGGCAAGCCGAGGGGCAAAAGGTGCTGCAGGCGATCAATGCCGCACGCAAGGTGCCACGCCAATGCGGTGGCCAACCCTATGCCGCTGCCCCCGCACTGGGCTGGAACGCGACGCTGGCAGGCGTGGCCGCCAGCCATACCCGAGCCATGGCCAATCAGAATTTCTTCGACCATGTCGACAAGGATGGCCGCACCCCGGGCGACCGCGCCGAGCTTGCCGGCTACCTCTATCAGCAAATCGGCGAGAATATCGCCGCCGGTCGCGATACGGCGCGCAAGGTGGTCGACGGCTGGCTGGACAGCCCAGGACACTGCGCGACCCTCATGAACCCAGACTTCCGCGAACTGGGCGCGGCCTATGCGGTGGACCCGAAAAGCGATGCAGGCATCTACTGGACGGCGCTGTTCGGCAGTCCACAGTAAGTCCTTCTGGTGAAGGGGTTTCAAGGACCTGTCCGGCGCAAGACCTGCGCCGTGCAACCAAAGCGCCGGCGCACGCATTTGCCCAGGTAACTCGCATCGCCCAACCCTACCTCGTCGGCAATCTGCGCCAAGCTGTGACTGGAATTGAGCAGTCGCCAACGCGCCTGCTGCAAGCGCATCTCCAGCCACCAGCCTTTGGCGCTCATGCCGTGGCTGGCCTGGAACTGTCGATCCAGCTGGCGCCGACTGATGCCAAGCTCGCTGGCCAGTTGTTCGACGGACAGCTTCGCCCCCAGATGGTGACGCATCAGCGCCAAGGCCCGCGTAACCTGACGCCCCTGCCCAGCCCCGGTTTCGAGCGAGCGCAGCGCGTGACGGCTGTGGCGTGTTTCGTCCACCAACATGTCGGCCAACCCCTTGAGTGCACGGGTTCGACCGCAGGCTGCCGACAACAGCTCCACTGCAAGGTCTATGACCGCCGTACCGCCTGCACAGGTAATGCGCCCGCCATCGATGCAGTACAGCTGCTCGGGCAGAACCTGAAGGTGCGGGAAACTGGCTCTGAACTCCACTTCGTGGCGCCAGTGCACCACCACCTTGTGCCCGTCCAGCAAGCCACAAGCCGCCAGCAGAAAGGCTGCATTGTCGACTGCGACCAGCTTCACGCCCGCCTTGACAGCCTGCCTGAGCAGGCCTTGATAACGCGGAGCGAGCTGGGCGGTTGCGCCCGCGCTGCGTCCGCCGAACACCACCAGGTAGTCGTAACCGCGCAGTTCCAGCTGCTCCGGCATTACGTGCACATGGACCACCGCCCCACTGCTCGATGGCACCGGATCGTCAGTCAGGCCCAGCAATGTCCAACAGCAATACCGCTGACGGCTGTAATCCTCATCGTCGGCGCTGAAACGCAGCTTGTCGAGAAAGCCGCCGAAGGGCAGCAAGGCAAAATCCGGCAACGGCAGGATCAACAGGCGAAGATCAGGGGGCATTGCACAATGTCCAGAAAACACCATTGAATGGCCAGATAATACCCTTTGATTCGAACGGCGTACCCTAAACTGGACGCCTGTGAATCGACAAGGCACTTTACATGGCACTCGACACCTGGCTGATCTACCTGCTGGCCAGCACCGGCCTGTCGCTGACCCCAGGCCCCAATAGCCTGCTGGCCCTGACCCACGGCGCCCAGTACGGCGCTCGCCGGACGCTGTTCACCATCGTCGGCGGTGTGTTTGGCTTCAGCGCCCTGATCGCCCTGGCCATGTTCGGCCTTAGCGCCCTGCTGCAAGCGTCTGCCTCGGTGTTGACCGTGCTCAAGTGGGTTGGCGGCGCCTACCTGATCTGGCTGGGGATCCAGCTATGGCGCAGCCCAGCCCTGCACCTGGAGATGAACGCGCGTCCTGCTCGACTGAACAATGCCGGACTGTTTCGCCAGGGCCTGCTGTCGGCCTTGGCCAACCCCAAGGTGCTGCTGTTCTATGGCGCCTTCCTGCCGCAATTCATCGACCCGCAGCGCGGGCTGCTCATGCAGTTCGTGGTGATGGCTGCTACTTTCGCCAGCGTCGAGTGCCTGGTCGAGTATGTGCTGGCGCGTCTGGCATTTCGCATCCGTCCCTGGTTGGCCAAAGGTGGCAAAGGATTCAATCGCTGCTGCGCCAGCCTGTTCGCGCTGATTGGCGCGGCGCTGCCCTTGGGTCGCTGAAGGCCATCCTTTGAAAGCCTCGACTCAGGGCTTGAGCAAGCCTTCGCAGAAGCTGACGAATGTCTTGACCCGACGCGAGCCACGATGATTGGGCAGGTACAACGCATTGATGCTGTCACTGGCCGCGCCTGGGCTTGCCTGCCAATCACCGAAAATCCGCTGCAGCCGGCCAGCCGCCACGTCCTCGCGCACCAGCCAGTCGGCCAGCAGAGCGATGCCGCAGCCCGCAAGGGCAGCCTCGCGCAACATATCGGCGTTGGCGCTGCGCAACGGCCCGCTGACGTCCAGTTCCAACGCCTGCTCTGCCTGGCGCAAACGCCAGGGCCGCGCTTTTTGTCCGTAGCGAAAACGCAGGCAGGCGTGATCCAGCAGCTGCCGAGGGTGGAGTAACGGCTCGCGCCCAGCCAGATACGCCGGGCTGGCCACCAGCCAGCGGTCGAAAGTGCCCAGCTGGCGGCAGACCAGTTCGTCATCCGGCGCCGGGTCGCCCAAGCGGATCGACAGGTCATAACGGCCATCGAGCAGGTCATCGAGACGGTCGCTCATGTCGATGTCCAACTCCAGCGCCGGATGCTGTGCCATGAACGGCCCCAGATGCGGGGCGATCACCCGGCGACCGAACTCCACCGGCAAGCACAGGCGCAACACCCCTACCGGCTCCTCGCCTCGGTCGGCCACACTGGCGTCAGCCTCTGCCAACGCCTCGAGAATCGCCCGTGAGCGCTCATAGTAGCGGGCCCCCGCCTCGGTCAGGCTGACTTGGCGGGTGGAGCGATTGAGCAACGTGGCCCCCAGGGCGCCTTCCAGGGCATCGACCAGCCGGGTGACCGAGGACGGAGCCACACCCTGGGAGCGGGCAGCGGCTGAAAAACCCTGTGCATCGACGGTGGCCACGAACATCTTCATCGCCAAGAGCTTGTCCATATCTTTCCCGCCGTTGAAATCTCGGAACGGTCCTACAATCGGTGTGGCAGGTCAAGAAGCGCACTGATGACTCCTCCCGTTCATAGTGGAAACACCCCCCGTAGAGCGAGATCCCAAATGCCCCTTGCGAATGTATTCGACGCACTTCCGTCCCGTTGCCCGAGCGACGTCGAACTGGTCGACGCGTTGCTCAAGCGCCCCGGCCTGCGCATAGAACGTATCGTCTCCACCGGCCAGGCCAGCCCACCCGGCTTCTGGTACGACCAGGCCGAAGGCGAATGGGTCGTGCTGCTCAGCGGCGCAGCCGGGCTGCGTCTGGAGCACGAAGACCATACCCGCCTGCTCAAGCCGGGGGACTGCCTCGACATTCCTCCCCACTGCCGCCATCGGGTGGAGTGGACCTCCCAGCAAACTTCCACCATCTGGCTCGCGGTGTTCTACAGCGCCTCCCTGCCCTGGCCAAATAGCTGAGCCGACCTGCCCACGCCCACTGACTGAACGCCTGCCTGCTGCCCGCTGGTGGCGGCGCCGCGCAGCGTTACCGACTGCCCCTGGGTGGCGCATTACGACGAAAGTCTACTGCGTCACATCGACAAATGAACACGAACGGCACACCCCGTGCACATTTACCGGCCTGATCTAGACTTTTAGCCACTCCTTGGCAAGTTCAACCCTGCGACAATCAGCCTCAGAAAATTTTGTACTAACTTGTTAATTAGCTTGCTAAGGGCTTAAACTCCGCCGCATTCCACCTGCTGAGATCTCTGGCATGAAAGAAACCCCGCGCGCCTCTGGCGCCACAACCCTCATTCTGGTCGGCTTGGGCGTAATCGTCGCCCTGCTTGGCCTTCTCCTGGCTGCTGGCGGCATCAAGCTCGCTGGCCTGGGCGGTTCCTGGTACTTCCTGATCGGCGGCCTGGCCATGGCCATCGCCGGCGTCCTCATCGCACGCCGCAAGGTCGCCGGTGCCTGGCTGTACGCCCTGTTCCTGGTCGGTACCGTGATCTGGGCGCTGGTCGATGCCGGCTTGCAGTTCTGGCCGCTGTTCTCGCGCCTGTTCATGTTTGCCGCGATTGGCTTGGTGGTGGCATTGGTGTACCCAATGCTGGCCCGCGCCAACGGTGCCAGCGCCGGCCGTGGCGCTTATGGCATCGCGGGCGTATTGGCTGTGGTGCTGGCCATCGCCGTCGGCAACATGTTCGTTGCCCACCCCAGTGTCGCCCCCACCGGTAAAGGCCCTGGCCTGACCCCAGTGGCGCCGGAAAAAGCACAGAAAGACTGGGCCCACTACGGCAACACCGAAGGTGGCAGCCGCTTCGCCGCGCTGGACCAGATCAACCGCGCCAACGTCGACAAGCTGCAGGTGGCCTGGACCTACCGCACCGGTGACGTCGCCCTCAGCGACGGCAACGGGGCCGAGGACCAGCTGACCCCCCTGCAGATCGGCAGCAAGGTGTTCATCTGCACGCCGCACAACAACCTGATCGCCCTCGACGCCGACACCGGCAAAGAGCTGTGGAAGAACGAGATCAACGCCCAGTCCAAAGTCTGGCAGCGTTGCCGTGGCATGGCCTACTTCGACGCCACCGCGCCGATCGCACAGCCGACCCAGCCAAACAGCTCGCCAATCACCCAGGCCAGCGTGCCAGCCGGCGCCAACTGCCAGCGTCGCCTGCTGACCAACACCATCGACGGTCGCCTGATTGCCGTCGACGCCGACAATGGTGAGTTCTGCCAGGGCTTCGGCAACAATGGCCAGGTCGACCTCAAGGCTGGCCTGGGCAACGTCCCTGACTCCTACTACCAGCTTTCGTCCGCGCCGCTGATGGCCGGTACCACCGTCGTGGTCGGCGGCCGCGTTGCCGATAACGTCCAGACCGACATGCCAGGCGGCGTGATCCGTGGCTTCGACGTCATCACCGGAGCCATGCGCTGGGCGTTCGACCCAGGCAATCCGGAAGATCGCAACGCACCGACAGGTGACAAGACCTACGTGCGAAGCACCCCCAACAGCTGGGCACCCATGTCGTACGATCCGGCGATGAACACCGTGTTCCTGCCGATGGGTTCCTCGTCCACCGACATCTACGGTGTCGAGCGCAGCAAGCTGGACCACACCTACGGCGCGTCGGTGCTGGCCCTCGACGCCACCACCGGCAACCAGAAGTGGGTGTTCCAGACCGTACACAATGACCTGTGGGACTTCGACCTGCCAATGCAGCCGAGCCTGATCGACTTCACCAAGGACGACGGCAAATCCGTTCCTGCGGTGGTGATCGGCACCAAGGCTGGGCAGATCTATGTACTCGACCGCGCCACCGGCAAGCCGCTGACCCAGGTTGACGAAGTACCGGTCAAGCCGGGCAATATCCCTAACGAGCCGTACTCCCCGACGCAACCGAAATCGGTGGGTATGCCGCAGATCGGCGCGCAGACCCTGACCGAATCGGACATGTGGGGTGCCACGCCGTTCGACCAGCTGCTGTGCCGCATCGACTTCAAGAAAATGCGCTACGACGGCCTGTACACCGCGCCGGGTACCGACCTGTCGCTGAGCTTCCCGGGTTCGCTGGGTGGCATGAACTGGGGCAGCATCTCTACCGATCCGGTACACGGTTTCATCTTCGTCAACGACATGCGCCTGGGCCTGTGGATCCAGATGATCCCATCGCAGAACAAGGGTCAGGCCGCAGGTGGTGGTGAAGCATTGAACACCGGCATGGGCGCGGTACCTCTCAAGGGCACGCCTTACGCGGTGAACAAGAACCGCTTCCTGTCGGTAGCCGGCATTCCATGCCAGGCACCGCCTTTTGGCACCCTGACCGCCATCGACATGAAAACCCGTCAGGTTGCCTGGCAGGTTCCGGTCGGCACCGTCGAAGACACTGGCCCGCTCGGCATTCGTATGCACCTGCCAATCAAGATCGGCCTGCCGACCCTTGGCGGCACCCTGTCGACCCAAGGTGGCCTGGTGTTCATCGCCGGCACCCAGGACTTCTACCTGCGCGCCTACGACAGCAGCAACGGTAACGAGATCTGGAAAGCCCGCCTGCCCGTAGGCAGCCAGGGTGGCCCGATGACCTATGTCTCGCCGAAAACCGGCAAGCAGTATGTGGTCGTCACTGCCGGCGGTGCCCGTCAGTCGACCGACCGTGGCGACTACGTCATTTCGTACGCCTTGCCGTAAACCGCTTCGTCCGTCATCACCGGCAAGCCGGCCACTACAGGACCCGCGAAGGTCCCAGTAGTGGCCGGCTTGCTGGCGATGAGGCCCTGAAAGACTATCCGAGACCCCGTAATGTCCCCCGCTCTTCGCTACACCCCCACTGCTCTACTCCTGGCCCTGGCCAGTACCACAGCCCTGGCCGATGGCGACCTCATGACCCGCAGCACCCTGACCGGTGACTGGGGCGGCCTGCGTCACCAGCTGGAAGAGGACGGCATCAAATTCACCGGTGACTACAGCGGCGAAACCGCCTACAACGCCCATGGCGGCCTGCACCGCTCCGCGCGCTATTCGCAGAACCTCAAGCTCGGTGTGCAGTTTGACCTGTCCAAGCTCTATGGCCTGGATAACGGCGGCAAAGTCCAACTGACCATCAATGACCGTCGCGGCAACAGCGCCTCGGAAGATCTGGTGGGCAACCGTCTTCCGATCCAGGAAAACTACGGCGGCCTTTACACCCGCCTGACCGAACTGAGCTATGAGCGCACCCTGTTCACCCCGGCGCTGAACGTCAAGCTCGGCTACATGGCCATGGGCAACGACCTGGGCGGGCTGGACAGCGGCATCCTGTGCAACTTCATGAACGCCGGTTTCTGCGGCCACCCATTGAACATGTCGGGCGGTAGCGGCTGGACCAACTATCCCAACGCCCACCTCGGCGTGCGTGTGAAGTACGACTTCTCGCCGTCCTGGCAGTTGCGCGTCGCGGCGTTCAATGTCGACCCCGAAAGCAATGGCAACTCCAGTCGCGCCTGGCACCTGGGGCCGAAGCACACCACCGGCACCGTGGTTCCGGTAGAGCTGGTGTACAAGCTTCAAGGCGAGCTGCCGGGCGAGTACAAGCTGGGCTATTACTACGACAGCTCCGATGTAAAACGCATTGGCAGCGACGACGAAGTGTCGGGCCGTGGTGGTCACTACCTGCTGATCGACCAAGCCGTGTGGAACGATCCGCAATCGGCTGGCCGCAGCCTGCATGCCTTCGGCCAGTATTCGGCATCGAGCAAGGCCGCCTCGCCATTCACCAAGTGGTATGGCGCCGGTGTGGTGCTGTACAAGCCGTTCGAAGGGCGCCCTCGCGATACCCTGGCCCTGGGTTACGGTCGCGCCGTGCCGAACCCGCGTAGCCGCGACGTGCTGGAAGAAACTGCGCTGAACAATGGCCAGGCCTTCCCCGATATCGACAGCGCCGAACAACTGATCGAGCTGAGCTACGGCTACCAGGCCACTCCATGGCTGAACCTGCGACCTGATGTGCAATACATCATCGAGCCAGGCGCCTTCTCCGGAAAGGACATCGACAACGCACTGGTGGTTGGCCTGCAGGTCAAAGCCACGTTCTGATAGCGGTTCAGGCTAGAACGCGCCGGTGGTTTGCGCGCCCTTTTCCATCAAGGGAGGGGGCAACCGCCGGCCCGTCCCCCCAAGGCTCAGGCCGAGTTCGGATAACGCTGGCCAAACGATGCAGAGCAGCTTTACTAGAGGATAACGAGCTTTGGAAACGGTGGACGCCCATGAAGATCGTAGTCACCAGCATCCTCGTAGACGACCAGGCCAAGGCCCTTTCCTTCTACCATTACGTGCTCGGCTTCGAACCCAAGCATGACCTGCCCATGGGCCAGCATCGCTGGCTGACCCTCACCTCACCCAATGACCCTGACGGGGTCGAACTGCTGCTCGAACCGGATGTACACCCTGCAGCAAAGACCTACAAGTCAGCGCTCAAGCAGGAGGGTATTCCCTTCACGACCTTTCGGGTGCGCGATATCCAGGCCGAGTACGCCCGCCTGTGCAAAGCTGGCGTGAGGTTCACCCAGCCGCCTACCGTCATGGGGCCGGTCACCACCGCGGTATTCGATGACACTTGCGGCAACTTGATCCAGCTCGCCCAGAAGCACTGAAGGCATTCACGACTTCGTCGGTAGACGCAGCGTTGCACGCAAGCCATGCGGTGCCCGGTTGTCCAACTGCACGCTGCCGCCCACGCGGCTCATGATGGCGGCGACGATCGATAGCCCCAACCCAGCGCCATTGGGTGCATCCTTGCTGTAGAAGCGCTCAAAGACCCGCTTCAGGTTCGCAGGCTCGATGCCAGGCCCTTCGTCATCAACATCCAGCCGCACTGTCTGGCCCTCGCGACGCAGGCGTACACTCACCCGTCCACCCGCCGGCGAATGATCTGCAGCGTTGGTCACAAGGTTCTGGATGGCGATACCCAGGGCACCGGCATCGGCACTGACGCGGTAGTCAGCTTCGGCAATGTCCAGGGAAGGCTCCAGTCCTCGTGCGAGCATCCAAGGGGTCAGGTCGGCCAGGGTATCGGTGACCACCTCAGCCAGATCGACCGGCTGCCAGTCACGCGGGCCCAGTTGTGGCTCCAGCCGCGCCAGGGTCAGCAGTTGGTTGACCACCCGGGCAAGGCGGTCGACACCACCAATCAGGTAGGTCAGCGCCTTTTGTCGCTCCGCCTCGCTGGCAGCAGCAAGCGCGTTCTGCGCATGCAGGCGCAGAATTGCCAACGGCGTGCGCATCTCATGGGCGGCATCGGCGATGAAACGGTGCTCGCGTCGGAGCATTTCGTCGATCTGCGCGAGCAACCGGTTGATCGCGGCCTGCATGGGCTCGAGCTCAGCCGGTAGCGGTACCAGCTGCAAGGGCTCGAGGGATTCGGCGTGGCGCGCGCGTATGACCGTGGCCATGTTCTGCAACGGCTTCAGCCCCCAGCCAATCGCCGCCCAGACCAACAGTGCCAGCACCAGGCTGCCGAGCAGGAACGGCATCAACGTGTGGCGCACGATGCGGTCGATCAGGTCATAGCGCACATCGTTGCGCTCGCCGACCCAGATCACCCAGCGCTTTTCGGGTACCGGCAGCATGAAACTGCGCCAGCGCTGCTCGGCCACGACGATATCGGCAAACCCCGGCGTGCGCGGGGCTGGCTCGATACGCGGTGCGCTGGGCGTGTGCACCAGCAAACTGCCATCATCGGACCAGACCTGGAATGCCAGCTTGCTTTCATAAGGGTGGCCCACCCTGTGGTGCCCCGCCTTGCTCAGCGCCTCGTTGAAGGCACGGTAGAGGGCATCGCGGCTCTGTTCCTGCACCGGCAGGCTCATGATCCCTTGCAACAGCCGCGCGTTCTGCGCCAGGTGGGCGTCATAGACCTCGTTAATTTCGTGTCGACTGTCGTGGTAGTTGTACAGCGCAAGCGCTCCGCTCCCGACCAGCAACGACAGCATGACGCGCCACAACGTGCGCTGGCGCAATGAACTCATCGATGGCCTTCCACCAGGTAGCCAATACCTCGCACGGTTCGGATCAAGCCATTGAACAGCTTCTTGCGCAGCTGGTAGATGTTCACCTCCAGGGTGTTGCTTTCAGGCTCCTCATCCCACCCATACAACAACTGGGTCAGGCGCTCACGGGTGAAGACCTTGCCCGGTTGCGCGAGCAGTTCGTGCAGCAAGCGATACTCCTTGGGTGTCAGCACCACCGGCTGGTCCAAGTAATACACCTGCTGGGTCGCAGGGTCCAGACGCACCCCGGCATGTTCGATGACCAGTTGCGCACGACCGGCACTGCGGCGCAGCAGGGCCCGCAACCGGGCCTTGAGCTCGTTCAGGTCGAAGGGTTTGACCAGGTAGTCGTCGGCACCGGCATCCAGGCCATTGATGCGATCTTCGGTGGCATCCCTGGCGGTGAGTATCAGCACTGGCAGGTTCTTGCCGCTGGCGCGCAGGCGCCTGAGCAGTTCGATACCGTCCAACCGGGGCAGCCCCAGGTCCAGAATGACCAAATCGAAAGCCTCGTGCACCAGGGCGTGCAGCGCACTGGCGCCATCCTGCAGCCAGTCGAGGGTATACCCTTCCTGGCGCAGGCCGTCACAGATCCCCTCTCCTAACGCTGCATCATCTTCAACCAGCAGTAGACGCATGCTTAATCCTGCTTGTCCTTGATTGCCTTGAGTAAAGCATCGATTTCCCCTCGCCGGCCCTGGTCGGCCAATTCGCGGCCGGGCCGGGCGGGCGCTTGCAAGGCCTTCTGCAGTGCGGCGCGGGCCTCATCGTAGCGGTTCTGCCGATACAAGTGGTCAGCCCAGAAGTAGTTGCTGTCGATGCCATCAGGGTTGATCGCCAGGGCTTGACGCAACATCGCTTCGGCCTTGTCATGGTCGCCAAAACTCAATGGCCACCCCGGCACCTGATCATACAGCGCCCCCAAGCTTGTGTAAGCGGAGCCTTGCAGGGCCTTGGGGTCCATGGCCAAGGCCTTTTCCAGGCTGGCCCGTGCCGCCTTGACCTTGCCCAATGCCCCTATCCCGCCGGTGGCACCCGCCCAACTGCTGTTGACGATTCCGTCCCAGATCAACGGCTCGGCTGAACCTGGGTGCTGGTGAACCAGGGCCGCCGATTGCCCGGCCAGGGCCTCGAACGCGGCAGCCTGCTGCGCCTCGGGTACACGGTAGCGAACCTCGGCCCAGCGCTGCTGGATGGCACCGAGCTGCTGCGTGCCGGCTTGATCCAAGGCCCAGGTGAAAGGCGCGATGACCAGCAGACTGGCCAGTATCAGGGGTTTCATTTGCTCGACTCCTTGCTGTGCGAGGTGCTGTAGCGGCGAATCAGCGGCAGTTGCTTGCGCAGCGCGCGGTCGACCACGCCCGGTAGCATGCCGTTCAGACGGACGAATAATTTCTCTGGCCACCCCAGGTACAGCTCGTTGCGGTCCGATTGCACCGCCGCCAGCACGGCGCGGGCAACATTTTGCGGGTCGTCCATGCCCACCTTCAAAGCCTGGTTCAAGGCCGTCGCTGCACTACTGTTCATTGCCGTACGGGTGGCCCTAGGGGCGGCATACAGCACGCTTACCGTGGTGTCGGCCAGTTCGCGCCGCAAGGCTTCGGAGAAACCACGCAGGGCAAACTTGCTGGCACAGTAGGTGGCGTAGCCTGGGTAACCGATCGAGCCATAGGTCGAGCCTACGTTCACCACCAATGCCGCAGGCTGTTCGCGCAGCAGTGGCAGGCAGATGCGGGTGAGCTTCACTGCGGCTTTGATGTTCAGGTCGAACAGTTCGTCGAGCGCGGCTTCGTCGAGCTGTTCGATCAAGGCGAAACGGTTAACGCCCGCCGCGTTGATCAACACATTGAAACCGCCCATGGCCCGCGCCGCTGCCAACACCTCGCCGCGGCCTTCGGCGCTGCACAGATCAGCCGCCTGCCAGCGCAATTGCTGCGGGTAGCGATTCATCAGGCTGCTCAGCTTGCCCAGGTGGCGGCTGACCGCCAACACCCGCGCCCCCGCCGCGCAGAGTTGATCCGCCAACTCAAGGCCAATGCCGCCGCTCGCGCCAGTCAGCACCACCACGCAGTCAGACAGCCGCATGGCGCACCTCGCCCCGGTTGGCGCGTGGCAACCCTTCGAACATCGCGGTGTACAGCCGGTACACCACTTTCGCTGCGTGGACTACAGCCTGCTGGTCCTCGGGACTGTCGAGGCGATCCATCAGCTTGCGATACGTGGCCATGTGGTCCTGATCCAGCGCGCCGTGGGAGCTGAGGTAGCTGAATGCGGTGTCCGGCAGGCCGAGGCCTTGCTTCAGGGAACCGGCAGCCTGAGTGGCCAAGGCAATGCTGGTGCCTTCCAGTACATTGACCATTCCGAACAGCGCCACGGGGTTGCCACGGGCGACCTGGTCATAGAGAAACGCCACCATCAGCTCGATGGGTAGCGCCGGCCGCGCATCGCGTACCTGTTGCGGCTCGCCACCGCAGGCAGCGATGTCATTGAGAATCCAGTGTTCGTGGCCATATTCTTCTTCGATGTACTCGCACACCGCACCGCGTAGCCACTCCAGCCGCTCAGGCAGTCTCGCCCCGCAGGCCATCATCAGTGGCACGGTATGCCGGACATGGTGATACGCCTGGCCGAGGAAGGCCCTGTAGGACTCAAGGCTGGCCTTGCCGTCAAGCGCGTCCTTGATCACAGGCACATTGAACAACGCCGTACGTTCCTCGGCGGTTTCCGCTTGCAAGGTTGCAAAGAATGACATGATGGACCTCTTTCATTGAATTTCAGTTAGCAGCGACTCGTAGCGCTGCAGAATGTGTTCACGCCGCGGGCGGCCATTGGCCGTGAGGGTCTGCTGGGCAACACTCAGTGACTCGGGCAAACGCCTCCAGGCATGCACCTGGGCATAGTCCGGCAGCCCGGCGTTGGCCTGACGCACCGCTTGCTCGATCGCTTCATCGGACGCTGACGGGTCCAGCGGCCAGAGCAACGCCAGGTTGTGGGGCAGGTGCTCGCCGTGCACGAACGCCTGCGCGATCACGCCCCCTTGCGTCAACTCGGCCTCCACCCATTCAGGGTTCACGTTGCGTCCGAAACTGGTGGTGAACTGGTGCTTCTTGCGCCCATCGAGGTACAGGAAACCGTCCGGGTCGAAGTGCCCGATGTCCCCCGTGGGCCACCAGGCGCCGTCGAACCCAGGCTCCCCCAGGTAACCCAGCAGGGCCGAGCCACAGACCAGTACCTCGCCGTCCTCGGCGATACGTACCTGCACATGGGGCAAGGGCCGCCCGACACTGCCCAGGCGCTGCTCGCCAGGACGATTGAGGCATACCACCGATGCGCATTCGGACAACCCGTAGCCCTCGAACACCGGAAGCCCGACGGCCTCGGCTCGCTGCAGCAGGCTGGAAGCCACTCGCGCACCGCCCACCGCGACAAAGCGCAAGGGCCCCACACGCATCAGGCCCCGCTCGATGGCCGTGACCAGACCCAGCAACAGCTGTGGAACCAGAATCAGGCTTTCGGCTCCGGACAACGCGATGCAGCCCAGCAGACGCTTGAAGTCGACCTGACTGGCGCCACCCATGCCCAACTGCTGCTGCGGGTACAGCATTACACTGGCACCTGCCAGTAAGGCGGCGTACAGGCCCAGGTTCTCCAGTAGAACGGCCAAAGGCAGCACTGCCAGGTACTTGCCCGGTGCCGCAGCGCGGCTGGCGGCCTCCAGCTCACTGGCGACCCGTAACAGGCTGTCGGCGCTGAGGCACACACCTTTGGGCGCCCCCGTGCTGCCGGAGGTGTAAGTGATCTTCGCGGTGCCGAGGGGCAACGGCTGGGCGACTGTGGCTTCACGCGTCCAGTATTGTTCACGCGGGTTGAAGCCGCATTGGCGCAGGTCCTCGGCGAAGCCCTCATCGGCCACCGCCAGTACCGCGCCGCTCTGCTCCAGGCAGTGCCTGCGCTGGGCATGGCTGAAGAACGTCGGCAGGATCACGCACGGGCGATCGCCGAACAGTGCCGCCAGGTCCCAGAACAAGGCCTCGGGGCCATTCTCCAGGGCCAGCACGAAGGTACCGCGAGGTTGCCCGGCCAACCAGTCCTGCCGCCATTGCACTTCGGCCAGCAGCTGGTCATAGGTAAACGCGCCGCTGCTGCCTTGCACGGCGGGTTGCGCGCCACGGCTACGTGCATGCCGGTGCAGGATCTGCTGAAACGCTTGCAGTTCATGCGGCATGACCGGCCTCCTGTACAGATACCGGCAAGCCAAACCGCTCGAATACCCCACTCTGGGCGAGCGCCGTGTAGCCACCACCGATGCGTCCGACGAACACTTGCGGATGCTGGGCGTAGTAATGCCCCCAGCTCGCTGCCTCGCCGTGCAGGCGCTCCGGGTCCGCCGGGGCCAGTGCCGTTGGCACCAGGCCAAGTCGATGGAAGCTGTTGACCAAGGTCGTCGCCCCTGTGAAGGCCACCCACTGCAAACCACGTTCGGCCAGCAACCAGGTCACGGCAATGATCATGATCCGCGCGCTGCCCGCACTGAGTGCGGCCAGGTTCCCGACCTCCACCAGTTCCGAGCGCTGCACCGTGCCGGCGGCCAGGCGCGATACGCAAGCCTCCAGTGGCTCATCGAGATAGCGTTCGAGAAATAGCGGACCGCTGATGGCCGGGCGAATGCCCGCCGCGGCGATCAGACGATGGTGACTGTCGTACAGCCCCAGTAGCTCAGGCAGATAGTGATGGACGTCGGCGTGGTGAATGGACTGGAAGCGGGCATGGATGAACTGTTCCAGTTCGGCGCGTCCTGGGTCGGACACGCCATGCAGCAGCAGATGGGCCTGGCGCTCGGGATGCACGCCTATGGCCAATGGAAACATCGCGCCGCAATCGTTCTGGGTCATGGTATCCCCCTGGGTTCATGCGTTCGGCGCAGTATCCCGGAGAAATCTGAAGCCAGTCTGAAGTGGCTGTCCTGCGTTCACAGTCTGCAAGGCGTCCGCTACAGTTGCCCTTGCTCACCGCGTATTACAACAAGGAACAGCGATGCGCCACGAATTCAGCGAAGTGCTCACTGACTGGGTCGACTACTTTCTGGTCGGCGATATCCAGTTGCTCGAAAGCTACAAGCAGGCCCATGGCCTGCCAGACGATCTGGCCTACGAGTTCACCCATGGCGACAGCGGCGACCAGGCCGTGCGCGAGGGGGTCGTGCTGCCTTTGGCCGGCGTCGACAACCTGCCCTACCGCATCCTTTTCACCCTCGACGGCGACCCGCCCGCGCTGCGCCAACCCGGCAGCCGCCTCAAGCATCAACGCTCCGGCTATGTGTTGCGGGTTGAGAACCGCGCGCTGATGCTGTTCACCTGGCGCATCCTGCAACACTTCACCCCCAAGACCTTGGGCGACCTACTGGCACGTTACCAGGAGCCCGGGCGGCCGATCATCGAGCTCGATAACGGCTGGTATGACGTGGAGGTGCTGGCGGGTGCCGTGGTGCGCGAAGGGTTGTACGAGCCGGCATTCGAGTTCGTGTTGAACAAGCGCTGGAGCCGGGGTGAGGCCGCGCAGGTGGATATCGGCTACGCCTTCACCCTGCGCGGGTACTTCGATTGAGCAAGCACCTGCAGCGGCCCTTGGGCGGGTAAGCCCGTTCCTGGCTGCGTGGGAACGAGCCTGCCCGCGAAAGGGCCAATGAAGCCTCAACTGTGATGGATATCCCGATCCTTGGTCTCCGGCAAGAAGAAGATCCCCAGCACCGCGGTCATCACCGCAATCACGATCGGATACCACAACCCATAGTAGATATCGCCGGTCGCCGCCACCATGGCGAATGCCACCGTCGGCAGGAAGCCACCGAACCAGCCATTACCGATGTGGTATGGCAACGACATCGAGGTGTAGCGGATACGCGCTGGGAACAGCTCCACCAGCCAGGCGGCTATCGGCCCGTAGACCATGGTCACGTAGATCACCAGAATCGTCAGCAGCAGCAACACCATGGGGTAATGGATCTTCGCCGGGTCGGCCTTTTCCGGATAACCGGCATCCTTCAGAGCGCCCGCCAAGGTAGCGGTGAAGGCATCGCTCTGGGACTTGAAGTCAGCGGCCGCGAGGCCACTGCCATCGAAGCTCGGAATCACCCGCTCGCCGATACGGATCTGCGCGACGCTACCCGGCTCGGCCTTTTCGTTCCCATAGGGGATCGCACGCTTGGCCAGCAGGCTTTTGGCGATGTCGCAGGAACTGGTGAATTTGGCCTTGCCGACCGGGTCGAACTGGAAGGCGCATTGGTCAGGATCGGCCACCACCACAACAGGGTTCTGCTCCTGGGCGACGAACACGTCCGGGTTGCCGTACTCGGTCAGTGCCTTGAAGATCGGGAAGTAAGTCAACGCCGCGATGATGCACCCCGCCATGATGATCTTCTTGCGTCCGATGCGGTCGGAGAGGCTGCCGAAGACGATGAAAAACGGCGTGCCGATCAGCAACGAACCCGCAATCAACAGGTTGGCGGTCTGCGGGTCGATTTTGAGCGTCTGCAGCAGGAAGAACAGCGCATAGAACTGCCCGGTGTACCACACCACGGCCTGGCCGGCGGTCCCGCCAAGCAACGACATGATCACCACCTTCAGGTTGTCCCAACGGGCGAAGGACTCGGTCAGTGGCGCCTTGGACGCTTTGCCTTCGGCCTTCATCTTCATGAACACCGGCGATTCGTTGAGCTGCATGCGGATGTACACCGATATCGCCAGCAGCAGGATCGACAGCAGGAACGGAATGCGCCAGCCCCAGGCTTCGAATGCCTCGGTCCCCATCGCGGTGCGGCATGCCAGTATCACCAGCAGCGACAGGAACAGCCCCAAGGTAGCGGTGGTCTGGATCCAGGCGGTGAAGAAACCTCGCCGCCCTTTGGGTGCATGTTCGGCCACGTAGGTCGCCGCGCCGCCGTACTCGCCTCCCAGAGCCAGGCCTTGCAACAGGCGCAGGCTAATCAGAATGATCGGCGCCGCAACCCCGATGGTCGCATAGCTGGGCAGGATACCCACCACCGCGGTGGACAAGCCCATGATGACAATGGTGATGAGGAAGGTGTACTTGCGCCCGATCATGTCGCCCAGGCGACCGAACACGATGGCGCCGAACGGCCGCACGGCAAAGCCTGCGGCGAAGGCCAGCAAGGCGAAGATGAACGCGGTGGTTTCATTGACGCCTGCGAAGAAGTGCTTGGCGATGATGGCCGCCAATGAGCCATAGAGGTAGAAGTCGTACCATTCGAACACCGTACCCAGGGATGACGCGAAAATGACTTTTCGCTCCTCTCGGGTGATGCCGCGTTGGGGTGCGCTATTGCCCGTGGTTGCGCTATCGAGTACCGCCATGGGTTGCCTCCGTCTTGTTGTTCTAAGGCCGGAGTACCTCACACCCATTTCAGCGTCGCACCCAGGCCCTGGGGCTTGCATTGGTTGCGCGAAGCACGACGAGGCAAGCCGCCTCGGATCGCAGCAAGGACAGTAGAAGCATAATCGGCTTTTCCAGGATATCCACTGGCCAGCATCGCCAGTGAGCGCCGAGGGCTCCGCGTTCCTCGCCCTGGGGTTCAGTCCTGCACTGGCCCCTTCAACTCGACCTGATTACCGTCGGGATCATAACAGTACAGCGACAACCCTTCCCCTTCGGCACCGTAGCGTCGTTCGGCAGGTTCGACACGGATTCCCTGCTCCAGCAGGTAGGCGGTCAGCGCCTGCTCATCGAAAGGCTCGATGCGCAGGCAGAAGTGATGCAGGTTGCGCCCTTGCGACCCGGGACCCGCACCGCCCGGTTTACCCAGTGGACCATCGAGGGTGACCAGATCGATCATCGCCGAACCGGTCGCCAAGTGGACCATGCCCAGATCCTCCCGCTCGCGACTGACCCGACAGCCCAATACATCGCGGTAGAACGCAACGCTGCGCGCAAGGTCCGTGACCCTCAAGACCAGATGGTCGATATGGGCGATGGCGAAAGGTCGCATGCCGAGCCTCCCTATGGCATCCAGGCAATCATTGCCTGTCACCATAGCTCAGGACCTGACACCGTCGCCATAACCGTCACTCATTGACCCGTCGTTGCAGCAAGCTCCCCTCGTGGCGGGCCAGGATGCGCAGTATCTGGTCGACCAGCGCGCGATCAGGTGCTTCCAGGTGAAAATGGTGGCCACCCGGATGCCAGGAAACGCGGGCATGTTCAGGCAAGGCCGCCTTGCGTTGCTCGAACCCTTCACCGGTGAACGCCCCCTGGCGACCGAACATCAGATACAGCGGACAACGGATTTGCCGAAGCAGGTCGCAGGCTTCGCCCTCGGTCAGCGGCATGGGTTCGGGCAGCACCAGCCGTGGGTCGTGGCGCCAGCAGTAGCCATCGCCCAGTTGCAGCAAGTCGCGCAGGGCCAACAGTCGCGTGGCCTCTTCGGACAATTCACCGTCCAGGCGCTTGCGCCGTTGCGCCAAGGCCATCTCGATGGTGTCGAAACGCTGTGTGTCAGGCTCGCCGAAGCCTTGCAACTGGCTGCGCTGGACCATGCGCTTGAGCCGATAGGCGCGCGCCAGGTGCTGCACGCGGTCATGCTCGGCAACCGTGAACGGGGCTCCCATGCCGTCGAGGAAGATCATGCTGGCGATGCCACTGGTCATAGCACCAAGCAGCGATGCGACCCCGGTGCCCATGCCATGGGCCAACACATGAAACTGCGACAGGCCCAGGCTGTCGGTCACCGCCAGCATGTCCTCGGCATGCTCCCACAGGTAGTAGCCGCTGTCATGGCGTCGATGGTCGGAGCGCCCGTGGCCAACCATGTCCGGGGCCACCACGAAACAACCGTCGAGCAACGGCCCGAGCCGTTCGAACGAAGCCGCGTTGTCCAACCAGCCGTGCAGGGCCAATACCGGGATCCCATCTTCAGGCCCCCACGTGCGCACGGCAATTTCAATGCCTTCGAGGTCAAGCAGATGATCCTTCGGACCGCATAGCGAACGCATGCAACTACTCCCTGGCTAAACCTGGCGCCATGGCCAGACGGAATTCGCCACCGTCCTCATGCCTACCCGGTGACACCGTGTATAGCCACACCATCCTCCAGAAGCCCCGGCAACGCTGCCCTCGTACCGACCCATACATGCGCGAGACCGACCCTTGCGGGCAAGTATCTACCGCATCCTGACCGCGAAACGAAGGTCGACTATCGCCTCTGAAGACCAGAGGCTCTCGCCATGTACAGCACACCCCCGCTCCACCAGGCATCTATCAGCCGCGCCCTGCCCGAATGGGTCACGATGTTGCATCCAACGCATACCCAGTACATCGTCGAGCAATTGCGTGCCGACTACCTCGCCGATGACGGCGCCCCCTTCAGTTGGTACAGCACCGCCTCGGATGATGATCGCCAGCGACTGCGCTCACTCATCGAAGCGCGCAACACCCACCAACGAGCCCTGCAAAAGAGCCTGCGCGGGTTCCAAGGGATCACCGAATTCTGCAAACCGTTGCTGACCCGCCGACTGAACATCGCTGTGGCCGTGGACAAGGCCCACTATGTGTTCCAACCCTTCGAACCCGCCAGCAGTAACTGGCCAGGCGTTCCCAACCCGGAGATACCGCTGGTACCGGAGCGGGAAGTGGACATCCTGGCCACCCGACCTGTCGGCGCGTCGCAGTCGCGCAGCCTGTTCGAGGCGGCCCTGCACAACTTCGAAGGCCTGGATGAAGTCGGCGCCTACAGCACACTGATCAACGCGCCAGACGATGACAGCCCACTGCAAGGGCTATCGATGGCGAGCTTCGTCAGGCATTGCCGGGAGCTGGACCTGGGTCGACAGTACCAGGCCCATCTTCAGTCGTACTATGACGGCCCGCGCAAGGCTGAAATCGAGCGACTGACCCTCGACACCCTGCGCCATTCATTACGGGTGCGGGCGCAGGTCGCGGCCCTTCAGGGACTGCTTAGCCAACGCGGCCTCCGCGGCCTGAACCAGCTGGCCGAAAACGCAGCTCGGCCAACCTATGGACAACACGACCTGCACTGCTGGCGCCTGAGCCTGTTCGACATTCCCCTCCACGACCTCCTGCTGATCGGGCCAGACCAACCCGACCAGAACAATCCATGCATCGTCTACATGCCGAATGACAGCGAACACCCGGTCAGGGAGTTCAGCTCACGCCAGGAGGCTGGACGGCATCTCAGCCACAGGCTGCTGCAGAGCACGTTCCGCCGCCTGTTGATCAATTGCGCCTACCAGGACAGACAGGCGGAGCTGAACCGCTTGCTTGAGCAGGCACTGTTCGAACCGCGTGACGGCCTCGTCCACCCGCGCCGAGAGATCGATCTGCGGTTCACCCCTTCGCGAGTCAATGGCGGGCTCTGGTCGGCGCTCTACGCGGCCAATGTCTCGCGGATGAAAGCAGATGCCAGGGCCATCGCCGTCCCAACCGCCGATGTCGACGCCAAGGCCCGCCAGGAACGTCTGGCCCATTGGGCCGAGACGGGCGTGAGCCTTCTCAATGTCGCCGCCTTTTTCGTCCCCGGCCTGAATACGGTCATGGCGGGCGTGTTCGCCTATCAAATCATGGATTCGGTGTTCACCGGGTTCCACGCCTGGGAGGAAGGCGATACTGCCCAAGCGTTGGGGCAATTGACCGCACTGGCCATCAATGCGGCGGTAACGGCGGGTTTTGCGGTAGGTACGCGGCTGGTGCAGGCCTCTGGCTTCGTCGATGCCTTGCAACGCGTCTGGCATGACGGGCAAGCATTGCTGTGGCACCCGCAAATGGCCCGTTATGCCAGCTCCACAGTCTTGCCGGAGGGTGCAGTGATGGACGCGTCAGGCTATTACCGGGTCGAGGGTAAGATCTACTGGATGCACGATGGCGCGATGTTCGAAATCTTCCAGGACGCCGAACAGCAGTGGCGTGTTCGCCATCCCCACGACCCCAATGCTTATGCCCCTCGTCTGCACCACCACGGTGACGGTCGTTGGCAACTGGCTTTCGAACGACCGGTGGAATGGGAGCCAGCCCAGTTGCTGCGCCGCCTGGGCCAGTTCAGCGCCGGGCTCGACGATGCCGAACTGGCCGCCGCCCTGCGTACTACCGGCATCGACAGCACGGTCCTGCGGCGCACCCAGGCTACCGGGCTGCAGCCTCCGGCACTGCTGCGCGAAACCTTGCTTCGCCTGCGCCTGGACAACCAGGTAGAGCACATCGTCGGCAGCGTACGCCATGGCCAACGCCTGGCCGCCTACAAGAACTACGCACTGCCAGAACTGCTGAACATGCCCCAATGGCCCCTGGATCATGTGCTGAAGGTGTACGACGGCCCGGAGCCTTGGGGCGATTCGGTGCGCTACGGCGCGCCACCGATGCTTGGCCAGGTGGAAATCGAGATCACTCGCTCGGACCTGGAAAGCGGCCATTTGAGCCAGACCGTGCTGGCCCAGATGGGTGAGCAACAGCGGCAATCCCTGCTGGGCGATACGCCTTCCGCGCAGCGTGCCAGCACCCTGGACCAACGACTGGCCGATCGCCTGGACAGCAAGCGCCAGGACATTTTCGACAGCTTGCGGCACAGCCAGGGCAAATTGCGTAGCCCTGCCGAGCAAACACTGGCACGGCAGTTTCCTGGGCTACCGGACAGCGCGCTGGAGGAGATACTCAGACACATCGGGCACGGCGAGCGGCAACGACTTGCATCGGGGCGGATGCCCTTGCGCATTGCCGAAGAAGCACGGTTGCTGCAAGCCCATGCACGGCTCGATCAGGCACTCCTGGGCTTGTATCGGCCCTCGCTGGCCAATGCCGACAGCCATTTGTTGAAACAGGCGTTGCTGGCCGAACACCCCGGCGCAACGGCCACCGAGCTGTTCGGCCACGCCACCGCCGACCGAGGGCATTGCGCTGCCCTGCTCGGCCAACAGCCCATCAGGCCGAGCGTGCGATCACCCTTGCGCCTGGCCAACGGCCGTCTGGGCTACCCGCTCAGTGGCCGAGGCGCCTCCACGAGCGTCGCCACCGGACGACTCCGGGCCCTCTACCCAACGCTCAATGCCGAGCAGCTCAGCGCGCTGCAAGCGCAACTGTCCCAAGCCGGTGACTTGGGCAGCGCAATCCAACGACTCGAAGAAGAACAGCGCACCTTGCTGAGCGCACTGAACCGCTGGCATCAGGCCGTCGAGCAGTCGCCCCTGCGTGACCAACGCCGGCAATGCAGCGAACGGCTCATGCGTGCATGGCGCCAAGAAGGCGAGCCCGACGCCTCGGTGCTGGTACTCGATGACCTGGAACTGACCGAACTGCCGGCAATCAGCGCACGCTTCCCACAGGTCCGCGCCCTTACCCTCGAGCGTCTGACGTTGACCCGACTGGAAGGCGCCTTTCTGGCGTGCTTCCCAAACCTCTCGCAGCTTGAAGTGATCGACAACCCGCGAATCGACGCTGAGTCACTGTTCGACGCCCTGAGGTCGACCCCTAAATTACAGGCGCTGTCGCTGGGCGAAAACCGCCTCACCACCCTGCCCCCCACGGCGCTGCGGGCCCTGGGCGCCATGCGTGACCTGCGTGTGCTCAATCTGCATGGCAACCTGCTGGAGCTTAACGATGCCAGCCTGGATTGCCTGGCAGGATTACCGCTGGAGGCCCTGGGCCTGTCGGACAACCACATCACGCTGAACCCGGCACTGGCGGCGCGCTTCCAGGACCTGGTGCATCTCAAGGTGCTTCGACTGAGTGGCAATCCACTGCAATTGGCCCCCGACCTGCGTTACATGGCGCGGCTGAGGCAACTCGACCTGGACCGCTGCGACCTCAGCCAATGGCCCAACGGGCTGTCCACCCTAATGCGCCAGCCGCAGTACCAACTGCGCATCCTGGACCTTTCCCACAATCGCATCGGTACAGTCCCCGATCTGTCCGACGTGTTACAGACACCCTTCGCCCGCGATGTTGCCGCCCGTGTCGAAGGACGCAGCTGGCTGTTCAATTTCAACCCGCTCGAAGGCCCAACGCGTACTCGCCTGGCGAACGGTGGTGTCAACGTGACCGAGCGTACGCCACGACAAGGGGATCGGGGGATATGGCGTGACCAGGCCAGCAGTCACCAGCAACGACTCTGGAGCGACCTGTTCGAACACGGCGGGAACCGCCATCTGCTCAACGCTTTGGAGCGTTTGGCGCAATCGGCAGAAGCTCGCCAGGACGCACAAGGCGTTGCGACGCGCGTGTGGGCCATGCTCGAGAAAGCCGGACAGGACACCGGGCTACGAGAGCGCCTTGAACAAGTCGCCCAGGACTACCCACCCACCTGTGGGGATGCCGGTGCCGATGCTTTCAGCGCTCTGGAGATCGAGGTGCTGGCCCACGAGACGGCGGGTCGGCTCGGTGATCGCTCGCAAACGCTGCTGCACCTTTACCACCGGTTGTTCCGGCGCAGCAAAGTCAATGAACTGGCCGACCGCATCAGTCTGCGAAGAACGCTACGCAAGCAGGCCCTGCAAGATGATGTCTTTGACGAAGACTTGCCGCCATACGATGAGCTGGACGAGCCTTTGGCCTATCCGGATCTGTACCTGCAAACCGGCCTGGTCGACGATATCGAGGTACGACTGGCCTTGCGTCAATCGCTGGCCGCGCGCCTGGACTTCCCCGAGCCGAGCCGGGGCATGCTGTACCGTGACACCGCCAGAATCACCCAAGGCATCATCGACAAAGTGGCTGCCGAGGTGGAACGGCTCGATCGTGACCACCAGGCTCGGGAGCGCTGGTTGATCGAGCAACCAGGTTGGGTCATGCACATTAAGACCCGCTATGCCGAGCAGTTCATCCTGCTCACCGATTTCTGGCGATCAGGCCATGACTACCTGTTCTACTGCCTGGATCGAAGCAATGAGCCTGTCACGCGCCTAGATACCTCGGTCACCACCGCTCTGGCGAAAGTCATGCCGGCCAGTCCCCTGGACGAACAGCACCATCTGCGCCGCGTGCAGCTCAACGACGGGCAGTTCAAGCAAGCCATGGATGCCCTGAACGCCGAGCAACAGCAGGTCGAACATGGCCTGTTGCTCAGCCTCACCCACCAGGTGGCAACCCTCGGCGGCTAGGTCGCGCTCACTGTCCGCGCAGGTCTTCGAAGAAGGCCTGCCGGCCATCCACCTGGCTGGACGCACGCGGCGCACTCGCCGCCTCGCCATTGGCAGCCTCGACATGCCAATAGCAGTGCCGGACCGCCCGCGTCACCGCTACGTAGGCCAAGCGCTGTACCTCTTCTTTCTGCGCGGTATCGAAAGGCTGGGCATCGCCTGAACGGCCCAATTCGGCCAGTCGATAGACCTGGTTCTTGTACGGCGAACTGGTCAGGTACTGGCAGTCGCCCAACATGAACACCGCATCGGCCTGCAGGCCCTTGGCGCTGTGATAGGTCAACTGACGCAGCCGACGCTGCTCGGCGGGCAGTGCCGCTTCGGCTTGCAGTACCGTTTGCAGGTGCTCACTCATCAAGGCCCGGTCACTGCCCTTGCGGTACAGCATCATCACCGACTCACCGCGCTGGTAGTGCTCGATCAAGGTTTGGCCCAGTGCCGCCTCGTCACGGTCGAACACCCGGACCGGCGAGCCCGGCAATTCCGCAGCCGGCCCCGCGGCACGCGCCTTCTTGCCCGCGATGGCCGGAGTCCCCTTGACCAGATGCTCGGCGGCGTCGATCACCTGCTGCTGGCAGCGGTAATTGTCGACCAGCATCACCCGGGTATTGGCCGGTGACGGGAAGGTCTTGGTGAACTCCATGAAGTACTTGGGCGAGCTGCCACGCCAGCCGTAGATCGACTGCCAGTCGTCCCCCACGCACAGCAACGACGAGTGCTGGGCATTACGCCCAGTATGCATCGCTGTGCCACGCCGGCGAATTTCAGCGAGGCTGGCCCGGAGCCAACTGACGATCTGTGGTGAAACGTCCTGGAACTCGTCGATCATCAAATGGGCCAACGGGCGCAGCAATGGGTCGGGCAACAGCTGCAGGTTCTCGGGATTGTTTTCACCAAACAGGGCGAACATGCGGTTGTAGCTCATCACCGGCGGCGACTGGGCGAGCAAATGCGCCTCCAGCGCCTTCCAGTACAATGCCAGCGCTTCGAAGAACAACCCATCACTGTCGCCTGCGGGGAAGCTCATCGCTGCGACCGCTCTGCCGACCTCAAGGCCAAGGTTCTCGATGAAACTTGCCGCGCCGACGAAGGCATCGAGCAGCGGCGCCGCTGCCAGTTCGCCCTTGACCTTGTACTCGAAACCCGGTCCCGACACCGCATCCCCCGCCAACGACGCCGCCAGGCGCCGGGCCATCGCGTAGTTGTCGAGCCAGATCAGCGGCTTGTCACAGTAGGCCTGCAACAGCGTGCGCTTGACCGCCCATTCCGCACGCACCGCAAGCTTGGCGCCGGGGCGTTGGCACTGAGCACTTTCCGAGGGGTCGAAGCCCAGCACCACCCAGGTATCCAGCCCTTCTAGATGCCCGTGGACATGGAAGCGACTGCCGCGAATGTCTACCGTCTCGCGGCACGGCTCGATGCCCCTGATCGGCCAGGCGCCCGCCGCGAACCACAGGTCCTCGATCACATCGCACAGCTCTTCGTCACGCTGGGCGGCCAGCTGGGTCACCTGCACACGCTTTTGCACGTCCGGGTGGTCCGGGTCCAGGGGCTTGAGCTGCAGGGCCTCGCGACGCAAGGTCGCGATGATCTGGGCAAAGCGCGGGCTTTGATCGAGCAGCTGGCTGTAGCACAGGTTCAGCTGCTGACGCTGGGCGTCGTTCAGACGTAGATCGAACGGATTACTGTCAGCCTCAGCCTCTTGGCCGGCCGGCATCTCGCTGCCCAGTGTCTCGAATGCCCGTACCTGGCCAAAACCCGGCAGGCTGCGGACCAGCGGCAGAATGCGCGAATGGAAGGTCCGCACCATTTCCCGGGCACGGGCAGGCGACAGATCGACCTGCCAGCGTGCGAAGACCTGCACCAGGCGCTTGATGAAATCCTTGCGTGACTCGCGGGTGAAGGTGACCACGGTCATCGCGTCAAGCTCGTAGCCCAGGTAATGGCGTAGCAGCAATATCCGCAGCACCAGCGAGGTAGACTTACCCGCGCCGGCCCCCGCCACCACGCAGGTGGACGGTGTGTCGCTGAAAATCAGCTTCCACTGCGCGGCGCTGGGCTGGGCCTCGGCAGGCAGGCGCTGGGCGACATCGGCCTTGAAGCGCTTTTTCAACTCGGCGCTCAGCGGCAGACGCCAATCATCGAACAGTTTGTCGTCCTGGCCGGGAACCGCAGGCGCATCGGGGCGAGTGTCGCGAATCACCAGTACCTGGCGCCCGGCTTCGTAACCTTCCAGCCGTCCACGCTCGAAACCTTCTCGCAGGCCGTCAGCGTGGCCGCTGCGTTGGCCAGTGGCGTGCCCCAGGAACCAGGAGTCGCGGTGTTGCGCTTGCAGACGGCTCAGGCCACGCCCAAGCAGGCGTGCGGCCAGGCGACGAAACCAAGGCAGCTGGGCTGGAGGGGTAAGGTCGGCGGGCGCCTGGGTTTGCTCGTGGGCCACGATCACTCCGTTGAAAATCGAATCAGCAGCCATGTTCGCTGCATCTAAGAAAAATCGCCAGCGAATCAGTGCATTAGGCGACAAAGCGGTCAAATGCCATCTGCAATTCAATCTATTTTATAGATTGTTTTAAGCCGATATTTACGCTTTTTTTCGATCTTTAACCCACGCATCATGGCGTCATTCCACCGAATCAAGGAGCACGACCATGCTGCAACTGCGACCGTTCGAAAGCCTTGGCCACGCCAATCATGGCTGGCTCGATGCCCACCACCATTTCTCCTTCGCCGAATACTACGACCCGGCGCGCATGCACTGGGGCAACCTGAGGGTCTGGAACGACGACTTGATCGCGGCCGGCAGCGGGTTTCCACCGCACCCGCACCGCGACATGGAAATCATCACCTACGTCCGTGAAGGCGCCATCACCCACCAGGACAGCCTTGGCAACAAGGGCCGTACCGAGGCGGGCGATGTCCAGGTGATGAGCGCCGGGACCGGCATCGTTCATAGCGAGTACAACCTGGAAGACGTCGACACGCGGATCTTCCAAATCTGGATAGTGCCTGAGCGGGTTGGCGATGCGCCGTCCTGGGGAACCCGTCCCTTCCCCAAAGGCGAACGCGGTGAGGGCTTCGTCACCCTGGCCAGTGGCCGTGCCGGCGACGAAGACAGCTTGCAGATTCGCACCGATGCAAGACTCGTGGCAGCCACCCTGCGTGCAGGGGAAAGTGCCGAGTACCGCCTCGATGCAGGGCGCCGCGGTTACCTGGTGCCAGCCAAAGGACTGGTGGAAATCAATGGACTGCGAGCCAAGGCCCGCGACGGGGTGGCGATCGAGCAGGAAGAACTGCTGCAGGTGACCGCGATCGAAGACAGCGAGATCGTGCTGGTCGATGTAGCTTGAGTGAAGGGAACAACCGCCAGCAAGCTGGCTCCTACATCGCAATTTCTGTAGGGGCCGGCTGGCTGGCGATTGGGCTGCACGACAGCCCCTGTTTTAACCGTTTCGATCAGGCAATCGCCGCATCCACCAACACCTGGGCTTCTTGCACCAGACGCTGCAAATGCGCTTCGTCGATGAAGCTCTCGGCGTAGATCTTGTAGATATCCTCGGTACCCGAGGGCCGCGCGGCGAACCAGCCGTTGGCGGTCATCACCTTCAGCCCGCCAATGGCCTGGCCGTTGCCCGGTGCATGGCTGAGGATCTGCACGATTGGCTCGCCGGCAAGTTCCGTCGATGTCACCTGCTCTGGCGCCAATTTGCTCAGCAAGGCTTTCTGCCGTGCATCGGCCTTCGCCTCGACACGCGTGGCATACGGTTTACCCAGTGCTTTGGTCAGGTCGGCATAGGCCTGGCTTGGGTTGCGTCCGGTACGGGCGGTCATTTCCGCCGCCAACAACGCCGGGATCAAACCATCCTTGTCAGTCGCCCAGACCGTGCCGTCCTTGCGCAGGAACGAGGCACCGGCACTTTCCTCACCGCCAAAGCCCAACGAGCCGTCGAACAGGCCCTGGGCAAAGAACTTGAAGCCGACCGGCACTTCGTACAATGCACGCCCCAGATGCTGGGTAACCCGGTCGATCAGGCCACTGGACACCACGGTCTTGCCCACGGCGGCATCGCTGCGCCATTGCGGGCGGTGGCGGTACAGATAGTCGATGGCCACTGCCAGGTAGTTGTTCGGTTGCAGCAGGCCGTCGGGCGTGACGATACCGTGACGGTCGTGGTCCGGGTCGCAGGCAAACGCCACATCGAACCGCTCGCGCAGACCAATCAGTCCCTGCATCGCGTATGGCGAAGAGGGGTCCATGCGAATCTGGCCGTCCCAGTCGACGGTCATGAAGCGGAACGTCGGGTCAACCTCGGTGTTCACTACTTCCAGGTTCAGTTGGTAACGCTCGGCGATCGCCGACCAGTAGCGCACCCCTGCTCCGCCCAGCGGATCGACGCCCAGGCGCAGGTTGGCGCCACGGATGACATCGAAGTCGATGACGTTCTCAAGGTCTGCGACATAGCTGGAGACATAATCGTGACGCTGGGTGGTCGCTGCCTGCAGCGCCTGGGCGTGGTCCACGCGCTTGACGCCGGCAAGGCCCGCCGCCAGCAGTTCGTTGGCCTTGGCCTCGATCCACTTGGTCACATCACTGTCGGCAGGGCCGCCATTGGGCGGGTTGTACTTGAAACCGCCGCTCTGGGGTGGGTTGTGCGAAGGCGTGATGACGATGCCGTCGGCC
Organism: Pseudomonas sp. Rh2; assembly: GCF_040762985.1. Taxonomy (NCBI): domain Bacteria; kingdom Pseudomonadati; phylum Pseudomonadota; class Gammaproteobacteria; order Pseudomonadales; family Pseudomonadaceae; genus Pseudomonas; species Pseudomonas sp. Rh2. The sequence goes on from NZ_CP142890.1 coordinate 3,411,628, forward strand.
AGGCCCTGGGTGCGGCCGCGGTTGTAGCAGAGGATGGCATGGGACACCGCGGGCGTCGGGGTGTACTCATCGTCCTTGGACAGCATCACCTGCACGCCGTTGGCGGCCAGTACCTCCAGAGCGCTGGCCGCTGCCGGGGCAGACAAGGCATGGGTATCGGCACCGATGAACAGGGGGCCGTCGATGCCCTGCTCCTGACGGTACAGGCAGATGGCCTGGGTAATGGCCAGGACATGATGCTCGTTGAAGCTCAGTTCAAGCGAACTGCCCCGGTGCCCCGAGGTGCCGAAGGCCACGCGCTGGGCCGCCACGGCGGCGTCGGGACGGCCGGTGTAATAGGCGGTGAGCAGGCGGGGAATATCGACCAGCACGCTGGCCGGAGCCGGCTTGCCTGCCAAAGGACTGAGCGTCATGCAAAAACCTCGAGTTCAACGGATGTTGGTGTTGGAACACGCAGTGTACTGGGAGTTGCAATACTGCGCGATGGGCCCGCCGAGGATTATTCGCCAGCCATGTGCCACCATCCCGGAAACATCTGCTGGACCCGCGCCTGGGCAAAGCGCTCGTCGATCAGCACCAGCACGCCACGGTCCTGATCGCCTCGTATGACCCGACCAGCGGCCTGAATGACCTTGCGCACACCTGGGTACAGATAGGCGTAGTCGAATCCGGCGCCGAACTGGCGACCCAGTCGCAACTTGAACTGTTCGTTGACCGGGTTGACTTGCGGCAGACCGAGGGTCGCGACAAAGGCGCCGACCAGGCGCGTACCCGGCAAGTCGACCCCTTCACCGAAGGCGCCACCAAGGACCGCGAAGCCAACCCCCTGGCCGTCGGCGACAAAGCGGTCGAGAAACGCCTGACGCGCCTGTTCGTCCATGCCCGGCGACTGCAGCCACAATGGGATCGTCGGGTGGCGACGGGCGAGCACGTCGGCGACCTGTTGCAGGTATTCGAAGCTGCTGAAAAACGCCAGATAGTTGCCCGGCATCCGCTGATACTGCTCGGCGATCAGGGTGGCAATAGGCTCCAGCGAGGCGTGCCGTTGGTGGTAACGGGTGGACACTTCGCTGGCGATACGCACTTGCAGCTGTTCACCCCGAAATGGCGCCGCCACCTCAAGCCATGCGGTATCCGAGGGCATGCCCAGGAGGTCGGCATAGAAATGCCTGGGGCTGAGCGTGGCCGAGAACAGCGTCACGCTCCGGGCAGCCTGCATGCGCGGGCCCAGCAGCCGCGCCGGCGTGACATTGCGCAGGCACAGGGTGGCCAGGCGCCGATTGCGCTGACCGCTGCGCAAGCTGATATCGAACAGGAAGTGCTCATCGAACAGCTCGGCCACCCGATTGAACTGCAAGGCCTGGAAGAAGAACTGCAGCACCTGCGGGTCCACTTCACCATTGGACTGGTCCAGGCGTTCCTGGATGACCCCGATGCATCCCTGCAGGGCTCGCAGAAAAGCCTCTGGTAGTTTGTCGCTGGCCTGATACGGCGCCTGTTGGGCCTTGAACACGGCATTCCACTGCCGGTTCAGACGGTCCAGCGCGCTGCCAAGGCCCACTGGTTTACTCTGGCGCAGCGCAAGCAACTGGCCCTGGTCGAGACTGGCGCTGTACATGCCGCGGCCGCGCTCGATCAGGTTGTGGGCTTCGTCCACCAGCACCGCGACCCGCCACTGGTTGGCCTGGGTCAGGCTGAACAGCAACGCATGGGCATCGAAGTAGTAGTTGTAGTCGGCCACCACCACATCCACCCAACGGGCCATTTCCTGGCCCAGGTAGTACGGACACACCTGGTGGGCCAAAGCCACCTCGCGAAGCAGTTGCCGATCGAGCATCGGCAGGCGTGCTGCTGCCTCTCGCGCCGCCGGCAGGCGATCATAAAAGCCCTGGGCCAAGGGACAGGACTCGCCATGGCACGCTTTGTCGGGGTGCTCACAGGCTTTGTCGCGAGCGATCAACTCCAGGGTCCTCAACGCCGGCTGCGCCGAGGCATCGTCGATCTGTCGCAGGGCGTCGAGGGCCAGTGCCCGGCCTGGGGTCTTGGCCGTCAGGAAGAACAGTTTATCGAGCTGTTGCGGTGCCATGGCCTTGAGCAACGGGAACAGCGTACCCAGGGTCTTGCCGATCCCCGTGCTGGCCTGGGCCATCAGGCAACGGCCAGTGCTGACCGCCTTGTACAGGGTCTCGGCCAACTGGCGCTGGCCCTGGCGAAACTGCGGGTATGGAAAGCCCAATACCTGCAAACCCTGGTTGCGCTCGACCAGGCGCTGCTCCTGATATTGGGCCCAGGCGAGAAATCGCTGGCACTGGGTTTCGTAGAAGGTTTGCAATTGGCCAGCCTGGTAGCGCTCGCTGATCAGCGTCTGGCCATCGTTGTCGACGTCCAGATACACCAGCGCGACGTCGATTGACGCCAGCTGCCGGGCCTGACACAGCAGCCAGGCATATACCTTCGCCTGCGCCCAGTGCAGTTGCCGATGGTTGGCCGGCTGGCGCGCCAGATCGCCACGATAGGTCTTGATCTCCTCCAGCCGATTGCAACTGGGGTCGTAGCCATCGGCACGCCCGCGCACCTGCAAACCCCGATACTGGCCTTCAAGGGTGATTTCCGACTCATAGTCGGCCGCGCGCCGGGCCACCACTCGCCGATGCCCCTCGATGCCTTCCAGCGCCGTGGGCGATGGCGTGAAGCGCAGGTCCAGGTCACCGACCTTGGCACTGAACTCACAAAGCGCACGTACTGCTACCGAGTAGGTCACGACGCCTCGCTCCAGCGAACATGACACACCGCCACCGGCAAGTCATGCTCGGCGCAGAATGCCAACCAGCGCAACTGGTTGTCCTGCAGGCGATCTCCCGGCCCTTTGACCTCGACCATCTGGTAACGGCCTTGCTCAGGCCAGAACTGAATCAAGTCGGGCATGCCCGCACGGTTGTTGCGAATGTCCTGCAACAGCCGCGTGAAGCAGTGTTTCAGGTGGGCGGCTGGCAAGCAGTCCAGTGCCTGGTCCAGCAACGCCTCGCTCAACTGCCCCCAGAACACGAACGGCGACTGCAGGCCGTGCTTGGCGATGTAGCATTCACGCATGGCCTGGCGATAGCTACCATCGTCGAGCCTTGCCAGGCAGGCGTCGAACAGGGCGGCACGACGCTGCTGAAAGTCGCTGTCGTGTAGGTCTTGAGGCCCGCTCTGGAACGGGTTGAAAAAAGCCCCCGGCACCGGAGCGAATATCGCATCCCAGCACAAGAGGCCGAACAGGCTGTTGAACAGGGTGTTTTCCACGTAGTGGACCACTGCGCCCTGCCCGGCCAGATGTTGCCGCACCGCTTGCTCGACGCCCAGCGCTGCCAGCTCGCGGGGCAGCTCCAGTTCGAGCAGGGTCAAGGGCGCCGTACGGCTGCGTTTTTGCGCTGGACCACCGAGTTTGCGCACCAGCCTGGGCAACATGCGCTCAAGGGCCTGGACCTCAAGGGCGTTGGCCGGTGCGGCGGCCAACTGCTGGGCCATTTCAAGGGCTTGCGGCCACCGTTCACTGCGCTCCAGCACCCGCACCTGGCGGATCCGTGCCTGCGCATGGTTGCTTTGGGCGTACACCGCCAGGGCCTGGTCCCAATCGCCGAGGCGCTCGCACTGCTGGCCAAGGGCAAACAGCAAACGCGAACGGCGTCGTGCCAGCCAGGGGTTGTCACAACTCAGGCCTTGCAAGGTAGTGAGGATGGCCACCGGTGACTCGCCCTGCTCCAGGCCCTCGGCGCACCGATGCAGCGTCATCGCCAGATCGACCTCGGCCCGTTCACGCAAGGCGCGGGAGTCGTGGCTGAACGGCACCGTTTCGAAGCGCAGCAAGCCCAGGTCGGCGAGCACGAACTCTGACCAGTCCTGGTACAGGTTGCCGAAGAACAGCAGACGAATACGGTCGCACAGCACCTGCAGGCGCCACTGAACGATGCGCATGGGGGCATCGACGTACCATTCGGCCAACGGCCGGGGTTCGAGCGCCAATGGCTGCAGTTGCGCAAACATATCGCTTTTCGATGCTCTAGGCCGGGTCAACTGGCCCGCGAAACATGCCGCCAGCTCGTCCTTGCGCAGCAGGGCGAACAGGTGCTCCAGGCTCAGCGACGCAGGCTCAGCGACCCAACCGAGCGCTTGCAACGGCTGTAGCGCCAGCATGGGGTCACCGATTTCGGCGTAGTCCAGCCGGTCGCTGCGAAACAGCTCGCCCTTGCGCATGACCATGCGCACCATCAATGCCTGTGCTGGCACTTCCAGCTGGGCGAAAGCCTGGATGAACGCCAGCTCGTGCGTATCCAGCAAGTCGGCGTAACGTTGCTCGACCCACAGCAATACCTGACGAAAGTTATGCAGGTAGTAGAGCGGGTCGTCGACGGAATGGGCAATCACGAGTAGGGTCGGGCCACGGTCACAAAACACTGTTTATACATACAGATCATAGCGACTGGCAAGCGTGACGGATCAGCGGTCAGACCCGATCGGCCTCAGGCCAGCCAGCACAGGACTCCAGAACACGGGCCAAGCGCTGCAGTGCTTCTGCCAGCGCGTGTGGTTGATCAGCCAGCCAGGTCAGCGCGATGTGCTGGCGATACTGCCCCGAGGCGCTGTAGCGCTGCCCGGGCATGACCTGCAATACAGGCCCGGACAAGGCACCGGGCGGCTGCGACCGATGCAGGCGGACCCACAAGGTTCGCCCGCCTTCGGGCATCTTGAACGCCACCAACGCACCCAAGTGCCGCTCGACCAGTTCGCAGAGCAGTTCCATGCGCTGGCGCCATTGCCCTTGCAACAGCGCCAGATTGGCATCGACCTCGCCCTTGGCCAACAGTTGGGCGAGCGCCAACTGGCGCAGTGGCGCCAACAGGAAGCCCCGTTGCGCAATGGCCGGGCAGAGCAACGGGTTGCGGCATAGCACATAGGCATAGGGCGCCTCGGCCCCGACACTGGCCTCCAATGATCCGAGCACCATCAACCAGCACGGGTCGACCCAGTCGCGCAGGCGCGCAGCCGGCGGTGCATCGAAGCAGTGTTCGCTATCGAGATCGTTCTCCAGCAACCACACGGGATGCTGATCGAGCAACTGGGCGATGCGCCGTTGATCGTGCTGTGGCATCAGACGCCCCAGCGGCATCCCCAGGCAGGACGGCATCACCAACATGCGCACCGACTCGCGACCGAGCAAACACGACAAACGCTCCACATCCAAGCTGCCACAGTCGCGCAGAGGCACCTCCAGCACCTGCATGTCGCAACGTTGCAAAACCTGCAGCAGACGCCAGCAGCACGGTGAAGCGACCACTACCGTGGCACCTCGCAGCGACAATGCCTCCAGTACGGTCTCCAACAGCCCCTGCACATCGGAACCCAGGTGAACATCCTCACCGCACCAGTATTGCTGGGAGGACCGGGTGTAACGCTCGGCCAAGGCGTTACGCAGCCGTATGTCGCCGGTGTTCTCCCAGGTGGACGCCGCCCGCTCCCGTTGCCGGGCCAAGCGCCGCTCGTGAGCCAGCAGCACCCGCTCCAATGCCGGGTGTGCAGGCACGGTAGGCCGGCCAAGTGTCATTCCTTGTGACACCTGAACGCCCCGCTGCGGATCGGACTGTACGAAGTACCCCGACTTGGGCACGGACACCACACGCCCTTCATGTTCCAACAAGCTGTAGGCGCTTTGCACGGTAGCCAGCGACACACGTAGCCGCCTGGAGAGATCGCGTAACGAAGGCAAGCGCCGCTCTCCGCTTTGCTGGGCATCGGCGATCAGGGCTTGGAGATAGTGATACACCGTCTGGTAGGCGAACTCGCCCCGTGGCGATCGCACCATCAGGGGGATGCCTTGCACGGCGCTGGAGTCGAATGGGGCTGGCGGCGCAGCAACCGCAATTGCACGTCGCGCCGAGCCAGGGACGTCAGTATTTGCCTGGCTGAGGGCGGTATGCGCCCCTCGTAGATCGCCCTCATCTGCGCCAAGGTCAAGCCGCTGGTATTGACCAACCAGTCTTTGACCGGTTCAGGGCACGGCTTGCCCTGCAAGGCACGATGAAGGTACGGCAAGGCGACCAGCATGTCAGGCTGCCGGCATTGGAGGTAACGCTCCAGATCACGTCCGCGGTGGGCGAATGGGCTGAACAGCGCACAGGTAAGCTGCGCCTGGCTTATGCCATAGGTCTTCGCGAATCGGGCCTGCACCGCCTCATAAGGCCGTAACAGGGAAGACGCATTGGCCAGGCGCAATGACAATCTGGGGGTATCGGGATCGATGCACTGCGCACGCATCTCATGCAAATGCGTGATGGCCAGCGGATCGAGAAACGCTCCGAGCGGCTTGCCATCGAGGTTGGATTCAAAGCGGCACCCGAGCAGTTCATCCAGTGGGTCCGAACCAGGTTGTGACACGCACAGATCATCCACGGCGATGACCCTCAGCATTGCGGGCTCCGACGCCGGTAGCTCTGGATCGCGCGCCGGGTCCAAGGCTGTCCCGGCGACAGCATGCAAGGCACCCAGGCCATCAAGCACCTCAGCCAGGCACTGGGGCATGCCGCGCAGCCCTTGCTCACCTGCTTGGCGCAAGGTCCGCCGGGCCCAGGACAGGTAACGTCGCCGCTGACGCGCAGGCATGGCGGTAAGCACCACGTCCCCGCCTTTCTGCCCGGCCAGGGCCTGGCGCAAGGCATCGGCCAACTCCAGGTGCATACGACTGCCGAGCAGGGCTTCCGGGCGTGCATCGATCATGTGACCGAACAGCAAAAGGGCATTGCGGGCCAGTGTCCAACGCTCGGCCTTGGGCGTTGGGCGACGGCTGAATGGAACCACTTCACCGCCTTCGATCATCTGCAACTGCACCCGGACGTCATCGTGCATGAACAGAGTGTTGAACAAGCGCTCGTGGCTTTCCAGCTTGTGGTTGCCAAGCGCCGGCAGGCATACAACCAGCACCCGCAACCGGAACGTTTCCGGCGCGCGCAGGGCGATGGTCAACTGGGCGGCACGCAACAGGGTCAGCAGGCGGGCACTACCGCGGTCATTGCCCTGCACCACCAACAAACGCAGAGCCCCCATGTATTCCACGCCCCCAGCGGCCACCAGAAGACGCTGAACCAGTAATTGCAAAGATGCACGCTGCGCCTGCGACATGTTGCCCAACACACGCTCGAGCACCTGTTTGTAGATATAGTGCATCGCTTGGTCGTGAATAGCACTCATGCTGTCACCTCATCAACTTTATCCGTTCGCCCCGCATGCTGAGAAAATGCATCGACGATTAGAAATTGAAGAAATTTCCTACAACTTATGGAAACAAAGAAGTGACAGATCACTGTCGCCAAGCCATTGAAAAAAAGCCATATCCCTGATGAAGGAGCGCTACCGTGCACTGCTCACCGCCTGGCCAACCCTCGCTCATTCCACGCTCCTTGCGCCAAACTATCACTGCGCCATTATCGAGCGTTGTAAAGTGAATAAAAGATACAGAGAGGGGTAAAAAAACCATTCAGCCCGTGCGTGTACACACAATGCCCATGGCTGCCGGCCAGTTCAACGGCCAACACTTTCCAGAATATTTCCCAGACAATCGGCGCACCTAGAAAGTATGTAGGAAACTTCCTTCGACAACGCCATTAAATGCCCCAAAAAAAACCCGGAACGTTGTCCGGGCTTTTCGTATCGCCATTTTTCAAGGCTGCAGCATGTCCAGCGCCACACGGCCGCCGCAAGGGCATTCATCCATCAGGCGATGGGCTTCGACCACTTCACTGAAGGGGTACACCTTGATGTTCAGCGGCTTTACCAACTGGTCCGCGGTGAACTGGTTGATGTCACGCAGCGCACGCTGCAGAGCCACCTGGTCCTGACTGATGCCCAGCTCAGGCTTGCCGGTGAAGTTGCCGATGCAGTGCACGTAGAACTGGATGTTCTTGCGGAACGCCGCGCAAGCCGGGAACGGCGTCTGGTTCCCCCCCTGCAGGCCGTACAGCACCAGGCTGCCACGTGGCGCCAGGACATCGCCCAGCAGCGACATCTGCGGCCCCCCCATGCCATCGAGCACCATGTCGACCCCGCGCCCATCGGTGTACTTGCCCACCTGCATGACCAAGTCCTGCTCCTCGGTGACGATCACCTTGTCGGCACCCAGGTCCAACAGGTATTCACGTTGATCAGGATCCTTGGTGGCGGCGAACACCTTCAGCCCCAGTGCCTTGCCCAATTGCACGAATGCAGGTCCGGCACAATGGCTGGCATCGGTGATCAAGGCGGTTTGCCCGGCCTTGGCCCGGGCCAGGTCGACATAGGCGAAGTAGGCGATCAACAACGGCGTGTAATGCACGCTGGCCTGGATAGGCGTAAGGATGTCCGGGTAACGGGTGATGGCCGTGCGCGGCAGGACAATCACATCGCCGTATACCGGATGCTCGTTGGCGCTGGTGGCAGGGAAGCTGGCAACACGATCGCCGACGGCGATGTCATCGACGCCCTCACCGACTGCAGTCACAACACCCGCCATCTCGTGGCCGATCCCGGCCGGCAAGCGCGCCTGGGACGGCGCAAGGTTCTGCCGCCAAAGCACGTCGTACCAGCTAACGCCGATTGCCTCGACGCGGATCTGCACCTCACCCACAGCAGGGGACGGCTCGGCCTGCTCTTCGCATCGGAGCACATCGGCCGCACCGAACTTGTGGAAACGGATCATGCGGGACATCGCATACCTCGCCTGTTTGAACCTCTATTACCACGGACTTTATCCGGGCTTTTGCCTTTAGACCATCAGTGGCTATTAATAGTCGACATGCCTGTCATTGATTGGGCACCCCACATTCCTGTGCATTGGCCCCCGGAAATCGGTGCAGGTTAACAGCCTTTGGCCTTAAGATTCACCCCTGCCCCACTTTAGGTGAAGCGCACCGATGAATCGAAACGACCTGCGTCGCGTAGACCTCAACCTGCTGATCGTGTTCGAAACGCTGATGCACGAGCGCAGCGTGACCCGTGCCGCCGAGAAACTGTTTCTCGGCCAGCCGGCGATCAGCGCCGCCCTTTCGCGCCTGCGCAACCTGTTCGACGACCCGCTGTTCGTCCGCACTGGCCGCAGCATGGAGCCTTCCGCACGCGCCCACGAAATCTTCGCGCTGCTGTCGCCGGCGCTGGACTCGATTTCCACCGCAGTCAGCCGCGCTGCCGAATTCGACCCGGCCACCAGCAATTCGGTTTTCCGCATCGGCCTGTCCGACGATGCCGAGTTCGCCTTGCTACCGCAATTGCTCAAGCGTATCCGCGCCGAAGCGCCGGGCATCGTCCTGGTAGTACGCCGGGTCAATTACCTGTTGATGCCGACGCTGCTGGCTTCGGGAGAGATCTCGGTAGGTGTGAGCTATACCAACGAGCTCCCCGCCAATGCCAAGCGCAAGGTCCTTCGCCGCAGCAAGCCCAAGCTGCTGCGAGCCGACAGCGTGCCTGGCAGCATCACCCTGGACGATTTCTGCGCACGCCCCCACGCGCTGGTTTCCTTCGCGGGGGATCTGTCGGGCTTCATCGACGAAGCGCTGGAGGAAGTGGGCCGCAAACGCCATGTGGTCCTGGCCGTTCCGCAGTTCAACGGGCTGGGAAGCTTGTTGGCGGGGACCGATATCGTCGCCACCGTGCCGGACTACACCGCCGATGCACTGACCGCAGCCGGCGGGCTCCGGGCCGAAGACCTGCCGTTGGACGTGCGCAGCTTTGAATTGCACATGGCCTGGCGTGGGGCGCAGGACAACGATCCGGCCGAGCGCTGGCTGCGGTCGCGGATTCAGATGTTCTTCGGGGACCCTGACAGTCTTTGAAGCCTTGGGGCAGACGGGCTGTTGATAAGGATGAATGGACTGAGGGAGATTTGTGCTCCGAGCACGCCCTCCTAGGTCATGGCTCAGTCACCGTGAGCATGTCGACCAATGCGCTGTACAAATGCAAGCAGATGTAAAAAAGGTGATGGCATAACGCCTCAGCAACCGGCAAAATCCACATGTCCCCAACGGATTTAAGGACCGGTTCCGATGACATGGCCAGTCATGCTGCAACTTGACAGCGCAGCCTACCCGCTCAGCGTAGTGCAACGCGCCGCTTACTCTCTGGCCGACACCGTGGCGATCCAGATCGGTATTGAAGCGGATCAGATAAGCCTCACGGTCCTTCCCGCTGCTGCAAGGCTGACGCTTGCTTCTGAGCAGGCTCACTCGCTGATCCTCCAGCATTTGAACGACTTCGCCCTACGCGACCATATCAATCGCGAAACAGCAGGGTTGCGCGAAGTCCTTGTCCGAGCCGCACTCTCTGGCTGTGGAATTGCCCAGTGACTCTCATTGCCACTGACGCTAAGCAGTACCGCTTGCTGCCTTTTCGATTCATGCGGATGAACAATGGAAACGACCGTGACATCTTGCTCACCGCCGATACCGGGGAGTATTTGCACGTGAACGATGTGCGACTACAAGCACTCAGTCACTTCGACGTTCAAGCAGGCACGCCTCTTTACAAGGATCTGCTGGCCCGCCACTTCATCTACGAACCGGGCCGCTACGACCCGCTTCCGGTAATGGCCGCTCAGTATCGCAGCCGCAAGGACTTCCTCTTCCAGGGCCCTGCACTGCACTTGTTCGTGGTTACACTGCGCTGTAACCACACCTGTCAGTACTGCCAAGTGTCGCGGGCCCCTCTGGGTGGATCCGGCCACGACCTGTCGGAAGCGGATGCACAGGCGGCGATCGATCGCCTGTTCGAATCGAACGCTCCCGCCCTGACTGTGGAGTTTCAGGGTGGCGAGCCGCTTCTGGCCTTCGAGCGAGTCCGCCAGATTGTCGAATGGATCGTTGAACGGAACGTGGTCGAACAACGGGATATCCAGTTCGTCATCACCACCACGCTGCACCACCTGACGGAAGAAATACTCGACTTCGCAGAACAACATCGCATCCAGTTTTCGACCTCGCTCGATGGGCCAGCGCCCCTGCACAATGCCAACCGCCCTACCCCGTCACGAGACTCCTACGAACGCACTGTAAAAGGCATCCAGTGGGTCCGTGAGCGCCTAGGCCATGATGCGGTTTCCGCACTGACCACGCTGACTTCAAGAAGCCTCGAACAACCTGAAGCGATCATCGATGAGTATGTAAACCAGAGCTTCTCCAGCATCTCGCTTCGGCCTCTGAGCCCTTATGGGTTTGCCACCAAGAGTGCCCATCGACTTGATTATCCTATTGAGCAGTACGTGGCCTTTTACAAGAAAGCACTGGCCTATTTGCTGCACATCAATCAACAGGGCGTATACCTCTCTGAGAGTTATACGAGTCTGTTGCTGAAGAATATCTTGACCCCTTTCTCCTCCGGCTATGTAGACCTGCGCTCCCCTGCTGGCGCTGGTACTGCCGCGCTGGTTTACAACTATGACGGTTACGTCTATCCCTCGGACGAAGCCCGAATGTTGCTGGAAATGGGTGAGGACGGCTTGAGGCTTGGCACCGTACAACAACCCTTGTCTGAATTGCTCGCATCGCCCGTTATGAATGCGTTGCTCGCCAGTGGTGTTGCAGAGGCGCTGCCTGGCTGCTCCGATTGCGCACTTGTCCCGTACTGTGGTGCTGACCCCATCGAACACTATGCCCGCCAAGCTGATCCGATCGGACACAGAGTGTTCAGCAACTTCTGCAAGAAGAACATGGGGCTGCTGAAGCATCTTTTCGGCCTGCTTTGCGATGGCAACGACAACGTGCAGAGGGTTCTGCTGTCTTGGTTGAACAGGCGCTCTTACAACGATGTCCGGTTCCCGGGTTACAGGGGCTGAAGGCGATGCTGCGCAAAGATACCCACTTCGAAATCCATCACCTGAATGAGCCGAAACTGCTCAAAGTCATCACTCTTGATGAGTTCATCGAACAAGGCCTGGCTGTTTGTGCCGGAAACGCTGAGTTCGGTGATCTGCTGCTTTGGTTGCCAAACGAAGAACGGCTACGGAGCCCGCATCTGCTCTCGTTACCATTGGGTGGATTCCTGATACCGGAGCCATTGATCGGCGACTTCAACAGCGCGCGGCCACATCTGCACACCCCCAGAGATGCGGATGTCGTGCAGCCCGGCGATGTCATTGCCATCACACCAGGCAACACGTTGGTGCGAGTGCTCTATCGACGAGGCTCAGACAGCAACCTGCTGTTCATGACCGATCGTTGCAACAGTGTCTGTCTGATGTGCTCGCAGCCGCCCAAAGATATCGATGACCGTTGGCACATCGAAGAGAACCTACGGCTGATCGACCTGATGGACCCGGGCGAGGAAAGTCTGGGAGTCAGCGGCGGAGAACCAACGCTTTATCGCGACGGCCTGCTCGAAATCCTGGCCAAGTGCAAAGCCATTTTGCCGCAGAAATCCATTCATGTGCTCAGCAACGGGCGTCTGTTCCACGACACGAGCTGGATCGCAGCGCTCTCTGCAATCGGCCACCCTCAGCTGAGCTGGGGTATCCCGCTGTATGCCGACAATGCCGAGGATCATGACCATGTAGTACAGGCTCCAGGCGCGTTCAGCGAAACCCTGCAAGGTCTTTACAATCTGGCGCGCGCCAAGCAGATCATCGAGGTACGCGTGGTGCTCAATCGCCTGACTACGCCACGCTTGCCAGAGCTCGCCCACTACGTGTTCAGGAACTTGCCCTTCGTGCGGCATGTTGCGCTGATGGGTATCGAAAGCACCGGCCTGGCCAGGAAGAACTACGAAGAGCTGTGGATTGACCCGGTGGACTATCAAGAATCGTTAAGCCAGGCTGTGTATTTCCTGTTCAACCGCGGAGTGCCGGTTTCGATCTACAACTTGCCTCTGTGCCTAATCCCGGCACACCTTTCGCGCTTCGCTCGCCAGAGCATCTCGGACTGGAAGAATCTGTTCATCGATACCTGCCAGCAATGCGCTGCAGTGAAACATTGTTCTGGCTTCTTCAAATCGCATACCGACCGCTGGCAGAGCCGCGGCGTACAGCGACTATCGACAGAGGCGTTTAGCGCCTATGCAAGGAGTGCACAGTGAAATTGTTCGACCGCTGGAAAGTCCTGATTAGTGGGATCAGCTTGCTGCCAATGGCTGGTACCACCCTGGCCCAGGCGGGGCATCCGCCGCTCGCCGATGTGAACTGGCAACCCAACGATATGTTACAGCCCCCGGTATTTGCCGATACGCTCAATGCGCCAGACACTGTCAACATCTATGCGGCACATCGCTCGCACAGTTCGCACCGTTCCCACAGTTCGCACAGCTCTCATCACAGCGGCTCGGGTGGCTATAGCGCACCTCGCTATTACAGCCCACCCGCTACCAGCACCCGAAGCTATAGCGCGCCGAGTGCTTCGAGCGGCACGTCCAGCAGCAACAGCCTTTATCAGTCGTCTGGCACTACGAGCGGGACTAGCTCGAGCAATTCAAAGAGCCGTGCGACCAATGAGCAGAAAAGCAACCTGATAACCCGTGTGCAGACCGCGCTGATGGTGCGCCAGTATTACCAAGGCACCATCGATGGGGTGATGGGCAAGGCGACACGTGGTGCGTTGATGGCCTTTCAGATGGACAGTGGGCTGACCGTAAATGGCCGGATGGATACGCCATCGCTGAATGCGTTGGGTATCAAGATTCCATAAGCCGCTTCAGGGTTAAAGCGTCCATTCAGCAACGAAGGAGTTATCCAATGCAGCACATCATTCAAGTCGACCACACACTCTGGGCATTGATCAGCCGCCTGAAAGGCAAGGAACTGCAAACACCGTCGCGTAGCGCCCGTTTCCGTATTACGACCGTTGATGCAAATCGCGTTGTGATTGAGACCGGATCAGAAAACTCGCAGTTGGCGCTGACTCGAGCAGCTTTTCAGCAAACGCTGGCCTACCTCGCCAGTAACAATCATTTCGGCCAAGCACAAGCTGTGGAAATCAGCTCTAACCATACCTACGAAAAAGCCGGCCCACTTTGCCGGGCGGCCCGTTACAGAGCAGAGGGTAAACCGGGCCGTACCAACATCACCTACATTCTGCCGATTCTGGAGCAGTGCCAGGCAGTCGGCATCCGGTCCACCACCCCCAACAGCACTTGGCTGCTGCCCTGAACAGCTCCTGATATCTTTACAAGGACGCCAACATGTACGCCAAAATGGACACCTTCCGCCCCAGCAGTGCCGCGTCGTTTGATCAACCCTGCAAGGTTACGATCGACATCGAGTTTATCACCGTATCCTATGACGACGCGGGGCAGACCTGGCAATACCGAGGCCAAGCAAAAGGCCCGGGGCATTACGAACTGCAAGCAGAAGGCTTCGACGGCAGAGCAACGCTGCACTGCTTCGAAGGCTCGAATGTGCTGGAAGGCACTTGGGTCGAAGACGGCGTACGCGGCATGTGGCGAATTGTCTGCCAGCCGATTGATTCGTCATTCGTGCCCACATAAATAAACTGAACTCGTGGGGGTTTGATGGGCCGCCTAGGGGTCATCCACCTCAACTGGCAGAACAGGACGTACATCAAGGCGGCCAAGTATTGCTATCCGCATGGATTTTTTTGGCGTTCGTCTACAGCCTGCCGAAAATTACGATGTCATCGTGTCGACTATTCCGCCTTTCAAGGTTGCAATGACAACCATGGCAGACACGTCAAGCAATCCCCCGCGCTGATTCGGCTGCTCAGCAGCGCTGCTTCAGAGATTAAGCCTTACTCGATGCCGCGTTAGCTCTGGTTGCTGAGCCAGCAGGACGGCAGCTTAAGACATCAGTGGATGAGTAAAGGTGCATCAGTGGCTCTCCACCGATCCATTTCTTACAGGGGCATAGAAGAGCTTAAGCGGCGGGATCTGCATCTTCCAGCCCCTGAACCTCCAAAACCAAAAAAGCCGTCGATACAGATAAATGGCTTTAAAAAGACAATGGAGGAAAGACTTTGATCTGGTATGGACTACCAATAGGACCCTATTTGTTCCTGATCAGGAGAGACCAAGATTGACCATGTAAGGATTATTCCTTACAATTCATTCTGTACATCCGGGAGAACGCTCATGCCTGCCATCCATGAAATCGCCACATTGACCTCGAAGGGGCAGATCACACTGCCCAAATCCGTTCGCCAGCTTCTGGGCATTGACACTGGTGGCAAGATTGCATTTGACGTGCGCGGGGGTGAAATCGTGGTCAGCCGTGTAGAAACCACGCATGAAGACCCTGCCATCGGTGCGTTCCTGGGTTTGCTGGAGGCTGACATCCGAGGCGGCCGCAACCTCACCACTCTGCCGGTAGACTTGGCGCAAACCATGCTCGCCAACGCAAACCACTCGGTAAACCTGGACGAAGATATCGATGGTGAGGTCGCGATCTGATGCTGCGACATGGCTGGACACTGTTGTTCCATGAAGGTGTGATTTTACAGCTACGCAAATTGCAAGAAGCCGCCGCCCGGGCCGAGCAGAACGACCCGCAAGGTTTTGAAAGTAACGCCAACGTGAAGCTGTTTCGGGCATTGAGCCATCTGATCATGGAGGCTGTGCCTGCCGACCCGGGCCGTGATGAGTTCCGCCAAGGTAACACGCTGGGCACTGCCTACCGACATTGGCGCCGTGCAAAAATCGGCAGGCGCTTTCGGCTGTTCTTTCGCTACGACTCAAGATCCAAGGTCATCGTCTATGCATGGGTCAACGACGAAAACACCCTACGCTCCGCAGGCAGCAAATCCGATCCCTACGCCATATTCGAGAAGATGCTGGGCCGCGGCAACCCTCCTGATGACTGGGATGCACTGACTGCTGCGACGCGTAGCGACTGGGACGAGCCCAAAGCATAAATTGCGCGAGAGGGTGAGGGATTGCACCTTTGAAACCGATCCCTCCTTGTTGCTTCCACTGCAATCCACTCGTAGCTGCTGTTGAAAGGGGTACATCTGCGGGTACAAATCCAATTTCCCATTCATAACCATTTGCTTTATATGAATTCTTTGGCGACCCTGACAGTCTTTAGGGCTTCGCGCACGCTTGTTAGCTGATCATTTCTGCCTTTTCCTAGATCATGTCCCTGGTAGTGGTGTAACTCACCCTGTGGCGCTACTAAGCGTCCTCCCTGCCTGTGCTTGATCAGCAGAAAACCAAGATTGACCACGCAAGGATTATTCCTTACCAGTCAATTAACAGATCCGGGAGAACGCTCATGCCTGCCATCCACGAAATCGCCACGTTGACCTCGAAGGGGCAGCTCACACTGCCCAAATCCGTTCGCCAGCTGTTGGGCATAGACACTGGAGGCAAGATCGCATTCGACGTACGCGGGGGTGAAATCGTGGTCGGCGCGGCAATCCTCCTGATGACTGGGATGCGCTGACTGCTGCGACGCGTAGCGACGGGGTCGAGTTCAAAGCATAAGTTGCGCAAATGGGTGAGGGTTTGCAGGTTCTGCGCCCGCCCCGCCCCCGGTGCGTCCACTGTAATCCACTCGTAGCTGCTGTCAAAAGGGGTGCATCTGGGGGTACAAAACCAGTTCCCCATTCATAACCAATGGATTTCCATGAATGGCCAAATGCTCCTCCGCGACCCGGATAGTCTCCGAGACCCCGTCTGGAAAACACCCTGGAAGCCCTTGAACACGGGGTTTCATCCACCATTGAGCCCAGGATTGGGGCACGCGCGAGTTACCAATCCCTCATTGTTCATGCCCCCCTCCAGCCGCGTCGCCACTGCCATCGCCACCTCGATGAAAACCCGCACTGCGGCACTCTGATAGGCCCCCTTGCGACGCACCAGCGCAGCGGTGCGCTGTAAGCGCACTGGCTCGAGCGCGATGGCCACCAAACCCTCATGGGCCAGTGCAATGTTGGCGGGAAGCAAGGTCGACAGTGTGGTCCGACGGACGATCTCGATGACCGCGCTGATGGTGTTGGCCTCCATCCGTACCTGCGGCTGAATGACGTGTTGCTGGCAGAATCGGTCGATCTGCTCACGAGTAGCGAACTCCGGACTGAGCAGCACCAGCGACTGCGCGCTCAGTGCCTCCAGCCCGATGGAACGCGCCGTGGCCAGCGAGTGCCGCTCGTTGACCACCAGCGCCAGCGTCTCGACCAGCAGCGGACGGGCTTCGACATCGTGGGCCTGTACGTCCTCGAACGCGATCCCCACATCCAGCAGATCCGCGACCAGCAGCTCCTCCATGCGCTCCTGGGAGAGTTCACGTACGTCCAAGGTGATAGACGGGTAACGGCTGTGAAAGGCTTCGACCAAGGGGCCCACGAGGTAGGTGGTGAAGGTTGGCGTGACCGCCACCCGCAGCGAACCCCGGCTGAGGTCGCTGACATCGTGTATGGCGCGCTTGGCCTCCTGCAGCTCTTGAGCTGCCCGGCGTGCATAGCGCAGGTAGACCTCACCCGCATCGGTCAGCCGCGTCGTACGCCCCGACCGGTCGAACAGCTGTGCGCCAAGGCTTTCCTCCAACTGCCTGACCTGCTGCGACAGGGCCGGCTGGGATACATGCAAGGCCGCCGCGGCCCGCGTGAAGCTCAGATGCTCCGCCACGGCGAGGAAGTACTGGATGTGTCGGGCAAGCATGACCACTCACATAAGATTATCTGATCCATTCGATAATAAATGAGACTTTTACCTTATGCCATCTGCTCCGTAACCTTTGCCTCACACACCGCGAGACCGAGGCAACAGCCATGAAAGACATCATTGATGGGTTCCTGAAGTTCCAGCGAAACGCCTTCCCGCAGCGGGTCAAATTGTTCAAGGACCTGGCCACCCAGCAAAACCCACGAGCGCTGTTCATCTCCTGCTCCGACAGCCGTCTGGTGCCGGAACTGGTGACCCAGCGTGAGCCAGGCGACCTCTTCGTCATCCGCAATGCCGGCAATATCGTGCCGTCCTACGGACCTGAACCAGGCGGTGTATCCGCCTCGGTCGAGTATGCGGTGGCGGCGCTCAAGGTCGCGGACATCGTGATCTGTGGCCACTCTGACTGCGGCGCCATGACCGCCATCGCCACCTGCAAATGCCTGGACCACATGCCCGCCGTCGCCGGTTGGCTGCGCTATGCCGACTCCGCCCGGGTGGTCAATGAAGCCCGTCACCATGAAGACCAGCACGGCAAGGTCAGGGCCATGGTGCGTGAAAACGTCATCGCGCAACTGGCCAACATCCAAACCCATCCGTCGGTCCGCCTCGCCCTCGAAGAGGGCCGCGTCACCCTGCACGGCTGGATCTACGACATCGAGAGCGGCCGTATCGACGCATTCGATGGCAGCACCGGCAAATTCGTGCCCCTCGCGGATAACCCGCAGGTACACGCTGTTTCCCATCCACCCAAGCACGTTGCCTGAATACGGCTATCCACCCTAGGAGAAAACGCCATGATCCAGACCCAAGCCACCCAAAGTGTTCGCCAGGCCCTGACCGAAGTCATCCTTATGGCCAAGGCCCGCAAAGACCTGTCGTATGCCCAGATCACCGAGGGCACCGGCCTGTCCGAAGCGTTCGTCACCGCCGCGCTACTGGGCCAGCACCCGCTGCCCGCCAGCGCAGCGCAAGTGGTCGGCGACAAGCTCGGCCTTGACGCCGATGGCATTGCCCTGTTGCAGACCATACCGGTGCGCGGCTGCATGGAACGCGGTGTACCCACCGACCCTACCATCTACCGCTTCTACGAGATGCTCCAGGTCTACGGCACCACACTCAAGGCGTTGGTACACGAGAAGTTCGGTGACGGCATCATCAGCGCCATCAACTTCAAGCTGGACGTCAAGAAGGTCGAAGATCCGGAAGGCGGCTCCCGCGCGGTGATCACGCTCGATGGCAAGTACCTGCCGACCAAACCGTTCTAATTCCACGGTAAACGGCCCGACGCCGGGCGGCGTCTGGGCCCCTCCTCCAGGACAGGTAAACATCGATGAAAGCATTACTGACTCTGCTTCTTTGCGGCCTTTGCTCCCTGGCGATGGCAGAGGAGCCGTCGGCCGACACCGGGCATATCCCAGTCGAGCCATACAGCTATTCCCACCCCCTGGATATTGCCCGGGTCGTCTCCCTCAGCAGTGTCCCAGATGTCTGCGAAGTCGTGCCCGCGCGCATGACTTATGACGACTCCCATGGCCATCGACACATTGTTGAGTACCGCGTCTTGGGCAATGGGTGCTCCAACAACTGATGCACAACTGATCGCGGCTCTCGCTGACAACTTCCGTCAGTTGCAGCGCCAGCCCCTCTTCCCCGCGCTGACCTGCTGGAGAAAGTCAGCGATACCGGCGGAGCAAAAAAATCGTCTCATGCCAACTGGATGAATACCGCATAGGCGCCGAGGATCACCCAGAACACCAGAAATATCCATGGCGTGCGCAGAGAGAACAACAGCGACTTACGGTGCCCGACCTGTAAAGTTTCCGCCTCGCTGAACAGCGGCGATTCGTCATAGGCCAGACCCATCAATGGCTCGCTGCGCAGCAGATTGCTCTGTTTCAATTGCCAGTGTTCGATGATCTTGTAGGCCGCGCGAATACCCGGCCAGGCATTGAGCGAGCTCAATACGCCCAGCAGGGCGAGAAATGGAGGGACGAGCAAGGTGAACATCTCGCCCCAGCTTTGGTTGAGGTTGCCCATCGACGATACGAAGGCGATCACCAGAAACGACTGGGCGGCAAGATAGGCGTCAGTGCGGTTGGCGAGAATGCTGGTCTCGTATTGGATTTCGCAACGATAGAAATCCAACCGTTCCTTGGGTGACCCGAACATGCGGGCGTTGTGCTCACTGATTTCGTGTTCAGGAGTGGTCGGGGTGATGATTCGCGGCACGCGCTGGCTCCTGGGCATTGACCGTTCGTGTCCGGTAGATGCGGCTGAAGCAACAAAGATTCAGTGCAATCGAGTCAGGTCATCGACGACGAACCCATACCGCAGCCAGTACACCCAATAGCCGGTGCGCTGATCATCCGCATTGAACCTTGCCGCTTGCGCCCTGCTCCACTGCTGGCAGCCGTAACTTTTCCCAGCCGTGAAGAGGTGCCCCATGAACGCAATCGAATTGTTGATCCAAGACCATCAACTGGTGAAGAAACTGCTTGAAGAGTTGTCCTCGACGACCGAGCGCGCGGTGAAGAAGCGTGCCGAACTGCTTGCGCGGATCAAGCAGGAGGTCAGCATCCATACGACCCTCGAGGAGCAGATCCTGTACCCGGCGATCAAGCAGGCAGGCGGCAAGGAAGAAGCAAAGATGTACTACGAAGCCAAGGAGGAGCACCGCACCGTCGACTCATTGGTCCTCCCCGACCTGTTGCAGACCGACACCGGCACGGTTGAATTCGCCGGTCGGGTAAAGGTGATGAAGGAATTGCTGGAGCATCATATCGAGGAAGAGGAAAGCGACCTCTTCCCGACAGCCCGAAAGCTGCTGGGCAAGACGGCGCTGGAAGAAATGGGCCAGGCCATGGAGGCGCAGAAAAAACTACTCAAGGGCGAGCTACGCGCCGCCTGATAAAGCAACCTGCGCGCCTCTCCGGCGCGCAGGTTTGACCGTCGGGGAAGCCCCAAGGAAGACGCGATGGCCCAATGGCGTCCGTCCGTCGATCTCGATGCACCCTTGCCCAAGCCAGCAGGACCAACAGAAGGTGAACATACCCAAAAAAGGACCATCACCATGAACGTCATGAAGCCCCATTCACTGATGCTCGCGCTGTACCTGGGCGCCTGCCCACCCTGGGCCCTTGCTGCCCCTGACAGCCAAGATCAACCGCGCACGCACAGCCAGGACCACAGGCAAATGGACGACCGGGGACGAGCCACAGGGTCCGGCACCCCTGCGGATGGCATGGGCACCGGGTCGGGTGGAACCGACAGTAATGACACCGACCGCACTGGCGGCGACGGCACCACCCACGACTCAAGCCAGGGGTCTGGCACCGATGGTTCTAGAAGCAATGACACAGGGACTGACAAAGATAACGGCGCAGGTTCCGGCAGCGGCGGTACGGGTGGTAACGGTGGCTAAAGAATCGCCATGACGACCCAGGCATTGCAGCGGCCAAGCGGTGATTCGAGCCAAGAGCGCTTCTACGGTACTGTTCTCCATCATCTTGTGCCCGTACATTGGCGCCACGGCGCCAACTGCGTTGTCGTGCCGCCTGTGCAGCTGCTTGCGATTGCGCCTCCCCACCAGCGCCGGCATTGCCGGTGAATACACAGGCATCACTCCGCCGCTCAGGAGTTCACCCCAGCACGCTAACGGGGTTAGGTCGACCTGACCATCGATAGCTCGCTCTGGATTGGCGCAGCGCTGGGCGCGATGGGCGCAGTGGTCCTTGGCCTTGGTACTCACCGACGTTGTGGGGTGTCGCAGCCGACCGGCGCTCGCTCAAGCACATCGCCCCGGCCGCTTCGCAGGTCAGCGACAATTGAGCGGTGCCGCGCCGGCGGTGGGTTTTTCCTGGGGCTGAACCAATGACTGGGCGAGCAAGCGCATCGGTTGCGCAGGCTCGCCCCACCGCATCACCAAAGCGCAATATCGTAGGTCAGGTAAATCCGATTACTGTCGCGACCGCGCGAGAAATCAGAACGGTAGACATAGTTGCGCAGTTTCACGCCCAACCCTTTGATAGGCCCGGATTGCACCACGTAGGCAAGCTCTACGTCTCGCTCCCATTCGCTGATCCCTGCGTCAGCGGAGCGACCATTGTCGCCGCTCAGGTAGCGTGCCATGAAGGTGAGGCCCGGGATACCGGCCGCCGCAAAGTTGTAGGCATAGCTCGCCATCCAGGTTTTCTCTTCCTCCTCGATGAACTTGCCAATACCAACGTTACTGAACGAGTAGACCGTCGCACCGCTGATGTACGGCAATCCCGCGTCGCCATCGAGGATCTGGTACCCGGCACCAACGGTATGCCCGCTGTGGGCGTAGGAAACCTGACCGCTGAACATGTCGTTGTCGATCTTGCCACCGTAGGCGGCCCCGCTGTCGCGGCTCTTGAAATAGCGCAGGTCGGTGGTGAACACACCGCCGGCCAACGGCAGGTCGTGTACCAGCCCGGCATAGTCCTGGCGGTAGAAGTCCTCGAGCTGCCCATGGAAATAGCTCACGCGCAGCTGCTTGCTGATGGCGTAGTCGGCACCTGCGAAGCTGAAATCGCCAGACTCGTCGCCACCATAGCCATCGAGGTACAGGCCTGTACTGTCGGAGGAGTCGCGCTGCTTGAAGCGGTCCAGGTGGCCGGCAGTCAGGGTCAGGCCGTCGATGTCGTTGCTGGTCAGTTGCGTGCCCTGGTAGGTCTGCGGCAGCAACCGCGCGTCGTTATAGACCAGCACCGGCGTCTTGGGCAGCAAGGTGCCATGCTTGACCACGGTCTGGCCCAGGCGCGCCTTGGCGGTCACACCGGCACTGGCGAACTCGTCGGCGGCGCGACCATCGTCATGCACCGGCAGCAAGCCCGTACCGCTGCGTCCGCGCCCCGAATCGAGCCGTACACCGACAAGCCCCAGGGCATCGAGCCCCAGGCCGAGCGGGCCTTGAGTGAACCCTGATTGGTAGTCGAGCAGGAACCCCTGCGCCCATTCCACCCGCTCGCTCTTGGCGTTCGCGGCAGCACGGGCGCTCATGCCCTGCTCGTCGCGGAAGTTTTCGTTGAAATAGACGTTGCGCAGCTGCAGTTTGAGCTTGCTGTCGTCGATGAATCCGGAAGCGCCGGCAACAGGCAGCCAGCCGCAGAGCAGGCCACAGGTGGCCCCACGGAAAACAGCTCGGGACATGATCGGTACTCTTTTGTTGTTCTTGGATAGAGTTGGGCGCCACGGGCGCCCGGTGCAGATCAGACGAAGAAGGACAAGGCTCCGGTGAGCAATGCCAGCGCGGTGATGACCAACGACGTCAGCACCGCCCATTTCACGGTGGCTTTCTGGAAGTCGCCGATATCGCGATCGACCATGCCCACCAACAGCAGGGTCGAGGCCACCAATGGGCTCATCAGGTGCACCGGCTGCCCCAGCACCGAGGCGCGGGCAATTTCAACCGGGTCGATGCCATAGGCCGCAGCCGCGTTGGCAAGGATCGGCACCACGCCGAAGTAGTAGGCGTCGTTGGACAGCACGAAGGTCAACGGCATGCTGGTCACCGCCACCACCAGCGGGAACCAGTGGCTCCAGGCCTCGGGAATCCAGTCGACCAGGGTCTGCGCCAGGGCATCGACCATCTTGGTACCGGAGAAGATGCCAGCGAAGATCCCCGCGGCGAAAACCAGCAGGACCACGGTCATGGCGTTGCCTGAGTGGGCGAGGATGCGCTCTTTCTGAAGTTCCAGCTGCGGATAGTTGATCATCAGCGCCGCAACGAAACCGATCATGAACAGCAGCGCGGAATGCATGACGCCCAACACCAGGGCGGTCATCACCGCAATCACCAGCGCCAGGTTCACATACGCCAGCCGAGGACGCTTGTGCGGGTTGTCGCCGAGGATTTCCTTGATATAGCAGTTGCCACCACCGGACTCCAGGGCAATGTTGCCGATCCGGCGACGCTCGGCACGACCGAGCAGGTAGGCGGTGAACACCACCCAGACAGCGCCACCGATCACGGTCGGCAGCATTGGAATGAAGTATTCGGTCGCATCCAGTCCGAGCGCAGCGATGGCTCGAGTAGCCGGGCCTCCCCAAGGGCTCATGCCAC
Source organism: Pseudomonas sp. Rh2 (assembly GCF_040762985.1). NCBI lineage: Bacteria > Pseudomonadati > Pseudomonadota > Gammaproteobacteria > Pseudomonadales > Pseudomonadaceae > Pseudomonas > Pseudomonas sp. Rh2. The sequence goes on from NZ_CP142890.1 coordinate 3,435,314, forward strand.
TCATGATGCTCAACGACAGCATCGACACCGTGGCCAGGATCATCGGATTCATGCCAATGCGCTTGTACAACGGCAGCATTGCCGCGCAGGTGATCATGTAAGTGGTGGTGCCGTCGCCATCGAGTGCTACCAGCAACGACAACAGCGCGGTACCAATGGCGATCTTGATCGGGTCGCCATTGACGCGCTTGAGAATCTTGCGGATCAGCGGGTCGAAAAGACCGGCATCGATCATCAGGCCGAAGAACAGAATCGCGAACAGCAACAGTGCTGCCGATGGCGCCACCATCTTCAAGCCATCGAGCATCATCTTGCCCAGTTCGGGGGCAAAGCCACCGATCACCGCGAAAACGATGGGTACCACGGTGAGCGCAACGATCGGCGACAGGCGTTTACTCATGATCAGGTAGGTGAAGGTCACCACCATGATCAGGCCCAGGAGTGCGAGCATGGTTTTTTCTCTTGTTTTTATTCTATTGCGGCCATCGCCAAGGCAGACGGCCCCCTACCCCACTCGACATCACTGGGATGTTGAGTGGGATTCTAAGTCAACGATGGGAAGTGGAAGCGACTTTCAGCCGTGACGCCGAGGCTCGGCAGACCATTCGACCTCTTCGGCTCCCGTTTCTGCCTGCGCTACCGGAACGCCATTCAGGCGGCGCAGCAGGGTTTCCCGTTCACAGGCGTTTTCCGACAACGAGATGACCACGGTCGCCACGGCGTTACTTGCCAGGCTGGTCAGCGCGCGCGCTTCCGACATGAAGCGGTCGATGCCGATCAGTAAGGCCAAGCCGGCCAGCGGGATGTCGTGGATGACCGTCAGGGTCGAGGCCAGCGCCACGAAACCACTGCCGGTCACACCCGCAGCGCCCTTGGACGACAACAGCATGATTGCCAGCATCGTCACCGTCTGACCCAGGGTCAGGTCGATGTTGCAGGCCTGGGCGATGAACACCGCCGCCAGCGACAGGTAGATGGCGGTGCCGTCGAGGTTGAAGGAATAGCCGGTTGGCAACACCAGCCCCACCACACCCTTCTTACAGCCAAGTTTCTCCAGTTTCTCCAGCATGCGCGGCAGAACGGGCTCGGTGGACGATGTGCCGAGCACCACCAGGAACTCCTCCCGGAAGTATCGCAGCAGCTTCCACAGGCTGAAGCCATGCGCACGGCAGATACCACCGAGCACCACCAGCACGAAGAACGCGCACGCGATGTACAGCGTCCCGACCAGCTTGGCCAATGCCCCAAGGGACGTCACCCCGTACTGTCCGACGGTGAACGCCAGCGCACCGAAGGCGCCGACCGGGGCAAAGCGCATCAGGTAGCCGAAGATGCGAAAAACCATGGTCGAGACGGACTCCAGCACATCGAGCACCGGCTTGCCCTTCTCGCCCATCGATGACAGGGCGAAACCGCTGAGCACCGCAATGAACAGCACCGGCAGCACTTCACCCTTGTTGAATGCACCGATGAAGGTGTCAGGGATGATGTGCATGAAGAAATCGACCACGCTGAGCTTCGCCGCAGAGGCGGCGTACTGGCCAAGCCCCTCGGTGCTGAGCGTGGCGGGGTCGATGTTCATGCCGACACCTGGGCGCAACAGATGCACCGCTGCCAGGCCGATCACCAGGCTGACGACAGTCAGTACCAGGAACAGCAGCAACGTCTTGCTCATCAACCGCCCCAGGGAGCGCTTGTCGGTCATGCCGGCAATACCGGTGACGATGGTGCAGAAAACCACGGGGGCGATCATCATCTTGATCAGCTTGATGAACGCATCACCCAGTGGTTTGAGCGCAACGGCCTGTTGCGCCCAGAAGTGGCCGACCACCACGCCCAGCAGGACGGCGCAGAGGATCTGGAAATACAGTGACTTCGCGAGTTTCATGAGGCATCACCCATTGTTGAAATTGTGCGGATGTGCTGGTTGCCGATGTGATCGGCCTGTTGCCTACCCTGCCAGCCTGCGCAAGGTTGGGGCGTAGACGAAACCTGAGAACAGCCGGCGGGCGGTTCGTACCACAGAGGCCTGGAGCGTCTTGCCGTCGGCACCGCTGCGCGAGAGCGCCACGTCGATACCGCCGCTCGGATGTTCCAGACGGACTTCTTCCAAGTGCTGGGCTTGCTCGCCGAGCATGTCCATGATCACGGTGCCAGGGCTGACGCAGGCAGTCGCCAAGCCAATAGCACCGGTGATGGCCAAGGCCCGGTGGCAGTTATGAGGCATGAAGTAACGCACCTGGAGCGTGCCGTCATGACGCGGCGGAGAAACCAGGACAGGCTTCGGGATCACCATGCCGCTGACATCGCCCAGCCCCATCGCCTTGCCGGCCTTCAGGCGCAGGGCCTCCAGCCGTTGCAGCAGGCGGGTATCGGCATCCAGCTGCGCCGGGGTCTCTGAACCGGTCATGCCCAATTCGCTGGCATGGACGATCATCATCGGCATGGCCATGTCGATGCAGGTGACCGGTACACCGTCGATCACATCCTGGGCCTGGCCAGTGGGGAACAGTTTACCTGTCTTGCTACCGACCGCATCGAGGAAGGTCAGGTGCACCGGGGCGGCAGTCCCTGGTACGCCGTCGATTGCCGTGCGGCCTTCGTATCGCACGATGCCACCTGGTGTTTCCACCAGCGAGTTGACGAAGGTGTTGGTGTTGAGGTTGCGGATGCGAACCAAGGTCTTGCCATCCTGAGGCTTGACCAGGCCTTGCTCGATGGCGAACGGGCCAACGGCGCAGAGCATGTTGCCGCAGTTGGGCGCGGTATCGACCCGGCGCTGGGCAACCATGACCTGAACGAAGAGGTAGTCGACGTCTGCGTCGGCATGCAGCGAAGGGCTGATGATCGCCACCTTGCTGGTTTGCGGGCTACCACCACCGATACCGTCGATTTCCAGTTCGTGCCCGGAACCCATCAGGTTGATCAGCAATTCGTCGCGTTCGACCACATTGGCAGGAAGATCCCATGCGTGGAAAAAAGGCCCCTTGGAGGTGCCACCGCGCATGAGTACGCAAGGAATTCGTTGCATGATTTCGCACTCTTGTTGATCAATGGACATCATTGATGTTGTGGACACAAGATTGACAGGGATGGATAAATCAATCCAATGCAAATATCGTAGGCATTATTGCGAATCGTGGATTAATTCACCGCTAAGGCCGGGGAGCGAAATCAGATGGAATATGAGCTGCAAGATATACGATCGTTCGTGAAAATCGCCGAACTTGGCAGTTTCCATGAGGCTGCGGAAGCGCTGCATTTGTCGCAGCCGGCCCTGAGTCGGCGGATAAAGAAACTCGAGGAAGGCTTGGGCACCTCGCTGCTCGAACGCACCACCCGTCGCGTCAGCCTCACCAGTGTCGGGCGGGACTTCCTGCCCAAGGCCAGACGCTTGCTCGATGACTTCGAGGACTCGATCCTGAGCATTCGCGAACTGGCCGAACGACAGACCGGCCAGGTCACCCTCGCCTGCATTCCGACCGCAGCGTTTTACTTCCTGCCTTCGGTGATCCGCGACTACAACGAGCAATACCCGAAGATCCGCATTCGCTTGCTGGACCTTAGCGCCAATGATGGGCTCGAGGCCGTGCTGCGGGGTGAGGCTGACTTCGGCATCAACATGATGAGTGGCCAGCACCCGGACATCGAATTCGTCTCCCTGGTGCAGGAACACTTCGTCCTGGCCTGCCGCCGGGACCATAAGCTGGCGACCCGCGACGCCGTCACCTGGACGGAACTTGCCGACTACCGCCTGATAGGCGTTGGCCGCCTGAGCGGCAATCGGATGCTGCTGGACCATGCGCTTTCCGGGCTCAACCTGCGGCCCAAGTGGTTCTATGAGGTCCAGCACCTGTCCACCTCGCTGGGCATGGTCGAGGCCGGGCTGGGGGTGTCGGCCATGCCCAGCCTGGCGATGCCCAGCGCCGACCACCCGACGCTGGTCAGCGTGCCGCTGATCGAACCCCAGGTGACCCGCACCCTGGGCCTGGTCTATCGCCGAGGGGCGTCGCTGTCGCCCGCAGCGGAGAAATTCGTGTCGATCCTGCTGGACAAGTGGCCTAACCGTTGAGCGAGAGGACTTGCCTGTGGTTTGGCGCAACGCAGGGCGAATGCCAGATGCGATCATGGCTCATTCCCCTCCCAGGCCCAGCGTGTTGGGTCGGCGTTTCTCGATCGCGAACTTGAGCAATGCCGCGCTGCGGAACAGGCCATGGGCGAACTTGCCGTAGGGCAACGTGATGAACAGCGCCATGACCGTACCCAGGTGAATCGCCAGCACGATCGCCATCGCAGCCGTGTCACGCAGGCCCAACAACGCCAGGCCCGTGGCGCTGACCAGCAGCAGAAGCAAGATGAACGCCCGGTCCATGGGACGCTGGGCGACATCGCCCTGCTCCGGCGCCCTGCGAAGGTTGAGCGCCAGCAGCCCGGCTGGCCCGACGATCAACCCAAGACCGCCCAACGTGCCGAGCAACACCGGTGCACTCAACAGGGGGTATGGCGCCTGGTAGCCCAACAGGTAGTGATACCCGGTGGCAACCACTGTGGCGGCGAAACACAGCATGAAGCCGTAGAAGGTGAAGTGATGGAAACGTCGCCGCCACAGTGTGTAGCGATCGTCGGCGTTGTTGCAGCCCTGGCCATGCCCTCCATCGAGATACTTGAGGGTCAATGCCGCACTCGATGCCTCCACCACAGCCCCTTTGACTGGTTGCGCCTGCGCCTCGGCCGGCGAGACCGAACGCCAGAAACGGCGTACCGCGACCGCCAGCGCCAGACTCGCCGCAGCGAAGACACCGCCGAACATCAGCGCCAGGGTGTTATGCGGGAAAACTGCATAGAAATTCCCCGCCAACCGACCGGGCAACAGCGTGCCGTTGGCGCACAAGGTCAACAGCAAGAACAACGACAGTGCCACTGCCAAAGCACTGGCGACGAAGATGCCGTTGTGTCGATACAAGCGTCCGAACAGGGCCGGCCAGGCGTACTCGGCGTAGGTTTGCCCACGCACCTTCGCCATAGCCTGCGGCACGTTGACGGCAAATTCGTGGGGTTGTGCGTACTGGCAAGCATGCAGGCACGCGCCGCAGTTGTGGCACAGGTTGGCCAGGTAGTGGATATCTGCCTTGCCGAACTCAAGCCTGCGGGTCATGGCCGGGAACACCGCGCAGAAGCCCTCGCAGTAACGGCAGGCGTTGCAAATGCGCATTTGCCGGTCGACTTCTTGCTCCTCGACGTTCAACACCGGGATCAAATCGAATGCGGGCTGGGCGGTATCAGGCTGGAATGGTTCAGGCAGTTGCGCGGTCATGGCGTTTCTCTTTTTCTGGATGTTCGTAGCCTGCCGCAGCAGCGGCGCTGGTCCCGGCGATGCGCCCGAAGGCGGTACCGATGGACATGCCGACACCGGCGGTGTAGCCCTTGCCCAGCACATTGCCCGCCATCATCTCGCCGGCAACAAACAGGTTCGGGCTGGGATTCCCATCGAAATGAACGGCGGCCGTTTCATCGGTGCGCAGCCCCAGGTATGTGAAGGTCACACCCGGTCGCAGCGGGTAACCGTAGTACGGAGGTGTATCGATCGGGCGCGCCCAGTGGCTTTTCACAGGCGCCAGGCCTACGGTGTGACAGTCGTCCAGCTGCGTGTGATCGAAGGTACCCACCTGACAGGCATGGTTGTAGGCGCGCACGGTTTCGACGAAGGCTTGGACAGGCAAGCCAAGCAGGCCCGCCAACGCCTCAAGGCTGTCGGCGGTAGCGCCCGGAAACACCGGCGGCATGAATCGACCCAGGGCTTTCTGGTCGATGATCGAGAAACCCACCTGCCCAGGCTGATGGGCCACCAGACGCCCCCAGATGGCATAGCGCTTGGGCCAGAAATCCTCACCTTCATCGTAGAAGCGCTGCCCGTCGCGGTTGACCACCACGCCCAGCGACACACAATCGATGCGGGTGCAGATCCCGCCGTCGTAGAGAGGCGCACGGGCGTCGATCGCTACCATGTGTGCCTGCGTCGGGTCGCCAATCTTGTCTGCGCCCTGTTCGATCAGGCGGCGTAACAGAACCCCGTCGTTGAAACGCGTGCCGCGAATCAGGAAATTGTCCGAGGGCCACTCCCCTCGCGGGTTCTGCCCCCAGGCCTCGCGCAACCACTGACGGTTGGACTCGAACCCCCCGGCTGCAAGCACACAACTGCGCGCCTCGATGCGCTCGGCAGGAAGGTGCCGGCCCTGGACCTCACGCGCCGGCACATGGGCTGCAACGAAGGATCCCTCTTGCAGTTCAATGTCGGCGACAGGCGTGTCGTAACGTACCTGCACCCCAAGGTTCTCGGCGCTGCGATAGTAGGCATTGATCAGCGCCTTGCCGCCGCCCATGAAAAAGGCGTTGGTTCGTGCGGTATGCAGCGCACCAGATAACGAGGGCTGAAAGTGCACGCCATGACGGCGCATCCACCCGCGGCAATTGGAGGAGGCACGGATCACCAGGCGCGCGAGCTTTTCGTCGGTCTGGCCACCGGTGACCTTCAGCAGGTCCTGCCAGAACTCTTCTTCCGGATACGCGTCGACCAGTACGTCCTGCGGGGCATCATGCATGCACCGCAAGTTACGCGTGTGTTGGGAATTGCCACCCCGCCAGGCGCGGGGGGCAGCCTCAAGCAGCAGTACGCTGGCTCCGGCTTCCCGCGCCATCAGCGCGGCACAGAGGGCGGCATTGCCCCCTCCAATGACTAGCACATCGATCATTTCGCCTCCAAGTCACGAAGCGCCGAATGTTCGGCTGCTCCTCGTGACCAGGGACTCTAATGAGTACCCAGAGGGTCCGAAACGCGATTAGCGGGGGGAGGCATTCAGTTTTTCTAAAGGCTACGGATGGCAATGCCGGGAGACTGAGTCAAAGCAACTGCGCTCCGGGCCATCGGTCCTGCTCCACCAACTCCCGAGAAACCTCCTGCAGCACGATCCGTGTCGCCAAGGCGGCCGGCGAGAGCTCGTCATCGGTCAGGCTGACGATCAGGTTCCGGCGCTGCGCCTGTGCTTCGTCAATGGCGAACACCCGCAAGCCTGCGTGATGCGCCCGTGCGACGGTCGCCCCGGGCTGGATGGTGGCGGCATGCCCTGCACAGACGCAATCCATCAACAGCGACAGGCCATCGACTTCCATGACGATCGAGGGTTCCAGCCCGGCCCGTTCGAAGATCGAGCGCAGCGTGGTGCGCAGGCCGTGCTGTGTGCTGGGCATCACCAAAGGCAGCGAGGCGATCTGTTGCAGGGTCAGGGCCTCGCCCCAGTTGGCATCGACCAGCGCGGCGGGAACCAGGACGAACAACCGCTCGTTGAGTAGCGGCCGGACCTCCAGCCTAGGCCCCGGCTCTGCCTGGAACAGCACAGCAAGGTCAAGGTGCCTGGCGTTGAGTTGGTTCATCAGGTAGCCCGACAGCATCTCCACCAGGTGCAGACGGATATCGGGATAGCGTTCGCGCATCCTGTCGATCAACGCCAGACCAAGAATGGATGCAGTAGTCGGTGCCAATCCGACACTGGCATAACCGCTCATACGGCCGCTTTGCGCGGCTAGGACAGCATGATCCGCCTGCCGTAGCGCCAGCCGTGCATGGTATTCGAAGGCCAGGCCCGCTGCCGTCGGCGAGACACCGGTACTAGACCGCGTCAACAACCGAGTACTCACTTCGCTTTCCAGCTTCGACAGTTGCTGGCTCAAGGCAGAAGCGCCAACCCCAAGCTCAAGCGCAGCACGGCCAAGGCTGCCGCACTCCAATACACTGAGGAAATAGCGAAGTTGACGTAATTCCATGTGGGTCTCTTTCAGCGATATGGGTCTGGCCCCATGGTAAAGGCAAAAGTGCAATGGCCAAGGTGCGAAAGCCTCAGCGCAACCCGGTGGCCTCAAACGACTCTACACGTCACTGCACGAAAACCCGCACCCGGGCGCTCAAAAGGCGATTGGGGGAATAGACCATAGAGATCGGATTGGACTCAAGCGACCAGCACGCCAGCAACCGAACCCGTGCGTCAGACTCGAAATGCGGTTCGACCATGCCCGCTTCGCGGGTCAAGCCGCTCCCAAAGTGGCCTGGACGCACACTGGCGTATCAGAGCAACAGCCTGTGGTTCTGCAGTGCCTTCCTGACCGCCAACGCTGCTTCAAACAGGGACCGTTCCTCATAAGGCGCGAATCCCAGCAAAAAACCTGCAGACACCGGCGCTTGGAAAAATGGCGAAAGTGGCAGTACATCAACGTTGGCTTCTTCGATTCGACGACCCGCTTCAGACTCGCTACCGACCAGCAATGAGCAAGCGATGTCCAGGCCAGCACGAATCTCCGGCACCTCGATCAAACCCTGCCAGTGTGCTTGAGCTGCGCAGTTGAGCGCCTCAGCACGCAGCGAATAGCGTTTGCGCATGCGTCTGACATGCCGTTCGAAATGCCCTTGATCGAAAAATGCCGCCAGCACCGCCTGACTCAGGCTATTAGGGTGTCGTGAGGTCAACGCTACCGCGCGGGTAAAGACATCGACCAGATGTGTAGGGAGCGCCAGATACGCCAGGCGAGCGGACGGGAACAGCAGTTTGCTGAATGTGCCGGCGAGGATTACCGACTCATCGGCACCCGCCATGGCGCGCAAGGCTGGAATGGGCTTGGCAATGAATCGATACTCGCTGTCGTAGTCATCTTCAATGATATAGGCCCCAGAAGCGCTCGCCCAACGCAGCAATGCAAGCCTCCTGGCGGGAGACAGTTCATGGCCGGTGGGCATTTGCCGCGAGGGCGTCACATAAGCGAGCTTAGCCTTGGGGGCGGCCTGAATACCATCCTCGACCCGCATACCCTGTTGATCCACCGGGACGCCCACGACCTCACAACCTGCCACCGCCATAAGCTGACGTACCCCCGGGTAACCCGGGTCCTCCATCCAGACGCTCTCCCCTGGCGGAACCAATAAGCGCAAACATAGATCGATCCCCTGTTGCACGCTACTGAGCACCACGATCTGGTCAGCCGAAATATGCACGCCTCGAGCGCAGCCCAGATAGTCGGCGATGGCGTGACGCAAACTCGGCAACCCGGCGGCATCATAATCGAGCAGCGCTTCCAGTTTGGAACTGCGCATCTGCTGGATATGCAGCTTGCGCCAAAGGTCTATCGGGAATGACCGAACGTCACTACGCATCGGGAAGAAAGGACGAAGTCCAGGCGCGACCTTGCGCCTGGCGAATGCCGGCGTGGCAGTCTGCAGCCGCTCGACCCATTCCGTGCTTGGGGGAACCCGCCGCACCGGGATTTGCGCTCCACCGCCTCGCTGGCGGGGAAACACCCGTTGTTTGGCATCAGGCAGCTCCAAGCACACACGGGTGCCACTGCCTGTTCGGCTGACCGCATAGCCCTCAGACAAAAGCTGCTGATACGCTGCCTGTACCGTTCCGCGTGCGACGCCGAGTCGTGCAGCCAGCGTCCGACTTCCCGGGAGCTTGCTTCCTGCAGCCAGACGCCCGGCAAGCATTGCCTCGCGCAACTCCAGATACAGCCACTCCTGAAGATTGACGCCCGCAGTTGACCTTCCCGAGGGTAGCGCTATCGCACCGAACAGGGTCGCATCGGATGGCATGGGCACCTCAAAAGTGGATCAGTGAATTAGAGTCCAAGTGGATCAATACTATAGTCCGCTTCATGACCACAATTGAACCCTACCCAAGCTTCTCGCGCTGTGTGCGAACCGGGCCAGGGAATCCCGCAAATGACGCCCCGCATGTCGCGCGCTCACCACCGTCCCGAAGAAAGGAAACAACCCATGAGTCGCCTCAATTGGTTTCAAGCTTCGCCTGGCGCAGCCAAGTCCCTTGGAGGTCTGCATCATTTCGTGACCACGGCTACGAATCTGCCGGCCCCCCTCATCCATCTGGTGTTTCTCAGAGTGTCCCAGATCAATGGATGCGCCCACTGCATTGATCTGCATTCACGGGATCTGATCAAACAAGGTATGTCGGTGGACAAGCTGGTGTTAGTACCGGTATGGCATGAAGCGCAGGACTTGTTCACGGATCTGGAACGCTCGGCTCTGGCCTGGGCAGAGGAAGTCACACGGGTTAGCGAGACCCATGTGTCGGACGAAGCATACGCAGCGGCCTCGGCGATGTTTGCAGAGAAGGACCTCGTTGACCTGACGGCGGCCATTGCCGCCATGAATGCTTTCAACCGTATGGGAGTCAGCTTCCGGTTACGGCCTGCTGCCGAGGCTTGATCCCGAGGTTCATGAAGAAGGCAAAAAAAGGCCCGCGCTAGAACGGGCCGAAGACCTGATTGGGAACGTCGAACGAACGTTACATCTGTTCTGATGAGCGCCCCCGGCAAAGGTTTTTCAGCGATATGGATCACACCGACGAACGGCAACCTCCGCCACGTGCCAGCCTCAGCGCCAATGGGTCATCGGCGCGCCTGTGACGGGGTCCTGCACGGGGCCTGGTACGACAGCGATGCGCGCAATTGCCTGAGCGTAGGTGTGGGCATCAGGCCGCTGGATGTCGTAGTCCTCCTGCCCGCGGGGATAGGCCCCGACCACCAGGAAGTCTTCGCTGCACTCGACGCAGCGATGGCCCGTCCCGGCCGGCAACACCAGCACATCGCCAACCCTCACGCTCAGCGTCTGACCCGCTTCGCCACCGAGGGTCACCTGGGCGCGGCCCGCGGCGACGCCCAATACCTCATGGGCATTGGGATGAAAGTGGTGATAGTCGAATATCCCGGCGCGCCAGAGCGGCGTCCAGCCATGGCCGGCGAACAATGCCTCGAACGCACTGGCATTGTCATTATCAGGGTCGAGCTGCAAGCGATAGCACAACACGGGGAAACGGTTGTTGGGCGTTACCCCGTCGTCTTCGAAGTGCAGGGTCTGCAGCGCGCCACTGCTGGTGTCGATGTCATTCATCTGTGCCCCGTCCCGATCAGGTTGTCGATGTGCCTGGGAACCCCTCGCCCGAGATGAGGTTCCGGTTAGCCGACCGACGTGAACGCCGTTGAAACTTTACCGGCGCGTGCCAAGTCCAGACCCCTATCGAGGACAGACCGGGAGAAGACAATGAGCGGCACGGTAGGCCACTTTCTGGTGGAGCGCTTGTATCAGTGGGGGGTACGGCGCATCTTCGGCTACCCCGGCGATGGCATCAATGGCATGTTCGGTGCACTGTGCTGATCGAATTCAAGACCGACCCCAACGTGCCGCCGCTACCGCCGCATATCAAGCTGGAACAGGCGAAGCAGTTCGCCAGCACCCTGCTCAAGGGCGCCCCGAACCAGGCTGGGGTCATCGTGCAGACCGCCAAGCAGGTACTCAGCTCGGTACTGCCCGGCAAGAAATAACCCACCGTGAGGACCTGCCATGAGTGCCATTTCCCTAAAGGGAGCGAAAACGCACCGCCCGCAGCCAGATCCTCGGGGCGTGGTGTGGGGCGTGGCCATTGGTCGGCGTTGCTGTGGCGGTGGCCAATGCGGTCTACCACGCCACTGGCAAACGCGTCAGGGAGTTTCCGATCACCCTCGACAACTCCTGTAACCCACTACCTGCGCCCGCCCAGTTCGATCCAGGCGGGCGCGTGGTCGCTGGCCTTGACCTGGTTGCGTACCCAGGCATCGACCCCCGCCCGTTTCAGGTAAGGTGCAAGTTCGGGGTTGAGCAACAAATGGTCGAGGCGTAACCCGGCATTGCGCGCCCAGTGATTGCGAAAGTAATCCCAGAAGGTGTAAACGCGTTCATCGGGATGCAGGTGGCGAATGGCATCGACCCAGCCCACCTCCAGCAGTTGCTGATAGCAGGCGCGGGACTCGGGCTGCAGCAGTGCATCCTTCTGCCATGAGCGCGGGTCGTAGATGTCCAGGTCGGTAGGCACCACGTTGAAGTCGCCCGCCAGCACCGTTGGATGGCCGTTGCCGTGCAGACCCTTGGCGTGCTCGATCAGGCACTCGAACCAGCGCAGCTTGTAGTCGAACTTGGGCCCCGGCTGCGGGTTGCCGTTTGGCAGGTACAGGCAGGCGACCAGCACCCCGTGAACGGCTGCCTCGAGGTAACGGCTCTGCGGGTCATCCTCCATACCCGGCAAGCCCCGGCGCACTTCCAGCGGCTCGCTGTCACGCGCCAGGATGGCTACGCCATTCCACGACGGCTGCCCCTGATAGAGGCAGCCATAGCCTGCCATTTCCAGGTCATGGCGCGGGAATTGCTGATCGGTTGCCTTGAGCTCCTGCAGGCAGGCAATGTCCGGCTGCTCGCGCTCCAGCCAGTTCAGCAGGGCCGGCAGGCGGCTGCGAATGCCGTTGATGTTGAAGGTTGCGATCTTCAGCGTTTTCATGCGTCAGGGGCGCTCCCTGGGGCCTGCACGAAGTTTCCAGCGCATGCACACGGGCCGGGACGGCCCGCGTCTTGAGCGCCAGGTCTGTAGCGACATGATGGCAGGCTTTGCTGGACAGCGCACCGCCGAGGGGGCGCCGAATAGACTCCAGTTGCCCCAGGACAGGATGGCCAGGTTGGTCGATGCTCATCTGCCGTGAGGTGGGCGCACGCCGACCGCGTACATCACGCATGACAGGTGCGGGTCTATGCCCTACCTGGGAGAACGTGCAGGTGCTCGCGCAGAAAATCGATGAACGCCATCGCCCGCGCCGAATGACGCCGCTCACGACTGAACACCGCACTGACTGGCAGCGCGGTGGCCTTGTAACGGTCGAGCACACTTTGCACGCGGCCTCGTTCAACGTCTGCAGCGAAAAGCCATTGTGGAGAGAGGGAGATGCCCAAGCCGCAGAGGACCATTTCACGAATGGCCTCGCTGCTGTTGCTGGTGACGTTACCGGTGATGGCGATCTCGAACTCGTGCGCCCCGCGCGTGAAGCGCCAGCGGTCGTAATGCTCCAGCAAGGTGAAACCGATGCAATTGTGACCTGCCAGTTCACTCGGCTCCAGGGGCACACCGCAGCGTTCTAGATAAATAGGCGAGGCGTATACCCGTCGCGTGGTTGTGCCTAATGATACCGCCACCAGGCCCTCGGTCTTCACCACTCCAATTCGGATCGCCAGGTCTATGTTTTCGGTGAGCAGGTCTTCGTTGTGATCGCTCAGCCGCAGGTCAATTCGCACATCGGGATAGCGCTGCAGAAACGTCCCGATCAGAGGCGCGATGCATAATCGCCCGTAACTGACCGGTGCGGCGACGCGCAGGGGGCCTGCGACCTGCTCCTGGCCACTGGCAAAGCTGCGTGTGGCGCTTTCGACTTGCCCGAGAATTTCCTGGCAGTGGCTGTAGAAACGTTGCCCCTGGTCGGTTAGCGCGAGGTGTCGGGTGCTGCGGGCGAACACTGGCCCACCCAGGTACTGCTCCAGAGCGCGGATCTGCTTGCTGACGGCGGGCTGGCCCATGTTCAGTTCCCGAGCCACTGCCGAAAAAGACCCACGCTCCACGACCCTCACGAAGACGCGCATGCTGTCGAACAGGTCCATGCCACCAGCCCTCTCTTGGGAATGAGTCATATGCAAATTTAGCTTCTTATCGGAATGGCTCGAAGGGAGCAACTTGTATGCATCCACTCAAACAGAGGTTTCCGTCATGAGTCAGACCATGCTTGCCGCTATCGCCGAGTCCGCCCACGCTCCACTGGTCGTACGGCGCATTGCTCGTCCAGTTCCCGGTAAGGGGCAGATCCTCGTCAAGGTGCACGCCGCCGGGGTCAACCCGCTCGATACCAAGATCGCCAACGGTGCTGGGGCACACGCCCGCCAGCCGCTGCCGGCGGTGCTCGGCCTGGATTTGGCCGGCACGGTCGTCGAGTTCGGCGAGGCGGTAGAAGGCTTCACGCTCGGCCAGGAGGTCTTCGGCATGGCCGGTGGGATCGGCGGGACCCAGGGCACCATGGCCGAATACATCGCCGTGGATGCCCGGCTGATCGCACCCAAACCGCACGCTCTGGACATGTGCGAGGCGGCCGCCTTGCCTTTGGTGTTCATCACCGCCTGGGAAGGTTTGGTGGATCGCGCCAATGTCCGCGCAGGCCAGCAGGTGCTGATTCACGGCGGCGCCGGTGGAGTCGGCCAAATGGCCATCCAGCTGGCCAAGGCGCGTGGGGCCAAAGTCTACGCCACCGGATCGGCCGCCAGCCTCGACTTCATACGCGCCCTGGGAGCCACGGCGATCGACTACCAGGCCCAGCACGTAGCGTCCTATGTGGCGCAACATACGGCCGGGGAAGGTTTCGACATCGTCTATGACACCGTGGGCGGTAGCACGCTGGATGCATCGTTCGAGGCCGTGAAGCCCTATACCGGGCACGTGCTGAGCTGCCTCGGTTGGGGCCAGCACAGTCTTGCGCCGCTATCGTTCAGAAGCGCCACCTATTCGGGCGTGTTCACCCTGACTCCGTTGCTTACGGGCAAGGGCCGCGAACACCACGGAGCAATCCTGCACGAGGCGGCTGAGCTGGCAGATGCCGGGCAACTGAGGATCCGGGTGGATCGGCAACGGTTCGCACTGGACGAGGTCAACGACGCCTTCCGCCAGGTTGCTGAAGGCCGAGCCAAGGGCAAGACGATAGTCCAGTTGCCGAGCGAATAGAGCCGAGACGATTGGAAGCCAAAGTACCCGACCAGCATTTGCCGAGCGGGACCGAAGGCAGTCTGTGGGCAAGGGCAGCTAACGGCCCAAGCCGTAAACAATTTCGGGGATGCGGCGAGCCTTGAGGGCTCGCCGTCGTCCCGTTGATTGCAGCCGTCGGTTACAGCGTTGAGATGGTACCGCCGTCGATACGGTGCTCGGACCCTGAGATCGAGGCGGCACGGGGGGACGCGAGGAAGACGATCAAATCGGCAACCTCTTGAGGTTCGGCCGGCCTGCCCAGTGGGATTCCGCCAATCGACTCCATGACAATTCGTTTGCCTCCTTCGTAGTCCGTTCCTGCCTGGGCAGCCAACCGCTCTGCCAGCCTTACGGACGCCTCGGTCTCAATCCACCCAGGCGCGACGCTCAGTACACGAACCCCCTTTGGCGTCACTTCCCTTGCAAGGGATTTGCTGTAGGTGGTGAGCGCTGCCTTGGCGGCGGCGTAGGCGGTGGTGGATCCAGGCACAGGCATCATGCGCTGAATCGAGCTCACATGGATGATAACGCCTGAGCCCTGGGCAAGCATGGACGGCAATAGCGCGCGATCCAGGCGTACGGCAGGCATCAGATTGAGGTTCAGCTCTGCTAGCCACTGCTCGTCACTGATGGCGGCAAAGCCACCACCTGGAGTGCTTGAACCACCAACCACGTTAATCACGATATCGACCCCGCCCCAGCTCTGCAGCACGGTCTGCGCGACGTGAGCCACGCCTTGTGCCGTCGTCAGATCGGCACCGATATAGGTGACGCCATCCACCGGTCGTGCCGACACGTCGCGCGCCGACGTTGCGACTCTGGCACCAGCCTCCACGAGGGTCTGCACGACTGCAGCGCCAAGGCCCATCGTGCCGCCAGTGACGACTGTGCGCAAACCCTTGAGTTGAAGGTCGAAGCTCATGCCGTTATTTCCAGCGATGCGATCAGGCCGCGTTCAAGACGAAAGCGGTACGACAGAACGATCGGGCTGCCAGGGAACTTGCCAGTGACGTTGGCGCGCACCAGTTGGAGTCCGTCCTGGCGCTCAACGGCAAAGGGCACGCTCGTCGCGCTGTACTTGGCCGAGGCCTCGGCCATGAATGCCTGGATGGCGTTGATACCCGTGTAGGTGTGACCGTCGTCCTTCAAGACGGCTTGCGTATCGAAGCAATGTGCCAAAGCTTCAGGGTCGTGTTCGGCAGCGAAGTACGCAGCAATCGGATCAGGTAGGGTCAAGGTATGCATGTTGTTGGCTCCATGGGGTCAGTGACAGCCTTAGGCTCTGTACGGAAAGCCTTGAAACTCGGTGATGCTGCGCTGAAAACAGCCTCGGAATGCTCATTTACAACCGTAAACTCCGCTTCCTCGGCTGTTTTCGCCTTGCCTGACCTTCGTCTCAATACTTTTTGTACAGCCCCTAGGATGCGTACCGGACAGCATTAATTGAATGCTCTAGAATCCGAATGGACTATGTAGAAGCGAATGCATAATGCGTGGATCCGAATTTGCTGAGCTAAAAGCCTTTGTGGCCATCGTGGAGCGTCAAAGCTTCGCGCGGGCCGCCGATCATCTGGGCTTATCGCCCTCTGCACTCAGCCAGACCATTCGACAGCTCGAACGTCGCATCGGCGCACGCCTGCTCAATCGCACGACCCGAAGCGTCGCGCCATCGACGAGTGGCGAGCTGCTCTACAGGCGTGTCGCCCCCTTGTTTCGAGAGATAGCTGTTGCCGTCGCCGAAGCCAGTGAGGCCACAGGCCAGATAAGCGGCACGCTGCGTATCAATACGCTGGGGATCGCCGCGAGAACCCTCATTGCGCCCCGGCTGGCACGCTTCCATCAGGCACACCCTGACGTGGTGCTCGATATCGTGGTCGACGACGCACTGGCCGATATCGTTCTTGGCCGTTTTGACGCGGGCATCCGTGTAGGTGGCCGGCTTGAGAAAGACATGGTGGCCGTCCGCCTGACGCCAGACCTGAACATGGTCGCCGTGGCGTCTCCGGACTACCTCGCACGTCGAGGCATCCCTCAGTCACCTGCTGAGTTGCAGGATCATGCATGCATCAACTGGCGGCTGCAGATGGACGGTAGGCCGTATCGCTGGGAGTTCCAGGAACGGGGACAGCCGCTGGAAGTGGCGGTCGACGGCCCCGTCGTCACCAATCACCCTGACATCGGCATCGCTGCCGCCCTGCATGGGCTCGGCATCGCCTATCATTTCGAGAAAGAAGACGTGGGCGAGCTGTTGGCCCAGGGACGGCTGATCCAAGTCCTTGCTGACTGGTCGATTTCACGTCCAGGGCTGTTCCTCTATTACCCGAATAGGCAACACCGGCCAGCCGCCCTAGGAGCGTTCATAGACTGCCTATTGGATCGCAAACCGTTCGATCAGGCCCATTCCGAAACCCATCGATGATAAGCGCGAGGCAGGGGTAGCGGGAAACATGACATTGAGCCCCTCGAAACAACAGCGGACGCGACGGTAGCGTTTGAGTGCTTGTCCTGCGACATCCCATCTTCCTTCGAAGAATGCCTGCAGGTCAGTAGCTGATCTGCAGGGCATCGGTATTCATCCGATGCAGCGATGTAGATGAAGCCCTGCTTGCTCAGCTGCGCTCGGCCATTTCCAACATTGGTGACTTTATGGGCAGTGATCAGAATGTGTGTGTCATCGACTGCTGTTTGTACGTTGTGGCCAACCGTGCCTCGGCCACTCGTGGCCATTTAGCGGCGATCAAAACGTTAGACAATCGCAGGTGTCTTCACACAGCCTGGCCTCAATTGGTGCCCTTCATACCGAGTAGCCATGGGACAATGTAGTTGAAAAAGTCGGATTATCAGCCCGTCAGAACTTGGCGCTATGTGACAAGTCTTGAGGCGAAGGTCAGGCGAGGCTGTTCTCAACGCAGCCTCACCGAGCATCAAGGCTTTTCGTACAGAGCCTAAGGCATAAACTGCTTTGATGCGCTGGCAATGCGTTGGTACTTACGCTGCTGCCGCTTAATGCTGCGGATATCCAGAAAAAATATTTCTGCGCTACGCCACAGCAGCATCCACGCGGTGACTGTAACGACTCCCACAGGGATGGTGCCTTCAATCCCCAGAGCTGTGCCTGCCAGCACCAAGGCAAGCGCCAAGCCTAAGAGTGTCAGCGCTACCAGCCGTTGGACGCGAATATCCCCTCTGAGTTGCTCCCTCTTTTCCGCAAAGGTATTGCTGATGGCGTGCTGCAGGCGTTCTCGCTCGTCTTCTGGGCAACGAATGTGTAGGCACAGATCGGGATGGTACCAAGCACTATCTGATAAGTAGTCGGTCAGCTCCGGGCTTAACTTGGGGTTTTCCGGCAAGGCAAATGGATTGAGGTAATCTTGGGTGATCGTGAGATCGATTATTTTAGTCATAACGAAACTCTACCGGGTTGAGCTATGAACGGAGATTTTAGTGCTCGAGGTAAAGCTAGTCGCAAGACAACTGCTCTGCCCGATAGGCCGTTGCGCGCTCAGTTGCAGAAGCGGATTCATCCGGGATCTGTGAGGGACATCAGAAAGTGACCGGCTCAGGCGGGGATAAGGGCCTGGGGCAGCGGGTGGCCGATCTCGATCAGTAATGACTAGGGTCTGTCTGAAAAGTCTTGGGACGAAGGTCAGGCAAGGCGAAAACAGCCTAGGAAGCGGAGTTTACGGGTTGAAAATGAGCATTCCGAGGCTGTTTTCGACGCAGCATCACCGAGTTTCAAGGCTTTTCGTACAAAGCCTAGCTGCTTTTGGCTGATCTCTGCCCTTCATGAATGGCAGCTTCGGGCCGAAAGCAGCCGGTCGTGAGTGACTGCTTTCGACCCATAGCTGCCCTTCGCGGAGGGCAGCAATCGGCCAGAAGCTGCCCATCCGCTCTTCGAATGCTACGCTCTGCGGTATCCGAATGACCCTTTACTACTTCTACAACCGTTGCGTGTTTGTTGGAGATCTACATGGAAACCATCGCACGGGCATTGATCCTTGCCTGCAAACATATTGACGACCGGCATAATGTCGAAAACGATGATGACGTAGCGGCGCTTGAGGCAATTGCTGCTGAACTGAACGACGCATCTAACGCGGAAATAAATTGCTTGATTGAGACGGCGAAAAAGCTTGAAGTGGAAACCTGGCCTGAAGAAATGGGAATTATCTAACACTGCGTATTCGATAGGTCATGAACTACAGCTTTTGGACGAGAGCGGTCCATGTCGGAGGTCTGCTTTAGGTCGAATGCAGCCGGTCGTGGGTGACCGCTTTCGACCCAAAGCGGGCATCGAATCTGGACTCTTTATCCAGTATCGGCCTCATCGCTTGGTAGCCGGCTCCGGACCGAAATGCGCCACCTTCCTGGTCTATGCCCCACCGGTCGGATCTGCGCTTGCAGACCATGGGGCATGAAACGGCCCCCTCTCGATAGGTGTTCGCTTCACGCCCTGATGAGGCTAGCCACTACTGTCGATGTCGACTCAGATCCAGACGTCATTCAGCGCTGTTCGCTCCCCGACTTCATGACCAGTATTCAACACGCCTCGCGGCTCAATCATCATAAGTGCTGTTTCCGTTTCTGCCGCTGTTCTGTGCTCTACACCACGTGGTACGACATACAGTTCGCCCGGCTTCACATGAACGCAGCCCTCGGGGAGATCGATGCGCAAGAGACCTTCGAGCACTAGAAAAGCTTCATCAGTTTCTGGGTGTGAATGCCAGATAAATTCACCTTCGATGCGTACCACCTTAAATTGGTAGTCGTTCATTTCCGCGACGACCCTTGGGCTCCATTGCTGCTCGATCAGAGAAGCTTTTTGAGTCAGGTTTACAGGCGGTGATGCCGATTGCTGATGCATGCTGGACATAGCTGATCCTCTCTAATTTGGAGTGACCAGCCTATCGAGCGGAAAGCGCGCTGTTCTTGTACGATCCTGCAACTTAGCGAACAGTGCGTAAGCGTTCCAGCCAACGCAGAGGCGGCACGCCGTAGGTGCGAGTGAAATGCCGGGTCATGTGGCTCTGATCATGAAAGCCTGAGGCAAGGGCGGCATCGACCAGTGAGAAGCCATCCAGAATCAGTCTGCGGAAAGAATCCAGGCGCCTAAGCGTGACAAAACGGTATGGGCTGGTGCCGTAAAGGGCCCGAAAGTCTCGCGACAAGCTCCATTGCTCACGTCCACTCGCCTGTTCGAGCATCTCCAGCGTGATGTCCACGTGAAGGTGCTCCAGGATGAACTCCCTGGCGCGCCCGGCAGAGCGGTAATCCAGACGTTTGCGACCACGCGGCTTGCCGCCGACTGCACGAAGCGCCATTGCCAAGTCATAAACGGCGTCCTGTTCCTCTAGTGTTTCCAGTGGATGATCGAGTGCCTGCACGAAAGCCTCGCTGGCGTGGTACAAGCGCGGGTCGCAGGATAGTCCGCCAGCAATGAAAGGCAACGGTTCTCCCCCGAGAACGTTCTGTATCAGCGACGGGTCGATGTAGGCCATCCGATAGCGAAAACCCACATCCGTGCCAGCCATGCCGTCATGCACTTCGTCGGGGTGCAGCACAAGTGTGTTGCCTGGCACGCCGTGGCACAGCGCTCCCTTGTAGTGAAAGCTCTGAACGCCGGCAAGAGTACGGCCTATCGAATATGTATCGTGACGATGCAGGTCGTAGCCATGGCCGCCAAACCACGCTTCGATGCGCTCCACACTGCCAGGTGTAGTGCTGCGTATGACCCAATCAGAGGTGGATGACGGGATTGCTTTTCGCTCCATGGGTATGCTCACCGCTAGTGCGCCATCTTGAATGTAAATAGCCCATCCTATTTCAGGATTACGCGAGCACCCAATCCATTTCCGTTCAATGTCCGCAATGGGTCGTTTGCTGGTCTGAAAGCGTATAGCGACAGTGAAGGTATGACCGTCGCTATACGATCCTAAGCAGACATTCTGCGTTCTTGTCGGCAGCCCAATAGTCACATATGATACTACGTCTCATTTGCATCGACTCAAACTCATGGCATCCGTCGACAATGCTCAGCTCACGGCTCTTTACGAACAGCAACACCGCTGGCTGCGTCGCTGGCTGTATCGGCAATTGAGCTGCTCACACCGCGCCGCTGATTTGATGCAGGACACCTTCATGCGCCTGTTGCTCAGCAAAGAGGCGTTGGAAGTCCGACAGCCTCGATCGTTTCTGGCGAAGGTTGCACGCAGTGTCCTGTCAAACCACTACCGCCGCACACGCCTGGAAAAAGCCTATCTGGATGCAATTCAGACGGATGACGAAAACGTGCTGCCGGATCTGGCTACCCAATTGATTATTTTCGAGACGCTGGTTCGACTCGACGAAGCACTCTGTAAGTTGGATGTCGCCGTCAAAAAGGCATTCCTCTGGTCGCAACTGGATGGGCTCAGCCATGGGGAAATTGCCGAGCGGCTGGGTATTTCAATCGCTACCGTCAAACGCCACATCATCAAGGCAGGTGCGCAGTGCATGCTGGTCACGGAAGCGCTGGGATGACGATCACCGAAAACGCCTTTACCCCAGAACCCGCGCCATCACCGAAAATGTGCGAGGCGGCGATGGCGTGGTGGCTCGATATGCAGGAAGCTCACTTTGATTCACCCGCACAGGCCGCCTTCATGGCATGGCGTAGTGAACACCCCTTGCATGAGCTGGCCTGGGAAAGGGCCTTGGCCCTGGCTGCTCAGCTAGACTCAATACGTACCCAGGGCGATCCAAACCTTGCCCGACAGGCCCTGTTGCTTTCTTCTCAGGAAGGGTTGAGCAGACGACGGGCTATCAAGGGCCTGGCCCTGCTGCTTACCACAGGCGCGGGTGCATGGTTGGCCGGAGGCAGCGAAGTGGTTTCGCGCTTGAGCGCCGATTACGTCACGGGCGTTGGAGAGCAGCGACGCGTCGCGCTGAACGCCAATCTGTCGTTTGATCTCAATACCCACAGCGCGATAAATGTTCGTCATACAGATCATCGCTGGCACCTTCGATTACTCAGCGGCGAGATCCTGGTCGACACGGTTTTGAACCAGGCACTCTCCATCGAAGCCCCTCAGATCCGCGCGCAGGCGTCCTCGGCGCGCTTCACGGTACGCCAATTTGAGAATGGCTCGACTCAGTTGGCGGTCTATCGTGGCTCGCTTCAGGTAAAACCGGCAAAAGCGAGCACGTGGACTCCCTTGCAGGCCGGGCAACTGGCTCGTTTCGGGCCGCTCGGGCTGCTCGATCAGGATGCACTGCAAGCAAACGCTCCGGCCTGGGCAGAAGGCATGATCGTCGCCAACGGCCAACCGCTCCAGGCTTTCCTGGATGAACTGGGTCGTTATCGTCATGGGCATCTCGGGTGCGACCCCGCATTGGCCAACCTGCGTGTATGGGGATCCTACCCGCTGGCAGACAGTGATCGAATCATCGATGCCATTGCCCAGACACTGAAACTGGATGTCCAGCGTTTCACTCGCCTATGGGTCAACTTGCGCGCCTTGCCAGCAACCGTTTGAACTATTTTCGTCTTCGATGAGCCGTTTTGATTTCTGGCGAGACTTATAGGCCAAACATCAAAAACATCGGGGAACTTCACATGCATCACCGCAGTATTTCGTCGTGCTACGCAACCCCGCTCGCCAGCACCCTGGGTTGCGCCGCGGCGGTTCTGATTGCCAGTTCATCGCCAGTGTGGGCAGCCGCCGATAGCAGCGTGCAACACTACGAAATCCCCGCGGCGCCACTGGGCACTGCGCTCAGTCACCTGGGCCAGCAAGCCCATTTGTTGTTGTCGTTTCCCAATGAATTGATTGCCGGACAAACCAGCCCTGGCTTGAAGGGTGATTACACGGTCGACGGTGCGTTACAGGCGCTGCTTGAGGGCAGCCAGCTCATAGCGGTGCGCCAGCCGGATGGGCGATACACCCTCCAGCGAGCGCCGGCCTCTAACGTGCTGGAGCTTCAAAGCATTTCAATTTCGGGCAAAGCGCCCGGGTCGACTACAGAAGGTACCGGGCTCTACACCACCTACTCATCCAGCAGTTCGACCCGTCTGAACCTGACCCCCAAAGAGACCCCGCAGTCGCTGACCGTCATGACCCGCCAGCGCCTGGATGACCAGCGCCTTACCAATCTAAGCGATACCCTCGATGCCACACCGGGCATCATCGTGTTGCGCGACGGGCTGGGTGCCGAATCCGATGGTTACTTCTCACGCGGCTTCGAGGTTCAGAACTTTGAAATCGATGGTGTGCCCACCGTCAAGCGCATGGACAATTACACCCAGAGCATGGCCATGTATGACCGGGTGGAGGTGGTGCGCGGTGCTACCGGCCTGATCAGCGGCCTGGGCAGCCCTTCAGCGACGATCAACCTGATCCGCAAGCGTCCGACCTCCGAGGCTCAGGCCAGCGTCACCGCAGAAGCGGGTAACTGGGACCGCTACGGAACTGGCTTTGATGTATCTGGCCCGCTGACCGAAACCGGCAACGTACGCGGTCGTCTGGTCGCCGATTTCAAGACAGAGCAGTCATGGGTAGACCGCTACAAACAGGACTCGCAGCTGATCTACGGCATTACCGAGTTCGACCTGACTGAAGACACCCTGCTGACGATGGGCTTCAGTTACCAACGCACAGACGTTGACTCGCCCATGCGCTCCGGCCTGCCGACCCGCTTCACCGACGGGTCTCGCACCAACCTCAAACGCTCACTCAATTCGGCTCAAACGTGGTCTTACAACGACCATGAGCAAACCAGTTTTTTCACCTCGATCGAACAGCAGTTCGCCAATGGCTGGAGCGGAAAGATCGAGCTGACCCACTCCGAAAACAAGTTTGATGAAGTCTTCAACTACGTCAACGGCAGCCTCAACCCGGACGGAAGCGGCACCACACAGTTGCCCGTGCGCTTCTCCGGCATCCCCCGCCAGAACAACATCGATGCCTACCTGACCGGCCCGTTCAGTCTGTTGGGCCGCGAGCATGAATTGATCGCCGGCGTGACCTTGTCCAACTACTACGAGGACGTGCCAAGCTACGGCGGCTGGAAATACGACTATTCCGGCTCTCCGGCTGGCGCAATCGATAACCTGTTGAACTGGAACGGCGGCTCGGTCAAACCGGAATTCGACGTCACTGGCAAATCCACTGCCGACGAAACTCAATACGCCGCTTATCTCGCCACGCGCCTGCACGCCACCGACGATCTCAGTGTCTTGCTGGGTAGCCGCGTGATCGATTGGCATCGCGACACCGAGGATAAACCCTACAACGCCGAGCAAACCAAGACCAAGGAGTCGGAAACCGGCGTGTACATCCCGTATGCTGGCGTGGTGTATGACGTCAACGATACGTGGTCGCTGTATGCCAGTTATACGAAAATCTTCAACCCACAATCGTCCTGGGTTCGCGACATCGACAACAAACCTCTGGATCCGATGGAGGGCACCGGATATGAAGTCGGCGTCAAGGGAAGCCACTTCGACGGCAAGCTGAACTCCAGCGTCGCGCTGTTCAAGATCGAGCAGGACAACCTGGCAATCTGGATCGATACTCCAGGCGGTAACACGTACAAGTCGGAACAGGGAACCACTACCAAAGGCGCTGAATTCACCCTGGACGGAGAGCTGGCCGAAGGCTGGCAGGCATCTGCCGGTTATGCCTATGCGGTCAGCACCGACGCTGACGACCAGCGTATCGTTACCACCCTGCCTCGCCACAGTCTCAAGACTTTCACCCGCTATCGCCTGCCGGGGATTCTGGACAAGCTCACCCTTGGCGGCGGTGTGAACTGGCAGAGCAAAACCGGTGCCGACCTGCACACCTTCACCCAGGGTAGCTATGCCGTCACCAACCTCCTGGCTCGCTACGACTTCAACCAGCATCTAAGTGCGTCAGTCAATCTGAACAACGTGTTCGACCGTGAATACCTCAGCTATGCCGGCGACCACGGTATGTACGGTGCTCCAAGAAACATCATGACGGGTTTCAAGTACAACTTCTGACGTTCGCGCGCTTCGTGCTGGGCGATGGGTCGATAGCAACGACCGCCTTACAGGCCGAGCATGGCATGCCTGCCAAGTTGGGTAAAAATGCCGGAGAGTGCGCAATGGACGGTGGGAGAGCAGGTTCGCCCACGAAACAGGCCGCGCGGTGAATGGCGAGGGCTTCGCCCGTGTTTGCGGGTGAACCCGTTCCTACAAAGATTACTGCCGACCTCACAGACCTCTGCAGTATGAAAAATTCACGGAGTAGCATACCGAACTGGAAAAGCTACTATCAGTAGGTTACCTTTAGTAGCTAAAGCGCGGTCGCTTCTACATCGAGGACCACGCGTCCTCTGTCGGAGAACCGATCATGCACAGTTTAATCGTCGTCGCCCATCCCGATCCGCGTTCTTTGACCCATGCCATCGCCCAGCACATCGTCCACGGCATCACGGCCTCTAACCCACACAACAGCGCAGAGTTTGCCGATCTCGTCGCCGAGGGCTTCGACCCGCGTTTCAACCTGGCGGACCAAGCGCTATTTCACAAGCAGGCAGAGCCACCCGCCGACGTTGCTGCCGAACAAGAACGACTGGACCGTGCAGACGCTTTGGTCTTGGTCTACCCAGTCCATTGGTGGTCCTTCCCTGCCCTGCTCAAGGGTTGGATCGACCGCGTCTTCTCCCAGGGTTGGGCCTACGACGACAGCGACGGTAAGGTTGTGAAGAAGCTCAAGCGCCTTAACGTTCACCTGGTAGCCATTGGCGGCGCCGATGAAGGTACCTATACGCGGCACGGCTACACATCCGCCATGAAGACCCAGATCGAGCACGGCATTTTTGATTACTGCGGCGCACAGGTGCACAGTTCAAGCGTACTGCTTCCTTCGGAAAAGGGTTATCCGCAGGCTCATCTGGAAACAGCACAGGCCATCGGTGCCGGTATCTTCGCTTCACACACGCAGGGGCGTTGAGCATGACAACGCCAAGTGACGCACCTTCCCGTCGACGCCTGCCCAGAGCTGCACGCGCCCGCCAGTTGCTGGAAACATCCTGGATGCTGATCGCCGAAGAGGGCACGGATGCTCTGACCCTAGGTCGCCTGGCCGAAGCGGCGGGCGTAACCAAGCCGGTGGTCTACGACCACTTCGGTACCCGCGAAGGCCTGCTGGCTGCACTGTACGAAGACTATGACGCTCGCCAAACCGCCCTCTTCGACGCCGCGATCGCGGCGGCTGAGTCCACCTTGCAGGATAAAGCGACTGCCTTCGCCAGCGCCTATGTCGATTGCGTGATGACCCAGGGGCGGGAGATTCAGGGTGTGCTGGCAGCCCTGAGCGGTTCACCGGAATTGGCCATGTTGAAACGTCAGTATCAAAAGGCCCTGATCACGAAGTGCCTCGGGATTTTTGCACCTTTCGCCCAGCCTGCTGGTATTTCCAACGCCTACCTCTGGGGCATGTTGGGGGCGGCCGATGCATTATCGGATGCAGCCGTGGCAGGAGACATCACTCAGGCCCAGGCGAAGGAAGAACTACGACAAACGCTACTGGGCGGCATTGAGCGCAACACGCCGCAGAGTAGGCGACCGACCGAGTAGGTGTCATGACGATGCGGGCCGGTAACCGTCTCCTGCCAATCAGCTTACTGCCCGAGGTGCCACTGCGTATGACCCAGTGGGCGGTGCTTGAGAGGGTGCTCTGCTCCCAGGAGTGATCTTTCTGCTACTGCGCCACCTTACCGGGCAATCCCGTTCCCCAGACTCCATCGCTTTGCGCGTTCAGGCGATCAATCCCAGTGGCAGGCCTTTCAAGGTGGCGGTCGCCCGGGTCGAGCATTCCAGGAAGGACCCGAGCGCACCTAGCGGCAGATCACATCATCTGCAGCAAACCGTCGAACCGCACTAATCGCGCACGCTACATGAAACCAGGCATCGCCCCTGGTTTCAGCCGGCGTTGTGAATCAATGGCTTCAGGCCGCTGTCCTCGATCGCCGCGTCCGCTTGTGGCGAGGCCAGGTAGTCCAGTAGTGCCTGGGCCGCGGCATGGTGCGGGCTCTTGCTGACGATGGCGCCCGAATACATTGTCATTTTCTGCGCCTGGGCCGGGATCAGGCCAACGATGTCGATGCCCTTCACGGGCTTGAGTTCGCTCAGTTGTTGGAAACCGATCTGCGCTTGGCCACGGGCAACCACGGCCCCGACCGGCTCGGCAGGGATCATGTGGGCTTTGGCATCGAACGCTGTGCCCAATTGCATGCGCGGGAAAAGAGTCTTGGAAAGGTACACGCCGCTTGCACTGTCGGAATAGGCAACCGACTTGCTGTCGAGCAGAGCCGTACGCAAGCCCTGCAGGGTGCTGATGTCCGGCTTCGGTTCGCCTTTGCGCACGGCCATGGCAATGAAAGACTTGCCCAGGTCGACTCGGCTGGCCTTGTCCGCCTGGCCGTGGTCGACCAACTTATCGAGCGCCGATCCGACCATGAGCACGACGTCTGCCGGCTCGCCGCGAGCCAGTCGGTTCGGCACGGCTTGCGGGGTCTCGCCCATCGACGGAGCAGCCACGACGTTGAGCTTGACGCCGAATTTCTTTTCATACGCGGGGGCCACTTCGCGGATAGCGCCCATGATTCCGCCAGAACTGAGCACCGTCAGAGCCTCCCCCGAGGGCGCCGCGTCAGCCGCCGAGCAGGCGAACGTGGCCATCAACAGGACAGTGCAAGACAGCATCCGAAACATTGTGGGTTCTCCGCAAATTCATGAAAAACAGAACCTTACCGAAGTGCGGAGACAGCCATGGTTAATCAGTCGTTAAGAATGTTTCATATCCCAAGCCGTACGGGCGATGCGAACGTGAGTCGGCGCGCCGTCATCCTCGGCCACAGCGTTACCGATGCGCCGCCCGGACGGCGCTCGGTGCTCAGGGACATGCACAGGACGGCACTGGACCGACCCTGCTCTTCAGAAATGAACCTTGAGCAATGCGCTCAGCGCATTCTGGTCGGTTGCAAAGCCGTGACTGTCCTCGATCCCATACTTGTCCGACCAGTAATCCCACTCTACCCCCACGTAGAACTGCTTCGGGTTGTGCCCTAACGCCTTGCCAAGGTCGTACTTGATCTGCGGATTGAAGTGGAAACTCTTGGCTACATAGTCCGACGCGCCCTTGCGGCCAACGTCGTTCACATACCATTCCAGGTAACCATCGAACAGGATGTCCGACCGCCCCAACGGAAGGGTCATCGCCCAGGTCGGGTTGATCTGCCACTGCCCCGATGCCTTGCCGGTGATGCCGTCGGGCTTGCGATAGTAGGTGTTGAGCGAAAAGCGGTCGAATCCAGGCAGCAACAGGTCCACCGCTGGCCCCAACAGGTACCGGCGAATACGCCCCTCCCCGCGCTCGTAGGTGGCGGCAATCAGCACATCCTTGATCACGCCGTAACGCAGGTTCTGCCCGCTGACCTTGCCCAGCGACAAGCGCGGAGAAAACTCGCCATAGTAGGTATACCCATCACTGCCGGATAAACCGTTCGACCACTTGTTGTCGACGAACAGAAACACATCCCCCCAGCTCCAGCCGCTGGCATGTTCGAAGGTGACGGTCTGCTGGATGTCATTGCCGGTGCCATCGACCTTGTAGTTATGGCCGTAGAGATAACTGAGGCTGTTGTCGCTCCACATCAACGGGCCAGCCTGGGCGCTGGCGCTCGCCAGGGCGCAGACGGGCAGGAAGCTGTGGAAGAACCAGGCAAATGGGCTGAGTTTCATGGGCATCCCTTGGGTTGAGGTCGGTGAAATTCACCCGCAAGGGACAGGCGGACAGACCTCGTCTCTGGCCACGGAGCAAACCGTGGCGCCACCCCTGCCGGGTGTGCGGCGTGATGCCGCCAGAGCAATGTCCCATGCCATTTCCAGGCACTGACCGCTTCTACTCCCATGATCCCTAGCAGGGTACGTGCCAGCTGATCGAATACAGTAATACGCATGGATTGTGAGCAATAAATCCGACAAATGAATACTCACCAGTCACGATATTGCGCACTCAAATAGCGCTGGCGCAGGCCTCGCTGCACCGTATCGATCCACTGCCCTGACCTCGCAACGCCCCGGCCAGGCTCCGCCAGCCCTGTTTCAGCGGCTCTCAGGAACTGGCACGCTTCTGGCTTCGTGTACGGTCGAGTAGAAGCGGTCAGTGCCGGTGGACGGCATGGGGCATTGCTCTTGCGCCTTTGATCAGGCGTACATCCGAGTGGATGTTTGCACGCGGCCAATCGGCCATGGGCAAGAGAACAATGTCAGCCGAGAACACTCTCCCTGCTCCTGCCGCGTTGTTTCTCCACTCGGTCTTCTCGTTGAGGTGCCCACAGGCACCCTGCGGATTTCGAATCGAGGTGGAGAACAATCATGAAAAACCGCTTTGGCTTGACTCAACCGCTGCGCTCGCTGGCGGCAGCGCTCAGCGTGATGCTGGCGGGCACGTCCCTGGCCGTGGCCAACGACAAGGTCGTGCTGCTCACCTCCTGGTACGCCCAGGCCGAACAGGGTGGCTTCTACCAGGCCCTGGCCGAGCGTCTGTACGAGAAGGAAGGCCTGGATGTGACCATCCGCATGGGTGGCCCGCAGGTCAATGGCATGCAGTTGCTGGTCAGCAAACAGGCCGACTTCATCGTCAACTACGACCTGCAGATCCTCAAAAGCGTGGAACAAGGCCTCCCAGTGGTTGCGGTAGCCGCCCCCTTTCAGGGCGACCCACAGGGCCTGATGACCCACGCTGACATCCAAGGCCTCGACGCGCTGAAGAACAAGCAGGTGCTGGTGTCTACCTCCGGCCAGCAAACCTGGTGGCCGTGGCTCAAGGGCAAGTACCAGCTCCAGGACAACCAGGCGCGCCCCTATACCTTCAACCTGCAGCCGTTCCTCGCCGGCCCGGATACCACCCAGCAGGCCTACGCCAGCTCGGAGTTGTTCCAGGCAATCAAAGCCGGCCAGCAGCCGAATTTCTTCCTGTTCGCCGACGCAGGCTACCCACCCTACGGTTCCACCTTGGCCACCCGCCAGGACATCATCGATGAACATCCGCAGCGCGTCGCGGGGTTCGTCCGAGCCTCGCTCGAGGGCTGGAAGCGCTACCTGGAAAACCCCGCCGCCGGCAATGCGCTGATCAAGCGCGATAACCCCAACATGACTGACGAACTGCTGGCCTGGGGCCTCTCGACCCTCAAGCAACACCAATTGCTGACCCGCGGCGATGCCGCGACCCAAGGCATCGGCACCATGAGCGACGCCCGCTGGCAGGCCACCCGCGATTTCATGGTCGAGGCCGGCCTGCTCGGCGCCGCCGCACCGTGGCAGCAAGCCTACACCACTCGCTTCGTGGGCGACCTGAAGGTGCTGCCCGACGCGCCCCAGGCCGCTAGCCGCTGAACGAATAACGACAACTTCAAGCCGTGTGAGGAAACTGGATCATGTTGGTCACCAAACAACCTGTATTGCGTCGCTTCTGGTACGCCCTGCTGCCCCTGACCGCCCTGGACGACGGGCCAAAGCCGTTCACCCTGCTCGGTGAAGCCCTGGTCCTGTGGAAACGCCCCGACGGCACGCCGGTGGCGATGCGCGACCGTTGCTGCCACCGCACCGCCAAACTGTCCAAAGGCTTTGTCAGCGAGGCCGGCAACATCGCCTGCGGCTACCACGGCTGGGAATATGACTGCACCGGCGCCTGCGTGAAGATCCCGCAGAACCCGACCGGCGCGATTCCACCCGGTGCGGCGGTCGAGACCTTCCACTGCCAGGCGCGATACGGCTATGCCTGGGTGGCACTGGACGATCCGCTGCAGCCGATCCCCGACTTCCCCGAGGACGGTGCCCCTGGCTATCGCCGAATCTTCCAATTCTACGAAGAGTGGAAAACCAGCCCGCTGCGGGTCATGGAAAACTCTTTCGACAATTCGCACTTCTCCTTCGTGCACAAGGCCAACTTCGGCCTGTTCGACCAACCGCAACCGGCCAGCTACGAATTTCGCGAGACCGACTACGGCTTCGAGGCCGAAACACGCGTCCCGATTCGCAACCCAGAAGAAAGCTTCGCCATCACCGGAACCCGTGCGCCGATCACCGAGCGCCATCTGATCAACCGTTACTACCTGCCGTTCTCGCGCCGCTTCGGCTGCATGTACCCCGATAGCGGCATTCACCACATCATCTACAACTGCGCCACACCCATCGACGATGGCCGCCTGATGCTCGTGCAATGGCTGTACCGCAACGACAGCGAAGAACAGTGCTCGACCCAGGCGCTCATCGACTGGGATGCGGCGATCACCGCCGAGGACCGCGACATCCTCGAAGCCACCGACCCCGACGCCTGTGTCGATACCCGTCGGCGCGTCGAGCTGCACATGCCCTCGGACAAGCCTGGCCTGGTGATCCGCCGGCAACTGCTGGGGCTGCTCGAAGCCCATGGCGAAAGCGAAGTGTTCGCCAGCCACTGACTACCTGTTCGACGCCCCGGTGCGCCGGGGCATACGCAACCGCTCAATGTCCCACGGGAGAGCGCCATGTTGATGCAGACCTTATCCGAAGCCAACGCCCGGCTGCAGGCCCCCATCGGTGCCGACGCCGTGAGCGCCGACACCCCGCTGTTCGCCAATCAGGTCGAGAAGACCTACAGCAATGGCACCCATGCCCTGAGCCGAGTCAAGCTGGCGATCCAGCGCGGCGAGTTCGTGTCGTTGCTGGGCCCCTCAGGCTGCGGCAAAAGCACCTTGTTGAAGATGTTCGCCGGACTGGAACAGCCCTCCGCCGGCCACGTGCGCTGGTGGGGCAAAGAGGCCCCCGACAGCGACAGCCGCGGCACTGGCCGCCGCCTGGCAATGGTGTTCCAGGAAGCGACCTTGATGCCCTGGTCCAAGGTGCAGGACAACGTGCGCCTGCCCCTGGACCTGGCCGGCGTGCCGCGGGCCGACAGCCAGGCCAAGGTACAGGCCGCACTTGAACGGGTAGGCCTGGGCGCGTTCGGCGAGGTTTATCCGCGGGAACTCTCAGGCGGCATGCAGATGCGCGCATCGATCGCCCGGGCGCTGGCCACCGAACCCAACCTGCTGCTGATGGACGAGCCGTTCGGCGCCCTGGACGAGTTCACCCGCAACAAGCTCGACAGCGACCTGCGCCAACTCTGGGCCGAGCGCGACCTGACGGTGGTGTTCGTCACCCACAGCATCTTCGAGGCGGTGTACCTGTCGTCGCGTGTCGTGGTGATGGGCGCCCGCCCCGGTCGGGTGATCGCCGATGTCGCCATCGACGGGCCACGGGAGCGCGACGAAGCCTACCGCACTTCCCCCGCCTTCATCGCCCAGTGTGCCCACCTGTCCCAGCTGCTGGCCAAGGCCAACGGCGAGCCTTCCTGAGAGCCCCGACATGAGCCGAACCTCTACGCCCTGGCTACACAACCCAGCCCTGTTGTGCATCGCCTCACCATTGGTGGTCGGCGCCGCGTTGCTCGCACTCTGGCAACTGGCGTGCATCGCCTGGCAGGTACCGGTGTACCTGGTGCCCTCACCCGCCGATATTGGCCGCACGCTGATCGCCGACGGCCCGATGCTGCTGGGTGCACTGTGGATGACCTTGAAGATCACCTTCCTGTCGTTTGCCCTCGCGGTGGTCATCGGCACCCTGGCAGCCTTCCTGTTCGTGCAGAGCCGCGTCGTGGAAGCCAGCCTGTTCCCCTACGCCATCCTGCTGCAGGTCACGCCAGTGGTTGCCATCGCACCACTGATCATCATCTGGTGCAGCGACACCACCCTGGCACTGGTGATCTGCGCCACGTTGGTCGCGGTGTTTCCGATCATCGCTAACACGGTCCTGGGACTGCGCAGCGTCAACCCGGGGCTGCTGAACCTGTTTCGGCTCAATCGCGCCAGCCGCTGGCAGGTGCTGCTGCGTCTGCGTATTCCCAGCGCGTTGCCATGCTTCTTCGCCGGCTTGCGGATTGCCAGCGGGCTGGCGTTGATCGGTGCAGTGGTGGCCGAATTCGTTGCCGGCACAGGGGGGACGGGCGCCGGGCTGGCGTACCAGATCCTGCAAGCGGGCTTTCAGCTGAACATCCCGCGGCTGTTCGCCGCCTTGGTGTTGATCGCGCTGACCGGCGTCGCGCTGTTCAGCCTGATGGCCGTGCTGGCTCGCCTGAGCCTTCGCCATTGGCACGAAAGTGAATTGGGCTAAGCCTATGGAGACCCACATGAAGCATTCAGACAGCTGGCTGATCCGCAACGCCAGCGCCATTCTCACCGGCCTGCGTGGCGTGCCAGCGCGTCATGCCGGGCCGGACATCCGCATCAGCCAAGGGCGTATCGCAGCCATCGGCACACTGCGGCCGGAGACAGGCGAACCCGTGCTCGACGCTACCGATTGCGTCGTCTATCCCGGCTGGGTGAATACCCACCACCACCTGTTCCAGTCGCTGCTCAAGGGTATTCCGGCAGGGATCGACCAAAGCCTTGGGGCGTGGTTGGGCGCGGTCCCGTATCGCTACCGCGGGCTGTTCGATGAGCACAGCTTCCGCCTGGCCGCACGTATCGGCCTGGTTGAACTGGCTCGCTCCGGCTGCAGTACGGTTGCCGACCACCATTACCTTTACCTGCCAGGCATGGGCTTCGATAGCGCACAGATCCTGTTCGAGGAAGCACAGCAGCTTGGCCTGCGCTTCGTGCTGTGCCGCGGCGGCGCGACCCAGGTGCGCCAGGCCGAAGGCCCGGCAAGTGCGGGGCCGGAGACCCTGGAGCAGTACCTGGATGACGTCGAGCGGTTGGTACGCACCTACCACGACCACGCCGCCGACGCCTGGCGCCGGGTCGTAATGGCGCCCACCAGCCCACCTTATTCGATGCCACCCGAGCACCTGCGTGAAACCGCCCGCGCCGCCCGCAAGCTGGGCATCCGCCTGCACAGCCACTTGAGCGAAACGGTGGAGTACCAGAACGAAGTCCAGCGTCGCCATCAGCTCTCACCGGTTGCCTTCTGCGCAGAACACGAATGGCTGGGGCCGGATGTGTGGTTCGCCCACCTGGTCAAGCTCAGCGCCGAGGAAATCCGGCTGTTGGGCGCGACCGGAACCGGCGTTGCCCATTGCCCCCAGAGCAACGGCCGGCTGGGCAGCGGCATTGCCGACATCGTCGCCATGGAAGCTGCTGGCATGGCGATCTCGATCGGTGTGGACGGGGCGGCCTCCAACGAAGCCTGCGACATGATCAGCGAAACCCACGCCGCCTGGCTTATGCAGCGGGCCAAGGGCGGCGAGCGGGCCTTGCCTGGTTACGCGAGCGGCACGCTGGAGGGGGGTGCCCATGTCGCCTGTGTGGAAGACGTGGTGCGCTGGGGCACGGCCGGCGGCGCCCAGGTGTTGGGGCTGGATGCGCTGGGCACGCTGGAAGTCGGCATGGCGGCGGACCTCGCCTTGTACCGGCTCGACCAGCCACGCTACTTTGGCTTGCATGACCTCGGAATCGCGCCAGTGGTCGGCGGCGGGCGACCGACGTTGCGGGCGTTGCTGGTCGGCGGCCAGCTGCGGGTGGAGAACGACGCCATCCCTGGCCTGGACCTTGCCGAACTGGGCTGCCAGGCCCGCGAGGCCGTGGTGCGGCTGCAACGGGCGGCGGGAGTACGCGCATGAACTGGACGTCCCTGCAAGTACGTGCCTTGCGCCTGGAAGCCGACGATGTGCTGGGTGTCGAACTGGGCACACCG
This sequence comes from Pseudomonas sp. Rh2, assembly GCF_040762985.1. NCBI lineage: Bacteria > Pseudomonadati > Pseudomonadota > Gammaproteobacteria > Pseudomonadales > Pseudomonadaceae > Pseudomonas > Pseudomonas sp. Rh2. The sequence continues at coordinate 3,469,676 of NZ_CP142890.1, forward strand.
GGCGGCGGCGCCCTGCCCTTCAGTTGGGCCGCCGGCGCCCACGTCGACCTGCGTCTGGGCAACGGCGTGGTGCGCCAATACTCCGTGGCCAGCCTGCCCGATGAGGGGCATCTGTACCTGGGCATCAAGCGTGAACCCACTTCACGGGGCGGTTCGAAATGGCTGCATGAGCACCTGCGCCTGGGTGCAAGAATAGAGGTAAGCGCGCCGCGCAACCTGTTTTCCCTGCAACCTGGCAACGGCCCGGTGACGCTGCTGGCGGCGGGCATCGGCATCACGCCGCTGCTGCCCATGTACCGGCAATGCCAGGCACAGGGGCGTGCGGTGCGGCTGCTGTATTTCACCCGGCACTTGCACCAGGCGCCCCTTGTCCAGCACCTGGGTCCACACGTCGAGGTGTTCAGAGGCTTGCGCGCGGCGCAGATCCGTGACTGCCTGCATGAGCAACTGCCCGACTGGCAACATCAAGCCAGCGTGTACTGCTGCGGGCCTGCGGGGTTCATGGAAAGCGTCGAGCAGATCGCCCTGGCTCGCGGCTGGCCGGCTTCGGCGCTGCACCGCGAGCACTTCAGGCCGGCTGAGCCACTCGATCAAGCCGGCGCCAGCAGTGTGCTGGTTCTGCAGCGCAGTGGGCGTGAAGTCCAAGTGCACGCGGGCGAAAGCCTGGTCCAGGCTGCCGCGAGAGTTGGGGTGGCGCTGCCCATCTCATGCGGCATGGGTATTTGCGGTGCTTGCGTGTGCCGGGTCATCGAGGGCGAACCGCAACACCGTGACGAATGCCTCAGCGAGGCACAGCGCAACAGCGGTGAATGGATCGCGCCATGTGTCTCGGTCGCGCGGGGTCCGCACCTGGTGCTGGACGCCTGAGGCCGGGCAACCAGTGCCCGATAACCTGACATCCAACGGGTTGGCGAGGTTACAGGGGCGGGCGCACCCGCAATGCTCGATCGCCAACCCTGCCAGGCTTAAGCTTGGCAGCGATGCAGCTCAAGCGCCTCCACGAAAACAGCTGACACCCCAGGCGGTGATCTTGAAAGGCAGGTGATAGTGCGCCTGCGCCTCGCCGATGCCGAAGCGATACACCAACTCGTCCAGGAAGGGTATGGCGGGCAATTCGGTGCCGAGCTGGCGATAGAACTGCGCCACCTGCAGGCGCAGTTCGTAGACGCCGACGCCAAATCGCTCGTTCAGCGCAGCCAGAGCCGGGCACTGGCCGCGGGCGTCGATAATGCCTTCGGCAAACGCCGCCTCGCCAACTGCCCCGATGCTCACCCGCAGCCCATGCGCGGCGCGCCCGCTGGCGATGTCGACGACATGCACGGAAACGCCGCCGTTCATGACCAGAACCCTTGGTGAGCTCGCGCCGCCTCATCCTCCAGCACTGGCCCATGCACCTTCACGATGCGCTGACCACGGGCGAACACTTCGCGGCATGGCAACGAGAACGTAGGGTTTTCCGGGTGGGCGCCGGTCAAACCCAGCAGGGCATGCTCCGACAACGCATAGACTACCCTGCCGATACCGGTCCAATACACCGCCCCGGCGCACATGCAGCAGGGCTCGGCGCTGGTGTATAGCGTGCAGGACGCGAGTTGCTCAGGTGTCAGCAGCTTGGCTGCCTGCGCGGCCGCCACGAGCTCGGCATGCTGGGTCGGATCGCCCTCGGGGGGCATGGAATTGTTGCCAGCGCTGGCGATGATGCGGCCCTGGGCATCGGCGACGAGTGCGGCGAATGGATGTCGGCCATCCCTGCGCGATTGCTCGGACAGGCTGATCGACTGGCGCAGCAGGTCAAGGTCCAGCTCGGACAGGTCGGTGGCATGGGGGGTGGACAGCGTCATGGCGGTTGCTCCCTGAGAGGCAGTTGAAAGCGCGCCGACGGGCGCGCGTGAAGAAAGGCTCACTTGGCCAGTTTGGAGTCGATGGCGTCCTGAGTGCTTGTCTCGGCTTCACGATTGAGCAGCAGGTTGAGCACAATGGCACTGACTGCGGCGAGGAAGATGCCGCTCTCCAGCACCAGTTTCAGCGGACCGCTGACATGCTCGAACAGCGCCGGCATTGACATCGGCAATACGCCAATGCTGACCGATACCGCCACCACCAGGCCGTTGCGAGTCCCCTCGAAGCGCACCCGCGACAGTTCCTGGATCCCCGCCACGGTGGTCATGCCAAACATCACGATGGCGCAGCCACCGAGCACGGGTGTCGGCACGCTGGCGATCAGAGCACCCAGCTTGGGAAACAGCCCCATCAACACCATGATGGCGCCTGCGGCAGCGACCACGTAACGGCTCTTGACGCCAGAAAGCGCAATCAGGCCAGTGTTCTGGGTAAACGCGTTGTAGGGGAAGCTGTTGAACAACCCGCCCAGCATGGTCGACAAACCATCGGCACGAAACGCGTTGCCCAGGGTTCGCGGGTCGGCAGGCTTGCCGGTCAGCTTGCCGATGGCCAGGCAGTTACCGGTGGTCTCGGCCATGATCACCAGCATGGCCAGGAACATGATCAGCACCGGCGTCAACGAGAACTGCGGAACACCGAACGCCATTGGCGCACTGAGCTCGAACCACGCCGCCGCCCCCACCCGGCTGAAGTCGGTCATGCCGCATGCCGCCGCCGCCAAGCTGCCGACGATCAGCCCCAGCAGCACGCTGAGATTGCCGATGAAACCGCGAAAGCGGGCATGGATCACCAGGGTTATCGCCACCGTCGCCAGGCCCAGCAACAAGTTGGCCGGTGCGCCGAAATCCGGGGCACCTGGCTGACCTCCCCCGAGCCAGATCGCTGCCGCAGGCATCAGCGAGATGCCAATGACCGTGATGAGGCTGCCGATCACCACCGGCGGGAAGAAACGCAGCAGGCGGCTGAACAGCGGTGCTATGGCCATCGTGAGTGCACCGGCGGCGATCACCGCACCGAACACATGGGGTAGACCGAATTCCTTACCGATCATGATCATCGGTGCCAAGGCGATGAACGAGCAGCCCTGGATCAGCGGCAAGCGCGCACCGAAGCACCTCAGGCCGAGGGTCTGGAGCAAGGTCGCGATTCCCGAGGTGAGTAGGTTGGCATTGATCAACGTGACCACCTGGGCATGGCTCAGTCCCAGGGCGCTACCGAGAATCAATGGTACGGCGACGGCACCGGCGTACATCACCAGCACATGCTGCAGGCCGAAGGTGAACAGCTCCCGTGGAGGCAGTACTTCGTCCACGGGGTGGATCAGAGATTGGCTCATGTTGTGACGCTCCTGAAGTGCGGCTCTTTTTATTGTTGAAGGCGCCCGGAGTGACATGCAGCACAGGAAAGCATGGCAGCTGTCGCCGATGTCGACGGGGAGCATCCTGTTAATTCAACGATGGAGCAAATGATTAACCATCGCTAATATCGATGGTTGGACCGTTTGGGAAGGATCAGGCGATGCGCTTTTCACTGGAACAACTTCAGGTGTTCGTCAGCGCCGTGCAGGCAGGCTCATTTTCTGCCGCGGCGCGGCGACTGGGGCGCACGCAATCGACGGTCAGTGCGGCGATCAGCAACCTGGAAACCGACCTTGGCGTGCAGCTGTTCGACCGCTCCAGCCGCATTCCTGGTCTGACACCCGCCGGCCACAAGCTGCTGCTGCGGGCCGAAGGCATCCTCGAACGCTGCTATGCCCTGGAGGGCAGCGCCGACAGCCTGGCCGGCCAGGTCGAAGCGGCACTGACATTAGCCATCGAAGTCCCGTATGGCCCACTGATACCGCCGTTCAAGGGCTTCGACGCAGCGTTCCCCTTCGTCGATCTGCTGATCCGCCACCCGCTGCACGGCGATGTCAGCGAGATGATCCTCACCGGCGAAGCTGACCTTGGGGTGACATTCGCCCAGCCCGACTACCCGCCTGAGCTTGCCTTCCAGCAGTTGGGCAAGCTAATCATGACCCACGTCTGCCATCACCAGTTCGCCCTGGCGCGACAATCACCGGTCAGTTTCGCCGACCTCAACGCCCATCGCCGGCTGGCCTTCTTTGCCCATGCCGACAAACTGCCCAGCAGCGAGTATCTGCGTGCGGGCCAGCTATGGCGTGCGGAGAGCTACCTGGCACTGGTCGAGATGGTCTGCGCAGGGCTGGGCTGGGCGACCCTGCCGCGCCTGCTGGTGCAGCGCGAATTGGAGAGCGGCCAATTGGTGGAGTTGCAACTGGAAGCCTACCCACACACCGACTGGCTGGTGGGGGTGGACCTGCTGTGGCATCGCAGCCGCCAAGCGGGGCCGGCGGCGAGCTACCTGCGCGAGCGCCTGCAGCACAGCAAGGTGTTCGAGCTGGATCGACTTGGGCGGGCAACGACTTTATAGAAGCGTGTCCGTGGGGTGGCGGCGGAAATCGCCTGCCGCTGAAGGCCAGGCGCTCAGTGCCCGCAACAGCGTCTGCACGAGCTGAGGTGAAGCCCCGATACGTCCCGCAACCGGGTATGCCACCTGGAGAACGCTGTCGCGTGGAGAACCTGGAACGGGGGCAACGGTTCATCGACGGGCACGACGCTGCTGGCGAACGGTCTATCCACTGCGCCGCTCGCCCGCGCAGGCGTGAGGCTTGATCATCAAGGTGAAACTGCCGGTCAACTTGGCACGCAGTTCCTTGGGCATGAAATAGGCGAAGTGGACGAGCCAGGTGCCATCACCCAGCAGATATGATTCTCCCCGGTAGTGTTGGACTTGTGATTCGCTGATGTCGATCAAGGTCGCAACTTCCTGGTTGGTGGGCTCGTTGGGCATGGTTGAAGCTCCTCCTCTGACTCACGCTGATGGCCCTGCATGAACAGCTGAGTGTCATACCTTCGTATTCGTTCAAAGGTTTTAGGCTCTGTGCGAAAAGCCCTGATACCGGGTGATGCTGCGTTGGACCAGCCTCGGAATACTCATTTACAACCCGTAAAGGGGTTGCAACAAAAAAGCCAGGGCAAATCGCCCTGGCTCATCGTGCCCGTCTGCAAGGCTTCACGTGTCGGCAGTGCCGCTATTAGAGAACTTCTTCATATCGATAAGCGGCGCGACGAACTCCGGACCTTGCCCCGATACCCACCACCGTACGTTGGCGATACCGTACCGCTCGGCCATGGGCCGGCTGACCTTCTTGATCCTGTGCTGGCCAAACCTGGGGATGATGCCAACCCCCGCATCGCAGCTCGCCCAGTGCCAGGCCTGAGCATTGTCCATACGCTCCTGGCGGATGATGAACGTGCGAAACTCCCCGTGAAGCTCATATTCGATCACATACAACTGCTGTCCTGCCATTGGACTCTCCTCCTTCGATTCAAGCCAATGGAGCGAGTCGAGGCAGAAAAGATTCAGTTAATTTGACCGATTGGTCACTGTTGTTGGCCAAGCGAACCGCCAGCGGCCTCGGCCCTGACTGCATCACCTGCGACCGCGACTCGCCTGGCATATCCCACGCCCCATACCAATGCCCGGCTCATGGTTTCTCCGGGGCGTCGGCTGTAGACCCGCTCGCGCACCACCGAGCCATCGCGTCGATAGACACCAATGAACAACTGCGTTTCTCCCGTGCGTGACAGACGCGTCTGCACTTCCAGACAGGTGCCATCGTCGAGGGTCTCCTCATGGGCCTGATGATGCAGGATCGGGTCACACCACTGTCGATAGGTCTCGCCTCTGTGCTTCATCTGCTGGCCCTCGCCGCTGTTGTCGTCGGTAGATCCTCTGATCGGCGCTGCCGATCGAAAAAAATCGACGCCGTCGGACAACCGGCCAGGCCTCTACAAAACGACTGACGCTGTACAACCACCGGTCATCGGCCGTGCGCGAATGAGCCACCCCCTCTGCGTCCCGCCCGTCCTTCCCACTGAACGCGCCGAAACATTCGGCGCTATCGCTCGGTTGATGAAATCCAATCGACCTGTGGCGTCGGCCGGACGTCCAAGACAAGGAATTGCACACCTATCGATGGCAACCAGGAGGCGAGCCGCTGATGAACGATCGCATCATTGCACTGTTCACCGACACCACCGTATTCGGTATTTCCATTCTCAACGTGTTGTTGGCGCTGACCACCACCCTCGTGACCTTCCTGGTCGCCCGTGCGGCGATCAGCTTCCTGCTGCACCGGGTCCGGCGCTGGTCAATGCACGATGGCGCCTTGAGCCAAGTGCTGGCCAAGGTGCTGGCTGGCACCAGCAATTTCCTGCTGTTCCTTGCCTCCTTGCTTGTAGGCTTGAGCCTGCTCGACCTGCCCGAGCGCTGGCTCAGCCGGGTCAGCAGCCTGTGGTTCGTGGTCGCCGCCCTGCAGATTGGCCTGTGGGCCAACCGCGCCATAAGCCTAGGCCTTAGCCGCTACTTCGCACGCCACAGGGCCGATGGCCTGAACCAGGGCAGCGCCTTGGCCACGCTCTCGGCCTGGGGCGCGCGGGTGTTACTGTGGTCGGTGGTGTTGCTGGCGATGCTGTCGAACCTGGGCGTGAACATCACTGCCTTCGTTGCCAGCCTGGGTGTGGGCGGGATCGCGGTGGCGCTGGCCGTGCAGAACATCCTCGGCGACCTGTTCGCCTCGCTGTCGATCGCCGTGGACAAGCCGTTCGAAGTCGGCGACTTCATCGTCATCGGCCCGCTGGCGGGCACCGTGGAGCATGTCGGTCTTAAAACCACGCGTATCCGCAGCCTTGGCGGCGAGCAGATCGTCATGGCAAACGCCAGCATGATCAGCAGCACCATCCAGAACTACAAGCGGTTGCAGGAACGCCGCATCGTGTTCGAATTCGGCCTTTCCTACGACACACCCACCGAGGCGGTGAAGAAGGCGCCGGGCATCGTCGAAGAAGCGATCAAGGCGCAGGATCAGGTGCGTTTCGACCGTGCTCACCTGCGCGGTTTCGGCAAGGAGGCGTTGGAGTTCGAGTGCGTGTATATCGTCAAGGACCCAGGCTACAACCTGTACATGGATATCCAGCAAGCGATCAATTTCCGTCTACTGGAACGCTTCTCCCGGATCGGCGCCACATTCGCCGTTCCGGTACGGGCAATCAAGGTCACCGCCTTGCCAGAGGCCAACGTTGAGTCTGCAGGGCGCGAAGGCCGTGGCTTCAGAGGAGCCTGAATGCACAAGCCCCAGGGAAGGCGTCGCCAGCCAAGGCGTCTTCCCTCTCCGTCACAGGTCCAGCGCACCGCTGAGCAGCGCTTCCAGGACACCCGCCACATTGCTCTGACGCTCGTTCAGCAGGCACAGCGGAATACCCTGCAAAACCCCCAGGGAATCGTCCAGGCCCTCGCCCACCACCGCCAACGGGCAAGCGACGTCCATCTGCAACGACCGCAGGCGCCTGGCCAGCACAGGGGTAACAGGCTCCCGTACGGCAATCACCACCGCCGCGGGCTGGATCGCCGCGCACAGCAGGGCCAGTTCTTCGAGGGGTTGGCCACGACCGAGCACCTCGATGCGCTGGCGCTCGCCACTGAGCAGCAAACCGGTACTAAGCAACTCAAGCTCGGCATGGTCCTCCAAACCAGCCAGCAGGACCCGAGGGGCATCGGGCTGATTCATCTGCAGGCGCAGGAGTAACCTGGCGCGCAGGAAGGTATCGAGGAAAAGCCACTGGCTGCGCTCCCCGAAACCACTACCGGATGCCAGACCACGCCAGACCGGCATCAGCACGTCATGCATCACGCTGGCCTTGGGAAAGAGCGTGAACAACTGGCCATGGATACCTTCCAGCGCCTGGCTATCGAATGTTCTGGTTGCGCGCACAACGGCCGTACGCCATTCATCGAAGGCATCGTCGCGCACAAGGCTGGTCTTGCTTTGCCCCGCGAGCATTTCGCCAACCTTGCTGATCGGCAGGCCATTGGCGGTCCAGCGCAGGATGTCGCGGATTCGCTGCACGTCCGTGGCAGTGTACAACCGGTGGCCGCCATCGGTACGTTGTGGGCGGATCAGGCCATGGCGCCGCTCCCAGGCACGCAAGGTAACGGGGTTGATGCCGGTCATGGTGACCACATCGCGCATGGGAAAAAGATCAGGTGGGGTGGCTTCAGTCATCGTGGGGCATCCGTGAGATAACACATTCTAAACCCCTGCACATCTTCTTGGGCGAGCATCATTGAGTCATCATTCGACGAACCGCACCGAAGCTCTCGACAGTAGAGCTACGCTGCGCATACTGAACATGAATCCGTGGGTGGCTAAATGATCAACGCAAAACTCCTGCAACTGATGGTCGAGCATTCCAACGATGGCATCGTCGTCGCCGAACAGGAAGGCGACGACAGCATCCTTATCTACGTCAACCCCGCTTTCGAACGCCTCACAGGCTATTGCGCCGCCGATATCCTTTATCAGGACTGTCGCTTCCTCCAAGGCCAGGACCACGACCAGGCAGGGCTCGTTGCCATCCGCCAGGCCATCGCCCAAGGGCAGCCCTGCCGTCAGGTGCTGCGCAACTACCGCAAGGATGGCAGCTTGTTCTGGAACGAACTGTCCATCACGCCGGTGCATAACGAGGCGGACCAGTTGACCTACTACATCGGGATCCAGCACGACGTCACGGCACGAATGGAAGCCCAGCAAAGGATCCGGGAACTGGAAGCGCAAGTCGCTGAATTGCAGGGCAAATTGGGCGAGCTCGAAGCTTGATACAAAAAAAGCTGTACAAGGCCGTTGACTTGTACAATTTTAGACGTAGTCTTCAGCTATACCTGTACAAGATTCATTATCTGTACAGGCCTGCCTGGAGACTCGCATGTCCGCCTACCTGCAGCAATTCGCGCAACGCTTCGCGCGGCTCGACGCGCACAATATCGATGCGCTGGTAAACCTGTACAACGAAGAGGTCACTTTTCGCGACCCCCTGCATCAGATTCAGGGTCTTGAGGCACTGAAGGCCTACTTCTCCCAGCTTTACGCCAACGCGCAGGACATCCGCTACACCTTCACAGGCGCCGATGAGGTAGGGCCTGGTCAAGGCTATTTGCGTTGGACCTTGCAGTTCCGCCACCCTCGCCTGTCCGGCGGACGGCCGATCGCCTTGCAAGGTTGCAGCTACCTGCAATGGCAGGACCGGGTGCATCTGCATCAGGACTTCTTCGACGCAGGAGCCCTGCTCTACGAGCATGTTCCGGTCATGGGCGGCGCTATCCGCTGGCTCAAAGGCAGGTTGGCATGAGCCGTTGCTGGCTGACCGGCGCGAGCAGCGGGATCGGCGCCGAACTTGCGCGATGCCTGCTCGAACAGGGGCACCAAGTGGCACTCGGCAGCCGTCATGCCGAGCGGCTGTCACCCCTTGCCGAACAGTTTCCTGGCCAAGTGCTGCTGGCCATCGGCGACCTCGACGACCCACGCCAGGTAGCCCAGGTCGCCGCCTGCATCGAGCAGGCCTGGGGTGGCCTGGACATGGTCATCCTCAACGCAGGTACCTGCGAATACCTGGAGCCCGGCCGATACGACCCGCAGCTGGTCGAACGCGTGATCCGCACCAACTTCCTCGCGCTGAACCATTGTCTGGCAGCCGCCCTGCCCTTGCTGCGCGCTGGGGAGCGCCCGCACCTGGTGGTGATGGGCAGTTCGGTTACCTGGCTGGCCTTGCCTCGGGCGGGAGCTTATGGCGCATCCAAGGCGGCTGTACGCTACCTGGTGGAATCGCAACGCATCGACCTGGCGCGCGAGGGTATCGACGTGACCTTGGTGAGTCCGGGGTTCGTCGACACGCCGCTGACCCGCCGCAACGACTTCCCCATGCCCCAGATCTGGCCAGCCCAGCGCGCCGCCAGCCATATCGCCAAGCGCCTGCCCCAGCGCCCGCTGGAGATCAATTTCCCCGGCCTATTCACCTTTGTCCTGCGCCTGCTCGGTGCTTTGCCTGCGCGTCTGCGCCTGGCGATTGGCCGACGCCTGGCACGCCATGAACAGGAATGATGCCCCATGCGCATAGCGATCATCGGCAGCGGTATCGCAGGTTTGACCTGCGCCTACCTGTTGTCGCGCAAACACGAAGTGACAGTGTTCGAGGCCGAGCAATGGATCGGCGGGCACACCCATACCCTGGATGTGGACTGGCAGGGCCAACGCTATGCCATCGACACCGGCTTCATCGTCTTCAACGACTGGACCTACCCCCATTTCATACGCCTGCTCGGTCAGCTCGGGGTCGCGTCGCAACCAACGCAGATGAGCTTTTCGGTCCATGACCCGCTCACTGGCCTGGAATACAACGGTCACGACCTCGATACCCTGTTCGCCCAACGCAGAAACCTGTGGTCGCCGGGCTTCTGGGGGATGCTGCGCGACATCCTGCGCTTCAACCGGCAGGCACTGGCCGACCTGGACAACCAGCGCATCGATGCCTCCACCACCCTGGGCAGCTACCTCACGACCCATGGCTATGGGCAACGCTTCATCGAACACTACATCGTACCGATGGGGTCGGCCATCTGGTCGATGTCCCGCGCCGACATGCTCGACTTCCCGCTGCGGTTCTTCGTGCGGTTCTGTCGCAACCATGGCCTGCTGTCGGTCAACGATCGCCCGCAATGGCGGGTCATCCAGGGCGGCTCGCGTAGCTACATCGAGCCGCTGTGCCGACCGTTCGCCGATCGTATTCGCCTTGGCACCAAGGTCCACCGGGTCAGCCGCGACGAGGGGGGGGTGAGCGTTTTCACCAGCGCCGGCACCGAACGCTTCGAAAGCGTGGTGTTTGCCTGCCACAGCGACCAGGCCCTCGGGCTGCTGGAAGCACCCAGCGCCCAAGAGCGCGCCGTGCTAGGCGCCATAGGGTACGCCGAGAACGACGTGGTGCTGCACACCGACATCCGCCTGTTGCCGCGCCGCAGGAAAGCCTGGGCCAGTTGGAACTACCGCTTGGGCGGCGCCGAGCATGCCCCGGCCGCGGTCACCTACAACATGAACATTCTTCAGGGTATTCAGGCGCCGGCGACCTTCTGCGTCAGTCTCAACCAAACCGCACTCATAGACCCGGCACACATCATCGCCCGCCTGCGTTACGCCCACCCACAATACAGCCTGGCCGCCTCCACCGCGCAGGCAAGGCAGGAACAGATACAAGGCCATCTGCACAGTTACTTCTGCGGTGCCTATTGGGGCAATGGTTTTCATGAAGACGGCGTGGTGAGCGCGCTGCAGGTGGCGCGCCACTTTGGAGAGCAGCTGTGAACAGCAGCCTTTGCCTGGGCTGGCTCAGCCACCGCCGCCTGGCGCCACGCCCCCACGCGTTCCGTTACCGGGTAGGCATGTTCTTGCTGGACCTGGACGAACAAGCCGCATGGCTGGGGCTGTCGCGCTGGATCGGACGCTGGCGCCTGGCCCCTCTGAGCTGGCGCGACACCGACTACCTGCCCGCCCTGACCCGCCAAGGTACACCGCTAGCCGAAGCTGCCCGCACATTGGTCGGTCAGGCCACCGGCCGCACACCCACTGGACACGTCCAACTGCTGACGCAATTGCGTTGCTGGGGGCTGTCGTTCAATCCGGTGAGTTTCTACTTCTGCCATGACCACGACGGGCAGCTGGCGGCGATCCTGCTGGAAGTCCGCAACACTCCCTGGCGCGAGCGCTACCACTATGTGCTGCCGGTAGAGGGCAACCTGGCGACGTCCTTCACCCTGGCCAAGGCCTTCCATGTGTCGCCGTTCATGCCGTTGAACATGGACTACCGCCTGCACTTTCGCCTGGCGGCGACGCAAGTACGCATTCACATGCAGAACTGGCAGGACGGCCAGAAAGTCTTCGATGCCGATCTCGCCCTGCAGCTTCAGCCCCTGGATAGGCGCGCACTGCGGAGGTACATCCTGACCTTCCCCTGGATGAGCTTGCGCACCGTCTCGGCCATCTACTGGCAGGCGCTGCGCCTTCTACTCAAACGCACGCCCATCCATGACCACACCGAACGCCAGGGCGACCTGGTACTCGGCCAACCCTGCGAGGACCCCAACCATGCCCAACCCCACTCTGAGCGTTAGCAAGTCCGCAGGCCTGGCGCCCTTGCTCGGCACATTGGCACGTAACGCCCTGCTCGCCCAATTGGGCAAGTTACGCCACGGCCACCTGCGGCTGCTCAGCCATGGGCGGCAGTGGAACTTTGGCGATGCCGCCAGCCCGTTGCAGGCCGAGGTGGAGATTCTCGATGACGCAGCCTGGGGCATGATCGCCGGGAATGGCTCGATTGGCGCCGGCGAGGCGTATATCCATGGCTACTGGCGCAGCCCGGACCTTGCGCGGGTGACCCGCCTGTTCGTGGCCAACCTCGACGTACTGGACGCCCTGGAAGGTGGCCTGGCACGTCTTGGCCGACCAGCCCTGCGCCTGCTGCACCGGTTGAACCGCAACAGCCGGCGCGGTGCCCGGCGCAACATCCTGGCCCACTACGATCTGGGCAACGCACTGTTCGAGCAGTTGCTGGACCCGACCATGATGTATTCCGCGGCCAAGTTCGAGCATCCAGGGCAAACCCTGGAACAGGCGCAACTGAACAAGCTGGAGCGCATCTGCCAGAAGCTCGAACTCAGCCCGAACGACCACCTGCTGGAAATCGGCTGCGGTTGGGGCAGCCTGGCCATCCATGCCGCAACCCGCTACGGCTGCCGAGTCACCACCACCACGCTGTCGCAAGCGCAGTACAGCTATACCTTGCAGCGGGTCCGGGACCTTGGCCTGGAGCAGCGCGTGACCGTACTGCAAGACGACTACCGCGACCTGGTCGGCAGCTACGACAAGCTGGTGTCCATCGAAATGATCGAGGCCGTGGGCCACCGCTACCTACCGACCTACTTCCGCCAGTGCGCCGCCCTGCTCAAGCCCGACGGGCTGATGCTGCTGCAGGCCATCACCATCCGTGACCAGCGCTATGCCCAGGCGCGGCGCTCTGTGGACTTCATCCAACGCTACATCTTCCCCGGTGGCGCCCTGCCGTCGCTGAGCGTGATGCTCGACACCGCCAGCCGGCAGACCGCGCTCAACCTCGTGCATCTGGAAGATTTCGGTGTGGACTATGCACGCACGCTGGAGCATTGGCGCGACAACCTGCGCCAGTCACGCACCACGCTGGCCGCGCTGGGATACGACGACACGTTCCAGCGCTTGTGGGAGTTCTACCTGTGCTATTGCCAGGGCGGTTTCGAAGAGCGTGCAATCGGTGTATCACAATTGCTGTGGGCAGCCCCCTTGGCCCGGCGTGCGCCGTTGCCAGCACAGCCATGATGCCCAGCGCCTGGCTGGTGGCCAACGCCCTATGGTTGCAGGCCGGCTGGTGGCTTTGCGTGCTCGGCGCAAAATACCCGTGGCTGTTGCTACTGGTGCCGATCGGGCTGGCCGTGCACCTGTACCTGTGCGCGGACCTTGCCGCCGAGACCAAGGCGTTGTGGCGGGTCACACTGGCCGGCTGCGTCATGGACAGTCTGCTGGGATCGTTGGGCGTTTTCGATTTCGGCACCTGGCCACTGCCCCTGTGGCTGGGGCTTTTGTGGCTGGTGCTGGCCAGCGGCTTGCGCCACAGCTTGGCCTGGGCTGGCAGCCCATTCTGGCGTGGCGCACTGCTGGGTGCTCTGGGCGGCCCGGCGGCTTACCTGGGCGGTGCCGGGCTGGCTGATGTGGCGCTACCCTTGGGGTCACTGCCCACCGCGCTGTTGCTGGCCCCGATCTGGGCGCTGGCCTTCCCCCTGCTGGTGCGCATCGCCGCGTGGCGCTGACCTTCGGCAGCGCTGCGAGCAGTACCGCACCTGGTCCCAACACCGCGCCCAGCGCTTGCGCCAATCGAATGGGCGACCACACACCACGCAAACCTTGCTCGGCAATAAACCCTTCTTCATAGCGCCTCCCCGGCATCCAGCCGTGCCAACAACTCCTGGCCACGCTCCCACACCGCTTGGCGACGCGCCGGTGACATGTTGTCGAGGCTTCCATAGACCAGGCGCAGGCGCGGATTGGCAGATAGCTGGGCACGATGCCGAATCAGAAAATGCCAGTACAGCGCATTGAACGGGCAGGCATTCTCCTCCGTGACCTGCCCGACCTTGTAGCTGCAGGCCTGGCAATGGTTGGACATCCGCTGGATGTATCGACCACTCGCGCAATAGGGTTTGGAGCCCAGATAGCCGCCATCGGCGTGCATCACCATGCCCAAGGTATTGGGCAGCTCGACCCAATCGAACGCATCGATATACACCGCCAGGTACCACTGGCAAATGGCGTCTGGTGCGATGCCGGCCAACAGAGCGAAATTGCCAGTGACCATCAGCCGCTGGATATGGTGCGCGTAGCCAAGCCGCAGGGTCTGCCCAATGGCCTGCGCCATGCAGCGCATGCGCGTAGCCCCGGTCCAGTAGAACGTCGGCAGCGCGCGATCGTTGCCCAGGTGGTTCAGCCCAGCATACTCGGGCATGCGCAACCAGTAGATGCCCCGCACGTATTCGCGCCAGCCGATCAACTGACGAATGAAGCCCTCAGCGGCATTGAGCGGTACCTGGCCGCTGCGCCAGGCGTGGTCGACATCCGCGCACAACTGCCGGACATCCAGCAGCCCGACATTCAGGGCCGCACTGATGCGTGCATGGAACAGGTACGGTTCGCCTTCGGCCATGGCGTCCTGGTAATCGCCGAATGCCGCCAGGCCAAAGTCGAGAAAATGCTGCCAGAGCTGCTGGGCCTGACCATGGGTCACGGGGTAATCGAAACCGTCCATGGCACCGTAATGATCATTGAAACGCTGCCGGACCAAGTCCACCACCGTTTGGGTGATCGCATCCTGGTCGAACTGCGCCGGAATCGGCCCGCGCAGGCCTCGCGGCAAGGATTTGCGATTGTCGGCATCGAAGTTCCACGAGCCGCCTGCCGGACTGCCGTCGGGCTCCAACAGCAGGCCACAACGCTTGCGCATGCCTCGGTAGAAATGCTCCATGCGCAGTTGCGTGCGCCCTTGCGCCCAGCGCGCGAATGCCTCGCGCGAGCACAAGAAGCGGGTATCGCGATGCCACACCAGCGGCAGCCCGGCATCGCGCAGCGCCTGTTCCAGACGCCACTCGCCGCATTCGGTCAGGTGAATTTCGCTCGCACCGAGCACCTTGCACCAGCGCCGCAGCTCGCCGGCGATGCTGCCGCTGTTGCCTTCGGCATCCAGCTCGACGTAATGCACCTGCCACCCACGCTCGCGCAGGGCCTGGGCGAAATGACGCATGGCGCTGAAGATGAACATGATCTTGTGCGGATGATGCGGCACATAGCGGGCCTCCCCCTGGACTTCGGCCATGAGGACGGCGTCCTGGGTCGGGTCCAGCGCCGCCAGGCTCGCCAGGTCGAATGACAGCTGGTCACCGAGCACCAGGCCGAGACGCATTGCGTTGGTCACCATTGGCTGGCCATGGTCAGAGGCCCTTATTCAGTTGCAGGGAGCGCCTTCCGGCAGACGGCGGAAGAACAAGGTGATCTGCCCGAGTTCCACGCCCAGTTTGCTCATGCGCGAGCGATTGATCAGGGTGTCGTCGTCCATCAGGTACATCCAGTCGTCCAGGTCGACCTCCCAGTGCCGCCCGTCCACGGGCAGATCCAGCTGGTAGCGCCAGCGCAGCGCATTGCCCGCCACCTCGCCGCGGGCCTCGCCAATCACGTCCGCCGCGGTTCCGCGCCAGCGGCCAGGGCCGTCTGGCACGAGGGTCCAGACGCGCCGTTGACGCGTGCCATCGCTGTAAAGAAAACGCTCGTCGAGGATCAGCCGCTCACCGTCCCGCCGGCTGGCGATGCACACGTGAAAACGCTTGACCACTTCCCCGGAGCGCTTCTGGAACATGCCCCAGGCCTGCACCGGCTGCGAGAAGAAACTCGCCAGGTCTAATTTCGGCTGCTCCGAGGCGTAGCGCTCGACGCCAACATTGCCACAGCTACCCAATAAAACGCAGGCCGCCAACACCAGTGCCCTGTACATGCTCATGCTCCTTCGTCGTCGCTAACCTGCCCCAGCAAGCGCAGGCGCAGTCGAGGGTCTCTGGCCCGAGGGTCGAGCCATATCGCAAAGAACGCCCGCGCAAAGGCCGGGTCGGCGATTTCCCGGTGGAGCGTGCCGTCGACATAGAAGCGGCATCCCTCACCCGGCAAGTACAAACCGGTGATGCGCATTCCAGGGCGCACATCCACGAATGCCGTTTGAATCAGCTCGGCCCATGCAGCGATCTGCTCCGGCGTCACGGCCCCCGTGTTCAGTCGGCGAATCTCATCCATGCTGGCCTGGACCAGAGTTTCGCGGGAAATCGGTCGGTGGTAGAGCAGCTCCAGCGCAAAGGGCTGTCGCCAATCCTGTACAGGTCCGTTGGTCCAAAGCCTGGCGCTGTAGACACGCAACCCGAACCAGGTGAACTCACCGCTGCCCAGTCGCTGTGCCGTGGGCAGCGCTGTCCGCCAGTCGGCTGCTGCCGCTTGCAGGCAGATCAACAGGAACCACAGGCAGGTCCAACGCGCAGCGTGCGTCATGCTGACCTCCAGCTCACTCAATCCTGTACAAGAAGATACATTTGTACAACTTTACGAAGGAGATGTACAGCTTCTGACGAAACCTGCCCTCACGTCCGACTTGCAATACATCCGGAAAATCGTATATTCGGAAAATCATATACGCTCAGTGCACCCCTGCGGGCTGGCAGTGAAACCCAGCCACCGAGACACGCCATGACTGACCCGCTGTCACCCCTCCAGGTTTTCAAATGCCTCGCCGATGAGAATCGCATCCGGATGATGCTGCTGATCGCCCGCGAGCAAGAGCTCTGCGTCTGTGAGCTGACCTGCGCACTGGAACAAAGCCAACCCAAGGTTTCCCGCCATCTGGCGCAACTGCGCACCTGTGACCTGCTGGAGGACCGCCGGCAAGGCCAATGGGTCTATTACCGCCTGCATCCAGCGCTGCCCGCCTGGGTGCGAGAGGTACTGGCAATCACCCTCGAGGCCAATCGCGAATGGCTGAGTCGAACTGCCGATCGGCTGGACGCCATGGGGGATCGCCCACGGCGCGTCGCCAACTGCTGCTGATGCCATCGGATGGAAGAACCTCCTTCGCCTTCACCCTGAACAAGACCGACGTCCGCTGCATCGGTCATCGAGCGGCCATTGCCCCCCTACCCCTATGAGCGCTCTCTGAGCACAACCTGAGTACAACGACATGGCAATCAAAGTAGGCATCAACGGATTCGGACGTATCGGCCGCCTGGCGCTGCGCGCATCCTGGGAATGGCCAGAGTTCGAATTCGTCCGGATCAACGACCCAGCCGGCGACGCCAAGACACACGCCCATCTGGTCAACTTCGACTCGGTCCACGGCCGCTGGCACCGCGAAGCCAGCGCAGACGGCGACTCGGTGGTAATCGATGGCAAGCGCATCAAGGTCAGCGCGAACAAAACCCTTGCAGAAACCGACTGGTCCGACTGCGACCTGGTGATCGAGGCCAGCGGCAAGATGAAGTCGGTGGCCGTGCTCCAGGCCTATCTGGATCAGGGCGTCAAACGCGTGGTGGTGTGTGCGCCAGTCAAGGAAAAGGGCGCGCTTAACGTGGTGATGGGTGTCAACCAGCACGTGTTCGACCCGGCCCTGCACCGCATCGTCACCGCTGCTTCCTGCACCACCAATTGCCTGGCTCCGGTGGTCCAGGTAATTCATCAGCACCTGGGCATCCGCCACGGTTCGATCACCACCATCCACGACCTGACCAATACCCAAAGCATCCTCGATACGCCACACAAGGACTTGCGTCGCGCCCGGGCCTCAGGCATGAGCCTGATCCCCACCACCACCGGCTCGGCCACTGCGATCGCGGAAATCTTCCCTGAGCTGCGCGGCAAGCTCAATGGTCACGCCGTGCGTGTCCCGCTGGCCAATGCCTCGCTGACCGACTGTGTGTTCGAGGTTCAACGCGCGACCACCGCCGAAGAGGTCAATGCCCTGCTCAAAGCGGCTGCCGAAGGTGGGTTGAAGGGCATCCTGGGCTATGAAGAACGGCCATTGGTGTCCATCGACTACCGCACCGATCCACACTCCTCGATCATCGACGCGCTGTCCACGCTGGTGGTCAACGGTACCCAGGTGAAGATCTACGCCTGGTACGACAACGAATGGGGCTATGCCAACCGTGCAGCAGAACTGGCCCGACTCGTCGGCATGGCGGAGTAGACAACGATCATGAAGGCGTTGTCAGCCCTGTCCGGGGACGTGCGTCAATACCTGCTGGTGACCGGCAATTACTGGGCCTTCACGCTCACCGACGGCGCGTTACGCATGCTGGTGGTCCTGCACTTCCACGCACTGGGCTATACGCCGCTGCAGATCGCGGCGTTGTTCCTGTTCTATGAAGTGTTCGGCGTGATCACCAACCTGACGGGGGGCTATCTTGGCGCACGCCTGGGGCTCAATCGCACCATGAACATCGGCCTGGGCATGCAAGTCGTGGCCTTGATGATGCTGACGGTCCCGGCGGCCGGGCTGACGGTGCCCTGGGTGATGGCTGCCCAGGCGCTGTCCGGCATCGCCAAGGACCTCAACAAGATGAGCGCCAAAAGTTCGATCAAGCTGTTGGTGCCGGACAGCCAGCAAGGCACCCTCTACCAGTGGGTGGCCATCCTCACCGGCTCGAAGAACGCGCTCAAAGGCGTGGGCTTCTTCCTCGGTGGAGCGCTGCTCGCGCTGCTTGGTTTCACCCACGCGGTGCTGTCCATGGCGGCCGTGTTGGCAGCGGTTTGGATCGGCAGTTTGCTCCTGCTGAAAAAAGACCTTGGCAAGGCCAAGGCCAAACCGAAGTTCCGCGACATGCTGTCCAAGAGCCGGGCGATCAACATCCTCTCGGCTGCACGGCTGTTCCTGTTCGGGGCCCGCGACGTGTGGTTCGTGGTGGCGTTGCCGGTCTATCTGAGCGCCACTTTCGGCTGGGACTTCTGGATGGTCGGCGGTTTTCTGGCCGCCTGGGTCATCGGCTACGGCATCGTCCAGTCGTTCGCCCCTTACCTCACCGGCAAGAAGCAAGGCCATGTGCCCGACGGCCGAGCCGCCTTCACCTGGGCCATCGCCCTGGCCGGGCTGCCCCTGCTCATGGCACTGGGCCTCACAGCCGGTGGCTCGGCCCAGATCGTGCTACTGGGCGGGCTGATGTTGTTCGGCGTGCTGTTCGCGGTGAACTCATCGCTGCACAGCTATTTGATCGTGAGCTATGCCAAGGAGGATGGCGTTTCCCTGGACGTGGGCTTCTACTACATGTCCAACGCCCTGGGACGGCTGATGGGCACGCTGCTTTCGGGTTGGGTATTCCAGGCCTATGGCCTGGAGGCCTGCTTATGGGTTTCCAGCGTTTTCGTCCTGGCTGCGGCACTCATCTCGGTCGGATTGCCAAGGCACGGCAACCGGGTACGACAGCACGACTGAGCGGCGCCGAACAGCGCACGCTGTGGGGCCTGCGCTGTTCGGGTTCTACCGACGGGCGCGAATCGCTTCGATGCCATTGAACACCAGCATGCCCAGCAACATGGCTGCCACGAACAGCCAGGCCTGCCAATAACCACCCGGCAACAGCACCAGCGCAGGGCCCGGGCATACGCCAGCCAGCCCCCAACCAATGCCGAACAGCAGGCTTCCGCCTACCAGGCGACGGTCGATGTCACGCCGGGTGGGCAACTGCATCGTGCCCCCCAACAGCGCCACCGACTGTCGGCGCGCCCAGGCCATCGGCACCAACGCTGCGCCAATGGCACCGACCATGACCAATGCAAGCGAAGGATCCCACTGCCCGGCCAGGTCGAGAAATCCAAGCACCTTGGCGGGATTCGCCATGCCGGACAGCAACAAGCCCAACCCGAACAGCAACCCTGCGATGAAACCAGTGATCCGCGTCATGTCACACGCCCGCCAGAAGATGCCGAGCGACGAACACGGTGGCGAACCCGGCCGCCATGAAGCACAGCGTCGCCACTGCCGAACGGGGTGACAGCCGCGACAGGCCACACACCCCGTGACCGCTGGTGCAGCCGCCGCCGTAGCGAGTGCCCAGGCCGACCAGCAGCCCTGCGACCATGAGAACCCAGGGTGCACGGGTGAACTCCACGGCGGGAAGCGACACGAACACCTGCCACAGCAGCGGTGCAGCGATGATGCCCAGCAGGAACGCAGCTTTGTCGCCACGCCCCTCCCCTGACCGCTGCAACATCGAAGCCAGCAACCCACTGATACCGGCTATCCGCCCGTTGGCTGCAGCGAACAGCCCTGCGGCCAGACCAATCAGCACGCCTCCTCCGAGCGCCGACCATGGCGTGAAGGCATTCATGTCAACAAGCATCGCAACGCTCCAACTCAAGAGAAAGGGGTGGGCATGCCCTTATTCTAGCCCTGGGCCAGCAGGGTTGAAATCCGAGTCTGCAGCAGCCCGCCGTGGCTTGGGGATAGGTGAATTACTGCTAAGCTTTTCAGAGGCTGGCCGGTAATCCTCGTTGCTGCATTGCCAGTTCAGCACCGATGAGTTCCATTGTCGTTCGGGCCCACCCTTTGCGCATGACCTTTGCTCAACAAAGGTGCCGACATGGCTGACTTCAAGAAGCATTCGTCCAAGCGGTTGTCCAAGGTGAAAGACGACATCCGTGAAGAAAAGAATTTCCATTCGCGCAAGGAGAGACTGGAGGCCGGTAAACGTCTGCGAGACGTCGTTCCGCGGGCGGCTCATGCAACGTGGAAATCCAAGCCCAGGCAGCGTGATCCCGTCGGTTTGCTCGAACTGTCCAACCGTGACCGCCATCCGGCACTGGTGCCTGTCCGTTATGGGCGAATGCTGCGCAGCCCATTCACCTTCTTGCGTGGCTCGGCCGGCCTGATGGCACGCGACCTCGCCACGCTGCCTTGTACCGGCGTACACGTCCAAGCCTGCGGCGATTGCCACCTGCTCAACTTTGGCTTGTTCGCCACCCCCGAACGTAACCTGATCTTCGATATCAACGACTTCGACGAGACACTTCCCGCGCCGTGGGAATGGGACATCAAACGGTTGGCAGTCAGCTTTGCCGTCGCCGCCCAAGACAATCGGCTGAACGACAAAGAGGCCGGACAATTGGCCATGGCCTGCGTGGAGGCCTACCGCAAGCGCATGCGTGAATTGTCGGATATGAGCCCGCTTGACGTCTGGTACGACCGCCTGGACGCTCAGGCCATCATCGACATGGCCCCCAACGAGAAATACCGCAAGGCGCGCGAAGCATTGATGGCCAGGGCCAGAACGCGGATCGGGGACTACCTGTATCCCCAGATCAGCGATGAAGTGGGCGGTAGGCGACGCCTGGTCGACCAGCCTCCGATCCTGTTCCATATCCAAGAAGCCGGTTTCGCCAAGCGCGTGAAGCTTGCACTTGAGGATTACCGCCGTTCATTGCTACCCGAGCGCAGAGTGCTCTACGACCGCTATCGCCTGGAGGACTTCGCAGTGAAAGCCGTGGGCATTGGCAGCGTGGGCACGTTCTGCTTCGTCGGCTTGTTCTTTTCGGCCGAAAACCATCCGCTGCTGCTGCAATTCAAGGAAGCCTGCCCGTCCGTGCTGGCGCCCTATGCCGGCAAAAGCGAGTTTGCCAATCAAGGTCAGCGAGTGGTTACCGGCCAGCGCCTTTCGCAATCCGCCAGCGACATTTTTCTGGGCTGGACCGAAAGCACCAAGGGCCGGCAGTTTTTCGTCCGACAGCTACGCGATATGAAGATGTCATTGCCAGTGGAAGGTGCGACCTTCGAGCAGATGAACATGTATGCGCAGGTGTGTGGCATGACATTGGCGCGGGCGCATGCCAAGTCAGGGGACGCAGCGCTGATCAGTGGGTATCTCGGCAAGTCGGACGCCTTCGATCAAGCCCTTGGCAAGTTCGCACTGGCTTATGCCAAGCAAAATGCCATGGACTACGCGGCGCTGGTCAATGCCGAGAAAAAGGGCAGGATCAAGGCACTTCGCGAGGAAGACGATTGAGCACTGCCATGGCCTATGCCATGGGGGGTGACCTAACTGCATTCATCTGGATTCAAGAAGATGCATGACCCTCGTTTTCCCCCAGCGCGTTCAAGATCGTCTCGTTTCCACGGGGCCGTTCTCGTCGCGACCATACTGATGCTGACCGCCTGTTCAACCCTCGGTCCCTCCACCATCGAGCGCGACAGAAGCGATTACGCGACCGTCATAGCCACGACCTGGAAAGAACAGACCCTGTTGAACATCGTCAAGTTGCGTTACGCCGATGCCCCCGTCTATTTGGAGGTGTCATCGGTGATCAGTTCCACGGCCATCCAAAGTCAGGTGAACCTCAGCGCCAGTTGGTTCAGCGGTTCGCCCGCTGAGGGTAACAACCAGACCTTGGGCGCTTCAGGCCTCTACACAGATCGCCCTACCATCAGCTACACACCGTTGTCCGGCGAACGCTTCTCCCGTTACCTGCTCACGCCCCTTTCGCCAGCGGCTATATTCTCGCTCGTCCAGGCGGGCTATCCGGTCGATCGTGTGCTGCACCTGACCACGCGTGCCGCAAACGGCTTGTACAACAGGTCAACCTCCCCGTCTCGGCTGCGTGCAGCAGACCCAGAGTTCTATGCGGTGCTGGATGCGCTTCGGCGGATTCAGCGTTCGGAAAAGCTGGGCATGCGAATCAGCCAACGTGCCGGGACTGACAGTGAACTGCTGCTGATCGCCGACACCCGGTCGGAAATCGTCGAAACCGATCGCCGACTGGTGCGCCAGTCGCTGCACCTTCGACCCGACGCGGAGATACTGAAACTCACCTTCGGCTCGGTGCAGAGGGACGATACCGAGGTGGCCTTGCTGACACGTTCGATGTCGGAGATCTTCTCGGAGATCGCCGCCACCATCGAAGCCCCGCCCATCCATGTGCAAGAGGGTCGGGCAAACCCCGAACCCGCCCTTCCCAAGGTTTCCAACGAATGGGACACGCCACTGGTGCGTATCCATTCAAGCGAGCGAAAGCCAGACAATGCCTATGCCGCCGTGCACTACCGCGATCACTGGTTCTGGATAGACGATCGCGACCTGAAGTCCAAGTCCGAGTTCCTCTTCATTCTCGTGCTCTTGTCCCTCGCCGAAACTGGCGTAGCCCCGGAAACACCGGTCATCACGATCCCCGCCAACTAGTCAGGCAGCGGATACAGGCTTTGCAGCAAACGATCCTGCGCGGACAGGGGACCTAGATGGCGAACGAACAGGGCCTCGCCTTGTGGGCCCGAAAGTGCCTGGCTCAAGGCGGTATCCACCAACAAACGAAAATCGTCGTCTCCTCTTGGCATCGACAACGCCACCCGGCTCATGACGAACAAGTGATCCGGAACCCACAGCTGGTCGCGCTCAGCTTGCCGGGCCTGATAGGCCAGCAGGACCACCCTGTCTCCCAGGAGCGCGTCGACCTTGCGGTCGACCACCCGCTGCACCCCTTCCGCGTACGTCGACACTTCCTGGAGCGTGGATTGCAAACCAAGCTGGCGGATCCGCTCATGGGCCCAGCGACTGCTCAAGGTGCCACGCAGGACGGCAAAGCTGTGCTTGCTCAACCCCGCGTTGATCGTCGCGCGCCAGCGCGGGCTGGTGTCCTGCGCGCCACCGCTGAGGGGGCCGAGCAAGGTATTCGGTGCATCACGCCTGACCAGAGCCGCAAGGCCGGAAGTAAAGACCGCGATGGAAAAGTCCAAGGTGCCCCTTCTGGATAGGGTTTCCACCATCGGTGTACAGAGCAGGTCGACCTGCCCGTCACCCACGGTGCGAACAGCCTCCGGCTCTGCCAGGGAGCGCCAGCGTACCTGCAAGCCCGCGAGCCCGGGCGACTCCCGAAGGCGTGCGACGACTGCCTGGCAAAGGTCGATGGAGTACCCCTCCGGTGCCTGTTCGCTGCCAGATGAGAAGGGAGCGAACCCCTCCACGAATCCGAGATTGAGCACCTGCCCTTGCCTTAACCTGCTCAATACGTCCGCAGCGGCGACAGTGCTGTCTGCTACCGCGCACAACAGCAAACTGGCAAGACACCAACCGGTCGCTTTCAATGAACGCTTCATGGCGCACCTCCGATCATGTCCAACGCCTTGACGAAACGCTTGGCAATGAAACCGAACAGCAGGTAGCCCAGCGCCATGATCAGAGCGGCACCGAATACGGCTTCCAGGCCCGAGGCGTACAGTGCGTAGAAGCAATAGCACACCGCGACCACCATGACCGCGCTGTTACGGCGAAAAATGGCTGCCTGAACCTGGGCCTTGTACATGATCACCAACAGCCCGGTCAGCGAGGTGATGTAGGGAATGATGTTGGTCACGGCAGCCAGGTTGACCAGTTTGCTGAACTGGGCGCTGGCATTGGGCGAGAGCGTCGACAGGGCAATGAGGCTCTGCAGCACGGCGCAGGTCAGCATGCCTATCAATGGCACACCACGTGCCGTGGTGCGCGTGAACAGCGTTGGGAAAAGCCCCTGCCCGGCAGTCACTCTGGCGGTTTCAGCCAAGGTGAATTGCCAGCCGAGCAACGAACCCACACAGGCGATTACCGCCAAGGCCATGATGACATTGCCGACAGCGTCATTGAACATCTGCGCATAGACCAGGGCGAAGGGCGCGCTGGCGTTTGCAAGTTCCGGGTTCGGCACGATGCCCTGGATGACACTGGTCGAAAAAATGTAGATCACCGCTGCGCCAAGGGTGCCGAGCAAGCACGCCAGAGGCACATTGCGCTTGGGGTTTTCCACCGCGTCGGAGTTCTGCGCAGCCGATTCCATGCCCAGGAACGCCCACAAGGTCAGCGGAATACTGTTGGTAATGGCCTGGGCGACCGGCATTTGACCCGGGTTCCAGGCATCCTGGAAGGTCGCGGGGCTGAACCAGTGCCACCCGATCAGGCTTAAACCGGCAACCGGGACGATGACGCCCCACACGCTGACAGCGCCAATACGACCGGTAACTTCGGCTCCCCCCAGGTTGGACAAGGTGGTAAACCAGATCAACGTCACCGCTCCAACCAATAGCGGCCCACCACCAGTTCCAAGCCAGGGAATGAAAGGCGTGAGGTAGCCAACGGCAGAAATGGCGATGGCTACATTGCCAATCATCAGCGACAGGAAGTAAAGGTAGGAGCACAGAAAGAAAGCAGACTTGCCATGGGCTTGTTCACTGTAGGCAGACATGCCGCCCGATTGCGTGCAGTAGATGCCGCATTGGGCGAAACAGTAGGCGATAGCCATCGAGCCGATGGCCGTAATCACCCAGGACAGCAGCGAGACGGCGCCGATCTGCGCCATGCTTGCCGGCAGCATGATGATGCCCGAACCCATCATATTCACAGTGACCAGCGTCGTCAGTCCGACCAGGCCCATTTTCTTTGCTTTATCACGCATGGCTGCCACCTCCGCGAAAGCTTGTCGAAGAACCGATCGCTCATGTGCCACGCCTTCACTTTCGAGCCCTGCGCCCCAACCGCCGGGCACCGGGTGCAGCGCTTATGCCATGCAATATCACGCTGAGCACGACGCAAGCGATGGTCGTGGCGATGATCGTGCTGCCCTCTTGCAGCGGCGCATCGAGTACCAGCACGGCGAAGACGATAGACGCTAGACCACGCGGTCCGAACCAGCCAATGAACAGACGGCTCTCGGCAGCCAGCTCGCTGCCGGCCAGGCTCACCCAGACAGGCACCATACGCACCAGCGACAGGCTCAGCAGTGCATAGAACCATACCGAGGGCGACAGGATTTGCGAGGCCTTGGGCGCTACGTAGGCACCGAACACCACCCAGGTCAGCAGCGAAAGCGCTTCACCGCAGGATTCGCCGGTCTTAAGCAGCGGCTGCGTTTCCCGATTGAACAGGTAACCGGTCAACACACCTGCACAGAACGCTGCGATAAAGCCGCTACCGCCCATTGCCTGGGCGCTGGCGAAGCTCAGCAACGCCAGGGCGGGCATCACCAGTTGTTGCCAAGAGTCCATTTGCAGGCAGCGGCGTTGGGAAAGACGCAGCAGCCCTCCCACCACCAGCGCCAGCACTGCCCCCGTCAGTACGCCAATGCCCAACTCCTCCAGCAAGAAGTATCCCGCCAGGGCAAAGGGCATCGTCGAGCGACTTTCCATCAGCAATGCCAGCAGCAAGAGCAGAACCGGCACGCAGATGCCGTCATTCAGTCCGCTTTCGACGTTCAGGCTTTCACGCACATTGGCCGGCACCAGGGGGTTACTCACCACTGCCTTGCCAAGGGCGGCATCGGTGGGCGCCAGGATCGTCGACAACAGGGCCATTTCCAGCCAGGGCATGCGTGGAAACATCAGCCACGCAGCAAGCCAACCGGCGACCAGGGTCAGCGGCAAGCCAATCGTCAGCAGACGCAGCGGCAGGCTACGGTGAAGGCGCAATTGAGCCAGATCAGCTTGGGCAGCATCGCTGAACAGTACGATCGCCAGGGTAAGCTCGGCCAGCAGCCGAAGATCATGACGATCCAGGGAAAGGTTCAGCACCCCAAGCCCAGCGGGGCCTGCCACCAGCCCCGCCAGCAAGAACAACAGGGGGCCATTGATAGGTTTGGATTCGAGCGCGCCGGCCAGGTTGGCGTACAGCACCAGCAAGGCAGCCACGACAGCCAGATTCTGATACATGACACCCCACCGTGATCGCCACGACTGTATGAATACGCTACCACTGCGTTCGTGGCGCGACGATCCAAAAGGCGGCGCAAGTTATCCTAGGTCAACAGTTGAGGTAATAAACCTGCAAGACTCCTGTGCATCAGGTGGTACCTGCCCCAAGGCCCTCGCCAGCGACCGCGGGGATCATCGTGGAAATGACCTGTGCTTGGCTTTTATCAAGTCGAGCAGGTGGCAGCGGTATAGGTTGCCAATGACCCTTGGCCGACCACGGAAAACAATCATGAACCGCCCCGCCCCCTCACGCGCTCGCCTGTATGACGAACAAGACCTCGACAGCGTGCTGCGTAGCATGGCGCAGCAGGCCCTGGCGTTCATGACTGCCCAACCCACGGTGCTGGTGGGGATTCAACGCCGAGGGGAGCCTTTGGCGCGCCGCCTGCAACTGCACTTGCACCGACTGACCGGGGCGGCGCCATTGCCACTCTACCCGATCAAGGTCAAGCGCTACGCCGACGACCTCAGCATCCTGCATGCCTATACGCAGCTTACCGAGAACCCTGAGTTGGCCAAACTGGATCTGGCCGATACCACCTTGCTGGTGGTCGATGACGTGCTGTACGAAGGGCACTCCCTGCTGCGTACCTGCGCCTACCTGGCTGAGCTTGGCGCGCGACGGGTATTCAGCGCGGTGCTCGTTGACCGTCACGTCTGTCACCAACCCGTGCATGCGCAGATCGTGGGTATACACCTGCAGGTCGCCGAGCAGGACATCGTCGAATGTCATGTGCCACCTTTCGAGGCGGATTTCAGCGTGGAAGTGGTTCGCCACGGCCGAGCTGGCGACACCGCCTGAATCAATCCGCGGACGCGGACCGGACCGTCAGAAGGCTGCACGGCGCATGGTTGAGGAGCCGTTCGGTGGTGTCGCCGATCAGCTTGGCCCAGCGCCTGGGCTGCACCACGCCGACCACCACCACGTCGATCTTCAGCGTGGCGACCAGAGACTGGATCACGCGCAGCGGCGCACCTTCGATGAAGTAGCGCTGCGCATGGACAATGCCATGGATATCGGCCAGCTCATCGAACGGTGCCTGGAGCGACTCGCGCACTTGCTCCGCCCAGGGCGCTGCAAGGTCGGGATTGGCCAGCATAGCCATGGGCAGGTCGTACGCCGACAGCAAATGGACCTGGCCGTTGCATGCACTACCCAGTTGTCGACCTGCCTCCACCAGCGCATGGTTCAGCGCTTGCTGCGCAAGGTCCGCCTTGGCCACATCCACGGCGACCAATATGCTCGCGGGCATGGCCGGGGCCTCGGCAGGCACCAGTTGCAAAGGCACCTGACACGTATGCAGCAACGCACGGTCAACCGAGTACTTGTCGATCAGGCCACGTACCGGACTGGCGGAAAGCCCCTTGATCACCAAGTCAGGCGCACAACGCGCGATGCATGCCGGTAGGAGGTCACCCGCCGTGGCGGTTTCCAGCGCTTCGAAGGTGATGTGCAACCCTGTGGGCGCCTGCTCATCGAGCAATGCCTTGAGCCCGGAAGCGAAATGCGCGAATGCGGCTGACGGTTGGGCAGCTTGCCGCCCTTGATCGGGCACGCCACATTCGGCAGGCGTATGGATGCCCAGTACATGCAGCGAGGCACCTGACGCTTGAGCCAATGCCAGGGCCCGACGCAGCGCTGCATCGACCTGGACCTGGGTCATGACCAGAAGCATCCGACGGTACAGGCTCATCAGCCACCTCCTGGCGCGAATGGGGGTGCCGCACCGCTGTCATTATCGAAGCTGGCGGTCAGCCAATCTTGATAAATATCAAGGCCATCAAGCCCCACTGCGTCACCCTTGGCCTGAACCGGTGGGCCTTCATCGAGGCTGCCATCGCCGTGGAGGCCATCATGAATGCTTACTCGCGACTGCTACTGATCTGCCATCCAGACCTGCACCCCTCGCCTGCCCTGACGCGTGCCCAGGCGCTGGCCAGCACGACTGGCGCCACCTTGCACCTGGTGGTGCTCAGTCAACTCCCCTCACGTCTGGCCACCCTGGACCAAGTGCTGCGCGCCAATGCCCGCAAGCAGGACGCCGAGCACCGCAAGGCTTGGCTGGCCGACCAGGTGAAGGCGCTGGGCGAACTGGGCATCAGCGCCTACGCCGAGACACTGGACGATGAAGACCCGCTCAAGGACTTGATCCGGCTGGCCCAGTTGCACCGGGTAGAGATGGTGATCAAGGACATCAAGCACGAAACCGCCTTGAGCCGTGCACTGCTCACGCCTTTGGACTGGCAACTGCTGCGCCGTTGCCCGATCCCGCTGCACTTGGTGGCCCAGGCGCAGACCAACTTGCCAGCGCGCATACTTGTCGCCGTCGATCTGGTCGAGCACGACCCTGTGATCGACAAGCTCAACGACCACATCCTGCAATCGGCACAGGCCCTGGCACAGCGATGCAAGGCGCAACTGCATCTGCTGCAGGCCTATGAACCCAGTGCAAGCTTCGTTGCCTATGCCGCCGCCCCCGTCGCCTGGACTGACAAATTGGTCGAGGAAATGTCGGGTCGTGCGCGCGAGCGCATGGCAGCGTTCGGCGGCCGCTACGGCATCAAGCCAGATCATCTGCACCTGGTGAGAGGCGCTGCCCGTAACGTGGTCAGCGAATACGCCAACCAGCATGGCTTCGATGTGGTGGTGATGGGCACGCTGTACCATGAGCGGGTGAGCAAGGTGGTCGGAAGTACCACCGAGCAAACCCTGTACAAGGTTCACTCCAGCATTCTGGCGATCCACGGTTGAACGATCGCTCGCCTGGTTTCACCTCCTCCCTGGAGTGAAACCAGGCCAGGCGACCTCAGTCTCGATGCCAATCGACACTCAAGTACACATCGCTGTCGCTATAGCGGTAGCTGCACGCGCCATCGTAGGCGGCCTTCAGTTCATGACCAATGCGGTTGGCCAGGTGCGTGCCAGTGGTGGTTGCCACCAGTTGGCCCTGCTGGTAGTCGATCGCGATCAAGCGCTCAAGAACATGCGTCTGCCTTTCCTGTTGCTCCACGTTGTGCATGAGTTTGCGAATCTCCTCTTCATGCGCTGCCAGAAAACGGCCCGACACCCGCACTTGTCCGGCAGCGGCACGGTCTTCGATGCGCCGGCATGCCGGGCAGACGATCGACTCAACCGGCCCAGGCCCCTTCGCCCCATGGGCGTGCCACTCGCCTCCATGGTAGGCAGCGCCACATTGCGGACAACGCGCACTGCCAGCAGGACGATGCGCCGTGGCATAGGGGTCGAACGGATGCGGCTTGAACAGTTTGTCCTTGTGGCTTTTCTGGTATTTGTCCATTGGCGTACTCTCCGTGCAGGGTGTAGGGGGCGCAGGCCATTGCATGCTCTGACATGCCCAGTGTCCGCCCGCTGGCTATGCTCGACTTGATAATCGTCAAACCGCGCAGTGGCATGCCGCTTATGTTGCTGTGAACGACCTCTGGAGCGCAGGGCATGAATGACACACCACCGTTACTGTTCGCCTTGCAAGGCAGCCAGGCCTATGGTCATGCCGTGGCGCAACGATTGGGCTGGAAGCTGTCTGCGCATGAAGAGCGCGACTACGAAGATGGAGAACACAAATGCTGGCCTGCCGAGTCGGTCGACGGTCGATCGGTCATCGTCTTCCATTCGCTCTTTGGTGACGCGCACCACAGCGCGCACGACAAGCTGTGCCGCTTGCTGTTCTTCTGTGGTGCGCTCAAGGACGCCGGTGCCCGCCAGGTGACAGCCGTCACGCCTTACCTGTGTTATGGCCGCAAGGACCGCAAGGTGGAGTTTCAGGACGCGACCATTACCCGCCATGTAGCCCGGCTGATGGAAAGCTGCGGCATCGACCGCGTGGTCGCGCTGGACGTACACAACCCCAGCGCCTTCGACAACGCCTACCGAATCCCGAGCTGGAACCTGCAATGCACCCAGCTATTCGCCCAACACCTGGCCCCGCTGCTCGGAGAAGAGGCTGTCACGGTCGTCTCGCCGGATATCGGTGGTATCAAACGCGCCGAGCAGTTTCGCCAGGTCCTGGCGGACCTGCTGGCGCGCCCGGTTTCGGTGGCCATGATGGAAAAGCATCGCCAGCCGACGGGCCTGAGCGGCGAACATCTGGTTGGCAATGTGGCAGGCAGCACCGTCATCGTGTTCGACGACCTGATCAGCACGGGGCAGACGCTGCTCCGCGCTGCCCACGCCTGCCGGCAGGCCGGCGCCACCCGCATACTGGCCGCAGCCACCCATGGCCTGTTCACTACAGGTGGCGAGCTGTTCGACAGCTGTGCGTTCGAACGAGTACTGGTGACCGACAGCATCTCGCCCTTTCGCCTACCCGTGCGATGTCTGGAACAGCTGGATATCGTCGATACCAGCGCCCTGGTTGCCGAGTTGCTTGCCTGCCGCCGGGGCTTGGACGCATGACTCCGGCGCCGGGCCTTACACCGCCAGGATATTGCAGGGAATCTGGTACAACACATGCTCCGTGGTGCTGCCGAACAGTCGGTCCAGTCCCCGGGCGAGCGGCCTGCCCATGACGATCACGTCCACCGGATGGGTTTCGACGTATTCGCTCAGCACCGCGACCGGGCGGCCCAGTATGAAGTGCCTGCGCTCGGCCGGAGCGCCATAGCGGTCAGCCACCGCCTTGAAATCCTCCTCCAGTGCCTGGCGCAGGGACTCGCCGACGTCGCCAATGGCCCAGGCGCCATATCCCATGTCGCCCATGTAGGCCATGGTCAGGTCGCACGCGAACAGCAGGTCCAGTTGCGCGCCGGTCTGCAACGCGAGCGCATTGGCCTGCTGGACGATGCTGTCATTGCGCGCCTGGCCCTCGGGCGATGGATCGGCCACGTCTACCGCCGCGACGATCTGGCGAGGCAAGGCCGGTCTGGCTGCGCCCAATAGGTAGACCGGGATCGGGCAATGCCGCAGCAACTGCCAGTCCAATGGGGTAAAGAAGGCCCGCTTGAGCACCGGTTCGCGCTCGACCTGCTTGAGCAGTACATCCGGCTGCATCTCCAGGGCATGTTCGAGAATATCCGCCTGCAGATCGCTGCTCCAGGCGACTTCCGTCGTCACTTGCACACCCGATGCCCGCAGCACCTGGGCCTGCGCTTCGAGCTGCGCCTGCTGGGATTGCAGGTAAGCCTGCCGCTCGCTCTGATGGTCACCTGTCTCCAGGAACCTGAGCTTGTCCAGCGATTCCAGCAAACCCACGATGTGCAGGCTGGCCGAACTTGACCTGGCCAGGGCGGCCGCCTGTTCCAAGGCACAGGACTGGCGCAATGCAGGGCGCAGGATCAGCAACAGGCGTTGATAGTGGCTCATGGTAGCCTCCGACGATCGGTTCGCCTGATCACTCAGGCAATGGGGGTTGCATCAAAGGTGCTGTCTTTTCCGGGATATCGGTCATGGTTGCCTCGGTCAGCAGCAGGATGCTGGCGACTGAGACTGCGTTCTCGAGGGCGATGCGTACCACTTTGGTGGGGTCGATGATGCCGGCCTCGTACAGGTCGACGTAAGTGTTGGCCGCCGCGTCGAACCCGATGCTGCCCGTTTCGGCGAGCATGCGTGCCACCACCACGCCCGCGTCCACCGCGGAATTTTCGGCAATCATCCGCGCTGGGGCCTCCAGCGCACGGCGCAGTATCTGCAAACCGGTGCGTATATCACCTTCGCTGCCCGCCTCTTCAGCGAGCAACGCAGGCACCGCCTTGAGCAAAGCCAGGCCACCGCCAGGCACCATGCCTTCGGCGATGGCCGCGCGGGTGGCGGCCAGGGCATCATCCAACGCGTCCTTGCGCGCTTTCATCTCCGCTTCGGACGGTGCCCCGACGCGGATCACTGCCACACCGCCCGCAAGCCTGGCCAGGCGTTCATGCAGTTTTTCCCGGTCGTAATCGCTGGTGCTGGCCTCGATCTGGGCGCGGATCTGCGCAACGCGGGTAGCCACCGCTTGCTGGGTGCCCTTGCCACCGATCAACGCCGTACTGTCTTTCAACACCACCGCACGGTGCACCTGGCCGAGCTGGGACAACTGCAACTGATCGAGATTGATGCCAAGCTCCGCCGACACCAGGGTCGCCCCCGTGAGCACCGCGATGTCCTGGAGCATTTCCTTGCGCCGGTCGCCATACCCAGGAGCCTTCACGGCCACCGCTCGCAGCACGCCGCGGATCTGGTTGACCACCAGCGTGGTCAAGGCCTCGCCGTCGATGTCTTCGGCGATCACCACCAGCGGCTGACCGCTTTTCGCCACTTGTTCCAGCAGGGGCAGCAGATCGGTGAGTGCGCCGATCTTGTGATCGCACAGCAAGACACAAGCATCGGTCAGCTCGACCTGCATCTTCTCGGTGTCGGTGACGAAGTAAGGCGACACATAGCCCCGGTCGAAGCGCATGCCATCCATGATTTCGACCACGGTTTCGGTGGTCTTGGATTCCTCCACGCTGACCACGCCTTCCACGCCGACCTTCTCCAGGGCATCCGCGACCAACTGGCCAATCAACGGGTCGTTGTGCGCCGATAACGTCGCCACCTGGGCTTTTTCCTTGGCAGTGCTGACCTGGCGTGACTGCGCCAGCAGCGATGTCATGACCAACGCCAGCCCTCTGTCCAGGCCTCGCTTGAGGTCGATGGCGCTGGCCCCGGCCACCACGTTGCGCACGCCGTCGGCCAGGATCGCGTGGGCGAGCACTGTCGCGGTACTGGTGCCATCCCCCACCGCTTCACCGGTGCGTTCGGCCGCCTGGCGCAGCATCTGGGCGCCAAGATTTTCCTCTGGGTCCTGCAGATCGACCCGTTTGGCGATGGTGACTCCATCGTTGCAGACGGTCGGCTTACCCCAACTGCTCTGCATCAGCACCGATTTCGATTTGGGCCCTAGCGTAACGCGCACGGCATCGGCGAGCTGGGTGGCGCCACTGAGAATTTTCTCCCGCGCTGCAGAGCGGAACAGCATTTTGCTGTGGGGCATGGTATTGCCTCCCGTGTAGGCCAGGGCATGAAACAGCTGCTGCCAGCATCCCGCTCCACCACATTGGGTGCTTGATTTTTATCAACCCCACAAGGCGCTGAACGCTGCGCTCAGCGTTGATCCAGGTACCGGTAAAGGGCCTCTTCCTGGTCGAAGTGCAACTTTGCCAAGGTGTCCAGGCGTATCAGCTGGTGCTGGATGTCATCTGCGCTCGGGCTCGCTGCCGCCTGACTGAAATCGTGGTTCATGCAGGACAGAAGATGGATGAGGCGGAAAATTTCCCGGTGGGTATGGCTCATCGCCGACAACGGGTCTTCGCCGGGCATGAAGCGGCTCAGCAGCGGGTACAGACGACGCTCGTCATCGCGCTCGTGGCGCTCCAGAAGGTCATGCAGCCCGGTGACCAGCCTGCCGAGGTCAGCCCGCGCCTGCTCGATGGGACGCTTGGCGAAGTCGCAGGCCATCTGGCTCAGTTCCGTCAGCAACCCGTCGAGTTGCCGATGCTCGTCCTGCAACCGATCCAGGTCCTCGACGGCAAGCCCGCTGCGTTGCCTGGCCGTCAAGGGGCCTAGCGCACGCAAGGCGTTGACGATGATCAACAGGTCGATACCTTCCTGCAACACCGCCCCCAGCAATGCCGGCAGGTAGCCGGCGGCTGCAACCACCATCGCCAGCAACGACAGGCTCATCCCCACCCATACTCCCTGCCGGGCGATGTACACGGCATGCCGGGCGATATCCAGGGCCTCGACCAAGCGATCGAGCCGATCGACCAGCAACACCACACCGGCCGCCTGGGCGGAGGCCGTCACGCCAGAAGCCCCCATGGCAACCCCGACATCGGCCGCCGCCAATGCCGGTGCGTCGTTGATGCCGTCGCCGACCATCAGCGAGGGGGCCGTACGGCAGCCCTCCTGCACCAGGCGAATTTTGTCTTCTGGCGAGAGCCCTGAGCGAAGCTCGTCGATACCCGCCGCCAGCGCGACCATTTCCGCGGTTTCCGGGCGGTCACCGGTGAGCATGACCACCTTGTCGATCCCTCGCGCCCGCAGGCGTCGCAGTGTCTGGGGGGTTTCCCGGCGCAGGTCATCGGCCAGCCGCAGTACCGCTTTCAACTCACCGTCAACCGCCACGAAACTGCCGCTGTTGGCCAGGTAGTCCAGTTGCTGCAAACGCTCCTGTGCCCAGTGCCCATCGTCCTTCTCCTGCTGCACATAGGCCAGGGCACCCAAGCGTACAGCCTTGCCGTGCACAACCCCGGCGAGCCCCTGGCCGGGGCTTTCCTCCACCTGCTGGGCGGCGGTCAGCGTCACGTTGCGCAATCGGGCAGCATGAACAATGGCCTGGGCAATCGGATGGGTCGATGACTGGGCCAACGAAGCGGCCAGCTGCAGCATCTGCAAGGGCGCGCCCTGCCCCCTCACCTCGATCGACTGCAACTGGGCATGGCCACTGGTCAAGGTCCCGGTCTTGTCGAGGAACACCTGGCGCACGCCGGCGAGGGCTTCGAGCACCTCGCCGTCACGCACCAGTATGTTGCGCCGTGCAGCCCTCGAAATGCCTGAAATGATGGCAATCGGCACAGCCAGTATCAGCGGGCAAGGCGTGGCGACCACCAGCACGGCGAGCACCCGCTGCACATCGCCACTGGCCCACCACGCCAGCGCAGCCATCAGCAATGTCAACGGGATCAGCGCCAGTGCGTAGCGGTCGGCCAGGCGCACGAACGGTGCCCGTGACTGACGTGCCGCTTCGGCCAGTCGCACGATGCCCGCGTAAGTGCTTTGCGCTGCGGTACGGGTGGCCAGCAAGAGCAGCGGCGCGCCTGTGTTGGTCACGCCGCTGGCCACCGGCTCACCGGCATGGCGGGTGACGGGCAACGATTCGCCGGTCAGCGCAGCTTCGTCCAGAGTCGCCTGCTCAGACTGCAAGTACCCGTCCACTGGCACGATTTCGCCCAGGCGCACCAGGACGCGGTGGCCAGCGCGGACTGCGTCGACCGGCACCTCACGCAAGCCCTCCTGCTCCTGAATCCAGGCCCGCTGTGGCGCCCGGTCGATCAGTGCGCGCAATTCGCGCTCGGCGTGACGCAGGCTGAGCGTCTCCAAGGCACGCCCCGTGGCCAGCATCAGCGCAACCACGGCGCCCACCAGCATTTGCTCCAGGGCCAGGGCCGCGCCAATCGACATCAGTGCGATCAGGTCGATGCCCGCCTCACGCCTGGCCAGGCGCTGGACCATTTCCACCGCCAGCACCACTGCCATGAGCGCGCTGCCGCCGGCCCAGATCAACGCCGCCCAAACCGGCTGTTGCGCGGCATAGACCAGCCCGCCCAACAGCAGGGACAGGACGCAGACCAGCAACAGGCTTGGGTCCAGCCATCGACGTGACATGGCCGTTACTTGCGTTTGGCCTGCTGGAGCAACTGCTGGACCTGTTCCTGGGCCTGTGTCGCTCTGCGCAACGCCTCGTTGGCGGTCTGCTCGACCATATCGATGCGGTAGCACACCTGGTCGGCCCGCAAGCGCGCGGTCGCCGCGTTGTTCTCGGCCGACTCCAGCCGTGCGTCGTATTGCTCAGCGTGCCATGGCGTGCATCCCCAAACCAATACCAGCAGCAGGCTGGACAAGCCGGCAAGCAGATAGCGTTGCATGGTGGTGCCCTCGCGCATGCTCAAGACACCCCTAGTATCGGCACCGGCACTCACCGCAGCCTGACATTTATCAATCTCGCCAGGCGTACGGTAGCGCGCCGGTTTTGACCTTTGTCAATCGCGTGGTACCGCTGGAGGGTAGAAACATGGGCTGAGGGCATCTCGGCCCACCTTTCCAATGGATAGCGGAGACCATCATGAACGACCTTGATTTGCGCGACCTGGTGCTTGAAGAGTTGGCGTTTCAACCTGACATCAATGCCGCCAGCATCGGTGTGACGGTGCAGGATGGCGTGGTCACACTGTCCGGCCACGTCAGCAGTTATGCCCAGAAGATCAGTGCCGAGCGCACCGTCAAAGCCATGAAAGGCGTGCGTGGGCTGGCCGAGGAAATCGAAGTCCGACTGAACAAGCTCGAAGGTACTGCCGACGATACCATTGCCAGCCGCGCCCTGAAGATCATCGCCTGGAGCTCGGATGCCAATGTCGAGGGCATCAAGGTCACCGTTCACAAAGGCACGGTGACCTTGGAAGGCGAACTGGACTGGCAATACCAGAAGGAAGTGATCGAGCAAGCGGTTTGGCGTCTGTCGGGCGTGGTCGGCGTGCACAATCGCATCACCTTGAAGGCGCGGGCCAATGCCAGCGATATCCGCCATCGCATCGAACAGGCCCTCAAGCGCAGCGCAGAGATCCAGGCCGAGGGCATCCGCATTACCGTCAACGGCGGTGTGGTCCGGCTGGAAGGCAAGGTGCACTTGCTTCGTGAACGGGAAGTGGTCGAGCGCGCTGCCTGGGCAGTGCCTGGCGTAAGCAAGGTTGAAGACTACCTGTTGATCGCCTAGCCCGGCGGCCCACCAGGAGAGACGGTCATGAACAAAGATCAGCCCTGGACGCTGTACCTGCTGGCAATCGGCCTGGCCGTGCTCGCCGCCATCCAGTTCGGCCTGTTCAACCGAGCGGCCGTTCAGACCATCTCCTATAGCCAGTTCCTGCAATTGCTCGAACAGCAAAAGGTCAGTGAGCTGCGGATCGAACATGACCGCATCCTGGGCACATTGCAGGAACCGATCGCCGGGCGTTCGGTGTTCTCCACGGTGCGGGTCGACCCGCAGTTGAGCGAGCAATTGGGCCGTACGGGCGTTACCTTCACTGGGGTAGCCGAGGACAGCAACCTGGCGAGCCTGGTGGGTTGGCTGATGCCGCTGATGATGATGCTGGCGCTGTGGTTCTTCCTGTTTCGTGGCGTGACCGACAAACAGGGGTTGGGCGGGTTGATGAGCGTGGGCAAGTCACGTGCGCGCGTCTATGTCGAGCGCGATACCAAGGTCACCTTCGCCGATGTGGCGGGCATAGACGACGTCAAGGGCGAGCTCACCGAAGTGGTGTCCTTTCTCAAGAACCAGGCGTTCTATGCCCGCCTGGGGGCGCATGTGCCCAAGGGCACGTTGCTGATCGGCCCCCCTGGCACCGGCAAGACCCTGGTCGCCAAGGCCATCGCCGGAGAGGCGGCGGTACCGTTTTTCTCGATCTCCGGGTCGGAGTTCGTCGAGATGTTCGTCGGCGTGGGCGCGGCGCGGGTGCGCGACCTGTTCGACCAGGCCCGGCGCGCAGCGCCCTGCATCATCTTCATCGACGAACTGGACGCCCTGGGCAAGATGCGTGGTATCGGCAGCCTGGGCGGCAACGACGAGAAGGAACAGACCCTCAATCAACTGCTGGCCGAGCTCGATGGCTTCGATCCACGCGAAGGTGTCGTGCTGCTGGCAGCGACCAATCGCCCTGAGATACTGGACCCGGCGCTGCTGCGCGCCGGACGCTTCGACCGGCAGATCCTGATCGACCGCCCCGACCGCAAGGGCCGCCTGGCGATCCTTAAGGTGCACCTGCACAAGATCGTCTACAAGAACGACCTGGACTTGGAACGCATTGCCGAGATCACCCCTGGCCTGACCGGCGCCGACCTGGCCAACCTGGTGAACGAAGCCGCCATCGTCGCCACCCGGCGCGCCAGCCAATGGGTTGAGCTGCAGGACTTCACCGCTGCCGTCGAACGCCTGGTGGCAGGCGTGGAGCGCAAGGGCAACGTGCTGCGCGACGATGAACGCCAGGTTGTGGCGTACCATGAAATGGGCCACGCACTCGCGGCAAGCAGCCTGCCGGCGATGGACCCGGTGCACAAAGTGTCGATCATCCCCAGAGCCGCTGGCTCGCTGGGGTTCACGCTGCAACGGCCGACCGATGACCGCTACCTGATCAGCGCGCAGATGCTGCGCGACCGGATCGTCGTACTGATGGCCGGGCGGGCCGCCGAAAGCCTGGTATTCGGCCAGGTGTCCACCGGAGCCGCTGACGACTTGGGACGCGCCACCGACATCGCCCGCCAGCTGATCACCCGCTTCGGCATGAGCACGGAGCTGGGCCAGGCAGTGCTGGAGCGGCAGCAGGCCAGCTACCTGGGCGAATCGTTGTTGCGCCAGGAGCGCAAGGACTACTCGGAGCAGACCGCAAGGGAAATCGACCTGGGTATTCGCGGCTTGCTGGAGGAAGCCTACGCCCGTGCCCGGACGTTGCTCGAACAGCGACGTTCCGACCTGGACGCTGGGGCACGCCTGTTATTGGCCAAGGAAACCATCACCCCGGAAGAATTCCCCGCGCTGCTGCCCCTGGCCAAGGAGCCTGCCACCTATAATCTGGTCGATGCGGCCAAATGACAGACCGATCCAATCCGAGTACCGACCATGCTCACCGTCACATTGATCAACATGCTGGTGGTGATCCTGGTGGTGATCATCCACTACGAATGCCTGCTTCGCCTGAACGACTGGCTACCGCGGCTGAAGCTGTGGAGCCGGTTCCGGATCGTCGCTGGCGTGTTTGGCGCGCTGCTGGCCCATGCCTTGGAGGTCTGGTGTTTCGCCCTGGTGTATTACCTGATGGCCCACGCCGAGGGCTGGGGCACGCTCAGTGGCAACTTCGACGGCAGCTTGCTCGATTGCGTGTACTTTTCCTTTACCACCTACACCACGATAGGCTTTGGCGACATCGCCCCTACCGGTCATCTCAAGTACCTCACCGGCCTGCAAGCGTTGACAGGCCTGGTGCTGATCACCTGGACCGCGTCGTTCCTGTTCCTCGAAATGCAGAAATACTGGAAAGCCAAATAGCGCCGGTTCAGGCGTCTGGGTGCGGTGTCCAGTGCCATTGCGCAACCTCAGGCATGTCTTCGCCATGCTCGATCAGGTACAGCTTGTGCTTTTCCATGGTCGACCAGTAGCGGGTTCGCGCCCGCTCCACCTGCGCTTGCAGGCGAGGCACGCGTTCGAACACATCCAGCACCAGCTGGTAGCGGTCGAGGTTGTTGATGACCGCCATGTCGAACGGCGTGGTGGTCGCCCCTTCCTCACGAAAGCCGTGCACATGGAAACGCTGCGGGTTGGCACGCTTGTAGATGAGGCGGTGAACCAGGGCCGGGTAACCATGGAAGGCGAAGATCACCGGCTGCTCTTCGGTGAACAGCGCATTGAAGTCACTGTCGGGCAAGCCGTGCGGATGCTGTAGCGGTGATTGCAGTGCCATCAGGTCGACCACGTTCACCACCCTGACCCGCAGGTCGGCGACGTCGTCACGAAGCAGGGTTACCGCCGCCAGCACTTCCAGCGTCGGCACATCGCCTGCGCAGGCGAGGATCACCTCCGGCAGGTCATCGTCATGGCTGGCCCATGCCCAACGCCCGATGCCAGCCTGGCAGTGCAGGTTCGCCGCCTGCCCATCCAGCCACTGCCACTCCAGTTGCTTGCCGGCAACGATCACATTGATGTAGCCACGGCTGCGCAGGCAATGGTCAGCCACGGACAGCAGGCAGTTGGCGTCCGGGGGCAGGTAGATACGCGCAAGATCGGCCTTCTTGTTCGCCAGAAGGTCCAGCAGACCTGGGTCCTGGTGCGAAAAGCCGTTGTGGTCCTGACGCCAGACATGCGAGGTCAGCAGGATGTTCAACGAAGCGATCGGCTTGCGCCACGGCACTTCGGCGGCTGTCTTGAGCCATTTTGCATGCTGGTTGATCATCGAATCGACGATGTGGATGAACGCTTCATAACACGAAAACAAGCCGTGGCGGCCGGTCAGCAGGTAACCCTCCAGCCAACCTTCGCATATCTGCTCGCTGAGAATCTCCATCACCCTGCCATCTGGACCGAGGTGGTCATCCTCGGCACCGTGGGGGTCCAGCCAGACCTTGCAGGTCGCCTCGAATACCGCATCCAGCCGGTTGGAAGCCGTCTCGTCAGGGCCGAACAGGCGAAAATCGCGGGACACCAGGCTGTTCTTGATCACGTCGCGCAAGTAGCTGCCCAGAACCCGGGTCGCCTCTGCGCGTACGCGTCCAGGCCCGTCCATCTTCACGCTGTAGTCGCTGAAGCGCGGAAGGTCCAGCGCTCGCAACAGCAGCCCGCCATTAGCATGTGGGTTCGCGCTCATGCGCCGCCGCCCGGTCGGGACCAGCGCGGCCAGTTCCGGCAACAACGCGCCCTGGGCATCGAACAATTCATGCGGCCGGTAGCTTTCCAGCCATTGCTGCAACTGCTGCAAGTGCAGTGGCTTGCGAAGGTCTCCCAGGGGCAGTTGATGGGAGCGCCAGGTTCCCTCTACCCGCTGCCCATCGACGAACGTCGGCCCCGTCCAGCCTTTTGGGGTGCGCAAGACCAGCACCGGCCACAATGGCCGGTCGATGGCTTGGCCCGCCTCGGTGTGCCGGGCAAGCCGCTGGATCTGGCAGATTTTCTCGTAGATCACATCCAGCGTCCTGGCCAACGCCCGATGCACCTCCATCGGTTCGTCGCCCTCGACGAAATAAGGATCATAACCGTAGCCATACATGAGGCTGGTTAACTCGTCCTCGCTGATCCGCGACAGCACCGTCGGGTTGGCGATCTTGTAGCCATTGAGGTGCAGGATCGGCAGTACCGCACCGTCGCGCGCGGGATTGAGGAATTTGTTGCAATGCCAGCTCGCCGCCAGCGCTCCGGTTTCCGCCTCGCCGTCGCCGATGACGCAGGCCACGATCAGCTGCGGATTGTCCAGGGCTGCGCCATAGGCATGGACCAAGGCATAGCCCAGCTCGCCACCTTCGTGCAGAGAACCCGGAACATGCGGGCCGACATGGCTGCCAATGCCGTACGGCCAGGAAAACTGACGAAACAACCGCGCCATTCCCTGCGCGTTACGTTCTATCGCAGGGTTCAGCTCGGTGTAGGTGCCATCCAGGTACGCCTGGGCAACCATGGCCGGGCCGCCATGGCCAGGGCCGGCGACGAACAACATGTTCAGGTCGTAATGGCGGATCAGCCGGTTCAGATGGGTGTAGATCAGGTTGAGCCCTGGCGACGTGCCCCAGTGCCCCAGCAACCGAGGCTTGATGTCGGTCAGCTTCAGCGGCGTGGCCAGCAAGGGATTGCCCTGCAGGTAGATCTGGCCAACGGTAAGGTAGTTCGCGGCCCGCCAGTAGGCATCCAGCCATTCCAGTTCCTCGGTGCCTGGAAAATCGTTCATGATCGCCCCCTCTGTCGATGGCGCGCACGCGCATGGGGTTCAGATGTCCCCGGCGCGGATATCTTCTTCCCGCCGGCTCTGCTGACGGATCAGCAACGTCAGCTCGTGCAGGTGGTCGGCCAACAGCCCCACCAAGTCGTCCGCGGTGACGATTCCGACCAGTAGGCCAAAGTCATCGACCACCGGGATCCGCCTGATGTTGGCTCGCCGCATGTTCAGAATCACATCGAACAGGTCTTCGTTCTGGTTCGCGGTGATCAATGGACGTGGCAGCACGTCGATGGCCTGCAGGTCTTCCTGGTCAGGAGGGTTGCGGGCGATGATCCTCAGCGCAAGGTCACGGTCGGTGATCAGGCCGATGGGCCGGCAACGGTCGCGGTCGACAGGCTCGGCCAGCACCAGGTCCCCGACGTGGTACCGGCTCATCATCCGCGCCGCGGCGTAGATGGAAATGCTGGGGGGCGCTGTGACCACATCCCGGTTGCAGTATTTGCCAATGGACATGATGTTCTACCTTTTGGAATGCGAAGGCGGAGCGTCCCTGCTCCTGAAATCGGTCGGGTCAATCACTTGCTGCTTTTGATAGGAATCACTTTTTCAGGGTGAATCGCTTCGGCGCGCTTGGGCAGGTGCACCAACAGTACGCCCTTGGCAAACTGGGCATTGATCTTTTCAGCGTCGACTTCACGGGGCAGTTGGAAGACCCGCTCGAAGCTGCCGTAATGCCGCTCCGACAGGTGGTACTCCTTACGCTTTTCGTCGACCTCTTCCTGCTTCTCGCCGCGAATCACCACATTGCCATTGACCAGCTTGATCTCGATGTCCTTGTCGTCCACACCTGGCAGTTCGGCACTGATGCGAAACTCATCGGCCAGTTCGCTGATATCCATTGCCGGCATGCCATGGGCGAACAGCTCACGGCGCCAGAACGGCTCGACATCGAATGGGGTGTGGCTGAACGGCAAGCGCAATGGCCGGCGCCCGAAATCGTCGAACAGGCTGTCGATCTGGCGCCGCAGCTGCTGGAACGGCCGCCACAGGTCCGACGGCTCGGTGCCGGGTGGAGAAGCCTTGGCAGGTTGGGTGGCTGCGGGAGTGACAGGTACTTTCTTGGCTGCTTCGGACATGGCGACCTCCTCGAATGAGTAATGCCTCCCAGGGAGACACCTCGATCGTGCGCGGGCAGGCAACCCCGCGCTTGACCTTTATCAATCAGCGCGCTGCTGCCATCGCTTGTCGGTTTGATCCTGATCAAAGTCCCGTTCTGGCAGACGCCTAGCCTGAAAACAGTGCGGTCCATCCAGACACTATCGAGGCGACTATGGAGCGGGACGACGGCAAGCGTGTCCGCTTGCTGGAAACCTTCCCTGGCCCGGGTATTCAACAATGCCTGCGCCTGGCACAGTGCAGCCCGCAATTCACCGAGGCGATGCCAGGCCAGTATTGCCTGCTGGCCAATCGCACCGAGCGCTGGCCATGCAGCTACGTCAGCCTGCCCGGAGTGGATGGACGGTTCGTGGTGACTACCCACGGTGCGCACCCGCTGGGGCAGCCAGGCGAGCTGCTGGGGTATTCAGGCCCGTTGGGCAGCGGCTGGCCAGTGCCCTTGCAGAGTGCGCGCCTGCTGGCGATCACACGGGGCGAAGGGATATTGGCGCTATTGTGCATGCTCGATGAGGTCCGCTGCTGGCTGCCTTGGGTACAGGTGCGCTTGCTACACGAGGGCTTGGCGCTGGAGCACCTGCCCGCTGAATGCCGGCCATGGCTTCGCGCGCAAACGACGGCGCCGCGCGACCCCTCAAGCGGATGGATGCAACTGACACAGCAACTGCAAGCATTCAGGCCAGACACGGTCTACTGCTGCGCGCCGCCCCAGGTGGCTCGACAAGCAGCACGCCTGTGTTGGCAAAAGGGGATATCGCCACAGCGCATCTGGCTGCGGACCGACCATATGCCTCGGCCAACCTGGGGGGATCACTGTCCACTGGGAGGGCCGGTCCAGCGCTATGACAGGGTCCTGGCTGCGCTCAAGTGGGTTCCTCCAGCCGGCTGAGGTTCAGCAGGCTTTGCAAGTCGACCAGCCGAACTTCCCGCCCGACGCATTTCACGAACCCTGCCTGGGTGAAACGGCTGAACAGCCTACTGACGGTTTCCAGGGTAAGGTCCAGGTAGTTGGCGATATCGCCACGGGACATCGGCAGGTTGAAGACGTCTGCGCGCAGGCCGCGTTCGTGATAACGCGCCGACATGCCGAGCAGGAATATCGAAAGCCGCTGTTCGGCTCGGCCGTGGCAGCAGCGCAAGTGCTCATCCTTGCCCTGAATCCCCATGCTCAGCATATGCAACAGCTGGTAACGCAAGCCTGGGATCTGCCCCGACAGGTCGACCAGCTGATCCAGCCTGATGGAACACACCAGCGAAACCTCCAGCGCCAGGGCATAGCTTCGATAATGCCTTGCACCAATGGCGTCCAGCCCCAGCATCTCCCCCGGCAGGACGAAACCGGTAATCCGCTCGTTGCCCTCGGTATCGATCAGGAAACTCTTGATCGCCCCTGAGCGTAGGGCGAACACGTGCTCCATCGGCTCATCGGCCTTGAACAGATACTCGCCCTTCTTCAACGGGCGGTTACGGCGCACGATTCGCTCCAGCTTGTCCACTTCGTCGGCACTGAGGCTGGCGGGCAGGCAAAGCCGGCTCAACGAACACGCAAGGCACTTCACATGGGGCCTTGCCCCCATATCCAGTGAGCCTGACATGACCAGGCCTCCGCTAATGTGCATGGGGGGTATTAATACAAATTAGCTGGTTCCCCCGGCCTTTTCGCGCCCTCCGACCAAGGGTCACGCCGTCCTGCTCAAGGCTTGATGAAGATCAAGTCAGGTCTGCGCGCTGCTCTCATGCTCGACTGTCGGCAGGTTGCAAGCAGCCAGTGCGGCTCGATCGATGCTCAGTCCAGACAGAAGGCCCTATTTATGAAAATCAATCACTTGCTTTTGATCGCCCCTTGCGATGATCGATACAGCCCGGCGGTTGAGCAAAGCGCCGAATTGGCAATGGCCTTGGACGCCAGTGTTTCGCTTGCCGCGCTGCGTGCCCCATCCCTTGGCGGGCAGAAACCGTCCGTCGAGTCGTACCTGAAACAGCGGGCC
The DNA here is from genome assembly GCF_040762985.1 of Pseudomonas sp. Rh2. Taxonomy (NCBI): domain Bacteria; kingdom Pseudomonadati; phylum Pseudomonadota; class Gammaproteobacteria; order Pseudomonadales; family Pseudomonadaceae; genus Pseudomonas; species Pseudomonas sp. Rh2. The sequence goes on from NZ_CP142890.1 coordinate 3,514,650, forward strand.
TCCCATCTTGCGTCCAGGGGCCTTCGTGTCAGTCCTGATGTCACGGTACTCAAACCCACGGCAAACGGCGTCGCGGCGCAAGTCACGCGCTGTGGCGCGGACCTGGTGGTCATGGACCATGCCGCCGACGAGGCGGCGCATCAGGCCAACCTGGACCTGCAACTGCTGGAAAAAGCTCCCTGCCCGGTGCTGTTCGCTCGCGAACAGGTGGCGCCCAACCTGGAGAAGCTGTTCGTCGCCGCGCCAGCAAGCTGCGAAGACCTCGACGAACGGGCATTGAATGCCCACGTCATCGAGGTAGCCAAGGCCGTATGCCAGGCCCGCAAAGGCAAGATGCACCTGTTTTCGGTCTACGACCAGGCGGCGCTGCTGCGCCATAGCGAGCACTACAGCCTGGCAGAAATCCCAAGGTACGAAACCTTGGCCGCCACGTTCAAGGCATTTGCTGGGCAGCTTGGGATACCGACGCTTCACCATCACCTGATCGTCGGCTCTTGCGCCCATACCCTCTGCGCCTATGCCAATCGGTGCGAATACGACCTGGTGGTGATCGCCAATGCCTATAACCTGCGCCAGCACGAGACACTGCGCTATTTGCTGAGCCACCTCACCTGCAGCCTTTTGGTGGTCAACGCACCGAACAGGGCAATGCAGCCAGCGACCCAAGCCTGGGCGAGCCTTGACGATCCGCTGTTGTTCCCTGCCTGACAGGTGACACCCGCTGGAGGGCAGGCAATTGACAACTATCAAGTCCGCGCAGGGCCAAGCGTCGAAACTGAAGCTCCATTGTTCATTCCCGACACACGAGGATTATTGCCATGGCTCCTACAGAACCCTCCCGCCAATACACCGCGCCCTCGTTTCCCAAGCCTGCGGGCGAGCATTGGATCGAAGCCCTCGACAATGGCACCCATGTGCTGATCAGACCGCTGCAAGCCAAGGACCGGGAGCGCGAGAGGGCCTTCATCGAACGGCTGTCACCGCAGTCGCGGCATTTTCGCTTCCTGTGCCAGATCAAGGAGCCCGGTGAGGCAATGCTCGACCAGTTGATGGCGGTCGACCAGGACCGCCAAGCGGCCTACGTCGCCCTCGCCCATGTGGACGGCGAGCTGCAAGAGGTGGGCATTTCCCGTTACGCCGCCATTGCCGGCAAGGATGAATGCGAATGCGCCGTGACCGTGCTCGACAGCTGGCAGCACCATGGTCTGGGTCGACTCTTGCTCAAGCACCTGACCGATCATGCCCGGGCCAAGGGCCTACGACAGATGTATTCGATCGACTCGGCCGCCAACCAGGCGATGCGTGACCTGGCCAAGGCGGCAGGATTCACCACCAGCACCGACCCGGATGACCCGACCCAGGTCATCCATCGCCTGAACCTGACCTGAAGCGTCGTTGCGCCAGCGCCTGGGGTGGCCACAGCGCTGCCCCACCCGCTCTTCGCCCCACGACCTGCGGCCACATCCGCACGAGGAGGGTATCCATGAACGGTAACTCGCGCAAACTGATGGAAATGCTCTACGGCAAGCAATACCAGGTCGACAGCGCGGAGATCGCCCCCCTGCTGCATCAATTCGCCGAACCCTTGCCCGACCTCGAGTCCCCCGCCTTCGCCGCGCTATTCGATCGCTACGCCGACGCCCGTGTGGTGATGCTGGGCGAGGCAAGCCATGGCACCAGCGAGTTCTATCGCGCCCGTGCAGCCATTACCCGGCGGCTGATCGAACAGCACGGCTTCAACATCGTGGCCGTCGAAGCCGACTGGCCGGATGCAGGGCACGTTGACCAGTACGTGCGGGGCTTGGCTCATTCGGCATGGAAGCGCCATATATTCAGCCGTTTCCCAACCTGGATGTGGCGCAACAGCGAGGTCAAGGCATTCGCCCACTGGCTGCATGGGCATAATCGCCTGCTCGCCGTCGACCGCCGCGTGGAGTTTCGCGGCCTGGACGTCTACAGCCTGCGCAACTCCATTCACGAAGTGCTGGCCTTTTTGGACCGGACAGATCCGCACCTGGCCCGCGAAGCGCGCCGACGGTATGGTTGCCTGACGCCCTGGCAGGATGACCCGACACTGTATGGCCACTTCGTCGAACGGGGTGGCGTCATGCCCTGCGAGCAGCCTGTGGTCGAACAACTGAATGTGATGCTGGCCGATCAGCTGTCGGGCCTGATCCGCAATGATGAAGCGTTTTTCAATGCCACCCAGAACGCACGCGTGATCATCGCCGCAGAACAATACTATCGGGCGATCTACCGAGGCTCGACTGCCTCGTGGAACCTGCGCGACCGGCACATGTTCGATACCCTGCGCGCACTGCTGGAACATCGCGGGCCACACGCCAAAGCCGTGGTCTGGGCACACAACTCTCACATCGGCAACGCCGATGCCACGGAAATGGGCTGGAAAGGCCAATTCAACATCGGCCAACTGTGCCGCCACGCGTTTGGCCGGGACGCCGTGCTGATCGGCATGGCCACCGACCGCGGACAAGTGGCCGCCGCCAGTGACTGGGATGGCGACATGCTGATCAAGGACATCCGTCCTTCGCGGTCGGACAGTTGGGAGCACCAGTTCCGCCTGGCAGGCGTACCGGCTTCCTTGACCGACTGGCGAGACCCACAGCGCAAGGAGCTTCGTCGCATCTTGTCAATGCCACTGCTCGAACGCGCGATCGGCGTCATCTACCGACCGGAGAGCGAACGGCTGAGCCATTACTTCGAAGCAGTGCTGGCCGAGCAATTCGACGCCCTGCTTTGGATCGAACAGACCCAACCGGTTGACGCCCTGCCTCTGCCGAAACAACAACACCTTGAACCGGAGGACGAAACCTATCCGTTCGGCGTCTGAACATCCGGCCTGCAAGGCTCAAGGGGATGGGGCTTGCAGGTGGGTGACGAACCAGTCACCCGCCAGAACGGCGACTTCGGTCAGGGTGCCAGGCTCTTCGAACAGGTGCGAAGCACCTGCTACTACCTCCAAGCGATGCTCGCAAAGCAGCATCCGACTGGCCTGACGATTGAGTTCCAGGACCTGAACGTCCCTGCCACCAACGATCTGCAGGGTCGGGGCTTGTACCCGCTTGAGCGCTTCGCCTGCCAGATCGGTGCGCCCTCCCCGGCTGACCACCGCCGCCACCACCTCCGGGCGCTCGGCCGCCGCACACAAAGCCGCCGCTGCACCCGTACTGGCGCCGAACACGCCAATGCGCAAGCTAGCAAGGTCGGGGTCCTGGCCAACCCAATCGATGACATCCGTAAGCCGCTTCGCCAGCAGCGGAATATCAAAGCGCAGCGCGGCGGTCTGGTTGTCCAGTCGCTGCTCCTGCTCGGTCAAAAGGTCAAACAGCAACGAGCCGAGGCCGCGACTGGCGAGCACGTCCGCCACATACTGGTTTCTGGCGCTCAGCCGACCGCTACCGCTGCCATGGGCGAAAATGACCAAGGCCTGGGTGTTGGTGGGTAACCGTAGGTCCGCGAGCAGTTCGACGCCGGGCCATTTCATCGAGCGCAGCACTACCTCAGTCATCTTCAGCCTCCCCGCCACGGCCCCCGGACGACGCTGCGATCCCGGCCTTGTCCATCAGCGCCATGACTTCCTCGTCCGAGGTCTGCGGAAAGTCCTGGTACCAATAGCCGACCGAAACCATCCGATCGGGCACCAGCGGGCAGATCACCTCGTCCACTTCGCTCCACAGGGCCTCTAGCGTTTCCGGTGGCGCGACCGGCACCGCGACCACGATCCGCGCTGGCGATTGGGCACGCACCGCCTGGATGGCCGCCATCATCGAGGCCCCGGTTGCCAGGCCATCATCGACCAGGATCACGGTCTGGTCTTTGAGCCGAAGCGGAGGTCGGCCACCCCGATAGGCGCGCTCACGACGTCTCAGTTCCTGTGTTTCCCTGGCTATCACGCTCTCAAGCAGGGCCCGATCGACCGGATAGGCCCGCAATGCATCGTCATTGAGAATCTTCACCCCTCCCCCAGCGATCGCGCCCATGGCATATTCCGGGTGCGATGGCATGCCAAGCTTGCGCACCACCAGCAGGTCCAGGCGAACCTTGAGGGCGATGGCGACCTCGTAAGCCACCGGCACCCCGCCCCGTGGCAAGGCGAGCACGATTACATCAGCCCGTTCGGCGTATTGGCTCAACGGCGGCACCAGGCAGCGACCGGCTTCAGCGCGGTCGGGGTACAGGGTGCGACGCGCAAGATCATGTGACATGGAAACCTCCCGCGCCGAGACGGCGCCTGTCGTTTCACCTACTGGCAAGCACTACCACCCTTCAAGGCGTCGTCGCCCGGGCTTCTTCAGGTAGCAGGTCGAACTGCTCGAGACAGCGCTGTTCATCGTCCGCCGTCAACGCCTTGTATGCGCTCACTTCCCGCATCGGCGTTTCGAACAAGGCCAGGCGGATCACGCCATTGCGATCGAGGAACGTTTGCGCCAGGCAGGTACACACCGGCTTGCCGACCAGTGCCGTGAGCTTCTCATCCCCTGGGGTGTTCACCTGGGCCTGCAAGTTGTCTGCGCAATTCTCCACGATACGGTCCACCGAGCGCCCCGCCAGCCAAAGCGTGCCGCCAGCGAGCAACGCCAGCAGCAGCAACAGGCCTAAAAGAACGTTCGACTCCTGGGTGACCGAGCGCAGGAAGGCAAGCCGAGCCTGCCAGCCCGTGGCCTGACCATTGAAAATGGTCTTGCCGACCGTGCGCTTGACGCCACGCTGCACCACCCAGCCCAACGCCACGCACAAGGCCAGCAAAGCCAGCAGCACGAACGGGTGTTGCATGGGCAGACGCCAGCTTGGGCTCAACGACCGGTAGGTAGCGGCCACCATGAGCAATGCCAAGATCGCCACGATCCACCCCAGGCTACCCCGTGGCCGATGCATCCAGGCCCGGAGTTTCGCCCTCGCTTGTGTTTCCATGACAGCCTCCCGGCCCACGCTAGCGCACTGGGTCAATGGCAACGGTTTCCTGGTACTCGGGCACGCAGACCTGCCAACCGAGCTCGATGCTGATCCGCCGTCGCAGCGTGTCGGCGGCATGGGGCTCGCCATGGATGACGTAGGTCTGGCGTGGCGGGCGGGCGAATCCGCGCAGCCACTCCATGATCTCGTCGGCATCGGCATGCGCTGAAAGGTTCTCCATGGCATGCACCTGGGCCCGGATGGGCACGTCTTCGCCATGCAGGCGGACGTTGTGTGCACCGGCGACGATATCAGCCCCGCGCGTACCACCGGCCTGGAAACCTGAGAACAGGATGCTGTTGCGTGGGTTGGGGGCCAACGCCTTGAGATGGTGCAGCACCCGTCCACCAGTCGCCATGCCACTGGCGGCGATGATCACCGAAGGTTCCCGCAGCTGATCCAGATGCCGGGACTCATCGACCGTACGGATGATATGCGTGCCCCTGCACATTGCCGCGCATTCCGTGGACGTCAAGCGATGCTCGCTTCTGAACTGCTGGTACAGGGCGGTTGCATCGGTGGCCATCGGGCTGTTGAGGTAGACCGGGATGTCGGGTATCAGGCCATCGCGCTTGAGCTTGTACAGGTAGTACATCAGCAACTGGGCACGACCGACGGCGAATGACGGTACCAACGTGATGCCATGGCGCAGGAGGGTCTGGTTGATGACCTGGGCAAGGTATTGCTCGGTTGATTCGGTTGGGTGCTGGCGATCGCCATAGGTGGATTCCACCAGCAGCACGTCTGCCGTCCTGATCAGTTCCGGCGCGCGCATGATCGGGTCCTGTGGCCGGCCAAGGTCCCCGGAGAAGACCAGCGTCTGGCCATCGACCTTGATCTGCACCGTTGCCGCGCCAAGTATGTGCCCGGCCGTGCGCAACAGCAGCTCCATGCCTTGCACGACCATGATCGGGTGATGCAACTCCACAGGGCGCAGCAGTGCCAAGGCGCGCTTCGCATCCTGCTCGGTGTACAGCGGGCGTGCCGGTGAATGCTTGGAGTAGCCGTGGCGGTTGGCATGCTCGGCCTGCTCTTCCTGCAATCGGGCACTGTCGAGCAGCAGGATCTCGGCCAAGGCGCAGGTGGCCGGGGTTGCGTAGATCGGACCGGCATAGCCTTCCCGTGCGAGCACTGGAAGATAACCACTGTGGTCGAGATGGGCATGGGTCAGCACCACCGCATCGAGTGCATGAAGCGCCGCCGGAAGCGGTTCCCAGTTGCGCAGGCGCAGTTGCTTGTAACCTTGGAACAGTCCGCAGTCGATCAGCACACGGCTGCTGTCGCGGGTCAACAGGAACTTGCTGCCGGTCACGGTCCCGGTACCACCGAGAAATGTCAGTTGCATGGCTAGGGCTCCAGGGTTTCGACCGCTTGAGGGTGAACCGCCAGGACACTGCACGGTGGACGGCTGACGATGCGCTCGGTGGTATCGCCCAGCAGCTTGTCCAGCCCTTTGGGCTGCACCACACCCATGACCACCGCGTCGATATCCAGCGCAGCGACCTGCTCGCGAATCACTTGCACCGGGCCACCTTCCATGAAATGGCGGCGATTCGCCGCGACCCCCTCAGTGTCCGCCAAGGTGTCGAACGGCTCCTTCAAGGCGTTGCGCATCTCATCGATCCACGCCTGGGTGACGTTCATGTCCGAGGCGAATACGCCGGCCAGGTTGTAGGCCGAGAGCAGGTGCAACTGTGCATCGCATTGCAGTGCCAGCGCCTGCGCGGCACGGATCAGCCCACGATTGAAGGATGCCTGGACCTCGGGGGTTTCGCTGAAGGAAGTGTCAACGGCGACCAGCACGCGCTGGGGCAGCGACACCGCTGCCGCCGGCACGAAGTGCGTGATGCCCTTCAGGCCCCGCATCAAGGCGCAATCCAGGGGCGTGCTGAACAGTCGCACCATGGTTGGCGTCGCTTCGCTGTCCTTGATGACCATGTCGGGCTGCAGTTCGCTGATGTAGTCGAGGGCCTGGCTGCGGATGTCGTCCGCCTGCAGGCTGTCGACCGTCAAGGCGACACCGCTGCCACGGTGACGCTCGACCAAACCTGCCAGCCGTACACGGTAGTGGTCGAACTGGCGCTGGTTATCGGCCTCGTTCAATCGCTCTTCACGCAACAGGTGCTCCTGCGTCGGTTCGAACAAGCCCAGTACATGCACGCTGGCACCACTGACATGCGCCAGGGCCAGGGCCCTGCGCAGCGCGGCCGAATGCGGATCGACCTCGGTGAGCAGCACCAGCAGTTGTCGATATTGACCCATGGCGAACCTCCGGGCTTGCGCGGCTGGCGTGATGATGTAGGCGATTGTCCGGAGGCAGGCTGATGCGCGCTTGATGCAGATCAGAAAAACCACCTGCCGCGCCTGAACTTGACGATTGTCAGAACCGGCGCCGCCCATCACGGTACAACGGCTGCAGCAAGCATCGACCAGGTAATCGGGAGGCGACATGAACAAGCAGCAGGCTGACCAGCCAGATACGGGCGAGCATTGGATCGAGAAGCTTTCGGACGGCGCTGCCGTACTGATCCGTCCGCTGCGAGAAGAGGACCGCGAAAGGGACCGCCGCTTTCTCAGCACGATCGCCTACGAAGCCCGACGTTTCCGCTTGATCGCTGGGCTCAGTGGCGGCGTGCCAAGCCTGGATGCGCAGCAAATGCCAGTGGATCACCACCAGCGCGAAGCCTACGTTGCCCTGGTCCATGCAGATGGCCAGTTGCACCAGATCGGGGTAAGCCGGTATGCCAGCGTGCCCGGCAGCCGCCTCTGCGAATGCGCCGTCGCCGTGGACGAACAATGGCAGCGCAAGGGGCTGGGCCGGTTGCTGATGCAGCACCTGATCGCAGCCGCCAAGCGCAACGGCTTTCACTGCATGATTTCCAGGGACCTGGCGAACAACTATGCCATGCACCGGCTGACCAAGGGCCTGGGCTTCAGCTCACGCTACTTGGGTGGCGATGTCAGCGAGATCATTCACGAACTTGACCTTCGCACCTGAAGACAAGGCCCTTTGGGGCCTTGTCTCTCAGCCTTGGGAATGCTCCGGTGAAATCACCAGCACGCTGCTGGACAAGCGATTCAACACCCGCTCGGCAGTGCTGCCGATGAACCAGCCGATGCCGTGATGGTGGTAGCTGCCCATGACCAGTACGTCGATATCGTTGTTCTCCATGAACAGCGCCAGCACCTTGGCCGGGTCTCCCAAGCGCAGGTGGCGGTGTTCGGCGGCGATTCCATTGCGCTCGGCAAGTGCCTGGAAGGCATCGCTTTGCGCCTCGTGCAGTGTCTGGGCCAGGTTGGAGTCGAACAGGAATGAATGCTCGCGGCTGCCGCCGGCGTCCAGGTACATCGACCCCATGTCGTAGGCATATAGCAACTCGATCTGGGCATTGCACTGTAATGCCAGCTTCAGCGCCTCGCTGATGATCTGGTCGTTGAAGCCCTCGAACTGGTCTTCCGGGCGCGACAGGTCCACGGCCGCCAGAATCTTGCGCGGCAGCGCATGGCTGGCCTGGTGAACCAGGTGCAGGGGAATGCGGGTTTCCCGCAGCAACTGAATGTCGAGCGAGGTGAACATTGCCCGTGCCCACCAGGGTTCATGCTCGAAGGCCTTGATCAGCATGGCGAAAGGCTGCTCGCGCAGGTGCACGAGTATCTCGTCCAGCGGATGCTGGACCCATACCACTTCGGTGGTGACCGTCACCCCATTGCGGCGCATCGACAGCGCTTGGGTTTCCAGCCATTCACGGTGTTGCTGTACATAGCCTTCGCGCATCACCGCCAGGGCCTGGTCGTTGACCAAGCCCGCGGTGGCAAGGCCTTCGAGGTAGTCAAACGCCACGATATGCAGGGCCATGCCCTTGGCCTTGGCCAGCGCCGCCGCACGGTCGTAGACCGGGGTGCGCCGCATCAGAGGCGAAGCGATCAGAAGAAGTCTTTGCGGGTTGTCCATGGCGCACCTCAGCGTTTGGGAAGTGTCCCTGGATCATCCCTGAACCGCCCTATGCGGACTTGACGTTTATCAACTGAACCACTGGACGGACAAACGGCGATGCCAGCTGCGCGAGAATTTGATGCGGATCAAAGCTTCCTGGCGTTTACGGCGCAATCTGACTCTATACCAACAACAATCATCGAACTCCCTGGAGGCGTGCCATGACGCTCATGACAACCTGCGAAGTCGGCCATGAATCATTCGCCAACCCGCCCAATGGCGTGACGAAAATGGCCAATACGCCCTGAACCACCCCTGTTGCTGGCAGGGATGCCTTCGTTTCGCATGGATTTGCAGTTGGTTTGCTCATGCATGCTTTTGGAGGCTTCCATGAACATCTACGTCGAAACAAGCCCTGAACAGAACCGCTGGTGGGTCCGCATGGACGACTGCCGGGTGAGCTTCACCACGCCCGACGAAGCGCAAGCCTTCGTCGATCGGCTTAACGCCCGTCTCAATGCACCCCATTCACGCGACATGCTTGCCGACTGGTCACCACGCCCCGGCATGGGCAGCACGGGTAAAGCCAATGCTCGGATGGCCACTCAGGCAGATCTCCGATGCGCGAAGGAGGCCTGAAAATGACTGGCCTACTGAACGTGACCTTGCTCGACCAACCGCCAGCGTCGAGTCCCGCGACGCCGATCCACCTGAAACCGCTCACGACCCTGTGCACCGAGTGCCGTGTCAGCGGGTTGTGCCTGCCCACCGGTCTTCCGGTGCAAGACAACAGTTGCCTGGGCGCCCTGATCGGCCCACGCCTGCGTGTTCGCAAAGGCGCCGCGCTGTTCAACGCCAATGACCCGCTGACAACGCTCTATGCCGTGCGCTGCGGCAGCTTCAAGACCAGCCTGAACAGTGCCGAAGGCCAGGGCGTGGTGATCAATTTCTGGATGCCGGGCGATGTGCTTGGCCTCGACGCCATCGCCACCGAACACCACGTATGCGATGCCATTGCCCTGGAAGACAGCGAGGTGTGCCCTGTCCCCTACCGCCGGCTGCAGGCCCTGGCACACGACTTTCCCGTCCTGCAGCAAAGCCTGAACCGTTTGATGAGTCGGGAAATCGTGCGCGAGCATGAACGGGTGTTGATGCTGTGCAACCTCACCGCCGAGCAGCGCCTGGCCAGCTTCCTGGTGGGGTTGTCACGGCGCTTCGTCAGCCGGGGCTATTCTGCCCACGGTTTCATGCTGCGCATGTCCCGGGAAGACATGGCCTCGTACCTGGGACTGCGGCTTGAGACCGTCTGTCGTTCGGTCGCCCGCTTGCGTGCGCTGGGTATCGTCAGCATGCGTGGCAGGCTTGTCGAGATACTCAATCTGCCAGCTTTGATAGCCCTTGAGCAAGGCGGCGCGGACGTCGCGCCCAAGGACAACCCGAAGGCGCCATGCTCGACGCGGTGAATATCAGCCACGGCGCCGTGGCATTGGGCATCGGCATGCTGGTGGGGCTTGAGCGCGAGCGCAAGAAAGGCCGCAATGAAGACCATGCCGCCGCCGGCCTCCGGACCTTCGCCATCACCGCCCTGTTGGGCTACGTCAGCATGTTGCTGGCCGGGCCCATGCTGGTCGGGTTCGCCAGCCTTGGCCTGGTACTGATGTTGTGCATGCATTACCACAAACATGCCGACAGAGACCCCGAAGTCACCAGCGAAATCGCCCTGCTGCTGGTGCTGACCCTCGGAGCACTGAGCCTCGAGGAACCAGAACTGGCCACCGCTGTCGGCGTGGTACTGACCCTGCTCCTGGCACTGCGCCGCGAGCTGCATCATTTCGTGCTCCAGCAACTGAACGAGCAAGAGCTGCGCGATGGCTTGATGCTGTTGACGATGGCGCTGGTGGTGCTGCCGTCGACACCGGACAGGTTCATGGGGCCGTATGGCGCACTCAACCCTCGCACCCTCTGTACGCTGGTCGTGCTGCTGATGACCGTCGGTGCGCTGGGGCACATTGCCTTGCGTCTGGTCGGCCCACGCTACGGCTTGCCCCTGAGCGCCATCGCATCCGGCTTCGCCTCGGGCACGGCGACGATTGCGCTGCTTGCCCATCAAGCCCGTCAACGCGTCGCTGCCGTGAAATCCCTGGCCGCCGCGGCCGTGTTGTCCAACCTCGCCAGCATCGCGCAATTCGCCTTGGTACTGGGCATCGTCGACCGCCGCCTGTTGAAACCTTTCATGGCCTCGATCGGGCTCGGTGTAGGGGTTACGGTGGTTTACGGAACCTTGTTACTGGCACCTTGGCGCAACGACCAAGGCGCGTGCCCGGCACCTCAGGGCGATGGCGCCTTCAACCTCTGGACAGCCTTGATCATCACCCTGGCGCTGGCCGGAATCGCCTTGTTCTCGGCATTCCTGCTTCACCACCTGGGCCACAGCGGCGTCAGTATCGCGGCCTTCCTCGGCGGGATGGGCGATGCCCACGCAGCCACCGCATCGGTAGCCTCGCTGGTTGTGGCAGGACAGCTGGGGACAGCCGATGTCGTGGTACCAGGGATGATGGCAGTGACGGGCAATAGCCTGACCAAATGCGTACTGGCGTTCAGCAATGGCGGCTTCGCATTCGCACGTTACCTCGCCCCGGCACAGTTGATCATTCTTGGCGCGATGTGGCTGGGGCTTTTAGTGACCTGACTTGTCGAACGCCACTCGGGCATTGCGCAGGAACTTTGCACCGGTCGGACAGGCCTCCTGTTCCAGGTCTATCGAAAAACGGAGATTACGACGATGAGTGCACCACTCAATGGCAAGCGCGTGGCCTTTCTGGTCACCGATGGATTCGAACAAGTCGAGCTGACCGGCCCCCGCGAAGCATTGCAAAACAATGGCGCCGTGGTCGATATCCTGAGCGACAAGGAAGGCACTGTGCGGGGCTGGAACCACGACAAGCCCGCTGACGAATTCGCCGTCGATGCCACCTTCGAGAATGCGCATCTGGATCTGTACGATGCGCTGGTGCTGCCCGGCGGCGTGCAGAACTCCGATACCATTCGGCTGATTCCCGGCGCGCAGAAACTGGTCAAAAGCCATCAATCGGCCAACAAGCCGTTGGCAGTGATCTGTCATGGCGCCTGGCTGTTGGTGTCGAGCGGTTTGGCCAAGGGCAAGCGGATGACCAGCTACAAGACACTGCAGGATGACATTCGCAACGCAGGCGGCACCTGGGTGGACGAAGAGGTGGTGGTGGATGGCAACCTGATCAGTAGCCGTCAGCCCGATGACATTCCCGCGTTCAACGACCAGTTGGTCCGCGCCCTGGCCGTTTGAGCTGCGCGTTGACACCGCCGCTGCAAGTGAATTGAACGTCGCGCGCGGCCCCATGACCTAAAGAGGTACCCATCCGCTACTGGAGGTACCTCATCATGCACGATCCCAATGCCCCAGACCCATATGTCGATGACGTCCCCCATAACCCAGGTGAACCGGTGCCTGCACCAGACTCCGAAACCGAGGCGCCGGACTGGCCAGAGGACCAAGTCCCGCCAGAAGAGCAATCCGATGGTTGAGTGACGGGTTCGCCGGCGTCAACCTGTGGCCGGCGTCATCTCGCCCACCACTTGGTCGACCACTGCCCGGAAGGCCTGGCGCCGGTCTCTCCCCTGGGCGAGGGCGCGCTCGAAGGCGGCCAGTTGGCGTTGAGCGCTACTGCCGTCCTGGAGGATACGCGCAGCGTGGCCGAATGCGTGCTCGGCATCCTGGGTGTCGGCGGGTACCAGGCCCTGCAGCTGTGCCAGCCAGCCATGGGCGGTCACCGGTTGCCTGTCGTGCGCGCCTATGAACATGCCATTGCCGCCATGGCGGAGCGCCCTCCAGTAGTTCTCCTGGATGATCCAACGTTGCTCGGGGCCGAGCGGCTGCCAATGCTGACGAACCCGCAGCGTCTGCTCTACCAGGTGACGGAACAGCCCGGCGATGGCCAGGCCGTCTTCCAAGCGTGGGCACGCATCACAGATGCGCAACTCGATCGTCGGAAATCGCCGCGACGGGCGGATCGCCCACCAGAAGTCGCCGTCTTCGGCAAGCCCGCCTATACCTTGGAGCAGTGTTCTGTAGCGCAGGTAGGCATTCCAGTCAGCCAGCGGCTCTGGCATGTCCATGTGCGGCCACTCCCCGCAGACCACGCGTCGGTAACTTTGGTAACCGGTCACTTGGCTGTACCAGAACGGCGAAGAGGTGGTCAGGACGAGCAACAGCGGCAACCAGCAGAGCATCTGGTTGATCAGTTGCATGCGGTCGATCTCCGGCGCCACCCCCACGTGCACATGCAGCCCCGAGAGCAGGCTACGGCGGGCGACCATTTGATAGTCGTCGAATACCTGGCGGTAGTGATTCTGGTCCCGGGCATGCTGGCGTTGCCACCGCGCGGTGGGATGGCTGGCAGCGCCATAAAGGGCCACCCCCTCCTGCGCCAGCGCGCTGCACAGATTGTGTCGACATTCGGTGAAATAGCTGCGCGCTTCATGCAGGTTGGCCAACACCGGTGAAGCGACCTCGATCTGGCTGTAGAACATTTCCTCGGCGAAATGCTCGCCCACCACTTCACGGCAACGGCGCGCCACTGCGTGCGACGGCCTGGCCAGGACGTCGCCACGGGTAACGTCGACCAGCAAGTATTCCTCTTCGATGCCGAACCCTTGCGCCCTGACCATCGTGCACTCAGGCGATGCGAGTCAGGGTCAGTGCTACTGCGGCGATGCGTTCGACATGCGCGTAGCCTGGTTCGAGCAGTTGCTCACCGAATACATCCGGGTCCAGCTCACGGTAATGCCAACTGAAGGCAGGCCCGGCCAGGCGTAGGCGCACAGCGTCCAGCAAGGCATCGCGACCGTCGACGATCGCGACCCCGGTGTACAGCAACAACGTGCCACCCATGACCAGGCGTTCGCGCGCCTGTTCGATGATGCGCAGGGAAAGCTCGGCTCCGAGCGCACCGCCACCATGGCGATAGGCGCGCTGCTGGGCGTCGAGCATGTAAGGCGGATTGGCAACGATCAGGTCGAAGTTCGCGCCGATGCCATCGAGCAGGTCACTGGGCTCGACCGACACGTTGGCCACCCCCGCCAGTGCAGCATTGATGGCGGTATAACGCAACGCCAAAGGGTTGATGTCCACCGCGCAAACCTGCGCATGGGGGGCTGCACGGGCGATGATCAGCGCGCCGATGCCGGTGCCACAGCCAAGGTCGACCGCATGTTCCACGCGCCGGGGACTGTGCTGCAGAAAGTCCTGTATCACCTGGGCGAATCGGTAGCTATCGGGACCGAAGAACACCGCGTCGTGGCTGTCGGTCGGCCACGCGGAATGGACCAGCAACAGGTTGTCGAGGCTCGACCAACGCACCGCGCTGCGCAATAGCTCACCCTGCGCCTGCACCACACCAGCGGTTTTCAACTGGGCCAACTCGTCACTGCTGATCAGCGAGGCCGGGAACGGCCGGCTCCAGCCGAACACATCCCGCAGGTCGTGGGCCTGCTGGGCGGCGGTCCGGTCGTTGACGCGAGCATGGGTAGCTGGGGTCACGCAGGTGAAACGATAACCGTCGGCGCTGAGGCGCCGACCCAGGTGCAACAGTGCCTGGTCGGCATAAGCTTGGTTCTGGTCCAGCAACATCAGCACTCTCCTGCGTGGGTCAAGCCGGTGGCAAGGATGAAATCGCGGGTGGCGCGCAGTCCATCGGGCTCGGCGTGATGGTTACCGGACATCCGTTCGATCATGCACTCGACACGAGGCAGCCCTTGCGTGGCCGGCCCGCCCTCTTCCAAGGCCAAACCCTGCTCCCAGTGCCCCGGTGCGACGCGCCGATACGGCACGCCGGCCCTGTCACCGGCAATCCAGTCATGCCAGAGCTGCTTTTCGTAAGCGGTGAAAACCCCAAACATCGCGGCATGCGGTCCGTCGATCAAGGCCCAGAACCGGCTATTCGAAGGCGCCTCGCCTCGTTGCACCCACTGTTGCGTTTCAAGGGCGCGCAGGAAGCCGGGTAACGCGCTGGCATCGGCCAGCCATTGGTTGATGGTCCGACCTTGCAGGCGGCAACGGTCACTGTGCATGAACTGGCCGTATACCCGCTTGCGTTGCAAGGCGGCCAACAACTCCGTTTCCAGGTCGAAGGACGCAATCAGCGAGGCCGTGTCGAGCCCAAGATCGTTGAGACGATAGCCCCTGCGCACTCGCTCGTAGCAGGCTTTTTCCGACGGTCCCGGCATCAGCAGGAACAGGCTTTGCAATGCGCGACGAGCATGACCGCTGGCGGCATTGTCGATCGTGACGTGCAGCTGAAAGTAATGAGCATCGATGCCCAGTTCGGCCAACTCGTGGGTGGTGATCAGCAAGTGCAAAGGCGGCTGTTCATACCCCAGGTTGTAGCCAATGACCTCCGGCAAATACTGCTCGACGTTGCGCCCCAAGGCCAACTGCACCGCGCCTTGCAGGTACCGCGACGGGTCCAAAGGCAGCCCTTGGTCACAACCCAGGCGGCTCAGCAATCGCTGGTAGATCAACACATGGTTGCAGCGGGGGTCACCATCGCCCAGTTCTTCTAGGAAGGTACGGATCAGCCCATGGAACCGTGGATCTTGCCAGTGCTTGAGCGTTCCGTGCAGCCAAGCGCCATCCACCTCTTTGGTCGGGGCGACCTGTTGCAGGAACCACAGGGCCTGTGCCCGGTTGGCGAAGAACCGCCGTGGTGCGCCCTCACGCCGCTGCGCCAGGTAACGCGCATGCTCTGCGGCGACCCGGGCGGCATGATCGACCGACCACTGCGCCAAATCCGCGGGATCGTCCGGCAAATCATCGGTCATCGATATCGTCCGCTGAAGTTGACCGGCCAACCACTCCCGCGCGTCATAGCCACCCGACTGCAGCATTGCCGAGTACTGCCGCTGCGGATCGTCCGGCACAACCCGGACTGACTGCTGCATGATTTCTAATGGTATCAACCTCATGGGCCGCACCTCGCTCAGGGATTCTGGGGCTTGGTCTCGGGGCTCGGATGAGTGGTGGGTGTATCGGGTTGCTCCATCTGCAAGGACGGCTTGCTGGGGTCCGCATCCTTGGCGGGATGATCTGAATCACGGTCGAAACAGCCGCCGAGCAGCGTCAGGCTGGCGCCGAGCAGCACCGTGGGGAACAGGGTGTATTTCATGTCGGGCTCCGGTTGTAGTTGCGAGGGTTCATAACGAACGAGTGCGCTCGACGCGGCTGGATTCGTTTTTTTTACCCTGCAGTGGATGAACGGCGCTAAATACCGGGGCGGGGTGCATCGGGAGGCGCGGGTAGCCATCACGATGATCGAAGAAAAACTAAACCTTCCCGCCCTCGCCTGGCTCAACCGAATGCGACATCGAGGTCGCGCCAACTGAACGAAGGAGTCAGACATGAGCCAACCCTTCTTGAAACTCGCAGGCGTCACGTTGTTGATGAGCCTTGCTTCGCTGCAGGTCCAGGCGGCCTCTTCGGACGATTTCGTCGACGCGGCGATCGAGGCAGGCATCGCCGAGGTGGTCACCAGTAACCTTGCCCAGGAAAAAAGCCAGAACGCCGACATCAAGAAATATGCCCAGCAGATGGTCACCGACCATACCAAGGCCAACCAGCAGCTGGGCGAAATCGCCCGCAAGCTTGACATCAGCGTGCCCGACGAAGCGGCGCTGACCGACAAGGTCAAAAAAATGATCCTCGAATGGCGCGAAGCGTCCTTCGACCGTTCCTATGTCAACAACCAGGTCGATGCGCACGAAAAAGCCGTGGAGCTGTTCAAGAAGGAGTCGACATCCTCCGACAAACCAGAGCTGAAGGCCTTCGCCAGCGAAAAACTGCCGACGCTGGAACATCACCTCGAGCAGGCCAAAGCTTTGCAGACGACTCACGGCAAATAACCCAGCCGACAGGCCAGGCGACGGTAGGCCCGACGCCAATGGGGCAGCCATCCTGCCCCATTGATCAACGGTTCTGAGACCTTGTATCACTCGAACGCGGAGAGAACAGCATGCCACGTGGAGACAAAGACAAATACACCGACACCCAAAAGCGCAAGGCTGAACACATCGAAGAGCGCTACGAGCATAAAGGCCTGTCCAAGGACGAAGCCGAGGCGCGCGCCTGGGCAACGGTCAACAAGCAATCGGGCGGCGGCGAAAAGCCAGGCGGCTCGGGCAAAGCCGCCTCGTCGAAGGCCCAGTCCACCGCCCGTTCGGATTCGGCCAAGCGGGCGGCGCAAACACGTCAGGGGCACTCACGTACATCGAGTACGTCGCTGAACACGCAAACCAAGCAGAGCCTTCTCAAGGAAGCGCGGAGCAAGAACATCAAAGGCCGCTCGACCATGAGCAAGGCAGAACTGGTCGAGGCGTTAGGCAAGCATGGTTGAGATGCTCGACGCACGTCGGCGGCCTGCTTGGGTTTGACGGATGCTGGCCAGCTCCTTGAGCGGTCATGCATCCGGATCGCTCACATGGGCCTGCACGGCATCTTCAAGCGCCCGCACGTGGGCTTCATCGGCCAGCGCCTTGAGTGCCAGCCAATCGTCCCATTCGATGGAGCCATCGTCACGCAAGGCCTCGGCGGTGCGGACCAAAGCGTGGTGGTAGACATCCGGCGACTCGGTGCGGTAGCTGGTGTCGTCGTACTGGGCGTACCAGGCTTCAAGCTCTGGGATGCTGCGTTCGATGCTCATGGCAAGACTCCTCGGTGCTCATTGCAGTGAGAGTCCATCCGCCGGGCGACGTTCACCCGGATCGGGCGAGGATCGTCATCGCGACGTCGCCAAACCCTCGTCGCTCGGATGATGTGAAGCCTATAATCGCTGCCAATGCCCATGATTCATACAGGGACCCTACCCGGTCCGCACAAGGTTCGTGCCCATGAAGTCGTCCAGCAAGACTACACTCGCAGCACCGCACAACCCGGCGCTCAGCCCCAGCCATCTGGATTTCCCGGTCGTAGGCATCGGCGCATCGGCTGGCGGGTTGGAGGCGATCCAGACGTTCTTCCAGCACATGCCGGCCGACTGCGGCGTCGCGTTCGTCGTCGTATTGCACCTGTCGCCGGACCATCAGAGCCAGGCCGACCGCTTGATCCAGCGGGTCACCCGGATGCCCGTCTGTCAGGTGAGCGAGCCGGTGCCGATCGAGCGCAACCATGTCTATGTGATTTCTCCGGCCAACCGGTTGTCCACCAACGACGGCTACCTGCGCGTCAGCCCAGCCAGGCGCAGTCGCGGCGATCATGTCGCCATCGACCTGTTCTTCAGGGACCTGGCCGATGTGCACAAGGATCATGCTTTTTGCGTGATTCTTTCCGGTAGCGGCAGCGATGGCGCAGTGGGTTTGTCGCGAATCAAGGAGCAAGGCGGTGTGACCCTGGTGCAGGCACCCGACGATGCGCTGTACGCCGACATGCCCAAGGCGGCGATCGACACCGGCATGGTCGACCTGGTGCTTCCAGTGGCCCAGATCCCTGGGAAGCTGGTGGAACTGTGGCGCACGGCACGCGAGGTCAAACTGCCTGAAATAGACGACGACAGCCTGCCCCCTGCCCTGGGCGAGCGCTCAGGCGACCCACAGCAAAGCGATCCGCTCCTGGACGACATCCTGGCCCGTCTGCACGCCACCACCGGGCATGACTTCCAGCACTACAAGCGCGCAACGGTTTTGCGTCGGCTTGAACGGCGCCTGCATGTCACCGCGCAGACCGACCTGGCCGGCTATCGCGACTACCTGGAGCAACACCCCGAGGAGAGCCGTGCCTTGCTCGCCGACATGCTGATCGGGGTGACCAATTTCTTCCGCGACCGTGACGCCTTCGAGGCGCTGCAACAGCATGTGATGCCCGGCCTTAGCCATGACCAGAGCGGCGAAGATCCGCAGCGCGAAGTGCGCATCTGGTCGGCAGGCTGCTCTTCCGGCGAGGAAGCCTACAGTCTGGCGATGCTGGCCACCGAACAACTGGCGCGGGAGCAACGTAGCGCCAGGATTCAGGTGTTCGCCACCGACCTTGACGAACGCGCTATCAATGTCGGCCGCCTGGGTGTTTATCCTGATGCCATCGCCACCGATGTGCCTACCGCACGGTTACGCCAGTTCTTCATCAAGGAAGACCAGCACTACCGGGTGCGCAAGGACATCCGCGAAAAGGTCTTGTTCGCCCGCCATAACCTGCTGTCCGACCCACCCTTCTCCCAACTCGACCTGGTCGTGTGCCGTAACCTGCTCATCTACCTTGACCGAGAAGTGCAACACGAAATCCTGCGAATCTTTCACTTCGCCTTGCGCAAAGGGGGCTACCTGTTTCTGGGTTCATCGGAGTCGGCGGATGCGGCTGCCGATCTGTTCATTCCGGTGGACAAACGCCATCGTATCTTCAAGGCCAGGGAGGTGGAGCCTGCGCGTCGCACCGCCCGCCTGCAGGCGCCCGAGTCGCAGGTGGCGCGGGTCAAGACCAGGCCCGTTCGCAAGCTGTCCTATGCCGAGATCCATCACCGCGCACTGGCCAGGCGCACGCCACCAAGCCTGATCATCGACGCCGACGGCAACATCTTGCACATGAGCGAAGGGGTCGGCCGCTTTCTGCGCCACCCAGGGGGAGAACTCAGTCACAACCTGCTGAATCTGGTGCTGGTGCCGCTTCGACCGACCTTGCGCAGTACCGTGCTACAAGCCCAGAACACCGGCCAACTGGTCACCTCAGGCCCGGTCATCGTCGCTGTCGATGAGCAGCGTATCGAAGTAAAGATGCAGGTCCAGCCACACCAGGACGAGCCCAGCGGCAGCGAATGCCTGCTGGTCGTCTTCCAGGTGAGCGAAGCCGACGCGCACGGCCCGGCCATTGCCGAGCAGACCGACGGCATGGTGTTGAACACCCTGGAGCGCGAACTTCAGCGAACCCGCCAACAGTTGCAGGAAACCATCGAGCAGTCAGAGATCTCCAGCCAGGAGCTGACCGCTTCGAACGAGGAAATGCAGGCGATCAACGAAGAACTGCGCCTTGCCAGCGAAGAGCTGGAAACCAGCAAGGAAGAACTGCAGTCGATCAACGAAGAGTTACTGACGGTCAACTACGAGCTCAAGTCCAAGGTCGATGAAACCGACAAGATCAACGATTACCTGAGCAACCTGATCGCCTCCACCCAGATCGCGACAGTGTTCGTCGACCGCAGCCTGCGCATCCGCTGGTTCACCCCCCGGGCCACCGATATCTTCAGCATGCTGCCGGTCGATACCGGCCGCTCGCTGCTCGACATCACCCACCGCCTGGACTACCCAGGGCTGGCGGACGACGCGCGCGCGGTGATCGAGCGCGAGACCACGCTAGAGCGCGAGGTGATCGGCAATGACCAGCATTGGTACCTGGCCCGCCTGTTGCCCTATCGGGCCAATGAACAGAACGTCGATGGCACCGTGCTGACGTTCATCGACATCACCAAGAGTCGCGCTGCCGAAGAACGTTTGCGACGAGGGGAAGAGCGCATGCGCCTGGTCGCGGAGAGCACCCACGACTTCGCCATCATCCTGCTCGACGAAGAAGGCTTGATCATCGACTGGAACACCGGCGCTGCGCTGATATTCGGTTACGCCAAGGACGAAGTGCTGGGCCAGCACTTTTCGCTGCTCTTCACCGAGAAAGACCGCGAGAACGGGGTGCCGGAGCGTGAACTTCGCACCGCTCGCCTGCAGGGTCGCGGCCAGGACGAGCGCTGGCATGTGCGCAAGGGCGGCAGTCGCTTCTATTGCAGCGGCGAAGTGTCGCGCCTGAAGGGCAACAGCCTGCGCGGCTACGTCAAGATCGCCCGCGACCTGACAGGGCACAAGCGGCTTCACGACGAGCAAAGCAAGCGACTGGCCGAGTCGCAGGTCACCAGCCACATGAAGGATGAGTTCTTCGCGGTCATGTCCCATGAGCTCAAGCATCCGTTGAACCTCATCCAGCTCAATGCCGATATCCTGCGACGTCTGCCTCCGGTCAAGAGTACCAGCGCGGCGAACAAGGCCGTCAGCGTGATCTGCGAAGCGGTCGCCAGCCAGGCGCGTATCATCGACGACCTGCTCGATGTCGCACGCATACGTACGGGCAAGCTCAAGCTCCAGACCCGGCCGGTCGACCTGTGCGCTGTGCTGCAGGGTATCCACTCGGTGGCCTGCAGCGAACAACGCGGTTGTAGCGTGCGCCTGACGCTGCCAGCCAATGGCGCGCCGGTGTATGTCATGGCAGACAGTACGCGCCTGGAACAGATTATCTGGAACCTGCTGAACAACGCGCTGAAATTCAGCCCCGCCGATGGCGAGATCCTGCTGGTGCTCACGCAGTTGGACGAGCATGCGCAACTGCAGGTGATCGACCACGGCATTGGGCTTGCCGAAGAATCGCTGGAAAACATCTTCGAACTGTTCAGCCAGGCCGCCCCCACCAGCCATGGCCGCGAAGGCCTCGGCATCGGCCTTTCCCTGGTACGCCAACTGGTCGAGGCCCATGGCGGTAACGTGCGCGTACAGTCACCAGGGCTTGGCCAGGGCTGCACCTTCACCATCACCCTGCCGTTATGCGAATACACTCAGCAAACCCAGGAACAGGCTAGCGATGCAGTGCCTGAGGGGCGGCTCGTCGGTATCCGCATATTACTGGTGGATGACTCGGTCGATGTGTTGGATGTGATGGAGCAGTTACTGCTCATGGAAAATGCCGAAGTCGATGCCTACAGCGATCCACACCTGGCCTTGGCCTCAGCGGCGGATGCGCGATATGACGTGATCATTTCCGATATCGGCATGCCCGGCATGGATGGACACGCGCTGATCAAAGCACTGCGTGGCCTTGAGCATCTTCGCTACGTTCCGGCCATTGCCCTGACCGGCTACGGCGCCAGCGCCGATCAACACAAATCGCGACAGTCCGGCTTCGACCGACACTTGAACAAGCCTGTCGGTTACGAGGACCTGATCGAAACCCTTGAACGCCTGAACGGCGCGCAAACCCGCTGATCGCGCGGCTGGCGCCTGGCGCTGTGCCGCACGAGTCTACCTGCTGTCCCGGCGGCCCGCTCGTCAATCGTGGTGAACCCTTGCACCCCACCACGGGTCGCTAGAGGTGAGTCCACGAATGCAGGGGAGCTGGCGTGAGCGAGATTCGCATTGGTATTTCCGGATGGCGCTATGGTCCATGGCGCAAGGACTTCTACCCCAAGGGGCTGCGCCAGGACGATGAACTGGCGTTCGCCTCGCGGGCGGTCAACAGCATCGAGATCAATGGCTCGTTCTATGCGTTGCAGACACCGGAACGCTATTGCCATTGGCGTGACCAGACACCGGACGGGTTCGTGTTCTCGGTCAAGGCGCCGCGCTACATCACCCATGTGCGCAGGCTGCGCGACATCGACGAGGCGCTTGCCAACTTCTTCGCGTCCGGCCCGTTGTTGCTGGGCGACAAACTGGGCCCATTCCTGTGGCAGTTTCCCGCCACGCTGAAATTCGACGCCCAGCGTTTCAGCGACTTCCTCGGCAAGTTGCCCCGTGATCGCAAGGCTGCCCGCGAATGCGCAGGGCAAGCTGCCGCGCGCCTCAAGGACAATGGCGGTACCGCCATTGGCGGCAATGCCCGGCTCCGTCATGCCGTGGAAATCCGTCACCCAAGCTTCCTGTGCGACACCTTCATCAACCTGCTGCGTCGACACAAGGTGGCCCTGGTAGTGGCCGACAGCGCCGGCAAATGGCCGTACGTCGAGGATGTCACCGCCGACTTCGTCTACCTGCGCCTGCACGGCGATGTCGAACTCTACAGCAGTGGCTACACCGCCAAAGCCCTGCGCCGTTGGCGCTTGCGTATCGAGGCCTGGGCTGCCGGTAGCCAGCCAGATGATGCCGAGCTGGTGATGCAGCGCGCACCGGCCAGACGCGCCTCTCGCGATGTGTACTGCTATTTCGACAACGACCAGAAGGTGCATGCCCCGTACGATGCGCGCCGCCTGCTGGGTAAACTCGGCCTGGACGGTGAGCTTGTGACCGAGCCTGGCGTCGAACCGCAGGTGCAGTCATGAACCGGACCCTACCTACCGCAAGCTGCGTGATCGACGAGGCGAGCGCGGTGCATCGCCTGACAGTGCTCACCCTGAACGTGCATAAAGGCTTCACCCTGTTCAACCGCCGCTTCATCCTCCCTGAGCTTCGCGAAGCCGTGCGCGCTACCGGTGCCGACCTCGTGTTCCTGCAAGAAGTGCATGGCAGCCATCAGTGGCATGCCGAGCGCCATCCAACCTGGCCGCAGGAACCCCAGTACGAATTTCTCGCCGACAGCATGTGGCCTGAGTTCGCCTACGGTCGAAATGCGGTCTATCCCCATGGCGACCATGGCAATGCCCTGCTGTCGAAGTTTCCGATCCGCGCCTACGACAATCTCGACGTGTCGATCCACGGCAACGAGCAGCGCGGCCTGCTGCATTGCCAACTGGAAGTGCCCGGCCATGAGCGAATGCACGCCATCTGCGTGCACCTGGGTTTGCGCGAGGAGCACCGTCAGCGCCAGGTCGGCCTGCTCCTGGGGTTGCTCGACAGCCTGCCAGCGGACGAGCCGGTCATCGTCGCCGGTGACTTCAACGACTGGCGACTGAGGGCCGATGCACTGCTGTCCGGGCACCTGGCCGAAGCTTTTGGCAAACCGGCGCGCAGCTTCCCTGCCCGCCTGCCGCTGCTGCGCCTGGATCGCATCTACCTGCGCAATGTCAAGGCCAGCGAAGCGCGGGTGCTGTCCCGATACCCTTGGTCGCATCTTTCCGACCATGCCCCCCTGGTAGCGGAGGTGACCCTGTGAAACACACTTGGAGCGACGGCAACCACGTCGAACTGCTGATCAACGGCGAGCAATATTACCCTCGGGTGTTCGAGGCCATGGCCCAGGCACGGCACGAGATCCTGCTGGAAACCTTCATCATCTTCGACGACAAGGTCGGCCAGTCCCTGCGTCAGGCGCTGATCGACGCGGCCCGACGAGGCGTGCGGGTCGAGGTGGCGGTGGACGGCTATGGCACCGCCGACCTGCCCGATGACTTCATTTCCTCCATGACCGAGGCCGGGGTGCGCTTCCATGCGTTCGATCCCCAGCCCAAGCTGGCCGGCATGCGCACCAACCTGTTCCGCCGCCTGCACCGCAAGGTGGTGGTCATCGACGGTCAGCGCGCCTTCCTCGGCGGCATCAACTACAGCGCCGACCACCTGGGCGACTTCGGGCCGCAAGCCAAGCAGGACTATGCCGTGGAGGTCGCAGGCCCGGTGGTGGCGCAGGTGCATGCATCCAGTTGCCGGTTGCTTGCGCCCGTGCTCGAAAGCATCAGCCAGTTGCCCTCGGCCAGCCCCCCTGCCGGCACCGCCAGTGCCTTGCTGGTGGAACGCGACAACCGTCACCACCGCAACGATATCGAGGTGTGCTACCTGCAGGCCTTTCGCGAGGCCAAGCACCGCATCATCGTTGCCAATGCCTACTTCTTCCCCGGCTATCGCCTGCTGCGCGAACTGCGCAACGCCGCACGGCGCGGCGTTGACGTCACCCTGATTCTTCAGGGCCAACCGGACATGCGCTGGGTTCGTAGCCTATCGCGCCTGCTCTACAACTACTTGTTGCGCGACAATGTGCGCATCCGCGAGTACTGCCAGCGGCCTCTGCATGGCAAGGTGGCCTTGGTGGATGACCACTGGTCCACCGTCGGTTCCAGCAACCTTGACCCGCTGAGCCTGTCGTTCAATCTCGAAGCCAACCTGCTGATCCGCGATCGTGCGTTCAACCATGGCTTGCACGAGCACCTGAGCGAACTGGCCAGCAAGCATTGCAAGACCGTGACCCTCGAACGGATGGTACGCGGCTACTGGTGGCGTGCGCCGCTGATTTTCCTCGGCTTCCATATCACTCGCTACTTCCCGCGCATCGCCGGTTGGTTCCCGGCACACCGCCAGCGCCTGCAGTCCGTGCAAGTGGACCTCACGGCGCCGGTGGATTACCGCGGAGGCAAAACCGGATGAGCGGGCAACGTTGGAAGACCTGGGGCAAGCGTCTGTTGACGCTGCTGTTCGTGGTGCTGATCCCGGTACTGCTGTTCACCCTGGCGCGCAACCTGGACTGGTCCGAAGTTCGCCAGTCACTGCTGGCCTACCGGCCCTCGACCCTGGCCCTTGGCCTGCTACTGGCACTGTGCAGCTACCTGGTGTTCGCCAGCTACGACCTGCTGGCCCGTGCCTACACCGGCCACCCCTTGCCAGCCCGACAGGTACTGCCAGTGGCGTTCGTCTGCTATGCGTTCAACCTCAACTTCACCACCTGGGTTGGCGGTGTGGCCCTGCGCTACCGCCTGTACAGTCGATTGGGACTGGATACGGCGACCATCACGCGCATACTGACCCTGGGCCTGCTCACCAATTGGATGGGCTATATGCTGCTGGCCGGCACGGTGTTCGCCTTGAGCCTGGTCAAACTGCCTGAAAGCTGGGCACTGGGTACCCTCGGCCTGCGCCTGGTGGGCGTGCTCATGGTAGCGATCGCGGTGGTCTATCTGCTTGCCTGCGCCTTCGCCAAGCGCCGGACGTGGCACCTGCGAGGGCATGAGATCGCCTTGCCGAGCCTGCGCCTGGCGGTGTGCCAACTGGTGCTCGGCGCCAGCAACTGGGCCCTGATGGCGGCGCTGATTCATCTGTTGCTGCCACCTGAGCTGTTCTACCCCTCGGTACTGGGTGTATTGCTGATCAGTTGCCTGGCCGGCGTGGTTGCGCATATTCCGGCCGGGCTAGGGGTATTGGAGGCGGTGTTCCTTGCCCTGCTGCACGGTCAACTCGGCCAAGGCACGCTGGTAGCCGCCCTGCTGGGCTATCGGACGTTGTACTACCTGATACCGCTGGTGCTGGCGGTGATCACCTACCTGATCCTGGAAAAGCGCGCCAGGACCCTGCGCCAGCAGGCCGGGCAGGCCTGAGGCAAGCGTCGATGGGCCGTCTGGCCCGGGAGGTACATCATGCGATGCTTATTGTGTGTGGCACTGCTGGGCGCCCTGGCCAGCGGAGATGCGCTGGCCGAAGGCTGCGAGGTGGTCACCCGGTCTTCCAGCGAAGCGGTCAAACCGGTGCAACAACGTACCTGCTACACCTTCGGCAACATGCCTTCCGAAGCGATTGCCTGGTCTTGCAGCAATGAAAGCAAGGAAATGCTCAACAGCCAGAAGCGCAAGGTCGAGCGCTGCAGCGACGGCAGCGTTGGCAGTTGCATCGCGCCGCTGACTCAGGAGACCTTGGCCAACCCGGACGCCGCGGGGCGCGATGAACCCTCGACCCGCCC
Organism: Pseudomonas sp. Rh2; assembly: GCF_040762985.1. NCBI lineage: Bacteria > Pseudomonadati > Pseudomonadota > Gammaproteobacteria > Pseudomonadales > Pseudomonadaceae > Pseudomonas > Pseudomonas sp. Rh2. The sequence goes on from NZ_CP142890.1 coordinate 3,540,914, forward strand.
GCAGGTGCCGAAGGATGCGCGGATCATCACCTACTACTACGACACCCCAAGCCTTGGCCAGGCGCGCAGTGACTGCGAGCGCAACAATGGTATCTGGCAGACTCACTGAGGTGATCAGGGCGGGGCGAACCGGTACACGGCTTGCCCCGCGCCGCGCCTCAAGGTGAGATCGGGTCGCTCGCCGGGAAGGTTTCATCCAGGGCGTTATCGACGCTGCTTTCCTTGGGCTGGGTGGCTTCGCCACATTTGCATTCGGCCACGCGGCAAGGCTCACCGTTACGGTGACCCGTCGCGCACGCTTCACAGCAGTAGGCCTTGCCATCCTGGACCACGGCATTGGCGTCGACGGTGCAGGAACAAGGGTTGCAGGAACAGCGTTGCTCGTTCATCAGGGCGCTCTCCGGTCGTCTTCAGGTGTGACTTCATCGGTCCACGGCTCGCCGTCCAAGGGTGCCGAGCGCGCCAGTTCAGCCTCGTCCAAACCAATGCCACCGCCAATTTCATGGGCCTGGACCTGACGCAAGGTCTTGTCCGCCGGGCCGCCCCCCGTCCCCGGCTCATGGGGATCGCGGGCGCCAGTTTCGTCCAGCAGCGTATCGGGGCTCAGGTCATCGAGGGTGACATTGTCCTCGTGCAGGCTGTCACTGAGGGCTTCGCCACCGGTCATGCCGCTTTCGGCGACGCGCCGGGGCGGATAGTCCTCGTGCACCTCCCGCGCCGGACGCTCGTCGCCGATGCGACCCCTGCGCTCATCGCGGCGCTCGCTGAAATCCAGTTCATGGACACTGCCCATACGGTCTTCGGTGTCGTCTATTTCGACCTGAGGTCTTGGGTCATCGGGTGTAGCCATGAGGGTTCTCCGTCTGTGGGCTTCATTCGGTCGACTACCCTCATGGGTAAATGATTCAGAGTTTCTGGCTGTGCGCGCCTCGCTTTTTTTGGAACTCCCCGTTCCTGCGCCCTCTCCCACTCTAGAGACCCGCGAATCGTTTCGGAGCCCGCCATGGCCAAGCCCCTGCAGGAGTACCAGCGCAAGCGCGACTTCAACGCCACCCCCGAGCCGGCTGGCAAGCGCGCACGCGCACGCCCCGCCCATGGGCTGCAGTACTGCATTCAGAAGCATGACGCCAGCCACCTGCATTATGACTTTCGCCTGGAACTCGATGGCACCTTGAAAAGCTGGGCGATCCCCAAGGGCCCCTCACTCGACCCCAAGGTCCGGCGCCTGGCTGTGCATGTGGAGGATCACCCGCTGGACTACGCCAATTTCGAAGGCCACATCCCCGAGGGACACTACGGTGCCGGGGACGTGATCGTCTGGGATCGGGGCATCTGGGAGCCCGAGGGCGACCCGCGCGAAGCCTATGCCAAAGGCAAGCTGCGCTTTGCCCTGCAAGGCGAGAAGCTGTCGGGTGTCTGGAACCTGTTCCGCACCCATCTGGCCGGCAAGAAAGAGCAGTGGATGCTGGTCAAGTCCCATGACGACCAGGCCCGCAGCGAAGCCGATTACAGCATCGTCGAGGCCCTGCCGGACAGCGTGCTCAGCGACCGTACCCTGCTGCCGCGGCGCCCGACCAACGCCAGACCCGCCAAGCCCAGGCGCAAGGCCAAACCCAGCGCCCTGCCGGACAAGCTTCAACCCCAGTTGGCCACCCTGGTCGATTCGCCTCCCAGCGGCGACTGGCACTATGAAGTGAAGTTCGATGGCTACCGCATCCTGGCCCGCATCGACGCAGACGATGTGCGCCTGTTCACCCGCAATGGTCACGACTGGAGCGCCAAGCTATCGCGCCAGGTCGAGGCACTCAAGGCGCTCGGGCTCGATTCGGCCTGGCTGGATGGCGAGATGGTAGTGGTCGACGAGAACGGCGGCACCGACTTCCAGGCCCTGCAGAACGCCTTCGACACCGAACACGACGACAACATCACCTATTACCTGTTCGACTTGCTGTACCTGAGCGGCAAGGACCTGCGTGAACTGCCCGTGCAAGACCGCCGGGCAACCCTGGCCAAACTGCTTGAGCACAACACATCGGACACGCTTAAGTTTTCCGAGGACTTCAACCAACCGGTCGACTCACTGCTCGCCAGCGCCTGCCGGCTCGGACTGGAAGGCCTGATCGGCAAACGTGCCGACAGCGTCTACATGAGCCGGCGCAGCAGCGACTGGATCAAGCTCAAGTGCAAGCAGCGCCAGGAATTCGTGATCGTTGGCTACACCGATCCCAAAGGCAGCCGTCACGGCTTCGGCGCCCTGCTGCTGGCCCTGCACGACAAAGACAGCGGCCAGTTGCGCTACGCCGGCAAGGTAGGCACCGGTTTCAGCGCCGCCACCCTGGCGAGCATCCGCGACCGTCTGAAACCACTTCAGACCGCCACGCCACCCTTGCCCAAGCCGCCGACCGGGGCCGATGCCCGCGGCGTGCACTGGCTAAAACCGCGCCTGCTGGCCGAGGTCGCCTACGCCCAGATGACCCGCAGCGGCATCGTGCGCCACTCGGTATTCCACGGCCTGCGCGACGACAAGCCTGCAACCGCCATCGACCTGGAGCGCGCCGTGCCCGCCAAGACCGCAACGACGGCTCAGCCGAACGGGCTGGGCAAATTACGCCTCACCCACCCCGAACGTGTCATCGACCCGACCAGCGGCACCACCAAACGCCAGATCGCGCAGTACTACGCACAGGTCGCCGACTGGCTGCTGCCACAACTCAAGGACCGTCCCGTTGCGCTGGTTCGCGCACCGGACGGTCTTGACGGTGAATTGTTCTTTCAGAAGAACGCCGGTCAGTTGCACATTCCCCATGTCGTCAGCTACAGCAAGGCCGAAGCCGGCCAGGCGGCGATGGTGCTCAACCGCGCCGACAGCCTGCTGGGAGCGGTGCAGATGAACATGCTGGAACTTCACACCTGGAACGCCACCGACAAGGACTTCGACCGCCCCGACCGCTTCGTCCTGGACCTGGACCCTGACCCGGCACTGCCGTGGAAAGCCATGCTCGAGGCCACCCAGCTGACCCTCACCCTGCTCGATGAGTTGGGCCTGAAGACGTTCCTCAAGACCAGTGGCGGCAAGGGCATGCACCTGGTCGTGCCGCTGACCCGCAGAGCCGGATGGGAGCACGTGAAGGAGTTCAGTCACGCTATCGTCGAACACATGGCGAACCTCTTCCCGGATCGGCTCAGCGCCGTGTCCGGGCCCAAAAACAGGGTGGGTAAGATCTTCATCGACTACCTGCGCAACGGCAAAGGCGCCACCACCGTGGCCGCCTATTCGCTGCGCGCGCGCGAAGGCCTGCCGGTGTCGGTACCGATCTGGCGCGAGGAATTGACGCAGCTCAAGGGGGCCAACCAATGGAACATCGGCAACCTGCACGAACGGCTGGCGCAGGTGGACGACCCGTGGGCCGAGATGAGCAAGACCCGGCAGTCGATCACCGCACGCATGTGCAAGCAACTGGGGCTCGCTTGATGGGGGGGCTGATCGACCTGCTGCAATGGCCGGCGATGCTGCTCACGCTCGCAGCGGCCTGGTGCATCGGCTCGCGCCAACCCCGTCGGCGACGCATGGGATTCTGCTGCTTCATTGGCAGCAACGTGCTCTGGGTGGCATGGGGCTGGCAGGTGCAAGCCTGGGCATTGATCGTCCTGCAGTTCTGTCTGTGCGCCATGAACCTGCGGGGGTGGAAGAAGAATGTGCAAGGAGGGAGCAGCCCATGAGTCTCGACCCGGATTTCGACCCAGGCCATCTCGACCGGCTGCTGCAGCGCTTCGGCGCACGACCGCGCCCTATCGACCTGGCAGGCTCGCTGCCAGCGCTGTTGCATGCCTTGCAGGCCGACCACCTGGACTTGCTGCCGCTCCCAGGCCAAGGCAAGACCCTGCAACGCTGGCAAGCCCTGGCGCGGGTGGCGGCTTGCGATCTAGGTCTGGCGAAACTCTACGAAGGCCATACCGATGCCCTGGCGATCCTTGCCGAATGTGGCGCGGCGCAGCTTACGCAAATGGGCATCTGGGGCGTTTGGGCGGCCGAACCGCCGAATGCCCGGACCCACATCGTCCAGCGCACTGGCGATCAGGTACGCCTGCAAGGACGCAAGGCCTGGTGTTCGGGCGCGCTGCAAATCGACCGTGCGCTGATCACCGCCTGGGCACACGACCAGCCACAGCTGGTCGTCATCGAGATGGCGCACCCCAGCCAGCAGGTTCAGGCCGATCACTGGCAAGCCGTGGGCATGGCCCATACCGCCAGTGTCACCGTCACATTCGACGACTCGCCGGGGCTGGCCGTCGGCTTGCCGGGTCAATACCTGTCGCGACCGGGCTTCTGGCACGGCGGCGCAGGCATCGCGGCCTGTTGGTACGGTGCGGCCGAGGCGCTGGCCGAGTACCTGCGCGAACAGTGCCGCAAGCCTCGGCCCGATCCGCACGCCGACGCTCACCTGGGAGCGGTCGATGCCGCCTTGCAGGGGGCCCGCGCCGCGCTTCGCGAATGCGCGGCCTGGATAGACAGGCACCCCCAGGCCGACGCCAGCGTCGAGGTGCGCCGTACCCGCGCCCAGGTCGAGCAGGCGGTCGAACAGGTCATTCACCACGTTGGCCGGGCACTGGGCGCTACGCCGTTCTGTCATAGCAGCCACTTCGCCCGGCTCAGCGCGGACCTCCCGGTCTACCTGCGTCAAAGCCACGCCGAACGAGACTTGGCCGAATTGGGCCGGCAAGTGACCCACCTTCCGCCAGGAGCATGGCACTTATGAGCGAAAACTTGATTCAGGCAGCCTCCGGCACGCCGTGGAGTGAATGGCAGCATTCCGCGCACCTGGCACGCGCGAGCTGGCTGACGCCCGAGCAGCTGTGCCCTCCTGGCCGGCGCCTGGTGCTGCTGGCGCCGCATCCAGACGACGAAATCCTCATGGCGGGCGGGCTGCTGGCGAGCTTTCGCGGGCGCGAAAACGAGCTGGTGCTGATATCCGCCACCAATGGTGAGGGCAGCCACCGCGATTCCGCGTACTGGACCGAGCACCGCTTGCGTCACCAGCGCCCGCTGGAGAGTCGACATGCCTTGCAGCACCTGGACCTGGACCTCACCCGCCTTGACTGGCGACGGCTCAACCTCAAGGACGGAGCCCTGCCGCGCGATGAAGCCTTCCTGGTCAACCACCTGGAGCAGCTACTGGAACCCGACGACCTGTTGCTGACCACCTGGCGCGGCGACGGCCACTGCGACCATGAGGCCGCTGGCCGCGCCGGTGCGCGGGCGGCCCTGTCGCGCCGGGCACAACTGGCCGAAGCGCCGGTGTGGGCCTGGCACTGGGCCGAGCCTGACGACCCTCGCCTGCCCTGGCCTCGGGCGCATCGCCTGCAGGTGGACGAAGCACGCCTGGCACGCAAGCGGGAGGCCTTGGCCGCGCACGCCAGCCAACTGCAGCCCGATGGCGATCGTCCTCCAGTGCTGCCAGCGCCTTTGCAGACATGCCTACTGCAACCCTTTGAACTGCTTTTCCTATAAGGAGTCGCCATGAGCCTCGACGCGCAGTACTTCGCCGAGTTGTATGCCGCCAGCGATGACCCATGGGCCTTCCGCACCCGCTGGTACGAGCGCCGCAAGCGTGACCTGGTGATGGCCTGCCTGCCTCGCCAGTGCTACGCGCGCATCTTCGAACCGGCCTGCGCCAACGGCGAGCTCAGCGTGCTGTTGGCCGAACGCTGCGCCAGCCTGCTGTGCCAGGACATCGACAGCACCGCCGTATCCCTGGCTCGCCATCGCCTGACGGGCGCACCCCACGCCCTGGTCGAACAGGGGCACTTGCCGGGCGACTGGCCAGGCGGGACATTCGACCTGGTGGTACTGAGCGAGATCGGCTACTACCTAGACCCGACCGACTGGCTGCAAGTGATCGAACAATCGGTGGCGAGCCTTGCCAACGAGGGGGGGTTGCTCGCCTGCCACTGGCGCCATCCTATCGCCGGTTGTCCGCAAGATGGTCGCGAGGTACACGCCCTGCTGGCCCGTCACCTACCGCTCTACCCCCTGGTGCGCCACGAAGAGGCGGACTTTCTGCTCGAATACTGGTCATGCCAGCCCAGCGTGGTGGACCTGCAAGAGCGCTGCCAATGATCGCCGTCATTGTACCCGCCCACAACGAGGCCCGGCGCCTGGGACGCTGCCTAAGGGCGATCAAGGCTGCGGCTGCACGCGCTGAAGCGGCTGGACTTGCCGTTGAGGTGCTGGTGGTGCTGGACCGCTGCAGCGACACCAGTGCGCTTATCGCCCACCGCCATGGCGTGCAAACCCTTGCACTGCAAGCCGGTAATGTCGGCATTGCCCGGCGAGCGGGCGCGGCGCGGATGATCGCCCGGGGCGCCCGCTGGCTGGCATTCACCGATGCCGACAGCCGCGTTCCGGAGCACTGGCTGGTGTCGCAACTGCAATGGCATGCCGATGTGGTCTGCGGCACGGTGCACATCGAGCGCTGGCACCCCTGGCACAGTCACGCGCTGCGCGAGCTGTACCGTAGCGGCTACCAGGCCCTGGAGGGTCATCGGCATATTCACGGAGCCAACCTCGGCGTGTGTACCGAGGCCTATCAGCACGTCGGCGGTTTCCAACCGCTACCGGCCCATGAGGATGTGCAGTTGGTGCTGGCGCTGGAAGCCAGTGGCGCGCAGATCGTCTGGACCGCAGAACACAGCGTGGCGACCAGCAGCCGGCGGGATGGCCGGGCGAAGGGCGGCTTCGCCGACTACCTCACTCGCTTGGAACGTCAGCTGTGATGACGGCGCGCCAGGGTCTGCGCAAGACCCCGGCTTTTACGACGCAACCCATTGAGCGCTGGGTATTTCGTGCACCCTGTCTGCTCGTTCGAAAGTGAGTGGAGCAATCGCCTGCTGCCTGATCTCACACGTAAACACAGTCTTTTCTGTGTGAACAAACGAGGTTCAAGACCATGGCTAACGAACAAGATAAAAGTGGACAGCAAGGTGGTACCTCCCAGAACGCCCAGGGCAGCCGCCCCAACGACCCTGGCCGCACGTCCGAGGCAGGACAAAAAGGTGGCCAAACGACCGGAGGCAGGCCTGAGGAGCGGCAGCAGGGCGGCCAGGGATCGTGGGAGGACAAACCGCGTGGCGACCTTGAGCGTGCGAGCGGTGCGAATCAGCAAGGCGCAAAAGGTGGGCATGGGGCCGACACCCAATCCGACAATCGCCGTCCCCAGGACATGGACGACAACTCACAAACCGTCCAGGACGAAGACAGCGGCATGACCGACGACAACCGCTAAACCACGTAGGCCGAGGCGAAGGATCGCCTTGGCTCTGGGCCTACGCATGACATGCCATCGCCGCACAGTCCGAAAAATAAGACTCAGCGCTCCCACGGAGGTCAGATTCTGTAGATCCTCGTGGAGTCAACACCATGAAATTCGCGCAGTTCTGCCAATGGCTTTCCCACCATGCCGGTAAACCGAGCACCTTCTTCACCGCTCTATTGCTGATCGCCCTGTGGGCTGCAACCGGACCATGGTTTCACTACAACGATACCTGGCAACTGATCGTCAATACGTCGACGACGATCATTACCTTCCTGATGGTCTTTCTTATCCAGAACACCCAAAACCGCGACAACGACATCATTCATGTGAAGCTCGACGAGCTCATCCGCGCCACGAAATCGGCTCAACGCTCGGTGCTGGACCTCGAGGACCTGGACAACCGGCAGATCCACAAGCTGCGCGAAGCTTACCAGGCCATGGGCTGCCAGGGTGAAAACGAAACAGACAGCCCTGAGGCGCCACCCCGGGATGCAGCTGGCGACGACGCGCAGCGCTGATCCCAGGCGCCGTCGCGCTGTAGCCGGCGGCCGGGGGAGTACCACTCGTCGAGTCGACTGCACATCGGAGCCAACGCGCCGCGGGCCGGTGTTTCGAACAGGTATGAGCCTTCTCAACCGCAGGAGTTTTTACCATGCACCCCTACCCTACTCCCCCCTTTCCCTCCCAACCGCAAAACGTGCCAGGTTCGCAACGAAAAATGGACCCGTATCCCGACTGTGGCGAGCAGTCCTATACCGGTCACGATAGACTGAGCGGGAAGGTGGCGTTGATCACCGGAGCCGATAGCGGTATTGGCCGGGCTGTGGCCATCGCCTATGCCCGCGAAGGCGCCGACGTTGCCCTCGCGTATCTCGACGAACACGAAGACGCCAAGGAAACCGCGCGCTGGGTGGAGAACGCCGGTCGACAATGTCTGCTGCTGCCGGGAGACCTGTCCCAAAAGCAAACTTGCCGTGACATCGTCGAGAAGACCGTCAAGCAGTTCGGTCGAATCGATATCTTGGTCAATAACGCGGCGTTCCAGATGTCCCACGAGACCTTCGAAGAAATCGACGATGACGAGTGGGTGAAGACCTTCGACACCAACATCACCGCCATCTTCCGAATTTGCCAGGCGGCCTTGCCTTCCATGCCCGAGGGCAGCTCGATCATCAATACCAGCTCGGTCAACTCCGACGACCCCTCGCCAAAACTACTGCCCTATGCCACCACCAAGGGTGCCATTGCCAACTTCACGGCTGGGTTGGCGCAGCTGCTCGCCAAGCGTGGGATTCGCGTCAACAGCGTAGCCCCAGGCCCGATATGGACGCCCCTGATCCCGGCCACAATGCCGGACGAAGCTGTCAGGAACTTCGGTTCTGGCTATCCCATGGGGCGGCCAGGTCAGCCTGTCGAGGTCGCACCAATCTACGTGCTGCTTGGCTCGGATGAAGCCAGCTACATCAGCGGGTCGCGCTATGCTGTCACCGGGGGTAAACCGATCCTGTGAGAAACGCAGGCTCGCCTTTGCGGCGAGCCTTGCCACCCAACCACAGGGCCCATTTCAGCGTTTGGGTCGACCCTGTCCACGCGCGGCTTTCTGAGCGGTGGAGTCGTGGGAGGTACCCGTCGAGCCGTCTGGACGTAGTGCGTCGTTATCCCTCTCCTGCTCGCCTTTGGGGTTTTGCTGGGTGTCAGTGTTTTGCGACGGGTCTGCCTTGCTCATGCTGCACTCCTATCCCTTGCTGTGTTCGGGGGACGTTGGTCCGGTGCCGCGCTTGATTCCGCGCGGCCCGGCCACGCCCCAGAGGGCGAGCCCGACTATCGGCAGCGCCACGAGAATCAAGGACCACACCACCTTGGTCGTATCTGACTTGTCGCTACGAAAAACACTCACGATTGCCCAGAGGTCGACCAGCAGGATGATCACGGCGACGGCAATCCAGAAGTAAGTCACAGGGGCATTCATGGCGCGCTCTCCTTCTTTGTGCGCAACTGGCCGCATCGCTGTGCAGCGATTGCTGCCTATTACACAGAGGAAGCCGCCAGTGGCAACAAGTTCAGGCCGATCCGTATGCAAGGGATGATCGGGGCCAACGAACGCTGAACCAAATAGCCCTGGATGGCGTCCACCGCACAACAACAGACGAGTCGATCCCCTGATGGAAACCGAACCTGTATTGGCCACGCTCGGCTATCTCAAGGATCATCGGTTGATCCTGACCACAGCTGAGTCCTGCACGGCGGGTTGCATGGTGGCCTTGTTAGCGGCAGTGCCCGGCACCGGAGAAGTACTCGAAAGCGGGTATGTGGTCTATTCCCCGACTGCCAAGAAACGCTTGCTCGGCGTCGCCCCCAGGACCATCGAACGATACGGCCTCACCAGTGAGGCAGTGGCATGGGAAATGGCCCTGGGCGCCCTGCGCGACAGCGACGCCAATGTGGTCATCGCCACCACTGGCGTGGCCGGGCCCGAGCCACAGGACGGTGTTGCGCCAGGCACCCTGTGCTTTGCCTGGGCATTCGCCGGGGAACCCGTGGCTGTTTTCACACGAACCCAGCGGTTCTTCGGAGATCGCTCCGAGGTCATGCAGCAAGGCGCGCTATTCGGGCTGACCCGGCTCGCGCACTACCACCAGCGCTGGCTTCGCGGCGAGCGCGCCTGAGGCTTACTTCTCGCTCGGCGTCACCAACACTGTCTCGCTGCTGTCGAGCACGAACACGGCCATCAGCTTGGCGGGCTTGCTGTCGCTGGCGTTGGCGCTGACACCATGAAACGCCCCTGGCGCCTCGTACCAGTTTTCACCGGGTTTGTAGACCTTGGCTGGTTCACCATTCACACTGCTGCGTACTTCACCTTCGAGCACCGTTGCATAGATGAACGCGGATTTCGGGTGTCGGTGGGCTGGGGACGCGGCGCCCGGGGCATAATCGACGATCACCCCGCGCATGCTCTTGCCCGGCACGTTCGGCAGTGGGTGGTCAAAGACCACGGTGACTTTACTGACCGGCCGTTCGGCGGCCAGTACCGGGGTGAGGGTCAGCGCGGTGAACGCGGCGACCAGGAGAGTGCGACTGAACATGGCGAAGCTCCTTCTGTTCGGTAGGGGTTGCATGGGTTCACTGGCGCGCCAGCCAGTCTTCAAAGCGTGTCTTGCCAAGCCGCGCCCCCTTGCCAGGGGTCAGCGACTTGTCATCGAGTTCGGCGCCGAAGTAGCGTGCGTGGACGTCCGCCACCACCTTGCGCGCATCGCCTTTGCGCCGCAGGAAACGGCGTACCAACTCATCCAGCGGAGTGGCTTGGGGACCGGCGATCTCCAGCGTGCCATTGGCTGGCGCCGCCAGCGCGACGTCGGTGAGCGCCTCAACCACATCGTCCGCCGCCATGGGTTGGAACAGTGCCGGTGACAGGCGAATCTCCTCACCCACCGCTCCCGACTGGGCAATGCCTTCGACGAACTCGAAAAACTGGGTGGCGCGCACCACGGTGTAGGGCACCCCAGACTGCTCGATCAGCGCCTCTTGAGCGACCTTGGCACGGAAATAGCCGTTTTCCGGCAACCGCTCGCTGCCCACGATCGACAGCGCGACATGGTGTCCGACCCCTGCCGCCTTCTCGGCGGCCAACAGGTTACGGGTGGACGTCTCGAAGAACGCGAGTACGGCCTGGTCCTCCCAGGACGGCGCGTTGGCGACATCCACCACCACATCCGCCCCGTTCATCGCTTCGGCCAGCCCCTCGCGGGTGATGCTGTTCACCCCTGTGCTCGGTGCTGCGGCGACGGCCTGATGGCCTCGCTCGCGCAGGCCGTTGACAAGCTTGGAACCAATGAGACCGGTGCCTCCGATGACCACGATTTTCATGGCGCTCTCTCCGCGTGCTCGACCGCAACCTTTGCCGTCGTCAGGCATGCAGTGTGTGCCGTCGCCGCGGCAAAAGCCTTGCTGGCAGGCTGGATTTGCCTCCAGGCACGCTTGAATTTGCGTCCAAACCGTTCAAACCGCGCCCAAGCATGTGCAGCCGGCGATGCGCTGCCGTATCATCGAACAACCCCATGAACAGTCGCCTCGGACACCGAGCCTAGGGCGCGCGCGAGGACATCACGTGCCATTCGAGTTTGACGACTATGTGCTCGACGAGCAGCGTCGGGAGCTGACCCAGCGCGGACAGGCCGTGACCATCGGCCCGCAGGTGTTCGACCTGCTGCTGCAACTGGTCAGCCACCGCGACCGGGTGCTGGGCCGCGATGAATTGCTGGCCCGCGTGTGGAACGGCAAGATCGTCTCCGAGTCGACCATCACCAGCCATATCAATGCCGTGCGCAAAGCCATCGGCGATACCGGTGAGGAACAACGTCTGCTGCGCACCGTGCCGCGCAAGGGCTACCGCTTCGTGGCCCGGGTCCGCGAAGCCTGCAGCACCGAAGCGCCTGTTCCCACCGGGCCTGTGAGCGCCCCTGTCGGGCCCAGCCTCCCCGAGAAACCCTCGATCACGGTGCTGCCGTTCCAGAACCTCAGCGGCGACCCCGAACAGGACTACTTCGCCGATGGCATGGTCGAGGACATCATCGCCGCCCTGTCGCGCATCCGCTGGCTGTTCGTCATCGCCCGCAACTCAAGCTTCACCTTCAAGGGCCAGCGTGTCGACGTGCAACAGGTCGGCCAGGCCCTGGGCGTGCGCTACGTCCTCGAAGGCAGCGTGCGCAAGGCTGACAAACGGCTGCGCATCACGGGCCAGCTGATCGACGCCACCACCGGCGAGCACCTGTGGGCCGAGCGTTTCGAGGGACGGCTAGACGACCTGTTCGAGCTGCAGGACCAGATGGCTGAAAGCGTGGTGGGCGCCATCGCCCCACAGCTGGAACGGGCCGAGATCGAGCGTGCCAAACGCAAGCCGACCGACAGCCTGTGCGCCTACGATTACTACCTTCGCGGCACGGCGAAGCTGCACAACGGCACCCGCGAGGCCGTCGACCAGGCGCTGCCCTTGTTCTACCAGGCCATCGAACGGGACCCTGATTTCGCCTCGGCCTATGGCATGGCAGCCTGGTGCTACTTCTGGCGCAAGCTCAACGGCTGGATGGGTGATCGTACCCAGGAAATCGCCGAGGGTGCGCGCCTGGCACGCCTGGCCGTGGAGCTTGGCCGCGACGATGCCGTGGCGCTCACCCGCGGTGGGCATGCCCTCGGGCACCTGGCAGGTGACCTGGACGGTGGCATCGCCCTGCTCGATCGGGCGCGCCTGCTCAATCCCAACCTGGCGCCTGCCTGGTTCCTGGGCGGGATGCTGCGGGTACTGCGGGGTGAGACGCAGACCGCCATCGACAACCTCAACCACGCGGCACGGCTGAGCCCGCTGGACCCCGAAATGTTCCGCATGGAGGTGGGCATGTCGTTGGCGCATTTCTTTGCCGGGCGCTTTGACGAGGCGGTGGAGTGGGCGGAGAAGGCACTGGGGAATCTGCCCAGCCTGCTTGCGGCGGTGGCCCTGCTGGCCGCCAGCCATGCGCTCAGCGGGCGCATGGACAGCGCGTACAAAGCCATGCTGCGCTTACGCGAACAGGACCCTGGGTTGCGGGTTTCGGCGTTGCGCCAGTGGATGCCAATTCATCGCGACGAGGACTTGGCACTGTTTGCCGAGGGCCTGAGGCTAGCCGGGCTGCCAGAGTGATCGCCCGATCAGGGCATCGCGCGTTTGGGGTTCGATAATCGCACACTTTTCCACGCGAGGCAGCGCTTCGAATTGACGTAATTAACCACCTGGTACAAACATAAGCACATCCAAAAACAACAAAGTGATGCTGCTATGAAGCCCCTCATCCTGGTACTCAACGGCCCCAACCTGAACATGCTGGGCACCCGTGAACCTGCCCAATACGGTCGTGAAACCCTCGCCGACCTCGCCCAGGGTTGTGCTGACAGCGCCCAGGAACTGGGCCTGGACCTGGAGTTTCGCCAAACCAACCATGAAGGTGAGCTGATCGACTGGATTCATGCCGCCCGTGGCCGCTGCAACGGCATTCTGATCAATCCAGGCGCCTGGACCCACACGTCGGTGGCTATCCGCGACGCCTTGGTCGCCAGCGAATTGCCGGTAATCGAGGTGCACCTGTCGAATGTCCACAAGCGCGAACCGTTCCGCCATATTTCATTCGTCTCGTCCATCGCCGTCGGTGTGATCTGTGGCCTTGGCAGCCAGGGCTATCGCCTGGCCCTGAGTCACTTCGCGGAACTGTTGCAGGAGCAGGCAGCATGAATCAGCAAGCCATCCTTGCCGGACTGATCGGCCGTGGTATTCAACTGTCGCGCACCCCTGCCCTGCACGAGCACGAAGGTGATGCCCAAGCCCTGCGTTACCTGTATCGCCTGATCGACGCCGACCAGCTGGACGTCCAGGACAGTGCGCTGGCGCAATTGCTTGAGGCGGCGCAACTCACAGGCTTCACCGGCCTCAATATCACCTACCCGTTCAAGCAGGCGATTCTGCCACTGCTCGATGAGCTGTCGGATGAAGCGCGCGGCATCGGCGCGGTCAATACCGTGGTGCTTAAGGACGGCAAGCGGGTGGGACACAACACCGACTGCCTGGGCTTCGCCGAAGGTCTGCGCCGTGGGTTGCCCGACGTCTCACGACGCCAGGTGGTGCAGATGGGTGCCGGTGGTGCAGGATCGGCGGTGGCCCATGCCCTGCTGGGTGAAGGGGTCGAGCGACTGGTGCTGTTCGAGGTCGATGCTGCCCGCGCACAAGCGCTGGTGGACAACCTCAACGCGCACTTCGGCGCGGGCCGTGCGGTGGTAGGTACGGACTTGGCTAGCGCGCTGGCCGAGGCCGATGGCCTGGTGAATACCACGCCCGTGGGCATGGCCAAGTTGCCGGGCACCCCACTGCCTGTAGAGCTACTGCATGAGCGGCTGTGGGTGGCGGAAATCATTTACTTCCCGCTGGAGACCGAACTGCTGCGCGCAGCACGGGCGCTGGGCTGCCGTACGCTCGATGGCAGCAACATGGCCGTGTTCCAGGCGGTGAAGGCCTTTGAGCTGTTCACCGGGCGCCAGGCCGATGCGGGACGGATGCAAGCGCATTTCGCCAGCTTCAGCTGAATCGGCCGCCCCCTTCATCGTCGGCAAGCCGGCACCCGCACCAACCCGGTAGGTGCCGGCTGCCGGCGATGAAAGCCGACACATTGCCATCAGCCCTTCTCATCCAGCAACGCCCTGATCACCCGCGCCTGACCGTCATAATCACCCTCGCCAAAGTGCACATGCCGCACCTGCCCCTTGCGATCGACGAAATAATGGGCGGGCCAGAACTGATTGCCCCAGGCATTCCAGACCTTGTAGTCGTTATCCACCGCAACCGGATACTCGATACCAAGGCTGGCAACCTTCGACTTGAGCGTCCCCACATCATGCTCGTAGTCGTATTCCGGGGTATGTACGCCCACCACGACCAGCCCCTGGTCGGCGTACTGGCGCGCCCATTCGTTCACATGCGGCAAGCTGCGCTGGCAGTTGATGCAGTCCCAGGTCCAGAAATCCACTAGCACCACCTTGCCCTTGAGCGCCGAGGCGTCCAGCGGTGGCGAGTTGAGCCACTGGTTGGCACCGGCCAGCGACGGCATGGCCCCAAGATCGTCATGGGTCCAGGGCTTCGCGGCTAGGCCCAGGCCTACCAAGGCCAGGGCCACACCGCCTATCTTCAGCCAGTGGCGCCGATCAATTCTCATGGCAACCGCCGGTAGCGTACGTACGGTACTGCACGCTCTGCTGCTGACCTTTCGAATCGAGGTAGTCCATGCGGGTGTTCACCAGGCCGCAGGCATTGCCCTGGTCGTCCTGTACCGACAGCACTTTCTTGATATCGAGCGTGTCGCCGTAGCGGTACTGCATGACACCGGCATCGCTCATCGGTGCCGTGGCGGCCTGGGCGGCGATAGTGCCGAGGCTCAGCACGGCGAACAGGCTGGCGCTGGCGAAGGTCTTGAAGTTCATGGCATCTCTCCTGTGCAACGTTCAGGTGTGGGGAGTGTTGCTCCCCGGTCGAGAGCCATTTCACCGCTGCCAGGTATCCTGGATGTGTCGTTGCACGTTGCTATATGCCTCTTCCTGTATCTGAGTCCGGTACAGTGACGCATTGAAAAATCAGATAAAATCCTTTAAATACATGATGTTAAGGAATAATCCAGCACCCGAGATGGGCGCCAATCTTGTACAAACGGATACAATGGCATCAGGACGTCACGTATGCATTTTGAGAAAGACCCTCGTCTGCTCTGCCATCTCCAATGCGTCATCGACTTCGATGCCTAGGCTCTGTGTGAAACGTCTTGAGACGAAGGTCAGGCAAGGCGAAAACAGCCGAGGAAGCGGAGTTTACGGGTTGTAAATGAGCATTCCGAGGCTGTTTTCAACGCAGCATCACCGAGTATCAAGGCTTTTCGTACAGAGCCTACGGGCTTGCTCCCGGGAGGACCGCGCTGAACGGCCCCTCCTGGGCCGCAGCGCTTGACGGGCATCCATGCCCGTCACCTCCCTCCGCAAGCCCTACGCTCGGCCTACTGACGTCGCAATTTGCCGCGTCTGGGATATCGCGCATTAAAAGCAAAAGCGGAGCATGAAATACCAAACCCGAAAAACAACAACAACAACAACAACAACAACAACAACTGAACCAGCCGTACATTAAATATTCAAACTACAAAATTCGAGCCGGACTTTCTTCTACTTCGCTTTGCTCTTGCTTCTGGCGCGCGGTAGTTCAGGCGCCACCTGGTGCGACTTCAGGAGGCCGAGCGCAGGGCTTGCGGAGGGAGGTGACGGGCATGGATGCCCGTCAAGCGCTGCGGCCCAGGAGGGGCCGTTCAGCGCGGTCCTCCCGGAGCAAGCCCGGAGCGAGGGAACCCCGGAGCGCAGCGCAGGGGCCGGATGATAGGAGCCAGACTTTTTTGGTTACTTTTTGGGGCGTCTGCCAAAAAGTGACCCGCTGTAAGAGCGGAAAGGTGATTGAGCGTCACCTTGGCAAATGGATATGCTCACGCATCCAGAAACCAAAACTTCAAACTTCAAAGCACAGATTTAAGGGCGGCATTCAGATAGCGTGAATATCCATTCGCCATGGAGGCGCTCACTCACCTTTTCGCCTTTACGGCGACCTACTTTTGCTCTTGGGCAAAAGTAGGCAAAAACCGCTGGCTCCTATCATCCGGCCCCTACGCTTCGCTTCGGGGTTCCCTCGCTACGGGCTTGCTCCCGGGAGGACCGCGCTGAACGGCCCCTCCTGGGCCGCAGCGCTTGACGGGCATCCATGCCCGTCACCTCCCTCCGCAAGCCCTACGCTCGGCCTACTGACGTCGCAATTTGCCGCGTCTGGGATATCGCGCATTAAAAGCAAAAGCGGAGCATGAAATACCAAACCCGAACAACAACAACAACAACAACAACAACAACAACAACAACAACAGCTAAACCAGCCGCATATTCAACATTAAAACCATAAATGCGAGGCAAATTTTCTTTTGCTTCGTTTTGCTCTTGCTTCTAGCGCGCGGTAGTTCAGACGCCACCTAATGCGACTTCAGGAGGCCGAGCGCAGGGCTTGCGCAGGGAGGTGACGGGCATGGATGCCCGTCAAGCGCTGCGGCCCAGGAGGGGCCGTTCAGCGCGGTCCTCCCGGAGCAAGCCCGGAGCGAGGGAACCCCGGAGCGCAGCGCAGGGGGCGGATGATAGGAGCCAGACTTTTTTGGTTACTTTTTGGGGCGTCTGCCAAAAAGTGACCCGCTGTAAGAGCGGAAAGGTGATTGAGCGTCACCTTGGCAAATGGATATGCTCACGCATCCAGAAACCAAAACTTCAAACTTCAAAGCACAGATTTAAGGGCGGCATTCAGATAGCGTGAATATCCATTCGCCATGGAGGCGCTCATTCACCTTTTCGCCTTTACGGCGACCTACTTTTGCTCTTGGGCAAAAGTAGGCAAAAACCGCTGGCTCCTATCATCCGGCCCCTACGCTTCGCTTCGGGGTTCCCTCTCTACGGGCTTGCTCCCGGGAGGACCGCGCTGAACGGCCCCTCCTGGGCCGTAGCGCTTGACGGGCATCCATGCCCGTCACCTCCCTGCGCAAGCCCTACGCTCGGCCTACTGACGTCGCAATTTGTAGCGTCTGGGATATCGCGCATTAGGCTCTGTCTGAAATCCCAAGAAACTGAAATGTGGCCCCCGGAACAGCCGGGGTTCTGTACAGTCGCCGGCCATCTGCGGAAAGGAATTCTGTGATGGCAAAGCGTTATGAACTCTCGGATGAGGCGTGGGCAGTGGTCGCCGACCTCTTTACGGCGGCCCACGTCAGGGGCAGGCCCCGCAGCAGTGATCGCTTGATGCTCGATGGTGTGCTCTGGGTGCTGTGCTCAGGAGCAGCCTGGCGAGATATGCCCGAGCGCTTCGGGTCTTGGGCGACGGTCTATCACCGCTTCCGGGTCTGGCGAAACCGCGGAACATTCGATCAGATGCTCAGACGATTGCACCTCAGACTCAATGACAAAGGCTTGATCGATCCCCACACCTGGATGATCGATTCGACCGCTGTTCGAGCAACCCGTGCTTCATCTGGAGCGCGGAAAAAAGGGGGCCTGACGAGCCTACCGATCACGCTCTAGGCCGCAGTCGCGGCGGACTGACAACCCAAATTCATATGCTCTGCGATGCCAACGGAATACCGTTGCGCTTCCTTCTCTCCGGCGGCCAAGCCAGCGACATCAGCTATGCCCAGCCGTTACTTGATGATGTCAGCATCCCGACAAACCAGCGTGGTCGTCCACGCAAACGATGCAAATGGTTGCTGGCTGACAAAGGCTACGACGCCGAGGCCTTGCGCCGTTACTGCGATCGATATCGGATGCAGCCGGTCATTCCGCTGCGCTCAATGAAACGCAAGCCCAAACCCGCCTTGCCAAGACTGTTTGACCGCCCAAAATATCGACAGCGCAACATCATCGAACGCATGTTCGGCTGGCTAAAAGAGAACCGCCGAATCGTCACGCGCTTCGACAAGCTCGCAAAAAGTTATGCCGCAATGGTCTCGCTGGCTTGTGTCATGCGGTGTATGCGACGGCTTTTTTCAGACAGAGCCTAGGGCCATAGGCATCACTGATGTCCGCTTGGGGTCGGTTAGCGACGGTCTGCCCTCGACCGTCGCTTTGGATGATCAGACCTCCGTCTGCTCTGCCATCTCCAAGGCATCGTCGACTTCAATCCCCAGATATCTGACGGTGCTTTCAAGCTTCGTATGGCCAAGCAAGAGTTGGACTGCCCTCAGATTCTTGGTTCTACGATAGATAAATGAGGCCTTCGTTCGCCGCAGCGTGTGGGTGCCGTACAGCGTCGGATCAAGGCCAATGGCTGTCACCCAGGCTTTCACTATTCGAGCGTATTGCCTGGTGGAGAGATGATCTGAACCATGTAGCCGGCTCGGAAACAGGCAGTCCTCGCTACGGAGATGAGCCTGATGCATCCAGGCTTCCAAAGCCATACGGGTTTGCTCGGTGATCTCAAATTGCACGGGATGGTGAGTTTTCTGCTGCATCACGATCGCTCGTGACGACACATGCTCTCCATGGGCTACGTCCCGTACACGAAGCTTGGTTAAGTCGCAGGCTCGCAGCTTGCTGTCGATTGCCAAGTTGAACAACGCCAGATCCCTAGATTTCTCCGCGATCTGGAGCCTTACCCGGATGGCCCAGATATCTCTGAGTCGGAGCGGAGCTTTCTGCCCGACTAGCTTTCCCTTGTTCCATGGGCGATGGGTGTAGATAGCAGCGGTTTTCATGGGTTGTCCTCCGCGTTAGGGGAGAACAAGGGTGAACTCGATACGGTGGACGGTCGCTAACCGACCCAAAGCAGACCTCCGACATGGACCGCTCTCGTCCAAAAGCTGTAGTTCATGACCTATCGAATACGCAGTGTTAGATAATTCCCATTTCTTCAGGCCAGGTTTCCACTTCAAGCTTTTTCGCCGTCTCAATCAAGCAATTTATTTCCGCGTTAGATGCGTCGTTCAGTTCAGCAGCAATTGCCTCAAGCGCCGCTACGTCATCATCGTTTTCGACATTATGCCGGTCGTCAATATGTTTGCAGGCAAGGATCAATGCCCGTGCGATGGTTTCCATGTAGATCTCCAACAAACACGCAACGGTTGTAGAAGTAGTAAAGGGTCATTCGGATACCGCAGAGCGTAGCATTCGAAGAGCGGATGGGCAGCTTCTGGCCGATTGCTGCCCTCCGCGAAGGGCAGCTATGGGTCGATAGCGGCCATTCCTGCTCGGCCCTAGCGTATCTAGGCGGAGACCTTCGAAAGACGGTCATATTCACGGTCACACTGTTCGCCAGCTATTCGGGCACGGTCATCAGCTGTCGACAGTTCTCCCGATCACTCAGCCCGTGCGAGCAGGTCGCAGAGTACCCTGGCGGCGCGGGTGGCTATCGCACACTAGTTACAGTGCTGATCCGGCAATCGCTAACCTAGTGCCGTGGGGGCAAATCCTTCCCGGGAGCCTTCGCTATGGACACGGAGCAGGTGGCCAGAAATCGACTCAACCAGTGGGCTCCGCCAGCAGCCAATGGCGCTCCACCTCTTCTGGATGAGCGCCATGGTCTTGGGCGTGGTGGTAATTGCGCATGGCATCAAAGGACTTTTGAATCAGCTGCTCGCCAGCCTCGACCATCCCTATAAAGCTGTGCTTATCCACGGTACCGCTCCGATCATCTGACCAGCGCATTATAGGACTTTCCTCGGCACTGTCCGGCGAATCCAGCATGGTCATTGCGCAAACTCTCTCGCTCAATGATCCACCCAAGCAAAGGGGCCGGAGGGTACTCTTGCACACTTTCAATGGAAAGTTAATCAGCCTCTTTGGGCAATTTAGTTTTCCAAAGCGAAACCACAACCCCACCCAGCAGAAGACCTATTGTCACGCTTAAAGATAGCTCTGCCGGAACCTTACCAACTATATCATGAAGGAAAATTTTTGCGCCAATGAATACGAGCACCAGTGCCAACGCATACTTCAGATAAACAAAACGACTTATCATGGCTGCCAGCGCAAAATAAAGGGCTCGCAAACCGAGAATGGCAAAAATATTAGATGTATAGACTATGAAAGGATCTTGGGTAATGGCAAATATAGCAGGCACACTATCAACAGCAAACACCAAGTCGGCGCACTCGATAAGAACAAGCGCAAGGAAAAGCGGCGTCACCCATAAAACATTTTTACCTCTTGCGTCTGGCAAGCTCACCAGAAAACTTTGCCCGTGCAGCTCCTTGGTAACGCGGAGATGACTGCGCAAATACTTGACAAAACGGTTATTTTCTAGATCCGGGGCATGATCGACTCGCGCAAACAGCATTTTTATACCCGTAAATACTAGGAAAGCACCAAACAAGTAGAGCACCCAACTGAATTTCGCGATGAGCGCCGCACCAAGGCCGATCATGATAGCTCTCAGTACGATCACCCCCATGATCCCCCAGAATAGGACCCTATGTTGGTACTGCCGTGGTATCGCTAGAAAGCTAAATATTAGCGCGATCACAAAAACGTTATCCATGGACAAGGATTTCTCAATCAAGAAACCTGTCACATAGTCCAAACTGGCATCGCTTCCCTTCTGGAAATAAACCCAAATTGCGAACAGCAGCCCCATGCCAATATAGCCTGCAGAGAGCATTAGACTTTCTTTGACCCCAATCTCACGATTGCCGCGATGAAGAACTCCTAGATCAAGAGCCAACAGGGTCAAGACAACGGCAAAGAAAGACAGCCAGAGCCATAGTTCAGTACCAAAAACATCTTGAGAGAGATAAGCACTGAGGGCAGACATAGGCCCCTCCTCGACAGTCGTAGTTTAACAACTATGACTCCGACATGGCGGCTGTTAACCGTCAGAGGGGCCCGGCGTCACAAGCCAATATTTTATCGAGGCTTTTAAGCTCGCAAGTAGAATTGATTTACAAAACATGTCAGAACCAAATTAGATAATCTACAGAAAATTGATAAAAACATTATCGAGATGGATTTTGATAGGGCGTTCCTATTAGCTATCCCCGCCAATCGCACAGGCAGGGCTACCAGCTGAACTCTATGTATTTGAAGTGGAAGCCATCAACAGCCGCATCCGATGTCCGGGTGGTTAATCACCGCTCTCAGCAAAAGGACATTTTCATGGAGGCCATGGCTAGGGTCTTTATGAAAAGTCTTGAGACGAAGGTCAGGCAAGGCTGTTTTCAACGCAGCATCACCGAGTTTCAAGGCTTTTCGTCCAGAGCCTAGCCCTTCTCACTGGCCAGCACCGGCAAGACATTCTCTCTTTCAGGTTCAAAGACGAGGTGGAGGGTTTCCTGCAGGTAGTTAAGTCGAAGACAGGAGCCAGGCTCAGGATCAGCATCACGCTGGGGCGCATAGGCCTGAGCCTAGTTGAGGTGATACGACGTTGTCGTGACAGGGTAGTTGCAAAACAGCTGGCGCACCATCACCGAACAGTCGCTCGCGTCAAAGCGGGCGCAACGATCATGCCAGACACCATCAGCAAAGAGTTCGCGGCAGCTCGAGACCGGGCGGTAGCGAAGCTGGGTTTGGTACTGGGGAACAGCCCACCGCCATTCCATGAACAGGGGTCGTTGGCTGCACGGCTCCCTGAACAAGAAGGCCGGGATGCCCAGCGGCGACTCGGACACCATATTGCCAAAATGACCGATATGTACCTCGATAGCCGGGGCTCTGCAGGGATCGATTTCGCCTGGTTTTGTATTTTAGTTTTGGGGATATATTGGGGGAAGATTTCTGGAGACCAGTTAATCTCCTTTAAATTCAGTACCTTAAGCCAGTTGCTATATCTGGTACAGATACACTGCAATACAAAGCGCCGCAGGCAAGTACGCAAAGGCTCGGTACACTGCGCCCAACCCTTCTGAACAGGAACGCTTTAGATGGAACACGTCGATCACATCCTGGTCGTCGACGATGACCGCGAAATCCGCGAGCTGGTCGGCAACTACCTGAAAAAGAGCGGCCTGCGCACCAGCATCGTTGCCGATGGCCGGCAGATGCGCGCCTTCCTCGAAGCCAACAGCGTCGACCTGATCGTGCTCGACATCATGATGCCCGGTGACGACGGCCTGCTGTTGTGCCGCGAACTGCGTGCCGGCAAGCACCGCAATACCCCGGTGCTGATGCTGACCGCCCGCAACGACGAGACCGACCGCATCATCGGCCTGGAGATGGGCGCAGACGACTACCTGACCAAGCCCTTCTCCGCCCGCGAACTGCTCGCTCGCATCAACGCGGTGCTGCGTCGGACCCGCATGCTGCCGCCCAACCTGACCATCAGCGAAAGCAGCCGCCTGCTCGGCTTCGGCCAGTGGCGCCTTGACACCACCGCACGTCACTTGCTCGACAGCGAAGGCACCCTGGTGGCGCTCAGCGGCGCCGAGTACCGCTTGCTGCGGGTGTTCCTCGACCATCCGCAACGGGTGCTGAGCCGCGAGCAGTTGCTCAACCTTACCCAGGGCCGCGAGGCGGACATCTTCGACCGCTCCATCGACCTGCTGGTCAGTCGCTTGCGCCAGCGCCTGGGCGACGACGCTCGGGAGCCCAGCTGCATCAAGACCGTACGCAGCGAAGGCTACGTCTTTTCACTGCCCGTGCAGCTGCTCGAGTCACCCTCATGAAATGGCCCCGCACCCTGGCCTCGCGCCTGGCCCTGATCTTCTTCACCGGATTGGTACTGGCCTATGGGCTGTCGTTCAGCCTGCAGGCCTATGAGCGGTTCGTCAGCAGCCGCTCGATGATGCTCAGCAATCTGGAACAAGACGTCGCCACCTCGGTAGCCATCCTCGACCGCCTGCCTGCGGCCGAGCGCGCCAGCTGGCTGCCTCGCCTGGAGCGGCGCACCTACCGCTACCGGCTCGACCCGGGGGAGTCGGGCGAAGCGATGCCAACCGAGAACCCGCCGATGGCCGCCGATTCGATCGTAAAAGCCATCGGCCATGACTACCGCCTGACCTTCCAGGATATCCCTGGCCCGAATGCGCACTTCCAGGTCCATTTACGCCTGGCGGATGGCGCGCCCTTGACCATCGATGTCACGCCGGCACCGGTGCCCATGGCTACCTGGCTGCCAACGGTGCTGCTGATCCAGTTGCTTGTCCTGTTGCTGTGCACCTGGATGGCCGTGCGCCTGGCCATCGGCCCACTGACCCGCCTGGCCCAGGCCGTAGACAACCTCGACCCGGACAAACCTGGCGTGCAACTGGACGAAAGCGGCCCGCGAGAAGTTCGCTACGCCGCGGCTGCGTTCAACGCGCTGCAGGCGCGAATCGCCGCTTACTTGAAGGAGCGCATGCAACTGCTGGCCGCGATCTCCCATGACCTGCAAACCCCCATTACCCGCATGAAGCTGCGGGTCGAGGTCATGGACGATGGCGCCGATAAGGACAAGCTGTGGAGCGACCTCAACGCCATGGAGCATCTGGTGCGTGAGGGCGTCGCCTACGCCCGCAGCATGGACAGCAGCACCGAAGCGCCTTGCCGGATCAACCTCGACGCCTTCCTCGACAGCGTGGTGTTCGACTATCAGGACAGCGGCGCCCAGGTCGCCCGGCATGGCACCACCGATAGCCTGCTGGAGACCCGTCCCCATGCCCTGCGCCGGGTGCTGGTGAACCTGATCGACAACGCCCTCAAGTTCGCTGGCGCCGCAGAGCTGGAAGTGTCCCGCGAGGGCGGCAGTACGCTGATCCGCGTGCTCGATGACGGCCCCGGCATTCCTGCTGATGAGCTGGATGACGTGCTCAAGCCCTTCTACCGGGTGGAAGGCTCGCGCAACCGCAGCACGGGCGGCACCGGGCTGGGCCTGGCGATCGCCCAGCAGCTGACCCAGGCCATGGGTGGCCAGCTGACCCTGAGCAATCGCGCCTCTGGCGGGCTGTGTGCCCAAATCGAACTGAAGTGAGTCTGGCCAGCGCCCGCGCTGGCCCATGACTTTGCCCACGATCCAGATCGCTACAGTCCGATACACAAACGCCCCTTCACCGACACACTGCAGATACCCCCCGCCTTCACACTCTCGGCATACCACCACAACCGGGAGCGCCCTCGATGAAATCCCTCACCCTGCCCAGCGGCTGGAAGCTATTCGCCGCCCTTGCCGGCCTGACTTTGGCCATGACCGCCGTAGTACTTGCCAGCCACCCCATTGGCTCGGATGGGCTGCGCAGCGCGATACGCGCCACTGCGCGCAGTTCGTTCGCGTTGTTCCTGCTGGCCTTCCTGGCGTCGACGCTGGTGACCTTCCTCCCCGGTAGTGGCAGCCGCTGGCTGATACGCGAACGACGGTTCCTGGGCCTGGCGTTCGCTTTCTCGCACACCGTGCATGGCCTGTTGATCTACCGCTATGCCCAGCAGTTCCCCGAGTTGTTCTGGGCCGGTCGCACGGTAACCTCCAGCCTTCCTGGCAGCGTGGGCTACCTGTTCCTGCTGCTGCTCACCCTGACCTCGTTCAAAGCGCCGATGCGCCTGTTGGGCGGGCGTGCCTGGAAAACCTTGCACAGCACCGGAATGTGGGTACTGGCGGGTGTGTTCTGCTTCTCGTTCTACAAGCGCGTCCCCCTGGGCGGCTGGTACCCGGTGGCATTCGCCATCATGTTCGCCGCCCTTGCCTTCAAGCTCACCGCCAAGCTGGCCCAGCGCCAACGCCGCACCACCACCGCCCTTTCCTGAGATGAGCCCTGACCATGACGACCCTGACCCGCGCCCTGACCCTTTTCGACCGTTTCGGTACCTGGAGCGCCGACCTGCCGCTGCGGCTGTTCCTGGCCTGGGAATTCTTCGAGTCCGGCCTGGAAAAATTCAACGGCAGCAACTGGTTCGGCGACCTGCAGGCAAGCTTCCCCTTCCCCTTCAATCATCTGCCGGCGCAGTTGAACTGGCAGCTGTCGATGTGGGCCGAGCTGATCCTGCCACTATTGCTGCTGTTGGGCCTGGGTACGCGGCTGGCCTCGGCAGGCTTGATGGTGGTGACGGTGGTCGCCATCGCCGCCGTGCACTGGCCGGCGCACTGGTCGAGCCTGGCTGAACTGGCCCAGGGCTATGCCATTACCGACCAGGGCTTTGGCAACTACAAGTTACCGCTGATCTACCTGGTCGCACTGCTACCGCTGCTGCTCAAGGGCGCCGGACGGTTGAGCCTGGACCAGTGGCTGAGCCAGCGCTTTCTTCGCCACGCTTGAGTGCCACGCCCGGTCCCGATAAATTTCCCGGCGCGTCGCTCGTTTTCTGTTCAGATCAATGACCAAGAGAACGCGCCGTGGACCTGCAGATCCTTCTGGGCAAGCTGTTCGCCAACGCTGGGAGTGTCGGCCTGACCGGCACCTTCCAGTTCATCTTCGATGCCACTCACGCGTGCTGGTTCGAGGCCGGCGGCCGAGGCGGCAGTGGCCGTCATGCTGCCCCGGATGTCACCATCGAAGTGGCCACGCCCGACTTCATGGGCATCATGGGCGGCCAGGCCAATGTCGAGGAACTGTTCGCCACTGGCCGCCTCAAGATCGACGGCAATCTTGGCCTTGCCACTTTGCTGCCTCAGGCCATCGACATGGCGCTCAATGGCGCCAGCGCCCCCAGGGTCGAGGCCAACCGCCGTTACCCTCCACGTCCCCGCCTGAGCGATGCCCTTTCAGCCAGCCAGCCGCCCTTGCTCAGCGTGGAGCGTCGTGCGCACAGCAGCCTGTCGGTCGAGGCGTTCCGTGAACGTTACATGCTGCATGGCATTCCTGTGGTGATCAGCGATGCTTTGCAGGACTGGCCTTTGTTCACCATCGGTCGCCAGGCTTCGCTGGAGCTGTTCGCCAATCTGCAAGGCATCACCCGCCATGGCGACTACGTGAAGAAAACCTTCTCCACCGAACGCGACTTCCGCTCGACCTCGATGGCCGAATTCATCGCCAGCCTGGATGCACCCGCCCCGCCAAGCAGACACGGTCAGCCGCCGGCATACATGGGCAACAACATTCTGCCTGCGCAGTTGCTCGAACACATTCGCTATCCGCGCTACTTCAACACGGCGCAGTTCATACCACCAAGGATCTGGATCGGCCCGAAGGGCACGCTGACACCCTTGCATCGCGATGACAGCGACAACTTGTTCGCTCAGGTGTGGGGGGAGAAGTCGTTCATCCTGGCCGCTCCCCATCATCGCGATGCGCTCGGCTGCTGGGCAACATCGCCCGACGGGGGACTGGAGGGTTGCGATGTGGACCCAAAGGCGCCGGATCCGCAGCGTTTCCCGGGCTGCCAGGCGGTGCATTTCATGGAGGTGGTGCTGCAGGCGGGGGACTTGCTGTTCTTGCCGGAGGGTTGGTTCCACCAGGTGGAGTCTCGCTCCACCTCGCTGTCGGTGAACTTCTGGGTCGACTCGGGGCGCGGCTGGAGAAACTCGCCCTTGCCCGGAATGACCGGCCAGCACGCCCCCGTCTGAAGATCAACGAGTGCCTACGATCACACCTTGCTCGCGCAGTGAAGTGAGCAACGCCAGGCCTTGCAGGTCTACATCACCCAAGGCCTGAAGGCGCGCGCGGCCAGTGCCTGAAACCACGGCCAGCAGTTGATAGGCCATGGCTGTCAGCCGGGCGAAGCGCACCTGCAGGTCAGCATCGCGGTAGACCAGCAGCAAGGTTGGCGCGGCGGGCGCTTGCTGGGGCTGAAACGGCGGGCCGATCTGCTCTACCGGCCATTGATAGGCCAACACCCTGGCCGTGCAGGACAACAGCGGCTCACCTTCGAGCAGATCACCCCTGGCGTCATGCGGCGGGTCCTGTGCATCGCTGAGGTACAACTGCGCTTCGACCCACTCGTAATGGGCCAGCTCCAGCTGCCAGGGTGCGTCGAGTTCGATGCCTTGCAGGTAGTCGATGAAGGCTTCGGCAATTTCGGTGAACAAGGGCGTCTGGCAGCGGTAGTTGGCATAGAAGTGATGCACCCGCGCATGCCAGGCGGCATCGCCCAATGTCTCCCGCATTACCGGGAAACTCCCCGCCAGCAAGCCCTCGATGGAACCGTAGAACAGATCGCGGTACACCTTGAGCCGCCTCGCCTCGATGCCCGGTGGTGGCGCATGCACCTTCGGGTCACGAAGATGCCGGGCCAGGCGCCATTGCTGGTCACGCAGCGTCTCGTTCATCACGGTCCTCCTGTGCTGCCTGTTGCACGGCGCGTACCCGCGCGGTTTCCGCCAGCAGCTCGGCCAGCGGCGGGTAGTTGAAATCCCGTTCCAGCAGCGTCGGTTGCGTACCGAAGCGCCGACAGGCAGCGTGAAACAGCGACCAGACAGCCTCTTTAACGGGCGCCCCATGGGTATCGACCTTGAGGTCATCCGCCTCGTCATAGTGCCCGGCCACATGCATGCCGGTTACTCGTGCCACCGGCAAGCCATTGAGGAAGCCCGCTGCGTCGTAACCGTGGTTACAGGCATTGACGAACACGTTGTTGACGTCGAGCAACAGGTCGCAATCGGCTTCATCGAGCACCGCATTGATGAACTCCAGCTCGCTCATGGCTTGGTAGGGCGCGGCGTAATAGCTGATGTTCTCCACGGCGATACGCCGTTGCAGGTGGTCCTGAACCTGACCAATTCGCGCGGCCACGTGGTGCACGGCCTCGTCGGTGAACGGTATCGGCATCAGGTCGTACAGATGGCCATCGTCGCTGCAGTAGCTCAAGTGCTCGCTGTACAACCCGACGTGGTAGCGGTCGAGAAACTGGCGGGTCTGGTCGAGAAAAGCACGGTCAAGCGGCAGGCTTCCGCCCAGGGACAGGGACAGACCATGGCAGGTGATCGGAAAGCGCTCGGCCAACCGTGCCAGCCCCTGGCCATAGGCCCCCCCGACACCGATCCAGTTTTCCGGCGCGCATTCCAGGAAGTCGACCGCGCCGTCTTCCATTACCAGCAGTTCGCGCAGCAATCCGCGACGCAGGCCCAGGCCGGCACGCATTGGGTTGTGATTCATGGCGGTCACTCCATAAGGCACGACGCTCGCCTGCCCGGCAGGGAGCGTCGTGGGTAACGCAAGGGTGAGGGTCAGGACTTGCCGGCCAGGTGGCTGAATAGCCCGTCAGGCATGGCCTTGCCGTTGGCCTGGTAGATCGACTTCAGATGATCGTAGGCTTCCTGCTCGGAGATGAAGCCATCGTGGTTGCGGTCGATCTTGTCGAAGTCGGCGGCACGGTCCTTTGCCACCACCAGAAACTCCTGGCGCGAGACCTTGCCGTCGTGGTCGGTATCGGTGCGAGCGAAGGAGGCATCGCCACATTTACCCTCCCCGCATTTGCCCTCTGCCCCGGCCTTGGTGCTGGCGCCACATTTGCCCTCGCCGCATTTACCTTCACCGTGAGTAGCCTTGGCACTGCCACCACACTTGCCTTCGCCGCACTTGCCTTCGCCTGGGACCTTGGCTGAAGCCAGTTGATAACCCTGGGCCAGCGGTTCGGCCGCGAACGCAGTGCTGCCAAAGGCCATGCTACCGATCAGTGCAGCGCCGAGCAGTCCGAGAGTATTGCGTGCATGAGTCATGGTGTTGCTCCACTTGTGGTTGGGAAGTGGAGCCATTAAGCCGCTTGGATGTGTCGCAGGTGTATCACCACAATCTGCGTTTGGTATGAGAATGCGTCTGTTGCCGTGACAGATACACAGCGATACATTCAGACCCCGTCAGCTGGCGGCAGTCGAGGTCCGTGCAGGGTGGTCAGTCTTCCAGCGGCTTGGGGGGCGCCGCCGGCTTGGCCGGTTTCGCCGGCTTGCTGTCCTTGGCCTTGGGCTCGGGTGCAGCTGCAGCCGCTACCGGTTCCGGCGCAGTGATGGTTTTCTCGCTGGCCGGCAGGTCGTCGACGGCCTTGAGGATCACCTGTGGGTCGATCTTCTCGCCGGTGTCGTCGTCCTTGAGCATATGACGCTCGCCATCCTTGCCCACCAGAATGACCTTGGTCCCCTTGCTTGCCCCAAGCTTGAGCTCGCGGATCAGGGCCATGGTGGTCTGTTGCTCGAGGTTCTTGTCCTCGCGCTTGCCCATCATGTTGGCGACGCTGTACAGCACCAGGCCGCGTTCCTTGAAGGCAGCCTGGGTCGCGGGGTCCTTCAGTGCCTCGTTCAGCCCCCGCAAGGTCGGGTCGGCTGAACTCGGGGCAATGATCACCAAGGGCCGTGCCTTGCCCAGTTCCTTGGCCAGTGGCGCGTCGCTGTCGGCGGCGAACACAGGGCCTGTGACGGCGAGCAAGGTGGCGAGGGTCAGTGACCGGACGAGCATGCGCATCTCCTTAATGTTTCGATAAACCAATGACTACAGATCACGGAGAAAAATCCGATCCGGAGCCTAAACCAGTTCCAACGCCCAGTGGCCAAGGAAAAGTAACTGACAGTTTCCAGCCCTGCGTCAGACTCGGACGTCGAGCCCTTCAGAAAGTGCCGATACCCTGACTGAGCATAGTCCAAAGCCACGGGCGCGCAGGGGTTCAATGGTTTGCGCCGGGCCGCGGTCAGACGTCGATCCCGGGGTCTTCCGGGCCGATTTCCATGGCCCTGAGTGTGATGTCGAGCATCAAGGCGCGCCGGGCGGCACGCTGCTCCTCAAGGGTCGCATCCGACTGATCACGCCGCTGTTCATCAGTCAGCGTGTCATCGTCGAGCACCGTTTCAAGCCGTTGCCTGAATGGCTCGTCGACCGACGCGAAGCGATCAGGATAGGTGCGCTCCAAATGCTCTCGCCAGAAGGCACGATCCACCAGCGAGCGTGCGACGTCGTCTACGTTCTGCTCCCAGGCGAGAATCCTGGTTTCAGCCTCTGCCAAGGCTGCTTCATCGACGCCTGACAACAGGCGAAAGCTCATGCTACCCACCGTAATCGGCAAACCCAGCCGGTCGCGAAGACCAACCCGATAAGCCAGCCCGACCTCGCTCTCATCTGGATTGCCTCCCCGTTGTTGCCGTAAGCGGATCTCCTGCGCGGCATACCGATCAACGGCATCCTGACGCCATAAACGCCTGCCCAGCGCGAGCAGACTGCGCTCTGGGTTTCCCCCGACCCGGGTCCGAGCACGCCAGGTCAGCACATTCAGCTCCAGGTTGCTCAGGCACCAAGTGGCGCCGTCCTGGCAACCCCACTCGTCATTGGCCACGACGAACAGATCGTCACGCAGCGAGGCATCCATCGCCATCGCCTGCAGAAGGGCCAGCACCCGGTTTGCGAGGGACGGGGCATCGATGTGGAAATCGGCTGAATGCACCAACTGCTGCAGCACCCGGAACAACCGCTCCGACACGGCGCCCTGATCGACGGTTTCCCAGGCCGCCATCAGCAGGCCGCGTAACCGTGGGCCGATGGCATCCCCCCACACTTGACGTGCGTGAGCGAGCTGTTCATTGCGCAAGGCTTCGTCCACGGGTTCGGAAATATCCATGAGCGAAGCATGCAGACGCATCATTTCTGCCTCGCCCAGCGGGTTACCGGCCAACCTGATACTGCGCCGGGTACGGAGCGAAGCCTGGTAGAAGCGCTCGGGTATATGCCTGATGCGATTCTCACGCAGATCCACGTAGACCAGCTCATGGTTGAGCAGGCCGCTGGGAAACTGCCTGATGGCCGTGCTGCGCAAATTCAACCAGCGAAGTCGGGTCAACCCAGCCAAGGTGAACGCGCGCCCCAGCGGGTTGTAGGACAGATCGACGTACTCCAGGTTGCCACAGCTGGCCAGCAGGGCGGATTGCGCCATATCGAGGACGATCTCGTTGTTGGTAAACGTGAGATGACGCAGGTGTTGCATCTGCAACAACGACTGCGGCAGGCGGGTCAGGTAGTTGCCGCCCAGGTCCAGGACCTGCAAGCGAGGGAAAGCCAATAGAAAGCTCGAAGGCAGGTCCTCCAGATCCATGCGCAGCAATGACATTTCGGAAACATGGGCAAAGCTGACCTGCGCCGGTATAGGCGGCAGCTCACCGAGCCTGGAGTTGTAGGTCATGATGCGGTAGTCCTGGTCGGTATTGAGTTGCGACTCGCCAACCGAAACCGTTCGACGCCAGCAGTCGATCATCGTCGTACGAAAACTGTCCCGATCCTCCCAGACATCACCCTCGACCTCGCCCACCCAGGCGCTCAGGGTGTTGCGCAAGACAGTCAGCTGTTGCTGCAGCGTGCTCAATACCGTCTCGACCCGGCGTCCGGACCGCTGCACATGAGTGATCCAGGCCTCCACCTGCTCATCGGTGAACGTGGGGTACAGCTCACGCAACATTGCACTGAGCGAACGATCGGCACCTCGCAATTCGCCCGAACTGCACCCGCCCAGGGGGTAGCCGAGGCGACCGTCGGCCAAGCGCAAGGGCAAGCGGGTCGCACCCGGGCGCAACGGACTGAGCAAGCGCTTGACCTCGGCTCTTCGCTGCGCCGCTTCAAGTCCCAGGATCACCCGAAGGTTGTGCGCGAAAGGTTCGGCGATTGCCATGGCTTCACGCTGACTCGCGCCATAGGCCCTGGCCATGACGTCGAACAACTCCCCTGGCTCACCCAACAGCACGCCGTGGGTGTCGCGCAGTTGGAAGGCGCCGTTGGTGTGCACCAGGTCGAACGCTTGCTGCCCTAGCTCGGTCGAGGCTAGCAATGGCCCCTGAAAATAACCCTCGAACAAGCGCCAGCGGATACCCTGCTCGCCACCTGGCAGGTGCTTGAGCATTCCCAGCGCGACGCGCGCCAGGTCTGCGTTTTGCGGTGTATCGATGTTGAATGCCTCGAACACCCGCGCGGTACGAATGCCCAGCACACAGCGCCGCGCCGCCTCAGCCAGACGCAATGGCACCCGGCCGTGCTCCAGCAGGGTTCGGCGGTCCTGTACGTTGGCTGCCTCGACAAGCGCTTGCGCGGCTCGCGGGTACAGCCCCGTGAAGACCCGGCGCAGCGTGGCGCTGCCCGGGCTTTCTACGGGCTGCTGGGCCTCGTACAAACGTCCCAGCAACAGCCGTCGCTGAGTCCAGGCAAGCTCAGCCAACGCTTGGTCGGACAGGCTTTGGGCGCCTGTCAGCCCGCGAGCCTGGTCCAGCACCATCGGATCGTCGACCACCTCACCACCACGCAAACGGTTGATCGCTCGTCGAATGCGCTGGTCAAGGCCGATGCGCTGTGCACTGTCGAGCATTCCAGGCTCAGGCGCCAGGCCATAGACATGCAGGGCCCGTACATGGTCACCATCCATACCTTGGAACAGCAGTACCTGATCGATTTGTTCGTCGTTCAGTTGATTGAGCGGCTCACCCAGCCGGCGGAACATCCGATGGGTGTCGCGCCAGTCTGCCGGCTGCTCGCTCCAAAGTCGCCAGGCGCCGGCACCATTGCTTCGCAGGGCCGGGCCATGCCCGTTATGCGGACGCAACTGCCACTGCCCTTCGCCACCTTGCTCGACCACCGGATAATGATGCCCGTCCATCTCGATCCAGGCGTGATCGCCCAAGCGCCAGATGCCCTGCGCATCCCGGGTTGCCGCCGCGCCAGGCAATGTGCTGCGGTAGGGCATCAGGTCCTGCTGCCAGAGCTTGGTACTGCCGTTTTCCAATTGCGCGGGCACCATGGCATCGACCAGCGAAGAGCGCGTCCACAACCGCCGTACGACCACTCCTCCGACAGCCACGGCACCAATGGCCGCAAGGTCGATGGCCACGTTGGTCAAGTGGTCGAGCGCCTCCTGGTGGTCGCCATCACGCCACGCTTCGATACCGTGATAAACCTCGTCCAGCAGTTCCCACACGGCCACTGCCAGCAAGGCGGCACCGATGACAGGAACGAACAGACCTGCCACGTTGAGCAGTGTCCAGCCCTGTGCTGCCAGGCGTTCGTCATGGGCCCTTTGGACTTCACGATCGAGTTCGGCGACCGGCATGGCGATGACGGCGGCATCGTCCTTGATCTGGCGGACGCGGGCATGGGCGAGGCTATTGAACAAGGGTGCCGGGTAGGCGCGTAAGCGCGGCTTGAGGTCCAGCGTCGCCCATGCGGGCAAATCGGCGTAATCGGGAATGATCGTGGAGAAGAATGCCTGGCTGTCACGGCGGCGCACGAAGCGGGTGAAGAATCGCTGGTAGGACGGCTCACGCAGCCGATTGCCAAGCGCGCGCGCAAGCTCATCCATGCTTGCGAAGGCACTCCAGGCTGCCACCGGATCACCCGGGACATGCATCAGCAGACGCCGGGTCGTGTCCAGCAGCGGCCCCTGGTCGATGACTTGCAGCACGACGATCTGCTCCAGCTCGCACCCCAGCAGGCTCAAACGCCTGGCAACCACCAGATCGCCCGCCAGGCGCAGCAACTTGCCGTCGATGCACATGGCCACCAGCAACCTGAGCTCGCTGTCGTCCAGCTGTTGCTCCTGTCTGGCCTTGTAGGCGTCGACCAGCATGCTGAAGCGGCTGGCGTCACGCAGCAAGGCCTCTACGCGCTCGTCGCGGTCGCCGGGCGAAAGGATCGAGTCCAGGTGGCGTTGGTAGGCCTCACCCAGATCGAGCTCACGGCACAGGGCCGCGAACTCGATGGCCGTGGGCGGCTTCACCGAACCCTGGCGCGGCATCAGCAGACGGTTGCCCACCGGCTGGCCGCCCGCCAGCGCCTGTTCGGCGGTGAAGTTGCGCAGTGCGACCTCGAGCAACGGCTTTTCTTCGTACACCACTTTCGTCAGGTGCGCGCCTACCGGTTGCTCGTTGATGACAGGTTCGCGGCGCCCCTCCAGAAACCGCATGCGGCGCAGGTTAGCGGTGATGCCGTAACGGTCCTGCAATGCGGTTGCCAAGGCCGACTCGACGAAACCGTCGATATCCTGCAGGCGCGTCAGCAGTCTGTTCAGTTGCTGCCGGCAGGCAAGGCTCTGGGCCAATGCCTTGCCGATCTCGGGTAACTGTGCGACCGGCGCATCGCGCAGCCATCCAGGCAACCGCCTGCCAATGATTCCGTCCTGGTAGGCCCTGCTCGCCTTTCGATAGGTTTCGAAACGCTGGGCTTCGACCGTCACATTGTCTTGCGTGGCGGTTGGTGTGTGTGGCGATGGTTTCGTGCCCATGCTCGCGGCCTCGTGGTCGACAAAGACCGCCAGCCTAGGCAGCAAGGGTGTTTCAGGGCACTAGATAGGTAATACCCGCCTCAGAACAGCAGTAGCTGGCGATCGGTCAACGCCGAGAAGTCATCGCCGACAAAGGGCAGGATGGCGTCTGCCACGGGTTGAAGCTGGCGACTGAGGTAATGGTCGTAGTCGATGGGCGACTGCAGGTTTTCCAGCGGTTCCGGGCCTGCGGTGGTGATCACATAGCTGATCCATCCGCCATTCTGGTATTGCCGCGCGCGCCCCAGGCGGCTGTTGTAGTCGTCGGCCATGCGTGCGGCGCGCACATGGGGTGGCACGTTGCGCTGATAATCGGTCAGTGGCCGACGCAGGCGTTTGCGGTAAACCAGCAATGCGTCCTGCTCGCCTGCCAGGGTGCTTCGCACGAACTCCCGGACATACTCGCGATAAGGCTCGCCGCGGAAGATGCGCCCATACAGGGCCTGCTGGAATTGCTGGGCCAAGGGCGACCAGTCCGTGCGTACCGACTCCAGTCCCTTGTACACCACATCGTCACTGCCATCGGTGCGCTGGACCAGGCCGGCGTAGCGCTTCTTGCTGCCCTCGTCGGCACCACGAATGGTGGGCATGAGGAAGCGCCGGTAATGCGTTTCGAACTGCAGCTCAAGGGCACTCTCAAGGCCCATGGTCTCACTCAGGTGATGGCGCCACCACTGATTGACCTCAGCCACCAGCGCGCGACCGATTCGGGCCGCAGCCTCCTCGCCATGGGCCCCTTTGAGCCAGACGAAGGTGGAGTCGGTGTCGCCGTAGATCACGTCATAACCTCGCGCCTCGATCAACGCGCGGGTCTGGCGCATGATCTGATGGCCGCGCAGGGTGATGGACGATGCCAGGCGTGGGTCGAAGAAGCGGCAACCATTGGAGCCGAGCACGCCGTAGAACGCATTCATGATGATTTTCAGCGCCTGGGACAGCGGTGCATTGCCTTCACGCTTGGCCGCCTCCCTGCCCTGCCACACCCGCGCCACGATAGCCGGCAAACAATGCTGGCTGCGCGAAAAGCGCGCGCCCCGAAAGCCTTCCACCGAGTGTTCCTCGTCCGGCTGGCGCAAGCCCTCGACCAGTCCCACCGGGTCGATGAGGAAGGTACGGATGATCGAGGGGTACAGGCTTTTGTAGTCCAGTACCAGCACCGAGTCGTACAGGCCAGGGCGCGAGTCCATGACGAAGCCACCGGGGCTGGCTTCGTCCGGGCGACTGCCCAAGTTGGGGGCGACGAAGCCCAGGCGATGCATGTGCGGAATGTACAGATGACAGAACGCGGCCACCGACCCGCCACTGCGATCCACCGCCAAACCGGTGACGGACGAGCGCTCCAGCAGGAATTCCAGCAGCCGCGTATGGGCGAAGATGCGGGTGACCAGTTCGCAATCCTTGAGGTTGTAGCGCGCCAGCGATGGCTTGTCCTGGGCGAACATGCGGTTGATTTCGTCCATGCGCTGGTAAGGGGTCTCGATGGCCTTGCCCTCCCCTAGCAGAGTCTGGGCGACGTTCTCCAGGCTGAACGAAGGGAAACTCCAGGTTGCCGAACGCAGCGCCTCGATTCCGTCGATCAGCAGGCGACCGGGGGCATCGGCAAACACATGGCCCCGGCTGGCCTGGGCGCGCAAGCTCAGGACAGCGCCATTGCGGCCCAACGCCAGTGGCACGTCCAGTTGCTTGGCATGTTCGTGCAACAGCCGCAGGTCGAACTGCACCAGATTCCAGCCGATGATGGCGTCGGGGTCGTGGGTGGACAACCACTGGTTGAGGCAGGTCAGCAGTTCGGTGCGGCTGTCGCAGTAGTGCAGGTCGAAGTCCAGGTCTTGAACATCGCCATTGGCTGGGCCGAGCATGTAGACCTGTCGCTGGCCACAGCCTTCCAGTGCGATGCTGTAGAGCTCGCCGCGCTCGCTGGTTTCGATGTCCAGCGAGACCAAGCGCAGGTTTGGGCGGTAGTCCGGCGAGGGTTTGAGCTGGGCGTCGCACAGGACCCCTTGAGCGTCGGGTTTGCCGGTGAACTGCACGGGAGCGGTGATGAAGCGCTCCATCAGGTAGCGCTCGGGCGGGCGTATGTCGGCCTCATGGACCTCGATCCCGGCGCTGCGCAGGCGTTGTTCCAGTTGCATCAGCTGGCGGTGCTGGCGGGTGTACAGGCCCATCACCGGTTGCTGCTCGAAGGTTCGCAGGTCCAGCGGTTTGAGTTCGACAGCCGTTTCATTGGCCAGCAGTGCGCGGGTGCGGTCGGCGTCTTCGCTGGCGATGAAGGCGATTGACGCCTGAGGGGCCAGGCGTACCTGGCGGGGGCCTTGGTCGGTAGCCAGCCAGAATTCCACGCAGGTGCCTTGGGGGGTGTCATGCCAGTGTCGGGTCAGGACGAAGCCCTGCTGCACATTCACTGCGTTGTCCTCAGAATGGCTGTTCGATTCAAGAGGTGATTCTACCTCCAGTCGCCGATGGGAGGTTCGACAACGGCAGAATTCGCGAGTGCGCACCCGTTCAAACACACCCGGTTGCGACTTCAGGAAGTTTAAAAGTGATGACGCGTCGCCTTGGCAAATGGATGCTCACGCATCCAGAAACCAACACGCCAGACGTCAGGTCACTAACGTAGGCGCGGCATTCAAACCGCGCGAGGGTCCAACCGCTGCCTCCGGTCTCCCGACCTCCTGTCGTGGCAATCGGCTGAACCTGAACTTGCGCACACGAGAAGCAAAGAAGAGCAAGAGCGACACCGAGAAATCACCCGTATAGGTAATTGATATCCTTGTAGGCCAACGCTGGCACCTGCCCCAGCAGGAACTCACGCAGCTTGCCCATCTGCCGGGCCTTGGGACTCGCCTTGAGCCAGGTCATGTAATAACCATCCCCCGTCGCCACCGCATGCTTGAACGGCGTCACCAACCGCCCCGCCGCCAAGTCAGCACTGGCCAACACCAGGTCCACCACCGAAATCCCCAACCCTTGCTGCGCCGCGGAAATCCCCTGGTCGAGCGTATCGAACACCTGACCATGGTCGATGCTGATATCCAACGCATCCATACGCGCCAACCAGCGCCGCCAGTCTCGCCTATCCGGTGACGGATGAAGGAATTCACAGTGACGCAGATCCCCCAGGTCCGGCTGCGGGTTATCCAGGTAATCTGGGTGACACACCGGGATCAGCCACTCATCGAACAACTTGAAACTCTCGACATCGGCCGGAAAACGCCCATTGGCCAGCAAAATCGCGCAATCGTAGGGCTCGGAATAGAAATCCACCGTGTCGATGTCCATCCACACGCTCGACAATTGCACGCTGCAACTGTCATCGACCTTCTTGAACGCATCCAGCGCCCTCAGCAGCCAACGCACCGTCAAAGTCGATGGCGCTTTCAAACGCAGGCCATAGCGGTCCTGACGCAATAACGCACATGCATTCTCGATGATCTTGAAGCCAACCTTGAGCTCCTGGGCCAACAACCGCCCGTGCTCGGTCAGGCGCAACTTGGGACCTCGGCGCTCGAACAGGTCGCAGCCGAACATCGCTTCCAGGGTCTTGATGTGGTGACTGACCGCCCCTTGGGTCAAGGCCAGTTCCTCCGCCGCCCGGGTGAACGACCCGTATCGAGAAGCCACCTCAAACGCACGCAGCGCGTGCAAAGCCTGAATCCGTTCCGACATGGGGTCTTCCGAAGCATGAGTGAGACTAATAGTAGGTCATAGTTCCACGCGTTTTACAACCTGAGGGCCGTCTCAGAAAATGCAGGTAAATAACAAAGATAAACAAACAAACTGCCTGCATATGACTGGAACGTCCACTTATCTTAAACGCCTGGGGAAATCATGTTTACAGGTTATGGAAACTGCTATCGCCTGGATGCGCTAGACGCGGCCTCTGAACATGTCCGGAATTCGCAACACTGGACCTACACGACCATACAACACTTCAAAGGCGTCCTTGCCAACCCCGAATTTCCTTGCCTGTTCGGGCGCAAGGCAGTGGCTGCCGAAACCTGCCACATCCTCTTCGCACGCGCCGAATACCTGGCTGACGACATGGCCAAGGGGCTTGCCGACTATGTCGTGAACATCAAGCACGTGCCGGTCAAGCAACGCATCGGCAGCCCCCTGGTGGTGTTTCTCGAAACGGCCAGCGAAATGACCCTTGCCGAACAACAGGCCTTGGCCTGGAAAGTCTTGCGTGGCGTTCACGCGCGCGACCCTCACCCCTGGCCCCAGGCCATCCCGACCGACCCTGACGACAGCGGTTGGTCGTTTTGCTACGCCGGCATGCCGCTGTTCATCAACATGAACTTTCCCGGCCACCAGCAGATGAAAAGCCGCAACCTCGGCGCGCACATCACCTTCGTCATCAACCCGCGGGAAAACTTCGACGAAGTCGCCAACGCCAGTACTGAGAGCGGCAAGCGCATCCGCGCCCGCATCCGCGAACGCGTGCACCATTACAACGATGGCGTCGTACCCGACACCCTCGGCTTCTTCGGCCAGGACGACAACTACGAGTGGAAGCAATACCAGCTTCAGGAGCAAGGCTCGCTGAACCCACCACGCTGCCCCTTCCACGCCCTGGCAACCTCTGAATCATTGATCGAGAACTGACCGTGAATACCGCACTGACGCTGACCTACGCCCTGACCGTCCTGCTGCTGATCGCCACCCCAGGCCCGGTGGTGGCACTGATCGTCAACACTGCCGCGGCCTCAGGCTCGCGCAAGGCCATCTTTACCGCTGTCGGCACCAACTGGGCATCGCTGGTACTGATCGGCGCGGCAGCTTGGGTCATTCTGACCAGCGCCGCCATCGACAAGACCTGGCTCAGCGCCATGAGCCTGCTGGGGTGCCTGTTCATCGGTCATATCGCCGTGGGCACCCTGAAAGACGCGCTGCAAGCACCGGCTGCCGAGGCATCCGGCGAGGCATCCAAGGCTGGACGCGGAGGCTTGTGGCAAGGGTTCATGGTCGGCATTTCCAATCCCAAGGACATCATCTTCTTCATCGCCTTCTTTCCCCAGTTCATCCAGATCACCGAATCGTTCGGCAAGAGCATGGTGGTACTGTCGCTGCTCTGGGTGTTCATCGACTTCGCGGTGCTCAGTCTCTACATCTTCGCCATTGGCAAGATCGCCTCGCAGCGTAGCAACCGCCTCATCAGCTTGGCCTCGGGCGTCGCCCTGCTGCTGATTGCCACCGGTGGCCTGCTGTACAACCTCAAGGAGCTGGCCTCCTGACACAGGCGAGCCAACCCCGTCGCCCCAGAAAGAGGAATGCCCATGACGACGACCGACACAGCCAACGACGCGCCGGACATGCCCTCTTCCCTGCAGCAGGACTATCAGCATTTCCTGTTGATGGGTAACCAGCGGGCGCCGCACACCTTGCAGGTGCACGAGCGCGGCTATCGCTCGGGCACCATCAACACCGATGCACTGGGCTTTCGCTACAGCCATTTCGCTGGCAAGCGCTTCTCGGCGGCCGAACGTGGCCCGGCAGGACGTGTCAACCTGCTGGTCGGTGGCTCCGCCGTATTGGGCATTGGAGCCAGCTCCGACGAGCACACCGTGGCCTCGCACCTGTCGATGCTCACCGGAGAGGTATGGCTGAATCTGGCCAGTTGCGGACTCAACGCCAGCCAGGAACTGCTGCTGTTCCTCACCCATCAGCACCGCTTCGGGCAGATCGGCCACGTGGTGGTTCTAAGTGGCCTGAACACTTTGGCCCACGAAGGCTTGAGCGAAGTCCTCGACGGCCTGCTCGACCCACAGCATGCCAAGGCCCAGCAGGCATTTCTCGACAGTTTCAAGGAAGGGGTTCAGCCCCCGGCCTCGCCGACCAACCAGTCCTTGTGGCGCCGCCTGGGGCAAGCCCTGGCGCCGCGCAGACCATCTACCCCGATCAACTGGACACTCTCCTCGCCAGAAAAACGCATGGCCCGCGCCGCCGACACCATCGGCCGCACCCTGCGCCAATGGGAGCGCATGCTAGCCGACAGCCACGCCACGCTCACCTTCATTCTCCAGCCACTGCTGCTCTGGTGCCGGGACACGGTACCCGCTGGCGAGCAAGCAATGCTGGCAGCCCTGGAGCGTCGACCGGCGAACTTCGACAAGTTGTTGGAGGATGCATTCGACAGCCAACTGCACATGGCCTACTTCCGCCGTATCAAGCGCCAGGCCGACCCGGTTCCCTGCTATGACATGAACAGCATGCTCAGCAGCTCACCTGTATTCGCCGCCGAGCTGTTCGTCGATCGCCTGCACCTCAACGACCTGGGCAACAATGCAGTAGCCAAGGTGATCACCGCCAAACTTGGCCTGGCCCAGGAAAAACACGCTCCGCGCAAGGTCACACCGATCAAGCTCGTCTGACAGTTGCCCTTGGGCCTTCCGGCAAGCGCCTGGGCATGGCTAGAATACGTCGTCGTTCCGTTATGCCTGAGGCACCCTGTACCGGCCATGAACCTCGTAGTCCTGCATCAGACCCTGCCCGCTGGCCATGACCGCTGTTCGTCGTGCGAGGGCAGCCTGTGAGTCGCGTCCGACCCCTGCCTGCGCTGTTGTTCGCCCTGTTACCGCTGGCCGCGCAAGCGCTCGATGTGCGCATCGATCCCCATGCCGACCTGCTCTATCGCCAGGCCCTGCCACTGCTCGAACAGGCCGATACCCAGGAAGACAACCCTAGCCCCCTGCGCACCGCCCTGGGCAGCGACCCTGAGTTGACCCGCCAGGGCGAGGCCATGGCCCGCACGTTGCCGACGGCCGTGGCATTGCTGAAGAAGTCCGTGGAATTGGGCCACCCGGTGGCACAGTACCGACTGGCCCTGTACTACATGACCTACTTGCCGGCAGCACAGATTCCGGATGCCGCCTGCCCATTGCTGGAGGACAGTCTCAAACAAGGGTTCGCCCCTCCTGCCTCGGCCATTGCCAGCTTGTGCGCGCCGTACAACACCAGCCCGACCTACCGCCAGGAGCTGGAAGCCATTCCCAGCATGGCCACGCTTTACGCACCCTACTACCCGCAACCGGCCTTGCGCCTGGCCTGCAATCGCAGCCAACCACAGGGCCTGCAGATGCAATGGGGGCGTCAGCGCGACTACCAGGCCGAG
Source organism: Pseudomonas sp. Rh2 (assembly GCF_040762985.1). NCBI lineage: Bacteria > Pseudomonadati > Pseudomonadota > Gammaproteobacteria > Pseudomonadales > Pseudomonadaceae > Pseudomonas > Pseudomonas sp. Rh2. The sequence goes on from NZ_CP142890.1 coordinate 3,582,512, forward strand.
GTCTACCGGCTGTTGAGCGACCTGGATCCGCAGCAGCGTCAAGCCCTGTTGCAAAAGGCTATCGAAATCAATGGCTGCGCCACCGCCCAGCAGCGTTTGGCCAGCCACCGCTGACAGAGCAAGATCGTTCAAGCCATCGGCTCCCTCGCTCTGGCATGCTGGCCTGCCTAATCGACGTGTCGTCATCGCCATGCCCAGCAGCCCTCCCATTGCCCGTCAAGCCTTTCTCCACGGCGCCATCGCCATTCTCCCGCTGTCCCTGGCCGTGGCCCCGTGGGGGTTGCTGGCAGGCTCCATGGCCATCGAAGCCAACCTCAGCGCCTGGGAAGGCCAGGGGCTTTCGGCCATCGTCTTCGCGGGCGCGGCACAACTGGTGGCCATTGGCATGCTCAAGGGCGGCGCCAACCTGGCGTCGATCCTGCTCACCACCCTGCTGCTGACTTCTCAGCACTTGCTCTATGGCCTGTCCATGCGCCCGGTGCTGTCGAGTCAGCCGCTGCGCTGGCGGCTGGGTCTGGGCTTTCTGCTCACCGACGAGTTCTTCGCGCTGACCAGCCATTACGACCAGCAGCAGTTCAACCGCTGGTACGCACTGGGTGTGGGCCTGACCTTCTATATAGCGTGGAACCTGTTCACCCTGGCCGGGATCATCCTCGGCCAGAACATCCCGCACCTGGATCAACTGGGTCTGGACTTCTCCATCGTCGCCACCTTCGTCGCCCTGATTGCGCCGCTTGTACGCAGCCTGGCGACAGTCGTCTGTGTGGCGGTATCGCTGTTCTGCTCGGTGCTGTTCAGCTACTGGCAGTGGGAAACTGCGCTGGTGGCTGCAGGCCTGCTAGGCATGGCGGCGGGCTTTATTTGTCAGAAGTTTTCCGGAGGCCGCGCATGATCTGGTTGCTGATATTCACCATGGGCGCGGTGGTATTCCTCAACCGCTATGCCTTCCTGGAACCTCGCCTGCCCCTGCGCCTGAGCTCCAATGCCCGGCAGTTCCTGGGCTTCGCCGTGCCCGGCATGCTCACGGCCATCTGCGGGCCGATCATCTTCCTGCCCGACCACCAACTGGACCTGAGCCCGCTCAATCCTTACCTGCTTGGCTCGCTGGTGGCCATCGCACTGGTGCTCTGGACGCGCAGCGTATTGTTGAGCATGCTGGTGAGCATGTTGATCTTCTTTCTTCTGCGTAGCTGGCTGGCATGAGCAGACCCCTGCGCGAACAGACCCACCTCTGGCAAGCGCCTGCCCTGGGCGATGTGGAGATGCTGCATGCGCGGTATTTCCAGCAACGCTTTGCCCCGCACGTGCATGAGGGCTACGTATTTACCGTGATCGAGTCCGGGGCCCAGCGCTTCTGGCACCGAGGCAGCGAGCATCTGGCACCGGTCGGCAGCATGGTACTGATCAATCCCGATGAGCTGCACACCGGGGCCACCGCCCATGAAGCCGGTTGGCGCTATCGCGGTTTCTATCCGGAGCACGAGCGGGTCACCGGCGTGCTGGACGAGCTAGAGCTTGGCCGCCATGGCATGCCGCATTTCAAGGAAAGTGTGATTCAGGACCCGGCCCTGGCCTTGGCGTTCAGCCAACTGCACCAGCTGTCCGAATCCGGCGCCAGTGCCCTCGAGCAGCAAACCGCCTGGCGCCAGGCGGTACTGGCCCTGGTGCAGCGCCACGGGCAATGCGCAGAACCTGCGGCGCCCGGCCAGGAACCGCTGGCAGTGGCCCGCGCCCGCGAACTGCTGGAAAGCCAGCTGGCCGACCCGCCCTCGCTTGAAGCGCTGGCGGCGGCGGTCAACCTGTCGCCGTTCCATTTTGCCCGGGTGTTCCGCCAGGCCACCGGCCTGCCGCCACATGCCTGGCTGAAGCAGCGCCGCCTGGCCCGGGCACGGGAAATGCTCAAGCGTGGCTGGGCAGCCTCGGAGGTAGCGTTCGACCTGGGTTATGCCGACCAGAGTCATCTGAGCCGGCAGTTCAAGCAGGCCTATGGAGTGCCCCCTGGGGCCTACCGGCAGGCGTGCATCAGCTCAAACATGCCTGCCGGATCGCTCACAATGCCAACTCAAGTTGCAATGGATCCAGCAGGTCCCGTCGAATCCTGACGGCAACACCAACCAGGCGCACTGCTCGCCCCTGCCGCTTGCTTTCCCAAAGCATTCGACACAGCCCCCGCATGACCTGCGGTTGTAACGCCAGGGCGGGCGCTTCGGCAGTGGCAACAGAAAAATCGGAAAACTTGAGTTTGACTTGATTCTTGATAATAGGCGGTGCGTTGCCTAGCGCTTGCAAGCGGGTCGCTAAACTCGCCAGTAGTTCATCCAGCTCTCGGATACAGCAAGCAAAATCATCACAATCGCTGGGCAACGTATGCTCAACACCGAACGACTGCATACCACTGGGCTTGCCTTCGTAACCTTCCCGACCCCGGCAACGCTCCCACACATAGAAACCGTGAGCGCCAAGGTGACGCAGCAGGGCCGGTATCATCTCGTCTGTGACATCAGCACATTTTGTACACCCCAATGCTTGCAATACCGCCCAGGTCTTGGGACCCACCCCTGGAATCTTGCGAATGTCCAGGCTCGCAAGAAAGGCCTGCACCTGATCCGGCGCGATAACGAACTGGCCGTCAGGCTTGTTCACCTCCGAAGCCATTTTCGCCAGGTACTTCAAAGGAGCGATACCCGCAGAAGCTGTCAACTGCAGCTCTTGTTCAATGGTCGCCCGGATCCGGCTTGCCATGTAAGTCGCCGATCCGCTGCAGTGCGTCTGCCCTGTCACATCCAGCGTTGCCTCATCCAGCGAGAGAAACTCGACGCTCGAGGTATAACGCCGGAAAATGATGTCCAGCCTGCGAGTCACTGCCTCGTAACGCTCGAAGCGCACAGGCAACAGGACCAACCCCGGACATAAGCGTTGCGCTGTTGCGGTTGCCATGCCGCTCCTGACGCCAAATCGCCTGGCGATGTAGTTGGATGTACTGATCACACCCCGGTCAGTCGCCTTTCCGCCGACAGCGACAGGTCGTTCACACAACCATGGGGCATCCAGCAGCTCGACGGCAACGAAGTATGAGTCCATGTCGATGTGAATGAATTTGCGCCCGTGACCGTTCGGTTGCTGCCCCGCGCTGTCATGCGATTGAGCGTTTTCAGTCAAGCACGAATACCCCCAGCGAGACCGATCCATCGGTATTACGAACCTTGTGCACACCCTGAATATGCGGGGCAAATTCGGGGTATTGCACAGACAACGCCTCGACTGCCTGCAGGTAGCCAACCAAAGCCGCAGTCCAGCGCTCGCCGGGGGCGATACACATGATCCCTGGCGGGTATGGAATAACCCCCTCGGCCGCAACCCTGCCCGTAACCTCTCCAATGCTCTGAAGGCGGGCTTCGCCACGCACAAACCGCTGGTTGGCCTGATACGGGGGGCAATCCACCTGTGCCGCACCAATGGCACTGAAGATCTCACTTTGCCTCTGTTCTACCTGATGTGCGCGATAGAGCGTATTGATGCGCTCACCGAGCATAGCAAGGGATAGCCCCTGATAAGGCGCTGGAGCTAAACGCAGCGAAGGCAGCAGTTGCAGCACCGCAGCCCCCTCGAGCAAGTGCGCTTCGAAAAACTCCAGAACATGCACCAACCCATTCAAGGCGGCATTGTTGCTGGATGGCGTCATTAGCAGGGTGAAGGTGTAGAAATCCGTTTTTTCCGGGGTAAAGCCGCAATCTCGCAGGTACTGGGTGACCAGGCATGCCGGGATGTCGAGCTGTCCTCGAGTAGTGAAAATGGCTTTGCATGGGTCGATGTAGTGCAGACCAGGCTCGATAGGTAACGCGCCCTGCGCCTGGTATTCGAGCGGGATTTCGGAAACAGGCGGCATCAGTGGCCGGATGAACCGGCAGCGGCGTGCCACTTGGTCCCGCAATGTCTGCGCAGCGGCCAACGCCTGCCGCCAATGCCGCTCGCCTTCGCCGTCGGCAAGCATGGCGGCATTTACCTCCAGCGACATGAACAAAGGGTAGGAAGGGCTGGTCGAGGCGTGTTGCATGAAGGCGGCATTGAACACTGGCCGCGGGCAGTAACTTGGCAGATGGCCGATATGCCGGTCTTTCTTGTGAATCTGCGACGCCTGGGAGAGCCCGGACATCTGCTTGTGCACCGACTGGGTCACGACAATACCGGGGGAGGTATCGATCAACTGCACGTTCAGCGGCGACAGTGTGGCCAATGCCGGAATGAAAGGCTCATACCCAGCCCAGGCGCCGTCGAACAGTACGTATTCACAAAGATGGCCAATGCGCGCCAACATTGCCGCTGCGTCGACCACAACTCCATCGCAGGTCGCCTGCTGGATTATCGCCAGACGAAAAGGCCTGGGTTCGTGCGACCGCCGCTCACAGATCTGACCCACCCGGCTGCGCAAGTGCCCCTCATCCAGGGCACCCAATCGGTAGCCGCCCAGCCCCCCCCGCTCATCTCGTACATTGTCCAAGTACACCGGCAATGCACCGCACTGGATCAAGGCACCGAGAAACACCGACTTATGGTTGTTTCGATCCATCAACACCAAATCGCCTGCCGCCAGCAGAGCGCTGGCAACCACCTTGTTCGCAGTAGACGTGCCATTGAGCACGAACCAAGTATCGTCGGCACCAAAAACCCTTGCTGCCAGTTGTTCGGCCTCTTGTACCGGGCCTTCATGACCGAGCACGTCACCCAGCTCCGGTGCTGCATGGGGGACATCCACATGAAACACTTCCGGCCCCAGCAATTGCCGGAAACGGGCACCGGCCGGGTGCTGCTGTAAACAGGCTCCCCCTTGGTGACCAGGGCAGGCAAACGTGGGTCGGCGTTTGTCGACAAATGATGCAAGCGCACGGGTGAAGGGTGGTAAAACCTGCTGTTCAAAGGCGAGTGCAGCAGCTATCAGCCTGGCCTTGTCATGCTCAGATAATGGCAATTTCAGCTGCCGCTCGTCCCCCCCTCTGCCGGACCACTCGCAGCGTTCGAACTAATGAACAGTGGTAAACGCCAACGCTCCACCGCTTCACGCACGGTCGCTTGCAGCGCGTCCTCAGGTGTCATATACAAAGCCGAAGCGAGTGCAAGATTTACCGACGAATCCAAAGGTATGGTTTGCACGCCCTCCCACATGTCTACATCGAGCGCCACGCTATAGACGATTGTCGGTGTCATGGTTTTTTCCTTTCAGGTTCCAGCGCACTGGAGCAATAAACAACATCAGCGTCATCCAGATGAAGGTCGCCGGCCCTGCAAGTACAAACACCAAACTGGCAACCAGCCCTGAAACGGCATCACCCATGACGGCCGTGAAATAGTAGAGAGAGAAATTCCTGCCAACTTCCTGCTCACCCGACAAGCACTGGATATTGGTCACGATAGCGATATCGACAAATGCTCCAATGAAGCCGACCAGAAATAGGGCCAGCAGGAATATCCAGCTGTTGACTTGCAGTGCGATTGCGGCAGCCAAAAACAATGCGCCATACAGCAGCCAATACCGCAATACCGTCCGAGTGGTAGTGCGCGGGTTCAAACGTGTGTAAAGCACACCCCCCAGCACAGTACCTGCAGCAAGCAACGAAATTACGTAACCAACCGCCGCTTCGGAGGCAAAATGTTCCAGCACCGCAGCCGGAAGGATGAAGCGAATGACCGACGTTGCAAAAAGTGCACAGAGCGTGGTGCAGCCAATAACGGCAAATAATGGGGCGTTGTTGCTCCTGAGCTTGCTCACATTGCGTGCGGCATCGCGAATTATGGCACGCCCATCAAACACCTGATGCTTGCCTCGCCTGCCAGGTCTGAGGGCGGTGATGGAAATGGCCGACAACACTAGGCACAGCACAAAAAACAGGAAAGTCGCTTCGCGCGTCAGCAGCAGCACACATGCCGAAAAAACCAGCGGACCGACAATCGAGGCGACATCTTCGATCACCTGAACCCCACTGTTCACCGAGGCCAACAGATGCTTTTCGACAAGATCGGGAAAGTATGCTCGAAAGGTCGGCGCATAAAGGCATTCCAGTGCCGTCATGACCATCGCCAACCCAACCAGCACCGGCAATACAGACGTGTGCAGACTGAACAAGGAAAAGAAGGCAAGAGCCAAAACACCTTTGCTCACCTCGACCGCCAACAGCGTTCGTTTCTTGTCGCCGTTATCTGCCAGCCAGCCGCCCAGGGGCGAAAATACCACACTCGGCAAGTAGCGGAAGAAATAGGCAATGCCGATCAAAAGCAGGTCGGCATCGGCCATGGACACGATTGCCACGGCAAATGCAGCTTCGAAGGCAAACTCACCGCATTTGGAAAAGCAGTACCCCAACGCCAGCGAACGCGTTCCGTAATTAACAGTCAACGCCTGCATATCCGGTGCTCCTTAGCCAGCTGCATAAATCAATTCACGCTCGGTGATGTCGCGCCCTGGTACATCAAGCCGCTCGAATACCAGCTTCTTTAGAATGTCCTGCTCACCTGCCGGCATCAGGTAAAACATGATGTTGCTGTACCAAAGCCAGCCAAGCCGCGTCAGCCGATAATGGTTTGTGTCCTCCAGGACCAGGCCTGCCTGGATCAAAGCATCAAGCCGATGTATCAGCGCCTCCGGCACACGGCACATTTCAACCTGGCGTTTGTCGACCACGCCGTGATACGCCAGGCGAACGACCAGCGGCTTGACCACATCCAGCAGCGAATCATGCCCACTCACCTGGCACACGTGCTCCCCTACCGCCATGCGTTGGGTATATTTTTCGCGCAATGAAATGTTGGTAATGACGTGCCCCGCCACCGACGAGATGGCGCCCACGCCAAAGCCCAGCAGGTCATGGTCGGCATAGCCGTAGACATGTTCGTGGTAGACAAATGAGTAATCGTTAGCGAATAGCAAGCTATCGGCGCCGGGCCTGTGCACATAGCCATGGCCATTATAGGGAACATAACCATACTGGCGCAGATGCTCATCGAGCATAAATTTCATGTTGAGCTTGCGCATCGCAGGCATTACGTCCGCGAAGCGAGCCTTGATCTGCTTATGTAGTTTGACGGATGTGGCAGCGTTATTAATAGGGTAGATATCCACATTACTGACGCCCATCTCAACCGCTTTATCAATGTCGGCAAGTGTCTGCTGCTCATGGCTTCCGTTCATGCCATACAGGATGTCGCAGAGCACATGCCCAAAATGGCCGCGCAGCAGTTCGGCAGCACGCTCGATCTTGCCAATGTCCGGGTCGAGATTGAACAGGTGCCGCCATTCACGATCAGTCGTTTGCAGGCCAAATCGTGCATGAGTGATACCAATGGCAGCGAGTGCGCGAATACGCTCTTCGGTGACACTGGTGACATTGAACTCGAATGAGAACTCCTGTACATCGCGCATATCGAAATGACGATGCAGCGCCTCGCCAATGTCGTAAATGTTTCGCGGCGATAGCAGTGATGGTGTTCCACCACCAAAAAATATGGCTCTGACCGGGACCGCCTTCAAGTCCATTACTTGTGCCTTGTACTCTATTTCGCCGATCAGAGCCTGCGTATATCGGTCGATGTCCTCGGCTCGCTTGTACAGCCCTCGGGTAAACGGGCAAAACGAACAAATGGACTCACAGAAGGGGATGTGGAAGTACAACGCCCGTGAACGCGCACTCTTATTCGCAGTGACCATCATCTCAGCAAACTGATTTCGTCCCGGCTGGTAAACATTGAGTGCTTGCGTTGGAAAGAAAAAATTGTAGAGCGGGAACTGATAGTCAAACTTTAACATTCCTCTATCGAGCAACTGCATGCCTAACCCCCCCTGGATCGTTCACTGCACTTCCACGCAACAACGTTCTTCGATTGATTTGTACATCCGTACCAAAAAATTCTGAAATCCCTTCATTGATCGATTGATTACTCTTCCCACACGTATACACGTCAATACTAATGTAGCCGCGCTCAGGATAAGTATGGTAAGAAAGGTGAGACTCGGACAAAAGAAAAAGCCCGGTAACTCCCTCCCCGCCTGAGGAAAACTTGTGAATCATATCGCTTATCACGGTAAACCCGGATGCCTGCAGAGCAGATAAAAAGAAGCAATGCAATGCTTTATCATTGCTCAGCAACTGCGCATTGGCACCGGTTATATCCCAGATGGTGTGGTATCCACGATCGTTCATAAAGCGTGCTCCTTCAGGAAAATGAAGGGGCGGCACGAAGCCGCCCCCTTACTTACCACATGCAAACACCTTTCGTGTCAACGCCAGCCACATCGGTCTTGAACAGTTCGATTGCAGATTTCATATGTGAACTCCTTTCAGATTATTGAGGTCGCCCGTGTATCTGCAGGGCAACTCCAACCTAAGACTTCTTTGGGGCCACACTCAACAACCAAGTTGTAACAAGAACACGACCAACGACATGCACTGACCAAGCAAGCAGAATATTCCTACACTGCTTACATGCTTGATAAGCGCACTACCCAATATTCACCCACGGTGGGATAGAGCACTTCAATGGCGCTTACTAAAATGCGCACACTCCTCGTCCCCACAAGGAGCAATGGCATCAAATTTAAACATGTTGTTTATACGTAACGAGTTGTTACCGGCCGCCACCGCCGCCGTTTTCTGCCGGTTCGGCGCCTCACGCACAGGCAGCAGAGCCCCGTCAAGCCTCTGCTACACTGACAGAGCTGAACGGAGGATCCTGCCATGTCCGAAAGAGAGCTCACCACCCTGCTGTCGCTGATGAACCAGCGCCAAGCCTGCCTGAGCAGCGCCTGCAAGGAGATTGCCGACTGGATCGACCGGCAGGGCGATGTGCCCGCCGCCGGCAAGATCCGCGCGAGCCTCAAGGCCCTGGAGGCTGACGAGGCCCAGGTACGCAAGACCCTGACCTCGCTGACGCTCGACAGGCCGCTGCCCAAGTTTCGCAGCTGAAAAGATCAGGGCCGCTGTGCGGCCCTGTTTCAAGTGTGTCAGTGGTTCATGTGCATGTGGTCATGCCCTGCGCCCACCTCGGCTGTGAGCGCCCGCACTTCAGCCTGCACGTCCAAGGTTTCCCTGGCGCCTTTGGCATCTTCGATGGTCAGGGTCAGCGGCACTTTCTCACCCTCCTTCACCTGATTGCTCAGCCCCATCAGCATCACGTGCAGGCCATTCGGATCCAGCGTCACGGCTTTGCCGGCTGGCAACTCGACGGTTTTCACCTCACGCATGCCCATCACGTCGCCGTTCATGGTCATCTCGTGCACCTGAACGGTCTTGGCCAACTTGGATGCCACGCCCACCAACTTGCTGTCGCTGCTGGCGGTCAGGGTCATGAAGGCACCGGTGGACTGCTGGTGCGGCACACTGGCGCGTACCCACGCATCACTCACCGTGGTCTGAGCCAGAGCCGGCAAGGCGAGGCCCATCAATGCCAGCGTGGCCAGGCCGCGCTTGAACGGTTGCAGTGAAATAGCCATTAGCAAATCTCCATCAGGGTAACCAGGTCTTCGGCGCATTCCTGGGCGGTCAGGGAATGGCCCAGGCTCAGGCGCAGCGTGCCGCGCGTATCGTAGACATAGCTGGTGGACGAGTGGGAGACGGTATAGGTATCCCCGGCCGGGACCTTCTCGTAGAACACCTTGAATTCCTTCGCTACCGCGGCGATTTCCTCGGGGGTGCCGGTAAGCGCGGTGAACGACGGGTCGAACGCCTTGACGTAGGCATCGAGCACTTCCGGCGTGTCGCGCTCCGGATCCAGGGTAATCAGCACCACCTGGAACAGGTCGCGATCGCGGCCTTTGAGCAGCTTGCGGATTTGTGCGGCGCGCGCCAGCGTAGTCGGACAGACCGCCGGGCACTGGGTAAAGCCGAAGAAGATCATCGGCATGCTGCCGTAGAAGCTCGACAAGGTGACGTCGTTGCCACGGGTATCCTTGAGGCGGAACTTGCGCCCGAGGATTTCGTTGCTCATGTTCTTGCCGTACTTGAACTCGAGCCCCCGGGCCGGGCTGCAGCCTGCCAGCAGGCCGAGCCCGAGAACGCCCATCCCGGCGACGACCGCGCGCCGGGTAAACAGATCATTCATGGAACCATCCTTTACAGGGAAGGTGCCGGCCCTAGGGACAGGCCGGCCGAAAAACCGGGGCATTCTGGCATGACACCCCCAGGGCATCTACCCGACGTTGGAGGTGCAGGCCTGCAGCCCTTTAAATACGGGCTGCGGCCTGTTGTCGCAGGGGTTGAATCCGTAACAGTTTGTTGCTAGGGATCAAGGTTCTGGCAGCGCCAACCTGAATCGCCCGAGACGTCTCAGTAGTACGCGTTTTCTTTCTGGCTGTGGTCGGTCACGTCACGTACACCCTTGAGCTCAGGAATGCGCTCGAGCAGGGTACGCTCGATGCCGTCCTTGAGGGTGACGTCCGCCTGGCCGCAACCCTGGCAACCGCCGCCGAACTGCAGCACGGCGATACCGTCGTCGACCACGTCCACCAGGCTGACCTGACCACCGTGGCTGGCCAGCCCCGGGTTGATCTCGGTCTGCAGGTAGTAGTTGATGCGTTCGTTGATCGGGCTGTCTTCGTTGACCATCGGCACCTTGGCATTCGGCGCCTTGATGGTCAGTTGGCCACCCATGCGATCGGTGGCGTAGTCGACCAGCGCGTCCTCGAGGAACGGTTCGCTGACCGAATCGATGTACGCGGTGAAGCTCTTGAGCCCCAGCGCGGTGTCGTCAGGCTTCTCTTCGCCCGGCTTGCAGTAGGCGATGCAGGTCTCGGCGTACTGGGTGCCCGGCTGGGTGATGAAAATGCGGATGCCGATGCCAGGCGTGTTCTGCTTGGACAGCAGATCGGCCAGGTAATCATGGGCGGCGTCGGTAATGGTTATAGCGCTCATGGAAGTTCCTCACAGACTTGCGGCCAAGTGTACGCCAACCTGGCCTTCGAACAAAGTCCTAGTAATTGACTCGGGAAAGCGCATATGCCTGGCTTTGCTCCCGTGGCGCCGCCAGCCAGGCGTGCATCCGTCGGTACAGGCCTCGCTCAAGCCACTGGTAGCTGAACCAAGACATTAGTCCAATGGACGGCACGCAGAAGGCGAAGACCAGGTAAGGGTTCAGCTTCAGCCGCTGGCTGACGAACCAGCCGCCGTAAAGCACCAGCACATGGATCAGGTACACCGAATAGGAGCAGTCGCCCAGCATCTTGAGCAGTCGATTGCCTTTGAACCAGGGCTCTAACGCAACGAATGCCAGCACCACCAGCGCGCTCGGCAGCCCCCAGTGCAGCAGGCGCTGGGAAGCGTCCAGGTGAAACAGCGCATACCCCGCCACCGCCAGTACTGCCAGCGGCAGCCATCGCCTCTCGCGAATGAGTCCGCGGCGGTACAGCACACCCAGGCCAATACCGAGCAGGAACTCGTAGATGATGTCGTTGTTGTAGAAACGGCTGACGACACCCAATCGGCCCAGCAACTCACTCACCACCAGCAGCGCGGCGGCCACCAGCAACAGGTGGTGACGCTGGCGGGCCATAAACGCGAGGCCGAACAACGCGTAGAAGAACATTTCGTAATTCAGCGTCCAGCCAACGTTCAGGGTCGGATACAGCCCATAACCTCCCGGGTTTTCGGCCGGAATGAACAACAGCGACAACAGCAAGTGTTGCCATTGGAACACCTGGTGGGGCATCCATTGGCTGGCGACGAGTAGCAGCGTGGCCATCAGCGCCGTGTAGAACCAGTACGCCGGGACGATGCGCAGCAGTCGGTTGAGCAGGAACTGCCCAGGGGCGATGGCTTTGTCTCGGGTTGAGAGGTAGATCACCAGGCCGCTGATCACGAAGAAGATGTCGACCCCCACGGCGCCTCGCTCGCTGAGCAGGCGGCCGACAGGGCCGGTGGCATGGAAGTCGAAGAAAATTTGCATGAAGTGGTGGCAGACCACCACCCAGGCGGCGAGCGCCCGCAGTGCCTGAAGCGAATACAGCATGAAATACCTGCGATCAGCCGGTGCATTGAGGCCTCGCCCGCCCGGCTCCCACAGCACCTGCAGGAGCCGGCTTGTCGGCGATGGGGCTGCAAACCAGCCCCTGGCCACCCGACCTTTGGGACCGCAGTGAGTCCGCAAAGGTCAGTCCGGCCGATCAGAGGTTCTCGTAGCGGTTCATGTCCAGTACGCCCGCCTCGACCGGATCGGTCTGTTCGATGAAGGTGTTCAGGTCATGGAAGTAGAACCAGAACCGCGGATGGCTACGCCGCACGCCCCAGCGCATGACGATGCGTTCGAACTTGGCCGGGTCGTCGCGTGCCGCCTCCATGTCCTCGACGAACTCCGGCACGTTCGACGCCGGGATGTTGAAGATGAAGTTCGGGTAGCTACTGAGCACCCCCGGGTACAGGGTCAGGGTATCCAGACCTGGCTGGTAGCGGTACGCCTCGCCCAGCAAGAAGGCCACATTGCTGTGGGCCCTGTTGCGCAACAGGCTGTAGACCTGACGGCGGCCGCCCTCGCCTTCGATGCGCAGCATGGTCGCCTCGGGCAGTTGGTTGATCACCTTCAGCCCCGCCGCCGGACGCGACACCAGTCGGCTGAGCGACTGCTCTACATCGCGGAACTCGGCATCCATCTCCGGCCGTGAACAATAAGCGCCCTTGCAGCGGTTGATCGGGTCTGGCGCTGCGTTGAGGCTGCCGGTGCGCTGCAGCAGTTTCAGGCCAAAGTCGCGCGTCGGGTCGCGAGGGTCGAGTTTCAGCCCGCTTGGGGTGTCGGTGTCGATGTCCTCGTAGTCCATCCACATCTTCACCTTGCCGCTGTTCTGGTACCAGTTGCTGAGCACCTTGCCACGCTGATCGGCCGGCATCAGGCGCAGGAAGTTGACCTCGGCGCCGTTGCGGATCAAGTCGAAGTACAAGCGCGTCTGCAACTGGTGCGAGACGTTGCCAAACACATCGAAGTTGACCGCCAACTGATAATAAGTGCGCTCGAACAACGGGTAGTCGAACAGCCAGGTGGTCAGCGGCACATCGCCGATCAACCCCTTGGTCACCGAAGCACTGTCAAAGTGGCGGAAGATGGTCAGCAAGGCATTGTCGTTGCCCGCCCACAGGGTCGACCAACTCGGCGGCGCCATCTCGGCGTAGGCCTCGCGGCGCAGCTTTTCATATTCATTGCGCTTGTCCCGGTAGGCGTGCCACAGGGTGAGCACGCTGCCCACGTCATCGATCTGCCCAGGCATCGCCAACAGCGGCGTGGCTTCGCTGCGGTACTTGGCATCGGTGATGTAGCGGTCATGCGCTGGCTCCTGGAACAGCGCCCAGAAGTTGTCGCGGATCACGTCGGTGGCGATTTGCCCACGGCAAACTGGGCCGCGGATGAAGGTCCGCACGAAGTACTCGGCGTTATCCAGCATGAACTGATAGCGTGCCACCGCCGGAATCGCCTCGAAGGTCTCGAACGGGTTGGCCCGGTGACGTGGGCCGTAACCCGGCAGCGCGGTGGCATGCCAGTCGCCCGCGTAGAACAACTGCTTGACCCGCTTGAGCTTCTGCGGACCCATGGGGTACGTGATGTGGGTCTTGTGCACGATCACGCCCTGCACCGGCACCAGGCGGTAGTAGAAGTCGGTGCCCGGCGGGTCGTTGGGGCGACGAGTGGCGATCAGGTCGACCGGCTGGCCGCTCGGCGTGCGCGAACGTACCCATTGGAAGAAGTGGCCTTGTTCGCCGCCGACGAAATAAATATGCGCGAGGAACAGGTGCTCGTACAGCCAACGACCCACCAATGCTTCGGTGGAACCGGGACGGTTGAGCAGTTCTTCCCACTCGGCGATCTGCCTGGCTTCGACCGGGCTGGGCTGGATCGGCTGGTATTCGACTGGAGCACCGGCGGCCAGCCAGGCGCGCATGGTCTGGTACTCCTGGTCGGTCAGACCGGTGACGGCCAGCGGCATGCCTTCCTTGGGATGCGCGCCGGCATAAGCGTCGAACTCATGGGGCAACGGGCACATGTTGTTGCGGTTGAGCCCAAGCACGATCTCGTCGGGCAATTTGGCATTGGGCGTGAGCGGGGTCTTGTGACCGAGTTCGAGCATTCGAGCCATCAGTGCGGCCTGGCTGCCCTGGTTGTCGAGCACCGAATAAAAGCCCTTCTTACGCCATTCGGCCTCGCTATGGGCGTCGTAGAACAGCCGTGTGGTGGGCACCGCCTTGCTCCGGTCGCCCTGGTACACCGGCACCTTGGAGGCACCGCGCACTGCACCTTCGGGGCTTTCCAGCTTGAGCTGGCACGCGGCGTCGTTGCACGCATGGCAGGCCACGCATTTCTCGGTGAAGATCGGTTGAATATCCCGGGTGTAGGAGATGCCCGGACTCGACTGGGGGCCCTGCCCAAAGGCCACGCCACTGACGAGCAGCGCGAAGCCACAAGCCAGGGCAATAAAACAGCGATGCACCATGTGCGCGAAATCCTGGTTACAGAAAGCCATCACGTTAGCCTGGTCGTCCTTGGATGCTCATCGACCCAACATGAACAGAATTCATGCAAATGGGCAGCGCGCCTAAAAACCGCGCAGCTTTGTTATGATTCGGCACCTTCTGATTTTTGCCCGACCAGGTAGTTCCTATGTCCGACCGCAGCGCTCGTCTCCAAGCACTCCAGAACGCACTCAAAGAGCGCATCCTGATCCTCGACGGTGGCATGGGTACTATGATCCAAAGTTACCGCCTCGAGGAACACGACTATCGTGGCACGCGCTTTGCCGATTGGCCAAGTGACGTCAAGGGAAACAACGATCTGCTGCTGCTCAGCCGCCCCGATGTGATCGCCGCCATCGAGAAGGCCTACCTGGACGCTGGCGCCGACATCCTTGAAACCAACACGTTCAACGCCACGCAAATCTCCCAGGCCGACTACGGCATGGAGTCGCTGGTGTACGAGCTGAACGTCGAAGGCGCCCGCATCGCCCGCCAGGTGGCCGACGCCAAGACCCTGGAAACCCCGGACAAACCGCGTTTCGTCGCCGGCGTGCTCGGCCCTACCAGCCGTACCTGCTCGATCTCCCCGGACGTCAACGACCCCGGCTACCGCAACGTCACCTTCGACGAGCTGGTGGAAAACTACATCGAGGCCACCCGTGGCTTGATCGAAGGCGGCGCCGACCTGCTGCTGATCGAAACCATCTTCGACACCCTCAACGCCAAGGCCGCGATCTTTGCCGTGCAGCAAGTGTTCGAAGAAGACGGCGTCGAACTGCCGATCATGATCTCCGGCACCATCACCGATGCCTCCGGCCGAACCTTGTCCGGCCAGACCACCGAAGCCTTCTGGAACTCGGTGCGACACGCCAAGCCGATTTCCGTCGGCCTGAACTGCGCCCTGGGCGCCAAGGACTTGCGTCCGTACCTGGAAGAACTGGCGACCAAGGCCGACACCCATGTTTCGGCGCACCCCAATGCCGGCCTGCCCAACGCGTTCGGCGAATACGACGAAACCCCGGCGGAAATGGCTGCCGTGGTCGAGGAGTTCGCTGCCAGCGGTTTCCTCAACATCATTGGCGGTTGCTGCGGCACCACCCCGCCGCATATCCAGGCCATCGCCGAAGCTGTGGCCAAGTACAAGCCGCGGGCCATTCCCGATATACCCAAGGCTTGCCGCCTGTCGGGCCTGGAACCGTTCACCATCGATCGTCAGTCGCTGTTCGTCAACGTCGGCGAGCGGACCAACATCACCGGTTCCGCCAAATTCGCCCGGCTGATCCGCGAAGAGAACTACACCGAAGCGCTGGAAGTCGCCCTGCAGCAGGTAGAAGCCGGCGCCCAGGTGATCGACATCAACATGGACGAAGGGATGCTCGACTCCCAGGCTGCCATGGTCCGCTTCCTCAACCTGATCGCTGGCGAGCCGGATATCTCCCGCGTGCCGATCATGATCGACTCCTCCAAATGGGAAGTGATCGAAGCGGGCCTCAAGTGCATCCAGGGCAAGGGCATCGTCAACTCGATCTCCATGAAGGAAGGCGTCGAGCAGTTCAAGCACCACGCACGCCTGTGCAAGCGCTATGGCGCCGCCGTGGTGGTGATGGCCTTCGACGAAGTCGGCCAGGCCGACACTGCCGCACGCAAGAAGGAGATCTGCCAGCGCAGCTACGACATCCTGGTCAACGAGGTAGGCTTCCCACCGGAAGACATCATCTTCGACCCCAACATCTTCGCCGTGGCCACTGGCATCGAAGAGCACAACAACTACGCCGTCGACTTCATCGAGGCCTGTGCCTACATCCGTGACCACCTGCCTTTCGCGCTGTCGAGCGGTGGTGTGTCCAACGTATCGTTCTCGTTCCGCGGCAACAACCCGGTGCGCGAGGCGATCCACTCGGTGTTCCTCTACCACGCCATCCAGAACGGCCTGACCATGGGTATCGTCAACGCTGGCCAGCTGGAGATCTACGACGAGATCCCGCCTGCCCTGCGCGAGAAGGTCGAGGATGTGGTACTCAACCGCACCCCGCACGGCACCGATGCATTGCTGGCCATTGCCGATGACTACAAGGGCGGTGGCGCGGCCAAGGAAGTGGAAAACGAAGAGTGGCGCTCGCTGCCGGTGGAAAAACGCCTGGAGCACGCGCTGGTCAAAGGCATCACAGCCTTCATCGTCGAAGACACCGAAGAGTGCCGTCAACAGTGCGCGCGTCCTATCGAGGTCATCGAAGGCCCGCTGATGAGCGGCATGAACGTGGTCGGCGACCTGTTCGGTGCTGGCAAGATGTTCCTGCCCCAGGTGGTGAAGTCAGCCCGCGTGATGAAACAGGCGGTAGCCCACCTGATCCCCTTCATCGAGGCGGAAAAAGGCGACAAGCCAGAGGCCAAGGGCAAGATCCTGATGGCCACGGTCAAAGGCGACGTGCACGACATCGGCAAGAATATCGTCGGCGTGGTGCTGGGCTGCAACGGCTACGACATCGTCGACCTGGGCGTGATGGTGCCGGCGGAGAAGATCCTGCAGACCGCCCGTGAACAGAACTGCGACATCATCGGTCTATCCGGCCTGATCACCCCGTCGCTGGACGAGATGGTCCACGTCGCCCGTGAAATGCAGCGCCAGGATTTCCACCTGCCGCTGATGATCGGTGGCGCCACCACCTCCAAGGCCCACACAGCGGTGAAGATCGAACCCAAGTACAGCAACGATGCGGTGGTCTATGTCACCGACGCCTCCCGCGCCGTGGGTGTCGCCACCCAGCTGCTGTCCAAGGAGCTCAAGCCAGGCTTCGTCGAGAAAACTCGCCAGGACTATGAAGAAGTGCGCGAGCGCACCGCCAACCGCAGCGCCCGCACCGAGCGCCTGAGCTACGCGCAGGCAGTGGCCGCCAAACCGAAGTACGACTGGGCCGGCTACCAACCGGTCGTCCCGTCCTTCACCGGCGTCAAGGTGCTGGAAGACATCGACCTGCGCACCTTGGCCGAGTACATCGACTGGACCCCGTTCTTCATCTCCTGGGACCTGGCCGGCAAGTTCCCGCGCATCCTCACCGACGAGGTGGTCGGGGAAGCCGCCACCGCGCTGTACAAGGATGCCCGCGAGATGCTCGACAAGCTGATCGCCGAAAAGCTGATCAGCGCCCGTGCCGTCTTCGGTTTCTGGCCAGCCAACCAGGTGGCCGACGACGACATCGAAGTGTACGGCGAGAACGGCCAGACGCTGGCCACCCTGCACCACCTGCGCCAGCAGACCATCAAGCCGGACGGTAAGCCGAACTTCTCCCTGGCCGACTTCGTCGCACCAAAGGACAGCGGCGTCACTGACTACATGGGCGGCTTCATCACCACCGCTGGCATCGGTGCCGAGGAAGTGGCCAAGGCCTACCAGGACAAGGGCGACGACTACAGCTCGATCATGGTCAAAGCCCTGGCCGACCGCCTGGCCGAGGCCTGCGCCGAATGGCTGCACGAGCAGGTGCGTAAAGAGCACTGGGGTTATGCCAAGGACGAGCACCTGGACAACGAAGCGCTGATCAAGGAGCAGTACAGCGGCATCCGCCCTGCCCCAGGCTACCCCGCGTGCCCGGATCACACCGAGAAGGCCACGCTGTTCCGCCTGCTCGACGGCAGCGCCATCGGCGAAACCGGCCCAAGTGGCGTATTCCTCACCGAGCACTTCGCGATGTTCCCGGCGGCAGCGGTCAGCGGCTGGTATTTCGCCCACCCGCAGGCGCAGTACTTTGCCGTGGGCAAGGTCGACAAGGACCAGATCGACAGCTACAGCGCGCGCAAGGGCCAGGAAGTAACCGTAAGTGAGCGTTGGCTGGCACCTAACCTCGGTTACGACAGCTGACAGTTCATCGCCGGCACGCCGGCGCCTGCAACGATGGCGCAGAGCCTGCAGGAGCCGACTTGCCAGCGATGAGGCCAGTACCTATCACCTACACTGTCCTTGTATGCCTCTGCATTGATCAGGAGCCCCCATGGACGATTCCAGCCAAGGCAAGCCGCCCACCTTCTGGCAGATGCTGCACAGCATCCTGGCCGCAGCGTTCGGCGTGCAGAGCGGCAAGAACCGGGCACGCGACTTCACTCACGGCAAAGCCAGCCACTTCATCGTGCTGGGCACGTTGTTCACGCTGGTGTTCATCCTGGTGCTGATCGGCCTCGTGCAACTGGCCGTGCACCTCACCGCCCGCTAAAACGCAATCCGCCCGCGGAAATCCCTTCCACGGGCGGCTCAGGTTGAGTCACGGTCTGAAGACTAAGGCTACTGGTGGCTGACCCAATATACGGCAGTGACCACCACCAGGACGATCAGGCAGAGGATCGCCCAGGCATCGACGCTGCTGTCAGCTTTGCGGACCTTGGTTGAGTTTCCCATTGCATTGCCTCTTGTAGTGGTTATGGGAATGCACTTCACAACCAGCAGTTAAGACGAGCGATGCCCTTCTCTCAAGCAGGGTTTTTCAATAGTCGACGGGTGACGCAAGAAACGGATACTGGAAACCGGCCGGGCGCCCTTCGGCGCTGTAACGCTGGAAATCGATCCCGTAGTCGTCCCGATCCAGCAGCTTCAGCCAACGCCGGGCCTTGTTCTCGTCGATCGATTGCAGCGCCGGCGCCCGGTACTCATGCAGGCCATCACGATCCATCGACACCCCTTGGGCATCATCATGCAGCATCACCATGGCCCAGCCGCCCAAGGTGAAGTGCCCGCCCATCAATACCCCCAGGCGTCCATCGATTCGTGCCCGCAGTGCCTCGGGGGAGCTGTTGATCGCGCTGAACACCACGTCCCGGCCCGGCTTGCGCCCAGCCGCTTCGAACGCCTGCATGGCGCCAAAAGCCATTTCGTCATTGGCTGACCAGACCAGCTTGATGTCCGGATATCGCTCAAGCAGCACCTGGGCCTGTTCGAAGGCACGCTGACGGTTCCAGCCACCGTACACGACCTGACGCAAGCGCACCTGGGGAAAGTCCGCCAACGCCCGGCGCATGCCCTGCTCGCGCAATTGCGAGGCTGGCGTGCTCTTGACCCCGGCGAATGCCACCAGGTCCACGGGCTCGTTGCTACGGGGCAGCAAAGCGACCATCTGGTGCAGCATCTGGTAACCGGCCTGTTCGTCATTGGCGGTTAGGGTACCCAACAGCTGTGCGTATTTCTCCGGCTGCGCCTTGATACTCTGGGCCTGGCTGGCGGTCAGGCCATTGTTGACCAGGAACAACTTGACCCCGGTGCCCTGGGACAGCCGGATGATTTCCGGCGCCACGTACTGCTCGTTGACCAGCACCAGGTAGTCGGGTCGTTGCGGCCCCTGGAGAATCGTCCGGGCCTGAACCAGCGCACGCTCGGCACTGCGCTCGCTGTACTCCACCCGAAGGGTCATGCCCAGGTCGTCGGCCGCCGCCTGCATGAAACGCGAATAGCTGGTCCAGAACGCTTCGCTGGACAGGCCTGGGTTGAGAAATACCACCGAAGCAGCCTGCGCACTGGCTACCAGCGGCAGGCTCAGGCACAGGCTTTGGCACAACGCCTTGAGCATGCGGTTACACCCGTCGAAACAAAGTCGCGAGTATAAACATGTCGGCGCACGGGCGAACAAATGCCAGTCAGTCTCACATAGTCCGTTTAGTTCTTTTCATATGCAAAAACATCACTTTAGCGCATAACTACAACCTGATATCGTTCCCCGGCTCCGAAACCGGAGTGCGCGGCCGTGCGCGCGAATAGCTGCATGCAGCCTGAGACAGGACTTTTATGTACGTATACGACGAGTACGATCAGCGGATCATCGAGGACCGCGTCAAGCAGTTCCGTGATCAGACCCGCCGCTACCTGGCCGGTGAGCTGAGCGAAGAAGAATTCCGCCCTCTGCGCCTGCAGAACGGCCTTTATATCCAACGTTTTGCCCCGATGCTGCGCGTCGCCGTGCCGTACGGCCAGCTGAACTCGACCCAGGTCCGCTTGCTGGCCAAGATCGCCCGCGACTACGACAAGGGCTATGCGCACATCAGCACCCGGCAGAACGTGCAGTTCAACTGGCCTGCGCTGGAAGATGTTCCAGACATCCTGGCCGAGCTGGCCACCGTGCAGATGCACGCGATCCAGACCAGCGGCAACTGCCTGCGCAACACCACCACCGACCAATTCGCCGGTGTGGCTGCCGACGAAGTCGTCGACCCTCGCCCCTGGTGCGAAATCATCCGCCAGTGGACCACCTTCCACCCGGAATTCGCCTACCTGCCGCGCAAGTTCAAAATTGCGGTCAACGGCTCGCAGGAAGACCGCGCGGCCATCGAAGTCCACGATATCGGCCTGGAGCCGGTGCGCAACGAAGCCGGCGAGCTGGGCTTCCGCGTGCTGGTCGGCGGTGGCCTGGGCCGTACCCCGGTGGTCGGTTCGTTCATCAACGAATTCCTGCCATGGCAGGACTTGATCAGCTACCTGGACGCGATCCTGCGCGTGTACAACCGTTACGGTCGCCGTGACAACAAGTACAAGGCGCGCATCAAGATCCTGGTCAAGGCACTGACCCCTGAGGTGTTCGCCGAGAAGGTCGAGGCCGAAATGGTCCACCTGCGTGGCGGCAGCACCACCCTGACCCAAGCGGAAGTCGACCGTGTGTCGCGCCACTTCGTCGACCCTGACTACAAGGCGCTGGAAAACGTCGACTACAGCGCACTGGACCAGGAGCACCCAGGCTTCGCCCGCTGGCGCTCGCGCAACACTCGCGCCCACAAGAAGCCCGGCTACGTGGCCGTGACCCTGTCGCTCAAGCCGACCGGTGTAGCACCAGGCGACCTGACCGACAAGCAGCTGGACGCCGTGGCGGACCTTGCCGAGCGCTACAGCTTCGGTTTCCTGCGTACTTCCCACGAGCAGAACATCATCCTTGCCGACGTCGAGCAGCGTCAGCTGCACACGCTGTGGATGGAGCTGCGCGAGAACGGCTTCGCCACGCCGAACATCGGCCTGCTGACCGATATCATCTGCTGCCCGGGTGGTGACTTCTGCTCGCTGGCCAACGCCAAGTCGATCCCGATCGCCGAGTCCATCCAGCGCCGCTTCGACGACCTGGACTACCTGTTCGACATCGGGGAAATCGACCTGAACATTTCCGGCTGCATGAACGCCTGCGGCCACCACCACGTGGGCCATATCGGCATCCTCGGCGTGGACAAGAAGGGTGAGGAGTTCTACCAGGTTTCCCTGGGCGGCAACGCCGCGCGCGGCGCGAGCCTGGGCAAGATCCTCGGCCCGTCCTTCGCCCAGGAAGACATGGCCGATGTGATCGAGAAGCTGATTGCCGTGTACGTGGAACAGCGTACCGAAGAAGAGCGCTTCATCGACACTTACCAGCGTATCGGCATCGACCCCTTCAAGGAACGCGTCTATGCAGCGAATCATTAAGAACAACCAACTCGTCGACGAAACCTGGCACCTGCTGCCCAAGGAAACCACCCTCGACGAGCTGACCAACTGCGACGACTACATCGTCCCCCTGCAGCTGTGGCGAGACCATGCCCACGTGCTCAAGGCCCGCGACGGTGGCCTGGGTGTGTGGCTGGACAGCGACGAAGAAGCCGAGGAGATTGGCGACGACGTCGACCAGTTCCAGGTCATCGCCCTGAATTTCCCGGCCTTCACCGACGGGCGCAGCTACTCCAATGCGCGCCTGCTGCGAGACCGCTACAAGTTCAAGGGCGAACTGCGCGCCATAGGCGACGTGCTGCGCGACCAGCTGTTCTTCATGGCCCGCTGCGGCTTCGATGCCTTCGCCATCCGCGCCGACAAAGACCCGGAAGATGCGTTGCAAAGCCTGAAGGACTTCTCGGTCACCTACCAGGCCGCCACCGACGAACCGCTGCCGCTGTTCCGCCGCCGCTGATTCGACCGTGTTTGCCACAACGGCCCGCCTCCTTGGCGGGCCGTTGCATTTCCGCAGGCCGCTTCTTCAAGCGTGGCTGCGGCCTTGTCGACTGAGCGTATCGAGTTGCAACTGGACGGCTTGCAACCGGGCCATGGCTTCAACATCCAGCGGATTACGAAAAAGATTCAGTCGGGTCGGGTGATTTCGAATCCACTGCAGCGCCTGCTGACTCAGATCGACGATCAGGTTCTCGGCAAGGTCGACATACAGGTCAGGATGACGTTCGAGGAAAGCGAGCGGCAGCTCGGTCAGGCCAGTGGCGCGCAACGACAGGTGGCTAAGGTGATCCAGGTTGCGCAGCGCGGGAACAGTGCCGATCGGGTTGCCCCCCAGGTGCAGGGTTCGCAGTGCACTGAACGCTTCCAGGCGCTGGGCACCCGGCCCATCTATGACGATCTGGTTGCCTGTCAGGTACAACTCCTGCAGTTTCCTCAAGCGCTCCAAACCCTCGGGAATGGCGGTCAGCTGGTTGTCACGCAGGTCCAGAACGCTCAGCTGGCTTAGCTTGGCGAGGTCCCCAGGCACACGGATCAAGCGGTTGTCGCCTACATTCAACTGCCTGAGTCGGCTCAGCTCTCCCAGCCCTTTTGGCAGCTCGGCAAGCTGGTTATAAGAAAGGTCCAGCTCGAGCAGCCCTGTCATCTGCTCGATCCCGGCAGGCAGACTTTCGAATCGGTTTCCACTGAGGCTCAGGTACTGCACGCGCACGAGTCTGTGAATCGAATCAGGCAACCGGATCAGTCGGTTGTCGCTGAGGTCCAGACGAGTCAACAGGGTCATCTGTTGCAAACCCTCGACATCAGCCAAGCGGTTGCGCTGTAGATCCAGCCGCGTCAACCGCTGCAGGCCCCCCAACCCAGGTAATGCAACCAGCTCGTTGTCGTTGGCGATCAACTCGGCCAGGCCGGTAAGTTGCCCCACACCGTCGATGGCCGTCAGTTTGTTGAACTGCAAATCGAGCGTGTTCAGATGCCTCATGCCATCAAGCCGGGGCACGCCGACCAGTTTGTTGCCGCCCAGTTGCAACTGGCGCAGGTTGGGGAAGCGACTCAGAAATGCGTCATCCAGCGACTTCAGGGCCACATTGACCAAGCTCAACCGGTGTATGTGCTTGAACGCTAGGTCCGCTGGCAGCTCTGGCCAGGTGCCCATGGGCAGGTTGCGCACCACCAGTTCGCTGACACCATGCGGCCCGAAAAACTCCGGCTCCCAAGCCTCGCGAATCAACTGCCCCGCTTGTTGCCGACTGCGGTACGCAGGGTCCAGGTACACGCCTCGCCAGGCCCTGAGGCTCGACTCCAGCCTATCCACCTGCCTGGCCAGTTCGCTGAAGGCAACCCAGATCGACTGCCCGGGCCTTCGCGCCAACTGGAAAATCAGCCAGTGGATGTCCGCGGCAGAGCGGTGCGGAAACAGGTGCCATACGCCGGCACGAATCGACTGGCGCGCCTGGGCAGCGCCGGCATTGACTGCCTCGCCCCTTGGCAGCCAGCCAATCTCCCCGCCACTGAGCGGATAGCCCAGCCGGCCATCACCCAGGCGTACCGGCGGACGCACTCCCAGAGCACTCGGCGCCATGCCCAGCAGGTGAGCGGCCCGCTCGCGTTGGTCAGAGGCCCTCAGGGCAAGGGCCTGGCTCAAGGACTCGGGCGAGCGGCCCGCCTCCCCCAAGTCATGTTTCTGGGCATCGACCAACTGCAGCCACAACGCTTTGAATAAGCTGTCGTCCACCTGCGCCGAAGGCAACCCGGTGCCATGGCCATCCACTGCCTGGTAGCCCTGTCCACGTTTGATGATGTAGCCCACCTGCGTGGCATCCTGGGCAGCGCTGCGCGCTCGAAGCTCTCCAGCGACGCCGCCCAGGCGAATTTCGATGCGCAGCGTGTCCGGCCAGGCTGACCAATGGTCAATCAAACCCAGTGCTAAGCGTTCGCTGTCAGGGTTGATCGCGTCCGCCTGGTAGAAACCGACACAAGCCCGATCCAGGCGGCTGTCGCGCAGCGCCCAACGCGCCTGGGTGGCCAGCGGCAACGGAACACGGCCGCTGTTGACCAGGGTTTCGATCTGCTGCGTGCCGGCGTGCTCGACGATTTCCTGCGCGGCGCGCGCCGACAAGCCCGGAAAATCCCTACGCAACAATTGGGCAGCTGGCGTCGGTGCGGCCTGCATCGCGGCGAAGTGCTGCTCGAACGCCTCGCCGATCAGGCCAGGCTGGCGCTCGTGCAACTGGTAGCGCTGCAAGGCATCCCACAAACGCGCAGGTGCAGGCGCATGCTCCAGGTGCAACTCGCGCAGCCGGTCCTCGTCGAAACCGGCAATATGCATGACCCGTTCGGCTGTCTGCCGGTCGAGTGTGGCCCATTCACTGCCCAACCGCTGCATCAGGTAGTGCGGATCCTGCCAGTCCCGTGGCGTTTCCAACTGATGGCGCCAGCCGCCCTCACCGTTATCATCGAGCCAGGGCGAGTACGCAGACGACCTGCGAGGGTGCTGGATGCGAAAACCGCCGTGCTCCTCACGTACCTGATAAGTCGCCTGCAGGGTACGCACCCTCGTCGTGCCCGCCACCTGGGTGCGTTCACCGACCGCCACGTCCTGATCAGGCACTGCGTAGCCCGGCAGGCTGGGGTCGATCAGCCGGACCTGCTCGCCAGCCGTCAGCACCGGAACCAGCCTGTCCACCTGGGCAGAACGCTCGATCAGCCTGGCCGCAACCTGTCCAGCGCCAGCCAGGGTAATGCCTGCGGCTACGTTTTCGGCCACACCCCACACATGCTTCAAGGCCCCTTCCCGGTCACCCAATTGCCAATCCTCATAGCCTTCGAAGACCGCATCGGCGATCTGCAGGGCCGCGATGCCCAACAGGGGCAGGCCCAGGGCTGGCACGAACAGGCTAGCCAGCCCCAGTACGTTCAGGCCTGCGTTTGCGTATTCGGACATTCGCTGCTCGCGTTCGGCCTTGGCCGCCTGCGCGCTAGGGACAGCCAGAAGCGCTGCATCGTCCAGCATCGTGTCCACGCGAACCTCGCGCAGATGTCGAAACAACGGCGCATTGATCCGGTGGCTGCGGCCATCGAGTTGGATCGCCCCATGGCCTGCGGCACTTCGGATCAAGCCATCGAGTGCCTGGACGAACCCTGGACGGTCGCGCTCACTGATGAACCGCGCGAAGAAGGCCGCATAGTCCGGCGCCTTGAAACGCCGCCCAAGCCCCTGCCAGAGGGCCGCCCAGGTGTCGAAGCGTTGCAACGCGCCATGCGGATCGTCCAGAACCCACAGCACTACCCCCTGCAGCGGCGCATCCGACTGGAGGCCATGGCGAATCTCGAATGCCACGCCACCACGCACTCGCTTGCCGAGCACGCGAAAGTCGAACGGCACGGCGCGCCCGGAATTCGGGCCGACGATGGGCGCCACCGAGATGATAGGCAACAGCGAGTAGTAGGTTGCCCGGTCGATTCCGCCACTGAGCAGGGCCAGGCGCACGGAGGCCTCCAGCGCCGCACGGGCGCCCTCTTCCAGCAATTGGCGCATGTCGGCCGGCCTCGCAATAACCTCATCGAGGTGGCGTTGATAGGCATCGCCAACATCCACCTCGCGGCAAAGCTGCATGAAGGCGGCAGGTTGCAGCGCCAACGGCTCATCCTGCGCATCGACGATCACCGAGGTGTGCAGCGCGCCGGACGGCGCTGTTTCGTGTTCGGCGAAATTCTGCAGCGCAGCCGCCAGTAAAGTCACCTCACTGACCTCTTCCACGCGCCGGCCCAATGCGCCCGGAGCGCCCTGTGCGGGAACCACGATCCGGGTGTGGCGCAGTTTGGCCCTGCGGACATCCGTTCGCGGCCACGCGCGCGCTGCCAATGCCTGCCCAAGCAGCGCTTCGCCGAAGGTATCCAAAGGCGCCACCCTGGCGAAGCGAGCCGCCAGTTGGTGCTGGATGCGTTGCTGCTGCAACAAACTCGTACGCAACCTGCTCAGATCATCCAGCGAGGCAGCGGTGAGCCATTCCGGCAACCTGCTGGCGATCAGGGAGTCGACATCGTGTGGTGGGGAGGGTTCGAAGGTCATGGAGGCGGTCCTTTGGGTGAAAACCCAAGCTAAACAGGCTACCGCTCCACCCAAGCACTACTTATGTGATGCACCGGCGATTCGTGACTGCAAGTCAAATATCCTTGGCCGCGCATGCCCTTAATCATTTCCCGGGAAACCCGCACACTGCTCGCCACTGGCAACAACGACGAACTTCATTGATCAGGAGCCTACATGAGCATTCCATCCTTCGGCCTCGGCACATTCCGTCTTACCGGCCAGGCCGTCATCGACTC
Organism: Pseudomonas sp. Rh2; assembly: GCF_040762985.1. NCBI lineage: Bacteria > Pseudomonadati > Pseudomonadota > Gammaproteobacteria > Pseudomonadales > Pseudomonadaceae > Pseudomonas > Pseudomonas sp. Rh2. Next base: position 3,609,245 of record NZ_CP142890.1, read on the forward strand.
GGTCACCTCCGCCCTGGAGCTGGGCTATCGGGTGATCGATACCGCGCAGATCTACAAGAACGAAGCCGAGGTCGGCGAGGCCATCGCCAAGAGCGGCGTACCTCGTGACGAGCTGTTCATCACCACGAAGATCTGGGTCGAGAACTATAGCGCCGAAAAGCTGGTTCCCAGCCTGCGCGAAAGCCTGAGCAAACTGCGCACCGCGTACGTCGATCTGCTGCTGATTCACTGGCCGGCCCCCGGCAACGGTGTCGAACCGAGCGAATACATGACGGCCTTGGCCGAGGCCAAGAAACTGGGCCTGACCCGCCAGATCGGCATCTCCAACTTCAACATCGAGCTGACCCGACAGGCAATCGAGGTGGTCGGCAAAGGCGAGATCGCCACCAACCAGATCGAACTGAGTCCTTACCTGCAAAACCGCAAGCTCGCGGCGTTCCTCAAGGAACAGGGTATTACCGTCACTTCCTACATGACACTGGCCTACGGCAAGGTCTTGAAAGACCCGGTACTGTCCGAGATCGCCAACAAGCACAAGGCCACCGTGGCACAGGTGGCATTGGCCTGGGCCATGCAACTGGGATATGCGGTGATACCGTCGTCCACCAAGCGCGAGAACCTGGCAAGCAACCTGCTGGCCCGCAGCCTGCGCCTGGACGATGGCGACATGGCGCGCATCGCTACCCTCGAGCGCAACGGCCGAGAAGTCAGCCCGGACAACCTGGCGCCCGCCTGGGACTGAAACCAGCAGCGGGCTGGGCCGCGAAGCACGCTGCGCAGTGGGTGGCGCGGGCAGTGCCCGTGTTCGCGGGCAAGCCCGTTCCTGCAGTGATCACGCTCGCTTTCAGACGACACCGTTTCACCTGCGATCTTCCCTATTTTCAAACCGGAGCTGCCGATGAGCACGCTTTCCTCCAAACGGGTTCTGTTCGCCCTCGCCATCGGCGCATTCGGCATCGGAACCACCGAGTTCACCCCCATGGGCCTGCTGCCGGTGATCGCTGACGGCGTTGGGGTCAGCATTCCCAGCGCGGGCATGCTGATTACCGCCTACGCCGTGGGCGTCATGGTCGGTGCACCGATCATGACCCTGCTGTTCAGCCGCTTCGGCAAGCGTGCCGCATTGATGGGGCTGATGAGCATCTTCACCCTGGGCAACCTGTTGTCGGCGCTGTCGCCGGACTACTACACGCTGCTGGCCTCGCGCCTGGTCACCAGCCTCAACCATGGTGCCTTCTTCGGCCTGGGCGCAGTGGTGGCCGCCAGTGTCGTACCCAAGGACAAGCAAGCGAGTGCCGTGGCCACCATGTTCATGGGCCTGACCATCGCCAACATCGGTGGCGTGCCCGCCGCCACCTGGGTGGGCCAGCAGGTCGGTTGGCGCATGGCCTTCGCTGGCACCGCCGTGCTCGGCCTGCTGGCGATGGCGACGCTGTGGTATGCACTGCCCAAAGGTGAACGCGGCAGTGTGCCTCACGTGCGCAAGGAGTTGGCAGTGATTGCCCGCCCCAGCGTGTTGCTGGCCATGGCCACCACCGTATTGGGCGCAGGCGCCATGTTCACCTTATACACCTACGTAGCGCCGGTACTTTCCGAGTTGACCGGGGCCTCGCACGCCTTCGTCACCCTCGCCCTGGTGCTGATCGGCGTGGGTTTCACCTTTGGCAACAGCCTCGGCGGACGCCTGGCCGATTGGTCGCTGGACGGGGCGGCGAAAATCTTCCTGGGCGTGCTGGCCGTGATCATGCTGCTGATGCCCCTGGTGCTGGCCAGCCATGTCGGCGCCGCTGCCGCCCTGCTGATCTGGGGGGTGTTCACCTTCGCCGTGGTCCCACCGCTGCAAATGCGGGTGATGATCGCCGCCAGCGAGGCGCCAGGACTGGCATCGTCCATCAACGTGGGCGCCTTCAACCTGGGTAATGCGTTGGGTGCGGCATTGGGTGGGGCGGTGATCAGCGTGGATCTGGGCTACGCTGCAGTGCCCATGGCGGGTGGTTTGTTGGCAGGCGCCGGGCTGCTGCTGGTCTGGCTTGGCCAGCGTGGCAAGGCCGGCCAGGCCTCCCTGAGCGACGCCGCGTAAACGGCTGGCGGGGGCTGCGTTACCCGCGCAGCCCCGGCTGGTCATCCTCGCAAGCAACCGCGCATTATTCCACCGGCCGCAACTATGAAGTGCCGGTCGCGCGGATTCTCCGCCAGCGTGCGCAATAGTAGCCTTCATCGTGCCGATCGACGAAATGGCCACACATCGTCGCCAACAGATCCGTTCCTTCCCTTCATTAGAGGAATACCACGATGTCCCGTCCTCCACCGCCACCGTTCACCCAGGCCTCGGCCATCGAAAAAGTCCGTCTCGCCGAAGACGGCTGGAACAGCCGCGATGCGGCGAAGGTCGCGCTTGCCTATACCCCGGACACCCGCTGGCGCAACCGCGTCGAGTTCGCCACCAACCGTGAACAGGCCCAGGCCTTCCTGACCCGCAAATGGAACCGCGAACTGGAATACCGCCTGATCAAGGAGCTGTGGGCGTTCACCGGCAATCGCATTGCAGTGCGTTACGCCTATGAGTACCGCGACGACAGCGGCCAATGGTTCCGTGCCTACGGCAACGAGAACTGGGAGTTCGCCGAGGACGGGCTGATGCAGAACCGCCACGCCAGCATCAACGAAATGCCCATTGCCGAAGCGGAGCGCAAATTCCGCTGGCCACTGGGCCGTCGTCCGGACGATCACCCAGGCCTCAGCGACCTGGGGCTCTGATCAATCGATCGGCAACGTGACCCTGACCTGCAGCCCACCCTCTGGGCGGTTGGTCAGGGTTACGCTCCCCCCTTGCTCAAGCACGATCGCACGCACCGTCGCCAACCCAAGCCCCACCCCTCCGGTAGTCTTGTTACGCGAGCCTTCGATACGGAAGAACGGCGCGAAGACCTGCTCATGCAATTGCGGGGCGATGCCTGGCCCACGGTCGAGCACTTGGATTTGCAACTCATCAGCGCTCACGCGCAATTCAAGCCTCGGCTCCCGGCCATACTTGGCGGCGTTGTCGATGAGGTTGACCAGCACTCGCTTGAGCGCAATCGGCCGCCCGACGTAAACCCAGTGACGCGGGCCGTCGAAAGCCACCTCCACACCGGCATCCTTGTAATCGTCCACCACCGTCTGCAGCAACTCGCCCAGGTCGAATGCTGTGGTCTGCTCGAACCGCGCATCGTCCCTGAAGAACTCGAGTGCGGCGTTGACCATGGACTCCATTTCGTCCACATCCTTGAACAGCTTCGCCTGCAATTGGCTGTCTTCGACGAACTCGCCACGTAGTCGCATCCGTGTCAACGGCGCCCGCAGATCATGGGAAATGGCGGCCAGCAGCTGCGTGCGGTCATTGAGAAAATGCTTGAGTTGCGCCTGCGTGGCGTTGAACGCGAGTATCGCCTGGCGCAGGTCATGGGGGCCGACCACCGGAATGGGCGGTGCGTTGAAGTCCTTGCCGAATCGCCGCGCACCTTCGGCAAAGCGCTCCAGTGGACTTGCCAGGTAGCGGCCAGCCAGCACGGCCACGGCAACGCTGGACGCCAGCATCAGTACGAGGATTATCAGGTAGCGGGGCAACTCATCCAGCCCCCAATTGCGCGAGGGAGCGCGAAACACCACCCATGAACGATCCGACAACTCGATCATCAGCGCATAACCCTGCCCCGCCAGCTCGGGCGGCAGGTTCGGTGGCCCGTAGGCTTCGATCCTGGCATCGGGCCGACCCAGCAACGCACGCAAGATCGGCTCGCCCTCGGGAAAGCCTGCATCCCTCACCCTGGGGATACCCGCGTCGGCATGCCGCTGCAGCCATTGCACGCGGTAGGTAGTGTCACCGGCCGCTTGGGCAATCGTCGCGCGCTGCTCCACAGGCGCGACGTCGAGGATGCGAGTGACGGAAGCGATTCGCTCGATGATTCCGCTTTGCAGCAAGGGCGGTTGCGCCCAGGTTTCCAGCACGAGACTGAGCAGGCCACGCACGGCCAGCAAAGCCAGCATCGCGACCAGCGTCGTCATCGCGATCCAGCGGGTGATGGTGATGCGGGGACGCCACCCTTTCTGACGGCCTAGCGCCCTTGCCTTCACCGCCTTACCACCGTTGGCGTGAACAGGTAACCGACGTTGCGCAGCGTGCGGATGAGCGGTTCGACCTGGCTATCGGTCTCCAGCTTGCGACGCAAGCGACTGACCTGCACATCGACGCTGCGGTCATACGCTTCATGCGTCTCACCGCGCGCAAGGTCGAGCAGTTGCTGACGGCTCAGCACTCGCCGTGGGTGCTCGGCGAACACCAACAGCAATTCGAACTCGCCATTGGACAGCGGTATCATCACCTGCTGGGGAGAGCGCAGTTCGCGCCTCACCACGTCCAGCTGCCAGCCCGAGAATTCAAGAATCGTGCGCGAATTGCCCGCCGGCACCGGGGCTTCACCGGCACGTCGCAAGACCGCCCTGACCCGGGCCAGGAGCTCACGAGCGGCAAACGGCTTGGTCAGGTAGTCATCCGCGCCCAGCTCCAGCCCTACCACGCGATCACTCAGCTCGCCCATGGCGGTGAGCATGATCACTGCCAACTGGTGCTCGGCGAGCAGTCGCTGGCACAACACCAGGCCGCTTTCGCCGGGCAGCATGACATCGAGGATGACCAGATCCGGTACCCGTCGCGCCAATGCCCGCCACAGGCCTGCACCATCGCTGGCCACCTCCACGTCATAGCCGTGCTGGCGGAGGAATTTCTGCAGCAGGTCCAGCACTTCGACATCGTCGTCGACAATCAGCAAATGACTCACACAATGGCACCACGGGAATAGGCAAGATGGCGTATTTAAGACCATCCGACCGGTGCCGTCATATATTTCAACCCGGAAACAATGCATCAGGACGGAGACAAAGCGGACATGCCCAGGCAAAAAAGCACCCGCAGCATCTGCACCCGTTCTCGTCAGGAATGCATCCATGTCTGCTTCTGTTTTGCTATCGGCATCTGCCCGCAGTGCGCTGCTGGCCCTCCTGTTGCTCAGCGCCGGGGGCTGTAGCCAACGGGCCGCTTCAACGACCCTCGCGTGCAGCGACCCCCGCTACCAGATCAGTGACCCCGCCGAGCCGGCCAACCGCGCGGTGTTTGCCTTCAACCGAGGCGTCGATGACTACATCGCGGCGCCGGTCGCCCGTGGCTATACCCAACTGCCCGAAGCCGCCCAGCAGGGCGTGCACAACTTCGTCGCCAACTTCGGTGAACCCAAGGTATGGGTAAACGACTTGCTGCAAGGCAATGTCGAACGCTCGATGACTACCCTGTCGCGGTTCATCTTCAACACCACCTTCGGCCTGGCCGGCCTGATCGACGTTTCCGGGAAGATGGGCCTGGAGCGCCACAGCGCGGACTTTGGCCAGACCTTCGGCGTCTGGAGCATCGGTGCCGGGCCTATCGTGGAACTGCCGCTGCTGGGCTCGCATAACCTGCGCGACGCCACGGGACGCGTACTGAGCCTGGCCATCGACCCGTTCGGCGACAACAGCGACACGGTCCAGACCCTGAACACCGTTGCCATGACCGGTGGCGCAGTGGCAGGACGCGCCCAGGCGCTTGCGCTGACCGACGTGCTGCAAGAGGCGCCGGACTATTACCGCGCCGTGCGCGACTACACCGCGATGGTGCGCGCCCACTATGTGGCCGAGGGCAAGGCCGGCAAGCACATTGCGTGGGTTCCTAGCTGCCGGGAGCAAGGCGATGAGTGACCCAGCCAATGCGTCGATGTTGCTGTTCAGACGCCTGGAACGTGCCGCATCGGAGTCCGTTCTGCTGCATGAATTGCAAGCCAGGGTGTCCGACGATGGCCAACACCTGATCGTGAGCCGCTACCGGGAGCATCGCACCGCACAAGGCCGTCCGCACTGCCGCGAGGTTCATCGCAGCGTGCCGATCACTGCACTGCTCAAGTGGATGGCCAAGCAAGGCGCGGTTTTGAACAGCCTCTAGAACCCGCCACAGGGCCCAGCCCGCCCCAACAGGTGCGGGCTGTTTTGCATTATCATGGCGTCATTCCTTTACACGAGTTGCCCATGAAATTCGCAATTGCGGTGTTTTCCCCGGCCCACGCGCCCTCCTCGCGTCGCGCCCTGCGCTTTGCCGAGTCGGTGTTGGCGGGCGGGCATGAAATTGTCCGACTGTTTTTCTACCAAGATGGCGTGCACAGCGCCTCGGCCAATATCGTCGCACCCCAGGATGAACTGGACTTGGCCGGCCAATGGCGCACCTTCGTCGAGCGACACCAGCTCGACGCCGTGGTGTGCATCGCCGCCGCCCTGCGTCGCGGCGTGCTCGACGATGCCGAAGCCAACCGGTACCAGCGTCCGGCGGTCAACCTGCCCAAACCCTGGGCATTGTCGGGCCTGGGCCAGTTGCACGAGGCCGCTCAGCTCGCCGATCGCCTGATCTGCTTCGGAGGCGACTGAGATGAGCAAGTCCCTGTTGATCATCAGCCGCCAGGCACCTTGGAGCGGGCCCTCGGCCCGAGAGGCGCTGGACATTGCACTGGCCGGCGGCGCGTTCGACCTGCCATTGGCCATGCTGTTTCTCGACGATGGCGTGTTCCAGCTCACCCCAGGCCAGCAACCGTCCACCGTGCAGCAAAAAAATCTTGCCGCCAACCTGCAGGCCTTGCCGATGTTCGGTGTCGAAGCGCTTTTCGCCTGCGGCCACAGCCTGAACCGGCGCGGCCTGAGCGACCAAGCCTTGGCGCTGCCAGTGCAAGTAATGGAAGACGAGGCCCTTGCTGAACTGATCGCCCGTTTCGACCTGGTGGTGACCCTCTGATGACGACCCTGCATGTTATTGCCCACTCCCCCTTTGGCGATGACCGCCTGAACAGTTGCCTGCGCCTGCTGGGTGCCGGGGATGGCTTGCTGCTGTGCGGCGACGCGGTGTACGCCCTGCGCCCGGGCAGCGAACCCTATGCTGCGCTGCAGGCCAGCGGCCTCGGACAACGCCTGTTCGCCCTCGAAGAAGACCTGCAGGCGCGCGCCCTCGATAGCGACCTGGCCAAGCCTGTCGATTACCCGGCTTTCGTCGCGCTTTCGCTGGAATATGACAAGGTCAACAGCTGGCTATGAGTACCCTGACTGTCGGTGATCGCGACATCGCCCTGGACAAAGACGGCTTCCTGGTCGACCTGCAAGACTGGTCGCAGCCGGTTGCCGAAGCCCTCGCTAGCCGCGAAGGCATTTCCCTGACCGCGGATCACTGGGAAATCCTCGCTTTGCTGCGTCAGTTCTATGAGGAATACCAGCTGTCCCCCGCCACCCGCCCGCTCATCAAGTACACCGCGCTCAAGCTGGGCCCGGAGAAGGGCAACAGCCCGCACCTGAACCGCCTGTTCAATGGCACGCCCGCCAAACTCGCCGCCAAGCTGGCGGGCCTGCCCAAGCCGACCAACTGTATATGACCGAGCCGATGACCAACAGCCCGCGCCCACTCACTCTGCAAACCCCGGCCGAGCACCCTTTCGCCGAATTCGTACGCATTCTGGGCAAGGGTAAGCGCGGCGCCCGTAGCCTGACCCGTGAGGAAGCCCGCGCCGCGATGGCCATGCTGCTCGAAGGCCAGGTCGAGGACACTCAGCTGGGTGCATTCCTGATGCTGTTGCGGCACAAGGAAGAAAGTGCCGAGGAGCTGGCCGGTTTCACCGAAGCCCTGCGGGCACACCTGCAAGCACCCTCGATGGCCGTCGATCTGGATTGGCCCAGCTATGCCGGCAAGAAGCGCCACCTGCCCTGGTTCCTGCTGTCGGCCAAATGCCTGGCCCAAAACGGTGTGCGCATCCTGCTGCACGGCGGCGGCGCGCACACTGCCGGACGTCTGTACACCGAGCAACTGCTCGACCTGCTGCACATTCCGCTGTGCCGCGACTGGGCAGCGGTGTCCAGTGCCCTGGACCAGCAGCAACTGGCGTTCATCCCACTGCAAGACTGGGCCCCCCAGTTGCAACGCATGATCGACCTGCGCAACACCCTTGGCTTACGCTCACCGATTCACTCCCTGGCCCGGGTGCTCAATCCTTTGGGTGCCCGCTGTGGCCTGCAGAGCATCTTCCACCCCGGCTACCAGGCCGTGCATCGCGAGGCCAGCCGCCTGCTTGGCGACCATGCCGTGGTCATCAAGGGCGATGGAGGCGAAATCGAGGTCAACCCCGATGTCATCAGCCACTTGTACGGCACCTCCGCCGGCGAGGCATGGGACGAGGAATGGCCGGCACTCAGTGAGCGCCGTCATGTCAAGCCAGCCAGCCTGCAACCGGAACATCTAATGACGGTATGGCGGGGCGAGGCACAGGACAGCTATGGCGAAATGGCCGTGGTCGCGACGATGGCCTTGGCGTTGCGAGGGCTTGGACAATCGCGGGAGGAGGCCTTCGAAACCGCTCGCCACTACTGGACCGCGCGCAAACAATCGAAATAGCCGATCAAAGCCCCCCAGTCTTTGCGCTATTTATTCGAACGTTTTCACCTAGACTGGGCTCCAACGACAAACACTTTGTTCCGAGGAGCTCAGCATGGGCCTTTTGATCGACGGCCGCTGGCACGACCAGTGGTATGAAAACGGCAAGGACGGCGCCTTCAAACGTGAAAACGCCCAACGCCGCAACGCGCTACCCGCTCCTGAAGCCGGCCGCTACCATCTGTATGTCTCGCTGGCCTGTCCATGGGCCCATCGCACCCTGATCGTACGCGCCCTCAAAGGGCTCGAACCCCTGATCGACGTGTCGGTGGTGAGCTGGCTGATGGGCGAAAACGGCTGGACTTTCGACGTCCAGAACGGCTCCACCGGCGATCACCTGGACGCACTGAGCTACCTGCACCAGCGCTATACCCAAGACGATCCGCATTACACCGGGCGCGTCACCGTGCCTGTGGTGTGGGACAAACAGCAAAAGCGCATCGTCAACAACGAGTCGTCCGAGATCATTCGGATCTTCAACACGGCGTTCAACGAACTGACCGGCAACCTGCTGGACCTGTATCCCGAGCCGCTGCGCCCGACCATCGACGCGCTCAATGCCCGTATCTACCCTACGGTGAACAATGGTGTTTACCGCGCAGGCTTCGCCACCACACAAGAAGCCTATGAGGCTGCGTTCGACGATGTGTTCAATGAACTGGACGCCCTGGAAGACCTGCTAAGCCGCCAGCGCTACCTGGCCGGTGAGTACCTGACCGAAGCCGATGTGCGCTTGTTCACCACGCTCATACGTTTCGATGCGGTGTACCACGGCCACTTCAAGTGCAACCTGCGTCGTCTGGCCGACTATCCGAACCTGTCCAACTGGCTGCGTGAACTGTACCAATGGCCCGGCGTTGCGCAGACGGTGAACATGGAGCACATCCAGAAGCACTATTACATGAGTCACAAGACCATCAACCCGACAGGCATCGTGCCAAAGGGGCCGCTGCAGGACTTCAACCTGCCACACGATCGGCAACGCTTGGTGGGTAAAGGCATCTGGAAAGACTGAAATAACGGGGGCCGCTAAGCGGCCCCGGTTACTCAATCTTGCTGCGACCCTTCGAACCAGGCCAGCTTCTCACGCAATTTCACCACCTCCCCCACGATCACCAGGGTCGGCGCATGCACTTCGTGCCGGGCCACAAGCTCTGGCAGATCTGCTAGGGTGCCGGTGAACACCCGCTGATTTCGCGTAGTCCCCTGCTGCACCAGCGCCGCAGGCGTGCTGGCCGCACGGCCATGGCGAATCAGTTCGGCGCAAATGGTCGGCAACCCCACCAACCCCATGTAGAACACCAGCGTCTGGGCAGGCGCGACCAAGTCATTCCAAGGCAGGTTGCTGGTGCCGTCCTTGAGATGGCCAGTGACGAAGCGTACCGATTGCGCATAGTCACGATGGGTCAACGGAATACCGCCGTAGGCAGAGCAACCACTGGCCGCGGTAATGCCCGGTACTACCTGGAACGGGATACCCTGTTCGGCCAGCTCCTCGATCTCCTCGCCACCGCGGCCAAAGATGAACGGATCACCGCCCTTGAGCCGCAGTACACGCTTGCCCTGGCGGGCCAGATCGACCAGCAGGCGGTTGATCTGGTCCTGCGGCACGGCATGGTCGGAGCGGCGCTTGCCCACGTAGATACGCTCGGCATCACGCCGGCACATCTCGATGATCGCCGGGGCCACCAGACGGTCGTACAACACCACATCGGCTTGCTGCATCAGGCGCAAGGCACGGAAGGTCAGCAAGTCTGGATCGCCAGGACCGGCCCCCACCAGATACACCTCACCACCCTGCTGCACCGGCGCGCCCTCGACCATGGCCTGCAGCAGGCGCTCGGCCTCGGCGCCCTGCCCGGCCAACTGGCGCTCGGCGATGGGGCCTTGGAACACCGTCTCCCAGAAGCCCCGACGCTGATTGACATCCGGATACAAGCCCTTGACCTTGTCACGGAACCGCGCAGCCAGGCCAGCGAGTTCGCCATAGGCCGACGGAATCCAGGCCTCGAGCTTGGCGCGGATCAACCGCGCCAGCACCGGGGCATCGCCGCCACTGGAAACCGCCACCACCAGGGGTGAGCGGTCGACGATCGCCGGGAAGATCACTGTGCACAGCGCCGGGGCATCCACCACGTTGACCGGCAGGCTGCGTGCCTGGGCATCGGCCGAGACCTGGGCGTTGAGCGCAGTGTCATCGGTCGCGGCAATAACCAGACGGCAGCCGTCCAGATCGCTCATGCGATAGCCACGCACCTGCACCTCGCCGCCACCTTCATGGGCCAGCGCGGCCAACTGGCTGTCGACCTCGGGCGCGACCACCCGCAGCACGGCGCCGGCATCGGCCAGCAGGCGCGCTTTGCGCAAAGCGATTTCGCCACCGCCGACGACCAGTACGCGGCCGCCTTGCAGCTTGTGGAACAGGGGCAGGAAATCCATTTAGCGGATGACCTCGACACCACCCATGTATGGCTTGAGCACCTCGGGCACGCGGATCGAGCCATCGGCCTGCTGGTAGTTCTCCAGAACAGCCACCAGGGTGCGGCCGACCGCCAGGCCAGAGCCGTTGAGGGTGTGCACCAGCTCAGGCTTGCCGGTTTCCGGGTTACGCCAGCGCGCCTGCATGCGTCGGGCCTGGAAGTCACCGCAGTTGGAGCACGAGCTGATTTCGCGGTACTTGTCCTGGCTAGGCACCCACACTTCCAGGTCGTAGGTCTTCACCGCACCGAAGCCCATGTCGCCGGTGCACAGCGCCAGCACGCGATAGGGCAGTTCCAGCAGCTGGAGCACGCGCTCGGCATTGGCGGTCAGGCCTTCCAGCGCTTCCATGGACTTGGACGGCTCGACGATCTGCACCATCTCGACCTTGTCGAACTGGTGCTGACGGATCATGCCGCGGGTGTCGCGGCCGGAGGCGCCCGCTTCGCTGCGGAAGCAAGGCGTGTGGGCAACCAACTTGAGCGGCAATTGCTTGGCATCAAGAATCTGGTCGGCCACCAGGTTGGTCAGCGACACTTCGGCGGTAGGAATCAGGTAGAAGTCGGCTTCGCCATCGCGGCTGATCTTGAACAGATCTTCCTCGAACTTCGGCAACTGACCGGTACCCTGCAGGGCCGGGGCTTGCACCATGTACGGGGTGTAGTGTTCCTCGTAGCCGTGTTCACCGGTGTGCAGGTTGATCATGAACTGCGCCAGGGCGCGGTGCAGACGGGCGATCGGGCCACGCAGCACGGCGAAGCGGGCACCGGACAGCTTGGCTGCGGCTTCGAAGTCCAGGCCTTTGCTGATTTCGCCCAAGGCCACGTGGTCCTTGATTTCGAAATCGAAGGCACGCGGCGTGCCCCAGCGGCGCACTTCGACGTTGTCTTCTTCGCTCGCGCCGACCGGTACGCTGGCATCCGGCAGGTTGGGGATGGTCAGAAGAATGCCGTCCAGCTCAGCCTGGATACCATCGAGTTCAGCCTTGCCAGCGGCCAGCTCGTTGGCCATGCGCTCGACATCGGCCATCAGCGGCGCAATGTCCTCGCCCTTGGCCTTGGCCTGGCCAATGGACTTGGAGCGGGCATTGCGCTCAGCCTGCAGTTGCTCGGTACGGGTCTGCACCGCCTTGCGGCGCTCTTCCAGTGATTCGATGCGCGCGACATCCAGGCTGAAGCCACGGGAGGCCAGGCGATCCGCCACTTCCTGAAGTTGGCCGCGTAACAGTTTGGCATCGAGCATATCGTTCTCTCGTTATGTTTAGGTTGGTTCAGAATCGAGTCAGGGACAGGCCGGCCCAGGTTGCGAGCAAGCCCCCCATCACGCTAATACCGGTATAGCCCAAGGCGAGCGGTACCTGCCCGCTTTCCATCAGGCGCACGGTATCGAGCGAGAAAGAGGAAAAAGTTGTAAGGCCGCCGAGGAAGCCGACAATCAGCCCGGCGCGCAGCTCGACCGGCGCCAGCGGCTTGTGCAGGAACAGGCCGTAAAGCAGGCCGATCAGCAGGCAACCTACCAGGTTGACCGCCAGCGTACCGAGATAGAAGTGCCGTGGCCAGTGGGCCGATACCCAGTTCGAGGTGGCGAAGCGCAGCAGTGTGCCAGCGATGCCACCCGCACTGACGGCGGCGATGAGTGCGATCATGGTTTTCTCCGCTGCCGTGGGCTGTTGCGATCCAGGTCAGCCAGATGGCGAAGCTTTTCGCCGATTTTCAGTTCCAGGCCGCGGGGCACCGGCTGGTAATACTGGCGGGGTTCAAGCTGCTCGGGGAAGTAATCTTCACCAGCGGCGTAAGCATCCGGCTCGTCATGGGCATAGCGGTACTCTTCGCCATACCCCAGTTGTTTCATCAGCTTGGTCGGCGCGTTGCGCAGGTGCAGCGGCACCTCCAGCGAGCCATGCTCGGCGGCCTCACGCAACGCCGTCTTGAAGCCCATGTAGACGGCGTTGCTCTTTGGCGCGCAGGCAATGTAGGTGATGGCCTGCGCCACCGCCAGCTCACCCTCGGGACTGCCCAGGCGTTCCTGGACATCCCAGGCCGCCAGGCACAGGCTCAGCGCACGAGGGTCGGCGTTGCCGATGTCCTCACTGGCCATGCGCACCACCCGGCGTGCGATGTACAGCGGGTCGCAGCCGCCGTCGAGCATGCGCGCGAACCAGTACAGGGCCGCGTCGGGATTGGAACCACGCACCGATTTGTGCAGCGCCGAAATCTGGTCGTAGAACGCCTCGCCGCCCTTGTCGAAACGGCGACGGCTGTCGCCGAGCAGGCTTTGCAGCAGGTCGACACCGATCTCTCCACCGTCCTCTGCCAGGTCCGAGGCGTTTTCGAGGAAATTGAGCATGCGTCGGCCATCGCCATCGGCGGCCGCCATCAGCATCTTGAAGGCATCGTCGCCTACCCGCAGGTTGCGCTTGCCCAGGCCGCGCTCTTCACTCAACGCGCGGTCAACCAGCTTGCGCAACGCCGGCTCGTCAAGGCTCTTGAGCACATACACCCGCGCCCGCGACAGCAAGGCGTTGTTCAATTCGAAGGACGGGTTCTCAGTGGTAGCGCCGATGAAAATCAGCGTGCCATCTTCCACATATGGCAGGAAGGCGTCCTGTTGGGACTTGTTGAAGCGATGCACCTCGTCGACGAACAGGATGGTGCGCCGACCGTACTGCCCCGCCTGCTGCTTGGCCACCTCAACCGCCTGACGGATCTCCTTGACCCCAGCCAGCACCGCGGAAACCGTTTCGAAGTGAGCATCGCAGAACTGCGCCAGTAACCGCGCCAGGGTGGTCTTGCCCACCCCGGGCGGTCCCCAGAAAATCATCGAGTGCAACGCACCCTGCTCCAGCGCCTCGCGCAGCGGCTTGCCGCGCGCCAGCAGGTGCTCCTGGCCGACGTACTCGTCCAGGTTCGCCGGACGCAGGCGGGCCGCCAGGGGCTGGGCGACGGGTTCGCTTCGAAACAGGTCCATGGCGGGCTCTGGTTACTCCTTGATGACGTCCGCGCCTTTCGGGACGTCGAACTTGAACTTGCTGTCCGGCACCGCCTGGTTGGCCTTCACCCCGTTGAACAGGATATTGGTGCGCTGGCCGACACTGTCGATCAGTTGCATGTCGTTGACCAAACCCTTGCGGAAGGAAATACGCAGGGAATCGAACAGGGTGTCCTTGGTCTTGGGCTTCAAGGTGAAGTCCATGACTTCGCCCTGCTCCTTGGAGGTGATGTCGAAACTCTGGCTGATCTTCGACACATCACCGGACAGCAGCAACGCCGGGGTCTGGTTCAGGCGCACGTCGAGCTTCTTGATGGTCGCCTGCTCAAGGTCAGGGTCCCACAGGGTGACGTTCTTGCCGTCGGAAACCACCACCTGCTCCTGGGGTGCGTCGGTGTGCCAGTAGAACAGGCCGGGACGTTTTACCGTCATTTTGCCGCTGGTTTCCTGCAGGCTCGTGCCACTGGCATCCAGGGTCAGCTGAGAGAAGTTGGCCTCGATGGTCTGGGACTTCTCCAGCAATTGGGTCAGACGCTGTACATCCTGCTCACCAGCGTAAGCCGACAGGGAGCCCAGGGTAAGGGCAGAAACCAACAGCATGCGAATCGCGCGCATGGGAATCCTCATTGAGCATTGAATAGGCCGGATGCCACCGTTGGCACCCGGCAAGGTGTGATCAATCGCGTGGGCCGCCCGGGGCAATCACTTCGCGGGAACCGTTGCTGTTCATCGGGGTGACGACACCGGCCATTTCCATCGCTTCGATCATACGCGCGGCACGGTTGTAACCGATCTTCAGCTTGCGCTGCACCGCCGAAATGGAGGCGCGCCGGCTCTCGAGCACGAACTGCACGGCCTCATCATACAAGGCATCGCTTTCCGAATCGTCACCGTCGCCGCCACCGCCGCCGCCTTCGAAGCCGCTTCCGGCTTCTTCGACGCCGTTGAGGATGTCGTCGTTGTAGTCCGGCGCCCCTCGGAGCTTCCAGGCCTCTACCACCCGATGCACTTCATCGTCGGAGACGAACGCACCGTGCACGCGGATCGGCAGGCTAGTGCCCGGAGGCATGTAGAGCATGTCGCCGTGGCCCAGCAATTGTTCGGCGCCACCCTGGTCGATGATCGTCCGCGAGTCGATCTTGCTCGATACCTGGAACGCCATGCGGGTCGGAATGTTGGCCTTGATCAAGCCGGTGATCACATCCACCGACGGGCGCTGGGTCGCGAGGATCAGGTGAATGCCCGCGGCACGTGCCTTCTGGGCAATACGGGCGATCAGCTCTTCGACCTTCTTGCCGACGATCATCATCATGTCGGCAAATTCGTCGACGATCACCACGATGGTTGGCAGGGTCTTCAGCGCTGGTGGCTCGTCGTCCATGCTCTCGCGACGGTACAGCGGGTCATGGATGATTTCGCCGGCTTCCTGGGCGTCCTTGATCTTGCGGTTGAAGCCCGCCAGGTTACGCACGCCCATGGCCGCCATCAGCTTGTAGCGCCGCTCCATCTCGGCCACGCTCCAGCGCAGGGCGTTGGCGGCGTCCTTCATGTCGGTGACCACCGGGCACAGCAGGTGCGGGATGCCTTCGTAGATCGACAGCTCAAGCATCTTCGGGTCGATCATGATCAACCGCGCGTCTTCGGGGCTGGACTTGAACAGAATCGACAGGATCATCGCGTTCACACCGACCGACTTACCGGAGCCGGTGGTACCGGCCACCAGCAGGTGTGGCATCTTGGCCAGGTCGGTGATCACTGGCTTGCCGCCGATGTCGTGACCCAGGGCCAGGGTGACCGGCGACTTCTGCTCATCGTACTGCGGCGTGGCGAGAACCTCGGAGAACCGCACCATCTGCCGGTTTTCGTTGGGGATCTCGATACCCACGGTAGTCTTGCCAGGAATGACTTCGACCACCCGCACGCTGGTTACCGCCAGGGAACGCGCCAGGTCCTTTGCCAGGTTGGCGATACGGCTGACCTTGACCCCGGCCGCAGGTTGTATTTCGTAACGGGTAATGACCGGGCCCGGGTGGATCGAGTCCACCGAGACTTCCACGCCGAATTCCTTGAGCTTGATTTCCAGCAGTTGGCCGACACCGGCCAGGGACTCTGGCGAATACTCGATCTTCTTCTGCTCGGCCGGGTCGAGAATGGAAATCGACGGCAAGGTGCCTTCCACGGCGCTGTCGACGAACAACGGCGCTTGTTTTTCCTTCATCACCCGCTTGCTCGGCTCTGCTGGCTTGGCCGGCGTTGGCGCAATGATCACCGGTGCCGTTGGCTGCTCGCGCGACACTGCGGGCTCACGCGCCAGCACGGGCCGAATCGGGGTCTCGTCGCGTTCGACGCTGCGCTCGCGCGGTTGCGGTTGTGGTTGCTGCGGTTTGGCCGGCTCGCGCTTCTCGGCGGCCATCGGCGCCACATCGAAGACTGGCTCGTCGACCTCACGCAGTTGCGCCACCAGGCGCTTGCGCTCGTTGCGGGCTTCCCACCAGCGATTGGCTGCGCCCTGCACCAGCTCGAACAGGTCAAGGGTGATCTTGCCGGTCATGTCCATCACCTTGAACCACGACAGGTCGGTGAACACGGTCAGGCCGAACAGGAACAAGGCAATGAACATCAGCGTGCTGCCCTGCACATTCAACAGATTGCGCGCCAGGTCGCCGAGGCTTTCGCCCAAGGCCCCACCCGCGGAAAACGGCAGGCTCTCGGGCGGATGGAAATGGATATGCGCCAGCGCCGCACCGGACAGCACCAGGAACACCAAACCGATCAGGCGCCAGGAGAACAGCCAGCCGCTCCACTGCCAGGGCTGGTGGCGCTCACGGAAGATCTGCCAGGTCTTGATCGCCAGCAGCAGCGGGAAGATATAGGCGAAATAACCCAGCACCATGAACAGGATGTCGGCGAAGTAGGCACCGGCGCGCCCAGCGGCATTCTGCACCTGCTCGACGTTGCTGGTGTGGCTGAAGCCCGGGTCCGAGGTGTCGTAGGTCAGCAGGGCCATCCACAGGTACAGGCACAGGGCGCCGACAGCGATCAACGCACCTTCCTTAAGGCGGTAGTGCAGCTGCTGCCGCCACTGGGGCACTGGCAAAGGGGCTGGAGTTGCGGTGGATTTCTTCAAAACGCGTCTATTCCTGCGCGTGGTGCGCGTCCAATAGTGATCGGCCGGTCACTGGCCAATGAACCACTACTTTTAACATTACTGCCCGCCTGCCGCCATGGCGGCACGCCGTATGGCCGGCTTAGCGGGCGACTTTCGTATAGGTGCAATTTGAGCACGCATTTTCTTTCGTGACAAAGGCTTATGCTGTGTTTTTGCACAGGTGTGACAGCAAATGTGGTGGATGGTGCCGATGGGAACATGAATGTGTAGGAAATTACCGGCAGCCCAGCCAGACAGCGCTGGCATTGACCCCATACGCCTGGCGCGCCATGCTGCCCTCTCCCCTCCCCCACCGCACGATAGACCATGCTGACCTGGCTGACCCGCGACTCGCTCACCTTCCCTCCCCTGGAAAAGGCCCTGCATGACCCCAATGGCCTGCTGGCCGCCGGTGGCGACCTGAGCCCCGAGCGCCTGGTCCAGGCTTACCGACATGGCTGCTTCCCGTGGTACCAGGATGGCCAGCCGATCCTGTGGTGGTCGCCCGACCCCCGCACGGTGCTGTTTCCAGACGAGCTGCACATCTCCAGGTCCCTGGCCAAGCTGATGCGCCAAGGCCGCTACCAGGTGAGTTTCGACACCGACTTTCCTGCCGTCATCGCCGCCTGCGCGGCACCTCGGGATTATGCCGACGGCACCTGGATCACCGACACCATGCGCGCCGCCTACTGCGAACTGCACCGGCGCGGCATCGCGCACTCGGTGGAAGTGCGCCAGAACGGCGAGCTGGTGGGTGGCTTGTACGGCCTGGCCATGGGTCGACTGTTTTTCGGGGAGTCGATGTTCAGCCGTGCCGACAACGCCTCCAAGGTCGGTTTCGTGACGCTGGTCAACCACCTGCGCCAGGCCGGATTCGTGCTGATCGACTGCCAGATGCCCACCGACCACCTGCATAGCCTTGGCGCCCGCGCCATCAGCCGCGCCGAGTTCGCAAGCTACCTCAACCGCCACCTCGACCAGCCCAACAGCGCCACCTGGGTTCCCTAGGCGAGTTCTGCCAGCTGGCTTACACTTAAAGCAAAGTCTCACCGAGGGGGTTGATCATGACAGAGCTGGCGCGGTTGAAGTTTTATGCCACTCAACCCCACTCCTGCAGCTACTTGCCGGACGAGCAGGCGACAACGCTGTTCCTCGATCCCAGCCAGCCGATGGACGTGCATGTCTATGCCGACCTGTCGGAAATGGGGTTTCGTCGCAGCGGCGACCACCTCTATCGCCCCCATTGCCAGAACTGCAATGCCTGCGTGCCAGCGCGCATCCCTGCCGCCCGCTTCCTCCCCAATCGCCAGCAGCGGCGCATCCTGAAGCGCAACGCAGACTTGACCGTGACCGCGGCGCGCCCGGCGTTCAAGGAAGAGTATTTCGACCTGTACCGACGCTACATCGAAACCCGACACGCCGATGGCGACATGTACCCACCGAGCCGTGACCAGTTCTCCACCTTCCTGGTACGCGACCTGCCTTTTTGCTGGTTCTACGAATTCCGCCTGGGCGAACGCTTGCTGGCTGTGGCGGTATGCGACCTGCTACCCAACGGTCTGTCAGCCGTTTACACCTTCTACGAACCTGAGGAAGAGCGCCGCAGCCTTGGCCGATACGCCATCCTCTGGCAGATCACCGAAGCGCTTCGCCAGAACCTTGAAGCGGTTTACCTGGGGTATTGGATAAAGAACTGCAAGAAGATGAACTACAAGACCCAATATCGCCCTATCGAGCTGCTGATCAATCAGCGCTGGGTCACCCTCAACTGAAAGCATTGGCTTGACACACAGTTATCGGGCATAATCCACGCCACTTTTTTGCCCGGTGCAGTCATTGCGTCGGGCCAACACTGGATACCGAGGGCTTTACTGCATGTCGAAAGAAGACAGCTTCGAAATGGAAGGTACTGTCGTCGACACCCTGCCCAACACCATGTTCCGCGTGGAGTTGGAAAACGGGCACGTCGTAACCGCGCACATCTCCGGAAAGATGCGCAAGAACTACATTCGCATTCTGACTGGTGACAAGGTCCGCGTCGAACTGACGCCATACGACCTGAGCAAGGGCCGCATCACTTACCGTGCGCGCTAAGCTCAAGCCATGAAAAAGCCCGGCCATGTGCCGGGCTTTTTTGTACCTGCCAGTTTGGCAAGGGCCGCTGCGCGACCCCGCTTTCACGCCACCTCTGCCGTGGTCTCGAAGTCGAACACCAGTTCGCCATCGCGCAGGTCGATGTGCACGACACCGCCATGCTCGGCCAGCTCGCCAAACAAGATCTCCTCGGCCAGCGGCCGCTTGATCTTGTCCTGGATAAGCCGCGCCATCGGCCGCGCACCCATCTGCACATCGTAGCCGGTGGTAGCCAGCCAGCCGCGAGCCGCATCGCTGACTTCCAGCAGCACACGCTTGTCCTCCAGTTGCGCCTGCAGTTCGATGAGGAACTTGTCGACGATGCTCTTGATCGTCTCGTGGCTCAGGCGGCCGAACTGGATGATGGTGTCCAGGCGGTTGCGGAACTCCGGTGTGAAGCTCTTGCGAATGACTTCCATCGCGTCGGACGAGTGATCCTGGTGCGTGAAACCGATCGAGGCCCGCGCAGCGGTTTCTGCACCGGCGTTGGTGGTCATGATCAGAATCACGTTGCGGAAATCGGCCTTGCGCCCGTTGTTGTCGGTCAGCGTGCCGTGGTCCATCACCTGCAGCAGCAGGTTGAAGACTTCCGGGTGGGCCTTCTCGATTTCATCGAGCAGCAACACGCAATGCGGCTGCTTGGTAATCGCCTCGGTCAGCAAGCCACCCTGGTCGAACCCGACATAGCCAGGTGGCGCACCGATCAGGCGCGACACGGTGTGGCGCTCCATGTACTCGGACATATCGAAGCGTACCAGCTCGACACCCAGCGCCTTGGCCAATTGCCGCGCCACTTCGGTCTTGCCGACACCGGTCGGACCTGCGAACAGGAACGAGCCGACTGGCTTGTCCGGCGCCTTGAGGCCCGCCCGCGACAGCTTGATGGCCGTGGAGAGCGAGTCGATCGCCGCATCCTGGCCGAAAACGGTCAGCTTCAGATCACGCTCGAGGTTGCGTAGCAGTTCCTTGTCGGAGCTGGTGACGTGTTTGGGCGGAATACGCGCGATTTTGGCGACGATGTCCTCGACCTGCGGCACATCGATGCGCTTGACCCGGTTGGCTTCCGGCTGCAGACGCTGATAGGCGCCGGCCTCGTCGATCACGTCGATGGCCTTGTCCGGCATGTGCCGGTCATTGATGTAGCGCGAGGCCAATTCGGCGGCGGCGCGCAGCGCTTCGTCGCTGTACTCGATGTTGTGGTGGCTTTCGAAGCGCCCCTTCAGGCCACGCAGAATGCCCACAGTATCTTCGACCGATGGCTCGGAGACATCGACTTTCTGGAAGCGCCGCGCCAAGGCACGGTCTTTCTCGAAGATGCCACGGAATTCCTGGAAGGTGGTCGAGCCTATGCAGCGGATGTCACCCGAAGACAACAGCGGCTTGAGCAGGTTGGATGCATCCATCACCCCACCCGAAGCCGCACCGGCACCGATGATGGTGTGAATTTCGTCGATGAACAGAATGGCCTGGGGACGCTTGCGCAGTTCGCCGAGCAACGCCTTGAAGCGTTTTTCGAAGTCGCCGCGGTATTTGGTCCCGGCCAGCAGCGCACCGAGGTCTAGCGAATACACCACGCTTTGCGCCAGCAGGTCGGGCACCTGGCCGTCGACGATGCGCTTGGCCAGGCCTTCGGCGATGGCGGTCTTGCCGACACCCGCCTCACCCACCAGCAACGGGTTGTTCTTGCGACGGCGAGCGAGGATCTGCGCAACACGCTCGACTTCCTGCTCACGCCCTACCAGCGGATCGATGCGTCCGGCCCGGGCGAGTTCGTTCAGATTGCTGGCATAGGCATCCAGCGGGTTGCCCGAGGCCGACGTTTCGCCGCCCTCTTCGTCCTGCATTTCCTGGTCGTTCTCGGTGTGCGAACCATGGCCCGGCACCTTGGAGATGCCGTGGGCGATGTAATTGACCACATCGATCCGGGCCACGCTCTGCTGTTTGAGCAGAAAGACTGCCTGGCTTTCCTGTTCGCTGAAAATCGCCACCAACACGTTGGCACCGGTCACTTCGCGCTTGCCCGAGCTTTGCACATGGAACACGGCGCGCTGCAAAACGCGCTGGAAGCCCAAGGTCGGCTGAGTTTCGCGATCTTCGTCATTGACCGGAATCAGGGGTGTCGTGGAGTCGATGAACTCTTGCAGGTCGTGCTTGAGTTTCTCGAGATTCGCGCCACAGGCGCGCAGAACGGTCGCGGCAGCCTCATTGTCAAGGAGTGCTAGCAGCAGGTGTTCGACGGTCATGAACTCATGACGCTTCGAACGAGCCTCCTTGAAGGCCAGATTGAGGGTGACTTCGAGCTCGCGGTTTAACATAGCTTCACCTCATACCCAAGTGGTCGGCGATTAACCGTCCTTCTCGATTTCACAGAGTAGCGGATGCTGGCTTTCCCTGGCGTATTGGTTGACCTGCATGGCCTTTGTCTCGGCGATGTCACGGGTAAACAATCCGCACACTGCCCGCCCTTCGGTATGGACGGTCAGCATGATCTTGGTCGCCAGCTCGCGGTTCAGATTGAAGAACGTTTCGAGCACTTCGACGACGAAATCCATCGGTGTGTAGTCATCGTTGAACAAAACCACCTTGTACATCGGTGGCGCCTGCAGGATCGGCTTGGCTTCCTGAACCGCAAGACCTGAGCCGTCGTCCTCATTCGATTGCGGGCGATCCTGATTGAATGTTAGTCGAATCTCACTAGGTGCATGCATGGAAAGAATTTCATCATGATCGACAAGTTAAGGTTGTGGGTTGACCGCACAGGCCACCAACAGCGCACGCGCCGGCTGACCTTGACTATCGGCAAAACGGTGTTACAACCAATAAGAACCCACCGTGGTCGATAAAGATCCGCGCAGTCAACCAGATTTTTCGCACGGTTCGTATGCGGATGAAGTGGATGATACTCCAGTGATGGAGTCCTTTGCAGAGGGACATAGGGATGGCAAGCGGTAAAGTCAAGTGGTTCAACAATGCCAAGGGCTATGGATTCATCAATGAGGAGGGCAAAGACGAAGATCTGTTCGCCCACTATTCGGCGATCCAGATGGACGGCTACAAGACGCTCAAGGCCGGACAGGCCGTGACGTTCGAGATCATCCAGGGCCCCAAAGGCTTGCACGCGACCAACATCAGCAGCGCTGGCGCCACCCCCTCACCCGGCATACAGACCACGACCGACGATACCGTGAATGCCTGACGCACCCTACTCTGCCGGTAGACGAACAAGCCGGCCGCTTCTTTGAACGGAAGCGGCCGGTTTTCATTTAACCATCCCCCTGCAGGAGCCGGCTTGCCGGTGATGGTGCCGGCAGCCCAGCCCCCCAGGGCACAGCATTACATGTGCTTGATCATTTCATCACCGAAACCTGAGCTGCTCACCAGCGTCGCCCCCTCCATCAGGCGCTCGAAGTCATAGGTCACGGTCTTGGCCGCAATGGCGCCATTGGTGCCCTTGATGATCAGGTCGGCCGCCTCGGTCCAGCCCATATGGCGCAGCATCATTTCGGCCGAAAGGATCACGGACCCTGGGTTGACTTTGTCCTGCCCGGCATATTTCGGCGCAGTGCCATGGGTAGCTTCGAACATGGCCACGGTATCCGACAGATTGGCCCCCGGCGCGATACCGATACCGCCCACCTCGGCCGCCAGGGCGTCGGAGAGGTAATCGCCATTGAGGTTAAGCGTGGCGATCACGTCGTACTCGGCCGGGCGTAGCAGGATCTGTTGCAGCATGGCATCGGCGATGGCGTCCTTGACGATCACTTCGCGGCCGGTCTTGGGGTTCTTGAACTTCATCCATGGGCCGCCGTCCAGCAGCTCGGCGCCGAACTCGTCCCGTGCCACTTCGTAGCCCCAGTCCTTGAAGGCCCCTTCGGTGAACTTCATGATGTTGCCCTTGTGCACCAGAGTCAGCGACTCACGGTCGTTATCCACCACATACTGCAAGGCCTTGCGCACCAGACGCTTGGTACCTTCCCTGGAGACCGGCTTCACGCCGATGCCGCAATCCTGGTCGAAGCGGATCTTGGTGACGCCCATTTCCTCCTTGAGGAACTTGATCACCTTGTTGGCTTCCGGCGAGCCAGCCTTCCATTCGATACCGGCATAAATGTCCTCGGAGTTCTCACGGAAGATCACCATGTCGACATCGCCAGGCTTCTTGACCGGGCTGGGCACGCCCTGGAACCACAACACCGGGCGCAGGCATACATAGAGGTCAAGCTGCTGGCGCAAGGCCACGTTAAGCGAGCGGATGCCGCCACCGACCGGGGTGGTCAGCGGCCCCTTGATCGACACCACGTAATCGCGCACCGCATCCAGGGTTTCCTGGGGGAGCCAAGTGTCCTGATCGTAGACCTGGGTCGCCTTTTCGCCGGCGTAAACTTCCATCCAGGCAATCTTGCGCTTGCCGCCATAGGCCTTCTGCACGGCGGCATCGACCACCTTGATCATCACCGGCGAGACATCCACGCCGATACCGTCGCCCTCGATGTAAGGAATGATGGGGTTGTCGGGAACGTTAAGCGAATGGTCGGCATTGACGGTGATCTTGGCGCCGTCGGTCGGAACCTTGATTTTCTGGTATCCCATGCTTGCACTACTCCGCTGTCGGGTGTGATTGGACATCATGCGATCCACTGAGCCTAAACCACATCCGCTGACCTGCAAGGCGTTGCGCGTGCGTCGACGAGACAGGGCACGTCGCCGGGCAGGCCGTTTCCCGCAAGAAATCCGCCGCACCGCACGGCCTTGCAGGCCCCGTACGAGCCTGCGGCAACACGCCACATTGCCCCTACGTCTTTGGTCTTATAAATGCGCAGATATCACTTCGCCTTGCTGAATAGCCCGCATGGTTTGGTATACTGCGGCGCGACCGTAGGGTCATCGGGGCGAACCCTTGGAAAAATGCGGCTCGCCCTTGGCCATCGACGGCCACTAAGCCTGGGTTGTTACCGCAGCTCAGCACTTGACGCTCGACTGATGCATCCACCATCACCGCTCGCAGCCTCTCGACTATCCGCTCATGGCGTTGCCAGGGCGATGCGCCTACCCTGCGCACCTCGAGACTCGAGTACGCTCAGCACATAGAGAGTTAACCCGCATGCCCACCCGTTCCAAGATCATCTACACCTTCACCGACGAAGCTCCCGCCCTCGCCACCTATTCCCTGCTGCCGATCATCGAAGCGTTCACCGCATCGGCCGATATCGCCGTCGAAACCCGCGACATCTCCCTGGCCGGCCGTATCCTCGCAGCCTTCCCGGAGCAATTGGGCGCCGAGAAGCAGGTAGGCGATCACCTGGCGGAACTGGGCCAGCTGGCCACCACCCCCGAAGCCAACATCATCAAGCTGCCGAACATCAGCGCCTCGGTACCGCAGCTCAAGGCCGCGATCAAGGAGCTGCAAGGCAAGGGCTTCAACATCCCTGACTACGCCGACGAGCCGGCCACCGAAGCCGAGAAAGAATCCCGCGCCCGCTACGACCGCATCAAGGGTAGCGCCGTGAACCCGGTTCTGCGCGAAGGCAACTCCGACCGCCGCGCCCCGCTGTCGGTCAAGAACTACGCACGCAAGCATCCGCACAAGATGGGCGCCTGGGCCGCTGACTCCAAGTCGCATGTTGCCCATATGACCCAGGGCGACTTCTACGGCAGCGAGAAAGCCGCACTGATCGAAGCTGACGACAGCCTGCGCATCGAGCTGGTCGGCAAAGACGGCACCACCACCGTCCTGAAAGAAAAGACCGCGGTCAAGGCCGCCGAGGTCATCGACTGCGCCACCATGAGCCGCAAGGCCCTGAAAGCCTTCATCGCCGAACAGATCGCCGATGCCAAGGCCTCCGGCGTACTGCTGTCGGTGCACCTGAAAGCCACCATGATGAAGGTCTCCGACCCGATCATGTTCGGCGTGATCGTCGAAGAGTTCTACAACGACGTGCTGACCAAGCACGCCACCGCATTGGCCGAAGTCGGCTTCAACGCCAACAACGGCATCGGTGACCTGTACGCCCGCATCAAGGACCTGCCCGCCGAGAAGCAAGCCGAGATCGAAGCCGACATCCAGGCCCTGTACGCCGTGCGCCCAGCCCTGGCGATGGTCAACTCCGACAAAGGCATCACCAACCTGCACGTTCCGAGCGACGTCATCGTCGACGCTTCGATGCCGGCCATGATCCGCGACTCGGGCAAGATGTGGAACACCGCTGGCGAACTGCAAGACGCCAAGGCCGTGATCCCGGACCGTTGCTACGCTGGCATCTACCAGGCCGTGATCGAGGACTGCAAGGCCAACGGTGCATTCGACCCGACCACCATGGGCAGCGTACCGAACGTCGGCCTGATGGCCCAGAAAGCCGAAGAATACGGTTCCCACGACAAGACCTTCCAGATCAAGGCCGACGGCGTCGTGCGCGTGGTCGATGGCAAGGGCAACGTCGTTCTGGAACAGAACGTCGAAGCTGGCGACATCTTCCGCATGTGCCAGACCAAGGACGCGCCGATCCAGGACTGGGTCAAGCTGGCCGTCAACCGCGCCCGCCTGAGCAACA
This sequence comes from Pseudomonas sp. Rh2, assembly GCF_040762985.1. NCBI lineage: Bacteria > Pseudomonadati > Pseudomonadota > Gammaproteobacteria > Pseudomonadales > Pseudomonadaceae > Pseudomonas > Pseudomonas sp. Rh2. The sequence continues at coordinate 3,635,064 of NZ_CP142890.1, forward strand.
CCCCGGCGGTGTTCTGGCTGGACCCGGCTCGCGCCCATGACGGCGTGATGATCGAGAAGGTGCAACAGTACCTGAAGGACCACGACACCTCCGGCCTGGACATCCGCGTCCTGGCTCCGGTCGACGCCATCAAGTTCTCCCTGGCCCGCATCCGCGAAGGCAAGGACACCATCTCGGTAACCGGTAACGTACTGCGCGACTACCTGACCGACCTGTTCCCGATCATGGAACTGGGCACCAGTGCCAAGATGCTGTCGATCGTGCCGCTGATGAACGGCGGTGGCCTGTTCGAAACCGGCGCCGGTGGTTCGGCTCCGAAACACGTGCAGCAACTGGTCGAAGAGAACTTCCTGCGCTGGGACTCGCTGGGTGAGTTCCTGGCCCTGGCCGCTTCCCTGGAGCACCTGGGCAACACCTACGACAACCCGCGCGCCAAAGTCCTGGCCAACACCCTGGACCAAGCTACCGGCAAGTTCCTGGACACCAACAAGTCGCCATCGCGCAAAGTCGGCGGTATCGACAACCGCGGCAGCCACTTCTACCTGACCCTGTACTGGGCCCAGGCCCTGGCTGCTCAGACCGACGACGCTGCGCTGCAGGCGCGCTTCGCCCCGCTGGCCAAGACCCTGACCGAGAACGAAGCGACCATCGTCGCCGAGCTCAACGCCGTTCAGGGCAAGCCGGCCGACATCGGTGGCTACTACGCCCCGGATGCCGAGCTGACCGCCAAGGTGATGCGCCCAAGCCAGACCCTGAACAGTGCCATTGCCGCCCTGTAAGGCTCGCTTGAAGTAACCACACAAACCCCGGCCACGCACCGGGGTTTGTGCTTTTCAGGTACACACCCAGAATCCGCAGGCGCCAGCTTGCCGGCGAGGGCAGCACAGCGGCCCCAACGATCGAAGGACTCCACCATGACCTGGCAACCCCACATCACCGTCGCCACCATCGTCGAGCACGAAGGCAAGTTCCTCCTCGTCGAAGAATTCAAAGCCGGCCAGCACGTCTTCAACCAGCCTGCTGGCCACCTCGAACCCAATGAGACCCTACCCCAGGCCGCCCTGCGCGAAACCCTCGAGGAAACCGCCTGGGAAGTCGAGCTGACCGGCGTGGTCGGCATCTACCTCTACACCGCCCCGAGCAACGGCGTAACCTACCAGCGCATCTGCTTCGCCGCCCGCCCCGTGCGCCACCACGCCGACCTGGCGCTGGACAGCGATATCGTCCGCGCCGTCTGGCTCACCCGCGAAGAATTGCTGGCCGACTCCACGCGCTGGCGCAGCGAGTTGGTACCACGCTGCATCGACGACTACCTGGCCGGACCATTGCACAGCCTCGACCTGCTGCGTGACTGACGTACGTGCGCGGGTTTGATAGAATCGGCGCTTTTCCCCCTGAAACACATCGGTAGCCATGACCAGCCCAGCATTCAAAGACCCCGCCAAGACCCGCGTCATCGTCGGCATGTCCGGCGGCGTGGACTCTTCCGTCTCCGCCCTTCTGCTCATGGAGCAGGGGTACCAGGTGGAAGGTCTGTTCATGAAGAACTGGGAAGAAGACGACGGCACCGAATACTGCACTGCCCGCGAAGACCTGGCCGACGCCCAGGCGGTGTGCGACCGTATCGGCATCAAGCTGCATACCGCCAACTTCGCCGCCGAATACTGGGACAACGTGTTCGAGCATTTCCTCGAGGAGTACAAGGCCGGCCGTACGCCGAACCCGGACATCCTCTGCAACCGCGAAATCAAGTTCAAGGCGTTCCTCGACTACGCCCTTTCCCTGGGGGCCGACCTGATCGCCACCGGCCACTACGTGCGCCGCCGCGATACCGGCGACCTCACCGAATTGCTCAAGGGCCTGGACCCGAACAAGGATCAGAGCTACTTCCTGCACGCGGTCGGCGGCAAGGAAATTGCCCGCACCCTGTTCCCGGTCGGCGAACTGGAGAAGCCCGAAGTCCGTGCCATCGCCGAGAAACACGGCTTGGCCACCGCCAAGAAAAAGGACTCCACCGGGATCTGCTTCATTGGCGAACGCCGCTTCAGCGACTTCCTCAAGCAGTACCTGCCCGCTCAGCCTGGCGATATCGAGACCACCGAAGGCGAGGTGATCGGCCGCCATCACGGCTTGATGTACCACACCATCGGCCAGCGCCAGGGCTTGGGAATCGGCGGCTTGAAAGATGCCGGCGACGAGCCGTGGTACGTGCTGCACAAGGACCTGGCTCGCAACGTGCTGGTGGTGGGCCAGGGCAACGAACATCCGTGGCTGTTCTCCCGCGCCCTGCTCGCCTCGGAAATCTTCTGGGTCAACCCGATCGACCTGAGCAGCCCGCGTAAACTCACCGCCAAGGTCCGTTACCGCCAGAGCGACCAGCAATGCACCCTGGAGCGCACCGAGACCGGCTACCGCGCAGTGTTCGACGAGCCGCAACGGGCTGTCACTCCAGGCCAGTCGGTGGTGTTCTATGACGGCGAGGTCTGCCTCGGCGGCGGTGTGATCGAAACCGCCGAGCCGTGGAGCCCGCGCGCATGAGCAACCTGCAGGAGCAACTGGTCGCCCTGGGCGGCGTGTTCCAGGCCGCGGTGCTGGTCGACCGCATCGCCCGCACCGGGCAGGCCAGCGAGGCCAACATTGGCTGCATGATCGGTAGCTTGCTGGTCCGCGACCCGAAGGACACCCTGGAAGTGTTCGGCGGCGACGACCTCAACCTGCGCGATGGCTATCGCGCCCTGGTCGGCGCCCTGGAGCGCGACCCCAGCAGCCTGCAGCGCGAGCCCCTGCGCTATGCCCTGTCGATGCTGGGCCTGGAGCGCCAGCTGAACAAGCGCGGCGACCTGCTCGACACCATCGGCAACCGCTTGCCCCAGATCCAGTCGCAGGCCGAGCATTTTGGCCTGGTCCACGAAAACGTCATCGCTTCCAGCGGCGCGTTATACCAGGACACTCTGAGCACCCTGCGCCAGCGCATCCAGGTGCATGGCGACATGCGCTTCCTGCAGCAGGCCAGCAATGCCTCGAAAATCCGCGCCCTGCTGCTGGCTGGCATCCGCGCCGCGCGCCTGTGGCGCCAGCTGGGCGGGCACCGCTGGCAATTGGTGTTCAGCCGGCGCAAGTTGCTGAACGAACTGTACGACATGATGCGCAACCCTTCCTGAGGGGGGGGGTTGACCGTTCCGGCCCTCATCCCGGCAAGCCAGCTCCCACAGGAACCGCACTCGCCTCGAGCGCGGTGCAAGTCCTGTGGGAGCTGACTTGCCAGCGAGAGGGCCGGAACAGGCAATACGCAATGCCGCACCTGATAAATGGCCTGACCTTTGGTCAGCCACCCGACCTGAGCGCATTTTTCATGTATGATATGCGCCCTTCCAAAAGCCTGACTGTCCGAGAACACCCCATGCAGCTCTCTTCGCTCACTGCGGTTTCCCCTGTAGACGGCCGTTACGCCGGCAAAACCCAGGCCCTGCGCCCTATTTTCAGCGAATACGGTCTCATCCGTTTCCGCGCCCTGGTCGAAGTCCGCTGGCTCCAGCGTCTGGCCGCCCACCCGCAGATCGGCGAAGTGCCGGCGTTCTCCGCCGAAGCCAACGCCCTGCTGGACAGCCTGGCCACCGACTTCAAGCTCGAGCACGCCGAGCGCGTCAAGGAAATCGAGCGCACCACCAACCACGACGTCAAGGCGATCGAATACCTCCTCAAGGAGCAGGCCGCCAAGCTGCCTGAGCTGGCCAAGGTCAGCGAGTTCATCCACTTCGCCTGCACCAGCGAGGACATCAACAACCTGTCCCACGCCCTGATGCTGCGCGCCGGTCGTGACGAAGTGCTGCTGCCGCTGATGCGTCAGATCGCCGACGCCATCCGCGCCCTGGCTCATCAGTACGCCGACGTGCCTATGCTGTCGCGTACCCACGGCCAACCGGCATCGCCGACCACCCTGGGCAAAGAGCTGGCCAACGTCGTGTACCGTCTGGAGCGCCAGATCGCCCAGGTTGCCGCCGTACCGCTGCTGGGCAAGATCAACGGTGCCGTGGGCAACTACAACGCCCACCTGTCGGCCTACTCGCAGATCGACTGGGAAGCCAACGCCCGCGCCTTCATCGAAGACGAGCTGGGCCTGGTGTTCAACCCCTATACCACCCAGATCGAGCCGCACGACTACATCGCCGAGCTGTTCGACGCCATCGCTCGCTTCAACACCATCCTCATCGACTTCGACCGTGACGTCTGGGGCTACATATCCCTGGGCTACTTCAAGCAGAAGACCGTCGCTGGCGAAATCGGCTCCTCGACCATGCCGCATAAGGTCAACCCAATCGACTTCGAGAACTCCGAAGGCAACCTGGGTATTGCCAACGCACTGTTCCAGCACCTGGCCAGCAAACTGCCAGTCTCCCGCTGGCAGCGCGACCTGACCGACTCCACCGTGCTGCGCAACCTGGGCGTGGGCTTCGCCCACAGCGTCATCGCCTACGAGGCCAGCCTCAAAGGTATCGGCAAGCTGGAAATCAACACCCAGCGCATCGCCGCCGACCTGGACGCCTGCTGGGAAGTCCTGGCCGAGCCGATCCAGACCGTCATGCGTCGTTTCAACATCGAGAACCCCTACGAGAAGCTCAAGGAGCTGACCCGTGGCAAGGGCATCACGCCTGAAGCGCTGCTGACCTTCATCGATGGTCTGGACATGCCAGCCGAAGCCAAGGCCGAGCTCAAGCAGCTGACCCCGGCGACCTACATCGGCAACGCGGCAGCCCAGGCCAAACGCATCTAAGCTGAGCGTCGCGTACAACGCCCGGCTTGGCCGGGCGTTTTTATTCCCGTACGAAAATTACGTTTTTTCAATAGGTTGAACATGAATCCTGATACTCCACTGCAGCTGCTCGGCGGCCTCACGGCCCGCGAATTCATGCGCGACTACTGGCAGAAGAAGCCCCTGCTGGTGCGCCAGGCGTTCCCGGACTTCGAAAGCCCTATCGACCCCGACGAGCTGGCCGGCCTGGCCCTGGAAGACGAAGTCGAGTCCCGCATCGTCCTCGAGCACGGCGCGCACCCATGGGAGCTGCGCCGGGGCCCGTTCGAGGAGGAAACCTTCGCCGAGCTGCCGGAGAAGGATTGGACCCTGCTGGTGCAAGCCGTCGACCAGTTCGTTCCGGAAGTCGCCGAGCTGCTGGAGCACTTCCGCTTCCTGCCAAGTTGGCGTATCGACGATGTGATGATCAGCTTCGCCGCCCCCGGAGGCAGTGTCGGCCCACACTTCGACAACTACGACGTGTTCCTGCTGCAAGGCCACGGCCAGCGCAACTGGAAGATCGGCCAGATGTGCAACAGCGACAGCCCGCTGCTGCCGCATGCCGACCTGCGCATCCTCGCCGAGTTCGAGCAAAGCGGCGAGTGGACCCTGGAACCGGGTGACATGCTGTACCTGCCACCGCGCCTGGCCCACTACGGCGTGGCCGTGGACGACTGCCTGACCTACTCGGTAGGCTTCCGCGCCCCGAGCGCCGCTGAGGTCCTGACCCACTTCACCGACTTCCTCGGCCAGTTCCTGCCCGACGAAGAGCGCTACAGCGACGCCGACGCGGAGCCTGCCAGCGACCCACACCAGATTCAGCACGATGCCCTCGACCGCCTCAAGGCGCTGCTCGACAAGCACATGGGCGACAAAGACCTGCTGCTGACCTGGTTCGGCCAGTTCATGACCGAGCCACGCTATCCGGAACAGGTCGTCGGCGAAGAGTTGTCCGAAGACGAGCTGATCGAGGCCCTTGAAGACGGCGCGATCCTGATCCGCAACCCGAGTGCACGCATGGCCTGGTCCGAGCTCAACGACGACCTGATGCTGTTCGCCAGCGGCCGCAGCTGCCCGCTGCCGGGCAAACTGCGCGAACTGCTGAAACTGGTGTGTTCCGCCGACGCGTTGCATATCGACAACCTTGACCAGTGGCTGCAGGACGAAGATGGCCTTATGCTGGTACAGCAGTTGGTCAAACAAGGAAGCCTGGGGTTTGCCAATGAATAAGATCAGCGTTCGCCTGGCCGACTGGCACAAAGACAACGCCGATATCCGCCGCATTCGTGAGGCGGTATTCGTCGCCGAACAGCACATCCCGCCGGAGCTGGAGTTCGACTCCGAAGACCAGGACGCCCTGCACTTTCTCGCCCTGGAAGGCGACTACCCGATCGGTACCGCCCGCCTGCTGCCCGACGGCACCATCGGACGCATTTCAGTGCTCAAGGACTGGCGCGGACTGAAGGTTGGCGATGCGCTGATGAAGGCCGTGATCGCCGAAGCGCAGAACCGCGACCTCAAGCAACAAATGCTCAGCGCCCAGGTCCATGCCACCCCCTTCTATGAGCGGCTGGGTTTCCGCGTTGTCAGCGAAGAGTTCCTCGAAGCGGGTATCCCGCACGTGGACATGGTCCGCGATTCGCGCGCCTGATGCACAACCGGCAGCGGCCCTATCACGGGTTTACCCGCGAAAGGGCCGCTGCCGGCCAAAGACATGCCTGCCCGACACAAAAACCTGTACATCCATCCAGATAAAGCTTGCCTGCGCGCCCTCGCTTGCGCATCCTAGTGCCCATCTTTCCCGATGAAGCGTTCCCGGCCATGCGCCTGTTCCTCTGTGAAAAACCCTCTCAGGCAAAAGACATCGCCAAGGTGCTAGGTGCCAATCGCAAGGGCGACGGCTGCTGGCAAGGCACCGATGTCTGCGTGACCTGGTGCATCGGCCACCTGCTTGAAACCGCACCGCCCGACAGCTACGACGCTCGCTACAAACGTTGGAACCTGGCCGACCTGCCGATCATTCCGGAAAAATGGAAAATGCTGGTCAAGCCCAAGACCGCCAGCCAGTTCAAGGCGGTCAAGCGCCTGCTGGGAGAAGCCCGGGAGCTGGTGATCGCCACTGACGCCGACCGTGAAGGCGAGATGATCGCCCGCGAGCTGGTCGAGCACTGTCGTTATCGGGGTCCGATTCAACGCCTATGGCTGTCGGCCCTGGACGATGCGTCGATTCGCAAGGCCCTGGCCCGGCTGCTGCCGGGCCAGGACACGTTCAGCCTTTATCACTCGGCACTGGGCCGCTCGCGGGCCGACTGGCTGATCGGCATGAACATGAGCCGGCTGTTCACCCTGCTCGGTCGCCAGTCCGGCTACCAGGGCGTACTGCCGGTAGGCCGTGTACAGACGCCGACTTTGCGTCTGGTGGTCGACCGCGACCGCAGCATCGCCGACTTCGTACCCGTGCCGTTCTGGTCCATCGACGTGCAGCTGGAACACGCCGGCCAGCACTTCAACGCCCAGTGGCGCGCTCCAGAGGATGCCTGCGACGATCAGGGCCGCTGCCTGAACCCGGCATTGGCACAACAAGCCGCCGCCGATATGGGCAACTCAGGCACCGCGCAGGTGCTGAAGGTAGCCACTGAGCGCGTGCGAGAAGCAGCGCCCCTGCCCTTCGACCTTGGCACTCTGCAGGAGCTGTGCTCGAAGAAGTTCGGACTCGGCGCCCAGGAAACCCTCGACATCGCCCAGGCGCTGTATGAAACCCACAAGCTGATCACTTACCCGCGCAGCGACTGCGGCTACCTGCCCATGAGCCAGCACAGCGAGGCTCCGGCAATCCTCGCCGCGCTACAACGCGCCGACGCCAGTTTGGCCCCCTTGCAGCCATACCTGACGCCCCAGCGCCGTTCACGGGCCTGGAACGATGCCAAGGTCAGCGCTCACCACGGCATCATCCCCACCGCGGCCGCCAGCGACCCGTCCCGCCTGCCGGCCAAGTACAAGGCGGTCTACACGCTCATTCGTGCCCGCTATCTGGCGCAGTTCCTGCCCAATCATGAATTCGACCGCACCCAAGCCGAATTCGATTGCGCCGGCCACGCGCTGCGTGCCGTGGGCAAGCAGATCGTCGAGCCAGGTTGGCGCCGCGCCCTCCCCGAGGCACTGACCCCGAACAAAGGCCGCGAGGCGCCACCGGCCCAGGTGCTGCCAGTCCTGTCTGAAGGCCAGGTGTGCAACGTGCACGATGTGCAACTGAAGGATCAATGGACCCAGCCCCCCAAACCCTTCACCGAAGGCGACCTGATCAAGGCCATGAAGAACGTCGCCAAACTGGTCGACGACCCTCGCCTGAAACAAAAGCTCAAGGAAACCACCGGCATCGGCACCGAGGCGACCCGTGCCAGCATCATCCAAGGCCTGCTCGACCGCGGGTACCTGGTGAAGAACGGCAAGGCGCTGAGCGCCACCCCGGCAGCCTTCAGCCTGATCGACGCCGTCCCCCGCGCCATTGCCGACCCCGGTACCACGGCGATCTGGGAGCAGGCCCTGGACATGGTGCAAAGCGGCGAAATGAGCCTGGAGGAATTCGTCGCGCGGCAATCGGCCTGGATGGGCAAGCTGGTGCAGCGCTGCAGCGGCATGCAACTGACCATCAGCGGACCGGCGGCAGGCAAGGCAGCGACACCGTGGAAGAAGAAGCGCCGGAGCAGCGGGAAAGACAAAGCGAGCGCTGGCAAACCGAAGCAGCCTCGGCGCAAGGCATCGACATAGCCGGAGGATTGATCGTTGCCTCCTCCTCATCGCCACCCTGCGTAAGAGCGGTAGCCGCGAATCTCCCATAAAAGAAAGCTGGCGCTGTGAAAAAATAATGCTACATTTTCATGAAAATAAGCACTATAAATTTCACGAGGCATCTGCATGTTCAAGCAATCCGCTCAGCATATTGCCAGCTACTACGCCCAGACCTTCCCCACCCCCATCCCCTTGCGCCCTACCCTGCAAGGCCAGCATGACACCGATGTAGTGATCGTTGGTGCTGGCTTCAGCGGCCTGCACACTGCCCTGCGCCTGGCCTTGGCCGGTAAGCGCGTGACCTTGCTCGAATCCAGTCGTGTGGCATGGGCTGCCTCCGGGCGCAACGGTGGCCAGGCATTGCTGGGTTGGTCGTGCGACATGCCGCCGCTGGAAAAATCCCTTGGCACAGAACGCGCACGTCGGCTGTGGGACAGCATGTGCTGGGCGGCAGAAGAGATGCGTGAACTGCCCCTGCGCCACGGTTTCGACATCGACTACCGGCCCGGCAGCCTGTGGGCGGCGGTACTGCCTCGCCGTGTGAAGATGCTGGAAGAAGCCCTGCACGAGGCCGAAGACAAATGGGGCTACGACGGCTTGCGCCTGATTGGCCGCGACGAGCTGGCGCAGTGGATCGGCAGCCCGCGCTACCAGGCTGCGCTGTACGACGGCAAGGGCGCGCACCTCAACCCGCTCAAGCTCGCCCAGGGACTGGCCATTGCCCTCGAAGCCGCGGGCGGGGGCATCTTCGAACAAAGCCAAGTGGTCGACTACCAGCAGACCAACAACGGTTATCGCGTCCGCACCGAGCGCGGCGAAGTGCGGTGTGACGTGCTGGTGCTGGCCTGCAATGCCTACATCGACCGCCTCGACCGCACGCTCTCACGCAGGCTGTTGCCAGTGGGCTCGTACCAGGTCGCCACCGCGCCGCTTGACCCTGCACTTGCCGCATCGCTGCTGCCGCGCAACAGTTGCGTGATCGACAACCAGTTCGTCCCCGACTATTTCCGCCTCACCCCGGACCACCGCTTGCTGTTCGGCGGTGGCTGCACCTACCTGGGCGGCATACCCAAGGACGTGGCCAGCGCCACCCGCCCCCACCTGGAACGGGTCTTTCCTCAACTGACGGGCGTGACCATCGACTACGCCTGGGGTGGCCATATCGACTGCAGCATGCGGCGCACCCCGGACGTTGGCCGGGACGGCCAGCGCTACTGGCTGCAAGGTTTTTCCGGCCATGGTGTGCTGCCGACCCTGGCGGCGGCGAAAGCAGTCAGCGATGCGATCCTGGGTGACGATGACCTGTTGGCACTTTACCAGGGCATCGACAATGGCCGCTTTCCCGGCGGCGACACCCTGGCCGCGCCCCTGGAGGCAGCCGCCAAGGCGTGGTACCGGCTGCGGGACCATTTCTGAAGCGAGGCTGGCACATGAACATGCAGGATGAGATCGAGGGGCTGGCGATTCTGGTACGTGACCTGCGCAAGCACCGTGGCCTGACCCTTGACGACCTGGCGGCGAGGATCAACCGCTCGGTGGGCTTCCTCTCCCAAGTCGAGCGCGGGCTGTCGCGCCCCACCGTCGCCGACCTGACCGCAATCAGTGAAGCACTGAAGGTACCTACCACCTACTTCTACCACGTCAGCAAGCCCAGGGCGCTGGACTGGGTCACCCGCCCGGACGAGAGACGTACGCTGTATTACGCCGCCGGCATCACCGACGTACTGGTATCACCCAAGCTCAACGGTGGGTTCTCGATGCTGGACAGCCACCTGGCGCCAGGCGCCAGCAGCGGCGATGGGCATTTGAACGACAGCGCCGAACAAGGCGGCTTCGTGCTCGAAGGGGAGCTCACCTTGTGGCTCGATGGCCACGACCAAGCCGTCACCCTGCGCCCCAACGACAGCTTCCAGCTCCCCCCGCACAGCCAGTTCCGCTACGCCAACCTGTCCGACCGGGCGACCCGCGTGCTCTGGGTATTCCGATAAGTCACCGCCCCAAAATCTCCTATGCCTGGCGAAATCTCTCCTATTCTCAATGGTTCATTCGACTCTGCCTGATACCCCCCTACGGAGGAGAAACAACCATGAGCTACGTAACAACCAAAGACGGCGTTCATATCTTCTATAAGGACTGGGGGCCGCGCGATGCACCCGTCATCCACTTCCACCACGGCTGGCCACTGAGTGCCGACGACTGGGACGCGCAAATGCTGTTCTTCCTCGCCAAAGGCTTCCGAGTGGTCGCCCATGACCGCCGTGGCCACGGACGTTCCAGCCAGGTTTGGGAGGGCCATGACATGGATCACTACGCCGCTGACGTGGCTGCGGTGGTCCAGCACCTGGGTATCCAAGGAGCTGTCCATGTCGGTCACTCGACAGGCGGCGGCGAAGTGGTGCACTACATGGCCAAGTACCCCCAGGACCCGGTGGCCAAGGCCGTCCTGATTGCCGCGGTACCCCCGCTGATGGTGAAGACGCCGGCTAACCCGGGCGGCCTGGACAAGTCGGTATTCGACGGTTTCCAGGAACAGGTGGCCAGCAACCGTGCACAGTTCTATCGCGATGTCCCGGCCGGACCGTTCTATGGCTACAACCGGCCTGGCGTACAGGCCAGCGAGGGCGTCATCGCCAATTGGTGGCGCCAGGGCATGATCGGCAGCGCCAAGGCCCATTACGACGGCATTGTCGCCTTCTCGCAAACCGACTTCACGCAGGACCTCAAAGGCATCAAGCAACCGGTACTGGTCATGCACGGCGATGATGATCAGATCGTGCCCTATGAAAACTCAGGGCCGAAGTCGGCAGAGCTGCTGCCCAACGGCACGCTGAAAACCTACAAAGGCTTCCCCCATGGCATGCCTACCACCCATGCCGACGTGATCAATGCCGACTTGCTGGCGTTCATCCGAAGCTGACGTGGCGGCCCTGAACGGGGTCGGGCTAGGCCCTGGCACCTGAACGCCGGCACCTCTGATGGGGCCGGCTTTCAGCGCTCAGGCTGCCGCTCAGAGGAAGGTAAAGACGGTCGAGGCTGGCAGACGCGACTTGTTCAACCCCGCATTGAAGTCTGCGTCGCTGCGATAGCCCAGGCTCAGCACCACCACGCTGGTGAAACCGCGCTCACGCAGGCCCAGCTCGGCGTCCATGACCTTGCTGTCGAAACCCTCGATCGGCGTGGCGTCCAGGCCATGTGCGGCGGCACCGAGCAGCGCGGTACCCAGGGCCAGGTAGGTCTGCTTTTCCATCCAGTGCTGCAGGTCTTTCTGATCGTATCGGTGCAGATTCACATAGTGGCGGCGGCTCTGGTTCTGCGCGGCGCGGGCCTGCTCGTCACGGAATCGACCATTGGCCGCTTCCTGATCGAGCACGGCATCGAGGTGCGCTTCGGTCATCTCGGTGCGGGTGCAGAAAACGATGACATGGGACGCATCGAGGATCTTTGGTGTGTTGTACGCAAACCCTCCCACCGTGCTCTTGGCCAAACGCGCCTTGCCTTCGGCGCTGTCGGCAACGATGAAATGCCAGGGTTGCGAGTTCACCGACGACGGGCTGTGACGCAACTGCTCAAGCAGCGCGTCGATGGTGGCCTGTGGGATCTTGCGCGAGGCATCGTAGGCTTTGGTGGTGTAACGGCGTTTGGCGAGCGCAACGGTATCCATGAATCGACTCCTGGTGGTGGCACGGGTTTGCCACGCATCTTATCTGTCCGTAGAAAAAGAAAAACAGGCACAATGCAGCAACACTTTCATCTTTGGAGTGAAAATGCTGCGTATCGCTGATCTGGAATTGTTCGTTCGCAGTAGCGCCTTGGGCAGCTTCACCGCTGCCGCCCAGGAGGCCGAAGTGCTGCCCGGGCAGGTGGCCGCCGCCATCAAGCGCCTGGAGCGCGAACTGGACGTACGTCTGTTCGCCCGCACCACCCGCAGCCTGCGACTGACCGCCGAGGGTGAGCTGTACCTGCCCACCGCGCATACCGTCCTGGAAAGCCTGCGCCAAGGGCGGGACAACCTGCACGGCGCCCACAGTAGCCTGCGCGGTGTGCTACAGGTATCGGCGCCGTCGGACCTGGGCCGCAACATGTTGTTGCCATGGCTCACGGAGTTTCGCCGCGAACACCCCGACCTTAACTTGCGCATCCTCCTTTCCGATCAGCTCGCCGACTTCTACCGCGACCCGGTCGACGTGGCCATCCGCTATGGGACCAACGACGATGCCAACTACATCGCCTTGCCTCTGGCGCCTGCCAATCGCCGTGTCGTGGTCGCCTCGCCGGCCTATCTGGCCCACCATGGACGGCCGACCACACCCGAGGCGCTGCATCACCATGCGTGCCTTCTGTACCCACAACAAGGCCGGGTCTATGACAAGTGGCGCCTGGGAGATCGCACAGTACAGGTCAAGGGTTCGCTGTTCAGCGACGACGCCGACCTGGTCAGGCGCTGGGCGCTGATGGGCGAAGGCATTGCCTATAAATCGTGGCTGGATGTGCGTGCCAATGTGGCCGCCGGCGAGCTGGAGGTCCTGTTGCCCGACCACCCTGGTGAACCGACGCCGGTGACCCTGGTATGCCCGCACCGCAAACAGCTGTCGCCTGCGGTTTCTCGCCTGCATGTGTGGTTGCGTGACCGGTTCGCGGCGCTGGACCCGCGATGACCTGACTTTCTGCACAAATGTTCTAAGCCGGGGCAGGACCTGCGAGTTACAGTGGCAAGCCTATTTCCACAGCAGCACCCGGCCATGAGCAATTGGATCGACCTCAAGCAGGACGCCGACACCGGCATCGAGTCGGTGCGTGCGCACTTCACCGGTCACGCCTACGACCCACACTGGCACGACACGTACCTGGTCGGGGTGACCGAGCAGGGTGTGCAACAGTTCAACTGCCGCCGCGAGCAACACAACAGCACGCCTGGGCAGGTGTTCTTGCTCGAACCCGGTGAATTGCACGACGGCCACGCGCCCACCGATGACGGCTTTACCTACTCGACCTTGTACCTGGACCCGAACTGGCTGGAAGCCGAAATGCGCGCGCTGTTCGGACAGGCCCCGGCCGGCAGCCTGCCCAGCTTCAAAGGCACGCTTTGGCGCGACGAGCACCTGTCCCTAGCCACGTTCCGCGCCTTCCAGGCATTGCACGGCGAAGAATTGCGCATGGTCCGCCAGACCGCTACGGATGACCTGCTCAGTTGCCTTACCCGGCACCTGCACTGGCGCAAACGGATCAACCCCGACCCGCGCCTGCCCCTGGTCGCCCAGGTGGCCCGCGACTATCTGCATGCCCATCTTGACCAGGACATCGGCCTGGACGACCTGGCCCATGTCTGTGCTGTCGACCGCTTCCGCCTGACCCGCGCCTTCAAGGCTGCATTCGGCCTGGCGCCGCACGCCTACCTGATCCAGCTGAGGGTGGCCCGTGCCCGGCGCCTGCTTGCCAAAGGCCAGACGCCAGCCGAAGTGGCCTCGACCTTGGGTTTCGCCGACCAGAGCCATCTCGGCCGCTGGTTCCGCCGCGCATATCGACTGACCCCGGCCGACTACCGTCGACGTTGCTCAAAGCTTCCAGACTGAAGCACCGCTGACAGCGAGGATGGTGCTCCGATTCATTGGAGTACTCGTCATGTCGTCGTCCCTGTTGCCTTTCATCCTCTTTGCCCTGGTCGCCAGCATCAGCCCAGGACCGACCAACCTGCTGATCCTTGCCCACAGTGCCCGCCTGGGCCTGCGAGCCAGCGTGGCGCCGATCGTGGCGGGGTGTGGCGCGGCCGCAGGGGTGGTGCTGATGGTCGGCCTGGGTTTGGGTGATTGGCTGACTCGCCACCCCCTCGCCCAGCAGTTGATGAGCTGGGCTGGAGTGATCTGGTTGAGCTGGCTGGCGTGGCAGATGCTGCGCAGCGCTGACGAACCGCTGCACAGTCTCACTGGCAAGCCCTTCAGCGCCTTCAGCGCTGCGTCGTTGCAACTGGTCAACCCAAAGGTGTGGATGATGGCGGTGGCGGTGATCGGCGTGTTCGCCGCGCCGTCACTGCCAGTGTGGCAGTTGGCGCTGGTGTTCCTGCTGGTTGCCCTGCCGTGCATGACCGTCTGGGCGATGCTGGGCGTGGGGAGCGCCCGCTGGTTGCATTCGCCGCAGCGGCTGCGTGGGTTCAACCGGGGACTTGCCGGGTTGTTGCTGGTGTCGGCAGGGTTGGCTGTCCTGGGTTGAGACTTACGCCCTCATTGCCGGCAAGCCGGCTTCAACCGATGCGGTGATGCCTTTACAGGAGTGCTCAGGCCCCCAGCGCTTCCCGGAAGCGCCGGGTGCTGGCCAGCGCCAGCAGCAACCCCGCCACGGCTACGCTACCGCCCACCAGGCCGATGTCCGCCACGCCCATCTGGCTGCTGACGATGCTGCCCAGCAGCGCCCCACCACCAATGCCGATGTTGTAGATGCCAGAGAACAACGCCATGGCCACGTCGGTGGCGTCGGAGGCCAACTTCAGGGTCTTCGATTGCAGCGCCAGACTGAAACTCAGGATCGCCACGCCCCAGAACATGCTCAACGCCGCGAACCCATAGAAGTTGCCCGACAGTGGCAGCAACAACAGCAGGCAAGCAGCCAGCAGGCTGATCGAGCCAATCAGGAAGCCATGGGGGAAGCGGTCGCTGTAACGGCTGAACAGCAGCGAACCGAACACGCCAGCGCCACCGAACAGCAGCAGT
Organism: Pseudomonas sp. Rh2; assembly: GCF_040762985.1. NCBI lineage: Bacteria > Pseudomonadati > Pseudomonadota > Gammaproteobacteria > Pseudomonadales > Pseudomonadaceae > Pseudomonas > Pseudomonas sp. Rh2. The sequence goes on from NZ_CP142890.1 coordinate 3,650,343, forward strand.
ACCAAGGTGGTACGTTCGCCGCCGATCTGCGCCACATGCAGGGCGAACGGCTCGATGTAGCTGTAGGCGGTGAACTGCGCGGTAATCACCAAGGTCACCAACAGGTAGGTGATGACCAGCGCTGGACGCTTGAACAGAATCGGTAGGCTGCGCAGCGAGCCGGAGTTCTGGCTGGGCAACAGCGGCAACGACTTCATCAGGCATAGCATGGTCGCCAGCGCCACCCCGGCGATGCTGAGAAAAGTGGTGCGCCAGCCCAGCGCCTCACCCACCACGCGGCCCAGCGGAATGCCCAGCACCATCGCCAGTGTGGTACCGGTGGCCAAAAGCCCCAAGGCCTTGGCCTGCTGCCCCGGTGGCGCCACACGCACCGCCAGCGATGCGGTGATGGCCCAGAACACGGCATGGGCCAAGGCGATACCGATCCGGCTGACCAGCAACATGGCGAAACTCTGCGCCAGCCACGACAACAGGTGGCTGACGATGAACACCGCGAACACCATCAGCAGCAGACGCCTGCGCTCGATGTTGCGGGTCATCAGCATCATCGGCAACGACGCCAGCGCCACCACCCAGGCGTAGATGGTCAACATCAGCCCGACTTGCGCGGTGGTCATCTCGAAGCTGCGACCGATGTCGCTGAGCAATGCCACCGGGACGAATTCGGTGGTGTTGAAGATGAAGGCCGCCAATGCCAGGGCAATGACGCTCAACCAGCTGCCATTACCCGTAGTGGTGGGTAGGTGGGTAGGAATGGGTCCGTTCATGGGTGGATATCGTTACTCCGGAAACGAGGCAACAGTCGGCGCGCCTGGCACACGCGGGCACGGTGCTGACGTACGGTCTGTTATTGGAAGGAATGCCGGGCATGGTACGCGTCAGCCCAGCCCCTCACAACCACAGGCGTCCCAGATTCATCGCGCCGACCTGGGGTTCGATCAACCCTGCAGCGTCGCCATGTCGATGACGAACCGGTACTTCACATCACCGGCGATCATCCGCTCGTAAGCCTGGTTGATGTGACGAATATCCAGCAGCTCGATGTCGCAGCGGATATCGTGCTCGGCGCAGAAGTCCAGCACTTCCTGGGTCTGGGCTATACCGCCGATCAACGAGCCAGCCAGCACCCGACGCTTCAATACCAGGTTGGCCGCATGCAGCGCCGGGTCTACCGGTTCGATCAGACCGACCAGGATGTGCACGCCGTCGAACCTGAGGGTTTCCAGGTACGGGTTCAGGTCGTGCGGCACCGGGATGGTGTCGAGCAGGAAATCGAAGCGCCCGGCGGCAGCACGCATCTGCTCGGCATCGGTGGACACGATCACATGGTCGGCGCCTTGGCGGCGCGCCTCCTCGGCCTTGGCCTGGGAGCGGGTGAACAGCGTCACTTCGGCACCCAGCGCCTTGGCCAGCTTGATGCCCATGTGGCCCAGGCCGCCCATGCCGAGAATGCCGATCTTGTGGCCTGGGCCGACGCCGTGGTGCTTGAGTGGCGAGTAAGTGGTGATACCCGCGCACAGAATCGGCGCGGCACTGGCCAGGTCCATGCCCTCGGGAATACGCACGACGAAATGCTCGTCGACCACGATGCTGTTGGAGTAGCCGCCCATGGTATTGCTGCCGTCCACCCGGTCGGGGGTGGCGTAGGTCATGGTCGGGCCTTCCAGGCAGTACTGCTCCAGATCCTTGGCACAGGCTTCGCAGTGACGGCAGGAATCGACCATGCAGCCGACGCCGACCAGATCGCCCGCCTTGTACCGGGTAACATTCGCCCCCACGGCGGTCACCCGGCCGATGATTTCGTGGCCCGGCATCAGTGGATAGACTGCGATGCCCCATTCGTTGCGGGCCTGGTGGATGTCCGAGTGGCACACGCCACAGTAGAGAATCTCGATAGCGACATCGTCCGGGCGTGGGCTGCGACGTTGGAAGGTCATCGGCGCAAGGGGGCTGGTGGACGTCTGGGCGGCGTAACCGATAGCGGTGTACATACGGTACCTCATGGGAAGTGAAACGATTCAGGCGACGCATTCTGCGCGCCTCGAATCGCTGAGCCCACAACCGATTCTCCGGCATCCATGCCTGATTCTACGGAACTAACAGCCAAACTCTGGCGCTAGACCGTCAATCTGCGATGATGCGACTGTCTGATTCTCTGCCCTGGTTCCTCATGCAACTGACCCGCCACGTCGACGCCAATGCCACCCTCTGCGCCCTGATCCGCAGACTGACCACACGCCCCGGTTTCGTACCCACCGCCCTGCCCCAGGTGAACGTCCTGAGCTGGGACCACTACGTGGCCAGCAGCCCGCAGATCTACGAGCCGAGCCTGATGATCCTGGCCCAGGGCAGCAAGCTTGCTCGCCTTGGGCCACGCACGCTGGAGTATGGCGCCGGCCATTACCTGGTGCAGGCGCTATCGGTGCCCTTTATGTGCGAAACCTTTGCCACTCCCGATGCGCCTCTGCTTGGCGTAGCCGTGGACATCGACCGCGCGGTGCTCGGTGAGCTGGTGCAAAGCATGGACCTGCCCCCCGACGCCACAGTGCAGGCGCAAACTCCGCAGTCGATGACGTCGGCGGCTTTGGATGCGCCGATGCGCGACAGCGTCGAACGCCTGCTGCAGTGCCTGCAAAACCCGCTGGACGCCAAGGTTCTTGGCCCGGCACGGGTACGCGAAGTGCTCTACACCGCCCTGCGCGGCCCCCAGGCCAATGTCCTGAGGGCACTGGTCGAACAGCAAGGTCACTTCGCCCGCATCGGCGCGGCCCTGGCCCACTTGCGCGAGCACTACACCGAGCCACTGAGCGTCGAAGACCTGGCGGCGTGCGCCAACATGAGCGTTTCGACTTTTCATGAGCATTTCAAGCGTTGCACCGACATGGCACCGATGCAGTACCTCAAGCGTCTGCGGCTGCTCAAAGCCCAGCAAATGCTGATCGGCGAAGGCCTTGGAGTGGCGCAGACAGCGCACCGGGTGGGGTACCAGAGCACCTCGCAGTTCAGCCGCGAGTACAAACGCCAGTTTGCCCGCAGTCCAGGGGACGAAAGTGGCCGCCTCCTGTCATACCCCGTTTAGTGCGTCATTTCTGAGGCAGCCATTTCGCGACGCCAGGCCGCGCCCACCGGGCTCTACAACAACGGCCACTCGGCCAGCGGCCAGTAGCGCCCCTTGCGTGACTCGTACAAGGTGAAATGCCGGGCCGCGACAAAGAACTCCGGGGCCACCGTCGCTTCAGGCAGCTGCCCGCGAAAATCCCGGGACAAGGTAAGGTGCGGCCGGTACTCGCGTGCCTGCTCCTGGAACCCCAGGGGCAGCAGTGCCTGCTGCAGGCCATATACCAGCTGACGCATCCCCGCAGGCGTTTCCTGAGGCTCCAACACCAGTGCATTGGCGCGGTTCCAGACCTGCAACCGGTCAAGCAGCAACCGCAGCGGCGCCTCGGGCCGCGCCAGATTGTCTACCACGGCGTAAATGGCAGGCACCTGTGCGGCGTCCACATCGCCAAGAAACAACAAGGTCAGGTGGAAGTTCTCGCTGGGCACCGGCTTGCCACTGCGCAGGTTCAGACCGCGCCGCCATTGGGCAATGTCACTGCGCTGGCTGCCTTTTACCGGTAGTGCGAAGAACAGTCGCTTGAACGGGGCGCCACTTGGGCGAACATCCTGGGGCATGGGATCTCCGTAGGGCTGAATCCACTTGAAACGTTTGCGCAAAGCATGGGCCATTACACCTAAGTCGTCCTGATTTCACGTAACAATAAGTACAAAGTCCCTACATGATTGTTTATGCTGGCGTGCTAATGCCATGTCGCATGGCCATTTCTTCGACAAGTAAACGTCCATGAAAATTGCACTCGTACTCCTTTTCGTCTTCTCGATCGCCTATGTTCACCTGCGCGGTCGGGTACGCCACAAGCTGACCCGTCAGCTGGGCGACCACTCCAGTTTCCTCGCCCCGATCAATAGCTTCCTCTACCTGTTCTCCAAGCATCCAGCCAAGCCCTACCTGCCGGTCGAGGCGTTCCCGGAACTGCAACCGCTCAAGGACCACTGGCAGGAAATCCGTGAAGAGGCCCAGCAACTGCTGCATGCCGGTGCCATCAAGAAATCCGAGAATTACGACGACGTTGGCTTCAACTCGTTCTTCAAGACCGGCTGGAAGCGCTTCTACCTGAAGTGGTACGGCGAAAGCCACCCCTCGGCCATGAGCCTGTGCCCACGCACCACCGAGTTGCTCCAAGGCATCGGCACGGTCAAGGCGGCGATGTTCGCCACCCTACCGCCGGGTGCGAAACTGGTGCGCCACCGCGACCCCTACGCCGGCTCCTACCGCTACCATCTGGGCCTGGATACACCGAACGACGACGGCTGCTACATCGATGTGGATGGCGAAAAGTATTCCTGGCGCGATGGCGAAGCGGTGGTGTTCGACGAAACGTACATCCACTACGCCGCCAATACCACCGATCACAACCGCATCATCCTGTTCTGCGACGTCGAGCGTCCGCTCAAGTACCGCTGGGCGACCGCCTTCAACCGCTGGTTCAGCCGCAATGTCATGGCCGCCGCCGCCGCGCCGAACACCGCCAACGACAAGACCGGCGGCATCAACCGTCTGTTCACCCGCATCTACCGGATCCGTGAGCGCGGCAAGGCGCTGAAGAAGCGTAACCGTACCCGCTACTACCTGGAAAAGTGGGCCGTGGTCGCGGCACTGCTGCTGGTGTTCATCTATATCTGAAGGCTTGGACTACCCTGAAAGCTCCTGCCCAAACCCCAACAAGGTGAAGACGATGAGCATGATGGACTGGGACGCCTACCGTAAGCAGTTGATGGCCGGCATCGGCGATCTCAAGCAACTCTCCCCCGACACCGTGGCCGGCTACATGACGGCCAGCGGTGCGGGTGCCAAGACCAACCACCTGGACGCCAAGACTCGCGAGTTGATCTCCCTGGCCGTGGCGGTCACCACCCGCTGCGACGGCTGCATCGCCGTGCACTCGCAGCAAGCCGTCAAGCACGGCGCCACCCGCGAAGAAATCGCCGAAGCCCTGGGCGTGGCCGTCGCCATGAATGCGGGTGCCGCGCTGGTCTACTCGGCCCGGGCACTGGATGCCGTTGGCAAGGCCGACAGCTGAGGCCTGGCGGCGCCGCCCTTGCGCGACGGCGCCGCGTTACTCAGACTGGGCACCTCAGCCCTTGCAGGAACCCGCATGATCCACATCCGCCCCATGACGCCCGAAGACTTCGAGCGCTTCTGGCCAACCTTCCAGGCCGTCATCCAGGCCCGCGAAACCTACGCCTACGACCCTGCCCTCACTTTCGAACACGCCCGGCAACTGTGGCTGGAACTGCCCCTGCATACCCTGGTTGCCGAAGCGAACGGCGAGGTGCTCGGTTCGTATTACCTCAAGGCCAACGCGGCAGGTCCCGGCGCCCATGTGGGCAACTGCGGCTATATGGTTTGCGAAGCCGCCCGCGGGCGCGGCGTGGCGCGGATGATGTGCGAGCACTCGCAAAAGCTGGCACGCCAGGAGGGCTTCCTGGCCCTGCAGTTCAACTCGGTGGTGGCCAGCAACGAAGTGGCCGTGGCGCTGTGGCGGAAACTGGGTTTCGAAACGGTCGGTCGCCTGCCCAAGGCCTACCGCCATGCCCGTCTTGGGCTGGTGGATTGCCTGGTGATGTACAAATGGCTGGCCGACGAACCGGTGGTGGAGAAACCGCCGCTGCTGATCGGGCGCAAGAACATCGAAGCCCGCGTATCACGCCGCCGGGGTCGATAGCGCCATCGGCAATACCGCGCAATCCATTGACGCAGAGCCGTTCCGATGGTCAGATGCGCGCCAGTTTCAGGTGCCCTGCGCCGCCGCGCGCAGGGTGAAACGGGAAGCCGGTGAGTCGAGCTACACGACAAGTCCGGCGCTGCCCCCGCAACGGTAAGCGAGCGAACCCTTCGAAATACCACTGTGCAAACGCATGGGAAGGTGAAGGCTTCACGACCCTCGCAAGCCCGGAGACCGGCCTGGAGCTTCACTTGGCAACCCGCGGTGGGCGGGCGCAGGCCGGTTTGCGCGTGCGCGCCTGCGTGCGTGGCTCACCTTTGCGTGTTTTCCACCGGGATCCATTCATTCCTACAGCCGTGGAACGACATGTCCCGTATTTACAAGCTTCACACACTGGCGGCCTGCCTGGCCGTGACTTTTCCTGCCCTGGCCGACGAACGAAGTGCCCTGGCCCTGCCCTCCACGGCCATCACCGGCACCCACGATGACGCCGCCGTGGACCTCGCCACCCCGACCCAGGCTGGCTCGCGCCTTAACCTCAGCGCCCTGGAAACCCCGGCCAGCACCAGCAGCATCAGCGCACAACAGATCCAGCAGCGCAACAACCTCACCGTTCAGGATGCAGTCAGCCGCTCGCCCGGCATCTCCTTCATCGGTACCCCAGGCGATGGCGGCACCGGTCTCTCGGCCAGGGGCTTTACCGGGCATGGATCGGTGATGACCCTGTTCGATGGCACACGCCTGTACACGGGCGCGGGCACCCAGACTTTTCCGGTAGACCCGTGGCTGGTCGAGCGTATCGACGTGATCCGTGGCCCGGCCTCGGTGCTGTATGGCGAGGGCGCAACCGGCGCGGTGGTCAACGTGATCCCCAAAAAGCCATTCAGCGGCCAGGTGCAGAACCATCTGCGCCTGGGCTATGGCGCCTGGGACCGTCAGCAACTGGGCCTGGACAGCGGCGGCAGCATCAGCGAGCGCCTCAGCTACCGGGTGACCCTCAACCGCCAGGCAAGCAACGGCTGGGTCGACCGCACCGACTCGCGCAGCCTGGCCCTGGGCGCCGCGTTGCGCTTCGACGCCAACGACGACCTCAGCTTCACCCTGGCCCACGAGCGCGGCGATGCCGAGCCGGCCAACGACTTCGGCACACCCTTGATCGACGGCCACTACCGCTCCAGCCTGCGCAAGAAGAACTACAACATCGACGATGACGTGCAGCGCTACCGTGATGCGTGGACTCGTTTCACCACCGACTGGACCCTCAGCGACCACCTCAGTGCCAGCAACCAGCTCTACTACATCAAGAGCCGCCGCCATTGGCGCAATGCCGAGGCCTACAGCTGGGATGCCGACCGTGACCAACTGCTGCGCCAGAGCTACCTGCAGATCAAGCATAATCAGGAGCAGATCGGCGACCGCCAGACCTTCACGCTCGACCACCGCCTGTTCGGCTTGGCCAGCACCACCCTGGTCGGCGCCGAGTACAACAAGATTCGCTTCAACGTCGACAGCAACTCACCCTACGACGATGTCGGTGGCGACTACGTCGACCCATGGCACCCAACTGCGGCGACGTTCCACAGCAACTCGCCGCTGCGCCCGCAGACGCTGTCCACCACCCACACCTTCGCCCTGTTCGCGGAAAACCGCCTTCGGGTCACCGAGCGCCTCTCGCTGGTGACCGGCGTGCGCCGCGACCAGAACCATATCGACCGCGACAACCTGGTCGACGGCACCCGCAGCGACCACAGCCTGCAAGGCGGCAACTGGCGCGCCGGGCTGGTGTTCGCAGTGAACGATGACCTGTCCCTGTACGGTCAGTACGCCACCAGCGAGGACGGGGTGAACGATTTGATCAGCCTCAGCCCCGGCCAGATGCACTATGACCTGACCGAGTCGAAACAGACCGAACTGGGCCTCAAGCAACGTTTCTGGGAGGGGCGCGGCGAGTGGACCCTGGCGGCTTACCACATCGTCAAGAAAAAGCTGCTGGTGGACGACCCTGTCAGCCACGACAAACAACAAGCCGGCCAGCAGACCTCTGACGGGCTGGAGGCCAGCCTCGAACTGGCCTTGCCCCACCAGTGGCAGGTCTCGGCCAACGCCGCCGTGGTTCGCGCCACGTACGACGACTTCGATGAAGTGGTCGGTGGCGTAACCCAGGACCGCGCCGGCAACCGCCCGGCCAACGTGCCGCGACGCACCGCCAACCTATGGGTGAGCAAAGGCTTCGGGCAGGCCGTGGAAGCTGGGCTGGGCTTGCGCTACGTCGACCAGCGCTACGCCGACAGTGCCAATAGCCTTCAAGTACCTGGCTACACCGTGGTCGACGCCAACCTGGGCTGGCAGGTGGTGCCGGACGTACGCCTGGGCTTGCAACTGAACAACCTGTTCGACCGTGACTACGTGTCCTCGGCCTACAGTGGCGAACAATGGCTGATGGGCACACCCAGGTCGTACTTCGCCACGCTGGACTACCGTTTCTGACCGCAGTCCCTCGACGTGACGCCAATGTCCGCCTCGCGGGTCGCCCACGTCGGCGATGATAACCCTACTGCATCCAGGGTGGCGTCGGTTCCACCGCGTTGAGCGGCCCGTGCTCCGCCTCGGCACGAGCCGCTCGGCGACGGGCATCGTCGAGCCGTGCGGCATCGATCTCGCGCAGCACGCCCTGGACGTCGGCGTCGTACTCATCGTCCTCGAACTGCCCGGTCAACGGGCTGTCGGGGCGCAATTCCCCGGCCTCGTACAGGGCCCACATTTCCTCTGCGTAACGGGTGCGCTTGAGCTCTGGTGCGAAGTGCCCGAAATAGCTGGCCATGTTCGCCACATCACGCTGCAGCATGCTGAAGGCGTGGTTGTTGGCGGCGGCGTCCACCGCTTGCGGCAGGTCGATGATCACCGGGCCTTGCGGCCCGAGCAGCACGTTGAATTCCGACAAGTCGCCATGCACCATGCCGGCACAGAGCATCAGGACGATCTGGCGGATGACGAAGGCATGGTGCTCGCGGGCTTCTTCCGGCTCCAGGTGAACATCGTTCAGACGTGGTGCAGCGTCACCGTCGGCGTCGGTCACCAGCTCCATCAGCAACACACCATCCTGAAAGTCGTAGGGCTTAGGCACCCGCACACCGGCATTGGCCAGACGGAACAACGCGGTCACCTCGGCATTCTGCCACGCGTCCTCGGCTTCCTTGCGGCCATACTTCGAGCCCTTGGCCATGGCCCGGGCCTGGCGACTGTTGCGGACCTTGCGGCCCTCCTGATACTCGGCGGCCTGGCGGAAACTGCGCTTGTTGGCCTCTTTGTAGACCTTGGCGCAGCGGATCTGCCCTGCGCAGCGCACCACATAGACGGCTGCTTCCTTGCCGCTCATCAATGGCCGCAGTACTTCGTCGACCAGTCCGTCTTCGATCAGTGGTTCGATTCGTTTTGGCGTCTTCATCAGGCTGGGTTCTTGGGTCCTGGCTGGCCGATCGGCCGGAATGGACATCCTCTCACAGGCTGATGCGTATTGCTTGGTTGTCTGCTACTGGCCAATCGCTGGCGTGCTGGCGCCTGCCGGGGGGGCCCCTACGTCGTCGGGGACCACCTGCCAACTGTCATCCGGATCGAAGCGCTTCATGGCCTTGGCCTCTGCCTCCCCATTCGGCCCAAGGTCCTTCTCGAACACCTGGCCGTCATGGCTGATCATGAAGCTCATCACGCCGGTATCGTTGTACTTCGCAGGCCAGGCGATCAAGGCAAAACCACGGCTCATCTGGTTGCCGATCAGATAGCTGTAGGCCCCACCCGGTGCCGAGGGTCCCTGGCCGTCGAGGATGCGGAAGTGATAGCCATACCAGTCGTCGCCCATCACGTCATTGCCGAACAGCGGCCCCAGCGGACTGACCTGGCCGTCGTTCTCGTCTTCCCAGAACAGCCCGTCATGCTTGCCTGGGGAACTGAAGATCTTTTGCGCGTATTCCAGCGCGCCGTTGCCGTTGCGGTCCTGGGAGGCGTACTCCATCTGTGCGTCGTGGTACGCCAGCACGGACTGCAGCGCGGCCAGTTCATTGCGACCAATGCGCCGTGCTCGAATTTCGGCGCTGCCGGCCTTCAGGTCGAACGTCCAACCCTGCGCGCCTTTTACCAGCGGGATGGGCAACGTCCAGTGCTGGCTGCCCACCGCCAGAATCGCGTTACGGTCTCCTTGCGCCTGGACACGGTGCTGCTCGCGGTACTGCTGCAAGAACGCGTCGACATCGCTGCGCTGCACACCCCCGCGGGGAATATAGGTACGCCAGTCATCCCCAAGAAGCTGCGCCAGACGCGCCTCATCGGCGTGCGTTTCGCCCAATGCCGCAACGAACGCCTCCACTGCCTTTTCCGGTGTGGGGAATGCCTGCTGCGCCATGGCCAGACCCGACCAGGTCAGGCCCAATGCCAGTACCGCTGCCTTTGCATTCATCGACGGCCTCCTGCGCCACGGCGCACGCCTGCACTGGAGGGCCGGGAAATCTGGTGCCCGGCCGCCCGCGAGGCATTGGGCCGCTGGGCGAAGCTCTGGCTGGTCCGCCCGCGGGTGGCTTGCAGGGTGCTGCGCGACGGCGAGCGAACCCCTTCGAAGGCATTGTTGCGCGCTCGTCCGGCGCTACGCTGCTGCAGGGCCCGCCCTTCACCAGGCCGGGCTTGGCCGGCGTCCCGGGTGTTGCGCAGTTCCTGCCTGCGATCATGGGCACGTGGCGCGTCCTGCCGTGCCTGCACCCGGTTACCCGGGCTGTTGCCCGCCTGCACCTCGCGTACCCGGTCTCGGGCTTCGCGATTGCTGGTGGCCGGGCGCTCGATGCCATGGCGATCCATCGACGCCCGGGCCTTTTCCCGCGCCTGCGCCCGCTGGGCATCGTCACCACGAAAAGCCGTGCGCTGGGCGGCACCGTCGAGCTGGCGGCCAAACTGCTCACGGCTACGGCTGTCTCGGTAAGGCACCCCGTCACGGTGCACGGCGTTGTGCTGCCATTTGTTCTGGTTGTTGGTGATGCGGTTGTTGGCGTTGATGTTGTTGTAGCGATTGACGTCGATGTCGATGTCGTTGTCGCCCCAGTCGCAATCACCCCACAGCGAATCGATGATCGCCACCCCCGCCCCGAACGCCAGCCCGGCGATCAGGGCGGAGCCAGCGTAATACAACGGCGATGGCGGGTAATAGACCGGTGGCGAGGCCGGGTAGGCCCAGGTGCCATAAGTCGTGCTCGGGTTGTAGCTGGGCACGTACACCACCTGCGGGTCGGCTGGCTCGATGATGATCGTGGTCGACGATGAACTGGCCGCTGGGGATGCACTGCCAGTGGCGGGCGCCGCCTGGACCGTCACGTTCTGGTACTGGTTGCTTTGCAGGTTGCCGGCGGCCTGGGCCTGGTGGCGCAAGCGCTGGACGCTGTTCATCACATCGTCGGGCTGGGCGAGGAACGCATCCCCCAGACGCTGCACCCACACCGGGTCCTGGCCAAGCGTGACGAGCACCTGAGGGAAGGCCACCAGTGCCTGAACACTGGGGTCCCAGGATTGCTTGGCCACTTGCCTCACAGCCTCGTCGCCCTGGGCCTTCGGATTGGCCTTGGACCAGGCCACCGCCTCGGCGACTTCGCCGGGGTAAGTGGCGGCCATCAGTACCTGGGCCAGCAGCGCGTCGGGGTAAAGCGCGAGGGGAGCGAGCATCTGGTCCAGTTGCGCCTGGGTGAACACCGCGTCCTTAGTCGCAGCTGCCGGCGTCGCAGGTTCAGGCGCTGGGGGATCTGCAGCCTGCAGGCGGTTGGGCAGGACGTTCAGGCACAGCACCATCGACACAACACAGCACATTGGAATGCGCATGGCATTTCCCCATGTGTTCGGCTTGCGTGAAAGGAGTGAACCGCCACTGGGCAGTTGGAGCGTGAATAAGGTTAGCAAAGCGCTCGTCGTCAGCAACAAGCGCGCGTTCTCTTGGTCCTGGGGTTGGCTCGATAGTCACTATCGACAATGCCAATTTCTATCGCGCGGCGCCGCTCAATAAGCTGGGGCCATCGACAAGACACCTGCCCCGCCGCCCCTGGAGCCGCCCAATGAAAGCCACGACCCGAATATTGATCACTGCCCTGAGCGCCCTCGGCGTGGCACTGCTTGGCGGCTGCGCCAGCCACCCGGAACTGCGCCCTTACACGGCGCAGGAAACCCTGCAACTGCAACTGGAGGCCCTACAGCGTCAAGGCCTTTCCATGGATGAGTACGAACAACGCCGTCGAGTGATTCTGCGCGCCGCCACCCCGCAAGCGGTGACTGAAGTGACCGGCGCGCAGCCTGCGATCAGCGGCTGACCGGCAGCGCCTTGGGCATCAACTCGTAGGGGTGCTTCCACCCTGGCAATGCCTTGATGCGCGCCTTCCAGGCTTGGATGTGGGGATAATTTTCCAGCTCGATGCCGGTGTCCTCAGGCATGTACACGTAACCCGCCAACGACAGGTCGGCAATGGTAACGCGCCCGCCCACCATGAAAGGGGTCTTTTCCAGGTGCGCATCGACCACGCTGTAGGCCGCCTTGGCCCGCTCGCGCAGGAAGTGGGTCACGTCCGTTTCACCGGTATTCTTCAGACAGAACAGAAAACGCAGCGCCGCGTAGTAGCTGGTGAACTTGTGGTTGTCGAATAGCATCCAGCGCCAGATTTCGCGTTTTTCGTCCTCGTTACGGGCAGCGAACTGGCCCGTGCGTTGCGCAAGGTAATCAAGAATCAGCGCCGACTGGGTCAACGTCTGCCCAGCGTGCTCGAGCACTGGTACTTCGCCCTGCTCGTTGACCTCGTCTCGCCAGGCCTGCTCACGGGTCTGGCCATTGAAGAAGTCGACGAATACCGGTTGCCAGTCCTGGCCGGTCAGTTCAAGCATCAGCGCAGCTTTGTAAGCGTTGCCGGATTCAGCGAAGCAGTGCAGCGTGTATTCGGACATGGCGGACCTTCATTTTCCCTTGAATGATCTGTGATCGGGTTCGCACCCGAGCCAGGGAGCAAATCATGCCCTGGTCGCCAGCGTCAATGCATCACTGATGCAATCGAGCCCACAGGTGAACCGTTGCGCCCGTTATGCTTAGATACAGCCCAGCACACTCCGCCAGGATGGCTCCGATGCCCTGCCCTTCATTGCCCCGCGCCGTCACCACTCAACGCACCCGGCTCAGTCGTCCGACCCCGGCCATAGCCTCCCAATTGCACAGGGCACTGCTGCGCAGCTACGCACTGCACCAAACCTTCCTGGCATGGGCCAAGGACGACTGGACGCTGGATGAAGTCCGCGACAGCCTGGAAGTGAGCGCCGAACAGTTTATCGACCCTGATGCTGAGAAACGCTACTTCGTGCTGACCCCGGACAACGCCGAAGTGGTCGGCTGCATCGGCCTGCGCCCCGGTCAGGATGGGTACGAGGTGGGTTACTGGGTCAGCCAGGACCACTGCGGACAAGGTTTGATGCGCGAGGCACTGGCAGGCCTGCTGGATGCCGTGGAGGTGCCGCTCTGGCTGACGACCGATCTGGCCAACAGCGCCAGCCAGCGCCTGGCCGAGCGTGTGGGATTCAGACGCGAGGGTTGCGTGCAAGTCGGACAGGCCCCTGGCACACCGCACGCGCTTTACCGCCGTCCGCCCACGGGTTGCCGCTGAGTCACTTGGCAGGATCGCCAACGGAACTACTGCCGGGCCCGCACCCTCTTAAGGATTGAGCGCCAACCCCTTTTGGCTGCACGCTTTTGGAGAACACGCTATGCGCAAACTACTCCTTGCCCCTGCACTGCTGCTCCTTCTGCCTGCCGGGGCTGCCCTGGCCAGAGTCGATGCCGGAGACGTCGCCACCTCGGCCGGTATCTCCGCGTCGCTGTATTCGACCTTCAAGGATGACAAACGCATCATCCCTGCCCGCGACGAGCTTTCGGCTTTTGTCGCCAGCGGTGGCGCGATTCGCGGCGCCTACGTGGAGTCGGCGCTGGAGCAGGCCCGCAAGGACCATCCAGGCCTGCAGGCCAGTGATGAAGAGCTGGCGCGCGCAATTCTGTCCCAGGATGACCCGATCGCCGAGCATTGATCGGCGCGGTGCGAACCCTGTAAGCGTCGGCTCGCCGGCGCTTGCGGGGCAGCCGGGGTCATCGCGGCCCACATAGCGCTCGAATCTCTAGAGGGCGATTCCACGCCTACCCCCACCCATCCATGCGCATGGTCGCCCGCACCAGGCGTTGTTCCTCTTGCTCGATCTCGCGCAGGCTGTCGCGTATGCCGTTGATGTGCTCGCGCGCCGCTCGCTGCGCCTGCTCGGGCAGTTGCTCCATCACGGCGTGGTATAGCCGCGCGTGTTGGCGGTCGATCTGACGCTTCTGCGCTGGCCGGCAGTACAGGTTGTTGACCGAGGCGAATACCGTGCTCAAGGTCAGGTCGCTGAGCGTCTGCAGGGTGTGCACCAACACCGGGTTGTGCGATGCCTCGCTGATGGCTCGGTGGAAGGCGTGGTCGCGGCGGGCGTGCTCGCGTGGGTCGTGGGCGTCAGCCGCCTCATGGGCCGCCAGCATCTCTTCGTAACGACGACGAATCAGCAGACGGTCGATCTCGGTGGCGCGCAGGGCCGCCAGGCGGGCCGACTCACCTTCCAGCAGCGCACGCACCTCCAGCAGGTCGAACAACGTACGCGGTTGCGAACTGAACAGATGCATCAATGGTGTACTGTTGGCCGAGCCGGTGAGGTCGGCCACGAACGAGCCACGCCCCTGTTCGGTGTCGATGATGCCACGCCCGCTCAAAAGACGCAGGCCCTCGCGCAGCGCCGAACGGGAACAGCCGAGCTTCTCCACCAGGCGTCGCTCCGACGGCAGCGCCTGACCGACCTTCAATACTCCCTCCACGATCAACCGCTCGACCCGCTCGGCCACCTGTTCGGCGACCTTGGCCTTGCCTTCAGTAATCATACGTATCCTCTGACTGGTAGGACCACATGTACTGCATGCCGCAATCTAGCCATGGAGCGCCACGAATCACCAGCTTTCGTGCGAAAAACTGGTAGGACCAGCTGCCCGAAGGCTCGACCGAACGCCTCCGTCGGCGCAGGCTGAAAGGGTGATGGGTTAACCGTGAGCGCGCGCCTGCCACAGGTGCGCGATAACAACAAGAATTGCCTCTGAGTGAGCCTGATGAGCATCCTTTACGACGAACGTGTCGATGGGGAACTGCCCGCCATCGACCTGCCTGCCCTGCTGTCGGCCTTGCGCGAGGCGCTACCCGACCTCGATATCCTGCACCGCGCCGAAGACCTCAAGCCGTACGAGTGCGATGGTCTCTCGGCCTACCGCACGCTCCCGCTGCTGGTGGTGTTGCCTGAACGCCTGGAACAGGTGCAAACCCTGCTCAAGCTCTGCCATGCATGGGGAGTGCCTGTGGTTGCACGGGGCGCCGGCACCGGGTTGTCGGGCGGCGCCCTGCCCCTGAGCAAAGGCATCCTGCTGGTGATGGCACGCTTCAACCGCATTCTCGAAGTGAACCCACAGGGCCGCTTCGCCCGTGTGCAGCCTGGGGTGCGTAACCTGGCGATTTCCCAGGCGGCGGCGCCCCATGGTCTTTACTACGCGCCGGACCCGTCCTCGCAGATCGCCTGCTCGATTGGCGGCAATGTCGCCGAGAATGCCGGTGGCGTGCACTGCCTGAAATACGGCCTGACCGTGCACAACCTGCTCAAGGTCGAAATCCTCACCGTCGAGGGCGAACGCCTGACCCTGGGCGGCGATGCCCTGGACAGCCCGGGCTTCGATCTGCTGGCCCTGTTCACCGGTTCGGAAGGCATGCTGGGTATCGTCACCGAAGTGACCGTCAAACTGCTGCCCAGCCCCCAGGTGGCGCGGGTGCTGCTGGCAAGTTTCAACCGCGTCGAGGATGCCGGTCGGGCGGTCGCCCAGATCATCGCCGCCGGGATCATCCCAGCCGGCCTGGAAATGATGGACAACCTGGCGATCCGCGCCGCCGAGGACTTCATCCACGCTGGCTACCCGGTGGATGCCGCCGCGATACTGCTGTGCGAACTCGACGGGGTCGAGGCAGACGTGCACGACGACTGCGAACGCGTCGCAGCCGTGCTACAACAGGCCTGTGCCCGCGAGGTACGCCTGGCCTGCGACGAGGCCGAGCGTGCGCGTTTCTGGGCCGGGCGCAAGAACGCCTTCCCGGCGGTGGGCAGGCTCTCGCCGGACTACTACTGCATGGACGGCACGATTCCGCGTCGCGAGCTACCACGGGTACTCAGGGGCATCGGCGAGTTGTCGCAGGAATACGGCCTGCGCGTGGCCAACGTGTTCCACGCCGGCGACGGCAACATGCACCCACTGATCCTGTTCGACGCCAACCTGCCAGGCGAACTGGAACGCGCCGAGGCCATGGGTGGACGGATTCTGGAGCTGTGCGTCGCGGTGGGTGGCTCCATCACCGGTGAGCATGGCGTGGGGCGCGAGAAGATCAATCAGATGTGCGCGCAATTCAACAGCGACGAAATCACCCTGTTCCACGCAGTGAAGGCCGCGTTCGATCCGAAGGGTTTGCTCAACCCCGGCAAGAACATCCCGACCCTGCATCGCTGCGCCGAGTTTGGGGCGATGCATGTGCATCATGGCCAACTGCCCTTCCCCGAACTGGAGCGCTTCTGATGAGCATGGATCGCGACCTCAGCCAGGACCTGCTGGAACAGGTCAACCAGGCGCTGAACCTAGGCAGCGCGCTGCGCATCCAGGGCAGCAACAGCAAGGCCATGCTTGGCCGAGCGGTGGCCGGCGAAGTCGTCGACACCCGTGGCCACCGTGGCATCGTACGCTACGACCCGACCGAACTGGTGCTCACCGCCCGCGCCGGTACACCGCTGCGCGAGATCGAGGCAGCGCTGTACGAAGCCGGGCAGATGCTGCCCTGCGAACCGCCGCACCTGGGTACCGAGGCGACCCTTGGTGGCATGGTCGCGGCGGGGTTGTCCGGGCCACGACGGCCCTGGGCCGGTTCAGTGCGCGACTACGTCCTGGGCATACGGATGATCACCGGCCACGGCAAGCTGCTGCGCTTTGGTGGTGAAGTGATGAAGAACGTGGCCGGTTACGATGTCTCGCGGCTGATGGCTGGCAGCTTCGGCTGCCTGGGCTTGCTGACCGAGGTGTCGCTAAAAGTGCTGCCACGTCCACGGCAATGCCTGAGCCTGCGGTTGCCCATGACCCGCCACCAGGCGCTGGCAGAGCTGGCCGAATGGGGCCAGCAACCCTTGCCGATCAGCGCCGCCTGCCACCACGGCGACGCACTGTACCTGCGCCTGGAAGGCGGCGAAGGTTCGGTGCAGTCGGCCCGTCAACGGCTGGGGGGCGAGGAACTCGATAGCCGCTTCTGGAGCGACCTGCGTGAACAGCGCCTGGGCTTCTTCGCTGCCCCAGCGCCGTTGTGGCGCGTGTCGCTGCCGATTGCCACCGGCGAACTGGAGCTGCCGGGCGAACAGCTGATCGACTGGGGCGGTGCGCAGCGCTGGCTCACCTCCACGGCCCCAGCGGCGCTGATTCGTGAGCAGGTCGCCCAGCGCGGCGGCCATGTCACAGGCTATGCAGCGGGCGATGACAGCAGCGCACCACTGCCCGCCGCGCTGATGCGCTACCACCGCACCCTGAAGCAACAGCTCGACCCCCAGGGGGTTTTCAACCCCGGTCGTTTGTACCCGGATCTGTGAGGCCACGCCATGCAAACCAACCTGAGCGAAACATCCAAGCGCCTGGCCCGCGCCGAAGAGGCCGAAAGCATCCTGCGCGCCTGCGTGCACTGTGGTTTCTGCACCGCCACCTGCCCCACCTACCAACTGCTTGGCGACGAACTGGACGGCCCGCGCGGACGTATCTACCTGATCAAGCAGGTGCTCGAAGGCGCGCCAGTCACCGCCAGCACCCAAGAGCACCTGGACCGCTGCCTGACGTGCCGCAACTGCGAAACCACCTGCCCCTCGGGGGTGAAGTACCACGATCTGCTGGACATTGGCCGCGCCGTGGTCGAGCAGCAAGTGCCGCGCCCCCTCGGCCAGCGCCTGCTGCGCCAGGGTTTGCGGGCGGTGGTGCCTCGGCCGGCCCTGTTCAAGGCCCTGAGCTGCACCGGCCAGGTGTTGCGGCCGCTGTTGCCGGCCACACTCAGGCATAAGCTGCCGGTGCATGTCGCCGATCCAGGCAAGCGCCCGGCACCACGCCATGCCCGCCGGGTGTTGCTGCTCGAAGGCTGCGTACAACCCGCGCTGTCGCCCAACACCAACGCGGCCGCGGCAAGACTGCTGGACCGCTTGGGTATCAGCGTCGAGCCGGCGTTCGAAGCCGGCTGTTGCGGCGCCGTGGATTATCACCTCAACGCCCAGGAACGCGGCCTGGAACGCGCACGACGCAACATCGATGCCTGGTGGCCGGCCATCGAAGCAGGCGCCGAAGCCATCGTACAAACCGCCAGCGGCTGCGGCGCGTTCGTGCGCGACTACGGTCACCTGCTGGAAAAAGACCCACGCTACGCCGCCAAGGCCAGACGGGTCAGCGACCTGTCACGCGATCTGGTGGAGATCCTGCGCGACGAGCCGGTCGAGCAACTGGGCCTGTGCACCGAACAGCGTCTGGCCTTCCATTGCCCGTGCACCCTGCAGCATGCCCTCAAGCTCGGCGGCGCGGTGGAGCGCCTGCTGACACGCCTGGGTTTCTCCCTCACTGCAGTGCCGGACGGCCATTTGTGCTGTGGCTCGGCTGGCACCTACTCGCTGACCCAGCCGGCATTGTCGCAACAGCTGCGCGACAACCGCCTGGACGCCCTGGAAAGCGGCAAGCCGCAGATCATCGCCACCGCCAACATCGGTTGCCAGACCCACCTCGACGGCGCCGGGCGCACAACCGTGCGCCATTGGATCGAAATCGTCGAAGCAGCCCTGAACCCGGAGACCAACCATGCATAGCAAGCCCGTGATCGGCCAGGCCGAAGTCCATCGCCTGCTCAGCGCCGCCCGGCAACACGCACAGGCCAACCAGTGGAACGTGACGATCGCCGTGGTCGATGATGGCGGCCACCCATTGGCCCTGGAACGCATGGACGGCTGCGCCCCGGCCAGCGCCTACATCGCCGTTGAAAAGGCCCGCACCTCGGCGCTGGGACGCAAGGAAAGCCGCGATTACGAGCAAATGGTCAACGGTGGGCGCACCGCATTCGTCACCGCGCCCTTGCTCACCAGCCTGGAAGGCGGCATACCGCTGAGGATCGACGGCCAAGTGGTGGGCGCCATCGGTGTGTCCGGGGTCAAGTCCGAGCAAGATGCCGAAGTGGCCAAGGCCGGGGCCGCTGCATTGTGACGGCGTCGTTGCCAGAAGCCAGACGTCAGTCCGGCACCACCACCGGCTCACCGATTGCGTAGAAATGCCCACCCGCCACGTAATGCAGGCTGCGCCACTGCGGGTCGGCATGCTCATAGGCCCAGTGCCCATCACGGAACACCCGATCGTCCGCCCAGGCTGCCACCACTTCACCGATGAACAGGTCATAGGTGTTCTGGTTGTGCGGCTCGTCGATCACCCGGCACATCAACCAGGCCGAGCAGCCCTGCACCAAGGGTGGCGCGTAGCCCTGGACATGGGCCAACTCGACGCCAATGCTGGCCAGCTTGTCGGGGTGGTCGAACAGGCTGCGCGTGCCGACTTCGTGGGTCAGCTCAGCCTGAGCAGCCGTCGGCACCTGGATCGCGAACCAGCCACTGCCTTCTACCAATTGCCGGGTGCGGGCCGTCCTGTCGAGCACCACCGTGACCTTGGGTGGGTCGAAGTCCAACGCACAGGCCCAGGCAGCAGCCATGACGTTTTCCACGCCCGCATGGTGCGCGGACACCAGCACGGTCGGCCCATGATTGAGCAGGCGATAAGCCTTGTTCAGGTCGACGGCTTGAAAATGGCTGTTCATCGGGACGCCTCGGCAATGCGATTTAGCGAGACATTGTGCCGCAGTGCCATAGGGCGGTACCAGCCTGACCGATGGCGCCAATAGCGATAAATTCGGAAATTTCCCACGGACAGAACGGATGTGCCTTACTTGTCGCAGCCACCCGGCGAAAACATGATCGGCACTGGATGACAAAAGGGCCGCAAGGAACTGGCGGCCCGACCCCGCTCGCGATCCGAGGAGGTTCCCCATGCTGAAACACCTGCGCACCACCGCCGAACTGCGCAGCGCCCTGCGCGAACTGCTGGACCACGACATCAGCAACCCTGATGACGACCCGCACCTGTCCGGCGTGCTGTTCTTCTGCTCGACCGATGAACGCACCCGGCAACTGGTCGAACAGATCGAGCTACTGGCCAGTGAAGTGTTCTTCGATGCCAGTGGCCGCGCCATCAGCCACCGCATGAGCGCCGTCGCCGTGGAAGGGGTGCGCATCAAACAGAAGCGCAAGGCACCGGCTGACGAGACGGTGATCCGCATCGCCCTGCCGGACAAAAGGTACATCACCGTGAGCACGGCTCGATTCTAGTGTGGTGTTTCAGAAATACCACACTAGGTAACCCGCACGGTGGCGCTGCCATGCCCTGTAACAGCGATCTCGGGGTGCACGTTGACCAGCGGTATCCGCTATCCTGAGCAATTCTGCGCTGCGGACCCCCACCATGGAATTGCACATCCGCCTGGACGGCCGCAAAGGCTTGGCCGACCAGCTCTATCGACAACTGCGTGCCGGTATCGACAGTGGCCACCTGGCCGCGGGCACCCAGCTCCCCCTCCCGGCTGCTGGCCGAACAACTGGGGGTTTCGCGCAAGACCGTGGCCGAGGCCTATTCCCGTCTGACCTACGACAACTTGCTCAGCGGTGTAGTAGGTCGCGGCACCTTCATCACCCCACGGCAACCGGTGAGCGTGAGCGATACGCAGGCCATTCCCCTGGCCGCCGCCGACTCGCTGCAACGCTGGCAGCAGCGGGCCACGGTGCTAGCCAGGCGCACGCTGCAAGCGCCCTCGCGCTATGACTTCGTTGGCGGCGCCTCGACCAAGGCGCAGTTTCCCTTCGACCAGTGGCGCAGTTGCCTGAACTACGCGTTGCGTCGCAGCCAGCGCCATCCCGAGCGGCAATTCCCGGCCCAGGGGCTGCCAGAGCTGCGCGAAGCCATTGCCCACCACATCGCCTACGCCCGCGGCGTGCACTGCAGCGCGGCGGATGTGCTGGTCTGCAACGGCGCCCAGCAAGCACTGGACCTGATTGCCCGCGTGCTGATCGAACCCGGCTGCCAGGTGGCCATGGAAGACCCCGGCTACCCACCCGCACGGCAACTGTTCCTGGCCCTGGGTGCCCGCCTGCAATCGGTACCGGTGGACGACCAAGGCATGTGCGTCGAGCAGATCGCCCAAGGCACGCGGCTGATCTACGTCACCCCTTCGCATCAGTTTCCGTTGGGCATGCCGATGAGCGAAGGCCGCCGTCAGGCTTTGCTGGCCCGCGCCGCAGAGCTGGGTGCACTGATCATCGAGGACGACTATGACTGCGAATTCCGTTACCACGGACCGGCGTCGGACGCCCTGCAGCGCCTCGACCGACACGGTCTGGTGGCCTATGTCGGGACCTTCTCGAAAACCTTGCTGCCCGAGCTGCGCCTGGGCTACGCGGTGCTACCGGCCGCAGTACTGCAGGCGGCCTGCGTGGCCAAGCACCTGACCGACTGGCACAGCCCCACGCTGCTGCAGTGGGCATTGGCACGCTTTATCAGCGAAGGACACCTGAACAAGCACATACGCCGCTGCCACGACATCTACAGCGCCCGCCGCGAACGGATCCTGTCACGCCTGGAAGGCGACCTGGCCCCATGGTTCCGGGCCGTGCCCGCCAGTGCTGGTTTTCACCTGAGTGCGCTGGCGCAGCCGCAGGTCGATGTGGAGCTTCTGGCCAACCTGGCCCGCAAGGTCGAAGTAGGCCTTTACTCACTGGCCCCCTTCTACCACGAAGTCCCGGTGCGCCCTGGCTTGTTGATGGGCTTCGGTGCGATCGAGCTGCTGGACATCGACCCGGCCCTGGACCGGGTGGTCGATACCCTGCAACGACTCAGTTGACCGCAGGCGCCCGGTCGACCCGCTGCGCTCGGGCGATTGCGACCGAATAGCCGCGCGGGGCAAAACACAGGGTGACCAGCAGCATCGCCAGCACAGTGAGCGCCAGCAACGACCAGGACGCCTGGAAGTCACCGCTCACATCACGCAACCAACCGGTGATGTAGGGCACGATGCCGGTGATGATGAAACCGATCCCCTGCACGAAGGCTGCCAGGCTGCCCGCCTCGGCCGGAGTCTTCAGGTGCTCCAGGGTCAAGGTCAGGCTCAGGCTGAAGCATGCACCCAGGCCGAAGCCGATCATCGCCACCCAGGCCCCCATGGCCTGCGTCGGCGCCAGCAACAACCCCAGAAAACCGACCAATTGGATCGACAAGGCCATCCACAGCCCTGGGCGACGATCGAGCCAACGCCGCAATAGCAATGGCAGTCCCAAGGCACCGGCAACCTGGAAGAGGGTCATCAACCCGACCAGGTCACCACCGCCCTGAGCCGTGCCACCGTGCTCCAGGTGGTAGGCCGGCAGCCAAGCGACCATGCTGGTATAGCCACCATTGATCAGTCCGAAGTACAGCGCCAGCAACCAGGCCCGACGGTTGCTGAACCAGTGCCCGCCGGCGGTACTGGACCGTTTCGGTACAGCCTGGCGGGGGCGCAGCGACCCCCAGGCGAGTGCCGCCAGCACCGCGGGAATCGCCCACAACCCAAGGCCTGCCTGCCAGCGCCCGAAGTACTCACTCAGATGCGGCCCGAACACCGCCGCCAGCCCTCCTCCACTCATCAGCGCCGCCGAGTACAACCCCATGGTTGCCGCCAGGCGGCTGGGGAACCAGCGGTTCACCAGCCCCGGCATCATGCCCTGGACCACGGCCACGCCTAGCCCGGCAAGCACCGCACTGGCGACCAACGCGGCGGCGCTGTCCAGTTGCAGACGCCACAGGCAGGCCAAGGCAATGGCCGACAGCCCGACCAGCATGCCACCGTGCTCACTGAGCCAACGCCGCAGCCAAGGTTGCAGCAATGGCACCAGTCCCATGCACAGCACCGGCAACGCGGTCAGCAACGCAGCCTGTTGGTAGCCCAGGCCCGTGCTTTCGCGCATCGGTTCGAGCAACGGGCCGATACTGGTAAGGATGGGCCGCAGGTTCAACGCCAGCAGCACCACCAGCAACACGTTCAGTGCACCTCTCATTGTGTGCTGGCCTGCTTCCATTGTTGATAGAGGCCGGCCTCACCCGAGGGCTTGAAGGGGCGAAGCGGCAGACATTGCTGCTGCGGGGGCCGGGCCATCTGGGCATAGACAGCCGCCGTGGACAGTCCATAGGGCTCGCCTTCGTCATTGTCATAGGCGAACCAGGCACGCTCGATGCCACACAGGTGCATGGCGGCCAGGCACATTGGGCACGGATGGCCGCTGGCATAGATCTGCGCACCGTCCAGGCGCGCTTGCCCCAAGGCCTTGGCCGCCTGGCGAATGGCCTGCATTTCGGCATGGGCGGTGGGGTCCTGGGTGCAGTGGATCTCGTTGACCGCACGGGCCACGACCTTGCCCTGGTACACCAGCACGGCGCCGAAGGGCCGGCCGCCGGCCTGGATATTGGCACGAGCCAGCTCAAGGGCTTCGCGCATGTAACGTTCTTCGGGCATGGACACGTACTCCTGATGCAAGACCCGGTCATTATCCCGGCAGACGCTTGCCGGCTGAAATGAAGAGATTGGATGCCTGCCAGTGGCTACCCGAATGGGGCCATTGGCCTCCCTTGAAAGCGCGGGATTGGCTATCGGGTGAGCGCACGGGCACGGCTAAGGTAGCTGCATGTCCACACCCCTTCACACTTGAATACGGAGACTGTCATGCAAGCGCGCATCGAATGGGCCAAGCACGCCCCGCAGGCCTACAAAGCCATGGTCGGCCTGGAGCAGGCCCTGGCCAACAGTGGCCTGGAAAACTCACTGCTGGAGCTGGTGCGCCTGCGCGCATCGCAGATCAACGGCTGCGCCTACTGCGTGAACATGCACGCCAATGACGCGCGCATGGCCGGCGAAACCGAAGCACGCCTGCAAACCTTGAGCGTATGGCGCGAAACCCGTTACTTCACGCCACGCGAACGTGCAGCACTGGCCTGGGTAGAAAGCCTGACCCGCCTCGCCGAACACGGCGCACCGCAGGCGGAATACGACGCGCTGTTCGAACACTTCGAAGCCGAGGAAGTGGCCAACCTGACGCTGGCGATCGCCACCATCAATGCCTGGAACCGCTTCGGTGTTGGCTTTGCGATGGTGCCGGCCTGATCACTCGGTTCTGGCTACCGCCAAGCGCGCCCGGTAGGTACCCGGGCTCTGCCCCGTCCACTTCTTGAACGCCCGGTGGAACGCACTGGGCTCTTGAAAACCGGCCTGCTCGGCAATTTCGGCAATGCTCAAGGTGCCGTCGCGTAGGCGCTCGAAAGCCATGGCGCGACGTACCTCGTCCTTGATCTGCTGGTACGAGCGCCCTTCGCGTTCCAGTTGTCGACGGAAGGTGCTGGCACTAATGCCTTGCTGATCGGCCAGCGCTGCCAATGTCGGCCATTGCCCGTATCCCCGCGCGCGCAGGTGACGGTACACCTCGGCCACCAGGCCATTCTGGTTGCGAAAGCGAATCACCAGCCCCTGGGGCGCACTGCGCAGAAAGGTCTTGAGACCGGCCAGGTCCTGTACCACCGGCAGACGCAACCAGGCGCTGTCGAACTCCACTTCGGTACGGCCGCTGCCCAGGCGCAGGTCCGGCCCCCACAGCAACAGGTCATCTTCCTGGGCCGGGCGCGCCACCGAGAGCTCGGTTCGGTCGATGGCAATGCGCTGACCGGCCAGCCAGCACGACAGACCGATCATCAGCACCAGGTAGGTTTCCTCGGCGTACACCCGGGTCAAAGGGTCGACGATGCTCGACTGTACGCTGATCACCGCCCGGCCGCCGCGTACCGTCAGGCTGCCGTGCAGGTCACGCAGGAACAGACTGAAATTGGCCATGCACTGGCGCAAGGCCTTTTCCAGGTTCGGTTCCTGGATCAGCCCACGGCAGATCAGGGCAAAACTGCCCAGCGGCATGCCGTGGCTGTCGAGACGGAAAAACTCATCGTCGAGCAGTTGAATCAGCTCTAGCCACAGCTGCGCGAAAGCCTTGGCCGGCACCCGCGCCTGGGGTTGCCCGAGCAGCGCCGGGTCGATGCCCACGGCACGCAGACGCGCATCGCGTTCATCGGGGCGATCACGCAAGGCATGAAGCATGGCATTGAGAAAGTACACCGCGACCGAATCGCTCTCGCGCATGGCGTTTTTCGCTGTCTATGCTGAGTGGCAAAAAATGCCAGGTTGACTGAACAGTTCCGGCATAGGCTCAAGCCCGGCCTTTGCCTAGACTCGGACCTAACCGACGGATCACCGGCCATTCTCGCAGAGCCTGGCCCGGTCCCGCCATGCCTTCGCAATCGGAGCCCCTATGAGCAGCGCAGAAATCTACGTCGTCAGTGCCGTCCGTTCAGCCATCGGTGGCTTTGGCGGATCCCTCAAGGACCTGCCGCTGGCCGACCTGGCCACCGCCGTGACCCGCGCCGCGATCGAGCGCTCGGGCGTGGCCGCCGACCAGATCGGCCATTTGGTGATGGCCAACGTCATTCCGACCGAGGCACGTGATGCCTACCTCAGCCGAGTGGCTGCGCTGAACGCGGGCCTTCCCAAGGAGACCCCCGCGTTCAACGTCAACCGCCTGTGCGGCTCCGGCCTGCAAGCCATCGTCTCGGCGGCCCAGTGCCTGCTGCTGGGCGATGCCGACGTCGCTGTGGCCGCGGGCGCCGAGTCGATGAGCCGTGGACCGTACCTGCTGCCTCAGGCCCGCTGGGGCGCACGCATGGGCGACCTGCAAGGCATCGACTACACCGTTGGTGTGCTGCGCGATCCCTTCGAGCACTTCCACATGGGCATCACCGCCGAAAACGTCTCGGCCAAGCACGGCATCACCCGCGAAATGCAGGACGAACTGGCCCTGACCAGCCAGCGCCGCGCAGCGCGTGCCATCGCCGAAGGCCGTTTCGCCAGCCAGATCGTCCCGCTGGAGCTGAAAACGCGCAAAGGCAGCGTGCAGTTCAGCGTGGACGAGCATGTGCGCGGCGATGTAACTGCCGAGCAACTGGCCGGTATGAAGCCGGTGTTCAAGAAAGACGGTACCGTCACCGCTGGCAACGCCAGTGGCATCAACGACGGTGCTGCCGGCCTGGTCCTGGCTTCCGGCGAGGCGGTACGGCGCCTGGGCCTCAAGCCGCTGGCGCGCCTGGTGGCGTATGCCCATGCAGGCGTCGAGCCAGAGCTGATGGGCCTGGGCCCAATCCCAGCCACCCGCAAGGTCCTGGAAAAAGCCGGCCTGAACGTCAGCGACCTGGACGTGATCGAGTCCAACGAAGCCTTCGCCGCCCAGGCCTGTGCCGTGGCGCGTGCGCTGGACTTCGACCCGGAAAAGGTCAACCCGAACGGCTCAGGTATCTCGCTTGGCCACCCCGTCGGCGCCACCGGGGCAATCATTGCCACCAAGGCCATCCATGAGTTGCATCGCATCCAGGGCCGCTATGCCCTGACGACCATGTGCATCGGCGGCGGCCAGGGTATCGCCATCGTCTTCGAACGCGTCTGAGGGAGCCAGGAACATGAGCATTGAACGAATCGCCGTGATCGGCGCTGGCACCATGGGCAATGGCATTGCCCAGGTTTGCGCAGTGGCGGGCTACCAGGTGCTACTGGTGGACGTTTCCGACGCAGCGCTGGAACGCGGTGTGGCGACCCTGAGCAAGAACCTCGAACGCCAGGTCAACAAAGGTACCTTGACCGCCGACCAGGCCCAGGGGGCGAAAACGCGTATCCGCACCAGCACCGACTACGCTCAGTTGAGCGGTGTACAACTGGTGATCGAGGCCGCCACCGAGAACTTGCAGCTCAAGCAACGCATCCTGCAGCAGGTGGCTGCCAATGTGGCTGCCGATTGCCTGATCGCCACCAACACCTCATCGCTCTCGGTCACCCAGCTGGCCGCGTGCATCGAGCACCCGGAACGCTTCATCGGCGTGCACTTCTTCAACCCGGTGCCGATGATGGCGCTGGTAGAGATCATTCGTGGCCTGCAGACCAGCGACAGCACCTATGCGCAGGCCCTGGTAGTCACCGAGAAGCTTGGCAAGACGCCGATCACCGCAGGTAACCGCCCAGGTTTCGTGGTCAACCGCATTCTGGTGCCGATGATCAATGAGGCGATTTTCGTGCGCCAGGAAGGCCTGGCCAGTGCCGAGGACATCGACACCGGTATGCGCCTGGGCTGCAACCAGCCGATCGGTCCGCTGGCGCTGGCCGACTTGATTGGCCTGGATACCCTGCTGGCGATCATGGAGGCCTTCCACGAGGGCTTCAACGACAGCAAGTACCGCCCTGCTCCGCTGCTCAAGGAAATGGTCGCGGCCGGTTGGCTGGGGCGCAAGAGCGGTCGTGGCTTCTTCACTTACTGAGGAGCGAATGCCATGCCACCTGTCACTGCCGAAATGCGCTGTAGCAACTTTGAAGAGCGGCGTGACAGGGCCATGGCACTGTTTGCCGAGAAAGGCTTCGGGCAGGTCAGCATGCGCGAACTGGCGGCGCACGTGGGGCTGACCGCAGGCTCGCTGTACCATCACTTTCCCAGCAAGCAGGACCTGCTGTACGACTTGATCGAGGAGTTGTACGAGGAACTGCAGGCGACGCTGGACCTGGGCCGTCGGGCCATGGCCCGGGGAGCATCGGCGCTGTCGTGCCTGATTGCCGCGCACTGGGAGCTGCATGTGCAGCGGCCCATGCAGTTTCGCCTGGCCGAACGCGATTTCTGTTGCCTGAGCGAGGCGCAACAGGCGCGCTTGAACGTGCTGCGCAAGCGCTACGAGTCGGGTTTGCTGCGCTTGATTGCGCCTCGGGCAACGCTGTCGGGGGACGCCCTGGCGGCGACGGCCCACGTGCTGGCGACCTTGCTCAACCAGTTGCCAGCACTTTTGCAGGCATTGCCACAGGAGCAAGGGCTGGGGTTGATGGAGGACCTGCTGGTGGGGGGGATAGAGCGCACATTGCGCTAAGCGCTGTACGAAAAGCCTTGAAACTCGGTGATGCTGCGTTGAAAACAGCCTCGGAATGCTCATTTACAACCCGTAAACTCCGCTTCCTCGGCTGTTTTCACCTTGCCTGACCTTCGTCTCAAGACTCTTCATACAGACCCTAGGCTGCTGTTTTTGAGTTACGTGCGGGTCTCTTCGCGGGTGAACGCGCGCCCACAGAGCTGCCACAGCCCTGGTGAGAGCGGGTTTCTCTGCGCAGAGGCCCGTCGCATCAGCGCAAAAGCGCTTGGATCTGCTCGCGCAGCGTATCCAGGTCGAACGGTTTGGCCAGGATCGGCGCCTTGCGCGCGATCGGGCTTCCTGATTCGAGAATCTCCGCCGGGTAGCCGCTGATGAAGATCACCTTCAAGTCCGGTCGCAACTTCACCGCAGGCTCGGCGATCTCAACGCCGGAGATGCCGCCCGGCAGGCGAAAATCGGTCACCATCAGGTCCAGGTGCGGTTTGCTCGCCAGAATGGCGAACGCTTGCTCACCATCCTCGGCCACCAGCACGTGGTAACCCTCGCCTGCCAGGTAGTCGCGCAGGATCATGCGAATCGCCGGTTCGTCCTCGACGATCAGTACCACATCTTGTGCATCTTCACTCATGACAACGCCTTGAAATTCTTTAAGTTGGCCTTCTGACCCCTGGCTCAGGCAGAGGTTGCCCGCAGCGGGTCGTTTTGTTCGGTCGTACGCGCCAGCGGCAATTGCACACTGAAGGTGGCACCCTGGCCTTCCTCGCTTTCGACCAGGATCCGCCCGCCATGGGCCTGGACGATCTGCTCGGAAATGTACAGTCCCAAGCCCAACCCACCACTGGCCTGATGCGCGGCAACCCGCTCGAACTGGTGGAAAATCCGCTGCTGGTTGTCCGCACTGACGCCGATACCCTGGTCCTGTACCTGCACCCAGGCCATGCCGTCCTGGGCGTAGACGCGCACCTGCACGGGGCGCCGCTCACCATAACGCAATGCGTTGGACAACAGGTTGGCCACCACTTGCTCAATCCGAAATTCGTCCCACTCGCCCTGCAGGGGCTCGCAGCGCAGCAGTTCGATGTGAGTGTCCAGGGCAGCGGCCTGGGCCGCGAAGTTTTCGACCAACCCACGCACCAACTGGCTCAGGTCGAACGGTTTGGGCCGCAGCGACAGTTTGCCGGTGCGAATGCGCGACACATCGAGCATGTCTTCGATCAGCCGGATCAGACTGTTGATCTGCCGCTCGTCGCGCTCGACCATAGCCTGCAGCTTGTCGGCGGTAAACGCTTCGAGCTTGCCTCGCGCCAGGTGCATCTTGCGCAACTGGGTTTCGAGGATCAGGCCATTGAGCGGGGTGCGCACTTCATGGGAAACGATCGACATGAAGTCGTCGCGCATGCGCACCGCCCGCTCCAGCTCTACCCGGGCAGTTTGCAGCTGGGCCAGCAGCACCTCCTGCTCCTGGCGGCTGCGCTCGAGGGCCTGCAACTGGCGGTCGAGGACCTTGCGTTGGCGGAACAGGTCGACGAAGACCGAGACCTTGCTCTTGACCGCCAGGGTATCGAGCGGTTTGTGCAGGAAATCCACGGCACCGCTTTCATAACCCTTGAACGCGTAGTTCAGTTCACGACCCGCGGCGCTGACGAACACGATGGGGATGTTGCGGGTCTTGTCGGTGCCGCGCATCAGCTCGGCCAGTTCGAAGCCATTCATGCCCGGCATCTGCACATCGAGAATCGCCAGGGCGAATTCGTGCTCCAGCAGCAGCGACAGCGCCGCTTCAGCCGAACGGGCCTGGTGCACTTCACGATCGTCGCCCTGGATCAGGGCTTCGAGGGCCAGCAGGTTTTCCGGCAGGTCGTCGACGATCAGCAGTTTGGCGATGATGTTGCTTGACATGCGCTGGGTTCCAGGTTGGCGAGCAACTGCTCGATACCGCTCAAAGGAAGAATCAGGTCCGGGCGATGCAAAGCCAGTGCGGCTTCCGGCATCAACGCCACCTGTGCGTCATCGGGGTCCTGGACCACGGTCCGGCCTCCGGATTGTTTGATGTAGGCAAGCCCTTCGGCGCCATCTTCGTTGGCGCCGGTGAGCAACACGCCGAGCAGCCCGGCACCAAAGGCATCAGCTGCCGACATGAACAAAAAATCTATCGCCGGCCGCGAGAAATGCACCGGGGCTTCCTGGCTCAGCGACAGGCTCAGGTCACGTTCGATCGACAGATGGTAACCGGGCCCGGCGACATAGATCTGGCCGGGGCGGATGGTCTGCTTGTCGCAAGCCTCATGCACCGGCCGCTGCAATCGTCGTTGCAACACTTCAGCCAAGTGACTGTGGCGGTCACCCGGCAGGTGCAGCACGCACAAAATGGGTATGGCGAAGTTTTTCGGCAGTGCGCCAAGCACCTGCAACAGCGCCGTGACACCTCCCGCCGAGGCCCCCATGACCACCGCTTGTACGCCCTTCATGATTTACGGTAGATCCGTTCGGGCTTGACCAGCGGCTCGAACCGGTCGCTGTAAGCCGAAAAGTCCACCGATTCCTTGCTGCCGAGCAACAGGAACCCCCGGTGACACAAGGACTCATGAAACAGGCCCAGGGCCCGGTCCTGCAATTGCTTGTTGAAGTAGATCAGGACGTTGCGACATGACACCAGCTGGGTTTCCGAGAACACGCTGTCGGTGGCCAGGCTGTGGTCGGCGAACGTCACGTTCTCGCGCAGGCTACTGTCCATGATGGCGTTGCCATAGGCTGCGGTGTAGTACTCGGAAAAATCCCGGCGCCCACCGGCCAGGCGGTAGTTCGCTTCGTACTCGCGCATGCTCTTGATCGAGTAGATGCCCTGCTTGGCCTTCTCTAGCGAGTGCGGGTTGATATCGGTGGCATACAGGATGGTGCGGTCGAGCAGGCCCTCCTCGCGCAGCAGGATGGCCATGGAGTAAACCTCCTCGCCTGTGCTGCAACCGGCGATCCACACCTTGATCGAAGGCCAGGTGCGCAGCAGCGGCACTACTTCGTTGCGCAAGGCCAGGAAGTGCTCGGGGTCGCGAAACATCTCGCTGACAGGGATCGTCAGGTACTGCAGCAACTGCATGAACATGCCGGGGTCGTGCAGCACCCGCTCCTGCAGCGCCGATACGGTCATGCACTCGAACTGGCGCAGCGCATGGAGGACCCGGCGCTTGATGGAAGCGCCGGAGTAATTGCGAAAGTCATAGCTGTACTTGAGGTAGATCGCCTCGATCAGCAGCCGGATCTCGATATCGGTGTTGCGTTCGCTAGTCAAATTCGCTCCAGTTGCGGCAGCCAGACACGAATCAGCGAGAACAGTCGGTCCAGGTCGATCGGTTTGGCCAGGTAGTCGTTTGCACCCGCCTGCAGGCAACGCTGCTGGTCATCCTTCATGGCCTTGGCGGTCACGGCGATGATCGGCAGCTTACGCCAACGCGGCTGCTGGCGAATCAGCCGGGTGGCTTCAAAGCCGTCCATTTCCGGCATCATCACGTCCATCAGCACCAGGTCGATGTCGTCGTGCTGCTCCAGGCGCTCGATGGCCTCACGCCCGTTGCGGCCGATCTCGACGATCGCGCCCTTGTGCTCCAGGGCACTGGTCAACGCGAAAATGTTGCGCATATCGTCGTCCACCAGCAACAGCTTGCGCCCCTCGAAGACTCTGTCGCGGCTGCGGGCAGTCTTGAGCATGCGCTGGCGTTCATGTGACAACTGCGACTCGACTTTGTGCAGGAACAGCGTCACTTCGTCCAGCAGACGTTCCGGAGAACGCGCGCCCTTGATAATGATCGAGCGCGAGTACTTGAGCAGGTCGGCTTCTTCCTCGCGCGTGAGGTTGCGTCCGGTATAGACGATCACTGGCGGGAAACTACGGATGTCCTCGGCGGTCATGCGTTTGAGCAACTCGTTACCTTGCATGTCCGGCAGCTTCAGGTCGATGATCATGCAGTCGTAGATGTTCTCGCGCAACAGCTCCAGCGCTTCCTGCGCCATGGCCACGGCGGTGATCTCGACATCGTCGTCGCCGATCAACCGGGCAATGCTCTCGCGCTGCAGGTCATCGTCCTCGACCAGCAGGATGTGCTTGAGCTTCTGGGTCAGCTTGGCTTCCAGGCGGGCGAACACCTCCTTGAGTTCATCACGGCTGGTGGGCTTGACCGCATACCCCACCGCGCCCATGTGCATGGCCGCCTCGACCCGGTCTTCCACCGAGATGATATGCACCGGAATGTGCCGGGTCATGGCCTGTTCCTTGAGACGCTGCAGCACGGTAAGGCCGGAGTGGTCAGGCAGCCGCATGTCCAGCAGGATGGCATCGGGGATGTACTGCACCGCGAGCTCGAAGCCTTCATCGGCCCCCTGGGCCACCAGGCAGCTGTATCCGAGCTCGTGCGCCAGGTCGAAGAGGATGCGGGCGAAGTTCGGCTCATCCTCGATCACCAGGATGCAACGATTGTCGAACGGCGCTTGTCCACGGTCATCGTCGAACGCCGGTTTCGGGCGCTTCGGCGCGCTGGGTTGGCTGACCTGGGGCGCAGGTGGCAGCGCATCCACCGCCGGGCGCAGGCTTTGCGGCTCGATCACCTGATCCTGGGCCTCATAGCGCTCAGGCAGGATCAGACTGAACACACTGCCCTGGCCTGGGCTGCTGTCGACGCTGATCTGCCCACCCAGCAGATGCGCCAGGTCGCGGGAAATCGACAGACCGAGGCCAGTGCCACCGTAGCGCCGGTTGCTGCTGCCATCGACCTGGTGGAAGGCGCCGAAGATCGCCTCTTGCTGATCGGCGGCAATGCCGATGCCGCTGTCGCGCACCGCGAAGACGATGCCGGTGCCCGCCTGGTGGCTGATGTCCAGGCTGACCTGACCGTGATCGGTGAACTTGATGGCGTTGGACAGCAGGTTCTTGAGGATCTGCTCCAGACGCTGGCGGTCGGTGAACACGGTGACCGGAACCGACGGCTCAACCCGCACGGCAAAGGCGAGGCCTTTGTTCTCGGCCAGCGGCAGGAACATACCTTTCAGGCCGTCTACCAGGCGCTCGACCTGGGTAGTTTCGGGACGGACTTCCAACTTGCCGGCCTCGACCTTGGCGATGTCGAGAATGTCGTTGATCAGGTTCAACAGATCGTTGCCGGCCGAATAGATCGATTCGGCGAACTTGACCTGCTCTTCGCTGAGGTTGCCCTCGCCGTTCTCGGCCAGCAGCTTGGCCAGGATCAGCGAGCTGTTGAGGGGCGTACGCAGCTCGTGGGACATGTTGGCGAGGAACTCGGACTTGTACTTGCTCGAGCGCTGCAGATCATCGGCACGGGCTTGAAGCTCCTGCTGGGCCTGGTTCAGTTCATCATTCTTGCGGTTCAGCGCGTCGGTTCGCTCGGACAGCTGTTCGTTGGTCTGTTCCAGTTCCGCCTGCTGGGTCTCCAGATACGCCTGGGACTCCTTGAGCACGCGGGATTGCTCTTCAAGCTCTTCGTTGGCGGTCTTGAGCTCTTCCTGCTGGACTTGCAACTCTTCATTGAGCTGCTGAGTCTCGGCCAGCACCTCCTGCAAACGTTGACGATAGCGGGCGCTTTCGATGGAGATGCCCAGGTTGCCGCAGACGCGATCGAGCAACTCGTCATCCCGCGTTTGCAGCGGACGCAAAAAGCCCAGCTCGATCACGCCGTTGACCCGGCCATCATCGCTGGTCGGCATCAGCAGCGCACTGCGCGGCAGGCCGCTGCCCAAGCCGGAACTGAGACGGTAGTAATCGGCAGGCAAGTTGTCCAGGCGCAACAAGCGCCCTTGACGCACTGCCTGGGCCATCAGCCCTTCACTGTCGCCCAGCACCTGCTCGCGGGCCTGCTCCTCGGCATCCAGGCCGTAGCTGGCCACGCGGATCAGCCGCCCATGCTCGTCTCGCACGTACACCGCACCGACCACACTGCCCAGGTACCTGGCGAAAAAGCGCAGGATATTGTCGCCTAGCATCGGCAGGGTCAACTGCCCCAGCACCTGCTCGGCCAACTGGGTCTGGCCGTTGCGCAGCCAGGCCTGATGTTCGAGGCGTTCAGCCGAGCGCTGCTGTGCCAGCAGGTTATCGTTGTAACTGGTGGACAGCGAAAGCAGGTCACGCCTGCCCAGGTAGGCCAACAAGGCAGTGAGCCCGACGATCAGCAGCACGAACGCGGATATGGCCGTCACCGTGACGGTACTGACCTTTTCGTTGCGTGCCGAGCGCAACTGCTGTTCGGTGAGAATCAGGTCATCGAACTCCCTACGGATCTCGTCAGTGATGCGCTTGCCGCGACCACTGCCTATCAAGGCCTGGTAATTGCCCTGATCGCGACGCAACGCGATCATTCCACTGCCGAATTCGTTCCAGGCCTGCTGCAGGGCGATCAAGCGGTCGATGCGATCGACCTGCTGCGCGTTGTCCCCGACCAGTTCGCGCAAACTTTTCAGGCTACCCAGAATGCGTGGCTTGGCCACCTCGTAGGGATCGAGGAAACGTTCTTCACCGGTCAGCAGAAAACCCCGCATTCCAGTTTCCATGTCGATCGAGAGCTTGAGCGTTTCATTGGCATTGCCAATCACTCGGTCGGTATGCTCCACCCATTGCATGGCCGACAGCAGGTAGTTGATCACCGTGACGAAGGCCACGGCGCCCAGCAGGCCTACGCCCAAGGGCAGGCTGATGTTACGAGCCAACAGTTTGCGGAAACTTTTCTGGTCCATGGAGGCGGCCTGAGTCATGAGATAACGCCCGAGCAAAAATTAAAGTCCATTGAAACGGTGTAGCGGCCAGTTTCCATTATCTCCAGCCACTTTGCTCACCAGTTACAGCGAGTCTAACCAGCTTTGCCCAGTCTGGCAGGGCATTTAGCCAGTATTTGAAGGTGACGAACACGAATCGTTCCCTCCCATCGCGTCGGTCGGTATCCTCGGGGGAACTTCTATCATCGCCCGATGAACAGATATACAGACACTCCCCTCTCAACAGGACCTGAACCATGCCCCTATTGGTAGTCGAAGACGACGACATCGTACGTTTGCTGATCGTCGAAGTGCTCGACGAAATGGGCTACACCATCGTTCAAGCGGCAGATGCCACCGAAGCCCTGCGCGTGCTTGAAGATGACGGTCAGCCGCTGGATCTACTGATGACCGATGTCGGGTTGCCGGACATGCGTGGCGAAGATCTGGCGAAACAAGCCCGCAAGATCCGGCCCTCCCTGCCGGTGTTGTTCGCCAGCGGTTATGCCGAAAGTGTCGACGTGCCCGAGGGCATGCACTTGATTGGCAAGCCCTTCAGCATCGATCAGTTGCGTGACAAGGTGATGGCGATTCTGGGCGCGCCCTGACCTCGAATTCAAGGTGGCCGTCCAAGCGGCACCTGTTCAACATTCCCGACGCAGCAGATAGGTGTCCATGATCCACCCCTTGCGCATGCGCGCTTGTTCTCGCACTCGCACAATCTGCCCTTTGACCTGCTGCAGCGGGCCCGCGATCAGCAGCTGATCCTCGGTGCCCAAGTAGGCCCCCCAATAAATCGTCAGTTCGGGGTCATCGAGCGTGGCGAACGCGCACTGTCCATCGAGCATGACCACCACGTTGTCGATCCTTGCCTGTTCGGCCAGGCGTCTGCCTGGCAGCACTGTCAACGGCTCGCCGATACGATTGAGCGGAATCTGGTGGCTGGCCGCCAAAGCCTGAACACTGCTGATGCCGGGGATGACTTCCAGCGACAATGCCACACCGAGCTGGCGAACCCGGTCAAGGATGCGCAAGGTGCTGTCGTACAGGGTCGGGTCCCCCCACAGCAGGAACGCGCCGATATCACCTGGGCGCAATTGGTCGCGCAGTGTACGGGCATACAACTGCGCACGCTGTTCATGCCAGTCCTGTACAGCCGCGGCATAGTCGGTGGCTTGATCATCGCGCTGCGGGTCATCCATCGACACCAGACGATAACTACCGGCCGCAGCGTGCTGCTCAAGGACACGCCTGCGCAACTGCACCAATTCATCTTTGTCCGCGCCCTTTTCAAGCACGAAGAAAACACTGGCGCGTCTGAGCGCATCGATGGCCTGCAGCGTCACCTGGCGCGGATCACCCGCCCCAATGCCAATCAGCAGGAGTGTATGCATCGTCTTTTCCGCCGAGTTTTCCTCATGGTAGTGGAAAAACAAGGCCTGGAGGCAGTGCAAACTTTTCGGGCTATCTACTATGTCGACCTATTGGTCAGCCCACAAACGCCTTAGGCTCTGTACGAAAAGCCTTGATACTCGGTGATGCTGCGTTGAAAACAGCCCCGGAATGCTCATGTCCGGAAACTCAGCTTCCTCGGCTGTTTTCGCCTTGCCTGACCTTCGTCTTAAGACTTTTCACACAGCGCTAGAGCATCAGGCCCGTCGTACATCACCAGAGCGAGAAGTTGTAGCTCACAATCACCCGTGTCTCATCCATATCGCGCGCCCACTTCTCGTAGTTGCTGCGATAGGTGGAGTTTCGCAGGCGGACGCTGACATCCTTGAAAGTGCCGCGCTGTACCTGGTATTTGAGCTCGGTGTCGCGCTCCCATTCCTTACCCTCGGCATTGCTGCCTGGGACCTTGATGCTGTCACCGTTGATATAGCGGGTGAAGAACGTCAGCCCGGGCACACCCAGGGCTTTGAAGTCATAGTCATAACGCACTTGCCAGGACCGCTCCTGGGCGGCGGCGAAGTCATTGACCTGGGCGTAGTTGACCAGGTAGGGGTTGCTGCCGTCGAGGTACGGCATGGCGCTTTCGCCATACATCCGCTGCCAGCCGGCGCTGACCTTGTGTCCACCCAGGCTGTAGCCGAGCATGCCGCTGAAGGCGCGGTGGTCGATTTCGCCGGCGCGGGCATTGCCGATATCGTCGCTCTTGATCACCCGCAGGTCGGCCGACAGGCTGCCCACCGACAGGGGCTGGTTGGCCACTACGCCGAGGAAGTGCTGGCGATAGATGTTTTCCAGCTTGGACACCTGGTAGGTAGCGGTGACCCGGTCATTGAAACGGTAGTCCAGACCGGCCAGATCGAAGTGGTCGGCCTCGATATCGCAGGCATAACGCTTGTTCTTGCAATGCACGCGGATATCCTGCCGGTCGGTAGAGTCCCGTGCGGTGTAAGTGTTTAGGCGGGCCAGGGTGAACTTCAGGTCGCGCACTTCTTCGGAAGTCAGCATGAAGCCGTGGAACAGGGTCGGAAGCAGACGGCCATCGTTGTACTTGAGCAACGGCATATCGGGCATCATGGAGCCGTACTTGAGCACGGTATTGGATACCTTGACCTTGGCCGCGAGCCCCATCTTTGCATACTGATCGGCAGAGTGGCGTGGGTCGTGGCCAGAGGACGGCATCAATCCGCTGTTGCTGTCCGCCGGACTGGAATCGAGCTTGAAGCCGACCATGCCCAGCGCATCCACGCCAACACCAACCGGCCCTTGGGTGTAACCGGACTGCACATTCAGGATGAAGCCTTGCGCCCACTCTTCACGCTTGGAAGCGCCCTGGCTGGAACTGCTGTGACCATCGCGAAAATCCCGGTTGAAGTAGACATTGCGTGCTTCGACCTTGGCACTGCTGTCTTCAAGAAAACCGGCGGCCTGGGCATCGACGCCGGCACACAGAAGAAACAGGCCGGCAACACGGCGCCCGGGGGCGAGAGGAAAAGGGGCAAACATGCGGGGGAACATCCAGAAATAAGGCGAAAACAATCCGCGAGCAACAAGCGACGCGGCAATGCGCAATGGCCAAACATTGGGCGGCCATCATCTGAAATGGTCACGTAACCGCTCTGGTACGCACCATTGGACCATGGTCTAAAAGGCCCCGCAGAGCACGCCAAAAGCGTTAAAGATCGCGGTTCAAAAAACGTGTAAAGTTCCCACCTTACTTATAAAAAGTTTGCGGTTTACCCACTAGCAACGGGTGCTACACTCGTTATCAGCGAACAGCTGATACCCACCCACGTGGCCGGCGTTTATCTTTCTCCCATGTTCGTCACGCCCCGCCACGAATGACGTACAGGAGTGAAAACAGTGTCCAGACTTGCAGAGTTTCGTGCTGCCGAAAAAGCGCTCCAGGAACAGATGGCTCAACTGGAGGCGCTGAAAAAGGATGCCGGCCTAAAACGCGAAATCGAATTCGAGCAGAAACTAGTCGGCCTGATGAAAAGCTATGACAAAAGTCTGCGCGATATCATCGCCATCCTTGACCCCAAAGCCGTTACCCGGGTTTCGAGCGCAGCGCCGAAACAGCAGCGCCGCCCCCGCGTGGTGAAAGTCTACGAAAACCCGCATACCGGCGAGCTGATCGAAACCAAAGGCGGCAATCACCGAGGCTTGAAGGCTTGGAAGGAGCAATACGGCGCCAGCACGGTGGAAAGTTGGGTGCGCTGATGAAACGTCCACGCGCCCTTCACGCTTTTTTCACATCGACTCCCCCAGTATCGAGACAGCTAATGGACTAGCGACCCCATCACGCGCCCGCACATGCGGGCCTCTAATTCCAGCGCCCTGCCTCGTGCAGGGCGCTTTCATTTGCGCAATCGGTTCACTGCCGTATCATGACACCCTGTCTGTTTTTCGCTGGTGCCTAGCCGCCAGCCCGTCTCAGGAGTACCTATGAGCCTGCACGAACTGCACTCGCTGCCTGGCGTTACCGCCCGGCCAGACGCCGCTACCGCCAACTTCGTCTTCAACCACACCATGCTGCGGGTCAAGGACATCGAGAAGTCCCTAGACTTCTACACCCGCGTCCTGGGCTTTAGCCTGGTGGACAAGCGTGACTTCCCGGAAGCCGAATTCAGCCTGTACTTCCTGGCCCTGGTCGACCCGGCGCACATCCCAGCCGACGATGCCGAACGCCACCAGTGGATGAAGTCGATTCCAGGCGTTCTGGAGCTGACCCACAACCACGGCACCGAGAGCGACCCGGCGTTCGCCTACCACAACGGCAACACCGACCCACGCGGCTTTGGCCACATCTGCATCTCGGTGCCGGACGTGCGCGCAGCCTGCGAACGCTTCGAAGCGCTGGACGTTCCGTTCCAGAAGCGCCTGAGCGACGGGCGCATGAAGCACCTGGCCTTCGTCAAGGACCCCGATGGCTACTGGGTCGAAGTCATCCAGCCGACCGAACTCAAGGACTGATCTTTCGTCGGTTCGCGCTCGTCGGGCCGGGAACTCCCGGCACCTTGCTGTGGTATATGAAGGTAACGGCTTCACATGCCACAGCGAGGTAAGGACGATGCAAACCCTTCACTGTGAATACCGCGACCACACCATCACCGCCAGCGTGATGCCCCACCCGGACTCTCCCCTGCCCTACGCGGCCGGATGCCTGATCACAGATCCCGAAGGCCATACCAGCCGACGCATTTCGATGCCGATGAAGTTCTTTGCCGACCTGGACAACGCCCAGCATGTGTCACTGGCCCATGGCAAGGCATTGGTGGACCAGCGGCTGGATGAAGGCCACAAAGCATTTTGATCGAATGCCGGCTCCTGCAGGCGCGCGGGACGCCTGCGGGAGCTTGCCGGCGACTTAAAGGTCCCGCGCGTAAGCCACTGCTGCCTCGACCTGAGCCTTCGACGGTCTTACGCCCGTGTACAACACGAATTGCTCCAGCGCCTGCAGGGCGATGACCTCCAACCCAGTGATCACCGGCTTGCCCAATGCTTCAGCGCGGCGGATCAGCGGTGTGCGCGCTGGCATCGCCACCACGTCGAACACTCGCTCGGCCGCGGCGATGGCCTCTTCGGAAAATGCCAGTTGCTCAGCCTCGGGACCACCTGCCATGCCGATCGGCGTCACATTCACCAACATCGGAGGGCAGCGATCGCCCAGTTCGGCCAGCCAACGATAACCGCAGGCATCGGCCAACTGCCGACCGGCCTGCTCGTTACGGGCAACGAGGGTGCCCTGACGGAAACCGGCATCACGCAGCGCATGGGCCACCGCCTTGGCCATGCCGCCACTGCCCCGCAGCGCAAACGCCGTGCCGGGGTCGATCTGGTGCTGTTCCAGCAATTGCCGAACGGCGAGGTAATCTGTGTTGTAGGCCTTCAGGTAGCCCTTGGTATTGACCAGCGTATTGACCGACTCGATGACGGCGGCGGAAGGGTCGACTTCATCCACCAATGCCATGCAGGCCTCCTTGTATGGCATGGACACCCCACATCCACGGATGCCCAGCGCACGAATACCCGCCACCGCCGCCGGCAGGTCATCGGTGGTCATGGCCTTGTAGTAAAAGTCCAGGCCCAGTTGCTGGTAGAGGTGGTTGTGAAACCGCACGCCAAAGGTACCCGGTCGCCCGGCCAGGGAAATGCACAACTGGGTGTCTTTGCTGGGAGATGTCGCCATTACCGGCTCCTTACTCGTCACTGAATCGGTTATGCAGCCTAACAGAGACCTGTGGTGGCGTCCCTTACACAACCTTTACCGTCTCCCTGCGCTCAGCTGACAGTCGCCTGGGTCATAGTGGAGGTACACGCCCCCCTGAACCGTCAGGTCGCCGGTGATCGTTGATAAAGCTAATGACCACTATCGAGGAAGTTGATTTCAAACCTCTCTGGCTGCTGCGTAAGGTAGGGCCATGTTTTACAGGAGGTCCACATGGCCACTATCCAGATCATGTCCGTCGTCGGCAGCGCCGTCCCAAGCGCATTGCGTGAGCAAGGCCTGCTGGCCTGCTGGTACCTGGTACGCAATGGCGAAGCCGTCAGCGGCCCACTGATGACTCGCGCCTCGGCCCAGGCCCTGGCCCAGCGACTGCAAGCAGACACGCTGCTCGCCTGACCCTATTTGTTGTGCGTTGCTCCCTACGCCCTTCTGGCCCGCCTATGGCGGGCTTTTTTTGCCTTCATGGCCCGGCGGATGGGGTCACCTGCTTTCTGACACCTACAATGCCGATCGCTCGGGCCATTTCATCATGAATGTGTGATCTGTGCCGATGAGCCTGCGTCTGAAACGCTACCCCTCGCTTGTCGTCTGGGGAAGTGATTACAGGGCTTTCCATGCAAACGCTGTTGAACGAGATTCTCGACGAAGTGCGTCCCTTGATCGGCAAGGGCAAAGTGGCTGACTACATTCCCGCGCTGGCCGATGTGCCTGCGCAGCAGTTGGGCATCGCCGTCTATGGCAACGATGGCAGCTATTACTGCGCAGGTGACGCCCTGGTGCCGTTTTCGGTGCAGAGTATTTCCAAGGTGTTCAGTCTGGTCCAGGCGATTGGCCATTCAGGTGAAGCCATCTGGGAGCGTCTTGGCCATGAGCCCTCAGGTCAACCGTTCAACTCGCTGGTACAGCTGGAGTTCGAACGCGGGCGCCCACGCAACCCCTTCATCAATGCGGGCGCGTTGGTGATCTGCGATATCAATCAGTCGCGCTTCGCCGCGCCCACCTTGTCGATGCGCGACTTCGTACGGCGGCTATCGGGCAACCCCCGTATCGCCATCGATGCCCGCGTCGCGGATTCGGAGTACCAGTTCCGCGCGCGCAACGCCGCCATGGCGTACCTGATGCAGTCATTTGGCAACTTCCATAACGAAGTCGAGACGGTGCTGCGCAGTTACTTCAGTTACTGCGCACTGCAGATGAGCTGCCTCGACCTGGCCCGTGCCTTCTGCTTCCTGGCCAACGATGGGTTCTGCAAGCACAGTGGCGAGCAAATCCTGACCCGACGCCAGACCCAGCAGGTGAACTCGATCATGGCCACCAGCGGGCTGTACGACGAAGCGGGGAATTTCGCCTACCGCGTGGGCTTGCCAGGCAAGAGTGGCGTAGGTGGCGGAATAGTGGCGATCGTGCCGGGTCAATTCACCGTTTGCGTGTGGTCGCCGGAGTTGAATACGGCGGGCAACTCGTATGCCGGGATGGCGGCGCTCGAGTTGCTCAGTTCACGGATCGGATGGTCGGTGTTCTGACCCGCGGGTGGTGTCGCCTGGCCGTCAGGCTGGCCTGCGCCCCAAAGCTGCCTTGGCGTCAGCAGTGAGCGCTGCGGGAGCGCCGCCGACCTCGCAGGCCCCTTCGGGTCGAATAAGGCCGGTCGTGGATGTTGCATCGCAAACCGCACCGCCTACGCGCTTGGGGAAATCAAAAATGGCGTACCGGATTAAATTTCCTTCACGTTGCGCCCTTTAGATATAAGGCATTCGACAGCCGTTCAGCCATACTCCAAAGATGTTTTCCGCGTTTTGAGCAGTTTACGAAAGTGAGGAAAGCCCGTATTTACGGGCCTTCTAGCCCGCCTCATCACTCTGCGATACCCACCAAAACACAGCCATTGGTACAAAAATTGGTACGAGATCCGATGCTCAGTCAACGGATTTCAAGACCGTGGTATAAGCGCCCGGTTCCTGCGGCATCAGGCAAGAAATCGATTCCAAAAAAAAGAGCAAACGACACGGCTAAAAGCCGCATGCTGCCAGGGTCTACGTCTCAGTTTTGGAACCGATTTCAGGCCGCTGAAGCGACGATTGGAGCTCCCTAGAGCGCCTGGCCGATCTAAAGTTTACCGCTGAACGGTGCTCCCAACCTGATCAAAATCTGTACAATTGGCCGCCCCATCCTGCTTAAAAGCGACCTGTATGTATGAACACCGTTGCGAAAGGGCATGGGGATAGCTATACCAGTCCATATGGAACCGCCGTGAACCGGCCATCCTCTGGATTGTCGTATGGAATATACAAATCCTTATCGCCCTGAGAGGGCCTCATACCGTGAAAGGCGTAGATTTCGCAGCCCCAAAACACAGCCCGTCTCACGACGAGGTGACCTTCGATCAGCGCAAGATGGAAAAAGCGCTAGAAGGGCCATTTGTGGCTATGCCCGAAGGACTCACGCGCGAGGAATTCCGCAACTGGATGCGGGAGAACGCGCATAAATGTCGTTCACGCTAGAGTTCAGCCCCCATTTCCTACAAAAGTACGACGACATCTCTGAGGTCGAAAAAGATCTGATCGACGACTTTGTCTACCACTTCCGAGACCAAGGCCTGGATGGCTTCAAGGGAAAGGTGGCTCCCACAGACAATGTCCCGCAGCTGGATCCAGATAGGATCGAAAAAATTTGGTGGGCCAAAAGGCACCATCTTTATCATGCGCACATTGGATACCCTGCCTGGTGCCCGTCTCGAAACCCTTGGGGTACTTATTACACCTCGGATTTCCTTGTGCACTTCCAAAAATTCTCTAAACAGCATATTGCGCTGGTCGATTACGGCTCACACAACCCTTTCCTGATTCCTGAAAGAAAAGCGCTATTTAGGCGTTAGAGTCTTAAACCTAATATTGCAGCAGTAGTGTGGAAAATCGACATCAGGCTGCGCCGTTAGCGGCCTATGCGTCGATTCTGTCTAATACGGTTTGGCGAGTTGCAGCGACTTTCGCCCAGTAAAACCGGGAAGCATTCGAGCGGTTTTAGACAGCAAAACACCCCTCCTCCGGCATTCTGCCGACCCTATTCCCCTTCTCAAATTGACACCCCGCCAGCCCCCTCATGCTCGATCGCCCACAGCCGCGCAGCCTCGGCAAACTCCAGCATCTCGGATAGCTCGACATCGTTCACCTCTCGGCGGCGATGAGCGGCAAAAGCCATCTCACAAAGCACGGCGGCACGTCCGTCCGGATCGGTGACCAGGGAGCCCTGGTCGTTCAGTTCGGCCAACCAGGCCGGCGGGAGGCTAGTTGCCATACGACCCCTCCGCCCGGCACCACCAAGACTGCGCGTAGAGCACGCCGTCGACCTCCTCCACGCCATTGATGTTCATGCCGAGCTGGGCCATGCCGTTGACCTTGGCATCGAGCAGGCGCGGGATGATGTCGCCGCTCGGCGTCGGGTTGAAAACCCATGCCTGGGTAGCCACCCGGCCAAGCACCTCGGAATGATGCTCACCGATATGGATGTCAGCTTTCAGGGGTTTGACCTTGCGAAGCTGGTCCGCTGGGATTGCCACGCCGCGTACTCGGCGACGAACAACGAGGAAGTACATAGCTCACCGACACCAATACTGTATATAGATACAGTATCGTATCCACCAAGTCAGCACCCCGGCAACTGCCGGTCAGCGGATCAGTGCAGCGGGGGTAGTTCCTTGCCGCGCATCTTGGCAATCACGCGAAGTTGGTAATCGGAGACGACTTGGAACAGCGACTCAGCCAGCAAGCGTAGGCGCTCGACCTCTTCAGGCGGCGCGCCACGGTCCTGGGCTTGGTGGTATTCCCGCATGGCGTCGATGGCCTGCTGAATCAGCGGCTCGCCGGCCTCGACCATCCCAATGAAGGTGCGCTTGTCCATTGCTCTTCTCCGTCCCCCTAGACCGCCCATTATAGGCAGTCGCTACGGAGCCTTCATGTGATCAACCACCGCCTCGCACGCCAGTCCAGCTATTCGGCTTCGCTCAAGCGCTGTCGCGAGGTCTCCCGCCATTCGGTCAGACTCCTCAAGCAATCCCCCGAGCACC
Source organism: Pseudomonas sp. Rh2 (assembly GCF_040762985.1). NCBI lineage: Bacteria > Pseudomonadati > Pseudomonadota > Gammaproteobacteria > Pseudomonadales > Pseudomonadaceae > Pseudomonas > Pseudomonas sp. Rh2. The sequence continues at coordinate 3,694,835 of NZ_CP142890.1, forward strand.
ACGACGGCAGAGGTTCCTGCCTGGCGCTGCTGGGCAGCGATGGTGTCGCAGGTGGCTGCTCGACCGTCCCGCAGCCGCTTGATTTCACCGCGCAGCCCACCAGCAGCAGACTCAGCAGCATCGGCGCGGCCTTGGGCCAGTTCCAGTTTCTTGCGCGCACTCTCACCCTCCTCATCCGCCACAGCTTGGCGGCGCTGTTCTTCGGTTCTGGCCTGGGCAGCGGCGCGCCGGTCGCGCTCGGCTACCTCCAGGCGGTAATCGGCCAAGGCCTTGTCGGACTTGGCAGTTTCTGCCCGGGCATCAGCCGCAGCCCCGTCAGCAATCACGACCCGGTACTGCTGGCCGCCGGCGACCAGCACCAGAGCGATCAACCACCAGCACCAGGCCGGTACGATCTTTACCAGCTGTTCCATGACGCCTCCCAGTCCGGCAGATCGACCGTCTGCCCGGCCAGCGCGTGGGTGCAGTCGGCGAGGTACTGGATACGGCCGTCGGTGACGAACGAGTGGCACACCTTGGCCTCCTCCCATTCATTCCAGCGCACCAGCACCGACGGGATGAAGGTCGGGGACTCGGGGTTCTCGTTGTAACCCCAGCGCGGACTTGGTCCAGAGCCGACCTGCAGGCTGTGCGGCTGGTCACAGCCCTTGCAAAAGAACCACAGCGAGCCGTCATGGGCCTGGCCCAGGCAGCGGCCTATCGTTTTTATGGTCATGCGAGCACCCCGCCAAGCTCAACCCAGCGCCCAAGCAACTTGTCCAGGCGGTGCGGGTTCTGTCCATAGGTGTTGCCCGGGAAACTGGCCCAGATGTTCGAGCACTTGGCTATCGCCTGCTGAATGCGACCGGCCTTGATGTCATCCAGAGCACGGCGTTCACGGATCTGCTGCAGCGCAATGCGGTCCTGATTCTCCGGCGTGAATCCGCCCGCCAAGCGCAGGCTGACCCGGTACGCATCCCAATAACGCTCCAGCAGCTGGTACCGGCCGGCAGCGGTGCTGGTCACCGGCCTCCCGTTGATGGGGAATGTCAGCTTGCACCGCGGGTGATCGGCATAGCCCTGGAACAGGCCGCCGCCGTACAAAACGTTGTATCCGTCGTCGCTCGCCGCGACAGTTGAGGTGCCTTCCGAAAAGGCGATCAGATCCAGAAACCGGAGCACGTTCGCGCCTCCGGCCTGGGTTTCTGTGAGTCTGGCCATGGTTTCTCCAGGCAAAAAAATACCGCCAGGCGGCGGTCGGTGGGATTGGTTCGGCTCATGCAGGGATGCTGCGCTTCACGATGATCGGCACGGGGTCGTCGTCGGGAAGGCATCGATCAAAACTCAGACTGGCTATAGGTTAAGGTGTATGATCCGGCTCTTGGGAATGTAAAGATACGTTAAGGGATCATGATGCACGCCAGGCTTGACTCAATTCAGGTGCTGAGAGCCATTGCTGCTCTGGCAGTTGTGCTTTTCCATTCGCACTATGCAGTTGATATTTTCGGAAAGCAGAACGTTTGGGAAATCCCATTCATTTCGAAGTGGGGTTACTTAGGTGTTGACCTGTTCTTTGCCATCAGTGGGTTCATCATTGCCCACATCACGATAGGCCGTGAGTTCTCGCTGAAAGCATTCGTGACTCGTAGATTCTTCAGGATCTACCCAGTTTACATATTCTTCTGCCTGCTCTCCTACTTTTACTTCCTCAAAAATCACTGGGTGTTCGGCCCTGCAGACTTCACGCTGGAAAACCTCGTCAAGTCGATGGCTATCCTCCCTATCGATGGCTCACCAGCGTACGGGGTCGGATGGAGCCTTGAGCATGAGATCATCTTCTACACGGTGGCCGCGATCTGCCTGTCGTTGGGTAGCCTGCGGTTACTGTGCGCGATGATCTTCGGGATTGCGGTCATCGGATTTGCTAAAGATCTTGCAATAGCGAAGGGCGTGATCAAGCCATTCTGGGACTACCATCTGCTTTCCCCTTTGAACGTGTTCTTCTTGACCGGTATCGTCATTCGGATGCTGCTCGACAAGATCAAGGCTCTCGGCTGGGCAGTGCCAGCGGTTATAGCTATCGCATCCTGCGCCATTTCCATTCACCTGATGACGAATGCCGATATCGGTTTGCGCATGTTCGGCCGATACTTGGTGCTGGCTGTTGCCGTCGGGTCATTGATAGTTGCCTTCCTTAACTTCAAGTCAGACCAAACCTCTAAAGCAGATGGCGTTGTTTATAAGTGCGTCACTGAGATTGGCAACGCCTCATATTCTCTGTATCTGCTTCACTGGATTGTACTGAAGGTCGTGGGCTTGCGCTTCTGCGTCGAGTTTTTTGGCGTTCAGCCATGGGCAGCAGAGATATGGCGCTACTCATGGATACTGGTCTGCATTGCGCTTTCGATCGCGATGTTCCGCTACGTCGAAAAACCAATCATCCGATTTGGTGAGCGACTCCTGAAGCGTCGGAGGAAAGGTGAAATAGAGGTGGCGGCCCAAAAGTCTTGATGGGCCCCACCCCCGTTCAGTATGGAAGACCAAGTTAGGCAGAAATTGCTCCATAGGTCTTCCATACAGCGGCACCAGCCGTCCCCGCTGTTGTGCAAACAGCCCCCTTGCTTCCACCCGCAGACGGGAGGGCGAACTCACATGTATCACCTCGCGCCCAGGTCCCCGTGGTTGGCGCTGCAGCACCGTTGATAATGAAGTGCTTAAGGCCATTGCCCTTGATCAGGTAAATCGGGGCTCCGCCTAGAACTGTCAGGCCCGCGGCTGCTGTATTGTCCTCGCCAATGGTGCCCACATCGTAATCAGTCGATGAACTGTTCACGTAGGCAGTGCCTCCCGCGGCGAGTCCTCTCGTGCGGTTTCCTTTCAACATCCCGCGCGGCGCTGTCGGTTCGATCCTTACGCTGTACTGCTGCAGCTCTCCAGCATCCAGGCCAAACCAGCAGTCCTTAACAGTCCAGTCGCTGCAGTTCTGAATGAAAATGGCGGCAGCGCCACCAACCCCTGAGAAACCGCCAGTATTGTTGCCATAGAGACGGGTACCCTTGATGTATGGGCGAACCACCCCGCCGCCTGCGTTGCCGAACGCTACCCCGCTGGCTCTGTTTCCCCATATCTTCCCGCCCTCGATGCGGAGGCCTTTGGCTTCCTGTCCTGTGATTATTCCGCTTTGCAGATACGACAGATCGGGATTAATGACGGTAACGCCGTCGCAGAACTCCGCCACGATGCCGAAAGCTGTGGCGGTAGCGCCGTCAGAACGGAACACAGGGTTCGTGATTACTGCACTCTGAGGAAGCAGGTTTGCCGATCCACTCCCTTTCCCATACACGCGCACCCCATAGAGCCTTACGTCGCGGCACGTTGGGTTGGTTACGGTAATTCCTGTCCCTACCAGATCTTTGTATCGCGACGGCGCGTAATCATTCGAAAGGTCGCCAGTAAATATCCCGACAACTCCATATGCGCTATCTGCATAAGGGTTTTCAACGACGATATCGAAAGCACTACTGAGCCATACGATGTACGCGTTAGAGCCAAGTGTTGCGCCGAATGTCATGGTCCCGGCGATAATGTTGGATATTTTGCAGCCGTGCGGGTGGCCTGTCCCGGAGGAATCACCTCCCCACTCAAGAGCTACGCCCCTTCCAAGAGTCGAACTGTTCGGCAGCGTGATGTCGCTTACCTCAATTCCAGTGCACTCCCCGAAGAAAACAACCGCATTTCCATTTGACCGGTTGGTGGTGAGGATAAGGTCGAAAATCTTGACCTTGCTCACGCCTACCCCGGTAGCCTGGTTCCCGCCTGAAATCGGGGCATGGTTATCACCTCCTCCAGTCGGAGAAGTGCCGTTCACGTTCACCGTGCCATTGTAAATCTGGTTTCGGCTATTCGTCGAAAATGCGCGGACACCGCCAGTAAGCTGGAATTCGATGATCGAATCGTTCAGATCAAGCGAGATGGTTCGGGGAATTTCAACAGTGAACGGAAGCACGGTCGAGAGCTGGAACGGCATGATCGCCAGCCGCCCGCCCTGGGCCGCAAGGGAATTAAGCAGGGCGGTTAGCATAAGTCGGTCACCCGCCGAAGCGGAGTCGGAAATGCCAGACTCATATGCCCCTCGTGCCGGCGCCCACACCTTCATGAAAACGCCAGAGCCGGTAGACGGGGTCAGCCAATCCGAAACCTGAGCGGTGTTGTTGAAGTCGCTGGGGAATGTGCGACTCGGATCGATAATGGCTACGCCGTCGTGCAGGGCCTTGCTCGCACTTGCACGCCAGATGAACTCGCCACCACCCTTTGTTGACCCAGGTCGATACCCAGCCACGCTGTAGGAGCGGCCATCCTTGCGCACCGCTACCTGAGTCAGGTCGTACACGCTTGGAAGCGTGATAGCCGCGCCCTCAACGAATGCAGCACCATTCCCGGTTGCTGGCGACTGCACGAGAGCCTGGCGCACGGATGCATCACCAACAGCCAGAAGATTGGCCGCATCAGTCGACCAGGTGCCAGTCAGAGTCAGAGGCAGGTCAGCAATGTCTGCAATGCGATACAGCTCGCCATCGCGCTGCACCAGCTGGGTTTGGCGGTCTATTGTTACACCGGCGCCATAGGTGAGAAATACCGACTCATAGCCCTGACGAGCAAGGAATTCGATGAAGTCCTGCTCCATTCCATGGTAGGTCTTGCGATCGGCACCCAGGCGGTCTGGCCATGTCCGCTTGGACCGGTCGTTGGTCCAAACATCGATGTTTCCAGAGTTGTCGTGCAGATCGAACGGAGAGCTGGAGCCATCTGCTCCGACCGGGTTGCCAGTGTTGTAGCGCATAGATTCTCCGGGCATGAAAAAGCCCGCTCAGTGGCGGGCATGCTCGATAAGGGTGTCCGGTCAGGCCGGCGGGAATAGATCGTCGTAGGTGTAAACGCGGGCGTCGTAGGGCATGCCCTTCATGGCAACGTTGCCGTTGGCTGGGTCGGAACTGGTGATCAGGACCGGGTAGGCCCAGCGTGCTGCAGGACCGAACAGGATGTGCGGCGGCTCCAGCGGGCCGTCTACCACGGGCGTGAAGTCGAGCGCGTCGATCCGCACCGTATATGGGTCCACCTGCGTGGCGGTCCATGGACCTGACAACGCGCCATCCTGCTTGCGAACCCCGATCAGGTGCTCGCCGCCGGCGGTAAAGTCCAGTGGCTCGGACGAGGTCAGCAGCGTTCCCGATCCGGTCACCTCGAAGGCCAGCAGGATCGCGCTCTGGCAACCCTTCGGCCTGTCATCGGCAACCGCGGCGAAGCTTAGATATCCGCTATTGCTGCCGTCCATCTCGGTTTCCCAGGTGTAAACGTCGGTCCTGAACTTCTGGTGTCCACGCCGGCGCATGCCGATACGCCAGGCTCTGGTCCTGTCGCTGATGCCAGGCATCTTGATCTTCTCGACCTTGATGCCTTGATCTCCAGGCCAGCGGCACTCGACCGTTTCCCATGCCCAGCTGATGCGCGAGAAGAACTCGACATCCACGCCGTCGAAGTCATTGATCGACGGCATGGCGCCGCTGATCTTGAGCATCTTGGTCATGTTCTGTGGCGAGTAGGTCTGTGTCTTCGGCCCGTAGGTGACATCGAACGCTGCACGAGCACTGTCCCGTACCGGGCGCAGCAGGCCCCTGAACGTCACCAACTCACCGAACCCGCACGCCAGGGCGTTGTTCACCATGTCCTTCACGGTGATTGTCGAGTCCAGCGTCTCGTCGTAGGTGTCGCCCCGGGCCACGCAGATCTCGTGGAAGGCCTGCCACTCAGGCAGGTCCAGGTCGTCGTCCGTGTAGCCACGCTTCTTCAGCTGGTAGATGCACCAAGGCGCGATGTCGCGGGTTGGCCCGGTACCACCCTCCATAAGCGGCAGGATGGTAGTCGACTCGATACTGATCTGGCTTTCCGACTGGGCAGACAGCCGGTCCCCGCCGCGAATCTTGCAGGTCATCACCGTCAACCCGGGATAGCTGGTAGGCGAATTGACCATCAGTCCGCGCAGGTCATACCACGTGACATCGTCGCGCGCTTCTTCGTTGGCTCGGCCACCCAACTGCACGAAGCGCTTCTTGATGCGCGCCTCTGCTCGCATCGGGTAAGGAAGCACTACCCGGCTTGTGAAGCCTTGCGAGTCAAGAGATCCGCCTGAGTGGACCTTCTCGATAACGGTCCACGCGCCAGCCACATCCATGTCGCGGTACTCGAAGGTGTGGTAGGACGGGATGGAGTAGATCTGGCCCTCCCGTCCTATGCCGCACAGCCCATTGCCGAAGAACACCGAATATTCGATCTCGGTGATTTTCTCGCCTTCCGGGCAGCAGGCGAATGGCCCGCGATAGCCGCCTTGCAGGTTGGACGAGTCCAGCGTAATCAGCCCGTTGACGGTCTGCATACTGTTGAATCCAGGCCAGCCGGCGTCCGTAGCGCCGGATGCGGTCAAACGCTCAACCTCCAGCAGGCTGGAACTGAAGGCGGTGATCCGGTAGCGCAATCCACGCGGACCAATGGTGGCCGTGCCCTGCCCCAGAGCCAAACCGAGCACCGGAGAACCGCCGTCGTAGTTCAGTGTCATTTCGGCCGGCTGTTCCGGTACGTCACTGGTGGTGGCGGTACCAGTGACGCCGACGGGCGATGCGCCGAGGATGGTGGCTGCACCGGTTGCGGTGATGGCCTGCCCGGCAAACGGCGTCAGTTCGACGATGCGCAGCACGCTGCCGCTGACCTGGGCCTGGAATGGCATTCCGCTGAACAGCGTATTGAGCGCCGATACCAGGCCGGCCAGGTTGGTGGTTGCGGTGTTCAGAGTGATCGGGTAGCTAGTCGCACCACGGAACAGAGTGAAGCTGAGAGGCGTGACGTTGAAGTCGTAGCGGGTTGGCGCTGCTGAACCGGTGAGCGTCGAGGCTGTGCCGGGATTTGCGGACACGGCTGGGCTGTGGGGCGTATAGCTGTTCACCACGTACAGGCCGGCATTGGCCCCAGCGACCTCGATCAGCATGCCTACCGTAGGGTTCAGCATTTCCAGTGGCCCGCGAATGATGTCGCGACCAGCGCCGCCATCGATCACCGTGTAAGTGTACGGGGCCAGCACACGGACAATGATGCCGTTCGACCAGTCGGAGGGGAATTCCCCAGCCCCCGAGGGCACGCTGATGTTGTCGCCGGTGAACTGGTACGCCGATGCGGAAGCTGTCTTCGTCAGGGTTGTTGCTGTGGTCAGCTCAAGCCCCGCGGACCCGCTAGAGCTTGCCCCAACCTCAGGCACGTTGAACCAATTCAAGTGCGCGGTATCGGCGGACAGGTCTGCGCCAGGTTGATAAATAGCGAATTCCGCATCGGCCCCGAGCGAGATCAGCGGAGTCTGGCCGACGCGAACCTTGCTCGAAGGTATGTCATACACGCCTTCGCCGATGTACAGCAGCATTTCAACCCGCTGATCGCGTGCGCCGGCGAAATAGCGGCGCGGCTGGACCAGGTAGGATGGGTAGGTTCGCTGATGGCCGGCGATCTGCCGCACAGGGTCACCGAGCTTGACCTTGTTACCCTTGGCGCTGGCCTCGGTCAGCGGGTCACCCTGCTGCGTACCGGCGCTTGACGGCATGCCCGGCATCTTCGGCATCAGCGCTTTCAGCACCGCCTTGGCACCCTTGAACAGGGCGAAGGTGATGGAGAACGGGTCGGTACCCTTGGGCTCGCGGTAGATCTGCAGCAGGTCGCTGGGCTTGAACGTCACCTTGTACCACAGGTGCTGCTCAATCACCTCATCATTGAGGACAATGCTGATTGGCGGGCTTTCCCGGCGCTCGTAGGACGGTGCCAACGACTTCAGCCAGGCCTCGATGGTCATCCGGCGGTCGGTCTTCCAGGTGCCGAGCGGCGCCGTGTCACTCAGCTTGTTCGGGTAGAACTCGATCACGGTAATACACCACCCTTGGATGCGCGGCTTCGAACTCGCCGGTTGTCCGGAGGCAGGCGCCACCGGGGTTTGTGTCCAGAACCTTCAGCCGTCCCTCGCTCAGAAGGACCGTGCCGACATGCAGAAGCGCCGTTCCGCGCAGCACCGCGGCAATGGCCCCAGGCTCCGGGGTACACTCCTCCATCGCCTGACGGAGGCTGCGGTAGGCCTTGGTGTTTTCGCGGATCTTGTCCTTGCCAACCGCTCCCAGGGACGGGAGCCAAGGCAGTCCAAACAGGTCGTGGCGGATTGCCCGGCACATCCCCCAGCAATCGAAGGCAATAGGCCCCCGTGCACCCTCGCGATACGGGGCGCGCATGAATTTCTCGATCATGGTCAGATGTACTTCAGGCCGGGTGCCAAGGATGTGGTCAGGATGGTGCGGAGACCGTTGGTGTTGAGCAGGTCGAAGAAGCCGGCGGTGAGCTTGGCGACATCGTCCTCATACTCCCGGCTGAGGAGCGTCATGCGGTACCGCTCTTGCGGGAACGACAGGTCTTCGGCCAGGTAGCGGCGGAAGGTGATGATGAATCGGTCGTCGGCCGCCTTGGCCTCCTCCACGACCTCCTGCACCTCGCCGGTCACGTTGTCCAGGCCGAGCACCAGGTTCTGGAACGCGCTGTTGTCGTTCTTGGGAAGGGCAAGGTCCATGGCCATCGCGATGAAGGTCAGCGTGCGGCCGTCCTCGGTGGTGCACACCCGGTCTTGCCAGCCCGAGCAGTACAGGTGGGAGATGGCGCTCCCCTCCTTCCGCGCCTCGATGGTGTCAACCAGCTCGCCCCTGCCCGAGGCGTAGCACTCCTCGATCAGGCTCATGGTTTTGGCCACTCCTGATTGACGCCATAATCGAACGCACCCATATGGATCTCGTACTTGCTGAGTGGCCACTCTAGGTTTACGGAGAGATCTATGATGTCTTTGTTGAACCAGTACTCAGGGAACTGCTCCCAGCCATCGGGGATTAGTGGACGCTGCTTCAATTCGGCGCTGATGGAATATCGCCAGCGCTTCACCTGGGTCAGCTCAACTTTCCCGTAGATGCCGATGAAGTGGACCTGGTAGGTGGTGAAGCCGACCGGCAGCTGGAGCGGCATTTCGAACCACTCCAGCCCATCATTCAGCGTTCGCGAATACCACGCCTCGAAGAATGCCGCCTCATCCTCTTCAAACACGAAGTTGAACGTCAGCTCAGACGGAACATAGCTACGCACCTTCCGGTACCGGCGGCGCCCTGTGACCATCGGCGTCGAGCGCATCGGGTCAACCGTGGTGTAGCCATAGCCATCCTGCAGCGGAAGTGGCAATTCTGCCGGGTATTGAATCATTGCAGTTCCTCAGCTGAGGTTTGCGTTTAGGTGAGAGGGCTGAGACCCAGCGCTTCCTCGATGCGAGCGAGCCTCCTTTGGAGCAGAAGCTCTTTCTCATCAGCCGGGACAACGGGCTCTGGCACGGTTGCGCCAACCCCGCTGTCGGCCTCGTCAGTTTCGGTGGTCATGGGATCTACCTACGTTGGGTTGCGCGAAAGCCCGTAGGCCGCCTCGATCGCCTGAGCCCGCTCGCCGCCGCCCCAGATGTCAGCCACGAAGGCGTCAATCTGCAGCTGGCCGTCGTCACCGGTGCGCTGATCAACAGTGCCGGCACGGGACCGGTCTTCGATCAGGTTCACGGTGACACTTGGCTGGGCGGCCTGCTGCTGGACCTGGCCGTTGGCCTGAACCTTGTTGAGCGAAATGTTTTCGCCTGCGAAGGAGACCCTTTCGTTCGAGTTGATCGCCTCCAGCAGTTCGCGGTTGCGCGCGGTTGCCTTGGCGTTCACAACGAACTCGCCATTGCTCAGGCGCGCCGGAATGCTGTCGGATGTGCCCGTGCCGGAGCCCGAAACATAGCCGCCAGTGGAAAAGCCCTTGATCAGCGCGAAGGCTGCCAGGAGCGCGGTACCGCCGACCACTGCCGCCGCACCGAACGAGCCGATGGAGGCGACCAGTGCCGCCGGCAGCCAGGCGCTTGCCGTGGTGGCTGCTGCTGCCGTCTGGGCTGCTGTGGTTGTGGCTGTCGCCGCAAGGCTGGATGCGGTAGCAACGCCGTCAGCCGCAACCTTGGCTGTGGCCACAGCCGCTGCACCAGTGGTCTCTGCTGCCGTGACGGCGCCGACCTGGGCGATCTGCTGAGCCGCCAGCGCTGCCGAGGTCTGCCCGAAAGCAGCCTGGATGCCCTGATTGATTAGCCATTGGGCGGCCATCTGACCCAAGCCGTTGATAACCCCACCTACCAGGCTGCGTAGCACCTGCGTAGCAGACTCGCCGAAGGTCTGGCCATCGAGCGTCATGCTCTCGAACGCGCTTCCAACACCGGTAGAGATAGTGCCGAAGGCGTTCGTGAACAGTGTCTGCGTCTGCCCGGCGACGTTGGTCGCGGTCACCTGGAAGTTCTGCAGCGCCGCTGTCCAGCCGTTGATTGGGCTGAGCATCGCCTGATCCATCTGCGCCCAGCCGGCCTGCTGGGCAGCAAGCTGCTTCGGCAGGAACTCGTTGGTCAGGTCAATCTGCGCCTGCAAATCCTGGCGCTGCTTCTCCGTCGTGGCGTTGGCCAGTTCGGTGCGCAGCTGCAGGATACGGTCGTTGGTCTGCTGCTCGAGCTGCACGCGCTGCTGCATGCGTGCCGTCTGCTGGTCGCCCATGCCGACGCCGGCTGCTGCAATGCTGTACTCGCTCTGCTGGCCGGCTAGTTGCCGCTCAAGCTGCGCCCGGTATTGCTCAGCCTGGGTGAGGCCTTGGGCGCCCTTGATGGCGGCGGCGTAGTTGATCGAGGCCTGAGCGAGAGCCTTGCCGTACTCGTCCTGGCTGATCTTGCCCTTGTCTAGGGCCAGCTGGAGCTGGGTTTGTTCCTTGGTCAGGGTTCGCGCAGCCTGGGCGGCCGGGTCGTACTGGTTGTACAGGCGAGAGAAGGTGTTTTCCGCCTCGGATACGCCTTTGTTGGCGCCCTTCGGCGCGTTCTTCTTCGCCTCGCGAGCTTTGATGTCCGCGATTTCCTGCTCGATGTTCTTGCGGGACTTCGCGTACTTCTCTTCCTCTGCAGCGCTGAAGCCGCCTGCGGCAATGGCATCCTTGCGCGCCTTGTCCAGGTCCGTCAGTTCCTTCTGGAGCTTCTGGGTCTGAGTCAGAGACGACTTGTAGGTCGAGTTGATCAGGTCGATGCCTTTCTTGCCGGCATCCTGTGTGGCCTTGTTGCTGGCATCCTGAGCAGCCTTCGCGGCATTGTTTGCCAGGGCCGTTTGCAGCTGTTTGAGCCTGGTTTCGAGCCCTCGCAGGGTCTGGTCGTCATCGCCCGCGAAGAACCCGATGATTCCCCCTTTGCGCTGGGCAATCAATTTCTCGGTGTTGGCGATTTGATCCTCGATCGTCTGATCGCGACCAACGTCTAGCATGGCATCCCAGGCCTTCTTGGCCGCCCCGGTGATGGACTGCCACGCGGACTCCAGCGTGCCCAGGTTGCGCTCAATCTCCCCTGCCCGGCTGTTGATGGCCTCGGCGTACAGGCCGGCCGCCATAGCCGCAGCGTCCATCGTCTTGCCCTGCTCCTGCAGGGATTGGATGTTGGCGTATTGCGATGCGGTGAGGATGTTCAGCTCGCCATCGAGCTTCTTGATGGCCTCGACTGGGTTCTTGCCGATCTCGTTGAAGGTCTGGACGACATCGTTGATATCGCGGCCGGTTTGCTTGGACCACGCCAGGGAGGCCTGGGTGATCTCCACGTACATGCTGCGCAGCGGGTTACCGGCGGCAGCCAACTGGGTCAGCACACCAGCGGCCGCACCGACTGTGCCGCTGCTCGCCGCCACCTGATTGGCCATATCGGCAAGTTGGTTGGCGCTCAGGCCTGCAGCATTTCCATTCTCGATCAGCGCATTGGCGAAGCGCTCGGTCTCTTCAGAGCCCTGGTAGTAGGCAACAGCCAGCACGCCAGCAGCTGCGGCTGCGGCTGTGAACGGGTTAACCAGGCCGAGTATGTAGCCGCCCATGGCGCGAGCAGCCGGGCCGATACCGCCGAACATGTCTTTCAGCTGACCGCCCTGCTGCAGAAGGACAGTCAATGGAGCCTGTCCGCCCTGAAGGCTGACGGCAATATCTGTGAACTGAGCTGGCAGCCCGCGCAGCGCGGCGTTGTAGGCCTTGGCTGACATACCGGCGGTGTTCATGGCCGTGGACGTTTTGCCAAGCTCGTCCCGGGCTTCCTTCAGACGCCCGCTGTACTCCTCAAAAGTTTCGGTATCAACAAGCCCGGCCTTTTTGAACTTGCTGAGCTTATCCTGCATGGCGTCCAGGCGATCAAGCGCGGCAACCGCCGGGTTGATCTGGCCAATCAGGCGAGTCAACTCCTCTCGCTGCTGCTCGAGCGAGGCGTCAGCCGCCTTGGTGCTACCGGACACGGAGTCCATGGCCGCATCAGCCTGGCGGGCGCCACTGGCGACCTGCTCAAGAGCCGCGGCGACACGAATAAGCTGGGCGTTAACCTGGCTCTGAGTACTGGAAAATACACTGAACCCATTCGACAGCTGGCCGATGCCCGTGGACATCTGAGAAAGCAGCGCATTCGACTGAGTCAGGCTGGAGTCGAGCTTTGTGACGCCAGCCCCAACCGACAGCATGGCTGCCTCGAGGGCGTCAGACTTTGAGACCAGGGCCGTCATCTGCCGGTCGGTCGATGCCGTCGACTTCTCGACGCGATCCAGGGCGGTGACTGCGGCGGACGCCATTTTGCCCATGTTCGAGCCAAGGGTGACTGTGACCCTGCTCAAGTTCTCGGCAGAAACAGCAGCACCTTCCCCGCTCTGCTCTACCTTATTGAGCGAATCACTCAGGTCATCCGCATTTTTCTTCGCTGGGCGCGAGTCAATCGTGATGGCAAGGCGGGATTCTTGCGTCATTTCGCCCTCCGGCGTCAGCGCCTCTTGGGCTTGGGCTTGGATTCAGCGTCCGCTCTGGCCTTCTCGTTCTGTTCGTCCCAGTGCTTGCGGAACTGGTCGTCGAGGGCAAAAACAGCTGCGTCAAACTCTTCGCGGCATAGCGCCGAGGGGTAGCGGTCGAGGTATTCGGTGATGGCTGATGGCGCGATAGGCGCCGGAGCGCCCACCATGCCGACGTACTGCCGGGACCGGCTGATGTAGGCGTAGGCCTCAAGGATCTCTGCGGTTACACCGTCAATCTCGGGCGCCTCGGGCACGCCAGAGCCAAGACGCTCATGCTTCCAGCGCTTCTTTTCGTTGGCATCGCCAGCCCAATCGCGTCCCCACAGGTATGCCGCTACTGCTTTTCCGCAGTGGCTGCAGCCTTCTCCTCAACGCGGCGTGCGATATCGGTCGCGGTACGCAGGGCCAGGAAGTAGACGCTTGGCATCTGGTTGATCAGAGCGATGCACAGCTCAGCGCTGTAAGGAGCTGGTTCGCCGGGCTTCTCTTCTACGTCGACGCCCTTCCAGTCCTTTATCAGGTGCTTGGCCGCCAGTTCGACGAACAGATCATCGTCGGTCTCCAGCTCAACATCAGGGATTTCCGAAAGGCTGAACTCAGCGGTGCCGACCCTTACCTGTTGGTTGATCGCGGCAAGGTGTCGATTGATCAGCGCCTGATGGGACTTGTAGAGCGGGTTGGCAATCGACCCAACGAGGATTTGGGCGCCAGGGGCGAACTCGACCCAGCGCTCGCCGCTGATATCCAGTTCTGGCTTCTTTGCGATGGTGAAGGCCATGGTATTCCTCTGCGGTAAAAGGCCCGGCGCACACCGCAGGGCGCGCCGGGCAAAGGATTAAACAGTGACGGTGACAGCGCAGGTGTCGGTCTTGGTGCCGTCTGCGGCGCTGGTCGCGGTGATGGTGGCGGTGCCGGCCGCGATGGCGGTGACCAGGCCGGTGGCGCTCACGCTGGCGATGGCCGGGGCCGAAGAGGTCCAGGTGACCAGTTGGCTTGCGCCTACCGGGGTCACGACAGCCTCGAGGTCGCCGGTTTCATCGACTGCTAGGCTCAGGGTGGCCGGGGTCACGGTGACCGCTGCGATCGCAATCGGCGCTGGCAGACGGGTAATGGTCGGCGGCACGCGGCGGGCGGTGTATTCCAGTTCGACCTGGATGATGTCGGTGGCGCCACCGTCCGGCCAATCACCGCTCACTTCCATCTCAGGGATGAAGAAGGTGTAGCCGCCGTCGGCGTTGTTCAGGGTGAACTCGAAGCTGAGCGAGTCGCCGGTCTGCTGGGCCTTCCAGTACTGATAGGCGGTCTTGGACCAGCTCATGGTGATCGAGCCCGACGGGGTGAAGGTGGTCGGGATAATGTTGCCCGGGAACGGGTTGCCGTTACCGATGCAGCGCTGGGTTTGAGCGTTGTTGGCGAACTGCAGGTTGAAGCTGTCAACGCAGGCGTTGTCTTCGCCCAGCTGCACGCCGTTGATCTTCAGGCCGGTGACGTCCTTGAAGCCGTAGCGCCGCTGATTCGCCTCGGGCGCAGGGCTGACGATGAACGACGTATTGTCGGCCTTGTCATCCCACGACGTGGCCATGAACGTGGTGGTGACGCTGATTTCGTTGTCGTTCGGGACCTCGATGTTGATCGTGTCCACCTGGGCGCCGCGGGCGATGCCAGCGATACCCACGTCGGCATCGTAGGCGCCGATGGAGAACGAAATGCGGTCGTTGCCCATGGTCAGGACGTTGCCGACCCAGTCCTTGCCGAAGCAGGAGGCTAGGAACTCGTCCAACGCACCGTAGCGGAACTTGGTTTCGATATCGCCACCGACATCGACGGTCGTCTGGGCAGTACCCTGCGACATGCGGCTTTCGCCGATCTCGTTGTTCTCTTCGGTGTTGTAGGTGGGCACCAGGCCGAAGCTGACGCGGGTCAGCACGTTCCAAGGGCCAGGCGGGGTAATGCCCGGGGTGACCTCGCGAATCCACGCGGTCGAGCGCTTTGCACCGCTACTCATGGGGTGTTTCTCCTATCAATAGGCGTAAAAAAACCGCCATTTGGCGGTGCAGGTGTTTGGTTGGCGTTATGCCGGAATCGTGCGGACCACGATGATTGGCGCCGGATCGTCGTCAGGCCTGAATACAACCTCGCCCTGCTCAAGCTTTGGCTCGGGGTATTCGTGGATCGATCCGTCTTCCTGAATCGCCCGCGTGATCTGGGCTATCTCTCGGTCGACCAGCTCCCCGTCGATGCGCACCTTCATGGTTTCGCTCATCAGTAGGCCCTGTATGGCACGGAGATGTTGACCTGGTACCAGCCGTTACCGTCGTCACCGATGACGTTGGCCGAGGCGGCAAAGAAGTCCAGCGGCCCCTCGGGCGCACTGTAGTACTCGAAGTGCTGGGACAGGGTATCGGCGGCTTTGGTGATCGCCAGCGTGCCCTTGTAGGTCGGCACGAACAGCTGAATTACGAGAAGACCGGTGCGGCGCACGCTCGGGCCGTTGCCGACCTCTGGCGTGCTGCTAAGGCCTGGAATGTCCGCCAGCCTCGCCCAGATGGTCTTACCTGCCGGGTCAAACGGCGCTGCATTGTTCGGATAGTCCACGTTCGCAGCCGGAATGCCGGCCCACTGCTGCATGCGCCCGATGACGACGGCGCGAATCTGTTCAAAGGTCATGAGCTGTAGGCCTGTGAAACGCCGTGGAACGAAACGGCGTAGACGCCACCCGGAGCCTGGGTCGAATGACCATCTTCCAGCGGCTCCGCGTACGGCAGGTTGTTCTGGATGTAGACCACGGCGTATGCCTCGACCGACTGGAGCACGGCCCCGCCATTGCTGATGGTTGTAGCGCCTGATGGATCTACGGCGTCTAGTTGCGCATAGCTCGGCGCACCGACAGTGACGATGTTGTTGGCTCTGAACCTGCCGCCTACATAGCCCTGCCCGGCAGCCACCTGGTTGACGAAGTAGTTCTGCTCTCGCTCACGCTTGGTCAGCTTCTTGTTGCCAAGCTGGGATGCCTTGGCGTCGTAGGCATCAGCCATGGCGACATTCCTAGCCTTGAGTTCCTGATTCACCTTCCAAAGGCTGGGGTTGCCCACAGGAGAGCGCAGCACGACCTCCTGCAGCATGGCCATGGCGATGACTCGGGTTCGGGTAGCGACTGCTTCGTCGATCTCCTCGCGGAACATCGTCGGTGGCGTGCTCCACCCCCTGCCCTTGCCTTTGGCCATGATCACTTCCTCAGCTGGATCTCGTAATGCGCCTTGGCCGGATCGATGCCGGGACTGACAATGCGGTACGTGGCCGGCTCGCCGGTGATAAGGTCGGGCGCCGTGATCTGGTGGCCAACAGCCGGCCTATCCGTGACCTCATTGGCCAGGCAGATCAGAAGTACGTCACCCACCAGGATGTTCAGGCCGTCGATGCGGCGGCTGTCGTAGCTGTCGAGCACCCCGCGCCCGGTGTAGGTCACTGGCTGCGCCGTGGTGGTTTCGCTGACCGGATCCCAGACGCCGGGCCCCATGTAGGTGCCGGTGAACTCGGACACGGCATCAGCCAGCTCATCGTCGAAGGCCTCGGCCAGATCGGCCTGAATGTCGTCGCGTAGGCCCATGCCCTACCCCCTCGACACGCGGAAGGCGAATGGATTGCTGCGCCATGGCGTGAGCAGGGCCAGAGCCAGCTGCACACACGCCGGCTGTGCGGCCGTACTCGTCTTGTCGATCGAGCCGAAGGTCTTGCTGGTGGATACCGAGCCAGCCTTGACCGTTTTGGCCTCAAGCGATCCCTCGGTCTGCTGTTCGTACAGCTTGCCCTGGGATGCGCACTTGGCCAGCCTGGCGCCAGCCTCCTTCACGTCGTCGGGGATGTCATCCATGTCGATCCCAACCAGGTTGAGCGCGGTCAGGTAGGCGTTCGCCTCGAATACCGCTTCTTCCTTGTCGGCGTCGGGAGCCCAGGCAGCCCCGAGGATGCTATCCACGTCGGCCACGGTGATGTAGGTAGCCATCCGGCCTCCGCTTGAATGATTGGGGCCGCAGCCCCGGGATTACTGCTTGTCGAGGTCAGCGACCTGCTTCTGCAGAGCTTCTTTCGAGGCATTGGAGCGGTAGGAGACGTTCGCGGCGTCGAGCTTGGCCTTGAGCGCTTCGACCTCTGGGTCAGCGTTTGCTGGCTTGAGGGATTCGATTTGTTTGAGCAGTTCGGCATTCTGCTTCAGCAGGTCTGCTTTCTCTTGCTCCAGGCGTACGACCTTCTCCACTTCGCCGTCGCGCTCACGCTTGAGGCTGGAAACGCCGGCATTCACCGCCTCCAGCACCTCGAACAGGCGCGACGCTGTTTCGCCCAGGTCACCCGAAGGGCGCTCCAAGCTCTGGACCGCGAACGATTCGACGATCACGCCGATGGAGCCGAGCTCAGCGGTCAAGCGATCGACAACTTCCTGGCTCAGCCCCCCAGCCTCGACGACCACCGCCAGGGCCTGCAGCTCAGGGCGGATGGATACCTCAGGAACTTCCTTGGCAGCGCCTTTGCGACCCTCCGCAACGTTGGCGTCGACAATGACCAGTCCATGTTCCCGGGCTAGCTCCTTGACGTTCTCCTGATACTGGTGGAACGGCCCAGCCAGATACCAGATGTTGTTTCTGCTCATGCGCATATCCTCAGCAGGCCAGGCCTTAGGCCCAGCCCGCCATCAGGGTTTACTTGGAAGCATCACCGATCAGAGCAACACCAGCGGTGTGCTTGATGCTGGTGGCGGTCTTGTCCCAGTTGGTGCCGGTGGCGATCTCGGCATCGGTCGGGGATTTGCCGCCGTTGGTTTGATCCCAGGTGTAGCCCTTGAGGCCCAGGCCGAAGTCGTAGTCCACCTGCAAGGTGGTTTCGATGCGCTCCCTGCCGTTGGTGGTCGACACGTTGCTGACCATGTTGCGGCCGTCGTGCACCAGTGCGGCGCCCTGCACCAGGGACAGGATGATTTCCTTGTTCGGGGTGCCGGCCTGCATCAGCGCCGGGGCATCGGTGACCACCGAGACCTTGCCCAGGATATCGACTACGCGGACGTTGCCGGCCTGGAACAGCTGCTCGGAGTTGGTCAGGGCCTGGCCGATCAGCTTGTGGTAGGTGGTGCCCTGCATCACCTGGGTTACCAGGTTCTGGCTGGCGTCACCGAACTTGGCGTGGGCGTTGTTCAGACCGACCTGAGTGATGCCGGCGGTTGCCGAGACATCATTGACGGCTGCGGCCTGGGCAGTGATCGCTGCAACCAACGCGGCGATTGCGGTGTTCAGCTGGTCCTTCAGCAGGATCTCAGCGAACGCCCGGGATGCCACCTCAACGCCCTGTGCAGTCGGGCGCTCCAGCCAGGTCATCTGCGACGGCTCGTAGCGAACAGGGCCGAAGCCGCCAGCCACCTTCACCGAGGTGTTTTTCAGCTCGGTCAGGTCGGTGATCGGAGCGGCGCCGTTGGCTGCGTAGCGATCAACCCGGCGCTGGGCGGCGGCCAGGGTCTGGAAGAACGACTCTTGGAGGAAGTCGCCGGTGAAGCCGTCCGGGGACAGCACGATGGCGCCGCGACTGGCGGCGTTGAACGCAACGAGCATCTGATCCAGCGTCTCGATGGTCGCCGGCATGATGTACTCGTTGAAAACCTGCATTTGCGACAGGGACATAGGTGTTTTTCCTTACGATTGAGGGAGGTCTGGGAACCGGCTGGCGATTGCCGCCGTGCGTTCCGCTTTGTTACCGCCGAAATTGCCTTTTGCGGCCCCGCCGCCCTTTCCAGCACCCCCGGCCCCGCCGCCAGATGCCTTGCTACCAGCGATCAGAGGGCCGAAGGCCGGATCGTTGGTGAATTCTGCCTTCAGCTCATCCAGCGTTGCCGCCGAGAGCTTGCCGGCTGCGTCCAGCACGACAACGGTTGGTTTACCGTCGCGCTGCTCGACGCTCAGCCGGCGTTCGATGTGGGGAAGCAATGCCTTGGCGCTGCCTGGCACGGCCAGAGCAGTCGCGATCTCGGTGGCGGTGCGGCCTACGGTCAGATCCCGGATCTGGCCTTGCAGGGTGGCGCGCTCGCTTTCGAGGGTGCCGGTCAGCTCAGCTTCGCGGCGGTTGTACTTCTCGGACGCAGGACTTTTCGAGTTCCTCGACGTTGCCCGACTTGCGGGCGGCCTCCTCGGCCTCAGCGCGCGCCTTTTCTTCGGCCTCGCGGCGGGCTTTCTCGGCGGCCTTCTTCTCGCCCAGGAGCTCCTCCACCTTGGCCTTCAGGCCGGTGACGTCCTCCTGCTGCGGCAGCCCATCGATGCCAAGGACGAACTTGCCGTCCTTCTCGACGTACAGGGCTGCTACCGATTCTTCGACGCCTTCGAGGCTGTCCAGTTGAAATTTCAAGGTCATTGCTGTCTCCCAGAGACGTTAAGCAGGCCCTGCCTGCGGGCATAAAAAAACCCGCCGAAGCGGGTTTAGTAATTGGTTTTCTTCAGCCTGCCGTGAACCGGTAGGTGTACGGAGCAAGTCGCTCCATTTTAATAATCGACCCAGCCACCAAAGCGTGATCGTTCAAAAATTTGGTCACCACAAAGGTGCTACGTTTCCGGAATATCTTCTTGTCCCCCGCAACCTCATCCTGAATTGGATCTTGGCTACCATAGAAGACCGTTGCCAGCTGTTTGGCAGGAAACTTCCGGTTCTTGCCACCGATGATCTCAGGTTCTAACCAGTCGAACACATCGGTCAGCAGAATGTAGCTTCGTTGAGCGTTGGTTTGTAATGGAAAAGTCCTGAACGTCATCGTGCCGCCCTCTTGAATGAGGGCTCTATGGTTTCAAGCTGAAGTAGGCAATTCAATAAAAATCAACTCTTTGCAAGCCAGGCTCTCACTTTTCTGATTTCGTAAATGCCATGGGCTCACGCTCGCGCAGCTGTTTGAGGGTCAAGGTCTTACCGTTGTCATCGACAAAACGGTCGATCGTGAGCTCACCCTTACTGAACAGCTCATAACGCGCAGGGCCGAGCACGTCCCTCTGGAATGCCACCGGCTGCCGGGCGAGCCATTCGCCGTAGGTGGTCTTGCTGCTGACCTGCTCAGCTCCATCCGGGCCTACCGCTGGGCGAGTCGAGCCGGGGATCTCTCGGGCAAACTCGTCCTTGAGCACTGGTATCTCGGTGGTCCGGCAGTTCCAGTGGAATGGCGGCGATGGCGCCGTCATGGGCACCACAGTGCCATCCAGCGCTCGACAGAGCGGCGTGGTCCTGCCGTCCAGCGTGGCAACCCGGCGCTTACCCTTCAGGATGTCATCGTTGTCGGCCATGACTTGAGACCTCGCCGAAGTGGCGATGTGGTTGGTCATAGTCCGCACCAGTGTGCCGGCCTGGTCACGCTGCTGCACACCGAGCGATGTGAGCCGGCGGGTGATCTGGCCAGTTGTCTCGCCCAGTGCCGAGCCCACGCGAATCTCGCTGATGATCTCGGCGCTTTTCTTGGTGCTGTACTGGTCAAGCGCGCCGGCGATGCTGATGCGCTGCCGGCCCTTACCGACCTCCAGGTCGAGCGGATCGGCCAGTGCGGCGGCGGCCACCTGCTCGATGCTGGGCTTGTTCAACTGCACGACCGCCTTCACGACCTTGCCCAGCAGGGTCATGTTGAACTTGGCCTCGTACCCGGCGAACTCAGTCAGATCGAGCACAGCCTGCTGCTTCATCTCCCCGTATACGCCCGCCAGCTCGCCCTGTAGCTCCTGAATCTGCTTCTCGTACCGTTGGGTGCCGTAACGGCTCAATCCCTCTGATACGCGCGATTTGGCGGTACTTATGGCCTTGGTGATGAACTTGGCCAGGCGCTTGAGGCTTCCCCCCGCGTAGCGCTGCACGTGCACCTGGTGGCGAGTCGCTGCATCGGAAAGGTAGCCGTCACTGCTCATCCTCACCGCCTCCGGTGTCGTTGCCGGTCACCGGCGGCTGCTCGGCCAGTTCATCGTCGATCAACTCGTCGGTGCGGTCGGCCTCAAGCACGCCGCCCTGGCGCAGGTTGGTGCGCAGGTCGGACTTCGCGATGATGCCCTGCTGCCAGAGCTGGACCTGGGCCAGGATGTCCTGCGCAGTCATCGTCTCGTCGAAGAACGACTGGTTGAGCCAGAAGACCGTGGCGTCCTCATCTGGCTCGCCCATCATGAAGCGCTCTGCGTCGAGGACGGCCCGTTTCAGGGCCTCGGACACGTTGCCGGCGATGGTGCCCAGCACGCTGTTGTCTGAGCTGTAGCGGATGCGAACGGCTTCTGCTGTCTCGGCTCCGCCCGCTTTCTGGACGATGCGGGCGCCGATCATCAGCATCTGCTCTTCCTTGTCCTTGAGCAGCGTACGGGCCAGCTGACTCTCGGTCGCCTGGACAAGCTTTGCGTCACCGGACTTGCCGAGGTTGAACCCGCGGGTAGAGCCGATGTGGATACCGTTGGGATTCAGCTTGGCGAAGTCGTCCGCGTTGATGTCGGTGGTGATGAACAGCGTCGGCTGGCTGCTGATGAAGCCGCTCTCCTCCACCGTGGCGCTGTTGCCATAGTGCAGGATGTTCACATCGGCCAGGTCTTCAAGCGGAGACTTGTCGATGCTGGCGTCGTTGTCCTCGGCCCCGTAGAAGCTGAACAGGATGTGATCGAACGGCTGGCCATTCTTGTCGAGCGGCTGGGTCTCGGTGTAGGTCTTGCCGTCCTTGCTGTAGAGGCGCTGGACGTACTTTCCATCTACCAGCAGCAGCACCCGGTACTGCTCTTCCTTGATGCGATCGAGGTTCTCCTGGCTGAACTCGGACACGCACTCCAGCAGACAGACGTAGACCAGGCGCAGCACGCCATCAATGACCTGCTCTTCCCAGTCGATGATCGAGGTCGCGCCGTAGTGGTGGATCAGTGCACGCCGGCCCTGCATGTCGGCCATGGAGGACACGCCATCTACCGCCGGGAAGTCCACCAGGAAGCCGCCACGGCCCGTGTCCAAGCACTCGCCCACGGATCGCTTGGAAAGCTGCTCCAGGCTTGTGCCGTCGCCGCTGGCGTTCTCCTTCAGGTACTCCACGCCGGCGGGTAGTTTCAGCTCGGCGGTCTTGCGGAACACCGCGCCAAGCAGGCCGGTACGCGTGCGCCCGGTAATGTTCAGGAACATCGCCCGCTTCTTGTACTGCTTGTACCGCGCCAGGTTCTCCGGAGACTTGTTCTCCGGGTCCGGCATCGGTAGGTATTCGTCGTGCTTTCGCACCTCGCGGGCGCCGGCCACGCAGCGCTTGACCAGCTGCCAGCCGGGCAAGGCCTCCGAGTACTCTGCCCGGGGAATGAAATTCGGCATGGGTGGCCTCAGAAAGTGAACGTGATGGGTACGTGCTTGACCACGGAGCGCTTGGTCTTCGCCACAGCGAAGTAGCGGAAGGCGTCAGCCGGGTGGGATGACCAGTCATGCAGCGGTTTGTCTTTCCAGCAGCCGCGCTTGTCGTCCCACTCCTTGCGGTAGCTCTCCAGCGCGGTGATGCCCTCCTCGCATTTGGCTTCGTCGAAGGCGCAGTTCGGGAGGATTTCCCGGGCCTGCTCGATGCCTTCGTCCACTCCGAGCTTTGGTACCACCTGGAACGTCAGCGAATAGCGCTGTCCGTCGACCTCGTAGCCCTCTCGTGCGAGTTCGCGCCGAGTCTTGCCGTCGCTACCAAATTCCCGGTTGTCGATGTCGTGCGGCCCCCAGTGCTCGCCATACTCATATCCGCGATCCTTCAGCACCTTCATGTAGTGCCGCAGGCCTTCCCCGCTGTTCTGGTAGAAGTCGACAACGTGGTACTCCTCGCCGACGATCCGGACGAACCAGATGGCCGTGGAGTCGCCCACGCCGATGTCCCAGAAGGTGTGCACCGGCAGGTGGCTGTTATCTGGCAGCTTGCCGATGCGCTGGGCGGCGTAGAGCTTGGTGAACTGCTTGGCGTAGTAGGCGCCCTCGATCGTCTGCTGGAATGCCTCGGCAGGGATCGACGGGTACTCCCGCTTCATGTCGTCGCCGAGGGTCTTTTCCTTGGCGGCGTACCAGGCGCGCTGGCCTGGGTTGGTGACGATCCCGTGCTTGGCGGCCAAGTCATCGAAATACTTGGCCAGCCGGTCCGGGATGACTACATCGGTCGGGTCCAGCCAGTACAGCGGGTTGCGCCACCAGCTGAAGAAGAAGAATTTCCAGTCCAGCAGGCCCAGGGGAACGCCGGCCAGCTGCTGCTTCTCGGCAGACTGGCTGTAGTCGAAGAAGTACCCGGCCCGTCCTTCCGCCGTCGATTCGATGGTGACGAAGCACTCGGCTGCCACGGCCTCGAACGCACCGGTCACGATCTCCCGCGCCTTGTGCGGGAACTTAGCGCAGATCTTCCCGAACTCGGAAACGTGCAGGTAGCGCAGCGTGCCGCCCCGGAAGGAGGTGGACACATACAGCGACCCCCCTTTGCTGAACACCAGCTCGCCCGCCGCATCGTTGCGCGCCGGGTTGGCCGCCTTGATCTCCTTGGGCAGGTGATCGTAGGCGTACTTCACCTTCTCCCGGAACAAACGCTTGGCGTCGTTCAGGGTATGGGCGATCAGGGCGCACTTGGCGGCCTCAAACAGTGCGGCATCCAGCTGGACGATGCAGACCAGCGTCGTGAAGCCCAGCTGCCGGGCCTTGAGGATGATGTTGCGGGTGTGCATCCCCTGGAAGTAGTCGATCTGCTCCTGCGTCATGCGGAAGCGGAACTTCTTGCCCTGCTTGTCCGTGATGAAGTACAGGTTGTTCAGCCGCCAAAAACGGTCCCGGAGCAGTTTCATGTGCTCGGGCTTCATGGTCAGGCATCCTTCGAGAGTTCATCCATCAGCTGCGACAGTTCATCGGCGTCTTTCGACTGCTCCTTGTCATCCAGGCCGAATGCAGTGCGCTCAAGCACCTGCAGGTTCTTCATGGCCGAGGACAGCTGGAAAAGGGTCTTGGCGTTGCTGGGCAAGGCCACAGCGGAGAGCATGGAAGCCCGGCGGAAACCGCTCTCGTCACCAGCTGTCTCACGCTCAATCTCGTCTTCGATCTCTTCGCGCTTCTGGATGGTGGTCAGCAGATCATCCATCAGCAGGTTCGCAAGGTTCGTGGCTTTGCGAATGTCGCGGCGGTGGCTGCGAACAACCGTCGCGCCCTCTTCTGCCGCCTCATCGATGATCTCGGCGTCACGCTCAGGGTTCGCACATTGGTCTTCGCGAACCTCACCGCGAACCAGCTTATTGCGAACCTCTTTTCGGACCTGCTCAGAAAGGTCCCGCTCCCACCCTAAGGCCTTGGCTTTCTTCCGGATTGCGGTGTCACTCACCCCATGGCGATCTGCAATGGTGCGGATGGAAAGCGCGCCGGCCCGGAAGGCTCGTTCGATCGCCTCCCAGTCAGGCTGCTTCGGTGTCATCAGTAAGTACCAGAATCAATGTGATGGCCATTGGCCTTCATTTGTGCGAGCCTACTCAGTTCACCACTAAGGTGGCCGAAGTAGAAATGGCACGCGTACCCCTTTTAAACAATTTCATAGAGGATCAAGAATGACTGCAATAGAACCCATTGACGAAAATAAAGAACTCAGCTCGGCGTCCCCTGCGGCAAGCTCTGACGCCCTTTCTTCTAGTGCGGTTAGTGAGGTGCAGGCGGATAAGAAAAAGCCACTGATCCAAAGGTTTTTTGGCACTCCAGCTGACACAAAGACTAGCTTTGACAGCTTGAGAAACATGGGCATCTGCATAGCCATGCTTTTAGGCCTACCGACCTTCTACAACGCGACTGGATTCTTGTCCCCGGTTGGCCAAGGGATTAGTGGGTGCTTTGTTGTCGCTTCCGCGATAACGCTAGCCATTGCTAACCTTGCGTGGACCTTTCAAACGCTTGAAGACAAGTCATCCTGGATTGCGAAAGCATTTTTAACGCTTATCGGCTCAGGGGTAATAGGGGCTTTTGCAATTGACGCCCTTAAAGCGCTGCCTGGGATCTAACCTGAAGCCAATGCCACCCGATCAAGCCACTCTGTAGACAGCTTCTGTTTTCTGAGATGACGCGCCACGAAACGGCGTATCTCGAATTTGTGGCGCACTACTCCGGCTGAAACGCATGGCCGCGCCTGGCGACTGCATACGAGACGATCCCCAGCTTGAGGATCACGCCGTACAGGGTGGGCACGTGGCCGTTCATGGCTAGGACGAAGGCACCGAATGCGCCGATGGCCACCAGGTAGAACGCGACGGCCAGCAGTGGCGCATCCATCGGCTTGATCCGCCGCAGGTAGTCGCACGCAGCGATCACCACCAGCACGCTCAGGAAGGCATTGGCGCCGATCAGGACTGAAATCAGGGTCGAGCTCATCAGGTAGCTCCTTTGGCTCCGAACGACCCCACGAGCGACTTCAGCACCGGGATGATGTTCATTGCCAGAAGGCCTATCAGAAAGGCCACGCCGTATTGGGTTTCTCCGCTTGTGCCAAGGCTGAAGTAGCTTATGGCGAGCGGGGTGCAGAAGACTGCCGATGCGAAGCCGGTGAAGAAGGCGGCGACCGCCTGGCCGCGGGTGAGACCGCGCAGGAAGGTCAGCGAGAGGATCGCTCCTGCGAAGCCGCCAATGATCACGCCGTACTTCACCAGCAGGACGCCGGCAGTCGTGCTTGCTGGTTCGGCCATGAGTGGTTCCTAGTAAAAAAGGCCCGGCGGGAAGGCCCTATTGAGGGACCGGGCAAAGGTGCGGAGCAGCACATAACGAATCGAATTGGGGCGGGCACAGGGAATCGAACCCTGATTGTCAGCATGTGACTGAGCGTCCTGCGCTACCCGCGTTGTGTGGGTCTCTCCCCACCTGTCCGCCGAAGACCATTCCAGCGCTGGCACCCCAATGCACCAGTCTCGCCGATCCGGTCACGCGCCACCCTGAAAGCATGTGAGGTCAGGGTGCGCGGGCTGCCGGTGTTTTTCCGTACACCACACTACCGGCTAGCAGTGTCCAGGCTGTCCCGTTAGGGCCTGCCCTGGCTGCAGTTGCGTTTCTTGCGGGAACAAAAATCCCGGCGCTTGGCCGGGACTCTTGAGGCCCTATCGAGGGCAATAAAAAACCCCAGCCGACTGATCGACTGGGGTTGTTTGGTGCGCGAACCTGAGCGCGAAACCGTTGGGCTCTACAACGCCCGAATGCTGAGTGCTGGAAGATTGTTGACGTAAAGGGCCGTTGAAGCATTTACCACAAATGAAGCAATGGAAACACCAAACTGTTTACCCATACGACTACCCCCTTTCGGTTCAAATTGTTGTGCGTTTTCAGAGATTTTTACAAAAGCCAACCACATCATCAGTACTACAAACCCAAAAAATGCGGCCCCTGCAAACGTCAACAATTTCCCATCACCGCTCACTCCTAAGAGCTTTCGGTCATCACTCCTACACGTGCGCAGGAATGACAGGATGGAGCAAATTTACGACATGGCGACATAATATTGCAAGCCCTAATCAGGTCTAATCCGAGTAAATCTTCGTATATCCTCCGTATTTCTCCGTATTCACGCAGCCTCCTCGAATAGCACTCCAATCGCTTCAAGCATGTGCTGAGCCTCGGTCAGCGCCTCATTCACCAGAGACTCCAGGGCGACCTTGATGGCCCGATTCCAGCGCTGATAAGTGCGCTCTGTCAGGCCTTGGGAATCCCAGTTGGTCATGTCGTAGTTCGACTCGGCCAGGACGATCATCTCCCCCGGCTTCACCTCGGCCACGGCACGGGCGTGCTTGTTGGCGCGCTCAGCAGCGGCAGCAGCAGCCTTGTTGCGCCAGTCCCACTGCCCCTCCCGTTCGTTCTCGCGCGGGTCAGGCGCCTTGAACTGGGGCACCTTGCGCTGCATGCCCTTCGTTTGCTGCGGAACCGCCCAGACCAGAACTGCCTGCTGAGTGAAGCGCTTCGGCGCCGGGGTTGGCACGATGGCAACCAGGCGGCCAATGGAATAAATCTTGCGCCCCTTGTGCGTGCTGTACTTCGCCACGAGGGCATTCCAGTGTCGCGGGCTGAGCTGGGCGTGCAGCAGTTTGTGCACGATCGAGTCAGCCAGCAGCGCGGCATCCTTCCCCGATATCTCGCCCTTGAGCTTGCTGGTCTGCACCCGAGGCTCGACATTGCAGCCGCCGGCGCTGTTGATCGTCTCGGCCGCCAGGGCGCGGACCACTGCCGATACCACGTTCTGATAGTTCATTGCCCACCCCCTGCCCGCTTGGCCTTTCTCAAAATGAATTCTTCGTAGTACTGCTTGCGGCGAACTGCGCCCGCCCAGGACAGCGCCACACCGCCCACCACCATGAGGGCGGCCAAAATCAGGAATCCCCATGCTGATGTCATGCTGCTGCCCTCCTCAGGTCTTTGAGCTTCTGCCTGTACAGTGCCTTGATGGCCTGCAGGTCTTCGATGGTCAGGCGCTGGGGCTTATGAGGCCCTTCGAGGAATTCCACGGCCTCGGCGCCGATGCGCTTCACCAGCCGGATGCGGTACTCGACCGTGTTACCCGACAGGTTCCGGTTGCACTTCACGCACTGGCGGTGGACGTTCAGCGGCTCGAAGCGCAGCTCCGGGCAGGCGCCCACAGACCGGTAGTGGCCGGCGTCCCAGCGGCTGCCGGTGATGAGGTCGTGGTCGCTAGGCAGCGAGTCGCAGCTGATGCACGGCAGGCCGGCGTCACGCTCGCGGATGTAGGCGTTGAACGCGGTCTGCGCTTCGGCCATGTGCTCTCGACGGGTCTTCAGCTTCTCCCGGCGCTCCTGCAGGTCCTGGCGGGCCTGCTTGGTGATGACCTTGGCCGCGATCTTCTGCAGCTTCGGGTCTTTGGCCATAGCCTTGGCGCAGGCGATGCTGCACACCTTCTGCGTGGTCATGGTCGGCTTGAAGGGCTTGCCGCAACCTGGTGCTTTGCACTTCTTCGGCTTGATCTCGGCTACGCGCATGGCTCGGCCTCCTTGGCTTTCTGCTGCTCGGGAGCGAAATCGCCGCGCAGGGGAATCAGGAAGCGCTCTTGAATCAAGAAAATGCCGCCGACATCGACGCGCCCACTATCCCCTACCGCTGTAGCTCCTTCAGCATGTACGGCCCACGCCACGTACCCGCTGGCATTCGTGGCCTTCCTGCCATTTGACGTATCGAACACCTGGCCAGGGGCAAGCTTGATAATCAGCTCTACGGCCCTGCCGATATTCGGTGACGCCCCAGTGCGAGATCCGGCAACCAGCGCCAGGTCTCCCGGCTTGAACTGATGGCTCATGCCGCCTCCTCGCTGAGCAAATCGCTGAACACCACACCCTGCGGCGCGAACTCGGCCACGATGCGGTCGGTGTACTGGCAGCCCTGAGCCCGGTCAAACAGCCGGGTCACCGGGAAGCCATCCGGCCCGAACATGGCGCACGGCCCCATCAGGCGCAGCTTCACCTCATACGGCAGGTGGATAAACGACTCGGCCCAGCCGGTGCGGAACTCATCACAACCGGCGCGCATGATCGGAACGCCGAAGTGCAGCTTGCAGTAACGGCGCACATCCTCGATGTCACCCATCTCGGTGCTCTTGGCGATGCGGTCGTACATGGCGAACCACAAGGCGTTCTGGTCCAGGGTGCGGTCCTTGCCCGGGCGCATGGTGACCACGACGAACTTCTTGTCGCGGAACATACGGGTCAGCCTGGTCACGGCCTCGGACAGCTTGGCCTGGCTGTTTACGCTGATTTTTTCAGCCATGGGCGCGGCCCTCAAGACGATCCATCGACTTGATGAGCGCGCGGTCATGCTCAATCAGCCCACGGGCCTTCGAGTAGAGCGCGTGAGCGCGCAGGCCGATGTGCGGGCTGCTGGAGTAGAAATCCCAGCTCAGGTACCAGCCTCCAAGGACCAAAAGAGCGTTATCCACCTGCCTGCGAATCAGGAGATCTTTTTGGAATAGGCTCACACCCCCTCCCCGGCCGGCTGCCCGGCGCGCTTGATGCTCAACTGAGCGACTGCGGCGCGTGTCTGCCGCTTGCGCAGGTAGGTTTCGATGCGCCGACGCTGGTCATCCTTGGCGCGCTCGCGGTCTTTCTTGGCCTTGGCTGCCTTGAGGATGCAGCGCACCTCGGCGAGCTTTTCCCGAGTCTTGGCGCTGGCCTGCGGGCGCACCTCACCGGTGAGCAGGCCGGCAATGGCCTGGCCATCCTGGGTGACTGGTGCAATACGCAGGTCGGCCAGGTACTTGGCCCCGCTCTCTTGAGTTATGAGCTGGGCGCGGACAGCTGACTCGATGGCCACCACCCGGCGCCCGGCGTCATAACCCAGGGAGACCTCCCACTTGGCAGGCTGGTCCTCGGCCCGGGCAAAGCTGACCAGGCGCTCGTAGGCGCTCATGAAGGCCATCCGGGCCCCGATCTTGTCGCCGGCCTCAAGGATTGGCTCGGAGGCGATCATGGCCTGGCGGATTTCAGTGGTGAGCACCACGGTTTCGTACTCGTCACTGGCCGCCAGGGCAATCGACCACGCCTCATCCTTTCCGGGGCGGCTATCAGCCGCGTGGATGTGCTTGAGGACCATGCCGAGCGAAAGGCGCCCAGTAGGCTCTCTACGGCACGAACGCAGCGCGCCAATGATGGCGGCAGGGTCATAGGACGAAAGGTCCTCAGCGATGAGCTGAGCGCCTCCAGCGCTGATGGTCTGACCCATCGCCTCGGCAGTAGCGCAGATGCCCACGGCCAATTCGGCTTGTTCGTCAGAGGAAAGCATTACGCTTACCCCGCTGGCCGCTGCGGATTGCCTCAGCCGCTTCCTGGGCCGCGTTGATGTTCGCCTGGGTCTGCTCCTGCTGGCGGGCAGTCGTGGCGTTCATCTGGCGGTTGGTTACCCACTGGGTGTGGTAGGCCTCAGCCTTGGCCAGCAGGTCGCCCAAGTTGTGGCAGCCGTTGATCAAGCGGGCGTCGTTAATCGTCAGGAAGTACGCGGCCACATGGTGAGCGACATCGATGCCAAGACGGCTGATCAGCTGCCCAACCTGCCCCCCTGCCTTGGCATTCCATACCGGCCACGCGTGGTAGCGTTTGCGGTAGGCCATGGCGTAGTTCGCCCAGGCCTTGAACGTTTTGCAGGACTGGTCCTTCGGCCCTGGCATGTCGGCCGGGATCTCACAGCGCGGCTGCTGAGCCATAAACGGAACCACGATACCCTCCGCGACCACGGCTTCAGCCTGGGTCGCAACTGGTTCAGTGACTGGTTCCTTTACTGATTCAAAAGAGTGACTGGTTCTGGGTGCAGCTCCTGCACTACCCCCTAGTGAATCTGCTGCACTAGGGGGTGAACCTGCTGCACTACCCTGGTGAATCTCCTGCACTACCCCTAGTGAATCTGCTGCACCACTCAAGGTCAGGTAGTAGACGTTCGAGGAGTTACCCTTAGGGCCACCCTTGCGGATCTCTTTGCGCAACAGGCCGGCACCGCACAGGGTGTTGATGTGGTTCATGACCGAGCGCTTGCTGATCTCGCATTGATCGGCGATGTGCTGATACGACGGCCAGCACTCTCCCTGGTCGCTCGCGTTGTCGGCCAGCTTGATGAGCACCAGCTTGCGCAGCGGATTACCGACCTTGGTCTTCATGGCCTTTACCATCAATTCCATGCTCATGACGGCTCATTCCCTTCACGCATGGCGCGCAGCTTGTCGCGCTGGATGATTTCGGTGCACTTGGCGTTTCCGTAGAAGCAGGCGTCTGGCATGCCTTTCGGATCGGAAAGGCAGCAGTCGGAGCAGATCCAGCCACATTCGCCACGGGCGGCTTGGTCGGTCCAGTCACGCATCTGCTTGTTCATTCCATCCAGGTAGGCGGGGAACTCGCTGGCTGGCATCTCGGTTACTTTCACGAAGTCGCTCATGCTGCACCCCGCACGGCCTTGTCGTGGGTGTGCAGACCGTCCCAGTTCTTCTTCATGGGCAGCTCGCCGGCTAGGTACAGCTCGTACAGGCGCACGGCGCCCTTGCGCAGCAGGATCGGCGTGTAGCTGATGAACGCCTCTTTCCCGTGCGGGGTAATCTCCTGCTGGTGCTCGGTCATGTACTTGTCACGGGCATAGGCAGCCACGCGGTACCGGGTGCCGTACTTGCTCTCGTTGTAGAGCCAGTTGCGGCGCTCGAGGAAGTGGCCGACCTGCATCACGTTGACCCCATTCAGGCCCTTGCAGAACTGAACGTGGCTCATGCCTTCCTTGAACAGGTTCTCCAGGTGGTCGATCTTCTTGGCCTGGGCCTCGACCTGGACGGTGAGTAGGACGCGGGCTTTCTCCGACTCTAGGGCCATCTGGAGGATTTCCAGCTTGCTGAGGTCGGCAGGCGCTGCAGGAGCAGTCTGGGCCTCGAGTTCTCGCCAGCGCTTTATGACAGCCATGCGCATAGCGGCGCTGTAACCTGTGAGCAGGCAGTCGGTGTGCTCGCGGTCCAGGCAGTACTCGCGCCGAGCCCGGTTTTGCGAGTCGAAATAGATCTGTCCAAACTTGGACGCATCTTCTTTCAGGTCGCCGAGCATCTTCTCAATGTCGCGCTTGACGTGCTGATGCTGCTTGCCGGTCAGCTCAGCGATCTCGCGTGACGACATCGTGCGCGCCACAAAATCGCGCTTGTCGTTTTGTGGCGCGACCCTTTGCAGGGCCTGTACACTTTGGGTCTGCATATGCATAATTCCCCTACAGAGTTTTATATTGCAGAGAGCCGGGCCGCAATCCCGGCTTTTTTGTCTCTGCGATTTGGCGTCCCTTATGAGGGACTGGCGCCCGGGTCCCTAATTAGGGATCAGACGGTTACCTCGGCGCCGCGAACGGCACCACGTTGCTGCTCTTGGGCTCCCCCCGCTGCGCGAGGAAGTGCGTGGCCTTCTTCAGGATCTGCGCGGCCAGCTCATCGGTGCTAACACCGACCTCCTCCGCCCAGGCCTCCAGGTCCGCGAAGTCATTCCGGCGGAACCGGGCGACCTCTACGTCGTGCTGGTGTACCGCTTCGTTTGCAGGCGACATTCGTCCTCCCATGACCTATTCAGGCCCTGGCCTTCTTCTCGTTGATCAGCGGCAGGTGGCCGTGCTCTTTCTTGAACGCCAGCGCAGCCAGGATGATTTCCCGGGCCAGCACGCTGTGCTGAGCCTTGAGCTCCAGGGCGTACCCCTTCAGCTCGTTGAAGTCCTCGTCATCCAAGCGGACCTTGACCTGGTGGTCGTGGCGGTGAGCTTTGTCGTCGTAGGCCATCAAGTGATCCCCTGCTCGCTGCTGCTTCAGTAGGTCGGTCGGGCTTATCAGTTACGCTTCAGGGCCTGTTCAGGCCTTTCGGTGAAACGGCATTACTGCCCCCCGCGGACTGCGGGGCTTTGTTCGGTTGGCCAGTTCACGACGGATCAGATCGGCTGCGAGCGCTTCAGGGCTGATGCCCCTTCTCGTCGCCTCTCGCTCAAGCTGCTCCATCAGTCCCTGGTTCAATCCGATGTCTTCAATCGGCATGGGGCCTCCTACGGGCCTTCAGGCCACGTTCTGATCGCCGGTATTCTCCGAAGCCAGGGCGGCCAATTGAGCTTCGAGCAGCTCACGACAGAGCACGGCGCGCTGGGTGCGGTGAAACTTGGCCAGCGCCTGAATCAGTTCGAACGTGTCCTCATCGACCCGGACCTTGATCTCGCGGTCATGCAGGTGCTTGGGATTGGCGTACATGCGGGGATTGCTCCTTGCTATGGAAATTGAGTTACGCGGCGCCCTTCAGCGCTTTGCGTGCAAAGGGGATAAGGTCGGGGCGCAGGCCAGCGATCGTGATTTCGCCGTCCGATGCGTCTTGCAGGCGCTCGGCAAGATCAACAGAGGCCTTCCGATGACCACCTGCGAGCTGCCAGAGATGGCCGACAGTGGTCTTTGCAGCGGCTGCTACATCCCGCCGACGCTCATTGGTGGCGGATGCCAACCATTCACGGAGGTGATCATTCATGTGGGTTCTCCTTGCACATATGGCGAAATTTAGCTCATGGCTAATGTTAGAGCAAGGATATTTTAGCTATGCGCACATTTAGCACAGAGCTAAACGCTGGCATTCTTCGCGTCATGGATATTTACGAGATTCGAAAGCACAACCTGGTAAAGCTGATCGGCAACCAGAGAAAGGGGTCCTGCGCGGAACGGTGGGGGATGGCCCCCGCGCACCTGAGCCAGATCCTTTCGGACAAGACTGCGAAGAACCTGGGCGACGATGTAGCCAGACGAATCGAGGGAATTGAGGGGCTGCCTCGAGGTTGGTTTGACTCCATACCGGCGGGCGAAGATGCTGCCATCCCGTCTTTGGAAACCATTGACGGTAAGCCAACTGCTGCTGACCTGGTGAAGCAGATGCTTGCAAAAAGTGGAAAGGGCATTCCTGAAGACACCCGACAGCGCCTACTTGCTGCTGCCGAAGCCCCAGTTCAAGCCAGCGTCATCAGCGTCGACTTCTCGCGGCCCGGCCAGGTGGGCGATGAGGTATGGATCGCGCATTACGACGTGCGAGCCGCCATGGGCGGCGGAGAGATCCCGCACGACTACCCGGAGATGCTGCAAGACGTGAGGATAAGCCCGAAGCATTTGCGGGAGCTGGGCGTCGAGTTTACCGAGCACTATCACCTGAAGCTGGTCACCGGCTGGGGGCAGTCGATGGCGCCCACGATCAAGCACCGGGACCCGCTGCTGGTCGACGTTAGCATCCGTGAGTTCGTAGGCGATGGGATCTACCTGTTCTCCTACGACGACATGCTCTACATCAAGCGCCTGCAGAAGAAAGGGCGAGACCATTTCAAGATGATTTCGGACAACACCAACCACCCCGCCGAGGACATCCGTGTCGATGACACGCACATCCAGGCTCGCGTGCTACTCGTGTGGAATGCGCACTTGGTGTGATATCTGCGGCTAGCATTTACAAAGAACGATGTCAGATTCGCGTGATGGAGATTCAATGCCGGACGATACCAACATAGTCGACGACACCTTATCCTTTACAGAGCAGGATGTGATGGAGTTCGTCGAAGCCTACAAACTCCCCCTGTCCTGCGATTGTTCCGACGGTGTCTACGAACTTGCAGTGAACGGTGACCGTGTGCCGTCGCTTCTTGCTATCCCGGATCCGAGAGATGAAGATGTAGAGAACTGGTTTTTCTGGCTCGCTTGCCTATGTTGCGGCCAGTCGAAAATGATCGCTGCTGCAAGGGTTTGGGAATGGAGCAAGGAAAAAGATCTGGATGATGAATAAGTCAAATATCAGCCAATTCCCGAAAAAGCATAGTGACGACGGCGGGCACAGCGGAAATGGCGGAGGAGGATCTGACTTGGAAAAGCGAGTTGAAGCCCTGGAAAAAGCTCTCCCGGATATCAGGGAGAGGCTTGTTCGGCTAGAGACCCGACTTGAGCATATGGATAAAACCATGGCAACCAAGTCGGAGATCGCTGCCATCGGCACCATCATTGCCGAACTCAAGACATCGGTCGCTGAAGGTATGGTGAGTCAAACTCGGTGGCTTATCGGTGCCTGCTTAGCGCTTGCAGGACTCGCTTTCACAGCTGCGCGTTTTATTCACTGATCAGAATAAGCCCGCCTCGGCGGGCTTTTTCATGCCCGTCAGAAAGGCGCCTCCTCCTCCTCCACTTCAACCTCGCTGTCCTCCTCGATGATGAAGTCGTCTCGCTCCTGAAGCGCGCTTCGCTCCCACCGGACCGTCACCGTGCCGTCGTCATTAAACGTCAAGTCCAGCTCAGGCACCTCGGCGATCAGTCCGATCACCTCCTCCCATTCCTCCTCTCCGTCCGTGTCCAGGCGATGGATAGTCACCCATCGCTGCGTCTGCGCGATCGGGTGATTGATCATCGACGATACGCGTAGGCTCAGCCGCTCTATCCCGGTCATCTCCTGGCGCTGCTTGGGCGCCGCTTTGTTTTGCTTGGACATAGCTCCCTCCTCAATAACTGTATATTCGTACAGTAATTTAGGAAGCATAGCGCAGTGCTAAATCACAGGTAAAGGTCCTACCCGAGAAATCACTCCTGGGGTGAAATTTGTCGCCCAGCGAAAATAATTTAGCTCTTAGCTATTGACGCAATATTAGCGCTTGGCTAAATTTTACCTCAAGCAGTCACTCACCAGGGACTGCAGAGGCCCTCACCGGCCGACCGCTCTTTAACAACCAAGACCGCCGAGCCTGCAGGCATAGCAGGCCACCATCCCCGCAGGGCTCTGGTGCGATCAGGTGTGCCGCAATAGAACGGCATCCAAGCGGCGCGCATGCCTCGACAGATGCAGGAAGCGCGATACCGGGTGAGCGACCGGGGCCTGAGAGAGAACAGATTTCACTGGCTGGCCTTGGTGACAGGGCCAGACGGGAAATCAAAGAATCAACCGAGGCGAGATCATCAGGCTGCGCAATCCTCGGTAACGCGCAGCTGCACGGCCCGCCGGGCTCTGGTGCATGACAGCCGGAAAGACGGCCCGATGCCCTGCTCCCCATCGCAGGCTGTATCGGTGGCCACTCTGAACGCGAGTTGATCGCCGCGAATTGTGAGCGTGGGTAGCGTCTCGCCCATTGGTGAGGCGTCCCGACACCCGGTTTGCCCCGGAGAGTGGCCACCGATGCACCCCGCATCCCCTTCCCTTCAAATCGACCGCATTGGCAGGCGCCAGGCCACCTCTCAAGGTGGGTTTGGTCACCCGCGCCTGGCTCCTGGCCAATGCGGCCGCACAACCAACTAGGAGGACGCCATGGGCGCACTTCGAGCAGCACAATGGCGGTATGACCATGTTGAGCCGGAAGACGACTCGGCGTATCAGGAGGCGGCGCAGAACTGGATCGAGAGCAAGGCCGAGGAGCTGGTCGGCGGCTGTGATGTTCTGATTCCGCAGCGCTTTGGTGGCCCAGTTGGCGTTAGCCAAGAGCAGTTCGTCGCCAAGCTGGCCGAGCATCTTCGCGCCCTTCAAGAGGCTGAGAAGGACGACCTCAACGCCCTGGCCCTCCTCCTGCTCCAGGCTCAGGCCGGAGGCCCGGTGAAGAGCATGGTCCCTGACATCCTTGGCCCAAGCGACCACGTCGGCGGAAAGCTCTTCGAGATCGCCGAGTCGATGCTTGAAGGTTACGCCGAGCAAGGCGTGAAGCACGAGGCAGATGAGGCTCAGCTATGAGCCCTCACGTCCTGATCGACAATGAAATGGAGGCTCTAGCCGATCCATCTACGCCGGTGAGCTGGTCCGCGATGATCCAGAAGCAGCTCACCGAAATGATGGCCGACCAGCGCATCACCATCGAAGAGTTCAACCATTACTGCGGGCGCCTCAACAAGATCGTTGATGGGCGCAAGGAGGTTGCATGACCACTCCTATCTTCCCGTCGCTCATCGACGATCAGGTGGTCGAGGTTGCCCAGGCCGTGCCAGATGACCGCATCCTGCTGGTGTTCAAGGGCCTGACCATGGAGGACGCCATGAACCAGGCACGCCTCGCTCACATCGAGAACCCTGCGGCCTGGTCGGGCCGGGCCTACCTCTGCGGCATGTGCACGCTGGCCTATGAGGTCCGATCGTGACCCGCCAGCAAGCCCGCCGCTGGGCATTCTGGCGCGGCAGCTTCACCACCCTACTCATCTGCACCGCCTGGATGCTTGCGAGCGCCTGGGCCGGCTGCATCACTTCCTGAATCACACGCACCCGAGCACGGCGGGCCTTCGGGATAACCGTACCCCTTCGGGAGCGTAAGCGGCGAGAGCGCGCAATCATCCACCGCAG
Source organism: Pseudomonas sp. Rh2 (assembly GCF_040762985.1). Classification (NCBI taxonomy): domain Bacteria; kingdom Pseudomonadati; phylum Pseudomonadota; class Gammaproteobacteria; order Pseudomonadales; family Pseudomonadaceae; genus Pseudomonas; species Pseudomonas sp. Rh2. The sequence goes on from NZ_CP142890.1 coordinate 3,731,555, forward strand.
CCAGGGCCTGGTGGCACCTCCAATCCGGGTGACCTGGCATTTCCCCTTTCAACTGACGGCGCCGGCCAGGCGCGAGGTTTTCTAATGTCCGCAGAACAGAAACTGATCGCGATCGAAGAGATCAGCGAGGAGAACGCCCCGGCCATCTACGTGGCCGGCGGCCTGAAGCAATTTATCGACCTGGTGAAGGCTGAGGTCGAAGGCGAAGTGCCCGACCTAACCACCCGCAAGGGCCGCGAGCGCATCGCCAGCCTGGCCGCCAAGGTCAGCAAGTCGAAGACCGCCGTCGAGAAGCCGGGCCGCGACTACCTGCGTCGGCTGAAGGAAATGCCGAAGGTGGTCGAAGCCGAGCTGCGCGAGTTCGTGACCAAGATGGACACGCTGCGGGACGAGACGCGCCGGCCACTCACCGAATGGGAGGCCGCCGAGGACGCCCGCATTGATCGCCACAACGACCGCCTGGACTGGCTGCGCAATCGTGACGATGGCCTGGATGCTCTGGAGGCGACGGACATCAAGGATCGCATCGCTTCTGTCGAAGAAGTGGTGATCGGGCCTGAGTGGGAAGAGTTTGAAGCTGAAGCCGCTCGCGAGAAGGATAAAGTCCTGAATGCCTTGCGTGCCGGCCTGGCCAAGCGCGAGAAGTACGACGCCGAGCAAGCCGAATTGGCCCGCCTGCGCCGCGAAGCAGAAGAGCGCGCCGAGCAGGATCGCATTCGGGCAGCCCAGGAGGCCGCCGTCGAGGCCGAGCGCCAACGCGTGGCCCAGCAGCAGCAAGCAGAACGCGAAGCGGCAGCCCGTCGTGAACAGGAACTGCTTGACCAGGCCGCTGCGCAAGAGCGCGAAGCCGAGAATCAGCGTCTGCAGCTCAAGTTGCAGGCTGAGCAAGCCGAGCGTGCACGGATTCAGGCCGAGGCCGACCGCGTTGCCGCCGAGCAGCGGATGGAGCAAGAGCGCCAGGCGGCAGCCCGCCGGCAAGAGGAGGCAGCCGAGCAGGCCCGCCAGGAAGAACGCCGCCGGGCAGATGCAGCTGCCGCCGAGATCGTGCGCCAGCAGGAAGCCCGCGAGCGCGATGTCGCACACCGCCGCAGCATCAACCGGGCCGCCCTGGACGCCTTCGTCGCCGGCGGCATGACCGAAGAGTGCGCCAAGCAGGCGATCACCCTGATCGCAGAGCGCAAGATCCCGAACATCGCCATTTCCTACTGAGGTCTTCCCATGAGCAGCACGATCATTGTGCCGGAGCAGCGCCGCCAGGTGGCCGCGCCCCCGCAGGCCGACAGCAGCATCCTGGCCGTAATCAGCCGGGCAGCCACCGACCCAAACTGCGACATCGACAAGCTTGAGCGCCTGATGGCGATGCACGAGCGTATGCAGGCCCGCGACGCTGAGGCCGAGTTCAACGCGGCAATGGCGGCCATGCAGAGCGATATCCCGAGCATCGCCGAGCGCGGCGCCATCGTCGTGAATGGCCAAAAGCGCAGCGACTACGCCACCTTTGAAGACATCAACGATGTGATCAAGCCGATCATGCAGACGCACGGTTTCGCGATCACCTTCAAGGTCGAGAACGTGCCGGCTGGCCTAAGCGTCACCGGCATCCTGATGCACCGGGCCGGACACCGCGAGAGCACAACCATGCTGCTCCCGCTCGACACCAGCGGCAGCAAGAACGCTGTCCAGGCGGTCGGCTCGTCCACCAGTTACGGCAAGCGCTACGTCATGAGCGCCCTGCTCAACCTCACCACCCGCGGCGAGGATGATGACGGCCACGCAGCCGTGCCAACGGCGAACGTCACTAGCGTGCAGGCGGCCGGCATCAGCGCCCTGCTCGATCGCTGCACCCAGAAGACCCGCGACTGGTTCACCGGCGAATACGGTTCGGCCGAATGCGTGCCGAAGGGTCGCCACGACATCCTGGTCGCGCAACTGAACAAGGCCATCAGGGCCGCGGAGGCCGCAAATGCAGATCATCAGTGATGTCGAGCAAGGCACTCAGGCCTGGCTGGACCTGCGCCTGGGCATCATCACCTGCAGCGAGCTGGATTGCCTGCTGGTGAATGGCAAGGGCGAGGCAGGTTTCGGCGCCGGCGCCTTCACCTACATGAACACCCTGATCGGTGAGCGCATCACCGGTGAGGCAGCTGATCCCTTCACCGGCAATCGCCATACCGAGCGCGGCCACGAACTGGAAGGCACCGCCCGGGGCCTGTACTGCGACCGCGAGGACGTCCAGCCCCATCAGGTGGGGATCATCCTGAACCATGGCATTGGCTACTCACCAGACGCCCTGGTCGGCGACAACGGCCTGACCGAGATCAAGACCAAGCTGCCGAAGCTGCAGGTCGACGTGATCCTGGGTGGCGAGATCCCAAAAGAGCATGTCGCTCAGTGCCAGGGTGGCCTGTGGGTGTCCGAGCGCGAGTGGATCGACTTCATCTGCTACTGGCCGGGCATGCCGCTGTTCGTGAAGCGCGCCTACCGGGATGAGGCGATGATCCGCAAGCTGTCAGAGCGCGTGAAAACCTTCTACGAAATCCTCGACGAGCGCATGAATCGCGTGCTCGGAATCGCAGCATGAGGTGAGCATGAACCAATCAATCGACCTGGAGGCAGCGAAGGCTGCCTTCTTCGCATCTGGCGGCCAGCTGGTCGTGCTGGAGGGCTTCGAATACGTGCCATTTCGGCAGCGCAAGCATCCCGAACCAAAGCCAAAGCGGGCCAAGCCAATCAATCAGGAGCGCGGCGGCGAGCGCAAAAGCCGCGCCAAGGCCCGCACAGCCAAGATCGAAGAGCTCGCCAAGACCATGACTTGTGGTGAGGTCGCAGAGCTCCTGGGCGAAACCAAGACCGCTCTCTGGGGCGTGGCGGCGCGGGGAGGATTAAGGTTCTTCAGCCCGCCGAAACCGTCCAGACCGGCGAAGGTAAATGCCGAACCGAGCCAGGAGGATCGCGACTTGGCCGACAAGATCATTGCCATGCGTGATGCTGGCAAGTCCAGATGCCGGACCACGTCTGAGCTGGGTATCGGCAACTGTCGTCTTGTGCGGATCCTCGATGAGTTCGGCATTGATTTTCCAGTTCAGCGGCGCCAGGGGTAGGCCATGAGCGAGCACGGCGAGCACCCCAGCGTCTACTACCTTGGCCGGGAATGCCGCCGAAACGGTGGCGGCAAGATGGCCAACCCATTCGCCTATCACACGTTCCACGGTGCCTGGTTCTTAGCGGGCTGGAACGACATGGACCTTGAAATTGAGCAGAAAAATCCGAAGCGCGCTGCAAAGAACAAGGCGGCGTGAGCATTTCCACCTTCCACCAAGTGGCCTGCAGGAGGTCGAGCATGGCATCCCTTTTCGACGCATCGATTCGCAAGCCGGTCCGAAAGCTGTACATCACCCGCAGCGGCGGCCAGTACCGGCCTGATGATGTGGCCCTGGCATTCGCGCTGAGCCTGCGCATGCACGACAGCGCGGATCACCTGCGCAGGCTGGCCCGGCGCCTGGTCGACAAGGTCTGCCTGGAGCACCAGCCGAACATGAAGCGCCTGGCCCGCGAGCCGGACGATGCCAAGGTGTTCGACGCCGCGCTCAAGATCATCAACCGGGTGTGCGACCTACTCGACATCGGGCCTGGCACCCGCTTTGTGCGCAATGGAGGCGATGATGGCTCTGACGCAGAAGCAGCGTGACGAAAAGCGCAGGACCAAGGCCGAGCGCTTGCAGGAAGAAGACCTGCGCATGAAAGCCCGCCCGGGCACCCGCCAAGCCCTGGCCGAAATCATGGAATGGGCCCAGGTCGAGGAAAACGGCGAGGCCATGACCCTGCTGATCCACCGCATCCATGAATTAGGGCCTGAAGCGGCCCGCCACTTCCTGAGTGCTCCGCGCCACGAAATCGTTGTCTCTGATTTTGTGGCGCGAAGGCTTGATCAATTCCGAGTCAGTCGGGAACTACATGCGCCTGGGCTGTTGCTTGGGGACGACCCAGATGATACGGGCTTGCTGTTACTCGCAAACCGTAATTAGCAAAGGTCAATGCCTGAATGCGATCGGCGCACTTTCCGAAGCACTGACTGCAAGGCCTGCTCGATCTGCTGACGCTTTTCATAGTCAAGGCTTGTAGAAAACAACGCGCTTGAGATTTTGCTCTCCAGTCCTCTCATTGGGCCTGAGTTCTTATCTACCTCCTGAGCAAGCAGGCAAACCAGATACTCAAGAGCCTCAACACGATCTTCTAAATCCACATCAATCTCCTTTGCGGCCCCATGCCGGTCACCCGTAATACCCCATCCCAAACCAAATTGCCACCATGCCGCATCCGGCCACGGAGGGCGGCGCATGCATGGAGAAAGCCATGAGCAACTACAACTGCGACTACGTTCGCCGCCATTACGACGTGCCGGCCGAGATCGGGCGCCGCGTGATCGCCAACGGTGAGCCAGGCATCATCATGGCAGACCGTGGCCACTATATCGGCGTGATCCTCGACAGCGACCCGAAGAAGCGCATCCGCAACTACCACCCCATCTGGGAAATGCAGTACGGCGAGATGGCCGAAAAGCTGCCGCTGAAGCGCTACCAGGTGCTAGTCGCCGGCTGGGACTGGTGGGACATCACCAATCGAACAATCGTCGATGTGTTCGCAAGCACGCCATCGCAGGCCAAGTACAAGGCCTACGAGCGCTGCGAATACCACGACATCGAGTGCATGTTCGGCTTCAAAGTTCGCCGGGCCTGACCCTCCGGCGCTGCCCGCCAGCGCCTTCCCCTATTCAACGTTTTCGACCTGGCTTCGTGCAGCTAGTAGAGATCTCTCACGCATTTTATTAATCAGTTCCGAGTGAAACGGGATCAAGCAATCATCAACTTCTTTCTTCCAAAACCCATACCTATCAAGAACGTCATAATATTTATCCTCTCCGCTAAATATAAAGACGTAGAACAGAATAGAGCGCTCTTCAAGAATTAGCTGAGTTCTAAGAGCGTGAAACGCAAACTTCTTATCTTTTTCGGAAGCGCTTTTCTCAATATACTCAATGGTCAACGCAACTGTCTCGTAATAGTTTGCAAACCCAACCCAAAAATCCTTCCTCCACCTTTTAAATTCTCGCTTCGAATGTTCATATATGGTGGATTGTTCCCGATCCAAACCAACGAATCGGTGGTGTAGCGCCCACCATGCGTACGCTATAGCTCGGTGTCCTTCATAGATTTTCCCATCGGCAGTAATTGGTGGCGTTCCGAAAAATTTAAGCGAAGCAATTGATGCATGCAACAGAGAAAGAAGATGAAAGAGCCTACTATCAAACTCTTCGTTTACATGCCTTCTATCTGCCTTCTCAGAATCAATTCTCTGCATTCTCAAGGTAAGCAACAATCCGGTAAACGCAAAGAAAGAAAGCGTTGGATTAAGCAACCCCCCTACATAGTCTCCGAATTGCCCCCAGACATCCTGCTTTGTCGATACATCCGTGGAAAAGTTGTGAAAGTAGGCATAAAGAACTCCGAACACCATCACCACCGCCACACTTAAAGCAATTAGATAATGGCCATCCCCTTTTTGCAATTTCACAAAAGTTTCCTCCAATTTCTGAGTCAGGCGACTATACCGGCCAGGAGCCACCATGCATATAACCTACGGAAGCGTCTGCAGCGGCATTGAAGCTGCGACCGAGGCCTGGCATCCGCTGGGCTGGCTTGCCGACTGGTACGCCGAGATCGAGCCTTTCCCATGCGCCGTGCTGGCCTACCACTACCCCGAGACGCCGAACCACGGCGACATGACCCGCCTGGCAGCCATGGTGCTGTCCGGCAAGATTCCGGCGCCCGAGGTGCTGGTCGGCGGCACGCCCTGCCAAGCGTTCAGCGTGGCTGGCATGCGGGAAGGCCTGAACGATCCCCGCGGCGCACTCACCATCAAATACGTGGAGCTGCTCGATGCAATTGACCATGTTCGAACCATGCGCGGTGAACCCGAGGCCGTCTGCACCTGGGAAAATGTCCCCGGCGTCCTCTCCGACAAAGGCAACGCGTTTGGCTGCTTCCTCGGCGCCCTGGTGGGCGAATCCGAAGAACTCCAACCGCCAGGGGGCAAATGGAAGGACGCTGGTTGTGTGTATGGACCCACGCGAACAGCCGCATGGCGGATTCTGGATGCCCAATATTTCGGCCTGGCCCAACGACGCCGTCGTGTGTTCGTTGTCGCAAGTGCTCGAGCAGGGTTCGATCCCCTCGAAGTACTTTTTGAGCGCGAAGGCATGCGCCGGGATACTCCGCCGCGCCGAGGCGAGGGGCAAGGCGCTGCCGGAACAATTACGGCAAGCACTGGAGGCGTCGACGATAACGACGCCCGAGATGGCCGCCTGACTGCATTCGGCGGGAACAATACCGCCGGGCCGATTGATGTTGCGCCCGCTCGCAACGCATGCGCCAGCGCCAGCGCCAGCGGGCGGATGGACTTCGAATCCGAAGCTTTTATTGTGAGCGGCACACTCCAGGCCAACGGCAAGGCGGCCGGCAGCGCCACCCAACAGGATGCAGAAAGCGGAATGCTGGTCGTGCACGGCACGCAAGACCCATGCGTCATTGATGATCAAGCCTTCGCCCTGGGCCGAAACAGCGGCCAGGAGAATGCGTTACTCGCCTTCAGTTGCAAGGATCAGGGCGCTGATACAGGTGAGATCACCCACACATTGAAGGCCGGGGGCTTCGACGCGAGCGAAGACGGCACAGGTCGCGGCCAGCCAATCGTCGCCCACGCGATTCAGGCCGGCGCGTTGCGCGAGAACCCATCCAGCGGACCGGATGGCGTGGGAGTTCAGGCCGACCATGCCTACACCCTCGAAGCTCGGGCGGAGGTTCAAGCGGTGCAGGCAAATGCCCAAGTACGCCGACTCACGCCGCGTGAGTGCGAATTGCTCCAAGGCTTCACCGGCGACCACACCCGCATCCCCTATCGCGGCAAGTCAGCCGATGAATGCCCTGACGGCCCGCGCTACAAGGCCATCGGCAACAGCAAGGCCGTCTTCGTCGTCCGCTGGATCGGCCAGCGTATCCAACAACAACTTGAACGTCTCGCTTGAGGTTACCCATGCCCACAGAAAACAAAGTTGATTGCCCCGCGCTACACAAGCGCAGCAGCAGCTATCCGTTTGGCGATCGAGTGCCGCGCACGGTCCGGATGCTGAAGACTGTCACCGCCGACCCTATGCCGGGCATCGGGCTCGCCTACATCAAGGGCGATGCGCCGGTGGCTAAAGCAGGTCAAACCTATCCCGTTTGGACGAATAGCCACGGTGCCGTCACAGCAATCATGGAAGACGGTACCCGGCTCGGACTGCGCCCGGCAGAGTTCGAGGTCGATACCTGGCACCACCTTGCAACTGAGCCCGGCCCACAACACGCCGAGCCTATAGCCTGGATGGTTGGTACTGCCTTCTGGTGGACCAAAGATGAGGCAGAGCGGGATGCGGAGGCGACTGGGCTGCCGATTGTCCCTGTTGGGCCTTTGGTATCCATCCCTGACGGATATTGCCTGATGCCCAAGCGGCTCACGGCCGAGAACGGCGCCAAGGCCCTGCTGCTCGGTGAGTTCAAGCTGGAGGTCACCCAGGAATGCCCGGAATGCCGCGAACTGGATGAGCCGGTAGAAGGCTGCGAGATATGCGATGGCGAGGGTGAGTACGGCCAGCGTCACACGATCCCATGGGAACTCATCAAATACATCTACAGCGAGGCCGTAAAGGGTCTCGCTCTCCAGCCACGCCGGTCGGTAGCAAATCCCTGATCGGAGCCCATTTGTACTCCGGACGGCGCCTCAATCCGTTTTCGCCACACCATTGGGGGAGCAGGCAGCAAGACTGCTCACCGATACGTTGAGCTCACGAATCGAAGCTTCCACTTGTGATGTATCCACCCACCATTCAGGCGCTTCCTTCGTAAGAATGCCAATCGCAGTGAGTCTCAGCAGTTCTGGATGGATTCCCAGCTGCTCGGCTGCAGCCATCAGAGACAGAAGAGCCTGACGAAGCTGGATGTCGGATTCTTTCGGCAGATCCATGGTTTGGGCCTCTATCACTCCTATCACCCGCTGGCGGTAATGAAGTTTGCTGCATGTGCTCTAGTGGCCAATTTCCGTGCATAACCGACCCCCCAGGCAAGGGCTCTAGTCATCGTTTCGTTCGGTCTTGAATCAAAGGACTCCTCGTAAATCGCCACGCCGGCGGGAGCGTAGACGCCGATAAACATCTGGGTACTGCCTGTTCGCGACAGTCGCACCTGGACATCGATGTAAGTCCCATCACTGAGCGTCTCCTCGTGAGACCGGTGATGAAGCGTTGGGTCGGCCCAATCCCAAAAAACGTCACCGCGAATCCTCATGCCAAACTCCTACGACTTTCGTCTTATTAATCTCCATCCCCCACCATAGCCCCCTCTACCACTAGCACGAACAAATACTTCAGAAATGCGCGGTGAATCGGACCATCGGGCCCGATAGCTATACCCAATCATCTTTCTGTACAACTTATGCCGCGATATGGCGGCCAAGGAATCGTCATGCCCGAGAAAAGTGGAATCACCCTCAACCGTGCGGCACAGGAGGTTGTGCTTGAGCGCCAGCGGCAGGTCAGCGGGGAAGGCTACTCGCTGTACCGCGATGATGGCTATGTCAACGGCGAGCTCGCCAGGGCCGCAAGCGTCTATGCCCGACTCTCCGGCCAGCCTGGAACCATGAGCACCGACTGGCCATGGGCGCCGGAAGCTTTCAAGCCAAGCGCAGATCGTCGACGCGACCTGGTGAAAGCTGGTGCGCTGATCCTTGCGGAGATCGAACGCCTCGACCGCCAGAGCCTGATCATGCCGGCATTGGTTCGCCGTGACGAATACGGGATGTTCCAGCACCCTGACCTGCCCGATTTCGACGAGGGCGACGTCGAGAAAATCAAGGCTTGGGTCGCTCAGCAGGGACTTGAGGTGGTCCGAGTCGAACTCGAAACCGACGCACCGGAGGACATCGCGGAACGCTACTTCGAGTCTGGCGACCCCGATTGCAGCTGCTGGGATCCCAGTAAGCCAGATGGTGATGGCTGGTTCTGCCTGGCCATCTACGACACAGACGACGGGCCATCATGCTGGTGGGGTCGTCGAGTGGTGACGCCATGACCCGCCTCGCCCTCTGCCTCCTGCTGCTGGCCAACGGCGCCAGCGCAGCACCACAGCCCCAAGAGAACGTCATCGACGTACAGCACGACAGCCAGCGCGGAGTCACCTGCTATCTGCTGAATGGGGTCGGCATCAGCTGCATCCCCGACAGCCAACTGCAGGCCGGCAACGAGCGCCAGCTCTCCCCGCACGAAACCCAACCCGAACCTACACCCGCTCTGGCGCCTGGGCGCTGGATTGATGAGAGGTATGAGCTGTGACAAAAGCCACCCGCAAAGATGTGCTCGACGAAATGACCAAGGAAGATTTGGTGGACTGGATCAGGTCGCAGCACTTTTTCATCAAGCCCAAGAAGAGCGATGTTCTGTACCTGCGCTGGCATCGACAATCGGCCGCCGTTATCGATGAAATGGAGAAGGAAAACCGTTCACTTGATCACCTCGACTTCGGCGAGCGTGATCGCCTGGCCAAGCAATTCAACGCGTCAAAAGACCCGAATGAGCGCCTTCGGCTGATCGAGAAGATCGAGCCATATGACAAGGCCATGAGGGACCATCTGAGCCGATCCGAGGCGATTAACCGCAAGCAGAAGCGAGTGGATGCTCTTTACGAGCAGATCGATGTGGAGCGTCGGAAGGAGCAGCGCGCATGACCGACCTGATCGAAGTGAAGACGGCCAGGTTGATCGGCGCGCCTCTGGACTGGGCCGTGGCCAAAGCCAGCGGCGCAGGCGACATTGCCACCACAGGGCGCGGGGTGAGCTGCATCTACGACACGCCCGAAGGGGGCTGCTGGACGAATCTCTATCAGCCGTCGAAGGACTGGAGCCAGGGCGGCCTGCTGATCGACAAACACTCTGGAACATCGCAGCACGTCCACGGGCTACCGGACGATGTCTGCTACGCAGGCGGCCCTGCCGGCGCCGGAGTCTGGTGCTACGGCCCAACGGCACTGATCGCATTCTGCCGCGGCCTCGTTAACCACAAGCTCGGCGATACCGTCCAGGTGCCGAAGGAGCTGATGCCATGATCCTGCCCCTGATGTACATGGCCTACCTGATCGACTTTGAAATCCGCCAACCGTCAGTAGGCTCTACCACCATCAATGAGGTGTCCTTATTTAAAAGTAAGATTTTACCGTTGGCTGAATCGACGACGAAGTGAACTTCCGCAAAGCCCTCTTTATAAGCCTTCATCATTTTCGCCCTATTGTTATCCGCTAGCTCCTCCGCATACTCCTGAGCGTGAACAATTGGAAACCCGACCAATACTGAGTAGGACAGCACAGAAAATAGAGCCACATTAAAAACTTTGAATATCACATGACCACTAGATACTGGATGCATGCAGTTCGCAGCCGCAACCACTAGGCTCAGCAACGTCCAAGACATTACCCAGTAGCTTTTATAAACTGAACCCCACGCGCCATTAGAATACTCGTCGTAGAAAATAATTACAGCAAACAGCGCAAAGAATGGGTAGCAAACAATGCGAGCCATCCACAGCAAATGCTGCTCGGTTACTACTGGACTCTGGGTGACGACAACTAAAACCACCAGTCCGATAGCGCCATATACTGCATTCCAAATCCCCCTAACCACAAACTCAATAAATGTGAAGCAGCTCAAAAACCAACGAGCATCGAAAAACTCTAAATAGGCTGAGCTATAAAAATAGCCAGCGCAGAAGGCCACCCCCAAAAATAGAACAGAGCAACCCGCAAGCTTACCGAGAAAATCAATCAGATTAGAAAGCTCACCACTATTACCCATAACCTTCCCTGAATTTTTTCATTGAGTGACGCTTATGATTATTGATGACGTCATGACTGACAAGATCACACTACACGGCCTGGGCTTCGTTCAGGTCCAGCTGCAGGGCGAGCAGCGCCTGCACGTTTGGCACCCCGAGCTGCCCCGCCGCAGTTGCTTCGAGCACTCGGCGATCCACGACCACAGGTTCAATTTCGTATCTCGGATCTTGGTCGGCCAACAGATAAATCACTGCTACGACATGCGCCGGCTGGATGACGGTGAATTCGTTCTGTATTTGCATGAAGGTCAGCGCCAGGCCGGCGGCGGGCGCCCTTGGACACCAGATGGCCGCGCCAACATGGTGCGCCACTCGACTTGCACGATTGCAGCCGGCGACGTGTACACCACCAGGGCCTACGAGTACCACCGGACCGAGCCAGGCGGTGACGGCCGAGTTGCCACCATCATGCAGAAGCGCGGCGAGTACCCCGCCGGCGCCCACTCAACCTGCCGTTACGGCGTCCAGCCGGACACAGACTTCGATCGCTACCAATGGCCCGCCGCCCGACTCTGGGAAGTCGTGCGCGACGTGCTGCTGGCCTGACCACCAACCTGCCGCCACCGGCGGCGTGGAGACCATCATGCAAAACGAAGAACGCCAGCCGGTGGCCTATGTATCCGACAAGGTCCCGGAGGACAAAATGGCCGAGCTGGTAGGCACGACCAAGCGGGCCTTGGAAGGCAAGCGAAGCCGCGGAGTGATCCCCGAGGGGGTCTGGAAGAAGATCGACGGCCGGATTTTTTACAGCATCAGGAGATACGAAGCGTGGCTGGAAGGAAGCTGGGGCTACCCACTGGAGTCGAATTCATCGGTAAATCAATCCGGATCCGTTTTACTTGGAACGGTGAGCGTCGGTCCGAAACTCTCGCGTATCCCCAAACCGCCAAGGGGATCAAAGCGGCAGCCGATCTACGCGCTCAAGTAGTCAGCCTGGCCAAGCACGGTGTTCTGGACGAAAAGCGGTATGCCGAGTTGTTTCCTGGTTCGAGCTATACAGCGCCGGCCAACGAACTGATGTTTGGCGAGTATGCCCAAAGCTGGCTGAACAGTCTGGAGGTGGTGCACGACACCCGAGTTAACTACAAAGGTTTGATGAACAACTACTGGATGCCCCATCTGGCGACACTGCCTATCAGGGCGGTCACGCCGATGGTGCTAAGGGAGGTGGTTGCGAAAACCGAGTGGAAAAGCTCGACAGTCAAGCGCGCAGCAATCGCCCGGGTCAAGGCGATGTTTCGAGCAGCTGTGTATGACGAGGTGGTAGACAGGAACCCGGCAGCATCGATCCAGCTGCCGCTGAAGAACAAGAAACAGGTGGACCCTTTCACGGTTGAAGAAGCGGAATCGCTGATTGAATGGATGTACGAGAATTTCTCCCGGTGCAATCAGGTATTCGCGGCGTTCTATGAGTTCGCCTTTTACACCGGGATGCGAACGGGGGAAATCATGGCACTGCGCTGGGATGAGATCGACTTTGAGAAGAAGACGGCTCACGTCTGCCGGATCGTGGTCGAGAAGAAGGTGGTCGAGCGGACCAAAACCAAATACACCCGCACTGTGATGTTGAATAGCCGGGCCTTGGGCGCGCTAGTAAAGGCCAGGGATATCGCGCACTACCGTTCCAAGCAAAAACGCCGGGTGTCGACCGAGTCCCCGTTCATCTTCCAGCCAGCTGGCTCGTCGCCACACATCACCGTACCCGAGACCGCCGGTAAGCACTTCAACCAGGCGGTTGAAGCGAAGGGCTTCAAGCATCGCCCCCAGTACAACTGCCGGCACACTTATGCCACGATGTGCCTCATGTCAGGGATGAATCCGGCATTCATTGCAGGGCAGCTTGGACACTCGGTGCAGGTCCTTCTCTCGACCTATGCCAAATGGCTGAATTCCGCCAACGACTGGGCCGAACTGGCGAAGCTGGAAGCGAACGTAATTGGTACAGAATTGGTACAGGATTAAATTTCGTTCACTTTGCGCCCTTTAGATATAAGGCATTCGACAGCCGTTCAGCCATACTCCAAAATGCAGCGGTTTTTTGGGGGAAAACCCTTGCACAGCCAACGACATACCAACATTTAGTGAGCCTCAACGTGAAAACATCCCTGTCCATCCTCAGCCTGATGCTGTTGCTCACAGGAACCGCGACCCTCCCGTCGACCGCTGCTGCACAACCCCCGGCCCAGGTTCAACGCGACCCTTCCAAGCTGCACCTGGCCTCTGGCAGCGCCCTGCTGATCGACCTGAACACCAACCAGGAACTGTATTCGAGCCACGCCGACCGCGTGGTACCCATTGCCTCGGTGACCAAACTGATGACGGCGATGGTGGTGCTGGATGCCAAGCTGCCCATGGATGAAATGCTCACCATGACCATCGCCAACAACCCGGAAATGAAAGGCGTCTATTCGCGTGTGCGCCTGGGCAGCCAGCTCAACCGCCGCGAAACCTTGCTGATTACCCTGATGTCGTCGGAGAACCGTGCCGCGACCACGTTGGCCAACTACTACCCAGGAGGCTACCCGGCCTTCATCAAGGCCATGAACGCCAAGGCCCGTAGCCTGGGCATGGCGCACACCCGCTACGTCGAGCCAACGGGCCTGTCGACCCAGAACGTCTCGACCGCCCGTGACCTGGCCAAGCTGCTGATGGCTTCACGCAAGTACCCGATGCTGAGCGAGCTGTCGACCACCCGGGAAAAGACCGTGGCGTTCCGCAAGCCCAACTACACGTTGGGCTTTCGCAACACCGACCATCTGGTGAACAAAAGCAACTGGGACATCAAGCTGACCAAGACGGGCTTCACCAACGAGGCCGGCCATTGCCTGGTGCTGTTGACCCGGATGGACAATCGCCCAGTGGCCATGGTGATTCTCGACGCCTTCGGCAAGTACACTCACTTCGCCGATGCCAGCCGCATGCGCCAATGGCTGGAAACTGGCGCGGCCAAGCCGGCACCGGCGGTGGCCATGCAGTACAAGTCCGAGCGCCAGAACAAAGGGCGCGTGGCGGCAGACTGAGTATCGATTGGGCTGACAGCAGCAAGTCAGCCCTTTTCACTGCCAGCAACGCCCCTCAAGCCTGGGTGCTGACGATACCGCCCGCGCTGCTGCCACCGGTTTCCTGAAGCGCTTCGAGCAACTGTGCGGTGGCCCGCAGGATCTCACCATTGATCGTGGTGATGCTGGCCTGCTTGGCACTGGCCTGCGCAAGCTTGGCGCTCTCGTCCATATCCTTGGCCATGATCGCGGCCAGTTGCTTCTGCTGCTCGGCCAATTGCTTCTGCAAGTCCTTGATCATTTGACGCAGTTGCTTGATGGCAGCCGACTCGCCGCTGCCCTCGCCGCCCTGGGCCCCTTGCGCACCCTGCGCCTGGCCATTGCCGGTGATTTTCGACGTGTCGACCTGAGTGGTCGAGCGGTCCTCGGTTGCGGCTGTTTCGCTGCTTTGATTGGCAGCCTGGGCCTGAGCCGAAACGTTGTTGACGGTGACGGCGCTGATTCCGACCATGAGATTTCCCTGCCTTTGAAGTGGGTCCTTGGGTTGGCCTACCTATCGGCCCAGCGGCTCAGAACTTTAGGCCGGCGCGCAAACACCCTACGCCGCCTTAAGTAAATTCCTCCACACGTGGCTCGTTCCAACCCATGTACTCGCGCAGGAGCCGGAGCCCCGGCGGGCGTCCACATTCGACCATTATGGAATCGCAGCCATGAGCCAGTCTTCAAACCCGGAAACAATCAAAGACCTGATAGGCGTGGGCTTCGGCCCGTCCAACCTGGCCCTGGCCATCGCCCTGGAGGAGCTCGCCCAGACCCAGGGTCACGCCCTGGATGCCCTGTTCATCGACAAGCAGAAAGACTATCGCTGGCACGGTGAGACCCTGGCTACCCAGAGCGAGTTGCAGATCTCTTTCCTCAAGGACCTGGTGTCCCTGCGCAACCCCACCAGCCCTTACAGCTTCGTCAACTACCTGCACCAGAAGCAGCGACTGGCCGACTTCATCAACCTCGGCACCTTCTACCCCTGCCGACTGGAGTACAACGACTACTTGCGCTGGGCTGCCGAGCATTTCGCCACTCAGGCGGCCTATGGCGAGGAAGTGCTGCGCATCGAGCCTGAAGTGAATGCCGGTCGAGTCGAACACCTGCGTCTGGTGTCTCGCGATGCACAGGGCCGCGAATACAGTCGCCGCACGCGCGCGGTGGTGGTCGGCAGTGGCGGCACGCCAAAAATCCCGGAGAAATTCGGCGCGTTCAAGGACGATCCCCGGGTCTTCCACCACTCCCAGTACCTGAGCAGTCTGAACCAGCTGCCTTGCACCGAAGGCAAGCCGATGCGCATTGCGGTGATCGGCTCGGGCCAGAGCGCCGCCGAAGCCTTCATCGACCTCAACGACAGCTATCCGTCGGTCAAGGTCGACATGGTGCTGCGCGGTTCGGCACTCAAACCGGCCGATGACAGCCCGTTCGTCAACGAGATCTTCTCGCCGGACTACACCGACCTGGTCTACAACGAACCGGCCGACCAGCGCAGCAAACTCTTGGGCGAATACCACAACACCAACTATTCGGTGGTCGACCTCGATCTGATCGAGCGCATCTACGGCATTCTCTATCGCCAGAAGGTGTCCCACCAGTTCCGCCACAATGTGCTGTGCCGCCGCAATGTGGAAGCCGTGGTGGCCACCCGCGAGGGCATCGAACTGACCCTGCGTGACCTGGCCACCGGCCAGCAGCAGACCCACCGCTACGATGCGGTGATCCTCGCCACTGGCTACGAGCGCCGCTCGCACCGCGACCTGCTGGCACCCTTGGCTGGCTACCTGAACGACTTCAGCGTCGACCGCAACTACCGCGTACTGGCCAGCCCAGACCTGCAAGCCTCCGTCTACCTGCAAGGCTTCTGCGAAAACAGCCACGGCCTGAGCGACACGTTGCTGTCGGTGCTGCCGGCCCGCGCGGCGGAAATCGGCCAGTCGCTTTACCAGGACCTGGCCCGCCAGTACGGCAGGACACACGCGGCTGCCGCCAGCGCCTGAACCTCGCCATAGGCCTTAGCAGCCGGCATGTCGCCTCCGCGCGCATGCCGGCTCGTGTTTTCTGAAACATTTGCTTGCATTTAAATCTTCAGGATTTCGATTCTCATTCGTCCTTATTAATGCAGCCCTTTGGTTGGGCCTGTGCTCGACCCTCCTTTTCAGAAGACCGACCGATGGCCAAATCTCCCAAAAAATCCAAGTCCAGGCTGTGGTTCCTGGTACATAGCTGGCTCGCCCTGCCGATCTGGTTCTTCGTGCTGATCGTCTGCTTTACCGGCATGCTCGCCGTGGTCAGCCAGGAAATCGTCTGGCTGGCCAACCCGGACGTGCGCGCCAGCAAGCCCGATGACGTGACTGAACGCTTGAGCTACCAGCAAGTACTCGACGCCTTGCACAAAGCCGAGCCGGACATGGTGGTGCGCACGTTGCGCCAGCCGGACGGTGCGCACTTCGCACTCAATGCCTCGGTGGTCTTCCCGGACGGCACTAGCCCGACGCTTTACGTGAACCCCTATACCGGCGTGATCCAGGGCAAGAGCCCTGACTTCAATTTCGAGGCGTTCACCCGCGCCTTGCATGGCTGGTGGCTGGTGCCCTTCACCAATGGTTACAGCTGGGGCTGGTACCTGGTGTCGCTGCTGGGCCTGCCGATGCTGGCCTCGTTGGTGACTGGCCTTGTGGTCTACAAGAAGTTCTGGAAAGGCTTCTTCAAACCCATCCGCACCGGTCACGGCTCACGTATTTTCTGGGGTGATCTGCACCGCCTGGCCGGCGTGTGGTCGATCTGGTTCATCGCAGTCATCTCCATCACCGGCACCTGGTTCCTGATCCAGGCCATACTTGCCGACAACCACGTCACCGTATCCACCGAACCGGTGGTGCCGGTCATTTCGCGCGAGGATGTGCCACCCACTCGCGATGGCAGCCCGGCACCGCGCATCGACCTGGACGAAGCGGCGCGCATCGCCGGCCAGGCGATCCCGGGGCTGGATATCGATTTCATTTCACTGCCTGCCACCCACTACAGCCATATCAACCTGGGCGGGCGTGGCTGGTATCCATTGATGTACCAGACCGCGGCCATCAACCCGTACACCCGAAACGTCGACAGCCAGTTCCTGCTGGCCGATCGTTCGGCCCTGGAGTTCGTCACCGAATCCATGCGCCCCTTGCACACCGGCGACTTCGGCGGCCTGCCGATCAAGCTGATCTGGTTCTTCTTCGGCCTGGTTCTCACCCTGATGGTATTCAGCGGCCTGCTGATCTGGACCAAACGCACCGCCCAGGCCACCGCAGCCGCCCTCAAACGCAGCGAGCGCACGCCCCGCCTACACGCTGGCCACAACGACACCACTGCCGAGGTCCATCCATGAGCCAGGTCCATAGGGTGCCCGTCAGCCCGCTGAAGCAGTGGTGGCTGAAGTGGCGCTTTCACCTGAACATCCTTTTGATCCTCGTACCGCTGGGCTTCATGCCCAAGTACTTCGCCGACGCCAAGCTGTTGCGTGGCGATGCCGGCCTCGGCGTCAACCCGATCAGCGCCATCCAGGTCGGCCCCTACACCGTCGACCTGGCCGAGTTGCGCAACGAGGCGCCGCGCGCCGACGGCCCCGCAGGCCACTTCAAGGCGTTCAATGCGGCCTTGTGCAAGGCGTGCATTGGGGACGTCAAGGCCATCTACCTGCGCATTGGCAAACCACGCAACCTGCGCGCCGCCGGCAGCATCTTCTTCGGCGCACCCTACCGCATGAGTACCAATCTGCCAGTCCCTGCCCGCACCCGCCCCGACGCACGGATCTGGATCACCCTCGAAGGCTGGGACGGCAGCATGCACCAAGGCTCCGTCGCGCTGGCCGACGCATCCCCCGCCACCGTGGCCTGGCTGAAGAAACAAGGAGGCAAACCATGAAACATACGATCCGCAGGCTCGTCCTGCCACTGATGGCCCTTGCCGCCGGGCCAGCCTTGGCGCACAACCCGATGTGCGAATGCGAAGAGGTCGCCGGCGGCCAGATCAAATGCACTGGAGGGTTCTCCGACGGCAGCGGCGCGCCTGGCGTGACGCTGGACGTGATCGGCTACGACGAACAGGTGCTGGTCGGCGGCAAGCTCGCGCAGGACTCGACCTTGACCTTCCAACGCCCCGATGTCGAGTTCTACGTGTTGTTCGACGCCGGTCCCGGCCACGTGGTGGAAATCGACCACGCCGACATCGCCCAGCCATGAGCAAGCCCTGCATGAGTCACGCCCAGGTAGTACGCCCGGCCGGTGCCGGGTACGAAACGCTCTACGTTCTGCTCGCCAGCCTGCTGATCGTGCTGCTGGCCTCCACGGTGGTGCTGATGCGCGGTGAGCGCGAGGACGAACAGGCCATCGCCCGCCATCAGATAGATGCCCGGCGTGACCTCACTGCCGCCGAACAGGGCATCTACACCGACCTGCGGGTGGCCTTCGACGAGATCCAACTGCTGCGCGAAGAAAACGCCGTTGCCCCGAGCGTCGACGACCTGGTCGAAGAGGGCCTACCGCCCTTCGTCGTCGATGCCGGCAGCCAAAGCCGTGGCCGCCATCACTGGCAATGGCTGCAAAGCGGCGCCTACCTGGGGCGCAGCCAAGCCCCGGAAATCGCCGGCAGCTTCCTGTTGATCCTGCCTGGCGACGCCGCCGGGCCGTCCGATGTCTGGCTACGCCGCGACAGCACTGCCCTGCTCCCGGACGACCTGGGCCAGGCGGCCTTGATCGCTGCCGGCTGGCAGCAGGTGGTTAGCCACTACGACGCCGGGGTCACCCGCGAACACCGTCACTGAACCCAAGGAATCTCCCCCATGCTCCGCTCCGTCCTTGCGCTGCTCCTGGCCTGCGCCCTGCCAGCCCTGGCCCTGGCCGACAACGCCAAGCCGCTGCGCATTGGCATCACCCTGCACCCCTACTACAGCTACGTCAGCAACATCGTGGGCGACAAAGCCGAGGTGGTACCGCTGATTCCGGCGGGCTTCAA
Organism: Pseudomonas sp. Rh2; assembly: GCF_040762985.1. Taxonomy (NCBI): domain Bacteria; kingdom Pseudomonadati; phylum Pseudomonadota; class Gammaproteobacteria; order Pseudomonadales; family Pseudomonadaceae; genus Pseudomonas; species Pseudomonas sp. Rh2. Next base: position 3,750,563 of record NZ_CP142890.1, read on the forward strand.
CCCGCACGCCTACGAGCCACGAGCCGAGGACATCAAGCGCATCGGCACGCTGGACGTGGTGGTGCTCAACGGCGTGGGCCACGACGACTTCGCCGACCGCATGATCGCCGCCAGTGAAAAACCGGGCATCGCCACCATCGAAGCCAACCAGAACGTTCCGCTGCTGGCTGCCACCGGCATCGCTGCTCGCGGCGCGGGCAAGGTGGTCAATCCGCACACATTCCTGTCCATCAGCACCACCATCGCCCAGGTCAACAACATTGCCCGCGAACTGGGCAAGCTCGACCCAGACAATGCCAAGTTCTATACCCAGAACGCCCGCGCCTACGCCAAGCGTTTGCGCGCCCTGCGTGCCGAGGCTCTGGCGCAGGTCACCGAGGCGCCCTCGGCGACCTTGCGCGTCGCCACCATCCACGCGGCCTACGACTACCTGGTGCGCGACTTCGGCCTGGAAGTGACCGCCGTGGTCGAGCCGGCCCACGGCATCGAGCCGAGCCCCGCACAACTGAAGAAGACCATCGACCAGCTCAAGGCCCTGGACGTGAAGGTGATTTTCTCGGAGATGGATTTCCCTTCTGCCTACGTCGAAACCATCCAGCGTGAATCGGGCGTTCGACTGTACCCGCTGACGCACATCTCCTACGGCGAGTACACCAAGGACAAATACGAGGTGGAAATGAAGCGCAACCTCGACACAGTGGTGCGGGCCATCCAGGAGAACCGCGCATGACCGCCGCCGCCACGCGCATGCCCGCCCGCGGGCCGCGCATCGAGTTCGTCGGCATCGACCTGACCCTGGGCCGTACGCGCATCCTCGAACAGGTCGCCTTCAGCGTCGCCGCTGGCAGCGTGCATGCCATCGTCGGCCCCAATGGCGGCGGCAAGAGCTCGCTGATCAAGACCTTGCTGGGGCAGATGCCGCACCAGGGCCAGTTGACCCTTCACTGGCCGACACAAGCCAACGTGATCGGCTACGTGCCCCAGGCGCTGGAGTTCGACCGAGGCCTGCCAATGACCGTGGACGACTTCATGGCCGCCATGTGCCAAAGGCGCCCCGCGTTCCTGGGCCTTTCGCGGCGTATCCAGCCGGCCATCGACGCAGCGCTGGCACAAGTCGGCATGCTCGACAAACGCAAGCGTCGCATGGGCGCATTGTCCGGTGGCGAGCGCCAGCGGGTGCTGCTGGCCCAGGGCCTGATCCCCGAACCCCAGTTGCTGGTCCTGGACGAGCCGATGTCGGCCCTCGACGAAGCGGGCATCCAGGTGTTCGAAGCGCTGCTACAGGGCTGGCGCCAATCCGGTACCACCGTGCTGTGGATCGAGCACGATCTGCAGGCCGTGCTGCGCCTGGCCGACCGGGTCACCGGCCTGAGCCGCCAGGTGCTGTTCGACGCCGCGCCCGCCCAGGCCCTGACCCCCGAGCGTCTTCTCAACCTGTTCTCCGTTCACCCGCGCAGCGAGAGCCTCGCCTGATGAGTTATGAAGCCTTCCGTCAACTGGTCCAGGACTGGGCCAGCGCCGGCTACCTGCCCGAGGCCCTGGCCTATGGGTTCGTGATCAATGCGTTACTGGCCGGTCTGATGATAGGCCCGGTGCTCGGCGGCCTGGGCACGCTGGTCGTGGTCAAGCGCTTCGCGTTCTTCTCCGAGGCTGTGGGCCACGCCGCGCTCACGGGCGTAGCCATTGGCATCCTGCTCGGCGAACCCTATACCGGCCCCTATGGCAGTCTGTTCGGCTACTGCCTGCTGTTCGGCATCCTGCTGAACTACCTGCGCAACCGCACCGGACTGTCGCCGGACACACTGATCGGGGTGTTCCTCTCGGTGTCCCTGGCCCTAGGCGCGAGCCTGCTGCTGATGCTGGCCGGCAAGATCAACGTGCACATCCTCGAGAACGTGCTGTTCGGCTCGGTGCTGACGGTCAGCGCCCACGACCTGCTGGTGCTGGGCATCGTCGCGGTGCTGGTGCTGAGCCTGGCCCTACCGCTTTACAACCGCATCATGCTGGCCAGCTTCAATCCGCAACTGGCCGCGGTGCGCGGGGTGGCGGTGAAGACCCTGGACTACCTGTTCGTGGTCCTGGTGACCTTGGTCACCGTGGCCTCGGTGAAAGTGATCGGGGCGATTCTGGTCGGTGCCCTGCTGGTGATTCCGGCCGCCGCCGCACGCCTGGTCAGCCAGTCGCTGAAAGGCTTTTTCTTCCTCTCGGTGCTGATCGCCACACTGAGCACCCTGCTCGGCATCCTGTTGCCGATCGTACTCGACCTGCCGGTGCCGTCGGGTGCCGCGATCATTCTGGTCGCCGGCCTGTGCTTCGCCCTCGCCGCGCTGGCCCGCGCCCTCGTCCCACGCCTGCAAGGAAACCCGGCATGAATCTGAATATCAAGCAGCTGACCCTGGCCATCGCTCTGGTGGGCCTGCCTTCGCTGAGCTTTGCCACCCAGGTGCTCACCACCTTGCCCGTGACCCACAGCCTGGCCGCTGCTCTGCTTGACGGCACCTCGGTGCAGCTCAAGCGCGCGGCTCCAGCCAACCTGCCGGCAAGCCGCCAGCCGTCGTACTTCAGTGGTCGTGGCGGTGCCGGCCTGCAGAAGGCCGCGCAACAGGCCGATGCGGTGATTGGCGTGCGCTCGATCTGGCGGGACGACCCGCTCTACCCAATGGCGCGGCGCAGCAATATCCGCATCGTCGAGATCGATGCCGCACGGCCAGTGGATGGCGCATTGCCGGGCATTGCCGTGACCGGCGATGAGGCCTATGCCGCTTATCCCTGGCTCAGCCCGACGAATCTTGGGCGCATGGCCGATGTGGTGGCCAATGACCTTGAGCGGCTCTCACCGGCTGACAAGGCGAAGATCCAAGGCAACCTCACCGCTCTCAAGCGCCAGTTGCTGGAGCTGACCGCCAGCAGCCAGACACGCCTGGCCGAAGTCGACAACTTGACCGTGGTCAGCTTGTCGGATCGCCTGGGTTATCTGGCCAGCGGGCTGAACCTGGACGTGGCGCAGCAGGCACTGCCGCCCGAGGACAAGTGGGATGAGGCCACGCTCAAGGCGCTGGGTGAGAACCTCAAGACCCAGGATGTGGCTTTGGTGCTGCACCACCGCCAGCCGGAGGCTGCGGTAGCCGAGGTGATCAAGGCATCCGGGGCCAGGTTGCTGGTGGTCGACAGCGACCCGGAGGATGCCCTGGCGGGGTTGAAGGCCAGTGTCGAGCAAGTGGTGGATGCCTTGGGTCAGGGTTGAGGTTCGCTTCACCGGCCTGTTCGCCGGTACACCCGCCCCCGGGGTCGGCGCCACGGCCAGACTTTGAGGAGCGGGTTTGCCCTACCGCTTCATGCAGCGCTGGTAACGCTCATCCACACGACCTGCGAACCACGCCGTGGTCAACTTGCGGGTAATCTTCGGGCTCTTGAGCTCGATTCCCGGCAATACTGCACGCGGCACCGGCTTGCCGGCCGCCGCATCGGCCAGGGCGAACACGCCGCGGTACAACCGGGTGTCCTCGAAGGCCAGGCTGTCACCCTGCTCCAGTTGGCTGCGAATCTGCGGGTTGCGCAAGCCAAGCTTCGCCCCCAGTTTGCGCGCCGCCTGCTCGGTGGTTCCGGGCATGATCGCCCCTGGCGCCACCAGGTCGCCATCCAGCGCCAACTTCACCCCGGTTGCCCGGCTCAACGCTGCCTGGAAAGCGGCATTGCGGCTGGCGTACCAACCCGCATTGAAATCGGCGAAGCGGTACAACGGCCGCTCGTAGTTCGCTGGGTAGCCCAGCAGGTGGGTGATGCCGAAGTACAAACCGCCACGGCGGGTGAATACCTCCTGCCGGATCGTGCCTTCATAGCGGTAGGGGTAACCCTTGGCGTGCTGCTCGGCAAAGTCGATGCTCACTTGCATCGGCCCACCGGTATGCACCGGGTTCAGCCCGCCCAGCAGAGTCTTGCCCAAGGGCAGGCCGGCAATGAAATCATCGTACAGCGTGCTCAACTGTTTCTCGCTGCGTACCGCCAGCAGCCTCTGCTGATAGGTCTTGCCACTGCCGGAACTGGTATTCAGGGCACCGTCGACCAGCAGCTTGGGGATATGCAGACGCGCCGCGCGCCGGTCGATTTCTGCTCGGGCGATGCGCCCGAGGTTCGGCACCTGTGGGTCGGCATTGAAGGTCGACTCCTGCTCGGTGACGGCCAATACCGCGCACAGGTTGCTTTTGCTTGGGGCAATGCCCTGGGCTTCGAAGGCCACTTGGATATCCTGGGCCCACCCTTGCCGGTCCTTGGCTTGCGCCGGCAGCAGTCGCATCAACTGTGCTCGCACTTTGGTGGGGTCGGTTTCCACTGCTTCTTCGCGGCGCCCGGCGCAACCTTGCAGCAGGGCCAGCGCCACCAGCCCTGCCGCCATCAGCCGCGCGTTCAGGGCTGCTCACCGACCAGGTAGGTCTTGCTGATATGGCGAAACAAGGGATGGCTGGCGCTGCCCATCAGTTCGAACAGCACCATCTCACGGGTCACCACCTGCGCCCCGGCATCACGCATGCGCGCCAGGCCCGCGGCCTTGCTGGCCGGGGTACGGCTGTCGCAGGCATCCTCGACCACGAACACGTGCTTGCCCAGCGACAACAGGCCCAGCACGGTCTGTAGCACGCAGACATGGGTTTCCATACCACAGACGATCACTTGCTCGCGGCGCAGCAGGCTTTCCGGCAGGCACTCGGCAGCCACACAGGAAAAATGCGTTTTCTCCACCACCTGGGCTGCCGGTGCGGCAGTGGTGAGCGCTGCCAGGGTGTGCCCCAGGCCTTTGGGGTACTGCTCGGACATCACGATTGGCAATTGCAGCTCGGCGCTGGCCGCCACCAGCCAGCGCGCACGCGCTCGGGTGCCCTCGGGGTCGCTCATGGCGCCTATGAGCTTTTCCTGGATATCGACGACCAGCAGCGTGGCCTGGCGAGGGTTGATCAGCATTGTCGGCCTCTTGCCTGGGGAAAACCCTAGCCTCCCCCAGGCAAGCGATGACGTCAATCAGGCAGAACGCCGGTACGGCTCCAGCGACGCGGCCACCACACCGAGCACGCGGTGCTCGTGCTCATGGATGAAGAAGTGGCCGCCGGGGAACATTTGCAGCGAAAATTCCCCCGAGGTTTCACGGCGCCAGGCCATGAGTTGCTCTTGCGTGGCCCGGTCGGCCTCACCGCCGAGGACGTGCAGCGGACATTGCAGCAGCGACCGCTGACGATAGGCATAACGGCCGCACAGCAGGAAATCATGGCGCAGGATGGGCAAGGTCAGGCTCATTAGCTCGGCGTTGGCCAGCACCTCCTGTGGAGTACCGTCGAGCGCACGCAGCTCGTTGATCAGCTCGGCGTCGGTCTTGGGTTCGGACCAGTGCTTGCCATCGTAGTCTTCGCGACGGGTCGGTGCCGCGGTACCGCAGGCGAACAACGCGCGTGGCGCCGGGCAGCCCAGCGCTTGCAGTTCATGGGCCAGCTCGAACGCCAGCAGCGCGCCCAGGCTGTGCCCCAGCAATGCATAGGGCGCGCTGGCGGCCGTGCGCTGCTCGGCCGCCAGTTGCCGGGCCAGCGCCTGCATGTCGGTCTGCAGTGGTTCACTCAGGCGCGCGCCACGGCCCGGCAGCTCCACCGGGCGCAGCTCAAGCCAAGCCGGCAACGTGCGCCGCCAGCGGCTGTAGACCATGGCACTGGCGCCGGAGTAAGGCAGGCACAGCAGCTTCATCCCGCTCACTGCGCCGCGGCTTCAGCCATCTTCTGACGTAGGCTCAGAGGGCGCATGTCGGTCCAGACCTCGTCGATGTAGGCCAGGCAGTCCTTCTTCAGGCCGCTCTTGCCCACGGCGCGCCAGCCGTTGGGGATGGCCTTGTAGTCGGGCCAGATGGAGTATTGCTCTTCGTGGTTGACCACTACCTGGAACTGAATATCGTCGCGGTCGAAAACGGAAGTCATTGCCTGTCTCCTTGAGTGATGAATGCCGATACGCACTTGGCGTGGGGCGGCTCTCAGGTAGACGTTGGAGCCGTTGGGAAAATTAGTCTGGGTGAGGCTGGAGCAGGCTGGCGGGAGTCCGCTGTTGGGCGGCACTCGATCTCGACAGCGCCGTGCGGCTCAAGACGACCCCTCAAGCGTCCCGCAACAGATCATGCGCATCCAGCAACCGGAACGCGACCTGCGGGTTACGCTCCAACCCCCGCCGAATCGCAGCCGGAATCGACTGTCGGGTCTTGCGGCACAACCCCACCTGCTCGTCCAGTTCGATGACGATACCGCGCATGGTGCGCACTTCGTTGAACCCAGGGGCGATGTGCACGCGAATGCCGAGGTTTTCGTACATGCGCTGCTGCAGGCGTTGCAGATCCTCCAGGTCCTTGAGGTTTTCCAGGCGCTCGAGCAGGCGTTTTTCTTCCTGGCGAGTGAGCAGCAGGATTCGCTGGGCGGCCTGGGGGTGATCGGCCAGTTGTTCGCGGCCACACACACAGGCGCCGGGGGGGCACGGTTGGCGTAATGGAGGGGTGTTGGTCATGGGGCAAGCATAGCCAGTTTTTGGTGTCGGCTGCACTGGCGATGTCGCCGGCCAGCCGGCGCCTGCCAGGGGCCACCTCGATCACCAGAGTTTCCCCTCAGGATAAAAAATTTCACAAACCTCTGGACCACCACCCACCTCTTCGCCTATAAATCGCCAAAAGGAAATTTATATTCCTGATAAGAAACACCGCTTCGCCAGCCGCGAGGCCATTTCGCCCTTGTGCCCGACCTGCCCCACCCCACCACGAGGACCTCGACATGCACCCCGCTCCCGACCATTTCATCCTGCGCGTCAGCTGTCCGGCCGTGTCCGGCATCGTCGCGGCGGTGACCACCTACCTGGCCGAGCACGGTTGCTACATCAGCGAGATGGCGCAGTTCGACGACGAAGACAATGGCCGCTTCTTCATGCGCGCCGTGTTCCGTTACAACACCGGTATCACTGGTGACACGCCGCAGCTGGAAGCGGGCTTCGCCGACGTGGCCCAGCGCTTCGCCATGGACTGGAGCCTGCACAGCAGCGCCCGCCCGATGCGCGTGCTGCTGATGGTGAGCAAGTTCGACCATTGCCTGAGCGACCTGCTCTACCGCCACGCCAAAGGTGAACTGGAGATGCAGATCACCGCCGTGGTTTCCAACCACCTGGACCTGCGGCCCATGGCCGAGCGCCAGGGCATCCGCTTCGTCTACCTGCCGGTAACCAAGGAAACCAAGGCCGAGCAGGAAGCGGCGCTGATGCGCATCGTCGAGGACACCGATACTGAGCTGGTGGTGCTGGCGCGCTACATGCAAATCCTCTCCGACGACCTGTGCCGTCAACTCTCGGGCCGGGCCATCAACATCCACCACTCGTTCCTGCCGGGTTTCAAGGGCGCCAAGCCCTATCACCAGGCCTACCAACGCGGGGTCAAGCTGATCGGCGCCACTGCCCATTACGTCACCAGCGACCTGGACGAAGGCCCGATCATCGAGCAGGAAGTGCAACGTGTGGACCACGCCTACGCGCCTGACGATCTGGTCGCCATCGGCCGCGATACCGAAACCATCGCCCTGTCCCGCGCGGTGAAGTACCACCTCGAACACCGCGTGTTCCTCAACCACGACCGCACGGTGATCTTCAAATGAATGCCATCCCCAGCGTCAAGCTGATCGACGGCAAGGCCACGGCGGCGCGGGTGCTGGCCGAGGTGCGCGAGCAGGTCGACACCCTGCGCCAGGGCGGCGTGCAACCGGGCCTGGCAGTGGTGCTGGTGGGCATGGACGCGGCTAGCCAGGTGTATGTGCGCAACAAGGTGCTGCGCGCCGAGGAGGTGGGTATTCGCTCGCTGGAGCACCGTCTGCCAGGCGACACCACCGAGCACGAGCTACTGACCCTGATCGACCGGCTCAATCGCGATACGGCGATAAATGGCATTCTCGTGCAGTTGCCCTTGCCCGCGCATATCGATGAACACCGCGTCTTGCAGGCCATCAGTCCGCTTAAGGACGTGGACGGTTTTCACAGTGAAAACGTCGGCGGCCTGGCCCAGGGTCGCGATGTACTCACCCCTTGCACGCCCAGTGGCTGCATGCGCCTACTGCGTGATGCCTGTGGCCCATTGCGGGGCAAGCACGCGGTGGTGGTCGGCCGCTCCAACATTGTCGGCAAGCCCATGGCCGCCCTGTTGTTGCAGGCCGACTGCACGGTGACAGTGGTGCATTCGCGCAGCCGTGACTTACCGGCACTGTGCCGCGAAGCGGACATCCTGGTCGCCGCGGTCGGCAAGCCTCGGCTGATCGGCGCCGACTGGCTCAAGCCGGGGGCAGTGGTCATCGATGTGGGTATCAACCGCATCGAAGAGAACGGCCGCAGCCGCTTGGTGGGCGATGTCGACTTCGACGCGGCCCTGCCCCAGGCCGCCGCCATCACCCCGGTTCCCGGAGGCGTCGGGCCCATGACCATCGCCTACCTGATGAAAAATACCCTGCTCGCCCTCGACCTGCAGCAACAGGCCGCCCAACAGGAGCGCACCCCATGCCCTTCGCCCTGCTGAAATACGGCCTGAGCGCCGACTACCCGGTGGAGGTCGACCTGCCGCCACCTTGCGAACTCAAGCCACGTTACGACGTGGTGATCATCGGCGGCGGCGGTCACGGCCTGGCCATTGCCTACTACCTGGCCAGATACCATGGCGTGACCAATGTCGCAGTGCTGGAAAAAGCCTATCTGGGCGGTGGCAATACCGCGCGCAACACCGCGGTGATCCGCTCCAATTACCTCACCAGCGAAGGCGTGCGCTTCTACGCCGAATCGGTGCGGATGTTCCAGCACCTGTCGAACGAATTCGACTTCAACATCATGTATTCCGAGCGTGGCCAGCTCACCCTGGCGCACACCGATGCCACCGTGCGCGCCTTCCGCCAACGGGCCGAGGTCAACAAGCACTTCGGCGGGCGTACCGAAATGATCGACCGCCAGCAGATCCGCGAACTGGTACCGACCCTGAATCTCGACCCCGGCCACTTGCCGGTGCTGGCCGGGCTCTGGCACATCGACGGCGCCACCGCGCGCCATGACGCGGTGGCCTGGGGTTACGCCAAGCAAGCGGCCAAACGCGGCGTGGAAATCCATCAGTTGACCGAAGTGCAGGACCTGGTGATTCGCAATGGCCGGATCGAAGCGGTCAAGACCAACCGTGGCACCGTCCAGTGCGGCTGCGTGGTGCAGGCGGTGGCTGGCGCCAGCTCGCTGTTGATGGCCAAGGCGGGCATTCGCGCGCCGATCCACACCTACCCGCTGCAGGCGATGGTTACCCAGCCGTTCAAACCGTTCCTCGATCCGCTGGTCAGCTCGTCCGCCCTGCACTGCTATGTGCAACAGACCAGCCGTGGCGAGATCGTCTTCGGTGGCGGCTCCGATCCCTACCCGCTGTACAACACCCGCTCGACCCTGGACCTCAAGGAAAGCCTGCTGGCCCACGCCATCGAAATGTTCCCGTTCATGGCCAACGCCAAGCTGATGCGCCAATGGGCCGGTATGACCGACATGACCCCGGATTACAGTCCGATCATGGGCCTGTCGCCGGTCGAGAACTACTACCTGGATGCTGGCTGGGGCACCTGGGGCTTCAAGTCCACGCCCATCTGCGGCAAGACCATGGCCGAACTGGTCGCCAGCGGCGGCAAGGTGCCCGAACTGATCGCTCCTTTCGCCCTGGAGCGCTTCAGCCGCTTCCAGCAAGTCAACGAAATGGGCGCCACGGCGGCCAGCCACTAGAGGAACGCACGATGAAGATCCTGACCTGCCCCTTGAACGGCCCGCGCAACATCAGCGAATTTACCTACGGCGGCGAGTTCAAGCAGATGCCCGACCCAAGTCGCTGCAGCGACGCGGAGTGGGCCGACTACGTGTTCAACAGCGACAACCTTGCCGGGGTGGTCGTCGAATGGTGGCTGCACAACGCCTCCAGCTACTGGTTCCTGGCCGAACGTCACACCGTGAGCGACCAGGTACTGCGCACCTTCGATCCAAAGGACGTATTCGTCCGCCGCATCGACTTTGCCCCCACCGCCACGCCGGAGACCGCAGGATGAACAGCCTCACTCGCCTCCCCGCGCCCATGGGCCTGCTGATCGACCGCGACCGGCCCCTGCGCTTTACCTTCGACGGCCAGAGCTACCCTGGCTTTGCCGGCGACAGCATCGCCAGCGCCTTGCTCGGCAACGGTCGCTGGCTGCTGTCGCGCTCGTTCAAGTACCACCGCCCACGCGGCCCCTTGAGCCTGGCCGGGCAGGACGCCAATACCCTGGTGCAATTGCCCGACGAACCCAATGTGCTGGCCGACATGCAGGCCGCACAGGATGGCCAGGTGGTCGAAGGCCAGAACTTCAACGGCAGCCTGGACAACGACCGCGATGCCTACCTGGGCACATTCTCGCGCTTCATGCCGGTGGGCTTCTACTACCGTGCGTTCTACAAACCCAAGGGTATGTGGAAGGTCTGGGAGCCTCTGATCCGCAAGAAGGCCGGACTCGGCGTGCTCGACCTGAGCTTCAGGCCGCAGTACTACGACAAAGCGTATCTGTTCGTTGACATCGCCATCATCGGGGGCGGTCCAGCCGGCTTGCGCGCGGCCCTGGATGCCGCCAACGGCGGGGCCAAGGTGCTGTTGATCGAGCAGCAGCCGGTGCTGGGTGGTTCGCTCACCTATGCCCGTTTCGACATCGCCGGCACCCGTGCCACCAGGCTGCGCCAGGAACTGCTGGCGGCGGTCGAAGGCCACCCGAACATCCAGGTATTGCTGGAGGCCACCTGCAACGGTTGGTTCACCGACAACTACCTGCCGGTGATCCAACACAAACGCATGTACAAGGTACGCGCTACTCGCTGCCTGGTGGCGGCCGGCTCGTTCGACCAGCCGGTTGTGTTTCGCAACAATGACCTGCCCGGTGTGATGCTGACCAGCGCGGCCCAGCGACTGATGAAGCTGTATGCGGTCAAGCCGGGCCAGCGTGCGGTGATCCTCACCGGGCATGACGATGGCTACCTGGCCGCGCTCGACCTGCAAGAGCAAGGCGTGGCCGTGGCGGCGGTGGTAGACATGCGCGCCGCTCCCGCCGATGCCACGCTGGCGGCCGAGCTCAAGCGCCGCGACATTGCCCTGCACCTTGGCAGTACCGTCTACGAGGCCCTGCACGAAGCCGGCATGCGCCATGTCAGCGGCGTGGACATTCGCCCCATCACCGGTCAAGGGAAGGTGAGCGAGCATGGCCTGCGCCTGGCGTGCGACCTGCTGTGCATGTCGGCAGGCTACATGCCGGTGTACCCGTTGCTATGCCAAGCCGGCGGCAAGCTGGCCTACGACGTAGGTCGCGACGAATTCGCCATCAGCGGCCTGCCCGCTGGGCTTGATCTCGCAGGCTCGGTGAACGGCCGCCACCAACTGGACAACGTGCTAACCGACGCCTCGCGCGGCGCCGCCGAAGCACTGACCGCACTGGACCTGCCGCCCCCGGTGCTGCCGGCCTTCGTCGCCGAAGCCAAGGTCAACTTCCCCTGGCCGATCTTCCCGCACCCCAAAGGCAAGGATTTCGTCGATTTCGACGAAGACCTGCAAGTGCGTGACATCGTCAACGCCACCCGCAGCGGCTACCGTGATGTACAGCTGGTCAAGCGCTTCTCAACGGTGGGTATGGGCCCGTCCCAAGGCCGCCACTCGGCACTGCCCACCGCTCGCCTGGTGGCCCAGGCTACTGGGCGCAGCATCAGCGAAACCGGTGTGACCACCGCTCGCCCACCATTCCAGGCCGAGAAACTGGCGCACGTCGCGGGCCGTGCGTTCGACCCCTATCGCCAGACACCCATGCACCGCCGTCACCTGGAAGCCGGGGCGAAGATGATGCCTGCTGGCATCTGGCAGCGCCCCGCTTACTACGGCACGCCGGACCAGCGGGAGCGCTGCATGCAAGAAGAAGCCCGCCACGTGCGCGAGCAGGTCGGCCTGATCGACGTTTCCACCCTTGGCGGCCTGGATGTGCGCGGCCCGGATGCCGCCGAACTGCTCGAACGGCTCTACACCTTCGGCTTCGCCAAGCTTCCGGTCGGGCGCACCCGATATGCTCTGATGACCAACGAGCACGGCGTGGTGATCGACGATGGCGTCTGCGCACGCCTGGCCGACCAGCACTTCTACGTCACCGCCACCACCAGCGGCGTGGACCGCATCTACCAACAGATGCTCAAGTGGAACGCGCAATGGCGCCTGGACGTGGACATCACCAACGTCACCGCCGCGCTGGCTGCGGTGAACCTGGCCGGGCCACTGTCGCGACAGGTGCTGGCCAAGGTGTGCAACGATGTCGAACTGTCGGCCGAGGCCTTTGCTTACCTGGGCGTACGCGTGGGCACGGTGGCCGGCATCCCGGCGCGTATCCTGCGGGTCGGCTTCGTCGGCGAGCTGGGCTATGAAGTGCACGTGCCTGCGCGCCATGCTGAACGCCTGTGGGATGCGCTGATGCAGGCCGGTGCGGGGCTTGGCATCCGCCCGTTCGGTGTCGAGACCCAACGCCTGCTGCGCCTTGAGAAGGGCCATGTGATCATCAGCCAGGACACCGACGGCATGACCCACCCGGCCGAGATCGACATGCAGTGGGCGATCGGCCGCAAGAAGCCGTTCTTCGTTGGCAAACGCTCGATCGAGATCCTCGAAGGGCAGCCGCTCAAGCGCAAACTGGTCGGTTTCACCCTACCCAAAGGCAGCCCACAACCGCTGGAGGGGCATCTGGTGCTGGACGGCCAGGACATCAGCGGCAACGTCACCTCCTGCGAGTACTCCCAGACCCTGGGACAGATCATCGGCCTGGCCTACGCCGGGGCGCACCAGGCCACCCCCGGTATGCACATCCCGATCCGCGTGGAGGGCGGCGTGATGGTCAACGCCCTGGTGGTGCAACTGCCCTTCTTCGACCCCGACAACCAGCGCCAGGAGCTCTGATTCATGTCCAGCCTCAATGCCGAAGCTTTGATCGAACGCAGTCCGCAGGCCGGGCTGCTCAATACCTGTGCGCTGACCAACCTGACTGACCTGCCGCGCGTGGGCTTTCGCGGCAGCGACAGCGCAGCCTACCTGCAGGCGCGGGGCTATCGCCTCCCCGAGCGGCCCAACCAGGCGCTGCGCCAGGATGACGGAGGGTGGGTAGCTCGGTTGTCACAAAGCGAATACCTGCTGCTCGGCAGCCTTGCCGACGAAGGCGAGCGGGTCGCCGCCGAGGAGGCCAACTGGGCACAGGACGCCCGACGCAATTACCTGCTGCCGCGTCAAGACAGCCATGCCTGGCTGCAACTGTCAGGGCACCGAGGGAGCGCGGTGATGGCCAAGCTGTGTGGCGTCGACCTGAGACCGGAGACGTTTCCCGTCGGGGCGGTGGCCCAGACATCGGCGGCGCGGATCAATGTGATCGTGATCAATGTTGGGAGCGCGACGTTGCCGGCTATGCACATCCTGTTCGACCGGGCATCGCTGGCTTACTTTAGCGGTGCCATGCTCAATGCCATGGATGAATTCGACGGCGCGATGGTGGCGCTGGGCGCGTTGCTGGATTGACCTCCCGGCAGCCCTCCCTGTGGGAGCGGGTTTACCCGCGAATTCGGCAGTGAAACCACTGCCCTTTTCACGGGTAAACCGCTCCTATCGGAATGGGCCGTGCCAGGTGATTTGGATGCAGCGCCAGATCCTGAGGCACTCCAACTGCGTCCCCGATTACAGTGATGCAGGTCGTGCGCCGTCCAGCCCCATCTGCCAGAAGTCGGCTTCCAGCCTAGAAGCTTGGGCGAAGATCGCCGCCAGCTCCGTGAAGCGTTGTTCAGTCATGCTGCGGGCAGCCAGTTCGTCCAGGTGCCTGCGCGCGCCCTGGGCAACCCCTTGGTAAGCCTCGCCGGCATACTCACCAATCCATTCGCGGTATGGGTGGCTGGCCATGTCGCCGATAGCGCCTGCCAACCGACTACCAATTTCAGCGTAACCGATCACGCAAGGCGCCAGCGCGACGTGCAGGTCGAGCAAATCGCCGGCCGCGCCGCAGTCCAGGACGAAACGGGTGTAGGCCACGGTCGCCTGGAGCTCCGGCGCCGCTTCGATATCAGCCTGACTAAGGCCCCAGCGCGCGCACAAGCGCACATGCAGGTCGGTTTCGTCGAGAATCGCCGCCAGCCCGGCCTGGGCGGCGCGGATGTCGGAAGGGCGACGGCTTTTATAAGCAGCCAGCGCCCAGGCGCGGGCGAACTGGATAAGGAACAGATAGTCCTGTACCAGATAGGTGCGGAAGGCCCCCTCCGACAACGTGCCGTCACCCATCTGGCGCACGAAGCTGTGATCAACGTAGCTGTTCCATTCCGGCAGTGCAGCGGCCTTGAGGCGGTCGAAGATATCCAGGCTCATTGTTGCTCCTCGTACACGGCCTCGAAGAAGGCCAGTTCCAACGCGACGGTGCGCAGGTAGAAATCGGCAGCCCGCTCAGCGTCCTGCGGGCCGACCCGGTCCAATTCGGTTTGCAGGAAGGCAACAAATTCACTGAACGCCGGGTTGTCGTGCAGGGTGATCCACTCGGCATGGACGAAATTCGCTGGAAGCGGCTTGGGTGCCTTGGTCGCCCAGTCCAGGTACAGGCCTTCGGCGACATTGAGCACTGCCAGCGCTGCGGCGTAAGAACGGGTGGCGGCGGCTTCGCGCATGATCGCCTTGAAGCCCGCGGTGGGCACGGTGTCGGCCGGTGCCTGGCGCTGCTCGGCGCTAACGTCCAGGGCCTCGAAAGCGCGCAGGAAATAGGTATTTTCGTCGCTGCTGATCATGCCGGCGAAACGCCCGAAACGCAGGCGGGCTTCGAAGGTGTCCGCCGTGGCGATGGCCGCGCCGAGCAAGGTCAGGAAGCTGTCGAGGAAGCGGTGGTCCTGTACCAGGTAGCGGACCATCACCGCGTCCGGCAGGCTACCGTCGCACAGTTGGGTGACGAAGCGGTGTCCAACGGCGGCGGACCAGGTCGGCTCGCTCTGACGGCGCAGGGTGGCGGTGAAGCGTTCGGTCATGGTGCTGTCCTTTCTAGGCTGACAGCGAGACCGGTGCAGTGATACATGGAACGACCTCGCAGTGAGGCCGGCAAAAAGGCAGGTCGGCAGTCCCATCCCTTCGCCGGCATGATCCGGATCAGGTTCGAAGGGTCACCGCGCCAGCGGTTTCTCAGCCCGTTGCCGGGCTCCCCTTGGTGGCGTCATGTATACAGCAGTGGTTGCGCCCGCATCAACTGAAATAGCGTGTGTCCAGATGTTCGACCAGAAAGTCGATGAACACCCTCACCCGCTGCGGCAACTGCCGGCCCGGCCCAATGAACACGGCGTGCAGCACGTCCTGCTGGTCGTCGCTTTCAAAACCGTCCAGCAATGGCACCAACCGTCCCGCGTCGATATCGCCGCCCACATGGAAATTGGCCAGACGAGCTACCCCCGCCCCGCCCAGGCACAGCTGGCGCATGCTCTCGCCGTCATGCACCAGCAGGTTGCCCTCGGGCTCGACCTCCACCCGCTCACCGTGCTCGTCACGGTAGACCCACGCCTGGGCGTGGCGATGAAAGCCAAAACCGAGCCGGTTGTGGCGGGCCAGCTCTGCTGGCGTGCGCGGCCAGCCATGGCGCGCCAGGTAGCCCGGCGAGGCGACGGTGCGCAAGCGGCTGCGGCCCAGGTGGCGCTGCACCAGGCGCGATGCCTTCAACGGGCCCGAGCGGATGGCGATATCGGCGCGGCGCTCCAACAGATCGACCACCATGTCGGTCAGCTCAAGATTCAGGGTGATCTGTGGGTAGGTCTCAAGAAATCGGGGAATCAACGGCGTCAGGCAATGCAAGCCGAATGGCAGGTTGCTGTTGATATGGATGACGCCGCTTGGGCAGGCCGCATTGGCCACGTCACGTTCGGCGTTGTCGATCTGCTCGAGGATGCGCAGGCTTTCGACGTGAAAACGCTCACCTTCGGCCGTCAGTTCCAGGCGTCGAGTGGTCCTATGTAGCAGGCGTGCACCGAGACGTTGTTCGAGGCGGGCAATCAACTTGCTGACCGCCGAGGGCGTCATGTCCAGGCGACGTGCCGCTTCCGAGAACGTGCTGGCGGCCACCACCTCGGCGAACACCTCCATTTCGCCGGAGCGGTTGATGTCCTTGATTCGGCTTTGCATGACTTCGATTCACAGCTGGCTTGAATTGTACGAGTCTACATCACAGGCCTGTGAGCTCGTATCGTCTGCCTCATCGTTGTCGTGCCGCCTTTTCCTTGGCCTTTCGCCGCGCAAGCTAGGCGAAGCAAGCTTTCTGTGACGTGGATTCACCACAGTTTGGCCTGGCGGCGGCTGTTTCAGCCTGCGCCGATCCGCTAGCCTCCAGGCAGATTTGTGCTCAAGGAGACCTTCATGTCCAACGATTACAACGCCTGGGCCTGGACCCCAGGCGCCGGTCTTGACGGCTTGCAACTGGTTCGCAAGCCCCTGCCTAACCCTGGCCCCGGCCAAGTGTTGGTCGCCAACCGCGCCATTGCCCTTAACCCGGTGGATTGGAAGATCTGCCAATGGGGCCATCCGGACTGGCACCAAGGGACCGTGCCTGGGGTGGATGGTGTCGGTGTGGTGGAGGCGCTGGGCGATGGTGTGGATTTGCCACTGGGTACGCGCGTCGCTTACCACCAGACGCTGTCTCGCGATGGCAGTTTCGCCGAGTACTGCCTGGTGGATGCCAATCTGCTGATGCACCTGCCGACCAACCTTGACGACAGCGCTGCCGCCGCTGTGCCCTGCCCCGCGCTCACTGCCTGGCAGGCCTTGGCCAAGGTGCCCGCTGGCGCCAACTGCGATGTGCTGGTGATCGGAGCTGGTGGAGCGGTGGGCTGGTATGTCGCGCAATTGGCGGTGCAGCGTGGGTTGAGGGTCTGGGCCACTGCCGGCCAGCATCATCACGCGGCGCTCAAGGCCCTGGGCGTGATCGAAGCCTACGACTACCAAGCAAGCGACTGGCAGGCCCGCTTGCAGGCCGCCCTTGGCGAGCGCCCGCTGCATGCGCTGTTCGATACGGTCAGTGGCGCCCATGCCGCCAGCCTTGCCCACCTGCTTGGCTACAACGGCCATCTGGTATGCATTCAGGACCGCCAGGAAAACGCGCCCCTGCCCGCATTCAGCACCGCGATCTCGTTGCACGAAGTGGCACTGAACAGTATTCATGCCCATGGCCGCTTGCTCGACCGCCAAGCGCTGCGGGTGGCGGGAGAACAACTCTTGCAGGCCGTCGCCGAGGGTCGGTTGCTGTCACCACAACGGCGCAGTTTCGACTTCCAGACACTGCCTCAGGCGTTACGCCAGTTGAAGGATGGCCGTCTGGGTGGCAAGTGGGTCGCTCGGCTGGTCCAGTGACCTCAAGGGAGGTGCATTTCACCCTGTGGGCCGATACTGCGCCAGAACCTGGCACTGCAGGATCAGTGAGCCTTGCCCGTCAGCTCAGGATGGTAGGACCGGCGCACGACGCCGCCACAGGCAGATACAGCCAAGCCCCAGCACGCTCAGCCCCAACACCCCCAGCAGTGTGACCAACTCGCGGCTGTACCGGGCCACTTGCGCGGGAAACCCCACATACTCGCGGTAAACCTGCACATCGGCCAGGCCATCGGCATGGCTTATGCTGATACCGCCCTGGCGGATCTGGGCGTAGTCGGCATCGAAATACACCCAGACCTTGCACAGGCCACCCGGCTCGAGGGTGGGAATCTCGACCGTCGACGTCGAAACCTCGACGATGTTGTCGTTGCCCTGGGCATCGCGAACCTGTACCAGGCCCTTGGCCGGCAAGTTGACCTTCACGTTGCGCACCAGCGCATCGCCCGTGTTGCGTAGGTCGATCAGCAAACCGGTGCGGTGATCCACCAGGCCTGCCTCGAAGGGCTTGGCGAACAGTTGCGCATAAGGGGCCTGGGCCAGGTCGACCAGCTTGTCGACTTGCTCGTCGCTGAGCCCACCTTGGCCGATGCTGCGAATGCGCCGATGCAATTGCTCGTACTTGAGCAGCTCGCTGGCCTTGCTGATGCGCTCGCTGAACTGGCTTGGGTAAGTGAGATAGGCGTAGGTCAGCGTGGCCTCCAAACGCGGACGGCTCTTGAGGAACCCATAGGCCACCAGCACGACCAGCAGGCCAATCAGCACAGCGACCAGAAGCTTCCCGACTTTGTCCCAACTCAACGGTGTGTTTCCTTCAGCCAAGGCACGGACCATTCACGCGGTCCAAGGGTGCCAAGTTCGAAGCCCCCAGGCAAGCGTTCAACGTGCCAGCAACACAGGCAGCGCTGCCAACCCGGACCAGGTCAGCACCACCGGCGAAACGCCGCCTCGCGGACGTCCAGCTACACCCGGGTACTCACGGCAAGCCAGCCCCTACAATGACCGGGCCACTGCTGCACCGTAGGGGGGGCCAGCTTGCCGGTAAAGGCGTCAGGCAAACCGCTCGACCTGCGCAGGCGTACGACGCATGAGCACCTTGCCATTGCGCACCGACACCAAGGCATGCCCCTGGCTGCGAACCATTTCGTAGTCATCAGGCGCAGACAGCAGCAACAGGTTAGCCGGCCGCCCGACGTCGATGCCGTAGCGCTCGCCCAGGTTGAGGGTACGGGCGCTGTTGTCGGTGATCAGGTCCAGCCCGCGTTGCAGGTCTTCGTAGCCAAGCATATGGCAGATGTGCAGCCCGGCTTCGAGAATGCGCAGGATGTTGCCGTTGCCCAGCGGATACCACGGGTCGACGATCGAGTCCTGGCCGAAGCACACGTTCATGCCCGCACGGTCGATTTCGGCCACGCGGGTCAGGCCGCGGCGCTTGGGGTAGGTGTCGAAGCGACCTTGCAGGTGGATGCTCTCGGTTGGGCACGACACGAAGTTGATGCCCGACAGCTTGAGCAGGCGGAACAGCTTGGAGCAGTAGGCGTTGTCGTAGGACCCCATGGCCGTGGTATGGCTGGCGGTGACCCGTGCCCCCATGTGCCGCACACGGGCCTCCTCGGCCAGTACCTCGAGAAAGCGCGACTGTGGGTCGTCGGTTTCGTCGCAGTGCACGTCCACCAGGCAGCCGGTACGCTCGGCCAGGTCCATCAGGAATTTCACCGATGACACCCCTTGATCACGGGTGTTTTCAAAATGCGGTATGCCGCCGACCACATCGGCACCGATGGCCACCGCCTCCGTCATCAAGGTCCGGCCATTGGCATACGACTCGATGCCCTCCTGGGGGAAGGCAACGATTTGCAGGTCGATCAGGTGACGCACCTCTTCGCGCACTTCGACCATGGCCTTGAGCGCAGTGAGCTTGGGGTCGGTCACATCCACATGGGTACGCACGTGCTGGATGCCATGGTTCACCAGCATGTCGATGGTCTTTTTCGAGCGGTGCTTGATGTCGTCGTGGGTGGTGATTTCCTTGCGCTCGGCCCAGCGCTCGATACCCTCGAACAAGGTACCGCTCATGTTCCACTTCGGCTCACCGGCGGTAAGGGTGGCATCCAGGTGAATGTGCGGCTCGACGAAGGGGGCTACCACCAGGTTCTGCTTGGCGTCCAGGTCATCGGGGCTGCCGAGCGCCGCCACATCGGCCTGTGGCGCGATGGCTGCGATGCGGTCGCCGTTCAGTTCGATGCGAAACAGGCCCGACTTGCCACGCAGACGTGCATTGATGATGTTCATGACATTACTCCTTGCCTTGGGCTTCGCTCATGCGCCATACCAGCATGGCGACCGAAGCGTTCATACGAAACAGCGGGTCGTCCAGAGACTGCCCGCTCAGTTGTTCGATGCGTTGAATTCGTTGGTTGATGGTATTGCGGTGCAGGCCCAGACGCTGGGCAGCCTTGAGGCCATTGCCATTTTCCTTGAGCAGCGCATCGAGGGTATGCACCAGCACATGGGGCTGCTTGCGACCAGATGCGATCAGCGGGCCCAAGGTTTGCGCGACGAAGTCGTCGATCAGTGAACGGTCGGCGATGCCCTGCAGCAGGCGCAGCACGCCCAACTCGCTGAAGTCGCAGAAGCCCGTGACCGGGCGCAGGTTCTGCGCCACCTCCATGGCCTGACGTGCTTCGTTGAGCGCCTGGCGATAGTGGGCGCAATCTTCGGCCAGGCTCGACAAGCCCATGGCAAGACTCAGCTCCCCTGCCGCAGCGGCCAACTGCCGGTGCAGCGCGGCCAGGGTGACCTGCAAGTCCGGCGCATCCGCCAGCAACAACACGAACAGGTCGCCCGGCAACTGCGCCGTCACCGTCCCCGGGCGGCCATGGCACCAGGCCTCCAGCCGATCTTCCAGCGCCTGGCGGATGCCCTGCCACACCCGCTCGCCCTGGGCCAGCCCGTGGCGTTCGAACAGGCTATCGACGCCAGACAAGCGCAGCGCAACCAGGCGGCGTGGCGCGTCCAACGCCAGGGCCAGGTGCGTGGCCCGCTGTCGGGCGATGGCCAGGCTCGGGTAATCGCCGGTCAGCAACTGGCCGAGGATGTCGTTGCGCGAGCGCCGCACCTGGGTCATCTGAACCAGAGCCGTGCCGATCAGGTGGGTAACGACCACCATCTTCAGCGCGTAAGGCTGTTCGATCAGTGGCAGCCCCAGCTGCTCGGCCCGCTCGATCACCGCCGGCGGAATACGTTGGATGAAGCTGCCGCCAGTCAGGATCACCATACCGGCAATACCCACGGCGTCGCCGTCTTCCACCAGGCTCAGCAAGTTGGCCTCACCGCGAGGGTGATTGATCCCGGTAACGAACACCAACTCGCCGCCCATCACCCACTCGGCGATACCTTCGTTTTCCGCCACATACGGCCAACGCACGCGCCGTTGCAGATTGCGCGCGCCCGCACGAACGGTCATTTCCTGCAGGCCTGGCAGGTGAAGGATTTCGTCAAGCGCCAGGCTCACGGTTCGACACCTGCCTGCCCCAGTGCCCGGCGCTGGCCGCTCAGTTCAAGCATGACGATGTAGCACAGGGCCGAGGCGCCGATGCCTACCAGTGGCGCGACCCACGGCGACGCATAGGCCAATACCGCGCCGACCGCATAGGCGAACAGCCCCATCAGGTTGTAGCGGGGCAGGTTCACACTGGCCAACGCAGGGTACTTGCCGCGGTGGCGGTACCAGAAGTCGGCCATGATCACCCCACCCACCGGCGGGATGATCGAACCGAGCAATACCAGGAACGGAATCAGCATTTCGTACATGCCGCCAATGGCCAGCACGATCCCGACGCCTGCCGCCACCAGCGTCGCCGTGCGGCGGCGTTCGCTGCGCAGCAGGTGGCACGCGGCTGCCGACACGTTGTAGATGGTGGGCCCCTGAATGGTCCATAGGTTCAGGCACAGCATCACCACTGCGGCGAACGACAGGCCCTGCAGCATCATCACCTCGACGATGTCGGCTTGCTGGTAGACCATGGCGCACCAGGCCCCCGCCACCACCATCAACCCGTTGCCGAGCAAAAACGCGACGACGCTGGCGACTACCGCCACCCGTCCGCTGCGCGCCAGGCGGGTCCAGTTGGTGGCCTGGGTGGCACCACTGGCGAACGTGCCAAAGACCATGGTCACTGCCGCTGAAAAGGTCAGGCTTTCATGGGGTACCACTGCAGCCAGCCCGGCAAAGCCACCGGCATCGCGAGTGGCGATGTACATCGAGATCACCAGCAGCGCGAACATCAGCGGCACCGACACCCGCGACAACAGGTCCAGCCCTTTGAAGCCGATGATGGCGGTGATGCTGAAGCCCAGACCGAACAGCACCATCAACGGCATCGTGTAACCTTCCGCCAGCCCCAGCAATTTGACCAGCACGATCGCCACGGTGGCAGTGCCCCATGCATACCAACCCAGCTCGGCAAAGCCCAGCAGAAAGTCGGACAACCGGCTGCCCGCCTCACCGAAGCAGAAGCGCCCCATCAGCACGGTATTCAGCCCGCTGCGCGAGGCGATGAATGCCAGGGCTGCGGCATACAGGGCCAGCAAGGTGTTGCCGATGGCGGCGACCCACAGCATGTCGACAAAGTTGAAGGCCATGCCAAGCTTGCCGCCGGCGAACATCGTGCCGGTAAAGAAGGTAAAGCTGAACAGGACCATGGCAATGGGCAACAGGCCCTTGCGGGAGGTCTGAGGGGCTTCGGACAGCGGGAATTCGGTGGGTGAGCTCATTGCACGGTGCTCCGGGTTATAGGTGGGAGCAGGCAGAGCAATATGCGGGCCGCTTTTGCACCGGCTGAAAAGGCAAAAATAGCGGGCGAACGGCACAAGCGCCAATGTGCATCATGCACACTCAAAAGCCAACGTTGTCGATTCAATGTGTGCGCCGTGACTTAATTTGAGGCGGTTGCGCACCAAGACGGAACAGGGCTGGGTAGTTTCCACCCAGCCCATGCATCAGCGTGTTCTGCGCAGTTTTTCTGCCTTGAGCCTGCGATAGACAGCCATCAATGGCCGGAACACCGCCAGGCGGTCAAAGATCGAGAGCGCATGCAGGTCGGTGCGCGAAGGACGCTGGTAGCCAAGGTTCCAGGTGTAATAGTACGCCTGGATGTCCTTGCGGGTTCGAATCAGGGTATTGAGGGCCGCGTCATAGTGCATCGGCCCGCCATCCGGGTGACCGGGGGGGCGTTCGAGAATCTGGGTGAGGAAGTCCCGCAGCTTGGCAACGCTCTTGCCGTTCACGGCATAGAAATGGGACAGGTGAATCGGTCGGTCGACCACCTCCCAACCGGGTGTATCCGAGTTACCTTCATAGGGGTGACCGAGGTAGGCGATGTCCCAATCCATGCCCTGCAACGACTCGATGGCCTGTTTGCCGAACGCGGCGATGCGCCGGGAAAACTGGATATCATCCTCCATGATCAGGATGTTCTTCACATTCAGGCGCATCGCTTCTTCGAGGATGTGCAGATGGCTGAGAAAGCAGCCCCTGGCGCCGATGCTGGGAAACCCCTCCTGCGCCGTGGGCGTAACCGCAGCGAAGAAGCCTATCTTGTCGTCGTCGATATGGAAGCCATTGCGGGCGAACTCGGCTTCGGTTTCCACCCGACGGTCCGTCCGGTACGGGATATTGATGATTCTGGTTCGATCAAAGTAGTCGATCACATTCATCGGTCAGGTCCTTGGGCAACGACTCAGGCGAACAACTGGGTGACGAACTCTCCACACAAGGCACCAATCACCATCACCGGCAAGACCACCAGCTCACGCTTGATGCTCAACATGCCCAGTTGGTGGCTGACCTTGAAGATCAGGATGAGGGTGAAGAAGCTATGCAGGGCCACGCCCCATAGCGCATAGGTCACGCCGCCAATGGCCAACAGCAGCGGCATCAAGGTGAACAACGCCACGACCCGGATGATGTTGTCCATGGCCATGTACTTGGTGAGCCCCAGGGCCATCCAGATTTGCTGGGTCAGGCCATAACGGAGCGTGAACAGCGACAACGACAGGATCGCCATCATCTGCCCCGCGTCGGCATAACGATCATCGTACAGCCAGTGGATGATCAGCGGGCTGGCGGTGAACAGGAAGCCACAGGTGAATAAGGTCAGCACATCGAACATCAGCCTGAAGCGCCAATACAGTCGACGCAGACGCTCTTTGTCGCCACTTCTGGCCGCCTCGCTGAAGGCCGGCAGCGCGACGGCGCCGGCCAGGCGCTGCAGGCTAAGGGTGAATGCCTGCAGGATACCCACGGCAATCGAGTAGACCCCCAGTTGAGCCACTGTCATGCTGCCACCGAACCAGATGCGATCGCCTTGCATGGCCAGCACGCCAACGGCGGACGACAGCAGCACCCAACGGCCGTAACTGACGATCTCGCGCAGCGCTTCCGGGTCCCATTGCGGACGGTCCTTGTGCCCTGGGAACATCACGTGGCTGAGCACGGTGGTGACCAGGGTACTGACCAGGCCCGCGGCCACCAACGCCCAGATGGAACGGGTGAGGTAACCGATAACCAGCATCACCAGCAGACCGGCGATTTGCGAAACCAGCTCGACCACGACCACTTTCTTTTGCTGGAACGCACGAACGGCCACGTCCATCTTGGTCGATTGGAAGGCGAAGATGATCGCGAAGAAGCCTGTTATGGCCAGCACACCGGGCAGTTCCGGGGCGGCATAGGTGGAGTGCGCCGGCCACAGTTCCAGATGTTGGCTGAACCAGGAGCACAGCGCGATCAATTCCATCACGACGAACAGCACCATGCCGCGAATGATCTGCACCGACCAGACCGTGTTGAGGAACAGCGGCTCCTCGCCGCGCGCGCTCTGGACGATGTTCTGCCGCAAGCCGACATCGGACAGTAACAGCAACAGCACCGACACCGTGGTGGCGATGGCCATCAGGCCGAACATCTCCGGCACCAGCAACCGGGTGATGATCAGGTTGCCGCCTAATCGGATGACTTGTGAAGCCACGATGGACCCGATGTTCAGGGCCCCTGCCACCAGCACGCGTTTGCGAAGGCTTTGCGGGGACGACAACTCGATCGTAGGCATGGCACCATCCCTGATCTGATTTTTTAGACGTTACTATAGTCTCAATCTGCCATGCCGCTAGGGCGCCCGTCGCGCCCCACCAACGACGCCAGCCAGGCCGACCCGTGTGAACCCTGCACGGATCTCTGCCCTTGACCTGACCTGCACCTACTACGAAACGCGACGAGCGGGCCGAGACTAGAACGGCAGCGCCATCACCACAATGGCTTGGGGGCTGGAAACACCACCTTTGGGAAATGGACTACAAGATTTCCGCCCAGTCGTGACTTAACGATTCGCCTGAAACCCCGGCGACCGATCGAGGGCATACCCTGGGACCTGTGTTCGCAGACCACGGCAAACGCAGGTCTGCGCAGTGTCGATGGCAGATATGCCACTTCGCCATCAGCGCTGTACGGAGGGCCCAAGAAGCGGTAATAGCAAATAGCCTGCTGAAAAGCCTTATAGCGCCTGTCCTAGGAAAGTGAGTACCATGGCCATTTTGCCACATATCCCAGCGTAGAATCGCGCTAGCCATGGCCATCATCCAAGGAGGGAGCTCATGAGATCCGTACTCGTCCTCGCTGCATTCGCGAGCCTGTTCAACACTGCTGCCTGGGCACAATCCGGCACGTCCGAACCTGCCCCAGCCTGGCCGAAAGAGCCAAGCGCGTTCCTGGGCATCGACATCGAAGGCAACTTCATGGAGCAGGTACCGACCTGTCCAGCCTTGCCCGCCAGCCCGGCCAGCCTCTGCCGTGTGGCCACCGCCACTGCCGATCGCTTCGAAGTTCGCGGGCTGCCGTATCTGCCGATTTCTCCAGGCTATGAGCTGGTGGTGGTCGCACCCAACGGCAAGATCAAAGAGCTGGTGTTCAGCGGCAATGCCAACAGCCTGTACCTGGTCAGTGAAATGCTCACCGAAGATTTCGGCGAACCCGGCGAGCGCACCAACCGTTGGGTCAAACTGTCCTCCGGTGCTTCCTACCAGACCGAAGTGTACAAATGGCAAGGCCAGAAAGTGGGCATGCGCTTCCAGCGCCAGGAAAACGACCTGGGTCGCTATGCGGTCACCGTGTCTACCCTGGCGGGGGGCGATGTGATCGCCGACGACGATGTCGACACCCGCAGCGTGCCTTCTGAGATCACTACCAATAGCCAGGACGAGAGCACTTCGACGCTCTGACGGCAGTGGCGCGGCCCAGGCGCCAAAACCGTTACCCGCTCACTTTGCGCAGACGAACTGCTCCACGGCGGGTACGGCATCCGTCGCGATGCGCCGGGCGCGCCCGACACCCCAGGCCAAGGCCCGGGTCATGGACTCTCCCGGCCGTGACTGCACCGATTCTTCGTGAATGGGCATACCCGAGGGGGCATAGACGCCGATGAACATTTGGGTACCACCGGCTGGCGACAGCCTGACCTGCACGTCGATGAGCGTGCCGTCATTGAGGGTTTCGTCATGAGTGCGATGGTGAAGCGTCGGGTCAGCCCAGGCCCAGAAAACATCACCGCGCATTTTCATGCCACTCTCCTACGACTTTAGTCTTATATGGGTGGTGTAATGCCACCATAGACAAAGCACGTCGGTAATCAACCGCGAAGACCCTTTTTTTGATTCAATCGGACAGTCGGACAAGAAGCTCGGGCCTGCTACTTGCCCTGTAGAAATGCCCCCACAGTCCGTCTTCAGGAGAGGCCCCAATGCCCTACCCCATCGAACAGAAACTGGTCGTTGGCGTCGCCTCCAGCGCCCTGTTTGACCTGACCGTGTCGGATACCATCTACCAGGACGATGGCATGGAGGCGTACCGCCTGCATCAGGAGCAGAATCTGGACGTTCCCTTCCCCAAGGGTGTGGCGTTCCCTTTCATCCGCCGCTTCCTGAGCATCAACAAAGCCTTCCCCGAGCAATTGCCGGTTGAAGTGGTGTTGCTGTCGCGCAACTCGCCAGAAACCGGCCTGCGGGTATTTCGCTCGATCGACCATTACGGCCTGGACATCACCCGCGCAGCGTTCATGTCCGGCCGCTCGCCCTACGAATACATTCCTGCCTTCAACGCATCATTGTTCCTGAGCGCCCATGAAGGCGATGTGCAACGGGCCATCGACGCCAACTATCCCGCCGGTCTGGTACTGCCCACACGCATCTACGATGACGAGATCGACACCGAACTGCGGGTAGCCTTCGACTTCGATGGCGTGATTGCCGATGACGAGGCTGAAAGCGTGTACAAGCAGCGGCTGGACCTCTCCGAGTTCCAGGCCCATGAGCATGCGCGCAAGGCCGTCCCTCACCAGCCGGGGCCGTTGGCCGACCTTTTCCGCAAGCTGTCGCACATTCGCACGCTGGAAGACCGTAAACTGGCACAGGACCCGGGCTACCAGCGCATTCTGCGCATCGCCATCGTCACCGCGCGCAATGCGCCTTCCCATGAACGGGTAGTGACGACCCTGAAGACCTGGGGCGTTTCTCCGGACGAGTCATTCTTTCTGGGCGGCATGGAGAAGGGCCGGGTATTGTCCATCCTACGGCCGCACATGTTCTTCGATGACCAGCGCAGCCATCTGACCTCGGCGGCGGGGAACCTGCCAATGGTGCATGTACCGTTCGGGGTGGCTAACCAAGTGCCAACCCTCAGGTTCACTCCACCCGACGCGCATCCCGACGCACCGCCTGCGGGGGAACGCCAAAAACCCGCATGAATACCTCACGCAGGTGACGCCGGCCCCTGCCCTCCCGTTACCCTGGCCACCACATCCAGGCAATGACGGCTCCTGTTCGATCATTGGCCGTGCGGCCTCCAGCCTCAGGCTCTCCACCGGCTCGCCCCCGCTACGCTGACATTAAAGCCAATCGAATGCCGAAGCACCCGTCGCAGCCGGCAGGTGCTGCAGCGGATGCACGCAGCCCTCGCCCAAACCGACACGCAAGACTTTCGCCAAAACGACGAAAGTCTTGCGGTGATTACCCTGTTTCTGCATCAGACCAACATGGATAGCCTGACATCACGTCTGAACCTCTGTGAAGGAAAAACCCCATGAAAGCCATCGTCTTCAGCCAGCCCGGCTTGCCGATCCAAGACCCGCAATCGCTGTACGAAACCACACTGCCCCAACCCACGCCTGGCCCACGCGACCTGCTGGTGGAGGTCAAGGCCATCGCCGTCAACCCGGTCGATACCAAGGTCCGCGCGCGCAGCAGCGGCCACGGCCCGCAAGTGCTGGGTTGGGACACTGTCGGCATCGTCCGCGAGGTGGGTGCCGACGTTTCGCTGTTCCGACCTGGCGACGAGGTGTTCTACGCTGGCGCAATCGACCGCCCTGGCAGCTACAGCGAATATCACCTGGTGGATGAGCGCATTGTCGGGCACAAACCCCGCACCCTTGACAACGCCAGCGCCGCCGCCCTGCCACTGACTTCCATCACCGCCTGGGAACTGCTGTTCGATCGGCTGGGTGTCAAGGAGAGCGGCGGCAAAGGGCAAAGCCTGCTGGTGATCGGTGCCGCGGGCGGGGTCGGATCGATTCTCGTCCAGCTGGCTCGTCGGCTCACGCAACTGACCGTCATCGGCACCGCGTCGCGCCCGGAAACACAGCAGTGGGTGCAGGTAGCCGGGGCTCACCACGTGATCGATCACTCAGCACCGATCCCGCACCAGTTGGAAACGCAGCAACTGAGCCCGGTCGACTATGTGATCAGCCTGACCCACACCGACAGCTACCTTGAGCAGATCGTCGAAGCCCTGCGTCCCCAGGGCAAACTCGCACTGATCGATGACCCTGAACAACTCGACATCATGCCACTCAAGCGCAAATCGCTGTCTGTCCATTGGGAGCTCATGTTCACCCGATCGCTGTACCACACCGACGACATGATCAAGCAGCATCAGCTGCTCGAACGGGTCGCCCGGTTGGTCGACGAGGGTGTGCTGAAAACGACCCTGGGCGAACATTTCGGCAGAATCAGCGCAGAAAACCTCAAACGCGCCCATGCGCTGATCGAAAGCGGCAAGGCCAAGGGCAAGATCGTCCTGGAGGGATTCTGATAGCGGGTCAGTGCCCTGCGATGGACGTATTGATGTAATGCTCACAACGCTCGGCCAGGAAGGTCCGCAACACCTGCAATGCGGGCGTGAGCGACGTGCGATGTGCGCATACCAATTGAAGCGGCGCTGGCTGGCCATGCTCGGGCGGGAAGATTTCCACCAACTTCCCCCTGCGTATGTCGTCCATGACGTCGAGCTTCGACTTGTACACCACGCCCAACCCGGCGACCGCCCAGCGTCTGACGATGTCAGCATCGTCACTGATGCGGTCGCCGGTTACCTGAAGGGTTTTCACTCCGTCAGGCGTGTGGAAATGCCAACGTTCGTAGGTTTGCTCACCCATGACATAGCGCAGACAGTTATGCCTGCTCAAGTCCTCCAGCGTCTGGGGCCGCCCGTGGCGGGCGATGTAGTCGGGAGACGCGCAGACGGTGCGGCGGTTGGAGGGTGACAGCATCAGCGACACCAGGCTCGAATCAGCGAGCTGCCCATAACGGATGCTGGCGTCCAACTGTTCGCCGAACAGATCGGCAACCTGATCACTGACACGCAGCTGCAAAAGAACCTGCGGGTGCAGTTGCTGAAACGCATCGAGCCATGGCAGCAGGACGTTGCGGCCCAGGTCCGATGGCATGGACAGGCGCAGCAGGCCGGCGATTTCATCGCGACCCTCGGTCAGTGCCAACTCGCCCAAATCCAGAGACTCCAGGGCTTGGCGGGCGTGAGGAAAATAGCGTACACCATCTTCCGAGAGGCGTAGCCGGCGAGTTGAGCGGATGAACAGCCTCACCCCCAGGCAGGTCTCCAGGCGCTGGATCGCGCCACTGGCCAGGGCCGGCGAAATGTCCAGCAACCTCGCGGCTGCGGAGAAGCTGCCGACCTCAGTGGTGGTGAGAAAGATCTGCAGGTCGTCGACGCGGGGGATTTTCTTCAAGGGTGCAAAGTCTGTGACGGAGGAAGAGAGGTTTCAGCGTAAAGGGAATGCTGAGCATTGGACAGCCACTGAGGATGATTCAGCGCGCCGGCCCTGGGCAAGCATCGAAATCGCTAGGCAAAAGATTTGGCCGCAGGTGCCTACACTGCTTGTACGAGGTAAACGGCAGACCGGCACCGCCGCCAAATGGTGCTTGAACCGCTCACGTCGAGGATAGCTGCGCGAGGTGCTGCATGAGCCTGATTCCCCATCTGTCTGGCAAGGCCAATGTGCTGGTATGCGGCGCAAGCCGGGGTATAGGGTTGGCGCTTTGCGAGGCGTTGTTGGCTCGCGAAGATGTTTCCCGGGTCTGGGCCGTGTCGCGCAACGCCACGCACGATGACAGGCTTGCGAAGCTCGGGCAGCTCAACAATCAACGCTTGGTGCCGATAGATTGCGACGCACGCGACGAGCAAGCGCTTGCGGCGCTTGCCGGACAGGTGGCGCGCGATTGCGATCACCTTCACTTGGTCATCAGCACGCTGGGCATCCTTCATCAGGGCGGCGCAAAGGCAGAAAAATCGCTGGCGCAACTGGACCTGGCTGGCCTGCAGGCGAGCTTCGCCACCAATGCATTCGCGCCGATATTGTTGCTCAAACACCTGTTGGCGCTTTTACGAAAAGGGCCGACTACCTTCGCAGCGCTGTCGGCCAGGGTTGGCTCGATTGGCGACAATCGGCTGGGCGGTTGGTACAGCTACCGGGCGAGCAAGGCGGCGCTGAACCAGTTGCTGCACACGGCAAGTATCGAGCTCAAACGCCTGAACCCCGCAGCCACGATTCTGGCACTGCATCCGGGTACGACCGACACCGAGCTGTCGCGGCCGTTTCAAGGAGGGGTACCCGCTGGCAAACTCTTCGAGCCTGCGTTTTGCGCGCAGTGCCTGATCGAGCTGGTGGGACGGTTTGGGCCGCTGGACAGCGGAGGCTTCTGGGCATGGGATGGGCAAGCGATCGAGTGGTGAAGCCTTCGGGCAGGTTACCGGCGAGATCGCGGAAACGAAAAAAGGGCCCTAAGGCCCTTTTTTCACGACTTACAGATCCCATTGCGAAACCTGTAGATCCTTAATTTGGAGCGGGAAACGAGACTCGAACTCGCGACCCCGACCTTGGCAAGGTCGTGCTCTACCAACTGAGCTATTCCCGCGTCGTGATGGGTGCCATTCTAGCGATATCTAAAACGGCGTCAACCCCTTGATTCGAAAAAACTTTTATTTCTGCTCCGAGCCTTCGCGCAGATGCGGCCAGGCTGCCAGCAGGTAGTGTGCCATGGACCATAGGGTCAAGGCGGCCGCCACCAGCAGCAGTGCGTAGCCCAGGATCACCCAGAAAGTGACCAGCGGCGGGTTGGCCAGCAGAATCACAAGCGCCAGCATCTGCGCCGCAGTCTTCCACTTGCCGAGGTTGGACACCGCCACATGCGCCCTCGCCCCCAGTTCGGCCATCCACTCTCGCAGGGCCGACACCACGATTTCGCGACCGATGATCACCGCCGCTGGCAGAGTCAGCCAGAAGTTGGCGTGCACTTGCACCAGCAGCACCAGGGCCACGGCCACCATCAGCTTGTCGGCCACGGGGTCGAGGAAGGCGCCGAACGGCGTGCTCTGCTGCAGACGACGGGCCAGGTAGCCATCCAGCCAGTCGGTGGCGGCGGCGATGGCGAACACACTGCTGGCGGCTGCATAGCTCCAGTGATAGGGCATGTAGAACAGCAGAATGAAGATCGGAATGAGCAGGACGCGTAGAACGGTGAGCAGGTTTGGAATATTCATCGGTACGACTGGCTGCGGGTTGAGTCGGGCATTCTACTCGCTATGCAGGCTGGCATAAATCGACTCGGCAAGCTTTTTACTGATACCGGGCGCTTTGGCGATTTCATCGACACTGGCGCGGTTGAGCTCCTGCAGGCCGCCGAAGTGCTTGAGCAGGTCTCGACGCCGCTTGGGCCCTACCCCGGCCACATCCTCCAGGCTCGAAACGCGGCGAGCCTTGCCACGGCGGGCGCGATGCCCCGTGATCGCGAAACGGTGAGCCTCGTCGCGGATCTGCTGAATCAAATGCAGCGCCGGGTTGTCGCCCTTGAGGGTGAATTCATGGGCTACGTCGTTCAAATACAGGGTCTCGAAACCCGCCTTGCGGGTCACGCCCTTGGCCACACCGAGCAGGGTCAGGTCGGTGATGGCAAGTTCCTGCATCACCTCCCGGGCCATGTTCAGCTGGCCTTTGCCGCCGTCCACCAGCAACACATCGGGCAGCTTGCCTTCGCCGTCCTTGATACGGCCATAGCGCCGAGTCAGCGCCTGGTGCATGGCGGCATAGTCATCGCCAGCGGTCACGCCTTCGATGTTGAAGCGACGATAGTCGGACTTGAGCGGACCTTCCGGGCCAAACACCACGCAACTGGCCACGGTGGCCTCGCCGCTGGAGTGACTGATGTCGTAGCACTCCAAGCGCTGTGGCACTTCATCGAGCCCCAGCACCTGGGCCAACGCCTCGAAACGCGCAGCCATGTGCTGGCGGTTGGCCAGGCGGGCGTTGAGCGCCTGCTCGGCGTTGGTGACCGCCAACTGCTGCCAGCGGGCACGGGTGCCACGCACGCGATGACTGATCGCGAGCTCACGACCACGCAAGCTGTGCAAGGCCTCGCGGATCGCGTCGAAGTCCTCGTGCAGCACGTTGACGATCAGCTCGCCCGGCAACTCGCGCTCGGCATTGCCCAGGTAATACTGGGACAGGAACGCAGCCATCACATCAGCAACCTCTTCCTCGATGCCCACCTGAGGGAAGAAGTTCTTGCTACCCAACACCCGACCGCCGCGCACGCTGATCAGGTGCACACAGGCCCCACCGGGGTTGACGAACGCGGCGACCACATCGACGTCGCCCGAGCCACCCTCCATGTATTGCTGGTCCTGCACCCGGCGCAACAGGGCTATCTGGTCCCGCAGCTCCGCGGCCCGCTCGAAATCGAGGGCCATGGCGGCCTTCTCCATCTCGGCATTGAGCTCGTTGCCCAACTGCTGACTGCGCCCCTCGAGGAACATCACCGAGTGGCGTACATCCTCGGCATACTCCTGTGCATCGACCAAGCCAACGCACGGCCCTTTGCAGCGCTTGATCTGATACTGCAGGCACGGCCGGGTACGGTTGGCGTAATAGCTGTCTTCGCATTGGCGTACCGAGAAGGCCTTCTGCAACAGGCTCAGGCTTTCACGGATAGCCCCTGCGCTGGGGTACGGACCGAAATAACGCCCCTTGGCCTTCTTCGCCCCACGGTGGATCCCCAAGCGGGGGAATTCGCCATCGGAGAGAAACACATAGGGGTAGGATTTATCGTCGCGAAGCAGAATGTTGTAGGGTGGTCGCCACTCCTTGATCAGGGTCTGCTCCAGCAACAATGCCTCGGTCTCGTTGGCGGTGATGGTGGTTTCGACCTGGGCGATGCGGCCTACCAAGGCAGCGGTCTTCGGCGCCAGCCCCGTCTTGCGGAAGTAGCTGGCCAGGCGTTTCTTGAGGTTCTTGGCCTTGCCCACGTAAAGCAGACGTGCCTCGGCATCGAACATCCGGTACACGCCCGGGCGGCCGCTGCAGGTTGCCAGGAATGCACTGGCATCAAAAATCTGGGACATGGGTCTTTACAGGCTTGCGTCGACCATACCGTGGCGAACGGCCAGCAACGTCAGCTCGACGTCGCTGGTGACGGAGAGTTTTTCGAAGATCCGATAGCGGTAAGTATTGACGGTCTTGGGCGACAGGCACAACTTGTCGGAGATGATCTGCACCTTCTGGCAACCGACGATCATCAGGGCGATCTGGATTTCCCGCTCGGACAGGGCATCGAAAGGCGACCCCTGGGGCTGGAAGGACTTGAGCGCCAGTTGCTGGGCAATCTGCGGGCTGATGTAGCGCTGCCCGGCGAAAGCCAGGCGAATGGCCTGGACCATTTCGTCCAGCCCTGCGCCTTTGGTCAGGTAACCGGCGGCGCCGGCTTGCATCAGGCGCGTGGGGAATGGGTCTTCTTCGCACACGGTCACTGCCACCACCTTGATGTCAGGGTGGCTACGCAACAGCTTGCGGGTGGCCTCCAGGCCACCGATCCCAGGCATTTTCACGTCCATCAGGACGACGTCCGGCTTGAGTTCGCGGACCTGCTTGAGCGCCGACTCGCCTGAATCCGCCTCGCCCACCACCTGCAAGCCGTCGATGTCGGCCAGCATGCGGGTAATACCGGTTCGTACCAGATCGTGATCGTCGACCACTAGGACCCTAATCAAGCACACACCTCGTCAACAGGGCGATTGGATCCCGCCACCTTAACAAAATTTTTCGTGGCGGACCTAGCGTAAAACTTCTGTCAGAAACGTCTGGCGCTGCTGCGCGGACGACCTTGCCGTTCCACGGGCGCAGTCTTGACCTGGTCACTGCCCCAGCATCCACCCGGATGCCCTGTGGCCAGAAGCCGGCAGTCAACGAAACCCAATAGCATCATGCGCAATTAGATATCTAAATGCCACTATGGCCCTCCCCTTCGATTGTCGCAACCCAGGGTTTCATCTGTATGCCACCACCGCCTGCCCCGACAATTAAATCAACGGGGAGGCAAATCCTTGAAAAGCAATCACACCAGCAGGGGAAGATCAATTAACCGGACATTCTCCGGCCCTTTTAGGCGTGGCGAAAACACCGCAAAAAGCCGAAAAGACGCAGATTTGACGTCATTTTACCGCCCCTTCAACAGCAAACAATTTTTTGACGCCTAACTATCATCAAACTTTAACTATTTGATTTTTAACGGTTTTATAAACTTAACGAGAAACCTTTTAGTTATTTTCAACCTTAAGAACACCAACACTTGCAGCAAAAATAAAAACCCCCTTAGGATGTAAATAGACAACTAAGAAACAGCCTGTTACGCCACTTCCGAGCGCGGCTAACTTCTGCGCGTCTGCCGATCGAAAACTAACCAAACTGAGTATCTCGGCCGGCGTTGCCGCGCCCGAGGAAGAGGGATCTATGAACATCAGTATCTTTGGACTTGGCTATGTAGGCGCAGTCTGCGCGGCGTGCCTGTCGGCACGTGGCCACACCGTGCTGGGGGTAGACATTTCTCCAGCGAAAATCGACCTCATCAACCAGGGCAAGTCGCCCATCGTCGAGCCTGGCCTCGAAGCGTTGCTGCTCGATGGCGTCAGCAAAGGCCGACTGCGTGGTACCACCGATGTCCAGGCCGCGATCTTCGCCACCGACCTTTCCCTGCTATGCGTCGGCACACCAAGCAAGAAGAACGGTGACCTGGACCTGGTATACATGGAAGCGGTCTGCCGCGAGATCGGCACGGCCCTGCGCGACAAGGCTGGCCGCCACACCGTGGTGGTACGCAGCACCGTGCTGCCGGGCACGGTGAAAAACGTGGTGATCCCGATCCTGGAAGCAGCTTCAGGCAAGAAGGCCGGTGAAGATTTCGGCGTCGCGGTGAACCCCGAATTCCTGCGTGAAAGCACCGCCATCAAGGACTACGACTTCCCGGCCATGACCGTGATCGGCGAGCTGGACAGCCAATCAGGCGACCTGCTGGCTTCACTGTACGAGGGCTTGGACGCACCGGTGATCCGCAAGTCGGTGGAAGTCGCCGAGATGATCAAGTACACCTGCAACGTCTGGCACGCCACCAAGGTCAGCTTCGCCAACGAGATCGGCAATATCGCCAAAGCCTCGGGCGTCGATGGCCGCGAGGTGATGGACGTGGTCTGCCAGGACTACAAGCTCAACCTGTCGCGCTATTACCTGCGCCCCGGCTTCGCCTTCGGCGGCTCGTGCCTGCCCAAGGACGTACGCGCCCTCACTTACCGCGCCAGCCAGTTG
The DNA here is from genome assembly GCF_040762985.1 of Pseudomonas sp. Rh2. Classification (NCBI taxonomy): domain Bacteria; kingdom Pseudomonadati; phylum Pseudomonadota; class Gammaproteobacteria; order Pseudomonadales; family Pseudomonadaceae; genus Pseudomonas; species Pseudomonas sp. Rh2. The sequence continues at coordinate 3,786,002 of NZ_CP142890.1, forward strand.
GACGTCGAGCACCCGCTGCTGGCGTCGATCATGGCCAGCAACCGCAACCAGGTGCAGAACGCCCTGGACCTGATCGAGCGCCAGGACAAACGCAAGATCGCCCTGCTCGGCCTGGCCTTCAAGGCCGGCAGCGACGACTTGCGCGAAAGCCCGTTGGTGGAACTGGCCGAGCGCCTGATCGGCAAAGGCTATGACCTGCGTATCTTCGATGCCAACGTCGAGTACGCACGGGTCTTCGGGGCTAACCGCGATTACATCGAATCGAAGATCCCTCACGTCTCCTCCCTGCTGCACAGCGACCTCGACCAGGTGATCGACGACGCCGAGGTCATCGTCCTGGGCAACAACGACGCACGCTTCGCCCAGGCCCTGGAGGCCAGTGATGGCAAACGGGTGATCGACCTGGTCGGTTTCATGCCCCAGACCAGCGACGCGCAACGTCAGGGCATTTGCTGGTAACCGGCAGCGTGCCTAACCCGCCGTCCCGTGGGAGTCGGCGGAGCCAGCGACGCAATTAGTTGCGTCCGGGGGCTGCTATGCGGCCCTTCGCAGGCTCCGCCAGCACCCACAAGCCCCGAGTTCCGTCGACGAAATCACCTTCGTTGATCGACATCGGGCACCCGACAACAGGAGTTGAAGCTACATGGATCGACAGCAACAGCATCCCTTCGAGGCACCCGGCTACCTGCGTGCAGGCGCCAGCTTCTTCGCCTGGGCATGCCTGGCCGGGCTGATCGCGCTGGCGTCGGAGATGGTCGCGCCGCAGTACCTGGACCCGAACCATCACCTGTTCATCTTCATCATCGGCACGCTGGGCATGTGGCGCTACGGTAACGCGGTCGTCCACTACGTGCGCGGCATGTACTTCCTGCACCTGAAGTTCCCACGCCTGCGCCGCCAGGTCGAACGCATGGGCGATGCGGCCCTGCCCTCGCACCTGTTCATGGTGGTGACCAGCTTCCGCATCCCGACCCTGACCACCTTCAAGGTCTACCAGTCGGTGTTCCAGGAAGTGCAACGGCTCAAGGTGCCCTGCACGGTGATCGCCTCGATTGTCGAGAAAGGCGACGAGACGTTCATCAAGGACATCCTGCGCAACGAGGTCAAGGACCGCGACGATATCAGGCTGGTGATCGTCCGTGCACGCGGCACCGGCAAGCGCGATGGCCTGGCCCACGCCTTCCGTGCCCTGTCCCGGCAGATGCCGCTGGACGATGCGGTGGTCGGCGTGGTCGACGGCGACACCATGATGCTGCCCGGCTGTGTGGAGCGCGCGGTCAAGCTGTTCGCCCTGCTGCCGAATGTCGGCGGGCTGACCACCAACGAGTTCTGCGAAGTCGAAGGCAGCCGCTGGATGCGTCAGTGGCACTCAATGCGCTTCGTGCAGCGGCATATCAACATGTGCTCCATGGCACTTTCGCACCGGGTCCTGACCCTCACCGGGCGGCTGTCGTTCTTCCGTGCCAGCGTGATGACCGACCCCGAATTCATCCGCGACGTCGAGGCCGACTTCCTCGAACACTGGCGTCTGGGCCGGTTCCAATTCCTCACCGGTGACGACAAGTCGAGCTGGCTGAGCCTGATGCGCGCCGGCTGGGACACCTTCTACGTGCCCGACAGCCACACCCTGACCGTCGAGCACCCGCCAAGCGACAGTTTCTGGGTCGCCACCCGCCAGCTGATGTTTCGCTGGTACGGCAACTCACTGCGCCAGAACTTCCGCGCCACCGCCCTGCTCGGGCGTGCTCGCCTCGGGCTGTTCACCCTGTACGTCCTATTGGACCAGCGCATCTCGATGTGGACCTGCCTGATGGGCCTGACAGCTTCGGTGATGGCGGGGCTGATCTTCGGCATCCAGTACCTGCTGGTGTACCTGTTCTGGGTACTGCTCTCACGCAGCCTGGTGACCGTGCTGTTCGTCTTCGCCGGCCACCCGGTCAGCCCGATGTACCCCTTCGTTCTCTATTACAACCAGATCGTCGGTTCGCTGATGAAGGTCTACGCGATGTTCCACATGGACCAGCAAAGCTGGACGCGGCAGAAGACCACCCTGAGCACCGGCAACGTCGACTTCGACGCGACCCTCAACCGCTGGTCCTCGAAGGCGATGCTGTGCTCCTCGATCGCCATCTTCTTCGGGGTCATCACCGTTCTCCTCGAAGTTTCCCGATAACTCAACGCAACGTTAAGGAAAGGCGCCTGCACATGAGTAGCTCGAACATTCCCGTGGCCCCGGGCAAGACAGCGGCCAACATCGTTCATGAGGCGATCGACGAACGCCAGCATGTACGCACCCGCATGAACGCACGCGTGCGTTTATCCGCCGCAGGTCAGGCAGCGTTCGAAACGGCCCTGCAGGACATTTCCCTGGGAGGCATGGGCCTGCGTCACGAAACGCCGCTGAAGATCGGCGCGCTGTACGACGCCTCGATCCGCCTGCGCCTGAACCAGGTCGACCTGAGCATCGACAGCAAGATCCGCATCGTCTCGCAGCGCGGCAGCGAAGTGGGCGCGCAGTTCGTCGAGCTCGACGCACAGAAGCGCGACATCCTGCGCTACCTGATCAGCGCCTACCTGTCGGGTGAAATCGCCGACATCAATGGCCTGTTCAACGTCATGCAACGGGAAAACTACATCAAGGAGCGCAAGCAGAAGTACGCCACGGCACGTACCCCCGGTGCCCGCCTCAAGGCCTTTACCGGCACCCTGCTGTACACCGCCGCAGGCTTGGCGGCGCTGGCCTTCGTCGGCTACAAGGGTTACCTGTTGTTCTTCCGCATTCCGGCCGTCCAGGCGCAGGTGTCCACCCACGCCCAGGTCATCAGCATGCCCGACAACGGCTACGTGAAGTACCTGCTGCCTGCCGGCGCCACCGAAGTGCAAGCCGGCCAGCCGCTGGCCAACGTGTCCACCCAGCTGGCAACCAGCTTCACCAGCCCGGCCGACATGAAGGCAGTGGCCGACCTCGCCCCGGGCGATCTGCAAGCCTTGCTAGGCCGCGCCACCCTCGAAACGGTGATCAACAGCCCCTGCGACTGCCAGGTGTACTACCCGACCCAACGCCTGGATGGGTACGGCTACAAGGATGCGCCGCTGATGCACCTGCTGCCCAAGGACCAAGGGCTCTTCGTGCGCGCCAATGTGCCGTTCGACAAGCTGGCCGATGTCGACCGCGTGCGCTCGGTGGACATGCAGGTGTTCGGCCTGGACCAGCACTACAGCGGCAAGGTGGTCGATGCCCGGGTCGATGAAGTCAATCGCAACCTGGCCCTGACGATTCAGCCAGACAGCCCGCTGCCAGCCTCGGCCTATCAGAAGGCAGTCGCGGTCGACCTGTACCTTGGCCTGCCCTTTGGCCGTGCCAATTGAGCCTGTCGAGGACAATGCCATGACCCTGATGACGCCCACGCGCTTGCTGCTGGCCAGTCTCACCCTGGCTTGTGCGGGCAGCGCGACTGCCGGCCAGAGCCTGGAGCAGGTGCGCTATGCCCTGTTCAAGGATCCCAGCGCCGATGTGAGCGCCGATTTGCGTGAACTGGCACGGCGCGGTGATCTGGCCAGTACGCTGCTGCTGGGCGATGTCCTGGCCAGCCGCGAGGATGTCAGCCGTCAGGAGGTGGTTGCGCTCTATCACACCGCGTTCGGCGATGGCCAAGGCATGGTTCCGGCACTGGCCTCGTTGGCCCGGCTGATCGACCGCACCCCCAGTCTTCGCGAAGCACAACGGCCATGGTTCGAGCGCGCCCTGACCCGCTACCAGAGCACACTCGACCCACGCAACGCCAGTACCACACTGGAAGTGTTCCTCACCTATCCGCAACTGGTGAGCGTCGACCAGGCGGCGGAACTGCTGGAACTTTACGAGCGCTCGTGCTTGCTCAACTGCCGCCCGCAGCTGTACCGGGCGGTGCTTGCCGAGCGCCAGGGCGACCAGGGCGCGGCCGAACGCTGGTACCGCGAGGCCGTGCGCTTCGATGCGCGCGCGATCGACCGCTACTACGCCTTCCTCGGTGATCGACAAGACCAACTGTTCCCGGCTTTCGCCACTTCACTGGAGGCGCAGCGCAGTCAATTACCAGTCGATATCGTGCACCGTATCGCCTCGCTGCTCGACAACATCGCCAGTGTTCAGCGCGCCGAGCAGGAAGCCGACCGTATCGAACGTCAGAGCCGCGAGCCTGACACGCCGCCCGTCGCACCGACGCCCGAACAGCAGGCCCGTGACAAAGCCCAGGCCGATGCCTTGGCGATCGCCACCGCACAGGTGCAACGCTGGCGTGACGAGGCCGTCGCCAGGGGCTTCGTCCCGGCCATGGTGTCCAAGGCCAACTTCATGATCTCCAACCCCACCGAGCACAACGCCGAGGAAACCCAGGCGCTGATCGATCAAGTCCGCCTGCGCGAGCCGATGCGGGCCAAGGCGTTGCAGGCCTCGTTCTACATGGTCAACAACTGGCTGACCCTAGACCCGGAGAAGGCCCGGGCCCTGATCGACGAACTGCGCGCCAGCCAGTATCCCGGTGCCGGCCTGCTGCTGGCCGACTACTACAGCAAGGGCGTGCAGGACCAACCCGACCAGGACAAAGCCCTGGCGCTGTTCCAGGAAGAGGCTGCCAAGGGCTCGACCGCCGCCTGGTACCGCATGGCCACGTTGCACGCCTATGGCCGCGCCCTTTGCCATGACCCGGTCAAGGCCTACACCTATGCGCGGATCGCGCTAGACCTCGGCGAGCGCAGCGCCCGTAGCTTGGTCCGACGCCTGGAAAAGACGTTACCCAAGGATGACATCGAGCGTGCCCTGGCCGCGCGCAACGATCTGCTGAAGGAGGCCACGCTGTGAAAACCCACCATCCCCTGTTCGCTGCCCTGCTCACCCTGACGCCGCTGTCCGTGGTCCTGGCCGCCGAAGAAATCACCGGCCCCGAAGCCGACAGCAACGCGCCGGTGCGTGTTGCCGCAGCCGATGGCAGCGAGCCGCTGATCACCTCGGAATTCTTCAACAAACTCACCGTGCAGACCGGCTACGGCCCGGAAGACTCGCAAGTCGGCAGCGATCGCGAAATGTTTTACAGCTTGCGCTACGAGCCATCATTTGCCTGGTATTCGCCCGAAAAGCGCTGGGCCAAATGGATGGTCTACGGCCGCCTGTGGCTCAACTACGACTCCAGCGAGTCGAGCAACCTGACCAACGAAGCCACCAACAGCAGCGAACGCGAACAGCCCGAGGGCTGGTACGCCGAGCTGCGCGAGCTGTACGTCAAGCGCAACCTGATCGGCGACGACCCGCGGTATTCCGCGTCACTTGGCCGGCAGCGCTTCTACGACGACTACGGCATCTGGTGGGACGACAGCCTGGAATCGCTGCGCTTCAACTACCAGGACACGTTCTCCGAGGCGTTCATCGCCGTTGGCCAGAAGTTTCACAACTACAACACCGATGTGAACAGCCTTGCCGATAGCGAAGCGCGCACCACCTACGTGATGGGTCAGTATGCCTACCGCTGGAGCCCGAACAACCAGGCCGGCGTGCGCCTGATGCACGAGAACGACCACAGCGGCCACGACGCCGAAGACCGCTACGACTTCAAGGGCCTGCGCTACGGGTTGTTCTTCAAGGGCGACAACCTGGGCCTGCCGGCGCTCAGTGACTACCACCTGGAGCTGGCCGCCCTGGATGGCAAGATGGACAACACCGACGGCAATGGCACGACCACAACTGGCCACGGCAGCAAGGGCTGGGCCGCCTTGGGTGAGGTCGGCAAACGCTTCGACACGCTGCCCTGGACGCCACGTATCGCATTGCGCGGCGGCCTCACCGACAAGCCAAGCGACGAGAACGATGGCTTTCGCCTCAATGCCATCCAGTCGGATCGCATCACCCGCAGCGGGTCCTACAGCACGCGCCTGACCAGCTCGTTCGTTGCCCTGGACCTGCGCAATCTCAGCTACTACGGCATCGCCGTCGAGACCAAGCCCACTCCCCGCAGCGCCCTGGACCTGCGCGTGACCCAGCTCGACCTGCGCGATGAAGACGGCACTTTGCCCATCCGCATGAACGGCGACCAACGGGCCGAGCGCAACCGTGCAATCGCCCAGGGCAGCAATGGCAATGGCCGCAATGTCGGGCAGATGGTCGACCTCAATTACTACTGGAAGATGTTTCCGCTGGCACTCGACGGCAAGCACCTGGATGTCAACGCACTGGTCAGCGCCAGTTACCTCAATGCCGGCAGTGCATTGGCAACCGGCGACGACTACCAGCTGAGCGTCGGCGTGGTCATCAGTTACTAAGGACGGGCAGCGCCATGATCTTCGCCTCCAACGTGTTCCTGTTTCTCTACCTGCCGCTGTTCCTGGCCGTGTATTTCCTGGCCAGGGCGCAGTGGCGCTCGACGGTGATCGTCGTCGCCAGCTACCTCTTCTATGCCTGGTGGCGACCGGACTTCCTGTTGCTGTTCGTCGGCATCACCTACTGGAACTACTGGTTCGGCCTGCGCATCAAGGCGCGCCTCGACGCGGCGGACAAACGTTGGGCGCTTCGTCTGCTGTGGATCGGTGTAGCCGGCAACCTCTCGACCCTGGGCTACTTCAAGTACGCCAACTTCGGCGCCGAAGTGCTGGCCCTGCTGCTGGCGCCACTGGGCATCGACACCTGGACCCTGGAAAACATCTTCCTGCCCCTGGGCATCTCGTTCTATGTGTTCCACGCCCTGAGCTACATCGTCGACATCTACCGCAAGGACGCCACGCCGACGCGCAATTTCATCGACTTCGCCGCCTTCGTCGCATTGTTCCCGCACCTGGTGGCCGGACCGATCCTGCGCTACAGCCAACTGGCGCCGCAGCTGCGCGAACGCACCCATTCGCTGGAGCTGTTCTCGCTGGGCGTGTGCCGCTTCATGCTCGGCTTCATCATGAAAGTACTGATCGCCGACCGCCTGGCGCCGATCAACGCGCTGTTCGTCAGCGAAGGCACCCTGCAGTTCAGCGACGCCTGGTTCGGCCTGGTGGTCTCCACCCTGCAGTTGTACTTCGACTTTGCTGGCTACAGCCACATGGCCTTGGGCCTGGCCTTGATGATGGGCTTTCGCTTCCCGGAAAACTTCAACCAGCCCTATGTGTCGCAGAGCATCACCGAGTTCTGGTCGCGCTGGCACATGACCCTGGCGCACTTCCTGCGCGACTATGTGTACATGCCCCTGGTACGCAAGCGCGTGGCCGGCGCATTGCCGGCGCTCATCTGGACCATGCTGCTGTCCGGGTTGTGGCACGGGGCGAGCTTCGCCTTCATCTGCTGGGGACTGTTCTTCGGCGTTGGCATGGTACTGGAACGCAAGTTCAACCTGGCGACCAAAGTCAGCACCCCATACCACCTGGGCCGCAACCTGCGCACCGGCCTGTTGATCGTGCTGAGCATGCCACTGTTCTTCACCATGGACCTGCGCCACAGCATCGACATCTACAAAGCGCTGTTCGGCTTCAACGGCTTCGGCTCGCTGGAGCTGTACGTGCTCGGCGCCTCGAAAATGGCCATGGCCTTCGCCCTGGTGGCCTTGGCCTGGCTGGTCCTGGCGGGCATCAACAATGTGCGCTTCTACGCTGGCAACAAGACGGGGTACTTCATGCGCCATGTCGGCGCGCTGCACAGCGTGTTGCTGTGGGGCGGTTTCCTGTTGGCGCTGAGCAGCCTGGCGGCCAATTCGTTCTCGCCCTTCCTGTATTTCCAGTTCTAGGAGACGGCCATGTATCCGGTGATGAATTCGGCCAGCAAGGCCAATGGCATTCTGTTCGCGCTGGCACTCGGGGCGATGTTCGTCTACTCGCTGCCACCGGTGTTCAGCTTCGCCCGCACCCAAAGCGATGCCTGGAACCTATTCGTCGACGGCAAGCTGCTACGCAAGTTCGAGCAGGTGTACGACAAGCGCTTCTTCCTGCGAGCCCCCTCCGTGACGCTGTGGGCCGACGCGCAGTTCCAGCTGTTCGGCGAAGGTACCAAAGGCGTGGTGCTGGGCAAGGATGGCTGGCTCTACACCAACCAGGAATACCGCGTGCCCAATGACCTGGACGCCAACCTGACGGGCCAGCTGGAGCAGATCGTCAAGGTCCGCGCGCAATTGGCCGAACACGGCAAACAACTGGTGGTACTGCCGCTGCCAATGAAGCTGGATGTGTATGCAGCGCACGCCGAGCATGCGTTCGACCCCAGGGTGACCGGCCTGTACGACCGTTTCGTAAGCGAGCTGCAACGACACCAGCTGGACGTGGTGCCGCTGCGCAGCGCGTTCCTGGCCAACCTTGGCGGCCCGAAGCTGTTCCTGAAATCCGACACCCACTGGAGCCCAGAAGGTGCGCGCCTGGCCGCCTACGAACTGGCACGTCAACGTCCGCAATTGCTGGGTGATCAGGTCTACCTCTCGCACCCGTCCGGGGAGAAAAGCATCAAGGGCGACCTGATGAACTACATCCAGTTCGACCATGCTCGCCTGGCGCCGCAGTTCGGAGCCAACCCGATCAAGCTGTACGAAACCCTCAAGGCCGAACAAAGCAGCGATGACCTATTCGCCGAGCAGGAGCAGAGCCTGCTGCTGGTAGGCACCAGCTACAGCAAGATCGACGACTGGAACTTCGTCGGCTTTCTCAAGGAGGCACTCAACCGCGACCTGCTGAGCATCGCCGTCGAGGCCCGCGGCCCGTTCGAAGCCATGAACCAGTTCCTGGCAAGCGATCAACTGGCCAACCCACAGATCGAAACGGTGGTATGGGAATTCCCCCTTCGCACCTTGCTCGCCCACCGTCCCGGCGCGCTCAGCCGCAGCGCCGTGCCCCAGCATTTCTGACGAATCAAGGAGAACCTGATGAAACCTGCTCACCTGTTTACCGCCGTTGTCCTGGCCACCGCCAGCCAGGCGGGCTACACCGCCGAAGGCAATGCCGACCTGTACGATGCAGTAGCCCCTGCCGATTCGGCCTTCGTCCGCGTGCTGAACCTCTCGGACCGCAGCATCGACGTCACGTTGAGCGGCAAGGTCAACCCGCAGAAGGTTGCGCCCGGCCAGCTCAGTGGCTACCGCTTCACCTCAGCCGGCAGCCACAAGATCGCGGTCGGCGGGCAATCCATCGAGCCGCAGCTGAAGGCCAACGCCGCCAGCACCGTGATCTACGACGGCAAGCAACTGAAGCTGATCGCCGACAAATACGTCAACGAGCCGAAGAAGGCACAGATCGCCTTCTACAACCTCACACCGGCACAAGCGGCGCTCAAGACCGAGGACGGCAAGCACGTGGTCGTCGACCCATTGGCCAACGGCCAGACCGGCAGCCGCATGGTCAACGAGCTCAAGATCGGTTTCGCCGCCTATGTCGCCGATCAGAAGGTGGCGGAATTCGACGATCAGTTCCTCAAGAAGGGTCGCTCGTACAGCTATGTGCTGCTGCCCCAGGGCAACGGCTACCGCAGCATGACCCAGGCCAACAGCATCGACCCCACCGAGTGACGCCCACGCTGCAAGGATGGATAGGTACATGAAGACCCTAGTAAGTGTGTCTCTAAGCGCAGCCCTGGCCCTGCTGAGCCTGCCTGGCCAGGCCGCACAGGCGCCAAAAGCCGGCTGTGAGAACCTGCGGTGCATGGTCTGCCCGGCGCTCAGCGACCCACAGCGTTACACCGAGGGGCGCATGAAGCTGATGCGCGAAATCGTACCCGGCAAGGACCGCTGGCTATTCCGCTCGGCGGTGGACCTGACCAACGACTTCGGCATTCCCGCCCCTATGCGCCCGGAGTTCGCCCGCTTGATGCAGGCCTTCCAGCGCCAGGGCATCCACGTGGCCATGGCGGTCCAGCCCACCCGCGGGCTGATGCACCGCGACAAACTGCTCGAAGGCCAACTGCACGGTTTCGACTATGCCCAGGCCAGCGCCCACCTCAGTGCCTACCTTGGCCAGTTGCGCCAGGGCGGTGCGGTGGTGGCGCCGATGATGCAACTGGTGCAGCAGCCGCCTCAGGGCGAGTACTTCTTCCGCCGCGACCACCACTGGACCCCGGCCGGCGCCGAAGCCACTGCCAGACTGATGGCCGAAGAGATCCGCCGCCAACCGTTCTACGGCGAGTTGACCAAGAAGCAGTATCGCACCGAGCCTGGGGTAATGGTGCCCAAGGATGGCACGCTGAACCTGGCGCTGAGCAACATCTGTGGCAACAACTATGGCTTCCAGTACGTGCGCGGCTTCCAGACCATCCCGGTGGCCGACAGCGCCGATGCGCTGTTCGACGAAGCGCCAGACCCGCAAGTGATCCTGGTGGGAGACAGCAACGCCGCTGCACGTGAAGACGAGAGCAAGCAGTTCAATTTCGACGGCTACCTCAAGCAATACCTGAGTGTGGATGTACTCAACTATGCCCTGCCGGGTGTCGGTGAGGACGGCTCGCTGCTGGCGTACCTGCTGTCGGAAGACTACGACCCCAAGGCCCCGCCCAAGTTGATCGTCTGGGAACTGCCGGCCAACTACCGGCTTGATTCGCCGTTGATGTATCGCCAGTTGGTGCCGGCGGTTCAGGGCGGCTGCTCGGCCAACAGGCAAGTGTTGGGGTCGAAGTTGCAACACCCGGCGCTGAAGGTTGGCGAGCGCATCGAGCTGCTGAGCAACGCGGGCAGTTCGCGCCAGTCGTTGAGTGGTTCGAAGGGGTTTCTCGACATCCGCCTGAGCGACAAGAACATCAAGGACTTCTACATCATCGTCTATTACGACAATGGCGCGCGCGACAAGGTGTGGTTCCGTCGCGAGGCAGCCGTCAGCGGCGGGCAGTACTACCTGGAACTGAGTAAGGACCCAGCGTTTGCCGGGGCCAACTTGCTGTCGGTGTTCATGGAACCGACCAAGGCGGGCACTGCGGCCACCGAGGTGGAGACTCGTCTGTGTCTTTGAAGATGCTCATCGGGGCTGCCTCGCTGCTTCCCCTGGCCCTGCTCCCCCCCAGGCTCAGGCAGCCCAGTCGATCTGGCCTGCGCATCCCACGCCACAAGCGGCCATGATCGCCGACTACCACACCCTGGCCTGCAGCAAGGAGCCTCCGCCGCCCTATACCGGCAGCCTGCGCCTGCAGAGCAAGTACGACCAGCGCGACGTCAGCAAGTCGACCCTGCGCAGCAGCCCCGATGCAGGCAGCGAACGCATCGGCAAGCAGGTCAAACAGTTCGTCGGCGGGCTGATCTACGCCGGCAAGCGTTTCCAGCGGGCGAAAAAGCCGCAGGACGCCAACATGGCCCTGGCCTGCCAAGACCAATGGCTGCAAGACTGGGCCGAAGCCGGCGCACTGCTCAACCCGGATGCCAGCGGCACAGGCATGGCCGCGCGCAAATGGGCTTTGGCGGCAATGGCCGGAACCGTGCTGCTGACCCAGTCAGCCAGTGACGGCAAGGTGCGACTGAGCGAGGCTCAGCAGTCGTGGTTCACTCGCCTGGCCGAATTGGTGATCCACGAGTACGACCCACGCCGCGATGCCCCAGGCGTGTACTTCAACAACCACGACTACTGGGCTGCCTGGGCCGTAGCCGCCACCGGCATGCTGGTCGGGCGCGACGACTTCATCCAGTGGGCCGACGGCAACCTACGTCGTGGCCTGGCCCAGGCGGTGCGTTCCCGCGATGGCAGCTACGCCTACCTGCCGCTGGAAGTGGCGCGGGCCAAGCTTGCCGCCACCTACAGCCAGTACGCCTTGGTACCCCTGGTATTGCTGGCTGAATCGGCGCGCGTCAACGGCCTGCCGTGGAGCGCCGACGACCAACAGACCTTGGACCTTCTGGCCAACTTCGCCGCTCGCACGGTGCTTGACCCACGCGACCTGCCCGAACTCGAAGGCCAGTCCCAGGCGGATGTAGCGCCGTACAAACTGGCCTGGTTGATCCCGTTCCTGCAGCGCAATCCCGGCCACGCCCTGGCGCGCCAGCTGTACGACAGCGAAGACGGCGATGTGGACAACTACAGCCAGCTCGGCGGCCCTATCAAACCGTTTTACCCCTCATTGCCCGGATCAAGGAACTGACCCATGACTGCCCTCGCCCGCTTCCCCCTCGCCTGCCTGGTCACCTTGGGCCTGGCCGGCACTGCCCAGGCCGCCAGCCAGACGCTGACGGTCAACTACACCTTGACCACACTGACCCAGGAGCAACGCACGCACAAGGTCGACCAACTGCGCCAGCAGGTGCGCGAGGCAGTGACGTTCCATCAGGCAGAACGCCCGCGCCCGGCGGGCCGCGCTAGTGTCAGTCTGCAACCGATGTTCTCGTCACAGGCCGGCAGCTGGCCCTTCGAGCCATTCGTCAACAACGGCCTGTTCCGCGCCATCGCCGGCTACCAGGCGCATCATCCTCAGGTAGTGCTGGTGCGCGCGGGCAGCATCACCCTGGCGCAGTTGCACGATGCGCTGAACGATACGCGCATCCTGAGGCGCTACAAGGACGGTTACCTGCTCAGCTACCCGCTGATGATCGGTGCCGACGCCGGGTTGGTGTTGGAGGGCACCCGCCTTTACTTGTCGAGCCATTCGGGCACAGCGCTGATCAACCAGGGATGGCTGGGGTTGAACCAGTCCAGCCTGCAAAGCCTGGCCGGTGACCGACCAGGCAACACCGACCGCGCCTGGCGGCCGTTCGTGGTGGCCTGGGCCGGCAGCCATACCCAGGTGATTGGTTCGACCCTCAAGCGCCTGGGCTACAACGCCAACCTGTCCCGCGGACTGACCACTGCCCTAAGTGCCCAGCAAGCCGCGAACACACCTGCCGCCACGGTGATCATCCGCGACAGCCACTTCAGCGAGATGTCCAGCGCGGTGGAGTTGCAGCACAGCCAGGCGACCATCACCGCCAGCCAGTTCGAAAAGTCGCAGCAATACGCCATCGACGTGCGTGACAGCCAGGTCAAACTGCAGGACAACCAGCTACGCGGCATCGACAACAACAGCGGCGTGCGCCTGCGTGGCCAGACCCGCGCCCAGGTCGATGGCAACCTCATTCTGGGTGCGGCAAAGGCGGCCATCGAAGTCAGCGAACAACAGGGCGCGGTGCTGCTGGCCGGCAATCGCATGGGTGACAGCCGAGGCAATGGCATCCAGTTACGCAACCTGGCACCCACCACCGCTGCCCCGCTGGTCGTCGAAGATAACCTGCTGGCCAGTAGCCAAGGCAGCGCGGTGGATGCCAGCGAAGTCAGCGCCTTGGCACTGCTCGACAACCGCATCGGCAATACCCAGGAGTATGCCGTCAGCCTGCGCAATGCCACACCGCTGGCAGGGCCGCTGGTACTCAGTGGCAATCGCCTGGGCCAGGTCGGCAAGGCACTGGTACGGGTCGAGGGGATGCGGGATGTCGTGATGGGCGCTAACCGTTTCGAAGGTAAGCCCTTGTTGCAGAATTTATTGATCGGGGATCTGCTGCCGGTGCAGGGGCAGTTGCTCGACGCTACGGTTCGTCAGGGGGCGACGGTGCAGGTGCAGCAACAGTGAGTCCAGGCATGTGCGGGACTTCGCCTTTTCTATGCCACCTTCAAACTCGCCCACATGAAAAGGTCACACGGCATATAAGAGCGCGCCCTATCATTTTTACCAGTACCCCTTGGATACTTCTTTCGCTACATTTAAGCCTCACTCAAAAATCGAGGACTTAACAATGAGCAATACTGATACACAATGGATCGAAGAGACAAAATGGATCGAAAACCGATTTGTTATCGAATTCAAAAGCACGGGCTTAAAATATGAAACAGACAAATTCGATTCCCACAGCACCTTGATCAAAGGCACCTTCTCTTTAGCCTCAGGCAATTATGTGGTCGCTATCGAGACGAGGACCGCAAGCTTTACCAACGGCAACTGGGTAGTCCCAGATCAACTAGATGTAACCCTTTACCCACCAAATGGCCGAGTCATAGCCACTCAAGGCGAGGTACACATTATTCAACGAGTGGGTCAAAAGGTATGGGGGAGGATCGACGTGAGCTATCCACTAGAAGACGATAAGAAAGAAACGGTCACCGGTCGATTTAAGACAACACTCCGAGTGACTGACTGATACACCAAGACGCCTTCCAATCAACCTTGGAGGCCTTCGTCTCATAACCTATCAGCGCTCTCGCTTTCACTAACGTAGCCGGCGCTTCTGCGAACCCGCTACGTTAGTCTATTTCTCGCTGCAGTTGCCAAAAACAATCCGCCTCCCCGACTTTTAGAAAGCCATGGCGCAAGTATAAGTATCGCGCCGGGTTACTCCTGAATACCATCAACCTCAACAATGGCAAATGCCGCAGCGACGCCCAGTCGGCCAGTTGCTCCAGCACACAACTCCCCACGCCCCGGCCGCGATGTTCTGGCGACAGGTGCAGTTCGCGAATGAACAGCGCCTGCCGGTCCTGGCTCAGGCTACAGAACCCCAGTACGGTATCCCCCTCCACCACTAGCCATTGCTCGCGCCAGGCCCACGCCTGGTCGAACGCTTCCTCGATCCACAGCAAGTCGAACTCGCGGTAGTACGGCAACATCGCCCGCCGCGTCAGATCGCGCGCGAACGTACGATCGGCGTCGGTCGCGGCTTTCAGTTCAATGGCCATAGCACACCGGCGAGCTTGCCGGCCCATGTCGGTCCAGTTCATCCTCCAGCCATTGCGCCAACACCCGTGCGTTGTTGTGGCGCGTGTCCTTGCCGGCATAGAGCAGAGTCAGGTCCCCCTTGGCCGCCAGGTCCAGCAAGGGGTACCAATGCTCGGGATGCGCCGCCAGCTCTTGCCGGTAGCGCTGGCTAAAAACGGCAAAATCCAGCTCACCCCGATGGAATGCCTGGCGCAGCTCGACGGAAGGCGCGACCTCGCGCAACCAGGTTCCCTGCAGGTCATCCTTGCGTTTGTTGCGCGGCCACAGGCGGTCGACCAGCACACGTTGGCCATCGCTTGCCTGCGCCGCATCGTAGACACGCTTGCAGTGAATCATGGGTTTCTCCTGCGCTGACCGTTCGTCCCTGGCCTAGCGAGTTCTTTGACAAAGATCAGTCTAGCGTCCCGAATTGTTTCTATGCTCAGGGGCCTCGGCAACTTCGCCCAACGCCAACCGGAGCCCCCATGGCAACCCCGTCACTGGCCACCCAGACGCACCTGGCCCAGCGCGACGCCCGCCCGCAATTATCCCACAAGCCTGGGCGCGCCACCCTGACCTTGTTCTTTGGCCTGCTATTGGCGGGCATCGCCTATACCGCCTGGAGCCTGAGACAGGACGTCACCGCCAGCGGTACGATCATCACCACTGTCACCCCCTTTCTGCTGCTGGGCCTGGCTTTGCTGATCGCTCTAGGCTTCGAGTTCGTCAACGGTTTCCATGACACCGCCAATGCTGTAGCCACCGTGATCTACACCCACTCTTTACCTGCGCCAGTGGCAGTGGTGTGGTCTGGGCTGTGCAACTTCCTGGGGGTGCTGCTTTCCAGTGGCGCGGTGGCCTTCGGCATCATTGCCTTGCTACCGGTGGAGCTGATACTACAGGTCGGATCTTCGGCTGGCTTCGCCATGGTGTTCGCCCTTTTGCTGGCGGCGATCATCTGGAACCTTGGCACCTGGTGGCTGGGCCTGCCGGCCTCATCGTCACATACGCTGATCGGCTCGATCATCGGCGTGGGCGTAGCCAACGCCCTGATGCATGGCCGCGATGGCACCAGTGGTATCGACTGGAGCCAAGCCAGCAAGGTCGGTTATGCCCTGCTCTTTTCCCCGCTGGTCGGTTTCGCCTGCGCGGCATTGCTCCTGCTGGCCTTGCGCGCACTGGTCAAGCGCCGGGCGCTGTACCAGGCACCGGAAGGCCAGACCCCACCGCCCTGGTGGATCCGTAGCGTGTTGATCCTGACCTGCACCGGCGTGTCCTTCGCCCATGGTTCCAATGATGGTCAGAAAGGCATGGGGCTGATCATGCTGATTCTGGTCGGCACATTGCCCATGGCGTACGCCCTGAACAAGACCATGCCGAACGAGCAGGCCTTGCAGTTCTCCGCTGTCGCTGAAGTGACGCGCCAGGCGCTGGTACGCAGCGACCCGCAGCCAGCGCCGGCCGATCCGCGCCGGGTGCTGACTGCGTTCATTGCCGAGCCCAGGACCAACCCGCAACTGGTGCCCGCCCTGGCAGCACTCACCGGTATGATCGGCGAGCAAGTCAAAGGCTATGGGTCGCTCAAGCGCGTGCCAGCCGAGGCCATGGCCAACGTGCGCAACGACATGTACCTGACCAGCGAAGCCATTCGCCTGCTCGACAAGCACCGCCTGGCCACCTTCGATGCTGCCACCCGCAGCCAGGTACAGATGTTCAAAGGCCAATTGGACGATGCCACGCGTTACATCCCGCTGTGGGTCAAGGTGGCCGTGGCCATCGCGCTAGGATTGGGCACCATGGTGGGCTGGCGGCGGATCGTGGTGACGGTGGGCGAGAAGATCGGCAAGACCCACCTCAGCTACGCCCAGGGCGCTTCGGCCGAGGTGGTGGCAATGTGCACCATCGGTGCTGCGGACATGTTCGGGCTACCGGTATCCACCACCCATGTGCTCAGTTCAGGGGTAGCCGGGACCATGGTGGCCAACGGCTCGGGCATTCAGAAACGCACCCTGATCAACCTGCTGATGGCCTGGGTGCTGACACTGCCGGCGGCCATGTTGCTGGCGGGGTGCCTGTACTGGATTCTGAGCCACGTGTTCTGAATCCGGGGCACTGGCCCCTCCCACACGGACAGCGCAGATCCTGTAGGCGGCGGCTTGCCGGCGATGACGCCGGTACAGTCAAGACGACGCCGTTACCCGTCCATTCAAATACTTCAACCCGGAATTTTCAGCCCACGCTGCACCGCTGGGCGTTCGAGGAACCGAGCCAGCGCACGCTGCACTTCCTTGAACTCATCGAACCCCACAAGCTCCCGGGCGTTGTAGCGCTCCACCAGGTTGCGCACCCAGGGGAAGATGGCGATATCGGCAATGCTGTACTCGTCCACCATCCACTGCCGCCCTTCCAGGTGTCGGTCGAGCACGCCGAGCAGGCGCTTCGATTCGTTGACGTAGCGGTCGCGAGGGCGCTTGTCTTCGTATTCCTTGCCCGCGAAGAAGTGGAAGAAGCCCACCTGGCCGAACATCGGACCAATGCCGCCCATCTGGAACATCAGCCATTGCAGGGTCTGGTAGCGGCGGGCCGGGTCGTCGCTGAGCAACTGGCCGGACTTTTCCGCCAGGTACTGCAGGATCGCCCCCGATTCGAACAGCGGCAGCGGCTGGCCGCCCGGACCGTTCGGGTCGAGAATCGCTGGGATCTTGTTGTTGGCGCTCAGGGAAACGAACTCGGGAGTGAGCTGGTCGTTGCTGTCGAAGTTGACCTTGTGCACCTCGTACGGCAGCCCGATCTCTTCCAGCATGATCGACACCTTGACGCCGTTGGGGGTGGGCAACGAATACAGTTGCAGCCGCTCAGGGTGTTTCGCGGGCCACTTTTGAGTGATCGGGAATGCGCTCAGATCGGTCATGGTCAACCTTGCCTGGGGAATGGTCCTGCCACTCTAGAGGCATCGCGGTCGGCTGACCATCATCCCGTGGCCTTCAAGCCTGTCCGTGGGCCTTGAGCTTGAGCTTGTCGGTATCGACTCGTACGAACACCGAATCAGCGGTCACTGTCAGCACATCGCCAGCCCAGACTTCACAGATCACGCGGCTCTTGCGTCCCACCTCGCCCTCTACACGCGCCTTGAGCAATAACTCCACGCCCATCGGGGTCGGCTTGAGGTAGGTGAGGTTGAGCGTGCCGGTGACGCAGTCGATGCGCGGCAAGCTGCCCGGCTCGCGACCTTCGGCACGGTAGTGATAGGCCATGGCGGTCCAGTTGGAATGGCAGTCGACCAGCATGGCCAACAGGCCACCGTAGACCAGGCCGGGCCAGCCGCTGAACGTGCTGTCAGGTGTGTGCCGGCACGACAGATGAATGCCATCGGCGTCCCAATGGCTTTGCACGTGCAGGCCGCTGGGGTGGGCGCAACCGCAGCCATAGCAGGTGCCGTCCGGCGCGGCCAGGGCTTGAAGGGAAAGGGTCTGGTCGTTCATGCGCTTCCTGTGCTTGTTGGAATGGGAAGAAATGCCTGCCTCGATGGTAACGCTCGAATCTGTCAGCGCCAATCGCAAAACGGGGGCGCACCGCGCCCCCTGGAGGATCACGCCGTCTGAGCGACTACCTTGCCCCGACGCTGGGTCAGCGACACCAGCAGGATGAACAGCGTCACCCCGGCAGTCATCAGCGTCTCGTAACGGTAGGCATCACTGAGCAGCATGTAGCCCAGGACCATGACGATGGTGCCGATCACCAGCCAGGTCAGCCATGGGAACAGCCACATCTTCAGTTCCAGCGGACGGCCTTCGCGCTCGGCACGGGCACGCATGCGCAACTGCGAGACGGCGATCACCAGGTACACCAGCAAGGCGATGGCGCCCGTGGTGGACAACAGGAAGCCGAACACCTTGCCGGGGAATACATAGTTGACGAAGCAACCCGCAAAGCCAGCCAGGGTCGAGAGAATGACCGCAACGGTTGGAACACCCGAGCCGGAGACACGCTTGGTGATGCCAAGCGCCTGGCCACGGGCCCCCAGGGAATACAGCATCCGTGACGCGGTGTAGAGGCCAGAGTTCATGCAGCTGGTCACGGCCACCAGTACCACTACGTCGACCAGTAGCTTGGCGCCCGGCACGTTGAGTACCTCCAGCACCCGCTGGAACGAACCCACTGCCTTCAGGCCCGGATCGTTCCAGGCGACCAGCGATACCACCAGGAAGATCGACGCCAGGTAGAAGATTGCGATGCGGTAAACCACCAAGTTGGTGGCGCGTCGGATCTTGTCTTTCGGATTGGCCGTCTCGTCAGCTGCAATGGTGACGATCTCGGCACCAAAGAACGAGAAGATGGTGATCAGCACGCCACCGAGCACAGTGCCGAAACCGTTGGGCATGAAGCCACCGTTGTCCCACAAGCGGCTGACACCAGACACCTCGGCCAGCGGCCAGGCGCCGAATACGGCGAGGCTGCACACCACGATGAAGGCGATGATGGCAAGCACCTTGACCAGCGCGAACCAGTACTCGAAGGCGCCGAAGTTCTTCACGCTGATCAGGTTGGTGCCCGACAGCACGACCATGATCAGGAACGCGAACAGCCATGACGGCACGCCCGGGAAATAGGCATGGAGAATATCCGCGCCGGCAATCGCCTCGACCGGGATGATCAGCACCCAGAACCACCAGTACAACCAGCCGATGGTGAAGCCCGCCCAAGGGCCGATGGCCTCGCCAGCATAGGTGGAAAACGAGCCGCTGTTAGGATTGGCGATGGCCATTTCACCCAGCATGCGCATCACCAGCAGCACCAGCAGGCCAGTCATGGCATAAGAAATGAGAATCGCCGGGCCAGCGGTGGCGATGGCATTGGAGGAACCGATGAACAGGCCTGCGCCGATGATGCCGGCAATGGAGATCATGGACACCTGACGTGAGGTCAGGCCGTGCTGCAAGGAACGCTGTTTCTTGTTGTGTAGCGAAGCCATGGAGAACCCTCGAATGGGTTGGCCGCCGCAAGGGCGGCTGAAAGTTGGAGCAGAATTCTGGTAAGTCCGTAGTGCTCGTTCTTGTTGTTGTGAAGGCGCCGGTAGCGGATATTTCCCTCCTCTTCGCACGACCGGTTGTCAACGTTGTTCCAGGCCAGTATCAATCCATCGGCGTGGGTCAACAAACGACCTTTTCGAAACACATGATTCCATTTGAGAATGAACTTCTGACGTTTCTGCTCGGTACCAGTCCACAGCGCCCAAACGGCAGATAGCACGATCCATTTCACCGTTGCCCTAAAGAGGCTAGCGAATCCGCCAGTTCACGAATCCATGGAATGATCGCAATCCAATAATTCGTTTGCGGTCTCACACCTTTGCACGCTTGGATAGGGGGAAAATTGAACAAAGGTTTGCGTGCCCATGCCTCAGGAAAGTATCAGCCAGTCCATTGCCATCGTTCATCCGATCACACTTTCCCATGGCCGCAATGCGGAAGTTTGGGACACGGACGGCAAACGTTATATCGACTTCGTCGGCGGTATCGGCGTACTCAACCTGGGCCACTGCAACCCGGCCGTGGTCGAGGCGATTCAAGCGCAGGCCGCGCGCCTGACCCACTATGCCTTCAACGCCGCCCCCCATGGGCCGTACCTGGCGCTGATGGAGCGCCTGAGCCAGTTCGTACCCGTCAGCTACCCATTGGCCGGCATGCTCACCAACAGTGGCGCGGAAGCGGCGGAGAACGCCCTCAAGGTCGCCCGCGGTGCCACAGGCAAGCGCGCCATCATCGCCTTCGACGGCGGCTTCCACGGTCGCACCCTGGCAACCCTTAACCTCAACGGCAAGGTCGCCCCTTACAAGCAACGGGTCGGTGAGCTGCCCGGCCCGGTTTATCACCTGCCCTACCCCAGCGTCGACACCGGCGTGACCTGCGAGCAGGCACTCAAGGCCATGGACCGCCTGTTCAGTGTCGAACTGGCGGTCGAAGACGTGGCTGCATTCATTTTCGAGCCGGTTCAGGGTGAAGGCGGCTTCCTCGCCCTCGACCCCGGATTCGCCCAGGCCTTGCGGCGCTTCTGCGACGAACGGGGGATCTTGATCATCATCGACGAAATTCAGTCAGGCTTCGGTCGCACCGGCCAGCGCTTTGCCTTCCCGCGACTAGGGATGGAGCCAGACCTGCTGCTGCTGGCCAAGAGCATCGCCGGCGGCATGCCGCTGGGCGCGGTGGTCGGACGGCAGGACCTGATGGCGGCCTTACCCAAAGGTGGCCTGGGCGGCACCTACTCGGGCAACCCGATTGCCTGTGCGGCGGCCCTGGCCAGCCTGGCGCAGATGACCGACGAGAACATCGCCACCTGGGGCGAGCGTCAGGAACAGGCCATCGTTCGTCGATTCGAGAAGTGGAAGGCGGCAGGTCTGGGTGGGTGCATCGGCCGCCTGACCGGCGTGGGCGCCATGCGCGGGATCGAATGCGTCGATTCCGACGGCAACCCTGCGCCAACCCGGCTGGCCAAAGTGATCGAAGCAGCCCGGGCCAAAGGCCTGCTGCTGATGCCCAGCGGCAAGGCGCGGCACATCATTCGCTTGCTGGCACCATTGACCATCGAGGCCGAAGTGCTCGAGGAAGGACTGGATATCCTCGAGCAGTGCCTGGCCGAGTTGGCCTGAGGCTTACAAGCCCAGTTCAGCGGGGGTCAGCATGTCCGACTCGAAGGCGATCCAGCCGCCTTCGAGCTCGGCATGGCCGTTGACGATAGGGCCATAGTAGGTCAGGCCATTCTCCAGGGTCACGCAAATATGCGTGGCCGATTTTTCCGGGGCCGCGAGCGTACCGACGAAATGCACCTTCTTCAGCACTTCGGTCACGGCTTCGAGACCGACACGCATGTTGGGGTTTTCCGACGCCTCGACGTCACCGCCACGATCTTCGGCGCTGACAGTGATGGTGGCGATGTACGGGTACTTGTTGCTCAAACGGGGTTACCTCGATTGATGGATGTAGGCGGGCGCGTAGAGTACGGTAGCCGTTACCGGTTGTCTCTACTGCCCGACTTCAGCACGATCTGCGGTCCAGGCGGGAACCGCTTGCCAGCGACTAGGCCAGACCTGCAACAGGTGATCTGAAGGCCCCGATCTGTTAGGGTGCCCGCCGATACATGCCCCACCACCCGAGGATTTAGCGTGAGCGCCGAACACCCCCTGATCGCCGACCTGTTCGAGGTCGACAAACGCCTGACCCTCAAGCCCGTCGTGGACTTCAACAGCTACCTGCGCAATGCTTTCGGCGAGGGCTCGTGCCGCTGCCATCGCTGCTCCGAGGGCAACGACCCAAGCACCTATAGCCACCAGCACACGTTCACCCTCGAAGGCCGCCAACTGCATCGCCGCTTCGCCAGTACCGCTGGCAGTGACGTGCTTCAAGTGCTGAAGAAAGCCTGGCTGTCCTACACCAAGGCCGACCTGCCCCCCATCGGCGTGCTGGATCTGACCACGCTCAAGACCTTCACCGAGCCCAGCCTGCACGCCCGCCTGCTGGCCCTGCTGCCTGCCAGCGGCCTGGCCCGGGAAGTCGACGGCCAGTGGATGCTGCAAGCCCAGGCCGATTGATGGCCCGGCGGTAAAGCAGGATTCTTCCGGTCTGCTACCTTGGGAGAATCCGCCCATCCGCAGGTAGTCCGTCATGGCCCGTACAACGCCCATCGAGCTGTACCGCAACATCGGCATCGTCGCCCACGTGGATGCCGGCAAGACCACCACCACCGAACGCATCCTGTTCTACACCGGGGTCAACCACAAGATGGGCGAGGTGCATGACGGCGCCGCCACCATGGACTGGATGGCCCAGGAACAAGAGCGCGGCATCACCATTACCTCGGCTGCCACCACCGCCTTCTGGCAGGGGTCGACCAAGCAGTTCGCCCACAAGTACCGCTTCAATATCATCGACACCCCCGGCCACGTCGACTTCACCATCGAAGTCGAGCGCTCGCTGCGCGTGCTCGATGGCGCGGTCGTGGTATTCAGCGGCGCCGACGGCGTCGAGCCACAGTCCGAGACGGTGTGGCGCCAGGCCAACAAGTACCATGTCCCACGCCTGGCCTACATCAACAAGATGGACCGACAGGGCGCCGACTTCCTGCGCGTGGTCAAGCAGATCGACCAGCGCCTGGGCCATCACCCGGTACCCATTCAGCTGGCCATCGGTGCTGAGGAAAACTTCATCGGCCAGGTCGACCTGGTGAAAATGAAGGCCATCTACTGGAACGAAGCCGACCAAGGCACCAGCTATCGCGAAGAGGAGATTCCGTCAGAACTCCTGCCCTTGGCCAACGAGTGGCGGGCACGCATGGTCGAAGCGGCGGCCGAGGCGGATGACGAGCTGACCATGAAGTTTCTCGAAGGCGAAGAGCTGACCACCGAAGAAATCAAGGCCGGCCTGCGCAAGCGCACGCTGAACAACGAGATCGTCCCGACCATCCTGGGTTCATCGTTCAAGAACAAGGGGGTACCGCTGATGCTCGATGCGGTCATCGACTACCTGCCCGCCCCCTCGGAAATCCCGGCGATCAAGGGCACCGATCCGAACGATGAGGAGAAGCACCTGGAACGCCATGCCGATGACAACGAACCGTTCTCGGCCCTGGCCTTCAAGATTGCCACCGACCCCTTCGTCGGCACCCTGACCTTCGCCCGGGTATATTCCGGCGTGCTCAGTTCAGGCAATGCAGTGCTCAACTCGGTCAAAGGCAAGAAAGAAAGGATCGGCCGCATGGTGCAGATGCACGCCAACCAACGCGCCGAGATCAAGGACGTCTGCGCCGGTGATATCGCGGCACTGATCGGTATGAAGGACGTCACCACCGGCGACACCCTGTGCGACATGGACAAGCCGATCATCCTTGAACGCATGGACTTCCCAGACCCGGTGATTTCCGTGGCCGTCGAGCCCAAGACCAAGGCCGACCAGGAAAAGATGGGCATCGCCCTCGGCAAACTGGCCCAGGAAGACCCTTCGTTCCGGGTCAAAACCGACGAAGAAACCGGCCAGACCATCATTTCCGGCATGGGCGAGCTGCACCTGGACATCATCGTGGACCGCATGCGCCGCGAGTTCAACGTCGAAGCCAACATCGGCAAGCCGCAGGTGGCTTACCGCGAGAAAATCCGCAATACCTGCGAGATCGAAGGCCGCTTCGTGCGCCAGTCCGGTGGGCGTGGCCAGTACGGCCATTGCTGGATCCGCTTTGCCCCAGGCGAAGAGGGCAAGGAAGGCCTCGAGTTCGTCAATGAAATCGTTGGCGGCGTGGTACCCCGTGAATACATCCCTGCCATCCAGAAAGGCATCGAGGAGCAGATGAAGAACGGTGTACTGGCCGGATACCCGCTGATCAACCTCAAGGCTGCGGTATTCGACGGCTCATACCACGACGTCGACTCCAACGAGATGGCCTACAAGATCGCCGCGTCCATGGCTACCAAGCAGTTGTCGCACAAAGGCGGCGCGGTACTGCTGGAGCCGGTGATGAAGGTCGAGGTGGTTACGCCCGAGGAGTACCAGGGCGACATTCTGGGTGACTTGAGCCGGCGCCGTGGAATGATCCAGGACGGCGACGAGACCCCTGCGGGCAAGGTCATACGGGCGGAAGTGCCTTTGGGCGAGATGTTCGGCTATGCCACCTCGATGCGCTCGATGACCCAGGGGCGGGCCAGTTTTTCGATGGAGTTCACCCGATATGCCGAGGCACCGGCGAGTATTGCCGATGGCATAGTGAAGAAGAGCCGCGGGGACTCCTGAGCCGCCGTCTCATTGCCGGGGCAGCCCAGGCAATTCGTGTGTCGTTGCTCCAACCCAGGGGCCGCGTTGCGGCCCTTTGGCGGCGCCAGGCCGCTCTCACGGGTTGGGCCGTCAGTCCTGCTCCCCAGCCCGTTTCAGCAGCTTCTTGCAACGCTCGGAAAGATGCACCACCCGCAGTTGCTTGCCCGCCTTGGCATAGCGCTCGCGCAAGGTCTTCAACGCTGCGACCGCCGAGTAGTCGACGAAGCTCAGGTGCTGGCAGTCCAGGGTCACCTTGGCCGGGTCATTGGCCGGGTCGAACTGGTTGAGGAACGGCGTGGTGGAGGCGAAGAACAACGTGCCGTGCACCTGATAGCGCTTGCCGCCCTCTCCGTCGTCATGGCTGTCGGCATTCAGCTCCCGCGCATGTTGCCAGGCGAAATTGACTGCCGCGATCACGATGCCGAACAACACTGCCATGGCCAGGTCCGTGAGCACAGTGACCACCGTCACCGCAATGATCGCCAGGACATCGCTCACCGGCACCTTGTTCAGCACCCGCAACGATGCCCAGGCGAAGGTCTGCTGGGCCACCACGAACATCACCCCGACCAGCGCCGCCAGCGGAATCCGTTCGATCAGAGGCGACAGGAACAGCACGAACAACAGGATCATGCCACCCGCCACGACGCCGGACAGTCGGCCACGGCCGTTGGAACTCAAATTGATCACCGTCTGCCCGATCATCGCGCAACCGCCCATGCCACCGCACAACCCGGAAACCATGTTGGCCGCGCCCAGGGCCACGCACTCCCGATCCGGGAAACCACGGCTCTCGGTGATTTCGTCGGTGAGGTTCAGCGTCAGCAGGGTTTCCAGCAGGCCAACCATGGCCATCAGCACGGCATAGGGGGCGACGATCTCCAGGGTGTCCAGGTTCCACGGTACATCTGGCAGGGCCAACTGCGGCAGGCCACCTGCAATGTGCGCCATGTCGCCGAGGGTGCGGGTGGGAAGATCGAGCAGGTACACCAGCAAGCCGACACCGAGAATCGCAACCAGCGCCGGCGGCACGGCGCGGGTCAACCTGGGCAAGACGTAAACCACCAGCATGGTCAGCGCCACCAGGCCGATCATCAGGTACAGCGGTGCGCCAGCGAGCCAATGTTCGCCTTGCTTGAAGTGCTCGAGCTGCGCCAGGGCGATGACGATCGCCAGACCGTTCACGAAGCCCAGCATTACCGGATAGGGCACCAGGCGTACCAGCTTGCCCAGACGCAGCGCGCCGAACAGGATCATCACCACCCCACCGAGCAGCACGGTGGCCAGCAGGTATTGCACACCATGCTGTACCACCAGGGCGACGATCACCACGGCCATCGAACCCGCTGCGCCGGAAATCATGCCAGGACGGCCACCGAACAGCGCCGTCAGGGTGCAGATGATGAAAGCACCGTACAGCCCCATCAGCGGATTGAGGTGGGCCACCAGGGCAAAGGCGATGCACTCGGGCACCAGGGCAAAAGAGGTGGTCAGGCCGGCGAGTATGTCGGCGCGGAGTCGAGCGGGCTTCATGGCAATCCTACGGCGGTGCCCTTGAGGGCGATGCAAAACACAAGGAGCGCGATGTTACGGAATTTGTCCTACAGCAGCCACCACCACGCAGAACCTGTGACCCAGACCCGGCACAACGCGAACAAATTTGCCATCATGAACATTCCACCCGCGGAGATCATGGACATGCCGCTACGCCCCCTCATTACCTCCTTGCTGATGGCCGCAAGCTTCACCACCCAGGCCGCCACCGAAGTGCTGCCGCTGCAGCATCGCAGCAGTGCCGAACTCCTGCCCACTGCCCAGTCCTTTCTCGGCAGGGACGGCACGGTCAGCGCCTTCGAGAACAAGCTGATCGTCAATGCCAGCCCCGAGCGTATCGACGACCTGCGCTCGCTGCTGCAGCAGCTGGACACAGCGCCCAAGCGCCTACTGATCAGCGTCGACAACACCGACCACAACTTCCAGGACAACCATGGCAACGCCCGAATCATCCAGTACGGCACCGCCAACCGTGAGGGTGGCATGCAGCAGATCCAGGCCAGCGAAGGCAAGGCCGCGCTGATCCAGATCGGCCAGAGCATACCGGTGACCAGCACCAGCACCGATGGTTACGGCGGCTTCCAGAGCAACACTGAATACCGCAACGTCACCCAAGGTTTCTACGTGACGCCAAGCGTGAGCGGCGACACGGTTCGTCTGCAAATCAGCACCAATAATGACCGCATCAGCCAGGAACGCGCCGATGTAGTGAAAGTTCAAAGCACCGACACGACAGTCACTGGCAAGCTCGGAGAGTGGATCACACTGGCGGGCTTCAACCAGGACAGCCAGTCCGAACGCAACCCGTCAACCCTCACTTACAGCACCCAGCGCGGCGAAAACATGACTTTGCGTGTCAAAGTCGACCTTCTGGACTGATCCCAGGCAAATCAAGGCCTCGACCAAAGGCCTTGAAACTGACCAGCAAGTCGCATTAGACCAAAGATGTAGTAAGTGGAAAAAAGCACTACAAAACATTTGACAGGCACTTTTTCCCAAGGGCATGATGGCCTCGCTCCCGCTAATCAGAGGCCCTGGCAAGGGTCTTCGAAGCGCGCTCCTCCCACCCCTGGAGGCGCTTCGTGTCCATACGGCCCACAAGGCGGTTCGACGGGATTGCGACTGCAACGAAGAAGTTGTCCCGAGGGACGGAAGCGCATCACCGCAGTCACCCGGCAAGCCATGTCGCACCGCAGCAAGGCATCCACGAGCCAACCTGCCCGCCGCACCTTGCCCACGCTGCAGCCCCCTTCCTCTTCGAGCCTTCCTCGTCAGCCGCGCAATCCCCGCCGAGCAGGACCGCCGCCAGGCTTCTGATCGCTGCCCGAGCATCAGCACAATTACCCCAAGATCGATGCGACGAGGTTTATTTCCATGGCACTGACACGCGAACAGCAAATTGCAGCCCTCGAGAAAGACTGGGCCGAGAACCCGCGCTGGAAAGGCGTGACCCGTACCTACACCGCCGCTGATGTCGTTCGCCTGCGTGGCTCCCTGCAACCGGAGCACACCCTGGCCCGCCTGGGTGCAGAAAAACTGTGGAAGCTGGTCACCGAAGGTGCCCACCCCTCTTTCCGCCCAGAAAAAGATTTCGTCAACTGCATGGGCGCCCTGACCGGCGGCCAGGCAGTGCAACAGGTAAAAGCAGGCATCCAGGCCATTTACCTGTCCGGCTGGCAAGTAGCCGCCGACAACAACTCGGCCGAGTCGATGTACCCTGACCAATCGCTGTACCCGGTCGACTCGGTACCGACCGTGGTCAAGCGCATCAACAACGCCTTCCGTCGCGCCGACCAGATCCAGTGGAAAGCCGGCAAGAACCCAGGCGACGACGGCTACATCGACTACTTCGCACCCATCGTAGCTGACGCCGAAGCCGGTTTCGGCGGCGTACTGAACGCCTACGAGCTGATGAAGAACATGATCGAGGCAGGCGCTGCCGGCGTTCACTTCGAAGACCAGCTAGCCTCGGTGAAGAAGTGCGGTCACATGGGTGGCAAGGTACTGGTACCAACCCAGGAAGCCGTACAGAAGCTGGTTGCCGCACGTCTGGCCGCCGACGTTTCGGGCGTACCGACCATCATCCTGGCCCGTACCGACGCCAACGCCGCTGACCTGTTGACCAGCGACTGCGACCCGTACGACCAGCCGTTCGTGATCGGCGAGCGCACCCGTGAAGGCTTCTATAAGGTCCGTGCCGGCCTCGACCAAGCCATCGCTCGCGGCCTGGCCTATGCGCCTTACGCCGACCTGATCTGGTGCGAAACCGCCAAGCCAGACCTGGAAGAAGCGCGCCGCTTCGCCGAAGCGATCAAGAAGGAGTACCCGGACCAGATCCTGTCGTACAACTGCTCGCCTTCCTTCAACTGGAAGAAGAACCTGGACGACGCGACCATCGCCAAGTTCCAGCGCGAACTGTCGGCCATGGGCTACAAGCACCAGTTCATCACCCTGGCCGGTATCCACAACATGTGGCACGGCATGTTCAACCTGGCGCACGACTACGCCCGCAACGACATGACGGCCTACGTGAAGCTGCAGGAGCAGGAATTCGCCGACGCCAGCAAAGGCTACACCTTCGTCGCGCACCAGCAGGAAGTGGGCACTGGCTACTTCGACGACATGACCACCGTGATTCAGGGTGGCGCTTCGTCGGTGACTGCACTGACCGGTTCGACCGAGGAAGAGCAGTTCCACTGATAGTGGGTTGCCGCTGAATAAAGCCCGGGGCTTGTGAAAGCCCCGGGCTTTTGTTTTTGCCTGCACCGGCCTTGGTTATTGCGGTGTTGCGTAGATCGGTCGCGCGCCTGTCACAGGCGTTATTGGCCGTAAACAAACGTAGGAGCGAGCCTTGCTCGCGATGCGCCGCGCGGGCGGCGCTCGATCTCACAGGCGCTGCCTCCCGTTCGCCATACCCATGCCCCACACCCCAAACACCCCACAAGCATCACCCACAAACCCCCAAAACAGGTCTATGCTTGAGGCAGCCCAGCCGCAAGGACCGCTCATGCCTCGTCCAAGCCACCTGATGATGCTCGCCCTGATCGCCGCCGCCCTCTATATATGTGCACTGGCCAGCGACAACACCCTGCTCGCCCTGCTGGCCAAACCGATACCCGTGCTGACCCTGATCGCCTGGCTACGTAGCGCTCCTGCCACACCTTATCGCCGCCGAATCACCTTGGGCCTGGCATTCTCGATACTCGGAGACATCCTGCTGGCCATTCCCGCCGACCTGTTCGTGTTCGGCCTGGTCGCATTTCTTTGTGCCCACCTGGCCTACCTGCGCGCCTATTGCGGCCAAACCTTGCGCCCCGCCCTAGCCACTCTCCTGTTCAGCGCCCTCACCGGCATCACCCTGTTCGGCGTGCTCGCCAACCACGGCCTGGGCTCGCTGCTGATCCCGGTTGCGTTCTACGCCCTGGCCATCAGCACCATGCTCTGGCGCGCCCTGGCCTGCGGTGGCCTGGCCGCGCTCGGTGCTGGCCTGTTCGTGTTCTCCGACAGCCTGATCGGCATCGACCGCTTCGTTAGCCCGTCTGCCGCCGCACCGTACCTGATCATCCTCACCTACTGGCTCGGCCAATGGGCGATCGCCTCATCTGTCGGCCATCGCCCAACCGACAAAGTATTGACCCAGAGCGGTGCAAGCGGCGCTTGAAGCTGCTAGAACAAGCGTTTTTCGCATTTGCAAGTAGGGGGAATCGCCCAATGAACTTTACCAGGCGCAGAACAGCCAAATTACAGGGTAACAGTTCAAATGATATCAATTATCATTTCGAAGTTTGTGATTCGTTACCAGCCGCAAGAAACATAATTAACAAAACCGCATGCAATGCCCGAATTTCAAGGCTTTCAGCCAGTTACGAACGCTTGTTGTTCTTAATCCTACGAATAAATTTGCCACAGAAATTTTACTTGCATCGGGTTTACCCATAAAATCAGCCCGATTGATTCAGCTGCGACATTTGGTCACTGCACCTGCGACGCCAAGTCGCCGCTCTACTTAATTTCAGACTGCAGAGCTGGGTCTCTGTGTATAAGGATTTCTAGCATGTCCGATTCGGCAGGACTCATCGCCCACAACTGGGGCTTTGCCATCTTCCTTCTGGGTGTCGTCGGCCTGTGTGCCTTCATGCTCGGCCTGTCCAGCCTGCTCGGTAGCAAGGCCTGGGGTCGCGCCAAGAACGAACCCTTCGAATCCGGTATGCTGCCCGTCGGCAGCGCCCGTCTGCGCCTGTCCGCCAAATTCTATCTGGTCGCGATGCTGTTCGTGATCTTCGATATCGAAGCCCTATTCCTGTATGCATGGTCTGTGTCCGTCCGCGAAAGCGGCTGGACCGGATTCGTCGAAGCACTCGTTTTCATAGCAATTCTGTTGGCTGGTCTTGTCTACCTATGGCGCGTCGGGGCACTTGATTGGGCTCCCGAAGGTCGCCGCAAGCGGCAAGCGAAGCTGAAACAATGAGGCTTTGGCAATGCAATACAATCTCACCAGAATCGATCCGGATGCGCCCAACGAGCAGTACCCGGTCGGTGAACGGGAAACCGTCACCGATCAACTGCTAGAGGACCAGGTCCACAAGAACATCTTCATGGGCAAGCTTGAAGATGTGCTGCGTGGCGCGGTCAACTGGGGTCGCAAGAACTCCCTCTGGCCGTACAACTTCGGCCTGTCCTGCTGCTACGTGGAAATGACCACGGCCTTCACGGCACCCCATGACATCGCCCGCTTCGGCGCCGAAGTCATCCGGGCCTCGCCGCGTCAGGCCGACTTCATGGTCGTCGCCGGTACCTGCTTCATCAAGATGGCGCCGATCATCCAACGCCTGTACGAGCAGATGCTCGAGCCCAAGTGGGTCATCTCCATGGGTTCGTGCGCCAACTCCGGTGGCATGTACGACATCTACTCGGTCGTTCAGGGGGTCGACAAGTTCCTCCCCGTTGACGTGTACGTGCCTGGCTGCCCGCCGCGCCCCGAAGCATTCCTGCAAGGCTTGATGCTGCTGCAGGAGTCGATCGGCCAGGAGCGACGCCCACTTTCCTGGGTCGTTGGTGATCAAGGCATTTACCGTGCCGAGATGCCCGCCCAGAAAGACCTGCGTCGCGAACAGCGTATCGCGGTAACCAACCTGCGCAGCCCCGACGAAGTCTGATCCAGCGACCTGCCGCCCGCTCCCGAAGGAGCCGGCGGCCTGGCTTCATTCTCTACGTTGACTCAAAGCGACCGAGACCATGACAGCGGACACCGCTATTTACATTCCGCCTTACAAGGCTGACGACCAGGATGTGGTCGTCGAACTGCACAACCGTTTTGGCGCCGACGCATTCGTCGCCCAGGAAACCCGCACCGGCATGCCGGTCCTGTGGGTGAACCGTGCCCAACTCAAAGAAGTCCTGACCTTCCTGCGCAACGTCGCCAAGCCGTACAGCATGCTGTACGACCTGCACGGCGTCGACGAGCGCCTGCGCACCCAGCGCCGTGGCCTGCCGGCCGCCGACTTCAGCGTGTTCTACCACCTGCTGTCGGTGGAACGTAACAGCGACGTGATGATCAAGGTCTCGCTCAGCGAAGGCGACCTCAACCTGCCGTCGGTCACCAGCATCTGGCCCAACGCCAACTGGTACGAGCGCGAAGTCTGGGACATGTTCGGCATCGACTTTGCCGGCCACCCGCACCTGTCGCGTATCCTCATGCCGCCGACCTGGGAAGGTCACCCGCTGCGCAAGGACTTCCCGGCCCGTGCCACCGAATTTGACCCGTACAGCCTGAACCTGGCCAAGCAACAGCTTGAAGAGGAATCGGCGCGCTTCAACCCGGAAGCGTGGGGCATGAAGCGTCACGGCGCCAATGAGGACTACATGTTCCTCAACCTCGGCCCGAACCACCCTTCGGCACACGGTGCCTTCCGTATCGTCCTGCAACTGGACGGCGAAGAAATCGTCGACTGCGTACCGGACATCGGCTACCACCACCGTGGCGCCGAGAAGATGGCCGAGCGCCAGTCCTGGCACAGCTTCATCCCCTATACCGACCGTATCGACTACCTCGGCGGGGTGATGAACAACCTGCCGTACGTACTGGCGGTAGAGAAGCTGGCTGGCATCAAGGTGCCACAGAAAGTCGACACCATCCGCGTGATGCTGGCCGAATTCTTCCGTATCACCAGCCACCTGCTGTTCCTGGGTACGTACATCCAGGACGTCGGCGCCATGACCCCGGTGTTCTTCACCTTCACCGACCGTCAACGCGCCTACACCGTGATCGAGGCAATCACCGGCTTCCGTCTGCACCCGGCCTGGTACCGTATCGGTGGCGTCGCCCACGACCTGCCGCGCGGCTGGGACAAACTGGTCAAGGACTTCGTCGAATGGCTGCCCAAGCGCCTGGACGAATACGAGAAGGCCGCCCTCCAGAACAGCATCCTGCGTGGTCGTACC
Source organism: Pseudomonas sp. Rh2 (assembly GCF_040762985.1). Taxonomy (NCBI): domain Bacteria; kingdom Pseudomonadati; phylum Pseudomonadota; class Gammaproteobacteria; order Pseudomonadales; family Pseudomonadaceae; genus Pseudomonas; species Pseudomonas sp. Rh2. The sequence continues at coordinate 3,818,408 of NZ_CP142890.1, forward strand.
ATCGGCGTTGCCGCCTATAACACCAAGGAAGCTTTGGAGTGGGGCACGACCGGTGCCGGCCTGCGTGCCACCGGTTGCAACTTCGACCTGCGCAAAGCCCGCCCCTACTCCGGCTACGAGAACTTCGAGTTCGAAGTACCGCTGGCCCACAACGGCGATGCCTACGATCGCTGCATGGTCCGTGTCGAGGAGATGCGCCAGAGTATCCGCATCATCGACCAGTGCCTGCGCAACATGCCGGAAGGCCCGTACAAGGCGGATCATCCGCTGACCACGCCGCCACCGAAAGAGCGCACCCTGCAGCACATCGAGACCCTGATCACTCACTTCCTGCAAGTCTCGTGGGGCCCGGTCATGCCGGCCAACGAGTCGTTCCAGATGATCGAGGCGACCAAGGGCATCAACAGTTACTACCTGACGAGCGATGGCGGCACCATGAGCTACCGCACCCGGATCCGTACCCCGAGCTATCCGCACCTGCAGCAGATCCCTTCGGTGATCAAAGGCAGCATGGTCGCCGACCTCATTGCGTACCTGGGCAGTATCGACTTCGTTATGGCTGACGTGGACCGCTAAGCATGAACAGCACGCTTATCCAGACTGACCGTTTCGCCCTGAGCGAAACCGAGCGCTCGGCCATCGAGCACGAGATGCATCACTACGAGGACCCGCGCGCGGCGTCCATCGAAGCCCTGAAGATCGTCCAGAAGGAACGTGGCTGGGTGCCGGACGGTGCCATCCACGCGATCGGCGAAGTGCTGGGCATCCCGGCCAGCGACGTGGAAGGTGTAGCCACCTTCTACAGCCAGATCTTCCGCCAACCGGTCGGCCGCCACATCATCCGCGTCTGCGACAGCATGGTCTGCTACATCGGCGGTCATGAGTCGGTGGTCAGCCAGATCCAGAGCGAGCTGGGCATCGGCCTGGGCCAGACCACCGCCGACGGCCGCTTCACTCTGCTGCCCGTGTGCTGCCTGGGCAATTGCGACAAGGCCCCGGCGCTGATGATCGACGACGACACCTTCGGCGACGTTCAGCCGGCTGGCGTTTCCAAACTGCTGGAGGGTTACGTATGACCATTACTTCCTTCGGCCCGGCCAACCGTATCGCACGTTCGGCCGAAACCCACCCGCTGACCTGGCGTCTGCGTGACGACGGCGAGCCGATCTGGCTGGACGAGTACCAGGCCAAGAACGGCTATGCCGCTGCCCGCAAAGCGCTGGCAGAAATGTCCGCCGACGACATCGTGCAAAGTGTCAAGGACTCCGGCCTCAAGGGCCGGGGCGGCGCAGGCTTCCCCACTGGCGTGAAGTGGGGCCTGATGCCCAAAGACGAATCCATGAACATCCGCTACCTGCTGTGCAACGCGGACGAAATGGAGCCCAACACCTGGAAGGACCGCATGCTGATGGAGCAACAGCCCCATCTGCTGGTCGAGGGCATGCTGATCAGCGCCCGCGCCCTGAAGGCCTACCGCGGCTACATCTTCCTGCGTGGCGAGTACACCACCGCGGCGAAGAACCTCAACCGCGCCATCGAGGAAGCCAAGGCCGCCGGCCTGCTGGGCAAGAACATCCTCGGTTCGGGCTTCGACTTCGAGCTGTTCGTGCACACCGGTGCCGGTCGCTACATCTGCGGTGAAGAAACCGCACTGATCAACTCGCTGGAAGGCCGCCGCGCCAACCCGCGCTCCAAGCCGCCCTTCCCTGCCGCCGTTGGCGTGTGGGGCAAGCCGACTTGCGTGAACAACGTCGAGACCCTGTGCAACGTTCCGGCGATCGTCGCCAACGGCAACGACTGGTACAAGTCGCTGGCCCGTGAAGGCAGCGAAGACCACGGCACCAAGCTGATGGGCTTCTCTGGCAAGGTGAAGAACCCCGGCCTGTGGGAACTGCCGTTCGGCGTCACTGCCCGTGAGCTGTTCGAGGACTACGCCGGGGGCATGCGCGACGGTTACAAGCTCAAGTGCTGGCAACCAGGCGGTGCCGGTACCGGTTTCCTGCTGCCCGAGCACCTCGATGCGCAGATGTACGCCGGCGGCATCGCCAAGGTAGGCACCCGTATGGGTACCGGTCTGGCCATGGCGGTCGACGACAGCATCAACATGGTCTCGCTGCTGCGCAACATGGAAGAGTTCTTCGCCCGCGAGTCCTGCGGCTGGTGCACCCCCTGCCGTGACGGCCTGCCGTGGAGCGTGAAGATGCTGCGCGCGCTGGAAAAAGGCCAGGGCCGCGCCGAAGACATCGAGACCCTGCTGGGGCTGGTCAACTTCCTCGGCCCGGGCCGCACCTTCTGTGCCCACGCACCGGGTGCCGTCGAGCCATTGGGCAGTGCCATCAAATACTTCCGCTCGGAATTCGAGGCCGGTGTCGCTCCAGCAAGCGCTGCCGACGCCCTGCGCCCGAACCTGGCGAAGCCGATTGTGGTCGGCGCATAACAAGATGAAACGCGGGTGGTCCGTGCCACCCGCTGGCCTTGCAGGCACGCGCAGTCCTGACGCGAGCCGCGGGCCCACCGATTTCCATTAGCCACGCCTGCTCACGCGGGCCAACGAAGAACTTTGAACCATGGCCACTATCCACGTAGACGGCAAAGCGCTCGAAGTCAACGGTGCAGACAACCTGTTACAGGCCTGTCTGTCGCTCGGCCTCGACATCCCTTATTTCTGCTGGCACCCGGCGCTCGGTAGCGTCGGCGCCTGCCGGCAATGTGCGGTCAAGCAGTACACCGACGAAAACGACACCCGTGGTCGTATCGTCATGTCCTGCATGACCCCTGCCTCCGACGGCACCTGGATCTCCATCGACGATGAAGAGTCCAAGGCGTTTCGCGCCAGCGTCGTCGAGTGGCTGATGACCAACCACCCGCACGACTGCCCGGTGTGCGAGGAAGGCGGTCACTGCCACCTGCAGGACATGACGGTAATGACCGGCCACAACGAGCGCCGCTACCGTTTCACCAAGCGTACCCACCAGAACCAGGACCTCGGCCCGTTCATCGCCCACGAGATGAACCGCTGCATCGCCTGCTACCGCTGCGTGCGCTACTACAAGGACTACGCAGGCGGCACCGACCTGGGCGTGTACGGCGCCCACGACAACGTGTACTTCGGTCGCGTTGAAGACGGCGTGCTGGAAAGCGAGTTCTCCGGCAACCTGACCGAGGTCTGCCCGACCGGTGTGTTCACCGACAAGACCCACTCCGAGCGCTACAACCGCAAGTGGGACATGCAGTTCGCCCCGAGCATCTGCCACGGTTGCTCCAGCGGCTGCAACATCAGCCCGGGCGAGCGCTATGGCGAACTGCGTCGGGTCGAGAACCGCTTCAACGGCTCCGTCAACCAGTACTTCCTGTGCGACCGTGGCCGCTTCGGCTACGGCTATGTCAACCGCAAGGACCGTCCCCGCCAGCCATTGCTGGCCGATGGCACCAAGCTGAGCCTGGACGCAGCCCTGGACAAGGCCGCCGACCTGCTGCGCGGCCGTACCATCGTCGGCATCGGCTCGCCACGCGCCAGCCTGGAAAGCAACTACGGGCTGCGTGAGCTGGTCGGCGCCGACTACTTCTACTCGGGTATGGAAGCGGGTGAACTGGCTCGCGTACGCCTGGCCCTGAACGTGCTGAACAACAGCCCGCTGCCAGTGCCGACCCTGCGCGACATCGAAGACCACGACGCAGTGTTCGTGCTCGGTGAAGACCTGACCCAGACCGCCGCCCGTGTTGCCCTGGCCGTTCGCCAGGCCACCAAGGGCAAGGCCGAAGCCATGGCCGAGGCCATGAAAGTGCAGCCTTGGCTGGATGCTGCTGTGAAGAACATCGGCCAGCACGCGCTGTACCCGCTGTTCATCGCTTCGCTGGCTGAAACCAAGCTGGACGACGTCGCCGAAGAGTGCGTGCATGCCGCCCCGGCCGACCTGGCCCGCATCGGCTTCGCCGTTGCCCACGCCATCGACCCGAGCGCACCAGCCGTCGCCGGTCTGGACCAGGAAGCACAAGCCCTGGCCCAGCGCATCGCCGACGCCCTGGTCGCGGCCAAGCGTCCACTGGTGGTCGCGGGTACCTCGCTGGCCGACCCGGCGCTGATCGAAGCCGCCGCCAACATCGCCAAGGCCCTGAAGCTGCGCGAGAAGAACGGCTCGCTGAGCCTGGTGGTGCCCGAGGCCAATAGCCTGGGCATGGCGATGATGGGCGGTGAGTCCGTCGACGCTGCCCTGGATGCCGTCATCAGCGGCAAGGCCGATGCCATCGTGGTCCTGGAAAACGACCTGTACACCCGCGTACCGGCCGCAAAGGTCGATGCCGCCCTGGCCGCCGCCAAGGTGGTCATCGTTGCCGACCACTCCAAGACCGCCACCGTCGACCGCGCCCACCTGGTACTGCCAGCGGCCTCGTTCGCCGAAGGCGACGGCACCCTGGTCAGCCAGGAAGGCCGTGCCCAGCGTTTCTTCCAGGTGTTCGACCCGCAGTACCTGGACAGCAGCATCCAGATCCACGAAGGCTGGCGCTGGATGCACGCCCTGCGTGCCACCCTGCTGAACAAGCCGGTCGACTGGACCCAACTGGACCACGTCACCAGCGCCTGCGCCGAAGCCGCGCCGCAATTGGCCGGCATCGTCAACGCCGCACCTTCGGCCGCATTCCGCATCAAGGGCATGAAGCTGGCGCGTGAGCCGCTGCGCTACTCGGGCCGTACCGCCATGCGCGCCAACATCAGCGTGCATGAGCCACGTACCCCGCAGGACAAGGACACCGCGTTCGCCTTCTCCATGGAAGGCTATTCGGGGTCGGCCGAACCGCGCCAACAGGTGCCGTTCGCCTGGTCGCCGGGCTGGAACTCGCCGCAAGCCTGGAACAAGTTCCAGGACGAGGTCGGTGGCCACCTGCGCGCGGGTGACCCTGGCGTACGCCTGATCGAGCCGCAAGGTGACAAGCTCAACTGGTTCACCACCATTCCGGGCGCCTTCAATCCGGCCCGTGGTACCTGGACCGCAGTACCGTTCTTCCACCTGTTCGGCAGCGAGGAAAGCTCGTCGCGCGCCGCCCCGGTGCAGGAGCGTATCCCAGCTGCCTACGTGGCCCTGGCCAAGTCCGAAGCCGATCGCCTGGGCGTCAACGAAGGCGCGCTGCTGAGCCTGACCGTTGCCGGTGTTTCGCTGCGCCTGCCGCTGCGTATCAATGAAGAACTGGGCGCTGGCCTGGTTGCCCTGCCCAAAGGCCTGGCCGGCATCCCGCCTGCCATCTTCGGTGCATCCGTCGAAGGTCTGCAGGAGGCAGCACAATGAGCTGGTTCACCCCCGAAGTGATCGATGTGATCCTCACCGTGGTCCGGGCCATCGTGGTCCTGCTCGCGGTGGTGGTCTGCGGCGCGCTGCTCAGCTTCGTCGAGCGTCGCCTGCTGGGCTGGTGGCAGGACCGTTACGGTCCTAACCGTGTCGGCCCGTTCGGCATGTTCCAGATCGCCGCCGACATGCTGAAGATGTTCTTCAAGGAAGACTGGAACCCGCCCTTCGTCGATCGCATGATCTTCACCCTGGCGCCGGTCGTGGCCATGAGTGCCCTGCTGATCGCCTTCGTGGTCATCCCGATCACCCCGCTGTGGGGCGTGGCGGACCTGAACATCGGCCTGCTGTTCTTCTTCGCCATGGCCGGGCTTTCGGTGTATGCCGTACTGTTCGCCGGCTGGTCGTCGAACAACAAGTACGCCCTGCTGGGCAGCTTGCGTGCGTCGGCACAGACCGTGTCGTACGAAGTGTTCCTGGGTCTGGCGCTGATGGGCGTGGTGGTTCAGGTAGGTTCGTTCAACATGCGCGACATCGTTGAATACCAGGCCCAGAACCTGTGGTTCATCATTCCGCAGTTCTTCGGCTTCTGCACCTTCTTCATCGCTGGCGTCGCCGTGACCCACCGTCACCCGTTCGACCAGCCGGAAGCGGAACAGGAACTGGCCGACGGCTACCACATCGAATATGCCGGCATGAAATGGGGCATGTTCTTCGTCGGTGAGTACATCGGCATCATCCTGATCTCGGCACTGCTGGTGACCCTGTTCTTCGGCGGCTGGCACGGCCCATTCGGCCTGCTGCCACAGGTTCCATTCCTGTGGTTCGCCCTGAAGACCGCGTTCTTCATCATGCTGTTCATCCTGCTGCGCGCTTCGATTCCGCGCCCGCGCTATGACCAGGTGATGGACTTCAGCTGGAAGTTCTGCCTGCCGCTGACCCTGATCAATTTGCTGGTGACCGCTGCGATCGTGCTCTACAACACGCCAGCCGTCGCGGCCCAGTGAGGATTTGACCCATGTTCAAATATATCGGCGACATCGTTAAGGGCACCGGCACCCAGCTGCGCAGCCTGGCAATGGTGTTCTCCCACGGGTTCCGCAAACGCGACACCCTGCAATACCCAGAAGAGCCTGTGTACCTGCCGCCGCGCTACCGCGGCCGCATCGTCCTGACCCGCGACCCCGATGGCGAGGAGCGCTGCGTAGCGTGCAACCTCTGCGCGGTGGCCTGTCCGGTTGGCTGCATCTCGCTGCAGAAAGCCGAGACCGAGGACGGGCGTTGGTACCCTGAGTTCTTCCGCATCAACTTCTCGCGCTGCATTTTCTGCGGCCTGTGCGAAGAGGCGTGCCCGACCACCGCGATCCAGCTGACTCCGGATTTCGAAATGGCCGAGTTCAAGCGTCAGGACCTGGTGTACGAGAAGGAAGATCTGCTGATCTCCGGCCCCGGCAAGAACCCTGACTACAACTTCTACCGTGTTGCGGGTATGGCCATCGCTGGCAAGCCGAAAGGCTCTGCACAGAACGAAGCCGAGCCGATCAACGTGAAGAGCTTGCTCCCATAAGGACAGAAAGATGGAATTCGCTTTCTACTTCGCATCCGGGATCGCCGTGGTCTCCACCCTTCGGGTGGTGACCGGCACCAACCCCGTGCACGCCCTGCTCTACCTGATCATTTCGCTGATTTCCGTGGCAATGATCTTCTTCGCCCTGGGTGCGCCGTTCGCCGGCGCACTGGAAGTGATCGCTTACGCCGGCGCCATCATGGTGCTGTTCGTGTTCGTGGTGATGATGCTCAACCTTGGGCCGGCGTCGGTCGCCCAGGAAAGGGGCTGGCTCAAGCCCGGTATCTGGGCCGGGCCGGTAATCCTGGCTGCCCTGCTGCTGCTGGAGCTGCTTTACGTGCTGTTCGTCGCCCCGAGCGGCGCCGGTATCAGCGGCACCACCGTGGACGCCAAGACCGTGGGCATCAGCCTGTTCGGGCCGTACCTGCTGGTTGTCGAACTGGCCTCGATGCTGCTGCTCGCCGCAGCCGTCACCGCCTTCCACCTGGGCCGCAACGAGGCGAAGGAGTAAATCATGGGTGCTATCCCTCTTGAGCATGGCCTGGCGGTAGCCGGGATCCTGTTCTGCTTAGGTCTGGTTGGCCTGATGGTCCGCCGCAACATCCTTTTCGTACTCATGAGCCTGGAAGTCATGATGAACGCCTCTGCCCTGGCGTTCATCGTCGCCGGTGCCCGTTGGGTCCAGCCCGACGGCCAGGTGATGTTCATTCTGGTGATCAGCCTGGCAGCCGCCGAGGCCAGCATTGGCCTGGCCATTCTGCTGCAGTTGTATCGCCGCTTCCACACTCTCGACATCGATGCTGCCAGTGAGATGCGCGGATGAACCTTATCTTCCTGACTTTCGTCTTCCCCCTGATCGGCTTCCTGCTGCTGTCGTTCTCGCGCGGGCGGTTCTCGGAGAACCTGTCCGCGCTGATCGGCGTTGGCTCGGTGGGCCTGTCGGCCGCCGTGGCCGCCTATGTCATCTGGCAATTCAACGTTGCCCCGCCTGAAGGCGGCGCATACAGCCAGCTGCTGTGGCAGTGGATGTCGGTGGACGGCTTCGCGCCGAACTTCACCCTGTACGTGGACGGCCTGTCGGTCACCATGCTCGGCGTGGTCACCGGTGTCGGCTTCCTGATCCACCTGTTCGCCTCTTGGTACATGCGCGGTGAAGCCGGTTACTCGCGCTTCTTCTCCTACACCAACCTGTTCATCGCCAGCATGCTGTTCCTGGTGCTGGGCGACAACCTGCTGTTCATCTACTTCGGCTGGGAAGGCGTGGGCCTGTGCTCGTACCTGTTGATCGGTTTCTACTACAGCAACCGCAACAACGGTAACGCGGCACTGAAGGCCTTCATCGTCACCCGTATCGGCGACGTGTTCATGGCCATCGGCCTGTTCATCCTGTTCGCCCAGCTGGGTACCCTGAACGTGCAGGAACTGCTGGTGCTGGCTCCGCAGAAATTCCAGGCGGGCGACACCTGGATGGTCCTGGCCACCCTGATGCTGCTGGGCGGTGCGGTCGGTAAGTCGGCCCAGCTGCCGCTGCAGACCTGGCTGGCGGACGCGATGGCTGGCCCTACCCCGGTATCGGCACTGATCCACGCGGCAACCATGGTGACCGCGGGCGTCTACCTGATCGCCCGTACCAACGGCCTGTTCCTGCTGGCACCGGACATCCTGCACCTGGTGGGCGTAGTGGGTGGCGTCACCCTGGTCCTGGCGGGCTTCGCAGCCCTGGTCCAGACCGACATCAAGCGTATCCTCGCCTACTCGACCATGAGCCAGATCGGCTACATGTTCCTGGCCCTGGGCGTCGGCGCCTGGGACGCGGCAATCTTCCACCTGATGACACACGCCTTCTTCAAGGCCCTGCTGTTCCTTGCCTCGGGTGCGGTGATCGTTGCCTGCCACCACGAGCAGGACATCTTCAAGATGGGCGGCCTGTGGAAGAAGCTGCCGCTGGCCTACGCCAGCTTCGTGGTGGGTGGTGCTGCCCTGGCGGCCCTGCCGATCCTGACCGTGGGCTTCTACTCCAAGGACGAGATCCTCTGGGAAGCCTTCGCCAGTGGCAATACCGGCCTGCTGTATGCCGGGCTGGTCGGTGCGTTCATGACCTCGCTGTACACCTTCCGCCTGATTTTCATCGCCTTCCACGGCGAAGCCAAGACCGAAGCCCACGCTGGCCACGGCATCAGCCACTGGCTGCCACTGGGCGTGCTGATCGTGCTGTCGACCTTCATCGGCGCGTGGATCCACCCGCCGCTGGCTGGCGTTCTGCCTGAAAGTGCCGGCCACGCCGGTGGTGAAGCCAAGCACGCGTTGGAAATCACCTCGGGCGCCATCGCCATTGCCGGCATCCTGCTGGCCGCGGTGCTGTTCCTGGGCAAGCGTCGCCTGGTCTCGGCCATCGCCAACAGCGGCATCGGCCGCGTCCTGTCGGCCTGGTGGTTCGCCGCCTGGGGCTTCGACTGGATCTACGACAAGCTCTTCGTCAAACCTTACCTGCTGATCAGCCACATCCTGCGCAAGGACCCGGTTGACCGCAGCATCGGCCTGATTCCTCGGATGGCCCGTGGCGGCAACGTCGCCATGAGCAAGACCGAGACCGGCCAGCTGCGCTGGTACACCGCCTCGATCGCCGTCGGTGCCGTGCTGGTCATCGGCGCCGTGGTAGTGGCCGCGGTATGACTATGAATCTTGCGACTTTGCCAAAGGAAACCAACCCGTCATGATTTTGCCTTGGCTGATCCTGATCCCCTTCATCGGCGGCTTCCTGTGCTGGCTGGGTGAGCGCTTCGGCGCCACCCTGCCGCGCTGGATCGCACTGCTGACCATGTCCCTGCTGCTCGGCATCGGCCTGTGGCTGTGGGGCACCGGCGACTACACCCTGGCCCCCGCTCCGGGCGCCGAGCCTGCCTGGGCACTGGAATACAAGGTCCAGTGGATCCAGCGCTTCGGCATCAGCGTCCACCTGGCCCTGGATGGCCTGTCGCTGCTGATGATCCTGCTCACCGGCCTGCTCGGTGTGCTGTCGGTACTGTGCTCCTGGAAAGAGATCCAGCGTCACGTCGGCTTCTTCCACCTCAACCTGATGTGGATCCTGGGCGGCGTGGTCGGTGTGTTCCTGGCCCTGGACCTGTTCCTGTTCTTCTTCTTCTGGGAAATGATGCTGGTGCCGATGTACTTCCTCATCGCGCTCTGGGGTCACAGCTCCGCGGACGGCAAGAAGACCCGGATCTACGCCGCGACCAAGTTCTTCATCTTCACCCAGGCCAGCGGCCTGATCATGCTGGTGGCGATCCTGGGCCTGGTGCTGGTCAACTACACCAACACCGGTGTGATCACCTTCAACTACAGCGACCTGCTCAAGGCCGAACTGCCAGCCGGTACCGAGTACCTGCTGATGCTGGGCTTCTTCATCGCCTTCGCGGTGAAACTGCCGGTGGTACCGTTCCACTCCTGGTTGCCTGACGCACACGCCCAGGCACCGACCGCAGGTTCCGTGGACCTGGCCGGTATCTTGCTGAAGACCGCGGCCTACGGCCTGCTGCGCTTCGCCCTGCCGCTGTTCCCGAACGCCTCGGCCGAGTTCGCGCCCATCGCCATGACCCTGGGTCTGATCGGTATCTTCTACGGTGCCTTCCTGGCCTTTGCCCAGACCGACATCAAGCGTCTGGTCGCGTTCTCCAGCGTATCGCACATGGGCTTCGTGCTGATCGGTATCTACTCCGGCAGCCAGCAAGCCCTGCAGGGCGCGGTGATCCAGATGCTGGCCCACGGTCTGTCGGCCGCCGCACTCTTCATCCTGGCCGGCCAGTTGTACGAGCGCCTGCATACCCGTGACATGCGTGAGATGGGCGGCCTGTGGCACCGCATCGCCTACCTGCCCGCGATCAGCCTGTTCTTCGCCGCCGCCTCCCTGGGCCTGCCAGGTACTGGCAACTTCGTCGGCGAGTTCCTGATCCTGATCGGCAGTTTCGTGCATGTGCCTTGGATCACCGTGATCGCCACCACCGGCCTGGTGTTCGGCTCGGTCTACTCGCTGATCATGATCCACCGCGCCTACTTCGGCCCGGCCAAGTCCGACGCCGTCCTGGCTGGCATGGACGGTCGCGAGCTGGTCATGGTCGTGGGTCTGGCGGTGCTGCTGATCCTGCTGGGCGTGTATCCACAGCCGTTCCTCGACACCTCTGCCGCCACCATGAGCGGTGTGCAGCAGTGGCTCGGTTCCGCTTTCACTCAACTCGCTTCGGCCCGGTAAGAGCGCTATGGAATTCACCACTCAACACTTCATCGCATTGGCGCCGATGCTGATCACCACCATCACCACGGTGGTGGTGATGCTGGCGATCGCCTGGAAGCGCAATCACTCGCAGACCTTCCTGTTGTCCACCGTGGGGCTGAACCTGGCCCTGCTATCGATCCTGCCAGCATTGAAAGTCGCGCCGCTGGCGGTCACCTCGCTGGTCACCATCGACAAGTTCGCCTGCCTGTACATGGCGATCATCCTGGTGGCGACACTGGCCTGCGTAACCCTCGCCCATGCCTATCTGGGCGAGGGTTCCAAGGGCTTCCCGGGCAACCGTGAAGAGCTGTACCTGCTGCTGCTGATGTCGGCCCTCGGTGGCCTCGTGCTGGTCAGCGCCAACCACCTGGCTGGCCTGTTCATCGGCCTGGAGCTGCTGTCGGTGCCGGTCTACGGCCTGGTAGCGTATGCCTTCTTCAACAAGCGTTCGCTGGAAGCCGGTATCAAGTACATGGTGCTGTCGGCCGCAGGTTCGGCCTTCCTGCTGTTCGGCATGGCCCTGCTGTACGCCGACGCTGGCAGCCTGAGCTTCGACCTGATCGGCAAGGCCCTGGCTGCTACCGGCAAGCCAAGCCTGGTGGCCCAACTGGGCCTGGGCATGATGCTGGTTGGCCTGGCCTTCAAGCTGTCGCTGGTTCCGTTCCACCTGTGGACCCCGGACGTATACGAAGGCGCCCCGGCGCCGGTAGCGGCCTTCCTGGCCACCGCCAGCAAGGTCGCGGTATTCGCCGTGGTCGTGCGCCTGTTCATGCTCTCCCCTGCTGCCAGCAGCGGCGTCCTGAGCACCGTCCTGGCAGTGATCGCGGTCGCCTCGATCCTCATCGGTAACCTGCTGGCGCTGACCCAGAGCAACCTCAAGCGTCTGCTGGGTTACTCGTCCATCGCCCACTTCGGTTACCTGGTGATCGCGCTGGTGGCCAGCAAGGGCCTGGCCCTGGAAGCCATGGGCGTGTACCTGGTCACTTACGTCATCACCAGCCTGGGCGCCTTCGGTGTGATCACCCTGATGTCCTCGCCTTACGGCGGCCGTGACGCCGATGCCCTTTACGAGTACCGCGGCCTGTTCTGGCGCCGTCCGTACCTGACTGCGGTGCTGACTGTGATGATGCTGTCGCTGGCGGGTATCCCGCTGACTGCCGGCTTCATCGGCAAGTTCTACATCATTGCCACCGGCGTCGAGTCGCAACTGTGGTGGCTGGTCGGTGCCTTGGTTCTGGGCAGCGCCATCGGCGTGTACTACTACCTGCGCGTCATGGTCACCCTGTACCTGGTGGAGCCTAACCTGCGTCGCCACGATGCCCCGCTGAAGTGGGAACAACGCACCGGCGGCGTCATGCTGCTGGCAATCGCCCTGCTTGCCTTCGTGCTCGGCGTGTACCCGCAGCCGCTGCTGGAACTGGTTCAGCAAGCCGGCCTGCAACTGCTCGGCTGACCGAACCGGTAAAACAAACACCCCGCACATGCGGGGTGTTTTTTTATCTGCGTTTTGTAGTTATCTGAACGGGCTTGGCCGATCGAAGGTTTTCGGGCGAGGCCGCACTGCCATCCTTGAGTGCCGACTTGCGCAGTTCAGTGCCGGCCGATGGCAGGTGGACCTCAGGGTTCGGCATGCCGCTGGGTGACAGCTCATGGGTCATTTCGAACTCGGCTCTCACTGACCAGCCACACGCCTCGGTGGTGCACTGCAGGTACGCGATACGCAGGAAAATGTGCCGTCCTTCGCTGGTACGGATGCGCATTCGACTGTTGCAGTGAGGACAGACCAGCTTGTATGTACTCACGCCAAATACCTGCATGCGCTAATTGCACAGATATGCTGTAAGAATGCTCCCCCAAGTGCATCAGTATTGACTACGGAAAAGGAAGGGTTTTTCATCATGCTGCTCCTCATGTCAGGATATCTCCTCAAAATGCAGGGCTGCTATTCGTAACAAGTAGTTTAAGCCCAAGTAACGTCGTTAAACCAGTCGTGGATATTTGTTATGAGTAGCCCTTTATTTGCATCAGTGCTGGCACGTCTCAAGCTGCTGACCGGCTCGGAGACCGATGTGCAGCTGGCCAGGGCCCTTGCGGTAAGCCCGCAGACCCTGAGCAGTTGGAAGGTGCGTGGCAGCATTCCCTACGCACTATGCATAGACATCGCCCGCCAGCGCGGCTGCTCGCTCGACTGGCTATTGCTGGGTGAGTACCAGGACGGCCCGTCGGGCTTGGCAAACGAGACCTGGGAGAGCGACATGCTCGCGCGTCTTCGCGCGCTTTCAGTTGCCGATCGCCAGGCGATTCAATTGCAGATCGAAGACAAGCAACGAATCCACCAACTGGAGCGCCAGGTGCGCGAGCTGACGCTGCGCATGCCCACTCCAATCGAAGGCTAGCCACGACGGCGCCAGCGCTGAAGCAGCTCGCGCAGGTCCACAGAATCCAGCCAGACCATGACCTTGAGGCTGATCGGAATCACCACCACCGCCGCCACGAAGGCGGCCATGCCGCGTGACAACATGGGCACCAAGGAATGCAACAACGGCTCGAACAGATAGCCTACGCCCAGCGTCAGAAACACCAGCAGCATCTGCTTGCGGGTCGACAGGCGCTTGCGCGAGACGATGATCAAGCGATCTCGCGCGGCACTGACCAGCAAAGCTCCCAGCAACGCACCGAACAGCGCCCTGCCCTCTGTATTGAGCACCTCACGAAAAGCCGCGCTGGCCGCCTCCAGCAGGTAGCGTTCGCTCATGATGGCGTTCTCCACACCACCTGCCCGCCGGGCTTGGTATTAAAGAGTACGCATCACGGCGGCCTCGACGAAACGCCGATAGCAGACCGACAACGCCCTTCCATGGTCATGCCCTGCTACGTCCTCCAGACGCTTGTAGCCACGCCCTCGCAGTACGGCGCGCCAGTGCGCGAACTCCGAAGCAGCGTTGATCGCCGCACAGCGAGCCGCCAGTGCCAGGCGCGCCTCGCTCACCTGACCGCCAAGGCGCAAGCGCTCTCGTAGCGAACACAGTTCGATGCGTGGCCAAAAAGGATCATCGCCATCGGGAAAACGTGCCCCCTTGACAGGCAACGCGGGTGGCGGCGGTAAATCTTCCATACGCTCTGATGACATGATCCGCCCTCACTGCTCGGACAACATGCCGTAGCGTATGGCCTTGATCACAGCCGCTACACGCGTGGGGACATCGAATTTGCGCAGGATATTGGACACGTGGAAATTCACCGTCGACTCCTTGCACTGCAGAATTCGACCGATCTCCCACGAGCTCTTGCCGTATGCACACCACAGCAGGACCTGATGCTCGCGGGGCGTCAGGCGAATCGGTGTGTCCGCAGCATGTTCTGGTTCCTGCCGTACGTTGGTTTTCATCATTGAACTCCACAAGTAATCGCCAGTTGCGACAGCCGGATGTGCTGTCGCCATGGGCCCACCTTACGAAGGGCGATGTGCTGGCTCCACTCGCGGGGTTTGTAAACGCGCTTCCTACACAACCGTCTTCCATTGGCGCGGTGCAATTAACTGAAATTCCCCGTGCTCTGGACGGTATTTCTTTCGTCACAACGCGGTTGCCTGTTCGCTTTTCGCCTGGAGTTGTAGGATGCGCCCCGTTTTGCCCCTTTCGTCTTGCCTTGGCCTGCTGGCCGCTTTCACCCTCAGCCAGCAAGCCACTGCTGCTCCAGCCGTTGAACTGGGCGAGGTGCTGATCAATGACGAGCAGCAAAGCGAGCTGGACGACGCCCGCGAACGCCTGCAGGCGGTGCCGGGGGCCAGCAACCTGGTGGACATGCAGCGTGTTGGTCAGGGCCGGGTGGCCAGTAATCAGGATGTGCTGGCTTACCAGCCTGGGGTATTCGCCCAGTCGGCGGGCAACGATGGCATCAAGCTGTCGATTCGCGGTTCAGGCATCAACCGTGCACCGGGGGCACATGGCTCCGGGGTGTACACGATGTTCGACGGACTGCCCCTGACCGGTCCCGGCGGCACACCCTACGAACTGTTCGAACCCCTGTGGCTGAGCCGGGCCGAAGTGCTGCGCGGCGCCAATGGTTTCGACCAGGGTGCCCTGGCGCTGGGCGGCGCGATCAACTATGTGACCCACACAGGGTACGATGCAGCGCCGCTGCAGGTGCGCTACGAGGTTGGCAGCCGTGGTTACCAGCACCGGCATATCAGCTCGGGCCAGGTGCTGGGTAACCTGGACTACTACGTGGCGCTGACCGATTCGGAATACGACGGTTATCAGAAGCACAGCAGCGGCAGTGCCAAGGGGATTGCCGCCAATGTCGGCTACCGTTTCAATCCCAACCTGGAAACCCGCTTCTACCTGCGCTACCGAGAAACCGAAAACGCGTTGGCCGGCCGCTTGACCAAAGCGCAGATCAAGCATGATCCGCGGGCTGCCAATCCAGGTTACTTGTCACGTAATGACAGCCGTCCGCAGCCGGGCAGCACCTGGGTGGGCAACAAAACCACCTTCTTCCTGGACGACGACTCACGCCTGGAAGCAGGGCTGGTCTATCACGACTACCCGATGGACTTGCGTGAAGGCGCAATGCGCCTGAAGGTTGCCTACACCGATGTCAGTGGCACGCTCAACTACTTCCGTCGGGACACCTTGTTCGGCCATGAGAGCAAGACGACCATCGGGTGGCGCACCACCAAACACCTGCCCAACAGCGGCGCATCACAATTCACGCGGGTGAACGATATAGTTGGCGAGCGCACGCGCGACTTCAGCTATCAGGGCTCGGACACCGTGCTGCATGCCGGCAACGACCTGGAGCTGGTCCCGGACCTCTGGCTGACCACTGGCCTGGCGATGATCTATACCCGACGCGAGAGCGATGTGACCTATCCTGCCGAAGGCGGGAAGGTCAGCCAACACGACTGGGACTATGCACCACGTGTAGGCCTGCGCTACGACATTCGTCCTGACTTACAGGTCTATGGCAACCTCAGCCGCTCGGTTGAGCCGCCACATCCGTGGTCGCTGATCTGGAGCGCACCGACCAAGACGCAACCGATCGAGATGCAAAACCAGACAGCCACAACACTGGAACTGGGTGCTCGTGGCGACTCGAGAGTCGGTCGTTGGGAGCTGGCCTGGTACTACGCCCAGGTGCGTCACGAACTGCTGGCAGTGGAACTGGCCCCCGGCATTACCGCCGAATACAACGCCAGCCCCACGGTCCACCAAGGTGTCGAAGCCGCATTGGACAGTATCCTCTGGGAACAATCCGGCACCGGCAAGTTGAGCCTGCGCCAGGCCTACACCTTCAGCGACTTCCACTACCGCGATGACGACACGTTCGGCGACAACCGCCTGCCCGGCATCCCGATGCATTATTACCAGGCCGAACTGCGTTATGACTGGCCAGGCGGCTTCTACGCCGGCGTGAACACCCAGATGGCCTCGAAGGTGCAGGTCGACTACGCCAACAGCTACCCCGCCGATGCCTATGCCCTGCTCGGTGCGCGCCTGGGCTGGGATTCGCCCAAGCAGGACTGGCAAACCTGGCTTGACCTGCGCAACCTGACCAACAAACGTTATGCCGCCACGGTTACACCAGGCTACGACGACACAGGACTGGACAAGGCCCGCTCCACACCCGGCGAAAGTTTCAGCGTGTATGCAGGCGTTTCGTACAGTTTCCGATAATTCGGCCTGCCCTACTGCGGCAACTGCACCTTCGGCTTGGTCGATGCGAAAATCGCCCAACTGGAGACGAACAAGGCCGCGATCAACGGCCCGATCACGAACCCATTGAGCCCGAACACCGCCAGCCCGCCCAAGGTGGACACCAGGATCAGGTAATCGGGCATTCGGGTGTCCTTGCCCACCAGAATCGGTCGTAGCAGGTTGTCCACCAGGCCAATCACCAGCACCCCGAATGCCGTCAGGATCGCGCCCTGCAGAATCGCTCCGGTAAGCAGGAAATACGCCGCCACCGGTGCCCAGACAATGCCCGCGCCCACCGCCGGCAACAACGACAGGAACGCCATCAACACCGCCCATACCAGCGCACTGGGAATGTCCAGCACCCAGAAGATGAATCCGCCCAGCGCCCCCTGGGTGATCGCGACCAGCACGTTGCCCTTGACCGTCGCCCGTACCACGCGGTTGAACTTCAGTTGCAGACGGCGCTTCTGGTGCTCGGGCAACGGCACCGCAAGCCGTACCTGACGAGCCACCTCCGGCCCCTCGCGCAAGAAGAAGAACAGCAGGTACATCATGATGCCGAAGCTGATCAGGAATTCGAAGGTGCCTTGGCCGAAGTTGAACGCCTGGCTGGCCAGTACCTGACTGCCCTGGGTGGCCCATTTGGTGATTTTCTCGCGCAGGCCGTCGAAGTTACCCATGCCCATCCTGTCCAGCCCTTGCTGGGCGAAGGCGGGCAGCATGTCCCGGCCGCGCTCGACATAGCCGGCGATGTCCAGTTGACCGCTCTCGATGCGCTGGTACAACGCCGCCCCCTCCTGCACCAGCAATGCGCTGGTGATGATCACCGGCAAGATGGCCACCATCAGGCATACCAGCAAAGTGGCCGCGGCGGCCAGGTTACGACGCCGACCGAAGCGGATCAGCAGATGGCGCTGCAAAGGCGCGAAGAGGATGCCGAGAATCACCGCCCAGAAGATGGCGCCGTAGTAGGGCAGTAGTATCCACGCGAAAGCGACCGACACCAACGTCAGGAGTACGGCCAGGGCTCTGTTCTGGAGGGCGGTTTCGTTCATGGTGATTCCTTGAGTGTCCTGGTTGTTAGTGCAGGCCATCACAGGAAAAGTGCCACCCTGGCGTTGATTCAAATCAATACGCAGCCGCGAGCCGAGCCTTAGCATCCGCCGCTTTTGCCCCGGTGCGCACATGACCTCATTCGCCAAGCCCGAATTGCTGGCCCCAGCCGGCACCCTCAAGACCATGCGCTATGCCTTCGCCTATGGCGCCGATGCGGTCTACGCCGGCCAGCCGCGCTACAGCCTGCGCGTGCGCAACAATGAATTCGACCACGCCAACCTGGCCTTGGGCATCCAGGAGGCGCACGCCCGGGGCAAGCGCTTTTACGTGGTGGTCAACATCGCCCCGCACAACGCCAAGCTCAAGACCTTCCTCAAAGACCTTGCGCCCGTGATCGACATGGCGCCCGATGCGCTGATCATGTCCGACCCGGGCCTGATCATGCTGGTGCGCCAGCACTTCCCGCACATGCCGGTGCACCTGTCGGTACAGGCCAACACGGTCAACTGGGCCAGTGTGCAGTTCTGGCAGCAATTGGGCTTGAGTCGGGTCATCCTGTCCCGTGAACTGTCGCTAGAGGAAATCGCGGAAATCCGTCAGCAGGTGCCGGAGATGGAACTGGAAGTGTTCGTCCACGGTGCCCTGTGCATGGCGTACTCTGGCCGCTGCCTGTTGTCGGGCTACCTGAACAAGCGCGATGCCAACCAAGGCACCTGCACCAATGCCTGCCGCTGGAAGTACGACGCCCAGCCGGCCACTGAAAACGCCACCGGCGACATCGTGCAACTGGTCGAACCGACACTCGGCCTGGGCACCCCTACCGACCAGCTGTTCCTGCTGCAGGAGAGCAACCGCCCGGGCGAGGCGATGCCCGCCTTCGAGGACGAGCACGGTACCTACATCATGAACGCCAAGGACCTGCGCGCTATCCAGCATGTCGAGCGGCTGACCGCCATGGGGGTGCATTCGCTGAAAATCGAAGGCCGGACCAAGTCGCACTTCTACTGTGCCCGCGCGGTGCAATCCTATCGCCAGGCCATCGACGACGCGGTGGCCGGCCGACCCTTCGACCGAAGCCTGATGGGCAACCTCGAATCCCTTGCACAGCGTGGCTACACCGAGGGTTTCCTGCGCCGCCATGTTCACGACGAGTACCAGAACTACCAACGAGGCAACTCGGTGTCCGAGCGCCAGCAGTTCGTTGGCGAGCTGACGGGCGAGCGCGTTGATGGGCTGGCCGAGGTCAAGGTGAAGAACCGCTTCGCCGTAGGCGATCACCTGGAGCTGATGACCCCGCGTGGCAATTATCATTTCGACCTCCATCGCCTGAACAACCGGCAGCAACGGGCCATCGACGTGGCGCCGGGGGATGGCCACATCGTGTACCTGCCCATTCCTGAGCAGGTCCCATTGTCGTTCGGCCTGCTGATGCGTGACCTTGGCCAGGACGAGCAGGCGAGCTGACGACGTGCGCGCTGCGCCGGGAGGCGGCTTACGCTATGCTGCTGACCTACCGCCGGGCCTGGAACCGACGCCTGTGATGACAGGCATGCGGCTGCGTCTTAGAAGGAGTTGAACCCTCATGCTGCGTAAACACTTGATCACCCTGGGACTGCTGGCCTT
Source organism: Pseudomonas sp. Rh2 (assembly GCF_040762985.1). Classification (NCBI taxonomy): domain Bacteria; kingdom Pseudomonadati; phylum Pseudomonadota; class Gammaproteobacteria; order Pseudomonadales; family Pseudomonadaceae; genus Pseudomonas; species Pseudomonas sp. Rh2. Next base: position 3,837,902 of record NZ_CP142890.1, read on the forward strand.
CACAGGCCTGGCCCAGGCAGCCGAAACCATCGACGTCTACCGCGACCCCAACTGCGGCTGCTGCAAAGCCTGGATCAGCCACCTTCGCGACAACGGCTTCACCGTCAATGACCATGTCGAGCCGAACATGAGCGCGGTCAAGCAGCGCCTGGGCGTCGCACCGCGCCTGGCGTCGTGTCACACCGGGGTGATCGACGGCAAGTTCGTCGAAGGCCATGTGCCGGCCGAGCAGGTGCGCCTGCTGGCCAAGCGCACTGACCTAAAAGGCCTGGCAGTACCCGGCATGCCCATGGGCTCGCCAGGTATGGAAATGGGCGATCACAAGGACCCTTACCAGGTCATCGGGGTGACCCAGGGCGGCAAGGACACCGTGGTCGCCAACTACTGATGCTCAGCCTCTGGGCGCTGTTTCTCAGCGCCTTTGGCGCAGCGACCCTGCTGCCTCTACAGTCGGAGGCCGTGCTGGTGGGGTTGCTGCTGCGCCAGCCCGACACCTGGGCGACCCTCCTTGCGGTGGCAACCTTGGGCAATGTGCTCGGTTCGGTGGTCAACTGGCTGCTAGGCCGCGCCATCGAGCACCTGCGCGAGAAGCGCTGGTTCCCTTTCAGCGCCGCGCAACTGGAGCGTGCCCAGCAGCGCTACCAACGCTGGGGACAATGGTCGCTGCTGCTCAGTTGGATGCCCGTGATTGGCGACCCGCTGACATTGATCGCCGGCATCATGCGCGAACCCTTCTGGCGTTTCCTGTTGCTGGTGACCCTGGCCAAGGCCGGTCGCTACACCGTGTTGGCGATGATCACGCTGGGCTGGTTTCACGCCTGGTAACACCTTTAACGTTTCATCAGGGCAAGCGACTGCTACAGTCGCCCATTCCTACATGGCCCTACACGGAGTGCCCCCATGCTGCGCGCAACCGCCCTGGCCCTGGCCTGCCTGATGACGGGCCCGGCCCTCGCCGCTGAAATGCCCACCTACGGTCAACAGCTCGAAGGCTTCCAGTACCCCTACCCGCTCAGGCATTTCGACTTCACCTCCCAGGGGCAGCGCCTGCAGATGGGGTACATGGACGTGCCTGCCAAGGGGCAAGCCAATGGCCGCAGCGTCGTGCTGATGCACGGCAAGAACTTCTGCGCCGCCACCTGGGAAACCACCATCGACGCCCTGAGCCAGGCTGGCTACCGGGTCATCGCGCCCGACCAGGTCGGTTTCTGTAGCTCCAGCAAGCCTGCCCACTACCAGTACAGCTTCCAGCAACTGGCCGACAACACCCAGGCGCTGCTCGCCCAGTTAGGCATCAAGCAGGCGGTCATCCTCGGTCATTCCACAGGCGGCATGCTCGCCACCCGCTACGCCTTGATGTACCCACAGCAAGTCGAACGCCTGGCCATGGTCAATCCCATTGGCCTGGAGGACTGGAAAGCCCTAGGCGTGCCTTACCGGACGGTCGATCAGTGGTACCAACGAGAGCTGAAGCTCGATGCCGACGGTGTGCGCAAGTATGAGCGCAATACCTATTACGCCGGGCGCTGGAAGCCCGAGTACGAACGCTGGGTGCAGATGCTGGTGGGGTTGAACACAGGGCCTGGGCATGAACGTGTGGCATGGAACTCGGCGCTGATCTACGACATGATCTTCACCCAACCGGTGTATCACGAGTTCAAGGACCTGAAGATGCCGACGTTGCTGCTGATCGGCGATCAGGACACCACGGCCATCGGCAGCGATATCGCGCCAACGGATGTAAAAGCCAAGCTTGGCCAGTACAAAGTGCTGGGGCCGCAGGTGGCCAAGATGATCCCCCAAGGCGAACTGGTGACCTTCGCCGGGCTGGGACACGCGCCACAGATCGAGGAGCCGGCGCAGTTTCACAAGGCGTTGATCGAATGGCTGGGGCGTTGACCCGGTAAACGCAGACGCCTGTGGGAGTGGCTAACTGTCACGATCGAGCGGCAAGGATTCTCACTCCGCCCGCTACGCCGTGGGGCTGCCGGGCGGGCCTTTCGCGATGCGAGGCCCCTCCCACGGGCGGCTCAGTTCTTCCAGATCTGTGCTTCGGTCCAGCCAAGTTCGGCAAAATCCTCCGCCCGCAACCCGGCTTCCTCCTCGCAGAAGAACTCGTCCAGCTGGGGCGGTCTCACCGAGGTGTTGCTGAGCATCCCGTGCACTTGGCCACGGTGATGGATCTGGTGCTCGAACAAATGCGCCAGCAGGCGCAACCGAGGCTCGCGTTGCATGCGCTGAGGACGGGCAATGTTCACATACCGGGCCAACTGGTCATCACGCAATCCCTGGCAATAGCTGATCAACCGATGGTCTGCCTGGGCTTGCTCGGCATGCAGGTCAGCGCAGGTGGCGAACGGCTGTTCCGGCTCGAAAAAGCGCTCTGCATCCGGGGTAGGTGTTTCCCCGCGCTGCTCGCATTCGAGCATGTGCAAATAGAACCAGTCCACCGTCAACAGATGGTTGAGGGTGGACTTGATCGATGGGAAAAAACTGCAACGCGGGGCGACGAATTCGTCCTGGGTCAGTTGCAGGCAAGCCTTGTACAGGCGGTGATTGGCCCAGGCATTGTTGTAGGCCTGGGTCAGCAGATGATGCGACAGCGGCTCCATGATTCGGCTCCTTCAGGCGAAGCGTTGCAGTTGCATCTCCCGTAGCCGGCTGAGGGTCCGTTGATACGGGAACGCCAGATACCCTTGAGTGTAGAGTGCTTCGAGCGGTACCTGCGCTTCCAGGTACAAAGCCACCTTGCGGTCATAGCACTCATCGACCAGGGCGATGAAGCGGCGCACCGCATCGTCCTTGGGCGACAGCATCGGCAATTGGCGATCGCCAGCCTCGACCCGGGCCGCTGCATCTTCGGTACCGCGAGCGATACGCCCTGCCCGTTGCTCTCCACCCAGGGCCGGGATGCCCTCCACCAAAATGGCCGAAAAGCGATCGCACAATGCCATGAACTCCATGGCTGCCAGGGGCTGCTCGCACAAGTCGGCGAAGCGGCACCAAATGGCCTGCTCGCTACGGCGTACCACGTGAATCTGGCGGCTGCCCAGCGTCAGCGGTTGATCCGTGCCTGGCTCGTGCGCACTGAGCTGTTCGAAAACCCGCGCAAGGGCAGTGCTGCCGCCCGCCTCGGCCACCCAGTAGCGTTGCCGCGCAGCCCCTGGGTGCAAGCGGTGATCCTGCTCGCCGGCCACCGAGAGCACCTTCATGTGCCGCTCGATGGCGGCTATCGCCGGCAGGAAGCGCTCGCGGTTGAAGCCGTCGCGGTACAGCTGGTCCGGCGGCTGGTTTGAGGTGGCCACGATGACCACACCCTCATCGAACAGCACCTGGAACAAGCGCCCCAGGATGATCGCATCGCCTATGTCGCTGACGAACAGTTCATCGAAGCACAGCACGCGGATCTGCCCGGCCAGCTCACGTGCCAGTGCATGCAACGGGTCGGCAGTGCCGTTGAGCTGGAACAGCCGCTGGTGCACCCAGGCCATGAAGTGATGGAAGTGCTGCCGTCGGGCAGGCACTTGCAGGCAACGGTGGAACAGGTCCATGAGCCAGGTCTTGCCACGCCCGACTGGCCCCCAGAGGTAGATACCCTGGGCGTGTCTGCCTTGTCGCAGGCTGTCGAAGCACGCCTGCAGGGCGATGGCAGCCTGGGCCTGGGCAGCGTCGGGAACGTAACCTTGGTCGCTAAGGGCCTGTTGGTAGAGCGTTTGCGGATCTGGGTGCATGGTTCATCGCACTGGACGGTCAGCGAGCATTGTCCGCAACGGCCTCATCGCCGGCAAGCCGGCTCGTACAGCTAGAAGGTGACGCCGGCTATCAGGGCGATGTTGCTGTAAGGCTTGCACTCCCCCGTGCGCACCACGGCCTTGGCCTGACGGCTGAGGCGTTTGAACTGTTCGTGGGGCATCAACTCACGCCGTTCCAGCGGCAAGCGTGCCACTTCCGCCAGCGCAGGTGGCGACACGTCCAGCATTTCTTCTGCTACCACATAACGCTCAACTTGCATCTCGCTCAGCACGGCACGTAGCACACTGGCGAAATCCGGAATGCCTGGCGTCACCGCCAGGTCGATCAGCTCGACGCCCGGCGGTACCGGCAACCCGGCATCGCCGATCACCAGGATGTCGCCATGCCCCAGGCCTGCAATGGTGCGTGACAAGGCGATGTTGAGCAGTGCGGTCTTCTTCATGGCAGCTCCTTGAGGTACGGGATGGACGGCTGCGCACCCGCGCGGGTAACGGACAGCGCTGCGGCGCGTTGGCCGAAAGCGATGGCGGCATCCTCCGTCAGGCCACGCACCAGCGCGGCGGCGAACCCGCCAATGAAGGTATCGCCGGCGGCGGTGGTATCCAACGCCTTGACCTTGGGCGCGGGGAAGTGCCGGCTGCCCTGCGCGCAAACCAGCAGGGCCCCGTGCGCGCCCAGCGTGATGATCACCTTGCGCACCCCCAGTTGCACCAGGCGCTCACCCGCACGCCGGGCGCTGTCGAGGTCGCTGACTGGCACGCCGGTCAGCGCTTGGGCCTCGCTTTCGTTCGGGGCGAGGTAATCGATGTGGGCCAGCCATTGTGTCGGCAAAGGGCCGGTGGCCGGCGCGGGGTTGAGAATCACGGTCTTGCCAAGCTCACGCCCCCGGGCCAGGGTCCAGGCCACGGTGTCGGCCGGCACCTCGAGCTGGCAGATGATCACTTCGGCCGCCTGCAACAACCCATCGAACTGCTGCACGGCCTGTGGCGTCAGCAGGCCGTTGCCACCGGGAATGATGACGATGCAGTTCTGGCTGGCGGCATCCACGGTAATCAGCGCCACGCCGCTGGAAACGCCCTCGCATACCTTGACTGCCTGGCAGTCGATACCTTCGACCTCCAGCGCTTGGCGCAGCTGCTGGCCATAGGCGTCATCGCCAACGTTGCCGACCATCGCCACAGTGCCGCCCAGTCGGGCGACGGCCACCGCCTGATTGGCACCTTTGCCCCCAGGCACGGTGAAAAAGGTTTCGCCGGCCAGCGTTTCGCCCGGACGCGGCAGGCGTTCGGCGCGGGCCACCAGGTCCATGTTGAGGCTACCGACCACCACTACCTTGGCCTTCATGGCTGCTCCTTAGCGGTAATCATTGAACAGGTCCGGGCGTGGCCCGGTGGACTCGCGGGCAACGATACGCGGTGCAACGATACGCTGCTCCGAAGCCCCCAGGCGCGGTGTGGCGATGCGCGACAGCAGCAGCGCCGCAGCGCTTTCGCCCAGCTCGCGGATCGACTGGCCCACGGTGGTCAGCGGTGGGTACACATAACGGCTCAGTTCGATATCGTCGAAACCGATCACCGACAACTCGCCTGGCACGTTGATGTTGCGTTCGGCGGCGGCACGCAGCACGCCGAAGCCAATCATGTCATTGCCGGCGAAGATCGCCGTGGGTCGGTTGCCATCGAGCAGCGTCGCCGCCGCCGCATGGCCACCGGGGCTGGTGAAGTCGCAGTGCAGGACACGGCCGGGCTCCACCGGCGCCTGCGCCTGGGCCATGGCCCGGCGAAAACCGGCCAGGCGCAGTTGGCTGACACCGGTCTGCGCGGGGCCGCCGATGTAGGCAATATCACGATGGCCCAGTTCGAGCAGGTGCACGGTCGCCAGGTAGGCACCCTGTTCATGATCGATGCGCACCAGGTCGGCATCGACCCCCTCCAGTTCGCGGTCGACGATGACCATTGGCGTCCGCACACCGGCAAGGCTCTGCAGCAGGTCGCTGTCCTCGCCCACCGACGCCACCACCAGGCCATCGATGCGCTTTTCCAGCAGCACGCGCAGATAGCTGCGCTGCTTCTGTGGGTTGTCATCCGAGTTGCACAGGATCACGCAGTAACCATTGCGCTCGCAGGCATCCTCGATACCCCGCGCCAGCTCGGCGAAGTACGGGTTGACACTGTTGGGCACCAGCAGGCCGATGGTCGCCGTACTACGTGCCTTGAGCGAGCGGGCCACCGCACTGGGTACATAGTCGAGCTCGGCGATGGCCGCCTCGACCTTCAGCCGCACCTGTTCACTGACCGGGCGGGTCTTGTTCAGTACATGAGACACCGTGGTATAGGAAATACCCGCGAGTGCCGCGACGTCTTTGATGGTTGCCATAAATTCAGTTCCGCCGAGTTGCGCGCCGGCTGCGGTAGGTGTCGAGCACCACGGCGATGACGATGACCGCCCCGGTGATGATTCGTTTGGTGGGCTCTGAGGCGCCGATCTGCGCCAGCCCCGCGGCCAGTACCGAGATGATCAGCACGCCGAAGAAGGTGCTGATGACCGAACCACGCCCGCCCATCAGGCTGGTGCCACCGATGACCACAGCGGCAATCACCTGCAATTCAAGGCCCGAGCCGGCGTTGGGGTCTGCCGCCTCGAGGCGCGAGATCTGGAATAGCGCGGCCAGACCAGCCAAGAGCCCCATCAAGGCGAACACCACGACTTTGTAAGGGCGTGGGTCGATGCCGGCCAGGCGAACAGCCTCTTCATTGGTGCCGATGCCGATCAGGTAGCGCCCGAACACCGTGCGGGTCAGCACAAGCTGGGCCGCCAGAATCACCAGCAAGGCCAGGATGAACGCCGGCGAAATGCCAAAGGCAATCGGGTTGGAGAACCAGGCGTAGGCATCGCCGATGTAGGCGGTGCGCGAGTCGGTGAACTGGTAGGCCAACCCACGGGCCATCTCCAGCACGCCAAGGGAAACGATGAACGAGGGGATCCGCCAGGCCACGGTAACGGCCCCGGTGATGCTGCCCGCCAGCGCGGCCACGGCCATGCCGAGCAAGGCGGCGGGCAGCACCGACCACCCCCAGCCGAGGATCGCCACGCTGACCGTCGACGCCGCCAGCGCCAGCACCGAGCCCACAGACAGGTCGATGCCGCCGATGATCAGCACGAAGGTCATGCCCACCGCCAGCACCATCAGGTCGGGAATCTGGTTGGCCAGGGTGCTGAAGGTGGCATAGGACCAGAAATGGCTGCTCAGCAACGAGAACAGCACGATCATCGCCAGCAAGGCGCCGGCCAGGCCCAGGTAACTGCCCAGGCCGAAGTAGCTGCCGCCGCGGCGCACTGGTGTGCTGCCCGGGGTATCGAGGGGGGTGGTTTTCATGCATCAGTCCTGGGAGCTGCGTCGTGCAGCAGTGCGTCACGTTTCTGATAGCCAGCGAAGGCAGCGGCAAGAAGCTGGTCCTGGCGCCAATGTTCGCGTTCGAAGGTGTCGATCAGTCGCCCAGCGGAAAGGACCGCGATACGGTCGCAGATCAGCATCAACTCGCGCAGGTCGCTGGACACCACCACCAAGGCCTTGCCTTGACGCGCAAGGTCGGCCAGCAGGCCATAGATGTCGAACTTGGCGCCGACATCGATCCCCCGAGTCGGCTCGTCGAACAGCAGCACCTGGCAGTCCCGTTCCAGCCAACGGCCGATCACCACTTTCTGCTGGTTGCCCCCGGAAAGTTCACCGACCGCCTGGTCCTGGCCCGCACTGCGGATGCGCATGGCATTGATCTGCCGCTCGGCCAGAGCTTTTTCGGCGTCGCCGTCGAGTAAGCCGGCCTGGGAAACCGCTCTGTAGTTGCCCAAGGCGATGTTGGCAGCGATCGACTGCGACAACAGCAGGCCTTCGCCCTTGCGATCCTCGGTGATCAACGCGATGCCCGCTTGCACGGCAGCCTTGGGCGAGTCGATGGTCACGGCCTTGAGCGGCTGGCCGATCTCGATGCTGCCACTGTCGGCGACATCGGCGCCGAAGATCAGGCGCAGCAACTCGGTGCGGCCTGCGCCAATCAACCCGGAAATACCGAAGATCTCCCCTGCCCTGACCTGGAACGACACATCGCGCACCTTGTCACCCCGAGACAAACCGTCGACCTTGAGCAAGGGCGCACCCAGCGTGCGACCACCAAGGTCGATGTGTTCGCCCAATTCCCGGCCTACCATCAGGTTGACCAGCTCGGCACTGCTGTAGCGTTGGATGGGCTCATCGCACACCAGCTTGCCATCGCGCAGCACGACGATGCGCTGGGCCACGCGCTGCAGCTCTTCTAGGCGGTGGGAGATATAGACGATCGCCACGCCGCGCTGGCGCAAGCGTTCGATCTGCACGAACAGCAATTCGACCTCGCGGGCGGTGAGCATGGCGGTAGGTTCATCGAAGATCAGCACGCGGCAGTCGCCGATCAGGTTGCGGGCGATTTCGACCATCTGCTGGTGGCCGATGCCCAGTTGCCCGACCGGGGTGTCCGGGTCGATGGCGTCCAGCCCCACCTGGGCCATGGCCGCAGTGGCCAGCTGGCGCAGGCGCTTCTGGCTGATCCAGCCGAACCGGCTGGGCAGGTTGTCGAGGAAAAGATTCTCGGCCACGGTCAGGGTCGGCAGCAGGTTGAGTTCCTGCATGACCATGCGCACGCCCAGGCGCTCGGCCTCATTGCGGCTGCCAGGCGCATAGGCCTGGCCGCGATAGGTCATCTGCCCGGTGGTGGGTACCTCCAGGCCACTGATGAGCTTGGACAAGGTGCTCTTGCCAGCGCCGTTTTCACCGGTAAGGGCCAGCACCTCACCACCACGCAGGCTCAGGCTGACGTCGCCGAGCACTGGCTGGGCGTAGGTCTTGCCCAGCCCCGTTGCAACGAGCACCACTTCATTGGCCGATGCCGACATGGCCACGTCTCCTGCTGGGGGTCAAGGCTGGGTGATGAGTTGGACCGGGGTCTGGATGACATTGTCAGCATCCACATCCGGTTTCTCGCCCTTGAGCATTTTCAACGCTGCCTGGATGCCATACACCGCTTGCTGGCTGGCGGCCTGGTCGAGGGTGGCGAGAACCCGGCCATCCTTGAGCATCGGCTTGATTGCATTGATGTTGTCATAGCCGACCACCTGCACCTGACCGGTCTTGCCAGCGGCTCGCACAGCCGACACAGCGCCCAGGGCCATGCTGTCGTTGCCCGCCAGCAGCGCCTTGATATCGGGGTATTCGTTGAGCATCGAAGCGGCAACCGCGTTGCCTTTGTCGATCTCCCAGTTGCCGGACTGCACCGAGACGATCTTCACCTGCGCCGCTTCCATGGCGTCCTTGAAACCGGCGGTACGTTGCTGGGCATTGGTGGTGGTAGGCACGCCTTCGATGATACCGACCTGGTCGCCAGCCTTGAGTTTTTCCTTGGCCAGGTAGTCGCCGACCAGGCGAGCGCCCTTGCGGTTATCAGGGCCTACGAAGGGAACGCTGATGCCCTTGCTCTTGAGTACGTCCGGGTCCAGGCGGTTGTCGATGTTCACCACGGTGATGCCAGCATCCATGGCCTTCTTCAACACCGGTACCAATGCCTTGGAATCGGCCGGAGCGATGACCAAGGCCTTGGCGCCAGTGGCGATCATCTGCTCGACGATTCGGATCTGGTTGCCGGTATCGGTTTCATCCTTGATGCCGTTGGCCACCAGTTCGAACTCGCCCGGGTGGTCTTTCTGGTACGCCTTGGCGCCGTCCTCCATGGTGCGGAAGAACTCGTTGGCCAGGGACTTCATCACCAACGCAACCTTGGGCGCATCTTCGGCGTGGGCGGCAGACAGCGGCAGAGCGAGGGAAAGCGTGGAGGCGACAGCGAGGGCCAGCAGACGGCCAGTGAACGGCAGCTTCATGGGGAATGACTCCGAATCTTGTGATTTTTATCGGGTCGCAAACGTTTGCGGTTCCTAACTATGGAAACAAGACCTGCGTTTGTCAAATCCGTTTCGATGCCGGGGTCAAGGCGTGTGCGCGACGGATTATCCGGAATTTTTCCGATAAACCGAACACCTTTTGCTGATTTTGTTCGGAATCCCGAATGAGCGCAGCTACTCAAGCACCCACACCCCCCCGCAGGCGCTGGCTTGCCGGCGATGAGGCAGCTGGTACGAAAACTGCCTCACGTGCAAGGCGACACAGCAAAAATCTCATTAGGAAGAGAGCACAATAATCATGAATGCTGCATTGAAGACCTTCGCCCCCACTGCGCTCGCGCTGCTGCTGGCGCTGCCCGCCACCGTCTCGGCGAAGGAAGCCGAAACTCAACAGAAACTCGCCAACGTAGTGATCCTCGCCACGGGCGGCACCATTGCCGGCGCCGGCGCCAGTGCTGCCAACAGCGCTACCTACCAGGCCGCCAAGCTGGGCGTGGACAAACTCATCGCCGGCGTGCCGGAACTGGCCGGACTGGCCAACGTTCGCGGTGAACAAGTGATGCAGATCGCCTCGGAAAGCATCAGCAACGATGACTTGCTGAAGCTGGGCAAACGCGTCGCCGAACTGGCAGACAGCAAAGATGTCGACGGCATCGTCATCACCCACGGCACCGACACCCTGGAAGAGACCGCGTACTTCCTCAACCTGGTGGAGAAGACCGACAAGCCGATCGTGGTGGTGGGCTCTATGCGCCCAGGCACCGCCATGTCCGCCGATGGCATGCTCAACCTGTACAACGCTGTGGCCGTGGCCAGCGACAAGCAGTCGCGCGGCAAAGGCGTGCTGGTAACCCTGAATGACGAGATTCAATCCGGCCGAGACGTGAGCAAAGCGGTGAACATCAAGACCGAGGCCTTCAAGAGCGCCTGGGGCCCCATGGGCATGGTGGTGGAAGGCAAGTCCTACTGGTTCCGTTTGCCAGCCAAGCGCCACACCGTCAACTCGGAATTCGACATCAAGCAGATCAGCAGCCTGCCCCAGGTGGACATCGCCTACGGCTATGGCAACGTAACCGACACGGCCTACAAGGCACTGGCACAAAACGGCGCCAAGGCATTGATCCATGCCGGCACTGGCAATGGCTCGATATCGTCGCGAGTGGTACCGGCCCTGCAGCAACTGCGCAAGGACGGCGTACAGATCATTCGCTCTTCCCACGTGAACCAGGGCGGCTTCGTACTGCGCAATGCCGAGCAGCCGGATGACAAGAACGACTGGGTCGTGGCGCATGACCTGAATCCACAGAAGGCGCGGATCCTGGCGATGGTGGCGATGACCAAGACCCAGGACAGCAAGGAACTGCAGCGCATCTTCTGGGAGTATTGATCGCATGATCCCCGCGGGAGCGGCCTACCGGCGCAACGCCGCTCCCGCGGGAATCGCGCCAGCCCGCTGCAAGTCAGCCGCAAACCCTTTGGAAGGCGGCTTGGCGGCGATGAAGCCAGTTGCGAAAATTCTTGTGGTGAAATACTGTACGTACATACAGCAACAACAAGGAAAGCGCTCCATGGCCAGCACCGCCACCGCAACCCCTAGCAGCTACGAACAACTGGGCCTTCGCGTCCAGAAGATCATCAACAATCCTCTCGCCCAGCGCAGCCGTGCCGCCCTGATCTTCCGGCTGGAACATGAGTCGGTGGAGGATTGGGAAACCCTGCTTGAGGAAATCGCCGAGAACGACAATGTCACCCTCGCCCACCGCGATGACGGCGGCGTGCAGATTTTCTGGACTGTGCCCAAGGAAGATTGACCCAGCAGGCACGTCTCGCGTCGGCCTGTGACTGCCATTCACGCCAGTGCCTGCAAGTAGGCACTGGCCTCCCGATAACGCGCCAGGCGCGCCAGGTCGGCAGGGCCTGGGGTGGCAATGCGGGTAAGATCACTGTTATCGGCAAGATCGGCCAGCTTGACCGTGCGGGCCAACGGGTCATCACCCAGGCGCACGACGAAATCCTGGTAGCTTTCGCCTTCACGCCTGCTCAATGCCAGCAAGGCCGCCAGGATCTTCAATGCGAAACCCTCACGGGCGAGGTCCGACAGCGTCAACGGGGTGTCTTCGAGCACATCGTGCAGCACCGCGACAATGCGCTGCTCAGGGGTCGCAACGCGCATCATCACCCGCAACGGGTGGAGAATGTACGCCGCCCCACCCTTATCGAATTGCCCTTCATGCGCCCTGGCGGCCACGACGATGGCCCGTTCCAGCGTAGACATGAGGCCCTCTCCGTTCAGCATCTCCTGCGTCCAAGCATAGCCGGGACCGGCGCGCCATGGCCACCCGCAGACTCGCCTAGCTCGCCGCCTAGCGCTCGACGCCGTGCTGGATGACGATCGAGTCAGTGCCGAGCTTGGCCATGACTTCAGCCTTGCGGGCCTCGGCTTCGGCCTTGGTGGGGAATGGCCCCATCAACACCACCGGCTTGCCATTGCGGTATTCCACCGAAGACGGAATACCCTTCTCGATCAGGCGTGCGGTCATATCGCTCAGTGCGCCCATGTTGGCGCCTTGAATCACTTCGACATCCCAGCCTTCAGGGGCCGGCTGATCGGCCAGCGCTTCGGCGCGGCGCTGCAGCTCCGCGCCACCGCACATTTCGCGGATACGCAAGTTGTTGCCGGTGTCATCGACGATGATTTCGTATTGGCCAGCGTCGCGCTTGATAGCGACGTAGCTGCGGTAGGCTTCGTACTGCCCGGCATCGTCCTTGCCACGCACCTGGCCGCAGATGGTGCCCTGGGTGTCGATCCGCACGTTGCCGAACTTGGCGGTCTTGGGGTTGTGCAGATGTTCGGCCACCTGCTTGTGTACGCCTTCGACCTCGTTCTCACAGCCCGCCAGGGCCAGCACTGCCATTACCACTGCCAGTTTGCGCACGCGTCCACCTCCAGATTCGAAGGGGCGGATTCTAGCATGATGGCCTTGCGCACGGGCCGCGACCATAGGTTACGGGCTGCAACAGCTTGGAAACGCGCAAACGAAAAAGGGCGACCCTATCGGATCGCCCCTCTTCAGATTTGGTAGGCACAATTGGACTCGAACCAACGACCCCCACCATGTCAAGGTGGTGCTCTAACCAACTGAGCTATGTGCCTGTCGTGTGCCGCGCATATTAAGGGGGATGCGCATGGCTGTAAAGCGTTTTTTTCAAAAAAATCAAAAACTTTCGGTTCTGGGGAGTGTTGAGTGGCAGGCCAAGGGGTTGGCGCTCATGCGATCGAGCGCCGCCGGCGCGGCGCATCGCGAGCAAGGCTCGCTCCTACGGTGGTGGCGAGCCAATGTTGTCTGCGGTTGGCGCGGGCGAGCGCCTGGCCTGGATGACTCGAAACCGCGCCGTGCAATAAAGCGCAACTGTAGGAGCGAGCTTTGCTCGCGAGAGGAGGATCCTGCGCGATCGAGTGCCGCCGGCGTGGCGCATCGCGAGCAAGGCTCGCTCCTACGGTGGTGGCGGGCCAATGTTGTCTGCGGTTTAGGCGCGAGCGCCTGGACTGGGTGACTCGAAACCGCGCCGTGCAATAAAGCGCAACTGTAGGAGCGAGCCTTGCTCGCGAGAGGTGGGTCCTGCGCGACCGAGCGCCGCCGGCGCGGCGCATCGCGAGCAAGGCTCGCTCCTACGGTGGTGGCGAGCCAATGTTGTCTGCGGCTGGCGCGCGCGAACGCCTGGCCTGGATGACTCGAGATCGAACCGTGCAATAACGCGCAACTGTAGGAGCGAGCCTTGCTCGCGAGAGGAGGATCCTGCGCGACCGAGCGCCGCCGGCGCGGCGCATCGCGAGCAAAGCTCGCTCCTACGGTGGTGGCGGGCCAATGTTGTCTGCGGTTGAGGCGCGCGAGCGCCTGGCCTGGGTGACTCGAAACCGCGCCGTGCAATAAAGCGCAACTGTAGGAGCGAGCCTTGCTCGCGAGAGGTGGGTCCTGCGCGACCGAGCGCCGCCGGCGTGGCGCATCGCGAGCAAGGCTCGCTCCTACGGTGGTGGCGGGCCAATGTTGTCTGCGGTTGGCGCGCGCGAGCGCCTGGCCTGGCTGACTCGAAACCGCGCCGTGCAATAAAGCGCAACTGTAGGAGCGAGCCTTGCTCGCGAGAGGTGGGTCCTGCGCGACCGAACGCCGCCGGCGCGGCGCATCGCGAGCAAGGCTCGCTCCTACGGTGGTGGCGAGCCAATGTTGTCTGCGGTTGGCGCGCGCGAACGCCTGGCCTGGGTGACTCGAAACCGCGCCGTGCAATAAAGCGCAACTGTAGGAGCGAGCCTTGCTCGCGAGAGGTGGATCCTGCGCGATCGAGCGCCGCCGGCGCGGCGCATCGCGAGCAAGGCTCGCTCCTACGGTGGTGGCGGGCCAATGTTGTCTGCGGTTGAGGCGCGCGAGCGCCTGGCCTGGATGACTCGAGATCGCGCCGTGCAATAACGCGCAACTGTAGGAGCGAGCCTTGCTCGCGAGAGGTGGATCCTGCGCGATCGAGCGCCGCCGGCGCGGCGCATCGCGAGCAAGGCTCGCTCCTACGGTGGTGGCGGGCCAATGTTGTCTGCGGTTGAGGCGCGCGAGCGCCTGGCCTGGATGACTCGAGATCGCGCCGTGCAATAACGCGCAACTGTAGGAGCGAGCCTTGCTCGCGAGAGGTGGATCCTGCGCGATCGAGCGCCGCCGGCGCGGCGCATCGCGAGCAAGGCTCGCTCCTACGGTGGTGGCGGGCCAATGTTGTCTGCGGTTGAGGCGCGCGAGCGCCTGGCCTGGGTGACTCGAGATCGCGCCGTGCAATAAAGCGCAACTGTAGGAGCGAGCCTTGCTCGCGATGCGCCGCACAGGCGGCGCCCTTCTGAAGCCCCGCGAGATCTATGGCAGCTGCCCTGCCTCCACCACAGACGAGCACGCATGAACTTTTCTTGCACAAGCAAAAAGGGCGACCCCTTCGGATCGCCCTTCATGTGCCCGGAAGCCGGGACTTTTGTTTGGTAGGCACAATTGGACTCGAACCAACGACCCCCACCATGTCAAGGTGGTGCTCTAACCAACTGAGCTATGTGCCTGTCGATGTGGGCGCATTCTACGCGTTCCGAAACCGGTGTCAACTGTTTTTTTCCCGCTAACCCACTGAATCTTAAAAATATTTAGAGTCCAGGCGCTGGCAATGCGAGTAAAGGATTTTCAACGGACGACTAGCGGGTGTTTATTATTATTGATAGCATCGGTACATTCGTTAAAAATATAAAACACGAGGTTCCTCGAGCATGGCCAATACCCCCTACCCCCAGTCCTACTACGCCGCCTCGGCTAACCCGGTGCCGCCACGTCCGGCGCTGCAGGGTGAGGTGGAAACCGATGTGTGTATCATCGGTGCCGGCTACACCGGCCTGTCCAGCGCGCTGTTCCTGCTGGAAAACGGCTTCAAGGTGAGCATCGTCGAAGCCGCCAAAGTCGGCTTCGGCGCTTCGGGCCGCAACGGCGGCCAGATCGTCAACAGCTACAGCCGCGACATCGATGTCATCGAACGTACCGTCGGCCCCAAGCAAGCACAGTTGCTGGGCCAGATGGCCTTCGAAGGCGGCCGCATCATTCGTGAGCGCGTAGCCAAGTACAACATCCAGTGCGACCTGAAGGACGGTGGTGTTTTCGCCGCCCTCACCGCCAAGCAGATGGGTCACCTGGAATCGCAAAAGCGCCTGTGGGAACGCTTCGGCCACACCCAGCTGGAACTGATGGACCAGAAGCGCATTCGCGAAGTCGTGGCGTGCGACAACTACGTCGGCGGCATGCTGGACATGAGCGGCGGCCACATCCACCCGCTGAACCTGGCCCTGGGCGAAGCTGCCGCGGTCGAGTCGCTGGGCGGCATCATTTATGAGCAAACCCCGGCCGTACGTATCGAACGTGGCGGCAATCCGGTCGTACACACCCCGCAGGGCAAAGTGCGCGCCAAGTTCATCATCGTCGCCGGTAACGCCTACCTGGGTAACCTGGTCCCGGAACTGGCCGCCAAGTCGATGCCATGCGGCACCCAGGTGATCACCACCGAACCGCTGGGCGACGAGCTGGCGCGCACCCTGCTGCCGCAGGACTACTGCGTCGAGGACTGCAACTACCTGCTCGACTACTACCGCTTGACCAGCGACAAGCGCCTGATCTTCGGCGGCGGCGTTGTCTACGGTGCACGTGACCCGGCCAACATCGAAGCGATCATCCGTCCGAAGATGCTCAAGGCGTTCCCGCAACTGAAGAACGTCAAGATCGATTACGCCTGGACCGGCAACTTCCTGCTGACCCTGTCGCGTCTGCCGCAGGTCGGCCGTATCGGCGACAACATCTACTACTCGCAGGGTTGCTCAGGCCATGGCGTGACTTACACCCACCTGGCAGGCAAGGTGCTGGCAGAGGCCCTGCGAGGCCAGGCTGAGCGCTTCGATGCCTTCGCCGGCCTGCCCCACTACCCGTTCCCGGGTGGCCAGATGCTGCGCGTGCCATTCAGCGCCATCGGCGCCTGGTACTACAGCCTGCGCGATCGTCTGGGCTTCTAACGGTTCATCGCCGGCGCACCGGTTCCTACAGGTTTCGCGTAACCCTGTAGGCGCCGGCTTGCCAGCGATCAGGCCACGTTACCTGCCCAGGCTGCTCACCGCCTGCTTGGCTGCAAGCTCCTGGCCTGCCCGAGCCAGTTCATCTGCCGCCTGCAACCAGCGTTGGCGGTCCACTTGGGCCGGCAACTGCCGCGGTGGCTGCACCAGCACCGCCCAGCTCCCCTCCTTGACCCAGGCCGCCTCGAAATCATCGAACGCCATCAACTCCCGGCGATGCATGCCTGAGCGCAGCAGCACCCGTTGTTTGTAACGGTCATAGCCGATCAGCACCGCGTAACGCGGCTCGCCCCACCAGGCCGCACCCTCCTCGTAGCGCAGCAACACCGGATTACCCGCAGCCACCTGCACCAGCAAGGCGTCCAGGCGCTTGTCCAGTGGATAGACGACCATGCCGTAATCCCTGGCAACGCGAGGAATGCCGGTATCCAGCGACTCGGCGGCCTGGGGCAGGTTCAAGGGCTTGTCCAAAAGGCCTGGCGTGATCGGTGCGCCTTGCTGCGAGAGCACCGCCGCCAGGGCCATGGCGCCGCTGTGGTTGGCATTGCCACGGTAGAACGGCACGCTGCTGATTTCGACACGCTGCGGCAAGCCCTTGAGAGCGGCCGGTGGCGCACTGGCACAGCCCGTCAGGCTGACGGCCAGCAGACACGCGGCCAGCCATTTGAAGGATTTTTGCTCCATGGACACTCACTTGTTCCAGCGCCGGACAGGCACGCCCGGCTGTGGTCGTCGATCATAGGTCGGACAGCCTCGCGGGTATAGTCCGACCCACCGTAGGAACGAATCGGACCAAGCAATAGACTTAAGGTCAATGGAACGTCACAGGGCGCGAGCTAGACTAAAGCAGTGTCTGGAAGGCAAAGCCTTGCGCTGGCCCGAGAGAAGGAGGCACCTATGAGCCTGACCATGGCAATTCTCATGCTGGTGGGCATGTGGCTGAGCGTCGCAGCCGCCATGCTGTGGGGTGTACTACGAATCGTGCGGCGTCGTGCCCATCATCACCCTCTGCCGCCGCACACCTTGCCCACGCCACAGCAGGCCCGGCGCGCGCGCCGCCATGCTGGAGCGCACTGACCTGCAGATACGTCGAGGCCCGCTCACCGGCGGGCCTCGGTCCATGCATCAGCCTTCAGCCATCTCACGCTTGACCCGCGCACGGCGAGCCATGATGTTGAGGATCTCGATCAGCGTCGAGAAGGCCATCGCCGCATACACATAACCTTTCGGTACGTGGGCGCCCATGCCCTCGGCGATCAGCGTCATACCGATCATGATCAAGAAGCCCAGCGCAAGCATCACCACGGTCGGGTTGTCGTTGATGAACTTGGCCAACGGGTCGGCTGCCACCAGCATCACGATCACAGCACTGATCACGGCGATGATCATGATTGGCAAGTGTTCGGTCATGCCCACGGCGGTGATGATGCTGTCGACCGAAAACACGATGTCCAGCAGCAGGATCTGCCCGATCGCCGCAGCGAAGCCCAGCGTCACGGTGGAGCCCGCCTTGGCTTCTTCCTTGGCGCCGCGCGGGTCGACGTTCTCGTGAATTTCCTTGGTCGCCTTCCACAACAGGAACAGGCCACCGGCGATGAGGATCATGTCTTTCCACGAGAAGCTATGGCCGAACACATCGATCACCGGCTCGGTGAGCTGGACGATCCAGGCCACGGTGCTCAGCAACGCCAGGCGCATGACCAGGGCCATGCTGATACCGATGCGCCGCGCCTTGGAGCGATACTCCACCGGGAGCTTGTTGGTGAGGATGGAGATGAAGATCAGGTTATCGATACCCAGGACGATCTCCATCGCCACCAGCGTGGCCAGGGCGACCCAGGCGGTTGGGCTTGCGACGAGTTCCAGCAAATATTCCATTTTTCAATCCTGCTCGGGTCTGGGTCAGATGTCCTGGGTCTTTGCGTCGGGCTCGGTGCTCTTGGGCTTGTGCCCTTCGGAACCGATGGCTTCATGCAGCGCCTGCTGGGCCGCTTCGTTGGTCTTGTCGATGGCTTGCTTGGCCGACTCTGCAGCCTGGTCGAGCATTTGCTGGGCGGATTTCTCGGCCTGATCGCACCCGCTCATGGCAAACAGTGCCAACACCAGCACCAGGGGCGTACCGATGGATTTGAGTTGCAGCATGGGTTCCTCGCTTGTCGAAAACCGGGCGGCGCGCACTGCGCCTGATGGGGTCGCATTCTAAAGAGTGCGATACATCAGAAAAATTCGTATTTTCAGCAGTTATACTTCGGTTTTTACGAATATTGGAAATACCCCGTGCTCAACTATCGCCAGTTGCATTACTTCTGGGCCGTGGCCAAGACCGGCAGCATCGCACGTGCCAGCGAACAGCTGAATCTCACACCCCAGACCATCAGCGGCCAGATCAGCCTGTTCGAGCAGACCTACGGCCTAGAGCTGTTTCAGCGCGTCGGACGCCAGCTGGAACTGACCGAAACCGGCCGCCAGACCCTGGCATACGCCGAGCAGATGTTTCAGATCGGTGGCGAGCTGGAGGCGCTGCTGCGGGCAGGCCCGCAAGAGCAGATCCTGTTCCGTGTCGGCGTGGCGGACGTGGTGCCCAAATCCATCGTCTATCGCCTGCTGGCACCGACCATGGAATTGGACAACGCACTGCGTATCAACTGCCGCGAAGACAAGCTGGAACGGCTATTGGCGGACCTGGCGATCCAGCGTCTGGACCTGGTCATTTCCGACAGCCCGATGCCCAATCACCTGGATATCAAGGGTTACAGCCAGAAGCTGGGGGAATGCGGGCTCAGCTTCTTCGCCACACCGGCATTGGCCCAGCGCCACAAGGGGCCCTTTCCTGCATGCCTGCAGGACGCGCCGCTGCTGATTCCGGGCCAGGAAACGGTGGTGCGCAGTCGCCTGATGCGCTGGTTGAGCGAGCAGCAGGTGCAGCCGCGGGTCATCGGCGAGTTCGATGACAGTGCACTGATGCAGGCCTTCGGGCAGTCGGGTAGCGGTATTTTCGTGGCCCCGAGCGTGATCGCCGATGAAGTATGCCGCCAGTATGGGGTCGAGCTGGTTGGCCAGACCGACGCGGTGCACGAGTCGTTCTACGCGATTTCAGTCGAGCGCAAGGTCAAACACCCTGGGATCGTGGCGATCACCGAAGGCGCGCGGCGAGAGCTTTTTCACTGGTAGAAGGCGCTGCACCCCAGTGCGGCAAACCGACGCGCCGCCGTTATCGCCGGAGCCGGACTGCCGGCGATAACGGCCAAACGGTCTGTGGTAAAGTCGCGCCCTTTCACAATAACGAGATACTGCTTCACATGACCCCTGTTCTTCGCCTACTCAACCGCACCAGCCTGGTGACGCAGATCGTCATCGGCCTGGTTGCCGGTATCGCTCTGGCGCTGCTTGCACCAGCCATCGCCCGCGACCTGGCTTTCCTCGGCAAAGTGTTCGTCAGCGCGCTCAAGGCAGTGGCGCCGGTGCTGGTGTTCATCCTGGTCATGGCTTCGATCGCCAACCACCGGCACGGCCAGGAAACCCACATCCGCCCCATTCTCTGGCTGTACTTGCTGGGCACCTTCGCAGCCGCAGTTGTGGCCGTGGTTGCCAGCATGCTGTTCCCCTCGCAACTGGCATTGAGCACCGGCGAGGCAGCGCTCAGCGCCCCGGGCGGCATCGGCGAAGTGTTGCAGAACCTGCTGCTGAGCGCTGTCGACAACCCGATCAATGCGCTGCTCAACGCCAACTTCATCGGCATTCTGACCTGGGCCATCGGCCTGGGCGTGGCCCTGCGCCATGCCGGCGACACCACCCGTACGGTGGTCGAGGACCTGTCCAATGGCGTGACCCTGATCGTACGCGTGGTGATCCGCTTCGCACCACTGGGCATCTTCGGCCTGGTCAGCTCCACCCTCGCCCAATCGGGGCTGAGCGCCCTGCTCGGCTACCTGCACCTGCTGGCGGTGCTGATCGGCTGCATGCTGTTCGTGGCGTTGGTGATGAACCCGCTGATCGTGTTCTGGAAGATACGCCGCAACCCATACCCGCTGACCTTGCTGTGCCTGCGCGAAAGTGGCATCACGGCGTTCTTCACCCGCAGTTCGGCGGCGAACATTCCGGTGAACCTGGCATTATCCGAGCGTCTTGGCCTGCATGAAGACACCTACTCGGTATCGATTCCGCTGGGTGCGACCATCAACATGGCCGGCGCGGCGATCACCATCACCGTGCTGACCCTGGCAGCGGTACACACCCTGGGAATTCCTGTCGACCTGCCGACCGCCGTGCTGCTGAGCGTGGTCGCGGCCATCTGTGCCTGTGGCGCCTCCGGGGTAGCGGGCGGTTCGCTGCTGCTGATCCCGCTGGCATGCAGCCTGTTCGGCATTCCCAGCGAGATCGCCATGCAGGTGGTGGCGGTCGGCTTCATCATTGGCGTGCTGCAGGATTCAGCCGAGACCGCGCTGAATTCGTCGACCGATGTACTGTTCACGGCTGCCGCGTGCCAGGCAGAAACGCAACGCAGTGCATGAATGACGCTGGGCCGCCATGCGGCCCAGCGCCTACAGGTTCGGTTGATGCTTGGCCGACGATGAAGCCAGTGATTGCCTAAGCCTGGCGCTTTACCTACGCTAGTGGCCCTCCCCCAGTAATGAGACAGGGTCATGTCAGAACACGAAACCGCAGGCGCAGGCCGCTTCAACAGCGTCGAGATCCGAATCCTCGGCTCGTTGATCGAAAAGCAGGCCACCAGCCCGGAAAGCTACCCGCTGACCCTCAACGCCCTGGTTCTGGCGTGCAACCAGAAGACCAGCCGCGAGCCGGTCATGAATCTGACCCAAGGCCAGGTTGGCCAGGCCCTGCGCGCCCTCGAAGGCCAGGACATGACCCGCCTGCAGATGGGCAGCCGTGCCGACCGCTGGGAACAGCGCGTGGACAAGGCGCTGGAACTGGTACCGGCACAGCTGATACTGATGGGACTGATGTTCCTGCGCGGCCCGCAGACCCTCAACGAGCTGCTCACGCGCAGCAACCGCCTTCACGACTTCGACGATACCGAGCAGATCCAGCACCAACTCGAGCGTTTGATCTCACGAGGCCTTGCCCTGCACCTGCCGCGCCAGGCTGGCCAGCGCGAAGACCGATACACCCATGCGCTGGGCGACCCGGCGGAAATCGAGGCGATACTCGCCGCACGCCAGCAGGAAGGTGGCGGGCGTGGCAGCGCCAGCAACGTATCGGAAGAGCGGATCGAAGCCCTGGAAGCCCGGATTGCCGCTCTGGAAGCGCGCCTGTCCGAACTTGGCGGGTGATCCGTTCAATTATCCGGTTCGGGGAAGTTGCGACAACTCTTGCGCTCAGCAAGCTCGCGGTCGCTCGGGCGCTGGTCGACGAACACCGTGCGTCCGTCGGCGTAGATTTCCAGATAGCCCCAGTGCAGGTCCTGCTCTTTCTGGCCGGGCTTGGGTGGCACGAGCCACCAGGGTTCGCGGCTGATCAGGGTCATGGCTGAGATTCCTGAGGGTGTCTGGACTTAATGATAGACACCCTCGGTCATCACAAGCCCAATCGCCGCGCGATGCAGCACTTACAAGCACTTGGCGGCTGAAAACCACCCTTGCGGCGTCAAGACGCTGCTCATTCCAGGCGCGCGGTAATATGCTCGGAATTTCCCTAGTGTCCTGTCTCGGAAATAAGCTGTTCACTTTTGGCGGCGTCCTGGGCTTTCGGCCTGCGTTGCCACTCCTCGCCATAGCCCTGCTATGACTCGTCGCGGCGCCTTTGCCGAACACCCAGGCCACTCGCCAAAAGAGAACGTATTTCCGAGACAGGACACTAGATACATCTACCGCACGTAAGTTAAGCGTTGAGCGAGGATGGCCACTCGATCCCAGACATCAAGTGGCTACCCATGAGCAGCATCAAAGAGAAATTGCAACGCAAGCTAGACCTGCTGGACGGCGGACGAAATCTGGTTCAGCTGATCGATGGATTCATTGACGAGTATCCAGACCCCTATCTGCTAGCCAAACAGCATGCCGCCGATATACTCCTCAAGCGCATTGGCAAGGCTGTAGACCCGCGCTATGTCTGGTGGCATCAGTTCACAACGGCCAGCAGCAGCCCTCGGAGTTTTACCGGCTGGCAGCATAGTGGGCCGCCGCAGAAGTCAGTGCCCTTCACGGAACTGGTGGCTCAGCGATTCGACCTTCCGTTTCAGGATGCTACGGATGAGCTGAACGTGTATGGAGGTTTCTACAAGGAGGGGGCACAGGCCCACTATTTTGATGAAACCAATGAAATCCCCATGCTGCCGAGTGATGTGCAAAAGGACTTTTGGGCGCTAGATTTCGCCGAGATATACCGAGCCAAGGTGACACGCTTCTGGGCCGAACGTGACGTTGCGTTTCGTGTGTTAGCCAAAATCAACCTGCTTGGGGAGTGTGCAAAGGCTGTTCTGGCACGGCGTATCACCGAAGCAGAAGCAGCTGCCTTGCGCGGCATTGTGGTCCCTGAGTTGGAAGCTAGAGAGCTACCGTCCTTGACGCAGTTACAGGCTAACCACTCGACTGTTTCTTTGACCACTTACGCGTACGAGCTTGGCCATGTTGAGTACGCATGCTTCTTCACCTTCGGTTCAAGCGGTGGGCGGGTAACGCTGTACCGTCCTTGGGCTAAAGAAGCGATTCAGGGGTTCGACAGCGAGTTGGCCATGGCTGCCTGGCTACGTCAGCAGCTACGTGATCAACAAACCATGGCTGAGTTTCTCGCGGCAGCGTTGGTCGATCCTGGCGAGCAGCCTGAAGTCAGTAATGTTCGGGCGGTTTTACAAGGCATTGCCAACAGTCGTTCCGACCAGGCCGCCTTGGCACTTCTTCACTTCAGACGCGTTTCAATCAGCGATGATTTTTTTGTTCATATCGCCCGACGGGCGCGTAATGATATGGAGCGTAGCGCTGCTGCATTGCTCAACAATGCTGGATTACGCAAGGCGATGTTGAGTGGGTACCTCTCGGCATTCTTGAATGTCTTTGCGGGCTTTACTCCCTTAGGATGGCCGATGTCACTGGCGCTGCTAGGTGCGGCATTGGGCAGGTTGGGTTTGGGGGTGGATGCAGCAGTGCATGCTACCAGTGAGGAGGCACGTAAGTCTGCATTGCGCCAAGCCATGCTTGACTGTTTGTTCGCCGCCTTGAATCTTACAGAAATAGGATTTCAGTCGACGTTCGCCTCCCTAGCGTATGAGGCGCCGTTCCATGAGACCAGGGCCTCCCTGGCTCGATGGCAAGTCGCCAGAGAGCCGGATCCCATCCTGGCCGGACGTGAAACGAATCAGTTGATCGAAGGAGAACTGGCGACGGACGGCCGTCTAAGGGGGGTACGTGTCGACGAAAAAGGCGATTGTTGGATCGAGATGAACGGTTTGACATACCGTGTCCGATACAGTCACGAATTGTCAACGTGGTTGATCGTTCCGCTGGACAATCCCTTTGCGCTTGGCCCACTATTTCCTGTTCGTGTAAATGATGGAGGCGATTGGCATCTGTTGGTGCCACCAGAGCGCGAAGCCCCACCTGCGGTGATCGGCATGATCAATGAGACGTCGCAGTTCTGGGATGAATACACGGCAACTCATGTAATTCAAAGTCAGAAATTTTCTGCACAGGCCCGGGCGCGTCAGAAGAAACTATTGGAAACTCAGTCCATCCCTATCTTGGGCATTAACGAACTCCCTGCCGAAGATGAACATGGCATCTACTGCGTAAGATTTGGCAATACGTTTGAGTACACATATCGAGAAGCAGATGGTCAGTACGCTAACGAGCTGATCAAGTACTATACGGATGAAGCCTCCTCGGTCAACGACATATTGCGACAGGGTATACACAAGTACACGGACTCGGTGGATTACATCAATGACCTGGCCACCACGCTTGAGAGACTACCCAAGAACAATGAAGTGAACCTGTATCGTGGAGGACATGGGGGGCGAGGTACCAGCGGCGAACATTTTCGTAGTGGCCGGCTTAACGTCGGCGATATTTTGGTCAATACTGACCTGACCTCATGGACCGAAAACCCCTTCATGGTTCGACACTTCGCAGCCTCACGCCATCTCGACGCCAATGGTTGGACTAGTGTCTTCGATGACACCTCCGTCGTTTTCGAATTGCCCGCCCACCGCTATAATAGCGGAATTCCGATTAGTGCCTTCTCATTGTATTGGGATGAGGCTGAAACACTTTTTCTACCAGGGCACTACTTCAAAATAGACAAATTCTCTCACGTGCATGGGGAGCGTTATCGTTTCATTCAGGTGACGCTGAGTCAGGTTGTCAGGCCGGTAGCCAGGCCTGTGTATGACTTACGTACGGGTGCTCCATTCGATAGGGCTGCATTTGTTGAACGGGTGAAATCACCGGACTTGGCAAACCGATTCTTCCCCGACCAATGACTTTTTACCTCTTGCGCTGTCGTAGATTTGCGAAATCAACCTGACACCTTAGTGCCTGTTTCAAATGCCAACTCCCTGAAGAAACTCGGCCTTGTAACTGTCGCATCCAAATGCGGTATCTATGCAATACGACCCATTGCCCAGGCCCTATAAGATTATGCTGTCGAATAACTTATCAGGGCTTACACATGCGAACCGAGCAAGATCGAGAAATGACAGTGGTCGAGCCACTGGCGATGGAGCGGGCCTTTCAAGACAGCTTTATCGCCAAACGGCTGCCGGCCTGGCTCAGGTCGGCCAATCCTGATCAACTGACCGCATTGGGAACGGCACTGCGTCAAAGCCTTATCACCCGCCATCACCTGAGCGAAAGACTGGCGCGCATCCAGAGTATCGACAGCTTCGCGATCACTACATTGGAGGCTGCACTCAAGGAGCGCTTCGGCGACGAGTATGACGTTCGGCGCTGGACCCTCATCGTTGGCGAACGCGAGCCGATCATAAACCAGCTGCCGGTTGGCTCACACTTGACTGAAGCAATCTACAAAGATGTACCGCTAATTGAGGCTGTACTGCGTAACTTTACCCTCGCTGAAACCGAGGCCAATGGACAGCCTCGAGGTAATCGTCTGACAAGTGCTCGGCAGGGTACTATCAGACCGCCAACAGCCATAGAATTTGCTAGGTTCTGCCGAGAAATTGATGTGGGAGGGCAGTACCAACGTCATCTCGATGAAG
The DNA here is from genome assembly GCF_040762985.1 of Pseudomonas sp. Rh2. NCBI lineage: Bacteria > Pseudomonadati > Pseudomonadota > Gammaproteobacteria > Pseudomonadales > Pseudomonadaceae > Pseudomonas > Pseudomonas sp. Rh2. The sequence continues at coordinate 3,863,377 of NZ_CP142890.1, forward strand.
TTCTTCAGTCTCACACTACCCCTGATCATTCTGAGACGATGCCAGAGCTGCTCGCCAGCTCGCATCGATATGCCATGCTGGTCGATGCTTATGAGGCAAGACTCAAAGGAAGTTTGTCCGAGAGGGAATTTCAGTTGATTTCCGGGATGTGTAACGAGGATACCCTTGGACGCCTGGATGGACATCCTGTGGTGGCCAAGCAACTCACCTTGTTGGGTTGCAGGCTTGAGCAAATCGTAGTGCTTGATGTCATTGATGAAGGCCTGATTCGAAATGTGACGCGGCGAGTTCTGGTACATATTCCTGGCGATTCGCATGGGGCTTGGTGTGTCTTCGATAGTCTGCGAGCGTTTGCCAATGCATTAGGCAGAAGGTTGCGCTCGGGTGATTACCAGAAATTTTTCAGTCAATTTGTGCGACGCCGCGATAGCCAGCTGTTCTTTTCAGTCGTAATTGCTGCCTATGCGGATTTGGTGACGACAGCCAACTTCGACCTCGAAGAGCATATGTACGCCTACCCAATGCCACTTTTCGAAAGTTTGGCAACAGCGCGAATTCGCCAAATTAAGGATGATGCGGCGATGATTGCTGTGCCAACTAGCGATGTGGACCGGCGGGTTCAGCAAGAACATGACCAGCGTCTTGCCGCCGAAGGCTGGACACTGCTCAATGTTGCCGGTTTCTTTATCCCGATCATCGGCGTGGGACTTTTGACAATCACAGCATGGAAGCTATTAGGAGAGACCTTTCATGGTATTGCCGCATGGCGGCACGGCGATACCAGTCAAGCGCTCGACCATCTGATCAACGTAGGGACAGATCTTGCTGTCATTGGAGCGCTCGCAACTGGAGTGACTGTTGCCAGCCGTGTATGGAATCGTTCATCTGTGGTTGATAGTCTTGTTCCTGCACAACTGGAAGATGGTACCGTTAAACTCTGGAACCAGGACTTGGTGCCGCTGCGTAGCGACAGTGTTCTTAACGGTGCAGAACGGGACGCACAAGGTATCTACCGACTAGGAGGTCAATGCTGGGTTGAGATGGATGGCCATTACTATCCGGTAGTGCAACATATCACTGACGGTGAGTGGCGGATACAGCCGAAAGAAGGGCACGGCCCGATGCTGAGCCACAACGGTGCTGGTGCCTGGCGACTATGGTGCGAGCAACCTGATGAGTGGGATAATGTTCATGGGATGTTTCGGCGGTTTGGCGGTGAATGTCGAGCGCTTGACGATGAACAAATTGATCACGTACTCAATGCTCACACATTGAACGCTGATAATCTTCGGGCCATGCACATGCATGGTTTAGCTCCCGATGCGGCACTGTTGGACAGCGTTATGCGTCTACGGCTGGACCAGCGTATTCGTGACGTAGTTCGTTGTTTACGCTCGGGCGAAGATGTAATCGACTTGCCTCTGTTGAAGTTTGCTCAACGCTTACCCGGTGCAGGCGGTTTGAATGGCAGCGCATTGGCGGATGCTGCCTGGACACAACGTCGGCAATGGTTCCAGGCCGCATATACCAGCTTCCAGGACACCGCGCAAAGTGGAGCGGAAGCGCTGCGTCGACTGTTTACGAGCCTGCACGGTCCTGCTGCAAATGAACTGATACGCGCGGCGACCATCGCCGATCGCCAGCAATTGCAGTCAACGGGTAAGGCTTCTCTGTCCCTTGCTGAAGCAGCGAGGGCCAGTGTGGTCCGAATTCGAACTGCTCGGGCTTATGAAGCACTGGTTGCCGACACTCCTCAGAATGCGGACGTGGCAAGGGTTGTTCTTTCCATGCTTAAACACTTGCCTGGTGCTGCTACTGGCGTGCGTTGGCGCCTAATCGAGGGCGCTGTCGATGGCCCAGAATTACTGCAGACTGAAGTAGGTATGCAGGCTTTTGGACTCATTCATCAGCAGGGGATGTTTCAACTGGTTGATACCCATGGGACATTGTTAGGTGAGCCAGGAGAACTTTTCGATGTCATGACTGCGGCTTACAGTGAGCGTCAGCGTGCAGCGATGGGCCTTTCGGATCCGATCACTCAGAACCTGAGGGTATCTGTCGGGAGGCAGATGATTCGCCGTCGCCAAGAGGTCGAAGTGCTGTTCGGAAAACAACAGCGCATTGGCTGGTTCAAGTTACCCCAGCGGCTGACGGATGGGCGTATGGGCTATTTGTTGAGTGGTCGAGGCCTGGCAGGTAGAGCGCGTGGTCGCAGGCCACGTTCGTTGTTCGTGATGGTCCGTGACCTGTATCCAACCTTTAGCGATGAGCAGGTGAATACCTGGATCAACAACACGCGCGGTGCTGGGCTACAGGTAGAGGCTGAGTTGGCCAGGCTGAGGCATGAACTTGGCATCCTGAATAGCCATCTGCATCATTGGCAGAACCGTGCTAGTACAACCACGTCACAAACGAGCCGACGTTACATTCGAGAGTCACTGCTTAACTGTTGGCGCCGCCGGGTAAACACCGGAGTCAATATCAGTGAGCAAGCCGTCAACTATCGCTATGGCCTGCATGGCTTGGGGCTGGAAGCACTACCGGATCTTCCAGCGGGAGTGAGCTTTGCTCATGTATCAGAGCTGGCATTGTTAGGTATGGCATTGACATCGCTGCCTGACAGCTTCTTGAGTGCCTTCAGGAACCTCAGGACTCTGGAGCTTTCTGGTAATCGATTGACGCGCTTGCCACAGGCCTTGATCCAGATGACGCATCTTAGAGAGTTGGAACTGGTTAACAATCAGATCGTGCTGGATCCAGGGCAGTCCACGATTCTAGCAAGCTGCGAATCACTCGAGTATCTCAACTTATCATACAACCCACTTGGGCGCTCGTTCTCCGTGAGTGGGATGCGTCGGTTGCGTATCCTGTATTTAACCCACACTGGCATCACCGATATACCGAATGCACTTGTGACTCGGCCAGATCTCACTCTTGCGGATTTACGAGGGAACCAGATTACTCAATTGCCGGCGCCGTTCTATGCTGCTCCAGGCTGGGTCCGGCGGGTCATACTGCTGGCGAACAACCCTCTTTCTGCTTCAGAAGCCGTACGCTTGCGAGCCTCACAGATAGGGTTGCGTGCAGTTTCCGAAGAGGAAGCTGTTATTCAGACTCCAAGGTCGGTTCGACAGAGTTGGCTCGATGTAGCGCAATCTCCCATGCGAGGCGACATGTCTGTGTACTGGTAATATTTGCAGATGGAGCCAGGGTCAGGTGACTTTTTCGGCTTGCTAGAGCGCCTACGTGAGACAGCGGATTTCCGACAGAATGGTCACGCACTGGCGAACCGGGTCTTCACCATGATCAGACTTATGTACGGCTATACCAGTCTGCGTGAAGATCTGCTGACTCATGCCACTGAAACATTGACCTGTCAGGATAGTGTGGCCCTATGTTTCAGCAATTTGGAGTTGCGGATGCTGGTGTGGCAGGCACAGTACGCCGTTGAGGGCCAGCAGCGTGCACTACTCTCACTTGGCCGGCAGCTTTGGCGGTTGGATGAGGTTGATAGGATTGCACTGGAGGATATTCGCGCACGAAAGGCGGCTGGGGGGAGCCGGATGAGATCGAAGTTGCTCTGGCATATCGCGTTGCCTTGCGTGATGAGCTTGATCTACCTGCACAACCTAACGATATGCTCTTCGGTTTAGATGCTGAACTGGAAATGGATCGAATTTTCGAAGTACGTAATCAAGTGATGGAAAGAGAGACGGATAGTGCTGTAGCTAGTTCCATGGTTGCACGGGATTTTTGGCAGGAGTATTTGTTGCGTACTCAAAGTGCTAGATTCGATGCGGTTGATGCACCGTTTCACGCCAGGCTGGCTGCTGTGATGGATGATACGGCGATTCAAGACGGTGGGCGTGTGATGCAAATGAACAACATTAGGGATGAGCGGCTGGCAGCACAGCGCACGTTGATGCACGAAATTACATTAGCTGCGCTGCAAGAAAATCGCAGATCGACAAGCGTCGACACTTGATGAGTGATGGGGCAGGGTAAAACCTGCCCTTCATTCAATGAATGCGATCAAGCCACTGCGATTCTCTTTTTAGAATTCCATTGCAATCGATCCGGGGGTGGTGGCGAATACCGCTTGACATTACCTTGCGAACGAAGTTCCGCAAGGCTCGTGAGTGTGCATGAGTGTCATATCGCTTTGGTTTGCCGCTAGGTGCAGGCGCTCACTCAGCCACATCACTTGCGCGGCCTTTTGGTACAACTCTGGAGTCGACACGCTGACATGTGGCCGCAGAAGCGCCAGGCTGCTTTGGCGCATACCATCGCGCAAGGGCTGGACCCAACCGTGGCGCAAGCCAAGTACCTGTGCGACTTTCCACCAGCGTGGGCTTTTCAAGAAAGCATCTTTCGTCCAAAGTACGGGAGCATGCGACCATTGGCGATCATGAGGTCTGAAGTCCAGTGCTGCCTGGACCAGCCTCAGACCACCCGGTAGTAGGTTACCCACGTAGACCTCGTGGCTTGCGCAGCTGTAGCTGAAGCTATAGAAGTGAAATCCCAGTTCATCGGCGAGCGCAGGGATCTCCTCAAGCAAGGCGGATGGCTCTCGCAAACGCTCCCAGTCTAGTGCGGTTCTGTTGAGCATCGAGCCTCCATGTACGAATGTTAATTGCCTCGAGTGCAGGAAGCACCAGGCCGAAAACTGCCGAAAACCCACCCGGCCGGTCAACTATAGTGGTGTTGTCATCTCAGTTGATATAAACAAAGTGTTTAAATGGGTGCGGAGGTGATGAATGATTGTTCATTTTTTAGAGCACGTAGGGTTTCGATGCATTGCTTGACCTTTCTGCAGCTATGCCCTAAGGAAATTCTGAAAAGACTTCCTGATTTGGCAAAATCTCCGGATACCCGTTGCCGAGCTATTCGATGATGAAACAGGTGTCCTTCGCCGACGCCGAGTACGCCGGCAAGCGCAAGCAGACCCGCAAGGCATCGTTCCTGATCGAGATGGATCAGGTGGTGCCCTGGAAGGGTTTGATTGCGCTGATCGAGCCCCATTATCCAAAGGGTGAAGGTGGTCGTCCGGCCTACCCATCGATGGCGATGCTGCGCGTACATCTGATGCAGAACTGGTTCGGCTACAGCGATCCGGCGATGGAAGAGGCGTTGTATGAAACCACCATTCTGCGCCAGTTTTCTGGTCTGAGTCTTAAGCGAATCCCGGACGAAACCACCATTCTCAATTTCCGACGCTTGCTGGAAAAGCACGACCTGGCGGCCGGGATTCTCGGTGTAATCAATGGCTATCTGGGCGACCGGGGCCTGTCGTTGCGCCAGGGCACCATCGTCGATGCCACCCTGATTCATGCCCCCAGTACGACCAAGAACAAGGACGGCAAGCGCGATCCCGCGATGCACCAGACGAAGAATCAGTATTACTTCGGTGCCAAAGCCCATATCGGTGTCGATGACGAGTCGGGGCTGGTGCACAGCGTGGTTGTCACGGCAGCCAATGTTGCGGACGTCACGCAAGTCGGCAAACTGCTGCACGGTGAGGAAACCGTGGTCTGCGCTGATGCGGGTTACACTGGGGCCGAGAAGCGCGAAGAGCACGCGGGACGCGAGGTCATTTGGCAAATTGCAGCGCTGTCGAACCTGTGGATGGCACGCCGACATTTGTTGGCGAACGCAGGAGAGGTGCGCGTGTAATACAGGAATGGCGGCTGCACAGTGGCTTGCTGAGGCCGGTGGGCCTGAAAAATCAAAGAGGACTGATCAAATCCTGACGTGCGTCGCTTTTTGACGTGCTGACCGCTCGATAGCCGGAAAATATCCGGCTATTTCAGACCCTTCATAGGGCTTACGCAAACCTGTAGTCGGCTTGCCGGCGATGGGTCGTTACAGGCTTACGCCGGCGCAGACGTACGGATCAAGTGATCGAAAGCCGCCAGTGAGGCCTTGGCGCCCTCACCTACTGCGATGACGATCTGCTTGTACGGCACTGTGGTCACGTCACCGGCAGCGAAGACGCCGGGGATGTTGGTCGCGCCCTTGGCATCGACGATGATCTCGCCACGCGGCGACAGCTCGACGGTACCCTTGAGCCAGTCAGTGTTCGGCAGCAGGCCGATCTGCACGAAGATGCCTTCCAGCGCCAGCTCGTGCGACTCATCGGTTGTGCGGTCCTTGTAACGCAGGCCGGTGACCTTCTCGCCATTGCCCAGCACCTCGGTGGTCAGGGCACTGGTGATGACCTTGACGTTCGGCAGGCTGTGCAGCTTGCGCTGCAGCACGGCGTCGGCACGCAGCTGGCTGTCGAATTCGATCAGCGTTACCTGGGCAACGATCCCCGCAAGGTCGATGGCCGCTTCAACACCCGAGTTGCCGCCACCGATCACCGCCACACGCTTACCCTTGAACAGCGGGCCGTCGCAGTGCGGGCAGTAGGCCACGCCACGGGCGCGGTACTCCTGCTCGCCCGGCACATTCATTTCGCGCCAGCGGGCGCCGGTGGCCAGGATCACGGTCTTGGCCTTGAGCGAGGCACCGCCTGCCAGGCGTACTTCGTGCAAACCGCCGTCGGTGGCCGGAATCAACGCTTCACCGCGCTGCAGGTTCATGATGTCGACGTCGTACTGCTTGACGTGCTCTTCCAGCGCCGTGGCCAGTTTCGGCCCCTCGGTTTCCTGTACCGAGATGAAGTTCTCGATGGCCAGGGTATCGAGCACCTGACCGCCGAAACGCTCGGCGGCGACACCGGTACGGATGCCTTTGCGGGCGGCATAAATCGCTGCCGAGGCGCCAGCGGGGCCACCGCCGACCACCAGCACGTCGAACGCGTCCTTGGCGTTGATCTTCTCGGCCTGGCGGGCGCCAGCATTGGTGTCGATTTTGCCGAGAATCTCTTCCAGGCCCATACGGCCCTGGCCAAACACTTCGCCGTTCAGGTAAATGCTAGGCACCGCCATGATCTTGCGGGCTTCGACTTCATCCTGGAACAGCGCACCGTCGATGGCCACGTGGCGCACGTTCGGGTTGAGTACCGCCATCAAGTTCAGCGCCTGGACCACGTCCGGGCAGTTCTGGCACGACAGCGAGAAGTAGGTTTCGAAAGTGAACTCGCCTTCAAGCGCCTGGATCTGCTCGATCACTTCGGCGCTGGCCTTGGATGGGTGGCCACCGACTTGCAGCAGCGCCAACACCAGCGAGGTGAATTCATGGCCCATTGGGATGCCGGCGAAGCGCAGGCTGATATCGGCACCCGGGCGGTTGAGCGAGAACGAGGGACGACGGGCGTCATCACCATCCGCGCGCAGGGTAATGAGGTTCGACAGGCCGGCAATTTCCACCAGCAGGTCGTGCAATTCGCGGGACTTCGCGCCATCGTCGAGGGAAGCAACGATCTCGATCGGCTGGGTGACCCGCTCCAGGTAGGTTTTCAGTTGCGATTTAAGCGTGGCGTCCAACATACGGGCGATTCCTTTTTCAAACTTCGGATACAAAAACGCCCAGGCGATGGCGCCCGGGCGTTTGACGGGGCAGTGAGAACTTCAGCTATGGCGGCTGCTCACCGCCCGCGACGGGTGCATGAACCTTTATCCGTTCGAGAAGTGCCAAGCCTGTTTTCGACGCAGCATGGTCGTCGCGCTGGCACTCATCGGGCGAACATTAGATCTTGCCGACCAGGTCCAGGGATGGCGCCAGGGTCGCTTCGCCTTCTTTCCACTTGGCCGGGCAGACTTCGCCTGGGTGGGCAGCCACGTATTGAGCAGCCTTGACCTTGCGCAGCAGTTCGCTGGCGTCGCGACCTACACCACCGTCGTTGATTTCGACGATCTTGATCTGGCCTTCCGGGTTGATCACGAAGGTACCGCGATCAGCCAGGCCAGCTTCTTCGATCAGCACATCGAAGTTGCGGGAGATGACGTGGGTCGGGTCACCGATCAGCGGGTACTTGATCTTGCCGATGGTTTCCGAAGTGTCGTGCCAGGCTTTGTGGGTGAAGTGGGTGTCGGTGGACACGCCGTAGATTTCCACGCCGAGTTTCTTGAACTCTTCGTAGTTGTCAGCAAGGTCACCCAGTTCGGTCGGGCAAACGAAGGTGAAGTCGGCCGGGTAGAAGAACACGACAGACCACTTGCCTTTCAGGTCGGCTTCGCTGACCTGAACGAATTCGCCGTTGTGGAAAGCGGTGGCATTGAACGGTTTGACCTGGCTGTTGATGATAGGCATGAGAGACGCTCCTTCATGGGTTGAAATCAGTTGACGGAGAGAATCCTAACCGCTCATCCCCATAAAGGCTCATTGGCAAAGCTCATGCTTGCGATTGGTTTTGGCTATAACCGAGGTTTATTAATAGAAGGGATTGCGCTGAGCAAAGGATTGCGCGATACGCCGCGTGGGCCGTGGGAGCAGGTTCACCGCGAGCACCGGCAAAGCCGGTGCCCAACACTGCGTCGAAGGCTGCGTGGGGAACCCGCTCTAACACGTCAGCGCGTGGCGGTACGCAAGGTCACGAACTCTTCGGCCGCCGTCGGGTGCACGCCGATAGTCTCGTCGAATTGCTGCTTGGTAGCCCCGGCCTTGAGCGCAATACCCAGGCCCTGGATGATCTCGCCTGCATCCGGCCCGACCATGTGGCACCCCAGCACTTTGTCGGTCTCGGCGTCCACCACCAGCTTCATCAGGGTTTTTTCCTGGATGTCGGTCAGGGTCAGCTTCATCGCCCGGAAGCGGCTCTCGAAGATTTGCACCTTGTGCCCGGCCGCCAGGGCCTGTTCCTCGGTAAGGCCCACCGTACCAATCGGCGGCTGGCTGAACACTGCGGTAGGAATGTTCTGGTAATCCACTGGGCGATACTGCTCAGGCTTGAACAACCGCCGGGCCACGGCCATGCCTTCGGCCAATGCTACCGGGGTCAGCTGGACGCGGCCGATCACATCGCCAATCGCCAACACCGAGGGTTCGGTGGTCTGGTACTGCTCGTCAACCCGGATGTAGCCACGTGGATCCAGCTCCACACCGGTATTCTCCAAGCCCAGGTTGTCCAGCATCGGGCGACGTCCGGTGGCATAGAACACGCAGTCGGTGAGCAGCTCGCGACCATCCTTGAGCGTGGCCTTGAGGCTGCCATCCTCCAGCTTGTCGATGCGCTGGATGTCGGCATTGAACTGCAGGTTCAAGCCGCGCTTTTCCAGCTCCTCCTTGAGGTGGGTCCGCACCGATCCATCGAAGCCCCGCAGGAACAGATCGCCCCGGTACAGCAGCGTGGTATCGGCGCCAAGGCCCTGGAAGATCCCGGCAAATTCGACCGCGATGTAGCCGCCGCCAACCACCAGAACGCGGCGCGGCAGGTCCTTGAGGTAGAAGGCCTCGTTGGAAGTGATGGCCAGCTCCTTGCCCGGAATGTCCGGCACCTGCGGCCAGCCGCCCGTGGCAATGAGGATGTGCTCGGCGCTGTAGCGCTGGCCTTCCACTTCCACCTCGTGGGCACCGGTCATGCGCGCATGCCCTTGCAACAGGTTCACGCCACTGTTGACCAGCAGATTGCGGTAGATGCCGTTGAGCCGCTCGATTTCACGGTTCTTGTTGGCGATCAGCGTGCCCCAGTCGAAATGGCCTTCTTCCAGCGTCCAGCCGAAGCCGGCAGCCTGTTCCAACTCATCGGCCACGTGGGCGCCATACACCAGCAGTTTTTTCGGCACACAGCCGACGTTGACACACGTACCGCCCAGATAGCGGCTCTCGGCCACCGCCACTTTCGCGCCGAAGCCCGCAGCGAAACGCGCGGCACGCACACCGCCGGAACCGGCGCCAATCACGAACAGATCAAAATCGTAGGCCATGTATTCAGTCTCCTTGGCTGGCGTCCAGCATACCCCCGTTGGCCGCCGCAAACAAAAAAGCCACCCCGGAGGGTGGCTTCTGGACCTGCCAGGCTTATCAGTAAGCCTTGCCAGTCTTGTAGTAGTTCTCGAAGCAGAAGTTGGTCGCGTCGATGTAGCCTTCGGCGCCACCGCAGTCGAAACGCTTGCCCTTGAACTTGTACGCAATCACGCAGCCATTCTGCGCCTGCTGCATCAGGGCGTCGGTGATCTGAATCTCGCCACCTTTGCCAGGCTCGGTGTTGGCGATGATGTCGAAGATGTCCGGCGTCAGGATGTAGCGACCGATGATTGCCAGGTTCGACGGCGCGTCTTCGGGCTTGGGCTTCTCGACCATGTTGGTGACACGGAAGATGTCGTCGCGAATCATGTCACCAGCGATGACACCGTACTTGTTGGTTTCCTGCGGATCGACTTCCTGGATGGCGACGATCGAGCAACGGAACTGGTTGTACAGCTTGACCATCTGGGTCAGAACGCCGTCACCTTCCGGGTTGACGCACAGGTCGTCGGCCAGCACCACGGCGAACGGCTCGTCGCCGATCAGCGGACGGCCGGTGAGAATCGCATGGCCCAGGCCCTTCATCTCGGTCTGACGGGTGTAGGAGAACGAGCACTCATCCAGCAGGCGACGGATACCGACCAGGTACTTTTCCTTGTCGGTGCCCTTGATCTGGTTTTCCAGCTCGTAGCTGATGTCGAAGTGGTCTTCCAGGGCGCGCTTGCCACGGCCAGTGACGATGGAGATCTCGGTCAGGCCGGCGTCCAGGGCCTCCTCGACGCCATACTGGATCAGTGGCTTGTTGACCACCGGCAGCATTTCCTTGGGCATGGCTTTTGTAGCAGGCAGGAAGCGGGTGCCGTAGCCGGCGGCCGGGAACAAGCATTTTTTGATCATATACGTCCTTAAACAAAGGCAAGGCCTGTTGGAATTCGGCGCAGTCTAATCAGGCGGCAGTCACCTTACAATGCCCCGCCTGTGGCCGACCGATGCCATGATAGAGATAACCCAGTGTAGATAGTTCCAGCGGATCGTAAATATTACGCCCATCGAACACTACCGGCATGCGCATCAAGCCCCGTACGCGGGGGAAGTCCGGCTGTCGGAACTGCTTCCATTCGGTCACCAGAACCAGCGCATCCGCCCCTTCGACACAGGCGTACGGGTCATCGTGCAGACGTAACTGGCCGCTGGCTACGGCCCACGGGTAGCGCTCGGCAACCGCCGACAGCGCTACCGGATCGCAGGCCTGGACCCGCGTGCCCGAGGCCAGCAGGGCATCCAGCAACACCAGGCTTGGGGCTTCGCGCAAATCGTCGGTGCCTGGTTTGAATGCCATCCCCCAAAGCGCTACCACCCGCCCTCGCAGGAAGCCACCGAAGTGCTGGTGCAACGCACTGTACAGCAGGGTTTTCTGCTGTTCGTTGCGGGCCTGCACCGCCTGAAGGATTGCGCACGGGTAACCTTGCTGCTCGGCGGTATGAATCAGCGCACGCACATCCTTGGGGAAGCATGAGCCGCCGTAGCCGCAACCCGCGTAAATGAAATGGCTGCCGATGCGCCGGTCGCTGCCGATGCCACGGCGTACCTGTTCGATGTCCACGCCCAGGCAGGCGCACAGGCCGGCCAGTTCGTTAACGAACGAGATCTTGGTCGCCAGGAACGCATTGGCTGCGTACTTGGTGAGCTCGGCGGCGCGCGGCGTCATTATCAATATGCGCTCATGGTTGCGCACGAACGGCGCGTACAGGCGCTGCAACAACTGGCGGGCGGCCTCACTGTCACTGCCGATGACGATACGGTCCGGGCGCATGAAGTCGTCCAGGGCGCTGCCCTCCTTGAGAAACTCCGGATTGCTGGCCACCTCGACGGCAAAGCCCGCACGACGCTCACGCAAACCCAGCGCAATCTGCGCGGCCACACGCTCGGCAGTGCCCACTGGCACCGTCGACTTGTTCACCACCAGGCAAGGGCATCGCAGGTGCCGACCCAGGCTGTCCGCCACTGCCATGACATGCTGCAGGTCAGCCGAGCCGTCCTCCTGGCTAGGCGTGCCGACCGCGATGAACACCACGTCGGCCCGGGCCAAGGCCTGCTGCCAGTCGTCGCTGAAACTCAACTGGCCGCGGCTCAGGCCGCTCTTGAGCAGCACCTCCAGACCGGGCTCGTGAATGGGGCAATGTCCCTGGCGCAACTGCGCCAAGCGCTGCTGGTCGCGTTCCAGGCACACCACCCGGTTACCCATCTCGGCAAAACAGGCCGCCGTCACCAGGCCCACATACCCCGCTCCGATCACACAAAGCTCCATGGCCGCGCTCCTTCGACATGCACGCAGCCATTGCTACCTGTCGGTGGTTACAGTGCCGTGATACAGGTGTGACAGGACGGGGATGCGCCTCAGCTACCGGTGCCTTGCCCAATCAGCACACCGTCCACTTTCTGCCCATACAGGTTGACCCCGTCATTGGCGTGGAACTTGACCCGCGTCTTCTCCACCGAGCCCTCGATCAAACGTGGATCCTGTGGCCGTTCGTGCCGGTTGACCCAGGCCGCTACGTCCCAGGCCTGCTGATCGCTCAGGCTGCCGGGCTTGCCCAAGGGCATGTTGTATTTGATGAAGGAGGCCGCCGTGTTGATCCGATGCATGCCGGCACCCCAGTTGTAGGAATCCTTGCCCCAGAGCGGCGGCATGACATACTCGCCCGCCACTTTCTGGCCCTCTCCGTTATTGCCGTGGCAGATCGCGCACTGTTCGCGGTAGACCTGCTGGCCTCGGGTGAAGTCATAGCCGCCCTTGGGTTGCGGCACCTCGGGGTAACCACGCCCGGCGATCTCGACGCCGGTTGGCGCCTTGCTCGACAGCCAGTAGGAATACACCGAAAGCGCCGTCATCTGTGGGCTGTCGACCGCTGGCGGTGTACCGTTCATGCTGAACTGGAAACACCCTTGGATGCGTTCGGCATAGGTGTTGACCTTGTCGTTTTTCTTGCGATATGCCGGATACATCGGGTAAGCGCCCCACATTGGCGCAGAGTGGGCCAGGCGACCCTGATCGAGGTGGCAGTTGCTGCAGTTCATGCCATTGCCCACGGCTTCGGGCATCAGCCTGCGGGTATCGACGAACAGTGCATGCCCCTCGCGCACCATCTTGCCGAAGGCGTTGTCCGGCAGCGTGCTTTCCAGAGGCGGGACGAACTGTGGCGAGGACTGGGCGTCGGGCACCTTCAGCTGCGACTGGTCTTCCATGGCAACGGGGGCGGCGTGGGCGTTGCACATGACCAACAGCAACGCGATTGGCATCAATGGTCTCATGGCTTGACCTCCTGGCGAGCTGGACGGGCGAAGAACTCAGCGATAGCCGTGACCTCGTCATCGGTCATGGCCTTGGCCACACCGACCATCAGCTGGTTGGGGTCATTGCTGCGACTGCCGTCGCGCCAGGCGTTGAGTTGCGCGGCCAGATAACCGGCCGGCTGCCCAGCCAGGGGCGGGAAATGTTGGCCAACCCCACTGCCCCCAGGGCCATGGCACTGCACGCAACCGGGGATCTGCCGACTCCAGTCACCGTAAAGCGCCAGCCGGGTAACGCTGTCGTTGGCGATCCGCTGGCGGCGCAGATCGGGGGCGGGGTCGCCGGACCGCTTGGCCAGGTAAGTGCTGACCGCCTCGATCTCGGCCTCGGTCAACGCTTTGGCCAGGGGCTCCATGACCGACTGTTTGCGGCTGCCAGCGCGCCAGTCATGCAGTTGCTTGCTCAGATAACCGGCGGGCAACCCAGCCAGACGCGGGAACCCTGCGGCGGCAATGCCCTTGCCGTCTGCGCCATGACAGCCTAGGCAGGCCATGGCGGCGGGGTTGGCCCCACCCTGGGTGAAGACTTTCTGGCCATCGGCGGCATGCGCCGCGGGCCAGGCCAGGATCAGCAGGCCGCCGATCACGACTCGACTCAACGGGGTCATCACGAATCTCCATTTCTTTTGTTATAAGCTTAGGCATAAAAAACATAAGCAAATGGATACTAGCCCCGCAGGGAAAGTCGCAACAACGCCCAGGCCGACCAGAGGATGGCAATTAGCCTTCTAACCGCGCTTTACTTGAGCCAGGTCAACTGCCCGAGATGCATTGCGTCGCCGCCGTGCGCACATCACCCAGGCGCAATGGGAAGTTGTTAAGGCGCTCGTGCAGTTTGATGCTGCTGCCGCTACCACGCTTGTCGATATCGACCAACGCCGCCGGGCCGACACCGGCCGACAGCTTCTGCGGCACGATCAGGCGCAGGCCGTCGCTGCGCGACTCCTCCACCAAGGGGTCTCGGCTATCTGCAAGCTTGTGCTTGACGCAATCGGCGTACTCACGCGGCGTCTTGCCAGAAATGACATCCAACGTTTCGTGAGACTGCTCCAGTTCCGTCACACTGACACAACCACCGAGGGTCAAGGTCAACGCCGCCACCAACCACTTCATTTACTGCACCTCTGCCGTCAGGAACCGCGTTGGACAACAGCCAGGCGGTTTTGCTCCCTGCTCTGGCAGATTTATCTGCAGCCCGACCATCGAGCACGGCAGCGCCGCCCGCCATCGTGGTATTGTTCGCGTTTGCAGAATTACACCTTGCGGGGCCCCCCATGAAATTCATTCACCAGCGCGAGCACCTCAACGAAGACGACATCGTGGTCATCGAGTGTTCCCAGCGCTGCAATATTCGCCTGATGAACGACGCCAATTTCCGCAGTTTCAAGAACGGCGGCCGCCACACCTACCATGGTGGCCACTTCGAGCGTTTCCCGGCCAAGATCACCGTACCCAGCACCGGTTTCTGGAATATCACCCTCGATACCGTGACCTCACGCCCGATCTCGGTGACGCGCAAGCCGACCTTCACTCACAAGATCAAGATCATTCGCCGCTCGTCGTCGAAACTCGGATAAGGCTGCCATGACCCAGACCATCAAATACGTCATCAAGTACAAGCTCGACGGCCAGCGCCGCTGGGACTTCGCCCTGATGCCCGACAACTCCCAGGAGCAAGCCCTGGAAGCCCTGCGCAAGATCCATGGTGACGACGCAGACAAGATCAGCGACATTCAAGTCAGCAAGGCACTCTGAGGCCTGAACCTAGCCCCCATCGCACACTCGCAAGGAGAGCCCCATGAGCCACTGGCCCGACCGTCGTATCCTCGATCTGCTGGGCATCCGGTTGCCCATCCTCCAGGCACCGATGGCCGGGGCTTCAGGCTCGGCGATGGCGATCGCGGTGGGCAAGGCCGGTGGTTTGGGTGCCCTGCCCTGTGCCATGCTCACCGAGGAGCAGCTACGGCGTGAGATCGAGACGTTTCGCGCAGCCTGCCAGGGCCCGTTGAACCTCAATTTCTTCTGCCACCAACCACCGGTGCCAGATGCGCAGCAGGCCGCTCGCTGGAAGCAGGCGCTCAAGCCCTATTACGACGAACTGGGCGTCGACTTCGAGGCACCGACCCCCGTGTCAAACCGTGCCCCGTTCGATGAACAGAGCTGCAAGCTGATCGAGCAGTTGCACCCCGAGGTGGTCAGCTTCCACTTCGGCTTGCCAGCGCCCGAGCTGCTGCAACGGGTCAAGGCCAGCGGTGCCAAGGTACTGTCCAGCGCCACCACTGTCGAAGAAGCGGTATGGCTGCAGGCCCATGGTTGCGATGCGATCATTGCCATGGGCTATGAAGCAGGCGGCCATCGCGGCATGTTCCTGACCGACGACATCAACAGTCAGATCGGCACCTTCGCCCTGGTACCGCAGATCGCCGATGCGGTGCAGGTACCCGTGATCGCCGCCGGCGGCATCGGTGATCACCGTGGCCTGGTCGCTGCACTGGCCCTGGGTGCGTCCGCCGTACAGATCGGCACCGCCTACCTGTTCAGCCCTGAAGCCAAGGTTTCCCCGGCCCATCGTCATGCCCTGGACAACGCGCCGGCCAGCGACACCGCGCTGACCAACCTGTTCACCGGGCGCCCTGCCCGAGGCATCAACAACCGCATCATGCGCGAGCTGGGCGCCATGAGCGAACTGGCCCCACGCTTCCCCCTGGCAGGCGGTGCGCTGATGCCGTTGCGGGCAGTCAGCGACCCACGAGGCGCCAGCGACTTCAGCAACCTGTGGTCAGGGCAGGCCTTGCGGCTGGGCAGGCCGATGCCGGCCGAGCAGTTGACCCGCGAGATCGCCGAGAAGGCACTGGCGCTGATTACCCGCTGAATCCCCCAACACGCCGGCCTCTTCCACGCGAACAGTTTATCGCTATATAGTTCAGGCTATAACGATAACCCTCTGGAGCCGTCTTCATGCGTATCCGCCTGTCCCACCTGGCTGTCACCGCCCTGGCCAGCCTGGTCTCACTCAACAGTGCCTGGGCCGATGAGGTCCAGGTGGCGGTGGCAGCCAACTTCACCGCGCCTATCCAGGCCATCGCCAAAGACTTCGAGAAGGACACCGGGCACAAGCTGGTCGCCGCCTACGGGGCGACTGGCCAGTTCTACGCCCAGATCAAGAACGGCGCACCTTTCGACGTGTTTCTGTCGGCCGACGACAGCACACCGGCCAAACTCGAACACGAACAGGAAATCGTCCCAGGCTCGCGTTTCACCTACGCCGTGGGCACTCTGGCACTGTGGTCGGCCAAGGAAGGCTACGTGGACGCCGAGGGTGAAGTGCTGAAGAAGAACGACTTCAAGCACCTGTCCATCGCCAACCCCAAGACCGCGCCTTATGGCCTGGCCGCCACACAGGTGCTGGACAGGCTGGGGCTCAAAGAAGCCACCCAGAGCAAGATCGTCGAGGGCCAGAACATCACCCAGGCCTTCCAGTTCGTCTCCACCGGCAACGCCGAACTGGGTTTCGTCGCGCTGTCGCAAATCTACAAGGACGGCAAGGTGAGCAACGGTTCGGCGTGGATCGTACCGTCCAACCTGCACGCCCCGATCCGTCAGGACGCGGTGATTCTCAAAAAAGGCAAGGACAACGCAGCCGCCAAGGCGCTGGTCGCGTACCTGAAGGGCCCGAAGGCAGCAGCAGTGATCAAGTCCTACGGATATGAAATCTGATGCCACTGGACGCCAGTGACCTGGGTGCCCTCTGGCTGACCGTCAAACTGGCCAGCCTGACCACCTTGATTCTGCTGATCCTAGGCACCCCCATCGCCTGGTGGCTGGCGCGCACGAGCTCGTGGCTGCGCGGGCCGGTAGGCGCCGTGGTGGCACTGCCCCTGGTATTGCCACCCACGGTCATTGGCTTCTACCTGCTGATTGCCCTCGGTCCGCACGGCTGGGTCGGCCAGGCTACTCAGGCGCTTGGCCTGGGCAGCGTGGTGTTCAGCTTCAGCGGGCTGGTCATCGGCTCGGTGGTGTACTCTATGCCGTTCGTGGTGCAGCCGTTGCAGAACGCCTTCAGCGCCATAGGCCAGCGCCCGCTGGAAGTGGCCGCCACTCTGCGTGCCAGCCCTTGGGACACCTTCGTGCACGTTGTGCTGCCGCTGGCACGCCCTGGCTTCGTCACCGCCACTATCCTCGGCTTCGCCCATACCGTCGGCGAGTTTGGCGTGGTGCTGATGATCGGCGGCAATATTCCGGACAAGACCCGCGTGGTCTCCGTTCAGATCTTCGATCACGTCGAAGCCATGGCCTATTCGCAAGCGCACTGGCTGGCCGGGACCATGCTGGTGTTCTCTTTCCTCGTGCTGCTCTTGCTGTACGCCGGGCGCCGCAGCAAAGCGGGCTGGAGCTGACATGAGCACGACGATCGTGGCGCGCCTCGAGCTGGCCCGCGAGGACTTCACCCTGGATGTCGACCTGCACCTGCCGGGGCGCGGGATCAGTGCACTGTTTGGCCACTCCGGGTCTGGCAAGACGTCGTGTCTACGCTGCCTGGCGGGCCTGGAGCGCGCCGCCAGCGCCTACATCGAGGTCAATGGCGAGATCTGGGAAGACAGCGCTCGCGGCTTTTTCCAGCCTCCCCACCTGCGCCCGGTGGGCTACGTGTTCCAAGAAGCGAGCCTGTTCCCGCACTTGTCGGTGCGCGGCAACCTGGAATTCGGCTGGCGCCGGGTGCCCGCGGGCGAACGCAAGGTCGGCCTGGAGCAAGCGTGCCAGTTGCTGGGCATCGGCCCTTTGCTTGCGCGCAAGCCAGCCACCTTGTCGGGTGGCGAGGCGCAACGAGTCGGCATTGCACGCGCCTTGCTCAGCAGCCCGCGCCTGTTACTGATGGACGAGCCGCTGGCGGCCTTGGACGGGCCTCGCAAGCGTGAGATCCTGCCGTATCTTGAGCGCCTGCACGATGAACTGGACATTCCCCTTGTGTATGTCAGCCATGCTCAGGACGAAGTGGCACGGCTGGCGGACCACCTGGTACTCCTGGAGCAAGGCAAGGCAGTCGCCAGTGGCCCGATTGGCGAAACCCTCGCCCGCTTGGACTTACCGTTGGCGCAGGGCGAAGAGGCCGGGGTGGTCTTCGAAGGCCGGGTGGTCGGTCACGACGCGCATTACGATCTGCTCGACCTGCGCCTGCCCGGCAGCGATGGCCCTGTGCTGCGCATCGCGCATCCGCCCCACGCACTGGGCAGCACGCTGCGGGTCAAAGTTCAGGCCCGTGATGTGAGCCTCGCGCTTGGCGCAGACAGCACGTCCAGCATCCTTAACCGGCTGGCGGTGCGCGTGCGCGAATGTCGCCCTGCAGACAACCCTGCGCACGTGCTGGTGAGCCTCGATGCTGGCGACAACGCCTTGCTGGCGCGCATCACCCGGTTTTCTGCCGACCAACTCGACCTGCATCCAGGTCAGGCGTTGATTGCCCAGATCAAATCGGTAGCACTGTTGAGCTGAGCATCCGTCGCACGCCTGCTGTCCATTGGTCATAGCACTGATCGAGGCCTGCCAGCGATGCTCGACCACCCCCTGCCCGCGACCTTGCACTACGTCGACGACACCCAACCAGGACTGACCAGGCGCAAATGGCGTGGTCGGTTCATCTACCTGGACCCAGAGGGCCAGCGGGTGCGCGATGGCGAGACGCTCGCGCGGATCGCCGCCCTGGCCATCCCCCCCGCCTATACCGATGTGTGGATATGCCTGGACCCACAGGGCCATCTGCAGGCCACTGGCCGCGACGCCCGTGGCCGCAAGCAGTACCGCTACCACACTCAATGGCGCGAGCTGCGCGACCAGCACAAGTTCGGGCGCATGCTGGCCTTCGCCAGGGCCCTGCCCAAGCTGCGCAAGCATATCGACAGCCACTTGGCGCGCCCGGGGCTGGATCGAGAGAAAATCATCGCCTTGGTGGTGAGCCTGCTCGACAGCACCCTGATTCGCATCGGCAACCCACAGTACCTGCGCGATAACAAGTCGTATGGCCTGACCACCCTGCGCAATCGCCACGTCACCGTCGAAGGGAGCACCATACGCTTCCAGTTCCGCGGCAAGCGCGGCGTCGAGCATGATGTGACCCTGCGCGACCGACGCCTGGCGAACCTGCTCAAGCGCTGTATCGAGCTGCCTGGGCAGACACTGTTCCAGTACCTGGATGAGCAAGGCCAGCGCCGCAGCATCGGCTCAAGCGATATCAACCAGTTCCTCCAGCAATTGACCGGCGCCGACTTCACCGCCAAGGACTATCGCACCTGGGCCGGTAGCAGCCTTGCCCTGAGCCTGCTCAGGCCTCTGGCCTGGGAGCCGGAAAGCGAAGCCAAACGCCAGGTGGCAGCCATCGTCAGGCAGGTTGCCAGCCGGCTGGGTAACACTCCCGCGGTGTGCCGGCGCTGCTACATCCACCCGGCGGTACTGGAGCATTTCCATCTTGGGCAACTGGCTGCATTGCCCCGCAGCCGCAACCGGCAGGGACTGGAGCCTGAGGAGGTAGCCTTGCTGCTGTTCCTGCAGGCGCTGGAAAATTCGCAGGCCCATTGAGCCTTGCTATCTGGCCCATCATGCAAGGAAATTTCCCATCTGCCTCGAAGCCCCCTATTCTTGCCAGCGAGCACCTTCGCCGACGCTGCCAAAGCAGATTTCGTCGGCACCTGCGACTAAAGACACGCTACAGAATTTGTATTCCGGGGAATTACTATCCGCCGAAAGCGTCTTTAATGAGAAGGAAGAGGGACCAGCTCCCACCGCCTCGCCAAATGGCCACGCGGATATCGACACCACCAAGGAGAACTACATGCTGATACTCACCCGTAAGGTTGGCGAAAGCATCGTCATCAACGATGACATCAAAGTCACCATTCTGGGCGTTAAAGGGATGCAGGTGAGGATTGGCATCGATGCACCGAAGGATGTACAGGTTCATCGTGAAGAAATCTTCAAACGCATCCAGGCTGGCAACCCAGCACCGGAAAAACACGACGACTCGCACTGAGTCGCGTTGCCTCAAGTCGCACGGACGCGCTTGATCTGACGGCACGCGCTCGCCTCAGGTGCCCAGGAGTTCGCGCACCTTGGCGATCATTTTGTCCATGTCGAACGGTTTGTCGAACACCGCGGCGAACAGTTCCGGGCGTCCTTGGCTGGCCTGAGCGCCGCTCATGAGGATCACTGGCAGGTCGTGCAGCTGCAGTTCGTCGCGAATCGCCCGCACCAACTCCTCGCCATTGAGCACCGGCATCATGTAGTCGGTGATCACCAATTCCACGCGTTTGTCCTGAAGCGCCTCCAGGGCTTTACGGCCATTGCTTGCCTTTTCCACCAGGAAACCCTCGTCCTCCAGGGCGAAACCGAGGATATCGGCAATCAGGTACTCGTCATCGACGATCAGGATGGTGTTCATGGCCTACCCACTCGCCGGCGGCACCGGCGTGCCCGAGAGCACCCCGCACGCGCCCTCGAAGGCCTTGCGCAGAGAGACCCCCTGCGGCCCCATGCGCATCTCGTGCAGCGCGGGGTCATGATGGCTGTCGCGCACCTTGAGAATCGACAGCATACGCCGCAATTGCGAATCCAGTTCGACGAAGCGCATGAGCATGAGGTTGTCGACGATGCTCGATAGGTCCGGAGCCGGGGCGGTGATTTCCGAGCCGAATATATCGCGCATTTCCCAGGTCAGCAGGACGCTGATGTCGCGAGCACGCAGCTCTCCGGTCAAGGCCCGGAAAAAGGCGTTGAGCCGGGCCGGGTCGATGGCCAGGCGACTGAATGCCCCCAGGCTGTCGATCAGCACCCGCTTGGCCCCCAGCGCCTCCACCTGCGCGAGCAGGCGTGCGCCCACCTGGTCCAGCAACCCTTCGGTGGTGGGCTGCCAGCACAACTGCAGGGCACCGTCGCGCTCCAGCGCTGCAAAATCGTAGCCCAGCGATGCCGCCTTCAGGCGCAGCCGCTCTGGCGTCTCGTAGAAGCCGAAGTGCAGGCCCGGCGCCTGCGCACTGCTGGCGGCGAGAAACGCCAGGCCCAACGATGTCTTGCCGATCCCCGAGGGCCCCATCACCAGGCTGACCGAGCCTGAGGCCAGGCCACCATCGAGCATTTCATCCAGCGTTGGCACCCCGCTGGTCACGCGACTGAGGCTGGCAGCGCCGGTATGGCTGGGACGACTGAACAGTGACTCCAGGCGCGGATAGACATGCATCCCGGCCTCGTCGATCAGGCACTCGTGGCGCCCCGACAAGGCGCCGCTCCCTCGGGTCTTGCGCAGTTGTATATGCCGCACCGCACGGCTGCCTATCAGTTGCTCACCCAACTCGATGACACCATCGACCATGGTGTGCTCGGGGCTACCCTCATCGAGTCGGGCACTGGTCAGCAGCAGCACCGTGCAACCAGCGAACGCTGCATGCCCCTGCAATTCAGACACGAACTTCTTGGTTTCAAGCGCCGAGTCCGCCCGCGCCCGGGCATTGAGCACGCCATCGACGATCAGCAAACTGGCCTGATGCCGGCCGATCTCCTGGCGCAGCAGCCTGACCACGGCTTCGAGCCCTTCCTGCTCCAGGGTATCGAAGGCACTGACGAACTGGATCTGATCACCCACCAGAACCGGGTCGAAGAACTCGAGGGTTCCCATGTACTGGAACAGCCGTTCGTGGGACTCGCTGAGCAATGTCACTACCAGCACACGACCGCCGTTGAGTACATGCCCGCAAGCCAGCTGATTTGCCAGGATGGTCTTGCCGGCACCAGGCGGCCCCTGAATGATGTAGGAGGCCCCGGTGACCAGGCCGCCCTTGAGCAGGGCATCGAGCCCCGCGATACCCGTCACCAACCTGCTCAGAGACTGGACCATGGCGCTTACCTGTCAGTTGTAGGTTCCGCTTCGTGTTGATACACCGGCAAGTAAAGGCTCATGCATGTGCCCTGACCGGTCGCGCTTTCCACGCAGATTGCGCCGTTGCTTTGCTTGGCAAAGCCATACACCTGGCTAAGGCCAAGCCCGGTGCCCTTGCCAAACGCCTTGGTGGTGAAAAAAGGCTCGAAGATGCGCGGCAACGTCTGTGGGTCAATGCCCGCGCCAGTATCCCGGACTTCGAATCGCACGTAGCGCCCGCGCAGCCCCTCCACTTCACCGGCAAGCTCCACGGCATCCACCTCGATATTGATCTGACCCGGTCCTTCGATGGCATCGCGCGCGTTGAACAGCAAGTTGAGCAGCACCATCTGCAATTGCCCGGCGTCGACCTCGATCAACGGCAAGTCAGGTTGCAGGCGCTCGTTGAGCTCGATGTCGCTGGGCAAGGCATGCTCCAGAAGACCTCGGGTGGAGGCGATCAGTTCAGCAGGGGCAATTCGCGTGACATCCAGCTGACGGTGACGAGCGAAACTGAGCAGTTGCTGAGTCAGCTCCGTGCCGCGCTTGCCCGCGTCGAGAATATGCTCCAGCATCCGCTGGACCCGTTTCGGGTCCTGACTGACCAGCGCCATCCGGGCCGAGTTGAGAATGATGGTCAGCAGGTTGTTGAAATCATGGGCCAGGCCACCCGTCAACTGGCCCAGGGCTTCGAGCTTCTGCGCCTGGAACAGCTGGGCGCGCATGGCATCGAGCTGCAAGGCCGAGTCGCGCCGGTCGGTGATGTCCCGCGTGACCTTGGCCAGGCCGACCACTTGCCCTTGGGAGTCGCGGATCACGTCCAGCGCGGCCAGCGCCCAGAACTGGGTACCGTCCTTACGCACACGCCAGCCTTCATCCTGCGCAACGCCCTGCTCCAGCGCCTGGCGAAGCAACACATCGGGACGCCCTTGCGCACAATCCTGCTCAGTGAAGAACAACGAGAAATGCTGGCCGATCACCTCTTCGGCACGGTAACCCTTGATCCGCTCGGCACCGGCATTCCAGGACACCACGTGCCCGGTGGGGTCAAGCATATAGATGGCATAGTCGACCACCGACTGCACCAACTGCTCGTAGCGGTTGGCCGGCATGACGGGATGGTTGAAGGGGGCAGCTGAAACCATGCGGACTCCCAGGCAGCCACAGCGGGATGTTTATAGTGAATCTAGCCAAGCATGCCTGTTTCCCCTGCTGCTGTAACTACCTATTGACGATCACGCTCGACCAGTACGGGAACCAGCCGCCGAGGCATTGCGACTTTCAGCAGCCACAGGCTTACCAGCAGAATCAGGCCACCACCTGCCAGCGCCATCAGACGCTGCGCTTGGGAGTGCTGGTCGTCAAATCCCACCATCAACAGGAAACCGCCAAGGCACAACAGGCTCACATACAAAAAGCCTCCCATGAGCAGCACCTGGATGAACACTAGACGCCAGACCAGCCGAGGGCGGACGAGGCGAGCCTCATCAACAGCGGTGGGTGCGGCCCGAACCATGGCATTTCCCTCTTTGGATCCAATAATCAGGCGACAGTGGCCTAATGACATCCCTGTGTCAACGACCTGTGCGACCGACCTGTATCTTTTTGAGAGTAGGCTCTGCAGTTGACTCAACTATAACAATGGGTTATAAAGCGCGCTTGATTGTCAGGCCCTTCTGCCTAGAAGCGCGCCGGTCGCCACGACCCTTTCAAGCGTGCGAGTGTGGTGGAATTGGTATACACAGCAGACTTAAAATCTGTCGGCGTGAGCCTTGCGGGTTCGAGTCCCGCCACTCGCACCAAATTCCAGAAAAGGCGCCCTTGCGGCGCCTTTTTGCTGCCCGCCGGAAAACCCCAGCGCAACTGCTAGAGTGGAGTGTGTCACCGTCCACTGGAATGCCACCATGCGCTACACCCTGTTCGATGGTCAACGCGACCTCATCATCCTGATTGCCCGCGTGTTGCTGATGATCCTGTTCGTGCTCTCTGGCTGGAGCAAACTGACCGGCTTCGAGGGTACCGTCGGTTACATGACATCACTGGGCGCCCCTGCCCCGATGCTGGCAGCGGCCATAGCGGTCATCATGGAGTTCTTTGTCGGGATCGTGCTGATCCTGGGATTCTACACCCGCCCGCTGGCCTTCCTGTTCGCCCTGTTCGTACTGGGCACGGCGCTTCTGGGGCACCCGTTCTGGAACATGGTCGACCCCGAGCGTAGTGCCAACATGACTCAGTTTCTGAAAAACCTCAGCATTGTCGGTGGAATGTTGCTGCTGGCCGTGAGCGGCCCGGGGCGCTTCTCGCTGGACGGTCGCTGATTCAATCGTCTTCGCAGTCGTCGTGCCAGGCTGGATGATCGCGCTCTTCATCGTCGAGATCATCCAGCATGTCTTGCTCGGTCTCGTCCTCGGCGCCTTGGGCATCGGCCTCAAACGCGTCGCCTTCGTCATAGAGGAATTCGTGGTCGAGCAAATGGTCGTGCTCGGGTTCGTGCAGATCGTCTTCGTCGCGCATGGGAGTTCTCGGTGCAATGGAGAGAGGACTTAACGCTGGGTTAACCGGCAGGCACCATCCTACAGGCTCTCCCTTCAATACGTTGATTGCCCGCCGCCTGGCGGGCTTTTTTTTTGATCGATGACCTTGCAACCTGCGCTTCACGAAATTCTGACAACGCGCGGGACAGACTGCAGGCTCTCCGTACGTTCTTTCAGCCCGCCTATTCGGCGGGTTTTCTTTTTTGGACGCACACAAGAAAAAACCCCGCAGATTTTCATCTGCGGGGCTTTCGAATAGTGGAGGCCGAGGTCGGAATCGAACCGGCGTAGACGGATTTGCAATCCGGAGCATAACCACTTTGCTACTCGGCCTCAAAGTTCGGATCTAGCTGCTTTCGCTTTGCTATCTCCTTGAAACACTGAACCTTTTTCAAAGTTCGCTGCGTTTCGATGGGCGCCATTATGTCTGCATTCTTTGCGCCTTGCAACCCCCTGAACAGAAAAAATATTCAAGGGGTTCAACGTGTTAGCGCAGACGGCCAAGTTTGCTCCACAACCCGACCACGGCATTCTCAACCGTGCCGCTGGCCGCCATGCCGATGCGCTCCTGCAAGCTCTTGCGCTCGGCGTAATGCACATGGAACAGGTTGGCCTCGCGAGCACACTCACTGAGGTATTCGTCGCTGGTCTGCAGCGTATCCACCAACTTGCGGTTCAACGCCGCTACGCCCAGCCACACTTCGCCGGTCGCCACTTCATCGATGTGCAACTGCGGGCGATAACGAGAGACGAAGTCCTTGAACAGCTGGTGGGTGATATCCAGGTCTTCCTCGAATTTCTCCCGGCCCTTTTCGGTGTTCTCGCCGAAGACGGTCAGGGTGCGCTTGTACTCGCCGGCGGTCAGCACCTCGAAGTCGATGTCGTGCTTCTTCAGCAGGCGATTGACGTTAGGCAGTTGCGCCACCACGCCGATCGATCCAAGTACGGCGAACGGTGCACTGACGATCTTCTCGCCAATGCAGGCCATCATGTAACCACCACTGGCCGCCACCTTGTCGATACACACGGTCAGCGGTATGCCGGCCTGACGGATACGCGCCAGTTGCGATGCCGCCAGCCCATAGCTGTGCACCAGGCCGCCGCCGCTTTCCAGACGAAGCACCACTTCATCTCGTGGCGTGGCGAGGGTCAGCAGCGCGGTGATCTCATTGCGCAAACTTTCGGTGGCCGAAGCTTTGATATCGCCATCGAAGTCGAGCACGAATACCCGACGCTTCTCTTCGGCCTTGCCCTTCTTCTGCTGTTTTTCCGCCTTGGCCTGCTGCTTGCGCAACGCCTTGAGCTGGGCCTTGTCGAGCAGACCAGCCTCCAGGCGCTCGCGCAACTCTTTGTAGAACTCGTTGAGGCGAGTGACCTGCAACTGCCCACCCGACTTGCGCCGCCCTTTGCCGCGCATGCCGGCAATGGCGGACAACACCACCAGGATGGCAATCACCAGGGTGGCGGTTTTAGCGAGAAAGCTTGCGTATTCGGCAAGAAACTCCACGTTGACTCCTTGATAGAACAGCGCCTGAACGACGCGACACTGATGCAAGCATACCGACGAGCCTAAGGCGCTGCCAGCCGGGGTAAAGGCTGGCAACATCTTTCAAACAACCTTTTCAAACGCTTGTATGTTTTTTCGTTGACAGCCTGTGTGCCGCATCCTAACCTCCCAGCAACCTCCAACCGGCCGGATACCTCTGTGGGCAACCTCTATCTGATCCGACATGGCCAAGCCTCCTTCGGTGCCGACGACTACGACGTCCTCTCGCCCGTCGGTGTGCGCCAGAGCCAGGCATTGGGCGAGCATCTGGCTCAGCTCGGTGTGCGGCTGGACCGCTGCATAGCCGGTAGCCTGCGGCGCCAGCAAGATACCGCGCGCCTGGCGCTCGAAGCCTTGCAGGGTCATGGCAGCCAGGTCCCGGCGGTAGAAACCGATGATGCGTTCAATGAATTCAACGCCGATGGCGTCATCCGCGCCCTGCTCCCTAGCCTGATGGCGGTGGAACCAGAAGCGCTGCATGTGCTGCGCAACCCTACGCAGAATCGCAGCGAGTTCCAGCGTTTGTTCGCGCTCATGGTGCAGCGCTGGCACGATGGCGATCATGAATACGACGGCCTGGAAACCTGGCAAGCCTTCACCGCTCGCGTCAACGGTGGGCTGCAGCGCGTACTGGAGGGCGCTGGCAGCGGCGACAACATTGCCGTGTTCACTTCCGGCGGTACCATTGCCGCCCTGCTCCACCTGGTCACCCGGATAACCCCCAGCCAAGCCTTCGCGCTGAACTGGCAGATCATCAACACATCGCTCAGCCTGCTGAAGTTTCGCGGCAACGATGTGTCACTGGCTTCCTTCAACAGCCAAGCCCATGTGCAGCTGTTGAGGGCGCCGGAGCTTGTCACCTATCGATGAGCCCGGTTTGTTGTCCCTTGGGACGCGAATATTACTTAACAAGGAATACACCATGAGCGATGTAGCTAAAGCCGTCGAAGCGATGAAAGCAAAGTTCAATCCGGCAGCCGCCGCCGGTCTTGACCTGGTGTTCGGCTTCAACATCACCGACGAAGACAAGCACTACGCACTGCTCGTCAAGGACGGCACCTGCGAAATCCAGGAAGGCGAGAACGCAGACGCCAACTGCACCCTGGTGCTGGACAGCGAAACCCTCAAGGGTATCGTCAGCGGTGACACCGATGGCATGCAGGCCTTCATGAGCGGCAAGCTGCGCGTCGAAGGCGACATGATGCTGTCGATGAAGCTCAGCGAGCTGTTCCCGGCCTGAGTGGCGGGTACATCAATCGCGACGAAAACCGAAGCCTGCCCGGCTTCGGTTTTTTTTTGCCTGTGTCTCACAGGGAAGCATCAGATGCCTATCAGGGGGATTGATCGGCCGGCAACACCCGTACCTATATGACACTTGGCACGCTTGTTCCACGGCCGACAGGCCATTAGATTAGCCAATAGTCCTCGCGACCGAAAATAAGGAAAACGCATGACGCTCACTGACCAGTCCACTCAGGTACGCCCCGGCGAAGAACTCGACGCGGCCGTCATCGACCCTTACCTCAAGGCCAACATCGGTGGGCTGGATGGCGTACCGACGATCAGCCAGTTCCCCGGAGGCGCCTCCAACCTCACCTACCTGGTCACCTACCCTGGCCGCGAATTCGTGTTGCGCCGTCCACCGTTCGGCCAGAAGGCCAAGTCGGCCCACGACATGGGTCGTGAATTCCGCATTCTCAACCAGCTCAACAGTGGCTTCCCCTACTGCCCGAAAGCGTACGCGCATTGCACCGATACCTCGCTGATCGGCGGTGAGTTCTATGTGATGGAGCGGGTGAACGGCATCATCCTGCGCTCGGACATTCCCGCCGAATTGAACCTCGATGCGGCGCGTACCGAAGCCCTGTGCAAGAGTTTCATCGATCGCCTGGTGGAACTGCACCAAGTCGATTATCACGCCTGTGGCCTGACCGACCTGGGCAAACCGGAAGGTTACGTGCAACGCCAGATCGAAGGCTGGACCAACCGCTACGAAAAGGCCCTGACCCCCGATGCACCGCGCTGGGAACAGGTCATCGCCTGGCTTCGGGAAAAGATGCCGGCCGATCACCCACGCCCTGGCATCGTGCATAACGACTACCGCTTCGACAACGTCATTCTCGATGCCGAAAACCCCATGCGCATCATCGGCGTGCTGGATTGGGAAATGGCCACCATCGGCGACCCGTTGATGGACCTGGGCAACAGCCTGGCCTACTGGATCGAGGCCAGCGATCCGGCGCCGGTTCAACTGATGCGGCGCCAGCCAAGCAACGCCCCCGGCATGCTCACCCGTCGCCAGTTCGTCGATTACTACGCCGAGCGCGCTGGCATCAGCCTGGACAACTTCGACTTCTACTATTGCTACGGCCTGTTCCGCCTGGCCGGCATCGTCCAGCAGATCTACTACCGCTTCTTCCATGGCCAGACCCAGGACAAGCGCTTCGCCCAGTTCATTCACATGAACCGGCTGCTGGAGCAGATGAGCCTGCAGGTCATCGCCAAGTCCACGCTCTGACGACAGACAACAAGGAAAACAGCATGTCCAAGACCCACCTGTTCGACCTCGACGGCAAGATCGCCTTCGTTTCCGGCGCCAGCCGCGGCATCGGCGAGGCCATCGCGCATCTGCTGGCCCAGCAAGGTGCCCATGTGATCGTCTCCAGTCGAAAGCTGGACGGCTGCCAGCACGTGGCCGATGCCATCATCGCGCAGGGCGGCAAGGCCACTGCGGTGGCCTGCCACATTGGCGAGATGGAGCAGATCCAGCAGGTATTCGCCGGCATCCGCGAGCAGTTCGGTCGCCTGGACATCCTGGTCAACAACGCCGCCACCAACCCGCAGTTCTGCAACGTGCTGGACACCGACCTCAGCGCATTCCAGAAGACCGTGGACGTGAACATTCGTGGCTACTTCTTCATGTCGGTGGAGGCCGGCAAGCTGATGCGCGAGCATGGCGGTGGCAGCATCATCAATGTGGCATCGATCAATGGCGTATCACCCGGCCACTTCCAAGGCATCTACTCGGTGACCAAGGCTGCCGTGATCAACATGACCAAGGTCTTCGCCAAGGAGTGTGCGCAGTTCGGTATCCGCTGCAATGCCCTGCTGCCCGGCCTGACCGACACCAAGTTCGCTTCGGCACTGGTCAAGAACGACACTATCCTCAATGCCGCCCTGCAGCAGATCCCGCTCAAGCGCGTAGCCGACCCCAAGGAGATGGCTGGCGCCGTCCTGTACCTGGCCAGCGATGCGTCCAGCTATACCACCGGCACCGCGCTCAATGTGGACGGTGGCTACCTGTCCTGATCAGGCCTTGATCGCCTGCAAGGTGTAGCTCAGGGGTAGCCGTTCGGGAGACTGACGCAAGCGCCACTCTCCATCGGCCCCCTTGTCCATCTGCCCTGGCAGGGCCTCCCAGGGAATGCTCTGGTGCTCTACCAGCGAGGAAAGTTGCAACCCATTGGCCAGCAAAGCGCTGATCACCTCGCCGAGGCCATGGTTCCATTCATGGGTCTCGGTTTGAAGCAGACGCTGGTCGCTCTCGACATAGGTCTGGTCGGTATGCCATACCGTCGGAGACTCCTGCTCAAAGTAGGTGTACTCCAACTGCAGGCGGTCCCGATGGTCTTCATTCACCGCCATCAGCATTGGATGCCCATCACGCAGAAACAGCCGCCCGCCGGGTTTGAGCAAGGCCGCTACGGTGCGCGCCCAAGGCTCGATACGAGGAAGCCAGCACAATGCGCCGATGCCCGTATAGACCAGGTCGAAGGTGCTGACAGGCAGTACCCGCTCCGCCTGATAGACATCGGCCTCGAAATACTCGATGGCCGCGCCGCAACGCTCGGCCAGGCGCCGCGCCTCAAGCAGGGAAGCCGCCGAGTAATCCAGCCCACAAACCTGCGCGCCAAGCCGTGCCAAAGACACGGTGTCGGTGCCGATATGGCATTGCAGGTGCACCGTGCGCAGGCCACGCACATCACCCAGCCGTGGCACGTCGAAGCGCACGGTTTCGCTCAGGTGCTCGGGCTGACTGACCAGCACCTCGACTTCATAGTCCCTGGATGCGGCATGCAACGGTGCACGCTCATCCCAGCTCGCGCGATTGAGCAGTAGCGATCGATCCATAACGTGCTTCCTTGCCACGACGTGAGGGATACAGCTTAGAGGCAGGTCGCCGCGGCTGCACGGCGTTGCAGGGCCAGGCTGTCATTCTTTTGCGCATAGTAATCGACGCGCGTGCCTCCGGCCTGTGGGTAGACGTCCACGAACGACTCGGCCTCACGGGTGTAGACGGTGAAGCCGCCTTGCTTGCGCGGCTCAAGATATCCGCTGGCATCGACCCCGAACACCGACTCTTCCTGCCAACTGAACTGGATGCACTGGGACACCAACTCAGGTGCCTTGTGCGAGTCAAGTTGCGCGGTGGGCTTGGCGCTGCGCGCCGCATCCATGGTTGCTGACGCACAGCCGGCCAGCATCAGCACAACGGCCATCGGCACAATTGCTCGCATGTTCCATCCTCAGGGCAAAAAAGAACGCGACTCTAGCACTGGCGAGCGGCAGGCGTGAATGGCCTGCTTCAACCCGTATCCACCAGCACCGCCATATGCACGGCATTGCGTCCACCGGCCTTGGCCTGGTACAGCGCCGCGTCGGCCTGGGCCAGCAGACTGGCGGTATTGTCATGCGGTCCGGGAATGCCGCACCACAAGCCCACGCTGAAGCGCAGCGCAATTTCGTCACCGGCAAAACACGCCGGGCTGCGGGCGATGGTTTCACGCAGGCTTTGCAAGGTGGCCATCGCGCCTTCGCGGTCGGTACACGGCAACAGCAACAGAAACTCCTCACCGCCATAACGCCCAAGGCTGTCACTCAGCCGCAAGCGCATTTGCAGTTCACGCACGCAATGGCACAACACTTCATCGCCGGCCAGGTGCCCATGCAGGTCATTGATGCGCTTGAAGTGGTCGATGTCGATCATGGCGACCGCCAGGCTGCTGCGCTCGTTTCGGGCACGGTCCAGCTCAACGGCGAAGCGTTCGAGGATCGCCCTGCGGTTGAAGGTGCCCGTCAACACATCACGCAGGGCCAAGTGCTGCAAGCGCGACTCACTGCGCTCCTTGGCCATCAGCACCAGGCCGATGGAATACATCATCACCGTGACCGTGCCGATGGCCACGGAAATGCTCTGCTTGAGGTTGCTGACGTCATAGCGCATTTCGACAGCATGACCGTTGACGACCGCCAGCGCCCGCATGCCCAGGCCGATCAGGCTGATCATGGCGCCGATCTGCAGCAGCAAATGCGCCCTGCCGGGCCGCTCGACGTAGCGTCTGGACCAATAAAGGATCATCGAACACTGCACCACCAACACCAGGGTCGCCAGCAACATGCGTGGCTCAAGGGTGTCGAGCAGCAGCATCAACCCGGTCAGCATGATGACTGGAATGATGAACAAAAGCCGCCAGGGTACGACCTGCTCGCGAATGCGGAACAGGCTGGCCGAATAGAACGCCAGCGCCAGGGACAACAAGCTGTTGCCCAGCCCGTAGGAAAGCCACAGCGGCGCATGGCCGTAAACGGTGTAGCAAACGTACGCCAAGGCGTGGGCGAGCAGCCCACAGCCGGTCAGCAACAAGTTGTCGCGCCGATTGGACTGGCCAACCAACAGCAAACAGAACGCCAGGATGATCGCGACCAGGGCAACGGCGGCGAACAGCGTGGGAGTGTGGGCGATCATCGTGATTCACCATGTTGGCAACTGGCCGTCTTCGCTGCGGCCTGTGTTGAAGTCTAAGGGTCGGCCGGCCGACAAGCCATGACCGAGCGGGACATAACAGCAACCGCAAAGCACGCCGCTCATCGACTGCACCACAAAAATATTGCGCGGCAAGGAAACCAAATGAACCGACTCCAGTCTCAGGGAGTGCACCGTAAACCTTTGCGGATCAAGGACCTATACCGTGATGACTCGCCTTGCAAGCCTCTCGCTGATCGCCGCCGTCCTGCTCGTCGCCGGCTGCCATAGCCACCATTACCGTGACGACGATGGCTGGCGCGACGACGACCGTGGCCACCGTCACCACCATCGCCATGATCGGGACGACGACGATGATCGTCGCTACCGTGACCGCTACTACCGCTGAAACGTCTTCCAACCCTGACCCGCCACCCGTTGCGTGGCACCTAACCCCGATGATTCCTTTGAGGTTCAAATCATGCGTCTAACTCTGCCTTCCCTTGCCCTTGGCCTGCTGCTGTGCCAGGGCGCTTTCGCCGGTGACGGTACTGCCGCCATTGGCGGTGGTCTGGGTGGTGCCTTGGGCAACGTTGTCGGCCAGTCGATCGGCGGCAGGACCGGCGCAGCCATTGGTGCTGGCCTGGGTGGCGCAGCGGGTAGCGCCGTAGGCGCACGCAAAGGCAACCGTACCGAAGCCGCTATCGGTGGTGGCCTGGGCTCGGCGGGCGGTTCGCTGCTGGGCGGTGCGGTCGGCGGCAGGACCGGTTCGACCGTCGGTGCCGGCCTGGGCGGCGCGGCCGGTGGTGCCATCGGCAACCACCTGGGTGACAACAACCGCAAGCACCACCGTCACCGTCA
The DNA here is from genome assembly GCF_040762985.1 of Pseudomonas sp. Rh2. Lineage (NCBI taxonomy): Bacteria > Pseudomonadati > Pseudomonadota > Gammaproteobacteria > Pseudomonadales > Pseudomonadaceae > Pseudomonas > Pseudomonas sp. Rh2. The sequence goes on from NZ_CP142890.1 coordinate 3,896,160, forward strand.
CTGATCCGGTTCGTCTGGGGGCCTACCCGGCCCCCTGTCCGCGCAAAACCCTGCAGCACATCAACACCCCTTCCTCTGCGGCTGGCACACTGACTGCTACTGTCTTACGTGCCCCCTTTGTGTGAAGGAACGCCCTCTCCCCATGAACCAAGAGCTGCTCTGGGTCCTCGGCCTGCTGGCCCTCGTCATCATTCTTTTCGTCGTCAACCGCCCACGCATGGACGTGGTGGCCCTGATGGTGATTCTTGCCTTGCCGCTTTCGGGCATCCTCACGGTGGAACAGGCCTTGGCCGGTTTCAGTGACCCCAACGTGGTGCTGATCGCCGCCCTGTTCGTCATTGGCGAGGGCTTGGTACGCACTGGCATCGCCCTGCGCATCGGTGAATGGATGAGCGAACGGGCCGGAAACAGCGAAACCCGCCTGCTGGTGCTACTGATGGTGGCAGTGGCCGGTTTGGGTTCGGTGATGAGCTCGACCGGGGTGGTGGCGATCTTCATCCCGGTGGTGCTGAGCATCGCCGCGCGCCAGAAGCTGTCGCCCAGCCGCCTGATGATGCCTCTGAGCTTCGCCGGCCTGATCAGCGGCATGCTCAGCCTGGTCGCCACACCGCCCAACGTGGTGGTACACAGCGAACTGGTGCGCGCTGGCGAGCAGGGGTTCAGCTTCTTCAGTTTCACCCCATTCGGCTTGGTCGTGCTGGTGCTCGGCATCGGCTACATGCTGCTTACACGTCACTGGCTCAACGGCGAAGTTCGCAAGGATGGCCGGGTGGAAAGCCGTCGTACCCTGCTTGACCTCGTGCTGGACTACAAACTCAACGGTCGCGAACGGCGCCTGCGCATCCGCCCCCACTCCCCGCTGATTGGCCACACCCTGGGCGAGCTGGAACTGCGGACCCGGCACGGCGCCAACGTGATCGGCATCGAACGCCAGCACAAGTTCACCACCCGGGTGTTCTCTGCCGATTCCGGCACCGTCCTGCACCAAGGCGATGTGCTGCTGCTCGATCTGTTCGCCAACCGCGACGACTTGCGCAGCCTGTGCCAGACCATGCAACTGGAACCCTTGCATTTCAAGGCGGCCTATTTCATCGACCAGTCCCAGGAAATCGGCATGGCCGAAGTTTCCTTGCCACCGGGTTCGCAACTGATCGGCCAGAGCATCCTGGAACTGGCCTTCCGTTCGCGCTATGACCTGAACGTGGTGGGTCTGCGGCGTGAGCAAGCGGCCATCGAAGAACAGTTGGTGGAGGAAAAACTGCGCCTTGGCGACACCTTGCTGGTGGTTGGGCCCTGGAAGGCCGTGCGCCAGTTGCAAAGCCAGCCACGCGACTTCCTGGTGCTCAGCCTGCCCGCGGAAATCGACCAAGTGGCCCCAGCCCGCTCCCGTGCGCCTTATGCCCTGATCAGCTTGGCCGTGATGGTCGGGTTGATGGTCAGCGGCGTCGTGCCCAACGTCATTGCCGCCCTGATCGGTTGCCTTTTGATGGGCGCGGGCCGCTGCATCGACATGAACAGCGCCTACCGGGCCATCCATTGGCAAAGCCTGGTGCTGATCGTCGGCATGCTGCCATTCGCCCAGGCCCTGCAGAAAACCGGTGGCATAGACCTGGCCGTTGGGGGGTTGGTCAACGTGCTGGGAGGCGCCGGTCCCATGGCCATTCTCGCCTGCCTGTTCGCCGTCACCGCGCTGATCGGCCTATTCATTTCCAACACCGCTACGGCAGTCCTGATGGCGCCAGTGGCCATCAGCACCGCCAGCCAACTGGGCATGTCACCCTACCCGTTCGCCATGACCGTGGCCTTGGCCGCATCGGCGGCGTTCATGACGCCAGTGTCGTCCCCGGTCAATACCCTGGTACTGGGCCCGGGTCAGTACCGGTTCAGCGACTTCGTGAAAGTAGGTGTGCCATTCACCGTGCTGGTGATGCTGGTAACCGTGGTGATGGTGCCGTGGTTCTTCGGACTGTGACGCGATCAGGAGGAGAATGAAGTCAATCTGGCATCATTCCCCAGGATCGCGGCAGATTGACATCAACGACCCTCCCGAAACACACTGATACGTTATTGCCCCAGGTGCTTGCAGCCGTTGTCCTGGATTCCGTTCCTGCTTGCCGGTCGAGCTCATGGTTTATCCAGCCCATTCGCGCTTGTTGCCCTATGCCGCTCTGTTCTGCCTGACCTTTGCCCTTACGTTGGGTGGAATCCTGGCCCGGCCCATCGAATCGCTGTCGCTGTTCTGGCCGGTCAATGCGGTTCTGGCGGGCGTGCTGCTGCGTAACCCACGCCAGGCCAACCTGATCGGCTTTGCCCTGATCTGGGTGGCCATGGTCACGGCAGACATTGCCAGTGGCAGTGCCTGGACGCCGGCGCTATGGTTCAACTTGTGCAACCTTGGCGTGGTGGTGACAGTCTGGCGATTGCTTTCCCGCCTGCCTCGCGTGCACTGGCGCATGCGCACACCGCACGGCGTGCTGTGCCTGTTCGGCGCCTGCGCGGCCGGTGCCGTGGTGGCAGCCAGCATGGCATCGGCCATGGCCACGCCGTGGTTCGAGCAATCGTTGCGCTCGACGTGGCTGGCCTGGTTCAGCGAGCAGTTCTCTACCAGCATCCTGGTGCTGCCGGTGCTGCTTACCGCGCCTTCCGCGCGGGCGTTGCCCCGAAGCCGCACCCACGCCATTCGCCTGGCACCCTTGCTGGTGCTGCTCGCCTCCCTGGCCCTGAGCATTGGCTTCGGTGGGCCGGGGGCCATCGCGTTTCCAATCGCGGCGCTGCTGTGGTGTGCCTGGACCTACTCGCCCTTTTTGGTGTCCCTGCTAGCGCTCACCGCTGGCAGCACACTGATCGTCGCCGTGGCACAAAACCTCATGCATTTCAGCCTGCCGCAGAGCGAACTGGGGGTGACCACCCTGATGTCGGCGCGCCTGGGTATCGCCATGCTGGTACTCGGACCGCTAGTGGTGGCCTGCGTCAGCCAGGCCAATCGCAGCCTGCTCGCTCGCCTTGCGCATCAGGCTACCATCGACCACCTCACCGGCGTACTTACCCGCAGCGCCTTCACCCGCCGCGCCAACGCCTTGCTCGAAGGACGCCAACAACATGCCCAGGCGTTGCCACTGACGCTGATGATGCTCGACATCGACCATTTCAAGTCGATCAACGACAGGCATGGTCACGGGGTGGGAGACGAAGTGCTACGCCAGTTCGCTCGCACCCTGCAGGACCAACTGCACGAAGGCGAACTGCTGGCGCGCATGGGCGGTGAAGAGTTCGTGGTCATTGTCCCAGGCCTGGCCCCGGATCGCGCACGCTTCACCGCCGAGCGTCTGCGTCGCGCCGTGCAGGACCTGCATGTGGTGAAGGCCGATGTACGCTTGCAGATCACTGTCAGCATCGGCCTGGACGGCTGCGCCGCAGACGCACCCGCCCCTAGCCTCGACGAACTGCTGGCCCGCGCCGATCTGGCGCTGTACCGGGCCAAGGCCCATGGTCGCAACCGCGTCGAACAGGCCGAGCCGCTGCGCGATCAGGGCTGAATCAGGCCGCCAACAAGTCCCAGGACAACTTAGCGATCAGCACGCACAGCAAGATCAGGAATAGCCCGCGCACGAAGGACACCCCTTTGCGCACCGCCAGCCAGGTGCCGGTCAGCGCCCCCAGGATATTGCACGCCGCCATGGGCAGGGCAATGGCGTATAGCACATTGCCCGAGGGCACGAAGAACACCAGCGCAGCGAGGTTGGTGGCGATGTTAACCACCTTGGCCGACGCCGAGGCATGCAAAAAATCCAATGCGAAGAAACGGATGAACAGGAAGATCAGGAAGCTGCCTGTACCCGGCCCGAACAGCCCATCGTAGAAACCGATCGCTCCCCCGATCAGCACCGCCAGGCATTGCTCCTTGCGACCGATGCGTGCGGGCTTGTGCAGGGTGCCGAAGTCCTTCTTGAGGAACGTGTAGATCGCCATCAGCACGATCAGCACCAGCACCGCCGGACGCATGACGCTGGGCGGTACCAGCGACACCGTGGCGGCACCGGCGAACGACATGACGAAAGCACTCAACGCCGCCGGCACGATGAGCCCCCAGTCCAGGGTCACCTTGCGAATGAACGAGCGCGCGGCGAAGGCTGTGCCGCACACCGACGCCAGTTTGTTGCTGCCCAACAGCGCAGCCGGTTGTGCCGTGGGCAGCACATTGAACAAGGCCGGAATCTGGATCAGCCCACCCCCCCACTGCGGCATCGATCAGTCCGGCGGCAAAAGCGAACACAGAAAGCACAGCAATATCCATCATCACGCGGTTCCAGGCAGTGGGGTCACGCTGCAAGGCTAATCAAAGCGCGGCACTTGTGGTGAAATGCCATATTGCGAAAACTGCAATGAGGTCACTGCCATGGCACTGGACATGCTCAGGGAAATCCAGGCATTCGTCAGCGTTGCGCACAAGCGCAGCTTCGTCGCCGCCGCACGCGCCCTGGGCCGCTCGCCGAGCGCGGTAACGCGGGCGGTACAGACGCTGGAGGACAACGCAGGGAGCAAACTGCTGAACCGCAATGCCAATGTCGTGACCCTCACCGAGGCCGGTGAGCGACTGTTGCCCCATGCCGAGCGCTTGCTGGATGTGCAACGTGATGCCGCCGACGAGTTGGCGGCGCTTAGCGGTACCGCCCAGGGATGGATACGCCTCGCCGTGCCAAAACTACTGGCCGAACACGTGCTGCCAGACGTACTGGCGACGTTCTCGGCCAAGCACCCACAAGTCACCCTGGACGTGCAATACAGCGATGAAGCGCTAGACCCGGTGGTGGGCAAGTTCGATTTCGTGGTGCGCGGTGCGTTTCCCCAATCCAGCGAACTGATCGGTTATCCCTTATGGTCCTACCGCCGCCACCTCTACGCCAGCCCGGCGTATTTGGCGCGCGCCGGCACGCCACAGAGCCTCGAAGACCTGTCCAGCCACTCGCTCGTCCTGCACACCGCCCCGCGCATCCTCAAAGCCTGGCACTTCTGTCGCGACGGCCAGATCACCAGCCTACGGACGCATCCACGCCTGCGCCTGGACTCAGGTGATGCAGTGCTTCACAGCACCCTGGCGGGTGCCGGCATAGCCCGGCTGGCGGACTGGGTCGGGGAACCTCAGGTCAAGACCGGGCGGCTGGTGCGGGTGTGCCCGCATTATCGGCTGACTTCCAGCACCGGGCAGGACCCGCAAATGCACGCCCTGTACGCTGCAGGCGAATTACCCGCTCGGGTTCGTGACCTGCTGAAGGCCTTGCGCCATGCAGGTAAATCGGTTGCGGGGGCGCCCCGGTAAGGGCTGTTCAAAATCTGCTCAATTTAACAGAGGCCGCCGCCAGCTTGGCTTACAGCACTTTATCCACAGACCTACCCACGTTTTTTGTGGACAGATTTCCCCGTGCTGGGAAGGTGGCGATACCACCGCAAGCCAGGGTGGCCCATCTGCGCAAGGCGATGGGCCGTGGGTGAAAGCAGGTCAGCTTGGCGGAATGGTCCCCAAGATGCCTACCAGAATGGTCAGAAGCAGAAAACCACCCAGAAACAGCGCAAGCTTACCCATCGGAACCTCTACAGTGTGTTGTCGGGACGAAGAGCATTGTCGGACTTTGACTGATACGGTTACAGATTCAGGTTCGTCGAAAAAAACCAGATCAGATGGCGCGCCGCCGTTGATTTGACCGCGCCGTACACCTGCTCCCAGCCACTGCACCCGCTTCACCTCGGGACGAATTGCTACATAACATTTCGTCTTTCGCGGGCAAGGCTCCTTCTCCCCGCCAAAAGCGCCGCCCGGCCCAAACGCCCGAAAATCCAGCAGAGACCGGCGCCGGTCGGCCTTCTTGCGCACATAAATAGAAAAAGACTCGCGCCAGGTTTGTAGGATGCATTACCGGTGAGCAGTAGGAATTTTCTAGCTCTCGTCGCAAGCCTGTATGAAACCTCAGTTTCATCCGAAAGATTGAGCTGTTACGGTCCAGTTTTCCTACAACGGCACGGATGCCTTCAGCACGAGAGAAACATGGAACCGTTCAACTCATCTGCCCTGGCACTGCAAAAGAACCTACTGAATCTGCGCCGGGAGCGTGATCGCCTGCGGGCGCAGGGCGACGACCAGAAAGCAGCGGAGTTGGCGGAGCAAATAGCCAGGATCGAAGCAGTGATCGGCAATCTACCCAAGGCCATGAAGCCGCCGACCTTGCAGTGAGGGCTGGTCCATCCCTGAAAGCGAGTCGGCGGGGACGCTACTTCTCCCGCCAGCTCGAAAGCCTAACTTGAACAAGCACCTGGCTGCGCTTCAAGCAGCCGCCCGCCCGTGCTTACCGGTCACCTCGAACTGCCCCACCAGCTTCTGCAGCTTGTTGGCATTGACCTTCACGGTTTCCGCACTGCTCTGCAGCACCACCACCGTCTGACGCATTTCTGCCGAGCACTGGTCGACTTTCTCGATGGTCTTGCCACACGCCAGGCTGCGTGCATTGAGCTGCTGGATAATGGTGAACATGCCTTCCACCGCCTGGTGCAACTGGACGTTCTCCGACGAGGCATCTTCAGCCAGACGCAAGCTGTCATCCACGTCCTTGACGCCCTCCTCCATCAAACTGACCGCCTTTTGAGTCTCAGACTGCAAGCCTTCGATCTGCTGGCGAATATCCTCCGCTGCTCGCGAGGTGCGCGCCGCCAGGCCACGCACTTCATCGGCCACCACGGCGAAACCGCGCCCATGCTCACCGGCACGCGCCGCCTCAATGGCTGCATTGAGCGCCAGCAGGTTGGTCTGGCTGGTGATTTCGCTGATCAACCCGGTGATGTTGCCGATCTGAGTCATGCGATTGTCGAGCAACTGCACGCTCGACGACGAGCGCTGCACCACGTCGCGAATCGACTGGGTGCCCTGCTGTACGGAGGCGAACTGCTCACGGGCGCGGCTGACCACTTCATCCATGGCCTGTTTCATCTGCTCGGCACTGGCAGAGGCTTGCTGGATTTCGCCTAATTGGTCTTCGACGATGAGCATCATCTGGTGCACGGCTTCGGCCACCTCGCCGGAAGTCAGCCCGGCTTGCTGGCTACGCCCAAGCATCATCTGGTTGGTCGAACCGACATTGCGACTGGCCTTCACCACCTGGCCCACCACCGAGTCGAGCCGGTCGATGAAACTGTTGATCCAGCGCCCCATGTCACCGGTTTCATCATTGGCCATGGCGGTAATATCCAGCCGCTGGCGCAAGTTGCCTTCACCCTCGGCGATGGCTCTCAACACCTCGGTCATGCCGCTCAACCGTGCGGCCAGACGCTTTGGCCCCAGGGTGCGGAAAAGCGCAGCGGCGCACAAAAGGCTGGCCAGCATGACCACGTCCTGCATGCCCTGCGACAGCCCGGCGTAGTGCTGGACCAACACATTGCAGCCAAACAACCCGGCCATGGTGGCGATGTAGGGTTTCATCAACCCATGGGTGAGAGAGCGTCGGCGGTAGACCTCCTCCAGGTCGGCTTCGCACATCATGCCCCAACGATCCGGTGAGCCTGGCAACTGGAACGTAATGCCTTTGCCCACCACCGGAATATGGCGGTAATCCGAGTACCCTGGGTACGTCACGAAGAGGTTGGAGCCGCAGCGGATGGTTTCGCGCACACCGGGGTGCAGTTGCTGGGTCGCAGGGTCGGTAAAGCGCAGTTCCAGCTCGGTGTGGCGCTCGATGCGCACCGTGGACCAGGGCGTGTGCACGCCGCTCTTGAGGTTCTCGCCATGGGTGAAGGTGCCGTCCTCGAAACGCGAACGGGACAGCGCCGTACCTGGCTCTATGCTCGGGTCGAAACACGACTGCGCCATGAACAGGTAGTTGTCGCCCGACTCGGTGAAAATGTGCCCGGCTTCACGCTGGATAAGATCACCCAGCACATCGTTGGGCACACGACCGCAGAGGCAGCCAAGGGTTTTGCCGGCCACTATCAGCGGCTGGTAGAACATCAATGTCACGGCATCATGGAAGCGGGACGACGAGGGGCCGATCTGCAACGTCAGCGGATCGCTGTAGGGCCCATGCAGGAAAGCGCCCTTCAAACCCTGCGCCAGGGCGTCCGTGCGCTCCAGCTGCGAGCTACCGCGCTGCGCCCAGGTCGATGCGATGACGGAACCGTGGCGATCGACAACGAACAGTTCGGAAAAGTCTTCGGCCTGACCGAGCTTGTCGACCAACGCTGCCCGGTCGAGCTGGGCAAGATCGCCGTCCACCCGCTCGGCCAGTTCCGCCAGGTGATCCCACTGCTCGCGCGCCCAACTCTGCAACAAACGCACACGGGTTTGGGCGATGGCTTCGAAGGTCTGCTCGATCACTGGGTAGCTCGTCCTGTTGAGCCGGCAGGCCCAACCCATGGAGAGCTTTCCGGTCTTGCCGAACCAGGGTAACCAGCGTTTTTCGCTAGCGGACAACGCCATGGAATTGCTTGCAAGCGACATTTATATCCCCATCCGCGACATGATAGTGGCGAAGCGACAGCAATTAGCGCGCCAACTCGTGAGCTTGCTAACTGATTTGCTCCAACGAACCACCGAGGGGCCATTGCAGCGACAACGCCACGGGCTGAAGGGTTTGCTGCGCACACCGGCGCGCATCGAATCGGTGCAGTGACGTTCGCGCGCACCAAGGCGGAGCGCATGGCGTGGCCTGCTGAGATCATCGTCCTTCAGGTAAGATCGCGGGCGGCCGTCCAAACTCGACAAGGGGAATCCTCGACGTGACGCAATCCGATGCGCATAACGCTCAACACCCCGCCCGGCAAGTGAGCCTCTGGCAAGCCCTGGCCTTCTGGCTGAAGTTGGGCTTAATCAGTTTTGGTGGCCCAGCGGGACAGATTTCGATCATGCACCAGGAACTGGTGGAGCGCCGTCGCTGGATTTCCGAACGCCGTTTCCTGCACGCCCTGAACTACTGCATGCTGCTGCCCGGCCCGGAGGCGCAACAATTGGCCACCTACCTGGGTTGGCTGATGCACCGTAGTTGGGGCGGCGTAATTGCCGGGGTGCTGTTCGTCCTTCCCTCGCTGTTCATCCTGATTGGACTGTCCTGGGTCTATCTCGCCTTCGGTGAAGTGCCCATCGTGGCCGGGGTGTTCTACGGGATAAAACCCGCCGTCACCGCCATCGTCGTCCAGGCCGCTCACCGCATTGGCTCGCGCACGTTGAAAAACAGCTGGCTTTGGGCGATCGCGGCGGCCTCGTTCGTCGCCATTTTCGCCTTCAACCTCCCCTTCCCGCTGATCGTGCTCGGTGCGGCAATCGTCGGTTACTTCGGCGGGCGACTGGCACCACAGCGATTCAGCCACGCTGGCGGCCACGGCAAAGCCAGCGCATCAGCCGGCCCCGCGCTGATCGACGACGACACCCCGCCCCCTGAGCATGCTCGGTTTCGCTGGTCACGCCTGGCCATGCTGATCGCCCTCGGCGCAGCCCTGTGGGGGCTACCCATGGCTGTGCTCAGCGCGCTGTTCGGGTGGCAAGGTTCCCTGACGCAGATGGGCTGGTTCTTCACCAAGGCTGCCCTGCTGACTTTTGGTGGGGCCTATGCGGTTTTACCCTATGTGTACCAAGGTGCGGTGAGCCACTACGGTTGGCTGACCCCAACGCAGATGATCGATGGCCTTGCCCTGGGTGAGACCACGCCAGGACCACTGATCATGGTGGTCGCCTTCGTCGGCTTCGTGGGAGGCTACGTGCAGCCGATGTTTGGCGCCGATCAGGCCTTTCTGGCCGGTGCGGTGGCGGCTTGCCTGGTGACCTGGTTCACTTTCCTGCCGTCGTTCCTGTTCATACTTGCCGGCGGCCCGTTGGTGGAATCGACCCATAACGAACTGAAATTCACGGCACCGCTGACGGCAATCACCGCGGCCGTCGTCGGCGTGATCCTCAATCTGGCGCTGTTCTTCGGCTACCACGTGCTCTGGCCGCAAGGGTTGGCAGGGGCCTTGGACTGGCCATCGGCTTTGATTGCCGTGGCCGCGGCGGTGGCCCTGTTCCGCTTCAAGCGGGGCGTGATTCAGGTGCTGATGGCCTGTGCGCTTGCCGGGTTGGCGGTGCACTTGGTGCGAGGTTGAAAGGACTGTGCAGATTCTGCGCGCCACTTGCCCTGTTGCATCCTGACAGGGCAAATGGCAATTGCGGTACTGACTGGCCTTAGCGAGGACCGCCGCCAGGCCCGCCACCCATGCCGAATCCGCCAGGGCCACCATGCCCACCGCCATGCCCACCGCCGCCGCCCGGGGGCATGAACATCCAGCAGCCCGAAAGCGTGGAAACGAGGGCGGCTACGAGAGCTGCGCGGACAATTTGATTGAACTTCATCAAAACGCTCCAAAAGGCAAAGACGCTGCCACCAGGGGTACAGGGGGCAGCGCCGCGATTCTAGAGGGCGCAAAGATGGGCCGGTAGCTGGCCACTACGACCTTTTCAATACCTTTACAGTGCCGTCACGCCAGACGTGGTGTGAACCGCCATGCCACGCTCGGCACGCAGCTCAATATCTCCAGAAAACTGGAGCTACAAGTACCAATACAGTCAGGATTTCCAACCTGCCCAGAAGCATTCCAACGGTCAGTAACCATTTGGCGGCATCCGGTAGCGACGAGAAGTTGCCTGCCGGTCCAATGATGGTGCCCAGTCCTGGCCCGACGTTACATACCGCCGTAGCGGCACCGCTCAACGCCGTTGTCCAATCAAGGCCAATGAGCGACAAGCCCAGCGCGATGACGGCAATCGTGATGGTGAAGAAAAACGAAAAGGTCAAAAGTGAGCGCACGATCTCTTCGTCGATAGGATGGCCATTGTACTTTTTCTGAATCACGGCTCGAGGATGAATCAACTGCTTCAAGTTGCTGAGCAGCAGAGCCGCTGCAACCTGAAACCGGAAGATCTTGAGACCGCCTGCCGTTGAACCGGAGCAGCCACCGACGAACGTCAAATAAAAGAACAGCAAGACTGCGAAGCTTCCCCATAAGGTGTAGTCGCCAACCGCAACGCCGGTGGTCGTCACGACCGAGGTCACATTCACTGCCACGATACGAAATGCATCCCACCATCTGTAGTCGCTGTGAAAATACAGCCAGGTACCCACAGCCAGCGACGTAACCAACAAGAAACCAAGGAATCCGCGCACCTGGTGATCCTTGAGCAGCGCGCGCCGATTGCCCCGCAATGTCGTGACGTACAAAGTGAATGGCAGGCTGCCCAGAATCATGATGACGACCGCCACCCAATGGATCGCTGGTTGCACCCAGTGGCCAAGGGAGGCGTCCGAAGTTGAAAATCCTCCAGTGGAGATTAGCGACATCGCATGGTTGACCGCCTCAAATGGCGTCATTCCAGCGAGCCAGAGCGCCAACGCGCCGATGCTCGTCAGCCCGAGATAGAGCAACAGAATATATTTGGCGGCCACATGGGAGCGTGGCGTCACTTTATCCGACCAGTCCGAGGACTCTGTCTGGAACAGACGCATGCCACCCACTCGCAACATGGGAAGGACCGCCACCGCCATGCCGATGAATCCGATGCCACCCAACCAATGCAGCATGGAGCGCCAGATCAGCAAGCCGGGCGACGAACTATCCAGGCCCGTGAGGACCGTCGAACCAGTGGTCGTGATGCCGGACATCGTCTCAAAGAATGCGTCGGTGTAGCTAATATCGCTGATGAACACCATTGGTAGCGCTGCGAAAGTACATACCACTACCCAGCTTCCGGTAGTCAGCAGGTACATGTCCCTGGGGCGAAGATGAGCAGTGTCTGGGCGCCCCCGTATGATCAAAAGAAGACCACAAATGAGGGTAACCAAACTCGACCTGAGGAAAGCCGAGAGATCGTCGCTACGCTCATAGACCACCAGTGTGATCATCGGAATGGCCATGCTTACGGCCAGTGTGACCAGAAAAATACCCAAGATGAAGCCGATAAGCCGAATTGCTGCCAGGGACATCACAGGAGAGCTCCGAATTAGCACTGCGCAGTATCGGATGCGCCCATTCAAATTCGAGTAAATTCTGCGTAAAACTTTTATGGGCAATTCGTCAGGCGGCGTAACGGGTTAAGATCATACGGGCCAAGCGACTCGCCGCTCATAAAGCGAACAGTCATCGCCTTCGCTGACTGGATGGGCCCTTTAGCTACACGCAGCCACCGCATCGATCTCCACAAGCATTCCATCCAATGCCAGCCGAGGCACCGGAATCAGAGTGCAGACCGGATGCCCTTCCCGCCAGACCCGGTTCGCTTCCGTCACCCAATCGTGTAGGCGATGCTCATCATGATCGACAATCAACAAGGTCAACTTGAACACCTGTTTCAAGCTCGATCCTTGTGATCGAAGCGCAGTGTCCAGGTTAGCCAGCGCCTGCCTGGCCTGGTCGGAAAACGCCGCAGGCAGACGCCCTTCGACGTCCTCACCACCTTGCCCGGCGATGAACAACAGCCTGGCGCCAGGGGCCACTGATGCGACGTGGGAATAGCCGTTGTTGCTCGGATCATACAGGCCAGGCGGATTGGACAGCTCGAACGCGGGGCGCGATTTTACGGACATGAGACGACTCCAGGTGAGAGAGAACGGGAGTCTGCAACCTCAAGTGAACTCGAGGTCAAGGGTGCTCTGGCGATTTATAAGCCGGCCACTTGATGGCATATGGCCACCTGTCGATAATCCTGCTTTCCACATCTCACGCAAGGACCCGCCGTGAAGAAGTTTTACCTGACCCTCCCGCTGTGCGCTGTGTTTTTGCAGGGCTGCGGTGTGACCATGGCCCGTTATGAGCCAAATTATCAAAACGTCCAACAGCTCAAGCAAAATGCCCCACTGCAGCCTGTGCAACAGGCCCAGGTGAAAGCCGACGCCGGACAAGGGTCGTTGATGGTACGCCTGAACCCGATATCCTCCCCCGAAGGGAGCGTCCCCCTGCATGTCCAAGCCGCGATCAATGACGAACTCCGCCATGCCGGACTGCTTGATCCTCGCGCGGATCGGCAACTGCAGATTCAATTGATCAAGAGTCAACTCAACTCCGGTGTAGCCAACGGCCATGGTGAGCTCGCTGCTCGATTCACCGTGCGCAAAGGTAATGACGTACTGTACGAAACCACCAAACAGGTGGAGCATGACTGGAATAGCAGCTTCTTCGGACCGATCGCCATCCCCGCCGCGGCGAACAATTACAATCCTATGCTCAAAGACTTGCTCAAGCACCTGTATAGCGACCCGCAGTTCATCCAGGCATTGAAGTGATCAACGAAAGAGAGCCGCCATCGCGGCTCTTTTTCCATGGGCTCAGCTGCGCGGGGTATATGCCTGGACAGCGGAGTATTTAGTGCGGTTGCTGTCGAGCCAATTCTTCAGCAGTCCATTGACCTGCCGGTTGAAGGTGTCGGTGACCGCGGCTTTCGGCGTGTTACCCACCAGCGGAAGGAACCAGATTCCCATCCAGGTATTGACCGCATCATGGTTGGTACTCTTGCCCAGAGACTGGCCTCGGTCATCCAGGGTTTCCAGGCTCATGGTGTACTGATCCGTTGCCAGTGCCGGGATGAGGGTGAACGTGAAACCACTGATGAAAGCGAGCACCATCTGCCCACCGCCGGGCGCGTGGTTATAGACCTTCAGTCGAAGGTTGTAGTCGCCAGGCTGCTTCTCGAATTCATCGAAGGTCACCCGGCCAAAGAGGCCTGACTCGTTGAAAACACGCTTGAGCTCGGGTTTGAGCATATCGCGAGCTTGTGGCACCTCATTGGCGTTGGCGGTGTCCGGGTCTCCCTGGAAAAAGTCGAAGTCCACGTAGACGTTCGGCTTGTTCGAGTAGCTCGCCATCGAAGGCAAATCCACCGGAGCCACTTCGTCCTTGGTGAAGCTGGCGCATCCCCCCAGGGCTACTGCCAAGGCGAGGCCAAGGGATTTCACAAATCGCATATCAACTTCCTTGCGTGATCATTACGTGTGCTTCACATGAAGGCGATGCGGATTCTAGAGAAATCCGGGCGATTTCAAAAGGCCATCACTTGTTTGCTCTCCTCCATGCTCCAGCACAAGCGGCTGAACATCCCAACGTGATGGTCCCGGGGATCGGGTTGCTCGGTGGTTGACATTAGAGACAATCAGTCTAAATTAAAACGCATGAACAGCGCCCAACCTATCCCTCGAAGGGGCCGCCCCCCAAAGTCGCACGTGAGCATGGCGAAACGCTGGAGCTTCTGCTGCGTTGTGGCATGGAAATCCTCACCGAACAGGGTTTTGCGGCTACCGGCATCGACACCGTGCTCAAACGCGTGCAGGTGCCCAAAGGCTCGTTCTATCACTACTTCGACAGCAAAGAAGCATTCGGCCAGGCGGTGCTGCAGCGCTATGCCGACTACTTCGCTCGAAAACTCGATCGCTGTTTCAGCGACCTGAGCGTGTCACCGCTGCGAAGACTTTCCAACTTCGTCGAAGAAGCGAAGGTCGGGATGGCCAAGTACCAGTTCAGAAGGGGCTGCCTGGTAGGTAACCTTGGCCAGGAGGTATTGGTGCTGCCCGACAGCTTCCGTGAACAACTGGAACGGACCCTGCAGGACTGGGAGCAACGCTTGTCTGCCTGCCTGGAGGAAGCGGTCAAGCTGGGCGAAGTGTCTTGCGAGCATGACTGCAAAGCCCTCGCGGCCTATTTCTGGGTTGGCTGGGAGGGTGCCGTGCTTCGGGCACGACTGACGCAGCATGTCCGCCCCCTGGAGATTTTTTTCCAAGGTTTTCTGACGGGAATCACTCGGTGATTTCGATCGAACCATTTAAAGACAACCGGTCTAAACGAGGATAAGCAATGTTCAAAGCCATTGTCATCGAGAAGCGGGAAGACACGTATTCGGCCCGACTCGCCGAGCTGCAGGATGATCAGCTACCCACCGGGAACGTGACGGTGAACGTGGCCTACAGCACCTTGAACTACAAGGACGCACTCGCAATCACCGGCAAGGGGCCAGTCGTTCGGCAGTTTCCGATGGTGCCGGGCATCGACCTCGCGGGCACTGTCGAAGCGAGTGACGATCCGCGGTACCAGCCGGGCGATCGCGTATTGCTCAATGGTTGGGGGGTGGGTGAAAGCCATTGGGGCGGACTTGCACAAAAGGCGAGAGTGAACGGTGACTGGCTGATTCCTCTCCCTGATCGCCTGAACGAACGCCAAGCGATGGCCGTCGGTACCGCTGGATACACCGCCATGCTGTGCCTGATGGCCCTTGAGCGCCATGGGTTGACACCCGCACATGGGCCGGTGCTGGTCACAGGCGCCACAGGCGGCGTCGGTAGCTTCGCCATCAGCCTTCTGGCGGGTGCCGGGTATAACGTCACTGCCGCAACCGGCAAAGCTAGCGAGGACGCCTATCTGAAAAGCCTGGGGGCAACCACCATCATTGACCGGACCGAGCTTTCAGCTCCGGGGCGTCCATTGGCAAAAGAAAAATGGGCAGCCGTGATCGATTCGGTCGGCAGCCATACGCTGGCCAATGCGTGCGCAAGCACGATGTCTGAAGGATTGGTGGCTGCATGCGGATTGGCTCAGGGGATGGATTTCCCGGCAACCGTCGCACCGTTCATTCTCCGAGGGGTAAGCCTGCTTGGTATCAACAGCGTCACTCAGCCATTTGAGCGACGCGTGGAGGCTTGGGAAAAGCTCTCCGATCAGTTGAACCTCGACGCACTGTCATTGATGATCAAAGAAATCAGCCTGGAGAGCGCGATTGCCGCCGCCTCGGACCTGATGGACGGGAAGATTCGTGGCCGGTTGGTTGTGGACGTGAACGCCTAGGAGGGTCGCCTGATGCTTGGGCGAACGCCGCAACAATCGACCAAGGGCAACGAGTGAGACTGAGGCCTTGGCGAACGCTAGCAAGCTACGCGGCCACACCGAGAAGCGGATCACGCCGGCTGTTTACTGGCGCGCCTGAGAGATCGTGATAACCACCCGATGAAATCCTTTTCACTGCAGTGGTGCGGTACACCATCGAAACGCTGCGGGGAAATTGGCCGTTCCAGCGTCAGGTTTTCCGCCCTCCAAAAACGCAAAAAGCCCTGAATAATCAGGGCTTTGAATATGGCGGAAGCGTAGAGATTCGAACTCTAGGATAGTTGCCCATCGACGGTTTTCAAGACCGTTGCCTTAAACCACTCGGCCACGCTTCCAGCTCGTTTTGCGGCGGCCATAATACCGTAATGAAACACGCTGTCAAACTCTCTGTGTCGCGGGTTGCAGGAGCTCTGTTAGACTCGTTGCATCTGAATGTCTCATCACCACAGGTTCACCAAGGAGTGTCGCCATGCGCGAACAGGATTACGCCGTACACCACGGCCAGCAGGTCGAGCAGCAGGAGATCAGCAAGGTCCTGCGCAACACGTACAGCCTGCTGGCACTCACCCTCGCCTTCAGTGGCATCATGGCCTTCGTTGCCCAGCAGATGCGTGTCGGCTACCCGAACGTGTTCGTCGTGCTGATCGGCTTCTACGGCCTGTTCTTCCTCACCGCCAAGCTGCGTGACTCCGTCTGGGGCCTGGTTTCCACGTTCGCCCTCACCGGCTTCATGGGCTTCATCCTCGGCCCTATCCTCAACCGCTACCTGGGCATGAGCGGCGGCGCCGAAGTGGTCAGCTCGGCCTTCGCGATGACCGCACTGGTATTCGGCGGCCTGTCGGCCTACGTGCTGATCACCCGCAAGGACATGAGCTTCCTCAGCGGCTTCATCACCGCTGGTTTCTTCGTCCTGCTGGGTGCCGTTGTGGCCAGCTTCTTCTTCCAGATCAGCGGCCTGCAACTGGCGATCAGCGCCGGCTTCGTCCTGTTCTCGTCGGTCTGCATCCTGTTCCAGACCAGCGCCATCATCCATGGCGGCGAGCGCAACTACATCATGGCGACCATCAGCCTGTACGTGTCGATCTACAACCTGTTCGTCAGCCTGCTTCAGCTGTTCGGCATCATGGGCCGCGACGACTGATCAGTCACGCCCGCACTTGAAAAGCCCGCTTCGGCGGGCTTTTTCATGCCTGTTCGCCCCAGACGGGCGATCACTGTAGAATGCGCTCCTTTTTTCTTCCGGGACAGCTTTAGCAATGAGCTCACACGAACACAGCCCAGGCGCACCGGCGCCTGCCAATGAACTGGTGCTTGGTCTTGAGGACAAGCCACGGCTGTTGATCGGCCTGCTGGCAGCACTGCAGCACTTGCTGGCGATCATCGTTCCCATCGTCACCCCCGGCCTGCTGATCTGTCAGGCCCTGGGCGTCTCGCCACGGGACACCAACTTGATCGTGTCCATGTCGCTGGTGATTTCCGGCATCGCCACCTTCGTCCAGTGCAAGCGCTTCGGGCCGTTCGGCGCGGGCTTGCTGATCGTGCAGGGCACCAGCTTCAACTTCGTCGGCCCGCTGATTGCCGGGGGTGCACTGATGGTCAAGCAAGGCACGCCGGTCGAAAGCGTGATGGCGGCAATCTTCGGCGTGGTGATCGCGGGCTCATTCGTCGAGATGGGCGTGTCGCGTATCCTGCCGTTCATCAAGCGCCTGATCACCCCGCTGGTGACCGGTATCGTGGTGCTGATGATCGGCCTCACCTTGATCAAGGTCGGCCTGATCAGCATGGGGGGTGGCTTCACCGCCATGGCCAACGGCACCTTTGCCAACGGCGAGAACCTGCTGCTGTCGGGCGTGGTGCTGGCGATCATTGTGATCCTCAACCGTATTCCACTGGTGTGGATGCGCAGCTGCGCCATCGTTATCGCCTTGGCCGTGGGCTATGCATTGGCCGGCTACCTTGGTCGCCTGGACTTCACCGGCATGCATGAAGCCGCGCTGTTCCAGGTGCCGACGCCACTGCACTTCGGCCTGAGCTTCTCCTGGGCGCTGTTCATCCCGATGCTGGTGATCTACCTGGTGACTTCACTGGAAGCCATCGGTGACGTCACCGCCACCAGCAAGGTCTCACGCCAGCCGGTCGAGGGCCCGCTGTGGATGCAACGGATCAAGGGCGGGGTGCTGGTCAACGGTGCCAACTCGCTGCTGGCGGGGCTGTTCAACACCTTCCCGAGCTCGATCTTCGCCCAGAACAACGGCGTGATTCAGCTGACCGGCATCGCCAGCCGCCACATCGGCATCTGGATCGCCCTGATGCTGGTCGTGCTGGGGTTGTTCCCAAGTGTCGCCGGGGTGATTCAAGCGGTACCGGAGCCAGTACTGGGCGGCGCCGCGATGGTCATGTTCGGTGCCGTGGCAGCCTCGGGTATCAATATCCTGGCCAGCACCCGACTGGATCGTCGCGCCCTGCTGATCATTGCCGTGTCGCTGG
Organism: Pseudomonas sp. Rh2; assembly: GCF_040762985.1. Taxonomy (NCBI): domain Bacteria; kingdom Pseudomonadati; phylum Pseudomonadota; class Gammaproteobacteria; order Pseudomonadales; family Pseudomonadaceae; genus Pseudomonas; species Pseudomonas sp. Rh2. The sequence goes on from NZ_CP142890.1 coordinate 3,914,514, forward strand.
CGCTGGGCCTGGGCGTCGCCCAGGTGCCGGAATTCCTCGCGCACATGCCGGCAGCCTTGCGCAACGTGCTGGAGTCGGGCGTGGCCACTGGCGGCATCTGCGCACTGGTGCTGAACTGGTTCCTGCCCGAGAGCAAGGAACACGCCTGATCGCAACAAACACCGGCAGGCGCGTCGCGGCGACGATGCACCTGCTGGCGGGCGAGCTCGCTGCAAGCATGCCCGAATCGCGACAGTGAGTGTCTGTACGACGTGAGACAGGCAAAGGCCGCCCTGGATACCCTCCTTTGGCACTGCCTTGTTGCGGTCTGCCCCCAGGCCGCAGTGTCCTCACTCGACAAAAGAAACTTCGCCCATGACGACTTCTGCCGCCACCTTGGCCCGCCCCACGGCCCACGTCGATCAACCTCAGGGTTTCCTGGTTCGTATCGTCGGCGCCGCCGCCTTCGCCCACTTGCTCAACGACCTTATCCAGGCCGTCCTGCCCTCGATCTACCCGATGCTCAAACAAGACTTTTCCCTGAGCTTCGCCCAGATCGGCTGGATCGCGCTGGTGTTCCAGGTCACCGCCTCGCTGCTGCAACCCTGGGTTGGCCTGTACACCGACAAGCACCCGCAACCTTACCTGTTGCCAGGCGGCATGTTGATTACTCTGATCGGCATCGCCCTGTTGGCAACGGCAGGCAGCTATGAAATGTTGCTGGTGGCATCTGCCGTGGTCGGCGTAGGCTCCGCCACTTTCCACCCCGAGGCCTCGCGAGTGGCGAGGATGGCCTCTGGCGGGCGCTTCGGCACGGCACAGTCCACCTTCCAGGTGGGCGGCAACACCGGTTCGGCCATCGGCCCGTTGCTCACCGCGCTGATCGTGATCCCTAACGGCCAATCGGCCATTGCCTGGTTCATGGTGGCTGCTGCACTTGCTGTATGGGTGCTGTGGCGGGTCACCGGCTGGACGATTCGCCACGGCCAGCATCGCCTCAAGAGCATTGCCGGGCAACAGGCACCCGCGCTCTCCAACGGTGCGATTTGTCGCGCAGTGGGGGTGATCGCGCTGTTGATGTTCGCCAAGTTCGTCTATATCGCTTCGTTCACCAACTACTTCACCTTCTATCTCATCCAACATTTCGGTTTGAGCGTGCAGCAAAGCCAGCTGTACCTGTTCGCTTTCCTCGCGGCCGTGGCATTAGGCACCTTCGCAGGGGGGCCGGTGGGCGATCGCATTGGCCGCAAGGCGGTGATCTGGGTTTCCTTCCTTGGTGTGGCGCCGTTCGCCATGGCCCTGCCCTACGCCAACCTGGCCTGGACCGCAGTCCTGGCTGTGGCCATCGGGCTGGTGATGTCTTCGGCGTTCGCCGCCCTGGTGGTTTACGCCCAGGAAGCGGTACCGGGCCGAGTCGGCATGGTGTCCGGGGTGATGTTCGGCCTGATGTTCGGCATCAGCGGCATCGGTGCGGCTGGCTTGGGCGAATTGGCTGACCGACATGGCATCGAGTGGGTGTATCAGGTGATCTCGTTCCTGCCCCTGTTGGGCCTGGCAACGGCCCTGCTGCCGGCGACCCGCGCCAAAGCCCACCCGGCCACCTGCTGCTAAGATGGCCACGCGGAACACCTAGGAGGCGCACGATGGCACTGATCAAGCCGATGGAGCAAATGCTGGTGGAGGTCGACGAATGGACCTGGGAGGTGGGCAGCCGTGCCACGGACTACCCACCGGACTGGTTCATCGCACCCCACTCCCATGCCAAGCATCAGCTGATCTATGCCATCAAGGGCCTGATGATCGTGCAGTCGCGGTCCGAGCGCTGGACCGTGCCGCCGAGTCGCGGCGTATGGATGCCCTGTGGCCAGGAACACGCGATCCGCTGCGTGGGCGATGTGAAGATGCGCAGCGTGTTCGTGCGCCCGGACGCAGCAGCGAACCTGCCATCACAGAGCAAGGCCATCAGTATCTCGCCGCTGCTGAGCGAACTGATCAAGGCCTCGGTGGACTTCACCGGCCCCTACGCCGAGGACTCACGCGAATCACGGATCGTGCACCTGATCCTCGACGAGATCAGCGTGCTGCCAACCCTGCCGTTGAAGCTGCAGCAGCCCGGCGACAAGCGTCTTCAGGTCATCTGCTCGGCACTGCACGAGCGCCCCGAGGACAACTCGACGGTGGCAGACTGGGGTCTTCACCTTGGGGTGGATGAAAAAACCATCCAGCGTCTGTTCCGCAAGGAAACCGGCATGACCTTCGGCCAATGGCGCCAACAAGCGCGGCTGATGCAAGCCCTGGAGCGGATCGCTCTCGGTGAGCGGATCATCGACGTCGCGGGGACGCTCGGCTATGACAGCCCAAGCGCCTTCGCCAGCATGTTCAAGCGCCAGTTCGGCACGACGCCGAGTCAATTCTTCAGATGAGCGGCCCCTGGCTCGAACACGGTTACCGCTCGCGCATCCACGGCCTTCGGCAGCAGGCCTTCGCGGTAGAATGCATCGGCTATTCGCTGTTGCTCGGCCAGGTTGTCCAGTTTCACCGGCTGCACGTCATAGCTGCGCCGAGCATTGGCCTGCTGCACCGTGACGCTGTCCAGATTACCCCACAGTGGCCCCAGCACCCGGGCTGCGGCGGCCGGGTTGGCCTTGGTCCAACCGCCAATTTCACGCAGCGCCTGGTACACCTGATCCAGCACCTGCGGGTGCGCCTTGGCGTATTCACTGCCAGCCAGGTAGTAACGCTGGTAACTAGCCAGTTCGGTGCCATCGGCGAGAATTCGCGCGTGCTGCTGACGCTGGGCACTGGCCACGTAGGGATCCCAGGTTACCCAAGCGTCGACCTTGCCGTTTTCGAAAGCTGCGCGTCCGTCGGCGGGAATCAGGTAGGCCGGGCTGATGTCCTTGAAGCTCAGTCCCGCCTTGGCCAGCGCCTGGATCAGCAGGTAGTGGCTGCCAGCGGCCTTGGTCACCGCCACGCGCTTGCCCTTGAGGTCGGCAAGGGTCTTGAGCGGCGAGTTGGCCGGCACCAGGATGGCCTGGGCCGCCGGCGACGGCGCCTCCCGGGCAAAGTACGTCAGTTGCGCACCAGCGGCCTGGGTGAACACGGGAACGGTGTCGGCCACATCTGCAGAAAGGTCGACGTTACCCAGGTTCAACGCTTCGAGCAGCGGCAAGCCGCTGGGGAACTCGTGCCAGCTGACTCGTATACCCTCAGCCTGCAGGCGTTGTTCGAGGGTGCCGCGTGCCTTGAGCAGGGTCAGCAGGGTCGAGGACTTCTGGTAACCGATACGCAGGGTCTGCTCGGCGCTGGCCAGGGACGGTAGCACGCCGCCGATCAACAGGCCCAGCGCAAGATGGCGCAGGCGTTTGGGATATGCCATGAAGATTCTCCGGAATCAGTGTTGGGCAGTCAGAGGGTCGGTGGCGGGTACGCTGAAACCCGAAGCGAAGGTCGGCGCTACCTCCAGGCGCTCGCTCATCAGGCCATGGGCTTGGTAGAAGTCCGCGGTTTCCTGTTGCTCAGCGATGGTCTCGCCGTCGATCGCCTGCCAGCGAAGTTGGCGACGTTCGAACTGCAGTCGCGCCGCTTCCACGGGGAAGCCGATGATGGCGGAAAGCGTCCTGGAATAGGTGTCCAGATGCTGGTTGGCCCAGACCTGGGCACCAGCCAGACGGGCAAGATAGTCCTGCAACGCCGTGCGGCGTGCAGGGTCTTCGAGAGCCTTGTCGGTGGCCGCGAGGAAACTGTTGCCGGTGGACAGCCCTCTGCCGTTGACCAGCACCCTGCCTTGCCCGTTAAGTTCGGACAGGGCCGTATAGGGCTCCCACGTCGACCAGGCGTCCACCGAACCATTGGCAAGGGCAATCTTGGCATCGACCGGTCCCAGGAAACGGAACTCCACGTCCTTCTCCGTCAGCCCGACCTGGTCCAGCGCCTTGAGTGCCAGGTGATGGCCGATGGAACCACGGCCGGTGGCGATGCGCTTGCCCTTGAGGTCCGCCGCGCTGTGCAGCGGCGCGTCAGGGCGCACCAGCAGCGCCCTGCCGTAAGGGTCGGACTTGTCCACGGCGATCGCTTTGACTGGCGCACCTGATGCCAGCACGAACAACAACGGCGCATCGCCGATGATGCCGGCATCGATAGCGCCAGCATTCAGTGCTTCAGCGAGCGGCGCAGCTGCGGGAAACTCGGCCCACTGAATGTCGTAAGGCACATCGCGCAAGGCGTCTGCCGCTTCCAACTGGGCACGCATGTTGCCTTTCTGGTCGCCGACACGCAGGGTCAGGCGCTCGGCGGCGATGGCCTGGGTGGCCAGCAATGAGGCTACAAGCAACAACGATAGACGGCGACGGCTGGACATCCTGTGCTCCTTCAAAGCAATCCTGGAAAGGCCAGGTGGCATGCCACCTGATGCCGGGACACTTTATCGAGCACCTAGAAATTAATGAAATTGATTTTAGTGCTAACCTAATATGCAAAAATCAGGACTACATCACCGCATCGAGCCCTGCCAGGGCGAACCGCACCAAGTGTTCTGCCAACGCCTCTTCCGACTGTTCGAACAATCCCGATAGCGGTGTCGTGATGTCGCGGCTGATCACCTGCAACATCATCACCGGTGCGATGACGCTGAACAGACAGCGCAGCAATGCCGGGTCCTCCACGGGCTTACCCGTGAGCTCACCCAGCAGGCTCAATACCAGTCGCGACTTGGGCATCGCCTCTTCTGCGATCAACTCGCTCACATACGGCGACGGGGTCAGTAACTCGCGGCTCCACAACCGGGCTTGCCACCGTTTGCCGTTGATGACGTTGAGGGTCAGTGCCCTGATCAGGTCGACCAAGCGTTCACGGGCTGGGCGGTCGCTGCAGGCCAGTTGCTGCAACTGCTCCAAGCTGATCAGGTGTTGGTGCATCTCCTTGAGTACTGCGCGGTAGAGGCCCTCGCGACTGCCGAAGTGGTAGTTCACCGCGGCCAGGTTGCACTGCGCCAGGGCGCAAATGGCCTTGCTGGTCGCCTCGGCATAGCCACGTTCGGCAATCAGCTGGCCGGCGGCATCGAGGATGCGCTGCCGGGTGATGTCGCCATCCGGGCGGCGCCCACGCGGCTTACTGGAAGGGGCTGGTTCGCGGCTCATGCCAGGCACTCGTGGTGTTGTCTCAAATCAAATTCTAATTTGAATTCTGTGACTATGCTTGCTCCATGTCAGTGATCGATCACAGGTCGTCATCATGCAGAAAAAGCTCGTCATCGCCCTGTTGGCGGCAACGCTGGTGGGCTTTGGGGCGTGGTACTACGTGCACACCCGGGGCGACCAGGGGGGCGACCTGGTGCTCTATGGCAACGTCGATATCCGCCAGGTCTCGCTGGCATTCACCGGCAGCGAGCGCATCGGCGAAATGCGCGTGGAGGAAGGCGACACCGTCAAGGCCGGGCAGGTGCTGGCTACCCTCGATAGCCGTGCGTTGAAGCTGCAGATCGACCAGGCCAACGCCCAGGTCGCCGTCCAGCAGGCCAACGTCCTGCGCCTGCGCAATGGCAGCCGACCCGAGGACATCGACCGCGCCAGTGCCCAGGCAGCAGCCAGCAAGGCCCAGGTCGACCTCGCCGCCACCCAGTTGCGCCGCTTGCAAACCATCCGCGCCAACAGCAGCGGCGGACGGGCCGTGAGCCAACAGGACCTGGACAATGCCGCCGCGCAACTGAAGGTGCGCCAGGCCCAGTGGGAGGACAGCCAGAAGGCCCTGCGTCTGGCCAGGATTGGCCCCCGGGCCGAAGACATCGCCCAGGCCGAGGCCCAGCTGCAAAGCGCCCGCGCGCAACTGGCACTGCTGCAGCACAACCTCGACGAAACCGAACTGCGTGCACCGCAGGATGCCACCGTCCGCTCGCGCATGCTCGAACCAGGCGACATGGCCTCGCCGCAACGGGCGGTGTATGCCCTGGCCATTACCACGCCAAAGTGGGTACGGGCCTATATCAATGAGTCGCAACTGGGCCACATCCGACCGGGCCTGCCCGCCAGGGTCACGACCGACAGCCACCCGGACGCTCCCGTGCAGGGGCAGGTCGGGTTCATTTCCGACGTTGCCGAATTCACGCCCAAGGCCGTGCAAACCGCCGAGCTACGCACCGCGCTGGTGTACGAGGTGCGCATCATCGTCGACGATAAGGACAACCGCCTGCGCCTGGGAATGCCGGCAACCGTTCGATTTGCCCAGGCGGACCTGGTGAACGACGGGAAGGCCCGGTAATGGAGTTGGTCATCGAGGCCAAGGCTGTTGCCAGGCGGTTCCTGGTCAAGGCATCGGGGCAGGCCGTCCAGGCATTGCACGGCTTGGACCTGACACTGCGCAAAGGCACCCTCACCGCCCTGGTCGGGCCCGATGGCGCCGGTAAAACCACATTCCTGCGCCTGGTCGCGGGGCTGTTGCAAGCCGATAGCGGGGAGTTGAACGTGCTCGGCGTCGACGTCAAGGCGCACCCGCAGAAGGTCCAGGACCTGATCAGCTATATGCCGCAGCGCTTTGGCTTGTATGAAGACCTGAGCGTACAGGAGAACCTCGACCTCTACGCCGACCTCCATGGCGTAGGCGCCAACCTGCGTCGGCAGCGCTTCGAGCGGCTACTGGCGATGACCGACCTGACGCACTTCACTCGCCGGCCAGCAGGCAAGCTGTCTGGTGGCATGAAGCAGAAGCTCGGCCTGGCCTGCACCCTGGTGCGGTCGCCGCAACTGCTGTTGCTGGATGAGCCGACCGTGGGGGTCGACCCGCTGTCACGTCGTGAACTGTGGGAGATCGTCCAGCAACTGGTGCGGGAAGAGAACCTCAGCGTACTGCTCAGCACCTCCTACCTGGACGAAGCCGAGCGCTGCTCGGAAGTGTACATGCTGCACCAGGGTGAACTGCTGGCCCAAGGCATGCCACAGGACATCCGCCGCCACGCCGATGGCCTTTGCTACCTCGCCACACCGCCCGCCGGGCAGCCGGCGCGCACCCTGCAGGCCCGTCTGCTGGGCAACACGCACACCATCATCGATGCGGTGCCGCAATCGGGTGAGGTGCGTTTCATGCGCCAGCCTGATGCCGACCAGCAGACACTCGACACGCTGCTGGGCGGCGCTCCGGTACGCCCGGTGGAGGCCAGGCTGGAAGATGGCTTCATGTTCCTGCTGCGTGCACGCAGCGATGCCGAGCACGTCGACATGGAAACACTCAAGACCAGTGCCCCGAGCGACCCACACAGCAGCGAACCGGCCATCGAAGTGAAGGACCTGGTGCGCACGTTCGGCGACTTCACCGCCGTGGCCAGCACCAGTTTCAGTGTGCGCCGGGGTGAGATCTTCGGCCTGCTGGGGCCCAATGGCGCTGGCAAGACCACCACCTTCCGCATGCTCTGCGGCCTGCTGCCCGCCTCGTCGGGCAGCCTGCAGGTGGCCGGCGTCAATCTGCGCCATGCACGGGCGAAGGCTCGCCGCCGGGTGGGCTATGTGTCGCAGAAATTCTCCCTGTACGGCAACCTCTCGGTCCGCGAGAACCTTGAGTTCTTCGGCGGCGCCTATGGGTTGCCCGGCAAGCAGTTGCAGCGGCGCATGGACGAAGTCGCCCAGCAATTCGACTTGTCCGGACACGAGAGCGACCCCAGCGGCCAACTGCCCGGCGGCTTCAAGCAACGCCTGGCCATGGCCGTGGGCCTGCTCCACGAGCCGGAAATCCTCTTTCTCGACGAGCCCACCAGCGGCGCCGACCCCCTCGCCCGCCGAGGTTTCTGGCAACGCATCACAGCACTGGCGGCTGCCGGCACCACGATCATCATCACCACCCACTTCATGGAAGAGGCGGAGTACTGCGACCGCATCGTCATCCAGGACGCTGGCAAGCTGATCGCCATGGGCACGCCGCAGGAAGTCCGCGAGCAGGCCGCAGGTAAGGGCAGCACGCTGAACATGGAACAGGCCTTCATCGCCATCGTCGAGCAGGAGCGCCAGCAACAGCAGGTGACGCCGGCATGAGCACCGCGACGCTCGGTGCCTTCTGCCGCCGACTGGTGTCACTGACCCGCAAGGAAGTGCGGCAGATGCTGCGTGACAAAAGCAATCTGTTGATCGGCATTGGCTTGCCCATCGTGCTGATTCTCATCTTCGGCTACGGACTGTCGCTGGACGTGCGTCACAGCGTGGTCGCGGTGGTGCAGGATGACCCTGCGCCGCAAGCCCACGACCTGCTGGCCAGCATCAGCCATTCGGCCTACCTGGAACCGCGGCCTGTGAAGTCCTTCGAGCAAGGCAGGCAATGGCTGGCTTCGCGTGAAGTCGATGCCCTGGTGTACCTGCCGGGCGATTTCAGCCGTCGCCTGCAGGCGGGCGACGCCCAGGTACTGGTGCTGGTACAAGGCTCAGACGCGACGCGTGCTTCGGGGGTCAGCAACTACCTGAACCAGGCCCTGGCCTTGTGGGGCCAGAAGCAGAGTTCGCGCAACGGCGGCTTGCAGGCTGGTGGAGTGCAGATCGAGCAACGCATGTGGTTCAATGCCGCCAACACCAGTACCTGGTACCTCGTGCCGGGGTTGATCGTATTGATCATGACGCTGGTGGGGGCTTTTCTCACCGCGCTGGTGATGGCCCGCGAATGGGAGCGCGGCACCCTGGAAGCGTTGTTCGTGACGCCCGTGCGGGCTGCGGAGATTCTCCTGGCCAAGGTCATTCCCTGCTTCGTCGTCGGCCTGATCGGACTGGGGTTGTGCCTGCTGGCAGCGCGTTTTCTATTCGATGTGCCGATGTATGGTTCGCTGTGGGCGCTGGTGATCTGCTCGATGCTGTACCTGCTCGTGGCACTGGGGATCGGCCTGCTGATTTCGGCGGTCACCAAGAACCAGTTCCTGGCCAGCCAGATTTCCCTGCTCGTCAGCTTCCTGCCGGCGATGATGCTTTCAGGCTTCATCTTCGACCTGCGCAACGTACCCACCGCCGTGCAGGTAGTCGGAAACCTGCTGCCCGCCACCTACTTCATGCAAGTGGTGAAGTCGCTGTTCCTGGCCGGCGACTTCTGGCCATTGATCCTGCGCAACAGCTTGATTCTCACCGGTTACGCCGTGGCCTTGCTGGGGCTGGCGCGCCTGGCCACGCGCAAGAGGCTCGATTGACATGGCCACGTTCCTGGAACTGCTGCGTCGCCTGGTCAACCTGTGGCGCAAGGAACTACTGGTGATTTTCAAAGACCCGGCAAACCGCATCGTACTGATCGCACCGGTGCTCATGCAGAGCCTGCTGTTCGGCTATGCCGTGACCTTCGATCTCAACGACGTGCCCTACGCACTGCTCGACCATAGCCACAGCGAGTCGTCCCAGCGCCTGGCCAGCCGCCTGGACGGCAGCGGCATCTTCCACCGCGTGCAGACCCTCAACTCCAGCCGCGACATCGCCGAGGTGATCGATGCGCAAGAGGCATTGCTGGTGGTGCACATCCCACCTGATTTCGAGGCCCGCCTTACCCGAGGAGAAACCGCACCGCTGCAGGTGATACTCGACGGCCGTAACTCGACCACCGCAGGCTCCGCCGCAGCGGGCCTTGCCAGCATCGTGAACGACTTCAACCGAGAACGCGGTCTGGCGCAAGCACCGATCAACGTGGTTACCCGCGCCTGGTACAACCCCAACCTGGAAACCCGTTGGCCGCTCATTCCGGCGTTGATTGCTTCGCTGAGCATGCTGCAGACACTGGTGCTCACCGCCTTGTCGGTGGCGCGCGAACGTGAGCAGGGCACGTTCGACCAATTGCTGGTCACCCCCTACTCGCCGATGGAGATCATGATCGGCAAAGCCATACCGCCCATTCTCATCGGCCTGGTGCAAGCCTCGTTGGTGCTATTGATGGCGCTGTTCTGGTTCCGCATTCCCATGGCCGGCTCCCTGCTCGACCTGTACGGAGGCCTGCTGGTGTTCATGATCTCCAGCGTCGGCCTGGGCATGTCGATTTCGGCCATATCGCTGAACATGCAGCAGGCCATGCTCTATACCTTCGTGCTGATCATGCCGATCATGCTGCTGTCGGGCCTGGCCACGCCGGTGCGCAACATGCCCGACGCCATGCAACTGGCCACCTGGATCAATCCCCTGCGCTTTGCCATCGACCTGATTCAACGCATTTATCTCGAAGGCGTCAGCCTGTTCGACGTGGCACACGACCTGGTCCCCATGCTCGCCGTAGCCGCCGTCACTCTGCCGCTGTCTGCCTGGCTGTTCCGCAATCGACTCGCTTAACCGGAGGCTGCAATGTCGTCGCCGCTCAACGCCTTTTGCCTCACGCCGTTGCTACTGGCCCTGATGGCCTGCAGCGCGGTCGGGCCTGACTACCAAGCGCCGCAGCCGGTTACCCCAAGCGACTGGCACGCGGCCCATAGCGGTGACCCCACGCTCCTGAACACGCGCTCGGCCAACCAGGCCATTGCGACGCAATGGTGGACCCAGTTTGCCGACCCGACGCTGAACTACCTGCAGCGGCGCGCCATTGCCGCCAGTCCGGACCTGACCAACGCCGCCCTGCGCTTTGCACAAGCGCGCATGCAACGGCAGATGGTCGCGGCGCAGCGTGGCGTGAACGTCGACGGCAGGGCCGACATCCAGCGCCAGCGTCAGAGTGAGCGCGGTGCCAGCGCGAAGATGATCGACAGCTTCGCACCGGGCAACAGCGACGAGCTGACCAAGGCCCTGGCGCAACCATTCACCCTTTATGAAGCAGGCTTCGACGCATCCTGGGAGGTCGATTTCTGGGGCCGGGTACGCCGCTCCGTCGAGGCCGCGGACGCCCGTGTCGAGCAGCAGCGCGCTTTGCTTGAGCAGGCACGGCTGGTGGTGGCCAGCGAAGTGGCGCGCGGGTATTTCGAATTGCGTAGGGTGCAACAGTTGATCGGCGTCACCGAGCAAGACCTGCGAGCCACCGAGGAGTCGCTCGAACTGGTGAAAGCCCGCGCCGACGGCGGCCTGGTCGACGATTTCGACCTGGTCCGTCAACGCGCTCAACTCGAACAACTGAGTGCCACCCTGCCCTCACTGCAGGCGGCGCAGACCCAGGCCATCAACCAACTGGGCGTGCTGGTCGGCGCGCAACCGGGCGAACTGCAGGCTCAGTTGCTGCTACCTACAGCCACGCCTCCCACCCTACCCGACCTGAGCCCTGGGCTGCCCTCGGACGTGGCGCGCAAACGCCCGGATATCCGCGCCGCCGAAGCCCAGCTTCACGCGGCAACGGCCAACATAGGGGTGGCGGTCGCCGAGTTGTATCCAAGCATCCGCCTGGGTGCCAGCTTTGGGTATTCCTCGTTCGAAAGCGGCAAGTTTTCTGACTGGGGCAGCCGCCAGTGGGCGGTAGGGCCGAGCTTGAGCGTGCCGATTTTCGACAATGGTCGGCGCCGCGCTCAAGTCACTTTGCGCACGCTCGAACAACAGCAGGCAGCGGTCAACTACCAGCAGACGGTACTCAAGGCCTGGCAGGAGGTGGATGATGCGCTGAGCAGTTATGGCGCCGAACGCCAGCGCAACGACCAGCTCAAGGCACGCCTGGGCAGCGCCGGGCAAGCCTATGACATGGCCAAGGCACGCTATGCCGGTGGACTGACTGACTTTCTGGTAGCGCTCGACGCCCAACGCAACTATCTGCAGGCGCGCCGAGATGTGGTGGACAGTGACAACCAGTTACGCCTGGGCCTTGTGGCGTTGTACAAGGCTCTGGGGGGTGGTGCTCCAGTGGGTGCGCGCGAGGTGCAGCAATGATGGACAAGCGCCGCCTGCGCGGCGCATCGCGAGCAAGGCTCGCTCCTACGTCTGATCTGGGTCCGTAAGGTGTGCAGCCGCCGCGAACCGCTGTAGGAGCGAGCCTTGCTCGCGATGCGCCAGCACCCTGGGCTTATCCAGCCGGCGCCACCAACCGATACCCCACCCCCGCCTCGGTAATGATGAACCTCGGCGCCGTCGGGTCATCGCCCAGTTTCTGCCGCAGGTGCCCCACCACGATCCGCAGGTAGTGGGTATCGTCCACATGGGTCGGCCCCCAGATATCCTTGAGCAACTGCTGCTGGGTGATCACCCGCCCAGGATGCCCGGCCAGTTGCGCCAGCAGCGCATATTCCTTGCGGGTCAGCGCCACCTCGACACCGTCCAGGGTCACCTTGCGAAAGGCAAAGTCGACCGTCAACGGCCCGAAGCTCGCCAATGCCTCCCCGCCACTGGCCTGTGGCGCCTGACGCAGCAGGGCGCGGATGCGTGCCAGGAACTCCTGGATACCGAAGGGCTTGGTCACATAGTCGTTGGCACCACCATCGAGCGCATCCACTTTCTGAACTTCACTGGCGCGCACCGACAACACCATTACCGGCACCGAGCTCCACTCACGCAGCTCACGCAGCACGTGCTGGCCGTCCATGTCTGGCAAACCAAGGTCGAGCACCACCAAGTCCGGCTTGGCCAGGGCGGCCTGCGTCAGGCCCTCGGCACCTGTGGCGGCCTCGATCACCTTGTACCCCTGGGATGCCAGGCTGATGCGCAGAAACTTGCGGATCTGCGGTTCGTCGTCGATGACCAGGAGGGTCGCGTGCTGGCTCATGGGGCTTCGCTTTCGGCTTCAGGTTGATCGGGCAGCGGCAAGCATAATGTGATGCAGGTGCCCTGGCCATCGATGCCTTCGCTGACCAGGATTTGCCCGCCGTGGGCGCCGACCATGCCTTGGCAGATGGCCAACCCAAGCCCCGTGCCCTGCCCGCCCCGATCCCCCCGGGCAGCGGTGTAGAACATGTCGAAGATCTTGTCCCGCTCCGCCACCGGAATGCCAGGCCCCTGGTCGCTTACCGCGAAGTGCAGTTGCTGGTCGTGCACGGACACCTCCAGTTCCAGCCGTCCCTGCGCCGGCGAAAAGCGGGCGGCGTTCTCCAGCACATTGACCAGGGCCTGTTCGATCAATGCCGCATGCACGAACAACAAGGGCAACGCGGCCGGCACCTCGGTGTGCACGCGCAACGGCGCCAGCACGGCGCGCAGGCGGTTCAGCGCACTGCCGACGATGTCCGCCGGTGCCACCCAGTCGCGAGCAAGCTTCAGCCCACCATGGCCCAGGCGGGTCATGTCGAGCAGGTTCTGGATGTAACGGTCCAGGCGTTCGGCCTCGTTGCGCGTGCCTTCGAGCAACTCACGCCGATCAGCGGGCGCAATGGCCTCGCCCAATGCCAGCAGGCTGTCGATGCTGCCGCGCATGGCGGTCAGCGGTGTACGCAGGTCATGGGATACCGATGCCAGCAAGGCACTGCGCAACTGCTCGGTTTCGCCATGCAGGCGCGCCGCTTCCAGTTGCTCGGCCAGCCGCGCCCGGGCCAGGGCCTGGGCCAAAGGTTGCCCCAAGGCCATCAGCAGGCGACGGCGCTGGGCGCTGAGCGGCTCGCCGGAGTGCGGCCGCACGCCAAGCAGCGCCAGCGGCTGCTCATCAACCGCCAACGGCCACCACCACCAGCGCCCATGGGGCAAGGTATCGCTGCCATGGCCGGCAGCCTGGCCGTGTTGCCAGGCCCACTCGGCAGCGGCCCGTTCGTTGTCGGTGAGGGCTTGCGCCTCGCCACTGACCCGATGCAACAGGCCCTCTGCATTGCGCTCGAGCAGGCATACCTGCATGTCCTGCAAACCGTTCAAATGCTGGCCCGCTGCATTGAATACCGCCTGACGGTCGGTAGCCACGGTCAACCGTCGAGAAAGGTCGAGCAACTGGCTGGTCTGCGCCTGAGTCTCGCGCAGGGCCTGCAACTGCTGGCGTTGCCGCGCTGCGAGATTGCCGGTCAGGGCGGCCATCAGCAGGAAGAACACCAGCGTCAGCACGTCTTCCTCGCGCTGGATGGTGAAGGAGAAGTTCGGCGGTATGAACAGAAAGTCGTAGGTCAGGAACGACAACGCCGCACAGGCCAGGGCTGGCCCAAGGCTGCTGCGTACGGCCACCAGCAACACCGCGGCCAGGAACACCAAGGAAATATTGGGCAATGCCAACACGCCGGCCACCGCCCAGGACAGACTTGCCGCCAACGCAGTCGCCAGCACGGCCAGCAGATAATGGCGCCACACCCAAACGCGCTTGACCGACATGCTGGGTGTGGCGGGTTGGGCATCGCGGTCGAGCACGTTGACTTCCAACCCATGGCTTTCACGCAGCAACCGAGCCGCCACCCCGGCGCCGAACAAGCGCCGCCGCAGGCGATCACGCGACTGCCCGACCAGCACCAGACTGGCCCTGCGTTCGGCAGCATGCTGGATCAGCGTGCGCGCCACCTCCCTGGCCCGCAACACCACCACTTCGCCTCCCAGCCGCTCGGCAAGCTGCTGCGCAGCCTGCAGGCGATGACGGGCGGTTTCGTCGAGCAACCGGCCATTGTCCACATGCACCAGGCTCCAGGGCAGGTGTCGGCGCTGGGCCACCCGACAGGCATGGCGCACCAGACGCTCGGCCTGATCGTCACCGTCGACCCCGACCAGCAAACGCCCACGCAAGGCCGGTGCCTCCTGGCCACGCTGGCGGTAGCCGTGGGCCAGGTCGGCATCCACCTGCGCAGCCGCCGTCTGCATGGCCAGTTCGCGCAGGGCCGTGAGGTTGGTCTGGGAGAAGTAGGCATCGATGGCCGCCCGCGCCTGCTCGGGCACATACACCTTGCCCTCACGCAGACGGGCGAGCAGGTCGCGGGGCGGCAGGTCGATCAGCACCAGCTCGAAGGCCTCCTGCAGTACCCAGTCGGGCAAGGTCTCGCGCACCTGCACGCCGGTGATGTCACGCACTTTGTCATTCAGGCTTTCCAGGTGCTGGACGTTGACCGTGGTGTAGACGTCGATCCCGGCGGCCAACAGTTCCTGCACATCCTGCCAGCGCTTGGCGTGGCGGCTGCCAGGCGCATTGGTGTGGGCCAGCTCATCGACCAGGGCCAAGGACGGGGATGCCTTGAGCAGTCCGTCGAGGTCCATTTCCTCCAACGTGACGCCACGGTACTCGCTGCGCAGCAAGGGTTGCTGGAGCATGCCGCCGAGCAAGGCTTCGGTCTCGGCCCGGCCATGGGTCTCGACCACCCCGGCCAGCACCTGCACGCCTTGGCGTTGCTGGGCGTGAGCGGCTTGCAGCATGGCGTAGGTCTTGCCCACCCCAGGCGCGGCACCGAGAAACACCTTGAGCCTGCCGCGCCCTTCACGCGGCAGGTTGGCCAACAGCGCGTCTGCGCGGGCGGAATCACTCATGAGTCATCCTTCATCTGCTGTGCAGAAAACACGGGCCGCAAGATCGGCATGGCACGTGCAGGAACGGGTTCACCCGCGAATACGTCGGTGAGCTCACCGCACCCTTCGCGGGCAAACCCGCCCCCACAGGCCTTTGCTGGTAACCGGCCTTGAGTCAGTGACCAATACTGCCAAGCGCCCGGTTCAGGGCCAGCACATTGACCACAGGGGGGCCGATCAGTGGCTGCAGGGTGGCCTCTTCCACCAAGGCTTGCAAGCGCTCGACTGACATCTGCCGGGCTGCCGCCACGCGCGCGATCTGGTAGGCCACGGCCTCAGGCGGCAGGTGCGGGTCCAGGCCGCTGCCCGAGGTGGTCAGCAACGCCTGGGGTACGCCCCCCTGCCCAGGTTGGTAGAGCGCTGCCGCCTCCCCTTTCACCCGTTCGGCCAATGCCGGATTGCTGGGGGAAAGATTGCTCGCACTGCTGGCCACGGTGGCATAGGCACCGGCCGACGGACGCGAGTGAAACCAGCCATCACCCTGGAAGTCCTGGGCGATCAATGCCGAGCCACGCACCTGGCCATGGTCGTCACGCACCAGGCTGCCGTTGGCCTGCTCGGGAAACGCGACCTGGGCTATGCCGGTTACCGCCAAGGGGTACAACGCGCCGGTGACCAGGGTCATCAACAAGGCCAGGCTCAATGCCGGGCGCAGATAGGTGTTCATGTCGGCCTCCTCAGACCAGGTGCAATGCATTGAGCAACATGTCGATCAGCTTGATCCCGGCAAACGGCACGATGATCCCGCCCAGGCCGTAGATCAGCAGGTTGCGTCGCAGCAACTGGGCCGCGCTCGCTGCCTGCACACGCACACCGCGCAAGGCCAAGGGAATCAGCGCGATGATGATCAGCGCGTTGAAGACGATCGCCGACAGAATCGCGCTCTGCGGGCTGGCCAGGTGCATCAGGTTGAGCACGCCCAGCTGCGGGTAGATGGCGGCGAACAGCGCCGGCAGAATGGCGAAGTACTTGGCCACGTCGTTGGCGATGGAGAAGGTGGTGAGCGCCCCGCGCGTGACCAGCAACTCCTTGCCCACCTGGACCACGTCCAGCAGCTTGGTCGGGTCGCTGTCCAGATCGACCATGTTGGCCGCCTCACGCGCCGCCTGGGTACCATCGTTCATGGCCATGCCCACATCTGCCTGGGCCAGCGCCGGTGCATCATTGGCGCCGTCACCGCACATGGCGACCAGACGCCCGTCGTTCTGTTCCTGGCGAATGCGCGCCAGCTTCTTCTCGGGCGTGGCTTCAGCCAGCACATCGTCTACCCCGGCTTCGGCGGCGATGGCAGCAGCGGTCAGCGGGTTGTCGCCGGTGACCATCACCGTGCGGATACCCAGCTTGCGCAGCTCGGCGAAGCGCTCGCGAATGCCGGGCTTGACCACATCCTTGAGGTGGATCACGCCCAGCAAGCGCTTGTCGACACACACCAGCAGGGGCGTACCGCCGCTCTGAGCGATGCGTTCGACTTCACGGGCCAGTGCCGGCGGCATCTCCAGTCGCTGCATGCCGACGAAGGCCAGCACCGCATCGACCGCGCCCTTGCGGTAGTGACGCTGCTGAAAATCGACACCGGAAAGCCGCGTCTCGGCGCTGAAGGCAATGGGTACCAGCTGCTGGGCGCTTGGTTCAATGAACGCGTGCAATTGACGCAGGTACTCGACGATCGACTTGCCCTCGGCAGTATCATCGGCCAACGATGCCAGCAACGCGCCCTCCCCCAACTCCTTGGCCGTGACCCCCGGCGCACTGTGCAGCGCACTGCAACGACGATTGCCGAAGGTGATGGTGCCGGTCTTGTCGAGCATCAGGGTGTGCACATCACCGGCCGCCTCCACGGCGCGGCCCGAGCGAGCGATGACATTGAGCCGCACCAGGCGGTCCATGCCAGCGATGCCGATGGCCGATAGCAGTCCGCCGATAGTGGTGGGGATCAGTGTCACCAACAACGCTGCGAGGAAGATCAGCGGCAGGCTACCGCCTGCGAAGTGGGCGAACGGCTGCAAGGTCACGACCACGATCAGGAAGATCAGGGTCAGGCCGATCAACAGAATATCCAACGCGATCTCGTTGGGCGTCTTCTGCCGCTTGGCACCTTCAACCAGGGCAATCATGCGGTCCAGGGTCGACTCGCCAGGGTTGCTGGTGATGCGGATCAGCAGCCAGTCGGATACCAGGCGGGTGTTGCCGGTGACGGCCGATCGGTCGCCACCGGACTCTCTGATCACCGGGGCCGACTCGCCAGTAATGGCCGCCTCGTTGACCGCTGCAATGCCCTCGAGCACTTCGCCGTCGCCGGGGATCAATTCACCGGCCACCACCTTGACCACATCGTCCTTGCGCAACTGCGAGGCAGGCACGGTCTCGAAGCCGCCTTGGCGGGTGCGGCGCTGCGCGGTAAGGCCCTGGCTGCCGGCCTTGAGGCTGTCGGCGCGGGCCTTGCCGCGCCCTTCGGCCAGGGCTTCGGCAAAGTTGGCGAACAACACGGTGAACCACAGCCACAGGGCAATCTGCACCGCCACGCTGGTGCTCACGCCACTGCCCGGTGCAAAGCACAGCACAGTGGTGAGCACAGCCGTGAGGGCCACGACCAGCATCACCGGTGAACGCTTGAGTTGACGCGGGTCGAGTTTGACGAAGGCCTGCACCATGGCCGGGCGCCAGAGTGCGGCGAAACGGGTCTGGTCCTTGGCGCTGGAGTGGGCTTTCACTTCGGGAATGGGCATGTTCATGGTTCGCTCCTCAGAAGCCCAGGCTCAGGTGTTCGGCGATCGGCCCAAGGGCCAGGGTTGGCAGGAAGGTCAGGCCGCCCACCAGCAGGATGGTCACCACCAGCAAGGTGGCGAACAGTGGCCCGTGGGTCGGGAAGCTGTTCAGCCCTTGCGGCGCGGTTTTCTTCGCAGCCAAGCTGCCTGCCAGGGCCAGCACCGGCAGGATGTAGCCGAAGCGGCCGATCAGCATGGCCAAGCCGATCATCAGGTTGTGGAACACGGTGTTGGCACCGAAACCGGCGAAGGCCGAGCCGTTGTTGGCGGTGCCGGAGGTGTAGGCATACAGCAGCTGGCTGAAGCCATGGGCGCCTGGGTTGCTCACCGCCCCCGCAGGGCCTGGCAGGCTGGCGGCGATGGCGCCGAGCACCAGCACGCCCACCGGCATCACCAACAAGGTCGCCACCAACAACTGCACCTCACGGGCTTGCAGCTTCTTGCCCAAGTATTCCGGCGTGCGCCCAATCATCAGGCCTGCCAGGAACACAGCGATCAGCACAAACAGCAACATGCCGTAGAGCCCGGCACCGACGCCGCCGAAGATCACCTCACCGACCATCATGTTGGCCATGGCCACCATACCCGTCAGCGGGTTGAGGCTGTCGTGCATGGCGTTGACCGAACCGTTGGACGCAGCGGTGGTGGTCACGCTCCAGAGCACCGAACCGGTGGTGCCGAAGCGGCTTTCCTTGCCCTCCATCGGCGCGCTCGACTGTACCTGAACGCTTTCCAATGCCGGATTGGGTTGGTATTCCGCCCACAAGGCGGTACTGCCACCGATCAGGAACAGGGCAAGCATGCAGGCGATGATGGCGCGGCTCTGGCGCAAGTCCTTCACGTAGTGGCCAAAGGTGAACACCAGGGCAGCCGGGATCAGAATGATCGACGCCACCTCGAACAGGTTGCTCCAGGCCGTGGGGTTCTCGAACGGGTGCGCCGAGTTCACGCCGAAGAAACCACCCCCGTTGGTACCCAGTTGCTTGATGGCGATCTGGCTGGCAGCCGGTCCCAGCGGGATGACCTGGTCAACGCCTTGCAGGGTCACAGCATGGGCATAATCGGCGAAGGTCTGGGGCACGCCCTGCCACACCAGCAGCAGCGCCAGCACCAGACACAACGGCAAGAGCCCGTAGAGGGTGCCCCGGGTCATGTCGACCCAGAAGTTGCCCAGCGTTGCCGTAGAGCGCCTGGCAATGCCACGGCAGAGTGCAACCAATACGGCCAGGCCGGTGGCAGCGCTGACGAAGTTCTGCACGGTCAGGCCAAGCATCTGGCTCAGGTAGCTGACCGAGGCTTCGCCGCTGTAGGCCTGCCAGTTGGTGTTGGTGACGAAGCTTACCGCTGTGTTGAATGCCAGCGACCACTCCTGGCCTGGCAAGTGCTGCGGATTGAGCGGCAGATAGCCCTGCAGCAACAGCACGCAGAACAGCAGCACGAACCCGGCCAGGTTGAAGGCCAACAAAGCCAGGGCGTACTGCTTCCAATTCTGCTCCTGCTCGGTGCACACGCCCGCCAGCCGGTAACAGCCCTGCTCCAATGGGCCGAGTACTGGGCTGAGCCAGGTACGCTGGCCTTCCATCACCTTGTAGTAGAAACGCCCCAGCCAGGGTGCAGGCAGCAGCACGATGGCAAAGAAGGCCAACAGCAACGCGTAGTCGTAACTGTGCATGACCGCTCCCTAGCTGCGATCGGCGCGCAGCAGCGCCGTAAGCAGGTAAATCGCCAACGCCACTGCCAGCAGCAGTGACAACCCTTCGAGCACATTCATCGGTGGTTCTCCCCATCCATGCGGCGTTGGCCGCTTTGGGGAAATTGTCCGAGGGTGCGACGTAAAGGGGCGAGATCGAGGGACAGGTCAGCGCATAAAGAATGCGTAAAGATGCAGCCCGTTGCCGGGCCGCGGGTGATATCAGCGTTGCGGCGTCTGCTGCCCTGCGTTGCGGCTCCAGTCCAGCAACAGGCTGTAGCCCACCGCCAGCAGTGTCGGCCCGATGAACAGGCCGATGAAGCCAAACGCGATCAGGCCACCGAACACACCAAGCAGGACGATCACCAGTGGCAGGTTGCCGCCGCGGCTGATCAGGTAGGGCTTGAGCACGTTGTCAACGCCACTGATGACGAAGGTACCCCAGATACCCAGGAACACGGCCATGCCGTACTCACCTTTCCATACCAGCCAACCGGTGGCCGGTATCCAAGCCAGCGGCGGCCCCATGGGAATGAGGCTGAGCATGAAGGTCACCAGGCCGAGGATGATGGCGCCCGGCACACCGGCGATGAGAAAGCCAATCAATGCCAGCAGGCCTTGGGCCGCGGCGGTGCCGATCACGCCGTTGACCACACGTTGCACGGTGCCGGCCACCAGTTCCAGGTAATACTCGGCACGGTCGCCCATCAAACGCTGCAGCAGGCGCAGGACGAACGCCGCCAATCGCGGGCCGTCGCGGTAGAAGAAGAACACGAACACCAGGCTCAGGGTCAGTTCGAGCACACCACTGCCCAATTGCGCACTGCGTGCCAGTAGCCAGTTACCAACCTGACCCAGGTGGGGTCTGACCGAGGCCAGCAGCATCGCGCCCTGTTGGTCCAGCGACTCCCACCAGCTGACCAGGCGCCCGCCGACCAGCGGGACACCGGCCAGCCAGTCCGGGGCGTCAGGTAAACCATCGACCTGTACATCGCGAATGAACGCCGTGGCGTCGCGAATGTGGTCCGCCAGGTTGAACCCAAGCCAGACCAGCGGCAAGGCCACGACCAGAATCCAGACACCGGTCAGCAAACCTGCCGCGAGGGTCTCGCGATCCCCCAGCACGCGGGTCAGCAGGCGCATCAACGGCCAGCTGGCAAAGGCCAGGATGGCCCCCCACAGCAGTGCCGAAATGAACGGCGCCATTACCCACAGCCCCGCGCCCAACAGCGCCAGCAGAAGAATCTGGATCAACAGACGATCATTGTTGGCCATGGTGGCGCTCGATCAACGAATCAGTTCAAGGTGCAGGCCATCGGTAGGGGCGTCCCCGACTTCCAGTCGGCTGCTGCGCACGCCTGCCTTGATCAGCTCTTGGCGCCAGGCTTCGGCCTCGGCTCCACTGAGGCTGGCACGCAGGGTGCTGTCAAGGTTCAGGCTGCGTCCGAGCAGGGTCACCCAGGTGGCTTGCGGTGCGCCCAGGTCAGGGTAGTCCAGCTTTCCGGTGTCGCGCATTTCGCGCAGCACAGTCGCTGGCGTGGGTAGCAGTTCGCCCAGCGGGCTGCCCGCGACGAACTCTTCGACGTGCAAGTACGCGCGGCGGTTGCCACGGGTGACGCTGTACAACGCCACCAAGGTGTCGGCC
Source organism: Pseudomonas sp. Rh2 (assembly GCF_040762985.1). Lineage (NCBI taxonomy): Bacteria > Pseudomonadati > Pseudomonadota > Gammaproteobacteria > Pseudomonadales > Pseudomonadaceae > Pseudomonas > Pseudomonas sp. Rh2. The sequence goes on from NZ_CP142890.1 coordinate 3,935,883, forward strand.
TCTTCGGCCGAACGGCGCAACAGGATGAATGCCTGCTGCTCGTCGCCGCCATTGAGCCGGGCATTGCCGAACACATCGTTGGCCCACAGGCTGGCTTCGCCGCAGTCACGGCCCTGGCACCAGAACAAGGGGTAACCGCCGTCACGCTGCAATTGTTCGCGGGCGCTGGTGAACGCCTCACGAGCGGTGCGTTCGACGGGCAGTTCGTAAGTGACCGAGCTAACCTGGCCACGGCTCTCGACCTTGTCATCGACCCGCAGGCGACCGCTGATCTTGCGCAGCGGGCCCAGGGGGTAGACGCGTTCCTGTTCTACGGCGGGGCGTTGGTCGACCACCTTGCCATCTTGCGGCACCGGCAGGCTGCCCGCCCAGGAAGCGGCGCTGACCAGCGCGACGCAGGTGACGAAGGTGACGCGGATGAAAACGGATGCGCTCATCGGCCACCCTTGGGGCAGCGGGTGGCGGAGCGAAGGTCTAGGATGTCTGGCATTTGCATGGTTGTCTCCCTGTTCAACCCGCCAAGCCTCGGCACTTGTCCGGTACAAGTCAAGAAAAGCCAAAGAAGCGATTGAAACAGTCTGCGACAAGGATCGCACCCTGCTCATCGTTCAGGTGCAGATGATGCCCACCTGGCAGCACCACTCGCTCAAAGGGTAGCTGCTCCAGCAACTCGGTGTGGCGCACCAGCATGCCATCGGCGGCCACCACCAGACAGCCCGGGCAACCGACCCGGTGCACGTACGCCATGGCCTGGGCCGGGTTCAGGCGCGCCGGCGATGGTAAGGTCAGTCGGCTGTCGCTGCGCCAGCTGAACCCGCCCGGGACCGGCATCAGTCCGCGCTGGGCCAGCAACTGCGCAGCTTCGTGGCTTACCGCGACCATCCCCTTCATGCGAGCCTGCACGCCGTCTTCGACCGAGGCGTAAACCGACTTGCGCTTGCCATCCAGGCGCAACTGCGCCTGCAACGACATGCCCAACCGCTCAGCCGCATCCTGCTCGGCACCGGTAGGCGGGATCACGCCGTCGATCAACGCCAGGTGGCTGACCCTGTCCGGCAAGGCCCCAGCCAACTGCACCGAGATGATGGCGCCCAGCGAGTGACCAAGCAGGGCGAATCGTTGCCAGCCAAGCTGCTCGGCGACCCGCAACACGTCATGGGCGTAATCGGCCAGGGCATAGCCGGCCCCTGGCGGGCGGTGTTCGGAATAGCCATGGCCGGCCAAGTCGAGCGCGACGATACGCAAGCCCTGTAGACGGGGTGCCAGGCGCGCGAAACTGTTGGCGTTGTCCAGCCAGCCATGCAGTGCGATCACCGGCAACCCGTCCGCTGGCCCGAACAGGTGCGCGGCGAGTTCGATATGGCCCAGGCTCAGGCGCACTTCTTCGACGGGCAGGCTCATGCCTGGCTCCAGCGATCGAACAGGCCCTTGATCAGGCTGGCGGTATCAGTGGGGCGCTCCAGCGGGAACATATGGCCACCCGGTACGCTGTGGTACTCACCCGTGGGCATGCCACGCACGGCAAACGCGTGGTGACGACGAATCACCCGGCTACGGTCGCCACGCACCATCGCCAACGGCACCTGCAAATGCCGGGCAGGTGCCGGGCTGGCATGGGGGATGCTGCGATAGATACTGATCTCGGTGGCCGGGTCGAAGCGCAAGCGCAGCCCCTCCTCTGCGGTTTGCAGACCATGTTCCAGATACGCCTCGAGGCACTCGGGGTCGAAATTGCGGAACAAGGTCTTGCTGGCGAAATATGTCCGCGCGCTGTCACGATCGGCGAAGGCCTCGCGCCGCCCTAAGGTGCGGCCTGCAGGCGTGATGCGATCGATGAAACCGAAACGCTTGGCGGTGCGGATCAACCACTGGTCGGCACGGGTCAACACCGGCGAGTCAAGCATTACCACGCCCCGGTACAACTCTGGGCGGCGCAGCGCGGCATGCAGGTGCAGCACACCGCCCAGGGAGTGACCGACGCCCCACACGGGCTGATCCTGCTGAGCCAGATGGTGCAACAGTTCATCGACCAGGTTCCGCCAATTGTCATCGACCGGAAACCTTGGGTCGTGGGCGTGTTGGGCCAAGTGCGTCACCTGGTAGTCCGGCGCGAGCGCGGCGAACAGCTTGCCGTAGGTGGCCGAGGGAAATCCGTTGGCGTGGGCGAAGAAGATCCGTTGCGACATGGCGCCAGGTCCGAACCGGGGATGGTTGCCCATTGTCGGCATCGTGGCGGCGCTCGGCAATGTCCGGAAAGGTCATCGCGCAGGGCAATCAGGACAGGTCGAAACCGAGCAATGAACGGCGCAGGCAGGCTTGCAGGTAGGCCAGCTGGCTTTCGAGCGCCTCGCGAGCCAGGCGCTGATCCTTGTGGTCGAGCTGTAGCCGGCGTAACGCCAGGCAGCTGGTCTGCACCAGGTGGGATACGCGCTGGCAAGCGTCCTGCAGCCTGCGCAGATCTTCCTCTCCTTGTATCCGGGTGGCGAGGTCCGGGCAGCCACGGCCTTGGAGCCTGCCCATCAGGTGATACAGCTTGGCATCAGCGGCCTCACGCAGCAGGCTGTACTCGGCAAAATCCAGCGCCCCGCTGGCCTGCACTTTATCCAACGTTGGCTGCAAATCGGCACAGCGAACCAGATCCAACCTTCGACCACCCATCCCGCACTCCTGATTCTTCCCTGCCTGTACCGCCTCGATGCAACGCTAGCAACGCCCTGCCAGAGGCGGCAACTGACAAAAATGCCAGTTGCCCGGTTTCAGTCGGGTGAATTAATCGCGCGCACGGTCATCAGGCCTGCCAATGGCCAATCCCCTTCCAACTCTGCAAGGCTGGCGGTACTCATGGGGGCTGGTCGCTGGCCATGCCCGTGCTCGAGCCTTCCAACCAATGTGCCCACCAGCGGCTGGTGGCTGACCAGCAGCACATGCTCAAGGCCCAGTCGCTCGATTTCGCCGATGACCTGTTGCACGTCACTGTCGGGGGTCAACCACGGCACTGTGTGCACCGGCTCGGTGAAACCGAGGGTGTCATGCACCAGTGCCGCGGTCTGCTGGGCGCGCACATAGGGGCTGGCCAGGATGGCTTGCAGTGGCTGGCCCAGCAAGCGCGCCGCGCTGTGCAGCACTTGCTCGCGGCCATGGGGCGTCAGGCGCCGCTCGGCGTCGGTATTGGCCCGCGGTTCGGCCTCGCCGTGGCGCAGAACCCAGAGCTTCACAGTTTGGGCTCCTCGTCGCGCACCGGGTGCGCTGCCGGTGCCACGGCGTGAGGCGCCTCGCCTTCCGGCGCCCGCGGGGCCGGCCAGTCGGCGAATGGCCAGGGCTTCTGGTCGCTGTGGAAACTGCCGAAACGACCGATCTGCGCCAGGTACTGACTGAGGCTGTCGCCGAAGTTCATCAGGCTGGCGCTCGGGGCGCCATACACCAGTCGGTAGATGAGCTGCACCAGCACCAGGCCACCCAGCAGCAGCTCGGCCAGTTGCCAGACCACCAGGAACACCAGCATCCACAGCACCCGCAGGATGATCGACTCGCGCTGCGCGCGCTCGGGGGTATCGTTCATGTATTGCTCCTTGCTCTGTTCAGAACCCACGAAGGCTCAGTTGAAACCGCTTGTGGAAATGAAATCGACGTCGGTCTTGGGCTCGGCGCGCATCAGGTGTTCGATGACCTGGTTCAGCGTGCGGCCTTCGAACAGGATCGCGTGCAGGCCCGCCACCAGCGGCATGTACACCTGCACTTCCTGGGCCTTGGCCTTCAGTACCTTGAGGGTATTGACCCCCTCGGCCACTTCGCCCAGGCGGTTGACCGCCTGTTCCAGGCTCAGGCCCTGCCCCAGCGCATGACCCACCTGATAGTTGCGGCTCTTGGGTGAAGAGCAGGTGACGATCAGGTCGCCGACACCGGCCAGCCCCAGGAAGGTCATCGGATTGGCGCCTTGGCTGACGGCGAAACGAGTCATCTCGGCCAGGGCACGGGTAATCAGCATGCTCTTGGTGTTTTCACCCATGCCCAGGGCAACGGCCATGCCAGCCATGATGGCATAGACGTTCTTGAGGGCACCGCCCAGTTCGACACCGAAGCGGTCGGTGCTGGCGTACACCCGGAAGGTGCGCCCGTGTAACACCGCCTGCACGCGTTGGCACAGGTCTTCATCTTCGCTGGCGACCACAGTGGCGGTCAGCGCATGTTCGGCGATCTCGCGGGCCAGGTTCGGGCCCGACAGCACGCCAATACGTGCCTGGGGGGCGATTTCCTCAAGGATCTGGCTCATCAGCTTGAAGCTCTGCGCCTCGATGCCCTTGGTCAAGCTCACCAGTCCCTTGCCGCGCAGCAACTCGGCATGCGGGGCCAGCACGCTGCGCAGGGCGCTAGACGGCAGGGCCACGAAAATCAGCTCGCAAGCCTGCAGCGTCGCCAGCAGGTCGTTGACCGGCTCGACACCGTCGTGCAGGCGGATACCTTTGAGGTAACGCGGATTCTCGCGATTGATGCGCATGGCCTCGGCCTGCTCGGGGTCGCGCATCCATTGGCGCACTGGCACGTTGTTTTCAGCCAGCAGGTTCGCCACGGCGGTGCCAAAGCTTCCGCCTCCCAGAACTGCAACAGGTTGCTGTTCAGTCATATTCAATCCGTTAATGCCAAAATGTGAGTGGCGACCGGACCATTATACGGTGCGGATGCGACAGGGCCAGTGCATGGCTTGCGTGGCGGGTTGGGTTGGCGATCGCGTGGCGCATCGCGAGCAAGGCTCGCTCCTACGTTTTTCGGGCCATGCCAAAGCGGTCGCGCGCAAATCCCACAGGCATAACTGGCCCGAAAAAAGCGTAGGAGCGAGCCTTGCTCGCGATGCGCCGCGCGATCTCGACACCACCCGAAAACCACCGGCAAGCCTTTCCCTCACCCCCCCACCTCGCAAACTCGCGCCCCACCACTGGCAAAAGGTCCAAGGTCAGTTAACATGCCTGTTTCATCTTTGATACAAGGCCGTATCGTGTTCCCAGGCACGCCCCCTTACCCGCGTCTGTTATTGCTGACCGCCCTGCTCGGTGGCCCGGTCATGGCCGATGACCTGTTCATCGACAACACTGACTTGCCGCAGGTTCTGACCGCCACGCGCCTGAAACAATCCCCGGCGGCGGTGCCGGGCAGCATGACCGTGCTCGACAGCGAACTGATCCGTGCCAGCGGTGCCCGCGATATTCCCGAACTGCTGCGCCTGGTGCCAGGCATGATGATCGGCTACGGCGCCGGCAACCAGCCAACCGTCAACTACCACGGCAGCAACGTCAACGAAGCCCGGCGCATGCAAGTGCTGATCGACGGCCGCTCGGTGTATCGGGCCGGCCTTGCCACGGTGGACTGGAGCGATATCCCGGTGGCCCTGGAGGATATCGAGCGCATCGAGGTGTTCCGCGGCCCGAACACCGTCAGCTATGGCGCCAACGCCTTGATGGCGGTGGTCAACATCCTCACCCGCAACCCCGCCGACAGCCATGGCACACGGGTCAAGCTCACCCGTGGCCAGGATGGCATCAACGATTACTATGCCAGTCATGGATTCGGCTGGGACGGCGGTGATCTGCGCCTGTCGGTGTCGGGACAGCAGGACGACGGTTTCGACAGCGACCAGTTCGGCAACGACTACCGCGACAGCCGCCGTCTGAACCGCGTCAACCTCAGCGCCAGCCACAACCTCGCGCCCGACCAGACCCTGGAGTGGCAACTGGCGGCCAAGGAGGGCAGCAACCAGCGGCCGTACACCTACCAACCGGTGTTCGGCAAGTATGCCGCAGGCACCGACGCAGATGTCAACGCTAAGGATTACGCGGGCTCGGTACGCTGGAACATCGATATCAGCCCAGAGCACAGCTTCTACATCCAAGGGTCGGCTCAACACTTCGATCGCCAGCAAGTCTGGCTGGCGTGCGACGCGCTGATGGCGTTCAGTCCGGCGTTGACCCAGTTGTGGCAACTGAACCCAGACTTCGCCGAGAAGGTGGCACGCAACCTGTCGACCGGAAACCTGCCGACAACCACGGACCCGACGCTCAGCGCCCTGCTGACCCAGGCCCAGACGCAATGGAACAACGGCGGCAAAAGCACGGTCTGCGGCGATGTCGATCAAAGTACCCGCGAAACCCGCTACGACCTGGAGATCCAGGACACCCTGAGCCTGACCGACAACCTGCGCCTGCTCAGCGGTATGAACTACCGCTATGATCGCGCCGACTCGCAGACCTACTTCAACGGCAGCATCGACGACCAGACCTGGCGCGCATTCGGCCAGCTGGAATGGCGTGCGGACGAACACTGGATCATCCAGGGCGGTGCGATGTTCGAGGACTCGCGTCTTTCGGGCAGTTCGCTTACCCCGCGCATGGCGGTGAACTACCTGATCACCCCGCGCCACGGTTTGCGAGCGGTGTACTCCGAAGCGGTCCGCTCGCCCGACATGTTCGAGAACAACGTCAACTGGAGCTATACGGTCAAGAACCTGACGCCCAACGACTTCGGGCTGCAGAACGGCGAATATTTCGTCAAGACCCGAGGCCCTGGCAACCTCGATCAAGAACGCATGCGCTCGCGGGAACTGGGCTACAACGGTTACTTCAGCGACATCGACTTGAGCATGGATGTGAAGTTGTTCTATGACGAGATCACCGGAATGATCAGCGAGCCCCTGAGGAACAACCAGTACATCGCCAGCAACGCCAACAAAGCGCGGTTCAGTGGCAGCGAGGCGCAAGCCGACTGGCGCGTGACCCAACGCGACCGCCTGCGCCTGACCTACGCCTATGTCGACGCCTGGGCCAGCAACCCGTTGGACAGCGCCAACACCGCCCGCAACAGTGGCTCGGCCGGCTGGATGCGCGATTGGGGCGACGGCTGGACCAGCGCTCTTTTCTACTACGGCGACGACGCACTCAACCAGTACCGCTACGAGCGTCTGGACCTGCGTGTGGCCAAGCGCTTGCGTATCCAGGGCAGCAACCTGGAGCTGGCCGCGCTGTGGCAGCAGCGCCTGGACGATGAACCGACCACGACGATCCAGAACCGCTACGACAGCCGTCACCGCCTGAGCGTCAGCGCGGAGCTGGAGTTCTGATGGCCCGCCTGCTGCGCCTGCTGCTGATCTTTCTCTGGCCCATGGGATCGCTGTCCGCTAGCGAAATCCTGTTGGTCGGTGGTGAAGATCAACCCGGCATTCGCAGCTTCGTGGCGGCCCTGGAGAGCCGTCGCAGCCACGACGTGGTGCGTTTCCAGACCACCTCGACCCTACCCCGCCCCGGCCAGCTGAATGCCGACCTGCGCCTGATCCTGCTCGATAGCGCTGCCCTGGACTGGCGGCTCGCCGAGCCCGCCGGCCCCCCGGCACTGGCGATGCGTATCAGCCGGGTGCAGGCGCAGCAGCGCCTGGGCAAATCCCGTCCGGCCTACCTGTGCCTGCTGTGGAGCGACCCGCCCCTGGCACGGCAGCTACGCCTGGCACGCTACCTGCTGCCGCAGGCGCAGCGCATCGGCGTGCTGTATGGCGAGCACAGCCACTTCCTGCTCGAAGAGTTGCGCCATGCCGCCCGCCCGTTGGGCCTGGAGATCGTTGCCCAGGACTGGCCCGATCAACGGGACAGCCGACCACTGCAGAACCTGCTGCTCAACAGCGACGTGCTGCTGGGCCTGGACGACCCCGACCTGTACAACTCGAAGACCGCCAAGAACCTGTTGCTCAGCAGCTACGGCCGACAGATGGCGCTGATCGGGCCGAACGCCGGTTTCGTGCGCGCTGGCGCCCTGGCCAGCAGCTACAGCGACCAGGATGATTGGCTGGCGGTTCTCGACCAGTTACTCGACCAACCGCCCTCGCGCTGGCCGCGCAGTCTTTACCCGGCGCGTTTCGGCGTCAGTGGCAACCAGCAAGTCGCCCGTGCACTGGGCCTGGAACCCATCGATCCGAAGGCCGCTGCCCAGGCCCTGGCCGCAGGAGAACCCAACCCATGAGCAAACGCCTGAGCTGGGATATCCACACCCGCACCCAGATGATCAGCCTGGGTCCTGCACTGCTGCTGACCCTGCTGCTGATCAGTTTCTTCACCTTCGTGCGGATCCAGGACTTGCGCCAGGAGCTCAACCACACCGGGCAGTTGATCGCCAACCAACTGGCCCCGGCGTCCGAGTACGGGGTGATCTCCGGCAACAATGAGGTGCTCGAAGGCCTCATGAGGGCCACCCTGAGCATTCCACACGTGCGTTTTTTGGAGGTGCAGGACAGCCGCAACCATATTCTGGTGTACGTCGAGCAGTCCGATGAAAGCAGCAACCGCGCCCAGCGCGTGGAAGTGTTCCAGGCCCCCATACGGCTGCAGCAGATCCGCCTGGACAGCGACTTCCTGCAACAGGGCAAGGCCCCCACCCCCGCCATCGGCGACGATTACCTGGGACGGGTGATCGTCGGTATGTCCGATGATGCGTTCAGCCAACGCCAGCAGGAAATCGTTATCAAGGCTGGCATTCTTGCCTTGTTCGCCCTGTTGTTCACCTTCCTGCTCGCCCGCCGCCTGGCCACCAGCCTGGCCAAGCCGATCAGCGACATGGGCCATGCGGTGAAGGCGATCCAGCAGGGCGAGTACAATGCCCCGTTACCGGTGGTGGACGACAGCGAGCTCGGCCACCTGGCGCGCCATATCAACAACCTGGCCAGCGCCCTGGAGCAGGCCAGCGCCGAACAGAAGCAGGCCATTGCCCAGTTGATCCAGGCCCGTGAGGAGGCCGAGCAAGCCAACCGCGCCAAGTCCGACTTCCTGGCGATGATGAGCCATGAGTTACGCACGCCGATGAACGGTGTGCTGGGCATGCTGCAGTTGCTCGAAACCACCCAGCTGACGCCCGAGCAGGCCGACTATGCGGCGGTCGCCAGCGAATCCACGGGCCACTTGCTCAAGGTCATCAACGATATCCTCGACTTCTCGCGCATCGAACGCACCACGCTGGAACTTGAGCAGATCGACTTCAACCTCGGCGAATTGATCGCCCACAGCGTGCAGTCGTTCCAGCACAGCGCCCAGCAGCGTGGACTCGACCTGCAACTACAGATGCCGGCCGGCATGGAGCAGCTGGAAGTCAGCGGTGATCCGACTCGAATCCGCCAGATCCTGCTGAACTTGATCGGCAACGCGTTGAAGTTCACCGAACGCGGCCAGGTCCAGGTGCATGCGCGCTGGCAGCCCCTGGACCGGCAGCTGATCTGGTTGACCTGCAGTGTGCGCGATACTGGCATCGGCATCGACAGCGAGCGCCTGGAGACCATGTTCGTGGCCTTCCAGCAAGCGGACAGCTCGATTTCCCGGCGCTATGGCGGCACCGGCCTGGGCCTGTCGATCGCCCGCACCCTGGCCGAACGCATGGGTGGCAAGCTGCGCGGGGAAAGCCGCGAAGGGCTGGGCTCGACCTTCACCCTGGAAATTCCCCTGACCCTGGCCAGCATGGCGCCCCCGGCCCTGCCCGGCAGCGTCGCGCAGGGCAGCCTGGGTACCGAGGGCGGGCGAATCCTGCTGGTAGAGGACAATCCGGTCAATCAAAGCGTCATCGAAGCCATGTTGCGCAGCCTTGGGCTGGAGGTGAGCGTGGCGCTGGATGGCCTCCAGGCCGTGGAGCAGGTCAGCCAGCAGCGCTTCGCCGCGGTACTGATGGACTGCCGGCTGCCGCGGCTGGACGGTTACGAAGCCACCCGGCGCATCCGCCAACTGCCCGATCGCGACAGCCTGCCGATCATCGCCTTGACGGCCAATGCGTTGCAGGGCGACCGCGAGCGCTGCATGGCCGCCGGCATGAACGATTACCTGAGCAAACCCTTCCGCCGCACCGAATTGCAACGGGTATTGCAGCGTTGGTTACCCGGCCGGACAGCCGCGACTGGCGATAAATGCTAAAGTGCGGCAGTCTTAAGGACTGGACAGGACCTTCGTCGGACCTGAAAATAGCCGTTTCAGTGCACACCTGTACTTCTTTTTGCCAGGTGCGCTGTGACTTTCACCACAACGCAATAGTCTACCTGTAGGCTGCCGCCCCGGACTCAACACACTCCGGGCCGGCCGGGAAGATTCATCCCCTGCCGCAGGGGGTTATTGAGGAGCTCGCATGACCAAACAACACGCCTTTACTCGGGAAGACCTGCTGCGCTGCAGTCGCGGTGAGCTGTTCGGCCCAGGTAATGCGCAACTGCCCGCGCCGAACATGCTGATGGTCGATCGCATCACCCACATCAGCGAAGAAGGCGGCAAGTATGGCAAAGGTGAATTGGTCGCCGAGCTGGATATCAATCCGGACCTGTGGTTCTTCGCCTGTCACTTCGAAGGCGACCCGGTAATGCCAGGCTGCCTGGGCCTCGACGCCATGTGGCAGCTGGTCGGTTTCTTCCTCGGCTGGCAGGGCCTGCCAGGCCGTGGTCGCGCCCTGGGTTCGGGCGAAGTGAAGTTCTTTGGCCAGGTATTGCCCGAAGCCAAGAAAGTCACCTACAACATTCACATCAAGCGCGTCCTGAAGGGCAAGCTGAACATGGCCATCGCCGATGGCTCGGTCAGCGTCGACGGTCGCGAGATCTACACCGCCGAAGGCCTGCGGGTCGGCGTGTTCACCTCCACTGACAATTTCTAAGGGTTATTCGCATGCGCCGCGTCGTTATCACTGGTCTGGGCATCGTTTCGTGCCTGGGCAATGACAAAGCTACTGTCACCGAAAACCTGCGCAACAGCCGTCCGGGCATTCGTTACAACCCGGAATACAAGGAAATGGGGCTGCGTAGCCAGGTTTCCGGTTCCATCGACCTCAACCTCGAAGAACTGATCGACCGCAAGGTCTACCGCTTCGTCGGCCACGCCGCTGCCTATGCCTACCTGGCGATGCAGGACGCGATCAAGGACTCCGGCCTGACCGAAGAGCAGATTTCCAACCCGCGTACCGGCCTGGTTGCTGGTTCCGGCGGCGCCTCGACCCTGAACCAGATGGAAGCGCTGGACACCCTGCGCGAGAAAGGCGTCAAGCGTGTCGGCCCTTACCGTGTCACCCGCACCATGGGCAGCACCGTATCGGCGTGCCTGGCCACTCCGTTCAAGATCAAGGGTATCAACTACTCGATCTCCTCGGCCTGCGCCACCTCGGCACACTGCATCGGCACCGCCATGGAGCAGATTCAGTGGGGCAAGCAAGACATCGTCTTCGCCGGTGGCGGTGAAGAAGAGCACTGGAGCCAGTCGTTCCTGTTCGATGCCATGGGCGCCCTGTCGACCAAGCGCAACGAAACCCCGGAACTGGCCTCGCGCGCCTACGACGCCGACCGTGACGGCTTCGTCATCGCTGGCGGCGGCGGCATGGTCGTGGTCGAAGAACTGGAACACGCACTGGCCCGCGGCGCGAAGATCTACGCCGAAATCGTCGGCTACGGTGCCACGTCCGACGGCTACGACATGGTCGCACCGAGCGGCGAAGGTGCCATCCGCTGCATGCAGCAGGCGCTGTCCACCGTCGACACCCCGATCGACTACCTGAACACCCACGGCACCTCGACGCCGGTCGGTGACGTTGCAGAAATCAAGGGCGTGCGTGAAGTGTTCGGTGACAAAGCGCCGAAGATCAGCTCGACCAAGAGCCTGTCGGGCCACTCGCTGGGCGCCGCTGGCGTGCACGAGGCGATCTACTGCCTGCTGATGATGGAAAACAACTTCATCGCCGGCTCCGCCAACATCGACGAGCTGGATCCGGAAGTCGCCGACATGCCGATCCTGCGCAAAACCGAAGAGAACGCCAAGATCGACACGGTCATGAGCAACAGCTTCGGCTTCGGCGGCACCAACGCCACCCTGGTGCTCAAGCGCTGGACTGGCAAGTAAGACGCTGATGCGGTAATTGAAAACGCCCCGACTGGTTCGGGGCGTTTTCATGTGTGGCGTGCAACCCTGTGGGATTGGGCGCACTCGGGATGAGGCCAACCCTTCCGAGGCACTACCGCCTGGGCAACACCGCCAGGAAGTTATCCCGCGCTACCTTGTTCGCCACCTCCTCAGGCAAGGCATCGAGAAATGGCCTGAAGCCGTGCAACTGTTCTCCCAGGCCGCCAAATTTGCCCACCACATCCGAGCCCAGCATGAAGCGCTGTGGATGCTTGACGACCACATCGATCCACGCCTTGCGCGGCACGCCTCGCTCATCCAGCAGGTAGGGCGTAAGCACACTCCAGGAAAGATCCACATACAAATTCGGGTAATCCTCCAGCAGCCGCGTCAACACCGGCAACAGGAAGTCCATCTGCGTCTGATGCCGGTGAATTTCCATGCTGGTGCCGGCGTGGGCCCAAATGAAACGGGTATGTGGATGATTGCGCAATGGCTCTTCGATCTCCGCCAGATACAGCGGGTTGCGTTCGCGCTTCGAGGTGATGTTCGAGTGCAACAGCACCGGCAGGTCGCGCTCGGCCGCCAAGTGGTAGATACGCGTCATGGCCTCGTTGTTGGCGCGAGGCGTATCACCACTGGTGAGCGCGGTCAGGTCGTCATGACGGGTGAACACTTCACCGATCCCCTGCCAAAGCCCTGGGTACAGCTCAAGCATGCGCTCGATGTGGCTGACGGCATTCTTGTCCACTGGGTTGAAGCCAGTGAGAAAAGGATGGAACCTGCGTCGCTGCTCGGCAGGCAGCTTTTCGAGAGCTGCCGCCACATACAGGTCGGTGGCGCTGTACCAATAGGCATCAGCATCGTCGCCTGCATAGTAGCGCGGCCGCTTGGGCTCGTCCTCATGCCACTTCTTGGCCACCGGAATGCCGGAAATCATCGAGTGCTCGATGCCTGCCCTGTCCATGGCCTCGATCAATGCAGGCATGCCCTCGGTCTCCTGGAAGAAATCGACGTAGTGCAGGTGGGCGTCGCTGTAAGCGTAATCACGTGCTTGCGCCGCATGGCCTACCCAGGCAGACAATAGTAAGCAACCCAGCACTCTGACCATCATCGCTGTATTCCTTGTCCCGTTACGAACACGGTAGACCGGCAAGCTTGCCCGGCGGTTCAGCAACGCCTGGCGAACCGCTATGCTTGGGGCATTTCCATCCAGCCTGGAGCCCAACATGAGCAGCCCCCTGGTCATCCGCCCGCGCGCCGAATCGGTCGAGGGCCAGCCGATACTGCGCCCCTTGCCATCGGCACAATGCCGAAGCGTCGGCCCCTTCGTCTTCTTCGACCACATGCTGGAGACCGAGTATGCACCCGGCAGCGGCATGGATATCCGCCAACACCCGCACATCGGCCTGTCTACCCTGACCTACCTGTTCGAGGGTGAAATCCTGCACAAGGACAGCCTCGGCTCCGAACAGCGCGTACAGCCCGGCGATGTGAGCTGGATGACCGCTGGCAGCGGCGTTGCGCATGTCGAACGCACCCCAGCCGAGGCCTTCACCGACGGCTCCCGACTGCATGGCCTGCAGGTTTGGCTCGCATCGCCCCGCGAGCTTGAGCAAGGTCCGGCGAGCTATAGCCATCATCCAGCGGCCAGCCTACCAGTGAGCGATAGCATGGGGGTTCGGATCTGCATGATTGCCGGCCAGGGCTTCTGCCTGGAGTCGCCGGTACCAGTGCTCTCCCCTACCCTCTATGCCCATGTGCACATGCAGCCGGCCACAACCTTGCAGGTACCGAACGAGCATGCGCAGCGGGCGCTTTACCTGCTGGAAGGCGAATTGCTGATGGAGGATACAGAAGTCGAGCCGCGCAGCCTGGTGGTGCTACCGGAAGGTGAAGAGGTCACCCTTTACGCCGAGGGTGATTGCCAGCTCGTTTTGATCGGCGGCGCTGCGCTGGATGGGCCGCGGCGGATGAACTGGAATTTCGTGGCAAGCGATCCGCAGTTGATCGAACAGGCAAGGGCCAAATGGGCTGCAGGTGATTGGCCCACGGTGCCGGGGGAGAGTTCGCGAATTGAACTGCCTCGCTGACAGAGGGCCGCCTGACGGCCGATCCCCCTGCTGGAGCGGGTATACCCGCGAGCACGGGCAAAGCCCGTGCCCTCTACCGCATCGAGTTCTTCGCGAGTAAGCCCGCTCCTACAGGCGATCAGCGCGGGAACACTTCGGTCAGCAGATTGTGCATCGCACGGAAAGCCCGCTCGGAGGTCCGCCGATCGTATTGCATCTTGCCCGGCACATTGGCATTGGGGTCAGTGAACGAATGCACCGCCGCGCCATAGCTGACCAATTGCCAGTCGACCTTCGCTGCGTTCATTTCGTCCTCGAAGGCCGGCAGTTGCTCCTTCGGCACCAGCGGGTCGGAAGCACCATGCAGCACCAGCACCGAACCCTTGATGCGCTTGGCATCTTCCGGATTCGGCGTATCGAGCGTGCCATGGAACGACACCGCCGCCTTCAGGTCAGCCCCTGAGCGGGCCAGCTCAAGGGCACAGCAACCGCCGAAGCAGAAGCCGAAGGTGGCCACCTGGCCAGGCTCCAGCAACGCCTTCGACTGGCCCAGCAGTTGGGCCAGCGCCTCCTGCATACGCTTGCGCAGCTCGGCCCGGTCATTCTTCAGGGGCATCATCGCCGCCCCTGCCTCATCGGCATTGGAAGGACGCACCGACTGCCCATACAGGTCGGCAATCAGCACCACGTAGCCCTTCTCGGCCACCTCCTTGGCGATCCGCTCGGCCCCCTCGCCAATACCCATCCAGTTCGGCGCCATGACCAGGCCAGGCTTGGGCAACGAGCCCGGTTCATACACCAGGCGGCTCTCGTACGCCTTGCCGGACAGGTGATAAACCAACGACTCGACGATTACCTTGCTCATCAAATTCCTCCTTGCACCATTAAAAAAGCCCGCCGAAGCGGGCTTTCCTTTGCATCAACTCAAGCAGACAGTTCGACCAACAGCTTGTTCAGGCGACGAACGTAAGCCGCCGGATCCTTCAAGCTGTCACCGGCTGCAAGCGCGGCCTGGTCGAACAGGATATGCGACAGCTCGGCGAAGCGGTCCTCGCTCTGTTCGTTGTCCAGCTTCTCGATTAGCGGGTGGGTCGGGTTGAACTCGAAGATCGGCTTGGACTCAGGCACCTTCTGCCCGCTTGCCTCAAGGATCTGGCGCATCTGCAGACCCAGGTCCTGCTCACCAATGGCCAGGATGGCCGGCGAGTCGGTCAGGCGGTGGGAAACACGCACCTCGGCCACACTGTCACCCAGCGCACCCTTCAGGCGCTCGACCAGACCTTCTTTTTCCTTGGCGACTTCTTCCTGGGCTTTCTTGTCTTCTTCCGAATCCAGCTTGCCAAGGTCCAGGTCGCCACGGGCGATGTCGATGAAGGCTTTGCCATCGAACTCGCTGAGGTAGCTCATCAGCCATTCATCGATGCGATCGGTCAACAGCAGCACTTCGATGCCTTTCTTGCGGAAGACTTCCAGGTGCGGGCTGTTCTTGACCTGCGCGTAGGACTCGCCGGTGAGGTAGTAGATCTTGTCCTGACCTTCCTTGGCGCGCGCCAGGTAGTCGGCCAGGGCAACGGTCTGTTCGCCGCTGTCGTCCTGGGTGGAGGCAAAGCGCAGCAGGCCGGCGATCTTCTCCTTGTTGGCGAAGTCCTCGGCCGGGCCTTCCTTGAGCACCTGGCCGAAGTTTTTCCAGAAGCTCTTGTACTGCTCGGGCTCGTTCTTGGCCAGCTTCTCCAGCATGTCCAGCGCACGCTTGGTCAGCGCCGACTTCATCGAGTCGATGATCGGGTCCTTCTGCAGGATTTCCCGCGAAACGTTAAGCGACAGGTCGTTGGAGTCGACCACGCCCTTGATGAAGCGCAGGTACAACGGCAGGAACGACTCAGCCTGGTCCATGATGAACACGCGCTGCACGTACAGTTTCAGGCCGCGTGGCGCTTCACGCTGGTACAGGTCGAACGGTGCGCGGGCCGGCACGTACAACAGCGAGTTGTACTCCAGCTTGCCTTCGACCTTGTTGTGGCTCCAGGCCAGCGGATTCTCGAAATCGTGGCCGATGTGCTTGTAGAACTCCTGGTATTCCTCGTCCTTGATCTCGGTACGCGGACGGGTCCACAGGGCGCTGGCGCGGTTGACGGTTTCCCACTCGACAGCTGGCTTCTCCTCGCCTTCGGCGCCAGCCTGCTCCTTAGGCAGTTCGATCGGCAAGGCAATGTGGTCGGAGTACTTCTTGACCAGGTTGCGCAGGCGCCAGCCATCGGCGAACTCTTCCTCACCTTTTTTCAGGTGCAGGACAATGCGCGTACCGCGCTCGGCCTTGTCCACGGTAGCGACTTCGAACGAGCCTTCGCCCTTGGAGGACCAATGCACGCCCTCGGAAGCCGGTTGGCCAGCGCGACGGCTGAACACATCGACCTTGTCGGCGACGATGAATGCGGAGTAGAAGCCCACGCCGAACTGACCGATCAGGTGCGAGTCCTTCTTCTGGTCACCACTAAGGTTCTTCATGAAGTCGGCGGTGCCCGACTTGGCAATGGTCCCCAGATGCGCGATGACATCTTCACGGCTCATGCCGATACCGTTGTCTTCCAGGGTAATGGTGTGAGCGTCCTTGTCGAAGCTCAGGCGAATCTTCAGATCGGCGTCACCTTCGAGCAAATCAGGCGTGGCCAGCGCTTCGAAACGCAGCTTGTCGGCGGCATCGGAGGCGTTGGAGATCAGTTCACGGAGGAAGATCTCCTTGTTCGAGTACAGCGAGTGAATCATGAGGTGCAGCAGCTGCTTTACCTCGGTCTGGAAGCCCAGGGTTTCCTTTTGTGTTTCCACAGTCATGGTCTTCAAAACTCCGATCTGATGGCAGTTGGCGCCTGGCAGCCGAATCGGCCTGCATTAACGGCGGATGTCATGCAGATGGGGGCTGCCCGGATGATTTCAAGGGCTTTTCCGGTTCGATCTTGAAATGCGCACGAGCCGTGGCAATCGGCGACTGGCGATCGCCCTGCCAGGCGGTGATGGCGACATTGGTCACGCGACGGCCCTGGCGCCACAACTGACACTGCGCATAGGTATCGCGAAAATGCCCGGCACGCAGGTAGTCGATGGAGAAATCGATGATCTTGGGAATGCTCGCGCTCTCGCTGTAGATCAGCAGGTAAAGTGCCGCGGACAGCTCCATGAAACCTGCGATCACCCCACCATGAATGGCTGGCAGCAAGGGGTTCCCGATGTTGTCCGGATTGGCTGGCAGGCGAAACAGCAGGTCCTCGCCGTCGCGCTGGCATTCGATGCCGATCAGGCCAGCGTAGGGGATCAGGGCCAGCAATGGCCGGTAGTCACCCACGGCATGGGCCTCGTTCAACCGCTGGCGGACATCCCGTGGAATCATGCGTCTTTCTCCCTGAGGCTGTTACCGAAATGAAGCCCGCCTTTTATGTCCTGCCCAAGGCGCATGAAGGTACCCACCACCTGGCAGATAGGTCGGTCGGGATCATCCTGGTAGGCAGTGCCCCGGGTGAAGATCACGTCACGGGTCACGCGGTAGCACTGGGCATGACCATGGATGTCCTTGCCCGCCGCGGCTGGGTGCATGTAGTCGATTCGCAGGTCCAGGGTCGGACAGACTTCGAAGCGCGGAAGGACGCACAGCGTGGCCATGCCGCACGTGGTATCCATCAGGGTGGTCAGCGCGCCACCGTGTACGGCGCCGGTCTGCGGATTGCCGACGATGGCCTTCGACCAGGGTAATACCAAGGTGATGCCGTCGCTGTCGGCATGCGCAACCCGCATCTGTAAAACCTGGCAATGTTTCAACGCCGAAAGAAATCGCTCGGCCATGGCCATCAAGGTTGTATCGCTCATAGGCGCAGTCCATGATCAATGCCGCAGCGGCATAAAATCGGTAAAAAGTCTATATGGAACAAACTTTTATATATCTGTAACCTTTGCGGAACTTATTCCGCACCGTTGAACTCGAAGGAACAAGTCACTTATTCCACCAAGGAGAAACACCCCCATGCGTAAACCTTTTGCTTTTGCTCTGATGCTGGCTGCTGCCATGGGCCTGGCTGCTTGCGATAAAGCGAGCGAAGACAAAGCCCAGGACGCACAGCAACACGCCGAGCAAGCCCAGGAAAAAATGGGCGAAGCTCAGGATAAGATGAACGAGGCTGCCAAGGAAAACGCCGAAGCCGCCAAAGATCAGGCCGAAGCTGAGCAGAAAGCTGCTGAAGAAGCCGCTCCTGCCACCCCGGCTCCAGAAGCTGCGCCTGCTACCCCGGCCGAACCTGCCAAGCAGTAATCGGTCCCAACAAAAAAACCCGACACTGTCGGGTTTTTTTGTATGTATCTTTTATGGATTAAACGTTTCAGGCGCTGGTAGTGGAACTTTCTTTACCCACTTCTACCGGGGCGCTTTCCGTCGGCGTGAATACCATCACTTCCAATACATCGGAATGAAACTCTCGACGGTACAGAATCAACACAACCCCCACACTCATGACCATGAATAACCACGGGCTGATGAACCAGCTGAGCATGGCCATGCCGAAGTAGTAAGAGCGCAGACCAAAGTTGAACTGGTTGGCCGCCAGCGACAGCACGCGTGCGGCACGCGAAGCAAACGCCTTTCGCTCCAACTCGTTGACCAGGCGCTCACCGATCATCGGTGCCGAGCCGACGAGTACGGCGGCAAAGTTGTACTGGCGCATGCACCAACTGAACGTGAAGAATGCATAGACGAACACCATCGCCAGGCATAACAGTTTGATTTCCGACATGCCTTGCGATGTCTGCTGGACCAACGGCAGGTCGGCCAGCAACGACAGCGCCCGATCCGACGCCCCGAGCACCGTAAGGATGCCGGCCAGGATGATCAGCGTACTGGAGGCGAAGAACGAGGCATTGCGCTCAAGATTGCCGATCACACTGGCGTCCGCGATACGGTTGTCACGCAGCAGCATGCGGCGCATCCAGTCCTCGCGATACAAATGCAGGACACTGGCCAGGCACGCCGTATCACGGCCCTTCCAGATGGCGTAACGGGTATAGCCTCCCCAACACAGGGCAAACCAGCCGATGGCCAGCAGGTTGTAGATGTTGCTTTGAATGAAGTTCATGCAGAGTTCCCGAACGCCAGGTGCACAAAGAATAGAGACGGCATTTCGACGCCTGCAAGCCCGGAAAGGCACACCGTCGGGTCAAAATGTTTTTCTGCCGATGCCACTCGATGCAAACAAAAGCCCCGCATCCTCTCGGACACGGGGCTTCAGGTCTGGGCCTCTGGCAACACCCTATGGCTTGTGGCCGGTGCCGCGATCAGGCTTCAACACATCAGGCCAGCGCCTCGCGCGGCTTGCCCAGCATACGGTCGCAGACCACGGCGCCTGCCAGGGTCAGGACCGAAGGCACCAGCCAGGCCATGCCCTCGTCGCTGAACGGCAGGTGAGCCATGAAGTCCGGCAGTACGTGGGCGATGCTGCTGCCTTTGATTGCATCGACGATACCGAACACCAGCGATACCAGCATGACCGGCGCCAGGATGCGAGTCGGCGAATTCCACAGATCCTTCACGAAGCTCAGGCCTACCACCACGATGCACGGTGGGTAGATCGCGGTCAGCACCGGGATCGAGAACATGATCAGCTTGGTCAGGCCAAGGTTGGAGATCAGCAGCGAGAAGCCCGCCAGGATCACCACCAATGCACGGTACGACAACGGCAGAATCTGGCTGAAGTACTCGGCACACGCACAGGTCAGGCCGACCGCGGTCACCAGGCACGCCAAGGCGATCAACACGGCCAGGAAACCGCTGCCCAGCGAGCCGAAGGTGTGCTGCACATAGGCGTGCAGTACCGCCGCACCGTTGGTGGCGCCCGCCGCGATCTCATGACTGCCCGCACCCAGGCGGAACAGGCTGACGTAGACCAACGCCAGGCCGACACCGGCGATAAGGCCCGCAATGATGGCATAGCGAGTGATCAACTTAGGCGACTCGACACCACGCGAGCGAATGGCGTTGACGATCACGATACCGAACACCAACGCACCGAGGGTATCCATGGTCAGGTAGCCATCGGAGAAGCCTTTGGAGAACGCGGCAGCGGCATAGGCGGGCTGCGCCTCACCGATGGTGCCGGCCGGCAGCGCGAACGCGGCGATGCCCAGCACCGCCAGGGCAATGATCTTCAGCGGGGCGAGGAAGCGGCCGACCGTGTCGAGCAACTTGCCAGGGTACATGGACACGGCCAGTACCACCACGAAGTACACCAGGCTGTAGATGAACAGCGCCATGGGGCTTTCACCGGTCAGCGGCGCCACGCCTACTTCGAACGACACGGTCGCGGTGCGCGGGGTGGCGAACAGCGGGCCGACCGACAGGTAGCACACGGCTGCCAGCAAGCCACCGAAGAACTTGCCGATCGGGCTGCTCAGCGCGTCCATGCCACCACCGACCTTGGCCAGGGCAACCACGGTGATCACCGGCAGGCCAACCGCTGTAACCAGGAAGCCCAGGGCCGCCATCCATACATGCGGACCCGACTGCAGGCCGACGATGGGCGGGAAGATGATATTGCCGGCGCCTACGAAAAGCGCAAACGTCATAAAGCCAAGCGCCAGGATATC
This sequence comes from Pseudomonas sp. Rh2, assembly GCF_040762985.1. Taxonomy (NCBI): domain Bacteria; kingdom Pseudomonadati; phylum Pseudomonadota; class Gammaproteobacteria; order Pseudomonadales; family Pseudomonadaceae; genus Pseudomonas; species Pseudomonas sp. Rh2. The sequence goes on from NZ_CP142890.1 coordinate 3,956,452, forward strand.
CTGGCCTTTTAACACTTTCATTTTAAGGAAGTACCACACTGCTGAAATCGGGATTCGAGAGGGGATTTCCCAATGGGTGAGGGAAATGCTGCCCGGCTTGGTAGGCCAGACCCGTTTAGCGTGTCGTTCCCTTTTGGGGTACGGGCACAGAGTGAGCGCGTAGATTAACCGTTTTACCGGGCAAACGCACTGATACAGTGCTGCTTGTCCGATGTGCGTATGTGTTTGTCGTCTGGATATCTGTCTCAGGCGATAATTTATTGCTGAATCGGGCAAATGTCTGGTGGAAAAACCTGATCGAGGCGATCGAATTTTCCGCACCGAGAAAAGACCTCCCCCTCATAACGACAAAGGCCACCCGAAGGTGGCCTCTGTGCGCGTGGGGGGTAAAGCGTATTACTTCTTCATTTCCCAGCCAGTCAGCTCGGCCAGGGCCTTGCCGATGTCAGCCAGGGAACGCACGGTTTTCACACCTGCGTCCTGCAGGGCGGCGAACTTCTCGTCCGCAGTGCCCTTGCCGCCGGAAATGATGGCGCCAGCGTGACCCATGCGCTTGCCCGCAGGAGCGGTAACACCAGCGATGTAGGAAACGACAGGCTTGGTGACGTTGGCCTTGATGTAGGCAGCAGCCTCTTCTTCAGCCGAACCGCCGATCTCACCGATCATGACGATCGCTTCGGTCTGCGGGTCTTCCTGGAACAGCTTCAGGATGTCGATGAAGTTCGAGCCTGGGATCGGGTCGCCGCCGATACCGACGCAGGTCGACTGGCCGAAGCCGGCGTCGGTGGTCTGCTTGACCGCTTCATAGGTCAGGGTGCCGGAACGGGAAACGATACCAACCTTGCCTGGCAGGTGGATGTGGCCTGGCATGATGCCGATCTTGCACTCGCCCGGGGTGATGACACCTGGGCAGTTAGGGCCGATCAGACGTACGCCCAGCTCGTCGCACTTGACCTTGGCGTCCAGCATGTCGAGGGTAGGGATACCCTCGGTGATGCAGACGATCAGCTTGATGCCGGCGAAGGCAGCTTCCAGGATCGAGTCTTTGCAGAACGGAGCCGGAACGTAGATCACCGAGGCTTCGGCGCCAGTGGCTTCGACAGCGTCCTTGACGGTGTTGAACACCGGCAGGCCCAGGTGGGTAGTGCCACCCTTGCCCGGAGTAACGCCGCCAACCATCTTGGTGCCGTAGGCGATGGCTTGTTCGGAGTGGAAAGTACCCTGCGAGCCAGTGAAGCCCTGGCAGATGACTTTGGTGTCTTTATTGATCAGGACGCTCATTACTTGCCCTCCGCAGCTTTGACAACTTGTTGAGCAGCGTCGGTCAGGCTGGTGGCCGCAATGATGTTCAAACCGCTTTCTGCCAGTACTTTAGCGCCCAGTTCGGCGTTGTTGCCTTCGAGGCGAACGACGACCGGAACCTTAACGCCTACTTCTTTCACTGCACCGATGATGCCTTCGGCAATCATGTCGCAGCGAACGATGCCGCCGAAGATGTTGACCAGAACGGCCGCGACATTGCTGTCCGACAGAATGATCTTGAACGCTTCGGTCACGCGCTCTTTGGTGGCGCCGCCGCCAACGTCCAGGAAGTTGGCTGGCTTGCCACCGTGCAGGTTGACGATGTCCATGGTACCCATGGCCAGACCGGCACCGTTGACCATGCAGCCAATGTTGCCTTCCAGGGCTACGTAGTTCAGTTCGAACTTGGCAGCGTGGGCTTCACGGGCGTCGTCTTGCGACGGGTCGTGGAAGGTCTTCAGCTTAGGCTGACGGTACATGGCGTTGGCATCGATGTTGATCTTGGCATCGAGGCAGTGCAGGTCGCCGTCGGCCTTGATGACCAGCGGGTTCACTTCCAGCAGGGCGAGGTCGTGATCCTTGAACAGCTTGGCCAGACCGACGAAGATCTTGGCGAACTGTTGAACTTGCTTGCCTTCCAGACCCAGCTGGAACGCCAGCTCACGACCCTGGAACGGCTGAGCGCCGACCAGCGGATCGATGGTAGCCTTGAGGATCTTCTCAGGAGTTTCGTGAGCGACTTTCTCGATGTCCACGCCACCTTCGGTGGAGGCCATGAACACGATACGACGGCTCGAGCGATCGACGACAGCGCCCAGGTACAGCTCTTTGGCGATGTCAGTGCAGGATTCGACCAGGATCTTGGAAACTGGTTGACCGTTGGCGTCAGTCTGGTAGGTCACCAGATTCTTGCCCAACCACTGCGCAGCGAACGCCTTGGCGTCTTCCTTGCTGCGAACCAGCTTTACGCCGCCCGCTTTACCGCGACCGCCAGCGTGGACCTGGGCTTTGACGACCCACTCCGAACCGCCGATCTTGTCGCAGGCTTCTGCAGCTTCTTCAGGGGTGTCGACAGCGAAACCCTTGGAAACTGGCAGGCCGTATTCAGCGAACAGCTGCTTACCCTGATACTCGTGAAGATTCATGCTTTTTACCGTCTTCGTTAGGTACTGCGCTTCGGCGCTGCGCCATTGCTGGCGCCGCACCACCTGTGACCGTTAACCCCGGGTTATCCCATGTAGTTCGGTCCGGCGGACGTTCCGCGGTGAGTCATGCACGCAAGACTCACGACGGGCAGCCCGCCGTGGTTTCTTATAATTAACGCTTCTTACGGTTGGCCACGTGAATGGCGCCGCCATTCACTGCCAGCGCTGCTTCATGCAGCGCTTCGGACAGGGTCGGATGGCTGAAGACCATCATGCCCAGATCCTCGGCACTGGTGCCGAATTCCATCGCGATTGCGCCCTGCTGTACCAGTTCGGCAGCCGATGGGCCAATCACGTGCACGCCCAGGACGCGGTCGGTCTTGGCATCGGCGATGACCTTGACGAAACCACCGGTGTCGTTGGCTGCCATTGCACGGCCGCTGGCCGCGAACGGGAAGGTGCCTACGTTAACCTCAACACCCTCGGCCTTCAAGGCTTGTTCGGTCTTGCCGACCCAAGCGATTTCCGGGTGGGTGTAGATGACCGATGGAATCAGGTCGTAATTCATCTGGGCTTTGTGGCCCTTGATGCGCTCGACGACCATGATGCCCTCTTCCGAGGCCTTGTGTGCCAGCATCATGCCGCGCACCACGTCACCGATGGCATAGACGCCAGGAACGCTGGTGGCGCAGTAGTCGTCGACGAAGATGTAGCCACGCTCGTCGATGTTCACACCGCAGTCAGCCGACAGCAGGTCGGTGGTCACAGGACGACGGCCGACCGCGACGATCAGCTTGTCGAAGGTGATCTTCTGCTCGCCGTTGGCGTCGGTGTAGGTCACTTCGACTTCGTTGCCGTTGACTTTCGAGCCGGTGACGCGAGCGCCCAGCTTGATGTCCAGGCCTTGCTTGGTCAGGGTCTTCTGGGCTTCTTTCGAGACGGCGGTGTCGGCAGCCATCAGGAAGGTGTCCAGAGCTTCCAGGACGGTGACTTCAGCGCCCAGACGAGCCCAGACCGAACCCAGTTCCAGACCGATGACACCGGCGCCGATCACGCCCAGGCGCTTAGGCACAGCTTGGAATTCCAGGGCGCCGGTGGAGTCGACGATGACGTTCTGGTCGACCGGAGCCGGCGGAATGTCGATCGGACGCGAGCCAGAGGCCAGGATCACGTTTTCGGCTTCGATGACTTCGGTGGTGCCGTCAGCCTTGGTGACTTCGACTTTCTTGCCAGCCAGCAGCTTGCCGTGGCCCTGGATCGAAGTGACGCCATTGGCCTTGAACAGCGTGGCAACGCCACCGGTCAGGTTCTTGACGATGCCAGCCTTGCGGCCAACCATCGCGGCGACGTCCATCTTCACTTCACCCGTGGAGATACCGTGGACGTTGAAGCTCTCTTTGGCTTCCTTGTATTTCCAGGAGCTGTCCAGCAGCGCCTTGGAAGGAATGCAACCTACGTTCAGGCAGGTGCCGCCCAGGGCCAGCTTGCCCTCGGCGTCGGTGTACTTCTCGATACAGGCAGTCTTCAGACCAAGTTGTGCGGCCTTGATGGCAGCCACATAGCCGCCAGGACCTGCACCAATTACCACTACGTCAAATTTCTGGGTCATAAAAGATTCCTTATCAGCTACAAGCTACAAGCCGCGAACCGCGCGGCCCTGCTTCTCTCGAAGCCGGGGCCGAACGGTAAGCAGCCAGAGGGTTAGATGTCCAGCAGCAGGCGAGACGGATCTTCCAGCAGGTTCTTGATGGTCACCAGGAAGGTGACCGCTTCCTTGCCGTCGATCAGGCGGTGATCGTAGGACAGTGCCAGGTACATCATCGGGCGAATGACCACTTGGCCGTTGATGGCCATCGGACGCTGGATGATGTTGTGCATGCCGAGAATCGCGGCCTGCGGCGGGTTGACGATCGGGGTCGACATCATCGAGCCGAAAGTACCACCGTTGGTGATGGTGAAGGTGCCGCCGGTCATCTCTTCGATGGCCAGCTTGCCGTCACGGGCTTTCTTGCCGAAGGTGGCGATGCCGTTCTCGATTTCAGCCAGGCTCATCGACTCGGCGTTACGCAGGACCGGAACCACCAGACCACGGTCGCTGGAGACGGCAACGCCGACGTCAGCATAGCCGTGGTAGACGATGTCGTTGCCGTCGATCGAGGCGTTGACGGCCGGGAAGCGCTTCAGGGCCTCGGTGGCAGCCTTGACGAAGAAGGACATGAAGCCCAGGCGCACGCCGTTGTGGGTCTTCTCGAACAGGTCCTTGTACTTCGAACGCAGGGCCATGACTTCGGTCATGTCGACTTCGTTGAAGGTGGTCAGCATGGCCATGCTCGACTGGGCTTCGACCAGACGCTCGGCGATCTTGGCACGCAGGCGGGTCATCGGTACACGCTTCTCGGTGCGGTCGCCAGCAGCGACGACGACCGGAGCAGCGGCAGCGGCAGCCGGCTTGGCAGCCGGAGCAGCGGCAGGAGCCGACTTCTTGTTGGCAACTGCGGCAACTACGTCTTCCTTGGTGATGCGACCGCCTTTGCCGGTGCCGGCAACGGTAGCCAGGTCGATGCCGTTCTCTTCAGCCAGCTTGCGTGCGGCAGGTGCGGCGACCGGGTCGTCTTCACCCGCATCGGCTGCAGCGGCGGCAGGGGCAGCGGCGGCGGCCGGAGCAGCAGCCGGAGCGGCGGCGGCAGCGCCACCTTCAACGATCGAACCCAGCACTTCGTCGGACAGGACGGTGTCGCCCTCGCCCTTGACGATGGCACCCAGCACGCCGTCGGCGGTGGCCAGGACTTCCAGGACCACCTTGTCGGTTTCGATGTCGACGATCAGCTCGTCACGCTTGACGGCGTCGCCCGGCTGCTTGTGCCAGGTAGCAACGGTGCCGTCGGCGACCGATTCCGGGAAGGTTGGGGCTTTGATCTCGATAGCCATTATCAGTGTTTCCTTAAATTCGGTTTCGTGTGCGCGATGGCGTTAGACAGTGAAGGCGTCTTGCAGCAGTTTTTCCTGCTGTTCGGCGTGCTTCGATGCGTAACCACAAGCGGGTGCGGCGGAAGCGTCGCGACCTGCGTATTCCAGAACCAGTGCCTTGTTGTGGCGGCCCAGGATACGGCGCATGTGGTGCTGGCTGCTGTACCAGGCGCCCTGGTTCATCGGTTCTTCCTGGCACCAGACCGCATGCTTGAGGTTGGTGTACGGCGCCAGGATTTCCACCAGGTCATCCTCAGGGAACGGATACAGCTGCTCGATACGCACGATGGCGATGTCTTCGCGGCCTTCGGCACGGCGTTTTTCCAGCAGGTCGTAGTAAACCTTGCCACCGCACAGAATCAGGCGCTCGACCTTGGCCGGATCGAGGTTGTCGATTTCCGGGATCACGGTCTGGAACGAGCCTTCGGCCAGGTCTTCCAAGGTCGACACGGCCAGCTTGTGGCGCAGCAGCGACTTCGGTGTCAGCACGATCAGCGGCTTGCGCAGCGGACGAATGACCTGACGACGCAGCAGGTGGTAGATCTGGGCTGGAGTGGTCGGTACGCAAACCTGGATGTTGTGCTCGGCGCACAGCTGCAGGTAACGCTCCAGACGCGCGGAGGAGTGCTCCGGGCCCTGCCCTTCATAGCCGTGTGGCAGCAGCATGGTCAGACCGCACAGACGGCCCCACTTGTGCTCGCCACTGGTGATGAACTGGTCGATCACCACTTGCGCACCGTTGGCGAAGTCACCGAACTGGGCTTCCCAGATCACCAACGCGTTCGGCGTGGTGGTCGAGTAGCCGTATTCGAAGGCCAGAACGGCTTCTTCCGAAAGGAAGGAGTCGTACAGCTCGAACTTCGGCTGGCCTGGGAACAGGTTCTTCAGCGGTACGTAGGTGCTGGCGTCCTTCTGGTTGTGCAGCACTGCATGGCGGTGCGAGAAGGTGCCACGGCCGATGTCCTGGCCGGTCATACGGATTGGGTGACCTTCGAACTGCAGGGTGGCGTACGCCATGGTCTCTGCGTAACCCCAGTTGATCGGCAAGCCACCGGCCTGCATCTTCTGGCGATCTTCGTAGATCTTCGCTACCTGACGCTGAACCACGAAGCCTTCCGGCAGCTCCAGCAACTTGGCCGACAGCTCCTGCAGGGTCTTGAGGTCGAAGCGGGTGTCGTGACGCGCGGTCCAGGCGTGGCCCAGGTACGGACGCCAGTCGACGAACAGCTCGCGGTTCGGCTCCTTGACCAGGCTCTTGACCACGTGCAGACCGTTGTCCAGGGCGTTGCGGTACTCGTCGACCTTGGCCTGAGCGCGCTCGGCGTCGATGCGACCAGCCTGAATCAGGGCATCCGCATACAGCTCACGAGTGGTGCGCTGCTTGCTGATCTGCTGATACATCAGCGGCTGGGTACCGTTCGGCTCGTCGGCCTCGTTGTGGCCGCGACGACGGTAGCAGACCAGGTCGATGACCACGTCACGCTTGAACTGCATGCGGTAGTCGATGGCCAGCTGGGTCACGAACAGCACGGCTTCCGGATCGTCACCGTTCACGTGCAGGATCGGCGCCTGGATCATCTTGGCGACGTCGGTGGCGTACTCGGTGGAACGCGAGTCCAGCGGGTTGCTGATGGTGAAACCGACCTGGTTGTTGATCACGATGTGCACGGTACCGCCGGTCTTGAAACCGCGGGTCTGCGACATCTGGAAGGTTTCCATGACCACGCCCTGACCGGCGAACGCAGCGTCGCCGTGGATCGAGATCGGCAGAACCTTGTCGCCCACGGTGTCGTTACGACGGTCCTGACGGGCGCGCACCGAACCTTCCACCACTGGCGAGACGATTTCCAGGTGGGACGGGTTGAACGCCATGGCCAGGTGAACTTCGCCACCGGGGGTCATCACGTTGGAGGAGAAGCCCTGGTGATACTTCACGTCACCGGAGCCCAGCTCGTTCATCTTCTTGCCTTCGAACTCGTCGAACAACTCGCGCGGGTTCTTGCCGAAGGTGTTCACCAGGACGTTCAGACGGCCACGGTGGGCCATGCCGATCACAACTTCCTTGGTGCCGTAGGAGCCGGAACGCTGGATCATTTCGTCCAGCATCGGGATCAGGCTTTCACCACCTTCGAGGCCGAAACGCTTGGTGCCCGGGTACTTGGTGCCCAGGTACTTCTCAAGGCCTTCACCGGCGGTCACGCGCTCGAGCAGGTGAGCCTGCACGTCGGCGGAGAATTCCGGACGACCGCGGACGCTTTCCAGGCGCTGCTGGAACCAGCTGCGCTGCTCGGAATCGACGATGTGGGTGAACTCGGCGCCAATGGTGCGACAATATGTCTTCTGGAGCGCCTCGAAAATTTCACGTAGGCTCGCTTCCTCTTTGCCGATGAACAGGTCGCCGGCACGGAAGGTCGTATCAAGATCGGCATTGGTCAAGCCGTAGTGATTGATCGACAGGTCTACGGGCGCAGGGCGCTGCCACAACCCCAAGGGGTCGAGCTTGGCAGCCTGATGGCCGCGCATACGATAGGCCTGGATCAGTCGCAGAACTTCAACCTGCTTCTTCTCGTGTTCACTGCTCACGCTCCCGGCGGACACCGGTTGGGCGCGGCGCTGGTTCTTTGCCAGCAGTACGAAATGGTCGCGGATTGTCGAGTGCGATACATCAGTAGCGGTGCTGCCGTCGGCGGGCAACTTCTGGAAGTAAGTGCGCCACTCTTCTGGCACAGCGTTAGGGTCGTGCAGGTAGAGCTCATAAAGCTCTTCCACATATGCAGCGTTACCACCTGAAAGGTGGGCGCTTTCCCACATGCGCTGCATCACGCTTTCTTGCATGCTTGGTCACCCTCGGTTAGGGGACTGATCGGCGAGAGCCACAGCAAACCTGGAAAAGTCCGAACACAGCGACTGAACCACGCCACCTGGATCCTGCTGATTTTCCGGGTACCAGCCCGGAAGCCCCTGCTGGTCTCATATCTTCATAGGTAATGAGCGCGGGCTTTTTGAGCCCTTGCTCGGGTTTTACCTCAGTGCGGGCTCACCACCCGCACCTCGGCTTACTGCAGGTACAACGTTTGGATCAGGTGCCGCTTTGCAGCAGCATGTTACGTACGTGACCGATCGCCTTGGTTGGGTTCAGACCCTTCGGGCAAACGTTTACGCAGTTCATGATCCCGCGGCAGCGGAATACGCTGAACGGGTCATCCAGGGACGCCAGGCGCTCCTGAGTCTTGGTGTCACGGCTGTCAGCCAGGAAGCGATAGGCCTGCAGCAAAGCGGCGGGACCCAGGAACTTGTCCGGGTTCCACCAGAACGAAGGACAGGAGGTCGAGCAGCACGCGCACAGGATGCACTCGTACAGACCGTCCAGCTTGTCACGCTCTTCCGGCGACTGCAGACGCTCGATGGCCGGAGCCGGAGTATCGTTCTGCAGGAACGGTTTCACCTTCTCGTACTGCTTGTAGAAGATGCTCATATCGACGACCAGGTCACGGATAACCGGCAGGCCTGGCAGCGGACGCAGAACCAGCTTGTTACCTTTTACGACAGAGGACAGCGGCGTGATGCACGCCAGGCCGTTCTTGCCGTTGATGTTCATGCCGTCGGAACCGCAAACGCCTTCACGGCAGGAGCGACGATAGGAGAAACCTTCGTCCTGCTCCTTGATCAGTGCCAGTACGTCCAGGACCATCAGATCCTTGCCACCGGTGTCGACCTGGAAGGTCTGCATCTTCGGTGCCGAATCGGTGTCCGGGTTGTAACGATAAACTTCAACTTGCAACATGGCGGCCACCCTTAGTAAGTCCGGACTTTTGGTTCGAAGGCCGGTACGGTCTTCGGCGCGAAGTTGACTGCACGCTTGGCAACGCGCTTCTCACCCGGGTAGTACAGGGTGTGGCACAGCCAGTTCTCGTCGTCACGGTCTTCGAAGTCTTCACGGGCGTGAGCGCCGCGGGACTCTTTACGGGCTTCGGCCGCGATGGCGGTAGCTTCAGCAACTTCCAGCAGGTTCTGCAGCTCCAGCGCTTCGATACGCGCGGTGTTGAAGGCCTGGGACTTGTCATTGATCTTGACGTTGGCGATGCGGTCACGCAGACCGGCCAGCTGCTCGATACCCTTCTGCATGTATTCGCCAGTACGGAACACACCGAAGTAGTTCTGCATGCAGCTCTGCAGCTCGCGCTTGAGGCTGGCGACGTCTTCACCGGTGGTGCGCTCGTTCAGCTTGCTCAGGCGGTTCAGTGCAACATCGACGTCGGTGTCGCTGGCATCGCGGTACTCGACACCTTCGGTCAGCGCCTTCTCCAGGTGCAGACCGGCAGCGCGGCCGAATACCACCAGGTCGAGCAGCGAGTTGCCGCCCAGACGGTTGGCACCGTGAACCGATACGCACGCCACTTCACCTACGGCGAACAGACCTGGGATGATCTGGTCGTTGCCTTCGGCATCCATGGTGATGGCCTGGCCGTGGATGTTGGTGGCGATGCCGCCCATCATGTAGTGGCAGGTCGGGATGACCGGTACCGGCGCGACCACAGGGTCGACGTGGGCGAAGGTCTTGGACAGTTCGCAGATACCTGGCAGGCGGCTGTGCAGCACCTCCTCGCCCAGGTGGTCCAGCTTCAGCAGTACGTGGTCCTTGTTCGGGCCCACGCCATTGCCGGCGATGATTTCCTTGACCATGGAACGGGCGACCACGTCGCGGCCAGCCAGGTCTTTGGCGTTCGGCGCATAACGCTCCATGAAGCGTTCGCCGTGGGCGTTGATCAGGTAACCACCCTCACCGCGGCAACCCTCGGTGACCAGTACACCGGCACCGGCGATGCCGGTCGGGTGGAACTGCCACATTTCGATGTCCTGCACCGGCACGCCAGCACGCAGAGCCATGCCCACGCCGTCACCGGTATTGATCAGGGCATTGGTGGTGGAGGCATAGATACGGCCTGCACCGCCAGTGGCCAGTACGGTGGCCTTGGACTTGATGTACAGGGTTTCGCCGGTTTCGATGCAGATCGCGATCACACCCACGAACGCGCCGTCTTGGTTCTTCACCAGGTCAACGGCGTAGTATTCGTTGAGGAAGGTGGTACCGGCTTTCAGGTTGCCCTGGTACAGGGTGTGCAGCAGCGCGTGACCGGTACGGTCGGAAGCGGCGCAGGTACGGGCAGCCTGGCCACCCTTGCCGAAGTCCTTGGACTGGCCACCGAACGGACGCTGGTAGATACGGCCGGTTTCGGTACGCGAGAACGGCAGACCCATGTGGTCCAGCTCGAAGACCGCAGCCGGGCCTTCCTGACACATGTATTCGATAGCGTCCTGGTCACCGATGTAGTCGGAGCCCTTGACGGTATCGTACATGTGCCAGCGCCAGTCGTCGTTCGGGTCGGCCGAAGCGATCGCGCAGGTGATGCCACCCTGGGCGGAAACGGTGTGCGAACGGGTCGGGAACACCTTGGTGACCACGGCAGTCTTGTGACCGCCTTGCGCCAGCTGCAGCGCTGCGCGCATGCCGGCACCGCCGCCACCGATGATGATGGCGTCGAAGGAAATAGTAGGAATGCTAGCCATGGATCAGATACCCCAGAGAATCTGCACACCCCAGACGAAGTAAGCGAACATCGCAACGCCGCATACCGCCTGGAACAGGAAACGAATCGCAGTCGCCGACTTGCCGAACGACATCGGCGTCAGGTAGTCGGTGGCGATGGTCCACATGCCGACCCAGGCGTGAGCGCCCAGGGCAACGAGAGCCAGCAGACTGAAGATCCGCATCGCGTTGTTGGAGAACAGACCGTGCCACTGGGCATAGTCCATGCCTGGGTGAACAACGATGTACCCGATCAGGAACAGGAAGTAAGCCGCGAGAACGACCGCCGAGACGCGCTGCGCCATCCAGTCATAGAGGCCCGAACGCGACAGGTTCGTGACATTGGTTACCATACCCAAACTCCCACCAGAACGATCACCACCACGGAGATGACAATCACGATTTTCGAGCCCAGCTTGCCGCCTTCCAGCGTCTCACCGATGCCCATGTCCATGATCAGGTGGCGTACGCCTGCCACCAGGTGATACAGCAGGGCGGACAGCAGGGCCCAGGTCACCAGTTTGGCCAGCGGGCTGGTCAGACACGCCTTCACCTCGCCGAAGCCTTCCTCCGAACCCAGCGACTTGCCCAATGCATAAAGCATGATGGCAAGGCCCAGGAACAGGATGACGCCGGAGATACGGTGCAGAATGGACGTGTACGCGGTGATTGGGAGCTTGATGGTCCTTAGGTCTAGGTTTACAGGTCGTTGGCTTTTCACGGCTTTTTTCACACTGAAGAGCCCCTAGCGAATCAGGGCAAAGTTGTTGGTAAGTGTACTGGTCAGGTACCCACCACCCAGGGAACGGCGACCCCCAGCAAATCAGGCTTGCAAGCCCTTGGCGGTCGGGTGCCGAGTATAGACAGTTAGGCTGCTTATGACAACGTGACGGGGTAGCCCAAATAGCGCATTGCCTTTAGCGAGCAAAAGGCGTAAATGGGCGAGAATTTCGAGAAAAATCAGGCCTCAGAGCCGCTTTCAACCAGCCTTTAGGCAAATTGACATTCGAATTTATCCCTCTATAGTGGTGCGGGCCCTGCGTGGGGGGTCTGTCTGATGATTTCAAGCATTAATAGGAGGCCACATGGCTGACAAAAAAGCGCAGTTGGTCATCGAGGGCGCTGCCCCCGTCGAGCTGCCCATTTTAACCGGCACCGTTGGTCCTGATGTAATCGACGTCCGCGGGTTGGGGGCCACTGGTCACTTCACCTTCGACCCTGGTTTCATGGCGACTGCCTCGTGCGAGTCGAAGATCACCTACATCGATGGCGACAAGGGCGTGCTGCTGCACCGCGGCTACCCGATCGAACAGCTCGCCGAGAAATCCGACTACCTGGAAACCTGCTACCTGCTGCTCAACGGCGAATTGCCCAACGCCGAGCAGAAGGCCCAGTTCGTCAGCACCGTCAAGAACCACACCATGGTTCACGAGCAGCTGAAGTCCTTCTTCAACGGCTTCCGTCGCGACGCTCACCCGATGGCAGTGATGTGCGGCGTGGTTGGCGCCCTGTCGGCGTTCTATCACGACTCGCTGGACATCAATAACCCGCAACACCGCGAAATTTCCGCGGTGCGCCTGGTCGCCAAGATGCCGACCCTGGCCGCGATGGTTTACAAGTACTCCATGGGCCAGCCCATGATGTACCCACGCAACGACCTGTCGTACGCAGAAAACTTCCTGCACATGATGTTCAACACCCCGTGCGAGATCAAACCGATCAGCCCGGTGCTGGCCAAGGCAATGGACCGGATCTTCATCCTCCACGCCGACCATGAGCAGAACGCTTCCACTTCCACCGTCCGTCTGGCCGGCTCTTCCGGCGCCAACCCGTTCGCCTGTATCGCCGCCGGCATTGCCGCGCTGTGGGGCCCGGCGCACGGCGGTGCCAACGAAGCCGTACTGACCATGCTCGATGAAATTGGCGATGTTTCGAACATCGACAAGTACATCGCCAAGGCCAAGGACAAGAACGATCCGTTCAAGCTGATGGGCTTCGGTCACCGCGTCTACAAGAACCGCGACCCGCGCGCCACCGTGATGAAGCAGACCTGCGACGAAGTGCTGAGCGAACTCGGCATCAAGAACGACCCGCAGCTGGAACTGGCCATGCGCCTGGAAGAGATCGCCCTGACCGATCCGTACTTCATCGAGCGCTCGCTGTACCCGAACGTCGACTTCTACTCGGGTATCATCCTGAAGGCGATCGGCATTCCGACCAGCATGTTCACCGTGATCTTCGCCCTGGCACGTACCGTTGGCTGGATCTCGCACTGGAAGGAAATGCTCTCCAGCCCGTACAAGATCGGCCGTCCGCGCCAGCTGTACACCGGCCACGAGAAGCGCGACATCGTCGACCTGAAAGACCGCAAGTAAGCCCCCTGGCCGAACGCAAAAAGGCTGCCCTCGGGCAGCCTTTTTCATTGCAGATCCTGCGACCACCTCACAGAGGCGGCACCAAAGCCTCAGTGCTTCTCAGCCCGCTCGCGCAAGTTCTTCAGCGTATTGAACGGCGCCTCCACCACGAACTTGTTGGCCACCATTGCAGGCACACTACCACCCGGCTCAGTGTGCACCTGGTAGGTCACTTCTGTGCTGTCTCCCTTGGGCACCAGCTTCCAGAAGCCCTCGACCTTCGCCACCCGCACGAAGCCCTTCTCCTCGGGCACGTAGGTCGGCTCTCCCACCAGTTTGCGCACCACACTGCCATCAGCCTCCTTGGCGGTGGTCACATGCAGCACCGAATCGCGCGGCGTCACCGGCCAGGGAGTATTGAACTGGGTGTAGGTCCAGATCTCGCCACCTTCCTGCTTGAGCAGCTTCTGCAACTTGCACTCATGCACCCAGGCACAGGCGCCTACCACATCTTCCTGCAGCGCCTGCACCTTCGCCAACGGCGCCTTGATCAGGGTCACGCCACGATAGGCCTTGTACTTGGAGCCTGCCACTTCGCTCAGGGACACCTTGATCCCCTCCTCGTCCTTGGCCACCTGCCAGTCTTCAGCCCAGGCAACCGGCGCCAACAGAACACTCACGCCACACAGCAGTGCAATACGCTTCAATGATCTCATCATGCTTATCCTTGTTGTCGAAGATCCCGCTTGTCACGCCGCCGTCATCTGCTCCAGCCAGCCCAGAATCCTGATCGCTTCGTCACGACTCTGCCCACATACCTCGGGTTCTGCCCGGAAGCCACCGCAAACTGCCGGACGCTCGGGCTTGCCGAACAGGTCGCAGAGATTTTCCGTGGTCAGGTGCAGGCAGCGCTCGCCTGCCGGCTTGCCTTCAGGCATGCGCGGCATCGGCGAACTGATGGATGGCGCGATGCAGCAGGCACCGCAACCCTCACGGCAATTCATGGCTATTCACCGACATCAGGACTCCCTGGAACAAAACGGGACGAACGTCCCTGGATAGTAACCGCTCAAACAGACGTTTGAAATTGCTGGCCGGATGAAATCTGCGATGACCCGGCAGTCAGTTACACGAAGCTACTGACGAAACTCGAAGTCGATCGCCGCCCCTTCTACATCGCGGCGGCTGTCGTTGCGCAACTGAAGCTGCATTTCGTTGTTGATCAGCCGACCATTGAGCTGGAAAGGGCTGTCATCGTCCTGGGGCTTCTCGCTGAACATTGCTGGCAGCAAAGGTTTGCGCCTGACCGGCGCCTTGCCGACATCCGGCTCGAGGTTCTTGACCATGTCGGCAGGCAAACTCAAGTCCAGCTTGGTCTCCGGCAGCGGCTGGCGAACCGCTTTGCTGATCGGTTTGTGAGCCGATCTGGCCTTGGACTTGGCCTGCGCTTCGCGCTTGACGGCAGGCTTGGCCGACTTGTTCGCCACCGGCTTGTGACTGACCTTGCCCTTCACCGCCGGCGCCTGACTTGCCGGCTGTGCAGCCTCGACCCCACCGACAGGCAGAAAAAGCGGCAGAACGCACAACGACAGGGCAAAGCAGCGCAACAGTTTCATGGATTCGACAGGCAGGCCGGAAAGGTGCGTATGCTCTCTGTTCCGCGGGCGCCTGACAAGCCTACAAAAGCGCGCTCGTCGTCTCCCTGCACAATTGCTGGGCCAACAACCCGAGCGTGATCACCGCCCGCTCGGCCTCCTTGTTCCAAGGAATGCCGCAATTGAGCCGGATACAGTGGTTGAACTGCTCGGTATTACTGAAGATAAGGCCTGGCGCGATACTGATGCCCTGCTCCAGCGCTCGCACATGCAACTCCTGGGTATTGACCCGCCCCGGCAAGCTCACCCACAGAATGAAGCCGCCTGTCGGACGGGTCATCTGGGTGCCTTCGGGGAAGTGCTGCTGCACCGCCAGTTGGTAGGCACTGAGGTTCTTGCGATACTCCTGGCGGATATAGCGCAGGTGCCTGTCGTACCCGCCGTTTTCGAGGTAGGCCGCCACACCCATCTGGGTCACGCTGCAGGCCGAGTGCGTGGTGAAGGTTTGCAGGCGCTGGATCTCGTCCTGATAACGCCCCGCCACCATCCAGCCAACCCGCACACCCGGCGACAGCGTCTTGGAGAAACTCGAACAGTAGATGACCCGATCAAGCCTATCGAATGCCTTGAGCGCCTTGGTTCGCCCCTGCTCGAACATGAGTTCGCCATAGATGTCATCTTCGACGATCTGGATGTCGAAATCGGATGCCAGGCGCAGGAGCTGTTTCTGCCGCTCCTCGGGCACCGTTCCGCCCAGGGGATTGCTCAAGCGTGCGGTCAGCACCAAGGCCTTGATCGACCATTGGTTGGCCGCCAGTTGCAGCGCCTCGAGGCTGATGCCAGTCGAGGGGTCGCTGGGAATTTCGATGACCTTCAACCCCAGCAGGTCCGCCAGCTGCAACAGACCATAGTAGGTCGGCGACTCGGCCGCGATCAGGTCGCCAGGCCGCGTCAGTACCCGCAGCGACATCTGCAGCGCATCCACGCAACCATGGGTGACGATGATCTCGCGCGGGTCGACCAGCACACCGGCATCACGCATGCGAATGGCGATCTGCCGACGCAGCGGCTCGAACCCTGGGCTGAACATGTAGCTGAACGCCCGGGGACTGTGGAAGCGGGTGACCTTGGCGATCTGCTGATGCAGGGCCCGAACCGGCAGGTAGTCGACATGGGGCACCGCTGCCCCGAAGGGGAACACGCCATCACGACGCGCCTCGGTCAGCACCTGCTGGATGATACTGGCACGGGTAACCAGCCCCGGACGCTCGACCCGTGCAATGTCTGGGGTCTGCGCCGTCAGTGCGGGGGTCTGGTGGACATAGTAGCCCGACTGCGGCCGGGCACGAATCAGGCCCTGGTCTTCGAGATTGGCATAAGCCTGCAGCACCGTGGCGTGACTGACGTTGAGCTGGGCGCTCATCTTGCGCACGGACGGCACGCGCTCACCCGGTTGATAGACACCGCGACGGATGTCATCGGCCAGTTGCTGGGCGATACGCTGATACAGCAGCAGGTTGGTCATGGCGATATCTCGACGCTCGGACGGGCTCGTTGTTCTTATGCTGCAATCTGGCAGCAGAGCATACCGTAACAGTTGCCAAGTGTACTGGGACAGATTGCAGAATAGCCAACATTACTGCGGCGTGACAGTGCCCCTGATCGCCGGCAAGCCGCCCCCACATGAGGGTCGACGTGCCAGCGATCAGATCAAAGGGTCAACGGGCGGGTGCCAACTTGCCTTTGTCATCGGAGAACACGATCTCGACGCGGCGGTTCTGCGCCCTACCCCGCTCCGACGCGTTAGCCTCGATCGGATACTGGTCGCCGTAGCCCAGCACTTCGAGGCGCTTCTCGTCGATGCCCAGATCGACCAGCATGTCGGCCACCGCCTGGGCACGATCGCGTGACAGCTTGAGATTGTCTTCAGGCGCTCCGGTGCTGTCGGTGTAACCTTCGATGCGCACCACGCGCCGCGGGTTCAGCTGCAGGAACTGGACCAGCTTGAGCACCGTGCGGCTGGCGGAGTTCTTCAGGTCGGCACGGCCGGTATCGAACAGCACGTCACCCAACGTCATCACCAGGCCACGGTCGGCCTGCTCGGACGCCATTGCGGCAATCTGCGCCTCGACCCACTTGCCCTGCTGCTGAACGCTGGCGAGTTTGGCTTCGCGCAGGGCCAACTGAAGGCGCTGACGCTCCAGGTCGAGCTTGGCGATGCGCTCCTGGTTCAGTGCAAGCTTGGTGTGCTCGCGGGCGATTTCGCTATAGCGCTGGCTCAGGTAAGCGTAGTGACGCACATCGGCACCGGTGCCGATGTAGCTGGACAGCCGTTCGGCGCGGGCCAACGATTCACCGGCTCGGATCACGTCACGCGGTGCACTGCGCAGCACGTCGGAGTCATCCTTGACCTTCTGGAATGCCGAACTGGCTTCATCCAGCGCAACCTCGCTGCGATGGCTGGCACAACCTTGCAAGCCAGCAGACAACGCCAGCACCATCAGGACGGACACGGGCTTGAGGCGCATCATGGCTGCACCTCCAACTGCCTGCGCAGGCGCTTGACGCGCGACTGCAAGCGTTCGAGTTGCTCATCGCTTTTCTGGTTCAGCACCCGCGCCTCGGCCAAACGCGCATCCAGCTCGGATTGTTCGGCGCGCATGCGTGCATCGCGATAATCCTCGGTCAGCATGTTGGTCTTGGCGCGAGCCAACTTGTCTTCGGCCATCTTGAACTCTGGCACCTGCTCGGTAGCGCCAACGGCCTTGGCCTGCTCCAGCGCTTGCTCGGACAGACGCATCTGCTCATTGGGCGCCGGATCGTTGGCGCAGCCGGCCAAGCCAAGCATGGCCAGGGCAAGGATCAGTGGTTGGGTTCTCACGCAATCTTCCTACTGTTTGGGGGCATCCAGCGGCGCCTGCATCTGTACCTTCCAGCGCTCGACATTACGCTGTAGCACGGCCTCGGACGCACCGGAGATCGGCAATTCTGTCAGTTTTTTCGCTAATTGCCCACGCAGCCACGCGTCATTGCAGGCCGAGTTGTGAGACACGGCCAGATACAGCCCCGGGCGGTCCACCGGCAGCCCGCGTGCGATCAGGTCATTGCTCATGCCCAGGCTCTGGGCCATGGCCATTCCCGCGTAGCGACCCGCCAGCACATAGTCCACCTGCCCCAGCACCAACTTCTGGAATGCCTGGGTCAGGTTCTGCGCGGGCAGCAGCTTCAGTTGCGCCTTGGCGAAGGCTTCGAAGGCCGGCGTAAGCCGCGCCCGCTCCGACAGACCACCCTGGTACTGGGCAAGGTCGGCCGGGCCGTCAAACACCAGGCTGGCATCATGGCGGGTCCAGACCAGGTACTCATTGAGCTGCAAAGGGGGGTGGATGTAGTCGAGCGCTGTCAGCTGGCCGACCTGCATCGGCGTGTCGAGCAACAGGTCCATCCGGCCACTGCGCACCTCCTCCAGAGCCTGGTCGCGCTTGCCGGCATACAGCACCTCGAGTTTCACGCCGAGTTCGCTGGCCACCTGGCGCAACAGGTCGACGTTGGCACCGATCAGGTGTTCAGGGTCCTTTGGGTCCTGCCAGGAATACGGCGGCGCATCAGGGCTGCCGGTCGCCACCAGGCGCTCGCACTTGCCTGCCGCCATCGCCATCGGCGACAGCATCGCAACCATGCATGCCAGTATCGCGCGCGCTCCGCGAAGCCTCATCCTCTCTCCTTGCCTTGTTCTTGAGGGCCCACTTGCCCGCACCACCGGCACGCACCTCCTGCAGGCGCCGGCCGGCGATAAGCCCGCAACGGGCATGAAAAAGCCCGACCCCCTCAACGAGGGCCGGGCTTCTTTATAAGTGAAGCAGCCGGATCAGACCAGCTTTTCCAGCTCTGGTACCGCTTCGAACAGGTCAGCGACCAGGCCGTAGTCGGCCACCTGGAAGATCGGCGCTTCTTCATCCTTGTTGATCGCAACGATCACCTTGGAGTCTTTCATACCGGCCAGGTGCTGGATGGCACCGGAGATACCGACGGCGATGTACAGCTGCGGCGCGACGATCTTGCCGGTCTGGCCGACCTGCATGTCGTTCGGCACGAAGCCTGCGTCGACCGCGGCGCGCGAAGCACCGACAGCGGCGCCAAGCTTGTCGGCCAGGGCGTACAGGTGCTTGAAGTTGTCACCGTTGCCCATGCCACGGCCGCCGGATACGACGATCTTGGCAGCGGTTAGCTCTGGACGATCGGACTTGGCCAGCTCTTCGCCGACGAAGGCCGAGATACCGGCATTGTGAGCAGCCCCCACCGCCTCAACGGCAGCCGAGCCGCCTTCGGCGGCGACGGCGTCGAAGCCGGTGGTACGCACGGTGATGACTTTTACAGCAGCGCTCGATTGCACGGTGGCAATGGCGTTACCGGCGTAGATCGGACGCTTGAAGGTGTCGGCGGACTCGACCGAGATGATCTCGGAGATCTGGTCGACGTCCAGCAGCGCGGCAACGCGCGGCAGGATGTTCTTGCCGTTGGTGGTGGCTGGGGCCAGCACGTGGCTATAGCCTTTGGCCAGCTCGACGATCAGCGGCGCGACGTTCTCCGGCAGGACGTGGGCGTAGGCTGCGTTGTCAGCAACCAGCACCTTGGCCACGCCAGCGATCTTGGCGGCAGACTCGGCAACGCCACCGACATTCTGGCCAGCGACCAGTACGTGGATATCGCCACCGATCTTGGCGGCTGCGGCGACAGTGTTCAGGGTGGCCGGGGCTACGGCACCGTTTTCGTATTCAGCGACAACCAGGATAGTCATTTAGATTACCTTCGCTTCGTTCTTCAGCTTCTCGACCAGTTCGGCCACCGATTTGACCTTGATACCCGCGCTGCGGGCAGCAGGCGCTTCGACCTTCAGGGTCTTGTTGGTGGAGGCGATGGAGACGCCCAGCGCGTCTGGAGTAACGGTCTCCAGCGGCTTCTTCTTGGCCTTCATGATGTTCGGCAGCGACGCGTAACGTGGCTCGTTCAGGCGCAGGTCGGTGGTGACGATCGCCGGCAGGTTCAACGCGACGGTCTGCAGGCCGCCGTCGATTTCGCGGGTGACGTTCAGCTTGTCGCCAGCCACTTCCACCTTGGAGGCGAAGGTGCCCTGCGCGAAACCGGTCAGCGCGGCCAGCATCTGGCCGGTCTGGTTGTTGTCACTGTCGATGGCCTGTTTGCCGAGAATGACCAGCTGTGGCTGCTCTTTGTCGACAACGGCTTTCAGTGCCTTGGCCACGGCCAAGGAGTTCAGTTCGTCAGCTGCTTCGACCAGGATGGCACGGTCGGCACCCAGGGCCAGGGCGGTACGCAGTTGCTCCTGAGCAGTGCTCGGGCCGACGGAGACGACGACGATCTCGCTCGCAACGCCCTTTTCTTTCAGGCGCACGGCTTCTTCCACGGCGATTTCGCAGAAGGGGTTCATGGACATCTTGACGTTTGCAAGGTCGACGCCGGAGTTGTCCGCTTTGACGCGAACCTTGACGTTGTAGTCGACCACTCGTTTGACAGCTACAAGAACCTTCATGGATTCCTCGTTACTCTCCGGTGAATAGAATGTCGCCTGGGGCTTGCCCGGCGATTGCGCGTGGGTACAAGGGCACCTCTAAAAACGTTCCGGCTCGAGCGAACTTCACAGTGACCAATCAGTCCTGTTCAGACTGTTTCGGCAAAACCCGCGGGTCATTTTCTGTCGTGGCGTGTAGACTCCACTACAAAACGGGTTTCGGCCCGAAAACCTTGCTCTACGCCTGGCCTTTAGGGGTGCACCTGCGCCCGACGGTCAGCCTACGGCGAGCGTAAAACCGCTCGTATCTTGACCGTAACACCCAATCCGGTCAATACGGCAAATCGGCCACCCTCAAGCCGCGTTCCTGTGATTTTACTGGCCTGCGGCAAATTCAAACAAACGTTTGTATTGGACCCGCCAAGTGGTGTAGATATAATGCGCGGCCAAGACAAAACGGTGTAGTTCGTCATTCACGCGGCTACAGGGCTACAGACACCTGAACAGCCTCCCGTGACCACCCCCGCACCCAATAAGACAAAGCAACAGCACGAGCCTTGATGAGTAGGAGAGTACCAGTGGAACGCGAATACATGGAATTCGACGTGGTCATCGTCGGCGCCGGCCCGGCGGGCCTGTCCGCCGCCTGCCGCCTGAAGCAGAAGGCCGCCGAAGCCGGTAGCGAGATCAGCGTCTGCGTGGTCGAGAAAGGCTCCGAAGTCGGCGCCCACATCCTCTCCGGCGCGGTCTTCGAACCCCGCGCCCTGAACGAGCTGTTCCCCGACTGGAAAGCACTCGGCGCGCCACTGAACACCGAAGTGAAGCGTGACGATATCTATGTGCTCAAAGATGCCGGCAGCTCGACCAAGGTCCCTGACCTGTTCGTGCCTAAAACCATGCACAACCAGGGCAACTACATCATCTCCCTGGGCAACCTGTGCCGCTGGCTGGCCCAGCAGGCAGAGAACCTGGGCGTGGAAATCTACCCAGGCTTCGCCGCACAGGAAGCGCTGTTCGACGAAAACGGTGTGGTACGCGGCATCATCACTGGCGACCTGGGCGTCGACCGCGAAGGCAACCCCAAGGACGGCCTGTACACCCCAGGCATGGAACTGCGCGCCAAGTACACCCTGTTCGCCGAAGGTTGCCGCGGCCATATCGGCAAGCAGCTGATCAAGCGCTTCGACCTGGACAGCGAGTCCGACGTGCAGCATTACGGCATCGGCTTGAAGGAAATCTGGGAAATCGACCCCGCCAAGCACGAGCAGGGCCTGGTGGTGCACACCGCCGGCTGGCCGCTGGACGTGATGAGCAAGGACAACACCGGCGGCTCGTTCCTCTATCACCTGGAAAACAACCAGGTGGTGGTCGGCCTGATCGTCGACCTGTCCTACGCCAACCCGTACCTCTCGCCGTTCGATGAGTTCCAGCGCCTGAAGCATCACCCGGTGATGAGCCAATATCTCGAAGGCGGCAAACGCATCAGCTACGGCGCCCGCGCCATCTGCAAAGGCGGCTTCAACTCGCTGCCCAAGATGGTGTTCAACGGTGGCGCGCTGATCGGCTGCGACCTGGGCACCCTGAACTTCGCCAAGATCAAGGGCAGCCACACCGCCATGAAGTCGGGCATGCTCGCTGCTGAGGCAGTTGCCGACGCACTGATCGCCGGCAGTGAAGGCGGTGACCAGCTCAACGGTTATGTCAGCGCCTTCAAAGCCAGCTGGCTCTACGAAGAGCTGTTCGCCAGCCGCAACTTCGGCCCGGCCATGCACAAGTTCGGGCCGATCCTGGGCGCGGCGTTCAACTATGTCGATCAGAACTGGTTCGGCGGCAAGCTGCCGTTCACCCTGCACGACACCAAGCCGGACTACGCCTGCCTCAAGCTCGCCGCCGATTCGCAGAAGATCGACTATCCGAAACCCGACGGCAAGCTCAGCTTCGACAAGCTCAGCTCGGTATTCCTCTCCAGCACCAACCATGAAGAGGAGCAACCTTGCCACCTGAAGCTGACCGATCCGAACGTACCGATCGCCAACAACCTGCCACTGTACGACGAACCGGCGCAGCGCTACTGCCCGGCCGGCGTATACGAAGTGGTCACCCAGGAAGACGGCAACAAGCGCTTCCAGATCAACGCGCAGAACTGCGTGCACTGCAAGACCTGCGACATCAAGGACCCGGCCCAGAACATCACTTGGGTCACGCCTGAAGGCGCTGGCGGGCCGAACTACCCGAACATGTAAGCCCTGCCCCCGAGGCAGGAAAAAGCCCCCTGGCCGCGTGGCCCGGGGGCTTTTTCGTTGTGCCCGGAGGCAATCATTCCGCCTGCTTGCCGCTGTGGAACGCGACCGTCGTCCGCGTGGTATCCAGCCCCAATTGGGCAAGTCGCTCGCGCACATGGGCGAGGCATGCACCGCCATCCGGCACATAGTGCCCCGACGCATCGTTGATCATTCCCAGGATATCGTGGACCGCCACGCCCGCCCCCATGCGGACGATCGTCATTTCACCCGCGCATACCACGGGGGCGCCCATACCCAGCTGGCTGTGAGTGATGTAATGAGCCCGAGGCGCCGCCTTGTCCCAGCGCTTTACGATAATGCTCCCCTGTGGCGTGTACACCCAGGTGTAGGAGTCGTTTGCCGTGTTGGGCTCAAGATAAACAGGACGCTGGCCGACCAGCTCGAACCCCAGCACCCTACCGTCCTGCTCACCGATCAACTGGCAAACTCCTTCGATGTTCGAGACGTCGTAGCTGCGCCAGTACAGCCAGTCGCTCAGCAGGGGTCGCCAAGTGACCGGGTACGTACGCCCGGTAAAATCCAGCGGTGTCTCCTTGCCCTTCAAGCGCCAGTCCAACCAGTTCACGACGCCCTTCCAACTCGCCCCTCTCGCCGGCAGCAGCCAAGGGCTTTCGGCAACCAGTAGCCGGTTGGACAGTTCATCGTTGACCACCAGATCCAGAGATTGCATGCGCCACGCAGGCCCGTACCCTTCGCCGCTCACTTGGTACAGCTCGACACTGTGGAGCTCATCGGCAACCAGCTGACGCCCCGCGAACATGCTCGACAGATCGACATCGACCTGAAGCAATGAGCCACGATCGAAGTTGCGTGCCAGCAATTGCCGGTGCGCGCTGCCGTTGACGGAAAAATACACAGCATCACTGGTCCCGGACCTCAAGTCATTGGAGACCTGCACATGAATGGCCAGCGTGCTGATACGCAACGCGCTGCCCCTGTTACGCCTCGTCTGCCCCGGCATTTGCACCTGCCATAGCCCCTCTGGTGACTCTGCCACGTGTGCCTGAAGCCATACATCGCCATTGCCGGGGTCGGCGCACAAAGCGCGTTTCTCTTCGCCATAGAACAACACGCCTCGGGCGGACAAGTGCCAGCGGTCTCCGTCCTGCGCGGCAGGTTTGCAGCGCACGCCCAGGCCCAGTACCTGTTGGGTGGCAACATGGGTCAGCTCGCCATCCTGATACATCCACTGCATCGCCAGCGGATCGGGCAAGGCGGCAACGCGAACCCCTGACTCGTCCGCCATCAGAAAATCGCGCCCATTGCGCAGACAGAAAGGAATGCCAACCGGCATTCCTTCCAGTGAGGTCTCACGGCCTACTCTGCCATCGAGTCCGTCGAGCAGAAGATGCGAGATCTCGACCTTGCGCGCTTTCTCATCGACCAGCACCCAGGCAACACCGCTTGGCGCCGCTTGAATGTCCATGACATGCCGAAAATGAGGCAACGGATGCACGCCGGTCAGTTGCTCCCCGTCACCGTAGACAACCAGCCAGGCAGCGTCGTGATGCTCGTTGTCGTCGAACACGCAGCCAAGGCTGTTGTTGCCCCAGGTGATTACGGGCGTAACGGCTTGCTCGAAGTCGCCATCAGGCCCCGGGGCATCATGGTGCGTTCCTGAAAAGAGCATGGTCGCCGGAATGGGCGGCAGCTGACGGCGCGTCAGCCATTTCACATGAAATCCGTACATGGCGCCTGTTTCCTGAAATGTGGATGCGGGAGCAATCTACATTCATGTACAGTCGCCTTCTGTGCGCCTTGTAGCCTTGATTTGCGTGAACCGTTGGCACCGGCTGTAGGCTGTTGCAGGCCGACTCAGGGTGTCCTTATCTCTTCGAACAATTCTGGGCGACGATCGAGCAGTTTGAATAGCTCGATGAGTGCAACCGGTGGCCGCATCTTGCCATTTTCCCAACGGGAAAATGCGTGCACCCGCCACCCTAGACCGCGTGTGCAGTCATCGCTGAACACATCAGGAATGACCGTGGATTCTGCCTCGATGCCCCTGCTCCTCTAGGCTCATTTGTCAGCGCACATGACCGGCATAGGCTCGACGGCGAACGCCAAGGGCTCGCGACGCCCGAAATACAACGCGGTGAGCAATCCGACGGTGCCCATGATCAGACAAAAGCCGACACACACCCACGGGCTCCACGGCATCAGCGCGATCAATGCCAGCGGCGTGGTACTGGCCCACAGGGCATAGGCGACGTTATAGGTGAAGGAAATACCCGACACGCGGATCTGCGCCGGGAATAATCCGACCATGATCGACGGCACCACCCCCACCACGCCACAGCAAAGCCCTGCCAGCGCATAGGCGGCCCACACCGCGCCCCATTGCCCCACCAGGCTTGCGTACAGCACGCCGACACCCAATGGCAGCAACAGGCTGTAGACCATCAGCGCACGCCAGCCACCCAACCGGTCGACCAACAGCCCCGCCATCACGCAGCCTATATTGAGAAAGACGATGCCCACGCTGCTCAAGGCGAAGGTATGCCCGGCACTCATGCCGAAACGCTGCTGCATCACGGTCGGGGTGATCACCACCAGCACCACCACCGCCGAGGTCAGCACGCAGGTCAGCAATGCCGCCGGGATCAGCGCACGGCTATGCTCTGCCAGCACCCGTCGCAGCGGGAAGGCCACTGGCTGCTCCTGGCGCTCGCGCAGGGCCAGAAACACCGGGGTTTCACTCAGCCAGCGACGCAGCCACACGCCGATCACACCGAACACGCCACCCAGCAGGAACGGATAACGCCAGGCGTAATCGAGGATTTCCTGCGCGGTGAAGACCTGCGCCAGCAAGGTTGCGGTCAAGGCACCCAGCAGGTAGCCAAAGGTCAGCCCGGCCTGCAGGAAGCCCAGTGCATATCCCCGTCGCCCTGGCGGGGCGTGCTCGGCGACGAAAGTCCAGGCACTGGGCACCTCGCCTCCCACCGCGGCCCCCTGCAGGATGCGCAGCGCCAGCAGAATGAGTGGGGCGGCGTAGCCGATGTCGGCGTAGGTCGGCATCACACCGATCAACAGGCACGGCAGGGCCATCATCAGGATGCTCAGGCTGAACACCCGCTTGCGGCCCAGATGGTCGGCAAAATGCGCCATGAGAATCCCACCCAGCGGGCGGGCCAGGTAACCGGTCACGAAGATCCCGAAGCTTTGCAGCAAGCGCAGCCATTGCGGCATTTCCGGTGGGAAGAACAGCTGGCTCAGGGTCAACGCGAAGAACACGAAGATGATGAAATCGTAGATCTCCAGGGCGCCGCCCAGTGCCGCCAGACCCAGGGTCCGGTGGTCGCTGCGGCTGAACCGGGGCGCAGGAGCGGTGTGGTTGGCAGTCATGGCAGGGGTCCGCAAATCGGCAAAGGGCAAGAGGATAGCAAATGCTTACCCTTGGGTACCCCTTCAGGTTCAATGGGTCCGGCTGAATACGGTCGACGGGAAATGCTGGCGAGCGCGCGGAAACGCCAGATGGCTGGCGACGCTCGAAGGCAGGCCAAGCTTGCCGACCAACACTGGCGCATCGATGATCGCCATGAAAGAACCCAGCGCTTCGTCGTCCGGCACCTGGGGCAGGCTGATGCTGACCGCCTGGCGCTCGGCCGGCGGCACGTCTGGAACCGTCACAGACTGTGAGTGATAGAGCAAGGCGTGCTGAATCTGTGCGTTGACCCGGCAAAAGCGCTCAAGGTCGACCCCGCAGTGACTACCCAACTCGATATTGCCGACCAACAGGTTGAAAGGTTGCAGCGCGCACTGCACCAGGCGCTGCAGCTCTTCGAAGCTTTGCACCGGCGCGATCCGGAAATAGCCCAGGCCATTGAGCAGTCGCTCAAGGTGCAAGCGCTGGCTGGGGTGCTCGTCGGCGATAAGGATGCGCATCGTTTTGTTGGGCATCATCGGACCTGGGCAGTTAGCTAGTTAAGGGAAACTCCCTGACCAAACTGCGCCGACGAGGCAACTGCCGAAACCATGAATTCGGCAGGGTCTTCATTGATAGTTGTCGGGAACTTTCCAGAAATCAAGTTGCCGCGTACAGAATTTTCATTCGTGTTTCACCGGCTTTTCACTATTCCCATTGCCGCATGCGCAAGCGGCAATGCTTCATGGCGTTGACGATATGTTTTTCCACCATGCTTCGGGAAACGCCCAGCCGCTCGGCGATCTGCTGGTGTGAAAGGCCCTCGAGCTTGCGCAACAGGAAGCTGTCGCGGCAAGGCTTGCTCAATTCGTCCAGGGCCCTTTGCATCAGTGCCAGGCGCTGATCGAGCTGCATTTCCTGGGACGGTGCCTGAATGTGCCAGCGCTCGTCGCTGTCCAGCACGTCCAAGGGTTCGGCCTGGCGCACACGCTGACGCCGATGACGGTCTACCACTAGGTTGAGCGCGGTCCGGTACAGGAAGGCGCGCGGATGCTCGATCTGCTGCGCGTCGGTGCGCTCCAGTACCCGCAGGTAGGCATCGTGGGCAACGTCCTCCGCCGCCTGGCGACTGCCAAGGCGTGCGGAAAGGAAACTCACCAGTTCACGATAGTAATGTTCCACAGCGGCACCTGGCGTCGCCCTGCCCTGCCACAGGTGTGCGGGGACGCGGGAATATGTGATATCAGCGTGCAATCTTACAAATTATAATTATTCTCAGCAACACACAGCGGTACCCCCAACCTGGGTAAATCCCGCATGCTGATCTTCGTCTAACTGGGACCTCCCTGCGCGCCTCGACTGGCTGCGTGTGGCCATCACCCCTGGCTGGAAGTCCGCATGAGACGCTTACCCAACACTCGCCGCCGCATCCTCCTCGGTGGCCTGGGCCTGCTTGGCCTGGGCAGCCTGCTGGCCTGGAAGACCTTGCCATTCGACAACCAGCCGGCCAGCACGGTAACCGTCACCCGCGCCGATATCGAAAGCAGCGTCACCGCCCTGGGCACCCTGCAACCTCGTCGCTACGTCGATGTCGGCGCCCAGGCCTCGGGGCAGATCCGTCGCCTGCATGTCGAAGCGGGCGACCAGGTTCACCAGGGCCAGTTGCTGGTCGAGATCGACCCGTCAACCCAGCAGGCCAGGCTCGACGCCGGCCGCTACTCGATCGAGAACCTCAAGGCCCAGTTGGCCGAGCAGCGCGCCCAGTACCGCTTGGCCCAGCAACAGCTCAAACGCCAGCGCGACCTGGCCGCTGCTGGTGCCACCCGCGAGGAAGACGTGCAGGCTGCCGATGCCCAGCTCAAGGTCACCCAGGCCCGCATCGACATGTACCAGGCGCAGATCCTTCAGGCCCAGGCCAGCCTGCGCAGCGACCAGGCCGAACTTGGCTACACGCGCATCTACGCGCCCATGGACGGCACCGTGGTTGCCGTGGACGCCCGCGAGGGCCAGACCCTGAATGCCCAGCAACAGACGCCCCTGATCCTGCGCATCGCCAAGCTGTCGCCGATGACCGTCTGGGCCCAGGTCTCCGAGGCCGATATCGGCAAGGTCAAGCCCGGCATGAGCGCTTACTTCACCACCTTGGCCGGTGGCAAGCGCCGCTGGACCAGCACCGTGCGCCAGATACTGCCGATTCCGCCCAAGCCGCTGGAGCAGTCCAGCCAGGGCGGCGGCAGCCCGACCAGCGCCACCTCCGGCACGACCGGCAGCCAAGTCGTGCAGTACACCGTGCTGCTGGACGTGGACAACCCTGACGGGGCACTGATGGCCGAGATGACCACCCAGGTGTTCTTCGTCGCCGGCCAGGCCAGCCAGGTACTGACCGCACCGCTGGCGGCGCTGGACGACAGCGATGGTGACGGCCTGCGCATGGCCCAGGTACTCACCCGCGACGGCAAGGTCGAGCAGCGCCAAGTGCGCACCGGCCTGAGCGACCGGCTGCGGGTACAGATCCTCGACGGTGTCCGCGAAGGCGAACGCCTGCTCATCGGCGCCCCTGCCGCCAGCGGAGGTTGAATGTTCGCCCCCCTGATCGAGCTTCGCGACATCCGCAAAGTCTACGGCGGCCTCGACACACCCAAGGTCGAAGTCCTGCGCGGTATCAGCCTGCGCGTGCACCCTGGCGAATTTGTCGCCATCGTCGGCGCGTCAGGGTCTGGCAAATCGACCCTGATGAACATCCTCGGCTGCCTCGACCGCCCCAGTTCCGGCTGCTATCGCTTCGCCGGCAAGGACGTGGCCGAGCTGGACACCGACAAGCTGGCCTGGCTGCGACGCGAGGCCTTCGGTTTCGTGTTCCAGGGCTACCACCTGATTCCTTCGGGCTCGGCCCAGGAAAACGTCGAAATGCCAGCCATCTATGCCGGCTTACCGGCCAGCGAGCGCCACGCCCGCGCCGCCGCCCTGCTCGAACGCCTGGGCCTGGCCAGCCGCACGGGCAACCGCCCGCACCAGTTGTCCGGCGGTCAGCAACAGCGCGTTTCCATCGCCCGCGCGCTGATGAACGGCGGCCACATCATCCTCGCCGACGAACCCACTGGAGCCCTCGACAGCCACAGCGGCGCCGAAGTCATGGCCCTGCTCGACGAACTGGCCAGCCAGGGGCATGTGATCATCCTTATCACCCACGACCGCGAGGTGGCGGCACGCGCACACCGGGTGATCGAGATTCGCGACGGCTTGGTGATCAGCGATTCGGCCGACGACCAGCCACCGGTCAATCCGCACCGAGGCCTGCAGGCCGAAGACCTGCGCGAACGCCTGGATCGCGGCGCCACTGAGCGTGGCGCCTGGAAGGGCGAGCTGGTCGAAGCCTTGCAGGCAGCCTGGCGGGTCATGTGGATCAATCGCTTTCGCACTGCCCTGACCCTGCTCGGCATCGTCATCGGCGTCGCCTCGGTGGTGGTCATGCTGGCTGTGGGCGAAGGCAGCAAACGCCAGGTCATGGCACAGATGGCCGCCTTCGGCTCGAACATCCTCTACCTCAACGGTCGCCACGCCACCCTGCGTGAGCCCGCCGGCGTGGTGACCCTGGACGATGTTGCGGCGATTGCCGAACTGCCCCAGGTGACGCGGATCATGCCGGTGATCGGGGACGACGTGATGGTGCGCCACGGCAACAACAACCAGAAATTCTACGTCGGCGGCAACAATATCGAGTTCCCCTACATCCTCAATTGGCCGGTGGTCCAGGGCAGCTTCTTCAGCGACAGCGACGAACGCACTGGCGCCGCCGTCGCGGTGATCGGCCAGAAGGTACGCGACACGCTGCTCGAACCTGGCAGCGACCCGATCGGCCAGTACCTGCTGCTCGGCAACGTACCGTTCCAGATCGTCGGCGTGCTGGCCGGAAAAGGCGCCAGCTCCGGCGACCAGAACAGCGACGAACGCATCGTCGTGCCCTACTCGGCAGCGTCCATTCGCCTGTTCGGTACCCAGGACCCGGAATACGTGATCATCGCCGCCCGAGATTCGGCACGAGTGGCCGAGACCGAAGCAGCCATCGATCACCTGATGCGCCAGCGTCACCAAGGTAAGCAAGACTTCGAGCTGACCAACGACGCCGCACTGATCCAGGCCGAAGCCCGCACCCAGAACAGCCTGTCGCTGATGCTGGGGGCGATCGCCGCGATCTCCCTGCTGGTCGGCGGCATCGGGGTGATGAACATCATGCTGATGACCGTGCGCGAACGCACCCGCGAGATCGGTATTCGCATGGCCACCGGCGCCCGCCAGCGCGACATCCTGCGCCAGTTCCTCAGTGAGGCGGTGATGCTGTCGATGGTCGGCGGCCTGACCGGCATCGCACTGGCCTTGGGCATCGGCGCAGGCCTGATGCTTGCCGGGGTCGCCGTGGCCTTCGCCCTACCCGCCATCCTCGGCGCCTTCGCCTGCGCCGTAGTCACCGGCATCGTGTTCGGCTTCATGCCGGCCCGCAAGGCGGCGCGTCTCGATCCGGTCAAAGCCCTTACCAGCGAATAACCCATGACATTGCCAAGCCGCATCAGCCTGCTGACCCTGAGCCTTTGCCTCGCCGCCTGCAGCACACCGCCACCGCCCGAAAGCGGCATCGCACCACCGGATAACTGGCAAGGAGAGACCGGTGCTGCCGGGCTCACCCTGCCACAGACGAAGTGGTGGAAAGCCTTCGCCAGCCCCGAACTGGACCGTCTGGTTGAACGTGCGCGGCGCAACAGCTACGACCTGGCGGCTGCCACCGCACGTGTACGCCAGGCCCAGGCCCGCGCCGTGATCGCCGGCGCGCCACTGCTGCCGGCGTTGAACTTCGGGTTTGAAGGCAGCCGACAGCACCTGCTGCGGGGCGACGGCAGCGACCAGCTCGATGTCAGCAGCAGCGAACGCACCAGCACCTCGTTTGGCACCACGCTCAGCGCGACCTACGAGATCGACTTCTGGGGCGGCCTGCGCGCCGCACGCGACAGCGGCCTGCATGGCCTGGACGCCAGCCGCTTCGACCGCCAGACTGTGGAACTGACCCTGGTCAGTGCCGTTGCCGATAGCTACCTGCAAGGGCTGGCACTGGATGAGCAACTGCGCATCGCCCGCCTGAACCTGCGCAATGCGCGGGATGTGCTGGGCCTGGTCGAGGTGCGGCAGCGCTCTGGCTCGGCCACGCGCCTTGAGTTGGCGCAACAACGTAGCCTGGTGGCCGCCCAGGAGCGCCAACTGCCGCTGCTTGAGCAACGCCAGCAGGACAACCGCGTCACGCTGGCCACCCTGCTCGGCGACCCCGTGCAACATTTGCCCGGCAGCGACGAGCGCATCGACACGGTGCAGTGGCCGGCAATTGGCAGCGGTATGCCCAGCGACCTGCTGACCCGCCGGCCAGACATCGCAGCCGCCGAAGCGCGCCTGGCGGCCGCCAGCGCCAATGTGCAGGTCGCACGGGCCGCCCTGCTACCAAAGCTGACCCTCGGCGCCGAGTTCGGTTCGGGGGCCCGCACCCTGCCCCAGGTCTTCGACAGCCCGTACTACACGCTGACCTCCGGCCTGGTCGCGCCGATCTTCAACAACGGCCGACTGCGGGCCTCGCGTGAATTGGCCGAGGCAGAGCAAGAGGAGTTGCTCGAGGCCTATCGCAGCAGCATCCTGGCCGGCTTCGCCGACGTCGAGAAAGCGCTCAACGCCATCCATGGCGTCGACCGGCAACGGCAATGGCAGGATGAGCAAGTGCAACAGGCCCGCCTGGCCTTCGACCTCGCCCAGCAACGTTACGGTGCCGGAGCCGAAACGCTGCTGACGGTGTTGGAAACCCAGCGCACGCTGTACGAGGCACAGGATCAGCAGGCGCAGTTGCGCTTGGCGCGATTGCAAGCGAGCGTGGCCCTGTACAAGGCACTGGGTGGCGGCTGGCACGTGAAAACAGCCCAGTGAGTACACACGGGGCTGCTGTGCAGCCCTTTCGCGACGCCTGGCCGCTCCCACGAATAGTTCGATGCCACGAAGGTTGGAGATCAATCCAACCCATGGCGCACTCAGGCCAGCAATCCCTTCAATGAAAGATGCCGCGCATACCACGGCCGTTTCGGCACCTGGCGCATGAACCCGGCCAACTTGCCTTCGTCCTCGCCAAAGATGATGCGCAATGCCAGCTTCATGGTCTCGACATCCATCTCCACCGACCTGCCCGGCCTTACCCCAGGCACTGTACTGCAGCCATGGGTATCCGGCCCCAGCCAGGGGTCAGCCACCTCCACCCAGCGCCCCGGCGCAAACCACGGCACGCCGTTGACCTGCATCCGGCTGACTTCGCCCGGGTGAAAACGCTCATGGGCGGCGAACCAGTCCTCCACGCGATCGTCGATCCAACCATGAAACCGCCAGAACACCGGGTGCACATGGGACGAGAACGGGTCGCCCAAAAAGTCGTTTTCCGCTGCATACCAACGCGGCGCAAAGTCATCCAGCTCGCGGGCCAGCGGCACCGGCGCGCCGTTGGAGGGGTCGCGCGGCACCGACGCCCAGCGCATGTGCAGCCAGTCGTGCAGGCCCAGCTCCATCTCCGAGCCCAATTGCCCCAAGGTCATCCGCGACAAGTAACGCGGGTCGCGATACCGAGACTCCCATACCGCGAAGTTGCCATGGAACGTCTCGGCACGCTTGATGCCGTTGACCCACTCGCTGAACGCATCGTCCCCCGGCGCCAGCCAGGTCGGCGGCACCGAGCAGCCGTCGAGGTTATCGAAGTAACGGGCAAAACCCAAGCGGTCGCGTTCAAGCTCCGGCTGCGGCAACGGAAAGCTCGACCACGACGGCAGCGGCTGCAGCGCACGGGCCGCAGCGAGCATGTGCCGGTGCATGAAGAAAAAGTCCTCGCCCGAGCCGTTGCGGTCCTTGAGTTTGCCGCGCGCATCACGCTCGCGCTCACGAGGGCCAGGTTGCCACCCCAGGCCGCGCAGGGCATTGCGCTTTTCCTCCGAGAGGTTGTGCCACTTGTCACGCGAGGCATGCCACAACTGGTGGAACAGTCGGTGCTCGGGGGAAATCAGCCAGTCCAGCAAGGCCGGCTCAAGGCCAATGGTCTGGCGCGCTTCGGGGAAGCGCTGGCCAATGGCGACGAAGCGGTTGTCCTGCAACGGCAGCGCCAGGGACCGGTCCAGCGCGGCAATCTGCCCACTCAGGGTCTCGCTGCCGGCATTGCCGAACTCGCCCCACACCTGATCCAGGGTGATCGCCATTTCATAACCTCGATGGCTCGCATCCGTTGGCATCAGGCGCCAGTAAAGGCGATTGGAATCGGACTCGGCCAGGTCACCGATCAACTGGTAACGCGGCGCCTTTTCGCTGCGCAGCCGTTGTGCCGTGTCAAGGCAACCGCGCACGCCACGTCCTCGCGCGGCAACGTCGATGAACAGTTCAAGCTGCTGAGCCGGCAGACCCGCAAGCCCGGCATCGGCCCCTTCGAAGCGGATAGCCCAGATACCGCGCAGGCGGTTACCCAGGCGTTGGCCGGCGGTGTCGGCAAGCTCCACGCTGGCCTCCCCCGGGGTGACCGGAAACTCATCCCTGGTCAGCTCGCGGTGCGCATAGTGGACCGCCGGCAGGGCCGCGCCCGCCAGGGCCACACCGGTCATGAAACCTCGTCGAGAAATCGTCATTACCCTACCTGTGTCCGCCATGAAGCAGGCGCTGTCCCAGCAAGGACGTATGCTCCCCGGCGAAATTTAGCCAGGTCGTCGCTGCCCCTCGCTAAATTTCCTCCCGCCACGCTCGTCCCTCCCAGACAGCCCAAGCCCCGGCATTCGCGGACCTGAAACGAGATGGCAATGACACAACCTCGCTGGAAGAAAACCTTGTACATCGGTGTGCCCCTGGCCCTGCTGCTCGGTGCCGGTGGCTACCTGGCCTGGAACCAATGGCTGAACCCCGCCCCGCACTACCCGCGCGAGGTGATCAAGCAGGCCGACGAGCTGCAGGATCGGCTGATCTCCTTCGACAGCCACATCACCCTGCCGCTGGACTTCGGTACCCATGGCCAGGAGGCGGACAAGGATGGCGACGGCCAGTTCGACCTGGCCAAGGCCGCCAAAGGACGATTGTCCGGCGCCGCCTTGACCCTCTTCGGCTGGCCGGAAATCTGGAACGGCCCCGATGCACCGCACCGGCCGACCGCAGGGTTTGTCGAGGAGGCCCGTAATCAGCAGGAGGTGCGCTACAAGATCATCTCCGGCCTGGTGCGCGACTTCCCCAACCAGGTCGGTATCGCCTATACCCCCGACGATTTCCGCCGCCTGCACGGCGAAGGCAAGTTCGCCATCTTCATCAGCATGCTCAACGCCTACCCGTTGGGCAACGACTTGAACCTGCTGGACAAGTGGGCCGCACGGGGTATGCGCATGTTCGGCTTCAGCTACATCGGCAACAACGACTGGGCCGACTCCTCGCGCCCGCTGCCGTTCTTCAACGACTCACCCGACGCCCTGGGTGGTCTCTCACCCATCGGCAAGCAGGCCGTGCAAAGGCTCAATGACCTGGGGGTGATCATCGATGTCTCGCAGATGTCCACCCAGGCCTTGGAACAAGTCAGCGCCCTGAGCCGCGCGCCCATCGTCGCCTCGCACTCTGCGCCACGGGCGATGGTCGATATCCCACGCAACCTCAGCGACCGCGAGATGCAACTGATCAAGAACAGCGGCGGCGTGGTGCAGATCGTCGGCTTCTCCGGCTACCTGCGCCCGCTCACGCAAAAGACCCAGGACAAGCTCAACGCCCTGCGCGCCAAGTTCGACCTGCCACCGCTGCCCAACCTGGCCATGGCCCTGATGCCCGGCGACCCGATCATCGCCGCCTGGCCCGAGCAGCGTTTCGGCAGCTACGCCAGCCAGCTGTACGCCATTCTCGACGAAGAACCCAAGGCCAGCCTCAAGGACCTGGGCGATGCCATCGACTACGCCGTGCGCAAGATCGGTATCGACCACGTCGGCATCGCCTCGGACTTCAACGAAGGGGGTGGCGTGCGAGGTTGGGAGGATGTGAGCCAGGTGCGCAACGTCACCGCCGAACTGATCCAGCGTGGCTATAGCGAAGCCGATATCGCCAAGCTGTGGGGCGGCAATTTCCTGCGTGTCTGGGCCCAGGTTGAAAAGGCCGCCAGCCCTTCTCTTTCCTCTACCCGGTAAGCGCAACCATGAGCGACCGCCGTACTTTTCTCAAACAGGCCAGCCTGCTCGCCGTTGCCCTGCCCTTTGGCGGCGGCCTCGGCCAAGCCCTGGCCAATCCAGCAAAACCATCGACCCAGGGTAACCAATGGACGCAGTTGCGTCAGCTGTTCAACCAGGACCCGGACTACCTGCATCTTTCGAACTTCCTGATCACCTCGCACCCTAAACCGGTGCAGGACGCCATCGATCGCTACCGCGCCAGCGTCGATCGCAACCCAGGCCTGGTCATGGACTGGGACCGCCAGGAACCCTGGCAGCACGAGGCCCGGGTTCGCGCGTGGGCGGGCAAGTACCTGCAGGCACGCCCCGGCCAGATCGCCCTGACCGGCAGCACCACCGAAGGCCTGGCGATTATCTACGGTGGCCTGCACGTGCGCCCGGACCAGGAGATCCTGACCACCGTCCACGAGCATTCCGCCGCCGAGGCGGTGCTTGACTTTCGCACCCAGCGTCAAGGTACCCAAGTGCGCCGAATCCGCCTGTTCAAGGACCCGGCCAAGGTCAGCACCGACGAGATCGTCGGCAACATCGACCGCGCCATTCGCTCCAACACACGGGTGCTGGGCATGACCTGGGTACAGTCGGGTAGCGGCGTGAAGCTACCCCTGGCGGAAATCGGCGCGGTGGTCGACCGGCACAACCGCGACCGCGCCGAGGTCGATCGCATCCTCTATGTGGTCGACGGCGTGCATGGTTTTGGCGTGGAAGACCTGAGCTTCCCGCAGATGAACTGCGACTACTTCATCGCCGGCACCCACAAGTGGATGTTCGGCCCGCGTGGTACCGGCATCGTCTGTGCGCGCAGCGAACAACTCAAGGACATCACGCCGCTGATCCCGACCTTTTCCCAGGACACCGATTTCGCCACCAGCCTCACCCCTGGGGGTTACCACGCCTTCGAGCACCGCTGGGCATTGGACGAGGCGTTCAAGCTGCACTTGCAACTGGGCAAGGCCGAGGTCCAGGGCCGTATTCACCAGCTCAACAGCTACCTCAAGCAGCGCCTTGGCGAACACCGCCAGGTCGAACTGGTCACCCCGATGACTGCGCAACATAGCGCAGGCTTCACCTTTTTCCGAGTCAAGGACCGCGACAGCGACAAGGTCGCCGCCGCCTTGCTGCGGCAGAAGGCGATCGTCGATGCGGTGTACCGCGACGTCGGCCCGGTCATCCGCACCGCACCCGGCCTGCTCAACGACGAAGCGCAGATCGACCGTTTCATGACACTGCTCAGCGCCCAGCTGTGACGCCCGAATTCCCTTCGCACGAGACGACTCATGAACCCTGAACCCCACGTACGCCACCGCCGCACCCTACCGGTCCTCGCGCCGCTGGCACTGCTCGCCCTGCTCACCGCCAGCGCCTGGGCTCAGGCGGGCACGCCCAAGCCCGGTACTGTCTTCAAGGACTGCGAGAAAGACTGCCCGGAGATGGTGGTCCTGCCCACCGGCTCGTTCATGATGGGCACCCCCGATGACGAAGTCGGACGCCAGGCCGATGAAGGCCCGCTGCACAAGGTCACCTTCACCAAGCCCTTCGCTATCAGCCGCTTCCCCATTACCTTCGCCGAGTGGGACGCCTTCATCCAGGCCACCGGCTACATGATGCCCAGCGGTGACGAACGCCCTGGCCGCCTGTGTCAGGCCGGCACCGCCACCCAGGGTGGCCGCCCCACCTATGGCGGCAACTACCCGGTGACCAGCCGCCACCCTGCCGTGTGCATGAACCTCAAGGAAGCCCAGGACTACGTCGCCTGGCTGTCGAACAAGACCGGTAAGCCCTACCGCCTGCCCAGCGAGTCGGTCCGCGAGTACGCCGCCCGTGCTGGCAGCACCGGCCCGTTCCCCTTCCCCTTCGACGAAGGCAAGGAGTACAGCATCGCCAAGCACGCCAATACCTACGGGCCGGCCGACGGCTACAGCTACACCGCGCCGGTCGGTAGCTTCCCGGCCAACGCCTTTGGCGTGTACGACATGCACGGCAACATCTATGAGTGGACCGCCGACTGCAAGCACGACAACTATGTTGGCGCGCCGAGCGATGGCAGCCCATGGCAAGAGAAAGACTGCAGGTTCCAGAGCATTCGCGGCAACGACTATGGCGAGGCCCCGGTGTTCTCTCGCTCCGGTAATCGCAACGACCTCTACCCCAACGAACGCGGCGATTGGATCGGCTTTCGTGTAGTACGCGATCTCTGAACGACAAAGGGGCGCAAGGCGCCCCCCAGAGGCGCGCTAAATTCCCCTGCCCACCAGTCGTCCTACAGGGAGCCCACAGCCATTTTCCAAAGCGGAACCCTGCCCCATGACTCAGCCTCCCCGCGGCGCCCTCAGCGAACTGTTCGCCCTGCTCAGACCCTTCTGGCCCATCGTTGCCCTCTCCATCGTCCTGGGGATGGTCGGTGGCCTTAGCGTCACCGCGCTGCTCGCCAGCATCAACAACGCCCTGCATAGCGGCGGCAACATCACCAGCACCGCCATCGCAGCCTTCGCCGGCCTGTGCCTGCTGGCCCTGACCTGTTCGATCAGCGCCGACATCGGCACCAACTACGTCGGCCAGAACATCATCGCCAAGCTGCGCAAGACGCTGGGCGAGAAAACCCTCGCCGCCCCCATCGAGCAGATCGAGCGCTACCGCAGCCATCGCCTGATCCCTGTGCTGACCCACGATGTCGACACCATCAGCGACTTCGCCTTCGCCTTCGCCCCGCTGGCCATCTCGATGACCGTGACGCTCGGTTGCCTGGGCTACCTGGCCATGCTGTCCTGGCCAATGTTCCTGTTGATGGTGGTGGCCATCGCCATCGGCAGCGCCGCCCAGTTCGTCGCCCAGGCCAGCGGCGGTCGTGGCTTCGCCACCGCCCGTGAAGCCGAGGACACCCTGCAGAAGAACTACAGCGCCATCGCCGAAGGCGCCAAGGAACTGCGCATCCACCGTCCTCGCCGCAACCGCATGTTCAGCCAGGGCGTGCAGGCCACCGCCGACTTCATCTGCAAGACCCAGATCAAAGCCATCAACACCTTCGTGGTAGCCAAGACCTTCGGCTCGATGCTGTTCTTCGTGGTCATCGGCATGGCTTTGGTGCTGCAGTCGCTGTGGCCCAGCGACGATAAGACTGTGATGAGCGGCTTCGTGCTGGTGCTGCTGTACATGAAAGGCCCGCTGGAACACCTGATCGGCACCTTGCCCATCGTCAGCCGCGCCAAGGTCGCCTTCGCCCGCGTCGCCCAGCTGTCCGAGCAGTTCTCCTCGCCCGAGCCGCACCTGCTGCTCGACGCCAAGGCCAGCAAGCCCGAGCCGGTGCACAGCCTGGAACTGTTCAACGTAGGCTACGCCTTCCCGCCGGTCGAAGGCAGCGAGCCGTTCCGCCTGGGTCCGGTCAACCTGCGCATCGAGCAAGGCGACATCGTTTTCATCGTCGGCGAGAACGGCTGCGGCAAGACGACCCTGATCAAACTGCTACTGGGCCTATACGCCCCGCACCAGGGCGAGATCCGCCTCAACGGCAAGGCCATAGACCCGAGCAACCGCGACGAATACCGCCAGCTGTTCACCACCATCTTCGCCGACTACTACCTGTTCGACGACGTGGTCGAAGGCGACCTGCACATCCCCGACGACGCCAACCGCTACCTGCAACGCCTGGAGATCGGCCACAAGGTCAGCGTGCGCGACGGCAGCTTCACCACCACCGACCTGTCGACCGGCCAGCGCAAGCGCCTGGCCCTGATCAATGCCTGGCTAGAAGAGCGCCCGGTACTGGTGTTCGACGAGTGGGCGGCAGACCAGGACCCGACCTTCCGCCGCATTTTTTACACCGAGTTGCTGCCCGACCTGAAACGGCTGGGCAAGACCATCATCGTCATCTCTCACGACGACCGCTACTTCGATGTAGCGGACCAGTTGGTGAGGATGCACAGCGGCAAAGTGAGCTCATCCCCCGTACCGGCCTGAGACGACAAGAAAAAACAGCGACAGGTTCTTTCCGGAATTTGTCGCTGAATGCGTCTTCTTATCAACAACCAAAAAAATCTGCCGTTCACTTACATGAGCATTTGAAATGTCGCCCGTCCACAAACCCTTCAGCCTCGCCAGCCTCGTCATGCGCTGCACCCTGCGCTTCAAGCCTCTGCCTCGCTTCGGCCTGCTCCTTGCACTGCCCATTGCCGCCCAGGTCCAGGCCCAGGAAGCCAGCTTCGACATCCCGGCCCAGTCACTGGCCAGCGCCTTGCAAACATTCGGTCGCCAGGCCGACATGCAGATCCTGTTCAACCCCGATGACGTCAGCGGACTCACCAGCCAGGCGGTGAAACAACGCGCAGAACCGGCCCGCGCCCTGGCCCTGTTGCTGGGCGGCACCGGCATGACCTTCACCCTGCAAGGCAACCCGCAGGTGATCCTGCTGCGCAAGGGCAACAGCGCTGACCTGGAACTGGCACCGACCAACATCAGTGGCGCGTCCCTGGGCGAGACCACCGAGGGCACCCACGCCTACGCTACCGGCCGCTCCAGCACCGCCACCAAGCTGCCGATGTCCCTGCGTGAAACGCCGCAGTCCGTGACCGTCGTCACCCGCCAGCGCATGGACGACCAAAACATGCAGAACCTCGACGACGTGATGAAGAACGCCACTGGCATCACCATCGTCAAGAACGGCGGCGAGCGTTCGATCTACCAGGCTCGCGGGCAGTCGGTGGACAACCTGCAGATCGACGGCGTACCGACCAACATCGGCAACGCCTACTCGATGGATGCCCAATCCAAGCCAAACACCGACATCTACGACCGCGTGGAGATCGTGCGCGGCGCCACTGGCCTGATGGAAGGCGCGGGCAACCCCTCGGCCTCCATCAACCTGATCCGCAAGCGCCCGACTGCCGAGCGTCAGGCCCTGATCGAAACCTCGGTCGGTTCCTGGGACAACTACAAGACCATGGTCGATGTGTCCTCGCCACTGAACGAAGCCGGTACCCTGCGTGGCCGCTCGGTGATCTCGTACAACAATGCCAACAGCTACTTGGACACCGCCCAGAAGGAAAACCAGCTGTTCTACGGCATCCTGGAGGCTGACCTGGACGAGTCGACCGTGGCCACCTTCGGCTTCACCTACCAGAAAGAACGCAACTCCGGTTACGACTGGTCGGGCCTGCCGACCAAGGAGAACGGCGAGTTCTACCCAATCTCCCGCTCCACCTCGCTGACCGGCGACTGGAACCACCTGGACAAGCGCAACACCACCCTGTTCGCCGATGTCCAGCACACCTTCGACAACGGCTGGAAAGGCGTGATCGCCGTCAACCAGATGTGGGCCAAGTCGGACTTCCTGGGCAACTACACCTTCCCTGGCGGTGGCACCGACCTGTATACCCTCAACCCTCGCCTGTTTCGTTACGACGACACCCAGACCAGCATCGACGGCTACTTCACCGGTCCGTTCCAGCTGCTTGGTCGCCAGCATGACCTGATCGTCGGCGGTAACTGGAACAAGGACGACTTCGACTACCATGGTGGACGCGATGCCACCTACCGCTACATCGTCGACATGAACAACCTCGGTGCGTTCGACCCGCCAAAGCCGGAAAACCTCAACGTCAACCAGTGGAAGTACAACCGTACCCAGGAACAGAAAGGTATTTATGTCGCCAGCCGCTTCAGCCTGACCGACACCACGAAGTTCATTCTCGGCAGCCGCCTGAGCTGGTACAGCTTCGACACCTTGACCGACACCAATGGCATCCGCGAAGACAGTGACCATGGCCACTTCTCCAAAAGTGGCGAAGTCACGCCATACGCAGGCCTGATTCAGGAGCTGAACGAAAACTGGTCGGCTTACGCCAGCTATACCGAAATCTTCAAGCCGCAAGACAATCAGGCTGCCGACGGCAGCATGCTCAAGCCGATGACTGGCAGCAACTACGAGATCGGCCTGAAGGGCGAATTCTTCGACAAGCGCCTGCAGACTTCCATCGCAATCTTCCAGGCTGACCAGACCGGCCGTGCCGAACTGGTCGCTGAAACCATTTGCCCCGACGGCTGCTACCGCGCCTCCGACAAGGTCCGCAACAAGGGTATCGAGCTTGAGCTCAACGGCGAGATCCTGCCGGACTGGAACCTGTCCGCGGGCTACACCTACACCCAGTCCAAGTACATCGGCGGCGAGCAGAAGGGCGAAGACTTCAACACCGCCTCGCCACGTCACCTGTTCAAGCTGGCCACCGACTACCGCCTGCCAGGCGCGCTCAACCACCTGCGTGTGGGCGGCAGCTTCTATGCGCAGAGCAAGATGACCCAGACC
Organism: Pseudomonas sp. Rh2; assembly: GCF_040762985.1. Classification (NCBI taxonomy): domain Bacteria; kingdom Pseudomonadati; phylum Pseudomonadota; class Gammaproteobacteria; order Pseudomonadales; family Pseudomonadaceae; genus Pseudomonas; species Pseudomonas sp. Rh2. Next base: position 3,998,130 of record NZ_CP142890.1, read on the forward strand.
GAGGTCGGCGAGACCTACAAGATCCAGCAGGACGCCTACCACCTGACCAACTTGCACGCGATCTACGAGATCAACAAGAACCTCGAAGTCCAGTACAACCTGGATAACGTATTCGACAAGAAGTACTACCAGACCCTCGGTAACCCGAACTACTGGAACTTCTACGGCGAACCGCGCAACTTCAACCTGGCACTGCGCGCCAAGTTTTGATCAACGCTTGAACCCTTCGGGGCCGCCCTGCGGCCCATCGCAGGCTTGGCCAGCGATGGGCTGCAAAGCAGCCCTCTTGAACCTTAACCGACATGCATCAACCGCCGCTGCAACGCCTCGGCGATCACCTCCAGCGCCTCCTGCGCTTCGTCCACCAATGCATCCATGCGCATGAAGTCATGGGTCATGCCTTCGTACACCCGCTCCTGCACCTCGACTCCCGCTGCGCGCAGGTGCGCGGCATAGGCGCGGCCTTCATCGAACAGCGGGTCGCATTCGGCGAGCAACAGCAACGCCGGCACGCGCAGCCGCTCAGGTGCTTCCAGTAGCGGCGAGAAGCGTGGGTCGAAGCGGTCGTCGGCGCTGCGCTGGTACTGCTGGTAGAACCACTCCAACGTGTCGGCCTCCAGCAAGTGGCCAGTGGCGTAGCGTTGAACCGAAGCGTGCCAGCGGCTGGCATCGGTGACCGGGTAGATCATCACCTGCAGGCATGGCGCCACCGGCGCGTGATTGGCCACCACCGCCGCCAGGCTGCCTCCGACACTGTCACCGGCGATGGCCAGGCGCTCCCCGTCGATGCCGATACTGGCGCCCTGGTCCAGCAACCAGTGCCAGGCATCCAATGCGTCGTGCACCGCGGTTGGAAAACGCCACTGCGGCGCCAGCCGGTAGGCCACCGACAGCACCACGCACCCGGACAGCGCTGCCAGGGTGCGGCACAGGGCATCGTGGGAGTCCAGGCTGCCGACCACGTAGCCACCACCGTGGAAATACAACACTCCAGGCTGCAGGCGCTCACGGTCGATGCCGTGGGCACTGTACAACCGCGCGTGCAGCGGTGTGCCGTCGCGGGCGGGAATCTGCAACGCCTCGATGTGCTCAAGGTCGTCGCCGCCCGTACTCATCAACAATGACGATTGGTCGAACGCTTCGCGGGCTTGTTCAGGGCTGGCAGCGTGCATCGCCAACGTCTTGCCTTCGGCGCGGCCGGCTTCGACCAGCTGCAGGTAGGCAGCGATATCAGGGTTCAGGGACATGGGAATGCTCCAGGCCGGTCGGCGCAAGGCACGACCGGCGGTTGAGAGGAAAAAGGAAAGGGTCAGCAGAGCGTAACGGGCAAGGTCAGGGTATCCAGGGCATCTTCGAGCGCCGTGAGCAAGGCTGCCTCACGGGGGATCTCGAAATGCCCGCACGGCAGCACGTCACCGGCCAACGGCTGACCGATCTGCTGCGCCAGGGCCTGACGCTCGGCATCGCGACCCGGCACCCACCAGCTGACGGGTTCTACCCCCACTTCGCGGCAGCGCGGCAACCGCACCGACAACTGCTTGAGCTTGCGGGCCACCACGAACACATTGACCAGCTCGTCACTGCCCAACGCCGCATAGGCCGACCGGGCCGCCTCACTGCCGTCGCGCTGGACGACCATCTGCGCCATCAGCCGGCGAATGGTCTCCGGGCTTTCTGGCCCGTCCGCGGCCGGTACCGTGACACCTGGCAGCATCACCCCGGCGAAGGACTGCAAGTCCTCCAGCCAGTCGTCGTGCTCGCCGTGGCGGGCAGACGGCACGAAGCTGTCGAGCAAGCCGACGAAGGCCACCTGCTGGCCCTGCGCTTGAAGCTCGGCCGCCATCAACAACGCCAGGGTCCCACCCAGCGACCAACCGGCCAAGTGATAAGGCCCCTGGGGCTGGGCCTGACGCAGGTAAGTGACGTAGTCCCGCGCCATGCTCTCCAGCGAGTCGTCCTGCCACTGCGCATCGAGCAGCATGCGGTTGCTGATGGCGACCAGCGTGCGTTTGCCATTCAGGCGCCGGGCCAGCGGCTCGTAGTCGAACACAGTGCCGAATCCTGCGTGCACGCAGAACAACGGCGGCACCTGCTCGACAGCACTGTTGAGGGTCAGCAGCGGCGACGCCGAGGCACTGTCGCCTGCCCCCGTCAGCTGGCCGATGGTCGGCTTCTGCACCAGGTCGCGCAGCTTCAGGTTCAACCCCAGCGCTTTCAGGCGCCGCGCCTTGGCGATCACCTGCAAACTCAGGATCGAATCACCGCCCAGGTCATAGAAGTTGTCCGTCAGGCCGACTCGCTCGACTTTCAGCACGGCTTGCCAGATCTCGGCCAGGGCCGTTTGCAGTTCAGTCCGTGGCGCGACGAAGTCATCACCCTGGCGCACGGATTCAGGTGCTGGCAGCGCCTTGCGGTCGACCTTGCCGTTGGGGGTCAGTGGCAAGCGCTCAAGCACCACCCATTGGGCAGGCACCATGTAGTCCGGCAGGCTGCGCTGCAGTTGCGCCCGCAGTGTCTCGCCCAGGCCCGTTGCCTGACCGCTGCCCGCCACCACGTAGGCGACCAGTTGCTTGCCGCTCCCCCCCTCGCGGGCCACCACCACGGCATCGGCCACGGTCGGCGCCTGGCGCAGGCACGCCTCGATCTCGCCCAGCTCGATGCGGAAACCGCGAATCTTCACCTGGTTGTCGATACGGCCCAGGTAGTCGTAGACACCGTCGGCGCGCTGGCGCACCAGGTCGCCGGTGCGATACAGACGGTCGCCGGGGCCACCGAACGGGTCGGCGACGAAACGCTCGGCGCTTTGTCCGGCACGGTCCAGGTAACCACGGGCCAGGCCCTCGCCGCCCAGGTAAAGTTCACCGGCAGCGCCGACCGGCAATGGGTTAAGGTCCTGGTCGAGCACATACCCGACCCGCGCCCCGACGCAGCGCCCGATCGGCGCATAGGCCGCGTCGCACGCCTGGCCTTCGGCCGCCTTCCACAGCAGTGGCGTCACCACCGTTTCGGTCGGGCCATAGCCGTTGATGATGTAGCGCGGCTGCAAAGCGCGGCGCGCCTGGTCGTAACTGGACTGTGGCACGGCGTCGCCACCGAAGCAGTAGACCCGCACCGCCGGCGGGTGACCGGCCTGCTCAGCATGATCTGCCAGCTGTTGCAGGTAGGCCGGTGGGAACGCAGCCACGGTGACCCCGTGGCGTTGCATCGCCTGGTAGGTATGCTCCGGCGTCCACAGCGCGTCGTCGCGCAACAACAGGCTGCCGCCATGGGTCAGGGTAGTCAGCCATCGCTCATGGGCACCGTCGAAGGCAAACGACATGAAGTGCAGCTCGCAGTCCTGCGGGCTCATCTCGTACAGCTCGCCGATGGCCCGGCAATGCATGGCCAGCGGGCCATGGCTGACCGCCACGCCTTTGGGCTTGCCGGTAGAGCCGGAGGTATAGATCACATAGGCCAGGCTATGGGCGTGCAGTTCGACCTGCGGCGCCGTGTGCGGCTGTGCGTCCAGTGCCAGGGTATCGAGGCTCAGCACCTGCAGCGTCGCGGGCACCGGCAAACGCGGCAGCAAAGACGACTCGCTCAGCAGCAAGGCGATGCCCGAGTCGTGGATCAGGTACTCCAGGCGCTCACGCGGATAGCTGGCATCCAGCGGCACATACGCCGCGCCAGCCTTGAGCACCGCCAGCAAGGCGATCACCTGCCCGGCGTTGCGCGGCATCGCCACGCCTACGCGGATCTCGGAGCCAACGCCACGGGCAATCAGCGCATGGGCCAGGGCATTGGCACGGCGGTCGAGCTCGGTGAAGTTCAGTACCTGCTCGCCAACTCGCAACGCCGGCTGCTGTCCCTGGCTCAGGGCCAACTGGGCGATACGCTGGTGCACAGGCACGAAGGCCGGCTCGTCCGACGGCGCTGGCATGCGGGTCGCAGCGAGCTGGTCCGTGCCTTCGGGCAGGCCGATCTCGCCAAGCAAGCGATCGGCGTCGCTGGCCAGCCGTGTCAGCAAGCCCTGCATGTTGGCCCGGATCGACGCCACTGCCGCCTCGCTGAAGTGCTCGCGCATGTACATGTATTCGATCACCAGGCCTTCTTCGAGGGTGACCATCAGGTCCATCGGGAAGTGGGTGACACCCGCGCTTTGCAGGTCGCCGAAACGCAGCGATTCGCCGCTCCCTTCGCGCAGGGTGCGATCCACCGGCTGGTTCTCGAACACGATGATGCTGTCGAACAACGACTGGCCCCCACGGCCCGACCAGCGCTGGATGTCGCTCAGCGGCGTGTATTCGAACTCGCGCATCTCCAGGTTGTAGTCCTGCAACGCGCGCAGCCACTGGCCGACCGACTGGCCTGGCGCAATTTCCTGGATCACCGGCAAGGTGTTGATGAACAGGCCAAGGATACGCTCGCTGTGTGCCAGGCTCGCCGGACGACCGGCCATGGTGGCACCGAAGGCCACGGTGCGCTGCCCGCTGTAGCGGCTGAGCAGCAACAGCCAGGCGCCCTGCACCAGGGTGTTGAGGGTGACCTGCTGGGCCTTGGCGAACGCCTTGAGCCGCTCGGTGGCGGGGGCATCCAGGCGGGTGTACAGCGCATGATGGCCCTGCCCTGCTGGTTGCACCGGGAAGCCGTTGACCAGGTAGGTCGGCTCGTCCAGTCGCGCCAACTGATGGCGCCAGAAGCCTTCGGCAGCGTCGGCGTCCTGGGCGCGCAGCCAGGCGATGTAGTTGCCATAGGCGACCACCGGCTCGAGCGACTTCCCAGCGTAGTGGGCCAGCACCTCGCCCATCAGCTGCGAAGTGCTCCAGCCGTCGATGAGGATGTGGTGATAGGTCCAGATCAACTGATGGCTGTCCTCGCCAGTGCGCACCAGTACCAGGCGCTGCAACGGCGGTGACTCGAGGGCGAAGCCACGCTTGCGCTCGGCCTCGGCCAGCGCCTGGACCCGCGTCTCGATGTCGTATTCGCTGCGCCAGTCGTAGCGGGTCAACGGTACCGGCAGCTCGGCCATCACGAACTGTAGCGGCGCTTCCAGGTCCTGCCACAGGAAGCCCGTGCGCAGCACCGCGTGACGCTGGCTGACGGCGGCCCAGGCGGCGGCGAATCGCTCGGCATCCAGACCCTGCACAGGGATGCTCAATTGATTGACGTACAGGTCAGCTTCTGGGGTGTTCAGGCCTAGGAACAGCATGCCCTTCTGCATCGGCGACAGGCTGTAGAGTGCCTCGACTCGCCCATGCTCGATCGGCAACGCCGCCACTTGCGCCTCGCTCAGGTCATGCAGCACCAACGCCGGGGCTTGCGTGTCCGCCAGCGGGTCACGGCAGTCGCAGCACAGCGCCAGTTTCTCGATGGTCTGCTGCTGGAACAGGTCCTTGGCGCTGAAGGCAAGACCCGCCTGACGCGCGCGGCTGACCAACTGGATGGAGATGATCGAGTCGCCGCCCAGGGCAAAGAAATTGTCGGTGACACCGACGTGCTCCAGCCCCAATACGTCCTGCCAGATCTGCACCAGGCTGGCTTCCAGAGCGTTGCGCGGCGCCACCTGGGCAGCAGCGCCTGCGCTGGAATCCGGGCGCGGCAAAGCCTTGCGGTCGAGCTTGCCATTGGGGCTGAGCGGCATGCGCGCCAGCACCAAGGTCTGGGTCGGCACCATGTAGTCCGGCAGGTCACGCGCCAACGCCTGGCTAAGCGTCTCGTGCAACTCCAGCTGTGCCTGCACATCGTTCAGCAGGTTGGCGTCGCTGGGCACCAGGTAGGTGACCAGACGCTTGCTGCCATTGAGGTCGACGGCGAGTACCACGGCCTCGCGAACCTGCGGTTGCTCCAGCAGTCGCGATTCGATCTCGCCCAGTTCGATGCGCAAACCGCGCATTTTCACCTGGTGATCGCTGCGGCCCAGATACTCGATGACCCCATCAGCGCGCTGACGGCACAGGTCGCCCGTGCGATAAAGGCGTGCACCGGACACGAACGGGCTGGCCACGAAACGCTCGGCGGTCAGGGACGGGCGGCGGTGGTAGCCACGGGCAAGCCCAGTACCGGCCAGGTACAGCTCGCCAGTCACACCAACCGGCACCGGTGCCAGTTCACCGTCGAGCACATAGGTGGCCAGGTTGGCGATGGGCTGGCCGATGGGCACGGTGTCGGCACCTTCGTCGCGGCAGCTCCAGTGAGTGACGTCGATGGCCGCCTCGGTCGGACCATAGAGGTTGTACAACCCCACCTGAGGCAGGCGCTCGAATACCCGCTGCTGGGCATCGACCTGCAACGCTTCGCCACTGCACATGATCTGTCGCAGGCTGGCGCAGCCGGACAACTCAGGATGCTGCATGAAGGCCTGGAGCATGGAGGGGACGAAGTGCAAGGTGGTGACCTGCTGCGCCTCGATCAGTGCTACCAGGCGCGCGGGATCACGATGATCGCCAGGCGCCGCCATTACCAGGCGCGCGCCGGTCATCAGCGGCCAGAAGAATTCCCACACCGACACGTCGAAGCTGAACGGGGTCTTTTGCAACACGCAGTCCTGGGACGTCAGTGGGTAGGCTTGCTGCATCCAGTACAGCCGGTTGCCCAGGCCACGGTGGGGGTTACCGGCGCCTTTTGGCTTGCCGGTGGAGCCGGAGGTGTAGATCACATAGGCAAGGTTCTCAGGGCTTAGCACGACTTGGGGGTCGCCGAGCTCGACGCCTTCGTGCAGCTCGGCACACCCTTCCAGCGTCAGCACGCGCAACGCATCGCCAACCGGCAGGGTGGCGAGCAGATGAGCCTGGGTCAGCAGCAGCTCAATGCCGCTGTCCTCGATCATGTAGGCCAGGCGGTGCTGCGGGTACTCGGGGTCGAGCGGCACGTAGGCGCCGCCGGCCTTGAGGATGGCCAGCAGGGCGATGACCATTTCCAGGCTGCGTTCGGCAGCCACGCCGACCAGCACGTCAGGGCCAACGCCGCTGGCGGTAAGGTCCAAGGCCAGCCGGTTGGCACATTGGTTGAGTGCGTGGTAGCTCAGGCTGTGCGCTCCACTGACCACGGCGATCGCCTCGGGCTGCACCTGGGCTTGACGCTCGAACAGCCGGTGCACGGCGAATTCCTCGGGGTAACGCACCTCAGTGGCGTTCCACTGACGGATGACACGCTCGTGCTCATCGGCGTCCAGCACCTGGAATTCGCCCACGGCCCGCCCGGGGTTGCCAGTCATCTGCGAGAGCAGGCGCGCCATTTGACCAAGCAAGCGCTCGACGCTGGCTTCACCGACACAGGCGCGGTCGTAGTTGATGTTGAGCGACAGGGTGTGGCCCAGGTTCACTGCCAGGGTCAGTGGGTAGTTGGTCTGTTCATGAACGTCCACCTCGCCGAAGACCAGGCTTTGCGGCGCCCCTTCCTGCAAGGCTTGCGCCACCGGGTAGTTCTCGAACACCAACAGGTTGTCGAACAGCGACTGTCCTTCCAGGCCGGCCCAGCGCTGCACGTCGAACAGCGCGGTGTGCTCATGCTCACGCAGGGCCAGGTTGTCGTCCTGCAGCGCCTGCAGCCAGGCGCTCAGGGGCATGTCCGGGCGAATCGGGGCAATCACCGGCAAGGTGTTGATGAACAGGCCGATCTGGTGTTCGACGCCCTTGAGCTCTGCCGGGCGGCCCGCCACGGTGGCCCCGAAGACCACGGTGTCGAGGCCAGTGTAGCGCTGCAACAGCAGCAACCAGGCAGCTTGCACCAGGGTGTTGAGGGTCACCCGCTGCTGGCGGGCAAAGTCGGCCAGTTGCTGGGTGCTCGCCAAGTCCAGCAGGCGGGCGCAGTGACCCTGGCCACTCAGCCCAGGCAACTTGCCCCCGGCCATGGCCGGCACCAGCCGGGTTGGCTCGCCTAGGTGGCGCAGTCGCCCCTCCCAGAACGCCTTGCCACGCTCCGCGTCACGCTGCTGCAGCCAGGCGATGTAATCGCGGAAACGCCCCGGCTGATGCTGCGCGGGCTGGCCGGAATAGTCCTGCAGCACCTCGCCCAGCAATTGCGAGTTGCTCCAGCCGTCCATCAGCACGTGGTGGTTGGTGTAGATCACCTGGTAGCTGTCCTCGCCGGTGCGTACCAGCACCAGGCGCAGCAAAGGTGCCTGGGCGACGTCAAAACCGCGTTCACGCTCGCTGGCCAGCAATGCGGCAAGGCGCGCTGGCTGGTCGGCCTCCTGGCGCCAGTCGTGCTCGGCGAATGGCAGTTGCAGGTGCTTGCGCACCACCTGTACCGGCTGCTCGAACAGCCCACCCCAGACAAAGCCCGTGCGCAGAATGTCGTGACGATCGAGCATCGCCTGCCAGGCCTGGACGAAACGCTGCGGATCGAGCCCGCGCACTTCCAGGCACAGTTGATTGATGTAGTGCCCGTCGCCTTGTTCATAAAGGCTGTGGAACAGCATGCCCTGTTGCATCGGCGACAGCGGGTAGATGTCCTCGATCTGCCCGGCCTCCAGGGCCAGGCTGTCCAGCTGCGCCTGGCTCAGGCGGGCCAACGGGAAGTCCGATGGCGTCACGCCCTGGCTACCGGCCTGGCAGCAGTGCTCGACCACCCGCCGCAAGGCCGCGCCATAGGCATCGGCCAGCGCCTGCATGTCCTGCCGTTCGAAGCGCTCACCGCTGAAACACCAGTTAAGGCTCAACTCACCGTCATAGACACGACCATTGACGGTCAGCCAATTGCCCAGCGGCGCCGATGGACTTTGCTCTTCGCCCGCCGACTCAGGCGCTGGAGTGAACAGTGCGCCCTGCTCGGCATCGAAACTGCCGTCGAACTGGCCGAGGTAGTTGAACGTCACCCGCGGCACCGGCAGCGCCTCGATGGCCTGACGCACCTCAGCGTCGGCAAGGTAACGCAGGACGCCAAAGCCCAGCCCCTTGTCGGGCGCGGCGCGCAGTTGCTCCTTGATGCGTTTGATCGAGCTGCCCATGTCGGCGGCCGGGGTCAAGTGCACCGGGAACACACTGGTGAACCAGCCCACGGTGCGGGTCAGGTCGATATCGTCGGCCAGTCCCTCACGACCATGGCCCTCGAGCTGGATCAACGCCGAGGCGTCCCCGCTCCAGTCGCACAGCACCTGAGCCAGGGCGGTCAGCAGCAAGTCGTTGACCTGGGTCCGGTAGGCCGCCGGGGCACGTTGCAGCAGTTGGCGGGTGAGCGGCTTGTCGAGCACGGTATGCACGCTCACCGCGTGGCGTTTTTCCTGACTGGCCGCCGGGTTGCGGCACGGCAGGCCTTCAGGGGCGCCCTGCAGGCGCTGTTGCCAGCCTTCGAGCTCCTGCAGCAACCGTGGGCTGCGGGCATGCGCTTGAAGCTGGGCGGCCCAGGCCTGGTATGCACTGGTCTTGGCCGGCAGGCGCACCGCCTGGCCTTGGACGAGCTGCTGATAGGCGCTTTGCAAATCCTCGAACAGGATACGCCAGGACACCCCATCGACCACCAGGTGATGCACGGCCAACAGCAGTCGCTGACTGCCATCGGGCAACGTCGCCAGCACTGCTCGCACCAGCTCGCTGCTGGCCAGGTCGAGGCTGGCCTGGGCCTGGTTGGCCACGGCGTCGAGCGCTTCCAGCGACTCCGGGCTGACCTGCCACAGCAGTTGCGGGCGCGGGCCCGTCTCGCCATGGCTGGCACTCCACACCCCGTCCCGCTCGACAAAACGCAGGCGCAGGGCATCATGGTGGTCGAGCAGCGCGTCCAACGCCCGGCCCAACGCTACAGCGTCAAGCGGCTGGCGAGGTTGCAGCAGCACGGCCTGGTTCCAGTGGTGACGTTCGGCCATCGGCTCGGCGAAGAACGCCTGCTGTACCGGCAGTAGCGTGAGCGGGCCGGTCACTGGCCCTTGGTCGACCCGGGCACTGCCGTCATCGACCAGAGCCACCGTCGCCAGGCCTTCCACGGTCTGGTGCAGGAACAGGTCCTTGGGCGTGAAGCGAATGCCGATTTGCCGCGCCCGGCTCACCACCTGGATGGAGATGATCGAGTCGCCGCCCAGCTCGAAGAAGTTGTCGCTCAAGCCGACCCGTTCAAGCTTGAGCACCGACTGCCAGATCTCGGCGATGCGCCGCTCAAGCTCGGAGCGCGGCGCCACATAGCTGTGTTGCAACATGCTGGCGTCCGGCTTGGGCAAGGCCTTGCGGTCGAGCTTGCCGTTGGGCGTGACCGGGAAGTGATCAAGGAACAGTATGTGGGCCGGCACCATGTAGTCGGGCAGCAGCGCCTTGAGCTGGCTGCGCAGGCGCTCGTCCAATCCTTCGCGAGCGGTGCCAGGCTGGACGATCGCATAGCCGACCAACTGCTTGCCGGTATTGCCGTCCTGGGCCGCGACCACGGCGTCGGCAACTTCGGCCAAGCCTTGCAGACGCGCCTCGACTTCACCCAACTCGATGCGGAAACCACGGATCTTGACCTGGTTGTCGATCCGGCCGAGGTAGTCGAACACGCCATCCTGGCGCTGGCAGACCAGGTCGCCAGTACGATACAGGCGCCCGCCCTGCCCATCGAACGGGTCGGGTACGAAGCGCTCGGCGGTCAGCGAAGGCCGGTCCAGGTAACCACGGGCCAGCCCTTCCCCGCCCAGGTACAGTTCGCCCTTGGCACCGGGCGGCAGCAGGTTCAGTTCAAGGTTGAGAATGCAGGTGCGCCGGTGGCCAATGCGCGTACCGATCGGCGCATACGCCGCCGCACACACATCGTCGGCGGCAGCCTTCCAGATCAGCGGCGTGACCACGGTTTCGGTGGGGCCGTAACCATTGATGATGTACCGCGGGCGCAGCACCCGCTTGACCAGTTCGAAACTCGCCTGCGGTACTGCATCGCCACCAAAGCAGTAGACCCGCACCGCCGGCGGGTTGCCTTCGCGCTCGGCATGTTCGGCCAACTGCTGCAGGTACACCGGAGGGAACGCTGCCACGGTCACGCCATGTTGGTGCATCCGCCGGTAGGTCTGTTCAGGGGTCCACAGGCTGTCGTCACGCACCAGCAGGCGCGCGCCGTGGGTCAGGGCGGTCAGCCAGCGCTCCTGGGCACCGTCGAAGGCGAACGACATGAACAGCAGCTCGCAATCGTCGGCACCCATCTCGTAGCGCTCACCGATGGCGCGACAGTGCATGGCCAGTGGGCCGTGGCTGACCGCCACGCCTTTGGGCTGGCCGGTGGAACCGGAGGTGTAGATCACATAGGCGAGGTTGCGCGGGTCGACGTCGACCTCGGGTGCCAGGGATGGCATGGCGCTCAGGTCGAGGCAGTCGAGCAGCAGCACGGCGGCCTGCTCGGGCACCGGCAGTCGCGCTTGCAGGCGGCTATCGGTGAGCAGCAGGCCAATGCCGGCGTCGCCCATCAGATAGGCCAGGCGCTCGCGGGGGTACTGGGTATCCAGTGGCACGTAGGCGGCACCGGCCTTGAACACCGCCAGCAGCGCCACGATCATCTGTTCACTGCGCGGCAAGGCTACCGCCACCCGGGTTTCAGGACCGACGCCCCGGGCGATCAGCGCATGTGCCAGGCGGTTGGCCTGTTGATCGAGCTGGGCGAACGAAAGGGTCCGCCCGCCAAACACCACGGCAGGCGCATCCGGGCTCAGCCGCGCGTGTTCGGCGATGCGCTGGTGCACCAGCGGCGCCTGGACGTCGCTGGGTGGCTGGCCATCCAGCAGGAGGGTGCGCTGTTCGTCGTCGCTGAGCAGCGGCAAGGCTCCCAAGGTTTGACCAGGGTTGGCAGCGATGCCATGCAGCAGGTTGAGCCAATGATCCACCAGGCGCTGGGCGGTCGCCGGGCTGAACAGGTCGGTGGCGTAGATCAGCTTGGCCGACAGCCCCTCGGGACCTTCCACGGTGTCCAGCGTAAGGTCCAGGTGGGCACTGCGAATCTCCCACTCCAGGCCCTCCACGCTCAGGCCCGGTAGCCGGCCCAGTGACTGGCCGGCGCCGTTGCCTGCGCTCTGGTGGTTGTACATCACCTGGAACAGCGGGTTGTAGCTGAGGCTGCGCTCAGGCTGCAGGGCTTCGACCAACTGCTCGAATGGCAACTCCTGGTGCTGCTGGGCCTGCAGGGTGGTGGCGCGTACCTGTGCGAGCAGGTCGAGGAAGCTCATCTCGCCCTGCAGTTCGGCCTTGATGACCTGGGTGTTGACGAAAAAGCCGATCAGGTGCTCGGTTTCCACCCGGTTACGGTTGGCCAACGGCACGCCGATACGGATGTCCTGCTGGCCGCTGTAGCGGTACAACAGGGTATGGAACGAAGCCAGCAGCACCATGAACAGGCTGGCGCCCTGCGCCTGCGCCAGGGCCTTGAGCTGGTCGCTGAGTACACGGCTGAAGGGTACCTGCAAGCGTGCGCCCTGCAGGCTCTGCACTGCCGGGCGCGGGTAGTCGGTCGGCAGCTCCAACACCGGTTGGGTCGTACCAAGCTGGTCGCGCCAGTAGCTCAACTGGCGTTCCTGCTCACCGGCTTCCATCCAGTGACGCTGCCAGATGGCGTAGTCGGCATACTGGATCGGCAGCGCCGGCAAGTCGATGCTGCCACCACTGCTGAGCGCGGCGTACACCCGGACCAGCTCGTCTACCATGATCTGCATCGACCAACCATCGGAGACGATGTGGTGCTGGGTCAGTACCAGCACATGATCGTCAGCGGCCAGGCGCAGCAGCTTGACCCGCAGCAAGGGGCCGGTGCCGAGGTCGAACGGCCGCAGGGTTTCCGCTTGCACCGCGGCGCGAATCTGTTGGTCGCGCTGCGCGGGGTCGGCCGAGCACGCCAGCGGCTCGGCGACGATGTTCGGCGCGCTCGGCTCGGCGATCACCTGTATCGCCTGGCCATCGTGTTCGTGGAACGTGCTGCGCAGCGGCTCGTGACGGGCGATCAGGTGGGCGAAGGCACCTTCGAGCGCTGCAAGGTCCAGGGTGCCATGCAGGCGTAGCGCGCGCGCAATGGCGTAGGCGCTGCTGTGCGGTTCCAGCTGCCAGATGAACCACTGGCGCTGCTGGGCGAACGACAGCGGTACATGCTCGAAGTGGCCACGGGTGCGGGGGATGGGCAGGTTGGCCGGGGAAATGCCCTCCTGAGCCATTTTCTGCAAGTAGATCCGGCGTTTTTCCAGCGGTAGCAGGATGAAGCGCTCGGCGATCTTCAGTGCAGCTGCGTTATTGTCCATCATGCTTCATCCACCTCATCCAGCAAACTTTCCAGTCGATTCAAACGGTCCGCATCCAGCACGCCAGCGGGCGGCTCCAGGTGATCGACGAATTCATTGAGTACCGGGAACTGGAACATCAACTGCGGTGCGGCGCTGATGCCCAGCTCCAGTTGCAGGCGCGACAGCACGCCCATGACCAAAAGCGAATGGCCGCCCAGTTCGAAGAAGTTGTCGCCCAGCCCTACCCGCTCGACCTTGAGCACGTCTTGCCAGATCTGCGCGACCTGTTCCTGCAGCGGGGTCTGTGGCGCCAGGTACGCCACGTGGGCGGCGTCCAGATCCGGGGCTGGCAGGGCCTGGCGGTCGAGCTTGCCGTTGGCGGTCAGCGGCAAGGCCGCAAGGTTGACCACATGGGCCGGGATCATGTGTTCGGGCAGGTACCGACGCAGGTAAGCCTGCACGTGCTCGCGCAGCCCGCCGGCCTCTGCCGACGCCACCACGTAGGCCACCAGTTGCTGGCCCTGCTGGGTGTCGCGGGCGACCACGGCGGCATCGAGCAACTGCGCCATCCCGCGCAGGCAGGCGGCGACTTCAGCGGGTTCGACCCGGTAACCGCGGATCTTCAGCTGATCGTCGGTACGGCCAAGGGTATGGATAGCGCCGTGGTGGACACGCACCCGGTCGCCGGTGCGGTAAAGCCGCTCGCCCTGGCGAGCCTGCGGGTCGGGGACGAAGCGTTCGGCGGTCAGCCCAGGCCGCCCCAGGTAACCGCGGGCCAGGCTTGGCCCGCCTACGTACAACTCGCCATGCACCCCTTCGGCCACTGCATTGAGCTCAGCATCCAGCAGTTGCAGGCGCACGTTGAACAGCGGGCGCCCCAACGGCACGGGCTGCTGGTGCGCAGCGGCCGGCAGTTCCATGGCAAGCACACCGATGGTGGTTTCGCTAGGACCGTAGTGGTTGACCACCCGGCACGCTGGCGCCAGTTGCCGAACCTGGGCAATCAACTCGACACTGCTGGCTTCGCCTCCCAGCACCAGGCAGCGACGCGGCAGCACCGTGCCCGGCTCTGCCACCTTGAGCAACGATTGCAGGTGCGAAGGCACCAGCTTGATCAAGTCGATCGCTTCGCGACTCATGTAGTGCGCCATGCCCTGCGGGTCCATGGCCAGTTGCTCGTCGAGCAGGTGCAGGCTGCGGCCGCTGCACAGGGCCGCGAACAAGGTGGTGTAGCCCAGGTCGGCGGCCAGGGTGGAGGCCAGCGCCATGTGCTCCACCTCCTCCAGTGGCAGCACCGCCAGCGCCGAAACCAGGTAGTCGGCCAGCGCCCTCTGACTGACCAGCACACCTTTGGGGCGACCGGTGGAGCCTGAAGTGAAGATCACGTAGGCAGCCATGTCGGCATCACGCGGCACGGCTCTCGGTGAACTGCCCTGGGGCAACTGGGCTATCTGTTCGAAGGCAAGGCTGCGCAGGGCGGGCAAGGTGGCGTGTTCAGCCAACCATGCGGCAGGGCCCAGCAACAGACACGCCTGGCTGTCCTCAAGCATTTGCCCGGTACGCGCAGGTTGTGCCCGCATGTCCAGCGGCAGGAATGCGGCACCGGCCTTGAATGCCGCCAGCAGGCCGACCACGAAGTGCGCCGAGCGCTCGGCGGCAATCGCCACCACGGTTTCCGGGCCGACACCGTTGGCTTGCAGGTACACGGCCAGGTCGCCGGCGCGCTGGTCGAGTTCGCCGTAGCTCAGGCGCTGCGCGCCCCACACCAGCGCGACCCTGGACGGATTGGCCCGTGCCTGCGCTTCGAACCGCTGCACGACCTGAAGCGCCTGGCTGTCTGTGCGCACCTCGCCCTGGCACAGGGTGGCCAGCGAGCGACGCGACGCCTCGCTGCCCAGCTGCACCGCGCCGACCGGCTGGGCAGCGTCGGCCACCATCGCCTGCAACAGGCGGTGCCAATCGTCCAACAGGCGCTCGGCGGTGTCACTGTCGAACTGGTCGGCAGCATATACCAGGGTGGCGATCACGCCTTCAGGGGTTTCGACAGTTTCAAGGTTGAGGTCGAACTTGGCCTCCTGAACGTCGGCGGCCAAGGGTTCGATGTTCAAGCCATCGACCACCGGGACCTGCGCCTGGGTGGCCTGGGCGCGATGGTTGAACAGCACCTGGAACAACGGGGTATGGCTCAGGCTGCGCTCAGGCTGCAGGGCTTCGACCAGTTGCTCGAACGGCAGGTCCTGGTGGTCCTGGGCCTGCAAGGTGGTCTGGCGTACCTGCTCGATCAGTTGCCCGAGAGGCAGGCGGCCTTCGACATGGGCACGCATGACCAAGGTGTTGATGAACACGCCGAGCAGGCCTTCGGTTTCCTGGCGGTTACGGTTGGCCACCGGCACACCGACGCGGATATCGTCCTGGCCGCTGTAGCGGTGCAGCAGCGCCTGGAACCCGGCGAGCAAGACCATGAACACCGTCGCCTGATGGCGCTGGGCAAGCTGGCGCAGGCCTTCGCACAACGGTGCCTCCAGTCGCAGTTCACGCTGGCCGCCACGCAGGCTCGGCTGCGCCGGGCGAGCACGGTCGCCCGGCAGTTGCAGCACGGGTTGGCGCTCACCCAGTTGTGAACGCCAGTACTGCAACTGCCGCTCGCGCTCGCCACCCTCCATGCGGTGGCGCTGCCATAGGGCGTAGTCGACGTACTGGATCGGCAAGGCGGCAAAGCCTGGATCACGGCCTTGGACCTCGGCGGCGTAGCTGCGCACCAATTCATCGACCATCACCTGCATCGACCAGCCATCGGACACGATGTGGTGCTGGGTCAGCACCAGCAGGTGGTCCTGCGCGCCCAGCGGCAACAGCGCCACGCGCAGCAACGGCCCACTGACCAGGTCGAACGGCTGGCGCACCTGCTCGTCGATGAAGCGGCTGATTTGCACACTATCATCGACCTGGGCGCGGGCATGGACCTGAAGCTGCACGGGCAGCGTGGCATGCACCACCTGATGCACGCCGTCGGCGTCATGGGCGAAGGTGGTCCGCAGCGGCTCGTGGCGGGCGACCAGCGTGTCGAAACTGGCACGCAAGGCCGGGATGTTCAATGTACCGCGCAGACGCAGGGCACGCGGTAAGTGGTAGGCGGCACTGTAAGGCTGCATCTGCCAGAGGAACCACAGACGCTCCTGGGCATACGACAACGGCAACGCGCCTTCGCGCGGTGCACGGGTGATTGCGGGGCCGCCCCTGGTCTGCAAGGCGTCGAGCATGGCGGCCTGGGCTTGCAAGGTGCTGGTTTCGAAGACCTGGCGCAGGCTTGCCTCGCGGCCCAGTTCGTCACGGATGCGCGACACCAGCTGCGTGACCAGCAGCGAGTGCCCGCCAAGATCGAAAAAGTTGTCGTGCAGGCCGACCCGCTCGAGCTTGAGCAAGGTTTGCCAGATCACAGCCAACTGCTGCTCCAGCGCGGTACGCGGCGCCACATAGTCCTGTTGCGATTGGCTGGCGTCCGGTTCAGGCAGCGCCTTGCGGTCCAGTTTACCGTTTGGGGTCAGCGGCATGGCCGCCACGAACATCACTTGCGCCGGCACCATGTACGCCGGCAACTGCGCCTTGAGCTGGCCTTTGAGCTGCTCGCGAACGGTGTTTTGGGTGATGCTGTCGGCGTCGACCAATGCGGTATCGTGCACCACGACATAACCCACCAACTGATCGCCGCCGATACCAGGCTGGGCGAGCACCGCTGCCTCGCGCACCGCCTCGCAGGCCAGCAAGGCCGATTCGATCTCGCCCAGTTCGATGCGAAAACCGCGAATTTTCACTTGGTGGTCGGCACGACCGATGTACTCGTACTCACCGGCAGCACTCACCCGCGCCACGTCCCCAGTACGGTACAACCGCTCGCCCTGGTTGGAGAACGGATTGGGCAGGAAGCGCTCGGCCGTGAGCGAGGCGCGATGCAGATAACCACGGGCCAGGCCCTGGCCACCGATCATCAACTCACCCGCCACACCCGCGGGTACCGGGCTGAAGTCGGCACCGACCACGTACAGCTGGGTGTTACCGATCGGCTGACCGAGCAGCGGCCGTGGGTGCTCGGCGTCCAGCCGGTAGCGGGCCGACCAGATGGTGGTCTCGGTCGGTCCATAGAGGTTCCATACCGGGCCGATGGCTTCGAGCATGCGCGCAGCCAACGCTGGCGACAGGGCTTCCCCCCCACACAGGCACTTGCAGCCCTGAAGCGCCTGAGTGTCGCCATGGTCGAGCAACATGCGCCAGGTCGAGGGCGTGGCCTGCAGGGCCGTCACCGACCAGCGCCGGGCAAGCGCCAATGCAGCGGCCGGGTCCTGGGCGATGTCCTGGCCGGCCAGCACCACCTGGGCGCCACGGGTCAACGGCAGGTACAGCTCCAGGCCAAAGATATCGAACGAGAAGGTCGTCAGTGACAGCATCCGGTCACCCGCCTCCAGGCCAGGTTGCTGCGCCATGCTGGCGACGAAGTTGGCCAAGGCCTGGTGACTGACCACCACGCCCTTGGGGTTGCCGGTAGAGCCGGAGGTATAGATCACGTAGGCCGCCGATTCGGCAGGCGGGAGCAGTGGCGGGTCATCCTGTGCCAGCGTTGCCTCGGGCAGTCGGTCCAGGCACAGCAACTGCGGGCCACGGCCCTCGAAGCGGGGGGCCAGGGCCTGGTGGGTCAGTAATAGGCCCATGCCGCTGGCGTCGATCATGTAGTCCAGGCGCGCCTGCGGGTAGGTCGGGTCCAGTGGAATGTAAGCCCCCCCTGCCTTGAGAATCGCCAGCAGGCCCACCACCAGGTCCAAACCGCGCTCAACCGACAGGCCTACCCTCACCTCGGGCCCCACACCCAGCGCGATCAGGCGGTGGGCCAACTGGTTGGCGCGCCGATTGAGTGCTGCATAGCTCAGCAGGTTATCGTCGAACGCCAGCGCCGGTGCATCCGGGGTACGCACCGCCTGCGCCGCGAACAGTTGGTGTACCGTCAGTGGCGGCACGGCCAGGGCGGTAGCGTTGTTGCCATCGATCAACCGTTGCAGGTCGTGGGCATCGAACAGCGGCAAGGCATCGACCCGCGCCGAGGCGTCGGCCAGCAGTCCGTGCAGCAGGTTCTGCCAATGGCGGCCCAGGCGCTCTACCGTGGTGCGGGTGAACAGGTCGCTGGCAAACACCAGCGAGGCACCTAGGCCCTCAGGCGTTTCGACGGTTTCCAGGGTCAGGTCGAACTGGGCGGTCTGCTGGCGGGCCTCGAAGTTGCTCACCTCAAGGCCAGGCAAGCGGGTGACCGATGCCGGGTCGAGGTCCTCGCCGCGGTGGTTGTGCATGACCTGGAACAGCGGGCTGTGGCTCATGCTGCGTTGCGGCTGCAGCAGTTCGACCAGTTGTTCGAACGGCAGGTCCTGGTATTGCTGGGCCTGCTGGGTCGCTTGGCGCACCTGGGCCAGCAGCTCGGTGAACGGCCGGCTGCCATCGACCTGCGCACGCAGCACCTGGGTATTGACGAAAAAGCCGATCAGGCGCTCGACCTCGGGCCGGTTGCGCCCGGCCACCGGCACCCCGACCCGCACGTCCTGCTGGCCACTATAGCGGTACAGCAGGGCCTGGAAGGCAGCCAGCAGCAAGGTATAAAGGGTGACGCCTTCGCGCCGGGCCAGCGCCTTGAGGCCCTGGGTCAGCGCCATGGACAGCCGGAAATCCACGCGGTCGCCGCGATAGCTTAGGGCCTGGGGCCGTGGGAAGTCGGTGGGCAGCTCCAGCACCGGCTGCTGGCCGCCGAGTTGTCGCTGCCAATAGGCCTGCTGGCGGTCGCGTTCGCCGGCATCCATCCAGCTACGCTGCCACAGGGCGTAGTCGGCGTACTGCACCGGCAGAGGCGCTAGTACCGCCGGAGTACCCGTCACCCGGGCGCGGTACAGCGTGATCAGCTCGTCGATCATGATACGCATCGACCAGCCATCGGAAACGATATGGTGTTGGACCAGCGACAGCACATGCTGCTGGTCATCCACGCGCAGCAATTTCACCCGCAGCAGTGGCCCCTGGCGCAGGTCGAAGGGCTGCTGGCCGTGAGCCTCGACCAGTTCGGCCACACCTGCCGGGTCAACCACCGTCTGCTGCTCGACCAGGATGCGGGCGTGGGCATCGACCAACTGCACGGCCTGCCCGTCGACCTCGGTGAACCGGGTGCGCAGCGATTCGTGACGAGCGACCAGTTCGTCGAAGGCAGCCTGCAAGGCATCACCATCCAGCGCACCTTGCAGACGCAGCACCGACGACATGGTGTAGGCGCTGCCCTGCGGGTCCAACTGCCAGAGAAACCACAGACGTTCCTGCGCATAGGACAAAAGCAGTGGCTGGGAGGCATCACGCTTGAAGATCGGCGCTATGCCGAACAGATTGATCCCTTTCTTCCCAAGCATCACGGCGAGGGCTTTCCTCTCGGTCAAGGACAGCCCTTCCACCGACTCGATCAACTTTTGCACGCGCAACCCCCAAACTAGGAAATCAGACTTTCAAGCTCTTGTGCTGATAGACGTTTGAGGGCCTCCAAGGATTTAGCCAACTCGTCTTCGACGGGCTGGACGTCTGTTTGCAACTGCTTCACCTGCTCGGCGAACTGCTCGAGGCTGTCACTCTGGAACAGGACCTTGAGTGGCACGTCGAGCCCCAGCTGCTGGCGGATCTGCATCAACATCTGGGTCGCCAGCAGCGAATGGCCGCCGAGGTCGAAGAAGTTGTCGTGCAGGCCGATCCGTTCGAGCTTGAGCAGGGTCTGCCAGACCTGCGCCAACTGTTCCTGCAAGGGGGTCTGCGGCGCCACATAGGCCTGTTGGCGCAGGCTGCTGTCGGGTGTCGGCAAGGCCTTGCGGTCGAGCTTGCCGTTGGGGCTCAGCGGCAGGCTGGTCAGCAGCACCAGGTACGTGGGCACCATGTAGTCGGGCAGCAGACTGCGCAGACGCGCCTTGAGCTGCTCGCCCAACTGCAGCGAATCTGGCTGGTGCGCCACCACATAGGCGGCCAGCTGCGTGTCAGCACCGCTGCCGACCGCCAGCACCGCCGCTTCGCGGACTTCGTCCTGCTCCAGCAGGCGTGCTTCGATCTCGCCCAGCTCGATCCGCAAACCACGAATCTTCACCTGGTGGTCGATGCGCCCCCTGTACTCGATCACCCCGTCGGCGCGCTGGCGGGCCAGGTCGCCGGTGCGGTACAGGCGCTGGCCGGTGCCGAACGGGCTGGCGACGAAGCGCTCGGCGGTCAGCCCCGGACGGCGGTGGTAGCCTCGCGCCAGGCCTTCGCCACCCAGGTACAGCTCGCCCACCAGCCCCGCTGGCAGCGGCGACAGATCGTCGGCCAGCACGTAGGCGCTGAGGTTGGCGATCGGCTGGCCGATGGGCACGCTGTCCAGGCCTTCGTCGCGGCAGGTCCAGTGGGTCACGTCGATGGCGGCCTCGGTCGGGCCATACAGGTTGTACAGTGCAGCGTTGGGCAGCTTGGCGAACACCTGCTGCTGGGCATCGACCTGCAATGCCTCGCCACTGCACACGATGCGCGACAGGCTGGTGCAGCGCGACACCCCTTCATCCTGCAGGAACACCTGCAGCATCGACGGCACGAAGTGCAGCGTGGTGATGCCCTGCTGCTCGATCAACCGCACCAGGCGCGCCGGCTCGCGGTGATCGCCCGGCGCGGCAACGACCAGGCGGGCGCCGACCATCAGTGGCCAGAAGAACTCCCACACCGACACATCGAAACTGAACGGGGTTTTCTGCAGCACGGCATCCGTGGCATCCAGGCCATAGGCCTGCTGCATCCAGCACAGGCGGTTGCTCAGGGCCTTGTGACGGTTGCCGGCCCCCTTGGGTTTGCCGGTGGAGCCGGAGGTGTAGATCACGTAGGCCAGGTTTTCTGGCTGCGGCTGTACGCCGGTAGCCTCGGTGGAGCACGCAAGGTAGTCCTGCTCATCCACATTCAGGACACGCATCGAGGTCGGCACCGGCAGTTGAGCGCGCAGGTGCGATTGAGTCAGCAGCAATGCGATACCGCTGTCCTCGACCATATAGGCCAGGCGCTCGCGCGGGTATTCAGGGTCCAGCGGCACATAGGCGCCACCGGCCTTGAGCACCGCCAGCAGGCTCACCACCATCTCGACACTGCGCTCCATGCAAATACCGACGAGCACATCGGGGCCGACGCCATGCTCGATCAGTCGGTGCGCCAACTGGTTGGCCTGCTGGTCCAGCTCGCGGTAGCTCAACTGGCGGTCGCCGAACACCAACGCAACCGCATCCGGGGTGTTCTGCGCCTGAGCTTCGATCAAGTTGTGGACGCAGGTATCCGACGGGTAATCGACGAAGGTGGCGTTGATGCCCTGCACCCACTGCTGCAACTCGCTGGCATCGCACAATGGCAAGGCTTGCACCCGTTCGCAGGGGTTGGCCACGATGCCCTGCAGCAAGTTGTGCCAATGACCTAGCAGGCGCTCGGCGCTGCAGCGGTCGAACAGGTCGGTGGCGTAGGTCAGGCTGGCCACCAGCCCGGTGGGGCTTTCGACGGTATCCAGGCTCAGGTCGAACTGTGCCGAGCGCTCATCGCGAGTCACCTGCCGCACTTTCAGTCCCGGCACTGCCAGGCGCTGGCCAGCGCCCTCCAGTTGATGGTTGAACATCACCTGGAACAGCGGGCTGTGGCTCATGCTGCGCTGCGGCTGCAGCGCCTGGACCAGTTGCTCGAAGGGCAGGTCCTGATGAGCCTGGGCCTGCTGGGCCGCTTCGCGCACCTGCGCCAGCAAGGCTGTAAAAGGCTGCAGACCGTCGATGCGCGCCTTCATCACCTGGGTGTTGACGAAGAAGCCGATGAGTCGCTCGGTCTCCATTCGGTTACGGTTGGCCACCGGCACGCCCACAAGGATTTCAGCCTGCCCGCTGTAGCGGTGCAACAGTAGCTGGAACGACGCCAGCAACAGCATGAACAGACTCACATCCTGGCGCTGCGCCAACGCTTTGAGCCCATCCAGCAATGCCGGCGCAACGTTCAGGTCGAGCACCGCGCCCTGATGGCTGGCCTGGGTCGGACGTGGCCGGTCGCTGGGCAGGGTCAACACTTCAGGCGCCTCGCCCAGGTGGCCCTTCCAATAAGCCAGCTGGCGATCCCCCTCCCCCGACTCCAGCCATTGGCGTTGCCAGGCGGCATAGTCGGGATACTGGATCGGCACATCGTCCAGTGGCGCGGGCTGGCCCTGCAAGCGGCTGGCGTAGCAGGCAAGCCACTGTTCGACCAGCACGTTGACCGACCAGCCATCGGCGATGCTGTGGTGCAAGGCCAGCACCAGCACATGGTCGTCCGACCCGACGCGCAGCAGATTGATCCGGGCCAGCGGCCCCTGCATCAGGTCGAATGGCTGGCCGGTGCAATGTTCGGCATAGGCCTTGATCGCTGACTCGGTGTCTTCGTTCGCGCCCAGTTCATCGACCACCAGCGTCAGGCGCAGTGCCTCGTCGATCACCTGGCAAACCTGTCCCTGGTGCTCGATGAAGCGTGTGCGCAAGCTGCCCTGATGACGCACCAGGTCGTCAAGGCCGGCCTGCAGCGCAGCCCTGTCGAGGGCACCGTGCAAACGCAGCACTGCCGGGATGTTGTAAGCGCTGCTGGTCGGCTCCAGCTGCCACAGGAAGTGCTGGCGCTGCTGGGCGTAGGACAGCGGCTGCGGCCCCTGCTCCAGAGCCGGCACGATCGGCAGGCGGGCTACGTTGACACCGGCCTGGGCCAGCTTGGCAAACAGCTGCCGACGGCGCTCGCCATCGAGGTTGCGCAGGCGCGCCACCAGTTCCTCTGTACGGTCCTGCTTGTGCTCAGGCATTGCTTTCCTCCAGTTCATCGAGCGCGCCGAAGATCAGGTCGAGCTCATCGGCCGCCTGCCCGGCATCACCTTGCAGATGCGTCGCCAGCTGCCCGAGCTGGCGCAGTTCGTAGAATTCCTTGACCGGCAGCTCGACGCCGAATGCACTGCGAATGCGCGACAGCAGCATCACCGCCTGCAGCGAGTGGCCACCAAGGGCGAAGAAGTCGTCATCCAGGCCAACCCGCTCATGGCCCAGCACCTCCTGCCAGATCAACGCCAGTTGCCGTTCGAGTTCAGTCTGCGGAGCACGGAACCGTGCACACGTCGGTGCAGCATCGACCGCAGGCAGGGCCTTGCGGTCGAGCTTGCCGTTGGGGCTCAGCGGCAGGCTGGTCAGCAGCACCAGGTACGTGGGCACCATGTAGTCAGGCAGCAGACTGCGCAGACGCGCCTTGAGCTGCTCGCCCAACTGCGGCGAATCTGGCTGGTGCGCCACCACATAGGCGGCCAGCTGCGTGTCGGCACCGCTGCCGACCGCCAGCACCGCCGCTTCGCGGACTTCGTCCTGCTCCAGCAGGCGTGCTTCGATCTCGCCCAGCTCGATCCGCAAACCACGAATCTTCACCTGGTGGTCGATGCGCCCCCTGTACTCGATCACCCCGTCGGCGCGCTGGCGGGCCAGGTCGCCGGTGCGGTACAGGCGCTGGCCGGTGCCGAACGGGCTGGCGACGAAGCGCTCGGCGGTCAGCCCCGGACGGCGGTGGTAGCCTCGCGCCAGGCCTTCGCCACCCAGGTACAGCTCGCCCACCAGCCCCGCTGGCAGCGGCGACAGATCGTCGGCCAGCACGTAGACGCTGAGGTTGGCGATCGGCTGGCCGATGGGCACGCTGTCCAGGCCTTCGTCGCGGCAGGTCCAGTGGGTCACGTCGATGGCGGCCTCGGTCGGGCCATACAGGTTGTACAGTGCAGCGTTGGGCAGCTTGGCGAACACCTGCTGCTGGGCATCGACCTGCAATGCCTCGCCACTGCACACGATGCGCGACAGGCTGGTGCAGCGCGACACCCCTTCATCCTGCAGGAACACCTGCAGCATCGACGGCACGAAGTGCAGCGTGGTGATGCCCTGCTGCTCGATCAACCGCACCAGGCGCGCCGGCTCGCGGTGATCGCCCGGCGCGGCAACGACCAGGCGGGCGCCGACCATCAGTGGCCAGAAGAACTCCCACACCGACACATCGAAACTGAACGGGGTTTTCTGCAGCACGGCATCCGTGGCATCCAGGCCATAGGCCTGCTGCATCCAGCACAGGCGGTTGCTCAGGGCCTTGTGACGGTTGCCGGCGCCCTTGGGTTTGCCGGTGGAGCCGGAGGTGTAGATCACGTAGGCCAGGTTTTCTGGCTGCGGCTGCACCTGTGGCGCCATCAGCGGGTAGCCCAGGTGCCCCTGCTGGTCGAGGCACAAGGTGGGCAAGCCTGCTGGCAGCGGCAGTTGTGGCAGTAGCTCGGTTTGAGTCAGCAGCAATGCGATACCGCTGTCCTCGAACATATAGGCCAGCCGCTCGCGCGGGTACTCAGGGTCCAGCGGCACATAGGCAGCGCCGGCCTTGAGCACCGCCAGGAGGCCAAGGACCATCTCCACGCTGCGCTGGGCGGCGATGCCCACCAGTACGTCAGGGCCTGCGCCCTGCTCGATCAGTCGGTGCGCCAGCTGGTTAGCCTGCTGGTCCAGCTCGCGATAGCTCAGCTGGCGGTCGCCGAACACCAGCGCAACCGCATCCGGGGTGTTCTGCGCCTGAGCTTCTATCAGGTTGTGGACGCAGGTATCCGACGGGTAATCGACGAAGGTGGCGTTCCACTGTTCGACCACCTGCGCTTGTTCGAGCGGCGCAAGCATGTCCAGCTCGCCCAGTGTGCGCTGCGCATCCTGCGCCAGGGCGACCAGCAACTGGGCCATATGGTCGTTGATACGGCGAATGCGCTGCGCAGTGAAGTGCGCCAGGTCGAAGCTGTAGTGCAGCGCCAGTCGCTCGCCCAAGGTGACCCCCAGGGTCAGCGGATAGCTGGTCAGGTCGCTGTGCCTGGCCGGGCCAAAGCGCAGGCCCTGCGGCGCCCCATGCTCCAGCGCCTCGGAGACCGGGAAGTTCTCGAACACCAGAATGTTGTCGAACAGCGCCTCGCCGCTGTGACCGACCCAACCTTGCACTTCGAACAGCGCGCTGTGCTCATGCTCGCGCATGGCCAGGCTGAGGTCCTGCAGGCCGCGCAACCATTGCGCCACGGTCTGTTGCGCACGCGGGCTGGCGGCCAGCGGCAGGGTGTTGATGAACAGGCCCAACTGGCGCTCCACGCCAGGCAAGTCGGCCGGGCGACCGGCTACGGTCGTGCCGACGGTCACGCAGTCCTGGCCGGTGTACCGCTGCAACAGCAACAGCCAGGCCGCTTGAACCAGGGTGTTGAGGGTGACTTTCTGCTGCCGGGCGAAGGCGTTCAGGCGCTGCGTCGCGACCGTGTCGAAATCATGATGGAACAGTGCGTGGCCGCTGCAGCTAGCCGGCTCGTCGCCTGCCTTGGCCAACAGCGTCGGTGCCTCGAATGCCGCCAGACGTTCTTTCCAGAAGCGTTCGCTGCTCCGCGCATCGCGCTGTTGCAGCCAATGGATGTAGTCGCGGTAACGCCCAACCGGGCGCTCAGACGCCTGGCCGTGGTAACGCTGCATCACCTCGCCCAGCAACTGCGAACTGCTCCAGCCGTCCATAAGGATGTGGTGGTGGGTGAACATCAGGTGATGACTGTGCTCGCCGGTACGCACTAGGGTCAGGCGCAGCAGGCCGGGACACGACAGATCGAAACCTCGGGCGCGGTCCTGCTCGGCCAGCACTTGCAGGGCGGCTGCCAGGTCGTCACGACCCCGCCAGTCGAGGCGGTTGAAATCCAGCGGCAGCTGGCGGTGGATGATCTGCAACTGCTGCCCAGCGCCTTGCCAGGCAAAGGCACTGCGCAGGATGTCATGGCTGTCCATCGCCGCCTGCCAGGCAGCACGAAAACGCTCGACCTCAAGGCCATCGACATCCACGCACAACTGGTTGATGTACTCACCACTGCCCTGCTGCAGCAGGCTATGGAACAGCATGCCCTGCTGCATCGGCGAAAGCGGGTAGATGTCCTCGATCTGGCTGGCGGGCACGGGTAGCGCATCCAGCTGGGCCTGGTCGATGTTCGCCAGCGGGAAGTCGGACGGCGTGAGGCCCATGACCTCGGGCTGACAGCAATGCTCGACCACCGCACGCAACTGCCTATCGAAATCCGCGGCCACGCGGTCGATGGTGGCCGTGTCGAACTGCTCGCCGCTGAAAGTCCAGCGCATTTCCAACTCACCGTCGTAGACCTGGCCCTCCACTTCCAGCCAGTTGCCCAGCGGCGCGTCTTCGCTCAATTCGGCACCCGCGCTCTCACGGGCCGGCAGCAACAGCGCATCAGCGTCGAAGCTGGCGTCGAACTGCCCCAGGTAGTTGAAGGTCACGCGCGGCTGCGGCAAGGTTGCCAGCACATCGCACCCAGGCTGCGCACCCAGGTAGCGCAGTACGCCGAAGCCCAGCCCCTTGGCCGGTACGCCGCGCAGCTGTTCCTTGATGCCCTTGAGGCAGGTGCCCAGGTCCTCGTGGGCGGTCAAACGCAGCGGGAACAGGCTGGTGAACCAGCCAACGGTGCGGCTCAGGTCGACATCGTTGAACAGGTCTTCACGACCATGGCCTTCGAGCTGGATCAGCACGTCGCTCTGGCCAGTCCAACCACGCAGGGTACGGGCCAGGGCGGTCAGCAGCAGGTCGTTGACCTGAGTGCGGTAGGCGGCAGGCGCCTGTTGCAGCAACTGGCGGGTGCCCTCGCGGTCGAGGCGGCTGCGCACGACCTGGCGATGACGGCTTTGCACGCTACCCTGTGGGCGATCGCAGGGCAGGTCGAGCGGGACACCACTCAGTAGGTCGGTCCAATAGCCCAGTGTTTCCTGCATGGCCGGTGCCTGGGCGAGAGCGTGCAGGCGCTCGGCCCAGGTCTGGAGCGAACTGGTCTTGGCCGGCAGTTGCGGCGAGCGGCCCTGGATCAGCTGGGTATAGGCCTGCTGCAAGTCCTCCAGCAGGATGCGCCAGGACACCCCGTCCACCACCAGGTGATGAATCGCCAGCAACAGGCGCTGGCTGCCATCGTTCAAGGTCGCCAACACGGCACGCAGCATTGGCCCCTGGGCAAGGTTCAGACTGGCCTGCGCCTGACTGTTCACTTCACCAAGCTGCTCGACGCTGAGGCCTTCACGGCACCACAACAGGTCATCAGCGCACCCGCTCGGCTCGGCGATCTGCGCCTGCCAGCGCCCGTCCTGCGCCACGAAACGCGAACGCAGGGCATCGTGATGGTTGACGATCGCGCCCAGTGCCTGGCGCAAGGCCCCTGCCTGCAATGCCTGTTTCGGCTGCAGCAGCAACGCCTGGTTCCAGTGATGGCGCGCCGGAATCGCCTGGGCAAAGAAATCGCTCTGGATCGGCAACAAGCCAAGCGGCCCGTGAACTGGCCCCTGGTCGACCACCGCACACGCCTCACCGCGACGAGCGACACTGGCCAGCCCCTGCACGGTCTGGTGCTGGAACAGGTCCTTTGGGGTGAACAGCAACCCGCCCTGGCGCGCTCGGCTGACCACCTGGATCGACATGATCGAATCGCCGCCCAGCTCGAAGAAGTTGTCGGTGATGCCCACCTGCTCACGCTTGAGCACATCCTGCCAGATGCCCGCAATTTGCTGTTCCAGCGCGGTGCGCGGTGCAACATGGTCATGCTGCAGCTGGCGGGTGTCAGGGCGTGGCAGGGCCTTGCGGTCGAGCTTGCCATTGGGGCTAAGGGGCAACTGGGCGAGCAACAGCACCTGTGTCGGCACCATGTAGTCGGGCAGCTGCTCTTGCAAACCAATGCGGATGGTTTCACGCAGCGCAGCTTGGGGGGCTGGGCCTGCATCGACCAACCCGCGGTCGGTCGGCACCACGTAGCCGACCAGTTGCAGGCCGTTGGCCCCCGGCAGCGCCAGCACCAAGGCATCGGCGACTTCTGCGCGCTCCAGCAGCCGGGCTTCGATCTCGCCCAGCTCGATGCGGAAACCTCGGATCTTCACTTGGTGATCGATCCGGCCGGCGTACTCGATCACCCCTTCGGCGTTGAACCGAGCCAAATCGCCGGTGCGGTACAGGCGCGCACCGCACCCACCGTAGGGGTCGGGAATGAAACGCTCGGCGCTCAGGCCTGGGCGCTGGAAGTAACCCCGCGCCAGCAGTTCGCCACCGATCACCAGTTCGCCGACTACACCCACCGGTGCCGGCAGACCGTTGTCGTCGAGCACCAGGATGTTGCGCCCGGGCAGCACGGTGCCGATCGGCAAGGTCAGCGGAATCGGCCGCTGGCCGCTTACATAGTCGTCGCAATCCAGGGTGGTGGCGGTAACCGTCGCTTCGGTCGGGCCATAGGTATTGAGCAGACGCACATGGCCCAGTCCGGCCTGACGCCAGGCCAACAACCCTTCCGGCGGCATTGCCTCACCGCCGCCATGTACCTGGCGCAGCACGCCGTAATCACGCGGGCCGACCGCGGCGAACTCCTTGGCCAGCATGTGCCAGTAGGCTGTGGTCAGGTCCATCACGCTGATGCGCTGCTCGATCAGCTGGCGGTAGAGGGTTTCGCTGTCCCAGATTTCGCTGCCGCGGATCACGACCGAGGCGCCGCAGATCAGGGCCGGGTAAAGCTGCTCGACGAAGCCGTCGAAGTTGAAGGTCGCGAACTGCAGCACCCGGTCAGCGGCGCTGAGGTTGAAAAAACCCAGCGACACGTGGGCGTGGCGCACCAAGGCACGGTGGCTGATACCGACGCCCTTGGGCCGGCCGGTGGAGCCAGAGGTGAACATGACGTAGGCGAGGTTGTCGGCCAGGGCCAGGTTGGGCAGGTCGCTGTCGTCGTCGTGAGCCCAGGCTTGGTCGTGGTCCAGGCACAGAGTCTGCACGCCCTGTGGCAGCGGCAAGCGCTGCAACAGGCTGTCCTGGGTCAGTATCAGGCGGCTGCCGCTGTCCTCGATCATGCATTGCAGGCGGTCGGCCGGGTATTGCGGGTCGAGCGGCACATAGCCGCCTCCAGCCTTGAGTACCGCCAGCAAGCCGACCACCATGTCCAGGCCTCGCTCGAGGGCGATGCCCACCAGTACCTCGCGACCCACACCGCGCTCGACCAGGGTTCGGGCCAGTCGATTGACCTGGGCGTTGAGCTCGCCGTAGGTCAGTCGCCGGCCCTCGAAGATCAAAGCGACCGCGTCTGGCGCGCGCGCCGCCTGGGCCTGGAACAGCTCATGCACTGTCAGCTCGTTCGGGTATCGGGCCTCGTTGCGCCCCCAACCTTCAACCACCTGGCGGTGTTCCTGCTCGTCCAGCAGGGCGATCTCCCCGATACGTTGGCCCGGGTTGCCGACCATCGCCTGCAACACCCGCAGCCAGTGCCGTGCAAAGCGCTCGATGGTGGCTGCCTGGAACAGGTCGCAGGCATAGGTGAAGGCCGCATTGAGCCGCCCCCCCTGCTCGTAGGTGTCCAGGCTCAGGTCGAACTGGGTGGTGCGGCTTTCCCATTCGATGACGCTCAGTTCCAGGCCCTGACCGACGTTCAGGCGAGTGACGTCGGCCACTTCCGGCTGGTGGTTGTACATCACCTGGAACAGGGGGTTGTAGCTCAGGCTGCGTTCGAGCTTGAGGGCATCGACCAGGCATTCGAACGGCAGGTCCTGGTGGTCCTGGGCGCCCATCGAGGCGGCTTTGATTTGGGCCAGCAGCTCGGCCACCGTGGTCATGCCATCCAGCCGGGTGCGCAGCACCTGGGTGTTGACGAAGAAACCGATCAGACCCTCGACTTCGTTGCGATTGCGGTTGGCAATGGGTACGCCGATGCGCAAGTCGCCCTGGCCGCTGTAGCGGTGCAGGACAATGTTGAAAGCCCCCAACAGCAGCATGAACAGGGTCACCCCCTGCTGCCGCGCCAGCGCGCGCGCCTGCTCGACCCACTGCGCATCGAGGGTCAGTTCATGGCGACGGCCCTGGTAGGTCGGCTGCACTGGGCGCGGGTGGTCGGTGGGCAGTTCCAGCACCGGGTGTTCGTCGCCCAACTGCGCCTTCCAGTAATCCAACTGGCGTTGCTGTTCGCCTGCCTCCAGCCAGCGACGTTGCCACAGGGCGTAGTCACTGTACTGGACCTGCAGCGCCGCCAGTTGCGGCTGGATGCCTTGGTCGTGTGCGTCGTAGAAACGGCAGAATTCATCGATCAGCACGCTCATCGACCAGCCATCGGAGACGATATGGTGCAGGGTCAGCAGCAGCACGTGCTCCTGCTCGTCAAGACGCAACAGGCGCACCCGCAGCAGCGGGCCCTGGGCCAGGTCGAACGGCTGCAGCGCCTGGGCTTCGGCCTCGGCCGCGACTTCGGCTTCGCGCTGCTCGGGCGACCATTGGCCGAGGTCGCGCCAGGCAATGCTCAACGCCTGCTCGCACGGGACCTGGCACAGGCTGTCGTCCGGCATCTGGCGGAACACCGTACGCAGGGTTTCGTGACGCTCGACCAGGCTGGCGAAGGCCTGCTCGAGGGCCTGACGGTTGAGCACGCCCTTCAGGCGTACCGCAGCCGGCAGGTTATAGGCGCCGCTGTGTGGGTCCAGGTGCCAGAGAAACCACATCCGCTGCTGGGCAAAGGACAGGGCTTGGCGGTCTTCGGCAGGCACATCACAGGGAATCGGGAACTGGGAGAAGTCCACCCCTTCCTTGCGCAACGCCGCCAGAAATACCTGGCGTTTTTCCACGGGCAGACCGATGAACCGGCGAGCGAGTTTCAGGGCGTCTTCAGCATTCATTTCTTGGCATCCGGAGCGTGGGTCGAATGACCCGATGACAGGTCGTCCCTATAGAACGAACCCAGACCGGAAAAATTAGCGCCGGCCTCTCGGTGGGCCGCGTAACGGTTAAATTGCCGGGCGCACGACTCGTCCACTCGGTGAACCCGATGCCAAAGGACCGACCATGGCCACCCCCTCCTCCCTCGCCAGCGCCATGCAGCGCGGCCTGCGCAAACTGGCTGGCGGGCTGGGGCAGAAACCCAGCCCCTACCGGCTGTTCGACCTGCAACTGGTGCACAAGATCGAGCTGAGCCCTTCACTGTGCCGCCTGGTGTTCACCGGGCCCGATGTGGCCAGCATGAACTGCGCCGGGCCCGACCAGCGGGTCAAGCTGTTCTTCCCCGCGGCGGACGGCAGCCTGCCGGCCCTGCCCCATGACAGTCACTGGAACGAGGCGCGCAAACAGCTCCCGGAGGCCTCCCGCCCGCCGATGCGCACCTACACCATTCGAGCCTTGCGCCGGGCCCAGGCGCAGGTGGACATCGACTTCGTCATGCACGGCGTCAACGGCCCCGCCTCAGCCTGGGCGACCCGCGCCCGCAGCGGTGACTGCTTGCAGATGCTGGCGCCCAACCTGGCCTACCCCAAGGACCCCGGCGGTTACGAGTGGAACCCACCTGCCGGCGTCGGCCGCGTGCTGCTGGCGGGCGACGAGACCGCCCTGCCGGCCATCGCGTGCATCCTCGAAGACCTGGCCGCAACCCAGCAGCCAGCGAAGGTGCAGGCATTCATAGAAGTACCTTTGCAAGCGGACTGCCTGGACCTCCAATGCCCCCGCGATACCCATCTTCACTGGCTGCCGCGCGACGCACTGGGCAGCGAGCCCGGGGCCGCCCTGCGTCATGCCGTCGAGCACCTGGCCGACCTCCCGCAGGTAAAGACACTGGGCACGGCCTGTCATCTGGAAGCGATCGACATCGAGCAACGCCGGCCCTGGGAGCTGGCCCAGGCACGACACGGTGATTTCTATGCGTGGGTAGCCGGGGAGTCCGCCACGGTGATGCAGGTCCGTCGGCACCTGATCAACGACCGACACATGGATCGCGCCTGCCTGACGCTGATGGGCTACTGGCGTCGGGGGCGTTCGTTCGAGTGATGGTTTCGGGTGCCGTATACCCTGTATCGCGCCTGTAGTCGCCGGCTTACCGGCGAAGGGGCTGCCATGCAGCCCCAAGGCACTATCAGAGCGCCGCAGCCAAAGCCTCGGCGAATCGCTGGGCGACCTCGTCGATCTGTTCGGCGCTGATGATCAGCGGCGGCAGGAAGCGCACTACCGCTCCATGACGCCCACCCAACTCCAGAATCAGCCCACGCTTGAGGCATTCGCGCTGCACCTTCGGCGCCAGTTCGCGGTGGGCCGGCGGGTGGCCCAGCGCATCGGCCCGGCCATGCGGGTCGACCAGTTCCACCCCCAGCATCAGACCGCGGCCACGAATATCGCCCAATTGCGGGCAGTCCCGCTGCAGACGCAGCAGATGGCCTCGCAGGCGCTGTCCCATGGCGTCAGCATGTTCGGCCAGACGGTGCTCGCTCAGGTAGTTGATCACCGCCGAGCCCGCTGCCATGGCCATCTGGTTGCCACGGAAAGTACCGGCATGGGCGCCTGGCTTCCAGGTGTCCAGCCAGTTGCGGTACACCACCACCGCCAGCGGCAGGCTGCCGCCGATGGCTTTGGACAGGGTCACCACATCCGGAACGATGCCGGCGTGTTCGAAGGCGAACATTCGCCCGGTACGGGCGAAACCACTCTGGATTTCATCGACGATCAGCGCCACGCCGGCCTGCTCGGTGATGCGGCGTACACCCTTGAGCCATTCGATATCGGCCGGAATCACCCCGCCCTCGCCTTGCACCACTTCCAGAATGACTGCGGCAGGCAACGGCACACCGCTTTCCGGGTCGAGCAGCAGGTTTTCCAGGTAATGCAGGTTGGCTTTCACCCCTGCCTCGCCGCCCAGGCCGAAGGGGCAGCGGTAATCGTAGGGGTACGGCATGAACTGCACGCCATTCCCCAGCAGCGCGCCCAAGGGCTGTTTCGGGCCGTGGCTGCCCATCAGGCTCAGCGCACCCTGGCTCATGCCATGGTAGGCACCGTGAAACGCCAGCACCGTACTGCGTCCGGTGGCCGTACGTACCAGTTTCAGGGCCGCTTCCACCGCATCGGTGCCGGTCGGGCCGCAGAACTGCACTTTCGCTTCACGGCGCAGCGCCTCTGGCAGCACGCCGAACAGGTCCTGGACGAAGCGGTCCTTGACCGGGGTGGTGAGGTCCAGGGTGTGCAGCGGCAGTTCGTCAGCCAGCACGCGCTGGATCGCTTCGATCACCACCGGGTGATTGTGACCCAGGGCCAAGGTGCCGGCTCCGGCCAGGCAGTCGATGAACTGGCGGCCTTCAATGTCCTCGACGTGAATGCCACGGGCGCGCTTGAGCGCCAGCGGCAGGCGTCGTGGATAGCTGCGGGCATTGGATTCCTGCTGTTGCTGGCGCTGCAGCAAAGGGGAATCGGCGAACTCATACAGGGGTTGCGGCGCGCTGGTCGGTAGGACCTGGGCAAGGCTGGAAGCGGTCGACATCGGTAAATCCTCGCAAGCAAGCGAATGTACCCCGTCACGCCCCTGTAACCGGATGTGTGTCGGGTAGTAGTCGCTTGGGAAACGCTTTGGCGCGAGGAGGATTTAGCGTTTGATGTGCGAAATTGTGCAGGGTTCGACGGTCTCATCGCCGGCAAGCCGGCGATGAGGCCAAGGAAGATCAGCTACCCGAGCGTGCTGGCACCTGCAGCAGCACCCGCAGCCCATCGCTGCGACTGTCGAACCTGAGGCTGCCGGCACAACGCTGAACGATCGCCTGCACGATGGCCAGCCCCAACCCGCAGCCGCCGCTCTTGCCAGTGCGCCAGAAACGCTCGGTCAGGTGCTCCAGGTCCTGCTCGGCAATGCCCGGCCCGTGGTCGCGGACCACGAAACCCACCTGTCCATCGGCCATGTGGACATCCAGCTCCACCGCCGCCTCACCGCCATGGCGCAGGGCGTTGTCCAGCAGGTTGCGCAGCGCCGCCACGGCCAGCGGCGCGGGCATGCCCAGGTAGATCTGCGCGGCTTCATCGGGCAGGCGCAAGACGATGCGCCGATTGTCCCCTCCCCCAGCATCCTGCACCGCTTGGCGGGCCACTTGCTCGGCGCTGCACTGCACGCCATCCTCGAACGACAGGCTGCCTTCCACCCGGGCCAGCATCAGCAGTTGCTCCAGCGTGCGGTGCATGCGGTCGGTGCCCTGCTCGGCGTGCTCCAGCGCTTGCTCGCGAACCGCGCCATCGGTCATCCGCGCCACCTGCAGGTGGGTCTTGATGGCGGTCAGCGGGCTGCGCAGTTCATGGGCGGCA
Source organism: Pseudomonas sp. Rh2 (assembly GCF_040762985.1). Taxonomy (NCBI): domain Bacteria; kingdom Pseudomonadati; phylum Pseudomonadota; class Gammaproteobacteria; order Pseudomonadales; family Pseudomonadaceae; genus Pseudomonas; species Pseudomonas sp. Rh2. The sequence goes on from NZ_CP142890.1 coordinate 4,032,445, forward strand.
TCATCGGTCAGGCGCCGCTCGCGCTCGATGGTCTGGGCGATACGCAGGAACAGCTGGTTCTGCGTCTCCAGCAAAGGTTGCAATTCGCTGGGCAAGCCCGCCACCTGAAGCGGCTCGACACTGTCGGCGCGACGCCTGCGCAAGGCATCGCGCATGCGGTTGAGCGGCTCCAGGCCCTTGCCCAAACCGATCCACAGCAAGCCCAGGCTGCCGAGCAATGCCATCAATACCGGCGCTGATGCCGCCAGCAGAATCGACTGGTTCAGCGCTTCACGCTCCTGATGGCGATCGGCGGTGGTGATACGTATGTCGCCGTGGTTATAGGTGAAGGTACGCCACGAAGCTCCGTCGATGGTCTGATCGCGAAAACCACTGCGCTGGTCATCCATGGCGCCGTCGTGCTTGTGGTTGCTGGCGAGAATCTCCCCTCGCAGCGAACTGACCTGGCAGGCCATGCCGTCCGGCACGCTGAACTGATCGGCCGAAAAATGTGCATCTTCGCCCTTGGCGGTCAGAGGCTGCGGCAACTGGTCGACCAGGCCGGCGACCATCCGCGCAGACGCGACCAGGCGCTGGTCGAGGGAGAACATCATCTGCTGGCGCAGGTCTCGCAGCATCCAGGCGGCAGCCAAGGCCCAGATGATAATGAAAGCGCTGCCCAGGATCAGGCTCAGGCGCACGCGCAGGCTCATGGCGCAACCTCTTCAGGCGCCTGGGCCGGCCCCAGACGGTAACCCAAGCCACGCACGGTTTCGACGATGCCATTGCCGAGCTTGCGACGCAGGTGATGGATATGCACGTTCAATGCGTTGCTTTCGACCTCGTCGCTAAAACCGTACACGCAATCCTTGAGCTGCTCGCTGGACAACACCCGACCGGGGTTCTGCAGCAGCGCCTGGAGCAAGGCCTGCTCGCGCCGCGACAGATCCACCGATTTGCCGGCCAGGGTCGCTTCGCAGCTGCTGGGGTCATACTGCAGCGGACCATGCTCGATGACATTCACTGCGCGCCCGGCCACCCGTCGCAGCAGGGTATGCAAACGCGCAGCCAGCTCACGCAGGTCGAAGGGTTTGAGCAGGTAGTCGTCGGCACCGGCCTGCAGGCCGTCGACCCGGTCGGTGACCGCATCGCGCGCGGTGAGCACCAGCACGGGCAGGTTCTCGCCCTGCTGGCGCAGGCGACGCAGCAACTTCAGGCCGTCTTCGTCAGGCAGGCCTAGGTCCAGAATCATGACGTCGAACTGCGCGGCCTGGAGCATGGCACGGGCGCCAGCTGCGTTGGCCACTCGGTCCACGGTCAGGCCCTGGGCGGTGAGGCCGGCGCAGATGCCGCTGGCGATCAGATCGTCGTCCTCGCAGAGCAGAACGTGCATGGTGGGGCTCCCAGGATGGTGTAACAGGCATTGCACTATGGCGCGATTAAGAGGGGATTATGGACCTTGGGTTTTCCGGCGGCGATAGCGGGTTGTCGCGCCGGCTGGGGCTACGTTAACCCTTAGTTAATAAACCCAGGCCAGCATGGCTGCATCCCAAGCATTGCCAAGGCGAAGACATGCGCGTTCTCCTGCTCTTCCTGACATTTCTCCTGGCTGGCCCGCTGCAGGCCAACCCGTTTGACGTCAAACCCGACTTTCTGCCGGTCGACCAGGCCTTCGTCCTGACCCAGGACCGCCAGGCCGATGGCCAGATGCGCCTGTTCTTCCAGATCAAGCAGGGCTACTACCTTTACCAGAAGCGCCTGAAGTTCGACGGCCTGGCGGCCGACCAACACCCACAATTGCCCCCTGCCCTGAACCACCACGACGCGTTTTTCGGTGACAGCGCGGTGTATCGCGACCAACTGGAGCTGCTGATCCCGGCCAGCGCCAAGGGTGAGCTGCGCCTGGGTTGGCAAGGCTGCGCCGATGCCGGCTTGTGCTACCCGCCACAAACCACGGCCATAGACCTTGGCGGCAGCGCCACGGCCGTGGCCGATCAGGCCAGCGACCAGGCATTGGCCAGCAACCTGCAGCAAGCTGGCCTGGCCTGGAGCCTGCTGGCCTTCTTCGGCCTTGGCCTGTTGCTGGCCTTCACCCCGTGCTCGTTGCCGATGCTGCCGATTCTGGCTGGGTTGGTACTCGGCAACGGTGCAAGCGTCCGCCGTGGCTGGGTACTGGCGGGGGTATACGTGCTGAGCATGGCGCTGGTGTACGCGGCGCTTGGCGTTGTCGCCGCGCTGCTGGGTGCCAGCCTGCAAGCCTGGCTGCAACAACCCTGGTTGCTGGGTAGCCTGGCGGGGCTGTTCGTGATCCTTGCCCTGCCCATGTTCGGCGCATTCGAACTGCAACTGCCTGCCGCGCTGCGCGACCGCCTGGACCGTGCCGGGCAAGGCACCCGTGGCGGCAACCTGTACGGCGCCGCGCTGCTGGGCGCGCTTTCCGGGTTGCTGCTGGGCCCCTGCATGACAGCTCCACTGGCCGGCGCGCTGCTGTACATCGCCCAGAGCGGCGATGTCATCGAAGGCGGTCTGGTGCTGTTCACCCTGGGTTTGGGCATGGGTGTGCCACTGTTGCTGCTGGTGACGCTGGGCAACCGTTACCTGCCGCGCCCCGGCGCCTGGATGAACCGCGTCAAAGGCGTGTTCGGCTTCGTGTTCCTGGCCATGGCGCTGTACACCGTGCGCAGCTTGCTGGCTGAAACGCTGGTGCTGGCGCTGAGCGGTGCCTGGCTGATCGCGCTGGCCTGGGCCGCCTGGCCAGCCTTGCAGCGCCTGCCTGCACTGCGCGCGGTACCCTTGCTTGGCGCGCTATGGGGCGGCCTGCTACTGGTCGGTGCCGCCGCCGGTGGTGACGACCCATGGCAACCGCTGCGACCCTTTACCGTAGGCACCGCCGTGAGCGCGACACCGCACAACGCGGATACCTTCACCACCGTAAGCCGCCCCGAGGACCTGCAACGCGAACTGGATGCCGCCAAGGCGCGTGGCCAGTGGGTAATGCTCGACTACTATGCCGACTGGTGCGTGTCGTGCAAGGTCATGGAGAAACAGGTATTTGCCCGTGGCGATGTGCGGGCCAGCCTGGCCGGAGTGCACCTGTTGCGCCTGGACGTGACCGCCGACTCACCGGCCAGCCGCGAACTGCTGCAACGCTACCAGGTACCCGGCCCGCCCAGCATCATCTGGATCGGTCCGGAAGGCCAGGAACGTCGCGCCCGGCGTATTACCGGTGAAGTGGACGCGCCGGCATTCGTGCAACACTGGACCCAGACCAGGAGCCAAGGTTGATGCTGACCATCACCCTCGGGCCGTTGACCATGGCCCTCAACCATCTGCTGATGCTTGCCGCCCTGGCCGTTGCCTGTCTGATCGGCTGGTGGGTCGCCCGGCGTGGTGGCCAAAGCCCCGAGTCGGCGCTGTTCAACCTGTTCCTGATCGGCCTGCTGTGCGCACGCCTGGGCTTCGTCCTGGCCTATTGGCCGATGTACCGCGATGACTGGGTGCAGATCATCGACATCCGCGACGGCGGCTTCCTGTTCTGGTCCGGTTTGTTCGGTATCGTCCTGGCCGCCCTGTGGCAGGGCTGGCGCCAGCCTGGTCTACGTCGCCCGCTGGGTTGGGCATTGTTCAGCGGCGCGCTGTTCTGGGGCATGGCCAGCTTGGGCAGCCACCTGTACAGCAAGGGCACGGAGTTGCCGGATCTGAGCCTGAGCAATGCCGGCGGGCAAGCCGTGGCGTTGCACAGCTACCGAGGCAAGCCGCTGGTGATCAACATCTGGGCCACTTGGTGCCCGCCATGCCGCCGGGAAATGCCGGTGCTGCAGCAGGCCCAGGGCGACTATCCGCATGTGACCTTCCTGTTCGTCAACCAGGGCGAGACGCCGGAAAACGTCAGCACCTTCCTCGCCACCACCGGCCTGAGCCTGACCCACGTGCTCTTTGACGGCACCGGCCTGCTGGCCCAGCGGGTCGGCTCCATGGCCCTGCCCACCACGTTGTTCTATGACGCCGATGGCCGGTTGATCGGCAGCCACCTGGGCGAGTTGTCGCGCGCCAGCCTGCGCCATGCCCTGGAACCTTTCGAACGGGCCAGCGCGCCCGCCCCTGCCGCACAAGGAAAATGACATGCGATCGACTGCACTGCTGCCCCTGAGCCTGGCCCTCCTGGCCGCCCCGATCCTGCAGGCAGAAGAGCTGCCCAAGGCGATCCAACAGATCCAGGCCAAGGGCGCCGAGATCAAGGGCAGCTTCGACGCCCCCAACGGCCTGCGCGGCTACGCCGCCGAATACCAGAACAACGGCTTGGCCCTGTACCTCACCCCTGATGGCAAGCACGTGCTGGTCGGCAGCCTGTTCGACGAACAGGGCAAGGACCTCAGCGCCGAGCCTTTGCAGAAGCTGGTCTATGCGCCGATGAGCAAGGAAATTTGGGTGAAGATGGAGAAAACCGCCTGGATCGCCGATGGCAAGGACAATGCGCCGCGCAAGGTGTACCTGTTCAGCGACCCCAACTGCCCGTACTGCAACATGTTTTGGGAGCAGGCGCGGCCCTGGGTCGAGTCGGGCAAGGTGCAGTTGCGCCATATCATGGTCGGCATCATCCGCGAGGACAGCCCGGGCAAGTCAGCTGCATTGTTGGCCGCCAAGGACCCGGCCAAGGCGCTGGCCGAGCACGAGAGGGCCGGCAAGGGCAGTACGCTCCAGCCGTTGGAGAACGTGCCTGAGAAGGTACAGAAGCAGTTGGAGGCGCATCTCGCCTTGATGGAGGAAATGGGGTTGCAGGCTACGCCGGCGATTTTCTATCAGGACGAGCAAGGGAATCTGCAGAGCCAGCAAGGGGCGCCGCGGCCGGAGATGTTAGGGAAGATTCTGGGTAAGCGGTAAATGCGTAGAGGGGGGGCTGTGCGGCGCTTGCCCTGGGTTTGGTGGTGTTGCGCAAATCGAGCGCCGCCCGCGCGGCGCATCGCGAGCAAGGCTCGCTCCTACGCTAGTTTCGGGCCAATAACGCCTGCCACAGGCGCGCGCGACCGCCGTGATATCGAAGGATGCACGCATGAACATACGCCAATGAAAAGGGGCGCCAAGCGCCCCCCACCTTAAAGCCCCTCCAGCTCCGCCATCAGATCACTCAGCCGGTCGACCTTGTCGTCATCAAGCGCACTGTCGCGCAGCCCTTGCACATACTCAGCCAACGCCTCCACCGTGCTGCACTCGAACATCGCCCGCAGTGGCACGTTCAATTGCAACTGCTTCTGCACCCGCGAAGCGATCTGCGTGGCCAGCAGCGAATGCCCGCCCAGCTCGAAGAAGTTGTCGCACACCCCTACCCGTTCGGCCTTGAGCACATCGGCCCAGATGCCGGCCAGTGTCTCTTCCAGCGGATTGCGCGGTGCAACATAGGCCTGGCTGTGCTGGCCGCCGATATCGATAGCCGGTAGGGCCTTGCGGTCAAGCTTGCCGTTGGCGTTGTGCGGCAAGCTGTCGAACCAGCCCCAGTGCAGCGGCACCATGTATTCCGGCAGTTCGCTGCGCAGGCGCTGCTTGACCTGCTCAAGCAACGCAGCGTCGGCGACGACGCCTTGATGGGCGACCAGGTAGCCGACCAGGTGCTTGCCGTTGACGCCGTCCTGGACACCGACAGCGGCATCGCGAAGCTCGGCCTGCTCGTGCAGACGCGCCTCGATCTCGCCTAGCTCGATGCGGAAACCGCGGATCTTCACTTGGTGGTCGATACGCCCGACATACTCGAACACGCCATCCGGCCGCTGGCGCGCCAGGTCGCCGGTGCGGTACAGGCGCTCACCCGGCGCGCCATAGGGATGCGGGACGAAGGCCTGCGCTGTGCGCACCGGGTCGCTCACATAACCACGACCGACGCCGGTACCGGCAACACACAGCTCACCCACCGCGCCCAGTGGCGCCAGTGTCAGGTCTTCTCCAAACAGGTACAGACGGTTGTTGTCAGTCGGCGTTCCGATGGGCAGGTAGCTACCGCGGGCGGAGTCAGCATCGACGCGGAAGAACGCCACATCGTCCGAACACTCCGCCGGGCCGTAGGCGTTAACCAGGCCAATGGCCGGGTAACGCTGCAGCCACTGCGCCGCCAGCTCCGGTGGCATGGCTTCGCCAGTGGGCAGCATCCAATGCAACCCATCCAGGGTCTGGTGGTCGTTGGCCAACATGCCCTGAATCAACGAAGGCACGCTTTCCAGCACAGTGATACCGGTGGTTTGAACGTGGGCCAGCAAGCCTTGCGGGTCATGGGCAATGGCATTCGGCACGATCTCGACCCTGGCCCCGAACAGCGGCGCGGCCAGGAACTGCCAGACCGAAATGTCGAAGCTCTGCGAGGCAGTCTGGGCGATCACGTCCTGCTCGCTCAGTGCCAGGTACGGCACCTTGCTCAGCTGGTTGTTGAGCATGCCGCGCTGCTCGACCATCACGCCTTTGGGCAAACCGGTGGAACCGGAGGTGTAGATCACATAGGCCAGGTTGTCCGGCCCGCTGTGAATGCCGGGGTTATGACTGGCGACACGGCTGGCTTGCACCTCTTCCCAGACCAACAGCTTCGGCCGCATCACGCCGCCCAGCTCATCGAGCAACTGGCGCGCCTGCTCGGCACAGGCCGCGCTGCACACCAGCACCGGGGTGCGGCTGAGTTCAACGATGCGCTGCAGCCGCGTCGTCGGCAGGCCCGGATCCAGCGGCAGGTAGCCTGCTCCGGCCTTGAAACTGCCGACGATCATGCCCAGCAGCGGCAAGCCGCGCTCGGCCAACAGGGCCACTGGCTGGTCGATGGCCACGCCGACGGCGACCAATGCATGGCCCAGCCGGTTGGCCGCCAGGTTCAGGCCGGCGTAGTCGTACGACGCCTCCAGGCAGCGGGCGACGGTTCGCTCAGGGCTGGCGGCGACCTGAGCCTCGAACAGCTCGACATAGCTCTGATCAAGGGCGTAGGCACGCTCGGTGCGGTTGCAGTCTTCAAGCAGGAAGCGCTGCTCTTCGACCCCCAGCAACGGCAGCTCGCTGACATCGCCTTCGAAGCCCTCGACCAAGGCCAGCAGCAGACGCTTGAACTCAGCCAGCAGGCGTTCGACGGTCGGATAGTCGAAGTAGCGCTGGTCGAACGACAGGTGCAGGCCCAGGTCATCGCCTGGATAGCACACGGCGGTCAGCGGGAAGTTGGTGTGGGTGCGGCCCGAGTCGGAGCTGGCATTCAGGTGCTGGGCGTGGTCAAGCACGGCGGTTTCCACCGGGGCGTTCTCGAACACGAACAGGCTGTCGAACAGCGGCTGACCCTTGGGCAGTTCGCTGCATTCCTGAATCGCCACCAACGGCAGGTACTCGTACTCGCGCAGCTCCATGTTGCGCTCAAGCAGCCCTTGCAGCCACTGGCGCACGCTGCGGCGCTGGCCCGCGTCGGGCAGCTGTACGCGCAGGGCGATACTGTTGATGAACAGGCCAACGGTGCGCTGCATTTGCGGCATGCTCACCGGGCGTCCGGCCACGGTCACGCCAAAGGCGACGTCGCGGTCGCCGCTGTAGCGCGCCAGCACCAGGGCCCAGGCCGCCTGGGCGAAGGTGTTGACGGTAAGCTGATGGGCTTGGGCCAGCTCACGCAGGCGCACACCTTCGCCGACCTCAAGGCGGGTGTAGCAATCGCCGACCACCATGCCGTCGCCGGCACGATCATGGCGCAGCGGGCGATCGCTCGGGATGGCGGTGGCGCGCTCGAAGCCGGCCAGGTTGGCCCGCCACCAGGCACGGGCTTCGTCCAGGTCCTGGCGCTGCAGCCAGCCGATGTAGTCGCGGTAGCGCGGCGGTACCGGTAATTGGGCCTGGCGACCTTCGCCGAGGGCCTGGTAGAGCTCGAAGAAGTCGTTCATCAGCAGCGAACGGCACCAGGCGTCGATGAGGATGTGGTGGTTGCTCATCATGAACCAGTAGCGCTCGTCGGCAACCCGCACCAGACGCAGGTGGAACGGCGCCTCGCGCAGCAGCGCGAAACCGGCCTCGCGCTCCTGCTTGTGCAGGGCGTGCAAACGCGCCTCCTGGGTGGCGTCGTCCAGGCCACGCCAGTCTTGGTAATCCACCGGCGTTCTGGCGGGTTTGTGGATGATCTGCAGCATCGCCTCGCCAGCGTTCCAGCTGAACGATGCGCGCAAGGCTTCGTGGCGCGCCACCACGGCCTGCCAGGCCTGGGTGAAGCGTTCAGGGTCCAGCGCGCTGTTGATGCGGTAGCGGTCTTGCATGTAGTAGATGCCGGTGCCGGGTTCCAGCAGCGTGTGCAACAGCAGGCCTTCCTGCATCGGCGTCAGCGGGTAGACGTCTTCGATCTCGTCGGCGGGTACCGGCAAGGCGTCGATCTGCTCCTGGGTCAGGCGAGCCAGGGGGAAATCTGATGGGGTGAAGCTGCCGTTGCCATCGGCCAGGCAATGCTCGACCAGTGCGAGCAACTCTTGGCGATAGGCCTCGGCCAGACGGGCGATGGTCGAGTCGTCGTAGCGCTCGGCGCTGTAGGTCCAGCGCAGTTGCAAGGCGCCGCCATAGACCTGGCCGTCGACGCTGAGCCAGTTCGGCAGCGGCGCATCGAGGTCATGGGCCAGGCCCGCTGGCGCATCCAGCGGCTGGAATAGCGCGGCGGCATCGAACTGCTGGTCGAACTGCCCGAGGTAGTTGAAGGTGATGCGTGCCTGCGCCAGGGCCGCCATGCGCTCGCGCCCGACGTCATCGGCAAGGTAGCGCAGCACGCCGTAACCCAGACCTTTGTGCGGTACCTGGCGCAGTTGTTCCTTGATGTGCTTGATGGACGTGGCGCGGGCGCTTTCGTCGTCGCCTACCGCTGGCTTCAGGCACAGCGGATAGGCGTTGGTGAACCAGCCGACGCTGCGAGTCAGGTCCATGTCCTCGAACAGCCCGTCACGGCCATGACCTTCGAGCTGCACCAGTACGGTTTCGTCCTCGCTCCAGCGGCACAGGACACGGGCCAGCGCGGTCAACAGCAGGTCATTGACCTGGGTGTGGTAAGCCGCCGGGGCCTGCTGAAGCAACCGACGGGTCTGCTCCACGTCCAGGCCGATGGCCAGCGTGCGCGCATGCCGGTTCAGGTTACCGCCCTGAGGGTGATCGCATGGCAACTCGTGGCGCACATTGCCGAGTTGCCTCTGCCACCAATCCAGCTCGTCTCTTAGCGAGTCACTGCCGGCGTAGCTGGCCAAGCGTGCTGCCCAGTCGCCCATGGCATGGGTCTTGGCAGCGAGCGTCTGGCCACGGTAGAGCGCTTGCAGGTCTTCGAGCAAGACACGCCAGGACACACCGTCGACCACCAGGTGGTGGATCGCCAGCAACAGGCGCTGTGCGCCCTGCCCATCGCTCACCAGCAAGGCGCGCAGCAGTGGGCCTTGGTGCAGGTCGAGGCTGCGCTGCACGTCGGTGTACAGCGCCTGGCAGTCGTCGAAGTCGCTGACCGTGGCGGTCCACAGCAACTGCTGGCTGGCCGACGCCGCATACTCGGCTTGCCAACGGCCATTGGCCTGGACGAAGCGCAGGCGCAGGCTGTCGTGGTGTTCCACCAGGCCGGCCAGGGCGCGCTCCAGCACCGTGCTGTCCAGTGCTTGGCGAGCTTGCAGCAGCACAGCCTGGTTCCAGTGTTGTGGCTGGGTGACCTGGCTGTCGAAGAACCAGTGCTGGATCGGCGTCAGGCCACTACGCCCCTGCCGCAAGCCCTGCTCGATGTCGCTTGGCGCTGCGCTGCGGCTGACCACGGCGGCGAGGGTCTGGATGGTCTGGTGCTGGAACAGGTCGCGCGGGGTGAACTGCAGGCCCAGCTGACGGGCACGGCTGACCACCTGGATCGACAGGATCGAGTCGCCGCCCAGTTCGAAGAAGTTGTCCTGCACGCCCACGCGGGCAGCATTGAGCACCTCACACCAGAGCTGCACCAACTGTGCCTCGACTTCGTTGCTCGGGGCCAGGTAATGCTGTTGGGCTTGCTGGAGATCCGGCAGCGGCAGTGCGCGGCGATCGAGCTTGCCGTTGCCCGTCAGTGGCAGGCTGTCGAGCAGCACCAGGTGCGCCGGTACCATGTAGTCCGGCAGGTGCTGGCGGGCATCGGCCTTGATCGCTTCGCGCAGCGAGGCCTGGGCCTCGGCGCTCGCCGTGGCCTGCCTGCACACCAGGTAGCCCACCAGTTGCTTGCCACCGGGCAGGTCGATTGCCAGGACCACCGCGTCGTCGACATCGGCATGCTCCTGCAGGCGGCTCTCGATCTCGCCAAGCTCGATCCGGAAACCGCGGATCTTCACTTGCTGGTCGGCACGCCCGATGTACTCCACACACCCGTCGGCACGCAGGCGCACCAGGTCGCCGGTGCGGTACAGGCGACCGCCATCATGGCTGAATGGGTCGGCGACGAAGCGTTCGGCAGTGAGCCCGGGGCGGTCGTGGTAACCCTGGGCCAAACCCGCACCACCGATGTACAGCTCGCCGATGCCGCCCTGGGGCAGGAGCGCCAGGTCCTCGTCGAGAATGTACGCGCTACGTGCGCCGATCACCCGGCCGATCGGCACGCTGCCGGCATCGGCGGGCAGGGTCTGCGGCGCCAGGCAGGCCAGCGGCATCACCACCGTTTCGGTCGGCCCGTAGGCGTTGAAGAACTGTTGCGGCGCGAAGGCCTGGCGAATGCGTTGCAGGTGCTCGCCGGTCAGCGCCTCGCCGCCGGTGATGACCAGGCGCACCGGCAGTTGCTCGCCCCGCCCCGCCAGGTACTGGGCCAGCTGGCTACCATAGCTCGGGGTGAAGCCCAGCACGCTCACCTGTTGTTCGCGCACCAGTTGGCAAATGTCCTCGGCGCCCCACTGCCCCTGTGCGCGCAGCACCACGCGGGCACCGCACAGCAGCGGCACCAGCAGGCGCTCGCTGGCTGCGTCGAAGTTGATCGAATAGAAGTGCAGCTCGCAGTCGTCGCTACGCATGCCGAAGGCGGCGATCACCGCCTGGCAGTGCATGGCGATTTCACCGTGGCTGACCACCACGCCCTTGGGCTTGCCGGTAGAGCCGGAGGTGTAGATCAGGTACGCCTGGTGCTGTGGCAGGTTGAGGTTGTCCAGCGGCGCATCGCTGTAGGCGGACAGGCTGACGGCATCATCTTCGAGGCTCCAGCGGGCCACGCCATCGGGCAGCTCGCCGAGCGCCTCCAGCAGCGTGCGCTGGCTCAGCAACAGGCCGATGCGGCTGTCCTCGATCATGTAGTGCAAACGGTCGAGCGGGTATTCGGGGTCCAGCGGCACATAGGCACCGCCGGCCTTGAGAATGGCCAACAGGCCGACGACCATCTCCAACGAGCGCTCGAGGGCCAGGCCCACCCGTACCTGCGGGCCGACACCGCGCTCGCGCAGGGCCCGGGCCAGGCGGTTGGCCCGTTGGTCCAGCTCGGCGTAGCTCAGGTGCTGGCCGGCGAAGGTCAGTGCCAGGGCTTGCGGGGTACTGGCGGCCTGGATGGCGAACAGGCCGTGAAGGGTCTGGTTGAGTCCGTGGTCCGGCTCGCCCTGCAAATGGCCCACCAGCACCTGCTGCTCGGTGTGGCTCAGCATCGGCAACTCGCACAGACGTCGTTGAGGATCGTCGAGCAGGCCGACCAGCAACTGCTGCCAGTGCTCGGCCATGCGCGCGATGCGCGGTTCGTCGAACAGGTCGCGGCTGTAGGTCAGGCAGCAGCCGAGGCGGCCGTCCAGGTCGGTGACCTCCAGATAAAGGTCGAACTTGGTGGCACTGGCGTCGTTGACCAGGTAGTCCACCTGCATGCCCGCCAGTTCGCGGCGCTGCTGAAAGGCCCAGCGCTGGACGTTGCACATGACTTGGAACAGCGGGTTGTAGGCACTGCTGCGCGGCGGCTGCAGGGCTTCGACCAGTTGGTCGAACGGCAGGTCCTGGTGCGACTGGGCCTCGATGGCGACCTGGCGCACCTGATCGAGCAGCGCGGTGCCGGTCATCTGTCCGTCCATCTCGCAGCGCAGCACCTGGGTGTTCAAGAAGGCGCCGATTAGCCCCTCGCTCTCGGGACGAATACGGTTGGCCACCGGCGCGCCGATGCGCAGGTCGCGCTGGCCACTGTAGCGGTGCAGCAATGCGGCCAGCGTGGCGGTGATGGTCATGAACAACGTCAGGCCACGTTGGCTGTTGAAGGCATGCACGCGCGCCACCAGCGCCGGGTCGAGGTCGAAGCGATACAGCTCCCCCCGGTGGCTCTGCACGGCCGGGCGCGGGCGGTCGGACGGCAGGGCCAGCACCGGGTGTTCATCGCCCAGGCGGGCTTTCCAGTAGGCCAGCTGACGGGTGCCCTCACCGCTCTCCAGCCACTGGCGTTGCCACACGCTGTAGTCGAGGTACTGCACCGGCAGCGGCGCCAATGGCGATTCGCGCGCGTCGACAAAGGCCTCGTACAGCTCGCCCAGCTCGCGGGCGAAGATGTCCATGGCCCAGCCTTCGGTGACGATGTGGTGCAAGGTCAGGACGAAGAAGTGCTCGTGCACCTCAGTCTTGGCCAGGCACGCACGCAGCAGCGGGCCGCGCTCCAGGTCGAACGGCTGGTGCGCCTGGGCATCGGCCAGTTGCTGCAAACGATGCTGGCGGGAATCGGCAGGCAAGGTGCTGAAGTCTTGCCAATCGAGCTGCAGGCCGCTGTGCTCGGCAACGCACTGGTACGGCACGCCGTCGATGCTCGGGAAGGTGGTACGCAGGGTTTCATGGCGCACGATCAGCGCCTGCAAGGCACGCTCGAAGGCCTCCACATCCAGAGTGCCACGCAGCCGGGCCATACCACCGACGTTATAGGCCGGGCTGTCCGGCTCCATGTGCCAGAGGAACCACATGCGCTGCTGAGAGTAAGACAGCGGCACGGCCTGACGGCGGTCGACACGTGCGATCTCGCCTTGCAGGTTGCGCTCGCCAGCCTCGCGGATGCGAGCGATCTCGGCGCAGAAAGCGCCCAGCTCGCTGGCTTCGAACAAGGCTTTGAGCGGCAGCTCGACATCGCAGGCCTGGCGGGTGCGGGAGACGATCTGGGTAGCCAGCAGCGAGTGGCCGCCAAGGTCGAAGAAGTCGTCCTGCAGGCCGATACGTGGCAGGTTGAGCACCGCGCGCCAGATCGCCGCCACCTCCTGCTGCAACGCAGTTCGTGGCTCGATATGTTCGCGCTGCTGCCAGACCGGCGCTGGCAAGGCCTTGCGATCGACCTTGCCGCTGGGGCCCAGCGGCAGGTGCGCCAGCGCAATCAACTGCGCAGGGACCATGTAGGCCGGCAACCGCTCTGCCAGGGCCGCCACCAGCGCTTCAGGCTGGGCGGTGCCACTGTAGTAGCCGACCAGTCGTGCACTGATCCCATCCTTGTGGATGAGCACCAGGGCCTGGTCGACACCGGACTGGCTCAGCAGGCAGGCCTGGACCTCTTCGGGCTCGACGCGGAACCCGCGCACTTTCACCTGCTGATCGAGGCGACCCAGGTACTCCAGCGCCTGGACCTGCATCTGCCAGCGGGCACGGTCGCCACTGCGGTACAAGCGTTCGCCGTTACCATCGGCCTGGGGCACGAAGCGTTCGGCGGTCAGGCCCGGACGGCCCAGATAGCCCCGCGCCAGACCCGCACCGCCCAGGTACAGTTCGCCCGGCACACCCGGGGCGGTCAGTTCCATCTCGTCATCCAGCACCCGGCAGATCACATTCCCCAGCGGGCGGCCGATGGGTGAACGCTCACCATCCTCTGCCTGGCAATGCCAGTGGGTAACGTTGATCGCAGTTTCGGTCGGGCCATAACGGTTGTGCAACTGCACCTGCGGTAGCACTTGCAGCACACGGTCACGCAGGTTCGCCGACAGCGCCTCGCCACCGGAGAACACTCGCCGCAGGCTGGTGCAGCCGGCAGTCAGCGGCTCTTGCACGAACACTTGCAGCAACGGCGGGACGAAGTGCAGCGTGGTCACGCCATGCTGCTGCACCAGCGCCGCGATGCGGTGCGGGTCGCGATGCTCGCCGGGGCCGGCCAGCACCAGGCGGCAGCCGGTGACCAGCGGCCAGAAGCACTCCCACACCGACACATCGAAACTGATCGGCGCCTTTTGCATCAGCACGTCGCTGTCGTTCAGGCCGTAGGTGGCCTGCATCCATTGCAGGCGTTCGGCAAGGGCCGCGTGGGTATTGCCGACGCCCTTGGGTTGTCCGGTTGAGCCGGAGGTGTAGATCACGTAGGCCAGGTTATCCCCATCCAGATGCAGGCCAGGCGCCTGGCTTGGCCAACTGTCCAGGTGCAGTTGGTCGAGTGCGATGGCGCTGACGCCGTCCACCTGCGGCAGCCTGTCGAGCAGGCCACTGTGACTGAGCAGCAGGCCGGCCTTGCAGTCTTCGAGCATGTAGGCCAGACGCTCGGCCGGGTAATCGACATCCAGCGGCACATAGGCGCCACCGGCCTTGAGAATGGCCAACAGGCCGATCAGCAGTTGCGGTGAACGCTCGATGGCAATGGCAACGCAGGTGTCCGGGCCGACGCCTTTGTCGCGCAGGTAGTGGGCCAGCCGGTTGGCCTGCTGGTGCAGTTCGGCGTAATCGAGGCTACCGCCCTCCCACACCAGCGCCGTGCGCTGCGGGGTCAGCCGGGCCTGCTCGTTCAGTTGCCCTAACAGCAGGCTCTTAGGGGCTGGCATCGGGGCCTGGCCCCAACCCAGCAGTTGCTCGCGGCCCTGCTCATCCAGCAAACGGACCTCGCCCAAGGCCATCCGCGGTTGGGCGCAGACTTGCTCCAACAACGCCAGCAGGTGCTGGGCCAGGCGCTCGATGGTGCTGGCTTCGAACCGTTCGGCAGCGTAGTCGAACGCCAGGCTCAGGCGGCCCTGATGGTCTTCCTCGCTGTGCAGTTGCAGGTCGAACTTGGCTTCGCGGCTATGCCACGGCAGCTCTTCGGCCAGAAGGCCGGGCAGGCGGCGCAGGGCAGACAGGTCGCGTTGCTGGTGGTTGAACATGACTTGGAACAGGCCTTGCTCGCGCGCTTCGGGCAAGGCTTCGAGCAGTTGTTCGAACGGCAGGTCCTGGTTGGCCTGGGCTTCAAGGGTCGCTTGGCGCACCTGCGCCAGCAACTGCTGGAACGGCAGACGGCCATGGAGCTTGGCGCGCAGCACCTGGGTGTTGATGAAGAAGCCGACCACGCCCTGGGTTTCCAGGCGCGGACGGTTGGCATTGGGCACGCCGACGCAGAGGTCGTTCTGGCCGCTGTAGCGGTGCAACAGGCCTTGCCATGCCGCCAGCAGGACCATGAACAGACTCGCCTGCTGCTCTCGGGCCAGGCCTTTGATGGCGTCGCCCAACTTGGCCGACACCTTGAGGTTGAGGCGCGCGGCGCGCCGGTCGCGCAGGGCGGAGCGCGGATGGTCGGTGCACAGGTCGAGCACCGGCAGTTCATCGCCCAGACGGGCCTTCCAGTACGCCAACTGGCGCTGCGCCTGGCCATCGGCCAGCCACTGCCGCTGCCAGTTGCCGTAGTCGGCATAGCCTAGCGACAGGGGAGCGAGGTTGGCTTGCAGGCCCTGGCAATGTGCGGCATACAACTTGGCGAACTCATCGAGCAGGATGTTCAGCGACCAGCCATCGGCAATGATGTGGTGCAGGGTCACCCACAGCTGATGGTCCTCGTCATCCAGGCGCACCAGGGTCACCCGCAACAGCGGGTCGCCGGTCAGGTCGAACGGATGCTGGGCCTCCTCCTCACGCAGCCTCGCCACGTCATCGGCGCTCAGCCCTTGGAGGTCCACGCGCTTTAGAGTGAACGGTCGCTCGGGCAGGATCCGCTGCAACGCCTGGCCGCCTTCTTCGCTGAACAGCGTACGCAGCGATTCATGGCGGGCCACCAGGGCCTGGAACGCAGCTTCCAGTGCAGCGACGTCCAGCTCGCCGCGCAAGTGCAGGCCGGCGGGAATGTTGTAGGCCGCCGACTGCGGCGCCAGCTGCCACAGCAACCACAGGCGGTTCTGCGCCAGCGACTGTGGCAGCGCCTGGCCACGGCTCAGGCTGCTGATAACCGTCGCCTTGGCACTGCCCTGGGCAAGGATGGCCGCCACGGCAGCACGGTAGTCCGCCAGGATGGGCGCTTCGAACAGCGTGCGCAGCCCCAGGTCGATGCCCAACTCGTCGGCCAGGCGTGCAGTCACCTGGGTAGCAGCGATGGAGTTGCCGCCCAGCAGCAGGAAGTGATCGTCCGCGGCCACCGCTTCGACCTTGAGCACCTCGCGCCAGGCTGTCGCGATGCGCGCCTGCAGAGCGTCGCCAACGGCCGTGGCGATGGCCGGCTCGGCAGGTGCCGGGTAACGCGCATAGCAGTCCAGGCTACCGTCGCTCATGCGCAGACGGCAGGCCGAGCGTTGCAGCTTGCCGCTTGAGGTCTTGGGCAGCGCGCCGGGATTGAGCAGCAACACCACGGCGGGGGCCTGACGGCAGGCATCAGCGATCACCTGGCGCAGGGCCTTGATCAGTTCCTGAGGCTCGACGGCCTTCTGCACGCTGCGGCTGACCTCTACCGCAACGCCAATGCCCTCCTCGCCCTGATCGTCGACGGCGAACACCGCTACGCGACCTTTGCGTAGCACCGCCACTTCACGCTCGAGGGTTCTTTCCAGATCTTGCGGGTACAGATTCTGCCCACGGACGATGAGCATGTCCTTCAGGCGACCGGTGACGAACACCTCGCCATCGCGCATGAACCCCAGGTCGCCGGTGCGCAGCCAGGTCTGGCCGTCCGCCTCGACGAAGGTCCGGGCAGTGGCCTCAGGGTTGCGCCAGTAGCCCAGGGCGATGCTCGGGCCACCCGCCCAGATCTCGCCCACCTGGTTGTCACTCAGCACCTCGAGCCGTTGTGGCTCGACGATACGCACAGCGTGTCCAGGCTGCGGATAACCACAGCTCATCAGCACACTGCCCTCGCCCGGCTCGGCGCGGTTGGCGGCAAACGCTTCGGCGTCCAGTTCCAACGCAGCGATACCCTGGCCACGACGGCTGCCGCTGACGAACAGCGTGGCCTCGGCCAGGCCGTAACTGGCAAAGAAGCTGCTCGGTTGGAAACCGCAGGACTGGAACTTGTCGGCGAAGGTGGCGAGGCTGTCCTGGCGGATGGGCTCGGAGCCGGAATACGCCACGCGCCACCGGCTGAGGTCGAGCCCGGCCAGGGCCGCCTCGCTGACCCGCTCGCTGCACAGTCGGTAGGCGAAGTCAGGGCCGCCACTGATGGTGCCGCCGTACGCGCTGATCGCCTGCAACCAACGCAGCGGCCTGGCGAGGAAGTAGCCTGGCGACATCAACACACACGGCACACCGCTGAAGATCGGCTGCAATAGGCCGCCGATCAGGCCCATGTCGTGGTAAAGCGGCAGCCAGCTGACGATCACATCGTCCGGGTTCAGGTCGATGCCGAAACCATGGCGAATGAGTTGCTCATTGGCCACCAGGTTGCCGTGACTGACCTGGACCCCTTTGGGCAGGGCGGTGGAGCCGGAGGTGTACTGCAGGAAGGCGATGTCATCGCACGCCAGCGCAGGTTCGCGCCAGGACGCCGCCAGCGCAGGGTCCAGGCTGTCCACCGCCAACAGTGCCGGAGCATTGTCCGCGCTCAAGGCTTCCAGGCCCTGCAGGCTGTCGTGCAGCGCAGTGACGGTCAGCAGCAGGCGCGGCTCGGCGTCGTCGATGATCGACAGCAGGCGCTCTTGATGATGGCGGCGCGATGACTCCGGCGGGTAGGCCGGAACGGCGATGACGCCGGCATACAGGCAACCGAAGAACGCCGCAACGTAATCCGGGCCGCTTGGGAACAGCAGCACGGCGCGGTCCCCTCGTGCGGTTCGCGCCTGCAGGGCGGCGGCTATGGTGCGAGCGCGCGCGTCCAGGTCCCGGTAGCTAAGCACGGCCTGCTCGCTGGGGTCATCGGCCAGAAAGCGCAAGGCGATGCGGTCCGGTGTCTGCGCGGCGCGTTGCGCCAGGGCCTGGACCAGCGTGAGCGGGAGTTCGAAGGCGTCCGTCATGGGGGGTTCCTGCCAGTGTCTGGGTAAGTCGGGCCAGCTGCCCACGCGGTGGTCGGCGGGCAGCGCTCGGCGGCCGGATGTACACAGGTGAACGGATTGGTGGGGGAAGAAATTAGCGTCGGGAGGGATGGAAATGGTGCGCGGGCAGAGCACCGCCCACGGCGCGTCGTGAGCACGCTCGCGCCCACGGCGGCTTCGTAGCGGATATTCCCGAAGGTTATATTTACTAATTACGTTTCGTATTTGACATTAATTATCATTACGAATAGCTTGTCGCACGTCGTAGGAAGCTACCCCACATGGGGTGCGACCTCTCCCATCTGAGACAAGGTGATTTCCATGGCGGAACAACTATCCACAAGTAAGTGCGATTCACCATTACTCCAGGCATTCGTCGACAATCGCAGCATTCTGGTGAAGATCGCCGCCCGCATCACGGGTTGTCGCTCACGCGCTGAAGATGTCGTACAGGACGCTTTCTTCCGTCTGAGCGCTGCTCCGCAGATCACCTCGTCATTCAAGGCCCAGCTCAGCTACCTGTTTCAGATCGTGCGTAACCTGGCCATCGACCACTACCGCAAGCAGGCGATGGAACTGAAGTACTCCGGGAGTGAAGAGGAAGGCCTGAATGTGGTCCTCCAGAACGCCTCGCCGGAAGCTACGCACATCAACCTCGCCACCCTGGAGCACATTGCCGATGCGCTCAACGAACTGCCGCAGCGCACTCGCTACGCCTTTGAGATGTACCGCCTGCACGGCGTGCCACAGAAGGACATCGCCAAGGAACTGGGCGTGTCGCCAACGCTGGTGAATTTCATGATTCGCGACGCCCTGGTACATTGCCGCAAGACGGCCAGCCGACAGGCCTGAGTTTTTCAGGCCGTTTTCCGCCCCCCCGGGGAGCGGCCTCTTCGCGATAAAAGGCCGCTCCCACCCGACGCTCCCACCCGGGCTGCGCAGTTCTTGTTGAGATACCGTCAAACCAGCTTGCAATGATCGAAGAAGCGCTCGCGCCCCAGGATCATCAGCGCCGCACGCTTGTGCGGGAAGTCGAACTCTTTCTCGCAGTGGAAGCACTGGTCGTGCATGTAGCCGATCATCTTGCCATTGTCGGCGCGTGGTTCGGCCACCACCCGCTGGGTACGCGGGTCGTCCAGGAACAGGTAATGCACCAGGGCCGATAACCAGCTCGCGACCTTGTGCGGCCCTCGGTGCGTCTCCTCGCCCACCAGCATATGCACGCCTCGATCGTAATCGTCCGCAGGGTAGAACGGAGCGATGCGGTCCTCTTTCGCCCAGTAGGCTTCGAAGTAGGCAAAAGGCTGGTCATCGAAACAGCCGATCAGCGTCAGGGTATGAGGGTCGGCGTCGAGCTTGGTCAGGTATTCGCGATGCTGCTCCAGGGAGCCGCCCTCCTGCCAGAACCGCTCGACGCGCGGATTGTTCTGCCAGCGGTTGAAACGCTCCAGGTCCTGGTCGATTTCCAGGGTGCGCAACGATACCCAGCTGCCCAGGCGGGCATCGAAACGGCGATACACCTCACCACGGGGTTTCGGTGCACGGCGGGGGTGACGCTTGCCATGGCTGATCTGCATCTGCTGCGGATAGGGCTCGCTGGCGACCTGGCCCAGCCAGGGCTGGGGCAATTGCCAGAACAGGGTGCGTTCGCACAGGTAGTGCCCCGGCTGGTCGGCACTCAGCAATAGGCCGCTGGTCAATGCCTGCGGCACAGGCTCGGGCAGACGCCAGGCCAGGCGCTGGCGCGCGGGGTCGCGCGACAGCAACCAATAGCACGCGGCCCACAAGGCTTGGTACGGACGCTCCGGGCAAAGGCGTTCAAGGTGAACGTGCAGGGTTTCAGCCGGCTCCAGGCGCACCCGGATCAACGGGCGACCTTCAAGGGTCAGGCTCAGCCAGCAGTCTCCCTCATCGGCGCTCAGGCTGCGCCAGCGTGGCAGGGACAAGGGCTGCGAAGCGGCATCGAACGGCATGGTCATGGCTCACAGGTAGAGAATAGAAAGGCTCACACCTGAAAACGTGACCACGCTGCAGGAATTTAGTCGCCGGGGGTTTCCACGGTAATGCGGTATGGCTGGAAGATCCGCGACAGTTCGCCGGTCTCTCGCAGGTCACGCAGCAACCCGGCGAACGCCTTGTCGCTGATGGGGGCATCGGGGCGGAGCAACGCGTAGTGGTGGTAGACCTGGTCGACCCGCTCCGAGGCCATCAACTGCGCCAGGCTTTCCGGGTTGCGCACCATGAAATCGCTCAGGTAGGAACGGGTCACCAGGGCGATGTCGGAGCGGCCGGCCTGAACCATCAACAGGTTGCTGTCATGGGAATAGGTCAGCGTCGCGTTGTAGGTCTTGCGTAGGTAGTTCGGGTCGGGGTTGAAAGCGGCGAATGCGTAGTGGTAGCCATTGAACAGCGCCAGCCGCTTCCCCCTCAGGTCATCGAAGTAGCGCTGATCACGGTTGTCGAGCTTCTTGGCGACGAATACCTCGGCATCCTCGAGGCCCATGTCCACGGTCTGATGCGGAATGCTTTGCCAGCCCCATTGCGGGTTCTCGAAAATCGCCATGTCGGTGCGACCTTGCTGGAAGTCGCCGAAGCGCCGCTGAATGGAGGTCGGCACCAGCACGAAGCGGTAGTCCTGCTGCAGCCGGTTGAGCGCTTCCACCAGTTGTGGCAGCAAGCCGGTGTCCGCGCCCTGCTCGGGGCGGACCGTATAAGGAGGGAAATGCGCGGCGCCGATCTTCACTTCGATGGCCCCGGCAACGCAGGCAGGCGTGACCAGCCACAGCGCGGCGAGTACCAACAGGGAAGACAACACTTTTAGGCCGGGCGCTGGAGTCAAGACGGACACTCATCACGGTTCGTACCTGGATGCGCCTAAACTAGGCGTTTTCCCAGCGGCGCACAACCGCTGGTTATGCCAAAGTGACGGCATTTTGCCAGGGGATGCCGTGGGGGCAGACATTGGCTACGCTGCTTTGGCATGAATGGCAAGGGAGCCTGGTATGGGCCACTGGTTGGTGATCGACCTGGAAGCCACCACCGATGACGGTGGCTGGCCGGTCACAGAGATGGAAGTCATTGAAATCGGCGCCAGCCTGGTGACCCGCGAAGGCCGCGAGGTCGACCATTTCCAGCGCTTCGTGAAGCCCAGACGGCGCCCGCAGCTGACGCCGTTCTGCCGAGAGCTTACGCACATCAGCCAGGCCAGCGTGGACAGCGCCGCCGGTTTCGCCGAAGTGTGGGTCGCTTTCGAACGCTGGCTGGGGCACCATCGGGGCCAGCTGCAGGCCTGGGTCAGCTGGGGCGACTACGATCGCCAGCAATTATTGCAGGAATGGCAACAGCACAAGGTCGACAGCCTGCTGCGAGACCTGCCGCACATCAACCTCAAGCAACGCTTCGCCAAGGCTCGCCACCTGCAGCGGCCGACCGGGCTCAACGGTGCCTTGCAACTGGCCGGGCTGCAATTTTGCGGTCAACAGCACCGGGCCCTGGAAGATGCGCGCAATACGGCGCGCCTGCTGCCCCTGACACTGCCGGCCCACGGCACCTGAAAGCAGATGACGGCGCCAGTGGCCTTGGGCATACTGGCCAGCCCTTTTTCATCCCCCCTCATTTCAGGAGTCGCCCTATGTTCAAGGTCAATGAGTACTTCGATGGCACCGTCAAGTCGATCGCCTTCGAAGGCACTGAAGGTCCGGCCACGGTTGGCGTCATGGCACCGGGCGAATACGAGTTCGGCACCGCCAAGCGCGAGATCATGCATGTCGTTTCCGGCGCCCTGACCGTCAAGCTGCCAGGCAGCGACAACTGGGAAACCTTCAACGCTGGCGACAAGTTCAACGTGCAGGCCGACAGCAAGTTCCAGTTGAAAGTGGCGGTGGACACTGCCTACCTGTGTGAGTACCGCGACTAAGCGTTAGTCCGCACTGGCCTCATCGCCGGCAAGCCGACTCCTACAGGGATCGCGCCGACTTCGGAAAAACTGTAGGAGCCGGCTTGCCGGCGATGAAACCAAGACTATCCCTTCAGAAACCCCGCCACCCGCTCAGCCGCCGCCTGCAAATGCTGCTCATGGCTGAACCCGGAAGCCTTAAGCGGCTTCAAGTCATGATCCGCCGCCACCAGCCAGCTCACGTCGATCGAAGGCGACAGCGCATACCCCTGCACCGCTTCACGATTACCCAGCGCATCCCGCTCGCCCTGCACGATCAGCGTTGGCGTACGCAACCCAGCCAAGTGCTCGACCCTGGGCTTTTCCGGCTTGCCCACGGCATAGAACGGATACCCCAGGCATACCAGCGCATCGACCCCCAGTTCGTCGGCCAACAGACTGGCCATGCGCCCGCCCATCGACTTGCCGCCAATGGCTAACCTGCCCGCGACCAAAGGTCGCACCTGCTGGTACACCTCGCGCCAGCATTGCAGTAATACCTTCTGAGGATTGGGCGGTCGTTTGCCGCCACTCACCCTGCGCTCGGCCATGTAGGGAAACTCGAAGCGGATCACGCCTACCCCAAGCGCCGCCAGCCTTTGCGCGATGTCCTCCATGAACGTGCTGTCCATTGGCGCGCCCGCGCCATGGGCCAGGATCAGGCCGCCCGCGGGGCCTTCACCCAGCCCTGGGCGCGGAGGATTGCAGCGCAAGCCTGGGACATTTCCGATATTCGCCCATTGATCCCCGTCAATACCGGCACTTTGCCCATTACTCATGCTTGCCTCGCTGTATAGCCTGCCAATAACCGTGGATGGGAACCCATACATGAACACAACCAGCAGTACCGCCTATAACTACAAGGTGGTCCGCCAATTCGCCATCATGACGGTGGTGTGGGGAATCGTCGGGATGGGGCTCGGCGTCTTCATCGCCGCCCAGCTCGCCTGGCCTTCCCTCAACTTCGACCTCCCCTGGACCAGCTTCGGCCGCCTGCGACCCCTGCATACCAATGCGGTGATCTTCGCCTTCGGCGGCTGCGCGCTGTTCGCCACCTCCTATTATTCGGTGCAACGCACCTGCCAGACCACCCTCTTCGCTCCGGGCCTGGCTGCGTTCACCTTCTGGGGCTGGCAACTGGTGATCCTGCTCGCGGCCATCACCCTGCCGCTGGGCTACACCAGTTCCAAGGAGTACGCCGAACTGGAATGGCCGATCGACATCTTGATCACCATCGTCTGGGTCTGCTACGCCATCGTGTTCTTCGGCACGCTGATCAAGCGCACCACCAAGCACATCTACGTGGGCAACTGGTTCTTCGGGGCGTTCATCCTCACCGTGGCGATGCTGCACATCGTCAACAACCTGGAACTGCCGGTGAGCCTGACCAAGTCGTACTCGGTGTACGCCGGTGCCACCGATGCGATGGTGCAGTGGTGGTACGGCCACAACGCGGTGGGCTTCTTCCTGACTGCAGGCTTCCTGGGGATGATGTACTACTACGTGCCCAAGCAGGCCGAACGCCCGGTGTATTCCTATCGCCTGTCGATCGTGCACTTCTGGGCGCTGATCACCCTGTACATTTGGGCCGGTCCGCACCACCTGCACTACACCGCTCTGCCCGACTGGGCACAGTCGCTGGGCATGGTGATGTCGCTGATCCTGCTGGCACCAAGCTGGGGCGGCATGATCAACGGCATGATGACCCTGTCCGGTGCCTGGCACAAATTGCGCAGCGACCCGATCCTGCGTTTCCTGGTGGTATCCCTGGCGTTCTACGGCATGTCCACCTTCGAAGGCCCGATGATGGCCATCAAGACGGTCAATGCCCTGTCCCACTACACCGACTGGACCATCGGCCACGTCCATGCCGGCGCCCTCGGCTGGGTCGCGATGATCTCCATCGGCGCGCTCTACCACACCATTCCCAAAGTGTTCGGCAAGCAGCAGATGCACAGCATCGGCCTGATCAACGCGCACTTCTGGCTGGCGACCATCGGCACCGTGCTGTACATCGCCTCGATGTGGGTCAACGGCATCGCTCAGGGCCTGATGTGGCGCGCGGTGAACAGCGACGGCACGCTCACCTACTCGTTCGTCGAGACCCTGGTTGCCAGCCACCCAGGCTTCATCGTTCGCTTCGTCGGTGGCGCGATCTTCCTCAGTGGCATGTTCCTGATGGCCTGGAACACCTGGCGCACCGTGCGCGCGCCGGCTGCTGAAGCCACCCCTGCCAACGCCCAGCTGGCCTGAGGAGTCCTGCCTGATGAAACATGAAGTCATCGAGAAAAACGTTGGCCTGCTGGCCTTGTTGATGGTGTTCGCCGTCAGCATCGGCGGCCTGACCCAGATCGTCCCGCTGTTCTTCCAGGACGTTACCAACAAACCGGTCGAAGGCATGAAGCCCTATACCGCGCTGCAGCTGGAAGGCCGCGACATCTACATCCGCGAAGGTTGCGTCGGTTGCCACTCGCAGATGATCCGCCCGTTCCGCGCCGAGACCGAGCGCTATGGCCACTACTCGGTCGCGGGTGAGAGCGTCTGGGACCATCCGTTCCTGTGGGGCTCCAAGCGCACCGGCCCGGACCTGGCCCGCGTCGGCGGTCGCTACTCGGACGACTGGCACCGTGCGCACCTCTACAACCCACGCAACGTGGTACCTGAATCGAAAATGCCGTCGTACCCATGGCTGGTCGCCCAGCAGGTCGACAACAGCCATACCGACACCAAGATGCGCACCCTGCGCACCCTCGGCGTGCCGTACACCGACGAAGACATCGCCGGTGCCCGTGACGCAGTGAAGGGCAAGACTGAGATGGATGCCCTGGTCGCCTACCTGCAGGTGCTGGGCACCGCCATCAAGAACAAGAGGTAAGTGCGATGGAACTGGACATCGGCATGATCCGCGGCTTGGGCACCCTGGTGGTGATGATCGCCTTCATCGGCCTCTCGCTCTGGGTATTCAACCGCCGCCGCGACCGTGATTTCGCCGAAGCGCGCCTTCTGCCCTTCGTCGACGACCGCCTGCCCCCGGCCGGGCAGGAACCTGCCATGAGGAATGAACGGCAATGACCACCTTCTGGAGTACCTACATCAGCGTACTGACCCTTGGCAGCCTGGTCGGTCTGGCCTGGCTGCTGCTGGCCACCCGCAAGGGTCAGAGCAACAACACTACCGACCAGACCATGGGCCACAGCTTCGATGGCATCGAGGAGTACGACAACCCACTGCCCAAGTGGTGGTTCTATCTGTTCGTCGGCACCCTGGCCTTTGGCGTGGGGTACCTGATCCTGTATCCGGGCCTGGGTAACTGGAAAGGCATCCTGCCCGGTTACGAGAACGGCTGGACCGGCGCCAACGAATGGCAGAAGGAAATGGAAAAGGCGGACGCCAAGTTCGGTCCGATCTTCGCCAAGTTCGCCGCGATGCCGTTGGAAGAAGTGGCCAAGGACCCGCAGGCCCTGAAGATGGGCGGTCGTCTGTTCGCCTCCAACTGCTCGGTTTGCCATGGCTCGGATGCCAAGGGCGCGTATGGCTTCCCCAACCTGACCGACAAGGACTGGCGTTGGGGCGGCGAGCCGGAGACCATCAAGGCCTCGATCATGAACGGCCGTCACGGCGTGATGCCGGCCTGGGCCGAGGTGATCGGCGAGCAAGGCGTGGCCGATGTGGCGGCCTACGTGCTGACCAACCTCGACGGCCGCAGCCTGCCCGAGGGTATCAAGGCCGACGCAGCCAAGGGCAAGGAGATCTTCGCCGCCAACTGCGTGGCCTGCCACGGGCCTGAGGGCAACGGTACTCCCGCCATGGGCGCGCCGAACCTGAATCATCCGCAGGCATTCATCTACGGGTCGAGTTTTGCCCAGTTGCAGCAGACCATTCGCTATGGTCGCCAGGGCCAGATGCCGGCGCAGGCCGAGATCCAGGGCAACGACAAGGTGCATCTGCTGGCGGCTTATGTGTACAGCCTGTCGCAGGGCAACGGTACCGAAACGGTGAGTGCCAAGTAATTACCTTGCGGGAAATCTCGCGCCAGTGAGATCGAGTGCCGCCCGCGCGGCGCATCGCG
Source organism: Pseudomonas sp. Rh2 (assembly GCF_040762985.1). Lineage (NCBI taxonomy): Bacteria > Pseudomonadati > Pseudomonadota > Gammaproteobacteria > Pseudomonadales > Pseudomonadaceae > Pseudomonas > Pseudomonas sp. Rh2. The sequence goes on from NZ_CP142890.1 coordinate 4,058,492, forward strand.
AGCAAGCCTAGCACCCACGTCTGCGACATCGAGCCAAGCGCCATAGCGTCCCGCGCAACCCTCGCGGGAATAATTGGCCTGAAACAAACGTAGGAGCGAGCCTTGCTCGCGATGCGCCGCGCGGGCGGCGCTCGATCTACGCCTCTCAGCAAAAACCAAGCCCCCTCTCTCCTTCCCCTTCCCCTTCCCCTTCCCCTTCCCACGCCCCAAGCCGCAGCCCCTCCCTTGCACCCCCTCCGATCAGAACTAAGCTTGTTGCCTCAGTAGCCCTCGCTGCCAATCCAGCGAGACAGACGCGACGCACAGCCTGACGCCGCCAGCAGAAAAAGCTTGACCGTTCGATCAGAAAAAAGCGAAAAACGGTACACATTACAAATATTTATTTGTGTACAATCGACCAAGCCCCAACACCGCGGGACATCGGTGGACGGGTGTGGACACGGGTCGGCGCAAGGATCCTTGCGTTGCCATAACCCAGGTGGTTATCGATACTGGCGCCGATTTTTTCAACCAACAAGAACACCAAAACCGTGGAACCTTAGCAATGAGCACAGCAATCAGTCCGACTGCTTATAACTATAAGGTCGTCCGCCAGTTCGCCATCATGACGGTGGTCTGGGGGATCCTTGGCATGGGGCTTGGGGTGTACATCGCCTCGCAGCTGGTATGGCCACAGCTGAACCTCGACCTGCCCTGGACGAGCTTCGGCCGCCTGCGCCCCCTGCACACCAACCTGGTGATTTTCGCCTTCGGCGGCTGTGCACTGTTCGCCACCAGCTACTACGTGGTGCAGCGAACCTGCCAGACGCGGTTGATCTCCGACAGCATGGCCGCCTTCACCTTCTGGGGCTGGCAGGCAGTGATCATCGGGGCACTGGTGACCTTGCCGATGGGCTACACCACCACCAAGGAATACGCCGAGCTGGAATGGCCGATCGCGATTCTGCTGGCCATCGTCTGGGTCACCTACGCCTTGGTGTTCTTCGGCACCATCGTCAAGCGCAAGACCAAGCACATCTACGTCGGTAACTGGTTCTACGGTGCCTTCATCGTGGTCACCGCGATGTTGCACATCGTCAACCACATGTCCCTGCCGGTAAGCCTGTTCAAGTCGTACTCGGCCTACTCCGGCGCCACCGATGCGATGATCCAGTGGTGGTACGGCCACAACGCGGTGGGCTTCTTCCTCACCACCGGCTTCCTGGGGATGATGTACTACTTCGTGCCCAAGCAGGCCGAGCGGCCGATCTACTCGTATCGCCTGTCGATCGTCCACTTCTGGGCGCTGATCACCCTGTACATCTGGGCCGGCCCGCACCACCTGCACTACACCGCCCTGCCGGACTGGGCCCAGTCGCTGGGCATGGTGATGTCGATCATCCTGCTGGCACCGAGCTGGGGCGGCATGATCAACGGCATGATGACCCTCTCCGGCGCCTGGCACAAATTGCGCACCGACCCGATCCTGCGTTTCCTGGTGGTATCGCTGGCGTTCTATGGCATGTCCACCTTCGAAGGCCCGATGATGGCCATCAAGACCGTGAACTCGCTGTCGCACTACACCGACTGGACCATCGGCCACGTCCATGCCGGCGCCCTTGGCTGGGTAGCGATGATCTCTATCGGCGCGGTCTACCACATGATCCCCAAACTGTATGGCCGCGAGCAGATGCACAGCGTCGGCCTGATCAACGCGCACTTCTGGCTGGCCACCATCGGCACCGTACTGTACATCGCCTCGATGTGGGTCAACGGCATCACCCAGGGCCTGATGTGGCGGGCGATCAACGACGACGGCACGCTGACCTACTCGTTCGTCGAAGCCCTGCAAGCCAGTCACCCGGGCTACATCGTCCGTGCCCTGGGCGGTGCGTTCTTCGCCTCCGGCATGCTGCTGATGGCCTACAACGTGTTCCGCACCGTACGCGCCGCCAACCCGGCGCAGGCTGAAGAAGCCGCCAAGATCGTCGTCGTGGGAGCGCACTGATGAAGCATGAAGCAGTCGAGAAGAACATAGGCCTGCTGGCCTTCTTCATGGTCATCGCCGTGAGTGTCGGTGGCCTGACCCAGATCGTCCCGCTGTTCTTCCAGGACGTCACCAACAAACCCGTTGAGGGCATGAAGCCGCGCACCGCGCTGGAACTCGAAGGCCGTGACATCTACATCCGCGAAGGTTGCGTCGGTTGCCACTCGCAGATGATCCGCCCGTTCCGCGCCGAAACCGAACGCTATGGCCACTACTCGGTCGCAGGCGAGAGCGTCTGGGACCACCCGTTCCTGTGGGGCTCCAAGCGCACCGGGCCGGACCTGGCCCGTGTCGGCGGTCGCTACTCGGATGATTGGCACCGCGCGCACCTCTACAACCCACGCAACGTAGTGCCTGAGTCGAAGATGCCCTCTTACCCGTGGCTGGTGGAGAACAAACTCGACGGCAAAGACACCGCGAAGAAGATGGAAGTACTGCGCACCCTCGGCGTGCCGTACACCGATGCCGACATCGCCGGCGCCCGCGACGCGGTCAAGGGCAAGACCGAGATGGACGCGATCGTCGCGTACCTGCAAGGCCTTGGCACCATCATCAAGAGCAAACGGTGACGCTGATGGATATCGGGATGATTCGCGGCCTGGGCACCGTCGTGGTGATGGTGGCCTTCGTGGGCCTGGCGCTGTGGGTATTCAGCCCACGGCGCAAGCGGGAGTTCGACGAGGCGACCCTGTTGCCCTTCGCGGATGATCCAGAGGCCACCCGGCACGTCGAACAAGCGCAAGAGAAAGCTTCTGGGAGCAAACAACAATGACAACCTTCTGGAGTCTGTACGTCACCGTCCTGACCCTGGGCACCATCTTCTCGCTGACCTGGCTGTTGCTGTCGACCCGCAAGGGCCAGCGCGAAGAGGTCACCGACGAGATCGTCGGACACGCCTTCGATGGCATCGAGGAATACGACAACCCACTGCCCAAGTGGTGGTTCTGGCTGTTCGTCGGCACCATCATCTTCGCCCTCGGTTACCTGGTGCTCTACCCGGGGCTGGGCAATTGGAAGGGCGTGTTGCCAGGCTATTCATACCTGGATAACGACAAGAAGACCGAGTTCGCCAATGGCCAGGCAGGCTGGACCGGCGTGCACGAATGGGAAAAGGAAATGGCCAAGGCCGATGCCCGCTTCGGGCCGATCTTCGCCAAGTTCGCCGCGATGCCCATCGAGGAAGTGGCCAAGGACCCGCAAGCGTTGAAAATGGGCGCGCGACTGTTCGCCTCCAACTGCTCGGTGTGTCACGGCTCCGACGCCAAGGGCGCCTACGGCTTCCCCAACCTCACCGACAGCGACTGGCGCTGGGGCGGCGAGCCCGAGACCATCAAGACCACCATCATGGGCGGCCGCCACGGCGTAATGCCGGCCTGGGCCGAGGTGATCGGTGAGCAGGGCGTGGCCGACGTGGCCGCATTCGTGGTCAGCAAACTCGATGGCCGTGCGTTGCCTGAAGGTGTCAAAGCCGATGCAGAGAACGGCCAGAAGATCTTCGCCGCCAACTGCGTGGCCTGCCACGGGCCTGAAGGCAAGGGTACACCGGCCATGGGCGCGCCTAACCTGACCCACCCTCAGGCGTTCATCTACGGTTCGAGCTTCGCCCAGCTGCAACAAACCATTCGCTATGGTCGCCAGGGACAGATGCCGGCCCAGGAGCAGTTGCAGGGCAATGACAAGGTGCACTTGCTGGCGGCTTATGTGTACAGCCTGTCGCACCAAGCGGAACCGGCCAAGGCTGAATAAGCAATAAGCAGGGCTGGCCTCTTCGCGGGTGAAACCGCTCCCACAGGGATCGTGCACACCCGCGAAGAGGCCGCCGCAGGTACCGCATTTCTAGCAAGCTGATGATCTGGATCAATTGACACCCGCCATAACACGATTCATACCACGAACCCAACGCGACTAAGTGTCGCAGCGCGACCCCGGCGCGCCATCAGCGGCGTATCATGGGGCGCAGAGCGCTAGCAGAATGCGCGAGACCGCGGCCGGCAAGCACTGGCCGAGGCATTTCTCCACTGCCGTGGGACTTGATGATGAGCAAGCAAATTCCGGTACATGACGTCACCCCGCCTGCCAGCAAAGGGAAGGATTCCGTCGACCTCTACGCCTCCCGAGAGAAAATCTACACCCGCGCCTTCACCGGTGTGTTCCGCAGGCTGCGCATGGTTGGCGGCGCGGTACTGTTCCTGCTGTACTTTGGCACCGTGTGGTTGAACTGGGGCGGGCACCAGGCCGTGTGGTGGAACCTGCCGGAGCGCAAGTTCTACATCTTCGGCGCTACCATCTGGCCGCAGGATTTCATCCTGCTGTCGGGGATCCTCATCGTCGCTGCCTTCGGCCTGTTCTTCATCACTGTGTTCGCCGGCCGGGTGTGGTGCGGCTACACCTGCCCGCAAAGCGTGTGGACCTGGATCTTCATGTGGTGCGAAAAAGTCACGGAGGGTGACCGCAACCAGCGCATGAAGCTCGACAGGGCGCCGATGAGCGGCAACAAATTCCTGCGCAAGTTCGCCAAACACAGCCTGTGGCTGCTGATCGGTTTCGTCACCGGCATGACCTTCGTCGGCTATTTCTCGCCGATCCGCGAACTGGCCGTTGAATTCTTCACAGGCCAAGCCGATGGCTGGGCCTACTTCTGGGTCGGCTTCTTCACCCTGGCCACCTACGGCAACGCCGGCTGGCTGCGTGAGCAAGTCTGTGTGTACATGTGCCCCTATGCGCGCTTCCAGAGCGTGATGTTCGACAAGGACACCCTGATCGTTTCCTACGACCCGCGACGCGGCGAAACCCGCGGCCCGCGCAAGAAGGATATCGACTACAAGGCCCAGGGTCTGGGCGACTGCATCGACTGCACCATGTGCGTCCAGGTCTGCCCTACCGGTATCGACATCCGTGACGGCCTGCAGATCGAGTGCATCGGCTGCGCCGCCTGCATCGACGCCTGCGACGGCATCATGGACAAGATGAACTACCCCAGGGGCCTGATCAGCTACACCACCGAGCACAACCTCTCGGGTCAGAAGACCCACATGCTGCGCCCACGGTTGATCGGCTACGCCGTGGTGCTGCTGATCATGATCGGCGCCCTGGCCACGGCGTTCGCCACCCGTTCGCTGGTCGGATTCGACGTCAGCAAGGACCGGGTGCTGTACCGCGAGAACGCCCAGGGCCGGATCGAGAACGTGTACAGCCTCAAGGTGATGAACAAGGACCAGCGCGACCATGTGTATGTGCTCGATGCCGCTGGCCTGCCGGACCTGAGGCTCGAAGGCCAGCGCGAAATACGTGTGGCCGCAGGCGATATCGTCAGCCTGCCGGTGCAGCTGTCGGTCGCGCCCGAGAAACTGCCATCGACCACCAACGAAATCACTTTCATCCTCAAGAGCGCCGACGACAGCGCCAGCGAGGTTGAAGCCAAGAGCCGCTTCATCGGCCCCCAGATCCGCTGAGAGAGAACCACAAAAATGCCTGCCGCCACCGCCGCCAGCCCTTGGTACAAGCACCTCTGGCCCTGGATCATCATCGGCATCCTCACCACCTCGGTGTGCCTGAGCCTGACCATGGTCAGTATCGCCGTGCGCAACCCGGACAACCTGGTCAACGACAACTACTACGAGGCAGGTAAAGGCATCAATCGCTCCTTGGACCGCGAACTGCTGGCCCAGACCCTCAACCTCAAGGCCAGTGTGCACCTGGATGAGTTGACCGGCGAAGTCGAGGTGCGCCTGACCGGCAACAGTGACCCGCAGCAGTTGGAACTGAACCTGATTTCACCCACCCAACCGGACAAGGACCGCAAGGTGCTGCTGAGCCGTGCCGAGGTCGGGCGCTATATTGGCCAGTTGGATGACAAGGTCGATGGACGGCGTTTCGTCGAATTGCTGGGCAGCCAGGACGAGCATGTATGGCGCTTGTTCGAAGAAGAGAAGGTGGAGCATGGCCTGACCTTGCAGCTGGGCGACGAGGCCCTGCAAGGGGCCGAGCACCAGTAATGACCCGGCACACGACCGGGGGCGCTCTGAGCGTTGCGCGCGATCATTCGTGGGAGCGGCCCTGTGTCGCGAAAGGGCCGCGAAGCAGCCCCAACCCTGTCAAGACATAAGACTGCCCCAAGATGACCCACCCCACCCCTTGCTACCACTGCGCCATGCCCGTCCCCGCCGGCAGTCGATTCACTGCCGTGGTCCTTGGGCAATCGCGGCAGTTCTGCTGCCCCGGTTGCCAGGCGGTAGCCGAGTCCATCGTTGCGGGGGGCCTGGAGCATTACTACCAACACCGCAGCGACAGCAGTTCCAACCCCGAAGCGCTGCCAAAGCAGTTGCAGGATGAGCTGGCGCTATACGATCGTAACGACGTGCAACAGACCTTCGTTCGCCATGCTGGGGAACTGGCCGAGGCCACCTTGCTGGTCGAGGGCATCAGCTGCGCCGCCTGTGGCTGGCTGATCGAAAAACACCTGGGCAGTCTGCCTGGAGTCGCCGAGGCGCGGCTGAACCTGTCCAACCACCGCCTGCTGCTGAGCTGGGATGACCACCAGCTACCGTTGTCGCGCCTGCTGGCCGAGTTGCGCCTGATCGGCTACGCCGCCCACCCCTATCAGCCCGACCAGGCCGCCGAACGCCTGGCCCAGGAAAACCGCAGCGCCCTGCGCCGCCTGGGTGTGGCCGGGCTGCTATGGTTCCAGGCGATGATGGCGACCATGGCCACCTGGCCGGAATTCAACATCGACCTGTCACCCGAACTGCACACCATCCTGCGCTGGGTGGCGCTGTTTCTGACCATTCCCATCGTGTTCTACAGCTGCGCGCCGCTCTTCAAAGGGGCCGCGCGAGACCTGCGCACCCGTCACCTGACCATGGATGTTTCGGTCTCGCTGGCAATCGCCCTGGCCTTCGGCGCTGGGATCTGGACCGCCATCACCGGCAGCGGCGAGCTGTACTTCGATACCGTCGGCATGTTCGCCCTGTTCCTGCTCACTGGCCGCTACCTCGAACGGCGCGCCCGCGAGCGTACCGCCGCGGCGACTGCCCAGCTGGTGAACCTGCTGCCGGCGTCATGCCTGCGACTGGATGCCAGTGGCAAGACCGAGCGCATTCTGCTCGCAGAGCTGCAATGCGGCGACACCGTGCAGGTCCTTCCCGGCGCGGTGATTCCCGCCGACGGGCGCATCGTCGAAGGCCGCTCCAGTGTCGATGAATCGCTGCTCACTGGCGAATACCTGCCTCAACCCCGTAAGCCGGGCGAGCGGGTGACCGGCGGCACCCTGAACGTCGAGAGCACCCTGAACGTGCAGGTCGAGGCCCTGGGGCATGACTCCCGGCTGTCGGCCATCGTCCGCCTGCTGGAGCGGGCGCAGACGGAAAAACCGCGCCTGGCGGAAATCGCCGACCGCGCCTCGCAAGGCTTCCTGTTGTTCAGCCTGGTAGCGGCGGTGGCCATCGGACTGTGGTGGTGGCACCTGGACCCAAGCCGGGCGTTCTGGATTGTCCTGGCCATGCTGGTGGCGACCTGCCCTTGCGCACTGTCCCTGGCCACCCCCACCGCCCTGACCGCCGCTACCGGTACCCTGCACAAACTTGGCCTGCTGGTGACCCGTGGCCATGTGCTGGAGGGCCTGAACCAGATCGACACGGTGATCTTCGACAAGACCGGCACCCTCACCGAAGGCCGCCTGGCGCTGCGCAGCATCCGCCCGCTGGGCTCACTGCCCGCCGACCGCTGCCTGGCCCTGGCGGCCGCCCTCGAAAACCGCTCCGAACACCCCATCGCCCGCGCTTTCGGCCGCACCGCCCGGTCGGCCGACGACGTGCAGACCGTGCCTGGGCTTGGCCTGGAAGGACGGGTGGACGGTCAGCGACTGCGGATCGGCCAGGCCACCTTCGTCTGCGCCCTGAGCGGCGCCGAGATCCCCGGCGTCCCAGAGCCCCGCGGCCAATGGCTGCTGCTGGGGGATCGCCAAGGCCCGCTGGCCTGGTTTGGCCTGGACGACCGCCTGCGCGAGGACGCCGCTGACCTGCTGGCCGCCTGCAAGGCTCGCGGCTGGCGCACCCTGCTGCTGTCCGGCGACAGCTCACCGATGGTCGCCGAAGTGGCCGCGCAACTGGGCATCGACCAGGCCATCGGTGGTCTGCGTCCGGACGACAAGCTGGACCGCCTCAAGGCACTGCAGTCAGCAGGCTGCAAGGTGCTGATGCTGGGTGACGGGGTCAACGATGTGCCGGTGCTGGCTGCCGCCGACATCAGCATCGCCATGGGCAGCGCCACGGACCTTGCGAAAACCAGCGCTGATGCCGTGCTGTTGTCCAACCGCCTGCAGGCCTTGGTGCAGGCCTTCGACCTGGCTCGCCGCACTCGCCGCAACATCATCGAGAACCTGCTCTGGGCAACGCTGTATAATGGCCTCATGTTGCCGTTCGCCGCGCTCGGCTGGATCACTCCGGTATGGGCCGCCATCGGCATGTCGGTCAGCTCGCTGATCGTGGTCCTCAATGCCCTGCGCCTGACCCGGCCGCCAGGCAGGCCGGCCGCCAGCAGCCACCCGCAACCCGCCACGGCCTGACCAGGAGCCCACCATGCCAGCCCTCTATGTCATGATCCCGGCCGCCCTGCTGCTCGTTGGCGTGGCGGTGTACATCTTTTTCTGGGCGGTGGACAGCGGCCAGTACGACGACCTCGAAAGCCCGGCCCACAGCATTCTTTTCGACGACCAGGACCCCCGTCACCAGGCTGCCGTGAAGGGCGACGAGGCGCATATCGACGACAAGGAACCACCTTCCCGTGCCTGAACTGCTTCCCCTGCTGGGCTCGGCACTGGTGCTGGGACTGCTCGGCGGCGGCCACTGCCTGGGCATGTGTGGCGGCCTGATGGGCGCCCTGACTCTGGCGATTCCGCCAGAACAGCGCGGTCGTCGCCTGCGTTTGCTAATGGCCTACAACATGGGCCGGATTCTCAGTTATGGCTGTGCCGGCCTGCTGCTGGGCCTGGCCGGCTGGGCCGTGGCCAGCAGCCCTGCCGCCCTGGCGTTGCGGGTGATAGCAGCGCTGCTGCTCATAACGATGGGGTTGTATCTGGCCGGCTGGTGGAGTGGACTGACCCGTATCGAAGCGCTGGGGCGTGGCCTGTGGCGGCATATCCAGCCAGTCGCCTCACGCCTGATGCCCGTCTCCAGCGTACCCCGCGCCCTGCTGCTGGGGGCACTGTGGGGCTGGTTGCCGTGCGGTCTGGTGTACAGCACCTTGCTGTGGTCGGCCAGCCAAGGCAATGCCGGTTACAGCGCAGCCTTGATGCTGGCATTCGGAGTCGGCACCTGGCCGGTGCTGCTGGCCACGGGTTTGGCGGCAGAACGTGTGAACGGGCTGTTGCGACGACGCAGTGTGCGTGTGGCCGGCGGTGTACTGGTGATCGTGTTTGGCCTGTGGACCTTGCCCGGGCCACATCAGCATTGGCTGATGGGACATTGATCGTCAGCAGCCCCAGCGGGAACGCGCTGACACTGTAGGAACGAGCTCGCGGGCAAGTAGGCCGCACGACGCGCCCCCATGGCCCTTGATACAAATCAACACAGTTTCCTACAGACGCCCCTAGACTCCGGACACTGCTGCTCTTTCCGGGGACTGCCCACATGCTCGACGACCTACGTTGGGATTCCGACCTGATCCGCCGCTACGACCTGGCCGGACCACGCTACACCTCCTACCCGACCGCCGTGCAACTGCACAGCGAAGTGGGTTCGTTCGACTTGCTGCACGCCCTGCGCGAAAGCCGCCGAGCCGTGCGCCCGCTGTCGCTCTATGTGCATGTGCCGTTCTGCGCCAACATCTGCTACTACTGCGCCTGCAACAAAGTCATCACCAAGGACCGCGGCCGTGCCGCGCCTTACCTGCAGCGCCTGGAGCAGGAGATCCAACTGATCGCCTGCCACCTGGACCCTAAACAACGTGTTGAACAGCTGCACTTCGGCGGCGGCACGCCGACCTTCCTCAGCCATGTGGAATTGCGCCAGCTTATGGCCACCTTGCGCCAGCACTTCCACCTGCTGGACGACGACTCGGGCGACTACGGCATCGAGATCGACCCACGCGAGGCCGACTGGTCCACCATGGGCTTGCTCCGCGAGCTGGGCTTCAACCGTGTCAGCCTGGGCGTCCAGGACCTCGACCCGGCCGTGCAACGGGCCGTCAACCGTCTGCAGAGCCTGGAGCAGACCCGCACCTTGATCGAAGCGGCGCGCACCCTGCAGTTCCGCTCAGTGAACCTGGACCTGATCTATGGCCTGCCCAAGCAGACCCCCGAAGGCTTCGCCCGCACGGTCGAGGAAGTGATCCGCCTGCAGCCCGATCGCCTGTCGGTGTTCAACTACGCCCACCTGCCCGAGCGCTTCATGCCGCAACGGCGCATCGACAGCAACGACCTGCCCAGCCCCGCCGCCAAGCTCGAAATGCTCCACGCCACCATCGACCAGCTCACCGCCGCCGGGTACCGCTACATCGGCATGGACCACTTCGCCCTGCCCGACGACGAACTGGCCATCGCCCAGGAAGAAGGCACCCTGCAGCGCAACTTCCAGGGTTACACCACCCATGGACACTGCGACCTGATCGGCCTGGGAGTTTCGGCCATCAGCCAGATCGGCGACCTGTACTGCCAGAACAGCAGCGACCTCAACACCTATCAGGACGCCCTTTCCAATGCACAGCTGGCCACCCAGCGCGGCCTGCTGTGCAACCAGGACGACCGCGTGCGCCGCGCAGTGATCCAGCAGCTGATCTGCCACTTCGAACTTGACTTCGCGCCCATCGAACAGGCCTACACCATCGATTTTCGTGGGTACTTCAATGACCTTTGGCCACAGCTGCTGACCTTGCAGCGGGACGGCCTGATCCGCCTGGACGACAAAGGGATCCGTATCCTGCCGGCAGGCCGCCTGCTGGCGCGCTCGGTGTGCATGGTGTTCGACGCCTATCTGCCCCTGCACAACCACCAACGCTTTTCACGGGTCATCTGAACAGACGAGTCGCATTACCACATGGACAACCTACCTTGCCAGGGACACTATGGGCAGACCGCGAGCCAAGGCATACCCCGCTTAGGCTGCACCAGTTCGCACCACAACTGCGCACACTGGCCTACAACCTATGCCGTGAGTTACCCTTACGGCTTATGTGTGTTTCCCACAAGGATCGATTCAAATGTCCGAGCCAGTCAAACTGCGCCCCCACAACCAGGCCCATTGCAAGGATTGCAGCCTGGCCCCTCTGTGCCTGCCTCTTTCGCTCAATCTGGAAGACATGGATGCACTGGATGAAATCGTCAAGCGTGGGCGGCCGCTGAAGAAAGGCGAATTCCTGTTCCGACAGGGGGACAATTTCGGTTCGGTCTATGCAGTACGCTCCGGCGCCCTCAAGACGTTCAGCCTGAGCGACAGTGGCGAAGAGCAGATCACCGGCTTCCACCTGCCCAGCGAGCTGGTCGGCTTGTCGGGCATGGACACCGAGGCGTACCCGGTGTCGGCCCAGGCCCAGGAAACCACCTCGGTCTGCGAAATCCCGTTCGAGCGCCTCGACGAGCTTTCGGTGCAGCTTCCACAGCTCCGCCGCCAGCTGATGCGGGTGATGAGCCGCGAAATCCGCGACGATCAGCAGATGATGCTGCTGCTCTCGAAGAAAACCGCCGATGAGCGCATCGCCACCTTCCTGGTCAACCTGTCCGCCCGCTTCCGCGCCCGTGGCTACTCGGCCAACCAGTTCCGCCTGAGCATGTCGCGCAATGAAATCGGCAACTACCTGGGCCTTGCCGTGGAAACCGTGTCGCGGGTGTTCACCCGCTTCCAGCAGAACGGCCTGATTCGCGCCGAGGGCAAGGAAGTGCACATCCTCGACCCGATCCAGCTTTGCGCGCTGGCCGGTGGTGCAATGGAGGCCTGAGGTCGCAGCTAACGAGGTATACTTGCGCATTCGTTTTCCCAGGATACCTGCAACAATGCACAGCGATGCCTTCGACCTCAAAGCCCTGATCCGCCCGGTAGTGGACTTCCCCAAGCCGGGCGTGATCTTCCGCGACATTACCCCCTTGTTCCAGTCGCCGCGCGGGCTGCGCTATGTCGCCGACCAGTTCATCGAGCGTTATGTCGAGACCGAGTTCAGCCATATCGGCGCGATGGATGCACGCGGCTTTTTGATCGGCTCGATCATCGCCCACCAGTTGAACAAACCCCTGATCCTGTTCCGCAAGCAGGGCAAGCTGCCGGCCGACGTACTGTCAGAGGGTTACCAGACCGAGTACGGCGAAGCCTTCCTTGAAGTGCACGCCGACAGCCTGTGCGAGGGTGATTCGGTGTTGATCTTCGATGACCTGATCGCGACCGGCGGCACGCTGCTGGCAGCGGCGAACCTGGTACGTCGCACTGGCGCGCAGGTGTTCGAGGCGGCGGCGATCATCGACCTGCCGGAGCTTGAAGGCTCGCGCAAGCTGCAGGCGGCTGGGGTGCCGACCTTCTGCCTGACCGAGTTCTCGCTGAGCGAATACTGAGTCGGGGCACCACGACAAGCCGGCTCCCACACTGTCCGGATCACCGCCGTACCTGTAGGAGCCTGCTTACCCGCGAACACGGGCAAGCCCGTGTCAGATCACAACGAAATCGGCTTGCGCCCGGCGAAGGCATGGGCCAGCGTCCCGCCATCCACCAGCTCCAGTTCGCCACCCAGCGGCACGCCATGGGCAATGCGCGAGGCCACCAGGCCCTTCTCGGCTAGCAACTGCGCGATGTAATGGGCCGTCGCCTCCCCTTCCACCGTAGGGTTGGTCGCCAGGATCACCTCGGTAAACGTCCCCTGCTCTTCGATGCGCGCCATCAACTGCGGCACGCCGATCGCCTCTGGCCCCAGGCCATCCAGTGGAGACAAATGCCCCTTGAGCACGAAGTACCGGCCGCGGTAGCCGGTCTGCTCGACCGCATACACATCCATCGGCCCTTCCACCACGCACAGCTGGGTATCGTCGCGACGTGGGTCGGCACATTGCGGACACAGTGCCTGCTCGGTGAGCGTACGGCACTGCTGGCAATGACCCACACCTTCCATGGCCTGGCTCAGAGCTTGCGCCAGGCGGGTACCACCGCTGCGGTCGCGCTCAAGCAGTTGCAGGGCCATGCGCTGGGCAGTTTTCTGGCCGACACCCGGCAGAATGCGCAAGGCGTCGATCAGTTGGCGGATCAGGGGGCTGAAGCTCATGTGTGCAGGCCTGTGAATTCAAGAAACAGAACGAACAAGGGAGCAACGACCCAGCGGCCGTTGCTCCCCAATTTGACGCAAGAGCCCGATCAGAACGGCATCTTGAAGCCCGGCGGCAACTGCATGCCGGCCGTCATGCTGCCCATTTTTTCCTGGCTGTTCTGCTCGACCTTGCGTACGGCGTCATTGAGCGCGGCCGCGATCAGGTCTTCGAGCACTTCCTTGTCGTCTGCGTCGGTCGACATCAGGCTCTGGTCGATGCTGACGCGCTTGACGTCGTGACGACCGGTCATCACCACGCTCACCAAGCCGCCACCGGACTGGCCGGTGACTTCGGCGTTGGCCAGCTCTTCCTGCATCTTCTGCATTTTTTCCTGCATCTGCTGGGCCTGCTTCATCAGGCCGGCCATGCCACCTTTCATCATGGGGGTATACCTCGATTGGGTCGTGTGATGCAGCCCGACGGGTGGCCGGGCGCATGGTTATCCGTTACTGGCCCTGGCTGACCAGGGCGTCTACAGGCTCAATAGTATCGTGCCGGACCGTGGCACCGAACAGTTTGATCATCTGCTGGATCAAGGGGTCCTGCTCGATCGACACCACCGCCTCATGCTGGCGCTCGGCGCGCTTGCGCGATGCGGCTTGGGCGGGCGTCTCCTGCTCGGGGCGCACCAACTCGATCCTAAGGTTCAGGGTACGCCCCAGGTGCTGGTTGAGCGCTTCGTTCAAGCGGCGCTGCTGAGTGCTGTTGAACAGCGCGCCCTGCCCGGGATCCAGGTGCAACAGCCAGTCATCACCGTCTGCCGCGATCAGCGTACAGTTTGCCGCGATGTTGCCTGTCATACCGGAGACAGGCAACTGTGGGAATAATTCCAGCCATTGCAAGGCCAGACCGGTGGCTGGCTGGGCAGCAGGCAACGGCTCTGGGGCTGCGACAGGCTGGTCTTCCTGAACGTGTTCGGCCAATTCGTCGAGGTAGCTGAAGCCCATCGGCTCGCTGTCGCCAGCATAGTAGTCGTCGTCCATCGGCGGCTCATCATCACGGTCCATGCCTGCTGGAGCATAGGCATTCGGATCGAACGGTGGCGCCTCGAAGGCTGGCGGTGCGCTTGGTGGCTCGGGCTTCACAGGCACAGGCGCCGGAACAGGCTCGATGGCCTTCGGAGCTGGCTGGGCCGCGGGCTCCTCCCACGGCAGGTCGACAACCTCTTCTACAGGTGCAGGCTCCGAATGAGCCACTTCTGGCTCAGCTTCCGGCGCCGGCTCCGCGACCACCTGCTCGACCGCAGGCGCTGGCGGCGCCTCGACAACGGGCGACGCAACAGCAACCGCCGCCGCTGCCACCGGTTTCGCAGAATCAGCTGTGGCCTGGCTGATCCCCACCGGCTTTAGTACCGGTTTCGGCGCATCGTCGGTATCGGCCGGACGGAACGCCAGCATGCGCAACAGCACCATCTCGAAGCCGCCCCGAGGGTCCGGCGCCAACGGCAGGTCACGACGGCCGATCAGGCCCATCTGGTAATAGAACTGCACGTCCTCGGCGGGCAACGCCGCCGCCAGGGCCAGCACTCGCTCACGATCGCCCTGGCCATTGTCCACCGCCTCTGGCAAAGCCTGGGCGATGGCCACCCGGTGCAACACATTGAGCATTTCAGCCAGTACTCCACTCCAGTCCGGCCCTTGCTCGGCCAGGTTGCGCACCGCTTCGAGCAGGGCACGGGCATCGCCTTCCAGCAACGCCTGGAGCACGCCATAGACCTGGCCATGGTCAAGGCTGCCGAGCATGGCACGCACGTCAGCGGCCAGCACCTTACCCTCACCGAAGGCGATGGCTTGGTCGGTAAGGCTCATGGCGTCGCGCATCGAGCCATCGGCGGCACGTCCGAGCAACCACAGCGCATCCGGCTCGAACGGCACGTTCTCGGCCGTGAGCACGTGACTCAGGTGCTCGACCACCCGCTCGGGGCTCATGTTCTTCAGCGAGAACTGCAAGCACCGCGACAAGATGGTGGCCGGCAGCTTCTGCGGGTCGGTGGTGGCCAGGATGAACTTGACGTAGGGCGGCGGCTCTTCCAGCGTCTTGAGCAAGGCGTTGAACGAGTGAGTGGACAGCATGTGCACTTCGTCGATCAGGTAGACCTTGAAGCGTCCGCGGCTTGGCGCGTACTGCACGTTATCGAGCAGTTCGCGGGTGTCTTCCACCTTGGTTCGGCTGGCGGCGTCGATCTCGATCAGGTCGACGAAACGGCCCTCGTCGATCTCACGGCACACCGAACAGGTGCCACAAGGCGTGGACGTGATGCCGGTTTCGCAGTTCAGGCATTTGGCTATGATGCGCGCAATGGTAGTCTTGCCGACCCCGCGGGTGCCGGTGAACAGGTAGGCGTGATGCAGGCGCTGATTGTCCAGCGCGTTGATCAAGGCCTTGAGCACATGGGTCTGGCCGACCATTTCGCGGAACGAGCGCGGACGCCATTTACGTGCAAGAACCTGATAACTCATCGAAAAACCATCGTAGCCTGATCGAGCGAAGGATCGCTAATCCTAGCGGAGCGGGGGCAAAATTGCACCCTGCGCGGTTCGTCTAAGCTAAGGAACTGGCGCAGGAAGTTCCGGGAGGAAAGCCCTTGCGAAGACTGCTGGCCCTGTTGTTGTTCTGGACCACCCACAGCCTGGCCGAGCAGCCAGTGCTGCGCTTCTCCGTCGTCGAGAGCTGGAGCATGCCGCTGATTCGTACCGAAAAGGGTCGGCCGGTGGAGGGCATGCTGTACGACCTGATGCAGGCCCTGGCCCGCGAAGCCGGTGTCCGCCCTGAATACCACCTGATGGCCCGCCTACGCCTGCAGCAGGCGATGAACGACGGCGATATCGACGTGCGCTGTTACGTCAGCACCCTGTGGTTCAATGACCGCCCTGGAGATTTCGTCTGGAGCATTCCTCTGTTCACCCAGCGCGATGTGCTGGTCGGCCGCCCCGGCGAGCGCAGCCCTGCCAGTGTGGAGCAGTTGCCACCGCAAGCCATCGGCACGGTGTTGGGGTACACCTATGCCTCGCTCGAGCCCCTGTTCAAGCAGCAGCGCCTGCACCGTGAAGACAGCCGTAACCAGGTGCTGGTGCTGCAGAAGCTCGAGGCGGGTCGCTATCGGCATGCGGTGAGCAACCTGATGTCACTGCAGTGGTTCAACCAACGCTTGCCGGCCGAGCAGCACCTGAAGGCAGTGGCCGTGCTGGAAGAGCAGTCCCTAGGCTGCATGGTGCGCAATGATCCGGCGATACCGACCCAGGGGTTGCTCCGGGCGCTGGTGAGGATGAAGCAATCGGGAGAGATCGAGCGGATCACCCGGCGGTATGGGGCCGTGGAATATCCGGGAGACGCCTCGGCGGCTCTACCTTGATGCGGTGGGCACTGGGCTCGCCTTGATTGGGGCACGGCTGCGCCATACCCCCTCTACCAAGAAGAGATCAGCCACCGGGATGCCAGAGGGGTTGCTCTGGGCTCAGCGAGACGGCGCAGCCATGTGTTGCTGATGCTGCATCATCTGCTCCATCATCATCTGCTGCATGCCCATGTACCTGTCCATCATGTATTGATGCTGCTTCATCTGCTCGGGCGTCATCTGCGAGTAATGGCTGCCCATTTGCCCCCAGCCCATCTTGTGGCCGCCGCCCATCATAGGCCCGCCCATCTTGCCGCCTGCACAGCATCCCATCATGCCCGCACCCCACATCCCGGACATCATCTGCATGCTCTGCTGCATCATTGCCTGGTGCTCCTGCATCAGCTTCTGCCGCTGAGCAGGGTCGGTGGTTTTCTGGATAAGGCTCATCTGCTCCTGCATCTTCTTCAGATTTTCCTGGGCCTTGGCCATCTGTTGATCGAACTTCTCGACACTCATGGACTGCTCGGCCGGCTTGGCGACGCCAGCGTCCTGCTGGGCATAGGTCAGCGCCGGGAAAAGCACTGCTGCAAAAGCGATAACGGCGAATTTGGAGGCTTTCATGGTTCAGCTCCTTGCGCGCAAGGTCAGGGTAGGGAGTGGAGCGCCACTGTCCAATCTAATCCTGGCCGCACACCCGAAACTGATCTAAATCAACCACGCAACCTATCGCGACGCACAGGCGATAGCAGCCGCTCAGCGACCACCACTGGGGCGTACCAATACGTTGTTCGACTCTGGGGATGCTGGAGCGAGAAATCCTTGAGAATTCAAGGACTTGCGTAATGGAGGCGGCCCCACCAGCCACACCCCGGCACTCGATGTCACCGCTACGGCTGCTCCCTTCCGGGCCTGACCATGTGGCATGCAAGCATGCTCGGTAATCAATGCGGGCCTTATGGTGCAAGGGTTTCCGGCTGATGAGGTGATTCGTCACTTACCCGTGCAGACACCCTGCACGGTCGCTCAAAGCTTGGGGTGTGACCAGAATTGTTCCACTCAATTGGTCCACTTTACTGGTCCACTCTGGTGTTCATTCATGGCATACATTGTCCGCCGTCAGTCCATCTACTACCTCAACCTTCGACTACCAAAGCACCTATTTCCCAGCCGTCATACGCTTCGCATATCCCTGCGAGTGCGAGAGCGGCAGGCAGCCTTGTACCTTGCCAGCTCCTTAGCTCAGCAAGTGCTTTGCCACTTAACTGAACATCCTCTGACAGCCCCTGAGACGCTGCGTGCACTGTGTACTCAGTGGCGAGACTCTACCCCTAAGCCAATCATAACGGCTGCACCACGAAGAACTACAGCGGCCACAGCGAAGCCACAAAGCGAAGGTCCTACCCTCGCCACCCTGTCCAAACTCTATATAGAAGAAGGCAAACGCGGCGGCACATGGCGACAGGGCAGCACCGAGGAAGTCGAGCGAGCTCTCGCTGACCTTTTCGAGCTGTTAGGCGATATGCCCGCCAAAGCCTTCGATGCACAACAAGCACGCCTGCTAAAGGAACGGCTCAGCCTATGCCCGCAATACTTCGGCTTACGACCTGAGTTCAAGGGCAAGACGCTAAAGCAGGTGATTGAGTCAGGTAGCACCTACAAGACCATTACTGCTGTCACAGTGAACAATCGGCTACGCAAGCTCACAGCGTTTCTGAACTGGTGCAAAGCGAACGGGTACGTGGCAGACAACCCACTGACGGGCATGAAAGTCATGACAGGATCAGCGAAGGAAGCTCGGCTGTCATTTGAACGACACGACCTAGATGCCCTGCTGAACCGTGAGTCACTGCGAAAGGAAGCCCGCAAGCACCCTTGGCGTTACTGGCTGCCGCTCCTTGGGCGAACCACTGGGGCACGATTGGAAGAGCTGTGCCAACTGCGTGTCGATGACTTCATTGAGCAACAGGGCGTCCAGTGCATCCGCATCGACGACAGCCGTGAAGGCCAGAACCTTAAGAATGCCAGCAGCCGCCGAGTACTTCCCCTGCACCCTTCACTGATTGAGCTGGGATTGTTGCAGTACGCTGAATCGGTGAGGACAGATGGAGCTGATCGCCTATTCCCCGAGCTTGAAGCAGTACGCGGTAAACGAGGTCACGCGGCATCAAAATGGTTTGGCCGCTATAAGGCGAAACTGGGTATCACCGACCCACGCAAAACCTTCCACAGCTTTCGTCACACCTTCATCGATGACCTGCGTGACGCCGGTGTGCAAGACTCTTTGATCAAGCGCATGGTGGGACACGAAGACAGCTCCGTAACCTTCGGCATCTACGGTAGCAGGACGCCAATCAAGGCGATGGTCGAGGCCATGAAGCACATCAAATAACCTCGAATAACCCAGCAAAAACTCTGGTTAAACCCTGCCACCTAATTGCCGTTCACCTACCGTCTTTCATGCCCACACCAGTGTTTACGGGGCTTAGGGAGCGTTCAAACTAAGCAAAGTGCGTTTCCCGCAGAGCAAAACGGTTTTTTTTTGCAGACACGACCGCCAGAGAAGTCAATACCTAGAGATTGCTTTTTTTCGGGACTCGTGTAGAATCAAGGGCCTGCTTCCGAGAGCAGACATACAGATTAGAAGCCTCCACCGCGACCACCAAATTGGTGCCTTGCAAGGGGGCTTTTTAACGCCTGTAATTTACCAAACCAAACCGGCACAACCCGAGAGGAATGCCTATCGAGAATGAACTAGAGGAGATTATGAATGCAGTATCCATCCGTTTTGAACTTGCCTGCCAGCTCGGCCAATGACGAGCACGCTCAAGCGCCAGCCCCCATCCCACAAGGACCGACCACCACTGCGTCCACGCCAGAGGAATGGGCGGTACAGCTGCGTCGTGAGGGAAAATCTTACGCTGCAATCAAGGCAGTCACTGGGCTTCCTGAGCGTAAGGTAAAACTGCTTGTTAGAGATGTACCGAAGGAAATCTCCACCCCGTTTAGCAAGTCAGTGAGTCGTGTATACGAACTCGCAACTCGTGCACAAGGAGTCAAGGACCATGAGCTCCGGGGCATTCTGCACGAAGAATACGGCTGCAAGTGGAACACTGTGGAAGGGCGCTATGAGAGCTCATTCGACGACAGCGTAATCAAGCGTGTGAGGAACAAGGTTCGTGATCGCTCAGGCACAGACGGCACCCAGCCTGTTTTCGTTATGGATTGGGTCGATGACCAAGCACCTACTGCAAGTCGTCTGTTCCTTGAACAGGTAGCATTGAGCCTGATGGCTCGTGTCGATGAAGCCGTCAACGAATTCATGGAGCTCCACGCTGTTTGTGCCTCAGATGACAGTGAAGGTGCTGACTTGGCTCAACGAAAGCAAGTGTATGCTGCTAGGCAGCACATCCTGAAGCTTGTCAGCGGACTTGGTACAGAGCCAACGGCAAAGCTCTTTGAACGCACAACCAAGGTCACAAATGCACTTCAGGGTACTCCAGACCATGAAGCACCATCGGTGCGGAATACTGAGGATAGGCGCCAGATGCCAGAGCCGACTGATGCTGATCACTTCCTTGATTTCGCTGAGTCACAGGGATGGCTGGCAGCGGCCAACTGACTCCTGCCACATGCATGTCCGAACAGCGCCCACCATATGTATAGGGTCGGACATCGGACAGCACGCAACATGACCGACAGGTCTAAACCAAATGCGTTTGACTCAGGGGTAAAATCCCTTACCCCTATTGCGCAAGCAATGAGTTGCACACCGGGACAACAAACAACAAAGCTGTCCCAAATGAAAACAGCTATCATTGTTAGCTGACGCTAACGGCCAAGCGTACTAGTCCAACCAACCAATAACATGGTTGGACAACAAGAATTCGAGCAGCTACTAGAGCTACGCTCTGATCGTGCAAAACTCAATCCTGCGGATCGGATATTGTGCACAGGAACAGCGTCAGCTGTGGATAGTACGGATTTTTAGGTTTTTGGGGGGTGTTGGTTGTTTCACCCCCTCTACACCGCTAGGTATCCACGATCCTGACCTACGGTCATATACAGTGCAATCAGCTGAAAGCTTGCCGCTTTCGGTGCAAACGCCCAGCGGAGCTGATCAAGGAATTTGCTTTGACGCTTCGCTGAAGGTGCGCAGCATCTACCGTAGGTAGAAGTACAAGAACACTACCACCAACACAACGAAAATCACCCTTCCTTGAAGCACATCAGCATTCAGCTTGTCTGTCTTGATCTGCTGGTGCGTGGCAGCATCGCTCAAGCCCTGAGACTTGTAGTGCATGATCTGGTCGATTTCCCTATCGATCTTCTTGTTCTGACCCTCGTTGCTTCGCATTGTGATGCCCCACACGATCAACCAAAGCCCTCCTGTCAGAACGGTCAGGATCAAGTGCAGGATGTGGTTTGTCTTCTTCTTGCGACTGGTCAATACGAACAGTTTTTCGTTCACGGTCATCTCCAGATTCTGATAGCCAAGATCAAGGCCAAGGTGAAATTTATCCCAAATTCAGATATCTGAAAACCGGATATAGGTTGGATGGCTACGCTCACCTAGCTATCGACCATGACCAAAACGATCTATCGACCTGAACACACCGCCCTCTTGAACTTGCTCAGGAAGCACAGAAAAGCAGCTGGCTTGACCCAAGTGGATTGCTCAAAGGCTCTGAATCGCCCTCAGTCCTTTATGAGTGATGTGGAGAACGGGACACGTAGGCTAGACATTGTGCAGCTCCGAGACTTATGTAAGGTGCTGGGAATCAGCCTCCTAGAGCTGGTGCAAGAGCTTGAGAAGGCGATCACGACAAGCCAGTAAGCCAAACCAACCCACACAAGAACACATACATGGACGACCGCACATCAATCACCGCTGACACACTGGAACAGCTGCACCTCAACCAGATCGCCATTCGTGCTGGCCTTGAGGAACTGTCCCTCGGGATCAAACAACGAGGCTCAACCAACGTGCACGACAACATGCTGAGTATCCTGCACACCCTCGATACCAACGCCGAAGCCATCGCCTCAGGGATCGAATCCCTAAGATCGTAGATGGCGCGTCAGGTACGCCAATGTGCTCTTTTGGGTAGAGGCTGGCGAACACAAACACCTGAATACAGAAACCCTCAAGAGTCCGTATTCATTGTGATTGATTTAGATTATGAATACACACATACTGACAACCTCTAGAAGCAAATGAATACAGAGGGTGCAAAATGGACGTTGGCTATATCCGTGTGAGTTCGGTTGACCAAAACACCGACCGCCAGTTGGATGGCGTTCTCGTGCAGAAGACGTTTGAAGAGAAAGTGAGCGGTGCCACCCTGGACCGCCCCCGGCTTCAAGCGGCCATGGATTTCTGCCGTGAGGGCGACACTCTGCACGTGCACAGCATTGACCGCCTTGCACGCTCAATGGCAAACCTTATAGAAATCGTCTCCACCCTCAACGCCAAAGGCGTAGGCGTTCGGTTTCACAAGGAGAACATGCTTTTCACTGGTGAAAGCAACCCGATGCAAACCCTGATGTTCAACATGCTGGGTGCATTCGCCCAGTTTGAGCGTGAGGTGATCAAGGAGCGCCAGCGGGAAGGCATCGCCAAGGCTAAGGCCAAGGGCGTCTACAAAGGCCGTCCAAAGCAGGTGGATGACACCGCTATCCGCTCACTGCTCGCTTCTGGTGTGTCATTCCGTAAGGCTGCTGAGCAACTGAATGTATCCCTGTCCACTGTGCAGCGTGCCAGCAAGCAGCTGCCTGTCTAGCCGTACCGGCATGCCAGATTTCTTTCTGGCGTGTCACACTTATTTAGAATTCACTCAGCTTTCCATTTGCCCTCTGGCGAATGGGCTAAGCCCATCAGCTGGTTCTCTGGCTATACGCGCCAGCGCTTACCCTTTGCCATACGTTATTTTTGCCACCAGAAACTGAAAGCACATCGAATGTGCAACCTGTTTCGGCAAAAAATTTGGAATTTCGACAGAATCACCTCTCCCAAAAATCACACATTGAGTGTTACGATTCACCTTAATTTTCACAGCAAACATTCAACACTGGAGTTGCACAAATGGCTAGGTACACCGACGAGCAGAAGGCGGCTATCATTGCTGAGTACAAGGCTTCGGGCGACGGTATCACCGTATTCTGCAAGAAGCGTGACCACAAACCTGCCTACCAAATCCTGAAAGCGTGGTTGGACGAAGCTGGTGACTCTAGTAGCAAGACCACCAGTCGCACGGGTGCTAGCCTCCTTGCTGAGTTCGAAGCACAAGAGCGTGACGACCGCAATCAACGCTTGCTGAAATTCCTAGAAAATGCAGTGAAGGATTTGGAAGGCCAGCTAGCAGCCGCACAAGGCGAGCTTCGTAACCACAAGGTGAAGATGGGTTTGATTGAGCCTTCGGTGGATGATTGAAGCGCGTTAGGTTTGACTCCCTGCCACCGGGTGCACGATTTAGCTTGGATTTCCAGTGGTGGGAGAAGTTAAGCCACAAGACAGCCCGCCACACCACAAACGGCCTTGAGATTGACTTGCAGTGCTACCAAAGTGTTCTGGTAAGGGGCGAGGAAACACAGCCTGTACAGTCTGACAAGAAGAAACGAAACCCTTGGCCCAGCTTTTGGCTGGTTATCGGAACGATTTTAGAGTCCTTTAAGTGGGGCTAATTCAGCTGTCGATAGGAAAGTGGATATGTGCAAGATGCACTATAAAAGAGTTGGTCAGTGGCGTGAGCCGGGGGTAAGGGCATGAGTTGGTATGTGGCTGTATCTTTGTGCACCCTTCTGACAGGTGATGTGCAGGAGCAGTGCGATGGCCCTTTCATTGTGAACCTTCCTAGGCCAACCAAAGAGCAATGCAGCGAGCTAAAGGACGATTACCGCACTCTTGTTAGCGACCTCGTGCACAAGGATGCAGCAAAGGAGGGCAAGAGGGTGCTACGAGTTACCACTAATGCTGAGTGCTTCGATCAGCCGATGGTAGATAAATTTCTCAAGCAATACGGGAACAGTCACCTCATCTGACCACGAGCCCAGCCTAGCCCGCTGGGCTTTTTCATTCCCGTTAAAAAAACCACCCATTATCTGGTGTGATTCTCACAGAATCAGCAGCACGATAACCCACGTCTTCCGTGGCCTCCAGCCACATAAGTGACCATGGTTATCTCAGTGTGCGACTGCCACTCACTCATAGCCGTCAATGTCCGTTGACTCAACCACCTCATCGCCATCATCCGGCTCCCACCACTCATCAAACACTTCTTCGGCAATTTTGGATACAAGCAATTCCTTACCCCCCCACCACGGCAAGCATGTACATATCCTCACGCCGATCAACACCCGCGTAGCGATACACCGTCTCTGACTCAGTTGTGCAAAGCCTGCCATCGGTATGAATGGTGATGGTGTACCCGACACTGCTGGCAGAAGGCAAGACGGTACGTGCTGCGGCCTCCGAACTGGGTATCAACCCATCAACCGTCCGGCGAGCTAAGAAGGCAGCAATCTACGAGCAGGCATTCTCAAACACCCCCGCCTAGGAGGGTCACCCTCTCAGGCAGCTACAGATGGACACCAAGTTATTCTAGAAAAGCTCAGCGTTCTGCTTGGGCAGGTCGCACAGCGTTAAGCAGCGCTCCCTCAAAACTGGCGTTTCCAGCGCCTATCCCGGCTTCCGAACGACCCTCGCCTTGACTTACAATTTCCAGCCAGAAATCAAGAACCTGCCCGAAGTGCTTACCTCTCGCGGCGCGGGCGATGGAATCGCGTGAACTATCTCTTTCAAGCTGGGGTGATTGAAAACTTCCTCTCGGGCCGCAACCCCATCAACCTCAATGCCTAATGACTAGCCGACCGAGTTGAGTCAAGCAGCCGTAGCTTCTGATCCAGCCTCTCCAACGTGTCGAGCCCCCTTTTTAGCTGGCACTCCCATACGATCAACACACTCCAGCCTGCGGCTTCAAGTGCGTCAATGTTCGCCAAATCTCTCGCCACGTTCTTCTTGAACTTCTCGCTCCAGAAATCAAGTCGTGTGCTAGGAGTCGTTGCGAAGGCACACCCCGAATGACGATGCCAAAAGCAACCATGGACAAAAATGCACACTTTCAGGCGAGGGAGTACCAGATCAGGCTTGCCCGGTAGATCTTTCCGGTGGAGCCGGTAGCGATAACCCCGCCTATGCAGGAATCGCCTAACGATCATTTCCGGCTCAGTGTCCTTGCCGCGAATCGCAGCCATCATTCTGGAGCGAGTAGCTGTGTCCACTCTATCCATGTCGGTACCCAATTGAAATTCTGCAGTTCAACAGCGCCTTGGAGCTCACCAAATGATCAGATTTTGGTCGCTTGCCGAGAGGGATGTCTACCTCCAGCATGAGCGAGTCTCGACCAGTTGCGCCCCATACCATACACTGTATTGATATACAGCAAACTTTAACGCACGATACCGACCTATGCCATCAAGCTCCCGCATAAAGGGCTTCACATTTGACGAAATAGGGATACTATAGTGATACCTCGTCACAGATTTGACCCAGAAGATCGCCAATGAATTTCCTTGATACTGAGCTACCTACCCACTCGGACGACACCACCTCTGTCGCAGACCGATCAGATGACGATGCAGGCAGCGATCTGGCACTCCTGCACCAATTGCTCGAAATTTATGACCAAGGGTACCTTGCCGAGGTACTTAACGAGGCCAGCCCCGGCCATTGGTGTCGAGAAACAATCAACCGCTGGTACAAAGGCAAGGCATCGCCAAAGCTATCCTATGTTGATCACAAGCGGTTGAGTGCCCTTCTGCCCAGTAAAGTCGAAGGCAAGCGTACGTTCTCTTTCATCGACCTGTTTGCAGGTATCGGCGGCATACGCAAGGGGTTTGAAGCAATCGGGGGCGAGTGCCTCTTCACCTCCGAGTGGAACAAGTACGCGGTCCGCACATACAAGGCCAACCACTACTGTGACCCCGCTCGACATCGCTTTAATCTGGACATAAGGTCAGTCACCCTCTCCGACAAACCTGAAATCAGCGAGGAAGAGGCATACCGCAACATAGATCGTGAAATTCCCGATCATGACGTGCTACTTGCCGGCTTTCCTTGCCAACCATTCTCTTTGGCTGGCGTGTCTAAAAAGAACTCTTTAGGCCGCAAGCACGGGTTTGAATGCGAAACCCAAGGGACATTGTTTTTTGACGTCGCCCGAATCATTGCGGCCAAACGTCCTGCCGCGTTTTTGCTAGAGAACGTGAAGAACCTCAAAAGTCACGACAAAGGTAATACCTTCCGCATAATCTGCGAAACGCTGGATGAACTCGGCTATGAGGTTGCTGACATCAATGCACCAAAGGGCTTTGACCCTAAGGTCATAGATGCCATGAAGTTTCTGCCACAACACCGCGAACGTATCGTATTAGTGGGTTTTAGAAGAGACCTCAATGTCCATCAAGGCTTCACACTGAAGGACATCGTCAAGTATCAACCTACGCAACGCCCGTCATTTGGCGACCTTCTTGATAAAGACGTAGACAGTAAGTACATCCTCACACCCAAGCTCTGGGAGTACCTGTACAAGTATGCTCAGAAGCACAAGGAAAAAGGTAATGGGTTCGGTTTCGGGCTGACTGGCCCGAATAGCGTAGCCCGCACGCTATCGGCTCGATATCACAAGGACGGCTCTGAGATTCTAGTTGACCGAGGCTTCTCAGAGAAATTGGATTTCCATAGCGAAATCAACCAGATGAACCGCCCCCGCCGGTTGACACCTCAGGAATGTGCTCGTCTTATGGGATTCGACAAGCCGGGTGAAAGCTCATTTGTCATTCCTGTTTCAGATACACAGGCGTACCGCCAGTTTGGCAACTCGGTTGCCGTTCCAGTCTTTGAAGCAGTAGCTCGAATGATGAAAGACCGCATTCTCGCTGCCAAGAGAAAGAACGAGGAGATCGAAAGACCACAACTGGAAATGCCCCTCGTCGACTGATATTGCGTCAAGGTAACTACTTCGCAGTAAACCATTGAGGCTCAAGGAGCAGCTTTCATAAGCTGCTCCTTAAGTAACTTCTTCGGCCCCACCTTAGATATTCCGGCCTAACCCTCTTGTCTCCTCGATGAATCCATTCAGGGACAAAAGCTTGTCACGCACCTCTGGCGGATACTTCTTGTGCAACGGCTCAGGCACGACCAATGTAACTTTCTCAGTAGTCATTTCAGTGAACTGCTGAGGCGACACCCCCTCCTGAAGGGTGAACAGATGGATATTCTCAATCCGATTGGCCTCATTGAGAATCTGGCGCCAGCGATCCTTACAGGTCGTCTTGACCGCTAGCATTCGCAGTTTTTCCTCAGGGAACCCCTGATCATGATAGGCAGTACAAGAAGGAAAGATAAAGTCGGGTCGCTTGTTACCTTCCGTCTTACACTGGGTGCTGAACGCCTCAAGGCCAAACTGCTGGAACAGATGCTCAAGATGGATCTCCAGCGACTTTCCCGACCTCGACTTACGGCGGTTACTGACAGAGTTTGCCACCTGCATGAACTCGTCTACGGAGTCGAACCCCTTTCTCACCTGATGCAGAATGTGGAGTTCCTCGATCTGCCGGAATAGCTTGTACTCGCTGTCTCGCCGCTCGATGATGAGATCATCGGGCGTTGTCTTTAAAAACCGGAAGACCTCCGGAAGGTAGGCGATAATCTCTTCGCCACTGGGGAAGACGTCTACCCAGCCTAGCGGAACTCTTACACTACTAGGCTCTGCATCCGGCCTATAAGCGAAGCCTGCGAATAACCTGTCGCCTCTACCCAAAAGCCACTTACCGGGGATCACTTCGCCAATCTGATTCTCGACAAGCTCCTCCTCCTCCAAGCCCTTGCAGATCCAGACGTCCAGAAACTCAGCATCCTTTCCAACATTCGGCACGTAGAACGCAAAGAAGGCCAGCGCCCCGGTACTTTCAGGGTCTAGAATGGGGCTGTCCTTGACATCAGTGTTCCATCTCGTGAGGCGATGCTCGTTACGAGACCCTCCGAAAAGGCGATTGTTGTAGTAAATACCCCTAAGGGTCTGCTCCGGAAGCCCGTGCGAGGCAATCTGCGCTTTGAGACTGCATTCAGGGTTTTGGAGTGTCGTGGCCGAGATCGAAGGCAATGTCGCGCCTACCGCAGCCTTGGGCAGGTAGATGCCAACTTGATGCCCCCCGTCAGGCCGGTGTCATTGGCTGACAGGCGCTTAGCGTAGATCCACCACTCAACACTGTTCTTGTTTTCAATCCATTGAGAAAAGCTTGTCATGTGAAGGATTACTGACCAATTAATTTGAAATCGAAAAGGAATACGCAGATTAGGCTCACCAAATTGCTGCAAGCCGTTTGCGGTTCAAATGATTTTCTCATAACCCGAAGGCTCTAAGCGAGGGACAATGAGCAGCATCCGCACAGCCCAGTGCGTCAATTGAGAGGCGCAATGCCACATCAATAATGAGCCAAAGCATTTTAACCTCACTGGGCAACGGAGCGGATCACAGCTCGTCATGTGGCACGTGACAAAGAATCAATTGGAGGCCACGGCAAAAACGCCCAAAAGCCTACGCACGCTCACGCTCCTCTTGGAGGCTTTATGGGGAATTCTGCCGTGCACCCAGTGCAACGGAACTTGCCTCGGGCGGTCCGATTGTCTTGGAGCGGGTGGATTTCTTTCTTGTTAAAGCAGCTTGGGCAGGCGAAATGGGGCGTTTCGTCATTCGAAATGTAGACAACTGCACCGCCCGCTGTTTGCGTAAGTTTGTAAGCGGCTGCTCGTTTTTGCCACGAGTCTGCGGCATCCAGCTTCTTCTTCAGATCGTCTCGCTCTAGCTGGAGCCTGTGTAGGTCTTCCCTCAGATTGAACATCCCATCTTGCACGTCCCCCAGTTTTTCAAGGACTTCACCGATCTTCGCTTTAGCCTCAGCATCCACCCTCCCATCAAACGCCGCCTTGGCGAGTTGTTTGGTTAGGTTGATCCCCTGCACCACACCGTTGAGTGCTGCAATGTCCATGCTACTGCCCTGTAGAGAATTGGAGCCCTAACATTAGAGCAACCTAGCGGACGCGACTAGTTTTGAGACATGAGTGACAGCAGCCTAGCTCGGGGAATTACAGTCCATTAGAATGCTCAGCACAGCGCACCACTTAGGTGTACTACGGCACTGGTCCACTTCGAGATTTTTGAGCGAGAAATCCTTGAGAATTCAAGGACTTGCGTAATGGAGGCGGCCCCACCAGCCACACCCCGGCACTCGATGTCACCGCTACGGCTGCTCCCTTCCGGGCCTGACCGGGTTAACGGTTAATCAATGCGGGGGGACCGATGGGGCCACCACTACGCGGCTCGCCATGTGACGAGCCGCGCCATTGTACCGGTCTGGGGCGAACTTACAACCTCTGCGGCGAGAAAAAGTCATCATTTCTCAATGACTTGTCCTGACGCGCCTGACTCGTCGCCGCTAAGCCGGCCGCTACACGGGCCGCGACGCCCCAGGATGACGGCAGGCCCCTAGATAGCAATACCCTGATCGGCCAAGAACGCAACAAATGCATCCTCATCCAGCACCCTCACCCCCAGCTCACTGGCCTTGGCCAGCTTGGAACCGGCACCGGGACCGGCAACCACGCAATGGGTCTTGCCGGACACCGAGCCGGCTACCTTGGCGCCCAGGCTTTCGAGTTTTTCCTTGGCGATGTCGCGACTCATGCGCTCCAGGGTCCCGGTCAGCACCCAGGTCTGACCGGCCAGCGGCAGCCCTTCGGCAACTTTTTTCTCATTGCTCCAGTGCATGCCGAACTCCAGCAACTGAGCCTCGAGAGCCCGTGCAAGCTTCTGGTTGGCCTCGTCGCGGAAGAATTCGCGCACTGCATCGGCCTGCTTGGTGTTCAAGACCTGGCGCAAGTCGATGCCGTCGGCTTCGATGATCTTGTCCAGGCTGTCGAGCTTGGCCACCAGCTTTTCCGCCCCCGTCGGGCCGACCGAGGCGATGTCGAGCTTGGCGATCATGCCGGCCAAGGTGGTGCTGGCCGCGAACTCCGCTGCCACCTCGCCCTCGTCCTGCAACTGCATGCCGCTGGCGAACAGTTGCTCGATGACCTTGCGGTTGTGGTCGTCTTCAAAGAAGTTATGAATCTCATAGGCCACTTCGAGCCCGATGTCCGGCAGGTAGGTCAGCACCTGCGGCAGCGCCTTCTGAACCCGCGCCAGGCTACCCAGCGAGCGAGCCAGGACCTTGGCGGTCTCCTCGCCCACATCCGGAATGCCCAAGGCATAGATGAAGCGTGCAAGGCTCGGGCGCTTGCTGGCCTCGATGGCGTCCAGCAGCTTCTTGCT
Organism: Pseudomonas sp. Rh2; assembly: GCF_040762985.1. Taxonomy (NCBI): domain Bacteria; kingdom Pseudomonadati; phylum Pseudomonadota; class Gammaproteobacteria; order Pseudomonadales; family Pseudomonadaceae; genus Pseudomonas; species Pseudomonas sp. Rh2. Next base: position 4,088,497 of record NZ_CP142890.1, read on the forward strand.
GGAGACCTCAGCGAAACCTTCCAGACCAACGATCTGCTCGAACGCCAGCTTGTACAGGTCCGCCGGCGAGCCGATCAGCCCCTCATCCACCAACTGCTCGACGCTCTTTTCACCCAGGCCGTCGATGTCCATGGCGCGACGGGACACGTAGTGAATGATCGCTTGCTTGAGCTGGGCACCGCAGGCCAGGCGACCGACACAGCGATACACCGCGCCCTCGCTGGTGGTTTCCTTGCCCTTGCTGCGCTTGACCAACTGGGTGCGCTCGACCTGCGAGCCGCACACCGGGCATTCGCTAGGCACCTCCACCGGACGGGCATCTTCGGGACGACGCTCGAGCACCACCTGCATCACCTGCGGGATAACGTCACCGGCGCGGCGAATGATCACCGTGTCACCGATACGCAGCCCCAAGCGCGCAATTTCATCCATGTTGTGCAGGGTGGCGTTTGACACGGTCACGCCGGCGACCTTGACCGGCTTCAGGCGTGCCACGGGAGTGACCGCTCCGGTACGACCGACCTGGAACTCGACATCCAGCACTTCGGTCAGCTCTTCCATGGCGGGGAACTTGTGGGCCACGGCCCAGCGCGGCTCTCGGGCGCGGAAGCCCAGCTCGCGCTGCGCGGCCAGACTGTTGACCTTGAACACCACGCCGTCGATTTCGTAGGCCAGGCTGCTACGCCGCTCACCGATGTCGTGGTAATAGGCCAGGCACTCTTCGATGCCCGCCGCGTGCTTGAGTTCGCGGCTGATCGGCAGGCCCCATTGCTTGAGTTGTTCGAGGATACCAATGTGGCTTTCGCCGATGCTCTCGGAGACCTGCCCCACGCCATAGCTGCAGAATTCCAGCGGGCGACTGGCAGTGATCTTCGGGTCCAACTGACGCAGGCTGCCGGCCGCCGCGTTGCGTGGGTTGGCGAAGGTCTTGCCGCCAGCAGCGGCCTGGACAGCGTTGAGCCGGTCGAACCCGGCCTTGCTCATGTACACCTCACCGCGCACTTCAAGCACGGCAGGCCACCCCTGGCCCTGGAGCTTGAGCGGGATATTCCGCACGGTGCGCACGTTGGCGCTGATGTCCTCGCCGGTGGTGCCATCACCTCGGGTCGCGCCTTGCACCAACTGGCCATCACGGTACAACAGGCTGACCGCAAGGCCATCGAGCTTGGGCTCGCAACTGAAATCGACCGCACCGGACTGATCGAGCCCTTCGGCCACGCGCCGGCCGAACTCGCGCAGGTCGGCCTCGTCGAAGGCGTTGCCGAGGCTGAGCATCGGCACTTCGTGACGGACCTGGCTGAATGCCGCCAAGGCATGACCACCGACACGCTGGGTCGGCGAGTCGGGCGTCACCAGGTGCGGGTATTCGGCCTCCAGCGCCTTGAGTTCGTTGAACAGGCGGTCGTACTCGGCATCTGGGATGCTTGGCTCGTCGAGCACGTAATAGCGGTAGTTGTGCTGATCGAGCTCGGCTCGCAGTTCGAGAATTCGGGTTTCGGCAGTCATTTTTGGCTCTCTTGCAAAGCAAAAAAGCAGCCAACAGGCTGCTCTTTCGTTTGGATCCTTCTGTCAGCGCTTCTGAGTCAACGCACGGCGCTCGAACTCGACGATACGCTGGCGGTAGTGCTCGATGGTCTGGGCGGTCAGCACGCTGCGCTGGTCGTCCTTGAGCTCGCCATTGAGCTCATGGGCCAGCTTGCGTGCCGCGGCCACCATCACATCGAAGGCCTGCTTTGGATGGCGCGGGCCTGGCAGACCGAGGAAGAAACTCACGGCCCGGGTGCTGAAGTGGTCGATGTCGTCCAGGTCGAAGACGCCTGGCTTGACCGCGTTGGCCATCGAGAACAGCACTTCGCCGTGACCGGCCATGCTTTCGTGACGGTGGAAAATATCCATTTCACCGAAGCGCAGGCCGCTCTCGAGAATGTTCTGCAGCAGCGCCGGCCCCTTGAAACCACCTTCGTCACGGGAGATGACACTGATCACCAGCACCTCTTCGACAGGTGGCAGCTCTTTGGCCGCGTTGCCGCTGGCAGCAAAACCGCTGTTGCGATTGTTGTCGGCGGCCAGACCTTCATCGGCATCGTCGAACAGGTCGGGCTCGCGCTGCTCGGCAACCAGGTTCAGGTCACCCTGTTGGGCTTGCGCGGTACGCTTGCCGCGCTTGTTGGCCTTGGCAGGCTTGGGTTCGCGCTCACGCTCACGCTCGGGCGCACTGACCGAAGGCAGGTCGCTCTCGTCCAGCTCCGGCTCCTTGTGGGTGTCCAGTACCCGCGATGGGCCAAGCACCTCGGCACTGCCTTCGTCGTCCGGCAGGTTGGAGTAGCTGCGATCCAGACGGAACTTCAACTTGCCTTTACCGCCGCGCATGCGGCGCCAGCCGTCGAAAAGAATACCGGCGATGACAATGATGCCGATGACGATCAGCCACTCGCGCAGACCGATTTCCATGTAATCCCGTGCCTCTATAAAAATATGCTTGAAAACAAAGGGTTCAAAGCCCTTTAACACGTGGCGCCAACTCTATGTTCTGACAGGCGTTTTACCCACGCAAAAAACGAGTGACATTAAGCTAGCACGACCAAAGACAACTTTACACCGTCTGTCGCACATGACGGGGGCATTTGCCCACACATTCTGCCCTATCTTCGCTCATCAGGCGTCGACCATGGCCAGAGCCTCCTCCACATCAACTGCAACAAGACGTGAGCACCCAGGCTCATGCATGGTCACCCCCATCAATTGATCGGCCATCTCCATGGCAATCTTGTTGTGGGTGATGTAGATAAATTGCACGCTTTCACTCATGTCCTTGACCAAACGGGCGTAGCGCCCGACGTTGGCATCGTCCAGCGGTGCATCGACTTCGTCGAGCATGCAGAACGGTGCGGGGTTCAACTTGAAGATGGCAAACACCAGCGCCAATGCGGTCAGTGCCTTTTCGCCGCCGGACAGCAAATGGATGGTGCTGTTCTTCTTGCCCGGCGGACGCGCCATGATCGTCACCCCTGTATCGAGTAAATCTTCGCCCGTCAGTTCCAGATACGCGCTGCCGCCACCGAAAACTTTTGGGAAAAGCGCCTGTAATCCGGCATTTATCTGATCAAAGGTATCCTTGAAGCGGTTGCGGGTTTCCTTGTCGATCTTGCGAATGACGTTCTCCAGGGTCTCCAGAGCTTCGACCAGGTCGGCGTCCTGAGCATCCAGATAGCGCTTGCGCTCGGACTGCTGCTCGTATTCTTCGATCGCCGCCAGGTTGATCGCGCCCAGGCGCTGGATGCGCGCCTCCAACTGCTCAAGCTCCTGCTCGGTGCCCTGCTCGCTGGCCTCAGGTTCCAACGTGGCGAGCACGCCCTGCAAATCATAGCCATCGGCCAGAAGTTGCTCCTGCAGCGTCTTGCGGCGCACGTCCAGGCCCTGGCACTCCAGGCGCAACTGCTCCAACTGGCCACGCAGCAACTGTGCCTGCTGTTCGGCCTGGGTACGGCGCTTCTCGGCCTCTCGCAGTTCGCGGTCGGCCTCATCCATGTGCAGACGCGCCTGGCGCATTTCCTCGTCGACGCTCATGCGCCGCTCCAGCAACTCCTCCAGCTTCAGACGCAGTTCTTCGAGCGGCGCTTCGCCTTCCTCCAGATTGAGGCTCAATTGCTCCTGGCGCTCGCCAAGGCGCGCAGCCTGCTGCTCCAGACGCTCCAGAGCCTGGCGAGTGGAGTCGTGCTGGGCGCGCAACGAACCCAGGCGCACGGCGAGTTGGTGGGCATGGTCCTTGTGCTGACGGGCCTCCTGTCGCACACGGTCGAGACCCTCGCGCAAGGTATCGCGCCGGGCCATCAGCGCTTCGCGCTGCTCGGCGTCCTGTGCCATGAGGTCCAGCGCCTCTTGCAGCAACAGGCGCGCTTCGCCCAATTGCTCATGCTCCACGGCGCGTTGCTCCTGCAACTCGACCAGCTCTTCGTGCAAGCGGCCGCGGCGCAGTTCCAACTGCTCGGCACGCGCACGGGCGGCCGACAGGCGCGAGTTGAGCTCGCCGTGCTGTAGGGTTTGCTCCTGGGTGCGGCGGCGCAGTTGCTCTCGCTGCTCTTCGTGGTCCAGTTGCTGCTCGCGCAGGGCCTGCAACCGTTGTTCGAGCACCTCGAGCGCCGCCTCCTGCTCAGCCTGGTCGAAGCCCAGGCGCTCGATTTCCTGGCCACGGGCCAGCACACCACCCTGGGCGTCTCCACCACGGCTGATGCGCAGGAAGTGCCGGCCCACCCAGTAGCCGTCGCGGCTCACCAAGCTCTGACCTTCGCCCAGGGAGGCGCGCAGGGCCAAGGCTTGCGCGAAGTCCTCCACCGGCCTGACCTGGGCCAGCCACGGGGCCAGGTCGGTACGACCTTCGACCTTGTCCAGCAGGCTGCCGGCCGGGCGCGCACCCTCCTCGTCGGCCAGCAGCAAACGCAGCTCGCCCTGCTCGAGGTGCGTGAAATCAAGCCCGGCGAAGTCATTGACCAACACCGCTTGCAAGTCAGCTCCGAGCACCGTCTCCACGGCCAGCTCCCAACCCGGCTCGACACGCAAGCCCTCGGCCAGCCGGGGCTGGTGCGCCAGGCCTTGTTCGCTCAACCACTGCGCAATGCCTGCGCCTGGTTCGAGGGCGGCCTGCTGCAATGCCTCGAGCGAGGCCAGGCGTCCGCCCAGCCGCTGCAGATCGCCCTGCGCCTGCTGCTGCGCTTGGGTCGCCTGCTGCAACTGCTCACGCACGCCCTCAAGGCTGTCGACCAGTTGCTCTTCCGCCAACTGCAGCGCTTCAAGCTGTACTTCACTGCCTGCCAACTGCTCGCTCAAGGCCCGCATGTCGGCATCCTGCGGGTCGGCGCCCAGCTGCTCGCCTTCCTCGGTCAGTTTGCGCTGGCGTTCGCTCAGGCGCTCCAGGCTGGCTTCAAGCTGCTGCAGACGCGACTGCTGGACCTCGGCCTGGCGCCGAGGTTCGGCAGAGCGGGTATTGAAGCTGTCCCACTGCTCTTGCCAGCCGTGCATGCCTTGCTCGGCTTCTTCCAGGATGGCGGCAGCCTCCTCGGCCGCGGCCAGGGTCAGCTCCTGCTCGGGCAGCAGCCTGTCCAGCTCTTCGCCCAGCGTGGCCAGCAGGGTGCGATCGTGGCCCAGGTGCGACTCGGTCTCCAGTCGCGTGCGCTCGGCCTCCTTGAGGTCGTCCTGCAACTGACGAAGGCGTTGCTGGCCGTGCTGAATGCTCTGCTCGACCCGGGCGATATCGCCGGCCACCGAGTAGAAACGTCCTTGGACCTGGTTGAAGCGTTCGGACAGCTCGTGATGACCGTCGCGCAGACGCTCGATGGCGGCGTCGGCATTGCGTTGCTCGGCCACCAACGCCTCATGGGCGACGTCCTGATCGCCAATCACCCCTTCACGCTGGCGCACGCGGGCATCTAGGTCGCGCCAGCGCAAAGCCGACAAACGCGCCTTGAACTGGCGCTCCTGGGCTTTGTACTCGCGGTATTTCTCGGCGGCCTGGGCCTGGCGATGCAGGCGCTCCAAGTGGCGCTCCAGTTCTTCGCGCAGGTCGGTCAGGCGCGCCAGGTTTTCCTGGGTGCGGCGAATGCGGTTCTCGGTCTCGCGGCGGCGCTCCTTGTATTTGGATATGCCAGCGGCTTCCTCGATGAAATTGCGCAGCTCCTCGGGCTTGGCCTCGATCAGCTTGGAGATCATGCCCTGTTCGATGATCGAATAGCTGCGCGGGCCCAGGCCGGTGCCGAGAAAAATATCGGTGATATCACGCCGACGGCACTTGGCACCGTTCAGGTAATAGGTGTTCTGCCCATCGCGGGTCACCTTGCGACGGATGGAAATCTCCGCATAGGCGGCGTATTCGCCCACCAGGGTATTGTCACTGTTGTCGAACACCAGTTCGATGCTGGCCTGGCTGACAGGCTTGCGGCTGGTGGAGCCGTTGAAGATGACATCGGTCATCGACTCGCCACGCAGGTTCTTCGCCGAACTTTCGCCCATCACCCAACGCACCGCGTCGATGATGTTGGACTTGCCACAGCCGTTGGGGCCGACCACGGCCGCCATGTTGCTGGGGAAGTTGACCGTGGTCGGGTCGACGAACGACTTGAACCCGGCCAGGCGAATGCACTTTAGGCGCATCGGTCAGACTCGGGCCAACGCAGCCAGCACCAGTTCGCAACTACGCTGGCCGTAGGCGGTAAGCACTTCGCGAATGCGCGGCAGGTCTCGGGCGACCACGGCGTCGAGCAAGCGGGCGAACAGCTCCAGGTAGTCGTTCATGTTGGCCTGGCGCTGATCCAGTGACAGGTAGTAGGCACGGCTCATGGCCGGCTGCAGGTTCTCGACGGTTTCCTGGAGGAACGGGTTGTCGGCAAACGGGTAGGCCGCGCGCATCACGGCAAAACTTTCGGCGACGAAGGTCTTGATGTCCTTGTTGGCGCACGCTTGCTGCAGGCGCTGCTGAATGCCCAAGAATGGCAACAGGTCGCTCTCGACGCGCCACTTCTGCGCAACCGCGTTGCCCAGCAGGATGTAGAACTCGCTCATCAAGGTGCACAGGCTGCGCACGCTGCGTTCGTCCAGTTCGGTCACATGGGCACCACGACGCGGCAAGATCGCGACCAGATGCCGACGTTCGAGGATCAACAGGGCCTCACGCACCGAGCCACGGCTGACATTGAGCGCCTGGGTGACCTTCTGCTCCTGGATACGTTCTCCCGGCGCGAGTTCGCCACGGATGATCCGCTCGGCCAGGTAGTCGGCAATCTGCTCTGAGAGGCTGTCCGGCGCCTTGAACGTCATGGTTTTCCTTCAGAATCATTGAACTGGAGACAAGGGCGGGATTGTAGCGCACTTGCAGCCCAATCGAGCAGGGGGACTACAGCCTTTGTTGGCATCGCCCAATGCCCTCGATGACGGCCCGATCTATGCTTAGGAAAAGGACGGGTTCGGTGGAATCGGCGTAGGCATGAATAATTTCCTGACCTTTGAGTCAGAAAAATATTGACCTTCAGGTCAGCCCTGCTTAGAGTCCGCCCGAACAACAATAAAACCATTGCGAGGCCTTCCCCGTGATCCAGTTTCTCGTCAATCAGGAGCTGCGTAGTGAGCACGCCCTGGACCCGAACATGACGGTGCTGCAATACCTGCGCGAGCACCTGGGCAAACCCGGCACCAAGGAGGGCTGCGCCAGTGGCGACTGCGGCGCCTGCACCGTGGTAGTCGGCGAACTGACCCAGGACGCTGCCGGCAACGACACCTTGCGCTACCGCAGCCTCAACTCGTGCCTGACGTTCGTTTCGTCGCTGCACGGCAAACAGCTCATCAGCGTCGAAGGCCTCAAGCACCAGGGCAAGCTGCACAGCGTGCAACAGGCCATGGCCGACTGCCACGGTTCGCAGTGCGGCTTCTGCACCCCTGGTTTTGTCATGTCGCTGTTCGCCCTGCAAAAGAACAGCGAAGGCCACGACCTGCACCAGGCGCAGGAAGCACTGGCTGGCAACCTGTGCCGTTGCACCGGTTACCGCCCGATTCTCGACGCGGCCCAGCAGAGCTGCGCCCAGCCCTGCCGGGACCAGTTCGATGCCCAGCAGGCCCAGACCATCAGCCGCCTCAAAGCCATTGCCCCGACCCAGACCGGCGAGCTCAACAGTGGCGACAAGCGCTGCCTGGTGCCGCTGACCGTGGCCGATCTGGCCGACTTGTACAGTTCCCACCCCGAGGCACGCCTGCTGGCCGGTGGTACCGACCTGGCGCTGGAAGTCACCCAGTTCCACAAGACCTTGCCGGTGATGATCTACGTCGGCCACGTCGCCGAACTCAAGCGCATCGAGAAAACCGCCAGCCACTTGGAAATCGGCGCCGCCACCCCGCTCACCGACTGCTACGGCGCGCTCAACGAGGAATACCCTGACTTCGGCGCCCTGCTCCACCGCTTCGCCTCGCTGCAGATCCGCAACCAGGGCACCCTGGGCGGGAACATTGGCAACGCCTCGCCGATTGGCGACTCGCCACCCTTGCTGATCGCCCTGGACGCGCAGATCGTGTTGCGTCAAGGCCAGCGCCAGCGCACTCTGGCACTGGAAGACTATTTCATCGACTACCGCATCACCGCACGCCAGGACAGCGAGTTCATCGAAAAGATCATCGTGCCCCGCGCCAGCGCTGACTGGGCGTTCCGCGCCTACAAAGTGTCCAAGCGCCTGGACGACGACATCTCCGCCGTGTGCGGGGCGTTCAACCTGAGCATCGAAAATGGCGTGGTCAGCGGTGTGCGCATTGCCTTCGGCGGGATGGCCGCCATTCCCAAGCGTGCCCGGGCCTGCGAAGCCGCACTGCGCGGCAAGCCTTGGAACCAGGCCAGCATCGAACGCGCCTGCCAGGCGCTGGCCGAGGACTTCACCCCGCTCAGCGACTTCCGTGCCAGCAAGGAGTACCGCCTGCTGACCGCGCAGAACCTGCTGCGCAAGTACTTCATCGAACAGCAATCGCCATACATCGAGACCCGGGTGACCGCTTATGTCTAACCATCACGCAGCCAAGAGCCAGGCCGAGATGGCCGAACTGTTCCGCCAGGACCTGACCACCGGTGTTGGCCGCAGCATCAAGCACGACAGTGCCGACAAGCATGTGTCCGGCGAGGCGGTGTACATCGACGATCGCCTGGAGTTCCCCAACCAGCTGCACGTGTATGCCCGCACGTCCGACCGCGCCCACGCACGCATCCTGCGCATCGACACCACGCCCTGCTATGCCTTCGAAGGTGTGCGCATCGCCATTACCCACGAAGACATTCCCGGCCTGAAGGATATCGGCCCGGTGGTTGCCGGTGACCCGCTGCTGGCCATCGACAAGGTCGAGTTCTTCGGCCAACCGGTACTCGCCGTGGCCGCCCGCGACCTCGACACCGCGCGCCGTGCGGCCATGGCCGCCATCATCGAGTACGAAGACCTGGAACCAGTGCTGGATGTGGTCGAAGCGTTTCGTAAGAAGCACTTCGTGCTCGACAGCCACACCCACCAGCGTGGCGATTCGGCCGCAGCCCTGGCCAGCGCTGCGCACCGCCTGCAAGGCACCCTGCACATCGGCGGCCAGGAGCACTTTTACCTGGAAACTCAGATCTCTTCGGTAATGCCTACCGAAGATGGCGGCATGATCGTCTACTGCTCGACCCAGAACCCCACCGAGGTGCAGAAGCTGGTCGCCGAAGTGCTGGACGTGCCGATGAACAAGATCGTGCTCGACATGCGCCGCATGGGCGGCGGTTTCGGAGGCAAGGAAACCCAGGCGGCCAGCCCGGCGTGCCTGTGCGCGGTGATCGCCCGCCTGACCGGCCAGCCGACCAAGATGCGCCTGCCGCGCGTCGAAGACATGACCATGACCGGCAAACGTCACCCGTTCTACGTCGAGTACGACGTGGGCTTCGACGATGACGGCCGCCTGCATGGCATCACCTTCGACCTGGCTGGCAACTGCGGCTACTCCCCGGACCTGTCCGGTTCGATCGTCGACCGCGCCATGTTCCACTCCGACAACGCCTATTACCTGGGCGATGCCACCGTGCACGGCCACCGTTGCAAGACCAACACCGCCTCCAACACCGCCTACCGTGGCTTTGGCGGTCCGCAGGGCATGGTCGCCATCGAGCAGGTGATGGACCACATCGCCCGCCACCTGGGTCGCGACCCGCTGGAGGTACGCAAAGCCAACTACTACGGCAAGACCGAGCGCAACGTCACCCATTACTACCAGACGGTCGAGCACAACATGCTCGAAGAGATGACCGCCGAACTGGAAGCCAGCAGCGACTATGCCGAGCGTCGCGAGTCGATCCGCCGCTTCAACGCCAACAGCCCGATCCTGAAGAAGGGCCTGGCGCTGACTCCGGTCAAGTTCGGTATTTCGTTCACCGCCACCTTCCTCAACCAGGCCGGTGCGCTGATCCACATCTATACCGACGGTAGCATCCACCTGAACCACGGCGGCACCGAAATGGGCCAGGGTCTGAACACCAAGGTCGCCCAGGTGGTCGCCCAGGTGTTCCAGGTCGACTTCAGCCGTATCCAGATCACCGCCACCAATACCGACAAGGTGCCCAACACCTCGCCGACCGCCGCCTCCAGCGGCGCCGACCTCAATGGCAAAGCGGCGCAGAATGCCGCCGAAATCCTCAAGAAGCGCCTCACCGAATTCGCCGCACGCCACTATCAGGTGACCGAGGAAGACGTCGAGTTCCGCAACGGCCATGTACGGGTGCGCGACCAGATCGTCAGTTTCGAGCAACTGGTTCAGCTGGCGTACTTCGCCCAGGTTTCGCTGTCGAGCACCGGTTTCTACCGTACGCCGAAGATCTACTACGACCGCAGCCAGGCGCGTGGCCGGCCGTTCTACTACTTCGCCTTCGGCGCGGCATGCGTGGAGGTGATCGTCGATACCCTGACCGGCGAATACAAGATGCTGCGCGCCGACATCCTGCATGACGTCGGTGACTCGCTGAACCCGGCCATCGACATCGGCCAGGTGGAGGGCGGCTTCATCCAGGGCATGGGCTGGCTCACCACCGAGGAACTGGTGTGGAACGCCAAGGGCAAGCTGATGACCAACGGCCCGGCCAGCTACAAGATACCGGCAGTGGCCGACATGCCGCTGGACCTGCGCGTGAAGCTGGTGGAGAACCGCAAGAACCCGGAAGACACCGTGTTCCACTCCAAGGCCGTGGGCGAGCCACCGTTCATGCTCGGCATCGCTGCCTGGTGCGCGATCAAGGATGCCGTAGCCAGCATCGCCGACTACCGCGAGCAGCCGAACATCGACGCGCCAGCGACGCCGGAGCGGGTGTTGTGGGGCTGTGAGCAGATGCGCAGGGCGGTGGCCACGCAACCGGCCGAACCGCAACTGGAAACAGAGACTCAGTAACACCGCCCCCAAAGCGGGCCGAGCTACCTGAAGAGGAATTGGATCATGCACCAATGGATCAACGCCCTCGCCGACCATCAATCCCGTGGCGAAGCCTGCGTGCTGGTGACCATCATCGAAGAGCGCGGCTCCACGCCACGCAACGCAGGCTCGAAGATGGTGGTCAGCGCCGACGGCCTGTTCGACACCATCGGTGGCGGCCACCTGGAATACAAGGCCCTGCACATCGCCCGGCAGATGCTCGAAGCGCAACGCACGACCCCGCATCTGGAGCGCTTCAGCCTGGGCGCCAGCCTCGGCCAGTGCTGCGGCGGCGTCACTGTACTGCTGTTCGAACCCATGGCCGCGGTGCAGGCGCAGATTGCTGTGTTCGGCGCGGGCCATGTCGGCCGCGCTCTGGTACCCTTGCTCGCCGCGTTGCCCTGCCGAGTACGCTGGATCGACTCACGCGAGCAGGAGTTTCCCGAGGTCATCCCTAACGGTGTGACCAAGGTCGTCAGCGAGGAACCGGTCGACGAGGTGGCAGAGCTGCCAGCAGGCTGCTACTGCATCGTCATGACCCACAACCACCAGCTCGACCTGGAACTGACCGCCGCCATTCTGAAGCGCAACGATTTCACCTGGTTTGGTCTGATCGGCTCGAAGACCAAGCGCACCAAGTTCGAGCACCGTCTGCGCGAGCGCGGCTATGACGACGCCGTCATGGCACGCATGCGCTGCCCGATGGGCCTGGCCGAGGTCAAAGGCAAGCTGCCGATCGAGATCGCCGTGTCCATAGCCGGGGAAATCATTGCCACTTACAACGCCTGCTTCGGCCAGCACGACGCTGCCGCCAATGCCGGCCCCATTGCCCAGTTGCTGCCGCCTTCACGGCGCAGCCAAGCCCTTTGACGAGCGTTTTATGACTGCTACCCGTAAAGCCTACCGCGCCGCCATCCTGCACAGCATCGCCGACCCGGCCGAAGTTGGCCTGGACGCCTCCCACGAATACTACGAGGATGGCCTGCTGGTAATCGATGATGGCCGCATCAGCGCCGTTGGCCATGCCAGCGAGCTGCTGCCGACCCTGGACGCCGACATCGAGGTGGTGCACTACCAGGATGCCCTGATTACCCCAGGCTTCATCGACACCCATATCCACTTCCCGCAGACTGGCATGATCGGTTCCTACGGCGAACAGCTGCTGGACTGGCTAAATACCTACACCTTCCCCTGCGAGAAGCAGTTTGCCGACAAGGCCCATGCCGACCAGGTGGCGAAGATTTTCCTCAAGGAGCTGCTGCGCAATGGCACCACCACCGCCCTGGTGTTCGGCAGCGTGCACCCGGAATCGGTCAACGCGCTGTTCGAAGAAGCTGAGCGTCTGGACCTGCGCCTGATCGCCGGCAAGGTGATGATGGACCGCAATGCGCCTGACTACCTGACCGACACCGCCGAGTCGAGCTACAGCGAAATCAAGGCATTGATCGAACGCTGGCATGGCAAGGGCCGCCTGCACTACGCGGTCACCCCGCGTTTCGCCCCTACCAGCACCCCGGAACAACTGACCATGGCGGGGCAACTGCTCAAGGAACACCCCGGCGTGTACATGCACACGCACCTGTCGGAGAACCTCAAGGAAATCGACTGGGTCAAGTCGCTGTTCCCTGAGCAGAAGGGTTACCTGGACGTCTACGACCACTTCGAACTGCTGGGCGAGCGCTCGGTGTTCGCCCACGGCGTGCACCTGTGTGACGACGAGTGCCAGCGTCTGGCAGAAACCGGCTCGGCGATCGCCTTCTGCCCAACCTCCAACCTGTTCCTGGGCAGCGGCCTGTTCAACCTGCCCCAGGCCGAGCGTTTCAAGGTCAACGTTGGCCTGGGCACCGATGTCGGCGCCGGCACCAGCTTCTCGCTGCTCACTACCCTGAACGAGGCCTACAAGGTGATGCAACTGCAGGGCGCTCGCTTGCACCCCTACAAGTCGCTGTACCTGGCGACCCTCGGCGGTGCCCGTGCCTTGCGCCTGGACGACCGCATCGGCAGCCTGCGCCCAGGCAACGATGCCGACTTCGTGGTGCTCGACTACAAGGCCACGCCGCTGCTGGACTACCGTATCCAACAGTCCAACAGCATCGAAGAGACCCTGTTCGTCCTCACCACCCTGGGCGACGACCGCACCGTGCGGGAAACCTACGCGGCCGGTCGTTGCGTGCACCAGCGCTGAGGCGCGATCAGAAATCGGCCAGGCGCGTCACCGCGACCTGGCCACTGTAAGGCCCTGCCCCTACGCGCAAGGTCACCAGCAAGCGAACCAGACGTCCTTGCTCGACCGCCTGCTGCAGAGCCTGGCGCGCTTGCGCGCCGATCTGCGTGTGCCACTGCGCCAGCCAAGCCTGGGACAGCACTGATCCTCCCAGGTCCGGGGCCACATCGATAACCGCCTCTTCGCTGACGGCCACCAGCACGAGGTAGACCCTGCCTGTCGACGACTGCCCATACTGGACGACATTGCCGATACGCTGCTGGTGGCTCAATCCATAACGCCTGAGCATATCGTCGACCACGTTGATGGCGTGCTGGCGCATGCGTCTGCCACTGACAGTGCCGAGCAATTGCTGGCTGTGGGCATCCACGGCTCGCAGGTAGTACACCGGAGGCCTGGCTGCCGGAGCATCCAGCGCCAGCGTCAACCGCCACCCCCTCTGCCCCTCCAGCTGCAAGGGCCGCTGCGGCGCGAGCAACAACAGCGGGTCGGCGAGATCACCCAGGGCGCGGGTATCTCCCAACCAGCCATTGAGCACCTGCTCAAGGTGCAACAACCGCGCATGCTCGCTGCCCTGGAACCCTTCGAATACCGTACGGGCGACGTTCTGCGCACTCTGTTGGGCCAAACCTGGACGCGCACGGCTAACCTGGTAATCCAACGGCAGGGTGAACAGCGCCCGCCGCACCGACCACCCCTGCTGGTTACGCACCACCAACCAGGGCTGTTCGCCGTAGCGCTGACGCACACAGCGTTGCAGGTCATCGAAACGCAACGGTGCAGGTAGCTGCTGCGTCCGGGTAAGCACAATGGCGCTGTTGCTTTCCACCGGAAAGATCGGCACCCAGCGCCCTTCGATAGCGACCCCTTGGACCAACGCTTCGCCTTCGGCTCCATAAAGCCCTGAGCCTGGCACTCGCTCGATGTCCGCCATCGTGAGCTCACGCGAGCTGTGTCGCCAGCTCCGTCCTTGCGGGACCGTGGGATTCTCGCGCAGCTGGAAATGGATACGCTGCCAGACCAATTCGGTGGTGTGCGGCCCCTCGAAGTGCACGCCGCCCAGCACTGGCCGCAGCAATCGTTGCTGGCGGGCCGTGCGCAGCGCGGCAGCGACCGGCAGTGTCAAGCGGGAGATCAGTTCGTCCAGCCAGACTTCACCGAACAGCACCATGCCGTTGCGCCCCATCAGCGATACCCGCCCCAGCGCCAGATGCTGCAGCAGCACATACACCTCCCGATGCCCGGGCCTCACGAAGATGAACAGGCAACGCCCTTGGTGGCCACCCTCCTGGAGAATCCGGTAACCTCGGTCGACGATGGCCCGCCTGATGCCTGCCTGGAATGGCTGCAAGGTCGGCTGCCCCACAGCGCTGCGCAGCGCATCGGCTTCGGGACGCGCGAGCATCCAGCGCCACTCGTACGTCTGGGTGCCGAGGACGTCTCGGTTGACCGCCACTTGCAGATTGTCGACGATGCGCTCGTCGATTATCCGCAGCGGCTCGGAGGTCGCATCATCCAGCCAGTGATCCAGATCCTCCAGCGTGATCGAACTCCATCCATGGCGGCGCCGGGCATTCCTGAACAACGTCTCGCCCATTACCTGCCGGGCGTTGGCATTCATCAAGGGATAACGCCGGGCAAGCCGTGCACCGAAGGTTTCGGCAAAACCACCCAACACTTCAGGCGCCTCGGCGGCGTGCTGCCCCAGTCGGACCCGCACCGGTCCGAACCCTTGTGCGATCCCGTCATCGAGATCGACCAGCCGTTCAGGCTGCCAGCCCGGCTGGACGATGAAACGCACCCGACTGGAGGCCGCCCCTTCAAGTATTGGGTAATAGTTACCCTCGACACGCACACCGAGCGCCGAGGTATCCGACTGCCCCCCGAAATGTACACTGACTTCGCCCCCGGACCTTGCGATCACACGGTCTTCGCCATGAAGCGCCCAACGCCACTGCTGCCAGGGCTGGGAAGGCCTGGTGACCGGCACACCCGCCGAGCTGCCTGGGCCAATGAGGTAGGTACGCGACCAGGCTGGCGCGACACCATCGGCCAGGTAGGACAATACGAACTCCACCCGCTGCTCTTCACTTCGAAAGGCGTAGTTGGCGAGGATGCGCCGTCCCCGCGCCAAGGCGGTCTGCGGGCTTGCCCCGGCGAACGGCTGGTGCCGGCTGCGCGGCCCCGCATATTTCAGCAGCCCTTCCGATTCGGTCAGTTTGCCGCCGCCACCGCGCAGGCCGACCTCGGCATGCACGACCCAACGCCCACCCTCCCTGCGCACTGGCGCCTCGTAGCGCCGCATGGTGGTGGCACGCAAGCGTAGCGTGTGCTCCCCGGCTCGCCGGTAGACGGCATAGAGGCGACCGTCCTGCTGGATGTACTGCTGGCCGGCATGCAGCCAAAGCCCCTCGTCGCCCCCCTGCAAGCGAGTCGCGCCGCGCAGTCGTGGTTGTACCTCATAGCCGGCCAGCGGGCGGCTGGCGCTGAGTTGCCGCAGGCGCAGGCGCACGGCCCGGCGCAGGCTCCACAGCCCACCGGCGACAGGAACGGCGGTTAGCAGGATGTCGGCCACGGCACCCGCCACGCTCAGCGCAGCCCAACCCAATGAGTCGGCATCCCGTGCCCGCCAGGCGCTACCGATGGCCTGGACACTGTGCTGGATATCCTGCAATGCGACGACCACGTTCACACCCGGCACTATCGCCAGGCCAGCCCTGAGATAACCGATGTGGCGCTCATGCGCCTGCTGGTCACGGCTGATCCTGATACCCAGCTGATTGCGCCCTTGCTGGCGCGCCAGACTCATCAGGCGGTTACGCCGGTCCGTCAGCTGCAGGCCGATGAGCGTCTGGTCGATTGCCGCTGGGGCATTCAAGAAGCCGTCATAGCCCTTGCTGGCCGCCTGGCGGAAATAGCTCAGGAGCCGGTCAGGGTCGTCGGTGCAGCGCTGCGCAACATAGTCGGCTACATCCGTGCGGGTGCGGATGGCCAGCCGCAGATGAGCCAACGCCTGTTCAAGGCTATCGCGCTCGATCAAATTGATGTCTTCTGGCGCACCGGGCAAAACCAGCACGGTTAGGCCTGAATCGGTCCTGACCAGCGCACCGGCGCCGCGGATTTCGCTACCCAGGGCCTGGTTGCTGTTGATGGTCAACCAGTGAACTCGCATCCTTGCTTGCGCCAGTGCCGCAGTTGAAGTCACCTGCGCCGCGGTGTCCAGCATGTCCACGGCAGGTTGGCTGAGCGCCTGACGCCAGTGTTGTACGCGGGCCAACAGTTGCAGTTCGAGTCTGTAAGGTCGACGCAAGCGCTGGATATCCGCCTCCTGCGACGGGTCGAATGTCACAGCCAGAGTAGTCTCGAATTGCCTCAGCGGGTCGAGCGAGACCAAGGTGTCGGACAGATACTTCGCCGAGATGCCCGCTACCCGCCACTGGGCCATCTGCAGGCGTCTAGTCTCGGCGTCGTCCTGGCCATCGAAGCCTTCGCAAGCCAGTTGCGCGACCGTCACATCCTCCCATTCGTCGCTTGCCACCCATGTCATCGACGCCTGCGCCGCGTGTAATGGAGCGCCGGAAAAGCCGAACTCGCCGCCAGGGAAGGGCTCGATGACTGTACCTTCGCCCAACCAGTGAAAGCCGACCGACACCGGCCGATGCAGCAGCACGGTGTCAGGGGTCAGCGTAATGCGCAGGTCTTGCTGGATTCGATCGCAGAGCAACTGACCGGCGAATGTGACAAATGGCGGTAATTGTTCTTCAAGCCAATCTTCCAGCGCCCAGGCTGCCTGTTGGTACTCCCTCAGCCAGGCGGCAAAGAGCTCGCGCTCATCTTCGCTTCGCGCCAGCAGCCACTGTGGCAGGTGTTGGGCCAACGTATCGGCTGCCCACAGTTGCTCGAGCACCGCCACCGCCGCCTGCCGACAACTGTCGACCGGCATCGACAGCGCCGTGCGGGCAAGCTCCCGACGCCGCTCGGCCTCCTGATCGGGCGTCAGTTGTGCCAGCGGGCCATTGGCTGGCGGAGCGTCCCCCAACTGCCCCGACCAGTGATCCAGCAGGTCCTGTACAAGACCGGTGAGGCCTTGCGGAGCGGGCACGAACTGCAATTGAGCCTCATCCTCGGGAACCAGCGAGGATACTGGCAGGCGTGCGTTGGCCAGGGTGAAGGCCAGGCGCTCGCGCAGTTGTACCTGGGCCTCCAGGCAAATCAGCCCTCCGCCTTCGCCATGAACCCAGACCAGCAGGGGGGCATCGAGCAAGCCAGAGGCCCATGCACTGGCTTGGACCATCGCCCACACCCCAGGCAGTGGCTGTTCACCCACCTGCACCGAAAGCCACTGCACGGGGTGCTGATCATCGGGCGAGAACAATTGGTCGCGAGCCTGATGTGTGATTTGCCCCTCAAGCACCTGCAGGCTTGCCTCGGCATCCATGGCCGCGAGGATTGCTGCTTGCAATGGCCCCGACTCGCGCCACGGCCCTTCCCCCGTCAGCGCCTGACGCGCCTGCTCGGTCGCTTTATGCCGGGTGCTTTGCAGGCTTATCCAAGGCGCCAGTGCCTGTCGCGCTGGCGCCGTCGCGCCGAAACAGTCCAACAGCCGCTGAAGGTGCTGTGCCCGGTAACGGTCACGCAGACGCTCGGGGTAGCTGTCCGGCAAACTGCCTAATGGCAACAGGTCGGCATAAACCTGCGCTTGGGCCTCCAGGGCTTCCTCCAGCACGCTGAACCACTGCGGTTCGGCGGACTCGATGTGCCCTGCCTGCAAATCGAGCCCAGCGGGCAAACGTTGCCGCCATTGCGTATCGCCAGCCGACCTGGCCCGCCGTGCAACCGATGCCTGGTTGAGCCAGTCCACGGGATCGGGCGCATCGGCAAGCAGTGCATGCAGTTGCACCCTGGCCTGCTCCAGGACCGGGTCGGGGGCGCTTGTCGATTCAACGCTGTCGAGGGGTACGGCATCGAACAATTCGGCCGGTAAAGTCATGTAGGTAGCTCCTTATGAAGAGCCACCAGTCTGCGCAGGGGGACCGTCGAAAAGCGGTACATTCATATTCACAGCCCATCGGCGCCCCTGCGCCCCCAGCCTGTAAACCGGCTTTATGGCTCGCGGGCCAAGCCACGGTACAGCGCACCACCGATCGCAGCGCCAATCAACGGTGCCAGCCAGAATAGCCACAACTGCTGCAAGGCCCAGCCGCCGACGAACAATGCCGGGCCGGTACTGCGTGCGGGATTGACCGAGGTGTTGGTCACCGGGATCGAGATCAGGTGAATGAGGGTCAGGGCCAGGCCGATGGCGATAGGGGCGAAACCTGCCGGTGCGCGTGCGTCGGTGGCGCCCATGATGACCACCAGGAACATCGCCGTCATCACCACTTCGCTGACAAAGCCGGCCGCCAGCGAATAGCCGCCGGGCGAGTGATCGGCATAACCGTTCGAAGCCAGACCAGATGCCAGTTCGAAACCGGCCTTGCCGCTGGCGATGAAGTAAATCACCGCCGCCGCCAGGATCGCGCCGATCACCTGGGCGATCACATAAGGCAGCAGTTCCTTGGCCGGAAAGCGCCCACCCACCACAAGCCCGAACGACACGGCAGGGTTGAGGTGGCAGCCGGAGATATGGCCGATGGCGAACGCCATGGTGAGCACGGTGAGGCCGAAGGCGAAAGCGACACCAAGCACGCCAATGCCGATGGGGGAACTGGCTGCGAGTACTGCACTGCCACAGCCGCCAAGCACTAACCAGAAGGTGCCGACCAGTTCGGCGCCCATACGTGTACCCAGGGAGATGCTCATGATTCCTTTCCTCAAGTAGTTGAACGCAATGAATGCGCAAGCCCAACTGCTTGATGAAGGTTTGCCCACAAGAATTTAGCAGACCTTGGGTTAATGGCCAGTCAAGGCCACGGGACCGCTGCGCGACACGAGGCCGCGCCCTCTCGGACGGCGCGGCGCTGGAGAAAACTCAGGAGACCGGCGCGGGAAGGATCAGCCCTTGACGGAGGCCTTGGGCTTTTTCAGGAGGTGCGAAAACACGGCATGCAAGTCGTCCGAGGCACTCTCCTCGTCCAGGTTGAGCTTGCTGTCGATGTGGTCCATGTGGTGCATCATCAGGCTCACTGCCTGCTCGGCATCGCGCGCCTCGATGGCGTCGATCAACTGCATGTGCTCGTCGTACGAGCAATGCGAACGGTTGCCGCTTTCGTACTGGGCGATGATCAGCGAGGTCTGGGACACCAGGCTGCGCTGGAAGCTCACCAGCGGGGCATTGCCAGCCGCTTCGGCCAGCTTGAGGTGGAACTCGCCGGAAAGACGGATACCCGCACCCCGGTCGCCGCGCGAGAAGCTGTCCCGCTCTTCACGCACCATCTGGCGCAGCTCGTTGAGTTGCTCGGCGGTAGCGTGCTGCACGGCCAGTTCGGTGATAGCGCGCTCGACCATACGCCGCGAGAAGAACACCTGACGCGCCTCTTCCACCGTCGGGCTGGCCACCACCGCGCCGCGATTGGGTCGCAGCAGCACCACACTTTCATGGGCCAGGCGCGACAACGCGCGGCGAATGATGGTACGGCTGACACCGAAGATCTCGCCCAGCGCTTCCTCGCTCAACTTGGTGCCCGGTGCCAGACGCTGCTCGAGGATCGCCTCGAAGATGTGCGCATAGACGATGTCGTCCTGGGTACCACTGCGGCCAGCCTTGCCAGCGCGTGCAGGTTTCTTCAGAGGTTGCAGCTGTTCGTTCATGGGCTCTCGAGGCACGAAGGAAAGTATGGCGCCATTGTACACAGGCTGAGCCGTTTCTGCAGGTGGCCTTTTCGCTATATAGCCATCGAGCGACAGTTTGTGCACACAAAAGATAAAACATTATTTGCATTCTTTGTACACAAAAGGATAATCCAGCGAGCAACTTCTTGACCCATAAGTCAACAAACGGTCGGACGTCTGCCTTCCCTCTTGGAGCCGCCAAGCGCTTTTGCGCAGGACGAAGGCTCCACAACAACAAGAAAGACTTGAGGAGTACTCGCTGTGGAAAGCCGCAAATCCGAAGCCCCTACGCTGGATCTCGCGCCGCCGCTCGAAACGAGCTGGCTGGAGCGGATTTTCAAACTCAAGCAACACGGCAGCACTGTCCGAACCGAGCTGATCGCCGGGGTGACCACCTTCATCACCATGGCGTACATCATTTTCGTCAACCCCAACATCATGGCCGACGCAGGTATCGACCATGGCGCGGCCTTCGTCGCCACCTGCATCGCCGCCGCCCTCGGCTGCCTGCTGATGGGCCTTTACGCCAACTGGCCGGTGGGCCTGGCACCGGGCATGGGGCTTAACGCCTTCTTTACCTACACCGTGGTCGGGACCATGGGCTACAACTGGGAAACAGCGCTCGGGGCCGTGTTCGTCTCGGGCGTGCTGTTCATGTTCCTGACCTTGTCGAAGGTTCGCGAATGGTTGCTCAACAGCATCCCAGTGAGCCTGCGACATGCCATGGGTGCCGGGGTCGGACTGTTTCTCGGACTGATCGGCCTCAAGACCGCAGGGATCATCGTCGACAGCCCGGCCACACTGATCAAGCTCGGCTCGCTGCATGAGCCTGGTCCGCTGCTGGCAGCGGTGTGCTTCCTGATGATCGCCATCCTCAGCTACAAGCGGGTGTTCGGCGCCATCCTGATCAGCATCATCGGCGTCACCGTCGCTGGCTGGGGCTTGGGTCTGGTGAAGTTCGGTGGCGTGATGTCGATGCCACCGAGCCTGGCACCCACCTGGATGGCCATGGATGTGGCGGGCGTGTTCAACGTCAGCATGATCAGCGTGGTACTGGCGTTCCTCTTCGTGCACATGTTCGACACCGCCGGCACCCTGATGGGCGTAGCCCAGCGGGCCAACCTGGTGGCAGCGGATGGGCGTATCGAAAACCTGTCGAAGGCCCTGAAGGCCGACAGTGCCTCCAGTGTGTTCGGAGCGGTGGTCGGCGTGCCACCTGTGACCAGCTACGTGGAGAGTGCCGCGGGTGTCGCGGCGGGTGGCCGTACTGGCTTGACTGCAGTGGTCGTCGGCGTCCTGTTCATCGCCGCGATGTTCTTCGCGCCACTGGCCGGGATGATCCCTGCCTATGCCACTGCTGGTGCACTGATCTATGTAGCGATGCTGATGATGGGCAGCATGGCGCACATTCACTGGGATGAAGCCACCGACAGCATTCCAGCGATCGTTACCGTGATCATGATGCCGCTGACCTTCTCGGTCGCCGATGGTATTGCCCTGGGCTTCATCAGCTATGTGGCATTGAAGGCAGGCACTGGCAAGTACAAGGAAATCTCTGCCAGCCTTTGGGTACTGTGCGCGATTTTCATTGCCAAGTTCGTGTTTCTTTAATTAGTGAATGGCTTGGCTTTAGCTTTTTAGCGATTGCGAGATCGAGCGCCGCCCGCGCGGCGCATCGCGAGCAAAGCTCGCTCCTACGTCTGTTTCAGGTCGGTCTTCCTGTTTGAGGCGCACGCCCGCTTTGTTGCATGGCTCGCGATGCGCCGCGCAGGCGGCGCTCGATTTCAAGCCCACCCCAAATCCGCGCCCTACACCACACGCCACCCTCCTCTTTTTTCACCGTGGCCGAAGGGTATGCCCCAGGTTCCGGTAGCTTGGCTTGAGCTTTCTAGCAATTGCAAGATCGAGCGCCGCCCGCGCGGCGCATCGCGAGCAAAGCTCGCTCCTACGTCTGTTTCAGGTCGGTTTTCCTGCTTGAGGCGCACGCCCGCTTTGCTGCATGGCTCGCGATGCGCCGCGCAGGCGGCGCTCGATTTCAAGCCCACCCCAAATCCGCGCCCTACACCACACGCCACCCTCCTCTTTTTTCACCGTGGCCGAAGGGTATGCCCCAGGTTCCGGTAGCTTGGCTTGAGCTTTCTAGCAATTGCAAGATCGAGCGCCGCCCGCGCGGCGCATCGCGAGCAAAGCTCGCTCCTACGCCTGTTTCAGGTCGGTTTTCCTGCTTGAGGCGCACGCCCGCTTTGCTGCATGGCTCGGTAGGAGCGAGCCTTGCTCGCGATGCGCCGCGCAGGCGGCGCTCGATTTCAAGCCCACCCACATCCGCACCCGACACCACACGCCACCCTCTTTTTCTGCAGACGAAAAAAAGCCCGCCAGTGTGAGAGCGGGCCAAGGACCTACGAAGATTCTTCTAGCGACCCACTAGCTTCCACGATAGGTCGAATAGCTATACGGCGAGATCAACAGCGGCACGTGGTAATGCTCCTGCTTCTCGTCGATGCCAAAGCGCAGCACAACAACATCCAGAAACGCCGGCTCCGGCAACTGCACGCCGCGAGCACGGTAATAAGCGCCCGCACTGAACTGCAACTGATAGACACCGGTACGGTAATCGTCGCCTTGCAGCAACGGTGCGTCGACCCGCCCATCGCTGTTGGTCAGCGCAGTGTTCACCAGCTCCAGTTGCTGGCCTTCTACGCGATAGAGCTCGACCTTGATCGAGCTGCCTGGGCAGCCGTGCGCGGCATCCAGTACGTGTGTGGTCAAACGTCCCATTGCTTGTCGCCTCTTGTGCAGATCGTGGGCAGAAAATACTCGGCATGGCACCAAAATGGACCTCGCCGTATGCGGGAATGCAGTCATTAAGACATTTTCACGAAAGATTGTACACAATTTTCTAAACCCTTCCTTCGCCCTCCTCCCTGCGCCCCGACAAACCGGCCACCAGTCGCAAATACAGGCCCAGCGCAGACGTCAACGTCATTAACTGACCAAGTGGGCAGGTTTCTTGCAAAGACTTAACCGGCAAGGCTCATGCGACAAATGGGAAGAAATGCGGAAAAACAGGCTTACAAAAGATTTCAGAAGTTGTATACAATCAGCCCATCCGGTGGTGCGACATCCCGACGCGGCCCGCCCACCCCCGCACAAACGCACAAGAAGGAAGACTGCAGTGAGCGCTGACTACCCTCGCGACCTGATCGGTTACGGCAACAACCCACCTCACCCGCAATGGCCGGGCAACGCCCGTATCGCGCTGTCTTTCGTGCTCAACTACGAAGAAGGCGGCGAGCGCAACATCCTGCACGGTGACAAAGAGTCCGAAGCCTTCCTCTCCGAAATGGTTGCCGCCCAGCCACTGCAGGGTGTGCGCAACATGAGCATGGAGTCGCTGTACGAGTATGGTAGCCGCGCCGGTGTCTGGCGCCTGCTCAAGCTGTTCAAGGACAGCGGCGTACCCCTGACCATCTTCGCCGTGGCCATGGCCGCCCAGCGCCACCCGGACGTCATCCGCGCCATGGTCGAGGCCGGCCACGAGATCTGCAGCCACGGTTACCGCTGGATCGACTACCAGTACATGGACGAGGCCCAGGAGCGCGAGCACATGCTCGAAGCCATCCGCATCCTCACCGAGCTGACCGGCGAGCGCCCGCTGGGCTGGTACACCGGCCGCACCGGCCCAAACACCCGTCGCCTGGTGATGGAGGAAGGTGGCTTCCTCTACGACAGCGACACCTATGACGACGACCTGCCCTACTGGGAGCCAAACAACCCCACCGGCAAACCGCACTTGGTGATCCCCTACACCCTGGACACCAACGACATGCGCTTCACCCAGGTGCAGGGCTTCAACTGCGGCGAGCAGTTCTTCCAGTACCTCAAGGATGCCTTCGACGTGCTGTATGCCGAAGGCGCCGAAGCGCCGAAGATGCTCTCCATCGGCCTGCACTGCCGCCTGGTCGGTCGCCCGGCGCGCCTGGCTGCGCTCAAGCGCTTCGTCGACTACGCCAAGAGCCATGAGCAGGTCTGGTTCGCCCGTCGCGTGGATATCGCCCGCCACTGGCACGCCACCCACCCGTACAAGAAAGAGAACGCCTGATGACTGCCTTCAAGACCCTCAAGCCCTCCACCCTGGACCGTGACGCCTTCGTCGAGGCCTTCGCCGACATCTACGAGCACTCGCCGTGGGTTGCCGAAAAGGCCTACGACCTCGGCCAGCTGGGTGAGCTGGACGAGATCGAAGCCCTGCACCAGCGCATGAGCGATATCCTGCTCAGCGCAAGCCACGCAGAGCAACTGGCCCTGATCAACGCTCACCCGGACCTAGCCGGCAAGGCCGCCATCCAGGGCGAGCTGACCGAATCGAGCACCAACGAGCAAGCCGGTGCCGGCATTCACCAGTGCACCGCCGAGGAGTTCGCCCGGTTCACCGAACTGAACGATGCCTACAAAGCCAAGTTCCAGTTCCCGTTCATCATGGCGGTTAAAGGCAGCAACCGGCACCAGATCCTGGCCTCGTTCGAAAAACGCATTCACAACGATGCCGAAGCAGAGTTCAAGGAAGCCCTGGCACAGATCAACCTGATTGCCCTGTTCCGCCTGCTGCAGCTTTAAGGACCGAGCGCAGCCGTGGCCCGAGTGCGTGACGCGTCCGTACCCAGGGCCTGGCCTGCAAGCCGGTCCACCTATTCAAGAACAACGAACATAGAAGAGATAACCGCATGCGCACCCTGATGATCGAGCCCCTGACCAAAGAAGCCTTCGCCCCCTTCGGTGACGTGATCGAAACCGACGGCAGCGACCACTTCATGATCAACAACGGCTCGACCATGCGCTTTCACAAGCTCGCCACGGTCGAGACCGCAGAGCCTGAAGACAAAGCGATCATCAGCATCTTCCGCGCCGACGCGCTGGACATGCCGCTGACCGTGCGCATGCTGGAACGCCATCCGCTGGGCAGCCAGGCTTTCATCCCGCTGCTCGGCAACCCCTTTCTGATCGTGGTCGCGCCCGTTGGCGATGCACCTGTATCAGGCTTGGTCCGAGCCTTCCGCAGTAATGGCAGGCAGGGCGTTAATTACCATCGCGGCGTCTGGCACCACCCGGTGCTGACGATCGAAAAGCGGGATGACTTCCTGGTGGTTGATCGCAGTGGTTCCGGCAACAACTGCGACGAGCATTACTTCACCGAGGAACAGATGCTGATCCTCAATCCCCACCAATAAGAAAAGGTCGGTCATCGTTCGGTGACCGGCAGAGGTACATACTGTGGAAGCACACCTTCACGAATGGCTGAACCTGAGCATTCGCTGGGTTCACATGATCACCGGTATCGCCTGGATCGGTGCATCGTTCTACTTCGTCTGGCTTGAAAACAACCTGAACCGGAGCAATCCGCGCGAGGGGCTGTCGGGTGACCTATGGGCCATCCACGGCGGTGGTATCTACCACCTTGAGAAGTACAAGCTGGCACCGCCGAAAATGCCCGAGAACCTGCACTGGTTCAAATGGGAAGCCTACTTCACCTGGATGTCCGGTATCGCCTTGCTGTGCGTGGTGTTCTACTGGAACCCGGCCCTGTACCTGCTGGCCCCTGGCAGCACCCTGAGCGGTGCCGAGGGCGTGGCCATCGGTATCGGTTCGCTGATCGCCAGCTGGTTCATCTACGACTTCCTGTGCGACTCGCCCCTGGGTAAAAAGCCTGCGCTGCTCGGTGCCGTGCTGTTCGTGCTGATCATCGCCGCCTGCTTCGGCTTCAGCCAGGTATTCAGCGGCCGTGGGGCGTACCTGCATACCGGCGCGATCATCGGCACCATCATGGTCGGCAACGTGTTCCGGATCATCATGCCGGCCCAGCGTCAGCTGGTGGCCGCGATCGAAAACAACACCACCCCTGACCCGGTTCTGCCGGCCAAGGGCCTGCTGCGTTCGCGCCACAACAACTACTTCACCCTGCCGGTGCTGTTCATCATGATCAGCAACCACTTCCCGAGCACCTATGGCAGCCAATACAACTGGCTGATCCTGGCTGGGATCGCAGTGGCCGCGGTACTGATCCGTCACTATTTCAACACCCGCCATGACAGCAATAAGTACGCCTGGACCCTGCCTGTCGGTGCCCTGGCAATGATCTGCCTGGCCTACGTCACCGGTCCCAAGCCGATGGCTGTAGCGCCTGAGCAAGCCGCGGCGAAGATCGAGTACCAGCCTCTGCCGGAAACCGCTGTCGGCGGGAAAACCGCAGCCGAGAAGCGTGCCGAGGAGGCCGCCAAGGCCGCCGAAGCGCCTGCGGCGGCTGCGCAAGCCCCGGCCCAGGCCACCGCCCAGGCCGTGACCGATGGATTCGAAAAGATCCATACCGTCATCCAGGAACGCTGCACCGTGTGCCACTCGTCCAAGCCGACCAGCCCACTGTTCAGCGCCGCCCCTGCCGGCGTGATGTTCGACACCCCACAGCAGATCCAGGCCCAAGCCGCGCGCATCCAGGCTCAAGCGGTCGCCAGCCAGATCATGCCACTGGGCAACATCACCCAGATGACCGTGGAAGAGCGCAAGCTCGTCGGTGACTGGATCGCCAAGGGCGCGCCGGTCAACTGATCCAACGGGCACACCCCACGCCTCCTGGGGAGCGGGCTCGCCCGCGAAGAGGCCGGTAAACCCGGCCTCGGTTTCAAGGCAATACGCAAGCATCGAGCGCTCGGGCCTCATGCGGGAACCCCAGGTCTTCTTCTGAAGACCTGCCGCCTGCAGCCCGGCGCTTGGATCCGAGAATAAAAACAAAACTCGAGGTGCTGCATGTCCGAGTCACGCAAGGCGTACATTCCCGTTGCGCCGCCGCGACAGCCTCTGCCCCTGTTCCAATTGATTCTGGTAGGCCTGCAACACGTTCTGCTGATGTATGGAGGCGCGATTGCCGTGCCTTTGATCATCGGCCAGGCTGCCGGGCTGTCTCGCGAAGAAGTCGCCTTCCTGATCAACGCCGACCTGCTGGTTGCCGGCGTCGCCACGATCATCCAGTCGTTCGGGATCGGCCCAGTGGGCATCCGCATGCCGGTGATGATGGGCGCAAGCTTCGCAGCCGTCGGCAGCATGGTGGCCATGGCCGGCATGCCCGGCGTCGGCCTGCAGGGGATCTTCGGGGCGACCATCGCCGCCGGGTTCTTCGGCATGCTGATCGCGCCGTTCATGTCCAAGGTCGTGCGCTTCTTCCCGCCCTTGGTCACCGGTACGGTGATCACTTCCATCGGCCTCTCGCTGTTCCCGGTCGCGGTCAACTGGGCCGGCGGTGGGCACGAAGCGCAAACCTTCGGCTCGCCGATCTACCTGCTGGTGGCCGGCCTGGTGCTGGCAGTGATCTTGCTGATCAACCGCTTCATGCGCGGGTTCTGGGTGAACGTTTCCGTGCTGGTGGGCATGGGCCTGGGCTACATCCTGGCCGGCTCGATCGGTATGGTAGACCTGTCCGGCCTGTCCGAAGCTCCGTGGTTGCAAGTCGTTACCCCGCTGCACTTCGGCATGCCGACCTTCAGCCTGGCGCCGATCCTGTCCATGTGCCTGGTGGTGGTGATCATCTTCGTCGAGTCCACCGGCATGTTCCTGGCCCTGGGCAAGGTCACCGACCGCGAAGTCACCCCCGGCATGCTGCGTCGCGGCCTGTTGTGCGATGCCGGCGCGTCGTTCGTGGCAGGCTTCTTCAACACCTTCACCCATTCATCCTTCGCCCAGAACATCGGCCTGGTGCAGATGACTGGCGTACGCTGCCGCTACGTCACCGTGGTGGCAGGCGCGCTGCTGATTCTGCTGAGCCTGCTGCCCAAGGCGGCCTTCCTGATCGCTTCGATCCCGCCCGCGGTGCTGGGCGGCGCGTCCATTGCCATGTTCGGCATGGTCACCGCCACCGGGATCAAGATTCTCCAGGAAGCGGACATCGGCGACCGTCGCAACCAGTTGCTGGTTGCGGTCAGCGTCGGCTTCGGGCTGATCCCCGTGGTGCGCCCGGAGTTCTTCGCCCAGATGCCACAGTGGATGGAACCCATCACCCACAGTGGTATCGCCATGGCCACGGTCAGTGCCCTGGTGTTGAACGTTCTGTTCAACATCCTCGGTGGCGCCGAACGCGCGGTGCACAACGACGCTTGTCACCAGCATTGAGCCAGACGGGGCGGCGCATGGCCGCCCTGCATTCACATAAGCAGTAAACGCAACACCGTCGGCCCGCCGGAATGGGCCGCCCGGGGCGCCTGCGCGCCAAAAAAACCGCCAACAAAAACAATAAGTCCGGGAATCACAACATGAAGCGCATCACCACGTCCCTGTTGCTGGGCAGCAGCCTGCTGGCCACCCTCCCCTCGCATGCAGGCGAATGGCTGCAATGGCACGGCGAAAGCCTGACCTACCTGTACGGCAAGGACTTCAAGGTCAACCCTGATATCCAGCAGACCATCACGTTCGAGCACGCCAACAAATGGAAGTACGGCGACACCTTCATGTTCGTCGACAAAATCTTCTACAACGGCAAGGCCGACCCCGGCAAAGGCGTCACCACCTACTACGGCGAGTTCAGCCCACGCCTGTCATTCGGCAAGATCTTTGACAAGAAGCTGGCCTTCGGCCCGATCAAGGACGTACTGCTGGCCATGACCTACGAGCGCGGCGAAGGCGACAACGAGGCCTACCTGATCGGCCCCGGTTTCGACCTGAACGTCCCCGGCTTCAACTATTTCACCCTGAATTTCTACGTGCGCAACACCGAAGGCAGCCGCCCGGGCGACAACGTCTGGCAGATTACCCCCGGCTGGTCCTACACCCTCCCCGTGGGCAGGTCCGACATTCTGATCGACGGCTACATGGACTGGGTCACCGACAACGACCAGACCCGCCGGGGCACCTACCACGCCAACCTGCACTTCAACCCGCAGGTGAAGTACGACCTGGGCAAAGCGCTGAACCTGGGCGCCAAGCAGCTGTACGTGGGTTTTGAGTACAGCTACTGGAAGGACAAGTACGGCATCGACAGCCGCGGTAATCTGGACAGCAACCAGAGTGTCGCCAGTGCGCTGATCAAAGTGCACTTCTAGAAAACTGACCAAACGCACAAGTTTGTACCACCCCGCTCCAGGACGGAGCACTTGAGGCGCGGCGCGCAAGCCAGTAATCTGCGCGCCCCCTCGATCAGGGCAGAACGGATTCTGCCTGCGTTTACTGACCGCTCAGTCAATGAATACGGGCGGTTGGCCAACGTGTTGCCAGCCTGAAAGACCCTTTTCATCCGTTCAGAACGAAGTCGAGCAGGAAGGTTTTGCCAACCCGGAAAAGTTGGCCCAACCCTTGCCAAACAGCTGTGGCCTATCGAAAAAAGCTGACTCAAAAGACAAAAAAGCGCCAACAACGAGCGCTGACAACAGATCAATCAAGGGAGCGACACTTTCAATGCGTACCATCAACAGCCTGATCCTCGCCGGCGGCCTGCTGGCCTGTGGCACCACCTTCGGCGGCGACCTGCTGCAATGGCAGAACAACAGCCTGACCTACCTGTGGGGCAAGAACTTCAAGGTCAACCCCGAGACCCAGCAAACCTTCACCTTCGAGCATGCCGATGCGTGGAAGTACGGCGACAACTTCTTCTTCATCGACAAGATCTTCTACCAGGGCAAGAAGGACGCCAGCAACGGCCCCAACACCTACTACGGCGAGTTCAGCCCACGCCTGTCGTTCGGCAAGATCTTCGACCAGAAGCTGGCGTTCGGCCCGGTCAAGGACGTGCTGCTGGCCATGACCTACGAGTTTGGCGAGGGTGACACAGAGTCGTACCTGATCGGCCCTGGCTTCGACCTGGCCATCCCGGGCTTCGACTACTTCCAGCTGAACTTCTACAACCGCACCACCGACGGCAGCCGCGCCGGCGACAACGTGTGGCAGATTACTCCGGTGTGGTCGTACACCATCCCGGTCGGCGATTCCGACGTGCTGATCGACGGCTTCATGGACTGGGTGGTGGACAACGACGAGAACCGTCGCGGCACCTACCAGGCCAACCTGCACTTCAACCCGCAGATCAAGTACGACCTGGGCAAGGCATTGCACCTGGGTGAGAAGCAGTTGTACGTGGGTGTGGAGTACGACTACTGGAAGAACAAGTACGGCATCAAGGACAGCGATGCGTTTACCACGGACCAGAACACCATGAGTTTCCTGGTGAAAGTGCACTTCTGATGCGCTGAAACGTGACAGCGCGTTGCATTAACAACGCGCTGTCATGTGCAATAGGCTGCGCAGCATGTAAGTAATTTCCTACAACTTATTCAGATCAATCCTATTCGCATTTAAAGTTGCCTTGAAAGTCAGAGCAAGCAGGCAAGGCAACAACCCACCAAACAGCAACAGCCCCGCTTCTACCTGCCAGTGTTCAATCACTCGAAAGATGTCCAGCACCAGCATGATGCTGCTGATTGTCAATGCCAGGCCGAACATGGCACAGCACTTGTACAACGCCTCGACGCCCGCCCCGCGCAGCAGCAGCCACAGGCCCAACGCCCCCCAGGCCATGACCGTACCCAGGTAGAGCGCCAGGTGGTACACATCGTAAGTTAATACTTTACCAAACATGGTTTCTCCCTCCTGAGCTGTAGGAAAAAGCAAAGTACTGACTATAGGCCCAGGCTTTCCACTTTAACACCGCAAATTTTTGACAAAATTTTTGCACTTTGCTCTTTAGCATGCTTGGATTCTTGCATTCAAAAAAGAAAACAGGCCTACTTAATGCGCACGTCCCTCGCCGCCCCGTGGCGGTATCTTCTGTTAGTTTGCTCACTGTGGTTCGGCATCTTCCTGCTGACCCGCCTGGTATTACTGGTCACCCATCTGGATGAAGTACATGGCGACTACGTCTCATTGTTCTTCAGTGGTGCCCTGTACGACCTGAGCTTCCTCACCTACGCTGCCCTGCCGCTGGGGCTGTACCTGGCCGTGTGCCCGGCAGGCTTATGGCGCACGCGCTTGCATCGCCGGCTGATGGGCGGCGTACTGGTCGTCAGCCTGTTCGTGATGCTGTTCGTCGCGGTGGCCGAGTGGCTGTTCTGGGACGAGTTCGGGGTACGCTTCAACTTTATCGCGGTCGATTACCTGGTGTATTCCAAGGAAGTGCTGGACAACATCCGCGAATCGTACCCGCTGCCCACCCTGCTGGGCAGCATCGCTGTGGTCGCCGTGTTGCTTGCAGTGGTCTTGCGCAAGCCCCTCGGCCAGGCGCTCGCAGCCCCCGGTGCCAATCTGCGCCAACGCCTGGGCGGCATTGCGCTGTTGGCTGTGCTGGGGGGGCTCAGCGGTTTGCTGGTCGACCAGCAATTCCCCCGCGGCCAGGGTGGTAACGCCTACCAACGCGAACTGGCCAGCAACGGCCCGTACCAGTTCTTTGCCGCGTTCCGTAACAACGAACTGGACTACAGCCAGTTCTACGCCACCCTCGATGCCAGTGAAGCCGGCGCGCAGATGCACCAGGAGCTGGCTGAGCCCAATGCCCGGTTCCAGGCCAGCGAGCCCGAGGATATCCGCCGCCATATCAACGCCAGCGGCGAGCCACGCACGCCCAACATCATCCTGGTCACCATCGAGAGCTTCAGCGCCAAGTACATGGGCAGCAACGGCGACCCGCGCAACCTCACGCCCAACCTGGACGCCCTGCGCCGCGAAAGCCTGTACTTCAACAATTTTTACGCCACCGGCACCCGCACCGACCGTGGCCTGGAGGCCATCACCCTGTCGATTCCGCCAACACCGGGCCGCTCCATCGTCAAACGCATCGGCCGCGAAAGCGGTTACGGCAGCCTGGGCCAGCAACTGGCTGCTGTCGGCTATGACCCCGTGTTTGTCTATGGCGGGCGTGGCTACTTCGACAACATGAACGCCTTCTTCAGCGGCAACGGCTACCGTATCGTCGACCAGAGCAGCGTGGATGAAAGCGAAATCAGCTTCAAGAATGCCTGGGGCATGGCCGATGAAGACCTGTACCGACAGGCCCTCAAACTGGCCGATGCCGACCATGCCAAGCAGCAGCCGTTCTTGCTGCAACTGATGACCACCTCCAACCACCGCCCTTACACCTACCCGGACGGGCGTATCGACATCCCGTCGGGTGAAGGCCGTGAAGGCGCGGTGAAGTACACCGACCATGCCATCGCGCAGTTCCTGCGCGAAGCCAAGGGCAAGCCATGGTTCGACAACACCCTGTTCGTCTTCGTGGCCGACCACACCGCCGGTAGCGCCGGCGTGGAAGACCTGCCGGTGAACAATTACCAGATCCCGCTGTGGATCTACGCCCCCAAGCTGATCGCCCCGCGCGAAGACGCGCAACTGGCCAGCCAGATCGACCTTGCACCGACCTTGCTCGGCCTGCTGAATCTCAGCTACACCTCGACCTTCTTCGGCCGCGACCTGCTGCGTGAAGACGCCCTGCCGCCGCGGGTACTGATCGGCAACTATCAGCACCTGGGCCTGTTCGACGGTAAGGACCTGGCGATCCTCAGCCCGCGCGGCGGCATGCGTGTGCATAAGGATGCATTGGGCAACAGCCGGGAAATGAGCGTGGGTAGCGATAACCCGCTGGTACGTCGGGCGATTGCCTACTACCAGAGTGCGGCCAACGATTTCAGCAAAGGCCTACTCGCCTGGAAGCCGGCAGCCGGCGATGAGGAAAAAGGCGTGGCCGTCAGCCCTTGACGGCGCGCCAAATCTTAGAGACCACGCTGACCACCGCCAGCACCACGGCACCGGCCACCACCCCGGCCACACCGTTGAGCAGCGCCCCGGTCAGCGCCCCACCGCGCCCCTCGCTGAACGCCTCGATGGCGTGATGCAGGGGCTCGATGCCATGCACCAGAATGCCACCGCCCACCAGAAACATCGCCGCCGTGCCAATCACCGACAGGCTCTTCATCATGTACGGCGCCGCCCGCAAAATGCCGTTACCCACCGTCTGGGCAAGCCGCGAAGCCTTCTGGGTCATCCACAGCCCCAGGTCATCGAGCTTGACGATACCGCCCACCAGCCCGTACACGCCGATGGTCATGACGATGGCAATGCCCGACAGCACGATGATCTGCTGGGTCAGCGGCGCATCGGCGACGGTACCCAAGGTGATGGCGATGATTTCGGCCGACAGAATGAAATCGGTGCGCACCGCGCCCTTGATCTTGTCCTTCTCGTACGCCACCAAGTCGACGTTGGTATCGGCCACCGCCTCCTTGAGCGCATCGTGCCCGGCGGCGTCCTCCTCCTTGCTGTGCAGGAACTTGTGCGCCAGCTTCTCGAAACCCTCGAAGCACAAGTAGGCGCCGCCGACCATCAACAGCGGCGTAACCGCCCATGGAATGAACGCACTGATCAGCAGCGCCGCAGGGACCAGGATCAGCTTGTTGACCAACGACCCCTTAGCCACCGCCCACACCACAGGGATCTCTCGCTCGGCACGTACGCCAGTGACCTGTTGGGCATTGAGCGCCAGGTCGTCACCCAGCACGCCCG
The DNA here is from genome assembly GCF_040762985.1 of Pseudomonas sp. Rh2. Lineage (NCBI taxonomy): Bacteria > Pseudomonadati > Pseudomonadota > Gammaproteobacteria > Pseudomonadales > Pseudomonadaceae > Pseudomonas > Pseudomonas sp. Rh2. Next base: position 4,121,954 of record NZ_CP142890.1, read on the forward strand.
CAGTCTTCTTCGCCGCGACCTTGGTCATGACCGAGACGTCATCGAGCACCGTGGCGATGTCGTCGATCAGCACCAGTAGACTGCTTCCTGCCATGATTGCCGGTTCCGAATAAGTTGAATGGGCCAGATTCTAGCCGAAAGTCGCTGCCTTGAGCGCCCATTGGGGCCGGTGCTACCATGCCCGATCCCTCTTAGAGGTGGCCAGACACGAGGAAGAGCCCCGACAATGAGCACCATTCGCGAGCGCAACAAGGAACTGATCCTGCGCGCGGCCAGCGAGGAATTCGCCGACAAGGGCTTCGCCGCCACCAAGACCAGCGATATCGCGGCCAAGGCCGGCCTGCCCAAGCCGAACGTGTATTACTACTTCAAGTCCAAGGACAACCTCTACCGCGAGGTCCTGGAAAGCATCATCGCCCCGATCATGCAGGCGTCGACGCCGTTCAATGCCGATGGCGACCCCAGAGAAGTGCTGAGTTCCTACATTCGCTCGAAGATCCGCATCTCCCGCGACCTGCCGCACGCTTCGAAAGTGTTCGCCAGCGAGATCATGCATGGTGCACCGCACCTGTCGCCGAGTCAGGTAGAGCAATTGAACGAGCAGGCACGCCACAACATCGAGTGCATCCAGCGCTGGATCGACCGTGGGCAGATCGCCCATGTGGATGCGCACCACCTGATGTTCAGCATCTGGGCCGCGACCCAGACCTATGCCGACTTCGACTGGCAGATCTCGGCGGTGACCGGCAAGGCCAAGCTGGCCGACAGCGATTATGACGCGGCGGCGGAGACTATCATCCGGATGGTACTCAAAGGCTGTGAGCCTGAGGTGGCCTGAACCACCTGCCGCCATTCGCGGACAAGCCCGCTCCTGAAGTCTCTGTGGGAGCAGGCTTGTCCGCGAATAGGTCAGAGCCGGCAATCGAGATTCAGGCAGCTACCCCGGCATCCGCCTTCAACCCGATCTCTTCGATCGCACTGATCGCGCACTGCTCGTCGATATCCGACGTATCTCCACTGATCCCTACCGCCCCCAGCACTTTCCCGTCCTGATCACGAATCAGCACGCCACCTGGAGCCGGCACCACCGGCCGCTCACCCAACCCATTCAATGCCGCGAAGAACGCTGGGCGCTGCTGCGCATCCAACGCCAGCAAACGCGAGCCCTTGCCCAGCGCAATCGCGCCCCATGCCTTGCCCATGGCTACCTCCGGGCGAATCAGGCTCGCCCCATCTTCGCGCTGCAACGCCAGCAGGTGCCCGCCGGCGTCCAGCACCGCCACCGTCAGCGGCGCGGAATTGATCTTGCGGCCCGCAGCCAGCGCGGCGTTCACCAGGCTGACAGCGGCTTTGAGGTTCAAAGCGTTCATGGAAAGGTCCTCTTCTTGTTGTGAGAAGCCCTGAGGGCAGTTGAAAACCGATAGGACAAATAGAACACAACCGCGAATATTTTTGTATACAATAATTTGAAACGATCGTATGCGATCACGCAAACAGCCGTTTTCACGGGCGCTCGAACGAAAGCGAACTGCCCCGATGAAAATCCATTGACCTGAGCCGCCAGGCGTGAATACACTCTGGCACAAAGCAAGTTGTATACAATTACAAAATCAATGAGGCACAAACCATGAGCAAAATGAGAGCAATCGATGCAGCCGTTCTGGTCATGCGCCGTGAAGGTGTAGATACCGCGTTCGGCATCCCGGGGGCAGCCATCAACCCGCTGTACTCGGCCCTGAAGAAAGTCGGTGGCATCGATCACGTCCTCGCTCGTCACGTCGAAGGCGCCTCCCACATGGCCGAGGGCTACACCCGCGCCAATCCGGGCAACATCGGCGTGTGCATCGGTACGTCCGGCCCTGCCGGCACCGACATGGTCACCGGCCTGTACAGCGCCTCGGCTGACTCCATCCCGATCCTCTGCATCACCGGCCAGGCGCCGCGTGCCCGCCTGCATAAGGAAGACTTCCAGGCCGTCGACATCACCAACATCGTCAAGCCGGTCACCAAGTGGGCCACCACCGTTCTGGAACCCGGCCAGGTGCCTTACGCCTTCCAGAAGGCCTTCTATGAAATGCGCACCGGCCGCCCAGGCCCAGTGCTGATCGACCTGCCGTTCGACGTGCAGATGGCCGAAATCGAATTCGACATCGACGCCTACGAGCCGCTGCCAGTCCACAAGCCGTCCGCTACCCGCGTACAGGCTGAAAAGGCCCTGGCCCTGCTCAACGACGCCGAGCGCCCGCTGCTGGTGGCCGGTGGCGGCATCATCAACGCCGATGCCAGCGACAAGCTGGTCGAGTTCGCCGAGCTGACCGGCGTGCCGGTGATCCCGACCCTGATGGGCTGGGGCACCATCCCGGACGACCACGCACAGATGGTCGGCATGGTCGGCCTGCAGACCTCGCACCGCTACGGCAACGCCACCCTGCTCAAATCCGATCTGGTGTTCGGTATCGGTAACCGTTGGGCCAACCGCCACACCGGTTCCGTCGACGTCTACACCGAAGGCCGCAAGTTCATCCACGTCGACATCGAGCCAACCCAGATCGGCCGCGTGTTCACCCCGGACCTGGGGATCGTTTCCGATGCCGGCAAGGCGCTGGACGTGTTCCTGGAAGTCGCCCGCGAGTGGAAAGCCGCTGGCAAGCTCAAATGCCGCAAAGCCTGGCTGGAAGACTGCCAGGAGCGCAAGGCCACCCTGCAGCGCAAGACCCACTTCGACAACGTGCCGGTCAAGCCGCAGCGCGTCTACGAAGAAATGAACCAGGTCTTCGGCAAAGACACCTGCTACGTCAGCACCATCGGCCTGTCGCAGATCGCTGGCGCGCAGTTCCTGCACGTCTACAAGCCACGCCACTGGATCAACTGCGGCCAGGCCGGCCCGCTGGGCTGGACCATCCCTGCCGCCCTCGGTGTGGTCAAGGCCGATCCAAAGCGCAAAGTGGTTGCGCTGTCGGGTGACTACGACTTCCAGTTCATGATCGAAGAACTGGCCGTGGGCGCGCAGTTCAACCTGCCATACGTCCACGTGCTGGTGAACAACGCCTACCTGGGTCTGATCCGCCAGGCTCAGCGTGGCTTCGACATGGATTACTGTGTACAACTGGCGTTCGAGAACATCAACGCCACCGACGCCGCCACCTACGGTGTCGATCACGTCGCCGTGGTCGAAGGCCTGGGCTGCAAGGCCATTCGCGTGTTCGAGCCGGGTGAGATCGCCCCTGCCCTACTCAAGGCGCAGAAGATGGCCGAAGAGTTCCGCGTGCCGGTGGTGGTCGAAGTGATTCTCGAGCGTGTGACCAACATTTCCATGGGCACCGAGATCAACGCGGTCAACGAGTTCGAAGACCTCGCCCTGGTCGGCAACGACGCACCGACCGCCATCTCGCTGCTGGACTGATCGCCTGACGCCCCCAGGCTTGAACTGGGGGCCTTCATCGCAAGGAGACCACTCATGCCTCGCTTCGCTGCCAACCTGTCCATGCTGTTCACCGAACAGGACTTCCTGGCCCGCTTCAAGGCTGCCGCCGACGCTGGCTTCAGCGGCGTCGAATACCTCTTCCCGTACGACTTCAGCGCTGCCGAAATCAAGCAGCAGCTCGATGCCCACGGCCTGACCCAGGTGCTGTTCAACCTCCCAGCGGGCGACTGGTCGAAGGGCGAGCGCGGTATCACCTGCCACCCTGATCGGGTCGAAGAATTCCGTGCAGGTGTCGACAAGGCCATCGAGTACGCCAAGGTGCTGGGCAACACCCAGGTCAACGCCTTGGCCGGCATTCGCCCGCAAGGTCCGGACTGCGCCACTGTGCGCAAGACCTTCGTCGAGAACCTGCGCTACGCCGCCGACAAGCTCAAGGCCGCCGGTATTCGCCTGGTCATGGAAATGATCAACACCCGCGACATTCCAGGCTTCTACCTGAACACCACCCAGCAAGCCCTGGAAATCCAGGCCGAGGTGGGTAGCGACAACCTGTTCCTGCAATACGACATCTACCACATGCAGATCATGGAAGGTGACCTGGCTCGCACCCTGGAAGCCAACCTGAAATTGATCAACCACATCCAGCTGGCCGACAACCCGGGCCGCAACGAACCCGGTACCGGCGAGATCAACTACCGCTTCCTGTTCGAGCACCTGGACCGCATCGGCTACCAGGGCTGGGTGGGCGCGGAGTACAAGCCGCTGACCACCACCGAAGCTGGCCTGGGCTGGCTGAAAACGCACAACGCGATCTGAATCCTTTGCTCCCACCGGGAATGCGAACAAATATAAAAGAGGTAATTTCTCATGGCTAAAATCGGTTTCCTCGGCACCGGCATCATGGGCAAACCCATGGCCCAGAACCTGCAAAAAGCAGGTCACAGCATCTTCGTTTCCACCCACCACGACGCCGCCCCTGCCGACCTGATCGCCGCTGGCGCAGTGGCCCTGGCCAACCCGAAGGAAGTGGCCCAGGAAGCCGAGTTCATCATCGTCATGGTGCCGGACACCCCACAGGTCGAAAGCGTGCTGTTCGATGAGAACGGCGTTGTCGAGGGCGTAGGTCCGAACAAGGTAGTGATCGACATGAGCTCGATCTCGCCCACCGCGACCAAAGTCTTCGCCGAGAAGATCAAGGCCACCGGCGCTGCCTACCTGGACGCGCCGGTATCCGGCGGTGAAGTCGGCGCCAAGGCCGCGACCCTGAGCATCATGGTCGGTGGCTGCCCGAAAGCCTTCGAGCGCGCCCTGCCGCTGTTCGAAGCCATGGGCAAGAACATCACCCGCGTCGGCGGTAACGGCGACGGCCAGACCGCCAAGGTCGCCAACCAGATCATCGTCGCCCTGAATATCCAGGCCGTTGCCGAAGCCCTGCTGTTCGCTGCCAAGAACGGCGCGGACCCTGCCAAGGTCCGTGAAGCTCTGATGGGCGGCTTCGCTTCGTCGAAGATCCTTGAAGTGCACGCCGAGCGCATGATCAAAGGCACCTTCGACCCAGGCTTCCGCATCAACCTGCACCAGAAGGACCTGAACCTGGCCCTGCAAGGCGCCAAGGAACTGGGCATCAACCTGCCCAACACCTCCAATGCCCAGCAAGTATTCAGCACCTGCGTGGCGCTGGGCGGCGGCAACTGGGACCACTCCGCGCTGATCAAGGGCCTGGAGCACATGGCCAACTTCTCGATCCGCGACCTCTAGGAGCGAGCGTAGCTCGCGATGAAGCACACGCTGCCTGACCTGCGACCACAGGCCAGGCAGTGACCCGAGCAACACCCGCCCCTGGTTCGGCCTGCACGGAGGCAGTTCCAGGGGCGTTTTCGATTCTGCAGAACAAAAACAATTGGGAGCCTGCCATGTCGGTCGATCCGCAAAAACTTCTCCGCGAGCTGTTCGACACAGCCATCGCCGCCGCCCACCCGCGCCAAGTCCTCGAACCCTACTTGCCCACCGACCGTAGCGGTCGGGTCATCGTCATCGGCGCCGGCAAGGCCGCAGCCGCCATGGCCGAAGTGGTCGAAAAGAGCTGGCAGGGCGAAGTCTCCGGGCTGGTCGTGACTCGCTACGGCCACGGCGCCAACTGCCAGAAGATCGAGGTGGTCGAAGCCGCCCACCCGGTCCCCGATGCCGCCGGCCTCGCCGTGGCCAAGCGCGTGCTCGATCTGGTCAGCGACCTGACCGAAGACGACCGCGTCATCTTCCTGCTATCCGGCGGCGGCTCCGCCCTGTTGGCCTTGCCGGCCGAGGGACTGACCCTGGCCGACAAGCAACAGATCAACAAGGCACTGCTCAAGTCCGGCGCTACCATCGGTGAGATGAATTGCGTGCGCAAGCATCTGTCGGCGATCAAGGGCGGTCGCTTGGCCAAGGCCTGCTGGCCGGCCACCGTGTACACCTATGCCATCTCGGACGTGCCGGGCGACCTGGCCACGGTCATCGCTTCCGGCCCCACCGTGGCGGACCCGAGCACTTCGGCCGATGCCTTGGCCATCCTCAAGCGCTACAACATCGAAGCCCCCAAGGCCGTCATCGACTGGCTCAACAACCCGGCCTCGGAAACGGTCAAGGCCGATGACCCGGCCCTGGCACGCAGCCACTTCCAACTGATCGCCAGACCCCAGCAGTCACTGGAGGCCGCAGCGGTCAAAGCTCGCCAGGCAGGCTTCAGCCCGCTGATCCTCGGCGACCTGGAAGGCGAATCGCGCGAAGTGGCCAAGGTGCATGCCGGTATCGCCCGACAGATCGTCCAGCATGGCCAACCGCTCAAGGCGCCCTGCGTGATTCTCTCCGGCGGCGAGACCACCGTGACCGTACGCGGTAACGGCCGTGGCGGGCGCAATGCCGAGTTCCTGCTGAGCCTCACCGAAAGCCTCAAAGGCCTGCCGGGCGTGTACGCCCTGGCCGGCGACACCGACGGCATCGATGGCTCGGAAGAAAACGCCGGCGCCATCATGACCCCGAGCAGCTACGCCCGCGCCGAGGCGCTGGGCCTGTCGGCCAGTGACGAGCTGGACAACAACAACGGCTATGGCTACTTCGCCGCGCTGGATGCGCTGATCGTCACCGAGCCGACCCGCACCAACGTCAACGACTTCCGCGCCATCCTGATTCTCGAGACTGCCCAATCATGACGCCTGATAAAAAAGTTAAGATCCTCGCCACCCTCGGCCCTGCGATCAAAGGCATCGACGACATCCGCCAGCTGGTCGAAGCCGGGGTGAACATCTTTCGACTCAACTTCAGCCACGGCGAGCATGCCGACCACGCCCTGCGCTATCAGTGGATTCGTGAGGTCGAGCAGCAGCTGAACTATCCGCTGGGCATCCTCATGGACCTGCAAGGGCCTAAGCTTCGTGTCGGCCGCTTTGCCGAAGGCAAGGTCCAACTGCAACGCGGCCAGGCGCTGCGCCTGGACCTGGACAAGGCCCCGGGCGACAGCCGTCGGGTCAACCTGCCGCACCCAGAGATCATCGCAGCCCTTGAACCGGGCATGGACCTGCTGCTGGACGATGGCAAGCTGCGCCTACGCGTGACCGCCAAGCACAGCGATGCCATCGACACCGAAGTCCTGGCCGGTGGCGAGCTGTCCGACCGCAAGGGTGTCAACGTGCCGCAAGCGGTGCTCGACCTCTCGCCACTCACCGAAAAGGACCGCCGCGACCTGGCCTTCGGCCTGGAGCTGGGTGTGGACTGGGTGGCCCTGTCGTTCGTGCAGCGCCCTGAGGACATCGTCGAAGCGCGCCAGCTGATCGGCGATCGCGCCTACCTGATGGCCAAGATCGAAAAGCCATCGGCAGTCGAACAGCTGCAAGCCATCGCAGAGCTTGCGGATGCGATCATGGTGGCCCGTGGCGACCTGGGTGTGGAAGTGCCGGCCGAAAGCGTGCCGCAGATCCAGAAGCGCATCATCGGCACCTGCCGCCAGCTGGGCAAACCGGTGGTGGTGGCCACGCAGATGCTCGAATCCATGCGCTTCTCGCCCGCGCCGACCCGTGCCGAAGTCACCGACGTGGCCAACGCCGTGGCGGAAGGTGCCGATGCGGTGATGCTGTCGGCCGAGACCGCCTCGGGGGACTACCCGCTGGAAGCCGTGCAGATGATGAGCAAAATCATCCGCCAGGTGGAGAACGGCCCGGACTACCAGGCCCAGCTCGACGTTGGCCGGCCGAAGGCCGAGGCCACCGTGTCGGACGCCATCAGCTGCGCCATCCGCCGTATCAGCGGCATCCTGCCGGTAGCGGTGCTGGTCAACTACAGCGAGTCGGGCGCCTCGACCCTGCGCGCGGCACGCGAGCGGCCACGGGCACCGATCCTAAACCTGACACCGAACCTGAACACCGCGCGGCGCCTGAGCGTAGCCTGGGGCGTACACTCGGTGGTCAACGACCGCCTGCGCCAAGTGGATGAGATCTGCTCGACCGCACTGGAGATTGCCCAGGCGCAAGGCATGGCCAGCCGTGGCGACACGTTGCTGATCACTGCCGGCGTGCCTTTCGGCAAGCCCGGGTCGACTAACACGCTGCGGATCGAGACCTTGATCTGACAGCCCATCGCCGGCACGCCGGCTCCTACAGGATTTTCGCGATACCCCTGTAGGAGCTGGCGAAGCCTGCGATGGAGGGCAAAGCCCTCCCCATACACAAATACAACAGACATGCGGAAAACCGAGGCCCAAAAGAGGCCCACCGCCCTCCCATCAACCTCACTGACTGCCCCGATGTACACCAAAAATTTCGTCAACCCGTGCCCTGACTGGGCCACGGCGTTACTCAACGGCTTCAGCCAGGTGCTGCTGCTGCGCAACCCCCTGTGCGGCCTGTGCTGCCTGCTGGCCATACTGCTGACCGCCCCGAACCTGGTCGGTGGTGCCCTGCTCGGCGCCCTGGCCGGGCTGCTCACCGCGCAAGCCCGCGGCTACGACCGTGCCGACCGCCAGGCCGGGCTGTACTGCTACAACGGCGTGTTGATCGGCATCCTGATCACCGCCGTGCTGCCCTGGTCAGCCATCCTGCCGCCACTGATCATCGCCGCCGGCGGCCTGTCCAGCATCATCACCCACCAGTGGCGCAAGCGCGGCGGCAAGCTGCTGGTCGCCTACACTGCACCCTTCGTGCTGCTGGGCTGGGCCACACTGCTGATCGCCAGCCCCTCGCCCAGCGGCTTCGTCGAGGCCGACCCGCTGTACGCGTTGGCGCGCGGTGTGGGCCAGATCTTCCTGCTCGACCAGCCGCTGGCTGGCTTGCTGATCATCGTCGGCATGTTCATCGCCAACCCTTATGCCGCAATGTGGGCGGTGCTCGGCTCGGCCATCGGCGGCGGCGTTGCACTGCTCGCCGACCAAGCGCAAGCCGCGTGGCTGGGCCTGTACGGTTTCAACGCCGCGCTGGCGGCACTGGCCTTCAGCAGGCAAGGTGAAAAGCCGTGGGTAACGCTGCTGGCCATCGCCCTGGCCCTGCTGCTGCAACCGCTGTTCAAGCTGCTACCGGTGCCCGGCCTGACCGCGCCGTTTGTGGTGGCCTGCTGGCTAATGCATGTGGCTGAATACCGAGATCACAGAAAGCAGAAAAACACCGCACATCAACTGCCGAACTGACTGTCTTCTGGCAGTCCAGACACTCGTTCTGACGGCTGCCGGATATGAGCTGGATTGAGCGCCAGATCAACTTTTCTTGGCGGAAGCGGTGGAGGCCTTCGCGACGGAGGCGGCGGAAGTCTTGGAGGCGGTGGAGGCTCAGGCTTGTTACGACGCAGGTACTGTTCCAACGCGTTGACCTTGAGCACAAGGGCCTTATTACTCTCAATCAGCCCACTGTTTTCACTTTGTAGGGCTCGATTAAGAGTTTGAGATTGCATCCATCGCTCATGGGTGGCACCCAAGCCAAGAATTCGAGCTGCTGTTAATTGCCCAGTTGGCGACTTCTTAATCAAGTAACCTGCCTCACCAAGACCAAGGTGATAGGAGGTCTTAGATGGGTTGCTTTTAAAATATGTCTTAACCAGAGATCTGAACGCCTGCGGTATGTTCAGGCGAATAAACTCACCCTTGAGCCCAGTGCCAGCCCGACCTGACGGGTCAGAGCGATTAATCGGATCGCCCTCGCAGTAGCAATAGGCATTTAGCCCGCCCTCTCCAAACGGGCTCAACGCATCCTCGCTGCAAAAGCGCATAAGCGTAGGGATATAAAAGCGATACCCATTGCCCAATGCATAGCCGTGCAATACCCGGTCTCTCAGCTCGCCATTGAACCCCAGCGAAGCACCAGACATTGCCCACAAATGCCCTAAGCGGTATACGAAGCTGTCTGTATCGCCATTGCTGTCATAGCCGTTCGCTCAGCTTTATTTTCGAGATTCCCAATCTTGCTCTGACCTGAACTCTCCAGGTAACTAGCAGTTTTACCAGTTCACTCGTTGCACCCTTCACCAAAGACCCTCTAGGCTTACTGCTTCGCCCTCGGAATTTAAGCCATGTTCACCCCGCAATCCCTGCGCGAACGCCTCTACATCATGGTCTTCCAGACCGACACCGTAGCCGGCCGGCGCTTCGACAAGATCCTCCTGCTGATCATCCTGGCCAGCCTGGTCACCGTCATCCTTGACAGCATCGACGAGGTGCATCAGGGCTACGCCGGCCTGCTGGCCGGCATCGAGTGGGGCTTTACCGCGATCTTCCTGGCCGAGTACCTCACCCGCCTGTACTGCTCGCCCAAACCCTTGCGCTATGCCTTCAGCTTCTATGGCCTGGTCGACCTACTGGCGATCGTGCCGGGGATCATCGCGCTGTACTACAGCGATGCCCAATACCTGCTGATCATTCGGGTGATCCGGATGCTGCGGATCTTCCGGGTGCTCAAGCTTAGCCCCTACCTCAAGCAGGCCCATTACCTGATCGAGGCGTTGCGGGGCAGCAAGCAGAAGATCATCGTGTTCCTGGTCAGCGTGTCGACCCTGGTCACGGTGTTCGGCACCTTGATGTACGTGATCGAAGGACCCGAGCATGGCTTTACCAGCATTCCCAAAGGCATTTACTGGGCCATCGTTACCCTGACCACGGTGGGCTTTGGCGACATCGTGCCGAAGACGCCGCTGGGGCAAGTGGTGTCGTCCCTGGTGATGATCATTGGTTACTCGATCATCGCCGTGCCAACCGGGATCTTTACCGCCGAACTGGCCAATGCCATGCGCGGGGAGCAACTGCAGCACGATTGCCCGACCTGCAGCAAGAAGAGCCATGAGCATGGCGCGGCGTTCTGTTCCCGGTGTGGGAATGTGCTGTTTCCCAAACAATGAGGTTGCCTGGACCGACACTTTCGCGGGTAAACCCGCTCCCACAGGATCACCACAGGCCCAAACTGCGCGCGGCCCCTGTAGGAGCGGGTTTACCCACGAAGAGGCCGGCACTGGCAAAAGCATAACCAAAGTCGTTTTTGTTCTTTAACCCCTACAAACCCACCCGTTATAGTCGCTGGCAATCTGCCCCGATAATCTTCAAGAACAAGGAAGCAACGTGAAAAGACTCTTCACCGCCTCGCTGCTCGCCGCAGGCCTGGCCTTGGGCAACCTCGCCCAGGCCGCCCCCACCCTGCTCAACGTGTCCTACGACGTGATGCGCGACTTCTACAAGGACTACAACCCGGCCTTCCAGAAGCACTGGGAAGCCGAGCACAAAGAGAAGGTCAACGTGCAGATGTCCTTCGGCGGTTCCAGCAAGCAGGCACGTGCGGTGATCGATGGCCTGCCGGCCGATGTCATCACCATGAACATGGCCACCGACATCAACGCCCTGGCCGACAACGGCAAGCTGGTGCCGGACAACTGGGTGACCCGCCTGCCGAACAACAGCGCGCCGTTCACTTCGGCTACCGTGTTCATCGTGCGCAAGGGCAACCCCAAGGCACTGAAAGACTGGCCCGACCTGCTCAAGGACGGCGTGCAGGTGATCGTGCCCAACCCCAAGACCTCGGGTAACGGCCGCTACACCTACCTCTCGGCCTGGGGCTACGTGCTCAAGCAGGGGGGTGACGAAACCAAGGCCCGCGATTTCGTCGGCAAGCTGTTCAAGCAGGCACCGGTGCTCGACACCGGTGGCCGCGCCGCGACTACCACCTTCATGACCAACCAGATCGGCGATGTGCTGGTGACTTTCGAGAATGAGGCGGAGATGATCGCCCGCGAATTTGGCCGCGACCAGTTCGAAGTGGTTTACCCAAGTGTGTCGGCCGAAGCCGAACCACCAGTCAGCGTGGTGGACAAGGTAGTGGCCAAGAAAGGCACCCAAGCCGTGGCCGAGGAGTACCTGAAGTACCTGTGGTCGCCAGCGGCCCAGGAAATCGCCGCGCAGAACTACCTGCGCCCGCGTGACGCCACGGTACTGGCCAAGTACACCGACCGCTTCCCGAAAGTCGACTTCCTCTCGGTGGAGAAGACCTTCGGTGACTGGCGCACAGTCCAGAAGACCCACTTCAACGATGGTGGCGTGTTCGACCAGATCTACACTGGCCAATAACCGATTGCAGGCCCTGACACCGTCATCCCTGACGGAACACCAGTGCCTTCAGCCCACCCGCCGGGTCCGCATCCGGAAACTCCGGCGGGTTGTCCAGCCGCTCCACGAACTGCAGCCTCGGCGCCTGTTCGGCCATCCCTTGAATGAGAAACTCCGGCCCAATGCCCGGGTCGTTGACACAGGCGAGCACAGTGCCGCCCTCGCTCAACATCTCAGGCAAACGCCGCAGGATCTTCGCGTAATCCTGGGTCAGCACGAAACTCCCACGCTGGAAGGTAGGCGGATCGATGATGATCAGGTCATACGGCCCGTACTTGCGCACCTTGCCCCACGACTTGAACAACTCATGCCCCAGGTATGCCACCCGTGAAGCATCGTGGCCATTGAGCCGGTGGTTGTCGCGGCCGCGGGACAAAGCGGACTTGGCCATGTCCAGATTCACCACCTGCTGGGCCCCGCCGGCAATGGCCGCCACGGAGAAACCACAGGTATAGGCAAACAGATTCAGCACCCGCTTGCCGGCGGCCTGTTCGCGCACCCAGCGCCGGCCGTAGCGCATGTCCAGAAACAGTCCGTTGTTCTGCCGCACACCGAGGTCGAGCAGGTAGGTCAAACCGTCCTCGATCACTTCGCGCTGTTGGCAAGGTTCGCCCACCAGCCACTGGCCAGGGCTGTCCGGCAGATAACGGTGCTGAATGAGAATGGCCTGGCCTGTCCACTGTGGGCGTTCGGCAAGCGCTTGCAGCATGGCTTGCAGTTCCGCGAGCTGACCTTCAGGCGGCTCGCGGAACAGTGCAACCGAGAGCACGCCTTGCAACCAGTCGACCGTGATCTGCTCCAGGCCCGGCCAGCACCGACCACGGCCATGGAACAGGCGACGGGTTTCCTGGGGGGCTGGGTCAAGGGCGCTGAGCAGATGCTGTTCGAGGGTGTGGATCGGCGAAGTCATGGCGGGTCGCAAGCGAATAAAAGGAGCCATTCTACCGCTGCCGACCGCTTCGCGGGTAAACCCGCTGCCACAGGACCGCTACGTACCCGCGAAACGGTCGGCAACGCACCTCATTCTTTTACCGCGACCTGCGCCGAACGGAACCACCACCCCTGCTGCATCCCCGCCGCCGCCAGCAGAATCAACGCCACACCCAACCATTGCAACGGCGCCAGCCGGTGCCCGAAGGCCACCCAGTCAACCAGGATCGCTGCAATCGGGTAGATGAACGACAACGCCCCAGTCAATGCCGTGGGCAGACGCTGGATCGCGCTGTACAGCAGCACGTACATCAGCCCGGTGTGAACGATGCCCAAGGTCACCAGGCTACCCAACGCCGAAGGCTCGCCAGGCAACCCACCCATCCCCACCCAGGGCGCCAGCAGCAGTACCCCAGTGGCCACCTGGATCAACGCAATCAGGTGGGGCGGCGTGCCGCTCAGGCGTTTGATGATCAACGCAGCAATGGCATAGAGCAACGCTGCGCCCAAAGCCAGGGCAATCCCGAGCAGGTACTGATCACCGCTGGCCTGCCCCGCACCGTGGGCACTGACGATAGCCAACATGCCCAGGAACGCCACACTGAGCCAAGTCACCTTGGGCAAGGTGATTTTCTCACCTAGGAACAGTGCCGCCAGCCCCACCAGCATGAAGGGCTGCACGTTGTACACCGCTGTGCCGATGGCGATGGAAGCTCGCGAATAGGACGCGAACAGCAACACCCAGTTGCCAACGATGGACACCCCACTGGCAATCGCCAACACAACGGCAGTACGGCTGATGACTCCCGGCCTGAGAAAACCGAACGCCGCGCAAATCACCAGTAACGTGCCGGTGCCGAACACACAGCGCCAGAACACCACCTCCAGCACCGGTTGCCCGGACACCAGCACGAACCAGCCAATGGTTCCCGAAATCAGCATGGCGGCGACCATTTCCAATGAGCCGCGGCGTAGTGAACTGTCCATCTCACACCTCCGGTTGACGATGGCGACAGTATGCAGAGGGCGAACGATGACCTTCCAGCGGTTATCCAAGGCAAATCTATGAGAACGCCTTTACTATCAAGGCAAGATCTCAAGAAAACCTTACGAGGCAAAAATGACCGACGCCATCGACCAATGCTTGATCAACGCCTTGATGGAGGACTCCCGCCGCTCGCTCAAGGCGCTGGCGCAGCTCAGCGGCCTGTCGGCCCCCAGCGTCAGCGAACGCCTGCGCCGCCTCGAAGAGCGCGGTGTGTTGCGTGGCTACACCGTGGACGTCGACCCGCGCTGCTTCGGTTACCAGTTACAGGCCATCGTACGCATCCGCCCGTTGCCGGGGCAGCTGCAAGAGGTGGAGCGCCAGATCATCGCCATTCCAGAGTTCACCGAGTGCGACAAGGTCACCGGTGAAGACTGCTTCATCGCCCGGCTGCATGTGCGCTCGATGGAGCAGCTCGACACTGTGCTCGACCGTATCAATGTGCTGGCTGAGACCAACACCGCGATCATCAAGAAAAGTCCGGTGAAACGGCGGCTGCCACCCATGGAATGAGCATCCTCATCGCCCGCCAGCCGGCCCTCGGCGGACGACGGCGAACCTGCAGGAGCCGGCTGCCGGCGAAAAGGCCACCGCAAAACCTGACTATTTTTTGTACACAATAATGTAACCATAGGTGCCATTTTTGTGTGCACTTTATTAAGTAACGCCCCAATACGTTACACAACACCAACCCCTGAATTTGACCACTCGATCAACTAACTAGTGCTGAAAAAAATTAAAACTGTTCAACTGGTCAACTTATAAATCTTTATTTTCATCAAGTTACGGCTCAGTTTCGTTACTTCTATTAAGCATCATTCCTGGCGTTGACTTTTGCCTGGCACGGAACTCGCTTTTGTGTGCTTGTGCTTTGTATACAAACGATGCAAAACATAAATACACAATAACCCGCGACGCCGGTCCAAACCCGTCTGTCGCGCCCAGAACCCAGTGATGCCAACGCTGCACCGACGAGATGGCGAGCCCGTGCGCATGCCCGCTCATCGCAGTCCACGCGCATCAGGAGCCTGCCGGAATGAGTACCAGCCTCGACCTTGCCCCTGAACTATCCGTTGCCAGCGCCAACCCTCCCTCCCCTGTTGCCGGTGGTGCGCCGGCAATCGAACTCAGCCCACGCCTGCACAATCGCGACTTGGCTCCGACGCGAGCCGAGGGTCGGCGCTGGGGCGGGTACAGTATCTTCGCGTTGTGGACAAATGATGTGCACAACATCGCCAATTATTCCTTTGCCATGGGTTTGTTCGCCCTGGGCCTGGGTGGCTGGCAAATCCTCCTGTCGCTGGCGATCGGTGCGGCGCTGGTGTACTTCTTCATGAACCTGTCCGGCTACATGGGACAGAAAACCGGCGTGCCTTTCCCGGTCATCAGCCGTATCGCCTTCGGCATCCATGGCGCGCAGATTCCGGCACTGATCCGCGCGGTCATTGCCATCGCCTGGTTCGGCATCCAGACCTATCTCGCATCGGTGGTCCTGCGTGTGCTGCTGACGGCCGTCTGGCCGCACTTGGCGGCCTACGACCACGACAGCATCCTGGGGCTGTCGAGCCTGGGCTGGGTATGCTTCGTGGCGATCTGGCTGGTGCAACTGGTGATCCTCGCCTACGGCATGGAGATGGTTCGCCGCTATGAGGCTTTCGCCGGCCCGGTGATCCTGCTGACGGTCGCGGCCCTGGCCGTGTTCATGTACTTCAAGGCCGACGCTCGCATCGCCTGGTCGGTGGCCGAACCGCTGTCCGGCTACGAGATGTGGCGCAACATTTTCGCTGGCGGTGCGCTGTGGCTGGCGATCTATGGCACCCTGGTGCTGAACTTCTGCGACTTCGCTCGCTCTTCGCCGTGCCGCAAGACCATCCGCGTGGGCAACTTCTGGGGCCTGCCGGTGAACATCCTGGTGTTCGCCGCCATCACCGTGGTGCTGTGTGGCGCGCAGTTCCAGATCAATGGCCAGATCATCGACAGCCCGACCCAGATCGTCGCCAGTATCCCCAACACTCCGTTCCTGGTACTGGGCTGCCTGGCCTTCCTGATCGTCACCGTGGCGGTGAACATCATGGCCAACTTCGTCGCCCCGGCGTTCGTGCTCAGCAACCTGGCCCCACGCCACCTGAACTTCCGCCGCGCCGGGCTGATCAGCGCCACGCTGGCGGTGCTGATCCTGCCGTGGAACCTGTACAACAGCCCGCTGGTGATCGTGTACTTCCTGTCTGGCCTCGGCGCCCTGCTCGGCCCACTGTACGGCGTGATCATGGCCGACTACTGGCTGCTGCGCAAAGGCCGCATCAACGTGCCGGAGCTCTACAGCGAGAACCCGACCGGCGCCTACCACTACAGCAAGGGCATCAATCTACGCGCCGTTGCCGCCTTCACCCCGTCCGCACTGCTGGCCATCGTCCTGGCCCTGGTGCCCAACTTCCATGGCATCGCGCCCTTCTCCTGGCTGAT
The DNA here is from genome assembly GCF_040762985.1 of Pseudomonas sp. Rh2. NCBI lineage: Bacteria > Pseudomonadati > Pseudomonadota > Gammaproteobacteria > Pseudomonadales > Pseudomonadaceae > Pseudomonas > Pseudomonas sp. Rh2. The sequence goes on from NZ_CP142890.1 coordinate 4,138,418, forward strand.
CGGCGCCGGCATCGCGGCCGCGCTCTATCTGCTGATCGCGCCGCGCAACGGCCAATACCACGATGTCAGCGGTGAGTGCATCGCCGTCGACCACAGCAGCCATTGATCAAGGAGGATCGTCCATGCGTATTCTGATCGCCAACGTCAACACCACCGAAGCCATCACCGAGGCCATCGCCGAACAGGCTCGCAGCGTGGCCGCGCCCGGCACCGAGATCGTCGGCCTGACCCCCTGGTTCGGCGCCGAATCGGTGGAAGGCAACTTCGAGAGCTACCTGGCCGCCATTGCGGTCATGGACCGCGTGCTGGCCTATGAAGGCCCCTACGATGCGGTGATCCAGGCTGGCTACGGCGAGCATGGCCGCGAAGGCCTGCAAGAGCTGCTGAACGTGCCGGTGGTGGACATCACCGATGCCGCCGCCAGCACCGCGATGTACCTGGGCCATGCGTATTCGGTGGTCACCACCCTGGACCGCACCGTGCCGCTGATCGAGGACCGCTTGAAGCTTTCCGGGCTGTACGACCGCTGTGCGTCGGTGCGCGCCAGTGGCCTGGCAGTGCTTGAGCTGGAGGCCGACCCGCAGCGTGCAGTGGAGGCTATCGTCGAGCAGGCCGAACGCGCCGTGCGCGAGGACAAGGCCGAGGTGATCTGCCTGGGTTGCGGCGGCATGGCCGGGCTCGACGAGCAGATCCGCCAGCGCACCGGCGTGCCGGTGGTCGATGGTGTGAGCGCGGCGTTGACCATCGCCGAATCGCTGGTGCGGATGGGGTTGAGCACGTCCAAGGTGCGGACCTACGCGACGCCGCGGGTGAAGAAGGTGGTGGGTTGGCCGATGCGGCTCGGGCGCTGACAGATCGGCTGTCGGTACTGGCCCTATCGCCGGCAAGCCGGCGCCTACTGGCATCTCATTGGCGCCGGCTTGCCGGCGATAGGGCCGGTAACTTCAAACCAACATCCGCGCCAGCCGCTCCCCGCTACCGCAGGCCAAGGTAAAGCCCAAGGCCCCATGCCCGAGGTTCAACCAGAGGTTGCGATAAACCGTTGCACCGATGATCGGCACCCCGGTCGGTGTCGCAGGACGCATCCCCGCCCACTCCACCGCTTGGCCATAATCGGCCGCCCCAGGCAACGTGCTGCGGGCCATCCGAAGCATGCTCTGAAACCTGCGCGCATCCACGGACTCGTCGAACCCAACGATATCCACCATCGCCGCGACGCGCAGTTGCTCATCCAACCGTGCATACACGATCTTGCGCTCATAGTCGGTGATGCTCACCTGTGGCGCTCGATGGCTCGGCGCAATCGGCGCGGTCAGGCTGTAGCCCTTCAGTGGATAGATCGGCAGTTTCAACCCTGGCAAAGCCAGCCCTGGGCTGCGATACCCCGCGCATAAAACCAGGTGCTCCACGTCCAACTGCTCATGACCGAGTTGCAACCCGATCACCTTATCATTGCGCCTGATCAAGCGGCTAACCGGCTTGCCCAGTAGAAAACGGCACAACCCCGAGGCACGTAGACGCTCGGCCAGTCGTTGGCAAAAACGATGACAATCGGCGACCTCCTCATCTGGCGTATACACCCCCCCGATGAAAGGTGTTTCGAGCAGTGACGGCTCGAGCGCCCGCAGTTCTGTGGCCCCCAGCACCTGCTGGCGTGTTGGGTCCAGCAGATGATCACGCCCAAGGGTAAAAGCGCGCTCGCTACGAAAAGCGACCAGCTTGCCATTGCGCCGCCAGGCAAAATTCGCCAGTCCGTCTTCCTCACGCCAGCGCTGCAGCGCGGCCTGGCTGTGCAGGGCCAAATCCAGCAGCACGTGGGCATTGCGCCGGTTCACCGAACGCCGACAGGCCAGCATGAACGCGGCCAGCCAGCGCCATTGCGCCGAGTCCAGTCGCAAGCGCAGGCGCAAGGGCGAGTCTCCTTGAAGCAACCAACCCAGTGCCTGCCAGGGCACCCCCGCATCGGCCAGCGGCGCGACATAGCGATAGGACAGCTGCCCGCCATTGGCAAAACTCGTGGCACTGGCCAGGCTGTCACGTGCTTCGATCAGGTCGACCGACAAGCCCTCGCGCACCAACGCATAGGCCGTCGCCAGGCCAATCACCCCACCGCCGATTATCGTTACTCGTTGGCTCATGCCGCTTCCTTGCCAGACATCCGAATCCAATTGCGCGATTGCCTAGGTATCAATCATCCCGCGTCAGCACTTCCAGCAACTCGATCTCGAACGTCAGGTCCGAGTTCGGCGGAATCGCGCCAACGCTACGCTCGCCGTAGCCCAGATGGGCCGGCACTTGCAACTTGCGTTTGCCGCCAACGCGCATGCCCATCAGGCCTTGATCCCAGCCCTTGATCACGCGGCCGGTGCCGATGACGCACTGAAACGGCTTGCCACGCGACCACGATGAGTCGAACTCGCTGCCGTCGGCCAGCCAGCCGGTATATTGGGTGGTGATCAATGCGCCCTTGACCACGGCTTTGCCGTCGCCTTGTTCAAGGTCGATGATCTGCAGTTCGCTGCTCATGGCATGCTCCAACGGTAAAAATCAAAGCCGCCCTTTTCTCAGGAATGCAGTGGTTTGGCAAGCTCGCGAGTATTGCACGGTACGGGTCAGCCGAGCTGTTCGAAGGCCTGCTCGCCGGTCAGCTCCTTGGTCTGATTGGCGAAACAGTACCAGGCTGGTTTCTGTTCGACGAAAATCTGCAGGTCGAAATCCCAGGTCTCATCGCCATCGAGCAAACCGACCGGCACCGCATAAAAGTCGTTTGCCTTGAGTCGGTAGTACAGGTGCGTGCCGCACTGGCCACAGAAACCGCGCTGTGCCCACTCAGAAGAGTCGTAGACGCTAGGAGCGCGTCCTTCGAATGTCGGTGGCTGGCTGCAGTGAACCACCAGCAGCGGACCTCCGGTCCACTTGCGGCACATGCTGCAGTGGCAGGCGCTGATATGGGTGTTATCGACCGTGACGCTGAGGCGGGTGGCACCACAGAGGCACGTGCCTTGTTTTTCGAGGGCCATGGGTGCAGTCCTTTGGACGGAGGCTGGGCAGGTGAGTATAGATGCCTGTACCGGCTTCATTGCCGGCGAGCCGGATCAAATGAGGTTGCCCGCTTCGTCATGGAACCATTGCAGCTTGCTGTCGGCATTGATGGCCTGGATCAGCTTGCCGTTGCCGTCGTAGGCAAAGGTTTCTTCCTGGCGCTGGTCGCCCTGGCGGGCCGTGCGCGAGGCCAGACGCCCGACGGCATCGAAGGTGATGTCGATCCGGCGTTGACCGACCTGGGTGCTGGCCAGTCGACCGCTGTCCGGGTCGTACTGGTAGCGGGTGACCAAACCATCGAAGCCCTTTTCTTCCAGCAGGCGGCCGACCGGGTCGTACAGGAACGTGGCCTTGCTGTCGTTCTCGTTCTCCAGCCCGATCAGGCGGCCCAGCTTGTCCCAGCGGTAGCGCAAGGTGTGCTCGTTGGCGTCGACCCGTTCGACCAGTTTGCCGGCCGCGTCGTAGGACCAGGTGGTGCAGCGGTCCTGCGCGTCGGCGTGGGTCAACAGGCGGCCTTCGGCATCGCGTTCGAAACGCTCTTCGGTGTCGTAGTGGACTGGAAAAGAATACGGCGCAGTTGTTCAGTCTGTTTGAGTTGGCCAATCTGGTACTGGCCAGTAGCATCTCTCAAATAGCACTCACTGTGAATTGAGGCGTTTGGATGTTTCGCGCTAGAAACCCCGACTCCATCAGGACTTAATCCTTCGACCTGTACAAATAGCCGGCCAGACACCATATTGAGACATCTAAGCGATTCCGAGCTTATGCTTAGCCTGGTCGACGACACCCCTAAGAAGATCAGCGTCGGAATCGGACATTTTTAGACTTTTTATACCAACCATCAGATCAACTGAACGACTTAATCCCTCAAGCATAAATCCAACCATCCCAACATCATCTGCATCTTTGAAATCATAAAACGGGAGCTGCACACGCACTTCAATAACGCTTCGCTGCTTATGATATTTTCTGACTTCAGGATAGCTATCTACAATATCATCCGGCATCATTATTGAGATATAGCTCCATGTACCCGCCCCACACTCAAGAGTAACGTCTCCGAGTAGATCAGACATGACAGCCGCCACCTTCCTCCGGGCGACCTGCGCACCCGGACCAACCAAAATATCCTGCTCACTTGAAGAATGAAATTTCATATAAGCCTTCTAATAATCACTATTATTGAGTGGCGATCTCTTCCCACCGCGCGCCGACTTATATGCAATAATCTTCTGATTTTGCCAGGCGTGCATTTCCCTTTTTGTTCCACCCGCCTATCGCTGCATGTAAACGTTGTTTTCAGATAGATATTTCTGAGTATACCGCCGCTCTCCGCGTATCGTTTCACCATACTTCATTACTTCATCAGTATCCGCATCTCTCAATGTGTAACCGATAGCAGGCTTAGGGTCTGTATGAAAAGTCTTGAGACGAAGGTCAGGCAAGGCGAAAACAGCCGAGGAAGCGGAGTTTACGGGTTGCAAATGAGCATTCGGAGGCGGTTTTCAACGCAGCATCACCGAGTATCAAGGCTTTTCGTACAGAGCCTAGTCAATGGTCATGCCGAGCACATAACAGCTACGTTAGGCGGAGAGATTTAAGTCAACCGGGCAACTAATCGGATCTTGAGAAACCAACTACCATCCCTCGGTTCGCGGCAGCGATAACGTTTGTAATGCAGCCAAGGAGCTAAGCTCCTCGACCGCAAATTGAAATCAGCACCCTACAAATGATGAGCTATTTTTTTGCCCATTTCTTAAACAACCCATCAACCTCTTTGGCCAAACCTAAAACTTTTTGCTCCGCAACCTCGTTCCCAATTCTCATATCCTCTGGAATCTCACTCATTCGACAACTGTCATTCGGACCAAAATACCCAGCCAGATGAGCGTTAACTCTGAACACAATATGATGCATTCGCCAGCATGTGGCGGCCTCGTAAGGGCTACAACTTGCGTACCCATGCTCACTTACTGGCTTAGGGTGTCGCACCCCACCAACCCTAAAGTCAGAATGATACTCCAGCGTTATATCTCTACAATTCGAAACCAATCTATCATAGGCTTCATCCCTAAACAAAATTCGCCATCTAGGTATCTCAGAAAATCGCATGGAGCATAAAATTGGCCTAAAAAGACGCTCTGTCATATCCACTTGCCCCAAAGTTTTCGGCGGCTCACGATAAAATTTTTTAAAAACCTCTATTAAAGCCCCTGCATTATGCTCAACATGTTCGATAAACCTAGCTAATACAAACCCAACCTCACCTGCTGGGGTGATCGCTGGAATGTAGAAAATATCGCCGGCTTGGACATCATTCCTTAAAAGCTTCATCATCTTACACCTTAAAGCTCACAAGTATTTTTTGATTTGATTCTTTCATATTCGGCGACATGCGATCTACCACGCTCGTCTTGCCTAGACTTATCAATCGGTTCAATGATATTCCCTGGGAACCCGGTTTTTGTATCATAAACCTCTCGATAGTACTGCTCCTGCCCCTTCGACTGTGTATAAGTAAGGCCTTCTGAGACTGGTTTCAACGCTGCATTACCTAACCGGCCTGACTGAGCATGCTGAGCCTCTCGCTTAAGCGGATCTTGTTTAGTATGTCCAATATATTAAGGCATCTCGTCATCTGGTTTATAAAGCCCATAAACGATATAGCCAGGTTCATTAAGCGGCGTTGGAGTGAGGCCTCGTGTGTCGACCCAAAATATTGGGTTCGGCGTGTACGCGAAGAGGTTTAGCCCTCCGGTATAACGAATAGGATCCTGACTAACAAACCGCCCAACCCTCGGATCATAGTACCGATACCGGTTGTAATGCAGCCCGGTCTCATGATCGTGGTACTGCCCCTGGAAGCGAATCGGGTTACTCATCCCAACCTGCTTGGCCCACTCCGAACGCTCCTCGCGCACGTCACCCCACGCCTTGTACTGCCCCGCCCACGCCACCTCTGCGTGGTGGTCGGTCAGCTCCATCGGCGTGCCGAGGTGATCGCACTGGTACCAGGCAATCGCATCGATCGGCTGCGGCTTCACTTCGTGTTGCCACAGCGGGTCCTGGTCGATGTCGTATTCGCGTCCACGCCAGTCCGGCTGCCGTAACAGGCGAATCGGTGCCTTGCGCAGCGCCTGCGCAACGGGCACGAAGCTGTCCGGTTCGTACAGGTAGTGCACGGTCCGCCCAGTCTCGCCTTCGTCCTGCGGTGGCGAGCTTTCCCAGGCGAGGTTGTCGCCATCCCAGCCGTACAGCGTGTAACCGCAACCCAGTTCGCGCTGGCGCTTGGCGCGTTGCATCTGGTTCCAGCCGCTGCCCGCACGGGGATCGTCGTAGTGATGCGCGGTCGAGTGTTTGTGCAGGCGACGGCCCAGCGCGTCGTAGCTGTACGCGACGCTGAGCTTGCCATCGTCGAAGCACCTGGCACCAACTCTGACTGTAAGCCCCCGAAATAGTTAAATAATGAGTCTGAGCAGCGCAGTTTTTCCTCTTGGTGGCTTAACTAGCGCTGTGTTCCAATTACCAAACGCCGTCTCATTTTAAAAGTCATTAAAAACGAACGAGAGGCGTATCCACATGGAAGATTTTGCTCAAAGCGCTATATATGTCATTCACATCCTCTGAAACCCCAGAAGTATTCACCTCAATTGCCTTTATAGGCTTAACCCAATCACAAGAGCCGACAAAGTTAAAAATTATTCTATCTGAAAAAATCTCTACTCTGTCCACCCCCCCATAACCTGCAACGCCAGGGTTTCCAATTTCAACATAGTAAGTATCCAGCCCTAACTCCTGATCCTGCTCATCCACCTCATCAGATCTTTGGAGGATAATAAAGTCCACTGGATCCTCAGAATCATCTGCAAGGCCGACCGTTAACACATCATACTCATGATCCGCATGAAAGGTATTTGCTGAAAACTTTTTGTCCATAGTCACCCTCGTTACCGCCCTTCACCGGCGATCCATGTTTTAGTTTCACCGTTTTCTGACCAGGTATACTTGACTATTGCTCCTGACGTTGCTGAAGCCTTGTTCATTTTACCTTTGCACGAAGGACATGGAGGGTACTGCCCATCAATCACCATAACATCCCCCTGCTGCAGTGGTATCTGTTTTACTGCTCTAGCCTCCGTATGTGTGGCCAGAGAACTTCTTGGAAATCCTAAGGCTCTTTCTTCCTCAGTCATGTTTCCACTGTAAAGAACACATGAGACAATGTTGTGTTGACCTTCAGCATCATGCACATTTACCACTGCAGTGTGAACGCCTTTGCCACTGCCGAATTTGTTGAGCCCCAGTGGATCAATCCACTCCACAGGGTTCGGCGCATAGGTATACAGGTTTAAACCGCCGCCGTAGCTGATCGGATCCTGGTTCACGAACCGCCCAGCCCTCGGATCATAGTACCGATACCGGTTGTAATGCAGCCCGGTCTCATGATCGTGGTACTACCCCTGGAAGCGAATCGGGTTGCTCATCCCAACCTGCTTGGCCCACTCCGAGCGCACCTCGCGCACGTCACCCCACGCCTTGTACTGCCCCGCCCACGCCACCTCTCCGTGGTGGTCGGTCAGCTCCATCGGCGTACCGAGGTAATCGCACTGGTACCAGGCAATCGCATCGATCGGCTGCGGTTTCACTTCGTGCTGCCACAGCGGGTCCTGGTCGATGTCGTATTCGCGTCCACGCCAGTCCGGCTGCCGTAACAAGCGAATCGGTGCCTTGCGCAGCGCCTGCGCAACGGGCACGAAGCTGTCCGGTTCGTACAGGTAGTGCACGGTCCGCCCAGTCTCGCCTTCGTCCTGCGGTGGCGAGCTTTCCCAGGCGAGGTTGTCGCCATCCCAGCCGTACAGGGTGTAACCGCAACCCAGTTCGCGCTGGCGCTTGGCGCGTTGCATCTGGTTCCAGCCGCTGCCCGCACGGGGATCGTCGTAGTGATGCGCGGTCGAGTGTTTGTGCAGGCGACGGCCCAGCGCGTCGTAGCTGTATGCCACGCTGAGCTTGCCATCGTCGAAGCGGACCAGACGGTCGAACAGGTCCCAGGTCAGGCGGGCCTTGTCGCCGTTGTGCAGGCGGTGGATGAGGTTGCCGCGTTCGTCGTACTGGTAATGCGTGCCGGCGTACTCGCGCAGCAGGTTGTCCATCAGCTTGTTGCGACGCGGGTCGCTTTCCAGCGGGCGGTTGAGTTCCTGGGTCTTCTGGTCCAGCAGGTTGCCGGCTGGGTCGAAGGCGAAGGTCTCGACACCCAGGCGACTGGTGGCTTGCAGCAGGCGGCCTTCGGCATCGCGTTCGAAACGCTCTTCGGTGTCGTAATGGACTGGAAAAGAATACGGCGCAGTTGTTCAGTCTGTTTGGGTTGGCCAATCTGGTACTGGCCAAGCGGTATTTGCAACGGACGGCGGGATAAGTCCGTCTAAAAGGCGGGGCTGGCCCGCTAACTCAGCAAAATCAGGGTAGAAATCGGCCCAAGAAACACAGAGTAAGGCCAGTAGGTTGGAAAAACCGGCTTGAAAAATGGGGACGGTAAGAAATGGCTAATTGTTCAGCGTCTCCGTATCGAAATGATGACGGCAATGATAGCCAAGCACCATGAAAGCCCATCCTTAACTCAATAGTCGGGTGTTGCACTCAGCCTCTGAAACCGCCTACCAAAAAGCACAGAAAGGCGAGCTAAAAACCTATTATTCAAAGTTCAAGCCCGCCCTCTGAACCCTCTATGACTTTCTAATTTCGGCCAAGGCTTTCTCCAGCGCACTGATATTCCCAGGATCATTAAATCTACCTTTTGATTTAGCCCATCGACTTACAGCGCTTTTAGGCCCTTCAACAAGTTTATTGCCTTCCTCAGTAATCTCGCTTTTCATGATCACACGCTTCACAACCCGCCCTTCCTCATCAGTAACTCGGCATTTCAGAAGACCATTACGCTCCATAAAAATGAAGAGATTCTCCGTCGATAGCTCAATATTTTTCTGCCAGTCCGGAGCACTCCTATAGGCCGAAATCAACACATCGATATCCCAAACTGGATAGTCACTTGTCATTACAACCTCCTTTCTACTTGAGACAACCCTGCAACCGGCACCAGCTTCCCAGTAGTTCTATCTCTAATAAATGTCCCACCACTCGTGAGAATTCGACTTTCTTTCATTTGCTGATCATATTTATCAGCAGTCAAACTTGTTACCTCATAAGTCGTTGCCTGCCTATTCTCAATAACAGCCGTGCCCACCCTACGCCGCTCACCGCTTTCAGGATCCCTGACAGATTTCCCGCTTGCATCCCGCAGATAACACTCACTCTGAATAGTCGCATTTGGATGCTGAGTTTTAATTTCCGCATTGAATTCCTGATGGCGGCGATCCCCATCAATCGCATTCTTGATCCGCTTCAGTCCCCACGGATCGATCCAATCAATAGGGTTCGAAACATACTCATAGAGGTTGAAACCACCAACGTAGCTAATCGGATCCTGGCTCACAAACCGCCCGACCCTCGGATCATAGTACCGATACCGGTTGTAATGCAGCCCGGTCTCATGATCGTGGTACGGCCCCCTGGAAGCGAATCGGGTTGCTCATCCCAACCTGCTTGGCCCACTCCGAACGCTCCTCGCGCACTTCCCCCCAACGCCTTGTACTGCCCCGCCCACGCCACCTCTCCGTGGTGGTCAGTCAGCTCCATCGGCGTACCGAGGTGATCGCACTGGTACCAGGCAATCGCATCGATCGGCTGCGGTTTCACTTCGTGCTGCCACAGCGGGTCCTGGTCGATGTCGTATTCGCGTCCACGCCAGTCCGGCTGCCGTAACAAGCGAATCGGTGCCTTGCGCAGCGCCTGCGCAACGGGCACGAAGCTGTCCGGTTCGTACAGGTAGTGCACGGTCCGCCCAGTCTCGCCTTCGTCCTGCGGTGGCGAGCTTTCCCAGGCGAGGTTGTCGCCATCCCAGCCGTACAGCGTGTAACCGCAACCCAGTTCGCGCTGGCGCTTGGCGCGTTGCATCTGGTTCCAGCCGCTGCCCGCACGGGGATCGTCGTAGTGATGCGCGGTCGAGTGTTTGTGCAGGCGACGGCCCAGCGCGTCGTAGCTGTATGCCACGCTGAGCTTGCCATCGTCGAAGCGGACCAGACGGTCGAACAGGTCCCAGGTCAGGCGGGCCTCGTCGCCGTTGTGCAGGCGGTGGATGAGGTTGCCGCGTTCGTCGTACTGGTAATGCGTGCCGGCGTACTCGCGCAGCAGGTTGTCCATCAGCTTGTTGCGACGCGGGTCGCTTTCCAGCGGGCGGTTGAGTTCCTCGGTCTTCTGGTCCAGCAGGTTGCCGGCCGGGTCGAAGGCGAAGGTCTCGACACCCAGGCGACTGGTGGCTTGCAGCAGGCGGCCCACCGGGTCGTACTGATAGGCCAGGTGACCACGGCGGGTGTCGTGGATGTCGGTCAGCTGGCCGACGGCATCGTATTGATACTGGCGCTTGAGCAACGTGGACTTGCCGTCGTGGCTACCCAGCCATTGCGCCTGCAGGCGACCCGCCGGGTCCCACGCCTGGGTCTGCATCAGCTGGTTGCCCTGGTGCCGGACCACCTCACGGTGCAGAGCATCGCGCTCGTAGGCCAGCAGCTCATGCTGGTCAAGGGTCATGCCCAGCACGTGACCGCTGCCGTAGGTGAGCGTGCTGACTTTGTAGCCACGACGTGCGCAGGTTCGGTTCCGTCCTCGTACAAAGTGTACACGCCATTACAGACCTATTTTTACAATGGGTGACCGAAAGGAGCGTAAGAACTAAAACCTATCCATCACCCATCAGACTTCACACCAAAGCTTTACAAAAACCAAAAATCAAAACTTTAATTAAACTTAAAACAAACCGCACCTAAACAAGTAGGCACAGCCCGCCAAACATATAAAAATCGCGCATACTATTGACGTACCTTGCCGTACTCATAATCCAACCAGCCTTCTTCGCTCTTTACCTCCAAATACTTGACAACCTCATCAAAATCAACCTCCCGAGGAACGTTTACTGAGAAAAATTTTTTACTCATTCCTTCCCAAGAACAGCCCATATTGGAAATCTCGGCCATGATCAAACCTGGCACACTTTCATCGCCATCAAAAAATATAATCCTAATTGTACTATTACCCTCATCAGCCACCACAGCAACGAAAACGGCCTCACCATCACTTCCCTTTGAGGTACTCACCTCGTCCTCAAAACACACCTCCTTTGAGTAGAACGGTATATTCTTTATTCTATAAAGATTTCCGTCTTTTTTTTCAGCCCATACACTTTCAACCCCAACCCGGGGGTAGCCATCAACAACATTCAAGCTAATAAAAACCTTTTCCATTAGCACCACCTATATTTCACAAGAATCACTTTTCTCTAGATTACAGACCCTACACAGAACCTGTCCATTCTCTGGAGTTCCCGAACCGCCCTTTGCCTTAGGAATCACGTGATCAACATGTGCCTCATTGTCAGGAGGTCTCACACCCCGCTCATGCCTGACTGCACTGAACGCCTGCACGCTGCAGCTCTCGCAAGTCAAGTGACCATAACGGTCAATATTTTCTTGTTTACTCTCTTCCCAGCCTTTGTAAAATCTTTACCAGGCCTACTACCTGGTCCACTTATTCGAGCAAGACCCAACGGATCAAGCCACTCCGTCGGATTATCCGCATAGCTATATAGATTTATCCCTCCCATATAGCTTATTGGATCTTGACTTAGGAACCGCCCAACCCTCGGATCATAGTACCGATACCGGTTGTAATGCAGCCCCGTCTCATGATCGTGGTACTGCCCCTGGAAGCGAATCGGGTTGCTCATCCCAACCTGCTTGGCCCACTCCGAGCGCACCTCGCGCACGTCACCCCACGCCTTGTACTGCCCCGCCCACGCCACCTCTCCGTGGTGGTCGGTCAGCTCCATCGGCGTACCGAGGTGATCGCACTGGTACCAGGCAATCGAATCGATCGGCTGCGGCTTCACTTCGTGTTGCCACAGCGGGTCCTGGTCGATGTCGTATTCGCGTCCACGCCAGTCCGGCTGCCGTAACAGGCGAATCGGTGCCTTGCGCAGCGCCTGCGCAACGGGCACGAAGCTGTCCGGTTCGTACAGGTAATGCACGGTCCGCCCGGTTTCGCCTTCGTCCTGCGGCGGCGAGCTTTCCCAGGCGAGGTTGTCGCCATCCCAGCCGTAGAGGGTGTAACCGCAACCCAGTTCGCGCTGGCGCTTGGCGCGTTGCATCTGGTTCCAGCCGCTGCCCGCACGGGGATCGTCGTAGTGATGCGCGGTCGAGTGTTTGTGCAGGCGACGGCCCAGGGCGTCGTAGCTGTACGCGACGCTGAGCTTGCCATCGTCGAAGCGGACCAGACGGTCGAACAGGTCCCAGGTCAGGCGGGCTTTGTCGCCGTTATGCAGGCGGTGGATGAGGTTGCCGCGTTCGTCGTACTGGTAATGCGTGCCGGCGTACTCGCGCAGCAGGTTGTCCATCAGCTTGTTGCGACGCGGGTCGCTTTCCAGCGGGCGGTTGAGTTCCTGGGTCTTCTGGTCCAGCAGGTTGCCGGCCGGGTCGAAGGCGAAGGTCTCGACACCCAGGCGACTGGTGGCTTGCAGCAGGCGGCCCACCGGGTCGTACTGATAGGCCAGGTGACCACGGCGGGTGTCGTGGATGTCGGTCAGCTGGCCGACGGCATCGTATTGATACTGGCGCTTGAGCAACGTGGACTTGCCGTCGTGGCTACCCAGCCATTGCGCCTGCAGGCGACCCGCCGAGTCCCACGCCTGGGTCTGCATCAGCTGGTTGCCCTGATGCCGGACCACCTCACGGTGCAGAGCATCGCGCTCGTAGGCCAGCAGCTCATGCTGGTCAAGGGTCATGCCCAGCACGTGACCGCTGCCGTAGGTGAGCGTGCTGACCTTATGGCCATCGGGGCGAAGGGTCACCGTGCTCAGGTTTCTACGACCATCCAGCTGGTCCTACCGACATCTACATTGTCCTAATTCCAGCTAATGCTTTCTCCAAAACGCTCAAGTTGCTAGAGATTGTCAAGTCTGGTTTTTCACTAGACCATATACCCTCATAATTTTTGACCTTTCAACCAGCCTACTTACCTTTCCTGCAAGCTCACTCTCATAACCACACCCCTAACAAACGCGCCTTTACATTCAGTTACGCGACCATTCAGAATACAATCTAACAGACAAATAGAAAATTCCTTACTGTCTACTTGCTCCGCCCAGCCAGAAGCAATTTCACACACCCCACCAACAGATCAATCCAGCAAGCAGGTGACTCATTGAACGATACATTCTCTTCAAGCGCCGCCCTCCAATTACCGAGGTAGATGAAAGTGATATTGGCGCAATGGCGAGCCTCGTAACCCACTAATTCCTATTAAAGGTAAGAAGCTAGTAGTTTGAAACCTTTAAGATACTCGCGAGCCATCTCAAGTTCAGCCTCTTCTAACGCCCACACGGAGAAACCTTTCTGGACTGAGCATTCGCCATACCGCTCCATCGCTTGGGTGAGAGCCTGCCGTTTATCGTGCGGCAAGGCCTCAATCTTCCGGCTTGAGTACATATTCAGTTGGTAAATATCTCGAATATATGAGCCCGTGTCATTGGACCATTGTTTTTTCATCCAAGCCCCAGCCTCAGATCGTCGCCCCCACATAAGTGGATGAATTTCATCAGGCATATAGATACCTCTCGCATACCCGGTACCATATGCGTGAGTCTCGACATATGCATAGGCGTAGTCATATGCTTCAACAACATGACCCATCATCAAAAATGAGTCAAGGAGGTCACTTAATCGAATTTTTTCTTTATTAGCAGAGAGCATTAAGCCCGTACCGTTAGAAAAAACCACGGAAAAATCAGAGTTCAGCACCTCACTAACCTCACCTTTTCTCCACTTGCGCTCAGAGTACAACTCTATTGCTTCTAACTTCCCCAAACTCAAGTCTTGTAAATATTTTTTTTCATTAAACTTCACAACCTTACCGCCACTGCCGCCAGATCGCTCAACGTCACCACGCTCAGAAATCCATCGTTTTACATCAGGGTAAACTGACAGCAGATTTGTTTTGACATCTGAAACAGAATGAGCCACCAAAAAACAGTAATAATCCATACTCAATTCTTCCTTAAAGTTTTTCCAGTAGCAGTATAGTCCCCTGCACGAGCCCCGAGGCCTTGTAGAGTTATTCTTCCCTTCGCCTCAAGCCTAGTCAGTTGGTCAGTCGGAGATGGTACTTCAACAATATCCACCCTACCATCTTTACGAAGCCCGGTTACATCTGGACGAGTAATAGGATCAGTTGGCACACCTGTTACGGTCTTGACTGCTACGTTAACACCAACTTTCTCATAATCACCACTTTTAGCCATCTGCAGAGCAATATCTTCGGACAGTTGCGCATGACCATCACCACCAGTCTTCTGCCCAGTACCGATAATTGGACAGCCATTAACGAGTCTTACTGGCTGCTTTTTCGCTAATCCAAGAGGATCAATCCACTCCACAGGGTTCGGCGCATAGGCAAACAGGTTTAAACCGCCGCCGTAGCTAATCGGGTCCTGGCTCACAAACCGCCCAACCCTCGGATCATAGTACCGATACCGGTTGTAATGCAGCCCGGTCTCGTGATCGTGGTACTGCCCCTGGAAGCGAATCGGGTTGCTCATCCCAATCTGCCTGGCCCAGTCCGAACGCACCTCGCGCACGTCACCCCACGCCTTGTACTGCCCCGCCCACGCCACCTCTCCGTGGTGGTCGGTCAGCTCCATCGGCGTACCGAGGTGATCGCACTGGTACCAGGCAATCGCATCGATCGGCTGCGGTTTCACTTCGTGCTGCCACAGCGGGTCCTGGTCGATGTCGTATTCGCGTCCACGCCAGTCCGGCTGCCGTAACAGGCGAATCGGTGCCTTGCGCAGCGCCTGCGCAACGGGCACGAAGCTGTCCGGTTCGTACAGGTAATGCACCGTCCGCCCGGTCTCCCCTTCGTCCTGCGGCGGCGAGCTTTCCCAGGCGAGGTTGTCGCCATCCCAGCCGTACAGGGTGTAACCGCAACCCAGTTCGCGCTGGCGCTTGGCGCGTTGCATCTGGTTCCAGCCGCTGCCCGCACGGGGATCGTCGTAATGATGCGCGGTCGAGTGTTTGTGCAGGCGACGGCCCAGGGCGTCGTAGCTGTATGCCACGCTGAGCTTGCCATCGTCGAAGCGGACCAGACGGTCGAACAGGTCCCAGGTCAGGCGGGCCTTGTCGCCGTTGTGCAGGCGGTGGATGAGGTTGCCGCGTTCGTCGTACTGGTAATGCGTGCCGGCGTACTCGCGCAGCAGGTTGTCCATCAGCTTGTTGCGACGCGGGTCGCTTTCCAGCGGGCGGTTGAGTTCCTGGGTCTTCTGGTCCAGCAGGTTGCCGGCTGGGTCGAAGGCGAAGGTCTCGACACCCAGGCGACTGGTGGCTTGCAGCAGGCGGCCCACCGGGTCGTACTGATAGGCCAGGTGACCACGGCGGGTGTCGTGGATGTCGGTCAGCTGGCCGACGGCATCGTATTGATACTGGCGCTTGAGCAACGTGGACTTGCCGTCGTGGCTACCCAGCCATTGCTCCTGCAGGCGACCTGCCGGGTCCCACGCCTGGGTCTGCATCAGCTGGTTGCCCTGGTGCCGGACCACCTCACGGTGCAGAGCATCGCGCTCATAGGCCAGCAGCTCATGCTGGTCAAGGGTCATGCCCAGCACATGACCGCTGCCGTAGGTGAGCGTGCTGACCTTATGGCCATCGGGACGAATCGTCGCCGTGCGCAGGTTCAGCGCGTCGTACTCGTGCTTCCACACCGCGACCATCGGCACAGCGGTCTTGAGGTAGTACTGATGCTCGCGAGTGAGGTTGCCCGCTTCGTCATGGAACCATTGCAACTTGCTGTCGGCATTGATGGCCTGGATCAGCTTGCCGTTGCCGTCGTAGGCAAAGGTTTCTTCCTGGCGCTGGTCGCCCTGGCGGGCCGTGCGCGAGGCCAGACGCCCGACGGCATCGAAGGTGATGTCGATCCGGCGTTGACCGACCTGGGTGCTGGCCAGTCGACCGCTGTCCGGGTCGTACTGGTAGCGGGTGACCAAACCATCGAAGCCCTTTTCTTCCAGCAGGCGGCCGACCGGGTCGTACAGGAACGTGGCCTTGCTGTCGTTCTCGTTCTCCAGCCCGATCAGGCGGCCCAGCTTGTCCCAGCGGTAGCGCAAGCTGTGCTCGTTGGCGTCGACCCGTTCGACCAGTTTGCCGGCCGCGTCGTAGGACCAGGTGGTGCAGCGGTCCAGCGCGTCGACGTGGGCCAACAGGCGGCCTTCGGCATCGCGTTCGAAACGCTCTTCGGTGTTGTCGGGGTGGGTGACTTTCGCCAGCTGACCGGCCTTGTACGCGTAGGTGGTCTTGTTGCCCGCCGCATCGGTGAACAGCACCAGACGACCGACGTCGTCGTACTCCCATTGACTGGTCTTGCCCGAGCAGTCGGTGTACTCGATCAGCTGGTCCGCCGCGTTGTACGCCAGCTTCTTCTCGTTGCCGTTGGCATCCTTGATCGCCTTCACCAGGCCCGAAGGCGTGTAGGCGAATTCGGTCTTGTTGCCCAGCGGGTCGGTGGTTTCGACCAGGTTGCCTTTCCGGTCGTAATCACGCAGCCACAGGCCGCCTTCTGCGTCGCGGATCTTGATCGGGTGACGACGGTCGTCGTAGGCAAAGTGCGTCTTGCTGTGGTCGGCACGGATATGGCGAATGACGCTGCCTTGATCGTCGTAGTCGTAGCGGTCTTCGCTGCCATCGGCGTGCACGTGGCGCAGGAGCTTCTTGCGCTCATCGCGGAACAGCCACTCGGAGCGTTCGTCCGGGTAGCGGATGCGATACAGGTGGCCCTGGATATCGTAGTAGTACCAGGTCTCCTGGCCGTGAGCGTCGGTGACGTAGGTCAGGCGGATGTTCTCGTCCCACGCCAGACGCGTGTCGTAGCTGCCGTCGTCGGCCCATTCATGGATGGCCTTGGCCTGGGCGCTGCTGCCCTCCCATTCCAGGTTCATGCCGCGCCCGGTGCGGTCGGTGTAGCGGGTAACCAGGTGGTGCTGATACTGGTAATGCCAGGCGGCGCCGTTCTCGTCCTGGGCGGCGATCAGGTCGCCTTGGTCGTCGTAGTGGTAGGCGCACAGCTGACGAAGCGGCTGGCCATCGCGCATTTCCCACAGGCCTTTGATATGGCCGTGATCATCGATCAGGGTGCCGAGGTGACGTAGGACGTTCTTCGCATCACCCTGGAAGGTGATGATGTCGGACAGCACCGGGCGGCCTTCGTGGCGATGCTCGTAATGCAGCATGCAGCCGGCGTCGTTCTCCAGCAGGATCTTGCGCAGGTAATAACGATCGCCCACGCGCAGGTAGTATTCCTTGCGCACGAACCCACGGCAGATCACCAGTTCGCTGTCGGTGCTGCGCACCAGCAGCAAGTCTTCGATGGCGTTGAACAGCGCCTTGCCGACCTTGGGCAGCTCGAATGCGTGGCTGCGGCCGTCGAAGTCGTGGAACAGCACGCCTTTGCCGACGATGTCGATGCGGGTGGTGAACTCGGTTACCCAACGAGCGCCCAGGCTGCCCTGGTCGTACTCGGCCAGGCGCGAGTGGTAGATCCGCTCCCACTCGATGGGAAATGGGCCAGGCAAGCTGAAATCGGTGTGCTGAATGAATTCCGAGCCCAGCGAGAAGCTGATGCTGTGGCCGGTACGGGCCTTCGGTTCAGCGGGGCACGGTGGACGCTTGGGGCTTGGGGTCTGCTCGGCTGGGGCCTGTTTACCCACGACAGCAAGCTCACCCTTGCTCTGCTCCCGCTCCACCTTGGTCACGGTATCCGGCTTGGCCACCCCTGGCTGGCCGTTCTTGTGGCGGCTGCGGAAGCCTGCCACCGCCCCACCCAGCACCGTCAGCATCCAACCGATGCTCATCTGCGTCGCAGGATCGGACAGCTTGTTCAGCTGCGTGGCCATTTCCCCGCCCAGCGCTCGCAGCTGCCCGGTATTGGCCAGCACGCTGTTCTTGATGTCATCGGGCAACAGCTTGCTGGTAGCGCTGTTGGCCATGCCTTTACCAGCCGCCTTGCAGGCGCTGTGCACCGCCCCGAAGAAGTTGCTGATCGCCGCCTTGGGGTCGTTGAGCAACTGGTCGCTGGCGGCTGCCATCTGCTTGCTCGCCGCCGCCTTGTCGCCCTGGGCGTCGAGTTGGCCGAGCACGACTTTCTCCAGGCCCGTGGCAATTTCGCCAGTCACCTTGGTACCCAGATCGCCCGCGTCCTTGAGAATGCCGGCGATCTTTGGCTGTGCCTGGGTCACAAAGTCGTCGAGGGTCCCGGCGATGGTGGCGTTGAGGTGGCCCATCAGCACCGTGATCAGCGAGTCGCCCAGCAGCATCTTGGCGCTGTTGCGCAGCTCCTGGCGGACCAGGAACAAGGTCGGGCGCAAGCTCATGCGGGCGGCTGCCATGGTCGGCGGCGCCGGCAATACGCCGATCAGGTTGATGCCCAGGCTGACCCAATCGAGCACCTGGCGGTGCTTGCTCTTGACCAGGGTGACCACATCGCCCAGGGCGTCGACCAGGGCCATGATGTTGCCCACCACCGGCAAGGCACCGGCCACGGTCTTGATCCGTTCGAGGGTGACGTAGCCGCTGCTGACCGACTGCAACCAGGCGTCGAAGGCGGCGGCGCCGCGGCCCACGTCCTTGGCGTCGATGGTGTTGAGCGGGGCGACCGCGACTTGCGCTTCGCGTTGCTTGGATTCGCCACTCATGCCAGCACCTCACTGCCCAGCGGCCGCTTGGCCGGGTTGGCGGGAGGGCTCAGGCCGTGCAGGCCACGGCCGGCATCGCCGAGCTGGAGGAAAGCGGGTTTGTGCAGCAGGCGTTCCAGGTCCAGCGAAGGGCGTTCGCTGACCAGCTCGAGGTCAATGGCATAGGCGTGGCTGATGGCTTCCGTGCCGTTGAAGGCGAGGACCTGGAAATCGTGCTCCAGGCCGTCGATGTGCAAGCTGAAATGGGTCTGGTTCGCGGCGGCAAACATCCCTGTCCTCCTTTAGGAAAACGTAGTGAAAACGACCGCAGCCCGCCGCGCGAACGCGGCAGGCAGCGGTGTGATCCAGGTTTAGCCTGCGACCGGAACGCGCCAGTCGTCGG
Source organism: Pseudomonas sp. Rh2 (assembly GCF_040762985.1). Classification (NCBI taxonomy): domain Bacteria; kingdom Pseudomonadati; phylum Pseudomonadota; class Gammaproteobacteria; order Pseudomonadales; family Pseudomonadaceae; genus Pseudomonas; species Pseudomonas sp. Rh2. Next base: position 4,157,680 of record NZ_CP142890.1, read on the forward strand.
AACCGGAAGTCCCGGAGACCTCGTGGGTCCAGGTGATCTTGCGGTAGGTGAAGTACACGTCTTCCAGGTGGGTGAAGTGGGCGTTGGCCGGGTCCTGGCAGTTGTGCATGTAGTCCTTCATGTCGACGATGATCGCGTCTTCCAGGACGGTGGTGTAGTAGTGCTCCTGGGTGCCGGCGGCCGAGGTGCGGTACCACTTGATCTCGACCTTGGTCATGCGCTCGCCGGAGGTCAGGGCCGCCAGCAGCAGTGGCGAGGCCTTGTCGAAGACCTTGGTGATCTTCACCGGTTTGTGCACGCGCTGGCCGGTCGGTTGGCCGGACTGCGGATCACGGGGGATGATCACCTGGTGGTCGAAGCCCTGGACCATCACCTGGTCTTCGTGGCCTTCCTGGTAGGTGTTGCCCACCGAATCGGCGGTGAACGCGCCAGCGGTGATCAGGCCTTGTTTTTCGCCGGTGACGGACATGTACGCGGGTGTTGCCATAGTGCTGCTCTCCTTGCTGTGGATAAGTGCCTTTTTCGGCAGCTAATTGCCGGTCAATCGGGTCTTGATATGACAAAAGTCGTGCCAACTTGAGGAAAAGCCTTATAGATCAAGGCCTGCAGCGATCCACGCTGAAAATCGGGGAGCTTTTTCGGAAAAAACCACGGGAAAAGTGCGCAACTTCTTGCGCAGTGGTGTGCAAAAAGTTGCGCAGTTGCCTGTACGCCATATTTATCAAGGCCTACAGGAATGTGTGCACAGGTTTATCCACATTTGAGTGCGCAACTTCTTGCGCAGTTGACTGGAAAGTCAGGTGACAGGAAGCAGGCCAATACGGGTGATCTCGGGAGGGGCGGAGAATGGGACTCTACGAGAGCCCGCACTCCCGACGAACGGCCATCCGAAGGCTGCCGGGTGCCTGCCGGGAAAAAGCGCCGCCCGCGCGGCGCATCGCGGATAAATCCGCTCAGGGATGGCTTGCACTTTCAGGAACGGTGCGGTCTGCCAGTCAGATGAACACGCGACCCTTGAGGTAGAGCGCCGCCCGGCCGCTGATGATCACCCGGCCATTGCCAGGCACTTCACAATGCAGCTGACCCTTGCGTGCCCCGCCCTGCTCGCAGCTCAGACTGGTCTTGCCCAGGCGTTCGGCCCACAACGGCGCCAGCGAGGTGTGGGCCGAACCCGTGACCGGGTCCTCGTTGACTCCGACCCGCGGGCCGAACCATCGAGTGACGAAATCATAGCCACGACCCGGAGCAGTGACAGCGATACCGCGTACATCGAAGGCTGACAATGCGACGAAATCTGGCTTGAGCGGTTCAAGCAGCGAAGCGTCATCGATCATCAGCACGAAGTCATCACTGCGGTAAAGCTGCCCCGCTACGTTCAGACCCAGGGCTTGCAGCAAACCTGCGGGGGTGTCCACCGCGACCGGCTGCCTGGCCGGAAAGTCCATCGCCAGCAGTCCGTCGGCGCCACGGCTGACCCGCAGTTCGCCGCTGCGGGTATTGAAGCGCAGCACTTGTGCCTGTTCGCCCAATTGCTCGAACAGCACATAGGCCGACGCCAGCGTGGCATGCCCGCACAGATCGACCTCGACCGCCGGGGTGAACCAACGCAGGTCGTACGTCTCGCCATTGCGGACGAAGTAAGCGGTTTCGGATAGGTTGTTCTCTTCGGCAATGCGTTGGAGCCTGTCGTCCGGCAGCCAGCTATCCAGCGGAATCACCGCCGCTGGGTTGCCCCCGAAAGGCTCAGCACTGAAGGCATCGACCTGGAATATCTCGAGTTGCATCAAACACTCCTTGAGGCCCGGTCACCGCCGGGCGGAATCGAAAGCGAAGGTTACTGGCGCACCGGCGTCAGCACGGGCTCGCCGGCAAAGAAGGCCTGCAGGTTGCGCAATACCAGGGACACAGTATCCCGCGCGGCCTCCGGCGACTGGCCAGCTACATGGGGCGTCAGCACGGTGTTGCCGAGGGCCTTGAGCGCATCGGGCACGGCAGGCTCGTCATCGAACACGTCCAGCGCGGCACCGGCGATCTGCCCGCGCTCGAGTGCTGCGACCAAGGCCTGGGTATCCACCACACTGGCACGGGCGATGTTAACCAGGTAGCCCTCGGCCCCCAGCGCCTCCAGCACCTGGGCATCGACCAGGTGTCGGGTAGTGGCGCCCCCCGGCGTGGCGACCACCAAAATGTCCACGTCCCGGGCCAGGCTCAGTGGGCTGTCGAACCAGGCGTAGGGCACGTCCTGGCGAGCCGTGCGGCTGTGGTAGCTGATGCTCATGTCAAAGCCCAGGTGGGCACGCTTGGCAATCGCTTGCCCGACTGCACCGAGACCGAGGATGCCCAGGCGTTTGCCACTGACCGAGGGGCTGATTACCCGGTTCCATTCGCCTCGGCGGGTACCGGCGTCGGCGCGAGGGATATCGCGCAGCAGCGCCAGCAGCATGGCCAAGGTATGGTCGGCGACTGCCGTGGCGTTGGCTCCGGCGCCATTGGTGACGGTAATACCACGCGCGGCGGCGGCGGCCAGGTCGACCTGCTCATAGCCGGCACCGATCACGCAGATGATCCGCAGCTGGTGTAGCGTGTCGATCTCGGCGGCGGTCAAGCCAAGCGGGCCACGGGTGAGTACCGCGTCGATCTCATGGGCATGGTTGGCGATGGCATCGGCACGTAGCGAGGGCGACGGGGCTCGGATCAGCCGATAGCCTGCCTCTTCCAGCAAAGGCAGGTAATCGTCGACGGTCTCCACCAGTACCAGAACTGTTTTGCTCATGCCGCCTCCGAGTTCGTTCGAAGGGGCATTATGCGGAGTTACCGTACAGTACAGTCAATCGATAAATCGAGGTTCAACTGTACTGTAATGGTAGTTTGCCCCAAGGGCCTATTGGGCGAATGCCCTGCCAAGACCGCCGGGCACACCACTGCTGTCGGTTTCCTGCCACGGCCCATCAGGGCTCAGCGACCAGCTCCAGCCCCCATCCCAGCGGTAATAGGTGCGCTGTCTGTAGAAGGTATTAGGTTTTTTCTCTAGCACGTATACACCCAGTTTCGGGTCCCAGTGGCTGGCACCGCCCGGTGGCGGCGCGAAGCTCGCGGAGGTGCGCGGCATCGGTTTGGGTATCGACGCCGGCTTGCTCGGCTGGGTAGACGGTCGACTACCCGGCAATGGCTTTACCGCCGGCCCCTGGTGCGGCGGTGTCTCGATGCGAGGTTCGGGCTGCTCGTACGGCTCGTGCACCGTACACGCAGACAAACCCAGGGCCAGGGTGATCAGGGTCAGGCGGACGGTGCTGTGCATGGCGTGGTTCTCTTACAAATCGGGGCTGTCGATGATCAGGTGCTGGGTAGCCTGGGTGCCTTTGGCCAATGGCGCGCCTTGGCCGATCCACTCGCCGCGGGTCGGTTGGCCGGCACGTGAGACACGGGCAACCAGTTTGACTTCAGCAAAGTCGGACAGTTTCATCTGCGGCATCATCGCATCGGCGTCGGACAACTCCACTTCGATCGGTAACTGCGCGACCGTCACCCGCTTGGCCGCCAGAGGCATCGGTGGGCCGTTCAGGGCACGGGCGAAGATGAACACCGTGTCGTCAGGCTTGACCTTGTCCTTGAGCGCAGCGGCCAGCTCCACACGCACTTTCACCCGTGCTGCCACGGGTGCGGCGGGCTTGCCACCGAGCCGCTCGGCGGCGCGGTCGATGCCGCCCTGCAGAGCCGCGCGCGAGGCATCACCCTCCGGCAACAGGGCAAGCAGTCGCTGCCAGTAGTCGATGGCTTCCTGGTAGCGCTCGCCCTCGAACGCCGCGATGCCTCGCAGGCCCAGGCTGGTCACTTCCTTCGGATCGGCTTGCAGTGCTTCGTCGGTAAGCGCCTGCAATGGCGCGCTCCATTGCTTGTCGGCGGCAAAGTACAGCGCCTGGGCCCACTGGCCGAGCAACTCGGGCTGGCGCCCGGCCAAGGCTACGGCACGCTCGAAGGTACGCGCTGCATCGGCTGGGCGCTGCTCGGCCATATAGGAACGGCCCAGAAAGTACAGGCCCTCGGCAGAGTCTGGCTGGGCCTGGACAGCGCGCTCCAGGCGCGAGGTCATCTCTTGCAGGGTCTTGGGCGCCTCGGCGAACTCCTCGGTCAACTCGACCTTGTCCGCTGCACCAAAGTGCAGGTACAGCCCCAATGCCATTACGGGAACAAGTACCGCCGCCAGCAACGGCAAGGCTTTGCCCAGATAGCCCTGACGCTGCGCCTCGCCACCTTCGGTGTCAGCCAGCAGTTCACGGGCCGCTTCGTCACGCCCACTGGCCAACTGCGCTTCATCGAGCACACCGGCCGCCTGCTGGGCAGCCAGTTCGGCGACCCGTTCCTGATACAGGGCCACGTTCAGTGCGGTACGGTCTTCTTCCTGCTGGCGACGGCGGCCACGCAGGATCGGAATCAGCAAGAAGCCGAGGGCGGCGAGCAGCAGCAGGCCCGCACTAAGCCAGAATTCAGTCATGGGTCTGTTCTTTATCCAGCAGTTTGGCGAGACGCTCGCGTTCTTCGACGGACAGCTCCTTGGCACCCTGCGCGGCAGGGTCGCGGCGTCGACGGACCATCACCGCCAATACCACGAAGCCACCGGCCAGCAGAATCCCAGGGCCAAACCACAGCAGCCAGGTCCGCCCACTGAGCGCCGGCTTATAGCGCACGAAATCGCCATAGCGGTCGACCATGAAGTCAATGATCTGCTGGTTGCTCTTGCCCTCGCCCAGCATGCGGAAGATTTCGCGGCGCAGGTCAGCGGCAATCGGTGCGTTGGAGTCGGCGATGTCCTGGTTCTGGCATTTGGGGCAGCGCAATTCCTTGGTCAGTTGCTGGTAACGCTCGCGCTCTGCCTCATCGCGGAACTGGTAGGTGTCGATGGCCGCCTTGGCCACGCCGGCCAGGCTCATGCCCAGCACGGCGGCTGCAAGCCAGCGCCTCATGGCTTGGCCTCATCGACCAGCCCTTGATACAGCGGCGCCAGTTGCTCACGCCAGACCGTGGCGTCGACGACACCGACGTGCTTGTAGCGGATGATGCCCTGGGCATCGATCAGGAAGGTTTCCGGTGCGCCATACACACCAAGGTCCAGCCCCAGCGTGCCCTGCTGGTCACGGATATCGAGCTGGTAAGGGTTGTGGAACTCCGCCAGCCACTTCTGCGCGGCGGCATTGTCGTCCTTGTAGTTGACCCCATGGATCACCACACCCTGCTGGGCCAGTTGGTTCAGGTACGGGTGCTCGACCTTGCACGATGGGCACCAGGTCGCCCAGACGTTGACCAGCGCCGGGCGGCCAAGCAGATCGGCCTGGGTGAGATTGCGATCGCCTTGCACCGAGGCGAGGGAGAACGCCGGGAACGGCTTGCCGATCATCGCCGAAGGCAGCTCGTCGGGCTTGAGGAACAGCCCCTTGTAGAGAAACACCACCACCAGCAGGAACACCGCCAGGGGTACTACCATGATCCAACGCTTCATGCAGCTGCTCCAGACACGCCCAGGACATCACGCACCCGGGTCTTGACCTTGACGCGGTAACGTCGGTCCAGGGCCGCCAGCAATCCGCCCAGACCGGTCAGCAGACCGCCCAGCCAGATCCAGCGGACGTAAGGCTTGATGTGCACACGCACGGCCCAGGCGCCGTTCTCCAGCGGCTCGCCCAAGGCAACGTACAGGTCACGGGTGAAACCGGCATCGATACCGGCTTCGGTCATCATCGACTGCTGCACGGTATACAGGCGCTTTTCAGGGTGCAGCGTGGTGATCTCGCGGCCCTCGCGGGACACCACCACCGTACCCTTGTCGGAGATGAAGTTAGGGCCCTCGAAGTGCTTGGCGCCCTGGAAAAGGAAGTGATAACCGCCCAGCTCGATGCTCTCGCCCGGAGCCATGCGCAGGTCGCGCTCGGCGCTGTTGTTGCTCGACAGCACCACGCCCAGGGCGCAGACCGCCAGGCCCAGGTGCGCCAGCTGCATGCCCCAATAGCTGCGGCTCAGGCCGCGCATGCCCTTGAACAGGCCTTTGTGACGGGTCTTGTCGACGATATCGCGCAGGCCAGCCAGCACAACCCAGGACGCCAGGGCGAAGGCGCTCAAGGTCGGCCAGTCGAAGTCGTCGACGATCAGGCCCGCAACCGGTGCAAGCACTGCGCTGCCGATCAACACCGGGGTCATCATGCTGACCAGCCACGTGCCAGGGGTGTCCTTCCAACGCACCACCACGCCGACGCCGAGCACCACCATCAGCAACGCCATCAAGGGCAGGAACAAGGCATCGAAGTAAGGGGGGCCGACCGATAGCTTGGCCCCGGTCAGCGCGTCGAGCACCAGGGGGTACAAGGTACCCAGCAGGATCATCGAGGCTGCCACCACCAGAATCAGGTTATTGGCCAACAGCAATGTCTCGCGCGACCATAGGGCAAAGCCGACCTGGCTTTTCACTACCGGTGCGCGCAGGGCGAACAGGGTCAGCGAACCGCCGACCACGCACAGCAGGAAGATCAGGATGAACACGCCTCGGGACGGGTCGGCGGCGAAGGCATGCACCGAGGTCAGCACCCCGGAACGGACCAGGAAGGTTCCCAACAGGCTCAGGGAGAACGCGGCGATGGCCAGCAGTACCGTCCAGCTTTTGAAGACACCACGTTTTTCGGTCACCGCCAGCGAATGGATCAGCGCCGTACCCACCAGCCACGGCATGAACGAGGCATTCTCCACCGGGTCCCAGAACCACCAGCCGCCCCAGCCCAACTCGTAGTAGGCCCACCACGATCCCAGGGTGATACCCACCCCGAGAAACGCCCAGGCAACGATGGTCCAGGGCCGCGACCAGCGTGCCCAGGCCGCATCGAGACGGCCACCCAGCAGAGCGGCAATGGCGAAGGCGAATGCCACCGAGAAGCCGACATAGCCCATGTACAGCATCGGCGGATGGACGATCAGGCCGAAGTCCTGCAGCAACGGGTTGAGGTCGCGTCCGTCGGTCGGCACCTGCGGCAGCAGACGCTGGAAAGGGTTGGAGGTGATGATCAGGAATGACAGGAAACCGACGCTGATCATGCCCATCACCGCCAGTACCCGGGCCAGCATCACGTGCGGCAGTTGCCGCGAGAACACCGATACGGCAAAGGTCCAGCCACCGAGAATCAGCGCCCACAACAGCAACGAGCCCTCATGGGCACCCCACACCGCGCTGAACTTGTAGTACCAGGGCAAGGCACTGTTGGAGTTGCTGGCCACATAGGCGACCGAGAAATTGTCGGTCATGAAGGCGTGGGTCAGGCAGGCGAAAGCGAACGCCAGAAACGCGAACTGCCCCCAGGCCGCCGGGCGCGCCAGGCTCATCCACAGGCTGTCGCCACGCCAGGCCCCCAACAACGGCACACTGGCCTGCACGACGGCGAAGCAGATCGCCAGGATCATCGACAATTGTCCCAGCTCAGGGATCACCAACGCCGCATTCATGGCTTGGACTCCGCACCAGTGGCGGCCTGGCCGCTTTCCTTCAGTGCCTTGGTGACTTCCGGCGGCATGTATTTCTCATCGTGCTTGGCCAACACCTCGTCGGCCACCACCACACCGTCGGCATTGAGCTTGCCCAGGGCAACGATGCCCTGCCCTTCGCGGAACAGGTCAGGCAGGATGCCGCGGTAGGTGATCGGCACCGACTTGTTGAAATCGGTGACCACGAAACGTACGTCCAGCGAGTCGGACGAACGCTGCACCGAGCCTTTTTCCACCATGCCACCGGCACGGATGCGTGTGTCCAGCGGTGCTTCACCGTTGGCGATCTGGGTCGGTGTATAGAACAGGTTGATGTTCTGCTGCAGGGCGCTCAAGGCAAAGCCGACGGCAACGCCGACACCGGCCAGCAGGCCGAGGATAAGCAACAGGCGTTTCTTGCGCTGCGGATTCACTGGTTGTTCTCCCGGCGCAGACGGCGCGCCTCTTCTTGCAGGTAGCGGCGACGGGCCAGCAAGGGCATGGCGACATTGACCGCCAGCACCGCCATGCAGATGCCGTATGCCGACCAGACGTACAGGGCATGATGACCCATGGCGAGGAAGTCGCCGAATGAAGCAAAGCTCATCACGCCACCCTCCGACCCAGGCTGTTCAGGACTTCTTCACGTACCCAACTGGCCCGCGCCTCGCGCTTGAGCACTTCCAGGCGCATGCGCAGCAGCAGCACGGCACCGAAGAAGCAGTAGAAGCCCAGCGCCGTGAGCAACAGGGGCAACCACATCTCGGCGGGCATCGCCGGTTTTTCCGTCAGGGTGAAGGTGGCGCCCTGGTGCAGGGTGTTCCACCACTCCACCGAGTACTTGATGATCGGGATGTTCACCACTCCGACAATGGCCAGCACCGCGCACGCCTTGGCCGCGCTGTCACGGTTACTGATCGCCTGGCCGAGGGCGATGATGCCGAAGTACAGGAACAGCAGGATGAGCATCGACGTCAGCCGCGCATCCCACACCCACCAGCTACCCCAGGTCGGCTTGCCCCAGATGGCCCCAGTAACCAGCGCCACGGCGGTCATCCAGGCGCCAATGGGGGCTGCGCACTGCAGCGCGACATCGGCCAGCTTCATCTTCCACACCAGCCCCACTACCCCGGCCACTGCCAACAGCACGTAGCAGGACTGCGCCAGCATGGCCGCCGGTACATGGATATAGATGATGCGGAAGCTGTTGCCTTGCTGGTAATCCTGCGGGGCGAAGGCCAATCCCCAGATCACGCCGGTGACCAGCAGCAAGATGGCGGAGACGGTCAGCCACGGCAGCATTCGACCGCTGATGGCATAGAACCATTTTGGGGAGCCCAGCTTGTGGAACCACGTCCAGCTTATTTTCATCAGGGTACATCCAGGGTATTTGCCGGGCTTGAAAGCCCGGGACTCGTTATTCGCCGACGCTGATCTTGAGGCCGGCGGCGATCGCAAAGGGTGCCAATGTCACTGCCAGGGCAGTCAGGCTGGCAAGCCAGAGCAGATGGCCGGTTGCCGGCATATTCTGCAACGCCGCTTGCAACGCACCACTGCCCAGGATCAATACTGGGATATACAACGGAAGAATCAGCAACGCCAGCAGCAAACCACCTCGCTTGAGCCCGACGGTCAAGGCAGCCCCCACCGCGCCCAGCAGGCTCAGCACGGGAGTACCCAGCAGCAGAGAACCCAGCAGCACCGGCAGGCAGTGGCTCGGCAGGCCAAGCATCAACGCCAGCAGTGGCGCCAACAATACCAGCGCCAACCCAGAAAAGATCCAGTGCGCCAGTACCTTGGCCAGCACCAGCATGGCCAGGGGATGCGGCGACAACACCCATTGCTCCAGCGAGCCATCCTCGAAATCGCTGCGGAACAGGCCATCGAGCGACAGCAACACCGCCAGCAGCGCCGCGACCCAGACCAGACCTGGCGACAAGGTTTGCAACAATTGACTTTCAGGGCCTACCGCCAGCGGAAACAGCGCCACGACGATGGCGAAGAACACCAGCGGGTTGGCCAGCTCGGCCGGGCGGCGAAACAGCAGACGCGCTTCTCGGCGCAACAACAGGATGAATACACTCATGCCGCCCATTGCCCCAGGTTCAGTTCTCGGTAGCCGGAGGGTTTGCGCTCCAGGGTGTGGTGAGTGGTGAGCACCACTGTACCGCCCTGCTCGCAATGGGCCGCAAGGTGCGCCTCCAGTTGCGCCACGCCCTGCTTGTCCAAAGCCGTGAAGGGTTCGTCGAGAATCCACAGCGCTGGGCTGTCGAGGTACAACCGGGCCAGGGCCACCCGCCGCTGCTGCCCTGCGGACAGGGTATGGCAGGGCACGTCTTCGAAACCGCGCAGGCCGACGGCCTCCAGCGCATTCCAGATGGCCTCCTCGCTGGCCGGTCGGTGCAAGGCGCACAACCAGGTGAGGTTTTCCTCGGCGGTCAGCAGGTCCTTGATACCAGCGGCGTGACCAATCCACAACAGAATGCTGGCCAAGGCATGGCGCTGCTCGGCCAATGGCTTGCCACCCAGCAGAATCTGCCCGGCAGTAGGCTGCATCAGCCCGGCCAGCAGGCGCAGCAGGCTGGTCTTACCGCTGCCGTTGGGGCCGCTGATCTGCAGCATGTCGCCAGGCCGCAGTTCGAAATGCAGGTGCTCGAACAGCAGGCGCAGGTCGCGCTCGCAGGCAAGGCCCACGGCTTGGAGGTGAAGGGTCACAGGTTCGCCTTATCCAGTTTCGGGATCCTGTTCGGTGTCGTCTTCTTCACGGGTGAACCCGCGATGGAGACGACACCGAACCTGACCCCGGAGTCTCAAGTCGCCCGCCTCGCTGCCGTTATACTGGCAGTGGCGGACGAGCGGCATTATTACATGCGGCGCCTCGCTGCCAAGAGGGCGGGTTCGACAGGTTGTATACAATCATGACTGAAATCAATAGTCTCGGCACACAAACCGCGATCAACCCGCAAGCGATCAAAGCGGCCATGACCGGCGAACTGCTGAGCCTGCTGCAAGCCCAGCCGGGGTTGCTCAAGCCAGGCGAGACCGCGCAGGCCGAGGTGGTTTCGTTGCGCCAGGTGGGCCAGGACTTCCAACTGGTGCTGCGCATTCTTCAGGCCAACGGCAACCAGACCCAGGTGCAGGCCAGCGCCAGCCAGCCACTGCCTCAGGGCAGCCAGATCACCGTGAGCCAGCCAGAGAGCAATCGCCTGGCGGTGATGGTGCAGCAGGCCAGTGCCAGCAATATCGCCACCCTCACCCGCCTGGACACCAGCAAGGTGCCGGTCGGTACTCTGCTGCAAGGCAAGGTGCTGACCAATCAGCCCTTGCCACAGGCTCCGGGTCAGACGGCCAACTTCCGCTCGCTGGTGAGCCTGCTCAACAGTGCCCAGGCCGGGGCCACCCTGACCATCGACAGCCCTCGCCCGCTACCGGTGGGCAGCCTGCTGAGCGCGCTGGTGCAGGGTGACCAGTCGCTGAAGTTCGTACCCCTGAGCGGTCGTCAGGATCAACTGAGCATTGCCCAGCAACTCGTCACCCAGCAAAGCCGCCAGGCCTCGTTGCCAGGCCTGCTCAACGCCTTGCAGCAGATCACCCGCGACGCTGGCAGCAATGGCGAGGTACGCGCCATCGCCGAGCGCGTGCTGGCCAACTTGCCTGAAGTGCGTCAGCTCGGGGATGTGAAAGCCATCGCCCAGGCGCTGGGCAACAGCGGCGCCTTTCTTGAAGCGAAACTGCTAAGCGGGCAGCCCGCCGGCGTGGCCACGGACCTCAAGGCGCAACTGGTCAGGCTGGTGGCGCAAGCCTCCGCGCAAGCGCCCATCGCGCCTTCGACCAGCGCCTCGACACTGGCCCAGGTCATGCCCGCCGTCGCCCGTGGTGCCCTGGGCATGCTTGAGCGTGTCACGCCAAAACCGCCACCTGGGGCCTTTCCGCTGCCTTCTCGGCTGATGCAGGCGATGGAGGACGAAAGCGACCTGCAACAGCTGCTACGCCTGGCCGCAGCCGCCATCTCGCGAGTGCAGAGCCATGCACTGAGCAGCCTGCAACAAACCGGCAACCTGGAAAATGGCAACCTGCAGACCACCTGGCAGACTGAAATCCCGGTTCGTCACGGCCAGGAGTTCATTCCTTTGCAGGTGAAGCTGCAACGCGAGGAAACCCCACAGCAGCAAGCCGACCGCCAGCGCGAGCCGCAGCCCCTGGGTGAAGCCTTGTGGCGTATCGAGCTGGCCTTCGACCTTGCCCCATTGGGGCCCTTGCAGGTTCAGGCCCAACTGAGCCGGGGCCGGCTTTGCGGGCAATTGTGGGCAGAACGTGAGCGGACCGCCCAGCTGATCGACAGTCAACTGGGTGAGCTGCGCGCGCGCCTTCTGGCGCGTGGCGTGGATGTCGGCGACCTGGAGTGCCACCCGGGCATTCCACCGCACGGGCCACGTACCCGCGTCGAACAACGTTGGGTGGACGAAACCGCATGAGCTACCCGCAACCACGCCAGGCTATCGCTCTGAGCTATGACGGCCAAAACGCCCCTACCCTCAGCGCCAAGGGCGAAGACGAACTGGCCGAGGCCATTCTCGCCCTGGCCCGCGAACACGAAGTACCGATCTACGAGAACGCCGAACTGGTGCGCCTGCTGGCACGCCTGGAGTTGGGCGAGCAGATTCCCGAGGCACTGTACCTGACGATCGCTGAGATCATCGCCTTTGCCTGGCAGCTGCGCGGCAAGGTGCCCTATGGTTTCGACGATTCTCCTCCGGGCGAGCGTGACGTGACCGAAGTGCTGCCGGGCCTGCCTGCTCCAGGCCACTGAGTTGTCGGGCAAGCATTATCTACCGTTGCGCTGGCGCTGAGTCGGTCGATGCTATGGCTTTTCACAGCCACGGAGATCGACATGCCCAGCTCTCGGATCAACACTGCCGGCGTCCAGTTCGTACGCGACCATCTGGCCACTGTTCCTCGACCCGATCGCGAGGCCAGCCGCGCGATTGGCGACTGGCTATCGGCACAAGGTGTGGACCTCGACCCTGATCAGGTCGATGTGGTAACGCTGCATGTCCATCCAGATGGCGTCGCCAGTTACCAGGCCGTTGTCGTGCAATGCATAAGCCTCACTCAGGCCGTGCTGATGAACTGGCAAGGCGAGACCAACAACGATTTTTTCGGTGGGCTGTTCAACCAGCCGTGGGCCGGCAAGCTTCCTGGCGATGGCCCGATTACTATCGTCGATCGGTTACCAGCGCAACCCTTGACCGATAACGGCGCGTGGTACCAGGTGTTCAACGGCCTGTTCAGGCGCACCACACCCGCCCGTTACGACCACTCGACACTGCTCGACGTGCGTGCCGAAGCACTGCAACGTCACATCGAGGCGCTGGATTTCCACAGTCGCTACACGGCATTGCTGGATGCGTACTGGCGGGACCATCTGCCAGGCTACCGCCTGTGCTGCAAACTCAATTTCATCGCCGCCTGCAACAAGCAGATTGCTGAAGGCAGCCTCAGCGATGCAGCACGCAAGCTCGCCTGGCGCGCCGCAGGCCTGATTCCCCGTGGCAAGGGCTTGCGCCTGAGCACCTTGAACATCTATGGCTATGCCGCCACCGACCTGCTGTACCTCAACGACGCCAGCTCCGACCTGACCCTGCTCTATGCACCCGGCAACAGCTCGCCTCTGCTGGAGTTCGCCAGTGAAGAGCTGCTCAAGGACTGGGTGGGCCAGCAGTGCAGGAATGCCGCCAGCCGCCAGGCCCTGAAACGACACTTTCGCTTGGCCGATGGCCCTCAAGGTATCGACTTCAGCGGCCTGGACACCGCTCTGGAAGGGCTGGGGGTCTACCCGCTCGACCACAGGCTTCCCCCGGAACATGGTTACTTCAACGATGACGGTCGCTGGCCGCCGCGCACCTACGTCAACTACCGACCAGGCAAGTACAACCCGAGGATCACCGGCGACCTGTTCCATGCGCTGGCCGAGCGCCAGCGTCAACGCACTTATGACGATGCCGATTTCATCATCACCAGCAACGCTGAGGTGACCAAGTCCAAATGGGCCAGTTACCTGAACGCCACCCTCAACCTCGTAGCCCCCCTCACTTTCGTGGTGCCAGGGCTGGCGCCCCTGCTGGCTGTAGGGGGCATCGTGCAAGTTGCCCTGGGCCTGGACCAGGCTATCAACGGCAAATCCCTGAGGGCCAAGCAAGCGGGTATCGGCAGCGTGGCCTGGGGATTGTTGAACGCAGCGCCCGCGTTGGCGCATGCAGCGTCCCAGGGTGGCAAGCTGTTCAGTTTTAAGGCGGGCGACTTCGTGAGTCCGGTACGGATCAACGAACAGTGGGGATATCCGCTCAGCCCCATGGACCCGCCTCACCTGCCAGAACTGGATGTCGCGCCGTTCTTCGAGGCTGACCGAGCGCGTGCAGAGGAGATACCTGCAGCAGAGGTCTTCCCGGTCGGTCGTTCGGTGGACTGGGGAACCAAGACACAAACGATCACTGGCAGCTATGCAGTCGATGGCTACCTGGTGGAGCTCGACCTTGTCTACGATATCGAGTTCGACGTGTTCGTTGAAAAAAGCGAACTGAACAGGGTCGAGCCAACCGTCTATGAAGCCCGCCCAGGCGAGCCGTTGGTGCGTCGCGTGATGCCCGGCCCGCGCCAGGTGAGCGATGAAATGCGCATGGCGACGCTGCGTGGACTTGGCGTAGACCTGCAGTTGCCATTGCACATCCCTGTTGCGCCGCGTGGCATACGAGCAATTCCCAAGACAGTGTCATCCTTGTGGGTCGGCAACAAGTCGATCGCCCCGGAGCTGGTGGAGAACCTGGCCAGAAACGCGAGGCGTTTGAAAAACACTCAATACCGGTACCGCCTGTACCTTTCCAATGCCCACCCGCAGGTCTATCAACAAAACCTTCGCCAGCTAGCCGAGAAAGCCCCTGGCTTACAGGTGGAACCGCTCGAGGAGCAGCCGTTTTTCCATTCGTTCAGCGCCAGCAAGTATTACCAGCAGTATCAAGCCGCATTGGATGGCAATGGCGGTGTCGCCACCAACTACAGCTCAGCCTCGGACGTGCTGCGCTATCCCATGCTGTACCAGGAAGGTGGTCTCTACATGGATGTCGATGATGAACTGCTCAAGGCCGGAGGGCAGCGTTTGGGGTGCATAGGCTTCGACACATGCATCGCCGAGTCGGTGGATGATGTCGAGCTCGCCACTACCGATGATGGGTTGTTGCTGCACTCTCCCCTGAGCAACCAGCTGCTGGACATGGAACTTCAATTCAACACCAGCATGATCGGAAGCCACCCTGGCAACCCGACGCTGCTGGCCATGTCCGAGGAGATGCATGCCCGCTACCAGCGCGATCCTGACTTCTACCGAGTCAGGCCGGATCGCGTCCAGGATCCAGAGGCGTTCCACGATTACACGCGTCGCCTTAGTCAGCTTACCGGGCCGGGGATGATGAACGATGTAATCGACCGTTTGCTGCCGGACCTCTACCGCCTGCGGCAAATCGAAAGGCTGATGAAACTGCCGATCATCAATGGCGGTGCATACGTCGACACGCAGAGCTGGATCGCAGCCGAACACACTCTGACGCCCCTTGGCAGGATCGCGCGGGTCGGCAGCGCGCAATCCTGGATCAGCCACTGAACTAAGAAGGCGACCCCACGGCCGCCTCCCTGTATCACTCGGTGCGGTGCAACTTGCTCATCAACTCCGCCTCGGCCTGGGTCAGCCCGCAGGTCTCGGTCAACTCGGCAACGCTCGCCCCCATGCCCACCAGCTTGGCGGCCTGGGTGAAGGTGACGTTGCTGGGATCACGCTGCTCCAGCCGCTCCAGCCGGTCAGGCAGGGTCGCCACGGCCGCACGGATTTCGTGGATCGCTTCGCCCATGCGCACGGTGACGTTCTGGTAATCGTCCAGGCGCTTGGCCAGGTCCTTGATGCGCTGGTCGCGCAGTGCATCGCCCTGGGCCTGCTGGGCAGCCAGTTCACGCTGACGCTTGCTGTAGTTGACGAAGAACCACAGGCTCAACGCCCAGAGCAGCGCCAGGAAGATGACAGCAACCTCGAAAATCAACTCAGATGTTCTCCAGCTCGGACCACTCTTCCTCGGTCATCATCTTGTCCAGCTCGACCAGAATCAGCAGTTCGCCGTTCTTGTTGCATACGCCCTGGATGAACTTGGCCGACTCTTCATTACCGACGTTTGGCGCGGTTTCGATTTCAGACTGGCGCAGGTAGACCACTTCGGCAACGCTATCGACAAGAATGCCGACCACCTGCTTGTCGGCCTCGATGATCACGATACGGGTGTTGTCGGTGACCTCGGTAGGCATCAGGCCGAAGCGCTGACGGGTGTCGATCACCGTCACCACGTTGCCGCGCAGGTTGATGATACCCAGTACGTAGCTCGGGGCACCTGGCACCGGGGCGATCTCGGTGTAGCGCAGGACTTCCTGCACCTGCATGACGTTGATGCCGTAGGACTCGTTATCCAGACGGAAGGTTACCCACTGCAGAATCGGATCTTCAGAACCCTGTGCGGACGACTTTTTCATTCCCCTACCCCTCGAAATCCGCCAACGGCGGTGTGTTCTGTCATTTATGTTTAGCGTGCATCTGCTTCACGGCGCCGCTGGCGATCAACTCAGCCAGTTCGGCGACGTCGAGCAAAGCACACATGTGTTCGATCACCGTGCCAGCCAGCCAGGGGCGCTGGCCACGTTGGCTGCGCCACTTGATTTCGGCCGGGTCCAGACGCAGGGAACGGCTGACCTGGTGCACGGCCAACCCCCATTCGTAGCCCTGGACGGAAATCACGTACTGCAGGCCCTGACGGAAATCATCGCGGTAGCGATCAGGCATCACCCAGCGTGCGGTATCCAGCACCTTGAGGTTGCCCGCCTGGCAGCTGAGGATCCCGAGGAACCAGTCCGGCTGGCCGAACAACGGCGTCAACTCCTGACCGGCCAGGCTGTAGATCGAGCCTAGGCAGACAAGGGGTACCGCCAAGGTCAAGCCGGCCACGTCGAACAGCAAGCACTCGAACGGCTCGGCCGCCCAGGCGGGTCTTCCGTCGAGGGTGGCAGGTGGTACGGGCAGGTTCGGCGCTGGCAGATGCACATCGACCAACGGTGCCACCGGCTCGACGGCCGACTCGGTCAGGACCGGAACGCTGGCTTCGGCCACCACTTCGGTCTCGACCACGGTGACAACCGGCGCCTCGACCGGCAAAACCGTTGGCAAGACCTTGGCCTTCGGCTCGGCGAATGGCCTGGGGGCGACGCTGGCTAGCGCTGCTGGTGCCGGCTGCTGCCGCGCATCCCGGGCCTGCTCCTCGCGTACGGCAGCGGCGAATTCGTCGCTGGGCTGCGCGTCGGCCACCTTGGCGGCCGGCGCTTCGTGAATGTCTTCTACCTCGGTGGCTTCCTGCAGCAGGCCATCAAGATAGGATTGCAGGGCCAGTTGTGGCCGGGTGCTGACTGGCTGGGCATGTTGCGTCATCAGGCCACCTGCAATGCGGATTTGTAGGTCAGCAAGTGCTTGAGCAGTGCCCGGTAGGCGATAACGCCGCGGCTCTTGCCATCGAACTGCGAAGGCGTGACGCCATTGCGGCTGGCATCGCGCAGGCGCGTATCGACCGGGATATAGCCTTGCCAGACATGCTCCCCGTAGGTATCGCGCAGCAGTTTGAGGGTACCCAGCGAAGCTTGGGTACGACGGTCGAACAGGGTCGGCACGATCTGATAGGGCAAGGCTTGCTTACGTGAGCGGTTGACCATCGCCAAGGTACCGATCATCCGCTCCAGGCCCTTGACGGCCAAAAATTCGGTCTGCACTGGAACGACCAGTTGCTGGCTCGCGGCCAGGGCGTTGACCATCAGCACGCCGAGCAAGGGCGGGCTGTCGATCAAGGCAAAGTCGAAATCCTGCCACAGCTGCGCCAGACTCTTGGCGATGACCAGGCCCAGGCCACTCTGCCCCGGCGACTGGCGCTCCAGCACCGCCAGCGCGGTGCTCGATGGCAGCAGCGAAATACGCTCGTCGCTGGTCGGCAGCAGCAATTGCCCCGGAAGCCCCTCAGGCACCGTGCCCTTGTGCAAGAACAGGTCGTAGCAGCTGTGCTCCAGCGCATCGGGGTTGTGCCCGAAGTAACTGGTCATCGAGCCGTGCGGGTCGAGGTCGACCACGACCACGCGCTTGCCCGCCTCGGCCAGAAGGCCGGCCAGGGCAATGGTGCTGGTGGTCTTGCCGACGCCACCTTTTTGATTGGCTACTGCCCAGACTCTCATAGGACAACTCTAGACTCATTGATGCCGCAGAAACCCCGTGGAAGCCGGCTCGCCGGCTCCTACAGGGCTAGCGGTGACAGAGAATTGACGATTCACTGCCCCGCCGCCGTTACTGGTGTTGCCGGTGCACTTTGTGTGCCAGCGCGGCGCAATGCAGCGTCCGGCGTGGCGTTGGCGCTGCCTGAACCGGTCAGGCTGCGACGCACTTCAAGGTTGCGGGAAATCACCAATACCACCCGACGATTACGCGCACGCCCCTCGGCGGTGTCGTTGGTGGCCACAGGCTGATACTCGCCATAGCCTACCGAGGCCATGCGTGCGGGATTGACGCCTTCCATGGCCAACAGCCGGACGATGCTGGCCGCCCGGGCCGACGACAGTTCCCAGTTGGTCGGGTATTGCGCGGTACGGATCGGCTGGTTGTCGGTGAAGCCCTCGACATGCACCGGGTTGGCGAACGGTTTGAGGATGCGCCCCACCTTCTCGATGATGTCGAAGGCCTTGTCGCTGGGCATGGCATCGCCACTGCCGAACAGCAGCGAGGAGTTCAGCTCGATCTCCACCCACAGTTCGTTGCCGCGCACCGTCATCTGGTCGGACTTGATCAAGTCGCCAAACGCATCACGCACATCGTCGCTGATGGTCTTGAGCGGGTCGCTGTTGGTCTGCGCGAGGCCCGCATCGGTCTGCTCGCTGTCTTTGATCAGCGGTTCGGCAGGCTTGACGCTCAGCGGTTGCTCGTCGCCGATGGGGATCGGCTTCATGCTCCGCTCAGGGTCGTTGAACACCCCCAGCAACGCTTGCGAGATGACCTTGTACTTGCCCTCGTTGATCGAGGAAATCGAATACATGACCACGAAGAAAGCGAACAGCAAGGTGATGAAGTCGGCGTATGACACCAACCAGCGTTCGTGATTCTCGTGTTCCTCGGTATGACGACGGCGACGCATGGGTTACTCCATGAAGCCTTGCAGCTTCAGCTCGATGGAGCGTGGGTTTTCACCTTCGGCAATCGACAGCAAGCCTTCGAGCAGCATCTCGCGATAGCGCGACTGACGCATGACGATGGACTTGAGCTTGTTGGCGATCGGCAACAGGATCAGGTTGGCGCTGGCCACACCGTAGATCGTCGCGACGAACGCGACCGCGATGCCATTGCCCAGCTGCGACGGGTCGGCCAAGTTGCCCATTACATGGATCAGGCCCATCACCGCACCGATGATACCGATGGTCGGCGCATAGCCACCCATGCTTTCGTAGACCTTGGCGGCCTGGATATCGCGGCTTTCCTGGGTTAGGAAGTCCACCTCCAGGATGCTGCGGATCGACTCGGGCTCGGCGCCATCCACCAACAGCTGCAACCCTTTGCGGGCATAAGGGTCCGGCTCGGCATCAGCCACGCCTTCCAGGCCCAGCAGGCCCTCCTTGCGCGCGGTCAGGCTCCAGTTCACCACACGGTCGATACCGCCAGGCAGGTCGACCCGAGGCGGGAAGAAAATCCAGCGCAGGATCTGCAGCGCCCGCTTGAATGCCGACAATGGCGACTGCAGCAACGCCGCCGCCAGGGTGCCGCCCAACACGATCAGCGCCGCCGGGCCGTTGAGCAGGGCACCAACATGGCCACCTTCGAGGAAGTTACCGCCGACAATGGCGACGAAGGCCAGGATCAGGCCGATCAGGCTTAGAACATCCATCAGACGCAGGCCTCGACCAAGTGCTTGCCGATCTCATCCAGGCTGTACACCGCATCAGCCAGATTGGCCTTGACGATGGCCATTGGCATGCCATAGATCACGCAGCTGGCTTCATCCTGGGCCCACACCGTGCTGCCGCCCTGCTTGAGCAGGCGCGCCCCTTCGCGACCGTCGGCACCCATGCCGGTGAGCACCACGGAGAGCACCTTGTCGCCATAGGACTTGGCCGCCGAACCGAAGGTGATGTCCACGCAGGGCTTGTAGTTCAGACGCTCGTCGCCCGGCAGGATCTTCACCGTGCCACGTCCGTCGATCATCATCTGCTTGCCGCCTGGGGCCAGCAGAGCCAGGCCTGGGCGCAGCATGTCGCCGTCCTCGGCCTCTTTGACGCTGATCTTGCACAGCTTGTCCAGACGTTCGGCGAACGCCTTGGTGAAGGCGGCCGGCATGTGCTGGATCAGCACGATCGGTGCCGGGAAGCTGGCCGGCAGCTGGGTCAACACCCGCTGCAGCGCGACCGGTCCACCGGTGGAGGTGCCGATGGCGACCAGCTTGTAGGGCTTGCGCTTGGGCGCTGGCGAATGGGCAGCTGCGGGTGCCGTCGCGGCTGGACGGACTGGCGCAGCGGGACGTGCCGGCGTGGGGCTGGCAAGACTGCTGGTTGGCGCGTGGCCAATGGCTGCTGGGGCTGGCGCGGTGACCGGCACCTGGCTTGCGTAGCTGCCAAGGCGGCGGTTGCTGCGCGAGATGGTATGGACCTTCTCGCAGAGCAGTTGCTTGACCTTTTCCGGATTGCGGGAAATGTCTTCGAAATTCTTCGGCAGGTAATCCACCGCGCCAGCATCCAGCGCGTCGAGGGTAACCCGGGCGCCTTCGTGGGTCAGCGAGGAGAACATCAACACCGGCGTCGGGCAACGCTGCATGATGTGCCGTACCGCGGTGATGCCATCCATCATGGGCATTTCATAGTCCATGGTGATGACATCGGGTTTGAGCGCCAGTGCCTGGTCGATCGCTTCCCTGCCGTTGGTCGCGGTACCGACGACCTGGATCGTCGGGTCCGCCGAAAGGATTTCCGAAACGCGGCGGCGGAAGAAACCGGAATCATCCACCACCAGGACCTTGACTGCCATAAACACTCCATTAGGTGGCGCAACCGCCAGGCGGCGCCACCGAAATCAATAACGCCGGGCGGCGTAACGCTTGAGCATGCTCGGAACGTCGAGAATCAGCGCAATGCGCCCGTCACCGGTGATGGTGGCACCGGACATGCCCGGTGTGCCCTGCAGCATCTTGCCCAGCGGCTTGATCACCACCTCTTCCTGGCCCACCAACTGGTCGACCACGAAGCCGATACGTTGAGTACCGACCGAAAGAATCACCACATGGCCTTCGCGCTGCTCCTCGTGCACCTGGTCCTGGACCAGCCAGCGCTTGAGGTAGAACAGCGGCAATGCCTTGTCGCGCACGATCACCACTTCCTGGCCGTCGACCACGTTGGTACGCGACAGGTCGAGGTGGAAGATCTCGTTGACGTTGACCAACGGGAAGGCGAACGCCTGGTTGCCCAGCATCACCATCAGGGTCGGCATGATCGCCAGGGTCAGCGGCACCTTGATGACGATCTTCGAGCCCTGGCCCTTGGCCGAGAAGATGTTGATCGAGCCGTTGAGCTGGGAAATCTTGGTCTTCACCACGTCCATGCCCACGCCACGGCCGGACACGTCGGAGATCTCGGTCTTGGTCGAGAAGCCTGGGGCGAAGATCAGGTTGTAGCAGTCCGATTCGCTCAGGCGATCGGCCGCGTCTTTGTCCATCAGGCCCTTTTCCACGGCCTTGGCACGCAGGATGCTCGGGTCCATGCCCTTGCCGTCATCGGAAATCGACAGCAGGATGTGGTCGCCTTCCTGCTCGGCGGACAACACCACCCGGCCGGTCCGGGCCTTGCCTGCGGCCTCGCGTTCGTCGGGCATTTCCACGCCGTGGTCGACGGCGTTGCGCACCAGGTGCACCAACGGATCGGCCAGGGCCTCGACCAGGTTCTTGTCCAGGTCGGTCTCTTCGCCGACCAGCTCCAGGTTGATCTCTTTCTTGAGCTGGCGAGCCAGGTCACGGACCAGGCGCGGGAAGCGGCCGAAGACTTTCTTGATCGGCTGCATGCGGGTTTTCATGACCGCGGTCTGCAAGTCGGCGGTGACCACGTCGAGGTTCGACACGGCCTTGGACATGGCTTCGTCGCCGCTATTGAGGCCCAGGCGCACCAAGCGGTTACGCACCAGTACCAGTTCGCCGACCATGTTCATGATCTCGTCCAGACGCGCCGTGTCGACCCGCACGGTGGTCTCCGCTTCGCTGGCCGCATGCTTGTCGGCGGCAGGCGCTGGGCTGCGGGCAGGGGCTGCAGGCTTGGCGGCCGCCGCAGGTGCAGCGACGGGCGCAGCAGCCGGGGCCGGCTTGGCTGCCGGCTGGCTCTCGGCCTTGGCCGCTACCGGCGCTGCGACAGCGGCAGGTGCCTCTGCGGCGACGCTTTCACCCGAGAACTTGCCTTTGCCGTGCAACTGATCGAGCAGCGCTTCGAACTCGTGTTCGCTGATCTCGTCACCGCTGGCAGTTGCCGATGCCGCTGGGGGCTGGGCTGCGGGCGCGGCTGCCGAAGGCAAAGCGTCGGCCTGGAACGAGCCTTTGCCGTGCAACTGATCGAGCAGCGACTCGAATTCTTCGTCGGTGATTTCATCGCTCGCCGGTGCGCTGGCCGCCGCTTGCGGCTCGGCGGCGGCGAGCTCGGGCGAGAACTGGCCCTTGCCGTGCAACTGATCGAGCAACGATTCGAATTCGGCATCGGTGATTTCATCGCCACTGCCGGTCAGCGTTTCGCCCTGCAGCTGCTCGGAAGCGGCCTCGGCCTGGGCTTTCACGGCATCGAGCGAGTCGAGCAGTTGTTCGAATTCGGTGTCGGTGATATCGGCTTCGGCGACGGCCTGTTCGGCCACCGGCGCGGCTTCGACCACCGGCGCGGCGACCTCGGCCCCGGCCGGCTCGGCCAAGCGCGAGAGCGCCGCCAGCAGTTCAGGCGTGGCTGGCGTGATCTCGCTGCGCTCGCGCACCTGGCCGAACATGCTGTTGACCGTGTCCAGGGCTTCCAGGACCACGTCCATCAGTTCCGCATCGACCCGGCGCTCACCTTTGCGCAGGATGTCGAACACGTTCTCCGCGATATGGCAGCACTCCACCAGCTCATTGAGCTGAAGGAAGCCGGCGCCCCCTTTTACAGTGTGAAAACCGCGAAAGATCGCATTGAGCAGGTCAGCATCGTCAGGCCGGCTTTCCAGCTCGACCAATTGCTCGGACAGTTGCTCAAGAATTTCGCCGGCTTCTACCAGGAAATCCTGAAGGATTTCTTCATCGGCGCCGAAGCTCATTAAACGTGCTCCCTAAAAACCCAGACTGGACAGCAGATCATCGACATCGTCCTGACCGGACACGACGTCTTCACGCTTATCGGCATGAATCTGCGGACCTTCACCCCGGGTTGGATGTTTTTCTTGATCTTTTTCAGCGCGCAGCTGCTGGTGGTCATGTTCGATACCGGCAAAACGGTCGACCTGACTGGCCATCAGCACGAGCTTGAGCAGATTGCTTTCTACTTCGGTGACCAGCGCGGTTACCCGCTTGATCACCTGGCCGGTCAGGTCCTGATAGTCCTGAGCCAGCAAGATATCGTTGAGGTGGCCGGCGACCTTGCGGTTCCCGTCGGCGCTATGCGTCAGGAAACTGTCGACGCGCTTGACCAGCTCACGAAACTCCGGTGCTGCCACCTCGCGGCGCATGAACCGTTGCCAGTCAACGCTCAGGGCCTGGGCCTCGGCGGACAGCTCGTTGAGTACCGGCGTGCTCTGCTCCACCAGGTCCATGGTGCGGTTGGCCGCACCCTCGGTGAGTTTGACCACGTAGGACAGGCGCTCGGTGGCGTCGGTGATCTGCGAGACCTCCTCGGCCTGCGGCATGCGCGGGTCGATCTGGAAGCTGACGATCGCGCTGTGCAGCTCGCGGGTGAGCTTGCCGACTTCCTGATACAAGCCACGGTCGCGGGTCTGGTTCAGCTGATGGATCAGCTGCACCGCATCGCCGAAACGTCCCCGTTCCAGGCTCTCGACCAACTCCTCGGCATGTTTCTTCAGGGTCGATTCGAACTCGCCCAAAGACGTATGTGATGGTTCCATGGCGCCCCCCTTACGTGCCTCAGCCGTTAACGCGCTCGAAGATTTTCTCGATCTTTTCCTTGAGCACTTGGGCAGTGAAAGGCTTGACCACGTAGCCATTGACGCCGGCCTGGGCCGCTTCGATGATCTGGTCGCGCTTGGCTTCGGCGGTCACCATCAGCACCGGCATACCCTTGAGGCGATCATGGGCGCGCACTTTGCGCAACAGGTCGATTCCGGACATGCCCGGCATGTTCCAGTCGGTCACCAGGAAATCGTAATGGCCACTTTCGAGCATCGGCAGCGCCGTGGTGCCGTCGTCGGCTTCATCGGTATTGGTGAAACCCAGATCACGCAACAGGTTCTTGATGATCCGCCGCATCGTCGAAAAGTCGTCAACGATGAGGATTTTCATGTCTTTGTTCAATTAGACCTCCAAGCAGTCTCAAACGCGCTCGGCCCCGAGCACGCATTCAATCAATTCGGTACAACGTGAAACGACTGCAACGACCCCAGGCTCAACGTGCCCGCCATTCCCCAAGACGACTGCGCAGGCGCGCCGCGCATTGGCTGTGCAGCTGGCTGACACGCGATTCGCTGACCCCAAGCACCTCACCGATTTCCTTGAGGTTCAGCTCTTCGTCGTAGTACAGCGCCAGCACCAGCCGCTCACGCTCCGGCAAGTTGGCGATCGCATCGGTCAGGGCAGCCTGGAAGCGTTCGTCCTCCAGATCGCGCGACGGCTCGATCTGGCCGCTGGCGCCATCCTCGTGCAACCCTTCGTGCTCGCCGTCCTGCAACAGGTCGTCGAAGCTGAACAGGCGACTGCCCAGGGTATCGTTCAAAATCCCGTAGTAATCATCGAGACTCAATTGAAGTTCGGCAGCAACTTCGTGATCTTTAGCGTCGCGACCTGTTCTGGCTTCAACAGACCGCATCGCGTCACTGACCATGCGCGTGTTTCGGTGCACGGAACGCGGCGCCCAATCGCCCTTGCGCACCTCGTCGAGCATCGCGCCACGGATTCGAATACCCGCATAGGTTTCGAAGCTTGCGCCCTTGCTGGCGTCGTATTTGTTGGCCACTTCCAGGAGGCCGATCATGCCGGCCTGGATCAGGTCCTCCACCTGGACATTGGCTGGCAGACGGGCCAGCAGGTGGTAGGCGATGCGTTTGACCAGTGGCGCATACCGCTCCACCAGTTCGTACTGGGCATCCTTGGACGCCCTGCTGTACATCTTGAAACCGCTCGCGTTCATAGGACCGGCCCTGCGCTGGTGGGCTGCACCAGACGCTCGACGAAGAATTCCAGGTGCCCGCGGGGGTTGGCCGGCAGCGGCCAGCTGTCGACCTTCTGCGCAATGGCCTTGAACGCCAGGGCGCACTTGGACCGCGGGAAGGCTTCATACACGGCGCGCTGTTTCTGAACTGCCTTGCGCACGCATTCGTCATACGGCACGGCGCCGACGTATTGTAGGGCGACGTCAAGGAAGCGATCGGTGACCTTGGTCAACTTGGCGAACAGATTGCGCCCTTCCTGCGGGCTCTGCGCCATGTTGGCCAGCACACGGAAACGGTTCATGCCGTAGTCACGGTTGAGCAGCTTGATCAGCGCGTAGGCGTCGGTGATCGAGGTCGGCTCGTCACACACCACCAGCAGCACTTCCTGGGCGGCGCGCACGAAGCTGACTACCGAGTCACCAATACCCGCAGCAGTGTCGATCACCAGCACGTCGAGGTTGTCGCCGATCTCGCTGAATGCCTGGATAAGCCCTGCATGCTGGGCAGGCGCCAGGTGCACCATGCTCTGCGTGCCTGAGGCCGCTGGCACGATCCGCACACCGCCTGGGCCTTGCAGCAGGACATCGCGCAGCTCGCAACGCCCCTCGATCACATCGGCCAGGGTGCGCTTGGGCGTCAGGCCCAGCAGTACGTCGACATTGGCAAGGCCCAGGTCGGCGTCCAGCAGCATGACCCGCCGACCAAGCTCAGCCAGCGCCAGGGACAGGTTCACTGAAACGTTAGTCTTGCCGACGCCACCTTTGCCACCGGTTACGGCGATCACCTGTACGGGATGCATGCTACCCATGTCTGTTGTTTACCTTGTCTCGCTTGGACCCAAACCCCACGGGAGGCAATTCTGCTGGCCCCTTGGTGTAGGTACTGTGCACACGCTGCATCATCAACCCGCTCGCCGAGGGTTGTGATAGAGATCAGCGAACATGTCGGCCATGGCCTCTTCGCTGGGCTCGTCCTGCAACTGCACACTGACCGCGCGGCTGACCAACTGGTGCGCGCGCGGCAGGTGCAGGTCGTCAGGAATGCGCGGGCCATCGGTAAGGTAGGCCACGGGCAGTTCATGACTGATGGCAAGGCTCAGCACATCACCGAGGCTGGCCGTTTCATCGAGTTTGGTCAGGATACAACCGGCCAGCCCGCAGCGCTTGTAGCTGTGGTAGGCGGCGGTCAGCACCTGCTTCTGGCTGGTGGTTGCCAATACCAGGTAGTTCTTGGCGGCAATGCCACGACCGGCCAGGGTTTCCAGTTGCATGCGCAGGGCCGGGTCGCTGGCTTGCAGGCCGGCGGTGTCGATCAACACCACGCGCTTGCGCAACAGCGGCTCCAGCGCCTGGGCCAGCGACTGGCCTGGATCGACGTAGGTCACCGGTACATTGAGGATACGACCCAAGGTCTTGAGCTGCTCCTGCGCGCCGATACGGAAGCTGTCCATGCTCACCAGCGCCAGGTTCTGCGGGCCGTACTTGAGCACGTAGCGGGCGGCCAGCTTGGCCAGGGTGGTGGTCTTGCCCATGCCGGCCGGGCCGACCATGGCGATGACACCGCCCTCCTCGATCGGCTCGACCTCGGGCACTTCGATCATCCGTGCCAAGTGCGCCAGCAGCATGCGCCAAGCCTGGCGCGGCTCTTCGATTTCGCCCGTCAGATCCAGCAGCTCGCGAGCGATCGGACCGGACAGGCCAATACGCTGCAGTCGACGCCAGAGGTTGGCCTGCTGCGGCTTGCTGCCCTGCAACTGGCTCCAGGCCAGCGAGCCAAGCTGCACTTCCAGCAGCTCGCGCAGCCCCGACAGCTCCGAGCGCATGGCATCGAACAAACGCGGGTCGACCGGCGCCGGCGCAGGTGCCGCGGCAGGGGCCGGCATGTCGACGTGAGGCTCGATCAAAGGCTCCGAGGCAGTCAACGACTGCCCGGCGAACAATTGGCGATTGCCTTCGGCTGTGTCATCACGGTTGTCCAGCTCAGCCTGGACGTTGGCAATGCGCGACTGGGTCTTGCGCAGCTCTTGCTCAAGCTCGGCATTGGGCACACGCGGAGCCAGGGCCGACAGTTTGTAGTCCAGCGCAGCCGTCAGTTCGACACCACCGGCAATACGGCGGTTACCGATGATGGCGGCATCGGAGCCAAGCTCATCCCGGACCAGCTTCATGGCCTGACGCATATCGGCGGCGAAAAAACGCTTAACTTGCATAACCCACTACCTCAGCCGTTAGGGCCCACAGTGGCAACGATGGTGACTTGCTTGTTATCCGGTATTTCCTGATACGCCAGAACATGCAAATTCGGTACAGCCAGACGACCGAAGCGCGACAGCATGGCTCGGATCGGGCCCGCTACCAGGAGGATGGCCGGCAGGCCCTGCATCTCTTGGCGCTGGGCAGCTTCGATCAACGAACGCTGCAGCTTTTCGGCCATGCTCGGTTCCAGAAGAACACCGTCTTCCTGACCTTGTCCGGCCCTTTGCAGACTATTGAGCAAAATCTGTTCCAACCTTGGCTCAAGGGTGATGACAGGTAGCTCGGACTCAACGCCGACAATGCTTTGCACGATGGCGCGACACAATCCGACGCGCACTGCAGCCACCAATGCGGCGGTATCTTGACTCTTGCTGGCATTGTTGGCGATGGCCTCGGCAATACTGCGAATGTCACGCACCGGCACCTGCTCGGAAAGTAATGCCTGCAGGACCTTGAGCAACCCCGACAAGGAAATGACACCCGGGACCAACTCCTCGGCAAGTTTAGGCGATGCCTTGGCCAACACCTGCAAGAGCTGCTGGACTTCCTCGTGGCCGATCAGCTCGTGGCAATGTTTCTGCAGGATCTGGTTGAGATGGGTGGCGACCACGGTACTGGCGTCCACCACGGTGTAGCCCAGCGACTGCGCCTGGGCACGCTGGCCGATGTCGATCCACACCGCTTCCAGGCCGAATGCCGGGTCACGTGCGGCGATACCATTGAGCGTCCCGAACACCTGACCGGGGTTGATGGCCAGTTCGCGGTCCGGGTAGATCTCGGCTTCGGCCAGGATCACCCCCATCAGCGTCAGGCGGTAGGCGCTGGGCTGCAGGTCCAGGTTGTCGCGAATATGCACGGTAGGCATGAGAAAGCCCAGGTCCTGGGAGAGCTTCTTGCGCACGCCCTTGATCCGCGCCAACAACTGACCACCCTGGTTGCGGTCGACCAGCGGAATCAACCGATAGCCGACTTCCAGGCCGATCATGTCGATGGGCGTGACATCGTCCCAGCCCAGTTCCTTGGTCTCCAGTGCACGCTGCGGCGACGGCAGCAGGTCCTGTTGACGCTGCACCTCTTCCTGGGCCTTGATCTTGGCCTTCTGCTGCTTCTTCCACACCAGATAGGCACCCCCGCCTGCCAGCAGCCCGAGGCTGAGGAAGGCGATGTGCGGCATGCCCGGGACCAGGCCCATGACGATCATCAACGCACCGGAAACCGCCAGGGCCTTGGGCGAATCGAACATCTGCCGGTTGATCAACTTGCCCATGTCCTCGGAGCCCGAGGCACGGGTAACCATGATCGCCGCCGCCGTGGACAGCAGCAGTGATGGCAGCTGCGCCACCAAACCGTCACCGATGGTCAGCAGGGCGTACACCTTGCCGGCGTCGCCGAACGACATGCCATGCTGCAGCATACCGATCAGCATGCCGCCGATCAGGTTGATGAACAGGATCAGCAGACCGGCGATGGCGTCGCCGCGCACGAACTTGCTGGCACCGTCCATCGAGCCATAGAACTCGGCCTCCTGCGCCACCTCGGCGCGGCGCGCCTTGGCCTGGGCCTGGTCGATCAGGCCGGCGTTGAGGTCGGCGTCGATGGCCATCTGTTTGCCGGGCATCGCGTCCAGGGTAAAACGCGCGCTGACTTCGGAGATACGCCCGGCACCCTTGGTCACCACCACGAAGTTGATGATCATGAGGATGGCGAACACCACCGCACCGACCACATAGTTACCACCGATCACCACTTCGCCGAAGGCCTGGATCACCTTACCGGCAGCGCCATGTCCCTCCTGGCCGTGGAGCATGACCACCCGGGTGGAAGCGACGTTGAGCGCCAGGCGCAGCAGCGTGGCGACCAGCAGAATGGTGGGGAACGCGGCAAAGTCGAGCGGGCGCAGGGCGTAGACGCAGACCAGCAGCACGACGATCGACAATGCGATGTTGAAGGTGAAGAACACGTCGAGCAGGAACGGCGGGATCGGCAACATCATCATTGCCAACATCACCAGCAACAGCAGCGGCACGCCCAGGTTGCCCCGACCGAGACCGGCCAGGTTGTTGCGGGCGTTGCTGATTAACTGAGTGCGATCCACCGCGATTCCTCTTCAAGCAAAACTTTGACACCCAAGGGGGCGCTTGGGCGTGGCTTTGCAAGAAGCTTTCCAACTTTGCGGGTTTTGCCTATGGCTCGGGGAATTCAGCGTTTTTAGGACCCAGCGCCGCCCGCGCGGTGCATCGCGGAGCACGGCGCCTAGAAACGCAGGGGCGGGACAGCGCTCGACCTCACTCCCAGTCCCATCACCAATCCCAGCTCAGCTATCGCGCCGCAGGTCCGGCGGAATCGGCAGGTCGTCCTTGAGCGGATCCGGCCGCTTGCCCTTGCCCGCACGGTACTGGCGGATCTGGAATACATAGGCCAACACCTGCGCGACCGCCAGGTACAACCCTGCAGGGATCTCCTGCTCAAGCTCGGTAGAGTAGTAAATGGCTCGGGCCAGAGCGGGCGACTCAAGGATCTGCACCTTGTGCTCGATACCGATCTCACGAATCTTCAAGGCAACGAAATCAGTGCCCTTGGCCACCAGCAAGGGCGCTACTCCACCCTTCTCGGGGTCGTACTGCAAGGCCACCGCATAGTGCGTCGGGTTGGTGATGATCACGTCAGCCTCTGGCACCGCCGCCATCATGCGCCGCTGCGATATCTCCCGCTGCAGCTGACGGATACGCTGCTTCACCTCCGGCTTGCCTTCGGTGTCCTTGTACTCGTCCCGCACTTCCTGCTTGGTCATCTTCAATTTCTTGTGCGTCTGGTACAGCTGGAACGGCACGTCGACCGCGGCGATCAGCAATAACCCCGCCGCCATCCACAAGGCACTCCACCCCACCACCTGAACGCTATGGATGATCGCCTGGTCCAGCGGCTCGTTGGCAATCGACAGCAAGGCCTGGCGGTCAGACGCCAATACCAGCAGCGCCACGACCAGGATCACGAAAAACTTGGCAATCGCCTTGAGCAATTCGGTAAGCGCATGCATCGAGAACATCCGCTTGATCCCCGCCAACGGGTTCATTCGGCTGAACTTGGGTTGCAGCAGGCTGCCGGAGAACAGGAACCCGCCCAGGGCAATGGGCGCGACGAACGAGATGACGAACAACAGAATCAACACCGGCTGGCTCGCCCAGATCGCCATCTTGCCCGAGGCCAGCAGAAACGCGCCCATCGAACGCTCATCGACGATCACCTCGCGGGTCAGGCTGAAGTTCAGGCGCATCATTTCGAGCAAGGTCTCGGCCATGTAGCCGCCGAACGCCAACAATCCGCCGGCCCCGGCCAGGGTCACGGCCACGGTGTTCAGTTCCTTGGAACGGGCAATCTCACCTTTTTCGCGCGCGTCGCGCTTGCGCTTGTCGGTGGGTTCTTCTGTCTTGTCCTGACCGCTCTCGCTCTCAGCCATGCTCAGCGCGCCCTTGCCAGCTCACGCAGCCATTGCAGCGCTTCGCTGGCCAATGCCTGGTAGTGGGAAAGAATATCGGCCAGACCCACCCAGAAAATACCCATACCCAGCACCAAGGTGAGTGGGAAGCCGATGGAAAAGATGTTCAACTGCGGCGCGGCACGGGTCATCACGCCGAAGGCGATGTTCACCACCAACAAGGCGGCGATTGCCGGCAGGATCAGCAACAAACCCGCACCGAACACCCAGCCCAGCCGGCCAGCCATTTCCCAGAAATGAGTGACGACCAGCGCGTTGCCCACCGGCAAGGTGGTGAAGCTCTCGGTCAAGACCTCGAACACCACCAGGTGGCCGTTCATCACCAGGAACAACACACTCACCAGCATGGTCATGAACTGGCTGACCACCGCTACGTTGACGCCGTTGGCCGGGTCCACCATCGACGCGAAGGCCATACCCATCTGGATCGCAATGATCTGACCGGCGATCACGAACGCCTGGAACAACAGCTGCAATGAGAAACCGAACAACGCACCGACAATGATCTGCTCGCCACACAGCAGCAGGCCACGAAGGCTCAAAGGGTCGAATTCAGGCAGCGGCGGCAGACCCGGGACGATCACCACGGTGATGGCCAAGGCAGCGTAAAGACGCACCCGCGCCGGCAGCATCCGCGTGCCGAAGATCGGCATGGTCATCAGCACGGCCGTCACGCGAAACAGTGGCAGGACGAAGGTGGCGACCCAAGTGCCGATCTGCGCGTCGGTCAGCTCCAGCATGCCTGCCTCACCCGATCAGTTGCGGAATGCTGGAGTACAGGCCGGTGATGTACTCCATGAACTTCTGCACCAGCCATGGCCCGGCGACGATCAGCGTCACCAGCATCACCAGCAGGCGCGGCAGGAAGCTCAGGGTCTGTTCGTTGATCTGGGTGGCAGCCTGGAACATCGCCACCACCAGGCCGACCAACAGGCTCGGCACCACCAACACGGCAACCATCAGCGTGGTTAGCCAGAGGGCATCGCGAAACAGGTCGACGGCTACTTCTGGGGTCATGCAAGACTCTCCTTGACAGCGTCAGACGCCGCCGAAACTGCCGGCCAGTGTGCCCATGATCAGCGCCCAGCCGTCGACCAGCACGAACAGCATGATCTTGAACGGCAACGAAATGATCAGCGGCGACAGCATCATCATACCCATGGCCATCAGCACGCTGGCGACCACCATGTCGATGATCAGGAACGGGATGAAGATCATGAAGCCGATCTGGAACGCGGTCTTGAGCTCGGAGGTGACGAAGGCTGGCACCAAAATGGTCAGCGGCACCTGGTCGGGGCCTGCGATGTCGGTCCGCTTGGACAGGCGCATGAACAGGTCCAGGTCGCTCTGCCGGGTCTGTGCCAGCATGAAGTCCTTGAGCGGCCCCTGGGCCTTGTCGATGGCCTGCTGAGCAGTCATCTGCTCGGCCAGGTAAGGCTGCAGGGCATCCTTGTTCACCCGGTCGAACACGGGCGCCATGATGAACAGGGTCAAGAACAGCGCCATGCCCGTCAGCACCTGGTTGGACGGCGTCTGCTGCAGGCCCAGGGCCTGGCGCAAGATGGAGAAGACGATGATGATCCGGGTGAAGCTGGTCATCAGGATGACGAACGCTGGAATGAAGCTCAGCGCCGTCATGATCAGCAGGATCTGCAGGCTGACCGAATACTCCTGCTGCCCGTCAGGGGTGTTGGACAGGGTGATGGCCGGAATCGACAGCGGGTCGGCTGCCACGGCCAATGGCGCAGCCAGCAGCAGCGCCACTGGCAACAGAATGCTCAACAGTAAGCGCAGTGCGCCGGTCATCACTTCTTGTCCTTCTGATCCTTGCCCATCAGCTCCAGAA
This sequence comes from Pseudomonas sp. Rh2, assembly GCF_040762985.1. Lineage (NCBI taxonomy): Bacteria > Pseudomonadati > Pseudomonadota > Gammaproteobacteria > Pseudomonadales > Pseudomonadaceae > Pseudomonas > Pseudomonas sp. Rh2. The sequence goes on from NZ_CP142890.1 coordinate 4,190,247, forward strand.
GGCGCTGGGCAAACTCGGGTGCCGCCGCACGTGCGTCAGCGGGCACATCCACAGGTTCGGCCATGACATGCAAGGTTTCGATGCTGCCGGGGCTGTGGCCGATCAGCACCTGTTCCTTGCCAATCTGCACCAACAACAGCCGGTCACGCGGACCGATGGAACGACTGCCGACGATCTCGATCACCTGCCCGCCCCTGGGCGCAGCGCCCTGCAGGCGTCGCAGCAGCCAGGCCAGAAAGAAGATCAGGCCAACCACCAGCAACAGGCCGAATACCATCTGTGCCAGTTGACCACCCAGGCTACCGGGCGCGGCAGCCGCTGGCGATACAGGGGTCGGCGTTGCCGCGGCAATCGCCACCTCGCTGGCGAGCAAGGTGGCCAGGGCCATGACAGCCCGCATCATGCCCTTCACTCAGCGCAGCTTCTTGATACGTTCGCTGGGGCTGATCACGTCGGTCAGGCGAATGCCGAACTTCTCGTTGACCACGACCACCTCGCCATGGGCGATCAGCGTGCCATTGACCAGCACGTCGAGCGGCTCACCGGCCAGGCGGTCGAGTTCGATCACAGACCCCTGGTTGAGCTGCAGCAGGTTGCGGATGTTGATTTCGGTGCTGCCCACTTCCATCGAAATGCTCACCGGAATATCCAGGATCACATCCAGGTTCGGGCCGTCCAGGCTGACGTTCTCCTTGGGTTTGGGCGAGCTGGCGAACTCTTCCATCGGCAGGCGACCGGCGCCACCGTTGCCGCTGTCGCCGCCGAGCAAGGCGTCGATGTCGGCCTGACCGGCGTCGCCGGACTGCTCCAGGGCAGCAGCCCACTCATCGGCCAGGGCCTGATCTTCTGGGGAGGTGATCTCGTTTTCGTTAGCCATGATGTCCTCGACAGGCATTCAATTCGTGGAGAGCGACCGACGCGCCTTCAGCGGCGCTCGATCGGGTCGATGATCTGCAGTGCCAGGTTGCCTTTGTGCGAGCCCAAGCGGGCCTTGAACGACGGCACGCCATTGGCACGCAGCACCAGGTGTTCAGGCAGTTCCACCGGAATGACGTCACCGGGCTGCATGTGCAGCACATCGCGCAACTTCAACTGGCGACGGGCAACCGTGGCGCTCAATGGCACGGACACATCGAGCACGTCTTCGCGCAAGGCCTTGACCCAGCGCTCGTCCTGGTCGTCCAGATCGGATTGGAAACCGGCGTCGAGCATCTCGCGCACCGGCTCGATCATCGAATAAGGCATGGTCACGTGCAAATCGCCGCCGCCACCGTCCAGTTCGATATGGAAGGTCGACACCACCACCGCCTCGCTCGGGCCGACGATGTTGGCCATGGCCGGGTTGACCTCCGAGTTGATGTACTCGAAGTTGACCGGCATGATCGCCTGCCAGGCTTCCTTGAGGTCGACGAAGCACTGGTCCAGCACCATGCGGACCACGCGCAGCTCGGTCGGCGTGAATTCACGGCCCTCGATCTTGGCGTGACGACCGTCACCACCGAAGAAGTTGTCCACCAGCTTGAATACCAGCTTGGCGTCGAGAATGAACAACGAGGTGCCACGCAACGGCTTGATCTTCACCAGGTTCAGGCTGGTAGGCACGTACAGCGAATGCACGTACTCGCCGAACTTCATCACCTGCACGCCACCGACGGCCACGTCAGCCGAGCGGCGCAGCAGGTTGAACATGCTGATGCGGGTGTAGCGGGCAAAGCGCTCGTTGATCATTTCCAGGGTCGGCATGCGACCACGGACGATCCGATCCTGGCTGGTCAGATCGTAGCTCTTGATGCTGCCGGGCTCGGCAGCGCTCTCGGTCTGTACCAGCCCATCGTCGACGCCATGCAACAGGGCGTCGATTTCATCCTGGGACAGCAGGTCCTGTACGGCCATTGCGGACTCCTACTGCAATACGAAATTGGTGAACAGCAACTGGTCGACGACCGGTTTGCCGACTTCCTTCTGGGCAACTTCCTGCACCACCGCGGTGGCTTTCTGGCGCAGCATCTCCTGCCCCACGGGGCTGCCGGCCAACGTGTCGAAGCCCTGTCCGGAGAACATCATCACCAGGTTGTTGCGGATCACCGGCATGTGCACCTTCAGTGCATCCAGGTCTGCCTGGTTGCGACCTTGCATGGTGATGCTCACCTGCATGTAGCGCTGGCGGCCGTTCTGGTTGAAGTTGACGACAAAGGCAGGGGCCAGTGGCTCGTAAATCGCGGCAGGCTTGATGTTGCTCGCGGTCGGCTCGGCGGCCGGTGCGGGTTCGCTCTTGTGCATGATGAACCAGGTGGCACCTACAGACAGGCCAACCGCCAGCAGCAAGGCCAGCACCAGCAGCAAGATCAACTTGAGTTTGCCTTTAGAGGCGGGGTCTTTCACTGCGTCGCTCTTCGCCATGCCAATAATCCGTCGTCCATCAGGGTTTCAAATGAGGATGACGTGGCTTGAGCAAGTGTTATGCCAGATTTGACATAGCGGGCATGACGGATGCCAGACGGGGGATGGAGATCGAGCGCCGCCCGCGCGGCGCATCGCCAGCAAGGCTCGCCCCTACGTTTGTTTCGGACCCCTGATTCCTGTGGGATGTGCGCGCGACCGCTTTGGTGCTCGGCGCGATAACGCGTGCGTCTGCAGGAGCGAGCCTTGCTCACGATGCGCCGCGCGGGCGGCGCTCGACCTCACCCCACCACAACCCTCAGGCGTAGTAGTCGACCGCACTGTCGCCGATGACAACCTGCTGCTCAACCGGGCGTGAAGCCTCGGCAATCTCACCTTGCTCAGCGCCACCCTGGCCACGCCGCGCCGCGACCCCGGACAACTGCGACCCCTGCTGCTGAGCCTGCTGTTGCTGCTGCCCACGCGACTGGTCGGCCACGTTCACATCCGGTTGCGCCAGCCCCTGCTGGGCGAACAGCTCGCGCAAACGGTGCACCTGACTGTCCAATGCATCACGCACGCCGGCATGGCCACTGATGAAGGTCACCTGGGTCGACTGGTCCGCCGCCACATTGACGCGAATGTCCAAGCGCCCCAGCTCAGCAGGTTCCAGCTGGATATCCGCCGACTTGAGATTCTGGCTGGACAGGTACATGACCCGGTTCACCAAACCTTCGGTCCAGGCGCTCTGGTGCATGGCCAGCGGCTGGTGCAGCGGGCTGCTGGTCACCGGCACCGCATTGGCGGTCTTGGCCGTGGCGGCCTGGGTCAGGTTGGCCAGGCGGTTGGCAAAATCGTCCACACGGGTATCACTGCTGGCGCCCTTGGTGTCTTTCAACCCGTCTTCGAGCAGTGCACTGAATGCCTTCTCACCGGTTTCCGACTGCCCGCTGTCAGCCTCCGGCTTCTCGACCATGTTCGCCAAGGTATTGACGGCCACCTGACCATCATCACTCTGCGCCTGAGACGCATCGGCAGCCGGGGCGGCATGTGCCGACACCGTGCCTTTGGCCTGCGCGCTCTGCTCAAGGGCCAGGCGCAGGGTCGGCAAGTTGGCCAGCGGGTCGACCTCTGGATCGAACGCTTGCATCTCTGGTTCTTCCGGCAATGGGCTGACCAGCTGCGGTTTGACAGGCTGCGCCGCAGCCTGCAGCACCGGTGCCACCGCTTCTGCCTGGGCCTGGATCAGTTGCGCGCCTGGCTGTGCGTCGGTGACCTGGCCAGCGACCAGGCTCGCGTCCAGCACGCTCAAATCATTGACTGGCGCAGCATTCGCCTCGGCATCGACATTAGCACCGGCCTGGCTTTGATCGTCCGCTGGCAATTTATTGCCGCCATCGGCAACACCTGGCTTGTCGGCAGTTTCTTTCTTGCCGTCCTGGGTCGCCTCAGGCTTGTCCTTCGGCTTGGCTGCCGCAGCCTTGTCATCTCGGGCAGGCACGGTGTCACGGCCCTGCTTGGCCATCACCTGGTCAAAGCCGCCGCCCTGCCCGCCCGCCGCCTGCGGCGACTTGTCGACCACCGAGCCGACCCCGCGCGACGGCTTGCCCACGGCGTTGGCTTGCAACAAAGGATTGGATGCGACAGGCATCGAGAGGTCTCCGCGCCGAATACAAAAAAAACGTCTGGGCAAAGACAGGCAAAACTCGCGCCAAGTCGCAATTCAACCGGCGGAAACGCGCGCGCGCTCACCACGATAGAAGCGTTGAACCTCCAGGTATTCCTGGTCGATTCGATTGATCAGGTCTTCGATGCCATACAACGGCTGCTGCCTGACCCGCTCTTCCAGCTCATGGCACAAGCTCGCCAGGCCGACCGCGCCCATGTTGCTGCTACTGCCCTTGAAGCTGTGAGCTGCAATACCGAGCTCATGGGCATTCTTGGCCTCGTGCAGCTGGCTCAACCGTCGTTCGGAGTCTTCCAGGAAAGTCTCCAGCAATTGCAGGTAGCCATCTTCCATGACCTCCTGCAAATCGCTGAGCACCTTGAAGTCAATATGCATGTCAGTCACTTGTTCACTCCTTGATCAAGCTGGATTATGCCTGAGCCGTCCCACGACCCACCATTGGGCTTACCAGTCGAAGCAGACCCGCGCGCAACGCCCACCCTCGATCCATTGGGCACTGTCACCCAGCCGCTGCACCAGCCCCAGGCCGCGACCGCTGAGCCCCTGCTCCTGGGGCGTGCGGGACAACACCTGGCAAACATCGAAGCCCGCGCCAGTGTCACGCACTTCAATGGTCAGACGCCCGCCACGCTCCAGCGGTTCAACCCGCAGGTCGATCCGCACATGGCCTTCGACCAACGAAGCCAATCGCCGGGCGCGTTCCTGATAATAGTTGGCAAAACCCTGAACATCACGTTTGAGCCGCGAATCCAGGCCCAGCACACCATGTTCCAGGGCATTCGAATACAGCTCACTGAGCACGCTGTGCAAACGACCGGTACTGGGCCGAAGGCCATGGATCTCTTGCAGCAATTGGACCAGGTATGGCACCGGATTGAACCGCTTGAGGCTTTCACCCCGCAGCTCGAACCCCAACGACCAGTCCAAAGGACTGGAACGCCCGCTGTCAGAGTACAACGTCGGCGCAGGCACCTTCTCGCCTGGGGCGAACATGCGGATGTCGCACAGACTGATGTCATCCCTGGGCCGTCCGCCAAAGCGTTTGAGCGCCTGCATGACCTCTTCGAACAGCAGGCTGGGGTCACGGTTGTCGGCCAGCACCTGACGCAGGCGCTGCACACCGAACAGACGCTCTTGGTCATCGGCCGTATCGACCACGCCATCGGAGAGCAGCAACAAGCGCTCGCCCGGCGCTAGCGGAAGCACTTCGGTACTGTCGTCGAAACGCTCTGGAGCCAGAATGCCGAGCGGCAGGTGACGCGAGCTGAGCACCGATAGCACCTCGCCACTGGCCGACAACCGGTAACCGTCAGGCATACCGCCGTTCCAGACTTCCACCAAACCGCGCTGCACGCTGAGACTGAGCAACAGCACGCATGCGAACATGTCCACTGGCAGGATACGCTTGAGCTTGGCGTTCATTTCGCGCAGGGTCTGCGCCAGCCCATAGCCCTTGGCGGTCATGCCATAGAACACCTCCGCCAGTGGCATGGCGCCGACGGCAGCGGGCAGGCCATGGCCGGTGAAGTCCCCCAGCAATACATGCATGTCACCGGAAGGCGTGAAGGCCGCCAGCAACAAATCGCCATTGAACAAAGCGTAGGGCGATTGCAGGTAGCGAATGTTGGAAGCGGACAGGCAGCCGGAGTGCGCCACCTTGTCGAACACCGCCTTGGCGACCCGCTGTTCGTTCAGCAGGTGATGGTGATGGCGGGCGATCTGGTCGCGCTGTTCAAGCACCGTGGCCTGCAGGCGACGCAGGCGGTCCATCGCTCGGATCTTGGCGCCGAGAATCACCGCGCTGTACGGTTTGGCCATGAAGTCGTCGCCCCCGGCCTCCAGGCAGCGCACCAAGGCATCCTCCTCACTCAACGAGGTGAGAAAGATGATCGGCACCAACGCCTCTCCCGCCAGGGCCTTGATCTGCCGCGCGGCCTCGAAGCCATCCATCACCGGCATGAGTGCATCGAGCAACACCAGTTGCGGTCGCCGCTCGATGAACAGCGCCACCGCCTGCTCTCCGTTTTCAGCGGTAAACACCTGGTGTCCCTGGCGCCGGACGATTTGCGCGAGCAGCAGACGATCGGCCGCGCCGTCCTCCGCCACCAGCACGGTCAACGCCTGATCAGTCGCCATCGCGACACTCAACTGATGTCGAACAGTTTTTCGAAATTGGAGATCGCCAGAATCTTGCGCACATCATCGCTGGCGTGCACTACTCTCACGTCCGATTCGTCGCCACCGGCGTGGTCACGCAGCAACAGCAGCATGCCGAGCGCGGAACTGTCCAGGTAGGTAGCGTCCTTGAGATCGACGACCACCGAGTCGGGTCGACGATCCTGGCGCTCGTAAGCATCCCTGAATTCCTGATGCTTGCCGAAATCGAAGCGCCCCTTGATCTTGATCGTCAGTTTTTTTCCGTCCTGCGAAAAATCACTCTCGACTGCCATGCTAGCGATTCCTTCGATGATGGCGAATGCAACTCTTCAATGTTTAGCAGCCACTGGCAAGGGGTGCAAGGCGCCCGGTCTTTTCAGCGCCCCACGCCGGCACCGACCTGCTGGCGACAAGACCGGTACCACCTACGGATGCCCCTGCCTTGGCAGCCGCTGCGACAACTCATCCAACAGCCTCTGCTCACGCTTGTCCTCGGCCCGCCGCGCCTCGTCCATGTACCGCTGGACCAGCTTGCGCAGCCCTTCCACTCGGGCATAGGCCTGCTGCCAGGTGCCACGGGCATTGTTGAGGTTGGTCTGATGCCAGTTGAGACTCTGGCGCTGCTGGGTCATGGCCGTTTCAAGCTGCCCCAGGAAGCGTTGATAGTTCACCAGCCAACTGCCGTTGACACCCTGGCCACCGCGATTGATCCACTGCGCCTGGTAGCCCTCACGGAAACTTTCGAGCTCGGCCAGCTTGGCCTGGGCCTGGGCCACTTGTTGCTGGAAGTGCCCAAGGCGCTGGGCAGCCTTGCGCTCGGCCTCTTCGGCCATTTCCACCACCGGCGCCAGGCGCGCGGCTCGGCTAGGGGAGGCCATGGTCTATCAACCGGCCGCCGGGGGCGTGAAAATCATCCCCAGCTGTTCGCGGCTCTGGGTCATGCCGACGTTTTCGTCCAGCCCCTGGCGCAGGAAATCCACCAGCTTGGGCTGCAAGGCAATGGCCAGGTCCGTCTCAGGATCACCGCCAGCCACGTAGGCGCCCACGCTTATCAGGTCGCGACTTTGCGACAGGCGCGACCACAACTGCTTGAACTTCTGCGCCTGGCGCAAATGGTCAGCATCGACCACCTGGGGCATGACCCGGCTGATGGACGCTTCGATATCGATGGCCGGGTAATGCCCCTCCTCCGCCAGGCGCCGCGATAGCACGAAGTGACCGTCCAGCACGCCGCGCGCCGAGTCGGCGATCGGATCCTGCTGGTCATCGCCTTCGGAAAGCACTGTATAGAACGCGGTGATGGAGCCACCACCCGGCTCACCGTTACCCGCCCGTTCCACTAACTTGGGCAGCTTGGCGAATACCGATGGCGGGTAGCCGCGAGTCGCCGGCGGCTCACCGATGGCCAAGGCGATTTCCCGCTGGGCCTGGGCAAAGCGAGTCAGCGAATCCATGAGCAACAGGACGTTCTTGCCCTTGTCACGGAAGTATTCGGCGATCCGGGTGCAATACATGGCGGCGCGCAACCGCATCAGGGGGGCATCGTCGGCGGGTGACGCCACCACTACCGAGCGCTTGAGGCCTTCTTCGCCCAGGATGTGCTCGATGAACTCCTTCACCTCGCGGCCCCGCTCGCCGATCAGCCCGACCACGATGATTTCGGCCTCGGTAAAGCGGGTCATCATGCCCAACAGCACCGACTTACCGACACCGGTACCGGCAAACAAGCCAAGACGCTGGCCACGGCCGACCGTGAGCAGACCGTTGATGCTGCGGATACCGACATCCAGCGGCTGGCTGATGGGGTCGCGGTTCAGCGGGTTGATCACCGGGCCATCCATCGGCACCCAGTCTTCGGCCTTCATGCCGCCCTTGCCATCGAGCGCACGACCGGCGCCGTCAAGCACCCGGCCGAGCATGCTCATGCCCATGGGCAGCCGTCCGCTGTCATCCAGCGGCACCACCCGCGCCCCCGGGGCGATACCCGCGATGCTGCCCACTGGCATCAGGAAAACCTTGTTACCGGCAAAGCCCATGACCTCGGCTTCGACCTGCACCGGGTGGTAGCTGTCGTCATTGATCACCAGGCAACGACTGCCCACGGCAGTGCGCAGGCCTTCGGCCTCCAGGGTCAGCCCCACCATTCGCAGCAGGCGGCCCTCGACCACCGGCTGGGCAGGCAGCTTGATCGCCTCGGCATAGCTGCCCATGCGCTTGCCGAAACTGGTGCGATCAAGGCGCATCGTTGTCGCCCAGCTCGATGCTGAGGTCCGGCGTCGCCGGATGCAGCGACTGGTCATGCAACTGGTCGAACAGCTGCGCTACCGCTTTCTCGATGCGAGTCTCCATGGTCGCGTCGATGCGACTGTGGGCCGTCTCGATACGACAGCCGCCCGGCAGCAGGCCCTCATCCTCCAGCAACTTCCAGCTTTCCTCGTGACGCTCGCGCAGGGCCTTGGCCAGCTCGAAGTCCTGGGGATTGAGGTGAATACGGATGTTGTCGGCGCCCATGGGCAGCAGTTTGAGCGCCTCGCGCAGCACGTGGGTGATCTGGCTGGAGTCGGTGTGCAGCTCGCGCCCGATCACCTGCCGGGTCATGTGCGCGACCAGGTGCACCAGGCTTTTTTCGATCTGCGTGTCCTGCTCGGCAATCGGCTCGAGCAGGTTGCTCATCAACTGCTCCAGGGTCGCCAGCTTGGCCGACAAGGCTTCTTCGGCCTCCTGGCGCACCTTCAGCTGGGTGCTGTGAAAACCTTCGCGCTCGCCGGTGGCGAAACCTTCGTTGTAGGCTTCCTGGCGGATCGCTTCGAGTTCTTCGAGCGTCAGTGGCTGGACTTCTTCCAGCGGCACCTCTTCGACCTCTTCCTCGATGATTTCTGGCTCGGGTTCAGGCTCTGGCTCGGGCTGCGGATCGAAGCTGGGCAACGCCCAGACATCGACGCCCTCGAGGTCGCGGGCGCGGATCAGGTCGCTGGGGTGTTCAGTGGTGGACATGCCGTCAGATTCTCAAAAACATGTTCAGCCGATGCATTCGCTGCAGGCGCGGGTTCACCCGCGAATGCGTCGGCAAGGGCAACCTCATCGGCTGGCCTGGTGCATTCGCGGATAAACCCGCGCCACAGGGGCAGCACCAGCCAGCATGAACCGGCAACCTTTTAAATCATTTCCTCGGCGCCCTTGCCGCCAAGCACGATCTCGCCGGCTTCGGCCATACGACGGGCAATGGTGAGGATTTCCTTCTGCGCCGTTTCCACGTCGCTGACGCGCACCGGGCCCTTGGCCTCCAGGTCGTCGCGCAGCAGCTCCGACGCACGCTTGGACATGTTCTTGAAGATCTTGTCCTTGACCCGCTCGTCGGCGCCTTTGAGCGACACCACCAGCACGTCGGAGGATACCTCGCGCAACAGTGCCTGGATGCCCCGGTCGTCGACATCGGCCAGGTTGTTGAAGACGAACATCAAGTCTTCGATCTGCTCCGACAGGTCGTTGTCGATTTCGCGGATCGAGTCCATCAGTGCACCTTCCACGGAGCTGTCGAGGAAGTTCATGATGTCGGCTGCACGCTTGATACCGCCCAAGGTGGTCCGCGCGGCGTTGGAGTTGCCCGAGAACTGCTTCTCGAGGATCTGGTTCAGCTCTTTAAGCGCCGCCGGCTGCACGGTGTTGAGCGACGACACACGCAGGATGATGTCCAGACGCACCTTGTGGTCGAAGTTGCTCAGCACTTCGCCAGCCTGGTCGGGGTCGAGGTAGGCCACCACGATCGCCTGGATCTGCGGGTGCTCGTAGCGGATGACGTCGGCCACGGCTCGCGGCTCCATCCACTTGAGGCTGTCCAGGCCGCTGGTGTTGCCACCGAGCAGGATGCGGTCGATCAGGCCGTTGGCCTTGTCTTCGCCCAGCGCCTGGTTGAGCATCTTGCGGATGTAGCCATCAGAGCCAACCCCCAGGCTGGTCTGGTCGCCGACGATGTCGACGAACTCGCTCATCACCTGCTCGACCTGCTCTCGATGCACATTGCCCATCTGCGCCATGGCCACACCGACCCGCTGCACTTCCTTGGGCCCCATGTGTCGCAGGACCTGGGCGGCATCGGTTTCGCCCAGGGACAGCAGGAGAATGGCCGCTTTGTCGACGCGGCTCAGCTTGGCGGCAACGGCTCGGTTATCACTCATCGGCGTTAATCCACTCTTTCACGACCTGAGCCACACGGCCCGGATCTTCGGCCACCAGGCCCTTGATTGCGTTGAGCTGTGCCTCATACCCTTCGGAAGGGCTTGGCAACAGAATGCTGCTCGGGCCACCCAAGCTGACGCGGTCGTTGGCCAACTCGCCATCCAGACCGATCATGCCGCCCAGCTCCATGTCGCTGTCCGTGGCAGCCTGCTTGCCGCCGCCGGTAATGTTGTTGAGCACCGGACGCAGCACGCCGAACACCAGCACCAGGATGAACAGTACACCCAGGACCTGCTTGACGATGTCCCAGAACCACGGCTGCTGGTAGAACGCGATGTCGGCGATCTCTTCGCCACGGTCGGCAGCGAACGGTACGTTGATCACGGTCACGCTGTCGCCACGGCTGGCGTCGAAGCCTACCGCGTCCTGCACCAGGCGGGTGAACCGCGCCAGGTCCTCGGCCCCCCAGGGGGTGCGGGTGCTCTCGCCGCTGGCGGCGTCGACCTTGACCTGGTCGTCGACCACCACGGCCACCGACAGGCGGGTCAGGCGACCTTGTTGTTGACGGGTGTGGCTGATGGAGCGGTCAAGTTCGAAGTTCTTGGTGGTCTGCTGCCGCTTGTCGGCCGGGTACGGCGCAAGCATCGGCTGGCCGGTGGCCGGGTCCATGATCTGCTGACCATTGGCATCCACCAGGGGCTGGCCCGGCTGGATGGCGCCGGCAGCGGGTGCGGCAGCGGTGGCATTCTCGGGCGCCGAGGCGCCTGCCGGCGGCTGATTGCTCAGCGCACCCGGCACACCCTGCGGGCCCTGGCTGCTGCTGCGCTGCTCGTTGACCGACTGCTCGCTGCGCAGCGCCGGTTGGTCCGGGTTGAACTGCTCGGAGGTGGACTCCACCGCGCTGAAGTCAAGGTCAGCGGACACTTCGGCCTTGTAGCGGTCGTTGCCCAGGACCGGCTGCAGGATATTGTGCACGCGCTGGGTCAGCATGCTTTCCATGCGGCGGCTGTAGTCGAACTGCTTGCCGGCCATGGTCAGGGCGGTGTCCTGCAACTGGTCGGACAGCAGGTTACCCTTCTGGTCGACCACGGTGACCTGCGACTTTTCCAGTTCCGGTACGCTAGTGGCGACCAGGTTGACGATGGCCATCACCTGACCCGCCTCCAGGGCACGGCCTGGATACAACTCGACCAGTACCGACGCACTTGGCTTGCGCTCGTCACGGACGAACACCGAGCTTTTAGGGATCGCCAGGTGCACACGCGCCGCTTTGACATTGTTCAGGCTGGAGATGGTCCGCGCCAGCTCACCTTCCAGGCCACGGCGGTAGCGAGTGGCCTCCATGAACTGGCTGGTGCCCAGGCCTTGCTCTTTGTCGAGAATCTCGAAGCCTACATTACCGTCGCTTGGCGCCACGCCGGCAGCAGCCAGTTTCAGGCGCGCACGGGAGAGGTCGTCGGCCTTGACCAGTAGCGCACCGGAGTTAGGCTCGACGTTGTAGGGAATGTCGGCAGCCGCCAGCACGTCCATGACCTGCTTGGTGTCCATGCCGGCCAGGCTGCCGTACAACGGACGATAGTCAGGCTGTTGCGACCAGAGCACCACGGCGAAGCCGATCGCCACGCTGGCTGCCAGCCCGACCAACAGGCCGACCTGACGCAGCATGGGCATCTGCGAGATGTTTTCCAGGAACGCCATGCCGAACAGCGGCGGCTTGGCCACTGGCGGGCCACTTTTGGCGGGGGCGTTATCGACGACTGCTTCGGCCATGACTTAACTTCCGTCCTTAAACTGGCATCTGCATGATGTCCTGGTACGACTGAACCAGCTTGTTACGTACCTGCGTCAGGGCCTGGAAGGACACCGAGGCTTTCTGCGAAGCAATCATCACGTCGGTCAGGTCGACGCCGCTCTTGCCGATCTCGAAGGCATTGGCCAGCTGGGTGGACGCCTGCTGGGTCTCATGCACCTTGTTGATGGCCTGGCCGAGCATGTCGGCGAAGCTGCTTTGGCCTGGCGCCAGCTCTGCGGCGACCGACGCCTTGGGCGCGGACATGGCTTCGGCCTGCATGGCACGCATGTCCAACATCAGACGATTGAATTCAACACCTTGGCTCATGGACTTCTCTCTCCGGCGGCCGCATTTTTTTGACACTGATGCAGCGGATAGCCTGGAGCTAGCAACAAGAGTGCCAGCCCGCACACCATCCTGCTAATTCGTGGTTTTCAACCGTACAGACTGGCTTCTACATCGAGCCCGGCATCCCGCATCTGCGCCAGCTTGTAGCGCAAGGTGCGTGGGCTGATCCCCAGCCGCTCGGCAGCTTCCTTGCGGCGCCCACGTTCGGCGCGCAGGGTGTCGATGATCATCTGGAATTCGTGACGACGCATGTCATCACCCAACCCAGAGCCCTCGACCGTCAAATCTTCAGATAATGGCGCAGTAATGGCACCGCCCGAAGTCGCCAAGGGTATGGCGCCAGCCAGGCAGAAATCCGCCGCCTCGATGACCCCGCCTTGCTGCAGGATCAAAGCCCGCTGCAGCGCATTGTCCAACTCTCGGACGTTGCCGGGCCAGGCATAACCCTGCAGGCAAGCCCGCGCATCGGCGGACAGCCGCACCGGCGCATGCTTCATCTTCGCCACATGGCGCGCCAGCAGACGCTCGGCCAGCGGCAGGATATCGCCACTGCGTTCGCGCAGCGGCTGCCACGCCAAGGGGAATACCGAAAGACGGTAGTAAAGGTCCTCGCGGAATCGCCCCGCCGACACTTCACCCGCCAGATCACGGTTGGTAGTGGCCAGTACCCGAATATCCAGCGTGACCGGCTTGCGCCCACCTACCCGCTCCACCTCGCGCTCTTGCAGCACGCGCAGCAACTTGGCTTGCAACCCCAGCGGCATCTCGGAAATCTCATCGAGCAGCAAGGTGCCGCCGTTGGCCTGCTCGAACTTACCCTCCTGGGCGGCGATCGCACCGGTGAAAGCGCCTTTCTCGTGACCGAACAAGGTCGCTTCGAGCATGTTGTCCGGAATGGCCGCGCAATTGATTGCCACGAATGGCTGCGCCGCACGCAACGACTGCTGGTGAATGTAACGCGCCAGCACTTCCTTGCCGGTGCCCGACTCACCCGAGATCAACACCGTGGAGTCGCTGCGCGCAACCCGCGCCGCCAACTCCAGCAATTGCCGGCTGGCCGGCTCGCAAGCCACTGGCCCGTCTTCGTCAGCCGGCCCCACCCGCCCTGCGGCATGGCGCTCCACCAGGCTTAGCAACGCCTTGGGCTCGAACGGCTTGACCAGGTAATCGACAGCGCCCTGGCGCATCGCATCGACGGCGCGCTCCACCGCAGCATGAGCGGTCATCAGCAGCACCGGCAAATGGGGGTGATGACGGCGCAACTGCGCCAAGAGTTGGTGACCGTCCATGCCCGGCATGTTCACATCACTGACCACCAGGCTGAACGCCTCGCCGCTTGCCGCTTCGAGCGCCTCTTCGGCACTACCGACCGCGCGGTAGCCATAGCCGCCGATTTCCAGGGTGTCGCCCAGCGCCTGGCGCAACACGCGGTCATCCTCGACCAGCAGCACCTTGATCTGCATTACATGACCTCCACTGGCTGCCCATCGATCAATGGCAGCTCTACCCTGACACAGGTGCCTCGCCCCACTTTCGAACGCAGGCACACGCGCCCTTGGTGCGCACGCACGACCGCCTTTACCACCGCCAGGCCCAGCCCGGTACCAGTGGCCTTGGTGGTCACGAACGGCTCACCCAGACGTTCGAGCACATCAGCCGCGATACCGCAGCCGGCATCGCTGACACACAGGTGCAGCACCTGCTCTCGCCGATACAGGTGCACCTTGATCCGAGCCTGGCCACCACTGGCCTGCAAGGCATTTTCAAGAAGGTTGAGCAACGCGCCGACCAAGGTGTCGCGATTGCACAGCAACTCCCCCAGATGACTGTCACACTGCCAACGCACGGCATGCCCCTGGACATGCGACTGCGCCGCCTGCTGCAGCGCCTGGAACAACCCCTTGGGCGTGATGCGATCCCCCAACGGCAACTCGCCACGGGCAAACACCAGCATGTCGCGCACCTGGTGCTCCAGTTCGTGCAAGCGCTCCTTGAGATTGCTGGCGAAGCGATGCCGCGTCTGCGGCGCAAGGGTTTGGCTTTCGTCCGCCAAATGACTGGCGTAGAGCATGGCCGCCGACAACGGCGTACGAATCTGATGAGCCAGGGAAGCGACCATGCGCCCGAGGGACGACAGGCGCTCGTGACGGGCCAACTGGTCCTGCAGGCGCCGAGTTTCGGTCAGGTCATTGAGCAGTACCAACTGACCGGGCTCAGCGTCCAGCGAGCGCGTGGCGATGGACAAGCGCCGCCCATCGCGCAGGGACACCTCGTGGCCGTCATCCTTGCGCGGGGCGAAACTGCGAGCGATCACTTCGCGCCACAATTGTCCCACCAGCGGCTCACCCAACAGGTCGCACGCGGCCGGATTGGCCTCGCTCACCAGCCCCTGCCCATCGATCACGATGATCCCGCCCGGCAGCAAGTCCAGCAGATTCTGCAAACGATTGGCCAAGCGTTCCTTCTCTCCCAGCTCATCCATGCGCTGCGCACTGACGACCGCCAACTCGCCACGCAGCTCGCTGACGCGCGCCTCGAGCATGTTGTAGGACTCGTTGAGCTGAGTGGATACCTGATTGAACAGAGCGAAGGCCTGCTCAAGCCCCTGTCGACTCTCCTGTTCGACCGAGGCACCCCCTTGCGGATTCGGGGTTCGGGAAAAGTGGGCGGCCTGGGGCATCGTGCTCTCTCGCGTGGCTGACCGTCATAAAAACGGTATGGTGCCAGCGGTGTAGCAATAGCCGTGCCGGAGATGGGGGTTTGTGCAGTGTACGCCCTTGGGATTTGCGGTGCGGCGCATCACGAGCAAGACACGCACGTTGTTTCAGGCCAACTATGTCTGCGCGATAGCGAGCCCCACGAACAAGGCGGTCGCGCGCGCCTGTCACTGACGTTACTGGCCCGAAACAGACGTAGGAGCGAGCCTTGCTCGCGATGCGCCGCGCGGGCGGCGCTCGATGTTCGCCACACCGCACAGCGCAAGGCTTACGCAAGGCTTACGCCAGCCTTACGCAAGCCTTACCCCAATCAATCCTCAGCCTGATCCTCGCCCCCCTGGCGACTCATGCCGTACTTGCGCATCTTCTCCACCAAGGTGGTCCGACGAATACGCAAACGTTCAGCCGCTCGCGCAACGATACCGTTGGCATCGTCCAATGCCTGCTGGATAAGCCCTTGTTCGAGGCTACCCAGGTAGTCCTTCAGATCCAGCCCTTCAGGCGGCAACATGGCATGGTTGGCGAAGTTCGGCGTATGGCCATTGATGGCGACGCGCTCTTCGAGGTCGCTGCGCAAGCTGTCGACCAACTGCTCGTCTTCATCGTCGACGTAACGGAACTTCTTCGGCAACTCCGAGACGCCAATCACCCCGTACGGATGCATGATCGCCATGCGCTCGACCAAGTTGGCCAGTTCGCGGACGTTACCCGGCCAGCCGTGACGGCACAGCGACATGATCGAGGCCGAGTTGAAGCGGATCGAGCCACGCTTTTCGTGCTCCATGCGCGAAATCAGCTCGTTCATCAGCAGCGGGATGTCTTCCACACGCTCACGCAGCGGCGCCATTTCGATGGGGAATACATTGAGTCGGTAGTACAGGTCCTCGCGGAAGGTCCCGTCCTCGATCATGGTCTCGAGGTTCTTGTGGGTTGCCGCGATGATGCGTACATCGATGCTCTGGGTCTTGTTGCTGCCAACGCGTTCGAAGGTACGTTCCTGCAGCACGCGCAGCAGCTTGACCTGCATCGGCAACGGCATGTCACCGATTTCGTCGAGGAACAACGTACCACCATTGGCGAGCTCGAAGCGCCCGGCGCGGCTGGTGATGGCCCCAGTGAAGGCGCCCTTCTCGTGGCCGAATAGCTCGCTTTCGAGCAGCTCGGCTGGGATCGCGCCGCAGTTGACCGGCACGAAAGGCGCTTCGCGACGCTTGGAGTGGTAGTGCAGGTTGCGCGCCACCACTTCCTTGCCGGTGCCGGACTCACCCAGGATCAGCACGCTGGCATCGGTGTCAGCCACCTGCTGCATCATCTGCCGCACATGCTGGATCGCCCGGCTGGTACCCACCAGGCTGCGGAACAGGTTCGGCTCACGCTGCCGACCACGCTCGCGCGCCTGGTCGTACATCTCGCGATAGACCTGGGCACGGTGCAGGGAATCGAGCAACTGACTGTAGCTTGGCGGCATTTCCAGGTTGGACAGGACTCGACGGCGCAGGTCTTCCGGGAACTCCGCGGAAGAAATTTCACCTAAAAGCAAAACAGGAAGGAACTCATCCCAACCTGCCACGGTCTTAAGGAGCCCGAGCACTCCACCAGGAGCTTTTACAGTACCGATCAGCACGCACAGTACTTCGCGACTCGACGACAATGGCTCGACCACCCGCTGCCAGTCCTGGCTGGAACATGGGAGGTTTTCTTCGCCGAGGAAGTTCAGAACCACCGCCAGATCGCGGCGGCGCTCGCTGTCGTCATCGATCAGGAGAATTTTGGTTTCACGCCACATGCAATAGCAACTTCCCTAGTCATATCGGCGCCCTTAGGCGTGCTCGAGATCATTCCGACTGAATGGTCAGTGTTCGGACGTCTGAAATTCGAAAACAGCCACTAGTAAAGTCAAAAAACAGCACGTAGTCAAATTAATGGCGCACGGCTTTTTTGCACATCTGTGGTCAACTGAACAGATGGTATACCTTGGCGGCACTTTTCGCCTGACGGATTTGCGTCATCTCGTCGACTATTGATTGACGCTCGCCACTTGCAACCTCGATTAGCTGCTGATAAACGCCCAGCAGACTTTCCAGGCTCGAACGTACCGCTGCCTCATTGCTGAGCGCCTCGGCCAGCACATCCTCGACACAAATACGGCACTCAAGGTCGAGCTCGCTGACCACATTCCAGTCACGGCTGGCCAAAGCTGCCTGCAATGCATCGCGGGTTCGCTCGATACGTTCGATCACCTCGCTCATACAACCTCCCGGCTCAGGGTGCCGTCGACTGATCGCCGATCGCGTCCCAGCCTTCCTTGACCGTGGTCAGCAAGTCCCTGACCTCGTCGAGGATTGCCGGATCATTATGGATATTGGCCTCGCTCAGACGGCGAGTCATGTACAGGTACAGGTTGTCGAGGCGATTGAGGTCGTCGGTCATGTTGTCCCGATCCAGGCCTTCACGCAGCCCGCCAATGATG
Source organism: Pseudomonas sp. Rh2 (assembly GCF_040762985.1). Lineage (NCBI taxonomy): Bacteria > Pseudomonadati > Pseudomonadota > Gammaproteobacteria > Pseudomonadales > Pseudomonadaceae > Pseudomonas > Pseudomonas sp. Rh2. The sequence continues at coordinate 4,207,973 of NZ_CP142890.1, forward strand.
CCGATAGCCTTGCCGATCGCGATGCCTTTGCCGGCGATGTCCTTGCGCTGCATCGCACCACTGGCCTGAGCGATACGGTCCAGGCCGCCTTCCATCAGCATCTGCACCAGACGATGCGGGCTCGCCTCGGAGGTCTGCGCCTGGGCGCCGATCTTTTGATATTGCCGAAGGGCTAACATTGGATTCATGGGGTACCTCGTCACCACGGGGTTGCTGTATGACCGGGCTATCGGCGCGGCGTCAAAAAACTTTAGGGAGAATACAAAAAGCCCAACGAAGCGTCACGCTTCGTCGGGCTTTTGGCGTCGGCTCTACCACACCCCATCGCCTCATCAACCGGACAACTCGAAGGAAGATGCCAGGTCCTTGCCATGAAGTGCCGGGTGCGTCAGGAATTCTTCTGCTGGGCCGACATCGCTTCGAAAATCGAAAGCACGCTGTCGCGCTGGGCGTTGAGCTGACCCACCAAGGTGTCCATGGTGTTGTACTTCTTGGTCAGCGAGGCCTCGAGATCCTTGATGCGAGCGTCGAGGGAACTCTGCTCCAGGCTCAAGCTCTTCTTGGCCGCCTCGAGCGACTTGTTGCGCTCGTCCAGCACACCACCGGAGGCCGAGAACGGCTCCATCGCCTTGGTCATGCGGTCGAGCAGACCACCATCACCATTGAACAGGTTCTGCACCTCGCCACCGAGCTTCTGATCATTGATCGCCTTGGTGAACTTGGTGCTATCGAACTCGAGTAGGCCGGTACCCTGAACGGTGTTGATCCCCAACTGCGAGAGAACGGTCAGCTGGCCCGAGCCACCCGTACCCGGCACCACCAGCTCGTTGCGCAGGGCCGACTGCATACTGCGAATCGCCGAATCGCCCGCCAGCGCCGGAGAGGTCCAGGTACCGTCCGACCCTTTGACCGACACACTCACGGTATTGATGGTGGTGACCAAGGCGTTATAGGCGTCGACGAACGACTGCACAGACTTCTTCAGGCCATCGGTGTTCGCGGCCACGGTGATGGTCACCGGAGAAAGCGCGTCAGTCTTGGACACCAGTTCGAACGTCATGCCACTGATCGCATTGTCGACCTTGTTCGACTTGCTGGTGAGGCTCATGCCATCGATAGTGAACTGGGCATCCACTGCCAGGTTACCGATGCGGCCAGCACCACCCGCGTCGGTCATCTGCGTAGCGGGGTCGATGGTCAGCTCGGCAATGCCCGAGGTGGAAATATCCGAGCCTGCACCCATGGTGTCGGAGCTCAACACCAGACGCGAACCGGTTCCGTCATTGACGATGTTGGCAGTGAAGCCTTTCGACGTCGCCTGGGCATTGATCGCGTCACGCGCCTGCTGCAGCGTGGCGTTGGCAGGAATGGTGACATCGACATTAGTGCCGTTCTGGGTGATGGTCAGCGTACCGCCGCTGGCAGACACCACCGAGCTGCTATCGGTAAAGCGCTGGCTGGCCACGCGCGATGCCGTTGCCAACTGATTGACCTGGATCGAATAGCTACCATTGACCGCCGAACTGCCAGCGGTGGCCTTGACGTACTTGTCATTGGAGGTCGATGCCACGGAACCAAGGAACGCCGGGTTGGCACTGTCGTTGAGCTTTTCCAGCGCCGTCTTGTAGGCAGTCAGCGCGCTCTTGAGGCTGCCGACCGCCGAAATGGATGCCGTGTTCGCCGTGGTTCGACGATCGAGCTGACTCTGCTTGGGGGTTTTCTCAGCATCAACCAGGGCCTTCACAATGGACGCGGTATCGAGACCGGAACCCAGTCCCAAACTCGGTAGAATTGGACTTGCCATTACATCCTCCTTCTCTGGTTAACGCCGAAAAGCTGAGCTGCCTCGTCAGTATCGGTGCAAAAATTCAAATGACCTGCCAGCCTTCAGGCTTTCTCATCGAAGAGCAGACTGTTGACGTCGTGCAAGCTCCGAGCCAGTTCCAGTGCAGTTTCCGATGGGATCTGACGAATCACCTCGCCACTGTCGCGGGCGACAACCTTGACGACCCACGTACCGGTGGAATCATCCACCGAAAATTCCAGGTTGCGCTGCAACGACTGGACAAAATCCTGTATTTCCTTCACAGCCGAATGCAACTCGGCCTCGCTCTTGGGAGCGTCTTCTTGCGATGTCTTGCGAACCTGCCCGTAGGCTTTCTCGGCCGCATCATCCTTGTGGGTATTGCCGGCCAGCGGCGACACCGGATACGACGGGCTCGACTTGACGCTTATGTCCATCGCACTTCACCTCTAAAAGTAAAAAGCGAGAGAGTGCCCAGGCACTCCCTCGCCAAACTTCATCGCGCTATTACTGAAGCAGTTTCAGTACGGCGGACGGCAGCTGGTTGGCCTGAGCCAGAACTGCGGTCGAAGCTTGCTGCAGGGTTTGCTGCTTGGTCAGCTGAGCGGTTTCTGCGGCGAAGTCGGTGTCCTGAACACGGCCCATGGCGGCAGCCGAGTTCTCGTTCATGCTTTGCAGGTTGTTGATGGTGGACTGGAAGCGGTTCTGGATAGCACCCAGGTCCGACTTCTTGTTGTCAACGGTTTGCAGAGCGGCGTCGATCGCGGTGATGGCGGCGTCAACCGAGGTGTGAACAGCGGAGTCCGAAGTACCCGAGATCGCCAGGGTGCCGGTGCCGACAGCCAGGGTCGATGCAGCGAACGAGGAGGTCATCGAAACGCTCAGGATCTGGCTGGTACCAGTCATTGCGCCGACCTGGAACTCCATGGTGCCAGCGGTGCCGTTCAGCAGTTGCTTGCTGGTACCGAAGGTGGTGGAGGTGGCGATACGAGTGATCTCGTCGGACTTGGCAGCGAACTCTTTGTTCAGAGCAGCGCGTTCAGTGGTGCCGTTGGAGTCGTTACGTGCCTGCAGAGCCAGCTCACGCATACGCTGCAGGATGTTGGTGATTTCCGACAGCGCGCCTTCAGCGGTCTGAGTGATCGAGTTACCGTCGTTGGCGTTCTTGATGGCAACGGTGGTACCGGTAACCATGGTCTGCAGCTTGTTGGCGATCTGCTGACCAGCGGCGTCGTCCTTGGCGCTGTTGATACGCAGGCCGGAAGACAGACGGGTCATCGAGGTGCTCAGAGCGTCGGAAGCTTTGTTCAGGTTCTTCTGCACGCCCAGCGAAGTGGTGTTGGTGTTTACGGTTAATGCCATGACGAATTCCTCGTTGGATGGATACTACGGCTTCCGGCCCTGGCATCCGCCGGGTGTGGCCTAGAGAACCTTCGTAATGGTTATCGTCGGGTTTGCAAGTTGCTTTAGCGGTTTTCCAAAAAAAAATGCCATCACCGCGCCACCCCTTGCAAATCGGGCCTTTCAGCCCCGCACTCCGGCATCCCGCTCACCATTCCCCTGTGAACCACGTCACATTTCAGCGCGAGGCGCCCTGCTCGATCAGGTGCACCAGCTCGTATTCGAGGTAATCAGCCAGCGCCAACCAGTCCTGGCGCTGCTGCGCATCGAGCATGGCCTGCAGAACCACCGCCCCCGCCTCAGCGTCGACCTGCGCCAGCACTGCATCGAACAACTCGACCATGCGCACCGCCCCCTCCACATCCCGCCCGAGACGCAACAACGCGGCACACTCACGGGCGGCCCCCACCTGATTGGCAGCAGTCATGGACAGAACTCCGGGTCGAAGGTGGTGCCGGCGATGTGCGCGCCGGCCCGGCTGGTATTGTGGAACCGCACCTGAGGATGGCGCGCGATGAATCGCTCCAGCTCGATCAGGTAGCCACGGAAGTTCAGCTGGGTGCGTACCCGCTGACCATGGCCATCGAGCACCCAATGCTGCGCAGCCGCAAGAGACGGACCGAGCACGCCGTCGTCCCAGCCGGTATGGGTGCGGTTACCCGGGAAGGCGAAATCGGCGCCGAACAAAGTAATGCACGCCGCCCCCATTTTCACCGCCAGGTCCGTTGCCGGGTGAATCACGCTGCCGCCGACGAACAACTCGGCGCGCGGTATCTCTTGTCGCACCTGGGCATACAGCGCGCTGGCGGAATAGCCGGCGTAGCGCGGCCCGCGCCAGTTGCCCAGCAACTCGACGTCCAGCATCGGCATGTACACCAGTGCGGTTGTCGCCGAGTCGTCCGGCGGCAAGTGGTGCAAGCGGATCTTGTGATCGACACTGACCACGATGTCAGGCTGGATGCCGGCCCGCAGCAGCGGCAGGTAGGCAGTGTCGACACAGATGAACAGTGGCCGCTCAGCCTGGGCACGCACCCGCGCCAGGGCTGGCAGGTGCCCAGCCAGGGACGGCCCAGTGGCGATCACATAGCAGTCTCGTCCGGCCTGGGTGCCGAACAGGTCGGCCACATCAGGGTCCTGACGCAGCAACGGCAAACTGTCTTCGAGCAGCTTCTGCAAGCGCGGGTCAGCCGCATCGAAGGCGCGATTGTTGTCCGCCAGGTGCGCCTCACTGATCAGCCGGTCGCGAATCTTCGCGTTGAAGTCATCGGCCAGCACACGCTCGGATGGCAAAGCGAAGAATGGCAGGGCAATTTCCGCACTGTCACCGGCGTAAGCCAGTTCGACCCGAGGGTCTGCCAGCCAGTCGGACTGATCGAGCAGTTGCAGCACCAGCTTGAACAAGGCGCCATTGAGCAGGTACACCTGCAGCCGGACCAGCTCCGGCCGCTCCAGCAGCACGCGCTGCAGGTCACCCAGACCGGTACCGTAGAGATGGAGGATGGCACTGTCGACCGGCAAGCTCGCCGCCTGCAGACGTGCTTCGGCGAGCCGGTCGTGCCGACTGGTGAGCTGAACGCCGGACACGCTCAAGGTCGAGCCCAGGCCCTCCACCAGTTCGACTTCGAGCGCGCCGTCCGCCTCGCCTTGCAAGCGCTCGAACAGCGCTGGCCAGCGGGCCTGCAGCACTTCAGCATTACGCTGGAAAAACTCGCTCATGGGTTGAGCTTCCCTTACCTGCGAAACGCCGAAGAGTAACCTACTGGCAGCGCTTATTCAGCCTTGTAGAGAATCGCCGAACCCCACGACAGGCCGACGCCGAAGCCGCTGATGGCAACGCGCTTCCAGGTGCTGTCGAACATGTGCTTCTGCAACAGCAGCGGAACGCTCGAGGACACGGTGTTGCCGGTCTCGAGCATGTCCTTGATGAACTTGTCGGCTTGGGACTTCTCGGGATCTTCCTCGAAGCGTCGCGCCACGGCATCGACGATCGCAGCGCTGCCCTGGTGAATGCAGAAAGCGTCGATGTCGCTGTTCTCCAGACCTGACTCGCCCAGCAGTTCATGCAGGTGCGCCGGCACCTTGATCAAAGCGAAGTTGAAGACCTGACGACCATTCATGTAGAACTCGCCATCGGTGACCTTCAGGTGCGGCGCGCCGCCACCGTCGGTGCCGAACTTCGCCTTGCCCAGCTGCCAGGTGGCGCTCTCGCCCATCCAGGTAGCGGTGGCGGCATCGCCGAACAGCATGGTGGTGTTGCGATCTTCCGGGTTGACGATCTTCGAGTACGGGTCGGCGGTCACCAACAGGCCGTTCTTCAGGCCTGCGGCCTCCATGAAGCCTTTGAGCGCATAGATGCCATAGACGTAGCCCGAGCAGCCCAGGGAGATGTCGAAGGCCGCGACATGGGTCGGCAAGCCGAGCTTGTGCTGGACGATGGCCGCCGTGTGGGGCAGGCCTTCCTCGTCACCGTTCTGGGTGACGACGATCAGCGCGTCGATCGACTCGCGCTTGAGTTGCGGATTGGCGGCGAACAGGTTGTTGACCGCTTCGACGCACAGATCGGAGGTTTCCTGTTCATCGTCCTTGCGGGGCAGGAAGCTCGCGCCGATCTTGCCGAACATGAACGCTTCGTCCTTGCCGAATTTAGCGCCTTGTACATAGTTGTCCAGGCCGGCAGCGGGCACATAGCTCGCGATGCTTTTAATGCCGATCATCATGGCTTCCCAATAAATAACAGCTCAATACCACCGTCCGCATGACTCGAACGGCGCCTGAAAACGGGATCCACCACCCGGTGGACTGGGCGGCAGGCGGGGCAGGCGTGCAACAAATGCAGGCCTGGCCCATTAACGGTTACAGAGAGAGATGCCCGCTCTGACCGATAGGTCACGAATATTTCAAGACAATCGCATATTTTGCCAGGACTCGTCACCTCGACGATGAGGTGAGGCGCGTCCGGTGCAAGGCAAACCAGTCGCAGTGAGGGCGGACCTCAGTCGAGCAGCGACCAGTCCAGCGCGGTGCCCCGCTTGAGGGGTTGCCGGGCCTTGCGCCCGAGCACCGCATCGAGATGGCCAGGCGCCAGCCCGAGACCCGGACGGATGGCCCGGACATTGCTGCGATCGAACACCTCGCCAGCGGCCATGTCGCGCACCACGTACAGCGAACGCCGGAATCGCCGCGAAGCTTCCTCGGCCGCTGTCGCGCCATAGTGCACCCGCCCAAGCGACTGCCAGGCACGTTCGGTTTCCAGCACCAGCGCCGCCATTTCCCGAGGCTCCAGGGAAAACGCCGCGTCCACACCGCCGTCGGCACGGTCGAGGGTAAAGTGCTTCTCCACCACCGTAGCCCCCAGCGCCACCGCCGCCACCGCCACGCCGACGCCCATGGAGTGGTCCGACAAACCAACCTGGCAGCCGAACAGCTCGCGCATGTGTGGGATGGTCAGCACGTTGCTGTTCTGCGGGCTAGCCGGATAGGTACTGGTGCATTTGAGCAATACCAGGTCACGGCAGCCCGCCTCTCGCGCCACCTGCACGGTGCGCTCGAGCTCCGCCAGGCTGGCCATGCCTGTGGAGATGATCATCGGTTTGCCGGTGGCCGCCACCTTGCGGATCAGCGGCAGGTCAGTGTTCTCGAAGCTGGCGATCTTGTAGGCCGGCACCTCGAGGCCTTCCAGAAAATCCACCGAGGTTTCGTCGAACGGCGTGGAGAAGACCAGCAATCCCAGTTCACGAGCGCGCTCGAAGATCGGCCGGTGCCACTCCCAGGGGGTATGGGCCTTTTCGTACAGCGCATAGAGCGAAGAGCCATCCCACAGGCTGTTCGGGTCGGCGATGAAGAACTCGCCATGGGCCAGGTCCAGGGTCATGGTGTCGGCAGTGTAGGTCTGCAGTTTCAGCGCATGGGCACCCGCCGCCGCCGCCGCCTCGACGATCTCCAGCGCGCGCGCCAGCGACTGATTGTGATTGCCGCTCATTTCCGCGATCACCAGCGGCGGCTGGTCCAGACCGACACAACGGTGCCCGATAGTGAAACTGTTCATGGCTTACTCCTGGAAAACCCGCTCGAACGCGCAGGGAGACTGCACGTAGCCAGCATCGATGAATAATTGCAATGACGCCTGATTGTCGGGCAACACCTGAGCGTCTATCGCCTTCAAGTCTGGCCACCGTTCACGCACGAAAGCCTCGCCACGGGCGAGCAGCGCCCTGCCCCAGCCCAGGCCGAAACGCCCTGCGAACAGGTACAGCGATACCCGTGCGCGTCGCCCCGGCAAGCGGTCGTAGCGCACACTTCCCACTGGCCCGTCGGCTGCCTCTGCGATCAACAGCAGGCGTTGCGGATCGGCCAGCGTCGCGGCCAGCCAGGCCTGATGACCTGGCCAGTCCAATGCCTGTCCCTGCTGCGAACGGCGCCGCACCTCGGGGGCGTTACGCCCGTCGAACAACACCCGAGCATCTTCGATCCGGCCCTGACGCAACACCAGCCCCTCACCCAGCAAGGCCACAGCCATTCGCTGCGCCCCCCGCCCATCGACCAATGCGCGACTGCGTTCAGCGAAGCTCTGGCGCAGGGCCTGATTATCCAGCAGTAAGCCAATCGCTTGACGCAGCGCCGGCACATCGACGTGCGCGGCGTCGCCCAGATACAAGTGCATGCCCGCCCGAGCCATCGCCTGTGCATTGGCTCGCTGATTGTCCGCCACGCTCACGCACAGGCTCGGCAAGCCCAACGCGGCGCGCTCCCAGGTCGTACCACCACCGGCGCCGATGAATACGTCCGACGCGGCCATCCGCGCCGGCAGATCGTCGACGTAGGCGTGCAGCTCCCAACCGGGGCGCATGCTGCACAGCTGGGCAAGCATCCCGCGCTGCGGGTGCCCGAGCCCGGCGATACACGTCACTTGCACGTCTTCGATGCAGGACAGCGCCTGCAAGGTCTTGGGCAGCATACCCGCCACATCGAATCCGCCGAAGCTGACCAACACTCGCCGGGCCTGGGGCGCGATCGTAATCGCCGGCTGCTGCAAGGCTGGCCGTACCAGTGCGTACCGTGGCCCCAGCAAACGTCGGCAGGTCGGTGTCAACAAGGGAGCGTAAAGCGCCTCGCTAGCGTTGAAATTCTGATCCAGCAGCAGGTCGGCCACGTGGGCGCGGTCGGCCAGGTCGTCGATCACCGCGACGCGCTGGGCCACTACCCGGGCAGCCTGCTCCCAGCGCGCATCCAGGGCATAGTGGTCGACAACCACCCAATCGAATCCAGCGCGCTCCGGCAACACCTCGCGCAGCGCGGCGATATCCGCGGCCCAAGGCTCGACGCCAGGCTGTTGCGGAGGCTGCTCCCAGGCAAAGACCTCGAACCCTTCCTGTTCAATGGCCTCCCGCCGATGACCGTCGAGCAGGCAGCAGGCAAAACTGACCTGCGCTCCCCGCTCACGCAGGGCGTTGGCCAAGGTCAGGCAACGTGCTATGTGACCGACACCCATCGTCGAGGAGGCGTCCGCCCTCACCAGCACCCTCATGGGGCCAGCTCCCCGCCGGCCTTCAGCGCCGCATAGAGGTATTGCGCGCGCAGCCAGTCATCCTCGGTATCGATGTCTTGAACCAGATGCTGCGGAATGATCACCGGCAAGCTGCGCTCGGAATACAGCACCTCGTGCCGCAACCAGGCATCCACACGCCCCCAGTAGAACTGTCCGGCATCCTGGTAAGCCGGCGTCAGGTCCTGCGATCGGGTTTCACGGAACTGCGGGTACAACGGCACCAGCGCCCCCTGATCGTCCAGGGTCAGCGCCCGTTGGACGGGAAAGCCGAAATTGCATACTGAAAAGGCGAAGGAGCGCTCGGGGTGCTGCCGCAGCAATGCCAGCCCCTCTTGCAGGTAGCGCTGCTGCACGAAAGGTGCGGTGGCGTAGATGCAACACGCATGGGTCAGGACGTGCCCCTGGCTTGCCAGGGTCTGTAGGGCATGGCTGACCACGGCATGGGTAGTCGCATGGTCGTCGGCCAGGGAAGCCGGCCGCCGAAACGGCACCTGTGCGCCAAATTCCCGTGCCACCGCTTCGATTTCCGGATCGTCGGTACTGACCACTACTTGTTCGAACAGGCCACTGGACAGTGCTGCCCGGATCGAGTGGGCAATGATCGGCAACCCGGCGAAGGTCTTGAGGTTCTTGCGCGGGATCCGCTTGCTGCCACCGCGAGCGGGAATGATCGCGACATTACCTTGCGGACGCTCAGTCATACGCATTGGCCCTGGACGCGTCAAGCAGCCTGTACAGGCTGTCGACCACATGGTCCTGCTGAGCGTCGGTCAGGTCCGGGTACATCGGCAGGCTAAGGGCCTCCGCGTAATAGCGTTCGGCCTGCGGGAAGTCCCCCAGGCTGAAACCCAAATCGCGGTAATACGGCTGCAAGTGAATGGGGATGTAATGCAGGTTGACCCCAACCCCCGCGGCCCGCATGCCCTCGAACACCGCTCGATGCGAACACTGCAGACGATCACTCTTCAGACGAATCACGAACAGGTGCCAGGCGGACTCGGCTTCCGCCTGGGGCGCCTGGACAGTCACCGGCAAGTGCGCCAGCAGACGCTGATAGCGAGACGCCAGCTCGCGGCGACGGGCAAGGAACGCATCGAGTCGCGTCAGCTGGGAAAGCCCCAGAGCGGCTTGTAGGTCGGTAATGCGGTAATTGAACCCCAGCTCCAGTTGCTGGTAGTACCAACTGCCGTGGCTCTCCTCGGTCATCTGGCTGGCGTCACGGGTGATCCCATGGCTGCGCAGCAAGCGCAAGCGCTGGCCCAGGTCGGCTCGATTGGTAAGGACCATGCCGCCTTCGGCCGTGGTGATGATCTTCACCGGGTGAAAACTGAACACCGTCATGTCGGCAAATTCGCCGCAGCCAACCGGCGCCCCCGCATAGCGCGCACCGACTGCATGGGCCGCATCCTCGATCAGGGTGAAACCATACTGCCGGGCCAGCGCCGCGATCGCACGCATGTCGGCGCTTTGCCCGGCGAACGCCACCGCGACCACGACCTTGGGCAAGCGCCGTTCCCGGGCAGCCTGCTCGAGCTTGACCGCCAGTGCTCCGGCATCGATCGTCCAGGTGTACGGGTCGATGTCGACGAAGTCGACGCTGGCCCCGCAATAGCGACCACAGTTCGCCGACGCGACGAAACTGATGGGGCTGGTCCACAAATAGTCACCGTCTCCCAGACCTGCGGCGAGACAGGCCAGGTGCAAGCCGGCGGTGGCGTTGCACACCGCCACCGCGTAGCCCGCAGCACAGCGCTGCGCGATAGCCTGCTCGAAGCGCTCGATCAGCGGGCCTTGGGTCAGCCAGTCGGACTGCAGCACCTCGACGACCGCGGCAACGTCCGCCTGGTCGATGTTCTGCCGGCCATAGGGAATCATGCTGGCAACCCGGCATGCAGGTCGGTCAGTTGCTCCACGGTCAGGAAAGCGGGGTTGGTGTCGGAGCGATACTCGAAGTCTTCGGCAACCCAGCGACCGGTTTCACCGACGCGGTCGACAGCGAAATCGACATCCATATGGTTGAAGCGAATCGACGGCACGATGGTGAAATGATCGCCAAATTCGAGGGTCATCCGCGCATCGTCCAAGGGGATCATCAATTCGTGCAGCTTCTCGCCCGGACGGATGCCAACCACATTCTGCGGCAGGTGCCCGGCCATGCCGCTGGCCAGGTCGACGATGCGAATGGAGGGAATCTTGGGCACGAACACTTCGCCGCCGTGCATGCGGGCAAAGCTGTCGAGCACGAATTGCACGCCATGGTCCAGGGTGATCCAGAAACGCGTCATGCGAGGGTCGGTGATCGGCAGCTCGCGGGCGCCCTCCTCGATCAAACGCTTGAAGAACGGCACCACCGAGCCCCGCGAGCCGGCGACGTTGCCGTAGCGAACCACCGCGAAACGGGTGTCCTGCTGCCCAGCGAAATTGTTGGCGGCCACGAACAGTTTGTCCGACAGCAGCTTGGTCGCGCCATACAGGTTGATAGGGCTAGCGGCCTTGTCGGTGGACAGCGCGACGACTTTCTGAACACCGTTCTCGATCGCGGCGGCGATGATGTTCTCGGCACCATTGACGTTGGTACGGATGCACTCGGTGGGGTTGTACTCGGCAGCAGGTACATGCTTGAGCGCCGCGGCATGAACGACATAGTCGATGCCGCGCATGGCCTGACGCACACGCTCGGCATCGCGCACATCGCCCAGGAAGTAACGCATGCACGGCGCATTGAAGCGCTGCTGCATCTCGTACTGCTTCAGTTCGTCCCGGGAGAACACCACGACGCGTCGCGGCCGGTAACGCTCAAGCAGCCGTTCGATGAAGCGACGCCCGAACGAACCGGTTCCCCCGGAAATGAAAATGGACTTGTCGTCGAACATACCTGGATCCTAGGTTGGGCGCCCTCGTCTGACGAGGTCACCCGGTTGCAGTGTCAGGCCAGGCGCACAGCGTACATATTTCTGACTCGCGCCCCCTATGATCCAGCCCGAAGCAAGATGCAGGCCAGCCCCATGGGGGCGCGAGATCAGCCGACCAAGCCAGCCCAGTCCAGCGCCGCCTTATCCAGGGCAAGGTCCGTGCCTTGGATACCACCCTGCCATTGCGCCGACCATTTGGCGCGCAAGGCCGCCAGTGCCACCTCATCCTCTACGAGCGTGCCTGGGTGGATCACCTGGACCTGCGGTGTCCACACCGTCAGCAGGCCGGCTGCGGCGGCTTTCAGACACAGGTCGACATCACCGTGAGCGTGGGCGAAGACCGCCTCGTCCAGGCCTTCCAGGGCGCGGAAGACTTCGCTACGAATCATCAGGCAGCTCGCCGAGACTGCCGGACAGTTCTGCTCGACCGACAGCCGGTTCAGGTAGCCACCGGCCTCTGCGGACTCGCCGGCGAAGGCTGGCACAACCCTACCTTCAGCCTCCAGCCGCAGGCCGGCCTGGCTGAGCTTGCCAGAAGCATCGAGCAATTTGCCGCCGACCACGCCCACTTCCGGACGCTGCGCCTGGTTCAGCAGGGCCTCGATCCAGTTGGCGTTTACCACCTCGGCATCGGCCGCCAGCAGCACCAGGTACTCGCCCTTGGCCTCGGCACAGGCCGCATTGCACAGGGCGGCGGGGCTCAGGCGCTCGGCACTTTGCAGCACGCGCACCTTGCCACCGCCTTGCTGAAGCTGCGCCAGCCAATCCAGCAACCCTGGCGATTGGCTGGCGTTGTCGGCGATCAGCACTTCGTAACGCAGGTACCGGGTACGCTGCAGGATGCTTTCCAGGCAACGCTGGAGCTCGGCAAAGTTGTCCTGGCTCTGCAGCACGATGCTCACCAGCGGTCGCTCGATGTGACGGTAATCGATACGCAGGGTACCCACGCTCGGAGTGCTGACCTGGGCCTTGTAGCCACGGGTCGCCAGATGCCGGACCAGAGTCTGGCGCGCATGTTCGTTGTCGCTGGCATTCGGCACCGGGGTGATCAGCAGTGGCTCGTCGAGGTGGGCCAGGCCATTGAGGCCGCCCTGCTCGATCAAGCGCAACAGCAGGTCGAACTCCAGGGCGTCTCGGTACTGGTTGTCAAAGCCACCGGCTTCCACCAACGCTTCGCGGCGCAGCAACCAGTGACGCGCCATCAGCGCAGGATTTGTCTGCAGCAGGTCAAGGTTGACCCCAGGGCGCCGCAGTTCACGCCAGGCTCCATTGGCCTGTTGCTGGATCTCGTCCACCGCGACAGCACGGCAATCCGGCGCGTTCAATAGTTCGAGGCTCGCGCGCAAGAGGCCAGTGGCGGTGAAACGATCACCAGCCTCGGCCAGCAGCAGCCATTCGCAGGCGGTCTGTCGGGCGATCTGGTTGATCCGCTCGACATAGTCTTCACGGCTGACCTTGATGAAATGCAGGGTGTTGTGCAGCGAGGTGACCATCGGTGGTTCGCCGGTGGTGAACACCATGATCCGGAATGCGTTGCTCAAGCCCCCCAGCAAGCTGTCGAAGGTTTCCTGCAGCCTGGACATATCGTTTTCCAGGTCCAGCAGCAGAATGCCGAACTGCGGCCCGCCCTGGTGCAGCGCCAAATGCTCGTTGATTGCGCTCAGCGCCGCTGCGTCGGGCTTGCGCGCCTCCAGCCAATCGAGCAGGCGCCCCGAGCGCATGTTGCCAAGCAACTCTCGCCCTGACTGCTCCGACACCTGCAAAAGACGCATCAGCCAGGCCGCGAACAGCTCCGCCTCTTCGACCTCACCGGACGCTCGCAGCTGCTCGACCAGTCTCTGAATGACCTTGCGGTTAAATCCGTTGCACTCCAGCGCCTGCCACAAGCGCCCCTTGAGGGTGGCCTGGGTATCGCCGTCCTGCACTTGGAGCAGATATTCCTGACGCAACAACAAGCCCTCGAGCTGCTCCAATTGCAGACGCCCGGCAGGCATGGCGTGAACCAGGAATTCCAGCTCGGTCAGGCGATCGAAGAACGCCTGGTTGTAGAAAGGCATCTCCACATATTGCGATGGCAGGAAGCTACGCACTGGCGGCTTCAGCGGATCGGCCCAGCTGGAGGTCCACACCTTTTCCAAAGTCAGCGCCCGGCGCTGGAACAGGCTCTGGGCCATGGCCGCGAAGCTGTCCAGGGCATGCTGGCGCAACGCCTCGCGGCTCAGTCCTTCAATGGCCGTCGGCAGACCGGCGAGGAAGTCGGCGAATGCTTCACGCCCAGCCACCGACTTGGCGTCGGTGAAACTGAGCACGTGGATCACTTCGGTCTTGTGCTCGGAGCTGCCGTAGTTGGCCTCGCGCACGGCATAGGGGACCGGCAGGATCCGCGCCTTGGCGTTAGCCAGCAAGAAGTACACATGACCGATCTCCTGCCATTCGAAGCTGGTGCCCTCGGGCAGCAGTTCGAACCAGCGGCGCAGCAGCTCGGTGCGGGTAACGGCAAAGAACGGCGGAATGAACTCGTCCATGTAGTCCATCACCCGCTGTTCCGCACGCGGGTGGCCGTAGTCCTCGCTGACCTTCTTGTCCCGGCGGAAGTAATTGATGCGGGTGGCCTCTGCCAGGTACATCATGCTGTAGCCATGGCACATCCCGTAGTCCGGGTTGGCGTCGAGAAAATCCAGCGATTGGTTCAGGCCGTCCTGTAGCAGGAAGTCGTCGTCGGCGGCGAAGGCCATGTAAGGCGTGCGTACCAGGCTCACGCCATGGGTCAGCTTGGCCTGGAAGCCCAGGTACGAGTACTGCGGCAGGTGCAGGTACTCGACACCCGGGAACTGTGCAGCGATAGCCGCGGCAGACTCGGTAGAGGAATCGAGCACGAGGATCGAGCACGGATAGCTGCTGTAGTACTGCAACGTGCGGTGCAGGAATACCGGACGGTTGTGGGTCATCAGCACCAGTGTGAATCGCTCGCGCAGCGTGGCTGCCTGGTCTGCTGCGAAATTGCCTTGCATAGTCTTCACCACCATTGGCGTTGCCGCCGAAGAAATCGAACCCTGTTGAATGTCTCAGCGAACCCGGCGCAGGTAGCCGTCCGGCGCCACGGTCACCAACAGCTTGTTCTGCAGCTGATAGTCGATCTCGAAGCTGTCGTTGCCCTTGAGGTATTCCCAGACCGCGGTCTTGGGGTTATCACCGTGGCCCCATGGGCGATCGGGGAAGAAATCGGCCGGCATGTCCTCGACCACGGTGTCCATCACCACGCAGTAGCTGCCCACGGCCACCAGTGGCGCGTACAGCTCAAGCTCCTTGAGCACGTGTTCGTGGGTGTGGTTGGAGTCGAGCACCAGGATCACCTTCTTGCCTTCGGCAATGGCCTTGACCTGCTCGGCGATGGCAGCATCGATGCTGGACCCTTCGATCATGCGCACGCGCTTGCTCATCGGGTGCGCCTCGATAGCCTCGCGGTTGTGCGGGCGGATATCGATGTCGATGCCCAGCACCTCACCGTGGCCCTGCAGTTCCAGCAGCGAGGCGTAGTAGAGAATCGAACCACCGTGGGCGATACCGCATTCGATGATCAGGTCAGGCTTCACCTGCCAGACAATCTCCTGCATCGCCATCATGTCCTGGGGCAACTGGATGATGGGCCGGCCCATCCACGAAAAGTGGTAGCTGTACTTGTGCGCGGCAGACTTGTTAAAGAAGTCGCGGGACAGCTGCTGCAGCTCCTTGTCTTCACCCTGGGCGGCAATTTGCGCGTTGCATTCGGCTTCGAAGGCTTGGATAGGCGTGTCGGTCATTGTGCTTCACTCGGTTGGCAGGTCAGTGAAATCGGCGCTGTCGACGGCGTGATAGACGAAACGATCGTCGGTCATGCGGCGGATTTCTTCGAGGTAGTTGGAATTCATCACGAACAGCTGCGCGCCCTGCGGCAGGGCCGCGAGCGCCTCCTGCGGCGAGGACACCCGCGCCCCGCTCAGGGGCAGATAGCGGCCTTGCTTGGCCGGGTTGATGTCGATCACCCAGTCCACCGGCGCGCCGGCGCGCTGCAGGAACAGCGAATAGATCACGCCCTTGGACGAGGCGCCCCAGATCGCCGAGCCACGCTGGCCATCGCGCTGCACGATGTGCACGGCGCGCTCCAGGCTGGCGCTGAAGTCGGCAGGCAGCGTCAGCCTGGGCACCGGTTCAAGATCGGTACGCAGGCTGGCAAGGTCGGCCACGATGTACAGGTACTGGCCGTCGAACAGGTGGCCGGCTTCGGCGACGGTACCGAACAGACGGCGCAGATCGCTTAGGCGGAAATAGTTGACGTGCTCGTAGAACAGGTCGAACCAGGCCTTGTGCTCGATGATCCAGTCTAGGCACGGCACTTCGATGTAGATCTGTCCCGCCCCGCCATTGGCCTCGGCAATCGCCACGAGGAAGGACACTGGGTCTTCGATGTGTTCGAGCACATGGCGCAGCACGATGGCGTCGGCCGAGCGGTTCAGCTCACGGGTGAACGGGGCCTTGACCACGTCCGGGTTGTCGCCTTCGTAGGCTGGGTCAATGCCGGTGACGGCATAGCCGCGTTCGCGCAGCAACTCCAGGAACCAGCCCTTGCCGCAACCGACTTCGATCAGGCTCTGGCCCTTGAAGTAGCGGGCGATGACGCCTTCCACGTCGTCCAGGTGGCGCTGGAAACGCGCCGAGTGAGCCTGCTCGTTCTGGTAGTCACTGTCGTAGCTGAGCCGGTCTGCCTCGAAGGCGTCGTTATAGACCAAACCCGTACGGCTGTCCTGCACGAGGCGCATGTCGGCACTGGCCGAGGCGCGTGCCGACTCGGCATCGGCGAAGGTGCGGTTCTGCAGCACCGGCAGGCCAGTGGCGCGGTACAACTCATGCTTCATCACAAGCTCCCAGCTGGGCCCGCAACCGACGGGCATCGCCCCAGAACGCCATCGGTTCGTGGGCCGGATAAGGGTAGTGCCCCAGGTTCAGCGCCATGCGTGCACCACGGCGGGCGATATGGGTCTCGACCAGCGTGCGAACCGATATCGGCTGACCACTACAGCAATTGACCACACCGCTGAAATCACCCTGGCCAAGCAACTCGGCCATGTAGCCGACGGCGGTCTCGATGGGCAGGAAATCGCGCAACTGCTCACCGCCCGACATATCGAAGCGCGCCAGCCCGTCATCGATGGCCCGGTCCAGCGCCGCCAGCAGGCTGCTGGGGTTCTGCCCTTCGCCGAACAGGTAGAACAGCCGAACCCACTGCAAAGCGAAGGGCTGCTGCCGGGCCAGGCTTTCCAGGAACAGGCGCAGGCTGTGCTTGGCCAGCCCGTAGGGGTTGGCCGGCTGGCACGGCAGCGACTCATGCAGCGCACCGTTTTGCAGGCCGTATTCAAAACAGGTACCCGTGACCTGGACCCGGGCAACCCCGCGCTGAACCACGCGCTGGATAAAGCCATAGTCAGCCATCAGGTTGTGCTCGAAGTGAAACAACCCCTGGTAATTAGGCAACCCAGGCCAAGCCAGGTGCACCAATGCGTCGACACCGTCGCACAGCGCGTCGATCGGCAGTTGCGGGTCATGGATATCGGCGCTGACGAACTCGACTTGGTCGAACCACGCCATCGTCCGGGCGATTTCCGGTCTGCGCGCGACGGCGCGCACCTGATGCCCGCGAGCCAGAAGTGCACTGACCAGATGCCGGCCAACGAAACCGGTGGCCCCTGTGACAAGCACGTTCAAGGCACTCACAGGATGGTCAGCTCCGGCACGGCGATGACGAACCGCCCACCCCATTCATGGACTTGCGCCTGCTGCTCGCTGATCTCCTTGAGCAGGTTCCAGGGCAGTACCAGCACGTAATCGGGCTGTTCGATGGCCAGGCGCTCAGGGGCAACCACTGGAATCCGACTACCTGGCAGGAACTTGCCCTGCTTGTGCGGGTTGGCGTCGGCGACCCAGGCCAGCAGATCAGGCTTGACCCCGGCGTAGTTGAACAAGGTATTGCCCTTGGCAGCTGCGCCATAGCCGACCACGCGCTTGCCTTCGGCCTTGGCCTGCAGCAGGAAGCGCAACAGCTGGTGCTTGATGCGTTCGGCCGCAGGCGCCAGGGTGCTGTAGAACGCCGCCGTACTCACACCCACACCCGCCTCGATGCCGAGCAGGTCATCGACGCTGGGCTGGCGCACCTGCGGGCCACCAGCGCGCTGCGCGAACACACGCAGCGAACCGCCATGGGTGGGCAGTTCGCTGACATCGAAGATCTCCAGGCCGTTGCGCGCGCACAGGGTATTCACCGCGGTCAGCGACAGGTACGAATAGTGCTCGTGGTACAGGGTGTCGAACTGATGCTCGGCCATCAGGCAGAGCAGGTGTGGAAACTCGAAAGTGGCCACGCCGCCTGGCTTGAGCAGGGTGGCGAAACCGCTCAGGAAATCGTTGATGTCCGGCACATGGGCCAACACGTTGTTGGCTGCCATGAGGTCGGCCGACCAGCCTTCCTTGACCAGCTCGCGGGCGGCTTGCTGACCGAAGAACACTTCACGGATCTCCAGCCCCTTGTCGCGTGCTGCCTGGGCAGTGCTGCGGGTGGGTTCCACACCCAGGCAAGGAATGCCGCGCTCGGCCACATATTGCAGCAGATAACCATCGTTGGCGGCGATTTCCACTACACGGCTGTGCGTGGTCAGCCCAAAGCGCTCGACCATCTGCCCCACGTAGTCGCGGGCATGAGCCAGCCAGGAGCTCGAATAGGAGCTGAAATAGGCGTAGTCGGCATCGAACAATGCATCGGCGCGTGTGTAATCCTCGGTCTGCACCAGCCAGCACTGCTCGCACACCGCCACTTTCAACGGCACCCAGGCCTCGGCCGCGGCCAACTGCTCGGCGCGCAGGTAGGCATTGGACGGCGGCGCGGTGCCAAGGTCGATCAGGGGCAGGCTCAGGCAGGTACCACAGCCACGGCAGTTCATGGACATACTCCGGTGAACGATGGGGTCAGCCAGGGGTGCTCGGCATCCCTGGCTGACAGATTCTTGACAGGCAGCGGCCAGGCGATGGCCAGTTTCGGATCGTGCACCGACAACCCGCCTTCGCGTCCTGGCGCATAGTCGGCGCTGTGCAGGTAAAGCAGTTCGGCTTCCTCGCTCAGCACCTGGAAGCCATGGGCAAAGCCCGCTGGGATCAACAGGCTGCGGCCATCGCCGGCACGCAGGTGCTCGGCGTGCCACTGCAGGAAGGTGGGCGAACCCTGGCGCAGGTCCACGGCCACGTCCCAGACTTCACCGCGCAGGCAGGTGATCAGTTTGGCTTCCGGGGTATCGCCAAGCTGGTAGTGGAGGCCACGTACGCTGCCCTGACCGAGGGTGTGCGAGTGGTTGATCTGACGCACCTGGAACGGTGTGCCCAGCTCGCCCAGGCTGGTTTCGCAGAACAGCCTGGCGAACTGGCCACGCGCGTCGCCATGACGCTTGTGCTGGACGCTGAACAGGCCGTCGAGGGGCAAGGCTTGCAGTCGCAGATCAGTCACGACAGCTCCGCATACAGGTTCAGCTGGTCGAGGGTGAAGGCACGCATGTTTTCGCCGCGCTGCCAGGCAAGGTGCCAGTCGAGGGTGTGACCAAGGCACTCGCGCAACGTCCAGCGCGTGCGCCACCCCAGCACCTGGCGGGCGCGGGAGCTGTCCAGGCGCAGCAGGCCGGCCTCGTGCAGCTCGCTCGGCTCCACCTGCAGCCCAGGCGCTTCGGGCCATTGGCGGGCAAGGTAATTGACCACTTCGCCAACGCTGCACATGTCCTGCTCGCCTGGCCCGAAGTTCCAGGCGCCAGCATAGGCCGGGCCTTCCTGGTACAGGCGCTCGGCCAGAAGCAGGTAGCCGGCCAGTGGCTCCAGCGCGTGCTGCCAGGGGCGCACGGCGTGGGGATAGCGCAGGGTTACCGGCTCACCTGCTGACCAAGCCTTCAGCACATCGGGGACCAAGCGGTCGGCGGCGAAATCGCCACCGCCCAACACGTTACCGGCGCGGGCGGTCGCCAGGGCCAGGCCGTGTTCGGCGTGCTTGGCCGCCGGGAAGAACGAGGCGGCATAGGATTGTGCCAGCAGCTCGCAGCAGGCTTTGCTGCTGCTGTAGGGGTCGTGCCCGCCGAGGGCTTCGTTCTCGCGGTACGGCCACGGCCATTCCTGGTTGGCGTAGACCTTGTCGGTGGTCACCAGCACGCAGGCGCGCACTCCACCAACCTGGCGCACGGCTTCCAGCAGGTTGAGGGTGCCCATGACATTGCTGGAATAGGTGCCCAGCGGGTCCCGGTAGGCTTCGCGCACCAGCGGCTGCGCCGCCAGATGCAGGACGATTTCAGGCTGCACTTCGGCCACGACTTCAAGCAACGCCGCCAAGTCACGCAGGTCGCCGCGCACATCAGTGATATCGCTGCCGACCCGGGCCAACTCGAACAGACTGGGTTCGCTGCCAGGGTCCAGGGCGAAACCCGTGACCTGCGCGCCCAGCTCACGCAGCCAGAGCGCAAGCCAACTGCCCTTGAAGCCGGTGTGACCGGTCAGCAGGACACGCTTGCCCTGCCAGAACGCTGGGTTCAGGCCCACTGTTTCCATGGTGCCTCCCCGTTCTGCCAGAGGTGTTCCAAGTGGTTCTTGTCGCGCAACGTATCCATCGGATGCCAAAAGCCATCGTGCTGGAAGGCGTGCAACTGCGACTCGGCAGCCAGCCGCGCGAGCGGTTCGGATTCCCAGGAGGTCTGGTCATCGGCGATGTAGCCGAGCACCTTGGGCGAGAGCACGAAGAAGCCACCGTTGATCCAGCCGCCGTCGCCACGGGGCTTCTCGACGAAACCGCTGACCCGGTCGCCATCGCGCGCCAGTGCACCATAGCGTCCTGGGGGCTGTACGGCGGTGACGGTGGCCAGCTTGCCGTGGGCCAGGTGGAAATCGACCAGGGCGCCGATATTCAGGTCCGAGACGCCGTCACCATAGGTGAAGCAGAACGCTTCTTCGCCCTCCAGGTAGCGCGCTGCGCGGCGCAGGCGACCACCGGTCATGGTCTCCTCACCGGTGTCGACCAGGGTGACCCGCCATGGCTCGCTGTAGTTCTGGTGTACGTCCATGCGGTTGGCGCGCATGTCGAAGGTGACGTCCGAGGTGTGCAGGAAGTAGTTGGCGAAGAAATCCTTGATCGCGTACCCCTTGTAGCCCAGGCAGATCACGAAATCGTGGATGCCGTGGGCCGAGTACTGCTTCATGATGTGCCAGAGAATTGGCTTTCCACCGATCTCGATCATGGGCTTTGGCTTGAGGTGGGACTCTTCGCTGATACGCGTGCCCAGTCCACCCGCCAGAATTACCGCCTTCATGTAGTCCCCTCTTGTTCGTCACCGGCCATGGGTCGTGTGGCTGCACGATTTATGGCGATATGACGGGGGACTTGCAGGAAACGCGCCAAATGGCGTCTTTCACCCTAGGCTCTGTGTGGAAAGTCTTGAGACGAAGCCCAGGCAAGGCGAAAACAGCCGAGGAAGCGGAGTTTACGGGTTGTAAATGAGCATTCCGAGGCTGTCTTCAACGCAGCATCACCGAGTATCTAGGCTTTTCGTACAGAGCCTAACCTGCGCAGATGGCGAGCTGTTCGCAGACGCCACGCCATCCGCGAACAGCCCTGGAAAGCCTCGATCAGCCTGGCATCCACCCGCTGTACCAATGCTGCACATGCTCTTCACGCAGCACATAGTCACGCAGCACTTCCTGCTTCAGTCGGTCACCCATGCGGAAACTCTCGTCCGGGTCGGCCAGGTGCATGCGAATCGCCTCCAGCCACTCCGCCGTGCTGTTGGTCTTGATTCGCGTGCACGGCAGGTAGCCTTCGTAGGCGCGGGTGTCGGTGACGATCACCGGGTACCCACAGGCGCCGTACTCAAGCAGGCGCAGGTTGCTCTTGCAGTCGTTGAAAATGTGGTACTCCAACGGCGCCAGGGCCAGGTCCAGGTTCAGGCTGGCGAGCTTGGCCGGGTACAGCTCCAGCGGTACCGGCGGATGGAACTCGCTGATGTACGGCCGCAACGCGGGCGGACACATGCCGAAGAACACCCAGTCGACCTCGTTCGCCAAGGTCTTGACCACATCGGCAATCACCTCCAGGTCACCTGTGTGGCTGGTGCCACCACCCCAACCTACCCGCGGCTTGCGCGAGGTGCGACGGTGGCTGCGCAAGCCGGTCCAGAGCTGCTCGGCAAGCATGTTCGGCATCACCCGGATATCACTGTGGGTGTCATGCAGCGCATCCGCCAGGGCCTGGGTCGACACCACGAGGCGGTCACAACGCTCGATACCTCGACGCAGCGATCTTTCCAGATCCTTGGGCGTGTGCTTGAGGTGACCATTCTTCTTCGGTACGTTGATCACGTAGTCGTCCAGTTCATAGATGCAGAAGCCCTTGGAGAAGGTCTTGAGCCGTTCGATTTCCTTGACGAAACCTTCCGTGTAACGCCCTTGCAGAATCGCGACATCTGGCGAGCAGCGCTCCAACTCGACGTTGGTCGGGATCTCGAAATACTGCTGCTGGGTGACCCAGCCGGCCTTCTCCAGCTCTACCACCGGCTGGATTACCCGATAATGCCCAACCGCCGTCTTGTTCATCGGCAAGGCCAGCACATGGGGCAATGGGCGACCGACGAAGGGCGTCCAGGCCGCCTTGAGGCCCGGGTCCAGGCAGAAGCTCGAACCATTGAGTGACAGGTTGATGTTGTAGGCCGGGTCGCGCGCCACGACCGGCATCCAGGCGCGGAAGAAGGCATCATGCTGTTCCGCCAGCCGAGCCTGGCGCTCAGCTTCGCGCTGCGGGTCGACCGCCGCCGCTGGCGGAGGGTCGAGCACCAGCCGGGCATCCGGCGCCCAGACCACCAGGTAACCAGCCTTGCCCAACCGCAGCCCCAGGTCGACATCGCTGAACGCCAGGTCGAAGACGCTGTCGTCGAGCCCTCCCAGTTCGATAAAGAGCTGCTTGCGCACCAGCAGGCAATCGGCGCCGACAACTGAATAATTCTGCGCCACCTGCAAGCGCTGCATGTAACCGCCCGCCTCCATCGGCTCACCGACGAATGGCGAACCCACCGCTCCACGCAGGCCAAGCACGCCACCGGCATGGACGACAAGGCCGTGGCCATTGCACAACTTGGCACCCACCGCGCCGACTTCATGGCGCTGCCCGTGACTGAGCAACGCATCGAGCCAGTCTGGCTCGGTGGCAACGACGAACGGACTCAACATCAGCAGGTAGTCGCCACGGGCATGTTGCGCGGCCAGGTTCTGCACAGTCGCGAAGCTGGTTTCCTCTTCCAGCTTCAGCACCCGTAACTTGTCGCCGCCCATCTGCTGCAGGGCTGCCAGCCAGGCATGGGTGTCGGCGCCCTGGCTGGCATTATCGACGATCAGCACTTCGTAGTGGCTGTAGGCGGTCTTCTCCAGCACGCTTTCAAGGCAACGCTCGAGCGCTGGCAATTGATCCCGGGCACTGATCACCAGGCTCACCAATGGCTGCGTGGCATGCAGGTAACGCACATGGTTGATCGCGCCGCCGTCATTCTGTAACCGATAGGCCACGCCCAATCGCTTGAGGTGCGCATCGAGCAGGCGAGGATTTTCCTCGATCACGTCCGTCGAGGACAACCAGGCGGCATAGCTCAACGTGGTTTCAGCCAGGACTTCTGGAATGTGCTCGATGGTCTGCGGGCCACGGCTTTCCACCAGGCGCCAGAGCAAATCGTGGGGCGCCAGCTCGCGGTAACCCGCGGCAAAACCACCCAGCGTTCGAATGGCCTCACGGGAGTACGCCAGCATGCGACCGGTGTAGGGGTAGCCGCGCATCAGGTCGAGGTTGAAGTCGGGCTTGAATACAGGTTCCGCTGAGACCCCCTCCCGAAGACTACCCTCATCGCCGTAGCAGCAGGCCATTTGTGGACGAGCGACGATCCGTTCGGCCAGCAGCATCAGACTGAACGCATTGAGCCGATCACCGGCGCGCAGCAGGTAGATCCAGTCCACGCCCTCCAGCTGGTCGACCAGGCCGTTCAACTGCTCGGCCCAATCAGCCTGCAACAGCTGGCCGATCACCCGGCCATCCTGCAGTACCGCCGTAGGCGCGCTGGACAGAACCAGGGTGGTATCGGCGCCATAGGACTGATGCGCGATACTGTCCAGGGTCACTTGCAGGGCCTGGGCATCGCCCTCGCGGTCGATCACCACCGGCACGATGCGCGGGCGCGTCGGCCAGTGCTCGCTCAGGCGCATCAGCCGCGCCAGCACCAGAGGGTCCTGGCGGCAGGCCAACCATTTGCCATAAAGCTCGGCAAAACTGTCGCTGTCACTGCCGACATGGGACTCGTGAATTGCCTGAAGACAGCGCAAGGTGTGGACCAGGAACAGGTTTTCCCAAGTACGCTGACCAGCACGTTCGTCCGGGTGCAGGATCTGCACCCGGACCCAACCGGAGAACGGCTCGCGCTCGGCGGTGCGCGCCGCGAACATGTCACGCAGGTGCTGCGCTTCCTGAACAGCCGCGGCCTTCACATGATCCTGGCGACGCAGCTGGTCGGGATGAACCCGCTCCACACAATGTACCCCGGCGGTGACGCCCAGGTGCCCTCGGCGCAGCAGGCACACGAACAGGACAAAGTCGAGCAGGGCCACGAAGCCCGGTGCCAGCGCCGGCAGCAGTTCGCGCAGATCACTGGCGCGCAGCAGCACGCTGCTCAGTCCGCCGATGAAATTGAGTTGACGGGTCTCGAAGAAATCCAGCAGGTCGTCGCCATTGAACAGGGTATCGCCAAAGGTAACCGGGCTGGTCTCCAGACGCTGCGGCAAGATGTGATCTTCGGCATCCACCAGATAACGTCTGGCCGCGACCAGACTGACATCGTCGTGAGCTTCGAACAGGCGTACCTGGTTGGACACGCAATCGGCCATCAGGCGGTCATCGTCACAGAGGAACTTGATGTACTGCCCCTGACTTTGCTCTAGCCCAAGCTGCAGGTTCCCGGCAAAACCCAGTGGCTGCCGGTTGCGTACATAGACCAGCGGGTGACGCGCCAGGCTGCGCAACTCCTCGACCACCGCCTCGATCTGCGCCCCACGGCTGTCGTCGCAGACAATGACCTCGAGGTTGTCGTAGTCCTGAGCCAAGGCACTGACCAAGGCCGCTCGGAAGTAATCAGGATTGCAGGCAGGGATGACGAGGCTGACTAGAGGGACTGGGTTCACGGGGGAATCTCTCGACCGATGACTGCCCGCAGGGAATTCAGAACAGTCGACAACACGGGAAAAACAGCGCGCCTGCTGCGCTCACCCCTGGCGGGTGGCGCAGCAGGCGGCGGGCTTGATCAACCGATGGCGTTGAACAGGCTCAGTTGGCTGATACGCGCGAAGGCTGCCTGGGACGCTTCGAGCATGGTCTTCTGTTGGGTCAGGCGAACCAGCACGGTGGCAGGGTCGGAATCGCGGATCGACGATTGCGTGGTGGTATTGGCGATACCCAGGCTCTCGTTGGTGTTCTGCTGGATTTCCAGCGCCTTGCCCCGCGCACCGATATCGGTGACCGAGCGGTTCAGCTGATCCTGACCACTCTGGATGTTGGCAATGGCCGAGTCCAGGTCGGCACGCAGTTGCTGGTAGGCCGCGTTGTCGCCGTCGATCGGCTTGCTCAAGGCCGTGCGCAGCTGGGCAACGGTGTCCAGCACGTTCTGGGTCTGGTGGTTGTCGACATTCACCATGTACTGGTCGCCGGACTGCTGCGGCGGCGTCGTGGTGAAGGTGAAATCGACCCCCGCGGCCGAGGCGACGTTACCCGCCATGGTGCCACTGGCCACCGGGCGGCTGTCGGCGGTCAGCGGCTGGGCATACAGCTCGAAATCCGTGGCGCTGGTGAACTTGATCACCGCGCCGCCGCTGGGGAACATGGCCTGGTACTTGGCCGGGTCGGTGACGCTGACGGAAGACACCTGGGCGCTGGAAGAGTTGCCCGGGCTGCGAGTGGCCGTGATGGTGTCAGGCTTGCTCTGCAAGGTGAAGGTATGACCCGCCACCGCCGTGTCCGGAACGTCGCCGTCCTGAAGATTGATGTTCAGGCGCAAGTCGACCCCACGGAAGCTGATCATCGAACCACCTGCGGTGTTCGGATCGAAGGTGCCGCCCTGCGTGGCTTCGGCGGTCACGTCGTTGCCCAGACTGTCGGTGATGCTGTACTGCGTACTGCTGAGCATGGTGATGGTATACGGCTGGCCGCTACGGAAACGGTCATTGTAGGTCACGCTGCCGGACACCTGGCCGTTGGACAGCTTCACACGCCCATCATCCACCACCGGGTTGGTCATGGTGGTCTGGGTACGACTGGTATTGAGCGCCTGTTCGAACACGCTGTAGCCGGTGCTGTTGCCAGCCATCTTGAGCATGTCGCCGACCTGCAGTTCAAGCTGGGTCTGGTCGCCCTGGTAGCTGTAGGTGCCATCGGCATTGCGTACGAATGGCGCGGTGTCGGTCTTGGAGCCAGCGAACAGGTACTGACCGTTCTCGTCACGGCTGTTCATCAAACTCAACAGCTGGTCTTCCAGCTGACTCAGCTCGGCTGCCTTGGCCTTGCGCTCGGTATCGGTGTAGCCGGCGTTCCCCGACTCGAGCGCCAGCTCGTTGACCCGCGTCAGGATCGTGTTGATCGAGTTGAGCGTGGTTTCGGCCTGGTTCAACGAGTTGGTGATGTTGGTCGCGTTGGTCTTGTACTGCGCCAGCATGTCCGCCTGGTTGCCCAGTTGCAGCAGACGTGCGGCACCCACCGGGTCATCGGCGGCGGTGTTGACTCGAACGAAGGAGCTGGCCTCCTCGTTGGTCTTGATCAGGTTGGCATAGTTGCGCTGGTAGTTCGCCGCGCTGGACTGGTAGAACTGGGCCGTGGAAATACGCATGGATCAATACTCCTTAAAGCGCGGCGATCAAGGTGTTGAAGATTTCCTGAGCAGCTTTGATGATCTGCGAAGAGGCCGTGTAGTACTGCTGGTACTTGACCAGGTTGCCGGCCTCTTCGTCGAGCTGCACACCAGACAAGGAATCACGGGCACCGGTCGCCTGGGTCAGGATGACACCGGTTGCCTCGCTGTCCATCTGGCCTTGCTTGGCCTGGGCACCGACGCTTTCCACCAGTTTGCCGTAGGCGTCGGTGATGCTGATGCCCTTGGTCGAACCGATGTCCATGGTCTGCTTGGTCTGCAGCTCCTGCAGGGACAGCGCATTGCGGTTGTCCGAAGAACCTGCGCCGGTCAGCGAGACGGTGTAGCTGTCGCCTTGCTTGGGCGAACCGGCGACATCCATCTCGAAGCTGAAGGTTTTCTGCACACCACTGCCGTCGGTGATCGGGTTGCCCGCGGAGTCGATCATCGGCACATCGAACTTCAGGGTGTTGTTCTGCCCCGGAACGAAGGTGCCGGTGCCGATGCTGTTGCCCTTGGCATCGAACGCTTCATAGGTTTGCGGCGAGGTGGTTTCATCACCGAACACCAGGCGCACCGGCGTGGAATACTTGATGCCGGTCTGCAACTCAAGGCGCTGGGTCGGGTCGGCGATATCCAGCACCGAGGTCAGGACAGGTTGGGCGATCACACCGGTACCGGTATTGCCGCTACCGGACGTCGCGGTCAGCGGCGCGGCCAGGGCCAGGCGCTTGGCGTCGGTAAGCACCACGTCGATTTCCGCCGCAGCATTGCGGGTCGGGGTGATCTTGAAGCTATCGCCCACCGCCGCGGTACCGCTCTTGAGGTCGATGCTGAAGCCATCGATCACAGGGGCCGGGTCGTCGTTGGTGCTGTAGGTGCCCATGTCGGTGCCATCGGGCAGCTTCTTGACCTGGTACTTGTCGGCGGTCGGCCCGACGAAGGTCACCTGGTAATCGCTGGTGCTCAGCTTGCCAGTATCGCGGATGACCACGTTCAGGTCGGCGGAGCCCGAGTTGCCCACCTTGGGCGTGCTGCGTGCGGACATCGCCTTGTCGCTGTTCAGGTCGTTGAACAGCGCGGCACCGAACTCTCCGTTCTTGTCGATACCCTGGCCGAGCTGCGAGTTGATTTGCTGCGACACCACCAGCGCGATGCGGCCCAGTTCGTTCATGGCCGGCGCCAGGGTCTCGCTGCGATAACGCAGCAGACCGCCCATTTCGCCGCCCGTGATGCTACTGGTGACGTCCATGGTGGTGCTACCACGGTCGAGCTTGATCGAATACTGGGTCGGGTCGGTGGCGCTTGGCTCGGCGCTCATCTTGTTGGTGGTCTTGCCCAACACCAGCGACTGGCCGTTCTTCAGGTAAACGTCGATGCTGCCGTCACGCTCGACAGCTTGCACACCCACCAATTCGTTGAGCTGGCGGACGGCTTCGTTACGCTGGTCGAGCAGGTCGTTCGGCTGGCCGGTGACCGCCGAGACCTTGGAAATCTGCTCGTTGTACTGGGCAATGCTGGAGGTCAGCTCGTTGATCCGCGCCGTCATCGAGCTGAGGCTGCCGTTGATGTTGGTATTCTGCTCCTTGAACTGCGCGGCCAGGCTGTTGAAGCGGTTGGCGAGCGCGTCGGCATTGCTCAGCAACAGCTGGCGGGAAGCGTCTTCGGTCGGCTTGTTGGCAGCGCTCTGCAGGGCGGAGAAGAAGTTGGTCAGCGCTCCGGTAATACCGGTGTTGCTGTCGGACAACAGGTTGTTGAGCGGCGTGACCTGATTCAGGTAGGCAGTGCTGTCGCTGTTGAGCGACGTGGCGGTCTGCAGTTGCGCATCGAGGAAGGCGTTGTACACCCGGCGCACGTCCGCCAGTGTTGTCCCGGTGCCCATGAACACCTGGCCTTCCTGGAGCGAACCCTTGGACCGCTGAACATTCTGCTGGCGAGAGTAGCCGGCGACATCGGCGTTGGCGATGTTGTTACCGGTGGTATGCAGGCCCGCCTGGGAGGCCGACAGCCCCGACATGCCAATATTGATCAAACTCGCCATGGTTTCCTGCCCTTAAAGTTTCGTTGTGTTACCGAGCGATGCATAGCTCTCGTACGACTTCATCTGTCTTGCGATCTGCGAGATCTTGCTGGCGTATTCCGGGTCGGTGGCGTAACCGGCCTTCTGCAGCTCTCGCACGAACTGTTCTGGCTTATCGGCAGACTTCACCGCTTCTTGATAGCGGGAATTGTTCTGCAACAAGCTGACCAGATCATGGAAACTGTCCTGGTAAGAGTCGTAGGAACGGAACGCTGCCGTCTCCTTGACGAACTTGCCGTCACGGAACTCGCTGGTGATCGCCCTCGCCTCGCCACCTTCCCAGTTGCCGGTCGCCTTGATGCCGAACAGGTTATGGCTGCTGGTGCCGTCACTGTTGCGCATGACCGATTTGCCCCAACCGGTTTCCAAGGCTGCCTGGGCGACCAGGTAACGGGGGTCGACGCCAATGCGCTTGGCAGCCTGCTCGGCCATCGGCAGCATGGTGGCGACGAAGGCGTCGCTGTCGGCGAAGGCTTTTTTCGGCGCAAGCGGCGGCTGCGCCACGGCGCGGCCCAGGATGCGCATGCCACGCTCGGGCGCGGCGAAGGTCTGCGCAGCACCTGCTACCACCTGCCCTTCACGGGGTGGCACCGCAGCGGTATTGGTGGTTGCCGCGGCGTTGCCTGCCGATGGCACGATACCGGCCAGCAGGCGATCGGTGAGCTTGCTCGGTAGCGCCAGGCGCCGCGAATTGAGCGCGGCCACATCATTGCGCGTGGCGGTCGACTGGGTCGCGTGCACAGGCTCGGCCACTTTGTTGCCCCACAAGGCCGGGGCGTGGCCGTCGATGCGCGGGAATGGGCTGGTGTTGGCCGGCGCGGCCTTGTTCTTCGACAACTGGCGAACCAGCACGTCCTGCAGGCCGATACCTCCACCCTCGCGGGACATACTCACGGCCAACTGCTGGTCGTACATGTCACGGTACTGCTTGACCGTCTCGGAATTCATCGGGTTGTCGTCGGCCAGCACATCGCTGGCCTTGCGCGAGGCTTTGAGCATCTCACTGATGAACAGCGACTCGAACTCCTGGGCCACCTTGCGCACGTTGGCGTCGCTGTCACGATCGCCATGCTTGAGCGAATTGAGACGATTGAGGTCGGTGTACGCACCGCTGTCGGCACCGCTGGAAACTTTGGTATTCATCAGTCGGCGTCCTCAGATGACGATCAGGTCGGCTTGCAAGGCGCCGGCCTGCTTCAGTGCTTCGAGGATGGCCATCAGGTCGCTGGGCGCAGCGCCCACCTGATTCACTGCACGCACGATTTCATCCAGCGTGGTACCCGGGCCGAACTTGAACATCGGCTTGGCTTCCTGCTGCGCATTGACTTTCGAGCGCGGCACAACGGCAGTCTGGCCATTGGAGAACGGCCCCGGCTGACTGACGATCGGGTCTTCGGTAATGGTCACGGTGAGGCTGCCGTGGGTCACGGCGGCAGGTGAAACCTTCACGTTCTGGCCGATGACGATGGTACCGGTACGCGAATTGATGATGACCTTGGCCACGGCCTGGCCTGGGTCGATCTCAAGGTTCTCTAGAATCGACAGGTAATCGACACGCTGGCTCGGGTCCATCGGCGCGGTGACCCGCACCGAGCCGCCATCGATTGCCTGGGCCACGCCTGGGCCGAGCAGGTCGTTGACCTTGTCGACGATGTGCTTGGCCGTAGTGAAGTCCGGGCGATTGAGGTTCAAGGTAAGGCTGTTGCCCTGGTTGAAACCACTGGGTACCGCCCGCTCGACGGTAGCACCACCAGGAATACGGCCGGCCGACGGAACGTTGACGGTAATCTTCGAACCATCACGCCCTTCGGCATCGAAACCGCCCACCACCAGATTGCCCTGGGCGACGGCATAGACGTTGCCGTCGATACCCTTGAGCGGCGTCATCAACAGGCTTCCGCCACGCAGGCTCTTGGAGTTACCAATGGACGAGACGGTGATATCCACTACCTGGCCGGGCTTGGCGAAGGCCGGCAGGTCGGCATGCACCGACACCGCGGCAACGTTCTTGAGCTGTACGTTGCCGGAACCGGCCGGCACCTTGATGCCGAACTGCGACAGCATGTTGTTGAAGGTCTGCAGGGTGAACGGGGTCTGGGTGGTCTGGTCACCCGTACCGTTGAGCCCCACCACCAGGCCGTAGCCGATCAACTGGTTGGAGCGCACGCCAGAAATGCTGGCGATATCCTTCAGGCGTTCGGCATGGGCACCGAAGGTGCAGGACAGAAGCAGGGTCGCGGCAAGCAGCTGCCTTACGTTGAACATGGTCATCCGCACTCAGAAGGGCCAGAGCGGGCTGACGAAGAAGCGATCCAGCCAGCCCGGCTGACTGGCATCGGCGAAGGAGCCGGTGCCCGAATAGGTGATGCGCGCATCGGCCACACGGGTCGACGGCACGGTGTTGTCGGTGGCGATATCGTCAGCACGGACCAAGCCCGCAATGCGCACCAGTTCCTCGCCGGTGTTCAGGGTCATCCACTTCTCGCCGCGCACGGCGATGATGCCATTGGGCAGCACGTCGGCGACGGTGACAGTGATCGAACCGGTCAGGGTGTTGCCCTGGGTGGCCTTGCTATCGCCCTTGGTTGCACGCTCACCGCTGTAGCCCGCCTCGAGGGAAAGGTCGCCACCACCGAATGGGTTGTTGGTATTGGGCGTGGTCCCGAACAGCGAGGTCAGGCCAATGTTGGCATTGCTGTTCTTCTGAATCTGGGAACCTGCGTTCTTGCTGGCCGAGGTGCGTTCATTGAGGGTGATGGTGATGATGTCACCGACCCGGAACGCCTTGCGGTCGCTGTACAGGTTCTGATCGAAGCCCGCCTGGTAGATCGAACCGTTATTGGCCGCTGCCGGCAACGGGGTGCGCGGCAGGACCGGCGCGTAGTACGGGTCGTTGGGCTTGGGCGTCGGAGCGACACAACCTGCCATCAACACCGCCCCCCCCAGGGCGAAAACGGACAACAAACGATTCATGACACTTACCTCATGCTGCAACTGAACTAGGAGCTAGGAACCAGAAGCCGGCGTTACAGCTGCTGAGTGACGAACGACAGCATCTGGTCGGCAGTGGAGATGACCTTGGAGTTCATCTCGTAGGCGCGCTGGGTGGTGATCATGTTCACCAGCTCTTCCACGGTGCTGACGTTGGAGTTCTCCAAGGTCTGCTGCAAGGTGGTACCGAAACCGTTCAGGCCCGGGGTACCCACCTGTGGGGCGCCACTGGCGGCGGTCTCCAGGAACAGGTTGTTGCCCATCGCCTGCAGGCCGGCCGGGTTGATGAAGTCAGCGGTCTGAATGTTGCCGATGACCTGAGCGGCCGGGTTGCCGGCGGTGGTGATCGACACGGTGCCGTCCTGGCCGACGGTGAAGGTCTGGGCGTCGTTTGGCACGACGATGGCCGGCTCCAGCGCCAGGCCATCGGCGTTGACGACCTGACCATCGGAGTTCAGGTGGAAGGTACCGTCACGGGTATAGGAAACGGTGCCATCGGGTTGCAGGATCTGGAAGAAACCACGGCCGTTGACGGCGATGTCCAACGGGTTCTCGGTGGTCTGCAGACTACCGGTCTGGAAGTTCTTCTGGGTGCCGACGATGCGCACACCGGTACCGACCTGCAGACCCGACGGCAGTTCGCTGTCCTGGGTGGACTGCGCGCCCGGCTGACGCTTGATCTGGTAGAGCAAGTCCTGGAACTCGGCGCGATCACGCTTGAAGCCGGTGGTCGAGACGTTGGCCAGGTTGTTGGAAATGACGGTCAGGTTGGTGTCCTGGGCGGACAGGCCGGTTTTAGCGACCCAAAGAGCCGGAAGCATCAGTGTTCTCCTCGTGCGCCTGTTTTACGGCACCCTTTCAAATGTGATTAGCCGATTTGCAAAACACGCGCCATGGCTTCATCGCCTTCCTTGGCCGCGTTCATCATCTTGACGTGCAGTTCGAATTGACGGGACAGCGCGAGCACCGAAGTCATTTCTTCGACGGCATTGACATTGCTGCCCTCCAGGAAACCGGACACCACGCGCACATTGACGTCGGCGTCGGCCGGCTGGCCATTCTGGGTGTGGATCAAGCCATCCAGGCCTTTGGTCAGGCCCTTGGTGTCGGGGTTGACCAGTTTGATGCGATCGACCTCGGCCATCACCCGGGGGTCTTCACCCATGGCACGGATACTGATGGTGCCGTCGGCGCCCACTTCCACCTTCTGCTCTGGCGGAATGGCGATCGGACCACCGTTGCCGATCACCGGCATACCGTTGCCGGCGCGCAGCACGCCCAGCGCATCGATGTTCAGGCTGCCGGTGCGCACGTAAGCCTCGCTGCCATCTGGCGCCTGCACGGCGATGAAGCCCTGCCCCGCGACTGCCACGTCCAGTTCACGCCCAGTCTCGACCATCGGTCCTTCGCTGAAGTCGGTCGCGGGACGCTCAGTCATCGCGAACGCACGCGCCGGAAAGCTGTCACCGAACACCGGCATCGAGCGCGCCTGCTCCAGGTCACGCTGGAAACCGTTGGTGGAAACGTTCGCCAGGTTGTTGGCATGGGCCTTCTGCGCCAGCGCGTTCTGGCTGGCGCCGGTCATGGCCACGTAAAGCATCTTGTCCACAGTCATCCTCCGCTGCACTGGCGATCATTTGCCGCTCGCCGTTGCTGTGCAGGCTTTAAAGCAAGTTCCGAACCAACTTTCTTAAATCGTGAAAAAGCCCGTGAATACGGGCTTTCGAGGGGCTGGTGACCGGCACTGACGTCGGTTATCCGGCGCCGGGTTGCCGCTGGCGGCAAAGACGATGGCTTGTTAAGACCTCGTCGCCGGCAAGATCCCAAGTGGCGCTATGGCTCCCTGCAGCCACCATTGGTGTATGGCCCGGCGAACTTCTTCCAGCCATCACCCGGCGACCATTGCGAACAGACCAGCCGGCCATCCGCCTGGCTCTCCCAGCGCCACCAATAAGCGGTGCCAGCCTGGACCTGGGCAAGGCAAAAAACGGCGACCAGCACAATGAGCCACTTGTTCATGCTAACTCCATGAAGCGGGGCCGCCCTGCAGCCCCTACCCTCAATCCAGCATCAGGTCATCTGGATGATGGTCTGCATGATGGTGCTTTCGGTGGAGATGGTCTTGGCGTTCGCCTGGTAGTTGCTCTGCGCCTTGATCAGCTCGACCAGCTCTTGCGTCAGGTTGACGTTCGAGGCTTCCAGCGAGTTGGACTCGACGCTACCCAGAGTACCGGTCTTCGGCGAGTCAATGCCCGGAATACCCGAGGAGTAGGTCTCGGTCCAGCGAGTGCCGCCAATCTGCTGCAGACCCTGTTCGTTGGCGAAGCTGGCCAAGGCCACCTGGCCGATGGCGCGCGACTGCTGGTTGCTGAAGCTTGCGAACATCACGCCGGTGGAGTCGATCGACAGGCTCGACAGGATACCGGTGGCGTAGCCGTCCTGGGACTGCGACATGCGCGCGGTTTCCGTGTTGTAGGACGTGGTGCTGTTCATCGACAGGCGCATGCCCGCAGCGTTTTCCGCAGAACCGTTGGAGGCCCAGTTACCCGAAGCATCCTTGGCGGCTGGAATCCAACCCTTGAGGGTGAAGGTATTGTTGGTCACGTCCCACTGGGCACCGGCCGGAGCACCCACAGGAATGCTGGCAGGGTCGGTCGCCATCGACGCCACGCTACCGTCGGAGTTGAAGGTCATGGACGCCTCCAGCGGGGCAGCCGACGTCGGGTCCATCGGATTGCGACCATCGATCAGGGTGTACATGGTCCACTGGTTCGTCCCGGTCTTGCGGTAGAACTGCTCCATGGTGTGCTCGTTACCCTGACTGTCATACACCTTGGTCGGGAACGACTTGGTATAGGTAGTATCGTCGGCCGGGTCGAACGCCGGACCGGCAGGCGTGGCGCTCGGCAGCGGAATGATGTCCGCCTCGGAGTTCAGGTTGATGCCCTGGTCGATCAGGGTGGTGGCCTTCGGCGCCAGCGAGGAGGTATCGATCTTGAGATCGGTCAGTACGCCACGCTTGATGTTGCCGTTCTCGTCGGCGGCATAGCCTTGCAGGCGCAGGCCGTCCGAGGTGATCACGTAGTTATCCTTGCTGTTCTGGAAGGCACCGGCACGGGTGTACACGCGCGCGCCGTTGTCAGACAGGATGAAGAAGCCCTGGCCTTGGATACCCATGTCCAGCACGTTGCCGGTGTTGTTGACGTCGCCCTGGCTAAACTGCTGGGAGATCGCTGCCAAGCGCACACCGTTACCCACCTGGTTCTTGCCCACGCCCAGGCGGTTGGCCCCCGCGTATACGTCTGCGAATTCGGCACGGGAGGATTTAAAGCCGGTGGTGTTGACGTTGGCGATGTTGTTGCCAGTGACGTCCAGTTGCTTGTTGGCCGCGTACAGACCGCTAAGGCCGATATTGAAAGACATGTAGTTGCTCCTTTTCTTGCCGTTCTATCGGCCTTAGATACCGATGGTTTGTACGTCGGACAGCGAAACCTTGCCGACACCCGCCAGGTTCAGCACCATCTCGCCGGTGGTGTTGAAGCTGACGCTGGTGACCTTGGCTGGCAGCAAGGTATTCATCTGCACCGCCTTGCCGTCCACCGTGGTAGTGGCGGTAAAGGTGTAAGTGCCCGGATCGACCTTCTCGCCCTTGCTGTTGGTGCCATCCCAGATGAAGTCGGCATAACCGGCCTTCTGCTCGCCCAACTCGATGGTCTTGACGGTGTTGCCATCCTTGTCGGTGATAGTGATCTTCGCTTCGCTGATGGCCTGGGGCACCACGAACTGCGCATTGAAGCTCTCAGTGGTGTCGACGATGGCCTTGTCGTTCTGCACGATCACCGAACGACCGACCAGCGAGGACGCCTGCAGCGCTTGCGACGAAGCCATGGCGCTGGTGATGGCGCTGACCGACTCGTTCAACGAGGTGATGCCTTCGAGGCTACTGAATTGCGCCAACTGTGCGACGAACTCGCTGTTGTCCTGCGGATCCAGCGGGTTCTGGTTCTGCATCTGGGTGACCAGCAACTGCAGGAAGGCATCTTTGCCCAACGTCTGGTTGCCGGTCGCAGCGCTGGTAGTCGTGGTCTTCTTGGCGCTGCTGGTGGTGACACCTGACGCCGCGATGACGTCATTGAGGTTCACACCACTGGTGCTATCGACTGCCATGGTCTGGATTCCTTATCACTGACCCAGGGTCAGTACTTTCTGCATCATGTTCTTGGCGGTGTTCATCAGTTCGGCGTTGGTCTGGAACGCACGGCTGGCGGAGATCATGTCAGCCATCTCCTCGACCACGTTGACGTTGGGGTAGTAGACGTAACCGTCCTTGTT
Source organism: Pseudomonas sp. Rh2 (assembly GCF_040762985.1). Lineage (NCBI taxonomy): Bacteria > Pseudomonadati > Pseudomonadota > Gammaproteobacteria > Pseudomonadales > Pseudomonadaceae > Pseudomonas > Pseudomonas sp. Rh2. The sequence continues at coordinate 4,244,010 of NZ_CP142890.1, forward strand.
CGCCGCCGGATGGTTGGGCTCGTAGCGCGCTTCCAGGTTGCTCTGGTCTTCGATGATGCCCTTGACCTGAACGCCTTGACCGGCTTCACCCTGGTCTTCGAACAGCGACTGGCTGACGCCGCTCTGCGCGTTCTGGAACGTGGTGGCGAACACCGGGTGGCGAGCGCGGTAGGTCTGGTCGATGCTCGACGAAACGGTCTCGGCGTTGGCGATGTTGGAGGCCACGGTATTGAGACGCGTGTTCTGCGCGCTCATGCCGGAGCCTGCGATGTTGAAGACACTGGACAGGGACATGGTTACTCTCCGCGCAGGGCCGAAACCAGCCCTTTGAATTTACTGTTGAGCAAGGTGAAGCTGGCCTGGAAGCCCATGGCGTTTTCCGTGTAGTTGGCCTGCTCTACCTGGGCGTCGACGGTATTCTGGTCGATCGACGGCATCGCAGGCGTACGGTACTGGAGGGTATCGTCCGCCATGGCCAGACCTTCGGCCTCGATGTGCCGGCTGTTGGTACGCTCCATGGCGAAGCGCCCGCTCTGCTGCTTCTGACTCTCGGCGGCGAGCACCGACGAGAAATCCATGTCACGCGCCTTGTAGTTGGGCGTGTCGGCGTTGGCGATGTTGTTGGCCAGCACTTCGGCACGCTGGGCGCGGAAGCCCAGGGCCTTTTCGTGAATGCCAAGCGCCTTGTCGAAACTGATGCTCATGTCAGGGAACCTTCAAAGGTTGACCAGCGTGTGGTTGCCAAAGCTTTAGCAAGTGCTGTGCCAAACCTGTAGAAGCCCATGTTTGCGGGGTTTTTGCGGTTACCGGCAGCGCCGGCATGCCAGAAAAGCGGCAAAGTGCTTCCGCCTGGAGATGCCTGAGCGGCAATTGCCGGACGGCAAAAGCGGCAAAACAAAAAATTGACGTCAGAGGGCAGATGGCGGGGCGATGGGGGTTGGTCGGGAGCGCTGCGGCGGTCGCGCGCGCCTGCCACAGACGTTATTGGCCGTGAACAAACGTAGGAGCGAACCTTGCTGGGGATGCGCCGCGCGGGCGGCGCTCGATCTCACAGGCGCCACACCCCACAGACAAGCACCCGCCCCCTCCTGATCACTTGGCCTGGTAGATGATCCCCGGGCTGCACTGCACCATCTGGTAATGATCCGGCAGCCCGTTCAGCGCCTCGGAAGCGCCAAGGAACAGATAACCACCCGGTTTCAAGGTGCTGTGAATGCGCATCAAAATGTCTTTCTTCACCTGCGCCGAGAAGTAGATCAGCACGTTGCGGCAAAACACGATGTCGAACTTGCCCAGCGCCGCATAGCTGTCGAGCAAATTGAACGAACGGAACTCGACACGGCTACGAATGGCCGGCTTCACCGCCCAACGCCCTGGCCCCTTGGTGTCGAAGTAACGCTGCAACCGCTCCTGGGACAAACCACGGGCAATCGCCAGGCTGTCGTACTCACCCGTCTTGCAGTTGTTCAGCATCGAACCGGACAGGTCGGTGGCGACGATCTGCGCTCCCATCTTCAACTGTCCGAGGTTGCTGCGCTCGAACTCGTCCAGCGCCATGGAGATGGAGTAAGGCTCCTGCCCCGACGAACAGGCCGCCGACCAGATGCGCAGACGCTGACCCGGATTGTTCTTGATGAACTCCGGAACCACCTTGTTCTTCAACACTTCGAACGGATAGGTGTCGCGAAACCACAGGGTCTCGTTGGTGGTCATGGCATCGACCACCTGCTCGCGCAGCCCACCACGCGGCTGCGTCTGAATACGCTGGACCAGCTCGCCCAAGCTCTTGATGCCCTGCTGCTCCATCAGCTTGTTGAGACGGCTGGAGACCAGATACTGCTTATTCTCGCCCAGCAGGATGCCACAGGCTTTCTCCAGGAATACCCGGAACTGTTCGAAATCCAAATTACCCGTAGACACTAACGCCGCCTCTTTTCAATCACTGGTGTCGGGAGCTGTCCCCCCAACTGCTTCAATGCGTTGCCTTGATCCGGTCGACCACGCGCTGGGCAAGGTCGTCCGGCTTGAATTTGGCCAGGAAGTCATCGGCGCCGACCTTCTTGACCATGGCCTGGTTGAACACCCCCGACAATGAAGTATGCAGGACGATGTGCAACTTTTGCATACGCGGGTCACTGCGAATCTCCGCAGTCAGCGTATAGCCATCCATTTCCGGCATTTCAATGTCCGAGATCATCATCAGGAACTCCTCCTCGGGTCGCTTGCCCTCGTCCACCAGCTTGCGCAGGTAATCCAGGGCCTGACGACCATCGTTGAGCGCCACCACCTCGACACCGACCGTCTGCAGGCAACGACTGACCTGCTTGCGCGCCACCGACGAGTCGTCGACAGTAAGCACCCGAAGCAGCACGGCCTTGTCCTGCACCTCGGCATCGACCACGCCGGCGGACACCGACTCGGACGACGGCGCCACTTCGGCCAGCACCTTCTCCACATCGATGATCTCGACCATGCGGTTGTCCACCCGGGTGACCGCCGTCAGGTAGTGATCGCGCCCAGTCCCCTTGGGTGGCGGATGGATCTCTTCCCAGTTCATGTTGACGATGCGCTCCACCGAGTGCACCAAAAAGCCCTGAGTCTTGGTGTTGTACTCGGTGATGATCACGAAGCTGTTGCGCGTGTCTTCCGTAAGGCCGGGCAAACCGGTCGCCATCGACAAGTCGAGGATCGGGATGGTCGCCCCGCGAATATTGGCCACACCACGCACCACCGGATGGGACTTGGGCAGCAAGGTCAGCTCCGGGCACTGCAGCACTTCCCTGACCTTGAATACGTTGATGCCGTAGAGTTGCTCGCCGTTGAGGCGGAACAACAGCAACTCCAGGCGATTCTGCCCCACCAGTTGCGTGCGCTGGTTGACCGAATCCATAACACCAGCCATGCCAGACTCCTTTACTTGTCAGCCTATGTACCGAGTCGGCACGGGCTTTGCTTTTTTGAGTGCCATGTACACGAAAACGACATTTTTCCGACGATTGACCCGCCTGCTGAGCAGCACGCTCGCCGCGCTGTGCCTGCTGGCACCCGGTGCTCGTACGCTGGCGGACGCGTTCACCTTGCCTGAACAGCTTATCGGTGTCACCCAAGGGTTTCTTGAATTTACCGTTGAGGATTACCTGGCCACGACCCAGACCGCGGGCCGCTACGACATCCAGGTCAATTCGCTCGACCCGCGCCTACGCATGCCACTGTGCAGCCAGGCCTTGGACGCTTCCCTGGAAAGCCCGGCCCAGCCGCTGGGCCGGGTAACGGTGCGCGTACGCTGCGATGGCAGCGCCCCCTGGACGGTATTCGTGCCGGCCACCGTGCGGCTGTATCGCGACGTGGTGGTGGCCACCCGCCCACTCAAGCGCGGCAGCACGGTCGGCGAGGGTGACGTCGCCCTGCGCGAACGGGATGTCGGAACGCTGAACCAAGGCTTTCTCACCGAACTCGACCAGGCGCTTGAGATGAAAGTGCTGCGCCCCACGGTGCTCGACCAGGTCTTGACTCCCCAACACCTGGAACAGGCCGACGTCGTGCGCAAGGGCGACCACGTGGTGATCGTTGCGCGCAGCGGCACCCTGAGCGTGCGCATGCCAGGCGAAGCGCTCAGCAAAGGCGGCATCGGCGAACAGATCCGCATCCGCAACCTGAACTCCAAACGCGTGGTAAAAGCCCGGGTCACAGGCCCAGGGCAGGTGGAGGTCGCCATGTAGAATGGACTGGCAGTGAGGAACTGCTTTTCCTAAACTGTGTCAGAAATCGGGTTCGCGAGCGCGCTGCCAGGCGGCTATGCATTTGTGCCTAAAGTTTCTTTCGGGTTGGCCGAAAACAAGGCAAGCGTCCAAATACCCAGAGGTTTCTGATCATGGTCATCGACTTCAGTCGTTTGAATAACTCTCCGTCCATCACGGGCGGCGTACGCGGCAACACCGCGTCCGGTAGCGCCGACAAAACCGGCGAAACCCAAGAGGCGCCGAAAAGCGCCAGCGCCAGCGCCAGCGGAGAAGCGGTACACCTCAGCCAAGAGGCTCAGCAGTTGCAGAAGATCAGCGACAAGCTGCGCGATCAACCCGAGGTCAACAGCGCCCGTGTGGCCCAGTTGAAACAGGCGATCGCAGACGGCAGCTACCAGGTCGATGCCGGCCGGGTCGCCAGCAAACTGCTTGATTTCGAAGCCCAGCGCTAACCTTACGGCGCGCTGACTTCACGGACGCTAATAAAGGCCTAAGAGTTAGCCATGCACGATATCACTCTGCTGCAACTGATCGAAGACGACATCGCCCCCACTCAGGAGCTGCTCGAGCTTCTTGAAAAGGAAGCGCTGGCCCTGCATGGCCGCGACATGATGGTGCTGGAGCACATTCTGGCCCGTAAGCAGTCTTTGATCGTCTTGCTGGAGCAGCAGGGGCAGCGACGCAACCAGTTGCTCACCCAGCTGGGCCTGAGCCCCGACCGTGCTGGCGTGCAAGCCCTGGCCGCACAATCGTCCAACGGCGAAATCATCATGCAGCAGCTTGATGTACTCGGCCAATTGCTGGATGCCTGCAAGAAGGTCAACGAGACCAATGGCCGTATCATCCAGATGCAACAACACACCACGGCCAACCAGATCCGAATTCTCAACGGTGGCGACTCTCCGTCCCTGTATGACAGCCGTGGCACTACCTCGCCAATGAACAAGCCCCGGGCGCTCAGCCAAGTGTGATTAGTTCTATCAAGGCACGGAACATAATGGCAAAATGCCGTAACTTGCGTGTGCCGTTTTTGCCTGGAGATTGATAACCCGTGTTCAATGAAACCGACGCTCCGCAGCCACCAAAGGTGCTGACCACGCCTTTGGAGATCGCGGCCAACCTACGCCAGTTGCAGGAAAGCCACGATCCTCTGATCATCACCTTCCATGAGCGTAGCCAGCGGTTCCAGAGTTACGTGGTGCAAGTGGACCGCGATAGCGATGTCCTGGCCCTGGATGAAATGATCCCGCGCGATGGCGAAAAATTCATCGAGAACGGCGAACCCTTCCGCGTCGAAGGCTTCCACGATGGCGTGCGCATCGCCTGGGAATGCAACGATCAGCTGCGAATCAGCGAAGTCGATGGTCACCGCTGCTACCGTGGCGGCCTGCCGAGGGAGATGACCTACCACCAGCGTCGCAATGCCTTTCGCGCTGCGCTGAAGCTCTCGCAACTGGTCGACGTCATCCTTGACGGCACCCACCTCAAGGGTAACGGTGCCCTGCGTGGCAAACTGCTGGATATTTCGGCCACCGGCTGCAAACTGCGTTTTGAAGGCGACGTTTCCGAGCGCCTGCAGCTGGGCCAAGTGTACGAACGGTTCAAGTCCGGCAACCCCCTGGGCCTGGTGGATACCATGGTCGAGCTGCGCCACCTGCACTTCGAAGAGCGGATCAACACCACTTTCGCGGGCGTGCGCTTCCATAACCTGAACGGCCAGGCGCAACGCAAGATCGAAAGTTTCGTTTACCAGCTGCAGCGTGAAGCGCGCCGGTTCGACAAAGACGATTATTGATCGCTCGCCTCCTCCGCGAACGCCACCCAATGGGTGGCGTTTTCGTTTTTCCGCCCGGATGACTTGCAGCCTAACAAGCAGCTCCCCTTTGCTGCAGCGTTTCCAGGTTACCGGCCAAAGCCCGACCGTTTAGTGTGTCCCGCACCGCGCCAAGAACGCTTCGAGCCGAGGACACACGATGCTGCATCGCACATTTACCGCCGAATTACATTGCCAGCACGGCCGGGTAGGCGTTGTCGAAACACCGCTGGCAGCGCACCCGCTTTACGCCGCCGACCAGGACGGCTGGCTGTGCACCGAAGATTATCGAGGCGCAACGCTGAGCTTCAGGCCGATCACGTTCGAATTCGTGTTCATCGAGGAAAAACATGACCGCACCCTTTACCGCATCCAGTGCGCGGACACCTGGGAGTATCGAGGTGCGAGGCTCCAACAGAACAAGAACGGCTGGCTTGGCCTGTACGGGACGCACGTGGCAGGAAGGATCATCGACGCGCTGAATCCTGTGAACCTGCTGCCCACCCGCCAGACGATCTGGAAAATCGAAACGCTACAGCCATGGGATGGCGACATCCAGAGCGCCGAGAACATCGAGTTCTACCTACGCGACAAGGACGGCTACAGGGTGGCACACATCAAAAGCGTCTACACGAGGAACAAACCGCATTTGCATCACTGGTTTCTCAACGCCGGGAACATGGACGGCGAGATATTGAGATTCCAACTGCGTAACATCACGGTTGCCTGAGGCGATCCGCGATGGCCCCACCGGCCACTGCGGATTGCTCACCGCGTCAAACCGAACGGTCCACCTCTGCCTCAGGCTTGACGCCATTGGCCCTTGGCGCCTGATCTTCCTCGGTATCCTCCGCCGCTACCGGCGCCTGCATCATGTCCTGCACGGTCTGTTCGTCAACCCGCGGGTCAAGTGCCGCCGACAGCGGCGAGCCCGCCGCCGGCATCGCCACGTGACCCAGCGGCGCGTCCTGCACCTGATGCAGACCGGTAACCGCTTTCGGTCGGATCCGCCATACCAGTACCAACGCGAAGAACACGAAGAAGGCGTACAGCATTTGCGCGCCCAGCACCTTCATGAGCACCCCCGCTGCCAAGGGCCCTATGCACGCACCCACGCCGTAGGTGACCAGCAGCATGGCGGTCAATGAAACCCGTCGCTCGCTTTCGACGTGGTCATTGGAGAATGCCACTGCCAACGGATACAGGCAGAACTGCAACAGAGAAATCACGAAGCCAATGCCGAACAGCAACTCCAGCGGCACACTGGGCAGGAAGGCCAAAGGTGCCGAAGCCAGCGCCAGCCCCACGGCGACGCTGCGGATCAGCACCGCGCGATCGTAGCGATCTGATAGCCAGCCCAACGGCCACTGCACCAGCAGGCCGGCAAAGATGCAGCTACCCATGAACAGACCGATCTGTTCGGTAGACAGCCCTTGGCTGGAGGCATACAGCGGCGCCAGGCCGTAGAACGAACCGACGATCAGGCCCGAACCCAACACCGTGCTCAGCGACTGCGGTACCCGCTTGATGAAGAACTTCGGCTCCATCGGTGCCGGGCGCAGCGGCGCCGGGTGAATCCGCCGGGTCATGGCAACCGGAACCAGGCACAGGGCAAAGCACATGGCGACCAGCATCAGCAGCTCAGGCCCCAACTGCGGGTGCACCACCAGGATCAACTGACCGAGTACCAACCCCAGGTACGAGGCGATCATGTAGCCACTGAACACCGCACCACGATGCTTGGCATCCGCCTGCTCGTTGAGCCAGCTTTCGATCACCATGTACTGGCACATCATGCCCAGGCCGACGATCATCCTCAGCCCGACCCAGACCGGCAGCCAATTGGTCAGGCCGTGGCCCAATACCGCCGCACCTACGATTCCGGCACAGGTCGCGTAGGCACGAATGTGCCCCACCCTGCCGATCAGTCGGTGACCGACCTTGCCGCCCACCGCCAGGCCAAAATAGTTGGCCGCCATCAGCGCACCCACCCACAGGCTGTCGACATGATCGGCCGCCAGGCGCAGGGCCAGGTAGGTACTGAGCAGGCCTGAGCCGATCAGCATCATCAAGGCCGCGAAATACAGCGACTGAAACGGCTTCCAGATGTTACGCATACGTCCCGTCTAGCTCCCTGGTCAGGTGGCGTTGGTTGCAGGCAAGCATAAAAGTAAATCGGCCACGGCGCAGGCCCTTGAAGGTGAAATACCTGGTCAAAGGCGCATCCAGTCGTGCTTGTGTCGCGTTCAGGCCTGTGTCGCCAGCACTCGCCGCTCCCAAGGCGTGATCTCATCGAAGAAATCCGTCAGCTCCATCGTCTTGGTGGCCAGGTAACCCTCGATGAACTCATCCCCGAACAGCTCCCGCGCCAGGCCACTGCGCTGGAGGCGCTCCAACGCAGCGTGCAGCGTGCAGGGCAGACTCAGGTGTTCCGGCACCTCGAACTCGCCCTGGATGGCCGGCGTCGGCTGCAGGCGCTGCTCGATACCGTGCAGGCCCGCCGCAAGACTGGCGGCAATAGCCAGGTAAGGGTTGGCATCCGCACCTGGTAGACGGTTCTCGACCCGCCGCGCCGCCGGCGCGCTGGCGGGAATGCGCAAGCCCGCGGCGCGGTTGTCCTGCGACCAGCAGGCGTTGTTCGGCGAGGCATACGGGTGGCACAGGCGCTGATAGGAATTGACGTTGGGCGCGAACAACGCGGTGAAGTCGGCCAGGCAGGCCTGCAAGCCACCGATGAAGTGGTAGAAGGTTTCGGTCGCCTGGCCCTGGTCATCGCTGAACACAGTGCGCCCTGTGTCGATCTGCACCAGGCTCTGGTGGATGTGCATCGAGCTACCAGGCGTCCTGGCCAGTGGCTTGGCCATGCAGACCACGGTCAGGCCATGCTTGAGCGCCACTTCCTTGAGCAAGTGCTTGAACAGGAAGGTCTGGTCAGCCAGCAACAGCGGATCACCGTGCAACAGGTTGATCTCGAACTGGCTGACGCCCATCTCGTGCATGAAGGTGTCACGCGGCAGGCCCATGGCCGCCATGCACTGGTACACCTCGGCGAAGAAAGGCCGAAGACCGTGGTTGGAGCTGACGCTGAACGCCGAGTGACCAAGTTCGCGGCGGCCATCCTTGCCAAGCGGCGGCAAGAAGGGCTGAACCGGGTCACTGTTGGCGGCGAAGACGAAGAACTCAAGCTCGGTCGCCACTACCGGCGCCAGGCCCAGGCTAGCGTATCGGGCGATGACTGCTTTTAGCAGACCGCGCGTGGACAAGCCTGACGGATTGCCACTCAGCTCGTTGGCGTCGCAAATCGCCAAGGCCAGCCCCCCGTCGCTCCAAGGCAGACGATAAATGTGAGCCGGGTCTGCAGCAAGGGCCAGGTCACCGTCGTCGCTTCCGTAGAACTTCGCCGGAGGATACCCCCCCATGATGCATTGCAGCAGGACTCCGCGCGCCATCTGCAGGCGCCGGCCTTCGAGAAAACCTTCGGCGGTCATCACCTTGCCGCGCGGAACGCCGTTGAGGTCGGGGGTGACGCATTCGATCTGGTCGATGCCCTTTAGGCGCTCGGCGAGCGAGCGCGGGCTGGCGGTGGTCATGACGCGGTCCTTGTTGTTATCAGCTGAAACAACATTAGGCTGGGGGTGTTTAAAATATCAAGCACCTACGGCAAGGTGCTTGCCTGCCACAGTCATCGCCGGCAAGCCGGCGTCTATCCCATTACAGGCGCCCTATTCCCGCAACGTCATCCCGTTGGCCGGCAACGGCAATGCGGTCTTGTATCGCACCTGCTTCAACGCGAAGCTGGAACGAATATTCGCCACCCCCGGTAAACGGGTCAGGTAATCGAGAAACCGCTCCAGCGCCTGGATGCTCGGCAACAAGACCCGCAGTAGATAGTCGGGATCTCCCGTCATCAGGTAGCACTCCATCACTTCCGGCCGCTCGGCAATCTCCTCTTCGAAGCGATGCAGCGATTGCTCCACCTGCTTCTCCAGGCTGACATGGATGAACACGTTCACATCCAGACCAAGCACTTCAGGCGCCAGTAACGTCACCTGCTGACGAATCACGCCCAGCTCTTCCATGGCCTTGACCCGGTTGAAACAGGGCGTGGGCGAGAGGTTCACCGAGCGCGCAAGCTCGGCGTTGGTGATGCGAGCGTTTTCCTGAAGGCTGTTGAGAATGCCGATATCCGTACGATCGAGTTTGCGCATGAGACAAATTCACCGGTTTTTTGTGTTTATGCGGAATGTTTATCTTCCCCGCACTGCAAAGGCAATCAACTTGAGAGAAAAATTCTTCCGCCGTGCCTCTAAGATGTAAATGACGCTGACTTACCAGTCACAAGCCGGTATTCAGCGGCGGCCGCTTCAGAGCTCACAAAAACAACATCCGAGCGAGCGTAAAAAGCATGAACGAGTACGCCCCCCTGCGTTTGCATGTGCCCGAGCCTACCGGCCGGCCAGGCTGCCAGACCGATTTCTCCTACCTGCGTCTGAACGATGCGGGTCAAGTCCGTAAACCACCGATCGACGTCGAACCTGCCGACACCTCAGACCTGTCCTACAGCCTGATTCGTGTGCTGGACGAACAGGGCAATGCCCTGGGTCCATGGGCCGAGGACATCGATCCGAAGGTATTGCGTCAAGGCATGCGCGCCATGCTCAAGACGCGCATCTTCGACAACCGCATGGTGGTCGCCCAGCGCCAGAAGAAGATGTCCTTCTACATGCAGAGCCTGGGCGAGGAAGCCATCGGCAGCGCCCAGGCCCTGGCCCTGAACCGCACCGACATGTGCTTCCCCACCTATCGTCAGCAGAGCATTCTGATGGCCCGCGACGTGTCGCTGGTGGAGATGATCTGCCAACTGCTGTCCAACGAGCGCGACCCGCTCAAGGGGCGCCAGCTGCCAATCATGTATTCGGTGCGCGAAGCTGGCTTCTTCACCATCAGCGGCAACCTGGCCACCCAGTTCGTCCAGGCCGTTGGCTGGGCCATGGCCTCGGCGATCAAGGGCGACACCAAGATCGCCTCTGCCTGGATCGGCGATGGCGCCACCGCCGAGTCGGACTTCCACACCGCCTTGACCTTCGCTCACGTCTACCGTGCGCCGGTCATCCTCAATGTGGTCAACAACCAGTGGGCGATCTCCACCTTCCAGGCCATTGCCGGTGGCGAGTCGACCACTTTTGCCGGACGTGGCGTAGGCTGCGGTATCGCGTCGCTGCGCGTCGATGGCAACGACTTCCTGGCCGTTTACGCCGCCTCGCGGTGGGCCGCCGAACGTGCTCGCCGTGGTTTGGGGCCGACCCTGATCGAGTGGGTTACCTACCGCGCCGGCCCGCACTCGACTTCGGATGACCCGTCCAAGTACCGCCCTGCCGATGACTGGAGCCACTTCCCACTGGGCGACCCGATCCTGCGCCTGAAACAGCACTTGATCGCCATCGGCCAATGGTCCGAGGAAGAACACCAGGCTGTGACCGCCGAGCTGGAGGCCGCCGTCCTGGCCGCGCAGAAGGAAGCCGAACAATACGGCACCCTGGCCAACGGCCATATTCCAAGCGCCGCCTCGATGTTCGAGGACGTGTACAAGGAGATGCCCGATCACCTGCGCCGCCAACGCCAGGAACTGGGGGTTTGAGATGAACGATCACAACAACAGCATCAAACCGGAAACCGCCATGGCCACCACTACCATGACCATGATCCAGGCCCTGCGCTCGGCCATGGATGTCATGCTCGAGCGCGATGACAACGTGGTGATCTACGGCCAGGACGTCGGTTACTTCGGCGGCGTGTTCCGTTGCACCGAGGGCCTGCAGAACAAGTACGGCAAGTCGCGGGTGTTCGACGCACCGATTTCCGAAAGCGGTATCGTCGGCACCGCCGTGGGCATGGGCGCCTATGGTTTGCGGCCAGTGGTGGAAATCCAGTTCGCCGACTACTTCTATCCTGCCTCCGACCAGATCGTCTCGGAAATGGCACGCCTGCGCTATCGTTCCGCCGGTGAGTTCATCGCCCCGCTGACCCTGCGCATGCCCTGCGGCGGCGGCATCTACGGCGGCCAGACCCACAGCCAGAGCCCTGAGGCGATGTTCACCCAGGTGTGCGGCCTGCGTACCGTGATGCCGTCCAACCCCTACGACGCCAAAGGCTTGTTGATCGCTTCGATCGAATGCGACGACCCGGTGATCTTCCTCGAGCCCAAGCGCCTGTACAACGGCCCCTTCGATGGCCACCACGAACGCCCGGTAACGCCCTGGTCGAAACACCCGCAGAGCGCCGTGCCGGACGGTTACTACACCGTGCCGCTGGACAAGGCCGCCATCACCCGCCCGGGCAACGATGTCACCGTGCTGACCTACGGCACCACCGTCTACGTCGCCCAGGTAGCCGCCGAGGAAACCGGCGTGGACGCCGAGGTAATCGACCTGCGCAGCCTCTGGCCGCTGGACCTTGAGACCATCGTCGAGTCGGTGAAGAAGACCGGCCGTTGCGTGGTGGTGCACGAAGCCACCCGCACCTGCGGCTTCGGCGCCGAACTGGTTTCGCTGGTCCAGGAGCATTGCTTCCACCACCTCGAAGCCCCCATCGAGCGTGTGACCGGCTGGGACACTCCCTACCCTCATGCACAGGAATGGGCTTACTTCCCAGGCCCTTCTCGGGTAGGCGCGGCATTGAAACGGGTCATGGAGGTCTGAATGGGCACGCACGTCATCAAGATGCCGGACATCGGCGAAGGCATCGCACAGGTCGAGTTGGTCGAGTGGTTCGTCAAGGTCGGTGATGTCATCACCGAAGACCAGGTGGTGGCCGATGTCATGACCGACAAAGCCACCGTGGAAATTCCCTCACCAGTGAGCGGCAAGGTGCTGGCCCTTGGCGGTCAGCCTGGGGAAGTGATGGCGGTCGGCAGCGAGCTGATCCGCATCGAAGTGGAAGGCAGCGGCAACCATGTGGATGTACCGCAGCCCAAAGCGCTTGAAACACCGACAGTGGCGGCGCCGGCTGCCATTGAGCCGCAACCGCACGCAAAGCCGGTGGCCAGCCAGCCCACTGCCGCTTGTTCGGCGGCCCCCATCGTGCCGCGCCAGGCCAATGAGAAACCACTGGCCTCCCCCGCCGTACGCAAGCGGGCGCTGGATGCGGGCATCGAACTGCGTTACGTGCACGGCAGCGGCCCGGCTGGGCGTATCCTGCACGAAGACCTCGATGCGTTCATGAGCAAACCGCAGACCAGCGCCGGACAAGCGCCGATGGGCTACGCCAAGCGCACTGACAGTGAACAGGTGCAGGTGATCGGCCTGCGCCGCAAGATTGCCCAGCGCATGCAGGATGCCAAGCGCCGAGTGGCGCACTTCAGCTATGTCGAGGAAATCGACGTCACCGCGCTGGAAGCCCTGCGCCAGCAACTGAACCAGAAGCACGGTGAAAGCCGAGGCAAGCTCACCCTGTTGCCATTCCTGGTTCGTGCGCTGGTCGTAGCCCTGCGCGACTTCCCACAGATCAACGCCACCTACGATGACGACGTCCAGGTCATCACCCGTCACGGCGCGGTGCACGTCGGCATCGCCACCCAGGGCGACAACGGCCTGATGGTGCCGGTGCTGCGTCACGCCGAGGCCGGCAGCCTGTGGGGCAATGCCAGCGAAATCGCGCGCTTGGCCCTCGCTGCCCGCAACAACAAGGCCAGCCGCGAGGAGCTGTCCGGCTCGACCATCACCCTGACCAGCCTTGGCGCCTTGGGCGGCATCGTCAGCACGCCGGTGGTCAACACCCCGGAAGTCGCCATCGTCGGGGTCAACCGCATCGTCGAGCGGCCCGTGGTGATCGACGGCCAGATCGTGGTGCGCAAGATGATGAACCTGTCCAGCTCGTTCGACCACCGCGTGGTCGATGGCATGGATGCCGCTTTGTTCATCCAGGCCGTGCGCGGCCTGCTTGAGCAACCCGCCTGCCTGTTCGTGGAGTGAGCATGCAACAGACTATCGATACCACACTGCTGATCATTGGCGGCGGCCCTGGCGGTTACGTGGCCGCCATCCGTGCCGGGCAACTGGGCATCCCCACCGTGCTGGTGGAAGGCCAGGCCCTGGGCGGTACCTGTCTGAACGTCGGCTGCATACCCTCCAAGGCACTGATCCACGTGGCCGAGCAGTTCCATCAGATGACACGGCACACCGAACAGTCGCCGCTTGGCATCAGCGTAAGCTCGCCAACCCTGGACATCGGCCGCAGCGTGGCGTGGAAAGATGGCATCGTCGACCGTCTTACCACCGGCGTGGCGACCTTGCTGAAGAAGCATGGCGTGAAGGTGATCCATGGCTGGGCGAAGATCCTCGACGGCAAGCATGTCGAGGTCGACGGCCAGCGCATCCAGTGTGAACACCTGTTGCTGGCCACTGGCTCGAACAGCGTCGAGTTGCCGATGCTGCCACTGGGTGGTGCCGTCATCTCGTCCACCGAAGCCCTGGCGCCCACGACCCTGCCCCGGCATCTGGTGGTGGTCGGCGGCGGCTACATCGGCCTTGAGCTGGGCATCGCCTACCGCAAGCTGGGCGCCGAGGTCAGCGTGGTCGAGGCACGCGAGCGCATCCTGCCGACCTACGACAGCGAACTGACCGCACCCGTGGCCGAAACCTTGAAGAAACTGGGTGTCCGGCTGCACCTTGGCCACAGCGTCGAGGGCTATGCCGATGGCTGCCTGCTGGCCCGCGACAGCCAGGGCGCGCAGTTGAGCCTGGACGCCGACCGGGTGCTGGTGGCGGTCGGACGCCGTCCCCGTACCCAGGGCTACAACCTGGAATGCCTGGACCTGAAGATGAACGGCGCGGCCATTGCCGTCGACGACCGCTGCCAGACCAGCATGCGCAATGTCTGGGCCATCGGTGACGTGGCGGGCGAACCCATGCTTGCCCATCGCGCCATGGCGCAAGGTGAGATGGTGGCCGAAATCATCGCCGGCAGGGCACGGCGTTTCGAGCCTGCGGCCATTGCGGCGGTGTGTTTCACCGACCCGGAAGTGGTGGTGGTCGGCAAAACCCCCAAGCAGGCAACCGCGCAAGGCCTTGACTGTATCGTCGCGCAGTTCCCGTTCGCCGCCAATGGCCGGGCCATGAGCCTGGAGTCGAAAAGCGGATTCGTGCGGGTGGTGGCGCGTCGCGACAACCATCTGATCCTTGGCTGGCAAGCGGTTGGCGTGGCGGTCTCCGAGCTGTCCACCGCCTTTGCCCAGTCACTGGAAATGGGTGCGCGACTGGAGGATATCGCCGGCACCATCCACGCCCATCCGACCTTGGGCGAGGCGGTGCAGGAAGCAGCACTGCGCGCCTTGGGCCACGCACTGCATATCTGACACTGAAGCGGCTACGGCCGATGTTGGCCCGCTGCGCCCCAGGCGCCGCGGGTCTTTTTTCATCCCGTGCTTGCCGCCTGCGGCAAGGTCATTCCGCACAAGGGCAAGCATGTTCCGAGCAAATGCCCGCCGGAAATGGCCAAAGCGCTCTACGTTCGCGCTTTTCGCGCCTGGCACAGCTTTTGCGACCCCCCCTCCTGTCCTATACCTTTCCAAGGAGGAAACATGCTCATTACATCCAACGGCCTGGGCTGGCAGGCGAACATCCAACAGCAGCGAGTCAGCAATGAACAGGCACTGGCCGAAGTCGTGCAGACACGTCCCCCGGTAACCACCAGCAATACCTCGGCTCAACAGAACAGTCAGGGCAACACTGCACAGCAAAACGCCGAAGATGCCCGCGAAGAGGCCTTCGCCAAACTCAAGGTGCTGCTGCAAAACCCCGACATCGCGGCGCGCCAGCAGGCCAGCATCAACTCGCAGGACACCAGCAATGCCCTGCAGGAATTCCGTGAGTACATGGCCAAGACACCGGAAGAGAAGGTGCAGGAGAAGGTTCTGGCAGAACTGGGCCTGACGGTCGAGGAGTTCGAAGCCCTGCCGCCGGAGCAGAAGCAGAAGATCGGTGAGCAGATCGCCCAGCGGATCAAGGAAGATATCGAGATGAACACCCAGGCCAAGGTGCAACAACAGGCGCTGAGTGAAGCGCGGGCCCAGGTAGGCGCTGACGTGGCGACATCGCAGAGCGCACAGGACCGCGAGAAGGCCCTGGAAGCGATGGAGGTCTGATCCTCCTCGCCTTTATCCCGGTCAAGGAGAACCGCACATGAAAGGGCCGACGCCCAGGTCGTGCCCTCTCATGCCGATGGTTCACATCAGACGCGGAAGTACCCCACCGACGAGTCGAACGGCAGGCGCTTGAGCTCGATTTTGTTCAGGTCCAGCACGTCACGCAGAGCGGCAGTCTCGCCTGGGAAGTTGCGATAGGCGACTTCATCCAGCACCACGATCGCACCCTTTGGCATGTATGGCAGGAACGTCTCCAAGGCGACCTTGGTCGACGAGTACAGGTCGGTGTCGAGGATCAGCATCGCCACCACCAGGTCAGGACGGGTTTTCACGAAAGCCGGTACGGTCTCCAGGATGTCGCCCTTGACGATCTCGCAACGGGGGATACGGTTGACCGGACGGATCAGGTCGTTGGCCTCGATCATGTCCTGGATCAGGGTCTCGTCCGTATCGGAGAACATGCTCTCGTTGATGTCGGCTGGATCCTGCTCGGCGTCGATGCTGGCAAAGCCGCCGAAAGTATCGAAACCGATGATCGAACGGTTGATCGCGTAAGGTTCCAGGATCATCGAAAGCTGCATGTACAGCATCAGCGAGTTGCCTTTGTACACACCGCACTCGACGATGGCGCCAGGGATGTCCTGGACCATCTTGAACAGCTCGATGCGCGACAGCGCGGCGGTCACGGCGATACGGTTGGCAAACACGAACGGCGCATCCGCCACGTATTGGGCATCGACACGGCTCAGCACGCTAGCGCGCTTTTCGTTGTACTCGACCTCGGCAGCAGTCAGGCGACGCTTGGTCATGGGTTAACTCCCTGGAATTGCGAAAAGTCGCTGGCATTGAAAAAATCTTTGAAGCCGGCCTCTGCATCCGAACAGCCATTGTCGACGTTCGGCGCGCCGCGCTTGTGCAGCAGGTCTTGCAGGTGGATCAGGCGAAAGTCCACGCTGAAGCGCACCTTGTCGGTGAAGTTGGCCACGGTGCCGTGCAAATGGGAACCGGAGAATATCAGCATCTCGCCGCTGTTGGCGGCCACGCGCAACTCGGCGCTGGTGTCGATGTCCTCCAACGGCACCGGGTGCACGCGGGTCTCTTCGGTGATGTTCTGAGAAGCCTTGTGCCGTTGCACATTGATCCAGTCGTTCAGGCTCCATTGGGCGGAGCTGTTCTGCACAGGACGGTCGAAGTAGGCCGGGTTGATCATCATGGTCTGGTCGGGCTCGATGCTGTACACCGGCATCCAGGTGTTGACCTGGCTTTCCACACTGCCGTACCAGGTATCGCGGTGCGGCTTGTAGGCGTAGCTCACGCCCGCGTGCAGATAGTCATAGTTGGGTACCACACGTACCCGAGGCACGTCGAAGATGTAGTCCTTCGGGTCGGCCCCGATCTCCCGAATGAAATCGCGGATCAGCGCCTTGGCCTCAGGGCCATTGGTGAACTGGCGCTTGAGTGCGGTGACACGCTCGACGAAGGTTTCCACCGGCATCATCTTGTGCAGCGACTGGTGATCGGTTTCGCCATCGAACGCAGCGGTGATGCTCTGCCGGGCCAGGGCGCACAACTGGTGCGCATTGCCAAGGCCGGTCTCCAGGAAAATGTCGCCCTTGAACAGCGAGCCCCGGTAGTCCGGCTTGTTTTTCACCTGGTTGACATAAAAATTCATACTTGCCCCTTCAGAACTCATTGTGACCAATGCCCACCGCGGGCTGCGTCGACCAGCAGCGGGGCATGAATTGAAGTGGACGCAAGGCGACGCACACTGCCGCTGAAGGCAGCAACTTCAACCATTGGCGATACGGATGCATTGCCCGTATCCAGTGACCAAGTGATCGGCATGCTGACAGGAAACTTTAAGCGTGGATGTACCGGCGATCCGGTTGCCACGCTTGGTGCAAAGGTAATTTGTTTGGGCTTTGAGTGGCGTCCCAGGCAGGAATTGAGCCATTATCTGGGGTACCTACGTCCCCCGGCAGCATTACCTGAAGCTTTATATTATTGATTTAATGATGAAATTTCCATTAAACAAAGCCCGCCGTCAATAGGAGTTCAGACTCCTATTGACTAGCCTGATTGGCCGCGCCTTGGAGCCTTGCGACTCAAAAACCCACCCATCGGCTTGGGCTTAAATCGGGCCCCCGCCTCACATGGCGGTTTCAAAGCATACGGATCATCTGAGCGTCGTGGGGCCAGGGATATCGTTGTCAATCTGCGCAGGCCTCAAGCATTCCAAGCCCCACGAACATGACCGTTCGTCGCGAAGTCATGCCAGGCAATAGCAACTCTTTATTGTGTCGCAGATACCATCCAGCCCTACTGCAATATATATATAGTCAAATCAAACCAAGTCAAGGAAGCTTAAAAAGCTTAAAAAACATGACATTACGACGCATCAAAAACATATAAAAATATAAAACAAGAAATCTCGAATCAAATCAGTCACTTATAAAAAACCAATATCGAGAAATTGACAATATAAAAAGACAAGTCGACCAAAAAGAAAGCCGCCAAACTTACTTATATATATAAAACCCAACACTTGACAGCATCAACTCCTCTCATCTAAGGTACGGAGAGAAATCGAACATAGTCTATGACATCGCCCCCAGAAAACTGGCGAGCGCATGCTCGTGGGAGATGGAAATGTTGGTTAACTTCTTTTACACGACATCAATCCACCTCGGAAAACGGTACCATGTTCTCCGCAGTTCCGATCAAGATAATTTCGGAAAAGAGTTTACTCCACTTTCAATTCATCTCCGAGATTTGATTGAATCAGGCAGCCACCAGCAAAGCGTAAGAAAGTCCGGCCCTTGCGTCGCCAACTTCATCGACTATTTTCACATCGCATCTAAATACATCACACCAACAAAGACGGCTATAAATACCGTTTTTCGCGAGTATCACTCTTACCTGACAGCAGGTGAAGACAGCTTCTCCGAGACCGTCCGAAAGGTCTGCGAGACCAAGCCCTCCCCTAAAGTTGAGAATTCCTCGTCATTCAACTATCACATGCAGATCATACCGTTTTTGAAAGACTTAAAAAATATTCAACAAACCTATGAAGAATATATTGAGAATGGCCTAACTGCAGACCAGCCTGAAACATCGCAGCTCATTGATAGCTTGATGAAAATCACTCCTTCCATGAGCAAGGTCAGCAAGTACGAAAAAGCAGCCATGAAGCATCATATTACTCCAATGACTGCCGGATCATGCAAAAAACAACGTAGAGCCAGCTATACAGGCCATATTCCCTACGAGGAAAGTTTCGCCAAAACCCTCGAAGAGCATCAATTTTTCCCATTAGATCGAATAACAGACCTGATTAACAATGCGAGCAGTTTTCGCAATGCCTGCCTGTACGCCTTAATAGCGGCTACTAACGCTCGAGACTCTGAGGCTGATCAGATCCTCTGGGAGGATATAAATTTTTCAACACGAGAAGTGCTCCTAAGAAACCCGAACACCCGAAGCCACCCCAGTGAGGCCTATCGCGGGATAAGCGAGATTGATAGGAATAGGCTTGAGTGGAAAGGCCGAGGCACAGAGCTGACAGTATTACTAGAGCCGTATGGGACGCTTTTCTTCAAAAAGTTGGAAGACTACCTCCGATATGAATACAACCCGAGCTGCGGCCATAACTTCGTCTTTCACGATAAGCATGGAAAGCCGCTCTTTCTCTGTGACTACTCCACCGTCATCCTCCATCAGTTCAAGCAAGCCGCCGCCAAAGCACTTCCAGACCAACCACACTTAGCTAGAAGACTTGGCCTGCACAGCCTTCGTCATAGCAATATCTATTTTTTTAAAAACTACCTTGAGCATAGCCAAGGACAAGGCCTGAATGATAGCGAATTGATTCTGCTCACAGGCCATAGCGATATTCGCAGCTTGCAAAAATATGCCAAAGCAGACCGAGAATTGTTGCTGGAAAAAATCTCTCTTGCAAATCACATGCGAAAACACGGCAGTATCAAATCAAGCATCGAATACCAAGTGAAATATCTAGAAGAAAGGCTCGAAATTTTTAAAAACAAGCTAAAAGCACAGAGAGAAACCGAGGCTTCAATATGATAAATCTCACGAAAAAAATCATACTCCTCATGAATAGCGAAAATCTTATCAGCCACACAAAAGCAGCAATTGAACTTATCGTAAAGATATTTACAGCAAACAGCAAGAACTTCCATACAGCGCTAAATAAATTCTGTGCAATTTGTCTTCATCAAGATATAAATACCATTGAAGACTTTTTAAACGATTGCTTTGAATATGTAGCCTACGACAGTACAAAAAAGCATCACACATACACCAGGATAGAGCGATCTCATTTCTCATCACTGACAAAGACCGATGTCGGCCCAACAAAAACCATTATCAGACTTACACTTGTTTACCTGCACAAAACAAACTCCATTTTACTGCCTCAAAACTTTACCCGCCCAACTGGATCAATAACACTACTGCCTGAGTCCCAAAAATTATTTTATGCTGAGACAATTCATCCATTTTTAGATCTGGAAACAAATTCCAGTCACAACCCAGGGGATGGGAAGAGAATTTATACAGAAACCCAAAGAATCTGGCAGACCGGCATTAAAGTTCTTCTTATGTCATCATCATTGCGCCCCGAAGACATAAGCGTAACCGATGTGCAAGAGTTACGAGTTGCACAAATTAGAGGCAAGAGAAACATAATAATACCAATACCCACAACACAAATATTCAAACTTATATGCAGCAGATTCCCCACTCGCGTTCCACAGGAACTAAAAAACTGGATTGAACAATCACTCACTTTAAAAAACTCCATTAGCGTAATGTATGGGACATGTGAAGAGCTATTGATAGACACACTGAAGAGGTATAGCTCGCCGCTGGATGTAGCCCTACAACTTGCAAAATCTCGAAAGCATGGAGTTAGTAGTTTTTCAAACGAAAACCTGCATTACTACCAAACAGATATTCACATCCATCAGGGATGGGAGATATTTAAAACAGCCATGAGAACTTGGCTCGCCGCAGAGCAGGCTTATTTAAACTACAAGAAACTTGAAAAACCAAGAAAAATGCGTTCGACATTTGGAAAGCTTAACCTCTACTTGTTTATTTATCTGCCACTCTGGGTATTACAGAACCCACTCTCTAAATTTAAATACCCCGAAACCCCAGAAAAATTTACTAGCAGCGTGCATTACGATTGCCAATCCGACCTCACCGAGGACAGGCCTTTATCCCTCTGTGAGCTATTCCGCATAATGGGATACTCTGAAAGCTATGGAAGTCAAACGGACTTCCGAAGCTTCTTCAGCTACTTGATGGAGCTTGGAGACGATCTTGAAGGTTGCACTGGAGTCAAACAACCTGTTCGAAAACTTCCAGCCAGCAAGAAATACACCAATGTAACCAAAAACGTGTTCACTGGCGATCAACTTCGTCAGTTCATTGCATACCACAACTCAATTAACGCAGCTTCCGACTATTTCTCCGAACATTCAAACCCAATAAAGGCAGTAGTCGACGAAGCCAGAAAAAACAACACCTTTGTAGACACCAATGACCTAGGGTTTATTCCAGTCATGTATCATGATGGAAAATTCAGCCCTATACGACGACTGCATCCGGATACTTTCTTTTTCGTAGAACACGATTACCACTTCCACTACCATCCCGGTTCAATCCGTTTCAGCTTATTCATGCTAGAGTGCGGCGTAAGAGGGCAAACATTGCAATGGCTGGATGCTAATACATACGACCGAGTATCACACCGCCTGTCAAAAGACTCTTTGCAACTCACGAGCCTATGGCTAAACACCGACAAAATCCACAAGATGCCGCTGATTATTTTGACGACAATGGGCAATCTTATGCTTCTTGACGATCAGCGCCGTTGGCGTCAATACATGATTGACGACATCAACGTGAGCGGCTTCACTAAAAAGGTGTACTATGACCATGAGCCTAAATCTCACTGGGGCAAAATTCTTCCACTTTTTGTGGCCAACCCCGTTACCGGCGACCCCTTCACTGATGGGCAATACACCACCCTTTGGAACTCTCACTGCCTTAATTTTCAAATTTGGCTCAAGGAAAATACACAAGAAACAAAGCCTATCATCGGCTATCTTCCGCTTAAAAAAACGCCAAAAAACTCATATTTTACTTGGGAAGAGTGGGCAAACGGAATCAACCCCTCGAATGTGTTAGTCATAGAGGGCTCAGATACTAATCATATATACCAGGGCGATTATTGCCCCATAGCTCTCCGTGCGTTCGCAACTCCTCACGCCGCACGAGCATCTTTCATAACCGACATGTCTACCAATCTGCCTCCCGAGGCAGTTTCGCTACTGACGGGGCAAAGCCTCAGCACCATTATCAGATATAACAAAGGGCATCACCTGCTTATAAATAAGCTACAGGGCGCATTCAATAACAAAGATGCCTCATGGTATCTGACAAATCTTTTCAACCCATCATTTTCGATGATGGATGCAAGAGACGATCTTGAAGAAGCAGTACGACAAGGCCATCTTCCGACGGCTGTAGAGAAGCTTGGGCTGAACTCTTTCCCAACCTCTTCAAGCCCTCGCGAAATGACAGGCTTAAAACTCATTGCGACTGATAGGTCTCTACGCCTGGGAGCTTGCTACACACACATTTGCCCATACAACTTCATCTGCCCGGAGTCTATATTAATCAAGTTCGGAGGGCAGAAGAGATGCTCTCAATGCCCTTTCGCAGTTTTTTCGACTCATAACCTACCGGCAATCGAAGCTCACCGCCAAAAAGTGGCCGAGGACTACCTCAGCACCGTTGAGGTCGTTGTACAACACAGCGCCAGTAAAGAGGTTTCTACTGCAGAAGTCAGCCGCCTTCAGGAAGAGATCAAGAGCGCAGCCAAAGATGTGATGAGCTGGATGTGGGTAGAAGAGTTTTTGTGGGCTAAAATTGAAATGCAGCAGCACGAGGATGAAGACTCAACAGATAGAGACTTAGTGGTTACTGACGGCGAAGCCGTCCTCAATCAACTATCACGTTCAGAGTACAAACTAGACTCGGTTGAAGGCTTCCTCTCACGACTTAATAGCGCCTGCACGCATCCAGAGTCTCTCTCCCGGAGCTTCGAATACAAGATAGACCGTGCAACTCGCTTACTGATGGTTAACGATGGCAAAACCCTGGAGGCCGCAACGATGTCCTCCAGCTTTCCCAGCGCTGTAAAACTGGCAGGCATGCTTCGCTCCACTCTTGAATTCAAGGATATCGACCTTGATCAATTTGTTCGTTTGATCAACCTAGAGGACAAGCAATGGACGCAGGCTTTGCTGTCATACCGTCCCTCTAAAGATTCAGATAACCAGACGTGATAGCGTAGCACTTAAGGGGTGAATGATGGACTCAAATAACTTCTATAGATGGCAGCAGGATCGCATTCAAAACCGCCTGGAAATTATCGAAACCGCATTAAGTGAGCTCGATGATCGCAAGGCGAATTTCAAATTTATCACATATCTAGCCAAGCATCTAGCGGAAGCGATTTCATCCGCCGAACGTAAAGCGCTTTTGGATATCAAGAATCTTGGCGTAAAGGTTTCTACGAAGAAAACGTGTAGGGCTAGCACCCTTCTCAAGAGTAACACCTATCGTCCACGTCTTGATATGTGGTTCTTGAGGAATGGTGGTAGTAACATCAAGGAGAGCGCTGAGCTAACCGAGTTGCGGTTCAAATTATTAAAGCTCAGCAACGAACACGCGATTGTGAAGGACGACCTTCGGATGCTTCAGGAACTCCATGGCCGCAAGGTTGATACTTATCAAATAACTACAGACCGCAACGATGGGATGACGATTGCCCAGATGGTTATCGAGCACTTTTACGAGTTCTGTGAAATACATGAGGGAGCACTGGTAGAGCCATCACCAGGCCGCCCTACAATCGTCCCTAGCCATTTATTCGCTGCATACTTGAAGTGGAGAAGCAGCCTTTATTAAAAGACATTTACAATGGATAATCATCTTCATAATGGTCACTGCCTTCCTCATTTAGGCCGAACTCATCTATCCTTCTGATTGCTCAATCCATTAATGGGCCAGACATGTCTTCAAGCACCTCCTCCCTGCGCTCCCGCAAGGTACGGACGGCCCTTTGCCCCCATACTGCACCATCACCAATGCCCTCAGATGGGAGCTCGACAGCTTCCCCACCCGTAACGGTATGCGCATAACATACTGATATCTCGTCGGATTTTTTGAAAAACTACCCTACTCGCCTTGACCCTTCCTCCCCTCCAGTCTTCATTCCTCATATCACAAGGAGGAATGCGTATGTCGACACCCGTTCTCTTCCACCATGAGTGTGATCCCGTGACGGTGGTCGGCGGGCCCGACTACGTCATCTACAGCTGTCTGCAGTGGCAAGACCAAAATCTCCGGGTAATGGCCCAGCCCGCCATACAGACGTTCTGCGTGATGCACGGCGACTACCTCGATCATCGCTTCGTCACGGCCCTGGAGCGTGCTTATCTCCGAGGAGCATTGGCTCCGGTGAAGCTGATCGCTATCCATGAGCAGGATCTGGATATCTTTCTGGACAGCAAGGTATCTAGCAGCAGCATCCCGGCCATCGAGGCAATTTGGAAAATCGATACCCACCTTTATTCGGGTCGGCATTACACCGTAGCTTTCGCGAGCGAAGACGAGATCTACTCAGGCCGTTCTGACTACCCATTCTGGCCTGTGGTCAAAGAGATCATGGAGTCGACCGCTCTGGGCATCAGTCCGTATGAGCTCCCCTGCTATGACGAAAATGACCTGGAAGACTACACCGACGACAGCCTGAGCTTTCTCCCTTCTATCGATGAGGGCCAGCCATGATCTATTCCAGATTTCTGTACACGGAGTACGAGCAGCCTCATGACGAAGACGGTGAAGGTGGCTTTACGGTTTTTAGCACCCCGCAGTCATTGGGTGCCCACGCAACGGATGAACAGCGCGTAGGCTTTCTTAACTTCGCTGTCTTGTGGGATGGAGAGCCTGATACCAGGGTCATCTATCTGGCCGAGCAAGCAATCGTCCGTGACGTTATGGCGCCAGTCAGGCTTCTACATGCGCATGAGGGTACGCTCACCGTCGTCTATGACTCTGAATGCGAAGATCTCGACTATGATGCGCTCAAGACGGCATGGGAAGACATCGGTTCTGGCGTACAGCTGGAATGTTGGACTGTTGAAGTGATCGAAGAATGTGTAGTAGGCCACTTGCTCTTCGGTGGGCGGCTGTTCCGCAAGTACGCTCCCGAAATTATGGCTAGTGGTAATCTGGGAATGTCGTTTTACACCGAAGAAAATTTCTTGTTTGCGGATAACTGGTCAGAGGATGAAATGTTTGGCTCTGGGCAGCAGCAGGATTCAGACGATGAATCACCACCTCCAAACGGGGAACTCTTCTAGGTAGGCCAGTGTTGTGAGGGCGCCCTGGGTAGGTTGGGCGCGCCCTTCGGGCCGGCTGTCGTGAACCAAGCCGCTCGCCGCATGGCGGCGTCTTGGCCCTTACGGGCTTCCATCCTCGCGTCTCCGCCGTACTGGCTGCGCGCTCCGCTTGCTCTGTCTAGCATCAAATGAGCGTCTTTCTTGGCATCTGCATGCCACCCTGTTAACTCACTTCCTCGCCGCCTAGTCCTCTCTCTTGCGCGAGTGCTGATCCCCAAGCTGGTGCAGTTCCTGGCGATCAGATTTTGGTACTCAGCCAGGGGAAAAATGTGTTTTCCGTCAAAAATTTTTGGTCAGTGATTCGTGCTCATAATGCGAGTAGGTACGCTCTACTGCTCGCCACCCCAGTTTTCGTTAAGCCTCTGGACTTCGATTCGACGCAAAAAAGGCCAGTCCATCTCCGGCTGAAGGGTCTTTGGACTCTTCCCTTGCTAGTTGCTAGCGCTTGGGCATACCTCATAAGCACGTGGATTGCGTGGGGCTTTGTGCAGACTGCTCGCTCATGGGTGCTGTTGCCCTTGCCGAACAGATATCACTGAAGACCTGCGAGCAGTGTTGCGCGTCTGGCAAGCAAATTGGCGGCAGGTGGGTAAGTACGCTCTGCCCTATGCACGATGCAGGAGACGGCTAGTGGCCACGATAATCAGCTTCAGCTAGGCACGGAGACGCTTTCGACGGCTCGCCGCGCTCCTCGTCAAGGGTCATTCATCATCACCAAGCACGGTAACCCCTAACTGTTCATGGATGCACCCGAGCACTGGAAAAATCCAGAGTCTGGAAGTTCCAGGGGAGGAGAACATTTGTACACATCTGTTGAACAGCTTCACCAGGCGCACCACGGCCCAGAGCTTTGATCGAGGACGAGAGAGATGAGCGAGGGCAGTGTGAACTCTCTCACGGCACGTGAGGTTTCTCAGGTTCTGCGAGAAGCGGTGTTCGGTCGAAGCCAGATGCGAAAGACCGGGCACCAGAGATGGGACGAGATGTTCGTCGGCCTTTTCGTGATCGACATCGAAGGTTGGCGCATCACCATTTTCAATGACTGTGATGAACTGGACTACTGCGAGAGCTGCGAAAGCCCGGACGGGCGGGTTTGGCATTTCGACTCTGGAGATCGATACGGGACAGATCCGATTGCTCTGCTCAGCTCCTGGGAGCACGGGGTGCTGGAGAGCCTATTGAGATCGCTTTGAGAGTAACCACACCACACTCAGGAAGCAGGGGCCAGCAGTTGCCGTGGAGGAGACGCCCCCCTGCTTGGACTACAGCCGATCTTCTTCGCAGTAGTCATGTATTCTTTCTAGAATTGAATTTTCCCCTCTCCCCCATGCATCTGGTGCTTTCATTTACGGTTGCATTTTTCAACGCTCTCTGCATTGTCGCAATCAGCCGTACTAGGAAGGCTTACGTCTACTTCGCTGGATTTTTTACCTGATTATGCCGACGTGCTTGTGCTTGTGCTTGTGCTTGTGCTTGTGCTTGTGCTTGTGCTTGTGCTTGTGCTTGTGCTTGTGCTTGTGCTTGTGCTTGTGCTTGTGCTTTGAGAGCTAAAACCTCACTCTCCAAAATATCAATTTTCTTATCCCTTTCGTAGATGACAGTAGTCTGCGATGAGAGCTTTAGCTGCGTCGCCTTCAACTCGTCATTTAAGCCTTGGTTTTCTTTAACCACATCAGATAGAGCCGTGCTCAGCTTACCTATCAGTTGAGACTGTGCCAGCTCTTCAGCCTTCTTTGAATCTATCGAAGATGATGACGAATAGAATTGCACCATAATCAGCATCGATATAATTATGAAATACAGAACAAGAAGCCATTGAGCGCCCATTTTAGCAAAAAAATATTTTCTAAAAACCCCTTTTGCAACGACTGTTCTCCTGGCAGGAGTTAATTTCTTGCTATACCTCATCAGGCGCCACAAAGATCGCACTTCTT
This sequence comes from Pseudomonas sp. Rh2, assembly GCF_040762985.1. Classification (NCBI taxonomy): domain Bacteria; kingdom Pseudomonadati; phylum Pseudomonadota; class Gammaproteobacteria; order Pseudomonadales; family Pseudomonadaceae; genus Pseudomonas; species Pseudomonas sp. Rh2. The sequence goes on from NZ_CP142890.1 coordinate 4,271,138, forward strand.
GAATGAATGACTTGGACTTTTTCGTCCCATAAATAAATTTTACTATTGTCCTCTGAGCATAAATCAAGTTCATCAATAACAGTAAAACGCCACCAATCAAGAGGATTATGACTGGAATGTATGAGGTGGTAGGTTGCTGTTCTGCCTTCACCATGTCACGCAACAGCCCTGCACCAAGAATCATCGCACCCGCGATACCAACATTCCGCACATGGTCAAATATGGCTTTGGGGTCTTTCGACAAGAAGCTATCGACCGCCTTCCCAAACGATTTTATTTCTTCTAAAGAAATCATTCATCAAACTCAATTAATACGCCTAAAGTTTATCTCCCCAAGAAGATAGTGAATTATAAGCCATTCATTACCCCAGCACAATCAAGGAGCACCCGCGAATATTTTTCCAGAAGCATAAAGCAAACGACATCTCAACTCTCGCCCGGCAATTCAAAATTTGCAAACACTACTCTCTGCACTGTAGGCCCTCTTTTCTCGAGAGATTAAACCTCCGTGCAAGTGCATCGTAGCATCAAGGCTCTCACGAATAATTGGGCTGTCCTTGAACCGGCACGCCCGCTTGACCTGCGCCGATTTGCAATAACAGTTAGACTGGCCAACGACCGGAATCGAGTTTCCAGATGGGAGAATGGTGAACTGCAGCCGCAGCAGTTGGTGAATGCTCTGCATGGGTTGAGTCTTCTCAATGGGGAGCGCCGTTCGGCCAAGCTGGAAGAGCTACACGGGCGATACGCTGGCACCTACGGGCTAGTTGCTAATTGGTCTCCTCGACTCGCCTTCGTAACGAACGAATGCCAACGGCTTATAGGTTCACTTCCTCACTCGGCGAGAGCATCGTAAGCGTCAGCGAGCACTTGCCGTCTGCCAGTGCTAAACATGTATTCAACATGTAGGCCTTGGCACCCGACAATCACTGCCAGGATTGGCCGACCATCGCGTCGGTCTTTTGCTAGCTTTTCCCATTCACGTAAGTCAATGGATGATGGCATTGGATGATTCTGGGGGTGGGTGTGCCACTCACCAAGATACCGAATCAGTCCATTGCTCTCCCTCCACCGTCTCATGGCAAAACGGTGGTGGAAATAAGGCATGCGTTCAAATAGAAATTTGAAGCGCCTATCCAGCCTTGATGGCTCAGTAGCCTCGATGATCTCGAGATGATCGCCCCGGACATACCCAAGCAATATCCCACCAGCCTCAGTCGAGTCATGGCCTTCTTGGATATACTTTTTGAACACCTGTAACGGCTGACCTCCCAAGTATACGAACTGGTTTGTGCCAGGGCATTTCCACGTATTCAAGAACGGCATGCAGGACACCCCTGACGACGTAGAGGTGAGCAATCTGGAGTCGCAAGCTCGAAGTTCTGATCGGCAAGTCGTGTGCTCAGAGAAGGCCATGGTTTGGAACCAGCCCAAGCTAGCGTTGCGTCAAATCCCAATGCGGCAGCCTGGATGGAAACTGAGGCAGGGAATGGAACATACAAGCCTTCACAACCCTGACCGGCAAAGATAGGTGATACCCCGCTGATTACTGATAGCAACGAACCATCGCGATTGAAGTCGCTGAGACAGCGATAGCACCCTTGCCCCGCGTGCTGTTTGAGCAGTGAGCGCACTGCTACACCGGCACCCTCAATCCACACGTGCAAGATAGGATATGAGACAGCCTTAGCAAGCCAATGACCTAACGCTTCCTCCCCGGTAGCATCAATAACTAGGTCAAGCCCTTCGAGAGGGGCATCCTTTGCGTCCATTTCAATAGGAATTAGATTAGCCAACGGAGCAGGCAGTTTTAGTTCTTTAGCAAGGGCCTTAGCCTTACCCTCCAATAATCGATTTAGACCTAGGCGATGACGACCTACATTTGAGGGCATCAGGAGGTCGTTATCGATCAGCCGAAGCTCGCCACCTCCACTTCCAGCACCCGCTTTCACTAGCATGTCGGCCAAGAAACCGCCGATGGTACCGCACCCTATTAGCCCAATACGCTTACCCAAAAGCGTGGTCTGACCGGGAATGTTGCGCCCAGCAAGGTACTTGTCATCGAGGCGCAGCATCTGCACCGGACGTATAGGACAGTCGAAAATTGGCAACCGTTGATCTGTTGAGCGGCTTGCCTTTGGACGATTTCGTTGAAGCTCACTCACGAGAAAGCCGTAGCTGTAGCCGGTTTTGGGAGACTCGATCGTAATCAAGACGCCTCGCTTACGAGCTCGGTAAGCCGAAACGATCTTATCGCGCACTTTACGCCTACATGCTTCATCCATTTCCCTCTGCCAATCCAGTACCTGCGCGACCGTCTCCGGCGGCCAATCTCTCTGCAATGGTCTCGGCGCAGCAGCGGACGTGATCATTTCGATACGCACATCGACGCTAATGATCGTTCTGCCTGAACGCGCAAATTTAACTTTGCTTCGTTCAGCGCTATCGGTGAGAACATACATCTTGTTGTCCGACAGCTGGAGCACCTCCAAACTGCCAGAAGATCGCCTCTCGATGTCACACAAGCAGTAGATGCCTTTCCAGTAAGCGAAAAACTCCTCCTGGAGATCTTCAACCATTTTGCCGGACACGATTTGCTCGAGTACGTGGATGGCTTGCCGTAGAGAAGTTATAGTTTGCCCAACGGGATCGAAGATATCGATCACCTCTGTCCCTGGCGCGGCATAACAAAGGTACCCGTCCGACCCCACATGCGGCAGCACCTTGGGTAGATTCTCGGGCAACCGAGTAAGCCAGATATCCAAAGGCTGAGTAAACGACTTGTCGATCCAGACTTCGCAAGGAACATCACCCTGGCTAGTGGGCAATGAACCTTTCATCGCCAAATACGCGGGATCCGGCTGGGGATCCACTTTCGTGAACCCCCAGCCGATCATATGGCGCAATACCTCGGGCATTGCATCCATAAAGTCAGCCCGCTTTGGTACGTTTTACCGGCTCAGCTGGCCCTGCCAGAGGGGGAATCGCAGCCATGAAAGACGGTAATGCTTCTGTGTTGGCCTTCATGCGATCTGGATCATTAGGGAGCCGGTCGCCCAGCATTTCAAGCAGCCAATTGAACGCGACCTGTGAGTCGGTTGCCTCAATTGCACCTTCGAGATAACGCGCAAAGGTCTCGAATCTCTCCACAGCTTCAGCGATGGATTCCTTGGACATATGCTCGGTCAGAGACGACTCCGGGTCGATGGGGCTCGCTACGCCGGCCTGCAAAGCAGCAGGGATTCCCTTGACAATGTGCAGAAGAGCGCGATCATCCCGCTTCTCGAAACGCTCATACAGCGGACATGCTATCGCCATCAACAGAATGGAACTTGGGCCCTTTTCTTCCCACTGCTTGTCGCGGAATGCCTTGAGATAACGAACCACACGTACAAGTTGATCCTTACCTTCCACCTCAGCTTTGAACCAATCTTTCATAGCCATAGGGTCAGACTTACGCCAGCCCTGCTCGCGATCGGCCAACAAAATCTGATCAGAGGGCAGTGTCTTCCAGGTCTGCTGCTCTGCGTTCATCGCCGAGTCAAACGCTCTGCCCTCAATGCTTTCAAGGCCAGCCTTCAGAAGCATAAATCGAGTGTCTGGGATGACGTAAAGCGGGAGGTCAATGTGAGCATATTCCGAAATTGTCACTCGCACGCAAGTGGTCTTGCTCTCGGTACGCCAGCCTTTCGAATCGCAAATAGGCTTGAGAACCTCAGTGACGGCTTCGAAGAACAGCTCAATCGCGAGCTTAGGGCTGCTCTTCTCTCTCATGACGCTCAGAGGGAGGTACACACCATCATCGATATCAGACTGCTGAGGTGGGGTGATGCAAGGGCTATTCAGCGTCTTGTAGGCACGCGAGCCTTGAATGTAGAACCTCGGTTGGCAGATATCGCCTTCTAATCCCTTGTCGCGTAGGACATTCGACAGATCAGCTTTCAGAGCAACTCGAATCTCTTTACGAGCGCCGTCAATCTCCCCCAGTTGCTCCGCAGAGAGGTCAAGTTCATCTAGGAAACAGGTATCCCCGGTGGTGGTGTACAACAACGGACTAAAATTTGGCATAGCGTCTCCGCTCAAAGGGTAATGAACGATGCCTGCAGCAGTTGCTGACCCCTCAAAACGGGACTGCCAAACGCCCCCGCATTTCCGAATCTTGCGACTGCATCCCCACGCCGACTTCGCTCCAAAGGGTGCAATCTACGGTTGAAAATCAGCTACCTTGCTTGACGACACACGTGAGACACCATGTTGCCATCACACCACATGTAGATCAATAGAAAAGCAAAGGCACCACATATGGTGCCCTCTAGCGTTGTCTTCATATGTCTAAGCACTTCTGGTAAACGTGATGGTTCCCGCTGTATTCAGCCCCTCCGTCCACTTCCGATCAGTAAAATACGTGCCCTCCATGACGAGGCCTTCACCGCGTTCTTTGACAAAAACTCGTGCGGCACCTGTATGGGTGTTCGTGTCCGTTGCCACAGGAACCTGGGTGTAGTTAACGTACATGTAATTCAGCTCTATCAACCCCATCTGCTCGCTTGGTCGGACAGAGACGCTGATGGTTTTGGAGTCGGAATACCTACTTTCGGAAACGAATTCCATCTGCACCCTGGAAAAGCGAGCTTTTATCTTCACCCTCCCTTGTACGGCGTGAAGCAACGCACCGTCACCCTGGCCAAGCCACTTCTGCATTACCCCCCAGTTCGATTGCAGTTGGACATCCCATTCACCATCAATTGGCGGCAGGAATTTGCGGATGAGCGGAGCCCGGCATAACCACACAAACAAGGGCGTTTCACCAAGCACATAGAACACGATGCTGCCCCACCATACCGCTGACATCACTGGTCGTTGAAGCCCCTGCAATGGGCCATCCAAAAGCGCTTGCAAATTGTGGAAATTCAATAGAAGAAAAACAGCCAAGCATGTGATGGCGAAGGCTGAAAGTGTCTTGGTAAGCCCAATGACCTGATACATGCCATTCCTCAAAATGATCTCTGAATCCCATACCCTATACCCTCGCTATCGCGGAGTACATGAGGCATGCGTGGTGCTCGCGGCCACCTGGCAGGCTAGCGCCCCTCCCCGTAACCGCCGATCTTCGTGAGCGGGCCAGCCGACCCTCTTCTACGGAGGTAAGATAGAAGAGATTAAGCGTTAGACTCTGTTAATCGCCGCCTAGGCGTGCCCCACGGGGGCGGCTGTACTGAACCGCACCCTGGCTTCGCTAGGTTCCGGCCCTATCGGGCTTCCATCTTCTCGCCTCTAGCCCATCGTGAGCCGGCGCACTCCGCTTGCGGTCGTTTCTGATACCCGAGCATCCTCCCCCCGTCAAACTAATCTGGCGATGCCCTTTCCGCAGCCTGTTGCGGAGTCATTTTGGCTGACTTATGATCAGGCCAGGCGGTGATGGTCGCCTGGCGCCTGTTTCGCGAAGCAATAGCCCATCGTAGATACACCCTTTCGTTTTACATCGGCATGTCCCTAACCAGGCGCTGCCCGGTGAACAGGCAATCGGTAACCAAAGCGTCGAATGGTTTTGGAGACTTTGCTATGTCCGATTTTTCCCCTCTCAGCATCATCAAATCGCAAGCCAAGCAGCATGCTCGTGAACACGACATGAAGCTTTCTGCTGCCCAAGAAGCGCTTGCGCGTCAGGCAGGGTTCGAGGAGTACCACGAGCTCGTTGTCGTCGCCCGGCGAAACCCCATGGATCCTCGGCTGATGCTCGCCGCCTTTGGCGTGCGTGATTTCAAGGACGCGATTGACGAGGACGATGTGTTCTCCGAGCTGGATCAAGAGCTGAATCACATGCTGTCCGGCGCGATGGACGAGACTAACGCCAGTGAGTTCACCATCGGTGAAAGCGAGGTGGAGTCAGCCGCCTATGACGATGCGACTGGCGTACTCAGGTTGGGCATGTCTATCGACTGGGAAGGCAAACAGGATCCTGACCGTGTGTACTACGGCAGGGTTTTCTTCCTCAAGGCGGATGTTGACCTGATTCGGCGGGACGGCAGGTGGTCGCTCGGGGAATACGGTGTTTCCGTCACCGGGAGCGAAACGGATGCAGACCGTGATCGCAGGACTGAATGGGAGTACATGGAGCACCAGCAGGCCGCTGAAAGCGAGGAGCACCGCCCCAGCATGAGCATGGCGCAAGCGCTGGCCAATGAGCTGAAGATATCGCTGAAGGATGCGGAGCTTCTGGCAGACGCCGAAGTAACCGCGAACACCTCGGATGACGGGATGATCTACAGCTACTGGGTGGACGTTGAGCCGTATGCCGAGGGAGCGCTTCGGGATGATCTGCTGGCCCGGTTCGGCACCTTGGAGATCGAGTTGGACGTCAACTTCTTCGACGACATCCATCCTGAAATGTAAGTGAACTGGGGGTGGTCGGCTGATGAGCTGGTCACCTTCAACTCAGTTCTGCGAGAGTGAGGGCTTCGGCATGCAGGTGATCAGCGCAACGCAGGCAAGACGGCGTTTCCGGAGGATCATGAAGCTCCTGCAGCAGGGGCACTCGTTCGTGATCACCAAGAACGGTAAGCCGGCCTGCAAGCTTGTGCCGCCTGAGGTTCCGTGACATGCGCACGGTGTGCGGAAAAACCCGCTAAGAAATCCGAAAAAACCAGGATACTTCCTCGCTGTAAGCCAGGCGTGGCGAGGGCTCTAGGGTTTTCTTGAATCCGCAAATTTGCTGGCTCGGCCCTGCGGGCGCAGCTGTCGTACACCAAACCCTGGCTGCGCCCGGTTTTGGCCCTACGGGCTTCCATCCTCTCGCCTCTGGCCCTTCGGGCCGGCGCGCTCCGCTTGCAAATTTGCCAACAAACGCAAAGACCACTGCGATCCACTAATGGACTGACTGCCCAAGCGTGCCAGCCTTGTGCAACTGGTAGTCGATGACGGTTTGATACAGGTGATCAGCCTCGAGGCGGAGCCTTTCGATCTCCTCGGCTGGTCGCCCTTCATCCACAGCCTTTTGATGGGCACGGACGGCTTGGAGAGCCTGCTGCAAGAGCGGCTCGCCGGCCTCTGCCATGCCCAGGATCGTTCTCTTCATCGCGACCTCTTACTGCGATGGGCGTTCAAGTGCTCGAGCTCTTGGTGCCACACCGCTACAAACTTCTCGAAGTCGCGCAAATAGGGCCCCTCTGCCAGGCGGGTAGACCCGACACTCGCCGCTCGGAAGCGCTGCAGCCACGGCTCAGGGATGCTGTGCTCAGCGATCAGCTGGACGCCGTTGTGGAGCTTGGTGATGACGACATCGACGAGTTCCTGGGCCGAGAGATGATCACCAGCCGCGACGTCTTGCAGGGCTTGGTCAACCTCGTCGAGCTCAGCCAGCACTATTTCAGCGCGAGCGTCTCCAGGCTGGAAGTCGGCAAGTGCCCACAACGCTCTGCGCCTCGCGATCTCCAGGCTCCGCAGCCGATGATCAATCGTCACATCACTTCTCCCTGCCGCAGGTGGACGTCACAGGCCAAGTTCGACTTCTAACTGCGATCCCCGCAAGGTACGGGTGAGCTCGCCTCTCGGCAGTCTTGCCAGGATTCCATCGGCGAGGTCATTGGCGTGCCGGGCGTACAACGTGACTACACCTGGTACAGGCACGCGATCTGGAACGAGGGCCCCGACTCGCACCTGGGCAATTTTCAGTATATTCACGACATCTGCGGGTAGCGTGTCGGTCGACAGGTGCTCGACGGTCGGCCTTGTGGGAGGGCTCGCACCGTCCCACAGATCTACAATCGTTTCCAACAGCTTTTCGGGGCCGAAATACGCCAAGGCGATTTCCCACAGGCAGCCTTCCTGGGACAACTTCAGGCGGGCCCTAGTCATTGCAGAGGTTCCAACAGCATGAGGCTCTTTCTGGATTGTGAATTCTCTCAGCTCAGCGCGCAGGCGAAGCTGATCTCCCTGGCTCTGGTTGGCCAGGATCGCCGGGAATTCTACGTCGAAGTGGTCGACGCGTGGCGAGAAGAAGACTGCAGTGAGTTCGTGAAGGAGATCGTACTGCCGCAGCTCTGGGGAGGTGAGTACGCCATGCCGATTATCGAGGCCAGAGCGGCGCTCCTGCGGTTCCTGGCTACCTACGACGAAGAGCTCGAGGTTGTCACAGACGCACCAGCCTACGACTGGGAGCTGTTTTGCGAGCTCGCCTATCAAGATGGGAAATGGCCCAAGAACGTCAGAAACTTTCCCACTGATGCCACGACACTGGCCGCGACGAACGATGGGGAAGATCTGCCTCACCATGCCCTGCTGGACGCGAGGATCATCGCAAGCATGTTCACAGCTAGAGCGTAACCATTTCCTGCTCGATGGATTGCCTGAGGTGCTCAGGCATGTTGTTGCAGACGTGGAAATCGACTGGCACTCCCACCATGGCCTGGAGCTCATCCTCGAGCTCGGCGATGTCGAACAAGGAAATCTTGCCGGCCATTGCTGGAGGGATGGTGGCGAGCAGATCGAGGTCACTCCCTTCGTGATCATCGCCTCGAGCGGCAGAGCCGAAGAGTTTGGGTTCAATGAAGCCATAGGCCTCGATCAGTCGCCGGATGTCCGCTTCCTTCCCTCGTATCGCGTCAGTGGGCCTCATATCTTTCTCCTTACGGCCTCGCTGGTTAAGTGTACAGACGGATACGCCTTGGCAGGCGCTTGTCGATAATCGCTGCAGCTAGCTCCCAAAAGGCATCTACACTCGTTTTTCTAGCCAGCGACCGAGGTCAAAACGATGCCCACACTACCTCCGATTGAGGCCAGTGACGAAGAATGGCGCGCCTTTGCCGAAGAACGCTGTGAGGAGCTCAAGCCTCATGTGGCGGAGTTCATCCTGGAAAGGTTCACGTACAAGCCCAGGTACGTCCAGCAGCGGGTGTGGCGAACCTTCGCGACCGTCTCGGCCCTGAGCCTACAGTTCGACATCTACATCCGTATGTTTGTGAAACCGAATGACTACTGGCCAAGGGAGTGCCTCGTCCTGGCTCGGATCGGCTTCATGAAGGAACGTGTTGGGCATGGTCGAGCGCTGGTGCAGCGCCTGGTGGAGTTGGCTCCCCAATTCGGCTATCGCTACTTGGCCATCGAGTCTGCCAATGCCAACGCATCAGCGTTCGCTGAAAGGCTGGGATTCAGCCCACGCGACAATGGACGTCACTGGATCGGTACGGTCGACGACGTGCAGAAAGCCTTGAATAGCTGATAGGTAGGACGTGGTCAGCCAACGGCTCAATGGCCTTTCTCTGCCGGCCCACCCAGGGCTCGAAGCTGATAATCAGTGGCGGCTTGAAAGCGATGCTCGGCTATCAACCGCAGACGCTCCAGCTCGATCCCCACGACCCCATCAGCTTCGGTCTGATGGTAGAACTTCAGCGCCTCCACAGCCTCACTGGACAGGGATGGTCAGGCATGAGCACCGCGCTCGAATCTCGGCCCGCAGTAGTTATATTAGTAGGTAGCGCGGCTTCAAAACACAAAGTTGTGCCCTAGCTCGCTCTCCATCCACTCCAAGAACCTCCTGACGCGCGGAAAGCTTGAGTGAGCTTTGGGAAAAACTAAGTGATGCGCTGCTACTGAGGCCGTCAAGCGCTCGGGCGCCACCTCTACGAGCGCTCCTGATGCTAAATATTTCTGGGCTAGCAAAGTGCTTTCCAAGGCAAAGCCCAGACCATGACTTGCCGCTTCAAGCGTCATGTAAGAGCGATCAAAACTCAACGCATAGGGATGCTCCGGACGCGCCAGGCCATGCTGAGCGAACCACGCGGGCCACTTTAGCAGTGTGGCCTCCGAGAGAATCAAGTCCAGTTCAAGGAGATCCGCAGCCTGAGTAACCGGATACCGGGCAAGCAACGAGGGAGCTGCCAAAACCGCAAACGTTTCGTGTCGGACAGTACGCACCTCATAGCTCGGCCAATTGGGATGCCCGTGACGGATATCGACGTCGATCTTGTCTCTGCTGAAATGCAACGACTCATAGGAGCAGGAAAGGTTGATCTGAATATCAGGGTGGCTATTGCGAAACGCTTGCAGACGGGGCATCAACCAGAGCAAGCCGAAACTAGGTGACGAATGCAATCGCAGACAATCCAGGCTCACATCACTGGCTGCACGCTCAGTGGCCATCTCAAGGCTATGCAGCAAGCCTGAAACGTCTTTCAGATACTGCTCACCTACTGGCGTCAGTGTCACCCCACGTGCTGCCCGAACAAACAGCTGACGCCCTATCAGCGCTTCGAGTTTGGCCAGTTGGTGACTGACGGCGGAAGGTGTCAGATCAAGCACTTCAGCCGCCCTTGCCAGATTTCCGAATCGAGCGGTTTGTTCGAAGGCTTGAATAGCTCTCAACGGTGGGAGGTCAATGGGTGCACGGTCGTCTTGGCTCATAGCTGCTCTCACTCGATTTTTATCGCTGTCCAGGCCACATCGGATTCAACCATCGGATGTGCAAGTTGGCGAGGGGTGAATTTTATTCACCCACCAGTGACGTTTACATAATTGCTCGAGCGGCTGCAAGGGAACACTCTGAATCATCGATCATCGAGTCGAACCATAAAAACAATCAGAGGTACTCATCATGCTGCTTCAAGGTAAAGTTGCCATCATCACTGGCGCTGCATCCGAGCGAGGGATCGGTCGAGCCACGGCCATCACCTTCGCTAAAAATGGCGCCAAAGTCGTAATCGTAGATCTCGATGAATCCTCGGCACGTGATGCTGCTGAAACGCTGGGTGAAGGCCATCTAGGGCTGGGAGCAAACGTCGCTGATGAAGCGCAGGTGAAATCCGCCGTCGCTAGCGTTCTGGAACACTACGGACGTATCGACGTTCTGGTCAATAATGCGGGGATCACCCAGCCTATCAAGACCCTGGATATTCGCTCCTCTGATTACGACAAGGTGCTGGACGTCAGCTTGCGTGGCACCCTCCTCATGTCGCAAGCGGTGATCCCGACCATGCGAGCCCAATCAGCAGGCAGCATTGTATGTATGTCGTCTGTTTCCGCCCAGCGTGGGGGCGGCATCTTTGGTGGCCCACACTACAGTGCTGCCAAAGCCGGCGTGTTAGGCCTGGGTAAGGCCATGGCTCGGGAGTTTGGCCCAGACCAGATTCGCGTCAACTCCATCACTCCTGGCCTGATACACACCGACATCACAGGTGGCCTCATGCAAGACGAGCGTCGACACGCAATCATCGAGGGCATCCCGTTGGGCCGCTTGGGTGCAGCCCAAGACGTGGCCAACGCTGCACTGTTCCTTGCCAGCGATCTTTCCTCCTACCTCACCGGTATAACCCTGGACGTGAATGGCGGAATGCTCATTCACTGAGTTCACGTAGGCTGTCGACGGCCTGCCCTGTTCTGAATCGATGACCCACCCGGCATTACCGCTGGGTGGTCTATAAAAACAAGAGATCAGACTGTCATGATTACTACAATGCCAATCGACGCGGCTTCGACCGTGCGTTCGAATGCATACCGCAAAACGGCCTGGCGGCTCATGCCTTTCCTGATGCTGTGCTACCTGTGCGCGTATCTGGATCGGGTGAATGTCGGCTTTGCCAAACTGCAGATGATGAACGACCTTTCGCTGAGCGAAACCGTTTACGGTTTGGGCGCTGGCATGTTCTTCATCGGCTACTTCCTCTGTGAGGTGCCCAGCAATCTGATCCTGCATAAAGTCGGCGCGCGGCGCTGGATTGCAAGAATCATGATTTCCTGGGGCATCATCTCTGCCCTCTTCGCCTTCGTCGAGACCGCCTGGCAGTTCTACGCACTGCGTTTTCTGCTGGGGATCGCCGAAGCAGGCCTGGCCCCCGGCCTGCTGCTTTATCTGACTTATTGGTTCCCCTCCTACCGGCGCGCCAAAATGACCGTGCTCTGGTTTGTGGCTATCCCTTTGTCGGGCATGATCGGCGGCCCGCTGTCAGGCTGGATCATGAATCAGTTCGCGGGTGTTCACGGCTGGGCAGGTTGGCAATGGATGTTCGTGCTGGAAGCAATCCCTACGGTGATCGTAGGGCTGCTGGTACTGAGCTATCTCAAAGACGGCGTGCATCAGGCCACCTGGTTGTCCGATGAAGAAAAAGCGCTGATCAATAAGGAATTGGCCGAAGACAACAGCCATAAGGTCACTCATGGATCGCCACGCGAGTTCATCCGTGACAGCCGCCTATGGCTACTGGCATCCATCTACTTCTGCGTGGTCATGGGCCAGTACGCAATCACCTTCTGGCTACCAACCCTAATCCGCAATGCCGGGGTTTCCGATCCACTGCACATCGGCTTGCTGACCAGCCTGCCATACATGTGCGCCATCGCAGCAATGTTGCTTATGGGGCGCAGCGGCGACAAGCATCGCGAACGTCGCTGGCACCTGATCGTGCCAATGCTCGCTGGGGCCGTCAGCCTGACGCTTGCGGCAATGCTTGGCGGTAACCTGCTGCTGTCAGTGCTGAGCCTTTGCGTAGCCGCCGCCGGCGTGCTTTCGGCTTCATCACTGTTCTGGATGCTACCAACCACTTTGCTTGGCGGGGTCTCTGCGGCGGCAGGCATCGCCGGCATCAACAGTTTCGCCAACCTCGCGGGCTTCTGTTCCCCCTACTTGATCGGCTGGATTACTACCACGACCGGTTCTAGCGCCATCGGCATGTATCTGATCACCGGCGTGCTGTGCATCGGCGCGTGCCTGGTGCTGCGTATTCCAGCCGCTTCGGTCAATCGTTAACTACTCGGAGTTATCACAATGGCTGTCAATGCCTCAAATATCGGGCTCTCGGCTCTGACCGAGCGCGCCTTCAACATTCGCCGCCATGCTCTGCGCATGGGCCAAGTGCAAGGCCAAGGCTACGTCGGCCAAGCACTTGGAGCTGCCGATCTGCTGGCAGTGTCGTACTTTCACGCACTGCGCTACCAACCGCAAAACCCTGAATGGGAAGAGCGTGACCGGTTTTATCTGTCGATCGGTCACTACGCCATTGCCCTATATGCAGCGCTGATCGAGGCCCAGATCATCCCCCTCGACGAACTCGAAACCTACGGTTCAGATGACAGCCGCTTGCCGATGTCAGGCATGGCGGCCTACACGCCAGGCATGGAAATTACCGGTGGCTCCCTCGGCCACGGACTGGGGATTGCCGTTGGTGCTTGCCTAGGTCTGAAACGCAAAAAATCAGATTCGTTTGTCTACAACCTGTTGTCCGACGGCGAGCTAAACGAGGGTTCGACCTGGGAAGCTGCAATGTCGGCCTCGCACTGGAAGCTCGATAACCTGATCGCGATCATCGACGTCAATAACCAGCAGGCCGATGGGCATTCGAGTGAAGTCTTGGCCTTCGAGCCCATCGTCGACCGCTGGCAAGCGTTCGGATGGTTCACCCAACGCGTGGATGGCAATGACATCGGGTCATTGGTTACAGCCTTCGATGCAGCACGGAGCCACAAAGGCCCACAGCCTCGGGTCATTATCTGTGATACCAAAATGGGTAAAGGCGTCGACTTTCTTGAAAGCCGCGAAAAGACGCATTTCATCCGCGTCGATGAAAATGAATGGGATCTGGCACTGAAAAACCTGAAGGTCGGGAGAAACGTATGAGCCGCGTAAACACTACCGAAACCGGTAAGAAACGACTAACGACATCGGCAATGATTGCCTCTATCGCCGCCGAAGGTCAGGCAACACGCTCTGCGCCATTCGGCCATGCGCTGGCTGCACTTGCGGATCAGCGCTCGGATATCGTCGGTCTTTCTGCGGACTTGTCGAAGTACACCGACCTTCATATTTTCGCCAAGGCCCACCCAGATCGCTTCTATCAGATGGGTATGGCTGAACAATTGCTCATGAGCGCTGCTGCCGGCATGGCGCGTGAAGGCTGCGTGCCGTTTGCAACGACTTACGCTGTTTTCGCTTCACGGCGGGCCTATGACTTTATCTGCATGGCGATCGCCGAAGAAAACCTCAACGTGAAAATCGTCTGCGGGTTGCCAGGCCTTACCACCGGTTATGGGCCAAGCCACCAAGCGACCGACGACCTGGCGATCTTCCGCGCTATGCCAAACCTGATGATTGTCGATCCCTGCGATGCCTTGGAAATCGAACAAGCGGTGCCAGCCATTGCCGAACACCAGGGCCCCGTGTACATGCGCCTGCTGCGTGGCAACGTGCCGCTGGTGCTCGACGAGTACGGCTACAAATTCGAGATAGGCAAGGCCAAGACGCTACGCACCGGCAGAGATGTGCTGATTATCTCAACCGGTTTGATGACCATGCGCTCGCTGGAAGCGGCAGCACAATTGCAAAAGGACGGGATTGACGTGGCCGTGCTACATGTACCGACGATCAAGCCTTTGGATGAGCAAGCAATTCTCGGCGAGGCCCGTAAATCCGGGCGTTTGGTGGTGACCGCCGAGAATCACTCGATCATCGGCGGCCTTGGTGAAGCGGTCGCAGGTTTGCTGCTGCGCAACGGTGTGGCACCCACCTTCCGTCAAATTGCTCTGCCGGACGCTTTCCTCGATGCCGGGGCATTGCCAACGTTGCATGATCGGTATGGCATCTCTACTGAGGCGGTTTGCGCTCAGATTAAAAGCTGGATGTGACCCAAAGGAGGGCAACTCCGCCCTCCTGCTTTTAATGAAAAGAAGGAAAATAACCAGAAGGTCACTGTCATGTTGAGTGTCGGTGCTGATTGAAAACTGACCCACCCTGCCTATTGAAAAATGACCCAGGGCTGCTTGCCGATTTAGACCCTGGTAATTGCGGATAAGCCTAGCAGTCGACAGCGTCGTAAAAGTGCTGCCCCTGCACTCAGCAAAGCCAGGCCAAAGAGGCCAAACCGGGTCGTCCTCCGCCTCGATATCCTGCCGCCTCCAATCCCTCGCCTGGATCTTGATCTTGGCCACCAAGGTGCTGCTTTATAGGCGGTACGATTAATTCTCCGTCTCGACGCTTTGGCAGTTGCGTGTCAATCGGTCGAGCAAGGCAGTGGTCATCTTGGCATCGGCTGTATGGATGCACAGCCCTTCAAATATGCGGGTTTCAGCCTCGCCGAACTGTAACATTTGGCAATACTTTCCCGTTTTGTCCCCTACCAGAGCCCCTCGACATGGCGAACCTTTGCGACCGCGTCGGCGCTGCGCACGCAGTTTCGACATCTACGTCCGCATGTTTGTGAAGCCAAATGACTACAGGCCAAGGGAGTGCCTCGTCCTGGCACGGATCGGCTTCACGAAGGAACGTCCTGGGTATGGACGAGTGCTGGTGCAGCGCCTGGTGGAGCTAGCTCCCAAATTCGGCTATCGGTACTTAACCATCGAGTCTGCCAATGCCAACGTATCAGCGTTCGGCGAAAGGCTGGGATTCAGCCCACGCGGCAATGGCCGTCACTGGATCGGTGCGGTCGACGACGTGCAGAAAGTCTTGAATAGCTGATAGGTAAGACGTGGTCGGCCAGAGCTCAATGGCCTTTCTCTGCCGGCCTGCCAAGGGCTCGAAGCTGATAATCAGTGACGGCTTGAAAACGATGCTCAGCCATCAACCGCAGACGCTCGAGCTCAATCCCCACCACTCCATCAGCCTGGGCTTGATGGTAAACCTTCAGCGCTTCCATAGCCTCGGTGTACAGCGGATGGTCGGGCAAGAGTACCTTGCTCAGATCTCTTTTCACGATCTCCCCCTTTCGCCGTTGCTACACCCATCAGCTTTTCACACCACCGGCTGAGCAGCCGCAAACAGATCACACATGATTTTGTTCGGTTGACTGAGGTCGAGCAGCAGAACCTCTGCCTTGCTGCAGCGTAAGCACTCCAGGTGCACCCGCTCCACACCCTCCTCCGCTGCCTTTGTCACTTGCACACCCAAGACCCCCGTAAAAAGACTAGGGAAGCGGAGCGCAGGCGGGAAAATGAAAGCCCATATCGCTCGTCTTGCCTAAAGAAGTACAAATGTTCTCCTGCTGAGCTCTGCGGGATATACTGGATGCATTAACAGCTAATCGACGGGGTGGGCGGCCCCTGCTCAACGCCAGACCTGGGACAGAGAAGCTATTACCTGATGGCCAGTCTATGTTCCGTGGTTTTATCAAAGGCACGTCCACTCGCAGAGGTCGCACATGTCACTTAAGTCGTCGTTCTCCATTGTTCTCCGTGCGCTTCGCAGCAAGCGAAACATCACGCAGCGGGATTTCGGTGATACGAGTCGGACATTCGTGTCAAAACTCGAAGGGGGTAAATCCAGCCTGACTCTGGATAAGCTTGATCAGGTGAGTCAGCGCCTGGAGTTGAGCCCACTGACGTTGCTGACGCTTACTCTCAGTTTGAACACCGGAAAATCATCAGCGGAGCTTATCGAACAACTTCGTTTGGAAATTGAGAACTTGGATGGTGACGGTGGCGTACCGGGTCTGGAGGAGCTTAGACGTCCTAGCGGTATGGGCTTAGCTCAAACTTCGCACCTGACATTCGAGAATGGTCAAACCCATGTCATCAATCGATAGCCTGCCGTTGAAAATGTAAGCGATCAAAGGGAGGTAGACACCACCCTGGACGTGCCCCCTTCCGGGGTACGGCTGTCGCACACCGCACCCTGGCTTCGCTAGGTTGCGGCCCTTCGGGCTTCCATCCTCACGCCTCTGGCCCGTCCGGGGCCGGCGCGCTCCGCTTGCTTGGGACTGCTCCATTACAACTGAAGCCACGAGACTGGTGATTAATCCGCACGGGGTTCACGAAGGCTAGGATAAGGGGGCGTTATCAGGCCCAAGGTCAAGAAAGCCGCTCAATCAACGGCAATCCATTCACCTGCGGTCGAGCGAACAGATACCCTTGCATCAAATCAATCCCCAGCGCCAACAGCGCTTGGCACTCTTCGTCAGTCTCAATCCCCTCGGCAATAAGCGTAATGCCCAACCGCTCGGCCACCAAAACGATACCGGCGACGATGGCCTGGCGAACCGAGTCCTGGTTGATTCCCCGAGTGAGAGCCATATCCAGCTTGAGTACAGCAGGCTGAAATTCTGCGAGTAGATTCAGCCCTGAGTACCCCGAGCCGAAATCGTCTATTGCAGTGGTGAAGCCCTGCCGCTCGTACTCCTTGAAGATCGATTTCAAGTGTTCAGTGTCTTCGATCCGCTCGCCCTCGGTCACTTCGAACATGAGCAGATTGGCGGGGAAGTCGAATCTTCGAGTAGCCTCTAAGGTAGCCCGGATACAGGTGCTAGCACGGTAGACGGCGTTGGGCAGAAAATTGATGCTCAATTTACACTCTTTCTGCCGCCCCAAGCCCAGCCCAGCCGCTTGCTCGATGGCCTTCACACGACAGGCCTGATCAAAACGGTACAGATTGTCGGGCGATACCTTGGCCAAAATGTCCGCAGCGCTTTCACCGTTCAGTCCGCGAACCAGTGCCTCATAGGCGAACGGCCTACCTGAAGGCACATGGATTATGGGCTGGAACGCCATGGTAATTTCGATATCCAGGATAGCAAGGTCACGACATTGGGAGCATCCAATCGCTAAAAAGGGCTGAGGGAAAACAGGTTTGCTCATGGGATATCGTCGAGGTTACGGAGTATGGCTTTGCAGAATGCTTGAATCTGCATCTCAAGCCAATCTCCCCCTACCCAATCCATCTCAGTGGATTGATCGGCCTAGCATACCGGCCTTGTGTAACAGGTAGTCGATGACGGTTTGATACAGATGATCAGCCTCGTGACGGAGCCTTTCGATCTCCTAGGCTGGCCTCCCTTCATCCACCGCCTGCTCATGGTCACGGATCGCTTGGAGAGCCTGCTGCTATAGCGGCTAGCCGGTTTCTGCCATACCCAGGATCGTTCTTTTCACTGCGACCTCGTACTGGATCTGTGGGCCCGATGGGCGTTCAGGTGCTCAAGCTCTTGGTGCCACACCTCCACGAATTTCTCGAAGTCGCGCAGATAGGGCCCTTCTACCAGGCGGGTAGATCAAACACTCTTCTACGTGGAAGTGATCGACGTGATCGCTGTAGTACCAGAGCGGCTGGCTCCAGCGGATGAAACACTTGTCGTGAGAGAGCCGCCACTCGATAATCCTGGGTTTACCAAAGCTATGATTTGGCATGGGAGAACGGAGCGAGATGAAGGACAACGATGGGTGCGATCAATTCTATTTGAATCATCTCAGCACCGCTGCTTATGACTATGACCGAGGGTTCAGCATTTCACTGCAAGAGCAAACTGAAACCAAATAGCCAGGGCGCTTGTGCTCAAGGAATGTAGACATCCAGCCATTACACGCGGAAGCTTAAGCGGTGTAATGGCTGACGCCCAATCCAAGATCTACAGGTTTACTGCATTGTACTGTAATTCATAACGTTTCCGCGCTTTCCTCTCGCTAAACGCGACGATAAAAGCTAGTCCGTTAAAACTTGACGGGCTCTCTTGTCTTCCAAAGCGACAGCAATACACCGCCAATCAGAAGACCAATTGTAACGCTCAGAGAAATCTCTGCGGGTACTTTGCCCACGATATCGTGAAGGAAAATCTTCGTACCTATGAAGACCAGCACCAAGGCCAAGGCATACTTAAGATAAGCGAAGCGGCTTATCATCGCCGCCAGCGCAAAATACAGCGCCCGCAATCCGAGTATGGCAAAAATGTTAGAGGTATAGACAATGAAGGGATCCTGAGTGATAGCAAAGATTGCGGGAACGCTATCAACAGCGAAGACCAAGTCAGCACACTCAATAAGAATCAAAGCAAGAAATAGCGGTGTTATCCATAACACCTTTTTACCTGAGTCATTGGGCAGCCGCACCAAGAAATTCTGACCATGCAATTCCTTGGTTATGGGCAAATGATTACGGAGATACTTAACGAACCGGTTATTCTCCAGATCAGGCGCATGATCCACACGAGCGAATAGCATCTTTATCCCAGTGAAAACCAAGAAAGCTCCGAAAAAGTAAAGTATCCAGCTGAACTGCGCAATGAGCGCGGCCCCCAGGCCTATCATAATGGCCCTCAAGACGATGACTCCCATAATCCCCCAGAACAGCACTCTATGCTGAAACTCTCTAGGGATGGCCAGGAAGCTAAATATTAATGCGATAACGAATACGTTATCCATCGACAGGGACTTCTCAATCAGGAAACCAGTCACATAGTCCATACTTGCGTCGCTGCCTTTCTGGAAGTAAACCCAAACAGCGAACAGTAGGCCCATGCTGATGTAGCCAGCTGACAGCAGCAAGCTCTCTTTGACGCCAATCTCTCGATTCCCTCGATGGAGAACCCCTAAGTCAAGCGCTAGCAGAGTTAAAACCACAGCAAAAAAGGAAAGCCAGAGCGACAGATCAGTGCCCAGGACATCCTGAGAGAGATACGCATTTAGGGCAGTCATGAGCCCCTCCTATATAGTCGTAGTTCAACAACTATGACTCCGACATGGCGGCTAACTAACCGTCAGAGGGGCCCGGCGTCACACATTAAGACTTTATCCAATCAAACAACCTTGCAAGAGGAGAAATTTTACCAATTATTTCTTCAGCATACTCGGCATTGGATCATCCCGAGCTGCCGAATTACACATCAAAGGTCACTCATTGATGGGCTGCAAAGCCCGCCAAGAGCTAGACCGATTAGTTAGCAAGCGCTTCTGGCAAGCGAAAGCCCTAAAAGCCGTCACGCACAGGGCTGACCTAGTCTAGGTGGTACCGCCTCAATGGTTACCCAGCCGCTGCCATCGGGATAATGAGCTCAATCAAAAAAAGACAGCACAAGCGCACCAATTAGCAAACACACACTTGCGACTATGGTTAAACGTACTCGCATAGGCCAGTACCACCCAGGCAAAATATTGACCAATTTACGATCTTGCCAAAGATGTCCAATGAAGCCGCAGGCTAATACCAAGCTGCCCCATGACACAGGTAACAACATGCTAACCCAACCGATGAGGGCTGGAATAACACTCCACACGAGCCTCTCCTGTCGTCCATTTGCAGACAACTCCTGTAACGTCATAGCGAACCCCCAATGCAAGGCCCCGACAAAACTCAGTATCACAGCCCCATAGCCCACCAAAGCAACAGATAGTGAATCTCGGTAATCAGTCGCTAAACAAATCAGCAGTGCCGCACCAACGAACGGCAGCAAGCCACTATAGCCCAGGACTTTAAAACGACTTGGAGATAACGTATTGAAAACTGCACTCATGGGCACGCCCTTCCTATGCGGCTAGGGGTCATATTTCAAGTATTTCGCCCAATGAGGTTGAGGAATTCGTGCCGGGTAGTCGGGGAGTCTCGGAACTCACCCAGCATTACCGATGAAATCATCACTGAGTTCTGCTTTTCTACACCTCGCATCATCATGCACATGTGCTTGGCCTCGATAACGACGCCAACACCTGCCGCATCAGTCACTTCCTGCATGGCACATGCAATCTGTCTAGTCAAATTCTCTTGAATCTGCAAACGGCGGGCAAACATATCAACTAAACGCGCCACTTTGGAAAGCCCTAATACTCGTCCTGTTGGCAGATAGGACACATGCGCTTTCCCAATAAACGGCAACATGTGATGCTCGCACAATGAGTACAACTCAATATCGCGAACGACCACCATCTCATCATTCTGACTTTCGAACAAAGCGCCATTGACTATCTCAGCTAGGCTCTGGGTATAGCCATTGCATAGATATTGCATCGCTTTGGCAGCACGCTGGGGTGTGTCCAAGAGCCCTTCTCGCTGAGGGTTTTCACCAACGCCAACAAGGATTTCACGATAATGCTCGGCTAGCGAATGTGACATTTGGATTCCTCACCTTTGCAACGTTGCCTACCCTCGGGATGGGGTAACCAGGCCAAATTTGGTCTCAAGCGACAGAAAAACCTGTACAAAACTGAAAGCAAAGGACGTAGCGGACGCCAAGCCAGTGGAGCGGCCCACATCCCAACACCGGCAGCACGCCAGCTCCAAAGGGTAGCGTCCAAGCCTGTTACCCAATGATCGTTCGCGAACCTTGCGTGCAAGCACGATCTCATTTGCTCAATCGACAGGCCAAGAGCTATGGGATCGAAGTCTTCGCCATCGATATCGATCAGGATGAGCTTTGCTGCAGTTGAACGCCTGCGCAGGAAGGCCACCTCCCTGGCGCACAATGGACAGGCACCGTCAAAATAAAGGGTCAAAGGCCACTGGCAATACATGTACAACACCTCAATCTTGTACAGGTTTTGTATAAGTTAGCGGAACCCGCGAAATTAGCAATGGCCGTGATGAGGGATCACCTCGTAAAGCGCCCACTCACTGGAGGCTGGTGGGTTCAGTAGCTTCGGGCGGATGACGGGCTCCGGCTAGAGACGTCAAGCCATAACCGGGATCGAAAGGTAGCTGCTCGGCTGACGGCGCGAGGAGCCTCGCTTTTGTGGCGTCGATTAGCTCAGTGAATTTCTCAAATGGCTGCACGCCCCGACAGTGATTGAGTTGGGCGGCTCGCAGTAACACTGGAGTAGCACATTTGGCGTGTGACGCTTATCGCCGAGCACCTATGAAAAGGTTTTACAGGTTGCGCTGATTCCGGCTTAATGCCGGCGCTCGCCAAGCGGAAAGGATCATGGTCTCGCGCTTCCGTAACCACCTGCTGTTGCTCGCCTGCTTTGCAGTGTTGTTCAACCTGCTGATGATGCCGCTCGACCGTAGTTTGCGTAACGCTCCAGTTGATGAGTCTCTGATCCTGGGCAGCTTCTGCAGCATTCATGGCCTGGAAAGCTTGCCTAAATCCTTGCTGGCACAGATTAAGGTTGACCAGACAGATCTGGCTGATAATGCTCTGGGCAAGGTGCAAAGTGGGGACTGCTGTTGCTGCCATGCCGGCCAGGCCGGTGTATCCGGCGACTACTTCAAGCATCTGTTTCCACGCTTCTGGCCTGATACTGTACTTCTAGGCGATACCCCGCTCCTTCCCCTACCTCGCCATCAGCGGCCTAGTCTAAATCCTCGCGCCTCCCCCCTGGTTTAAGCAGTCACTCAATCCAGAACGTGCTCGCGTTTGAGCGAGTCCGGTCGTATTCGACTTTTACCAGGAACATACGTCATGCCTGCGTATTGCAATTCCGCACGCGCTATATTGCCCGTGCTCGCCATCACCAGCGCCTTTACCGTCAGTCCACTTTCGACTGCAACTGCCGATACCCTGCCGCCCGAAAGCTCCACCCTGACTCTGGGTGCCGTGAACATTTCAGGATCTAGCACTGGCCCCCTGGCCACCAGCAGCGTACTCAGTTCAGTCGACATTCTCGGTGGCGACATCCTTGAAAAAATGCCCGTTACCTACAGCTGGGAGCTGTTCAACCGGGCACCTGGCGTGATGCTCACCGAGTTCAACCAAGGCACCACCTCCGGAAAAATCTCGTTTCGGGGATTCAATGGAGAGGGTGAGGTTAACGCAGTGAAGCTGCTGATTGACGGCATCCCGAGCAACACGAATGACGGCAACATGGCCTTCATCGATTCGGTGTTCCCCATGGACATCGACAGCATAGAGATCGTCCGTGGCACCAGTGACGCTCGCTACGGGCTGAATAACATCGCTGGCAACGTCAACATCAATACTCGTATAGGCGGTAACTACAACAAGGCACGACTGCGCTATGGCAGCTTCAATACCCGTGAAGTCCAAATGGCCAAGGGCATCGAGACCAGCAACTGGACGCAGAACTACTTCTTCGCTCGACAACAGGTAGATGGCTATAGAGACCATGCTGACACCGAACGCTACAGCTTCGGTGGCAAGTGGTTTTACACCCCTGATGACAACGGCTATCGCTTGGGATTGATCGCTAGGCACTACGAGGCCGAAGCAGATGAGGCTGGATACCTGACAGAAGACAATGCCCGGCATCACCCTCGCATGAGCAACCCGTATAACGCCACGGATAAGGGTACGCGGCGTATGAATCAGGTCAGCCTGCACTTCGACACTGATCTGGCTGACACGCTGTCCTGGTCAGCCAAGACCTATGTGAACACCTTCGATGACCGCCGCTGGACGCGATACTGGAGCACCAGCTCGCAGCAAGAGCGTGACGCCTACGAGACCCAGTACGGCGCTATCACCTCTTTGACTTGGCGACCCGAGGTTGACTGGTTGCACGCCTTCGCCCTAGAGGGTGGTAGCGATGTGCAGAAACAGGAAAATCGCAGCGAGCGCTACAACACCATCAACCGGGTGCGGCAGAACCAGACTCGCGACCAGGATTTCGACTTCAATACCGTTGGGGCCTATATGCAGGCCGAAATCGAGCCCTTTGAGTCGCTGAAGATTGTCCCGGCCTACCGCGTCGACAAGATCAGCGGCGATTTCACCAACAAGCTCACCGACCAAGATTACGACATTAACGACTATGGCCTGATCAAACAGCCGAAGCTCAGTGTCGTATACTCCCCCTGGAAGTTTGCGAGTTTTTATGCGAACTGGGGCCGCACTTTCCAAGTAGGCACAGGTGCAGCTGCCTATAAGGTACCGCCGCGTAACGAAGACCTTGATCCATCGATCAACGAAGGCTGGGAGACCGGCATCAAGTTTACGCCAGTCAGCTGGATGGACGGTCGCGTTGCCTACTGGCAACAAGATGCATCGGGTGAAGTCAGCCGACGTCTGAACGACCCCAGTGGCGACTCCGATAATGTGGGGGAAACACGACGGTGGGGCTATGACCTGCAGGTCAACCTCCACCCGGACGAACGCACTGAAATGTGGATGTCCTACTCCTGGCAGTATTCAAAAATCCTTGAGCCCAGCAGTGCGTTACCACAGAGCAAAGGCAGGGAGATCGACCATGTGCCGCATCATCTGTGGAATACTGGTATCAGCTACCAGGCTACCCCGATGCTTCAACTATCTGCGTGGGCAAACGGACAAACCAATTACTACCTAGAGAGAGAGAACACTCAAGGCACTTATGGTGGTTACGTACTCATGAACATCGGGGCCACCTATAAGTTGAGTGAGTCGATGAGCGTGGATCTTCAGTTGAAAAATCTAACCAATCGCTACTACGAGTACGCTTGGTATGACCCCGATGGCGCTAAAAACTCGCTACACTCGCCAGGCGATGGCCGGGCCCTGTATGCAGGGGTGACGCTCGATTTTTAACAATCAAAAACCTTCGGCCTGTACGAGTGGAGACTCTGTTTGATCGGTCAGCCCTGCGGGGAAACGCTCCGCTGGCCTCCTGTCGAATCCACTCAAAGGAGGCAGCACGGCAACGACGTGAAGTGCTAAAAACTTTACAGGCACTGGCCATGACAGATGGACATTCGCAGTCCGTCCATCTGTGATGGCGCACCTCAATTCAGTACCGTAAGAGATACAGGTCTATTTCACCTCGTTAGCAAAACGCCCAACAGCTTCCACTACTTGCTTTGCTCCATTTTGAATCTCGAGGATAACCGTGCCCGCCTCGTTGGCGAGTACCAAACCCTCCTCGGCTTTCGCACGACTGCTGAACATCTGGGCGACGGCCTTATCAGCGAGCTCCTGGTTTTGCTGAACGACGTTCACAATCTCTTCGGTCGCCGAGCTGGTATGGCCTGCAAGCTTTCGGACTTCATCGGCAACCACAGCGAAGCCCCGTCCCTGCTCTCCGGCACGTGCCGCTTCAATCGCCGCATTCAAGGCAAGAAGGTTAGTCTGCGACGCAATACCGCCAATGGTTTGAACGATTGAGCTGATCAACGCAGATTGCTTACCGAGTGCCTCGATGCTGTCGGTTGCGAGCTTCATTTGCTCAGCGATACTTCGCATCGTGCCTACCGTTCGCGTTACCACGACAGCGCCGTGCTCGGCACTTGAATCCGTTCGTTGCGAGACATCAAAAGCAACGCCGGCAGCATCTTTAACTTCTTGTTCTCTAGCTACCTGCTCGGTAACCACACTCGCAAATTTCACGACCTTAGCTAGGTTGCCCTCGGTGTCATGCACAGGGTTGTAGGTTGCCTCCAGCCAAATATCGTTGCCATGCCCGTCGACTCGCTTGAAGCGATTCGCGACGTACTCACCACGGTTGAGTGTCTTCCAGAAACTTACGTACTCATCGGATGCCGCTTCTTGCGCGGAACAGAACATGCGATGGTGTTTGCCTACTATCTGGCCCAGTGAGTAGCCCATGGCATCGAGGAACTGTTTGTTCGCCGTGATGACGGTGCCATCCAATTTAAATTCAATGACAGCTGTTGACCTAACCAGCGCTTCAATCAGAGCCTGGTTCTCCTTGGCCTCCTCAACGGTACGAGTAATCTCACTGCCGTAGCCCTGGACATGAGCCAAGCTCCCGTCTTGATTTCGAACAGGAAGCCAGTAGATTTTCAACCATGCCAGAGTACCGTCAGCCCGCAGGTAGCGATATTCGTCATTGACGGGTTCGAATCGCGCCACAGCTTGGTTGAAGGCGTGGAAGCAAGGGAGATTTTTGACGTAAGGCGGAACGATCTCCGAAAGCGGACGGCCATGCAGACTGTCGCTCGAGTACCCCAGGGTTTCTAAGAAAATTCGATTGACTGCACAGATCCGGAACTGAGCATCAAGTCTTATGGAAAGCATCCCTCTGTCCATTTGCTCGACCTGCTGACGTAGCAGATGTAGCTCCGCACTCTGCTCCTGCAGCGTTTTTTTTAGTTTGCGGTTGAACAATTTTAGGCTCCACACGTGCTGAATCAGCAATTATCGACACAGGCCACTTTTTCTTGAGCGGCCAGTCAGTTTTTGATCGGGTTGGGAGGGTGGTGCGCAGACAGCTCTGTGATTTCCAGGCTCTGACACAAGAGAGCCTCTAGAGGCGCAGTTGCCCTCACCGGGAGGAGGACTGATGTGAAGTGGAACCGCCGAAAATCGAAGATCTCGCTGCGATTGCAGATCAGGAAGGCAACGAAGGCTGAGTATTTTGGCTCAAGAAAATGGCCCAGGTTTCATATGAGTGTTGATGCCATCGGACAGCATCGTCCCAGAGGACACCGTTGATTTCGCCCCGAGAAATTAGGTGCCTGAGCCTGGAATCTTAAGCATCCAATTCGAGGAGATGCCTATGAGCGGTGTACCGAAAATCGTCGTTGCTTAGCATTGGACTGATGTCCTGAAGGGCTGGCTCGAGGATACGTGCCGATGTCCCTGTGCATCATTATGACATCAAAGCAAATGGGTAGTTCTGATCTCATCGCACATCTTACGCTCCCTGCAGTGAAAGCAGCCGGCGAAGGCTATCTCAGGACGGATACCGAGCTATCCAGGAGACTTTTACCCAGAAGCGGCTGGTCGAGTAACCACTCAGGCTCCTTGTTTAGCTGTTCGCTGGGCCATCGCAACACACGATGACAGAGCCTGTGTCATAGATTCCCCTAGCCCCGAGTCGAACGCCTCCTCAGTAGGCCACACCGGTAGTGACCATCCCGAGGCTTGGCTATCCGATCATAGGATTTTCATATCAACGATCCCGAAAACAAGCCCCATAGGCGGATGGCGGTAGCCCCGACTAGAGCCGTCAGTCCTCAGCCGAGATCGAAAAGTGCCGGTTTGCGGCTGAGTGCGATAGAGGCCTCGTTTTTGGAGCGCTGGCACGACCAGCTCGGCGAAATCCTCAAGCGTGCCAGGGCTTGTGAGCGGGTTAAGCATGTAGCCACTGGTGCCCGAGATGCGAGCATGCTCCTCGACTCGATCAGCAATTTGTTCGGGCGTACCTACCAAGATCAGATCAGTACCTCGTGTGACGTTGGCAAAGCGCTGCCTCACATCACCCGCTGTCAGCGGCTTACCGCTTCCATCAGGACGCATCATGTAGGAAGTCAGGCCTTCAGTGTGAGTTGAGAGCACATCGCTATCCGCATAGCGGCTAGGGTCGATGCCTGTGTCACCTGCATAACTGAATAAGCTTGTGCTATCGCGCTATAAAAGCCATAGCCGACCGGCTATCCAGATACGAACGGAATTGAACTCGCCAACTTGATCATATAGTCAGGAAAACTGAAGTCCAGGCTTTGCCATAACCCCGCAGCAGTTCTTGAAGCCACGCCAATCATCCAGGAGAATAGCGAGCACTTCCACCGATCAGTGCTGTATTGCCCCCTGATGATCAAGTGAATTTTTTGTACAGTTCACATGTCGTATGCGTGACGAGCTGTCCACGATACGTTGAAGCGGCAAGTGGATTCAGATTTTTGTAACCGTAGCTATATGTTCGAGTGCTAGTATGAAAGACTTTCTTCCAGTAGAGGAGATACACCGCCCTAACGTCCTCATTGTGGAGGACGAACCAACGCTTCGGGAGTTACTGACACTACTGATGGAAGATTGGGGTGCTGCGGTTACAGCCGTAAGCACTGCCGATGAAGCCCGTGAGCAGCTAAGAAAACCAGGCTGGCGCTTAGTGCTCACTGATGTGCAGACGCCCGGCTCGCTCACCGGAGTGGACATTGCCTGGATTACCAACGAGGAACACCCTGATGCCAAAATTATTGTCATGAGTGGATACTACGAGTTTGAAATCAAGTCTCTACCTGATCTCGCTATATTTCTGCCAAAGCCCTGGCAGGTTACAAAGTTAGAAGAGTTAGTTTCGGCACACCTTGGCACCCCAAACAGAGCTTACAACTTGGAAAATCCCCCAAAGCAACACATGACAACGCACAAGAAAACAGAACCACAAACCATACTTACACCTGCACCCCTGCGCGAAATTATAAAAAAGCATCCCTGCTAAAATAAATCCAAAAACAAATATAGACCTAGAGCTTAAAGCCTGAAGTCCTGGACTACACGATTTAAGCCGACAGCAAGGCTGGACACTTCCCCGCTAGCACTCGCCGTCTGGCTCGCACCCGCTGCGGTTTGAGTAGACAAATCACGAATACTTGTGAGGTTTCGATCAATCTCTCGTGCCACCTGCGCCTGCTCTTCTGAAGCAGTCGCAATCAAAATATTACGTTCGTTGATCATAGTGATCGACTGGGATATTTCCTCTAGCGACTCACTAGCCAGCTGTGCTACAGAGGTAGATTCATCAGCCATTTTCTGACTTTCGACCATAGCCTTAACAGCCTGAAGCGAATCGTCCTGGATAGAGCCAATCATTTGCTCAATTTCTTGAGTGGATTGTTGAGTACGATGGGCCAGAGCCCTAACCTCATCTGCAACTACTGCAAAGCCTCTACCTTGCTCCCCAGCCCTTGCGGCCTCAATTGCGGCATTCAACGCCAGTAAGTTGGTTTGTTCAGCGATGGCTCTAATCACTTCGATGACTTTACTGATGTCTTGAGCTCGCGAAGAAAGCGTTTGGATCTGCTCACCCGTAGACTCAACATAGGAGGATAGCGCTTGTATAGCTCCTAAAGTTCTCTTAACATTTTCGAGCCCAGATTTGGTGAGTTGTTGAGCTCGCCCGGATGCATCAGCGGCTTCCGCAGCATTGACGGCCACTTCATCAACTGCGACACTCATCTCATTGACAGCGGTGGCAGCTTGGTTGACTTCATCGTTTTGCTTGACCAACCCTCGACTACTTTCTTCAGTGACCGCCGCCATTTCTTCAGCAGCCGAAGCAAGTTGCGTTGAGCTATCGGAAATATGGGTCAATGTGTCTTTTAAGTTATTTTGCATTTGAGAGATAGCAGCCAGCATCGCAGCTGCCTCGTCTCGACCTGAAACCTTGAAAGTCTGCGATAGATCCTTATTCGCGATAACCTTGGCAATTGAAAGCGCTTCGTCCAGAGGCTGAGTCACACTTCGCACCAGCATGTAACCCAAAACAATTGTAAGCGTCACCACGGCCAAAAGCAGACCATAGATTGTGACTAATCCGCTATGATAGATTTCACCTGTTAACACCCCCGCTGCTTTTGCTCCTTGATCATTGTAATCCATCAAATCAGAAATTTGATCAACGAGACTATTGGTAAGGGGGCGGATAGTCGAACTAATCAACGCAGAAGCAGCCGCATTGTCACCAGAGAGGAGCATTGGCTCTAACTGGTTCAGGAAACCTTCATAACGATCAGCGCTCGCCCTGACCTTATCGTACAGTGACTGCTCTTCAGGACTCGCTACCACAGACTCATATTTTCTTATGAGGCTTGTGAATTCCCGCCGATAGTCCGGAAAAGTTTTCACTGTCTGATCACGAACTACAGGATCATTCGTAGTAGTTGCTCGAAGACTTTCCAACCTTAGCCTAAGAACGCTTGAGTTTATAAGCCCAGCTAGCCGAATGCTGGCCATCCAATTTGTTTCAACATCTTGCTCTGCTTGACGAAGCCTCTCCAACTTATTAGCAGAAAGTAGCCCCATCATAACAACCACAGCGACAATAATTGCAAAAATAAGCGCCGCACGCGGCCCTATTTTAATATCACGAAACTTCATATAAACCTCTGTCCTACACACCAGTCTATGCTTATCGGCTGAATCGTTTAACTCTTTAGGCTTAAGGAAAAATTTTTGAGATGAATAGTTCTCCTTCTCATCTTTGTGGCTGAGACTATCTATCCACGCATCTGAATGATCTTCTGGTCGGGGTACCAGGCAATCACCTCGCCGGCACAATAACGTCCTTTGGGGTCGTGGTCTCGAAATCTCCGTAATCACGCAGTGATTTCCAATGTGAACGATAGCCGCTTAACGCCTGGGTCAAAGCATGGGGGGTTGGGTATGGCCTAGCTATTTAGCGTGCCGTTGAATGAGCCGTAGATCCTAGTATTTAAACGCTTCCCGCAAGCTAGATAAGCTTAACGCCCTTACGCAATCTCTACTCACATCCAAAACGGCAAAAGGTTCGATGAGTAAGGTAGACGAAGAAGATTGGCTGTCCAGACGCTCGACCCGGTCGCGATCTACTTGAATTCCAGGCGAAAAAAAACCGCCAACAGGGGCGGTTCATAAGGTACTGCTCGGGGTCTCCGGCTCTCCACGACGAGATTTAGGTTGTCGTTAAAGAGGTCTTTTCCTCACAGAGGTTTTGTCGCCGGACACTTAGGCTGCGGATCGCAGCCATTCCGCTAAAGGTGCGGAGATTACTGACGCCACGACTCCACAGTCTCGGCGCCATGCTCGGCTTTCCAGGTTTTGAGGATGGCATGGTTACCGCCCTTGGTCTGGATCACTTCGCCGTTGTGCGGGTTCTTGTAAGTCTTAACTTCACGTGGCTTACGAGTCGCTTTCTCCTGAGAAACTGGAGCTGCAGCACGACTGCGAGCTTGAGGGTCAAGAATGCTGATCACCTCACGCAGGCTGAAACCGTACTCACCAAGCAGGGCACGGAGTTTGTTTTCAAACTCCATTTCAGCCTGGATTGCACCGTCATTTTTCATCGCTTCCAATTCTGCGAGCTGCTGAGCAAGCTGGAGTTCAAGGCGGCGGAATTCTGCAAGACGAGACATGGGGGGGTGTTCCTTGGGGGCTATGATCGGGCCAGATTACAGAAATTGTCGAAGAATGTCTTAACCATCTCAGGTCAAGCTTGCCCAAAAAATCTTTGACGAGGTGAAGCGACTCGACTTCTAAGACAATTGCTGTAACGCATTTCCTGGAATGTAACAACGCCAATGTTACATTCCAAAAACTACGTTACAAGCCCTATAAACAAGGGGTTTGACACCAAACGGCAAGCGGAGCGCGCAGGCCAAGGATGGCCGCAGGCGTGAGGATGGAAGCCCGGAGGGCCGTGACCGGCAAGCCGGGCACGGTTTACGACAGCCGCCCCTCTGAAGGAGGGCTCGCCCAATGGTCAGCGATGCATTTTGCTGAACCGCTCAACAAGCTTTGCAGGTGCAATCGACTGCCAGGTGTCCAATACCGTTGTTTTGTAGAACAGATTTATCCCTACTCCCACAAAAAACGCTGCAATCATACAAGCAAGAGCGAATGCATAACGCGTCACATCACCCGCATACTCAGCAAATCCATTTACAGAACTATAATGATATCCATCAACCAGGGTGCCTAATCCAAAGAACAAAGCTACCCATGCCAAAACAAAAGCCACTGCTGAGATCACCGCTCCATTCGCCCAAATACCCAGCTGGGAGGTGTACTTTAGGCTAGGCTGCTCGAGCACTTTCCCGCTAGCGGTCTTTGCGGCGTATATAAAGCCTGTATTTTTTTGTTTATTCTTAGATTTCTGAACAAGCCCGTAAAACTCGTACTGCCCGCCATTTTCCAGATCTTCGTAGATACGAGTAGGCATCCGAAAATTAGGAATGAGAACGTCATCTATTTTCATGATGACTTGCACATTATCTGAGAAGCTCTCAAAAACTCGTATGTCTTCCAGGCAGCCAGAAAATTTCAGGTATTCAAACTTAATAAACACTTACAGCTCCTTGCTCGGGCCCAAATTTCAGGCAGGGGGAGGCCTTGGGCACACCTTGGCGTGCTCAGGCTCGATCTAAATCAGTGCAGCTGTGTATTGGGGAAACGGTCTCCAACAAGGCGGCAAAAATCCCTCAGGCTCCGGCGCCCAACATCACGGCGAAAAGTAGCCACGACGTACTTGGAGTTCATGGTCGTGATCACCCAGAACCTACCTTCTTTCTTAATAGCCACGATGTTGGATGTCTGGATCAGATGCCCATCAGCAAACCGACCATGAGGCCCTTGCCGAACGTGCCCAAAAACCACGCCAACGGCACTCAGTCGATGAATGTGGACATTCACCAGAAACGCGGTGATCTCGCCCTCATACCGCTGGCCTACAGCCCGAGCGATCCGCAGCAGATCGAAATCGCTGTAGCGCTTAACGTGGAAGTCGACCGCTACCGTGTTGTCCTCTGTCATGCCTACGCCCTCCGGGGCTCTGATGCAGCACTGGCCTGAGCCATACCCCGTCGATACAGCTCTTTGACGTCGTTCAGGGAGTCGGCACCGAAACCAGCCTCATGCGTATCGACGTACACAGCACCACCTTCTACTTCCAGAACACAGACGACCACACCAGCTTGGTTGTGTCCCATGGAGAGCGACATGAGCTTCTCCATCTTCCAACCGGCATCCTTGTTCATCCAGCTCGGGGTAACGGCTTGGACTTCATGCACAACGAGATCTTCATCCTGAGCAACCAGCAGCTCGACGAGACGCATCTCATCGTTGAGCATCTCTTCGTAGGCAACGAACCGATCCTCATGCCGGCGCTTGAGGCTGACGTGATACCAGTGAGTGGCCAGAGACCGGGTGACTGCATGAAAGTGAGCAAGGCCGTCCCCAAACATACCGACAGGGCCAGCCTGGTCTTGCGTGCTAATGCGGAACATCATGGATCTCATCTGGGCAAGCCCACATATGGGGCCTGCGGGTCAACATAAGCCGAAAATTGTCTTCAGCGAGGCGGTCTGCTCACGACCAGGGCCAACCAAGACGTACACGGTGTTGCGCGTTTCAAACATGCACACGCTGTCGTAGGTCTTGCACAGCGTCGAGCGCACCCAACCCCCTGGTGGGAATCGGCCCTCGCTGTCGTAGTTGACGCAATGGGAGTACAGGAACATCGGCTGCAGGCCTAGAGACCTGACTCTGTCCAGCGACTCCTGTGGCTCGTCAACGTGGAAGATGAGCCAGTCCTCAACCAAGCAATACGGCCTGCGAGGAAAGCGTTCGGCAAGCAGTGCCTCAATTTCGGGTTGGGACAGCGACGTCCCAGCGGAAGAGACGTGCCCTTCCTGGAGCAGCTCGTGCTCTACGGAGCTATCAGTCACCAATTACCTCGGTATTCAAAACGACGAGGTGATGTGCGAACGGGAACGTAGCGGCAGATCGCCGTTCGACTCACTCAAACCAATATATCTGTTTGAGCGAGCCTAGGCAAACAAGGCATACCGTCTCCTTTTGCGGAGGCAGAAATGCCCCTACGCCACTCTCTCGCCGCCGTGCTCCAGTCGCTCCGAACGCAGCAAGGCCTGTCTCAACAGGAGATCTCTGGCCTTCTTCGTCAGCAAACGATCAGCGAACTGGAAGCGGCTAGCTTCACGGCCACCATCGATACCGTGAGGGATCTGGCCATTTCGCTGGGCATCAGCCCAGCTACCCTGTTCGCCATGGTCATTGCAGCGGAAAACCAACAGACGACTCACCAGGTACTGATCGATGCAATCGTGGAAGCAGAGGCATTGGGCAGAGCCAACGAGATTATGGAACGGCAGCCTCGCGAGATTGAGCATCCGCGAGTAACTGCTGCTAGAGAGAAGTGGAAGGCAGTGCAGGCGCTGAAAAAAGACGGCCTCACCCAGGCTGAGGTGGCGCGTGCTCTAGGGTATTCAAAGGGCACTGTGTGGCGGCTCTGGGAGCGGGAGCCTGGTAGCTAAGTCTCAAACCTCGTCAACACAGCGCGTGCACTGACGCACTTCGTCGTCGACTGCATAGGCCTAGGGTTTGCGGACAAAATGCTTCAACCTCTCCCGCGCCTCCAACACTTGCTCACGTATCTCTTCAGGGTCGATGGACATGCGGCCCCCTGGCGTCACCTTGAGAGTCTTGAGGCTGTTCACCGCTTCGATGAACTCACGCTCACGTTGCTTTTCCCACTCGGGGCGACGGTCGGGGTTGATGGCGTTCCAGATACGAGACAGAAGCTTCAACATGATTCTTATGCTTACCGTTGCCAGTTTTGACCCGATCATACGTTACCGGTAGAGGTCTTTGACGAACTTCAGAATTTCCTGACGCGCCTGGGCGATCAAGGCGTCACACTCCGTTATGCGACTCGGCAAGTCCTACAGAAAACCTCTCTCCCTCAACAAGAACTGCAGCTTGTCGGGCAGGTGCTTTACATAGTGGGGTTCAGTGAAGGGGAAGCGCCCGATGAGATCGCCCTACCAAGAAAAATCAGCTTCTGGTAACGCCTAATTTCAGCCACCTGCAACGATGGCTGTTTAAGCGGCCTTAGGGGTAGCCAGGGCAACTTTCGTCATTGGGCCGGGTAGGGATGGCCCACAGGCGATCCACACCGATCACCGCCAGCGTGGAACAACCTGATGAAAAGCCCATCAACAAAAAAGCCACCCTGTGGTGGCTTTCATGCTCTGCCTCGCGGCGAATTCAGAAATGGTGCTTGGATGCACCAAGCGTTCAGCTACAAGTATGAGTCAGGGCGCTCAGTGCTTGAGAGGATGCGTCCCCTGCTGGAATCGAACCAGCATCTAGCCCTTAGGAGGGGCTTGTTCTATCCGTTAAACTAAGGAGACATCAAGCGGCGTATCTTACGTAAAACCAGGGACTTAGGAAAGCTTACCCTCTCTCCACTCCCCATGGACATCCCACCTTTTGATCTCTTGCTCAAAGCGCGAGGACTGGTAGGCTCAATAGGAGTCTACGTCCTACCCCAGATAAGAACCTGCAACCTTCCCCTTAGGAGGGGGATGCTCTATCCAATTGAGCTACTGAGACACAAGAGCCGGCAGCGAGCGCTACACGGCAGGACGGCAAACATGTTAACCAGCGCAATGCCGTTTGTCATGTCTCTGTCGGGCTTTTTGCACGTAGGCGATTTCCGATGTTGGCAAAACGCTTAGTCCAGCAGGCGCTCTTGTCTCAAAAGCGCCAGCAGCCCTTCGACGGCCATTTCCAGCGAAGTGGAGTTATCCAGCACATGCACACCCGGCTCCTGCCCGGTCTGCAACTGGGCATTGCGCGCCAAGCGCTGCTCGACCTCTTCCGACGTTTCACGCCCCCTGGCTAGCAAACGCTGGCGCAACACCTCTGGCCGCACGGCAATGCATACCGCCACCATGTCGGGGTAACGCTGCCGCGCCAAAGGCAGGTAGGCGCGCGAACCATTGACCAGCACATGCCGGCCCTCACTGAGCCATTGGTCCACTTGCGACGGAATACCGTAATCCAGACCATTGGCTCGCCAATGCATGGCGAACGCTCCAGCCTTGCGCATCTCCTCGAAGCGCTCGGACGTGACACCGTGCGCCGCCTCGCCCTTGGACTCAGCAGATCGCGTGATGACCCGACGGGCAATTTCCACCCCAGCGGCGGTCAATTGCGCACGCGATGCATCGATCAGGGAATCTTTTCCTGAACCTGATGGTCCTACCAGGTAGATCAGGCGGCCTGAGGGAGTATTGCGGGCGCTTGCGTCATGTTGCATAGCCACTATGCTCAATGTAGGAAACCCGCGCATTCTAGGTGTTTTCCCGACCCTTTGCTGCGATTTACCAGTTTTTGACGGCAAAGGTCTGACGGTGTGGCGTGCCGGTACATGCAAAACTTTTCAAACCAGTGCTCATTTCTGATAATTGGTACTGGCAAAAAGCCTTTATCCGGCTCACTATTTGTCACAGAATTGACGCCAAGGAAACGGCGACCTTGAGGCAAGATGAGCACCCAATTTTTCACGACGGTTGAACATTTTGTCGTCGCCACGGTCGTACTTCCACCCCGTGCGGCCAATTTGAGAACCGCTTCCCCTGAACCAAAAAATCCGGTCAATTTATATGCGCCCAATGAAACAGGCTATCTATTCGAGCCGCACCGCTGACAAGTTTGTCGTCCGCCTGCCAGACGGAATGCGTGAGCGCATTGCCGAGGTAGCGCGCAACCACCACCGCAGCATGAACTCTGAAATCATCGCTCGCCTGGAACAAAGCCTTATCCAGGAAGGTGCGCTGGGCGACGAGCTAAGCATGCGCCTGGACAGCCCTGAACTGTCCCTGCATGAGCGCGAGTTGCTGCAACGCTTCCGCCAGCTCTCCCACCGCCAGCAGAATGCGCTGGTCGCCCTCATCGCTCACGATGTGGAAATGGCTGCCGACGCCTCCTGAGGCTTCGAGCAAGCATTAAAAAGCCAGCGTAAGCTGGCTTTTTTTTGCGTCGCCATGGGCTGCCTAAATCAGCCCATCGGCAACCCCTTCCTACATCAGGAACAGCGTTGCCAATCCCAGGAAAATGAAGAAGCCACCACTGTCGGTTACCGCAGTGATCATCACGCTAGAGCCCATGGCAGGGTCGCGCCCCAGACGGGTCAGGGTCATCGGGATCAACACCCCCATCAGCGCTGCCAGTAACAGGTTCAGGGTCATTGCCGCGGTCATCACCAACCCCAGCGACCAACTGCCATATAGCCAGAAGGCAACCGCCCCGATCACGCCGCCCCAGATCAGGCCATTGAGCAGAGAGACCGCCAATTCCTTGCGCATCAAGCGCGCGGTGTTGCCCGGAGACACCTGATCGAGCGCCATGGCCCGCACGATCATGGTGATGGTCTGGTTACCGGAGTTACCGCCAATGCCTGCCACGATCGGCATCAGCGCCGCCAGCGCAACCAGCTTTTCAATCGAGCCTTCGAACAGACCGATCACGCGGGACGCCAGAAACGCCGTGATCAGGTTGATCGCCAACCAAGCCCAGCGGTTGCGCAGCGAGCGCCAGACCGAGGCGAAGATATCTTCCTCTTCGCGCAGACCGGCCATGTTCAGCACTTCGCTTTCGCTCTCCTCACGGATCAGGTCGACCATCTCGTCAATGGTCAGACGACCGATCAAACGGTCGCTCTTGTCCACCACCGGAGCGGAAACCAAATCGTAACGTTCGAAAGCCTGGGCCGCGTCGTAGGCGTCTTCCTCAGGGTTGAAGGACACGGGGTCAGTCGCCATGACCTCCGCCACCTTTTTCTCCGGGTCGTTGACCAAAAGACGCTTGATGGGCAATACGCCTTTGAGTTTGCCGTCATAGTCGACCACGAACAGCTTGTCCGTGTGGTTCGGCAGCTCCTTGAGCCGGCGCAGGTAACGCAGCACCACTTCCAGGCTGACGTCTTCGCGGATGGTGACCATCTCGAAGTCCATCAGCGCGCCGACCTGCTCTTCGTCGTAGCTCAGTGCCGAGCGTACGCGCTCACGCTGCTGGGCATCGAGGCTTTCCATGAGCTCGTGAATGACGTCTCGCGGCAACTCTGGGGCCAGGTCGGCCAGCTCGTCGGCATCCATCTCCTTGGCGGCAGCCAACAGCTCGTGATCGTCCATATCGGCGATCAGGGTTTGCCGCACGGCGTCGGAGACTTCAAGAAGAATGTCGCCATCGCGATCCGAGCGCACCAGCTGCCAAACCGTCAGACGGTCTTCCAGTGGCAATGCTTCGAGGATGTATGCAATGTCGGCAGGGTGCAGGTCGTCGAGCTTGCGTTGCAGCTCAACCAGGTTCTGACGGTGGACGAGGTTTTCCACCAGGTCATGGTGGTGACCTTCCTGGCGGTGCGTCAGGTCTTCGACCACTCGTTGGCGCTGCAGCAGCTCGACCACCTGGGCCAGGCGATCCTGCAGGCTCTCTTGGCCTTTTTTTACTTCTACTTCAGTCATAGGCGAACTCCACTCCCAGCAGCGGAGCACGCCGGGAGAATCAATCGGTCAGATCTTTCTGTATGAATCTTCTTAAGGAGTAACTACTGGGTAAGTCCATGGTGGTATTCCACAAGCCCCGGCGGGGCTGACGGGCGCAATCATACACTGCCTAAGCTGTCAGATCGCTTAAATTTTTGGCCAGAACAATCGTTTGCGCGATAAAGCTAGGACAACGCTCGAAGCTATCAGTGCGACGGCTGCTCTGACGTTAAAAGCACATTTATCATGCGCCTGTAGGCTTTCAGTTCGTGAAGGGACTGGGCTGCTGCGCAACCCATCGCCGGCAAGCCGACCCTTACCCGAAAGCTTAGTTGCACATTGCTGACAATTCAGCGACAACGAAAAACAAAAAGCCCGCTCGATTTGAGCGGGCTTCTTGATGTATGGCGGACTCAGGAGGATTCGAACCTCCGACCGCTCGGTTCGTAGCCGAGTACTCTATCCAGCTGAGCTATGAGTCCGTGATGGTAGTTTTAGACCAGATTACCACTGGTTGACTGAAGCCGCTTTGGTAAACAAAGCCACTTCAAAAGTGGCGGACTCAGGAGGATTCGAACCTCCGACCGCTCGGTTCGTAGCCGAGTACTCTATCCAGCTGAGCTATGAGTCCGTAGATGGTAGTTTTAGACCAGATTACCACTGGTTGACTGAAGCCGCCTTGGCAAGCAAAGCCACTTCAAAAGTGGCGGACTCAGG
The DNA here is from genome assembly GCF_040762985.1 of Pseudomonas sp. Rh2. Taxonomy (NCBI): domain Bacteria; kingdom Pseudomonadati; phylum Pseudomonadota; class Gammaproteobacteria; order Pseudomonadales; family Pseudomonadaceae; genus Pseudomonas; species Pseudomonas sp. Rh2. Next base: position 4,309,191 of record NZ_CP142890.1, read on the forward strand.
AGGATTCGAACCTCCGACCGCTCGGTTCGTAGCCGAGTACTCTATCCAGCTGAGCTATGAGTCCGTAGATGGTAGTTTTAGACCAGGTTACCACTGGTTGATTGAAGTCACCCTGACACACAAAGCCACTTCAAAAATGGCGGACTCAGGAGGATTCGAACCTCCGACCGCTCGGTTCGTAGCCGAGTACTCTATCCAGCTGAGCTATGAGTCCGTGTCTTGCTGCGCATGCTAGGTCGCTGAACGATCTGGCTGAAGCCTGATCAGCTACAGCGCCCTAAGCGAATAATGGCGGTGAAGGGGGGATTCGAACCCCCGATACCCTTATGAGGTATACTCCCTTAGCAGGGGAGCGCCTTCGGCCACTCGGCCACCTCACCGCAACACGAGGCGAATATTAAACAGGCTCTTCCTCGTTTGCAACCCTTTTTTTTGAAAAAACTTCAAAAAAATTAAAGGCTTGGCTCCTCGTCCTTCTCTTTCTTGATCCGCAGGTAGATTTCTTCGCGGTGAACGGCCACTTCTTTAGGGGCGCTGACGCCGATACGCACCTGGTTTCCTTTGACGCCGAGCACCGTCACGGTGATCTCGCCGTCTCCAATGATCAGGCTCTCGGCGCACCGACGAGTCAGAATCAACATAGCTTTCTCCTTACGCAAAACATTCAGGGATAACAGTCATTGGTATCAAGGCCGGTTCGAGGACATGCGACACGGCCTTTGGTTGAGCGCTGCGCAGGCAGAACAGGGGCTGCTCAACGCTCAGAAACGCGAAGGGCGCGGCAAGCCGCGCCCCTCCAGGCAGCGCCTTACTCGCCCTGTCGGGCAGGAGCGTCGAGCTCGAACGCGGTGTGCAGCGCGCGAACGGCCAGCTCCAGGTACTTCTCTTCGATCACCACCGAAACCTTGATTTCGGAAGTGGAGATCATCTGGATGTTGATGCTCTCTTTTGCCAGGGCTTCGAACATGCGGCTGGCGACGCCTGCGTGCGAGCGCATGCCAACGCCGACGATCGAGACCTTGGCGATCTTGGTGTCGCCGATCACTTCACGGGCACCGATTTCGCGAGCGGTGTTTTCCAGCACGCTATGGGCCTTCTCGTACTCATTGCGGTGTACGGTGAAGGTGAAGTCGGTGGTGTTATCGTGCGAGACGTTCTGCACGATCATGTCGACTTCGATGTTCGAAGCGCTGATCGGGCCGAGGATCTTGAAGGCAACGCCCGGGGTATCCGGCACGCCGCGGATGGTCAGCTTGGCCTCATCACGGTTGAAGGCGATACCGGAAATGATCGGCTGTTCCATGGATTCCTCTTCATCAATGGTAATGAGGGTACCTGGACCCTCCTTGAAGCTGTGCAGCACGCGCAGCGGAACGTTGTACTTGCCGGCGAACTCCACCGAACGAATCTGCAGCACCTTGGAACCGAGGCTGGCCATTTCCAGCATCTCTTCGAAGGTGATCTTCTCCAGGCGCTGGGCCTGCGGCACGACGCGCGGGTCGGTGGTGTAGACACCATCGACATCGGTGTAGATCTGGCACTCGTCAGCCTTCAGGGCAGCCGCCAGGGCTACGCCGGTGGTGTCGGAGCCACCACGGCCGAGGGTGGTGATGTTGCCGTGCTCGTCGACGCCCTGGAAGCCCGCGACCACCACTACACGCCCTTCCTTGAGGTCGGCGCGAATCTTCTGGTCGTCGATCTGCAGGATGCGCGCCTTGTTGTGCGCACTGTCGGTGAGGATACGCACCTGGTTGCCGGTGTAGGACACCGCTGGCACACCACGCTTGATCAAGGCCATGGTCAGCAAGGCAATGGTGACCTGCTCGCCGGTCGACACGATCACGTCCAGCTCACGCGGAACCGGCTGATCGGTGATCTGCTTGGCCAGGTCGATCAGGCGATTGGTTTCACCACTCATGGCCGAGAGCACAACCACCAGGTCATCGCCCGCCTCACGGTGTTTCTTGACCTTTTCGGCTACCTGCTCGATCCGCTCGATGGAACCGACAGAGGTGCCGCCAAATTTCTGTACGATCAACGCCATTTCAATGGTGCCTCAGCCCATACAGGGCCCCAAAAAAACCATCCAACATGCAGGGGCGGCCGACTAGACCAGCCGCCCCCGCATCTCAAAGTCCCTGCTCTGCGAATGGCACGGCCAGCGCCAGGGCCTGGTCCAGTGCCGCGACGTCGACGCCGCCACCCTGTGCCATGTCCGGACGGCCACCGCCCTTGCCACCCACTGCCGCAGCGGCTTGTTTCATCAGGTCGCCAGCCTTGAGTTGGCTGGAGAGGTCCTTGGTCACGCCGGCCACCAGCACGACCTTGCCCTCATGCTCGCTGCCCAGCAGGATCACTGCGTGGCCGAGCTTGTTCTTCAACTGATCGACCAGGGTCAGCAAGGCCTTGCCATCCTGCCCGTCCAGGCGGGCGGCGAGCACCTTGGCGCCCTTGACCTCAACAGCCGCGTTGGAGAGATCGTCCCCGGCGGCGCTGGCGGCCTTGGCCTGCAGCTGCTCCAGCTGCTTTTCCAGCTGACGGTTGCGCTCGAGCACAGCCGACAGCTTGTCGATCAGGTTGTCGCGGTTACCTTTGACCAGTTGCGCGGCTTCCTTTACCTGCTCTTCGGCAGCGTTCAGGTAAGCCAGCGCTGCTTCGCCGGTGACCGCTTCGATGCGGCGCACGCCCGAGGCCACGCCGCCTTCGCTGATGATCTTGAACAGACTGATATCGCCGGTGCGCTTGGCGTGGATACCGCCGCACAGCTCGACCGAGAAATCGCCACCCATGCTCAGCACGCGCACGGTATCGCCGTACTTCTCGCCGAACAGGGCCATGGCGCCCTTGCGCTTGGCGGTTTCGATATCGGTCAGCTCGGTTTCCACCGCGGTGTTCTTGCGCACTTCGCGGTTGACGATGTCTTCCAGGGCCTTGATCTGCTCCGGCTTCACCGCTTCGAAGTGGCTGAAGTCAAAACGCAGGCGCTGGCTGTCGACCAGCGAGCCTTTCTGCTGCACATGATCGCCCAGCACCTGGCGCAGCGCTTCGTGCAGCAGGTGGGTAGCCGAGTGGTTCAGCGAGGTTGCGTGCTGCACATCGGCATCGACCTTGGCCGCCACAGCAGCGCCGACGCTCAGATTACCGCTGGCAACCACGCCATGGTGCAGGAACGCACCACCGGTCTTGGTAGTATCACGCACGTCGAAGCGCACGCCACCGGCCTGCAGGTAGCCGGTGTCACCGACCTGGCCACCGGATTCGGCGTAGAACGGGGTACGGTCCAGAATCACCACGCCCTGCTCACCTTCGGCCAACTGCTCGACGGCCTGGCCGTCCTTGTACAGTGCGATGACCTTGCCCTGCCCTTCGGTGGCCTCGTAGCCAAGGAACTCGGTGGCGGTGTCGACCTTGACCAAGCTGTTGTAGTCCATGCCGAAGGCGCTGGCGGAGCGGGCACGCTCACGCTGGGCCTCCATTTCGCGCTCGAAGCCAGCTTCGTCGATGGTCAGCTCGCGCTCACGTGCGATGTCGCCGGTCAGGTCCATGGGGAAGCCATAGGTGTCGTACAGCTTGAACACCACGTCGCCCGGAACCACGTTACCCTTGAGTTGGGCCAGATCCTGCTCGAGGATGCGCAACCCTTGCTCCAGGGTCTTGGCGAACTGTTCTTCTTCAGCCTTGAGCACGCGCTCGATGTGCGCCTGCTGGGTCTTGAGCTCGGGGAACGCCTCGCCCATCTCGGCCACCAGTGCGGCGACGATCTGATAGAAGAAGCTGCCCTTGGCGCCCAGCTTGTTACCGTGGCGGCAGGCGCGACGAATGATGCGGCGTAGCACGTAGCCACGGCCTTCGTTGGATGGCAGCACGCCGTCGGCAATCAGGAAGCCGCAGGAACGGATGTGGTCGGCGACCACCTTAAGCGACGCCTGCGCATCGTTGCTGCAACCGATGGCCTTGGCCGCGGCCGCCAGCAGGTTCTGGAACAGGTCGATCTCGTAGTTCGAGTGCACGTGCTGCATGACCGCACTGATACGCTCCAGGCCCATGCCGGTGTCGACCGACGGTGCTGGCAGCGGGTGCAGTACGCCATCGGCGGTGCGGTTGAACTGCATGAAGACGTTGTTCCAGATCTCGATGTAACGGTCGCCGTCTTCCTCCGGGGAACCGGGTGGGCCACCCCAGATGTCCGGGCCGTGGTCGTAGAAGATTTCGGTGCACGGGCCGCACGGGCCAGTGTCGCCCATGGTCCAGAAGTTGTCGGAAGCGTAGGGGGCGCCTTTGTTGTCACCGATGCGAACCATGCGCTCGGCCGGCACGCCGACTTCCTTGGTCCAGATGTCGTAGGCTTCGTCGTCGCTGGCGTAGACAGTGACCCAGAGCTTTTCCTTCGGCAGGTTCAGCCACTTCTCGGAGGTCAGGAAGGTCCAGGCGAAGGTGATGGCATCGCGCTTGAAGTAGTCGCCGAAGCTGAAGTTGCCCAGCATCTCGAAGAAGGTGTGGTGACGCGCGGTGTAACCGACGTTTTCCAGGTCGTTGTGCTTGCCGCCGGCGCGCACGCACTTCTGGCTGCTGACCGCACGGGTGTAGGCGCGCTTTTCCTGGCCGAGGAAGCAGTCCTTGAACTGGTTCATACCGGCGTTGGTAAACAGCAGGGTCGGGTCATTGCCCGGAATCAGGGAGCTGGAGGCAACTCGGGTGTGTCCCTGCTCTTCGAAGAAGCGAAGGAAGGCTTCACGGATTTCTGCGCTTTTCATAGGTTCTTCCACGGAAACGGCGGCCCTTGGGGCAAACGCGTCGACGAAACGACGGCAAAGGGCCGCATTATATCGGTCCTGCAGTCTCGATGCAGTGTGTTTATACGATAGAAACCGTCGTTTGGACGGTTTTTCGGGCTAATGCATTGGAAACGACATGGCCGGATGCTAAATCCTGCGTTTCGCTACTGGCAAGCCAATTACCGCTTACAGGGAGGGAAAATGGAACAGGCGGTGAATTAAAAGTGTTTCATGACCCGTGGGATCGGCTAGCCGTGCCGCCTGCCCCACGGGCAAACCTGCTCGCACAGGGAATGAGAGCAGGTGGCGCCGGCCTCAAACCAGATGCTGGCCCGAGTCCGGCACGATCAGGATTCCCGCCCGCAGGCCATTCTTGACCTTCGGATTAGGGAAGATGATCCGCGCCCCCTCCTCCTCGACCACCCAGCGCGTCTCGGCCAGGTCTTCGGCCAGCAGGTAGCCCTTGCTTAGCTCGGAGAAGTTCTCGATGTCCGCCGGCAGGTGCAGGTGGAAGCTATCACTGTGCTTGATGATCTCGCGGGACACGCTGAACAGTTTCAAGCCATCGAGGGCGTCCTGGGTCTCGGGCTCGGTGCCTTCGATGATTTGGACCAGGCGAGCTTCCAGGCGACTCAGATTGACCTGCTCGTTCTGGCCAAACGGACGGGCCTTGCCCAGCTCCAGCGTGAAGGCTTCCGCCTCCAGCTGCTCGTAGGTAAAGGCACTGAAGGTGATCGACGACTTGCTTTGCAGCAGCACCGCCTCCATGCCTGCGGCCGCCAGCCGGGCCAGCTCACGACGTGAATGCTTGCGCCCCTCCTTGAACGGATAAAGCGCGAACTGCTCGATCTTCGAACCGCGGATCGCAGTATGCAGGTCGTAGTGCAGGCGGGCACGCCCCGGCAGGCTGAAGAACACCCGGGCAAACTGCTCGAGCTCTGCCGCACGCAGCGCTTCATCGCCGCTGGAAAGCTCGTGACGGCCGTTGAACAGGCGATTGATATCCTGCTCGACGAAGCGCTCGCCCCGGCGGATCGCTTCCGGGTTGCCGAACAGGAAGAGAATGCGCACCTGCGGCTTGATCTTGCCACTGGCGATGCCGTGCAGCAGTTTTTCCAGCAACTCGATCGGCGCGGTCTCGTTGCCATGAATCCCGGCCGACAGCAGCAAGTCAAGTTGCTTGTCCTGCGCCTCGGGCGGACGCACCTCGAGCGCGCCCTCCCCCAGCCAACGCAAACGCACGCCCCCGACCGTTACTTGCGTCTTCTCGGCCGGTTCGTGATCGGCCAGGGTCAGGTCAAGCAATTTACCGAGGGCGAGCATAGGCGCTTCCTTAGTGGTGGTGGCCGCAATCCGGACCGTGCACGTGGTCGTCGTCACCGATTTCGGCCGGCTCCATTTCAAGCTGCAGGCTGACCAGGTTGGTGGCCATCGGGCGCAGCAAGAGGTTGGCGTACTCGGTGTCGTCTTCCTCGACGTCCACACCGATCAGCAACTGGCCGCGGCCGTCCTGCTGGATCCACACTTCCTTGCCTTGCCAGACCACGGCAAAACGGGTGCAGGAGGTTTCCAGCTGGGTGCCGTCGTCGTCTTCCAGGATCAGGCGCAGGGCGTCGGTCATTGCAAATTCTCTCTTCAAGGTTGGCGTTGGAACGGATAGACCGAGCCCAACTTAAGGATCTGGGTCAACTCATCCAGCGCGGTACGGCATTCGACCAGCAGTTGCGGGTCGGCAAGGTCCGCTTCGCCGAGGCGGTCGCGGTAGTGCTTGTCGACCCACTGTACCAGCGTGTCGTACAGCGGGGCGGTCATGATAACGCCTGGATTGACCGCCGCCAGCTCCGATTCCTTCAATGCCACGCGCAGACGCAGGCAAGCTGGCCCACCGCCGTTCTGCATGCTCTGCTTGAGGTCGAACACCTTGACCTCCTTCACCGGGCCGCCCTGGCTGGTCAACTGGTTCAGGTACGCCCAGACGCGCTCGTTGTTACGGCACTCTTCGGGCACCACCAGCAGCATCGAACCATCGTCACGGCTGAGCAACTGGCTGTTGAACAGGTAGGAGCGCACTGCGTCCTCGACCGTCACCTGTGCCCGAGGTACGCAGATGCCCTGGAAGTTACCGCCCTTGTTGGCCAGTTTAGCCTGCAGTTGGCCAAGCACCGCGCCCGTCTCCAGGAACGCATCCTCGTGATAGAACAGCACCTCGCCATTGCCCACCGAAATCACATCGTTGTGGAACACGCCCTGGTCGATCACCGCTGGGTTCTGTTGAGCGTAGACCACACCATCGTCACTCAGGCCATGCAGGCGGGCCACGGCCTGCGAGGCTTCCAGGGTCTGGCGCGCGGGGTACTTCTGCGGCGCCGGGTAGCGGCTGTCGAACGCGCTGCGACCATAGACGAAGAACTCGACACCGGCCTCACCATAGTTGCGGCAGAAGCGCGTGTGGTTGGCCGCGCCTTCGTCACCGAACTGCGCGACCGCAGGCAGCGCCGCGTGGTGGACGAAGTGCTTGTCATCAGCGAACATCGCCGCGAGTACGCGACTGGTGGTCGGGTGCTCGATGCTGCGATGGTATTTGCAGTTGAGGTTGGCAGCCGTGAAGTGCACGCGGCCATCGGCCGTGTCGGCACTGGGACTCACGGTGGCAGCGTTGGCCACCCACATGCTCGACGCCGAGCAACTGGCCACCAACAGCGGCATGGCTTCTTTGGCTGCACGCTGGATGACCTCGGCATCACTGCCAGAGAAGCCCAGACGGCGCAGCGCGGCCACATCCGGACGCTCCTGCGGCGCCAGCACGCCTTGCTTGAAGCCCATGTCGGCCAGGGCCTTCATCTTGGCCAGGCCCTGACGCGCCGCCTCACGCGGGTTGGACGTCTGCTGGCTGTTGCTCTGCGAAGCCACGTTGCCGTAAGACAGGCCGCCATAGTTGTGGGTTGGCCCCACCAGGCCATCAAAATTCACTTCATAGGATTTCATCGGCTAGGCTCCGTGACCTGTTGTTATAGAGTGACGCCCGGCGTCAATGTCGCCGGCAAGGCAAGGCTGGCGGTCTCCAGCGAAGCCACGGGGTAAGCGCAGTAGTCGGCTGCGTAATAGGCACTGGCGCGGTGGTTGCCACTGGCACCCACCCCTCCGAACGGCGCGCTGCTGGCGGCCCCGGTCAGCTGCTTGTTCCAGTTGACGATACCGGCCCGGCTACGCAGCCAGAAATACTGGTAACGGGCATGGGAGTCGGACAACAATCCGGCGGCAAGGCCGTACTGGGTGTTGTTGGCCTCATCGATGGCAGCATCGAAATCGGCGTAGCGGATTACCTGCAGCAGCGGGCCGAAGAATTCTTCGTCCGGACGCTCAGCCACGGTCGTGACATCGACGATGCCCGGCGTCAGCAGCGCGGCCTCGGCGCGTGGCTGGGTCATTTCCAGCAGGCTGGTGGCACCTTTGCCAAGCAATTCGGCCTGAGCCGCAAGCAGCGCGCGAGCGGCCTGCAGAGAAATCACCGACCCCATGAACGGCGCCGGCTGCTGGTCGAAGGCGCCGACACTGATGCCCTTGCACACCTCGACCAACCGGGCAAGCAGCCTATCGCCCCAGGCCCCTTGCGGCACCAGTAGACGCCGGGCGCACGTGCAGCGCTGGCCAGCCGAGATAAACGCCGACTGGATGATGGTGTACACCGCGGCGTCGAGGTCCTTGACCTCGTCCACCACCAACGGGTTGTTGCCCCCCATTTCCAGGGCCAGGATCTTGTCCGGACGCCCGGCGAATTGCTGGTGCAAGAGGTTGCCGGTGCGACTGGAACCGGTGAAGAACAGACCATCGATACCTGGGTTGGCCGCCAGCGCCACGCCCGTCTCCCGCGCCCCTTGCACCAGGTTCAACACACCGGCTGGCAGACCAGCGGCAATCCAGCAGTTGACGGTCAGTTCAGCGACCTTGGGCGTCAGCTCGCTGGGCTTGAACACCACGCAGTTACCTGCCAGCAGTGCCGGGACGATATGCCCGTTAGGCAGGTGGCCCGGGAAGTTGTAAGGGCCGAACACAGCGACCACGCCATGGGGCTTGTGTCGCAGCACGGCAGTGGCGTCCGCCAAAGGGCCGCTTTTCTCGCCCGTACGCTCGCGGTAGCTCTGCACCGAGATCGCGACTTTGTTGATCATGCTGGTGACTTCGGTGGCCGACTCCCACAGCGGTTTGCCGGTTTCCTCACCGATGCAGTGGGCCAGCGCCTCGGCGTGCTGCTTGAGCTGCTCGGCGAACTTCTCCAGCACATCGATACGCGCTTCGAGGCTCAGTTGGGCCCAGGCTGGGAATGCCTGGCGAGCGGCCTGCACGGCGGCGCCCACCTGACTGGCGTCTGCGCCCCGCCCTTGCCAGATCACGGCCTGGGTGACCGGGTTCAGCGATTGCAGGGCTTCACCCTGGCCAGCCTGCCACTGGCCGGCGATGTAATGCGTGGTCATTTACTTGGCCTCCCGGCTTGCCGATAGCGGCACGGCACGAACGTTGTCACCGGCACCCATGCGCAGGCGCTTGGCGGTCAGCGGGTCGACCACCAGGGTGCCCGCCGCCAAGCGCGCTGGCGCTGCCGTGATACGGCAGTCTTCGCGCTTGCGGTTGTGAATGATGTAGGGGGTGGCATCGTCACCCGGCGTACCGACGGCCAGCACCAGCGTCTGACTTTCGCGCACGGCGCGAATCTTCGAGGTTTCGCATTCGATGGCGGGACCTGCGTCGAAGATGTCGACATAACCCTGGTAGTTGAAACCTTCCTGCTTGAGCATGGCCAGCGCCGGCTCGGTGTCGGTGTGCACGCGGCCGATCACGGCGCGCGCCGCCTCGGACAGGAAGCAGGTATACAGCGGGAACTTGGGCATCAGCTCAGCGATGAACGACTTGTTGCCGACACCCGTCAGGTAGTCCGCCTGGCTGAACTCCATCTTGAAGAAGTGGCGTCCGAGGCTTTCCCAGAACGGCGAACGACCGTGTTCGTCGGACATACCGCGCATTTCGGCGATGATCTTGTTGCCGAACAGTTCCGGGAACTCCGCGATGAACAGCATGCGTGCCCGCGACAGCAGGCGACCATTGAGGCCGGAACGGTAGTCCCCCCGCAGGAACAACGAACACAACTCGGAGTTGCCGGTCAGGTCGTTGGCCAGGAACAGCGTGGGAATCTCCCGGTAGATGTTCAGTTCCTGGGAGGCGCTGACCGTCAGGCCGACCCGGTAGTTGTACCAGGGCTCACGCAACCCCACGGCTCCGGCGATGGCACTGATGCCTACCACCAGGCCTTCGTCGTTCTCCAGTACGAACAGGTAATCGGTATCACCGCGCTCGGCTTCGCCGCGGAAGCTTTTTTCGGCCCAGCCTACACGATGCCCAAGGCGCTCTTCATTGGCCGGCAGGGTGGTCAGGCCAGTGGTGCCGGTACTGCGAGCCAACTCGATCAGCGCGGGTAAATCGCTGCTGCGTACAGGACGAACGATCATGCTATCTCCTTGTGCAGCAGCCTGCGCCACCGCGAAACTCTTTAAAGCGAAGGCCTCAAACGGCAACCAGACGCACGCTGGCGCCCTCACCAACACCCAAGGCGTCGGCCGCTTCGGCAGTCAGGCTGACCGGCTTGCCCGGCACCCAGTCCAGCTCCAGCAACACCGCACGGTAGTCCTGCAACAGGCCGTTGCACACCAGGTACGGACGCCCGCCCTTGATCGGCGCATCGTCGAGCTTGACCGGCACTACACGGCTCTGGGCGATGGAACGGATGCCGGAGGTGCGTGCATGCAAGGTCGGCCCGCCATCGAAGATGTCGATGTAGTGCTCGGTCTCGAAGCCTTCACGCATGAGGATGTCGAAGGTGATCTGCGCACGCGGGTGTACCTGCCCCATGGCCTCCTGGGCCTCATCGGGCAGCAGGGGCACGTAGATCGGGTAGTGCGGCATCAGTTCGGCGAGGAAGGTCCGGCTCTTCAGGCCGCAAAGGCGCTCGGCCTCGGCGTAGTTGAGGTCGAAGAAGTTGCGGCCGATGGCGTCCCAGAACGGCGACTCGCCCTGTTCGTCGCTGTAGCCGACGATCTCGGTGACCACCGAATCGGCGAAACGCTCGGGGTGCGACGCCATGAACAACAACCGTCCTCGCGAGTTAAGTTCTGCCCAGGCACTGTTAACCAGCTCTGGCAAGACATAGAAGCTAGTCAGCAGGCTGTTGCCAGTCAGGTCATGGCACAACGACAGTACATGGATCTTGTTGTGGATCTTCAGTTCGCGAGAGGCATGCACGAAGGTTTCGTTGCGGAAGCTGTAGAACGGCTCGGAGTACCCGGCCGACGCGACGATCGCGGAGCAACCGGCCAACTTGCCGGTGGCGCTGTCCTCGAGCACGAAGAAGTAGCTCTCTTCGCCATTGAAGCTGACTTCAGCGGCAAACGACGTCTCGGACGCAGCGATCTTGTCGCCCAGGCGGGCGGTATCATCCGGCAGCGAAGTGACACCAATGGGGCTGTCGGCAGCCATGCGCTGCACTTCGTTGAGATCAGCCATTTGCGCGGGGCGCATCACCAGCATGGTGTCACTCCTTTGGGAAAACGGGCCGTTCACGACGGCGCGAAAAAACGGCAGGTGCGCAATCGCGCTTGCAAGCGCACACCCGCTCTGGAATTCAGGTATCGCTGGCCGAACAGCGGGGCCAGCGAAGCGACCGTCGGCCGATCAGCCCTTGGTCAGTTGCGCCACGGCGCGCTCGAAGCGGTTCAGGCCTTCATCGATGTCGGCATCTTCAACCACCAGGCTCGGGGCGAAGCGCACCACATCCGGGCCAGCTTGCAGCACCATCACGCCTTCTTTCTCGGCGGCGTTGAGCACGTCCTTGGCCTTGCCTTTCCAGGCCTCGGTCAGTACGCAGCCAATCAACAGGCCGACACCACGCACCTTGGAGAACAGGCCGTATTGCTGGCCGATCTGCTCCAGGCGGGACTTGAAGCGTTCGTGCTTGGCCTTGACGCCATTCAGGGTTTGCGGCGTGTTGACCACATCGAGCACGGCGCAGGCCACTGCACAAGCCAGCGGGTTGCCGCCATACGTGGTGCCATGGGTGCCGACGGCCAGGTGCTTGGCGAGTTCGCTGGTGGTCAGCATGGCGCCGATCGGGAAACCGCCGCCCAGGCTCTTGGCGCTGGTCAGGATATCCGGCGTCACGCCGTAGTGCTGATAGGCGTACAGCGAGCCGGTGCGGCCAACGCCCGTCTGCACTTCGTCGAAGATCAGCAAGGCGTTGTGCTCATCGCACAGTTTGCGCGCGCCTTCGAGGTAGGCCTTGTCGGCCGGAACCACGCCGCTCTCGCCCTGGATCGGCTCGATCACCACCGCACAGGTCTTGTCGGAGATCTGCGCCTTGAGCGCTTCCAGATCGTTGTACGGCACATGGCTGATGCCGGTGATCTTCGGGCCGAAACCGTCGGAGTACTTGGGCTGGCCACCGACGCTGACAGTGAACAGGGTGCGACCGTGGAAGCTGTTCACGGTGGCGATGATTTCGTGCTTCTCCGGGCCGAAGCGGTCATGGGCGACACGACGGGCCAGCTTGAAGGCAGCCTCGTTGGACTCGGCGCCGGAGTTGCAGAAGAAAGCACGCTCGGCGAAGGTCGCGTCCACCAGCTTGTGGGCCAGGCGCAGCGCCGGCTCATTGGTGAAGACGTTGGAAACGTGCCAGAGGGTGTTGGCTTGCTCGGTCAGCGCCTTGACCAGCGCCGGGTGGCAATGCCCCAGGGCGTTGACGGCGATACCGCCGGCGAAGTCGATCAACTCGCGGCCCGATTGATCCCAGACTCGGGAACCCTCGCCTCGCACAGGAATGAAGGCCGCCGGAGAATAGTTGGGAACCATGACCTGGTCGAAATCGGCACGTTGCACCGGGGCTTGCTCAACGGACATCTGAGTCTCCTGAAGAGGAACGCTGGCCTGGAAGTGGCGAGCGATGGGGGGGATTGTAAGGACTGATCCGCGCCTGTCCTTGCGGCCAAGCGACAACTTGTTACAGCGCTAAACCTTGTTTCAGCAAGGTTTTCGGCAATGCGACAAACACTGTCGCAATCGCGCAGTGTAACGGTAGAGATGGGCTGGGTGAACGGGGTTGGTTTTTGCAGTGCGGCCGAAATCGAGCGCCGCCCGCGCGGCGCATCGCGAGCAAGGCTCGCTCCTACACTTGTTTCCGGCCAATTATGTCTGTGCCAGACGCGCGCGACCGCCTTGTTTGTACAATCCAATATCGCGCCGTGCACCCAAGCGGTTGCGCGCAAATCCCACAGGCATGATGGGCCCGAAACAAGCGTAGGAGCGAGCCTTGCTCGCGATGCGCCGCGCGGGCGACGCTCGATTCACGCCCCCTCAAACCCAAGGCATGCGCCCCACCCCAGAAAAATTCAGCCTTTTTCGGCAGGCGCCGAACTCAGCTCGAACGGGCTGCTGCTACGCCGCTGATTGCGGTCTTCGCGCGGAGTGGCACCAAAGAAATTTCGATAGGCGCTGGAGAAATGCGGGCCCGACGAGAACCCGCAGGACAGGCCGATCTGGATGATCGACTTGCTGGTCTGCATCAGCATCTGCCGCGCCTTGTTCAGGCGCAGCTCCAGGTAATACTGGCTAGGTACCCGGTTGAGATACTGCTTGAAGATCCGCTCCAACTGCCGGCGCGAAACGCACACATACTGGGCGATCTCGTCGGTGGTCAGCGGCTCCTCGATATTGGCCTCCATCAACACCACCGCCTGAGTCAGCTTGGGATGACTGGAGCCCAGGCGATTCTGCAACGGAATACGCTGGCGCTCACCACCCTCGCGGATGCGCTCGACGACCAGCTCTTCGGACACAGCCCCGGCGAGCTCCGCACCATGGTCACGCGCCAGCACCGCCAGCAGCAGGTCGGTCACCGCCATGCCACCGCAGGCTGTAAGGCGATCGCGATCCCAATCGAACAGATGGCTGGTGGCGATCACCTTGGGAAAACGCTCGGCGAAATCATCCTGCCAACGCCAGTGCACCGCCGCACGGTAACCATCGAGCAGCCCAAGCTGGGCCATCGGATACACCCCGGCGGACAATCCGCCCATCATGCAACCGCTGCGCGCCAGCTGCTTGAGCGCGGACGACAAGGCAGAGCCCACGGCCTGCGGCGGCTCGTCCGCCAGCAGGAACAGCTTGTGGCAACCTTCGAGTCGACCGCTCCAAGGCTCGCCAGGAAGGCGCCAGGCGCCCTCCGGGGCCGGCTCCGCCTGCAGGAAGACCGTCTCATACACCACATCCGGATGCACCCGCTGCGCCACCTGCAACACGTCCTCGGCCAGCGCCAAAGTCAGGGGCTTGGTGCTGGGCCAGATGAGAAAACCGATTCGCTGGGTGGTCATAGGGTACGGTCCGAAACCTGAGGTTCTTCGAGTCTGTGGCGCCGGGTCAGGCTGCGCTTGCCGCGCAGCATGCCCTATTCTGGTGCAAAGGTGCAGCCTTTACTTCAGGCTGCCGGAGAGAAACTGCTGCAGGCGCTCCGATTTCGGGTTGGCCAGCACTTCACGCGGGCAACCTGTCTCCTCCACCAGCCCCTTGTGCAGGAACACCAGCTGGTTGGACACCTCGCGGGCGAAGCCCATTTCGTGAGTCACCACCACCATGGTGCGGCCTTCCTGGGCCAAGGCCTGCATCACCTTGAGCACGTCGCCCACCAGCTCCGGGTCCAACGCCGATGTCGGCTCGTCGAACAGCATCACCTCGGGCTCCATTGCCAAGGCACGGGCAATCGCCACGCGCTGCTGCTCACCACCGGACATATGGCCTGGGAAGGCATCCTTGCGATGGGCAACACCCACCTTGGCCAGGTAGTGCTCGGCTTTTTCAAGGGCTTCTTTCTTGCTCACCCCAAGCACATGCACCGGCGCCTCGATGACGTTCTCCAGCGCAGTCATGTGCGACCACAGGTTGAAATGCTGGAACACCATCGACAACCGCGAACGCATGCGCTGCAGTTGGCGCGGATCGGCAGCCTTCAGCGCGCCATCCTTGCCAGCGACCATCTTCAGCTCTTCGTTGTTGAGCAGGATCTTGCCGGCATGGGGCTGCTCGAGCAGGTTGATGCAGCGCAGGAAGGTCGACTTACCCGAGCCACTGGAGCCGATGATGCTGATCACATCGCCTGCCTTGGCCGCCAGGGACACACCCTTGAGCACTTCATGGCTGCCGTAGCGCTTGTGCAGGTCTTGGACTTCTAATTTGTACATGCTTTCGGTTCTCACAGAGCGATCAGTGCTTGCGCGGCGCCAGGTAGCCGAGCCAGCGGCGTTCGGCCATCTTGAACAGGCGCACCAGGATGAAGGTCAGGCACAGGTAGAACACGCCCGCCGTGATGTAGGCCTCGAAAGGCAGGTAGTACTGGGCATTGACCGTGCGCGCGGCACCGGTGATGTCGATCAGGGTCACGATGGAGGCAAGACTGGTGGTCTGCAGCATCATGATCACCTCGTTGCTGTACTGCGGCAGCGCACGGCGCAGGGCCGAGGGCAGCAGGATGCGTCGATACATCTTCATGCGCGACATGCCCACCGCCTTGGCAGCCTCGATCTCGCCATGGGGCGTGGCCTTGAGGCTACCGGCGATGATCTCGGCGGTATAGGCGCTGGTGTTGATGGCAAAGGCCAGGCACGCACAGAACGTCGCGCTCGACAGCCATGGCCAGAAGATACTCTCCCGCACCGCCTCGAACTGCGCCAGGCCGTAGTAGATCAGGAACAGCTGCACCAGCATCGGCGTGCCGCGGATCACATAGGTGTACAGCCAAGCCACGACATTCACCAACGGCTGCTTGGAGACCCGCATCAAGCCCAGCGGGATGGCCGCCAGCAGGCCGAACAACAGCGACAGCGCCAGCAGTTTCAGGGTGGTCAGCAATCCACCGAAGTACAGCGGCATCGCCTCCCAGACCACGTTGTAGTCGAAGATCATAGTTCAGCCACCTTGACGCCTACCGAGTAGCGTTTCTCGAGATACCGCAGGGCCAGCAGCGAGACACTGGTGATCACCAGGTACAACGCCGCCACCGCCAGGAAGAAGGTGAAAGGTTCACGGGTGGCATCGGCAGCCTGCTTGGCCTTGAACATCATGTCTTGTAGGCCGACCACCGAAATCAGCGCCGTCGCCTTGGTCAACACCAACCAGTTGTTGGTGAAACCGGGAATCGCCAGCCGGATCATCTGCGGCACCAGGATGCGGAAGAAGACCTGGCGATTGCTCATGCCATAGGCCACGCCGGCTTCGGCCTGGCCCTTGGGAATACCGAGGAAGGCGCCACGGAAAGTTTCCGAGAGGTACGCCCCGAAAATGAAGCCCAGCGTGCCGATACCGGCGACCAGCGGGTTCAGATCGATGTAATCGTCGTAGCCAAGCAGCGGTGCCACGCGGTTGATGATGTCCTGACCGCCATAGAAGATCAGCAGGATCAGCACCAGATCCGGAATACCACGGATCACCGTGGCGTACATGTCACCCAGCCAGGCCAACCAGCGCACCGGCGACAAGCGCAGCGCCACACCGATCAGACCGAGCACGATGGCCAGGGCCATCGACGACAGGGCGAGCTGCAGCGTCAGCCACGCCCCGTCGAGGATGACTGCCCCGTAGCCTTTCAACATGATGAGGTCCTCGACCTAGAGAAATAAAAATGGTGCAAACCTCAGAGCCTCTGCTGTTTGCACCATTGCACAGGTGAAACCCGACGTCTTACTTCGAGTCTGGACCGTAGATGTCGAAGTTGAAGTACTTGGCTTCAATTTGTTTGTATTTGCCATTGGCCCGGATAGCGTCGATGGCGGCGTTGATCCGATCGGCGTTGGCCTTGTCGCCCTTGCGCACGGCGATGCCGACGCCATCACCAAAGTACTTCACATCGGTAAACGATGGGCCGACGAAGGCGAAGCCCTTGCCAGCATCGGTCTTCAGGAAGCCGTCTTCCAGCAAGGTGGCGTCGGCGACGGTGCCATCCAGGCGGCCAGCGGCGACATCCAGGTAGATTTCGTTCTGGGTACCGTAAGGCACGACGGTGGCGCCCTTCGGAGCCAGGACTTCCTTGGCGAAGCGGTCGTGGATCGAGCCACGCTGCACACCGATTTTCTTGCCTTTGAGCTCATCCAGGCTGTCGCTGACGGTGGTGCCTTCCTTCATCACCAGGCGAGCTGGGGTCAGGTAGTAGCGCTTGGTGAAGTCCACCGACTTCTTGCGGTCTTCGGTGATCGACATGGACGACAGGATGGCGTCGATCTTGCGCACTTTCAGCGCTGGGATCAGGCCGTCGAACTCCTGCTCGACCCAGGTGCACTTGGCTTTCATTTCTTCGCACAGGGCGTTACCGATGTCGTAGTCGAAACCGGCGATGCTACCGTCGGGTTGCTTGAAGGCGAAGGGTGGGTAGGCGGCCTCGATACCGATTTTCAGCGGTTTTTCATCGGCCTGCGACACCAGGGAAAACACGGACAGCGCCAGGGCGCCAAGCAGTGCAAGCTTCTTCATCAGGTAACTCCATCGGTACGGGGCAATACGAGGCAGGAGGTAACAGCTGCCCGATATGCGAATGGGTACAACGCGAGCCGCGCAGGTTTCGACCAAGGTCGCAGACCACGAGCGAGTGAGTGGCATTTTAACGACAGCCCGAAAGCCGATATTTCTTCAAAGCGACAACTACTTACAGAAGCGCTTGAAACGGCATCGAGCGATGTTGACAGCCATTGCAAAATATGCAAAAGCGCAAGGAATAGAACCTATTGACCTAGCAATTACCGGGCCTATTATTGGCAAAGCCTTGTAGTACGGCAAGTGCAGCGTGCCGACTTGCAAAAAATGCCTACGCAAATGCACCAAAACCGCACGAACCTGTTTCTTCTTGCCCCGACCTTGTGCGAAATCGGTGACAAAGAGGGTTACCGATGAAAGTCGGGTAACAGGATGTAAGTAAAGCAAAAACCCCGCCGGTTGCCCGGACGGGGTTTTTATTGTTCACAAGGACCGCAGAGCGGCCCCATCGCCGGCGAGCCGGCCTTTGCACGATTTACGCTGAAGCCAGGCTCATCGACTTGTGGGTGTCGATCAGGTGCTGCACCACCCCTGGATCGGCCAGTGTCGAGATATCACCCAGCGCGTCGTACTCGCCGGTAGCGATCTTGCGCAGGATACGGCGCATGATCTTGCCCGAACGGGTCTTCGGCAGCCCTGGCGCCCACTGGATGACATCCGGCGAAGCGATTGGACCGATCTCCTTGCGCACCCAGTTCTTGAGCTCCAGACGCAGTTGCTCGCTGGGCTCGATGCCCGCATTGAGGGTGACATAGACATAGATGCCCTGCCCCTTGATGTCATGCGGCACCCCCACCACCGCCGCCTCGGCGACCTTGGAGTGGGCAACCATCGCACTTTCGATCTCGGCGGTACCCATGCGGTGCCCGGACACGTTGAGCACATCATCCACGCGCCCCGTGATCCAGTAGTAGCCATCTTCATCGCGACGCGCACCGTCGCCGGTGAAGTACATGCCTCGGAAAGTCTTGAAGTAGGTGTCGACGAAGCGATCGTGATCGCCAAACAGCGAACGCGACTGGCCCGGCCAGGAGTCGAGGATCACCAGATTGCCCTCGGCGGCGCCCTCGATCAGGTTGCCCAGGTTATCCACCAACGCGGGCACCACCCCGAAGAACGGACGGGTCGCCGAACCGGGCTTGAGGCCGGTAGCCCCTGGCAGCGGACTGATAAGGATGCCGCCGGTTTCGGTCTGCCACCAGGTATCGACGATCGGGCAGCGCTCTTTGCCAACGGTCTTGTAGTACCAGTTCCAGGCTTCCGGGTTGATCGGCTCGCCCACCGAACCGAGCAGGCGCAGGCTGGAACCATCGGCGCCCTCCACCGCGGCCTGCCCTTCGGCCATCATCGCGCGGATGGCGGTAGGCGCAGTGTAAAGAATGTTGACCTTGTGCTTGTCGACGATCTTCGACACGCGGGTGATATCGGGGTAGTTCGGCACGCCTTCGAACAACAGGGTAGTGGCACCGTTCGCCAGAGGGCCATAGACGATATAGCTGTGACCAGTGACCCAACCGACGTCCGCGGTGCACCAGTAGACTTCGCCCGGGCGGTAGTCGAACACGCGCTCATGGGTCAGTGCGGCATACACCAGGTAGCCGCCGGTGGTGTGCAGCACACCCTTGGGCTTGCCGGTGGAACCCGAGGTATAGAGGATGAACAGCGGCTCCTCGGCCCCCATTTCCTTCGGCGCGCAGTGGCTGGAGGCCACTTTCATCAGGTCTTCGTACCAGATATCGCGGTGCTGGTGCCAGGCGATGTCGCCACCGGTGCGCTTGCATACGATGATCTTTTGCACGCTATTGGTTTCGGGGTTGGTCAGGGCCAGGTCGACGTTGGCCTTGAGCGGCGTGCGACGGCCACCGCGCACACCTTCGTCGGCGGTGATCACCACCTTCGAGCGGCAGTCGATGATGCGCCCGGCCAGCGCTTCCGGCGAGAAGCCGCCGAACACCACCGAGTGAATGGCGCCGATACGGGCGCACGCCAGCATGGCCACCACCGCCTCTGGAATCATCGGCATGTAGATGGTCACCACGTCACCACGGTGCACGTCCTGGCCGCGCAGAGCGTTGGCGAACTTGCACACCTGCTCGTGAAGTTCGCGATAAGTGATGTTGCGGTGTTCGGAAGGGTCGTCGCCCTCCCAGATGATCGCCACCTGGTCGCCGCGCGTTTCGAGGTGGCGATCCAGGCAGTTGGAGGAAACGTTCAGAGTGCCGTCGGCGAACCATTTGATATCGACGTGGTGGTCGTCGAAAGAGGTCTGCTTGACCTTAGTGAAAGGCTTGATCCAGTCGATTCGCTGGGCCTGCTCACGCCAGAAGCCGTCCGGGTTGATCACCGATTGCTGGTACATGGCCTTGTAGGTGGCCTCGTCGGTCAGGGTAGTGGCCGCAACCTCGGGACGAACGGGATACAGTGGAGCCGCACTCATCTGTGTTACCTCGGTGTAATAGTTGTTGTTGTATGGATTCGTTTGTAACTGTACCAGAGCGGCAAAAGCCATTCGACGTTGGTAGTAGCGGGGCCCGATTTCCCCTGAAGGTTTTTTCACAAACGCTCTAGCCCGCGCCCGGCGGCCCTGCCAGAGGAAAAAACCAAGGAGGTTGCCCAGGGATTGTTACAGATTCTGTCAAAAGGCAAAAAAACTTTATCAAAACACGCTCTGTTTCACCCCACTACCTGGGCATAAACTTCACCTCGCCAACAACGGCAAGGCGATTAACTACTGGTAACAGCCCCCACGAAGGCAACTGTTAATCTCCCTCTAACTGATAGTTGAAACTTAGCTGTACTCGCGGCGCCAAAAGCGCCGCGCACCCCCTCACGACCTTAGAAAGGTAAAATGAAAATGAAAGCGTTACTGGCATTGGTACTTGGCAGTGTTGTTTGCAGCGCAGCGATGGCGGGCGAAGTTGCAAAAGAGGCCGAGCAGATTCCGGTTGAACAATACAGTTACTCGCAGCACCTGGACATCGCCCGCGTGATCTCCATGAGCGAAGTGCCTAATGTCTGCGAAGTAGTACCTGCCCGCATGACCTACGAGGACTCCAAGGGCCAGAAGCACGTTCTCGAATACCGTGTGATGGGTAACGGTTGCTCTAACGGCTAAGTTTCTCTGGCGTTGCGAGCTGGAATGGGGCCCCACTGGGGCCCTTTCGCGTTCTTGACTATTCACCCGACTTGTTGAGCGAATAATCACGCAACTTATTGGCAATCGTCGTGTGCGAAACCCCCAGTCGTTTTCCCAATGCCCGACTGCTTGGGTATTCGGCCATCAAACTTTCCAGTACGGCTTTTTCAAAGCGCCCGATAATCTGCGAAAGGTCCCCGTCCAGGGAAAACTCACCCAACGGTTGGCGCACGCCATAGTCCGGCAAACGAATATGTTCGCTTTTCACCACCCCGCCCTCGCATAACGACACGGCCTGGAACAGCACGTTCTCCAATTGCCGCACGTTGCCTGGCCAATGATAGTGGCCGAGCTTATCCATCGCCGCTGGCGCCAGACGCGGCATCGCACAGCCAATCTGCCGGCTGGCCTGGTCGAGAAAATGCTGCACCAAGCCCTCCAGCCCGTCCATGCACTCACGCAGCGGCGGAATATGCAACGACAGCACGTTGAGGCGGTGGTAGAGGTCCTGGCGGAACTCGCCGCGCGCGCACAATTCAGACAAATCCACCTGGGTTGCACAGATGACCCGGACATCCAGGTACACCTCTTCATCGCTGCCAACACGACGGAAACACCCGTCCTGCAGAAAACGCAGCAGTTTCACTTGAAGACGCGGGCTCATTTCCCCTACCCCGTCGAGGAACAGCGTGCCGCCCGCCGTCAGCTCCAGCAGCCCAAGCTTGCCCTCGGCCCGCGCGCCCTCGAAAGCGCCGGGCCCGTAGCCGAACAATTCGGTCTCCGCCATGGACTCCGGCAAGCCGGCACAATTGAGTGCCATCAACGGCGCTTGGCCACGCGGGCTGGCCAGATGGCAGGCACGGGCCAGCAACTCCTTGCCGGTTCCGGTCTCTCCCTCGATCAACAGGGGCGCATCGAGCGGCGCCATGCGCCGCGCCTCACGCACCACCGCAGCCATCAAGCGTGAACTCTGGAAGATGCTGTCGAAGCCACGCAACTCCTGCTTGCGCACGTTGTAGATGCGCTCGCCGATACGGTCGGCGCGATGCAGGGTCAGCACCGCACCGGCAAGCGCCTCGCTGTCATCGTGCTCGGACTGCAAGGGCGCGATGTCAGCCAGGAATACATCGCCCTTGACCTTGACGCGCATGCCGTTGATACGCGATTTGTTGGCTCGCACCAGCTCCGGCAGGTCGAAATCCTCGACGTAGCGTGCCAATGGCATGCCAGGCACCTCATCGACCCGCACCCCCAGCAGCTGTGCAGCGGTGCGGTTCGCGGCGACGATGCTGCCACCCATGTCGATCGACAGCACCGGAAAATCCAATGCGCCGAGCAACGCGTTGAGCTCCATGTGCCGGCGCTCGCTGGGCATCAGCCCCACGCGCTTGACCCCGAACACCCCGGCGATGGACTCGAACTTTGGCCTCAGCGCCTGGAACTGCAGGTTGATCAGGTTGGGACAGTGCAGGTAAATGGCGTTGCCATGGTCACCCCCCACCTCCCCGCGCAGCACGTTGATGCCGTATTCCACCAGCAGGTTGAGAATGTCCCGAAGGATGCCGATGCGGTTTTGGCAATGGACTTTGATACGCATGAAAGCTCTCGAAGCGCCGAAGTTTTTCACCTACGCGCGGAAAAGTCGTAAAGATAAGCTGACAAATTCATCGAATTCTCCAGCCTGACGCTGCGGATTTTCAGGCAAAGCGCTGATTTTGTAAAATTATCGTTACAACAACGAGACGAAAAGCGCTAGTCGCAGCCAGGACACACCGTGCAATCGGGCGGTTGAAGGGATATTCCTAGGGTATGTCGTGGACATAACAAGAAAAGCCCTACCAGGAGAGCCACATGAAACAGACGCAGTACGTGGCACGCGAGCCCGATGCGCACGGTTTTATCGACTACCCGCAGCAAGAGCATGCGGTGTGGAACACACTGATCACTCGCCAGATGAAGGTCATCGAGGGCCGTGCGTGCCAGGAATACCTGGACGGCATCGATCAGTTGCAATTGCCGCATGACCGCATTCCACAACTGGGCGAGATCAACAAAGTGCTGGGAGCCACCACCGGCTGGCAAGTCGCCCGCGTGCCCGCACTGATCCCCTTCCAGACCTTCTTCGAACTGCTCGCCAGCAAGCGCTTCCCGGTAGCGACGTTCATCCGCACCCCGGAAGAGCTCGACTACCTGCAGGAACCGGACATCTTCCACGAAATCTTCGGCCACTGCCCACTGCTGACCAACCCCTGGTTCGCCGAATTCACCCATACCTATGGCAAGCTCGGCCTGGCCGCGACCAAGGAACAGCGCGTCTACCTAGCCCGTCTGTACTGGATGACCATCGAGTTCGGCCTCATGGAAACCCCGCAAGGTCGCAAGATCTATGGTGGCGGCATCCTCTCCTCGCCGAAAGAAACCGTCTACAGTCTCTCGGACGAGCCAGAACACCAGGCCTTCGACCCGATCGAAGCGATGCGCACCCCTTATCGTATCGACATTCTGCAACCGATCTACTTCGTGCTGCCCAACCTCAAGCGCCTGTTCGACCTGGCCCATGAAGACATCATGGGCATGGTTCACCAGGCCATGCAGCTGGGCCTGCATGCGCCGAAGTTTCCACCCAAGGTCGCTGCCTGAGCGACCTTGCCGATAACAACTCAAACCGGAAAACAACCCATGAATGCCTTGAACCAAGCCCATTGCGAAGCCTGCCGAGCCGACGCGCCGAAAGTGACCGACGAAGAACTGGCGGAGCTGATTCGCGAGATCCCGGACTGGAACATCGAAGTGCGTGACGGCCACATGGAGCTGGAGCGTGTGTTCCTGTTCAAGAACTTCAAGCACGCGCTGGCCTTCACCAACGCTGTCGGCGAAATCGCCGAAGCCGAAGGCCACCACCCAGGCCTGCTGACCGAGTGGGGCAAAGTCACCGTGACCTGGTGGAGCCACTCGATCAAAGGCCTGCATCGCAACGACTTCATCATGTGCGCACGCACCGACAAAGTTGCCGAGACGGCTGAAGGCCGCAAGTAACCGCACGCCGTCCAAAAGCGGGGGGCGCTTGCCCCCTTTCGCGACGCAAGGCCACACCCACGCAGTGCACGCCCACCCTGTCGGCGGGGCGCAGCGCCTCTGCCTGCGCCCTGGATTCAACGCCCGATATCCGCCCGCAAAACCGACAGTTGACCGGCAAAAAGTTCAAACTGTCATCCCGAGTGCTGTATCCTGCCCCAGCTTTTCGAAGCCACTCACGCGCCTGGCGCAGTCTTTTCACTCACTCTTGCGAGGAACGACGAGATGCATGAAATCCCGAATCTTCCCTTCCCAAGCCTGAACCCCGAAGAGCAATCCGTTGCCGCCCACACCGAACCGACGCCTGGCGTCGAGCAGGATGGCGACGATAAATCCAGCGCCGACCAGGAATAACCGCGCACGCCCTCCGACAGTGTGAAAACGGCTGACCCGCGGTCTACCCTTGTCATCGCGTTTTCACACCGTCCAGAACCTCTGCCACGAAGGCCCCCATGCCAGATTCACCGCGACCTCTTGCGGTCACCCAGCAAGTCGTCTCCATCGTTCTCTTCACTTTCATCGGCTACCTGAACATCGGCATCCCCCTGGCCGTGCTGCCCGGCTATGTGCATAACGACCTGGGCTTCAGCGCCGTGGTCGCCGGCCTGGTGATCAGCGTCCAGTACCTGGCCACCCTGCTCAGCCGCCCCACCGCCGGGCGCATCATCGATAACCTCGGCAGCAAGAAGGCCGTCATGTACGGCCTGTTCGGCTGCGGCCTGAGCGGCGTGTTCATGCTGGCTTGCGCCTTCCTCAATGACCTGCCGTGGTTGAGCCTTGCCTGCCTGTTCGTCGGCCGCCTGGTACTAGGCAGCGCTGAAAGCCTGGTGGGCTCCGGCTCCATCGGCTGGGGCATTGGCCGGGTCGGCGCCGAACATACCGCCAAGGTCATCTCCTGGAATGGCATCGCCAGCTATGGTGCTCTGGCCGTCGGCGCACCGCTGGGCGTGCTGATGGTCAAGAGCCTGGGCCTGTGGAGCATGGGAGCGAGCATCCTATTGCTGGGCATCATCGGCTTGCTGCTGGCCTGGCCGAAGCGCGCCGCACCTGTCGTCAGTGGCGTTCGCCTGCCGTTCATGCGGGTATTGGGCAAGGTCTTCCCCCATGGTTCCGGACTGGCGCTGGGCTCGATCGGCTTCGGCACCATCGCCACCTTCATTACCCTGTACTACGCCAGCCGCCAATGGCCCAACGCAGCACTGACCCTGAGCCTGTTCGGCGCGAGCTTCATCTGCGCACGGCTATTGTTCGGCAACATGATCAACCGGCTTGGTGGTTTTCGGGTGGCCATTGCCTGTCTTTCGGTGGAGACCGTGGGCCTGCTCATGCTGTGGCTGGCGCCAAACGCGGAAATGGCCCTGGCGGGCGCCGCCCTCAGTGGCTTCGGGTTCTCGCTGGTGTTTCCAGCGCTGGGCGTGGAAGCGGTCAATCAGGTCTCGGCGGCCAACCGTGGCGCAGCGGTGGGGGCCTACTCGCTGTTCATCGACCTGTCGCTGGGGATCACCGGCCCCTTGGTCGGTGCTGTGGCGTCGGGGTTCGGATTCGCTTCGATGTTTCTGTTCGCGGCGGCGGCGTCCTGCTGCGGACTTGCGTTGAGCCTGTACCTTTACCAACAGGCGCGGCGAGCCCGCAAAATGCCGCGATCATCCTGAATCGCCAACGCCCTCTTCGCGCCAAAGCCGACCCCACAGATAAGGGCCGCATCAGCCCATGGTTGTGAGTTCATCCACGAAGAAGGCGCCCCGTCTGCGCCCGCGGATCAGCGCTGCGCGTACTGCAACACCACCTCCAGCGGGTGGCGCATCTGCCGCTCGGTCATGCGCTTGACCTGGCTGCGGCACGAATAACCGGTCGCCAGCGCCTCACCTTCCTTGTCCAGCTTGGTCGCCCAGGACTGCTCGAAGATGGTCCGCGAGGTCTGCTGATTGCGCGCCTCATGCCCATAGGTGCCGGACATGCCGCAGCACCCGGTGGCCTCGGTCACCAACTTCAGGCCCAGACGGGCGAACACCTGCTCCCACTGCTTGGTGCTGGCCGGCACATTGGTCTTCTCGGTGCAGTGGGCCATCAGCCGGAAGGTGCCTGGCGCGACCACAGCCTGCTCCGGCAACACCTCCATCAACCACTCCTGGGGTAACAGCACTTTCGGGCACGCGTCCAGGCCAGGCACCTTCTGGTATTCCTGGCGGTAGACCAGGGTCATCGCCGGGTCCAAGCCCACCAGCGGCACGCCACAGTCGGCCAGCGCCTTGAGCTGGGTAGCGTTGCGGATCGCAGCCTTGGCGAAGGCGCCCAGGAAGCCTTGCACATGCAGCGGCTTGCCATTGGCACTGTAAGGCGCCAGAAATACCCGATGGCCCAGGCGGTGGGCCAGCTCGATGAACGATGCCAGCAGCGGTGTCTCGAAGTACCGGGTGAAGGCGTCCTGCACCAGCACGATGCTGCACTCGCGTTGGGCCGGGGTGAGCTCACGCAGGGCCGGTACGCTGGCCACACCCACCCGGCAGCGAGTCAGGGTCGACTGGAAGTTGAAGCGGCTGATCAGCGGGCTGTCGACCATCCCAACCTTATCGGCCAGCAGCTTGCTGACCCATTTCGAGCCCATCACCGCGTTGTAAATCCCTGGCGCATGAGCCAGGTACGGGATGGTGAATTCCAGCGAGCCGATCAGGTAGTCACGCAGCGGACGCTGGTAGCGACCGTGGTACAGCTCAAGGAAGCGCGAGCGGAAGTCTGGAACATTGACCTTGATCGGGCACTGACCCGCGCACGACTTGCACGCCAGGCAACCGGCCATGGCGTCGTACACCTCGTGGGAAAAGTCCGCCTGCCCCTGCTGACGGGCGCGATTGTTGCGCAGGCGTGCCGGCAGGCCCTTGAGCCAGGACACCTTGTTGCGCGCCACCGCCAGCACGTCGACATCGGCTTCGCCTTGCAGGCGCAGCCACTCACGCATCAGCGAGGCACGGCCCTTGGGCGAGTGCTGGCGCTCGCGGGTGGCCTTCCACGAGGGGCACATGGCGTCGTTGGGGTCGTAGTTGTAGCAGGCGCCGTTGCCGTTGCAGTGCACGGCGCTGGGGAAGTCCTGCCACACGCGCTCGCTGATGGTACGGTCGAGATCGCCGCGCAAGGTCACACCATCGACCGGTGTCAGGCCTTCGGCGCTGTCCGGCGGGGTGCAGATCTTGCCTGGGTTGAGCTGGTTATGCGGGTCGAAGGCGCCTTTGAGGCGCTGCAGCGCCGGGTAGAGTTCACCAA
Organism: Pseudomonas sp. Rh2; assembly: GCF_040762985.1. Lineage (NCBI taxonomy): Bacteria > Pseudomonadati > Pseudomonadota > Gammaproteobacteria > Pseudomonadales > Pseudomonadaceae > Pseudomonas > Pseudomonas sp. Rh2. The sequence goes on from NZ_CP142890.1 coordinate 4,336,050, forward strand.
AGTACTCCGGCACGTATTCCGAGCGCAGGCCTTTGCCGTGTTCGCCCCACAGCAGGCCACCATAGCGTTTGGTCAGCGCCGCCACGGCGTCGGAAATCGGCTTGACCAGCGCCGCCTGGGCTGGATCTTTCATGTCCAGCGCCGGACGCACGTGCAGCACCCCGGCGTCGACATGGCCGAACATGCCGTAGGACAGGCCATAGCCATCGAGCAGGGCACGGAAGTCAGCGATGTAGTCGGCAAGCTGCTCTGGCGGTACCGCGGTGTCTTCCACGAAGGGCTGCGGGCGCACTTCGCCCTCGACGTTGCCCAGCAGGCCCACCGAGCGCTTGCGCATGGTGTAGACCCGCGTGACCGCGTCGCCCCCCTCAGCCAAGGTGTGGCCCAGGCGTTCGACACTGGTGTCATTCTGAAGGTGCTCGATGAACGCCTGCACCCGGGCGTTGACCTCGGTTGGCTCGTCGCCGCAGAACTCCACCAGGTTGATGCCCAGGGTCGGGCGCTCGGGGTCGGCGGGGAAATATTCAGCCACGCTGTGCCAGACGATGTCTTTCATCGCCAGCATCAGCACCTTGGAATCCACCGTCTCGATCGACAATGGCTTGAGCGCCATCAGCGCATTGGCATCGCGCAGGGCATCCATGAAGCTGGTGTAGCGAACGTTCACCAGCACCGCATACTTGGGAATCGGCAACACGTTGAGCTTGGCCTCGACCACGTAGCCCAGCGAGCCTTCGGCACCGCACAGCACGCTGTTGAGGTTGAAGCGGCCCTGTTCGTCGCGAAGGTGCGCCAGGTCGTAGCCGGTCAGGCAGCGGTTGAGCTTGGGGAAGGTACTTTCGATCAGCTCGGCCTGGGTTTCCTGGATTTCGCGAGCCATGCGGTACACCTCGCCGACCCGGCCAGGTGCGGCGCAGGCTTGCTCCAGCGCCGCATCATCGATCGGCAGGCTGTGCAGGCGCTCACCGCCAAGCAGCACGCTGTGCAACTCCAGGACGTGGTCGCGGGTCTTGCCGTAGGTGCAACTGCCCTGGCCGCTGGCGTCGGTATTGATCATGCCGCCGACAGTGGCACGATTGGAGGTGGACAGTTCAGGGGCGAAGAACAGACCGTGGGGCTTGAGCGCAGCATTGAGCTGGTCCTTGACCACCCCCGCCTGAACCCGCACCCAACGCTCCTGGACGTTGATTTCCAGAATCTTGTTCATGTGACGCGACAGGTCGACGACGATGCCGTCGGTCAGCGACTGACCGTTGGTGCCGGTACCACCGCCCCGCGGGGTCAGCTTGACCTGCTGGAAGCGTGGCTCGCCCATCAGTGTAGCGACCCGCGCCACGTCGTCGGCGTCCATCGGGAACACCGCCGCCTGGGGCAGGCGCTGGTAGATCGAGTTGTCGGTGGCCAGCACGGTGCGCGTGCCGTAGTCGGCACTGATCTGGCCACGGAAGCCGCTGCTGCGCAGGGCTTCGAGAAATTCGGGGTAGTTGGCGGCCGGCGCGCGGGTGGGCAGCTGGGCGATCATCGAAGGATGGCCTCTTGATATGGGCTAATTCACGGAAATCCTGTCTTTCCGGCATGGTTCGCTGTATGCACGGATGACGAATAGGCCCATGTTCCTGTACTTTCGCCCCAGGGGCAAACGGATAATCCTGCCGCTATCGATGACTTTTATGAATGAATTACCGCCACCTGACCCCTTCGATGTCGCTACTCCTGGCCTTCGAAGCTGCCGCCCGGCATGAAAGCTACACCCGTGCCGCCGCCGAGCTGTCCCTGACGCAGAGCGCGGTCAGCCGGCAAGTGCAGGCCTTGGAGCAGCAGCTTGGCCTGACGCTGTTCCGGCGCGAGGGCAGACAGGTGCAGCTGACCGACGTTGGCCGCCTGTACCAGCGCGAACTGAGCGAGGCGTTGGGGCGCATCCGCAACGCGACCTTGCAGGCCCTGGCATACCAGTCCGGCGTCGGCACCCTGCGCCTGGCAACCCTTCCCACCTTCGGCTCGAAATGGCTGCTACCTCGCCTGCATGCGTTCTACAGCGCGCACCCAGGCATGCTGGTGCATATACATTCACGCATCGAAGCGATCAACTTCGACACCAGCGAGATCGACGCGGCCATTGGCGTGGCCAGCCACGACTTGCCGGGCCTGATCTGCCATCGCTTGCATGCCGAAGAGCTGGTGGTGATCCTGCCGTCCGAAGCCGGCAACGACGCCCAAGGCTGGGAGCCGGCGCGGATCAGTGAAGAAGTGCTGCTTAACGTGGCCAACAACCCGCACGCCTGGGGCGAATGGTTCTCGCACCATGGCCTACCCCACCGGGCCATGCGCCTGGGGCCCAGCTTCGAGCTGACCTCACACTTGATCCAAGCGGTACGGGCCGGAATCGGCATCGGCCTGGTGCCGAGAATCCTGGTGGAGGAGGAACTGGCCAAGGGTGAGCTCTTCAGCCCAGGGACCGCCTTTGCCAGTCAACGCAGCTACTACCTGATCTACCCGCCGAGAAATGAGGCGCTGCCGTCGTTGCGAGCGTTTCGCGGGTGGTTGCTGGAGCAGATCTGATGGGCGGGTTGCCTGCAGCGACCCTCAACGTCGGCAAACCGCCCTTGACAAGCAGTGACGGACATCAAAAAACCCGACACCTGTGACCGGATGTCGGGTTTTCATTCATGCCATCAGGCGGTTACTTGGTAATGGTCCCAGCCTCGCCGACGGCCTGCGCCCCACGCTTGCCCTTAGCTACGTAGAACACATACATCACCACCAGCCACACCGGAATCGCGTACACCGACACCTGGATCCCAGGAATCTGCAGCATGACGCCCAGGATCAGCACCACGAAAGCCAGGCAGATGTAGTTGCCATAGGGGTACCACAACGCCTTGAACAGCGGCCTTTGGCCAGTGCGATCCAGATGCTGGCGGAACTTCAAGTGCGAGTAGCTGATCATCGCCCAGTTGATCACCAGGGTCGCGACCACCAGCGACATCAACAGCTCCAGCGCATTCTGCGGAATGAGGTAATTCAGCAGCACGGCGATCAAGGTCACCGCCGCCGAAACCAGAATCGAACGAACCGGCACACCGCGCTTGTCGACCTTTGCCAGCGCCGCAGGTGCATCGCCCTGCTCAGCCATACCCAGCAGCATGCGGGCGTTGCAGTAGGTACCGCTGTTGTAGACCGACAGCGCTGCAGTCAGTACCACGAAGTTCAGCAGGTGCGCAGCCACATCGCTGCCCAGCAACGAGAACACCTGGACGAACGGGCTGCTGCCGTAGCTGCCGCCAGAGGCGTCGATGCTGGCGACCAGATTGTCCCAAGGGGTCAGCGACAGCAGGACCACCAGCGCACCGATGTAGAAGATCAGGATGCGGTAGATGACCTGGTTGATCGCCTTGGGGATGACGGTTTTCGGCTTGTCGGCCTCGGCCGCGGTGAAACCGAGCATTTCCAGGCCACCGAAGGAGAACATGATGAATGCCAAGGCCATCACCAGGCCGCTGACGCCATGCGGGAAGAAGCCGCCATGCGCCCACAGGTTGGTCACCGAGGCCTCGGGGCCGCCGCTGCCGCTGGTCAACAGATAGGCACCCAGGCCGATCATGCCGACGATCGCCGCGACCTTGATGATTGCGAACCAGAACTCGGCCTCACCGAATACCTTGACGTTCATCAGGTTGATGAAGTTGATCAGCAGGAAGAAGCCCGCTGCCGTGACCCAAGTCGGGATCTCCGGCCACCAGTAGTGAATGTACTTGCCAACCGCGGTGAGCTCCGACATGCCGACCAGGATGTACAGCACCCAGCAGTTCCATCCCGACAGAAAACCGGCGAAGCCCCCCCAATATTTATGGGCAAAGTGGCTGAACGAACCGGCCACCGGCTCTTCGACGATCATTTCGCCGAGCTGGCGCATGATCATGAAGGCGATGAAGCCGCAGATGGCGTAGCCAAGGATCATCGACGGGCCGGCGGATTTCATCACGCCTGCCGAGCCGAGGAACAGACCGGTACCAATCGCGCCGCCGAGGGCGATCAATTGGATATGGCGGTTCTTCAGGCCCCGCTTGAGCTCGCCTGAATGCATGTTTTGTCCACTCATGAACGAAGTCACCTGCATTGTTTTTATCTGTGACGGAATCGGACCCACCGCGCTCGTGGCGCAGCGGAATGGGGCAAGGTGGTTACCTTGGGTTTCTTGGACACAGGCTCCGCCGGGGCGGATCAGCCGGGCGTGGCCAAGAGTGCGCGGTACGCATAAGGGTCACAGGTAAAACGCGGCGCACTGTATACCCCCGCGAACGCGCAGGCGTCAACGCGTTGCGTCGTTTCCTGGGAAAAAAACGCACCGGTCCTGTGGTGTAGGCCTTCAAAGGCGAGGTGATCGGCGTACATGGCGCCTCCATTTGTTGTTCTGTATGCCCAGCTCTGCGGAGGGGCTTCTTGCACGCGGCAATGCTCGCTATATCAGCGTGGGGCGGGGGTTTGGGCAATAGGCCGGCGGGGACAGGGCAGGTTCGAGGAGGTGCTTGTCGGCAAGTTCTGTTTACAGAAAAAGGTGACGGTCAGGGAAATCGGATGATTTCGTACAATTTTCTTTACAAGGCGGTTTGAAAACTTGCCAGTCGTCGGAAAATTTCTTTTCGTTCAAGATCTTGGCTGAGCGTTGCATGGCGCGGCCGCATCGTGCAGACATGAAAAAGCCAGCCCGAAGGCTGGCTCTTTGATCAGCAGTGCAGATCAACCACGCGGCTTGCCACGACCGCGCCCGGTTGGCTTGTCGCCTTCCGGCCTTGCAGGACGCTTGCGCATCTCGCTCGGGCGCTCGGCGACAGTGCTGCCGCGGCTGCCTTTGCGCGGGGCTTCTTCACGTGGCTGACGCGCAGGACGCTCGGCAGCGCTGCCCTCGTGCGCCGGGCGAAGGTTGCGTACGCGCTCGTTGCGGCCCAGTGGACGGGTCGACTTGCGCTGCATGCGCTCCATCTTGTCCTTGGCCTTGAGGTTCATGGCTGGCAGCGCTACCGGCTGCAGGCCCACTTCAGCGGCCAGGATGTCGATTTCGCCCTGGGTCATTTCGCGCCAGCGGCCCATCGGCAGGTCGGAATTGAGGAACACCGGGCCGAAACGTACGCGCTTCAGTCGGCTGACCACCATGCCCTGGGATTCCCACAGGCGACGTACCTCACGGTTACGCCCTTCCATTACCACGCAGTGATACCAGTGGTTGAAGCCTTCACCACCGGGGGCTTTCTGGATGTCGGTGAACTTGGCCGGGCCATCCTCGAGCATCACGCCGGCCTTGAGGCGTTCGATCATCTCGTCGTCCACCTCGCCACGCACACGCACTGCGTACTCGCGGTCCATCTCGTAGGAGGGGTGCATCAGGCGATTGGCCAGCTCACCGTCGGTGGTGAACAGCAACAGGCCAGTGGTGTTGATGTCCAGACGGCCGATGTTGATCCAGCGGCCTTCTTTCGGGCGCGGGAGGCGATCGAACACGGTCGGACGACCTTCGGGGTCGTCACGGGTGCAGATCTCGCCATCGGGCTTGTTGTACATGATCACCCGGCGAGTGGCCTCGGCGGCCTCTTCGCGCTTGATCAGCTTGCCATCGACCGTGATCGCATCGTGCAGGTCGACGCGCAGGCCGAGGGTGGCTTCGACGCCGTTGACTTTGATACGGCCCTGGCTGATCCAGGCCTCGACGTCACGGCGCGAGCCGACGCCAATGCGCGCCAGCACTTTCTGCAGCTTTTCGCCGGATGGAGGGGTGGGTTGGCTGTCTTGCAGGTCTTGCTCACTCATCTGGGCACCTCCCGGTGTAGGAATGAATCAGGGTTTGGCGACGAACGTGCCAAAAGGGCGCGTATCATACGCGGTTCCGGACGCGAGCGCACTGTAGCGCAGTGGGTTTTCTGCCCAATGGCTTATGCGCTGACCGAAGCTGCCTGATTGCCGGCAAGTCGGCAACGACACGGGACCCGAGGCTTGCCAGCGGTGGCGTCAGCGCAGACGACTTCAGGGTTCGAGCTTGCCCTCTTCCTCACGCAAATCCTCGAAGTCAGTCTTCAACCCCTCCTCCATGGCATCGAGTTCCACCAACAAGCTGCGGAAACTGGTCTCTTCCTTCGGCTCGACAACCGCTTCCTCACCCAGGCTGGCATCGGCCAACGCCTGCAAATGCGCTGGCACTGGCGCATCGTCGGGGTCCAGAAAGGGTGCAGGCTCCATCTCGCGCAACTCCGCCAACGCCGGCAGCTCTTCGAGGCTCTTGAGATTGAAGTGATCGAGAAATCCCTTGGTGGTGGCGAACATCGCTGGTCGACCGGGCACCTCACGGTAGCCGACCACGCGTATCCACTCCCGCTCCATCAAGGTCTTGATGATATTGCTGTTCACCGCCACACCCCGCACATCCTCGATCTCGCCACGGGTGATGGGCTGGCGGTAAGCGATCAATGCCAAGGTTTCCAGCAACGCACGGGAATAACGTTGCGGGCGCTCTTCCCACAGCCGCCCTACCCAGGGCGCGAAGTCCTCGCGAATCTGCAGGCGGTAGCCGCTGGCCACCTCCATGAGTTCGAATGCACGGCCAGCGCAGGACTTGCCCAGCACCTCCAGGGCCTTCTTGAACACCTTGGGTTCGGGGCGCTCGGCCTCTTCGAACAGTTCATACAAGCGTTCCAGGGATTGTGGCTTGCCCGAGGCCAGCAAAAACGCCTCGATCAGCGACGCCAAGTCGCGTGGGTCATTCAGATTCATCGGATTCTTCGACAGTTTCGGCCCGCATTCGGACATGGATCGGGGCGAAAGGCTCATTCTGCACCAGTTCGATCAGCGATTCCTTGACCAGCTCCAGAATCGCCATGAACGTCACCACCACACCCAGCTTGCCCTCCTCGGCGCCGAACAATTCGACAAATGGCACGAAGCCACCGTCCTTGAGGCGCTCCAGCACCTCGCTCATGCGTTCGCGGGTAGACAGGGCCTCGCGGGTGATCTGGTGACTTTCGAACAGGTCGTTGCGGCGCATGACCTCGGCCATGGACACCAGAAGCTCCTCCAGGCTGACCTGGGGCAACAGCTTGCGCACCTTGGCCTGGGGGGCGTCCAGGCGCGGCACGACGATATCGCGGCCAACCCGCGGCAGCTCGTCGATGCCTTCGGCAGCGGCCTTGAAGCGCTCGTACTCCTGAAGACGGCGAATCAGTTCGGCGCGCGGGTCGCCCTCTTCTTCCTCGACCTCCGACGAGCGCGGCAACAGCATGCGCGACTTGATCTCGGCCAGCACTGCGGCCATCACCAGGTACTCGGCGGCCAGCTCGAGGCGCACGCTCTTCATCAGTTCGACATAACCCATGTACTGACGGGTGATCTCGGCTACCGGGATGTCGAGGATGTCGATGTTCTGCTTGCGGATCAGGTACAGGAGCAAGTCCAGCGGGCCTTCAAAGGCTTCGAGGATGACTTCCAGCGCATCCGGCGGGATATAGAGGTCCACCGGCATCTCTGTAAGTGCTTCACCATAGACCAGCGCCAGCTGCAATTGCTGGGGCAACGCGACTTCGCTGACCTGTGCCTGCGGTGCGTCTACTTGGCTCACGCGTGGACCATGAACGGCGCTGGGTCGCCACAGCCTTCGCGAATCAGCTCAGGCGACTCGCCGGACAGATCGATGATGGTGGAAGCCTTGAGGTCGCCAAAACCGCCATCGATGACCAGGTCGACATGGTGCTCCAGTCGCTGGCGAATCTCGTACGGGTCGGTCATCGGCTCGGTGTCACCTGGCAGGATCAGGCTCACGCTCATCAGTGGCTCGCCCAGCTCGGCAAGCAGGGCCAGGGTGATCGCGTGATCCGGTACCCGCAGGCCGATGGTGCGACGCTTTTCGTGCAGCAGCAGACGTGGCACCTCGCGGGTGCCATTGAGTATGAACGTGTAGGGGCCGGGCACATGGGCCTTGAGCAGGCGGAAAGTACCGGTGTCGACCTTGGCGTAAAGACCGAGCTGGGACATATCGCAGCACATCAGGGTGAAGTTATGGCTCTTGTCCAGGCCACGCAGGCGTCGCACCCGCTCCACCGCGCTCTTGTCGCCAATCTGGCAACCCAGGGCATAGGCCGAGTCGGTCGGATAGACCACCACGCCACCCTTGCGGATGATCTCAACCGCCTGGCGGATCAGCCGCGGCTGCGGATTCTCCGGATGAATCTGGAAAAATTGGCTCACGTAGTCGTCCTGTTCATACCGCCAAAGGCTGTTCATGGCTGAATCGGCGCCACAGAGGTGGCAGGTCCTCGGGCAATGGCCGGTAGGCACCGATCTCGCCCCAGGTGCCAGGGCCGTGGAAATCACTGCCGGCGCTCGCCAGCAAGCCGAACTCTCGGGTAAGGATGGACATCGTGCCCACTTGCTCGGCCGGCATCATCCCATTGACCACCTCAAGTGCCTGCCCGCCTGCCTGAATATAGTCTGCTATCAGCCTTCTGCGCTTGCTGCGGGTCAGATCGTAATGCATGGGATGAGCCAGGCTCACCCAGGCATTGGACTGGCGCAGGGTCGCGACGGTTTCCTCAAGCGTCGGCCAATGCAGCTTGACGTCGCCCAGCTTGCCGGCGCCAAGCCACTTGCGAAACGCTTCGCCGCGGTCCTTGACGTGGCCCGCACGCACCAGGAACTCGGCAAAGTGCGGACGCGCGGGAGCGTTGCCGCTGTCACCCAGTTCTTGCTGCACCGCCCGCGCACCGTCGAGTGCGCCGGGCATGCCCTTGGCCGCCAACCGCTTGTCGATTTCCTCGGCGCGCAGCCAGCGCCCCCGGTGCAAAGCTTCGATGGCCGCCAGCAGCGGCGGCGCATCGAGCGGGAAGTCATAGCCCAGTACATGGATGGTCGCACCACCCCAGGTGCAGGAAAGCTCCACCCCGCTGATCCAGCGCATCCCTCGTGCATGGCAGGCCTGCCGGGCCTCTGGCAGGCCTTCGATGGTGTCGTGGTCGGTCAGCGCCAGTGCTTGCACCCCGTGATCGAAGGCCCGGGCGACCAGGGTCGACGGCGACAGGGCGCCATCGGAGGCCGTGCTGTGACAGTGCAGATCAACATTCATGGAGGAGCGCTTTCGCTGGAATCGATGTTTGTTATTATGCCGTCACATCCCGATTCTGGCTGCCATTGTGAAACAATTCATCGATTTCATCCCGCTGCTGCTGTTCTTCATCGTCTACAAGCTCGACCCGCGCCCCATGGAAGTGGCCGGTCACAACTTCGAATTCGGCGGTATCTACAGCGCCACGGCGATGCTGATCCTCAGTTCGCTGGTGGTGTACGGCGCCCTGTTCCTGCGCCAGCGCAAGCTCGAAAAAGGTCAGTGGCTGACCTTGATCGCCTGCCTGGTGTTCGGCGGCCTGACCCTCACCTTCCACAGCGAGACATTCCTCAAGTGGAAGGCACCCGTGGTCAACTGGCTGTTCGCCCTGGGCTTCGCCGGCAGCCATTTCATCGGTGACCGGGTTCTGATCAAGCGCATCATGGGCCATGCCCTGAGCCTGCCCGATGCCATCTGGAACCGCCTGAACATCGCTTGGATCGGTTTTTTCCTGTTCTGTGGTGCCGCCAACCTGTTCGTCGCCTTCACCTTCCAGGACTTCTGGGTCGACTTCAAGGTGTTCGGCAGCCTCGGCATGACCGTGATTTTCCTGGTGGCACAGGGTGTCTACCTGTCCCGCCACCTGCACGACGAACCTTCCACCTCCAAGACCAAGGAATGACATGCTCTACGCCATCATCGCCAGCGACGTCGCGAACTCCCTGGAAAAACGCCTGGCCGCACGCCCGGCACACATCGAGCGCCTGCAGCAACTGAAGGCCGAAGGCCGCGTGGTACTGGCCGGCCCGCACCCGGCCATCGACAGCAATGATCCAGGTGAGGCTGGCTTCAGCGGCAGCCTGATCGTCGCCGAGTTCAACTCCCTGGCCGATGCCCAGGCCTGGGCCGACGCTGACCCGTACATCGCCGCCGGCGTGTACGAAAAGGTCATCGTCAAGCCGTTCAAGCAAGTGTTGCCCTGATCTAAACAGCGTCGCCTTTTTCGCAGGTGAACCCGCTCCTACAGGCACTGCACAGGCCCTGAAGCGTGCAAGTGGCCCATGAGAGCGAGTTCACCCGCGAACGGGCTGGCGCGAACGCTAAGCAATTCCGACCAACGGCCGACAACCTCCAGAATCGATAGGAATCAGGAGTTCCCATGCGCCAAGGTCAGATCGCCCTGCTGTTTTGCCTGTTGTTAGTCCCCTGCTTCGCCTACGCCGAGCAACCGTTGTCACTGGAGGCCGGTGCGCGCATTACCGAGCTTCAGCAGCGCCTGGACGACAGCGAAAAGCAACGTGCCATCCTTGCCCAGCAACTGCAGGACGCCGACAGCGAACGGGAAAGCGCCCAGCTGGCGCGCCTGCGCCAGGACAACCAGCGGCTGAAGATGGCGATCCGGGAATTGCAGGCCAGTCCCCAGCCCCGCCTGCTTACCGACCAGCAACAATGGTTTCTGATTGGTTCAGCCGTTGCACTCTTGTCGGCAGTCTGCGGTATCTTTGCCAGTGGCGGACATAGAAGACGCCGTCAATGGTTGAATTGAGTGAGTCATGAGCGAGCTGTTACTGATTGATGATGACCAGGAACTCTGCGAGCTGCTCGGCAGCTGGCTGACCCAGGAAGGGTTCTCTGTCCGCGCCTGCCACGATGGCCAGAGCGCGCGTCAGGCGCTGGCAGAGCATTCGCCGGCAGCGGTGGTGCTCGACGTGATGCTGCCCGATGGCAGTGGCCTGGAACTGCTCAAGCAATTGCGCAGCGACCACGCTGAACTGCCGGTGTTGATGCTTTCGGCCCGTGGCGAGCCGCTGGACCGCATCCTCGGCCTCGAACTGGGTGCCGACGACTACCTGGCCAAACCCTGCGACCCGCGTGAACTCACGGCGCGCCTGCGGGCAGTGCTGCGCCGCAGCCACCCGACGGCCACCACCACCCAGGTGGAAATTGGCGACCTGACCTTCAGCCCGGCGCGTGGCGTGGTCAGCATCGACGAACGCGAAATGACCCTGACCCTCTCCGAAAGCCGCATCCTCGAAGCACTGCTGCGCCAACCCGGCGAACCGCTGGACAAGCAGGACCTCGCGCAGATCGGTTTGGGTCGCAAGCTGACCCTGTATGACCGCAGCCTGGACATGCATGTCAGCAACCTACGCAAGAAGATCGGCCCGCACCCCGACGGCCGTCCGCGGATCGTGGCGCTGCGCAGCCGGGGCTACTACTACAGTCTGTAAGCACGCCGGGGCCGCTTTGCGGCCCCAATTGCAACGCCCCGCTCGCACAAAGCACGGCCGCCCCTCTTTACCGAGTCTTTACCCTCCACTGACTGCGCTTGACCTTGATCTCCCTAGACTGGGCTCATCCGGTAACCACCGGCCCCTGAAAGGAGAAACACCATGCGCAAGACCCTTATCGCCCTGATGTTCGCCGCCGCCCTGCCGACCGTAGCCATGGCCATGCCTGAAGGCGGCCCGCGCCACGACGGCCCGCATCATCGCGGTGACGCGCCTTTCGCCCAACTGGACCTGAGCCGCGACCAACGCCAGCAGATCGGCAAGCTGATGGGCGAGCAGATGAAGCAACGTCGCGACATCACCGAGCGCTACCTGAACAAGCTGCCAGCCGCCGATCAAAAAGCCATGAAGGATGAAATCAAGGCCAGCCACGACAAGACCGATAGCCAGATCCGCGCCCTGCTCAAGCCAGAACAGCAGAAGCAGTTCGACGAGTTGAAGAAAGAGCGCGCCGCGAAGCAGGCTGAGTGGCAGGAGTTCCAGGCCTGGAAAGCTGAAAAAGACGCCAAGGCCCAGTAAGCTGTCCCACCGATGCCCGGCCCGCTCTCATGCGGGCCGGGCTTTTCCCGCTTGTAGGAGGTGCACTTGCGTTCACTGTTCTGGCGCATCCTGGCCAGTTTCTGGCTGGCCATCACACTGGTCGCCGGGCTGTCGATCCTGCTGGGCCATATGCTCAACCAAGACGCCTGGATTCTCAGCCGCCACCCAGGCCTGAACACCTTGGCCAGCCACTGGGCCCAGCACTACGAGCAAGAAGGCATGGAATCGGCGCAGCGCTTTCTGGAGCGGCGCAAGCAGCGCTTCAAGATCGACGTACAAGTGCTCAATGACAGCGGCGAGGCGGTAGTGCCCGGCACTTTCCCCCGCCGTGCGGCGGCCTTCGAGGCTCGCCAGCACAACGACGACCGCCGCCTGCCCTGGCGACGGCTCACCGAGGAGTACACCAGCCCCCAGAGCGGCGAAACCTATCTGCTGATCTACCGAATTCCACACCCGGAGCTGGACGCTTGGCACCGCGAGAGCCTGCTCTGGCCGCTCAGCGCACTGGGCATCGCCCTCGTGGTCCTGACCTTGTTCAGCCTGCTGGTGACCCTGTCCATCACCCGCCCATTGAGCCGATTGCGCGGTGCGGTGCATGACCTGGGGCAGACCAGCTATCAGCAGAACAGCCTGGCGCGGCTGGCGGCCCGCCGCGACGAATTCGGTGTGCTGGCCAACGACTTCAACAAGATGGGCGCCCGCCTGCAAAGCCTGATCGGCAGCCAGCGCCAGTTGCTGCGCGATGTGTCCCACGAACTGCGCTCGCCTCTGGCACGCCTGCGCATTGCCCTGGCCCTGGCCGAACGTGCCGAACCCGAGCAACGCGAAACGTTGTGGCCACGTCTGACCCGCGAATGCGACCGTCTGGAAGACCTGATCAGCGAGATCCTTGCCCTGGCCCGCGTCGATGCCGAGCAGGCGCATGCCGAGCCGGTCGATCTGAATGCATTGCTTGGCAGCGTGCGCAAGGATGCCCAGCTCAGCGCACCGGAGCAGGAGGTCAAGCTCGAAGCCCAGCCAGGCCTGACACTGCAAGGCTGGCCGACGCTGATCGAACGAGCGCTGGACAACCTGCTGCGCAATGCCTTGCGTTTCAATCCAGTGGGGCAACCGATCGAGATTCATGCCGAGCGTGAGCAGGACCGTATCGTGCTGACTGTGCGCGACCACGGGCCTGGGGTGGCACAGGAGCATCTGGCACAGCTGGGTGAGCCATTCTTCAGGGCGCCAGGACAGAGTGCAGCGGGGCATGGCCTGGGGCTGGCCATTGCGCGCAAGGCAGCGGAGCGCCACGGGGGGACGCTGGTGTTGGCCAATCATCCACTGGGGGGCTTCGTGGCCCGGTTGGAGCTGCCGGTGGCCGAGGTGAACGGCAACTGAGTCGGGGCTGGTTGTCCCGGCCTCGTCGTGGGTAACCCCGCGAAGAGGCCGGAAGTCTCACTGCACAGGGCCAGCCAGGCCGACTTCACTCACCCCAGGCACTGACGAAGTCGGCCGTTTCCAGCACCGGCGCGGTACGCGGCTCGGTCATCGGGGTACCGACATACAGGTAGCCGACCAACTCTTCGTTCTCGGCCAACCCCAGCCCTTTGTGCACGTGGGCATCGAAGGCCATGTCACCGGTGCGCCACACCGCACCGATTCCCTGGGCATGAGCGGCGATCAGGATGCCATGGGCCGCGCATCCGGCCGCCAGCCGCTGCTCGGACTTGGGCACCTTGAAATGGTCCTGCAGCTTGGCGATGACCACGATCAGCAGCGGCGCGCGCAGCGGCATGGCGCGAGCCTTGTCCAAGGCCGCCTGGCTGGCGTCACCTTTGATTTGCAAGGCTTCGGCGAACAGTTCGCCCAGCTTGTCCCGGCCTTGACCTTCGATGGTCAGGAAGCGCCATGGGCGCAGCTGGCCGTGGTCCGGGGCGCGCAGCGCGGCCTGGAACAGTGCCTCGCGTTGGGCGGCGTTGGGCGCCGGATCAGTCAGGCGTGGCACGGAAACACGGTTGAGCAATGCGTCGAGAGCCTCCATCGGCTACCCTCCTGGCAGTTAAATGTGCGGCCATTCTAGCGTTTACATCACCAGACCCATAGGTAGAATGGCGCCCTTCCGTTCAGAGTCAGAGCAGATCACATGGCGTTGCCGACCTTAAGGATCATTGGTTTCATCATCGGCATCTTCCTCATCACCCTGGCGGTCAGCATGGTCGTCCCCATGGCGACCCTGGTGATTTTCGATCGCACAGGCGACCTGCCGTCATTCCTGTGGTCGAGCCTGATTACCTTCATCGCCGGCCTGGCCATGGTCATCCAAGGCCGCCCTGAGCATGTGCACCTGCGCCCGCGCGACATGTACCTGCTGACGGTCAGCAGTTGGCTGGTGGTGTGCGTATTTGCAGCCCTGCCCTTCCTGCTGACCCAGCACATCAGCTACACGGACGCCTTCTTCGAAAGCATGTCCGGCATCACCGCCACTGGCGCCACGGTCCTCAGCGGCCTGGACACGATGTCGCCGGGCATCCTGATGTGGCGCTCAATGCTGCACTGGCTCGGCGGCATCGGCTTCATCGCCATGGCAGTGGCGATCCTGCCGCTGCTGCGCATCGGGGGCATGCGCCTGTTCCAGACCGAGTCTTCGGACCGCTCCGAAAAGGTAATGCCGCGTTCGCACATGGTGGCCAAGTCGATCGTCATGGTGTACGTCGGCTTCTCGGTGCTGGGCGGCCTGGCATTCTGGTGGGCCGGCATGAGCCCGTTCGACGCGATCAACCATGCCATGTCGGCCATCTCCACCGGCGGGTTCTCGACCTCTGACCAGTCCCTGGCCAAGTGGGATATTCCGGCCGTGCACTGGGTGGCGGTGGTGGTGATGATCCTCGGCAGTCTGCCCTTCACCCTCTACGTCGCTACCCTGCGCGGCAACCGCAAAGCGTTGATCCGCGACCAGCAAGTCCAAGGACTGCTGGGAATGCTGCTAGTCACCTGGCTGGTGCTGGGCACCTGGTACTGGGCCACCACCAACCTGCACTGGCTGGATGCCCTGCGCCATGTGGCGCTGAACGTGACCTCGGTGGTTACCACCACCGGCTTTGCCTTGGGCGACTACAGCCTGTGGGGTAATTTCTCGCTGATGCTGTTCTTCTACCTGGGCTTCGTCGGCGGCTGCTCCGGTTCGACGGCCGGCGGCATCAAGATCTTCCGCTTCCAGGTTGCCTACATCCTGCTCAAGGCCAACCTCAATCAGTTGATCCACCCGCGTGCGGTGATCAAGCAGAAGTACAACGGCCACCGCCTTGACGAAGAAATCGTGCGCTCGATCCTGACGTTCTCGTTCTTCTTCGCCATCACCATTTGCGTCATGGCCCTGTTGCTGTCGCTGCTGGGAGTGGACTGGATGACCGCACTGACCGGTGCAGCGGGCACCGTATCCGGCGTGGGGCCTGGCCTGGGCGAGGTGATCGGCCCGTCCGGCAACTATGCCTCGCTGCCGGATGCAGCCAAGTGGATCCTGGCCGGCGGCATGCTGCTGGGGCGCCTGGAAATCATTACGGTGCTGGTGTTGTGTATGCCGGCGTTCTGGCGTCACTGAAAGGTTCGCCTTCCGCTCCTAGCCGGGCGCGATACTCGCTCGGCGTGGTGTCGAACCAACGGCGAAATGCCCGGTAAAAGTTGCTGGGGTCGGCAAAGCCCAGCAGATAGGCAGTTTCCAACAACGTCATGCCCGGCTGTGCCAAGTACTGTTCGGCCAGCTCGCGGCGAGTGTCGTCAAGCAAGGTCTGGAAACTGGTGCCCTCCTCCTGCAGCCGCCGCTGCAAGGTGCGCTGCGACAGGTGCAGGGCCTGGGCAAGGGTTTCACGCTTGGGTTCCCCCTGCGGCAGGATGCGGCATAGCACCTGGCGCACACGGTGCGTCACCCGGCTCTCCGAGAAGCGCGCGAGGTATTCGCCGGCGAAGCGATCATGCAGCACCGCCATCGCTTCATTGGCTGTCGGCAGGGGCGCTTCCATGTCGGCGCGTTCGAACACCAGCGCATCATGGGGCGCGCCGAACACCAGCGGTGAATGGAACGCCACCTTGTACGGCTCGACATCTTTTGGCTGCGGCCCCTGGATCAATACCCGTCGCGGCTGGATTGGCCGCCCGCTGAGCCACTTGCACAGCGCCAGGGCGCACGCCAGCGACGCTTCGGCGCTGTGCCGGGTCGGAGGCAGGTGGTCACCGTGTACGGTAAGAATCAGTGAATAGCCCTCGGGCCCGAGGACGAAGCTCAAGTCGGAACTCTCGGCGATGATTCGCTGGTAACGCACCAGTCGCTGGAAGCCCTCGGCCAGGGTGCGACTGGACATCAGCGCATAGCCCACCACGTGAAATGAAGCCGGGCGCACGACCCGCGCCATGTTCAGGCCAATGGCTTCATTGCCGGACAGCTCCACGGCCAGCTGCCAGAGTCGGGTCATGGAATCTTGAGGAAAGCGTGCGTCAGGGTCGTCCAGGGCGGCAAAATCCAGTCCGAGCTGCTTGAACATGGCCTGACAATCGAGCCCTTCCAGCTCAAGTGCCTTCACAATCCCTGATGCCCAGCTGGCTGACGTGGTTCGTTCACTCATGACAGGCTTCTTATGCTGACCGCTTCGTGCGGTGAACTCCAAGGATACTCAAATGGCGCCTATTGTCACTGGCCGGCCCCGCCAATCACTCTAGACTCGATTCAGGCTCCACGCCGTGTATCCTGTCAAGAAGTGTTAATCCTGGAAGCATAGCCATGACCAGCACAGCGCAGTTTCGCAGTTTTGCCGAGTTCTACCCCTACTACCTGGGCGAGCACAGCAACCCCACCTGCCGGCGCCTGCACTTTGTCGGCACCAGCCTGGTGATCGCCTTGCTGGCGTATACCATCGGCAGCGGCAAATGGTTGCTGTTGTTGGCGGTACCCGTGGCGGGCTACGGCTTTGCCTGGGTCGGGCATTTTTTCTTCGAGCACAATCGGCCGGCGACCTTCAGCCACCCCTTCTACAGCCTGATCGGCGACTTCGTGATGTTCCGCGACATCCTTCTAGGCCGGATCACCTTCTAGAACTCCAGGCCATACCCCGACGCACCTGCTGGAGCCGGCTCGTCGGCGATCGGCTGCCACTCACGCTGGCTCGCGCGACACCGCCATGCGGGCGTTCTGCTGCGCCTCGGCCAGCCGATACAGCGTAATGCTGCCGTCCCAGTGCTTGATCAGCGCTGTACACGACTCGACCCAGTCCCCACAGTTGAGGTACTCCACCTCTCCCACCTTGCGGATCTCGGCATGGTGGATATGCCCGCACACTACCCCGTGAAAACCGCGCCGCGTGCATTCGTGGGCGATCGCATCCTCGAAATCGCTGATGAAGTTCACCGCCCCCTTGACCTTGTGCTTGAGGTACGCCGACAGCGACCAGTAACCATAGCCGTATCGCGCCCGCCAGTGATTGAGCCAGCGGTTGAGCACCAGGGTGGTTTCGTACGCGCGGTCACCCAGGAAGGCCAGCCAACGGTGGTAACGCGTGATGACATCGAACTGATCGCCATGAATCACCAGCAGTCGCCGACCATCCGCCGTCAGGTGCTCAGCCTCGTCCACCAGCTGGATATTGCCCAGCAACAGTTTGGAGTAGCGGCGCAGAAATTCGTCGTGGTTGCCGGTCACGTAGACCACTTCGGTACCGCGCTTGCTCATGGTCAGCAGCCGGCGAATGACGTTGGTGTGCGCTTGCGGCCAATAGATGCCTGCACGAAGCTTCCAGCCATCGATGATGTCGCCGACCAGATAGACCTTGTCAGCCTGGTAGCCCTTGAGAAACTGCGACAAGTGCTCGGCCTGGCAGTCCCGGGTGCCCAGGTGGACATCGGAGATCCACAACGTGCGAACGCGCTGTTTACGCGACGGGCGAGAGAGTTCGACAGGGGTCATGGGGCTGGCTCCGGCGCTGTTTGCTGGAGACTGGCAGGCGCAGATGACAGGTTGGTGGCAACGGCATGACGAGTGATGGTGCGACGTGAATCAGGCACAATGAAACCCTGCCCCGCGAGGACCACCCATGACCGTCGGCCGCATTCTTTCCCTGCGCCATTACCGGCACGACCTGATCGCCCATAGCCACGAGCACCCACAATTGGTGTTCGGCCTGCGCGGCCGTCTTGATTTCGAGGTCCAGGGGCATGGCGCGCGAATCGACCGCCAAGGCCTGATGGTGGTACCTGCCGGTGCCCACCATGCCTGCGGCAGCGATGCCGGCAGCCATTGCCTGGTGCTGGATGTACCCGGGGATCATTGGTTGCACGAGCAGCTCGGTGAACACGCCGATGCCAGCCGGCGCCTGCTGGACAATCCCGGCGCGCGGAACCTCGATGCCCGCCAGCAGCAACTGGTGGACTGGCTGGCCAACAGCCCGGTAGACGATCCGCTCATTGCCCGGCAGGGCGCGGTGCTGCTGTTGGCCAGCCTCAACCCCACGGCGGCAGCGGCCATCGCACCCAGCCACCGACTACCTTATGCGGCCTTCGACGCGCACATCGAGCAGCACGCGGCCTATCCGCTGCAGGTCGCCGACTTGGCGCGCCTGGCCGGGCTGTCCAGCGCCCGGCTGCACGCACGCTTCATCGCCGAATGCGGCATGACACCGATGGACTACATTCGCCAGCGCCGGTTGCTCATGGCGCGGCAATTACTCAAGCAGAGTTCGCTCGCGGTGGGCGAAATCGCGGCGCGGGTTGGCTACGGCTCGCAAAGCGCGTTTTCGGCAGCCGTGCTGCGGATGTTCGGGTGCACGCCCCTGGCCTTGCGGCGAGAGCCTGGCGACAAATGACGCGAGGGTCGCGACAGACTAGCGAGAGTCTGGCGTCTTACACTGAACCTGTTCCAATGCCTACAAGGACTGCACGTCACCAGTAGGACCCCGCTCGCCAGCGATAGGGCCGGGGCTGACTTTTCAATTGCTCAAGGACCATCATGAACCACCGCACCGCCCTCGGCGCCCTACACATTGGCGCGCTGTTCTTCGGTCTGACTGGCGTATTCGGCAAGCTCGCTGCCAGCGCCAGCCCGGCGATCATCGTGTTCGGTCGCGCCGCCTTTGCCGTGCTCGCCCTCGCCCTGTTCGCCAGCCTTGCCCGCCAGGGCTGGTACTCGCTCAAAGGCCAGGACATCCGCCGCCTGCTGCTCGGCGGCGTTTTGCTGGCTGGCCACTGGGTAAGCTTCTTCATCGCGGTCAAGGTCGGGGGCGTGGCCATCGCGACACTGGGCTTCGCCAGCTTCCCGGCGTTCACCGTGATACTCGAAGGCCTGCTGTTTCACGAACGTATCCGCCGCAACGAAACGCTACTGGTGCTTTTAGTGAGTATCGGACTGGTGCTGGTCACCCCATCGTTCGACCTTGCCAGCGAGGCCACCGGGGGCCTGCTTTGGGCTTTGCTGTCGGGCTTGCTGTTCTCGCTGCTGTCACTGACCAATCGGGCCGGCTCGGGGCGCTTGCCAGCGGTCCAGGCGGCCTTGTGGCAAAACCTGGTGGTCACCCTGTGCCTGCTACCGGTGGCACTGCCAGGCCTGGCTGCCGTGGCACCGATGGACTGGCTATGGATCGCCCTGCTCGGCATCTTCTGCACAGGCGTCGCCCACAGCCTGTTCGTCGCAAGCCTGGCAGTGATCAAGGCGCGCACCGCTGCCGTGGTGTTCGGCATGGAGCCGGTCTATGGCATCGCCGTGGCCTGGGCGATCTTCGCCGAAACACCCACACCCCGCATGTTGCTAGGCGGCGCACTGATCATCTTCGCCATCGTGCTGTCCAGCCGCCTCGCTGCGCAACAGCCGGCAAGGCAGCGGCCACTGGCCGAAAGCACTTGATCAACGATCGTTGTGGCCCAGGTCACGCTGCGGGTCGATCTGATCCCTGACCCGCTGCTTGAGCACCTTGGCCTCGGGGAAGCCACCATCGGCCTTGCGCTCCCAGATCTGCACGCCATCGCAGGTGATCCGGAACACCCCACCGGTACCCGGCTCCAACGCCACCCGCCCCAGGTCGTCGGAAAACGTAGTGAGCAGCTCCTGGGCCAACCAGGCGGCGCGCAGCAGCCACTGGCACTGTGTGCAATAGTTGATAACGATTTCCGGTTTGCTGTTGGCCATGGCGAGGCATCTCCAGGTAAGGGGCCGCTTATACTAGCGGTCTTTACGCCAGTATTTGAGACTCACGATGCGCCGCCTGCTGTTCTGCCTTTTGCTGATGCTCACCTCCGTTACCGCCCTCGCCACCGAGCAAGCCAGGCCCAAGGTTGGCCTGGTGCTCTCCGGTGGCGCCGCCCGTGGCCTGGCTCACATTGGCGTACTCAAGGCCCTGGAGGAACAGGGCGTACGCATCGATGCCATTGCCGGCACCAGCATGGGCGCGGTGATCGGCGGTTTGTATGCCTCGGGCTACAGCGTTCAGGAGCTGGAGAGACTGGCCACCACACTCGACTGGCAACAGGCGTTGTCCGACGCCCCACCGCGCAAGGACGTGCCGTTTCGCCGCAAACAGGACGACCGCGACTTTCTGGTCAAACAGAAACTGAGCTTTCGCGACGACGGTAGCATCGGCCTGCCCTTGGGCGTGATCCAGGGCCAGAACCTGTCCCTGCTGCTGGAAAGCAAACTGGCCCACACTGCCGACACCCGCGACTTCGACAAACTGCCGATCCCTTTCCGCGCCGTGGCCACCGACATCGCCAGCGGCGAGAAAGTGGTGTTCCGCCGTGGCCATCTGCCCCAGGTGATCCGTGCCAGCATGTCGATACCCGCGGTGTTCGCGCCTGTCGAGCTGGACGGACGCCTGCTGGTGGACGGCGGCATGGTCGACAACATCCCCGTGGATGTGGCCCGCGACATGGGCGTGGACCTGGCCATCGTCGTGGACATCGGTACTCCACTACGTGACCGCAAACAGCTGGCCACGGTGGTCGATGTGCTCAACCAGTCGATCACCCTGATGACCCGGCGCAATTCCGAGGAGCAACTGGCCAGCCTGCACCGCGACGACATCCTGATCCAGCCGCCGCTGGCTGCCTATGGCGTCACCGACTTCGGCCGCGCCCATGACATGATCGACGCGGGCTACCGCGCCACCCGCCTGCTCGATTCGCGCCTGGCCAGCCTACGCCAGCCCGACGGCGATGCAGGCCTGGCCGCGGCCCGCTCGCCCCGCCAGCGCACGCCGGTCATTACCCGGATTCGGATAGAGAACGACGCCAAGGTCAGCGACGAGGTCATTCGTTCCTACATCCGCCAGCCGATCGGCGCACCTCTGGAGCTGGACCGTCTGCAAACCGACATGGGCACCTTGTATGGCCTGGACTACTTCGACCGGGTGCAGTACCGCGTGGTGCACAAGGGCGACGATAATACCCTGGTGATCAACGCCCGCGGGAAACGTAGCGGCACCGACTACCTGCGCCTGGGCCTTAACCTGTCGGATGACCTGCGTGGCGACAGTGCCTTCAACCTGGGCGCCAGCTATCGGGTCAACGGTATCAACAGCCTGGGTGCCGAATGGCTGACCCGCGCACAGATCGGCGACCTGCAGGAGCTTTACAGTGAGTTCTACCAACCGCTGGACGTGGGTTCACGTTACTTCGTGGCGCCGTACCTGGACTTCGGCTCGCAGAACATCGAGGCGACGCTGGACAACGACCCCATCGCTGAATACCGCCTCGAACGTTATGGTTTCGGCCTGAATGTCGGCCGTCAGATCAGCACCAATGGCGAAGTGCGCCTGGGCGTGGGCAAGGCCTGGGGCGAAGCTGACGTGCGCGTCGGCGACCAGGACCTGCCCAAGGTCAGCTTCAACGAGGGCTTCTATGAACTGAAGTACTCGTTCGATACACTCGACAATGTGTACTTCCCTCACCACGGCGAAGATATTGGCCTGACCTTGCGCAAGTATGATGCCTCGCTGGATTCGGACCAGGACTACAGGCAATGGCAGTTCAACTTGGACAAAGCCATGAGCAGCGGGCCGAATACCTGGGTGCTGGGCGGCCGCTACGGGCGCACGCTGGATGACGCCGAAGTGGTCACCTCGAGTTTCGTCATCGGTGGTGCGCGACAGCTCTCGGGCTTTCGGCAGGACTCGGTGTCAGGGCAGAACATCAGCCTCCTGCGCATGGTCTACTACCGTCGCCTGACGCCCAGGGCCTATGTGCCGTTGGATTTCCCGCTGTACATCGGCGGCTCGCTGGAGCGTGGCCGAGCCTGGAACAACGACAATGAATTCGACAGTGGCTACATCAATGCGGCGAGCATCTTCCTGGGGCTGGAGACGCCGCTGGGGCCGCTGAATTTGAGTTACGGGGCGAACGATGCGCATCAGAAGGCGGTGTATCTGAACCTGGGGCATACCTTCTGACGCGCCAGGGCCGCGCTGCAGCCCAATCGCCAGCAAGCCGGCGCCTGCATTTACCTAGGGGTCAGGACTTTTCGAGGTTCGCCAGAATCTTCGCATGCACGCGCATGCACACTTCCAGGTCCGCTTCCTCCACCCCGGTGAACAGCTCCTGGCGCAAGGCATTGGCGATGGTTTCGATCTGGTCGATCAGCGGTTTGGCCGGTGGGCACAGCAGAATCTTCTTCGCACGCCGGTCCTCCATCACCGCCTGACGGCGCACCAGCCCCTGGCTTTCCAGACTATCGAGCAGACGCGCCAAGGTCGGCCCTTCGACCCCGACACTCTGGGCCAGCTCACGCTGGGTGGGAGCTTCGTCGAAACGCGCCAGATGCAGCAACACCAGCCACCGAGCCTGGGACAAGTTGAGCCCGGCCAGGCGGCGGTCCAGTTCAGCACGCCAACCCCGGGACATCTGGGCCAGCTGCATGCCAAAACGGTGTTGGTTGTCGGTCAGGGGCATAAGCAACTCATTGACTAGAACTAATTATTAGCCAGCTAACCATGCTCGCTGCCATCAAGCAAGGCTGCGCCGCGCGGAAACGTCCGATTATCGTCAAAAAGCATGACAAAGGTCAGCCGTTGGGCGAAATGCCTGCGATCAGAGTTCGAACTCCGCCGCCAGCGCCGCCCGGACGCAATAGAGCACCCCCTCCGGCACCCGCGCCCCGAACATTGGCGCAATCGCAGACACCGGAGGCAACTCGCCCTCACCGTCGAGAAAGGCGTCCTGAACTTCCATGAGCAGGTCTTCGGGAAGATCCAGGGCCTGCTCCAGGCTCAGTTCCTGACGACCCAGCGCTTCGGCCAGGAGGCTATAGACGTTCTTCTCGCTGCAGTTGAGCTGGCCGGCGATTTGCGCAGGTGTCATGCCGGCACGGGCCAGGCTGACCAGTTCGTGGCGCAAGTCGAGCACCACCTTCGGCGCCTCAGCCGTGCCGCCCGCGCCATTGAGCACCTCGAGGAAGGCCTGGCCGTAGCGCTCCAGTTTACGCGCACCGACGCCGCTGACCTGGGCCATGTCGCTGAGGCTGGCAGGCTGGCTGCGCAGCATCTCCAGCAGCGTCGAGTCGGGAAAGATGACATAAGGTGGCACGCTGTGCTCCTCGGCCAGCTTGCGCCGCAACGTGCGCAGCGCTTCCCACAGCTCGCGCTCCTCGGCGCGCACCAGTTGGCTGGCAGGGCTGCCAGCGCTGGAGGACGTCTTGGCCACCGTCTGGGGCTTGAGGTCGCGGCGCAACTGCAAGGTCACTTCGCCGCGCAGCAGGGGCCTGCAGCTGTCGGACAGACGCAAACCGCCATAACCCTCTAGGTCGATGTCCACCAACCCGCGTGCGACCAGTTGACGGAACAGCGAACGCCACTCGGCCTCGGCCAGCGCCTTGCCTACCCCGAACACCGAAAGTTTCTCGTGGCCGAAGTTGCGCACCTTTTCGGTGTCCTTGCCCAGCAAGACATCCACCAGATGACCGACACCGTAGCGCTGACCTGTGCGAAATACCGTCGACAGCGCCTGGCGCGCCGGTTCCGTGGCATCCCAGGTCTGAACCTGGTCGACGCAGTTGTCGCAATGGCCACATGGCTGCTCGAGGATTTCATCGAAATAAGCCAGCAGGGCCTGACGCCGGCAGCGGGTTTCTTCACACAGGGCCAGCATCGCGTCGAGCTTGTGCTGCTCGATGCGCTTGTGGCGTTCGTCGCCCTCGGAGTTCTGCAGCATCTGCTTGAGCATCACCATGTCCTGCAGGCCGTACGCCATCCAGGCGTCGGACGGCAACCCGTCACGGCCGGCGCGGCCGGTTTCCTGGTAGTAGGCTTCAAGCGACTTTGGCAGGTCCAGGTGAGCCACGAAACGCACGTTGGGCTTATCGATGCCCATGCCGAAAGCAATGGTGGCGACCATGATCAACCCTTCCTCGTTGAGGAAGCGGTGCTGGTTGGCTGCCCGTGTCTCGGCAGCCAGGCCGGCGTGATACGGCAGCGCCGGGAAGCCCTGCTCACACAGGAAGGCAGCGGTTTCGTCGACCTTCTTGCGCGACAGGCAGTAGACGATGCCAGCGTTGCCACGACGCTCGCCCAGGAATGCCATCAGCTGCTTGCGCGGCGCCTCCTTAGGGACGATACGGTAGAAGATGTTCGGCCGGTCGAAACTCGACAGGAAACGTTCAGCCCCCTGCAGGTGCAGGCGCTGGACGATTTCCTCCCGGGTGCGCATGTCGGCGGTGGCCGTCAGCGCAATGCGCGGTACATGCGGGAACAATTCGGCCAACTGGCCCAGTTGCAGGTATTCAGGGCGGAAGTCATGGCCCCACTGCGAAACGCAATGGGCCTCGTCGATGGCGAACAGGGCGATGTCCAGGCCTCGCAGGAACTCCAGCATGCGCGGCTGTACCAGACGTTCAGGCGCCAGGTAGAGCATCTTCACTTCGCCGCGGCGCAAACGCCCGGCCAGGTCGCGCTGCTGCTCGGGGCTCAAGGTCGAATTCAGCGCGGCGGCCGCAACGCCCAGCTCATCGAGAGTAGCGACCTGATCGTCCATCAGCGCGATCAGGGGCGACACCACCACAGTCAAGCCCGTGCGCAGCAATCCGGGCACCTGGAAACACAGCGACTTGCCGCCACCGGTGGGCATCAGCACCAAGGCATCGCCACCTTTGGCCACGCATTCGATGATCGCGGCCTGACGCCCGCGGAAACTGTCGTAGCCGAAGATATCCTTGAGAACGCGCTGAGCCTGTTCGAGCATGTGCAACTCCACCAATCGCCGTACCATCCTGGACACAGGCTGGACGAAAAACCCGCTGCGCACACAGCAAATGCGTAAGCGGCTTTTGCCAGATGACCGGGAAAACCCGCCCCTGGATGAAAAATCGCGGAGTATACCGCAGTGCATCGTGGCACAGGGTGCCCTGGTGACAGACGTTCCCTTTGCACCGTCGCCGCTGCAAGGTGCTAGAATTCACTATCGTTTATTCCCCAAGGTAGCCCTGTAATGTCCTTCGCCGAGCAACTGACCCGCCTGCAAGCCTTCCTCGACGCCGATGAGCTGCACGAAGAAGCGCTGGACTACGTCGCCGCCCATGGCTACCTGACCGCGCTGTCGATCTGCTCGGAAGAAGTGCCCGAGCGCGAATGGATCGACGCGCTGTTCGCCGAAGAGCCCCATTACGCCAGCGATGCCCAGCGCACCGAGATCGAGGCGACCCTGGTGGCACTCAAGGCCCACATCGCCCGCCAGTTGGCCAGCGACGAAGAGTTCGACCTGCCGTGCGACCTGGACCTGACCGATGAGCCGGATGACTCCGACCTGCGTGGCTGGTGCATCGGGTTCATGGAAGGCGTCTTCCTGCGCGAGGAAGCCTGGTTCGAAAACGCCGAAGAAGAAGTCAGCGAGATGCTGCTGCCGATCATGGTCGGCTCTGGCCTGTTCGACGAGCAGCCCGAGTTCAGCGACATTGCCAGTAACGCCAACCTGCAGGACGACATGATCGTGCAGATTCCCGAGGCGCTGAGTGCATTGTTCCTGCTGCTGCACGCACCTGACGAGAAGCCGGCACTGCTCAAGCCACGCCACCACTGAGTCGGTCATGCGCTACCTGCTGCTGGCCATTGGCTGGCTCAGCGTTGCGCTCGGGGTGTTGGGGATCTTCCTCCCGGTGCTGCCCACCACCCCGTTCCTCCTGCTGGCAGCAGCCTGCTTCGCCCGTAGTTCGCCGCGCTTTCACGACTGGCTGATCAACCATCCTACGCTGGGGCCGTGGATTCGAGATTACCTGAGCGGCGAAGGCATTCCGCTCAAGGGCAAGGTCTATGCGATCGGCTTGATGTGGGCGAGCATCAGCCTGTCCTGTTACCTGGTACCGCTGTTCTGGGCACGCGCTTTCATGCTGACCAGCGCGGTGTTGGTCAGCGTGTACATCCTCAAACAGAAGACCCTGCGCCGGCCTGGTTGAGGACTGCGTGGCTGGCTCCCGAGGACCGCTGCGCGCTCCCTTTCGCGACGCAAGGCCGCTCCCACGAGAAACAGCCAAGCCCACCATCCCGTCATTACCGCCGCGCACGTACCGACAGCGAATGCGCCCGCCAAGCACCGCACTGTTGTCTGTGGGACCCAAACGGCCCCAGCAATCCGACCACGCCAGTCATTTCACACGGTATCCACCTTCAGCGAATGATCATTGAGCATGCCATTGATGATTGTCGCTGTGTCCGGCCCCGCCGAAATCACGCCGCCCGCCCCCGCTGTCACGCCATAATGCTGGGCCAGATCCACCCCCGCCAAATCGATGGTCTGGGTGGGTGGCGCCCCCGCCACACTGCTGACTTCGATGGTTGAAACCACATTCGTGCCCGTACCACTGACCTTGAAGTGCAAGTAGTCATCCAGTGACGCCGCAGTAGCATGCTCGCCCTGCAACAACTGCGACAGGTCGAGATGGTCACTGCCCGGCGTGAAGTCGGTGACCGTATCGTGGCCTGCGTCGCCCTTGTGCCAGACGAAGGTGTCGTTGCCAATGCCGCCCGTCACCGTGTCGTTGCCTGGGCCGCCGATGAGGGTGTCTTGGCCACTGCCCCCGTTGAGCATATCGTTGCCCAAACCTCCATCCAGCACATTGTCACCGCTGCTGCCGATCAGCGTATCGCCATAGTCCGAGCCAATCAGGTTCTCGATACGCGCCAGGGTATCGACCCCAGCCCCACCTGTGTTCTGGGCACCATCCATGCTCAGGTTCACAGTGATCGGTCCGGTAGCGCTGGCATAGCTGGCGGTGTCGATACCATTGCCGCCATCGAGCACGTCATTGCCCGCGCCGCCGATCAACAGGTCATCGCCATTACCTCCGTACAGACTGTCATTGCCTGCCCCGCCCACCAGCACATCGTGCCCGTTGTTGCCGTTCAGGGTGTTGTTGCCCTCCCCGGCCAACAACACATCGTTGGCTGACGACCCATTGTGCGTCGCGTTGCCCTGGTAGGTGAGGTCGAGCGTACCGCTGGCACCACTGCCGTGGTGCTCGCTCATCGTGTATCCGCTGTGCTGGGCCCCGTTTTCAGCATTGGCATAGTCGACCACCAGGCTCAGCTTGTAATTTTCGGCCGCCTTGCTGTTGCCAGACGCGTTGGATGGGTTGACCAGGTGGATGCTGTAAACCCCGTCATGGCTGGCAGTAAAGCTGCCGCCGTCGGCAACAGGCTGGTAGCTGCCGCCGGCATCCTTCCATTCCATGGTCAAGTTGCCGTCCGGGCGGTCATGGTCCAGCTTCAGGGTTTCGCCCTTGCGCAAGCTGACGGTAAACACATCTTCGGCGTTAGCATTGCCAACCGGGCCCAGGTAGCCAAGCACCACCAGTGCAGCGGTCATGACGCCAGGCGTAGTGATGAACGCACTGCGATCCAAAGCCTTGACCTGGCTTTCGAACACCAGGCTGTTGTTGCCATTCTTGTCTTGACCCGAGCCATTGCCAAGCGTTTGGACGCCTTCATCCCCGCACACCTGCCCGTTCTTGTCCTGTACGTTGATGGTGATGGTCGTGGTGCTTTCATCACCGTCGGCGTCGCGGATGGTGTAGACAAAGGTGTCAGTAGCGCCGGCTTTTGAGACGCTGTTGGAATAGGCGTGGTAGACGCCATTGCCATCGGCATCGAGGGTCAAGTAGCCATATTGGCCATTGACGTTGGTCCCCACTCCACCACTGGCCGAGGTGGAGGTATCGTGGCCTGCACGCACGCCAACCACATACTTGCCGTCGCCCAAGGTATCGGCACCGACTACATCATTCCACAGCACGTTCCCCGTCACCGAGCTACCTTCGTACACCGAGACAGTGTCGCAGTGGGCTTTCGGTACATCGTCGACGACAGTGATGACGATGGTGCTCGTCACGCTATTGCCCAGCGCATCGGTGGCCTTGTAGGTGAAATGCTCGACCGTTTGCTCGGCACCGGGCGTATTGGCAGGGGACGTCAGGTTGTAGGTGTAGGTGCCATCCGGGTTGACCTGGATATGGCCGTACTGGCCGGTGGCGTTGCCAACGAGGCTGTAGGTCAATGGGCCGACACCACCACTGACCGACCCGACCAGGCTGCCGGACGCCGTTTCGGCGGTCGACGCCGGATTGCTGCCGGTGTTCAAGGCATTTTCGTACACCGTAATGTCGCCATCCTTGCACGCCACCAGGCAAACGCCCTGCACGTTGATGGTGATGGTCGCGGTGCTTTCATCGCCATCGGCATCGCGGATGGTGTAGACGAAGGTATCCGTCGCTCCAGAGCCTGCCACGCTGTCGGGGTAAGCGTGGTAAACGCCATTGCCGTTGGCATCCAGGGTCAGGTAACCGTACTGGCCGTTGATGTTGGAACCGAGTCCACCACTGGCCGAGGTGGAGGTATCGCTGCCGGCGCGCACACCGACCACGTATTTGCCATCGCCCAGGGTGTCGGCGCCGAAAGTGTCGTTGTACAGCACGTTGCCGGTCACCGTGCCGCCTTCGTGAACGGCGGCAGAGTCGGCAACTGCCTTCGGTACATCGTCGACGACAGTGATGACGATGGTGCTCGTCACGCTATTGCCCAGCGCATCGGTGGCCTTGTAGGTGAAATGCTCGACCGTTTGCTCGGCACCGGGCGTATTGGCAGGGGACGTCAGGTTGTAGGTATAGGTGCCATCCGGGTTGACCTGGATATGGCCGTACTGGCCGGTGGCGTTGCCAACGAGGCTGTAGGTCAATGGGCCGACACCACCACTGACCGACCCGACCAGGCTGCCGGACGCCGTTTCGGCGGTCGACGCCGGATTGCTGCCGGTGTTCAAGGCATTTTCGTACACCGTAATGTCGCCATCCTTGCACGCCACCAGGCAGACGCCCTGCACGTTGATGGTGATGGTCGCAGTGCTTTCATCGCCATCGGCATCGCGGATGGTGTAGACGAAGGTATCCGTCGCTCCAGAGCCTGCCACGCTGTCGGGGTAAGCGTGGTAGACGCCATTGCCGTTGGCATCCAGGGTCAGGTAACCGTACTGGCCGTTGATGTTGGAACCGAGTCCACCACTGGCCGAGGTGGAGGTATCGCTGCCGGCGCGCACACCGACCACGTACTTGCCATCGCCCAGGGTGTCGGCGCCGAAAGTGTCGTTGTACAGCACGTTGCCGGTCACCGTGCCGCCTTCGTGAACGGCGGCAGAGTCGGCAACTGCCTTCGGTACATCGTCGACGACAGTGATGACGATGGTGCTCGTCACGCTATTGCCCAGCGCATCGGTGGCCTTGTAGGTGAAATGCTCGACCGTTTGCTCGGCACCGGGCGTATTGGCAGGGGACGTCAGGTTGTAGGTATAGGTGCCATCCGGGTTGACCTGGATATGGCCGTACTGGCCGGTGGCGTTGCCAACGAGGCTATAGGTCAATGGGCCGACACCACCACTGACCGACCCGACCAGGCTGCCGGACGCCGTTTCGGCGGTCGACGCCGGATTGCTGCCGGTGT
The DNA here is from genome assembly GCF_040762985.1 of Pseudomonas sp. Rh2. Lineage (NCBI taxonomy): Bacteria > Pseudomonadati > Pseudomonadota > Gammaproteobacteria > Pseudomonadales > Pseudomonadaceae > Pseudomonas > Pseudomonas sp. Rh2. The sequence continues at coordinate 4,365,878 of NZ_CP142890.1, forward strand.
CCAAGGCATTTTCGTACACCGTAATGTCGCCATCCTTGCACGCCACCAGGCAAACGCCCTGCACGTTGATGGTGATGGTCGCAGTGCTTTCATCGCCATCGGCATCGCGGATGGTGTAGACGAAGGTATCCGTCGCTCCAGAGCCTGCCACGCTGTCGGGGTAAGCGTGGTAAACGCCATTGCCGTTGGCATCCAGGGTCAGGTAACCGTACTGGCCGTTGATGTTGGAACCGAGTCCACCACTGGCCGAGGTGGAGGTATCGCTGCCGGCGCGTACACCGACCACGTATTTGCCATCGCCCAGGGTGTCGGCGCCGAAAGTGTCGTTGTACAGCACGTTGCCGGTCACCGTTCCGCCTTCGTGAACGGCGGCAGAGTCGGCGACTGCCTTGGGCACGTCGTCGACGATGTTCACATCCAGGCTGCCAGTGGCGGTGCTGCCATCGACGTCCTTGGCGATGACCTGGAAGTGCTCGCTGAAGCTGTTGGTGCCATCGCCATTGGCGTGGCTTTCATTGTCCGTCAGGGTGTAGCTGTAGCTGACTACACCGGTAGCGGGATCATAGCCGGTGATGGTCAGGGTATGCCCCTCCGGGGTCACCACCGATTGCGGGAAGCCGGCAGGCACGCCACCGGTGACCACGGCGATACCGCCCACGCTCAGGCTCTGCAGGCCATCCGGCGCCGTGACCTTGAACGTGCCCTGCTGGGTCAGTTCTGACGCATTGGGCGCCGAGCCATCGCCCAGGTGTTTCTCGTAGACGTTCAGCTCACCACCCTGTACCTCCAATCCATTGAGTGTCACCGGGTCGTTGAGGTTGCTGATGTTCAGGGTCAAAGTCGCGGAACTGGTGTCGCCGTCGGCGTCCTTGATCGTGTAGGTGAAGTGCTCGAGACCATTGCCGCCACCCCCCAGGTTCTTGAAGTCCGGGTCGTTGGTGTTGAGCGTATAGGTGTAGGAGCCGTCTGCGGCCAGTACCAACGTGCCGTAGGTACCGGTGAAGGTACCGGCGATGACCGGGCCGCCGACCACACGGTCGGCACCTTGCACGTCATTGCCCAGCACGTTGCCGGTCAGCGCGGTGTGCTGCTCGGTGGCAGTGACGGCGTTGCTGTCGTCATAAGCCTTGGGTAGGTCGTCGACGATTGTGATTGCGATAGTGCTGGTGACGCTGTTGCCCAGCGCGTCGGTAGCCTTGTAGGTGAAGTGCTCGACCGTTTGCTCAGCACCGGGCGTATTGGCGGGTGACGTCAGGGTGTACGTGTAGGTGCCGTCCGGGTTGATCTGGATCTGGCCGAACTGCCCTGACGCATTGCCAACCAGGCTGTAGGTCAATGCCCCAATGCCACCGCTGACCGAGCCGACCAGGGTGCCGGATGCTGTTTCACCAGTTGAACTCGGATGGCTGCCAATGACTGTCCCGGGGGCAAGATCGTTGCCGTCCTTGCTGGTGTCCAAGGCATTTTCGTACACCGTAATGTCGCCATCCTTGCACGCCACCAGGCAAACGCCCTGCACGTTGATGGTGATGGTCGCAGTGCTTTCATCGCCATCGGCATCGCGGATGGTGTAGACGAAGGTATCCGTCGCTCCAGAGCCTGCCACGCTGTCGGGGTAAGCGTGGTAAACGCCATTGCCGTTGGCATCCAGGGTCAGGTAACCGTACTGGCCGTTGATGTTGGAACCGAGTCCACCACTGGCCGAGGTGGAGGTATCGCTGCCGGCGCGCACACCGACCACGTACTTGCCATCGCCCAGGGTGTCGGCGCCAAAAGTGTCGTTGTACAGCACGTTGCCGGTCACCGTGCCGCCTTCGTGAACGGCGGCAGAGTCGGCAACTGCCTTGGGCACGTCGTCGACGATGTTCACATCCAGGCTGCCAGTGGCGGTGCTGCCATCGACGTCCTTGGCGATGACCTGGAAGTGCTCGCTGAAGCTGTTGGTGCCATCGCCATTGGCGTGGCTTTCATTGTCCGTCAGGGTGTAGCTGTAGCTGACTACACCGGTAGCGGGATCATAGCCGGTGATGGTCAGGGTATGCCCCTCCGGGGTCACCACCGATTGCGGGAAGCCGGCAGGCACGCCACCGGTGACCACGGCGATACCGCCCACGCTCAGGCTCTGCAGGCCATCCGGCGCCGTGACCTTGAACGTGCCCTGCTGGGTCAGTTCTGACGCATTGGGCGCCGAGCCATCGCCCAGGTGTTTCTCGTAGACGTTCAGCTCACCACCCTGTACCTCCAATCCATCGAGTGTCACCGGGTCGTTGAGGTTGCTGATGTTCAGGGTCAAAGTCGCGGAACTGGTGTCGCCGTCGGCGTCCTTGATCGTGTAGGTGAAGTGCTCGAGACCATTACCGCCACCCCCCAGGTTCTTGAAGTCCGGGTCATTGGTGTTGAGCGTATAGGTGTAGGAACCGTCTGCGGCCAGTACCAACGTGCCGTAGGTACCGGTGAAGGTACCGGCGATGACCGGGCCGCCGACCACACGGTCGGCACCTTGCACGTCGTTGCCCAGCACGTTGCCGGTCAGCGCGGTGTGCTGCTCGGTGGCAGTGACGGCGTTGCTGTCGTCATAAGCCTTGGGTAGGTCGTCGACGATGTTCACATCCAGGCTGCCAGTGGCGGTGCTGCCATCGACGTCCTTGGCGATGACCTGGAAGTGCTCGCTGAAGCTGTTGGTGCCATCGCCATTGGCGTGGCTTTCATTGTCCGTCAGGGTGTAGCTGTAGCTGACCACACCGGTGGCAGGATCATAGCCGGTGATGGTCAGGGTATGCCCCTCCGGGGTCACCACCGATTGCGGGAAGCCGGCAGGCACGCCACCGGTGACCACGGCGATACCGCCCACGCTCAGGCTCTGCAGGCCATCCGGCGCCGTGACCTTGAACGTGCCCTGCTGGGTCAGTTCCGACGCATTGGGCGCCGAGCCATCGCCCAGGTGTTTCTCGTAGACGTTCAGCTCACCACCCTGTACCTCCAATCCATCGAGTGTCACCGGGTCGTTGAGGTTGCTGATGTTCAGGGTCAAAGTCGCGGAACTGGTGTCGCCGTCGGCGTCCTTGATCGTGTAGGTGAAGTGCTCGAGACCATTACCGCCACCCCCCAGGTTCTTGAAGTCCGGGTCATTGGTGTTGAGCGTATAGGTGTAGGAACCGTCTGCGGCCAGTACCAACGTGCCGTAGGTACCGGTGAAGGTACCGGCGATGACCGGGCCGCCGACCACACGGTCGGCACCTTGCACGTCGTTGCCCAGCACGTTGCCGGTCAGCGCGGTGTGCTGCTCGGTGGCAGTGACGGCGTTGCTGTCGTCATAAGCCTTGGGTAGGTCGTCGACGATGTTCACATCCAGGCTGCCAGTGGCGGTGCTGCCATCGACGTCCTTGGCGATGACCTGGAAGTGCTCGCTGAAGCTGTTGGTGCCATCGCCATTGGCGTGGCTTTCATTGTCCGTCAGGGTGTAGCTGTAGCTGACCACACCGGTGGCAGGATCATAGCCGGTGATGGTCAGGGTATGCCCCTCCGGGGTAACCACCGATTGCGGGAAGCCGGCAGGCACGCCACCGGTGACCACGGCGATACCGCCCACGCTCAGGCTCTGCAGGCCATCCGGCGCCGTGACCTTGAACGTGCCCTGCTGGGTCAGTTCTGACGCATTGGGCGCCGAGCCATCGCCCAGATGTTTCTCGTAGACGTTCAGCTCACCACCCTGTACCTCCAATCCATCGAGTGTCACCGGGTCGTTGAGGTTGCTGATGTTCAGGGTCAAAGTCGCGGAACTGGTGTCGCCGTCGGCGTCCTTGATCGTGTAGGTGAAGTGCTCGAGACCATTACCGCCACCCCCCAGGTTCTTGAAGTCCGGGTCATTGGTGTTGAGCGTATAGGTGTAGGAACCGTCTGCGGCCAGTACCAACGTGCCGTAGGTACCGGTGAAGGTACCGGCGATAACCGGGCCGCCGACCACACGGTCGGCACCTTGCACGTCGTTGCCCAGCACGTTGCCGGTCAGCGCGGTGTGCTGCTCGGTGGCAGTGACGGCGTTGCTGTCGTCATAAGCCTTGGGTAGGTCGTCGACGATGTTCACATCCAGGCTGCCAGTGGCGGTGCTGCCATCGACGTCCTTGGCGATGACCTGGAAGTGCTCGCTGAAGCTGTTGGTGCCATCGCCATTGGCGTGGCTTTCATTGTCCGTCAGGGTGTAGCTGTAGCTGACTACACCGGTAGCGGGATCATAGCCGGTGATGGTCAGGGTATGCCCCTCCGGGGTCACCACCGATTGCGGGAAGCCGGCAGGCACGCCACCGGTGACCACGGCGATACCGCCCACGCTCAGGCTCTGCAGGCCATCCGGCGCCGTGACCTTGAACGTGCCCTGCTGGGTCAGTTCTGACGCATTGGGCGCCGAGCCATCGCCCAGATGTTTCTCGTAGACGTTCAGCTCACCACCCTGTACCTCCAATCCATCGAGTGTCACCGGGTCGTTGAGGTTGCTGATGTTCAGGGTCAAAGTCGCGGAACTGGTGTCGCCGTCGGCGTCCTTGATCGTGTAGGTGAAGTGCTCGAGACCATTACCGCCACCCCCCAGGTTCTTGAAGTCCGGGTCATTGGTGTTGAGCGTATAGGTGTAGGAACCGTCTGCGGCCAGTACCAACGTGCCGTAGGTACCGGTGAAGGTACCGGCGATAACCGGGCCGCCGACCACACGGTCGGCACCTTGCACGTCGTTGCCCAGCACGTTGCCGGTCAGCGCGGTGTGCTGCTCGGTGGCAGTGACGGCGTTGCTGTCGTCATGAGCCTTGGGCGCATCGTCACGGATGTTCACATCCAACGAACCTTGCGCAATGTCGCCGTCGCGGTCACTCACCAGAACCGGGAAATGTTCGTGCACCGTGCGAACCCCTTCGCCAGTGCCATGCTGCTCGGCCCCGGTAAGGGTGTAGCTGTAGGTCACCACACCGGTGGTAGGATTGTAACCGGTAATGGTCAGGAGGTTCCCCTGAGCGGTGATGATGGATTGGCCAACGCCTGTGACAACGCCAGCGGTCACGACATTGATGCCACCCACACTGAGATTGAACACGCCATCCTGCGCCACCACGGTGAAACTGCCGGATTGGGTCAACGCGGAAGGGTCACTGGCCGATCCGTCGGCGAGGTTGGCTTCGCTGAAAGTCAGTTCGCTCGGTGCAAGATCCAACCCCTGCAGTTCGACAGGATTGTTCTCATCCTGCGGCGGCGTGGGCCGCAGCACATCACCATTGTCATCACTGCTGGGATCCGTCCCGGCAATCTCGCGCGTGGCCAGCTCGGGAATTGAATTGAAACCTGCCGTTGGGAAGCCGACCGTTGGGTCGACCCGCGCGGCCACCTCGGTCAACATCACGAAGCTGTGGCCGCCGCCCAGGGCGCCGGGTGCGCCACTACTGGATGGGCCAGCAGCCGTGGCTTCGGCGGACTGGGTAGGGTCATCGCCTGCGGCAATGGCCTGCTGAATGCGTTCTACATCACTGAGCTGCGCATCACTCGGCGCCGTGCCGTGGTCCTGGGCGTGAGGCGCCTGGTTGGCCAGCAGGTCGGAGGTCATGGTCAGGCTGCTGTCACGCCCCAGGGTCAGCTCGGCGCCATTGTGCAAACGCACGGCCACGGCCCCGGCTGCGCCAGTTTCCAATTGCTCGCCGGCAAACAGGCGGTCGCCCTCCACCAAGGGCCGTCGCCCACCGTCGCTGCCGACCGCGAACACCTGCCCGACCACCTTGCTGACCACACCGACTAACTTAGCCATGAGCGCACGCCTCCCCTAACCGATAGGCTTTTACAGCCAATGACAGGGCGCAGCGCAGATCAAGGAGTCGAGCTCAAGCGTGGTCGCGGTGAGCATCGATCCTTCAGGTGACTACTTTGGCGATAGTATTAATGTAAGTTGGCCATCATTTTGTGCCAAAAAATTGTCGCCAAATACCACCTTTGCCTAACCGTCCTGCGTCTTTAGCTGTAAAAAATCTGGAACTCACCGCGATGCCTGAAAACCGTGGCCTACCACGGGTTTCAAATTCACCTGAAAGAAACAATGTCTTGGTTTGCATAGACCGCATAAGTTTTTTTTCGCATAGGTATTATGAAAAAATCTTCTTAGCTCGCGCCCTAAATGTTCTTAGCTCTGTTGTTACAAACTTGAAACGGTTTGAAGCATAAATATCGTCATTTTTTTGGCGAAAAGCAGGACTTTTTTGGACCAGGGAGATGTACCCCATGCGCGTGTTAACCCCCATCACCAGTGCAGTGCTGTTGGCCATGGCGTGTGCCAACGTTCAGGCGATGTCAATCAACGAGGCCGTCCAGAACGCCGTGGACCAACATCCCGAGATCAGCGCCAGCCGCAATAGTCGACTGTCGGCAGACGAGGATGTGAAGTTCGCTCGCGGGGGGTACTACCCAACAGTCGACCTGGTGGCCGGTTATGGCCGCCAACGTTCCGACAACCTCAATACTCGTGGACTCAACGCTGACGGCACCAGCAACCACCGCAAGGAAACGCTCAACTACACCCAGTCGGAACTGCGTCTTCGGCAGATGCTGTTCGATGGCTTCAACACCCCCAACGAGGTAGGCCGCACCGAGGCGGTGGCCAACTCGCGGGCCTACTACACCCAGGCCACCGCCGAGACGGTTGCCCTACGCGCCATCGAGGTGTACCTGGAGGTGCTCAAGCGCCGTGAGCTGGTGACCTTGGCGAAAAACAACCTGCAGGCCCATCTGCGGGTCAACGACCAGATCGGCCTGCGCAGCGAGCGTGGCGTCGGCAGCACCGCCGACCTCGACCAGTCCCGGGCCCGTCGCGCGTTGGCGGAGAACAACCTGGACACCGCCGAAGTCGACCTGGCGGACGCCGAGGCCAACTTCTACAGCGTCATCGGTCGCATGCCCGACGAACTGGAAACCCCGTCCACGATCAAGGGCCAGGTACCTGCCAATCTGGATGAGGCACGCAAGGGCTTGCTGGAGAACAACCCCTACCTGAAATCGGCCCAGGCCGATGTGAATGCCGCCGAGCAGCAGTACGAAGTGGCCAAGTCGCCTTTCTATCCGCGCCTGGACGCTGTGCTGGCCACCGGCGCCAATAACAACCTGGGCGGAGAAAAAGGCCACAGCAACAACGACTGGCAGGCCGGCGTAGAGCTCAGCTACAACCTGTTCCGCGGCGGTAGCGACAAGGCCCGGCTGCAATCGGATGCGCACAAGATCAACCAGGCCATGGACATCCGCAACAATGCCCTACGCGAGCTGAACGAGAACCTGGCCCTGGCCTGGAACGCCATGAACAACGCCCGCAAGCAAGCCCCGACCGCTCGTGAATACGCCGAAACCACCCAGCGAGTACGAGCCGCCTACCAGGACCAGTTCGGCCTGGGTCAGCGAACCTTGCTGGACGTGCTGGACAGCGAAAACGAGCTGTACAACGCCAACCGCCGCTACACCGAAGTACGGTACACCGAGGAGTTCTCGATGTATCGGGTCCTGGCGACCATGGGCGAACTGCTGAGCAAGCAACGCATCTCGCTGCCGCCAGAGGCCATTGCCAAGAGCGATGTGCGCAACGAGGCAAGACTGCCCGACATGCGCTAGGTACAGCCGCAGGCAGATCCGGTTCGCAAGGCGTTGCACCCCATCCAAACGTCGCGGGAGTAGTCCATCGTGACCAGTATGCAAAGCGCGCAGCCGCGCCCGGATGTCGATGACCCACTGCTCGATGGCCTGCTGATCCTGTGTCGCCTGCATGGTCGCCCGGCCAGCCGTGCCAGTCTGTGCAGCGGCTTGCCCCTGGCCCAGCAGCGCCTGGGCCCGGCACTGCTGCCACGAGCAGCCGCCAGGGCTGGCCTACAGGCGCGCGTCCTGCCCCGTGGCCTGGCTGACATTTCGCCCCTCAACCTACCGGTGTTGCTGTTGCTCAACGACGGCCGCAGCGCCGTGCTGCAGCGCTGGGGCGATGACGGCCGTGCGCTGATCCTGCCCTGCGAAGCCGAAGGCGGTGAGCAATGGGTCGAGCGTGAAACGCTGGACCAGGCCTACAGTGGCAACGCCCTTTTCGCTCGCCCCCGACACACCCTGGAAGACCTGCGCTCGCCCTTGCTACCCAGGGTCAACGCCTGGTTCCGCGACACACTGCGTCACTCACGCTGGCTGTATGGCGATGCCTTGTTGGCCAGCCTGCTGATCAACTTGCTCGGCTTGATGGTACCGCTGTTCGTCATGCAGACCTACGACCGCGTGGTGCCCAACCAGGCTGTATCGACTCTGTGGGTACTGGTCGCTGGCCTGTTCATTGGCACTGCGTTCGAGTTGGTGCTGCGCATGGTCCGCGCCCACTTGCTCGATCAAGCCGGCAAGAAAACCGACCTGATTCTGTCTGCGACTTTGTTCGAGCGCATCACCGGCATGGCGATGAAGGCCAAGCCCGCCACCATTGGCGGCTTCGCCCAAAGCATCCACGACTTTCAGGGGCTACGCGAATTTCTCACCGCCGTGACCCTGACCAGCATCATCGACCTGCCCTTCGTTGCCCTGATGCTTCTGGTGATAGGCCTGCTCGGCGGCTGGCTGGTGCTGATTCCCTTGATCGCCTTCCCCGTTGCGGTGGGCTTCGCCCTGCTGATCCAGGCTCGTCTGCGTGACACCGTACAAAAGAGCCTGAGCCTGGGCGCGGTGCGCCAAGCGCTGCTAATCGAAACCCTGGGTGGCCTGGAAACTCTCAAAGCCTGCGGCGCCGAAAGCGAACGCCAGTACCAGTGGGAACACACCAACGGCGCCATCGCCCGCCTCGATGCCCACGCCCGCAACCTCTCCTCCCTGGCCAGCAACGGCACCCTGTTCATCCAGCAGTTCTGCGGCATGGCCACCATCGTGGCCGGGGTCTACAGCATCATCGCCGGCAACCTCAGTGTCGGCGCCCTGGTGGCCAGCTACATGCTCGGCAGCCGAGTGCTGGCACCGCTGGGGCAGATCGCCGGGCTGATCACCCGCTACCAGCAGGCTCAGCTCACCATGCGCAGCACCGACGCGCTGATGGCCCTGCCTCAGGAGCGCCAGGCCGAACAGCAAGCGCTGGAGCACACCACGCTCAAGGGTGGCCTGGCACTGAGCCACGTCAGCTTCCGCTACCCAGGGCAAACCCATGCCGCGCTGCATGACGTCAACCTCAGCCTCAGCCCTGGCGAGCGCATTGGCATCATCGGCCGCAGCGGCTCGGGCAAGAGCACCTTGGCACGCCTGTTGATGGGCTTTCATCACCCTGACGAAGGCCAGGTGCTGCTGGATAACCTCGACCTGCGCCAACTGGATATTGCCGACCTGCGTGGCCAGATCGGCTACGTGGCCCATGACCTGCCGCTGCTGGCCGGTTCCTTGCGCGATAACCTCACCCTCGGCGCACGTCACGTCAGCGATGCACGCATGCTCGAAGTGGCCGAACTGACCGGCGTCAGCGAGCTGGCCAGGCAACATCCCAGTGGCTTCGACCGCCCGGTGGGCGAACGAGGCCAGCTGCTGTCCGGTGGCCAGCGCCAGGCCGTGTTGCTGGCCAGGGCCCTGCTGCTGGAGCCCCCGATCCTGATTCTCGATGAACCCACTAGCCACATGGACAACAGCAGCGAGGAACAACTGCGCCAGCGCCTGATGGCCTGGGTGCCAGGCAAGACGGTACTGCTGGTGACCCACCGCACCTCGATGCTCAGCCTGGTGGACCGTCTACTGGTGCTGGACAACGGCAAGATCGTCGCCGACGGGCCAAAGGACGCGGTCATCGACGCCCTGCGCAAAGGCCGCATTGGCGCGGCAATGTAGGAGTTCACCATGCCTCTCATGCAAAGCGTGCGCAGCAACCAGGGCAACGACAAACGAGCCGAGCGCGACTATATGCCGGAGCTGGCCGGCGCCACTTTGCAGGACTCACCCCGCCTGTCGCGCCTGACCGTGTGGCTGGCCGCCGCACTGCTGCTGGTGGCGTTGGCCTGGGCCAGCCTGGCGGTGCTCGATGAAGTGACGGTAGGCGAAGGCAAGGCTATCCCGTCGAGCAAGGTACAGGTCGTGCAGAACCTGGAAGGCGGTATCGTCACCGAGATCTTCGTACGTGAAGGTCAAATGGTCGAGAAAGGCGCCACCCTGCTGCGCCTGGATGACACCCGTTTCAAGTCGAACAAAGGCGAGAGCGAAGCGGATCGGTATGCGTTGACCGCCCAGGTCGAGCGCCTCGCCGCCGAGTCCGAGGGGCGCCCCTTCGAGCTGTCGGATGAAGTGCGGGCCAAGGCTCCGCAAGTTGCCGAAGACGAAATCGCGCTGTATGAATCCCGCCAACGGCGCCTGGCCAGCGAAAAACAGACGCTCAACGAACAGCTGCGGCAAAAGACCCAGGAGCTCGCCGAATTCCGCTCGAAGGTCGAACAGTACCGCTCGGCCCTGGGCCTATTGCAGCAGGAGCTGAACATGTCGACACCGCTGGTGGGCACTGGGGCGATCTCGCCGGTGGAAATCCTGCGTCTGAAACAACGTACCGTCGAGGCGCGCGGCCAGCTCAATGCCACCAGCCTGGCCATTCCCCGGGCGGAGGCGGCGGTGGCGGAAATCAAGAGCAAGATCCAGGAGTCCGACGCCACCTTCCGCTCCGAAGCAGCCAAGGAGCTCAACGACAAACGCACTGAACTGTCGAAGATCACCGCCACCAGCATCGCCATCGACGACCGGGTCAACCGCACCACCGTGGTGTCGCCGGTGCGTGGTATCGTCAAGCTGCTCAAGGTCAACACCATTGGCGGCGTGGTGCAGCCGGGCAGTGACCTGGTGGAGATCGTGCCGATCGAGGACAACCTGCTGATCGAGGCCAGGGTGCGGCCGCAGGATGTGGCGTTCCTGCATCCGGGGCAGCCGGCGATGGTCAAGTTCAGTGCCTATGACTACACGATTTACGGTGGGTTGAAGGCCAAGCTCGAGCTGATCAGTGCCGACACGGTGACCGATGACAAGGGCAATGCGTTCTACCTGATCCAGGTGCGCACCGACAAAAATCACTTGGGTGGGGACAACAAACCGTTGCTGATCATCCCGGGGATGGTGGCCACGGTGGACATCATCACCGGCCAGAAAAGCGTGCTGGATTATCTGCTCAAGCCGGTGCTCAAGGCACGGACCGAGGCGCTACGCGAGCGGTGAAGGGTTTGGATTGCGTGATGTCGCCACATTTTCAGCGCCTGTGAGATCGAGCGCCGCCCGCGCGGCGCATCGCGGGCAAGCCCGCCCCTACCTTGATTGGTGTGAAACAACCGTAGGAGCGAGCCTTGCTCGCGATGCGTCGCGTAAGCGGCGCTTGATCCTACACCGGCCCCATATCGGCGAACAAAAAGAGCATCGCGAGCAAGGCTCCCACAGTCTGTTTCGGGCGAGTCTCTCCTGTGCCAGTTAGGCTGGCCGCCTTGATGCATGACTGAAGACTGATGAAAAGCGGTTGCGCCCACCTCAATATCGAAACGAGCAAACACGGCGGACAGTGGAGCCTCCACAGGAGTGATTGGCCCGGGAACCGCAAGCGGCAAGTCCTCTTCTATTAGCCACAAAACCTGTGGGAATTCGCCCTCTCCACTCCTGATAACGGCAGCCTTGCTGCCGTGTCGTGTTGCTGAAGGCCTAGCATTTTTGCCAGTAGAAACAAATGGCGAAGGATTACATCCTGAAGGCTCCAATTACCTGAAGGAGCAGATCACATGCGATTTTTTGCGATTGTAGGTATTGCAGGCGTTCTGGCTGTGGGGAACGCACTTGCGGCTACATGTCCGGAGCCATCCAGCATCAGCCAAAAAGCTGATACACAAGACGACATGGATGGGATCGCTTACAGCGCCACGAATGAGGATGGTCAATGGTCGGGTTTCACACCCAATGCAAAAGAATCGAAGGCCGATGAATTCAAACTGCTAAATCAGAAAGAGACCACGACCTCAATCATTTGCCGATACGAGAGCGACGACGAAGGCATCAGCTTGGCATTGAAAAAATGATGCCCTGAGGCCGTCAGCCAGAGGCACGACCGTCCTTGTCATGGGAAGTCGCATTTCATGATCGGGGCGGCGTGCTGCTTGAGCAACCATGATTTCGCTCGAATACATCAACACCCATCGCCTTGATCTGCCCTTCGATCAACGCCTCGAATGGCCGTAGCAGCTCATCGAAACTGGCTGGCTGCTCCAGCACGTTCAACGCCTGTGCCACTGCCTCGATGGTCGACACCGCGCCCGGCTCCGGTGCCTTGCGCAGGCGGTAGCGAGAGGGCGCGACCTCGGCCAGTGTCACCCTGGGCAGCGCCTCCAGCAACGGGTTCATGTACAGCAGCTTACGGGCCTTGCGCCAGGTGCCGTCGGGGACGATCAGCATGAATGGCCTATCGTCCGTTTCATCGTAGGCTGCCAGCGCTTGTGCCTGCTCGCCCGGGAACAGCAGCACGGGCCGATAGCCCGGTTTGGCCAACAGCTCGGCAAGATCGGCGAACACTTCCCCAACCCGCAGCTCGGCATTGACCAGGCCCAAGGCGGCCAGTCGCGCGGTGTTCAGCGCGTGGTCGGTTTCACTGGGATGCTGCAGCAGGGCCACGCGGGTGCGGCTGTCGAGGCTGGGAATCAGTGGGCAGAGGCAATGGTCAAGCGGGCGCTGGCAGCGTTCGCAGCGAGGTCTGGGCATGGTGTTCTCCGTTGGCGGAGTATTTTGCCATATGCCGATATGCTGGGCCCGCTTTGCCGGCGATGGGCTGCCAAGCAGCCCCAACGGCCTCAACGGTTAAACCGCTCCGCCAGACTATGCAGGTATTCGGCCATGCGTTCGAGGTCAACACCATTGGCGGCGTGGTGCAGCCGGGCAGTGACCTGGTGGAGATCGTGCCGGTCGAGGACAACCTGCTGATCGAGGCCAGGGTGCGGCCGCAGGATGTGGCGTTCCTGCATCCGGGGCAGCCGGCGATGGTCAAGTTCAGTGCCTATGACTACACGATTTACGGTGGGTTGAAGGCCAAGCTCGGGCTGATCAGTGCCGACACGGTGACCGATGACAAGGGCAATGCGTTCTACCTGATCCAGGTTCGTACCGAGCAGAATCACCTCGGCAGGGACAACAAACCGTTGCGGATCATCCCGGGGATGGTGGCCACGGTGGACATCATCACCGGCCGGAAAAGCGTGCTGGACTATCTCTTGAAGCCAGTGCTCAAGGCGCGGACAGAGGCGATGCGCGAGCGTTGAGTCGCCCGCAGGCCGGCTCCTACAGCGCTGCATGCAGGAACCGGCCCAGGCTCTACTGGACGTATGCCGCAGGCGGGTCCGGCAACGCTGCGAGCAAATCCCGCAAGCCATCGGACCATTGCGACCGGATACGCTGAAAGTAAGGGTCATGGGCCGTGATACGGTGGCATTTCACCTCATCCAGGCAGTCTTTGCGGTACACCAGCAGATCCAGCGGCATACCCACCGACAGGTTGCTGCGCATGGTCGAGTCGAACGAGATCAGGCCGCAGCGCAGTGCCTCGCCCAGCGGCGTGTGGTAGAGCAGGTTGCGATCGAGTATCGGCCTGCCGTACTTGCTCTCGCCCAGCTGCATGAACGGCGTGTCCTCCGTTGCCTGGATGAAGTTGCCTTGCGGATAGATGTTGTACACGCCCATGGGCTGGCCCAGGATCTGCCCCCCCACCAGGAACGAACAGCTCAGGTCCACCTTGCCAGACAGCTTGGTGCAGTCCCGGTTGATCACCTCTCGAATGGTGTCGGCCACCAGCGCCGTGGCGTCGTACAGCGTCGGTACGTTCAACAGATGCGCGCCCTCACTGTCACAACGCTGCCTGAGCAAACTCACCACCGACTGCGAGGTCGCAAGGTTGCCGGCCGTTTGCAGCACGATCAGGCGCTCACCCGGCACATTGAACACGAACAACTTCCGGAACGTGGAGATCTGGTCGATTCCGGCATTGGTCCGTGAGTCCGATATGAAGACCAACCCGTCCGCCAGGTGCATCGCAACGCAATAGGTCATTGCTGTTGTGCCTGTGGTAGCGAGCTGACCTGCACCCGCGCCAGCATCGACTCCGCCCCGCCGCCACGGCGCATGCCACGCACCGGGCAGGCATCGAGATAATCATGCCCCACCGCCAGCTTCAGGTGCCGTTCCGGCCTGGCCAGGCGGTTGGTGACATCGAAGCTGTACCAGCCATCGCCCAGCCAGGCTTCGGCCCAGGCGTGGCTTGCCAGGTGGCTTTCGTCCTCGGTGCACAGGTAGCCCGACACGTAGCGCGCAGGGATGCCCAGGCTACGCGCGCAGGCCAGGAACGCATGGGTATGGTCCTGACAGACGCCGGCGCGGTTGGCGAAGGCTTCCGCCGCCACCGTGTCCACCGCCGTTGCGCCAGGGGTGTAGGCAATGTGATCGGCCAACCCGTTCATCAGATCGATCAGCGCCGTCCGGTCGCGTCTGGCGCCACAGTGTCGAATGGCGAAGCCCCGCAGTGCATCGTCGATGGCGGTCAGTTTGCTCGAACGCAGAAATGGCAGCGCGGACTGCGTGTCGTGCTCCACTTCCAGCGTCTGGTCGATGTCCACGTCCCCATGGGCACTGAGCATCAGGGCGTCATGGGGTTCGTCGATGGTCAGCAAATGCAGGACATTGCCATAGGGATCCAGCTGGCTACCTACCGGACGTGGCAGATCCAGATGCCATTCCAGTATCTGCTGGCGTTCACTGCTCTTGGGTGTGAGGCGCAGCAACTGGATGCTCATGCACACGTCGTTGGAGTAGTGGTAGGTGGTGTCGTGGCGGATAGACAGTCTCATACTACCTCCAGGTAGGATTCGTGAACGTTCTGTCCCAAGTGATTGATCTGGCCGATGTAGTGGGTCAACCACTGATGCAGCCCAGACTCAAGGATCTCTTCGATACCAGTGAAGCGCAGACGGGCACTGAGTTCGGCTGCCAGACGTTGCGCCGGACGCCCGTTTTCACCCGGCAAACCGGCCAGCAACTGCGCCAGCTCCTCGACGCAGGCATGCAGCGAGCGTGGTACATCCGCGCGCAGCAATAGCATTTCGGAGACCTGCTCGGCCGCCGGTGCGCAGCGGTAGATTTCGTTGAACGCTTCAAAGGAGGACAGCGCGCGCAGCAAGGCGCTCCATTGGTAGTAGCCGCGTGCGGAGTTGTCGCTGACTTCTTCCGATTCCTCGCCGAACATTTCGTAGCGCGCGTCGAGCAAACGCAGGGTGTTGTCCGCCCGCTCCAGGAAGGTGCCCAGGCGGATGAACCCATAGGCCTCATTGCGCATGATGGTGCCAGCGGTGGCACCCCGGAACAGGTGCGACCGCTCCTTGACCCATTCGCAGAAGTGGTTGATACCGTAGCGTGCCAGGCCTTTGTTGGCGATGTTGCGCATCTCCAGCCAAGTGGCGTTGATGTTCTCCCACATGTCGGCGGTAATTCGCCCACGCACCGCGTGTGCATTGCTGCGCGCGGCCCGCAGACAGCAATAGATGCTGCCGGGGTTGGTCTCGTCCAGGGCGAAGAAATGCAGCATGTGCTCGACATTGAGCTCGCCGTAACGGCGGTTGTAGTCGTCCAGCGTGCCCGCTGCCAGCAATGACATCGCCAGCTCAGGCCGCCCATCGCTGCGCCCAGCCTGGGGCATCAGCGAAAGCGAATAGCTGACCTCGAGCATGCGCGCCAGGTTCTCCGCGCGCTCAAGGTAACGGGACATCCAATACAGGTCCGAGGCAGTCCTTGAAAGCATGATTCAGTCCTCCACAACCCAGGTGTCCTTGGTGCCGCCGCCCTGGGACGAGTTCACCACCAGCGAGCCTTCGCGCAAGGCCACCCGCGTCAATCCGCCTGGCACCAGGCGGGTTTCCTTGCCTGACAGCACGAACGGGCGCAAGTCGATGTGCCTTGGCGAGATGCCGTTTTCCACGAAGGTTGGGCAGGTCGACAGACACAGCGTCGGTTGGGCGATGTAAGCCTCCGGGCGGGCCTTGATCCTGGCACGAAACTCTTCGATCTCCGCTCTGCTCGCGGCCGGCCCGACCAACATGCCGTAACCGCCCGAGCCCTGGGTCTCCTTGACCACCAGTTCCGGCAGGTTGGCCAGCACATGGGACAGTTCGGCAGGCTTGCGGCACTGCCAGGTCGGCACATTCTTGAGAATCGGCTCCTCTGAAAGGTAAAAGCGGATCATGTCGTCGACGTAGGGGTAGATCGACTTGTCATCAGCCACCCCGGTACCCACCGCGTTGGCCAGCACCACATTGCCGGCACGGTAGGCCGTAACGAGCCCTGGCACGCCAAGCAGGGAGTCGGGATTGAAGGACAGCGGGTCGAGGTAGGCATCGTCGAGGCGTCGGTAGATGACATCGACCGCACGTGGACCAGAAGTCGTGCGCATGAAGACATGGTTGTCGCGCACGAACAGGTCAGCGCCTTCGACCAATTCCACACCCATTTCACGGGCCAGGAAAGCGTGTTCGAAATAGGCGCTATTGAATCGACCGGGGGTCAGTACAACGGTTGTCGGGTTATCCAGCGGGCTCGAACTCTTCAGGGTATCGAGCAACAAGTTGGGATAATGGTCGATGGCTGCGACGCGTTGAGCAGCGAACAACTCGGGGAACAGACGCATCATCATCTTGCGGTCTTCGAGCATGTAGCTCACGCCGCTTGGGGTTCGCAAGTTATCTTCCAGTACGTAGTAACTGCCATCGCCATCACGCACCAGGTCGACGCCGGCGATGTGGGCATAAATACCGCGATGCAAATCCAGGCCTTGCATGGCCACCTGGTAACCATCGTTCGCCAGGACCTGCTCGGGTGGAATGATGCCCTCCTTGAGAATCCGTTGCCCGTGGTAGATATCGTCAAGGAACAGGTTCAGTGCCTGGACACGCTGGATACAACCGCGCTCCACGGTTCGCCATTCACTGGCCTTGATACTGCGAGGAATGATATCGAACGGAATCAACCGCTCGGTGCCTTGTTCATCCCCATACAACGTGAACGTAATGCCTGCGCGATGAAACAATAAGTCCGCTTCACGACGACGCTGATCGAGCAACTCCAAGGGGGTATTCGCCAGCCAACGCGCAAACTCTTGATAATGCGGACGACACTCACCGGCCGCATCATACATTTCATTGAAAAAGGCCCGAGGCATACGCAACTCCCCACACACTAAGTACAACTGTTATCCCTGCAGTCGTTACCTAGCAATAGCGATGCCGAAACAGGCGCCACCCCGCAAACCGTGGCCTCTCGCGGTGCAGGTTCACCTAGGTTGTCAAGGTAAACGCACTCAATAAGGGCTCGTTGTAGCGTATTGAATAAGGCGTGAACCAAAACAGGGAATACAGGCCTTGGAATGCAAGTAGTAAGTGGGCCGCTTATCGCCGGCAAGCCGGCGCCTTCAGGCGCGCTCCTGGCCTATTGGTCTTGACCATGGTTGCGCTGGAATGTCTCCCGGCCCATTGCAGCTATCTGCCCTTCGATCAGTGCCTCGAACGGTTGCAGCAACGGGTCGAAACACTCTGGTGCTTCCAGTGCATTCAACGCCTGCACCACCGCCTCGATGGTCGACAGCGCCCCAGGCTCCGGCGCCTTGCGCAACCGGTAGCGTGAAGGCGTCACCTGCCCCAGCGTCACACGCGGCAAGGCCTGCAGCAATGGGTTGAGGTAGAGCAGCTTGCGCGCCTTGCGCCAGGTACCGTCCGGAACGATCAGCAGCAGCGGCGTGTCCTGTGCATCGCCATAGGCGCTCAGCGCTTCGGCGCCATCCCCTGGAAACAGTATTACCGGCCGGTAACCGGGAGTGGCGAGCAAATCGGCCAGATCCTCGAACACCTCGCCGACCCGTAATTGGGCGTTCGCCAGCCCCAATGCGACAAATCGGGCTGTATTGAGGGCGTGGGTGGTTTCGCTCGCGTGCTGCAACACCAGGACGCGGGTGCGGCTGTCGAGATGAGGGATCAGTGAGCAAAGGCAATGGTCTTGCGGACGCAGGCAGCGTTCGCAGCGGGGTCTGGACATCGGGTTCTCCTGGCTGGCGCCAGTGTGCCATAGCCACCCGATAAAAGGCCCACATCCCTGTGGGAGAGTCGTGGGTTCAGCGGTTGAAACGCTCCGCCAGACTGTGCAGGTATTCGGCCATGCGTTCGAGGTCCTGGCTGATCTCGGCACCTTGCTTGGCCTGCCCGGCGCTCTGGTCACACAACTGGGCGATACGCACGATCTGCTGGTTGATGTCTTCGGCGACGTGGCTTTGCTGCTCCGACGCGGTTGCCATCTGCTGACTCATACCGGTGATGCGGCTGACCGCCTGGACAATCCCGGCCAACGCCGACTGCACCGCTTCGACGCTCTGCATGCTGTCACGGGAAATTTGCTCGCCACGACTGGCGGTGCTCACCGCGCGTTCGGCGCCAGCACGTAACGACGCGATGATGTGGTGGATTTCATCCGTGGACGACCGCGTGCGTTGGGCCAGGGAGCGCACCTCATCGGCCACCACGGCGAACCCCCGGCCTTGCTCGCCAGCGCGGGCCGCCTCGATGGCCGCATTGAGCGCCAGCAGGTTGGTCTGCTCGGCGATTGAGGTGATGGTGTCCACCACGCTGCCGATGCTCTGGGTCTGCTCGGCGAGGGCATTGACGGCCTGGCCGATGTCGCTTACCGCAACGCTCATGCTGCCCATGGCCTTGAGGCTCTGCTGCGCCAGCTCGCTGCCCTGTTGGGCCAGCTGGTCGGCATCGCCGGCGGCATGGGCGGTGCTTTGCACGTTATGGGTGACCTCCTGGATGGTCGCGGCCATCTGCGCGATGGCCGTGGCCGACTGGTCGGTTTCGCTACGCTGGCGGTCGAGCATCTGCGCCTGGGCATCGGACAGGTCGGCGGACTGGGCCGCCCGTGACTTGACCCCGACCCCGGCATCCACCAGCCGGGTCAAGGCGGTCTGCAGGCGCGCCTCCTCGCTGATGATTGCCAGGTCCAGTTGCCCCTGCAGCCCTGGATTGTCACTGTAGGTCAACGCCACCAACGGGCTGGTAAAGGCCTTGGGATGCTCGTCCAGGGTGCGGCGTATGGCCAGGTTTTGTCGATGCTCGACCCAGTACCAGGCAACCAGCAGGCTGGCCATCAGAACACCTAATGCGGCGTAGGTGGGCAACCAGAGGTAACCGGCAGCCGAGAGCACGCCGGCTCCGATCAATGGCCAGCCATGCCCCAACCCATGCCCCAAACGCGCCGCCCACGACACGGGCGAACGGCCTGCGCGCAGTCGCGCATACAGCGCTTCGGCGCGGCGGATCTGCTCACGGGTAGGCACCGAGCGCACCGACTCATAACCACTGACCCGGCCATTTTCGTAAATCGCCGTGACATAGGCGCTGACCCAGTAGAAATCGCCGTTCTTGGCGCGGTTCTTGACCACGCCCATCCAGGGCTTGCCTTGCTTGATGGTGTCCCACATATGCCCGAAGACCGCAGGCGGCATGTCCGGGTGCCGCACCAGGTTGTGCGGTTGCCCGACCAGTTCATCGTAGGTGAACCCGCTGATGGCTACGAAGGCGTCGTTACAGTAGGTGATTCGGCTGTTTAGGTCCGTGGTGGAGATCAGGCGCTGTTCGCTGGGGAAGGTTCTTTCATGCTCAGTGACGGGCAAATTCATGCGCATCTTGGGCGATCCTTGCTTGTGTAGATGAAGGGGAAAATCATCAAAGCAAGTAGAGGTTTAGCAGAGCGCCACCATGGTAGTGGCCAGGTTGTGCAGGAAAATGGCTCGTCCCGACGGAATGTCCGAAATGTCGTCTGACTCAGCCGACGATGAGCTGGCTCTTGAGCAGGTCACGGAACGTCTGGATCAAGGGTTCGCGGCTGCGACCGCGACGAATGATCAAGGAAAATGGCGCCTGATAGCCAAAGGTCGCCGGCGACAATACCCGCAGGTCGCCTTTGTCCACCCAGGCCTGGGCGTAATGTTCGGGCAGGTAACCGATGTAGGCGCCTGAGAGAATAAGAATCAGCTGCGCCTCCATGCTCTCTACCGTTGCCGCACTGTGCTTGAAACCATGGCGGGCCAGCTCCGCCTGGCTCCAGTAGCCACGCCCGACCATGCGCTGCTGGGTCACCACCTGCTCGGGGATGCGCCGTTCGGCGAACAACGGATGTCGGCTGCTGCAGTACAGCCAGTGCTGCTCGCGGTACAGCGGCTGGTAGACCAAGCCGCTCATGCGCGACGAAAAGGCGCCAATGGCAAGGTCCAGGCGGTTGTCCTGCACCCCCAGTTGCAGCTCGTAAGGGCTGGAAACCGACAGGTGCAGGTGGACCGCCGGGTGCTCCTGGCTGTAGGCGCCGATCGCCTCGGCCAACGGCAGCGCCCGATCGCCGACGGTCGAGTCGATCACCCCCAGGTTGAGCGTGCCACGCAGTTCGCCCTTGAGGGCGGCGGCGTATTGCTCGAATCCATCCAGTTCGGCCAGCAGGCGCAATGTCTCCTGATGGAACAGCTCGCCCTTGCTGGTCAGGCTGAAACCGCCTCGCCCGCGGTGACACAGCACGATCCCCAACGCCCCTTCCAGTTGGCTCATGTAGGTGCTGATGGCTGATGTCGACAGGTTCAGCTCACGCTGGGCATTGGCGAAGCCCTGGTGGCGCACGACGCTCACGAAGATGCGCAGCAGTTTCAGGTCAGGCAGTGTCGAGGCCATGGTGCAACGGTTCCGCAGGAGAATTTTCGCGCAGTCTAACCGGTCTTGCGGCCATTAGTTCAGAAATTCCTGAAGTAAGTATTTGCCGGTAGCGATTCTTCCCGCGCACAGCCTTGAGCAGACTTGGCCGAAATGTCCCTGCCCGCCAGCAGAACCACACTATCGAGGCGCGCGGCGGCACAGGTTCGAACAAACAGAACAATCGACCGACTGATGAGGCCCACCGTGGACAAGATTCTCCACCAACCACTGGGCGGCAACGAAATGCCGCGTTTCGGCGGCATCGCCACCATGCTCCGTCTTCCCCACCTGCAAAGCGCCGAAGGCCTGGATGCCGCGTTCATCGGCGTACCGCTGGACATCGGCACCTCGCTGCGCTCAGGTACCCGTTTCGGCCCACGGCAGATCCGCGCCGAGTCGGTGATGATCCGCCCGTACAACATGGCCACCGGTGCCGCCCCGTTCGACTCGCTGTCGGTGGCCGACATCGGTGACGTAGCGATCAACACCTTCAACCTGCTTGACGCCGTGCGCATCATCGAAGAGGCCTACGACGAACTCCTCGAGCACAACATCATCCCGCTGACCCTGGGCGGCGACCACACCATCACCCTGCCGATCCTGCGCGCACTGCACAAGAAGCACGGCAAGATCGGCCTGGTGCACATCGATGCCCATGCTGACGTCAACGACCACATGTTCGGCGAGAAGATCGCCCACGGCACCACGTTCCGCCGTGCCGTGGAAGAAGGCCTGCTCGATTGCGACCGCGTGGTGCAGATCGGCCTGCGCGCCCAAGGCTACACCGCCGACGACTTCAACTGGAGCCGTCGCCAGGGCTTTCGCGTGGTGCAGGCCGAAGAGTGCTGGCACAAATCGCTGGAACCGCTCATGGCCGAGGTGCGTGAAAAGGTCGGCGGTGGCCCGGTGTACCTGTCGTTCGACATCGACGGTATCGACCCGGCCTGGGCGCCAGGTACCGGCACGCCGGAAATCGGCGGCTTGACCACCATCCAGGCGATGGAGATCATTCGCGGCTGCCACGGCCTCGACCTGATCGGCTGTGACCTCGTCGAAGTCTCCCCGCCTTACGACACCACCGGCAACACCTCGTTGCTCGGTGCCAACCTGCTGTTCGAAATGCTCTGCGTGCTGCCGGGCGTCGTGCGTCGCTGATCAACGCTGCACTGCTGGATCGTGGGAGCGGACAGCACGCGGCGATGGACTGATAGAACTGGCAGGAGCCATCTGGGAGGGCCATAGAGGCCCGCCAACACAAGACAAGACCGCCGGGCGCCGTGAACCCGCCCGCGTGGTCGATCTCGCCATAATAAAGATAATCGGGAGACCCCCAATGGCCTTGGACATCATCGTTGTACTGATCTATGCCGCCGGCATGCTCGGGTTGGGCTGGTACGGCATGCGCCGTGCAAAAACCCACGAAGACTACCTGGTGGCCGGGCGCAACCTCGGCCCGACCCTGTACATGGGCACCATGGCAACCACCGTTCTCGGCGGCGCCTCGACCGTAGGCACCGTACGCCTGGGTTATGTTCACGGTATCTCCGGTTTCTGGCTGTGTGCAGCCTTGGGCCTGGGCATCATCGCCCTGAACCTGTTCCTCGCCAAACCGCTGCTGCGCCTGAAGATCTTCACCGTGACCCAGGTTCTGGAGCGCCGCTACAACCCGATGGCGCGCCAGGCCAGCGCGGCGATCATGCTGGCCTACGCGCTGATGATCGGCGTCACCTCGACCCTGGCCATGGGGACCGTGTTGCAGGTGCTGCTCGACGTGCCGTTCTGGATGGCCCTGCTGTTCGGTGGTGGCGTGGTGGTGGTGTATTCGACCATCGGCGGCATGTGGTCGCTGACCCTGACCGACATCGTCCAGTTCGTGATCAAGACCGTAGGCCTGATGTTCATCCTGCTGCCAGTGTGCCTGTACAAGGCCGGTGGTTGGGACACTCTGGTAGCCAAGCTGCCGGCAGCCAGCTTCAGCTGGACCACCATCGGCTGGGACACCATCATCACCTACTTCCTGATTTACTTCTTCGGCATCCTGATCGGCCAGGACATCTGGCAGCGGGTGTTCACCGCCCGGGACGAGAAAGTCTGCCAGCGCGCCGGTACCACTGCTGGTGTCTACTGCGTGCTGTACGGCCTGGCCTGCGCGCTGATCGGCATGGCCGCCCATGTGCTGATGCCGGACCTGGCGAACCCGAACAACGCCTTCGCCGAAATGATCAAGAGCCAGTTGCCCGATGGCATTCGTGGCCTGCTGATGGCGGCTGCCCTGGCCGCGATGATGTCTACCGCCAGTGCCGGCCTGCTGGCTGCCTCGACCACCCTGACCGAGGACCTGCTGCCTAAACTGCGTGGTGGCAAGCAGTCGAGCCTGGGCGTCAACCGCCTGTTCACCCTGCTCACTGGCCTGGTGGTACTGGCTATCGCGCTGGCGGTGAACGATGTGATCAGCGCCCTGACCCTGGCCTACAACCTGCTGGTCGGCGGCATGCTGATCCCGCTGATCGGTGCCATCTTCTGGAAGCGTGCGACCACCGCAGGGGCCATCGCCAGCATGTCGCTGGGCTTTGCCACCGCACTGTTCTTCATGTTCAAGGATGGTCTGGATGCCAACACGCCGATCTACTACAGCCTGGCCGTCGGTCTGGTGAGCTTCGTGGTGGTGAGCCTGATGTCGCGCAAGTCGGTGGCGGCGGCAAAGCTGGCGTGAGCCTGTAACGCGGGTTGGCCGCGATCGCCGGAAAGCCGGTTCCTGCAAGGTTGGTGCTTGCAGGGACCGGCGACACGGCCACTACGAACACCACGCCCCCCCAGAATCAAAAAGGCCGCGGCATCGGCAAGTGATGCAGCGGCCTTTTTTTCATTCAGCGACGACGCGGTTGGCGCTTGCGTTGTTCTTCGTCGGTCGGGATCGGCACTGGCTGCAGCGGCGGAGGGAGCAAGCCCAAGGCGACAGCGAGGTCGTGGAGCCAGTTGTAAAGTCGGTCGTTCATAAATGCCCCCTTTTACGGGTCAGCCTCACGGCAATTTCAAATCTTGCGATGTTTCATACAGATCATAGTCCGATGTCCTGTATTACGCATGCCTCTGCCCTTACAGATAAGGGCCAGTTTGACCCGGATCAAGCCGAAATGCCGTATTCCGACGACTGGTTAATCGTTTCGCTTTGTTGCAAATCGATCCACGCCTCTAAATTCGCGCCGCGCATGCCCTGACGCCACATCAACCAGGTGACCGCCTCATCGAATGGCGCCTGCAAGCGGTGCACCCGCACACGGTCGCGCCCTGGCAGGCTGTCGAGCATCGAGCGGGCCATCATGGCCACCCCTGCCCCGGCAATCACGCAGGCCAGCATGCTCTGGTAAGACTCGATCTCCATCACGCGCCCCATCGGCGTGTGGGCATGGGCATACCACGCCTCCAGCCGCATGCGGTAGGAGCAGCCCTGGCGGAAGGTGAACACCGCCTTGCCAGCAACGTCCTTGGCGGTGTGCACCACGGGGTGCTCCGGGCTGGTGATCAGCACCAACTCTTCTTCGCACAGCGGTATACCGTCCAATCCGGCCAGGTTCAGTGGGCCGTCTACCAGCGCGGCGTCCAGGCGATGGCTAAGCAGTCCTTCGAACAACTCGCCACTGGGTGCAGCTCGTACCTGCAGGTTCACCGCCGGGTAGGCCTGGTGATAGCGGGCCAGCAGCGCCGGTAGATGGGTGGCCGCCGTGCTGTACATGGTCCCCAGCACGAAGTCGCCGGCCGGCTGCCCGCCCTGCACCGCCGACAGCGCTTCGTCATGCAACGCAGCCAGGCGGTTGGCGTAGTCCAGCAGCACCTTACCGGCGGGCGACAGTTGCAGGCGCTGGCGCTCGCGCAGGAACAGCTCCACACCCAGTTGCTCCTCGAGTTGCCGCAGGCGCGTGGACAGGTTCGAAGGCACTCGATGCAGGCGCTCGGCGGCACGGGTCACCGATCCTTCCTCGGCCACAGCCTGGAAGATGCGCAATTGGCTGAACTCCATTGCATTCTCCAAAACAGAATAACTTCATCATCATTATTCAATTTTATTGAAAGTCAATCAGCCCTACCCTGCCATCCATCGCTTACATTCGCGCAGGAGTATCCTCATGTCGCCGCTCGTACAACTGCTGGCCAGTGCCGTGGCCCTGATGATGGCCATGGGCATTGGCCGCTTCGCCCTCACCCCGCAACTGCCGCAACTGATCGCCGAAGGCCAGTTCGACCTCACCGCCGCCGGGCTGGTTGCCGCCGCCAACTACCTGGGCTATTTCCTCGGCGCGGTGGATGCGATGTTCGCCCGCAAGCCTGCACAGGTTCGCCTGCGCCTGCACGGCGGGCTGTGGCTGTGCGTGCTGCTGACCTTGGCCTCATGGGCCGCCGATGGGTTCTGGAGCCACTTGGCATTGCGCTTCGGTACCGGCGTGGCCAGCGCCTGGGTGCTGGTGATGATCACCAGCCTCAGCCAACAGGTCGCCAATGCGCACGGGCAGCAACGGTACGGGGCTCTGGTGTTCGCAGGGCCAGGCCTGGGGATCGCCCTGACCGGTCTGCTGGCACTGGCTGCGCACCTGTCGGGACTCGGTTCGGCAGCGTTGTGGATGATCTATGCCGTGGCTGCGCTGATCATGTTGCTGGCCGCCCGGCCCTGGCTACCCCAGGCGCTGCAACCGGCGCTAGCGCCCGCGGTGCCTCAACCAGGAGCCAACCGCAGCGCTGGCATTGGCCGACTCGGCCTGGTCTATGCCTTGTATGGCATCGGATACATCCTCCCGGCCACCTTCTTGTCGCAAATGGCCAGCCAGCAGTTTCGCGGACACTGGATGGCCGACCTGTTCTGGCCAGCGTTCGGCCTGGCCGCGGCACTGGGGGTGCTGCTGGTGAGCTTGCGTCGCCCTGGGCGGACCTCGGCCTGGCTAACGGCCACGCTTTGGTTGCAGGGGTTCGGTGTGCTTGCATGCCTGCTGGGCGATGGAATCGGCCTGGCACTGGGCGTGGTGCTGTGCGGCACCCCGTTCCTGGCCTGCATGCAACTGGTGATGCAACGTTCCCGCGAGCTGGCGCCGCAAGCGACGCAGCGTAATGCCGGTCTGCTCACGGCGTGCTTCGCCTTGGGCCAGTTGAGCGGACCTCTGCTGGCAGCGGTCAGCAGCCACTACAGCGCCAGCCTGGCGCCAGCACTGGTGCTGGCAGCGACGGGGCTGGGCCTGGCGGGGGTACTGGTGCTGATGGAGGGCCGGCGTCTGCCATCCTGCCCGCCGAAGGCCCAGACAGCCTCCTAAGACCCGAGTCGGAATACCTCTAGGAGCCGGTTTGCCGGCGATGGAGCCCGTACCGCCAACCGCTACCCGACCCACTTGCGCAGTTGCAGCTTCACCCACGGCTCGGCACTCACCAGGATCACGCCCAGCAAGACCATGACAGCCCCCAGTACAAAATTGGCACTCAATGGCTCACCCAGTAGCACCACCCCGAATGTCACCCCGAACAACGGGGTGATGAACGAGAACACCGCCAGGTTCGAGGCCAGGTACTTGCGCAGCAACCAGAACCAGGTGAGGTAACTGATGAACGACACGACGATCCCTTGGAACAGCACACTACCAAGTGCCAACGGGGTCCACGTCACTGCCGCGATTTGCCCACTGAGCAAGGCGATCAGCACCAACCCGACACAGCCGACTGCCAATTGATAGAACAACGTCAGGGTCGCGGGCGCCTCCGACAACCGAGAGCAGCGCACCACCACCGTGGTCGCGCCCCAAGCCAGTCCGGCCAGTACCCCCATGGCGTCGCCCAACAAGGTGCGTCCATCCATCTGCTCGAACGACATGCCACCGGCAAAGGCGGTGGCTATTCCGCCGAACGCCAACAGGATGCCCAGCCACTGCAACAACCGCAGCCGCTCGCTGGCCAACCGGAAATGCAGCCCCAACGCGGTAAATACCGGTGCGGTGTAGAGGAATACCGACATATGCGCCGCCGAAGTCAGCTTGAGCCCCTCGGCGATGAACAGGAACTCCAGGCCAAACAACCCACCCGCCACCGCGCCGGCTTTCCAGGTGCTTCCCAACTGCTCCCAGCCACCACGCCAGCAGACCAGTAAGCCAACCAGCACCGCGGCAATGAAGTTGCGCATGGCGGCCTGCATCACCGGGGCGATGTCGACCGCCGCCGTCTTGATCAGCACTTGCTGGCAGCCCCAGATGAGGCACAACCCCAGCATGACCTGGAAGGCGAAGGCGTCGGGATTCTTGCGGGTCGCGCTCATGGGCGCGATCCTGTTGCTGTGAAAGTCATGGATTCGAACTCGGCAGTGGACACGGAAGACCGATTATCGGATTTCAATGGTCGCTCATGCCACCCTTAAAACGACCTTGGGCTAACTGCATCAGTGGCGGTGCTCCACAGCCGAGGCAACCGTTTGCACACCCACCGGTCGTTGACGCTGAACTAAACGCCGCGCAGATACCTCCACCGGGCACCACCATCGCCGGAGGGAGAAAGGATGAAACCGCTGCTGCGCATCGTTTGTGCGACTGCCCTGTTCTGCAGCCTGCCCGCCTGGGCCTGCACACCGGAAGAAGCGACTCAGAAACGGGAGGAACTGGCCGGGCTGGTCAGCCGATTGACCGAACAGAACCCGCAAAAGGCCAAAGAGATCAATGACGAGCTACAGGGAATGGACCTGGGCACGGCGAGCAAGGACTTGCCCGATAAATGTCAGCTGATCGACAAGCGGATTAAGGAGCTCAAGGAGGCGCAGAACAAGGCTGAATCGTAACGGTCGGGGCCGGCAGAGCCGGCCTCATCGCGGGTAAACACGCTCCTACCGTAAACGCGCACTGATCAGGATCGTGGCAGCTCAGCATTGCGGCTGCCAACCACCCGCGAAGAGGTCAGTGCAGCCGCGTTACTCAGCCACAGGCTTGCGCTTTTTCAGCGGCGCCATGCCATCGCTGCTGGCCAGCGGTGCCTTGGCCTTCGGCTTGGCGGCCGGCTTGCGTTTGGCAGCGGCCTTCTTGTCGCCAGTCTTCTTCTCGACCTTTTTCTTCTTGGTACCAGCCGCCTTGCCCGATGCCTTGACCTTCTTCGGCCCGTTGTAGGTGCCTTTCACTTCCTTGATCACACGGCGCTCGAACTGCTGCTTGAGGTAGCGTTCGATGCTCGACATCAGGTTCCAGTCGTTGTGGGTGATCAGCGAGATCGCCAGGCCTTCGCCACCGGCACGGCCAGTGCGGCCCACGCGGTGAACGTACTCGTCACCACTGCGCGGCATGTCGAAGTTGATCACCAGGTCCAGGCCTTCGATGTCCAGGCCGCGGGCCGCCACATCGGTGGCAACCAAGACCTTGGAACTGCCCTGCTTGAAGCGCTCGATGGCCAGCTTGCGGTCTTTCTGGTCCTTCTCGCCGTGCAGGACGAAAGCCTTCACATCCTTGGCCACCAGGTGGCCGTAAATGCGGTCGGCCAGCGCACGGGTATTGGTGAAGATGATCGCCTTGTCGAAGGTCTCGTTGGCCAGCAACCACTGAACGATCTGCTCTTTGTGCTGGTCGTGGTCGGCGGTGATGATCTGTTGGCGAGTGCCCTCGGCCAGTTGCGAGACGCTGTTGAGCATCAGGTGCTCCGGGTCCTTGAGCACCTTGCCAATGACATCGCGCAGGGCCGCACCGCCAGTGGTGGCGGAGAACAGCAAGGTCTGCTCGCGGTTCTCGCACTCCTTGCACAGGCGCTCCATGTCCTCGGCAAAGCCCATGTCGAGCATGCGGTCGGCCTCGTCCAGCACCAATACCTGCACATGAGACAGGTCGAGGTTGCCGGCGTTGAGGTGTTCGAGCAGACGGCCCGGGGTGCCGACCAGCACGTCTGGCACCTTGCGCAGCAGCGCGGCCTGTTCCTTGAAGTCTTCGCCGCCTGTCACCAGGCCCGACTTGATGTAGGTGAACTGGGAGAACAGCTGCACTTGCTTGAGGGTCTGCTGGGCCAGTTCACGGGTCGGTAGCAGGATCAGCGAGCGGATCTCCACCCGAGGCGCACGCAGGTCGACCAGGCGGTTAAGCAGCGGCAGGACGAACGCGGCGGTCTTGCCGCTGCCGGTCTGTGCGGTAACACGCAGGTCGCGCCCTTGCAGGGCCAGGGGGATGGCCGCAGCCTGCACCGGAGTTGGCTCGACAAATTTAAGCTCGGCCACGGCTTTAAGCAGGCGTTCGTGCAGGGCGAATTGGGAGAACACGGAGGTAACCTCAGGCAAGTGCGGGGAAATTCAGTTGCATAGGGTAACGTTTTCTGCCGTTTTAGCCGAATTTCTTTTGGCATCAGGGCGGTCATGCGCGTTCTAATGGCCCTTCGTTTTGCAATAAAGACCTGCTTGTACGCTTATGGATATTCAACAAATCTGGCGCGATACCCTCGATCTGTGGGGCACCCTCGATCAACACCCCATGCTCCACGCCGCCCTCGGCCTGGTGGTGTTGCTGATCGCTTCCCTGGTGGTTGGTCGCCTGGCCCGCTTCTTCGTGCTGCACGCCACACGCCTGCTGGCGCGCCAGAGTGCCCTCAGATGGTTCGATGACCTGCGCCACAACAAGGTGTTCCAGCGCCTGGCCCAGACCACCCCCTCGCTGGTGATCCAGTTCGGCCTGAAACTGGTACCGGAACTGTCCGACACCGCCCAGCACTTCCTCGGCAACGTCGCCCTGGCCTTCACCCTGCTGTTCATGACCTTGGCGCTGTCGTGCCTGCTCGATGCGCTGCTGGACATCTATGCCCGCACCGAACACGCTCGCACCCGCTCGATCAAAGGCTACGTGCAACTGGCCAAGATGATGCTATGGATCTTCTCCGTGATCATCATCGTCGCCACCCTGATCGACCGCTCGCCACTGTTGTTGCTTTCCGGCCTGGGCGCCATGTCGGCGGTTCTGCTGCTGGTGTACAAGGACACCCTGCTGTCGTTCGTCGCCAGCGTGCAACTGACCAGCAACGACATGCTGCACGTGGGCGACTGGATCGAAATGCCCCAGGTCGGCGCTGATGGTGACGTGGTGGACATTACCTTGCATACGGTCAAGGTGCAGAACTTCGACAAGACGATCGTCTCGATTCCCACCTGGCGCCTGATGAGCGAATCGTTTCGCAACTACCGGGGTATGCAGCAATCCGGTGGACGGCGCATCAAGCGCAGCCTGTTCATCGACGCCGCCGGCGTGCGCTTTCTGACACGCGAGGAAGAACAGCGCCTGACCCAGGTACGCCTGCTCGGTGACTACCTGGCTGGAAAACGCCAGGAACTGCAAACCTGGAACGAGGCTTTGGGGCCGGTGGCTGAGCTGTCGGCCAATCGACGCAAGCTGACCAATATCGGTACCTTCCGCGCCTTTGCCCTGGCCTACCTGAAGAATCACCCCAACGTGCACCAGGGCATGACCTGCATGGTCCGTCAGATGCAGACCACTGCCGAAGGCGTGCCGCTGGAGATCTACTGCTTCACCACCACTACGGTGTGGGCCGAGTACGAGCGGATCCAGGGGGACATCTTCGACTACCTCCTGGCCGTGCTGCCGGAGTTCGGCCTGAGCCTTTATCAGCAGCCCAGTGGCACTGACATGCGGGTGGGGCTGGCGGCTCGGAGCCACCTGGCGCCGGCAGTGCACGGCCTGAGGGAAATGAGCGACGCCTGAAACCGTGGGGGCGGCTTTGGGCAAACCCAAGCCGCCCCCACCCGTTCACCGCCTCTTCAGGGATGAACCGCCTTGCGGAGCCCGCCCAGGCGAGTCATCCATACCGAGGCCAGGATGATCGCGCCGCCGATGAACAGCCTTCCCAGCGGCTCGTGCTGGTTCCAGATCAGCAAGTTGAGCAGCAGCCCCACCGGCACATGCAGGTTGTTCATCACCGCCAGCGTCGCCCCGGAAACCAGGCACGCGCCCTTGTTCCACCAGTACAGGCCCAAGGCGGTCGGACACAGGCCGAGGAACAGCAACACCAACCACTGCACGTCGGTGCTAGGCAGGTGCTGGGCATTTCCGAACAAGAGGAACGCGGGCAGCACCACGATCAGCGCGCCCAGGTAGAAATAGCCGAAACGCTTGTAATGCGGCAGGTCGCTAGGGTGTCGAGCAACCAGGTGACGGTACAGCACCTGGCCGGTGGCATAGGTGAAGTTGGCCAATTGCAGCAGCAGGAAGCCGATGAAGAACTCGCCGCTGATGGTGTCGAAGCGGATCACTGCGGCACCGGCCACCGCGACCAGGGCAGCAAACAGCGCCCAGGGGTTGAAGCGGCGGTTCAGGGCATCTTCAATCAATGTCACATGCAGGGGTGTGAGGATGGTGAACAGCAGCACTTCTGGGACGGTGAGCACGCGAAAGCTCAGGTACAGGCAGACGTAGGTGATGCCATACTGCAGCGCGCCGATCAGCAGCATCGAGCGGATGAAGCGCGGCTCGACCTGGCGCCAGCGGGTCAGCGGCAGGAACACCAGCCCCGCCAGCACGACCCTTGCCAGCACGGCAAAGTAGCTGTCGACGTGTCCGGCCAGGTACTCGCCGATCAAGCTGAAGGAAAACGCCTGGATCAGCGCGACGATTATCAGGTAGCCCATGGTTGCCTCTCGTGGATCAAGGCGGCGACCTTAGCGGGTTGCAGCCGGTGAGTTCAACCATGAGGAATGTGAGGAAGGTGCCTGGCCCAGGTCTTGAGGGGGGCGCGTCAATCGGCCTATCGCGAGTAAGGCTCACGCCTACGATCCGAAACTGAGGGGGCTCGATCTGACGAACGACGATAATGTCATGACGGGCGCAAAAAAAACCCGGCCATCGAGGCCGGGCAGGTACACCTAAAGGAGCAACAAAGGTGTCAGGGTTGGGAATGCGCTACGACTCAGGCCACCGAGGCCAGCTTGGCCTTGGCCTGGTTGATGCCCTTCTCGTGGAAGTCACCGCTCATGTTCAGGCCTTCGGCATGGATGAAGGTCACGTCATGGATGCCGATGAAGGCCATCACCTGGCGCAGGTAGGGTTCCTGATGGTCGCTGAGGGCACCGGCATGGATGCCGCCACGGGCAGTCAGGACGATGGCGCGCTTGCCAGCCAGCAGGCCTTGCGGGCCGGTCGGGGTGTATTTGAAGGTGATACCGGCGCGCAGCACATGGTCCAACCAGGCCTTGAGGGTGCTGGGGATGGTGAAGTTGTACATCGGCGCGGCCATCACCAGCACGTCAGCGGCCAGCAACTCATCGGTCAGTTCGTTGGAACGGGCCAGAGCTTCCAGTTCAGCGGCGCTGCGTTGCTCCTCGGGCTTCATCCAGCCACCCAACAGGTTGGCATCCAGGTGCGGCACCGGGGTCACGGCCAGGTCGCGTACGGTGATCTCATCGGCGGGGTGCGCAGCCTGCCATTGCTGAATGAAGTCGCGGGTCAGTTGACGGGAAACGGAATCCTGCTGGCGGGCGCTGCTTTCGATGATCAGTACGCGGGACATGGGGTGCCTCCATCGGCAAAAAGGGTTGCGATTCGATGGAGGGAAGATTAAGGCTTGACCTATCGATAAAAAAGCGTAAAAAGTGGGTGCAATCTATCGAACAATCAGTTTTATTGAGCGTTGCAGTCCAAGGTGATGCGCAGTTTGATGATCTCCCGGTTGAACTTGGCGGTGACATCCACGCTTTTACCTGCCGGAACGTTCACCCGGCGCACCCGTGGCGCTTCCGGGCCATTGCGAAACATCACCTTGCACGCCGCCGGTACCTGCCCATAGTTGTTCAGGGTAATGGCACCGATGTCATAGGCCGTGTCGTAGGCGGTGTAGTCGAGTTTGACCCCCGTCAGTTCCTTCTCCACGTCGATGGGATAAGCCATGGCCCCGAGGGGCAGGCACATCAGTAAAGCCGCACAACATTTCTTCATGGGGCGCTCTCCTTGAAAGAGCGCAGCTTAGGACAACAGGAGCCAAAGATGAAAGCGCCGCGCGTGACCCTGGATCAGTGGCGAACCCTGCAGGCAGTGGTCGATCACGGCGGGTTCGCCCAGGCTGCCGAGGCCCTGCACCGCTCGCAGTCGTCGGTGAGCTATACCGTGGCACGCATGCAGGAACAATTGGGCGTGCCCCTGCTGCGCATTGATGGACGCAAGGCGGTGTTGACCGAAGCGGGCAATGTGCTGCTGCGCCGTTCCCGCCACCTGGTGAAGCAGGCCAGCCAGCTCGAAGACCTGGCGCACCACATGGAACAAGGCTGGGAGGCCGAGGTGCGCGTGGTGGTCGATGCCGCCTACCCCAGCGCTCGTCTGGTGCGTGCCCTGGCCGCCTTCATGCCGCAGAGCCGCGGTTGCCGGGTGCGCCTGCGCGAGGAAGTGCTGTCCGGTGTCGAGGAAGTCATGCATGAAGGCATTGCCGACCTCGCCATCAGCAGCTACAGCATCGGTGGTTACCTGGGCAGCGAGCTCAGCGCGGTGGAGTTCATCGCAGTCGCCCACCCCGAGCACAGCCTGCATCGTCTGGGACGGGAAATCACCTTCCAGGACCTGGAAAGCCAGTTGCAGGTGGTGATCCGCGACTCCGGGCGCGCCCAGCCGCGCGATGTCGGCTGGCTGGGCGCCGAGCAGCGCTGGACCGTCGGCAGCCTGGGCACCGCCGCGACCTTCGTCAGCAGCGGCCTGGGCTTCGCCTGGCTACCACGGCACATGATCGAACGGGAGCTGCGTGAGGGCGTGCTCAAGCCGTTGCCACTGGATCAGGGTGGCAGCCGCCATCCACTGTTCTACCTTTATTCGAGCAAAGAGAAGACCCTGGGCCCGGCTACGCAGATCCTCATCGAATTGCTGCGCAACTTCGATACCGCGCCACTGGACGTGCCCTTCGCAGCCCCCCCACAAGCCTGAGAGGACCGCGCCCATGGCCTATTTCGAACACCAGGGATGCTCACTGCATTACGAGGAATATGGCCAGGGCGCCCCCCTGGTGTTGCTGCACGGACTGGGGTCTAGCAGCCAGGACTGGGAACTGCAGGTACCCGTGCTGAGCCTTCATTATCGCGTGATTGTCATGGACATCCGGGGCCACGGGCGCTCCGACAAACCCCGCGACGGCTACCAGATCGCCACCTTCAGCGCCGACCTGCTGGCCCTGCTCGAACACCTTCAGACCGGGCCGGTGCATTTCGTCGGCCTGTCCATGGGCGGCATGGTCGGCTTCCAGTTCGCTGTCGATCATCCGCAATGGCTGCGCAGCCTGTGCATCGTCAACAGTGCCCCCGAAGTCAAGCGCCGTACCCGCAGCGACTGGATCTGGTGGCTCAAGCGCTGGGGCCTGGCGCGCATCCTGAGTGTCGAAACGGTCGGCAAGGGCCTGGCCGAGCGGCTGTTCCCCAAACCCCAGCAAGCCGAGCTGCGTCAAACCATGGCCCAACGCTGGGCTCGCAACGACAAACGCGCCTACCTCAAGAGCTTCGACGCCATCGTCGACTGGGGTGTACAGGAACGCATCGGGCAGATCCGCTGTCCTACCCTGGTGATCGCCGCCGACCAGGATTACACCCCGATACAACTCAAAGAGCGCTACGTCGCCCTGATGCCCCAGGCAAAGCTGGTAGTCATCGACGATTCCCGGCACGCTACACCCCTCGATCAACCCGAGGTCTTCAACCAGACCCTGCTGCACTTCCTTGCAGCCGCCTCAACCTCTCAAGGATCTTTGAGCCCATGCTGAAAAAACTCCTGCTCACCGCCTGCTCGGTCGCGTTCGCCACAAGCGTCATGGCTTCCGACAAGACCCCTCACGTGTTGCTCGACACCAGCTTCGGCCCGGTCGAAATCGAGCTCAATGCCGAGAAGGCGCCGATCAGTACCAAGAACTTCCTCGAATACGTCGACAGCGGCTTCTACAACAACACCATCTTCCACCGTGTGATCCCAGGCTTCATGGCCCAAGGCGGCGGCTTCACTGACCAGATGGTGCAAAAGAGCACCCGCGCGCCGATCACCAACGAAGCCGGCAATGGCCTGCAGAACACCCGTGGCACCCTGGCCATGGCCCGCACCTCGGACCCGAACTCGGCCACCAGCCAGTTCTTCATCAACGTGGCCGACAACGATTTCCTCAACCCTGGCCGTGACCGCGGCTACGCCGTGTTCGGCAAGGTCACCAAGGGCATGGAGGTGGTCGACCAGATCGTCAACTCGCCGACCACCATCAAGAAGGGCATGCGCGATGTCCCGGCCGACCCGGTGTACATCAAGTCCGCCAAACGCATCGACTGACCCCAGGCTTCACAGGGACGTGAAACCGCCTGAGGGTCGGATGGAACAGGAGTGCCGTCACCCATGCTGTATCGCCGTTTCGAGCAACTGATCGATATCTTCCGCGAGGCGCCGAGCGAGGCGCCTCCCAGCCAGGTCTGGCCGTTCTACCTGTACTACCTGCGCCAGGTATGGCCGAGTTTCCTCGCCCTACTGGTGGTCGGCCTGGTCGCCTCGGTCATCGAAGTGGCGATGTTCAGCTACCTGAGCCGCATCATCGACCTGGCCCAGGGCACTGCCAATGCTAACTTCTTCAGCGAGCACAGTGGCGAACTGATCTGGATGCTGGTGGTGATCCTGGTGCTGCGGCCGCTGTTCTTCGGCCTGCACGATCTGCTGGTGCACCAGACCATCAACCCCGGCATGACCAGCCTGATCCGTTGGCAAAACCATACCTATGTGCTCAAGCAGAGTCTGAACTTCTTCCAGAGCGACTTCGCCGGGCGCATCGCCCAGCGCATCATGCAGACCGGCAACTCCCTTCGCGATTCAGCCGTGCAGGCGGTGGATGCCCTATGGCATGTGCTGATCTACGCCATCAGCTCGCTGGTGCTGTTCGCCGAGGCCGACTGGCGCCTCATGCTGCCACTGCTGGCCTGGATCGCCTGCTACATCGCCGCGCTCTGTTACTTCGTGCCACGGGTCAAGGAACGCTCGGTAATTTCCTCCGACGCCCGCTCCAAGCTGATGGGCAGAATCGTCGATGGCTACACCAACATCGCCACCCTGAAGCTGTTCGCCCACACCGACTTCGAGCAGCAGTACGCCCGCGACGCCATCCGCGAACAGACCGAGAAAACCCAGCTGGCCTCCCGCGTCATCACCAGCATGGACGTCGTCATCACCAGCCTCAATGGCCTGCTGGTGGTCACCACCACCGGCCTGGCACTGTGGCTGTGGAGCCAGTCGCTGATCACTGTCGGCGCCATCGCCCTGGCCACGGGCCTGGTGATTCGCATCGTCAACATGTCAGGCTGGATCATGTGGGTGGTCAACGGCATTTTCGAGAACATCGGCATGGTCCAGGACGGCCTGCAGACCATCGCCCAGCCCGTGACCGTCACCGACAAGCCCAATGCGCCCGCGCTGAAGGTCAGCCGCGGCGCCGTACGCTTCGATGACGTCGACTTCCATTATGGCAAGGGCCGCAACGTGATCGATGGGCTGAACCTGGACATTCGCCCAGGAGAAAAGATCGGCCTGATCGGCCCCTCCGGCGCTGGCAAATCCACCTTGGTCAACCTGTTGCTGCGCCTTTACGACGTGCAGGGCGGGCGCATTCTCATCGATGGCCAGGATATCGCCGAAGTGAGCCAGGCCAGCCTGCGGGCGCAGATCGGCATGATTACCCAGGACACCTCGCTGTTGCACCGATCGATCCGCGACAACCTGCTGTATGGCCGCCCCGATGCCAGCGAGCTGGCGTTGCACGAAGCCGTGCGCCGCGCCCGCGCCGACGAGTTCATACCGCAGCTCTCGGACGCCCAGGGTCGCACCGGCTTCGACGCCCATGTCGGCGAGCGCGGGGTCAAGCTCTCAGGCGGTCAGCGTCAGCGGATCGCCATCGCCCGCGTGCTACTGAAGAACGCTCCTATTCTGATCATGGACGAAGCCACCTCGGCGCTGGACTCGGAGGTCGAGGCGGCGATCCAGGAAAGCCTGGAAACCTTGATGCAAGGCAAGACCGTGATCGCCATTGCCCACCGGTTATCGACCATCGCGCGAATGGACCGGCTGGTCGTGCTGGACAAGGGGCGTATCGTCGAAAGTGGCAGCCACAGCGAGCTGCTGGAACAGCAGGGCCTGTACGCGCGCTTGTGGCATCACCAGACCGGAGGATTCGTCGGCGTCGACTGACCGCGCCCACAGAGCTGATGCGATCAATCCCGCCGATACGGCAACATGCCCCGTGCTTCCTCGGCATAGGCCCTCACCCCTAGCCGTTCCTGCCCGAGGAAGTCCTCTACCGCGCGGCGCAGGCCCGGATGCAGCAGGTAGTGCCACGACCGCGTCAACACAGGCTCAAAGCCTCGGATCAACTTGTGCTCCCCCTGCGCGCCAGCATCGAATCGCTGGAGTCCCTGGGCCATGGCAAAGTCCATGCCCTGGTAGAAACAGGTCTCGAAATGCAGCCGGTCGAATTCATCCAGGCAACCCCAGTAGCGACCGAACAGGCTGTCACCACCGACCAGGCTCAGCGCCATGGCCACGTCACGCCCGCCCTGACGAGCCATGACGACCTGCACCGACGCCGGCATACGTTCCGCCAACAGGCTGAAGAATTCCCTCGTCAGGTAGGGCGCACGCCGACGCACTGCGTAGGTATTGGCGTAGCAGCGATAGACGAAGTCCCATCGCGCCTCGTCCAGTTCATCGCCCCGATACCACTGAAAATCAATGCCCTGCCCGGCCACCTGCTCACGCTCCTTGCGCATCTGCTTGCGCTTGCGTGAACTCAAGGTATCGAGAAAGTCCTGAAAGTCCCGATAACCCCGGTTGCGCCAGTGGAACTGGCAACCCAACCGCTCCATCCAGCCCGGCAAGCCGGCGATCTGCTCATCCAGCGCGGGCTCGGTAAAGTTGATATGCGCCCCGGACAAGCCGCCCTTGCCCAGGTACTCCGGCAACGCCTGAAGCAACACCAGGCCATCGTCGGGCGCGCTGGCGAGCAGGCGCGGGCCACTGACCGGGCTGAACGGCACGGCACCGAGCAGTTTGGGGTAATAGGCGATCCCGGCTCGCTCACAGGCATCCGCCCAACCATGGTCGAACACGTACTCACCGAACGAATGCCATTTGCGGTAGGCCGGCAGCAGCGCCCGCACCTTTCCATCACGCTCCAGCACCAGGTGCTCGGCAGCCCAGCCGGTGCTGGGTGCGACGCTGCCGCTGTCTTCCAT
Source organism: Pseudomonas sp. Rh2 (assembly GCF_040762985.1). Taxonomy (NCBI): domain Bacteria; kingdom Pseudomonadati; phylum Pseudomonadota; class Gammaproteobacteria; order Pseudomonadales; family Pseudomonadaceae; genus Pseudomonas; species Pseudomonas sp. Rh2. Next base: position 4,403,864 of record NZ_CP142890.1, read on the forward strand.
CGAACTCAAGAATGCATGGCGTAGAAAGGGCTGGCCTGCAGGCACCAACGCATCCCAGGTGGCCGCTGGCAAGTCACGCAAATGGGCAAGGCTGTAGAGGCTGGTCACGGTATCGACTCTCGGTTTGAGGGGGCCAGTATCTCGGAAAGACGCACTGTCGCTCAAATGGTGCAGGCCCCCGCTTATCCTTTCATTCTCAATTACTTAACCACAGTGCCACTAATTAGACATTAATCTGTCATTCGCCCCCGCAATACTTGCGCCTGTTTTCCGGAACCTCAGAACCTGTCTATTCAGGCCCTTTCCGAAGACATGCCAACATAGGGGCGGGCGCAGAGCCTCCCCCATTTTTTTCAGTAGGGAGAACCTTATGCGTCTTGTTTCTACACTTACCGGAGTGAGCCTCACCGGCATGATGCTGGCTCTGAGTACTCCGGCCAGTGCTGCTGTCGACGCCAAGCTGCTCGAGATGCTCCGCGCCAATGGCTCGATCAATCAGGCGCAGTACAACGAACTGCAGGGCGACCTGGCAAAGGAAACCAAGGAAAAGGCCGACCAGAAAGCTCAGTCCGACCGCCTGAGTTCTTTCGAACAGAAAGTGGCATGGGCCGCCAAGACCCAGATCAAAGGTGATGTACGCCTGCGCTACGAAGACGTCAACGTCGACGATCCGAACAGCAGCAGCGGCAACCAGGATCGTCAGCGCGTCCGTGCCCGCGTTGGCTTCTACAGCGAGATCAACCCGCAAGTCGACGCAGGCGTGCGTATCGCCACTGGCAGCAGCGCCGACCGTCGCTCGACCAATCAGAGCTTCGACAACTACTTCGACAAGAAGTCGCTGTGGGTCGACCAGGCTTACCTGGACTGGCACCCTACCGGCGTGCCGAACCTGCACCTGATCGGCGGCAAGATGCAGCAGCCTTGGGTGAGCATGGGCGACATCATCTGGGACAGCGACATCAACCCGGAAGGCTTCGCCGCCACCTACAAAACCGACCTGGGCGGCGCCGAAGTGTTCGCCAGCGCCGGTCAGTACACCCTCAAGGACAACGTCGATGGTGACGGCGTGCAATACAAGCACGACGCCCAGGTCTACCACGGCCAGTTGGGGACCAAGTTCGCGCCGGTCGATGCCCTAAAAGTCACCGTGGGTGCGAGCATCTACGGCTATGACAACGACAAGGAAGCCGCCATCCTCCAGTCGTTCGGCAACACCACCAACGAGTTCAACCTGGTCGAAGGCTTCGGCCAGATCGACTTTACCGGCTTCGCCATCCCGCTGTCGGCTTACGGCCAGTACGTGAAGAACACCGAGAGCACCGACGGCGAAGACCAGGCCTGGCTGGCCGGTCTGAAGACCAAGCTCGGAGCCTGGAGCCTGGACTACAACTACCGCGATGTGCAGCGCAACGCCGTGGTCAGCCTGTTCACTGATTCCGACTTCGGCAACGGCTACACCGGCTCGCGTGGCCACAAGTTCAAGGTCGGTTACGAGATCGACAAGAACTTCTCGCTGGGCGCTACCTACCTGATGGCCAAGACCGACCTGTCGCAGTTGCCGAACAGCAATGCTGACGTCGACACCCTGCAGGTCGACCTGGAAGCCAAGTTCTAAGGGTTCGCTCTACGTCCAGGCGAGAAATGCTGACCCCATCCAGCATTTCTCGCCTTTTTCATGCCGGGTAGAAATGCACCGGTCTCTTCGCGGGTTGACCTGCGAAGAGACCGGTTCCGTCAGCCCAAGACTCAACGCTTGCGCAGAATCACGCTACCAATCGAATACCCCGCGCCGAACGAGCTCAGCACGCCCAGCGAACCTGGGGCCAGATCATCCTGATACAGGTGGAAGGCAATCACCGAGCCTGCCGAACTGGTGTTGGCATAGCGGTCCAGAATCACCGGTGCCTCTTCTTCAGCGACCTCACGTCCCAACAGCTTCTTGACGATCAAGTGGTTCATGCTCAGGTTGGCCTGGTGCAGCCAGAAGCGATTCACATCGCTCGGCTGAAGGCCATTTTCTTGAAGGTGAGCACCAACCAGTTCGGCCACTTTCGGGCACACCTCGCGGAACACCTTGCGGCCTTCCTGGATGAACAATTTGTCCGCAGCGCCCTCGCCTTCTTCCGCCGCGCGGTTGAGGAAGCCGAAGTTGTTGCGGATGTTGTTGGAGAACTCGGTCCACAGCTTGCTGCTGACAATCTCGAACTGGTGGCTGGAGGTAGCCTGGTCGGCACGTTCGATCAGCACCGCAGTGGCGGCATCACCGAAGATGAAATGGCTATCGCGGTCACGGAAGTTCAGGTGACCGGTGCAGACTTCCGGGTTGACCATCAGCACCGCCCGGGCCTGGCCCAGTTGCACACTGTTGGCGGCGGTCTGGATGCCGAAGGTGGCCGAGGAGCACGCCACGTTCATGTCGAAGGCAAAACCCTGAATCTCCAATGCCTTCTGCACCTCGATGGCGATTGCCGGGTACGGGCGTTGCAGGTTGGAGCAGGCGACGATCACCCCGTCGACATCCGCCGCCGTACGACCGGCGCGCTTCAGGGCCTGTCGGGCTGCGGCCACGGCCATTTCGCAGAGGATCGACGGCTCGTCATTGCTACGCTCCGGCAGCCGCGGCTTCATGCGCAAAGGGTCGAGAATGCCGGCCTTGTCCATGACGAAGCGGCTCTTGATGCCCGAAGCCTTTTCGATGAAAGCTGCATCGGAAAGCGGTGCTGCCTCGACCTCGCCACGCTCGATGGCCGCTGCGTTATCGTGGTTGAACTGCTGCGCCCAGGTGTTGAACGACGCCACCAGTTCTTCGTTGGAAATGCTCTGGGCCGGGGTATACAGGCCGGTGCCGCTGATCACGACGTTATGCACGGTCGTTCCTCTGGTCAAAGGCCATCGCCACGGGGCGCTGGCTGGAAACATGACAGATAATGGCACTTTAGTGCCAACTTAAAGACAAAGGGTTACACACTCGTCGCGGCCAAACCCCGCTCCTTCAGGAGCGGGTTGCCCGCGATAGGCCGCTAAACGGCCCAAAAATTCACCCAAGTGTGCCACAAACAGGGAAGTTTAGCCCTCTACCTGACTCCACTGTTTGCTTAATCGCTTGTCGGAAATTGGCACCTTGGTGCCCAACTGCTGGGCGAACAACGATACGCGATACTCTTCCAGCCACCAGCGGTACAGCGTCAGTTGCTCGTCACGCTTGCCCTCCTGGGCATGCTTGTCGGCACGCGCCTTGTACTGTGCCCACAGGTTGCCCAGCTCGCCGCTCCAGACCCTGTCCTTCTGCACCTGGGCGCCCAGCTTCTCGAGACGCAGCTCGACGGCCTTGAGATAGCGCGGCAACTCCTTGAACCAGACTCCCGGTGTTTCGCGCACGAAGCCTGGATACACCAGGTTGCTCAGTTGCTGCTTGATGTCGTTGAGCGACACCGCCTGGCTGAGGTCGATCTTGCCCTTGAAGCGCTTTTGCAGGCCGTGCCACAACTTAAGCACCTCCAGGGCCTGGCGGGCCAGACGCTCGGCATGCTCGGCCCAGCTACCGCGCTTGCGTTCGGCCAGGCCGGCCAATGCGGCGCCATCGCGCGGCAGCGGGTCTTCCCCTTCAAGGATGCAACTGTCGAGACTGGCCAACAGAATGTCCTCGACCAGCGCCTCGATACGACCCAGTTCGCGGTACAGCAAGCCCAACTCGGTCAGCCCTGGCAACTTGCCACGTAGGTACTTGGCGGGTTCGGCCAACTGCTGCAGCAACAGACGCTGGAGGGCGCGACGATGCTGGAACTCAGCCTCGGCCAAGGTCGAGAAGCGCGCCTCGCGCACGGTGCCGTTCGCTTCGACCAGCGCCGGGTAGACCGTCATCGACAACCCCGCGATCTTCTGCTGGGCGGTTTGCGCCACTTCGCTGAAAGCCTTGGCCTGCACCGGCTGCTCGGTTTTGTCGTTGCGCGGTACGGCCAGCGCTGCCTGGCTGGCGGCAGCGAAACGTGCCGTCAGCTCGGCCAGGTCACGCCCTTCGCCGAGGAACTTGCCTTGGCCATCGACCACTTCGATGTTCATCCGCAGGTGCCCTTCGACCAGGCGCACCGACTCGTCCCAGGCCTCATCGGACACCCGAGCGCCCGTCATGCGCAGCAACTCCTGGCCCAACGCCTGGGGCAATGCGCCTTGGCCGAAAGTCATGCGGGCAAGCGATGCCTTGACGAAGTCGGGTACCGGCACGAAATTCTTGCGCAGGGCCTTGGGCAGGTTACGCACCAAGGCCACGCACTTGGCTTCCAGCAAGCCCGGCACCAGCCACTCCAGGCGCTCGCCCGGCAGGCTCGGCAGCAACGGCGCGGGCACCCGCACGGTCACGCCATCGCGCGGGTGGCCTGGCTCGAAGTGGTAACTCAACGGCAAGCGCAGGTCACCCACCTGCAAGCTGTCGGGGTATTGCGCTGCGGTGACCTCGCTGGCTTCACGGGCCAGCACGTCTTCCTCGCGCATGATCAACAGGTTGGGGTCCTTCTGGCTGCCCATGCGGTACCAGCTGTCGAAGGTTGCGGTCTGGTGGATCTCTGCCGGTAGCCGCGCTTCATAAAAGGCGTAGAGGGTCTCTTCGTCGGCCAGGATGTCACGGCGGCGGGCCTTGGCTTCCAGCTCGTCGAGTTCTTCGAGCAGGCGCTTGTTGGCCGACAGGCACTTGGCCCGCGACTGGATCTCGCCACCAACCAGCGCTTCACGAATGAACAACTCACGCGAAGCCACCGGGTCGATGGGCCCGAAGTGCACCGGACGGCGGCCCACCAGGATCAGCCCGTACAGGGTGATCTGTTCGTAGGCCACCACCTGCCCGCGCTTCTTCTCCCAATGCGGTTCGAAATGGTTCTTCTTGACCAGGTGCGTGGCCAGCGGTTCGATCCAGTCGGGCTCGATCTTGGCCACCATCCGCGCATACAGCTTGGTGGTTTCCACCAGTTCGGCGGCCATCACCCACTGCGGGCGCTTGCGGCCCAGCCCCGAGGACGGATGCACCCAGAAACGCCGCTGGCGGGCGCCCTGGTAGTCGCCATCTTCGGTCTTGTGGCCGATCTGACTCAGCAATCCGCTGAGAATGGCCTTGTGCATCCGCTGATAGTCCGACGGATCCTTGTTCACCGCCAATTGCAGGTCGCGGCAGATCAGCGCCAACTGGCGATGAGCATCGCGCCATTCACGCAGACGCAGGTAATTCAGGAAGTTTTTCCGGCACCAGTTGCGCAGCGGGTTGGCGGTCAGCGCCTGGCGCTGCTCCTCGAAACCGCGCCACAGATTGACCAGGGCAGCGAAGTCGGAGTCGACATCCTTCCACTGGGCATGGGCCTGGTCGGCGGCTTGCTGTCGCTCGGGTGGGCGTTCGCGGGGGTCCTGCACCGACAATGCACTGGCGACGATCAGTATTTCCTGCAGGCTGCCCTGGCGCGCGCCTTCGAGCAGCATACGGCCCAGTCGCGGGTCGATCGGCAAGCGCGCCAGCTGGCGGCCCAGCGGCGTCAGCTGGTTCTCGCGGTTGACCGCCGACAGCTCCTGCAGCAGGTTGAAGCCGTCACTGATGGCCTTGCCATCCGGCGGTTCGATGAACGGGAAGGCATCGATGGCGCCCAGGCGCAGGTGCAGCATCTGCAGGATGACGGCCGCCAAGTTGGTGCGCAGGATTTCCGGGTCGGTGAACGCTGGCCGGCCGTTGAAATCCTCTTCGCTGTAAAGACGCACGCAAATACCCGGCTCGACGCGGCCGCAGCGGCCTTTGCGCTGGTTGGCACTGGCCTGGGACACGGCCTCGATCGGCAAGCGCTGCACCTTGGCGCGGTAGCTGTAGCGGCTGATGCGTGCAGTACCGGTATCGATCACGTAACGAATACCCGGCACCGTCAGCGAGGTTTCGGCCACGTTGGTCGCCAGCACCACCCGGCGCCCGGTATGGGGCTGGAAAATGCGCTGCTGCTCGGCCGGGGAAAGCCGGGCATACAGCGGCAGGATCTCGGTGTGGCGAAGCTGGGCCTTGCGCAGGATGTCGGCGGCATCGCGAATCTCGCGCTCACCAGGCAGGAACACCAGCACATCGCCCGGCCCCTTGCCTTCGCTGCGCTCATGCTGGGCCAGCTCGTCCAGGGTAGCGAGAATCGCCTGGTCGACCGTGAGATCGTCCTCGACCTGGTTGCCTTCCTCGTCCTGCTCGCTGGTCAACGGGCGGTACCAGGTTTCTACCGGGTAGGTACGGCCGGACACCTCGATGATCGGCGCGCCGTCGAAGTGCTTGGAGAAGCGCTCCAGGTCGATGGTCGCCGAAGTGATGATCAGTTTCAGGTCGGGACGACGGTGCAGCAGCGTCTTGAGGTAGCCCAGGAGAAAGTCGATGTTCAGGCTGCGCTCGTGAGCCTCGTCGACGATGATCGTGTCGTAGCGTTCGAGGAAGCGGTCGTGCTGGGTTTCAGCGAGCAGGATACCGTCGGTCATCAGCTTGACCAAGGTGTTGCTGTCGCTCTGGTCTTCGAAGCGCACCTGATAACCCACCAACCCGCCCAACGGCGTGCCCAGCTCTTCTGCCACCCGCGCGGCAACGCTGCGCGCAGCGATTCGCCGAGGCTGGGTATGGGCGATCAGGCCATGGCTGCCACGGCCAAGCTCCAGGCAAATCTTCGGCAGCTGGGTGGTTTTGCCCGAGCCGGTCTCACCTGCGATCACCAGCACCTGGTTTTCGGACAGGGCTTTCTTGATTTCGTCGCGCTTGGCGGCAATCGGCAAGCTGTCGTCGTAGCGGATGTGCGGCACGCTCTGCTGGCGTGCGGTGACCTGGGCGCAGGATGCCTGGACCTTTTCCACCCATTGCGCCAGCTTGGCTTCGTCAGGGCGCTTGCGCAGCTCATGGATCTGCCGCCGCAGTCGATGGCGGTCGGCGATCATGGCGTGGTCGAGGTTTTTCAGCAATTGGTCGATGGCGTGGTCTGTCATGGGGCTTTTTAATCGTGCAGGTGAGCCTGCTTTTTCATGATCGGCATGCGAGAGATGCGCGATTGTCGCAGATTTGACGGTTGTTTGCTGTCTGCACCGGTCCCAGCGCCGGTAAGCAGGCTCCGATGGCTATCGCGGCGTCCGCGCGCCTGCGAATGTTTAGCGAAGCCAGATGTGAAGGTTGCCATTCACTGCTTTAATCAACCTTACGCCGCATGTGAGTATCGAAGGCATGACTTGCGTCCAGCTCCTCGCCCCACCGTCCTCCCGCCCTTCGCTGCCGAAGGCCCGAAGCTGTGCCGGTGAAAATCCGCTGGTCCACATCATCCTTGCCTTCTGGGCCCTGTGGCACTGCCGTCACGCACGCCCACCGGATACTTCGCTCACGCTTGACTGATCCGAACCGGCCCCTATCGGCCGATTGACCCAGCTCGACCGCCCGCATGCGCGGCGGTCCTGTGCGCCCATGAGCGAACCAATATGCACTTTGCACACCCAGAGCAGGCCAGCCGCTTCCTGGCTGAAAACCCCGATATCGAGCTGTTCGAACTGTTCATCCTCGACGCCAATGGCGTGCCCCGCGGCAAGCTGCTGCACCGCGATGAGCTGATGGCCGTCTATGCCAGCGGTCGCCCACTGCCCAGCACCATCCTTGGCCTGACCCTCAACGGCGACGACGTGGAAAACTCCGGGCTGGTGTGGGATGTCGGCGACATCGATTGCCGCGCCTACCCCTTGGACGGCTCGCTGGTGCGCCTGCCCTGGCGCCGCGTACCGACCGCCGCGGTGCAGGTCAGCATGCACCCTACCGAGGGCTTGCCTGCCAGCGTTGCCGACCCCCGTCATGTACTGCTGCGCACCCTCGATGCGCTGAAGGCCGACGGCTATTACCCGGTGATGGCCTGCGAGCTGGAGTTCTACCTGCTTGACCAAAAGCGCGATGCCCAAGGACGCCCGCAACCGGCGCTGGATGCCGATGGCGGCAGACCGCGTACCACCCAGGTCTACGGCCTGCGTGAACTGGAGCAGATCGAGCCGTTCCTGGCCGACCTGTACGCCGCCTGCAAAGCCCAGGGCATTCCGGCACGTACCGCGATTTCCGAGTACGCGCCCGGCCAGGTGGAAATCACCCTGGAACACGGTGACGCCCTGACCGCCATGGACCAGGCTGTGCGCTACAAACGCCTGGTCAAGGGTGTGGCCCACGCCCATGGTATGCAGGCCTGTTTCATGGCCAAGCCATTCGCCGAACTGGCCGGCACGGGCATGCACATGCACCTGAGCCTGGCCGATAGCGCTGGCAACAACCTGTTTGCCAGCGACGACAAGGCCGGCACCCCCCTCTTGCGCCAGGCCGTGGCCGGCATGCTGCGCCACTTGCGCGAGTCGTTGTTGCTGTTCTGCCCCAATGCCAACTCGTTCCGACGCTTCCAGGCCAACAGCTATGCGCCGCTGGCCCCCACCTGGGGGGTGGACAACCGCACCGTGAGCCTGCGCGTGCCAGGCGGCCCGGCCAACAGCCGGCATGTCGAGCACCGCATATGCGGCGCAGATGCCAACCCTTACCTGGCCGCGGCGGCCATTCTGGCTGCCACCCACCGTGGTATTCGCGAGCAGCTGGACCCCGGTGCGCCGATCGAAGGTAACGGTTATGCCCAGGCCACCGAATTCCTGCCCACCGACTGGCTGACCGCACTGGACAGTCTGGAACGCTCTGACTGGGCTCGCGAAGCGCTGGGCGAGGCTTTCCTGGGGGTCTATTTGAAGGTCAAACGCGCCGAGTATCGCCAGTTCATGGCCGAAGTCAGCGAACAGGACTGGCGCTGGTACCTGCACCAGGCCTGAGCCCTACCCTATTGAAGAACAAGGAACACCCAATGAACGCAGCAGTGAAGAACGGGCCAGCCCAGCGCGCGCCGTCCTATTACAGCGCCACGTTGAACGACCACACGCAGTACCCGACCCTCAAGGGCACGGTGGAGGTCGACGTGGCCATCATCGGCGGCGGGTTCACCGGCGTGGCCACCGCCGTGGAGCTGGCCGAGCGTGGCCTGAAAGTTGCCATTGTCGAAACCAATCGCATCGGCTGGGGTGCCAGTGGGCGCAACGGCGGCCAGGTCACCGGCAGCCTGTCCGGTGATGAGGCCATGCGCGCGCAGATGCGCAAACGCCTCGGCAGCGAGGTCGACGACTTCATCTGGCACCTGCGCTGGCGAGGGCACCAGATCATCGAACAGCGCGTCGAGCGCTATCGAATAGATTGCGACCTCAAGCGTGGCCACCTGCATGCCGCCATGAAGCCCTCGCACATGGCAGAACTGCGCGGGTTCGAAGCCGAAGCCCAACGTCGTGGCATGGGGGACCAGGTGCAACTGCTCGACCGCCAGGCCGTCTCCCGACACCTGCAAAGCCCGCTGTACCTGGGTGCGCTGAAGAACCGACGCAACCTGCACCTGCATCCGCTCAACCTGTGCCTGGGCGAAGCCCGTGCCGCCCACAGCCTGGGTGCTCTGGTCTTCGAAAACTCCGAGGTACTGGAGATCGTCCATGGCCCGCGTCCGGCGGTGGTCACCGCCGAAGGGAGGATCGAGGCCCGCCAGGTGATGCTGGCCGGCGATGTCTACCACAAGCTGGAAAAGCGCCAGCTCAAGGGCAAGATCTTCCCAGCCATGGGCGGCATCGTCACCACCGCGCCGTTGGGCGAGCTGGCCGAGCAGATCAACCCGCAAGACCTGGCGGTGTACGACTGCCGATTCGTGCTCGACTACTACCGTCTGACGGCTGACAAGCGCCTGCTGTTCGGCGGCGGCGCCAACTATTCGGGCAAGGATTCGCGTGATATCGAGGGCGAGCTGCGCCCTTGCATCGAGCGGACCTTCCCGGCACTCAAGGGCATCCCGATCGAGTTCCAGTGGAGTTGCGCCATGGGCATCGTGGTCAACCGCATTCCACAGCTGGGCAAGCTTTCGGACAACGTGTGGTACTGCCAGGGTTATTCCGGGCATGGCATCGCCACCAGCCACATCATGGGCGAGATCATGGCCGAGGCATTGACAGGAACGCTCGAAAAGTTCGACACCTTCGCAGCGTGCAAGCACATCAGGGTGCCAATGGGCGATCTGCTGGGGAATCCGCTGTTGGCGGCGGGGATGTGGTACTACCAGATGCTGGAAAAAATGCGCTGAAGCATGCACGGATAAACCCGCTTCAACAGGGCTCTTGCGATACCTGTGGAAGCGGGGTTACCCGCGAAGTGGCCAGAGAAGTCGTTCAGGCGATCTTCTTCAGCCCTTGCTTCTTCAACTCTTCATCGCGCAGCTCACGCCGCAGGATCTTGCCCACGTTGGTGGTCGGCAGCGCATCCCGGAACTCGATGTAGCGCGGCACCTTATAGCCGGTGACATTGGCACGCATGTGCTCCATCACCTGCTCCTTGGTCAGGGTCATACCTGGCTTGACCACGATGAACACCTTGATCACCTCGCCCGACTTCTCGTCCGGCACGCCGATGGCCGCGCACTGCAGCACGCCCGGCAAACTGGCGAGCACATCTTCCAGTTCGTTGGGGTACACGTTGAAGCCCGAGACCAGGATCATATCCTTCTTGCGGTCGACGATGCGCATGTAGCCATCTTGCTGGATCAACGCGATGTCACCGGTCTTCAGCCAGCCCTCGCTGTCGAGGATCTCGGCGGTGGCATCTTCCCGCTGCCAGTAGCCCTTCATCACTTGCGGGCCCTTGACGCACAGCTCGCCCACTTCGCCCAGCGGCAGTTCCTGGCCATTGTCGTCGATGACCTTGCACAGGGTCGACGGCACCGGGATGCCAATGGTGCCGACCTGGTTGGCGTCCGCCGGATTGACCGCCGCCACCGGGCTGGTTTCGGTCATGCCGTAGCCTTCGCAAATGGCGCAGCCGGTAACGGTCTTCCAGCGTTCGGCCACGCTCAATTGCAAGGCCATGCCACCGGACAGGGTGATCTTCAGCGCCGAGAAGTCCAGGGCACGGAACGCCTCGTTGTTGCACAGGGCCACGAACAGCGTGTTCAGGCCCACGAAGCCACTGAACTTCCACTTGCCCAGTTCCTTGACCATGGCGGGCAGGTCACGCGGGTTGCTGATCAGCACGTTGTGGTTGCCGATCAGCATCATGGCCATGCAATGGAAGGTGAAGGCATAGATGTGGTACAGCGGCAGCGGGGTGATCAGGATCTCGCAACCTTCGTGCAGATTCGAGCCCATCAGCGCGCGGCACTGCAGCATATTGGCCACCAGGTTGCGGTGAGTCAGCATCGCCCCTTTGGCCACGCCGGTGGTTCCGCCAGTGTATTGCAGCACGGCCACATCGTTAGGTTGTGGATTGGCTTCGGTTACCGGCTGGCCCTTGCCCAGCGCCAAGGTGTCGTTGAAGCGCACCGCGCCCGGCAGGTTGTATGCCGGCACCATCTTCTTCACGTACTTGATCACGCTGTTGATCAACAGGCGCTTGAGCGGCGGCAGCAGGTCGGCCACTTCGGTGACGATGACGTGCTTGACCTGGGTCTTGGGCACGACCTTCTCGGCCAGGTGGGCCATGTTGGCCAGGCACACCAGCGCCTTGGCGCCGGAGTCGTTGAACTGGTGTTCCATTTCCCGCGCGGTGTACAACGGGTTGGTGTTGACCACGATCAGGCCGGCACGCATGGCGCCAAATACCGCGACCGGATACTGCAAGACGTTGGGCAACTGCACGGCAATGCGATCACCCGGTTTCAAGTCGGTATGCTGCTGCAGCCAGGCGGCAAAGGCGCCAGACAGCGCATACAACTCGCCATAGGTGATGGTCTTGCCCAGGTTGCTAAAGGCCGGTTTATCTGCAAAGCGTTGGCAGGATTGCTTCAGTACCGCCTGGATGTTGGGGAATTCGTCAGGATTGATTTCCGCCGTAATCCCGGCTGGGTACTTATCCTTCCAAAAATTTTCGATCATGGAAGCCCACTCCTTCAGCAACAGCGAAGTTCATTTACGCGTAGATGCGTTTATTATTGATATGCGATGACGGTTCATTGCAAACCGAATCACCTGGAAGCGCGCCGAGAGTAACAGCTTTGAATAGGGTCGCCTAGAGCCCAAAACGGCCTCAATGGTCACAAAAATGACTCAATGAACGATACAGGTCATTTTTAGAGTATTTATCCAAAATGTCGCAAAGTGCGCATGAAGGTGCATTCTAGAGCGGCTCCACGGCATACGCGGGTAAACCCGCCCCACCATTACCCAGGGGAGCGGGTTCTGCCGCGAAGAGGCCACCCTGGAATCAGGCGATGTCACGCAGCTCCCGCCGCAGAATCTTACCCACAGGGGTCATCGGTAGTGAATCTCGCAGTACGATGTGCTTGGGCACTTTGTAGCCCGTGAAGTTGGCCTTGCAGTAGGCCTTGAGTTCGTCGACGCTCAACCCCTTTTCCCGAGGGACTACGAACAGTTTCACCGCCTCCCCCGAGCGCTCGTCCGGCACGCCGATAGCGGCACAGTTGGCTACCTGCGGGTGCCCCATGATCACGTCTTCGATCTCGTTGGGGTAAACATTGAAACCCGAGACGATGATCATGTCCTTCTTGCGGTCAACGATGCGGGTGAAGCCATCCGGGTCGATCACCGCAATGTCACCGGTCTTGAACCAGCCCTCCGCATCCAGGGCCTGGGCGGTGGCTTCAGGTTGCTGCCAATAACCCTTCATCACCTGCGGCCCCTTGATGCATAGCTCGCCCCGCTCGCCCAGCGCCAACTCGTTGCCGTCATCGTCGATGACCTTGAATGCCGTGCCGGCCACCGGAATTCCCACGGTGCCAAGGCGCGCCATCTGGCCATAAGGATTGGTACTGGCAACCGGCGAAGTCTCGGTCAGGCCATAGCCCTCGACGATGCGGCAGCCGGTGAGACTCTCCCAGCGCTCGGCGGTGGCCTTGACCAGGGCCGTACCGCCAGAGTTGGTGACCTTCAGTGCGGAGAAGTCGAGGTTCTTGAACCCTGGGTGGTCCATCAATGCCACGAACAGCGTGTTCAGCCCCAGCAGCGCCGAGAAACGCCACTTGCCCAACTCCTTGATGAAGCCAGGGATATCACGCGGATTGGTGATGAGTACATTATGGTTGCCGGTGACCATCATGCACATGCAATTCGCGGTAAAGGCATAGATGTGGTACAGCGGCAGCGGCGCGATCATCACTTCCTGCCCGTCCTTGATCAAGCGCTGGCCATCCGGGCCATGCTGGGAGAAGCAGGCCAGCACCTGAAGCATGTTGGCCACCAGGTTACCGTGGGTCAGCATCGCGCCCTTGGCCAGCCCGGTCGTGCCACCGGTGTACTGCAGCACGGCGATATCGTCCAGCCCCTGCTCCACCGGCTTGTGGGTCAGGTCGCGCCCCTGGCGCAGTACCTGGCGGAACGGCACGGCCTGAGGTAACCGATAGGCCGGCACCATCTTCTTGACCTTGTCGACCACGGTGTTGATCAACCAGCCCTTGGCTGCAGGCAGCAGGTCGCCCATCCTGGCTTCGATCAGGTACTCGATGGCGGTATCGGGCAACACTTCCTGCACACGCTTGCCGAACATGTTCAGGTACACCAGCGCACGGGCGCCGGAGTCCTTGAACTGATGGCGCATCTCGCGTTCGGTGTAGAGCGGGTTGGTGTTCACCACGATCAGGCCGGCCCGCAGCGCGCCGAACACGGCGATGGGGTACTGCAAGACGTTGGGCATCTGCACGGCGATGCGATCGCCCGGCTTCAGGTCGGTGTGGTGCTCGAGCCAGGCGGCGAAGGCTGCCGAGTGCCGCTCCAGCTCTGCGTAAGTCAGGGTCACTCCCAGGTTGCTGAACGCCGGACGGTCGGCAAAGCGCTTGCATGAGCGCTCGAAGACTTCGACGACAGACTTGTAAGCATTGAGGTCGATGGTGGATGGCACGCCCGCCGGGCGTTTGTCATTCCAGAATTCGGCTTGCATTTATTATTGTTCCTCTGCCTTGACCCGCGATGTGGCGCGTTGTCCTTTAGTCCCTTGCCCCTTCCGCCCGGAGGCGAAACGGCATTGATCTGACGTTAACAGGTAAGTTCAAGGTGGCATACACGCCAAGTGTCGCCATTAACATTGTGAATCTTATTTGTGCCCTTCCTGCAATCTGGCCGGTTGTGCATAAACTGTGCTCTGACCCCCGCGCAAAGGACCCGCCATGCCTTACGACGCCTTCTGGCTCCCCGCCAGCGAGCATTGCAGCCTGTATGTGCACCAATGGTTGCCGGCCACGCCGGTCAAGGCCGCCGTGCTGCTGGTGCATGGCATGGCCGAGCACGCCGGCCGCTACCAGCGCCTGGGCCAAGCGCTGTGCAACGCAGGTTTTGCCTTGTTCGCACCGGATTTGCGGGGCCACGGCCGTACTGCCGAAGGGGGTAACTTTGGCCTGTTCGCCAAGCAACATGGCTGGAATGCCGTACTCAACGACCTGGGCGTGCTTACCCAGCACATCGGCCAGCAATACCCCGGTACCCCCCTGTTCATGCTGGGACACAGCATGGGCAGCTACATCGCCCAGGCTTACCTGTTGCACCACAGCGCCAGCCTTCAGGGGGCGATCCTGAGCGGCTCCAATTTCCAGCCAGCGGCGCTGTATCGCGCGGCGCGCCTGATCGCCCGCCTGGAAGCCTGGCGCCAAGGCCCATTGGGCAAGAGCGCGCTGATCGACTGGCTGTCGTTCGGCTCGTTCAACAAAGCGTTCAAGCCCAATCGCACCGCCTTCGACTGGCTCAGCCGCGACCCTTCGGAAGTCGACCTGTATGTGAATGACCCGCTGTGCGGCTTCCGTTGCACCAACCAATTGTGGCTCGATCTGCTGCAGGGACTGGCACAGATCAGCCAGGCCAAGCACCTGGCGCAGATCGACCCGAACCTGCCGATACTGGTCATGGGCGGCGAATGTGATCCGGTGAGTGCTGGCAAGCGTCTCACCCATCTGGCTGACGCGCTGCGCGCGACCGGCAATCGACATGTGCAACTGCGCGTGTATGCTCAGGCGCGGCACGAAGTACTCAATGAAACCAATCGTGACGAGGTTACCGCCGATCTGCTCGGCTGGCTGGAACAAGCGCTGGTCCTGGACCGCCCTGCCCGCAGTGAATGAAAGCCGCCTCGTCCGTCCATTAAGGAAGCCCCGATGACCCAGGTCACCAACACGCCTTACGAAGCCCTTGAAGTCGGCCAGAAGGCCAGCTACGAAAAGTCCGTGGAAGAACGCGACATCCAGCTGTTCGCCGCGATGTCAGGTGACCACAACCCGGTCCACCTGGATGCCGAGTTCGCCGCCAAGAGCATGTTCCGCGAGCGCATTGCCCACGGCATGTTCAGCGGCGCCCTGATCAGCGCCGCGGTGGCCTGCACCCTGCCTGGCCCTGGCACCATTTACCTGGGCCAGAAAATGAGCTTCCAGAAGCCGGTGAAAATTGGCGATACCCTGACCGTGCGCCTGGAAATCCTCGAAAAGCTGCCTAAGTTCAAGGTGCGCATCGCCACCAACGTGTACAACCAGAACGATGAACTGGTGGTCGAGGGTGAGGCCGAGATCCTGGCGCCGCGCAAGCAGCAGACCGTCGATCTGGTGTCGCCGCCGAACTTCGTGGCCTGCTGATCGGGTAAGTCTGCGATAGCCTCATCGCCGTTAAGCCCGCGCCTACACCCTCATCGTTTCGACCTGTAGGCGCCGGCTTGCCGGCGATAAGTCCAGCAACGCCATCACCCAAGCGAGCGCAGGCGACTTTCTATATGCCGCCGCTCTGGCTCCTGCCGCGTTAGCGACAGTGCTTGCTTCCAGGCCGCGCGAGCCTGCTCCACGTGCCCCAACTGCTGATGCAGTTCAGCCCGCGCCGCATGCGCCAGGTGATAGTCCTGCAACGCCCCGTCGGCCAGCACCGATTCAAGCGCCCGCAGTCCGGCCTGCGGCCCATCGCGCTTGGCCAGCGCCACCGCGCGATTGAGCCCAACCACAGCCGACGGCCATCGCCGCAGCAGTTCATCGTAAAGCCCGACAATCTCGGCCCAGTCGGTCTGCTCTGCCGAGGTAGCTTCGGCATGCACCGCGGCAATCGCAGCCTGCAAGGTATAAGCGCCAAAAGCCCGGCTGCGCAGCGCTTGACGCACCAGGGCACAGCCTTCGGCGATCTGCTGGTGGTTCCACAAGCGGCGGTCCTGTTGTTCCAGCAACACCAGGTTGCCTTGGGCATCGCTGCGCGCCTGCTGCCTTGATGCCTGCAACAGCATCAAGGCCAACAGGCCGATCACCTCAGGGTCGGGTAACAGATCGACCAGCAGCCGCCCCAAGCGGATCGCCTCATCGGTCAGTTCCTGTTGCAGCAGCCATGCACCGGATGACGCCGAATAGCCTTCGTTGAACACCAGGTAGATCACTCGCAGCACGCTTTCCAGACGCTCGGGCAGTTCGTTCAACGCCGGGACCTGGTAAGGGATGCCAGCATCGCGGATCTTCGCCTTGGCGCGCACGATGCGCTGGGCAATCGTCGCTGGGCTTAGCAGAAAGGCCCGGGCAATCTGCTCGGTGGTCAGGTCGCAGACTTCACGTAGGGTCAAGGGTACCTGAGCGTCGGCAGCCAACGCCGGGTGGCAACAGGTGAAGATCAGCCGCAAGCGGTCGTCGGCGAGCAACGCGTCCTCACTGGGGTCCTGAACCTGGCCTTCGATGAGCATGATGAGGTCTGCCTGGGAGCGGTCGAAACGGGCACGCCGGCGCAGGGCATCGATGGCCTTGAAACGACCGGTCGACACCAGCCATGCCCGCGGGTTGTCGGGAATGCCCGCCTGCCGCCAACGGTCGACGGCGATGAAGAAGGCCTCGTGCATGGCCTCCTCGGCCAAGTCGAAGTCACCGAGCAAGCGGATCAGGGTGGCCAGGATGCGCCGTGAATCGCGCCGGTACACCGCTTCGACTTCGGCACGGACCTGCGCAAGCTCGACCATCAGTCCGGCATCCGCTGAGTCACAACCTCCACCAGCCGGTCCAGGCTTTCTCCCCAGCCCTGATGAAAGCCCATCTCTTCATGGGCCAGGCTATCGGCTGCACTCCAGTGCCAGGCGCGTGCGGTGTAGCGGGTCTTGCCCTGTTCCTCGTCGAAGGTCACCACCGCTGTCATGAATGCCTTGTCCGACGGTACCCAACCCGGTCCGAAGGCATCGGTGAACACCAGGCGTCGGGGTGCTGCGATTTCGAGGAACACCCCCTGGGTCGGGAACTCGCTGCCATCGGGTGCGCGCATCAGGGTCCGGAACAAGCCGCCCACCCATAGCTGCATCTCGCACTGCGGGGTGGTCATGCCGTGCGGCCCCCACCACTGCATCAACCATTGAGGTTCGGTCCAGGCACGAAACACTTTGGCCGGCGGGGCATCGATCAGGCGGCTGATGGAAAGTTCGTGTTTCGCTTCTGCAAGGGGTGCCAGCGTCATTATTGTTGTACTCCGCTCAGGTCAGGGTTGCAGATCACGCACCGGTCGCACTTCCACGCTGCCGACCCGCGCCGCCGGGATACCCTTGGCGATATTCAAGGCTTCGTTCAAGTCCCGGGCATCCACCAGGTAAAAACCCGCCAGTTGCTCCTTGGTTTCGGCGAACGGCCCATCGGTCAGGCTCATGCGGCCGCCTCGCATGCGTACCGTGGTGGCGGTCTGCACAGGCTTGAGTGCCTCGGCCGCCAGCATGCGCCCGGAGTGCTGCAATGACTGTGCGTAAGCCATGCATTCGGCGTCTTCGGGGCTGTCGGGCAGGCTGTGCAACAGCCCTTCGTCACAATAGACCAGGCACAGGTATTTCATGGTCGCCTCCAGGGGATGGGCGCAGTGCGTTTGGCGATATCGACTCAGGGCTTGAGATCGAACAGTGCTTTTTGCGTTTCCATGTCGAACGGCGCCGACCAGTGCTCGTGAATAACCTGCCATTGCCCGGCGCGCCGACGATAGGCGACCGTGGCACGCATGAAGCCACATTGGTTTTCATCGTCCGATGGCCCGCAACGGTTGAGCCAGTGGGCCACGCCCAGGTCACCGTCTGCGTGTACGGTGAGTTCGGCACACTCGAAGATCATCGGCCCGGTGCAAAAGCCCATGCACATTTCCCAGTGCGCCCGGTAGGCAGCCTTGCCCTTGAACTGCAGTTCCTTGATGGCATCGAAGGCGACGATATCCTCGGCATAGGGCGCGGCAATGCCATCCAGGTCGCGGTCGCGAACGGCCTGCATCCAGGTGTCGATGAGTTGACGGATTTCGGTTTCAGCTGCGCTGTTCATCGGCGAACTCCTGCGCTCGGTCATGAGCATTTTGGCGCAGGTATCTCCTGCGCCTTCACCTCTTGGTCGAACGGTAGCGGGGGAAATCGACAGGGCGATGAATTTATTTGCGTTGCAACGGCACCCAGATTTCCATCGCAGCGTTTGGGTCCGTCGGGTCGAAACCTGCCGGGTAGCGCTCGAACAGCGCCGCATCGGCCTGCTGC
This sequence comes from Pseudomonas sp. Rh2, assembly GCF_040762985.1. NCBI lineage: Bacteria > Pseudomonadati > Pseudomonadota > Gammaproteobacteria > Pseudomonadales > Pseudomonadaceae > Pseudomonas > Pseudomonas sp. Rh2. The sequence continues at coordinate 4,422,366 of NZ_CP142890.1, forward strand.
AGGCCGGACTGGGCCAACCAGGCAAACAGGCCCTGGAAGGTCCCCTTCAGCGCTTGCAGGCTGCCATGATGTTCGAACACAGCGTAATGCTGCGGTGCCAGTGCCAGCGTCGTGAATCCTGGCGCAAGGGTCCTGTCGGTACTCAGTTCGACCGCCGCCAGGTAGTCGAAACCGCCACGTTCGTCGGGGTGATAGCACACGCCGTAACTGTCTTTGCCGAGCAGCCACGGCGTATCGCCACCGTGTTCGACGAAACGCTGCCACAGCAAGGGCAGCCCAGCAAGATTGCTCAGGTTGAAACGCTCGCACAAACCCACAAGCGTCAGCGCCCGGCCATCCTCGTAGCGTACGGGGGGAATCGGTAGTGTGCTCATGTCCATCACCTCATTGATCGAGCCCAGGCAAGCATGCCTGGCCCGTGCTGGTTCGATAGCGTAGCGCAGATCCGTCACCTGGCACTTGACCCATGCCCCTGCCCTGCCACCGGCTGTCCGTTCGCACCCAGGCTCGACGGTTTACAAGGGGGGGCTTGCCAGGATGAATTCGCGGTAGCCGGAAACGACCACATACACCGCGAAATAACAAAAGATCGCCGCTGACAGCAGGTAGGACCAGGTCAACAAGCGGTCGCCCAGCAGGCGTCCGCCATGACTGGCGATACCACAGAGGGTCAGGCACCAGACCAGGCCTGCAGCGAGGAAGCCACCAAGGAACAACCCCGCCTCCAGCGCAGTACCGCCCCCGGAACGGGAAATCAGCACCCCGCCCACTGCCGCGAACCACAGGATGGCGCTGGGCGACGACATGGCCAGGAAGATCCCCCGCAGGAACTCCCGCCAGCCCGATTCCACCACCACTTGCCCTCGCGCCTCCATGTGCCCGCCACGCCAGGCTGCCAGCAACATCTTCAGCGCGAACCACACCAGCAAGGCCGAGCCCCCTAGCCACAAGGCCCAGCGCACGGCTTCGAACTGCAACAGAACGGTCATCCCGGCCAACGCCGCCACGGCATAGATCAAGTCGCCCACGCAAGTGCCAAGGCCCAGCCAGAAGCCCTGGAGAAAACCACGCTGCATGGCGAGTGTGATCATGGCGATGTTGGCCACCCCGATATCCAGGCACAGGGACAGGCTCAGAAGAAAACCGTTGGAGAAAGGCATCGGAAACTCGACTACAGGTTGAAGACAGGCGCGTTCACGGCGCGCACACTGGCGCACTGTATGGGAAGCCATGGCGCTTGCTCAAGCCAGATTGGCTTGCCCTTGAATACCCTGGACCTGCCATGGGCTCAGAGTTGCTCGATGCCAGCCAGAGCCCGCGCATACAGATCGCGGTCCACATTCGCCCCACTGAGCACTACCGCCACACGCTTGCCAGCCTGCCTGCCCCGCTCCTGCATCAACGCTGCCAGCGGCGCGGCTCCAGCACCTTCGGAGGTATTGTGGGTCGCTTCGTGGTACAGGCGCATCGCCTGGGCGATTTCACTGTCGTCCACGCGCACGATACGTGCCGCATGCTCGCGCACCAGGGCGAGGGCATCGGCATTGGGAACCCGGCAGGCCATGCCATCGGCGAAAGTATTGGCAGTGGCGGTGGTAACGATGCGTCCTTGCTCGAAGCTTTGTGCATAGGCATCGGCCGCACTGGAAACCACACCTACGATCTCGGTCTTCAAGCCAAGCAGGTTGCGCGCCTGGATCAGCCCGCAAATGCCCGAGCCCATGCCGATCGGCACATACACGCAGTCCAGCTCAGCCACCGCTTCGAACAGCTCCAGGGCGTAGGTCGCCACCCCGCGCACCAGCTCCGGGTGGAACGCGGGCACCATGGTATAGCCACGCGCCGCGGCTATTCGGCTGGCCTCTTCGCGGGCCACGTCGAAGTCCGCGCCGTGCTCGACCAGCTCGGCGCCAAGTGCTCGCATGGCAGCGTTCTTCTCCCTGGAATTCCCCTCCGGTACCACGATCACCAACGGCAAGCCTGCCCGTCGCGCCGCCATCGCCATGCTCTGGCCATGGTTGCCACGGGTCGCAGTGACCAGGCCTTGGGGTGGGTTGCCGCAGGCCAGCAACGAGCGCACGTACACCAGCCCGCCGCGCACCTTGAATGCCCCGGTAGGCGCATGGTTCTCATGCTTGACCCATACCTCGCACCCCAGCCGGGCAGCCAGCAAAGGCCAGGCATGCTGCGCGGTGGCGGGGATATGCTGGTGGACGAATTCAGCGGCTTCACGCAGGGCGGCTAGGTCGAACATGACGGTCATCCTTTAGGGTCAAGAGGTTGATCCGATCCTATGCGCCGGGCATTGTATGGGTAAATCCTTATATTGCATGGGCAGCAATTTCATGTGGGTTCCTGAACTCGTCGAGGATGGCCGCCCCCGTTACCTGGCGCTGGTCGACGCCATCGCCAGCGCCATCGAATGTGGAACGCTCAAGGTCGGCGATCGCCTGCCTCCCCAGCGTCGTCTGGCCTGGAAACTGGGCTTGAATCCCAGCACCACGCAGCAGGCCTACCGTGAAGCCGCCGCTCGCCACCTGGTGGCGGGCGAGGTCGGCCGTGGCACTTACGTGCTGGCCGGTAGCCAGGAAGCGACGTTGTTTCGCCTCAAGCAGCATGACCCGCACGGCACGCTGATCGACCTGTCGACCAATGTGCCGGTGGCCGACCCGACCAACCAGGACCTGCACCTCAGCCTGCAAGCCTTGCTGGCACAGCGCCAGAGCCAATTGCTCGACCATTACCTCGGGCCGCAGCAGTTGCTGCTGGGCAGGCTCCAAGGCGCCCGCTGGCTGGCCAATCGCGGCCTGACACTGGCGGCTGACGAGTTGCTCCTGTGCGCAGGCGCCCAGCACGGGCTCACCTTGCTGCTGCAGTCGCTCTGCCAGGCCGGCGAGCCGGTCATGCTCGAGGCTTTGACCGCGCCGGGCATCAAGGCGGCGTGCCGCCAGTTGCGCTTGCCGGTGCACGGTGTGGCGCTGGACACGCAGGGCCTACGGCCAGATGAACTGGACCGGGTTGCCCGTGCCAGCGGCGCACGGGTACTGGTGACCACACCGACCCTGCACAACCCCACCGGCGCCTGCATGGACGACGCGCGCCGCCAGGCAATTGCCGAGGTGGTCAAACGCCTGGGACTGCTGGTGATCGAGGATGATGTCTATGGCGCCCTCAGCGACCGCCCACCGCTCTACCCGCTGTTGGGCGAGCACGGCGTCCTGATCAGCAGCCTGTCCAAGACGGTGGCCGCGGGACTGAGGCTGGGCTGGATCGTAGCCGACCCTCGCCTGCTGGAGCAGGTCGACCCCCACGCCAAGGCCAGTCACTGGTCGATTTCGCCCCTGAACCTGCAGGTTGCCTGCCAGTGGATCGAAGACGGTACGGCAGCCCGACGCCTGGCCTGGCAGCGCACGGAAGTCTGCGAGCGCTGGCGCCTGGCGCGCAAGGTGCTGGGCAGTGCCTTGTGCAACGCCAGCGAACCTGCCCCCCATGCCTGGGTGGCCGCTTCACGAGGGGCTGACAGGGTGGTAGCGCAGTGTCGCGCACAGCACGTGGAGATCGTGCCGGCGAGCGTATTCGCCGTGGGCGCGGGCCAGGAGCAGGCGGTGCGTATCAGCCTGTCGGCGGCGGGTAGCCGTGCTGAACTGAAGGAGGGGTTGGAACGGGTGTGTCGCGTGTTGGCAGGCTGAGGGCTTGCGCTCCCGCAGACCCAGTTCGGTCCGCGGGAGCAGGCTTGGCCGCGAAGGGTCGGGGCAATCAGCCTTGCTGGCAGCCCTCGCCCATGGCGCGGTACTGAATGGTATGCACCTGGCCCTGATGGTCTTCATAGGTCATGGTCGCCGGCACCACTTCGCAGACATTCGGAAGGGTCGACAGACTGATCACCCGTTTGATGTCCAGGTTCATGGAATAGTCGTACTGCTGGGCGACAGGCTCGGTGGAGACAGGTTTGGCCTCATCGGCAAGGGCGAACGAGGACATACCGACCAATGCAAGAATCAGTAATGGTTTCATGTGAGTTGGCCTTTAAAGCAATCAAGCTGATCGATTGACTTCAATATGCCGTCAATGGCGCGGAGAAGTTGTCATCTCCAACGAAGATGACACGAAGTACCGATCCCGCTTCGTCATACTGCTGGGGGATGTCTGAAAGTCTACTCCCGCCTTTGAATAGTTGAACCCCGAAGTCAGACATTCACCCTTGCAGGATTTGCAACAATCTGCGACAAAATCGCCTCAAGAGGCTGGCGTAGAGCCATCCCGGCCGTTTTTCGACTCGACTTTGGAATGCGCATGCCCCTGCTGCACTGCACCCAACTGACCGCCCTCGAGCGCCGCCTGCTCGACCACTTCTACCGCCAGCACGGCTCACGCATGCGGGCTGCCAGCGATGGGGAACTGTGGGTAGCCCGGCGTACCGAAATCATCGCAGGGCTGAGCTTGGCGCCCGTCGAGAATGGCCATTGGCTCACAGGGCTTTTCGTCGCCCCGCAGCAGCGCAAACAGGGCGTGGCGGGGCAATTGATCGATGCCGCACTGGCAGGCGGACGCGGCCCGATCTGGCTATTCTGCCACCCCGACCTGGCGCCCTTCTATCAACACCTGGCCTTCGAAACCGCCGCCCAGTTGCCAGAAGCCCTCGCCGCTCGGCTGGCGCGCTACCAACGCAGTAAACGCCTGGTGGCCATGGTGCGCGGTCAGTCGTCGCTGGCATCCAGCCCAGGGAACAGCACCTCGGTGAACCCGAACTTGGCAAAGTCCTGAATGCGCGAGGGGTACAACCGCCCGATCAGGTGATCGCACTCATGCTGCACCACGCGGGCATGAAAACCGTCCGCAAAGCGGTTGATCGGATTGCCCTGAGGGTCGATGCCTTCGTAACGAATATGCTTGTAGCGCGGCACCACCCCGCGCAGGCCGGGCACCGACAGACAGCCTTCCCAGCCGTCCTCGATCTCGGTCGACATGGGCGTGATCACCGGGTTGAGCAGGATGGTCTGCGGAACTGGCTCGGCATCCGGATAACGCTCGCTGCGCTCGAATCCGAAGATGACCAGTTGCAGGTCGATGCCTATCTGTGGCGCGGCCAGACCCACGCCGCCTACATGGGCCATGGTCTCGAACATGTCGTCGATCAGTTGCTGCAGTTCGGCACTGCCGATCAGTTCGTCAGGCACCGGTGGGGCGATGCGTAGCAGGCGCTCATCGCCCATCTTGAGAATGTCGCGGATCATCGGGGTGTCGGCTCGGAAGGTCGAGGCTCGCTCGATATCGGGTGTTCATGGCCCAGCACTGTCAGGGTCTCCCTGGACTTGTCACCGCCGAAATCCTTTTCGCCAGGGTTCTTGCCCTCTGTCGACATGTGCTCGATCACGGCGTTCATTTCCGCCCCCAGCAACAGCACGGCTGCGGAGATATAGAAATACAGCAACAGCACGATGATTGCACCGATACTGCCGTACATCGCGTTGTAGTCGGCGAAGGTCTTTACGTAGTAACCAAAGCCCAGGGAAGCGATGATCCACACCACCACCGCCAGCACCGAACCTGGCGTGATGAAGCGAAACTTCTGCTTCACGTCCGGCATCACGTAATAGATCAGCGCCACCGCCACCATCATCAGGATGATGATCGCCGGCCAGCGCAGGATGGTCCACACCGTGACGATCACCTCTTGCATGCCGATCTGGGCGGCAATCCACTCCATGACCTGCGGCCCCAATACCATCAACGCCGCCGCTGCCAGCAGCATCCCAGCGATGCCCACCGTGTAGATGATCGACAGCGGAATGCGCTTCCAGACCGGGCGTCCCTCGGGCACGTCGTAGGCGGCGTTCATTGCACTCATCATCAGGCGCACGCCAGCCGAGGCAGTCCACAGCGCGATCACGATACCCACTGAAAGCAAGCCGCCCTTGGACTGCTGCAGTTGGTCGATCACCGGGTTGACCTGTTCCAGCGCCTGCGGCGGCAACACCAGTTCCGATTGCAGGCGGAGCCAGGAGAAAAAGTCCGGCAGGTGCAGAAAACCGATCAAGGCGATCAAGAACAGCAGGAAAGGGAACAGCGAAAACAGCATCTGGTAGGCCAGCGCCGAGGCATAGGTAGACATCTCGTCATCGAGAAATTCGCTGACGGTACGCACCAGCACGCGGTGCAGGGGCAGGCCGCGCAGGTCGGGGAAAATCATAGCGTCTCCTTTCGCCGCTTGATCAGTACAGGGGAAAGTCTAATAGACCACGCAACTGATGTACCGCTCCCTGCCGACTTTCAGAAATAATCGCCTGCAGGGCCCCATGCAGGGCCCTGCAGGTGCAGCTTGCCGGCGATGAGGCCAGCCAAGGCACGATCATTCAGGGCTCATTCAGGGCTTCTTGATCGCGTCCTTGACGTCCCCCTTCACCTGCTGCGCCTCGCCCTTGAGCTCCTGGGCCTTGCCTTCAGCGCGCAGCTTCTCGTTGTCGGTCGCCTTGCCGACGCCTTGCTTGACGTTGCCCATGGCTTCGTTGGCCATACCTTTGACTTTGTCTTTAGTGCCGCTCATGGCAAATCTCCTGCAAGTGGAGACACGTGAATCGTGTCGACAGTGGGTTGACCGGTCGTCTTCTGCAAGAGTTTCACCGGATTCACACACGGCGTGCCGGGCGGTGATTCGGGGCGAATACCGCACCGAATTGGCCACCAGGCTCTGCGCAGCGCCGCCCCTGCCCCCTTAGAATCACCGGCGAATGGCAACCCCAAGCAGGCTGCCTTCGATAAGAACAATCGTTTTCGGAAGGTCCGCCCCATGCGTTTGATGCCCCTCCTGGCCGCCTTGCTGCCGCTGCTCCCCCTGCCCGCTCTTGCCGCCGCACCGGCCAGCAGCGAAACCCTTCGCGTCGACCGCTACAACGACGATGGCCAGCCCGGCAGCCTGCGCTGGGCGATCGAGACCAGCAACCAGAACCCTGGCCGCTACCGGATCGACATTGCCCCGGTGGGTAAACCACCCTATGTCATCCGTCCGACTCGCCCGCTGCCGGAAATCAAGGGCCCGGTGCGCATCACTGGACTGTCGTGGGCCCAAGACGGCCAATACATCGCCATCGACGGCTCCGGCTATATCAAGGACCAGGGCGTTCACACCTGCCCCGGCGCCCTGCCCGGCCAATACGGCACCAATGTGCGTACCACCACCCACCCCGGCCTGGTGCTGCGAGACACCCAAGGCGTGCACCTGAGCGGTCTTGAAGTGCGTAACTTCTGCATCGGCATCCTGGTCAATCGCGCCAGTGGCAACGTCATCGAAGACAACCGCATCGTGGCCAACAAAGGCGGGGCCGGGATCATGCTCACCGGCGACGACGGTGCCGGCAATCCGACAGCGACCACTACGGTCAACAACAAGGTGCTGCGCAACCAGTTGGTCGACAACGGCGACGGTCTGGAGCTCACCCGGGGCGCGGCCTTCAACCTGGTGGCCGACAACCTGTTCCGCTCCACACCCGCCAACCCGGAGCCGTCCCAGGGCATCGAGATTCTGCTGGGCAACGACAACAGCGTGGTACGCAACCGCTTCGAGAACTACTCCGACGGGCTGCAGATCAACTGGGGCAACCGCAACTACCTCGGTGCCAACACCTTCACAGGCAACTCCAACGGTGTCAGCGTCACGGGCGACGGCAACATCCTCGATGGCAACCTGATTCACGGCAACCGCATTGGTGTGGCGCTGCGTCCGGAGCCGAACGTCACCGCCACCCGCCTGACCGCCAATCGGATCTGGGGCAACAGCCAGGACATTCGCCGCTGCGAGGCCGGCGGCTCGTGCGTGCCTGACCAGCGCACCGGTGCAATCGTCTTTGGCGTACCGGCCCAGGCCCATGCGCTGTACGTAGGTTCACGAGGGATAGGTGCAGACCTGGCGAAGAAAGACCAGGCCATCATTTGCGATGGCAATGGCCAACCCAAGCCATGCCAGCCGTTGCCCAACCACAACCAGCCAGCCCCCCGCCTGACTGCCCTGCAAGGCGAACAGTTGCAAGGCGAAGTTAGCGGGCCGGCATCCAGCCTGTTGCGGGTCGAGGTGTTCGGGAATGCCGAGGCCAACGGAACCGAGGCGCAGCAGTATCTTGGCCAGGTACTGGTGAGCAGTGACAAGGACGGCAAGGCGACATTTGCCCAGACGCTGGAGAACGCCGCGGAGCTCCTCAGCTTCACCGCGACGGTAACCACCGCCGAGGGTGCGACGTCGGAGTTGAGCCGGCCACTGAGTCGCTGAACCCATTGGCCCTGTCGCCAGCAGGCCGACTGCTGAAAGCGATAGGGCCATCAAACCTTGCCCCGCTACCGGCCACCCCTCACAATGCAGGCCTTATCACGCGTCAACCCGCAGGAACCTGCATGAAACTCGACAAACCCGCCGCCATCGCCCGACGTAACCAGGCGCTGGACAAGCCGGTGCTCAACAGCACCAATACCCTGTTCGCCATCCTCGATCGCAAACGTAACCTGTGGTGGTTCGAAGTACCGGTAGCCTTGCTGCGCAAGGGCCAGCCCGACTGGGTCAACCTGCTGCTGCACACCCCGGAAAACGACGACTTGCAGCACCTGAAGGTGCCGACCAACTTCCTGCGTGCCCATCAGGAGCAGATGGAAGTGCGCAACCCCGGTAAGCGCCGCTCGACCATCAGCCTGGCCCTGAGCGCCGACCGCGATTCGCTACTGCGCGACACCCGCCCGGGCGGCGAGCAGCTGGATTTCAAGGCATTCGTCCAGGCCTGATCAGGCCCGTTCGATGCGATCGTCATGGATGACGATCCGGCCTTGCTTGAACAACGCGCCGATGGCCTTTTTGAAGTTGCCCTTGCTGACGTTGAACAGCTGGCTGATCACCTCCGGTGCGCTCTTGTCGCACACGGCCAGTACCCCGCCCTCTGCCTCCAGACGCGCCATGATCTGCTCTTGCAAGTCATCGCCCAGCGCCTTGCCGACCGGTTGCAGGCTCAAGGCGATCTTGCCGTCGTGGCGCACCTCCTTGATGAAGCCTTCCACATGCATGCCCGAACGCAGGAACTTGAATACCTCGTTCTTGTGAATCAGGCCCCAGTGGCGGTTATTGATGATGGCCTTGTAGCCCATGGGCGTCTGCCCGGCCACCAGCAGCTCGACCGGCTGACCGACCGAATAGTCCGCCGGAGTGCGGTCCAGGTAGCGATCCAGCCGGGCGGTAGCGGTGATACGGCGGGTGCGTTTGTCCAGGTAGGCATGCACCACGCAGTAGTCGCCTATTTTCAATGGCCGCGACTCTTCCGAATAAGGCATGAGCAGGTCCTTGGACAGGCCCCAGTCGAAGAAGATGCCAGCATTGTTGATGTCCTTGACCTTGAGGCTGGCGAAGCCACCCACCTGAACCTTGGGCTGCTCGGTGGTGGCGATCAGCTGGTCTTCACTGTCCAGGTAGATGAACACATTGAGCCAGTCATCGACCTCGGTCGGCGTGTCCTTGGGAATGTAACGCCTGGGCAGCAGGATTTCGCCGTCGGCACCGCCGTCCAGGTACAGGCCGAAGTCCACGTGTTTCACGATTTGCAAACTGTTGTAACGCCCAAGCAGAGCCATTTCCGATGTTCCTCAAGACAAGGCGGCTATTCTACACCTGAAGCCACCGCGCTGCCCGACCGCTGATTCATTCGTCGCAGTCGCCGTGGCCTGTTCATATCCATCGACTGGCCAACCCCTGCAAGGACTCGCCCATGCACGTTCGCCTGCTCAAAGTCTTGCTCATTGCCATCGGCTCGCTCCTGGCGCTGGTGGCGTGCAACCGTATCGACCTGGCCTACCGCAACCTGGACCGACTGGTACCCTGGTCACTGGCCGACTACCTGGACATGAACAGCGACCAGAAGGCCTTGCTCGATGAGCGCCTCAAGCAGCACCTGGCCTGGCACTGCAAGACCCAGCTGCCCGGCTACCTTGACTGGCTCGACCGGGTGCGCACGATGGTCGCCGAAGACCAGGTGACCGACCAAGCGCTGCAGCAACGCACCCAGGAAGCCCGCCAGGCCATCGGCCGCGTCACCGAGGCCATTACCCCTTCGGCGGCCGAACTGTTGCGGGGGATGAGCGATGCCCAGGTGGAAGAGATGCGCGAGGCGTTGCGCGAGGACATCAGCGAACGCCAGAAAAAGTACGTGGATACGCCGCTGGAGCAACAGATCACGCGGCGCACCGAGCGCATGGAAAAGCGTCTGAGGCCCTGGTTCGGCGACCTCAACACCGCGCAACGCCAGCGTATCCAGGCCTGGTCCCAGTCGTTGGGCGACCAGAACCGCGAATGGATCACCAACCGCGCCCACTGGCAGCAGCAACTGATGCTGGCGATGAACCAGCGCAACGACGCCAGCTTCGAACCCCGCCTGGCGCAGTTGCTGCAACGCAAGGAGAGCCTGTGGACGGAAAATTACCGCATCGCCTATCAGAACACCGAACGGCAGGCGCGCAGCCTGCTGGTCGACCTGATGCACCTGAGCACGCCTGCCCAGCGCACGTTCCTGCAGCAACGCCTGGCTGAAGTGCGGACCGACTTCAGCGAGCTCAAGTGCCTGCGCAGCCCCTGACAGCGCACATCATTATTCACCGTACCTTGCGCCGATACGGAAACACATCGATCACCTTCCCATCGCGGATCTTCGCCTGCAATCCCTTCCAGTAATCGGCGTCGTACAATTCCCCATGCAAGCGGCTGAACAGCCGTCGCTGACCGATATCGGCAAACAGGAACGGCGGAAACTCCTCGGGAAACACATCGTGCGGCCCGATCGAGTACCACGGCTCGCCCGACATCTCGTCTTCCGGGTAACGCGGCGGCGGAATGTGGCGGAAGTTCACCTCGGTGAGAAAGCTGATTTCGTCATAGTCATAGAACACCACGCGGCCATGGCGAGTTACCCCGAAGTTCTTCAGCAGCATGTCGCCGGGGAAAATGTTCGCCGCCGCCAGCTGCTTGATGGCCAGGCCGTAGTCCTCCAGCGCCTCGAGCACCTGGGCGTCGCTGGCATGCTCCAGGTACAGGTTGAGCGGCGTCATGCGGCGTTCAGTCCAGCAGTGACGAATCAGCACGGTGTCGCCCTCCAGGGCGACCGTGGACGGAGCCACCTCCAGCAGCTCCGCCAGGCAATCGGGTTCGAACTTGGCCTTGGGAAAGCGAAAATCGGCGAACTCCTGGGTGTCGGCCATGCGCCCCACGCGGTCGACACTCTTCACCAGACGGTACTTGTCGATGACCGTGGCGCGGTCGACGGTCTTGGACGGCGAGAAGCGGTCCTTGATGATCTTGAACACCGTATTGAACCCCGGCAGGGTGAACACGCTCATGACCATGCCGCGAACGCCCGGGGCCATGATGAAGCGGTCTTCGCTGCCGGCCAGGTGGTTGATCAGCGCCCGGTAGAACTCCGACTTGCCGTGCTTGTAGAACCCAATGGAGGTGTACAGCTCGGCGATGTGCTTGCCGGGAAGAATGCGCTTGAGAAAGTTGACGAACTCCGCTGGCACCGGCACATCGACCATAAAGTACGAACGGGTGAAGGAAAAGATGATCGACACCTCGGCCTCGTCGGTGATCACGGCATCCGCTTCGATGCCGTGGCCTTCGCGGTGCAGCAAGGGAATCACCAGCGGCCATTGTTCGTCCAGTGTATGCAGGCGGCCCACCAGGTAGGCGCCTTTATTGCGGTACAACACCGGCCAGAACAGCTCCACCGCCAGGGCCGGGTCCTTGCATACCCAGTCCGGCAGGCTTTCGCGCAGCTGCTCTTCCAGTCGTGCCAGGTCACCCTCCAGGTCTGCGTAGGGCACATCGAACGGGTAATCGGCCAGGATCGAACGCAGCAGGCCCTTGAGGCCGCCGTGCGCCGTGTAGGTGTGGGTTTGTGCCGCGCGCTCGCGGTTGCGCAACGAGGGCCGGGTGGTGTGGATGAACATGCAGCCATCACTGATCTGGTCATGACTGAACAGGCTGCAGAACAGCGAGTTGTACCAGGTTTCCGACAGCTCATCGTCAAGGCGCGGGTCGATCAGGCTGATGTAGGCGCTCTTGACCAAGGGCCACTGGCCTACCTCCAGCAGCACCTCTTCATCGAAACCGTCGCGCAGCCAACCGTTGACCTCGCCGACTTTCTGCTCGTACAGGTTGATCCGCGCGGCCGCGGCCAGTTGGATATCCTGCCAGCGGGCCTGCTCGAAACGTTCGCGGGCCCCGAGGGTGATGCGGCGAAAATGCTCGCGGTAGTCGTCGAAGCCATCGAGGATCATGCGGGCGATCTCGTGGGCCGGCCAGTGCTGGGTCATGCGCGGACACCTAGGTGCGGGGTGAGATAGACAGCTTAGTCGCCCCTTGCAATTTGCGATGCCCGCCTTGGCGCATGGCCGGCGAGTCGGCGGTCCCTGAATCGCGCCGATCCACTGCGGCCCCTGCGATAGCGGATTTACACCGCAAGAAAGCACAAGAAACGCCCCGCCCCGTGACGTACACTCGCGCCCTGCCTTGTATCCGGAGATCGTTGTGAGCCCCATCGCCCTAGCCCGCCTGCTGACCCTTGCCGCCGTCTGGGGGGCGAGCTTTCTGTTCATGCGCATCATCGCGCCGGAGTTGGGGACCGTGCCCACCGCGTTCTTCCGGGTTTCGATCGCCTGCCTGGGGTTGATCGCCATCCTCGCCGTGGCCCGAGTACGCTGGAACTTCCAGGGCAAACTGGGGGCCTGCCTCGTGCTGGGGATGATCAATTCAGGGATCCCGGCCACCTTCTATTCGGTCGCTGCCCAGGTGCTGCCCGCCGGCTATTCGGCCATTTTCAACGCCACCACGCCGCTGATGGGCGTGCTGATCGGCGCGCTGTGCTTCCGTGAGCCGATGACCTTGCCCAAGCTGTGCGGCATTTTCCTCGGTCTGCTCGGCGTAGGCATTCTCAGCGGCGCCGGCCCCGTTGCCTTGGATCTGGCCTTGCTGCAGGGCGCCCTGGCGTGTCTCGCCGCCACCACCTGCTATGGCTTTGCCGGCTTTCTCGCTCGGCGCTGGATCAGTGGGTTGGACAGCCGCCTCTCGGCCTTGGGCAGCATGCTCGGCGCCACCCTGATGATGACGCCGCTGTTCGCCTGGAGCGCACTGACTCAGCCGCCAGCCAGTTGGGGCGGCTGGCAGGTCTGGTGGTCGCTGTTGGGGTTGGGGCTGGTGTGCACGGCATTCGCCTACATTCTTTACTTCCGCCTGCTGGCCGAAATCGGACCGGTCAAGGCCAGTACCGTGACCTTCCTGATTCCAGTGTTCGGTGTACTGTGGGGCGCCTGGCTGCTGGACGAGTCGTTGTCCATGGGGCACCTGTACGGCGGGCTGCTGATCGGTGTGGCTTTGTGGCTGGTGCTCAGGCCTGCGCGGCGATCCTGAGCGCTGCGGCGCGGCCCAATCGCCGGCAAGCGGGCGCTCACCTGTGACAAAGGGGCTGTTTCACCCGCGAAACCTCGCACACGCCCGTTACCCAAAATGCCCAACTCCCTCGCATTCGACACCTCTCGTGCGCGGTTGCTGGGCATTTTCGTGCCATATAGAAAACTCTGTTTCATATATAAAACATGCTGGAAAACACTGCATATCTGTAACTTAATAATAAATAAGGGATTTCTTATTATTTAAGAGAAATGACACACCTGGCATTGTTCATGCACTAAACGGCGTATCACCTATAAAACAGACCAGAGACTAATCCCATGGCTGTGAAAGAGATGTACGCAATCGCCTCGCAGTGGAATGCACCACGCCCCGACCCGGCACCGACTGAAATCGAATTTCGCAATGTCGGCAAGGCGTTTCCCACCAAAGGCCAGACCGAAGCGCCGTTCGCCATTCGCGGCGTGAACTTCCAGATTCGCCGCGGTGAAGTGGTTTCGATCATCGGCCCTTCCGGCTGCGGCAAGAGCACCATCCTCAACATGGGTTCGGGCCTGTACAGACCAACCGAAGGTGAAGTGCTGGTCAGCGGCGAACGGGTCGACGGGCCGGTGAGCAAGGTCGCCTTCATGTTGCAGAAGGACCTGCTGATGCCTTGGCGCAGTATTCGCCGCAATGTCGAATTGGGTCTGGAAATCCAGGGCATGGCGGCTTCACAGCGCAAGGTGATCGCCGAGAACCTGCTCAAACGCTGCCACCTGCAAGGCTTCGCCGATCACTACCCGTTCCAGCTCTCGGGGGGCATGCGCCAGCGTGCCGCGCTGGCCCGCACGCTGGCCATCGACCCGCAGGTGCTGTTCCTGGACGAGCCGTTTTCGGCCCTCGACGCCCAGACCAAGATGATTCTCCAGCAGGACCTGGCGCGAATGCTGTTCGAAGAGAAGAAGACCGCGCTGTTCATCACCCATGACCTGGTCGAGGCCATCGCCCTGTCCGATCGCCTGCTGGTGATGAGCGCCCGCCCCGGCACCATCATCGAAGAAATCGAGATCGACCTGCCGCACCGCGACAACCCGCTGGAGCGGCGCAAGCTTCCGGAGATCGGCCCTCTGGCAGGCCGCCTGATGGAACTGCTGAAGGTCGGCGAAGACCACGACCTGCACTGACCGACGCCTCACTCACCTCTTGGGAGTTAGCATGTTCACCACTACCTTCAAGCGCGTGGCGCACGCAGCTTTGGCCGCGCTCGCCCTGAACCTGGCCGCACAGGCCCAGGCCGAACCGACCAAGGTCACCTACCTGCTGCCGGCGCCGCCCAGCCTGCCTGCGTTCGCGCCATGGATCATCGCCAAGGAAAAAGGCTACTACCAGGCCCAGGACCTGGACCTGACCTTCATCGCCGCCAAGGGCGGGGTCGACGTCGCCAAGCAGATTGGTGCCGGCAATGCACTGGTCGGTGGAGCCATCGGCGATACCCCGATCATCGTGCGCCCCAACGGCATTCCGGTGCGCGCGGTGGCGGTGCTCGGTGGCGGCGGCGTGACCATGATCGCCACCAATGCGGGTGAGAACATCCGCTCGGTCAGCCAGCTCAAGGGCAAGACCCTGACCGTGATGTCCTACTCCGACACCACCTATTACGCCCTGCTCGCGTCGCTGCGCAAGGCTGGGCTGAGCAAGGACGATGTCGACATCCAGGCCGCCGGCCCTTCGGGCGTGTGGCAACTGTTCTCGGCCAACAAGGCCCAGGCCATGGCCGGCGTGCCGGACTGGGTGGTCAACGCCGAGGACGCGGGCCTGAAATATGCGCTGATCCCTCGCGAACAGGTATTCGAGAGCATGGCCCAGGCGATTCTCGCCTCCGACGACGCCATCGCGCATCACCCGCAGATCGTCCGTGGCGTGGTCCAGGCCACCCTGCGTGGCCTCAAGGACATCATCGACGACCCCAAGGCCGCCGCCGCCAGCTTCGCCCGTGCGGTACCGGCCTACGCCGGCAAGGAAGCCTCGCTGGAGAAGACCCTGCGTCTGTACGTGGAGTACGTCTATGCCGGCCAGCCGGTGCCCGGACGCGTGGACCCGGCCCGCCTGGAGGCAGTGCGCAAGTTCTATGTCAGCGAAGGCATCGTCCCCCGCGAACCCAAGCTCGACGACCTGTACAGCAACCAGTTCATCGAAACCACGACCGCGGCCCAGTGACGGCCCAGCAATCACAAGGTAACGCCCGATGAGAAACCTCAATCCATCCGTAGCCGGCAGCGTTGGCCTGCTGGTCCTGTTCCTGGTGCTGTGGCAATGGGGCCCTGGGTTGGTCGGCATGCCCGAATTCGTCATGCCGCAACTGAGCCGCGTGGCCCAGGAGAGCCTGCTGATGTGGCAGTCCGGCAACCTGTTCGAGCACACCCTGATCACCGCCTTCGAGATCATCGTCGGCTTCGCCCTCGGCGCCCTGCTTGGCGTGGCGATCGGTGTGTCCCTAGGCCTGTCGCCATCGGCCGAGGCCATGCTGTCGCCCTACATCCTGGCCCTGCAGATCGCGCCGAAGGTGGCTTTCGCGCCGCTGTTCGTGATGTGGCTGGGCTACACCATCTACCCGAAGATCCTGATCGCCATCCTGATCGTGTTCTTCCCGGTGATGATCAACGTGCTCTCGGCCATTCGTACCGTCGACCCGGACATGATCAACCTGGTGCGCACCATGAATGCCAGCCGCTGGCAGATCTTCCGCCTGGTGGAGTTCCCCTCGGCCATGGCCGCGCTGTTCTCGGGCCTGCGCATCGCCTCGACCCTGGCGGTGATCGGCGTGACCGTCGGTGAACTGGTCGGCGGCAACCAGGGCCTGGGCTTCCTGTTGGTGGACGCTGAAGGCCAGGGCAATACCGCTGGGGTGTTCGTGGCCATCGTCATGCTCACGCTGATCGGCGTACTCGCCTACGGCGCTGTGGTCTGGGCCGAGAAGCGCGTTCTTCACTACCTCCCCAAAGCCATGCTGAGCAGCCAATGATGAGCACCTTCCCCAACCTTCTCCAAGGCCGTCGTGTGCTGGTCACCGGTGGCGCCCGTGGACTGGGCTATGCCTTCGCCCAAGCCATCGCCCAGGCCGGTGCCCGCGTGGTGATCGCCGATGTGCTGGCCGGCCGCGTGCAACAGGCCGCCTGCGAACTGAGCGGCATGGGCCTGGACGTCAGCGGCGTGAGCCTGGACCTGGCCAGCCCCGAGTCGATCGACGCCTGCATCGAACGCACGGTCAAGCGCCTGGGTGGCCTCGACGGCCTGGTCAACAACGCCTCGATCACCAACTCCGGCGGCAAGAGCTGCGAGGAGCTGGACATCGAGACCTGGGACCAAGTCATGCAGGTCAACGTGCGCGGCACCTGGCTGATGACCCGTGCCGCCCTGCCCGCCCTGCGCGAGAGCGGCCGAGGCGCGATCATCAACCTTGCCTCCGACACACCGCTGTGGGGCGCGCCCAACCTGCTGGCGTATGTCGCCAGCAAGGGCGCGGTGATCGCCATGACCCGCAGCCTGGCCCGTGAACTGGGTAACGCCAACATCACCGTCAATGCCATCGCCCCAGGCTTGGTGCTGGTCGAGGCCACTGCCTACGTGCCCGAGGCCCGCCACCGCCTGTACACCGAACAACGGGCCATCCAGCGCCCGCAACTGCCCGACGACGTCAGTGGCGCGGTGCTGTTCGCCCTGTCCGACCTGTCGCGCTTCATCACTGGACAAACCCTGCCGGTCAACGGCGGGTTCGTCATGCCCTGAGCAAGGAGACCTCCATGACCGACCTTTCCATGCAGAACGACGCCCCGAAATCCTGGGACCGTCCCGCCGGCGCCGACCTCGCCAGCTGGATGCAGACCCGCATCGCCCGCTACGAGACCCGTCGCTACGACTGGGACGCGCTGAAGTTCCAGGCCGACTACGACCCCAAGTTCCGCCGCGCGCAGATGCGCTACGTGGGCACCGGCGGCACCGGCGTGGGCAGTGACATGAACACCATCGCGTCCGAGCACTTCACCTTCTCGACCATGGTCATCCCGGCCGGCCACGAAGGCCCACCCCACTTGCACACCGACGTCGAAGAAGTGTTCTTCGTGCTGCGCGGCAAGCTCAAGGTAGTCATCGAGAAAGACGGCGAGCGCTTTGAAACCGTGCTGACCGACCGTGACCTGATTTCGGTACCGCCTGGGGTATACCGCGAAGAGATCAACATCGGCGACGAAGATGCGTTGATGTGCGTGATGCTCGGTGCCAAGAAGCCGGTGACCCCGACCTACCCGCCAGCGCACCCGCTGGCCTCGATCAAGCGCGGGTAAGCCGATGATACCGCTCATGCCCACCCCCTCCCTGCTCGATCAGCGCTTCGCCGAACGTCTGCTGCGCCTGGATGGCGGCCAGTTGGCCGTGCGCCAAGCCGGCGACGGTGACGCCGTGGTGCTGCTGCACGGCATCGGCTCGGGCGCGGCCAGCTGGCTGCACGTGGCCATGGGTTTGAGCGAGCGGGCTCGGGTACTGGCCTGGGACGCACCGGGCTATGGCCAGTCCTCGCCTTTGCCGATGGCTGCGCCCAGCGCACGGGACTATGCCGGACGCCTGCTGCAGGCACTGGATACCTTGGGTATCGAGCGTTGCGTGCTGGTCGGCCACTCCCTCGGGGCACTGACCGCCAGCGCCTTCGCCCAGGCCTGCCCTGAGCGCGTCAACCGCCTGGTACTGATCAGCCCGGCGCGCGGATACGGCGCTGTGCCGGATCAAGGCCGGGCGGTGCGCGCCGAGCGCCTGCACAACCTTGGGCAACTGGGCATCGAACGCATGGCCCGCGAGCGCAGCGCACGGTTGCTGTCGGCAAACGCCAGCGCCGAGGCGCAGGCCTGGGTGCACTGGAACATGGCGCGGCTCAAGCCCCATGGCTACCGCCAAGCCATCGAATTGCTGTGCGGCGACGACCTGCTGCGCTACGCGCCCCTGGCGGTTGCGTGCCAGGTGCACTGCGGCAGCGCAGACGGCATCACCCTGCCCGAGGACTGCGCGGCACTCGCCGCTGCACTGGCCGCGCCCTTCGACCTGATTGCCGGCGCCGGCCATGCCTGCGCCATCGAACAACCTGACACGGTGACGGGCCTGCTGGCCCGCGCCCTCGACGCCTCTCTGACAGGTAGCGTGCTATGAACGAAATGGATCCGTTGAAGGAAAACCAGGACAAGTACATCGTCCCGGGCCTGGAGCGCGGCCTGCTGTTGCTGTGCGAATTCAGCCGGCAGAACCGCACCCTGACCGCCCCCGAACTGGCCCGGCGTCTGTCGCTGCCACGCTCGACCATCTTCCGCCTGCTGACCACCCTGGAAACCATGGGGTTCGTCACCCGCAGCGGCAACGAATACCGCCTCGGCATGTCGGTGCTGCGCCTGGGCTTCGAGTACCTGGCCTCGCTGGAGCTGACCGAGCTTGGCCAGCCGTTGCTGGCGCGGCTGTGCGATCACCTCAACTACCCCAGCAATCTGGTGGTACGCGATGGCCGCTCGATTGTCTACGTGGCCAAGGTCTCGCCGCCTTCGGTGTTCTCCAGCGCGGTCACCGTGGGTACCCGCCTGCCAGCCCATGCCACCGTGCTCGGACGTATCCTGCTGGCCGACCTGAGCCTGGCCGAACTGCGTGAGCTGTACCCCGAAGAGCATCTGGAGCAGTACTCGCCGTGCACGCCCAAAACCGTGCTGGAGCTGTTCGACCTGGTGCAGGCCGACCGCCTGCGTGGCTATGTCAGCGGCGAGGGCTTCTTCGAGTCGACCATCTCCACGGTGGCGGCGCCGGTGCGCGATGCCAGCGGCCAGGTAGTCGCAGCCCTCGGCCTGACCATCCCCACGGTGCAGATCGGCCACGTCAACTTCGACAACCTGCTCGGCCAGGTGCGTGGCAGCGCCGACGAACTGTCGCGCCTGCTCAACTACCGACCCGGCAGCGGCCATGTCACCGCGTTGATGAGGGACTGAGATGAACCCCTATCGACTTCACGACAGCACGGTGATCGTCACCGGCGGCTCGTCCGGCATCGGCTACGCCTGTGTCGAACTGCTGCTCGAAGCCGGCGCCCGCGTAGCCTTCTGCGGCCGCAACGAAGAGCGCCTGCGCAGTGCCGAAGCACGCCTGCGCGAACGCTTCCCCGAGGCCCACTTGCTGGCTCAGGTGTGCGACGTGCTGGATGCCGGCTCGGTGCAGGCATTCGCCGCCGCCAGCCTGGACGCGCTGGGCCCGGCCCAGGCACTGGTCAACAACGCCGGACAAGGCCGTGTGTCGACCTTCGCCGACACCACCGACGAGGCCTGGAACGAAGAACTGCAGCTCAAGTTCTTTTCCGTCATCAACCCGGTGCGCGCCTTCATGGCGCAGCTGCAGGGCCAGCAGGATGCCTCGATCGTCTGCGTCAATTCGCTGCTGGCAAGCCAGCCCGAGCCGCACATGGTCGCCACCTCCGCGGCCCGCGCCGGACTGAAGAACCTGGTGCGTTCGATGGCCTTCGAGTTCGCCGAACACGGCATCCGGGTCAACGGCATCCTCATCGGCCTGGTCGAGTCCGGGCAATGGCGCCGCCGCTTCGATGCCCGCGAAGAACGCGACCTGAACTGGTCGCAATGGACCGCGCAGCTGGCGCAACGCAAGCACATACCCCTGGGCCGCCTTGGCCTGCCGAAGGAAGCGGCGCAGGCCATCCTGTTCCTGGCTTCGCCGCTGTCGGCCTACACCACTGGCAGTCATATCGATGTATCCGGAGGCCTGTCCCGCCATGCGTAACGAAAACACCGTCACCGTCGGTGCCGTCATCACCGCGTTCCTCGAACAATGCGACGTCAAGGCTGCGTTCGGGGTGATTTCGATCCACAACATGCCGATCCTCGATGCCTTCGCCGTACGCGGCAACATCCGCTTCGTCATGGCCCGTGGCGAAGCCGGCGCCACCAACATGGCCGATGCCTATGCCCGCAGCAGCGGCGGCCTGGGCGTCTGCCTGACCTCCACCGGCACCGCCGCTGGCAACGCCGCTGGGGCCATGGTCGAGGCACTGACCGCCGGCACGCCATTGCTGCATATCACCGGGCAGATCGAGACCCCCTACCTGGACCAGGAACTGGCCTACATCCACGAAGCCCGCGACCAGCTGACCATGCTCAAGGCCGTGTCCAAGGCCGCGTTCCGTGTGCGCAGCGTGGAGACTGCACTGAGTACCCTGAAGCTGGCCGTGCAGACCGCCCTCACCGCCCCGACCGGCCCGGTGAGCGTGGAAATCCCGATCGACATCCAGTCGGCTTTCATCCCCATGCCGACCGACCTTTCACCGCTGCCGATTCCAGTCGCCGCGCCTGCCGCCGAAGCCCTCGACCTGGTCGCCGAGCGACTGGCCAGCGCCCACCGTCCGCTGTTGTGGCTCGGCGGCGGCGCCCGCCATGCCGGGGCGCAGGTCAAGCGTTTGCTGGCGATGGGCGTCGGCGTGATCACCTCGACCCAGGGCCGTGGCGTGGTCAACGAAGACGACGAGCGTTGCCTGGGTGCGTTCTCGCAGAACAAGCTGGTCGAAGGCTTCATGCAGACCTGCGATGCACTGGTGGTGGCCGGCTCGCGCCTGCGCAGCAACGAAACCTTCAAGTACGCCCTGAAGCTGCCACGCACCACGCTGCGCATCGACGTCAACCCGGCCATCGAAGGCCGCAGCTACCCCAGCGACCTGTTCGTTTGCGGCGATGCCGCCCTGGCCCTGGAAGGCCTGGCCGATCGTCTGCAGGGCCGGTTGAACATCGACCCGAACTTCATCGACGAGCTCAAGGCGGTGCGTGCCCAGGCTCGCCAACAATTGGTGGCCGACCTCGGCCCGTACTCGGCCATGGTCGAACAACTGCAGGCCCAGACCGGCCGCAACTTCACCTGGGTACGCGACGTCACGCTGTCCAACAGTATCTGGGGCAACCGCCTACTCAACCTGTACCACCCGCTGTCAGGCGTGCACGCCCTGGGCGGTGGCATTGGCCAGGGCCTGGCGATGGGCATTGGTGCGGCGGTAGCCGCCGCTGAAACCGCGCCGGGGCGCAAGGTCTTCGCCCTGGCCGGTGACGGTGGTTTCATCCTCAACCTGGGCGAACTGGCGACCTTCGGTCCAAGAAAAGGCCAACGTGGTCATCCTGCTGATGAACGACCAGCGCTACGGCGTGATCCGCAACATCCAGGACGCCATTTACGGCGCCCGCCACGCCTATGTCGATCTGCATACCCCCGACTACAGCAAGCTCGCCGAATCCCTTGGCCTGCGCCACGGCCTGGTCAAGGACCTCAAGGATTTCAGCAGCGTCCTCGGTGGCGCCCTGCAGACCAAAGGCCCATTCCTGCTGGAAGTGGACATGCTCAGCGTCGGCGGCTTCGCCACCCGCTTCGCCGGCCCGCCCAACAGCGAAACCAAGGCGCAGAAGGCCACAGCCTGAGGACCCCGTCATGCTCAACATCACCATGATCGGTTGCGGTGCCATTGGCATCAGCGTGCTCGAACTGCTGGAGAAAGACCCGCAGTTGCACGTTGACGCGGTGATCGCCTCGGCCGGTTCCGAAGACCTGGTGCGTCAACGCCTGGCCAGCTTCCGTCAGCCGCCGACAGTGCTCACGGCGCTACCGGCCGACGCCCGTCCCGACCTGCTCGTCGAGTGCGCCGGCCACAAGGCCATCGAAGAGCATGTGCTGCCGGCACTGGAGCGTGGTATCGCCTGCCTGGTGGTCTCGGTCGGGGCGCTCTCCGAACCTGGCCTGGTCGAGCGCCTGGAAGCGGCAGCGGCACGAGGTAACACCCGCATCGAGCTGCTGCCTGGCGCCATCGGTGGCATCGATGCGCTCTCGGCCGCCAAGGTCGGCGGCCTGGACACGGTCGACTACATCGGCCGCAAGCCGGCCCGGGCGTGGAAGAACACGCCTGCCGAACAGGTCTGCGCACTGGACGAGCTGCGCGAGCCAACGGTGATCTTCCACGGCAGCGCCCGAGAAGCCGCACAGCTGTACCCGAAGAACGCCAATGTCGCCGCGACCCTGTCGCTGGCTGGCATCGGCCTGGACCGCACCCGGGTGACGCTGATCGCAGACCCGCTGAGCGAGGACAACGTCCACCACTTCGAAGCCCGTGGCGCCTTCGGCGGTTTCGAGATGAGCCTGCGCGGCAAGCCGCTGGAAGCCAACCCGAAAACCTCGGCGCTGACCGTGTACAGCGTGGTCCGCGCCTTAGGCAACCACGCCCACGCCATATCCATCTAGGGGACTGTCAATGACACTGGAACAGACCTTACCCATTTGCATCGCCGGCACCTGGCGTCTGGGCGGCGGCGAGCGCTACGCCACCTGCTACCCAGCCACGGGCGAGCCGATGGCCTGGCTCAACGCCGCCAGCCTGGACGACGTCGAGGCCGCCGTGCAGGGCGCGCATCAGGCCTTCCTGCACAGCGGCTGGGCACAGCGCAAACCCCACGAGCGCGCAACGGTGCTGTATCGCATCGCGGGGCTGATCCGCGAACGCGCCGAGGAGCTGGCACAGTTGCAGCGCCAGGACAACGGCAAGCCAATCGGCGAGACCCGCGCCCTGGTCGCCAGCGCCGCTGGCACCTTCCAGTTCTTCGCTGCGGCCTGCGAAACGCTGGAAGAAACCATCACCCCATCACGCGGCGACTTCGTCAGCATGAGCGTCTACGAGCCGATGGGCGTAGTCGCGGCGATCACGCCATGGAACTCGCCGATCGCCAGCGAAGCGCAGAAGGTGGCCCCGGCCCTGGCCGGTGGCAACGCCGTGGTGATCAAGCCGGCGGAAATCACCCCGCTGCTGGCCCTGCAACTGGCGCGTATCTGCGAGGAGGCCGGGCTGCCTAAAGGGCTACTCAGCGTGTTGCCGGGCAAGGGCTCGGTGCTGGGCGACGCCCTCACCCGCCACCCGCTGGTCAAGCGTGTGTCGTTCACCGGTGGCACCCGCACCGGCAAGCACATCGCCCATATCGCCGCCGACAAGATGATGCCAGTGTCCCTGGAGCTGGGCGGCAAATCACCGACCATCGTCCTCGACGACGCCGACCTCGACCACGCGGTGGCCGGGGTGCTGTATGGCATTTTCAGCTCCTCGGGCGAAGCCTGCATCGCCGGTTCCCGGCTGTTCGTCGCCCGCTCCTTGTACGAGCCGTTCATGGCACGCCTGACTGCCGCTGCCGCACAATTGCGCGTGGGCGACCCGGCCGACGAACGTACGCAGATGGGTCCGCTGATCAGCGCCGCCCACCGCGAATCGGTGGAGCGCTACGTCGCCCTGGGCCTGGCCGAAGGTGGCCGCCTGCGACTGGGTGGCGAACGCCCCGCAGGTGGCGTGTTCGACCAAGGCTACTTCTACCCACCGACCATCCTCGAGGGCCTGGGCAATCACCAGCAGGTCTGCCAGGAAGAAATCTTCGGTCCGGTGCTGGTGGCCATGCCTTTCGACAATGAAGAAGCGCTGATCACTCAGGCCAACGACAGCCTGTACGCCCTCGCCGCCGGTATCTGGAGCCGTGACTACAAGCGCGCCTGGGCACTGGGCCGCAAGCTGCAGGCCGGCACCGTGTGGATCAACACCTACAAGCAATTTTCCATTTCGACCCCCTTCGGCGGCTGGCGCGACAGCGGCCTGGGCCGCGAAAAAGGCCGCCTCGGCATCCTGCAATACATGGAACAGAAGAGCCTTTACTGGGGCATGAACGATCAACCGCTGGCCTGGGCCGGACTGGAGACAGGACAATGAGCGTACTGGGCATCGACGAAGTCACCTACGGCGTGGAGGACCTCGCCACCTGCGCACGCTTCTTCACCGATTGGGGCCTGACCCAGGTCAGCGAGCACGACGATGAAGTGATCTTCGAAACCCTCAACGGCTGCCGCGTGGTACTCGCCGCCCACGACAAGCCGGGCTTGCCACCGGCCATCGAGCCTGGCTCGACCGTGCGTGAGGTGGTCTGGGGTGTTGAGAGCCAAGCCGACCTTGCGCTGTACAGCCAGCGTATCGCCAACGACCCAGGCTTCGTCGAGGGCAACGGCCGCATCGGCTGCACCGACCCCAACGGCCTGGCCATCCGCTTGCAGGTCACTCGCAAGCGTGCGCTGGACATCGAGTGCAGCGGCCACAACACCTGGCAGACCAAGGGCCGCATCAACAAGCCATCGCCCATCTACGACCGCGCCACGCCGATCGAGGTCGGCCATGTGGTGTTCTTCGTCAAGGACGTCAACGCCTGCGAAGCCTTCTACCACGAGCGCTTCGGCTTCCAGGCCTCGGACCGCTACCCCAACCGTGGTGCCTTTCTGCGTACTGCCGAGGAAGGCGGTCATCACGACCTGTTCATGCTGCAACTACCCGCACCGCGCGCCGGACTCAACCATGTAGCGTTCACCGTGCGCGACCTGCACGAGGTATTCGGTGGTGGCATGCACATCTCCCGCTGCGGCTGGGCCACCGAAATCGGCCCCGGCCGCCACCCGGTGTCGTCGGCCTTCTTCTGGTACTTCAAGAACCCGGCCGGCGCCTTGGTCGAGTACTACGCCGACGAAGACCAGCTGACCGGCGAGTGGCAACCACGCGAATTCGAACCGGGCCCAACGGTCTTTGCCGAATGGGCCATTGCCGGCGGTATCGACGGCAACACCCGGCGCCAGCAGCACGTCGAAGCGCCACAAGGCAAATTCCTCACCGACAAGCCAAAGAACAATTGAGGTGCATTCCATGAGCACGACCGAGGTTTACCTGCAGCCGCACCAGGCGCGCAAACGCCCCAACACGCCGTTCGAGGACCTGCTCGGCGACTCCATCGAACGCGCCTACGGCAATGGTGTGAGCGAACTGGGCGAGCTGCTCGCCCACCTCAACCTGGCCGGCCCGCCCTGCCCGCTGACCAGTGGCGAGTGGACCGAAGACGCTTTCAAAACCCTGATGGCTCGGCTGGGCGAGTGATCCGCTGGAGGTAGAACAAGATGAACATGCACGTAACCGTCGATCCTGTTGAGCAACACCTGGCCAACGGCCTGAAAGACCTCTGGTTCCCGGTTTTGCCGTCGGAACTGCTGGGCGAGAAACCCGTCTCGATTCGCCGCCTGGGCTACAAGATCGCCCTGTGGCGCGACAACGATGGCAGCGTCCATGCCCTCGAAGACCACTGCCCGCACCGTGGCGCGCCGCTGTCCCAGGGGCCGGTGCTGGGCGATCGCCTGCAATGCCCTTACCACGGTGTGGAAGTGCGCTGCGACGGCACCGTGACCAAAGTGCCCGGCAGCCCCGGCTGCAAGCTCGAAGGCAGCCGCCCGACGCGAATGTTCCACACCCGCGAGGCGGCGGGCGCGATCTTCCTGTTCAACGCCGCCGACCCGCATCTGGAAACGCCTCCGGCGCTGGTACTGCCCGAGCAGTTGACCTCGCCCGAGTGGAGCAGCTTCCTCTGCTACACCGAGTGGAAAGGCGATTATCGCTATGTGCTCGACAACGTCATGGACCCAATGCACGGCACCTACCTGCACAAGATGTCCCACTCCATGAGCGAAGGCGAAGCCACTGCCAAGTTCGTCACCCGCGACACCGAGCAAGGCTTCTTCTTCGAGAAGGAGGGCCAGCGCGGGGTGAATTTCGACTGGACCGAATTCCTCGACAACGGCTGCCACTGGCTGCGCCTGGAAATCCCTTACCCAAAGACCGGCGGACCTGGCGGCAACTTCACCATCATCGGCAGCTACACCCCCAGCAGCCGTGCCCTGTCCGCCGTGTTCCACTGGCGCGCCCGTCCACTGACCGGCTGGCAGCGCGACACCTGGCGCTTCCTCTACAAGAACCGCCTGGAGGCCCGCCACTGGGCGGTGCTGGAGCAGGACCGGGTGCTGCTGGAATTCATGGAGCCGGACGCCAACCAGCGCGAGAACCTCTACCAGCACGACCTGGGTGTGGTGCGCCTGCGCCGTTACCTGAAGAGCAAGGCCAAGGAACAACTGGCCCTGATCGAAACCAAGCAACTGGGCTGAGGTGACCGATGTCCAACTCCTCCACCATCAGTGCCCTGGTGCACACCCTGCGCCATGAAGCCGAAGGCATCATCAGCGTCGAGCTGCGCCCTTGGGGCGACACGGTGTTCGCGCCGTTCGAGGCTGGCTCGCACATCGACCTGCACCTGCCCAACGGCCTGGTGCGCAGCTACTCACTGCTGAACGCGCCGAGCGATCAGGGCCGTTACGTGGTCGGTATCCTGCGCGACCGCGCCAGCCGCGGGGGCTCACGCTACATCCACGAGCAACTGCGGGTGGGCATGCAATTGCAGATCTCGCAGCCGCGTAACAACTTCGCCCTGGACACCCGCGCCAGCCACAGCGTGCTGGTGGCCGGTGGCATCGGCATCACGCCGATCTATTGCATGTTCCGTCAACTCTTGGCGCTCGGCAGGTCGGCCGAGCTGATCTATTGCGCCCGTTCGCGCAAGGAGGCGGCGCTGCTGGAGGACATCGCCGGGCTTGGGGCGAAGGTGGTCTACCACTTCAATGACGAAAAGGGCTGTCTGCCGGACTTGGCGGGCTACCTGGCCGGGCGCCCGAGCGACACGCACTTCTACTGCTGCGGACCGACGCCGATGCTCGATGCCTTCGAGCAGGCCTGCGAAAACCTGGGCTACCCCCATGCCCACATCGAACGCTTTACGGCTGTGGAAGTGGCGCCGTCCGAGGATGCCCAGGTCAGCTACAGTGTCGAGCTGAGCCGGTCGGGCAAGACAGTCACCGTCGAGCCTGGGTTGAACCTGCTGGATGCACTGCTCGAAGCAGGCTGCGACATCGACTACAGCTGCCGCGAAGGCGTGTGTGGTTCATGCGAGACACGGGTCATCGAAGGCGATATCGACCATCGTGACGGTGTGCTGACCAAGGCCGAGCGCGCCGCCAACGGTTCGATGATGGTGTGTGTGTCCGGGTGCAAGAGCCGGCGTTTGGTGCTAGATCTTTAAAGTAAATCTCGTGCTTGCTCACGCGTCGTTTGAACCGGCCCTCACGGCCGGTTTTTTTTGCGCCTGGTTAGGGGGGCGTGCATTTAGCGGGTTCACCCGTGAACCGGCCTGAACGGGCAACAGAACCACGCTGGTGCACATTCGCCCATTCGCTGGGCAGATCGGTAACCCAACTTCCGGCCTGTTCCAGATACGGCACAAAATAATGCGTTTCAAATATAAATAACTGTTTTACATGGATATTTTACAACTTTAAAACACTGGCACAAAACCTGCTCCATTCCCTGTGCAAAACAACATATCACCCCTGAAACAAAAAACCCGCAATCCAGGGCGACGCTCCCTTATTGCCTGGGGAAAACTACTTAATCTTGCAGGGCATGGCATGAACAAATATGTGATAAGCCTCGGTTTCATTCTCGGCAGTTGCGCAAGTCTCGCCTCCGAACCCGGCCCCGCCGCCCCCGACCAGCCGCCAGCGGTCAAGAAGCCGTTCCCACACATCGCCTGGCGCAGTGACGATGGGCAAAGCAGCCTGGATATCGGCGGAGCCCTGCGCATCAACTACCGCGACGAGCACTGGGACACCACCGAGAACAATGGCCGCTTCCTGTTCGACACCTTCCGCCTGGATGTCCAGGCCAGCCACCGCCAGTTATTCAGCGATGTCGGCTACTGGTTCCAGGATGACGGCAAACGCTCCATCGACCGCGGCTTCGTCGGCTACCGCCTCAGCCCGCAAGCCAACCTGCAACTGGGCGCGCCGTTCAAACCCTTCGGCCTGGAACCCTACCCGCAATTTGGCTGGAGCTATCACATTCCATTTTTCATGGGCTACGGCGTGAGTGCCGGTACGGGCCTCAAATACAGCTACAAGGATGATCGATGGGACCTGCAGTTGGGGTACTTCCCGCGCATGTTGCCCTCCAGCCTGCGTTACTCGCCAGAAGTCGGGCGCTATGCCGACTTGAACGACAACGCCGTTCCCTTCACCCAGTCTCGCCAGGACAACGAAAAGCGCCACCAGGTCAACGCGCGCGTGGCCCGCACGTTCAGTGGCGAAGGTTGGAAATCCGAACTCGGCGCGTCGCTGGCAGCGGCTGAACTGTACAACGCCACCACTGACGATGACGGCGACTACTGGGCTGGCGGCGTGCATGCCCTGTTCAATCACGGGCCATGGACAATCACTGGCCAGGCGATCCGCTATGCGTACGACCCGAAGAACCCGGCAGGGGTCAGTGACGACGCCGTATTGATGGGAGGCAACGGCCTGACGCCGGCCTACCTGATTGCCTCGAAGGCGACCATCGGTGCGGTGAACGTCGGCTACGACGTGTTCACGCCCAACCTGGGGCAATTGAAGAAGATCAAGTTCTACACCGACTACAGCCGGATGATGAAAGACAAAAGCGGTTGGGACGACTCGCAGATGTTCACGGTCGGCGCCCAGTTCCTGGCCATGCCGATCATGGCCTGGGTCGATTTGACCTGGGCACGCAATGCCAACCCTTTCGGCGGCGCGGAGAACGGGACCGGTTGGACCAGCACCCGCTCGGTGGGTAGCAATGACTGGTATTACCGGACCAATATCAATATTGGGTATTATTTTTGATGGGCTTGTCGGTGGCATTGTGCCGCGTTTGAGATCGAGCGCCGCCCGCGCGGCGCATCGCGAGCGCCTACGTTTGTTTCGGGCCAATTATGCCTGCGCGAATTGCGCGCGACGTACACACAAGGCGGTCGCGCGCACCTGTCACAGGCGTTTTGGCCGAATACAAACGTAGGAGCGAGCGTAGCTCGCGATGCGCCGCGCGGGCGGCGCTCGGTTTCGAATACGCAACAAAACGCTCGGCATGCCCCAGGTGGCCCCTACCCAATCTCAATCGGTACAGACACCCAAGCCAAACCGCATTACGATAGGCAGCCCTCCCGACACGTAACGCCCCATGCCCCCCGAGCAAACCCCAGCCTACAAGATCGTGCTCTGGCGCCTGGAGCAGCATGCCCAAGGTTACCCACCCGCGTCGGTCGAAGGCCTCTGGGCAAAGCCCACCGTAGCTGGCTACAAGGTCGACAGCATTCCCTTCTATGCCTACGGCATCGCACCCGGCGACACCATCAGCATCCGTGAAGACGGCGAACAATGCTGGTTCGAAACCCTGCTGCACGGCGGCGGTGCTTCGGTGTTCCGCATCCTGGTAAAAGCCGCAGGCGACCTGGAACAAGTGCGCGCAGCGCTCGAGGATTTTGGCTGCCCCTGCGAAGTCGAAAAGGCGGTAAGGATGCTGGCCGTCGAAGTCCCGCCTGCACGTTCACTCGACACCGTGCTCTACTATCTGCTGACCCAGCGCGAAGCCGGCACCCTGGACTTCGAGGAAGGCGTGCTGCGCCACACCATCCCCGAAGAGTTCCGCTAAGCGCTTACGCCTCGGCCAAACGTGCCGCCGGCTTGCGGAACACGAACAGCAGACCGACCACGATCAGCCCCATGCCCAACAAGCTGAGCGGCGCCAGGCGGTTACCGAAGATCAGCAAGTCCATCACCGCCGTCACCGCAGGCACCAGGTAGAACAGGCTGGTGACGTTGACCAGGTTACCCCGCGCAATCAGCCGGTACAGCAGTAAGGTGGCCAGCAACGACACCACCAGCCCCATCCACAGCAGCGCGCCGATGAAGCCACTGCTCCATTGCACATGCAGCGGTTGCAGCGGTGCGAATAGCCCGCACAGGGCAAAACCGGCCAGGTACTGCAGCGGCAAGGTGCCCATGGGGTTGTCGGTGATGCGCTTTTGCAGGATCGAACCCAACGTCATGCTGGCCAGCGCCAGCAATGCGAACAGCATGCCGGCCAGCGATACCCCGCCCAGGTTGATGCCCTGAAACACCACCATCACCAACCCGCCAAGCCCCAGGCCCAGACCGAACAGCCGGCTCCAGGAACGCTGGCGTTCCATGATCACCACGGTGAGGATCGGTTGCACGCCCATCACCGTGGCCATCACCCCAGGGGTGACGTGGGTGTCGAGCGCCAGCAGGTAGAAGATCTGGTAGGCGCCCAGCAGCACGCAACCGGTGCCCAAGGCCCGCAGCACCGCCGCACGGCCTCGCGGCCAACGCAGTCCGAGCAACGGGCTGATCAGCAGCAGACCGGCCAAGGCCAGCGCCGAGCGCAGCAGGAGAAAGGCAAACGGGCTGGCATGGGCCAGACCGAGCTTGGAAACGATCGCACCGCTGCTCCACAGCAGGACGAACAGACTGGTCGTGGCCGCCGAGGCCACGGACGCTTTGGAAAAGACAGACATGTATGCCACCTGTAATCGGGCAAAAAAGCCGAACGGAGGGCGTGTGCTTCAGTGAGGGAAGTCGCCGACCGTGTTCAGTAGGTTGCGGGTGCGAAGGGAGACGGCCAGAAGCCGATCAGCCCAGCACGACCCCGCAGCGAGGCGGAGCTACGCCGCCTACGACGCCACTGACAGGTGGTGGGTAATGACTGATCATGACCGGCTGCTGACTGCCACGCACGCCCCTGCCCGCGACTGGCGCGATGGCAAAGCATGTGGTGGTAGGGATGGCAGGCATGAACAGGGTCTTCGAGGAAATAACTGCGAGGGACTATAGCGGTGGATTGTTCCTGCGACAAGCACTCGATGAGCGGTGGCAGCGGCCTTGTGTCGCGAAAGGGCCGCCACGCGGCCCCAGGGCGACCTTTCGCAACAATCAGAACAACCAGCGATACAGCAAGTAAGCCACCACCACTGCCAGCACTGGCCGCAGGATGCGGTAGGCCTTGGGGTTGGCGCGTTTGAACTGCTTCATGCGGGTGCTGATCTTGTTGCTGAAGCGCTTGCTCCAGGCGTACGCCTGGTTGATGCCGCCAACACGCTCGTCATCAGTGTTCTGCGGCGCGGTGGCACGCCCGAGGAAGGCGCTGACCTTACGGTTGATGCGGGTCATCAGCGAGCTGCTGAGCGGGCGCTCGATGTCGCAGAACAGGATCACGCGGGTGACGTCGGTTTCATTCTTGACCCAGTGCACGTAGGTCTCGTCGAACATCACGTCCTCACCGTCACGCCAGGCATACACCTGCCCGTCGACATAGATACGGCAGGCATCGGAGTTCGGCGTGGACAGCCCAAGGTGATAACGCAGGGAGCCGGCGAACGGGTCGCGGTGCGGGTTCAGGTGGCTGCCTCCGGGCAACAGCGCAAACATCGCGCCCTTGACGTTTGGAATGCTGCTGACCAGCTCGACGGTCCTGGGGCACAGTGCCTCGGCCGATGGCAGCGGCTTGTCGTACCACTTCAGGTAGAAGCGCTTCCAGCCTTTCTTGAAGAACGACCCGAAGCCAGCGTCGTTGTCCTTCTCGGCAGCGCGAATGTAGCCCTCGTCGAACAGGCGCATGGCCTCTTCGCGGATTTCCTGCCAGTTATCCTTGAGCACATCCAGCTCAGGAAAGCGTGTGCGGTCCAGGTAAGGCTTGGACGGCACTCCGGAGAACAGGTACATCAGCGCGTTGTAGGGGGCGAACAGTGCCGAATGGTTGACGAACTGGCGCAACACCGGGAGCCGAGCCTTGCCACGCAGGTGCACGAACAGCACGCTGCCGAAGAACACCAGCAGCACACCTGCCTTGGCGACGAAGGAAAAGGTCATGCAACACTCCTTGCTGAGCAGCAGGCCAGCGCTGCCTGATGCTGACGAAAATCATCCGGCCATCATAAACCGATCCCGCTCCGGTAAAAACAACCGGAACGGGATGGCTGTATTAAAGATTTTGTAATAAACCGGTTCGCCGAGTATTGCCCGGTGTCAGCTTACTGCTGGTTTTCCTGCTCGCTGAACATGTCGCTGAACAGCATGCTCGACAGGTAGCGTTCGCCGGAGTCGGGCAAAATCACCACGATGGTCTTGCCCTGCATCGCCGGCTTTTCGGCCAGGCGCACCGCCGCCGCCATGGCCGCGCCGCAGGAGATGCCGCAAAGAATGCCCTCTTCGCGCATCAGGCGGATGGCCATGGCCTTGGACTCTTCGTCGGTGACCGTCTCCACCTGGTCGACGATCGACAGGTCGAGGTTCTTCGGTACGAAGCCTGCGCCGATGCCCTGGATCTTGTGCGGGCTGGGCTTGAGCTCTTCGCCGGCCAGGGTCTGGCTGATCAGCGGCGAAGCCACCGGCTCCACGGCCACCGAGAGGATCGACTTGCCCTGGGTGTGCTTGATATAGCGCGATACACCGGTAATGGTGCCGCCGGTGCCAACGCCTGCGACCAGCACGTCGATGGCGCCGTCGGTGTCGTTCCAGATTTCCGGGCCGGTGGTCTTTTCGTGGATCGCCGGGTTGGCCGGGTTGTCGAACTGGCCGGGCAGGAAGTACTGAGCAGGGTCGCCAGCGACGATTTCATTGGCCTTCTCGATCGCCCCCTTCATGCCCTTGGCAGGCTCGGTGAGCACCAGTTCGGCACCAAGGGCCTTGAGCACCTTGCGTCGCTCCAGGCTCATGGACGCCGGCATGGTCAGGATCAGCTTGTAGCCTCGGGCCGCTGCAACGAAAGCCAGGCCGATACCGGTGTTACCCGAGGTGGGTTCGACGATGGTCATGCCCGGCTTGAGCTTGCCGCTGCTCTCGGCGTCCCAGACCATGTTCGCGCCAATCCGGCATTTCACCGAATAACCAGGGTTGCGCCCTTCGATCTTGGCCAGGATGGTCACCCCACGCGGGGCGATGCGGTTGATCTGCACCAGCGGCGTATTGCCGATGGAATGGGCGTTGTCTGCGTAGATACGGCTCATGGCAGTGTCCTTGAACATGAGATGCAGGGAAAGACTTCAAGGTTAAGCCTGCCCCGGTGGCCAGTAAAGCCTGTTCGAACTCCCCCGCCAGCCCCGTGGTCCACCCTTCAACCTGCCCAGGAGAGCCCCAATGACCGCTCGCTACCGTTGGCCGCTGGTCGGCCTGGCCAGCCTGCTCGTGCTGCTGGCGGCCCTGCACCTGGCACTGCCTTACCTGGTGCGCGACTACCTCAACGAAAAACTTGCCGATATGGGCGACTACCGCGGCCAGGTCAGCGATGTGGACCTTGCCTGGTGGCGAGGGGCCTACCAGATCAACGGCCTGAAGATCGTCAAGACCACCGGCAAGGTGCCAGTGCCCCTGCTCGACGCCCCCCTGATCGACCTCTCGGTGAGCTGGCGTTCGCTGTGGTATGACCGGGCAGTCGTCGCTGAGGTCACCTTCGTGCGCCCCGAGCTTAACTTCGTCGATGGTGGCAACAAACAGTCCTCGCAGACCGGCCAGGGTACCGACTGGCGTCAACAGCTGGAAAAGCTGCTGCCCATCACCCTCAATGAGGTACGTATCGAAGACGCCACCCTGAACTTTCATAACTTCAACTCCAGACCGCCGGTCGACCTCAAGGCCACCCAGCTCAACGCCAAGGTGCTCAACCTGACCAACGTACGCAACGAAAAAGGCCGTCGTGACGCCCGTTTCGACGGCAGCGCTCGCTTGCTGGGCGATGCGCGGGTAGAAAGCCGCGCGACCTTCGACCCGTTCAGCGACTTCGACAACTTCGAATTCCGCCTGCGTGCCACCGGCATCGAACTGCGCCGACTGAACGACTTTGCCAGTGCCTACGGCAAGTTCGACTTCAATGCCGGCCATGGCGACCTGGTGATCGAAGCCCAGGCCAGCGACGGCAGGCTAAGCGGCTACATCAAGCCGCTGCTGCGCGATGTCGATGTGTTCGACTGGCAGCAGGATGTCGAGAACAAGAACAAAGGCTGGTTCCGCTCGATCTGGGAGGTGCTGGTCGGTGCCAGCGAAACCGTGCTGAAAAACCAGCCCAAGAACCAGTTCGCCACCCGCGTGGAACTCAGTGGCAGCGTACACAAGCAGGATGTCAGCGCCTTCGAGGCCTTCCTGCAGATACTGCGCAATGGCTTCATCGAAGCATTCAATGCACGTTATGAGCAGCCTTCTCCTGATTCCGACTGAATATTAGCGCGACGCACCATTCAGAGACTGAATGCCCGGTCTGCGTTTCCAGCTGCCTGGGCGCGGGTTATAGTCGCTGGCAAATGACAAACCTGTGTTGTCCGTTTCGGCCCTGTCGCCGACAACCCGGCTCCCTCCGGTACGCCGCGAGGGCCAGTACGGACACCCACCGAGGAGCGGTTCATGAAGTTCGAAGGTACCCGTGAATACGTCGCCACAGACGATCTGAAACTGGCAGTCAACGCAGCGATCACCCTGGAGCGCCCGTTGCTGGTCAAGGGTGAGCCGGGTACCGGCAAGACCATGCTCGCCGAACAACTCGCCGCCTCCTTCGGCGCCCGTTTGATCACCTGGCACATCAAATCCACCACCAAGGCCCACCAGGGCTTGTACGAGTACGATGCGGTCAGTCGCCTGCGCGATTCGCAGCTGGGCGTGGACAAGGTCCACGACGTGCGCAACTACCTGAAAAAGGGCAAGCTGTGGGAGGCGTTCGAGGCTGACGAGCGGGTGATCCTGCTGATCGACGAAATCGACAAGGCCGACATCGAGTTCCCCAACGACCTGCTGCAAGAGCTCGACAAGATGGAGTTCTACGTCTACGAAATCGACGAGACCATCAAGGCCAAGCAGCGCCCGATCATCATCATTACCTCCAACAACGAAAAAGAGCTGCCCGACGCCTTCCTGCGCCGCTGCTTCTTCCACTACATCGCCTTCCCCGATCGCGACACGCTGCAGCAGATCGTCGACGTGCACTTCCCGAACATCAAGCAATCGCTGGTCAGTGAAGCGCTGGACGTGTTCTTCGATGTGCGCAAGGTACCGGGCCTGAAGAAGAAGCCGTCTACCTCCGAGCTGGTCGACTGGCTGAAACTGCTGATGGCCGACAACATCGGCGAAGCGGTGCTGCGCGAGCGCGACCCGACCAAGGCCATCCCGCCGCTGGCCGGGGCATTGGTGAAGAATGAACAGGATGTGCAACTGCTGGAGCGCCTGGCCTTCATGAGCCGACGCGGCAACCGCTGACAGGAGCCGGCCATGCTGCTCAACCTGTTCAATGAAATGCGCGCGGCCAAGGTACCGGTGTCGGTGCGCGAGTTGCTCGACCTGCTCAATGCCCTGCAAAAGCGTGTGGTGTTCGCCGACATGGACGAATTCTACTACTTGGCACGGGCCATCCTGGTCAAGGACGAGCGTCATTTCGATAAGTTCGACCGGGCGTTCTCGGCCTACTTCAAGGGCCTGGAAAACCTCGACCGACACCTTGAGGCGCTGATCCCCGAGGACTGGCTGCGCAAGGAGTTCGAACGCTCGCTCAGCGATGAGGAAAGGGCGCAGATTCAGTCCCTGGGCGGCCTGGACAAGCTGATCGAGGAATTCAAGAAGCGCCTCGAAGAACAGAAGGAACGCCACGCCGGCGGCAACAAGTGGATCGGCACCGGCGGCACAAGCCCGTTCGGCTCGGGCGGGTTCAACCCCGAAGGCATTCGCGTGGGCGAGGCCGGCAAGCGCCAGGGCAAGGCGGTCAAGGTCTGGGACCAGCGCGAGTACAAGAATCTAGACGACCAGGTCGAACTCGGCACCCGCAATATCAAGCTGGCCCTGCGCCGCCTGCGCAAGTTCGCTCGCGAAGGCGCCGCCGAAGAGCTTGATATCGACGGCACCATCGACCACACCGCCCGCGATGCCGGGCTGCTGAACATCCAGATGCGCCCCGAGCGGCGCAATACGGTCAAGCTGTTGTTGCTGTTCGACATCGGCGGTTCGATGGACGCCCACGTCAAGGTGTGCGAAGAACTGTTCTCGGCCTGCAAGACCGAGTTCAAGCACCTGGAGTATTACTACTTCCACAACTTCGTGTACGAGTCGGTGTGGAAGAACAACCTGCGCCGCACCTCGGAGCGCTTCTCCACTTTCGACCTGCTGCACAAGTACGGCGATGACTACAAGGTCGTGTTCGTCGGGGATGCGGCGATGGCACCTTACGAAATCACCCAGCCCGGTGGCAGCGTCGAGCACTGGAACGAAGAAGCCGGGTATGTGTGGATGCAGCGCTTCATGGAGAAATTCAAGAAGATCATCTGGATCAACCCCTATCCTAAGCAAGCCTGGGACTACACGGCTTCGACGCATCTGGTACGGGATCTGATCGAGGACAAGATGTACCCGCTGACCTTGCAGGGGTTGGAGGATGGCATGCGGTATCTGTCGAAGTAGGCTCGGTCGATAGCGGCCCTGTCGCCACGGGTCGTCGGGGCGACAGGGCCTTTGGCGTTACCCCCAACGGCGCAGGTAAGCCTGCTGCTCCCGCCAGGCATCCTCCTGAAGCACTGCCCTGAACCGCACCGTCGCCCCCGGCATGCACTGGGCCAATCGCGCCAGTGCCAGCGGCGTCAATGCCCCCAGTCGTGGATACCCACCAATGGTCTGACGGTCATTGAGCAGCACGATCGGCTGCCCATCCGGTGGCACCTGCACGGCTCCCAGGGGGATACCCTCGGAAATCATCGGCGCGCCCTGGTAGACCAATTGCGGTCCCAACAGGCGAATCCCCATGCGATCGGCGCGGCTGTCCAGCGTCCAGTCCGAATTGAACGCCTCGAACAGACTGGTGCCGCTGAAATCCCCGATCTGCGCGCCCATCACCAGGTCCAGAACAGGCTTTGCGCCATAGCCTGGACGCAGCGTTTCGGGCACCTCACTCAAGGCCGATGCGCTGCCTTCGAACGTCAGCACCTGCCCCTTGCTCAAAGGCGCCCCGCAACCATCGACGCCGCCCAATGCTTCACGCACGACCGTGGCGCAGCTACCCAGGACAGCTTCGGCATCGACCCCACCGGGCACCGCCAGGTAGGCTCGAACGCCCTGTTTAGGCTGCCTGAGTGTCAGCCGCTGCCCTTTGGCCAGCGTGAACGCGCGCCAAGGCGATAAAGGTTGATCGTCAAGCCGCGCATCCAGGTCAGCGCCGGCCAGGGCCAGCACGCAATCCTGCTCGGCCAGGACGGTAAAACCGCCCAGCGCCACTTCGATTACCGGCGCGCCCAATGGATTACCCAGCAGCCAGTTGGCCCAGTACATCGCCACCCAATCCAACGCCCCGCCCTGGGTCACCCCCAGATGCCGGACGCCAAAGCGCCCTGCGTCCTGCACCTGGCACAGCGCGGTGCTGGTTTCGATCCTCAACTGCTTCATGCCTGTGCCTCCAGCGGGCTGTCATCGCCACCCAACGCCAGGAACCGGGCATGGGTGACCGCCACGAAGCGCACCCGGTCACCCGGTTGCAGCAAGCTGTAGCCCTCGCGTTGTCGGTCGAACAAACGAACCGGGGTGCGCCCGATCAAGTTCCAGCCCCCTGGCGATACTGCCGGGTAGGCCGCGGTCTGACGCTCGGCAATACCGACGCTGCCCGCCGCCACGCGTTTGCGCGGAGTGCTCAGGCGTGGCGAGGCCAAGCGCTCGTCCACCAG
This sequence comes from Pseudomonas sp. Rh2, assembly GCF_040762985.1. NCBI lineage: Bacteria > Pseudomonadati > Pseudomonadota > Gammaproteobacteria > Pseudomonadales > Pseudomonadaceae > Pseudomonas > Pseudomonas sp. Rh2. The sequence continues at coordinate 4,460,265 of NZ_CP142890.1, forward strand.
CCCCATGAAGCCGAAACCGGGGGCGAAGCCCAAGGCGAAAACCGGGTATTCGCGCTCACTGTGCAAACGGATCACCTCGTCCTCGGACAAGCCGCTGCGGGCGGCCAGCACCGGCAGTTCAGGGCCGACACTGGCGTGGTACCACACCGGAATCTCATGCCGATACCCGCTGTTGCCTGTATCTGGCTGCACACCTTCCAGCGCGTGTACGATCAACCTCCTCGCCTCTGCCGGCGCCAGGTCGCACTGCACCATCAACGTGGTATAGGACGGCACCAGATCCACCAGGCGCTCTCCGAAGGCCGCCCGAAGCCGCTGGCTGGCCGCCAGGATCCACGGCATGTTGGCTTCGTCGATGGCGTCGAACAGGCGCACCATCAGGCTGTCGATGGCCACGACCTCGATACGCACCTTCATGCGCGCTCCAGCGCATCGAGGGCTTGGCGAATCTGGCGCACGGCGGCCACGGAGCTGTCGTTGTCGCCGTGCACGCAGAGGGTGCTGGCGTTCAGGCGCAGCGCGCTGCCATCGCTGGCGACCAGGGCCTCGCCATGGGCCAGGTGCAGGGCCTGTTCGACCACCAGCGCCGGGTCGTGGTGAACAGCGCCCGGCAAGCGGCGGGAGACCAGATGCCCACTGGCGGTGTAGGCGCGGTCAGCGAACGCCTCGAACCACAGCGGCACGCCAATTTCATCACCCAGCGCCTGGGCCGCGCTGTCGTCGGCGGTGGCCATCAGCATCACTGGCAAACCGGCGTCATAGGCCGCCACGGCTTCGAGTACGGTGCGCAGCTTGATTGGGTCGGCCATCATGTCGTTGTACAGCGCACCATGGGGCTTCACGTAAGCCACCCGGCCGCCAAGCACCCTGCAGATGCCGTCCAGCGCACCGATCTGGTAATGCAACAGATCGCGGATTTCCTCGTTGCTGCAGGCCATCGACCGGCGACCGAAGCCAACCAGGTCTGGATAGGCCGGATGGGCACCGATGGTCACTCCGTGATCCAGCGCCATGGCCACGGTACGGCGCATGATGCTCGGGTCACCGGCATGGTAACCACAGGCAATGTTGGCGCAGTCGATGTAAGGCATGACGTCAGCGTCCAGGCCCATGCGCCAGTTGCCGAAACTCTCACCCATGTCGCAATTGAGTAGCAGGCGTTTCACCTTGCGTGCTCCCGTGTCGATGTTCATATGCCTACCTTAACGTGCCTGAAGCTGTTTGCCGCGGGTTTCCGGCAGGCTCAGCGCCGCCAGGATCACCACGCCGTACGAAACTGCGGAAAACACGCCAATGCCCAGCCCCAAGGGCACCTTCTGGCCGAGCAGCCCGATCATCAACGGGAACAGCGCGGCGATCACCTTGCCGATGTTGTAGCAAAAACCCTGCCCCGATCCCCGGATACGCGTGGGGAACAGTTCGGTCAGGAACGCCCCCATGCCGCTGAAGATGCCCGAGGCGAAGAAGCCCAGTGGGAAGCCCAACCACAACATCACGCCATCGCTGACCGGCATCTGCGTGTACAGCAGCACGATGACGAACGAACCCACGGCGAACAGGATGAAGTTCTTCTTGCGCCCCAGCAGATCGGACAGGTATGCACTGACCACATAGCCCACGTACGAGCCAACGATCACCATGGCCAGGTAACCGCCCGTGCCCAGCACGCTCAGGCCGCGCTCGTTCTTGAGGAACGTCGGCAGCCAGGAGGTAATGGCGTAGTAGCCGCCCAGGGCGCCAGTGGTCAGCAGGGAGGCTCGCACGGTGGTCCAGAGCATGCCGGGGGCGAAGATCTCGTAGAAATGCGCAGGCGCCTCGGCCTTTTCCACCGCCTTGGCCGCACGATAGACCTCCGGGTCCTTGACCAGACGACGGACGAAGATCACGAACACCGCCGGCACCAGCCCCAGCAGGAACAACGCCCGCCAGGCTTGCTCCGCCGGCAGCCAGGAGAACAGCAGCGCGTACAAAATCGCCGTGAGCCCCCAGCCGATGGCCCAGCCGGATTGCACCATGCCCACCGCCTTGCCACGGTCCTGGGCGCGGATCACTTCGCCGATCAGCACCGCGCCAGCGGTCCACTCGCCACCGAAACCGAAGCCCATCAAGGTACGGGCAATCAGCAACTGCTCGTAGTTCTGGGCGAAGCCGCACAGGAAGGTGAAGAAGGCGAACCACAGCACCGTCAGTTGCAAGGTGCGCACGCGACCGATGCGGTCGGAGAGAATACCGGCGATCCACCCGCCAATGGCTGAGGCGATCAGGGTGCTGGTATGAATCAGTCCGGCCTCGGTGGTGCTGATGCCCCACATCAGGATCAGCGTGGGAATGACGAAGCTGAGCATCTGCGTGTCCATGCCATCCAGGCCATAGCCGATCTTGCAGCTCCAGAAGGTGCGTCGTTGCTGTTTGTCGATGTCGCGATACCAGGCCAATGGCCCGGTCGAGCTGGGGGAAGACATCTGTTGCACGCCGGATGGGTTCATGCTTGCCTCGGCTTGTTGGTATTGTTTTATGGACGACGTCTGGCGTCGCGGCCTGTCACCATTGTTCAGAGGCCGTGCGGCTTGAGTCCAACGAGAAAAACCGCCGGTCTGGAACAAGAAAAACTGATCATGAACCTCCGTTTCCTCGAAACCTTCGTCTGGGTCGCGCGGCTCAAGAGCTTCCGCCTCACCGCGGACAAGCTGTTCACCACCCAGGCCTCGGTCTCCAGCCGTATCGCCGCGCTGGAGGCGGACCTTGGGGTTAAGCTGCTGCTGCGCGACTCGCGGGGCGTCAGCCTCACACCGGAAGGCAGCAAGGTGCTGGAGTACGCCGAGCACATGCTCGATACCGCCAAAGCGATGAAACAGTCGCTGGACAGCGACCGGACCAAGGTCGGACGCATTCGCATCGGGGTGATGGACACGGTGATCCACACCTGGATGAGCGCGCTGGTGGCCGAGCTGACCGAGCGCTATCCGCACGTGGAAATCGAACTGGTGGCCGACACCGCGCTGAACCTGCGCGAACAGCTGCAAAAGGGCTTTCTCGACGTGATTCTGCAGACCGACCTGCTGCGCGAGCAGTCGATTCGCAGCCTGGACCTGGCCCGTTACCCGATGGGCTGGGTGGTGGCCACAGGCTCCAGCCACCACCGCGAATACGCCTCGCTCGCCGAACTGGGACGCGAACGGATCGTCACGTTTTCCAGAAATTCGCGGCCACATCAGGAAGTGCTCAGCCTCCTCCAGGGCGCGGGGTGCGAGATGCCCCGGTTGAACTGCGTGAACTCGGTGGCGGCGATTACCCGGCTATTGCGTGACGGCTTTGGTATTGGTGCGCTGCCGCCTGCGCTGGTGGATGCGGAACTGAGTCGCGGCGAGCTGGTGTTGATCGAAGGCCTGCAACCGCCGCCGAGCCTGGAACTGGTGGTGGCGTGGCAGACCGGGGTGGCCTTGGTCGACGAAGTGGTCAGGGTGTGCAGGCAAGTGCTGGAGGGCTATGCGCGGGATGTCGGCGGCCAGCGGATCGTGCTGGTCTGACGGTCTTGTCGCCCAGGACGCCCCTGTAGCGGGTGCGTTGCAGGCGCTGGCGACAATCGACTAGCGCCAGCTCTCTTTGACTGCCTTGCGCCGTCCACCCAGAATCACCCAGCCAAGCAGCACCAGCAGGCTCTCGACGGCAAACGCCAGCACGAATCCAGTGCCGATCCCCCAGCCAATCGCTTCAGGCACCAGCAGAAGCTGGTAGCTGTAGCCCTTGAGCGTCTCCTCGCGCAGTTGTGGCTCTGGCTGCACCAGCACATGCCAGGTGCGGCTCACCCACGAGCCTTGCAACGCCTGCCATTCATCCTCGAGCAACTGGTTGCGAATCAACAGGCTCTCGATGCTGTTGGCATCGCTGTTGAACACCGGGTCGTCGCTGCCGCGATAGTGCTTGAGCAATGCCTGCAGGTCACCGTTGAAGAACCGCTCGGCCGTCTGCTTGAAACCGTCGAGTGCCTGGCGCGACTCGAACAGGTGCGCCTCGACCCGCTGGGTGTAGTCCTTGACCAGCCCCGGAACCTGGATACCGGCCAGCAGGCCGAACGTGAACAGCAGCAACCGCAGATAACTTCTGAACATGCAGCGTCCTTAGCTCTGGCCGTGGGAAACGCACTCTCCGTGCCGCCACAACGCCCACTGGCCCGGCTCGTAGCGGTTCCAGGTTTCGTTTTCGGTGAGCGCTTCGGTGGCGATCACCGTGACCACGTCGTTGGGGGTGGTTTCGGTGTGAAAATCGACGATCAGGTCGACATCCTTCAAACGCGCGGCACCGAATGGCGCGCGACGGGTAATGTGTACCAGCTTGGTCGAACAGAAGCAGAACAGCCAGTCGCCGTCGCTGAGCAGGCAATTGAACACGCCCTTGCCACGGTAACCGGCACAGGCCTCCACCAGCACCGGCAGCAACTGCTCCACCTCCACAGGCTCGGGGAAAGCCGCACGGATGCGGTTGAGCAGGTCGCAGAAGGCCGCTTCGCTGTCGGTGTCGCCCACGGGCCGGTAGAACGTCGCCTCGCCCTTGAAGTCGCCCAGCTGGCCGTTGTGTGCGAAGCACCAGTTGCGCCCCCACATTTCACGGACGAACGGATGGGTGTTGGACAGGCAGACCCGGCCGACGTTGGCCTGGCGGATGTGGCCGATGACCACTTCGCTCTTGATCGGGTAGCGCTGCACCAGGTTGGCGACTTCCGATTCGCTACTCGCCGCCGGGTCCTGGAACAGCCGCAGGCCACGGCCTTCGTAAAACCCGATGCCCCAGCCATCACGGTGCGGGCCGGTACGCCCGCCCCGTTGCATCAGGCCGGTAAAGCTGAAGACGATGTCGGTAGGGACGTTGGCACTCATGCCCAGCAGTTCACACATGCTCGTCGCTCCGTTTACAAGCGCGGTTCTACCCGGCCACGGCCGGTCATCGGCGTTGGCGCCGGGTCGTCGCGGTAGCGGTCGCGGCGGTCGGCACCGAAGGCGGACTCGGACGCGACCTGCTCATCCTCGGCTGCCTGACGCTTGGCGGTAGCCTCGGCATTCGCACGGCGCTCGCGGGCGCGTTTTTCCAGCGGCCAGCGGACCAGCACGAACAGTGCATACAGCGCGAAGGCGATCATGCCGTACAGAGCGAAATCGGAGACCGCGCGCCAGGCGTTGTTGCCCACCTTGAAGGCAACGTCCAGGGTGGTGATGGCGATGGCCGGGGCGAAGCTTTCCTTGACCGGGTCTACGATGGTTGGGGTCAGCAGCAGCACCGCCAGGATCACCCGCAGCGGTTCACGCAGCCAGCGCCACATCCAGCCGGTGAGTTTGAAGCCCACCAGCAGGCAGCCCAGGGCGGCAAGGGCGTAGAGGCCCCAGGCGAGGGTATAGTCGTTCTCGGTCATGGTGATCGTGCAAGCCAGGCAAAGAGATGCCTATGATAAACACTTTTCAGGGCGCAGGCGCCCCCCGGCGACAGCGCTAGCCTGTTAGGGCCTCTTCGCGGGTTTCCCCGCGAGGGGGCAGGTACGCGCACCGACAGCCCCCAGCCAAGAGATCCCCGATGCCCAGCAAACCTCAGCCCCCCATCGCCCGCCAAGACTCGGCAACCGACCCCTACGCCTGGCTGCAACAACGCGACACCCCTGAAGTACTGGCCTACCTGCAAGCGGAAAACACCTACCAGCAAGCCTGCCTGGCCGACCAGGCGCCCTTGCGCGAGCAGCTGTTCGAGGAGATCAGGGGCCGTATCCAGGAAACCGACCTGTCGCTGCCCTCGCCCTGGGGCCCGTACCTTTACTACACCCGCACCACGGCGGGCGACGAATACCCCAGGCACTATCGCTGCCCGCGCCCGGCGGACGACGCCAACACCGTCGATGAAAGCCGCGAGCAGCTGCTGCTGGACCCCAACGCCCTGGCCAATGGCGGCTTCCTGTCGCTGGGCGCGTTCAACGTCAGCCCCGACCACCGCTTGCTGGCCTACAGCCTGGATACCAGCGGCGACGAAATCTACACGCTGTACGTCAAGGACCTGGCCGACGAGAGCGTCACCACCCTGCCCTTCGACGACTGTGACGGCAGCATGACCTGGGCCAACGACAGCCAAACGCTGTTCTTCGCCGAGCTGGACGACACCCACCGCCCGTGGCGCCTGCGCCGCCACACCCTCGGCGAGGCCTCGGCAGCGACGGTGTTCGAAGAGACCGATGGCCGCTTCTTCCTGCACTGCTACCGCTCCAGCTCCGAGCAGCAGCTGGTGCTGCTGCTCAACAGCAAGACCACCAGCGAGGCTTGGGTGCTCGACGCTAGCACCCCGCAAGCCGAATTCACCTGCCTGGCACCGCGCCAGGAAGACCACGAGTACTTCCCGGACCACGGCCAGCTTGACGGTGAGTGGCGCTGGTTCATCCGCACCAACCAGGATGGCATCAACTTTGCCCTGTACCACGCACCGGCCAGCCAGGTACCAACCCGCCAGCAATGGCAGGTGCTGGTACCGCATCGCGATGAAATCATGCTCGAAGGCCTGAGCCTGAACGCCAGCGCCCTGAGCCTGAGCCTGCGCGAAGGCGGCTTGCCGATCATCGAGGTTCGTCCACAGGGCCTGCAGCCGTACCGTGTCGAATTGCCCGATGCGGCCTACAGCCTGTATGTGCAGGACAGCCTGGAGTTTTCCAGCCCCCGCATTCGCCTGCGCTACGAGGCCCTCAACCGCCCGGCCCAGGTACGCCAGCTGGAACTGGCCAGCGGTGCCCAGCAAGTGCTCAAGCAAACCCCGGTGCTAGGGCCATTCGACGCCGACGACTACGTGAGCGAACGCTTGTGGGCTATCGCCCAGGACGGCACCCGTGTGCCGATCAGCCTGGTGCGCCGGCGTACGGATGCCGGCAAGGTCGTGCCACTGTACCTGTACGGCTACGGCGCCTATGGCGAGAGCCTCGACCCATGGTTCTCCCATGCCCGCCTGAGCCTGCTGGAGCGCGGCGTAGCCTTCGCCATCGCCCACGTCAGGGGCGGCGGCGAGCTGGGTGAGGCTTGGTACCGCGCGGGCAAGCAGGAGCACAAGCAGAATACCTTCAACGACTTCATCGCCTGCGCCGAGCACTTGATCGCCGAAGGCGTGACCTGTGCCGATCGCCTGGCCATCAGCGGCGGCAGCGCTGGTGGGTTACTGATCGGCGCCGTGCTCAACCTGCGCCCGGAGCTGTTCCGCTGCGCCATAGCCGAAGTGCCGTTCGTCGACGTTCTCAATACCATGCTCGACCCCGACCTGCCGCTGACCGTCACCGAGTACGACGAATGGGGTAACCCGCAAGCGCCAGAGGTGTATGAGCGGATCAAGGCCTACGCCCCCTACGAAAACGTGAAGGCCCAGGCCTATCCGGCCATGCTGGTGGTCGCCGGCTACAATGACAGCCGCGTTCAGTACTGGGAGGCCGCCAAGTGGGTGGCACGCCTGCGCACGCGCAAGACCGACGACAACCTGCTGCTGCTCAAGACCGAAATGGGCGCCGGGCACGGCGGCATGAGCGGTCGGTACCAAGGGCTCAAGGACGTGGCCTTGGAGTACGCGTTCGTGTTGAATGAGCTGGGCGTGGCGTAAATCGCGTTTTTTGTTGTCATACCCAGCGCAGCGCACCTGAAGGTCCTAACGCCGGCAATCCGGCTCCAGAAGGTGTGCCCCACGCTCTCGGACAACAGCCGCGAAGAAGAACGACACATGCCCGACCAAACCCTTCTGAACACCGAAATCCGCGACATGCTCATGGACTGCGGCCAGTTCGACAACCTGCAGCTCAGCGACTTCCAGGCCGCCGCTGGTTATTTCAGCCTGACCGAAATCCGTGAGGGCCATACCATCTTCAACGAAGGCGACGCCGGTACCTTCATGTGCATCCTGCACCAGGGCGTGGTCTCGGTGCGCAAGACAGACAGCACGGGTGCCCAGGTCGAAATCGCCACCCTGCGCAAGGGCCGCGCCTTCGGTGAAATGGCCGTACTCGACGGCGAACGGCGCTCGGCCAGCTGCATCGCCGCCAGCGACTGCCTGCTGTTGACCCTGGGCAAGGACTCGCTGGAAAAGATGCTCAATGAGGCACCCCGTATCGCCGCACGGATCATCCGCGCGCTGGCCGTGACCCTTTCGAAACGCCTGCGCATGCAGGATGGCCAACGCCTGGCACTTTAATCGTCGTCAGGCGGTGGTTTCACCGGTTCAGGGCGCAACCCAGGCAAAGGCTGGTCCTTGGGCGGTCCAGGCACCGGCATCGGTGGCAACAGCGGGCCACCTGGCTGGCTGTCATTCGCCTTGGGCGGCGTGCTCGGGGTGATTTGCGGGTAAGGCGTTGGCGTCGGCGTGCCAGGCGCTCCAGGCACGGGTGTGTTGATCCGCGGTGGCGTACCCGCGGCTTCGACTGTTGGCACCACGGCGAGCAGCAGCGCGGTGAGGATCGCACGGACCATCTGCAACCTCCTGTCGGGACCAATCTACAGGCTACGCCTTCCTGGCACTTTTTGCCTGTCCGAGGGCCCCGCAAGCGCGCTAGACTCAAGAGTAGAACCGTCATTTGCCTGATCAAGACAAAGGAAACACCATGAGTTCGGCCTCCACTTCCGCCGCCACCGCCCGCCTCGACCGCATCCTGGCCGACGCCAAGCGCGACAAAGAAATGGGCTACCGCGACAAAGCCCTGAAAATGTACCCGCATGTGTGTGGCCGCTGCGCCCGTGAGTTCTCCGGCAAGCGCCTGAGCGAACTGACCGTGCACCACCGCGACCACAACCACGACAACAACCCCCAGGATGGTTCGAACTGGGAGCTGCTGTGCCTGTACTGCCACGACAACGAGCACTCGCGCTACACCGACCAGCAGTATTTCAGCGAAGGGTCGACCAGCACGCCAAGCATCGCCAAGGCCACCCACAACCCATTCGCTGGGTTGGCGGGCATGCTCAAGAAAGACTGAACGTCGTTTCGCCCCCCACTGCCGCCGGGTAGCCCGTATAATCGCGCTTTTTTTGCGAAGGACCCCGGCACGTGGCAAACAAACGGTACAGCTGCATCGGCCTGTTCAATCCCAAATCAGCGGAGAACGTAGGTTCGGTGATGCGCGCAGCGGGTTGCTACGGCGTCAACTCGGTGTTCTACACGGGCAAGCGGTATGAACGCGCGCGTGACTTCGTCACCGACACCAAGCGAGTGCACTACGACATCCCATTGATCGGCATCGATGACCTGCAGCGCATCATTCCGCTGGGGTGCACACCCGTGGCGGTGGAGCTGGTCGAAGGCGCCCGCCCCCTGCCCGAGTACACCCACCCCGACCGCGCCATCTACATCTTCGGCCCGGAAGACGGCAGCCTGAGCGCCGATGTTCGGGCGTGGTGCGAAGAGACCATCTACATTCCGACCGAGGGTTGCATGAACCTGGCGGCGACGGTGAACGTGGTGCTGTATGACCGCTTGGCCAAGGGGTTGAATACCCGCTCCGGGCCCAAGTTCAAATAAGCGAACCGCGCTGGCGGCGGCCTATCAGTCACCCGAAGCCAGGACCTTGCTTTGCAACGCCTCGGATCGGCGCCCCAGCACGTTTTCGCTGATCTGTACGAACGCCTCGGTGCTGACGCTCGGCAGGCGCATCAAGGCCCGGGCCACATCATCCAGCGAGCGCTTGGCCTGGGTGTGAAGACGGATCTCCTTGTCCAGCGCCTGCAACAACAGCACACCACGCGCCACCTGCGCCGGGGTCGCGTGCTCGCCGCCCAAGTGAGAGACCTTGGCCGCCTGCTTGTGCAGGCGCGCCTGCCAGGCCTGGTAACGGTCATCGCTGACACCGCCGGCCCGGCGTAACAATTCGCTGGCGTAGTAGTCGGTGAGGCTTTCGCCGATCCAGTCACTGTCCTCGTGGCCGTGGATCTGTGCGAACAACTGCACCAACTCGCGCAACAACGGACTGCTGCCGTTTTCGCCCACCATAGGTCTGGCGCTGTGCAGGTACAACGATCCCTGCGCCGCCATCGCCCCGCGCCACATGCCATCGCGGGCCCCCACCACCAGCAGCTTTGGCGGGTTACGCGGGAACACCGCCTGCAACTGCGGCCAGACGAAGGTCAGCAGCGTCAGGTTGTCCATTCGGCGCATGCCCTGTCCCACCGGAGCGGCGACAGTGACCTCGGTCTCGCCCAGACGAGCACGGCGGCTGCCCAGATTGCCCGCGAGCATCCAACCGGTCGGGCGGTCGAACAAGCGCGACACGTTGTCGATGCGAAATTTGTCCTTGCCGATACGCGGCCACGCCGTCTCGACGCTTTTCCAGCCGGCAGGCAGGTCGAATGCCAGGCGCGCCACCAGCTCGGTACCGTCCTGCTGGTCGAGGCGCGCCGACGGCACCAGTTGCTCGCCCTGGAACAATGCCCAGTGCGGGGTCATGCGCGATGAATACGCGCCACTACGCAGTTTCTGGTCCAGTTGCACCCGGTAGCTGAGGCTGGTCTTGCCCGCCGCCGGATGCCACACGCCACGCTCACCCTGCTGTTGCCATTGCCCATCGGCCTGAAAACCGCTGTACGCACCCGCCTTGCCCAAGTCGAAATCCAGCGAGCGTACGGCGCTGCCATCGCCCAAGGTCAGTCGCACTTCGGCCTGGCCTTGTTCGGGCAACAGGCGCACCTGGTAATCGAGATCGACCTTCTTGGCCCAGGCTGGGGCACAGGCCACGAGGCCCAACAGCAACAACAGCTGACAACGCATACAGAAACTCCTTGTTTCCCAGAGGCGACTGGGCGCGCCGTTCAGCTGGCGCGGAAAATCAGGTGGTCTTCCCAGTCGTCTTCATCCACATCATGCTCGCTGAGCATACGCCCGGACTGGGAAATGCGCTGTTCGTGGACTTGTTTGCGGTCACCGCACACCAGAGGGTGCCAGGCTGGCAGGTCCTTGCCCTCGCTGACCAGGCGATAGCCGCAGGTGCTGGGCAACCATTTGAACTGGTCGGCCTTGCCCGGCGTGAGCTGGATGCAGTCGGGCACATGGGCGAAGCGGTTGGGGTAGTCGCTGCACTGGCAGGTGTTCAGGTCCAGCAACTTGCAGGCGATGCGGGTGTAATAGACGCTGTTGTCGTCCTCGTCCTCGAGCTTTTGCAGGCAGCACAAACCACAGCCGTCGCAAAGCGATTCCCACTCCTGCGGGTCGAGTTGTTCGAGGGTCTTGCGCCGCCAGAACGGCGCGTCGTCAGCAATCATCACACGGGTTTCCTGCAGTCATCTTGAGTCCGCGGCGCGCGGCGGCGCCAGTCTAGAGCCTGGCCTTCGGCAAAGCCAGACCGCTTGTCAGTCCCGCGCGCAGGCAGTAGCGTGCGGTATTTCCCACCCATTGCAGGAGCAGCCATGAGCGCCAACCCTCGCATCGCCGATTACGCCATCAACGAGCAGTTCATCAACCGCTGGTCGCCCCGCGCCTTCACCGCCGAGCCGATCAGCGAAGCAACCTTGCTCAGCTTCCTGGAAGCCGCACGCTGGGCGCCATCGGCCTACAACTCGCAGCCGTGGCGTTTCCTTTATGCACGCCGGGACACCGCGCATTGGGAGCGCTACCTGGACCTGCTGGTGCCGTTCAACCGCAGCTGGGCGCAACAGGCCTCCGCGCTGGTGCTGATCATCTCCAAGACCACATTCGCCGCACCCGGCACCCACGAAGAGAAGCCGGCCCTGTGGCACACCTTCGACACCGGGTCCGCCTGGGGCCACCTGGCACTGCAAGCCAGCATCAGCGGTTGGCACACCCACGGCATGGCCGGGTTCGATCAGGCGTTGGCCCGCGAAACACTGAAAATTCCCGAGGGCTACGAGTTGCACGCCATGGTGGCGATCGGCAAGCTGGGCGACAAGGCCAGCCTGGACGAAGCGCTGCAAGCCCGTGAAGTGCCGAGCCCACGCCGACCGCTGAGCGAGTTGGCGGCCGAGGGTGATTTCAGCCTCTGAGCCTTTGGCTGGCTTTCCGGCTTGATCGCCGGCAAGCCGGCTCCTGCGTGGGGTTGGCCGCAACGCTGCAGATAGTTCAGTAACCCCGGGCGAAAGCCACTTCGCCACGCAACCCCTCGCCCGCCTGATACCTGCGCACATTCTCGACGAACAAGCGCACCATCGCCACCGGCGACGTCGGTGCCGAGCTATGCCCGGTCAGCAGCAAACCCCAGGCGGTCCAGAACGGATGCCGCTGGGGCAAAGGTTCTTGCCGGCAGACGTCGATCACCGCACCCGCCAGGTGCCCTTGCTTCAACGCCTCGACCAGGTCGGCATCGACCACGGCCACACCTCGACCGGCATTGATGAACAACGCACTGGGCTGGAACCGCTGGAACAGCGCTGCGTCGTACACATCATGGGTCGCTGGGGTATCCGGTAGCAGGTTGAGCACGTAGTCGACCTGCCCCACCAGCCGCGGCAAGTCCTCCAGGCCAGCCACCTCGACGAACGGCGCCTGCTCGCGGGCACGGCTGGCAACGCCGTACAGCGTCACCCCGAACGGCTGGAGAAACTCGGCCACGCACTGGCCGATATCACCGGTACCGACGATCAGCACCTTGCGCCCTTGCAGCGAACGCCCAGGACGATCATCCCAGCGCCGCTCGACCTGGCTGACCAGGCGTGACAGCACTTCGCGCTCATGGACCAGCATATAGGTCAGCATGTACTCGGCCATTACCTGGCCAAAGATGCCCACCGCCCGGGTCAAACGGTAATCACGCGGCAGGCCCTGGGCCAGCAACGGGGTGATGCCGGCCCAGGTCGATTGCATCCAGTCGGGTTTGTGGCCCTGGCGCAGCAGGCTTGCCAGCAAGTCCGGCTGGCCCAGCCATACCGGGCATTCTGGCGCCTGGCGCGCCAGTTCGGCGGAATCGCCGCTGGTCAGGATTTCCAGATCCGGGGCCAACTCACTCAGCAGGCGGGCATAAGTGGCATGATCCTGTTCAGCGATCAGAACGCGCATCGACGTGACAACCTTGACAGATAACGACAGCGGCCCGATCTGCGGGCCGCCTGGCAAAAGTGGGTAACCGCGCCTGGGTCAGGCGGGATCGTTACGGCGCAGCAACTCTTCGGGCAGGTGCTCGATGTAGTCGTCTTCAGGTGGCGGCATCTGCAGGTGATAGCCCTGGTTCTCCAGGTTCTCCAGCACCTTCGCGATGTCTTCGCGGGCCAGTTTGCGCTCAGGGGTCAACACCAGGTCGAAGGCGTGCACGGGGGTGCCGAAGAACGGCAGCAGGCCTTCGGGTACGCGCTCCAGGCCGTCGGCCTTGAGCACATAGAGGTACATTTCGTGCTTGCGGGGGCTCTTGTAGATCGAGCAGATACGTTTCATTGGGTCTCTCCGGCGCCCGCCAGGTTGTCCAGCAGGGCCTGGCCCATGCGCTGGCGACGCCAGCCGCGCAGCGAATCGGGCAGTTGATAAGGGCCATTGGGATAGCCGCTCTTGAGCAAGGCTTCCAGGGTCTTCTTGCGCAGCATCAGTTCCGGGGCGATGCCCAAACGTTCGCCTTCGGCCTGGCCAACGGCGCGCAGGCGCTTGAGGATGCCTGCGGCTTCGATCGGCAGTGGTTCGGGCAGCGCCTGCGGCCATTGCTCCTTGGGCAGGCTGGCGGCACGCTTGATCAGCTGGATCAGGAACTCGCCGTCCTGCCGAATGGTGCGCGGGTGCATCTCGTCGATCTTGGCCAGGCCCGACAGGCTGTCGGGTTGGGTCCTGGCCATCGGCCACAGCGAGTGCTCCTTGAGGATGCGATTGCGCGGCACATCGCGGCTGCGGGCCTCTCGCTCGCGCCAGGCACAGAGTTCGCGCAACACCGCCAGTTGCTGGGGCGACAGCTTCCAGGCCAGCTTGACCTCACGGTAGAGGGTTTCAGGCTCGACCTCACGGCGCAGCTGAGCCACCAGCTCGGCACCGTCTTCCAGCACCCAGGCGTACTTGTCATCGGACAACCGCGGACGCAGGGCGGCGAACAGCTCGGCCAAATGCACGGCATCCTCGGCGGCGTAGCTCACCTGGGTTTCCGACAGCGGCCGCTGCAGCCAATCCGAGCGGGTTTCGCCCTTGGGCAGCTCGATGCCCAGCACTTCCTGAACCAGGCGCGAATAGCCCATGGAGAAGCCCAGGTTCAGGTAACCAGCCGCCAACTGGGTGTCGAACAGCGGCTGCGGCAGCTTGCCGGTAAGGCGCAGCAGCACTTCGAGGTCTTCGCTGCAGGCGTGCAGCACCTTGACCACGGCGCTGTCATCGAGCAGCTCGGCCAAGGGTTGCCAATTGCCGATCAGCAGCGGGTCGATCAAGAACGCCCGCTGGCCATCGCCGATCTGGACCAAACCGGCCTTGGGGTAAAAGGTGTCGACGCGCATGAATTCGGTATCGAGCGCGACGAACGGCAGTTCGCGCCAGCGCAGGCAGTGTTCGGCCAGGCTCTGGTCGTCACGAATCCAGTGTATTTCGATGGCCACGAGGCTCTCCCACTAACATTGGCGCGCAGTATATACGGCGCGGGCACTGCTGGTGAAACCTGCGCCATCCTTGAGGTCGATCAGTGGTGTCCTGGAAGCCTTGATGAGGGGGCTGGACATTCTTTCAGCGCTTGGCCGCCAGCCAAGGCCGGCAGCTGGCGAACATGTCCAGCGACTGCTGGTAGACCTCGGTGTGCACCTGCAGCAGGCCGAGCATCGAGTGGAACAGGTTGTCCTGGGACAACGGCGCGTCGCTGAGCTTGGCCAGGCAGTCGTTGTCGATGCCGAAGTCTTCACGGTAGCTGTCGGAGAACCAGGTCAGCAGCGGCACATGCTTTTGCTGCTCCGGTGCCATCATGTAGGGCGTGCCATGCAGGTACAGGTTGTATTCGCCCAGCGACTCGCCATGGTCGGACAGGTAGATCATCGCGGTATCGACCTTGTCCTGCTTGCTGCGCAGGATGTCGATCAACGAGGCCAGCACCTTGTCGGTGTAGGCAAGGGTGTTGTCATAACCGTTGATGATCTCCTGCTGGCTGCACTGGTCCAGCGCATTGCTCTGGCACACCGGGCCAAAGCGACCACTGTCCGCCGGATAACGCTTGTAGTACTCCGGCCCATGACTGCCCATCTGGTGCAGCACCAGCACGGTGTCCTTGTCGAGGTTGTCGATCAGATCGCCCAGGCCCTGCAGCAGGATTTCGTCATGGCATTCGCCGTTGGCGCAGAGCGTCGGGTCCTTGAGGTTGCTGACATCGACGAACTGCACACGGTCACAGGTGCCCTTGCAGCCGGACTGGTTGTCGCGCCACTGCACGGCAAGACCCGCGCGCTGGAGGATGTCCAGCAGCCCTTCGCGATTCTTGGCCACCCGTGCGTCGTAATCCTTGCGCCCCATGCCGGAAAACATGCAAGGCACCGACACGGCAGTCTCGGTCCCACAGGAGTGCACATCGGAAAATGCTACCAGGCCCTGCTCCTTGGCAAGGCTTGGCGTGGTGTCGCGGTCGTAGCCGAGCACCCCGAAGTTCTCTGCCCGTGCGCTTTCGCCCACGACCAGGACGGTCAGCGATTTGCGCTCATGGTGCTGCCAGGCGGCATCGCGACGGGCATCTTCGCCGTAGTTCTCGAACGGCCGCGCAGCCGTACCGACCCGCTCGCTGACATAGCCAATGGAAGCACCGACGATGTTGCTGGGGGTCAGCATCAGGCGCAGTTCGTGATGGTTTCGAAACAGCGACGACAGCCCTTGGTAGTTGACCAGCGCCACCGAGCCCAAGGCCACGACACAGGCACCGCTGACCACCAGTTTGCCGAGCAGTTCTCGGTGCCAGGCGCGGTAGGCGATGGGGGCCTTCCACAACAGGACCGAAGGCAATACACCGAGCAAAAGTATATAAAGCGCAAACTTCAAGGAGAGCAAGTCACGCACTTCGGCAACATTGGTCTCGGCGATATTACGAAACATCCCCGAGTCAATTAGCACACCATATTGGTTCATGAAGTAAGCGACCCCCGCGCCACTCATGAACAAGAGGATCAATAGCGGTTTTAATACGTAGCGGAAGGCAAACAGCGTCAAGATCAGATTGAAGGCGAACACCATCAGCAGGGCGAACGCCAACCCCAACCAAAGCCCGGTCATGCCCGGCGGCAGGATGTGCTCCAGGTGCTGCCAGAGGAAGGCATTGAAGCCGATCAACAGGTAAAGGCTGGCCAGCAGCGTAACCCATTCGGTCCGCAGGTATTTGAAGTTGAGCATCAGCGTTCGCAATCAAGAGTGATTATCAGCCAAGGCCTGAAAGGCACCTTGGTAAAGTTGGCGAAACTCTAGAAAGCGAACCATCAATTTTTCGTGAAAAAGACGCCAACAAATTCGTGAGCCAGCATCTTTTTCAAATTAGAAGCCGTTCATTCAGCTGTCATTCAGCCTGGCAGGTGGAGTTTGGCGTACGGCACTCGCTCGATGTCCAGTACCTCGACACACAGCTGAAGGTCCAGGCCGGGGTGCTGCGGGATGGCGTCGCGTAACACCTCGAGCAGACTGGCAGACAGTTGTGCCTTCACCTGGGGCGAACGTCCATCGAGGATGGCCAGCCGCACATGGGCGAAGGCCCGCTCACCCGGCGCGGTGCCGACCCGGTAGCGGGCAAACGCCTGGGCCCGGCTCTTGATGTCCCGTTCATCGGCGAACTGGCCACTCCCGACCAGCACATGGTTCAGGCGCAGCAGCAGCGTATCGACATTCAGTTCACGCAGGTTGTCGCTGTATTCCAGGTTCAGATGGGGCATGGCGCAGGTTCCGGTTCGCCGAAGGGAGGCGACAGCCTACCCCAGTCCCCTACCTGCGCAAAGGCGGCTATCCTCAAAGGTCAGGACCTTACCGACAACCCGACAGAGGTGAAGAAATGCCAGTTCCGCACGATTTGCTCGCTGACCTGCACGTATCCGCCGACCAGTTCCAGGCACTCATCGACAAGGACCAGGAACTTCACAAGCTGCACAAGGAATACAACGCCAAGGACAAAGAAGTAGTGACTGCCGAAACCAACGGCACCAATGACGATGTGATCAATCGCCTGCGCAAGGAACGGTTACTGCTCAAGGACAAGATCGAACGGATCATTCATCCGCCCAAATCCTGATTCCACGCCCTATCGCCGGCAGGCCGGCTCCTGAACGGAGCCGGCCCAGCCTTCACACCGCAGCGGACGCCTTGAGCGCCCCGTCCAGATCCTCGATCAAATCGCGGTAATCCTCGATCCCCACCGACAGGCGCAACAGGTTTTCGCTGATCCCCATTTCGCCTTTCTGCGCCGGGCTCAGCGAATTGTGGGACATGCTCCAGGAATGGTTGATCATGCTCTCCACCCCGCCCAGGGAGTCGGCCAGGACAAAGATCCGCAACGCCTCCACCAGACGATTGAGCGCCGCCCGGTCACCCCCTTTGACCTTCATCGCCACCACCGCTCCGCCAGCGCGCATCTGACGCTTGCACAGCTCATGCTGCGGGTGGCTTTCCAGCCCCGGGTAATAGACCTTCTCGATCTGCGGGTGGCTTTCCAGAAAACGCGCCACCTGCAACGCATTGGCGCATTGACGCTCCATGCGCACGTCGAGCGTCTTTAGCCCCCGCAGGGCCAGATAGCAGTCGAACGGTCCCTGGATCGCGCCCACCGCCATGCTGATCTTGCGCAGGCGGGCCAGCAATTGCTCGTTGGCGGCCACCACCACGCCGCCGGTGAGGTCGGAATGGCCGCCGATGTATTTGCTCGCCGAGTGCATCACCAAGTCCACGCCCAGGGTGATCGGGCGCTGATTCCAGGGCGAACAGAAGGTGTTGTCGATGCAGGTGAGGATGCCGCGCGAACGGGCCAGGTCGCACACCGCCTTGATGTCGACCAGGTGCAACAGGGGGTTGGTCGGCGACTCGATCCAGATCAATTGGGTCTCGGGGCGAATCGCTTGCTCCACCGCGTGAATGTCGTTGAGGTCGACGTAGGTAGTGGTCAGCCCTGAGGTACGCCCGCGGTAGTCCTCCAGAATTCGGAACGTACCGCCATAGACGCCGTTCATAACCACCACATGGGCATCCTTGGGCAGCAGCTCGAGCACCGTGGCGGTAGCATTCACGCCAGAGGCGCACGCCACTGCGCCAACGCCCTCTTCCAAGGCGGCGACACAGGTTTCGTAGGCATGCCGCGTCGGGTTGCCCACACGGCTGTAGGCGTACTCGGGGTTATCGTCCAGACTGCGCTTGATATACGAACTGGCGGTGTAGATCGGCGGGAAGATCGCATTGTCGGCGACGCTGGACTGTTCACCGGCGTGGATGGTACGGGTGGCGAAATTACGCGGCTTGTCGGACATGGTCGGGTCCATTGGTCGAAGGGAGACAGGTTGAAGAGCGCCACTATCTCACACCCGCGCAAGAGGCTCCTATAGCAGTATTTTTTGCTATTTCACGCTACCCTCGGAGAATAATTTTTCTCACTTGATCGCCAGAGGCCCATGGACAGTTTCGACCAACACATCCTGACCCTGCTCCAGCGCGACGCTTCGATTTCCCTCAAGGACCTGGCCGAGGCCGTCAACCTGTCCACCACCCCGTGCTGGAAGCGGGTCAAACGGCTCGAAGAAGACGGCTACATCATTGGCCGCGTTGCGTTGCTCGACCCGCAGCGGCTAGGGCTGGGCTTGACCGTGTTCGTCCAGCTCAAGACCCAACGCCACGACAGCGCATGGCTGGAGCAGTTCGCCACGACGGTGAACGGCTTCGAGGAGGTGATGGAGTTCTACAGAATGTCCGGAGACTGGGACTACATGCTGCGTGTGGTGGTGGGGGATATCGCGGCATATGACCGTTTCTACAAGAAACTGATCAACAGCACCGACGGACTTTCCAACATCACTTCCAGTTTTGCCATGGAGCAGATGAAGTACACCACGGCGTACCCGGTGCATCGTTCGTGACAGGTGCCAGCCTCACCACCGGCACGCCGGCCCCTGCAGCATCAGCGTGACGGCGATGATGGGCTGTGTTCAGTCCGCTGCCAGCACGGTGCCGATCCGGTTAACGGCCTTGGCTTTCTCCAGTCGAATGGCCACGAATTTGGAGGTTGGCGTGTAGGTCCCTTCGCCGTAACTTTCCAACGGTACCAGCGGGTTGGTCTCGGGGTAGTAAGCCGCCGCCTGCCCCTCGGGCACGTCATAGGGCACCAGACGGAACCCCGCTACACGACGCTCGCGGCCATCCTCCCACAGCGACACCATGTCCACCTGCTCACCCGGCTCGAAGCCCAGGCGGCGAATGTCAGCCTCATTGACGAACACGACCTCGCGCAGGCCGAACACCCCTCGGTAGCGGTCATCCAGGCCGTATAGCGTGGTGTTGTACTGGTCGTGCGAACGCAGCGTCTGCAGGATCAGGTCCGGCTTGTCACCACGGGCCAGCACCTGGGCATTGACCAGGTGTTCAGGCAATTGGCTGGCGCTGAAACGCGCCTTGCCAGTGGCGGTGCGCCAACTGCGCTCGGCGGCACTGTTGCCCAGGTGGAAGCCCCCCGGATG
The DNA here is from genome assembly GCF_040762985.1 of Pseudomonas sp. Rh2. NCBI lineage: Bacteria > Pseudomonadati > Pseudomonadota > Gammaproteobacteria > Pseudomonadales > Pseudomonadaceae > Pseudomonas > Pseudomonas sp. Rh2. The sequence continues at coordinate 4,479,827 of NZ_CP142890.1, forward strand.
CTGCAGGCGCTTGTTGAAGTCGGCAAAACCCGGAATCACATCGGCGATCAGACTGCGTATGCGGCCATAGTCGGCGATGGCGTATTCCCAGTCGATGGGCTTGTTGCCCAAGGTGGCCTTGGCCATGCCGGCGATGATGGCCGGTTCTGAACGCAGATGGGGCGACCGTGGACGCAGTTGACCGTGGGAGAGATGCACCATGCTGAAGGTGTCTTCAACGGTAACACCTTGCGGACCGGTGGCCTGCAGGTCGATCTCGGTACGGCCCAGGCAGGGCAGGATCAGCGCATCGCGCCCGGTAACCAGGTGCGAGCGATTGAGCTTGGTGGAAATCTGCACCGTCAGCGCACAGTTGCGCAAGGCTGCGTGGGTACGGGGCGTATCTGGCGTGGCTTGGGCGAAGTTGCCCCCCAACGCGACGAAGACCTTGGCCCGCCCCTCTTCCATCGCCTTGATCGCCAGCACGGCGTTGTGCCCAGGGTTACGCGGAGCGCGAAACTGGAAGCGCTTCTCCAGCGCATCGAGCAGCCCAGCCCTTGGTTTCTCGTCGATGCCCATGGTGCGGTCGCCCTGCACGTTGCTGTGGCCACGCACCGGCGACAGGCCTGCGCCCGGCTTGCCGACGTTACCGCGCAGCAACTGCAAGTTGACGATTTCCTGCACCGTAGCCACCGAGTGACGGTGTTGGGTGATCCCCATGGCCCAGCACATGATCACTCGCTCGGCCTTGCGGTACATACGTGCTGCCAACTCGATCTCGGCCAGGGTCAAACCCGACTGCTCGACGATATGCTCCCAGGAGGTGGCATCCACCGCGGCCAGGTAGGCCTCGACGCCACTGGTGTGCTCCGCGATGAAAACATGGTCGAACACGGGGGGTTCACCCTTGGCCAGGGCTTCGCGCTCCCACTGCAGAAGGAACTTGGCGATGCCGCGCATGGCAGCCATGTCGCCGCCGAGGGCCGGGCGGAAATACGCGGTGTTGGTCGGCTCGGAGCCATTGCTGAGCATCTCGAAGGGATGCTGCGGATGCTGGAAGCGCTCCAGTCCACGCTCCTTGAGCGGATTGAAGCACACCACCTGTGCGCCACGCTTGACCGCCTCGCGCAGGGGTTCGAGCATCCGCGGGTGGTTGGTGCCAGGGTTCTGGCCGATGACGAAGATCGCATCCGCCAGCTCCAGGTCGTGGAACACCACCGTGCCCTTGCCCACGCCAAGGGTTTCGGACATGCCGGTACCGCTGGCCTCATGGCACATGTTCGAGCAGTCGGGGAAGTTGTTGGTGCCGTAGGCGCGCACGAACAGCTGGTAGAGAAATGCCGCCTCGTTGCTGGCCCGACCCGAGGTGTAGAACTCGGCCTCATCCGGCGAGTCGAGCGCTTGCAGGTGCTGGGCGATCAGGGCGAATGCGTCGTCCCAAGTCGTTTCCACGTAGTGGTCGGAGGCCGCGTCATAGCGCATCGGGTGGGTCAGGCGACCCTGGTACTCCAGCCAGTAATCGGTCTGTTCGGCCAGGGCACTGACGCTGTACTTGGCGAAGAATGCCGGGTCGACCGACCGGCCGGTTGCCTCCCAGTTCACCGCCTTGGCGCCGTTCTCGCAGAACTTGACCATGTCGCTTTCCGGCGACTCGCCCCACGCGCAACCTGGGCAGTCGAAGCCGCCGTTCTGATTGGTCTTGAGCATGGCACGCAGGTTCTTGAAGGCGTTGTCACTGCCCAGCCAGCTCTTGGTCACGCTCTTGAGCGCGCCCCAGCCGGCGGCGGGGCCTTTGTAGTCCCTGATGTGTTCGTCTTGGCTCATGGGATGGATCCTCACGCGGGGCATTCGAAAAAGGCCGCCAGGTCAGTTGCCCGGCTTTTTTCCAGCGTATGGAGCCCGAACCGAGGCCGTCCAATCGAAATACCTTACGGCTCGATAAGCAGGCTCGATGATGCCCTACAGCCCATGCCACACGGGACGTGCAGCCACGATAGAGGGTATTTATCAATTAGTCGGAGAAAGCAATTTGACGGGGGTGGCGCCAGGTTATAGCTTGAACCTGACACGCGGCGTCCGCCGCCCCTACCTCATTCGAGCGCGAACGTGGAACAGAACAGCCGGCCCCTGATCGACGGCTTCAACCGGAAAATCGACTACTTACGGATGTCGGTTACTGACCGCTGCGACTTCCGCTGTGTCTATTGCATGGCCGAGGACATGCAGTTCCTGCCGCGCCAACAGATCCTTAGCCTCGAAGAGCTGTTCCAGGTCGCCGAACGCTTCGTCGCCCTGGGTACCCGAAAGATCCGCCTAACCGGCGGCGAGCCTCTGGTACGCCAGGGTATCGTCGAGCTGTGCCAGCGCATCGCCGCCCTGCCCGGCCTGCGTGAACTATGCCTGACCAGCAATGGCTCGCAACTGGGGCGAATGGCCCAACCCTTGTTCGACGCCGGCGTCTCACGCCTGAACATCAGCCTCGACAGTCTGAATGCCGAGCGCTTCAAGCAGCTGACCCGCACAGGCGACCTCAGCCAGGTGATCGCGGGTATCGACGCCGCCCGCCGCGCCGGTTTTCACCGAACCAAACTCAATTGCGTGGTGCTCAAAGGGCGCAACGACGATGAACTGGTCGACCTGGTGCGCTTTGCCATCGACCGTGACCTGGACATCACCTTCATTGAAGAAATGCCCTTGGGCGTTATCAGCGAACATGAGCGGGGCGAGTCGTTCTGCTCCAGCGACGAGGTGCGTGAGCGCCTGGCCGAGCATTTCACCCTGGTAGAGTCCACCGAATCGTCCCAAGGCCCGGCACGTTACTGGCGCCTGGCCGAGGCGCCGGACAGTCGGGTCGGCTTCATCTCGCCGCACAGCCACAACTTCTGCGCCACCTGCAACCGCGTGCGCCTGACCGTCGAAGGTCGCCTGCTGCTGTGCCTGGGCAATGAGCACTCGGTGGACCTCAAGCACGTGCTTCGTGCCCATCCGGGCAATCCCGAACGCCTGGAAAAAGCCATCCGCGACTCACTGCACCTCAAGCCATACCGCCATCATTTCGAAGTCGGCGGCGATGTGCAGATCCTGCGTTTCATGAACATGACCGGCGGCTGAGTGCCCGCCTCTGGACTTCCATGATCGTCCACTCCCGCCCTGATGTGCTGCGCGTGTTGTTCACCCTCAAAGGGTCGATCATCAAACGCATTGCCTTGCGTTGCCTCACGGTTACCTTGCTGGCGGCACTGATCGTGTTGGTCGAGCGGCACTTCCCGGCGTTCTTCTACCCGGTCAGCGCGACCCCGTTCACCCTGCTGGGCCTGTCGTTGTCGATCTTCATGAGCTTTCGCAACAACGCCTGCTACGACCGTTGGTGGGAGGGCCGCAAGGCCTGGGGCATGCTGATCATCGAGACCCGTTCGTTCGTGCGCGAGAGCGTGGCGATCACCGACGAGCAGTTGCGCAGCCAGTTGCTGCGCAGCCTGTGTGGCTTCGCCCATGCACTCAATGCCAGGCTGCGCAACGAAGACGACCTTGCCGCGGCACGTCCCTGGCTGGCCGACACGCACGGTATCAGCCCGCACAACGTTTGCGACGGCATCCTGCGCCAGGTCGGCGCGCAGTGCTCACAGCTGGCCGAACAGAACCACATCAGCGAGTGGCGCTACACCTTGCTGGAGCAGCGATTGACGGGACTTTCGCAGGTGCAGGCTACCTGTGAGCGGATCAAGGGCACGCCGTTGCCGTTCCCCTACACCCTGTTGCTGCACCGCACCATCTACATTTTCTGCCTGTTGCTACCGTTTGCCCTGGCCGAGCCGCTGGGCTGGCTGGCGCCGCTGTTCACCACCATCGTGGGTTACACCTTCTTTGGCCTGGATGCGATCGGCAATGAGTTGGAAGACCCGTTCGGGCGCGATGAGAACGACTTGCCCACCGATGCCATGGTGCGCACCATCGAACGGGATGTGCTGGCGGGGCTTGGGGTCGAGCCATTGCCCGAGGCGTTGCAACCGGTCGATCATGTGTTGAGCTGATGCCCCAATCGCCGCGGTTTACCGGCGACTGAGGGCCAACATCAACCGCGGCTCTCGCACACCGCAATCGGCTTGAGGTGCGGTACGAAATTGCACGGCCGGTGCCGGGCGTCGAGCTGCTCGGCCAGGATCCCCTCCCAGGCCGTGCGGCAGGCACCGGTCGAACCTGGCAGGCAACAGACCAAGGTACCGTTGGCCAGCCCGGCCATTGCCCGGCTCGGCACCGTCGAGGTGCCGATATCGAGGATCGACAGGGCACGGAACAACTCACCGAAGCCATCGATGCGCTTGTCCAGCAGGCACTGCACCGCTTCAGGCGTGCTGTCGCGCCCGGTGAAACCAGTGCCGCCAGTGACCAGCACCACCTGCACGTTGTCGTCGGCTATCCAGGTGGCGACCTGGGCGCGGATCTTATACAGGTCGTCCTTGAGCAGCGACCTCGCCACCAGGCGATGGCCCATCTGCACCGCGCGGCTGGCCAACAGCTCGCCGGAGGTGTCGTTGTCGTAGGTTCGGGTATCGCTGACGGTGAGTACAGCGATGTTCAGCGGTACGAACACTGCATCGGGTTTGACGCTCACAGGGTGTGCTCCTCGAATGGCATTGCCGCCACGCTAGAGGCCTGGCCGCCAGGCGTCCAATCGATATGGCGAACGGGTTCATCGATCGGCTCTATCGGCCCATGCAACAGGCACCGGCTTGCCAGCAACACGGCCGGACACCATCAAACAATGGCCAGCCAGCCAAGACTTGGTTAAGGTCCACTTACCCAGCACACCAGGCCGCACCATGGACATCAAGCAACTGAAATTCCTCATCGCCCTCGACCAGACCCGCCATTTCGGCCAAGCCGCGGCGCTGTGCCATATCACCCAGCCCACGTTGTCGATGCGCTTGCGCAACCTGGAGGACGAACTGGACCTGGTGCTGGTCAAGCGTGGCCAGCGCTTCGAGGGATTCACCGAAGCCGGCGAGCGCATCCTGGCCTGGGCGCGCACCTTGCTCGCCGCCCACGACGGTCTGCAGGCCGAGGCCGCCAGTTGCCGTGGCCAGGTGGTCGGCAGCCTGCGCCTGGGCACCGTACCGCTAGCCAGCTTCAACCCCATGCACCTGCTGATGCCGCTGCGCGCCAAGTACCCTGAGCTGCACTTTCAGCTGAGCTCGCTCAGCTCCGAGCAGATCATCGACGGGCTGAGCCGCAACCAGCTCGACCTGGGCATCTGCTACCTGGACCAGGTCAACACCAGCTTCTTCGACGTGATCGAACTGGGCATCACCACCATGGGCCTGTTGCATGACACGCGCTTTTTCCAGTTCGACGCCCCACGACTGCACTGGGACGAACTGGCCGACATTCCGCTGGGCCTGCTGAGCAAGGGCATGCACTACCGCCAGTCGCTAGACCTGAGTTTCCGCAGCCGCGGCCTGGAGCCGCTGGCGGTGCTGGAAAGCGACTCCAGCTTCCAGCTGGTCCAGGCGATCACCGCCGGCGTGTGCTGCGCAGTCATGCCGCTGGACTGCGGGCTGGAAGCGCTGAGCGCACACATGCGCATCGTCCCGGTAGTTGACGCCAGCATCCACAGCCCGGTGGGCCTGCTGCTACGTCGCAGCGAGCCACGCTCGGCGATTGCCGAGCAATGTTTCGACGAAGCTCGCGCCCTGTTTCAACCTTCCTGAGTTGCCGTCGCCTGGCGGTATTGCCTGGGTGTGAAGCCGGTCAGTTGCTTGAACTGCCGGCTGAACGCGCTGTGGTCGGTGTAACCGCATTGCAAAGCCACCTCGGTGATCGGCAAGTCGCTGTGCAGCAGGCGATGGGCGTGCTCCAGGCGCGCCTTGTGGATCATCTGCCGCGGCGTGAGGTGGAACACCCGCTTGCAGTAGCGCTCCAGCTGCGCCACGGAGATTCCAGCAATTCGGGTCAACTGGCCCATGCTGATGGGCTGGTGAAAGTGCAGACGAATGTGCTCGTCCACGGCGGCCAGACGCTGGTAGGCAGGGTGGGTATCGGCGGCTGACTGCAAGTCTACCGAGATGCCGACCAGGCCGATGATGCGCCCCTGCGGGTCGTACAACGGGCGCTTGTGGGTCAGGCACCATCCAGGCTCGCGGCTACCGTACAGGTGCAGTTCCAGTTGGTCTTCCAGCACCAGGCCATGCTCCAGCACGCGACGGTCCTGTTCGGTGTAGCCCGGGCCCAGCTGTGCAGGGAACACTTCCGCGCTGGTCTTGCCCAGTAATGGCTACAATTGCTTGAGGCCACAGCGCTGGACCAGGGTGCGGTTGGCCAGGACATAGCGGGCCTGGGTGTCCTTGATGAAGATGGCGGCGTTTGGGATGACGTCGAGCATCGGGAGCAACAGGGTGACGCTTGCCAGCAACACCTCGAGGGTGGCGGGGTTCTGTGCTTCCAGGGCTTGGTACAGGGCGTGGTGGGGCATCGGGATTCTCGGTTGATTGTGACGGCGCTTTCGCGGCACTCAGAATCGGCACCGCTTGTGCGCTGCATCGCGAGCAAGGCTCGCTCCTACGCTCGTTGCGGGCCTGTTGGGCCTGTGACAGGCGCAGCAGATTGCCCTGTGCCACGCATGGAATCGGTACTGCTTGTGCGCTGCATCGCGAGCAAGGCTCGCTCCTACCCTCGTTACGGGCCTGTTGGGCCTGTGACAGGCGCAGCAGATTGCCCTGTGCCACGCATGGAATCGGTACCGCCTGTGCGCTGCATCGCGAGCAAGGCTCGCTCCTACGCTCGTTACGGGCCTGTTGGGCCTGTGACAGGCGCAGCAGATTGCCTTGTGCCACGCATGGAATAGGCACCGCCTGTGCGGTGCATCGCGAGCAAGGCTCGCTCCTACCCTCGTTGCGGGCCTGTTGGGCCTGTGACAGGCGCAACAGATTGCCCTGTGCCACGCATGGAATCGGTACCGCTTGTGCGGTGCATCGCGAGCAAGGCTCGCTCCTACCCTCGTTGCGGGCCTGTTGGGCCTGTGACAGGCGCAGCAGATTGCCCTGTGCCACGCATGGAATCGGTACCGCCTGTGCGGTGCATCGCGAGCAAGGCTCGCTCCTACCCTCGTTGCGGGCCTGTTGGGCCTGTGACAGGCGCAGCAGATTGCCCTGTGCCACGCATGGAATCGATACCGCTTGTGCGGTGCATCGCGAGCAAGGCTCGCTCCTACGCTCGTTGCGGGCCTGTTGGGCCTGTGACAGGCGCAGCAGATTGCCCTGTGCCACGCATGGAATCGGTACCGCTTGTGCGGTGCATCGCGAGCAAGGCTCGCTCCTACGCTCGTTGCGGGCCTGTTGGGCCTGTGACAGGCGCAGCAGATTGCCTTGTGCCACGCATGGAATCGGCACCGCCTGTGCGGTGCATCGCGAGCAAGGCTCGCTCCTACCCTCGTTGCGGGCCTGTTGGGCCTGTGACAGGCGCAGCAGATTGCCCTGTGCCACGCATGGAATCGGCACCGCCTGTGCGGTGCATCGCGAGCAAGGCTCGCTCCTACCCTCGTTGCGGGCCTGTTGGGCCTGTGACAGGCGCAGCAGATTGCCTTGTGCCACGCATGGAATCGGTACCGCTTGTGCGGTGCATCGCGAGCAAGGCTCGCTCCTACCCTCGTTGCGGGCCTGTTGGGCCTGTGACAGGCGCAGCAGATTGCCCTGTGCCACGCATGGAATCGGTACCGCCTGTGCGGTGCATCGCGAGCAAGGCTCGCTCCTACGCTCGTTACGGGCCTGTTGTGACTGTGACAGGCGCACATTGCCTTGTAGGAGCGAGCCTTGCTCGCGATGCGGTTGCGCTACAGCCAACACGCCACGATGCCTACAGCCTATCCAAGCGCACGAACGAATCGCCAGCGCTTTTCGCAATTGTGCCGATTTCGTCATCCACCCTGCAGAAAACCATCAAGAACCCATCCCCTCCCCCAGTCCACTCTATGCCCCACGCAAGCCGCACCACACCTACAAGAGCGCGGCCAGAAAAGCCGCACATCGTGACATCAGACCTGCCTATCCAATAACCAACAAAAAGGCGAACCCATGTCAGGCAAATTCAAGAAACAGCTGTCATTGCTCGACCTCACCTTCATCGGCCTTGGCGCCATCTTCGGTTCAGGCTGGCTGTTCGCCGCCAGCCACGTATCGGCCATCGCCGGTCCTGCCGGTATTTTCTCCTGGTTCCTCGGCGGGTTCGCCGTCTTGCTGCTGGGCATCGTCTACTGCGAACTGGGTGCCGCCCTGCCCCGCGCCGGAGGCGTTGTGCGCTACCCGGTTTACTCCCACGGCCCGTTGCTCGGCTACCTCATGGGGTTCATCACCCTGATCGCATTTTCCAGTCTCGTCGCCATCGAGGTGGTCGCCTCGCGTCAATACGCGGCAGCATGGTTTCCCGAACTGACCAAGACCGGCTCGAGCGACCCGACGCTCCTCGGTTGGTTGGTGCAGTTCGGCCTGCTCTGCGTGTTCTTCCTGCTCAACTACCGCAGCGTTAAGACCTTCGCCAAGGCCAACAATCTGGTCAGCGTGTTCAAGTTCATCGTGCCGTTGCTGGTGATCGGCGTGCTGTTCACCTTCTTCAAGCCAGCCAACTTCGAGGTCCAGGGCTTCGCCCCGTTCGGACTGTCGGGCGTGGAAATGGCAGTGTCCGCCGGTGGCATCATCTTCGCCTACCTGGGCCTGACGCCGATCATCTCGGTCGCGAGCGAAGTGAAGAACCCCCAGCGCACCATTCCCATCGCATTGATCCTGTCGGTGCTGCTGTCCACTGCGATCTACGTGCTGCTGCAACTGGCGTTCCTCGGCAGCATTCCGACCGAGATGCTGGCCAATGGCTGGGCCGGCGTGACCAAGGAACTGGCCCTGCCCTACCGTGATATCGCCCTGGCGCTGGGTGTGGGCTGGCTGGCCTACCTGGTGGTGGCCGACGCGGTGATCTCGCCCAGCGGCTGCGGCAACATCTACATGAACGCCACTCCACGCGTGGTCTATGGCTGGGCGCAGACTGGCACCTTCTTCAAGGTCTTCACCCGCATCGACGAACAGTCCGGCATCCCACGTCCTGCGCTGTGGCTTACCTTCGGCCTGTCGGTATTCTGGACCCTGCCGTTCCCATCCTGGGAAGCGCTGATCAACGTCGTCTCGGCCGCTCTGGTTCTGAGCTATGCCGTAGCTCCGGTCTCGGTCGCCGCCCTGCGCCGCAACGCCCCGGACATGCACCGTCCTTTCCGGGTCAAGGGCATGGGTGTGCTCGGCCCTCTGTCGTTCATCATCGCCGCGCTGATCGTCTACTGGTCGGGTTGGAAAACCGTGTCGTGGTTGCTGGCCCTGCAGATCGTGATGTTCGTGTTGTACCTGCTGTGCGGCCGCTTCGTGCCCACCCAGCATCTCTCGCTTGGCCAACAGGTGCGCTCGTCCGCCTGGCTGATCGGCTTCTACGCCGTGACCATCCTGCTGTCCTGGCTCGGCAGCTTCGGCGGACTGGGTGTCATCGGGCACCCGATGGACACCCTGGTCGTCGCCGCCTGCGCGCTGGGCATCTACCACTGGGGCGCCACGACCGGCGTGCCGGCCCACCTGGTGCGCCTGGACGGTGACGACGAAAGCGAAGCCAGCGCCGAACCGCACCCTGGCCACCGCCCTGTCGCGGTCGCCTCTTGAACCCTGGCCCTTCATCAATGGACACGACCATGAAACGCATCCATGTCATCGACTCCCATACCGGCGGCGAACCGACTCGCCTGGTGATCAATGGCTTCCCCTCGCTGAGTGGCCGCAGCATGGCCGAGCAACGCGACGAACTGCGCGAGCTGCATGACCATTGGCGCCGCGCCTGCCTGCTGGAACCACGCGGCAACGATGTGCTGGTCGGCGCGCTGTACTGCGAACCGGTATCGGCTGACGCCACCTGCGGGGTGATCTTCTTCAACAACGCCGGCTACCTGAACATGTGCGGCCACGGCACCATCGGCCTGGTCGCCTCGCTGCAGCACCTGGGGCTGATCGAACCCGGCATGCACAAGATCGACACCCCGGTCGGCCAGGTCAGCGCCACGTTGCACGAGGACGGCGCCGTGACCGTCGGCAACGTACCCGCTTACCGCTATCGCCGGCAGGTCGCAGTCGAAGTGCCCGGTTACGGCCTAGTGCACGGCGACATCGCCTGGGGCGGCAACTGGTTCTTCCTGGTGTCCGAGCACGGCCAACGCATCGAGCTGGATAACGTCGAGGCCCTGACCAACTACACCTGGACCCTGCTCAAGGCCCTGGAAGCGCGCGGTATCACCGGTGAAGACGGTGCGCCCATCGACCATGTGGAGTTGTTCGCCGACGACGCCAATGCCGACAGCCGCAACTTCGTGATGTGCCCCGGCAAAGCCTACGACCGCTCCCCTTGCGGCACCGGCACCAGCGCCAAACTGGCCTGCCTGGCCGCCGACGGCAAGCTCGCCGAAGGCCAGACCTGGACCCAGGCGAGCATCACCGGCAGCCAGTTCCAGGGCCGCTTCGAGCGTGAGGGCGAGCGCATCCGTCCGTTCATCACCGGTCGCGCCCACATGACCGCCGACGCCACCCTGCTGATCGACGAACAAGACCCTTTCGCCTGGGGCATCTGAACCGCCCCGGCTTCAACCCTCGACACCTGATTACCGCTAGGAGTGACTACCATGACCGACAACATCTTCACCGGCTGCATGCCTGCCCTGATGACCCCCTGCACCGCCGCGCGCAAACCGGATTTCGATGCGCTGGTGCGCAAGGGCCGCGAGCTGATCGAAGCCGGTATGAGCGCTGTGGTGTACTGCGGCTCGATGGGTGACTGGCCGCTGCTGACCGAGGCCGAGCGCCAGGAAGGCGTTGCGCGCCTGGTGGCGGCCGGCATCCCGACCATCGTCGGCACGGGTGCGGTGAATACCCGTGAAGCGGTGTCGCACGCCGCCCATGCCGCCAAGGTCGGTGCCGCCGGCCTGATGGTGATTCCACGGGTGCTGTCCCGTGGCGCCTCGCTGATCGCCCAGAAGCACCATTTCGCCGCCATTTTGCAGGCTGCGCCGAAACTGCCAGCGGTCATCTACAACAGCCCCTACTACGGCTTCGCCACCCGTGCCGACCTGTTCTTCGAACTGCGCCGCGAGTACCCGAACCTGATCGGCTTCAAGGAGTTCGGCGGCGGCGCCGACCTGCGCTACGCTGCCGAACACATCACCTCCAAGGACGACGACGTGACCCTGATGGTCGGTGTCGACACCCAAGTGGTACATGGCTTCGTCAACTGCAACGCCACGGGCGCCATCACCGGCATTGGCAATGCCTTGCCCCGCGAAGTGCTGCACTTGGTGAGCCTGAGCAAGCAGGCCGCCAAGGGCGACGCCAAGGCCCGTCGCCTGGCCCGTGAGCTGGAGTCGGCGCTGGCGGTACTGTCGTCGTTCGATGAAGGGTGCGACCTGGTGCTGTACTACAAGCACCTGATGGTGCTCAACGGCGACAGCGAATACACCCTGCACTTCAACGAAACCGACGTACTCACCGACGCCCAGCGCAACTATGCCGAACAACAATACGCGCTGTTCCGCCAGTGGTACGCCAACTGGTCGGCCGAACAGAACATTGCGTGACTCTAGGGGGGCTGCTGCGCAGCCCTTTCGCGGCGCATCGCGCCCCAAGCTCTGATTCAGATTTCGAAGGAAGCCCCATGCACCTGACAGGTAACCTGCTGATCGGTCAAAACGCCGTGACCGGCAGCCGCGAAGCGCTTCGCGCCATCGACCCTGCCACCAACCAGGCTCTGGAACCGGCGTATGCCGGCGGCACAGGCGAGCACGTGGCTCAAGCCTGTGCACTGGCCTGGGCAGCGTTCGACGATTATCGCGAAACCACGCTGGAACAACGCGCCCGCTTTCTCGAAACCATCGCCGAGCAGATCGAAGCATTGGGCGATGCCCTGATCGACCGCGCCGTCGCCGAGACGGGCTTGCCCAAGGCGCGCATCCAGGGCGAACGCAGTCGAACCTGCACCCAACTGCGCACCTTTGCCCGGGTCATACGATCAGGTGAATGGCTGGACGTGCGTGTCGACAACGCCCTGCCCGAGCGCCAGCCATTGCCACGCCCCGACCTGCGCCAGCGCCAGGTCGCCCTGGGCCCGGTGGCGGTGTTCGGCGCCAGCAACTTCCCGCTGGCCTTCTCGGTTGCCGGTGGCGACACCGCCTCGGCACTGGCCGCTGGTTGCCCAGTCGTGGTCAAGGCCCACAGCGCCCACCCTGGTACCAGCGAGCTGGTCGGCCATGCCGTGGCCCGCGCCGTGAAACACTGCGGCTTGCCCGAGGGCGTGTTCTCGCTGTTGTACGGGGCAGGCCGTGAAGTCGGCATCGCCCTGGTCAGCGACCCGCGTATCAAGGCTGTCGGCTTCACCGGCTCGCGCAGCGGTGGCATCGCTTTGTGCCAGGCTGCCCAGGCGCGCTCGGAACCTATCCCCGTCTATGCGGAAATGAGCTCGATCAACCCGGTGTTCCTGTTCGAAGCCGCGCTGCAAGCCCGTGGCGAGGCACTGGCCCAAGGCTTCGTCGCCTCGTTGATCCAAGGCGCGGGCCAGTTCTGCACTAACCCCGGCCTAGTGATCGCTCGCCAGGGGCAGGCCCTGCAACGCTTCATCCAGGCAGCCAGCGAGCAGCTCCGGCAGGCGGACGCACAGACCATGCTCGCCCCTGGCATCTTCGCCGCCTATGAAGCCGGCGTCGGCGCCCTGGCCGCGAACGCCAATGCCCAGCATGCGGCCAGCGGCAAGCCGCACACTGGCCCGAACCAGTGCCAGGCGCAGCTGTTCATCACCCAGGCCAGTGCATTGCTTGCCGACCCGGCGTTGCAGGCAGAAGTGTTCGGCGCGGCTTCGTTGGTGGTGGCCTGCGACAATGACGAGCAGATGCGCCAAGTTGCCGAACACCTGGAGGGCCAACTCACCGCCACGCTGCACCTGGACGATGCCGATATCGGCCGCGCACGTGCCCTGCTGCCGACACTTGAACGCAAGGCCGGGCGCATTCTGGTCAACGGCTGGCCGACCGGCGTCGAAGTGTGCGATGCCATGGTCCATGGCGGGCCGTTCCCGGCCACATCCGATGCACGCAGCACCTCGGTCGGTACTGCGGCGATCCTGCGCTTCCTGCGCCCGGTGTGCTACCAGGGCATGCCTGATGCACTGCTGCCGCCGGCACTCAAGCACGACAATCCGTTGCAGTTGCGCCGCCTGCTCGACGGTAGACGGGAAAGCTAGCCATGGTCGAAACCCTTGAAACCGATATCGCCGTGGTTGGCGCCGGCATCGTCGGAGTCGCCTGTGCCCTGCAACTGGCCCGACAAGGCCGCCGCGTGCTGCTGATCGACCGTCAGCAACCAGGCCTTGGCGCCTCCTACGGCAATGCCGGACACCTGGCGACCGAGCAGGTGTTCCCTATCGCCGACCTGTCGATACTCAAGCGCCTGCCCCGCATGCTGTTGGACCCGATGGGCCCGTTGCGGCTGGACTGGAAGTACCTGCCAAAGGCCTTACCCTGGTTCACCCGCCTGCTGCTCAACCTGCGGCCGGCACCGTTCCAACGCAGTGTGGCCGGCATCCGGGCGCTGAACGAAGCCAGCCTGGGGGCATGGCAGCGGTTGCTGGGGTCGATCGGGCGCAACGACCTTTTCAAGGAAGATGGCTCGTTGCTGGTGTTCGAGCGACCGGAAACGCGGCAGGCGCTCGATGCCCTGCAGGCGCGCATGCGTGAGCAGGCCGTGCCGGTGGAATACTGGTCCGGTTCTGCTGTTCAGACGGCGGCGCCGCAGCTCAATGCGCAGATCCAGGGCGGCTTGTTCTTCCCCCGTACCGGGCATTTCCTGGACCCTCACCGCGTGGTCGCCGAGCTGTTCGACGCTGCACGATCCTGTGGCATGCAGTTCGCTCGCCATGAAGTCGTGGGAGCCACACTGGAAGCGCATGGCGTGACCTTGGCCACCGCCCAACGTCAGCTCAAGGCGCGCCAGGTGCTGATCGCCTGTGGTGCCCATTCGGCGAAACTCACCAGCGCTCTGACCGGCAAACCGGTGCCGTTGGACACCGAGCGCGGCTACCACCTGATGTTGCCTGACGAGCAGCAGCGGTTGCCGTTCGCCGTCACCTCGTTCGAACGCAAGTTCATCATGACGCCCATGGCCGAGGGCCTGCGCCTGGCCGGCACGGTGGAATTCGCCGGGCTCGACGCGCCGCCGAGCATGCAGCGTGCCTGGCAGTTGCACCGTTTGAGCAAAGGGTTGTTCCGGCGAGACCTGAGCATCGAGGGGGCCACGCCATGGATGGGCTTCAGGCCATCATTGCCGGACTCGTTGCCGGTGATCGACCAGGTGTGCGAAGGACGGGTGATATTGGCGTTCGGGCATCAGCATCTGGGGCTGACCCAAGCGGCGGTGACGGCGCAATGGATTGCGCAAATGGTGGCGGGTAAGAGGGGATCGCAGATGGAGGCTTACCGGCTGGACCGGTTCTGATCCCCATTGCAAAGGCCGCGTCCACCTGTGGAAGCGGCCTTGCGTCGCGAAAGGGCCGCTCAGCGATAGCGCTCGAGCCAGTGTGCATATGGCGCTGGCAAGGTCCACGAGGCTTTATCGACCCCCAGTTCCTTGGCCGCGAAATACGCCCAATGCGGGTCCGCCAAATGGGCGCGGCCCACCGACACCAGGTCGAGCTGATCGGCCTTCAGTGCCCCTTCCGCCAACTGTGGCGTACCGAAGCCCCACGCCGAAGTCACCGGCAGACCCGCCTCACGGCGCACACGCTGGGCAATCGGCCCCATGAAGGCGGGCCCCCACGGAATGTGGGTGTCGGGAATGGTGAAACCGACGCTGACACTCAGCAGGTCCAGGCCACCCGCCTTGAAACGGCGCGCCAGCTCGATCGACTCTTCAAGGGTCTGCTCGTCGCGACCGTCATATTCCAGCACACCAAAACGCGCGGTCAGCGGCAGGTGCTCTGGCCACACTTCGCGCACGGCGGCGAGGGTTTCCAGCAGAAAGCGGCTGCGGTTCTCGAAGCTTCCACCATAGGCATCGGTCCGCCGGTTGGAATGCTCGGAGAAGAAGCTCTGGCCCAGGTAGCCATGGGCGAAGTGCAGTTCGATCCACTCAAACCCAGCATCGCGGGCACGGCGGGCGGCGTCGACGAAGTCCTGCTTGACCCGTGCGATATCCTCCAGGGTCATCGCACGGGGTACTTTCGGCAAGTGGGCACCGAAGGCGATGGCCGAAGGGGCGATGGTGTCCCAGCCTCGGGCGTCGTCGGCAGCGATATGGTCATCGCCCTCCCAGGGGCGGTTGGCACTGGCCTTGCGGCCGGCGTGGGCGATCTGGATGCCCGGCACCGAGCCTGCGGCCTTGATCGCCTTCACCACCGGGACGAAAGCTTCGGCATGCGCATCGCTCCAGATGCCCGCGCAACCGGGGGTGATGCGCCCTTCTGGCGATACTGCCGTGGCCTCGACCACCAGCAGGCCAGCACCACCCCGGGCAAGACCTGCCAAGTGCACATGGTGCCAGTCATTGATCATGCCGTCCTCGGCCATGTATTGGCACATCGGCGGGATCGCGATGCGGTTACGCAGGGTGACATCCTTGAGGGTATAGGGTTCGAACAGCGCGGACATGGACAGACTCCAAGGGTTAACGACATTTACGATAGTTCGATCATATTCGAACTATGGCAATTTGTGAAACCCCCGTTATCATGGCGACCATGCGAGCCTACAAACATCCCAACCCCGAAGACCTCATCCTGGAGCGCGTGCTCTACGCCCTGAGCGACCCTGTGCGCATGGAGATCGTGCGCCATCTGGCAGGCGTGGCCGAGGCCAGTTGTGGCGAGCTGGACGGCGGTCGGCCAAAATCCAGCATGTCCCATCACTTCCGGGTATTGAGGGATGCGGGGCTGGTGCATACGCGCAACGTCGGCACCACGCACATGAATTCACTGCGTAGCGAAATGCTCGATGAGCGCTTCCCTGGCTTGCTGGGGTGCATCCTGCGGCAGGTGTAGAGAACGAACGAGCTTCTCGGTGCCCGCACCGGCCCTTTCGCGGGTGAACTCGCGTCTGCAGGCTCCATCACTGCCTACCCAAGCCAAAAAAAAGCCACGAGGTCACCCCCCGTGGCTTTCGTTCACGACGCTGCCGCTTACAGCGCCATGTCGTTCTCGGGCTTACTTTCCAGCGGCTGGCTCACACCGGTGCTGGTACCGACGCTCTGGTCGATCACCGGCGGTTTCTCCAGTTGCAGCACTTCAGCGGTGTAGTTCCACTCTTTCTGAGTAGCCGCCGCCGAATCGTTCAACTTGGTGCCGTAGCTCGGGATGATCTGCTTGATCTTGGCCTGCCACTCAGGGGTCGCGACCTTCTCCTTGAACACGGTTTCAAGCACATGCAGCATGATCGGCGCTGCAGTCGAGGCGCCTGGCGAGGCACCCAGCAGGCCAGCGATGGTGCGGTCTTGCGAGGCAACCACTTCGGTACCCAGCTTCAGCACGCCGCCTTGGGCTTCGTCACGCTTGATGATCTGCACGCGCTGACCAGCCTGCCAAAGTTTCCAGTCTTCTTTCTTAGCGTTCGGGAAGTAGGTGCGCAGGGCTTCGAAGCGGTCGTCGTCAGACTGCATCAACTGACCGGCGAGGTATTCCACCAGCGGGTACTGGTCGATACCCACCTTGGCCATCGGCCATACGTTGTGGGTGGTGGTGCTGCTCAGCAGGTCCAGGTACGAGCCGTTCTTCAGGAACTTGGTCGAGAAGGTAGCGAATGGCCCGAACAGGATCACGCGCTTGCCGTCCAGTACGCGGGTGTCCAGGTGCGGAACCGACATGGGCGGCGCGCCGGTCGAGGCGATGCCATAGGCCTTGGCCATGTGCTGCATGGCCACGGTCGGGTTCTCGGTGACCAGGAACGAGCCACCCACTGGGAAGCCTGCGTACTCCTTGGCTTCAGGAATGCCCGACTTCTGCAGCAGCTTCAGCGCGCCGCCACCGGCGCCGATGAACAGGAACTTGGCATCGGTAGCCGACTCGGTACCGTCCTTCAGGTTCTTGTACTCGACGTGCCACGAGCCGTCTTCGTTGCGGGTGATGTCCTGCACTTCGGTGGACAGTTTCAGGTCGAACTTGTCCTGGGTCTTGAGGTGACCGACGAACTGGCGGGTGATCTCGCCGAAGTTGACGTCGGTACCGATGGGGGTCCAGGTCACGGCCAGCTTCTGGTTCGGGTCGCGGCCTTCCATCATCAGCGGGACCCACTTGGCGATCTGCGCGTGGTCCTCGGAATACTGCATCGGGCGGAACAGCGGGCTCGCCTGCAGCGCGTCATAGCGCTTCTTCAGGAACTTGATGTTGTCGTCGCCCCACACGAAGCTCATGTGCGGGGTGGTGTTGATGAACGAGTGCGGGTTCTTCAACACGCCCTGGCGTACCTGCCAGGCCCAGAACTGACGCGAGATCTGGAAGGCTTCGTTGATTTCGATGGCCTTGGAGATGTTGACGTTGCCGTCTTTGTCTTCCGGCGTGTAGTTCAGTTCGGCCAGCGCGGAGTGGCCGGTACCGGCGTTGTTCCAGCCGTTGGAGCTTTCTTCGGCGACGCCGTCCAGGCGCTCGACCATTTCCATCGACCAGCTTGGCTCCAGCTCGTGCAGCCACACGGCCAGGGTGGAGCTCATGATGCCGCCGCCGACCAGCAGCACATCGACTTTCTTGGTTTCTTCGGCGTGCGCTTGCATGAAGCTTGCAGCGACAGCCAGACCCAGCAAGGTCTTGCCAGCTTTCTTGAACATTGATCAATTCCAGTCAGTAGAACGAAGGGGGTCTGTGGCTAACCCGGGTATTGCTTGTTCTTCAGCGCAGGCTTGTTGTTGATCATTGTTCAGCAGCCAGAGAACCAGAAAACGACCCAGCCTTTTGTCGTATTGACCGACATGGCTGAATCGTTTCGCCGATTGTATCTGAAATGCCAGCACAAACAAATTGCAGGGCCCAGCGTCAAGGCGACAGGATGTCTCAGTGGACATCCACCGCTTGCGCCTGATTCCCCCCCAGGATATCCGGTCCCCCTGGTAAGGCGCAGTGGGTTTCCCCCCGACTTCTGGGCGCTTTGCCAGCGTACCTCCTAGTGTCCCGACGGCGGGAAGTCGATCTCGGTAGTGGCGATGTTGTTCAGGTAGTTGGTCAGGGTCAACAACGTGACCTGTGCCACCACCTCCACGATCTTGCCATCGTCAAGACCGGCCTCGCGTGCCGCAGCGATCTGCTCGTCGCTCAATTGGCCTCGGCTCTCGGTGATCTGGTGAGCCAGCGCTGCAACTGCGCTGAGTGTGCCGCTGCGGGCTTGGCCAATGGCCTCATCGCTCAGACCAGCCTTGGCACCAAAGAAGGCGTGTGCAGCCAGGCAGTAGTCGCAACCATTGATTTGCGAGGTGGCAAGGGCAACGACTTCACGCTCGGCGGCGCTCAGTGAGCTCTTGCCCAAGGCTTGGGCGAGGCCCAGGTAGCCCGTGAGCGCAGCCGGGGAGTGAGCCAGGGTCTTGAAGGCGTTGGGAATGAAGCCGAGACCTTTTTGAATGCCTTCGAGGGCTGTGCGCGAGCCAGCAGGAGCGTGGTCCAGCGAGAGAGCAGCGATACGCGTCATGGTAGTTCTCCAGTAGGTTGATTAGCCAGCTTGTCGATCAAGCCTGGAGCCAATCTTAGGGAGGTGGACTATCCTTTCGGATTCAGATCGTCGAATATTTGCAACAGATCGTCTAAATTCGAGTGCGCCATGGACCGATTATCGACACTGCTCAAGCACTTCAACCTGCACGCGTCCACCTTCCACCAGGGTGGTTTCTGTGGAACGACCGGCTTTGATGGGCAACACAGTCTCGGCCACGCACATCTGCTGCGTTCAGGGCGTCTGGCCTTCAGCGGCGCGCGCGGCCAGCTCACCGAGCTGACCGAACCCAGCCTGATTCTGGCGGTGCGGCCGCAGGCGCATCAGCTGCTGGCCAGCGAGGCAGATGAAGCAGAATTGGTGTGCGCTACCTTGCAGTTCGATGGCGGGGCCAATAATCCGCTGACCCTGGCTTTGCCGGACTTCATCATCAAGCCACTGCGCGAATTGCAGGGCCTCGATGGCACCCTCGACTGGTTGTTCGAAGAGGCCTTCGGCGACGAATGTGGACGGGATGTCATCCTCAATCGGCTGTTCGAGCTGATGGTGATCCAGCTACTTCGCCATCTGATCGCCAGCCGCAGCATTGCCTCGGGGATGATGGCCGGGTTGGCCAATGCTCAGCTGTCCCGCGCGCTGGTGAGTATCCACAACGAGCCACAGCGCAATTGGTCCGTGGCGCAGCTGGCTGATCGCTCAGGCATGTCACGCGCAAGCTTTGCTACGCACTTTCGCGACACCGTGGGTGTCACCCCCGCGGATTACCTGGCGAACTGGCGAATCAGCCTGACGCAAAAGCGCCTGCGCGAAGGCCGCCCCATCGCCCTGATTGCCGATGAGGTCGGCTACGAAAGTCCGTCAGCGCTGGCCCGCACCTTTCGCCGAAAGGTAGGCACGAGCCCAAGGGAATGGCTGCAGCAGATCACGCAAGACGCCTAGCCGAACGCTTTCCCCATTGCGTAAGCATCAACAGCACCGGCCTCGGCGTCCTGGTATGCAAGGTGCTCATGCCATCTCCGGCTCCATTTGCGTACGTCGCTCGACGCCGGACCGCTTCAGCATTGCAGCAGGTATCGCCAGGATGAGCATGCCACTGATGAATAGGCACAAGCCCAGCACGTAGGTGCCGTTGTTGATATTGCCAGTGAGGTTCTCCGCCACTGCCGTGATCATCGAGCCGGTGAAGCCGGACAAGTTGCCAATCGCGTTGATCATGCCAATGCCCGCCGCCGCCGCGACTCCCGACAACACGGTGCCTGGCAGCGTCCAGAAGATCGGCATCAGGCTCAGCACACCAGAAGCGGCAACCGTGAGGAAAACAATCGACAGCATGACGTTATCTGCGAACGCGGCGCTGAGCATCAAACCACAGCCGCCGATGAACGCAGGTATCGCTGCATGCCAGCGGCGCTCGCCCGTACGGTTGGAATGGCGCGCATTCAGGAACATCGCAATGACCGCCACGCTGTAAGGAATGGCGGTCAACAAGCCGATCTCCAGGCTGCTGGTCACGCCCGCGCTCTTGATGATCGACGGCATCCAGAAGGCCAAGCCATAGAAACCGGTATTGAACGTCAGGAGGATCAAGACCAGCAACCAGACTCGCGGGTTGAAGAATACATCGCCCAACCGCGAGACCTTACCGTGTTCCTCCTGTTGCAGGTTGGCCTTGAGCAATTGCTTTTGCGCATCCGACAGCCAACCAGCCTTGTCGATGTTGTCGCACAGGCAGGTGAACACCACCACGGCCATGATCACCGAGGGCAAGCCTTCGATCAGCAGCATCCATTGCCACCCCGCCAGGTCATGCCAACCATCCATTCGGGTCATCAGCCAACCCGACAGCATGCCGCCGAGGGTGAGGCTGACAGGCATCGCCATCAAAAAGCCCGACATGACTCGGCTTTGCCGATGAGTCGGGAACCAGTAGTTGAGGTACAGGATTACTCCAGGGAAAAAACCAGCCTCGCAAATACCCAGCAGAAAGCGCAGCACATAGAACATGGTGCTGGACTCGACGTGGAAAAACCCTGCCAACGGCTGGGTGAACGCGACGGCCATCGAAATGATCGCCCAACTCAGCATGATCCGCGCGATCCAGAAGCGCGCGCCGTAGCGATGCAACAGCAGGTTGCTCGGTACCTCGAACAGGAAATAGCCCCAGAAGAACACGCTCGCGCCCAGGGCGTACACGGTGTTGCTGAACTGCAGGTCATCGAGCATGCTCAGTTTGGCAAAGCCGATGTTGACCCGGTCCAGGTAGGCTGCGATGTAGCACAGCAACAGGACTGGCAGGATACGCAAGATGACCTTGCGGTAGGTGCGATCTTCGAACGCCTGATCGGGGGCGGGGGCGACATTGTGTTGAGCCATGGCCAAGCCTCTTGGCATGTCGTGCATGCCTGTTGTTGTTATCGAATGAGCACCGGGTACGACCGCACCCGGTGGTATTGCGCCTATCGGTAGCAGTGTTCAGCGAATCGGTTCACGGGTGGGCTGGCCGTCGACCAATCTCAGCAGCCCCAGGGGGTTGGCGTCGCGCAGTGCCTCGGGAAGCAGTGCATCAGGGAAGTTCTGGTAGCACACCGGACGCAGGAAGCGGTCGATCGCCAGCGTGCCGACAGAGGTGCCACGGCTGTCCGAGGTGGCCGGATACGGGCCACCATGAACCATCGCGTCACTGACTTCGACGCCAGTCGGGTAACCGTTGACCAGCACCCGGCCAACCTTCTGTTCGAGCACCGCCACCCAAGGCGCGGCCTGCGCCAGGTCGCCGGGTTCGCCAATCAGCGTGGCGGTCAGTTGGCCGCCAAGCGCGTGCAACGCGGCAACAAGCTGGTCCTGGTCAGCCAGTTCAACCACCACCGTGGCCGGGCCGAAGATCTCTTCTTGCAGCAGCGGCTCCCCCTCCAGCAACAAGTGCGCATCGGCCTGGAACAGCTGAGGCCAGGCCTGGTTACCCTGCTGCTCGGCCCCTGCAAGAAGGCGGATGCCGGCCCGCGCCTTGAGGGTGTCTACCCCCCGGGCGTAGCTGGCCAGGGTGTCGGCGTTGAGCATGGTTTGCGGCGCCTGCTCGGCCATCTGTGCGCACAGGTGCTCGACGAAGGCGCTGAATTGCGCTGAGCGTACCCCCAGCACCAAGCCTGGGTTGGTGCAGAACTGTCCACATCCCAATACCACCGAAGCGGTCAGTTCACGTGCCACGGCCTCGCCGCGAACGGCCAGCGCCTGGGGCAGCACCAGCACCGGGTTGATGCTGCTCATTTCGGCGAATACCGGAATCGGTCGAGGTCGCGCCGCCGCCATATCGCACAAGGCACGCCCCCCCTTGAGCGAACCGGTGAAGCCGACGGCCTGAATGTCAGGGTGCTTGACCAACGCCTCGCCGACCCTGCCGCCAAACACCATGTTGAATACACCCGCCGGCATGGCGCAGCGTTCAGCAGCGCCGACGATCGCCTCGGCGACCCACTGCGCCGTGGCCATGTGGCCGCTGTGTGCCTTGAACACCACGGGGCAGCCGGCGGCCAACGCTGCGGCGGTATCGCCACCGGCCGTCGAGAATGCCAGGGGGAAGTTGCTGGCGCCAAAGACGGCGACCGGCCCCAGGCCTATGCGGCATTGGCGGATGTCCAGGCGAGGCACTGGCTGACGCTCGGGCTGTGCACGATCGATGCGAGCGCCGGTGAAATCACCTCGTCGCAGTACGGTGGCGAACAGCCTCAGCTGGCCGCTGGTCCGCACCCTCTCGCCCTGGATACGCGCGGGGGGCAAGGCCGTTTCACGGCATACGGTTTCGATGAAGTCATCACCCAAGCCATCCAGGGCGTCGGCGATCGCATCGAGGAACTCGGCCCGGCGCGCGGCGGACAGTGCCCGGTAGACCGGATAGGCTGCAGCTGCCGCACGGGCAGCGGCGTCCACCTCCTGTTCCGTGGCTTGATGAAAGGCGTCGGGCAGTGCCTGTCCGGTGCGCGCATCGATGCTGTAAAGGGTCGCCTGGCCAGTAGCGCGGCGGCCCCCACCGATGAATTGTTGGCCTGCGTGTGACGTCATGGGTGATTCCTCGGCGTTACGAAAGACATGGGGCGCTAATCTAGGCGGCTCTGCGATTCTTGCCCAATGGCTTTTAGGGATCATCCGATAACGGAACGTTATCAATCCTCCGAAACACGACGCGCATGCGTCAGGAGGATCTCGGCAAATTCCAAGGCCGCGCCGCTCAAGGGCTCACCCTTGCGGGTGAGAATGCCGTAGTCCTGGGGTGTGAGGTGCAGTGGCGTGTCCAGATTGACCAGCACGCCACTGGCCAGGTGCGGCTCGACCATCGCCTGGGGCAACATGCCGATCATGGGCCCGCCCAGTAGCACCTTGAGGAAGGTCTGCATGGAAATGGTATCGATGGTGTTGCGCGGCACGGCAACGCCCGCCTCGGCGAAGGCCCGCTCCATGCGTCCGCGGATGGGCGTGCCCTTGGGGTAGAGAATCCACGGCCACTCCAGCAATTGTGGCAAGGTCACCGGCCCAACATTGCTCAAAGGGTGCTGGTCGTTGACCACGAAGCAGAAGGGCTCCGGCGCCAGCGGCTGGAAGTCGAAGCGCTGGCGCTGGGACACGTCGGTAAAGCGGGCCACAGCCAGGTGCAGGATCTTGTCTTCGAGCATGGCCATCAGGTGATCGCTGGTTTGCTCCACCACCTCGATCGACAGCAATGGCTTGCGCTGCTTGATCTCGACGATGGCATCCGGCAACGCCACGGCGGTGGCCGCGAAAATGCCACCCACCTTCAAGTGGCCGTGCCCACCCTGGCGCAGGCTGTCGATCTGATCGACGAAGTTGCGCGCATCGTTCAATGCGACCTGGGCATAGCGCAATACCTGCTCGCCCAATGCGGTGGGCGGCATGCTGCGCGGCAGGCGGTCGAACAGGGCGAAACCGAGCAGGTTTTCGATTTCCTTGAGCATCTTGCTGATCGCCGGCTGGGTAAGGTTCATCTGCTGCGCCGCCAAGTGCATGTTGTGGGTGCGCCCAAGGGTGTCGATGAGCAACAGGTGGCGGAACTTGAGCCAGTTGCAGACGTGGGAGAAAGACAGGTCCGACATGTGATCCACCTTTGTTGCAATAACCATATGTTATCGAATAGTGAAAAGATGCCATTGGAGTTTATCGCGCGGCTTGCCTAGCGTGCAGCTTTCCTGTTCCAAGAGATTTGATGCCATGCCGATAACCCTCACGCCCGCCAACACCCTGCCCGAGGATGGCCTGACCGGCACCCTGATCGGTCGCGCCTGGACCCCCGGCGAACCTGGGGGCCCTTCGCTGATCACCCTGCGAGCCGATGGCGTGTTCGATCTCTCCGAGCGCTTCGCCACCCTCAGCCAGCTACTCGAAAGCCAAGACCCCGTGCAGGCAGTGCGCAGCACCCCAGGCCGCTTCCTGGGCAGCGTAGAGGACTTGCTGGGCAACAGCGGCGAAGCGTTCGACGCCGACCTGCCCTATCTGCTCGCGCCGGTCGACCTGCAGGTGATCAAAGCAGCGGGCGTGACCTTCGCCGCCAGCATGATCGAGCGGGTGATCGAGGAGCAGGCTGGTGGCGATGCCAGCAAGGCGGAGTCCGTGCGCGCCACGGTGCGCTCGGTGATCGGCGACAACCTGCGCGCAGTGCGCCCTGGTTCTCAACAGGCCATGGCGCTCAAGGCACTGCTGATCGAACAGGGCATGTGGTCGCAGTATCTGGAGGTCGGCATCGGCCCGGATGCCGAGGTGTTCACCAAGGCCCCGGTGTTGGCGGCGGTCGGCAGTGGCAGCGCCATCGGCGTGCATCCGCATTCGGCCTGGAACAACCCCGAGCCTGAGGTGGTGCTTGCAGTGGACAGCCGCGGTCGCATCCACGGCGCGACCCTGGGCAATGACGTCAACCTGCGCGACTTCGAGGGGCGCAGCGCGCTGCTGCTGAGCAAGGCCAAGGACAACAACGCCTCCTGCGCGGTCGGCCCGTTCATTCGACTGTTTGACGAGACCTTCGACCTGGACGCGGTGCGCCGCTGCGTGATCGACCTGGAAGTCGTAGGCACCGACGGTTACCGCCTGATCGGCAGCAGCTCGATGGATCAGATCAGTCGCGACCCAGAGGATCTGGTCCGGCAGACGCTCAATGAAAACCACCAGTACCCCGACGGTTTCCTACTGTTCCTCGGCACCCTGTTCGCCCCGACCGAGGATCGCGACCTGCCTGGTGCGGGGTTCACCCACAAGCCTGGCGACCAGGTGCGCATCGCCAGCCCCTTGCTGGGCCAGTTGCACAACCAGGTGACCACGAGTGACAAGGCCCACCCCTGGACCTTCGGCCTCGGCGCGATGATGCGCAACCTGGCCGCCCGAGGGCTGCTGCAACACTGACGCAACGGGCACCCCTGGCACATGAAATCGGCGCCATGCGCTCCGGCGGCCTGGCGCCGATCCTGGGTATCTTCTGGTCGGCCTGACCGGTGGGGCCTACTGGGTGCTGACGCTCTATACACTGGCGCTGTCTGAGCTAGCCCTGATCGGCACCTGGCTGTCGACCGAAACCCGTGATAACGCGATTGGCAGCACCGTCTCAGGGGTGCCCAGCCTTGCCCAGGCCAGCGTGTTGCAACGCCGACCGGTGCCCATAAATACAAGAGAGAATGACATGACCGATACCCTGAAACGCCCGTTGCGCAGCCAGCAATGGTTCGACGACCCGAGCCACGCCGACATGACCGCGCTGTACGTCGAGCGCTACATGAACTACGGCCTGACCCGCGACGAACTGCAATCCGGGCGGCCGATCATCGGCATCGCCCAGACCGGCAGCGACCTGACGCCTTGCAACCGCCACCACCTGGAACTGGCCCAACGGGTCAAGGCGGGGATTCGCGATGCTGGAGGGATCCCCATGGAGTTTCCGGTGCACCCGATCGCCGAGCAGAGCCGCCGACCAACCGCCGCGCTGGACCGTAATCTCGCCTACCTGGGCCTGGTGGAAATCCTCCACGGCTACCCGCTGGATGGCGTCGTGCTGACCACCGGCTGCGACAAGACCACACCGGCCTGCCTGATGGCCGCTGCCACCACGGACATGCCAGCCATCGTGCTCTCCGGTGGGCCTATGCTCGATGGCCACCACAAGGGCCAGCTGATCGGGTCGGGCACGGTGTTGTGGCATGCGCGCAACCTGATGGCCGCGGGCGAAATCGACTACGAAGGCTTCATGGAGATGACCACCGCCGCCTCGCCGTCGGTTGGCCACTGCAACACCATGGGCACAGCACTGTCGATGAACGCCCTGGCCGAGGCACTGGGCATGTCGCTGCCAGGCTGTGCAAGCATCCCCGCGCCCTACCGCGAACGCGGGCAGATGGCCTATGCCACCGGCCGACGCATCTGCGAGCTGGTGATGCAGGACGTACGCCCGTCGTCGATCATGACCCGCGAGGCGTTCGAGAATGCCATTGCCGTGGCTTCGGCCCTGGGCGCTTCGAGCAACTGTCCGCCGCACCTGATCGCTATCGCCCGGCACATGGGGATCGAGCTGTCGCTGGACGACTGGCAGCGCATCGGAGAGGACGTGCCGCTGCTGGTCAACTGCATGCCGGCGGGCAAATACCTGGGTGAAGGCTTCCACCGCGCGGGCGGCGTACCGGCGGTGATGCACGAACTGCGCAAGGCCGGCCGTCTGCACGAGGCATGCGCGACAGTCAGCGGCAAGACCATCGGCGAGGTGGTTCGCGATGCAGTCACCAGCAATCGCGAAGTCATTCTCCCGTTCGATGCCCCGCTCAAGCACAACGCCGGATTCATCGTGCTCAGCGGCAACTTCTTCGACAGTGCGATCATGAAGATGTCGGTCGTCGGTGAAGCCTTCCGCAAGACCTATCTGGCCGAACCCGGCAAGGAGAACAGCTTCGAGGCCAGGGCCATCGTGTTCGAGGGGCCAGAGGACTACCACGCCCGCATCGACGACCCTGAACTGGACATCGACGAGCGTTGCATTCTGGTGATTCGTGGCGCCGGCACCGTGGGTTACCCAGGCAGCGCCGAGGTGGTCAACATGGCGCCACCTGCCGCGCTGATCAAGAAAGGCATCGACTCGCTGCCGTGTCTGGGGGATGGACGCCAGAGCGGTACGTCGGCCAGCCCTTCGATCCTCAACATGTCACCGGAGGCAGCCGTCGGCGGTGGCCTGGCGCTGCTGCAGACCAACGACTGGCTACGGGTGGACCTCAACCAGCGGCGCGTCGACCTTCTGGTGGACGACGAAGAGGTGGCACGCCGGCGTGCAGCCTGGACGCCGAACATCCCTGCCTCGCAGACACCATGGCAGGAGCTCTATCGCCAACTCGTTGGGCAGTTGTCCACCGGCGGCTGCCTGGAGCCGGCGACGCTGCACATGCGTGTGATCGCCAGGACGGGCGGAGTGCCACGGCATTCTCATTGAAGATCCTGGAAAGGGCTCCCACGGTGAACCTGTGGGAGCTGGCGCAGCTTGCGATCGGACGCCATCACCCCCGCACCAGAGGCTGTTGGGCTACGTAAGGGACATGCCCCTCGCGTGCACGATGGACAGCGATGAACGCTCATCCGGGCCTCGCATGACCTGGACCCAATGGCCAAGGCGCTGCTGGAGGAAGCTGCGCTGGGGAGGATAAAACATTCAGACCGCAACACGGAAAAGCCCCAGAAAACCTACCGTTTTCCAAGGCGTGATGTGCTCCCGGCAAGGGCTGATTCATGGTACCAATAGAACGCCGGTGACATCTCAGTCTTTTAGGTTGGGGGCAAGCGGTAACCAGATGCAGACTTCAAACCCGTCTTCTCGACCTGTTGCCGGGGAGCGCAATTTCATGCTGGCATTCACCCCCTGCACGATGGTTTTGGCAATCGCCAAGCCCAGTCCAGAACCACTGATCTCACTGTGACCGCGCACAAAACGCTCGGTCAGGTGCTCCAAGGTAGACTTCGGCACCGTTGGGCCGCTATTGATAACCCGTAGCTGTGCTTGTTCGGTCAGGCTGACTTCGACCGGTTGGTCCGTTGCTCCATACTTCAGCGCATTTTCAATCAGGTTGCGCAGCAGAATGCCAAAGGCATCCGGGTCGATGATCGAGTAGACACCCGTCTGGCTTGGCAGTTGCAACTCAATGCGCTGCCCGCTGCGTTGGTTCCACTCGTCCACTCCGTGGGCAAGCAATGGAATCAGGTCCTGTGGCGTTTCGGACAACAGCCCGCCGCCCTCGGCTTTGGCCAGCTGCATGAGTTTTTCTGAAAGCCGTGAAAGCTCGCGCAACGCGTTCTCGATCTTCTGCGCACGCCTTCGTAATGGACCGTCGGGCGCTTCACGGTGTAACCGCTGGATCTGCGCCAGGGTCGAGGCCAACGGTGTGCGTAGTTCGTGGGCACTGTTGGCGGTAAAGCTGCGCTCGGCCTCCAGGGCATTGCGCAAGCGCTCCAGCAGGTGATTGACCGCCTCAGCCAGCGGATCGATTTCAGCCGGCAGGTGCTCCACCTTGATCGGCGACAGATCACCCACACCACGCGCTTCGATAGCACGGCGGTAAGCCAGCACGCTGCCAAGGCTGAAACGCACAAATAACCAGGTGCCCAGCAGGCTGATAGGAATCAACACCAACAAAGGCAACAACAACGCAAACAAGGCCTCCCGCGCGGCTTCGCGACGGTGACCAAGCGGTTCGGCAATCTCGATGAACAACGTCTGGCGCAGTGCACTGGCGCCATACAGTCGGTACTTTTCAGAAGTGGAAAAACCTTCGGTGGGTTGTCGATTGAAGATCTCCGGATTGGCGTCGTGAGACTGCATCAGAATCTTGCCCTTGGCATCGCGCACCAGGTACGTCAGGTATTCCTTGTGCATTTTCAGGGTCGCAACGTGCTGCGCAGTCCGAGGCGCTTGCCGATTGCTGATTTCCAGCTCGACCAAAGGCAGGATGCGTTGCGCTGTCTCTTCCAACGCGCCGTCGAACGCTTCGTTCAACTCGTGTCGCACCACCAGCCAGGCACCAACTGTCGCCAGCAGCCAGAGTAAAGTCATTCCCAGGGTTAGCCCCAGGCCGAGACGTATTTGCAGGCTCGAAGACGGCTTCATGCGGACATCAACCGGTAGCCCATGCCCCGCACGGTTTCAATCAGGTCGCGCCCAAGTTTTTTACGTAGGCGGCTGATGTAGACCTCGATGGTATTGCTTTCGATTTCGGCGCCGAAGGCATACAGCCGCTCTTCAAGCTGCGATTTGGACAGCAGCGCACCGGGGCGTTGTACAAACGCCTCGAACAGCGCCCACTCCCGCGCCGTGAGGTCCACCGTCGCACCGCTGCGCTGCACCGTACGGGCACTCATGTCGACCTGCAAGTCGCCGAGCTTGATCTGTGGATTGGGGTTGCCGCTATAACGTCGGGCCACCGCCGCTACACGGGCCGAGAGCTCAAACAGGTCGAACGGTTTAACCAGGTAGTCATCGGCACCGGCATTGAGACCCGCGATACGATCGGATATCTGGTCCTGTGCGGTCAGGATGATCACCGGCGTCACCTCCCCTGCCGAGCGTTGTTGACGCAGAAAATCCAGGCCAAGCCCATCCGGGAGCATCAGGTCCAGCAGAATCAAGTCGTAAGGCGTAGTACGGACGCTAGTGCGTGCGTGATCCAGGCGCTGCACCCAATCGACGGCGTGGCCGTCATCGGCAATCTGCTCGCGCACCGCTTCCCCCAAGCCTGGAGCGTCCTCGACCAATAGAACTCGCATCTGACACCTCCTGTGATGGTTGTCGGGCGGCACCTTAATCGTCCTAGCTGACGTGAATCTGAAGATTCAGCTGGTTGTCAGGAATGCACCTTAGGGTATGCCACAGACACCGACCCCGGCAGGAGATAGATCATGAAATCAGATTGTATCGCCAATGCCAGGCAGTTGAGCCTGCTGGTCAGCGGTTACGCCCTGGCCGCAGCCCTCGCGCCGAACGACGCCTCACCTGTCGATGAGTTTCAGGTTGCTGTCAGCAAGCAGGTCCAGACTCTCGATCCAACGATCAACAGGACGCTTTCATGAAAAAGATCATTGCAGCAACCTGCCTCGTCGGCGCCATTGCGCTGCCGGCGCTGGCCCAGGCCCGCGAAGTGGCCTTGACCACACAACTCAAGGACTACAGCGGTAACGATGCCTACCTGGCGATCTACGTCACCGATGCCAATGGCCAATATCAGAAAACCCTCTGGGTAGCCGGCAAGAAGGCCAAATATTACAAACACTTGGGCGACTGGGCCCGTGGCAGCGGCATGAACCCGAGTGAGTTCGATGGGGTCAGCGGCGCCAGTGTCGGCAGTGGAAGCACGCTCAACGTCAGCGTGGAACTGGCAGACACCCTGATCGATGCCGGGTATCAGATTCGCATCGACAGCGCGGTGGAGGACAAACGTGACGCCCGCGGCGATGTGAGCGTACCCCTGACGTCCAAGGGCTCAGGCAAGCCCGCGGCCGGCAGTGTCTACGTCGACACCTTTACTTACGATCTGTAACACCCGCCACCGCTGGAGGCTGAACATGCTTCGCCAGTTCCATTCTCTTCCTGGCCTGATCGCCGCGCTGTTGGTCATGGTATTGGCCATGAGCGGCGCGATCCTGTCTGTCGAGCCAGCGCTGGAACGCCTACACGCCACGTCCACCTCTGCCGGAGAACGCACCGTCGCCCAACTGGCAGATCGCGTTGCCAACCACTTTACAGGCGTGGAGCAGATCCAACGCTCAGCGTCCGGCACGGTGATCGTCTACTACAACCAGAATGGCCAGGCCCGAGCGGAAAAGGTCGACCCTCTGACCGGCCAAGGCCTCGCCCCTTACGAACCATCCGCGTTCTCCCGCTGGATGAAAAACCTGCACCGCTCGTTATTGCTCGGCACACCGGGACATGGAGTGTCGGCTATCGGTGCCCTGTTCATACTGACGTTGTCAGTGTCCGGCGCGCTATTGCTGGCCCGGCGCCTGGGTGGCTGGCACAACCTGCTGCGGCCGCTGCGGGGTACTTTCAGCCAGCGCTGGCACGCTGAAGTCGGGCGACTGGCCTTGCTTGGGATGCTGCTGTCGGCATTGACCGGGCTCTATATGTCCGCCACCACCTTTGGTTTGATCGCTGAGGGCAATCAACATGAACCCGCCTTCCCCACTCACCTCAATGCCGGCCCGACTTTGCCGGTGGCGAAGCTGCAAGCCTTGCAGGCCACCGACCTGAACGACCTGCGCGAGTTGGTCTACCCGAGTCCCGGCAACCCCCACGATGTGTTTTCCCTGCGCACGGGCCAGGGCGACGGCTATGTGGACCAGGCCAGCGGCGCCTTACTGTCCTATCAAACGCATGATTCGATGCACAACCTCTACGAACTGGTCTACCAGTTGCACACAGGCGAAGGCCTCTGGTGGCTGGGCCTGCCGCTGGGGCTATGCGCCCTCTGCGTGCCGTTGATGAGCGTGACCGGCATAGTGTTATGGTGGCGCCGCCGCAAAGCCGGCCCGAGCATCCGCCACAACAGCCCGGCTCACTCCGCCGACAGCGTGATTCTGGTTGGCAGTGAAAACAACAGCACCTGGGGTTTTGCCAAGACCTTGCATGACGCCTTGCACCAGAGTGGCCATCAAGTGCACAGCACGGCGATGAATGAATGGTCGGCCGATTACCGTAATGCCCAACGGGTGTTCATCCTCACAGCGACCCACGGAGACGGCGATGCGCCGGCTTCGGCTTCGCAGTTCCTCGCGCGGCTCGCCAAAACCGGCCTCAAGCCCGGCCTGCCCTTCGCAGTGCTGGGCCTGGGCGATCGCCAGTTTGCGCAGTTCTGTCAGTACGCGTACCAAGTGCAGGATGCAATGGTGCAGGCCGGTGGCTCGCCATTGCTGGGACTGGAAACCATCAACCGCCAGTCTTCTCAGGAGTTCGCTCGCTGGGGCCACGCGTTGAGCGACGTGTTGGGACAGGAGTTGGCACTGGTTCACACCCCGCAACAGCCGCGTACCCATTCATTGCA
The DNA here is from genome assembly GCF_040762985.1 of Pseudomonas sp. Rh2. NCBI lineage: Bacteria > Pseudomonadati > Pseudomonadota > Gammaproteobacteria > Pseudomonadales > Pseudomonadaceae > Pseudomonas > Pseudomonas sp. Rh2. Next base: position 4,511,588 of record NZ_CP142890.1, read on the forward strand.
GTTGACAGAGCGGATCACCTATGGCGAAGAAGTGAACGCACCTACCCATATCCTGCGCTTCAAGGCTTGCGGCGAACTGCCAGGCTTCCTGGCCGGCGACCTGGTAGGGATTTTCCCCCCGGGCAGCCCAATCCCCCGCCTCTACTCGCTGGCCAGCGGTTCCCAAGACGGCACGTTGGAGATCTGTGTGCGTAAACACACCGCTGGCCTGTGCTCGGAGTATCTTCATGGCCTGGACATCGGCGCGCAGATCGAAGCCTTCATCCAGCCCAACCCGCAATTTCGTCCCGCGTCGGGCGTGCACCCGGTGATCCTGATCGGCGCCGGTACCGGTATCGGTCCTCTGGCCGGCTTTATCCGCAACAACAAGGCCCGACACCCGATGCACTTGTATTGGGGCGGCCGCAACCCAGCCTCGGACTTTCTCTACGAACCGCAGCTCAACCAATATTTGTCCGACCGCCGCCTAACGGCACTGCGAGCCGCCTTTTCTCAGGTCCAGGACCGCAGCTACGTGCAGGACAGGCTGATCAGCGATGCCCTGGCCTTGCGCAGGCTGTTTGAAAAAGGTGCCCAAGTACTGGTGTGTGGCAGCCGCGAAATGGCCAAGGGCGTCAAGCAGGCCCTTGATGAAGTATTGGCGCCGCTTAACCTCAGTGTACTGACCCTCAGGGCACAAGGACGCTACCGTGAAGATGTCTACTGAACTGAAGCGCTACAGCCTGAACGGCGAAACCATGGGTACCCGCTATACCGCCCTTTTTTATGCCGCCGCCGGGCTCGATATCGACGAAGTTAGGTTGCGCCTGACCCGCGCCGTGGCCCGGGTGGATCAGCAGATGTCTACCTGGAAACCCGACTCGGACCTCAACCGCCTCAATGCAGCCCCCGAGCAGCAATGGGTGCCGGTGCCCAAGGAACTGACAACGGTCCTGACTGCTGCATTGCACGTCAGCCAGCAATCCGGCGGTGCCTTCGACATCGCTGTCGGTGACCTGGTGAACGCCTGGGGCTTCGGCCCAGGGAAGCAGACGGTCACCGCGCAGGCGATCGGCACCCTGACGCCGGGCGCCCGGCTGTTAGCCAGCGCCGCATTGGTGGTTGATCCACAACGCAATCAGGTGCTCAAGCGCGAGCCGTTGAACCTTGACTTGAGTGGCATCGCCAAAGGTTTTGGCGTGGATGAACTGGCCCGTTGCCTGGAGACTCTGGGTATCACTCGCTACCTGGTCGGTATCGATGGCGAGATGCGCGCCCGCGGTCTCAAACCTGACGGCCAAAGCTGGGCCGTGGCCCTGGAAAAGCCCAAACGAGGCGTGCGTGAAGTCATGGGCGTGATGGAACTCAGTGATGCCTCAATCGCGACTTCCGGCGACTATCGACACTGGGTCGACGTGGCCGGTCAGTCCTATGCTCACACCATGAACCCGGCCACCGGCGCGCCGCTGTGCAGTCCGCTCGCCGCCGTCACCGTGGTGGCGGCCTCGTGCATGCTCGCCGATGCCTGGGCCACGGCGCTCATGGTCCTGGGCGAGACCGAAGGCCCGCGCCTGGCTCAGGAACGCGGGATGGACGCGCTATTCGTACTGCGCGAGGGGGAACAGCTCAAAGAACTATCCATTGTCGGCGGACAGTTGCAGACGCAAATCGACACCCGCTGACACGGATGCGGACGTGTTCCTGTCCGCGGTGTACCGCCTGATAACAGTGAATCACGTTGCACAGGCGCAGCGTTCAGGCTACCACTGGCTGGTCAGTGTTATCGGGACACGCAGCGGCGCAGCGGGGCCGTTACGCTGCCCGCACATCTCGTCGTGCACCACCTGTTGGACCAACATGCAGGGAATCGGTGGCATGTCGGCCAGCAAGTGCCGCAGCTCGGTCGTCGAGCGCACGCGAACCGGTTGCCCATGGGCATCGCTCAATGTCACGGGACCGGCGTCGGTCAAGGCACGGAGGACGTAGAAGCCACCCTCCAGCGACAACAGTTCCAATTCCTTTGCTTCGCCGGTCGATACCAGTTGGGTAAGCGCGATCAAGTTCATGATGTACCCTCGGACAGGTGGCGGAAAATAGGTTGGATCGACCGCTCTCCACGCCTGGTCGGCTTGCGTTCGAGGCGGCTGATCAGGGTGTCGTCATCCATGAGGTGCATCCAGTCGTCCAGTGCCGCCCGCCGACCGCAGCCCAACGAGCAGCACCCCATAATTCTGTACAAATATAGCACCACGTACAGATATTATACTTACTTGCATAGATTTCCATGCGCAGTGCCCCCGGTCAGGCAACGGCCTGGGCACCGCACGAGGCCAAGCCGGAAAGAAGGATTCGCTCATGCTGTACATAGTCATGCTCGGTGGTCGCCATCCACGGGCACGTATCGAGGTACACGACGTGCTGTTTGCACAGGCCGACTCACTCGAGCAAACGTACCCACAACTGTGCCAAGGCTGGTTCGGGAGCCGCCAGGGCCTGCACATCGACTCGTGGATCGAAGTCAGCGGTGTCGACCACTACCGCGTCGAGTTCAGTCAGGCGGCGCCTGGGTCGGATGACCCTCGACTGTTCTTCATCAACCTTGGAGGCTATGAGGACGGGGTGTTTGGCGAGGCCCACCGTTACCTGCTGGTGGTGGCCAGGGACAAGGCAGAGGCCAAGCGTCTGGGCAAACGACGCCTGCAGGCAAACTGGCTCAAGCAGCATATCGATACGGTACTGGAAGTCGACGACTGTTTGCCGATTGAGTGGGTGAACGGCCGTTACGTGCACCTGATCGAAGGGCCCCATGACGGCTTACGGCAATACAGCGACTATATCGTGCTCTGACCTTGTACAGGTTTAGCCTCGATCAACACTGCAACAGCCCACCGGAGGACCGCCTGATGAATCGCATTGCACCTGCGAAATTAAAGCTCTCCAAATGGACCGCGCGGCACCCTGAGAATAAAGAAAAGCACTTCCTGGTGACGGACCTTGAGCTCGACGACGATGGCATCTTGCTGCGTGTCGAACTGGAAGCGGTGCACAGTGGCCGTAGCCAATGGCTGGATTGGCGAACACTGCGCGACTCAGAGACCTGGATGATGGGCTGGCGCTGAAAACATCCGCCCGCACGCCGTGCACGGCGTCTTCGTGCAAGCCGATCGGGCTCCGCCATGTAGATCGGCTAGAACTCAAACAACACGGCAAATGCGCTGAGCAGCAAGCAGAGGCTCACCACAAGGGTTAAATACCCTCGCATCGGCAAGTACCATCGAGGCAACGCTTGCGCCAATTTCTGGTCCTGCCAAAGATGAACGATAAAACCGGCAGTCAACATCAAACAGCCCAATGGCACGGCGACAAGTGTACTGACCCAACCAACAAGGGCAGGTATGACGCTCCACACGAGCCGCGCTCGACGATGCTCAGCGAGCATACCCTGCACGGCCATGGCGAATCCCCAGTGCAAGGCGCCGATGAAGCTCAATATCACAGCGCCATAGCTCACCAGCATAGCCGACCACAACGACCGGTATTGAGCATAAAAAAGGACAAGCAACGTTAATCCAATAAACGGCAGCAAACCGCCGTAACCAAGGACAGCAAAGCGGCTGGGCGATAACGGGGTAGATACTGAATTCATTTGAATGACCCTCTTCGACCGGCACCCAATGGACCAGTCAACCAGACGCTTCTTTTCATACCGGTGTCAGTTATTTCTGCCCGATGAGCTGAAGAAACTCTTGTCGGGTCGTCGGTGAGTCGCGAAATTCGCCCAACATCACAGATGACAGCATGACGGAGTTCTGCTTCTCGACACCGCGCATCATCATGCACATATGCTTTGCTTCAATAACCACTGCCACCCCGGCAGCATCGGTAATATCCTGGATGGCACAGGCGATTTGCCGCGTTAAGTTTTCCTGTATCTGCAAACGACGCGCGAACATGTCGACCACACGAGCAACCTTCGATAGGCCGAGCACCCGTCCTGTCGGCAGGTAGGCGACATGAGCCTTGCCGATAAATGGCAATAAGTGGTGTTCGCACAGTGAATAAAGCTCAATGTCACGGACCACGATCATTTCATCGTTCTGAGACTCGAACAAAGCACCGTTTATGACCTCGTCAAGCTTCAAGGTATAACCGTTGCAGAGGTGCTGCATTGCTTTTGCCGCACGCTGAGGCGTATCCAAAAGCCCTTCGCGCTGCGGGTTTTCTCCAATGCCGATAAGAATGTCGCGGTAATACGCAGCTAACGATGGGTACATTTGGACGCCTCACGGGTGCAACGAAGAGCACCGTCGGGATGGGGTAGCCACGCCAAGTGTGGCCTCAAGCGACAGAAAAGCCTGTAACAACCGGCAAGCAGTGGGCGTAAAGGGCGCCAGGCCAGTGGCGCAACATACATGCCCACCCCTGCGGCCCGCCAGCTCCATAGGGTCGCGTCCAAGCCGGTGACCCATAGCCCATTGGCGAACCTCCCATGCAAAGAAGCCTTCAGTTGCTCGACAGTGACGCCCAACGATCCGGGGTCGAAATCCGCATCTCCGATGTCTACCAGAAGCAGCCTGCCCCCCGTCGACCGCCGCCGCAGGAAAGCGATTTCCCTGGCGCACAGTGGGCAAGCACCGTCGAAGTACAACGTCAAAGGCCATTCGCAATACATGTACAACACCTAATTTTTGTATAGGTTTTTGTACAATTTAGCCGACTTCGGGAAATGCGCAATACCCACGTGGTGCAACCACCACGTTCGAGACGGGGCCGTCTTTCAGGGGATGGGGTACAAGACGTAATGGCAGGGCCTGCAGTGGCCGGGTAAAACGCGGACCCTGAACGCGCCCCAAAAACACAAAACCCCTGACTCCTTATCAGGAATCAGGGGTTTCGCGCTTCACATGTATGGCGGAGAGATAGGGATTTGAACCCTAGGTACTGTTGCCAGTACAACGGATTTCGAATCCGTCCCGTTCGACCACTCCGGCATCTCTCCAATGCCGCGCATCATACCAGCGAATTCTGAAAACGCAAACCTTTATTTGCAAAAAAATCGCGTGGTATCAGGCGCTTGCGTGAACATGCGCCTTACAGCGGCACGCCCAGGCGCTTGGCAACTTCTTCGTAGGCTTCGATCACGTCGCCCAGACCTTGGCGGAAGCGGTCCTTGTCCATCTTCTTACGGGTTTCTTTGTCCCACAGGCGGCAGCCGTCGGGGCTGAACTCGTCGCCCAGGACGATCTGGCCGTGGAACACGCCGAACTCCAGCTTGAAGTCGACCAGCAGCAGGCCTGCGTCGTCAAACAGCTTGGTCAGTACCTCGTTGACCTTTAGCGACAGCTTTTTCATCTCTGACAGCTGCTCGGCGGTGCCCCAACCGAAGGCAACGACGTGGGATTCGTTGATGAACGGGTCGCCCTTCTCGTCGTTCTTCAGGAACAGCTCGAAGGTGGACGGCTCGAGCTTGATGCCCTCTTCCACGCCCAGGCGCTTGACCAGGCTGCCCGCTGCGTAGTTACGCACCACGCACTCGACCGGAATCATGTCCAGCTTCTTGACCAGGCACTCGTTGTCGCCCAGCAGCTTGTCGAACTGGGTCGGCACGCCGGCTTCTTCCAGTTTCTGCATGATGAAGGCGTTGAACTTGTTGTTCACCATGCCTTTGCGGTCGAGCTGTTCGATACGCTTGCCGTCGAACGCCGAGGTGTCGTTACGGAACAGCAGGATCAAGCGGTCGGCGTCGTCGGTCTTGTAAACCGATTTGGCTTTGCCGCGGTAGAGTTCGTCGCGTTTTTCCATGATGGAGGGCTCCGCTTGCTTGAGTTGTTGGGCTAGGCGATTTCACGCCAGTCGAGCCCGTGTTCCTGATTCGCCACCTGGAGCCAGTCCGGGTCGCACCCAAGGGTGTCGACAAAGCACTGGCGGGCCAGTTGTGGCAGGTTGTTCTTGCTGCTGAGGTGGGCCAGCACCAGGTGTTGCAGGTGCTGCCAGCCCAGCTCGGCCACCAGGTTTGCTGCCTGGTGGTTGTTCAAATGTCCTTGGCTGCCGCCGACCCTCAACTTCAAGAAGTGCGGGTAATGGCCGCGGGCAAGCAGGTCGCGGCAATGGTTGGCCTCGATGAGCAATGCATCCAGGCCTTGGTAACGCTCGACCAGGTGCCTGTCGTACGAGCCCAGGTCGGTCAGCATGCCAAACCGTCGGCGCCCATCGCTGAACACATACTGCAACGGTTCGAATGCATCGTGCTCGACCCGCAGCGCGCTGACTTCCAGGCTGCCGATACGCAAGCAGTCGCCACAGGCGAGAAAACTGGCCACCTCCACCGGCTTGCGCAAACCGCGCAAGGTGCCCTGGCTGAGGTAGACCGGTACATTGTAGCGCCGTGACAGCAAGCCCACCCCATGCACGTGGTCGGCATGTTCGTGGGTCACCAGCACCGCGCTCAGCTGGGCCGGCGACACACCGAGCAGCGCCAGGCGTCGCTCGGTTTCACGCAGGGAAAAGCCACAATCGACCAGGATGAAGGTGTCACCACTGGCGATCAGCGTGCCATTTCCCTGGCTGCCGCTTCCGAGTACCGCGAAGCGCACTTAGCCCAGGTGGTCCTGAATGGCGCTCAGCACGCGGCGGGCAACATCGGCCGGAGCCACGGTGTTGATGTTCTTCTCGACCGTTACCTGCACGCTCTCGCCCACCTTGCTCAGGCGGACCTGATAACGCTCGGCACGGGCTTCACGTTCTTCCTTGGTTGGCTCGCTGCCGAACATGCGGCCGAAGAAACCAGGCTCGTTCTGCTTGTCTTCAGGCTTTTCCGACAGGTTGATGTAGTACAGGCCCAGACTGCGGTTGATGTCCTCGACACGCCACTCGCCACCCTGCTCCAGGGCACGGCCTACGCTGGACCAAGCGCGGTCCAGGTCGGCGCCCAGGTACAGCACCGGGTTGCCACTGCCGTCTTCGCTCAGACTGACGCGGCTCGGAGCATCGAAGTCGCGGGCCGCGAGCAGCGAAACCGAACCGCCCTTCTCGGCGCTGCGGTTCATGCTGGCAAGCATTTCATCGACCAGCAGGGCATCGGCGCCGGTATTGCTGGAGCTGGACGGGAAGTCAGGCTCGGCGGTGCTACCGGCCGGGCGCTCGACGCTGACGACGTACACCTCGGAGGTGTTGCGCTGCACGCCGGGTTCCATGCGAACACGTACGCGCACTTCGCTGTCGCCGCTGCTGGCGGTGCTCGCCAGGCGCTGGCCGAGCGAAGCGGACAGTTCGTCGAAGCGCTGCCAGGTGGTGTTGAATTCACCGGTCTGCGGGCGCTCTTCGGCAATGCGGAAACCATTGTCCTCGAAGAACTGACGGGCCACCGGCCACACCTCGGCAGGCGAGTGCTGGGCCAGCACCCAACGGCTGTTGCCGCTGCGTTGCAGGCTGTAGTCGCTGGCTTCGGCCGCAGCGGTCAGTGGTTGCGGACGTGGCACTTCGAACTCGCCAGTGGCGCGGTCGTCGGCGACGTTGCGGGGGATCGGCAACAGCGGGTCAAGGCGCTTGACGTTGCTGGCGTCCGGCGGCAGCTGCATCGGCGCGGTCGGGTGCGCTTGCAGGTAGTCGCTGCCGCGGTCGCGGAAATAGCCATCCTCGCCCCACAACCAGCCACAACCACTGGTGCTGGAGATGATCAGGGCGAGCGTGGAAAGACCAGCCAGTCGCTTCATGCGGTGTACTTCCTCGATTAAACCAGTACGCCGGACTGGCGCAAGGCAGTACGGACTTTTTCGTGACAGCCTTCGCTCAGCCAGGTCAGCGGCAGGCGGATGCCCTTCTGCATCAGGCCCATTTCCACCAGCGCCCATTTCACCGGGATCGGGTTGGACTCGCAGAACAGGTCTTTGTGCAGCGGCATGAGTTTTTCGTTGATTGCACGGGCCTTCTCGGCATTGCCCTCAAGGGCGGCCTCGCACAGGTCGGCCATTTCGCGCGGGGCGACGTTGGCGGTAACGGAGATGTTGCCCTTGCCGCCCATCAGGATCAGCTCGACAGCGGTCGGGTCGTCGCCAGACATGACGATGAAGTCCTTGTCGACGCCATCGAGGATGGCCTTGGCACGCTGCAGGTCGCCAGTGGCTTCCTTGATACCGATGATGTTCTTGACCTTCGACAGGCGGATCACGGTCTCGGCCTGCATGTCGCAGGAGGTGCGGCCGGGTACGTTATAGAGGATCTGCGGGATGTCGACGGCTTCGGCGATGTGCTTGAAGTGCTGGTACAGGCCTTCCTGGGTCGGCTTGTTGTAGTACGGGACCACCAGCAGGCAGGCGTCGGCGCCAGCGTTCTTGGCGTTCTGGGTCAGGTGCACGGCTTCAGCGGTGGAGTTGGCACCAGTACCGGCGATGACCGGAATCGGCTTCTTGCTGTGCTTGACGCGCTCGACCACGTGCTTGATGACCAGGATGTGTTCTTCGACATCCAGCGTGGCCGACTCACCGGTAGTGCCGACTGCGACGATCGCATGGGTGCCGTTTTCCAGGTGGAAGTCTACAAGTTTGTCGAGGCTGTCCCAATCAAGACGCCCTTGTGCATCCATGGGTGTGACCAATGCCACCATACTGCCCGCAATCATGTAACTGCTCCTGCCGGAAAAAGAGAGCGGTAATGGTACTGGGGGCATCGGCCTTGCACAAGCGAAGCAGGCGGGCGGAGCATTCCCCTTCGCGTCGGTTTTCGCTACCCTTGATCCTTTGATCGGTGCAGCACGGCCCGCCGGGCCGTCGACCCTGCTCCCCGCCAGCGTCCGCGACCTCGCATGCGAGCCCGGGGCCCTGTCGACCGGAGGCTTTCGCCCGTCCTGTGCCGACCGCTCATCGCTTTAGGAATGCTGCATGTCCACCCCCACCGTCCGCGAACAATTCCTCGTCATCAGCGCCCTGGGGCCCAACCCCATGGAGCTGGCCAATGTCCTCAGCCGCGCCGCCTTCGAAAACCGCTGCGCGGTGGTCACCTCGCGCCTGAGCCGCCATGGCGAGACCAGCGCCCTGGTCCTGCAGGTCGGTGGCAGCTGGGATGCCCTGGCGCGCCTGGAAGCCATGCTGCCGGGCCTGGGCAAGAAACACGGCCTGACCCTCGATGTAGTGCGCAGCGCCGACCAGGAGGTACGCCCCCAGGCCCTGCCATACGTCGCCTACATCAGCGCCGCCTACCGCCCGGATATCATCAGCGAGCTGTGCCAGTTCTTCCTTGACCACCGCGTCGAACTGGAAGCCTTGACCTGCGACACCTACCTGGCGCCGCAGACCGGTAGCAGCATGCTCAATGCCCAGTTCACCGTGATCCTGCCGGCCGGCACCCAGATCAGCTGGCTGCGCGACCAGTTCCTCGACTTCGCCGATGCCCTGAACCTGGATGCCTTGATCGAGCCTTGGCGCCCACAGAACCCCATGTAAGGAAGCTTCCCATGGCCGTAGAACTCGACAAACCCGTCGCCGATTTCCAGGCCCAGGCCACCAGTGGCCAGGCCGTGAGCCTCGCTGCGCTCAAGGGCCGCCAAGTGGTGCTGTACTTCTACCCGAAGGACAGCACGCCGGGCTGCACCACCGAAGGCCAGGGTTTCCGTGACCAGCACGCAGCCTTCGAGGCCGCCAACACCGTGGTGTTCGGTGTTTCCCGCGATGGCATCAAGTCCCATGAGAATTTCAAGGCCAAGCAGGGCTTCCCGTTCGAGCTGATCAGCGACAAGGACGAGGCGCTTTGCCAATTGTTCGACGTGATCAAGCTGAAGAAGCTGTATGGCAAGGAGTACCTGGGCGTCGACCGGAGCACCTTCCTGATCGACAAGGACGGTGTGCTGCGCCAGGAATGGCGTGGGGTGAAGGTGCCGGGGCATGTGGACGCCGTGTTGGCGGCGGCCCAGGCATTGAACAAGGCTTGAGCCTGATGGGGCTGCCCTGCAGCCCCCCCAGATTACAACATCGGCGAAACGCTAGGCTCCTGCCGCGGCCAGGCATCCAGTACCGCCTTGATCAACGTCGCCAGCGGGATCGCGAAGAAGATCCCCCAGAAACCCCACAACCCGCCGAACAGCAACACCGCACAGATGATCGCCACCGGATGCAGGCTCACCGCTTCGGAGAACAACAACGGCACCAGCACGTTGCCATCGAGTGCCTGAATGATCGCGTACACCGTCATCAGGTAGATGAACTGATCACCCCAGCCCCATTGGAACAGCGCAATCAGCGTCACCGGCACGGTCACCACCACCGCTCCGACATAGGGCACCACCACCGACAGCCCCACCAACAGTGCCAGCAGCGCGGCATAGTTGAGTCCCAGGCTGATGAAGGCGATGTAAGTGGCAATGCCGCAGATCAGGATCTCGATGCCCTTGCCGCGAATATAATTGGCAATCTGCCGGTTCATTTCGCTGCCAACCCGGTTGAGCAGGCTGCGCTGACGCGGCAGGTAACCGCTGACCCAGCGGGCGATCAACTCGCGGTCCTTGAGGAAGAAGAACACCAGAATCGGCACCAGCACCAGGTAGATCATGGCGTTGACCAGCAAGGGCAGGCTGGACAGCGAGAAGGTCAGCGCCCACTGGCCGAACTTGCCGATTTCACCGCGCACCGACTCGATGGCGTGCAACACCTGCTCATCCGAGACCAAGTGCGGGTAGCGCTCTGGCAACAGCAGCAACAGCGACTGCCACTTGCCCAACATCCCCGGCAACTCGTTGAACAGCGTGATCAACTGGTGCCAGAGCAACGGTACCAGCACCAGCAGGACCACCGCCAAAGCCCCCATGAACAGCGCGAACACCACGCTTACCGCCACCCGCGTAGGTACCCGCAGGCGCTCCAGGGCGTTGACCAGCCCCTGCATCAGGAAGGCCAGCACCAGGCCCGCGAGCACCGGCGCCAACATGCCGCCAAGGGTCAGCACCGCCGTGAAGGCCAGGAACAGCAGGACCGCCAGCACCACCGCCTCCTCATCGGAGAAGTAGCGCTGTATCCAGTCGCGAAGCACTTTGAACATTGACGATCCTTGATTGAGACTCAGGCCTTGCGCAGCCAGTAGGTGAAGACGCCGGCCTCGGCCGTTTCGTGCAGCAGGGTATGACCGGCCAGCTGGGCAAAAGTGCGGAAGTCGCGCTGCGAGCCGGCATCGGTGGCGACCACCTTGAGCACCGCGCCACTGGCCAGGCGGTTAAGCTCCATCTTCGCCTTGAGCAGGGGCAGCGGGCAGTTCAGCCCGCTGGCGTCGAGTTCGGCGTCGCAGGTCAGGGTGTCACTCATTGCAGGCGTCTCCAGAGGCTTGGTCAGGCAGGTTCGCTAGGATACCGCCACTGGTCGCCAACGTGTGAGCGGGCTACAGTAGGGGCTTTGATCCGACGCGAGCTTCGTGCATGAATCTACTGCGCCCTACCCTGCTGACGCTGGCCTGCCTGATGGCCCTTCCCGGCCACGCCGACGACCTGCCGTCACTGGGCGACGCCAGTTCAGCAATCGTCTCGCCGCAGCAGGAGCACCAGCTTGGCCGCGCCTGGCTGAGCCTGTTGCGCGGCAACGTCAACCAGCTGAACGACCCACAACTCAAAGACTACGTCGAAACCAGCGTGTACCGGCTGGCCGAAACCAGCCAACTGCAAGACCGACGCCTTGAGTTCATTCTGATCGACAGCCGCGAACTCAACGCCTTTGCAGCGCCTGGCGGCATCGTCGGGGTCAACGGTGGCCTGTTCCTCAATGCCCAGACCGAAGGCGAATACGCCTCGGTCCTGGCCCACGAACTGGCGCACTTGTCCCAGCGCCACTTCGCCCGCGGCGTCGAGGCCCAGCAACGCATGCAGTTGCCGATGATGGCAGCGCTGCTGGCTGGTATCGTGCTGGCCGCAGGTGGTGGCGGCGATGCCGGCATCGGCGTGATCGCCGGCACCCAGGCAGCGGCCATTCAGGAGCAACGGCGTTTCTCGCGGCAGAACGAGCAGGAAGCCGACCGCATCGGCATCCAGAACCTCGAGAAAGCTGGCTACGACCCGCGCAACATGCCATCGATGTTCGAACGCCTGGCGCGCCAGTACCGCTACGATGCCAAGCCACCCGAATTTCTGCTGACGCACCCGGTGACCGAGTCGCGTATCGCCGACACCCGCAACCGCGCCGAACAGGCGCCCAAGGGGGGGGTGGAAGACAGCCTGCGCTACCAACTGATCCGCGCCCGCGTGGCATTGACCTACGAAGGCACCCCAGGCCTTGCAGCCAAGCGCTTCCGCGCCCAGCTCGACGAAAATCCGAACATGGACGCCGCCCGCTATGGCCTGGCCCTGGCGCAGATCAAGGGCGGCCAACTCAATGAAGCGCGGGAGAACCTCAAGCCGCTGCTGGCCAAGGCACCCAACGACATCACCTACAACCTGGCGCAGATCGACCTGGACATTACCAACAACCGCCTGGCCGATGCCATGCAGCGGGTGGAGCGGATGCGCGGTTTGTACCCGGGCAATTATCCGTTGAAACAAGTGCGTGCCGACCTGCTGGTCAAGCAGGGCAAGCCAGCCGAGGCGGAAAAAGTTCTGGATGACCTGCTCAAGAGCCGCCCGGACGACCCGGACGTGTGGTACGACGTGGCTGAAGTTCGCGGACTGTCAGGCAATACCATTGGCTTGCATCGCGCCCGCGCGGAGTACTTCACCCTGGTGGGCGATTTCGACCAGGCGATCCAGCAGCTCGACTACGCCAAGCGCCGTGCGGGCAGCAACTTCCCGTTGGCGGCGCAGATCGACCAGCGCCAGCGCGAGGTGATGGAGCAGCAGCGGATGGTCAAGGACATGATGGGACGCTGACGAGCGCCCGATCACTGCCAAGCCAGCACCTACAGGCATAGCACTTGTAGGCGCCGGCTTGCCGACGATCAGGTTTCAAGCATTTCCGGAAAGCTTCAGGCGCGCCGCCTGGGTGAAGTCCAGCATGCGATTCAAAGGCTTGATCGCCTTCGGCACCAGCGCTGGGTCCACGAAGATTTCATTGCTGCCCTTGCGCAGGCAATCCAGCACCCGCTCCAGGGTGTTCATGGCCATCCATGGGCAATGTGCGCAGCTGCGGCAAGCGGCGCCGTTACCCGCGGTGGGCGCTTCGACGAACTCTTTGTCTGGGCACAGCTGCTGCATCTTGTAGAAGATGCCGCGGTCGGTGGCGACGATGAAGGTCTTGTTCGGTAGGGTCTGGGCAGCCTTGATCAACTGGCTGGTGGAACCTACCGCATCGGCCAGCTCGATGACCGACTCCGGCGACTCCGGGTGAACCAGAATGGCAGCGTCCGGATAAAGCGCTTTCATATCGGCCAGCTGACGCGACTTGAATTCTTCATGGACGATGCACGCGCCGTCCCACAGCAGCATGTCGGCCCCGGTCTGCTTCTGGATGTACCGCCCCAAGTGCTGGTCCGGGCCCCAGATGATGGTTTCGCCGTTGTCCATCAGGCTTTCGACGATTTCAAGGGCGCAGCTGGAGGTCACCACCCAGTCGGCACGCGCCTTCACTGCGGCGGAGGTGTTGGCGTAAACCACCACGGTGCGCTCGGGGTGCTGGTCGCAGAAAGCGGAGAACTCTTCGACCGGGCAACCCAGGTCGAGCGAGCAGGTCGCTTCCAGGGTCGGCATCAGCACGCGTTTTTGCGGCGTGAGGATCTTGGCCGTTTCGCCCATGAAGCGCACGCCGGCGACAACCACGGTTTCGGCCGGGTGATTCTTGCCGAAACGCGCCATTTCCAGCGAGTCGGACACACAGCCACCGGTCTCTTCGGCCAGCGCCTGGATGACCGGGTCGCAGTAATAGTGAGCCACCAGAACGGCGTTCTGGGCCTTGAGCTCGGCGGCGATGGCCGCACGGTATTCGGCCTCCTGCTCGGCTGTCAGCGGGTTGGGCTGCTTGGCGTCAAGATGGGCCTGAACCAAAAGGCGTTCGGAAATCTGGGTCATGATCGCTGGACCTGCGGGCGCGCATGCGCGTCATATCGAGTGTATCACCCGGCCCTGGCAGATCGGCTAGCGGTGCCGGACGGCAGGCATGCCGCCACGGCCCTCTGCGGGCGCGGATTATTATCGGACGCCGAAGGCTACAGACAATCAAGGGAATTCAAAAGCGGTTTTTTGTGTTGCCGGTGCAGGCCTATTGCGGCCTGCGCCTGCTCCAACAGGTGCCACCCCCTGAAGGCTGTGGTTACCCGTATGAGCCGGCGCAGCCTGCAACAAGGCCAGCAGCAGCGCCCCAAAGAGTGGGTTTAGCCCTGAGGCTGCATCGACGCGAAGTGCGCCGCGAGAATCATGGCGAACTCTTCGACGGTCATCTTCTTGCCATTGAAGTCGACCATGCCGTTGGCGTAGTGCAGGCTCGACACCACATCAGTGCCTTGCACGGTCGCCATACCGCTTTGCAGCGCCATCATGCCGACCATTTCGCCGGCCTGGCTCGACTGCTGGGCGATCGCCTGGGCATCCGTCTGGCCCTCGAGCAGCGCCCGCAGGGTAGCCAGGTCTCCGATCATGGGCTTGGACAGCGACAGCTTGCCCTTCACCTCGGTAACCAACTGCTTGCCCAACTGGTCGGGCGGCAGGTCGAACGAGTCGGGCTTGGCGAAGTCCATCGACAGGCTGAAACGGCTCTCGCCATTGGCAGTCTTGAACGACAGGTTCTCCAGGGCCACCTGTGGCTTGGATGCCAGCAACTGCTGCAGGTCACCTTGGAATTTGGCCTTTTCCGCCTCGTCCATCTGGATTACCGGCACCGCCTGGCCAGCCTCCGCTGCCTCCTGGAATTCCGGCAGGTGCGCCTGGTACCACTTCGACAGTGCCTCCATGGCCGGGGCATTCAACGACTTGAGGCTTATCGCCATCTGCGCGCTGCCCACTGCGCGGCCATCCCAGGTGATGTCCTGCACCTTGTAGTCCACGCGACCACCAATGGTGTCCGGGCCATCCAGCGCTTGCACGGCTTTCTGTTCGAAGCCCTTGAGCATCAGCACTTCCTGCTTAAGCCCCAAGGTCGCCTTGGCCTCGGCCAGCAACAGATCGAAGTTGCCGACATAGAGTGCTTCGTGTTCGGTGGCGGCGAGGTTGCCGTCGACAGCCAACCCCTTCAGTTCGAACGTGGCAGGCGGATGATCGTCGCCCACCAGCTTCATCTCGAAACGCTCGGCGGTGCCATGGAACTTCGATGCCTTGCCTTCCCGGTCACTACTGACCGCCAACTGCATACCTGAGAAGTCCAGGGTCGAGCCATTGTCCTCAGTCACCTTCACGGGGGCCAGGAATAGGGTGCCTTCGACGCTGCCGTCATAACCGAGGCTGGTGTGCGACGTCAGGGGCGCCTTGTCCCCTGCCGCGGCATACCAGGCTGCGGTCGAGTCGTCCTTGTCCAGCGCACTGTTGCTGGCCGCCATCACTGGCACAAGCTTGAACGCTTTCACCCGAGACCATGGGAACGGGCCATGCTCGATCTGGTCGGTGACACCCAGATCGAAGCTCAGGGTTTCGCCATCGGACAGGTGAATATCCTTGGCCTTGACGCGATAGTGCGCGGTGCTGCTGAAAAAGTGCTGCTCGAGGGAGGCCACTTCGACGGTCATGCTACCGCCAATGCCGACCAGGGCTTTTTCAAGCTGTACGTTGGCCTGCTTGACGGAGCGCTCCAGCTCCGCCGGAAGTTGCTTGCCGGTGTACCAGGCGCCCGCGGTGGTTGCGACGGCAATGGCGATGGCCAGGCCGGAAAGAATGCCTACTGATTTCTTCATGAATAGAACCGATTGATGTCCATATGGGCGTGCACGCAGCCGAGGGCTACGTGGCAGCGGAAGAATATCACCGACACCCTTCCGGGGTGATGGCCAAGGGGTAGAAATAGCGTTTTTAGGAAACGCCTGACGCGTGAATTGGCAACGTCCTATTCGTCAATTTTTTCGAACATATGCAATGATCAAAACCGCAAAAAATCGCGCACAAAGCGAACAAATAGGGCTTTACGCTGATAAATATGACGTTTTCGTAACATCTTGTCATGTTTAACTTGACACCCACCCCACCCATCGTTTTTTATTTTTCTCACCTTGCTAGCGCCCGATCCACAAAGAAGAAAAGTCGCGTCGTGATCATGCCTTTTTGCACCCATCCTCACGCACCACCGTCCTAGCCCCAGGACCCGCCATACCCGACACCGGCGCCCGTCCGCGCCTCTTCCTGCTCCACACAATAAAGGTGAACAACATGGAGCCCACCCGCTCGCCCTTGCCGCACGCGCAGCTCGCCGCGCACGCCGTCCACGCCCAGCCGCAGGAGCCATGCCAGCATGCAGACTGACCACAGCGCCTCCGGCAGCCACCAGTTCCGCAAGTCCCTGCGTCTCTGGCATGTGGTGATCATCGGCCTCGCCTACCTGACACCAATGACCGTTTTCGACACGTTCGGCATCGTTTCAGGGATTACCTCCGGGCATGTACCCAGCGCCTACATCCTCGCACTGTTGGGCGTGCTGTTCACCGCCGTGAGCTATGGCACCCTGGTGCGACGCTTCCCTCAGTCGGGCTCGGCCTACACCTACACCCAACGCGCGATCAACCCGCATGTTGGCTTCCTGGTGGGTTGGTCGTCGCTGCTGGACTACTTGCTGCTGCCAATGGTCAACGCGCTGCTGGCCAAGCTGTACCTGTCGGCGATGTTCCCGGAAGTGCCGGAGTGGATGTGGGTGGCTGGCTTCGTCAGCCTGATCAGCCTGATCAACATGCGCAGCATCAACCTGGTGGCACACTTCAACCTGCTGTTCGTGGTGGTACAACTGGCAATCATGTCGGTGTTCGTCTACCTCTGCGTACGCGGCCTGAGCCAGGGCGAAGGCGTGGGCACCACCTGGAGCCTGACACCGTTCACCGACGCCCAGACCCAGTTCAGCGCCCTGGCAGCCGGTGCGACCATCCTGTGCTTCTCGTTCCTGGGCTTCGACGCGGTCACCTGCCTGTCCGAGGAAACCAAAGAGCCGGGCAAGATCATCCCTCGGGCGATCTTCCTTACCGCACTGATTGGCGGCGTGGTGTTCATCACCGTTTCATACTTCATGCAGGCTTACTTCCCGAACAACGCACGCTTCCATGACCCGGAAGCAGCCTTGCCGGAAATCGCCCTGTACGTCGGCGGCAAGCTGTTCCAGTCGATCTTCATCGCTTGCACCGTGATCAACACCATCGCCTCGGGCCTGGCCTCGCAGACCAGCGTCTCGCGCCTGCTGTACGTGATGGGCCGCGACAACGTGATTCCAAGCGGTGTGTTCGCCCGCCTGCACTCCCGCTACAAGACCCCGGTGGTCAACATCGCCGTGGTTGGCCTGATCTCGTTGTCGGCGATCTTCTTCGACCTGGTCACCGCAACGTCGATCATCAACTTCGGCGCACTGGTCGCGTTCAGCTTCGTCAACTTGTCGGTGATCAGCCACTGCTACCTGCGCGAAGGCAACCGTCAGGGGCTGGCCAACCAGATGAAGTACCTGGTCCTGCCGACCATTGGCTTCTGCATCATCGCCAAGCTGTGGCTCGACCTGAACGAGCACTCGCTGATGTTCGGCGGTATCTGGGCGCTGCTTGGCCTGCTGCACCTGGCCTGGCTGACCAAGGCGTTCCGGGTTGCGCCACCGAACTACATCGCTGAATGACGCTTGCCCCCGACAACGCCCGCGCCTGATCGCGGGCGTTGCCATTGATCGAAAAGGAAAGCCCCATGCCGCTGCGCCGCCTCTCTATCCAGTGGAAGATCACCCTGCTCGCCGGCCTGTGCCTGCTGGTTATCGTTGCATTGCTGGTATCGACCTCGCTGACCCAGGCCCGCCGCAGCGCGGCGCTGGTAAACCAGGCCAACACCGAAATGCTCGACCACAGCGCGCGCCTGCGCCTGCAAGCCCACGCCGAGACCCAGGCATTGCGCATCCAGCGCTACTTCATGGACGCCTATCAGTACGGCAATGGTTTCGCCCGCCTGGTGCAGGTGCTCAAGGCGCGCGGCGACGCCGACCTGCGCCCGGCCCTCACCCAACAGGCCAAGGCTGCCCTGGCGGCCAACCCGGATCTGTTCGGCCTGTACCTGGTGTTCCAGCCCAATGCACTGGACAATCAGGACACCCAGCACATCGCCCGCAGCAACGAGGGCAGTAACGACGCTGGCCGATTCTCGATGTACTGGTCGCAGCCGCGCCCCGGCACGCTGGAACTGGAAGCCATGCCCGAGTCGATGCTGGCGGACACCACCCTGGGCGTCGCCGGCTTCCCCAGCAACCGCTGGCTGACCTGCCCGCTAGAAACCGCCAAGCCCTGTGTGCTGGACCCTTACTTCGACGAAGTCAACGGCCGACAGGTGCTGATGACCAGCATCGCCCTGCCCCTACTGGAGAACGGCAAGGTGGTGGGCGTGATCGGCCTGGACATCGGCTTGGACAACCTCCAGCAACTGGCCCTCGCGGGCCGCAAGGAGCTGTTCGATGGCCAGGGCCAGGTCAGCATCGTCAGCCCGGCCGGCCTGCAGGCCGGCAACAGTCGCGACAGCAGCCAGCTGTCCAAACCTCTGAGCCAAACCCCTGCCGACGGCTTGCTGCGCATTGCCCGCAGCTTCGCCCCCATTCCCAATGCCGCGCCCTGGCAGGTGCTGCTAGAGTTGCCCGAGGCGGTGCTGCAAGCCCCGGCAGTAGCCCTGAACAAGCGCCTGGACGGGCACAATCAAAGTGCCAATCTCACCAGCCTGCTGATCGGCCTGGGCGCCGCGGTGATCGGCCTGTTGCTGGTATGGCTGACCGCCCGCGGCGTTACCCGACCGATTCTCGCCGTGGCAGCACGCCTGCAAGACATCGCCAGCGGTGAAGGCGACCTGACCCGGCGCCTGGACTATGCCCGCCAGGATGAACTGGGCCAGCTCACTGGCTGGTTCAATCGTTTCCTCGACAAGCTTCAGCCGGTGATCGCCCAGGTCAAAGGGTCGCTGCAGGAAGCTCGCGGGACCGCCGACCAGTCTGCCGCCATTGCCAGCCAGACCAGCGATGGCATGCAGCAACAGCAAAGGGAAATCGAACAGGTGGCCACCGCCGCCAACGAAATGAGTGCCACCGCGCAGGATGTCGCCCATAACGCGGCCCAGGCTGCCCAAGCCGCCCGGGGCGCAGACCAGGCCAGCCGCGAAGGGCTGCAACTCGTTGCCAGCACACGCCAGACCATCGACCAGCTGGCCGCCGACATGGACGCGGCCATGATCGAAGCCCGCAACCTGGAGAGCCGCAGCGAGCAGATCGGCTCGGTGCTGGAGGTGATCCGCGCCATTGCCGAGCAAACCAACCTGCTGGCCCTCAACGCCGCCATCGAAGCGGCCCGCGCGGGCGAAGCCGGCCGTGGCTTTGCGGTGGTGGCCGACGAAGTGCGCAGCCTGGCGCAACGCACCCAGGTGTCGGTGGAAGAGATCCGCCAGGTGATCGAAGGCCTGCAGCAAGGCACCCAGGATGTGGTGGGCGCCATGCATGAAGGCCAGCGCCAGGCCCAGACCAGCGCCACGCACATGGAACAGGCATTACCGGCACTGCAGCGTATCGGCGAGGCGGTGGCCGTGATCAGCGACATGAACCTGCAGATCGCCTCGGCTGCCGAGGAGCAGAGCGCCGTGGCCGAGGAGGTGAACCGTAACGTGGCGGGCATTCGCGACGTTACCGAGTCGCTGTCGGGCCAGGCCGACGAGTCGGCGCGGATCAGCCAGGCGCTGAACCGGCTGGCTAACCAGCAACAGGCACTGATGGAACAATTCCGCGTCTAGCCTGTAAAGGCCCCATCGCCGGCAAGCCGGCGACAAGGCCAACGCAAGACCCGCCCTTTCTGATCGAGCCATGACCATGGATGCACCCAACAAAACCCCATTCTTCGACCTGACCAGCGAACAGGGCCTGCTGCGGGCCTCTATTGCTGTCACCCTGTTCATCGCCACCATCGGTATCGCGTTCGGCGTAGCCTCCGGCTCGTTCTCGATCGTCTTCGATGGCGTCTATTCGCTGGTCGACGCCAGCATGAGCGGGCTGTCACTGGTGGTGGTCAAGCTGATCACCTCCCATACCACCACCCTGCATATGTCGCGCAAGCTGCGCGAGCGCTTCACCATGGGCTTCTGGCACCTGGAACCGATGGTGCTGGCGCTCAACGGCATCCTGCTGTGCAGCGTGGCCATCTATGCTTTGATCAACGCAGTGCTCAGCCTGCTGGAAGGCGGACGCCATCTGGAGTTCGACATCGCGATCATCTACGCGGTGCTTACCGTGATCGCCTGCGTCACCATTGCCATGATCGAAGCCCGCGCCAATCGCAAGCTCGGCTCGGACTTCGTGCGCATGGACGTCAAAGGCTGGATCATGTCGGCGAGCATCACCGCGGCCCTGTTGATCGCCTTCTGCTTCGGCTACGCCGTTCAGGGCACTGCCTGGGAATGGATGTCGCCATACATCGACCCGGCGGTGCTGGGCCTGGTCTGCCTGGTGATCATTCCGCTGCCACTGTCGGTGATCCGCCAGGCGCTGTCGGAGATCTTCCTGGTCACCCCCAGCGACCTGAAACTGCATGTCGATGAGGTGGCCAAGCACTTCGTCGCCCTTCACGGCCTGCAGTCGTACCGCGCCTACGTGGCCAAGGTCGGACGCTCGCGAGAGATCGAACTGTTCTTCATCGTGCCACCGGACATGGGGGCCAAGACCATTGCCGAATGGGACGCACTGCGCGATGAGGTGGGCAATGCGATTGGCGGCGAAGGGCCGGATCGCTGGCTGACGGTGGTGTTTACCGGGGACAAGGAGTGGGCGGAGTAAGGCGCGCTATGGGGCGACCACCGGCAAGCCGATCTGCCCACGTGATTTTTTTCGACGCCGTCTTTCCACTGACGGGATTGAGCACGCTGCAAAAGCTGCGGACAATGGGGCGCGATACCTCATCGCCCAATACCTTCCCGATGCGAACAGCGCCATGCTCAAAATCTTCAGAGAAAAAAAATTCAAGAAAGCATTCCGAAAAATGGGAGGCAAGGCAGCCGGGGGGCCAGATTCCTTCGCCTCCCGCGCCAGCGCATCCATCGAGGAGGGTGTCAAGCTAGGACACATCCGAGTGGAGCCCCCTTCGTTGTCGATTGGTGCGCATACCTACATCAGAAGCGGGACCAAATTATCCTTGATCGCCGAAATTGGCCGCTTTTGCTCCATTGGGTCTGACTGCACGCTCGGCCAGGAGAAACACACGCACCCAATGGACTGGGTGAGCACACACCCGTTTCAATACGAGACCGGAGCATTGTCCTACTCCCCCCAACTATCCTGGACCACCGTAGGACACGACGTTTGGATCGGGCACGGCGCCACCGTGTTGGAGGGCGTGAATGTCGGTACAGGGGCAATCATTGCGACAAGAGCCTTGGTGACCCGCGACGTGCCACCCTACGCAATCGTGGGGGGAAACCCAGCGAAGATCATCAGATACCGCCACAGCGCCGAAACCATTGAGCGACTTCTCCAAAGCGAATGGTGGAACCTTGACCTCGAATTCCTGAGAAGCCTTCCTCTTGACGATACGGAGGCGTTTCTCAAGATTATCGAAAACAGCGCCGGTCTACCGCAGGCAACGTACTCAAGATTGAAAGTCGCCAAACGCACCGCGCAGTGAACGTCCGCAATGGAGTGAAGGAGCCTTGAAAGGTTCGTGTTCAGGCCACCGGCCATACCATGGCACAGCGACTTTCCGGCGCGAATCCGTGCTTGTACTCCTCGCTCAGTATCGCCGCCAGCCGCTGATCAAGGTCTTTGGGGGCCTTGGCCTCAAAGCCCAGGCGGGCGTAAAAGGGGGCGTTCCACGGCACGCTCGTGAATGTCGTAAGCGTGACGAAACCAAGTCTGTGTGACCGCGCGTGATCCTTCGCCGCTTCGATCAGATGCCGCCCTATACCCTGACCTTGCATCGATTGGTCCACCGATACTTCATGGATGTGAAGTTCATTGCCGTGGCGCTCAGCGCTGAGAAATCCTTGCGGTCGATGTTCGGCATCGATTGCAACCCAGCAGGTCGACTGTGCAATGAGTTGGCGATGACGCTCTACGGACATCGGAGGCGACTCAGCCAGCCAACTCAGCTGATCGATCAGGCGAAAGGATTGAGCGGCGGAAGTTTCTATGGCGGGCAGAAGTGGCGCATCTTCCGGCACAGCGGGGCGGATGATAAGCATGCGTCGTCCAAAAAGGGTCACGGATCGTTCATGAATGCTAGAACGAAAAAGCCCACCATAGAAGGTGGGCTTTTCAACACATCTAAGTGAGGCTTGGGTGCCTCATACAGCAGCATGACCAGGTATGGCTTAGTGAAGCCGTGTTTCCTGTACTCACGAACCGCTGTGAATATGGTGGGTCGTGTAGGATTCGAACCTACGACCAATTGGTTAAAAGCCAACTGCTCTACCAACTGAGCTAACGACCCGTTGGATGGCGCGTATAATACTGATTTCTAACGGGAAATCAACACCCCATCGCAAAATTTTTTAAAAATATCGCGTCGGGTCCTGTACACCGGCGGCCTTGAAGCCCTCGGCACGCAGGCGGCAGCTGTCGCATTTGCCACAGGCACGGCCGTCATCGTCGGCCTGGTAGCAGGACACGGTGAGGCTGTAGTCCACGCCGCGAGCAAGACCCGCCTGGACGATCTGTGCCTTGCTCATGTTCTGCAGTGGCGCCTGGATACGGAAGCCCTGCCCCTCTACACCAGCCTTGGTGGCAAGGTTGGCCATGCGCTCGAACGCTTCGACGAACTCAGGGCGGCAATCGGGATAGCCGGAATAGTCCACCGCGTTCACACCAATAAAGATATCGCGCGCTTCGAGCACTTCAGCCCAACCCAGCGCCAGCGACAGGAACACCGTATTGCGAGCCGGCACGTAGGTCACCGGAATGCCCTCGCCCGGGGTTTCCGGCACATCGATGCTGCTGTCGGTCAGGGCCGAACCGCCAATACCATCAAGGTTCAGGCCGATGACCTTATGTTCGACGACACCCAGGTCCCGCGCTACGCGAGCGGCTGCGTTAAGCTCGGCACGGTGGCGCTGGCCGTAATCGAAGCTCATGGTATAGCAGCTGTAGCCCTCGGCCTTGGCCATGGCCACCACCGTGGCCGAATCCAGGCCGCCGGACAGCAGAATTACCGCGCGTTTCTCACTCATGTACTGCTACTCCTTCAATCAACGTCCGGGTTCGTCGTTCCACAGCAGCTTGTGCAGCTGCAGCTGGAAGCGCACGGGCAGGTTGTCGGCTACGATCCAGTCCGCAAGGTCGGTGGCGCTCACCTGGTGATGACTTGGTGAGAACAACACTTCCCCGGCACGTTCAGCGAGGTTGTACTGAATGAGCTTGGAAACCGCCCAGTCATAGTCCTCGCGAGAGCAGATGACGAACTTGACCTGGTCATTGTGGGTCAGGTGCTCGATGTTCTCGTAACGGTTTCGGTGAGACTCCTCCGAGCCGGGCGTCTTGAGGTCGACTACACGGCTGACGCGGGTATCGGTGCCGGCGATATCCAGGGCACCGCTGGTCTCGAGGGAGACTTCGTAGCCGGCATCGCACAGCCGCTGCAGCAGCGGCAAGGCGTTGGGCTGGGCCAACGGCTCGCCACCGGTTACACAGACGTAACGCGGCTTGTAACCGGCCACCTGCTCGAGAATGTCGTCGAGGGTGCGGACGGTGCCGCCACTGAAGGCGTAGGCACTGTCGCAGTACTGGCAACGCAGGGGACAACCGGTAAGGCGCACGAATACTGTGGGCAGCCCAGCCGTTCGCGTTTCACCCTGCAAAGAGTAAAAGACTTCGGTGATGCGTAATGTGTCTTGCATGATCGCCACGGGCGTGACAGCTAAACAGGCTGTCCGCCTCCGTCAGGCACTGTTGCGGACTCGACATGGCGTTATCCGCAGCAGCGTGTTTACGAAAAAAGGGCATTGATTCTAACGAAAAAACCCGCGACAAGCGCGGGTTTCTTTCAAGCATTTCAGCTTAGAGCTTCTGCAGGTCACGCTGGGCCAGTTGCGCGGCGGATGTGCCTGGGTACTGACTGATGACTTGCTGGAGGATGCCCTTGACCTTGTCGGTATGCCCCATACGGCGCTCGACATCAGCCAGTTTGTACAGCGAATCCGGCACCTTGCTGTGCTTGGGGTACTTCTGGCCAACCTGGGCGAAGGCCTGGCTGGCAGCCTGCAGATCGCCCTTGGCCAAGTTCACCTCACCCAGCCAATACTGGGCATTGCCGGCGTACTGACTGTTGGGGTACTTGCGAAGGAAGGCGCCGAAGGCTTGTGCAGCCTTGTCGAAGTCCTTCTGCTTGATCAGGTCGAAAGCGGCATCGTAATACAGCTTCTCTTTCGCCGGATCACCCGGTTCGCTACTGGCGGCCGGTTGTTGCGCAGCAGCGCCAGCGGCACCTGCTGCAGCACCGGCGGCGGCACCAGGTGCACCGCCGGTAGAAGAATTGTCAGGGGTCGCGGCTGGCGCGGCGCCACTGTTGATGCGACGG
Organism: Pseudomonas sp. Rh2; assembly: GCF_040762985.1. Taxonomy (NCBI): domain Bacteria; kingdom Pseudomonadati; phylum Pseudomonadota; class Gammaproteobacteria; order Pseudomonadales; family Pseudomonadaceae; genus Pseudomonas; species Pseudomonas sp. Rh2. Next base: position 4,536,146 of record NZ_CP142890.1, read on the forward strand.
TCCAGATCCTGGTAACGCTCCAGGTTTTCCTGCTTCATGCGGGCCACATCGTTCTGCAACTCTTCGATGATGCCCTGCTGGCGGGAAATCTGATCCTGCATCTGTTGCAGCTGCATGAACAGCTGGCCCTGTGCAGAGGCAGGGGTCGAAGCCCCTGCCCCGGCATAGGCGCCGCTCGTGCCATAACCCGAAGGTGGGTAAGCACCTGCGTTGTCATCTACTACAGGAACCTCAGCCCAAGCCGCAAGCGGCAGGCTGAGTGCGAGGACGGTTACTACACGGCGGCACATACGCATGAGAACTTACTTACGCAGTTCTACGCGACGGTTCTGAGCCCAGGACTGCTCGTCGTTGCCAGTGGCAACCGGACGCTCTTCGCCGTAGGAGACCAGTTCCAGTTGAGCAGGGGAAACGCCCTGCAGAACCAGGTAGCGCTGAACGGCCTTGGCACGACGCTCACCCAGAGCCATGTTGTACTCGCGGGTGCCGCGCTCGTCGGTGTTGCCTTCCAGAACAACGCGGTTGCCGTTGGCTTTCAGGTCCTTGGCGTGAACGTCCAGGGCGCGCATGGCTTCTGGCTTCAGATCCGAGCTGTCGTATTCGAAGTAGAAGGTGGTGATTGCGCGCAGGGCGGCTTCTTCGCTCAGGGAGCCGTCGACAGCGCCAGTGTTGGCACCGTAGCCAGCGTTCGGGTCAACAGCGCCTTCACCAGCGTTGTCGCCGCCTTTCGAGGAGCAACCTACAGCTACGGCCATGGCCAGAGCCAGCGCAGCAAATTTACCAAACTTCAGCATTTCCATCGTGAAACTCCTAATGAAACCCCAGTGTGTTAAGCAAAAGTATTACGCCGCAATCAGTTCAGGTAAGGGGACCAGGACGGTTCTCTGACTTCGCCTTGAGCGGTAGGAAGTGGGAGCCTCACGCGTCCATTAAGCGACACGAGCATCAAGACTCCCCGGCCCTGCTGGCGGGTGGCGTAGATTAGCATGGTGCCGTTTGGCGCAACAGTGGGAGACTCATCAAGACTGGTCTCGGAGAGAATCTTTACACTTCCACGTTGCAGATCCTGGGCAGCCACTTTGAAGTTGGTGAAACCCTGCTGACGGTGAATCATCACCAAGGTCTTTTCATCGGCCGAAAGTTTCGGGTTGGCGTTGTAGTTACCCACGAAAGTTACGCGCTCGGCACCACCACCGCTGACCGACTGCTTGTAGATCTGCGGTTTGCCGCCACGGTCGGAGGTGAAGTACAGGGTGTTGCCATCTTTACCCCAGAACGGTTCGGTATTGATACCCGGGCCGGCGGTGACGCGGCTGATCTGGCGCGAGGCAACGTTCATCACATAAATGTCCGGATTGCCATCCTTCGAAAGTACGAAGGCCAGGCGGGTGCCATCCGGGGACCAGGCTGGTGCACCGTTCAGGCCCTCGAAGTTGGTGACCTGTTCGCGGCGACCGGTATCGATGTGCTGGATGAAGATACGCGGACGCTTCTGCTCGAACGAGACATAGGCGATGCGTTTGCCATCCGGTGCGAAGCGCGGCGACAGGATCGGCTCGCGCGACTGCAGCAGGGTCACAGCGCGGGCACCATCGTAGTCCGAACGCTGCAGGGTGTAGCGGGTGTTGTTGGCCGAGAAGCGCTCAGCGGTCACGTACAGCATGCGGGTGGAGAATGCACCCTTGATGCCGGTGAGCTTCTCGAACGACTGGTCGGCGATGTAGTGGGACATGTCGCGCAACTGGTCGACACCGCCCGCGACGCTGCCGGTCAGCACTTGCTGCTCGGTGGCGACGTTGAACAGTGCGTATTGAACCTGCAGGCGCCCGCCCGACGGCACGATGCTGCCAACCATGACGTACTGGGCACCAAGGGCTTTCCAGTCACGGAAGATCACTTCGCTGGCCTGGGTCGGCTGGCTGATCATGTTCTGCCGTGGAATTGGCGCGTAGTAGCCAGAGTTGCGCAGGTCGTTACCAATGATATCGGCCATGTCTTCCGGCAGCACGCTACCACCCTGCAGACCGAACGGCACAACCGCGATGGGCGTAGCCCTGTCGCTGCCGCTGGTGACCAGGATGTTCTTTTCCTCTGCCATGGCCATGCCAGCCACGCAGCAGAGCATGACCAGCATTCCTCGAAGGAGTTTAATCACAACGCAAGATCCTCAGGTGTAAATGTCATCTTGAACGAACGGTACGGATTGAACTCGTTCGGCTTCAAGCCCTGCATTTCGGTCAAGCGACCGATGTTCTTCACTGCTGCCACCGCCGAACTGTCGAATGGACCGTCTCCACTGGAGCGAGCCACACTGACGCCGGTAATGGTGCCATCCGGCAGCATGCTGATCTGCAGGACTACCGTCATGCCTTTGCGCGCAGAAGGTGGACGCGCCCAGCCTTCGGCCGCGCGCATACGAATCAGGTCGTCGAAATCGCCGGCCACCTGGTCCCCCTGCTCGTCGGCCAGGGCCTGCTGCCGCTCGGTGGTGTCGGACAACAGCTCGGCCAATGCCTGGGCTTTCTTGTCTTCCGCCGCCTTGCGAGCCGCTTCCTGTGCCTTCTTCTTCTGGGCATCTGCCGCGGCCTTTTTCTTGGCCTCTTCAGCTGCCTTCTTCTTCGCTTCCTCGGCCGCCGCTTTCTTCTTGGCGTCCTCGGCTGCTTTCTTCTTCGCCTCCTCGGCGGCCTTTTTCTTGGCCTCCTCAGCGGCTTGTTTCTTGGCTTCTTCCTCGGCCTGCTTCTTGGCCTCTTCCTCTGCCTTTTTCTTGGCGATGTCAGCCTGCTGTTTCTCAGCGGCTTTCTTCGCTTCTTCAGCCTTCTTGGCTTCGGCGGCTTTCTTGGCCTCGGCAGCCTTGGCAGCCTCTTCGGCCTTCTTGGCCTCGGCGGCTTCGCGGGCCTCTTCGGCCTTTTGAGCGGCGTCGGCTTTCTTTTGTTCCGCGGCCTTTATGGCCTCCTGCTCGACCTTCTTCTGCTCCAGCTGCTCGACCTCGGTCTGGCGCGAAGCGGTTTTCTTCGCTTCCCCGGCAATCTTCTGATTGGTCTGGGTGGTCGCCTGGCTCTTGGATTTGAGCTGGTACAGGGTCGCCTGGACGATCGGCTTGGAAGGCGGCAGCTCAGGCGTCATCGCAAAGCTGACGAACAGCATGGCGAACACCAGCACATGCAGGCCGATGGCCCAGATGCTGGGCCAGAAGTAGCTTTCCGAGGCGGATGGCTCTCGCTGCTGCATCAGGGCGCCTCGGTAATCAGGCCAACGTTACCGACACCGGCCTTCTGCAACCCGCCCATGGCGCCCATGACGGCGCCGTAGTCGACAGCCTTGTCGCCACGAATGAAGACCTGGGTCTGTTTGCCCTGGTCGCGACCGGCGGCGATGATCTTGGTCACCGCACTGGTCATTTCCGGCAGGGTCATGGCCTTGTCCATCTGCTTGTCGGTGTCGACTTCGCTGCCGAGGTTCCAGTAGTAGGTTTTGTCGGCCTTGATGGAGATGGTCAGGATCTGGACGTTGTTGTCCTGCGGCAAGGCTTCACTGGAAACCTTGGGCAGGTCGACCTTCACGCCCTGGTTGAGCATGGGGGCCGTCACCATGAAGATAACCAGCAGCACCAGCATCACGTCGATGTAGGGCACCACGTTCATCTCGGCGACCGGCTTGCGTTTGTGGCGAACTCGGGCCATGGGCTTCTACCTGCTTACTCTTCGCTGGTGTGCACTTTACGGTGCAGGATCGCCTGGAACTCGTCGGCGAAGGTGTAGTAACGGCCGATCAGCACTTCACTGCGGGCAGCAAAACGGTTGTAGGCGATGACCGCGGGAATTGCGGCGAACAGGCCGATTGCGGTGGCGATCAGGGCCTCGGCGATACCAGGAGCGACAGTGGCCAAGGTGGCCTGCTGGGCGCTGGCCAGGCCACGGAAGGAGTTCATGATGCCCCATACGGTACCGAACAGGCCGATGTACGGGCTGGTGGAACCGACGGTGGCCAGGAACGGCAGGCTCTGCTCGAGCTTTTCTTCCTCGCGGGAGATGGCAACGCGCATGGCACGGCCAACGCCTTCCATCACTGCATCCGGGTCGACGCCAGGTTGCTGGCGCAGACGCGAGAACTCTTTGAAACCGGCACGAAAGACCTGTTCAACACCGGAGTCAGGATCGGGGTTGCTGCCAGCCTGGCGATAGAGCTTGGACAGATCGATACCCGACCAGAAACGCTCCTCGAAAGCATCCAGCGCACGACGACCGGCACGCAGCATGGTGCTGCGCTGGAAGATCATGATCCATGAAGTGACCGAGGCAGCCACCAAGGCCAGCATGACCAACTGCACCACGATGCTGGCATTGCTGACCAGACTCCACATGGAGGTATGGTCGACGACGTTAGCTTCCACGCTTATTCTCCTGCATTCGATTGAGTACCCGTGCCGTCCGCCAGGAAGGCGTCACGCAGCTCTGGGGGAATGGCCCGGGGTTTGAAAGTGTCGGCGCGCACGGCGGCCACCAGGAACTGCCCCTCGCAGAGCAGCGTTTCATCCTTTTCCCGCCAGACCTGCTGTACGAAACGCAGACTGGCGCGATTGAGTTCAAGTACTTGCGCGGTGACCCGGAGCTCGTCGTCCAGGCGCGCCGGCGCGTGATAGCGTGCTTCGCTGGAGTGGACCACGAACAGGAGGTTTTCTCCGGCCAGCTGCGCCTGGGAAAAGCCCAGGTGGCGCAACCGCTCCGTGCGCGCACGCTCCATGAATTTCAGATAATTGACGTAATACACCACGCCACCGGCATCGGTGTCCTCGTAATAGACGCGACAACGGTGTGCGAACGGTTCCAGGCCATTTTGCGCGCGCATACTCTAGTGCTTACTCCTCAGCTTGCCAATCCGCTGTAGCAACTGTTTTTTCTTAAATAATGTCTGATTGCCAGCAACCCTGCGGCATGCCAGCGGTAGGACCACGAAAAGCGGGATTCGATCTGTCATTCATCGCCTGGCTCGCAATAATCGCCCCCCTCCCCCAGCCTTCCGGGCACGTTCAGACCGAAATGCAGGTAGGCATGCCGCGTGACTACGCGCCCGCGCGGGGTGCGCATGATATAGCCTTGCTGGATCAGGTAAGGCTCGAGCACATCCTCGATGGTGTGGCGCTCTTCGCTGATGGCCGCCGCCAGGTTGTCCACGCCCACAGGACCGCCGTCGAACTTCTCGATCATGGTCAGCAGCAGGCGGCGGTCGGAGTGGTCGAAACCACGCTCGTCGACATCCAGCAGGTTCAACGCCAAGTCGGCCACGGCCTTGGTGATCTGCCCCTTGCCACGCACTTCGGCGTAGTCGCGCACCCGGCGTAGCAGTCGGTTGGCGATACGCGGCGTGCCACGGGCACGCCGGGCAATTTCGAAGGCACCCTGGTCCTCGATCGAAAGCCCGAGGATGCTGGCCGACCGACTGACGATGGTGGCCAGGTCCTGGTTGCTGTAGAACTCCAGACGCTGAACGATACCGAAGCGATCGCGCAGCGGGTTGGTGAGCATGCCGGCACGGGTGGTGGCACCGACCAGGGTGAACGGCGGCAGGTCGAGCTTGATCGAGCGGGCGGCAGGCCCTTCGCCGATCATGATGTCGAGCTGGAAGTCTTCCATGGCCGGATACAGCACTTCTTCGACCACTGGCGACAGCCGGTGGATTTCGTCGATGAACAGTACGTCATGAGGTTCAAGGTTGGTCAGCATGGCTGCCAGGTCACCCGGCCGCTCGAGAATAGGGCCCGAGGTACTTTTGACCGATACGCCCATCTCATGGGCGATGATATTGGCCAGGGTGGTCTTGCCCAGCCCGGGCGGACCAAAAATCAGGGTGTGATCCAGCGACTCGTGGCGACCGCGAGCAGCCTGGATGAACAGGGACATCTGCTCGCGCACGACGGGCTGGCCGATGTATTCATCCAGCCGCAGCGGGCGAATCGCCCGGTCCTGGACTTCTTCACGGTCGCGGCCAGTGGCGGCGATCAAGCGGTCGGCTTCGATCACTTGGTAATCATCCCCTTCAGGCTACGGCGAATCAGCTCTTCGCTACTCAGGCCAGCCTTGTCCTTGATGGCGGATACCGCCTTGCTCGCCTCCTGAGGCTTGTAGCCCAGAGACACCAGCGCACTGACCGCATCGGCCTCGGCGTTATTGGCGCTGCTGACCGGCACCGGCCCATCGGAGACGAGCGTGAACATCGCAGGCGAGGTTTCCCAGGCCTTGAACCGGTCCTTGAGCTCGACCAGCAAGCGCTCCGCGGTCTTCTTGCCAACGCCGGGCACCCGCACCAGCGTCGAAGCGTCCTGGGCCTGGACACAGCGCACCAGTTCGTCGACCTCAAGGCCAGACATCAAGGCCAACGCCAGCTTCGGTCCTACGCCATTGAGACGAATCAGCTCGCGAAACAGCTCACGCTCGCGCTTTTCATGAAACCCATACAGCAGGTGCGCATCCTCGCGCACCACCAGGTGGGTATGCACGGTGACCGACTCGCCCACCTTGGGCAGACGGTACAGGGTGGTCATCGGCACTTCGAGCTCATAGCCCACGCCATTGACATCGATAATCAGGTGCGGCGGCTGTTTTTCCGCCAGGGTGCCGCGCAAACGTCCAATCACGTTCCGATCCTTCCTCTCGGGGAGCCGATCAAAGACCGCACAACCCTATCAGCAAAAGCAGCGGGTGAACGTTTCACCCGAGCAAAATGTGTATCAGCGCATGAAGTGCTTACAGACGCAAGCGTCCACCACGCCGCCGAGCCGTCGCCAAGCCGTGAGGCACCAGGCTGGAGCGGGTATGGGCATGACACAAGGCGATGGCCAGTGCGTCGGATGCATCGATCTGCGGTTTCTGGGTCAATTTGAGCAAATGCATGACCATCATCATCACCTGCTCCTTGTTGGCCCCCCCGGTACCGGCAACGGCCTGCTTGACCTGGGTGGCACTGTACTCGGCGATTTCCAGACCCGCCTCGGCGGCGGCAACGATCGCCGCGCCACGGGCCTGGCCAAGCTTGAGCGCCGAGTCGGCATTGCGAGCCATGAACACCCGCTCGATCCCCATGGTCACCGGGCCGTGCTGGGCGATGATTTCTCCGACACCACGAAAGACGATCTGCAATCGCTCATGCAGCTCGCCACTGCCGGTGCGGATGCAGCCCGACGCCACGTACTCGCAACCACGCGCGGTTTGGCGTACCACGCCGTAACCGGTGATCCGCGAGCCGGGGTCGATACCAAGAATCAGAGTCATAGTGCCTGTCGTACAAAGCCCATGTTTAAACACCATTGGGGCCGCTGCGCGCCCCATCACTGCAAGCCAGCGATGGGCTGCACAGCGGCCCCAATAAAGCTACCTGCCTGGCCCGGATGCCCAGGACACCTTAGCCAAGTTTTTCCAGGATCTCTTCGGAAATCTCGGCATTGGAGTAGACGTTCTGTACGTCATCCAGGTCTTCGAGCATGTCGATCAGCTTGAGCACCTTCTCGGCCCCGTCCTGGTCCAGTTCGGCGCTGGTGGTCGGCTGCATCACGATCTCGGCATCGGCGGCCTTGAAGCCAGCTTCCTCCAAGGCGTTACGCACGGCATAGAAGCTGTTGAACGAGGTAAACACATCGAACGAACCGTCTTCGTTGGCCACAACGTCATCGGCATCGGCCTCCATGGCCGCTTCCATCAGGGCATCCTCGTCAAGGCCAGGGGCAAAGCTGATCTGCCCCTTGCGCTCGAACAGGTACGCGACCGAACCATCGGTACCGAGGTTGCCGCCACATTTGGTGAAGGCATGGCGAACGGCCGCTGCGGTGCGGTTGCGATTGTCGGTCATGGCTTCGACCATGATGGCCACGCCACCTGGGCCATAACCTTCGTAGCTGAGCTCTTCGACGTTGTCGCTTTCGTTGGTGCCAGCACCACGGGCCACGGCCCGGTCGATGATGTCGCGGCTCATGTTGGCGCCCAGCGCCTTGTCCAACGCCAGACGCAGGCGCGGGTTGGAGGCCGGATCAGGCCCGCCCTGCTTGGCGGCGACCGTCAGCTCGCGGATCCACTTGGTGAAGATCTTGCCTCTCTTGGCATCCTGGCGCTCTTTGCGGTGCTTGATGTTCGCCCACTTGGAATGACCAGCCATATCGACTCCAAAATCCTTGATACAGAAACAAGTTCCGCCCCGTAGGGCGGAACGCGTGTGATCTTGCGCAAAAGCGCATGGGCGCAACCCTGCGGGTGCGCCCGCGGTCCGCTTACTCGACCTTGGTCTGCTCGCGCAGACGGATGTGCAGCTCGCGCAGTGCCTTGGCATCGACCATGCCAGGGGCCTGGGTCATGACGCACGCGGCGCTCTGGGTTTTCGGGAAGGCGATCACTTCACGGATCGACTGGGCGCCGGTCATCAGCATGACCAGACGGTCCAGACCGAAGGCCAGACCACCGTGTGGCGGTGCGCCGAACTTCAGAGCGTCGAGCAGGAAGCCGAACTTCTCTTCCTGCTCTGCCGCCTCGATACCCAGCAGGCGGAATACCGCCTGTTGCATTTCCTTGCGGTGAATACGGATCGAACCGCCACCCAGTTCGGTACCGTTGAGCACCATGTCGTAGGCACGGGACAGCGCGCCGGCCGGGTTGGCCTCGAGCTCTTCAGGGGTGCACTTCGGCGCGGTGAACGGGTGATGCAGCGCGGTGAAGCTGCCGTCTTCGTTCTCTTCGAACATCGGGAAGTCGACCACCCACATCGGCGCCCACTCGCAGGTCAGCAGCTCGAAGTCGTGGCCCAGGCGGATACGCAGCGCGCCCAGGGCTTCGCTGACGATCTTGAACTTGTCGGCACCGAAGAACACGATGTCGCCGTCGACCGCACCCACGCGATCGAGGATCACGTTGAGGTTGGCCTCAGGTATGTTCTTGACGATTGGCGACTGCAGGCCTTCGACGCCCTTGGCACGCTCGTTGACCTTGATGTACGCCAGGCCCTTGGCACCATAGATGCCCACGAACTTGGTGTACTCGTCGATCTTGCTGCGCGGCATGCTGGCACCGCCAGGCAGGCGCAGGGCGGTCACGCGGCACTTCGGATCGTTGGCCGGGCCGGCGAAGACTTTGAAGTCGACGTCCTTGAGCTGATCGGCAACGTCGACCAGCTCCAGCGGAATACGCAGGTCTGGCTTGTCGGAACCGTAACGACGCATGGCCTCCTCGAAGGTCATGTGCGGGAACTCGCCGAACTCCAGGTCCAGCACTTCCTTGAACAGCTTGCGGATCATGCTCTCGGTGAGGCCCATGATCTCGGATTCGTCCAGGAAGCTGGTTTCGATGTCGATCTGGGTGAATTCCGGCTGACGGTCGGCACGCAGGTCCTCGTCACGGAAGCACTTGGCAATTTGGTAGTAACGGTCGAAACCGGCCACCATCAGCAGCTGCTTGAACAGCTGCGGCGACTGCGGCAGAGCAAAGAAGCTGCCAGCGTGGGTACGGCTCGGCACCAGGTAGTCGCGCGCACCTTCCGGCGTGGCTCGGGTGAGGATCGGGGTTTCGACGTCGAGGAAGCCGTTCTCGTCGAGGAAGCGACGAATGCTGCTGGTGATGCGCGAACGCAGGCGCAGCTTGTCGGCCATTTCCGGACGACGCAGGTCGATGAAGCGGTAGCGCAGACGGGTTTCCTCGCCCACGTCGGAGTATTCGTTCAACGGGAAGGGAGGGGTTTCCGCTTCGTTGAGCACATTCAGCTGGTAGCCGAGGATTTCGATGGCGCCGGAGGCCATGTTGGCGTTCACCGCACCTTCCGGACGCTTGCGTACCTTGCCAGTGATCTGCACGACATACTCGCTGCGCACGCGGTCGGCAGCGGCGAAGGTTTCGGCGCGATCCGGGTCGAACACGACCTGAGCCATGCCTTCGCGGTCACGGATATCGAGGAAGATCACCCCGCCGTGGTCGCGGCGACGATGGACCCAGCCGCAAAGGGTGACTTCCTGGCCGTCCAGGCTCTCGTTCAGTTGGCCGCAATAATGGCTGCGCATCATGATGGTGGTTTCGCTTCTCGTGATTCGTGTATTCGGTGGAGGTCTTGACCGCCCAGAGGGCTAATACTGCAAGACCCGACTACTGCAATTCAACTCAGTCGGCCTTGTCGCCGCCTGCCAGATTCTTTTTTGCCCCGGTCTTGAAGTCGGTTTCGTACCAACCGTTACCGCTCAGGCGGAAACCGGGCACCGACAGCAGCTTCTTCAACGCAGGCGCCTGACACGCCGGGCAATCGGTCAGCGGCGCGGCGCTGATCTTCTGCAACACCTCCATCCGGTGATCGCAGGATTCACATTGATAGTCATACAGGGGCATGGATGTCTCTCGTCAACCACAACGCAGGCTGCCGGGGCAGCAAAAAGCGGGATTATATATGGTTAACAGGCGCTGCGCAGCCCGCCCGGCGATCAGCGTCCGCTCGGCGGCTCAAGCAGCCAGGCGACGCAGATCACCCGAATCAGGCCACTGAAGTTCCTCACCCCGCCCTGACGCAGGTGCACCTCGCGGTCCACGTACGACAGCACAGCACTGACCGAACAGCCATTGGCTGCGGCAATCCGCTCCAGGATGCGCCAGTAGACCGCCTCCAGGCGCAAGCAGGTGGAAAATCCGTTGAGCCTTACCGAACGGGACACCGGCTGGATCTGCAACATGTCGAAATCGGCCTTGAACGGGTCGACGCACTGCCGACCTGGCCAGCGCCCTTGATTACCCCCTCGCTTCATCGCTTGCGTCGTGTCTTGCATCGGGTCACTCCACTGCCACGGGAACTCAGCCCCAATGAAGCCCGCGACACCCACCGCTAAGCAGCGGCAAGGGTTTCCCGCCAAAACGCCAAAGCCCGATTGCGCTGGGCACAACCGGGCTTTATCAGGATTCCGACGCAATAAGACGACTATTTACCGTCCAACAGCACCCGCAACATCCAGGCCGTCTTCTCGTGCACCTGCATCCGTTGAGTCAGCAGGTCGGCGGTCGGCTCGTCACTGACCTTGTCCACCACCGGGAAAATGCTGCGCGCCGTACGCACCACCGCCTCCTGGCCCTGCACCAGCTGCCGGATCATTTCGTCCGCTGCTGGCACGCCCTCTTCTTCCTTGATCGACGAATGTCGCGCGTAAAAGGCATAGGAACCGGGCGCAGGGAAGCCCAAGGCACGAATGCGCTCGGCGATCAAATCGACGGCCAGCGCCAACTCGTTGTATTGCTCCTCGAACATCAGGTGCAACGTGCGGAAGGACGGGCCGGTGACGTTCCAGTGAAAGTTGTGGGTTTTCAGATACAGCACATAGGTATCCGACAACAGGCGAGAAAGCCCTTCGACGATGGATTTGCGATCTTCTTCAGAGATACCGATATCGATTGCCATGAAGTTCCCCTTTTCCATGATGGCTTGTTGAACAAGCGGGCCCGAAACACTGTACCAACACTTTCCCCAACCCGCATGTGACACAAGGCAATGGATCGACGGCAACCGCCCTCGGTTTGAGAAGCCCCCGCCTTTGCTGTTAAATAGGCACGGTGCCACCCGTGCGGATTGTCATTGCCGGGTGCATAGGCTGGCCTGCCACGTGTTCGCGCTCTACACCTCATGCGCACCGTGCCGCCAGCTCTTCCTGTGATCGGCCTTATCAACTGTGAGCCAACCCATGTTCAAGATCGTCCATCTGGTGACGGGCGTAGCGGCTTTGCTGCTGTCGCTCATACCTGGCCTGAAAACCGATGCAACACCTTTCCTGCAACAACCCGACGCGGTCTACCTCGCCCTGCTCGGCCTGCTCAACCTGCTGCTCGCCCCGGTCGTACCGCTGTACTACCGAGGCGCTCGCCAGCAATTGCAACACCTGGCCTGCGCCCTGCTGGTGGTGGCAATGGTGCTGCAGACCCTGACGCTGCTGGCACGCCCGGAAATGGGCAACCTGGCCGCCCTGGTCTGTGCGGCATTGGCCGTCGCGCTGCACCTGGCCGCTGGCTTCGCGCGCAGCGGCCGCAAAGCCCGCAGCACCCAGCAGGCGCCCCTGGAAGGCGGCAAGCGCGATACCGGCACCGTCAAGTGGTTCAATACCTCGAAGGGCTTTGGCTTCATCTCCCGCGATTCGGGCGATGACATCTTCGTCCACTTTCGCGCCATTCGTGGCGAGGGCCACCGCATTCTGGTCGAAGGCCAGCGCGTGGAGTTTTCGGTGATGCATCGCGACAAGGGCCTGCAAGCCGAAGACGTGGTCGCGGTTACCCGCCGCTGACCGTGCACGGCCCTGGCCACCCCAGGGCCGCCCTTCAATAATGTGGCGGAGGCGCCTCTTCGCCTTCACCACCATATTGCCCGACCATTTCTTCGTATCGCTTGATCAGCTCGGCCATCTGCAACTGCAGGCGCTCGATCACCCGCCCCTGCTCGACCACCACATCATTCAATGCCTGAATGGTGTCATCCTGGAACGCCTGACGGGTCTCCAGCTCGATGATGCGCGATTCGGCAGACATTTCAGGCCTCCTGGTATTGATCATCGAGCCGCGCACGCAGGCGCTGGCGTATGGCGTCGACCTGCCCTGGGCCGTACTCGATCGCAGGCACCTTGCCCCACACCGGCGCCGGCCAGGCTGCATCGCCATGGCGGCGTACGATGACGTGCATGTGCATCTGGCTGACCACGTTACCCAACGTGGCCACATTCATCTTGTCGCCAGCGAACTCATCCTTGAGGACTTCAGCCAGGTAGGTGGTTTCCTTCCACAACTGGGCCTGCTCATCGGTGCTGAGGTCGAACAGCTCGCTCACACCTTCGCGCCGTGGCACCAGGATGAACCAAGGGTAATTGGCATCCTTGCTCAGCAACACACGGGACAATGGGAAATCCCCCAGCACGAGGGAATCCTGCTGCAAACGCGAATCCAGGACGAACACGGCAAACCTCCTAAGAAAACAGCCCCGTCGAATGCGGGAAAACCTGCGCAGAGGATACCCTGCTTCGCCCCTTTGGACATGCAACGGCTCGAATTGCGCTCACTTTCGGTTCACGGACGAGCCACCTTTGCACGCTTGCGGTAACACTGCGCTACTTTTCGCACCAAAATGATGCCGAAAATGTGGATCCCACCACACATCCCCCCACGCAAACGACTCAACTTGAACAGTCCGCGGTAACACATTGACTTTTAAGGCAGCTTTTGGGCATTTGCCGACGTGCTTCGGCGGCAGACCACCCACCCCGATACCGCCCCGTATTTGCGGGACTTCGCGCCCCTTGCCCGGGGATTTTGTGAAAATTTCATGAAGCGTTGCGAATTTTGAGCACGGTTGTTGCATTCCCTTCACGCCAAGTCGGCACGACACCTGCATTGACCGGGTGGACGCGACAAATAACAACAGCGGCATTGGAGGCACCAGGGAGTTTCTCGAACCGGACTTTCTTATTACAGATCGATTACGGTGACAGAAACAGCGCTGGCGTTGTACGCCTCACTTGGGGAGGCGTGATTTGCGACATGGAACTACCTAGAAGCGACATGAGCGTAACGTTACCGAAAGGATGTTTATTCCCATATCGCCAACAACAGTCAGCGTGCTATACATTTTCGCCGACATAACAAGAAAGAGCTGTCCCATATAACTAAAAAACTTGGGCACAGCGGTACTCTTCCTAAAAACCAAAGGAGCAAATCACGATGCGCGTGATGAAGTGGAGCATGATCGCCCTGGCCGTTGCGGCAGGGACCTCGCAGTTCGCCGTAGCCTCTTCGCAAGACGAAGCAAAAGGTTTCATCGAAGACAGTTCGCTGAACCTGAAGACTCGCGCCATGTACATGAACCGCGACTTCAAGCACGGTGCAGGCAACATTGCCGACCCAACCCGCTCCAGCGGCTTCAAGAGCGGCCACCGCGAAGACAGCGGCGCATCGCTGCTGGGCACCTTCGAATCCGGCTTCACCCAGGGCACCATCGGCGTGGGCGTTGACCTCATGGCCATGGGTAGCGTCAAGTTCGATGGCGGCAAAGGCACTGCCGGTAACGGCCTGTTCCGCACCGACAGCGACGGCCACCCGGAAGATTCGCAAGGCAAAGGCGGCGCAGCCGTCAAGTTCCGCCTCTCCGACACCACCCTGAAGTATGGCCGCCAGTTCGTCGCAAGCCCTGTGTTCGCGACCGATGACAGCCGTCTGCTGCCAGAAGTGGCGGAAGGCACCTTGATCACCAGCAAGGAGATCAAGGGCCTGGAATTGAGCGCCGGTCGCTTCACCGCGCTGAGCTCGCAAACCGGCATGGGCAAGGACAGCATCAACGGCAAGCACACGCCTGGCCTGACGTCGGCCAACATTGCCGGTGCCACCTACTCCTTCACCGACAACTTCGTCGGTACCCTGGCAGCCTCTGATGTCGATGACTACTTCAAGAAGCAGTACATCAACCTCAACTACACCCTGCCGATCGATGATACCCAAGCGCTGAACTTCGACTTCAACGGCTATCGCTCCAAGGACCAGGGCCAGAAACTCTACGGCGAACTGGACAACAAACTGTGGAGCCTTGCAGCTGCCTATAGCCTGGGCGGCCACAAGTTCACCCTGGCCTACCAGCGCTCCAGCGGCGACACCGGCTACCTGTATGGCGTCGATGGTAACGGCACTGTCTTCGTGTCCAACTCCATCCAGATCTCCGACTTCGTCGGTGCCGAAGAGAAATCCTGGCAGGCTCGCTACGACCTGAACATGGCTTCCTACGGCGTACCTGGCCTGAGCTTCATGACCCGTTACGTCTACGGTGACAACATCGAGACTACTTCCAACACCGAAGGTAAGGAACACGAGCTCAACGTCGAGTCCAAGTACGTCATTCAGGAAGGCCCGGCCAAAGACCTGTCCTTCCGCGTACGCTACGCCGTTTACCGTGCAAACAACGCGTACAACGCCGACTACGCTTCGGACAACAACGACCTGCGCCTGATCCTCGAGTACCCGCTGAGCATCCTGTAAGCTTCGGCCGACAGCGCTTCGCAATTGAAAAAGCCCGGCACATGCCGGGTTTTTTCTTGGCTGACAACTGCCAGCCAGTGCTGCATTCTGTACGCTTTCGTTTCGCCCCCGTACAATGCGGGGTCATTTCACATTCAGGCAATCGACACGGCTCACCATGCGCACCAGTCAATATTTGCTCGCCACCCAAAAAGAAACCCCTGCCGACGCCGTGGTCATCAGCCACCAGCTCATGCTGCGCGCTGGCATGATCCGCAAGCTGGCCTCCGGCCTGTATACCTGGCTGCCGATGGGCCTGCGGGTAATGCGCAAGGTCGAGGCCGTGGTCCGCGAGGAAATGAACGCTGCTGGGGCCCTGGAAGTGTTGATGCCAAGCATCCAACCTGCCGAGCTGTGGCAGGAGTCCGGCCGCTGGGAGCAATACGGCCCTGAACTGCTGCGCCTGAAAGACCGCCACAATCGTGACTTCTGCGTCGGCCCGACCCACGAAGAGGTCATCACCGACCTGGCCCGTAACGAGCTGTCCAGCTATAAACAGCTGCCGCTCAACATGTACCAGATCCAGACCAAGTTCCGTGACGAGATCCGCCCGCGCTTCGGCCTGATGCGCGGCCGCGAGTTCATCATGAAGGACGCCTACTCGTTCCATGCCGACCAGGCTTCCTTGCAAGAAACCTACGACCGCATGCACCAGGCGTACAGCAATATCTTCACTCGCCTGGGCCTGGACTTCCGCCCAGTGCAGGCCGACACCGGCTCTATCGGTGGTAGCTACTCGCACGAGTTCCACGTACTGGCCGAGTCCGGCGAAGACGACGTGATCTTCAGCGACACTTCCGATTACGCAGCCAATATCGAGAAGGCCGAGGCCATCCCGCGCGAAACCGTGCGCCCTGCGCCAACTGAAGAACTGCGCCTGGTCGACACCCCGAATGCCAAGACCATCAAGGATCTGGTGGACAACTTCGGCCTGCCGATCGAGAAAACCGTCAAGACCCTGATCGTCCGCGGTGCCGAGGAAGGCAAACTGGTCGCCCTGGTGGTCCGTGGCGACCACGAGCTCAATGAAATCAAGGCCGCCAAGCTGGAACAGGTTGCCGACCCGCTGGTCATGGCCACCGATGCCGAACTGCGCGAGGCCATTGGCGCCGGTGCTGGCTCGCTCGGCCCAATGAACCTGCCGATGGAGTGCATCATCGACCGCTCGGTCGCCCTGATGAGTGATTTCGGCATCGGCGCCAACATCGACGACAAACACTACTTCGGCGTGAACTGGGAGCGCGACCTCCCCGTCCCGCAGGTCGCTGACCTGCGTAATGTGGTCGAAGGTGACCCGAGCCCGGACGGCCAGGGCACCCTGGTGATCAAGCGCGGTATCGAAGTGGGTCACATCTTCCAGCTCGGCACCAAGTACAGCGAGGCGCTCAAGTGCCAGGTACTGGGCGAGAACGGCAAGCCGGTCACCCTGTCCATGGGCTGCTACGGCATCGGCGTGTCCCGCGTGGTCGCCGCGGCCATCGAGCAGAGCTATGACGACAAGGGCATCATCTGGAACGACGCCCTGGCCCCGTTCCAGATCGCCCTGGTACCGCTGCGCTACGAAACCGATGTGGTTCGCGAGGCAACCGACAAGCTGTACGCCGAGTTGACGGCTGCCGGCTTCGAAGTGTTGCTGGACGACCGTGACAAGAAGACCAGCCCAGGCATCAAGTTTGCCGACATGGAGCTGATCGGCATCCCGCACCGCATCGTCGTCAGCGATCGCGGCCTGGCCGAAGGCAACCTGGAGTACAAGCACCGCACCGAGCAAGAGGCTCAGGCACTGCCGCTCAATGAAGTGCTGACCTTCCTGCAGGCCCGCGTTCGCCGCTGATAACCAATGCACGAGTGATCATGTCCAAGCGAAGTACCTTTACCCTGGGGGGCGCCGCTTTGTGCGGCGCCCTGCTGGTCAGCGGCTGCGCCAACCAGATGTCCCAGCGCAGCGAGCACGAGGAACGCGTCGAGCGCAAATTGCTCGAGCACAGTCTGCAGATCGATGTCGGCGAGCCGAAGGTGATGGAACTGCCTCAACGGCGCGTTCGGGTCAATGAGCAGAAGCGCTTCGAAGTCACCGAGTTCGAAGTCACCCGTCGCTATGACCGCTACACGCCCTACCAGCCCTGGCGGGAGATCTACGAGATTCCGCTGGGTGCGGTGGCAGTGGTTGCCGGGATCGGCGCCAATGTGGTCAACGTCTTCGCCTTGGGCAACCTGCCGGACAGCGTCACGCACGATTGGCTCAACTACGGCGTGGCCGGGGTAAACCCGTTCATGAACGTGCAGTCCAATGGTCGTGCTCAGCAAAACCTTGCAGGCATCAGCGAAGTGCAGAAGGGCAAACGTGAAGAGTTCACCAGCATGCCCTGGAGTGAACGCCTGGTCGAGGTGAAGGCTGGCAAGCAAACCCACGAGCTGACCACCGACAGAAACGGCGTCTTGCGCCTGAACCTGCTGGACAGCCCGTTCTCCGAGCAGCACCTCAACCACGTCGGCACCCTGCACCTGCATGTGGCTGATGAAGAGAACGCCGTGCGTGGCGATGCCAGCTTGTTGGTCAGCGCCACGCTGCGCAACAAGTTGCTCGAAGCCCATGAGCTGATTTTCGATGACCTGGAAGACGATGACGTCGGCCAGTGGGTACACCGGGTCAAGCGCCTGTCGGAGCTGGGCCTGGAAGAAGAGGCCAGTGAAATGGAGCAGAGCCTGATCGAGCTGACCCGCAACGATCCGGAGCTGCAACAGGAGTTCCTGCAAGCGCTGACCAAGGCTACCGGCCGGTTGGTGGCAGATCCGGGCGTGCAGTAATAAAGCATCGCTGATAAACCGGCCTCTCCAGATACCGCTAAAAAAGCCAGACGCTCGACTCCGTGAAAGCGGCCTTGCGTCGCGTTAGGGCTACACAGGAGCTCTATCGTGACGCAAGGCCGCTTTCACGAGGTTGGCCGACACTGCATTGCTCACGGCCCTGGGAACAGCTCCAACTGCTCATGGGCCCCTCGCAAGTCCCGCAGCCTCACCCCTACCCCCAGCAAACGCACCGGCTTTCCGCCACGGGCAAAAGCCTGGCTCAGCAACTGCCGATAACTTTCCAGATCCCTGCCCGCCCCCGCCTGCTCCAGGGTGGTCTGGCTAAAGTCATGGAACTTGACCTTCACGAAAGGTTTGTCCGGTCGATAGCTGCTGTCCATTCGGGCGATTCGCTCATTCAGACTGGCCAACAGTTCAGGTAACCGTTCAAGACAGCTGGCGAGGTCAGGCAGGTCGGTGTCGTAGGTGTTCTCCACACTGACCGACTGCCTGCGACTGTCGTTGTGCACTGCCCGCTCGTCGATACCGCGCGCCAGCCCCCATAACCGCTCGCCGAAACTGCCGAACTCGCGCACCAGCGCAAGTCGCGACCAATCCCGCAGGTCATCGCATGTGTCGATCCCCAGGCGCGCCAGCTTATCTGCTGTGACCTTGCCGACGCCATGCAGCCTGGCCACCGGCAAAGCGGCGACGAAAGCCTCCACCTCATCTGGAGTGATGACGAACAGTCCATTGGGCTTTCGCCAGTCACTGGCAATCTTGGCCAGGAACTTGTTCGGCGCCACACCCGCCGAAACCGTTATGTGCAAGGTGCGCGCGACCCGCCGACGAATATCTTCGGCAATCCGTGTAGCGCTGCCGGAAAACCACTGGCTGTCGCTGACATCCAGATAGGCCTCGTCCAGCGACAACGGCTCGATCAGCTCGGTATAGTCTCGAAAAATGGCGTGGATCTCGCGCGAGGCCTCGCGGTAGGCATCAAAGCGCGGCTTGACGATCAGCAGGTCAGGGCACAGCTTGAGTGCATGCCGCGAGGACATGGCCGAACGCACGCCATAGGCGCGGGCCTCGTAGTTGCAGGTGGCGATCACCCCCCGCTGTTCGGGCTG
This sequence comes from Pseudomonas sp. Rh2, assembly GCF_040762985.1. Taxonomy (NCBI): domain Bacteria; kingdom Pseudomonadati; phylum Pseudomonadota; class Gammaproteobacteria; order Pseudomonadales; family Pseudomonadaceae; genus Pseudomonas; species Pseudomonas sp. Rh2. The sequence goes on from NZ_CP142890.1 coordinate 4,555,107, forward strand.
CCCCCCTACCGCCATGGGGCGCCCCGCCAGACTCGGGTCGTCACGCATCTCGATTGCGGCATAGAAACAATCGCAGTCGATGTGAATGATCTTGCGCTGGGACATGGCCTACCATCGGCACTGTAAATTCATACAGATAGTAGCGTAAGCGCCCCTTATGGAAACAGCCTGCATGCGACAAGACCGGCTAATCGGGCTGAAAGCCACGTCAATCCTGAGCTGCGGACTCATTGCGTACGCTAAGAGATTGAACAAAAAAGGTTTTTTTCACGAAACAGCTTGACATAGGGAAGCAAATCCGTAGAATTCGATCTCACAGGCGCGGGATGGAGCAGCCTGGTAGCTCGTCGGGCTCATAACCCGAAGGTCGTCGGTTCAAATCCGGCTCCCGCAACCAGATTCGAGAAAAGGCCACTGTTCACACAGTGGCCTTTTTCTTTGGCCCTTGAAAAAGGCGCGGAAGAAAAATGACGAAAAATCAATGCTTAATGCTTGACAGCCGTCCGCGAAACTGTAGAATGCGCACCACTGACGCGGGATGGAGCAGCCTGGTAGCTCGTCGGGCTCATAACCCGAAGGTCGTCGGTTCAAATCCGGCTCCCGCAACCATATTCGTCAGAACAAACCCCGCCTGTTTAACAGCAGCGCGGGGTTTGTTGCTTTTCCCCTCCAGGAAATTCCCCGCCTTACCCCCCCCTACGGCCAGGCCCCGTGTATTGGATGAACTATCTTTAACCCGCTCGGACGGCTAAAAGCGACGTCGCCCGGAGTAATATCTGGATACGTTTTCCAAAGGGACTTTCTCTTGGCCGCACCTTTCCCCCACCTCGCGCTGTGTGCACGGGGTACCCCATGACCTCCCGCAACCCTGAGCCTCAGGCTACCATCGCCTCGGCCCTACCCAGCGCCGCGCACCAGCTGACCTGGCTGGAGCGCATAAGCCGTTATCGCCAACCCATCGGGCTGGCGGTGACCTTGTTGCTGTTCGCCATGGGCCTGATCGCCTGCCGGCACCTGTTGAGCGAACTCGACATCTATGCCTTGCACGATGCCATGCTCAGCGTGCCGACCCGTGCGCTGCTCGGCGCCTTCGTGGCCACCGTGGTGGGCTTCGTGATCCTGCTCGGGTACGAATGGTCGGCCAGCCGCTACGCAGCCGTGAAACTGCCGCTACGCACTTTGGTGCTGGGTGGTTTCAGTGCGTTTGCGATTGGCAATGCCATCGGCCTGTCGATGCTGTCTGGCGGCTCGGTGCGCTACCGCCTGTATGCGCGCCAGGGGCTGGGTGCCGGGGAAGTTGCGCGGATGACGGTGTTCGCCAGTCTCTCCCTTGGCTGCGCGCTGCCTCCCCTGGCAGCCTTGGCCACCTTGAGCGACCTCTCTGCCGCAGCCACCGCCTTGCATATGGCGCCAACACTGTTGGCAGGTATCGCGATTGCCGTGCTGGCCGCATCCGTCGTGCTGGTCATCGGGCTATACCGCCGACGCCAGGCCGAACAACCCTTGGCCGACAACCTGCTGGTACAAGTCGGACGCCGTACACTGCGCCTGCCCGGGGCTCGCCTGACGCTGCTGCAGTTGCTGATCACCGCCCTGGACGTCGCTGCGGCAGCCACCGTGCTCTATCTACTGCTTCCAGAGGCTCCGCCATTTGGCGCGTTCGTGCTGGTGTACCTGTTGGCCCTGGCCGCAGGCGTGCTCAGTCACGTACCGGGTGGCGTCGGCGTCTTCGAAGCGATTCTGCTGGCAGCCTTCGCTGACCAATTGGGCGCAGCGCCCCTGGCGGCGGCGCTGCTTCTATACCGCCTGATCTATGTCGTGCTGCCGCTGCTGATGGCATGCGTGCTGCTGCTGGCCAACGAAGCCCGTCGCTTACTGTTCGCCCAGCAGGCTATCAAGGCAGCCTCCGGGCTGGCGGCGCCGATCCTGGCGATCCTGGTGTTCCTCTCCGGCGTGGTCCTGCTGTTCTCCGGTGCGACACCGGAAATCGACACCCGCCTCGAACATATGGGGTTCCTCGTACCTCACCGACTGATCGATGCCTCGCACTTTGGCGCCAGCCTGATCGGTGTCCTGTGCCTGCTGCTGGCCCAAGGCTTGCGGCGCCGACTGTCGGCCGCCTGGCTACTGACCACTGTGTTGCTGCTGGTCGGTGCCTTGTTATCGTTGCTCAAGGGCTTCGACTGGGAAGAAGCGAGCCTGCTGACCGTGACCGCAGCCTTGCTGGCGTTGTTCCGTCGCTCGTTCTACCGCCCAAGCCGCTTGCTGGAACTGCCATTCTCGCCAATCTACCTGGTAGCCAGTGCCTGCGTGGTCGGAGCGTCGGTCTGGTTGCTGCTGTTCGCCTATCAGGATGTGCCCTACAGCCACCAGTTGTGGTGGCAGTTCACCCTGGACGCCGATGCCCCGCGTGGTCTTCGCGCCGCGATGGGCAGTGCGGTACTGCTGGTGATCGTCGCCCTGACCTGGCTGTTGCGCACTGCCCGCCCAGTGATCCACCTGCCAGATGATGATGAACTGCAGCGCGCCCACCAGATTCTGCTGGCCTCCGACCAACCCGACGGAGGCCTGGCCCTGACTGGCGACAAGGCGCTGCTGTTCCACCCAAGCGACAAGGCCTTCCTGATGTATGCGCGCCGTGGTCGCAGCCTGGTGGCCCTTTACGACCCCATTGGCCCTGCGCAAGAGCGCGCCGAAATGATCTGGCAGTTCCGCGACCTGTGCGACCTCCATCATGCCCGCCCAGTGTTCTACCAAGTGCGAGCGGAGAACCTGCCCTTCTATATGGATATCGGCCTGACCGCGCTCAAGCTCGGCGAAGAGGCCAGGGTCGACCTGCGCCGCTTTGACCTCGAAGCCAAAGGCAAGGAAATGAAAGACCTGCGCTACACGTGGAACCGCGGCGGCCGCGATGGCCTGAGCCTGGAAATCCACGAACCCGGCCAAGCGCCCCTGGCTGAACTGAAGGAGATATCCGACGCCTGGCTCGGCGGCAAGAACGTGCGCGAGAAAGGCTTCTCGCTCGGGCGCTTCAGCGCCGAGTACCTGCAGCACTTCCGTATCGCCCTGATTCGCTTCCAGGGCCGGCCGGTGGCCTTCGCCAACCTGCTGGAAACCCACAGTAACGAACTGGCCAGCCTGGACTTGATGCGCGCTCACCCCGAAGCGCCGAAGCTGACCATGGAATTCATGATGATCGGTCTGATCCTGCATTACAAAAGCCGAGACTACGCACGCTTCAGCCTGGGAATGGTTCCGCTTTCCGGCCTGCAACCGCGCCGTGGCGCCCCGCTGACACAGCGGTTGGGTTCGATGGTGTTCCGCCGCGGCGAGCAGCTTTACAACTTCCAGGGTCTGCGGCGCTTCAAGGACAAGTTCCAACCGGACTGGGAACCCCGTTACATGGCCGTGCCGGCCGGGCTCGACCCGCTGGTGGCACTGGCTGACACTGCCGCCCTGATTGCCGGCGGCCTGACTGGATTGGTGAAACGTTGATGATCCGACGCTATTGGTTGTACGTACTGGTTCCCTTGCTGCTGGCCGCGCTGTGCGGCGCCCTGGCCTTCTGGCTATGGGCTCGCCCGGCGCCCGAGGCGCGCCTTGAACAGCTGACCCTGGACGGCACCAGCATGACCCGGGTAACTCCGGGGGTTCACGCCAAGGCCAGGGTCGCCATCGGCGTACCCCAGGACCAAGCCCTGACCGGCAAGCAACTGCTGGACCTCAGCCAGGCTGGCGAAGCGCAACTGGTGCAAGTGATTCTGCCGCCGAGCGACTGCGCGAAACAGCAACAGGCGATGGACCAGGCCCTGAGCCAACTGTCCGACAAGCCGACCCTGGTTGCCGGTATTGGCCCGGGTGCGGCTCAAGCCTGGCGCTGGCTGGCCAGTCAGAGCGATGACAAGGCCCGCGCCATCTCCGTCGACTTCAGCCTCGAACAGCCGGGCTGTGCCACTGCCCTGCCGAAGTCTGCGGCCCACGGTCACTGGAACGTAGCCTGGAACGACAACCCCGATGACGCCAGCGCTGCGTTCGTGCGCGACCAGGCCAATGCCGAGACCAGCATCAGCGATTACGACATCCATCTGCCGCAGGTACTCAAGACGCAGTTGACCCAGGCATTGGTCGGTCGCGACGGTAACGCGCTTGCCATTCCGGTGGTGGAAGTCCCGGCTGGCCAAACCACCGATACCGTGACCCTGTTCCTCTCGGGCGATGGCGGCTGGCGTGACCTCGACCGCGACGTGGCGGGTGAGATGGCCAAGCTCGGCTACCCTGTGGTCGGTATCGACACGCTGCGTTACTACTGGCAGCACAAGACCCCGGAGCAAAGTGCCGCCGACCTGTCCGAACTGATGCAGCATTACCGTCAGAAATGGGGCACCAAGCGCTTCGTGCTGACCGGTTACTCGTTCGGCGCAGATGTGCTGCCAGCCATTTACAACCGCCTGCCTGTCGAGGATCAGCAGCGAGTCGATGCCGTGGTTCTGCTGGCGTTCGCCCGCAGTGGCAGCTTCGAAATCGAAGTCGAAGGCTGGCTGGGCAAGGAAGGTCAGGAAGCGCCGACCGGGCCGGAAATGGCCAAGCTGCCAGCGTCGAAGGTAGTGTGTGTCTATGGTGTTGAAGAGACCGACGAAAGTGGTTGCACCGACAAGACTGCCGTGGGCGAGCGCCTGAAACTGCCAGGCGGGCACCACTTCGACGAAAATTACCCGGCCTTGGCCAAGCGCCTGATCGGCGAGATCGAGACCCGTCAGGGCAAGTCCAGCGTCGCTGAACAGAACTGAGGCGTAGCCACGCTCCCACAGGATTACCGTGGGAGCGGCCTTGTGTCGCGAATGGGCCGCAAAGCGGCCCCGGATCACAGCCTCCCTGCATCCAGAAGGGCTGCTACGCAAGGCCGCGATGCGCGTCAGATCTCGACTTGAGTCCCCAACTCGATCACCCGGTTCAACGGCAGGTTGAAGAATCGCAGGTTGCCGTTGGCATTCTTCAGCAAGAACGCGAACAGGTTGCCCCGCCAGCGCGACATCCCTTCCAGGCGCGAAGCGATGACCGTTTCACGGCTGAGGAAGTACGTCGTGCGCATCGGGCTGAAATCCAGCTCATCCAGATGGCACAGCTTCAGCGCTTCAGGCACGTCGGGCTCGTCCATGAAGCCAAAGTGCAGCAACACGCGGAAGAACCCATCGCCGTAGGCCTCCACCTCGAAACGCTCCTGCTCCGGCACCCTTGGCCGGTCTTCGCTGACCACGGTCAGCAGCACCACCTGGCTGTGCAGCACCTGGTTGTGCAGCATGTTGTGCAACAAGGCATGAGGCACTGCATCAGGCCGCGCCGTCAGGAACACCGCGGTGCCCTCGACGCGGTGCGGCGGCTGCACGCGGATGCTGCTGATGAACACCGGCAGCGGCAAGCCGCCTTCGTCGATACGGTCCACCAGAATCTGCTTGCCACGCTTCCAGGTGCTCATGAGCAGGTACAACACCCCGCCCGCCAGCACCGGGAACGCACCGCCCTGGACGATCTTCGGCACGTTGGCGGCGAAGAACAGCCCATCCACCAATAGGAAGCCCAGCAGAATCGGCACGGCCAGCACCGGCGGCCACTTCCAAAGCAGCAGCATCACGGCCGACACCAAAATCGTGGTCATCAGCATGGTGCCCGTCACCGCCACACCGTAGGCTGCAGCCAGGGCGCCAGAGGATTCGAAACCGATCACCAGCATTACCACACCGGCCATCAGCGTCCAGTTGACCGCACCGATGTAGATCTGCCCCTGCTCGTGACTGGACGTATGCTGGATCTGCATGCGCGGGATATAGCCCAGCTGGATCGCCTGGCGCGTCAGGGAGAAGGCTCCGGAAATCACCGCTTGCGAGGCGATCACAGTCGCCAAGGTCGCAAGCCCGACCAAAGGCAGCAGCGCCCAGCCTGGCGCCAACAGATAGAACGGGTTGCGCGCGGCCTCGGGGTTCTGCAGCAAAATGGCGCCCTGGCCAAAGTAGTTGAGCACCAAGCCTGGCAAGACCAAAGCGAACCAGGCGCGGGCGATCGGCTTGCGGCCGAAATGCCCCATGTCGGCATACAGTGCCTCGGCCCCGGTCAGTGCCAGCACGACCGCGCCGAGAATGGCGACCCCCATGCCCGGGTGCACGATGAAGAAGTTCACCGCCCAGCCCGGATTGACCGCCTTGAGCACCTCAGGGCTTTGCGAGATGCCATACATCCCCAGCGTTCCCAGCACCACGAACCAGGTCACCATGATCGGGCCGAACAGCTTGCCGATCTTGTCGGTGCCATGCTTCTGCACCAGGAACAGCGCCACCAGTACCACCAGCGAAATCGGCACTACCCAGTGGTCGATGCCTTCGAACGCCAGGCCCATGCCTTCGACCGCCGACAGGACCGACACTGCCGGAGTGATCATGCTGTCGCCATAGAACAGCGAAGCCCCGATCAGGCCACTGACCACCATCAGCGTGCGCAACCGCGGATAGGCCGCCGTGGCCCGCCGCGCCAGCGCCGTCAGGGCCATGGTGCCGCCCTCCCCCTGGTTATCGGCACGCAGGATGAACATCACATATTTGAACGACACCACCCATAGCAGCGACCACAGAATCAGCGACAGGATGCCCAGCACCCCATCGTGATTGACCGGCACTCCATACCCCCCGGAGAAGACTTCCTTGAGTGTGTACAAAGGGCTGGTGCCGATATCGCCATAGACCACCCCAACAGCTGCCACGAGCAGGCCCAGCGACCGAGCCGCGCCCTGTTTCTCGCCGTGCCCGCCCTCGGCGTGACTGCTTGCCTGAACCATCGACCACTCCCGCAGACGGCCCCGAAGGCCAATAGAATTCACTCCCACGCCTGGGCCCTGCACAGACCCGGACGCAACGGCGCGAAGCATAGCGCAGCGTTCGTCGTATTTCTGCTGGTCAAGCGACCTCGCGCTCGCTAGAATTGCGCACTTTTTGATCAGAGGCGCCAAAAACGCCCGCCTGGATCGCCCCGCCAGAGGCCGGGGTGGCCTGTTTCAATACCGAGGTTAGCCATGTCCACCACTCCCGCCACGCCGAAGGTCGGCTTTGTTTCCCTGGGTTGCCCCAAGGCCCTGGTCGATTCCGAGCGCATCCTGACCCAGCTGCGCATGGAAGGTTATGAAGTCGTGCCCACCTACGAGGACGCCGACGTCGTGGTGGTCAACACCTGCGGCTTCATCGACAGCGCCAAGGCCGAGTCGCTTGAAGTGATCGGCGAAGCGATCAAGGAAAACGGCAAGGTCATCGTCACCGGCTGCATGGGCGTCGAAGAAGGCAACATCCGCGATGTGCACCCGAGCGTGCTGTCGGTCACCGGTCCGCAGCAGTACGAGCAGGTGGTCAATGCCGTGCATGAAGTGGTACCACCACGCCAGGACCACAACCCGCTGATCGACCTGGTACCGCCGCAAGGGGTCAAGCTGACCCCACGTCACTATGCCTACCTGAAGATTTCCGAAGGCTGCAACCACAGCTGCAGTTTCTGCATCATTCCATCGATGCGCGGCAAGCTGGTCAGCCGCCCGGTGGGTGAGGTGCTGAGCGAGGCCGAGCGCCTGGTCAAGGCGGGCGTCAAGGAAATCCTGGTCATCTCCCAGGACACCAGCGCCTACGGCGTCGACGTCAAGTACAAGACCGATTTCTGGAACGGTCGCCCGGTCAAGACCCGCATGCTCGAGCTGTGCGAGGCCCTGAGCAGCCTGGGCGCCTGGGTGCGCCTGCACTACGTGTACCCCTACCCGAACGTCGACGATGTCATCCCACTGATGGCCGCTGGCAAGATCCTGCCGTACCTGGACATCCCGTTCCAGCACGCCAGCCCCAAGGTGCTCAAGTCGATGAAGCGCCCGGCCTTCGAAGACCGCACCCTGGCGCGCATCAAGAGCTGGCGCGAGCAATGCCCCGAACTGGTGATCCGCTCGACCTTCATCGTCGGCTTCCCAGGCGAGACCGAAGAGGACTTCCAATACCTGCTGGACTGGCTGACCGAAGCTCAACTCGACCGCGTTGGCTGCTTCCAGTACTCGCCTGTCGAAGGCGCTCCGGCCAACGATTTGGGCCTCGAGGAAGTGCCTGACGACGTCAAGCAAGAGCGCTGGGACCGCTTCATGGCTCACCAGCAGGTGATCAGTGCGGCTCGTCTGCAACTGCGCATCGGCAAGGAAATCGACGTGCTGATCGATGAAGTCGAAGAACAAGGCTCGGTCGGCCGCAGCTTCTTCGATGCTCCGGAAATCGACGGCAGCGTGTTCATCGATGGCGACCACGGCTTCAAGCCGGGCGACAAGGTTCGTTGCCGTGTGGTAGACGCCGACGAATACGACATGTGGGCAGAGCCCCTCTAAGGCAATGCACCGAAAAATACCCCGCCAACTGGCGGGGTATTTTTTTGCATCTATGGTGATCTCAATGGACCTTGAGGATCCCCGCGATGCCACCGGCAATGACGCTACACACACCGCACTTGAGCGACTACCCCGAGCTGGTCCGGGTCTGGGAAGCATCTGTGCGCGCCACCCACGATTTTTTGCCCGAATCCTACATCCTGCTGTTGCGTGAGCACGTCCTGCGTCGCTACCTCGATGCCGTGATGCTGATCTGCTGCAAAGACCGCCGGCAGCGTATCCTGGGCTTTGCCGGCGTGTCCAATGGCCAGGTCGATATGCTCTTCGTCGCCCCGGAAAGTCGCGGCATCGGCGTAGGCAAGCGGCTGCTGCACTACGCCATCGAAGAACTGAATGCCGAACGCCTGGATGTCAACGAGCAGAACCCTCAGGCACTGGGCTTCTACCTGCATGAGGGGTTCGAAGTAGTCGGTCGCTCGGAAACCGACGGACTGGGGCAGCCCTACCCGCTGCTGCACATGAAGCTGATTCGCACCGCATCCTAGGACACAAGACAACCAGAGCGTGCGACGCTTCCGAAATGGCGGAATTGACATAGATTCCCATCATCTGGAGTGCGCAGGCAGGTACAATGGTCGCCTTTCCCCGTTTTTGCGAATTACAGCCATGTCTGAACCCGTCCGCCTGTCCAAACGCCTGATCGAGCAACTCGGCTGCTCACGCCGCGAAGCCGAGCTGTACATCGAAGGTGGCTGGGTCACGGTCGATGGCGTGGTGGTCGAGCAGCCTCAGTTCAAGGTCGACAGCCAGCGCATCGAACTGCTGCCAGGCGCGCGGGCCGAGACGCTGGAGCCGGTGACACTGCTGATGAACCAGCCGGCCACCCTGGACAGCGAGACCGCTCGTGCGAGCATCAACATGGGCAACCTCAGCGAAGCCCACCGCGAAGGCGTGCGCCCTTTGCACGGGCACTTTGCCCGGCTGTCCTGTATCGCGCCGCTCGAGCGCGGCGCCAGTGGCTTGCAGGTATTCACCCAGGACTGGCGGGTGACCCGCAAGATCGACGCCGACCTGCGCCGCATGGAGCAAGAGTACATCATCGAAGTGCGCGGCCAGACCACGCCCCAGGCACTGGAACGCCTGGCCCGTGGCGCCACCCGCAATGACCGGGAACTGCCCAGGGCCAAGGCCAGCTGGCAGAACGAGACCCACCTACGCATGGCCCTGAAGAACCCGCAACCTGGCCAGATCGCCGAACTGTGCGCCTACCTGCGCCTGGAGTTGCTCGGCATGCGCCGCATTCGCGTGGGCGGTGTATCCATGGGCAAGCTGGCGCTGGGCCAATGGCGCTACCTGGCCAGCACCGAACGTTTCTAAGCAAAGCGCCACGCCCTTGGCGTGGCTTTGAACAGGATTTAGCGACAATGAACCACAACGACGTCTTGCGCAGCCTGCGCTACATGCTCAAGGTGAACGACGCCAAGATGGCCGAGATCATCGGGCTGTCCGGCCTCGAAGTGCACCCGGTGGTGCTCGCCACTTACCTGAAGAAAGAAGACGAGGCAGGCTTCGTACGTTGCCCCGAGCGCGTCATGGCGCATTTCCTCGACGGACTGGTGATCTACCGCCGTGGCAAGGACGACAGCCGCCCGCCGCTGCCCGTCGAGCTGCCGGTGACCAACAACACCATTCTAAAGAAGCTACGGGTGGCCTTCGAGCTCAAGGAAGATGACCTGCACGCGATACTCAAATCGGTCAACTTCCCTGTTTCCAAACCCGAGCTCAGTGCCCTGTTCCGCAAGGTCGGCCATGACAACTACCGCCCTTGCGGCGACCAGTTGCTGCGCAACTTCCTCAAGGGCCTGACCTTGCGCGTGCGCGGCTGATTGGCCATGCAGCATACGGTCTCACCTATCGGCATCGTCCACTCCTGCTTCAAGGAAAAGTTCGCCATCCCCCGTCAGCCTCGCTTGGCACCCGCCGCGCGGGGCGTGCTGGAGTTGTTGCCGCCGTTCGACCAGGGCGAGGCGGTAGCTGGCCTGGAACAGGTCAGCCATGTGTGGCTGCTGTTTCTGTTTCACCAAGCGCTGGAGGACAAGCCCCGCCTAAAGGTGCGCCCACCGCGTCTGGGCGGTAACAAAAGCGTGGGGGTATTTGCCACCCGCGCCACCCACCGGCCCAATGGCATCGGCCAGTCGGTGGTTCGCCTGGAAGCCGTGGAGCCTGGGCGTCTGCTGTTGTCGGGGATCGACCTGCTCGACGGCACACCGGTGCTGGATATCAAGCCCTATGTACCGTATGCCGACAGCATTGCCGAAGCCCACAACCGCATGGCTGGCGACGCGCCAGAAGCCATTGCCGTGCAATGGTCCGACAACGCCTTGCTGCAGGCCCGGAATCACGCCTTGCGCTTGGGTGAGCCGCTGATCGAGCTGATCGAACAGTGCCTGGGCCAAGACCCACGGCCGGCCTATCAGGTACCGCCGCCGGAGCGGATTTACGGGGTGAAGTTCTGGGATGTGCAGGTCAGGTGGCAGTATCCGCAGCCGGATAGGATTCGGGTGCTGGAGGTCGTACCTGATCAGGCCCAGTGACCTGCTTGCCGTGCACCTGTAGCAGGCTTGCCGACGATAGGGCCGATAATGTCAGCACAAAAACCTCAGGTATAAAAAAACGCAGGCCAAGGCCTGCGTTTTTGCGTTCCAGCGTCCGCCTTACTTCTCGACGAATGCACGCTCGATCAGGTAGTCACCCGGCTCACGCATACGCGGGGAGATCTTCAGGCCGAAGCTGTCCAGGACCTCGCTGGTCTCGTCGAGCATGCTTGGGCTGCCGCAGATCATGGCGCGGTCGTCCTGCGGGTTGATCGGTGGCAGACCGATGTCGCTGAACAGCTTGCCGCTGCGCATAAGATCGGTCAGGCGGCCCTGGTTCTCGAACGGCTCACGGGTAACGGTCGGGTAGTAGATCAGCTTGTCACGGACCGCTTCACCGAAGAACTCGTTCTGCGGCAGGTGCTCGGTGATGAACTCGCGGTAGGCCACTTCGTTCACGTAACGCACGCCATGGACCAGGATGACCTTCTCGAAGCGCTCGTAGGTTTCCGGGTCCTGGATGACGCTCATGAACGGCGCCAGACCAGTGCCGGTGCTCAGCAGGTACAGGTGCTTGCCTGGGTTCAGGTCGTCGAGTACCAGGGTGCCGGTGGGCTTCTTGCTGATGATGATCTCGTCGCCTTCCTTCAGGTGCTGCAGCTGGGAGGTCAACGGACCATCCGGCACCTTGATGCTGAAGAACTCCAAGTGCTCTTCCCAGTTCGGCGAAGCGATGGAATAGGCGCGCATGAGCGGACGGCCATTGTCCTGTTGCAGGCCGATCATCACGAACTGACCGTTCTCGAAGCGCAGGCCCGGGTCACGGGTGCACTTGAAGCTGAACAGGGTGTCGTTCCAGTGGTGCACACTGAGGACACGTTCGTGGTTCATGTTGCTCATTTATGGGGCTCCTGAAGAAAGACGCAGCGCGTAAAACGCGCAGTTGCGCGATAGTTTAGGGGCAGCGACAATATCTGTTAACTGAATTATCAAGATATGTGTTATCGGTTATATAGATATGCGATTCACACTCCGTCAGCTGCAGGTCTTCGTCGCCGTCGCTCAGCACCAAAGCGTGTCGCGCGCTGCCAGCGTGCTTGCGCTGTCGCAATCGGCGGCCAGCACCTCGATCACTGAACTGGAGCGTCAATCCAGCTGCCAGCTGTTCGACCGGGCCGGCAAGCGCCTGAGCCTCAATGCCCTGGGGCACCAGCTCTTGCCCCAGGCCGTCGCCCTGCTCGACCAGGCCAAGGAAATCGAAGACCTGCTCAACGGCAAGTCCGGTTTCGGCTCACTGGCTGTTGGCGCTACGCTCACCATCGGCAACTACCTGGCGACCCTGCTGATCGGCAGCTTCATGCAGGTGCACCCCGAGAGCCAGGTGAAGCTGCATGTGCAGAACACTGCGCATATCGTGCAACAGGTTGCCCACTACGAGATTGACCTGGGTCTAATCGAAGGCGACTGCAATCACCCAGACCTGGAGGTTCAACCTTGGGTCGAGGATGAACTGGTGGTGTTCTGTGCCCCGCAGCATCCGCTGGCCAAACTCGGCCGGGCGGACGTCCAGACGCTCTCCCAGGAAGCCTGGATCCTGCGCGAACAAGGCTCAGGCACTCGCCTGACGTTCGACCAGGCCATGCGCCACCACCGCGCCAACTTGAACATTCGCCTTGAGCTGGAGCACACCGAAGCGATCAAGCGCGCCGTGGAATCGGGGCTGGGTATCGGCTGTATCTCACGCCTGGCGTTGCGCGATGCTTTCCGGCGCGGCAGCTTGGTACCGGTGGAAACCCCCGAGCTCGACCTGATGCGCCAGTTCTACTTCATCTGGCACAAACAGAAATACCAGACCTCGGCCATGCGCGAGTTTCTCGAACTGTGCCGCAACTTCACCGCAGGCTTCACTCGCAGCGACGAAATCGTGCTGCCGCCGATCGCTTAAAGCAGAATCACACCCCAGACCAGCGCCACCATGGTCAGCGCTACCAACTGCGCAGCACTGCCCATGTCCTTGGCGTTCTTCGACAAAGGATGGCGCTCCAGCGAGATGCGGTCGATCGCTGCCTCCACCGCCGAGTTGAACAACTCGACGATCAGGCCCAGCAGGCAGACCGCGATCATGATCGCCCGCTCCGCTCGGCTGACAGGCAGCCAGAAGGCGGTCGGAATCAGCAGGACGTTGAGCAGCACCAGTTGGCGAAACGCCGCCTCGCCCTTGAAAGCCGTGCGCAGGCCATCGAGGGAGTAGCCGGCGGCATTGACGATACGTTTGAGGCCTCTCTGGCCTTTGAATGGCGACATAGGTGTCACTTCACCGTTAAAAGGCCGGCAGACTAGACCAGCACGAGTCAAAAAAGCGTGAAGCAGCAGACCATTAGCTGGCCGCAACTGATTCCAGTTGTTGCAGCAGCAAGGCAGCCTGGGTGCGAGTACGCACGCCCAGTTTACGGAAGATCGCCGTGACATGGGCCTTGATGGTCGCTTCGGACACATTCAGTTCGTAGGCAATCTGCTTGTTCAGCAACCCTTCACAGACCATGGTCAACACCCGGAACTGCTGCGGCGTCAGGCTGGCCAAACCTTCACTGGCCGCCTTGGCCTCGGCGGAAACGTCGACCTTCTCGAAGGCCTGGGGTGGCCACCAGACATCGCCGTCGAGCACTTTCCTCACGGCATCCTGGATCACTTCCAGCCCGCTGGACTTGGGAATGAAACCGCTGGCGCCAAATTCGCGGGACTTGACCACAACAGCCGCCTCTTCCTGGGCCGAGACCATCACCACTGGAATTTGCGGATACTGGCCGCGCAGCAGCACCAGACCGGAGAAACCGTAAGCACCTGGCATGTTCAGGTCGAGCAGGACCAGGTCCCAGTCGGCCTTTTCGCCGAGGCGGGTTTCCAGTTCCGCGATGCTCGCCACTTCGACCAGGCGTACGTCCGGGCCCAGGCCCAGGGTTACCGCCTGGCGCAATGCGCTGCGAAACAGCGGGTGGTCATCGGCAATCAGGATTTCGTATGTGGCCATCGATCTATGGATCCTGTTCTGTGCCAGGCGCATGCGGGGGAAGGGAGCGCCCGGCGGGGAATCGGCGCCAAGGATGCCGAGCACGGTTGGGGGCGGTCAAGCCGATCACCCTGCCGCCTCGCCCACCCTGGCTGCCAGCTCCGTCATTATGAACCATCGGGGTGTTGTTGCCCCTTGGACTATAGGAAGGTATGCAAACGTTGATGAATGTCATCCCGCTCATCCAGCGGCAGGCGACGCTTGCCACTCAAGTAGTGCAGGCTGAACACATCCAGGTAGGCATCCAGCGCCTGCGAGGCCCGGCTGTCACCGGCCAGGTCCAGGCACATGGCCGCGACTTCCGCAGTGCAGAAATGATCATCGCGCTTGGAACGGCGCAGGCGGTAACGCGACATCTGCTCGGCTTGCAAGCTCAGCACCGGGAAACGATCAAGATAGGGACTCTTGCGAAACATCTTGCGTGCTTCGGTCCAGGTCGCATCGAGCAGAATGAACAGTGGGCGCTTGCCCGGTTCCCGTACGACCTGGCTGACCACGCGCTCCTGGGCAACGAATTCGCCAGGAAACACGATGTAGGGCTGCCATTGCGGATCCTCGAGCAATGCCAACAAGCGCTCATCCACCGAGGTGCGCAACCAGCCGAAGGCAGCGGTGTCCTCGATCAGGTCAGCGATCAACCAACCGGTATTGGTCGGCTTCAGTGGCTCGGTATCGTGCATCAGCAGGCAGACACCGGAATCCGCCTGGACTCGGGGCTTCCAGGCGCACAGGCAATGAGTGGCGATCACCCGGCAGTCGGGGCAACGTTCGGCACGCGACCCACGGGCAATGAAGGGTTTGTTGCTGCGCGCCAGGCGCTCGGCACGCAGGCGCGCGACCGCATGGTTCATGCGGGCAGGCCTTGGGAGAGGTTGGAAAGGGTCACTGCGATGACTCGGCGAATACAAAACGCCAGTCTACCAGAGCGGTTGCCATTTGCCGTGCAGGCGTGCCGGTCGCTCCCTTATAATCGGCCTTTGGGTGCCCCACTGTTATCCGCCATGACGCGGATGGGCAGGGAACGCCAACTGCCGGCGCAGGTCAAAGCGCCAGTCATCGAACCAGGAGAGATTCATGCTGCGTCTTATCGTCCCGACCTTGAGCCTGTTGCTCACCCTGCCCCTGGCTGCCCAGGCGGCGTCCAAGCAGGAGTTCGAGCTGAACAAGCTGCTGCAGAAGGTCGCCAAGGAAAGCAGCGTCGGCACCCCACGCGCCATCAACGAAGACATCCTCGACCAGGGTTACACCGTCGAAGGCAAAGCCCTGATCAACCACTTGAGCGTGCGTGCCAGCCACGCTGCACGCATGCAGGAAAACCCGGCACAGGTGCGCAGCCAGCTGGGCGACAGCGTGTGCCGCAACAGCGGTTACCGCAATTTGATGTCCAAAGGCGCGGTGATGGTCTATCGCTTCACGGTCTACAAGACCAATCAGCCGGTGATGGACCAAGCGTTCGACGCCGCCAGCTGCACTGCCGGCAACAAGAAGAAGTAATCAGAGCACCTGCTCGTTCCGCGCGCGCTGCGGCTCATCCTCGGCGCGCATCTCGGCCAGCAGCGCCTGCAGGTAGCGTGACTGGCACTCCAATGTCGCCAGCCTGCGACGGCACTCGGTCTCCAGGCTTACGTGGTGATCATGCGCCGCACTTTCCAGTTGTTGGTAGAGCTGGGAGTCCACCTCGATGACCAAGCGATGCATACCGCCACCTCCTGCATCGACACGATTCGCTTTCCCAGTTAACCAAACCCGCACCGCCATGGGCCATGTGCCGACGAGCGGCGACTTCGCTCCCTGCGGCACGATCATGCGCAAGGGTCTAGATTGATAGCGAGGATCCTGAAATCAAAGAAGATGGATTGATTACCACTGCATCAGGGCCTTGAAGGCCTACTGCAATGCTCGGTATGCACACTCGAGCCACAGCAGCCAGCGACACACGCAGTGTCGCGGCCGAGCCACTCCATCGGCCCGGTCAGGGGTTTTGCTGCAGAAGGAGACGTTGAATGCCTTACCAACCGAATGAGCTTTTGTTCAACCACTTCAGGGACAGCGGCATCGACCTGAACAAGATCGACGAACAACTGCAACTGGTCGCTCCCGACAGCCCCAACCTGCCCTTGTATCGCGACATGATGTTGACCGTTTTGCGTATGGCCCACGATGACACCGATCGCTGGAGCGCCAAGATCACCCTGCAAGCACTGCGCGAACTGGATCACTCGTTCCGTACGCTCCAACGCTACAAGGGCCGCAGAAAGGTAACAGTGTTCGGCTCGGCCCGTACGCCGCTGGAGCACCCGATGTACGCCTTGGCTCGCGAGCTGGGCGCAACGGTGGCGCGCTCCGACATGATGGTCATCACCGGTGCCGGGGGTGGCATCATGGCCGCCGCGCACGAGGGTGCAGGCAGCGAGCACAGCCTGGGCTTCAACATCACCCTGCCGTTCGAGCAACACGCCAATGCCACGGTGGGCGGCACCGACAAGCTACTGCCGTTCCACTTCTTCTTCATTCGAAAACTGTTTTTCGTCAAGGAGGCCGACGCCCTGGTTCTGTGCCCTGGTGGCTTCGGCACGCTGGATGAGGCACTGGAAGTGCTGACCTTGATCCAGACCGGCAAGAGCCCGTTGGTTCCAGTAGTGTTGCTCGACTCACCCGGTGGAAGTTTCTGGCAAGATGCCCTGGACTTCTTCACCCGCCAGTTGGAAGAGAACCGCTACATCTTGCCCAGTGACCTGAAACTGCTTCGCCTCGTGCACTCTGCTGATGAAGCCGTGGAGGAAATCAACCAGTTCTACAGCAACTACCACTCCAGCCGCTGGCTTAAGAACCAGTTCGTGATTCGTATGCATCATCCGCTGAGCGATGCAGCGCTGTATGACATCCAGGAGGGCTTCGCCGACCTGCGCCTGAGCGGCAAGTATCACCAGCAACCCGACAGTGGTGCCGAGCACGAGCTGGGCAAATTCAGCCATTTGACGCGACTGAGCTTTGCCTTCAATGGCCGTGACCAAGGGCGCCTGCGCGAACTGGTTGACTTCATCAATCTGCCGGAAAACTGGGCCAAACCTGAGCCGATGCATACGACTCAGCGGGCCAGGGAGGCCTTGAAGGTGAGCTGAACGCTTTTTTGAGGGGGCATGCCAGCAAGCCGGCGCCTACGATTGCCAGGCCTTTACTCAGTAATCATCGAGGTCACGGCCGCTAAGCAGGCGGCCGATCATCTCCATGGAGAAACCTCGGTAGGCAAGGAATCGGGTCTGCTGGGCACGGCTGCGGGGGTCATGCGGACGCTGCCCGGCGAACTTGCGTTGCCAGACATCCTGTAGTCGCTCTGCCCAGTTCACCTCGCTGTCACGTAGTGCCTGGTCGACGTCATTGCGGTCCAGCCCACGCTGGCCCAATTCCTCACGAATACGTGCGGGGCCATAACCGGAGTTGGAACGGTAGCGGATGAAGCTTTCAAGGTAGCGGGCTTCGCTGAGCAGCCCCTCTTCTGCAAGCCGGTCGAGCTCAGGTTGAATCAGCTCCTCCGGCGCGCCGCGCTGACGCAGCTTGCGCGTCAGCTCGACTCGACCATGCTCGCGGCGTGCAAGCAGGTCCATGGCTGTCCGCCGAACGGCGACGGGGGTGTCGAGTACGGCGGACATAGGGCCAATCAGTAACCGGCGTCGGCGTCGGCCATATCGTCGGCGTCAGCCTCGGCAGCAGCGGCCTTGCCTGCTGCAGCAACAGCACCTGCGTTCAGCAGTTTCTCGCGAATTTGCTTCTCGATCTCAGCGCCAACGGCCGGGTTCTCTTGCAGGAACTTGGCGGCGTTAGCCTTGCCCTGGCCAATCTTGTTGCCCTGGTAGCTGTACCACGCACCGGATTTTTCCACCAGGCCTTGGGAAACACCCAGGTCAATGATTTCACCGTTGCGGTAGATACCCTTGCCGTAAAGAATCTGGAACTCGGCCTGGCGGAACGGAGGAGAGACCTTGTTCTTGACGATCTTGACGCGGGTTTCGCTGCCGACCACTTCGTCGCCTTCCTTGACAGCGCCGGTACGGCGGATGTCCAGACGCACAGAAGCATAGAACTTCAGCGCGTTACCACCGGTGGTGGTTTCAGGGCTACCGAACATCACACCGATCTTCATACGGATCTGGTTGATGAAGATAACCAGGCAGTTGGCGTTCTTGATGTTACCGGTGATCTTACGCAGGGCCTGGGACATCAGGCGGGCTTGCAGGCCCACGTGCATGTCACCCATTTCGCCTTCGATTTCAGCCTTGGGTACCAGGGCTGCAACGGAGTCGACGATGATCACGTCAACGGCATTGGAGCGCACCAGCATGTCGGTGATTTCCAGCGCTTGTTCACCGGTGTCTGGCTGCGAGACCAGGAGGTCGTCGACGTTGACGCCCAGCTTGCCGGCGTACTCAGGGTCGAGGGCGTGTTCGGCGTCGACGAAGGCGCAGGTGGCGCCGTTCTTCTGGGCTTCGGCGATAACCGACAGAGTCAGGGTCGTCTTACCCGACGATTCCGGACCGTAGATTTCGACGATACGACCTTTCGGCAGACCGCCGATGCCAAGGGCGATGTCCAGGCCCAGGGAGCCGGTGGAGATAGCGGGGATGGCCTGACGCTCATGGTCGCCCATGCGCATGACGGCACCTTTGCCGAATTGGCGTTCGATTTGACCCAGGGCCGCAGCCAAGGCGCGCTTCTTGTTGTCGTCCATTGAAATCCTCACGTGATCGACCGGCCCTGATGGCCCGAATAACTGTATAAGTAGCCAGTATTATTCCACAGGGATTCGTTTGAGCAAACCCCTGTCGTCGATTTAAACGCTGCCAAGCTGTAACAAGCCGTCTAACGCGGCGATCACCGTCTGTCGGCGCACCGCTTCGCGGTCACCATCAAAGTGCCTGCGCTCACTGTGCACATGGACGCCATCGGCCCACGCCAGCCATACGGTACCCACCGGTTTGGCCGCCGAACCCCCATCGGGCCCGGCCACGCCGCTGACCGCGACGGCGAAGCGCGCCCCGCTGGCCGCCTGCGCACCCCGAACCATAGCCTCGACCACTTCCTGGCTGACGGCGCCAACCGTGGTGAACAGGGCGGCGGGCACCCCCAGTTGACGCGTCTTCTGGGCATTGGAGTAGGTCACATAGCCCGCCTCGAACCAGCTCGAACTGCCCGGCACCCGGGTAATGGCTTCGGCAATACCGCCGCCGGTACAGGACTCGGCCGTCGTGACCTGCGCGCCTATACGTCGCAGGTGCTCGCCCAGGCGTGTGGAAAGCGTGGTGATGGGATCCATGAAGGGTTCCTCGACAAGACAGACCACAACCCTAGCACCCGCGCGCGCCAAACGGGACCCCACCACTTCGGCTGACATCAGGGCCCGCCTGCATCTCGATGAAAAAGTCTGTACCATTGCCCGTTTCACAATCGCCAACCAGATCACCCGCTGTAAGGCCCTGAATGTCTGATCTTTCCGCACACACACCGATGATGCAGCAGTACTGGAAGCTGAAGAACCAGCACCCGGACCAGCTGATGTTCTACCGCATGGGCGACTTTTACGAGATCTTCTATGAAGATGCGAAAAAAGCCGCGAAACTGCTGGATATCACCCTGACCGCCCGCGGCCAGTCCGCCGGCCAGTCGATCCCCATGTGCGGAATTCCCTTCCATTCGGTAGAGGGCTATCTAGCCAAGCTGGTCAAGCTCGGCGAATCGGTAGTGATCTGCGAGCAGATCGGCGACCCGGCCACCAGCAAGGGCCCGGTCGAGCGCCAGGTGGTGCGCATCATCACCCCCGGCACGGTCAGTGACGAGGCATTGCTCGATGAGCGCCGCGACAACCTGATCGCCGCCCTGCTGGGTGACGAGCGCCTGTTCGGCCTGGCGGTGCTGGACATCACCAGTGGCAACTTCACCGTGCAGGAGATCAAAGGCTGGGAGAACCTGCTTGCCGAGCTCGAACGCATCAACCCGGTGGAGCTGTTGATTCCAGACGACTGGCCCCAGGGCCTGCCGGCAGAGAAGCGACCAGGTGCCCGACGTCGTGCGCCGTGGGACTTCGACCGGGAATCGGCACGCAAGAGCCTGTGCCAGCAGTTCGCGACCAAGGACCTCAAGGGTTTCGGTTGCGACAAACTGACCCTGGCCATCGGTGCCGCCGGCTGCCTGTTGACTTACGCCAAGGAAACCCAGCGCACCACCCTGCCCCACCTGCGTAGCCTGCGCCACGAACGCATGGACGACACGGTGATCCTCGACGGCGCCAGCCGCCGTAACCTGGAGCTGGACATCAACCTGGCGGGTGGCCGTGACAATACCCTGCAATCGGTAATCGATCGCTGCCAGACCGCCATGGCCAGCCGCCTGCTGACCCGCTGGCTGAACCGGCCGCTGCGCGACCTCAAGGTGCTGCAGGCGCGCCAGGATTCGATCCGTTGCCTGCTCGACGGCTATCGTTTCGAAAAACTCCAGCCGCAGTTGAAGGAAATTGGCGATATCGAGCGGATCCTCGCCCGTATTGGTCTGCGTAATGCCCGCCCCCGCGACCTGGCACGTCTTCGCGATGCCCTCGGCGCCCTGCCGGAACTGCAGAACGCCATGGCCGAGCTGGAGGCGCCGCATCTGGCGCGCCTGGCGGCCATTACCGGTACCTATCCGGAGCTGGCCAGCCTGCTGGAACGTGCGATCATCGACAACCCGCCGGCGGTGATCCGCGACGGCGGCGTGCTCAAAGCCGGCTATGACAACGAGCTGGACGAGCTGCTGGCGATGAGCGAGAACGCCGGCCAGTTCCTCATCGACCTGGAAGCCCGCGAGAAAGCACGCACCGGCCTTGCCAACCTGAAGGTCGGCTACAACCGCGTGCATGGCTATTACATCGAGTTGCCGACCAAGCAGGCCGAACAAGCGCCGGGCGATTACATCCGGCGCCAGACCCTAAAGGGTGCCGAGCGCTTCATCACCCCGGAACTCAAGGCCTTCGAGGACAAGGCGCTGTCGGCCAAGAGCCGCGCCCTGGCCCGCGAGAAGATGCTCTACGACGCCCTGCTGGAAACGCTGATCGGCCATCTTGCTCCACTGCAGGACAGCGCCGCGGCGCTGGCCGAACTGGATGTGCTGAGCAACCTCGCCGAACGTGCGCTGAACCTAGATCTCAACTGCCCAAGCTTCGTCGACGAGCCTTGCCTGCGCATCGAACAGGGCCGTCACCCAGTGGTCGAGCAGGTACTGACCACGCCGTTCGTGGCCAATGACCTGAGCCTGGACAACAGCACTCGCATGCTGATCATCACCGGCCCGAACATGGGTGGTAAATCCACCTACATGCGCCAGACCGCGCTAATCGTGCTGATGGCACACATCGGCAGTTTCGTGCCAGCGGCGCGTTGCGAGTTGTCGCTTGTCGATCGTATTTTCACCCGTATCGGCTCCAGCGATGACCTGGCGGGTGGCCGGTCGACCTTCATGGTCGAGATGAGCGAAACGGCCAACATCCTGCACAACGCCACCGACCGCAGCCTGGTGCTGATGGACGAGGTCGGCCGTGGCACCAGCACCTTCGACGGACTGTCGCTGGCCTGGGCTGCTGCCGAGCGCCTGGCTCAACTGCGCGCCTACACCCTGTTCGCCACGCACTACTTCGAATTGACCGTACTGCCGGAAAGCGAACCGCTGGTGGCCAACGTGCACCTGAACGCGACCGAGCACAACGAACGCATCGTCTTCCTGCACCACGTGTTGCCAGGCCCCGCCAGCCAGAGCTACGGTCTGGCCGTAGCGCAACTGGCCGGCGTACCTGGCCCGGTCATCCAGCGCGCCCGCGAACACCTGGGGCGCCTGGAAACCGCCAGCCTGCCGCACGAGCCACCGGTGGTGAATAAAGCCAAGGACGAGCCGCACGTGCCCCACCAAAGCGATCTATTCGCCAGCCTGCCACACCCGGCCATCGAGAAGCTGGGCAAGCTGGATCTGGACGAGATGACCCCTCGCCAAGCTATCGAAACGCTATATCAACTAAAGAACCTGTTATAACGGCGCCCACTACAAGCTGGTAGAATCCGCCGCGGTTTGCTGGCGCTGCAGGTTATTAGCCTGGCCTGCAGCCAACCACCCGCAAACCGCGCGGCCCCGAGAGGAAGGGCCGCCGCCGTCGCCTGAGGAGAGAACTAGAAATGACCTTCGTCGTCACCGACAACTGCATCAAATGCAAATACACCGACTGCGTGGAAGTCTGTCCGGTGGACTGCTTCTACGAAGGCCCGAACTTCCTGGTCATTCACCCGGACGAGTGCATCGACTGCGCCCTGTGTGAACCAGAGTGCCCGGCACAAGCAATCTTCTCGGAAGACGAGGTTCCAGCGGGCATGGAGAACTTCATCGAGCTGAACGCCGAGCTGGCAGAGATCTGGCCTAACATCACCGAGCGTAAGGACGCCCTGCCGGACGCTGAAGAGTGGGATGGCAAAACCGGCAAGATCGCCGACTTGGAGCGTTGATCGCGACCAGCAACGAAAAAGGCCCGAAAGGGCCTTTTTTCATGTTCAGCGGGCAAAAAAAGGGGCGGTTTGACCCGCCCACATTTTTTCCGTAGTCCCTGCTTGTCCCAAACATCGTCCTGATGAAATCGCGTCTTGCGATGTCCTTGGCTTTCATCCTGAAAGCCTGTGCATGTCCGTGTGCACAGTTCGAATACTAGCGACTTGCGCCAAGCAGGCAACTGCGAGACCTCACAAGATGTTGCAGGGGACACACTTCCTCACAACCAAATAAGCTATATTTTTCAAATAGTTATAAAAAGTCTTGTGCTGCAACGGAAGAATTTTTACTGGAACTTCCGTAGAAAGCTTACAAAACCAGTAAGCAAAGGCTTACACACGATGCTACAGGGGTAGCGCTTTACATAGTGGCGCTGGGGCTTCGCGGCCCGGCAATCGGTGCTGAGCCGGCTCCTGCTGGGCCGCAGCTGGCCAGCGGTATGCTGCACGCCGATGAAGCAAACAAAAACGCCCCGAGGTCATCGGGGCGTTTTGCATTGCAGCCTTGGTTACTGGAACAACGACTCGCTGGACAGGCCGTTCTTCTCGAGGATCTCGCGCAGCCGCTTGAGCCCCTCCACCTGAATCTGACGCACCCGCTCGCGGGTCAGGCCAATCTCCAGGCCAACATCCTCCAGCGTACTGCTCTCATGGCCACGCAGACCAAAGCGGCGCACCACCACCTCACGCTGCTTGTCAGTCAGCTCGCCCAGCCACTGGTCGATACTCTGCGAAAGGTCGTCGTCTTGCAGCAGCTCGCACGGATCGGTTGGCCGATCGTCGGTGAGGGTATCGAGCAGCGTCTTGTCCGAATCCGGGCCCAGGGAAACATCCACCGACGAAACCCGTTCGTTGAGACCAAGCATGCGCTTGACCTCGGTGACGGGCTTCTCGAGCAGGGTGGCGATTTCTTCAGGCGACGGTTCATGATCAAGCTTCTGGGTCAGTTCCCGCGCGGCACGCAGGTAGACGTTCAGCTCCTTGACCACGTGGATCGGCAGGCGAATGGTGCGGGTCTGGTTCATGATTGCCCGCTCGATGGTCTGGCGAATCCACCAGGTCGCATAGGTCGAGAAGCGGAAACCGCGTTCCGGGTCGAACTTCTCGACCGCGCGGATCAGCCCCAGGTTGCCCTCCTCGATCAGGTCGAGCAACGACAATCCGCGATTTACATAACGACGCGCGATTTTCACAACCAGGCGCAGGTTGCTTTCGATCATGCGTTTACGGCCAGCGGGATCGCCCTTTTGCGACAAGCGCGCAAAGTGCACTTCCTCTTCCGGCGACAGCAGAGGCGAGAATCCAATCTCGTTGAGATACAGCTGGGTGGCATCGAGCGCCCGGCTGTAATCGATATACTTGTGTTGCTTGAGCGTAGAGCCTGACTTGGCCCTCGTCCGAACCGAAGGTACAGCAGGTTCGTCTGACACCACATCCGTTTCCAAAACGATACCCGTCTCCATCAGGAGGACGTCATCGTCGATGTCAAACTCCGGCGCTTCTTTATTGAGAGCCATTGTTATAGTCCTTTGCTGAGTTCGAACTCAGACTCAAGCGGCACCTGTTTCCCTGGCAGCGCTGGAGCCTGTCCCCTCTACATCATAGGAACAGGCCGGGTACAACGATCAACGGCGTGGCAGGAATTGGAGCGGATCGACGGGTTTGCCCTGGCGGCGAATCTCGAAATGCAGCTTCACCCGATCAGTGCCCGTGGACCCCATTTCAGCAATCGACTGCCCTGCCTTGACCTGCTGCCCCTCCCGAACCAAAAGCCTGCGGTTATGGCCGTAGGCACTGACGTAGGTATCACTGTGCTTGATGATGATCAGCTCGCCGTAGCCCCTCAAGCCACTGCCGGCGTAGACCACCGAACCATCAGCTGCAGCAAAAACAGGCTGTCCCAAATCACCGGCGATATCAATGCCTTTATTCAAACTACCGTTTGAAGCGAATTTTCCAATCAGGACGCCGTTCGCCGGCCAGGTCCAACCACCCACGGCACGCTCGGCGGCAGGCACGGTAGTGACCACCGGTGCCGGGGTCGCCGGCGTCGAAGTCGCCGGTTTGCGATTGCTGGCGGGCGTCGTGACCGTGCTGGTGACCGGGCGGCGGGTGACCGTTGTCCTGCTCGAAGACGATGGGCTGGAGACCACGGTGGTACTGCTGCTGGAACCGCTGCTGAAACGTATCGCCTGGCCGGGACGAATGGTATAGGGGGCCGAGATGCCGTTGCGCGCCGCCAGCTCCTTGTAGTCCCAGCCGTAGCGGAAGGCGATGGAAAACAGCGTATCGCCGGGCTTGACGATGTACTGACCCGAGGTCACCGCTGGCCGCTTGGGCGCCGTGGTATTACGGTCGACTACCCGCGCGCCGCTCGAGCCGGTGCTGGAGCAGCCGGTCAGCAGGCTGCCCATGGCCAGTGCGATCACCAGAAGCTTCAAACCCGACCGATCCCTGCGCTGCTGAACGACTGTGTGACCCACCCGCGCTCCCCTCATGGTGCCCAAAACGATATGACGATAAGAAATGCAATATTGTTGCAATTATAACTGAGCCCGTCCGCCTTGGGAGAGCTCGGCGCAGCCTGAGAACAACTCGACCGCACCGCAGATAGACAGGGCCTTGCCGCAAGAATTCTGCGTCTGCGCAAATATTCCGTACGGCTCAGGCCAGCGGGCCGTTGAGCAACGGCACGAAGCGCACGGCGCCCAGCACACGCCGGGAGAAACCGTGTTCCTCACGGACGATCAACATCAGTTGCTGCACCTCGCCCGCCGGCCCCACGGGAATCACCATGCGCCCGCCTGGTGCCAGTTGGTCGAGCAGCGCCTGCGGGACCTCAGGTGCCACCGCGGTGACGATGATGCCATTGTAAGGTGCCAAGGCCTGCCAGCCATCGCAGCCATCGCCCCAGCGAAACACCACGTTGCGCAGGTTGAGCTCGACCAGGCGTTCCTTGGCCCGGTCCTGCAGGACCTTGATCCGCTCCACCGAGAAAACCCGTTCGACCAACTGGGCCAGGATCGCCGTCTGGTAACCTGATCCCGTACCAATCTCCAGCACCTTGTCCAACGGGCCGGCTTCGAGCAGCAGCTCACTCATGTGGGCCACCATGAACGGCTGGGAGATGGTCTGGTTATGGCCGATTGGCAGCGCGGTGTCTTCATACGCGCGATGGGCCAGGGCCTCGTCGACGAACAGATGGCGCGGCGTGCGACGGATCGCGTCGAGCACCTTGGTGTTCGACACGCCCTCCTCGCACAGACGCTGGATCAGCCGTTCCCGGGTCCGCTGGGAAGTCATGCCGATTCCGCGGCGCAGCAGATCGTCGTGTTCGCGCATCAGAGTACGCCCTCCAGCCAGCCATCGAAGCGCTCGAACGCGTCGTTGAAGGTCCGGTCCAACTGCAGCGGTGTAATCGACACGTAGCCTTGCATCACCGCATGGAAGTCGGTACCCGGCCCGCCATCCTCGGCATCGCCGGCCACGGCAATCCAGTAGCCCTCCTTGCCACGTGGGTTGACCACTTTGGTGGGCGCCGCCGCACGCGCCCGATGCCCGAGCCGGGTGAGCTGGATACCCCGGATATGCTCCAGTGGCAGGTTGGGGATATTGATGTTGAGCACGGTCCGAGGCGGCAGGTCGAGTCGCGATTGTGCCTCCACCAGGCGGCGTGCGATGTAGGCCGCCGCCGGCAGGTTGTCGGTCTGGCGCGACAATAGCGAGAACGCCAGCGACGTTCCGCCGAGGAAGCGGCCCTCGAGGGCGGCGGCAACGGTGCCGGAGTAGAGCACATCGTCACCCAGGTTAGCGCCCAGGTTGATGCCGGAAACGACCATGTCGGGCATTTCCGGCAGCAACCCATTCAACCCCAGGTGCACGCAGTCGGTCGGCGTGCCATTGAGGCTGATGAAGCCGTTGGCCAGGGTATGCGGGTGCAAAGGCCGGTCGAGCGTCAGCGAACTGCTGGCGCCGCTCTTGTCTTGTTCCGGGGCGATCACCACACACTCGGCGTAGTCCGCCAGCGCAGCATGCAGCGCGGCAATCCCGGGGGCGGTAACACCGTCATCGTTCGAAATCAGAATACGCATGGGCTGTCCGTCTGCCCTGCCGGCACCAGATCGACGAGTTCGCGCACCACCACGGTGGCGAAGCATCCGGCCGGAAGGACGAATTCCAGTTGCAGGATATCAGGCTCGGGATAATGCCACGACAAGCTGCCAATAGGGAGCCGCAGGATGCGTCGTTCGTGACTCATTCCCGCGTGGGCCAGCCATTGGCAAAGCGCCTGGTGCTGCTCGCCGACAGCCGACTCCAGCTCGAAGGGCGCCCCGGCTGCCGGTGACGGACCCTCTCCCCACATCGGGCCGGTGGGATGCAAGTCCAGAATCGCCAGGCGTGGATCGGAACATTCCGACTCGCCCGCCGGAAAGAAACTACGGCTGTCAGTGAACGCCAACAAATCGCCAACCTGCGCGTGCTGCCAGCTTCCATCGGCAACCCGAGCCGCCAACACCTGGTTGAACACATAGCTGCGCGCCGCTGACAGCAGCCGCGAACGTACATTGCGTTGTTCCGGTAGCGCCTTGCGCTGTGCCCAGTCCCGGGCGTCATGCACGTTGCCGCCACCATGGCCGAAACGCTGCGTGCCGAAGTAGTTGGGCACCCCCTGCTGCTTGAGCAGTTCCAGCCGAGCATCCAGCGCCTGGTGGTCTGCCGCCAGCGCAGTCAGACGCAGGGTAAAGCCGTTGGCGGAATGAGCGCCTCGTTGCAGTTTGCGCTGGTGGCGCACCTGCTTGAGTACACGCAGGGTTTCGTCTTCGGCGCGGGACAGGTCCGGGTCGGCCTTGCCCGGCAGGTGCAGGCTGAACCACTGGCGGGTCAGGGCCTGGCGGTCCTTCAGACCGGCGTAGCTGATGGCGCGGACCGGCACACCAGCTGCACGTGCCAGGCGACGAGCAGCCTCCTCGGTATTGAGGTCACGCTTTTCAACCCACAGCCACAGGTGCTCGCCCTGGCCGGACAGCGGAATGTCCAGCACTTCGTCCACCTGGAAATCGTCGGCCACCGCCTTGAGCACCGCGGTGCCCAAGGATTGGCCCGATGCACGCGGGCCGAGCAGGTCGTGTTCGGTCATGCTGGCAGCAACAGGGCAACCGCATGCACGGCGATACCCTCCTCGCGGCCGGTGAAGCCGAGTTTTTCGGTGGTGGTCGCCTTGACGTTGACCTGGTCGAGTTCGACGTGCAGGTCCTCGGCGATCAGCTGGCGCATGGTTTCGATGTGTGGGGCCATCTTCGGCGCCTGGGCAACGATGGTGGCGTCGACGTTGCCGACTTTCCAGCCCTTGGCCAGAACGATGCCGACCACGTGACGCAGCAGGACACGGCTGTCCGCGCCCTTGAACTGCGGGTCGGTATCGGGGAAATGCTTGCCGATGTCTCCCAGCGCGGCGGCGCCGAGCAAAGCATCGCTCAGTGCGTGCAGCAGCACGTCACCGTCGGAGTGGGCCAGCAGGCCGTATTTGTGGGGGATACGCACCCCGCCCAGGGTAATGAAATCACCGTCGCAGAAACGGTGCACATCGTAGCCGTGGCCAATACGCATAGAAAAACGCCCTGATAAAGTCAGGGCGTGATTCTACCTGCTTTGTGGGCGCTTGGGCTGGCTATTGCCGACACCAAGCACCACCGCTACGCCCGCCCCAGCGCTAGCGCGTGATGGCGCAGGTGCTCATCGATGAAGCTGGCGATGAAGTAGTAGCTATGGTCATACCCAGGCTGCAGACGCAGGGTCAGCTCATGCCCCCCCTTGCGCGCTGCCTGCTCCAGTGCTTCTGGCTTGAGCTGCTTCTCGAGGAAGTCATCGCGGTCGCCCTGATCGACCAGCAACGGCGGGCATTTGCCGGAAGGCGTCTCAGCCAGCAGCACACTGGCATCCCACTCGCGCCAGCGCGCCCGGTCCTCACCCAGGTAACGGCTGAAGGCCTTTTCGCCCCAAGGGCAATCCATTGGATTGCTGATTGGCGAAAACGCCGACACCGAACGGTAGCGCCCTGGGTTGCGCAATGCGCAGACCAAAGCACCGTGCCCGCCCATGGAATGGCCGCTGATGCTGCGCTGGTCGGAAGCTGGGAAATGCGCCTCGATCAGTGCCGGTAGCTCCTCGACCACGTAATCGTGCATACGGTAGTGCTTCGACCAGGGTTGCTGGGTGGCATTGAGGTAGAAGCCAGCACCGAGTCCGAAGTCCCAGGCACCGTCCGGATCGCCGGGCACCTGCTCACCACGCGGACTGGTGTCTGGCGCGACGATGATCAGCCCCAGCTCGGCGGCCAGGCGCTGGGCGCCGGCCTTTTGCATGAAGTTTTCATCGGTGCACGTCAGGCCGCTCAGCCAATAGAGCACCGGTAGCTTCTCGCCCTGTTCGGCCTGCGGCGGCAGGTACACGGCGAATACCATGTCACAGCCCAGCACCTTGGAGTGATGCCGGTAACGCTTGTGCCAGCCGCCGAAGCTCTTCTGGCAGGAGATGTTATCCAGGCTCATGGCTGACCTCAGAAGTGGATCACGCTACGGATGCTCTTGCCTTCATGCATCAGGTCGAAGGCTTTGTTGATGTCTTCCAGGCCCATGGTATGGGTGATGAAGGTATCCAGCGGAATTTCGCCCTTCTCGGACATTTCAACGTAACTTGGCAGCTCGCTGCGACCTCGTACGCCGCCGAAGGCCGAACCGCGCCAGACGCGACCGGTCACCAGCTGGAATGGACGGGTGGAGATTTCCTGGCCAGCGCCGGCCACGCCAATGATGACGGACTCGCCCCAGCCTTTGTGGCAGCACTCCAGGGCCGCACGCATCAGTTGGACGTTACCTACGCACTCGAACGAGAAGTCCACGCCGCCATCAGTGAGATCGACGATCACCTCCTGGATTGGGCGGTCGTAGTCTTTGGGGTTGACACAGTCGGTAGCACCCAGCTGGCGAGCGATCTCGAACTTGGCGGGGTTGATGTCGACGGCGATGATGCGCGAGGCCTTGGCCTTGACCGCGCCAATGATCGCCGACAGGCCGATGCCACCCAGGCCGAAGATGGCCACGGTGTCACCTGGCTTGACCTTGGCGGTGTTGAGCACGGCACCGATACCGGTGGTGACACCGCAGCCCAGCAGGCAGACTTTCTCCAGCGGCGCTTCTTTCTGGATCTTGGCCACGGAAATTTCCGGCAGCACGGTGTACTCGGAGAACGTCGAGGTCCCCATGTAGTGGAACAGTTGCTGGCCTTTGTAGGAGAAGCGAGTGGTGCCATCAGGCATCAAGCCCTTGCCTTGAGTGGCGCGGATGGCCTGGCACAGGTTGGTCTTGCCCGAACGGCAGAATTTGCACTGGCCGCACTCTGGAGTGTACAGCGGAATGACGTGGTCGCCGACAGCTACGGAAGTCACGCCTTCACCAATTGCTTCGACGATTGCACCGCCTTCATGACCGAGAATCGACGGGAAGATACCTTCCGGGTCGGCGCCAGACAGGGTATAGGCATCGGTATGGCAGACGCCGCTGGCGACCACGCGCAGCAGCACTTCGCCCGCCTTGGGCATGGCCACGTCGACTTCGACGATTTCCAGGGGTTTCTTGGCCTCGAAGGCGACGGCGGCACGGGACTTGATCATCAAGGTTCTCCAGACAGAGTGTCGATTCCAGTACTCAGTGTAATTCAGGCACTTTTGATGAATAATCCGAGCGAAGACAAAACATTATTGCCATACAGGGATAATCGATGAGCAGTCGCTGGGAAGGCATCGACGAGTTCGTTGCCGTGGCCGAGTCGGGACAGTTCACTGCTGCGGCGGAGCGGTTAGGGGTATCGTCGTCGCACATCAGCCGGCAGATCGCTCGCCTGGAGGAGCGCCTGCAGACACGCCTGTTGTACCGCAGTACCCGCCGCGTGACGTTGAGCGAGGCAGGCCAGACGTTCCTTCAACACTGCCAGCGTCTGCAAGATGGTCGCGAAGAGGCGTTACGCGCGATGGGCGACTTGGCCAGTGAACCGAAGGGATTGTTGCGCATGACCTGCGCGGTGGCTTACGGCGAGCGTTTCATCGTGCCTCTGGTCACGCGCTTCATGGCGTTGTATCCGCAGTTGCGGGTCGAGGTGGAACTGACCAACCGGACGCTGGACCTGGTGCACGAGGGGATGGACCTGGCGATTCGCCTGGGGCGTCTGCAGGACTCGCGGTTGGTCGCGGCTCGTCTGGCGCCACGGCGCATGTACCTGTGTGCTTCGCCGGCTTACCTTGAGCGTTATGGCCGGCCGCATAGTTTGTCGGAGCTGGCGCGACATAATTGCCTGGTGGGTAGCTCTGATATCTGGGCGCTGCAGCAGGATGGTCGGGAGATCAGTCAGCGTGTGCAGGGGAATTGGCGGTGCAACAGTGGGCAAGCTGTGTTGGATGCTGCGTTGCTGGGGATGGGATTGTGTCAGCTACCGGATTATTACGTGCTGGAGCATCTTAAAAGCGGGGCGTTGGTTTCGCTGTTGGAGTCGCATCAGCCGCCTAATACTGCGGTTTGGGCGCTGTATCCTCAGCAGCGGCATCTTTCGCCTAAAGTCAGGCGGCTTGTGGACTTCTTGAAAGCCGGTCTTTCGCAATTACCGGAATATCGCTGAACACGATTATTCGATTATGCCATCCCACTCGCTGCGTTTGTGTTTGTTTTTGCTTTTGCTTTTGCTTTTGCTTTTGCTTTTTTTTACGCGATAGACCAAGCGCCGCCAATTGCGACGTCAGGAGGCCGAACGCAGGTCTTGCGGAGGGAGGTGACGGGCATGGATGCCCGTCAAGCGCTGCGGCCCAGGATGGGCCGTTCAGCGCGGTCCTCCCGGGAGCAAGGCCGGAGTGAGGGAACCCCGGAGCGAAGCGTAGGGGCCGGATGATAGGAGCTGACGGTTTTTGGTTCCTTTTTGCCACGACAAAAAGGGACCCGCTGTAAGAGCGGAAAGGTGATTAGGCGTCACCTTGGCAAATGGATATGTTCACAAATCCAAATACCAAAACCTCGAACCTCAAACTTCAAATTTCAAAGCGAATGCTTGGTGCTGGCACTCAAATAGCGTGAATATCCATTTTCCATGGCGGCACCTATTCACCTTTCCGCCCTTCCGGCGGGTTACTTTGGTCGTGGCCAAAGTAACCAAAACCGTCGGCTCCTATCATCCGGCCCCTACGCTTCGCTTCGGGGTCCCCTCACTCCGGCCTTGCTCCCGGGAGGACCGCGCTGAACGGCCCATCCTGGGCCGCAGCGCTTGACGGGCATCCATGCCCGTCACCTCCCTCCGCAAGACCTGCGTTCGGCCTCCTGACGTCGCAATTCGCGGCGCTTGGTCTATTGCGCACTAGAAGCAAAAGCAAAAAACGAGCGACAGCGACAGCGACAGCGACAGCGACAGCGACAGCGACAGCCTTTAGCTTCGGGTTGACCAGCGTTGACGCAACCACTCCAGATCTTCCGGTCGGGTCACCTTGATGTTGTCACTGCGACCCTCGATCAACCGCGGCGCCTGACCAGACCATTCAATCGCGGACGCCTCATCAGTCACCACGACATCCGACACCAGACATTCAGCCAATGCCCGATGCAAAGCCCCAAGACGAAACATCTGTGGCGTATAAGCCTGCCAAATGGTACTGCGATCCACCGTCGCACTGACCCGCCCATGGGCATCCGCCCGCTTGAGCGTGTCACGTGCCGGCACCGCCAATAACCCACCTACAGGGTCGTCAGCCAAGTCAGTCAGCAACCGATCCAGATCGGAACGTGCAAGGTTCGGACGCGCAGCATCATGCACCAACACCCAGTCGTTATCAGTCGCCCCTTGGGCATGCAACAACAACAAGGCATTGAGCACCGAGTCAGCACGCTCACGCCCGCCAGGCGCACGCCGAATGCGTGAATCACTGGCACAACGCAAGGTCGGCCAGTAAGGGTCGTCTTCAGCAATGCTGACCACCACGCCCTTGAGCGCCGGGTGATCGAGAAAACAGTCGAGACTATGTTCGAGAAGCGTCTGCCCGCCCAATTGCAAGTATTGCTTGGGACGGTCGGCAGCCATGCGGGTACCCACGCCCGCGGCAGGAATCACAGCCCAGAAGGCCGGCAACGTATCAGTCATTTTTGCGGCAACTGGAAGAGAGTTTCGCCCTCTTTGACCATTCCCAATTCATGACGAGCCCGTTCTTCGACGGTCTCCATACCTTTCTTCAACTCCAGGACCTCCGCGTCAAGCACACGGTTACGCTCGAGCAAACGCTCGTTCTCCGCATGCTGCTCGGCAATCTGCTGCTTGAGCTCGGCCACTTGCGCCAGGCTGCCATTACCCACCCAGAGGCGGTACTGCAGGCCACCGAGCAGCAGGAGCAGGACAAGGAACAACCAATAGGGACTGCGCATCAAGGTATCCAGGGTTAAAAAGACGCCGCTCACGGGCTTCGAATAGCACGAAGCCTGGCCGAGGCCAGGCTTCGTCGACAGAAACCCGCTGGAAGCGCCAGATCTTTCAGTAGGAAAGGTCCGACAGCCTCGGCTGCTGTCTTTTTACCATCTCTTGCTTAACCGCGAAACTCGGCACGGCCACGGTAAACCGCTTTGGCGCCCAGTTGCTCTTCGATACGCAGCAGCTGGTTGTACTTCGAAACGCGGTCGGAACGGCACAGCGAACCGGTCTTGATCTGGCCGGCAGCAGTACCGACTGCCAGGTCGGCGATGGTCGAGTCTTCGGTTTCACCGGAACGGTGCGAAATGACTGCGGTGTAACCGGCGGCCTTGGCCATCTGGATGGCCTCCAGGGTTTCGGTCAGCGAGCCGATCTGGTTGAACTTGATCAGGATCGAGTTACCGATACCCTTCTCGATGCCTTCTTTCAGGATCTTGGTGTTGGTCACGAACAGGTCGTCACCCACCAGCTGAACCTTGGCACCGATCTTGTCGGTCAGGATTTTCCAGCCAGCCCAGTCGGACTCGTCCAGACCGTCTTCGATCGAGATGATCGGGAAACGTTCGGTCAAGCCCTTCAGGTAGTCGGCAAAACCTTCGGCGTCGAACGACTTGCCTTC
Source organism: Pseudomonas sp. Rh2 (assembly GCF_040762985.1). Lineage (NCBI taxonomy): Bacteria > Pseudomonadati > Pseudomonadota > Gammaproteobacteria > Pseudomonadales > Pseudomonadaceae > Pseudomonas > Pseudomonas sp. Rh2. The sequence goes on from NZ_CP142890.1 coordinate 4,588,819, forward strand.
GCCGGACAGGTTGTACTTGCCGTCTTCGTAGAACTCGGAAGCCGCGCAGTCCAGAGCCAGGGTCACGTCGGTACCCAGCTTGTAGCCCGCCTTCTCGACCGCTTCGGCGATGGCGCCCAGCGCGTCTTCGTTGGAAGCCAGGTTCGGCGCGAAGCCACCTTCGTCACCCACCGCAGTGTTCAGGCCACGGGCCTTGAGCACGGCTTTGAGGTGGTGGAAGATCTCGGTACCCATGCGCAGGCCGTCGGAGAAGGTCTTGGCGCCAACCGGCTGAACCATGAACTCCTGGATGTCGACGTTGTTGTCGGCGTGCTCGCCACCGTTGATGATGTTCATCATCGGAACCGGCATCGAGTACTGGCCTGGGGTACCGTTCAGGTTGGCGATGTGCGCGTACAGCGGCAGGTCCAGATCCTGTGCGGCGGCCTTGGCGGCAGCCAGGGACACGGCCAGAATGGCGTTGGCGCCCAGCTTGGCCTTGTTCTCGGTTCCGTCCAGTTCGATCATGGCACGGTCCAGGGCCTTCTGGTCAGCCGGGTCCTTGCCCAGCAGCAGGTCACGGATCGGGCCGTTGATGTTGGCGACGGCCTTCAGCACGCCCTTGCCCAGGTAACGGCTCTTGTCGCCATCGCGCAGCTCCAGCGCTTCGCGCGAGCCGGTGGAAGCACCGGACGGCGCGCAGGCGCTGCCGATGATGCCGTTGTCGAGCAGTACATCGGCTTCCACGGTGGGGTTGCCACGCGAGTCGAGAACTTCACGACCTTTGATGTCGACGATCTTTGCCATTGTTGTAAGCACTCCAGAATTGACGAAAACAACGCAGCTTAAGGAAATCCTTGCACTCCACCAGGCGGGGCACAGCGGGCAGGCCGGGTGAAAGCGCCCCCTGACCAAACGGTCAAGGGGAGAACGGGCGGTACTTTACCCGAGAAATGAGCTTTACGCGGTTTCTACCGTCGGAAAACTTTTCACCAGGTCGTCCAGTTGCTTGAGCTGGGCCAGGAACGGCTCCAGCTTGTCCAGGCGCAGGGCGCAAGGACCATCGCACTTGGCGTTGTCCGGGTCAGGGTGAGCTTCGAGGAACAGGCCTGCCAGACTCTGGCTCATGCCGGCCTTGGCCAGGTCGGTGACCTGGGCGCGACGGCCGCCGGCGGAATCGGCGCGGCCACCCGGCATCTGCAGGGCGTGTGTCACGTCGAAGAACACCGGGTACTCGAACTGCTTCATGATGCCGAAGCCGAGCATGTCCACGACCAGGTTGTTGTAGCCAAAGCTCGAACCACGCTCGCACAGAATGAGCTGGTCGTTGCCGGCCTCAACGCACTTGTTGAGGATGTGCTTCATTTCCTGCGGCGCGAGGAATTGGGCCTTCTTGATGTTGATCACCGCGCCGGTCTTGGCCATCGCCACGACCAGGTCGGTCTGGCGCGACAGGAAAGCCGGCAGCTGGATGATGTCGCACACCTTGGCGACCGGCTCGCACTGGTAGGGTTCGTGCACGTCGGTGATCACCGGCACGTTGAAGGTCTTCTTGATCTCTTCGAAGATCTTCAGGCCTTCTTCCATGCCTGGGCCGCGGAACGATGTCACCGACGAACGGTTAGCCTTGTCGAAGCTGGCCTTGAACACGTACGGAATACCGAGCTTCTCGGTCACCCGTACGTACTCTTCGCAGACCTTCAGGGCCAGATCACGAGACTCCAGCACGTTCATGCCGCCGAACAGGACGAACGGCTTGTCGTTGGCGATCTCGATGTTACCGACGCGAATGATCTTCTGGGTCATTGATCAGGCCTTGTTCTTCTGTGCCAGGGCTGCCTTGACGAAACCGCTGAACAGCGGATGACCGTCACGCGGGGTGGAAGTGAACTCCGGGTGGAACTGGCAGGCCACGAACCATGGGTGATCCTTGGACTCGACCACTTCCACCAGCGCGCCGTCTTCGGAACGGCCGGAAACCACCAGGCCGGCGTCGATCAGCTGCGGCAGCAGGTTGTTGTTCACTTCGTAGCGGTGGCGGTGACGCTCGGTGATGATGTCAGTGCCGTAGCAGTCATGAACCTTGGAGCCGGCAACGATCTGGCAATCCTGAGCGCCAAGGCGCATGGTGCCGCCGAGATCGGAGGCTTCGGTACGGGTTTCGACCGCGCCGGTGGCATCGGCCCACTCGGTGATCAGGCCGACTACCGGGTGACCGCTGTTACGGTCGAACTCGGTGGAGTTGGCGTCTTTCCAACCCATCACGTTACGGGCGAACTCGATCACGGCAACCTGCATGCCCAGGCAGATACCCAGGTACGGCACCTTGTTCTCGCGGGCATATTGCACTGCGGTGATCTTGCCTTCCACGCCACGCAGGCCGAAACCGCCAGGAACCAGGATGGCGTCTGCGCCCTCCAGCAGGCTGGTGCCCTGGTTCTCGATATCTTCGGAATCGATGTAGCGCAGGTTGACCTTGGTACGGTTCTGGATGCCGGCGTGGCTCATCGCTTCGATCAGCGACTTGTACGCGTCCAGCAGTTCCATGTACTTGCCGACCATGGCGATGGTGACTTCTTGCTCTGGGTTGAGCTTGGCATCGACCACCTTGTCCCACTCGGACAGGTCGGCGCTGTTGCACTGCAGGCCGAAGCGCTCGACGACGAAGTCGTCCAGACCCTGTGCGTGCAGCACGCCCGGGATCTTGTAGATGGTGTCGACGTCTTCCAGGGAGATGACCGCACGCTCTTCAACGTTGGTGAACAGCGCGATCTTGCGACGCGAGGAGGCATCGACCGGATGGTCGGAACGGCAGATCAGCACGTCCGGCTGCAGGCCAATGGAGCGCAGCTCCTTGACCGAGTGCTGGGTCGGCTTGGTCTTGGTCTCGCCGGCGGTGGCGATGTACGGCACCAGGGTCAGGTGCATCAGCATGGCGCGCTTGGAGCCCACTTCGACGCGCAACTGGCGAATCGCCTCGAGGAACGGCTGCGACTCGATGTCACCCACGGTACCGCCGATTTCCACCAGGGCCACGTCGGCATCGCCGGCACCCTTGATGATGCGACGCTTGATTTCGTCGGTGATGTGCGGGATGACCTGGATGGTCGCGCCCAGATAATCACCACGGCGCTCCTTGCGCAGCACGTGCTCGTAGATACGGCCGGTGGTGAAGTTGTTGTTCTGGGTCATGGTGGTGCGGATGAACCGCTCGTAGTGGCCCAGGTCGAGGTCAGTCTCGGCGCCGTCGTGGGTGACGAATACTTCACCGTGCTGGAACGGGCTCATGGTGCCAGGATCGACGTTGATGTACGGATCCAGCTTGAGCATGGTGACCTTGAGCCCCCGCGCTTCCAGGATGGCCGCCAGGGAAGCCGAGGCAATGCCTTTCCCCAATGAAGAAACAACACCGCCCGTGACGAATATGTAGCGCGTCATGAAAAACCCTAGAAGTCTGCGTTAAGGCGGCCAGCGCCGCCGGAGAAAGCGAAGGAAGGCCGAAGCCCCCGATCACCTGCGTCAATCACAGTGCATCTCGAAAAACTGCCGCGTCTGTACAGACCAGGGGTATCCCCGGCATGGAGCTCGCTCGTCATTTCCAGAATCAGCCCAGCAAAAAACTGCTTGGTAATCGGCAACTCCTGTGTTTTCGCGGAACCCACAGAAGCTGTATCAAGAAGGGAGGGTAGTCTACCGGAATGTACCCTTCATCTCAAACCTTGCGCGCTTGTCGGCAAATGCCAGCGAAGCTGGCAATCGGCCTGCCCCCGTTCGGGAAGATTGGCCACCGCCAGCAAGTCCTCGCCACGGAACAGCAACGGCAGGCGCGAACGCAGGAAGTGCGGAACCTGCGCCTCGTTCAGCAGGCGCTTGAGATCACGCCGACCACGACCGGGGACGTCCAGCACTTCGCCCCCCTGGCGATATGCGATGCGTAGCGGCCCCTCGGGCCGCTTGCCCTCGATACGCACATCGCCATTGCCCGGCAATGCCAGTGCCTCGGCCGGCGCCAGCCAGGGCTGCCCGACAGGCTCGGACTGCAACCAGTCATCGCCAAGCCACCAGATACGCCCATTGCTGCGCACCAACTGGCCGTCGGCAAGGCGCCAGATCGGCTGGGCATCGAGCGCGGCAGTGCACAAATCCACCCACCCGGCCCAGTGACGGCTGTCAGGCAATCGAGTGCGCTGGCTGAGCCAGTATTGCAAGGCGTTGCGCTGGCGAGCAGGTGACAGCGAACGGAGGCAGGTCAGATCGAGCGAACTCAGGGCAGACCACTGAGCCGGAGCGCCTTGCTCGGCTAGGGCCAGATCGTCAAGCGCCACTTCATCGAGCAGCCCCAGCGCTTCGCCAAGATGATCGGCGCAGCGCGCGATGTTTTGGCTCGCTTGCGGCCAACGCTGGCGCAGCAACGGCAACACCTCGCCACGCAAGTAGTTGCGGGCGAAGTCGGTGTCACGGTTGGAAGGGTCTTCGACCCACTTCAGCCGCCAGGCTTGGGCGTACGCGGCCAACTGTGCTCGCGAGATCGCCAGCAACGGGCGGACCAAGGCGCCCTGCCCCAACCGCCGCTTGTCGGGCATGGCGGCCAACCCGCGCAAACCGGCGCCACGCAACAGGCGAAACAGCAGGGTTTCAGCCTGATCCTCGCGGTGCTGGCCGGTGAACAGCAGCTCTCCCGGGCCCAGCACCTGAGCCAATGCCGAGTAGCGGGCGTTACGTGCAGCCTGCTCAAGGCTGGCACCCGGCTCGACCTGAACGCGGATCACGGTAAGCTCGACACCCAAGTCGTTGCAGACACGCTGGCAGTGCTCCGGCCAGTCATTGGCGACAGGTTGCAAACCGTGGTGGACATGGATGGCGCGCAGTGGTGGAGCGCAGTGACTGCGGGCGTAATCGGCCAACAGGTGCAGAAGGACTGTGGAGTCGAGGCCGCCAGAGAAGGCGACGTGCCAGGCGGGGGCGTTCAGCCAGGGGGTGAGGTTGATCATGTAGGCCTCACACGGTTTGAAATCGCCGGGGCCACTACAGGCCTTGATCGCCGGCAAACCGACGATCAAGGCTTCCAGAGCCCCGGGTCTATCAGAGACCGTAGCTCATCAGACGCTCATAACGGCGCGCCAGCAGCGCGTCGTTGTCGAGCTTGCCGAGCATGTCCAGCTGCTGGATCAGGTCGGCACGGATGCTTTCGGACATCTTCACCGGGTCACGGTGGGCGCCGCCCAGCGGTTCCTCGATGACCTTGTCGACGATGTTCAGGCTCTTCAGGCGTTCTGCGGTGACACCCATGGCCTCGGCCGCGTCGGCTGCGCGGTCGGCGGTCTTCCACAGAATCGAGGCGCAACCTTCCGGCGAGATGACCGAGTAGGTGGAGTACTGCAGCATGTTCAGCTGGTCGCACACACCGATGGCCAATGCGCCACCGGAACCGCCCTCACCAATCACGGTGGCGATGATCGGGGTTTTCAGGCGCGCCATGACACGCAGGTTCCAGGCGATGGCTTCGCTCTGGTTGCGCTCTTCGGCGTCGATACCTGGGTAGGCACCCGGGGTGTCGATGAAGGTGAGAATCGGCATCTTGAAGCGTTCGGCCATCTCCATCAGGCGGCAGGCCTTGCGGTAGCCTTCCGGACGCGGCATACCGAAATTGCGGCGCACCTTCTCGCGCACTTCGCGGCCTTTCTGGTGACCGATGACCATCACCGGCTTGCCATCCAGACGTGCGGTACCACCGACGATGGCAGCGTCATCGGCGAAGTGGCGGTCACCGTGCAGCTCTTCGAACTCGGTGAAGATGTGCTCGAGGTAGTCCAGGGTATAAGGACGACGCGGGTGACGGGCCAGACGGGCGATCTGCCAGCTGGTCAGGTTGCCGAAAATGCTTTCGGTCAGGGTGTTGCTCTTGTCTTGCAGACGGGCAATTTCATCGCTGATGTTCAGCGAATTGTCGTTACCCACCAGGCGCAACCCTTCGATCTTGGCTTGCAGGTCGGCAATCGGCTGTTCGAAATCGAGGAAGTTCGGGTTCATAGTCATCCGTCTTGGGTCTACGGCCAGGCGGCCGGCCGGTTGATCCGTTTGGCGCCCTACCTTAAGGGATCAGGCGCATTCAGGTCGAGATTAAATTAGGTCGGTTCAACGATATTGCAGGAAGACGTTCTCACGCCCGAACTGGTCACGCAGCGCTTGAATCAAGCCATCGGCCGGGTCGATCGCCCACTCGTCGGCGAACTGCAGCATAGCCTTGGCATCGCTGCCGGTGTACTCGAGGGTAATGGGGCAACCACCGCGATGGCGGGTGATCAGTTCACCCAGCCACTTCAGCCGGTCGCCCTTGAGCGCGTCATGGGCCACCTTCAGGCGCAGGCTTTCGGCCAGTTTGGTGCGTGCGTCCTCCATGGTCATCACTTGCTTGACCCGCAAACGCAGGCCACCGGAGAAGTCGTCGTTGCTGACTTCTCCTTCCACCACCACCATGGCATCGGCCTGCAGCAACGACTGGGCCGCCATGAAGGCGTCGGCGAACAACGAGGCCTCGATACGCCCTGAACGGTCATCCAGGGTCACGAAGCCCATCTTGTCGCCCTTCTTGTTCTTCATCACCCGCAAAGCAACGATCATGCCGGCGATGGTCTGGGGCTCGCGCGACGGCTTGAGGTCGATGATGCGTTGACGGGCAAAGCGACGAATTTCGCTTTCGTACTCATCGATCGGATGGCCTGTCAGGTACAGGCCGAGGGTGTCCTTCTCGCCCTTTAGGCGTTCCTTGAGCGTCAGCTCACGCACCTTGCGGTGATTGGCGTAGACGTCGGAGTCTTCCTCGACGAACAACCCGCCGAACAGGTCGACGTGACCGCTGTCGGCGGTACGGGCCGTTTGCTCGGCAGACTTGATGGCTTCCTCCAGCGCGGCCAGCAAGGTCGCGCGGTTGCGATCGATGTTGGCCTGGTAGGCCTTGATCTCGTCGTGGAAGTACGGACCGAGGCGATCGAGCGCACCACTGCGGATCAGCGCATCCAGGGTACGCTTGTTGACACGCTTGAGGTCGACGCGTTCACAGAAATCGAACAAATCCCTGAAGGGACCGCCCTGGGCGCGCGCCTCGACGATGGCCTCCACCGGCCCCTCGCCCACGCCTTTGATCGCCCCCAGGCCGTAGACGATGCGACCGTCATCGTTCACGGTGAACTTGAAGTCGGAGTTGTTCACGTCCGGCGCATCGAGGCGCAGCTTCATGCTGCGCACTTCCTCGATCAGCACCACCACCTTGTCGGTGTTGTGCATATCCGCCGACAGGACCGCAGCCATGAACGGCGCAGGATAATGCGTCTTGAGCCAAGCGGTCTGGTAGGACACCAGGCCGTAGGCGGCGGAGTGGGATTTGTTGAAGCCGTAACCTGCGAACTTCTCTACAAGGTCAAAGATGTTACCCGCAAGATCAGCATCGATACCGTTATTGACACAACCTTCGATGAAGCCGCCGCGCTGCTTGGCCATTTCTTCGGGCTTTTTCTTACCCATGGCTCGACGCAGCATGTCCGCACCACCGAGGGTGTAGCCCGCCATGACCTGAGCGATCTGCATCACCTGTTCCTGGTACAGGATGATGCCGTATGTCGGCGCCAGTACCGGCTGCAGGCCCTCGTACTGGTAGTCCGGGTGCGGGTAGGCCAGCTCGGCGCGACCGTGCTTGCGGTTGATGAAGTCATCCACCATGCCCGATTGCAGCGGGCCCGGTCGGAACAGGGCCACCAGTGCGATCAAATCTTCCAGGCAGTCGGGCTTGAGCTTCTTGATCAGCTCCTTCATGCCACGGGATTCGAGCTGGAAAACCGCCGTGGTTTCGGCCTTCTGCAACAGCTCGTAGGTCTTGCGGTCATCCAGAGGGATGAAGTCGATGTTGACGTCCGGCAGGTTCTTCTTGGCCTGCTCGCGGTTGATGGTCTCCATTGCCCATTTGATGATGGTCAGGGTACGCAGGCCGAGGAAGTCGAACTTCACCAGGCCGGCAGCTTCGACGTCGTCCTTGTCGAACTGGGTAACCAGGCCGCCGCCTTCTTCATCACAGGCGATCGGCGAAAAATCAGTGAGTTTGGTGGGCGCGATAACCACACCACCGGCGTGCTTACCAGTGCCGCGGGTGACCCCCTCCAGCTTCAGGGCCATGTCCCAGATCTCACGGGCATCCTCGTCGCCCTTGAGGAAGTCACGCAGGATTTCTTCCTGCTCGTAGGCCTTCTCCAGCGTCATGCCCACTTCGAACGGGATCATCTTCGACAAGCGATCCGCCAGACCGTAGGACTTGCCCTGGACCCGCGCCACGTCGCGCACCACCGCCTTGGCCGCCATGGTACCGAAGGTGATGATCTGGCTCACCGCGTTGCGCCCATAGGCTTCGGCCACATAGTCGATCACCCGGTCACGGCCATCCATGCAGAAGTCGACGTCGAAGTCGGGCATGGAAATACGTTCAGGGTTGAGGAAACGCTCGAACAGCAGGTCGTAGGCCAGCGGGTCGAGGTCGGTAATCTTCAGTACATAGGCCACCAGCGAGCCAGCACCCGAACCCCGGCCCGGGCCGACCGGCACGCCATTGTTCTTGGCCCACTTGATGAAGTCCATAACGATCAGGAAGTAACCGGGGAAGCCCATCTGGATGATGATATCCAGCTCGAATTTCAGGCGGTCCAGGTAAACCTGACGCTTCTCTTCATAGTTGGGCGTGGTCTCTTTCGGCCAGAGCACCGCCAGGCGCTCTTCCAGGCCTTCATGGGAGACGTGGCGCAGGTAGTCGTCGATGCCCATGCCGTTGGGGGTCGGGAAGTCCGGCAAGAAGTACTTGCCCAGCTGTACCTGGATATTGCAACGCTTGGCGATCTCGACGGTGTTGGCGACGGCATCCGGCAGGTCGCTGAACAGCTCGACCATTTCCTCTGCGCTCTTGAGGTACTGCTGGTCGCTGTAATTGCGGGGACGACGTGGGTCATCCAGGGTCCAGCCCTCGCCGATGCAGACGCGGGTCTCGTGGGCGTCGAAGTCGGACTGCTTGATGAAACGCACGTCGTTGGTCGCCACCAGCGGCGCCCCGAGCTTGTCGGCCAGGGCCACGGCGGCATGCACGTACTCCTCGTCACCTGCGCGGTTGGTGCGCTGCACTTCGACGTAGAAACGCTCGGGGAACATGCCCATCCAGTCGCGCAGCAGGGCCTCGGCTTCTTCATTCCGACCAGCCATCAGGGCCATACCGATGTCGCCCTCCTTGCCAGCGGACAGGGCGATCACGCCCTCACTGGCCGGGGCGATCCAGTCGCGCTGGAGAATCACCAGGCCGTTACGTTGGCCTTCGGTCCAACCCCGCGAGATCAACTCCGTCAGGTTGCGGTAACCCTTGGGGTTCATGGCCAGGAAGCAGATGCGCGACAGCGGCGCCTCGGGATCGGCTCCGGCCAGCCACAGGTCGGCGCCGCAGATCGGCTTGATCCCGGCGCCCATGGCGGTCTTGTAGAACTTGACCAGCGAGCACATGTTGCTCTGGTCAGTGATCGCCACCGCGGGCATGTTCATCCCGGCCAGCGCCTTGGCCAGCGGCTTGATCCGCACCAGGCCGTCGACCAGCGAGAATTCGGAGTGTACGCGCAGGTGAACGAAGGGAACCGACATGGATGATCCTGTAGCAGAGCTTGACGACAAGGGCGGGATTGTAACGTAAATGAGAGGGAAACGATTGGGGCCGCTGTGCGGCCCCAATGTGTTAGATCAGTGAGTCAGTGAGGCCTTCACGGGCTTCCCAGGCCGCGCGAACCGGCGCGAAGGAACGCCGGTGGATGGGCGTAGGCCCAAGGCGCGCAAGTGCCTCCAGGTGCACCGGCGTCGGATAGCCCTTGTGCCCGCCAATTCCGTAACCGGGATAGATCAGCTCGAAAGCGCTCATCTCGCGATCGCGCGTGACCTTGGCCAGGATCGACGCCGCGGCGATGGCCGGCACCTGGCTATCGCCCTTCACTACCGGCGCGGCGGGCACGGCCAGCCTGGGGCAACGGTTGCCATCGATCAGCGCGAGCTTGGGCGTGACGCTCAAGCCTTCGACCGCACGCTGCATGGCGAGCATGGTGGCCTGAAGAATGTTCAACCGGTCGATTTCTTCGACTTCGGCACGGGCAATACAGAAACTCAGGGCTTTTTCGCAGATCTCATCGAACAGCGCTTCGCGCTTGGCCTCGGTAAGCTTCTTGGAATCGTTCAGACCCAGAATCGGGCGTTGCGGGTCGAGAATCACCGCAGCGGTGACGACCGCGCCACACAGCGGCCCACGTCCCACTTCGTCGACACCCGCCACCAAGTCTTCGACCAGGTTGAAATCCAATCCAATCTGCATGTCAGCGGTCCTTGAGCAAAGCCAGCACCGCGTCGGCGGCCTGGTTGGAAGCGTCGCGGCGCAGGGTGCGGTGAATCTCGTCGAAACCTTCGGTCTGTCGGCTGCCATCGGCGACCAACGGCACCAAGGCCTGGGCCAGGGCTTCACACGTCGCGGCATCCTGCAGGAGTTCCGGCACCAGCTCGCGCTGGGCCAGCAGGTTGGGCAACGATACGTAGGGGCTCTTCACCAGGCGCTTGAGGATCCAGAAGGTCAAAGGCGCCAGGCGGTAGGCCACAACCATGGGCCGCTTGTACAGAAGTGCTTCAAGGGTGGCTGTGCCCGACGCGATCAGCACCGCATCGCAGGCCGCCAGCGCCACATGCGACTGGCCGTCCAGCAGCATCAGCGGCAGGTCACGGCCCTCCAGCATCTGTTCGATCTGGGCACGGCGCGCGGGATTGGCGCACGGCAGGACGAAACGCACCCCCGGGATGCGGTCGCGTAGAAGCTGGGCAGTATCGAGGAACAATGCCCCCAAGCGCCCCACTTCGCCTCCACGGCTCCCCGGCATCAAGGCGACCAGCGGACCATCGGCCAGGCCGAGGGAAGCGCGCGCGGCCTGTCGATCGGCCTCGAGCGGGATGGTATCTGCCAACGGATGACCGACGAAACGCACCGGCACGCCCTGCTCTTCGTAGAACCGCGCCTCAAAGGGCAGCAGGGTCAGCATCAGGTCGCAGCCTTCGCGGATCTTCAGCACACGCTTCTGCCGCCAGGCCCAGACCGAAGGGCTGACGTAGTGCACGGTCTTGATACCCGCCTGACGCAGCTTCAACTCGATGTTGAGCGTGAAGTCAGGCGCGTCGATACCGATGAATACGTCGGGCTTCTGCGCAATCAGGGTCTGGATCAGTTCCTTGCGCCGCTTGAGCAGCTCGCGCAGGCGGCCAAGCACCTCGACCAACCCCATGACCGCCAGGCGTTCCATGGGGAAGTAAGACTGCAGGCCTTCGGCCTCCATCAGCGGACCGCCGACACCGATGAAGCGGACGTCAGGATGGCGCGCCTTGAGCGCGCGCATCAGGCCAGAACCGAGAATGTCGCCGCTGGCCTCACCCGCGACCAACGCTACACAGAGCTGCGCCATGTCAGCGAGTGATGCCGCGAGCGGAGTTCAGGATCGACTGGCGGAACAGCTCGACCTCAGGGTGTTGCCCCGCCAGTTCTTCCAGTTCCTTGACCGCTTCTTCAACGGTAAGGCCCTGGCGGTAAACGACCTTGTAGGCACGGCGCAGGGCGTGGATGACCTCGTCACTGAAGCCGCGCCGACGCATGCCCTCGAAGTTCATGCTGCGGGCTTCGGCGGGGCTGCCGAACACCGTGACGAAGGCAGGGACGTCCTTGCCAATCGCCGTACCCATGCCGGAAAACGCGTGCGCCCCGATGTGGCAGTACTGATGCACCAAGGTGTAGCCCGACAGGATCGCCCAGTCGCCCACATGCACATGGCCAGCCAACGCGGTGTTGTTGACCAGGATGCAATGGTTGCCGATGACGCTGTCGTGACCAATGTGGGCATAGGCCATGATCAGGTTGTGGTCGCCGAGCGTGGTTTCCGAACGGTCCTGCACGGTACCGCGGTGGATGGTCACGCCTTCACGGATCACGTTGTGATCACCGATCACCAGTCGCGTCGGCTCGCCCTTGTACTTGAGGTCCGGGGTGTCTTCGCCGATCGAGGAAAACTGGTAGATACGGTTGTGCTTGCCGATACGGGTTGGTCCTTTGACCACCACGTGCGGACCAATGACAGTACCCTCCCCGATTTCGACATCGGGGCCTACGATCGACCAAGGGCCGACTTCGACACCGTCGGCCAACTTGGCCGACGGGTCGATGATCGCCCGAGGATCAATCGAACTCATAGGGAACGTTCCGCGCAGGTGATCTCTGCCGAGCAGACCGGCTTGCCGTCGACCAGCGCACGGCATTCGAACTTCCAGATCATGCTCTTGCGGCTGAGGAACTTGGCCTCCAGCACCAGTTGATCACCCGGCAATACCGGCTGACGGAAACGCAATTTGTCGGAACCGACGAAATAGTACAGCGTGCCATCGGCCGGCTTGGCGTCGAGCATCTTGAAACCGAGAATGCCGGCCGCCTGGGCCATGGCCTCGATGATCAAAACGCCCGGCATGATGGGGTGCGCCGGGAAATGGCCATTGAAAAACGGCTCGTTGATGCTGACATTCTTGTAGGCACGAATGCTCTGGGCCTCGAAGTCCAAATCCGTCACTCGGTCCACCAGCAGGAACGGGTAACGGTGAGGCAGGTATTCGCGAATCTCGTTGATGTCCATCATTTCGGGGGAAGCCTGTAATAAGAATAGGGAGCGCAGGTGCTGACCACACGCTCCTTTTGCAAATCCAAAGAGGAGCCAGCTAGCGACTGTTCACGCTCGCTCAGGAAATGGTATCAGCCTTCTGATGCCGGCTGATCACCTGAGGTCACGGTATCGACACGTTTTTCCAACTGCTGGAGACGCTTGGACATGTCGTCCAGCTGGCGAATACGCGCCGCACTCTTGCGCCAGTCAGCCAACGGCTGCATGGCCGTGCCGGAAGAATAGGCGCCCGGTTCAGTGATCGAACGGGTGACCATGGTCATTCCAGACACGAATACGTTGTCGCAGACATCGATATGGCCAACCATGCCGACGCCACCGGCGATGGTGCAGTGCTTGCCAATACGCGTGCTGCCGGAAATCCCGACACAGGCCGCCATGGCCGTGTGTTCGCCGATCTGCACGTTGTGGGCGATCTGGATCTGATTGTCGAGCTTGACGCCATCGGCGATGCGCGTATCGGACAGCGCACCACGGTCGACCGCGGTATTGACGCCAATTTCCACGTCATCACCAATGGTGACGCCGCCAATCTGGGCAATCTTGCGCCAGACACCCTTCTCGTTGGCAAAGCCGAAGCCTTCACCTCCGATCACCGCGCCTGACTGAATGACCACACGCTTGCCAATGGTCACATCGTGGTACAGGGTGACGCGCGGCGCCAACCAGCCGCCCTCGCCCACCACGCTGCGCGCACCAATCACACAGTGCGCACCGATGCTCACATTGGCACCAATACGCGCACCGCTCTCGATGACCACGAATGGCCCGATGCTGGCACTGGCATCCACCTGGGCATCCTCTGCCACCACGGCGCTGGGATGAATACCCGCCTCAGCCTTGGGCTTGGGATCGAACAGGTGGGAAATGCGCGCGTAGGCAAGGTACGGGTCGGCCACGATCAGGGCGTTACCAGCAAAGCCTTCGGCGTCCGCGGCCTTCAGCAATACCGCCGCTGCCTGGCTGTTATCCAGGTATTTGCGGTACTGCGGATTGGCAAGGAAGCTCAATTGACCAGGGCCGGCCTCCTGCAAGGTGGCCAGTCCGGTAATTTGCAGCGCCTCGGGCCCCTTGAGGGTCGCCCCGAGCGCTTCGGCCAACTGGCCGAGCGTCATGGTCACGGTCATATCAACGGGCTTGGTTCATGCGCTCGATGACTTGGCGGGTGATGTCGTACTGAGGTTTGACATCGATGACCGCACCGCGCTCCAGAACCAGGTCGTAACCGCCCTTCTTGATTACTTCCTCGACGGCACCATCGAGCTTCGGCTTGAGCTGCTTGAGCATGTCGCGGTCAGCAACGGCCTTGGCTTCGTTCAGTTCTTTGGACTGGAACTGGAAGTCACGGGCTTTCTGCTTGAATTCGAGCTCCAGGCGCTCACGCTCCTGCTGCTGCATCTTGTCGCCGCCCTTGATCAGGCGGTCCTGGATACCTTTGGCGCTGCTTTCCAGGGACTTGAGCTTGGTCAGTTGCGGGCCGAACTTCTTCTCGGCATCAACCGCGTACTTCTTGGCGGCATCGGATTCGAGCAGGGCCATCTGATAGTTCAGCACGGCAACCTTCATTTCGGCGAAAGCCGGGGTGGCGACCAGCGCCGCGGCCACTACGGCCAGTTGAGTCAACTTACGCACGATGCACTCCTGGATAAACCGTTGTCGTTAAGCAAGGGCCGACCTTAGAAGGTCTGGCCCAGAGAGAATTGGAACACCTGGGTATCGGCGTCGTCCGGCTTCTTGACCGGCATTGCCAGGCTGAAGCTCAACGGGCCCAGGGCAGTGATCCAGGTGACACCCAGGCCGACCGAGCTGGCCATGCCGGAGAAGCCAACCTTCTCGCAGTCAGGCTTGCTGCCGCAGTTGGTATCGAACACGTTACCCACGTCCCAGAACACGGAGGTGCGCAGCGAACGCTGGTCCTTCACGAATGGCAGCGGGAACAGCAACTCGACACCACCCTGGACCAACACGTTGCCACCGAACGGCAGCGGGTCCTGGTCCGGGTCTTTCACGGTGCCCGGGTTGGTACCGTCGCTCGGGGTACTGCGCGGACCGAGGCTGCTGTCCTTGAAGCCACGTACGGAGTTGAAACCACCCGCGTAGTAGTTTTCATAGAATGGCAGGCCGGAAGTACCACCGAAACCATCACCATAGCCCAATTCAGTGTGCAGGCGCAGGGTGTAGTCGTTGGTGATCGGCTTGAACAGCTGGCCGCGGTAGTCGAGCTTGTAGAACGACAGGTCGCTGCCAGGAACAGTCGTCTCGAAGGTCAGGCTCTGGGAGTGACCACGGGTCGCCAGCACGCCTTTGTTCAGGGTCGACTCGGACCAACCGACCGAGGCCTTGAAGTTCAGGAAGTTGTCGCCTTCCTGCTCGAGGAAATCGAAGATCTCGTCGACGGTGTAACGGCCAGTCTTGATCTTGTCCTGCTGCACGGTCAGGCCGTAGGTCAGGCGCGAAGTTTCGCTGATCGGGTAGCCGAGGCTGACACCGGCACCCAGGCTGTCGACCGCATAGCTGGCCACGTCGACGTCGAGGTCATCGTAGTCGGTGCTGCGATAGAAGGCGTTGTAGCCCAGGCTGACGCCGTCGGCAGTGAAGTAGGGGTCCACGAAGCCGAAGTTGTAGCGGGTCTGGTATTCCGAACGGGTCAGGCCGATGGACACCTTGTTACCGGTACCCAGGAAGTTGGTCTGGCTGATCGAGCCTCCCAGGATCAGGCCGGCGCTCTGGGCAAAACCGACGCTGGCGGTGATCGAGCCGGAGGCCTGTTCCTCGACGCTGTAGTTGACGTCGACCTGGTCATCGGTGCCCGGCACCGGTGGGGTCTCGACGTTGACTTCCTTGAAGAAGCCCAGACGTTCCAGGCGGGTCTTGGACTGGTCGATCAGGTAGGTCGACGCCCAGCCACCTTCCATTTGGCGCATCTCGCGACGCAGCACTTCGTCTTCGGTCTTGGTGTTGCCGCGGTAGTTGATGCGGTTGACGTAGGCACGCTTGCCCGGGTCGACCACGAACATGATGTCCACGGTGTGGTCTTCGTCGTGCGGCTGAGGCACGCCGTTGACGTTGGCGAAAGTGTAGCCCTCGTTACCCAGGCGGCGGGTGATCAGGTCGGAGGTGGTGGTCATGACCTTGCGCGAGAACACCTGGCCCGGCTGCACCAGCAGCAGCGACTTGACCTGGTCTTCCGGCACCTTCAGGTCACCCGACAGCTTCACGTCACGGACGGTGTACTTCTCGCCCTCGTTGACGTTGACCGTGATGTAGACGTGCTTCTTGTCCGGGGTGATGGACACCTGGGTGGAGGCGATGTCCATGTTGATGTAGCCGCGGTCCAGGTAGTAGGAACGCAGGCGTTCCAAGTCACCGGAGAGCTTCTCGCGGGCATACTTGTCATCGTTCTTGAAGAACGACAGCCAGTTGGTGGTCTTGAGCTCGAACAGCTGCGCCAGCTCTTCATCGTCGAACACGGTGTTGCCGACGATGTTGATGTGCTGGATGGCCGCCACGGTGCCTTCGTTGATCTTGATCTTCAACGCCACACGGTTGCGCGGCTGCGGCACCACCTCGGCGTCGACCTCGGCCGAGTAGCGGCCCTGGGCCACGTACTGGCGCTGCAGTTCGTTACGCACGCCTTCGAGGGTGGCTCGCTGGAAGATCTCGCCTTCGGCCAGGCCCGACTGCTTCAGGCCCTTCATCAGGTCTTCGGTGCTGATCGCCTTGTTGCCTTCGATCTCGATGCTCGACACCGAGGGGCGCTCGACCACGTTGATGATCAGGACATTGCCGTCGCGGTTCAGCTGGATGTCCTGGAAGAAACCGGTCTTGAACAGCGAGCGGGTGGATTCCACCAGGCGTCGGTCATCGGCCTGATCGCCCACGTTCAGGGGCAAGGCGCCAAAGACGCTGCCGGCGGACACCCGCTGCAGGCCGTTGACACGAATATCGGAGATGGTGAAGGACTCGGCGTGAACTTCAGCGATCATCAGTGCGGAGAGGACCGCAGTTAGCAGCAGACGTTTCATGAAGTCCTTTTATTCCAACTGGCAATAAACCACCCGCCGTATGAAAACGGCAGGTTCGCAATTGAGCGAATCTTTTATAGTCGACCCAGATCGTTGATCAGGGCGAGCAACATCACCCCAATGACCAAACTGATACCGATCTGGACCCCCCAACCTTGCACCCGATCCGACAGCGGACGACCGCGCGCCCACTCGACCAGGTAAAACAGCAAATGCCCCCCATCCAGTACCGGGATGGGCAGCAGGTTAAGAACCCCCAGGCTTATGCTCAGGTAGGCCAGGAAATTCAGGAAATCCCCCACGCCGGACTGGGCCGAAGCGCCCGCCACTTTAGCAATGGTTATCGGTCCGCTCAAGTTTTTTACCGAGAGCTCCCCGAACAGCATTTTCTTTAGCGATTCGAGGGTTAGCACACTCATGTTCCAGGTGCGCGACAAGCCCTCGCCCACTGCCTCGAGCGGGCCATAGCTGACTTCGCGCAGCATGCTGGCGGGCCATTCGGCGCCCTTGACTCCTGCCCCCAGGTAGCCGCCGGAGGCTTTGCCTTCGCCGCGCCGGGCCAGCGTCACCGGGACGTCCAGCGGCGCGCCATCACGCTCCACACGCAGCAACACCTTGGCTTCGGGGCGTGCGCGCACGGTGTCGACCACGTGCTGCCAGTCGCTCACCGTCACGCCATCGACGGCCAACAATTTGTCACCACTTTTGAGCCCGGCCGCTGCGGCCGGCCCCTTTGGATCGATTTCAGCCAGAACCGGCGAAATGGCCGGACGCCATGGACGCAAGCCCAGGGACTGGATCGGGTCCGGCTCGTCGGCGCCCTTGAGCCAACCCGCGAGCGTGATCTGGTACTGACGCTCGACCGTGGCTCCTTCGTCGCGCACGCCGACTTGCAGGGTGCCGCTCTCGCCCAGGCGCCGAACCAGCTGCAGGTTGACTGCCGACCAGCCACTGGTCGGTTTTCCGTCGATGGATACGATTTCCTGACCAGCGACCAAGCCCGCCGAAGCCGCCAGGCTACCGGACTCGACCGCACCGATGACCGGACGGATCTGCTGGGTGCCGAGCATGGCCAGCAGCCAGAAGAAGAAAATGGCCAGCAGGAAGTTGGCGATCGGCCCCGCCGCCACGATGGCGATACGCTGACGGACGGATTTGCGATTGAACGACTGCTCGATCAGCGCTGGCGGCACTTCACCCTCGCGTTCGTCGAGCATCTTGACGTAGCCGCCCAGCGGGATCGCCGCCACCACGAACTCGGTGCCATGGAGGTCATGCCAGCGAATCAACGGTGTGCCGAACCCCACGGAGAAGCGCAGCACCTTGACGCCACAGCGTCGGGCCACCCAGAAGTGGCCGAACTCGTGGAAAGTGACCAATACACCCAAGGCCACCAGGGTGCCGATAATCATGTAGAGCGCAGTCATATCCATCTCCGAATGACGTTCAGCGGAACCTGGAGCAAGGCCTGCATCAGCGGCCGTGGCGCCTCAACCACTCACGGGACAGTTCCCGGGCGCGCTGGTCGGCAGCGAACACCGCATCCAGCGACGGCAGCGAGACCACTGGCTCCTGGTCAAGCACCTGTTCGATCATACTCGCGATTTCTGGAAAGCGGATGCGCCGCTGGAGAAATGCCTCGACCGCCACTTCGTTGGCCGCATTGAGCACGGCAGGCGCACTGTTGCCCGCCTCGGCAGCCTGCCGCGCCAGGCGCAAGCAAGGGAAGCGTTGTTCGTCGGGCGCCTGGAAATCCAGACGAGCGATGGCGAACAAGTCCAGCGGGGCTACCCCGGAGTCGATCCGCTCGGGCCAGGCCAGGGCGTTTGCTATGGGCGTGCGCATGTCTGGATTGCCCAGCTGGGCCAGCACCGAACCGTCGACATAATCCACCAACGAGTGGATCACGCTCTGCGGGTGAACCACCACTTCGACCTTGGCCGGCGCTGCATCGAACAACCAGCATGCTTCGATCAGCTCCAGGCCCTTGTTCATCATGCTGGCCGAGTCCACGGAAATCTTGCGCCCCATGGACCAGTTAGGGTGGGCACAGGCCTGCTCCGGCGTGACATTGGCCAGGGCCGCCTGGGGCGTCTCGCGGAATGGGCCGCCCGACGCCGTCAGGAGGATGCGCCGCACCCCGACCTGAACCAGCCCACGACCGTAGTCGCCGGGCAGGCACTGGAAAATGGCATTGTGTTCACTGTCGATGGGCAACAGCACAGCGCCACTGCGCCGCACCGCATCCATGAACAGTGCGCCGGACATTACCAAGGCTTCCTTGTTGGCCAGCAACACCTTCTTGCCTGCCTCGACGGCAGCCAAGGTCGGACGCAACCCAGCGGCGCCGACGATAGCGGCCATCACCGCATCGACTTCCTGCGCCGCCGCGACCTGACACAGCCCCGCCTCGCCCTCGAGCACTTCGGTGGCACAGCGCGCGGCAGCCAGGCCCTCGCGCAGACGCGCAGCACTTTCTGCATCCGGCACCACTGCATAGACCGGATCATGGCGAACGCACAGTGCCAGCAACTCGTCGATACGCGAATAACCGCTGAGCGCGAACACCCGATAGCGCTCGGGATGGCGAGCGATCACATCCAGCGTGCTAAGGCCAATGGACCCGGTAGCGCCGAGTACGGTAATGCGTTGCAGCGTACTCACATCACACCCCATTCAGCCGCCCACAGCAGCACCGCGAAGATCGGGATCGCCGCCGTCAGGCTGTCGATGCGATCGAGCACGCCGCCGTGACCTGGCAGCAGGTTGCTGCTGTCCTTGATGCCCGAGCGGCGCTTGAACATGCTCTCGGTCAGGTCACCCACTACCGAGGACATGACCACTACCGCAGCGCCCAGCAGCCCCAGGACGATCTGGCCGAAGCTCCAGTCCCGGCTGATACCCACCACCAGGGTGATGAGAAGGCACAGGGCCAGACCGCCATAGACGCCTTCCCAGCTCTTGCCTGGGCTGACCTGCGCAGCCAGCTTGCGCTTGCCGAAAGCACGCCCGGAGAAATAAGCCCCGATATCGGCCGCCCAGACCAGCACCATGACCGACAGGATCAACCAGTTGCCCAACGGCCAATGCTTGAGCAAGACCAGCCCTTGCCAGGCCGGCAGCAGCACCAGCAAGCCGATCAGCAATCGGCAGGCGGCGCTGGCCCAAAGCTCGCTGCTGCGTGGGTAGGTGAGCACCAGCCAGGTGGCCAGCCCCCACCAGATCACCGCCGCACCCAGCACCCAGGGCGCAAGGTCGGGCATCAGGTAGAGCAGCATCAGCGCCCCGGCAACCACGGCGGCGTAGGCAATACGCAGCGGCTGGGCCATCAGCCCGGCCAGGCGCGCCCACTCCCAGGCACCAAGGGTGACCACGAAGCCGATGAACAGGGCGAAATCCCCGCCGTTGAGCAGGAAAAAGCCGCCCAGCGCGACCGGCAGCAGGATCAGCGCAGTAATGATGCGTTGTTTAAGCATTAAGCACGAGCTCCAGCCTCGACCTGCTCGCTGGTCTTACCGAAGCGGCGCTGGCGCGAAGCGAAATCGGCCAACGCGTTGCGCATGGCCTCGTGTTTGAAGTCCGGCCAATAGAGGTCGGAGAAATACAGCTCGGCATAAGCCAGCTGCCAAAGTAGGAAGTTGCTGATGCGGTGCTCGCCGCCGGTGCGAATGCACAGGTCGGGCAAAGGCAGCTCCCCCGTCGCCAGGCAAGTCTGCAACAAGTCAGGCGTGATGTCCTCCGGACGCAGGTGGCCGGCCTGGACTTCACGGGCCAGGCGCTGGGCGGCCTGGGCGATATCCCATTGACCGCCATAATTGGCGGCGATCTGCAGGATGAAGCGGTTGTTGCCCGCAGTCAGCGCCTCGGCTTCACGCATGGCCGCCTGCAGCTCAGGATGGAAACGCGAGCGATCACCGATGATGCGCAAGCTGATGTTGTTCTCGTTCAGCCGCTTGGCCTCACGACGCAGGGCCGAGAAGAACAACTCCATCAGCGCCCCTACCTCATCGGCCGGACGCTGCCAGTTCTCGCTGGAGAACGCGAACAGGGTCAGCACCTCGACCCCGGACTGCGCGCACACTTCGATGACCGCACGAACGGCGTCGACGCCCGCCTTGTGCCCGGCAACGCCGGGCAACAGACGCTTCTTCGCCCAGCGATTGTTGCCATCCATGATGATCGCGACGTGACGCGGCACCGAAGACAGTGCCGCCAGCTTGGTCTTTTCCATTAAAAAACCTCGGCCTTAGACGGCCATAAGGTCCTTTTCCTTGGCTTTGAACGCAGCGTCGATTTCGGCGACGAACTTGTCGGTCAGCTTCTGGATCTCGTCCGCGGCGCGGCGTTCTTCGTCTTCGCTGATTTCCTTGTCCTTGGTCAGCTTCTTCAGGTCGGCGAGTGCGTCACGACGAACGTTACGTACCGCCACCTTGGCATCTTCGGCGACGCCGCTGGCCTGCTTGGTGTAACCCTTGCGGGTTTCCTCGGTCAGGGCAGGCATCGGAACACGGATGGTGGTGCCGGCACTGGAGGGGTTCAGGCCCAGGTCGGAGGTCAGGATCGCCTTCTCGATGGCGGCGCTGAGGTTCTTGTCGTGGGCGACGATCTTCAGGGTACGGGCGTCTTCGACGGTGATCGCGGCCACCTGGTTCAGCGGCATCTCGCTGCCCCACGCAGGGACCTTGACGCTGTCCAGAATGCTTGGGTGGGCGCGACCGGTGCGGATCGCCGCCAGGTTGCGACCCAGGGCCTCGATGGACTTGGTCATGCGCTCCTGAGCGTCTTTCTTGATGTCGTTGATCATGCTTCGCCTTCCTCGATCAAAGTACCTTCAGCGCCACCCACCACGATATTCAGCAGGGCGCCAGGCTTGTTCATGTTGAATACCCGCAATGGCATCTTGTGGTCGCGGCACAGGCAGATTGCGGTCAGATCCATAACGCCGAGCTTGCGATCCAGAACCTCGTCGTAGGTCAGGTGATCGAACTTCTCGGCATGCGGATCCTTGAATGGATCGGCAGTGTACACACCATCGACCTTGGTCGCCTTCAGCACAACGTCGGCATCGATTTCGATGGCGCGCAGACAGGCTGCGGAGTCGGTGGTGAAGAACGGATTGCCGGTACCGGCGGAGAAAATTACCACATCCCCGGAGTTGAGGTGGCGAATAGCTTTGCGACGATCGTAATGATCGGTGACACCGACCATGGAAATGGCCGACATGACCAGGGCCGGGATGTTCGAACGCTCCAAGGCGTCGCGCATGGCCAGGGCGTTCATCACGGTGGCCAGCATACCCATGTGGTCACCGGTGACGCGATCCATGCCGGCTGCACTGAGCGCGGCGCCGCGGAACAGGTTACCACCGCCGATCACCAGGCCAACCTGGACGCCGATACCGACCAATTGGCCGACTTCCAGGGCCATGCGATCCAGCACCTTCGGGTCGATCCCGAAGTCTTCCGAGCCCATCAGGGCCTCGCCGCTAAGTTTGAGCAAAATGCGTTTATAGCGAGGTTGGCGACCACTCACCTGCTGAGCCATTGCGAGTCTCTCCTGCGGCGTACTGTAGAAAATTCCGTGCGGGCTGTTTGCAGCCTGCTAACTGTAGCGTGGCACCGTTTTGGTGCCAGCAGAGACCGGTTCGATAAACCCGTCTCCGTTTTGACAAAGAGGCTGCGCGCGTGAGCGGGCAGCCTCTTTGGGGCGACAGACGAGTCTGTCTTACTGCTTGGCGGCAGCGACCTGAGCGGCAACTTCTTCAGCGAAGTTGTCGACTGGCTTCTCGATGCCTTCGCCGACTTTGAAGTAGGTGAAGGAAACGATTTCAGCACCGGCTTTCTTGGCCAGCTCGCCAACTTTGACTTCTGGGTTCATGACGAAAGCTTGCTCGACCAGCGAAGCTTCGGCCAGGAACTTCGAGATACGACCCTTGATCATGTTCTCGACGATGTTTTCTGGCTTGCCAGCGATCTTGTCAGCGTTCAGCTGCAGGAAGACGCCCTTCTCACGCTCGATGGCTTCAGGGGAAACTTCCGAAGGCAGCAGGAACTCTGGGTTCGAAGCTGCGACGTGCATGGCGATGTTCTTGGCCAGCTCAACGTCACCGCCTTTCAGAACAACGGCTGCGCCGATCTTGTTACCGTGCAGGTAAGCACCGACAACGTCACCTTCAACGCGCACCAGGCGACGGATGTTGACGTTTTCGCCGCACTTGGCAACCAGGGCTTCACGAGCGGATTCGCGCGAGGCGATCAGCGGAGCGGCGTCGGTCAGCTTCTGAGCGAAAGCTTCTTCGATGCTTTCAGCAACGAAGGCCTTGAAGTCATCTTGCAGGGCCAGGAAGTCGGTCTGCGAGTTCACTTCCAGCAGGACAGCGGCCTTGCCGTCGGTCTTGACGGCGATGGCGCCTTCGGCGGCAACGTTGCCAGCCTTCTTGGCGGCCTTGATGGCGCCCGAGGCACGCATGTCGTCAATGGCTTTCTCGATGTCGCCGCCGGCCTTTTCCAGGGCCTTTTTGCAATCCATCATGCCTTCGCCGGTACGCTCGCGCAGTTCTTTGACCAGCGCTGCAGTAATTGCTGCCATTTCAAAATCCTCTTGGAAAGTTTTTCAACCATTCCACCCGCTTGTGACGGGCGTTCAATTCTGCAAATCCACTGCTTTTATCGTCAGCGCCCCATGATGCGGGGCCGTTGCTGACAGCAGGATTTCAAGGTGGCAAAAAGGGGGCCAAGCCCCCTTTTTGCGTGCCAAGTCAGACGCTAAGCGTCAATTACTCAGCAGCAGGTGCAGCCGCTTCTTCAGCGTAGACTTCGGTGCCGCCAGCAACGTTGTTGCGGCCGCGGATGACGGCGTCAGCCATCGAAGTCATGTACAGCTCGATGGCGCGAATGGCGTCGTCGTTACCTGGGATGACGAAATCAACACCTTCCGGGCTGCTGTTGGTATCGACAACGCCGATGACCGGGATGCCCAGCTTGTTGGCTTCGGTGATAGCAATGCGCTCGTGCTCAACGTCGATCACGAACAGGGCATCAGGCAGGCCGCCCATGTCCTTGATACCGCCCAGGCTGCGATCCAGCTTTTCCAGATCACGGGTGCGCATCAGGGCTTCTTTCTTGGTCAGCTTGGCGAAGGTGCCATCTTCGGCCTGGGTTTCCAGGTCGCGCAGACGCTTGATCGAAGCACGGATGGTTTTGTAGTTGGTCA
The DNA here is from genome assembly GCF_040762985.1 of Pseudomonas sp. Rh2. Lineage (NCBI taxonomy): Bacteria > Pseudomonadati > Pseudomonadota > Gammaproteobacteria > Pseudomonadales > Pseudomonadaceae > Pseudomonas > Pseudomonas sp. Rh2. Next base: position 4,612,796 of record NZ_CP142890.1, read on the forward strand.
GCATGCCGCCCAACCAACGGTGGTCAACGTATGGCGAACCGCAACGAGCAGCTTGCTCGGCGACGATCTTGCCGGCGGAACGCTTGGTGCCGACGAACAGGATCTTGTTCTTGCCCTGGGCCAGGCGCTCTACGAACGACAGAGCGTCGTTGAACATCGGCAGGGTTTTTTCCAGGTTGATGATGTGAATCTTGTTACGCGCGCCGAAAATGAACTTGCCCATTTTCGGGTTCCAGTAACGGGTCTGGTGGCCGAAGTGCACACCGGCCTTCAGCATATCGCGCATATTGACTTGGGACATGATAGTTCCTTGATAAGTCGGGTTGGGCCTCCACGTATCCCAATGACCAACCCGCGATTCCGAAGAGTCGGGGCACCCAGGCCATCGTGTCGACACGTGTGTGGGGTTTAGTACTCTCGGGGGCGTCCCCGAAAGCGGCGCATTTTATACCACAGACCGCAGGCGAACGGAACCCGAATAAGGTCTCGTCCGTCAGCGTTTTTTGCAGCACCCTGGCTTTCAGGCCAGAATGCCCTCTATAGACAGCAGGATGACCGCCTTTATCCCGACCGATTGCCGCCCTGCTCTGGTAGAATCCGGCCTTTCCCGTTTGTTCGCGCCATCGATGGCGCCGTAGAGAGCCTGCAATGACCGTCACCATCAAGACCGCAGAAGACATCGAGAAGATGCGCATCGCCGGCCGCCTGGCCGCCGAAGTGCTCGAAATGATCGAAGAGCACGTCAAGCCCGGTGTCACCACCGAGGAGCTGGACCGCCTGTGCCACGACTACATCGTCAACGTCCAGCAGGCCATCCCGGCCCCGCTCAACTACAAGGGCTACCCCAAGTCGATCTGCACCTCGATCAACCACGTCGTCTGCCATGGCATTCCCAACGACAAGCCGCTCAAGGACGGTGACACCATCAACATCGACGTGACCGTCATCAAGGATGGCTACCACGGCGATACCAGCCGCATGTTCCACGTCGGCACCGTCGCCCCCTGGGCCGAGCGCCTGTCCAAGGTGACGCAAGAGTGCATGTACAAGGCCATCGAGCTGGTCAAGCCGGGCTGCCGCCTGGGTGACATCGGCGAGGTCATCCAGAAGCACGCCGAGAAGAACGGCTTTTCGGTGGTGCGCGAGTTCTGCGGCCACGGCATCGGCAAGGTGTTCCACGAAGAGCCGCAGATCCTGCACTACGGCAAGGCCGGCACCGGCATGGAGCTCAAGGAAGGCATGACCTTCACCATCGAGCCGATGATCAACCAGGGCAAGGCCGACACCAAGGTATTGGGCGACGGCTGGACCGCCATCACCAAGGACCGCAAGCTCTCGGCCCAGTGGGAACACACCCTGGTGGTCACCGCCACCGGCTACGAGATCTTCACCCTGCGCAAGGACGATACCATCCCGCGCACCTCGGCTTGAGCCCACACTAGGCAAACACTCAGACAGGAACGCGACGCGATGCCCCAGGTGGATCCCGAGCTGTTCGACCGCGGCCAGTTCCAGGCGGAACTGGCCCTCAAGGCGAGCCCTATCGCCGCCTTCAAGAAAGCCATCCGCCAGGCGGGCGAGGTGCTTGACCGGCGTTTTCGCAGCGGCCGCGAAATCCGCCGACTGATCGAGGATCGCGCCTGGCTCGTCGACAACATCCTGCAACAAGCCTGGAACCAGTTCGATTGGGGCGACCAAAGCGGGATCGCCCTGGTTGCAGTGGGTGGGTATGGACGCGGTGAACTGCACCCCTATTCGGACATCGACCTGCTGATTCTGCTGGGTGCCGCCGAACACGAACAGTACCGCGACGCCATCGAGCGCTTCCTCACCCTGTTGTGGGACATCGGCCTGGAAGTTGGCCAGAGCGTTCGTACCGTCGACGAATGCGCAGAACAAGCCCGCGCCGACCTGACGGTAATCACCAACCTGATGGAAAGCCGCACCATTGCCGGCCCGGAGAGCCTGCGTCAGCGCATGCTGGACGTCACCAGCACCGCACACATGTGGCCGAGCAAGGAGTTCTTCCTGGCCAAGCGCGCCGAACTCAAGGCCCGCCACCACAAGTACAACGACACCGAGTACAACCTCGAACCCAATGTCAAAGGTTCTCCCGGCGGCCTGCGCGACATCCAGACCGTGCTGTGGGTGGCTCGACGCCAGTACGGCACGCTGAACCTGCATGCCCTGGCCGGCGAAGGCTTCCTGCTGGAAAGCGAGAACGAGCTGCTGGCGTCCTCCCAGGACTTCCTGTGGAGGGTGCGCTACGCCCTGCACATGCTGGCCGGTCGCGCCGAGGACCGCCTGCTGTTCGACCACCAGCGCAGCATCGCCGCGCTACTGGGCTACAGCGACGAGAACCCCAAGCGGGCCATCGAGCAGTTCATGCAGCAGTACTACCGCGTGGTCATGAGCATCAGCCAGTTGTGCGACCTGATCATCCAGCATTTCGAGGAAGTGATCCTCGCCGATGACGACAGCGGCGCCACGCAACCTCTGAATGCGCGCTTCCGCCTGCACGACGGCTATATCGAAGCGGTCAATGCGAACGTGTTCAAACGCACGCCCTTCGCCATGCTGGAAATCTTCGTGCTGATGGCCCAGCACCCGGAAATCAAGGGTGTACGCGCCGACACCGTGCGCCTGCTGCGCGAGCACCGTCACCTGATCGACGAAACGTTCCGCCACGACATCCGCAACACCAGCCTGTTCATCGAACTGTTCAAGTGCGAAATCGGCATCCACCGCAACCTGCGGCGCATGAACCGCTACGGCATTCTTGGCCGCTATCTGCCGGAGTTCGGCCTGATCGTGGGGCAGATGCAGCATGACCTGTTCCATATCTATACGGTCGATGCCCACACGCTCAACCTCATCAAGCACCTGCGCAAGCTGCAGTACACGCCAGTGTCCGAAAAATTCCCGCTGGCCAGCAAGCTCATGGGACGACTGCCCAAGCCCGAACTCATCTACCTGGCCGGCCTTTACCATGACATCGGTAAAGGCCGCCAGGGCGACCACTCCGAACTGGGCGCGGTGGACGCCAAGGCCTTCTGCGAGCGCCACCAACTCCCAGCCTGGGATAGCCGCCTGATCGCCTGGCTGGTGCTGAACCACCTGGTGATGTCCACCACCGCCCAGCGCAAGGACCTGTCCGACCCGCAGGTGATCAATGACTTCGCCCTGCATGTCGGCGATGAAACCCGCCTGGACTACCTCTACGTGCTGACCGTGGCCGACATCAACGCCACCAACCCCAGCCTGTGGAACTCTTGGCGCGCCAGCCTGCTGCGCCAGCTCTACACCGAGACCAAGCGTGCCCTGCGCAGGGGCCTGGAAAACCCGCTGGATCGCGAAGAACAGATTCGCCAGACCCAGACCGCAGCGCTGGACATCCTGGTGCGCGAAGGCACCGACCCGGACGATGTCGAGCAGCTCTGGTCGCAGCTGGGCGATGACTATTTCTTGCGCCATACCGCCGCCGACGTGGCCTGGCACAGTGATGCGATCCTGCAGCAGCCGGCGGACGGCGGGCCACTGGTGTTGATCAAGGAAACCACCCAGCGCGAGTTCGAGGGCGGGACGCAGATCTTCATCTATGCCCCTGACCAACACGACTTCTTCGCCGTGACCGTGGCGGCCATGTCCCAGCTCAACCTGAACATCCACGATGCCCGGATCATCACCTCGAGCAGCCAGTTCACCCTCGACACCTACATCGTGCTCGACAACGACGGCGGGTCGATCGGCGACAACCCGCAGCGGGTCAAGCAGATCCGCGATGGCCTGACCGAAGCGCTGCGCAACCCCGAGGACTACCCGACCATCATCCAGCGCCGGGTGCCGCGCCAGCTCAAGCACTTCACCTTCGCGCCGCAGGTAACCATCCACAACGATGCGCAGCGCCCGGTGACCATCCTGGAAATCACCGCTCCCGACCGCCCCGGCCTGCTGGCGCGGATCGGACGGATCTTCCTGGAGTTCGACCTGTCGCTGCAGAACGCCAAGATCGCCACCCTCGGCGAACGGGTCGAGGACGTGTTCTTCATCACCGACGCCGACAACCAGCCGCTGTCCGACCCACAACTGTGCAGCCGCCTGCAGGAAGCGATCGTCCAGCAGTTGCAGGCTGGCCAGGCCAGCGATGCCAGCCCCACCCGCGTGACCTTTTAACGATTGACGAGACCTTGCGCCGATGAATCATGCCTTGACCCAGCTGCAGCCCTACCCGTTCGAGAAACTCCGTGCCCTGCTGGGCAGCGTGAAACCGGCCGCGGACAAACGCGCCATCGCCCTGTCCATTGGCGAGCCGAAGCACGAGTCGCCGGCCTTCGTCGCCAAGGCCATGGCCGACAACCTCGACAAACTGGCGGTGTACCCGAGCACCATCGGCCTGCCGGCATTGCGCCAGGCCATCGGCCAGTGGTGCGAGCGCCGCTTTGGCGTGCCAACCGGCTGGCTGGACGCCGACCGCCACATCCTGCCGGTGAACGGCACCCGTGAGGCACTGTTCGCCTTCACCCAGGCCGTGGTCAACCGCGCCGACGATGGCCTGGTGGTCAGCCCCAACCCGTTCTACCAGATCTACGAAGGCGCGGCCCTGCTGGCCGGGGCCACGCCGCACTACTTGCCCTGCCTGGAAGCCAACGGATTCAACCCCGACTTCGACGCAGTGCCGGTCGAGGTCTGGAAGCGCTGCCAAATCCTCTTCCTGTGCTCCCCGGGCAACCCGACAGGTGCCCTGGTACCAATGGACACCCTGAAGAAACTGATCGCCCTGGCCGACGAGCATGACTTCGTGATTGCCGCCGACGAGTGCTACAGCGAGCTGTACTTCGACGAGGACGCCCCGCCACCTGGCCTGCTGACCGCTTGCGCCGAGCTTGGCCGTAGCGACTTCAAGCGCTGCGTGGTGTTCCACAGCCTGTCCAAGCGCTCCAACCTGCCAGGACTGCGCTCGGGCTTCGTGGCCGGTGACGCCTCGATCATCAAGCCGTTTTTGCTGTACCGCACCTACCACGGCTGCGCGATGCCGGTTCAGACCCAGCTGGCCAGCATCGCAGCCTGGCAGGACGAAGCCCATGTGCGCGAAAACCGCGACCAGTACCGCGCCAAGTACGACGCCGTGCTGGACATCCTGCAACCGGTGCTGGACGTGCAGCGCCCGGATGGCAGTTTCTACCTGTGGGCCAAGGTCCCGGGCAGCGACGCCGACTTCACCCGCGACCTGTTCGAGGCCCAGCATGTGACCGTGGTACCAGGCTCATACCTTTCGCGTGAAGTTAACGGCGTGAATCCAGGGGCTGGTCGAGTGCGCATGGCCCTGGTTGCGCCGCTGGCCGAGTGTATCGAAGCGGCGGAGCGGATTCGCCAGTTCCTGCAAAGCCGCTGAAGACGAAGGGCCGCCACGCGGCCCTCCGACAGACAGATCCGCTACTTGACCTGCCCCAGGTTGGCTTCACTCAGATCCAGCTCGCCCAGCACTTGGCGCACGACCTCATCGCCCACCAAGTGCTGGCGGTGCAGGTTGTACAGCTCAAGACGCTGGGCCCGCAGCGCACGCAAGCGCAGTCGCCGCTCCAGCAAGTCCATCTGCTCGGCCAGTGCCCGCGCTTCGGCGGTGTCGTTGTAGCTGTCCAGCTCGTCCCGGTATTCGGCCATCAACCGCGCCTTCAGCTCCGTGGCCAAGGTCGCCTGCGCCGCATCCTGGGGTGCGCTTGCATCGATCACTTCTTCTGCCTCCAAGGCATGAATGGCCGCCTCCGCGGTGCGCCGCCAGGCTTCCTGCACTTCCTGGTGCAAACGCTCATCCGGACTTCTGGTAACGCCCCGCAGCAGGAACGGCAAGGCGACGCACGCGCTGATCAACGACAACAGGATCACCCCCGCGGCGATGAAAATCAGCAGATCACGCTCGGGAAACGCCTTGCCCGCCCCTATCAACAGCGGGATAGACATCACACCGGCCAGCGTCACGGCACCGCGCACGCCGCCCAGAGTCAACAGCCAGCAAGAGCGCGCGGTGGGCATCAGCACCAGGTCCGGTTTACCGCGCCAGCGCCGCACCACACCGATCGCTCGCCAGATGCTCTGTACCCACACGAAACGCAGCAGTATCAACGCAGCGAAGATCGCCAGCACATCGAGACAGCGCCAGGCCAGGGTCGGCCAGACAGTGGTCTCATGGCTGACCACCGCCTTGATGATGTCCGGCAACTGCAGGCCCAGCAGCAGGAAGATCAGGCCATTGAAGGCGAACTCCAGCAACGACCAGACACTGCGGTTCAACAGCCGTGTGCTGGTCTGGCGGGGCAGCAGGTCGAGCCAGCTCTGCATCATGCCGGCAGCCACGGCGGAAAGAATGCCAGAAACGCCCAGGCGCTCGGCCAATACGTAGGCCGCGAACGGCAGCAGCAGCATGAACACGACATGGGTGGCCGGGTCGTCCCAGCCCCGGGCGATCATCCACGCACGCAGGCGGCCGATCAGCCAACTAAGCGCGACCCCCACCGCCAAGCCACCGATGGCAACGAGGACGAAACTCATGCCCGCGTCGGCAAGCGAGAATGCCCCTGTGATCGCCGCTGCCAGGGCGAACTTGAAGGTCACCAGGCCCGAGGCATCGTTCAACAGCGCCTCGCCCTGCAGCATGTGCATGAGCGGGGTTGGCAGGCGGTCCTGGGTGATGGCCGACACAGCCACGGCGTCGGTGGGCGAAAGCACGGCTGCCAACGCGAACGCTACCGGCAGCGGGATAGTAGGCAACAGCCAGTGGATGAAATATCCGGCGCCGACCACGGTGAACAGCACCAGGCCCACCGCCAGAGCCACCACTGGTCCGCGAATACGCCACAGCTCACGCTTGGGAATGCGCCAGCCATCGGCGAACAGCAACGGTGGCAGGAACAGGAACAGAAACAGTTCTGGGTCCAGGGCCACATGCAGGCCCAGGGTCGGCCATGCCAGCAAGGCGCCAGCGGCGATCTGCACCAATGGCAGCGGTAGCGGAATGACTCGCCCGACCAGTTTCGACACGCTTACCAGCGTCAGCAGGATGAGGACGGTGTAGGCGGACTGCATCCGTGAAAGCTTCCTTTGTGAACCAAAAACGACATCAGGGCGAAACATCGCCATTGAAACAATATGTTAGCGGGGATAGGTAAATCGAGACCGCTGCACGATAGTCGCAGGTGGCAAATGTATATGTAACATGATGATACTGGGGTCATGGCTGGCAGGTGTGCGCCTTAAGATCTTGGCGCCCAAGAGATAGAGCGCCCGAAATTTCAAGGCAGGCACCTGGCAATCTCCGAGGTGCTGCAGGACACAAGGCATGCACACCCGTGGCGCTCAAAGAATCGTTCCCGCATAATCCCGCGACTGACATTCGGAAAACGGAGAGATTGGGGGCACCTTTGAACCCCAATGTACGCGATGACTTACACGCTCTACGGCATCAAAGCCTGTGACACCATGAAAAAAGCCCGCACATGGCTCGAAGAACACGCCATCGGCTACGAATTCCACGACTACAAGACTCAAGGCATCGACCGCGACAGCCTGAACCGCTGGTGCGATGAACACGGCTGGGAAGTCATCCTCAACCGTGCCGGCACCACCTTCCGCAAGCTCGACGACGCCAGCAAGGCCGATCTCGACCAGGCCAAGGCCGTGGAGCTGATGCTGGCCCAGCCGTCGATGATCAAGCGCCCGGTGCTCGACCTCGGCGCACGCACGCTGGTTGGCTTCAAGCCTGACCTGTACGGCGCTGCGCTGGCCTGAGCCCACCCCCTATTTCGCACGAGGTAATCACATGTCCAATAACCTGTTCAGCCTGGCCTTCGGTGTCGGCTCCCAGAACCGCCAGGGCGCCTGGCTCGAAGTCTTCTACGCACAACCCCTGCTCAACCCGAGTGCCGAGCTGGTCGCCGCCGTTGCGCCGATCCTCGGTTACCAAGGTGGCAACCAGGCCATCGCCTTCAGCAACGCCCAGGCCGCGCAACTGGCCGAAGCCCTCAAAGGCGTCGATGCCGCCCAGGCCGCCCTGCTGACCCGCCTGGCCGAAAGCCACAAGCCACTGGTCGCCACCCTGCTGGCCGAAGACGCCGCACTGACCTCGACCCCAGAGGCCTACCTGAAGCTGCACCTGCTGTCGCACCGTCTGGTCAAGCCGCACGGCGTAAGCCTGGCCGGCATCTTCCCGCTGCTGCCGAACGTCGCCTGGACCAACCAGGGCGCCGTTGACCTGGCCGAGCTGGCTGAGCTGCAACTGGAAGCACGCCTGAAGGGCGAGCTGCTGGAAGTGTTCTCGGTGGACAAGTTCCCGAAGATGACCGACTACGTGGTTCCGGCTGGCGTGCGTATCGCCGATACCGCCCGTGTACGTCTGGGCGCCTACATCGGCGAAGGCACCACCATCATGCACGAAGGCTTCGTCAACTTTAACGCCGGCACCGAAGGCCCGGGCATGATCGAAGGCCGCGTCTCGGCTGGTGTGTTCGTCGGCAAGGGCTCGGACCTGGGTGGCGGCTGCTCGACCATGGGTACCCTGTCCGGTGGCGGCAACATCGTCATCAAGGTCGGCGAAGGCTGCCTGATCGGCGCCAACGCCGGCATCGGTATCCCGCTGGGCGATCGCAACACCGTGGAAGCCGGTCTGTACATCACTGCCGGCACCAAGGTGAACCTGCTCGACGAAAACAACGAGCTGGTCAAAGTGGTCAAGGCCCGCGACCTGGCCGGTCAGACCGACCTGCTGTTCCGCCGCAACTCGCTGAACGGCGCCGTCGAGTGCAAGACCCACAAGTCGGCCATCGAGCTGAATGAGGCGCTGCACGCCCATAACTGAGAACCCTGCACGGTTTGAAGTGATAAGATCGGGTCTGGCGTAATGCCAGACCCGATTTTCATTCCAGGCCTTGCGAACATGTTCCAGCCCTCCCCCTGGCGTGCCGATTTCCCCGCCATCGCCGCCCTGCAACGGCAGCACCAGACCTACCTGGACAGCGCCGCCACCACCCAGAAACCCCAGGCGCTGCTCGATGCCCTGAGCCATTACTACGGTCATGGTGCAGCCAATGTGCATCGCGCCCAGCACCTTCCCGGCGCCCTGGCGACCCAAGCGTTCGAAACCAGCCGGGACAAGGTCGCCGCCTGGCTCAACGCCGCCGATGCCCAGCAGATCGTGTTCACTCACGGAGCCACTTCGGCACTGAACCTGTTGGCCTATGGGCTTGAGCACCGTTTCGAGGCCGGTGACGAAATCGCTGTCAGCGCCCTGGAACACCACGCCAACCTGTTGCCGTGGCAACAACTGGCGCGACGGCGCAATCTGCGCCTGGTGGTGTTGCCGCTGGACGCACACGGACGCATCGACCTTGACCCGGCCCTGCAACTGATCGGGCCGCGCACCCGGGTCCTGGCGGTCAGCCAGTTGTCCAACGTACTGGGTACCTGGCAGCCGCTACCTGCCTTGCTCGCCCACGCCCGTGCCCAAGGCGCGATCACGGTGGTCGACGGCGCCCAGGGGGTGGTCCATGGCCGCCATGACGTGCAGCAACTGGGCTGCGACTTCTACGTGTTCTCCAGTCACAAGCTATACGGGCCGGACGGCGTTGGCGTGCTCTACGGCCGGCGCCAGGCCCTTGACCTGCTGCATCACTGGCAATTCGGTGGCGAGATGGTGCAAATGGCCGATTATCAGAGCGCCAGTTTCCGGCCAGCGCCGCTGGGGTTCGAGGCAGGAACACCGCCCATTGCCGGCGTGATTGGCTTGGGCGCAACCCTTGATTACCTCGCCAGCCTCGACGTCCATGCCGTCGAGAACCACGAAGCGAGCCTGCACCAGCACCTGCTGCGAGGCCTGGCGGACCGCGACGGTATTCGTGTACTCGGCACACCCCAGGCGGCCTTGGCCAGTTTCGTCATCGAAGGCGTGCACAACGCCGATATCGCCCATCTGCTGACCGAGCAAGGCATCGCCGTGCGCGCCGGCCATCATTGCGCAATGCCGCTGCTCAAGGGTTTGGGGCTGGAGGGGGCGATTCGGGTGTCGTTGGGGATCTACAACGACAGCGACGACCTGCAACGGTTCTTCGCTGCGCTGGACCAAGGCCTGGAGTTGCTGCGATGAACTTGTCAGAGCAGGCGCGCCAGGCGCGGGAGAGCTTCGAACAAGCGCGCGGCTGGGAGCAGCGGGCACGACTGCTGATGCAGTGGGGCGAACGGCTGGAACCGCTGGAGGACACGCAGAAGACCGAGGGCAATCGGGTGCATGGCTGTGAGAGCCTGGTGTGGCTGGTGGCCACTCAGGTCGACGGCCAATGGCAGTTCAAGGCGGCCAGCGATGCGCGCTTATTGCGCGGGTTGCTGGCGCTGCTGCTGGTTCGGGTGCAAGGCTTGGCCACCAGCGAACTGAGCAGGCTGGATCTGCAAGGCTGGTTCACCCAACTGGGCCTTGAGCGCCAATTGTCGCCGTCGCGCAGCAACGGGCTGCATGCGGTGTTGCAGCGGATGGCGCAGTTGACGCTGGATCAGCGCTGAAGCGATCGCGCAAGCTGGCCTTTACGGGGTCGGCTTGCGGCTACTGGGCCTTGACCCGCTCCGAAGGCCGCCGCGCGCCTGCCACCAGCTTCTCTATTGCCTTGCTCGCCGCCACCATGCCGAACGTCGCGGTCACCATCATCACCGCGCCGAAGCCCCCGGCGCAATCCAGGCGCACGCCTTCACCGACGAAGCTCTTCTGCAGGCACACGCTGCCGTCGCCCTTCGGATAGCGCAGTTGCTCGCTGGAAAACACGCACGGTACGCCATAGTTGCGGCTCACGTTGCGCGAGAAGTTGTAGTCGCGGCGAAGGGTCGAGCGTACCCGTGACGCCAGTGGGTCATTGAAGGTCTTGTTGAGGTCGCCGACCTGGATCTGGGTCGGATCGATCTGCCCACCGGCGCCCCCGGTGGTGACGATGGCAATCTTCCGCCGCCGGCACCAGGCGATCAGCGCGGCCTTGGCCATCACACTGTCGATGCAGTCGATGACGCAGTCCATCTGCTCGGTGATGTATTCGGCCATGGTATCGCGGGTGACGAAGTCGGCCACCGCATGCACCGTGCAGGCAGGGTTGATCGCCCGCAGGCGCTCGGCCATGACGTCGACCTTGGGCCGCCCCACCTGCCCCTCCAGCGCATGCGCCTGACGGTTGGTGTTGCTGACGCACACATCGTCGAGGTCGAACAGGGTGATTTCGCCCACGCCACTGCGGGCCAGGGCCTCGGCCGCCCACGAGCCAACCCCGCCGATGCCGACGACCGCCACATGGGCCTGGCTCAGTCGTTGCAGGCCTTCGTCGCCGTACAGCCGGGCTACGCCGGCAAAGCGTGGATCTTCTGTGCTCATGTTGGTACCCCGAAAAAACCGGCGCGCATTATAGGCCAAGAGCGCTTGTGGCCTCCATCGTTAGGAAAGTACCTACCAACCCTGCTTTAATGTCCTATCCCTTCGACAGAATTGAACGAACATGTCTTCACGCAAATTCGGCCTCAATCTGGTGGTGGTGCTGGCCATTGCCGCGCTGTTCACCGGGTTCTGGGCGCTTATCAACCGGCCGGTCACCGCACCAGCCTGGCCGGAACAGATCTCTGGTTTGTCGTACTCGCCCTTCCGTCTTGGCGAGAGTCCGCAAAAGGGCCAATACCCCAGCGACGATGAGATACGCCAGGACCTGGAGCAGATGAGCAAGCTGACCGACAGCATCCGCATCTACACCGTCGAGGGCACCCAGGCCGACATTCCCCGCCTGGCCGAAGAACTTGGCCTGCGCGTGACCTTGGGAATCTGGATCAGCCCGGACCTTGAGCGTAACGAACGCGAAATCGCCACGGCCATCGAACTGGCCAACAAATCCCGCAGCGTGGTGCGGGTGGTCGTCGGCAACGAGGCGCTGTTCCGCGAAGAGGTCACGCCCGAGGCGCTCATCCAGTACCTGGACCGCGTGCGCGCCGCGGTGAAGGTGCCGGTCACCACCAGTGAACAATGGCACATCTGGAAGGAACACCCCGAGCTCGCCAAGCATGTCGACCTGATTGCCGCACACATCCTGCCCTACTGGGAATTCGTGCCGATGAAGGACTCGGTCGAGTTCGTGCTCGACCGCGCCCGTGAGCTCAAGCAGCAGTTCCCGCGCAAGCCATTGCTGCTGTCGGAGGTGGGCTGGCCGAGCAACGGTCGCATGCGCGGCGGTGCCGACGCCACTCAGGCTGACCAGGCCATCTACCTGCGCACACTGGTCAATACCCTGAACCGGCGAGGCTACAACTACTTCGTCATCGAAGCCTACGACCAACCCTGGAAGGCCAGCGACGAAGGATCCGTGGGTGCTTACTGGGGCGTATTCAATGCCGAGCGACAGCAGAAGTTCAACTTCGACGGGCCGGTGGTGGCGATCCCGCAATGGCGGGCTCTGGCGGTGGCCTCGGTGGTGCTGGCGATGATCGCGCTCACCGTACTGCTGATCGATGGCTCGGCCCTGCGCCAGCGCGGGCGCACCTTCCTGACCTTCATCACCTTCCTGTGCGGGTCGGTGCTGGTGTGGATCGCCTACGACTACAGCCAGCAGTACAGCACCTGGTTCAGCCTGACCGTGGGCGTGTTGCTGGCGCTCGGCGCACTGGGGGTATTCATCGTCCTGTTGACCGAAGCCCACGAGCTGGCCGAAGCCGTGTGGATTCACAAACGGCGTCGCGAGTTTCTGCCAGTACAGGCCGATACCGCCTATCGGCCGAAGGTGTCGGTGCATGTGCCGTGCTACAACGAGCCACCGGACATGGTCAAGCAGACCCTCGATGCCCTCGCGGCGCTCGATTACCCGGATTACGAAGTGCTGGTGATCGACAACAACACCAAGGACCCTGCCGTGTGGGAGCCCCTCAAGGCCCACTGCGAGAAACTGGGCGAGCGCTTCAAGTTCTTCCACGTCGCCCCGCTGGCCGGCTTCAAGGGTGGCGCGCTCAACTACCTGATTCCGCACACGGCCAAGGACGCCGAAGTGATCGCGGTCATCGATTCGGACTACTGCGTGGACCGCAACTGGCTCAAGCACATGGTGCCGCACTTCGCCGACCCGAAGATCGCCGTGGTGCAGTCGCCCCAGGACTACCGCGACCAGCACGAGAGTGCCTTCAAGAAACTGTGCTACAGCGAGTACAAGGGCTTTTTCCACATTGGCATGGTCACCCGCAACGACCGTGACGCGATTATCCAGCACGGCACCATGACCATGACCCGGCGCAGTGTGCTGGAGGAGCTGGGTTGGGCCGAATGGTGCATCTGCGAGGATGCCGAACTGGGCCTGCGCGTGTTCGAGAAGGGCCTGTCCGCGGCGTACGCCCACAACAGTTACGGCAAAGGGCTGATGCCCGACACCTTCATCGACTTCAAGAAGCAGCGTTTCCGCTGGGCCTACGGCGCCATCCAGATCATCAAGCACCACGCCGGCGCTTTGTTGCGCGGCAAGGGCAGCGAATTGACCCGTGGCCAGCGCTACCACTTCCTGGCCGGGTGGCTGCCGTGGATCGCAGACGGCATGAACATCTTCTTCACGGTCGGCGCGCTGCTGTGGTCGGCGGCGATGATCATCGTGCCGCACCGGGTCGACCCGCCGCTGATGATTTTCGCCATTCCGCCGCTGGCGCTGTTCTTCTTCAAGGTCGGCAAGATCATCTTCCTCTATCGCCGGGCGGTCGGGGTCAACCTCAAGGACGCATTCGCCGCGGCCCTGGCAGGGCTGGCACTGTCGCATACCATCGCCAAGGCAGTGCTGTACGGTTTTTTCACCAGCAGCATGCCGTTCTTCCGCACACCGAAGAATGCTGACAGCCATGGACTGATGGTGGCGATTTCCGAGGCGCGGGAAGAGCTGTTCATCATGTTGCTGCTGTGGGGCGCGGCGGCCGGGATCTACCTGGTGCAAGGGCTGCCGAGTTCGGACATGCGCTTCTGGGTGGCGATGTTGCTGGTGCAGTCGCTGCCGTATCTGGCGGCGCTGGTGATGGCATTCCTTTCGTCGCTGCCCAAGCCTGCGGACAAGCTGGCAGAGCCACAGGAGGCCTGAGCTTGCGGGGCCGCACTGCGGCCCCAATGCCCCGTGCCGACACACCTTGTTTGATATAAGATAACGCCCCTCGTTTTCTCGCCTTGCCTTGCCCCGGAGTCCCCCATGACGGCCCCAGCCGAGCTCTCGCCTACCCTTCAACTGGCCTGCGACCTGATCCGTCGCCCCTCGGTCACCCCCGTCGACGCTGACTGCCAGGCGCAGATGATGAATCGTCTGGGCGCCGTCGGCTTCCAGCTCGAGCCGATGCGCATCGAGGACGTCGACAACTTCTGGGCCACCCACGGTACCCAGGACGGTCCGGTGCTGTGCTTCGCCGGCCACACCGATGTGGTCCCCACCGGCCCGGTACAGCAATGGCAGCATGAGCCCTTCGAGGCCCTGATCGATGCCGATGGCATGCTCTGCGGACGCGGCGCCGCCGACATGAAAGGCAGCCTGGCCTCCATGGTGGTGGCCAGCGAGCGCTTCGTGCGCGACTACCCCGACCACCGTGGCAAGGTCGCCTTCCTGATCACCAGCGACGAAGAAGGCCCGGCCCATCACGGCACCAAGGCCGTGGTGGAGCGCCTGAAGGCGCGCAACGAGCGCCTGGACTGGTGCATCGTCGGCGAACCGTCGAGCACCACCCTGCTCGGCGACGTGGTCAAGAATGGCCGTCGTGGCTCGCTCGGCGCCAAGCTGACCGTGCGCGGTAAGCAGGGCCATGTGGCCTACCCACACCTGGCACGCAACCCGATCCACCTGGCGGCACCTGCCCTGGCGGAACTGGCCGCCGAGCATTGGGACGAGGGCAACGCATTCTTCCCACCTACCAGCTTCCAGATTTCCAACCTCAACTCCGGCACTGGCGCCACCAACGTCGTGCCGGGCGAGCTGACCGCCCTGTTCAACTTCCGCTTCTCCACCGAATCGACCGTCGAAGGCCTGCAAGCGCGGGTCTCGGCCATCCTCGACAAGCACGAGCTGGACTGGACGATCGACTGGGCGTTGTCTGGCCTGCCCTTCCTCACCGAGCCAGGCGACCTGCTCGATGCCGTGTCGGCCAGCATCAAAGACGTTACCGGCCGCGAAACCCAGCCGTCCACCAGCGGCGGCACCTCGGACGGTCGCTTCATCGCCACCATGGGTACCCAGGTGGTCGAACTGGGCCCGGTGAATGCCACCATCCACCAGGTGGACGAGCGGATCCTGGCCAGCGACCTCGACCTGCTGACCGAGATCTACTACCAGACCCTCGTCCGGTTGCTCGCCTGATGCTTGCCTGCCCTCTCTGCCAGGCGGCCCTGACGCGGCTCGACAATGGCGTCGTGTGCCCTGCGGGGCACCGTTTCGATCGCGCGCGCCAGGGTTACCTCAACCTGCTGCCGGTGCAGCACAAGAACAGCCGCGACCCCGGCGACAACCAGGCCATGGTCGAGGCGCGCCGCGACTTCCTCGAAGCCGGGCACTACGCCCCGGTGGCCCGGCGCCTGGCCGAGCTGGCCGCCGAGCGCCAACCCGGTGCCTGGCTGGACATCGGCTGCGGCGAAGGCTATTACACCGCGCAGATCGCCCAGGCACTGCCATCGGCCGACGGCTATGCCCTGGACATCTCCCGCGAGGCCGTCAAGCGCGCCTGCCGCCGTGAGCCGTCGGTCACCTGGATGGTCGCCAGCATGGCCCGTGTGCCGCTGGCGGACGCCAGCTGCCAGTTCATCGCCAGCGTGTTCAGCCCGCTGGAGTGGGCCGAGGCCAAGCGCCTGCTAGGCCCAGGCGGCGGCCTGATGCGGGTCGGTCCAACCAGCGGTCACCTGATGGAGCTGCGGGAAGTGCTCTACGATGAAGTACGCCCTTACGCCGACGACAAGCATCTGGCCCTGGTACCGGAAGGCATGGTTCACGCCCATAACGAGGTCCTTGAATTCCGCCTGAGCCTGGTCGAACCCAAGGCCCGCGCCGACCTGCTGGCCATGACCCCGCATGGCTGGCGTGCCAGCGCCGAAAGACGAGCGCGGGTGATCGAACAGCCCGAGCCGTTCGAGGTGACGGTTTCCATGCGATATGACTATTTCGTGCGCCAAGACTGAGCACATCCGGAGCCCCCATGCGCCAACCTGATATCGAGATCTACCTCAAGGACGCCGACGTCGACCACCAGCGAATTGCCCAATGGCTCGCCGAGGCGATCGGCTCTTGCAGTGAGTGGCAACAGAAAGGCCAGACCTTCAAATGCAAGGCCGGTAACATTCCAGTCACTTGGTTACCCAAGGCTGTAGGGAAATGGAACAGCCTTTACCTGGAAAGCGACCAGACGCCATGGGAGGATGACGTCGCCTGCGCCCGCGCCGCATTCGCCGCGCTGGGCGTGGAAGTGCGCTGTGCGCCAGGTGGCTGGGTCGAGGAAGACGGTGAAGAAGATGCCGACCGCTGGGTCCGCATCAGCGCCGACGGTGAAGAAGAAATCACCTGGCGTACCTGAGCGTTTACCTGGTAGGAGCCGACTGGCCGACGACGCGGACGCCGAAGCACCCGATCCCAGCTTCGTGGGTGATCGCCGGCTAGCCGACTCCTACAACCCGGGGCTCAGAGCCCGACTACGTCCTCGGCCTGCAGGCCTTTCTGGCCCTGCACGCAGGCGTATTCCACCCGCTGACCTTCGACCAGGGTACGATGCCCCTCACCGCGGATCGCCCGATAGTGGACGAAGACATCCGCACCACCTTCGCGCTGAATGAAGCCATAGCCCTTGGCATCGTTGAACCACTTTACATTCCCAGTCTCACGAGACGACATCTGAACTACTCCGGATTTTTATTGTGAAGATCGCCTTGTAGGCACAGGGTCACGGACCTGTGCCGACGCCGCTTGCCGAAATATCCTGCAAGTGGCAGGCCGAGTATATGACACAGAACAAAAAAATTTCATGACTGCCCTGCCAATTACCGTATTTTGCTGAACTTGCGCATATACGGCAGACTAACTGGCTGGAAATTCATTGAAATTCACACCCAAGGCTCACACCCCATGACCCGTTCTCCCCTGCGCCGCCTGATCTTCGGTGCCCTGCGCCGCGTGCTTTACCTGTGGGTGCGCTCCGAGACCATCAACCAGTCGTCCTTGACCCTCAAGCTCGACCGCAGTCGCCCGGTGTTCTACGCCCTGCCTTCGCCATCGCTCACCGACCTGGCCGTGGTCGACCGCGAATGCACCAAAGCAGGGCTGCCACGCCCGGTACTGCCCGTGGCCGTGGGCACCCTGCACGAACCTGCCGCCTTCTTCTACCTCACGCCCGACCCGGACTGGCTGGGGCGCCACGACAAGCGTGGCGCCCCACCGACACTGGAGCGCCTGGTGGCGGCCGTGAGCCAACATGCCGAGGAGGATGCCCAGATCATCCCGGTCAGCGTCTTCTGGGGGCAGACGCCTGCCAGCGAATCCAGCCCCTGGAAATTGCTGTTCGCCGACAGTTGGGCTGTCACCGGCCGCCTGCGCCGACTGCTGACCATCCTCATTCTGGGCCGCAAGACCCGTGTGCAGTTCTCCGCCCCCATTCACCTGCGCGAACTGGTACAGCACAACAAAGGGCACGAGCGAACCGTGCGCATGGCCCAACGCTTGATGCGCGTGCACTTTCGCAACCTCAAGACCGCGGTCATCGGCCCCGATCTGTCGCACCGACGCAACCTGGTCAAAGGCCTGGTTCACGACCCCCTGGTGCGCCAGGCGATCACTGACGAAGCCGAACGACAGAATATCCCGTATGCCAAGGCCGAAGCCCAGGCGCTGCGCTATGGCAATGAGATCGCCTCGGACTACACCTACACCGCCATCCGCTTCCTGGAAGTGGTGCTCAGCTGGTTCTGGAACAAGATCTACGACGGCATCAAGGTCAACCATATCGAGCAGGTGCAGGGCATCGCCCCCGGCCACGAGGTGATCTACGTCCCTTGCCACCGCAGCCATATCGACTACCTGCTGCTGTCCTACCTGTTGTTCCGCAACGGCCTGACGCCGCCTCACATCGCCGCCGGGATCAACCTCAACATGCCGGTCATCGGCGGCTTGCTGCGCCGTGGCGGGGCGTTCTTCATGCGCCGCACCTTCAAGGGCAACCCGCTGTACACGGCGGTTTTCAACGAGTACCTGCACACCCTGTTCACCAAGGGCTTCCCGGTGGAGTACTTCGTCGAGGGTGGCAGGTCGCGCACCGGTCGGATGCTGCAGCCACGCACGGGGATGCTGGCCATCACCCTGCGCAGCTTCCTGCGCTCGTCGCGTACGCCAATCGTTTTCGTGCCGGTGTACATCGGTTACGAGCGCGTGCTCGAAGGCCGCACCTACCTGGGCGAGCTGAGGGGGGCGAGCAAGAAGAAAGAGTCGATCTTCGACATCTTCAAGGTCCTGGGGGCGCTGAAGCAGCGCTTTGGTCAGGTCTACGTCAACTTCGGCGAGCCGATCCGCCTGGCAGGCTTCCTCGACCAGCAGCAACCCGGCTGGCGCGACCAGCAGCTGGCCCCACAATTTCGCCCAACCTGGCTCAACGAAGCCACCACACGCCTGGGTGAGACCGTGGCCCGGCACCTGAACGAGGCGGCGGCGGTCAACCCGGTCAACCTGGTGGCGCTGGCGCTGCTGTCCACCAGCCGCCTCGCCTTGGACGAACGGGCGCTGAGCCGTGTCCTCGACCTGTACCTGGCCCTGCTGCGTCAGGTGCCCTACTCGCCTCATACCACGTTGCCCGAGGGCGATGGCTTGGCACTGATCGAACACGTCAGGCGCATGGACCTGCTGTCCGAGCAGAAGGATGCCCTGGGCCGAATCCTCTACCTGGATGAAGCCAACGCGGTACTGATGACCTATTACCGCAACAACGTCCTGCACATCTTCGCCCTGCCAGCACTGCTGGCGAGCTTCTTCCTCAGCAGCTCGCGCATGAGCCGCGAGCTGCTTGGTCAGTACGTGCATGCGCTGTATCCGTACCTGCAGGCCGAACTGTTCCTGCGCTGGACGCCAGAGCAACTGGACGAGGTGATCGACCAATGGCTTGCAGCGCTGGTCGCACAGGGCCTGCTGCGCCAGGAGAACGACCTGTACATGCGCCCGGCACCGAGCTCGCGTCAATTCGTCCTGCTGACCCTGCTCGCCCGAACCATCACCCAGACCCTGCAGCGCTTCTACATGGCCACCTCGCTGCTGCTCAACAGCGGGCAGAACACCCTGAGTGCTGAAGAACTGGAAGACCTCAGCGTGATGATGGCCCAGCGACTGTCGATCCTGCATGGCCTGAACGCCCCGGAGTTCTTCGACAAGACCCTGTTCCGCCATTTCATCCAGACGCTGGTCGAGCAGAATGTGCTGCGCCCCGATGGCAACGGCAAGCTGGGCTACCACGACAAACTGGGCGAGCTAGCCGAGGGCGTGGCCAAGCGAGTGCTGTCGGCGGAGTTGCGCTTGTCGATACGGCAGGTGGCCCTGCACCGTGACGATCCCTTGGAAACTTCGCAGCCCTGAAGGCTTCGCGGGGAGTGAAAATCCGCTACAGTCCCTGGGGTTGGCCACAAGCCAGCTCCAAGGACACCGGAGATTCCATGAAAAAACTCTTTATGCTGTGTTGCGCATCCCTGCTCGCAGCCTGCTCCAGCCACACCCCGTCCAACCAGGCCAGCCTGGAGGGCGAAGTCTTCTACTTGCAGCGCATGGCCCTGCCACCGACAGCCACCTTGAGCGTGAGCCTGCAGGACGTTTCTTTGATGGACGCTCCAGCGGTCACCCTGGCCAGCCAGGCCGGGCCGGTCAAAGGCAACGTGCCGCTGCCGTTCCGTCTCAGCTATGACCCGGCCCACGTCAAGCCCAGCCACCGTTACGCGGTCAGCG
This sequence comes from Pseudomonas sp. Rh2, assembly GCF_040762985.1. Taxonomy (NCBI): domain Bacteria; kingdom Pseudomonadati; phylum Pseudomonadota; class Gammaproteobacteria; order Pseudomonadales; family Pseudomonadaceae; genus Pseudomonas; species Pseudomonas sp. Rh2. The sequence goes on from NZ_CP142890.1 coordinate 4,632,757, forward strand.
CCCGCATCGAACTGAACGGCAAACTGTTGTTCATCAACACCGAACACCACGGCGTTAAACTCGATGGCAGTGACCAGCAGCCGGTACGCATCAAGGTCGATCCGGTTCGCTGAGCCTGTACATTTTCGTTGATAAGGAAATACTCATGATTCGCGCCTCCCTGCGCTTCACTACCCTGTGCGCCGGCCTGCTGCTGTCGGCCAGCGCCCTGGCCCTGTCGCTCGGCGACCTGAGCCAGAAAGACGCCACTGGCGGTCTGAAAGATGCCCTGACCCAGGGCGCCCAACTCGCCGTCAAGCAACTGAGCACCCCAGGCGGGTTCAGCAACAACCCGGATGTGCGCATCGAACTGCCGGGCAACCTGGGCAAGGCTGCCAAGGCGATGAAAATGTTCGGCAAGGGTGAACAGGTCGAAGCCCTGGAAAACAGCATGAACAAAGCCGCTGAAGCTGCCGTGCCGCAAGCCCAGGCGATTCTGGTCGATGCGGTGAAGAACATGAGCGTGACGGACGCCAAGGGCATCCTCAGCGGGGGTGACGATTCGGCGACCCAGTACCTGAACAAGAGCAGCCGCGAACAGATTCGCGCCAAGTTCCTGCCGATCGTCAAGCAGGCGACCGACAAGGTTGGCCTGGCCCAGCAGTACAACAACTTCGCCGGCCAAGCCGTGGCGTTGGGCGTGGTCGATGCCAAGAGCGCAAGCATCGAGAACTACGTGACCGAGAAGGCACTGGATGGCCTGTTCGAAATGATTGGCAAGCAAGAGCAGAGCATTCGCCAGAACCCGGCCGAGGCCGCTACCAGCCTGGCCAAGAAGGTGTTCGGCGCCCTCTGAGGCCTGATCGCGCAAGTCGGCCCCTACAACCGCGTGCGTAGGTGCCAGCTTGCCGGCGAAAGGAGGGCAACGCCCTCCTCACGCTCCTCAGCCCTTCTTCACCCTGAACCAAGCCGCATACAACGCCGGCAGGAACAGCAGCGTCAAAACGGTCGCAACGATCAACCCCCCCATGATCGCCACCGCCATCGGTCCGTAGAACACGCTGCGCGACAGCGGAATCATTGCCAGTACCGCCGCCAACGCAGTCAGCACGATGGGCCGGAACCGTCGTACCGTGGCCTCGATGATCGCTTGCCAACGCTCCATACCCGCCGCGATGTCCTGTTCGATCTGGTCCACCAGGATTACCGAGTTGCGCATGATCATCCCTGCCAGGGCAATGGTGCCGAGCATGGCGACGAAGCCAAACGGCTGGCGGAACACCAACAGGAACAAGGTCACGCCAATCAGCCCCAACGGCGCGGTGAGGAATACCATCACCGTGCGCGAGAAGCTGCGTAACTGGATCATCAGCAAGCTCAACACCACCACGATGAACAACGGCATGCCGGCGTTCACCGACTTCTGACCGCGCTCGGAGTCCTCCACCGTACCGCCAACCTCCAGCAAATAGCCGTCCGGCAGCTTGGCCCTGATGTCTTTCAAGGTCGGCTCGATCTGCCGCACCAGCGTTGCCGGTTGTTCGTTGTCGTAGATGTCCGCACGCACGGTGACGGTCGGCAGGCGGTTGCGGTGCCAGATGATGCCTTCCTCGAAACCATACTCCAGGGTCGCGACCTGCGAGAGCGCAACGCTCTGGCCGTTGTCGGTGGGTAACGCCAGGCTGCCGAGGTTGCCCAACTGGCTGCGTTCCTGCGGGGTACCGCGCAGCAGGATCTCGATCAGCTCGTTGTCTTCACGGTACTGGCTCACCGAAGTGCCGGTGAGCGAGCTTTGCAGGAAGCTCGACAGATGCGAGGTGCTCACGCCGAGGGCTCGCGCACGATCCTGATCGATTTCCAGGAACACCGCCTTGCTCGGCTCCTCCCAGTCCAGGTGCACGTTCACCACATGAGGGTTCTCACGCACTTTTTCGGCCACCTCGCGGGCCAGGGCGCGGGCCTTCTCGATGTGCTCGCCGGTGACCCTGAACTGCACCGGATAGCCCACGGGCGGACCATTTTCCAGGCGCGTGACACGGGCGCGCAGGTCGGGGAACTGCTGGTCCATGGTGGCGATCAGCCAACTGCGCAGGCGCTCGCGGTCCTCCATCGACTTGGCCAGCACCACGAACTGGGCAAAGCTGGCGGCGGGCAACTGCTGGTCCAGTGGCAGGTAGAAGCGTGGCGAGCCGGTGCCCACGTATGCCACGTAGTTGTCGATGCCGTCCTGCTGCCTGAGCAGCGCTTCCAGTTGCTTGACCCGCTCGGCGGTATTGCTCAACGACGCGCCTTCGGCCAGCTTCAGGTCGACCATGAGCTCGGGACGACCCGAGGCTGGGAAGAACTGCTGGGGAACGAAGCGGAACAGCAGGATGCTGCCGACGAAAGCGGCGATGGTCAGCAGGATCACCGTCTTGCGACGCCGCACGCACCACTCCACCACGCGCCGTACCCGTTGGTAGAAAGGTGTGGCGTAGGGGTCTGGCGCGTGGCCGTCCTTGCCGTGCCGTGCGGCATGCAGTTTGGCCAGGTCTGGCAGCAGCCGTTCACCCAGGTAGGGCACGAACACCACGGCCGCCACCCATGAGGTCAGCAGGGCAATGGTCACCACCTGGAAGATCGAACGGGTATATTCGCCGGTGCTGGAGGCCGCCGTGGCAATCGGCAGGAAACCTGCAGCGGTGATCAGGGTCCCGGTGAGCATCGGGAATGCCGTGCTGCTCCAGGCGTAACTGGCCGCCTTGAGCCGGTCATAGCCCTGCTCCATCTTGATCGCCATCATCTCCACGGCAATGATGGCGTCATCGACCAGCAGGCCCAGGGCCAGCACCAGTGCGCCGAGCGAGATCTTGTGCAGGCCGATGCCGAAGTAGTGCATCGCGGCGAAGGTCATTGCCAACACCAGTGGAATGGCCAGGGCCACCACCAGGCCGGTGCGCAGGCCCAGGGAGAAGAAACTTACCAGCAGCACGATGGCCAGGGCTTCCACCAGCACCTGCACGAACTCGCCGACCCCAGCCTTTACCGCCGCCGGTTGGTCCGAAACCTTGCGCAGCTCCATGCCGGCCGGCAGGCCTCGAGCCAGGCGCTCGAATTCGCCCTCAAGCGCCTTGCCCAACACCAGGATATCGCCCCCGTCCTTCATCGATACCGCCAGGCCAATGGCATCCTCGCCCATGAAGCGCATGCGCGGCGCGGGCGGGTCGTTGAAGCCACGGTGCACATCGGCGACATCACCGATACGGAAGGTGCGATCCCCCACTCGAATAGGGAACTGACGAATCTGGTCGACACTGTCGAAACGCCCGCTCACCCGCAGTTGCAAGCGCTCGCTAGGGGTTTCGAAGAAGCCAGCCGTGCTGACCGCGTTCTGCTCGCGCAGAGCTTGCTGCACGGCCTCCAGCGGCACACCGAGGGTCGCCAGCTTGAGGTTGGACAGTTCGATCCAGATTTTCTCGTCCTGCAGGCCGATCAACTCGACCTTGCCCACATCCTTCACCCGCTGCAGCTGGATCTGGATACGGTCGGCGTAATCCTTGAGCACGGCGTAATCAAAGCCTTTGCCGGTGAGCGCGTAGATATTGCCGAAGGTCGTGCCGAATTCATCGTTGAAGAACGGCCCTTGAATTTCGGGCGGCAAGGTGTGGCGGATGTCCGCGACTTTCTTGCGGATCTGGTACCACAGCTCGGGGATGTCCTTGGAGTGCAACGCGTCACGGGCCATGAAGGTCACCTGGGACTCGCCAGGGCGGGAGAACGAGACGATCCGCTCGTACTCACCGGTTTCCATGAGCTTTTTCTCGATGCGCTCGGTGACCTGCCGCGATACTTCCTCGGCCGTGGCGCCGGGCCAGAGGGTGCGGATGACCATGGCCTTGAAGGTGAACGGTGGGTCCTCGCTCTGCCCCAGCTTGGTGTAGGACATGGCACCAATGGCGGCCAACAATATCATCAGGAACAGCACGATCTGGCGGTTACGCAGCGCCCATGCGGAAAGGTTGAAACCCATCGGGACTTACTCCTTGGCCGTCAGGTTCACCACACGGTTGGTGCGATCCACAGGCCGCACCTCCTGCCCTTCGCGCAGCACATGGCCGCCGGCGGCGACCACCCAGTCGCCAGGGTTGAGGCCTTCGAGCACTGGCACAGTGTCACTGCCGTAAGCCCCAAGACGCACGGCAGCCCGTTCCAGTCGGCTGTCCTGGGTAACCCGCCAGACATAGGCCTGGCCGTTCTCTGCCGTCACTGCCGAGAGGGGCACCGACAACGGGATCAGACCGTCGTGGGCGATGAACACCCGGGCACTCTGACCCAGCTCGGCCGGTGTTTGCGAGGAGGCGAACGCAATACGTGCCGCGAAGGTACGCGAGCGCGGATCGGCGGCGGGTGACAACTCACGAATGCGTCCTTCGAACCGTTGATTGGGGTGCGACCACAGCTCGATGCTCACGCTTTGCCCCACGCTGAAGCGGGCAAACTGTTGCTCCGGCAGGCCGATGGCCACTTCACGCTCACCGTCGGCGGCGAGGGTGAACACCGTCTGGCCGGCTGCTACCACCTGGCCAACCTCAACTTGGCGTTTGGCGATCACTCCTGCCTGTGGCGCGCGCAGTACCGCGTACTCGGCCTGGTTACCCGCCACCTCGAACTGGGCCTTGGCCTGCTTGAGCCGCGCCAGACCAGCCCGATAGAGGTTTTCGGCATTGTCGTACTGGGAATGGCTGACCATCTGCCGGTCCAGCAGCTTCTGGTAACGATCACGTTCGGCTCGGACCAGCGACAGGTTGGCCTCGGCTGCCGCCAACTGGGCACGGTTGGCTTCCAGTTGCAGGCGCACGTCCTGTGGGTCGAGTTCGGCCAGCGGCTGGTCGGCCTTGACCCGCTGCCCTTCCTCGACCAAACGTTTGCTGACCTTGCCGCCGATACGAAACGCCAGCTCGGGCTCCAGGCGTGCACGCACTTCGCCGGGGAAGCTGTCGGCAGCGGCTTGCGCGGGTTGCGGTTGCACCACCAGAGCCGGACGAGGCGCGGCTGGTGAAGCGGCTTCCTGGCCACACGCCGCCAACAACAACGCGGCGACGGCGGGCAAGGCGAGGGACAAGGCATGACGCAACATGATGAATCCTTTCGCGAAGTGCACATCGAATATTTATACTGACGAGTATATTAAATCAGGCCACCCGCGCCGGGAAGCGGGTGCTGGAAAGAAAATCAACATTAACGATTGGTCTGACCTTGCAGCCGGATGCCGTCCGAACCGGTAAGATGGTCGACTTTTCCACCAGATGCGGACTCCAATGCCCAACGACGCAACCATTGGCCCGGGCCGGCCGAAGGACCTGGCCAAGCGCGAGGCCATCCTCGAAGCGGCCAAGTCGCTGTTCCTCAGCCTTGGCTATGCCAACACCAGCATGGATGCGGTCGCTGCGGCGGCAGGTGTTTCAAAACTCACGGTCTACAGCCATTTCCAGGACAAGCAGACGCTGTTCTGCTCTGCGGTAATGGCCACCTGCCAGATCCAACTGCCCGACCTGTTGTTCGAGTACCCTGAAGGTGTGCCCGTGGAAGAGGTGCTACTGAACATTGCCCGTGGCTTCCAGGCACTGATCAGCAGTGACGAAGCGGTCAAGCTCAGCCGCCTGATCATGGCCCAGGGCAGCCTGGACCCGAGTTTCGGCGAGTATTTCTACGAAGCCGGGCCCAAGCGTGTGCTGGCGGGGATGGAAGCGCTGCTGCGCGGGGCGCATGAACGCGGGCTGCTGCGCATCGACAACCCGCTGCGGGCGGCGGAGCACTTCTTTTGCCTGGTGAAAGGCGCACCGGATTATCGGCTGCTGCTGGGGTGTGCGGGGCCGCTGGAAGGTGAAGAGGCCGAGGCTCACGTGCGGGAGGTGGTGGGGGTGTTCTTGCGGGCGTTCAAGCCCTGAGTCATACGCGGGCCCTTGTGGCCCCTTTCTCGCCACACGGCCACTCCCCAAAGGGCCACAAAACTAAAGTTGCAGTCTATGGCATTGCTATTAACTAATGAACTAGCATTTTTGCCAGTACACGCCCCTCCATCTTCCGGCCACACTTGCTTCACATTTGAGCGGAGAATAGTTCCCGTGACTCAAAGAAAACAGAAGCTATTTTATAAAGGCGGCACACTCTCCACCGTACAGGTCGACGGCACTCCTTACGTCATTATCAGTGCCAATAGTAATAACATATGCGAGATAGCATGCGCAAAATCTCAAGCGCACCTACTGGCCACCGACTTACAACAATCAACACTAATCAGTCGATTAGAAAACATCAATCCCACCGCCTATAGCCCGTATGGCCATGACAACAATCCCCCAGTCAGTCCACTGGTATCTCGATTTACTGGGCAACCCTGGCTAACAGGGAGCATTAGTTATCCTCTCGGTAACGGCCATCGCCACTACAGTACGATGCTGATGCGTTTTATGAGCCCTGACGCGATATCCCCGTTTGGAAATGGGGGTATGAATGCATACGCCTATTGCGCTGATGATCCGATAAACAAAGTAGACCCAACAGGCCAAACTCCTGGGCACATCGTTAAAAAACTAATGGGGGGCTACGCTTACAAAAAGCTTTCACCACGACTGGACTCTGCCAACGCCGATTTCTCTGAAAGAGAATACCGTTCGCTGGGTACATCTCTGACTAAGCGTGAGCGCAAAAACTCAAACAAAGGTGGCACCCTTGCCGCCATGGAGAAAAGACGACTTAACGCGCAACGTCACAAGTACGACTCGTTGGCGCCATGGACAGTTGAGGGGAAGACAAGTTACTACGACCCCTCGGTAACTCAGTCACTGACCCAAGATCTACTGACCAAGGGGCTTCCCACAACTCAAAGCACGCCCAATGCATCGAAACCAAAAGCTCTGGGGTGGCTCACCATGGAACAATTCGAAAGCAGAGCCCTCGCTAGCGCTCCCCGCCCCCCAAATAGGGTAATTGAGAATGATTTAGACCGCATGCTTGCAAAACTGCGAGCACTACGCGGGTTATAACGGCTAATCAACGCTCCCGGTGCACAGACTCAAGGTTTCAACGCCTTCTTCGGATAAATATCATACCGGCTCGACTTGCCCTCAAGGCTATGGCTCGGCTTCGGCCCCTCGATGATTGGCGCCTTGCGCGGTCGCTTCACCACCACCCGGTGGCTCGCCAGCGCAAGGGCCGCTTCCAACAATGCCGGCGCATCCAGATCGTCACCCACCAACGGCCGGAACACGCGCATTTCCTTCTTCACCAGCGCGCTCTTGTCCCGGTGCGGGAACATCGGGTCGAGGTAGATTACTTGTGGCGGCTCGCCCTCCCAGGCGCGCATGTGCTCGATGGCATTACCGGTCAGCAAGCGCATGCGCCCGACAATCGGCCCCACTTCTTCATCCGCGCGAGCCCGTGCCAGGCCATCCTCCAGCAATGCGGCAATCAGCGGCTGGCGCTCGATCAGCGTCATCTGGCAACCCAGGCTGGCCAGCACGAACGCATCCTTGCCCAGACCCGCCGTGCAGTCGAGCACCTGCGGGCGCACACCCTGGGCAATGCCCACGGCCTTGGCGATCATTTGCCCGTTGCCACCGCCGAACAGGCGCCGGTGCGCGGCCTGGCCTTCCACGAAATCCACCCGCACCGGCCCTGGCGCCTGCGCGCCCAACTGCTGGATCTGCAAGCCATCGGCGCCCACCTGCACGGCAAAGCCTGCGCCATCGTCAGACAGCGGCAGCCCCAGGCGCTCGGCCCACGCCACGGCCTGCTCCGCATATTCAACCGACATCGCTTCGACCCTGATCCCCGCACCTTGCTCTTGCATCGTCCACACCTAAAAAATCAAACCAAGCCCTTAATGAATCGGCACCTTCGGCCGATACAGGCAATATCCCGCTATTCTGCCAGAGCACAACGCGCGCGACTGCCATGTCAGATACTCTTCCCATCGGCTTGACCTACCTGTCGCCTGTCGGCAACTACGGTCGACAGAATACCCAGGCACTCGGAGGCGTCAGCCACCTGTGGCAGGACTTCTTCGCCCGCGCGATGGCCGAACAGCAGGCCGAAGAGCCCGACAGCGTCAGCCAGGCGTTGGTGCAGTACGACAAAGACAGCGGTGAGCCGATTGGCGGGGCCAAGGCCCTGGCGCTGATCGAAACCCAGCGCGCCTGCCCGGTGCAGGACACCATCGTCGCGCCGCCCGAGCCGCTGTTCCTCCCCAAGGCAGAGCTTGAGGCCCATTTGCTGGAGCCGGCTCCGGAGCCTTTCAGCGTCGCCGAAATGATCCAGCAGCAGCGCCAGCTCGACGTCAGCAACAACTGGCTGCGCCCTATCGTCATGAGCCAGGGCCACCCTCTCCCAGCGCCAGGCCCTGCGCCCTCGCCGCGCCCGCTGCACCTGCCGATCGCCGAGTTCGAGATGGACCTGCTCGACCCTGCGCCGACCCCGTACGACGATGCAACCATGGCCCAGCAGCAGAACGACCTGGAATTCGATATCCACTGGGCGCGCCCGGTGGTGCTGAACAACGTTCGCGCCCAGGCCTGAAATCAACGGCAGATCTGCCAGCGCCCCATATCGAGATGAAAGTGGTTGTGGTGGGCAGCGTTGTAGTCTGGCCCGAGCACCGTGTTGAAACTGTCACACGCCGCTTGTCGCACCAGACCCAGGAACGCCCTCTTCTGCCCGCCCGCCTGCCAGTCTCGCGCCAGCAGGATGCGCTGGCCGTCCTGTAGGCGAAAACCGCTGATATCCAGGGCATTGGCCGTCGCATGCTGGCTCAGGCGGCCCTGTTCGCGGTTGTAGACATTGCGGCAAGCGAAGCTGCCAAGGTGCTCCACTCGAACCACCGACTGGCCGAACACCCGCTGCGCAGCCGGTTGCAGCCCATGGCGCTCGAACAGCGCGTAAGCCACCGCCAACGGGCAGCTGGCAAGGAAACTACTGCTCAGGTGGGCTTGTCCTTGCTCGATGCGCCACACGTTCTGTAGCGGGCATTTGGCCGACGCCGGGCTGTCGGCTTGCGCCCGGTAGCGCAAGCCAGAGATCTCCAGCGCTTGGCGGCATAAGCGGGTGTCGTTGCGCAGGCGTGACAACTTATAGGCTGTCAGCAGGTTCGGCGGTTGACGCACATCCAGCGCAGCCCAGGGGTTCCAGGCATCAGGCAGGCGCCAGCCGTACTGCCAGGCGAGGCCCGCCGCCAACAGCAGCAAGCCGCACAGCAGCCCCAATGCGCGCATGGCGCCTCAGCGGCGGAACAGGTCGTTGAGCTGGGCGAACGACAAGGCCTGCTCGCCGTAGCTGAAAGTGCCTTGCTCGCGAATCTCCAGCGCTGCGCGCTGCAATGCGCCCAGCGCCGCGCGGGCCAGTGACGAGCCAACGCTGATGCGACGCACGCCCAAGTCCTGCAGCTGATTGACGCTCAGCGGCACACCCGCCAGCCCCATCAGCACATTGACTGGCTTCGGCGCCACCGCCTGTACCACGGCACGCACTTCATCGACAGTGCGCAGTCCCGGCGCATAGAGCACATCGGCTCCCGCCTCGGCAAAGGCCTGCAGACGCCGGACGGTGTCATCCAGATCCAGGCGCCCGTGCAGCAGGTTTTCCGCCCGGGCGCACAGGGTGAAGGGGAATGGCAGGCTGCGGGCAGCCTGCACCGCGGCGCGCACCCGCGCCACAGCCAGCTCGAAGTCGTAGATCGGCGCATCGGCATGGCCAGTGGCATCCTCGATCGAACCACCGACCAAACCTGTTTCGGCGGCACGCAGGATAGTCTGGGCACACTGCTCGGGCAGATCGCCGAAGCCGTTTTCCAAGTCGGCGGCCACCGGCAAAGGCGTCGCATCGACGATCACACCGGCGTTGTCCAGCGTCTCATCCAGGCTCAAGGCGCCTTCGGCATCCGGTCGCCCCAGGCTGAAGGCCAGGCCCGCACTGGTAGTGGCCAATGCCTCGAAGCCAAGGCTGGCCAGCAGCTTGGCGGATCCAGCATCCCACGGGTTAGGGATGACGAAGGCGCCGTCACGCTCGTGCAGTGCCTTGAAGGCCTCGGCTCGTAGGGTCTGTACATCCATGGTCATAACCTCCGGGGTCGGCGAGTGATCAGAGTAGCCCCAGTTGTTCGACCTCGGGGGCGCGCGGCAATTCCGGCAAGGCGGGCAGGCCGGGCAGGCGCGCCATCAGCCGTTGGTGAAACCGTTGCGCCAGCGCCGCGGCCAAGCGATTGTCGGAGGTGTGCAGGAACACATAAGGCATGCGCCCTTGCTCGATCCACACCGCGACCTTGTCCACCCAAGGGGTAAGGAACGTTTCGTTGGCCTCAAGCTGGGGATGGCCGATGAAACGCACCTGCGGGTGCTGGCTGAAGGCAGCAGGGCGTGGCGGCACCTTGGGCTTTTTCGACTGCGCGTGCAGTACGGCAAGGTCACGGGAGTTGCAGCTGAACAGCGCACGGGGATCGAGGCAGATGCGCTCGACACTACGTTCGTGCAACAGCCGGTTGAGCAGCCGTTCCTCCTCGCCCTTGGCGAAGAACGCCAGGTTGCGCACCTCGACAGCTACCGGTACGCCAATCTCGTCGAGGAAATAGCACAGCTCGCCCAACCGCGCGGGGCTGAACTGGGCTGGTAACTGCAGCCAGTACGGCGATACGCGCTGGCCCAGCGGAGCCATCAGGCGGGTGAAATCCAAGGCAGGCTCGAGCTGGTCACGCAGGTCACCCTCGTGGCTGATATCCCTGGGAAACTTGGCGGTGAAACGAAAGTGCTCAGGCATGACCTGCGCCCAGCGGGCAAGGGTGCTGGGCGCAGGGCGAGCATAGAACGTGGTGTTGCCTTCGACGGCGTTGAACACTTGGCTGTAGTAGCCAAGCATTTCAGCGCTGCTGGCATCGGCGGGATACAGGTAGTCGCGCCAGGCGTTTTCGCTCCAGGACGGACAACCGAGAAAATAAGGCAGGGGTGAGGGCGTCATCCCTCAAATGTACAGGTCGAGCCCAAGTACTTCCATGTCCCAATCGGTAAAACCGGCGGTGCTGAGGTAACTGGCCAGCGCAGTGGCGGTTCGGCGGTCTCGGGCACGGGGGAAGATCAGGTCTTGTTGACGGGCGGGCAAGCCGCCATTGCGTCGAGGTGCGGCCGCCTGCTCGTCAACGGCCTCCTCGATCACTTCGGCATCGTCGACAGATTCATCGCGTACCGGAGCCTTGCGCGGTGCACGCTTGATCGGATAGGACTGCGATGAGAAACCGTCGATACGCATGGAGTGAGCACTCAGGACCAATGATGGCAATTTAGCAGCATCAGGGATCCATCGCTAATGCTCGAGTGATAACTGGACCACAGTTCGCACAAAAGGTTTATCGACAACCGCGATAACCGACGAACGACCGTCAACGTGCCTTTGGCGTAGCCACATTATCGCGCAAGTAGACCGGTTGCGCCTGCTCGGCGGCGATGGCCTCGCCACGCGCCCAGGCGTAACCGGCAAGGCTGAGAATATCCAATGCATGGGGCAATGCGCCTGCGTCGCTGGCGCTGACCGGTACGGCCAGGCGCTCGGCGTAGCCCCACCCGGTACCTGCGCCGAACCATTCGCCACGGCTCCCCTCAGGCAAGCTCACGCGCTCTGGCGGCAGTACCGCTTCCTGGCCAACCAGGCGCATTTCGCCGGCCTCGGCCTGGTAGCAACCCCAGTACACTTCGTCCATGCGCGCATCGATGGCGGCTGCCACTTGCTGCACACGGCGCTCGCGCAGAGCGCCCTGGGCCAATGCGGCCAGGTTGGAGACCGGCAATACCGGGCGCTCCAGGGCAAATGCAAGGCCCTGCACGACGCCAATGGCGATGCGCACACCGGTGAAGGCACCTGGACCGCGACCGAAGGCGATGGCATCCAGAGCATTGAGCGCAACGCCTGACTCAGCCAGCAACTGCTTGATCATCGGCAGCAGTTTCTGCGCGTGCATGCGGGGGATGACTTCATAGTGGCTGGTGACCTTGCCGTCATGCAGCAATGCAACGGAACAGGCTTCGGTGGCGGTATCCAGGGCCAGCAAGGTGGTCATCGAACAGGTTTCCAGGCAACGGGGAAAAAGAGCGGCAGTATAAACGACAACGGCCCGCAAGCGGGCCGTCGTGACGCACGGTGATGGATCAGCTCAGGGCTGCCAGCACCTTGGCGGTGATCGACTCGACCGAACCAACGCCTTCGATGTGGCTGTACTTCGGCTTGCCGTTGTGGGCGGCCGACAGCTTCTGGTAGAAGTCCACCAGCGGCTTGGTCTGGCTGTGGTAGACCGACAGGCGGTGACGCACGGTTTCTTCCTTGTCGTCGTCGCGCTGGATCAGGTCTTCGCCAGTGACGTCGTCCTTGCCTTCCACTTTCGGCGGGTTGTACTGAATGTGGTAGGTGCGGCCCGAAGCCAGGTGCACGCGGCGACCGGCCATGCGGCCAACGATTTCTTCGTCGTCCACGGCGATTTCAACCACGGCGTCGATATCGACACCGGCGGCAACCATGGCTTCAGCCTGCGGGATGGTGCGCGGGAAACCGTCGAACAGGCAGCCCTTGGCGCAATCAGGCTGGGCGATGCGCTCCTTGACCAGGCTGATGATCAGCTCGTCGGAGACCAGCTGGCCGGCATCCATGACTTTCTTGAGCTCCAGGCCCAGCGGGGTACCGGCCTTGACGGCGGCACGCAGCATGTCACCGGTGGAGATCTGTGGAATACCGAACTTCTCGGTGATGAACTTTGCCTGAGTACCTTTACCGGCCCCGGGAGCTCCCAGCAGAATTACGCGCATCTTGTGCTCCTCATATTTTTCTATGCAATTCAATGGATTCGGCGACCAGGGCCAAGTCCGGAAAATCGGGTATTGACCAGAAATCGGTCAAAAGGCTGCTCAAGATACACAGCGCCCGGCAGCCAGACAAGCGTCCCAAAGTTTCAGGATTGCGCCATGTACGACCTGCCCAAGAGGCGGTTGCGCTCGGCGCAACCACCCTCCTCACCCGGCCATGCCCCCTTGGCGTAACCCGGGCATGACGGCCGCTTGCAGACCTCAACCGGTGTTGCGCAAGCCCGCGGCGATACCCGCCACAGTCACTAGCAAGGCCTGCTCCAACGGGCTGTCCAGAGCGGCTTCACGGCTGCGCGATCGGGCCAGCAACTCCGCCTGAAGGCGGTGCAGCGGGTCCAGGTAGGTATTGCGCAGGCTGATGAATTCCAGGGTCTCGGGGCTGTGTGCCAGTAGCACCGGTTGCCCGGTCAAACCCAGTACGACCCGGCATGACTGCGACAATAGGTCGCGCAGGTGCGCACCTAAAGGAAGCAGGTGCGGTTGCACTAGACGTTCGTCGTAGGCCTCGGCAATTTGCGCGTCGGCCTTGGCCAACACCATCTCCAGCATGTCGATACGGGTGCGGAAGAACGGCCATTGCTCGCGCATCTGCGCCAGCAGCGGGCCCTGGCCACGGCTCAAGGCATTGGTCAGCGCGGTCTCCCACCCCAGCCAGGCAGGCAGCATCAGGCGGGTCTGGGTCCAACCGAAGATCCACGGAATGGCGCGCAAGCTCTCTATACCGCCGGCGCGGCGCTTGGCCGGGCGACTGCCCAGCGGCAGGCGCCCCAGCTCCTGCTCTGGCGTCGACTGACGGAAATATTCGACGAAATCGGGGTTCTCTCGCACCACCCCGCGATAAGCCTTGAGGCCATCGGCCGCCAACTGGTCCATCACCTCGCGCCATGCCGGCTCAGGGGGCGGAGGCGGCAACAAGGTGGCCTCCAGCACGGCGGCCAGGTAAAGGTTGAGGTTCTGCTCGGCGATGCCTGGCAAACCGAACTTGAAACGGATCATCTCGCCTTGTTCAGTGGTGCGGAACCGCCCCGCCACCGAGCCTGGCGGCTGCGACAGAATCGCCGCGTGGGCCGGGCCACCGCCACGGCCTACGGTGCCACCGCGGCCATGGAACAACAACAGTTCCACCTGATGCTCTTGGCAGATACGCACCAGGTTCTCCTGAGCGCGATACTGAGCCCAGGCCGCTGCGGTAGTGCCCGCGTCCTTGGCCGAGTCGGAATAGCCGATCATCACTTCCTGCGGGCCGCGCAGGCTGGCGCGATAGCCCGGCAGGCCCAGCAGCCGCTCCATCACCGGGCCGGCGTTATCCAGGTCGGCGAGGGTCTCGAACAGCGGCACCACACGCATCGGTCGGGTCAGGCCAGCTTCCTTGAGCAGCAATTGCACGGCCAGCACATCCGAGGCGGCTCCCGCCATGGAGATGACATAGGAACCCAAGGAAGCTGCGGGCGCCGCCGCGACTTCCCGACACGTGGCCAATACCTCGGCGGTGTCGGCCTGGGGCTTGAAATGCGCCGGCAGCAGCGGCCGGCGGTTTTTCAGTTCGGTCTGGAGGAACTCGATCCGCCGGTCTTCATCCCACTCGGCGTAACTGCCCAGACCCAGGTAGTCGGTGATTTCCGACAGCGCATCGCGATGCCGGGCAGCATCCTGGCGCACGTCCAGGCGGCCGAGGAACAGGCCGAAGGTCACTGCCCGACGCAGGCTGTCGAGCAGCGGACCGTCGGCGATCACACCCATGCCGCACGCATGCAGGGACTGGTAGCACAGTTCCAGCGGTGCGATCAGGTCGCGGTTGTCCACCAGCACTTCGGCAGGCATCGGCTGCGGGCTGGCCAGCGAGGCCTGGGCCCAGGCTCGGGTCGCCCGCAGGCGGTCGCGCAACTGCTTGAGCAAGGCCCGGTATGGCTCGGCGCTGTCGCCGACCTGTTCACGCAGTGCAGCGCTGGCCTGCTGCATGGAAAGTTCGGCGGCCAAGGTATCGATGTCGCGCAGGAACAGGTCGGCGGCCATCCAGCGAGCCAGTAGCAAGACTTCCCGGGTAACGCTGGCCGTGACGTTGGGGTTGCCATCCCGGTCGCCGCCCATCCAGGACGCGAAACGGATCGGCGCCGCCTCCAGTGGCAAGTGCAAGCCCGTGGCCTCGAACAGCGCTTTATCGACTTTGCGCAAGTGGTTGGGAATGGCCTGCCACAGGGAGTGTTCGATCACCGCGAAGCCCCATTTGGCTTCATCCACCGGCGTAGGCCGGCTGCGGCGTATTTCTTCGGTGTGCCAGGCCTCAGCGATCAACCTGCGCAAGCGCTCGCGTACCTGTTGACGCTCAGCCGGGATAAGGTCCCGATGGTCCTGGGCGGCCAATTGCCCGGCGATGGCATCGTACTTCTGAATCAGCGTACGCCTGGCAACCTCGGTCGGGTGAGCGGTGAGCACCAGTTGGATATCCAGCTTGGCCAGTTGCCGGGCCAGCGCATCGTTGCTGTGCCCTGCCTGCTTGAGGCGCGCCAGCAGTTCTGGCAATACGCGCGACTCGAACGGCTCTGGCTGGTCAGCGTCACGGCGTCGAATCAGTTGATATTGCTCGGCCATGTTGGCCAGGTTGAGGAACTGGTTGAACGCTCGGGCGACAGGCAGCAGGTCTTCGTCGGCCAAGTCCGCCAGGGTCGAGCTCAACTTCTCCCCAGCGCTGCGGCGATCGGCCTTGGCGCTGTGGCGGATGTCCTCGATCTTCTGCAAGAACGCTTCGCCGTGCTGCTGACGAATGGTCTCGCCAAGCAGCTCACCCAACAGATGGACATCTTCACGCAAGCGCACATCGATATCAGTCATTGGCCCTCTCTTTGGCGCGGCTCGCCCGCGCGCTCGCCCAGGTAACAGCACAGGCACCAAGAGTGCCCACAGCCGAGCTGCCATGGCAAGCCGCGATCGGGCAAAGCAAACTAAAGTTAGAGCAAAGCGTCCGATGCAATGCCGTCCTTCAAGGCATAGAAAGAGGTGATCATGAAAATCCGTGAACTCGTCCAGCACTGGGAACAGAATGCAGCAGGCGCCCTGAGCCCAACGCCCCACATACTGCACTTGGACCTTGAGTCCGAAGCGCGTCTGGCTGCGCTGATCGACATGTACCCCAAACGCTCGGCCGAGGAACTGCTCGGCGAGCTGGTCGCCGCCGCACTCGAGGAGCTGGAGGCCAGCCTCCCTTATGTGAAGGGCCAGCGGGTCATTTCCACCGACGAACAAGGCGACCCGCTGTACGAAGACGTAGGCCCGACCCCACGCTTCCTCGCACTGTCCCGCCATCATCTTCACGCACTCAGCGACTTGGCCAAAGACGGCAAGAACTGACCTTCCGGGCCCTGGCCTCTCCCTGCCCTCCTCTCTCGCCGGCAAGCCGGCTCCTGCAGTTGCATTGCCTCGCCTGCAGGAGCGGGCCAGGTGATTTTTTCTGAACTATTCGAAAAACGCCCAAGTCACAGCCATTAGCCACCACGCTAAAACCCTGCACACTTGCGGTTGTGCACTGTGAGGCGCCAGCACGCGGTCGTGTCAGGGAACAAGCGATGGACTGCTACGGACAACGTCGTAAACAGGAGTGATCCAATGGAACTGACTATGAAGCGCCGCACCTGCTCCCCCTCATCCACCCCTGTGCGTGGAATCAAGCTGGCCGCGCTAGCCCTTGGCGGTAGCCTGATCCTGGCCGGATGCGCCGGTAAACCGCCCACCGAGCAGTACGCCGTCACCCAGTCCGCGGTGAATTCGGCGGTCAGCGCCGGGGGCACCGAGTTCGCCGCAGTTGAAATGAAAGCCGCCCAGGACAAATTCAAGCAGGCGGAAATCGCCATGCACGACAAAAAGTACGACGAGGCCAAGCGCCTGGCCGAGCAGGCCGAGTGGGACGCTCGCGTGGCCGAACGCAAGGCCCAGGCCGCCAAGGCCCAGAAAGCCGTACAGGATGCCCGCCAGGGCGCTCAGGACGTGCGTGAGGAAGGCCTGCGCAGTGCTCAATGAGCCTGCCTACGCCAATCCCAGCCTTCGCAACTGATCAAAGGAAGAACACTATGCGCAATGCCATCATGATTCCCACCCTGCTGGCCCTGAGCGTCGGCCTCGCCGCGTGCGCCCACGACCCGAACCCGAACCTGGAGTCGGCCCGCACCAACTTCTCCTCTTTACAAAGCGACCCTCAGTCGAGCAAAGTGGCGGCCCTGGAAACCAAGGACGCCCAGGACTGGCTGAACAAGGCCGACAAGGCGTTCATGGAGCGTGAAGACAGCAAGAAGGTCGACCAGTTGGCCTACCTGACCAACCAGCGTGTGGAGGTGGCCAAACAGACCATCGCCTTGCGCTCGGCTGAAAACGAGCTGAAGAATGCCGCCGCGCAACGTGCCCAGGCCAAGCTCGATGCCCGTGACGCGCAGATCGCCAAGCTCCAGGAAAGCCTCAACGCCAAGCAAACCGACCGTGGCACGTTGGTGACCTTCGGCGACGTGCTGTTCGACTTCAACAAGGCTGAGCTCAAGAGCAGTGCCTACCCGAACGTCACCAAACTGGCCCAGTTCCTTCAGGAGAATCCGGAGCGCAAGGTGATCGTCGAGGGTTACACCGACAGCGTCGGTTCGGCCAGCTACAACCAGAGCCTGTCGGAACGGCGCGCAAATGCCGTGCGCATGGCACTGGTGCGCGCTGGCGTCGATCCGGCGCGCATCGTTGCCCAAGGGTATGGCAAGGAGTACCCGGTTGCGGACAACGCCAGCAACTCCGGGCGTGCACAGAACCGTCGGGTAGAGGTCACCATCTCCAACGACAACCAGCCGGTGGCGCCGCGGGCGGTGAGCCAGGTGCAGTAAGCTTCAATGACGTGATCGCGGGGGCCGCTTTGCGGCCCTTTCGCGACGCAAGGCTCCCACATCGCCTGCACAATCATTCGCTTGCGGCGGCTGCCCTGTTTCGCGACAGCTTGCGCAGCAGCTTGACCCTTGAACCGCTCCTTTCACTGCGCTTGCTGCGGCGTCTCCTCGCCCATGCAGCGTACCGCCCGCTTGCGGTTGTCCACCAACACGCCGGTCAGGCCTTTCTGCTGCGTATCGAACAGCACCAGCACCCCATCGACGCACTGGGCCACTTGAGGTGCCGGGTCCAGAGAAACCTTGTAGTCCTCCCCTGGAACGGTCTTGAGCATGGTGTAGTCCTGCAACAACAACGCGTCCTCGGGCTTGGCGAAATGCAGGTAACCGTAGTACCAGAGGGCCCCCACCGTCACGATGATGCTGCCGACGCCGGTCAGGATCAGCGGGATGGCGTTGCGTTCTTCACTCATTGCTTGTTCTTCTCGTCAGGGTAATTGGGTATTTCGGCCAGCCGCCGCAGACCGTTGAAACGGCTGGGGTCGTCGAGGAAACGCAGCATCACCTGGCGCCAGACCGGGTCGGCGAAGGTCTGCACATGGCCACCACGGGTCAACTGCAAGACCCGCGGTGGCGGCGCGTGCTGGTACAGGCGAATACCATTGTCCATCGGCACCAGGTTGTCATCGATACTGTGGAAGAACAGCTTCGGCGGTCTGCTCAGTTGCTCGACCGAGCGAATCGCACTGTCGCCGTCCGGCACTAGCCAGGACAGTGGCACCTGCAGCGGCCAGGTCATCCACGAAGTGCTCAAGGCGTAGCGGCCGACGGCGCGATAACTGGCCGGCACGCCGTCGAACACCAGCGCGCTGAAGCGCTGCTGCTGCTCGGGGTGGGCCGCCAGGTAATGGATCGCCATCGCTCCGCCGAGGCTCTGGCCCAGCAATACCAATGGCTTGTTCTTCACCTCGGGAGCCTGGTCCAGCCACGCCATCGCGGCAGCGATGTCCAGGTAGACCTCCGGCAACGACGGCTTGCCTTCGGATAAGCCGTAACCGCGATAGTCAATCATCAGTACCTGGTAGCCCTGCTCCGGCAGCCAGTAGCTGCCACCCAGGTGTCCCGGCAGGTTGCCACCATTGCCGTGCAGGTGCAGCACCGTGCCCTTGAGCTGGACACCGGCCTTGGCCGGCAGCCACCAACCGTGCAGACGGACACCATCCGAGGTCATCAGACTGACATCGCGGTAGTCGAGCTTGGCTCGCGCCGGTGTGAACGCCTGCCCTGGTTCAGGGTAGAACAGCAGGCTGCTGCAGCCACCCAGCCCCAGCAGCACGCTCAGGGCCAGCAGGCGCCAGCATTCAGAGAATGTTCGCGTAGTCGGCTTCAATACGGTCCAGGCTCAGGTGGTTGAGGAAGTTGGAGAAGCACATCCAGGCCGACAGCGCACTCAGGTCCCGGAACTGCTCCGGCAGGTATTTGGGGGGCTCCACCAGGCCTTCTTCGACCAGTTGGCGCAGGGTGCGCATGTCTTCCAGGGTGGTCTTGCCGCAGAACAGCAGTGGAATCTGCTCCAGCTTGCCCTTCTTCACGGCCAACTGAATGTAGTTGTAAACCATGATGAAGCCCTTGAGGTAGGACAAGTCCTTGGTGAATGGCAAGCCATTGGGCACCGAACCGCGGAATACCCGGCTGGCATTGCTGTAGCACTGCGCCATTTCGAAACCTTGCTCGCGGAAGAACGCGAAGACCTGCAAGAAGTCCGCCCCCTCCTCGACCATATGGATGGCCCGGGTGCGGTTGGTCAGCTTGCGCAACCGGCTGGGGTAGGACGCGAAGGCGATCACCTCCATGAGGATGGCCAACCCCTCCTGGGTCACCGTCGACGAGGGCGGGCCCTTGGCCAGGAAGGTGCAGATCGGCTGGTTGAGACCGTTCAGCGTGGTGCCCACATGCACCAGTCCCTCGTGAACTTCCAGCGCGCGCACATCGCGGCTGTTGAACATGGCGTCGGCGCGGACCTTGATGTAGTCGGCTCCCGCCGCGGCATCGGCGACGATACCGTCGGACTCGAATACGCGAATGGTTTCCTCTGCCTCGCCGAACACCTTGTTCAGGCGGTGCTGGAGGATGTCCACGGCCTCCTTGGCGGTAAGGTTCTTCGGTTCGTCCTTGAGGTCGCCACGGCCGTCGATGTTGTTCAGGTAGTCCGAGAGCATCAGGCCCAGATCGGCCAAGGTCGGGTCACCCGCGTGGAAGGCGTCGGAAGCGGCGCCGTAGAGCTCCTGCGAGATCAGACCGAAATCCTCGGTGCCACGCGCTTCGAGCATGCGCACCACCATGCGGTACTCCTTGCACATGCGCCGCATGATCTGCCCAACCGGGTTGAATTGGCCCAACTGGCGGGTGATATCGCGCTCGATGCTCTGGAACTCGGCCTTGACCGCGCTGGAATCGAACGACAGAGGGCGGGACTGGTAATAGGCACGGTCGACGGCCGGCGGTTCCTTGCCCTTGGCCTTGAGAAAGCCTTGGCGGATGCTGTCGTCCCACTTCACCGCGTCCAGGACCCGGATCGGGGTCTGTGCCGCGACGATGCGGTCGGACAGGGCGCGGATGGTTTGCTGGTATTCGTCCACCGGGGACTCCTTATTGGAACTGAGTGCCAAGCCTTTGCATTGCCTGTACCGGCCTCTTCGCGGCTAAATCCACCACAGGTACTGCAATCCCTGTAGGAGCGGCTTTAGCCGCGAAGCAGCCAACACGGTTATTTGCCGGCCCGCTGGAACCGCGCCACCTCGACGAAAAGGTCGGAGTTGGCCGGGTCGTCCAGGTAGGCCAATACCCGCGCCGACGGGCTGTCGATCAATATGCCCTCACCATTGTCCTCAGGCACCTCGGTGCTGCGCCCACTCAGCTCCTTCTTCTCGACCGCCTGCTGCACCTGCTCGACGTCCAGGTTGTAAAGCACCAGCTCCTTGCCATCGACGATGTCGAAACCGCCGATCAGGAAATTGCCGCCCAGGCGCTTGGGAACCCCGGCCGACAGGTACCAGCGGTTGCCGTGGCGCGACACAGTGAACACATATTCTTCGGGTTTCTTGCCCTTCGCAGTGGCAACCGCCTTGTAGGCATCGGCACCACTGCGGCTGATCACCAGCTTCAGCGGCTCGCCCCACGCGTCCTTGCTGCTCCATTTGCCGAGCAAGGCCTTGGGCGCCGCCTGGTTGCTCGGCAGCGGCTCATGGAAGGTCACCAGACAACCGCCCAGCAGCAGGAATGACAACGTCAACAACACCACACGCCAGGCTTTCATCAAGTTCTCCTTGAAAGTTCGGTCTCAGCTCAGCCCGATGCCAACACCAGGTGCAAGTATCGGGTAAGCATAGCGAGCATCTGCCCATCGGCCTGCGTGTCAGCGTCCTTGAGCAGGCCCTGATATTCCATCTGCTCGATTATCGCCGTCAACATGTGGGCGTCCTGTTCCGGTTGCCGCGAGCCGACCACTTGCAGCAGCTGGCGGGTGCCATGCAGCAGGATCTGCTCGTGGGCACAGACCAGCTCGGCCAGACGCGGGCACAGCAATGCCTCCTGACGGAAGGCCTGCTCGGCCATGAGGAAGTCTCGGCGGTTGAGCAACTGGCGCGACACATAGTCGGCGGTCATGCGCGCCACCTCGTCGGCCAGCCGTGCCCGCGACTCCAGGCTGCCATCACCCTGCGCCACCAACTGGCGCAGCAGCACTTCAGTATTGGCCCACAACTTGGCCATATAGGCGGCACTTCGCTCGACGTACTGGGCGAAGGTATCGGTGAGCAGGTCCTCGATATCCTTGAAGTAATAGGTGGTAGCCGATAGCGGCACACCCGCCTCGGCGGCTACCGCCCGGTGGCGCACACCACGGACACCATCACGCACGACGATCCGCATGGCGGCGTCGAGGATCAGCTGGCGGCGTTGCTCGCTGCCTTGGCGGGCAGTCTTGCGGCCTTGGTATTGCACGCTTTCGGCGACGGCGGTGGCGATGCCGGCGGCGCCCTGGTGAGGCATTGCGGGTGTCACGGGGGGTACCTCATGAACAGTGTTTCGTCAGTGCCGGACGCTTCGCGGCTGCGGATGCGAAGCGGCCGGCACCACCAATACGGATGTACAGGCAAGAAAAAGCCGCCTCGAAAGGCGGCTCGTTCAATTGACTCAGGCCTGCGGACGCATGTGCGGGAACAGGATCACGTCACGGATAGACGGCGAGTTGGTCAGCAACATCACCAGGCGGTCGATACCGATACCTTCGCCCGCGGTCGGCGGCATGCCGTATTCGAGGGCGCGGACGAAGTCGGCATCGTAGTGCATGGCTTCGTCGTCACCGGCATCCTTCTCGGCCACCTGGGCCAGGAAGCGTTCGGCCTGGTCTTCGGCATCATTGAGCTCGGAGTAGGCATTGGCGATTTCGCGGCCACCGATGAACAGCTCGAAGCGGTCGGTAACCGCCGGGTTCTGGTCGTTGCGACGGGCCAGCGGCGAGACCTCGAACGGGTACTCGGTGATGAAGTGGGGCTGCTCCAGCTTGTGCTCGACCAGCTCTTCGAAAATCATCACCTGCAGTTTGCCCAGGCCTTCGTGGCCCAGCACCTTGGCACCGGCCTTCTTGGCGATTTCACGGGCGCGGTCGACGTCCTGCAGGTCGGCAGCGGTGAGTTCCGGGTTGTACTTGAGGATCGAGTCGAACACCGACAGGCGGGCGAACGGCTCGCCAAAGTGGAATACCTTGTCGCCGTACGGCACATCGGTGGAACCCAGGACCAGCTGCGCCAGCTCGCGGAACAGTTCCTCGGTGAGGTCCATGTTGTCGCGGTAGTCGGCATAGGCCTGGTAGAACTCGAGCATGGTGAACTCGGGGTTGTGACGAGTCGACACACCTTCGTTACGGAAGTTGCGGTTGATCTCGAAGACTTTCTCGAAGCCACCGACCACCAGGCGCTTGAGGTACAGCTCGGGCGCGATACGCAGGAACATGGCCATGTCCAGCGCGTTGTGGTGGGTTTCGAACGGCTTGGCCGCAGCGCCGCCCGGAATGGTCTGCAGCATCGGCGTTTCGACTTCGAGGAAGTCGCGCTCGATGAGGAACTTGCGGATATGCGAGATCACCTGCGAACGAACGCGGAAGGTGTGGCGGGTTTCTTCGTTGACCATCAGGTCGACGTAGCGCTGGCGGTAGCGCTGCTCGGTGTCGGTCAAGCCGTGGTGCTTGTCCGGCAGCGGGCGCAGCGACTTGGTCAGCAGGCGCACATCGGTCATTTCCACGTACAGGTCGCCCTTGCCAGAACGGGCCAGGGTGCCTTCGGCGCTGATGATGTCGCCCAGGTCCCAGGTCTTGACCGCAGCCAGGGTTTCTTCCGGCAGGGTCTTGCGGTTGACGTAGACCTGGATGCGGCCAGTCATGTCCTGGATGACCATGAACGAGCCACGGTTGAGCATGATGCGGCCTGCCACCTTGACCGGAATCGCTGCAGCTTCCAGCTCTTCCTTGGTCTTGTCCGCGTACTGTTTCTGCAGGTCGTTGCAGTAGCTGTCGCGGCGGAAGTCGTTGGGGAAGGCATTGCCTTTGGCGCGCTCGGCGGCAAGTTTTTCCTTGCGCAGCGCGATCAGGGCGTTTTCTTCCTGTTGCAGGTCTTGCGGTTGGGTGTTGAGGTCGCTCATGTCGTCATTCTTTCCATCAGGTGTTCGTTGCCCCTGTCGGGCAGGGCACGCGATACGGGCCGATGGCCTCGTATCGCGGCGGTAGTATGCGGTTTACAGGCCCTGCTTGAGGCTTGCTTCCAGGTACTGGTCGAGGTCGCCGTCCAGGACCTTCTGGCAGTCGCTACGCTCGACGCCGGTACGCAGGTCCTTGATGCGCGAGTCATCCAGCACGTAGGAGCGGATCTGGTGGCCCCAGCCGATGTCCGACTTGCTGTCTTCCAGCGCCTGCGAAGCGGCATTGCGCTTCTGCATTTCCAGCTCGTACAGCTTGGCCCGCAGCATTTTCATGGCGGTGTCCTTGTTGGCGTGCTGGGAGCGTTCGTTCTGGCAGGCCACCACGGTGTTGGTCGGCACGTGAGTGATACGCACCGCCGAGTCGGTGGTGTTGACGTGCTGACCACCGGCACCGGAGGAGCGGTAGGTGTCGATACGCAGGTCGGCCGGGTTGATTTCGATCTCGACCTTGTCGTCGATCTCGGGCGAGACGAATACCGCCGAGAACGAGGTGTGGCGACGGGCACCGGAGTCGAACGGGCTCTTGCGCACCAGGCGGTGCACGCCGATCTCGGTACGCAGCCAGCCAAAGGCGTACTCGCCCTTGATGTGCACCGTAGCGCCCTTGATGCCGGCGACCTCACCTTCGGAAAGCTCGATGATGGTGGCATCGAAACCACGCTTGTCGGCCCAGCGCAGGTACATGCGCAGCAGGATGTTGGCCCAGTCCTGCGCCTCGGTGCCGCCAGAGCCGGCCTGGATGTCCAGGTAGGCGTTGTTCATGTCCATCTCGCCGCTGAACATGCGACGGAACTCAAGCTGGGCCAGGATTTCTTCCAGGCCTTGCAGCTCGGTCACGACGTCGCTGACGGCGCCTTCGTCATTTTCTTCGACGGCCATGTCCAGCAGGTCCTTGCAGTCGGTCAAGCCGTTGGACATCTTGTCCAGGGTCTCGACGACCTGCGCCAGCATGGCACGCTCACGGCCCAGCGCCTGGGCGTACTCAGGCTTGTTCCAGACGTTGGGGTCTTCCAGCTCGCGGTTGACTTCGATCAGGCGGTCATGCTTGTGATCGTAGTCAAAGATACCCCCGAATGGACTGGGAACGCTCGGTGAGGTCCTTGATGGTGTTCAGAATCGGTTGGATTTCCATGGGCGGGCAGCTCTCGTGCGAATTCGGTGAAAAGCCCGCGAGTATAACCCAGTCTGGAGCCTGGCGGCAGACCCGCCGGGCGGTAGAAAATGGTGTCGGCCCAGGGGACGTAAAGCGCTTGCACGGTCTTCTCGCCAGCAAGCCCGGTGCGACCACGGCAGGCACCCGCTTGCCGGCGATGCGGCCCTGTCAGGCGATACCAACCTGATTGCGACCGCTGTTCTTGGCCAGGTACAACCCCTTGTCCGCCGCCGAGATCAATTGCCGGCAATGACTGCCGATACTCGGCGTCTGCGTTGCCAGGCCAATGCTCACGGTCAGCACCGAGTCGGCGTGGGGGGCACTGTGCGGGATATTCAGCCCGAGGATGGTCTGGCGTAGCTTCTCCGCCACCAGCCGGGCGCCTCCCGGCGACGTGTTGGGCAACACCAGGGCAAACTCTTCGCCACCATAGCGCGCCGGCAGGTCGGAGGGACGCGAGCAGCAGTCCCGGATGGCATCGGCGACCTGACGCAGGGTCTCATCGCCTGCCAAATGGCCAAAGCTGTCGTTGTAGGCCTTGAAGTAGTCGACGTCGATCATCAGCAGCGACAGTTGCTGCTGTTCACGCATGGCCCGACGCCACTCCAGTTCCAGGTACTCATCGAAGTGACGGCGGTTGGACAAGCCGGTAAGGCCGTCGGAGTTCATCAGCCGCTGCAGCATCAGGTTGGTGTCGAGCAGTTGCTGCTGGCTCACGCGCAAGGCGCGGTAGGCTTCGTCTCGTTGCAACAGGGTCAGGTATGAACGCGAGTGGTAGCGAATACGTGCTACCAGCTCGATGGTATCCGGCAGCTTGACCAGGTAATCGTTGGCTCCAGCAGCGAACGCCGCGCTCTTGACCAGCGGGTCTTCCTTGGTCGACAGCACGATGATCGGGATGTCCTGGGTCGCTGCATTGCTACGGTATTCGCGCACCAGGGTCAGCCCGTCCAGGCCAGGCATGATCAGGTCCTGAAGAATCACCGTAGGCTTGATGAGCACTGCCTGGGCCACGGCCTGGTGCGGATCGGCACAGAAGTGGAAGTCGATGTTCTCTTCGTGGGCCAGGCCACGACGCACCGCCTCGCCGATCATGGCCTGGTCGTCGACCAACAGGACCATTGCCGAGTTTTCGTTGGTGGTCGTGAAACCGTCGATCGGTAGATCATTCATCCGTAATCATCCAGTCACTGCCGGCCAGGCGGCGTGATGCAATACATATCGTCATTTTGCAAAGATTTCCATCAGTCGCCCGGCGATTCGCTCCAGCGGGCGTATTTCCACCGCAGCATCAATGGCCGCAGCAGCCTTGGGCATGCCATACACCGCGCTGCTGGACTGATCCTGCGCGATGGTCAAAAAGCCTTGCTGGCGCATCAGTTTCAGGCCATGGGCACCGTCGCGGCCCATGCCGGTGAGCAGCACGCCTACCGCGTCACCGCTCCAGAAACGTGCAACGCTCTCGAAGAACACATCGATCGAAGGCCGATAGATTTCGTTGACCGGTTCGGCAGTGTAGGCCAACTGGCCATTTTGCAGCAGACGTATGTGGTGGTTGGTTCCCGCCAGCAGCACCTGCCCAGGTTGCGGCGGCTCGCCTTCACGGGCCAGGCGCACAGGGAGTCCACTGGCGGTGCTGAGCCACTCGGCCATGCCGGCCGCAAACACCTGGTCGACGTGCTGGACCAGCACGATGGCGGCGGGAAACTCTGGCGGCAGGCCCTTGAGCAGCACTTCGAGCGCTGCTGGCCCTCCGGCCGAAGAGCCGATGGCCACCAGTCCGCGGCGCTGTGATGCCGATCGCAGCGGGGCCGATACCGACTTCGCCGCACTGGTGCGTTGCTGGCCGATCAACCAGCCGATATTGAGGATCTTGCGCAGCAGCGGTGCCGCCGCCTCGCGGGCATCTCCCGCCCCCAGGGCCGGGGTATCGACCACATCCAGCGCACCATGGCCCATGGCCTCGAACACCCGGTGCACGTTCTGCTTGCGGTCGACGGTGACGATCACGATGGCGCATGGGGTCTCGGCCATGATCCGCCGTGTGGCCTCGACACCGTCCATCACCGGCATGATCAGGTCCATCAGGATCAGGTCCGGCAGTTCCTCGCTGCAACGGCGCACGGCTTCGGCGCCGTCGCCGGCCACCCAGATCACCTGGTGTGCAGGCTCGAAGGCCAGGGCCCGGCGCAGGGCTTCAACGGCAAGTGGCATGTCGTTAACGATGGCGATCTTCATCCTTGAGCACCCCCAATCAGCTCCACCACGGCATCCAGCAACGCATCGTCATGGAAGCTGGCTTTAGCCAAATAGTAGTCGGCGCCAGCATCCAGGCCACGCCTGCGATCTTCTTCACGATCCTTGTACGACACCACCATCACGGGCAAGGTTTGCAGGCGTTGGTCACGGCGCACCAGGGTGACGAGTTCGATACCGTCCATGCGCGGCATGTCGATATCGGTGATCAGCAGGTCGAAGTCCTCGCCACGCAGCGCGTTCCAGCCGTCCATGCCATCGACCGCCACGGCTACCTCGTAGCCGCGCGTGCTCAGCAACTTGCGTTGCAGCTCGCGCACCGTCAGCGAATCGTCGACCACCAGGATGCGTTTGCGATCCGCACCACGCGCGCCGTGGGCGCTGCGTTCGATGCGCTCCAGGCGGCCGGTGCTGAGCAGCTTCTCGACCGAGCGCAGCAGGTCTTCGACGTCGACGATTAGCACCACTGAGCCATCATCGAGCAGCGCACCGGCGGATATGTCCTGGATCTTGCCCAGCCGCGGGTCGAGCGGCATCACCACCAGCACGCGCTCGCCAATCAAACGCTCCACGGCCACGCCATAAAGCTGTTCGCGCTCGCGGATCACCACCACCCGCAGGCTGCTTTCATCGCCCTGCCCCGCTGGACGGTTGAGCAACTGGGTGGCGGCGACCAGGCCTACATGGCGGCCTTCGTGCCAGAAGTGCTGGCGGCCCTCGACCTGCACGATCTCCTCGGCAGCCACCTCCAGGGTGCGCTCGATGTGAGCCAGCGGGAAGGCATATGCCTCACCGCCTACCTCGACCACCAGGCTGCGCACCACCGACAGCGTCAGCGGCACTTCCAGTTGAAAACGACAGCCTTGCCCGGCCACCTGGGTCAGTTCGATGGCACCGCGCAGGTCGCGCACCATGTGCTGCACCGCATCCAGGCCGACACCACGCCCGGACACCTCGGTCACCTTGTCGCGCAGGCTGAAGCCCGGCAGGAAGAGGAAGGTCAGCAACTCCGCCTCGCTCATTCGCGACAGCGTTTCGGCAGGCGACAATCCGCGCTCGGCGATGCTGCGGCGCAGTCGCTCCAGGTCGATACCGGCACCGTCGTCACTGAGCTCAAGCATCAACTGACCCGCCTGGTGGGAAGCGCGCAAGCGGATCACGCCCTCGGCCGGCTTGCCCGCCAGCACCCGCCGCTCGGGCAGCTCGATGCCATGGTCGACCGCATTGCGCAGCAGGTGAGTCAGTGGCGCCTCGAGCTTTTCCAGCACGTCGCGATCGACCTGGGTCTTCTCGCCCTCGATCTGCAGGCGCACCTGTTTGCCCAGCGAGCGACCAAGGTCGCGCACCATGCGGCTCTGGCCGGTCAGGACATCGGCGAACGGCCGCATACGGCAGGCCAGGGCGGTGTCGTACAACAATTGGGCGCGCTGGCTGGCCTGCCAGCCGAACTCGTCGAGGTCGGCGGCCTGCTGCTGCAGGATCTCCTGGGTTTCCGCCAGCAGGCGCTGGGTCTGAGCCAGGGCTTCGAGCACTTCCAGACGCTGACCGCTGCCTTCGAGCTGGGTTTTCAGGCCATCGAGCGCGCGCATGCCTTGGCCATGCATGCGTTTGAGACGCTGCAAGGTGGCCAGGTACGGCTTGAGTCGCTGGGTCTCGACCAGTGACTTGCTGGAAAGATCGAGCAGGCTGTTGAGGCGGTCGGCGGTCACGCGTAATACCCGCTCACTGCCCTCGCTGCCTCGCTTGCCCGCCTTGCGCGGCGTCGGTTCGAGGTCAGCCTCTGGCTCTGCCGGGACAGGCCCGATCACTGGCGGTTGCACGAGCCTCTCAGGTTCTGGAACCTCGACTGCGAAGGGCGCGGCGGCTGTGGCGGGATCCAGCAGGCTCGCCATCTGCGCCAGGAAAGCTGGGACAGCCGCCTCACCGGCCGGGTCTCCCGGCGTGGCGATGTGCATCAGCAAGTCGGTGCCGCGCAACAGGGCGTCGATATGCTCGGCGCGCAGCAACAACCGCCCTTCCTGGGCTGCCACGAGGCAGTCCTCCATGACGTGGGCGACGCTGACGCCGGCATCGATGCCAACGATTCGCGCGGCGCCTTTCAGCGAATGGGCCGCACGCATGCAGGCTTCCAACTGGTCAGCCTGGTTCGGATTGCGCTCCAGGGCCATCAACCCAACGCTGAGCACCTGGGTCTGGGCCTCGGCTTCGAGGCTGAACAGTTCGAGCAGCGAGGCGTCACGCAATTGTTCTGGGGTCATGACAGGCTCCGCTGCACGGCAGACAATAATTGGTGATCGTCCAGCACGCGCACGCTGCGTCCACGCCACTGCAACACGCCTGCGGCGAACGGTGCGCCTTCGTGTTCGCCATCCAGCAAGGCTGGGTCGAGCCGGTGAATACCGTCGATTTCATCCACCGCCATCACCACCGGCCCACCTAAGGCAGCCAGGATCAACAACCGTGGCATGGCCCGAACGCCGCGGGCGTCGCCTTGCACGGCCTCCACCTCGAGCAAGTCGGCCAGCGACAGGCAGGGCACCAAGGCACCGCGCACATTGGCCACGCCCTGCAGCACTCGCGAACGTTGATGAGGCAGCGAATGCACGGGCTGAACCGGGGCGATTTCAGCAAGACTGGCGGTGGCCAGCGCCATCCACTCCTCGCCCAGCCGGAACAGCAGCATCGAGCGGCCCACACACGCTTCCACCGGCACGGCCGCTTGCACCACGTCGTCCTGCAACAGCGCGTAGCGGTCCAGCAAGCGCGTGGCGGCCGCTGCGTAGATTTCACAATTGCGGCAGTGTATGTGCCGATCCAGCAGCGGACACTGCTTGTCACCGTGCACGCCGATGCGGTTCCAGCAGTCATCTATGCGATCGTCATCGTGAGCGATCAATTCCATCGCGCTATCGACCTTCATCGTTCAGACTCCCGCCCTACACGCGCCGCACGCTCCTGCAGACGTCGCGCGCCCGCCTCATCCCCTTGGGCTGCCAATAAGGCCGCCAGTTGCACCAGGGCCTCTGGATGCTGGGGGTCGAGGTAGAGTGCCTTGCGATAGTGGGTCAGCGCCTGCGAGGCGTCACCGTCGGTGTCGCTCAGCAACCCCAACCAGTAATACACCTGCGCCTTGGGGGCGAATTGCCGCAGGTAGCGCTGGCAGCTGGCCCGGGCCTGTGCGCTGTCACCGGCATTGGCCTGGCGCGCGATGCTGGCCAACAGCTCGCTCTCGCTCTCCGCGGCTCAGGCGAAGGCTGCGCCGGTGGCAAGGTACGTAACGGGCGAGGCTTGGCCGTCGACATCGGTGCCGGCGGCGGCAGCGGCGAACGTGGCGTGAATGGCAGGGGCATCGCACGCCGGGGCCGAACCTCAGGCGTTGGCGCATGGCTGTCCTGGCGAACATAGGCGAACGACTGGGCAATACCCAATGGGCGCATGCCCAAGCGTGCCAGCAGACTGCCCTCGGCGGGGCCGATGAACAAAACCCCCTGGGCATGGATCAGGCGTTTGAGCATCTCGAACACCCGCTGCTGGGTCGCCACATCGAAGTAGATGAGCAAGTTGCGGCAGAACACGAAGTCGTAAAGGCCATCACGGCTCGACAGCGCCGGGTCGAGCACATTGCCTACCTGCAGGCTCACTTGTGAGCACACCCTTTGATCCAGCTGGTGGCCATCCTCGATCTCACGGAAATGCCGCTCACGAAACGCCAGTTCACTGCCCCGGAACGAGTTGCGTCCGTAGATGGCTTGCTGGGCCTTGGTCACCGAATTGGGGCTGATGTCGATGCCGTCGATGTGAAACGAAGCGGGACTCAAGCCTGCATCGAGCAATGCCATGGCCGCCGAATACGGCTCCTCGCCGGTCGAACAGGGCAGGCTGAGCAGGCGTAGGGGGCGCTCGCCGGCGAGCTCTGCCAGGCGCCTCTGGGCCAACCCGACCAGGGCGGTGAACGACTCCGGGTAGCGGAAAAACCAGGTTTCCGGAACGATCACAGCCTCGATGAGCGCTTGCTGTTCGTCGGTCGATTGCTGCAGACGCAACCAGTAATCGTCCAGATCGGCCGCGTCCAGGGCCATGCACCGCTGACGCAGGGCGCGCTCGATCATGGCCTCGCCCACCGACTCCACATCAAGGCCGATGCGTTCCTGCAAAAATCGGAAATATCGATGCAGGTTCATGTCGGCACCTGCAGGGGCTGGGTCGGGAACAACAGCATCCGCACGCTATCGGTCAACAGGTCGTCCACCTCGATGCGTTGCAACATGCCCTCGGCATCCTGAAGCACAGGCCCCAGGTAACGCGCATCAGGGTTATCCAGGCCATAAGGTTGGAAGGCTTCGGGGTGGCAGCGCAGGGTGTCGGTGGCTTGCTCGAGCACCAGGCCGAGCTGCTGGTCTTGGCGGTAGCGTACCAACACCAGTCGGGTGCTGGTGCGCTGCACGGCGGGCCTACCGAAACTCAGGACCGAAAGGTCGATCACCGGCACCATCACGCCTCGATGGGCAAGGACGCCTGCGACCCACGTCGGCGCCTGGGCGATCGGCTTCAGCGGGCGACGCGGCAACACTTCGATGACTTCCCGGACATCCAGGGCGAAGCGCTGCTCGCCTATACGAAACTGCAGGTACAGCACGCCCTTGGCATCGGCCGCCACTACCGTGTGGGGATGAAGGTCACTCATCGCCGTCAGACTTTGAAGCGCGACACACCGCCGCGCAGCCCCGCAGCCACCTGGCTCAGTTCGTCGATGGCGAAACTGGCCTGGCGCAAGGATTCCACCGTCTGGGTGCTGGCATCACTGAGCTGGGCCAGCGCCTGGTTGATCTGCTCGGCACCGGTGGCCTGGGCCTGCATGCCTTCGTTGACCATCAACACGCGCGGCGCCAATGCTTGTACCTGGTGGATGATCTGGCTGAGCTGCTCGCCCACCTGCTGCACCTCGAACATGCCGCGGCGCACTTCCTCGGAGAACTTGTCCATACCCATGACGCCAGCCGACACCGCTGACTGGATTTCCCGCACCATCTGCTCGATGTCGTAGGTAGCCACGGCGGTCTGGTCGGCCAACCGGCGCACCTCGGTGGCAACCACAGAGAAGCCTCGGCCGTACTCACCGGCTTTTTCCGCCTCAATGGCGGCATTGAGCGACAGCAGGTTGGTCTGGTCGGCCACCTTGACGATGGTCACCACGACCTGGGTGATGTTGCTGGCTTTCTCGTTGAGGATCGCCAGCTTGGCATTGACCAGGTCGGCAGCGCCCATCACCTGGTGCATGGTCTCTTCCATTCGCGCCAGGCCCTGCTGACCGGA
This sequence comes from Pseudomonas sp. Rh2, assembly GCF_040762985.1. Lineage (NCBI taxonomy): Bacteria > Pseudomonadati > Pseudomonadota > Gammaproteobacteria > Pseudomonadales > Pseudomonadaceae > Pseudomonas > Pseudomonas sp. Rh2. The sequence continues at coordinate 4,664,931 of NZ_CP142890.1, forward strand.
ACCGGCGAGGCTGGAAGCCTGATCGGCAGCGCTGGTAACCTCGGTCATGGTGCGGACCAGATCGCGAGAGGTGGCGGCGATCTCACGCGATGTAGCGCCAATTTCGGTGGTGGTGGCGGCGGTTTCGGTGGCGGTGGCCTGCTGCTGCTTGGAGGTGGCGGCGATCTCGGTCACCGAGGTGGTGACCTGCACCGATGAGCGCTGCGCCTGGGCGACCAGGTTGGCGAGGGCCTCGGCCATCTCGTTGAAGCCACTTTCGATGGCGCCGAACTCATCCTTGCGGTCCAGGCTCAAGCGCATGCTCAGGTCACCCGAGCGCAGTTTGTCGAGGGCATGGACGATACGCTGCATCGGTGCGGTAATGGCCCGCATCAGCAGCAAACCACAGATGCCTGCCGCGACGATCGCCAGCAGCAGTGAGACCAACATGCTGCCCTTGGCGGTGCTTACCGCGCTGACGATTTCCTGGGTGGCTGTACCGGCGGACTCACGATTGTGTTCGATGACGGTGTTCAGATGCTTGCGGCCTTCCAGCCAGGCGGGGGTAAGCACCTCGACGATCAGTCGCTCGGCTTCGGCGTAATTGCGCTGACGGTACGCCTCAAGCACCTGGTTTACAGTCTTGAGGTAGTTTTCTTCCATCTGGATGAAGGTGTCGAACCGGGCCTGATCGTCGGCGCCCTGGATGGTGCCTTGGTAGTTGGCCATCTGTTGCTTGAGCCGATCCTCGAAGCTCTTGAACAACTCCATGTCGGCCGCAGTGATTTCACGCCGCTTGGACAGGCCTACCAATTGTTGGCTGGTGACGTAACTGTCGACCCACGCACTGCGAATCATCGAACTGTAGTAAAGCCCGGGGATGCTGTCGGTCCCCACCGCCTCCTCGGCACTTTCGATCGCCACCAGCCGCGAGTAGGCGGCCACGATCATCAGCAGCATGATGGCGATGATCACGGCGAAACTTGCCAGGATCCGTTGGCGCAAGGTCCAGTTCTTCACATTCAGCCCTCAGGAATTCACAACGAGCGGGAAAAATCGCCGAAGTATAGCCCAGGCTTCCTCTGCAATTGCGGCTGAAATTCGTTGTTTCAGGCATCCTTGCCCGACAATATGGCGTTTTGCCTGATCATGGCGTCGACGCCAACCTGACCTGGGTCTCCAGCTCCTGCCGCAGGGCTGGGTCCAGGCGCAACTGGCGGGCCAGTTCATCCAGGTAGGCACGCTCCATGAAGTTTTCCTGATCGACCATCATCACGCTGGCCAGGTACATCTCAGCGGCCATTTCCGGCGTCTGCGCGGCACGGGCGACTTCCGCCGGGTCCAGTGGCTTGTTCAGCTCGGCGTGCAACCAGTGCTGCAGCTCCTGGTCGCTGTCCAGGCGGGTGAACTCACCCTCGATCAAGGCACGCTCGCGATCATCGATGTGGCCGTCGGACTTGGCCGCTGCCACCAACGCCTGCAGCACCGCCTGGCTGTGCTGCTCGGCCTGGGACGCAGGCAGGCGGTCGAGGGTCTGAGGCTCTGCGCCCGCCCCCAGGCCCTGGCGTGCCTGCCAGTTGCCGTAGGCCTTGTAGGCCAGCACACCGAGCGCCGCCAGGCCACCGTAGGTCAGAACCTTGCCGCCATACTTGCGCGCCTTCTTGTTGCCCAGCAGCAGCCCCATCGCCCCGGCAGCCAAGGCGCTGCCGCCGGCGCCGGAAAGCAGGCCGCCCAGGCCACCGGCACCTGCCGCAGGCTTGCCCGCGCCGCCTGCGGTGGTTTGCTTGTTCAGCAGTTCCTGGCCAGATTTGAGCAATTGGTCGAGCAGGCCTCGGGTGTTCATGTGCACGTCTCCACGGCGCGTAAAGTCACGGCCAGAGTAAGGCTTACCGCCATGAACACCACCTGTGGATTTGCTTCCAGATGTTGCGTTGCCGGCACAAAACCCAACTAGACTCGACTTCGCCGACAACCTGCACAACCGCACTACGCTTATAACAATGGCTTCACAGCTTTCTTGATGACTGCCCCGACCAAGATCTCCAAGAAGAGGGAACACCATGTCAGTGCACAAGACCGCATTGCTCGGCGCCGTGAGCGGCGCGCTAGTGGCCAGCGCCAGCTTGCAGGCCGCCGATTTGCCCAAGGCCCTGGGCGCCGGCGAAGGACGACTGGATATCGTCGCCTGGCCGGGCTACATCGAGCGTGGGGAAAGCGACAAGGCCTATGACTGGGTCACAGGCTTCGAAAAGGAAACCGGCTGCAAGGTCAGCGTCAAGACCGCCGCGACTTCCGACGAAATGGTCAGCCTGATGACCAAGGGCGGCTACGACCTGGTCACCGCTTCGGGCGACGCTTCGCTCCGCCTGATCGCTGGCAAGCGGGTGCAGCCCATCAATACCGCGCTGATTCCCAACTGGAAGCACATTGACCCGCGCCTGCAGAACGGTGACTGGTACGTGGTCGACAAGCAGGTTTACGGCACCCCGTACCAGTGGGGGCCGAACGTGCTGCTGTACAACACCAACGTATTCAAGCAACCGCCCACCAGTTGGAGCGTGGTGTTCGCCCCGCAAGACCTGCCCGATGGCAAGCCCAACAAAGGCCGGGTGCAAGCCTATGACGGGCCGATCTACATCGCCGATGCCGCGCTTTACCTGAAGTCGGCCAAGCCTGAGCTGGGCATCAAGGACCCCTACGAGCTCACCGAAACGCAGTACAAGGCCGTGCTCGAGCTGCTGCGTCAGCAACAGCCGCTGGTCCATCGCTACTGGCATGACGCAACCGTGCAGATGAGCGATGTGAAGAACGAAGGCGTGGTCGCCTCCAGTTCCTGGGGCTACATGGTCAACGGCCTGAAAGCCGAAAACCAGCCGGTGGCCTCGACCATACCGAAGGAGGGTGCAACGGGCTGGGCCGATACCACCATGCTGCACAGCGAGGCCAAGCACCCCAACTGCGCCTACAAGTGGATGGACTGGTCGTTGCAGCCGAAGGTGCAAGGCGATGTGGCGGCCTGGTTCGGCTCGTTGCCGGCCGTTCCGGCGGCCTGTACCGCCAGCGAGCTGCTGGGTGCCGAAGGGTGCAAGACCAACGGCTTCGACAACTTCGACAAGATTGCCTTCTGGAAAACCCCACAGGCCCAAGGAGGCAAGTTCGTACCGTACAGCCGCTGGACCCAGGATTACATTGCGATCATGGGCGGACGCTGAAGCCGGTTGAAACCCGACCTGGCTTCCTCACGGGCAAGCCGCTCCTACAGAGTACCGCGCAGTAGCTGTGGGGGCGGGTTAGCCCGCGAAGGGGCCAGAGCAGGAGTAAGAACGTTTCCTGGAGCCCACACATGCCCCTAGCCGTCCAGTTCACCCAGGTTTCCCGCACCTTCGGCGAGGTCAAGGCTGTCGACCAGGTCAGCATCGACATCGAAGACGGCGAGTTCTTCTCCATGCTCGGGCCCTCAGGCTCGGGCAAGACCACCTGCCTGCGCCTGATAGCGGGCTTCGAACATCCCAGCAGCGGCTCGATCCGTATTCACGGCGTCGAAGCCACGGGCGTGCCGCCCTACCAGCGCGACGTCAACACCGTGTTCCAGGACTACGCACTGTTTCCGCACATGAACGTGCGCGACAACATCGCCTATGGCCTCAAGGTAAAAGGCGTGGCCAAGGCCGAGCGCCATGCCCGCGCCGACGAGGCTTTGGCGATGGTCGCCCTTTCTGGCTATGGCGAGCGCAAACCGGCGCAGCTTTCTGGTGGCCAGCGTCAGCGTGTGGCCCTGGCCCGCGCACTGGTCAATCGCCCGCGGGTCCTGCTGCTGGACGAACCCCTCGGCGCCCTGGACCTGAAGTTGCGCGAACAGATGCAAGGCGAGCTCAAGAAGCTGCAGCGCCAGCTGGGCATCACCTTCGTTTTCGTTACCCACGACCAGACCGAGGCGCTGTCGATGTCCGACCGTGTGGCGGTGTTCAACCGGGGTCGCATCGAACAAGTCGACACCCCACGCAACCTGTACATGAAACCGGCTACCACCTTCGTCGCCGAGTTCGTCGGCACGTCCAACGTCCTGCGGGGCGAACTGGCGAAGCAGCTCAATGGCAGCGCCACGCCGTTCTCCATTCGTCCGGAGCACATCCGCCTCGGTGACGCGGCCACTACGGGAACCGAGGTCCAGGTCAGTGGCTTGCTGCGCGACATCCAGTACCAGGGCAGCGCCACCCGCTACGAAGTCCAGCTCGACAGTGGCCAGTTGTTGGCGGTGAGTCATGCCAACGATCGCTGGCAGGACCAGGCTCAGCCCTGGCAACCGGGACAGCGAGTGCAGGCGCGCTGGCCACGCGAGGCCATGACGGCCCTGCGCGAAACCCTCCTCGATACACCTGAACGAGCCCTGCCGAAATGAACCCGGCCGCGGCGTCCCCAGGCCTGCTGCGCAGGTTTTCCAACCTGCTGTACCGACGGCCAAACCTGTACCTGGCGCTGCTGCTGATCCCGCCACTCACCTGGTTCGGCGCGATTTACCTGGGTTCGCTGCTGAACCTGCTCTGGCAAGGTTTCTATACCTTCGACGACTTCACCATGGCGGTAACCCCGGACCTGACCCTGGGCAACTTCGCCGCCCTGTTCAATCCGTCGAACTTCGACATCATCCTGCGCACCTTGAGCATGGCCGTGGCGGTATCGCTGGCCAGCGCCGTGCTGGCCTTCCCTATCGCCTACTACATGGCGCGCTACACCACCGGCAGGACCAAGGCGTTTTTCTACATCGCGGTGATGATGCCGATGTGGGCCAGCTACATCGTCAAGACCTACGCCTGGACCCTGCTGCTGGCCAAGGGCGGCGTCGCCCAGTGGTTCGTCCAGCAGTTGCACCTCGAAGGCCTCTTGCAACTGGTGTTGGCGGTGCCGGGGGTGGGTGGCAGCACCTTGTCCACCTCGCACCTGGGGCGCTTTTTGGTGTTCGTTTACATCTGGCTGCCGTTCATGATCCTGCCCATTCAGGCGGCCCTGGAACGCTTGCCGCCATCGCTCCTGCAGGCCTCGGCCGACCTTGGGGCTACGCCGGGGCAAACCTTCGTGCAGGTTGTTCTGCCGCTTTCCATACCCGGTATCGCCGCAGGCTCGATCTTTACCTTCAGCCTCACCCTCGGCGATTTCATCGTCCCGCAGCTGATCGGCCCGCCCGGGTACTTCATCGGCAGCATGGTCTACGCCCAGCAAGGGGCGATCGGCAACATGCCCATGGCGGCCGCCTTTACTCTGGTGCCCATCGTGCTGATCGCAGTCTACCTAGCCATCGTCAAACGCCTGGGAGCCTTCGATGCACTCTGAAAGTGCTTCGCTGGGGCTGCGCCTGGCTGCGTGGGGCGGGCTGCTTTTCCTGCATTTTCCGATCGTGATCATCATCCTCTACGCCTTCAACACAGAGGACGCAGCCTTTAGCTTCCCACCCCAGGGATTCACCCTGAACTGGTTCACCGTAGCCTTCGCGCGCCCGGACGTGCTCGAGGCCATCATGCTGTCGGTGAAAGTCGCCAGCCTCGCCACGCTGATAGCCCTGGTACTGGGCACCCTGGCCTCGGCGGCGCTATATCGACGCAGCTTCTTTGGCAAGGAGAGCATCTCGCTGATGCTGATCCTACCCATCGCCTTGCCCGGCATTATCACCGGCATTGCCTTGCTGTCAGCCTTCAAGACCTTGGGCATCGAGCCTGGTGTGCTCACCATCGTGGTCGGCCACGCGACCTTTTGCGTGGTGATCGTCTACAACAACGTCATCGCCCGCCTGCGGCGCACCTCCCAGAGCCTGATCGAGGCCTCGATGGACCTGGGTGCCGACGGCTGGCAGACCTTCCGCTACATCATCCTGCCCAACCTGGGCTCGGCCCTGCTGGCCGGTGGCATGCTGGCGTTCGCCTTGTCGTTCGACGAGATCATCGTCACCACCTTCACCGCAGGCCATGAACGCACGCTGCCGATCTGGCTGCTCAATCAGTTGAGCCGTCCCCGCGATGTGCCGGTCACCAATGTCGTCGCTCTACTGGTGATGCTGGTGACCATGTTGCCGATCCTCGGCGCCTATTACCTGACCCGCGGCGGCGAAAGCGTTGCGGGCGGCGGCAAATGACCCTGGAGGTGTCTTCCATGCAAACCCAAATGCTCATCAATGGCCGCCTGGTGACCGGCGAGGGGCCAACCTGGACCGTGCTCAACCCGGCCCTGGGCAGTGCCCTGGCGCAAATCAACGAAGCCACCGAGGCACAGGTCGACCAGGCCGTGTGCGCAGCGGACCAGGCGTTCGACAGCTGGTCCCAATCCAGCCCCAAGGACCGCTCCCTTGCCCTGCTGGCGCTGGCCGACACCCTTGAAAATCACGGCGAGGAACTGGCCCGGCTAGAGTCGCAGAACTGCGGCAAGCCTTTCACGGCGGCGCTGAACGACGAGATCCCGGCCATCGCCGATGTGTTCCGCTACTTCGCCGGTGCTGCGCGCTGCCTGGGCGGCTCTGCGGCTGGCGAATACTTGCCCGGGCACACCTCGATGATTCGCCGTGACCCACTGGGCGTGGTTGCCTCGATCGCCCCCTGGAACTACCCGCTGATGATGCTGGCCTGGAAGATCGCGCCAGCGTTGGCGGCGGGCAATACCGTGGTGATCAAGCCCTCGGAGCTGACCCCGCTGACCGCGCTGCGCCTGGGTGAACTGGCGCAGAGCCTGCTGCCGCCGGGGGTACTCAACATCCTCTTCGGCCGCGGCCAGACGGTCGGCAACCCGCTGGTCACCCACCCCAAGGTGCGCATGGTGTCACTGACCGGCTCCATCCCCACCGGTGCGCACATCATCGGCGCCACCGCCGACAGCGTGAAGCGCATGCACATGGAACTGGGCGGCAAGGCGCCGGTGCTGGTGTTCGACGATGCCGACCTGGATGCAGCCATCGATGGCATCCGCACCTTCGGCTTCTACAACGCCGGCCAGGACTGCACCGCCGCCTGTCGCCTGTATGTGCAGGATGGCATCTACGAGCAATTCGTCGAACGACTGGGCAAGGCGGTGGCCAGCCTCAAACCCGGCCTGCAGGACGCTGAAGATACCGAGCTTGGCCCGTTGATCAGCGCCCAGCACCGCGACAAGGTCGCAGGCCTGGTGCAACGCGCCGTCGCCCAGCCGCATATCCGCCTGGTCACCGGGGGCAAGGCCTTGCCGGGTGATGGTTTCTTCTTCGAGCCGACCGTGCTGGCCGATGCCCTTCAGGATGACGAGATCGTGCGCCATGAAGTATTCGGTCCGGTGGTTTCGGTTACCCGTTTCACTGACGAAACCCAAGCGCTGGCATGGGCCAACGACTCGGAGTACGGCCTGGCCTCATCGGTATGGACCCGCGACACGGGCCGGGCACACCGTTTGGCCGCCCGTTTGCAGTATGGCTGCACTTGGGTCAACACCCATTTCATGCTGGTCAGCGAAATGCCCCATGGCGGCCAGAAGCATTCAGGGTATGGCAAGGACCTGTCGATGTACGGGCTGGAGGACTACACCTGTGTGCGGCATGTGATGATCAAACATTGAGGTTGCCGGCTGGGGTATTCCTTTAGAGGTCTAGCGCCAATAATAAGATCGAGCGCACCGCGGGCTGCGCTCGCTCCTACGATCGTTCCGGGCCAATTAATCTGTGGGATTTGTGCGCGAACGTCTTGGCGCATGACGCGATATCGCATCGTACCCACAAGGCGTTCGCGTGCGCCTGTAGGAGCGAGCGCAGCTCGCGATGCGCCGCCCGCGCGGCGCTCGATTTCAGCCCCACCCCACCGCTGTCGCCATACGCCCTAATCCCGCAAATCCGATTCGTGAATTGGGTTGGCTCGGCTGGTTGCCCTTTGATACTGCGCCGGCCAGGTGGCCTTGTTGCCGCCCAGGTCATCATCGGCATGCAGCGGCCAGTAAGGATCGCGAAGGAGTTCCCGGGCCAGGAAGATCACGTCGGCCTGGCCAGTGCGCAGAATGTGCTCGGCCTGGGCCGGTTCGGTGATCATGCCGACGGTGCCCGTGGCAATCTCCGCCTCCTTGCGCACGCGCTCAGCGAAGCGCGTCTGATAGCCGGGGCCGGTAGGAATCTCGGCGTTGACCGAGGTGCCACCGGAGGAAACATCGATCAGGTCGACACCCAGCACCCGCAAGCGGCGCGCCAGTTCGACGGTTTCATCCGGGTTCCAGCCATCCTCGACCCAGTCGGTTGCCGAGACGCGCACGAACAGCGGCAGTTCTGCCGGCCAGACCTTGCGAACGGCCTCCACCACCTGGAGGGTCAGGCGGATGCGGTTCTCGAAGCAGCTTCCGTACTCGTCACGGCGCTGGTTACTCAATGGTGAGAGGAACTGATGCAGGAGATACCCATGGGCCGCGTGGACTTCGACGACCTTGAAGCCCGCTTTCAGCGCTCGCTCGGTCGAGGCGACGAAGGCATCGATCACGCTCTGAATCTCGTCCTTGCTCAACTCGCGCGGTGGCGTGTGCTGCGGGTCGAAGGCGATCTTCGAGGGGCCCACCGGCTGCCAGCCACCGTCTTCGATCTTCACACTGCCCTGCTTGCCCAACCAGGGCCGATACGTACTGGCCTTGCGCCCAGCGTGGGCCAGCTGGATGCCCGGCACGGCGCCCTGGGCGGTAATGAAACGGGTAATGCGCTGCAAAGGCGCAATCTGATCGTCGTTCCACAGGCCGAGGTCTTCGGCAGTGATCCGACCATCGGCGGTCACCGCGACGGCCTCGCTGATGACCAAGCCGGCGCCACCCACGGCTCGGCTCCCCAGGTGAACGAGATGCCAATCGTTGGCCAGGCCATCGATCGCAGAATACTGGCACATCGGCGAGACCGCGATGCGGTTGGGCAGCGTCAACTGACGCAGGGTGTAAGGCTCGAGCAGCAGGCTCATGAGGGCACCTCCCAAGGACTCCAATGGTGATCCAGTCCGGACACTCAAGTGCACATCCCTGGCCCGGTGCCGGTCATTAATCAGACTAGACCAGATTGGAGGGCAACAGATTTTCGGTGGCTATGAAACCGAGCGCCGCCCGCGCGGCGCATCGCGAGCAAGGCTCGCTCCTACCGCTGCTTCGGGCCAGTCATGCCTGCACGATTTGCGCGCGATCGCCTTGGTGCACGGCCCAATGACCGCACGCGTCTGCAGGAGCGAGCCTTGCTCGCGATGCGCCGCGCGAGCGGCGCTCGATTCACACCCCCAAACCCTCCAGACAGGCGCGTGGATGCCGTCATGCAGATCTGCCGTCTGAAGGAGCGCTCAGCGCGGCTCCATGTGGGCGATCATCAACTGCACGCTTTCATTACCGCGAAACTCGTTCACATCCAGCTTGTAGGCCAATTCCACCCAACGCACGGTGGGGTTTGGCCAGACCTCGCGGTCGATCCCGAAGGCAATGCCATCCAACTTCACGGCACCACATTCGCTCTTGAGCACCACCTTCAGGTGCCGCTCGCCGACCACCCGTTGCTCGACCAGTTGGAACACGCCATGGAACAGCGGTTCGGGGAAGTGCTGCCCCCAAGGGCCGGCGTTGCGCAGGGCCTTGGCCAGGTCGAGGTGGAACTCTTCGACCGCAAGGGTGCCATCGGACAACAGGCGGCCGGTCAGGTCCTCCTCGCGCAACTGGCGACGGACTTCCTCGTCGAACGCCTCGGCGAATGCCGGGAAGTTGGCCTCCGGCAAGGAAAGCCCGGCGGCCATGGCATGTCCACCAAACTTGCTGATCAGCTGCGGATGCCGGGCTGCCACGGCATCCAACGCATCGCGAATATGAAAGCCCGGCACAGAGCGCGCCGAGCCCTTGAGCATGCCCTCCCCCGCATCGGCAAACGCGATGGTAGGACGGTGGTAGCGCTCTTTCAGGCGCGAAGCAAGAATCCCGATCACCCCCTGGTGCCAGTCGGCGTCGAACAGGCACAGGCCATAGGGCATGGACTCGACCGGCAGGTCCTTGAGCTGGGCCAGGGCTTCGCGTTGCATGCCCTGCTCGATGGACTTGCGGTCCTGGTTCAGGTCATCCAGCTGCTGGGCCATGTCCATCGCCAGGGCGGCGTCCTCGCACAGCAGGCATTCGATACCCAGGCTCATGTCATCCAGTCGCCCGGCCGCGTTCAGCCGTGGGCCGAGAATGAAGCCGAGGTCGGTCGAGGTGATACGCCGATGATCACGCCGCGCCACTTCCAGGATGGCCTTGAGGCCAGGACGCAGCGCGGCCTGCACGGATGCGCTCGAGGCCCTGGTGCACCAGGATGCGGTTGTTGGCATCCAGGGGCACCACGTCCGCCACACTGCCAAGGGACACCAGGTCGAGCAACTCGCCGATATTCGGTTGGGCTTGGGTCTGGTAGCGCCCCAGGCTGCGTAGGCGCGCACGTAAGGCCATCAGTACGTAGAAGATGACCCCGACGCCGGCCAGCGCCTTGCTTGGGAACTCGCAGCCCGGCTGGTTGGGGTTGACGATGGCGTCGGCATCCGGCAATTGCTCGCCCGGCAGGTGGTGGTCGGTCACCAGCACCTTGAGCCCCGCGGCCTTTGCAGCAGCCACACCGTCCACGCTGGAGATCCCGTTGTCGACTGTGACCAGCAATTGCGGCTGGCGTTGCAATGCGACCTGGACAATCTCCGGGGTCAGGCCGTAGCCGTACTCGAAACGATTGGGCACCAGGTAGTCGACATGGGCCGCACCCAGCAAGCGCAGGCCGAGCACGCCCACCGTACTGGCCGTCGCACCGTCGGCATCGAAGTCGCCGACGATGAGGATTCGCTGGCGCTGGTCGATCGCCTCCACCAACAGGTCGACCGCCGCCTCGATCCCCTTGAGTTGCTGGTACGGCAATAGGCGCCCCAGGCTTTTGTCCAGCTCAGCCTCGGATTGCACGCCACGGGCGGCGTACAAGCGCGTCAACAACGGGGGTAGGTTACCCAGAAATGGCAGGGTCGGCGGCAGTGGGCGAGGTTCGATACGCATAATGGCTTCGGCAGTCAGGGTCTATGAAGGTCAGCCACGCTCACCGAGCAGCCATTGCAACTGCACTTCGTGCTGGCCACGGTCGTCGGTGACGAAGACCGTCCCTTCGCTGATCATCACGTCCCACTTGATGGTGCGGGGCATGTCGGTGGCCAGGGTTTCCAGCACCTCTTGCGGCACAGCGGCAATGCTGAGGTTCTTCAGGCCCTTGACCGCACCCACCACCTTGCCTTCCCAAACCCGCAGGCTGCCGTAGGCCAGCAGGCTGGTGCGCTCGGTGCGGCGCGAGCACCAGGTCAGGCGCTCGGCGTCCGGCTGGCCGACTTCGATCCAGTGCAGGATGCGATCATCCAGGCTTTTTTCCCACAGCGCCGCTTCATCCACATCGGACAGTCCACGACCGAACGACAGGTTTTCGTTGTACCAGAGGGCATAAGCCAGCAAACGCACGGCCATTCGCTCTTCGGTTTCCGAAGGGTGACGGGCAATGGTCTGCCTGACGTTTTCGTACACGCCACGGTCAAGATCGGTCAGATTCAGTTCGAATTTGTAGGTGGTGGACGGCTGGGCCATGGTCGACGGGCTTCTTGCGCAAAGAAAAGTGGCACAGTCTAACCGATACGCGACGTCGTTGCCGCGCAGCAGTTTCTGCCGCCAGCGACCTATGATAAAACCACCGCTCTGCCCAGTCGCCACGGATGCCACATGCCTACGCCCAGCAAACCCCTCGCAGGTCTGAAAGTCATCGAACTCGGCACCCTCATCGCCGGCCCGTTCGCCTCGCGCATCTGCGCCGAATTCGGCGCCGAGGTGATCAAGGTCGAGTCCCCCGACGGCGGCGACCCACTGCGCAAGTGGCGTAAACTCTACGAAGGCACCTCGCTGTGGTGGTTCGTCCAGGCCCGCAACAAGCAGTCGCTGACCCTTAACCTCAAACACCCGGAAGGCCGCGAAGTCCTCAAGCGGCTATTGGCCGAAGCCGACATTCTCATCGAGAACTTCCGTCCAGGGGTGCTGGAAAAACTTGGCCTGGGCTGGGATGTGCTGCAGGCTCTGAATCCGAAACTGGTGATGGTGCGCCTGTCCGGCTTCGGCCAGACCGGCCCGATGAAAGATCAGCCCGGTTTCGGTGCGGTTGGCGAGTCGATGGGCGGGCTGCGTTACATCACCGGTTTCGAAGACCGCCCGCCGGTGCGCACCGGGATTTCCATCGGTGACTCGATCGCCGCCCTGTGGGGCGTGATCGGGGCATTGATGGCTCTGCGCCATCGTGAAGTCAATGGCGGCCAGGGCCAGGTCGTCGACGTGGCGTTGTACGAGGCGATTTTCGCCATGATGGAAAGCATGGTCCCGGAGTTCGATGTGTTCGGTTTTATCCGCGAACGCACCGGCAACATCATGCCAGGCATCACCCCCTCCTCCATCCACACCACCGCCGACGGCAAGCATGTGCAGATCGGCGCCAACGGTGATGCGATCTTCAAACGCTTCATGCACGCCGTCGGCCGCGACGACCTGGCCAACGACCCAAGCCTGGCCACCAATGATGGCCGCGACCTGCGGCGCGACGAGCTATATGGGGTGATCGACCGCTGGGCCAACAGCCTGACGCTGGAGCAAGTCATGCAGGTACTCACCAGCGCCGAGGTACCGGCAAGCCGGATCTACTCGGCCGAGGACATGTTCAACGATCCACAGTACCTGGCGCGCGAAATGTTCCTCCAGGCTCGCCTGCCTGACGGCAAGCCGTTCAAGATGCCTGGCATCGTGCCAAAGCTGTCGGAAACACCCGGTTCTGCCGAGTGGGTTGGCCCAGCACTGGGAGAACATACCGACGCCGTGCTTGAGCGCTTGGGATATGACGCTGCCGCCATCGCCAACCTGCGCCAGAGTGGCGCAGTCTGATACTGCCGCGCCCGCCCATGCCAGCACCTGGCCTGCTACGTCGGCTGACCGGCCTGCTTGGCCTGCTGGCTACCCTGGCCACTGGGCCGGCGCTGGCCAAGGAACGCGTGCTGTGGCTGGTGCGAGACCTGCCGCCGTTCACCATTTTCGAAGGGACAGAGAAAGGCCAGGGTGTCATCGACCAACTGCTGCCGCTGTTGATCTCGCAGATGCCGGAGTATGAACATGACATCGTGCGGGTTAACCGCGCCCGCGGGATTCAGATGCTCCAGGACCCGCGCAGCCTCACGTGCGACCCGACACTACTGTGGACGCCAGAGCGGGAAAAGTTCGTGCATTTCTCCATTCCATCCCTGGGCGTGCTGAGCGGTGGGCTGCTGGTCCGCAAGCAAGACCGCGACGTGGTCGAACCATTTTTGGATGACCAGCAGGTGGATCTCAAGCGCTTGCTCACCGACACACGGCTTAAACTAGGCATTGTCGCCGAGCGCAGCTACAGCGCCCAGATCGACGCGATACTGCGTCAGTTGCCCGACGAAGCCTTCAGCCGCCATTACGGCAACGACGCTACCGCCAGTCTTCTGCAGATGCAGCAGAAAGGGAGACTGAAGCTGATGCTGGGGTATCGGCACGAGGTCAACTACCTGACAGGGCAACAAGGGGGCTCGGCGGATGACTACCTCTTCTACCCTATCTTGGGTGTGAACCGCTTCCAGTTCCTTCACGTAGGCTGCTCGGACACACCGATGGGGCGCCAATTGGTCGAGCATATCGACCAGTTGCTACCGGCGCTTCGTCAGGACACGCTGCCGCTCTATTACTCGCACTGGCTCGATCCCGAGCAACGTGAGAGTTATCTGGAACAGAGCCGCCACTTTTTCCACACCCCATGAAAAAGAAACCCCGGAGCGCTGGGGAAGACGCCCGGGGTCAATCGAAAGCCCTCATGGGCTTCCCGTGACAGCCCCGCCATCACCGGAGCGAAGTTCTGGCTGGCTGCCCTACTGTGTCTGATACCCCCTTCATGCAAAGGTTCCCTGGCTTGCAGGCCGTTGCTGCAGTGCCGCTATCACACAGGGCTGCAAGCGACCCTCTGCGATCTGCAGGTCGCGGTGCAGGCCATCCACCAAGTCGATCAACAAGCGTTGTTCCTGCAACTGGCGCACACTGACGGTGCGCCTGAGCGTCAGGCTACCAAGACTGTCGTACACGCTCAGCAAGCGATTACCGCTGGCCTGCGCTTCACCGAGTTGGGTTTTATAAGGGGAAAGTGCGTCATTGAGCAGCTTGCAGATTCTTTCCATCCGGATCACTCGCTGGGTGGTGGGACATGAAGGAACTGACCTGCGAATACGGTGCAAAGTTCGCCATGAAGCATTCGCTTCAATGAGCATGCGTAGGTGAGATGACAGTTTGAATACGCTGCAAGGCCTGTTGCCAGCGCGGCATTGGCAGCGGCCAAGGCAGCTCGGCCAACACCCAAAGACCGCGCCGCCGGGCTTCGTTGGCGAGGTTCAGGCAGCCCTCGTTCGCCTGGCCGACGAACAGCAAAGCGCGCAAGCAGCGCTTGTTTGCGATCTGCTCCAGCAGGGCCATGCCGCTTTCAGGCGCAATGGCATGGTCGAGGACCAGCACATCGGCGACCTGCTCGCATGCCAGGCACGCATACAGGTCATCGAGCGTTGGAATGACGCGCACATTGAAAACGCCCACGGCATTACAGGCCTGATGCAGGAGGATCTGGTGAGAGGGGCGTGGCTGGTGGAGCAAGACGTGGGGCTGATGCATGAACCGCTCCTGATGGGAGGACCGGTCACTCTAGGCGGGGCACCAAACGCCTTATATAGGAGATATCTGAAAGGGGTTTCGGAAAATTCGTCAGCGATAAGTGCGCGCCGCAACCTATCGCCAGCAAGCAGGCGCCTGCAGTACGTCGCAGGCGCCTGTTTGTCAGGTTGCCGGGATTACAGCGGCTTGCCGCGGTTGCCGTGCTGGCTGACGAAGGCCTGGACCGCCTTGAGGTCGTTGGCCAGTACCGTGCAACGTTCCTCACGGCTGAACAGGTCGCTCAGGTGAGCCGGCAGTTCCAGCGCCTTGCCAACGCCCGCCTTTTCCACCGCTTCCGGGAACTTGACCGGGTGCGCGGTACCCAGCACCACCATCGGGGTGTCGAGACTGCGACGGCACTCACGGGCGGCCTTGACGCCAATGGCGGTGTGCGGATCGAGCACCTCACCCGTAGTGGCGAACACCTCGGCGATGGTCTGGCAGGTCTGCTCGTCGTTCACTGCCAGCGAATCGAACAGCTTGCGCGCTTCGGTCCAGCGGTCTTGCTCGACGCTGAAACCACCCCCTTGCTTGAAGTTCGCCATCAACTCGGCGATCGCTGCTCCGTTGCGACCGTGCAGGTCGAAAAGCAGGCGCTCGAAGTTGGAAGAAACCATGATGTCCATCGACGGCGACAGGGTCGCGTGCAGGGTTTCCTTGACGTACTGGTTGCCGCTCATGAAGCGGTGCAGGATGTCGTTACGGTTGGTGGCCACCACCAGCTGGCTGATCGGCAAGCCCATGTTGCGGGCCAGGTAGCCTGCGAAGATATCGCCGAAGTTGCCGGTCGGTACCGAGAATGCCACCGAGCGAGCCGGGCCACCCAGCTGCAGTGCTGCGTGGAAGTAGTAGACGATCTGGGCCATGATGCGCGCCCAGTTGATCGAGTTGACCGCGACCAGACGAGTGCCTTTGAGGAACGACTGGTCGGCGAAGCTGGCCTTGACCATCTCCTGGCAGTCGTCGAAGTTGCCTTCGATGGCGATGTTGTGGATGTTGTCGCCGAAGATGGTGGTCATCTGACGACGCTGGACTTCCGAAACACGCTGGTGCGGGTGCAGGATGAAGATGTCGACGTTGTCGCAGCGACGGCAGCCTTCGATAGCGGCGGAGCCGGTGTCACCACTGGTGGCGCCGATGATCACCACACGCTCGCCGCGCTTGGCCAGTACGTGGTCCAGCAGACGACCGAGCAATTGCAGGGCGAAATCCTTGAACGCCAGGGTCGGGCCGTGGAACAGCTCCATCACCCACTCGTTGGTGTTGAGCTGACGCAGCGGCGCTACCGCGGCGTGGGCGAACTCGCCGTAGGTTTCCTCGAGGATCTTCTTGAAATCGGCATCGGCGATGCTGCCGTCGACGAACGGACGCATCACGCGGAATGCCAATTCGTGGTACGGCAGGCCAGCCCAGGAGGCGATTTCTTCCTGGGTGAAGCGCGGCAGGTTTTCCGGTACGTACAGGCCGCCATCGCTGGCAAGGCCCGCCAGCAGGACGTCTTCGAAGTTCAGGGCCGGTGCCTGGCCGCGGGTGCTGATATAGCGCATGGGTACAAACCTTCGGTGCTGGGGCCCGGGCCGCGCTGGCGGCCCGACGGCAGTATTTGTTAGTTGAGCTGTTCGACGCGGATGCGCACGACCTTGCCGACCACGTCCTGCAAGGCCTCCAGGGCGACGATGGCGTCGTTGATGCGCTGCTCGACCACACCGTGGGTCAGCAGAATCATCGGTACCAGGCCGTCCTGCTCCTCGGCTTCCTTCTGCATGATCGACTCGATGTTGATGCCGCGTTCGGAAAGAATGCTGGCAACCTGGGCCAGTACGCCCGGGTGGTCCTTGGCCTGGATACGCAGGTAGTAGGCGCTTTCACAGGCTTCGATCGGCAGGATCGGGTGAGCCGACAGCGAGTCTGGCTGGAAGGCCAGGTGCGGCACGCGGTTCTCCGGGTCGGAAGTCATCGCGCGGACCACGTCGACCAGGTCGGCCACCACCGACGATGCGGTCGGTTCCATGCCGGCGCCAGCGCCGTAGTACAGGGTCGACCCTGCAGCGTCGCCGTTGACCATCACGGCGTTCATCACACCGTTGACGTTGGCGATCAGCCGGTCTGCCGGAATCAGCGTCGGGTGCACGCGCAGTTCGATGCCCGCTGGCGTGCTGCGAGCAACGCCCAGGTGCTTGATGCGATAACCAAGGGCCTCTGCGTAGTTCACATCGGCGGTGGTCAGCTGGGTGATGCCCTCGGTATAGGCCTTGTCGAACTGCAGCGGGATACCGAAGGCAATGGACGCCAGAATGGTCAGTTTGTGCGCAGCATCGATGCCTTCGACGTCGAAGGTCGGGTCGGCTTCGGCATAGCCCAGCGCCTGGGCTTCGGCCAGCACGTCGGGGAAGGCACGGCCCTTCTCGCGCATCTCGGTGAGGATGAAGTTGCCGGTGCCGTTGATGATGCCGGCCAGCCAGTTGATACGGTTGGCCGAGAGGCCTTCGCGAATGGCCTTGATCACCGGGATGCCGCCGGCCACCGCCGCTTCGAAGGCAACGATGACGCCTTTCTCGCGGGCCTTGGCGAAGATTTCGTTGCCATGCACGGCAATCAGCGCCTTGTTGGCGGTGACCACGTGCTTGCCATTCTCGATGGCCTTGAGCACCAGGTCGCGGGCAACGGTGTAGCCACCGATCAGCTCGATGACGATGTCGATCTCCGGGTTGCTCGCAACGTCGAACACATCAGCGGTAATGGGGGTACCGGTAATCTGGCAGTTCGGGTTCTGCGAGCGCATGGCGATCTGTGCCACTTCAATACCGCGCCCGGCACGGCGGGCAATCTCCTCGGCGTTGCGCTGAAGTACATTGAAGGTTCCGCCACCGACGGTCCCCAACCCACAGATGCCTACTTTGACCGGTTTCACTGTGAACTCCCCATTGAACGGCCGGCACCTGCGCCGACCGTGAAACATGCCGTCACCCCATGACGACGGCGTACTGAATGAATTACTTGGCGGCCTGCTGCTGGCCGGCCAGGGCCAGCTTGGCCACTTGCGGCGCGGGCTGGTAGCCCGGAATCACCTGGCCGTTTTCCAGGACGATCGCCGGTGTGCCATTGACACCGATCGACTGCCCCAGCTGGAACTGCTTGCTGACCGGGTTGGTGCACTTGGCGGCCTTGATTTCCTTGCCATCGATCATCTTGTCCAGGGCCGCGCGGCGATCACTGGAGCACCACACCGCCTGCAACTGTTCATCGCCCGGGGAGCCGAGGCCCTGACGCGGGAAGGCGACATAGCGCACTTCGATACCGCGACGGTTCAGCTCAGGCACTTCGGCGTGAAGCTTGTGGCAATACGGGCAGGTGGTGTCGGTGAACACGGTGATGTGCGACTTGGTTTCGCCCTTGGCAGGATAAACCACCATCTCGGCGGCTGGAATGCCGTTGATGAGCTTGGCGATACCAAGGCGTTCGGCCTTTTCGGTCAGGTTGACCGGCTTGCCATCCTGGATCTGGAACAGGTAGCCCTGCATGACGAACTGGCCGTCGGCACTGGCATACAGCACGCGACCACCCTGCAGTTTGACCTCGTACAGGCCACTGACCGGGCTGCTGGCCACGCTTTCCACTGGAACTTCCAGCTCGAGGTTCTGCAACGACTTGCGAATAGCCTGCTCCGCGCCGCTATTGGCATCGGTGGCCGCGGCGACGGCAAAGGTACTGGCCAGCGCCAGGGCGGCGGCGGCGAACATCTGGGTCAAGCGCATGGGAACTCCTGAAGGCGAACCGGGGCCGGGGGACGTTGTACGCGCAAAAACGCGGCAACCAAGCGGCCCTTGGTGCTAAACCGCTCAAGCCTACCACATCAGACGGGTGCTGAATGGGTCTACGGGTACCGGTCGGCGGAACATGAAAATGATTCATCCACGGGGGTGATGCTGGGCGTGCAGTTGCTGCAGGCGCGCCTTGGCAACATGGGTGTAGATCTGCGTGGTCGACAGGTCACTGTGGCCCAGCAGCATCTGCACGACACGTAAGTCGGCGCCATGGTTCAGCAGATGCGTGGCGAAGGCGTGGCGCAAAGTGTGGGGCGAAAGAGGTTTGTCGATGCCGGCAACCCGGGCATGGTGCTTGATGCGGTGCCAGAACGTCTGCCGGGTCATCTGCTCGCCGCGCAAGCTGGGAAACAGCACGTCGCTGGGGCGGCCATTGAGCAGTTCGCTGCGGCCTTGACGCAGGTAACGCTCCAGCCAGACCACCGCCTCCTCGCCCATGGGCACCAGACGCTCCTTGCTGCCTTTGCCCATTACCCGCAGAACACCCTGGCGCAGATTGACCTGATCGAGCGTCAGGCTGACCAGTTCGGTTACCCGCAAGCCACAGGCATACAGCACTTCGAGCATGGCCCGGTCGCGCTCACCGATGGCTTCGCCAAGGTCCGGCGCAAGGAGCAGTGCCTCGACGTCGGCCTCGGACAACGATTTGGGCAACGGACGACCTAACTGGGGCATCTCTACCAGCAGGGTCGGGTCGACCCCCACCCGCCTTTCTCGCAGCAGATAACGAAAGAAGCCACGCAGCCCAGACAAAAATCGCGCGGTGGAACGCGGCTTGTAGCCTTGGTCGAACCGCCATGCCAAATGATCGAGGATCAGGTCGCGGCCGGCGTCGGGCAGACTTACGCCACGCTCCTGCAGCCAGCCGTTGAACAAGGCCAGGTCACTGCGATAGGAAACGCGGGTGTTGTCGGACAGGCCTTTTTCAAGCCACAGAGCGTCGAGGAATTGGTCGATCAGTGGGTGGTCTAGAGCGGGCATGAAAACTCGGTGGCGAAGAACGAAATGACGCTTAGTCTTTCATAACAACGCAGGCATAGGGAGCCCGCATGAGCGAACAGCAAATCCTTCTGAGCTTCGGTGGCATCGGAGCGGCCGCCCTCGCCTGCCAATGGCTGGCCTGGCGCCTGAAATTGCCGGCCATTCTCTTTCTTCTGTTGTGCGGCATTCTCGCAGGCCCGGTGTTGGGCTGGCTCGACCCGCAGGCATTGTTCGGATCGTTGCTGATGCCGCTGGTCTCGCTGGCGGTGGCCCTGATTCTGTTCGAGGGCAGCCTGACCTTGCACCTGTCACAGTGGCGAGAGATCGGCAGCGTGGTGCACCGGTTGGTGACGCTCGGCGCACTGACCACATGGGCAGTGATCGCTGTCGCGACCCATTGGCTGCTGGGTTTCGACTGGCCTCTGGCGATTCTGTTCGGGGCCCTGACCCTGGTCACCGGCCCCACGGTCATCGTGCCCATGCTCAGGGTCGTACGGCCTAACACCACCATCGCCAACATCCTGCGCTGGGAAGGTATCGTCATCGACCCGATTGGTGCACTGCTGGCAGTGGTGGTGTACAGCTTCATCATTGCCAGCGCAGAGGGTAACGGTCTGAGCCAGAGCCTGGTGACCTTCGCCGGGGTGATCTTCTGCGGTTGTGCACTCGGCGCCGCCGGAGGCTGGCTGTTGGGCCAGATCATGCGCGCCCAGTGGCTGCCGGAATACCTGCACAACCTGGCATCGCTGGCGGCCGTGCTGGGCATCTTCATTGCCGCCAACCAGATCGTTCACGAGTCGGGGCTGCTGGCAGTGACGGTGATGGGCATGTGGCTGGCCAACATGCCGGGCGTGGATGTCCGGCAGATCCTGCACTTCAAGGAAAACCTCAGCGTACTGCTGATTTCCGGACTGTTCATTCTGCTGGCTGCGCGCCTGGACCTGCATGCGCTACTGGCCCTCGGCCCTGCCGTATGGGCCCTGCTGCTGGTCATACAATTGCTGGCACGCCCGTTGAACGTGCTCGTCTCCACCCTGGGCTCACCACTGAACTGGCGCGAACGCGCACTCCTGGCCTGGATTGCCCCGCGAGGCATCGTCGCCGCAGCGGTTTCGGCGATTTTTGCCATCCGCCTGCACGAAGCCGGGCACCAGGATGCCTTGCTGCTGGTACCGCTGACATTCGCCGTGATCATCGGCACGGTGGTGCTGCAAAGCGCCACAGCCAGGCCCCTGGCGCGCCTGCTCAAGGTTGCCGAGCCGGCACCGAGCGGCTTCCTCATCGTCGGCGCCAACGAGCCGGCGCGCGCCATCGGCAAAGCCCTGCAACAGTTGGGTTGCCGGGTACTGCTGACCGATTCGAGTTGGGAGAACATCCGTGCTGCACGCATGGACGGGCTGCCCACCTATTTCGGCAACCCGGCCTCGCAACATGCCGACGCGCACCTGGACCTGGTCGGTCTCGGCCATCTCCTTGGCCTGTCGCCGGCTGGCGAGATCAACACCCTGGCCTGTGCGCGCTTTCGCCATGATTTCGGCCATAGCCGCCTGTTCGTGCTCGCCAGCGGACTGGAAAAACAGCGAAGCGACAAACATCGGGCCGCCGAGGAGCATCGCGGGCATTTACTGGGTGCGAGCCCAATGACCTACCTGCAACTGGCCAACCGCCTGCATCAGGGCGCAGAGCTCTACAGCACCCACCTTACCCAAGGATTCGACTGGGAAGACTATCAGGCGCTGCATGGGGAGCGTGCGCACCTGCTGTTCGCCCGTGACGACCATGGTTGGGTCCATGTGGCCAGCCCGGACAACTCGCTCGCGCCGCAACCAGGGTGGACCTTGGTGGCGTTGATCGAGCCTGCTCCGGCCCAATGAACTCAGGCCTCTGGCAACACTGGCACCGGACGTTTGTCCTCATCGATGGCGACGAAGCTGAACACGCCATGGATCGCGCGCTCACGGCCATCGAGGTACATGTTCTCGACGAATACATCGACCTGCACCTGCAGGCTGGTATTGCCGACCTTGATCACCGTCCCGACCAGCTCGACGATCGAGCCAGCTGGAATCGGGTGCTTGAAATCGATCCGATCAGTGGAAACGGTCACCAACGGCAAGCGACAGAAACGCGTGGCGGCAATGAACGACACTTCGTCCATCCAGGCCAGCGCAGTGCCGCCGAACAGGGTGTTGTGGTGGTTGGTGGTATTGGGGAAAACGGCTTTGGTCACGCGGGTCACCGACAGTTCGGTGCGGCGCAGGATTTCCTGGTCTCGGGTCGTCATGGCTGATACATCGCAAGGGTTTCAAAACGCAAAAAAGCAGCCCGAAGGCTGCTTTTTTGTTCTCGCTGGGTGGCCTTGGCCACCCGGAAAACTGCACTCAGGACAGTTTTTCTTTGATGCGAGCGGCTTTGCCGGACAGGTCGCGCAGGTAGTACAGCTTGGCTTTACGCACGTCACCACGACGTTTCACGGCCAGGCTGTCGATCTGTGGGCTGTAGGTCTGGAAGGTACGCTCTACGCCAACGCCGCTGGAGATCTTGCGCACGGTGAAGGCGCTGTTCAGACCGCGGTTACGCTTGGCGATAACGACGCCTTCGAACGCCTGCAGACGGGAACGCTCACCTTCCTTCACTTTAACCTGGACGACAATGGTGTCGCCTGGTGCGAAGGTTGGGATTTCCTTGTTCATCTGCTCGGCTTCGAGCTGCTGAATGATCTTGTTGGTCATGCTGTGCTCCTAAGATGGATAACTCGATCCACCATCGATACGTTAACTATCGTCCCGCTCGCGGAGATATTCCTCGAGCAGCTTCTTCTCTTCTCCAGAAAGCGAGCGACTTTCCAGAAGATCGGCGCGTCGTTCGAAGGTCCTACCAAGGGACTGCTTCATCCGCCAACGCCGGATATGTGCATGGTTGCCACTTAGCAACACGTCGGGAACACGCTGATCCGCATACACCTCAGGTCGGGTGTAGTGCGGGCAATCGAGCAGACCGTCGGTGAAGGAGTCTTCCTCCGCCGAGTCCACATGCCCTAAAGCTCCGGGCAGCAGTCGTGTAACCGCATCGATCAGTACCATGGCCGGCAGCTCGCCACCGGAAAGCACATAGTCACCAATCGACCACTCCTCATCGACATGAGCCTCGATAAAACGCTCGTCGATGCCTTCATAACGACCGGCGATCAGGATCAACGATTCCTGTTCGGCCAGGCCTTTGACCGCTTGCTGAGTCAGCTTGCGGCCTTGCGGCGAAAGGTAGATCACCTTTGCCGATGCTCCGGTCGCTTGCCTGGCGCTAACCAAGGCGTCTTCCAGAGGCTTGATTTTCATCACCATGCCCGGACCACCGCCAAACGGCCGATCATCCACCGTGTGGTGACGATCTGTGGTGTAGTCCCGCGGGTTCCAGCAAGTCACCTGAAGCAACCCCTGTTTCACCGCGCGGCTGGTAATGCCGTACTCCGTGATGGCCGAAAACATCTCGGGGAACAACGTGATGACGTCTACGCGAAGGTTACCCATCGATTAGAAGTCCGCGTCCCACTCGACCCGCATCACGCCTGCTTCGAGGTCGACGTTGAGCACGCATTGCGCCGTATAGGGCAACAAACGCTCGCGATCATCCAGGCTGCCTGCGCAGGGCTTGACCACCATTACATCGTTCGCACCGGTCTCCAACAGGTGATCGACCTTGCCGAACAGCTGTTCGTCCTGGTTGATGACCTTCAGACCCACCAACTGGTACCAGTAGTACTCGTCAGCAGCCAGGTTGGGCAAAAGGCTCCGCGGAATGCAGATTTCGTAACCGCTCAGAAGACGGGCTTCATCGCGATCATCGAGGCCTTTCAGTTTCACGACCAGGCCCTTTTGGGAGCCACGACCGTTGACCAGTTCGACCTGCTTTACAGTGCCTTCGTGCCGAAGCGTCCAGCGCCGATAATCCAACAGGTTTTCAATCGGATCGGTAAAGGAATACACCTTCACCTCGCCGCGAACGCCGTGAACCGAAAAAATCTTGCCAACGACGATGAGGTCGTCAGCCTTTTCTGGCGTCGCGTTCATATTACTTAGGCAGCGGCCTTGGCAGCGTCCTTCAGCAGCTGAGCAACACGCTCAGACGGCTGCGCGCCCTGGCTCAGCCAGTAGTTGACGCGTTCCTGGTTGACCGACAGCTTGACTTCAGCGCCCGAAGCGATCGGGTTGAAGAAGCCAACGCGCTCAACGAAACGGCCGTCACGGGCGTTACGCGAGTTGGTCACGGTCAGGTGGTAGAAAGGGCGCTTCTTGGAGCCGCCACGGGCAAGACGGATGGTTACCATGTGAACATCGTTCCTATAGTCGGTGCTGCAAATCTGAATGCCAAATGGGCACACGGGTGCCCAAAAGGCCGCATATTCTCGGGGAATACACGGACATTTGCAAATGCCTTTTTCGGCAAGGCCTCACCTCACCGTCCAGATCTGCCGGTTGAGCCGCGAATTTCACGGCCATTATCCCGCCGCAGCGGGGTTCTGGACGCCTGCCTTGTCAAAGGCGAGCGCCCGAATAGGTTTTACAGTTTCGGCATGCCGCCGCCTGGCAGCATTCCACCAAGGCCGCGCATCATCTTGGCCATGCCGCCCTTGGCGGAGAATTTCTTCATCATCTTCTGCATTTGCTTGTGCTGCTTGATCAACCGGCCGACATCCTGCACCTGAGTGCCGGAACCCAGCGCGATACGGCGCTTGCGCGAGCCGCTGATCAGCTCCGGATCACGGCGCTCGGCCGGCGTCATGGAGTTGATGATCGCTTCCATCTGCTTGAACTGCTTCTCGGCCGCGCCCTGGGCGTTGCCCATCTGCGCCATGTTGACACCACCGATGCTCGGCAGCTTGTCCATGAGGCCGCCCAGGCCGCCCATGTTCTTCATCTGCTGCAGCTGGTCGCGGAAGTCTTCGAGGTCGAAGCCTTTGCCCTTCTTGAGCTTCTTGGCCAGCTTGTCGGCCTTGGCCTTGTCGATGTTCTGCTCGGCCTGCTCGATCAGGCTGAGCACATCGCCCATGCCGAGGATGCGCGAAGCGACGCGGTCTGGGTGGAATGGCTCGAGGGCCTCGGTCTTCTCGCCCATGCCGATGAACTTGATCGGCTTGCCGGTGATGGCACGGACCGACAGTGCGGCACCGCCACGGGCATCACCGTCGACCTTGGTCAGCACCACGCCGGTCAGCGGCAGGGCTTCGCCAAAGGCCTTGGCGGTATTGGCCGCGTCCTGACCGGTCATGGCATCGACCACGAACAGGGTCTCGATCGGCTTGACCGCAGCGTGCAGCGCCTTGATCTCGTCCATCATGTCGGCGTCGATGTGCAGACGGCCGGCGGTGTCGACGATGACTACGTCGATGAACTTGAGCTTGGCCTCGCGGATCGCCGCTTCGGCGATGGCGACCGGCTTCTGGCTGATGTCGGACGGGAAGAAGGTCACGCCGATGTCGTTGGCCAGGGTCTCCAGCTGCTTGATCGCCGCCGGGCGGTAAACGTCGGCCGAGACCACCATCACGCTCTTTTTCTTGCGTTCCTTGAGGAAGCGCGCCAGCTTGCCGGCGGTGGTGGTCTTACCCGCACCCTGCAGACCGGCCATCAGCACCACGGCAGGTGGCGCGGCATTGAGCGCGAGGTCTTCGTTGGCCGCGCCCATCAGGCTTTCCAGCTCGGCCTGGACGATCTTGACGAACGCCTGGCCTGGGGTCAGGCTGCGCGACACCTCGGTGCCGACCGCACGCTCCTTGACGCTGTTGACGAAATCCTTGACCACCGGCAGGGCAACGTCGGCCTCGAGAAGGGCCATGCGCACTTCGCGCAACGTGTCCTTGATGTTGTCTTCGGTCAGCTTGGCCTTGCCGGTAACATGGCGCAGCGTCTGTGACAGGCGGTCGGTCAGGTTTTCGAACATGGTGATCCTTTCAGGCCCAGTAAAAGCCGAGGTTTGTCAGGCGTCCTGGGGGGAAACGCACACACCCCGGACACAGCAAGGCGGCGATTATAGCGAAGTGCGGCGGCGGCGCACACCTTGGCGCTGACCCTCTGGATATTCGGTGCTGCAGCCGATCCTTTCGCGGGCAAACCTGCACCCACAGGACAGATGTGCCAGCGAAACGGCCGACCGGGTCGGCCCAGTCTTCCTTGCGCAACGCGTTCTATGCCAAACTCCGTCTCTTTAAGGCTCGCCAACCAGGACTTATGTTCTCCTCACCCAGCCTCATCCCCAACCTGATCGCCGCCGGCCTTTATATAGCAGCGACCATTTATCAGAGCTTGCACCTGGCGCAGGGCCGCAAAGCCGACAAGCGGCTGCTCGGTTTGCTCGGTGCTCTCGCCGTGGCTGCCCAGGGCGGCGCCCTCTACTTCCAACTGATCACACCGTTGGGCTTGAGCCTCGACTTCTTCAGCGCCGCCAGCCTGATCGCCGTGGCCGTGATTGCCCTGACCCTGCTGGCGTGCCTGCGCATTCCGGTAGAGAACCTGCTGGTGTTGCTGTTCCCGCTAGGCGCAGTCACCGCATTGCTGGCCCAGTTCGCCCCTCCGGGCACCGTGCCGTTGATCGACGAGGAACCGGGCATCCTGGCGCATATCCTGCTGTCGATCCTGGCCTACGGCCTGTTCACCATCGCGGTGTTCCAGTCCTTGCTGCTCCTGCTGCAGGACCGCCAGCTCAAGCACAAGCATCCGTCCGGGCTGATCCGCAACTTCCCGCCACTGCAAACCATGGAAAGCCTGCTGTTCGGCTTCCTCTGGGCAGGCTGGGGGCTGCTGTCGCTGTCGCTGATCTCGGGCTGGCTGTTCCTCGAGAACCTGTTTGCCCAACACCTGGTGCACAAGACCTTGCTGGCCTGCGTCGCCTGGGTGGTGTTCAGCGTGCTGCTGTGGGGCCGTACCCGCCTGGGCTGGCGTGGCCACAAGGCGATCCGCTGGACCCTGGCCGGTTTCTGCCTGCTGATGCTGGCCTACTTCGGCAGCAAGCTGGTTCGCGAATTCATCCTGCACATCTGACGACTGCCCATGGACTCCCTGCCGTACGCCCCGCTACTCGGCACCTTGGCACTGGCGCTACTGTGGTCGGCGCTGTTCACCGCCGTGGAGACCGCCCGCGTGCTGCTCAACGGCACGCTGCGCCAGGGCGATGATGGCCATTCCGCCCTGCCGGGCCAAGCCCTGGTGCTGTGCGCCAGCCTGGGCAAGTTGCTGGTGCTGGGCTTGGCGTGCCTGATGGGCCAACGCTACAACGGCGAGCACGGTTTCTGGTTGGCCGGCCTGGCAGCGTCCGCGGCACTGCTGGTGTTCGCCGAATTCCTGCCCCGGCGGCTCGCCAGACGCAACCCACAAGCCTTTGCCACCCTCGGTACCAGCCTGCTCAAGCTCCCGCTCACCTTGCTGCAGCCGCTCGCCTTGCTGCTCGATGGTTGCGCCAAACTCATCCTGCGCCCATTCCGTGTGCAACCCACCGCCGTGGCCCTCCACCCTCAGGAAAGCCAGGACTTCGATGAGGACGAACTGCCGGAAACATCCCACGGCTTGCTCGATGGCCTGCAATCGCTGGACAAGATCACTGTCAACGACATTCTGGTGCCGCGCAACGAGGTGGACGGCATCAACCTCGACGACCCGATCGAACGCATCATCGAACAACTGATCGTCAGCCGTCACACCCGCCTGCCGGTCTACCACAGCGATATCAACCAGGTTGAGGCCATCCTCAACACCAAGCTGATCAGCCACCTGCTACCCAAGGCCGAACTGACCCTGGAGAAACTGCACAGCGCCTGCTACGAGCCCTACTTCGTTCCAGAAAGCACGCCGCTGCAGCTGCAATTGCTGAACTTCCACAAGCAGCAACGACGCCTGGGTGTGGTGGTGGACGAGTATGGTGAAGTGCTGGGCATCGTCACCCTCGAAGACATTCTCGAAGAGATCGTCGGCGAATTCGAGGACGAACACAGCCTGGACAACCCCCACGTACACCCCCAGGCCGATGGTCGGTTCGTCATCGAAGGCGCGGCCTCGTTGCGAGAAATCAACCGCAGCCTGGGCTGGCACCTACCCTGCGACGGCGGCCCGAAGACCCTCAACGGGCTGGTGACCGAAGCCCTGGAAAGCATTCCGGAAAGCGCCGTTTGCCTGAAGATCGGCCGCTATCGCCTGGAGATCCTCGAAACAGAGGACAATTGCGCCAGCAAGGTACTGGTGTGGACCGTGACCCGATAGCTATACTCGGGTCACGCTTACCCAGCCCCGCCGTCACGCCTGCTACCCGCACCCGGCGCCATACGGCCAGTCCGCTTCACTGACACGCCCCGCGGTCCTGCTTCAACACCCCGAACAGTGCCCGCTCCCGCCCCTATCCCCCTTGGGCTGCCGTCAGTCGAGCGATCACAACAATACGCTTCCGGCGTCCGCGAGACCGTGCCTGCCTGTCGTTTCGAGTGCGCGCGATCGTGGGCCAAGCCCATGGAGCAAGACCAGACTGTTAGGGACCTACTTAATGACAACCAGCAGCACTTACGCCGAAGCGCCAGCCGCCCCGGTCAATTCCCCGGCTCGGGTCGCCACCGCCAGTTTCATTGGCACCGCCATCGAGTTCTACGATTTCTATGTCTACGCCACCGCCGCCGCGCTGGTGATCGGCCCGGTGTTCTTCCCGTCCGGCTCCGGCACCGCACAGATGCTGGCGGCGTTTCTGACCTTCGGTATCGCGTTCCTCGCCCGCCCGCTGGGTTCGGCACTGTTCGGCCACTTCGGTGACCGCATCGGACGCAAGTCGACCCTGGTGGCCTCGCTGCTGCTGATGGGCGTGTCCACGACACTGATTGGCGTACTGCCGGGCTATGACAGCATCGGCGTCTGGGCCCCGATCCTGCTGTGCCTGCTGCGCTTTGGCCAGGGCCTTGGCCTGGGCGGGGAATGGGGTGGCGCAGCACTGCTGGCCACCGAGAACGCACCAGAGGGCAAACGCGCCTGGTTCGGCATGTTCCCGCAACTGGGCCCTTCGATCGGTTTTCTCGCGGCCAATGGCTTGTTCCTGACACTGGCGCTGGTGCTCAGCGACGAGCAATTCCGTGACTGGGGTTGGCGCATTCCCTTCCTGCTTAGCGCTGCACTGGTGCTGGTCGGCCTGTATGTACGCCTGAAGCTGGAGGAAAGCCCAGTGTTCGCCAAGGCCGTCGCCCGTCATGAGCGGGTCAAGATGCCAGTGGTGGATCTGTTCGCCAGGTACTGGTTGCCAACCCTGCTGGGCGCCGCGGCCATGGTGGTGTGCTATGCGCTGTTCTACATCTCCACGGTGTTCTCGCTCAGCTACGGCGTTTCGACCCTGGGCTACAGCCGCGAGAGCTTCCTTGGCATGCTGTGCTTCGCCGTGGTCTTCATGGCCCTGGCCACGCCGCTGTCGGCCTGGCTCAGCGACCGTTACGGGCGCAAACCGGTACTGATCGTCGGCGGCCTGCTGGCGGTGGCGTCGGGCTTTGCCATGGAACCGCTGCTGACCTCGGGCTCGACCACCGGCGTGGCGTTGTTCCTGGCCATCGAGCTGTTCCTGATGGGCGTGACGTTCGCCCCGATGGGCGCATTGCTGCCAGAGCTGTTCCCGACTCACGTGCGTTACACCGGCGCGTCGGCGGCGTACAACCTGGGCGGTATCGTTGGCGCCTCGGCGGCACCGTTCTTCGCCCAGAAACTGGTGAGCATGGGCGGGTTGAGCTGGGTGGGTGGGTACGTGTCGGTGGCGGCGGTGATCAGCTTGATTGCCGTGCTGTGCCTGAAAGAGACACGCGATACTGCGCTTTGAACATCACGGCCTTCACAGCCTGATCGCCGGTAAGCCAGCGCCTACACGTCAAGGCTGTACCTGTAGGAGCCGGCTAGCTGGCGATGGGCCGCAGAGCGGCCCCTTCAGGATCAGAACTCGACCTGAACCGCCTGCGCAGCGCGGGTCGCCTTGGCACGGGCCGCTTCGATCGACTCGTCACGCGCCAGGCATACGCCCATGCGGCGCTGGCCGTTGATTTCCGGCTTGCCGAACAGGCGGATCGCGGTGTCTGGCTCGCTCAGCGCGGCGTCTAGGTTGGCGAAGCTGGTCTGCTGCGACTTCCCTTCAGGCAGGATCACCGCCGAGGCCGACGGGCCAAACTGACGCACCACCGGAATCGGCAGGCCCAGGATGGCGCGGGCATGCAGGGCGAACTGCGAAAGGTCCTGGGAAATCAGGGTCACCAGGCCAGTGTCGTGCGGGCGTGGCGACACTTCGCTGAACCACACCTGGTCGCCTTTGACGAACAGCTCAACGCCGAACAGGCCGCGGCCGCCCAGTGCATCGGTGACGGCCTTGGCCACACGCTGCGACTCGGCCAGCGCCTTCGGGCTCATCACCTGAGGCTGCCAGGATTCCTGGTAGTCACCCTTCTCCTGACGATGCCCCACCGGTTCGAGGTAAGTGGTGCCACCGACGTGGCGCACGGTCAGCAGGGTGATTTCGTAATCAAAGTCGATGAAGCCTTCAATAATGACCCGGCCCTTGCCGGCACGTCCGCCTTCCTGGGCGTAATCCCAGGCCTTCTGCAGGTCGGCATCGCTACGCAGCAGGCTTTGGCCCTTGCCCGACGAGCTCATGACCGGCTTGACCACGCAAGGGTAGCCCAAGTCGGCGACGGCCTTGGCGTAGTCTTCGAAGGTATCGGCGAAATGGTAGGGCGAGGTCGGCAGGTCGAGCTCTTCGGCGGCCAGGCGGCGGATGCCTTCACGGTTCATGGTCAGCTGCGTGGCGCGGGCGGTGGGCACCACATTGAAACCTTCGTTTTCCAGCTCGACCAGGGTCGCGGTGGCGATGGCTTCGATCTCCGGAACGATGTAGTGCGGCTTCTCGGCCTCGATCACCGCACGCAGGGCAACGCCGTCGAGCATGTTGACCACGTGGCTGCGGTGCGCCACCTGCATGGCCGGTGCATTGGCATAACGGTCCACGGCGATCACTTCGACGCCCAGGCGCTGCAGCTCGATCACCACTTCCTTGCCCAACTCGCCGCAGCCGCAGAGCAGTACTCGGGTCGCGGTGGGCGACAATGGGGTTCCGATACGGGTCATTTCAGGTCCTCGAAGGCGTCCGGGGCCGCGCCAGGCTGTGCGCTGCCCGCTGAAAAAAGGACCGCTATTCTACACCATCAACCAGCCACGGCGGCCCGTCGGGCACGAAATGCCATGGCCAGCCACACCGCGGTGACTCCGGCAAACTTGGAAGCCATCGCGGTACCGATGACCACTGGGGTCATTGCCCCGATCATGCCGAAGAAGATGAAGGTATCGACCGGGATGCTCAGCGCCGAGCTCAACCACAGTCGATCACGCAGCGGCCTGCGAGTGATGCTGAACACCAGCCAGTCGATCAGTTCGGAGACGAAGAACGCGGTGGCGCTGGCCAACGC
Organism: Pseudomonas sp. Rh2; assembly: GCF_040762985.1. Taxonomy (NCBI): domain Bacteria; kingdom Pseudomonadati; phylum Pseudomonadota; class Gammaproteobacteria; order Pseudomonadales; family Pseudomonadaceae; genus Pseudomonas; species Pseudomonas sp. Rh2. Next base: position 4,695,906 of record NZ_CP142890.1, read on the forward strand.
GATGGCCGGTTCCGACGTGACGTACGACAGCACCAGCGCCACCAGCATGGCAACCAGGGCGCCGTGGCCGAAACGGGTCTGCACCATGTCGCGCAGGATGAATACCAGCCCACCCCAGGCGGACCAGATAACGTCCAGGTGCGGTGCACTGGAGAAGGCGTAGTTGATCAGCACTACGCTGCTGATGTAGGCGATGAGATAGAACATGGTGGGGGAGATCTTAGGGCAAGCCTGACAGATTAGCGCCGCCTTCTTCGCGGGTAAACCCGCTGCCACAGGCACGCCGCCCCTTCAAAGGCAACACCCCATCACTGCCCCATGATCAGGCCAGAAGCCACCGCCCGCTCATGGCAAAGCTTCAACACCGCCCGGCGCTCGTCATTGCTCATGCGCCCCCAACGGCCAATTTCCGCCACGGTGCGCTGGCAGCCGGTGCAGATATCCTGTTCATCCAACGCACAGATGCTCACGCACGGCGAGGCAACCGGGCGCTCGGTCGCTACCACTTCACTCATCGTCGATCACCAGCTCCCGCGCATAACGCTCGGCATTGTGTACATAGTGGGCAGCGCTGGCTTCGAGCATGCGCTTCTGCTGCTCGGTGAGCTCACGTACCACCTTGCCCGGCGAGCCCATCACCAACGAACCGTCGGGAATTTCCTTGCCTTCGGGTATCAGCGCATTGGCGCCGATGATGCAATGCTTGCCGATGCGTGCCCCATTGAGAATCACCGCATTGATACCGACCAGGCTGTAATCGCCGACCGTGCAGCCGTGCAGCATCGCGTTGTGCCCGACAGTCACACCCTTGCCCAGGCTCAACGGAATGCCCTTGTCAGTGTGCATCACGGTGCCGTCCTGGACATTGCTGTCCTCGCCAATGTCGATCAACTCGTTATCGCCCCGAAGCACCGCGCCAAACCATACGCTGGCACGGGCCTGCAGACGCACTTTGCCGATCAGCGTGGCATTGGGCGCAGCCCAGCTGGTGGGATGACTCTCGACCCGCAGGTCGCCGAGGCGGTATTTCATGTTGGCTCCTCATGGCTCAAGGCAGATGGCGGGTGTATCCCGCTCAGTTTTCGATGTAGCGCTCGGGGGGCTCATGCAAGCTGATACCGGCATCGAACAACAGGTTGACCAGCTCGACGATCATGATCGCGGACAATCCCCAGATCTTGTACTCGCCGTAGCGGTAGCTGGGCACGTACCAGCTTCGGCCCTGGTAATCGATGCGATGGGTATGGTCGCGAGGGTCCTGGCGGAAGAAAGCCAGCGGCACGGTGAATACTGCCGCGATCTCGGCATCATTGGCGCGGTATTCGACGTAATCCGGGATCAAACCGACGAATGGCGTTACTTTCAGGCCATGCAACGAGATCAGCGGACTGAGCGGTCCAATCACCTCGACCAGCCCAGGCGGCAGGCCGATTTCTTCTTCGGCCTCACGCAACGCGGTGAACACCAGGTCAGGGTCATCCGGGTCGCGACGCCCGCCAGGGAAGGCGACTTCGCCACCGTGGGTCGACAACCCCTTGGCACGCAAGGTCAGGACCAGCTCGGGTTCTTCGCTACGGGTAATGGGCAAAAGCACCGCCGCTTCTGGGAACCGTCGGTCGGTTTCCAATGATGCAGGTTCATGGTTGCTCATTCGGCGAAGAAGCTCGTCCAGCATTGCGCACTCTCGTTTCCAAGGCCTTCGAGCATGATGCACCAAAGCCGCGAAGCACCCAAGCCCCGTGAGCTTGCGAGCACCCCGCCTGGCGCGCCAAGATAGGTCGATCACAAGGGAAGAACAGCATGAAATTCTGCAGCGCGTGCGGCCAACCGGTCATTCAACGGGTACCCGATGGCGACAGCCGCCAGCGGTATGTCTGCGAACATTGCCAGACCATTCATTACCAGAACCCCAACATCGTCGCCGGTGTACTGCCTACCTGGGGTAGCCAGGTGCTACTATGCCGGCGCGCCATTGAACCGCGCCGTGGCTTCTGGACCTTGCCCGGCGGCTTCATGGAGAACGGCGAGACCCTCGACCAGGCCGCCCGTCGCGAAACCGTCGAGGAAGCCTGTGCCCAGGTCGGTTCGATGAGTCTCTACCAATTGTTCGACCTGCCGCACATCAACCAGGTGCATGTGTTCTTCCGCGCCGAACTGCTCGACCTCGACTTCGATGTGGGCATAGAGAGCCTTGAAGTGCGACTGTTCGAAGAAGACGAGATCCCGTGGGACGAGCTGGCTTTCCGCACCGTCACTCGCACACTAGAATGCTATTATCGCGACCGCATCGGGCAGGCCTTCCCCGTTGGCCATGAATACCTGCCACCGATGAACGTCACGTCTACCACTTAAGTTTTCAGGGATACCGCTTCATGCGCTGGTTGTTCGCCCTTTTCTGCCTTTGCATTACGTCGGTGACCCAGGCGGCCTACACCGAGGTCATCATCCGCAAGCCGCAACCGCCCGCGCAGGCGCCTTCGCCCTCCCAGACCGCCATGCAACCGCTGATCGACAAGGTGCTGGTGATCAAGTCCGAGCGCCGCCTGCAGCTGATCAGCCGTGGCGAACCGCTCAAGACCTACCGCATTTCGCTGGGCAAGCAGCCCAAGGGCCCCAAGGAACGCGAAGGGGACAAGAAGACCCCCGAGGGGCTGTACTGGCTCGACTGGCGCAAGCAAAGCGACCGCTTCAACCTGGCCATGCACATCTCCTACCCCAACATCAGCGACGCCGCCCGCGCCACCCGCGAGGGCATCAGTGCCGGCAGCATGATCATGATCCATGGCACGCCGATCAACGACGAGTACCCGGAGTGGTACTTCCACACCCTGGACTGGACCGATGGCTGCATCGCCATGCGCAACAACGACATGCGCGAAGTCTGGGACCTGGTCAAGGACGGAACACTGATCGAGATTCGCCCCTAAGGTCCTACATTTCAATTTGAGCTGTAGGAAGCTTCGCACGGTATTTCCACTCCGTGCCTACGCCCGCCTAGGCACGGGATCGCATCCAGGCCCTGCGCTGCATTTTTAGAATCCCCGCATACCGGTACCTGAACGGTACTGACCTTGCGGGGTTGTTCGATGCAGTACCCATCACGCCACTTTCTCATCCTCATCTTTGCCTGGCTGATCGCCGGCGCACTGACCATGGCCCAGGCCCTGGCCGACGACCCCGCCAGCCAGCAACTGCGCGATCAGCAGCGCGCGTTGCGACAGCTGGAACACCAGCAACGTCTGCAACGCTGGCAACGCCCCTGGACGCCTGACAGCACCGAAGTCACCTCCCCCGACCAGCCGAGTGACGGCCACTGCTGGAAAACCTCCGGCGTACGGCTGGCCGGCAGCCAGCTACTGGCGCCGCAACTGCTGGAAACCACGGTACGACCACTGGTCCCCGCATGCATGGGCATCGCCAGCATCAACCGGTTGCTCAAAGCCATCACCCAGCTCTATGTCCAGGCCGGCTACCCCACCAGTCGCGCTTACCTGCAACAAGCCCCCCACGATGGCGAACCGCTCGCCATCGTCGTCATCGAAGGCTTCGTCGAGTCCATCGAATTCGCCGGGGCCGAACTGCCACTGTCGCTGCGCGGCGCATTTCCAGACGTCCTGGGGCGCCCCCTGTACCTTCCCGATCTGGAACAAGGGCTGGACCAACTCAACCGCTTGCGTGCCTACGAACTGGGTATCGACCTATTGCCTGGTCAGATTCCCGGTGGGACCCGCGTACACGTCGTGCCGCACAAAGTGGCTTCACGCTGGCATCTGGACAGCCACTTCGACAACCGCGGCAGCGCGCTCACCGGCCGCCACCGCCTGAGCCTAAGCCTTGGCCTGGACAGCCCGCTGGGCCTGAATGACGACCTGCGCCTGTCACGGGTCTCGACCGTCGTCGATGCGCCGGGCCAGAGCCAGGGCATCAACCTGCACTACAGCATTCCCTACGGTCCATGGACCTTCGCCCTCAACGCCAGCGAACTGCGCTATGGCGCGCCCATTCCCCATAGTCCGCACACCACCAGTGGTCGCAGCAGCTATCAAGGGCTGAACCTCGAGCGCACGCTCTGGCGCGACCAGCGCGGCATGCTCAGTGTCAGCGGCCGACTGAACCGCAAGCAGCTGATCAACCGGAGCAACAACGCGGTACTGGCCTTCCAGAGCCCCACCCTCACGACGCTCGAAGCGGGCGTCAACCTGCTCTGGCTCGACCATGGCTTGTGGAACGCCTACCTGGGCATGAGCCAAGGCGTGGACTGGTTCGGCGCGGACCGATCGGCTCTGCGCGCCGATGCGCCTCGCCCGGATTTTCGCAAGTACAGCGCCAGCCTGTTCCATTTGCGCCAAGGCCCCGCGCACCGGCCATGGCGCTGGCACAGCGAGCTGGCCCTGCAATGGAGCGACGACGTGCTACCCGCCGTCGAACAACGCCTGCTCAGCGATGACTCGGCCGTGCGCGGATTCCGCCAGGCCACCCACGCCGGCGCCAATGCGGCCCTGTGGCGCAACACCCTGAGCCAGGTGCTGCCAATGGACTGGACCGGGCCGGTGCAGGTGCGCCCCTACCTCGGCCTGGACCTTGGCTGGGTGCAGCTTGCCGGGGATTCCCCCAGGCACCGCCTGGCGGGAGCAGCGGTGGGCATGGAACTGAGCCTGCCCAGCAGCCGCCTGCGCCTGGACTACCAACATGCCCTGTATGCCAGCGATTTGCCCCGTTCCGGTCTGGAGCGCGGCTTCTGGGTGCTGGAGTGGTCCCTGAACATCTGATTCACCCACAAAAAGAGAACGAGAACATGCAAACACTCTCGCCGTTGAAATCCCCCCGTCCCGATACCTTGCGCTGGGCCATTTTCCTCGCCGTGCTGAGCCCCGGCACCGCTATGGCCCAAGGTGGCCTGCAAGCGGCACCAGGCCCAGGCGGCACACCCGTGATCAACAGCGGCCACGGCGTTCCGGTCATCGACATCGTCGCCCCCAACGCCAATGGCCTGTCGCACAACCAGTTTCTCGACTACAACGTGGGTAGACCCGGTTTAGTGCTCAACAACGCCTTGCAAGCCGGCCAGTCGCAGCTGGCCGGTGCCCTGGCCGCCAATCCGCAGTTCCAGGGGCAGGCAGCCTCCACCATTCTCAACGAGGTCGTCAGCCGCAACGCATCGTTGATCGAAGGGCCGCAGGAAATCTTCGGCCGCCCGGCCGATTACATTCTGGCCAACCCCAACGGCATCACCCTCAACGGCGGCAGTTTCATCAACACCACCCGTGCAGGCTTCGTGGTCGGCACGCCCGAGATGCAAGCCGAGCAACTCCAGTACCTCGACACGCTCAGTGCCAGCGGCAGCTTGCAGGTGCTCGAAGGTGGGCAGAGCAACAGCGAAGGCGCGCTCGACCTGATCGCACCCCGCCTGAACAGCACGGGGCTGCTGCAGGCCAAGCAGGATCTGAACATCACCGTAGGCCGCCATCGGATCGACCACGGCAGTGGCCAGATCGTCGAGCACCTGCCTGCGCTGCCCTCGACCATCGACGCCAGCCTGTTCGGCGCCATGCGTGCCGGACGCATTCGTGTGGTGAGTACCGCCGAGGGCGCTGGAGTGCGCATGGGGGCGATGGAGGTCGAAGGCCGCGAGGGTATCGACATCCGCTCCGCTGGCGGGTTGCAGGTGAAGGGCGATGCCGAAAATCATGCCAAGCTGCGCAGCGAACAAGGCGCGCTGACGCTCAGCGCTGCCGACGACCTGAGCCTGAGCGCCGTCGACGGCCACGCCAGGCGCGTCGAGCTCAAGGCCGACAAGAAGCTGACCCTGGATGCCGAAACCCGGGAAACCATCGAGCGAAATCGCGACAAGTGGAACAAGAAGTTCCTGTTCGTCACCCGGGAAACCTACAACCGTGAGCGCACCACCACCAACAAGGCGCAGCACGGCACAACCCTGCACGGTCGCGACGGCATGGCCTTGCAGTCCGGGGACGACATGCAAATGGTGGCGGCCAACCTCAGCACCCCCAGCGACCTTGAGCTGAACAGTGGCGGCAATCTGAACATCGAAGCCGGTATCGACAGCCTGCGTATCCAGGAAAAGGTGCGCCATCGCAAGGACCTGTGGCGCGGAGACCGTGACTCGGACCTGCTCGCCGAGAAGGCCAATGCCAGCGCCCTCGATGCCGGACGCATGACGGTCAAGGTTGCCGATACCCTCAGGGTCAACGGCAGCACCCTGCACAGCGGCGGCGACCAGACCATCAAGGCAAGGACCGTCGAGGTGCGGACCACAGCCTTGAAAGAACAGGGCACTCAGCGCAATTACCGGGGCGATCTGGTATCCGGCACCTTCTTCGGCGACCGCAAAGGCAAGGAAAGCCAAGGCCAGACCGTGGTCGGCAGCAGCATCACCAGCGACGGCGCCATGCAGGTGGTCGCCGACCAAGTCAGCCTCAAGGGCAGCCGTGTCATGGCCGAGGGCGATGCCGTGCTCTACAGCGAAAAAGGTCACCTGGCCATCGAAGCCGATCAGGGCAGCAGCACGTCCACCCAGCGCGATAGCAGCAGCAAGTTGTTCGGTCTGCTCGGCAACAAGCACGAGAGCAAAACGCAAAGAGCCCAGGTGTTGATCAGTGACGTGTCGTCCACCACCAACCTGCGCCTGGCCAGCGCCGACGCATTGCGTGTGCGGGGCGCCAGGGTGGAGGCCGGCAAGCACCTGCAAGTCGAAGCAAAGGGCGACCTGCTGGTCGACAGTGCACAGTCCCGGGACCTCATCCAAACCTCGTCCCAGCAGCGCAGCTTCAGCGCCGATGCCAGGCAAACCCATGCGGCCCAGGACGGCAAGCCTGAATCGCGCCAGTACGCGGCCAGCGTGGGCTATGAAGTCGCCACGACGACCGGTGAACGCGTCGAGACCCGCCAGGTTGCCAGCGAACTCAAGGGCGCCTCGGTAACCCTCGACAGCGGCGCTCATCTGCAGGTCAATGGTTCGAAGGTTCAGGCCAGCGCGGGTGACCTAGGCCTGCACGGCAAACAGTTGACCCTGGGCGTCACACGCAACGACACGCAAGAAACCACCCGTACTCAGCAGAGCGGTGGCGGCCTGACCGTGACCGGCGGCATCGACCGGCTCGGCAGTGCGTTCGATGGCCACCACGACACCCACACGGTCACCGCGCTCGACAGCAAAGTGCAACGCAGCGAACTCCAGGCCAGCGGCGACGTGAAGATCGACACGGGCGAACTGGCCAACGAAGCGGCACGCGTCGAGGCCGGTAAAACCCTGCAGGTCGTCGCCACGCACATCGACAACCGCGCCCCGGAAAACATCGAACAGCGTGAGGAAGTCACCGACAACTGGCGTGGCAGCCTGGGGGCCAGCGTGGAGTACCGTGATCTCACCCGCCCGATCGAGCGCCTGATACTGGGCGAGGAGGCTCAGCGCTTCCAGCAAGCTTCGCCCGAAGATGCCATGGCAGCGCCCAGCGTGGGTGCCGACCTGACGCTGGAGCACATCAAGCGCCTGGAAAACCAGCGCCGTGGCTATGCCCAGGTCAGCGAGTTGTCCGGCAGCGCGGTGACCAGCAAGGCTGACATCATCGAAGACCAAGGCACCGCGTGGCGAGCCAACGCCGGCGCCTTGCAGATCGACGCCGACCGGCATCACCTGCGGGCAGCCGAAAACACTCAGCAGACCACTGTGCAGCGGCTGGCCTATGGCGGCGACCTGCGCGTGGACAGCACCACCGGCAGCGACCTGAACATGCGTGCCTCTGGCAAAGGCGGTTCACTGGACAAGCTGGAAGTCGCCAACACAGCGGTGCCCGGCAGCCTCTATGGCCAACAAGGCATCCAGGTACAGTTGGGTAGCGACGGCCGCTACGAAGGCACACGCTTCGATGGCGGTGACGGCCATGTCCTCGTTCGCAGTGGCGGCGACCTGGCCCTGACCCAGGCGACCAACCACAGCAAACAGTCGTCGCGCCAGCTTGATGGCAACGCCTGGGCCAAGGGCGGCAACCGCCCGGACAGCACCGGAGGCGAGACCCGCGGCTACCTCGACCACGTCCAGAAAAACAGCGAGCAAACCAAGGCACAGGTCGCACAGGTCGATGCCAAAGGCGAAGTACGCCTGAGCAGCGCGGGCGACCTGTTGCTCGAAGGCACCCGCATCGGCGACCGCACCGCCAAGGTAGGCGATACCTATCTGGACAGCGGCGGCCGTTTGCAGGTCAAGGCCGCCAGCGATACCCAACAGGCCAGTGGCGCCAACCTGGGCGGCGGCATGGAACTGGCGGCCAAGACGGGCGCTACCCAGAGCGGCGCCCTCGGTGGCCACTTCAGCAACGGCAGGGTGGACGAGAACGCCAGCCAGGCGGTCGATGCGCAGATCGCCAGCGGCGGAAAACTGAGCGTGACCAGCCGCGCCCGCGACAACCTCGCTGCGCACTTGCAAGGGCTGCAGGTTTCCGCCGAACAGATTGCGCTGAACGCAAGCAACGGCGGCCTGCGGATCGAAGCGTCGAAGGATATCGAGCGCCGCAACAACCTGGACATCACTGCAGGTGCCGGTTTCAGCATGGCCACGGGCGCGACCGATACCCGCGGCCTGCATGGCCGCGTCAAGGTCGACCTGGACAAGCGCGACAACCAGACCTGGAACGCCAATACCCTGCGCGCCGGGCACATCAGCCTGGCAAGCCTCGGCGACACACAGCTGGAAGGCACCAGCCTGGAAGCCGAGCGCATCACCGGCGATGTCGGCGGTGACCTGAAGCTGGCCAGTCTCAAGGACCGCGTCGATACCCTGACAATCAATGCCGATGCGCGATTGAGCCAGGAAAAGAACCCGCAGGGCTACGTCAATGCCGCCAGTTCGCTGGCCGGGCCATTGGGAGGGAACGTCGCGAAGAAAGCCGGCCCGGCCTTGAGCAAGGCGGAACCCGGCTTCTCGCCAACCTTCAGTCTCGACCTCACCCACGCGCAGCGTGACAGCGTCGCTCACCCGACAGCGCTCAAAGGCAGCGAAGGTATCGACCTGAACGTCGCAGGCGAAGCGCAGTTGATGGGCGCGCGGTTGCAGTCGGCCAAAGGCGATGTCGCACTGCGTGCCCAAGCCGTAACCCGTGAAACCCTGAGCGGCAGCGATTATCGCCGTGACGTGTCGATCGACGCCTCCAACTCGCCAGTCGACCTGGGTACCGCCGTGGCCCAGCTGACCAAAGGCAAGGGGGCGGCCGATGGCGAGAATGCGCTCGACCTGGGCTTGCTGCGCACCAGCGGCTACAACCGCAACCAGGCGTGGGCATCGAGCGTACAGGGCAAGCGTGACTGACTGGACCGGGCGGGTGGGGCGTCGTCGCCCTGCCCGCCTACCACCTCAAGCGACGCTGACCTGAAGTCGCCTGTGCCTCCATCCATTGCGCGCCACGCAGCACGGGCGTCAAGGCGGCATCGGGCTGCATCTGGAATCGGACCTGCGCCGTTCGCTGCATCAGGTCGGCATCCAGGTTCACCTGGTGCTGCCCCTGCAGCGCCAGGTGTCCCAGCAGATGCCAGCCCGCCCGGCAATCCAGCTCGATCGAGCCTTGCCCCAACGCCAATGACCAGGGTGCGCTCACCGCCACATCCACTGCCTGCAGGCGCCCAGCCGAACCCTGGCAGTTCAGCCCCGAGCCTTGCGCCGTCAGCGTGCCTTGCCATTGCCCCGCCAGGCGATAGTCCGCCTGCGCAGTCGCTTGCGCACCTGTCGCCTGCACCTGCAAGCGCCAGCGCCATGGCCAACCTTCGGCACGTAACTGCCAGGCCTGGCCTTGGTAACCCAGCTCGCCGATTGCTACCAGACGCCATGGTTGCAAGGTCCATCGCAACGGACCGACCGCCCCCCAATGTTGCGCCTGTCCGTGCCACAGCGTTCCGCTGACGCCGCCAAGCGCGGCCCCCGAGGCGCGCGCCACCCAACTGGCGGGTAATTCCACCAGCACGGTCAGCCCGAACACCAGTGCCATCCACAACAATCCGCGTCGGCTCATGGCTGCACCAACAGGTCGAACCGCAAGCGCCCGGCGTCCTGCTCCAGCCCCCACTGCAGCGGCTGCACGCCCTCTGCCTGGAGTGTCTGCAACCAGCCCTGAAGATGCTGCGCATCTGCGACCTGGCCGCGCACCTGCCAGCGCTCGCCTTGCGGCTCGACCTGGCTGATGTCGATGCGCGCCACCAGGGCCGACTGATGCAAACGCTCAAGGCTCAACGCCGGCCCTCCAGGCAAACGGCCAGCCGTTTGCGCCAGTTCGCGCCATTGCCCCAGCTCACGCCAAAGGCTCAGCCCTTCACGGGTAACCAGCACCGCCACCAGCAGCCCGATCAGGCACCCTGCGAGCACGCCCCGCTTGCGCTGCAACCCGCACAGGTTCATACCGCATCCCCCAGGTCGAAGGTCACTTGCCACTGCAGCGCCGGCGTCCCGCCTTGAACCTCGACACGCGCACCGGCCGTCTCGGCCATTTCACGCCAGGGCGGCGCAACGCCGTCACCCTCCAGGCGCAGGTGCCAACGCTGGCCGTCGAAGCGCACCGCTTGCAGCCGCCACTGGGGGTGCTCACGCAGCCAACCCTGCAGACGTGCTTGCAGCTCGTCGAGCTGGCGTAAGCGCAGCTGCTGCTGTACCTGGCCTTCCCGCAGGCGCTTGAGCGCCTGGGCAGCCTGGCGAGGGCTGGCATGCTCGCCGGCAACCGCCGCCACCTCGGCACGCCAGACCTGGGCTTGGTGCCACTGCTGGGTCAGGCACACCCCGCCCCACGTACACGCCAACAGCAGGCAGGCGACCAGCAGACCGCGCTGTTGCCGCGACACGCCAGGCAACTTGCATGCCCCACCGCGCTGCTCGAACACACGAGGCAATTGCGCCAGCGACGCCAAGGGCGTCGGCCATGGGCCTTCCATGAATTGTCTGCGCAGGCTTGACCAAGGGTGTTCTGGCAGCTCGCCCAGTCCATCGGGCCAGGCCAGCCACAGCTCGTTCGCCTCGGCCGTCATGCCCTTGAACAGCGTCAGGCCCGACGATCTTCGCCACTGCCAGGCAGCACCTGGTTCAGGCATCGGCATCAACTGGAACTCGGCCCAACAGTGCTCGGCCTGCAGCCCCCACTCGGCACACTGCTCGCGCCAGCCCGCCAGGGCCTGGCGCGCCACCACCAACAACTGCAGTTGCCCGGGTGGGGCGCAGAGGCGCGCGCACACGACATCCTCCGGGTGCTCAAGCAAGCGATCTTCCAGAAGCATCGGCCACTCCTCGCGCTTGAGCCGCGGCGGTGCCGCCACTTGGAACTGGCTGCAATGCTGCGCGGGGATGATCAGCACAACCTGAACATCCTCCTGCACCGGCGGCTTACCTACCCCTTCTGTTGTCGCGCCCCTCGTGTCGATCAGCATCCAGTCCCAGACGATGCCCGGCCGCAGCAACAAGCGGGGCCGATTCGCTGTCCGTCGACGCCACTCAAGCATCATGACCGCCCCCAAGGGAGAACGAAGGTGCAGACATAGGGTGCTCCATCACGCTGCAGTTCCAAGCGCACGCCGCGACCTGGGTGCGCCGGTTGATCGGAAGGCCAGGCCAGCCAGCGGCCACCCTGGTGGTAAAGAATGTTCATCGCGCTGACCCGCTCCAGTTGCTCACGCAATACCCAATGGGGCGCGCCAGCGGCGTACAGGTCGGCAGAGCTTTCCAGTAACACGCGCTGTTGGCGGACATCGAAACGCAGACGCTGGCGCTGAAGCCGTGAACCCCCTTCGGCTTCTGGTATGGCGGCAGCAGCCACCCACAGCAGTTGCTGGCGGTCGGGCTGCCAATCGAGCCACCGGCTGGCCAGTGGCAGGCGTTGTTCATGGACACGGCGCAGCACCGGGCTGTCGAAACGCCGCTCCAGGGCCAGGCAAAAGTCCAGCACACTGGTTTCCTGGGTCGTCGACTGCAGCCGTTCGCGCACCTTCAGCCAGCCATTGACCAGCGCCGAAAGCATGACGCCCAGTAGCGCGGTCAGGGCCAGTGCGACCAACAGTTCGATCAGGGTCAGGCCCGCCTGGCGCCGCTTCATTGGGTCACTCCCATGGTCGCTTTCATAGCCTGATCTCCGCCAAGCCAGCGCCTACAGAACAGCTGATCGCGGGCATCAGGGGCGCTCCAGAAATACGCTGAACTGGCCCAGCGCAAGGCGCTGGTCGCGGTCGGCGTAAAGCTGCAACTCACCCCGGCGCAAGTCGCGCACACCGGTGCCACGCAACTGCAATTGCCAATGACAGGCTTGCCCGCCCTGGCTCAGCACGCCGCCAACCTGGTTAACGGTCGGCCAAAACTGCTCGACGGTGAAGCGCGCTTGCAGCTCCCGCGCGCAGAGCAGCCCGAGGCGGTGGTGTTGCACGCTATCCTGAACGGCCAGGCGCTGGCGCAAGACCTGGCTGGTGATGACCGCCAGCACGGCGGCAATCGCCAGGGCGACGGTGACTTCCAGCAAGGTGAAGCCCTGTTGCCTGTGCTTCATGGCGCCGCCGCTACCCGCAAACGGCCATCGCGGCTCCAGTCCCAGCGCTGGCTGCCCTCGGCCCAATGCCAGCGCACACTGCCCGGCTGCGCCCAGCCTTGGGCCGTGAACAGCACGCGAGGTTGCGCGCTGGCCGGCCAGTCAGGGCGCAAGCCCTTGGGCCAAGGGTCGAAGGTGACCGGTTCGACGACCCAACGTGCCCCCTCCCTGCGGACGAACTGTGGATGCTGGCCGGTCCAGCGCAACCCGCGCAGTTGTCCGGTGTGGCGTGCCAACGCAGCCTGTGCGCGGGTCTCGACGGCCAGGCGCTGCAACGCCTGGTCGACATTCGCCCCACCGCTCTCGAGTGAGGCGACGGCAAGCCCGGTCATCAACCCGGCGATGGCCAGTACCACCAGCAGCTCAAGCAAGCTGAAACCGCGCTGGTCCGTCATGGGCTACAGCTCCCAGTTGCCCAGGTCGGCATCCTGCCCTTCACCGCCGGCCATGCCGTCGGCCCCCAGCGAATACACATCGACCCGACCATGCTCGCCCGGCATGCGGTACTGGTAAGGCGTGCCCCAAGGGTCCTGCGGTAAGCGACGCACGTAACCATCGCTGCGCCAGGCCCGTGGCAGCGGCTCCTGCGCAGGCTTTTTCACCAGAGCGGCCAAGCCCTGCTCGTTGCTGGGAAAGCGCAGGTTGTCCAGGCGATACATGTCCAGGGCCTGTTCCAGGGTGGCCAGGTCGGCCATGACCTTCTGGCGCATGGCCTTGTCCTGGTTGCCCAGTACGCTGGGCGCGACCACGGCGATCAACAGGCCGATGATGAAGATCACCACCATGATTTCCATCAGGGTGAAACCGCTCTGGCGGGTGCGTCGTTGCTGCATGTCGGTACTCCTTGTGTTCACAGTTGCAGGCCCTGGTTCAGTTGCATGATCGGCAGCAGGACCGCCAGCACGATGAACAGCACCACCGCGCCCATCACCAGGATCATCAGGGGTTCGAAAAGCGCCATGGCCGTATCCACCTGGCGGGCGAAGCCCCGCTCCTGGTCGTCGGCCACGCGTTCGAGCATGTCGGACAGGGTGCCGCTGGCTTCGCCGCTGCCCACCATGTTCACCAGCAGCGGCGGGAATTGCTGACTGGCGTCCAGGGCGCGATGCAGGCTGGTGCCGCCCTGCACTTGCAGGCGCACCTGCTCCATGGCCAGGCGGATACGCCGGTTGCCGACGGTTTCGGTGGCCACCTGCAAGGCTTCGAGCAATGCCACGCCACTGCCGCTGAGAATCGCCAGGCTGCGCGCCAGCCGCGCGCTTTCCAGCACCTGCAGCAGGGTGCCGATGCGCGGCAGGCGCAGCAGCAGCTCATCGCGGCGCAGGCACCAGTACGGCTTGCGCAGCAGCCAGCCAGAGAGGCCCGTGAGCAGCAGTGCCAATGCCAGCAACCAGGGACCGGCCTGCACCAAGCCCTGGCTCAGCCCGATCAACAGCGAGGTGATCAGGGGCAGGCCTTGCCCGGCATGGGCGAACTGCTCGGTGAGTTTGGGCACCACGAACGTCATGAGCCCGACCACCACCGCCAGCGACACGCCCATCAGCACGACGGGGTAGATCAGCGCGGTGCGCGCCTTGTGCTGTTGCCTTTGGACTTGCTCCAGATGATCTGCCAGACGTGTGAGCACCTGGGCCAGGCGCCCGGAACGCTCGCCGGCCTCGACCAGCGCACAATAAAGCCCAGAGAATGGCGCCCCTTGACGGGCAAGGCTGCGAGCCAACCCCAGGCCCTCGGCCAGCGAGCCTCGCAAGGCCACCAGCACGCTGTGCAACTGCGGTTCGCGCAGTTGGCGCTCAAGCGTGGCCAGGGCATCGACCAACGGGATACCAGCGCCTGTGAGCGTGGCCAGTTGACGGGTCAGCTCACACAACTGCGCACGGCTCAGCCGCTGTCGACGAGACGTGCGCCCCCCGCCCTTGGCACCGGACAATCGACGGGCGAACAGCCCTTGCTCGCGCAGTAGCTGGCGGGCATGGCGCTCACTGTCGGCTTGCAGGCTAGCCTTGTGGGTTTTGCCGGTTAGATCGACGGCGTGGTAGCGGTAGGTCGGCATGGCTCAGCCCTGCACCACGCGCAGCACTTCGGCCAGGCTAGTCTGGCCGCTTGCCAGGCAATCGCTGGCCATGGCCAGCAGGCTCTGGCGTCGTGGGGCGAGGTAATCGTGCATGGCGACTTCACTGGCACCGTCATACAACAAGCCGATCAGGCCTGCATCCAGTTCGACGAACTCGTACAGGCCAATGCGTCCGACATAGCCGCTACCCTGGCAATCCGCACAGCCTACCGGGTGGTAGCTGTTGCCCAGCGTCGCCAGTTCCGGCCACATCTCGCGTTCGGCCACTTGCAGAGGATGCGCCACCGCACAATGGCATAGCCGGCGCACCAGGCGCTGGGCCAACACGCCACGCAGGCATGAAGCGATCAGGAACGGCTCGATGCCCATGTCGCGCAAGCGCGTCACGGCACCTACCGCACTGTTGGTGTGCAGGGTCGACAGCACCAAGTGGCCGGTGAGGCTGGCCTGAACGGCGATCTGCGCGGTTTCCTGGTCGCGGATTTCCCCCAGCATGATCACGTCCGGATCCTGACGCAGGATGGCCCGAAGGCCATTGGCGAAGGTCAGCCCGGCTCGTGGGTTGATAGCGGTCTGGCCGATGCCGGTAATGGCGTACTCCACCGGGTCCTCGACGGTAAGGATATTGCGGCTGCCATCGTTGAGGCCATTGAGGCTGGCATACAGGGTGGTGGTCTTGCCTGAACCGGTCGGCCCGGTGGACAGCACGATGCCATTGGGCCGCGCCAGACAGGCGCGCAGGCCTTGCAGCACGGCGGCCGGCATACCCAGGTTGTCCAGCGCCAGCAGGCTGGCCTGCTTGTCGAGTACACGCATCACCACCCGCTCGCCATGGATGCCAGGCAGGGTCGAGACACGCACATCCACTTCACGCCCGGCAGCGCGCAAGGTGATGCGCCCGTCCTGCGGCTGGCGCTTCTCGGCGATGTCCAGGCGCGCCATGACCTTGATCCGCGATACCAGCATCGCTGACAGCGCCCGAGGTGGGCGCAGCACCTCGCGCAAGTGGCCATCGACCCGCAGGCGCACCACCAGGCTCTGCTCGAAGGTTTCGATGTGGATGTCCGAAGCGCGCAGGCGCAAGGCCTGGCCGAACAGCCCGTTGATCAGGCGAATGACCGGGGCTTCGTCGTCACTTTCGAGCAAGTCCTCGATGCGCGGCATGTCGCTGATCAGGCTGTCCAGGTCGACCTGCTCGCCTATGCCTTCTATCAATGCTTCGTTGGCCCCTTCGCCCGCCTGGTACAGCTGGCCAAGGCGCGCATCGAAAGCATCTGGCGCCAGGTATTGGAGTGCACTGGGCTGGCCGTGGACGCGCAGCAGTTCCTGCAACTGGCAGCTGTCGGCCCCGTGGCGCAGCCAGAGTTGCCAGCCACTTTCGGCAGGCGCGATGGCGAGCCCCGCGTGACGCGCCAGGCGGTAGGGCAGCATCACCAGTCACCGCCTTCGAGGCGTGCCCGGCTGGCGGGGAACGCCTGCATCAACGGCGTAGCGCTCTGAGCGCCGGCAAGGCCGGGCAGGTTCAGCGGCGTGGTCTGCTGCAAGGTGCGGTATTTGTCTTCGCTCAAGCCAGCCAGGCTGGGGCCGTCGCGCAGGATGCGCGGGCGGATGAACACCATCAGGTTCTGCTTGGTGTTCTTGCTGGCATCGGAGCGGAACAACCGGCCAAGGCCCGGGATGTCCCCCAGAAATGGCACGCGTTGGTCACTGGTGCTCAGCTCATCGCTGATCAGGCCGCCCAGGATCACCAGGCCGTTGTCCTCGACCATCACCTTGGTCTTGATCTCACGCTTGTTGGTGATCACATCGCTGGCGGTGGTGGAGTCGGCGATGGACGAAACCTCCTGGACGATATCCAGGCGCACGCTGTTGTCGATGTTGATCTGCGGTTTGATCCGCAGCTTCACCCCGACTTCCTTGCGCTCGATGGTCTGGTAGGGGTTGGCGTTGTTCTGGGTGACGGAGCCGGTGACGAACGGCACTTCCTGACCGACCAGGATCGACGCTTCGGCGTTGTCCAGGGTCAGCAGGGTCGGTGTAGACAGCAGGTTGAAGCCGCTCTTGCCTTTGAGGGCGTTGATCAGCATGGCGAAATTGAAGCCACCGCCGATATGGCCGATGCCCGCCGTGGCCCCCGTGGTGGCCGACAGCAGATCGCCAAGTGCCTCGTTGTCGCCACTGGCCGCCGCGCCGGCAATGTTGGCAATGTTCACCCCGTTGCTGCCGAAGTTGACGATACCGGCGCCGAACTTTTCATCCGCGAACAGCCATTGCACACCCAGTTCCTGGGCGCGGCTGTCGGAAACCTCGGCGATGATCGCCTCGACGACCACCTGGGCGCGACGGATGTCCAACTGCTCGACGATCGTGCGATAGGCCGCCAACGCGCTGTCGGGCCCCACCATCACCACCGCGTTGGTACCTTCTTCGTACTCCAGGCGGATGCCCAGGTCGTTGGCCGGTGCCAAGCGCTTGTCCTTGCCCTCCTCTTCGCCTTCGCCGGGCACCGCGCCGTCCTGACTCAGCCCGCGCAACACCTTCACCACCTCGCCGGCGTTGGCATGGCGCAGGTAGATCACCTGGGTATTGCTGCTGTGCTGGTTGTCACTGGGGCGGTCGAGCTGCTTGAGCAGGGCACGCACACGGTCTGTGCTGCCGCGTACCAGAAGCGCATTGCTGCGAGGGTCGGCGACCACTTGGGTACTGTCGCCACCCTGCTCCCGGGCCAACAGACGAGTCAGCAACGGCGCGGTGTCGGTAGCGCTGGCATGCTGCAGGGGCATGACCTGCAACGGTTCGTCGCTGACCTGGTCGAGCTGACGTAGCAGGCTGTCGATGCGTTCTAGATTGCTGCGCCAGTCCGTGACCACCAGCAGGTTAGCCGCCGGATAAGGCGTAATGACCCCGACCCGAGGGTCGATCAGCGGCTTGAGGATGCCGAGCATCTGCTCGCTGGCGGCGTTGCGTACATTGAATACCCGCGTGGCCACGCCATCGCTGCCTTCACCTGGTTGGCCGGCGGACTCCACCGGCACCGGCTCCAGGCGCGCAGCCTGGTCGGGTACGATCTTCACACTGCCATTGGGCAGGTCGACGGCGGCGTACCCCTGTGCGCGCAACTGCGCCAGGAAGATATCGTAGATGGCATCGGCATCGTGACGGTCGACGGTGCGGACCGTGACCTTGCCCTTGACCCGTGGATCGACGATGAAGGTAGTGCCGGTGATACGCGACACGCTGTCGATGAACTCGCCCAATTCGGTATCGACGAAATTCACCTCATACCGCGGTGTGCCATCCTCCTCGAACACCTCGGGTTCCTCGGCCCACGCAAGCGTCAGCGCCAGGCTCATGGTCGCGGCAACGCAGTATCTAACGAGCATCTTTCATCCTTGCCGCTTGAAGCCGGCCACGGCGGAGCGTGGCGGCCAGGGCAGGCGTTCACGCCGCCCCTGGTTGTCGAAAATCAGGCCATCGGCGTCGATGTCCTGCAACACGATCCCCGGCGCCAGGCGCTGGCCTCGCCCGAGCGTGCGCACCTGCTGGCCGAAGCGCAGCACCACCACACTGGCGGACAGTGGCTGGGCCTTGAGGCCACCGAGGTACTGCAGCGGCAGACGCGTGATGGCGATGGCACCGTCGTTGCCTGACGCCGACCAGTGACCGACCATCAGCCCAGGCAGCGGTGTGTCGCTGGCGACAGGCGGGCTGGCCGGTTGCGGCGAGCGCCCCAGTTGCAGCAGGCATTGGGCGGCGAGCCAGGCGGCCAGCGTCAGGCAACTGCCGGTCACTAGCCTGGCGCCCAGGCTCACGAGGCCACCTGCCGTGGGTGCCAGCCGGGGTGTCCCTGCACATAACGCACTTCAGGCAACTGAAGCGGCGCCAGCTGCCAGCCTGTCGGCTGGTCCGCCAGCCAGGCCTCGACCCGCTGCCACAGTGGTTCGCCGGCCTGGGCGTCGAACTGCAAGCCGAAGGTGCGACACACCCCCTGGACCGGATCCAGGCCGGTGATGCGCTTGCCCTGCGGGCTGTAGCTGACGCGCCATGGCTGGCCCTGCCAGCGCGGCAGGTCCTGGCTGTTGTCCAGCAGCAATGGGTCGCCGAACAGTTGCTCGGCGGCGTTTTCCAGCACGTGTTCGACCTGGCGCGCTGGCGCTTCGACCACCGGGGCCGGATAGCTGCCGGTGAGGCTGATCAGATGCTCACGGGTGATGGCATCGCCCATTGCCACGGGGTAGTCGTAGCGCAGACCGGGCAACAGCACTGGCATGCTGCCGTCATCCGCCAAGGCCTGGTGCAGCAGTTGGTCCCAACTGCCAGCGCGGGTATCGCGGCGCCATAGCGCTTGCGGCGCGCGGGCCAACGGTTGGTCAAGCCAGGCCGCATGACCTGCGCGCTGCTGGCGCAACTGGCTTTGCAACTGGCCTGCGCGCCGTTGCGCCGCGGGTGAAAGCTGGTACGCGAACGCAGGGAAAAAATGCGCATCGAACTGCCATTGTCCAGCTACCTGCTGGCAACGCAGCCGAAATGCCCCACTGCCACGACAACCGGCGAAGAGCACCGGCACCTGGCGACCGCTGGCCTGGGTCACCGGCACGGGTGCGGGCCACAGGTCCTGACCTCGGGCGCACAACACG
The DNA here is from genome assembly GCF_040762985.1 of Pseudomonas sp. Rh2. Taxonomy (NCBI): domain Bacteria; kingdom Pseudomonadati; phylum Pseudomonadota; class Gammaproteobacteria; order Pseudomonadales; family Pseudomonadaceae; genus Pseudomonas; species Pseudomonas sp. Rh2. The sequence continues at coordinate 4,715,180 of NZ_CP142890.1, forward strand.
ACGTCAACTTCCTTGACACGCTCGGCCAGCCACAAACCCGGCCCGGTACCGACATCGGCCAGGGCCACCACCAGGTCGGCCTCGCGTCGGGCCTGTTCGAAGGCCGGGCTCAGCGAGTGGTACCACTGCTTCAATGAGGCTTTCTGGTCCTGGGCGTAGGGGTCGGTGACGCCTACCACGGCGATGCGTACACCGCCGCGTTCGAACAGGTGCAGCGCCTCCAGCCCCAAGGCCTGGCGTTGCTCGCCAGCAAGCCCGGCGCCGAGGGTAACGGAGGAAGACTGACGATACAGGCCGGCGCAACGCTGCGGCCAGAGCACGCGCTCATCGCTGCTGACCCGCACCTCACTGCCCAGCAGTTGACTGCCTTGCAGGCCGCTCTCGCCCTGGGTCAGGTAGGCCAGGCCACTGCCATTCCAGCCCTGGCCGTTTTCCAGGGTCAGGCTATTCCCCGAACCGGCTTGCGCGCGCAACTGCTCAAGCAAGGCGCCCAGCACCGCGTAGCCTCCCAACTGAGCGGCTGACGCCTGGCTGGCATCGAGCAGTGGTGCAAGTTGCGGGTGAGCGACGCTGGCACTGGCGCCAGTCATCCAGGGTGCGCGGCCCAGATGGCTGACTGGCCCTAACCGCGTGGCCGGCACCACGGCCGGGCCCGGCTGGCGTGCATCGAGGGTATCGGCTATGTACAACAAATCGAGGCTGGCGTCCTCGCGACGCGAGCCGGGCAGTGCGGAACAGGCGCCGAGTAGCGGTGCCAGTGCACCGATCCCCATCCAGCTGATTACTTCACGCCTGTGCATGCTGCCTGCCGTCCCTATCCACGTTCCTGTTGGGCCCTGGATGTTGCGGCGTTCGCGTGACAGTTTAATGGCAGAAATCCGACAGCAATTCCAAATTGATCTTTGTGAACGCTCGGTAAGAACGGGTAGTTTTAAAAACCCCTTAACATTTCTGCCAATCAATCATCACACTTGCGCTCTAAAGTCGCGCTTTCCTCCAACTCAGCCAATTTAAGGACACCCTGATGAGTCGAGAAAGCGGCGATAACCTGGATCGCAACCTGAGCGGTAACCTGCCGATGGCCAGCGTCATGGATGCTTACCTGAGCCGTCGCAGCGTGATGCGCGGCAGCCTCGGCGCGGCCATTGCCATGATCGCCGGGGCCGGCCTGACGGGCTGCTTCGACAGTGGTGGCGGCTCGGACGACGATGCAGCCTCCAAGCCTCCGGTTACCGACCCGCAGCCGCCCGCACTGGCACTGGGCTTCCAGTCCATTCCAGGTTCGCGCACCGACGCCTGCGTCGTCGCCGCCGGTTACAGCGCCTACGTGCTAGCCCCCTGGGGCACGCCGCTCAACAGCAATGGCAATCCGTGGAAGTCCGACGGCAGCAACACCTCGACCGACCAGGCCAACGCCATGGGCATGCACCATGACGGCATGCACTTCTTCCCCATCAACGGCAGCTCCGAAGATGGCCTGCTGGCGATCAACTTCGAATACATCGACACCGCCGCCCTGCACCCCGCCGGCCCGACCACCGATGGCAGCGGCAACCGCCCAGTGGAAGAGGTGCGCAAGGAGATCAACGCCCACGGCGCTGGCGTGGTGCGCCTGCAGAAAGTCAGTGGCCGCTGGCAGGTGGTCGACAACGACCCGCTCAACCGCCGCTTCACCACCGCCTCGCAAATGGACATCGCTGGCCCCCTGCGCGGCACCGACCATGTGAAGACCAAATTCTCGCCGGACGGCACCCAGTGCCGAGGCACCAACAACAATTGCGGCAACGGCTACACCCCATGGGGCACCTACCTCACCTGTGAAGAGAACTGGCCCGGCATCTTCGTCAACAAGGGCATTCGCCCGGCCGACCAGGCGCGCATCGGCGTGGGTACGTCCAACGGACAGTACAAATGGGAAACCGCAGCGGGCGACGCCAGCGAGGTGGACGATGAGTTCGCCCGCTTCGACGTCACCGTCAAAGGCGCCAGCGCCACCGACGACTACCGCAACGAAGCCAGCACCTACGGCTATATCGTCGAGATCGACCCGTACGACAGCTCCACCCAGGCCACCAAGCGCACGGCCCTGGGACGCTTGCGCCATGAAGGGTGCTGCCCTGGCCTGCCGGTGGCCGGCAAGCCGCTGGTCTGGTACATGGGTGACGACTCCAACAACGAATACGTGTACAAGTTCGTGTCCGATGCCGTGTGGGATGCCGCCGACGCCACCCCGGCCAATCGCCTGGCCACCGGTGCCAAGTACATGGACCAGGGCAAGCTCTACGTGGCGCGCTTCAATGCCGACGGCACCGGCGTCTGGCTGCTGCTCGACGTCACCACCGCCACCACGGGCGGCAGCACCCTGGGGGCGCTGTATGGCGACCTGCCGGGCATCCTCCTCAACACCCGTGGCGCGGGCGATGCCGTGGGCGCCACGCCGATGGACCGCCCGGAGTGGACCACGGTCAACCCGCTCAATGGCGATGTCTACCTGACCCTGACCAACAACAGCGCGCGCACCGCCGACAAGGTCGACGCGGCCAACCCGCGCGGCCCGAACCGCCATGGCCATATCATCCGCTGGCACGACAGCGACGATCATTTGAGCTTCACCTGGGACATCTTCGTGTTCGGCGCCAACGCCGCAGGTACCGCTGACATCAACCGCTCGGGCCTGACCGAACTCAACCAGTTCGCAAGCCCCGACGGCATGAGTTTCGATAGCCGTGGCGTGCTGTGGTTCGAGACCGACAATGGTGAGTCGACCGTGACCGACTACACCAACGACCAATTGCTGGCGGTGATCCCCACCAACCTGGTCGATGCCAGCGGCAAGCAGGTCCCAGTCAATGCCCAGAACCAGGTGGACCTGCGCCGCTTCTTCGTCGGTCCGAATGGTTGCGAAGTGACGGGGATCACCTTCACTCCGGACAACAAGACAATGTTCGTGAACATTCAGCACCCCGAGAACTGGCCGTACACCGACAGGGCTACCGATGCCACGCCAGCAGGCAGCACGGTGCGGCCACGCGCCTCGACGGTGGTGATCCAGCGCGATGATGGCGGGGAAATCGGCACCGCCTGACGTACTCGGCGGCGGGGTCGGCACTGAGGCCGGCCCCATGGCTCACCAGGCCATCGGCGCGCGACTCCGCACTCGCACCTGCTGCGCCGGTACCCGCGCATGCCACTGCACCACTCCCAGCGCCTCCAGCTGAAACTCGCTGCGCATCACCCGCCCCTGCTCCTCGAACGACAACTGCAACAGGAAATGCCCGCTGTTGAGCAGCAAGCCTTCACTGAGTGTCTCGAAGGTCTGGTCATCCACCGCGCCAAGCGCCTGGCGCAACGCTGCGGCATCCGCATAGCCGGACGTTGGTCGGCCACTGACGATGCGACTTAGCAGCGAGCGCGGGTAATGTCCCTCGTACAGCGCATCGAGCAACGGCAGATGCTCCAACCCCAAGGCATTGGCGTTGAGGCGCCAGCCCGTGGTCTGTGGCAAGGCGCAGAGCATCGGCAATTGGCCCTGACGTGAAGCATCGGGCTCCAGCAACAGGTTCAACTCGCTGGTGTCGAGCATGGGTTGGTTCGCTGCCAGGCGTGGCGGTTGCTGGCGCAGGTACTGGGCACTCTCGGCGCCCTGCAGGCGGGCGTCACTGTCGCTGTCGAGCCAGTCGGCCAAGGCATCGACCAGGCGTTCGGCCGCCATGTCGTCCCCCAGCAGGAAGCGCAACTGGCGCTCGGCCCGTTCGCCGTCTGCCCCAAGCAGCGCGTTGACGTTGAAACAGGTGTGCTGGTCGCTGACGCGCAGTTGCGCCTTGCCGGCGCCGAAATCATACGTCAGTGGTTGTCCGCGCAATGCCTGCCAGAACAGCGGGCTTTGACGCCAGGCTGGGTCGCGCAATGCCTGTTCGGCATAGGCCAACCCCGCCTGCTCCATGGCTCGCACCTGCACACGCTGATGCAACAGGCGAACCTCGTCGACCTGGCGTCGGCCATCCTCCACCATCCAGGCCATGCCTGCAGCGAGCATCGCCAGCACCACCATCACCATCAGCAGCGCTGCCCCCCGCTGTCGCCTGCCACCCATCCCTCACCGCCTTGCTGGTCACTGAAAGCGCCAGTCAACACCCAGGGTGTTGCAGTCAGATGGCAATCAAGGGGCGGTCATGTTCATGTCATCTGCACCGGGCAGGATTACCTTTCCTTTTCATGACCTTACAGGAGTGGTCGCACATGGGTGGCATTGGAATCTGGCAACTGGTCATCGTTCTGCTGATCGTGTTTCTGTTGTTCGGCACCAAACGCCTCAAAGGCCTGGGCAGCGACGTCGGCGAGGCGATCCAGGGCTTTCGCAAATCCATGGGCGGCGATGGGGATGCCAACGCCAACCCGCAGCCGCCACAGCCCGCGCCGCTGACGACTCAGCAAGCACAGTCGGATCGACAGGCCTGATGTTCGAGGTTGGTTTCAGCGAACTGCTGCTGGTAGGTGTCATCGCCTTGCTGGTACTGGGCCCGGAACGTTTGCCGGTGGCGGCACGTACCCTGGGGCGTGGCCTCGGCCAGGCACGCCGGGCCATGAACGCACTGCGCACGCAGATGGAGCGCGAGATCGACTTGCCGAACCTGGACAGCGCACCGTTGCAACGTCTTGAGCAGGATATACGCCGAGGCATCAGCCTCAACACGGCGCCGGCCAACGATGCAGATACCGCCAGCCTACCGAAGGAGAATGCTTCATGAGCGTTGCCATGGACCCGGCAACGGGGATGCCGCTGACCGAACATCTGCGCGAACTGCGCAAGCGCCTGGTGCGCTGCCTGCTGGTGATCGCCGTGGTATTCGCCGGCCTGTTTCCCTTCGCCCAAACTCTCTACACGCTGATCTCCGAGCCGCTGCGGCGCTTTCTACCCGAAGGCGCGAGCATGATCGCCACCAGCGTGACCTCACCGTTCCTGACGCCGTTCAAGCTGACGGCCCTGTGCGCGCTGTTCGTCGCCATGCCGCTGCTGCTGCACCAGGCCTGGGGCTTTTTGGCCCCTGGCCTGTACCGCCGCGAACGGCGAATTGCCCTGCCGCTGCTGGTGTCGAGCATCGTGCTGTTCTATGCCGGCATGGCGTTCGCGTTCTTCTTGGTGTTTCCGATGATGTTCGGCTTTTTTGCCAGCGTGACACCTGAAGGCGTGGCGATGATGACCGACATCAGTCAGTACCTGGACTTCATCATGGCGTTGTTCCTGGCGTTCGGTTTGGCGTTCGAGATTCCGGTGGCGACGTTCATCGTGATCTGGACGGGGCTGGCCGATGTGGCCAGGTTACGGCGCAGCCGACCCTACGTGATCGTCGGCTGTTTTGTGGTGGGGATGATTCTGACGCCGCCTGACGTGTTTTCGCAGACGATGTTGGCGGTACCGATGTGGGTGCTGTTCGAGCTGGGGCTGGTGGCGAGCACGCTGGTCGGCGCGCACCCGCCCCCTGGAATGCAGGCCGATGCGACCGGTGAGGAAAACCTCTCCCTCAGGTAAGGCTGCTCGGTTCATCCGGGTAATCCAGGCCACCAGACTGGGCGTTCCATTCTGTACGGAAAGACGCCCATGCCCATTGAAACCAACGTCAACAGCCCAACCCTGGAAAGCACCTATGAGCTGGGCCGACTCGATGCCTTGGCCCGGCACACCGACAAAGCGCTCTTCGTCACGCTGCTGATGTCAGTGTTTGGTACCGACCTGCCAGTCGCTACCTATTTGAAACTGCGGGCAGCCTTGCATGAGGGCAACATCGCCAACCCGAGCTATCGGATCGATGCCCAGGAAAGCACCCTTGCCCGCTATGACGGCGCCAGCCGTACGATTGTCGTAGCGATTTCCGCGATCGCGCAGGCACGCGACGAAGCCTTCATGAGTGTCAATCTGTTCAACGCCATGACCAGGGCGTTCGGCGAATACCTGCGCAGCGTGATACGCCGAGACATCGACGAACGTGCACAGGAACGCTCACCTGAGTCCCAGGCCGAGACAGCGCACGACGTCGGCACCGATTACGCCGCCATGATGTTCTTCTACGGTGCCAGCGCAACCGACCACACCGTGTACGCCAACTACGCGGGTGAAGACTTGCGCCTGACGATGCCTACCCAGGAGCCGCTCCCTCAAACCGCAGCGTTCGTCGCAGGTAACGGCCACGACAAGGCTGGCTCTTTCGGTCACGAGGCCTTGGAAAGGGGCTTGGCATCCGTGGGGTTCACTGACGAAGAACGTCGGAGCATCTACTTCGGCAACTGGTTGCGCGATCACTCACAGTTGCTGGACCCCAAAATCGTGCGTAAACCGGACGAACCGAAGAACTTTCCGTCAACATTGTCGCGAGCCGCGCTGACCAAGCTGGTCGACTTGTTGGCACTCAAGGAATTTCACGACCTGCAGGACACCCCAGCCGGCCGCCGCGCCTACACCGTGGATGAGGAAAAGCTTGGGGTATACCGGCCTTCCGAGCATATCGACAATCCGCTGAACCCGGCCAGCGACAGCATCGACCCTCAGGCCATTGATCCGGACTTCGAGCCGTTGGTAAAGGCTGACGACCCACTGCTGCGGGTCCATCCGGCGCGCTCCATTTCGAACTACGTCGACCATGCCGCCCGCTACATGTACAACAAGCTGATCGACGCCATGAACGCGGGTAACACGATCGAGGGCCGACGCTATTTCGGCGAAGCGCTGCATGTGCTCGAAGACTATTTCTCTCACTCCAACTTCGTCGAACTGTGCCTGCGCAAAAAGGGCCATGAGGTTCTGCCCTGGACCACGGAAACAGACTGCAAGCATGGCTTGCCGATCGTCACGGGCATGTTTGGTGGTCTGGACGTGATCGCCAGCATCGCCGAGCCGCTGGGCCAGATCTTTTTCGAGACGAAAGCGCTCGATTTCAAACGCACCAAACCGGGGGACCGCAGTGACGCAGAGCAGGCCCTGCTGATCCTGCTGGCCGAACATCCTACCGATGTGCCGCTCTCCTGGCTGAAAACCTACCTGGAATTGCGCGACAAGGCAGCGGCGGCGCCCTTGTTCGGCTTATTCGAAGCCGGACGGTGGATCACCCAACTGCCGCTGACGCTGCTGCAAAATGCAATCAACTCCACGATGCAGGGCATGCTGAACTGGGTTGCGGACAGCGTCGACGAATACCAGACGTTGTCCGGGCATAACCCCAATGAGAAGCCTGGCTTGCACCCGACACATTCACAACTGGCCAAGGATCACGACACCCACCCGTTTCATGAACTGGCAGCCTATCTGGCCACTTACGCGGTAGAGCAGGTGGGCCGCTCGATGTATGAATTCTGGCAGGGCAACACCGAGCGAGACCCGGCTAGCGTGGCCATGAATTTCATTCTGCACCCTGATGCCGACAATTGGCATGAGGACATCGTGGCGGCATGGGAGGCGAAAGACCCGGATGGATCGCGGAACAAGATTCAAGCGGGCAGCCGCCTGGAAGACCTGGTGCAACTGCAGGCGCAACTCGAGAGAGAGGAAAAGGACAGGGTGAGAGTGCTGGGAGAGCAGTACCGCAACGCACCCAACACCGTCTCGGAAATTATCAGCAGCGCTTTCCCGTTCGGTTAAGCGCTCAAAACTGTTCGAGCCGCCAGACCTCGTAGGCTGGCGTCTCGTAAGGGTGACTCTGCTTGAGCGCGGCGACGACCTGAGCGATCAGGTCGTCGTCCACGACCAGCTCCACCTTCCACTCCTCCACCACTTCGACCTGGCCGGTTTGCCCCAGGAACGGCTGGCTACCGTCCAATGGGCGGAACTGGCCCTGGCCAAGTGTTTGCCAGGCGCAGTGGTCGTAGTCGCCAATGCGTCCGCCACCCTCGGCGAACACGGCGGCCTTGACCACTTCGAGGTGGCTGGCGGGGACGAAGAAGGCGAGCTTGTACACCCTTAGTTCACCCAAACGCGCGCATTGCGGAACATGCGCATCAGGGGTGCGTCTTCCTGCCACTCATCCGGGCGCCAGGAGTTCTGCACAGCACGGAACACGCGCTCCGGGTGCGGCATCATGATGGTCACACGGCCATCGCGGCTGGTGAGGCCGGTGATACCACGCGGCGAGCCGTTCGGGTTGGCCGGATAGGCTTCGGTGACCTTGCCATGGTTGTCGACGTAGCGCAGTGCCACGCAACCGGACACATCGGCTTCGAGCAGTGCCTCTTCGCTGGCGAACTCGGCATGGCCTTCACCGTGGGCGATGGCGATTGGCATGCGCGAACCGGCCATGCCCTGCAGGAAGATCGAGTTGGACTTCTGCACCTCGACCATGGCCACGCGCGCCTCGAACTGCTCCGAGCGGTTGCGCACGAAGTGCGGCCAGTATTCGGTGCCCGGAATCAGCTCGTGCAGATTGGACATCATCTGGCAACCGTTGCACACGCCCAGGGCGAAGCTGTCGGTACGCTCGAAGAAGGCCTGGAAGGCGTCGCGGGCACGGGCGTTGAACAGCGCCGATTTGGCCCAGCCCTCACCGGCACCCAACACGTCACCGTAGGAGAAGCCACCACAGGCCACCAGGCCTTTGAAATCGGCGAAATCGACACGGCCGGCGAGGATGTCGCTCATGTGCACGTCGATGGCGGCAAAGCCTGCGCGATCGAACGCGGCAGCCATCTCGACCTGGCCGTTGACGCCCTGCTCACGCAGGATCGCCACTTGTGGACGTACGCCTTTCTTGATGTACGGCGCGGCGATGTCGTCATTGACGTCATAGCCCAGCTTGGCCGACAGGCCTGGGTTGTCTTCTTCGAGCAGCAGGTCGAATTCCTGATCGGCACCGTCGGCATTGTCGCGCAGGCGCTGGATCTGGTAACTGGTCTCGGCCCACTGGCGCTGCAGCATGCGGCGCTCGTCGTCGAACAGCACTTCGCCATTGAGGCTGATGGAGACGTCACCGTTGTTGACCGGCTTGCCGATCACCGACACACAGCCTTCGCCCAGGCCGGCGGCGCTGAATTGGGCCAGCACGTCCGGAGTGGCATCCTGGCGAACCTGGATCACCGCGCCCAACTCTTCGTTGAAGAGGATGGCCGGTACGTCCTTGCGGTTGTCGGTCAGCGTGTCGAGCTGCAGGTCGAGACCGCAGTGGCCGGCAAAGGCCATTTCCAGCACGGTGGTCAGCAGGCCGCCGTCGGAACGGTCGTGGTAAGCCAGCAGGTGACCATCGGCGTTCAGGCCCTGGATCACGGCGAAGAAGGCCTTGAGGTCTTCGGCGTCGTCGACGTCCGGTGCCTGGGCACCGATCTGGCCGTAGGTCTGGGCCAGGATCGAGGCGCCCATGCGGTTCTTGCCGCGGCCCAGGTCGACCAGGATCAGGTCGGTCTCGCCCTTGTCCATGCGCAGTTGCGGGGTCAGGGTCTTGCGCACGTCGGTAACCGGGGCGAAGCCGCTGACGATCAGCGACATCGGCGCGGTGACGCTCTTCTCGACGCCGTCATCGCTCCACTTGGTCTTCATCGACATGGAGTCCTTGCCGACCGGAATGGTCAGGCCCAGCTCCGGGCAGAGCTCCATGCCGACAGCCTTGACGGTGTCGTACAGGCGAGCGTCTTCACCCGGGTGACCAGCGGCGGACATCCAGTTGGCCGACAGCTTGATGTCGGAAAGCTTGGCGATTGGCGCCGCTGCCAGGTTGGTCAGGGTCTCGCCGATCGCCATGCGGCCGGAGGCTGGGGCGTCCAGCAGAGCCAGCGGGGTACGCTCGCCCATGGCCATGGCCTCACCGGTGTAGACATCGAAGCTGGTGGCGGTGACGGCGCAGTCGGCCACTGGCACCTGCCACGGGCCGACCATCTGGTCGCGTGCCACCAGGCCGGTGATGGTGCGGTCGCCAATGGTGATCAGGAAGCTCTTGCTGGCAACCGCCGGGTGATGCAGGACACGTTCGACGGCCTGGTCCAGGTCCAGCTCGCTCGGGTCGAAATCATCGCCCAGCTCGGCTTCGCGGGTGACCGAACGGTGCATGCGCGGCGGCTTGCCCAACAGCACGTCCAGCGGCATGTCCACCGGCGTGTTGCCGAAATGGCTGTCGGTGACGGTCAGGTGCTGCTCTTCGGTGGCTTCACCCACTACCGCGAACGGGCAGCGCTCGCGTTCGCAGATGGCTTGGAAGCGCTCGAAGTCTTCGGCGCTGACAGCCAGCACGTAGCGTTCCTGCGACTCGTTGCTCCAGATTTCGTGCGGGGCCATGCCCGGCTCGTCGTTGGGCACGTTGCGCAGCTCGAAGCGACCACCGCGGCCACCGTCGTTGACCAGTTCGGGGAAGGCGTTGGAGATACCACCTGCACCCACGTCGTGGATGAAGGCGATGGGGTTCTTGTCGCCCAGCTGCCAGCAGCGGTCGATGACCTCCTGGCAACGGCGCTCCATTTCCGGGTTTTCGCGCTGTACCGAGGCGAAGTCCAGGTCGGCGGAGCTGGCACCGGTAGCGACCGACGAGGCGGCGCCGCCGCCCAGGCCGATCAGCATGGCCGGGCCACCGAGCACGATCAGCTTGGCACCGACGGTGATCTCGCCCTTCTGCACGTGGTCTTCACGGATGTTGCCCATGCCGCCTGCGAGCATGATCGGCTTGTGGTAGCCGCGGACTTCTTCACCACGCGGGGTGTTGATGGCCTGCTCGAAGGTACGGAAATAGCCAGTCAGGGCCGGGCGACCGAATTCGTTGTTGAACGCAGCGCCGCCCAGCGGGCCTTCGACCATGATGTCGAGGGCGTCGACGATGCGGCCTGGCTTGCCGTATGGCTTTTCCCATGGCTGTTCGAAGCCCGGGATGCGCAGGTTGGAAACGGTGAAGCCGGTCAGGCCAGCCTTGGGTTTGGCGCCGCGACCGGTAGCACCTTCGTCGCGGATTTCGCCACCGGAGCCGGTGGAGGCGCCGGAGAACGGGGCGATGGCGGTCGGGTGGTTGTGGGTCTCGACCTTCATCAGGATGTGCACCGGCTCCTGTACCGCACCGTACTGGCGGGTCTCAGGGTTCGGGAAGAAGCGACCGGCGACGTTACCGACGATTACCGAGGCGTTGTCCTTGTACGCGGACAGCACGCCTTCGCTGTGCATCTGGTAGGTGTTCTTGATCATGCCGAACAGGCTCTTTTCCTGAGCCTGGCCGTCGATGTCCCAACTGGCGTTGAAGATCTTGTGGCGGCAGTGCTCGGAGTTGGCCTGGGCGAACATCATCAGTTCGATGTCGTTCGGGTTGCGCTTGAGGCCCTGGAAGGCGTTGACCAGGTAGTCGATTTCGTCTTCGGCCAGGGCCAGGCCCAGGTCGACGTTGGCCTGGGCCAGGGCCGCGCGGCCGCCAGCCAGGATGTCGACCGAGGTCATTGGCTTGGGCTGGGCGTGACTGAACAGGTCGGCTGCCTGTTCCAGCTGACCCAGGACGCGCTGGGTCATGCGGTCGTGCAGCTCGGCGGCGATGACTTCGGCGTCGGCGTCGCTCAGGTTGCCCGCGACGTAGTAGGCGATGCCACGCTCCAGGCGCTGGATCGACTGCAGGCCGCAGTTATGGGCGATGTCACTGGCCTTGCTGGCCCAGGGCGAAATGGTGCCCAGACGCGGGACGACCAGGAACAGGCGGCCGCTTGGCTCCTGTACCGGGACGCTCGGGCCGTACTTGAGCAGACGGCCCAGCACCTGCTGCTGGTCGGCGGTCAGCTCGCCGTCGACGTCGGCGAAATGGGCGAATTCGGCATACAAACCAGTAACAGCGGGGACTTTCTGGCTCAGTTGCTCGAGTAATTTACCGTGGCGAAAGGCAGAAAGGGCAGGAGCGCCGCGCAGGATCAACATCGTCGGGACAGCCTCAGGAAGGGGTGTGCTTAGAGGCCGTGCATTCTAGCCTAATTCGATAACTTTCGGCACCCGCTCTACGCCACGGCTGCCGGGCGGTGGAACCGGACTTTCGGGTCAGAAATTTAGGGTGATTGGATTGAGAGGCGCAGGGACTGGGGATCGAGCGCCGCCTGCACGGCGCATCGCGAGCAAGGCTCGCTCCTACAGTTATGCCTGTGGGATTCGCGCGCGTTCGTCACTGGCATTACTGGCTCGAAACAAGCGTAGGAGCGAGCCTTGCTCGCGATGCGCCGTGCAGGCGGCGCTCGATCTCCCATCCCCACTCCCCCTAAAGCCGGCCACCTTAGGCACAGGCACAGCACATAACCCGCTACCAGACAAGCTAACCGTTGTCGAGATATGGCGGGGCCGGTCCTTTGCGTATACTGCAACCTATGTTCGCCCACACTGCTTTGCGCCAGCGCTGCGCCAGATGGCTCATCGCAACCGGACTCTTTCTGATGCTCGGTGCCTGTGTTGAAAAACCCAGCACCCTGGAGCGCGTGAAGGAGGATGGTGTGCTGCGCGTGATTACCCGCAACAGCCCGGCCACCTACTTCCAGGATCGTAACGGCGAAACCGGCTTCGAATACGAGCTGGTCAAGCATTTCGCCGATGATCTCGGCGTGAAGCTGGAGATCGAGACCGCCGACAACCTCGACGAACTGTTCGACCAATTGAACAAACCCTCCGGTCCGGTGCTCGCAGCGGCGGGCCTTGTCAGCAGTGAACGGCGCCAGACCCAGGCCCGGTTCTCCCACCCCTATCTGGAAGTGACCCCACAGGTCATCTACCGCAACGGCCGCCCACGCCCCACCGACCCCAAGGGGCTGGTCGGCAAGAAAATCATGGTGCTCAAGGGCAGCAGCCACGCCGACCAGCTGGCCGCGCTAAAAAAACAGTACCCGTCCCTGCAATATGAAGAATCGGACGCCGTCGAGGTGGTCGACCTGCTGCGCATGGTGGATGAAGGCCAGATCGACCTGACCCTGGTCGATTCCAATGAGCTGGCCATGAACCAGGTCTATTTCCCCAACGTGCGGGTGGCCTTCGACCTGGGCGATACCCGCGACCAGCGCTGGGCGGTGGCTCCGGGTGACGACAACAGCCTGCTCAACGAGGTCAACGAGTTCCTCGACAAGGCGCAGAAGAATGGCACCTTGCAGCGCCTGAAAGATCGCTACTACGGCCATGTCGACGTACTGGGCTATGTCGGTGCATACACCTTCGCCCAGCATCTGCAACAACGCCTGCCCAAGTACGAGAAACATTTCAAAAGCTACGCCAAGGTCGAGAAGGTCGATTGGCGCCTCCTGGCCGCCATTGGCTACCAGGAATCGATGTGGCAGCCGGAAGTCACCTCCAAGACCGGCGTACGCGGCCTGATGATGCTGACCCAGCGCACCGCCCAGGCCATGGGCGTATCCAACCGGCTGGATCCGAAGCAAAGCATCCAGGGCGGTGCCAAGTACTTCATGAAAATCAAGGCAGAGCTCGATGACAGTATTCAGGAGCCGGACCGCACTTGGTTCGCCCTGGCCGCATACAACGTCGGCACTGGCCATCTGGAAGATGCCCGCACCCTGGCCAAGCGCGAGAAGCTGAACCCGAACAAGTGGTTGGACGTGAAGAAAATGCTGCCGCGCCTGTCGCAGAAGCAGTGGTACCGGCAGACCAAGTACGGCTATGCCCGCGGTGGCGAACCGGTGCATTTCGTGGCCAACATTCGTCGTTACTACGACATCCTCACCTGGGTGACCCAGCCGCAGCTCGAGGGCCAGGTGGCCGAGGGCAGCCTGCATGTGCCCGGGGTCAACAAGGACAAACCAGCGGATCAATCGCCGCCGATGTGAACCTTCACGGCCTGACCGCCGGCAAACCGGCTCCTACAGGCTGTGCACAGCCCCTGGGCAGCGCTAGGCTGAGTGAAAAGTCTTGGGATGAAGCTCAGGCAAGGCGAAAACAGCCGAGGAAGCGGCGTTTACGGGTTGTGAATGAGCCTACCGAGGCTGTTTTCAACGCAGCATCACCGCGTATCAAGGCTTTTCGTACAGGGCCTAGGCCTTGGCCCGGCGAGCCTTGAAAAACTCACTCAGGAGCTGCCCACACTCTTCGGCCAGCACCCCGCCTTCGAACATCACCCGGTGGTTGAGAAACCCCTGGCTGAAGAACTGTCCCTGGCTCTGCACGATACCCGCCTTGGGCTCCAGCGCGCCATACACCACCCGCGCCACCCGCGAATGCACGATCAGCCCCGCGCACATGCTGCAAGGTTCGAGCGTCACGTACAGGGTGCTGCCAGGCAGGCGATAATTGCAGGCTGACTTGGCTGCCGCCCGAATAGCCACCATTTCGGCGTGGGCACTGGGGTCGCTGTCGATGATCGGCCGGTTGAAGCCCTGGCCGATCACCTGCCCATGCTGCACCAGCACCGCGCCCACCGGCACCTCGCCCATCGACGCGCCCTCGGCAGCCAGGGCCAGTGCCAGGCGCATGAATTCCTGATCGCGGCTGCGATCGATGATCTGCGCACGCATCAGACCACCGCAATCGCGGCCATCAGGCCGGTTTCCATGTGGTCGATGACATGGCAATGGAACATCCATGTGCCTGGGTTATCGGCCACCAGCGCGACTTGTGCCCGCTCGTTCTTGCCCAGCAGGTAGGTGTCGGTGAACCAAGGCTCGACGATGTCGCGGCGGTTGGAAGCGATTACCTTGAAACTCATGCCGTGCAGGTGAATCGGGTGCTGGTACTGGGTCATGTTCTTCAACTCGAAGATGTAGCTCTTGCCCTTCTGCAGCGTAGCGATGGGGCGGTCGGCGCAGGTCTTGTCGGTAATGTCCCAGGCCTGGCCGTTGATCTGCCACAGGCTAGGCGGCTTGCCGTTCTCGGTGTTGACCGACACTTTACCAACCCATTCGAAATTGAAGTTCAGCTTCTGGGCATTCTCCAGGTCCGGTTCGGCGATCGGGTTGGCCGGCAAAGCCGGCGGCCAATCGCTGGGCGCATCAGTGCTGGCCACGGAGCGCAGGGTGCCCAGGCGCACGAAGCCATCGCGCAGGGAAATCTCCTCTCCCACCTCTGGAATGCGGATGGCCAGGCAAATACGCATGCCAGGGCCAAGCCAGTATTCGTCTTCCAGCGGGCGCGGCGTGACGGGATTACCGTCCAAGGCATAGATCTTCGCCTCGCAGTTGCCCTTGAGGTTGAGCCGGTAGGTCCAGGTGTTGTCCAGGTTCAGCAGGCGCACGCGCACCACTTGGCCGGCAGGCAGTTCGGTGACCGAGTCCGGCTGGCCATTGATGGTGATCAGCCGCCCAGCCGTGCCGTTGCGCGCCGCCTCGCGTGGAATGCTGAAGGGCAGCCAGGCGCCCTGCTCGTCCACGTGCCAGTTCTTCAGGCTCAGCGTGCGCTCGTGGCGGAATCCGGTGGGCTCGCGCTCCTCGACGATCAATGGTCCGACCAGGCCACGCCCCAGCTCCTCGGAACTGCTGACATGGGGGTGATACCAGTAGCTGCCGGCGTCCGGCACACGGAATTTATAGTCGAAATACTCGCCTGGTTTTACCGGCAACTGTGAGACGTATGGCACACCGTCCATTTCCAGCGGCAGACGGATACCATGCCAGTGGATGGTGGTTTCCACCGGCAAGTGGTTGATGAAGCGCACCCGCAGCCAGGTGCCCTGTCGCACCCGCAATTCGGTGCCTGGGGCCGATGGACCGAAAGCCCAGGCCTCGGTCTTGAAGCCAGGCACCAGCTCCACATCCAAGGGGGCGGCGATCAACTCGTAGTCGTGCCCGGCGTTCTCGTCTTCGACCTTGCCCAGCCAGTACCGCGCCGCCCCTCCGGCGCCCAGGCCTACCACAACCAGGCCTGTCAGGCCTTTGAGCATTTGTCGACGGGTGAAGGACATCGGTGCGGGTACCTCGTGTTCGGCGCAATCAGTCTGCCAGCAGCCGCTGGCGATGAAGGGCGAATACGATACACCTGCAAATGGGAAATATTAAGTGAAGGATTGTATCGCTGGTTCCGAGCCTCTTCGGGCGGTGGAATCGAGTTGGAGGCGGGTTTGCACCCGCTGTCCTCTCACACTACCGTACAGCATTGCGTGCAAGTATCGGGCTTTGGTGGTCAATGCAACCTTACCCCGCCGTGCCGCCTCTATCGGCTTGCTGTTCGCCAGGCCAGCACCTTGCCTCGGGCTTCCTTCAGATCCGCAGTCGCGACACCCTTGCCCCTGGCTAACACGTGCCGTCGCCGGGTGTGCAGAGGACTTTCACCTCCAAGTCACCCGCTTGGCCACCACTACCAAGCGGGTTGCACTGATGCGCAACGCGCCGAGCCTGGCGCATTAACGACAAGGGCGCCTTGCGGCGCCCCTGTGGCTCAACTCATTCCCACTCGATGGTGGCTGGCGGCTTGCTCGACACGTCGTAGGTAACGCGCGAGATACCGTCGATTTCGTTGATGATACGGCCGCTGACGGTCTCCAGCAGCTCGTATGGCAGGTGCGCCCAACGAGCGGTCATGAAGTCCACGGTCTCGACGGCACGCAGGGCCACGACCCAGGCGTAGCGACGACCGTCGCCAACGACACCCACCGACTTGACCGGCTGGAACACCACGAACGCCTGGCTAGTCTTGTGGTACCAGTCTGCCTTGCGCAGTTCTTCGATGAAGATGTGGTCGGCGCGACGCAGCAGGTCGGCGTATTCCTTCTTCACTTCACCCAGGATACGCACGCCCAGGCCTGGGCCCGGGAACGGGTGGCGGTAGACCATGTCGTACGGCAGGCCCAGCTCCAGGCCGATCTTGCGCACTTCGTCCTTGAACAGTTCACGCAGTGGCTCGACCAGCTTGAGGTTCATTTCCTCCGGCAGGCCACCGACGTTGTGGTGCGACTTGATCACGTGAGCCTTGCCGCTCTTGGCGCCAGCCGACTCGATCACGTCCGGGTAGATGGTGCCTTGGGCGAGGAACTGAATGTTCTCCAGCTTGCTGGCTTCGGCATCGAACACGTCGATGAAGGTGCGGCCGATGATCTTGCGCTTCTTCTCTGGGTCGGCTTCGCCGGCCAGATTGTCGAGGAACTGTTTTTCAGCGTCGGCGCGGATGACCTTGACGCCCATGTTTTCCTTGAACATGGCCATGACCTGGTCGCCTTCGTGCAAGCGCAACAGACCGTTGTCGACGAACACGCAGGTCAGCTGGTCGCCGATGGCGCGGTGCAGCAGCGCGGCGACCACGGAGGAATCGACGCCGCCGGACAGACCCAGCAGGACGTTGGCCGAACCGACTTGCTCGCGAACCTGGGCAATGGCGTCTTCGACGATGTTGGACGGGGTCCACAGGGCTTCACAGCCGCAGATGTCCTGAACGAAACGGGACAGGATGCGACCGCCTTGCTTGGTGTGGGTCACTTCCGGGTGGAACTGCACGCCGTAGTAGCCCAGGGCATCGTCGTACATGCCGGCGATCGGGCAGCTCGGGGTGCTGGCCAGCACGTGGAAGTTGCCCGGCATCTGGGTAACCTTGTCGCCGTGGCTCATCCACACGTCCAGGCCCAGTACACCGTCGTCATCGACGTGGTCTTCGATGCCATCGAGCAGGCGGCTCTTGCCTACTACATCAACGCGGGCATAGCCGAACTCACGCAGGTCGGAACCTTCGACCTTGCCGCCCATCTGCTCGGCCATGGTTTGCATGCCATAGCAGATACCCAGCACCGGGACCTTCAGGTCGAATACCGCTTGTGGAGCGCGGGGGCTGTTGGCTTCGTGGACCGACTCGGGGCCGCCGGCGAGGATGATGCCGCGCGGGTTGAATTCGCGGATCGCTTCATCGGCCATGTCGAACGGATGCAGCTCGCAGTACACGCCGATTTCGCGCACGCGGCGGGCGATCAGCTGGGTGTACTGGGAACCGAAATCGAGGATCAGGATGCGGTGAGCGTGAATGTCGAGGGCCATGACTCAATCTCGTCAGTGGAAATCGGAAACGACGCGGGGCTGTCATGACAGCCCCGCTTTCTGTTGTAGCTGGAAGCCTCAACCTACGCGGTAGTTAGGGGCTTCTTTGGTGATCTGCACGTCATGCACGTGGGACTCGGCCATGCCGGCACCGGTGATGCGCACGAACTCCGGCTTGGTACGCATCTCTTCGATGGTCGCGCTGCCGGTGTAGCCCATGGACGAACGCAGGCCGCCCATCAGCTGGTGAATGATCGCAGCCAGGGCGCCTTTGTAAGGGACGCGGCCTTCGATGCCTTCCGGAACCAGCTTCTCGGCACCGGCCGAAGAGTCCTGGAAGTAACGGTCCGAGGAGCCTTGCGCCTGTGCCATCGCACCCAGCGAGCCCATGCCGCGGTAAGCCTTGTAGGAACGGCCCTGGAACAGCTCGACTTCACCCGGTGCTTCTTCGGTACCGGCGAACATCGAACCCATCATCACGCACGAGGCGCCAGCAACGATGGCCTTGGACAGGTCACCGGAGAAGCGAATGCCACCGTCGGCGATCAGCGGGACACCCGTGCCTTCCAGTGCAGCGGCAACGTTGGCGATGGCGCTGATCTGCGGCACGCCGACACCGGCGACGATACGGGTGGTGCAGATGGAACCTGGGCCGATACCGACCTTGACCGCGTCGGCGCCGGCTTCAGCCAGGGCCTTGGCAGCAGCGCCGGTGGCGATGTTGCCGCCGATCACCTGCACGTGCGGGTAGTTTTCCTTGACCCAGCGAACGCGGTCGATGACACCCTTGGAGTGACCGTGGGCAGTGTCGACGACGACGACGTCAACGCCAGCGGCAACCAGGGCGGCAACGCGCTCCCCGGTGTCCTTGCCGGTACCGACGGCGGCGCCAACGCGCAGACGACCCTGGTCGTCCTTGCTGGCCAGCGGGTAGGCCTTGGCCTTTTCGATGTCCTTGACGGTCATCATGCCCTTGAGGTTGAACTTGTCGTCGACGATCAGGACTTTTTCCAGACGGTGCTTGTGCAGCAACTCGCGGACTTCGTTCTTGTCGGCGCCTTCGCGAACGGTGACCAGACGCTCTTTTGGCGTCATCACGTCGCGGACCTTGGCGTCCAGACGGCTTTCGAAGCGCACGTCACGGGAGGTCACGATACCGACCAGGTCACCGTTCGCCAGCACCGGAACGCCGGAGATGTTGTTCAGGCGGGTCAGGTCGAACAGGTCGCGCACGGTGGCGTCGGCGTCGATGGTGATCGGGTCCTTGACCACGCCAGCCTCGAACTTCTTGACCTTGCGGACTTCGCCGGCCTGCTGTTCGATGGTCATGTTCTTGTGGATGATGCCGATGCCGCCTTCCTGGGCCATGGCGATGGCCAGGCGCGCTTCGGTCACGGTATCCATGGCAGCGGAAACCAGCGGAATGTTCAGCTCGATGCCACGGGTCAAACGGGTCTTGAGACTGACTTCATTGGGCAGTACCTCGGAATAACCAGGTACAAGGAGGATATCGTCGAAGGTCAGGGCTTCTTGGCTGATACGCAGCATCGCGGGGGCTCCCGGGCGGGAAAAATGGAAGCGCGCCATTATACTCATCCACGGCGCGCCGCTCAATGCAAAAAAGGGGCCTTCGGTCAGGCGCGTGGCACTTTTACCTGTACCACCGCCACCGGCTGGTCGAGCCAGTCGGCGAAGCTGTCAAGGAAGGCTTGGGTGAATCCGGCCTCGCCCCAGTTGTTGAAGATGAATCCCAGGTTGGAAAAGGCACATGGCTGGAGGAAGAGAAAGCCATTGATGTCATCTTCGAAACCACACAGCGGGCAGGTGAAGTTATCGCTGACGCCGGGCATCCACTCCTCCAGGCTTTCGAACAGCGGCTCGCCCACTTCGCGGCGGCACTCCGGACAGCCGGCCTCTTCGAGAAAACCTTCGGTCGGGGTATAGATGCAGCGCTTGAGCACCACCTCCAGCCCGTTGACCTGCTCGCCGAAAGGCAGTTTCTCGGGATGCAGCGCGACCTTGCGCGCGCCTTCGGACAGGGCATGGCCCATGCGGTTGCCGGTTCGACCACAGGTGGTCAGGTGCTCCTCGACGATCTTCTCGCGCACCAGCCAGCGCAGGATGGCCCTGGCACGGGCTTCGTGCACGGGCACGGTGGAAAGTTTCGGAACGATGATGCTTTGGGTGTTCATCAAGCAAGCGAGCCTACGGACTGCGGTAATGAGGCAATTCTAACGCTCACGCACTCAGGTAGCGACCGATCAGGGCCAGGCCGCTGGCCAGGACCAGCCAGGTGACCAGGCGCACGAAGGCTTCGCGGGACAGCTTCGTGGTCAGCCGGCGCCCGGACCACAGGCCTATGAACATCACCGGCAGCAGGGAGACTGCCAGCAGTAGCAGGCTCGCATCGGCATAGACACCGGCGATCAGGAACAGCGACAAGCGCACCACCGTGCTGCAACTGATCAGCGCGCTCTGGGTTGCCCTGACCTGCTCTTTCGCGTCCAGCCGTGCGCTCAGGTAAATGGCATACAGGAAACCACCACTGCCGAACAACGCCCCGAACAGGCCGCCGACCGTTCCCATCGGCACCGCCCACCAGCCGGCCAGCCTGGCCGGTCGCACCTTCACAGCCAGGCCATAGATCGCGTAGGCGGTGACGAACAGCCCCATCAGTAACAGCAGCAGGTCGGACTTGAGCCCCAGCAGGAACACCACGCCCAACGTGCAGCCCACCGCCATGCATGGCAGCAGGCGCAGCAGCTCACCGCGCACCACATCACGGCGTGACGGCAGCAGGTTGCCGAATGCGGCGACGAAGTCGAGCAACACCAACAGCGGGATGATGCGGGACAGCGGCATGAAGTGGATCAGCACCGGGCCGGCCACCAATGCCGTGCCGAAGCCAGCGATACCGAAGACGATGTAGGCAACGCCAATGGCGAGGAGAATGGGTAGCCAGTCGAGAGGGCTAAGTGACAGCTGGGTCAGCATCTTGCTTGATTCCTGTGGAGTCCTTGGTGTGTCCGTCACCGGATTGCGCCGAGGCGGACAGGGGCATGCCTTTAGGGTTATAGCGCGTGGGTAATCGAGCGCCGCCCGCGCGGCGCATCGCGAGCAAGGCTCGCTCCTACCGTTGTTTCGGGCCAATAATGCCTGTCGAAGGCGCGCGCGACCGCCCGGTATCTCGCAGGAAAAACAAGCGTAGGCGGCGCTCGATCGCGACAGCATCATAATTCTCCCGCCATGCACTTGGCGCCCCCCACCCTCCTCCTTATCATGCCCACCATGATCAAAGACCCCTTCGAACGACTCGGCCTGGACCGCGAGGTCCTCACCGTCAGCCAGCTCAACGGCCGCGCCCGGGTGCTGCTGGAAGATGTATTCCGCAGTGTCTGGGTGGAAGGCGAAATTTCCAACCTCGCCCGCCCGGCCTCCGGCCACATGTACTTCACCCTCAAGGACAGCGGGGCGCAGGTGCGCTGCGCGCTGTTCCGGCAGAATGCCGCGCGCGTGCGCCAGGCCCTGCGCGATGGCCTGGCGGTACGCGTACGCGGCAAGGTCTCGCTGTTCGAAGGGCGTGGCGACTATCAGCTGATTCTCGACACCGTCGAGCCCGCTGGCGACGGCGCCTTGCGCCTGGCATTCGAGGCCTTGAAGGAAAAGCTCGGCGCCGAAGGCCTGTTCAGCGCCGAACGCAAGAAGCCGCTGCCGGCCCATCCGCAACGCATCGGCATCATCACCTCGCCCACCGGCGCGGTGATCCGCGACATCATCAGTGTGTTCTGCCGCCGCGCACCACAGGTCGAGCTGAACCTGATCCCCACTGCGGTGCAAGGACGTGAAGCCATCGGCCAGATCGTCCGGGCCCTGCGACTGGCCGATAGCCGTGGCTTCGATGCATTGATCCTGGCCCGTGGCGGCGGCTCGCTGGAGGACCTCTGGTGCTTCAACGAAGAAGCCGTGGCCCGCGCGGTGGCCGCCTGTGTCACGCCAATCGTCAGTGCGGTAGGCCATGAAACCGATGTATCGATCAGTGATTTCGTCGCCGACGTGCGGGCTCCGACACCTTCGGCGGCCGCTGAACTGCTGGCCCCGGACAACAGTGGCCTGCAACAGCGCCTGGACGGTTTGCAGCGGCGCTTGCTGCTGCGCATGCAAAACCGCCTGACCCATGACCGTCTGCGCCTGGAGTCCCTGACCCGTCGCCTGCGCCACCCTGGCGAACGCCTGCGCCAGCAAGCCCAGCGCCTGGACGACCTGGACATGCGCCTGCGCCGAGCGTTCATGCTAGACCTGAACCAGCGCCGCGAACGCCTGGCACGCCTGGACACCCGCCTGGCCGCGCAGCATCCGGGCCGCGCCCTGAAACTGCTGGGCCAGCGCCTGGACAGCCTCGCCGAGCGCCTGCCAAGGGCCATGCGCGAAGTGCTCAAGGACCGCCGTCAGCGCTTCCAGGCGCAACTGCAGACGTTGCAGCTGGTCAGCCCACTGGCGACCCTGGCCCGCGGTTACAGCATCCTGCTCGACGAACGCGGCAAGGCCATCCGCAGTGCCGATCAGACCCACAACGGCCAGCGCCTGACCGCCCGCCTCAACGAGGGCGAACTGCAGGTGCGGGTCGAAGACAACCACCTGACCCCGGTCACCCTCCCCCTACTGGACTGACTCATGCCTCGCCTGATCGCGCCCCTGCTCGCCCTTTCCCTGCTGCTGCTTGCCGGCGGCGCCCAGGCCAGCTACATCACCCGCACCTTGAACAAGCCGGTGCCCGGTGGCGTCGCAGTCATCGACCTGGGCCCCTCGGCAACCGCACCCGGCGCACGTTTCGATGGCAAACCGGTGCTGGTGGTCAAGGAACAGGACAACTGGCTGGCCATCGTCGGCATTCCGCTGACCCAGAAGCCGGGCACCGCCGTCCTCAACCAGGGCGGTCGCAACCTGCGCTTCACCGTCGGCAGCAAGAAGTACCCCGAGCAGCACATCACCCTGAAGAACAAGCGCCAGGTCAACCCCAACCCCGCCGACCTGAAACGCATCGACCGCGAACTGGCCGAACAGATCAACGCCTACCGCAGCTTCAGCCCGGCCCTGCCGAGCAACCTGATCCTCGACAAGCCGGTCAACGGCCCGCTGTCGAGCAAGTTCGGCGTGCGTCGTTTCTTCAATGGCGAAGAACGCAACCCGCACGCAGGCCTGGACTTCGCGGTACCTGCCGGCACGCCGATCAAGACGCCCGCCAACGGCAAGGTGATTCTGGTGGGCGACTACTTCTTCAACGGCCGCACCGTTTTCGTCGACCACGGCCAAGGCTTCATTAGCATGTTCTGCCACCTGTCGAAGATCGACGTACAACCAGGCCAGACGCTGCGCAGAGGTGATGTGATCGGGCGAGTGGGTTCGACCGGGCGGGCTACCGGGCCACATATGCACTGGAATGTCAGCCTGAACGATGCCCGGGTGGATCCGGCGATTTTCATCGGTGCGTTCCAGCCCTGATATCGACGGCGCTTTTTTCGCGGGTAAACCCGCTCCCACGGGGGTATCACACCTGTAGGAGCGGGTTTACCCGCGAACGGGGCCGCCTAATTGAACCCCTCTCCACCTTGTTGCGCCATTGAAAAATACCGCGCAAGAAATCCAAATACACAGACAAATATCAGCGATAAAATCTCGTCACTGCGCTTTTTTTAAGCATTCCTCTCAATTTTTTCTGAACACTTGCCATCCCCCACCCCACTGGTTAGGGTTGAAGGCATGAAAACCTTCAGCACCCTCATTCTGCTCCGACAACATCGCAGCCTCTGCCTGGTCAGCGCCCGACTACCAGGTTGAATCGCGTCGCCTCGCCTCTTCATCTCGTTATCGCTCGGCAGGCCCGATCTCGGCCGCACACAAAAGGATTGCTTCCATGACCATGCTCAAAGACCCTTCGAAGAAATACCGCGCCTTCCCGACTATCGACCTGCCCGACCGTACCTGGCCGTCGAAAACCATCACCCAGGCGCCGATCTGGTGCAGCTCCGACCTGCGTGATGGCAACCAGTCGCTGATCGAGCCGATGGACTCGGAGAAGAAACTGCGCTTCTGGAAGACCCTGGTGCAGGTTGGCGTGAAAGAAATCGAGGCATCGTTCCCGTCCGCTTCGCAAACCGATTTCGACTTCGTGCGCATGCTGATCGAAGAAGGCCACATTCCCGACGACACCACCATCCAGGTGTTGACCCAGGCCCGCGAAGACCTGATCGCCCGCACCTTCGAGTCGCTGCGCGGCGCGAAAAAGGCCATCGTCCACCTGTACAACGCCACCAGCCCGTCGTTCCGCCGCATTGTCTTCAACCAGGACAAGCAAGGCGTGAAGGACATCGCGGTGAACGCAGCCAAGCTGTTCGTCAAATATGCCGCCCAGCAGCCGGAAACCCAGTGGACCTTCCAATACTCGCCTGAAACGTTCAGCGCGACCGAGCTGGAGTTCGCCAAGGAAGTCTGCGACGCAGTCATCGACGTGTGGAACCCGACCCCTGAGCACAAGATCATCCTCAACCTGCCGGCCACCGTGGAAGTTGCCACGCCGAACATCTACGCCGACCAGATCGAGTGGTTCTGCCGCAACATCAACCGCCGTGACAGCGTGATCATCAGCTTGCACTGCCATAACGACCGCGGCACCGGCATCGCCGCCACCGAGCTGGGCCTGATGGCCGGTGCCGACCGCGCCGAAGGCTGCCTGTTCGGCAACGGCGAGCGTACCGGCAACGTCGACTTGGTGACCCTGGCGTTGAACCTCTACACCCAGGGCATCGACCCAGGGCTGGACTTCTCCGACATCGACGGCGTGCGCAAGGTGGTCGAAGAGTGCAACCAGCTGCCGGTACACCCACGCCACCCGTACGTTGGCGACCTGGTCCACACCGCATTCTCCGGCTCGCACCAGGACGCCATCCGTAAGGGCTTCGCCAAGCAGAAGGAAGGCGAGCTGTGGGAAGTGCCGTACCTGCCGATCGACCCGGCCGACATCGGCCGCAGCTACGAGGCGGTGATCCGCGTCAACAGCCAGTCGGGCAAAGGTGGCATCACCTACCTGCTCGAGCAGGAATACGGCATCAGCCTGCCACGCCGCATGCAGATCGAATTCAGCCAGGTGGTTCAAGGAGAAACCGACCGTCTGGGCCTGGAGATGACCGCCCAGCAGATCTACAGCCTGCTGCACAAGGAATACCTCCAGGCCAACAGCCCTTATGCGCTGGTCAGCCATCGTCTGCAGGAAGAGAACGGCCACAGCGCCGTGGAAGTGGAAGTCGCCGGTGAAGGCGAGACCACCCTGCACTGGCGCGGCAAGGGCAATGGCGCCCTGGAAGCCCTGGTAGCCGGCCTGCCGGTTGCAGTGGAAATCATGGACTACAACGAGCACGCCATCGGCGCGGGCACCAACGCCAAGGCGGCGGCCTACATCGAGCTGCGCGTGGCCGGTGGCCGTCCGGTGCACGGCGTGGGTATCGATGAGAACATCACCACCGCCAGCTTCAAGGCCCTGTTCAGCGCGCTGAACCGCTCGCTGAGCCAGCAGGAAGCCAAGGCCGCCTGAGCCTTACCCTGATGGACAAGAAAGCCCGCATCATTGGATGCGGGTTTTTTTTGCGTTCGCCACAGCATTTTTAGCGTCGATGCAATCGAGCGCCGCCCGCGCGGCGCATCGCGAGCTGCGCTCGCTCCTACGTTTGTCTCGGGCCAGTAACGCCTGTGAAAGGCGCTCGCGATGTGCCGCGCGGGCGGCGCTGGATCTCACAGGCGCCACCCAACCCACGCCAGGCAAAAAAAAGGGGCGCCGACCAAGCGCCCCATAAGCCGTAAAGCACACAACAAATTCAGTTGGCATCCAACAGCGCAATCGCCTCGGCACTGCATGCCTCGATCCGCGCCCAGTCGCCATTCTTGATCCAGCTGCTGTCGAGCATCCACGTACCGCCCACGCACATCACGTTGGGCAGGGCCATGTAGTTACGCACGTTGGCCGGGTTCACGCCGCCAGTCGGGCAGAAACGAATATCGCCGAACGGGCCAGCAAAGGCCTTGATTGCCGCCACGCCACCGCTGATTTCCGCCGGGAACAGCTTGAAGCGGCGGTAACCCAGGGCATAGCCCATCATGATTTCAGACGGTGTGCTGATACCTGGCAGCAGCGGGATCTCACTGTCCACGCCCGCTTCGAGAATGTCCTGGGTGATGCCAGGGGTAACGACGAACTGCGCACCTGCAGCTTCGACGGCAGCGAACATGCTGCGATCGAGCACGGTACCGGCGCCGACGCACAACTCCGGGCGCTGCTCACGCAGCACTTGGATGGCCTTAAGACCGTGCTGCGAGCGCAGGGTCACTTCCAGGGTACGGATGCCGCCAGCGGCCAGAGCGTCGGCCAGAGGCAGGATGTCTTCCTCACGGGCGATGGTGATCACCGGCAGGATGCGCGCCGCTTTGCAGATGGCATCGATCCGTGCAGCTTTCTCGGCCATCGAGAGCTTGGGCTGTGGGCGTTCGAGGGTGGTCATGACAGTGGATCCTTGGCTCATGGGCACCAGTAGATGTCCAGGGGGTCGTGAAGAAAAGCGCGAATCGGCATTTCGGAAAGGTCGTTGCCCGCCAGGGCGGCGCGCAGGGTAGCGAGTTTGCCCTCGCCTTGCACGGACAGCGCGATGAATGCGGCGCTGGCGAGCAGTGAACGGGTCATGGTCAGGCGTTGGCGCGGCACGCTCGGCGCCAGCATCGGCAGGATGCGGCGCGGGCTTGAAAGGTTCAGGCCTTCGCGCAACAACGGGCTACCTGGGAACAGCGAAGCGGTATGGCCATCATCGCCCATGCCCAGCACCAGCACGTCGATGGGTGGCAGTTCGGCCATCAGCTGGTCAGCCAGCTCGGACGCAGCTTCGAGGTTGACCGCACTCTGGTACAGGCCGACAAAACGCGCCTTGGCCGCAGGCCCCTTGAGCAGGTGCCGGGCCAACAGGCCCGCATTGCTGTCGGCATGTTCCACCGGCACCCAACGCTCATCGGCCAGGCTCACCGTCACCTTCGACCAATCCAGCGATTGCACCGCCAGTTGCTCGAGGAAGGGTACCGGGCTGCGCCCCCCCGACAGCACCACGCAGGCGTGGCCCTTGACGGCGATGGCAGCGCGCAAGCGGTCGGCGACATCCTCGGCCAGCGTGGTCGCCAGGGCCTTGGCGTCGGCTAATTGATGGGCCTTGATCGCCGCCGGCAGATTCAGTTCAGATATCGCCATACCATGCCCTCCCATCGCGGGTAATCAATGCAATCGAGCTCATCGGCCCCCAGGACCCCGCCGCGTATGGTTTGGGCGCGTCCCCGGCGTTGCGCCAGCCTGCGATCAGCTGGTCACACCACTTCCAGGCGTACTCGATCTCGTCCTTGCGCACGAACAGGTTCTGGTTGCCGCGCATCACTTCGAGCAACAAGCGCTCATAGGCATCCGGGATTCGTGTACTGCGCCAGGTGTCGGAAAAATTCAGCTGCAGAGGGCCACTGCGCAGTTGCATGCCCTTGTCCAGGCCCTGCTCCTTGGTCATTACCCGCAGGGAAATGCCTTCATCTGGTTGCAGGCGAATGATCAGCTTGTTACCGATCTGCAAACGCTGTTCCGGAGCGAAGATGTAATGCGGCGTCTCCTTGAAGTGGATGACGATCTGCGAGAGCTTCTGCGGCATGCGCTTGCCGGTACGCAGGTAGAACGGCACGCCCGACCAGCGCCAGTTGCGGATGTCGGCACGCAGAGCGACGAAGGTCTCGGTATCGCTCTGGGCGTTGGCGTTATCCTCTTCAAGGTACCCTGGCACCGGTTTACCGTCGCTGTAGCCGGCAATGTACTGGCCACGCACCACGGCAGTGCTCAGACGCTCGCCGGTGATCGGTGCCAGTGCCTTGAGCACCTTGACCTTCTCATCGCGGATGCTGTCGGCAGACAGGTCGCTGGGCGGGTCCATGGCGATCAGGCACAGCAGCTGCAGCAGGTGGTTCTGGATCATGTCACGCAGCTGGCCGGCCTTGTCGAAGTAACCCCAACGGCCTTCGATGCCAACCTTCTCGGCCACGGTGATTTCCACGTGGGAGATGGAATTCTGGTTCCACTGGGTTTCGAACAGGCTGTTGGCAAAACGCAGGGCAATCAGGTTCTGCACCGTCTCTTTGCCCAGGTAATGGTCGATGCGGTAGACCCGGCTTTCGGGGAAGAACCTGGCCACGGCGTCATTGACCCGGCGCGACGACTCCAAGTCATGGCCGATGGGCTTTTCCAGCACCACGCGGGTACGTGCGGCGAGCCCAACCTTGTCGAGGTTCTCGCAGATCGCCCCGTAAACCGCCGCCGCGGTGGCGAAATAGGCGATCAACGGCAGCTCGTCCGGCAGTTGCTCGGCCAGGGCCTGGTAGCCCTCAGGCTGCAGGAAGTCCAGGTGCTGATAGCTCAGGCGCCCAAGGAAACGCCCAAGTGCGGCCGGCTCGATGTCGGCCTCCGTCACGTGCCGACGCAGATGGGCTTCGATGGTACCCAGATGCTCCTGCGCACTCCCAGGCTCACGGGCCAGCGCCAGCAAGCGGGTATCCGGGTGCAGCAGGTTGGCACGGTCTAGTTGGTAAAGCGCAGGAAACAGCTTGCGCAATGCCAGGTCGCCCAGGGCGCCAAACAAGGCAAATGTGCAAGGTTCGACACTGATCGGAGCCATGATGTTGGTTCTTTCCTAAAGTTGGTCTAGGAATACCGCTTTCACATACGGTTTTCAAGGGATAATGTAGTAAAAAACACAACATTATCGGTAAGCGTAACAGACAAGTGGTGCGCCAACCGCACCGACAGTACGATAGACGACCGTGCAAAAAGCCTGCTGCCCAGGCAGCCGGCTGTCTTCCCGACCCAAGGACATACCATGGACCGCGTGCGAAACCTCCTGGAGCAGATCCAGGGACGCCTCGACGAGCTGAACAAGGCCGAACGCAAAGTCGCCGAAGTCATCCTGCTCAACCCGCAACAAGCCACCCGCTTCAGCATTGCCGCGCTGGCCCAAGCGGCCAAGGTCAGCGAGCCGACCGTCAACCGCTTCTGCCGCTCGTTCGGCGTCAGCGGCTACCCCGAGCTCAAGCTGCAACTGGCGCAGAGCCTGGCCAGTGGCGCAGCCTATGTCAGCCGCGCCGTGGAGGCCGACGACGATCCGGCGGCCTACACGCAGAAGATCTTCGGCAGCGCCATCGCCTCCCTGGACAGCGCCTGCCAGCAGCTCGACCCGCAGCAGGTCAGCCGCGCCGTGGACATGATGATCCAGGCCCGGCAGATCCACTTCTTCGGCCTCGGCGCCTCAGCCCCGGTGGCGCTTGATGCGCAACACAAGTTCTTCCGCTTCAACCTCGCCGTGTCGGCCCATGCCGACGTGCTGATGCAACGCATGCTGGCCTCGGTTGCCCACACCGGCGACCTGTTCGTGATCATTTCCTACACCGGGCGCACCCGCGAACTGGTCGAGGTGGCACGCCTGGCGCGGGAAAACGGCGCTTCGGTGCTGGGCCTGACCGCCGCAGGCTCCCCGCTGGCCAACGCCTGCAGCCTGAGCCTGCACATCCCGCTGCCCGAGGACACCGACATCTACATGCCGATGACCTCGCGGATCATCCAGCTGACAGTGCTCGACGTCCTGGCCACCGGCATGACCCTGCGCCGTGGCGTGGACTTCCAGCCGCACCTGCGCAAGATCAAGGAAAGCCTGAACGCCAGCCGCTACCCCATCGAGGACGACGAACTCAGCTGAGCCGGTGCGCCTGCAGACGCAGGTGGGCGCGTTGCCCCGGCGCCAGGCTCAGGCCCTCGCCGCTGCCGCTGGCAGCCTCGACACAGACGAACCCCTGGCATTCTCGCCCGCTCACACCCATTAGCGGCCGGTTGCCGGGGTGCCAGACCACCGTGTCGTCGCTGTCGCCAGTGTCGATGCACAATTCACGCTGCCAGGCCGGGTCCTGCAACTGAACACGAGGGGTACCCGGAAACACCTTCTGGCAACCGCCCTTGAGCTTGAGCGCGCCGCCTTCGCGGCAAACCTGACGGTTCAGGCGGTCGTAGCCCTCGATGTCTTCAAGCCCAGACAGCGCTATCTCGGACACGTCGCTAATACGCCAGTAAGCCAGCAGCGCATGACTCAGCTGGCAGGGTTCGCTGTCCTGATGCTCGGTGCTCAGGCTCAGTTCCATGCGACTGCCCAGCTTGGCATGCAAGTCGACCTGCCAGTCGCACAGGTCAAGACGCCACTTGAGCGTAACCCCCTCTTCGTCCTCTCGGCTGTCTACCAGCTTCCAGTCGAGCAGGCGCGCCCAACCATGGGCAGGCCACAGGTCCTCACTGGGGTGACGGCCGTACCAAGGCCAACACACCGGCACACCACCGCGGATGGCCCCCACTTGCGGCCACTGTTCGGCACACCACAGCCATGGCCGCTCGCCAGCCGGCTGGAAATGCAACAGCTGCGCCCCCTGGCGACTGAACACCGCCTGGCAGCGGGGGTGATCGATGATCAGCACATCGCGCTGCTGGTAACGCTCCCACTCGAAGGTCGGCCTGGGCCGTTGCGAGGAAAAGAAGCGATGTAGCGGATGTTCAGGCATGGTTCCAAGCTCTTGTTGTTTGAGATAGCGCTGTCTTTCCGTATCCCCAACACCCACTGCAAGCCAGTGGATGCCGGGTAACGGGATTGGATTGGCGTAAATTTACAACAAGTACCCTCAGAATGACGACTGAATCTTCAAGCCAGCGACCAGCGCGTTGTCCACCTCGTCGACACCGCCCGGGCTCTTGATGTACTGAAGGTTGGGGCGCACCGTCAGCCAATTGGTCACATGGAAACCGTAGTAGAGCTCGGCGTTGTATTCGGTGCGCTGCAGCGGCACGAAGCCGGGGTTGTCGTAATCGCTGATACCGCTCTGGGCATTGAGCAGCTCGGCGCGTTTTTTCACATCATCGTTGACATGGATACGGGCGACGCCGAAGCCGATGTCATCCTTGGGCCGGGCATCGAAGGCGCCTTTGTAAACCATCCCGACCTGCTGGTAGTTGTCGACCACGTTGGTGGCCTTGTCGTGAACCGTGAAGTTGGCGAACAGGCTCAGACCACGGTTGACATCGCCACCATGGGCGGTGACCTGCTGCTGCGCCACCACCCACCAACCGTGCTTGCTGGAATGCGACTTGAAGGCCTCGCCGGTCAGCGCCTGCGGGTTGCCGTTGACGTCGTCGTACACGTCGTCCGCCTTGGCCGTGCTGTAGTAGTAACCCAGGCGGTACTCGCCCGGCAGCCGATTGACCTGGGGCGACCAGACCATCTCTACCGGCAGGATCGCGCCCTTGGTACCACTGCCGCTGAGTTTGAAGCCATTGCCGGTTTCCAGGTTGGAAGGGTTCTGCTCGAAGGCCCCCACCTGCACGAAGAATTCCGGAGTGATGTTGTACTTGACCCGCAGCGCCCACTGGCTGACTGGCCAGTTGTACCAGATGCCGCCCACCCAGTTGCCCACCTGCGAGCCACAGAACGCCAGGTTCTGGAAGTCGCACGGGAAGCTGTTGAAGTCCTCCCCCTCGCCAAAGCGGCCGAATTTCACATCCAGGGCACCGTCGAAGTACTTCTGCTTGATCCACATCTGGGTCAGCCGCCAGGTCTGGCCGCGCCCCCAGACTTCCTGCACCGAACTGAACTGTCCGGCACGCGGGTCGCTGATCCGGTCGTTGGACAGGTTACGACCGCTACGCTCGGTGATCGCCAGCTTGAACTCGGTGTCGTTCCAGCCAAAGATCTTTTCCAGGTCCAGGTGCGCACCGAGGGCGAACTGGTCGCTGTAACGGGCCGTCTTGTCGTCGTTGTAGCCTCCGTTGAGGTTGCCAGCCACCTCACCGACGTAATCGAGGGTGAAGTCGTAACCCTTTTCCAGCAGTTCGGTACGCGTGCCACCCCAGTCGCCGGTCATCCACTTCGACTCGCTGGAAAATGCCTCGGCAGCTTGCGCCCCGCCGCTGCCGAGCATGGCCAATGGCGCCAGCAAGGCCAGCGAGCCTAATGTCTTGATGCGATTGCGCTGTTCCATCCTTTTGCGTCCTCTTTGTTCTTATTTGATGGTGTAGACGTTTCAACGTCCCTTGAAGCGGGCCACGTTGTCCTTTACTGCAGCGCTGCTGGCGGCAGGGTCCAGGCGCTCGCCGGTGGCGGCGTCGAACAGCAGCACCCTGGCCGGGTCGAACTGCAGGTTGAGGTTGTCACCGACCCGGCACGCCACATCCGGCGCCAGTCGGCAGCAGACCTTGGTCTGGTTGAGGGTGACGAACACCAGCAGGTCCGGCCCGGTGGGCTCGGTAACTTCGACCTCGGCGCGAATCCCTGGCAAGCCATTGCCCTCGCCGGCTCCCAGCGAGATCTGCTCCGGGCGGATACCAAGGATGATCTCGCGCCCATCGAGCGTATCGCTGGCCGCCCCCAGCGGCAGCTCGCACCGTGCCTGGCCACTGTCGAGCAAGGCCAGCAGGCGGCCCTCCTGCTTCGTCAGACGCACAGGGATGAAATTCATTGGCGGCGAACCAATGAAACTGGCCACGAACTGGTTGGCGGGGTCGTTATAGATCTGCTGTGGCGTGCCGAACTGTTGAATGATGCCGTCCTTCATCACCGCTACCTTGTCGCCCAGGGTCATGGCCTCGATCTGGTCGTGGGTCACGTACACCGTGGTGGTGCGCAGGCGTTGGTGCATGAGTTTCATCTCGGTGCGCATCTCTACCCGCAGCTTGGCATCGAGGTTCGATAACGGCTCGTCGAACAGGTAGATCTTCGGCCGCCGCGCCAGGGCCCGGCCCATGGCTACCCGCTGCTGCTGACCGCCGGACAGCTGGGCCGGCTTACGGGCGAGCAAGTGCTCGATCTGCAGCAACTTGGACACCCGCGCCACCTCCTCATCGATGGCGGCCTGCGGCATCTTGCGAATCTTCAGGCCGAACTCGATGTTCTCGCGCACGCTCATGGTCGGATACAGGGCATAGGACTGGAACACCATGGCGATATCGCGATCCTTCGGACTCATGCCGCTGACATCCTGGTCGTCGATCAGGATCGCGCCCCCGGTGATCTGCTCAAGACCCGCGATGCAGTTCATCAAGGTCGATTTGCCACAGCCCGAAGGGCCCACCAGGATCAGGAACTCACCGTCCTTGATCGACAGCTGAATGTCCTTGAGGGTGTCCGGCAAACCGCTGCCGTAGGTCTTGTTGACGTTGCGAAGTTCAAGCGTTGCCATGACTTACCCCTTGACGGCGCCGGCGGTCAGCCCGCGGACGAAATACTTGCCTGCCACCACATAGACCAGCAGGGTTGGCAGGCCGGCGATCATCGCCGCTGCCATGTCGACGTTGTATTCCTTGGCCCCGGTGCTGGTGTTGACCAGGTTGTTCAGGGCCACGGTGATCGGTTGCGAATCGCCACTGGAGAACACCACCCCGAACAGGAAGTCGTTCCAGATCTGAGTGAACTGCCAGATCAGGCAGACCATGATGATCGGCGTCGACATCGGCAGGATGATGCGGCGGAAGATGGTGAAGAACCCCGCGCCATCAAGACGCGCCGCCTTGACCAGCGCATCCGGGACGCTTACGTAGAAGTTGCGGAAGAACAACGTGGTGAAGGCCAGGCCATACACCACGTGCACCAGCACCAAGCCACTGGTGGTACTGGCCAGGCCGAGCTTGCCGAGGGTGAACGAAGCTGGCAGCAAGACGGTCTGGAACGGCAGGAAGCAGCCGAACAGCAACAACCCGAAGAACAGCTGCGAACCACGGAAGCGCCACATCGACAGCACGTAACCGTTCAGCGCACCGATGGCCGTGGAGATCACCACGGCCGGGACGGTGATCAGGATCGAGTTCCAGAAGTAACCGCTTACCGTGCTCCAGGCCTTGACCCAGCCGATGCCGGTGAACACCGCCGGCCAGCTCAACAGGTTGCCGCTGCCGATGTCTTCCGGGGTCTTGAAACTGGTCAGCACCATCACCACCAGTGGTACCAGGTACAGCAGCACGGCCATCAGCAGCACTGCATGGATGGCGAGACGACCAAGGCTCATCGCCGGTTTGTCCAAAGGGCTATGCATGGCGCTTGCTCCTGAGCTCGGAGTACAGGTACGGCACCAGGATCGCGAGAATCGCCCCGAGCATCAGGATGGCGCTGGCCGACCCCATGCCCATCTGACCGCGACTGAAGGTGAAGGAATACATGAACATGGCCGGCAAGTCGGAGGAGTAACCCGGCCCGCCCGCAGTCATCGCCGCCACCAGGTCAAAGCTCTTGATGGCGATGTGCGAGAGGATCATCAACGCGCTGAAGAACACCGGGCGCAGGCTCGGCAGCACCACGGTCCAGTAGATGCGCGGCAGACTGGCCCCGTCGATCTGGGCGGCACGGATGATCGACTGGTCGACACCCCGAAGCCCGGCGAGAAACATCGCCATGATGAACCCCGAAGCCTGCCAGACAGCGGCGATGACCAGGCAGTACACCACCCGATCGGGGTCGATCAGCCAATCCAGGCGAAAACCCTCCCATCCCCAGTCACGCAGCAGCTTGTCCAACCCCATGCCAGGGTTGAGCAACCACTTCCAGGCGGTGCCGGTGACGATCATCGACAGCGCCATCGGGTACAGGTAGATGGTGCGGATGAAGCCCTCGCGACGGATGCGCTGATCGAGCAGCACCGCCAGCAGGACGCCAATGGCCAGGGTGATGGCGATGAACAGCCCGCCGAACACCAGTAGGTTCTTGCTGGCTACCCACCAGCGGTCGTTGTCGAACAGACGGGCGTATTGCGCCAGGCCTGCCCATTTGTACGTCGGCAGGAAGGTGGACGTGGTGAACGAGAGGACGAAGGTCCACAGGATATAGCCATAGAAGCCCACCAGGACGATGAACATGCTCGGCGCCAGCACCAGTTTCGGTAGCCAGCGCTGTAGAGCGTCCAGGGGCGAGGCCCGCAGTCGGGCGGTTGTCGTAGTCATGATTGAAACCCCGATTCAGGAATGGGACGTCCTGGTGTAGGAGTGACCTGTGGAAGCGGGCCTATCTGCGAACAAAGGCCAAGCCCTTGACCTGCAATCGCGGTGTACGCTTCGCGGGTGAGCCCGCTCCCACAGGGACCGTGCCGGATCTACGGCTGTGACATCGGCTACTGGGCAGCCTGGATCGCCGCTGCCAGCTTCTTCGCCGCATCGGCCGGGTCGGCCTTGGGGTCGTTGATGTAGTTGGTCACCACATCGAAGAACGCGCCCTGCACGGCCAGGGTCGTGGCCATGTTGTGCGCCATGCTCGGTTGCAGACCGCCGTTGCCAGCATCGGCAAGGAAGTCCTTGGCAGAGGCCTGGGCGCAGGCATCGAAGCCGTACTGCCCCATCTGCGCGAGCATGTCGTTGCGTACCGGAATCGACCCCTTGTTGGTGCTGAAGAGTTTCTGGAAGTCCTTGCCGAGCACGATCCGGGCAATATCCTGCTGGCCTGCTGCGGTGCCCTCATCCTTCTGCTTGAACACCACCAACGAGTCGATGTTGTACAGGAAGGCCTTTTCGGTACCGGGGAATGGCACGCACTGGTAGTCCTTGCCGGCGGTTTTCTTCGCCAGGGTCCACTCGCTCTTGGCCCAGTCGCCCATGATCTGCATGCCTGCCTTGCCGTTGATGACCTTGGCCGCTTCGAGGTTCCAGTCCTGGCCCTTGCCGTCAGGGTCCATGTAGGTGGCGAGTTTCTTCAGCTCGGTCAGGGTCTTGACCATTCCAGGCCCGGTCAGGGCGTCCTTGTCGAGTTCGACCAGTGCCTTCTTGTAGCCGTCGACGCCCATGACCGAGAGCGCCACGCTCTCGAACACGGTGCTGTCCTGCCAGGGTTGGCCGCCATGGGCGAGCGCAATGAAGCCAGCAGCCTTGAGCTTGTCGGCAGCGGCGTAGAATTCCTCGAGCGTTGCCGGTGCCTTGTCGATGCCGGCTTTCTTGAACACCTCAGGGTTGATCCACAGCCAGTTGGTGCGGTGAATATTCACCGGCACCGCCACGTAGTCACCGTCGTACTTCACGGTGGCAGCGACTTTCTTGTCGAGCAGGGTGTCCCATTTTTCCTGCTCGGCGACAGGCTTGAGCACATCGGCGTCGAGCAGACCGGTGGCGGCCCAATCCTGGATGTCGGGGCCCTTGATCTGGGCCACGGCGGGCGGGTTGCCGGCCACTGCGCGACTCTTGAGCACGGTCATGGCCGTGGCACCACCACCGCCTGCGACGGCGCCATCCTTCCAGGTGAAGCCATCTTTCTCGACCTGGGCCTTGAGCACATCGGCTGCGGCTTTTTCTCCACCCGACGTCCACCAGTGCACCACCTCGACATTGCCTTTGGAATCGGCAGCAAGGGCGCTTAATGGGAGGAGCGAAGCGAGGGAGATCGCGGCAGCGAGGCGGAGCGTGGAATACATGAGAGCACCTTTTCTTGTTGTTATGCCGGGCAAGACTGTCGCTTGCATGGCATGAGTCTAATCAGCGCACGGACCACGCCAGGTAACGAAGCGATGTGCGAATGTCATCGTTTGGTTACATTCACTGTCCACTGCGCGCACAACCGCCTAGGAGCACCCGTGGAGGGCCGCCACCGACCGCCCAGTCAATCGGCCCCACGCGGCAGGTACAACGTCACCCTCAACCCACCCTCGCGCAGGTTGAGCAGACTCACCTCTCCCCCATGGCTATGGGCGATGTTGCGCGCAATCCCCAGGCCCAATCCGTACCCTTGCTGCTGCCCGGCCAAGCGGAAGTGGGGCTCGAACACCTGCTCCAGGCGCTGCTCCGGCACCCCGGGGCCCTGGTCATCCACTTGCAGGACAAACCCCTCGGCACTGTCGAGGATGCGCAAATGCGCCCGCTCGCCGTACTTGATGGCATTGTCGATCAGGTTGCCGATGCACCGGCGCAAGGCCAGCGGCTTGCCCGGATACGCCGCCAGGGCGCGCCCCTCGAGCGTGATCCTGCCATCGCCCAGGTATGGCTCGGCAAGGATTTCCAACACCTGGTTGAGGTCGATCGGCTCGATGTTCTCGTGAATGTCGGTGTCCTTCACGCATTGCAACGCACCCTTGACCAGCAACTCCAGCTCATCCAGGTCCTGGCTGAACTTGGCTTGCAGGCGCTCGTCCTCCAACAGTTCGACCCGCAGACGCAAGCGAGTGATGGGCGTTCGCAGGTCATGGGAAATGGCGCTGAACAGCTGGGAGCGCTCCGTGAGGTAGCGGCTGATGCGCTCGCGCATGTTGTTGAAGGCGCGGCCCACTTCGGCCACCTCGCTGCCACCACCTTCGACCACGGGCGCCACATCGGCCCCCAGCGACATCTCCCGCGCCGCCCGGGCCAGACGCTTGAGCGGCCAGCTCTGCCAGTGCACCAACAGACCGATGAACAGCAACAGCAATGCAGTGGTCAGCACGATGAAACCGATCTGCTGGCGTGGCAGGCGCTCGGCCTCCAGGCTGGTATAGGGCTCGGGCAGCAGCGACGCGATGTACAGCCACTCGCCCTCGCCCAGACGGATCTGCGTCACCAGCACAGGCGGGTTGAGCGGTTCCAGGGTCAGCGAATAGTGCGCCCAGGAGCGCGGCAGCTCGTCGAGCTTCAGGCCGCTATTGAAGATACGCAGGTCATCGGGGCTGACGAACTCGACGGAGATCTCCATCTGCGGCCCGAGCCGTTCGTGCAGCACTTGCTGAAACACCTCGATCACTGCCTGCTTACGCGGCGTGATGGGCAGCACCGGCATCTCCAGTGGCTTGTCGTTGAGCGAGACGAAGAAGCGCGTGCCACCCATGCTGCGCAACTGGTCCAGGACCATCGGCCGGAAAGCCACCGGCAACGAGCGGAAATAGCTGACACTGGCACTCATGGAATGGGCAAGGCTGGCGGCGCTGGCACGCAGCCCCTGCAACTGGCTGGCCCGCAACTGAGCCACCCAGATCACGCTCGACAGGCCCTGGGCGACCAGCACCACCAACAGGGTCAGCAGCAGCATGCGCCCCAGCAACGAGCGAGGCAGCAGGCGCCAGCGCCGCTCAGGACGTGCAGTGGACATTGGCGGCCAGCAGGTAACCACTGCCGCGCACAGTACGGATCAACCGCGGCGGCTTGTCGGTATCACGCAAGCGTTGACGCAGGCGGCTCACGCCCATGTCGACGATGCGATCCAGGGGCATCGGCTCGCGGCCACGGGTGGCGTTGCCAATGGTGTCGCGGTCGAGAATCTGCTGGGGGTGATCGAGAAACAGCTTGAGCAAGGCGAAGTCGGCGCCGGACAGGGTCACTTCCTCGCCATCGCGGTGGAACAGGCGGTGACTGACCGTGTCCAGACGCCAGTCGTCGAAGGCCAGCACCACCCCGTTGGGCGTGGCCTGGCCAAACTCGGCACGACGCAATAGCGCCTTGATGCGCGCCTGAAGTTCACGGGGGCTGAACGGCTTGCCCAGGTAATCGTCGGCCCCCAGTTCCAGGCCGATCACCCGGTCGGCTTCGTCGGAGCTGGCGGTGAGCATGATGATCGGCACCCGCGATTGACGAGGGTGCTGGCGAATCCAGCGGCACAGGCTGAAACCGTCTTCGTCGGGCAGCATGACATCCAGGATCACCAAGTCGCAGGGGGTGTTTTCCAGTGCCCGGCGAAATCCCTGACCGTCGGCTTCGGCATGCACCTGGAAACCGGCACGACTCAAGTAGGTTTGCAACAGTTCACGGATCTCCTGGTCATCGTCGACCATGAGGATCGATTTTCCGGCAGTGCTCAAGGTATCCCGCCCTCTCGTTGTCGCAGGTCTTGGTCGCCTGCTGCATGGGCCGCTTCGCGCCCCAATCGCCGGCAAGCCGGCTCCTCTCTGCCAATCGGGGGCGCAACAGCGCCCCTTTTCTGGAAACTCAGTGATCCAGCGCCTGCCCTAACGCCACCCCGGCGCCCAGCAAGCCGGAAAACTCAGCCGTCACCAACCACACCGGGACGCCAGCGAAGTAACCGCTCATGCAGCCCTTGTCAGCGAAGCTCGTGGCAAAACCGCTGCTCAGGAACAACTCGGCAAAACGCGGAATCACACCGCCGACAATATAGACTCCGCCCCGCGCGCCCAAGGTAAGAACATTGTTACCGGCCACCCGTCCGAGGAACCGGCAGAACTGCTCGATCACCTCCAGCGCCCGTGGCTCACCGGCCAGCGCGGCGTCGGTGACCTCGGCAGGGGTCTTGTGTCGCGGGGCTTGGCCATCCAGCGCGCAAATGGCTTGATACAAGCGCACCAGCCCCCCCCACTGAGCACGGTCTCGGCGCTCACATGGCCAATCTGGCTGTGGATCTGCTGATGGATAGCCGCTTCACGGGCATTGCCCACCGGCAGGTCAACATGCCCGCCCTCGCCCGGCAAAGCCAGCCAACGCTGATCCTCCAGGCGCAACAAGCTACCGACTCCCAGACCCGTTCCCGGGCCGATGACCAGCGCGGGTCGCGAGAGGTCTGGCGTCCCTGGACAAACCTCGCGGAACTCGCCTTCACGCAGGCGGGTCATCCCCAGGGCCATGGCGGAAAAGTCATTGAGCAGCAGCAACCGTTCGACCTGCAACGTCTGGCAGAAGGCGCTACGGCTCAGGCGCCAGTGATTGTTGGTGAAGCGAAACTCGTCGCCACTCACAGGCCCTGCCACTGCCAGGCACACGGCCTCAAGGCCGCCGCGGGCGATACCCTGCTCGGCCAGGTAAGCCTCGATGGCCTGTTCGGGGCTGGTGTAGTCCGCTGTCGCCAGTACCTTCACGGCCTTGAGCTGGTTGTCGCGCCACAGGGCAAAACGTGCATTGGTGCCACCGATGTCGCCGACCAGCAATGCCTTCATTTGAGGTTCTCCAGAGCCGAGGTAAAGGCGCTTGCCCCCTTCTCGGCCGGGCTGAACGCCATACGCATGAAGCCGAACAGCTCGCGCCCGCAGCCTAGGTCGTTGCCCTGGGGCGCTGGCGGCAGATCGCGGCTGGCCAGTTCCTCATTGGAAACCATCACCCGCAGCGTGCCTTCGACACCATCGACGCGCACGATATCACCATCGCGCACCCGTGCCAGCGGGCCACCGTCAAAGGCTTCGGGACAAACGTGGATCGCTGCCGGGATCTTGCCCGAAGCACCGGACATGCGCCCGTCGGTCACCAGTGCCACCTTGTAGCCGCGGTCTTGCAGCACCCCGAGGAACGGCGTCAGCTTGTGCAGCTCTGGCATGCCATTGCAACGTGGCCCCTGGAAGCGCACCACGGCAACGAAATCGCGCTCCAGCTCGCCGGCCTTGAAGGCATCGGCCAGGGATTGCTGGTCGTGGAACACCCGGGCCGGAGCCTCGACGACCTGATGTTCAGCCGCCACGGCAGACACCTTCATCACACCACGGCCGAGGTTGCCCTCCATCACCCGCAGGCCACCTTCGGCCGAAAACGGCCGCGCCACCGGACGCAGGATGCTTTCGTCCAGGCTTTGAGTCGGGCCTTCGCGCCATACCAACTTGCCATCCTCCAGGAACGGCTCCTGCGTATAACGGCGCAGGCCGTGGCCAGCCACGGTGTTGACGTCCTCGTGCAGCAGCCCGGCATCGAGCAGCTCGCGGATCAGGAACGACATGCCGCCCGCCGCCTGGAAGTGGTTGATGTCAGCCTTGCCGTTCGGATAGACGTGAGACAAGGTCGGCACCACCTCGGACAGGTCGGCCATGTCCTGCCACGTCAGCTGAATGCCCGCCGCCTGGGCAATGGCAGGAATGTGCAGGGTGTGATTGGTGGAGCCACCGGTGGCATGCAAGGCGACGATGGAATTGACCAGCGCTTTCTCATCGACGATTTCGCCCAAGGGCATGAAGTTGCCGCTGGCCTTGGTCATCCGGGTGACCTGCTGGGCGGCCTCGGCAGTCAGCGCCTCGCGCAGTGGGGTGTAAGGGTTTACGAACGAGGCTCCCGGCAGGTGCAGGCCCATCACTTCCATGACCAGCTGGTTGGTGTTGGCGGTGCCGTAGAAGGTGCAGGTCCCGGGGCTGTGGTAGGACTTCATTTCCGATTCCAGCAGCTGCTCGCGGGTGGCCTTGCCCTCGGCGTAACGCTGGCGCACATCGGCCTTCTCCTTGTTAGAGATACCCGAGGGCATGGGGCCACCTGGCACGAAGATGGTCGGCAGATGCCCGAAGCGCAGTGCCCCCATCATCAATCCGGGCACGATCTTGTCGCAGATACCCAGCATCAATGCGGCGTCGAACATGTTGTGCGACAGGGCGACCGCTGTGGACATGGCGATCACTTCGCGGCTGGCAATGGCCAACTCCATGCCCGGCTCACCCTGGGTCACGCCATCGCACATGGCAGGTACGCCACCTGCGAACTGGCCGACCGAGCCGACCTCACGAAGGGCTCGCTTGATCTGGTCGGGGAAGTGCAGATAGGGCTGATGCGCCGAGAGCATGTCGTTGTAGGCCGAGACGATGGCGACGTTGGCCGCGTTCATCATTCGCAGGCTTTGCTTGTCCTGAGCGCCGCAACCGGCCACACCGTGGGCGAAGTTAGCGCACTGCAGGCTGGCACGCATGGGTCCGTCGGTCGCCGCCCCTCGAATCAGCTGCAAGTAGCGTTCACGGGTGGCACGGCTGCGCTCGACCAGCCGTTGGGTAACCTCAAGGATGCGCGGATGCATGTACTGGACTCCAGACTAACGGTAAGGGCGGTTTACCGGGGCATTTCCCCTTCAAACGATTGCCACCTAGGCTCATGGAAACAGGGCCTGACGCATCGACAAAGGGGCTTTCCCAACCACTCGTTGTATATTTAAACAAAATACTGCCATCAAAAAGGCTTGTTTTCTATCTGCCAGTGAATAATCTTGTAATTCCAACAACAAAACCGTTTCAGTGAAGCTCCTTTTTGCCACAAGC
Organism: Pseudomonas sp. Rh2; assembly: GCF_040762985.1. Taxonomy (NCBI): domain Bacteria; kingdom Pseudomonadati; phylum Pseudomonadota; class Gammaproteobacteria; order Pseudomonadales; family Pseudomonadaceae; genus Pseudomonas; species Pseudomonas sp. Rh2. The sequence continues at coordinate 4,757,063 of NZ_CP142890.1, forward strand.
TTCACTCGGACTGCCAGAGGTAATGCCATGACCCTTCGTATCGCGATCAATGGATTCGGCCGCATCGGGCGCAATGTCCTGCGCGCACTGTATACCCAAGGCTACCGCCAGGACTTGCAGGTCGTCGCCATCAACGACCTGGGTGACAGCGCGATGAACGCCCATCTGCTCAAATACGACAGCGTGCATGGCACCTTCGACGCCATCGTCGAGGCAGACCATGAGAGCATCACGGTCAACGGCGACCGCATCGCCGTCAGTGCCATCCGCAACCCGGCCGAACTGCCCTGGAAAGCCGAAGCGATCGACGTGGTATTCGAATGCACCGGCCTGTTCACCGAACGGGCCAAGGCGGCTGCCCACCTGGCCGCGGGAGCCGGCAAGGTGATTGTCTCGGCACCGGCCAAGGGCGCCGATGCCACCGTGGTCTATGGCGTCAACCACGACATCCTGCGCGCCTCGCACCAGATCATCTCCAATGCCTCGTGCACCACCAACTGCCTGGCGCCGATCGCCCAGGTGCTGCACCGTGAGTTCGGCATCGAGCAAGGGCTGATGACCACCATCCACGCCTACACCAATGACCAGGTGCTGACCGATGTGTACCACAGCGACCCGTACCGGGCACGCTCGGCCACCCAGTCGATGATTCCGAGCAAGACCGGCGCGGCCGAGGCGGTCGGCCTGGTACTCCCGGAACTGGCCGGCAAGCTCACCGGCATGGCCGTGCGAGTGCCGGTGATCAACGTGTCGCTGGTCGACCTCACCGTCAACCTCAAGCGCGAGGTCAGCAGCGACGAGGTCAACCAACTGTTCCTGGAGGCGAGCCGGCATTCCAAGGTGCTGGGCTACAACGCCCTGCCGCTGGTGTCGTGCGACTTCAACCATAACCCGCTGTCGTCGATCTTCGACGCCAACCACACCCGCGCCAACGGACGCATGCTCAAGGTACTGGCCTGGTACGACAACGAGTGGGGGTTCTCCAACCGCATGCTGGATAACTGCCTGGCTTTGTGCAGCGCGCGCTGATCCCTCGGCCGTGTCGCCGGCAAGCCTGCTCCCAGTGGGAGCAGGCAGGCTTGTCTCGCGAGAGGCCTCTACAGCAACTCATTTAACTGCACTGCCGACAATCTTTACCTTTTACTAACACTTTCGGGCTTGACCCTGCGAGCGGATGATAAGCATTATCATTAACTTTTCATCGGCCAGGTCCCACCGTGAGTCAGTCCCGGTTCAACTCCGTCTTCCTCGTTCAGCGCCTTAGCTTGCTGCGCACCCTGCAGCGCATGGTGGGCAACCCCAGCACCGCCGAGGACTTGCTGCAGGAAACCTACCTGCGGGTTTCCCGTGCTCTGAGCGAGCGTCCCATCGAACACCTGGAACCGTTCGTTTTCCAGACCGCGCGCAACCTGGCACTGGACCACCTGCGCACGCGCCGGATGCAGTCGCGTACCCTGGTCGATGACGTGCCCGAAGAGGTCTTGCACAACGTCGCCGCACCGACCAGCAGCAGCGAAGACGCCGCCCACGCCGAACAGATACTCAAACGCCTGAGCGTGAGCCTTGGCCAGCTTACCCCTCGCCAGCAACGCATCTTCATTCTCAGCCGCCTGCAGGGCGCCAGCTACCTGGAAATCGCCGAGCAACTGAACGTCTCGGCCAGCACGGTACAGAAGGAACTGAAGCTGATCATGGCCATCTGCATGGGTGTGGCCGACCGCCTCAAGTAAGCCGACCGCCCGCCTGATTGGCACGGCCAGGCCCTTGCCATGCCTGACCCAAGCCTTGATCATTCGTGGAAAATCATTTCAAGGATTACCCGTGACCGACAGCCCCGTCACTCACTCGTCACCTGCCGGGCCCGACGCCCGTGCCCGTGCCATGGACGAGGCGCTGGACTGGCTCATCCGCCTGCAATGCGCTGACCAAGACGATACCCGTGCCTTCGAGGCATGGCTGAGCGCCGCGCCGGAAAACGCCGAGGCCTATGTCGAAGCAGAGGCGCTGTGGAATGGTGCCGCTTTGCGCAAGGCGGCGCTGCAACTGAACCAGGAGCAGCGCCGCTCCTTGCATGGGCGCCTGCGACGTCACTGGAAACCCTTGGCCACCGCTGCCGTCCTGATGGTGGGTCTGTTCGCCTTCGGCAACCTGCCGATACGCCTGCAAGCCGATCATCTGACCGTGGTTGGCGAACGTCAGCGGCTGGCATTGGACGGTGGCGCCAAGGTGCTGCTCAACACCCATTCAGCCTTGGCCAGCGACCAGCGCGACGGCCGGTCGATCGCGCGGCTGCTACAAGGCGAGGCTTACTTCCAGGTACCCGGCGGCGCCCAACTGCCGCTGGAAGTGCAAGCAGGCCCACTACGCGCCCAGGTGCGGGACACCGATTTCGCCGTACGCTACCTCGATGGCGAAGCCCAGGTGCGCGTCCAGCGTGGCGATGTGGACTTGCTGGCTGCCAGCGACGAGCGTATCCGCCTCAATGCTGGCGACAGCATCAGTGTCGGCCCCAAAGGGTTCGGCCAGCGCCAACGTCCAGACATGGACAAGGACCTGGCCTGGGTCGACGGCCGCCTGGTGTTCGAAAACTGCCCACTGAGCCAGGTGCTGGCGGAGGTCCGGCGCTACTACCCCGGTTGGATCATCAACCGCAACAGCCAGCTGGACGATGTAGCCGTCACTGGCAACTACCGCCTCGATCAGCCATTGGAAACCTTGCGTGCCCTGGCTCATATCACGTCGGCCCAGTTGCATGAGTACCCGGCCCTGGTCATTCTCAACTAGAAATCCTGCCCTGGCCTCATCGCCGCAATCCGTCGCCAAGCCGAATCACCGACGGCCAGATTATTTTTACGCGATCGCAGCACCCCGCCCGTCACGTTATAGCCAATGCAACTGATTCTTGTTTAAAAACGAGAACAGACATCACCTATAACAGTTCGCGCGTCAGGGAGCGCTTTCGATGTCCACAGCCCCAGCTCGTCCGTCCACCCTTCCCCGCCGTACCGGGCAATTGTCCCTACTGACCCTGGCCCTGCTTGCCAGCGGCGCCTGCTGCTTGCCGGCGCTGGCCGCCGAGCCGGCCCAAGCCAGTAGCCCGCGCATGGGCGACTACCGCTTCGACATTGCCCAGCAACCGCTGGTGGCGGCGATCAATGCGTTCAGCCAGGTCACCGGGTGGCAGGTCGGGTTCAGCGCGCCGCTGGCCGAGGGGATCGCCTCCCCAGGCGTGCAAGGCTCTCTGCCGCCAGATGCTGCGCTCAAGCAGTTGTTGCATGGCACCGGCCTGGGCTTTCGCAAGATCGGCAACGGCAACGTGGTGCTCGAGCGCCAGTCGGCCGGTAAGGCCATCGCCCTGCAGCAGTTGACCGTCAGCGCCACCCGCAGCGCCCAGGAAGTCAGCCAGGTGCCCAGCACCGTGACCGTGCAGAACCGTGAACAGTTGGACCGCCAAAACGTCAACAACATCCAGGACCTGGTGCGCTACGAGCCAGGTGTTTCGGTGGCTGGCACCGGCCAGCGCAGTGGCCTGAACGGCTACAACATCCGCGGCATCGACGGTGAACGCATTCTCACCCAGGTCGATGGCGTGTCCATTCCCGACAGTTTCTTCTATGGCCCCTACGCTCAGACCCAGCGCAATTATGTAGACCCAGAGATCGTCAAGCGGATGGAGATTCTGCGTGGCCCAGCCTCAGTGCTGTACGGCAGCAACGCCATCGGTGGCGCGGTAAGCTACTTCACCCTCGACCCGGACGACATCATCAAGTCCGGCAAGGACGCCGGTGTGCGCCTGAAGACCGGCTACAGCTCGGCCGACGACAGCTGGCTGACCTCCGCCACGGTGGCCGGTCGCCAGGGCGATTTCGACGCTCTGCTGCACCTGAGCCAGCGCAATGGCCACGAGACCGAGTCCTACGGCAGCCACGGCGGCACCGGCCTGGACCGCACCGAAGCCAACCCGCAGGATGCGCGTACCACCAACGTGCTGGCCAAACTGGGCTGGGACTATGCCGACGATGCACGCCTGGGTTTCACCTACGAGCGTTACAAGGATGACCGCGACCAGAATATCCTCAGCGCCGTGGGCGGACCGTTCATTCCGGGCTTCGGCGGCATGAACGCCTATCGCATGCGTCAGGGTAACGACACCATCACCCGGGAACGCTTCGGCATCGATCACCAGTTCGGTCTCGACAGCCTGGTCGCCGACCATGTGAAGTGGAGCCTGAACTACCAGATCGCCAAGACCGACCAGCGCACCGACGAACTGTACGCGGCATCGGGCCGTGAAGTTATGCGCGAACGCCAGACCACTTACAAGGACCGCCAGTGGGTGTTCGATGCGCAGCTGGACAAGGCCTTCAGCCTCGGCCAGACCGACCACGTGCTGACATACGGCACCACCGTGAAACACGAAAAGGTCACCGGCTCGCGCAGCGGCACCGGCACCTGCCTCAACATCGGAGGCTCCTGCACCTTCGTCGGCCAGGACAGTTCGCGTGACGGCCAGGTGTTGGTCAGCGATTTCCCGGACCCAACCGTCAACACCTACAGCCTGTTCGCCCAGGATGAGATCCGCTGGAACAACTGGACGTTCATGCCCGGCGCTCGCTATGACTACACCCGCATGGAGCCCAAGTTCACCGAAGCGTACCTGCGCGGCCTGCAAGGCTCCGGCACCTCGGCACCTACCGATAGCGACGACTCGGACAAGAAGTGGCACCGCGTGTCGCCCAAGTTCGGCATCACCTATGCCTTCAATGACAACTACACCTGGTACGGCCAATACGCCGAAGGCTTCCGCACACCGACCGCCAAGTCCATGTATGGCCGCTTCGAAAACCAGACCCTGGGCTACAGCGTCAAGGGCAACCCTGGGCTTGAGCCGGAAAAAAGCAAGAGCTACGAGACCGGCCTGCGCGGCAACTTCGATGCCGGTCACTTCGATGTGGCGGTGTTCTACAACAAGTACCGCGACTTCATCGATGAGGACGCCGTGCAAAGCGCCAACCTGGAGCAGACCTTCCAGGCCAACAACATCAGGCATGCCACCATCAAGGGCGCCGAATTCAAGGGCCGCTTGAACCTGGACCACTTCGGCGCGCCGCAGGGCCTGTACACCCAGACGTCGATCGCCTATGCCTATGGTCGCAACGACGACACCGGCCAACCGCTGAATACCGTCAACCCGCTGACCGGTGTGTTCGGACTGGGTTACGAGCAGCCGAATTTCGGCGGCCTGCTGAGCTGGACGCTGGTCAAGCGCAAGACTCGCGTGGACGACACCGCCTTCTATGCTCCGGACGGTTCGAGCACGAAATTCCGCACACCAGGCTACGGTGTCCTGGACCTGACCGGCTTCTACAAAGTGACCGACGACGTCACCCTCAACGCCGGCTTGTATAACCTCACCGACAAGAAGTACTGGCAGTGGGATTCGGTACGCAGCTACGACGGCCAGGGCGAAGCGGCGGTGACCCAGCCGGCCAACCTCGATCGCCTCACCATGCCGGGGCGTAACTTCGCCATCAATGTGGTCTGGGACATCTGATCACCCGTTTTGGTTACCCTATCGCACGGCACCTGCAAGAACCCGCTTGCCGGCGATAGGGCCATCACTGACAAAAACGTTTACGCTCCAATGCACGCTGCTTCGTTATGTCATTAGAAGCCCAAACTTCCCAAGGATTGCCCATGACCACCGAACGCCCAGCCCTGCGCTCCAAGCGACTGAACCAAGTAACCCAGGCCCCCCACTCCGATCTGGACGCCCTGGTCCAATCCCACGCACCGTTCGATACCCGCGAAAGCTTCGCCCGCTTCGTCGCTGCCCAGTACCTGTTCCAGTCCGAACTGCAGGCGCTGTACAACGATCCGAAACTGATCGCCATCGTCCCGGACCTCGCCGCGCGTTGCCGCGCCGAGCAGGCCAGGCTGGACCTCGCTGACCTCGATACGCCGGTGCCAGCGCCAGCGCCCGGCGCACTGCGAAACCCCAGCCTGGGTGAAGCCATGGGCTGGATCTTCGTCTCCGAAGGCTCCAAACTGGGCGCCGCGTTTCTGATCAAGCGCGCCGTGGCGCTGGGGTTGTCCGACCATTTCGGCGCACGTCACCTGGGTGAGCCGGTCGGCGGTCGCGCCGAAGGCTGGAAGCAATTCACGCGTATACTCGATGGCCTGGAGCTGTCGGCCGAGGAAGATGCTGCTGTCGAACGCGGTGCTGTCGCGGCATTCGAACGCTTCACCGAACTGCTTAAGCACGCCTACGCCGCCGATGCTGCGCTGGCCTGATACGCTCTACCCGGCCACCCTTGCGGTGGCCAACCGTTTTTCGCAGTGAGACCATGACACGACCTGCCCGCTCGAAACTGTCCCGCTTGCTTTACGCCACCCTGGCTTATGTCAGCCTGGGCATCGGCCTGGTCGCGATCGTCATTCCCGGTCTGCCAACCACCGAATTCATTCTCCTGGCCGCCTGGGCCGCCACCCGCAGTTCCCCGCGCCTCTCGGCCTGGCTGGAGAATCATGGGGTGTTCGGGCCGATTCTGCGCAACTGGCGCAATGGCAAGGTGATCCAGCGTCGCGCCAAGATCAGCGCCACCTTCAGCATGCTGGTGTGTGCGGCCTTGATGCTGATTTTTCTCGAACACCGCTGGCCGGTGTTCCTGGCCATTACCGGCATGACGCTCGGCAACCTGTGGATCTGGTCACGCCCCGAGCGAGCAGCAGCGCTCGACACTGAAGCATCACAGGCTCAGCAACCCTGAATACAGGGCATACGCCGCCAACCCCGCCCCCACCAGCACGGCAGTGAAAATCAGCTTTTCCCAGGTGGTGAACAAGACCTCCCCCTGCTCTCGCTTGGCGCGGGCGAACAGGATCACCCCCGGGGCATACAGCAGCGCCGACAGCAGCAAATACTTGAGCCCACCGGCATACAGCAGCCAGATCGCATAGAGCAGCGCCACCATCGCCACCAGCAGGTCCTTGCGCCGCAGTGCGCCCTGGCCGGAATAGGTTTCACCACGCAGCGCCAGCAACACCGCATAAGCCGCCGACCACAGGTACGGCACCAGGATCATGGACGATGCCAGGTAGATCAGGCTGGTATACGTACCGGCCGAGAACAGGGTAATCAGCAGGAAGCCCTGGATCATGCAGTTGGTCAGCCAAAGCGCGTTTGCGGGCACGTGGTTGGCGTTTTCCTTCGCCAGGAATCGCGGCATGGTCTTGTCCCGCGCCGTGGCGTAGAGAATCTCGGCGCACAACAAGGCCCAGGACAACAAGGCCCCAAGCAGCGAGATCGCCAGGCCGATACTGATCAGCAGTGCCCCCCACGGCCCGACGATATGCTCGAGAACCGATGCCAGCGACGGGTTCTGTAGGCCGGCGAGTTCTGGTTGGGTCATTACCCCCAGAGACAGCACGTTCACCAACACCAACAGCGCCAGTACGCCGAGAAAGCCGATCACCGTGGCCTTGCCGACATCCGAGCGGCGCTGCGCACGACCGGAGTACACGCTGGCGCCTTCGATACCGATGAACACGAACACCGTCACCAGCATCATGTTGCGCACCTGGTTCAGCACGTTGCCGAACTGCGGGTTGCTCAAGCCCCAGATATCGCGGGTAAAGATGTCGGCGCGAAAAGCGAAGGCGGCGATCACGATGAAGATCAGTAACGGCACGACCTTGGCCACCGTGGTCACCTGGTTGATGAATGCCGCTTCCTTGATACCACGCAGTACCAGGAAGTGCACCGCCCACAGCAACAGCGAGGCGCAACCGATGGCCACCGGCGTGTTGCCCTCGCCGAACACGGGGAAATAGAAGCCCAGGGTGCTGAACAGCAGGACGAAGTAGCCGACGTTGCCCAGCCAGGCACTGATCCAGTAACCCCAGGCCGAGGAGAAACCCATGTACTCGCCAAAGCCCGCCTTGGCGTAGGCGTACACCCCAGAGTCAAGCTCCGGCTTGCGGTTGGCCAGCGTCTGGAACACGAAGGCCAACGCCAGCATGCCCACGGCAGTGATGGCCCAACCGATGAGCACGGCACCGACATCGGCGCGGGCGGCCATGTTCTGCGGCAGCGAGAAGATGCCGCCACCAATCATCGAACCGACCACCAACGCGATCAATGCGCCAAGGCGCAGCTTTTGTCCCGGTTCGCTCATGGGCCTCCTTCTTGTGCGCTGTCATTCATTTGAAACAGCTACACACTCATATAACAAAGCCGGTTTATATGAGCGCAAGCCATTAAAGCTATAGCACTCAGAACTGCGTTGTCTATGCCAAGCCTGCGGAAAAAACCGCCATTGAGAGGTCGCCAGAAAAGAAAGTGATAGCACTCGAAATTATCGTGAAAAATTTGCGAAAGCGGCAAAAGCGGCTAGTTTCAGACTTCGCAGGCTGAACAGAGCGTTTGCTCTAGAAAGACATGGAGGTGCCAGCGCACGAGGCCTGCAGCAGAGCTGTCGGCACGCTCCAGGAGCTACGTGAAGGAATTTTCCCACTTCACGTCGTCATCAGCTGACCCACGTCAGCTAATGATCCAGGCGTCAGATTTACTCTGACGTCAACTTTCTCCTGGTAGGAGTTGTTAAATGTCTGATTCGTCCGGAAAACTAAAACTTGGTGCGTTAGTTGCACTTGTCGTCGGCTCGATGATTGGCGGCGGCATCTTCTCGCTGCCGCAAAACATGGCGGCCAGCGCCGGTGTCGGTGCCGTGTTGATCGGCTGGGCCATCACCGCCGTGGGGATGCTGACCCTGGCCTTCGTGTTCCAGACCCTGGCCAACCGCAAGCCTGACCTGGATGGCGGGGTATACGCCTACGCCAAGGCGGGCTTTGGCGACTACATGGGCTTCTCCTCGGCCTGGGGTTACTGGATCAGTGCCTGGCTGGGCAACGTCGGCTACTTCGTCCTGCTGTTCAGTACCTTGGGGTACTTCTTCCCGATCTTTGGCGAAGGCAATACGCCTGCCGCCATCGTCGGCGCGTCGGTCCTGCTCTGGGCAGTACACTTCCTGGTACTGCGCGGCATCAAGGAAGCGGCGTTCATCAACCTGGTGACCACGGTGGCCAAGGTCGTGCCGCTGGTGCTGTTCGCCCTGATCTGCCTGTTCGCCTTCAGGCTCGATATCTTCACCGCCGACATCTGGGCCCTGGGCACGCCAGAGCTTGGCAGCGTGATGAATCAGGTGCGCAACATGATGCTGGTCACCGTCTGGGTGTTCATCGGCATCGAAGGCGCAAGCATCTTCTCGTCTCGTGCGGAAAAACGCTCGGACGTCGGCAAGGCCACTGTCATCGGTTTCATCACGGTGCTGCTGTTCCTGGTGTTGGTCAATGTGCTGTCGCTGGGCGTGATGACCCAACCAGAGCTGGCCAAGCTGCAAAACCCATCGATGGCTGCGGTGCTCGAGCATGTGGTCGGCCACTGGGGTGCCGTGCTGATCAGCGTCGGGCTGGTCATCTCCTTGCTCGGTGCCCTGCTGTCGTGGGTACTGCTGTGCGCCGAAATCATGTTCGCCGCCGCCAAAGACCACACCATGCCGGAGTTCCTGCGCCGCGAGAACGCCAAGCAGGTGCCGGCCAATGCCCTGTGGCTGACCAACGCCATGGTGCAGATCTTCCTGGTAATCACGCTGTTCTCGAGCAGTACCTACCTGTCGCTGATCTACCTCGCCACCTCGATGATCCTGGTGCCTTACCTGTGGTCGGCGGCCTATGCCTTCCTGCTGGCCCTGCGTAGCGAAACCTATGAACAGGCCCTGGCCGAACGCAAGAAAGACCTGATCATCGGCGCCATCGCGCTGCTGTATGCCATCTGGCTGCTGTATGCCGGCGGTGTGAAATACCTGCTGCTCTCGGCGCTGCTGTATGCCCCGGGCGTGATCCTGTTCGCCAAGGCCAAGCGTGAAGTTGGCCGACCTGTCTTCACCAACGTGGAAAAGCTGATCTTCGCCGCCGTGGTCATCGGTGCTCTGGTGGCAGCCTATGGTCTGTACGACGGCTTCCTGACGCTTTGATCCACGTCTTCGTTCAATTGGAGGAATGAAACCATGTCCGCTGAAAAACAGAAGTACGGTGTCCACTCCGAAGCCGGCAAACTGCGCAAAGTGATGGTGTGCTCGCCCGGCCTGGCGCACCAGCGTCTGACGCCAAGCAACTGTGACGAGCTGCTGTTCGATGACGTGATCTGGGTCGAACAGGCCAAGCGTGACCATTTCGACTTCGTCACCAAGATGCGCGAGCGCGGTGTGGATGTACTGGAAATGCACAACCTGCTGACCGACATCGTGCAGCAGCCAGAGGCCCTCAAGTGGATCCTCGACCGCAAGATCACTCCAGACACTGTCGGTGTGGGGCTGACCAACGAAGTACGCCACTGGCTCGAAGGGCTTGAACCTCGGCGCCTGGCGGAGTACCTGATCGGCGGCGTGGCCGGCCAGGACCTGCCGGATACCGAAGGTGCCGAAGTGGTCAAGATGTACAACGAATACCTGGGCCACTCCAGCTTCATCCTGCCGCCACTGCCCAACACCCAGTTCACCCGCGACACCACTTGCTGGATCTACGGCGGCGTGACGCTGAACCCGATGTACTGGCCGGCGCGACGCCAGGAAACCCTGCTGACCACCGCCATCTACAAATTCCACAAGGCGTTCACCGGTGCCGACTTCCAGGTGTGGTACGGCGATCCGGACAAGGACCATGGCCAGTCTACCCTCGAAGGCGGTGACGTGATGCCGATTGGTAAGGGCATCGTGCTGATCGGCATGGGCGAGCGCACTTCGCGCCAGGCCATCGGCCAGCTGGCACAGAGCCTGTTCGCCAAGGGCGCAGTCAAGGAAGTGATCGTCGCCGGCCTGCCGAAATCCCGCGCCGCCATGCACCTGGACACCGTCTTCAGCTTCTGCGACCGCGACCTGGTCACAGTCTTCCCGGAAGTGGTGAAAGAGATCGTGCCGTTCATCATCCGCCCGGACGAAAGCAAGCCATACGGCATGGACGTGCGTCGCGAGAACAAGTCGTTCATCGAGGTGGTCGGCGAGCACCTGGGCGTCAAGCTGCGTGTGGTCGAGACCGGCGGCAACAGCTTCGCCGCCGAGCGCGAGCAGTGGGATGACGGCAACAACGTGGTGGCGATCGAGCCCGGCGTGGTCATCGGCTACGACCGCAACACCTACACCAACACCCTGCTGCGCAAGGCCGGGATCGAGGTCATCACCATCAGCGCCGGCGAACTGGGCCGTGGCCGCGGCGGTGGCCACTGCATGACCTGCCCGATCGTACGCGACCCCATCGACTACTAACGTCCATCACGCCCGGCCATCCCCACAAGGTGGTGGCCGGAACATCACCGAACTCAAGGAGAAACTGTCATGGCGTTCAATATCCACAACCGCAACCTGCTCAGCCTGGAACACCACACCACCCGCGAGCTGAAGTACCTGCTGGACCTGTCCCGCGACCTCAAGCGCGCCAAGTACACCGGCACCGAGCAGCAGCACTTGAAGGGCAACAATATCGCCCTGATCTTCGAAAAGACCTCGACCCGTACCCGCTGCGCCTTCGAAGTCGCCGCCTACGACCAGGGCGCCAACGTCACCTACATCGACCCCAATTCGTCGCAGATCGGCCACAAGGAAAGCATGAAGGACACCGCCCGCGTGCTTGGGCGCATGTATGACGCCATCGAGTACCGGGGCTTCAAGCAGGAGATCGTCGAAGAACTGGCCAAGTTCGCGGGCGTTCCGGTCTTCAACGGCCTGACCGACGAATACCACCCGACCCAGATGATCGCCGACGTGCTGACCATGCGCGAGCACAGCGACAAACCGCTGCACGACATCAGCTACGCCTACCTGGGCGATGCCCGCAACAACATGGGCAACTCGCTGCTGCTGATCGGTGCCAAGCTCGGCATGGACGTACGCATCGCTGCGCCCAAGGCCCTGTGGCCCCACGACGACTTGGTCGAACGCTGCCACAAGTACGCCGAAGAAAGCGGTGCTCGCATCACCCTCACCGAAGACCCGAAAGCCGCGGTCAAGGGCGTGGACTTCGTGCACACCGACGTCTGGGTGTCGATGGGTGAACCTGTCGAAGCCTGGGGCGAGCGTATCAAGCAGTTGCTGCCCTACCAGGTGAACAAGGAACTGATGAAGTCCACCGGCAACCCACGGACCAAGTTCATGCACTGCTTGCCGGCGTTCCACAACTCCGAGACCAAGGTTGGCAAGCAGATCGCCGAACAGTACCCACACCTGGCCAACGGTATCGAAGTGACCGAGGACGTGTTCGAGTCGCCAGCATGCATCGCCTTCGAACAGGCAGAAAACCGCATGCACACCATCAAGGCGATTCTGGTGTCGACCCTGGCTGATCTCTAACCGCAATCCCTGTGGGCGCTGGTTCACCCGCGAAAGCGTCAGTCCCGGATTCGCCACGGATGCTGCTCACGCATTCACGGGTAAACCGGTGCCCACAGGGGGCGGTGTCCAGCCCCTGAGCTTCACTCACCTCTTTACATGAAAGGACATTCCCCATGCGTATCGTTGTTGCATTGGGCGGCAACGCCCTGCTACGCCGCGGCGAGCCCATGACCGCTGACAACCAGCGCGCCAATATCCGTACCGCCACCGAACAGATCGCCAAGATTCACCCCGGCAACGAATTGGTCATTGCCCATGGCAACGGCCCGCAAGTCGGCCTGCTGTCACTCCAGGGGCTGGCCTACAAACCCGATGAAGCCTACCCACTGGATGTGCTGGGCGCCGAAACCGAAGGCATGATCGGCTACATGATCGAACAGGAACTGGGCAACCTGCTGGCCTTCGAAGTGCCTTTCGCCACCCTGCTCACCCAGGTGGAAGTCGACGCCAACGACCCGGCCTTCAAGGACCCGACCAAGTTCATCGGCCCGGTCTACAGCAAGGAAGAAGCCGAACGCCTGGCCAAGGAAAAGGGCTGGGTGGTAAAGGCCGACGGCGACAAGTACCGCCGTGTGGTGGCCAGCCCGAAACCCAAGCGCATTTTCGAGATTCGTCCGATCAAGTGGCTGCTGGAAAAGAACAGCATCGTGATCTGCGCCGGCGGTGGCGGCATCCCCACCATGTACGATGAAAATCGCAAGCTCAAAGGCATCGAAGCTGTCATCGACAAGGACCTGTGCTCGTCGCTGCTGGCCGAACAGTTGGATGCCGACCTTCTGATAATCGCCACGGATGTGGATGCGGCGTACATTGACTGGGGCAAGCCGACGCAGAAAGCCATTGCCCAGGCGCATCCCGACGAACTCGAACGCCTGGGCTTCGCTGCCGGCTCGATGGGACCGAAAGTCCAGGCCGCCTGTGATTTCGCCCGTCATACCGGCAAAGTGGCAGTGATCAGCTCGCTGGAGAACATCGAAGACATCGTCAAAGGCACCGCCGGCACGCGGGTGAGCACCGCTACGCCGGGAATCAGCTACCGTTGATGGCAGTCGGCGGGTGCTACGGTGCCCGCCGTTATCAACCTTCCAGAGGATTTCGCCATGGCTCAGTTCAAGCCAGGTCATGTACATATCGAGCGCGACGCGCTGAACAAGAATGACCACAGCTACGACCTCAACATCGAGTACGAAGCATCGCAAGACCCACGGGAAGGCCGGGGCATCCAGTTCCGCATGCATGGCAGCATCGAGGGCAAGGATGTCGATGAAAAGTTCTTCCTGGCCAAAGACCAGGTGCTGCCCAGCTTTCTCATGGTACTGAGCCGTAAAGCGCAGGCACACCTTCCCCCACCGAAGAAATTCGAGACGCTCTCTTCGCCCCACAAGATCTACGACGCGATGTTCGAAGACATTCGCATCAAGCTGGACGTGAAATCGGGCGACCCGATCAAGCCAGAACACCTGGAATGACCGCAAGCCGCGCAGGAGCCCGCTTACCGGCGACGCCGCCGGTACAGCCAATGCACGACAGCCAATCCCACAGGTGCTCCGCCGCTTCAGATAATGCGGAATACCTGTGGCAGCTGGCCCGTCGCGGCGATTGGGCTTAATCCCCCTCCCAAGGCATACTACCGCCCTCCACGGCCACAAGCTCTGCCCCCCATGCGCATCCACGTCAGCTTCATAGACCGCGTCGGCATCACCCAGGAAGTCCTGGCCCTGCTCGGTGCCCGCAACCTCAACCTGGACGCCGTGGAGATGGTCCCGCCGAACGTCTACATCGACGCGCCGACCCTCAGCCCTGCTGTACTGGAAGAGCTGCACGACGCGCTGTTCGAAGTCCGTGGCGTGCAGTCGGTGGAGGTCGTCGACATCCTCCCCGGCCAACGCCGCCACCTGCAACTCGATGCCCTGCTGGCGGCAATGAGCGACCCGGTGCTGGCTGTCGACAGCGCTGGCAAGGTGTTGCTGGCCAACCCCGCCCTGATCGCCCTGTGCGGGCGCGAATCGGCTGGCCGCTCAGTGGGGGAGCTGTTCGGGGATCCGGGGCTGCTTCAGGCCCTGCTGGACAATAACTTCCACTTGCCGATGCGCGAAATGCAGCTCAACGGCCAGAGCCTGCTGCTGGACGCCACGCCGATCACCAATGCCGGCGGCCTGTTGACCCTGTACCCACCCACCCGCATGGGTGAGCGGCTTTCGGCCCTGCACCACGACCATGCCGAAGGCTTCGACGCTCTGCTCGGCGAGTCCCCGGTGATCCGCACCCTCAAGGCCCGAGCCTTGCGCGTGGCAACCCTGGACGCACCGTTGCTGATCCACGGTGAGACCGGTACCGGCAAGGAACTGGTGGCCCGCGCCTGTCACGCGATCAGCAGTCGCCATGCGGCGCCCTTCCTGGCCCTGAACTGCGCTGCGCTACCCGAGAGCCTGGCCGAAAGCGAACTGTTCGGTTACGCCCCGGGCGCCTTCACCGGGGCCCAGCGCGGCGGCAAACCGGGGCTGATGGAACTGGCCAACCAAGGCACGGTGTTCCTCGATGAAATTGGCGAGATGTCACCCTACCTACAGGCCAAGCTGCTACGGTTTCTCAGCGATGGCAGCTTCCGCCGGGTCGGCGGTGACCGCGAGGTGAAGGTCGATGTACGCATCATCAGCGCTACTCACCGCGACCTGGAACGCATGGTGGCCGAAGGCAGCTTCCGCGAAGACTTGTTCTACCGGCTGAACGTGCTGAACCTGCAGGTGCCTCCCCTGCGCGAACGTGGCCAGGACATCCTGATGCTCGCCCACTTCTTCATGCAGCAGGCCTGCACCCAGATCCAGCGCCCGCCATGCCGCCTGGCGCCCGCCACCCATTCGGCGCTGCTGGCCAACCCTTGGCCAGGCAACGTGCGCCAACTACAGAACGTGATCTTTCGCGCCGCCGCCATTTGCGAGGGTAACCTGGTAGACATTGGCGATCTGGACATCGCCGGTACCTCGGTGGCGCGGGGGCAGGATGGCGACGTGGCCAGCCTTGAGCAGGCGGTGGGAGATTTCGAGCGCGAACTGTTGCAGCGCTTGTACGCAAGCTACCCCTCCACCCGGCAACTGGCAGGACGACTACAAACCTCGCATACCGCAATTGCGCAGCGCTTGCGCAAGTACGGCATACCCAGCAAAGCCTGAACCTGGCCTGGGCGTTGCGACTCTTCCGTATCGAAATCAATACACCGTATCGAAACCAATACACCCTCCTGCAAATGCCACTACGCAAGGGTTTGATCCGCCAACCCTTTTGCTACCCGCGCCTTCTGTAGCGTTTTCATTCCACCGAAATGTCAGAAACATTTCTGTAATCACGCAAGTCTTTGATTTAAATGAGTTTTTAAATACTGGCCGCATATTTGCTAAGGGAATTCCAACCCCAAGAGCGCGGAGCCACCGCGCCCAACGCCCTGCTTCCCGAGGAATTCCCATGAGCGAGTTGCGTTTCACCGAAGATCACGAATGGCTGCGCGTCGAAGCCGATGGCAGCGTCACCGTGGGCATCACTGCCTACGCTCAGAACGCCCTTGGCGATGTGGTCTACGTGCAACTGCCGGAGCTGCAGTCGTACGACAAAGGCGCCGAAGCGTCCACCGTCGAATCGGTCAAGGCTGCCAGCGGCGTGTACATGCCCCTGAGCGGTGAAGTGGTCGCCGTCAACGAAGGCCTCAACGACAGCCCCGAGCGGGTCAACGAAGATCCGCTGGGCGAGGGCTGGTTCTTCCGCTTCGTCCCCGCCGACATGAGCGAAGTGGCTGCCCTGCTCGACCAGGACGCCTACGACCGTCTGATCAAAGCCAACGACGACGCCTGAGGAACCGACCATGACCATCAACCTCGGCACCGCCAACGAATTCATCGCCCGTCACATCGGCCCCCGCGCCGCCGACGAGCAAGCCATGCTCGCCAGCCTGGGCTTCGACTCGCTGGAAGCGATGACCGCCGCCGTCATCCCCGACAGCATCAAGGGCACCAGCGTGCTGGGCAGCGAAGACGGCCAGAGTGAAGCCGACGCCCTCGCCGCACTGAAAGCCATCGCCGGCAAGAACCAGCTGTTCAAGAGCTATATCGGCCAGGGTTACTACAACACCCACACGCCGGCACCGATCCTGCGCAACCTGCTGGAGAACCCGGCCTGGTACACCGCCTACACCCCTTACCAGCCAGAAATCTCCCAGGGCCGCCTGGAAGCGCTGCTGAACTTCCAGACCCTGATCAGCGACCTCACCGGCCTGCCGATCGCCAACGCCTCCCTGCTCGACGAAGCCACCGCCGCTGCCGAGGCCATGACCTTCTGCAAACGCCTGTCGAAGAACAAGGCCAGCCATGCCTTCTTCGCCTCCCGCCATTGCCACCCGCAAACCCTGGACGTGCTGCGCACCCGTGCCGAGCCACTGGGCATCGAGATCGTGGTTGGCGACGAACGTGAACTGACCGATGTCAGTGCCTTCTTCGGCGCCCTACTGCAGTACCCGGCCAGCAACGGTGAAGTGTTCGACTACCGGGAACTGGTCCAGCGCTTGCACGCCGCCAACGCGCTGGTTGCCGTTGCTGCCGACCTGCTGGCCCTGACCCTGCTGACCCCGCCTGGCGAGTTCGACGCCGACGTCGCCATCGGCAGCGCCCAGCGCTTCGGTGTGCCGCTGGGCTTCGGTGGCCCGCACGCGGCCTACTTCGCCACCCGTGACGCGTTCAAGCGTGACATGCCGGGCCGCCTGGTGGGCGTATCGATCGACCGCTTCGGCAAGACTGCCCTGCGCCTGGCCATGCAAACCCGCGAGCAGCACATCCGCCGCGAGAAGGCCACCAGCAACATCTGCACCGCTCAGGTACTGCTGGCCAACATCGCCAGCATGTACGCCGTTTACCACGGTCCGGAAGGCCTCAAGCGCATCGCCGAGCGCACCCATGCGCTGACCGCGATCCTGGCTGCCGGCCTGAAGAGCCTGGGCATCGAGGTGCTGGGCGAGACCGCCTTCGACACCCTGACCCTGGCCACCGGTGCTGCCACTGCCAACCTGCATGAAAAAGCCCGCGCCCAGCGCATCAACCTGCGCCAGATCGACGCCGGCCACCTGGGCCTGTCCCTTGACGAAACCAGCACCCAGGCTGACGTCGAAGCCCTCTGGCAACTGCTGGCTGGCGACAAGGTCCAGCCTGACTTCGCCGCCCTCGCCGCCAGCACCGGCTCGCGCCTGCCGGCTGCGCTGCAGCGTCAATCGGCGATTCTTCAGCACCCGGTGTTCAATCGCTACCACAGCGAAACCGAATTGATGCGCTACCTGCGTCGCCTGGCCGACAAAGACCTGGCGCTGGACCGCAGCATGATCCCGCTGGGCTCGTGCACCATGAAGCTCAATGCCGCCAGTGAAATGATCCCGGTCACCTGGGCCGAGTTCGGCAACCTGCACCCGTTCGCCCCCGCCGAGCAAAGCCAGGGCTACCTGCAGATGACCACCGAGCTGGAAGCCATGCTGTGCGCCGCCACTGGCTACGACGCCGTGTCGCTGCAACCTAACGCCGGTTCCCAGGGCGAGTACGCAGGCCTGCTGGCCATCCGCGCCTATCACCGCAGCCGTGGCGAAGGCCACCGCGACATCTGCCTGATCCCTTCGTCGGCCCACGGTACCAACCCTGCGACCGCCCACATGGCCGGCATGCGCGTGGTGGTCACCGCCTGCGATGCCCGCGGTAACGTCGATGTCGAAGACCTTCGCGCCAAGGCCATCGAGCACCGCGAGCGCCTCGCCGCGATCATGATCACCTACCCGTCGACCCACGGCGTGTTCGAGGAAGCGATTGGCGAAATCTGCGCGATCATCCACGACAACGGCGGCCAGGTGTACATCGACGGTGCCAACATGAACGCCATGGTCGGCCTGTGCGCCCCAGGTAAGTTCGGCGGCGACGTTTCGCACCTGAACCTGCACAAGACCTTCTGCATTCCCCACGGCGGTGGCGGCCCGGGCGTCGGCCCGATCGGCGTCAAGTCGCACCTGGCACCGTTCCTGCCAGGCCATGCCGCGCTCGAGAACACCGAAGGGGCGGTATGCGCCGCGCCGTTCGGCAGCGCCAGCATCCTGCCGATCACCTGGATGTACATCCGCATGATGGGCGGTGCCGGTCTCAAGCGTGCTTCGCAGATGGCCATTCTCAATGCCAACTACATCGCCCGCCGCCTGGAAGAGCACTATCCTGTTCTGTACACCGGCGGCAATGGCCTGGTCGCCCACGAGTGCATCCTCGACTTGCGCCCGCTCAAGGACACCAGTGGCATCAGTGTCGACGACGTGGCCAAGCGCCTGATCGACTTCGGCTTCCACGCGCCGACCATGTCCTTCCCGGTGGCTGGCACGCTGATGATCGAACCGACCGAAAGTGAATCCAAGGAAGAGCTGGATCGCTTCTGTGATGCGATGATCCAGATCCGCGAGGAAATCCGCGCGGTGGAAAACGGCAGCCTGGACAAGGACGACAACCCGCTGAAGAACGCCCCGCACACGGCAGCTGAGCTGGTGGGCGAGTGGGCTCACGGCTATAGCCGCGAGCAAGCGGTCTACCCGCTGCCGAGCCTGGTGGAGGCCAAGTACTGGCCGCCCGTAGGCCGGGTCGACAACGTGTTCGGCGACCGTAACCTGGTCTGCGCGTGCCCGTCGATCGAGAGCTACCAGGACGCCTGAGGCGGCCTGTGGCACTCAGGGGTCGCGTCGCGGCCCCATCGCGACACAAGGCCGCTCCGACAAAGAGCGGGGAGCGGCCTTGTGTCGCGGTCGGGCGGCACACCAGTCGCACAATCTTCAGGAGGAACCACCATGTCATTGAGCGTCTTCGACCTGTTCAAGATCGGCATAGGCCCCTCCAGCTCCCACACGGTCGGCCCGATGCGCGCCGCCGCGCGCTTTGCCGAAGGGCTGCGCCGCGACGACCTGTTGAGCCACACTGTCAGCGTCAAGGCCGAGTTGTATGGCTCGCTAGGCGCCACCGGCAAGGGCCACGGCAGTGACAAAGCGGTATTGCTCGGCCTTGAAGGCGAGCACCCCGATACCGTCGATACCGAATCCATCCCCGCCCGCCTGCAAGCGATCCGCGACAGCGGTCAACTGCGCCTGCTGGGCGAGCACGACATCGCGTTCATCGAAAAACAGCACCTTGCGATGATCCGTAAACCGTTGGCATATCACCCCAACGGCATGATCTTCCGCGCCTTCGATGCAGCCGGATTGCAAATCCGCAGCAGGGAGTACTACTCGGTGGGCGGCGGTTTCGTCGTCGATGAGGACGCGGCAGGCCACGACCGCATCGTCGAGGACCGCACGGTCCTCACCTACCCTTTCAAGACCGCCAAGGCGCTGCTCGGTCATTGCGTCGCACAGCAGATGCCGGTGAGCCAGGTCATGCTCGCCAACGAGTCCGCCTGGCGCCCGGAAGCCGAGACCCGTGCGGGGCTGCTGCGCATCTGGCAAGTGATGCAGGACTGCGTCGCGGCCGGCTGCCGCCATGAGGGCATCCTGCCCGGCGGGCTGAAGGTCAAGCGCCGGGCCCCGGCGCTGTACCGTCAACTGAGCAGCAACCCGGAAGCCAGCCTGCGCGATGCGCTGTCGGTGCTCGACTGGGTCAACCTCTATGCCCTGGCGGTGAACGAAGAAAACGCCTACGGCGGGCGAGTGGTCACTGCGCCGACCAACGGCGCAGCAGGCATCGTCCCAGCGGTGCTGCATTACTACATGCGCTTCATCCCCGGTGCCAGTGAGGACGGCGTGGTGCGCTTCCTGCTCACCGCCGCTGCCATCGGCATCCTCTACAAGGAGAACGCCTCGATCTCGGGCGCCGAGGTTGGCTGCCAGGGCGAGGTCGGGGTCGCCTGCTCGATGGCGGCCGGTGCCTTGTGCGAGGTGATGGGCGGCACCCCGCAGCAAGTGGAGAACGCCGCCGAGATTGGCATGGAACACAACCTGGGTCTGACCTGCGATCCCATTGGCGGTCTGGTCCAGGTGCCTTGCATCGAACGCAACGCCATGGGCTCGGTGAAGGCCATCAACGCGGTGCGCATGGCTTTACGCGGAGACGGGCAGCACTACGTGTCACTCGACAAGGTCATCCGCACCATGCGCCAGACCGGCGCCGACATGAAAAGCAAGTACAAGGAGACCGCCCGAGGCGGTCTGGCCGTCAACATCATCGAATGTTGACCCGACAAACAACTAAGGAGTCATCGATGTCCGAAACACTGCTCAAGACCCCGCTGCACGCTCTGCACCTCGAATTGGGCGCGCGCATGGTGCCGTTCGCCGGCTATGACATGCCAGTGCAGTACCCACTGGGCGTGCTCAAGGAGCACCTGCACACCCGCGAGCAGGCCGGCCTGTTCGATGTTTCGCACATGGGCCAGATCATCCTGCGCGGCAGCGATGCGGCCAAAGCCCTGGAAACCCTGGTGCCCGTGGACATCGTCGACCTGCCAGTAGGCATGCAGCGCTATGCCATGTTCACCAACGCCCAAGGTGGCATCCTCGATGACCTGATGGTCGCCAACCTGGGCAACGATGTGCTGTTCCTGGTGGTCAACGCTGCCTGCAAGGACCAGGACCTGGCTCACCTGCAAGCGCACATCGGTAACCGCTGCGAGGTGCAACCGCTGTTCGAGGAACGTGCCCTGCTGGCCCTGCAAGGCCCGGCCGCCGTCGAGGTGCTGAAACGCCTGGCGCCGGAAGTGGCCGACATGACCTTCATGCAGTTGCGCTCGGTCAAGCTGCTGGGTGAAGACTGCTACGTCAGCCGCTCGGGCTATACCGGTGAAGACGGTTATGAAATCTCGGTGCCAGTCAACGCTGCCGAAGCCTTGGCCCGCCGCCTGCTGACCGAGCCGCAGGTGCAGCCTATCGGCCTGGGTGCGCGGGACTCGCTGCGCCTGGAAGCCGGGCTGTGCCTGTACGGCCACGACATGGACACCGAGACCACGCCGGTCGAAGCCAGCCTGCTATGGGCCATCTCCAAGGTCCGCCGCGCCGACGGTGCACGCGCAGGTGGTTTCCCCGGTGCCGAACGGGTTTATGCCCAACAGCAGCAAGGCGTGGCACGCAAGCGGGTCGGCTTGCTTCCCCAGGAACGCACTCCGGTACGTGAAGGGGCGGAGATTGTCGACGCCAACGGCAAGACTGTCGGCAAGGTATGCAGCGGCGGCTTTGGTCCGACACTCGGCGCACCGGTGGCCATGGGTTATGTCGATAACGAACACAGCGCTATCGATACGCCTCTGTTTGCCGTTGTCCGCGGCAAGCAGGTTGCCCTGAAAGTCAGCAAAATGCCTTTTGTTCCGCAACGTTACTATCGCGGTTGAAAGCCCTTGGGAGAGGTTCGACATATTCGTTTTCGAACCTGTCCAATAACTTTTGAACATGGCGCCAGGCCAGGCGCCATGCCGTTTCCGACAATTTGGTCGGTTATCGGCAAATCGCTGATTTCCTACAGTGCGAAGGGCTTGTTTTTCTCTCGGGAGTTGGCGTAGAGTCACAGCACTGTGTTTGCATGGGTCGCAACAGTTCGTGACCTGGGCCAGTAGCCGCAATTTGCTACAACCCGTTCGACGTCTCTTACTTTCCTGCAACCCAGCCCAGTACTCTTTCACCCCGAATTATGTGAAAGAAACTGTCATTAAAAATTTAAGCTTCATAGGAAATAAGACAATGGCTGAGCGTCAGAACGGTACCGTCAAGTGGTTCAATGACGAGAAAGGTTACGGCTTCATCACCCCAGAAAGCGGTCCGGATCTGTTCGTACACTTCCGCGCTATCGAAGGCAACGGCTTCAAGAGCCTGAAAGAAGGCCAAAAGGTCACCTTCGAAGCCGTGCAAGGCCAGAAAGGCATGCAGGCTGACAAGGTTCAGGTCGCCGGCTAAGCCGAACCCGACTTCGAAGAAAAGCCCCTGCCAAGTGCAGGGGCTTTTTTTTGCCCGTAGAATACCGGCTTCGCCATTCGGAGCTGCAACGCATGTCCAAGCCTCTGCTCACACCCCAGGGAGATTTCCCACCCGCAGGCCTCGGCCGGCGCCTGGCGGCGATGTTCTATGACTTTCTGTTGTGTACGGCCCTGCTGATCGTCACCGCAGGCGCCTACAAGATGATCCAGATGAGCATCATCGGTGAAGCCCGCATGCGTGAACTGACCGATGCCGGCGCACTGGATGGAGACCCGCTGCTGTCGACGATTCTGCTGTTCGCGCTGTTCGGCTTCTTCGCCAAGTTCTGGACCCATGGCGGGCAAACCCTGGGCATGCAGGTGTGGGGCGTGCGGGTACAGAACGCCGATGGCAGCGCCATTAGCCTGTGGCAGGCGCTGTTGCGCTTCGTGGTGTCGATCGCTTCGTGGCTGTGTCTGGGGATGGGGTTCTTCTGGGCGCTGATCGACAAGCGCAAGCGCGGCTGGCATGACATCTATTCCGAGACACAGTTGGTGCGGGTGCCGAAGCAGAAGAATTGATCGGTAGCGTTCGGGTGTAGGCCGTGAAGGATAGGGTGTCCGATAGGTCGAGCGCCGCCCGCGCGGCGCATCGCGAGCAAGGCTCGCTCCTACGGTTATTTCGGGCCAGCTACACCTGTGGGATTTGCGCGCGACCGCTTTGGTGCAAGGCACAGTATCGCGGGCGTCTGTAGGAGCGAACCTTGCTCGCGATGCGCCGCGCGGGCGGCGCTCGATCCGGCACACACCGCAACACTCACGGCATGCACCACTGACCTCAACCAGCTCTGCGCAACAGCCACAAACCGGCCACCGCACAGATACCGGCGGGGATCACCACCGCCAGCAGCGGCGGGAAGCCGAACACCTGGCTCGAAGGGCCAAGCAGGTCCTGGCCAATGCGGAACACGAAGCCCACCAGCACACCGGTAAATACCCGCTGTCCCAGGGTCACAGAGCGCAGTGGGCCGAAGATGAAGGAAATCGCCATCAGCACCAGCGCCGCGGTCACCGCCGGCTGCAGCACCTTGGTCCAAAACGCCAGCCAGTAACGCGCGTTGTTCAGGCCCTGGTCGGACAGGTAATGGATGTAGTCCCACAGCCCGGTGATCGACAGCGATTCAGGCGCCAGCACCACGGTGTTGAGCAGTTGCGGCGTGACCGAGACATCCCAACGCTCCTGCGGCGCCTTCACCACTTCAGTGTGGTCGCCACGGAAATACGTGGTGCTGACGTCGCTGAGCACCCAGTGATCCTGGTTGTATTGCGCACGGCGGGCGAAGCTCGACGTGATGATCTTGCGCTCGTTGTCGAAGCGGTAACGGGTCACGCCCAGCAGCAGGCCGTTGGGCTGCACGGCGTTGATGTGCACGAACTCGTCACCCTGACGGTGCCACATGCCGCGCTTGGAACTTTGTGCCTCTCCCCCGCCTTGGGCCAGGGAACGGTCGGCCTGGGCCTTGTTTTCGGTGACCGGCGCCACGTACTCGCCAATCAGGAGGCCCACCAGCATCAGCACCAGCATCGGCTTCATCACCGCCCAGACGATACGGCCGATGGAAACGCCAGCGGCGCGCATGATGGTCAGCTCACTACTGCTGGCCAGGCTGCCCAGGCCGACCAGGCAGCCGATCAGCGCGGCCATCGGCAGCATTTCGTACAGACGACGCGGTGCGGTCAGCAGGACGAAGTTACCTGCCTCCATCACCGTGTAGGTGTCGCTCAGGTCGCCCATCTCGTCGATGAAGGCAAACAGCGAGGCCAGGCCGAGGATGATCCCCAGCACCGCCAGAATGGCCAGCAGCACGCTCTGGCCGATATAGCGATCGAGCTTAGCCATGGGCCACCTCCGCACGACGGGCAGCGCGCTTGAGACGCAGCGGTTCCCAATACATCAGGCCCAGGCCGATGAGCAGGAACAGTCCATGCACCCACCAGATACCCAGGCCAATCGGCAACTTGCCCTTCTCAAGGGCGCCACGTACGGAAATCAGCATCGTCAGGTAGGCCATGTACAGAAGAATCGCCGGCAGCAGCTTGAGGAAGCGGCCCTGGCGTGGGTTGACCTTGGCCAGCGGCACTGCCAGCACGGTCACGATGAACACCAGGATCGGCAGCGACAGACGCCATTGCAGCTCGGCGCGCTCACGCAGGCCTTTCTGGCCGATCAGTTGGGAGGTCGGGATCGCTTCGCGCTCGGTCACTTCCTCGCTGACTTCAGGCTTGGGTAGCAATACGCCGTAGGTGTCGTACTTGATGGCACGGTAGTCAGCCTGGCCAGGGTTGCCGTCATAGCGATAGCCATTTTCCAGGATCAGGTAGCGGTTGCCGTCGGCCTGCACTTCCTGGTGACCTTTCTCGGCGACCAGCACCGAAGGAGCGCGGTCCTTGGTCTTGTCCTGGTTGAAGCGTTTCTCGGAGATGAACACGCCACCTAAGTTGATGCGGTCGTCCGAAAGCTGCTCGGTGTAGGTCACCCGCGAGCCATCACGCAAGGTCTGGAAACGCCCCGGCACCAGGGTGTCGAATTCGGTCAGCGCGTCCTGCTGGCTGATGATTTGCTGCACCTGGGCAACGCCCAGCGGCGCAAGGCTCAGGCTCAGCCACGCGACCAGCAATGCCACCAGCGCCGCCGGGGCCATGGTCAGGCCCAGCAGGCGCTGCTGGCTCATGCCGGTGGCCGACAGCACGGTCATCTCGCTTTCCAGGTATAACCGGCCATAGGCCAGCAGGATGCCGAGGAACAGGCCCAGTGGGAGAATCAGCTGCAGGAAACCCGGCAGGCGGAAACCCATGATCAGGAACAGTACACTCGGGTCGAGCACGCCTTGGGCGGCCTGGGCCAGGTACTTGATGAAGCGCCCGCTCATGATGATCACCAGCAGCACAGCGCTGACGGCGCTCAAGGTCACCAGGACCTCGCGGGACAGATAACGAAAGACGATCAAACCAGACACTCCTGGGTTGTCAGGGGCGGACTGCCAAACAATGGCGCCAGACTATGACGTAGTACAGCCAGACCAATGCTGGTTCGCCAAAGGCGAACCTCCATAAAAGTGCGCGCATTATCCTGTGATTGACCGCGCCTGTCACTTGGCCGCGCATGAAGCCGCACGTCGGGGTTGTCAGCACGCTTGTCGCAGGCTCAAACTGGCAGCTTTTCCACTGGCACGCGACCACGCGGCCAAGCCTGCCCGGCGCACGCGAACATTCAGCGCCTACGGTAAAGATCATTCGGGGACCCTGACATGGAACTGGTTGTAAAAAGCGTAGCTGCTGCATCTGTGAAAACCGCAACGCTGGTCGTACCAGTAGGCGAAGGTCGTAAGCTCGGCGCTGTCGCCAAGGCCGTCGACCAAGCCTCCGACGGCGCCATTGCTGCCCTGCTCAAGCGTGGCGACCTGGCCGGCAAGCCTGGCCAGACCCTGCTCCTGCACAGCCTGCCAGGGCTCAAGGCCGAACGCGTGCTGCTGGTTGGCAGCGGCAAGGAAGAAGCCCTTGGCGATCGCGCCTGGCGCAAGCTGGTAGCCAGCGTGGCCGGTGTGTTGAAAAACCTGGGCGGCGGAGATGCCGTACTGGCCCTGGACGACATCGCTGTCAGCAACCGCGACGCTCACTACGGCAAGTACCGCCTGCTGGCCGAAACCCTGCTCGACGGCGAGTACGTGTTCGATCGCTTCAAGAGCCAGAAGGCTGAGCCGCGGGCCCTGAAGAAAGTCACCCTGCTGACCGACAAGGCCGGCCAGGCCGAAGCCGAGCGCGCCGTAAAGCACGCCAGCGCCATCGCCACCGGCATGGCCTTCACCCGCGACCTGGGCAACTTGCCGCCGAACGTCTGCCATCCAAGCTACCTGGCGGACCAAGCCAAGGAGCTGGGCAAGGCACACAAGTCGCTGAAAGTCGAAGTGCTGGACGAGAAGAAGATCAAGGACCTGGGCATGGGCGCCTTCTATGCCGTGGGCCAGGGCAGCGACCAGCCTCCACGGCTGATCGTGATGAACTACCAGGGCGGCAAGAAAAGCGAGAAACCCTTCGTGCTGGTCGGCAAGGGCATCACCTTCGACACCGGCGGCATCAGCCTCAAGCCTGGCGCCGGCATGGATGAAATGAAGTTCGACATGTGCGGTTCGGCAAGTGTGTTCGGCACCCTGCGCGCAGTGCTGGAACTGCAACTGCCGATCAACCTGGTGTGCCTGCTGGCCTGTGCCGAGAACATGCCTAGCGGCGGCGCGACTCGCCCGGGCGACATCGTCACCACCATGAGCGGCCAGACCGTGGAAATCCTCAACACCGACGCCGAAGGCCGCCTGGTGCTGTGCGACACCCTGACCTACGCCGAGCGCTTCAAGCCTCAGGCCGTGATCGATATCGCCACCCTGACCGGCGCCTGCATCGTCGCCCTGGGCAGCCACACCTCGGGACTGATGGGCAACAACGACGAGCTGATCGATCAATTGCTCGACGCCGGCAAGCGCGCCGACGACCGCGCCTGGCAGCTGCCACTGTTCGATGAATACCAGGAACAACTGGACAGCCCGTTCGCCGACATGGGCAACATCGGCGGCCCAAAAGCCGGCACCATCACCGCAGGGTGCTTCCTGTCGCGCTTCGCCAAGGCCTACAACTGGGCGCACCTGGACATCGCCGGCACCGCCTGGATCAGCGGCGGCAAGGACAAAGGCGCCACGGGTCGCCCGGTTCCATTGCTGACGCAGTACCTGCTGGACCGCGCCGGCGCCTGAAACCGTGAAACCGGTGGCGCCCAATGCGCCACCGGCCGGTAGACCAAACCATGAGCAAAGTCGATTTCTACATCCTGCCCACCGACGCCTTGTCGGCACGCTTGGATTTCGCCTGCAAGCTGTGCGAGAAGGCCTGGCGTCTCGGCCATCGCGTCTACCTGCATTGCCAGGACGCCGAACAACGCGACGAGCTGGACCTGCGCCTGTGGCGTTTCAAGGGCGAGGCTTTCGTGCCTCACGACCGGGCCGAAGCGCATGCCGATGCCCAAGTGGCCTTGGGCCTGGCTGACGATGCAGGCGACCACCGCGACCTGCTGATCAACCTCGGCGCCTCGGTGCCAGGGTTCGTCGACCAGTTCGAACGGGTTGCCGAGATCGTCGTCGAGGAGCCTGGCATCCGCCAGTCAGCGCGCGAACGATTCCGTTTCTACCGCGAACGGGGCTATGCTCTGCAAGACCACCGCTTACAGCGACTTTGACGACGATGGACAAGCCTTCCGCCCTACCCGATTCCGCCCATCTGCTCGACGACCTGGAGTCGATTCGCCAGCTGCTGGGAGATGCCAACCTGCAACCGCCTCTGCTGACCGAGACGGTGGAACAGATTCCGCTGTTGCTCGATGTACCGGCAGGCAACCCGCCGGTCGAACCCGAGCCTGTGCCTGCAGCCACCGCGGATGACCCGCAGACCCGCCGCCAGGACACGCTGCTGCACCTGGAAAGCGAGTTGCGCGCAGCCGCGCAACAGATCATGCAGGACGTGATCAACGACTTTACCCCGCATATCGAGACCGAAATCAAGCGCCGGCTGGATGCGCGCATGGAACGCCTGATCAAGCGCTCCGAGTAAGGTCCACGTCTCGCGGCGCCCCTTCGCGGGTAAGCCCTCTCCCACCGGCAGGCGCCTGCGCGGTCCCGATGGGAGCGGGTTTACCTGCGAAGCAGGCATCGCCGCGCCAACAGATGACAGAGGCGTGTCGCTTGCGGCCCCCACCTTGGTTATACTTCCCGGCTTTCCCGAATAAATGCCATAGGGTCCCGCCGCGCATGGATAAGACCTACCAGCCGCACGCCATCGAAACTTCCTGGTACAACACCTGGGAGTCCGAGAACTATTTCGCCCCGCAAGGTGCAGGCGAGTCCTACACCATCATGATCCCGCCGCCGAACGTGACGGGCAGCCTGCACATGGGCCACGGCTTCAACAACGCGATCATGGACGCCCTGATCCGTTTCCGCCGTATGCAAGGCCGCAACACCCTGTGGCAGCCAGGTACCGACCACGCCGGTATCGCCACCCAGATGCTGGTCGAGCGCCAGCTCGAGGCCAAGGGCCAGAACCGTCATGACCTGGGCCGTGAAGCCTTCCTCGAGAAAGTCTGGGAATGGAAAGAGCAGTCCGGCGGCAACATCAGCCGTCAGATCCGCCGCCTGGGCTCGTCCGTGGACTGGAGCCGCGAGCGCTTCACCATGGATGACGGCCTGTCCGAAGCGGTCAAGGAAGCCTTCGTACGCCTGCACGAAGACGGCCTGATCTATCGCGGCAAGCGCCTGGTCAACTGGGACACCAAGCTGCACACCGCCATCTCCGACCTGGAAGTCGAAAACCACGACGAGAAAGGCCACCTGTGGAACCTGCGCTACCCGCTGGCCGACGGCGCCAAAACCGCTGAAGGCAAGGACCACCTGGTCGTTGCCACCACCCGTCCGGAAACCCTGCTGGGCGACGTGGCGGTTGCCGTCAACCCGAACGACGAGCGCTATCAGGCGCTGATCGGCAAGTTCGTCGAACTGCCGTTGGTCGGTCGTCGCATTCCGATCATCGCCGACGACTACTGCGACCCGGAATTCGGCACCGGCTGCGTGAAGATCACCCCGGCCCACGACTTCAACGACTACGAAGTCGGCAAGCGCCACAACCTGCCGCTGCTCAACATCTTCGACAAGAACGCCATGGTGCTGGCAAGTGCCCAGGCTTTCAACCTCGACGGCTCCGTCAACGAGCAGATCGACACCCGCCTGCCTGCCCAGTACGCCAACCTGGACCGTTTCGTCGCGCGTAAGCAGATCGTCGCCGACCTGGACGCCCAAGGCCTGCTGGTGAGCATCGATGACCATGCCCTGAAAGTGCCGAAAGGCGACCGTTCGGGCACCGTCATCGAGCCATGGCTGACCGACCAGTGGTACGTTTCCACCAAGCCGCTGGCAGAACCTGCCATCGCCGCGGTCGAAGATGGCCGTATCCAGTTCGTGCCCAAGCAGTACGAGAACATGTACTTCTCGTGGATGCGCGATATCCAGGACTGGTGCATCAGCCGCCAGCTGTGGTGGGGCCACCGCATCCCAGCCTGGTACGACGAGACTGGCCAGGTCTACGTCGGCCGCAACGAAGAAGAAGTCCGTGCCAAGCACAACCTCGGCGCCGACGTGGTGCTGCGCCAGGACGACGACGTGCTCGACACCTGGTTCAGCTCGGGCCTGTGGACCTTCTCCACCCTGGGCTGGCCGGAGCAGACCGAGTTCCTGAAGACCTTCCACTCCACGGACGTGCTGGTCACTGGCTTCGACATCATCTTCTTCTGGGTTGCGCGCATGATCATGCTGACCATGCACCTGATCAAGAACGAAGACGGCACCCCGCAGGTACCGTTCAAGACCGTCTACGTGCACGGTTTAGTGCGTGACGGCCAGGGCCAGAAGATGTCCAAGTCCAAGGGCAACGTGCTGGACCCGCTGGACATCGTCGACGGCATCACCCTCGACGCCCTGCTGGAAAAACGCACCAGCGGCATGATGCAACCCAAGCTGGCCGAGAAAATCGCCAAGCAGACCAAGGCCGAGTTCCCGGAAGGCATCGCCAGCTACGGTACCGACGCCCTGCGTTTCACCTTCTGCTCGCTGGCTTCCACCGGTCGTGACATCAAGTTCGACATGGGCCGCGTCGAGGGCTACCGCAACTTCTGCAACAAAATCTGGAACGCCGCCCGCTACGTGCTGGACAAAGGCGAGGACTGCGGCCAGAACGGCGAAGCCGTCGAGCTGTCGCTGGCCGACCGCTGGATCATCTCGCAGCTGCAGCGCACCGAAGCCGAAGTGACTCGCCAACTCGAGCAGTTCCGTTTCGACCTGGCCAGCCAAGCCCTGTACGAGTTCATCTGGAACCAGTACTGCGACTGGTACCTGGAGCTGTCCAAGCCCGTGCTGTGGGACGAGAACGCCCCGGTCGAGCGTGCCCGTGGCACTCGCCGTACTCTGGTTCGCGTGCTGGAAGTGGCCCTGCGCCTGGCCCACCCGTTCATGCCGTTCATCACCGAAGAGATCTGGCAGCGCATCGCGCCGCTGGCAGGCATCCAAGGCAAGACCATCATGCTGCAACCCTGGCCGGTGGCGAACGAAGAACGCATCGACGTCGCCGCCGAAGGCGATATCGAGTGGCTGCAACAGCTGATGGTCGGCCTGCGCAACATCCGCGCCGAGATGAACATCGGTCCTGGCAAGCCGCTGCCGCTGTTCCTCAAGAACGCCAATGCCGACGATCAACGTCGCCTGCAGGAAAACGAAGCACTGCTGAAGAAGCTGGCCAAGGTCGAGTCGTTCACCGTTCTCGGTGAGCAGGACGAAGCCCCGCTGTCGGCCACCGCGCTGGTGGGTGACCTGCAGGTGCTGGTACCGATGGCCGGCCTGATCGACAAGGACGCCGAACTGGCTCGCCTGAACAAGGAGATCCAGCGTCTACAAGGCGAAGTGGCCCGTGTGGGTGGCAAGCTGTCCAATGCCGCCTTCGTCGACAAGGCACCGCCTGCAGTGATCGAGAAGGAGCGCGCCAAGCTGGCCGAGTCCGAGCAGGCCCTGGCCAACTTCACCGAGCAGCATGCGCGGATTGCAGCGCTGTAACCTGACATTGCTGATCTGACCGGCGAGGGCTTCGCCCTCGTTCGCGGCCAAGGCCGCTCCCACAGGAATGAGGCTGCCTTGAAGTAGCACCACTATCCTGTGGGAGCGGCCTTGGCCGTGAATGGGCCGCACAGCGGCCCTCTGGCCAGCGCAAGCAACACCGGACCCGAGCATGACCCCGAACAAACCCACCCTGCACCCGCGCAACCGCCACCAGGGCCGCTATGACTTCCCCAGCCTGATCAAGGCCCACCCTGACCTGGCCCGTTTCACCATCACCAACCCCTACGGCAAACCCAGCATCGACTTCGCCAACCCCGAAGCCGTGCGGGTGTTTAACCGCGCCCTGCTCAAGGCACAGTACGGCATCCAGCACTGGGATATCCCTGCCGACTACCTGTGCCCGCCGATTCCAGGCCGCGCCGACTACATCCACGTCGCCGCCGACCTGCTGGCCGAGGACAATGCCGGCGACATCCCCAAGGGCGCCCAGGTGCGCGCACTGGACATCGGCGTCGGCGCCAACTGCATCTACCCCCTGCTGGGCCACAGCGACTATCGCTGGCGCTTCCTGGGTTCGGACATCGATCCCGTGGCCCTGGCCTCGGCCAAGGCCATCGTCCAGGCCAATGGCCTGAGCAAGGCAATCGCCCTGCGTCAGCAGGCCAACCGCAAGCGCATCCTCAGCGGCCTGCTGCAAGAGGACGAACGCTTCGACCTGACCCTGTGCAACCCACCTTTTCACGCTTCACGCGACGAAGCCACCCGTGGCAGCCAGCGCAAATGGAAGAACCTGGGCAAGCAGGATCCCCAGCGTAGGTTGCCTGTGCTGAACTTCGGCGGACAGAACAACGAGCTATGGTGCGAGGGCGGCGAGATCCGCTTCGTCACCCAGCTGGTCGAGGAAAGCGCGCAATACGCCGAGCGAGTGCTGTGGTTCACCAGCCTGGTGTCCAAGGCCAGCAACCTGCCTGGCATCGAGGCCGCCCTGAAGAAGGTCGGAACCAAGGCCGTGCGTATCGTCGAGATGGGCCAGGGACAGAAGCAGAGCCGCATGGTCGCCTGGAGCTTCCAGGATGACGCAGCGCGCCAGGCCTGGCATGCGCGGCGTAAATCGCAGGCATGAAAAAACCGCGCCCGGACAAGCCGGGCGCGGTTTCATCAAGACATCGACAATTACTTGTTGATGGCGTCGGTCAGGGCTTTGGCCGGAACGAACTTGACGACTTTCTTGGCAGCGATTTCGATGGCAGCGCCAGTCGAAGGGTTGCGGCCAGTGCGGGCAGGACGCTCGGAGACTTTCAGCTTGCCGATGCCTGGCAGGGTGATCTCAGCGCCGTTTTCCAGTTGGTCAGCAACGATCTGGCCCAGTTGCTCCAGAGCGTTTTTAGCGGTGGCTTTTGGCGCGGCGATCGATTCGGCGATGTCGGCAATCAGTTGGTCTTTGGTCAATGCCATGATGGTGTTCCTTCCCTAAAAAATTCAGAGGTTATGCAGCGTGCTACGTCGTTATCGGGCCAGCCCCTGAATACTGGAGGGCCGCGCCAATCGCGTATGTAGATTCGAAAATCGGCGTTTGGTTCGACACGACGCCAGCAACTGCCAGCAATGCGCCACTTCAGGGGGCGCAAGACCGCGCAAAGCTACCACAGGAATGGATAAATATCCGCTGCCAACTTTGATTTTGTGCTGGTTTTTCGGGGGTTTAGCCCGAAAACGCACAAAATTGAACAAAAAACGAACAACAGGCATTTACGCCAACATCTGGCCACTGCATCACCGGTTCACTCAGGTAAACTTGGCGACTTTGCAGCGCGGCCATGCACCGCCCAACCCCATTCGAGAATTCCATGCCAATCCGTCATTGCATCGTTCACCTGATCGACAAGAAGCCCGATGGCAGCCCCGCCGTGCTCCATGCACGTGATAGCGAGCTTGGCGCATCGGACGCCATCGAAAACCTGCTGGCCGACCTCAACGACAGCTACAACGCCAAGCAAGGCAAAGCCTGGGGCTTCTTCCACGGCGAGTCCGGCGCCTATCCGCTCAGCGGCTGGTTGAAGCAGTACCTCGATGGCGAGAAAGACTTCACCGCCTTCAGCCGGGTGGCAGTCGAACACCTGCAAAAACTGATGGAAGAATCCAACCTCTCCACTGGAGGGCACATCCTCTTCGCCCACTACCAGCAAGGCATGACCGAGTACCTGGCCATCGCCCTGCTGCACCACAGTGAAGGCGTGGCGGTGAACGCCGAGCTGGATGTTACCCCTTCACGCCACCTGGACCTGGGCCAACTGCACCTTGCCGCCCGCATCAACCTGTCCGAGTGGAAGAACAACCAGAATTCCAAACAGTACATCTCGTTCATCAAGGGCAAGAATGGGAAGAAGGTTTCGGATTACTTCCGTGATTTCATCGGCTGCCAGGAAGGGGTCGACGGCCCAGGGGAAACCCGCACCCTGCTCAAGGCATTCAGCGATTTCGTCGAGAGCGAAGACCTGCCTGAGGAATCCGCACGCGAGAAGACCCAGACGCTGGTCGAGTACGCCACCACGCAAACCAAGCTCGGCGAACCTGTCACACTGGAAGAGCTGTCCAGCCTGATCGACGAGGACCGCCCCAAGGCGTTCTACGATCACATTCGCAACAAGGACTACGGGCTCTCGCCGGAGATTCCGGCCGATAAGCGCACCCTCAATCAGTTCCGCCGCTTCACGGGTCGCGCCGAGGGGCTGTCGATCAGCTTCGAGGCGCATTTGCTGGGAGACAAGGTGGAGTATGACGAGGCGGCCGGAACCTTGATCATCAAGGGCCTGCCAACGCAGCTGGTCGATCAGCTCAAGCGACGCAAGGACTGACAGGGCCGGGCCAGTCAAGGGCCCCAACTTCTCAGGCGATACCGGCGCCATAGGAGGCTACCAACGCCTCCTTCGCCGACTTGCGCAGTTTCTTCACCAGCCGCTCCTGGCGCAGCGCCTCGCCTTTGTCCGGCCACTGTTCGACGTAGACCAGCGCCTGGGCCGGGCTGGTCTTGAAATAGCGGGCGCCCTGCCCCTTCTGATGCGCGATGAACCGCCGCTGCGGGTCATCACTGATGCCGCAGTACAAAGAGCCATTGGCGGCGCGTACCAGGTAGACGTACCAGGGTTTGCCGGTGGTGTTTTCGACGACTTCGCTCACGAGGCTTCGCACTGAGGATAAAGCCGACAGCTTACCCGCTCAGCGCGCTTGCTGGAACGCACGCAGCCCTTTGAACGCTTGTTGACGTACCTTGTTCTGTAGCATGGGTGACCAGCCCAGCAGCACACCTGGCAGACCCAACGCCTGACGCGACCAGCGCCACAGGTCGAAGCTGTCGTCATGCTGGCAGATCAGCCCATCACGAATCACGAAGCGGGCCTGGATATCGTTGATCACGACGCGCCCGGTCTGACTGAACAGGTAGGTAGCCACCCAGTGCGCGCAGCCGCTGTCATGGTTGGCCTGGACCTGGTCGAAGGTCAGCGAAAAGTCTTTGGCGCGGGTGGTGAGCATGCGCCACATGTCACCTGCGTCGTCGCCACGCAGCATGCCGAACACCGGGTCGCTGAAGACGATATCGTCGCTGTAGCACGCCACCATGGCCTCGGCGTCCAGGCGCTGGAAGGCCTGGTAGAAGCGGTTGATCAGGTCACGGTTGGCGTCGCTCATGGGCTCAGGTCCATCTTGGAGGGGGCGAAGGCTGCACGATAATCCGCCAGCGCCTGCAACGCCATGCCCATTTGCGCCATGAATACCCATCGCCAGCAACCACCGCTGCCAGCGCCAACTTGCCGGCCACAGGCGCAGTGCAGCCGCCCACCTCACACTTTTTCGCAGGTTACCTGCACATGCTCAGCCCGACCCGCCCCAAGCCCGAACACGAGGGCACCGATACCCAGAACGGCGAAGATCCAACCCACAGCCGCCCAGCCTCCCGTCAAGTCATGGACCACCCCCACGGCGAAAGGCCCCATGGAGGCCAGCGTGTAGCCGACCCCCTGGGCCATGCTGGACAGGTTGGCAGCTACGTGCGCATCCCCAGAGCGCAGTACGATCAAGGTCAGTGCCAGGGCGAAGGTGCCGCCCTGGCCCAGCCCCAACACCACCGCCCACCCCCAGAGGCCGGAAAGCGGCGCATACAGGCAACCGAACAAGCCGGCCAGGGTGAGCAGCATGACAATCACGATCGCCAGGCGCTGGTCTTTGCCCCTGGTCGCCAGCCAAGGTGCACTGAGCGAACTGACCAGCTGCAGGATCACCGAACCGGACAACACCAACCCCGCCTCTGTCGGGCTCAAGCCGCGCCCGATCAGAATCGACGGCAACCAGCCGAAGACGATATACGCCAACGACGACTGCAACCCCATGTACAGCGTGACCTGCCAGGCCAGCGGATCACGCCACAGCCCACGCACGCGATAGGCGACCTTGTGCAGGCCATGTCCTTGGCGCGCCTGGGGCAACCACACCAGCATCGCCAACAATGCCGGCACCAACCAGAACCCGAGCCCCATTGCCCAGCTACCGTCGAAGCGCGTGGCCAAAGGTACCGTGGCACCCGCCGCCATCGCAGCACCGAGGCATAGCGCCATGGTATAGACACCGGTCAGCGTGCCGGCATGCCGCGGGAAGTCTCGCTTGACGATGCCCGGTAGCAGAACACCAATGATGCCGATGCTCGCACCGGCCATCAGGCTGCCCAGGAAGACACCCGCAACCCCCAGGGTGCTGCGCACCAGAATGCCCAGGGCCAGGGTGAACAGGATACCGAGAATCACGCGCTCGCCACCAAAACGACGCGCCAGAATCGGTGCCAGGGGTGCGAACAGGCCAAGACAGAGGACTGGCAACGTGGTCAGCAGCCCGGCCTCGGAGCCCGTCAAGCCCAGGCCTGCAGAGACCTGCCCCAGCACAGGCGCCATGCTCGACAACGCGGGACGCAGGTTCAGCGCCACCAGTACCAGCCCGAGCAACAGCAGCCACGGGCGCGCCAGCGCCACCGGTTGCTGTTGTACTTGCGCGTCGTTGGCTTCAGCGTCGATCAGCAGTTCATCGAACTCCCGCTCGCCGTCGGAAGTATTTCGGGTCATTGGTTCGGCCATGGCCTTCTCGATATCAGGATTCAATGAGGGTTCGGCTCAGGCGCTTGGCCCGCTCAGGATCACGCTGCTCGACGGCCTGGAGAATCTCTCCGTGCAGATCGAAGGTCACCTGGGAGCGCGGCACCGTGCTCATGTTGCGTTGCAGCGCAGCCGCCACCACACCGGAGAAATAGCGATACAGCTCGCTCAGCGACGGGTTGTGCGCGGCATCCACCAGCCGCTGGTGAAACACCAGGTCGCAGTTCACATAGGCATCGATGTCGCCGTGAAAGTGCTTACCGCTGTCTTCCAATGCCTCACGCAGCCCCTGCACATCCGCTTCGGTACGGCGCAAGGCTGCCAGGCCGATGGCTTCGGTCTCCAGGATGTGCCGCGTTTCGCGGGCTTGTTCAGGCGTGCAGCGCGACATGGCCAGCACGGCCTGCAATGGGTCCTGGGCCGTGCGCAGGTAGCTGCCATCGCCCTGGCGGATTTCCACCAGGCCACTGAATGCCAGGACGCGCATGGCTTCACGCACGGTGTTGCGGCTGATGCCCAGCTCCAGGGCGAGCTCGGGCTCGGTCGGCAAGCGCTGGCCGACCTGCCAGTCACCCTGGAGGATCCGCTCACGCATGCGCTCGACCGCCAGCTCGACCAGCGAGCGCTTGGACAATTCACTGCTCATGTTACTCAACCAATCATCCGATGAATTTTCGAAAGCTTAAAGCAAGGCGCCAGCAACAGCAAACCACCTGGCATTTTTGCCAGTTGTGGTCAGCCCGCGTTGTTGCAACGCTTGGCGCGTTGCGCTGGAGGACATGTACCGATGCCGTTTCACCGATGGCCCCTGCTTCTGTGCCTGCTTTTGGCCGGCTGCGACCTGTCGCCAAAGGCCGCTCAACCCAAGACGCTGATCGTTGGCCTGGACGGTGTCCAGTTGCAGCGTTACGAGCAACTGGGAGAAGACACCAACCTCAAGCGGCGTCTGCACTACGGCAAGGCGTATAGCGGAGGCATCACTGGCCGTGCGAGCGAGCAGGCAACCCTCAGCGGCCCAGGGTGGATGACACTGCTGACCGGCGTCTGGGCGAGCAAGCACGGCGTGGTGTCCAACGAGCCGTCACTGAGGCTCGACCCGGCCTACCCAAGCCTGTTCCGACGGCTCAGACAGGCCCTGCCCCACGCCTACCTTTCCAGCATTGTGAACTGGTCGCCCATCAACACCGCGTTCCTGCTGGAAGATGCCCAGGGCAACGATGTGCGCGAAAGCGGGTTGACCGACGAGCAAGTTATCGAGCGTACCCTGGCAATCCTCGACAGCACTCCGGCGGATTTCACTTTCATCCAGCTGGATGAGCCTGACCAGGTCGGTCACGACCACGGCTTCGGCGCCCGCTACCAGCAGGCCCTGCAGAATGCGGAC
Organism: Pseudomonas sp. Rh2; assembly: GCF_040762985.1. Classification (NCBI taxonomy): domain Bacteria; kingdom Pseudomonadati; phylum Pseudomonadota; class Gammaproteobacteria; order Pseudomonadales; family Pseudomonadaceae; genus Pseudomonas; species Pseudomonas sp. Rh2. The sequence continues at coordinate 4,794,651 of NZ_CP142890.1, forward strand.
AACCGTCTGGGCCGCCTGCTGGACAAACTGGACGAGCGACGCCACAAGCATCCGCTGGAAGATTGGCTGGTGGTCGTCAGCACCGACCATGGCCGGGACTATTGGGGCACGGGTCACGGCGGCGTGAGCGAGCAGGAAAAGACCGTGTTCATCGCCAGCAACAAACCGCTGAACGAAGAACTGACCGAGCCCAGCACTGCGCAAGACCACCCCGGGCCGAACAATCTGTACAGCTTTGCCGCTCAAACGTCGGTGGTGCCCACGGTGCTGCGGCACATGGGGCTCGACGTGCTACCCGACTGGAAACTCGATGGCACGCCGTTGCTGGGCGACACGGGAGTGCGCAAGGCAAGGGTAAGGGAAAGTGAGTCCAAGCTGCTGTGGAACAGTTCATCACAGCAGATGGTTGTCATCTACCGCAATGGCCAATTGGCCGCTCACGTACAGGCGAGCGTTCAGCAATGGATCGACCCGCAAGGCATGCGCCAGGCCAACGACTACGTCCTGGTGCTGGATGGAATACCGGTGGCTGTGCGCAACAAGCCGACCATTGCCCCTTGAAAGCAAACGCCGGCAAGCCGGCTCCCACAGAAACCGTACCGACCTTGGAGATCAGCACAGTGCCTGCGGGAGCTGGCTTGCCGGCGAGTGGACTACCGGCTCAATTCAGCGCATCGAGCAACGCCTGGTTCATTTCCGGCGTGCCGATGGTGATGCGCAGGAACTGGGCAATGCGCGCCTGCTTGAAATGACGCACGATCACGCCCTGCTCACGCAGCCGCGCCGCCAACTGCGCCGCATCCTGCTGCGGGTGGCGGGCGAAGATGAAGTTGGCGGCCGACGGCAGCACTTCGAAGCCCTTGGCCGTAAGTTGTTCGACCAGTGCCTGGCGGCTGTCGATCACCTTGCGGCAGGTTTCCTCGAAGTAAGCCCGGTCCTCGAAGGCCGCAGCCGCGCCAACGATGGCCATGCGGTCGAGGGGATAGGAGTTGAAACTGTTCTTGATCCGCTCCAAGGCCTCGATCAGGTCCGGGTGCCCCACAGCCAGGCCCACGCGCAAACCGGCCAACGAGCGCGACTTCGACAGGGTCTGGGTCACCAGCAGGTTGTCGTAGCGGTCCACCAGCTTGATCGCGGTTTCGCCACCGAAATCGATGTAGGCCTCATCGACCACGACCACCGAATCACGGTTGGCCTGCAGCAGTTGCTCGACCTGCTCAAGCGGCATCAGGCAGCCGGTCGGCGCATTGGGGTTGGGGAAGATGATGCCGGCATTGGGCTTGGCATAGTCCGCGACGCGAATCTGGAACTGCTCATCCAGCGGCACCTGTTCGAACGCGATGCCGTACAGGCCGCAGTACACGGGGTAGAAGCTGTAGCTGACATCCGGGAACAGCAACGGCGCGCCGTGCTGGAACAGGCCGTGGAAAATGTGCGCCAGCACCTCGTCCGAGCCGTTGCCGACGAACACCTGCTGCGGCGTCACGGCGTAGTAATCGGCGACCGCCTGCTTGAGCCGGTCACTGTTCGGATCCGGGTACAGACGCAAGTTGTCGCTGAGTTCACCGCGCATGGCTTCCAGTGCCTTGGGCGACGGACCGTAGGGGTTCTCGTTGGTGTTCAGCTTGACCAGTCTGGCCAGCTTAGGCTGCTCGCCCGGGACGTAAGGCACCAGGTCCTTGACGAAGGGGCTCCAGAATCGACTCATGCTCAGTTCCCCTTGTCTTGGGTCAGGATACGGTATTCAGCGCTGCGGGCGTGGGCGGTCAGCGACTCGCCACGGGCCAGGACCGAGGCGGTTCGCCCCAGCTCGGATGCGCCCTGCTCGGAGCAGAAGATGATCGACGAACGCTTCTGGAAGTCATAAACGCCCAGCGGCGAGGAAAAGCGGGCGGTGCCGGAGGTGGGCAACACGTGGTTGGGGCCGGCGCAGTAATCGCCCAGCGCTTCGCTGGTGTGACGACCCATGAAGATCGCGCCAGCGTGGCGGATCTGTGGCAGCCATGCCTGGGGGTCGGCGACCGACAGTTCCAGGTGCTCTGGGGCGATGCGGTTGGCCACTTCGATGGCCTGCTGCATGTCGCGCACCTGGACCAAGGCACCGCGGCCATTGATCGACTTCTCGATGATCTCGGCGCGCTCCATGGTCGGCATCAGCTTGTCGATGCTAGCGGCAACACGATCGAGGAAGGCGGCATCCGGGCTGACCAGGATGGCCTGGGCGTCTTCGTCGTGCTCGGCCTGGGAGAACAGGTCCATGGCGATCCAGTCCGGGTCGGTCTGGCCGTCGCACACCACGAGAATCTCCGACGGGCCGGCGATCATGTCGATGCCCACCTGGCCGAACACATGACGCTTGGCGGTGGCCACGTAGATGTTGCCCGGACCGACGATCTTGTCCACCTGCGGCACGCTTTCGGTGCCATAGGCCAGGGCCGCGACCGCCTGGGCCCCCCCGACGGTGAAGACCCGGTCGACACCCGCGATGCACGCGGCTGCCAGGACCAGCTCATTGACCTCGCCACGCGGGGTCGGTACCACCATCACCACCTCGCCCACGCCTGCGACCTTGGCCGGGATGGCGTTCATCAGCACCGAGGATGGATAGGACGCCTTGCCTCCGGGTACATACAGGCCGGCGCGGTCCAGCGGGGTCACTTTCTGGCCAAGCACCGTGCCATCGGCCTCCGTGTACTGCCAGGAGTCCTGTTTCTGCCGCTCATGGTAAAGGCGCACGCGGCTGGCGGCCTTCTCCAGGGCTTCGCGCTGGGCGGGAGTAATGCGGGTCAACGCCAGTTCGAGGCGTTCACGGCCGAGAATCAGGTCGTCGATGCGCTTGGCATCCACACCATCGAAGCGCTGGGTGAACTCCACCAGCGCCGCATCGCCGCGTTCGCGCACGGCCTTGATGATGTCGAGCACACGCTGGTTGACCGCATCATCGGACACGCTTTCCCAGCTCAGCAGATGATCCAGATGTCGGGCGAAATCCGGATCAGCAGCGTTGAGACGGGCAATTGCAGTGGACACGGTCATGGCGAGGGCCTCGATTGTTAGCGAATGCTCAGGCGCCCTAGGCTACCAGTCCATCCGCGCGGGCACCCGAGAAAAATGGCTATGACGCGGATAGACGGGCGCGACAGCGGAGGTCGCGCGCAGAAGTCAGCCGCGGTGTCGCGATTCGACGGCTTGGCGCAGGGTGTCGATCAAGCTCTGGATGCGGGCGTGCTGCATCTTCATGGAGGCTTTGTTGACGACCAGGCGCGAGCTGATCGTGGCGATCAGTTCCTGAGGCTCCAGGCCGTTGGCGCGCAGGGTGTTACCGGTGTCGACCACGTCGATGATCTTGTCGGCCAGGTTGATCAGCGGTGCCAGCTCCATGGAGCCGTACAGCTTGATGATGTCGACCTGACGGCCCTGTTCGGCGTAGTAACGCTTGGCTACGTTGACGAACTTGGTGGCCACACGCAGGCGCCCCTTGGGCTCCGGCGCACCGACGACACCCGCGGTCATCAGCTTGCAGCGGGCAATCTGCAGGTCCAGCGGCTCGTACAGGCCCTGGCCGCCGTACTCCATCAGCACGTCCTTGCCGGCCACGCCCAGGTCGGCGGCGCCATGCTCGACATAGGTCGGCACGTCGGTGGCACGCACGATCAGCAGGCGCACATCGTCCTGCGTGGTGGGAATGATCAGCTTGCGGCTCTTGTCCGGATTCTCGGTCGGCACGATACCGGCCTCGGCCAGCAACGGCAGGGTATCGTCGAGAATACGGCCTTTGGAAAGCGCGATGGTCAGCATTGGAACGTCGGTCCTTAAGCGGCTACTGCCGGCCGGGCGTGTTTCGCCCGACCGCATTCAATTCGAATGGCGCGTCCCTGCGCCAGCGGGCGACTAGCCCGGTACGCGGCGGATTTTCGCGCCGAGCATCTGCAGTTTTTCTTCGATGCACTCGTAACCACGGTCGATGTGGTAGATGCGGTCGATCAGGGTATCGCCTTCGGCGACCAGCGCCGACAGCACCAGGCTGGCCGATGCACGCAGGTCGGTGGCCATGACCGGGGCGCCCTTGAGTACAGGTACGCCGGTGACGATGGCGGTGTTGCCTTCGACCTGGATCTGCGCGCCCATGCGGTGCATTTCGTACACGTGCATGAAGCGGTTCTCGAAGATCGTCTCGATCACGGCGCCGGTGCCCTCGGCAATGGCATTGAGCGAGATGAACTGCGCCTGCATGTCGGTCGGGAACGCTGGGTACGGCGCGGTACGCAGGTTCACGGCTTTCGGCCGCTTGCCGTGCATGTCCAGCTCGATCCAGTCTTCACCGGTGGTGATGTCGGCGCCGGCTTCCTTGAGCTTTTCCAGCACCGCTTCAAGGATGGTCGGATCGGTGTCCTTGACCTTGACGCGACCACCGGTCACGGCAGCAGCGACCAGGTAGGTACCGGTTTCGATACGGTCGGGCATGACGCGGTAGTTGGCCGAACCCAGGCGCTCGACGCCATCGATGGTGATGGTATCGGTACCGGCGCCCTGGATCTTGCCGCCCATGGCATTGATGAAGTTGGCCAGGTCGACCACCTCAGGCTCACGCGCGGCGTTCTGCAGCACGCTGCGGCCCTTGGCCAGGGCAGCGGCCATCATGATGTTTTCGGTACCGGTCACGCTGACGGTATCGAAGAAGAAGTGTGCGCCACGCAGGCCGCCTTCTGGCGCCTTGGCCTTGATATAGCCGCCTTCGACTTCGATTTTCGCGCCCATGGCCTCCAGGCCACGGATGTGCAGGTCCACCGGACGCGAACCGATGGCGCAACCGCCCGGCAGGGCGACTTCGGCCTCACCGAAGCGGGCGACCATCGGGCCAAGCACGAGGATCGACGCCCGCATGGTCTTGACCAGCTCGTAGGGCGCTACCAGGGTCTTGATGGTGCGTGGATCGATCTCGACCGACAGCTTTTCGTCGATCACAGGCTCGATGCCCATGCGACCGAACAGCTCGATCATGGTGGTGATGTCGTGCAGGTGTGGCAGGTTGCCCACGGTCACCGGGCCATCGGCCAGCAGGGTGGCCGACAGAATCGGCAGGGCCGCGTTCTTCGCGCCCGAAATGCGGATCTCGCCGTCGAGACGAGCGCCGCCAGTAATAATCAGTTTGTCCATTGGAATCTCGCCGCCAAGTTGGCTCAGGTGCGCTCAGCCCAGGCTGCGCTGCTGAAAAATTTCATGGTTACCGCATGGATGCTGCCATTGGCGATCCAGGGATTCAGGTGAGCATAGATCGCCTGCTGACGCTTGACCGGGCTCAGGCCAGCCAACTCATCGCTGATCACGTTCAACTGGAAGTTGCAGCCTTCGCCTTCAACTTCGACCCGGGATCCCGGCAATTTCTCTTCAAGGAAGCTTTTAACTTCTACGGCCTGCATGCTCAACCTCAATCGGCGCCCGATGCGCGCGGGTCGGCCATCATACAAAAAAGCCCCTCGCCTGCGAAGCCCATAAAGGGCATGTGCTGACCGAGGGGCCCACCTTCACCGACGAGCGTTCAGCTCGCCAGCACCTCATCCAGATCGTAGACGCCGGCAATTTCGCGCATGTCGTCGGGCATGCCGCGCACTTCCCAGCGTTTGCCGCCGGCCTGGGCATCGCGCATGAAGCCCAGCAGCAGCGACAGACCGACACTGGAAGACTTGCTGACCGCCGTGCAATCCAACACCACGTGCGTTTCGCGACATGCCGCGATCAGCGCCTGGCCCTGCTTGCGCAAAGCCGGGCCGCTGCGGTAATCCAGCACCCCAGCCAGGCGCAGAACGCCAGGCTCCGCCATGCTCACGCCGGTCTCGCTCATTTCACTTCCTTGTCAGGAGAGTTGTCGGCGGCCTCCTTGGCCTTGGCCACTTCACCGGCCCAGCCATTGATGGTCTTGTCCAGGTCGTTGCCGTTGCGCTGCATGGCGTCGGCGAACTGGTCGCGGAACAGCTTGCCGATGTTGATGCCGTTGACGATGACGTTACGTACTTTCCACTCGCCGCCAAGGTTCTCCAGGGTGTACTGCACGGGGTACACGGCACCGTTGTTGCCGGTGACCTTCATGCCGACGCTGGCGCGCTTGCCATCATCAGGCTTGGCCGGGTCGACGGTGATGCCTTGGTTGTTGTACTCAAGCAGTGCATTGCCATAGAACTGCATCAGGCTGCGCTTGAAGTTCTCCTGGAAGCGCTGCATTTGCTCCGGCGTGGCCTTGCGCGAATACTTGACGGTCATGATGCTTTTGGAGATGCCGTCAGCGTCCACCACCGGGCCCAGGATGCGGTTGAGCGCATCGTAGAAGGCATTCGGGTTGGTCTTGTACTGTTCTTTGTTGGCCTTGAGGTCGCTCAATAGCTCGGTGGTAGTGCCTTGAATCACGTCACGCGGCGACTGCGCAGCGAAGGTCAGCAGGGGGAAGGCCGCCAGCAGGACCAGCAGGCCACGTCGCAGAATCGAAATCATGGAAACTCCTTAATTAGCCGGTTGCGCTTCTTTCGGTTCCTTGCCAACGGAGTTGAGCAGGAACTTGCCAATCAGATCTTCGAGCACCAGTGCGGACTGGGTGTCATGGATGGTGGCGCCATCCTTGAGCACGTCTTCCTCACCGCCCACGCTGATGCCGATGTACTTCTCGCCAAGCAGACCAGCGGTCAGGATCGACGCAGTGGAGTCGACAGGCAGGTTGTCGACATTCTTGTCCAGCTGCAGCGTCACCCGACCGGTGTAGGAATCACGGTCCAGGTCGATGGCGGTGACCTTGCCGATGGTTACCCCGGCCATGGTCACCTTAGCTCTGACAGTCAAACCGGCGATATTGTCGAAGTAGGCATAAACTTTATAGGTATCGCTGCTCGGGCTGGCCGACAACCCGCTGACACGCAGGGCCAGCAGCAGCAGCGCCAGGATCCCGGCCAGAAGGAACAGGCCGACACCGATTTCCAGGGTGCGGTTTTGCATCAGAAATCTCCAAACATCAAGGCGGTCAGAATAAAGTCCAGACCCAGGACAGCCAGCGAGGCATAGACCACGGTCTTGGTGGTGGCACGGCTGATCCCTTCTGAGGTGGGCTCACAGTCGTACCCCTGGAATACGGCGATCCAGGTGACGACGAAGGCGAACACCAGGCTCTTGATCAGCCCGTTGAGCACGTCGTCGGTAAAGGAAACACTGTTCTGCATGTTGGCCCAGAACGAGCCCTCGTAGACACCCAGCCAGTCGACGGCGACCCAGGACCCACCCCAGATACCGACCACGCTGAAGATCAACGCCAGCATCGGCAACGAGATGAAGCCGGCCCACAGGCGCGGCGCGACGATGTACTTGAGCGGGTCGACACCGATCATTTCCAGGCTCGACAGTTGCTCGGTGGACTTCATGTTGCCGATTTCGGCGGTCAGCGCCGAGCCTGCGCGACCGGCGAACAGCAGCGCAGTCACCACCGGGCCGAGCTCACGCAGCAAGGTCAGCGCGACCATCTGCCCCACCGCCTGCTCGGAACCGTACTTGGTCAGGATGCTGTAGCCCTGCAGCGCCAGCACCATGCCGATGAACACACCGGAAACGACGATGATCGCCAGCGACAGCACGCCGACCGAATACAACTGCTTGGTCAGCAGCTGGAAGCCGCCACCGATACCCCCACGCCCTACCAGTGCGTGGAACAGGAACAGGCAGGAACGCCCCAGCACCGCCAGCACGTCGATCGCCGAGCGACCGAACAGACGGATACGTTCGAGTAAGGATTTTCTGCGCATCAACGCGCCCCCAGCAGATCGGCGCGGTAGTCAGGCGCGGGAAAGTGGAATGGCACCGGACCGTCCGGGTCACCCTTCATGAACTGGCGGATGCGTGGATTGTCGGAGCCCATCAGTTCGTCCGGAGTGCCCTGCCCCAGTACCTGCCCATCACCGACCACATAGATGTAGTCAGCGATGCTGGCGGTTTCGGCCAGATCGTGGGAAACGACGATGCTGGTGATACCCAGCGCATCGTTGAGCAGGCGGATCAGCCGCACCAATACGCCCATGGCGATTGGGTCCTGGCCGACGAAGGGCTCGTCGTACATCAGGATCTGCGGATCCAGCGCAATCGCGCGGGCCAGCGCCACGCGGCGCTTCATGCCACCCGACAGTTCGTCCGGCATCAGGTCGATGGCGCCGCGCAGGCCGACGGCCTGAAGCTTCATCAACACGATGTCACGAATCATTTCGTCGGACAGCTGGGTATGCACACGCAGCGGGAATGCGACATTCTCGAACACGTCGAGGTCGGTGAACAAGGCGCCGCTCTGGAACAGCACCCCCATTTGCTTGCGCGCATCGAACAGGTCGCTTCGGGACAGCGTAGGCAGGTTCTGCCCGGCCACCCAGACTTCTCCACTGGAAGGACGCAACTGCGCGCCCATCAGGCGCAGCAATGTGGTCTTGCCGCAACCCGATGGCCCCATGATGCCGGTGACCTTGCCGCGCGGAATGCGTATGTCGACATTGCTGAAAATGCTGCGCGAACCGCGCTTGAAGGTGACGCCCTTCAACTCGACCGCGTAGGCGCTATCCACACTCATCTAGACTCCTTGCTAGTGCAACCTCGTCCTAATGGACGCCGGCCCCCTTCTTGAAGGCACAAGCGCCCCTGGCGGGCCGAATAGCGGGAAACTATATCACCGCTGACAGGGCTGCCCCAAGGCCATGCCTTGACTCGTTCAGCCCAGGGACAGACTTTCATGACATTCGATAGGACGATGGAAAGGATGAGGGTTTCTTCCATTGCGGCTATAATCGCCGCCTTTTCATCAGGCATTGCTTTCCGAACATGAGCCAATCCAGCGAGCTGATCCAATCCGCCCAGCGCACCCTGCGCCTTGAACTCGAAGCCGTCCAGAGCCTGATGGCCCGCATCGACGCCAATTTCGTCAAGGCTTGCGAACTGATCCTGGCGAGCAAGGGCCGGGTCGTCGTGGTCGGCATGGGCAAGTCGGGGCACATCGGCAACAAGATCGCCGCCACCTTGGCCAGCACCGGCACGCCGGCATTTTTCGTGCACCCTGCCGAAGCCAGCCATGGCGACATGGGCATGATCACCCGCGACGATGTCATTCTCGCCCTGTCCAACTCCGGCAGCACCGCCGAAATCATTACCCTGCTGCCGTTGATCAAGCGCCTGGGCATCCAGATGATCAGCCTCACCGGTAACCCGGACTCGCCCCTGGCGCAGGCCGCCGAGGTCAACCTCGACGCCAGCGTCGCCCAGGAAGCCTGCCCGCTGAACCTGGCGCCCACATCCTCGACCACCGCCGCACTGGTGCTGGGCGATGCCTTGGCCATCGCGCTGCTCGAAGCCCGCGGTTTCACCGCCGAGGATTTCGCCTTCTCGCACCCCGGTGGCGCCTTGGGCCGTCGCCTGCTGCTGAAAGTCGAGAACGTGATGCACTCGGGCGATGACCTGCCGAAGGTCCAGCGTGGCACCCTGCTCAAGGACGCGCTGCTGGAAATGTCGCGCAAAGGCCTGGGCATGACCGTGATCCTCGAGCCGGATGGCAAGCTGGCCGGGATCTTCACCGACGGCGACCTGCGCCGCAGCCTGGATCGCAACATCGACGTGCACACCACCCTGATCGACCAGGTGATGACCGTGCATGGCAAGACCGCTCGCGCCGAAATGCTGGCCGCCGAAGCCCTGAAAATCATGGAAGACCACAAGATCAGTGCACTGGTGGTAGTCGACCAGAACGACCGCCCGACCGGCGCCCTGAACATGCACGACCTGCTGCGCGCCGGGGTCATGTAAGGAGAGCATGGACATGAACCAAGACCTCATGCAACGCGGCAAGGCCATCAAGCTGGCCGTCTTCGACGTCGACGGCGTCCTCACCGACGGCCGCCTGTACTTCCTCGAAGACGGCAGTGAGTTCAAGACCTTCAACACCCTCGATGGCCAGGGCATCAAGATGCTCATGGCCACGGGCGTGACCACGGCCATCATCAGCGGACGCAAGACGCCAGTGGTCGAGCGTCGGGCCAGGAACCTGGGCATCCCGCACCTGTACCAAGGCCGGGAAGACAAACTGGTGGTGCTCGACGGCCTGCTCGCCGAACTGGGCCTAAGCTATGAACAGGTCGCCTACCTGGGCGACGACCTGCCCGACCTCCCCGTGATTCGCCGGGTGGGCCTGGGCATGGCGGTGGCCAGCGCCGCACCCTTCGTTCGCCAGCACGCCCATGGCGTGACCCAGGCACGCGGCGGCGAAGGCGCCGCCCGCGAGTTCTGTGAACTGATCATGCAGGCCCAGGGCACCCTGGACGCTGCCAACGCAAATTACCTGTAGAGCCGCCCATGTTCAGCAAGAAAGCCCGCACCATCGCGCTGCTCGCGGTCATTGCCGCCCTGCTGGTGGCAATCGGCTACTGGAACGTCAGCCCGGAGAGTTTCCTCGACAAGCCTGCGGCCCAGGTGGACGAGAGCGCGATCGACTACTATGCGATCAATGCCCATAGCCTGCAGTTTCTGCCCGACGGCAAGCTGCAGTACGAAATGACAGCCGACAAGGTCGAGCACCTGACCGCCAGCGAAGTCACCCTGGTGACCAAGCCTGACCTGCACCTGTACCGCGGCACCGAGTTCCCCTGGCACGTGCAGAGCGCGCGCGCCGAGGTCAACCCGGATGGCACCGAGGTCGAACTGATCGACCAGGTTCGCGTTGCCCGTACCGACGAGAAGCAGCGCGAAACCATCATTACCAGCTCACGCATGACCGTGTTCCCGCAGAAGCAATATGCGCAGACCGAGCAAGCCGTTAGAATCGACGGCGCCGGTGGCACAACTACGGGCAAAGGAATGAAAGCGTATTTGAAAGAAGGCAGGATGGACCTGCTCTCTAACGTAAGAGGACAGTATGAGGCTCGTTAAAACCCTCCCCCTTTTGCTCAGCCTGAGCGCAGCACTGGGAAGCGCGAGCGCCTTCGCCCTGCCGAACGACCGTGACCAGCCGATCCGCATCCAGGCCGACAACGCTCACCTGGACGACAAGCAAGGCGTGGCGACCTACACCGGCGATGTGATCATCACCCAAGGTTCGATGATGATCAAAGGCAACACCGTGACCATCACTCGCGCCCAGTCGGGCGACATCGACGTGGTGACTTCGGTTGGCAACCTGGCCTACTTCGAGCAGCAGCAGAGCGCCGCCAAGCCCGACAAGATGAAAGGCTGGGCCGTGACCATTCAGTACCAGGCGCAGAAAGACATGGTGATCCTCACCGACCGCGCCAAGGTCGAGAACGAAGGCAACACCACCGAAGGCGAGAAGATCGTCTACAACACCAAGACCCAGGTTGCGACCGCGGGCCGAGGTGGCAACGTGACTGCACCGCGTCAGCGTATCGACATGGTGATCCAGCCGAAGAAGAAGGCCGAGTAAATGGCAACCCTCAAAGCCCAGCACCTGGCCAAGAGCTACAAGGGGCGGCAAGTCGTACGCGACGTCAGCCTGTCGATCGACAGCGGCCAGATCGTCGGTCTGCTCGGCCCCAACGGCGCCGGCAAGACCACGTGCTTCTACATGATCGTAGGCCTGGTCCAGGCCGACCAGGGCCGCGTGCTCATCGACAACCTCGATGTCAGCCACCAGCCGATGCACGGTCGCGCCCGCGCCGGTATCGGTTACCTGCCCCAGGAGGCCTCGATCTTCCGCAAGCTGTCGGTGGCCGACAACATCATGGCGATTCTCGAGACCCGCAAGGACCTGGACCGCGATGGCCGTCGCAAGGAGCTGGAAAGCCTGCTGCAGGAATTCCACATCAGCCACATCCGCGACAACCTCGGCATGAGCCTGTCCGGCGGCGAGCGTCGCCGCGTGGAAATCGCCCGGGCCCTGGCGACCGCGCCGAAGTTCATCCTGCTGGACGAACCTTTCGCCGGTGTCGACCCGATTTCCGTAGGCGACATCAAGCAGATCATCCACCACCTCAAGGCCAAGGGCATCGGTGTACTGATCACCGACCACAACGTCCGCGAGACCCTGGACATCTGCGAAACCGCGTACATCGTCAACGATGGTCGACTGATCGCCGAGGGCGATGCCGAGACCATCCTGGCCAACGATCTGGTCAAGGAAGTTTACCTGGGTCACGAGTTCCGACTCTGACCCCGGCGCGCCTGGAGCACTGGCAATCCCGCCTCATCGAGGCTTAAGTTGTTACAGCGCTCTAGGCAAACGCTACAATTTAAGGCATAAAACTTGCTTGATTTGGCGCTCCGGCGCCCTCGTGTAGTGGATGGCGCATGCGCGCCGGCGAACAAGGTATTTAGCCCCAGCCATGAAACCATCGCTCGTCCTAAAAATGGGCCAGCAACTGACGATGACACCGCAGTTGCAACAGGCCATCCGCCTGCTTCAGCTCTCTACCCTGGACCTCCAGCAGGAAATCCAGGAAGCGCTGGAGTCCAATCCGATGCTCGAACGTCAGGAAGACGGCGACGACTTCGACAACAGCGACCCGATGGCGGACAACGCCGAGAACAAACCGGTCGCCGAAGTTCAGGACAACAGTTTCCAGGAAAGCGCACCAAGCGCCGAGAACCTGGAAGACGGTGAGTGGAACGAGCGCATTCCCAACGAGCTTCCCGTCGACACCGCGTGGGAAGATATCTACCAGACCAGTGCCAGCAGCCTGCCCAGCAACGATGATGACGAGTGGGACTTCACCACCCGCACCTCCGCGGGCGAGAGCCTGCAGAGCCACCTGCTGTGGCAACTGAACCTGGCGCCGATGTCCGACACCGACCGCCTGATCGCCGTGACCCTGATCGACAGCATCAACGACCAGGGCTACCTCGAGGATACCCTCGAAGAAATCTGCGAGGGCTTCGACCCAGAGCTGGACATCGAGCTGGACGAGGTCGAAGCCGTCCTGCACCGCATCCAGCAATTCGAGCCTGCCGGGGTGGGCGCTCGCAATCTTGGCGAGTGCCTGCTGCTGCAACTGCGCCAACTGCCCGCCAGCACACCGTGGATGAGCGAAGCCAAGCGCCTGGTGGTCGATTTCATCGACCTGCTCGGCAGCCGCGACTACAGCCAGCTGATGCGCCGCATGAAGCTCAAGGAAGACGAACTGCGCCAGGTCATCGAACTGGTACAGAGCCTCAACCCACGACCGGGCTCGCAGATCGAATCCAGTGAGCCGGAGTATGTGGTCCCCGACGTGATCGTGCGCAAGGACAACGACCGCTGGCTGGTCGAGCTGAACCAGGAGGCGATCCCACGGCTGCGGGTCAATCCGCAGTATGCCGGTTTCGTCCGCCGTGCCGACACCAGCGCCGACAACACCTTCATGCGCAATCAGCTGCAAGAGGCGCGCTGGTTCATCAAGAGCCTGCAAAGCCGCAATGAGACCCTGATGAAGGTCGCCACCCAGATCGTCGAACACCAGCGCGGTTTCCTCGACCACGGCGACGAAGCGATGAAGCCGTTGGTCCTGCACGACATCGCCGAAGCGGTGGGCATGCACGAGTCGACCATTTCCCGGGTAACCACCCAGAAATACATGCACACGCCGCGCGGCATCTACGAACTGAAATACTTTTTCTCCAGCCATGTGAGCACCTCCGAAGGCGGAGAATGCTCGTCTACGGCGATCCGCGCGATCATCAAGAAACTGGTTGCGGCGGAAAATCAGAAAAAGCCATTGAGTGACAGCAAGATCGCTGGTTTACTGGAGGCACAAGGCATTCAGGTAGCCCGTCGCACCGTCGCCAAGTACCGCGAGTCCCTCGGCATCGCGCCGTCGAGCGAGCGCAAGCGACTGATGTAGCCCCTGAATGTGCCACAGCGTTTGCGGGGCAGGTGCAATACCTGCCTCTTTATGCACGGGCAACAAAGGAGAAGCTGTATGCAAGTCAACATCAGTGGACACCATGTAGAAGTCACCTCCCCTCTGCGCGAATACGTAGAGCAAAAGCTTAAGCGCGTGGAGGGTCACTTCGACAAGATCACCAACGTGCAGGTCATCCTGAAAGTCGAGAAGCTGCAACAGAAGGTCGAAGCGACCCTGCAGATTCCTGGTGGCGAAGTGGTCGCAAACGCGGAACACGAAGACATGTATGCAGCGATCGACGCCATGGCCGACAAGCTCGACCGCCAACTGAAAAAACACAAGGAAAAACAGCAAAGCCTGCTGCAAGGTGCAGCCGCCCGCTGATCCCCCTCATCCATGATCCGACTTGAAACCATCCTGACCCCCGGCCGTTCCCTCGTGAACGTGCCGGGAGGCAGTAAAAAGCGCGCCCTCGAGAAGGTCGCCACACTGATTGCCGAACAAGTTCCAGAACTGGAGATGCAAGACGTCTTCGAAAAACTGGTCGGTCGTGAAAAGCTCGGCTCGACCGGTTTCGGCAACGGTATTGCCATCCCCCACTGCCGACTCGAAGGCTGCACGGCACCTGTCAGCGCACTGCTGCATCTGGATGCCCCTATCGACTACGACGCCATTGATGGCGCACCGGTAGACCTGCTGTTCGTCCTGCTGGTCCCCGAAGCGGCCACCGATGCCCACCTTGAACTGCTGCGCCAGATCGCCAGCATGCTCGATCGCAAGGAGGTCCGCGATCGCCTGCGTGCCGCCGACAGCAGCGAGGCCCTGTTCCAGGTAGTCCTGGACGTACAGAACGAGCACTGAACATGCGCCTGATCATCGTCAGCGGCCGCTCCGGTTCGGGCAAGAGTACCGCCCTTGATGTGCTGGAAGACAACGGCTACTACTGCATCGACAACCTCCCCGCCGGGCTGCTGCCGCAGTTGGCGGAGAACGCGCTGATCAACACCGAGTTGCAGCAGCCCAAGGTTGCTGTCTCCATCGATGCCCGCAACCTGCCCAGCCACCTGACGCGGTTTCCCGAGTTGCTCGAAGAAGCTCGTGGCAGGCACATCCAGTGCGATGTCCTGTTTCTGGACGCTGATGAAGAAACGCTGCTCAAACGCTTCTCGGAGACCCGGCGACGCCATCCGCTGACCAATGCCAACCGTTCGCTGGCCGAGGCGATCCGTGTCGAAAGCGAGCTGCTAGGGCCGATTTCCGACCTGGCCGATCTCAAGATCGACACCACCAACCTCAACCTGTACCAACTACGCGACTCGATCAAGCTGCGCCTGCTCAACCAGCCTGAACCTGGAACGGCATTCCTGGTCGAATCGTTCGGTTTCAAGCGCGGCATGCCGGTCGACGCCGACCTGGTGTTCGATGTGCGCTGCCTGCCTAATCCTTACTGGAAGCCAGAGCTGCGCGAACATTCCGGCCTCGATCAACCGGTTATCGACTACCTGGCTGCCCAGCCGGATGTCGAAGAGATGTTCAACGATATCTCCAGCTACCTGCTCAAGTGGTTACCCCGCTTCGCCGCCAGCAACCGCGCCTACGTCACCATTGCCATTGGTTGCACCGGTGGCCACCACCGCTCTGTGTACCTGACCGAACGTCTCGGCCAGTTGCTCCAGCAATCTTTGAAAAACGTCCAGGTCCGCCACCGCGACCTATAGCCCACAGGATCCGCACCACGATGCCCGCCCGCGAAATAACCATCATCAACAAGCTGGGTCTGCATGCCCGGGCGGCAGCCAAGTTCGTCGGCGTGGCCGGTCGATTCCCCTGCCAGGTCAGGGTCGGCCGAGCTCCGGACAAGATGGTGGACGGCAAGAGCATCATGGCCGTGATGATGCTGGCGGCGGGCAAAGGCACCCAGGTGCATCTGCTCACCGAGGGCGAGCAGGATGATGAAGCCATGGAAGCGCTGGTAGCGCTGATCAACAACTATTTCGACGAAGGCGAGTAATCGCCGGGGCTCGACACAGTGTCTCCGCGTTGTGAGATCGAGCGCCTGCGCGACGCCTCGCGAGCAAAGCTCGCTCCTACCCCGATCGCGAGGGTCTGTAGGAGCGAGCCTTGCTCGCTATACGCCGCACAGGCGCAAGATCAGATACCACCGGCAGTCAGTTTTTCAGGATCCAGCAGCGCTTCGAGCTGATCACGCGACAAGTCGGTGTGCTCCAGCGCCACGTCGATGATCGGGCGACCCTGCTTGTACGCGGTCTTGGCGATCTCGGCGGCCTTGAGGTAGCCAATGATCGGGTTCAGTGCGGTCACCAGGATCGGATTGCGCGCCAAGGCCTCCTTGAGCTTGCCTTCATTGACCTTGAAGCTGGCAATGGCCTTGTCGGCCAGCAGGCGGCTGGCATTGGCCATCAGCTCGATGCTCTCCAGCAGGTTGCGGGCAATCACCGGCAACATGACGTTCAGCTCGAAGTTGCCCGACTGACCGGCCACGGCGATGGTCGCGTCGTTGCCGATCACCTGCGCGGCAACCATGGCGGTGGCTTCTGGAATCACCGGGTTGACCTTGCCCGGCATGATCGACGACCCAGGCTGCAGCGCTTGCAGCTCGATCTCCCCCAGACCGGCCAACGGTCCGGAGTTCATCCAGCGCAGGTCATTGGCGATTTTCATCAACGCAACGGCGGTGGTCTTGAGCTGGCCTGAAAGCGCTACTGCGGTGTCCTGCGAGCCGATCAGCGCGAACAGGTTCTGCCCAGGCGTGAACGGAACCTGGCTCAGGTCACTCAAGTGGTGGGCGAAGCAGGCCGCGAACCGTGGGTGGGCGTTGATTCCGGTACCGACGGCCGTGCCCCCCTGGGCCAGGGCCTGCAAGCTGGGCAACGTCGCCTCGATATGGCCCCGCGCGCCGCTGATCTGAGCCGCCCAGCCATCGAGCACCTGGCTCATGCGCACCGGCATGGCATCCATAAGGTGGGTACGACCGGTCTTGACGAACTGATGGACTTGCAGCGACTTCGCTTCGATCACCTGCACCAAATGGTCCAGCGCAGGCAGCAGTTGGCCATGCAAGGCCAAGGCGGCACTGACATGGAGGGTGGTCGGGATGATGTCGTTGCTGCTCTGGCCGCAATTGACGTGATCGTTGGCATTGACCGGCGCTCCGAGCACACGGCTGGCCAAGGTGGCGATCACCTCGTTGGCGTTCATATTGGAGCTGGTACCCGAGCCGGTCTGGTAGACATCTACCGGGAAGTGCTGGATGAAGTCACCGGCCAACAACTGCTCGACTGCCGTGACGATGGCCTGGCCCTGCGCGACGCTCAGTTGCTCGAGCTCGATATTGGCCTTGGCCGCCGCAGCCTTTGCCAGCAGCAATGCACGGATGAACTGGGCGGGCATGCGCTGACCGCTGATCGGGAAATTGTCGACCGCGCGTTGGGTCTGGGCACCGTACAGGGCCTGGGCCGGCACCTGGAGTTCGCCCATGCTGTCACGCTCGATACGGGTATCACTCATCTTCAAATCCTTGCATCAGTTCATCGGGAGAAATCGAAGGCAGCAGCACGCAGTTCGCCAATTGCAGGGCGTAGGGCTGCCAGCGTTGGTTCTGTTCGCGGCGATCGAGGTTGCGCAGGTCCAACAGCGGGCGCCAGGCCTGGTCCAGGCACAGGCAGCGCCAATGCCAGGGCAGCATGCGATCACAGGCGGTATCCCGCAGGAGACGGAAGGAGGTCAGCGCCACCGTCCAGGCCGACGTTTCGGTACAGCACACCAGATAACGGCCTTCGGCCAGGTAGTGCTCTATCAGGCGCGGCTCGTCGGGTTCGAGGGCGCAACGGATGCGTCGGCTGAGCCAACGCCAGTTTTCCAGGTAGGGCAGTTCGCGCAGGACGGGTTTCATGAACATCATCGCCGAGTTACTGGATAATGATATTCATTATTAATTGATAGGCAATGTCACTTCAAGCAGGGAATGACTAAACAAGAAACCCGGCATAGGGCCGGGTTACTGTGCCGCTTGCACAGCCTGTTCACGGATCAACCCGCGAACAGGCCGATGCAGGTGAAAGATCAGCTACCTGCCACAGTCATCCGCTCGATCAACACAGACCCTGTATGAATGTTGCTGCGGGTTTCGAGATCGCTGCCAATCGCGACAATCTGCTGGAACATGTCCTTCATGTTGCCGGCAATGGTTACTTCCTGCACCGCGTGCTGGATCTGGCCATTCTCGACCCAGAAACCGGCTGCGCCGCGGGAATAATCGCCAGTGACCATGTTCAGCCCATGGCCCATCAGCTCGGTGACCAGCAGGCCACGGCCCATGCGGCGGATCAACGCGGCCTGGTCCTCGACACCATGGGTCACGTACAGGTTATGCACGCCTCCAGCGTTGGCCGTGCTCGGCAGGCCCAGTTTGCGACCAGAATAGGTGCCCAGCAGGTACGACACCAGCTCGCCTTTTTCGACGAACGGCTTGGCATAGGTGGCCAGGCCATCGCCGTCGAACGCGGCACTGCCCAAGGCCCGGGGAATGTGCGGACGCTCGTCGAGGGTCAGCCAGGTAGGGAACAGGCGCTGCCCCAAGGCACCGTCGAGGAACGATGACTTGCGGTACAGGTTGCCCCCGGAAATGGCCGAAAGGAAGCTGCCGAACAGGCCACCGGCCAGCTCCGCAGAAAACAGTACCGGCACCTCGCACGTGGGTA
The DNA here is from genome assembly GCF_040762985.1 of Pseudomonas sp. Rh2. Lineage (NCBI taxonomy): Bacteria > Pseudomonadati > Pseudomonadota > Gammaproteobacteria > Pseudomonadales > Pseudomonadaceae > Pseudomonas > Pseudomonas sp. Rh2. Next base: position 4,813,207 of record NZ_CP142890.1, read on the forward strand.
CCGGTCGCGCACCAAGGCGGCTGGCGGCTCGCTTGGCCGCACGCTGGCCGATACTACGTGGGTCGGCCAGCAGGTTGCCCTGGCGATTCACGTCGTACCAGTAGTCCCGCTGCATCTGACCGTCACCCTCGGCAATCATCACGCAGCTCAGACTGTGCCGAGTGGACGCGTAACCACCGATGAAACCATGGCTGTTGCCGTACACGCGGCAGCCTTGGTGCGTGTTGAGGGTAGTGCCATCGGCATTGAGAATGCGGGGATCGGCCTCGAATGCCGCGGCTTCGCAGGTCAACGCCATCTCAATGGCTTGCTCCGGCTCGATGTCCCAGTCATGGTAGAGGTCCAGGTCCGGGATCTCACGCGCCATCAGCGCCGCGTCGGCCAGGCCCGCGCACTCGTCCTCGGAGGTGTGCCTGGCGATTGCCAAGGCGGCTGCCACTGTCTCGCGGATCGCATCCTGGCCGCTTGCCGAGGTACTGGCCGAGCCTTTGCGCTGGCCGACATAAAGGGTGATACCGAAGCCTTGGTCGCGGTTGAACTCGACCGTCTCCACCTCACGCTGGCGCACGCTGGTGGACAACCCCTGCTCCAGCGATACGGCCACCTCGCAGGCACTGGCACCCTGCCGCTTGGCCTCGGCGATGATCGCTTCGACCTGCTCCTGCAATGCCGGCAGGTTCTTGGGGCCTACGCTCTGGACTGCACTCATGGTTATCTCCACTCAAATTCTGCGTTCGGCAAGGGTCATTCTACGACCGGGCCGGACAAGCGGCCCCCGACTGGTTATCATGGCGGCGATTTCTAGCGGACTGCCACCATGGTTGATTCATACGACGACGCCTTCGACGGCGAAAAAAGCAAAACCCAGATCAAGCGCGAGCTGCATGCATTGGTCGAACTCGGCGAGCGCCTAACCACGCTCAAGGCCGATACACTGGCGCGCCTGCCGTTGACCGACGAGTTGCGCAAGGCCCTGGCCGAAGCCAGCAAGCACACGGCGCACGGCGCACGTAAACGCCACATGTCGTTCGTCGGCAAGCTGATGCGCGTGCAGGACCTGGACGCCATCCACGCCTTGCTCGAACAGATCGACAGCTCGACCCGCCAGTACAACGAGCGATTCCACAACCTTGAGCGCTGGCGCGATCGTTTGATCGACGGTAACGACGAAGACCTCGAGCGCTTCGTCAACGAATACCCCGATACCGACCGTCAGCAACTGCGCTCGCTGATCCGTCATGCCCAGCACGAAAAGGCGCGGAACAAGCCGCCGGCCGCTGCACGCAAGGTGTTCAAGTACATCCGCGACCTCGACGAGATCCAGCGCGGCCTGCGATGAGTCCGACGCACCGCTCCCAGGGCATCTGCTGTGCGACCCCATGGGAGCGGCCTTGCAGCGCGAAAGGACCGCGATGCGGTCCCACGATCCTTCACGCGCCCGTACCACCTACGGTAATCGCATCCAGCTTCAAGGTCGGCTGGCCAACCCCCACCGGAACCGACTGCCCATCCTTGCCACAGGTGCCCACACCGCTATCCAGGGCCAGGTCGTTACCTACCATCGACACTCGGCTCATCGCCTCAGGGCCGTTGCCAATCAGGGTTGCGCCTTTGACCGGTGCGGTGATCTTGCCGTCTTCGATCAGGTAAGCCTCGCTGGTCGAGAACACGAACTTGCCGCTGGTGATGTCCACCTGCCCACCGCCGAGGTTGGCGCAATAGATGCCCTTTTTCACCGACGCGATGATCTCCTGCGGGTCGCTCTCGCCAGCACGCATGTAAGTGTTGGTCATGCGCGGCATCGGCAGGTGCGCATAGGATTCCCGGCGCCCGTTGCCGGTCACCGCCATGCCCATCAGGCGCGCATTGAGCTTGTCTTGCATATAGCCCTTGAGCACACCGTTCTCGATCAGCGTGGTGCATTCGGTTGGCGTGCCTTCGTCATCCACGCTCAGAGAACCCCGGCGGCCTTCAAGGGTGCCATCGTCGACGATGGTGCACAGGCTCGACGCGACTTTCTCGCCGAGACGACCGCTGAAGGCCGAACTGCCCTTGCGGTTGAAGTCGCCTTCCAGGCCATGGCCGACCGCTTCATGCAACAGCACGCCAGACCAACCGGAACCCAGTACCACCGGCAAGGTGCCCGCCGGGGCGGGAATCGCCTCCAGGTTCACCAGCGCCTGGCGCAATGCCTCGCGGGCATAGCCCATGACCCGCTCCTCGGTGAAGAAGCGATAGTCGGTACGCCCACCACCGCCCTGCCCGCCGCGTTCGCGACGGCCGTTCTGCTCGACGATGACACTGACGTTGAAGCGCACCAGCGGACGCACGTCAGCCGCCAGGCTACCGTCCGCTGCGGCGATCAGAATCCGCTCCCAGACGCCGGCCATGCTCACGCTGACCTGCTGGATACGCGGGTCCAGGGCGCGGGTGGCGGCGTCGACACGCTTGAGCAGGTCGACCTTTTCTGCGCGCGTCAGCACATCCAACGGATTGTCCGGTGAATACAGTGCCGGCACAGCCTGGCTGCGGAAGGCCTGTACCTTGCCGTTCTGCCCGGCGCGGGAAATCGAACGGGCGGCACGGGCCGCCGAGTTCAGGGCTTCAAGGTTGATCGCATTGCTGTAGGCAAAACCGGTTTTCTCACCGGACTGGGCGCGCACGCCCACCCCTTGGTCAAGGTTGAAGCTGCCTTCCTTGACGATGCCGTCCTCCAGTGCCCAGGTTTCCGAAATCTGACCTTGGAAATACAGGTCGGCGGCGTCGATACCGGGGCCTGCCAACTCGCCAAGGACAGACTGCAGGCTGTCCAGGCTCAGGCCGCCCGGTGCCAGGAGCTGCTCGCTGACGGTGGATAACATCTGGCTCATAGTCACTCCGAGGTGTGCGCAGGCCGCAAGGCGTCCTGCGAGAAAAAGCGCCGGTGCAACGCAACCGGCATGCGCGCCCGGATGGACGCTTGTTCATCAATATCGCGCTCGGCCAGCAGGACTGCCTCGCCTCGCGCCTGTTCGGCGACGATCCTCCCCCAAGGGTCGACGATCGCCGCCTGGCCATGGGTTTCCCGTGGCCCTGGATGGATGCCGCCCTGTGCGGCGGCCAGCACGTAGCACTGGGTCTCGATGGCCCGTGCACGAATCAGCACTTCCCAATGGGCTGCCCCGGTGACTGCGGTGAAGGCAGCCGGCGCCGTGATCAGCTCCGCGCCGGCAGCGCGTAAAGCGCTGTACAGCTCGGGAAACCGCAAGTCATAGCATACGCTCAGCCCCACACGGCCGACCGGGGTATCGGCCACCACCACCCGAGCCCCGTGCGCATAGTCGTCAGACTCGCGGTAACGGCCTCGGTTGTCGGCCACGTCGACATCGAACAGGTGTAGCTTGTCGTAACGCGCCACCACCTCACCCTGCTCATCGACCAACAGCGAGCAGGCATGCGCCTTGGCATCGGGTTGACCGGCGGGAGGCAACGGCAAGGTACCGGCGACTATCCATAACTTGAGGTCGCGGGCGGTACGTTTCAACCATGGCAGGATCGGCCCGTCACCCAGAGCCTCCGCCCGTCCGATGGCCGCCGCATCCTTGCGCCCCATGGCCGCGAAGTTTTCCGGCAGGACAGCGAGCCTGGCGCCACCGAAGGCTGCCTGCTCAATCAGTGCGCCAGCACGTTGCAGGTTGGCCAGTACATCGTCCTGGCTGACCATCTGGATCACCGCTGCCTTCATGGGCACTCCCGACGCTATTTGTTGAAGGGTTTCACAAATGTGATTCTAGGCTCTTTCCACGGCCCCTCGACGCGGTAGTGCACGCTGGCAAAACGCGACACGCGGTCACCGATCAACCGATCGACCAGGAACAACGCCCCGCCAACCGCTGGCGCACCGACAATCAGGGCGGCCAAGGGCAGGTTGTTGGTCACTGGCAACGTCACTTGCAAGTTGGCATCGACACGGTCACGAACCATGTCCAGCGTACCGTCGAGCTCGAAGTTGCTCGACGGCCCGGTCACCGTGATCGGCTCGCGAGTTACATAGACACCATCACTTGCCACCAACAAGCCTTTGACCCGGTCATAGGCCAAGCCTTTGTCGAACAGATCGGAGAAGTCCAGGCGCAAGCGACGGCCGATGGAGTTGAAGTTGAGCAGGCCGAACACGCGCAGGGCCTGGGCACTGCCTTCCACCTCGACGAACTGGCCGGTGCGCAACGCCGCGTCCATGCTCCCCGAGAAACGCTTGAGGCCAACCCAGGCCGGTGAGCCAGGCCAACGGCCATCGACATCCAGGCGGAAATCGCGGCTGGTGACCGTAGGCGCGAAGCCCCAGGCCTTGAGGACATCAGCCAGGTTCTTGCCATCGAGGCGACCTTTGTACCAGCTGCTGCTGGCCCCCGGCAGGCCTTCCCAGCCGCCACTGCCATCAATGCGCAGCCCTTTGAAATCGAGGTCGATATCACTGGCCGACACCCCACGGGCGGTCGGGCGCAGCTTGACCGCCGCATTGCCGTAGAAGTCATCCCCCCGGTAGAGCTTGTCGATGGTCAGGTCCAGCGCCGGGACCTTGCGAGGGTCGAAGGTGGCCAAGGGGTCGGGTCCATCTTCGGCCTGGACCTGAGCCGGGTCGGCCGCGGGCAGACGCAAGGTCTGCAGGCGGACGGTCATGGGCGCGGCCTTGGCATCCGGAACCCTTGCGTTACCGATGACTTCCTTGCTGTCCAGACGCAGATCCCATGCTGGGCCGCCGCGAGCCAGGCGAACCACGGCCTGGTTCAAGTCCATGCCGAACGCCTTGAGCTGGCCGATGCTCAGGTCGACGCTCTGCAGGTTCTGCCGGGCATTGCCGCTCGGGTCATCGCCAGCCAGTCGGTTCATCTGTTCCTGCCAGGGCGCCAGGTCCAGGGACTCCAGGCGTCCGCGCACACGCAAACCCGGGCTGGCCGGTACCTGCGCGTCGCCCGTGCCGAGCAGCAACTCACCGCGCCCTTGGGTCAGCTTGTCGGCAGGCGCGGCGTAGGCAAAACGCGCAAGGTCCGCGTAGCCTGCATCGAAGCGACGCTCTGCGCCTTGCAGGCCCATGCTGAAACGGCTGTCACGGGTTTCGGACGCGGCCTTGCCGAACGGTGCCGGCAGGTCTATCGCCAGCCCTTTGAGCGACGAGTTGACACTCAGGCTGTTGTCGCGGCTGCCCAGATTGACCTGCAGTCGGTAAGGCACATCACCCGAAGCAGGCAGCGCCTGCTTGAACTGCAACCAGTCAGTCAGGGACTTGAGCGCCACCTGGCCAGTGGCATTGATCCGGGTCTGCATCTGCCCTGGCTTGCCTTCGGCGACAATCTGCGCGGACACCGGTTTGCCGAATGCTTGCAGGCTGATGTCCTTGCCGCTCAGGCCCTTGTCCAGGTCAAAACTGAAGTCGCCCTTCAATTGGCTCAGTTCAAGGCTCGGCGGTGCCACCTTGAGTTGCGCATCGGCGGTAGCGAAGTCCACCTGCACGTTGGGCCGATCACCGCGGACCAAGGGGATGTCGAGCTTGACCTTGCCCTTGAGCGGCCCCTCTCCTTCCCAGCCGGCGAATATCTCACCTGTGCCGATCGGCGCTTCCTTGAGGATCTTCAAGCCATCGCCAAGGCTGCCGTCGAAATTGCCATCCAGGTACAGATGGCTATGCTGATCGCCGTCGACATGGGGAATATCGACACTGACGTCGCTCACCTTCGTATCGAGCAATGTACCCTGACTGGCCTTGATGCGAATGCCGCTGTCCTCTATCAGCACATCCCCGGCGACCTGCTGCACCTGCGGCCAACCCGGCTGGAAGTCCAGCGCCGCATCGCGGACCTTGAAGAACAGGCTGATGCTTCGCGCCTCGGGCGCTGCCCCATGGTTGAGCGACCCTTGGTACTGGAAATAACCTTCGTCCACGGTCCCCTTGACGATGGCGGTGCGCAGCCACTCGTCCAGGGCCGGACTAAGCACTTCGGGCAGGTACTTCGCGGTATAGCGGCCGTCGCCTTCGGTCAGGCCGACACGCAGGTCCATGTAGTCTTCGCGCCCTTCCTCGAACAGCAGTCGAATGAGGAAATCGCCGGCAATCTTGCCCTCCTCGCCCAACACCTTGAGGTAGGGAGCGATGAGGGTGAAGCCCTCCTTGTCGAGGCTCCAGGTAAGGCGGGCATTGGCCTTCTGGTAGTGCCAGGGTTTGGCGAAGATCGGATACAGATGCAGCATGAATGCATCGGTATCCAGTCGCAGTTCACCGTGCCCCAAGTTACCGCTGATACTGCCGCTGACGTTTCCGGCGGCAGGAGCACCGTGGTACGCGTCGAAACCTACCTTTTCAAGATTGGCGGCGAACTGCAGCCGCTCGTCGCCCTCGACCTTTGGCCGGATATCGAGGCGTACGTTGCGCAGTGCGCCGGTGACCTTCAGCGCGTCGACCACGGTCATCAGTTTTTCAGGCAGTGGCGCCAGGGCATCGACCAGCGGGGTGAGCGGAGTCAGGTCGAGCCGATCGGCCTGCACCTGCCAGCTCTCCTGTGCGGGCTCTTCGCCATCGCGATGACGCACTTGCAGATGCGACTCCCATCGCGTCTTGCCAATGCTGGCAGCCAACGAATCGACCACCACATCGAAGCCCTGCTCCTGGCGCTGGAACCAGGCAGTCAGCGCCAGGTTATCCAACGTGGCAGATTTGCGCCCGGCATAGGCACCCGTGAGCTTGGGTGCATTGAGCCGTACAACTGCCTGTTGCAACTGACCCTGGCTCCAGTCGATCCACAATTCGCCACCCGAGCGCAGGGTGTGTGCTTGCCACTGGCCCAGCAGGCGCGGCGGCAACCAACGCGCCCAATCACTCTGCGGCAGGCTCAGGTAAGCCTGGACCTGCCCGTCACGCCATTGGTTGGCCGAAGCCCGGCTGCGCAGGTTCACCGCCAAGGGCTGGCCATCCGGGAGGGTCGCGCGCAGGTCCAGAGCCTGACGCGAAGCACCGGCCTTCAGGCCAAGACTCACATAGGTCAGGGTCAGCGGGTCACGTTGCCAGGGGTGCAGGGTAACCTGGCTGTCGAACACATCGATGCGCCCCAGCTGGCGCATGCGCTGGAGAATCTCGGCAGGATCGATTGCGGCGTCGTCTTTTTTCGGCAGACCTTCCAGCGCCCAGCTGCCCTGGGCGTCCTCACGCAGGATCAACTGCAAGCCACCCAGCTGAATACGCGCCAGCTGCACTTCACGGCTGGTCAGGCTGGCCCAGAGGTCAGGCACCAGCTTGACCTCATCCAGGCGCAATGCCGCCGAGCCTTCGCCCACTTGTAGATCGCGCACGCGCAATACAGGTGCCAGGCCGCTCCAACGCCCCTCGAGCGCACCGATGTGCACCGGCAGGCCCAAGGTTTGCTCCGCCTTGGTTTCTACATCGGCGCGGTATTCGGCAACCAGCGGTACCAGTTGCCGCCCCGCGCTCACGTACAGTGCCACCAGCACCGCAAGCAGAGCACACAAGCCCAGCCCCCAGCGGGTCAAGGCGACAAGAACGCGGGTCAGACGTCCCATGGCCATGGCCCTCCAAGTCGTTTATCCATGATGGCCCCTGGCAGCGGTTTTGCCAGCTCGACCTGCATGGGGTGGGGTTCGAAACGCGTCAGAGCAGCACCACGTCGTATTGCTCCTGCGAATACATCGACTCGACCTGGAAGCGAATGGTTCGACCAATGAACGCTTCCAGCTCGGCCACGTTGCCGGATTCTTCATCGAGCAGACGGTCGACCACCTTCTGGTTGGCCAGCACACGGTAACCTTCGGCCTGGTAGGCACGGGCCTCACGCAGGATTTCACGGAAAATTTCGTAACAGATCGTCTCTGGGGTTTTCAGCTTGCCCCGCCCCTGGCAGGCGATGCAGGGCTCGCACAGCACCTGCTCAAGGCTTTCCCGCGTGCGCTTGCGGGTCATCTGCACCAGTCCCAGCTCGGTGATGCCGATGATGTTGGTCTTGGCATGGTCGCGCTCGAGCTGTTTTTCCAGGGTACGCAGTACCTGGCGCTGGTGCTCTTCATCCTCCATGTCGATGAAGTCGATGATGATGATCCCGCCGATATTGCGCAGGCGCAGTTGCCGGGCAATGGCGGTTGCCGCTTCGAGATTGGTCTTGAAGATGGTCTCTTCGAGGTTGCGATGACCGACGAAGGCGCCAGTGTTGACGTCGATGGTGGTCATCGCCTCGGCCGGGTCGACCACCAGGTAACCACCGGACTTGAGCGGCACCTTGCGCTCCAGCGCTCGCTGGATCTCATCCTCGACGCCATACAGGTCGAAGATCGGTCGCTCGCCCGGGTAGTGCTCAAGGCGGTCGGCAATCTCTGGCATGAGTTCGGCGACGAACTGCGTGGTTTTTTGGAACGTTTCCCGCGAGTCGATACGGATTTTCTCGATCTTCGGGTTGACCAGGTCGCGCAAGGTACGCAGGGCCAGGCCCAGGTCTTCGTAGATGACCGTTGGCGCACCGCAAGTCTGTATCTGGCTGCCGATCTGCTCCCACAGCCGGCGCAGGTAACGGATGTCCTGGAGTATTTCCTCGGCGCGCGCGCCTTCGGCGGCTGTGCGCAGGATGAAGCCCCCGGCGTCCTTGATGTTCTCGCTTGCCATGCAGTCGCTGACCACCTGCTTGAGGCGGTCACGCTCGGCTTCGTCCTCGATCTTCAGGGAGATACCGACGTGACTGCTGCGGGGCATGTACACCAGGTAGCGCGAGGGAATAGACAACTGGGTCGTCAGGCGCGCGCCCTTGGTGCCGATGGGGTCTTTGGTCACCTGCACCACCAACGCCTGCCCTTCATGCACCAGGGCGGTGATGCTCTCGACCGCCGAACCTTCGCGCTGAGAAATTTCAGAAGCATGGATGAACGCGGCCCGTTCCAGGCCGATGTCGACGAACGCCGCCTGCATGCCTGGCAGCACGCGCACTACCTTGCCTTTGTAGATATTGCCAACGATGCCTCGGCGTTGCGTGCGCTCAACGTGCACTTCCTGCAGCACGCCGTTCTCCACCACTGCCACACGTGATTCCATCGGGGTGATGTTGATCAGGATCTCTTCACTCATGGCAGGCTCTCGTCAAAGGTCTTGGCTAATGATGGATGTCGTACGCAGGGCTGGCTACTGTGGGTGTGTTACCTCTGGCAAAAGCCCTGGCACCTGCCAACTGGCAATGCCGAATTGCGCAAGCAGATCGGAAGTCTCGGCGAGCGGCAGGCCAACGACCGAGGAGTAACTGCCGACCAAGGCGGTGACGAACACCGCGCCCAGTCCCTGTATGGCATACCCACCGGCCTTGTCCAGGGGTTCGCCGCTGGCCCAGTAGCGTTCGGCCTCATCACCGGTAATCGGGCGAAAACGCACGCTGCTCGAAACGCACAGACTGAGGCAGCGCTGGCCATCGCTCACGGCGATGCCAGTCAGGACCTGGTGTTCGCGCCCCGACAGGTCGGCCAGCATGGCCAAGGCATGTTCGCGGTTTTCCGGTTTGCCGAGAATACGACCATCGAGCACCACCGCAGTGTCTGCGCCAAGGGTTACAGCCGGGCCGTCGACTCTGGCGAAACCGGCCTTGGCCTTGGCCTGGGCCAGGCGCTCGACATAGGCCTCGGCGCTTTCGTGAGGGAGTGGGGTTTCATCGACAGGTGCGCTGACCGTGGTGAACGGCACGCCGATCTGGGTCAGCAGTTCACGACGGCGTGGCGAGCCCGAGGCCAGGTAAAGCGGAGTCATGCGGACATCTCCCTGTCAGTCGCGGCATCGCCGTCAGTTTATGTGCAATCGGCGGCGCAAGTCGCGCAGGGCGAAGCTGACCCAAGGCCATAGCAAGGCACTGATCACCGCCGACCACACCAACGCCAGGGTCGGCAGGCGGTTGCCGGTGAGCGCGCTGAGCCATAGCTGGATCAATTGGGCGATACCGAAGATCACCAGAATCACAAGGCTCTGCTGCCACATGGGGAACATGCGCAGGCGTTGCTGCAGGGACAATACCAGGAAGGTGATCAGGGTCAGAATGAGGGCGTTTTGCCCCAGCAAGGTACCATAGAGCACATCCTCGGCCAGGCCGAGCAGGAAAGCCGTGGTCATGCCGACCTTGTTCGGCACCATGAGGGTCCAGAACGACACCAGCAGTGCCAGCCACATGGGCCGGAACACTTCCAGGAACTGAGGCATCGGCGAGACGCTCAGCAGCAGACCGATGACGAATGTCAGCCAGATCACCCACCCGTTGTTACGGCGCGAAGCTGCCATCATGGTCTCCGGTGTTGAGCCGGCGCGGCAGGCGCGGCGGTTGGGGTAGCGGGCGCGGCCGTCGGGGTCGGCGCTGGCGTGGCCGGTACGGCGGGAGCAGTGCCGGCAGGGGCGGCGCCGCTGGCCGGGGCAGCGTGATCGGCGGGTGCAGCTGGCTGGCCACTGGCCGGAGCGCCCTTGCGGTCGGCTTCTTCCTGGGCGATGGCGGCGTCGGTGGCACGCTGCTCCGGGCTGCGTCGATCGCTGAACACCAGCAGCATATAGCGGCTGCGGTTAAGGGCGGCGGTTGGAATCGCGCGCACGATGGCGAACGGCTGGCCCGAGTCATGGATCACTTCGTTGACCGTGGCCACCGGGTAGCCGGCCGGGAAGCGCTGCCCCATACCGGAACTGACCAGCAAGTCGCCTTCCTTGATGTCGGCAGTGTCTGCCACGTGGCGCAACTCCAGGCGCTCGGGGTTACCCGTGCCGCTGGCGATGGCGCGCAGGCCGTTGCGGTTGACCTGCACCGGAATGCTATGGGTGGTGTCGGTCAGCAGCAGCACCCGTGAGGTGTAGGGCATCAGTTCGACCACCTGGCCCATCAGGCCACGGGCATCGAGTACCGGCTGGCCAAGAAACACACCATCACGCTCGCCCTTGTTGATCAGTATGCGATGGGTGAACGGGTTGGGGTCGACACCGATCAGCTCGGCCACCTCGACCTTTTCATTGACCAGGGCCGAGGAGTTCAGCAGCTCACGCAGGCGCACGTTCTGCTCGGTGAGGGCCGCCAGCTTTTGCAGGCGCCCCTGCAACAGCAGGGCCTCGGTCTTGAGCTTTTCGTTTTCCGCGATCAGTTCGGTGCGGCTGCCGAACTGGCCGGCCACGCCTTGCCACAGGCGCTGCGGCAGGTCAGTGACCCAGTAGGATTCCATCAGCACCAGGCCCATCTGGCTGCGGACTGGCTTGAGCACGTCGAAACGTGCGTCGACCACCATCAGCGCGACGGACAGCACTACGAGTACCAGTAGGCGAACGCCCAACGAGGGGCCCTTGGAGAAAAGCGGTTTAATGGGCCGTTCCTCGTGGACGACTCAGGAGGTCATTGGACATGGGACAACGCACCAGCCTGGTTGCGGGTTGACGGAAACGACGCCCGGATGGACGCCTGCCCAGCGCATACAGGTAGCACTGCTCGTGCTACCTGTAAACCGGGCGCTCAGAAGCAGCGGGTGGGAATCACTCGCTGGAGAGCAGGTCCATCGCGTGCTTGTCCATCATCTCCAGGGCGCGACCGCCGCCACGGGCAACGCAGGTCAGCGGGTCCTCGGCGACGATCACCGGCAAGCCGGTTTCCTGTGCCAGCAGCTTGTCGAGGTCACGCAGCAGTGCGCCACCACCGGTCAGCACCAGGCCGCGCTCGGCGATGTCGGAAGCCAGCTCGGGCGGCGACTGCTCCAGGGCGCTCTTGACGGCCTGGACGATGGTCGCCAGCGACTCTTGCAGGGCCTCGAGCACTTCGTTGGAGTTCAGGGTGAAGGCACGCGGTACGCCTTCGGCCAGGTTGCGGCCACGGACGTCGACTTCACGCACTTCGCCACCCGGGTAGGCGGTACCGATTTCCTGCTTGATGCGCTCGGCGGTGGACTCACCGATCAGGCTGCCGTAGTTGCGGCGCACATAGGTGACGATGGCTTCGTCGAAGCGGTCGCCGCCCACACGCACGGACTCGGCATAGACCACGCCGTTCAGCGAGATCAGCGCGATTTCGGTGGTACCGCCACCGATATCGACGACCATCGAACCACGGGCTTCCTCGACCGGCAGGCCGGCACCGATGGCTGCAGCCATCGGCTCTTCGATCAGGAACACCTCACGTGCACCAGCACCCAGGGCCGACTCGCGAATGGCGCGGCGCTCTACCTGGGTCGACTTGCACGGCACGCAGATCAGCACGCGTGGGCTGGGCTGCAGGAAGCTGTTCTCGTGAACCTTGTTGATGAAGTACTGCAACATTTTTTCACAAACGCTGAAGTCGGCGATGACGCCGTCCTTCATCGGACGAATGGCAGCAATGTTGCCAGGCGTACGGCCCAGCATGCGTTTGGCTTCGGTACCGACGGCGACGACGCTTTTCTGGTTGCCGTGGGTACGGATGGCAACAACCGAGGGCTCATTCAGGACGATACCGCGCTCACGCACGTAAATAAGGGTGTTGGCAGTACCCAGGTCGATGGAGAGATCGCTGGAAAACATGCCACGCAGTTTCTTGAACATGGGAAAGTGACCCTGGGGAAAGCGTGGGTAAAAAAGTGCGGCAAACTCTAACAATGGCAGGGATTTTGGGCAAGGAGCCAATATGTTAAATTGGCAGTTTTTCCGAGCAAGCCAGCAGATGATCGCGGCCGTATGACCGCCAAAATGCCGACATGTTCCTCACCACGGACCTCATTCCGTTCTTAGTTTTTCTGGAGATCCCCATGGCGCTTCAACGCTGCGACGTGGAAAAGATCGCCCATCTGGCCCGTCTGGGGCTGAATGAAGGCGAACTGCCACGCATTACCGATGCCTTGAACAGTATTCTCGGGCTGGTCGACCAGATGCAAGCGGTCGATACCAGCGGCATCGAACCCTTGGCCCACCCACTGGAAGCCAGCCAACGCCTGCGCCCTGACCAAGTCACCGAGCGCAATCAGCGCGACGCCTATCAGGCCATCGCACCGGCGACCGAAAGCGGTCTGTACCTGGTTCCAAAAGTCATCGAGTAAGGGAAAGAGCCTGCCATGCATCAATTGACCCTGGCCGAGATCGCCCGCGGACTCGCCGACAAGTCGTTTTCCTCCGAAGAGCTGACCGGCGCCCTGTTGGCGCGCATCAAGCAGCTCGACCCGCAGATCAACAGCTTCATCAGCGTCACCGACGACCTGGCCCTGACCCAGGCCCGTGCTGCCGACGCCCGTCGCGCCGCCGGCGAGAACGGCGCCCTGCTCGGCGCACCGATCGCCCACAAGGACCTGTTCTGCACCAACGGCATCCGCACCAGCTGCGGCTCGAAGATGCTCGACAACTTCAAGGCGCCCTACGACGCCACCGTGGTCGCCAAACTGGCCGAAGCCGGCATGGTCACCCTGGGCAAGACCAACATGGACGAATTCGCCATGGGCTCGGCCAACGAGTCCAGCCACTACGGCCCGGTGAAAAATCCATGGAACCTTGAACACGTTCCCGGCGGCTCGTCCGGCGGTTCCGCCGCAGCGGTGGCCGCACGCCTGCTGCCGGCCACTACCGGCACCGACACCGGCGGCTCGATCCGTCAGCCAGCGGCGCTGACCAACCTCACCGGCCTGAAACCGACCTATGGCCGTGTTTCGCGCTGGGGCATGATCGCCTACGCCTCGAGCCTCGACCAGGGCGGCCCACTGGCCCGCACCGCCGAGGACTGCGCTCTGCTGCTGCAAGGCATGGCCGGCTTCGACGCCAAGGACTCCACCAGCATCGAAGAGCCGGTGCCGGACTACAGCGCCAACCTGAACGCCTCGCTGCAAGGTCTGCGCATCGGCCTGCCGAAGGAATACTTCGGTGCCGGCCTCGACCCGCGCATCGCCGACCTGGTCCAGGCCAGCGTCAAGGAGCTGGAAAAGCTCGGCGCGGTGGTCAAGGAAATCAGCCTGCCGAACATGCAGCACGCCATCCCGGCGTACTACGTGATCGCGCCAGCCGAAGCCTCCTCCAACCTGTCGCGTTTCGATGGCGTGCGCTTCGGCTACCGCTGCGAGGACCCGAAAGACCTGACCGACCTGTACAAGCGTTCCCGTGGCGAAGGCTTCGGCGCCGAAGTCCAGCGCCGCATCATGGTCGGCACCTACGCCCTGTCGGCCGGCTACTACGACGCCTACTACGTCAAGGCGCAGCAGATCCGTCGCCTGATCAAGAATGACTTCATGGCCGCGTTCAACGACGTCGACCTGATCCTCGGCCCGACCACGCCGAACCCGGCCTGGAAGCTCGGCGCCAAGAGCAACGACCCAGTCGCCGCCTACCTCGAGGACGTCTACACCATCACCGCCAACCTGGCGGGCCTGCCGGGCCTGTCGATGCCGGCCGGTTTCGTCGATGGCCTGCCGGTCGGCGTACAACTGCTGGCTCCCTATTTCCAGGAAGGCCGCCTGCTCAACGTCGCGCACCGCTACCAGCAAGTCACCGACTGGCACACCCGCGCCCCCAACGGCTTCTGAGGAACTGACACATGCAATGGGAAGTTGTGATCGGGCTGGAGATTCATACCCAGCTGGCCACCCAGTCGAAGATTTTCTCCGGCAGCGCCACCACCTTCGGTTCCGAGCCGAACACCCAGGCCAGCCTGGTTGACCTGGGGATGCCCGGCGTACTGCCGGTGCTCAACCAGGAAGCCGTGCGCATGGCCTGCATGTTCGGCCTGGCGATCGACGCCGAGATCGGCAAGCGCAACGTGTTCGCGCGCAAGAACTACTTCTACCCCGACCTGCCCAAGGGTTATCAGATCAGCCAGATGGACCTGCCGATCGTCGGCAAGGGGCACCTGGACATCGCCCTGGAAGACGGCACCATCAAGCGTATCGGCATTACCCGTGCGCACCTGGAAGAAGACGCCGGCAAGAGCCTGCACGAAGATTTCAGCGGCTCCACCGGCATCGACCTGAACCGCGCCGGCACACCGCTGCTGGAAATCGTCTCCGAGCCAGACATGCGCAGCGCCAAGGAAGCCGTCGCCTACGTCAAGGCGATCCATGCTCTGGTGCGCTACTTGGGCATCTGCGACGGCAACATGGCCGAAGGTTCGCTGCGCTGCGACTGCAACGTGTCGGTGCGCCCGAAAGGTCAGACCGAGTTCGGCACCCGCTGCGAGATCAAGAACGTCAACTCGTTCCGCTTCATCGAACGCGCGATCAACAGCGAGATCCAGCGCCAGATCGACCTGATCGAGGACGGCGGCAAGGTGGTCCAGGAAACTCGCCTGTACGACCCGAACAAGGACGAGACCCGCTCCATGCGCAGCAAGGAGGAAGCCAACGACTACCGTTACTTCCCCGACCCAGACCTGCTGCCAGTGGTCATCGAGGACAGTTTCCTGGAAACCGTTCGCGCCGGCCTGCCGGAACTGCCACAGCAAAAGGTCGAGCGCTTCCAGAGCCAATACGGCCTGTCTGCGTACGATGCCAACGTGCTGGCCTCCAGCCGTGAGCAAGCCGACTACTTCGAAGAAGTGGCACGCGTTGGTGGCGATGCCAAGCTGGCCGCCAACTGGGTCATGGTCGAACTGGGCAGCCTGCTGAACAAGCTTGGCGTGGAAATCGACCAGTCCCCGGTCAGCGCCGCGCAACTGGGTGGCATGCTGCTGCGTATTCGCGACAACACCATCAGCGGCAAGATCGCCAAGACTGTGTTCGAAGCGATGGCCGCCGGTGAAGGCGATGCCGATGCCATCATCGAGAGCAAAGGCCTCAAGCAGGTCACCGACACCGGCGCTATCGACAAGATGCTCGACGAGATGCTGGCAGCCAATGCCGAGCAGGTCGAACAGTACCGCGCCGCCGACGAGGCCAAGCGCGGCAAGATGTTCGGCTTCTTCGTCGGCCAGGCGATGAAGGCGTCCAAGGGCAAGGCCAACCCTGGGCAAGTGAACCAATTGCTCAAAGCCAAGCTCGAAGGGTGATTGTTTTCCCCCTGTAGCCTGCGAGGGCCTGGCCCTCGTTCGCAGGTAAACCCGCTCCCACAGGACCGCGCCACGCTCAAGGGCAGCGCGCCCCTGGGGAGCGGCCCCACCGGCGAATGTAGCACCGGAGCATCCGACTTGCTAAAACGATCCCTCGGCACCCTCGCTCTCTTCTCCGTCCTGGCCGGCTGCGCCAGCCACGACATTGACCCCAGCGGTTACGATAAGACCGGCACCGCCTCCTATTACGGCGCTCGCCACCACGGCAAGCGCACCGCCAGCGGCGAACCTTTCAACCAGCATGGCCTCACCGCCGCCCACCGTAGCCTGCCCTTCGGCAGCCGCGTTCTGGTCACCAACCTGGCCAACCAACGCAGTGTGGTTGTGCGAATCAACGACCGTGGCCCGCACACGCGCGGCCGCCTGATCGACCTTTCACGTGCCGCCGCAGAAAAAATCGGCATGCTCCGTAGCGGAACGGCGCGAGTCCGGGTACAAGGTCTGAGCGACTGACTCGACTGGAGCCTCGACCATTTTCGACCTGGCCACCCTCCCCACCTTCAGCCTGCTGCAACTGGGCCTGGCCCTGCTATTGCTGATCGGCGGTGCCGAACTGATGGTGCGCGCCGCCCTGCGCCTGGCCCAACGCCTGCATGTGCGGCCGCTGATCATCGGCTTGAGCCTGGTGGCTTTCGGCAGCACCGCACCGCAACTGACGGTGAGCCTGCAAGCTGCCTATCAGGGCGCCCCGGACGTCGCCGTGGGCAGCGTGATCGGCAGCAACATTTTCAACGTGCTGGTCATTCTTGGCCTGGCGGCACTGATCATCCCCTTGCGGGTATCACGCCAACTGGTGCGCCTGGACATTCCGCTGATGATCGCCGCCAGCGCCTCGGTCTACGCGCTTGCAGCCAATGGTTACCTAGGCCGCCTGGAAGGGGGCCTGTTGCTCTTCGGCCTGGCGGGCTACCTGGCCATGCTCTGGCACCAGTCCCGCCACTATGCCCGCACCTACCCCGCGCCCAGCGTGGCCACGATCAGCACCCGGCGCTTCTGGTTTACCGTGACGCTGCAGATCCTGTTGGGCCTGGGCCTACTGAGCCTGGCCGGCCACTTGATGCTGGAAGCTGCCGTCGAAGTCGCCACCGACCTGGGACTGTCCGAACGCATCATCGGGCTCACCGTGGTGGCCGTGTGCACCTCCCTGCCAGAACTGGCCACCGCAATGATCGCCGCCTTGCGCGGCGAACGGGAAATCGCCGTGGGCACGGTCGTCGGCAGCAATCTGTTCAACCTGCTCGCGGTGCTCGGCCTGACCGCGACGATTGCCCCCGAGCCGCTTTCGATCTCGCCCAACGCCCTGGCCTTCGACCTGCCCGTGATGCTGGGCGTCGCAGCCCTGAGTCTGCCGGTGTTCTATTCCGGCTACCGGATCACCCGCGCCGAGGGCCTGGTGTTCCTGTGCCTGTACCTGGCCTATGGCCTGCACGTGGTGGCGTTCACCACAGGCATGCCACTGGCCGGCCGCCTGGAACGGCTGATGCTGTTCTATGTCTTGCCGGTGCTGGGCGTGGTGCTGCTGTACACCACGTTGCGCGCCTGGCGTCGCCAACACTAAGGAAAACAACATGGCCGAACACAACACCGGCGAACAGATTCGCCGCCAGGTGATGGGGGATGCATTCGTCGACCGCGCCCTGAACAACGCCACCGACTTTACCCAACCGCTGCAGGACTTCGTCAACCAACACGCCTGGGGCAGTGTCTGGGCTCGCGACGGGTTGCCGTTGAAGACCCGCAGCCTGATCACCCTGGCGACCCTGACGGCACTCAAGTGCCCGCAAGAGCTCAAGGGGCATGTGCGCGGGGCCTTGAACAATGGCTGTACGGTGGAGGAGATCCGCGAGGCGTTGCTGCATTGCGCAGTGTATGCCGGAGTACCCGCGGCGATCGATGCCTTCAGGGCAGCCCAGGAAGTAATCGACACCCACCAGGGTTGAACGATATATCGCCGTCACGCCGGCTCCCAACGTGCAGGAGCCGACGTGCCGGCGATAACGCCAGACCGTCTTACTTGGCTTGGCGCGCCTTCTTCATCTTGAAGGCCACCCACAACACAGCGATCCACGCCGGAATCAACAACACCGAGATACGAATCGGCGGGGTCAGGTACATCACCACCAGAATCAGCACGATGAACGCCAGGCACAGGTAGTTGGTCACCGGGTGACCCCAGCTGCGGTAGAACGGGTTGATACCCGCCGCCAGCTTGGCTTTACGGAACTTCAGGTGGGTAATGCTGATGCTGGCCCAGTTGATCACCAAGGCCGACACCGCCAGGGCCATCAACAGACCGAAGGCTTCACCTGGCATCAGGTAGTTGATCAGCACGCACATGCCGGTGGCGAACGCCGACACACCCAGCGCCGTCAGCGGCACGCCACGACGGCTGACCTTGAGCAGCTGCCGCGGCGCATCACCCTGGCTGGCCAGGCCGAACAGCATGCGGCTGTTGGCGTACACACAGCTGTTGTAGACCGACAGTGCAGCCGTCAGCACCACGATATTGAGGATGGTCGCGACCAGATCGCTGTCCAGCTCGTGGAAGATCATCACGAACGGGCTGCCGCCCTGCACGACCTTCTGCCACGGGTACAGCGACAGCAACACTGCCAGTGCACCGATGTAGAAAATCAGGATGCGGTACACCACCTGGTTGGTCGCCTTGGGGATGCTCTGGCGTGGGTTGTCTGCTTCGGCGGCGGTAATACCCACCAGCTCCAGGCCACCGAAGGAGAACATGATCACCGCCAAGGCCATGATCAAGCCAGTCACGCCGTTGGGGAAGAAACCACCGTACTGCCACAGGTTGGCCACGCTGGCGTCCGGCCCGCCGTGGCCACTGCTCAACAGCCAGGCACCAAAGCCGATCATGCTGACGATGGCTACCACCTTGACCAGCGCGAACCAGAACTCCAGCTCACCATAGACCTTAACCTGGGTCAGGTTGATGGCGTTGATCGCCACGAAGAAGATCGCCGCCGTGGCCCAGGTGGGAAAATCCGGCCACCAGTACTGCACGTAGATGCCCACGGCCGTCAGCTCGGCCATGCCTACCAGCACGTACACCACCCAGTAGTTCCAGCCCGATACGAAACCTGCGAACTCGCTCCAGTACTGGTGGGCGAAATGGCTGAAGCTGCCGGCGACCGGCTCTTCGACCACCATCTCGCCGAGCTGGCGCATGATGAAGAAGGCCATGAGGCCGGCAATGGCGTAGCCCAGCAGCACGGACGGGCCGGCCAGCTGGATGGTTTGGGCAATGCCCAGGAACAGCCCGGTGCCGATGGCCCCGCCCAGCGCGATCAACTGGATATGGCGATTCTTCAGCCCGCGCTGTAACCGCTCGGGCGTGCTCTGGTCTTGCATGAAGTGTCCTTTAGTCAGGAGGCCGTGTTGTTGGAGTTGTTTGCAGTCAAGGATCTAGATCCATCCGCCCCACTGCAAGATGAAAATGCCAATGTTGGTGGTAATCGCCGCCATTAGTGTGGTGATCACGATGATAGAAGCCGCCAGCTCATGATTGCCGTTGGCCGCCCGGGCCATGACATAACTGGCCGCAGCGGTCGGGCTGCCGATGTACAGGAACAGGATGCCCAGCTCGGCCCCACGGAACCCGCACAACCAGGCACCCAAGGTGCCGATCAACGGCAGCCAGAGCATCTTCACCAGGCTGGCGTCGATCGCCAGCCTGCCGCTGTCACGCAGGGCCGCCAGCGACAGGGTACCGCCGATACAGATGAGCGCCAGCGGCAGGGTCATCTGCGCCAGGTAATCACCCGAAGTCAAAAGCCAGTTAGGCAGCGGTACTTGCCCGTACGCCATGGGAGTGGCCACCAGCACGCTGATGATCAACGGGTTGCTGAAGATGCTCTTGCAAATGCTCCAGGGGTCGGACTTCAGGTCGGGGCTGTACACCGCCAGCACCACCGCCGACAGCGAGTTGTACATGAGGATGACCAGCCCCGCGAGCACCGCCCCCAGCGAGATGCCGTAGTCACCGTAGAGACTGGCCGCCAGGGCCAGGCCAATGACCCCGTTGTTGCCACGAAATGCCCCTTGGGTATAGATGCCCCGGTCGGCCAGCGGGCTACGCCAGATCGCCATGCCCCAGGCCAAGGCGAAACCGACCAGCGTGGCGACGATGAAATAGAGGATGACTCCAGGTTTGACTGCCGAAGCCAGGTCGGCGTGGTAGATACCCAGGAACAGCAACGCCGGCATGCAGACGTTGAACACCAACTGCGAGGCGACGCGATTGAAGTTGTCGTCGATCAGGTGAATGCGTTTGAGCAACACGCCCATGAACAACATGGCGAACACCGGGGCCGTGATGTTCAGCGTCTGGATAAGAAGGGCGAGCATGCGCAAGCGATCCTGATGGGAGTTGCCGTTAGGTGGCTAATGATACGCCAACGCGTCAGGAAATGCGGGGATCGTGGAGGACTATCGCGGACGTTTCTGCCTTTGCTGGCCTCCTCGCGGGCAAACCCGCTTCACAGGGATGTGCACCCCGTGGGCGTGAGTTTACCCGCGAAAGGGGCGGTGCAGGCAGCAGGAGGTCAACGGCGGACCGGGCGCTTCTGCAATTTGCGCTGCAAGGTCCGGCGGTGCATGCCCAGCGCCCGCGCAGTGGCGGAGATATTGCCTTCGTGTTCGTTGAGCACGCGCTGAATGTGTTCCCACTGCAAGCGGTCGACCGACATCGGGTTTTCCGGCACCAAGGTATCGAGGTCGGTATGTTCCGAGAGCAGCGCCGTCAGCACATCGTCCGCGTCGGCTGGTTTGCACAGGTAGTTGCAGGCACCGCGCTTGACCGCCTCGACCGCCGTGGCAATGCTCGAGTAACCGGTCAGGATCACCACACGCATTTCCGGGTCCAGCTCCAGAAGCTTGGGCAGCAGCACCAGACCGGAATCGCCTTCCATCTTCAGGTCCAACGTGGCGTAGTCCGGCAAGTCCTGCTGGGCCAGAATCAGCCCTTCTTCAGCGGAACTGGCCGTGCTGACACGGAACCCCCGACGGCTCATGGCACGGGCCATGACCCGAGTGAAGGTGGCATCGTCATCCACCAGCAACAGGTGGGGCAATTCTTCGCCTTCGACCTGGTTTTCTTCGCTCATCTTTCATCTCCTCGCTTGCCATAGGGCAGGCGCAGTTCGGTCAGGGTGCCACCCTGTTCATGACTATAGAGTTTCACCGAACCGCCCGCACGGGTCACGCTGGCCTTGCTCAAGAACAGGCCCAGGCCGAAGCCTTTGCCCTTGGTGGTGATAAAGGGTTTGCCGATGGCCTCGGCAATGGCCGGCGGCACGCCCGGGCCATGGTCACGGATGCTGATGACGATGTCCTGGGCGTCCCAGTCCAAGCGCACTTCCAAGTCACCCGGACAGGCATCGGCGGCATTGTTCAGCAGGTTCAGCAGGGCCTGGGTCAAATCCGGCGGCGGGGTCAGGCGAGGCACCTGGCCGTCTCGCAGGCGCTGGAACCGGTAGCTGGCTTCCGGGCGCATCAGGTGCCAGCGGTTGAGCGCCTCGTCGAGCCAGGCGGTAACGTCCTGCTCGACCACCGCCATGCGTCGGTTGGCCTCGGCTGCCCGCACCAGTTGCTGCAGGGTTTCCTTGCACAGTTTGACCTGGTCCTGAAGGATCTGCAGATCTTCCTGCAGCATCGGGTCCGAATGGTCCTGGCGCATTTCATTGAGCAGGACGCTCATGGTCGCCAGCGGCGTGCCCAACTCATGGGCCGCGCCTGCCGCCTGGGTGGCCACGGCCAGCAACTGCTCGTCGCGCAGGCTTTCTTCCCGCCGCTCGGAACGCAGTTGCTCCTGGCGACGCAGCTCTTCGGCCATGCGGGCGGCGAAGAAGGTGATCACCGCTGCCGCCAGCGCGATGCTCAGCCACATGCCGTACACCTGCATCTTGTCCCGCGCCATCGGCAACCCTTCGAGCGGGTAGAACTGCACCAGCAACAGGCTGTAGGCCGTCAGCGCGATGCCAGAGAGAATCAGCGAGTAGAGCCATGGCAGGGTCACTGCGGCAATCGCCAACGGCACCAGGTAATACGACACGAACGGGTTGGTCGAGCCGCCCGAGTAATAAAGCAACGCACTGTGAATCAGCAGGTCACAGGCCAGTTGCAAGGCGTATTCCAGCTCGGTGACTGGCAGCGACAGGCGCAGGCGCAACGCGGTGAACGCGCACAGGATGGATGAGAGTGCCAACGTCGCCGCCAGCGAGAACCAGGGCAGCGGCAGCAGTTCGGTCCAGTAGGCGACGCCCACCGAGCCGGCCTGGGCAGCCAGGACCAGCACGCGAATGACGGTCAGGCGCCAGAGGTTCTGACGGGTAGCGGATAGCGGTTGTACGGCGGCGAGCATGAGCTCTCCTGATGAGTGCTCCAGGAAAATCGGCTGGAGTATACCGAAGCCAGGCGCTTCGCTGCAGCGATGCGGCAAAGCGCCACACTTTGTCACAGGTTCATGATGGCACTTTTGAACCCACTACACTGTTCCCGGTCTGATGGGCCATGCGTGGAAAGGAACGCCCAAGCCCACGCCTTTTATTGCCAAGGAGTCCTACATGCAAATTTCCCGTCGCGGCGCCGCCCTGGTCATGTCTTGCGGCCTGCTCGCCAGCTTGCCTGCACTGGCCGCCGATGAGCCACGCTACAACCAGGTGTCGCTGCGCGCCGAAGTCAGCAAGGAAGTCCCACGCGACTTGATGGTGGTGACCCTTTACAGCGAAGCGCAGAACACCGACCCAGGCAAGCTGGCCAAGCAGATCACCGAAACCCTGAACACGTCCATCCAGCAGGCCCGTCAGGTCAAGGACGTGAAGATCAGCCAGGGCAGCCGCAACAGCTACCCGGTATACGACAGCAAAGGCCAGAAGATCACCGGCTGGCGCGAACGTGCCGAGCTGCGCCTTGAGAGCGCCGACTTCCCGGCCTTGTCGCAGCTGACCGCCGACTTGCTGCAGAACATGAAAATGGGCGGCATGGACTTCTCCATCGCCGCAGCCACCCGCAAGGCCAGCGAGGATGCCCTGCTCAAGGACGCCGTCGAGGCCTTCAAGGCACGCGCCCAACTGGCCACCGAGGCCCTGGGTGGCAAGGGCTACAAGGTGGTCAGCCTGAACCTCAACAGTAGCGGCTACCCACGCCCGTACCTGCGTAGCGCGCCCATGGCGATGAAAGCCATGGGTGCCGACGAAGCGGCCCCGGCGCCGGACATCGAGGCCGGCACCAGTGAAGTCAGCATGAACGCCGATGGCCTGATCGAAGTGCAAATGCCCTGACCCATCCCTTGAGGGGCGCCATGCGCCCCTCTCGCGGCACAAAGCCGCACACGCAGCGCTCTAACTTAGTAATTTCAGACATTTCCTACGCACGAAAACGGTGCGTCCTACGTATCATCCCGCCTCGAAATAATCAGCAAAATGCCATCTTTCGGCCTGCGCAAACGTTCAACTTGCGTGAAAGTTACATGAATGCGACATCCATGTACGGTCGTACTACTTTTCTGGCGCCAACTATCCTCCTGACTGTTGCATTGGGAATACCCCCTGCATAAGTATCCGCAGGTCGGCTCACGAGGCCACCTCAACTGAAAAAAATGACAACAATGAGGCCACCATGCTCAAACACGCAGTCATTCCGTTCCTGGTCGGCGCAGGCTTGCTAGCCGGCGCCCCCTTCGCCCAAGCCGCATCCAACCTGGTGTTCTGCTCCGAGGGCAGTCCAGCCGGCTTCGACCCTGGGCAGTACACCACGGGAACCGACTTCGACGCCTCGGCTGAAACCGTGTTCAACCGCCTGACCCAGTTCGAACGCGGCGGTACCGCGGTCATCCCGGGGCTCGCGACCAAGTGGGAAGTGTCTGACGACGGCAAGACCTATACCTTCCATCTGCGTGAAGGGGTCAAGTTCCACACCACCGACTACTTCAAGCCAACCCGGGCGTTCAACGCCGACGACGTGCTGTTCACCTTCAAGCGCATGCTCGACAAGAACCACCCCTTCCGTAAAGCCTACCCCACCGAATTCCCGTACTTCACCGACATGGGCATGGACAAGAACATCGCCAAGGTGGAGAAACTCGACGATCACACCGTGCGTTTCACCCTCAATGAGGTCGATGCCGCGTTCATTCAGAACCTGGCCATGAGCTTCGCCTCCATTCAGTCGGCCGAGTACGCCGACCAGTTGCTCAAGCAAGGCAAGGCCGCCGACATCAACCAGAAGCCCATCGGCACGGGCCCGTTCGTGTTCAGCAAGTACCAGAAGGACGCGCAGATCCGCTTCAAGGGCAACAAGGACTACTGGAAGCCTGAGGACGTGAAGATCGACAACCTGATCTTCGCCATCACCACCGATGCCTCGGTGCGCATGCAGAAACTGAAGAAGAACGAGTGTCAGGTCACCCTGTTCCCGCGCCCGGCGGACATCGAGCCGCTCAAAGAGGACAAGAACCTGCAGATGCCACAGCAGGCCGGTTTCAACCTGGGCTATATCGCCTACAACGTGATGGACAAGGTCAAGGGCAGCAACGAACCCAACCCGCTGTCCCAGCTCAAGGTCCGCGAAGCGCTGGATATGGCCGTGGACAAGAAGAAGATCATCGAATCGGTCTACCAGGGCGCCGGCCAGCTTGCCGTCAACGCCATGCCGCCGACCCAGTGGTCCTACGACGACAGCATCAAGGACGCCGCCTACGACCCGGAGAAAGCCAAGCAACTGCTCAAGGAAGCGGGTATCAAGGAAGGCACCGAGATCACCCTGTGGGCGATGCCGGTTCAACGTCCCTACAACCCCAACGCCAAGTTGATGGCCGAAATGCTGCAGTCCGACTGGGGCAAGATTGGTATCAAGGCCAAGATCGTCAGCTACGAATGGGGTGAGTACATCAAGCGTTCCAAGGGCGGCGAGCAGGGTGCGATGCTGATTGGCTGGAGCGGCGACAACGGTGACCCGGACAACTGGCTCGGTACCCTCTACGGTTGCGATGCCATTGACGGCAACAACTTCTCCAAGTGGTGCTACAAGCCCTATGACGACCTGATCAAGCAGGCCAAGGCCACCTCCGACCAGGGCAAACGCACCGAGCTGTACCAGAAGGCGCAACACATCCTCAAGGAACAGGTACCCATCACACCTATCGCGCACTCCACCGTGTATCAGCCAATGAGCGCCAAGGTGAAGGACTTCAAGATCAGTCCGTTCGCGTTGAACTCGTTCTACGGCGTCAGTGTAGACAAGTAGCACCGCAACCTTCGCCCCTTCCCCTACATGCAGCCCACCCCGACGCTACCCGCGTCGGGTTTGGGTCCCTGTTGCCGCAATTCGTACCCCGAGGCGGCGAGAACAGCTGGAAAAGGAATTGCCATGCGCCACGTTACCCGTCTTTCGACCCTGCTTGCCCTCAGCCTGCTGGCCCAGGCCCCTGCCCTCCAGGCCAAGAGCCTGGTGTTCTGCTCGGAGGGCAGTCCGGCAGGGTTCGACACAGCCCAGTACACCAGCGCCACCGACAATGACGCCGCCGAGCCGATCTACAACCGACTGGTCGAGTTCGAGCGCGGCGGCACAGCGGTACAACCCGCCCTGGCTACCCGATGGGAAGTATCCGATGACGGCCTGCGCTACACCTTCCACCTGCGCGAAGGGGTCAAGTTCCACGCCAACAAGGTTTTCACCCCAAGCCGCGACTTCAATGCCGAGGATGTGCTGTTCACTTTCAACCGCATGCTCGACAAGCAGCACCCGTTCCGTAAGGGCTACCCCACTGAGTTCCCCTACTTCGTCAGCATGGGCCTGGACAAGAACATCGCCCGTGTCGAGAAAACCGACCCGCACACCGTGGTGTTCACCCTCAACCGCGTCGATGCCGCGTTCATCCAGAACCTGGCCATGAGCTTCGCCTCGATACTGTCCGCCGAGTACGCCCAACAACTGCTGGCCAGCGGCCGCCCCAGCGACATCAACCAGCAACCGATCGGCACTGGCCCCTTCGTATTCCAGCGCTACCAGAAAGACGCGCAGATCCGCTTCAAGGGCAACAAAGACTACTGGGCAGCGGATGAGGTCAAGATCGACAACCTGGTGTTCTCGATCAACGTCGACCCTTCGGTGCGCATTCAGAGGCTGCGCCGCAATGAATGCCAGGTCACCCTGCACCCGCGCCCGGCAGACCTGCCAGCGCTCAGGGGAGACGACCGGTTGCAGGTGCTCCGGCAACCTGGCTTCAACCTCGGCTACATCGCCTACAACACCCAACATCCACCGTTCGACCGGCTGGAAGTCCGCCAGGCCATGGACATGGCGGTGAACAAACAGGCGATTCTCCAGGCGGTGTATCAGGACTCCGGCCAACAGGCGGTCAACGCCATGCCGCCCACTCAATGGTCCTATGACCAAACCATCAAGGATGCCCCGTTCGACCCGGCCAAAGCCAAGGCCCTGCTGCAACAGGCCGGTGTCAAGGAAGGCACCGAAGTTACCCTGTGGGCCATGCCGGTGCAACGCCCCTACAACCCCAACGCCAAGCTCATGGCCGAGATGCTGCAGGCCGACTGGAGCAAGCTCGGCTTCAAGGTGCGCATCGTCAGCTACGAGTGGGGCGAGTACCTCAAGCGCATGAAGAGCGGTGAACACGATATCGCCCTGATCGGCTGGACCGGTGACAACGGCGACCCGGACAACTGGCTGGGCACCCTCTACAACTGTGATGCCATCGGCAGCAACAACTACTCGCTGTGGTGCGACCCGCAGTACGACAGCCTGGTGAAGAAAGCCAAGCAAGTCACCGACCGCGCCGAACGCACGGCGCTTTACCAACAGGCCCAGCAGCGCCTCAAGCAGCAGGTGCCGATCACGCCGGTGGCGCATTCCACCGTCAACCAGCCGATCAGCGCCAAGGTCGCCGACTTTCGGGTCAGCCCGTTTGGCCGCAACGACTTCTCGGGTGTGAGCATCGACTGACCTGCAACCGATACCGGTCCTATCGCCGGCAAGCCAGCGCCTGCACGGGCTGTGGCTGCTGGAGCCGGCTTGCCGGCGAGAAGGCCGGTACAGACGAAGAACATGCCCGGCGATCCCGTGGCAACCCTGGCAACACCGCAGCAAACACCCCAGCCCACGAGGCCTGGTGAGAACTAAAAGAAAAGAAAGGGAGCTTTACTTTGAAACGTTTCACGATAACCGCGCTGGCCTTATCCATCGGCACCTTCTGCGCCATGGCACAGGCCGAAACCCAGAGCCAGGACTACGTTCCGTTCAGCCTGAAAAGCACCAGCGAGCAGGACGATGCCAAAGGCTTCATCGACGGCCAGAGCCTATCCGGCAGCACCCGTAACTGGTACGCCCGCGAGCGCGCCACCCGCGCTCCGCTGTGGAAGTATTACAAGAGCGATGGCACCCGCCACGACACCCACAGCCGGGACAACTGGCTGCAAGGCACCATCCTCAACTACAGCTCGGGCTTCACCCAGGGCACCGTGGGCTTCGCCGTGGAAGCGGCCGGCTACAACGCCATCGCCCTGGAACAGGGCCGCGCGGCAGTCGCCGGCCCCAACAACCGTACCCTGACCCACAGCGATGGCGACCCCATCGGCCAGTGGAGCAAGATGGGCCTGGCCAACGTCAAGGCACGCGTGTCCAACACCACCCTCACCGTGGGCCGCCAATCCGTCGACACACCGATGATCGCCTTCATCGGTAACCGTGCCCTGCCATCGAGCTTCCAGGGTGCATTCCTGCACAGCGCCGAGTTCGACAACCTTTCGTTCGATCTCGGCACCTTCGACCGGGTCTCCCCGCGTACCGAGCAGAGCCTGAGCAAATTCCGCAGCGAGTACAGCGCCACCGGTGTCGAAACCGACCGTGCCAGCACCGCCGGGGTCAACTACCAGCCGCTCAAGAGCCTGACTACCAGCCTGTACGCCACCAAGGTCGATGATTTCTGGAACCAGTACTACTTCGGTGCCAACCACGTGCTGGGTGACAGCGCGGTGCTTAGCCTGACCACCGGCCTGAACTACTACAAGACCGTGGACGAAGGCAGCAAGAAGATGGGTGACATCGACAACGACACCTACAGCCTGTCGCTTGGCCTGACTCACCAGGCCCACACCCTCGCCGCCTCGTGGCAGCAGGTGAACGGCAACGAGTACTTCGACTACCTGCACGAGACCAACGGCATCTACCTGGCCAACTCGCTGCTGTCGGACTTCAACGGCCCGAACGAGAAATCCCTGCAGATTTCCTACGTACTGAACATGGCGCCCTACGGCGTGCCTGGCCTGAAGTTCAACCTGTACAACGCCCGAGGCTGGGGCATCGACGGTACTCACTACCGCGGCACCGCCTACGACGTGAATGGACTGGATGGCGAGACCCATTACGAGTGGGGGATCGGCACCAGCTACGCGGTACAGAGCGGGCCACTGAAAGACACCAGCATCCGCGCCACCTACACCGCGCACCGGGCCAGCAAGGCCCAGGGTGATGGCAGCCTGGACGAACTGCGTATCGTCACCACCATTCCGTTCAACATTCTGTAACCGCTGACGCCACGGCCCGCTCCACCTCGGGCCGTGGCGGCTACGCTGGAAACAATGCAAGCAGGGAGTTTCCATGAAATCGTTACCGCTCCGCGCTGCCCTCGCAGCGGTCATCCTGGGCAGTGCCACGCACCTGGCGGCCAAGCCGCTGGTGGTATGCACCGAAGCCAGCCCGGAAGGCTTCGACATCGTCCAGTACACCACGGCGGTCACCGCCGACGCCGCGGCCGAGACCGTATTCAACCGTCTGGTCGACTTCAAGCCCGGCACCACTGATATCCAGCCCGCCCTGGCCGAGCGTTGGGACGTCTCGCCAGACGGCCTGACCTATACCTTCCACCTGCGCGAAGGCGTCAAGTTCCACACCACCGACTACTTCACGCCTACCCGCGATTTCAACGCCGACGACGTGCTGTGGAGCCTGAACCGCCAGCTCGACCCGAACCACCCGTGGCACGCCAAGAGCAGCGTCGGCTACCCATACTTCGAAAGCATGGCCTTCAAGGAACTGCTCAAGTCGGTGGAAAAGACCGACGATCGCACCGTGGTGATCACACTCACCCGACCGGAGGCACCGTTCCTGCGTGACATGGCCATGGCCTTCACCTCGATCTACTCCGCCGAATACGGCGACCAGTTGCTCAAGGCGGGAAAGACCGGCGACCTCAACAGCAAGCCCATCGGCACAGGTCCCTTCGTCTTCCAGCGCTACAACAAGGACGCCCAGGTCCGCTACAAAGCCAACCCGGACTATTTCCGCGGCAAGCCACCGGCCGACTCGCTGATCTTCGCCATCGCCACCGACAGCAACGTGCGCCTGCAGAAACTGCGCGCCAACGAATGCCAGGTGGCGTTGTACCCCAAGCCAGACGATGTGCCGTCGATCAAGGCGGACCCCAAGCTGAAGGTCGACGAGATCGAAGCACTGGTCACCGGTTACATCTCGATGAATACCGAGCACAAGTACCTGAGCGATGTGCGCGTGCGCAAAGCCATCAACATGGCCTTCGACCGCCAGACCCACGTTGACCAGCTATTCGGCAAGGGCAACGCACTGGTCGGCGTGAACCCCTACCCACCGACCATGATCGGCTACAACACCGACAACAAGAACCCGCCTCGCGACTTGGCCAAGGCCCGCGAGTTGCTCAAGCAAGCGGGTGTACCCGAAGGCACCGTGATCACCCTGTTCACCCGCAATGGCGGCGGCCCGACCAACCCCAACCCACGGCTGTCCGCCGAGATGCTGCAGGCCGACCTCAAGCAGATCGGCCTCAAGCTGGATATCCGCGTGATGGAATGGGCCGAGATGCTGCGCAGGGCGAAGAACGGTGAAGCCGACCTGGTGTCCACCGGGTGGGCCGGCGACAACGGCGACCCGGACAACTTCCTCAGTCCACTGCTCAGCTGCGATGCCGCCAAAAGCGGCGAGAACTACGCGCGCTGGTGCAACCCCAGATTCCAGGAGCTGATCACCCGCGCCCGCGAAGTGATCGACAACGACCAACGCGCAAGGCTCTATGCCGAGGCTTTGAAGGTGTACGATGACGATCAACCCTGGATCAGCATGGCCCATCCGAAGATGTTCACCGCCATGCGTGACAACGTGGAGGGTTACGTGATCAACCCTCTGACCAACAACAACTTCGCCACCACCAAGGTGAAGTAGAACAACAACGACCGCCGGGACCCCACACGGGCACCGGCGGCACTGCCCTGACCGGCTGATGAGGTACCTCCGACAATGTTGAGTTTTATTGCCCGGCGTCTAGGCCTGCTGATTCCGACCTTCTTCGGTATCACCTTGCTGACCTTCGCGCTCATACGCCTGATCCCCGGCGACCCGGTGGAAGTCATGATGGGCGAGCGCAGGGTCGACCCTGAAATGCACGCCCAGGCCATGGAACGCCTGGGCCTGAACAAGCCCCTGCCGGTCCAGTACCTGGACTACGTCGGCAAACTCGCCCAGGGAGACCTGGGCGAGTCGCTGCGCACCCGCGAAAGTGTCTGGACCGAGTTTCTCACTCTGTTCCCGGCCACCCTCGAACTGGCCTTCGCCGCCCTGGTGTTCGCCGGAGTCGTCGGCCTGCTGGCCGGGGTGATCGCCGCGCTCAAGCGCGGTTCGCTGTTCGACCACGGGGTGATGGGCATTTCCCTGGCCGGCTATTCCATGCCGATCTTCTGGTGGGGCCTGATCCTGATCATGTTCTTCTCCGTGAGCCTGGGCTGGACCCCTGTGTCGGGGCGCATCGACCTGCTCTATGACATCGAGCCGAAGACCGGCTTCATGCTCATCGACACATTGCTCAGCGACGAAGAAGGCGCCTTCAAGGATGCCGTGATGCACCTGATCCTGCCAGCCATCGTGCTGGGCACCATCCCGCTGGCGGTGATCGCCCGCATGACCCGCTCGTCGATGCTCGAAGTGCTGCGCGAGGACTACATCCGTACCGCCCGCGCCAAAGGCCTGTCACCGGCCCGCGTGGTCTTCGTGCACGGTCTGCGTAACGCGTTGATCCCTGTGCTGACGGTGTTCGGCCTGCAGGTCGGCACCTTGCTGGCCGGTGCGGTGCTCACCGAAACCATCTTCTCCTGGCCGGGCATCGGCAAGTGGCTGATCGAAGCCATCGGCGCCCGTGACTACCCCGTGGTCCAGAATGGCATCCTGTTGATTGCCTGCCTGGTGATTCTGGTCAACTTCGTCGTGGACATCCTCTACGGCCTGGCCAACCCACGCATCCGTCATCAGCGCTGAGGTCTTCGCCATGACTAGCCCGATTCCAAAATCCGTCACGCCGGCCAGCCCGGTGGACCAAAGCCTGCTCTACCCGTCACCGTACAAAGAGTTCTGGCAGGCCTTTTCACGCAACAAAGGTGCAGTGCTGGGCCTGGCCTTCATGTGCCTGGTGGTGTTTTGCGCTGTGTTCGCCCCATGGGTCGCGCCGCACGACCCCAGCGAGCAGTACCGCGACTTCCTGCTGACCCCTCCGGTGTGGCTCGAAGGCGGTACCTGGCAGTTCATCCTCGGCACCGACGAACTGGGCCGCGACTTGCTCTCGCGGTTGATCCAGGGCGCTCGGCTGTCGCTGCTGATCGGCCTGTCGTCGGTGGTGATGTCGCTGATCCCCGGTATCCTGCTCGGCCTGCTGGCCGGGTTCTTCCCGCAGATCCTCGGCCCTTCGATCATGCGCCTGATGGACGTGATGCTGGCCCTGCCCTCGCTGCTGCTGGCCGTGGCCATCGTCGCCATACTCGGCCCAGGCCTGATCAACACGGTGATCGCCATCGCCATCGTGTCACTGCCGTCCTACGTGCGCCTGACCCGCGCGGCGGTAATGGGCGAGTTGAACCGCGACTACGTCACCGCCGCGCGCCTGGCCGGTGCCGGCCTGCCACGCTTGATGTTCGTCACCGTGCTACCCAACTGCATGGCGCCGCTGATCGTGCAGGCGACCCTGAGTTTCTCCTCGGCGATTCTCGACGCCGCGGCCCTGGGCTTCCTCGGCTTGGGCGTGCAACCGCCCACCCCGGAATGGGGCACCATGCTGGCTTCGGCACGTGACTACATCGAGCGCGCCTGGTGGGTGGTGAGCCTGCCCGGCCTGACCATTCTGCTCAGTGTGCTGGCAATCAACCTGATGGGCGACGGCCTGCGCGATGCGCTGGACCCGAAACTCAAGAACGCCGCCTGAGGAGAACGCCATGTCACTGTTGCAGATCAACAACCTGAACGTGCGCTTCGGCGACACCAATGCAGTACCCGTGGTGGACGGCCTGGACCTGGCGGTAGATGCCGGCGAGATCCTGGCCATCGTCGGCGAGTCCGGCTCGGGCAAGTCGGTGACCATGATGGCCCTGATGGGCCTGATCGACGCCCCCGGGCGTATCACTGCCGACGCCCTCACCTTCGACGGCACCGACATGCTCAAGCTCAGCGGCCGCCAGCGGCGCAAGGTGGTGGGCAAGGACATCGCCATGGTCTTCCAGGACCCGATGACCGCGCTCAACCCCAGCTACACCGTGGGCTACCAGATCGAGGAGGTGCTGCGCCAACACCTGGGCCTCAAGGGCAAGGCCGCTCGCCAGCGTGCCCTGGAATTGCTCAAGAAGGTCGAGATTCCGGCTGCCGAAAGCCGCCTGGACGCCTACCCGCACCAGTTGTCCGGCGGCATGAGCCAACGGGTGGCGATTGCCATGGCGATCGCCGGCGAGCCCAAGCTGCTGATCGCCGACGAGCCGACCACCGCCCTGGACGTGACCATCCAGGCGCAGATCATGGAACTGCTGGTCAACTTGCAGAAAGAGCGCAACATGGCGCTCATCCTGATCACCCACGACCTGGCCGTGGTGGCCGAAACCGCCAAGCGCGTGTGCGTGATGTACGCCGGGCAAGCCGTGGAAGTGGGCCAGGTACCAGAGCTGTTCGACGTACCCGCCCACCCTTACAGCGAAGCCCTGTTGGCGGCCATCCCCGAGCACAGTCTCGGTGCCGAACGCCTGTCCACGCTACCCGGCATCGTACCCGGTCGTTACGACCGCCCAGCCGGCTGCCTGCTGTCGCCGCGCTGCCCGTACGTGCAGGAAAACTGCCGGCGCCAGCGCCCCCCCCTTGATCCCCAGGCGCATAGCCTGGTGCGTTGCTTCTATCCGCTGAACCAGGAGGTGGCGTGATGGCCGTCGTTCTTTCCGCTCGGGAGCTGACCCGGCATTACGAAGTATCGCGTGGTCTGTTCAAAGGCCATGCCCTGGTACGCGCCCTCAATGGCGTGTCGTTCGAGCTAGAGGCTGGCAAGACCCTGGCCGTGGTCGGCGAATCCGGCTGTGGCAAGTCGACCCTGGCCCGCGCCCTGACACTCATCGAAGAGCCCTCCTCCGGTTCGCTGCAAATCGCCGGCACCGAGGTCAAGGGCGCCAGCAAGGCTGAACGCAAGCAGCTGCGCCGCGATGTGCAGATGGTCTTCCAGAGCCCTTACGCGTCGCTCAACCCCCGGCAGAAAATCGGCGATCAACTGGCAGAACCGCTGTTGATCAACACCTCGCTGAGCAAGGCCGAGCGGCGCGAAAAAGTGCAGAAGATGATGGAACAGGTAGGCCTGCGTCCCGAGCATTATCAGCGCTACCCACACATGTTCTCCGGCGGCCAGCGCCAGCGGATTGCGTTGGCCCGGGCGATGATGCTGCAACCGAAGGTGCTGGTGGCGGACGAGCCAACCTCAGCGCTGGACGTGTCGATCCAGGCCCAGGTCCTTAACCTGTTCATGGACCTGCAAAGGGAGTTCAACACCGCCTACGTGTTCATTTCGCATAACCTGGCAGTAGTGCGCCATGTAGCGGATCAGGTGCTGGTGATGTACCTGGGCCGGCCGGCAGAGATGGGGCCGAAGGAGGATATCTACGAAAAGCCGCTGCATCCCTACACCCAGGCGTTGCTGTCGGCGACTCCGGCGATCCACCCGGACCCGCTGAAGCCGAAGATCCGCATTGCCGGCGAACTGCCCAACCCGCTGAACCCGCCAGAGGGCTGCGCGTTCCACAAGCGCTGCCCCTACGCGACCGAGCGGTGTGCCAACGAGGTACCGGCCTTCAGGCAGGTGGCCTCCCGGCAGGTGGCTTGCCATTATGCGGAGCAGTTTCTCTAGGCCCAGATAGCGCCCCTCGCCGGCAAGCCGGCTCCTACAGGCGCTGTAGGGGCCGGATTGTCGGCAATGGCCGTCTCAATGCATGAAGAACCAGATCAGAATGATCACTGGAATCGGCACCCCAATCATCCACAGCAGTATCGAGCGCATGGCTTTTCTCCTGTTCGGCGGTGAACAAACCGGTGCACGCGCCATGCCAGCGCCCGCGAAAACCCATAGCTATCCGAATCAACGGCTTACGCTGCCTGCCGCTTGATAGAACCGTGCAATATGCCGGACCCACGCCCTTGCACCTGGGTGTTCTGCAATGCACTATCCATTCATGACCGCCCTCACCCTCCCCGACGGCCCAGAACAGACCCCACGCACGGCTGACACGGTGCTGCGCTATCACCTGTGCTGGAAGCACCGGGACCTGGATGGCGTCATCGCGCTCTACCACCCTGACATCCAGTACCACGACTTTTTCCAGAATCGCGTGCTCGGCTACCACGAGCTGCGCGACTACGTGCGCGCCTGCCTGCCCCATGAGGCTGGCGAAGACATCGTCCATAGCGACCGCATCCGCGTGGACGGCTGCACCGCGTTCATCCAGTACCAGGTGACGGTCCAGGGCGGCGACGGCCTGGTGGCGTTCCAGTCCAGCGAGGCAATTACCGTCAAGGACGACCTGATCTGGCGAGTCAACGAATATGCCACCCTGGTGCGCCAGAATGGCCACAGCCCTGCCAGCGGCGGTTTGCGTCCTGCCACCAGCCGCTTGGGCCTGTCACCACGCCAACTGTCGACCATGGCTCAGGACCTTGAGCACTATTTCCAGCGCCAACGCCCCTACCTTGACCCGGAGCTGAATCTGCAACAGGTCGCCGACGCCAGCGGCTACAGCCGCAACCAGATCTCCTACCTGCTCAACCAGGTGCTCGGGCAGAGCTTCTATCGCTACGTCAACCAGGCCCGCCTGCAACACTTGATGGCGATCCTTGACCACGGCAGCGCCGACACGCCGATAGACGACCTGGCCTTCAATGCCGGCTTCAACTCACTTTCGGCGTTCTACAAAGCGTTTCGCGAACACACCGGCCTGACGCCCAAGGCGTACCTGAAGCAAAATTCCCTGCGTGCACGCACGTAAGACAGCCATCGTCGAACGCTACTAGGATCGCCCACAGACATTGATGGATGTGGAGCCGAACCCGATGCAACCCCTGCGCACGCTCAGCCTGTGGATGGACCAGCTCGACGAGCCACTGTGCGCGCGCCCCGCTCTGCGCGAAGACCTGGACGTCGATGTGTGCATCATCGGTGCGGGCTATACCGGCCTGTGGACCGCCTACTACCTCAAGCGGCAGGCGCCGCAACTGAGCATTGCTGTAATCGAAGCCAACATCGCCGGCTTCGGTGCCTCGGGGCGCAATGGCGGCTGGCTGATGGGCAACCTCCTGGGCGAGGACCGGTTGCTCGCCACGCTGTCACCGCAAACGCGCCGCGCCAGCATCGACCTGCTGCACGGCATTCCCGATGAAGTGCAAAGCGTGCTGCAACGCGAGGCCATCGACTGCGATTACCGTAAAGGTGGCGTCCTGTATTGCGCTGCGCGCTACCCCGAGCAGGAGCGCAACCTGCGCGCCTACCTTGATGACCTGTATCGCCAGGGCATGACCGAGGACGACTATCGCTGGCTGCGCCCCGAGCAGTTGGATGCCCAACTGCGGGTCAGCAATGCCTATGGCGCCATCTACAGTCCGCACACCGCGACGATCCAGCCGGCCAAGCTGGTGCGCGGCCTGGCCCGTGCAGTGGAAGCGCTGGGCGTGCCGATCTACGAGAACACCCCGGCCATCGACTGGCAGCCCGGTGCAGTTCGCTCGCCCCTGGCGCATATTCGCTGCCACTGGGTAGTGCCTGCCGTGGAGGGTTACGCCGCCAGCCTGCCCCCGCTGGGCAAGCACCAACTGCCGGTACAGAGCCTGCTGGTGGCTACCGAGCCTCTGCCGGAATCGACTTGGGAACGGATCGGCCTGTCCCAGGGGCAAGCCTTCAGCGAGAGCAGCCGCCAGGTCACCTA
Organism: Pseudomonas sp. Rh2; assembly: GCF_040762985.1. Taxonomy (NCBI): domain Bacteria; kingdom Pseudomonadati; phylum Pseudomonadota; class Gammaproteobacteria; order Pseudomonadales; family Pseudomonadaceae; genus Pseudomonas; species Pseudomonas sp. Rh2. The sequence continues at coordinate 4,849,484 of NZ_CP142890.1, forward strand.
CGGCCAACGCACCGCCGACAACCGCCTGGTGTTCGGCGCCCGCGGCGGCTATCGCTTCGGCGGCCGTCTGCGCGAGAACTTCAACCTGAACGATCAAGAGATCGAGCTGCGTCGCTACCTGTTCAGCGAGCTGTTCCCGCAGCTGGGACACGTACGGATCACCCATTCGTGGGGCGGCAACCTGGGCATGGCCCGGCGCTTCCGCCCGCACATGCTCTGCGACCGCCAGCGCGGTATCGCCCTTTCCGGTGGCTATGGCGGTGAAGGCGTCGGGGCCACCAACCTGGGCGGCCGCACGCTGGCGGCGCTGATTCTCAACCAGCACAACGAACTGACCGCACAGCCCTGGGTGCTGGACAACCGGCCCGTGTCGAGCCTGGCCAGCTGGCCGCCCGAGCCGTGCCGCTGGCTGGGCTACAACGCGATCATCCAAAGCTTCGTCCACGAGGACCGGACCCTCGCCAACCCCGCCAGCGCGCCCTGGAGGCGGCGCCTGGCCAGCTCGCTTGCGGACTTCATGGAAGGCTTCATGCACTGATTACCTTCACCCTACACAGGATTCACCGGTCATGAGCATCACCCAGTTCAAACACACCGAAAGCGCAGTGCTCGACACCTCCAGCCCGGTTGCGGTGCCACTTGGCGAACCCGTAGCAGTGACCTCGGTCACCTGCGTCGAGCGCAGCGATGGTGTCGAAACCGGCATTTGGGAGTGCACACCCGGCCGCTGGCGACGGCAGATCGTGCAACAGGAGTTCTGCCATTTCATCAAAGGCCGCTGCACCTTCACCCCCGATGGTGGCGAGCCCCTGTCCATAGAAGCCGGAGATGCCCTGATGCTACCGGCCAACAGCACAGGTACCTGGGACATCCAGGAAACCGTGCGAAAAACCTACGTCCTGATTTTCTGATCCGCTGATCGCCTGCCTTCGATAACAACAGACAAAGCAAGGTACTCCCGACATGCGCACACTCCTCGTCGCCCCCCTGATGCTGGCCGCCAGCGTGGTCAGCGCCGCTGACACGGTGAAGATCTACAACTGGTCCAGCTACGTGGCCCCTGACACGCTCAAGAACTTCCAGCAAGCTACGGGCATCGTTCCAACCTACGATGTCTATGACAGCAACGAGACCCTCGACGGCAAGCTAATGACGGGTAACTCCGGCTACGACGTGGTGTTTCCCTCCAACCACTTCATGGCCCGGCAGATCCAGGGCAAGGCCCTGAAGAAGCTGGACAAGTCGCAGTTGCCCAACTGGCACAACCTCAACCCGGTGCTGCTCAAGGCGCTGGAGGTGAACGATCCCGGCAACCAGTACGGCTTCCCGTACCTGTGGGGCAGTACCGGCATTGGCTACAACATCGACAAGGTCAAGGCAGTGCTTGGCGACAATGCGCCCGTGGACTCCTGGGACCTGATCTTCAAGCCCGAAAACATCAGCAAGCTCAAGCGTTGCGGCGTCGCGGTGCTGGACAACGGCCCCGAGCTGCTTCCGATCGCCTTGCACTACCTCGGCCTGCCGCACCACAGTCAGGACCCAAAAGACTACGACAAGGCCAAGGCGCTGTTGATGAAGGTGCGCCCGTACATCAGTTACTTCCACTCCTCGAAGTACACCGGCGACCTGGCCAATGGCGATATCTGCGTGGTGGTGGGTTTCTCGGGGGATGTACTGCAAGCGAAGAACCGCGCCGAGGAGGCGAAGAACGGAGTGAAGGTGGGCTACTCGATTCCCAAGGAAGGCGCGCCGATGTGGTTCGACATGGTCGCCATGCCAGCCGATGCACCCGATGAGAAAGCCGGGTATGCCTACATGAACTACCTGTTGCAGCCGGAAGTGATGGCCAATATCAGCAACCATGTGCAGTACGCCAACGGCAACCTCAAGGCAGACGGGTTGGTAGAGCCGGCGATGAAGGGTAATACGATGATTTACCCGAGCGAGGACGTGATGGACAAGCTCTATGCGCTAGAGGCGATGCCAGCCAAGATCGACCGCATTCGGACGCGGATCTGGACCAGCATCAAGGCCGGTAACTGAGCCCCTGTGCAGTTTTCACTGGCCTCAATGCCGGCAAGCCGGCTCCCACCGACTGTTGCACAGCCCTATGGACTGGCGCTGTACCTGTGGGAGCCGGCTTGCCGGTGATAGGGCCAGATCAGACACCACACGGTGCTGATCCTACCCCGAGGATCAGTGGTGTTCGCGGGTAGCGCGGAACTTGATGTCCGGCCAGCGCTCTTCCATCAACGACAGGTTGACCCGGGTCGGTGCCAGGTAGGTCAGGTGGCCGCCACCGTCGATGGCCAGGTTCTCCATGGCCTTGTTCTGGAATTCCTCGAGCTTCTTCTTGTCGTCGCAGCTGATCCAGCGCGCCGACCAGACAGTGATGGGCTCGTAGGCGCACTCGACCTTGTACTCTTCCTTCAGGCGGCTGGCGACCACGTCGAACTGCAGCACACCCACGGCGCCGAGAATGATGTCGTTGCTGCGCTCGGGGAAGAACACCTGGGTCGCGCCCTCTTCGGCCAACTGCTGCAGGCCCTGGCGCAATTGCTTGGACTTGAGCGGGTCCTTCAGGCGCACGCGACGGAACAGTTCCGGCGCAAAGTGCGGAATACCCGTAAAGCCCAATGCCTCGCCTTCGGTGAAGGTGTCACCGATCTGGATGGTGCCGTGGTTGTGCAGGCCGATGATGTCGCCGGCATAGGCCTCTTCCAGTTGCTCACGCTCGGAGGAGAAGAAGGTCAGCGCATCGCCTACGCGCAGGTCCTTGTTGATACGCACGTGGCGCATCTTCATGCCCTTCTCGTACTTGCCCGAGCAAATGCGCATGAAGGCGATACGGTCGCGGTGTTTCGGGTCCATGTTCGCCTGGATCTTGAACACGAAACCGGTGAACTTCTCTTCAACAGGCTCGACGGTCCGCTCGTGGGCCACACGACCCAAGGGTCGCGGCGCCCAGTCGACGACAGCGTCGAGCACATGGTCGACCCCAAAGTTGCCCAGCGCGGTACCGAAGAACACTGGGGTCAGCTGACCGTTGATGAATTCTTCCTGGTTGAACTCGTGGCAGGCGCCCTGCACCAGCTCCAACTGCTCGACGAACGACTCGTACTGGTCGCCCAGGTGGGCACGGGCCTCGTCGGAATCCAGCTTCTGGATGATCTTCGCTTCGGTACGCTCGTGGCCATGGCCCGGGGTGTACACCACGATGTAGTCGCCGGTCAGGTGGTAGACGCCCTTGAAGTCCCGGTAGCAACCGATCGGCCAGGTGATTGGCGCAGCCTTGATCTTCAGGACGGCTTCGATCTCGTCGAGCAGTTCGATCGGGTCGCGGATGTCACGGTCGAGTTTGTTGATGAAGCTGACGATCGGTGTGTCACGCAGGCGGCAGACGTCCATCAGGGCGATGGTACGTGGCTCGACGCCCTTACCGCCGTCGAGCACCATCAGCGCCGAGTCCACCGCGGTCAGGGTGCGGTAGGTATCTTCCGAGAAGTCTTCGTGGCCGGGGGTGTCGAGCAGGTTGATCATGTGCTCGCGGTATGGGAACTGCATCACCGAGGTGGTGATGGAGATACCGCGCTGCTTCTCCATTTCCATCCAGTCGGAGGTGGCGTGGCGGTCGGACTTGCGCGACTTCACGGTACCCGCAACGGAAATCGCCTTGCCCATCAGCAAGAGCTTCTCGGTGATGGTGGTCTTACCGGCGTCGGGGTGGGAAATGATTGCGAAAGTGCGGCGCTTCGCGACTTCGGCGGCCTGGTTGGTCATGGGAAATCGCCTGACTGGAGATCAAAAAAGGGCCGAGATTATACCCGAATCCATAGCCATACCCAAACAGTGGCCGCCGAAACCGACCTCAATGGTCGTCGAGCAGTTCTTCGCCGATGTGCGTGATCTGAAGCTGCAGGTCAAGCGCGTGGCCGTCGCCCGCCCGGGCATAAGCGAACCAATGCCCGCCAACGTCCTCCCGACCTGTGGCACCCAACTCGAGGTTGGTGGTTCGTGTCCAGATCCGCACGGGTAGCGACTCACCCGCTCGCGGCGCCTGATCCAAGCTGCTGAAGCCCCCGTCTTGGTTCTGCGCCATCAGTTTCCAAAGGCGGTCGTCGCTGACCGGGGTGTCGTACAGGCAGCCGTAGCCGTTGCCATTACGGTCCAGGTGGCGGGTCCTTGCGTTGAAATCACGCCCCGTGCGACGGCTCCAGGATTGAATGTCGTAGTAACGACGCCCCCTGGCTTCATCCACCATGCAGCGGAACCAGAAGTAATGAGGCTCACCGACCGTCAGCGAGGTCAGGATCAGCCAATCGTCTGCGACGCGGGCTACCTGCACGCCCTTCTCCACCACTTTTGCGCAATCCAGATAGCCCTCCAAGCCCGCAGTGGTGGAGGTGACATGGGCGATAAAGGAGCGATCGTAGTCATGTTCAAGCATATGAAACTACCTCAAGTGTTTTTTTCCAGGGTCGCAAGGAGGGCGCTTCCAACCTCCTGCGAGCCCCGTATTCAGCGGCCTTGGCGTTTCGATAGGCAGGAGGAAACAATCAACCTGAAAAAATCCGCGCTGGCCAAATGCCGGCTCAGATGGGAACCTTTGGCCCCCTGGAGACGTCCACAATCCTGTTACCCCCTCGGCAACGTCCATTGGGTCAGGGCTGGTTTCACCGGCATTTCGAGCCTGACGGGGCTTGGCTAAATGGCGTGTCGCGTCCGCGTCGAGACCGCACGCTGCTACTCGCGACCACACTGCCTGCCGCCAGGAATGGCCGGCCGCCACGGGAGTGTGTTCGCCGACTACACAAGGAGTCCGCCTGTGGCTGCACGCTACGGAAAAGGGCTGTTGGGATGGGCCACCGTGCTCGTCATCCTGGCCCTGCTGGTCCATTGGATCGGCATCGACACGATCGCGCGTTATCGCGACGATCTTGGGTTCTACCTGCAAGCGCACCTGGTATTGGTGCTGGCTTCGATGGCGGCGGCGCTGGCCGTGGGCATCCCTGCCGGCATTGCCTTGAGTCGACCGCACCGGGTCGACAAAGCCGAGCGCTTCATGCAGTTCTTCAACGTTGGCAACACCATTCCCCCCTGGCCGTCCTGGCCATCGCGCTCAGTGTCCTGGGCATCGGCGCAGGTCCTGCGATCTTCGCGCTGTTCCTCGCCTCTCTCCTGCCCATCGTGCGCAATACCTACGAGGGTCTGAAGAACGTCCCCGCCTCGCTCAAGGAAGCTGCCACCGGCATTGGCATGACCCCGCGCCAGCAACTGTGGCAGGTGGAACTGCCCAATGCCGTGCCGATCATCGTCGGCGGTGTGCGCGTAGCCCTGGCCCTGAACGTTGGAACGGCGCCGCTGGCGTTCCTGATCGGTGCCAACAGTCTGGGCAGCCTGATCTTCCCCGGCATCGCCTTGAACAACCAGCCACAACTGCTATTGGGCGCTGCCTGCACGGCACTGCTGGCATTGGCGTTGGACGCGGCGGTGAGTTTCGCCAGCAGACGCTGGCTGGAACCTGGCCTGGCCCGATAACGAGAGGGAACCCATGAAAAAGACAATCGCCTTGTTGCTGGGCGCGGCCCTGCTGTTCGCAGGATTTGCCCAGGCAGCGGACAAACCGCTGATTCGTATCGGTGCTCGCGTATTCACCGAACAGACCGTGCTGGCCGAGATCACCGCCCAGTATCTGCGCGCCCATGGCTATCAGGTGCGTGTCACCGGCGGGCTGGGCAGCAGCCTGGCACGCCAGGCCCAGGAAACCGGCCAACTCGACCTGATGTGGGAATACACCGGTGTCTCGCTGGTGTCGTACAACCATATCGACGAGCGCATGCCCAGTGCCGAAGCCACCTACGCCAAGGTCAAGGAACTGGATGCCGGGAAGGGCCTGATCTGGCTGACACCCTCCAAGTTCAGCAACACCTACGCCCTGGCCTTGCCACGCAAGGTTGCCGAAGCGTACCCGCAAGTGACCAGCATCTCGGCACTCAACGATGTGCTGCGCGCGCAGCCCGATGGCAACCTTCTGGTGGCCCTGGACACCGAGTTCGCCAACCGCCCGGATGGCCTGGTCGGCCTCAAGGAAATGTACGACCTGCAAGTGGGCAGGGCGAACATTCGGCAAATGGACGCGGGCCTGGTCTACACCGCCCTGCGCAACAACCAAGTATTCGCCGGCTTGGTCTACACCACCGATGGCCGCCTGAGCGCATTCGACCTGAAGCTTCTCGAAGACGACAAGCATTACTTCCCCGACTACACAGCCGCACCGGTGGTTCGCAAAGCGGTGCTCGACGCCAACCCGGAACTGGCCAGCCTGCTCAAGCCACTGGCCGAACAGCTTGACGACGAAACCATGCGCCAGCTCAACGCCAAGGTCGATGTCGAGCACCAGAACCCGAGTGCCGTCGCCGCAGCCTTCCTGCAGGCGCATCCACTTAAGGAGGTGCAGCCATGAGCCTGCTCGATACGTTCGCCCACCTCGACTGGGCCCTGGTCCTGCAACTGACCTGGCAGCACATCATGCTGGTCAGTGTCGCCGTGGGCCTTGCGATCATCGTCGGCGTGCCGCTGGGCGTCCTGATGACCCGCTTCCCGGCTGTTGCCGGCCCGCTGCAGGCAAGCGCTACGGTCATGCTGACAATCCCTTCGATCGCCCTGTTCGGCTTGTTGCTGCCGTTCTACTCCAAATTCGGCCAAGGGCTTGGGCCGATGCCTGCGATCACCGCGGTGTTCCTCTATTCACTGCTGCCGATCCTGCGCAACACCTACCTGGCATTGACCAACGTCGAACCTGGTATCCGCGAGGCCGCGCGTGGCATCGGCATGACCTTCGGCCAGCGCCTGCGCATGGTCGAGCTGCCCATTGCAGTGCCGGTGATCCTCGCCGGTGTACGCACCGCCGTGGTCATGAACATCGGTGTCATGACCATTGCCGCCACCATCGGTGCCGGCGGCCTTGGGGTGTTGATCCTCACCTCCATCAGTCGTAGCGACATGTCGATGCTGCTGGTCGGCGCCGTGCTGGTCAGCCTGCTGGCGATCATCGCTGACCTGCTCCTGCAAACCCTGCAACGTGCCCTGACTCCAGAAGGACTGCGCTCATGATCGAACTCAAGAACCTCAGCAAGACCTTCAACGTGAACGGCAAGGACGTCAAAGCCGTCGACTCGGTCAGCCTCACCGTCAACGAAGGCGAGATCTGCGTGTTTCTTGGCCCTTCCGGCTGCGGCAAGAGCACCACGCTGAAGATGATCAACCGCCTGATCACCCCGACCTCCGGCCAGGTGTTCATCAATGGCGAAGACACCAGCGGGCTGGACGAAGTGACCTTGCGTCGGCGTATCGGCTATGTGATCCAGCAGATTGGCCTGTTCCCCAACATGACCATCGAGGAAAACATCACCGTGGTCCCGCGCCTGCTCGGCTGGGACAAGCAAAAGTGCCACGAGCGCGCCCGCGAGCTGATGCACATGATCAAGCTCGAACCCAAGCAGTACCTGCAGCGCTACCCACGTGAGCTTTCCGGTGGCCAGCAGCAGCGTATCGGCGTGATCCGCGCCCTGGCCGCCGAGGCGCCCGTGCTGTTGATGGATGAGCCGTTCGGCGCGGTCGACCCAATCAACCGCGAAATGATCCAGAACGAGTTCTTCGAGATGCAGCGAGCACTGAACAAGACCGTGATCATGGTCAGTCACGACATCGACGAAGCCATCAAGCTGGGCGACAAGATCGCCATCTTCCGTGCCGGCAAGCTGTTGCAGCTGGATCACCCGGATACCTTGCTGGCCCATCCGGTGGATGATTTCGTCAGCAATTTCGTCGGCCAGGACAGCACCTTGAAACGCCTGTTGCTGGTGCGCGCCGAAGATGCGGCGGACAACGCGCCGTCGGTGAGTCCGCAGACATCGGTGAGCGATGCGCTGGAGCTGCTCGACGAGCATGACCGTCGCTATGTGGTGGTCACCGATGCAGCGAACAAGGCGCTGGGGTACGTACGTCGGCGCGACATGCACCGCCAGCAAGGAACCTGTGCGGACTTCTTGCGCCCGTTCAACGCCACGGCGTCGCATGATGAGAACCTGCGCATCCTGTTGTCACGGATGTACGAGTTCAATCGGGCGTGGTTACCGGTGCTGGATGCCGAGCAGGTGTTCCTCGGCGAGGTGACGCAGGAGTCGATTGCGGCCTATTTGAGTTCGGGCAGGTCGCGCGGGGCGAAGACCAGCATCGTATCGCCTGCCGAGGCCGTGGCATCCTGATCTGAATTGCTGTGCGAACCCGCCCCACAGGGACAGCACCGTCACTGTGGGCGCGGGTTCACCGGCAAAGCAGCCGACGCGGTATCAGAACCCTACACTGGCCTGCACATAGAAGGTACGCGGCTCACCCACATAAATGCCGGCGTTGTTATCGCTGGAGCGGGTGTAGTACTGCTTGTCGAAGAGGTTCTTCACCCCTGCCGCCAGCTTCAGGTTGGCCATTTGCGGCCCGAAGTCATATCCACCACGGGCATGCCAGGTCACGTAACCGGGAATGTCACCGTACTGCCCGTCAGCACTTGGCTCGGTGATGTAGTCGCCGTTGAAGCTACCATCGGCGTTGATCCCGGTACCCGGCGCGCGCTGCTTGGACTGGGCATAGGCATCCAGATTCCAGGTCCAACGATCGACCTCGTAGCGCAGGCCGGCAGTGGCCACCTGGCGCGAATAGAATGGCAGGTCGCGGCCCTTGAAGCCGGGAATCTCCCCCTCGTAGGTCGCGCGGGTGTAGGTGAAGCCCGCATTGGCCGACAGCCCTTGCAGGCGCGGGTCCAGACCGGCCAGGTCATAGCGAACCGACGCTTCGATACCTTGGTGCTTGGTGGCGCCGAGGTTGGTCCACCCCACATCGTTGCTGATGTACTGCAGCTCATCGTCGAAGTCGATGTAGAACGCGGTCAGCTCCCCGGCGAAAGCACCATTGTCATAGCGCGTACCGATCTCGTAGGTCTTGGCCTTCTCCGGCTCCAGGCCGTTGGCGGTGCTATTGCCCGTGCCGCCCTGACCCAGCTGGAAGTACTGCAGGCTGCCGAACGACGTCTCGTAGTTGGCGAACAGTTTCCAGGCATCGGAAAGGTGGTACATCACGCTCAGCGCTGGCAGTGGCTCATTGCTGGTAATGCTGCGGTTCTTCTCCGGCACCGGCTTGCCATTGGCACCAAGCACCGGGCGATCACGCCAGTCGGTGTTGATGTGTTCGAAACGGATACCCGGCGTGATGGTCCAGTTGCCGACGTCGATCTTGTCGTCGATGTAGTAGGCGCTGGCCTCGGTGCCACCGCTACGGTCCTGGAACACATGGCCATCGGAGCCTGGGATCGGCGTAGGCACATTGTCGACCAGCCCCAGACGCGTGGACTGCTCGCGCATGGCCTCTTTCAGGTAGCGGTAGCCCACGCTGACTTCCTGGGTGGTGGGCCCGGCGAAGAAGATCCGGGACACACGCGGTTCGATGGCGAAGGTGTGATAATTGCGCGGGTAGGAAGACAAGGTCTTCATGTCGCGCGAGGCAATCGAGCTGCCACGGAAACTGTCGGTGTAGTACGTCAACACCTCGAATTGAGTGGCATCGTCGAGCTGGCGCAGCCATTTGAACGAAACGTCCTTGCGACGGCCGGCGAAGTAGTCGTAGTCGCGCACCGACTGGAACGGGTTCTGATCGTACTGGGCCTGGGTCAGGCCTCCGGGCATGTCGGCACGGCCATCGTAGTAGTGAAAGTTCAGCCAGAACTCATCGCTGTCGGTTGGCGCCCAGTGGGTCTTGAGAATGACGTCGTCGATGTCGTTGCCGTTGTTGCTTTCCCGATAGCCGTTGCCGTTGACACCGGTGTACAGCAGCGCGACGCCCATGCCGTTGTCCGCAGTGCCGCCAACGAACGCCGACTCGGTGTGTTTCCAGCCGCCATGCTGCGAGGTCTCAAGCGTGGTGGACAACTGCGCCGAAGCCTTCTCGGGGATCGCCCGGGTCACGAAGTTGATCACCCCACCGACGTTCTGCGGACCATAACGCACAGAGCCTGCGCCACGGACCACGTCGATGCTGTCGAGGTTGCCCGAGGAGATAGGCGCCATGGACAGCTGTGGCTGGCCGTAGGGCGCGAAGGCCGCTGGAATGCCGTCGATGAGCACGGTCGAACGCGGCGACAGGCGCGAGGTCAGGCCACGCACGCCAACGTTGAGCGAAAGGTCGCTGCCGCCGGTGCCGTTGGAGTCCTGCACCTGAACCCCCGGAATGCCCCGCAGCACGTCACGCACGTTCATCGCGCCTTTCTCCACCATCGCCTCGCGGCGCACCACCGTCCGTGCGCCGGGGTGGTTCTGCACCACAGCCTGCTCGGCATCGCCCAACCAGTCACCCACCACCTTCACATCGGTCGGTGCCAGCTCCAGGCTGCCGGAGGTCAAGCTGCCAGCGGCCTGGGCCGGTTTCACCACCACAGTGCCCTGGGACATCTCATAGGTCAGGCCGCTGCCTTGCAGCAGTTGCTGCAGCGCCTGTTCCGGCACCAGTTGGCCCGATACCGCCGGGGCCTGCTTGCCGGCTACCAGCTCAGGGCTGAAGAACAGCTGCAGGTTGGTTTGCTGGCCCAGTTGGCTCAAGGCAGACGCTAACGGTTGGGCCTGGATCTGAATTGCGGCAGCGGCCTGCTCGGCATGGCTGTCGAAGGCCACGGCACTGACCGCAAGGGCCAGCGCCAGCGCGCGGAAACGAGGGAATGGCTTGTTGTTGTTCACGTCTTCGAAGCATCCTGAAAGTCGGGATAAACGCCAACCGCATGCAAATGTAAATGCTTGGCAGTTGCAGCTGGCGGGGAAGACGAACGACGGGGAAAAAACCTGAATTTATTTTGCGACTATTTCGCGTGAACCGTCTTGGTGGGTCCTGATGGCCACCGGCAGGATACTTGGCAAAGCGCGCAACAGTGCGTCGGTATCGTCGGTGCTGAAAGTGCTGGACAAGCGCAGCCCGGCGACCTTGCCAGGTGCGACTCGCAGCGGTTGAGCCCGGTAACGCTTCACTTCCGCCACCACTTCCTCCAGGGTGGCGTTCTCGAACACCAGTTTGCCCTGGCGCCAGGCGGTCAACGCAGCCGCATTGATCGCGTAGGGCTCGGCCACCTTGCCCTGCGCATCGATGGAAGCGCCCTGCCCGGCGCTCAACTGCGCCAGCGATGCATCGCGGCCCTGCACACGCACCGAGCCCTGCTCGACCGCCACACGGGTCAGCGACGGGTCCAGGCGTACATCAAAACGGGTACCGGTCACGGTAACGCTGCCCTGGGCGGTGTCGACGACGAATGGCCGGCTGCTGTCGTGGGCAACCGTGAACATTGCCTCGCCGGCTTCGAGCACGATGTGCCTGCGACCCGTGCTGTATGCCACTTGCAGCCGCGTCGCGCTGTTGAGCGCAAGTAGCGAACCATCTGGCAGTTCGACCTGACGGCGCTCACCGAAGGCTGTCTGCAAGGTGTCCTGATGGTTCAGCCGCTGGTACTGCCAACCGCTCCAGCCCAGGCCCAGCGCGGCGACGGCAACACCGGCAGCCAGCGCCTGGCGCAGCACGCCCCGCCGCGGCAAATGGCGCACCGGCTCCGGTTCACATAATGCCTGCAGTCGCTGTGGGGGGATGCGCTCGGCTGCGCACCAAAGCAGCGCCAACGCGTCATATTCTGCACGGTGGCTGGGATGTGCTTCGAGCCAATCGTGCAACCGAGCCTGCAACGCACTGTCGCGCGGCGCATCGTGGACGCGAGCGAACCATTCGGCTGCCTGCTCGCGGACGGTACCGGCACCGTGCTGTTTCATCGCAAAGGTCTCCTGACTCATCGGGTGGACACATCCAGGTGCTCACGCAGATGCCGGAGCGTGCGGATCATATACTTTTCGACCATGTTCTTGGTCAAACCCATGCGCTCGGCGATTTCCGCCTGGGTCAGGCCTTCGAGCTTCTGCCAGATGAATACCCGCCGACAGTTCAGGGGCAATTCGGCCAGGGCGCGCTCGACGCTGTCGGCCAGTTCCAGGGCATGTACATAGGCTTCAGGGTCGTCGCTGGCGGTGGCACCTTCCTCGAAGGTTTCCTGCTCCAGTTGCTGACGCCGGTCTTCGCGGCGAAAACCGTCCACGGCAATGTTGCGGGCAGTTTGATGAAGATAAGCGCGAGGCTGATCGACCTGCTCACGCGTGTTCTCAAGAACCCGCACAAAGGCATCGTGGGTGAGATCCTCGGCCTGCTGACGACTGCGCAACTTGCGCGTCCAGGTGCCGATCAGCTCGTGGTAGTGGTCGAGGAAGCCTTTGTGTCCGGACACGGTCTGGGTCGTCAGGGAGGCGGATAAGGGTGCGAATAGTAATTTTTCTCATCAGACTCAGCAAATCCGCCAGTCGGTAACAAAAAATTTATGGGTGATGTCATGTACGGGAGTGCTTGAGAATGTGGCCATAAATATGAACACCTCTGGCCCCTTCGCGGGTAAACCCGCGCCGACCTAAATTGTGAAAACCCTGTAGGAGCGGGCTTACCCGCGAAGGGGCCTACACGCTCCATTCCACAATTTTTTACGCTTGAAACAGTGCCGGGAACATCAGGCGGTCATGCGAGTCGGTTATTCAACGGGTAGGGCGTCGATCCACGACGATCGCACCCGGATTGCCTGTTGATTCTGCATTCTTCACGCCCTAAAGTGCGCGCCGAACGTCCATGCTGGAAACGATCCATCCGGCTCAAGTACTGAGTAGGCGAACCAAAGTGGGGATACGGAGGACGTTCAGTTTGCAGCCACTTAATCTTTCAGTTTGCCCATGGAGTCCCTGAGCATGTCGATCCAGGTCGAAGACTATTTCGCGCGTGAAACCTTCCAGAAGATGAAGGCGTTCGCCGACAAGCAGGAAACCCCGTTCGTACTCATCGACACCCAGATGATCAGCCAGGCCTACGACGACCTGCGCGCCGGTTTCGAATTCGCCAAGGTCTACTACGCGGTCAAGGCCAACCCGGCGGTCGAGATCATCGATCTTTTGAAAGAGAAAGGTTCGAGCTTCGACATCGCCTCGATCTACGAACTGGACAAAGTGATGGGCCGCGGTGTCAGCGCCGACCGCATCAGCTACGGCAATACCATCAAGAAGTCCAAGGACATCCGCTACTTCTACGAGAAGGGTGTGCGCCTGTACGCCACCGACTCGGAAGCCGACCTGCGCAACATCGCAAAGGCCGCACCGGGTTCGAAGGTCTACGTGCGGATCCTCACCGAAGGCTCCACCACTGCCGACTGGCCGCTGTCCCGTAAGTTCGGCTGCCAGACCGACATGGCCATGGACCTGCTGATCCTCGCCCGCGACCTGGGCCTGGTGCCCTACGGTATCTCCTTCCACGTTGGTTCGCAGCAGCGCGACATCAGCGTCTGGGACGCTGCTATCGCCAAGGTCAAAGTGATCTTCGAGCGCCTGAAGGAAGAAGACGGCATCGAACTGAAACTGATCAACATGGGTGGCGGCTTCCCGGCCAATTACATCACCCGTACCAACAGTCTCGAAACCTACGCCGAAGAAATCATTCGCTTCCTGAAGGAAGACTTCGGTGATGACCTGCCGGAAATCATCCTCGAGCCGGGCCGTTCGCTGATCGCCAACGCCGGTATCCTGGTCAGTGAAGTGGTCCTGGTTGCGCGCAAGTCGCGCACCGCCGTCGAGCGCTGGATCTACACCGATGTGGGCAAGTTCTCCGGCCTGATCGAAACCATGGACGAGTCCATCAAGTTCCCAATCTGGACCGAGAAGAAGGGCGAAACCGAAGAAGTCGTGATCGCAGGCCCGACCTGCGACAGCGCCGACATCATGTACGAGCACTACAAGTACGGCCTGCCGCTGAACCTGGCGATCGGCGACCGTCTGTACTGGCTGTCGACCGGGGCCTACACCACCAGCTACAGCGCAGTGGAATTCAACGGCTTCCCACCGCTGAAGGCTTACTACCTGTAAACCAGAACGGGGCCGCAAGGCCCCGTTTTCGCAGGCGCACCACGTGGTGGTTCATCGACGCCTATACAGTGAAACATTGCTGAAATTGGGGACATTGACGTCCTGTACAGCCATCTCGAACGTCAGCACGTTAGGTTTGCCAACCCCCACGTAGTGGTCATCCCAAGGCTTTCGATTGGCCACGCTGACCATTGCCAAGCCTGGCGCAGCCAACGTCACGCCTTGATAGACCTGGATCTGCGGCTGTTCGATCTTCGTGCCGTCGACCCGCACCCGCCAACTCACCGGCTCATCGCTTTTGGCGTAGTAACCAATGTAGCTTTGCCCACTCAGGTCCCAGATGTCGTAATGCGCATAGCCTTCGCCCGATTCGACGGCGCGTACCTGATAGCCGTGTCGATCTCCTTCGAAATACCCGAACCAAAAGCGTTGCGGGCTTTTGACCTCGCTACTGGAACTGACGGTCAACCACTGGCAGCGCCGCTCCCGAGGCGTCCCCTCCATCGAGTCCAGCCACCCTTCGTAGCCTGGGGTGACTGAGGTGAAGGTGGCAATAAACGAACGGTCCTGAACGTACTTCATGCTTAACCTCGCGATTGAGTCGAGAGCCGCGACTTTCAGCCTGCTCGCTCAATCAACGAAGTCGGTCAGACTTCCTCGCGCAGCTGTATTTCCTGGGCATAGCCGTCTGCTACAGCCGCCATTGAAGGGCCTGCCGAGCGCAAGGTGTTCAGGCTGCTACGCAAGAACGGCACGTTACCTTGGGCGCGGGCAAGTTCGATCCATCTCAGTGCTTCCTGGTTTTCACCTCGTTCGAACAGCACCAATGCCAAGCTGAACATGCCCCGGAAATCCCCCGCCTCGGCTGAACGCCGATACCAGCGCACCGCCCGAACAGGGCTGGGCGCAGTGGCAATACCGTGTTCCAGATAACGGCCAAGCAGGTTCATCGACTTGGCATGGCCAAGGTGCGCGGCCTTCTCGTAACAGGCCAGAGCCTGGGCCTGGTTGACCGCTACTCCGCGCCCGGTGGCCAGCAGGTTACCCAGGTTGTAAAGCCCCCAGTCGAGCCCGGCATCGGCAGCGTGCGCATAATGGATGGCAGCCTTGACAAGGTTCACCTCGCCGCCCCAGCCATGTTCCAGGCAGCGTCCAAGCATGTTGTGCGCCATGGCATTGCCCGCCTGCGCAGCGATGCCGAACCAACGTCGAGCCAACAGGGCATCCTGTTCGATGCCTCGCCCGTCGAGCAGTATCTGCCCCAGTAACAACTGGGCCTGGACCACGCCCTGCCCCGCTGCCGCGAGAATCGCCTGGGCGGCCTTGCCAGGGCTGTCTTCGAGCATGGCCTGCAAGCCCGCGACATCCACCACGTCCTCACGACGCAATTGGTAGGACACGGTTCAGACCTCGGCCCAGCGGCGCAACAAGTTGTGGTAGGTGCCGGTCAGTTGCAGCAAGGCAGGATGCTCCGGCACATCGGTGGTCAATTGCTGGATGGCATTGTCCATCTCGTACAGCAATGTACGTTGCCCGTCGTCGCGCACCAGACTCTGGGTCCAGAAAAATGCCGCATAGCGTGCGCCACGGGTCACCGGGTTGACCTTGTGCAAGCTGGTGCCGGGGTACAGCACCAGGTCACCGGCCGCCAGCTTGACCTGCTGCACGCCGTAGGTGTCCTGGATGACCAACTCACCGCCGTCGTAGCTGTCGGGGTCGCTGAGGAACAGGGTCGATGACAGATCGGTACGCACTCGCTCGGGGCTGTCCTTGGGCTGGCGCAGTGCATTGTCGATATGGAAACCGAAGTTGCCCCCTTCGCGGTAACAGTTGATCAGGGGCGGGAAGACCTTGTGCGGCAACGCCGCCGACATGAAACGCGGGTTCTTCCACAAGCGGTCGATCAATGCGCAACCCAATTCCTTGGCCAGTGGGTGCCCTTCGGGCAACTGCAGGTTGTGCTTGGCCTTGGCCGACTGATACCCCGCCGTGATCTTGCCATCAGCCCAGTCGGCCTGCTCAAGGGCCTCGCGGATGCGAGTGAGCTCGTCGGCGTCGAACAGGCCGGGAATGTGAAGCAGCATGGCAACGCACCATCAGGAAGTGTAAAGGCTCAATGATATTGATTACCTTTTACGCTGTACAAGCCCCGTCCGCCGCTTAAGACGTTTCAGCGCGTGCAAACCGTAAAGACAAATTGTAAAGAATGTAAATTCATAGCGAATGGTAACGACTCTCAATTGTGAGTCACAATTGCTTACATTAAGATCCGCAGCCTTAACACCTTGGGGAAGGTTCTTTGCAATGCGTCACTACGTGCCATCTACCGTAAGTTCACCGCGCCTTATCGTTTCGGCCATCGGCGTCGCCCTCAGCGCGTCCTCTGCCTATGCCGCCGAGCCCTCCGCCAGTAACGCCATCACCCTCGATGCCACCAGCATCGAGGGCAAGGTTGAACAGGCCAGCACCGATTACAAAGTCGAAAAGGCCTCCTCGCAGAAGTACACCGCTCCCCTGGTGGACACGCCCCGTTCAGTCACCGTGATTCCACAGCAAGTGATCAAGGACACCAATGCCCTGAACCTGCAGGATGCTCTGCGGACCGTGCCAGGCATTACCTTCGGTGCCGGCGAGGGCGGCAATCCCCAGGGCGATCGCCCGTTCATTCGCGGTTTCGATGCCCAAGGCGACACCTACCTCGACGGCGTACGAGACACCGGCGCACAAACCCGCGAGATCTTCGCCGTGGAGTCGGTGGAAGTTGCCAAAGGCCCGAACTCGGCGATCGGTGGCCGCGGAGCTGCCGGCGGCACCATCAACCTGGTAAGCAAGCGGGCGCACTTGGGCAACTCGCTCGACGCCGCGTGGACCTGGGGCAGCGACCAGACCCAGCGCTACACCCTCGATGGCAACTACCAGTTCAGCGATACCGTTGCCGGCCGCCTGAACCTGATGACTCACGAAAGCAACGTAGCCGGGCGCGACAAGGTCAACTACGACCGCTGGGGTATCGCACCGTCCTTGGCCTTTGGCCTGGGCACGCCGACCCGCGTCAACCTTGACTACTACCACCTGGAAAGCGACGACCTGCCAGACTCGGGTATCCCGTACACGATCCCGACCGGCGGTAGCGGCGACCGCACCTCGGCCCACCCAAGCAAGCCGAATGACGGTGGCGACAGCGACAACTTCTACGGCTTGACCAATCGCGATTTCCGCAAAAGCCGTGTCGACATTGCCACCTTCGCCATCGAGCACGACCTGACAGACGCGCTGACCATCAAGAACACCCTGCGTCATGGCAACAGCATGCAGGACTACATCCTGACTCAGCCCGACGATAGCCAGGGCAACGTCAATAACGGCGAAGTCTGGCGTCGGGCCAATACCCGCGTCGGCAATACCACGACCACCACCAACCAGACGGACCTGTTCGGCGAGTTCTATGTGGCGGGCTTCAAGAACAACTTCTCGACGGGTATCGAACTCAGCCGCGAAGAATCGAAACGGTCTTCCTACAATGTCGCCACACTGGATGGCACCACCAAGGTCAACAACAAGAACGTGTGCAATGGCATCGGTGCCCCGTACAACTGCACCTCGCTGGGCAACCCGACGCCGGACGATCCGTGGAATGGAGCGATCTCACGCAACTACGCGGGTACCGACACCAAGAGCGACACCCGCGCCATCTACGTGTTCGACACACTTGAGCTGACACCTCAGTGGCTGCTGAACATGGGCCTGCGCTACGACCACTTCGACACCCAGTACCGTGGCTACGACGCCTCGGGTGCGACCGTGGTGAACAAGAATGGCATCGCATCCAAGGGCAGTGACACCAGTGAGTTCTTCACAGGCCAACTGGGCCTGGTCTGGAAGCCAGCCGACAACGGCAGCATCTATGTCTCCTACGCCACTTCCGCGACGCCGCCAGGTGCCTTGCTTGGCGAAGGTATGGAAGGCAACCCGCTGGGCAATACCACCGACCGCTCCGGCAACCTGCTGAGCAGCGACATGGAGCCGGAAGAGACCACCAACTACGAAATCGGCACCAAGTGGGACCTGCTGAACGAGCGCCTGTCGCTCACCGCCGCCCTGTTCCGCACCGAGAAGGAAAATGCTCGCGTTCAGGTGGACACCACCTCGTACGAGAACGTTGGCGAAACTCGCGTACAGGGCATCGAGCTGTCGGCCAGCGGCAAGATCACCGAGAAATGGCAGGTGTTCGCCGGCTACACCTACATGCAGGCCCGGCAGATCGACGGCGGCCCCCTGGGCAAGGCCAATGATGGCAACCAGCTCCCTAACACACCTAACAACAGTGCCAGCCTGTGGACCACCTACGCGATCACGCCGAAGCTGACGGTCGGTGGCGGTGCCTTCTACGTCGACGACGTCTACGGCAGCGTGGCGAACACCACCATGGTCGACAGCTATGTCCGCTACGACGCCATGGCCGCCTACAAGCTGACCAAGAACGTGGACCTGCAGTTGAACGTGCAAAACCTGACCAACGAGGTGTACTACGACAAGGCGTTCTCCACCCATTTCGCCAACCAGGCCGCAGGCCGCACCGCATTGCTGACCACCAGCGTTCATTTCTGATGACGGGATTGGGGTAAAGCCGGCCCCTGCAGGAGCCGGCTTGCCGGCGATAGGGCCCACACTGGCACTAAACAATCCCCGACCCGGCCCCGTTCATTTCAGTGAGCGGGGTTTTTGCGTATCAAGGCATAATCCACGCCGCCCGGCCCCGCGCGGCCCCAAATGGTGATAGATGTGTTGAAGAAGTCGCTGTTCCAATTGCACTGGTTCTTTGGCATCACCGCTGGCCTGGTGCTGGCCCTGATGGGCATCACCGGCGCGGTGTATTCGTTCCAGGAAGAACTGCTGCGGCTGTTCAATGCCGATGTCCTGCGGGTCGAGGTGCGCCAGGAAGGCGTGCTGCCGCCAGCAGAGCTGGTCCGACGGGCCGAGGCTGCACAAGGCGACAAGGTCTCGATGCTGTGGGTCGATACCCGCGAAGGCAATGCCGCGCGCCTCTTCTTCACCCCTGCCCCCGGCGAGCGCCGTGGCGAACTGCGCTATGCCGACCCCTACACGGGAGAGCTCAAGGGTGAAGTCGCCGGGCAAGGCTTCTTCAACCTGATGCTGCAGTTGCACCGTTTCCTGGCCATGGGCGAGACCGGCAGGCAAATCACCGGCGCCTGCACCCTCATGCTGGTGTTCTTCTGTTTGTCCGGGCTGTACCTGCGCTGGCCGCGCAAGGCGCTGAACTGGCGGGTCTGGCTTACGTTCGACTGGGCCAAGAAGGGCCGCGCGTTCAACTGGGACCTGCACGCGGTGGCTGGGACCTGGTGCCTGCTGTTCTACCTTCTTTTCGCCCTCACCGGCTTGTTCTGGTCCTACGACTGGTACCGCGAGGGGCTGAACAAGTGGCTGGCCGACACGCCGGCCGGTGGTGAGCAGCACAAACGTGGTGCACGCCATGGCCTGCAGAAAGCCGACAAGGATACACCGCCGCTGGTGGTCGACTACGACGCGATCTGGAGCAACCTCAAGGCATCCGCAGGCCCAGGCCTTGCCAGCTACAACCTGCGCTTGCCGCCGGCTGGCGACCGGCCAGCCACACTCTTCTACCTGCTGGACAACGCCCCTCACGAGCGCGCCTTCAACACCGTCACCCTGGACCCGGCCAGCGGCCAGTTCAAGCGCGTGGAGCGCTACGATGACAAGTCGTTCAAGGCCCAGCTGCTGCAGAGCGTCTACGCGCTGCACGTGGGCAGTTATTTCGGCCTGACCGGGCGAATCATCGTCACGATCGCGAGCCTGACCATGCCACTGTTCTTCGTCACCGGCTGGCTGCTGTACCTCGATCGTCGCCGCAAGAAACGTCAGGTTCGTGCCGCACGGGGCTCCGTCGTCACTACCGCGGACAAAGCCGATAACTGGTTGATCGGCTTCGCCAGCCAAAGCGGCTTTGCCGAACAGCTGGCCTGGCAAAGTGCTGGGCAGTTGCAGGCTGCCGGATTGCCCGTTCAGGTCCGCCCACTGGCCGACCTGCAAGAGAACGACCTGCGCCAGGCGCGTCGCGCGCTGTTCGTGGTCAGTACCTTCGGCGATGGCGAAGCGCCTGACAGTGCGCGCGCGTTCGAACGCAAAGTGCTCGGCCAGCCATGGGCATTGAACAACCTCACCTATGCCCTGCTGGCCTTGGGTGACCGACAGTACCCACACTTCTGTGGTTTTGCCCGGCGCCTGCAGGCCTGGCTGGGCGAGCGCGGTGCCAGCAGCGCCTTCAGCCCGGTGGAGGTGGACAACGCCGACCAGGCGGCACTGCAACAATGGCAGCACGCGCTTGCCAGGCTGACCGGCGCCAAGCCAGTCGCTGCCTGGCAAGCGCCAGACTTCGAAAACTGGAGCCTGACCCGCCGCGAGCTACTCAACCCCGGCAGCCTGGGACAACCGGTCTTCCTGCTGGGGCTGCGCCCTGAACACCCGGCGAATTGGCAAGCCGGCGACCTGGTCGAGGTGCTTCCACTCAATGGCCAACGTCGGATCGGTGAATTCCTCGATGGGCTGGGCCTGGACCCCAATACCCGCGTGCAATTGGACGGTCTGAGCGAGACCCTGGGCCAAGCCCTGGCCAGTCGCCAATTGCCCACCCACCGCAGCCACCTGCTCGGCCTGCATGCCCAAGCCTTGGTCGATGCGCTGGTACCGATCGGTAGCCGCGAATACTCCATCGCCTCGATTGCTAGCGACGGCGAGCTCGAGCTGATCGTACGCCAGGAACGTCATGGCGACGGCACCCTCGGCCTGGGTTCGGGCTGGCTGACCGAGTACCTGCCGGTCAATGGCACCGTCAGCTTGCGCCTGCGCCGCAACAGTGGGTTCCACCTGCCAGAAGCGCCGGCCCCCATGATTCTGATCGGCAACGGCACCGGCCTGGCGGGCCTGCGCAGCTTGCTCAAGGCACGCATCAGCGCGGGCGAGCAGCGCAACTGGCTGCTGTTCGGCGAGCGCAACCGTGCCCACGACCTGCTTTGTGGTGTCGAGCTACAGCAGTGGCTCGACGTGGGCGATCTGAAACGACTGGACGTGGCCTTCTCGCGGGATCAGGCCGAGAAGGTCTATGTACAGGATGTCCTGCTGCAACAGGCCGATGAGTTCAGACGCTGGATCGACGACGGCGCCTGTGTATATGTCTGCGGCAGCCTGCGAGGAATGGCCACCGGGGTCGATACCGCGCTCAACGCCATCCTCGGCGAAGCGACTGTGCAGCAATTGATCGAGGATGGGCGGTATCGGCGGGATGTGTACTGAGCGGAAATCGATGTAACCGGCACCGGCCTCTTCGCGGGTTTAGCCGCGAGAAGGCCGGCCCAACTGTCAATGCAACTCGAAGGTATCGGCATCCAGGTTCGCCGGGAACTTGGCCCGGTAGGCCGCCAGCTCCGCTGCACTCAACACCGCAGTAAACACCCCATCCGCCTCCCCGGCGCTCAGCAGACTCTCGCCCTGGAAGTCCAGCACCTGGCTGTCACCCGAATAGGCGAAGCCCTTGCCGTCGGTACCTACCCGGTTCACTGCGGCCACATAGCACAGGTTCTCGATACCACGCGCCGGCAACAGGCGGTTCCAATGCAGGCGACGGGCCGCCGGCCAGTTAGCGGTATACAGCAACAGGTCGGTGTCCTGGGCGTCACGGCTCCACACCGGGAAACGCAGGTCGTAGCAAATCAGGGGTCGCACCCGCCAGCCCTTGAGCTCGAACTGCACCTGGCGCTCACCCGGGGTGAAGTGCTTGTGCTCGCCGGCCATGCGGAACAGGTGGCGCTTGTCGTAATGCAGGATTTCACCATCCGGGCGCGCCCACAGCAGGCGATTGCGGTGGCTGCCGTCCGCGGCCTGGATGATCAGGCTGCCGGTGATGACTGCGTCGTGTTTCTTCGCCTGGGCCTTGAGCCATTTGTAGGTGGGGCCGTTCTCAGGCTCGGCCAGGGTTTCCGAGGCCATGGAAAACCCGGTGGTGAACATCTCGGGCAGGATCACCAGATCCACATCGCCCACCTGCGCCAGCAGCTCATCGAAGTGCGCGTAGTTGGCTTCGCGGTCGTGCCAGGCGAGGGTGGTCTGCACCAGGGCGACTTTCAGGTTAGGCAGTGCACTCAGATCGCGCATAGTTTTTCCGCTGCCTGACGCAGCGTCTCCTCTCGTTTGGCAAAGCACAGGCGAACCAGGCGTTGCTCGGGGATGGGTTGCTGGTAGAACACCGACACCGGAATGGTCGCCACGCCATGTTCGCGGGTCAGCCACAAGGCCATGTCGACGTCGTTCAGGTCCGGGCGGATCTGCGAGTAGTCCACCAGTTGGAAATAAGTGCCCGCCGTGCGGACAAAGGTGAAACGCGAGTCTTGCAGCAAGTCGCAGAACAGGTCGCGCTTGGCCTGGTAGAAGCCAGGCAACGCGTCGACATGCCCGGGGTCTTCGGCCATGAAATCGGCCAGGGCACATTGCAACGGCGTCACACCACAGAAGTTGACGTACTGATGCACCTTGCGCAGCTCTGCGCTCAGGGCTGGCGGGGCAACGACATAACCGGTCTTCCAGCCAGTGACGTGGTAAGTCTTGCCGAACGAGCTGACCACGAACGCGCGGCTGTAGAGTTCGGCATGGGCCAGCACGCTGGCGTGGCGCACACCGTCATACACCAGGTGTTCGTAGACCTCATCGCTGACCAGGTAGATATCGCGCCCGGCGATCAAACTGGCCAGCTGGTCGAGATCTTCACGGGTAATCAGCGCGCCGCTGGGGTTGTGCGGAGCATTGAGAATGACCATGCGCGTACGCGGGCTCAGGGCGTCGCTGAACCTCTGCCAGTCGATGCGAAAATCGCCATCGCTCAACTGAACATGCACGCACCGGCCACCGGCCAGGGCCACCGAAGGCGCGTAGCTGTCGTAGCACGGATCGAAGACGATGACCTCGTCGCCCGCTTGGATAACGGCCTGGATGGCACAGAAGATCGCCTCGGTGGCACCTGGGGTGATGGTCACTTCATGGTCGACATCGACTTTTGCACCGTACAGGCGCTCAATCTTGGCGGCGACCTCCTGGCGCAGGGCTGGCAGACCGGTCATCGGCGCATACTGGTTGTGCCCTAAAGCCACATGGCGGCCAACCGCGTCCAGCAGCGCCTGGGGGCCGTTGAAGTCGGGGAAACCCTGCGAAAGGTTCAACGCGCCGGTCTGTACGGCCAGCTGGGACATGGTGGTAAAGATGGTCGTGCCAACATTCGGCAGTTTGCTGCGGATCATGAAGCCCTCTTTCCTGGGGGTATCCGGCACGGGGTTGGAGTCCGAGCATAGCGGATCGAGCGGTCAGGAAAAAGGATGAAACAATGAGGGTATTGCGCTGGGTCAAAGGGCCAAATCGCCGGCAAGCCGGCTCCTGACCTTGGCGGTAGGAGCCTGCTTGCGGGCGACCACGCCCGCGGGAAATCAGCGCTTCTTGTCGCGGCGCTTCTTCTCGGCCTTCTTGTGGTGCGACATCAGGCGGCGCTTCTTGTTGACCTGGCGGTCGGTGAGGGTGTTCTTCTTGCCCTCGAACGGGTTCTCACTCCCTTTGTACTCGATGCGAATCGGCGTACCGACCAGCTTGAGCACACGGCGGTAAGTGTTTTCCAGGTAACGCGAGTACGACTTCGGAATCTTGTCGGTCTGGTTGCCGTGGATCACGATCAACGGCGGGTTGGCACCACCGAGGTGGGCATAGCGCAGCTTGATGCGGCGGCCATTGACCAGCGGCGGCTGGTGCTCGCTGACCGCATCCTCGAGGATCTGGGTCAGGCGGCTGGTCGGCCAGCGGGTAACCGCCGACTTGAACGCAGCCTGAACCGACTTGTACAAGTGGCCCACACCGGTGCCGTGCAGCGCCGAAATGAAGTGGATGTCGGCGAAGTCGACGAAGAACAGCCGGCGCTCCAGCTCGGTCTTCACATAATCGCGTTCACCCGGCTCCATGCCATCCCACTTGTTCAGGGCGATGACGATGGCGCGGCCGGCTTCCAGGGCGAAGCCCAGCAGGTTCAGGTCGTGGTCCACCACGCCTTCGCGGGCGTCCATGACGAAGATCACCACGTTGGCGTCCTTGATCGCCTGCAGCGTCTTGACCACCGAGAACTTCTCGACTTCCTCGTGGATCTTGCCGCGCTTGCGCACCCCGGCGGTGTCGATGAAGGTGTACTTCTCGTCATCACGCTCGAACGGGATGTAGATACTGTCGCGGGTGGTGCCCGGCTGGTCGTACACCACCACGCGCTCTTCACCGAGCATGCGGTTGACCAGCGTCGATTTACCGACGTTGGGGCGACCGATGATGGCGATCTTGATGCCATCTTTCTCGCTCGGCCCCGGAATACGCACAGCTTCCTCGCCTTCGGCGACGTCGGCATCCAGCGCTTCCTCGACCTGGTCGCGTGGGAGATGGCCGAGGACGGCCTCCATCAGCGCATTGATACCACGGCCCTGCGAGCCGGCCACTGGAATGGCGTTGCCCATGCCCAACGGCGAGAACTCGGCGCGAGCGACATCGGCGTCGATGTTGTCGATCTTGTTGGCGACCAGGATCGCTTCCTTGTTCCGCTTGCGCAGGTGCTCGGCGATCATCTGGTCGGCGGCGGTCATGCCGGCGCGGGCATCGACCAGGAACAGCACGTAGTCGGCTTCCTCGATGGCCATCAGCGACTGCTCGGCCATCTTCTCGTCCATGCCGACTTCGTCGCCGGTGATACCGCCGGTGTCGATCAGGATGTACGAACGACCCTGCCAGGTGGCATCGCCATACTGGCGGTCACGGGTCAGGCCCGACAGGTCACCGACGATGGCATCGCGGGTTTTGGTCAGGCGGTTGAACATGGTGGACTTGCCGACGTTCGGCCGTCCCACCAGGGCGATTACGGGAACCATGCGGCTCTCCACTCTTGAATTCTTGAAAATGCAAAGGCCGCTGCAAGGCAGCGGCCGGAGTTCGGGCGGCGTTTCCTACGCCGCAACTCAAGACCTGTAGCGGTCTTGAGCATAGCTTCAGCGGATGGTCAGTGCCTCGAGCTTGCCGCTGTTGCCAAAGACGTAGATGGTGTCGCCGACCACCAGGGGTCGGGCGCGCAGGCCATCGCTGTCGATTCGCTCGCGACCGACGAAACGGCCGTCGACCTGGCTGAGCAGGTGCAGGTAACCCTCGAAATCACCTACCGCCACGTAGCTGGAGAACACTTCCGGCGCCGACAACTGGCGGCGGGCCATGGAGTCATTGGTCCACAGCGCGCTGGAAGAACGCTCGTCGACACTCTCGACGGTGCCCGACGCTTCGCTGACGTAGACGTTGCCAAAGCCTTGGGCGACACCTACGTAGCTGGACGCATCGCGCTGCCACAGCACGCGACCGCTTTCCAGGTCCAGGCCCGCGACACGGCCCTGGTAGGTGCTGACGTACAGGGTACCACCGGACAGCAGCAAGCCGCCGTCGATGTCTACCACGCGGTCCAGCTCCGAACGGCCCTGTGGAATGGCCACGCGGCTTTCCCAGACAGGCACGCCGTTGCTGATGTCCACCGCAATGACTTTGCCAGTGGACAGGCCAGCAACGGCCAGACGGTTGGTCACGATCGGCGCGCCGGTGCCACGCAGGGTCAGCACCGCCGGAGTGCTTTCATAGATCCAGCGACGGTCGCCGGTCGCGGCATCGAGGCCGATCAGACGGTCGTCCTGGGTCTGGACCACCACCACGTCACCATTGTTCGCTGGCGGTGCCAGCACTTCACTGGTAACGCGCGAGCGCCAGCGCTCCTCACCGGTGCTGGAATCCAGCGCGATGACTTCGCCCTTGAGCGTGCCGAGCATGACCAGGCCGTAGCCTACGCCTACAGCGCCGGAAACCGGCAACTCCAGATCCTTCTTCCACACCACGTCACCGGTGATGCGGTCGAGGGCGAAGACTTCGCCATTGACATCGGATGCGTAGATGCGGTCATTCTCGATGGCCGGCACCAGGGTGTTGTACGTCTCGCCCTGGCCGTCACCGATCGAACGGCTCCACTGCTTCTTCAGCACCACTTCCTCGGTGAACTTGGTCAGCTCGGCCGGAGGCAGTTCCTTCTTGCTGTTGCTGCTGCAACCTGCGGCCAATACGGCCAGGGTCAGCACTGCTGCTTGTTTCCAACCGATCACGTCAGGCGTCCCCTTTGGCCAGGTCATCCAGCTTCAATTGCAGGCCACCGACCGCGGCGTCATCGGACAGCGCGGCCTTGGCTTTTTCGTAGGCGCCGTGAGCATCGTCGGCACGACCCAGCTGCACCAGCAGGTCGCCCTTCAACTCTTCGCGGCTGGCCAGGAACGCCTTGTCGGCGTCGCCATCGAGCAGCTTGAGCGCCTCCTCGGCCTTGTCCTGGGCAGCGAGCACACGCGCCAGACGCTGGCGAGCGATTTCACCCAGGGTAGCGTCGGCAGGTTTGTCCATCACGCTCTTGAGCTCGGCGGCGGCGTCGTCGAGCTTACCGCTCTCGACCGCCACCTTGGCCACGAACAGGCTGCCGTATTGGGCGTAGGCGGTACCACCGAACTCGCTCTTGAGCTTGCCAGACAATTCCGCCACCTTGGTGGCGTCAGGCTGGCCACTCGGCGTCAGACTGGTTTCCAGCAGGGCCTGGTACAGCGCCGAGGCACCTTGCGACTGATTGTTCTGGTACTTGTGCCAGGTATTCCAGCCCAACACCACCACACCGGCCAGCAGGGCACCGGTCAGCAGCGGCTTGCCGTTGCGGTTCCACCAGTCCTTGGCTGCGGCCAGGCCTTCATCATCGGTACTCGACACCCCAATACTCCTTTTCAGCAATTCGGCTGTTTGACTGCTTCACGCTTGCGCGATGGCAGCTTCCAGGTGCTCGGCCAGAGCATCCCAGGCAATGTTCTGTTGTTCACCCTGGCCACGCAGGGGCTTGAAACCAATGGTGCGCTGCGCGAGCTCGTCGTCGCCAAGAATCAGCGCAAACAGCGCACCGCTCTTGTCGGCTTTCTTGAACTGGCTCTTGAAACTGCCCCCCCCGGCGTTGACCGCCAGGCGCAGGCCCGGAAGACGGTCACGCAGGCCTTCGGATAGCTTCAGCCCGGCCAGTTCGGCCTGGTCGCCGAAAGCGCACAGGTAGACGTCGATCTGGCGGCTGATGGACTCTGGCACCTTGCCCAGGGTCTCCAGCAGCAGGATCAGACGCTCGATACCCATGGCGAAACCAACGCCCGGGGTCGGCTTGCCGCCCATCTGTTCGACCAGGCCGTCGTAGCGGCCACCGGCGCACACAGTGCCCTGGGCGCCGAGCTTGTCGGTGACCCACTCGAACACGGTCTTGCTGTAGTAGTCCAGGCCACGCACCAGCTTGGTGTTGATTACGAACGGAATGCCAGCGGCATCCAGACGGGCCTTGAGGCCCTCGAAGTGCACACGGGACTCCTCGTCCAGGTACGCTTCCAGTTTTGGCGCATCGACCAGCACCGCCTGGGTGTTCTGGTCCTTGCTGTCGAGAATGCGCAGCGGGTTGCTCTTCAGGCGGCGCTGGCTGTCTTCGTCCAGCTGGTCCAGACGCGCGGACAGGAACTCGACCAGGGCATCGCGGTAACGTGCGCGCGCTTCGCTGGTGCCCAGGCTGTTGAGCTCCAGCTTGACGGCATCCTGAATGCCCAGCAGGCCCCAAAGACGCCAGGTGAGCATGATCAGCTCGGCGTCGATGTCCGGACCGTCCAGGTTGAACACTTCCACGCCAATCTGGTGGAACTGGCGGTAGCGGCCTTTCTGCGGGCGCTCGTGACGGAACATCTGGCCGATGTACCACAGCTTCTGGACCTGGCCGTTGCCGGTGATGCCATGTTCCAGTACGGCTCGCACGCAAGCGGCTGTGCCTTCGGGGCGCAGGGTGAGCGAATCGCCGTTGCGGTCCTCGAAGGTGTACATCTCTTTTTCGACGATGTCGGTGACTTCACCGATGGAGCGCTTGAACAGCTCGGTGAACTCGACGATCGGCGTACGGATCTGGCTGTACCCGTAGGTGTCCAGCAGACCAGCCACGGTACCCTCGAAGTAACGCCACAGTGGCGACTGCTCGGGCAGGATGTCGTTCATGCCACGAATGGCTTGCAGCGATTTGCTCACGGGGAATCCTTACGAATCTGTGTATCAGCCGCGGGCGATCAGCGCCGCGTCGGCCTCGACCTTCTCGGCCGCTTTCTGGCGGATGAGTTTTTCCAGCTCATCGACCAGGTTGTCATTGGTCAGCTTCTGCGCGGGCTTGCCGTCGATGTAGACCAGGTTCGGAGTACCACCGGTCAACCCCACATGGGACTCCTTGGCCTCACCTGGGCCGTTGACCACGCAGCCGATCACCGCGACGTCCAGCGGTACCAGCAGGTCTTCCAGGCGCCCTTCCAGCTCGTTCATGGTCTTGACCACATCGAAGTTTTGCCGCGAACAGCTCGGACACGCGATGAAGTTGATGCCACGGGAACGCAGGTGCAGCGACTTGAGGATGTCGTAACCGACCTTCACTTCCTCGACCGGATCGGCGGCCAGGGAGATACGGATGGTATCGCCGATACCTTCGGCCAGCAGCATACCGATGCCGACGGCGGATTTCACCGTTCCCGAACGCAGGCCACCGGCTTCGGTGATACCCAGGTGCAGCGGCTGGATGATCTGCTTGGCCAGCAGGCGGTAGGCTTCGACGGCCATGAACACGTCGGAGGCCTTGACGCTGACCTTGAAGTCCTGGAAGTCCAAGCGGTCGAGATGCTCGACATGGCGCAGGGCCGACTCGACCAGTGCAGCTGGGGTCGGTTCGCCGTATTTCTTCTGCAGGTCCTTTTCCAGCGAGCCGGCGTTGACGCCGATACGGATCGGGATGCCACGGTCGCGAGCGGCATCCACCACCGCGCGCACTCGGTCTTCACGACCGATGTTGCCCGGGTTGATGCGCAGACAGTCGACACCCAGCTCGGCCACGCGCAGGGCGATCTTGTAGTCGAAGTGGATATCGGCGACCAGCGGCACGCTGACCTGCTGCTTGATGCGACCGAACGCCTCGGCGGCGTCCATGTCAGGGACCGAGACGCGCACGATGTCGACGCCAGCATCGACCAGACGCTGGATCTGCGCCACGGTGGCAGCGACATCATTGGTGTCGGTGTTGGTCATGCTCTGTACCGCGATGGGGGCATCCCCCCCTACTGGCACATTGCCGACCCAGATTTTGCGGGATTCGCGACGTTTGATCGGAGATTCGCCGTGCATGACTTACTGTCCCAACTTCAGGCGAGCGGTCTCGCCACTGGTGAACGGGGCAACATCGACGGCCTGACCGTTGTAGCTGACCTGAGCGCCACGGGCAAAGCCCAGGCGTACCGCGAACGGCGGCTTACCGGTCAGTTCCAGGCTGTCACCCTTGCGCTTGATGGCGCTGAACAGCACCTTGCCGTTGCCATCTGTAACTTGCGTCCAGCAATCGGCGGTGAATTGGATCGCTACCTTGGCACTCCCGGCCGCTACTTCGGCTGGGGTGGCCACGGGGGTTGCCGGCGCACTGGCGACAGGTGCCGCTGGCGTGGCAGGTACGACTGGAGCGACCGGTGCAGGCACTACGGCCGTGGCCGGCGCTTGCTGGACCGGGGCTGCTGCGGGTGCGGGCGCGACAACCGGCGCCTGGGCGGACGGCGCAGTCGCAGCGACAGCAGGGTTGGCTGGCTCGCTGGCGGCCTGCGCAGGCTCCTCGGCGGCGGGCTGCTCCAGTGGCAGTGGCGCACTCTCAGCTTGCTCGCCAGCGGTAACCGCCTGGTCTTCAGGTTCGTCCAGCGGGTGGATCTGTGTGGTGCCGTCGGCGCTCTCGACCTCGACGTGCTCCAGAGCGATCTTGGCCAGGTCCTTGCCACGCAGGCTGCCCTGGTCCTGCCACCACAGGAAGCTGCCGCCGACGACGGCCAGCAACAACAGCAGGCTGACCCCGCGCAGGATGTTATGCGACAGGCGCACCGGTTCTTCGATGCGCCCCAACGAGTGCACTTCACTGCCCTTGGCGTGGGTACCAGTGAACTGATCGAAGGCTTCGACCAGCGGGGCCTGATCCATGTCCATCAGCTTGGCGTAGGCACGGATGTAGCCACGGGCGAAGGTATGCCCCGGCAGCTTGTCGAAGGCACCGGTTTCCAAATGGTTCAGCGACGTGACCGTGAGGTTGAGCTTGCGGGCGACCTCGGCTTGCGACCATTCCCGGTTCTCGCGGGCCTGGCGCAAGAGTTCACCGGGGTTTTGGCGAGACGCTGCTGCTACTTCGGGATGCGCGGCTTTCATCGTTGCTCCGACAGGTATTGCTGATATTCCGGCGTACCGGGATAAAGTCGTTGTAATTGCTCGCCCAGCTCAGCCAGTGCGTTGCGTTCGTCGAACGCGCGGGCAAGGCGACTGCCCAGCAGCAGGCTGCGGGCGTCGTGGCCACTCAACTGGCTGAAACGATCGTAGTAGTCCCGGGCCGGCACATAATGCCTGTTTTCGTAAGACAACTCAGCCATTTCCAACAACGCCCTGGGTTGTCGCGGGTTGAGTTGCAGGGCCTTGCCCAAATACGCATGGGCCTGGTCGCGACGGTCGAGCCTGAGGGCTGTGAGGCCGAGGTTTTCGTACACGCGCGAACGCTCAGGATACAGGCTATCGGCACTGGCCAGGCGAAACATCTGCTCGGCCTCGTCGAACCGCTGCTGAGCATATAGGAAACTGCCGTAATTGTTGCGAATTCGCGTGTCGCCGTCACGCGCATTCAAGGCCTTGCGAAAATGCGCTTCGGCCAGGGCGGGCTCGCCCTGCGCTTGGAACACCAGTGCCAGCGCGGCGTGGGCGTCGGCATCGTTGGCATTCAGGGCCAAGGCCTTGCTCAACGGCACCTTGGCCTGTTCGGCAAAGCCTTGTTGCAAATATCCGAGTCCGAGCTGCACGTAAGCCTTGCCAGCCTCGGCACGCCCCTGGCGATTGGCCAAGGGGTCGCTCGCGCCGCCCGACACACAGCCGGCCAGCAGCACAAGTGTCAGCATCGATAGCGCGGCGCGCAGGTTCATGGCCGGGCCCGCAATCAGTGGCGCACGGCGCTGTCTTGCAACTCGTTGTCGGCAGACAACTGGCGGACGGCGATGTAGCGCTCGCTACGACGGGTGCGGTCATTGACCTGCCCGACCAACTGACCGCAAGCCGCGTCGATGTCGTCGCCCCGGGTAGTGCGGGTGGTGACGTTGAAGCCGCCGTGGTGCAACAGGTCCTGGAAGCGACGGATGGCGTTATTGCTGGGTCGCTCGTAACCCGAGTGCGGGAACGGGTTGAACGGAATCAGGTTGATCTTGCACGGCACGTCACGCAGCAGCTCGATCATCTGCGCGGCATGCTCAGGTTGGTCGTTGACGTCCTTGAGCAAGGTGTACTCGACGGTCAGCACGCGCTTGCCACCCAGGGTGGCCATATAGCCCATGCACGACTCCAGCAGCACCTTGAGCGGGTACTTCTTGTTGATCGGCACCAGCTGATTGCGCAGCTCGTCATTTGGCGCGTGCAGCGACAGCGCCAGCGACACGTCGATGTGCTTGGCCAGCTCGTCGATCATCGGCACCACGCCCGAGGTGGACAAGGTGACACGACGCTTGGAAATGCCATAGCCCAGATCATCCATCATGATCTTCATGGCGGCGATGACATTGTCGAAATTGAGCAGAGGCTCGCCCATGCCCATCATGACCACGTTGGTGATGGCGCGGTCGATCTTGGCAGGAACGGTCCCGAAGGATTTGTTGGCAAGCCACACTTGGCCGATGACTTCGGCGGCGGTGAGGTTGCTGTTGAAGCCTTGCTTGCCGGTGGAGCAGAAACTGCAGTCCAGGGCACAGCCGGCTTGCGACGACACGCAGAGCGTACCGCGATCGTCGGTAGGGATGTAGACGGTCTCGACGCAGCTGCCGGAGGCAACGCGGACCACCCACTTGCGGGTACCGTCGGCGGAAATGTCTTCACTGACCACTTCCGGCGCCCGAATCTCGGCAACGGCCTCGAGCTTTTCGCGCAAGGCCTTGCCGACATTGGTCATGGCGGCGAAATCGTCGACGCCAAAGTGGTGAATCCATTTCATGACCTGACCGGCACGAAAACGCTTCTCCCCGATCGACTCGAAGAATTTTTCCATTTCCTGGAGGGTCAGGCCCAACAGGTTGATCTTGCCAGTCATGTCACTCATGGAATCACCCAAGACCTGCTTCGCTTAGCGAATGCGGTCGCACAGCTCGGTAGCGGAGAAGAAGTAAGCGATTTCGCGGGCAGCCGAAGCTTCCGAGTCGGAACCGTGAACGGCGTTCTCGTCGATGGAAACGGCGAAGTCAGCGCGGATGGTGCCGGCAGCAGCTTCTTTCGGGTTGGTAGCGCCCATCAGCTCACGGTTGGCCAGAACGGCGTTTTCGCCTTCCAGAACCTGAACGATGACCGGGCCCGAAGTCATGAAGGCAACCAGATCAGCGAAGAAGCCGCGCTCTTTGTGCTCGGCGTAGAAGCCTTCGGCTTCGGCTTTGGACAGTTGCTTCATTTTCGAAGCGACGACGCGCAGGCCGGCTTTCTCGAAACGAGTGGTGATCTCGCCGATGACGTTCTTGGCGACGGCGTCAGGCTTGATGATGGAGAAAGTACGTTGAACAGCCATGGAAAACTCCAGAAAAATGAGTGTTGCGAAAAATTAAACCCGCGAATTATACGCGGGTTCCAGGGGATTGCCTAACCTGCAGCACACGCTCAGTCGGCTTCTTCGATCCAGGCCGCCTGGATGGCCTCGAGCACTTTCTCACCGCCGCGTGACGGATCGTCGCTGAACTCTGGCAATGCCAGCACCCAACGGTGCAGATCGACGAAATTCACATAACGAGGATCGACGTCCGGCTTGCTTTCCGCAAGCTGGATGGCGATCTCAAGTACATCAATCCATTTCAGACTCATGCGCAAAACCTCAGTGCGGTGCTTCGGCGGCGTGGTTGAGCGAGTATTTTGGAATCTCGATGGTGAGGTCTTCCTCACCGACGATCACCTGGCAGGCCAGGCGCGACTGCGCCTCCAGACCCCAGGCCTTGTCCAGCATATCCTCTTCCAGCTCGTCGGCCTCTTCAAGCGAGTCGAAGCCTTCACGCACGATGCAATGACAGGTGGTGCAGGCACACACGCCGCCGCACGCACTTTCCATCTCGATGTGGTGCTCGTGGGCCAGTTCCAGGATATTGGTCCCGGGCTCCACCTCCACTACCAGCCCCTCCGGGCAGAACTTCTCGTGCGGCAGGAAAATCACCTGTGGCATCGGTTACTCCTCGATCTCATTCAGGTTGCGCCCGGCCAGTGCGGCTTTGACCGTCGAATCAAGGCGACGGGCGGCAAAAGCATCGGTCACCTGCGACAGACGCTTGGTCTGCTGCTCGATGGCCGCGCCATCGGTGCCGCTAAGCAAATCACGCAATTCTTGCATCTGATGCTCGATAGCCACGCGCTCGTCACTGCTGAGCAAACGATCGCCATCGGCGTCGAGGGCGCCCTGCACCGCTTCAAGCAGGCGCTCGCCGTCGACCTGGTGCTCGCGCAACTGTCGGGCCTGCTTGTCGGAACCGGCGTGCTCGAAGGAGTCCTTGAGCATGCGTGCGATCTCGCCATCGGTCAGGCCGTAGGACGGTTTGACCTGGATGCTGGCTTCGACGCCCGAGCCGAGTTCGCGGGCGGCGACGCTCAGCAGGCCATCGGCGTCGACCTGGAAGGTGACGCGGATCTTCGCCGCACCGGCGACCATGGCCGGGATTCCACGCAGCTCGAAGCGCGCCAGGGAGCGACAGTCGCTGATCAACTCGCGCTCGCCCTGCAGGACGTGGATCATCATCGCCGACTGGCCATCTTTGTAGGTGGTGAATTCCTGGGCGCGAGCCACCGGGATGGTGGTATTGCGCGGAATCACCTTTTCCATCAGCCCGCCCATGGTCTCAAGCCCAAGGGACAGCGGGATGACGTCCAGCAACAGCAGTTCGCCACCCTCGCGACGATTACCGGCCAGGGTATCGGCCTGGATGGCAGCACCGATGGCCACCACCTGGTCAGGGTCGATAGAGGTCAGCGGCGTACGGCCGAACAGTGCACCGACGGCGTCGCGCACGCGCGGAACGCGGGTGGAACCGCCTACCATGACCACGGCACCGACCTCGTCGAGCTCAACGCCACTATCACGCACGGCGCGGCGGCAAGCCTTGAGACTGCGGGCGACCAGTGGCTCGATCATGGCTTCGAATGCAGCGCGGCTCAGCTCGCCTTGCCAGGCGCCGTGGCTGACACTGACCACGTCGGCATCGGTCAGGGCCTCCTTGGCAGCGCAGGCGCTTTGCAGCAGCTGACGCTGGGTGGCCGGGTCGAGGTCGGCGGACAGGCCGGCCTGCTCGATGATCCAGCCTGCAATGGCATGGTCGAAGTCATCGCCGCCCAGGGCGGTATCGCCACCGGTCGCCAGCACCTCGAAAACACCTGCGGTCAGGCGAAGTATGGAGATATCGAAGGTACCGCCACCCAAGTCATAGATGGCCACCAGGCCTTCGGCTTTCTGGTCCAGGCCGTAGGCCACCGCCGCGGCAGTGGGCTCGTTGAGCAGGCGCAGCACGTTCAGGCCGGCCAGCTTGGCGGCGTCCTTGGTGGCTTGGCGCTGGGCATCGTCGAAGTAGGCCGGCACGGTGATCACCGCCCCTACCAGCTCGCCACCCAGGGTGGCTTCCGCTCGCTCGCGCAGCACCTTGAGGATGTCGGCGGAGACTTCCACCGGGCTCTTCGGCCCCTGGACCGTGTCGATGAACGGCATGTGCGACTCGCCGCCGACGAAGCGGTACGGCAGCTGCTCGCCCAGTTGCTTGACGTCGGCCAGGCCGCGCCCCATCAGGCGCTTGACCGACAGCACGGTGTTCAGTGGATCGCTGGAGGCCGCCTCGCGCGCTGCCAGGCCGACTTCGCTACGGCCATCGAGGTAGCGCACGGCGGAAGGCAGGATGACATTACCCTGCGCATCGGGCAGAGGCTCGCTGCGACCGCTGCGCACGGCAGCGACCAGAGAATTGGTGGTACCCAGGTCGATACCCACCGCCAGGCGACGCTGGTGAGGTTGCGGGCTTTGACCGGGTTCGGCGATCTGCAGTAGGGCCATGCTTATCTGAATACCTTAGGCGTCATCACGGGAGACACCGGGTTAATCGTCGAGGCGCTCTTCCAGTTGGCGCACTTCTTGGGCGAGCTTGTCGAGGAACTGCATGCGGCGCATCAGGCGTTCAGCCTTGTCGCGCTCGGCAGGCACATCCCAGCAGGCGGCGAAATCCTCGTTCAGCGTGTCCTGGGCAGCCTTGAGGCGCTTCTTGAACACGGCGACACCGTCGAGGTCGGCTTCGTCCTGCAGCTCTTCGAGTTCTTCGCGCCACTGCATCTGCTGCAACAGGAAGTCGGGGTCATGGACCGTGACCTCCTGGGGCACTTCGTGACCACTGATGGCCAGCAGGTAGCGGGCTCGACGTGGCGCACTGCGCAGGGTCTGGTAGGCGTCGTTGAGGGTTGCGGACTTCTCCAGCGCCACCCGCTGCTCCCGCTCGGAAGCGTCGGCGAAGCGGTCCGGATGCACCTCACGGGCCAGCTCGCGGTAGCGAGTGGCCAACTTGTCGAGGTCCAGGCGGAAGCAGGGCTGGAGGTCAAACAGCGCGAAATGACAAGGAGTACCCACGGCCAGCCTCAGACGTTGAAGCTTTCGCCGCAGCCACACTCACCGCGCACGTTGGGGTTGTTGAACTTGAAGCCTTCGTTCAACCCTTCCTTGACGAAGTCCAGCTCGGTGCCGTCGAGGTAGACCAGGCTCTTGGGATCGATGATCACCTTGACGCCGTGGTTCTCGAACACCTGGTCTTCGTCAGCCAACTCGTCGACGAACTCCAGCACATAGGCCAGACCCGAGCAGCCGGTGGTGCGCACGCCCAGGCGGATGCCCTCGCCCTTGCCGCGCCCTTCGAGGGAACGCCGCACGTGGTTGGCGGCGGCTTCTGTCATGCTGATAGCCATCGGAACTCCTTACTAACCGTGCAACAGGCGGCTTAGATCAAGCCTTTCTTCTGCTTGTAATCGCGAACGGCGGCCTTGATGGCATCTTCGGCGAGTACCGAGCAGTGGATCTTGACCGGCGGCAACGCCAGTTCTTCTGCCAGCTGGGTGTTCTTGATGGTTTCGGCTTCGTCCAGGGTCTTGCCCTTCATCCACTCGGTGGCCAGGGAGCTGGAAGCGATGGCCGAACCGCAGCCGTAAGTCTTGAACTTGGCATCTTCGATGATGCCTTGCTCGTTGACCTTGATCTGCAGACGCATCACGTCACCGCACGCGGGAGCGCCGACCATGCCAGTCCCGACATCCGGGTCCTCGGCGTTCATCTTGCCGACGTTGCGTGGGTTTTCGTAGTGGTCGATGACCTTTTCACTGTATGCCATGGTGCAATTCCTTCCTCATCAGGGAGCCGCTCTTGCCGGCGACTGCTTAGTGGGCGGCCCACTCGATCTTGGAGATGTCAACGCCGTCTTTGTACATGTCCCACAGCGGCGACAGCTCACGCAGTTTGTTTACCGCTTCGCAGACTTTCTGCGCGGCGTAGTCGACTTCTTCTTCAGTGGTGAAACGACCGAAGGAGAAGCGGATCGAGCTGTGCGCCAGCTCGTCGTTGCGGCCCAGGGCGCGCAGGACGTAGGACGGTTCGAGCGAAGCGGAGGTGCAGGCCGAACCGGACGAAACGGCGATGTCCTTCAGCGACATCAGCAGCGACTCGCCTTCGACGTAGTTGAAGCTCAGGTTCAGGTTGTGCGGCACGCGAGCGGTGCGGCTGCCGTTGACGTACAGCTCTTCGAGGTCGGAGACCTGACTGAAGAAGCGGTCGCTCAGGGCCTTGATGCGCGCATTCTCGGTGGCCATTTCCTGCTTGGCGATGGCGAAGGCTTCGCCCATGCCGACGATCTGGTGGGTCGGCAGGGTACCCGAACGCATGCCGCGCTCATGACCACCGCCGTGAATGATGGCTTCCAGGCGCACGCGCGGCTTGCGGCTGACGTACAGCGCGCCAATACCCTTGGGCCCATAGACCTTGTGGGCCGAGAAGGACATCAGGTCGACCTTCAGCTTCTGCAGGTCGATTTCGACCTTGCCTGCCGACTGGGCAGCATCGACGTGGAACAGCACGCCGCGAGAGCGGGTCAGTTCGCCGATCGCGGCGATGTCGTTGATCGAACCAACTTCGTTGTTGACGTGCATCAGCGAGACCAGAATGGTGTCGTCGCGCAGGGCCGCCTCGACCATGGCCGGGGTGACGATACCGTCTTCGCCCGGCTCCAGGTAGGTGACCTCGAAGCCTTCACGCTCGAGCTGGCGAGCGGTATCCAGGACCGCCTTGTGCTCGATCTTGGAGGTGATGATGTGCTTGCCCTTGGTCTGATAGAAGTGCGCAACGCCCTTCAACGCCAGGTTGTCGGACTCGGTGGCACCACTGGTCCAGACGATCTCGCGCGGGTCGGCGTTGATCAGCTCGGCAACCTGGCGACGGCCGTTCTCAACCGCTTCCTCGGCTTTCCAGCCAAAGACGTGGGAGCGCGACGCCGGGTTACCGAAGTTCCCGTCGACCAGCAGGCACTCGGCCATTTTCTGGGCAACGCGTGGGTCGACCGGCGTGGTCGCGGAGTAATCGAGGTAGATCGGCAACTTCATTGGGTATCTCCTATCAGGCGGTTGGCGTCGCTCGTCGCTGTCGGTCAATCAGGTCAGTCGACGGCGGACGTCTCAATCTTGTCCAGCTGGGCGGAACGGCCTACGACACGGCGCAGGTCCTGGCGCTGGGCGACTTCCTGCACCTCTCGGCGCATGACGAGGTCGGCCAGGCTGATGCCACTGAGGAATTCGTGGATCTGCTGGCTGAGGTCACACCACAAGTGGTGGGTCAGGCAGGTGTCGCCGGCATGGCAATCCCCCAGGCCCTGGCAACGGGTGGCATCGACCGATTCGTTGACCGCGTCGATGACCTGGGCCACCTGGATGGTTTCCATGCCCCGCGACAGCTGGTAGCCGCCGCCTGGGCCGCGCACGCTGGAAACCAGACTGCTGCGGCGCAGCTTGGCGAACAGCTGTTCCAGATAAGAGAGGGAAATGCCCTGGCGCTCGGAAATGTCGGCCAAAGACACCGGCCCATGCTGCGCGTGCAACGCCAGGTCAAGCATGGCGGTCACGGCGTATCGGCCTTTGGTAGTCAGTCGCATGGCTAATGGGTACCACGGGAGTTACAGGATGTGAGCGAGTATGCGATTCCCGAGCATTTAAGTCAACTATTAGACCTACTGCTTTAGTCGGGTTTGCATGCGGGAGGCGGGCGCGATTGTAGCAGCAATGGGGCGTGAGCACACGCCCCATGTATCAGTATGCCTTCAGCCTGGCGCGATCAATGCGGCTGAGTGTCGCGCTGGGCCGGCTGCACGATCTCGGCGAAGTCGTCATCGGGCAGGGCCGGCAACTTCGTGGCACAGTAGTCGCTGCCCATCTTGGTCAAGGCACCGCACATGCCTTCCAGGCGGTCGTCGACCGCCTGCAGGTGGTCGAGCATCTGACCGATGGCGCGGGCCACCGGGTCCGGCATGTCGCCACTGACGCCATAGGCATCGAAGCCGATCTTTTCGGCCATGGCCTTGCGCTTGGCCTCGACTTCGTTGTCGTCGGACTTGACGATGATACGCCCCGGAATACCCACGGCGGTCGCACCGGCCGGCACCGCCTTGGTCACCACCGCATTGGAGCCGATCTTGGCCCCTGCCCCGACAGTGAACGGTCCCAACACCTTGGCGCCAGCCCCCACCACGACACCGTTCTCCAGCGTCGGGTGGCGCTTGCCTTTGTTCCAGCTGGTGCCACCCAGCGTCACGCCCTGGTACAGCGTCACATCATCCCCGATCTCGGCGGTTTCGCCGATCACGATACCCATGCCATGGTCGATGAAAAAGCGCCGACCGATGGTCGCCCCCGGGTGGATCTCGATCCCGGTCATCCAGCGGCCGAAATTCGAAACCAGGCGAGCCAGCCACTTGAAATCGCGCTTCCAAAGGGCATGCCCGAGCCGATGCAGCCAGATGGCGTGCATGCCCGGGTAGCAGGTGAGCACCTCGAAGGCATTGCGCGCCGCAGGGTCACGGTGGAAAACGCTTTGGATATCTTCACGCAGACGCTCGAACATCTGTCAGTCCTTCCGCTTATGCGGCTCGCCCCGTGCGACCTTCTGGGTCTCGGTGAGGATGCCGCGCAAAATGCTCATTTCCGAACGATTGACCGCGCTGCGCCCATACAGCCGACGCAAGCGTGGCATCAGGTGCTTGGGCTTCTCAGGGTCAAGGAAGCCGATGTCCACCAGGGTTTTCTCCAGGTGTTCATAGAACAGCTCCATCTCGTCCATGGTCGCCAACTCGTTGCTGCGCAGCGAGTTGGCTTCGAACTTCTCGACTTTCGAGGGCGCACCCTCTGCCGCCAGCCAGGCCATGCGCACTTCATAGGAGAGCACCTGGACGGCGGCAGCAAGGTTCAGCGAGCTGAAGTCGGGGTTCGACGGAATGTGCACGTGGAAGTGACATCGCTGCAGTTCTTCGTTGGTCAGGCCGGCGTGCTCGCGCCCGAACACCAGGGCGATCTCTTCGCCACCGCGGGCATGCTCCACCGCCTTGGCCCCGCACTCGCGGGGATCGATCAACGGCCACGGGATGCTGCGCTCACGGGCACTGGTGCCCATGACCAGGCTGCAGCCGACCAACGCCTGCTCGAGGCTGTCGACCACCTGGGCATTGTCCAGCACATCGTCGGCGCCGGAGGCGCGGGCGGTGGCATCGACCGCCGGGAACTCTTTTGGCTGCACCAGCACCAGACGCGACAAGCCCATGTTTTTCATGGCACGCGCAGCGCCGCCGATGTTGCCGGGGTGGCTGGTATTGACCAGAACAACACGAATATTTTGCAGCAAGGTGTTGTGCT
The DNA here is from genome assembly GCF_040762985.1 of Pseudomonas sp. Rh2. Classification (NCBI taxonomy): domain Bacteria; kingdom Pseudomonadati; phylum Pseudomonadota; class Gammaproteobacteria; order Pseudomonadales; family Pseudomonadaceae; genus Pseudomonas; species Pseudomonas sp. Rh2. The sequence goes on from NZ_CP142890.1 coordinate 4,889,656, forward strand.
CTCAGATGCAGGTTTGGGGGGTAACGATCTTACAGAACCGACCAGCGTAACGCCATGAAAGCAAATGTGACACTTCTGCCGCCAAAGTTTTCTGCTAGAATGATCGGCTTTCTTCTTTAACATCTCCAGGTGACCCTCCCATGCAGCCTATGCTGAATATCGCCCTGCGCGCCGCTCGCAGCGCCAGTGAACTGATTTTCCGCTCCATCGAACGCCTGGACAGCATCAAAGTCGATGAGAAAGAGGCCAAGGACTACGTCTCCGAGGTCGATCGCGCCGCCGAGCAAACCATCGTCAATGCCCTGCGCAAGGCCTACCCGAACCACTCCATCCAGGGTGAAGAGACCGGCTTGCACGCGGGTACCGGCGAAGAAGGCAAGGACTACCTGTGGATCATCGATCCACTGGACGGCACCACCAACTTCCTGCGCGGCATCCCTCACTTCGCCGTGAGCATTGCCTGCAAATACCGTGGTCGCCTGGAGCATGCCGTAATCGTCGACCCTGTGCGCCAGGAAGAATTCACCGCCAGCCGTGGCCGTGGCGCCCAACTCAATGGCCGCCGCCTGCGCGTCAGCTCGCGCACCAGCCTGGAAGGCGCCCTGCTGGGTACCGGCTTCCCGTTCCGTGACAACCAGATGGCCGACATGGACAACTACCTGGGGATGTTCCGCGCGCTGACCGGCCAGACCGCCGGCATCCGCCGCGCTGGCTCCGCCAGCCTGGACCTCGCCTATGTAGCCGCCGGCCGCTTCGACGCCTTCTGGGAGTCGGGCCTGTCCGAGTGGGACATGGCAGCAGGCGTACTGCTGATCCAGGAAGCAGGCGGCCTGGTGAGCGACTTCAACGGTGGCCACGACTTCCTCGACAAAGGCCACATCGTTGCCGGCAACATCAAGTGCTTCAAGGCGGTACTGACAGCCATCCAGCCGCACCTGCCAGAGCACATGAAGCGTTAAGCGCGCATTGCACGCACGAAAAAGCACCCCGAGGGGTGCTTTTTTTGTGCCTGTAGCAGCGGCGCTGACTAGGTGAACCGCGCCGACCTGAGCCCCTCTTACTGCTGGGCGTCGCTCAGGATCAGCTGGCCATTCTTGTCCACCGGAATGGTCGAGCCAGGTTCGTGATCCATTTTCACCCGACCCACTTTGTCACCGATGGAATAGGTCACGTTGTACCCGACCACCTTCTCACTGACGTCATGCACCGTGCTGCAGCGCGTCTGGGTGGTGGTGTAGGTGTCGCGCTCCTGCATACCTTCTTGCACCTTGTTACCGGCATAGCCACCACCGACCGCACCGGCCACGGTGGCGATCTTCTTGCCGGTACCACCCCCGATCTGGTTACCCAGCAGGCCACCGGCAATGGCACCGACTACGGTACCGGCGATCTGATGCTGGTCCTTGACCGGAGCCTGACGGGTTACCGCCACGTCCTTGCAGACCTCTCGCGGCGTTTTCACCTGCTGCTTGATCGGCTGAACGTCGGTGACTTGAGCATACTCGGGGCCTTTGTTCACCAAGCTGTAGGTCGCCACAGCACCTCCGGCGGTAACACCGACAGCACCCAGAACCGCACCCACCAGCATTGATTTGTTCACGTGAACCTCCTGATCGTACCCGCGGGACTCACCCGCCTTCTCCCTGCCTTGGAACGAAAAAAAAGGCGCGAGTTCAACACTCGCGCCTTTTGAGGTGCCGGATGGCGAAGGATCGATCGTTAAGGACGGTCGTCCACACCCTCGGTCTTGGCAGGCGGAATCAGGTCTTCACTGCTCAGATTCAGCCAGATCAGCACCACGTTGGCGATGTAGATCGACGAATAGGTACCGGCCATGACACCGATGAACAACGCCAGCGAGAAGCCAAAGAGGTTGTCGCCACCGAAGAACAGCAGGGCCGCGATCGCCAGCAAGGTCGATACCGACGTGGCGATGGTGCGCAACAGGGTCTGGGTGGTCGAGACGTTGATGTTCTCGATCAGCGAGGCCTTGCGCATTACCCGGAAGTTCTCACGCACCCGGTCGAACACGACGATGGTGTCGTTCAGCGAGTAACCAATGATCGCCAGCACGGCCGCCAGCACCGTCAGGTCGAAGGTGATCTGGAAGAACGACAGGATGCCCAGGGTCACCACGACGTCGTGGATAAGCGAAACGATGGCACCGACCGCGAACTTCCATTGGAAGCGGAAGGCCAGGTAGATCAGGATGCCGCCCAAGGCCAGCAGCATGCCCAGGCCGCCCTGGTCGCGCAGCTCTTCACCCACCTGCGGGCCGACGAACTCGACGCGCTTGACGGTCGCCGGGTTGTCGCCGCCAGCCTTCTGCAAGGCGGCAGCCACCTTGTTGCCCAGCTGCGGGTCATCGCCCGGCATACGCACCAAAAGATCGGTGGTGGCGCCGAAGCTCTGCACCACGGCTTCGTGGAAGCCCGAATCGACAAGCTCTGCCCGGACGGCCTTGAGGTCGGCGGGGCGCTCGTAGGTCAGCTCGATCAGCGTACCGCCAGTGAAGTCCAGGCCGAAGTTGAGACCCTTCTGCCACCAGCTGAACAGTGCCAGTACGGTGAGGAGCACAGTGATGGCGAACGCGACATTGCGCACGCCCATGAAGTTGATGGTTTTCATCGCAGCTCCCTCAAACCCACAGCTTCTTGATGTCACGCCCGCCGCAGGTCAGGTTGACCATGGCGCGGGTCACCATGACGGCGGTGAACATCGAGGTGAAAATCCCGAGGGACATGGTGACCGCGAAGCCCTTGACCGGGCCAGTGCCCATGGCGAACAGGATGCCACCCACCAGCAGGCTGGTCAGGTTGGCGTCGATGATCGCGGTATAGGCGCGGTTGAAACCTTCGTGAATGGCACGCTGCACCGACATGCCGGCATTCAGCTCCTCACGAATACGCGAGAAGATCAGCACGTTGGCGTCCACCGCCATACCCATGGTCAACACGATACCGGCGATACCAGGCAGGGTCAGGGTCGCGCCCAGCAGCGACATCAGGGCCAACAGCAGCACCATGTTGCCCGCCAGGGCGATGGTGGCGATCACACCGAAAGCGCGATAGATGGCGATGATGAACAGCGAGACGAACAGCATGCCCCACAGGGACGCATCGATACCCTTGGTGATGTTGTCGGCACCCAGGCTCGGGCCAATGGTACGTTCTTCAGCGAAGTACATCGGCGCGGCCAGACCACCGGCACGCAGCAGCAGCGCCAGCTCGGAAGATTCGCCCTGGCCATTGAGGCCGGTGATGCGGAACTGGCTGCCCAGAGGCGACTGGATGGTCGCCAGGCTGATGATCTTCTTCTCTTCCTTGAAGGTCTGGACCGCGACGTCCTTCTCAACGCCGTCGACCATCTGCTTCTCGTAGCGAGTGACCGGCTTCTGCTCGATGAAGATCACCGCCATGCTGCGCCCGACATTGGAGCGCGTGGCACGGCTCATCAGTTCACCACCATGGCCATCAAGGCGAATGTTCACCTGTGGACGGCCATGCTCGTCGAAGCTGGCCTGGGCATCGGTCACCTGGTCACCGGTGATGATCAGACCCCGCTCGACTGCAGCGGAACGACCGCCTTCGCGGAACTCGAAGACCTCGGTAGTGGCCTTGGAGGCACCGGGTTCGGCACCGAAGCGGAACTCGAGGTTGGCGGTTTTACCCAGGATACGCTTGGCCTCGGCAGTGTCCTGCACGCCTGGCAGCTCGACCACGATACGGTTGGCGCCCTGACGCTGTACCAGCGGCTCGGCCACGCCCAGCTCGTTGACGCGGTTGCGCACGGTGGTGAGGTTCTGCTTGATCGAGTATTCGCGGATCTCGGCGACTTTCGCCTGGGTCAGCGCCAGACGCAGCACCGCGACATCGTTGCGCTCGGTGGTGGTCAGGTCGAAATCATTGAAATTCTTGCGGATCAGGACACGTGCCTGCTCGCGGGTAGCATCGTCAGCGAAGCCCAGCATGATCCCGCCATCCTGCTGCGGCAGGCTGCGGTAGCGGATGCGCTCTTTGCGCAGCAAGGTCTTCACCTCGCCTTCGTAGACCTTCATGCGGGCCGTCATGGCCTTGTCCATGTCCACTTCCAGCAGGAAGTGCACACCACCGGACAGGTCCAGGCCGAGCTTCATGGGGCTTGCACCCAGGTTGCGCAGCCACTGCGGGGTGGTTTGCGCCAGGTTCAGGGCCACGACGTACTCATCGCCCAGTACCTTGCGTACCACATCCTTGGCTGGAAGCTGGTCTTCCTGGTTGGTCAGACGCACCAGACCACTGCCCTTTTCGCCCAGGCTCGCGCCCTTGACGGCGATGCCGGCATCGACCAGCGCCTTGGTAGCGCGGTCCAGGTCGGCCTGGCTCACGTGCAGCGCGGAACTGGCGCCGCTGATCTGCACCGCCGGATCATCCGGGTAGAGGTTGGGAGCGGAATAAATAAAGCCGATCGCCAGTACCAGCACGATCAGTGCGTATTTCCACAGAGGGTATTTGTTCAGCATCACGCCGCCCGTTCAAGACGCGGGGCGCGTTGCGCGCCCCGACTGGTAAGAAAAAACGGTAACTCAGATAGCCTTGAGCGTACCTTTTGGCAGGGTCGCAGCCACGGCGCCCTTCTGGAACTTCAGCTCGACGTTGTCGGAAACTTCCAGAACCACGAAATCATCGGAAACCTTGACGATCTTGCCAGCGATACCGCCGTTGGTGACAACTTCGTCACCTTTCTGCAAGTTGCTCAGCAGGTTCTTCTGCTCCTTGGCACGCTTGGCCTGAGGACGCCAGATCATCAGGTAGAAGATGACCAGGAAGCCAACCAGGAAAATCCACTCGAAGCCAGTACCGGCGGGGCCGGCGGCAGGTGCAGCAGCATCCGCGTAAGCGGCGGGAATCAAGAAGCTCATTGGGCACTCCAGTTGCTAAGTTTTAATAATAAGAGCGAACAGTCAGTCCAAAGGCGGCACAGGCAGCCCGCGTTTGGCATAAAAGGCGTCGACAAAGGCGGCCAATTTACCCTGTTGAATAGCCTCGCGTAAACCGGCCATCAAGCGCTGGTAATGGCGCAAGTTGTGGATGGTATTCAGCATGCTGCTCAACATTTCGCCGCACTTGTCCAAGTGATGGAGATAGGCACGGGAGAAGTTGGTGCAGGTGTAGCAATCACAGGTCGGGTCCAGCGGCGAATCATCGTGGCGATGGAACGCATTGCGGATCTTGATCACCCCTGTATCGACGAACAGATGGCCGTTACGCGCGTTGCGCGTCGGCATCACGCAGTCGAACATGTCGACGCCGCGGCGCACACCCTCAACGAGATCTTCCGGTTTGCCTACCCCCATAAGGTAACGAGGTTTGTCAGCAGGCATCTGCGCCGGCAGGTAATCCAGCACCTTGATCATTTCGTGCTTCGGTTCGCCCACCGACAGGCCGCCAATGGCAAGGCCGTCGAAGTCGATGTTGACCAACGCTTCCAGCGAGCGCATGCGCAGGTCCTGGTACATGCCACCTTGGACGATGCCGAACAGTGCCGCTGTGTTGTCACCATGGGCGTTCTTCGATCGCTGGGCCCAGCGCAGCGACAGCTCCATGGAGGTGCGCGCCACGTCGTGCTCGGCCGGATACGGCGTGCACTCGTCGAAGATCATGACGATGTCCGAACCCAGGTCGCGCTGGACCTGCATGGACTCTTCAGGGCCCATGAACACCTTGGAGCCGTCCACCGGCGAGGCGAAGGTCACGCCCTCTTCCTTGATCTTGCGCATGGCACCCAGGCTGAATACCTGGAAACCACCGGAGTCGGTGAGGATAGGGCCTTTCCACTGCATGAAATCGTGCAAGCCGTTGTGCTTCTTGATCACCTCGGTACCTGGACGCAGCCACAGGTGGAAGGTATTGCCGAGGATGATCTCGGCGCCGATGGCCTCGATGTCACGCGGCAGCATGCCCTTGACCGTGCCATAGGTACCCACCGGCATGAACGCCGGGGTTTCCACCGTGCCACGTGGGAAGGTCAGACGGCCACGACGGGCCTTGCCGTCGGTGGCCAGCAGTTCGAAGGACATTCGACAGGTGCGACTCATGCTTGATCCTCTGGGCCGCGTGGCGCCGGATTGCGGGTGATGAACATGGCATCACCGTAACTGAAGAAGCGGTACCCCTGCTCGACCGCCGCCGCGTAGGCGGCCATGGTTTCGGGGTAACCGGCGAAGGCCGAGACCAGCATCAGCAGCGTGGACTCCGGCAGGTGGAAATTGGTGACCAGGGCGTCGACCACATGGAAGGGACGGCCTGGGTAGATGAAGATATCGGTGTCGCCGCTGAAAGCCTTGAGCACACCATCGCGGGCCGCGCTTTCCAGCGAACGTACGCTGGTAGTACCGACCGCCACCACTCGGCCACCGCGCGCACGGCAGGCATCGATGGCATCGACCACCTCCTGGCTCACCTCAAGCCACTCTTTGTGCATGTGGTGGTCTTCGATCTTGTCGACCCGCACTGGCTGGAAGGTGCCCGCCCCCACGTGGAGGGTGACGAAGGCCCGTTCCACGCCTTTGGCGGCGATTTTTTCCAACAACGCTTCGTCGAAGTGCAGCCCGGCAGTGGGTGCCGCTACCGCGCCCGCACGCTCGGCATACACAGTCTGGTAGCGTTCACGGTCGGCGCCTTCGTCCGGGCGGTCGATGTAGGGCGGCAACGGCATGTGCCCTACCCGCTCAAGCAACGGCAGCACCTCTTCGGTGAAGCGCAGTTCGAACAGCGTTTCGTGGCGCGCGACCATCTCGGCCTCGCCACCACCGTCGATGAGGATCAGCGAGCCGGCCTTTGGCGCCTTGCTGGAGCGCACATGGGCCAGAACCCGGTGGCTGTCGAGCACCCGTTCTACCAGCACCTCCAGCTTGCCGCCGGAAGCCTTCTGGCCAAACAGCCGCGCCGGGATCACCCGGGTATTGTTGAATACCATGAGGTCGCCAGGGCGCAGGTAGTCGAGCAGATCGGGGAACTGCTTGTGCGCCAGCGCCCCGCTAGGTCCATCGAGGACCAGCAGACGGCTACCATGGCGCTCGGCCAGCGGATGACGAGCGATCAGGGAATCGGGGAGTTCGAAAGAAAAATCGGCGACGCGCATGATGGTGTTCGGTTCGACAGGGCCGCAAAGTTTAGCCCAATGTGTGAAAATTGACTATGAAACACGATTGACCGACCCAAGACACCTCTCTATACTGCGCGCCACACGCCCTGATGGCGGAATTGGTAGACGCGGCGGATTCAAAATCCGTTTTCGAAAGGAGTGGGAGTTCGAGTCTCCCTCGGGGCACCAAATCCGAAGAAAACCGACCTTATGGTCGGTTTTTTTGTGCCTGTAACCAGGCTCCTGCCCTGTACCCTTGCTACCGCACCGAACCTGCCAATGACACGCCATTAATTGGCGCCACGCCAACGACTGTGCCGCCTGCAGCCATGCCTGGATTCTATTGGCCAGCAGCCAAGCCTCTACTTAGGATGTTATTCGTCGGATATACGCAGAAAGCATTGATCGAATGATGTCATCTGGCCATAGTTGCGCTCCCGTTTTTCCACCTCTGTGTGTGCCATGAAAAAAACCGTGCCCTGCCTGGCTGCAATGATGCTGCTCAGTGGGTGCAATGGAATGCCAACCTCCTACGTCTCAGATCCCGTCTACGACCAGGCTTTCGTGGTCACCTCAGGTGCTCCGCTGCCGATGCTGCTGATGGCCTCGGCCATTCAGTGGAATGAAGACTATGCGGTAACCGCCAAACACACGCCCTTCCTGCGCAACGTGGTCCACGAAGGCCTCGGCGACGTGGTGTTCTTCAAGCACAAGGCGGCGCAGGTTCCCACCTGGCGCCAGTATGTGCCGGGCGAGTCGGTCACGGCGGTAGGTTTCAACAGCTTCATGGTCCCCGTTCAGGGCACCGGTCATGCCCTGCCATCGCTGGTACGCCTGGAAGGTACGCCAGGCAGTGTGTTTTATTCGGTACACGACGGGCCGATGGTCAAGGGCATGTCTGGCGGCCCGGTGTTTGCTGGAGACGGCAAGGTGGTGGGTATCAGCGTCGCGTTCATCCCCACGAAGCAGATCGACGCGCAGAGCCGGCCGGACCTGGCCGGGCGTGAGCGCGTCAGTGTGTTCATGTCCTACAGCGAAATTGCCAAGGAATGGCGACGTTTCCAGTACCTGCAGGCGCGCAAGGCCAATCCTCGCGCGACGCCGCCAGCCATCAAGGGCTATGTGGCAACCGCCAACCCAGGAGGCTAAAGCGTTCAGGGGCAGCTTGTCCGATCGGCGCCACCGATGGAAGATGACGGACCATGAGCAATCATCAGTAAGGAACGCTGCCCCATGCTCCTGACACATCGCCCCGCGCAAACCGCCGATATACCCGTCATCTGCTGTTTCCCCCAAGGTCCGGACGAACTGTTCTACATGTTCCCCAAGGCCAGCTACCCGCTGACACCTGCTCAGTTGAGCGACGCCATCGCCCAGCGCAGTGGCTCGACGGTGGTCGAGGGCGAGGGCGTGGTTCTGGGCTTCGCCAACTTCTACAAGGCAGAAAGGGGCGGGGTTTGCGCATTGGGCAATGTCGTCGTGGCGCCGGCGGCGCGTGGCCGAGGGGTGGCGCGCTATCTGGTGCAACGCATGGTCGATCTGGCCCGCGAACAATTCGCGGCGCGGGAGGTGTGGGTGTCGTGCTTCAACCACAACACCGCGGGCCTGCTGCTTTATCCATCGCTTGGTTTCGCGCCCTTCGCAATCGAAGAACGGCACACCCCGGATGGCAAGCGGGTGGCGCTGGTGCAAATGAAGCAAGTGATAGGTTGACCCTTCACCTTTGCCAGGCTCTGCGTGAAAAGTCTTGAGACGAAGGTCAGGCTGTTTTCAACGCAGCCTCACCGAGTAGCAAGGCTTTTCATACAGCGCCTAAAACCCTTGGTCCCGTTACAGCGAACCTTCCCTTCTCCTCGACGTCCGAACCTGCATCGCCCACGTTTCGAGGTAGCGCGTGTGAAGAACCTCATCGCCCGCCAGTACCGCCTGGTGGTGAAGACTTTCGGTTACATCGGTTGGTCGCTGTTCTGGCTGCTGATCTGGGATGTGCTGGTCACCATCGACTTCATGCTGTTCTTCAACAGCAAGTTCACCCTGCCACTGATCCCGCTGACCCTGCTGGGTTCGGCGCTGGTGGTGCTGGTGAGTTTTCGCAACAGCAGTGCCTATAACCGCTGGTGGGAGGCCAGGACACTCTGGGGCGCGTTGGTGAACAGCTCTCGCAGCTTTGCCCGGCAGACGCTGACTTTGATCGACGACCCCACGGAGGGCCTGAACCCGGCCAAGGCAACCCTGCTGCGCAGGCACATCGCCTACGTCAACTGCCTGGCGGCACACTTGAAGGGCGAGGCCTGCCCGGATGAACTGATGGCGTTCATCCCCTTGGACGAGTTCGAGCGGCGCAACCGTTCCAACAATTTCGCCAACGATATTCTCAGCGGTTCGGCAACCCTGTTGGCCAGGGAATACCAGGCTGGCCGCCTGGACAGCATCCGTCTGGCGCGGCTGGAGTCCACCCTGGTGGACCTCTCCAATGCCCAGGGCGGCATGGAACGAATCGCCAACACGCCCCTGCCCTACCCCTATGTGTATTTCCCACGGCTGTTCATCACCTTGTTCTGCCTGATCGTGCCAATCGGGCTGGTGGAATCGCTGGGGTGGTTCACGCCCCTGGCGTCGACGGTAGTGGGGTTCATGTTGCTGGCCATCGAGCGTATCGGCACCGACTTGCAGAGCCCGTTCAAGTTCAGCGAGCACCAAATCCAGATGGACACCATCTGCGAAACGATCGAGCGGAACCTGGAATCGATGCAGCGCGAGGCGCAGCGCGGGGAACGGGTGTAGGCGCCGGCTTGCCAGCGGGGGGCCGCAAAGCGGCCGGTCCCTCTATCAGGCGCGCACGAACCGCTGGCGCAACAGATCACTCAACGCATCGACCAGCAGCACCAGCACCAGCATGGCAATGATCACCGTACTGGCCTGCGCTTCCTGGAACAGGCTCAAGGTGGTGTAAAGCATCTGCCCCAATCCCCCCGCGCCGACGAAACCCAGCACGCTGGCCATGCGGATGTTGTTTTCCCAGCGGTACAAACTGTAGGCCAGCAGCTGAGGCCAGAGGTTGGGCAACGTCCCGAAACAGAACGCAGCCAGCTGGCTACCACCTTGCAAACGAATGGCCGCCGCCGGTTCCGGTGACGCATTCTCCAACGCTTCGGCGAACAGACGCCCCAATACCCCGGCGGTATGCAGTGCCAGCGCCAGGGTACCGGCATTCGGCCCAAGCCCGGCAGCCAGCACCGTCAACGCAGCCCATACCAGTTCAGGTATGGCCCGCAGGGCGTTCAGCAGCAGGCGCGCGGCAGCCTGTAGCAGCCAGCCGAAACGCCCTGCCGCAGGCAATGCCAGCAGCATCCCCAAGCCCATTGCAAGCAGGGTGCCCATCCCGGACATGGCCAGGGTTTCCAGGGCACCACGCCCCACTGCGCGCAGGTGCTCGCCAGTCAGGTCAGGCCGCAGGAACCGCCCGGCATACTCACCCATCTGCCCCAGGCCACCGTTGCCGACCACCGCATGAAGATCCAGCTCAAGGTATGCGAAAGACGCCACCACCGCCGCGATGATGACAGCGACCACCAGCAGGTTGATCACCCGGTTCATGCCAACCTCCCCCGCAGGAAGCGGCTGAGTTGGTCGGCCAGAAATACCAGCACCAGAAACGCCAGCAGCATGCTTGCCACTTCAGCACCGGCGAACATGCGCATCGAGAGGTCTATCTGCTGGCCAAGCCCACCGGCGCCGACGAAGCCCATCACCACCGAAGCGCGCACCGCGCACTCCCAGCGGTATACGGTGTAGGACACGACCTCGGCTCCAGCCGTGGGCAGAATGCCGTAGAAGAATGCGGTCAGTCGGCCACTGCCGGCCTGCAGCAACGCATGGGCCGGGCGCTGGTCGACCGACTCGAAGATCTCTGCGTAGACCTTGCCGAGCATACCGCTGTAGGTAATGGCGATGGCCAGTACCCCGGCTGTCGGCCCCAGCCCCACGGCGCGCACGAACAGCAGCGCCCAGACGATCTCCGGCACACTGCGCAGGAAGATCAGCAGGCCGCGCACGGGCATGCGCAGCAACCGCGACCACAGCCCTGCCCTACCGCCCCTGGAGGCTGCGCGCAACGACAGGGCGCGGCTGGCCATCAGGCTGGCCGGCACCGCCAGCAGCAGCGCCAGGGCCATACCGGCAGTGGCCACGGCCAGGGTCTGCAACGTCGACTGATACAACAGCGCCAGGAACTCGTGGTCATGGGCTGGCGGCCAGAACGCGCGGGTGAAACTGGCGATCTGCTGCCGGTTCTCTGCCTGCAGCAACACACCAGGATCGAGCTCGCTCAACTGCAAACCGGGCCACAACAGGGCCACGGCAATCAGGCTCAGCAATAAGCGCGGCAGCAGCGCCGGGTCGCGGACATCGGATTTCAGCATCGTGGAATCTGTACCGTCAACGTCGGGCTGGTCGTGGGGGGCGACGCCAGTTGCTCGTTGGCATACAGCGCATCCAGGCGTGCTTCGCTGACCGCCGCCGCGGGGCAATCGAACGCCACCTGGCCATCACGGATGCCTACCACCCGAGGGAAATGCGCCAGAGCCAGGTCCACGGCATGCAGGCTCGCCACCAGGGTCACGCCATTGGTCATGGCGTGGCGGTTGAGCAAGGCCAGGCTGTGATCGGCCAACACGGGGTCCATGGCCGACACCGGCTCGTCGGTCAGCAACAGTTCAGGCTGCTGGTAAAGCGCCCGGGCGATGCCGACCCGCTGCAACTGGCCGCCAGACAACTGCCCGCACTGCACGAACAGTTTATCGGCCAGCCCCAGCTCGGCCAGCGCCTGACGCGCCCCCGGCACGTCGCTTGGGTAAAGCAGGTTGAGCAAGCCACGCAGGGTGCCCCACCGTCCGAGTCGGCCGGCCAGCACCGCCGTTACCACTCGCTGGCGCGGCGGCAAGGGCGGTGCCTGATGCACCAGCCCCACCCTCGTGCGCAAACGCTGACGAGCCCCTGCGGACAGGCTCCAGGGTTGTTCGCCAAACACCTCCAGGCGGCCGGCACTGGGCTCGATGGCCGTCGCCATCAGGTGCAACAGGCTGGATTTGCCAGCCCCTGAAGGACCGATGATCGCAACCCGTTCACCCTGCTCGATCCGCAGGTTGACGGCATTCAAGGCACGAACCTGGCCGTGTCGCAGGTCGACGTTGTGAAGATGGATAGTCACTTGAGCAGGCCGGCCTCACGTGCCGCTTGCTCGGTGCCTGCATAGTTCTCAGGCTGGGTCTCGATGAAGCGGCTGGCGGCCTGCAGGTCGAGGATCGCCTTGTGCTCCGGGTTGGCCGGGTCGAGGTCGAGGAAGGCCTTCTTGATCTTTTCCTTCAGCTGCGGATCCATGTTGCCGCGCACGGTCCAGTTGTAGTCGTAATAGGCCGGGGTAGTGGCGAACACCTTGACCTTGCTGGTGTCGACCTTGCCGGCATCGACCAGCTTCTGCCATACGCTGGCATTGAGCACGCCACCATCGACCTTGCCGGCCTGAACCCAGGCAACCGTCGCGTCGTGCGCACCGGAGTAGGCCACGCGGCTGAAGTAGCTCTCCGGCTTGATGTTGTCTTCCTTGAGCATGAAGTAACGCGGCATCAAGCTACCGGAAGTGGACGAGATCGAACCGAAGGCGAAGGACTTGCCCTTCAGGTCGGCCAGGCTCTTGACGTCCGGATTGGCAGTGATGAACTTCGAGGTGAATTGCGCGTCCTGTTCACGTTGTACCAATGGCGTGGCTTTGGGGTCCTTCAGGTGCACCTGGACGAAGGTGAAGCCTCCCAGCCAGGCCAGGTCCAAGCGGTCGGACGCCAGCGATTCGACCACTGCCGGGTAATCGGCCACCGGCACGAACTTCACGTCCATGCCCAGCTGCTTGGACAGATATTCCCCCAGCGGCTTGAACTTGCGCAGCAGTTCGGTTGGCGCTTCGTCTGGGATGGCACTGACTCGCAGGGTATCGGCAGCCTGGGCGATGACGGCGCAGCAAGACAGCGCAAGTCCGGCTGCAAGGGCCAGAGGGCGTTTGAGCATTGGGGTTCTCCGGTTCAATAGCGGGGAAAGGGCCGGCATCCGCGCCGACCGTGGCAAGTATAAGAGTCCATGGCGCAAAGACCAGCTTTGCTACAATCGCGCAACATCATTGAGCGCACGAGGTGCATATGAGCGAGCCGATTCGCCTGACCCAATACAGCCACGGTGCCGGCTGTGGCTGCAAGATCTCTCCCAAGGTGCTGGACGTGATCCTCGCCGAAAGCGGTGCACAGGCCCTCGACCCGAAGCTCTGGGTGGGCAATGCCTCCCGCGACGATGCCGCCGTCTACGCACTGGACGATGAACGTGGCGTGGTCTCGACCACCGACTTCTTCATGCCCATCGTCGATGACCCGTACGATTTCGGCCGCATCGCCGCCACCAATGCGATCAGCGACATCTACGCCATGGGCGGCGACCCCTTGATGGCCATCGCCATTCTTGGCTGGCCGGTCAACGTACTGCCACCGGAAGTGGCTCGCGAGGTGATCCGTGGCGGGCGCGCCGTGTGCGCCGAAGCAGGCATTCCATTGGCAGGTGGCCACTCCATCGACGCCCCGGAACCGATCTTCGGCCTGGCCGTCACCGGCGTGGTCAGCAAGCATCACCTCAAGCGCAACGACACCGCTACCGTGGGCTGCCGTCTGTACCTGACCAAACCCTTGGGCATCGGCATCCTCACCACCGCCGAGAAGAAAGCCAAGCTGCGCGAACAGGACCACGGCCTGGCCCGTGACTGGATGTGCACCCTCAACACCCCCGGCAGCCGCTTTGGCAAGCTTGGCGGCGTCAAGGCCATGACCGACGTGACCGGTTTCGGCCTGCTCGGCCATTTGGTGGAACTGGCCGAAGGCAGTGGCCTGACCGCGCACCTGAACTACACAGCCGTACCGCGTCTGCCCAGTGTCGACCACTACCTGGCCGAGGGCTGCATCCCAGGAGGCACCCTGCGTAACTTCGACAGCTATGGCCACAAGATCGGCGCCTTGAGCGACGAGCAGAAGCACCTGCTGTGCGACCCGCAGACCAGCGGCGGCCTGTTGGTAGCCGTTACTCCAGAGGGTGAAGCGGAGTTTCTCGACGTAGCTGCAGCGCTTGGCCTGAAGCTCGCGCCGATCGGCGCGCTGGTCGAGCGACAGAGCCACGCGGTCGAGGTGATCTGATGCGCCCCGACTGCACCGATTTTCGCCAGCTGTTCCTCGACGACGCGCCCATGATGGACATGCGCGCGCCCATCGAGTTTGCCAAGGGGGCCTTCCCGGGCTCCGTCAACCTGCCGCTGATGACCGATCAGGAACGGCAGAAGGTTGGCACCTGCTACAAGCAACAGGGCCAGGCCGCCGCCATCACCCTGGGCCACCAACTGGTCAGCGGCACTACCAAGCGCGAGCGCCTGCATGCCTGGGCCAGCTTTGCCAAGGCCCACCCCGACGGATACCTGTACTGCGCCCGCGGCGGCCTACGCTCGCTGATCGTCCAGCAGTGGCTGCGTGACGAGGCCGGCATTGACTACCCACGCATCAAGGGTGGCTACAAAGCCATGCGCATGTTCCTGCTGGAAACCACCCTGCAGGCGGTGGCGCAATGCGATTTCGTACTGGTGGGCGGCCTGACCGGCACCGGCAAGACCGATGTCTTGCACCAGCTGAGCAACGTGCTCGACCTGGAAGGCCATGCCAACCATCGCGGATCCAGTTTCGGCAAGCGTGCCACCGCACAGCCTTCGCAGATCGACTTCGAGAACCGCCTGGCCATCGACGTACTGAAGAAGCGCGCTCGCGGCATCGACCAGTTCGTGCTCGAGGATGAAGGCCGTATTGTCGGCAGTTGCTCGGTGCCGCTGGAGTTGTACCAGGGCATGCAGCAATATCCGATGGTGTGGTTGGAGGACAGCTTCGAGAACCGCGTGGAGCGCATCTTGCGCGATTACGTGGTCAACCTGAGCGCCGAATTCATCGCACTGCACGGCGAGGAGCTTGGTCAACGACTGTTCGCCGAGCGCATGCTGCAAAGCATGAGCAATATCCACAAGCGCCTGGGCGGCGAGCGTTTCCAGCGCTTGTCCGAGATCATGCGCCAGGCGCTGGACGAACAGCAGCGCTGCGGCGCGGTGGACCTGCACCGGGGTTGGATCGAGGGCTTGCTCAACGAGTACTACGACCCGATGTACGCCTACCAGCGCGAGGCCAAGGCCGAACGCATCGAGTTTGCCGGCGATGCACGCGAGGTGCGTGAGTACCTGAAGGCGCGCAAGCGATAAAGGATGGCTGCGCGACTTGCGCACTGACACCATCGCCGGCAAGCCGGCTCCGGCGAGGACTGCGCCAGGAATCGGCTTGCCGGCGAGCGTGACGGAGCCCCCACATCACTGCCCAGGGCTGAGCACCCGATCCAGCTCCCCCGCCCGCTCCCGAGTCATGTCCAGCATGCACATTCCACCTTCAAGCAGAGCCATGGTCCCGCCACTGGCCTGCACATGGAACTGGCAGTTGCCGTCGCGATAAGCGATCCACTGGCGCTGCACCTCCCGCAGACGCTTCTGCTGACCGGCATCGAGCTTGGCCATCAGCCGCTTGTAGACCCGGTTCAACCGCTGGTCCTGCAGCGCGGTCTCCTGTTGAATGCATGCACTCATTGCCGCCGTACTGGCCGCCTTGTCCATGCACTGGCCATAGCCCTGCGAGTTTTCCTCGGCCCATGCCTGCGGCAGCAAACCGGCCACTGCAAGGCCTATCAAAAAATGTCTGATCATCATCGTCCCTCCTGGCGAGCATCAGAATGCCCGCGGCTGCTCCGGCGGCATCAGCACCTTGCCAGGCTCGAAGCGCAACGATGGCATCTGCGTGGCGGCATAAAAGGTCACCCCAAGCGCCGCAATCAATGCCACATCCAGCCAGTTCCAACCTGGCACATCGTCACGGCTGCGGGCCTTCCAACACTGCCAGGCCTGGCCGGCACAGAACACGACGATTGCCGCCAGCCACAGGTAGAAGCCCGCACCAAAGCCGGTTCGCTCATGGAACTCATAGCTGATGTTATCGGGCAGGCGTTCAATGCCGAAGCTGCTGGCGGCGAGGTACAGCGCCCCCAAACCCAGCCCCAGGGCCAGCCGTCGGAAGCGCCGATGGCTCAGGAATGCCAATGCCAGCAGCGGATTGGCGAACCACTGGAACAACCCGAAGGGCACGCCCCAGGGCCCGTAAAGCAGCATCTGCAGTGCTGGCATGTGCCGATCAGCGCCCATCAGGGCGCCATCGAACGCCAGGCAGAGCAGGTACAAGGCGAGACTCAAGGTGAGGTAGAAAGCTGGCAAACGGCGGCTCCGTGCTCAATCGTCGAGATTGCCGACCATACAGCACCGGGCGGTCAGACGACAGGCGGCTCAAGTAACAGACCGTATATCCCCGAGTCGGACAGCTCGCCCGCCACGCACCAGCGTGCTCGCAGCGTGCCTTCCAATACGAATCCCTGGCGTTCCAGGGTACGGGCCGAACCGCTGTTGCGCGGGTCGATTTCCGCTTCAAGGCGGCGCATGTGCAAGGTGTGGGCGAGGTAATCGATGAAGCAGGTCAGCGCTTCATCCATGTAGCCCCTGCCCTGCACGGCGCTGGCCAGGCAATAGCCGATTTCGCCACGGCGGGAGACGTCATCGATATTGAACAGCTGCACCATGCCGATCAGTGCGCCGTTGTCACGGCGATACATGCCCAGCTTGAGCTGGTCGCCATTGGCGTACGCTTCGCGGTCGGCGGCCAGTGCGCTCTGGGCTTCGGCAAGGTCTTGCCAGGGTGCGTGGTGCCAGTAACGCATGACCTCGGGGTCGGCCATGATCTTCAGCCATTGTGCAGCGTCGGCGTGGCGCATCGGGCGCAACTGCAGGCGCGGGCTGTCGAGGCAGAGGTCACTGGGGAAACTGCGGGGTGGGGTCACGCCGGATCTCCTGTCCATGGCTGGGGAGATGACAGTTTAACGTCATGTGGGGTGGGTGGGGGTATGGCTTGGGTTTGGAGTGGGCGGCGGGTGCATGCCTGGCGTTTGCGGTGGTGCTGAAACCGAGCGCCGCCCGCGCGGCGCATCGCGAGCAAGGCTCGCTCCTACGTCTGTTTCGGGCCAGTAACGCCAGTGACAGGCGCGCGCGACCGCCTTGTTTGTACGGCACGGTATCGCGCTATGCAGCCAGGCGTTCGCGTGCAAATCCCGCAGGACTCATTGGCCCGAAACAGACGTAGGAGCGAGCCTTGCTCGCGATGCGCCGCGCGGGCGGCGCTCGATCTCAAGAACGCTGCAGCTCTATCGGCGAACACGCCTCAAGCCCAGCACCACCGGCAGCTCATCGAAGGCGTGGTCGAGCCGGATGCCGGGCTGGATGACGTACAGGTCGCGACACGGCCAGACCGAAGTCTGCACGCGCACCGCCCCCTGCCCTACTGAAGCATTCGGTTTCAGATTCAGAACCTTCTTACAGCTGACGCTTCAGGCCACCTCGGCCCCATCATCCGGCCAATGCGGCTCGTTGGCCTCTGGTGGCGTCAACGGAGGCAGGCCATAGAACGCCCGCGCATCGTCGCAACTTGGATTATGCACCCCACCCTCCCAAGACGCCTCGAACTCGCGGCATGGGCTGGAACGGTTGGCGTAGATGGTGCACGCGACTTCCTTGCCAATCTCGCCCTGCAGGCTCACGCAGCGGCAAGGCTTGGCGTCGGTGCCGATCATGGCAACACGCGTCGGGTTGATTTGCACCACCAGGTCATCCGGCACAAGGCCGCCGGCAGACTGGCATTCGCCCCAGAAAAAGGACACACGGAAATACCCGCAGCAGGCGCCGCAGTCAAGGCAAGGGTTGTATTCGGACATGATGGCACGGAGGGAAGGTTGTTGTTATCGGGGTTGGCCCGCGCGCCATTTGTAATCGAAGCCAGGTCGGCTGAGAAGAGGGGTAATGCAAAAATAGTTTGCCGTTGATCCGGCAATGGCAGGGGCCGCTTCACAACCCCTGCCCGTGTGCTATTTACGGGCCAGGCCGTCAGCTCGGAACATCTGGCGAATGCCGCGAATCGCCTGGCGAATCCGGTCCTGGTTCTCGATCAGGGCAAAGCGCACATGGTCATCGCCATAGTCCCCGAAGCCAATCCCCGGCGACACACAAACCTTGGCCTCGGCCAGCAGCTTCTTGGAAAACTCCAGCGAACCCAGGTGTGCGTACTGCTCCGGGATCTTCGCCCAGACATACATCGACGCCTTGGGGTTCTCGACCATCCAGCCCAGCTCGTGCAGCCCCTTGACCAGCAGGTTGCGCCGCTGGCGGTACTGCTCGGCGATATCACGCACGCATTGCTGGTCGCCCTCAAGTGCAGCAATCGCGGCCACCTGCAGCGGGGTGAAGGTACCGTAGTCGTGGTAGCTCTTGATCCGCGCCAGGGCGCTGACCAGCTCCGGGTTGCCGACCATGAAACCGATACGCCAGCCGGCCATGTTGTAGCTCTTGGACAGGGTGAAGAACTCCACCGCAATGTCCTTGGCCCCCGGAACCTGCATGATCGACGGCGCTTTCCAGCCATCGTAGACGATGTCGGCGTAGGCCAGATCGTGCACTACCAGCACGTCGTACTGCTTGGCCAACGCCACCACGCGTTCGAAGAAGTCCAGCTCCACGCATTGCGCGGTAGGGTTGGAGGGAAACCCAAGGATCATCATCTTCGGTTTGGGAATCGACTCGCGAATCGCTCGCTCGAGCTCGTTGAAAAAGTCCACACCCGGCACCAGCGGCACAGAACGCACCTGCGCGCCGGCGATGACCGCGCCATAGATGTGAATCGGGTAGCTCGGGTTGGGCACCAGCACCGTGTCGCCATGGTCGAGGGTGCCAAGCATCAGGTGCGCCAGGCCTTCTTTCGAACCGATGGTGACGATGGCTTCGCTTTCCGGGTCGATGTCGACCTCGTAGCGATCCTTGTACCAGTTGGAGATCGCACGACGCAGGCGCGGAATACCGCGCGAGGTGGAATAGCCATGGGTGTCTTCTCGCTGTGCGACCTGAACCAGCTTCTCGACGATGTGCGGCGGCGTGGCCCCGTCGGGGTTGCCCATGCTCAGGTCGATGATGTCCTCGCCACGGCGACGGGCCGCCATCTTGAGCTCGGCAGTGATGTTGAAGACGTAAGGGGAGACGATCGATGCGCGCGAAGCGGCGCGGCGAACCTGGATTGGCCATGGTTTCCTCTGAGAACGTAAGCGCCCGGAACCGTCCGAGCGACGCTGGCCGCTGCGGCGGCCTGAATCAGAAGATAATGCCGATACAGGTTATCTGTAAATGATAATTTCCTGTTTTGTTAGACCTTTTCAGACGATTTTATTGAATATTTCAAGTTTATGGTTTGACGAGCAGCCCTTTCGCCGACCAACCCGCTCCTACAGGATCAACCACATGCCTCGGAACGAGCTCACCGGCGAACGGGGCTGCACAGGAAGACGCCCATGAAAAACCCCGGCACATGGCCGGGGTCTTCGTGAAACAGGCGTCTGAATCAGCGTGCGTAGGTCATCAGTACGTCCGCAGCGGTCTGGCTGTCCACCGACATCATCACGCTAAGCGCAGTGACGGTGAGGATGGAGAAACCGAATACCTTGCGAGCCCACTTGTTGTCGTCCTCGGCCTTGTAGCCACCCCATGCCATATAGAGCCAGTACAGGCCCATGGCTGCTGCCACGGCCAGGTAGCCGAGGCCGGCGTAACCGCCGAGGGTAAGCATCAGGGTTGCGAGCACGAAGGCCAGCACGTACAGCACGATCTGCTTCTTCGCCGCCAGGATACCGCGAGCCACCGGCAAGACCGGAATGTTGGCAGCGCTGTAGTCCTTGAAGCGGAAGATGGCGATCGCGAAGCTGTGTGGCATCTGCCACAGGCTGAACATCACCAGCAGGGTCACTGCAGCCAGGTCGAAGTTGTTGCTCACGGCACAGTAGCCGATCACCGGAGGCATGGCACCCGAAAGGCTGCCGACCAAGGTGCCGTGCACCGATTTGCGCTTCAGCCACAGGCTGTAGAAACCGACGTAGACGATGAAACCGATCAGCGCACAGAACGCCGACAGCGGGTTGGCCTGTACATACAGCAAGCTGAAGCCCGCCACCCCAAGCAGGGTGGCATAGGCCAGCGCGAGGGGCAGCGGCATGCCGCCCTGAACCATGACACGGTTCTTGGTGCGTTCCATCTTCTGGTCGATGTCGCGGTCGATGCAGTTGTTGAACACGCAACCGGACGCCACCACCAGAGAAGTCCCTACCACCACCGCCAGGAACAGGGCGAAATCCACATGGCCCTTCGCGGCAAGGAAGAAACCGCCTGCCACGGAAAGCACGTTACCGAAAATGATCCCCGGTTTGGTGATTTGGATAAAGTGCTTCACGGACATGCAGTCTTACCTCACTTGGCCATCATTTCGATGTGGATGTTGAACATGATCCACAGCGACAGGCCGACCAGCAGTGCAATAACCAGAGTGGTGAACAGGAACGTCGACACGTTGGAACGCTGCTCTTTCGAGCGGTCCATGTGCAGGAAGTACACGAGGTGCACTACTACCTGGATGACGGCCATGGCCACAACAACCAGAACGGTCAGGTTCTTCGGCAGGCTTGGGAACATCACCAGGCCGAACGGAATCGCAGTCAGGATGATCGACAGCACGAAGCCGATCATGTAGGACTTGACGCTACCGTGGTTACCTTCGTGATGAGTGTCGTGTGCGTTAGCCATTACAGAACCCCCAGCAGGTAGACGACGGTGAATACGCAGATCCAGACCACGTCCAGGAAGTGCCAGAACAGGCTCAGGCAGCTCATGCGGGTCTTGGCGGTCGGCGTGATGCCCTTGGTGCTGATCTGATACATCAGAACAGCCATCCAGATCAGGCCGGCGGTTACGTGCAGACCGTGGGTACCTACCAGCGCGAAGAACGCCGACAGGAAACCGCTGCGGTTCGGGCCGTAGCCTTCGTTGATCAGGTGATGGAACTCATAGATTTCCATCGCGATGAAGCCAGCACCGAACAGGAAGGTGATGGCCAACCAGCCCAGCACGCCGCCCTTGTTGCCTTTGAACATCTGCAGCATGGCGAAGCCGAAGGTGATCGACGACAGCAGCAGGAAGGCGGTTTCAACAGCTACGAAATCGAGCTGGAAGATGTCATGACCCGACGGGCCGCCGGCAAAACTGCCGGACAGCACCGCGTAGGTGGCGAAGAGCGACGCAAACAGGATGCAGTCGGTCATCAGGTACAGCCAGAAACCGAGGACGGTCATCTGGCCCGAGTCGTGGTGGTGGTCGTCATGCCCATGGTCGTGACCATGAGCAGCACCGTGCATTACTTGACTGGACATTGATTACACCCGCTCAAACGATTCGACACGTGCGCCGGCAGGCAGAGCACCTGCTTTGGCCAGCGCTTTCATGCGCTCGCCTTCGATGCGCGCCACTTCTTCGGCCGGAACCATGTAGCCCTGGTCGTCACGCGCAGCGTGGCGAACGAAGACAGCGATGGTTGCAACCAGGCTCGCGCCAACCAGCCACCAGATGTGCCAGATGAAGGCGAAGCCGAAGACGGTCAGGAACAGGCCCATGAACAAACCGGTAGAGGTGTTGCTCGGCATGTGGATCGCTTCGTACTTGGCCGGAGCCTTGTAGGCGACACCGGCTTCCTTGGCTTCGTGCCAGGCATCCAGGCCAACCTTCTCAGGCATGTGGGCGAAGTTGTAGAACGGAGGTGGCGACGAAGTCGACCATTCCAGGGTACGACCGCCCCACGGGTCGCCGGTCACGTCCAGGTTCTGGTTGCGGTCGCGGACCGAAACGTAGAGTTGGATCAGCTGGCAAGCGATACCGAACAGGATCAGCACGGCGCCGACGACGGCAACGTACAGGTAGGGTTCCCACAGTGGGTTGTCGGAGTGGTTCAGACGACGGGTCATACCCATGAAGCCCAAGGCATACAGAGGCATGAACGCTACGTAGAAGCCCGAGATCCAGAACCAGAAGGCAGCTTTGCCCCACTTCTCGTTCAGGGTGAAACCGAAGGCTTTCGGGAACCAGTAGGCGAAGCCGGCGATATAGCCGAATACCGCACCACCGATGATCACGTTGTGGAAGTGAGCGATTACGAACAGGCTGTTGTGCAGCACGAAGTCAGCACCCGGAACAGCCAGCAGAACGCCAGTCATGCCACCGATGGAGAAGGTGATCATGAAGCCCAGGGTCCACATGATCGGCGCGGTGAAGCGCAGACGGCCCTGGTAGATGGTGAACAGCCAGTTGAACAGTTTCACACCGGTCGGAATGGAGATCAGCATCGTCGCCAGACCGAAGAAGGTGTTGACGCTGGCGCCTGCACCCATGGTGAAGAAGTGGTGCAGCCATACAGCGAAGCCCAGAACGGCGATTGCGCCCGATGCGTAGATCATCGAGTGGTGGCCGAACAGACGCTTGCCAGCGAAGGTCGAGGTCACTTCCGAGAACACACCGAAGGCCGGCAGGATCAGGATGTAAACCTCAGGGTGACCCCACGCCCAGAACAGGTTGACGTACATCATCGGGTTCCCACCAAGCTCGTTGGTGAAGATGTGGAAGTCCAGATAACGGTCAACAGTCAGCAGCGCGAGTGCAGCGGTCAGGATCGGGAACGAAGCCACGATCAGCACGTTGGCCCAGGTGCAGGTCCAGGTGAAGATCGGCATGTCCATCAGCTTCATGCCAGGGGCGCGCATCTTCATCACGGTGACGAGGAAGTTCACGCCTGTCAGTGTCGTACCCAAGCCTGAGAGCTGTAGCGCCCAGATGTAGTAGTCGACACCCACCCCAGGGCTGTACTGAATGCCCGCGAGCGGCGGATAGGCAACCCAGCCGGTCTTGGCGAATTCACCAACGCCCAGCGAAATGTTGACCAACAGCACGCCTGCCAGCAGCAGGTAGAAGCTCAGGGAGTTCAGGAACGGGAAGGCAACGTCACGTGCACCGATTTGCAGAGGAACGGCAAGGTTCATCAGGCCGGTGAAGAACGGCATCGCCATGAAGATGATCATGATCACACCGTGAGCGGTGAAGATCTGGTCATAGTGTTCAGGCGGCAGGTAGCCTTCGGAGCCACCGGTGGCGGCGGCCAGCTGGGTACGCATCATGATGGCGTCGGCGAAGCCGCGCAGCAGCATGACCATCGCGACGATGATGTACATCACCCCGATTTTCTTGTGGTCGACCGTGGTCAGCCACTCAGTCCACAAGTAGGTCCACTTGCGGAAGTAGGTGATAGCACCGACCAAAGCGATACCACCGAGCGCGATAATGGCGAGTGTCACCATGACTATCGGCTCGTGATAGGGTATCGCCTCCAGGCTTAATTTACCGAACATCTCTTACTCCTCTGCACCGGCAGCTGGTTGCATACTCGATTCCACACCCTTGGTAGTGGCCAGATCTTTGCTGCCTGCTTCTTCGTGGCTCGGACGACCGCGGTTCATGCCTTCGTACTTGTCGACGATGATCTGGAACTGGTCAGGCGAGGCCTCGCTGTACAGCGCGACTGGGTTGTTTTCGCTTGGTTTGGCCAAGGCTTCGTATTCGGCCTTGTCCAGCTTCTTCGGCGACTGCTTGACCTCGGCGACCCACTTGTCGAAGTCTTCCTGGGAGGTTGCAGTGGCCTTGAATTTCATGCCGGTGAAGCCAGCGCCGCTGTAGTTGGCGCTGATACCGTCGAACTCGCCGTTTTCGTTGGCGATCAGGTGCAGCTTGGTGGTCATGCCGGCCATGGCGTAGATCTGGCCGCCCAGGCCCGGGATGAAGAACGAGTTCATCACGGCGTCGGAGGTGACGCGGAAGTTGACCGGGGTGTTAGCCGGGAAGACGATCTTGTTGACCGTGGCGATACCTTGCTCCGGGTAGATGAACAGCCATTTCCAGTCCAGCGCGACCACGTCGATCTGCACCGGCTTCACATCGGAATCCAGTGGACGGTACGGGTCCAGCTTGTGGGTGGAGTGGTAGGTGAACCAGCCCAGGGCGATGATGATCAGGATCGGGATGATCCACACCGCGGCCTCGATCTTGGTCGAGTGCGACCAGTCAGGGGTGTAGGTGGCGGCCTTGTTGGAAGCGCGGTACTTCCAGGCGAAAACCACGGTCATGATGATGACCGGAATCACCACCAGCAGCATCAGGCCGGTAGCGATAAGGATGAGGTTCTTTTGCTCAATGCCGACCTGACCTTTCGGGTCGAGCAGGGTCCAGTTGCACCCACTGAGTAAAAGCATGCCTAAAAAGGGCAATATGCCAAACAGTCTGGGGTAACGCTTTTTACTCATCTCACGACCTCTAGATCAGCTTGCTTCAATGCAATTTGTGTTTTGGTAGCCAACACTTCGTCCTGCCAAGTGCGGCATTTCGCGCCCGTACTCGCTCCTGCCCGGGGTCCGACTGCAGGAACCTTGGCGTCAAGCGGGTTAGCGGTGCTTATGGTTTCGTAGGCAACAGGCCTGTACTTCAGACCAAGTCCGTTTGGTGCGGGAAAACGCGGAGGGGGGTCCGCCCGGTATCGCCGTTGGGCGAAACTTGACGAAGTCAGCAAAAAGGAGCGCTGCGGCTTCCTTCAATCCTGCGACTCGCAAGCAGTGCCGAACGGAAATTGGGGGCGATTGTAGATAGGTCGCTTACCCTTGACTATGACTTATTGAGCAACAGTCTTTTACAGAATCCGCAACAATGACCCTGAAAAAATCAACTTCGCGACAGTTTGTCGCACCCCGCTTGATAGCCCTGGAAGCCGCATTCTGCAAGGCTTTGAGATTGACCTGGATCAAGCGGGAGGTGACTTTTCGCTCTTCTCACGCGGCGTAAAAGACCACGTGGAAATCGGGACTTTTGTCTAAGCCCCACGTCGGTTGCGGTAGATCCCCAGCGGTACCAGAACGGTGGTAAGGACGAATGCAACCAGCGCCCATTGCGCCAGCGACAAACCGAGGATCGGCGGGTACGGCGTGCTACAGAAGCCGTCGACCTGAAACGCCAGCGGCCACAGCTTGGCCAACGGCAGGTCATCGACGATCGGCTGCAGGGTATCGATGCCGCAACTGACCATCGGGTTGGCGAGTATATACACATGGTTGCCCGCCGCAACGATTCCGCCAATCGCGCTGAGCACCACCAATGCCTCGAAGAAGGTCAGGCTGCGACGTCCCGGCATGGCTGCGGCGATGAACGCGAACACGGCAATCAACAGCAATGCGTAGCGCTGCAGGATGCACAACGGGCAAGGCGCCTCACCGAGCACCACTTGCATGTAGAGCGCGCCGCCAATCAGGGAGAGGCAGATCACCCCCAGCAGCACCAGAAAGCGCCGTTCCCGATTAAGGCGCGATGTTTGTTCGTTCATTGCCGATTCCTTCGATGGAGAGTGGCAGCGTGTGATTCGCCTGCCTTGCGCAAGTCTACACGCCGGTTTGACCTTTGAGCATGTCGAGGACGAGGCATGGCAGCGCTGCACTATCCAGAGATGGCTGAGACCTGTTGCTGCGGCGTCGGTTCAACGTCGGCCAGCAAAAAAGCTACCCAGGTGCCGCGCAGGGACAAGCCCCTCGACACCCGGGAGTGAAGGATACAGTGATTAAAGGAGGATTAAAGGTGAAAGATGGTCAATGCTGATTCATCATTCCTTCTATATAGGCAACCACCTGAGGGAGCGACTCTGCGTCGCGAGGCCGCTCCCACCGGGTCACCGTGGTACCTCTGTGATCAGGCCTGCAGGGTCAGCACATCACTGCAGCGCGGCCGCCGGCCCGAAGAACTCGTAGCGGCTCTGCTGCTCCGGAACGCCCAGCCCCTTCAGGTAGCCTTTGACCGCCGCCATGAAGCCCTTGGGCCCGAGGAAGTAGGCATCCACGTCACGCTCGACCGGCATCCATTCGGCCAGCAGATCCTCGCTCAGCAGGCCAACCGCATGGGCGTCGTTGCTGCCATCCGCTTCGGCATAGCAATAGAAGTGCTGCAACTGAGGGTGACGTTCGGCCAACGCGCTGATCCAGTCGCGGAAGGCATGCACAGCGCCATTGCGCGCACAGTGAATGAAATGCACTGGACGCTTGGTCTCAAGCGCCGCCTCCAGCATCGCCAGGGTCGGGGTGATACCCACACCTCCACTGATCAATACCAAGGGCTTGTCGCTGGCGGTCAGCGTGAAGTCGCCCGATGGTGGGAACAGCTGCAGGGTATCGCCGACGACAAGCTGGTCGTGAAGGTAGTTGGATACCTTGCCACCGGCCTCGCGCTTGACGCTGATCCGGTACTCCTTGCCGTCGCACAGCGCCGACAGCGAATAGTTGCGGCGCTGCTCGACCCCGTCGATGAACAGCTGCAGGCCAATGTATTGGCCCGGCTCGGCCTTGAGCACCGGCTTGCCATCCAGCGGAGCAAAGTAGAACGAAACGATTTCGCTGCTCTCTTGCGCGCGGCGGACCAGGCGGAACTCACGGGCGCCACGCCATCCACCGGCGGCCTCTTCCTTCTGTTTGTACAAGTGCTCTTCCGCGCCGATCAGGATATCGGCCAGCTGGCCGTAGGCAGCGCCCCAGGCCGCGATCACTTCGGGGGTGGCGATTTCCTTGCCCAACACTTCCTCGATGGCCCGCAGCAGGCAGCTGCCGACGATCGGGTAATGCTCCGGGAGAATCTGCAGGGCGACGTGCTTGTTGATGATCTGGCCAACCAGGCCGCCCAGCTGTTCAAGCTGGTCGATATGGCGGGCATACATCAGCACACCGTTGGCCAGCGCGCGAGGCTGGTCACCGCTGGCCTGGTGAGCCTGGTTGAACAGGGGACGCACTTCGGGGTATTCGCTGAGCATCATCTTGTAGAAATGAGTGGTCAGCGCTTCACCACCGCTTTCGAGCAGCGGGACAGTGGCCTTGATAATTGCACGTTGTTCGGCATTGAGCATTGCGACGACTCCTAAGCCTGTGGCTTCGAATGGTTGCACTGGCTATTTCAGCATTCGTGCCAACTCGAAAGGCCCATGAAATCAATGCCTTGACACCGATCATGTCAAAACGACCCACCCCAGCGTATAGTCATTACGACCAATAGGAGTCAATATGACTGCAAAGCCTCTGCTCACCGCCCTCCTCCCGCTGGTCAGCGACCTGTCCCGCGACCTGCCCGACCAGGAGCGTTACCGCCGCCTGTTACAGGCCATGCGCGGCCTGCTGCCGTGTGACGCCGCCGCCCTGCTCCGCCTGGATGGAGAATGGCTGGTGCCACTGGCAGTGGACGGACTGTCGCCAGATACCCTCGGCCGGCGTTTCAAGGTCAGTGAGCATCCACGCTTCCAGATCCTGTTGAGCCGCCCCGAGCCTACGCGCTTCGCCAGCGACTCCGCGTTGCCCGACCCTTATGACGGCCTGGTGCATGCCCCGGACGCCAACCTTGAAGTCCATGACTGCATGGGCTGCCCGCTGATGGTCGATGAACGTCCCTGGGGCCTGGTCACCCTCGACGCGCTGACCCCCGGCCAGTTCCAAAGTCTTGAACTGGAAGCCCTGCAGGCCTTCGCCAGCCTGGCAGCGGCTACCGTGACCGTGGCCGAGCGCATCGAACACCTGGCTCTGCGCGCCGAGGACGAACACCACCGTGCCGAAATCTACCGTCAGGCCAGCGGCCAGCATCAGGAACTGATAGGCCAGAGCAAGGCACACAAACGCTTGGTGGAGGAGATCCGCCTGGTCGGCGGCAGCGACCTGACCGTGCTGATCACCGGTGAGACCGGGGTGGGCAAGGAGTTGGTGGCCCAGGCCCTGCACCAGGCCAGCAAACGCGCCGACCAGCCAATGATCAGCCTCAACTGCGCAGCCCTGCCAGACACCCTGGTGGAAAGCGAGCTGTTTGGCCATGTGCGCGGCGCCTTTACTGGTGCCCATGGCGAACGACGCGGCAAGTTCGAACTGGCCAACGGCGGCACGCTGTTCCTCGATGAAGTCGGCGAGCTGCCATTGACCGTGCAGGCCAAGCTACTTCGGGTGCTGCAAAGCGGTCAGTTGCAACGCTTGGGGTCGGACCGTGAACATCAGGTCGATGTGCGCCTGATCGCCGCGACCAACCGCGACCTGGCCGCGGAAGTGCGCAACGGCAACTTCCGCGCCGACTTCTATCACCGCTTGAGCGTCTACCCCCTGCAGGTGCCACCGCTGCGCCAGCGAGGCCGCGACGTGCTGTTGCTGGCCGGCTACTTCCTCGAACAGAACCGCTCACGCCTTGGCCTCAATAGTTTGCGCCTGTCCAGCGACGCGCAGGCCGCACTGCTGGGTTACGACTGGCCTGGCAATGTCCGCGAACTGGAACACCTGATCGGCCGCTCGGCGCTCAAGGCACTGGGCCAACACGCCGACAGACCACGGATTCTGACCCTGGAAGCCCGCGACCTGGACCTGCGCGCGGTCGCGTCTTCCAATGAGGCTCAATCCGCCCTGCCACAGCAGGAAGCGCCCTTACCTGAAGGCGGCCTGCGTGACGCGGTGGACGCCTATCAACGCCAGGTGATTGAAGCCTGCCTCCAACGTCATGACCACAACTGGGCTGCCGCTTCCCGTGAACTGGGCCTGGACCGCGCCAACCTCAACCGACTGGCGCGCCGGCTAGGGCTTCGCTGAGGCCCGTGCACCAAAGCATTAGTCGGTAAAGCTATCTAGCCGATTGCCAGTTGGCTGCTTAACTGCATAAGGAATCGGTACCTCGGCCTTTGAGTGGCCAGTACTGTTGAAGGCATGCCGCGCCCGCTCGGCCCTGGGCCAATGGACGTCGACCATGTCGCCGTACAACTGCAGGGAGCACTCATGGACAGTATTGTCGTTGCCGATAAGCAAACTTCAGTCGCTACCCAGAATGCCTGGGGCAATATCAGCCTGAAAAGCCCCGCGGTCGTGCAAATGCCGATTTCGCCCAACCAGGTGGCCACCGTCACCCAGCGCGGGCAGGACCTGATCGTTACGCTCAAGTCCGGCGAAAAAATAACGATCGGTAATTTCTTCGCCGTCGACCAGGCGGGCGTTGCCAGCGACATGGTCTTCGTCGGCGAAGATGGCACCCTGTGGTACGCCAACTACGATGCCGAAGCGTTCACAGGCTTCACGTTCGAAGAGGTGAGTTCGCTCGACCAGGTGGTGGCGGGTATCGGCGTCGCCGGCAGTGCGACGCCAACCTGGGCGATCGCGGGCCTGAGTCTGCTGGGCGTCGGAGGCGCAGCCGCGGCAGTCGACAACGGGAGCAGTGGCGGCGGTGGCGGCGGATCGGCACCGTCCGACACAACGCCTCCGGCTACCCCCATCGACCTGCTGGTTTCCCCGGATGGCCTGCGCCTGACCGGCCGGGGCGAAGCCGGCACAACGGTCAACGTCCGCGATGCGGCCGGTAATCTGATCGGCAGCGGCACAGTGGGGGCCGATGGACGCTTCGAAATCAGCCTCGACCCGCCGCAGATCAACAGCGAAAACCTTCAAGTCATCCTGACCGACGCCGCAGGCAACGCCTCCCCGGCAGGCACCGTCGTCGCGCCGGACGCGACCGCTCCGCTGGCGCCGACCAACCTGGCGATCGACGAACAAGGCACCACCCTCAGCGGCCGTGCCGAGCCGGGCGCCACGGTTCAGGTACGCGGCCCTGGCGGCACGCTGCTGGGCAGCGTCGTGGCAGGTGCCGACGGTCAGTTCAGCATCACCCTGCAACCCCCTCAAACCGACGGCCAGGCCCTGACTGTCACCGCCCAGGACGCTGCTGGCAATACCTCGCCCGCGGCAAGCATCACCGCGCCGGACGACGTCGGCACGCCCCCGGACACCACCCCGCCCGACGCCCCGGTCAACCTGGTGATCGCAGCGGGTGGCCAACAACTGAGCGGTCGCGGTGAAGCGGGAACCAGGGTCGAGGTGCGCAATGCCGACGGCACCTTGATCGGCAGTGGTGTGGTGGGCAATGACGGCAATTTCACCATTCCTCTCTCTCCAGCCCAGGCCAACGGTGAAGCACTGAACGTCGTGCTCATCGACAACGCCGGCAACACATCGTCGCCCAGCCCGATCACCGCACCGGACACCACCCCACCCAGTCCTGCCACCAACCTGGCACTGAGCGCCGATGGGGTTACCCTCACCGGGCGCGGCGAAATCGGCACCACGGTACAGGTTCGCAATGCCCAGGGCGTGCTGCTCGGTTCTGCCGTGGTTGGGCCTAATGGCCAGTTCACGGTGACTTTGACCCCTGCGCAGACCGACGGCCAGATACTGGACGTGACGCTGCGCGATGCCACAGGCAACACGACGACCACCCCGCTCACCGCTCCGGACCTGGACGGCCCGGCACAACCCTCCGGGCTGGCACTCGATGTCGCCGGCACCCACCTCACCGGGCAAGGGCAACCCGGCTCGATCATCACCGTGCGCGCGGCCAATGGCACCGTGCTAGGCACTACCACGGTCGGCACCGACGGGCGCTTCGAGGTCACCCTCTCGACACCGCAGCGCAACGGTGAAAGCCTGACCGTGGACGCCACCGACAGCCTCGGCAACAGTGCCGGTGCCGTCAACTTCACCGCACCGGACACCTCACCTCCATTGCCGATCACCACCCCCAGCATCGACAGCACCGGTACAACCGTCACAGGCAGCGGGGAACCTGGGGCCACCGTGACCGTTCGCGCCCCCGATGGCAGCGTGCTCGGCACCGGCCAGGTCGCCAGCAATGGCAGCTTCACGGTCACCCTCAACACACCGCAGACCAACGGCCAGGCGCTCTCCGTCGAGCAGCGTGACCCTACCGGCAATGTGTCGACCTCGACCGACCTCACCGCCCCTGACAACCAGGACCCCACCCCACCGGCAGACCTGTCTTTGTCCGGCGATGGCAGCACCCTGTCCGGCACGGGCGAGCCTGGCGCGCAGGTCACGGTCAAAGATGGGTCTGGCGGGGTCTTGGGCACGGCAGTGGTACAGGCCGACGGCAGCTTCCAAGTCATCCTCGACCCGCCGCAGCTCAATGGCCAGACGTTGTCAGTGAGTCAGGCCGATGCCGCCGGCAACGGCTCGACAGACACCCCGTTCGTAGCCAACGACCTTGAAGCGCCCACGCCTGCCCAAAACCTGGCACTGGATGCCAGTGGTACCTTGCTCACCGGGCAAGGCGAGCCTGGCACCACGGTGGTGGTGCGCAATGCCAACGGCCAAATACTGGGTAGCGACCAGGTCAATGCCAACGGCAGCTTCACCGTCACCCTCAGCCCGCCACAAACCAATGGTGAAACGGTGTCGGTGGTGCTGATCGACACCGCGAACCACAGCTCTCCGTCAGCCAGCTACACCGCCGACGACAGCAGTGCGCCAACGTCACCGACAGGGCTGCTGGTCGGCCCGGGCGGCACATACCTGCAGGGCACTGGCGAGGTAGGTGCGACGGTGGAGGTGCGCAACGCTCAAAACGTGTTGCTGGGCAGCGTGGTGGTTCCGCCAGGCGGCGCCTTCACGGTTGCGCTTTCACCGGCACAGCTCGACGGGCAGTCACTCAACGTGACCTTGACCGACGGCAGTGGTAACACCTCCATGGCCACACCGGTCACCGCCCCCGACCTCACGCCACCGGCCGCCCCCAGCGACCTCGCAGTTGTCCTGAACGGCACGGCGCTCACGGGTAACGCCCCAGGTGCGACCTCGATCACGGTACTGGACCCCAACGGCAACCTCCTTGCCAGCGGGACAGTCCAGTCCGACGGCAGCTTCAGCGTGCCCCTGTCGACTGCACAGCAGAACGGCGAAACCCTCACCGTCATCGTGGCCGATGCCGCAGGCAACAGCGCCGCCCCGGCAGCGGTGACCGCCCCGGACACCACGCCCCCCAGCGCAGCGACCAACGTCTCCCTGAGCCCGGATGGCACCCTCGTTGCCGGCAATGCCGAGCCAGGCACCGTTGTCATTGTCCGGGACGGCAGTACGCCCTTGGGCAGCGCGACCGTGGGCCCTGACGGTACCTTCCAGGTCGTGCTCGATCGCCCGCTCACCAACGGTGAAGTGGTCGACCTGGTGGTGCGCGACGGCGCCGGACAGGAAGCGAGCAGCCTCTTGAACGGACCCGACGGCAGTGAAGTCGCCAGCCCCACCAACCTGGCGCTCAGCGCCGATGGCTTCGTCCTCACCGGCCAAGGCACCGTCGGCACCCTGATCACGGTGACCTCCAACGGCAATGTACTGGGCACCGCCACCGTCGGCAGCGATGGCACCTTCCATGTGTTCCTCAACGCCGCCCAACTCAACGGACAAACCCTGCAGGCCTACGCCCAGGCGACGGTGGGCGGCACGGCGTCGGTACCCGCCGTGATCGTGGCGGCCGACAGCACCGCACCGGATGCGCCGACCCAGGTCGACCTGAACCCGGCCGGGACCGTTCTCACGGGTCGTGGCGAGGTCGGTGCCACCGTCAAAGTGTTCGATGCTCAAGGCACGCAAGTAGGCAGCGCAGTCGTTGCGAGCAACGGTCTGTTCAGCGTCACCTTGGTGCCTGCGCAGACCAATGCCCAACAGCTGACCATCACCCAGACGGATACCGGCGGCAACACTTCACTGCCCGCGACGCTCCAGGCGCCCGACCTGCAAGCACCACTGGCCGCCAACCAACTCAGCCTCAACAGCGCCGCCACCGTGGTCAGCGGCCAGGGCGAAGCCGGCGCGACTGTCACCGTGCGCGACGCCAATGGCACTGTCCTCGCCACCGGCACGGTCAACCAGAGCGGCGTGTTCCAGGTCACCCTGCCCAGTGCGCAGACCACCGGCAGTGCCCTGCAGGTCACCCTTACCGATGCCGCCGGCAACGTGTCCGCCCCCGCCAGCCTGGCAACGCCGGACCGCACGCCACCGAATGCCGTCGCCGACGTCGCACTCAGTGCCGACGGTCGGCACCTGACGGGCAGTGGCGAGATCGGAGCCATTGTCCAGGTGCGCAATGCCGCGGGTACCGTGCTAGGCACCGCTACCGTAGGCGCCGATGGACGCTTCACGGTGGCCTTCAGCACACCTCAGGCCGATGGCAGCACCCTTGGCGTGACCCAGGCAGACAGCGCCGGCAATACCTCCCCGGCAGTGAGCGTCAACACCCCGGACCTCACGCCGCCTGCCGCACTGACCAATGTAATCTTGAACAACAACGGACTGACCCTGACCGGTCTTGGGGAAGCGGGCGCCACGGTCACCGTTCGCGGTCCGGATGGCACCGTCATCGGTACCGGCCTGGTGGCCGCAAATGGCAGCTTTACCCTGACGCTCGATAGCGCGCAGCTCAATGCCCAGCATCTGAGCGTGACCCAGACCGACGCAGGCAACAACACCTCCGCCGTCGTTACGGTGATCGCGCCCGACCACACCTCACCCGCCGCCCCCAGCGGTCTGTCGCTGGCCGCCAGCGGGCTGCAGTTGAGCGGCATTGCCGAGGCAGGCAGTACGGTCACGGTACGCGATGCCTCAGGCAATGTCCTAGGCACGGCCATCGCCAACAGCAACGGAACCTTCCAGGTCACCCTCGACAGCCCACAGACCAATGGCCAGACATTGCAGGTGAGTGCAACCGATGCCGCAGGCAATGTGTCGCCCACCACTCCCTATACCGCCGCGGACACCACCCCGCCAGCGCCAGTGTCGCAACTGGCGGTGTCTGCCGATGGCAGCACCCTGACGGGGATCGGCGAGGCCAATGCCTCGGTGACCGTTCGCGCACCAGATGGGTCGATTCTGGGTACGACCACTGTGGGTGTCGATGGTCGGTTCAGCGTGACGCTGTCGCCCGCCGCTGTCGCTGGCCAGGACCTTGGCGTGGTGCAGACCGATGCCGCACAGAACGCCTCGCCCGCACAGACCGTCACCGCTCCGGGCAATCTTGCCCCGGACATTCCCGATGACCTGGTGCTATCGGCCAATGGCCTGACGGTAACCGGCACCGGCACGCCCGGTAGCGCCGTGAACGTCTATGGTCCCCATGGCGTGCTGCTGGGCTCCGGCCTGGTGGCTGTCGACGGCACTTTCACCGTCGGCCTCAGCAGTGCTCAGGCCAACGGCGAAGTGCTGCAAGTGGTTGCCGTGGGTAGCGATGGCAACACATCCTTGCCTGCCACCCTGGTGGCACCCGACACCACCGCGCCGCAACCGCTGACCAACCTGGCCATTTCCAGCAACGGGCTGGTGCTGAGCGGGCGTGGCGAGCCTGGCGCCACCGTCAAAGTACTGGGCGACGGTGGGGTCGAGCTCGGCCAGGGTGTGGTCGATGCCTCGGGCCAGTTCAGCATTAACCTCAGCCCTGCGCAGCTCAACGGCCAGCACCTCAGTGCCAGCCAGACCGATGCGGCGGGCAACGAGTCCAACAGCGTCAGCCTCACCGCCCCCGACCTGGTCGCCCCCGCCGCGCCGCAACAACTGGCCTTCGCCGGCGGCGGCACCCTGCTCAACGGTACTGGCGAGGCCGGCACCAGCGTCAAGGTGCTGGCTGCCGACGGCAGTGTGCTGGGCACTGCGGTGGTTCGTGGCGACGGCACCTTCCAGGTCAACCTGACACCCGCCCAGGCCAATGGCCAGACCGTGCAGGTGATACTCACCGATGCCGCCGGCAACCAATCCGATGCCACGTCCCTTACCGCGGCGGACACAACGCCCCCCGCGGCGCCAAGCGAACTCGCCATCGCCAGCGACGGCGCCACCCTCACCGGCCGTGGTGAAGCGGGTGCACGGGTGTCGGTGAAAGATGCCAACGGCAACGAGATCGGCAGCGCCGTGGTCGATGCCAGCGGCGCCTTCACCATCACCCTCAACCCGCCGCTGGGCAATGCCGAGCTGCTCAGCGTCAGCCAGAGCGACGCCGCCGGTAACGCCTCGCCTGCAACCTCGCTGCAAACGCCGGACTTCACTCCACCTGACGCCCTTACCCAGGTGGTCATCAATGCCGATGGCAGCCTGGTCAGCGGCCGTGGCGAAGCAGGTGCAACTGTCACCGTGACCAATGCCGCCGGGGAGGTGCTCGGCACCACCGTCGTACTTGCCGATGGCAGCTTCCAGGTCGCACTGACACCGGCGCAGATCAACCAACAGGCGCTGTCGGTGCAGCAGGCCGACCCGCCCGGCAACATCAGCGTCCCAGTGGTCGTCACCGCCCCCGACCTGACACCACCCGCGACGCCTGACGCACTACGCCTGAACGCTGCGGGTGACCAGCTCAGCGGCAATGGCGAAGCTGGCACCACAGTGCGGGTGTATCAAGGCAACACCCTGATCGGCGAGGCCACGGTGGACGCCGACGGCACCTTCGTGGTCGACCTGACGCCCGCACAGCTCAATGGCCAGCAATTGCAGGTCACCCTGGAAGATACCAGCGGCAACGTTTCGCCGATCGGCACCCTCACCGTGGCCGATGTCACCCCGCCCGCCAGTGTCCTGGCGACACTCAACGGCAGCGGCACCCAGCTGACCGGCACAGGTGAAGCCGGCGCCAACATCACCGTGGTCAACGACCAGGGCGATGTCGTCGGCCAAGGAGTGATCGATGCCGACGGCACCTTCGTGCTGGATCTGAGCACCCCTCAGATCGACGGCCAGGTGCTGACCATCATCGCCCAGGACGCCACCGGCAACCCGTCGTCGCCATTCCAGGTCACCGCACCGGACCTGACACCGCCCGCACAACCGACCGGCCTGAGCCTGACCGCCAATGGCTTGCAGCTCAGCGGCAGCGCCGAACCGGGCAGCACCATCACTGTGCGCGGGCCGGACAACACGGTGCTGGGTGAAATCGAAGTTCCCGTCAATGGCGTGTTCACCGTCACGCTTTCACCCGCTCAGACCAACGGCCAACTGCTGTCGGTGGTGGCCACCGATGACGCCGGCAACACCTCGCCGACTGCCTCCTACCAAGCTGCCGACACCACGGCGCCAGACCTTGTCACCAACTTGAGCATCAGCCCCGGTTACGATGTGCTCAGCGGACGCGGTGAGCCCGGCGCAACCGTGACCGTCACGCTGAACGGCAACCCTCTCGGCAGCGCAGTGGTGGCCGCCAACGGTACTTTCCAAGTCACCTTGCAACCGGCGCCAGGCCCGGACGAGGAACTGCGAATCACCCAGCGTGACGCAGCCCAGAACACATCGGGCGAAGCCAGCTACGATACGCCGCTGGTGCCGGCACCTGCCGCCCCCACCAACGTGGATCTGGCCGCAGATGGCCTGATCTTGAGCGGCAACGCCGAGATCGGCACCACCATCGAGGTGCGTGACGCGTCAGGGACACTCATAGGCACTGGCCTGACAGGCGCTGGTGGCACCTTCACCCTGACGTTGGACAGCGCCCAGCTCAATGGCGAAACGCTGTCGGTCACCGCTGTGTCCGCATTGGGGGGAAGCTCGATACCCGCCATCGTGCAAGCGGAGGACAGCACGGCCCCGGCCAACCCCATCGTCACCGCACTTTCAACCAATGGCCTGGTGCTCAGCGGTACGGGTGAAGCAGGCGCAACCGTGACGGTCCGCGATGCAGGAGGGGCCATCATCGGTACCGGCCAGGTGAATGCCGGAGGGGCCTTCTCCATCACCTTGTCGAGCCCACAGCTCAACGGCCAGGTGCTGGGGGTGACTCAAACCGACGCGGCGCTGAATCCATCCGGCAGCACCAGCTTCACAGCACCTGATTCACAGGCACCAGCGCCTGTGAGCAACCTGGCGATCAATGCCGGCGGCACCGTGCTTACCGGTACCGGCGAACCCGGGGCGACTGTCACCGTGCAAGGCCCCGGCGGTGTCGCACTGGGCAATGCCACGGTCGGCAGCAACGGCCAGTTCAGTATCACCCTCACCACGGCGCAGAACGACGGACAGCAACTGACCGTGCGCCAGGCCGACGCGGCAGGCAACACCTCCAGCAGCGCCAGCATCAACGCGCCCGACACCACGCCGCCCACTGCCCCGGTCGCCAGCATCAACAGCAACGGTACGGTGGTTTCAGGCACTGGACAGGCCGGTACCACAGTTACCGTGCGCAACAGCGCCGGGACGATTCTCGGCACCGCGACCGTCGGCACCAACGGCCTGTTCGTGGTCAGCCTGGCCGCAGCACAGGTGGACAACCAGGCGTTGACCGTCACCCTCACTGACGCGGCGGGCAACACCTCCCAGGGTACCGCGCTGACCGCACCGGACCTCACACCGCCAGCGGCGGCCAGCAACCTGGTCATCAGCGCCCACGGCAGCGTGCTGACCGGTAATGGCGAACCCGGCGCCACGGTCACGGTGCGCAACGCCAGCGGCACCGTGCTGCAGACCGCCACCGTGCAGCCCAATGGCAGCTTCACCGTCACCCTGAGCCCTGCACAGGACAACGGCCAGGTGCTGTCGGTGACGCTAACCGACCCGCGCAACAACGTCTCGGGCAATACCAACATCACGGCACCGGACGTGGACGCCAACGCCCCGGTGGTGGCCAGTGACAACCTGGCGACCGCCACCGTCAACCTGGCACCGGTGGTGTCCACGCAAACCTATCAGGACAGTTTCTCGACCCTGCTGGCGGGCTTCTCCAAGACCTATACCTGGACGGTCGCTGCCGGCACCACGGTGGATCCTACCCTGACCCTCAACACCAGTAGCGCCCTCGCCTTGCTGGACAACGCCACCTTCACCTTGCAAGTGAAAAACGCCAGTGGCGCCTGGGTGACGCTAGCCACCGGCAACACCCAAGGTTTGCTCGACCTGATCCTGCTGCCGCTGGGTCAGGGTATTCGGGTCGACATCGGCGACTTGCTGGCCGGTGAATACCGGCTGACGGTGAGCAGTGGCGGCATCGGCCTGCTGACCACGGTTACCACACAACTGGACATCGAAACCACCAGCCAGACCCAGTTCACCGGAACCGGAACGCCTACCTCCGGCAACGTCATCAGTGACCCGGGCACCGATGGCGCCACCGACCTGCTCGGGCCGGACAGCGGTGCAGTCCTGCAAGTGCTGAAGAACGGCAGCTATGTCGCGGCTGGCAGCGCCACCGAGGTGCAGGGCCTGTACGGCACCCTGGTGATCCGTGCCGATGGCAGCTACACCTACACCCCAAACGGCAGCCCATCCAGCGTCGGCAAGGTCGATATCTTCAGCTACCAGCTGGTTCACGCCAATGGCCTGGTGGATGGCGCCACGCTCTACGTGCGCATCGACAGCCCGCAGGCCACCGAGATTTGGAGCAACACCAACTACGGCGCTCCCGCCACGGTTGTGGATGCGGTCAATGACATCGACAGCACCGGCATCAGTCTGGTGAATCGCGAATCCACCAGTTCCACCACCTTCACACCGCTGAGCCTGCCGGTGATCGGCACACGGCAGGCAACCTACAGCACCACCGTAGCCACCGATACCACGGCCGACCTTCAGGTCGTGCTCAACTCGACCAACCTGCTGGGGCTGCTCAACGGCACGACCATCGACCTACTCAAGCTCAACCCAGCAACGGGCCTTTACGCAGTGGTTCAGTCGGTGAACGGCAGTTCGCTGGTCAGCCTGCTGGGGGGCGGCTCCGCCTACACCTTCCAGGACCAGACCGCAGGCTCTTACCAGATACGCGTGACCGCCAGCGGCATCG
The DNA here is from genome assembly GCF_040762985.1 of Pseudomonas sp. Rh2. Taxonomy (NCBI): domain Bacteria; kingdom Pseudomonadati; phylum Pseudomonadota; class Gammaproteobacteria; order Pseudomonadales; family Pseudomonadaceae; genus Pseudomonas; species Pseudomonas sp. Rh2. The sequence goes on from NZ_CP142890.1 coordinate 4,928,513, forward strand.
GCCTGGCCAGCTCCCTCACCACCACGCTCAACACTACGACGACCCATCTCACCGAGTTCGTGGTCAGCGGCTATACCCCGGTCACCGGTAACCTGCTTACCGACACCGCAGGGGGTGGAGCCGATAACCTCGGCTCGTCCCTGACCGTGCTCAGCGTCCTGGTGGCCGCCAACACCTATGCGATCCCGGGCTACAACGGCGTCAGCGTGACAGGCACCTATGGCACCTTGCTGGTGCAGGCCGACGGCAGTTACACCTACACCCTCAAGGCGGGCTTGACCTCGGCCATCATTGGCCAGCACGACACCTTCACCTATGAATTGACCCACCCCAACGGCACCACCGATACCGCCACCTTGACCATCAACCTGGACAGCGCCGCCAGTTTCAGTGCCACGAGCGCGCTGCTGGCCGACACCAGCGACGATGGCGTTGCGCTGGCCAGCGTTGCAGCCGCATCCAGCGACGTGATCGCCGGTACCGACGGCAACGACCACCTCGATGGCAGTCAGGGCGGGGCCATCAGCCTGCAGGGGGGAGCCGGCGACGACACCCTGGTGATCGTCGACCAGGACTTCACCAGCGTAGAGGGTGGGGCCGGCACCGACACCCTGCTGTGGGCCGGGGGCGATGCCAGCATCGACCTGGGCAACCTGGCCGAGCGCGTACACGACATCGAGGTCATCGACCTCAATGACACCAGCGCCGTCACCCTCACCCTCAACCTGGCGGACGTCGTGGCCGTCACGGAGACCGGCAAAGACACCTTGGTGATCAAGGGTGATGACAAGGACACGGTGCACCTGACGGACACCTGGACGCTTGCTGGTACCCAGACCGCCGATGGCATCGACTATAACCAATATACGGCCCAGGAGGATCCCAGCCACCACCTGTGGGTGCAAAGCGGCATCCACGTCGTCTGAGCCTGCAGCAAACCGCCGGGTTACCGCCCGGCGCCAAGGATGACCAGCAGTAAGGGAATGATGTGAAGCGAAGCAGTACGCTGTCACCGCTGTTAACAGGCGCCTTTGGGCTCCTGGCCCTGTGTATCACTCCAGCAGCCTGGTCGGCCGACGATATCGACCCGCAGCTGCGCAGCATCGGGCCGTCGCGTCTGCGCGACGCCCCCGAAGCCATACCTGCTCGCCCGCCTTCCGGGCAGGCCGAAGCCGACGGCGACCGCCTGGGCATGGCCGAAGCCGTGCTGCTCGCGGCGCAGTGGCACCCGAGCATCGCCGAGGCCGTCGGTAACCTGTACAAGCAAGGCGAAGGCATCAACGTGGCCCGCGCCGGTTACTACCCGCAGGTCACCGGGGGTATACGCGCAGGGTATGACACCGGGTATGGCAACGACCGGGGCAGCCAGGCGCTGAACCTGTCGCTGAAACAGATGCTCTACGACTTCGGCAAGGTCGACAGTGCAGTGAACGCGGCAAAAGCCGCGGCAGCACGGGCACAAGCCAATATCTTGCTGGTGGTGGACGAACTGGCCCGCGACACCGCCTACGCCTGGATCGAAACCCGTCGCTACGAGCAGTTGATGGCCATTGCCCGCGATCAGATCCGTGGCATCGGCGCCATTGTCGGCCTGGCACGCCAACGCAGCGACATGGGCGCGAGCACCCGGTCCGACGTGGTCCAGGCCGAGTCCCGGGAAGAAGGAGCACGCGCGACCTTGGAGGAGTACCAGTCGCAATACCAACGCTGGCGCTCGACACTTGCCGCGCTGCTCGGGCGCATGTCCCCGCCGGCGCTTGCCGAAGCGCCTCCGGCCGAACTGAACCAGGCCTGCAAACGGCCAGAGCAGGGCGACGACCGCCTGCCCGCCGTGCTCATGGCGCTAGCCCTGCGCGCGCAGTCCCAGGCCGAGCTGGCGCAAGCCAAGGCCGAGGCCTATCCGACCCTGTCGCTGCAACCGCAGGTCAACCATTACCTGGACAACGAGTACGACCGCGACAACTCCCGCCTCGACCGCACGCAGGCCGGGATCTACCTGAACCTTGAGGTGCCGATCTACCAGGGCGGGGCCATCAGCGCCCGCACCCGAGCTGCCGGCCATGCCCTGACTGCGGCCGATTCGGCGGAAGATGCTGCCCGCCTGCAGGCCCGTCGCGGGCTGGCCGAAGCCAAGGCGCAGACCTCTGGATTGGGGCGGCGACTCAGCTCGCTCGAAGCACGCCAGACCAGCATTCAGGAAGCCCGCGAGCTGTACGGTCGCCAGTACCTGGACCTGGGTACACGGCCCTTGCTCGACCTGCTCAATGCCGAGCAGGAGATCTACCAGTCACGCTTCGACCTCGCTGGCACACGCGCCGACCTGCTGCGCCTGGATGTTGATTGCCTGTACAACAGTGGCGCCCTGCGCACAGCCTTCGGGCTGGAAGGGCGCAACCTGCAAGGGGTGCAGATCGAGCCATGAATGAAACCATCAACCTTGCCCAGCCCGCGCAGGCCACCGTCCAGACCGGGCATCCGGACCTGGGGCCGTGGCTCGAAGCCATGCTGCAGGTGGCGCACCACTACCGTCTTGATGTCTCACCCCAGCGCATACACCTGGCCGCTGTGGAAGATGCCCGGCCGCTGGACGAAATCCTACGTCACATGGCCCGCCAGGCGGGGCTTACCCTGCGCTTCACCCATTTCGATGGCAAAGGCCTACGGCAATGGCGCACGCCCTTGGTGCTGGAGCTGGACGACGGCCAGCTGGCCGTGGTCGAGTCGGTGACCCAGGACGACGAACTGGCGGTGGTCTTCGCCGGCGACCAGGGCCTGGCCTCGCGGGTATCGCAGGGCACGCTGGACGGGCGGATATCCCGTGTCGCATTGCTCCGCCCCGCTCGCCCCCTGCGCGACGTTCGCACCGACGACTACACCGCGCCTTACGACCGCCACTGGTTCGCCCGCATCGTGCTGCGCGACCTGCGCCCCTATGGCCAGGTCATGGTCGCCTCATTGGTAGCCAACGTGCTGGCCTTGGCTGGCGTATTGTTTTCCATGCAGGTGTACGACCGGGTGATCCCTGCCGAGTCATTGCCGACGCTGTACGTGCTGTTCGCGGGGGTGGTGCTGGCGCTGGTGTTCGACCTGAGCATGCGCTTGCTCAGGCTCAAGGTGACCGACCTGCTGGGCAAGCGCGCCGACCTGCGGGTCAGCGACCTGGTTTATGGCCATGCCCTGCGCCTGCGCAACTCGGCGCGGCCCAAGTCCACCGGCTCGTTCATCTCGCAGTTGCGCGAGCTTGAGCAGATTCGCGACCTGATCACCTCCAGCACCGCCTCGGTGCTGGCCGACCTGCCCTTCTTCCTGCTGTTCCTGTTGGTGTTCTGGCTGATCGGCGGGGTCCTGGTGCTGATTCCCCTCGTCGCGCTGCTGGCCATGCTGCTGCCTGGCCTGCTGGCGCAGCGGCGCCTGGCCGCATTGGCCAATGCCTCGATGCGCGAGTCGGCGCTGCGCAACGCCATGCTGGTGGAAAGCATCCAGGGCCTGGACGAGATCAAGGCCCTGCAGGCAGAGGCGCGCTTCGAACGCCAGTGGAATCAGTACAACACCGCTTGTGCCCACAGCAACCTGCGCCTGCGCACCTTGACCAACGGCCTGGTGACCTGGACCCAGAATGTCCAGGGTGCAGTGTTCGCCGTGGTCATCGTCATCGGCGCCCCCATGGTGATCGCGGGCGACCTTACCACTGGTAGCCTGGTGGCGGCTTCGATGCTGTCATCGCGCATGATGGCGCCACTGGCCCAGTTGACCCATGTATTGACCCGCTGGCAGCAGGCCAAGGTGGCCCTCAAGGGCCTGGACAATCTCATGCAGTCGCCGGTGGACCATGCCGAAGGCGAGGCGCGCGTCCACCTGCCGGCCCTGCGTGGGGAATACCGGGTGCGCCAGGCGATCTTCCGCTACAGCCCCGAGGCGGCACCGGCGCTGACCATCGGCCAGCTGGACATCCAGCCCGGCGAACGCATCGCCCTGCTGGGGCGCAACGGTTCAGGGAAATCCACCTTGCTCCAGGCCTTGGGCGGCGCCATGGACCTGATGCAAGGCGAGCTCAACCTCGACGGTATTGCTCTGGCCCACCTGGACCCAGCCGACCTGCGCCGCGACGTAGGCTTGCTGCCCCAGTACTCGCGGCTATTTCATGGCACCCTGCGGGAAAACCTCACCCTGGGCGCGGGACAAGCCAGTGACCAGGAACTGGTGGCCGCGCTGTCCGCCACCGGCGCGCTGGACTTCGTCCGCCGACTGCCCAAGGGCATGGACCATTTGATCCTTGAGGGCGGCCAAGGGCTGTCCGGTGGCCAGCGCCAGGCCCTGGTGCTGTCTCGTCTGCTGGTACGCCAGCCACAGGTGCTGCTGCTCGACGAACCCACCGCCTCGCTGGACGACATCAGCGAACGCCACCTGCTCGATAGCCTCGACCGCTTCTGCCAGGGCCGTACCCTGGTGATCGCCACCCACCGCCTGAACGTGCTGCAGCGGGTCGATCGGATCATCGTGCTCGACGGCGGTCGCATCGTCATCGACGACAAACGCGACGCCGCCCTGGCCAAGCTCAAAGGAGGCCAGGCATGAGCAGCCATGAACTTCCCTCGTCCTACCTGGATGGCGAGGACGACCGCGCCGTGCTGCGCGCCGGTCGCCTGATCACCCTGTGCGCGCTGATGCTGGCGGGCTTTCTGGGGTGGGCGGCGTGGTTCGAGGTGGTGGAAGTGTCCACCGGCACTGGCAAGGTGATTCCCAGCTCACGGGAGCAGGTGATCCAGTCCTTCGAAGGGGGCATCGTCACCACCATGAATGTGGCCGAGGGCGACCTGGTCGAGCGCGGCCAGGTGCTTGCCCAGTTGGACCCGACCAAGACCGCCTCCAGCGTGGGCGAAAGCGAGGCCAAGTACCGCGCGGCCACCGCCAGCGTCGCCCGCTTGCGAGCCGAGGTGACCGGCAAGCCGCTAGCCTTTCCCGACAGCCTGCGAGCGTCCCCCGACCTGATCGACGCCGAGACCGCGCTGTACCAAACCCGCCGCCAGGGCCTGGAGCAGACCCTGGCCGGCATCGAGGACTCTTTGCGGCTGGTACGCAGCGAACTGCAGATCACCGAGAACCTGGCGAAGATGGGCGCTTCGAGCCGGGTCGAAGTGATCCGCCTGAACCGTCAACGCTCGGAACTGGAACTCAAGGCCAACGAAGCACGCTCCGACTACCTGGTACGCGCCCGTGAGGAGCTGGCCAAGGCCAGCGCCGAGGCCGACAGCCTGGCCGAGGTGATCCGTGGGCGCAGCGACTCGCTGACGCGCCTGACCTTGCGTTCCCCAGTGCGGGGCATCGTCAAGGACATCGAGGTCAACACCTTGGGGGGCGTGGTACAGCCGGGCGGCCAAGTGATGAAGATCGTGCCGATGGACGAGCGGCTGCTGATCGAAACCCGCATCGCCCCCAGGGACATCGCATTCATCCACCCCGAGCAGGCCGCCAAGGTCAAGATCAGTGCCTACGATTACTCGGTGTACGGCGGCCTGGACGGCAAGGTGGTGGGGATTTCGCCCGACACCTTGCAGGATGAAGTGAAACCGGAGATCTACTACTACCGAGTGTTCATCCGCACCGAACAGGACAGCCTGCAGAACAAGGCCGGCAAGCGCTTCGCGATCGTACCGGGGATGATCGCCACGGTGGATATCCGTACGGGCGAGAAGACCATCCTCGATTACCTGATCAAGCCACTGAACAGGGCGCGTGAGGCGTTGCGGGAGCGTTAAGGTCTGTCGATGTTTTTTTGGAAGGAGTGAGATCGAGCGTCGCGCGGTCCGCGCTCGATTCACCGCAGAAAATCCAGAATCGTACACCCCCACCCTCCCCCAACCTAAAGCCAGGCGATAACACGCCGATAACCCGGCATCCCCTCTCTGAACGAAGGTCACCATGGCCACGCAAAACGCCCGCGCGGACGCGTTGTCCCTGCTGCTGTTCACCCTGCGCAGCGGCAAGCTGATGGCAATCAACCTGCTCAAGGTCAGCGAAATCATCCCCTGCCCGCCCCTGACTCGGTTGCCTGAATCGCACCCCCACGTCAAAGGTGTGGCCACCCTGCGCGGCAACTCGCTGTCGGTGATCGACCTGTCCCGTGCCATCGGCGAGCGGCCGTTGGCCGACCCGGACGGCGGCTGCCTGATCGTCACCGAGATCAGCCGCTCGCGCCAGGGCCTTCATGTACAGGCGGTCAGCCGCATCGTTCATTGCCTGAGCACCGATATCAAGCCGCCGCCCTATGGCTCGGGCAATCGCTCGTTCATCACCGGCGTGACCCGGGTCGACAACACGTTGGTACAGGTGTTGGACATCGAGAAAGTCATCCACGGCATCGCCCCGCCCGAACCTGAGGCACACCCGGGCGAGGTGAGCGAGCAAGATGCCAGTCTGCTGGCCGCGGCCAATATCCTAGTGGTGGACGACAGCCAGGTAGCGCTGCAGCAATCGGTGCATACCCTGCGCAACCTCGGCATCGAGTGCCACACGGCCCGCAGCGCCAAGGACGCCATCAATGTCCTGCTGGAACTGCAAGGCACCGCCCAGGAAATCAACATCATCGTCTCCGACATCGAGATGTCCGAGATGGACGGCTACGCCTTTACCCGGACCCTGCGCGAAACCCCGGACTTCCAGCACCTGTACATCCTCCTGCACACCTCGCTGGACAGTGCCATGAGCAGTGAAAAGGCCAGGCTGGCAGGAGCCAATGCCATCCTCACCAAGTTCTCCTCGCCAGAGCTTACCGATTGTCTGGTGGTGGCGGCGCGGGCGGTGGCGCACACCGAGCACTGATATATTCAGCGACAATCTCCCCGGCTTGCCGCCGGGGACGTGTAAGGCATAATCACGCCCCTCGGATGTTTCTTGCCGGTATTGCGTATGAAGTTTTTCAGCTCGCTCCTTATCTCCTGCACCCTGTTCAGCGGTGCAGCCCAGGCCTCCAGCAGCCAGGCCTGGAACGAACAGCGCCAGCAGATGCTCAAGGCTTGTCTGGCCGCCAGCCAGTTCAAGGATGCCCACGCCCGCGGCAAGCCTGCGGAGTTCGATGATCAGGTCGGTTTCAGCGCCCTGCTGATCGAAGGTGTCTATCCGCAGAAACACATGCAGCAACGCACAGGCACCGAGTTGTGCCTGTACGACCGCCAGCATCAACGAGCCTTCGTCAGCGAATGGAGCCCGGGAGCTCAGTGAACGACCGTCTGCGTTTTGCCTGTACTGGCTGTGGCAAGTGCTGCACCGGCCACCATGTCCCCCTGACACTGGATGAAACCCGCCAGTGGGCAGCGTCCGGCGGCCAGGTCATCATCTTGATCGAAGGCTTCGTGGCCGACGGCCCTGGCATGCCCATCGAGCAGCGCGAGCACGTGCTGCGCCGCTCCCTGGCGGTGCCCTGCGGCAGCGGCGAGGCACGGGTCTCGGTGACCTTCGCGGCGTTCAACCCAGGCCGTTGCCGGAATCTGGACGATAACGACCTGTGTACCATTTATGAGTCACGCCCGCTGGTGTGCCGCATTTACCCGGTGGAGATCAACCCGCACATCCCCCTGCGCCCCGAAAGCAAGGACTGTCCGCCCGAAGCATGGGAACAGGGGCCCACGCTGATTCATGGCACGCTACCGGTCGACCCGCAACTGGTGGCACTGGTGGAGGCTTCACGCCAGGCCGACCGCGACGACATCGCCGCCAAGGTTGCCCTGTGCCAGGCGCTGGGCATCACCACCAGTGCACTCAAGGGCCGTGGTTTCACGGCTTACTTGCCGAACATGGACGCCTTCGCCACAGCCCTTCGACAGGAATTTCCTGCTGTGCAGACCGCCTGGACCCTCCATGTACCTGATGCCGAACTGGCGGTCGCCCTAGGCGACCTGGGTCTGCAAACCACCGCTGAAACATCGGACTATTACGCCTACATCGGATTCTGATTCAGCGCTTGCCCTGCATGGGTAAACAATCCGTTTACCCACCCCGCCCGATGTCATCCCCTTCCTACACCTCGTGTCGCCCTGCGTCCTACATACCCAGGAAGCGTTTTCCCGTAACGTTCTAATCCATCACAACGGCTTCAGATATTGCGCCCGACACGGCCAACTCGACTTAGCAGTCAACTGCGCAAGAAGTTGCGCACTCAAATGTGAATAAACCTGTGCATACATTCCTGTAGGCCTTAAGAAATATGGCGTACAGGAAACTGCGCAACTTTTTGCACACCACTGCGCAAGAAGTTGCGCACTTTGCTGGTATTTCGTTGCACAAAAGCCCCTCATTGAAACGACTTAACCTTTAGAGCCCGCGATATATAAGGACTCGCCTGGAATTGGCACGTTTTCTGTATTAACCAGACATGGGAAAGCGGAAATTTCCCAGTCGATATCGACTTATCCACAGCAAGGAGAGCAGCACCATGGCAACACCCGCGTACATGTCCGTCACCGGCGAAAAACAAGGCCTGATCACCGAGCGCGCGTTCACCGTCGAGTCGGTGGGCAACACCTACCAGGAAGGCCACGAGGACGAGGTGATGGTCCAGGCCTTCGACCACCAGGTGATCATCCCCCGTGACCCGCAGTCCGGCCAACCGACCGGCCAGCGCGTGCACAAACCGGTGAAGATCACCAAGGTCTTCGACAAGACTTCGCCGCAGCTGCTGGCGGCCCTGGCCTCCGGCGAGCGCATGACCAAGGTCGAGATCAAGTGGTACCGCACCTCGGCGGCCGGTACCCAGGAGCATTACTACACCACCGTCCTGGAAGACGCGATCATCGTCGACATCAAAGACTACATGTACAACTGCCAGGACGAAGCCAACGCCCACTTCACCCACCTGGAAGACGTGTCCTTTACCTACCGCAAGATCAGCTGGACCCACCTGATCTCCGGAACTTCTGGCTCCGACGACTGGCGCGCCCCGGTCACAGGCTAAACCTGGATCACACCGCTGCCTGCCGCGTTCGCGCGGCGGGCTGCGGTCGTTTTCACTACGTTTTCCTAAAGGAGGACAGGGATGTTTGCCGCCGCGAACCAGACCCATTTCAGCTTGCACATCGACGGCCTGGAGCACGATTTCCAGGTCCTCGCCTTCAACGGCACGGAAGCCATCAGCCACGCCTATGCCATTGACCTCGAGCTGGTCAGCGAACGCCCTTCGCTGGACCTGGAACGCCTGCTGCACAAACCCGCCTTCCTCCAGCTCGGCGATGCCGGCCGTGGCCTGCACGGCCTGATCTATCGCGCCGCCCAGGGCGAGTCGGGCAAGCGCCTGACCCGCTACCAGGTCACCCTGCGCCCGCAGCTGGCGTACCTGGACCACCGCATCAACCAGCGCATGTTCCAGCACAAGACCGTGCCGCAGATCATCGCCCTGGTCCTGGAGGAGCATGGCATCCTCGCCAATGCCTACCAGTTCCAGTTGGGCGCGCAGTACCCGCAACGCGAATACTGCGTGCAGTACGACGAGTCCAACCTGCACTTCATCCAGCGCTTGTGCGAAGAAGAAGGCATCCACTATCACTTTCGTCACCGCGCCGACGGCCACCTGCTGGTGTTCGGCGACGACCAGACGGTGTTTCCCAAACTGGCCCCGGTCAGCTTCCAGCACGACGCCGGGCTGGTCGCCGACACGCCGATGATCAAGGGCTTCGCCCTGCGCCTGGAAACCCGCACCAGCAGCGTCACGCGCCGCGACTACGACTTCAAGAAGCCGCTGATCCAGCTCGAAGGCGAGGCCGTCAGCCACGCCGAGCCGGACCTTGAAGACTACGACTACCCCGGCCGCTTCCTCGACCGCGCCCGTGGCAAGCACCTGGCCACCCGCGCCCTGGAGCGCCACCGCAGCGACTTCCGCCAGGCCGAGGGCCGCAGTGACCAACCGCTGCTGGCCAGCGGGCACTTCCTGGCCCTGGCCAGCCACCCCAACGCGGCCTGGAACGACCTCTGGCTGCTGCTCGCCGTGCACCACCAAGGCCGCCAGCCGCAGGTGCTGGAAGAAGTCATCACCAGCGACATCGACGCGAAGCACGACGGTTTCCAGCAGGGTTACCGCAACACCTTCACCGCCACGCCGTGGGACGCCCCGTACCGCCCGCCGCTGCGCCACCCCAAGCCCCGGGTGCTGGGCGACCAGCGCGCCGTGGTCAGCGGCCCGGCCGGCGAAGAGATCTACTGCGACGAATACGGCCGCATCAAGGTGCAGTTCTTCTGGGACCGCGAAGGCCAGGCCGACGACAAGTCCAGCGTGTGGCTGCGCGTCGCCTCCGGCTGGGCCGGCCAGGGCATCGCCGGCCTGCAGTTGCCCCGCGTGGGCATGGAAGTGCTGGTCAGCTTCCTTGAAGGCGACCCCGACCAGCCGCTGGTGACCGGCTGCCTGTACCACGGCGTGAACATGCCGCACTACAAGCTGCCCGACCTCAAGACCCTGGCCACGATCAAGAGCAAGGAATACAAGGGCAGCCGCGGCAACGAACTGCGCATCGACGACACCACCGGTGAAATCAGCATCGCCCTGCGCAGCGACCACGGCGCCAGTGCGCTGAACCTCGGCTACCTGACCCACCCCCGGCCGAGCGGCGGCGCCCCGCGCGGTGAAGGTTTCGAGTTGCGCACCGACCGCCACGGCGCCGTGCGCGCCGCTGGTGGCCTGCTGATCACCACCGAGCCCCGGCCGAACGAAGCCAGGCACCACAAGGACCTGCCCGAGACGGCCGAGCGCCTGGCCACCGCCAGCGAGCAGCAGGACAGCCTGGCTGAACTGGCCAAGCAGATGCAGGCACAGGAGCCAGGCGATCAGGACGAGGTGGCCAAGCGACTGCACGAGCAGCATCAGGGCATTCTCGGCAGCGGCCCGGCCAACCAGAGCGCCAATGAGTTTCCCGAACTCACCCAGCCGCACCTGGTGCTCGCCAGCCCTGCCGGCATCGCCCTGACCACGCCAGGGCCGACGCACGTGTCGACCGGTGAGCACCTGGCCCTGAGCAGTACCGGGCACACCAGCCTGTCGATCGGCAAACGCCTGCTGGCCAGTGCCAGCCAGGGCATGCGCCTGTTCGTGCAGAGCCTGGGCTGGAGACTGGTGGCGGCTGCGGGCGACATCGATATCCGCGCGCTGAAAGACAACATCAACCTGCTGGCCAAGCTCGACATCACCGCCAATGCCGACCGCATCGTGCTAACCGCCAAGACCGAATTGGTCGTGCAAGGCGGCGGCAGCGCCACCACGTACAACGCGGCGGGTATCACCCACGTCACCAGCGGCAACTACACCGCCCACGCGGCGCAGTTCGCCCACATTGGCGCGGCGAGCATGGCCGGCACCTTCCCCGAACCACCGAAGCCAGGCAAGGGCGCACTGGAGCTGTTCAACCTGTACGCCAATGCCAAAGGCATCAAGGCCGGGGATTACGAAGTCACCGATGCCCTGGGCAAGGTGTTCAAGGGCAGCCTCGACGGGCAGGGTTTCAACGCCGTGTCCGGCGCCGCGCCGGGGCCGGCCTGGGTCAAGTTCGGCGACGACACCAACGCACCCTGGACCCCCTCCAGCTATGTCGGCGTGATCAACTGGCCGCTGCAGCTGCCGGACGCGCCCAGCATGCCAACCCTCGTGGAATACCTAGCAGACAGCGTGCCCTTGGCCGCGGATGGCGAGGGCGGGCTGTTTGCCAAGGCCAAGCAACTGACCAGCAGCGGCATGAGCCTGCTCAAGAGCGGCCAGGACGCTCTGCAAAGCACGCAACAGGTGCAAGGCGCGCTCGCCAACCGGCCCTCTCTTCCAGCACTGCCCGAGTTCAAGGCCCTGAGCCCGAGCGCCGTTACCGACCTTCTGCCTGGTGAACTGATTTCATGACCGATATCCCCGAAAAACAACGCCCGGCCCAGGCAGCGGTCGTTCCCCTGGACCAGATCGGCGTCGAGGACGTCAGCCGTGGTGCCGCCGTGTTCGACGCCTGGCTACGCGACATCAGCCATGGCTACGTCAACCTCGAACGGCTCAAGGACGCCGCCGAGATGTTGCCGGTCATTGGCAACATCATGGCCCTGGTCGATGCCGTGGGCGACATCGTCAACCTGGCGACTGCCGACCAACCGGACCCATGGGACTGGCTCAGCCTGGGCATCAACCTGATCGGCGTGGTGCCAGCGCCACCCACCATGGCCTATGCCCGCAAAAGCCTGCGGCCGATGCTGGTGCTTGCCCGCCAGGAAGCCAAGCAGGTGCTCGGCGACTCGCTGATCGAGATTCTGGTCGGCCACCTCAACGCCACGATCATTGGCGAGCTGGACACGTTCCTGGGCGATGCCGAAGCCCACCTCACCGAGGTGATGACCGAAGCGGCCAAGACCGGTGAGAAGCTGGTCAACAACACCGCTGATGCCATTGACGCGATCATCCTTGGCAAGCTCGACAGCCAGGGCGACTTGAAAACGGCTGCCACGCAGTTGCAGAAAGTCAGCGAGACCATGACGTCAGACCCGCAGGTCTCCCTCGAAAACGCCTTCGGAGCCCTGAGCAATGCCTACTCGGCAATGAGCAAGGGCGCGGCCAACATGGTCATGGGTAATGTCGTGCCCACCCGTGTGCAGCAGGCAGTGCTCGGCTACACCGCGCAGTTCCGCAGCCTGGGCGCGCAGATGAGCAAGCAGATGCTCAACCTCACCAGTCTGGCCAACCCCAACTCCATCGCCAGCATGCGCCTGATCCTGCACAAGAGCAGCACGATCTGGCACGCGCGCAACCCCAAGGCAGTGGCCGGCAACGTCAAGGAAGGCAGCACCTCACAAGCCAGGCATCAGAAAGGTGATGGCCTGCTCGAAGCCACGGCCAACCAGGGCCCGGCCAAGGGTGCCGCCAACGACAAGAAGAACGTCGTCTGCACCAGCACCTGCAACCGCATCAACTTCGCCGTGGGCAGCGAGTCGTTGCACCACACCGACTTCAGCCTGTCCGGCCCGTTCCCGGTCACGTGGACTCGCACCTACAACTCACGCCTCGACAAGCTGGACAACGGCATCCTCGGCGCCCGCTGGATCACCGAGTTCACCACCTGCATCGACGTGGTCGACAAAGGCCTGCTGTTCCACGACATGGACGGACGCAGCCATGCCTTCGCGCTGCCGAAAAAGGGCAAGCCGCAGTATGACGCAGTCGAGTACTTCACCTGGGTGCGCACCGGTGAGCAGCAACTGGTGCTGCTGCGCGGCCTGGGCCGCCGGGAAACCTATGCCCGTCACGGTGACCGCTTCTACCTGACCCATATCCAGCTGCGCAGTGGCGCGGGGGCGATGCTGCATTACGAGCATCGTCACCACGACCAGCCGGTGCTGTCGGACATCAACACCTATTTCGACAACGACCCGAACAAGGTCCACCTGCAACTGGGCACCCTGCTCGACGATCACGGCCACATTCAAGGCTTGTGGCAGGTGGTCGACGGCAAGCCGCTGCGTCAGCTGTGCGGGTATCACTACGATGGCCAGGGCGACCTGATCGGCGCCCAGGATGAAAACGGCGCCGCCTGGCACTACCGCTACCGCCATCACCTGATCACCCGTTACACCGATCGCACCGCGCGCGGCTTCAACCTGGAGTGGGACGGCAGCGGCCCCCATGCCAAGGCCATTCGCGAGTGGGCCGACGATGGCAGCTTCGAAACCCGCCTGGCATGGGACACGCGCATCCGCCTGACCTACGTCACCGACGCCCAGGGTCAGGAAACCTGGCATTACTACGATGCCCAAGGCTACACCTACCGGATCAAGCACCCGGACGGCAACTCCGAATGGCTGTTCCGCGACGCACGCAAGAACGTCATCCGCCACGTCCATGCCGACGGCAGCCAGGACCGTTACGCCTACGATGAGCGCAGCAATCTGCTGCAGCACATCCGCCCCGATCACAGCGTCGAGCACTATGCCTACGACGACCACGACCAACTGATCAAGATTCGCGATGCCGAGGGCGGGCTGTGGCTGCGCGATTACGACGCGCGCGGCAATCTGGTCGAGACCACCGATCCGCTGGGCAACAAGACCGAGTTCGCCTATACCCCGGCGGGCTTGGTCAAGGCGATCAAGGACGCCAACGGCAACGAAAAGACACTCGCTTACAACGACGCCGGCCAGTTGCTGGCGTACACCGACTGCTCAGGCAAGACCAGTGTTTGGGCCTACAACGCCTTCGGCCAGTTGATCGAGTTCGCCGATGCACTAGGCAACAAAACCGCCTATGAGTACAAGACCGGTCAGTTGGCCAAGGTCTCCCACCCTGACAAGACCGAAGAGCGTTTCGACTACGACGCCGAAGGTCGCTTGCTGGCTCACTCCGATGGCCTTGATCGTTGCACCACTTGGTCCTACACCGCCGCCGGCCTGCTGGCTGAGCGCATCGACGCCAACGAGCACACCCTGCGCTACCGCTGGGACAAGCTCGGACGCCTGATCGGCCTGGAGAACGAAAACGAAAGCAAGGCGACGTTCTTCTACGATCCAGTAGGTCGTTTGCTCCAGGAAACCGGATTCGATGGTCTGGTGACCCGCTACCAATACGACCCGTATTCCGGTCGCCTGGCCTCCACCCAGGTCGGCCAACGCCGCATCGACCTGCGCTTCGACCGCATGAACCGGCTGGTCGAACGCACCGCACGCCTGGGCGATCAGAGCCAGACCGAAACCTTCGCCTACGACGGCAACGGCAAGCTGATCCAGGCGATCAACGCCGTCAGCAAGCTGCAGTGGTTCCATGATGAGGCGGGCAACCTGACCCGTGAGCACCAGCACTACCTCGCAACTGGCACGCCGATGGTTGCGGTCTGGCAGCACACCTACGACGCGCTCAACCAGCGTATCTCGACCCTTCGCCCGGATGGACATAAGGTCAGTTGGTTGACGTATGGCAGCGGGCATCTGCTGGGCATGACCCTCGACCATCACGAGATGTTAGCTTACGAGCGTGATGACCTGCACCGTGAAGTCGTACGGCACCAGGGCAACAAGCTCATGCAAACCCAGGCCTGGGACCCGGCCGGGCGCCTGCAAGAGCAGTGGTTGGGCAGCCACGATGGCCCATCCACGCTGCTCAAGCGTCAGTACCGTTACGACGCTGCGGGCCAATTGACCAACATCCACGACACTCGTCGTGGCCAGTTGGAGTATCAATACGATCCGGTTGGCCGCCTGCTCCAGGCCACCAGCCGCCTGGGCGTCGAGACCTTCGCCTTCGACCCGGCTGGCAACCTGCTGGATCAGAAAACCCAAGAGCTGAACCGCCCGCTGGAAGCGGACCCACGTCGCAACAAGCTGATGGACAACCTGCTGCGCGAGTACGCCGGCACCCACTACAAGTACGACGAACGCGGCAACTTGGTGCACCGCTTACAAAACGGCGCGCACGCCCACTTCACCTGGGACCTGTTCGACCGGTTGGCCAGCTACAGCGACGACAAGCTCAAGGTCGACTTCGCCTACGACGCCTTGGGTCGACGTCTGTACAAGAACTCGGTCGCACATTACTGGGATAGGCCGGAAGCGGGTACCGGCTGGAACCAGATGCAGCGAGCCAAGCGCCAACGTGAACTGGGTTGCGGATTCACCCTGTTCGGCTGGGACGGCGACACCCTGGCCTGGGAAAGCTCACCGCCAAGGGACGATGGCGATACCGGGCGTACCGTGCATTATCTGTATGAACCGGGCAGCTTCGTGCCGGTGGCCCAGGCCCTGCGCAAGCGCCCGATCGTGCTCCACAGGCAGCCGGATTGGCGCCAGCGGGAGTACGACTTCGAACAGGATCCGTTGTGGCAAACGACGATGCCGCCGCAGGCGTTCGATGCGATTGCCTGGTACCACTGCGATCACCTCGGCACGCCGATGGAGCTGACCGATCCGCACGGCAACGTTGCCTGGGCGGGGCAGTACAAGGCGTGGGGTGAGGTGCGGGAGGAGCGTTCGGAGTGGGCCAGGCAGCATGGACTGGGTAACCCGATCCGCTTCCAAGGGCAGTACCACGATCACGAGACGGGGCTGCACTACAACCGCTATCGGTACTATGATCAAAAAGCGGGGCATTTTATCACTCAGGATCCTATTAGCTATGTCGGCGGCTTAAATCTCTTTTTATATGCACCTAACCCAACTGGCTGGATTGACCCCCGAGGTCTAGCACGACATGACTCCAATGGAAAATATTGTCAAGAGCTCAAGCAAAAAATCGCGAACATCAAGTTATCAGTGGAAAAAAGATGGCACGAACTTGAAACTGACGAAATGCAACTTCCTGAGTATATTGGGCCTGGCGAACGCTTATATCAGACTAAGCGAGGCCACAGGAAGCTGATAAACAAAGAGGACAACAACCTTCGTAGATTAGAGCTGGAGCATGAGTTAAGCTGCTCGGCAAAATACGATACAAAAAAAATTTGCAAGTGCCCATAAAATGGCAAACAAGACTATGAACATGTTTTCCGAACTGTTATCAGCCTTACAAAAAGCTGACGGCAAAAAAATTAGAAAAGAAGTTGCCCAGCTTGCGGACAGGTACGAACAATTGTTATTCGAAATCGACGGAACCAGCGACGAATCTGTTGATTTTATGCTATCAATCTTTTCCGATGAGCGTTTGTTTAACAAACCAGGAATGGATATCTTCGTATTGAAGGCAGGAACCGAATTTTTCTGCATGACCGATGAGCAAAAGAGCAAGATATACAATGCATTACTTAACGCCTACCATAAATGTAGTAACTTAGACTATTGTTGGGCGACTGGTGATTTGATTGCTCGAAATTTCAATAGGAAATGTGCACTGCATTTTTTTTCTCAAACGTTCGTTTGCGCCACTAAAAATGGCAAGGAAGGTATAGCTCTCGGACTGGACGTTATTGCACGGCAAGAGGGGCGAAACCAGCAGGTGAAGGAAATTATCGCCCGGATTTTACGCTCTGGCTGAAAAGTGAGCGTCAACTAGGCTCTGCACGAGAAGAGATTTCGCAAGCACCGCATGGAACAAGCCAGCTAAACGACTGCTCAATTGCTTGGACAAACACGACCCCGCCGGCAACCTGTTGGACCAGGAATGCGGCAACCTGGTGCACCGCTTACAAAACGGCGCGCACGCCCACTTCACCTGGGACCTGTTCGACCGGTTGGCCAGCTACAGCGACGACAAGCTCAAGGTCGACTTCGCCTACGACGCCCTGGGTCGACGTCTGTACAAGAACTCGGTCGCGCATTACTGGGATAGGCCGGAAGCGGGTACCGGCTGGAACCAGATGCAACGGGCCAAGCGCCAACGTGAACTGGGTTGCGGATTCACCCTGTTCGGCTGGGACGGCGACACCCTGGCCTGGGAAAGCTCACCGCCAAGGGACGATGGCGATACCGGGCGTACGGTGCATTACCTGTATGAACCGGGCAGTTTCGTGCCGGTGGCCCAGGCCCTGCGCAAGCGCCCGATCGTGCTCCACAGGCAGCCGGATTGGCGTCAGCGGGAGTACGACTTCGATCAGGATCCGTTGTGGCAAACGACGATGCCGCCGCAGGCGTTCGATGCGATTGCCTGGTACCACTGTGACCACCTCGGCACGCCGATGGAGCTGACCGATCAGCACGGCAACGTTGCCTGGGCGGGGCAGTACAAGGCGTGGGGCGAGGTGCGGGAGGAGCGTTCGGAGTGGGCCAAGCAGGTCGGGATGAGTAACCCGATTCGCTTTCAGGGGCAGTATCACGATCATCAAACTGGGCTGCATTACAATCGACATAGATACTATGATCCCGATGTAGGGCGGTTTGTCAGCAAGGATCCGCTAAGCTACGGCGGAGGAGTAAATATTTTCCTTTACGTGGCTAACCCTACCGGAATGATTGACCCGCTGGGGCTTTGCAGTTCGAAGCTCAACAATGCATTAGGAGGGATTGCGGGCGACCACCTTCAAGCTCACCATATCGTTCCTGAACAGATTTGGAAAAACCACACATCATTCTTTGTCTCTATAGGCCTCGGCGGGGATGTGGACAAGAAACAGAATGGAGTTCTAATGCCGGATAGGGAGGGCAAAGCAAAACAAATGGGGCGCATGCTCTATCATTGCGGAAGCCATGCTAAGTACAGTGCGGGGGTTGATTTCGAGGTGTCTAGAATCTCGGCCGCTCATTCTGCGGGAATGATTAATAATTCTACTGCGCGGGATAAAATTGCGGCGCTACAAAATAGGAACAGGATGTTGCTACAAGCTCCCGGTGCTCCTGGTATTGCACCTAAACGCTTAGAATAAGGGGTAAAAATGAAATTCTACATGATGAGCCAGAAAAAAGACTCTGGTTGTCCTTTGGGGCTTCTTGATGCCACCTTGTACGACACGATTTATGAAAATTGGGGGGAGGTGGAATATGGCGCCTTCCCTTGGTACGCTAATTCAGCGAGGCACCACCCTCATGAAAAAATGCCTGAAGGCATGGTCCTAGTGGGAGCCGGGAAAAAGTACTGTTTTGGTGCGCGCCGACTAATTAACGATCTATACGCAATTAGTGATAGTTTTTATAATGCGTGTGAAAAGTCCGGGGTGGTTTTTCAGGATGTTGTTCGCGTTAGCTTTAAGGTAGGAGGAGGTAGAAGGGAAAACCCCGGTGCTTATCATGTGGCTGTTTTTAAGTCATACGCAATTGAAGAGGTTATAAAAGGTTCTTTAGGTTTGGTGCGCGACGAGTACAATATGGTGGAGTCATTTGGCAAGTTGGAGTTGAATGATGTTGGGAATGCTGTATTTAAGATATCTGGCCTTTCTCCTTATATAAATACTTTATTTTGCAGTGAAGAATTTAAAAATAAAGCCGAAGAGGTAAAAGTCTTGGGTGTCGATTTTTACTCCATTGAAGAGTGGGGGTCGGAGAAGATATATCCTTTGTAATTAAGTTTGCCTTGTTTTTAGGTCAGGATTGTAGGGCGCTCGGTGGGTACAGCTCGGTGGGGCGTCTGCTCAAAGTCATCAGCCGCCCCTACTTGGAAATTTTCGCCTTCGATTCAAATAGCAACCTTCGGGATCTGAGTCGATGGCAAGCCGCTTCGTCAGTTGTGCACTTACCATTACGACGGCCAGGGCGACCTGATCGGCGCCCGTGACGAAGATGGCGCCGCCTGCACAGTCGGTACCGCAATCATCGGATCACGCGGTCCAATGATCGCGTTGAGGGCGGCTTCATCTTGGAATGGGATGGCAGTGGTCCCCGTTCCAAGGCCAGCGCCGAATCGAGCTGCGTTTTGACCGCATGGGCCGCGTGGCCGCGCTCACCGCCCACCTGGCCGAGCAGAACCAGACCGAGACCTTCGCCTTCGACGCCACCGGCATCCATTACAAGTACGACGAACGCGGCAACCTGGTGCACCGCTTACAGAACGGCGCGCACGCCCACTTCACCTGGGACCTGTTCGACCGGTTGGCCAGCTACAGCGACGACAAGCTCAAGGTCGATTACAGCTACGACGCCCTGGGTCGGCGCTTGCACAAACATTCGGTGGCGCACTACTGGGATCGGCCGGAAGCGGGTACTGGCTGGAACGAGATGCAGCGCGTTAAACGCCAGCGCGAACTGAACTGTGGTTTCACCCTGTTCGGCTGGGACGGCGACACCCTGGCCTGGGAAAGCTCACCGCCAAGGGACGATGGCGATACCGGGCGCACGGTGCACTACCTGTATGAACCGGGCAGCTTCGTGCCGGTGGCCCAGGCCCTGCGCAAGCGCCCGATCGTGCTGCACAGGCAGCCGGATTGGCGTCAGCGGGAGTACGACTTCGATCAGGATCCGTTGTGGCAAACGACGATGCCGCCGCAGGCGTTCGATACGATTGCCTGGCACCACTGCGATCACCTCGGCACGCCGATGGAGCTGACCGATCCGCACGGCAACGTTGCGTGGGCGGGGCAGTACAAGGCATGGGGTGAGGTGCGGGAGGAGCGTTCGGAGTGGGCCAAGCAGCATAGTCTGGGTAACCCGATCCGCTTCCAGGGGCAGTACCACGATCATGAGACAGGGCTGCATTACAATCGACATAGATACTATGATCCCAATGTAAGGCGGTTTGTTAGCAAGGATCCCATCGGGCTCGTCGGCGGCATTAACGTCTATCAGTACGCGCCCAACCCGACGCAGTGGATTGACCCGCTGGGGCTGGCTCGATACCCTTGCGATCCGTGCTCGAAGTACGATGTTGGTACCTACGACGATCTCAAGAAGCGTTCCGCTTCTGGCGACGGTCTAGATATTCACCACGCGATGCAAAGCAAGCCGGCTGGTCAGGTCGTGCCGAATTACGATCATCAGACCGCACCGGCAATTGCTGTTCCGAGGCCAGAGCATTTGCGAATTCCGACGATCAAAGGCTCTTATACTGGCACCGCCCGGGATCTGCTCGCGAAAGATATTCGCGATCTCAGGAGCCGCACCGGAGCATCAAACGAATGCTTGCAGCGCTTGATTGACCTGAACAAGCAGACGTATCCCGGTGCGTTCGCGAGGAAATTACCAACGTGTGAGCTAAGCACATGAACACAGCCGAACTACTTTCATTGATAGACGAGCACGTGAGGGACGCGACGATCAATGACTTAATCGCACTCTTCACGTCTCCTCCCGGCAGGAAACCGGAAAAGTTCTTGGTAGATGTAGCCGCGTGGCGTTCGAACCTCAACGACCACGATCGTGAGCTGTTGGATCGGGTAATCGCGGAATCCGTAAAAGGCGCACTTTTTGGCCTATTTGCAGTTGTCGATGGTGCGCGCGTGGTAGATCAAACCGTTGAACGATTCGTTATCTGTACCGAAGACCATGACGGGAACAGAGTTCCAATCAACGATATGGGTTCGGATTTGCATAGCCACTTTGCGCCAGATTGATTGATGGACCGCATCCGAAAAGAGCGGTGAAACAACAGGGCTGCGTAAGGGGCCCTTGTTGTTGCCCAGAAATCGACCTCCGCGCGGTCACTTGTTTCTCCCTGATCGGGGAGAAGCGCAGCGGCAGCCGTCATTCTGTTGGTGACTAGAAAAGTCGTTCCGCAACCACCTGGCGCGCGTCGTCGTTGAGGTGCATTTGCTGAATTCCGGCGATCGCACGGTGCAGCCAGGTATCGGCAATTGCACGATGCTCGTCGTTCGTGTCGGCCAGCGCCGCCGACAATTGCCGAATTCCGGTGCTGGCCGTCGCGCTGTCGTCGGCGTTGTTTGCAGTGGAAATATCGTGCCGGCCCAAAACGCGAGCTGATCCAGGCCATCAATGCCGACAGCAAGCTGCAATGGTTCCATGACGAAGCGGGAAACCTCTCTCACGAGCATCAGTACTACCTCAAGACCGCTGTGCCGATGGTCGCATTGTGGAAGCAAGAGTACGACGCGCTGAACCTTCGCCCCGATGGCCATAAGTTCAGAACGCTCACCTACGGGAGCGGTCACGTGCTTGGCGTGACCCTTGACCAGCATGAGCTGCTGGCCTACGAGCGCGACGACCTGCACCGTGAAGTGGTCCGGCGGGTCGCCTGCTGCCAGCCACCAGTTGCCTGAGGGTCGAAACCTTCGCCTTCGACCCCGCCGGCAACCTGTTGGACCAGAAGCCCCAGGAGCTGAACCGCCCGCTGGAAGCCGACCCACGTCGCAACAAGTTGATGGACAACCTGCTGCGCGAATACGCCGGCACCCACTACAAGTACGACGAACGCGGCAACTTGGTGCACCGCTTACAAAACGGCGCGCACGCCCACTTCACCTGGGACCTGTTCGACCGGTTGGCCAGCTACAGCGACGACAAGCTCAAGGTCGACTTCGCCTACGACGCCTTGGGTCGACGTCTGTACAAGAACTCGGTCGCACATTACTGGGATAGGCCGGAAGCGGGTACCGGCTGGAACCAGATGCAGCGGGCCAAGCGCCAACGTGATCTCGGCTGTGGCTTCACCCTGTTCGGTTGGGACGGCGACACCCTGGCCTGGGAAAGCTCACCGCCAAGGGACGATGGCGATACCGGGCGCACGGTGCACTACCTGTATGAACCGGGCAGCTTCGTGCCGGTGGCCCAGGCCCTGCGCAAGCGCCCGATCGTGCTGCACAGGCAGCCGGATTGGCGTCAGCGGGAGTACGACTTCGATCAGGATCCGTTGTGGCAAACGACGATGCCGCCGCAGGCGTTCGATACGATTGCCTGGTACCACTGCGATCACCTCGGCACGCCGATGGAGCTGACCGATCCGCACGGCAACGTTGCGTGGGCGGGGCAGTACAAGGCGTGGGGTGAGGTGCGGGAGGAGCGTTCGGAGTGGGCCAAGCAGCATGGCCTGAGTAACCCGATTCGCTTCCAGGGGCAGTACCACGATCATGAGACTGGGCTGCATTACAATCGACATCGGTATTATGATACTCGGGGTGCTCGATTCATTTGTAAAGACCCCATTAGCTATGCCGGGGGGCTAAATCAATATGTACATGCTCCAAACCCTATAAGTTGGATTGATCCACTAGGACTAGCAAAAGAATGTTGCTGTGGTGCAAAAGGATTAGGGAACGCTACAGAGGCGGGCTCTGTTTTTACTCAGCAACGTAATTTTTGGTCAAAAGATCCTATTCAGTTTAGTGGGAATAAGGTCTATCAGCGGAATGATTTATTTGATCCTAATTTGCAAACTAGTTGGCGTGAAGGTGGCAAGGTCATAACCGGTAGTAATGCTGAGCGTATGGCCTCTGGTCGAGCGCCCATAGGTGTAGATGGCAAGTCGGTGAACCTGCACCATATGACACGAACACAGTCAGGGCCTATTGCAGAAATGACGCAAAGTTTTCACCAAACCAATAGCGCAACTATTCACATTAACCCTAATATAATTCCTTCTGGTAGTGATAGGGCAGCTTTTGATAAGTGGAAGGTGCAGTACTGGAAGCAACGACCTGCAGACTTTAGGAATTGAGAATGAGCCAAGTTACGACACATCAAATTGAGGAATTAGTATCACTGCATCCTGATATCGTGTGCTTTGGTAGCCAGGCCGATTGCGTGAGTGATGACTGGATTGAGAAGGCCGAGCAGCGGCTAGGGCTTGAACTGCCAGGGTCGTACAAGTGGTTTTTAAAGACGTATGCGGGTGGCGAGATTGGTACTGAAGAAATTTACAGTATCTATGGCGTGGACTTTGAGGGTGTCAATGGAGGGGATATTGTCTATCAGCATATTGTGGGCATAAAAAATAATCTGATAGATGGCAAAAAGCTTGTGATTAGCGAAACTGATATGGGGGAAGTCTTTTTCTTTGACTATTCGAAGTTTAAAGATGGTGAGTGCCCCGTGAGTCTTCGACTTCCGTCTGGTGAAAACGTTAATTACGCTTCAGATTTTTATGAGTTTTTATATAAACGAATTTCTGCTCATATTAGATAGATATTCTCATCCTGCACCGGCCATGCGCCGGTGTTGTTTTATCTGCTTACTGCAAAATCTCCTGTCCTTCGTTGCTGGCTTTAGTCGTGGCCTGAGCGATCAGGGCATCAAGCATCTGCGCAACGAATTTCTGTTGGCTCTTAGGGAGACACTGCATAAATAGCCAGCCGCCCCCACCCTTGGCACACTGAGCCCCCTCAACCAGCCTCCTCCGTGAGCTTTGTTACGCGCATGCAAAAGACCTTCTCCGAACTCGAATACACCGGCAAGAAAAAGCAGACTCGCCGAGATCGCTTCCTGGCGGACCTTGAACAGCTGGTGCCCTGGGCACAAGTGGAGGCGCAAGTGGCGCCGTTCTATAGCGACACCACAGGCACGCGTGGACGCCCTGCGATTGGGTTGTCGCGCATGCTGCGCATGTATGTCGTGCAGCAGTGTTTCGGTCTCTCCGATGAAGGTACCGAAGATGCCGTCTACGACAGCCAGGCCATTCGTGGTTTCATCGGCATCGACCTGGGCAGTGAGTCGGCACCGGATGCCACCACCTTGTTGCGGTTTCGCCGCTTGCTGGAAACCCATCAGCTAACGCGGGTGCTGTTTGAAACGATTAACCAGCATCTGGCCAGCCAGGGTCTGCTGCTCAAGGAAGGCACTATCGTCGACGCTACCCTGATCGCCGCGCCGCCTTCGGTCAAGAACCGAGAAGGCAAGCGTGATCCTGAGATGCATCAGGCCAAGAAAGGCAATCAATGGCACCTCGGGATGAAGGCCCACGTTGCTGTCGACGCCACATCGGGACTCGTGCACAGCGTGGTAGGGACTGCCGCCAACGTGGCGGATGTCACCCAGGTCGATCAGTTGCTGCACGGCGCCGAAACCTATGTTTCGGGTGACGCTGGATACACTGGTGCGGCCAAGCGACCGGAGCATGCTGAACGGGACGTTATCTGGTCGATTGCAGCACGGCCAAGCAGTTACAAACATCACGGCAAAGACAGCG
The DNA here is from genome assembly GCF_040762985.1 of Pseudomonas sp. Rh2. Taxonomy (NCBI): domain Bacteria; kingdom Pseudomonadati; phylum Pseudomonadota; class Gammaproteobacteria; order Pseudomonadales; family Pseudomonadaceae; genus Pseudomonas; species Pseudomonas sp. Rh2. The sequence continues at coordinate 4,952,934 of NZ_CP142890.1, forward strand.
TGCTGTACCGAGTCAAGCGCAAAATCGAATACGCCAAGGCGCAGCTGCGTGCCAAGATCGAGCATCCCTTCCAGGTGATCAAGGTGCGCTTCAATCATCGCAAGGTTCGCTACCGTGGACTGGAAAAGAATACGGCGCAGTTGTTCAGTCTGTTGGGGTTGGCCAATCTGGTACTGGCCAAGCGGTATTTGCAACGGACGGCGGGATAAGTCCGTCCGAAAGGCGGGGCTGGCCCGCTAATCAGCAAAATCAGGGTAGAAATCGGCCCAAGAAACGCAGAATAAGGCCGGTAGGTTGAAAAACCGGCTTGAAAATGGGGACGGTGAGAATTGGCTAATTGTTCAGCGCCTCCCTAACAAACCTACTTGTAAAAGTTGCAGAGATGCATTGACACACCTAGGAGTGGAATGGGAATGAGCTTTGCTTACGGTGAAATTGTGTGGCCCAATGATGGTCGAGAGGCAAATATTGTACTGAGAAAATTTATGCTCATAGCCCTTGCAGCAATTAATTATACGTTTCCAGAAGACTTGCCAAGCCCAATAAATTTTGTTGAAAAATACATTTCACGAGAAATCGACCAGTTGGAGTGCCGGAAATTAGCAGCGCAGTGGCGAATACAGATACCGGGTCTTGAAGGTGTTCGTGATTTCCATAGCAGAGATGCATTAAGCACTCGATTGGCAATGCTGTTACTAAGCGACTCTGTGGCGAGAGAAAGGATTGTTGTACTCCAAAATCGAAATCGTAAAATGCTGCAGGCGCCTGGAACTCTAGATTTGAAACCAAAAAGGTTGGATTGAATATGAACTTTTATGCGATTAGCCAGAAAAAAGACGTAGGCTCGCATCTGGGTCTGCTAGATGCCGCACTCTATGATAAAATATACGAAAATTGGGGTGAGGTTGAATATGGGTATTTCCCTTGGTATAAAAATGCGCCAGTTAATGGTGGGCATGAAAAAATGCCTGCGGGGATGGTGCTTGTAGGGGAGTCAAAAAAATATTATTTCGGTGCTCGTAGTTTGGCGGAGGGACTGTATGCAATTAATGAAAAATTCTATGCTGCATGTGTAGAAACCGGGGTGCATTTCATTGATGTGGTTAAGGTGGATTGCAAAGTCAATGGTGGGCGGACGGATAATCCTATTGGTTACTATGCTGCTGTTTTCAAATCTTATAGCCCTGATGATGTGATTGATTTGTCGTCAAAAATTATTGGTGACGAGTATGGTCGAATGCAGTCTTTTGAGTCGTTAATGCTTAAGAAAAAGGACAGTGCAGTGTTTCGAATTGATAGGTTTTCACCGTACATAGATACTCTTTACTGCACAGAGGATTTCAAGGAGAAGGCTGAAGCGCTCGGCGTGTTAGGCGTTGAATTTATCTCTTTAAAAGAAAGTGACTCAAAGGGGATTTTGCCATTATAGCTATATCGCTTGAGGTCTAGATAAAATATGTTTTTTGAGCAGGCGCAAGTTTATAACTTGCGCCTGGGTGAACGGGAAGATGCAGCGGGCCAAGCGCCAACGTGATCTCAGCTGTGGCTTCACCCTGTACGGTTGGGACGGCGACACCCTGGCCTGGGAAAGCTAACCGCCAAGGGACGATGGCGATACCGGGCGCACGGTGCACTACCTGTATGAACCGGGCAGCTTCGTGCCGGTGGCCCAGGCCCTGCGCAAGCGCCCGATCGTGCTGCACAGGCAGCCGGATTGGCGTCAGCGGGAGTACGACTTCGATCAGGATCCGTCGTGGCAAACGACGATGCCGCCGCAGGCGTTCGATGCGATTGCCTGGTACCACTGCGATCATCTCGGCACGCCGATGGAGCTGACCGATCAGCACGGCAACGTTGCCTGGGCGGGGCAGTACAAGGCGTGGGGTGAGGTGCGGGAGGCGCGTTCGGAGTGGGCCAAGCAGCATAGTCTGGGTAACCCGATCCGCTTCCAGGGGCAGTACCACGATCATGAAACAGGGCTGCATTACAACCGGTATCGCTACTATGATCCGAGTTCTGCGCGATTCATTGCTCAAGATCCAGAATTTTGAACGTTTTATTGACTACTTTTATGGATAGTGAACGAGTCCCTTGAAAGTGGGGTGATTACTATTGGAAATATTGGCGATGAACATGATCTGGAAATTCCAGCGGGTGTTTACAAATTGATCTATGAACTCGGGCAAAAAAAGGCAACCATGGTGTCGCCTCAAAATGACGCTCAGACGCTGAAGGGGATTGTTGAAAAGGCAAGATTGCAACTAAGAATTACTTGACCTCGAGTTCACCCAGCCGCGCTCTTTACTCGTAGCCACGCCGACATCGCCCTGACCACCTTGGGCATGCGCTCTCTCGTGCAGGGCCTGGATTGGCGGTTGGTGGCGGGTGCCGGTGACATCCGCGTCACCCGGCAGAAGCTGCGGCGCAACCCCCGGGCCAACTTGGGCGCGGTGTTCCTGGAAATCCTCGAAGGCCACCTGCAGGCCAACCTTGGCGGCGAGCTGGAGCACTACGTCGACGGCGCCCTCGAGCAATTGCCTGCCATGCTCGAAGCCGCCGGCCAGACCGCCAGCCAACTGTTCGGTGGGCTGGCCGGGCTGCTCAAGGACGCCGCTAGCGGCAACCTCGACGCCGAGGTCAATCATGCCCGGGCCCGCCAGCAACTGGCCCAGGTGGCGCTGTACGACTCCATGTTTGAAGTCGACGCCTGGACCCTGGCCGCCGCGCCCCTCGCGCCAACGGATGGTCAAGTGGCGTTGGATAACTCGACCCAGGTAAAAGCTACATCTGCACGACGTGTAGGCGTTGACTCAAAAAATATGGAGCTAGTCGTTTTGGATAGAACTGAGGTGCATGTAAATGGGGGCGCCCAATCCCCCTACTGACAACGCCGCCAAAACTCATCCGCCAACCGCCGCAAGTCCTGCGCCAAATACGCCACATCACTGGCACGTGAGTGGCTATGCTGCCCCACCTCCACCGTCGCTTCACTGGCCAGACGAATGCTGACGATATTGCGGTTTATGCTCTCGCTGACCTGGCTTTGTTGCTCCACCGCCGCGGCAATCTGCAAGCTCATCTCGTTGATCTGGTTGACCCGGGCGCTGATGCCATCCAGGGCGCTGCTGGCCAGTTGCGCCTGCTCGACGCTGTGTCCGGCATGCTCGCTGCTTTGCTGCATCACTTCTACCGCGGCGCGGGTGCCGTCCTGGAGGGCACCGATCATGCGCTGGATTTCATGGGTCGACTGCGCGGTGCGCTTGGCGAGGTTGCGTACTTCATCGGCCACAACGGCAAATCCCCGACCTTGCTCGCCGGCTCGGGCCGCCTCTATCGCCGCGTTCAATGCCAGCAAATTGGTCTGTTCGGCAATACCGCGGATGACATCGAGCACACCCGATATCTCGCTGCTGTGGGTTTCCAGCCGGTGAATCACCTGACTGGCCTCGGCCAACGCGCCGGCCAGACCCTGGATGGCGTTGCGGTTACGGTCCACCAACCGATGCCCGGCCTGGGTCTCGCCCTCGGCCTCATCCGCCGCCACCGCTGCCAACTGCGCGCTGCTCGCCACCTGGGCAACACTGGCGCTCATCTGGTGGATCGCCGTGGCTACCTGGTCGGCTTCGCCTTGCTGCTCGAGGCTATGGCTATGACTGGTGAGCAAGGCGTCGACCAAGGCGCCGGAATGGGCCGCCAGGCGTGTCGAGGTGTCGCCGATACGCCCCACCACCGCGCCCAGTTGGGCCTTGAGCATGCGCATGGCGAAAGCTACCTGGCCGATGTCATCACGTCGGCCGGTGTACAACTGCTGGCTCAAGGGGTTGTCGGCTATGGCCAGGGCCTGTGCGCGCAGGCGTTCGAACGGGCGTAGCAAGACGACGATCACCAGGCCGCTCAAGCCTGCAGCCAGCCCCAACTCCAGCAGTGCGGGCAAGCCGCCTATACCCAGGCCCCAATGGCCCAGCGCGGCCACCGACGCCAATACCGTGCCGACGCTGAGCATCAGCCGGCTGCGTAACCCCAGCACCGGTATGCGCTGGCGCCAACCGCCACGGCCCTGGCGCAACTGCGCATAGCAACGCTCAGCCGCCGCGACCAGCTCGGGGCTGGGCTTGGTCCGTACCGATTGGTACTCGATGGTCTGGCCGCCACTGCTGATCGGCGACACGAATGCACTGACCCAGTAATGATCGCCATTCTTGCAACGGTTCTTCACCAGCCCCATCCACGAACGCCCGCCCTTGAGCGTCTGCCACATCTGCTCGAAAGCCTGGGGCGGCATGTCCGGGTGGCGGACGATGTGGTGGGCATTGCCCAGCAACTCATCATGGGAGAACCCGCTGACCTTCACGAAATCCTGGTTCGCATAGGTGATACGGCTGTCCAGGTCAGTGGTGGAAAGAATGTTGGCATCGCCGGGGTAATCCACTTCGCGACCGGTAACAGGCAAATTGCACTTCATCGGAGGCACTCGTTGTTGTAGTTGGGAAGATCGGCAGGGCATTCGACTCTAGGGGTAAAAACCGGCGTTGAATTGATCCAGCGCAGGATATTGGCAATTGGCCACCAACGAGCCGAAACTGTCGGCGCTGTCAGCCAGGCGTCACGCTGCCGACCCGGTCAGGGGGCTATAAGCTTCACTACGGACACGTGTTTCCCACCCCTCTTGGCCAAGGTGCTTGCCCCATGCGACGCCCGTCCCGCTCTCTTTTTCTCGCCGCTGTGGCGCTCCTGGCGCTGGCTGCGCTGGGCCTGTGGTTCGGCCAGCGCGAGCAAGCGCCCGGGCCACGTGCGCAGGCGGCGATTCCGGTACGGGTGGTCAGCGTCGTTCAGCAGGACGTGCCGCGTTATGCCAGTGCCATCGGCTCGGTGCTGTCGCTGCACAGCGTGGAAGTGCGGCCCCAGGTGGAGGGGGTATTGACCCAGGTGCTGGTCAAGGAGGGGCAATGGGTGAAGCAAGGCGACTTGCTGGCCACCCTCGATGACCGGGCGATTCGCGCCAGCCTGGACCAGGCCCGCGCCCTGCTCGGCCAGAGCCAGGCGCAGATCCAAGTGGCCGGCGTCGATCTCAAGCGCTACCGCCTGTTGAGCGCCGATGACGGCGTTTCGAAACAGACGCTCGATCAGCAACAGGCGCTGGTCAACCAGTTACAGGCTACGGTCAAGGGCAACCAGGCGGCCATCGCCAACGCCCAGGTGCAGCTGTCGTACACCCAGATCCGCTCACCGGTGACCGGTCGAGTCGGTATTCGCAACATCGACCCTGGCAACCTGGTGCGTACCAGCGACACCCAAGGCCTGTTCAGCGTCACCCAGATCGACCCGATCGCCGTCGAATTCTCCCTACCGCAGCACATGCTGCCGACCCTGCAACGCCTGCTCAAGGCCCCCGCCCCTGCTCTGGTCCAGGCCTACATGGACGCCGACGGCGAACGCAACCTGCTGGGCGAAGGCCACCTGGCCCTGATCGACAACCAGATTTCCGCCACCACCGGCACGGTGCGGGTCAAGGCCGAGTTCGACAATAAGGATGGCCGCCTGTGGCCCGGACAACTGGTCACCATTCGCCTGCGTACCGCCGTGGACGAAAACGCCCTGGTGGTGCCGCCTCCGGTGGTGCAACGTGGCGTCGATGGGCACTTTGTCTACCGCCTGGACGGCGACAAGGTCACCAGCGTGCCGGTCAAGCTGATATACCAGGACAGCGAGCTGAACGTCATTGCCGGGGTCAAGCCCGGTGAGCGCCTGGTACTCGATGGCCAGTCACGGCTTAAGCCGGGGTCGCGGGTCGAGGTCACCCCTGACGCCCCTGCCGCGTCGGCAATGGCCGACCGCAGGAGTCAGCCATGAATACGCGCAATGGCGTTTCGGCCTGGTGCATCGACCACCCGATCGCCACCCTGCTGCTGACATTCGCCCTGGTGCTGCTGGGCGCCATCGCCTTCCCGCGCTTGCCGGTGGCACCGTTGCCGGAAGCGGACTTCCCGACCATCCAGGTCACCGCCCAGTTACCCGGCGCCAGCCCGGAAACCATGGCATCGTCGGTGGCGACGCCGCTGGAGGTGCAGTTCAGCGCCATTCCGGGCATGACCCAGATGACCAGCAGCAGCGCCCTGGGTTCGACCAACCTGATCTTGCAGTTCACCCTCGACAAAAACATCGATACCGCTGCCCAGGAAGTGCAGGCGGCGATCAACACCGCCACCGCACGCCTGCCCCAGGACCTGCCCAACCCGCCGACCTGGCGCAAGGTCAACCCAGCCGACAGCCCCGTTCTGGTGCTGACCGTAAGCTCCTCGCAGATGCCAGGCAATGACCTGAGTGACTATGCCGAAACCCTGCTGGCCCGCCAGTTGAGCCAGATCGAAGGCGTCGGTCTGATCAACATCACCGGGCAGTTGCGCCCGGCAATACGGGTCCAGGCGCAGCCGGAGAAACTCGCAGCCATCGGCCTGACCCTCGCCGACCTGCGCCAGGCCATCCAGCAAACCAGCCTGAACCTGGCCAAGGGCGCTTTGTACGGCGAGCACAGCGTGTCGACCCTCGCCGCCAACGACCAGCTGTTCCACCCGCAGGACTACGCCAAGCTGATCGTCTCCTACCGCGACGGCGCGCCGGTGTATCTGCAGGATGTGGCGAAAGTGATCCATGGCGCCGAAAACGCCTACGTCAAAGCCTGGTCCGGCGCGCAACCAGGGCTGAACCTGGTGGTGTTCCGCCAGCCCGGTGCCAATATCGTCGACACCGTCGACCGGGTGCTGGAAGCGCTGCCAAGGCTGCAGGAGATGCTGCCTGCGTCGGTCGAGGTCTCGGTGCTGCAGGACCGGACACAGACCATCCGCGCCTCGCTGCACGAGGTGGAGCTGACCCTGTTGATCGCCGTGGTGTTGGTGATCGGGGTGATGGCGTTGTTCCTGCGGCAATGGTCGGCGACGCTTGTGGTGTCCAGTGTGCTAGGGGTGTCGCTGATCGCCAGTTGCGCATTGATGTATGTGTGCGGTTTCAGCCTGAACAACCTGACCCTGGTGGCCATCGTCATTGCCGTCGGCTTCGTGGTGGACGATGCCATCGTCGTGGTGGAGAACATCCACCGCCACCTTGAAGCGGGCGACGACAGTCGCACCGCCGCGCTCAAAGGTGCCGGGGAAATCGGCTTCACCGTGATCTCGATCAGTTTCTCGCTGATCGCTGCGTTCATTCCGCTGCTGTTCATGGGCGGTGTGGTCGGCCGGTTGTTCAAGGAGTTCGCCCTTACCGCGACGGCCACCATCCTGATCTCGGTGGTGGTGTCGCTGACGCTGGCGCCCACGTTGTGCGCGCTGTTCATGCGCCGCCCGCCTCGCGAGCAACACGGCGGCCTTGGCGAGCGCCTGGTGCGCCGGTACGCGCGTGCCCTGGACCATGCCCTAGCCCACCAGCGCCTGACCTTGGGTGTGTTCGGCATCACCCTGGCGTTGGCAGTGGCCGGATACGTGGCAATCCCCAAAGGTTTCTTCCCACTGCAGGACACCGGTTTCATCCTCGGCACCACCGAGGCGGCGGCGGATGTGTCGTACCCGGCCATGATCGAGAAGCACCAGGCACTGGCCAGGATCATCGAAGCCGACCCAGCCGTGCGCGCGTTCTCCCATTCCGTCGGCGTGACCGGCAGCAACCAGACCATCGCCAACGGCCGATTCTGGATCGCCCTGAAACCCCGTGGCGAACGTGACGTTTCCGCCAGCGAGCTGATCGACAGGCTGCGGCCAAAGCTGGCCCAGGTGCCTGGCATCGTCCTGTACATGCGCGCCGGGCAAGACATCAACCTCAGCTCCGGCCCTTCCCGCACCCAGTACCAGTACGTGCTCAAGAGCAACGATGGCATGGCCTTGAACCTATGGACCCAGCGCCTGACCGACCGCCTGCGGGAAAACCCGGCACTGCGCGACCTGTCCAACGATCTGCAATTGGGCGCCAGCGTCACCCGCATCGACATCGACCGCCAGGCCGCGGCGCGCTTTGGCCTGACCACCACCGACGTCGACCAGGCGCTGTACGATGCCTTCGGCCAGCGGCAGATCAGTGAATTCCAGACCGAGACCAACCAGTACAAGGTGATTCTCGAACTCGACGCCCGCCAACGAGGCAAGGCCGAAAGCCTGAACTACTTCTACCTGCGCTCGCCGCTGACCCACGAAATGGTCCCCCTGTCCGCGCTGGCCCATGTCGCCCCGCCCAGCACCGGGCCGCTGTCGATCAGCCACGATGGCCTGTTCCCGGCCGCCAACCTGTCGTTCAACCTGGCGCCAGGCGTGGCCCTGGGCGATGCCGTGCAGATCCTTGAGCGCACCCAGCGCGAACTCGGCATGCCCGACTCGATCAGCGGCAACTTCCAGGGTGCGGCCCAAGCCTTCCAGAGCTCGCTGTCGAGCCAGCCGTGGCTGATTCTGGCAGCACTGGTGGCGGTGTACATCATCCTGGGCGTGCTCTACGAGAGCCTGGTCCACCCCCTGACCATCATTTCCACCCTGCCATCGGCGGGCCTGGGCGCGCTGATCCTGTTATGGGCCATGGGGCAGGACTTCAGCATCATGGGACTGATCGGCGTGGTGCTGCTGATCGGCATCGTCAAGAAGAACGGCATCCTGCTGATCGACTTCGCGCTGGACGCCCAGCGCACGCAGGGCATCACGCCCGAGCAGGCGATCCACCAGGCCTGCCTGACGCGCTTTCGGCCGATCCTCATGACCACCCTCGCCGCCCTGCTCGGTGCCGTACCGCTGATGTTCGGCTTCGGTACCGGCGCCGAGCTGCGCCAGCCCTTGGGCATCGCCGTGGTCGGCGGGCTGTTGGTGAGCCAGGCCCTGACGCTGTTCACCACCCCGGTCATATACTTGGCCCTGGAACGCTTGTTCCATCGCCGCCGGGCCATCCAGGCGGCTGCGTCCAGTGCCACTTGAGACAAGACCATGCGTGTGCTGATCATCGAAGACGAAGAAAAAACCGCCGACTACCTGTATCGCGGCCTGAGCGAACAGGGCTTCACCGTGGACCTCGCACGCGACGGCATCGACGGCCTGCACCTGGCCCTGGAAGGCGACTACGCGGTGATCGTGCTCGACGTGATGCTGCCTGGCCTGGATGGCTATGGCGTGCTGCGTGCACTGCGGGCGCGCAAGCAGACGCCGGTGATCATGCTGACCGCTCGCGAACGGGTCGAGGACCGTATCCATGGCTTGCGCGAAGGTGCCGACGATTATCTGGGCAAACCGTTCTCGTTTCTGGAACTGGTCGCTCGCCTGCAAGCCCTCACCCGCCGCAGCAGCAGCCATGAACCTTTGCAGGTCCAGGTCGGCGACCTGTGGATCGACCTGATGGCGCGCAAGGCCAGCCGTGCCGGCCAGCGCCTGGACCTCACCGCCAAGGAGTTCTCGCTGCTCAGCGTACTGGCCCGGCGGCAGGGCGAGATCCTGTCCAAGACCGCCATTGCCGAACTGGTCTGGGACATCAATTTCGACAGCGACGCCAATGTGGTCGAGGTGGCGATAAAACGCCTGCGCGCCAAACTCGACGGCCCGTTCGACAACAAGCTGCTGCACACCATACGAGGCATGGGCTATGTCCTGGAAAACCGTGCCGGCTAACTCCATCGCCCTGCGATTGTCGGCGCTGTTCATCCTGGTGGCGATGGGCGTGTTCCTGTTGATTGGCTCGGCGTTGTACCGCCAGGTCGATCGCAGCCTCGACCTGCTGCCCGCTGCCGAGCTCGATGCGCGTTTCAGCGTGCTTGAGTCGACCCTCAACCGCTATGGCACCCCTGAGCACTGGGCCAAGATCACCAACAAGCTCAACCTGCTCAGCGAAGAAGACCGGCGCATCCGCTTCTGGGTGGTCAGCCAAACCCCGGCATTCGAGTATGGCCAGCCGGACGCGCTTATCCGCACATTTGCCGAAGGGCCGCAGGGTATGCGCGAGCTGCGCCTGCCCGATCGGCCCTACCCCTACAAAGTGCTGGTCAGCGAACTCCCACCTTTGGCGGGCCGCCCCGCGTTGCGCTTTCTGATCGGCATCGATACCGAAACCTTCTGGCAGGCCCAGCACAGCTTGTTGGTGGCCATCGTTGGTCTTGCCGTGCTCGGTGTGCTGTTGGCCTCGCTGCTAGGCTACTGGGTGGCGCGCATTGGCCTGCGTCCGCTTCTGGCCCTCTCCAACGAAGCCCAGGCGCTGGCGCCGCCACGTCTGGACGGACGCCTGCAAACCCACGACCTGGCGCCTGAGCTGGCGCAATTCGCAGGCGCCTTCAATGCCGCGCTCGACCGGGTCAGCCAGGCGTATTCGCGGCTCGAGGCCTTCAACGCCGACGTCGCCCATGAATTGCGCTCGCCACTGACCAACCTGATCGGCCAGACCCAGGTCGCCCTGACCCGTGGTCGCAGCGCCGAGCACTACTTCGAAGTGCTGCAATCGAACCTCGAAGAGCTGGAGCGACTGCGCAGCATCATCAACGACATGCTGTTCCTGGCCAGCGCCGACCAGGGCAGCAAGGCCACGGCCCTGACCCAGGCCTCGCTGGCCGAAGAGGTGGCGACCACCTTGGACTACCTGGACTACATCCTTGAAGACGCGCAGGTCAGCGTCACCGTCAGCGGCGACGCCCAGGCGCCCATCGAGAAAGCCCAATTGCGCCGGGCACTGATCAACCTGATCAACAATGCCGTGCAGCATACCGCGCCCAAGCAGGTGATCCAGGTGCACATCGCTGCCGACGCCGAACAGGTCAGCATCGCCGTGAGCAACCCCGGCCCCGCCATCGAGGGTACCCACCTGCCGCTGCTGTTCGAGCGCTTCTACCGGGTGGACGCGGCGCGCAGCAACAGTGGCGGCGGCAACCACGGCCTGGGGCTGGCCATCGTCAAGGCCATTGCCCTGATGCATGGCGGCGATGTTTTCGTGCGCAGCGAAGCCGGCGCCAACACCTTCGGCATTCGCCTTCCAAGCGCTCAACTACGCGGGTTTGAGGCAAAAATCTAAGCCAGTTCAGCGGCGATCATTACTTTTTGTGCAACAGTGCTTATCGTACCCGATACTGTTTCCCGGGCATTGAAAGGACTAACTTTAGTCCTGTCTCAATCAGCACTTGCCAAGCAAGAAGGTAGTTTCAAAATGTCCAACAGTATGGGTATTGCCAGCGTCTTCATCCTGTCTTCCCTGTTGTTGTCGCCCCTGGCCATGGCCGAAGAATCCCAGGCTTTCGTCGCCCGTAACGCACAACTGGCCGCAGCTCAGCAAGAAGCTCGCGAAGCCGTGGCACACAAGGCAGACACTCTGAAAGACGCCAAGCAGACAGCTTCCAAAGCTTCTGTCGACGCCAATGCCGACAGCTGAGTTGTCGCTGTCACCGTTTCCGATTTCCCTTGGCTACGCCATGGGCACCTCCCGTGCCGGTATGTTAGCCTTTTAAAGCCGCTGATCGCTCAGCGGCTTTTTTTATGTGCTTTAACCATCAGCGCGGCCGAAGCGTCACTAATAAGAAAGTTGCACATTCAAAAATAAAAACTGCCCCACCGATAGACCAAAGGAGCTCATACCGGTGCTTACCGCGTATCGTCTTACCCCGTTATTCGTTGCATTGGCCGCAACGATTCCCTTCGCCGCCCAGGCCGATGAAGACAAAGCTGAAGGCTTCATCGAGGGTTCTTCGCTGAACCTGCATTTCCGCAACGCCTACTTCAACCGCGATAACCACCTCCCCGGCGTGCGTGACACCCGTGAGTGGGGCCAGGGCGCGGTTGCCCGGTTCGAGTCCGGCTACACACCGGGTGTCGTCGGCTTCGGCCTCGACGCCCATGCCATGCTGGGCCTGAAACTCGATGGCGGTGGCGGCCATGCCGGCACCAGCATCCTGCCTACGCACTTCAAGAACGAGGACGAACTGGGTGCCGCGCCGCACTCGTTCTCGACCGCAGGTGCAGCCGTCAAGCTCAAGGCTTTCGACACCGAGCTCAAGGCCGGTGACCTGTTCCTTACCAATCCGGTGATCGCTGGCGGTGAAACCCGCATGCTGCCGCAGACGTTCCGCGGCGTGCATCTGACCAACAACAGCATCGATGGCCTGATGCTCGAAGCCGGTCAGGCCAGTTTCACCAAGCCGTACAACCAGAGCGGACACCGCCGCATCGACACCTACTACGGCAAGCTGGGTGACAACGAGAGCAAGCACCTGAACTGGGCAGGCGCGTCCTGGACGGGCACCGAGAACATCACCGCCAACCTGTATGCCGCAGAGCTGAAGGACATCTGGAACCAGTACTACGCCGACTTCGACTACACCTACGTAGTCAACGACCTGGTCAGCCTGAACCCAGGCGTGCACTTCTACCACACCCAGGACACCGGCCAGGCGCTGCTGGGCAAGATCGACAACAACACCTACAGCGTGCACTTCACCGTCAACGCCGGGTTCCACAGCGTCACCGCCGCTTACCAGCGGGTCAACGGCAACACGCCGTTCGACTACATCAACCTGGGTGACAGCATCTACCTGGACAACTCGCGTATGTACTCGGACTTCAACGCCCCCAACGAGAAGTCCTGGAAGCTGCAGTACAACTACGACTTCGCAGGCCTGGGTGTACCGGGCCTGACGTCGTCACTGTCGTACTCGCGCGGTGAAGCGGACCTGACCAAGGCTGACAAGGACCTGACCCACTACGACTACTACCGCGCGGACGGCAAGAACGCCATGCACTGGGAACGTGACCTGGACGTGAAGTATGTGTTCCAGGAGGGCAACCTGAAGGATCTGTCGGTACTGCTGCGCTATGCCACCCACCGTGGCAGCCAAGGCTATGCGTCCATCGACAGCAACAGTGACAACGATGAACTGCGGGTGATCGTCGATTACCCGGTGAACATCTTCTGACGCATTGATCGCCAGCCAGCCGACGACTACCGGGTTGCAAACGCTCAGTAGGAGCCGGTTGGCCGGCGACTTGGGCTGAAAAACAGCCCCCACAGGTAATTCCGTCGGACAAATCTTGTCCGACAATCCTCGCTTCCCTAGAATACTGCCGCCGCATAACGGCCCCTGCCTCAGCAGTAGCGAGCATGCCCACCCGATCTCCGCGTATCGCACTCTACAGGTCGCACCCCGAACTGATCCTGAACCTGGCCAGTTGCCTTGCCGTGCTCGCTATCGTGGCCATCGTCAGCTACCTGCTGGCACGCGAAAGGGACAGCGTCGAGCTGTCGGCCATTCGCTCGTCCAACAACATCGTCCAGCTCATCGAAAGCGATATCCTGCGCAACGTCGAGCTCTACGATCAGTCCTTGCAAGGCCTGATCTGGGCCGTAAGCCGAAAGGAATTGCCGGACATACCCACCAGCTTGCGCCAGCGTCTGCTGTTCAATGGCGCCTTCGTCGACCACAAGCGCGGCGATCTGCTTTGGCTCGACAAGCAAGGCAACGTAGTGGGCGATTCCACCAGCACCGTCCCACGCACGGCCAACTTGGCCAACACCAGCATTTTTCAGGCCCACCTGCATAACCCCAATCTGGGGTTGCTGGTCGGCCCGCCCTTTAAGTCCAAACTCAGCGACCTGGATTGGTGCATCAGCTTCAGCCGACGTATTTCAGGGCCTGACGACGCGTTCGTTGGGGTAGCTGCCGGCGCACTGCGCCTGTCGTACTTCAGCGAGCTGTTCCGGCGACTGGATATCGGCGACGACAGTAGCATCAACCTGATCAACACCGACGGACAACTGCTGGCGAGACAACCGACGCGCCCCCAGGACCCGATGATCGGGACCAACGTCAACGACAGCCCCAACTTCAAGCGCATCCTCAGTGAGCACCGGGGCAGCTTCACCGCCCGCTCCAGCTTCACTGGCGCACCCCGTATCTACACCTTCGCACGTGTTGCCGACCTGCCATTGATCGTGCTGGTAGTGCACTCGGCCGACGAGGTGTTCCAGTCCTGGCGACGCACCGCGATTCTGGTCAGCGGTGCCACCGGTGTGCTGTGCATCGGTATCCTCTGGCTGAGCCTGTTGCTGGGCCGAGAGCTGCGCCGCCGCCAGGAAGCCGAACAAGGCCTGGCGACACTGGCCGCCACCGACAGCCTGACCGGACTGGCCAACCGCCGCCGCCTGGACCAGGTGCTGCGTCAGGAATGGGCTCGTGCCCAGCGAAATCGACAGCCATTGGCGGTGCTGATGGTGGATGTGGATCACTTCAAGGCCTTCAACCAACGTCACGGCCATGCCGGCGGGGACCATGCGCTACGGGAAGTGGCCAAGACGATCGAACAGTGCATCCGGCGCCCGGCAGACCTTGCGGCACGCTATGGCGGGGAGGAGTTCCAGGTGGTGCTGCCGGAGACCGACCTGGCCGGCGCCAAGCTTCTTGCCGAACGCATCCGTTCGAGCGTGCAAGCACTGGCACCTTTTGCCGACGATGCCCATTCGGTGACGGTGAGCATTGGCATCGGCCTGTACCTGCCGGGCACCCAGCACGATCTGGCAAGCGTGCTGGGTGCGGCAGATGAGGCGCTCTACCGGGCCAAGGCCAATGGCCGTAACCGGGTCGAGGCGCCTGCGGTTTAGGAACGTGCGCGAGCAGCGTCGCGCAGTGCCTTCACCTGGTCGTGGTTGCGCTGCACACCCTCGAGTTGCTTCTCGACGATCATGTAGGTCTGGTCGTTGGCGCCCCGGCCCAGTTTGACCAGTTTTTCGCGGGCTTCCTTATAGGCCTTCAAGGCGTGGTCTTCACCGCGCTCGACTTCGTTGAGCACCGCTTCTTCATCCTTGCCGGTGACCATCGACTTGAGGTTGACCCAGCCACGGTGCAGGTCGCCGCTGATGCTGGTGGAAGTTTCCGGATCGCCACCCAGGCGGCGCACATCACTCTGCAACTCTGCGGCGGCCGAGGCGCATTCGCCTGCGCGCTGCACGAAGAAGGCTTTGAGCTCAGGGTTCTTCACGTCTTCAGCCGACGTCTTGAATCCTTTCTCGCCATCCTTGCTGTACTCGATCAGGTCGTTGAGCACGTTGATAACGTCTTTGTTCGGGTTGCTCATGGCATGAACTCCTTGGCAGGTGGAAGTCCCTAGGAACAGAGCAGCGTTCATGCCAAGCGCCAACGAATCGTTAAAACGTTGTAAATCAATAAGTTATCTAATGAGGCAAACGAACTGGAAGCGGCGTTCTGCATGATTGCCGCTTGGGCACCCGTGCAGATTGCAGTATGGTCTGCGCTTTTACTCAGCCAGATGCGCCCATGAAACCGGAAACCCTCGAACTACTGGTCACCCGTACCATGCCCTTCGGCAAATACCAGGGCCGGATCATCGCCGACCTGCCTGGGGATTATTTGGCCTGGTTCGCTCGCAAGGGGTTTCCCACTGGAGAGCTGGGCGGGTTGCTGGCATTGATGCACGAGATCGACCACAACGGGTTGATGGACCTGCTGGTGCCGTTGCGTCAGAAGCACCGGCGATAAGGCCCCCGCAGCGTCGATGCTGCGGGATTCTGGATTGTCTTGCGCGGCCTCATCGCCGGCAAGCCGGCTCCTGCAGGGCATACCTAGCCTTTGGCAGGCGCTACCGCCAGTTCCACGCGCTCGCTCTTCTTGATCACGGCATACACCACCGCTGTCAGCAGGCTGCCCGCCACGATCGCCAGCAGGTAGAGCAGCGCGTGGTTGATCGCATTAGGGATCAGCAGCACGAACAACCCACCATGCGGTGCCATCAGCTTGCACCCGAAATACATCGACAAGGCACCGGTCAACGCACCGCCTGCGATACTCGCCGGAATCACCCGCAAGGGGTCTTTGGCAGCGAATGGGATGGCCCCTTCGGAAATGAAGCAAAGCCCTAGTACCAGCGCAGCCTTGCCGGCCTCACGCTCGCTCTGGGCGAACTTGCGCCGGGCGAGGAAGCTGGCGATGCCCAGTCCAATCGGCGGCACCATGCCGGCAGCCATGGTCGCGGCCATCGGTGCATAGCTGGACGAAGCCAGCAGCCCCACCGAGAAGGCGTAGGCCGCCTTGTTGATCGGGCCGCCAAGGTCCACGCACATCATGCCGCCCAGCAACAGCCCGAGAAGAATCGCATTGGTGGTGCCCATACTGTCGAGGAAGCGGGTCAGGCCTTCGAGCATGGCCGCCACCGGCTGGCCAACCACATAGATCATCACCAGCCCAGTGAACAGGCTGGCCAGCAACGGAATGATCAGAATCGGCTTGAGGGCATCGAGACTGCTGGGCAGACGCGCCCAGCGGGCAATGGCCTTGGCGCTGTAGCCGGCGAGAAAACCGGCGACGATGCCGCCAATGAACCCAGCCCCCAGGGTGCTGGCCAGCAGGCCACCGATCATGCCGGGGGCCAGCCCCGGGCGGTCGGCAATCGACCAGGCGATATAGCCGGCCAGCAAAGGCACCATCAGCTTGAACGCGGCCTCACCCCCGATCTGCATCAACGCAGCCGGCAAAGTGCCTGGTTCCTTATAGGCTTCGATACCGAAGACGAACGACAACGCGATCAACAAGCCGCCAGCCACCACCATCGGCAGCATGAACGACACCCCGGTCAGCAGGTGCTTGTAGATACCCGTTTTCTCGGCTTTGCCGGCAGTCGGCGCACCAGCGACATCGGCGGCGCCCTCCAGCTTGCCTTCGGCCAGGGCCTTGTCCAGCGTGGCACGGGCCTGCTTGAGGGCGGTGCCGGTGCCACAACGATAGATGCGCTTGCCGGCGAAGCGTGCCGTCGGCACCTCGATGTCGGCCGCCAGCAACACCACATCGGCTTCGGCGATGGCTTCGGCGGACAGCGGGTTGCGCGCGCCCACCGAACCCTGGGTCTCGACGGTCAGCTGGTAACCCAACTGCTGGGCAGCCTGTTGCAAGGCTTCGGCCGCCATGAAGGTATGCGCTACCCCAGTCGGGCAGGCCGTGATCGCCACGATGCGCGGCGCAACGGCAGTTGCCGATGTGGGGCTGGTGGCAGACGCCCTCAGCACTTGCGCATTGGCCGCGGCTTCATCGAGGAACCCCTCACGGTCGGCCAACGCCTGGGATGGGGTGCTCTGGTACAGGCGCTTGCCGACGAAACGAGCCAGATCGACCGGGCCCGTGCTGATCACCAGCACACAGTCGGCGTCGGCGATCTGTGCAGGCGTCAGTTGTCGCTCGGGATGTTCGCTGTCCTGTACTTCGACACTGGTGCTCCAGCCCCGGCGCTGAGCCGCCGCGGCCAGCAGGCGAGCACTGAGCACGCTCGACACCTGCCCGTTGGGGCAAGCGGTGACAATGGCAATGTTCATCGGCAACCCTCTTGTTGTTCTGTCAGTTGCACACCCGCTTCCAGGCGAGCCAGCTGCTCGCGATCACGAATGCCGAAGCCGACCTGGGTGACGGCCTGGGCAGCAATCGCGGTGGCCCGGCGCAAGGTATCGGTCGGCGCTTCGCTCTGCAGCAAGCCATGCACCATGCCGGCTACCAGGGAATCGCCCGCCCCCACCGTGCTGGCGACCCGCACTTTCGGCGGTCGAGCCTGCACCGTGAGGTTATCGGCGAACCAACGGACCCCTTCCGCCCCATCGGAAACCACCACATGCTCGACGCCATCGGCCAGCAGGCGCAGGGCCGCCGCGCGCTGCTGCGCTGCACTGTCCACGGTCAGGCCAAGCACTTCGCCCAACTCCTCGGTGTTGGGCTTGACCAGCCACGGCGCGCTGCGCAGCCCGGCGCGCAGGGCTTCGCCGCTGCTGTCGAGCGCGACTTTCAGGCCCAGGCCCTTGAGGCGCACGAGCAATTGGTTGAACCACTCAGGGCTCACTCCACGCGGCAGGCTGCCTGCGACCACCACGGCATCCTGTCCGGGGGCCACCTGCTCCAACACACGCAGCAGGGCCTCCTGAGCCGCTTCGTCGACTTCAGGCCCCTGCCCGTTGATATCGGTCACGCGGCCGTCGGCCTCGACCAGCTTGATGTTGCTACGGGTTTCGCCTGGAACGCGTACGAAGCAGTCGGTAAAACCGCGCCTCTCGATCAGGGCTTCGAAGGCCTGGAGGTTGTCGCGGCCAAGGAAGCCGCCGACCGTGACGCTGTGCCCCAGGTCAGCCAGCACCTGGGCAACGTTCAGGCCTTTACCGGCGGCATGACTCTGCTGGGCCTGGCTGCGGTTCACGTGGCCGGGACGCAGGGCATCGAGGCTGACTGTGATGTCCAGCGCCGGGTTCAGGGTCAGGGTGAGGATCTTGGCCATTCAGTAACGCTCCACCAGCGCGCGAACCGCCGCGGCGCTGTCTTGTTGCAGGGCCTCGCGCGCCAGGGCGCGGGCCGTCTGGTGATCGGCCTGGCGAACCAGGGCTTTGACTTCTGCAATGCTGCGGGCCGCGACGCTGAGCTCGTCGACGTCCAGGCCGAGCAGCACGGCGACTGCCTGCGGGTCCGCGGCCAGCTCGCCGCACACGCCCACCCACTTGCCCTCGGCATGGGCGGCGCGCACGGTCATGTCGATCAGGCTCAACACCGCCGGGTGCAGGCCATCTGCCTGGGCCGATAGGCTCGGATGGCCACGGTCGATGGCCAGGGTGTACTGGGTCAGGTCGTTGGTGCCGATGCTGAAGAAATCCACCTCACGGGCCAGCTGTGCGGCCAACAAGGCCGCCGAAGGCACCTCGACCATGATTCCGACCTGCAGGTCTGCCACCGGGATTTCCTCGCGCAGACGTTCGACCATGGCCCGGGCTTCGCGCCATTCGTGAATCTGGCCGACCATCGGGAACATGATCCGCAGCGGCCGTTGATCGGCCGCACGCAGCAGGGCGCGCAGCTGCTCTTCCATGACCTGCGGCCGTTGCAGGGTCAGACGCACGCCGCGCACACCGAGGAAGGGGTTCTCCTCCGCGGCGATGGGCCAGTAAGGCAGCGGTTTGTCGCCTCCCACATCGAGAGTCCGCACCACCAGTGGCCGACCCTGCAGGCCGTCGAGCACGCGGCGGTACTCGGCCTCCTGGGTGGCGACGTCGGGTGCTTGGGGGTGGGCCATGAAAATCAGTTCGGTACGCAGCAGGCCGACACCTTCGGCGCCTTGATCCACCACCTTGTCGATACCCGTGCTTTCACCGATATTGGCGAACACTTCGACGGCATGGCCGTCGCGGGTCACCGCCGGCTCATGACGACTGGCCCAGGCCGCCTGCAAACGCTGCTCGCGCAGGTCGCGTTCGGCCAGGGCACGTTGCAGCTCGTCAGCGCCAGGCGCGACGCTGACCAAACCACGCTGGCCGTCCAGCAGCAGCGCGGTGCCAGGCGCCAGCAGCAGAATCGACTCGCCCACGCCCACCACCGCCGGAATGCCCAAGGCACGGGCGACAATCGCGCTATGAGCGGTGGCCCCGCCGTGCGCAGTGACGATACCGGCGACCCGGGCCGGGTCCAGCCGGGCGACATCGGATGGGCCAACTTCGGCCATCACCAGCACGTAGGGTTGCTCCGGGGCCTCCTGGGTCTGCACGCCGCACAGCTGGGCCAATACCCGCCGACCGATATCGCGCAGGTCGGCCGCGCGCTCAGCGAGCAGGGCATCGTGCAGCGCTTCCTGCTGGCGCGCAGCCGCTTCGATGACCGCCATCCATGCAGCCGCGGCGCTTTCGCCCTGAGCCAGACGCAGTTCGACATCGTCGGTCAGCGCGGGGTCGGCGAGCATTTCCTGGTGGGTGACGAAGATCTCGCCAATGGCCTTTTCGCTACGTTGTACCAAGGCCTGGAGTTCAGCATTCACCGCCTCCAGCGCTTGGCGCAGCTTCACCCGCTCCTGGGCGGGCGATTCGCCGCGCAGGGGGTAATCGATGTCACGCTCGACACACAGGTGCGCAGGGCCAGCGGCAATGCCTGGGGCAGCACCGACGCCCTGGATATGGCTACCGGCCAGCGGAGGCTGAAGCGCGTCGGCCTCTACCATAGGCTCCGGCACCACACATTTGGGCAGAGGCTCCACCTCTTCGCCAAGGCCTTGCTCGATGGCGGCCAGCAACACCGGCAGCGCATCGGCGGCGATGCCAGGCTCGGCGATCAGTTCGAGCGCCTGGCCTCGCCGCGCCCCTAGGCTCAGCAGCTTGCTCAGGCTCTTGACCGATACTGCTGGCTGCGCGCTGTCCAGCAGACGCACCCTGATTTCCCCCTCGAAGCCCTTTGCAAGCTGCGCCAGCGCTTTGGCCGGGCGGGCGTGCAGACCATGGGGGTTGGCCAGCACCACCCGTACGCTCGGCCAGTCGGCCGGCACCTCGCCGCCCAGCACCTCGAGCACGGCACGGCTGCTGGTGGCCTGGTAGAGCATCTGTCCACGGCCCTCGATCAACACTTCGCACAGGCGTTCGAGCAAGGCCTGATGGGCGGCGCCAAGGCTGGCCAGGCAGAACAGACCGTTGAGCGGTTGCTCACGGTAGCGCAGTGGCTGCTGGGGCGTGATGAAGGCCAGGCCGGGCTGCAACACCTGACGCTCGCTGTGCAGCCACCACAACCCTTCGCCCAAGGGCAAGGGCTCAGCCTGTTGCAGCGCGGCGGCAAAGCCATTGTCGACACACCCGGCGCGTTGCAGCAGGCGCGAGCCACGCCAGGCCAGTTCGTCGAAGTCTTCGGCAGCAAGGTTCAGGCTGACCAGTTGGGCGTCCAGCGCCAATGCCTGGGGAGCACCCTGCAGCAACTTGAGCAGCGCTTCGGCAGAACTGGCCCGACGCAGGGCCTCGGCCAGGTCGGTTTCGCCCAACGCGCGGGTCAGCAGTTGCAGCAGGCGCAGGTGCTCGTCGGAGCGGGCCGCGATGCCGATGGCGAGGTAAACCCTCTGCCCATCGCCCCAGTCCACGCCTTCGGGAAACTGCAGCAGGCGCACGCCGGTGGCGAACACCAGGTCGCGGGTCTGCGGTGTGCCGTGGGGAATGGCAATGCCCTGGCCAAGGAAGGTCGACCCCTGCGCCTCGCGGGCCTGAAGCCCCTCCAGATACCCTTCGGCGACCAGGCCGTCAGCGACCAACCGATCCGCCAACAGGCGCAAGGCCTGGGCCTTGTCGGCGGCCTTCTGGCCCATGGCTATCTGCTCTTTGGCGAGCTCGAGCATGACCTTCTCCTTTTGCAGTTCCCAGGTGGGTACTGAGGTATTGTTGTGAAATTCACGAAAACGACCAGTGCTACAGTCGGACGCAGGCAACGACCCCGGCAGAAAATTTGCCTGCTGAAACGATTAATCTGACCAGGCGGCCACGTTACTCGATAATCTGCCGAGGAAAAAGCCCCATCCTGTCGGACAATTGCGACAATGGTCGTCTGCGCGCGGTGCCTGTCCTGGGTCAAACTACCCGGTCTGGCTTCGCGGTCAGCCCCGGTAATAACAAGGAAAACTCGGTGAAACTCAGCGATATCGCCCGTCTGGCCGGTGTGTCCGTGACCACTGCCAGTTACGTCATCAACGGCAAGGCCGAACAGCAGCGCATCAGTAACGCCACGGTCGAGCGGGTACGTGCGGTGGTCGAGGCTCACGGCTTCACCCCCAACCCCCAGGCTGCCGGCTTGCGCAGCCGCCATACCCGCACGCTTGGCTTCATTCTCCCGGATCTGGAAAACCCCAGCTATGCCCGCATTGCCAAGCAGCTGGAGCAAGGCGCCCGCGCCCGTGGCTACCAGCTGTTGATCGCCAGCAGCGACGACCAGCCTGATAGCGAACGTCAGTTGCAGCAGCTGTTCCGCGCCCGCCGCTGCGACGCCCTGTTCGTCGCCAGTTGCCTGGAGCCGCACGACGAAAGCTACCGAGAGCTGCTGGACAAAGGCCTGCCGGTAATCGCCATCGACCGGCGCCTGGATCCAGCCTATTTCTGCTCGGTGATCAGTGACGATCGCGATGCCAGCCGACAGTTGGCCCAAAGCCTGTTGGCCACGCACCCACGCAGCATCGCCCTGATCGGTGCACGCCCCGAACTGTCGGTCAGCCAGGCCCGTGCCGGCGGTTTCGATGAAGCCCTGCAAGGCTTCGGCGGTGATGTACGCCGTTACCAGGGCGAAGCCTTCAGCCGGGAATGCGGGCAGCGCCTGATGCAGCAACTGACCGACGAACTGGGCGGCCTGCCCGATGCGCTGGTAACCACCTCCTACGTGCTGCTGCAAGGCGTGTTCGACGCGCTGCAAGCGCGCCCTGCCAATTCGCGCCAACTGCAGTTGGGCACCTTCGGCGACAACCAGTTGCTCGACTTCCTGCCGCTGCCGGTCAATGCCATGGCCCAGCAACACGCACTGATCGCCGCCACAGCCCTGGAGCTGGCCCTGGCCGCCATCGAGGACAAGCGCTACGAGCCTGGCGTACATGCCATAGGCCGCACCTTCAAGCAACGCATCGCGGCTGCCTGACCATGCGCCTGATCGACACCCACACCCACCTGGACTTCCCCGATTTCGACCCTGACCGCCGGCGCCTGCTGGACGATGCGGCAGCGCGCGGGGTCGAGCGGATGGTGGTGCTGGGCGTGTATCAGGCCAACTTCCAGCGGGTATGGGACCTGGTCTGTGGTGACCGACGCTTGTTCGCAGCCCTGGGCCTGCACCCGGTCTACCTCGACCAGCACCGTCCCGAGCACCTGACGCAATTGCGCGACTGGCTGGAACGCCTGCGTGGCGATCCACGGTTGTGCGCAGTCGGCGAGTTCGGCCTGGACTACTACCTGCCGGCGCTGGACAAGGCGCAGCAACAGGCGCTGTTCGAGGCGCAGTTGCAGATGGCCTGCGACTTCGAACTGCCGGCCCTGCTGCACGTGCGCCGCAGCCACGCGCAGGTGATCGCCACGCTCAAGCGCTACAAGCCGGCGCGGGCAGGCATCATCCATGCGTTCGCGGGCAGCTACGAGGAGGCCCGCGAATACATCAAGCTGGGCTTCAAGCTGGGGTTGGGCGGCGCCGGCACCTGGCCGCAGGCGTTGAGGCTGCGCAAGACCTTGCCGAGGCTGCCGCTGGAGTGTGTGGTGCTGGAAACCGACTCACCCGACATGGCGCCGGTGATGTTCCCAGGGCTGCGTAACAGCCCGGAGCACTTGCCGGAGATCGCCGCGGCCTTGGCGGAGTTGATTGGCATCGATGTACAGCGGTTGGCCGAGGTCAGCACGCACAATGCGAGTGAATTGTTTGGCTGGTAGTGGCCGGCAATGCCCTATCGCCGGCAAGCCGGCGCCCACAGGCATTGCCCTCGACCCAAGCGAGGGCGGTCCCGCAGGACCGACCTAGACCCGAAAAGCTCCGATCAAACGCTTCAACTCGATTACCTGTGCCGACAGCGCCCGGCTGGCATCTTCGGTCTGGCAGGCTCCCTGGGTGGTGTCCTGCGCCGCCCGGTTGATCGCCACGATATTCTGGTCGATGTCATGGGCCACCGCTGTCTGTTGCTCGACGGCAGCTGCGATTTGCTGGTTCTGCTCGACGATCCCGCCAACCGCGCCGAGGATATTGCCCAACGCCTGCTGTACCTGGCGTGCCTCATCCACCGTGCCCGACGCCATTTGGTGACTGCTGCCCATCGCCTGGACTGCAGCGGCCACGCCGGCTTGCAGGCGCTGGATCATCAGCGCGATTTCTTCGGTGGAGTCCTGGGTGCGTCGGGCCAGCGTGCGCACTTCGTCGGCGACCACGGCAAAGCCCCGGCCCTGCTCGCCGGCGCGGGCCGCCTCGATGGCGGCGTTGAGTGCCAGCAAGTTGGTCTGCTCGGCAATGCTGCGGATCACCTCCAGCACTCGGCCAATCGCCTGGCTGTCGCCGGCCAGTTGGTTGATCGCCGATACCGTCTCGTCGATTTCCGCCGCCAGACGGTCGATGCTGCCTTGCTGGTGCTCCACCAGGCCTCGGCCATTGGCACTCTCACGGTTGACCTGCTGCGCCCCCTCGGCTGCCAGCGCCGCACTGCGCGCCACTTCCAGGGCGGTCGCGCTCATCTGGTTCATCGCCGTGGCCACCTGTTCGATCTGCTCACGCTGACCACTGACCGCCAGGTTGCTGCGAGCCGACACAGCCAGCACCTGCTCGGCCTGCTCCTCGACCGTAGCCACGGTGCGCCCCACCTGGTCGATCAACCCCCGGATGCGCTTGACGGTTTCGTTGAAGCCCTGGCCCAGCTCGCCCAGTTCATCGCGGCTATGGGCCTGGAAGCTGACCGTCATGTCACCGTCCGCGACCTTGTCCATGGCACTGCCCAACTTGCGCAAGGTGGCCTTGGTCGAGACGAAGAAACCACCATAGAGATAGAGAATCAGCGCAAAGACGCCCGCCAGCACGCCGACCAGGCCCACCATACGTAGGCGCTGCTCGCTCAGGCGCGCCTGCAGTTGCCCTTGCAACTGGGCAAGAATGGCATCGTTGAGCTGGTAGGTCTGGCCGATCAGGTCGCTGACTTGTTGATAGAACGTCGCCCAAGGCGCATCCAGGGTCTCGGCCACCACCACCTGCTCCTCGAACAATGCCGCCGCCTGCTTGACCGTGGCCTGGCTAGCCTGCGCGGCCCCTGCCAAGCCTGCCTTCACGGCCTGGTCCCCGGCCAGTGCATCGTCCAGGCGAATGGCATAGTCGGCGGCCAGGCGCTCCAGACGTTGCAGCAGGTCTTCGAACCGAGCGCTGCCGGCAGAGTCGATGAAGCCCCGGCCCAACGCCACGGCACCCATGGCCCTGCCTTCGCCCAGGGTCTGGGTGACCTGGGCCGTAGCAGTGCCTACCAGCTCGCTCAGCTGACGGACCGACGCCTGGTCGTCCTGGCCCAAGCCGGACTGGTTGACCTGCAATTTGCCAAACACTTGGGCAAGGCCCAGCAGCTTGTCGAACAACGCGACCTTGTTCTGCAGCGAGGACTCCACCCGGGCCTGGGCAAAGGCTGCCGACAGCTCCTCGCGCTTGGCCTCCAGCAGTGGGTCATGGCCTTGCAAGGCAAGCAATTGCGCCTGGACCCTGTCCTGCAGCGCAGCGATGCGTGACTCGATGTCTCCAGCCTGACCCGACTGGCCAAGTACCGCGTTGATCTGCAACAGGTTGCCCAGTGATTCCAGATCGCCTCGCAGCGCCAGGCTGCCAGCCAGGGGTGAAATACCCTCGAGTTCGACGCGAGTGGACTGGAATTGCTGGTAGGCATCACGGACCAGATAAAAGCTGGTCACCAGCATGGGCAGGAAGAACAGGACACTGATGAGGCTGAATTTCTGGCCGAAGCTCAGCCGATTCATCAATGCGATGGCCGGATAGAGCAAACGCTTCACAGGTCACCTCCATGGATTCTTATTGTTCTGCGAGATAGCACCAGGCCACTGGTATAACGCAGATCGAATCGGAGGTTTGTAAAGTAAGGTTAACCGATGGCGGCAGGGCCGCAGTGCAAGCCGGCCCCTCCAGGCTCAAACCAGCACGGTCCACAGCGCGAAGCACGCGTACCACAACACGGCGGTGCGCAACAGCAGCTCCCAGAGGCTGTCCAGACGGCCAAGCCCACGCTGACTGTCTTCCTCATCGGGAATGTCGTCGGCAACTCGACCCACTCGGGTCACCAGGTGCGCGGCACTGATGTGCCAGTTCAACAGTTCGTGCAGCATCAAACGCATCACGGCAACGAAATTGCCCACCAAGGCGAAGCTCACGGCGATGATCCGCACCGGCAGCCAATCCATGACATGTCGCAGTCGCTCGGCGCTGGCCTTCAATGCGGGCTGACCGCTGTGCGCGATGCTCAGCGACAACAAGCGGTAGGCCAGCGCGGCAGCGGGGCCGAGCACGAAATACCAGAAGATCACTGCGAAGAAGCTTTGGTAGGCCTGCCACAGCAAATACCCCTGAACCTGCACCAGCAAGGCCCGAGGCTCCTCGGCAACCAGGCCCAGGTCCCGCTCGGCCACATGCAACGCGGCCTGCTCGTCGCCCCGGCGCCAGGCGTCACGAAACGGCCCCAGCGCAGCCTTGGCATCTCCCCGGCCCAGACTGTAGATCAGCACCAACAGGTGCACCGGCATGGCCAGCAGGCCATAGGCCACAGGCTCCAGCACATGCAGTAGCAGGGTCAGCAGGATGACCGGTGCCAGCACCAGAATGGCCAGCGTCCACCAGGGATGGACCTTGCCGCTGCGCTCCAGGCGCACCAGCTCTCCCAGGAAAAAGCCATCGCGCTGCAGTCGATGACGCAAGGCCGAAAACTTCTCGACCCAAAGCACCAGCACCAACACCAGAAAACTCATGCGTTCTCCTCGTTTTCCTTGACAGCTTTTCGGTAGCGGGGCCAGTCGAATGCCGGCCCTGGATCGGTCTTGCGTACTGGCGCGATGTCGCTGTGACCCTGGATCCGTGCTAGGTCGATGGCCGGCCAGGCGCGGCGTATCTGTCGCGTCAGTTGCTCCAATGCAGCGTACTGGGCATCGGTGTACGGTTGGTCGTCAGTGCCTTCGAGCTCGATGCCGATGGAGAAGTCGTTGCAGCCTTCACGCCCATCGAACGACGACACACCCGCATGCCAGGCGCGATCGAGCAGTGACACGAACTGGGTAACGGCGCCATCGCGCTCGATGAACAGGTGCGCCGATACCGTCAGGTGGCAGATGCCTTCGAAATAAGGGTGCGCCTTGGGATCGAGCTGGTTCTGGAAGAATGCCTGGACATTGCCCGTGCCAAAGCAGGCAGGCGGCAAGCTGATGTTGTGGATAACCAGCAGGGAAATCGACTCACCTGCAGGGCGCGCGTTGAAGTTCGGCGAGGGGCAATGGGTGACGCCGTCGAACCAGCCTGTCGCACGGTTCAGTTGCATGGGGAGTTCCTGAATAGCAGGGGTTACCCGCGCAGTATGCCCTGCCACCGACACCGGGTGCATGTAAATCATTGTGACGATTGGCCAGCGGGCCGTTTCAGTGGGCGTGTTGCTGCCGCAAGCGGTCCAGGACAGTCTCGAGCGCCCGCTCGAACAGCTGGCCGTCGTCCAGCAGGCGGGCTTCTCCATGGCGCAGGGCTTGTGCCAGGCCCGCCGTGCTCCACTCGCGCGCTTTCATTCCGGTGCGGTTGGCGAACACCAGGCGGTCAGTGCCGTCGATGCGCGCCACCAGCTTGCAGCGCAGCGGCTCCTCGTCATCGAACACCTCGACCCAGCTGCCGATACGCAGGCGCTGGACCTGCTGCATGTGCATGGCCAGGCCATCGGACTGACGCAAGGGCGCACAGGCCGGTTCTTCGGCAATCGACAAGACGATGTCGTCGCCGACCAGCACCTCTGCCAAGGCCGGATCGTCGTCGACTGTAGACGGCTCTCCCCCGGCGCAAGCACGCAGGTGCAACCGCTCCAGGGCAAGGAAGAATTCGCGAGTGGCGGCCGAATCCTGCGCCACGCCCGCCAGGCCGTCGCGCAGGGCCTTGAGCAGCCCCGGCACCTGCTGCAACAGGCGCTCACAAGCCCGCGGCCCGTGGTGGGGGGCAATACTGGCCAGCAATGCGTCCAAGGTTGCCAAAGCGTTGACCCAGGCCAGGGACGCCTCGCCTTGCTTGAGCCATGCCAGCATCATCACCTGGCTCCATGACTGCACCAGCATCTGCACCACCACCTGCGGCCATACATGCCCGCGCAAGCGCTGATTGAGCGCCTGCTGCACCTGCTGTCGGGCCTGCAAGGCACGCGCACGGCCTTCCTCGGCATCGCGGGTGCGCTGCTCAAGCAGTTCGTTGCGTCGCCGTTCGTCCTGGTTGAACGTCACGAAGTCTTCCAGCAGTTCGGCAAACAGACCCACGTCGTCGGTGAAATCGTTCAGCAGCCGCTGGACGATGCGCTCCACACGCAGATGCAGGCTGTCGCGCAGGCCCTGCGCATGGGCATCCCAGCCGAACGAGGCAGCGGCCAATTCGTTGAGCAAGCGCCGCACGGGATGGCTGGGCCGGCTGAACACGCCCTTGTCGAGCAGCGCGACCTTCAGCACCGGTATATGCAAACGGCCCAGCAATGCGCGCAGGGATGGCGGCAAGTTGTCGTCAGCCAGGATGAAGTCGAACAGCAGGCCGACGAGGTTGATCATGTCTTCGTCGGCCGTGGCGATACGCCTGCGGGTACCGCTGCGAACACTGACACGCAACAACAGCTGCTCGAGCTGCTGGCCAAGGACGAAGTCCTCAGGCTCGTAGGTGGCCGGTACGTACTGTTGAAGGTGCGACAGCAGGCGCAACAGGTCGGCGGTGCTGATCGGATGGGCAGTCGCCACCGCTTGCAAGCGCGGCGCGAACCGCCCGCGTTCGGGTGCCAGCAGGCCTTGCAACGAATCGAAGAACGCCTGACCGGCCGCATTCTGGCCGGTAACATCCTCGCGGACCTCGGCTGCCAACGCACGCCGGGATGCCCGTTGCCGATCTTCTGCCCGGCGGCGCGGCGCAGGCTGCAGGTCGGGCAGCACGCCTGCCGCGGCGAGCAACTGGTTCGCCTCGCCATATAGCACGTCGATGTCACGCAGAACGTAGCGTTCGAACAACTTCAACAGCACCAGCTTGACCCGCAGCCCGACCCCCAGGCTGCGCCCGGCGTCGAGGAAGTAGCCGCACAGCGCGCCAGGCTCCAGCGGGTTGTGCCAGTCGTCCAGCGCATGGCCAAGCAAAGTCTGGAACCGAAGGTTCAGTTGCCCCAGCGCAAGGCCATCGCGCGACAGCACCCGCGCGATCATGCCATCGACCGCGGCGGCCCGCTCCAGCTGCGCCTGTCCGCGCGGGCTGTCAGGCTGACTGAGGCCAGCCAAGGGGTCGACCCGGCCCAGGCGCGCGAAGGCATCGTGGTAGATATCGAGAAAACCGCGCTCGATGCTCTTGCGCTTGAGCCGCAAGTCGCGCATCGCTTCGAAGTACAGGTTCTGGTCGAAACGCTCAGCGGCCTTGTCCGCCATTTCGAAAAGGGTGTCGTCGGCATTGTCGAACAAGTCCTGCAGGGCCTGGCGCAACTGCAAGGCAGCTTTGTCGCGTACCTGCAGCAGCAACATGGGGAGGCAAGGCAAAGGCGTACGCACGCCACGATCGATGGCCGCCGCCAAGGGCACCACCTTGCCTTCTTTTTGCATCCCTGACTCCTTGCTGGGTGTTTTCAAGTCTTAGCGCGAAAATCGTCAAAGCTATGACGCCAAATATTGGTCGATATTATCGGTAAAAAAGCGGGCCTCTGCCAGCATCCATTGCATCGCAGGGTAAAGACCATGGGTTGAAGCGAATGCTCGGCGCACCTGACCAAAGGTCACCTGCAAGGCGGCTGTACACACCGTCCCCCTGCCCTATAATCGCCGGCACCTAGCTTGTGGAGCCGAACATGCCGAACCTACGCCTCGCCGACCTGACTGCCGAAATCGAAGCCAATGTGCGCCGTGCGCTGCTGGAGGACATCGGCAGTGGCGACATCACCGCACAGCTGATCCCGGCCGAGCGCCTGGCCAAGGCCACCATCATCACCCGCGAAGACTGCGTGATCGCCGGCACTGCCTGGGTCGATGCGGTGTTCCGCCAGCTCGATCCGCGGGTGGCCGTGCACTGGCAGGTTGCCGATGGCGAGCGGGCCAAGGCCAACCAGGCCTTGTTCCACCTCGAAGGCCCGGCACGCTCGCTGCTGAGTGGCGAGCGCTCGGCGCTGAACTTCCTGCAGATGCTGTCGGGTGTCGCTACCCGCGCGCAGGCGCTGGCCGACAGGGTGAGCGATACCCAGGTACGCCTGCTCGACACCCGCAAGACTTTGCCCGGCCTGCGCCTCGCGCAGAAATATGCGGTCACCTGTGGTGGCTGCTACAACCACCGCATCGGTCTGTACGACGCCTTCCTGATCAAGGAAAACCACATCGCCGCCAGTGGTGGCGTCGCCGAAGCCGTGGCGGCGGCGCATCGCATCGCTCCGGGCAAGCCGGTGGAGATCGAAGTGGAGAGCCTGGACGAGCTGCGTCAGGCACTTGATGCCGGGGCCGATATCATCATGCTCGACGAACTGACCCTGGACGAGATGCGTGAAGCGGTGCGGATCACGGCGGGCAAGGCGAAGCTCGAAGCCAGCGGCGGGGTGAACGAGAGCACGCTGCGGGTGATTGCCGAGACGGGCGTGGACTACATCTCGATTGGTGCGATGACCAAGGATGTGAAGGCGGTCGACCTGTCGATGCGGTTGAGCCTGTAAGAGGCGGTTGAGCCTGTAAAAAGTCCAGATACGAAAAGGGGCTGCCTAGCAGCCCCCTTCCGGTTCGGTCGTGAAACGCCCTGCGATCAGTGCGAGGCGTTTGCCAGGCCATCCAGGTAGCGCTCGACGTCCAGCGCTGCCATGCAGCCTGCGCCGGCCGAGGTGATGGCCTGACGGTAAACGTGGTCTGCCACATCGCCGGCCGCGAACACGCCCTCGACATTGGTGGCGGTGGCGTTGCCGTCACGGCCGCCGTTGACCACCAGGTAGCCGTCCTTGAGGGTCAGCTGGCCTTCGAACAGCGAAGTGTTCGGGGTGTGGCCAATAGCGATGAACACGCCGTCGACCTTGATTTCGTCGCTGCTGCCATCGTTGTTCTTCAGGCGCGCACCGGTGACGCCCATGTTGTCGCCCAGCACTTCATCCAGCGTGGCGTTGAGCTTGAGCTCGATCTTGCCTTCGGCGACACGGGCGTTGAGCTTGTCGACCAAGATCTTCTCGGCGCGGAAGGTATCGCGGCGATGCACCAGGGTGACCTTGCTGGCGATGTTGGCCAGGTACAGCGCCTCTTCCACGGCAGTGTTGCCACCGCCCACCACCGCTACCGGCTTGTTGCGGTAGAAGAACCCGTCGCAGGTAGCGCAGGCAGAAACGCCTTTGCCCATGAAGGCTTCTTCCGACGGCAGGCCCAGGTAACGAGCGCTGGCGCCGGTGGCGATGATCAGTGCGTCGCAGGTGTACTTGCCGCTGTCACCTTGCAGGGTGTAGGGCTTGTTGGCCAGGTCGACGGCATTGATGTGGTCGAAGACGATTTCGGTCTCGAAACGCTCGGCGTGCTCCTGCATGCGCTGCATCAGGGCTGGGCCGGTCAGGCCGTGGGGGTCGCCCGGCCAGTTGTCGACTTCGGTGGTGGTGGTCAGCTGGCCACCGGCCTGCATGCCAGTGATCAGCAGGGGCTTGAGGTTGGCGCGGGCGGCATAGACCGCGGCGCTGTAACCGGCAGGGCCGGAACCGAGAATGATGACGCGCGAATGACGTACTTCGGACATGTCGAACTCCTGTCGAGCCGGCCGCACAGGGCCGGTATCGGTGTACCAGCTGCGCAGCTGAAATTAAAAGGACCTACGCAACACTTGGGGAAGTGCTACATCGCGCAGGCCCGAAACCTGAAAAGTTGAGCGCACTGTAGCGAGGTCGCAGAGATTAAGGAAATATCCTTCGACAATCCACCTCATAGGCATCCTCTATACCCCAATTTCGACGAAGGAAAACACCTGGCGCTTTTGTTACAGCCGGTTTCCCAACCACCGTCCGCCTTTCGTCGGCGCCGCAAACTCGGTAAGGTCAGCGCGTTTTCCCTCTGTGCGGAGTGTCCCGATGCAAGCCCCTGTCCTTTCCGGTCCCCAGTACCTTCGCGAAGGGTTGAAACTGGTGCTGAGCCCGAACCTTCGGTTATTCGTGCTGCTGCCCCTGGCGGTCAACCTGCTGCTGTTCGGCGGGCTGATCTACTTCGCAGGCCATCAGTTCAGCCTCTGGGTCGACGCCCTGATGCCGACCCTGCCTGAGTGGCTGAGTTTTCTGACATACATTCTATGGCCACTGTTCGTCGCCCTCGTGGTGTTGATGGTGTTCTTCACCTTCACCATGCTGGCCAACGTGATCGCCGCGCCGTTCAACGGTTTTCTCGCCGAGAAAGTCGAAGTGGTGGTCCGCGGCCAAGACACCTTCCCGCCGTTCAGTTGGGGCGAGCTGGTGGCGATGGTGCCGCGAACCCTTGGCCGCGAAATGCGCAAGCTGGGCTACTTCCTGCCACGGGCCATCGGTCTGTTCATCCTGTCGCTGATCCCGGTGGTCAACGTGATAGCGGCGCCTCTGTGGCTGATCTTCGGTGTGTGGATGATGGCCATCCAGTACATCGACTACCCGGCGGACAACAACAAGATGAGTTGGCAGGACATGCTCGCCTGGCTACGTAGCAAGCGCTGGCAGTCGCTGGGCTTTGGCGGCATCACTTACCTGGCGCTGATGGTGCCGCTGGTGAACGTGCTGATGATGCCGGCGGCGGTGGCGGGGGCTACGTTGTTCTGGGTGCGCGAGCGTCATTGAGCTCAAGGCGCCGCAAAGCGGCGCATCGCCGGCAAGCAGGCTCCTGCAAACCGCACGGGAGCCGAGCGCCTGACTCAGTGGCTGAGCTGGCTGGAGAACTGCCCCACCGCATCCACCACTTTCTTCGCCCCTTCCTGAATCTCGACGATCACCCCACCGGTATCGGCCGCCAGCGCCAGCCCCTGCTCTGCCTGGCGCTTGCTGGTGTCGATGATCTCTACCGCGGCCTGGGCAAGCTGCTCGTTCTGCTGCACGACCCTGGCGATCTCCTCGGTGGCGGTACTGGTGCGCGAGGCCAACTGACGCACTTCGTCGGCTACCACGGCAAAGCCTCGGCCCTGCTCGCCTGCGCGGGCTGCCTCGATGGCGGCGTTGAGGGCCAGCAGGTTGGTCTGGCCAGCGATGTCGCTGATGGTCTTGATGATCGAACCGATCACCCGCGACTGGGTGTCCAGCGCCTTGATCCCTTCGGCAGCCTCCTGCATGGACGTTTCCAGGCCCCGCATCACGCTTACCGACTGGGTCACCACGTCAGTGGCCTTGCGCGCGCTGGAGTCCGTCTCCAGCGACGTGTTGTAGGCAATATCGGCCGCCTGGGCCACCGCCAGTTCCTGATTGACCTGGTCGGTGATCACCGTGGCGAACTTCACGACTTTGTACAACACATCCTGGGCGTCGAAGATCGGGTTGTAGGAAGCTTCCAGCCAGACCACCCGACCGTGGGCATCGACACGCTTGAACCGGTCGGCCACGTATTCGCCACGACGCAGTTTTTCCCAGAATGCCTGGTACGCCGTAGAGTTCGCTTCTTCCGGCTCGCAGAAAATACGGTGGTGCTTGCCACGCACTTGCTCAAGGCTATAGCCCACCGACTGCAGGAAGCGGTCGTTGGCCGTTAACACATAGCCATCGAGGTTGAACTCGATCACGGCAGTGGAACGCATCAGCGCGTTGATCAGGCTCTCGTGCTCGCGCGACGTTTCGATGGTGCGGGTCAGGTCGCTGGAGTGCATGGTGAAATGCTTGATCCGCCCATCGCTGCCCTTGACCGGCTGCAGGATCGAACGCAGCCAGGCCTCCTGGCCGTTGCCACGCAGCAGCCGGAAAGCGCCGTTGAGGTGTTCGCCACGGGTGATGGCGTTCTTCATCCGCTCATAGAAATCAAGCTTCTTCACGTGCGCGGGGACGATCTCTTCGATATTGCGTCCTATCAACTGCTCGCTGCGGTACAGCATCTCGCTTTCGAAGTTGCTGTTGACCGCGTCGATGCGTCCCTGGGGGTCGAGCTGGAGCACGAGCATCTCGCTGTCGAGGCTGCACTTGACCTGCTCGATGGACAACAGGTCCTCGCGCAACTGCTGGATTTCTTTCTTGAGCTTTCTGTTGAACATCACCGCTCTCCCGGAGCGCGACCCATGATGGAATGCATCTGCATCGGCTACAGGTCCACGGTTCTTGAGCACTTTGCAACGAAATATTCACAGCGCCGGCGTCGCCGGAAATCAGGCGTCATCCGTGCGTCACTTCATCGTCACATGAGCGCAATGAAGCAGGCGGAAACTTTTTGTCATGAATATGCCAGCCCTTCGCATCGCCCTTGTCAGTGAAACCTTCCCACCCGAGATCAACGGTGTGGCCAATACCCTTGGCCACTTGAGCGAAGGGCTTCGGCAACGCGGCCATCAGGTGGAAATAGTACGGCCACGCCAGGCCGGTGATGGTCGTGACGAAAGTGACCAGGACCTGCTGCTGTGTCGAGGCTGGGCCCTGCCCGGCTACCCTGGGCTGCAATGGGGCGAAGTATCGATGCATACCCTGTGGCGCCGCTGGCGCAAACTGCGCCCGGACGTGCTGTACATCGCCACCGAAGGGCCGCTGGGGCTCAGCGCCTTGCGCGCAGCGCGGCGCCTGGGCATCGCGGTCGTCAGCGGCTTTCATACCAACTTCCCGCAGTACTCCGGCCAGTACGGGCTGGGCTTGTTGGCACGGCTGCTGACCCATTACCTGCGCTGGTTCCACCGGCGCACCGCCGCCACACTGGTACCCAGTGCCAGCCAGCAGCTTGAACTCGAGCGCCGGGGGTTCGAACGCCTGGCATTGATGGCCCGGGGCGTCGATGCCTGCCTGTTCAACCCGGCGCGACGCAGCCAGGCGCTGCGCGACAGTTGGGGGCTGGGGCCCCATGACATTGCAGTCCTGCATGTCGGGCGACTGGCCGCGGAAAAGAATCTCGGCCTGCTGCGGCCCTGCCTGCAAACCTTGCAGAACACTTATCCACAGCTGCGCCTGCGCCTGGTGGTGGTGGGTGACGGCCCACAGCGAGCAACCCTCGAGCAGCAACTGCCGGAGGCCGTCTTCTGCGGCGCGCAACGAGGCGAATCCCTGGCCGAACACTATGCCAGTGGCGACCTGTTCCTGTTTCCGAGCCTGACCGAGACCTTTGGCAATGTCGTGCTCGAAGCGCTGGCTTCCGGCCTGGCGGTGGTTGCTTATGACGAGGCCGCCGCCGCCCAGCACATTCGCCATGGTCACAGCGGCGCCCTGGCCATGCCAGGAGACCAGGCCGCCTTCATCGACGCTGCCTGCTGGTTGCTGGAAGAGCACGAAACCCTGCGCCGTGTGCGCCTGAACGCTCGCCAGCATGCCAGCCGTCAGGGCTGGCCGGCGATTGTCGAGCAGTTCGAGGCGCACCTGCAAAGCGCCTGCAACCAGGCGCTAGCGACAGCCCCTGCGCTGACGATCAAGCCAGGGTCGACAATGCCTCGCGGCTAAAGGGCAGTACCTCCGTCTCACGCCCCTCGCGGACCTTGAGTGCCCACTCGGCATCCACCAGCAGCGCCCTACCCACTGCCACCAGGTCGAACTCTTCATCGCCGAGGCGACGCAACAGCCCTTCGAGGCTGGCCGGCTTGGCCACTTTGTCGGTGTCGACCATGAACTGCAAAAACTCCCCCTCCAACCCGACGCTGCCCACGGTGATGGTGGGCTTGCCGGTGAGCTTGCGGGTCCAACCCGCCAGGTTCAGTTCAGAGCCTTCGAACTCAGGCTCCCAGAAACGTCGAGTTGAACAGTGGAAGATATCCACACCGGCTTCGGACAACGGCTTGAGGAAAGCGCCCAAGGCCTCCGGGGTGTCTACCAGTCGTGCACTGTAGTCCTGCTGCTTCCACTGCGAGAAACGCAAGATGATCGGAAAGTCCGGGCCGACCGCGGCGCGTACTGCCTGGATCAGCTCGATGGCGAACCGCGAACGGGCGGCCAGGTCGCCGCCGTATTCATCCTCGCGCTGGTTGCTGGAGGCCCAGAAGAATTGGTCGATGAGGTAGCCATGGGCACCGTGAATCTCCACCCCATCCATGCCAATGGCCTGGGCATCGCTGGCGGCCTGGGCAAAAGCGCTGATTACCTCACGGATATCGTCATGGGTCATTCCATGCACCAGCACCTGGCCGTCTTTTACCTTCTCGCTCGGCCCGTAGCCCGGCACACTGGCATCTGGCTCGGTACCCAGGCGGCGTACCGCGCCCACGTGCCAGAGCTGCGGCACGATGCGCCCGCCTTCGGCGTGAACCGCATCGACCACCTGTTTCCAACCCGCCAGGGCATCCGCGCCGTAGAAACGTGGAACGTTGGGGTAGCCATTGGCCGCCCGGTGACCCACTGTGGTGCCCTCGGTGATGATCAACCCCACACCTGCGGCCGCGCGGCGGCGGTAGTAATCGACGACGCCATCGTGAGGAACGCCACCCGGGCAGAAGGTCCGGGTCATGGGGGCCATGACGACGCGGGTCGGCAACTGCAGGGCGCCGAAGGTAAAGGGTTGGAACAGCGGGTTGGTTGACATGGGGGCGCGTCCGTCTGGGGAGGAATTGCGCCTGAGGTTAGGGGGAGAGGAAGGCCTGGCCCAGTATTATTGATCTGGGTGATTCTGGGGTATCGCCGGTACCGGCCTCATCGCCGGCGAACCGGCTCCCACAGGACCTGCGCGGTCCTCTGTCGGAGCCGGCCTGCCGTCGATGAAGACTTCAACCCAGCGCTTTCTCGATGGCCTGCACCACGGACGGATCATCCGGCGCGGTACGCGGTGCGAACCGGGCCAGCACACGCCCGTCCTTGCCCACCAGAAACTTTTCGAAGTTCCAGGTGATATCCCCCGGGAACTCGGCGCCCTCGCCCGCCAGCAGGCGATACAACGAGTGACGTTGCGGCCCGTTTACTTCGAGTTTGCTTCCCAAAGGGAAGCTCACGCCGTAATTCAGGCTGCAGAACGCCTGAATCTCCTTTTCGCTGCCCGGTTCCTGGCCGGCAAACTGGTTGCATGGCAGGCCAAGCACGTTGAAACCTTTGTCCTTGTAGTCCTGGTAAAGATTCTCCAGGGCTTTGTACTGCGGCGTCAGACCACACTTGGAGGCAACATTGACCACCAGCACCACCTGGCCCTTGAACGGGGCCAGGGGCAGGTCCTCGCCGTTCAACGCCTTCAACGTCAGGTCGTGAAATGCACTCATGATAAATCCCCTCTGAGGTTCCTGGTTGCCGCTGGGGCGAAACCCGCCCACTAAAAAGGCGCTCGTTCAAGCCGTCCACCTTCCGTTGGGAAGGCTGGTCGGCTTGCCCGAGCGCCTGGCGACTTTCTGAGCTTAGCGCAGAAAATCAGTGGTGATGGCCACCTTCACCATGGATGTGACGGTGAGCGATCTCTTCCTCGCTGGCGTCACGCACGTCGACGACCTTGACCTTGAAGTTCAGGCGCTGGCCAGCCAGAGGGTGGTTGCCGTCGACAGTGACGTCATCGCCGTCGATGTCGCGGATGGTGACGATCTGCATCTGGCCGTCCGGCGCCGAAGCGTGGAACTGCATGCCGACTTCCAGCTCGTCGACGCCTTCGAACATGCTGCGGTTCAGGGTGCTGACCAGCTCGGCCAGGTATTCGCCGTAGGCTTCTTCCGGCTCGATGGCAACGGCCAGCTCGTCACCGGACTCTTTGCCTTCCAGGGCTTTTTCCAGGCCCGGGATGATGTTGGCGGCACCGTGCAGGTACACCAGCGGCGCGCCGCCGACGGAGCTGTCGATGACCTCACCGGCGTCGTTGGTCAGGGTATATTCGATGGAGACAGCCTTGTTGGCGGCGATCAGCATGGGGGCACGACCTTTTGCAAAAGTATGTAGAGGACACCAGTGTAACCAAGGCACCGTCCGAATGCGAACGCACCGCGGACCAGGAGCGGCCCATCAGTCGGATCACCGGCTTTCACCAGGACGAAGAAGGCCACTGGGTGGTCGAGCTTTCCTGCGGCCATACCCAACATCTGCGCCACCAACCCCCTTGGCAGGCTCGCCCGTGGGTGCTCGACGCCGGACAAAGGCGACAGCACATCGGACAGGCTTTCGCCTGCGGCTGGTGCGCACAGGGGGCCGATAGCGCTACCCTTGGCCGTTGATTCCTTGCACCGCTTATTTCGAGAAGCACGCATGCAGACATTTTTCATTGCGCCGACCGACTTTGGTGTCGGCCTGACCTCCATCAGCCTGGGCCTGGTGCGCACCCTGGAGCGCGCCGGGCTGAAGGTGGGTTTCTTCAAGCCCATTGCCCAGCCTCATCCGGGCGATACCGGCCCCGAGCGCTCCAGCGAGCTGGTGGCCCGCACCCACGGCATCAAGCCGCCTGTTCCGCTGAGCCTGGCCCATGTGGAACGCATGCTCGGCGACGGCCAGCTGGACGAACTGCTGGAAGAGATCATCCGGCTTTACCAACAAGCTTGCGTCGGCAATGACGTGGTGGTGGTCGAAGGCATGGTGCCAACCCGGCATGCCAGCTATGCGGCGCGGGTCAACCTGCACCTGGCCAAGAGCCTGGACGCCGAAGTGATCCTGGTTTCGGCGCCGGAAAACGAAGTGCTCAGCGAGCTCTCCGGCCGCGTCGAGTTGCAAGCCCAGCTGTTCGGTGGCCCACGCGACCCGAAAGTGCTCGGGGTGATCCTCAACAAAGTGCGAACCGATGAGAGCATGGCCGAGTTCGCCACGCGCCTTCGCGAGCATTCGCCCCTGCTGCGCGGCGATGACTTCCGACTGCTCGGCTGCATTCCCTACCAGCCCGAGCTCAATGCCCCGCGCACCCGCGACGTGGCCGAGCTGCTGGGTGCGCAAGTGCTCAACGCCGGCGACTACGAGCAGCGGCGCATGAACAAGATCATCATCTGCGCCCGCACAGTGGCCAATACCGTCCCCTTGCTGACGCCGGGCACCCTGGTGGTCACGCCAGGCGACCGTGACGACATCATCCTCGCAGTGAGCCTGGCGGCGATCAACGGCGTCCCCCTGGCCGGGCTGTTGCTGACCAGCGACAGCAAGCCAGACACCCGCATCCTTGGCCTGTGCCGTGGCGCCCTGCAGGCTGGCCTGCCGATCCTGTCGGTCAGCACCGGCTCGTACGACACCGCCAACCAGCTCAACTCGTTGAACCGCGAGATACCGGTGGATGACCGCGAGCGCGCCGAATTCATCACCGACTTCGTGGCCAGCCACCTCGACGCCGCTTGGCTGCACCAGCGTTGCGGTACCCCGCGCGAGCTGCGCCTGTCACCCGCGGTGTTCCGCTACCAGTTGATCCAACGCGCCCAACAAGCCAACAAGCGCATCGTGCTGCCCGAAGGTGCCGAGCCGTTGCTGGTGCAGGCGGCTGCCATCTGCCAGGCGCGCGGCATCGCCCGCTGCGTGCTGCTGGCCAAACCCGAGGACGTCGAGGCGGTAGCCCGCGCGCAGGGCATCAGCCTACCGGCGGACCTGGAAATTCTCGACCCGGAACAGATCCGCGGGCGCTATGTCGAACCGATGGTCGACCTGCGCAAGAGCAAGAACCTCAATGCGCCCATGGCCGAGCAGCAACTGGAGGACCCGGTCGTGATCGGCACCATGATGCTGGCACTGGATGAGGTCGACGGCCTGGTTTCTGGCTTGGTGCACTCCACCGCCAACACGATCCGCCCTGCCCTGCAACTGATCAAGACCGCCCCGGGCGCCAGCCTGGTGTCCTCGGTGTACTTCATGCTGTTCCCCGACCAGGTGCTGGTGTACGGCGATTGCGTGATGAACCCGCACCCCAGCGCCAGCGAACTGGCCGAAATTGCCCGGCAGAGCGCCGAATCCGCGCAGGCGTTCGGCATCGCGCCACGGGTTGCGATGATCAGCTATTCGAGCGATTCGGCGAGCGATGATGAAGTGGAAAAAGTGCGAGAAGCGACACGCCTGGCACAGAGCGTCGAACGTAACCTGCTGATTGACGGCCCGCTGCAGTACGACGCGGCAGCCAACCCCGAGATCGCCCGTCAGCTGGCACCGCAAAGCCCAGTGGCCGGGCGTGCCACGGTATTCGTATTCCCCGACCTGAATACCGGCAATACCACCCACAAAGCGGTGCAGCGCAGCACCGACGGGGTCAGCCTGGGACCTATGCTGCAGGGGTTGCGCAAGCCGGTGAACGACTTGCCGCGTGGAGCACAGGTGGACGATATCGTGCACACCATTGCCTTGACGGCGATTCAGGCCAGCGTGGTGCGCTAGAGAGAAGGGGCTGCATGGCAGCCCCGGATCAAGGCCGCTGCGACAGTGGTTGAAGACACTGCGCAGCAGCCCCTATCTCAATCAAGGGTACTGCTGAACCTGACCCTGCTGGTCATACTGCTGGCCAGGAATCGGCTTCAGGTTGACCTCGACACGGCGGTTCTGCGCCCGGCCATTGGCATCGGCATTGCTGGCGATCGGTTGGTCCGGGCCCATACCGCGCACCGTGACGCGCGAGGCATCGACACCTTGGGAGGTCAGGTAGCTGCTGACTGCCTGGGCACGGCGCTGGGACAGGTCCATGTTGTGCTGGCGGCTGCCGGTGCTGTCGGTGAAGCCAACCACTTCGATGGTGTTCTGGTTGAACTGCTTGAACGAACTGGCCAGGTTGTTCAGCGGTGTGTAGAAGCTAGGGGCAATGTTCGCCGAATCGGTAGCGAAGGTAATGTTGCCTGGCATGATCAGCTTGATCTGGTCACCCTGACGCTGAACCTCGACGCCGGTGTTTGCCATTTGCGCGCGCAGCGCGGCTTCCTGCTTGTCGGCGTAGTAGCCATAGCCTGCGGCAGCGGCACCGACGGCGGCTGCACCGATCAACGCACCCTTGCCACGGTTGTTGTGGTCGATGGCGGCACCGGCGATAGCACCGGCCAGCGCGCCCAAGCCACCGTACTTGGCGGTTTTGCTCATCCCGGTGGAGCCCTGCGCCTGACCCTGGCTGTCATAGGGGTTCTGGTTGGCACAGCCGGCCATCAGGGCCGCGGCGGTTGCGACGATAATCAGACGACGCATGGTGAACATGGACAAGCTCCTACTGAAATTCATGTGTACGGCAGAGCGCGAATGGATCTTCGCCAGCCTTGGATGGGTAATTTACGGAAAAATTCCATGAAAGGCTTTTCATGATGGCTCACGCCCGCACGAAAGGGTTCTCGCGCATTTCGTCGCCCAGGCGTGTGTCAGGGCCGTGGCCAGTCACCACGATGGCCTCTTCATCCAGGCGATACAACCGTTCCTTGATAGAGCGCACGATGGCCCGCTGATCGCCACCCCACAAATCGGTGCGGCCAATTCCACGGCGGAACAGGGTGTCACCGGCTACCAGCAGCTTGGCCTCGGCGAACCAGAAGCTCATCGAACCCGGCGTGTGTCCCGGGGTGTGCAACGCCACGCCACAACCGCAGGCCAGTTCCTCGTCGTCCCCAAGCCAGCGGTCTGGCGAAGGCACCGGCGTGTAGGGCACCCCGAACATCTGGCACTGCATTTCCAGGTTGTCCCACAGCGGCTGGTCATCCTTGTGCAGATGCAGGGTGGCGCCAGTCAACTCCTTGAGCTTGCCTGAGGCAAGGAAATGGTCGAAGTGCGCGTGGGTGTGAATGATGCTCACCAAGGTCAGGCCATGGGCCTGCAGGCGGGCGAGAATCTTGTCCGGGTCACCCCCAGGATCGACCACGATGGCTTTTTTGCTGACAGGGTCGCCGATCAGCGTGCAGTTGCACTGCAGGGGGCCGACGGGGAACGTTTCGCGGATGAGGGTGGTTTGCGGGGGCATCTGGCTACCGGGCATGTCCGAGTATGTTTTGGGCGATTCAGACGAGAGCCTACCATCAGTTCTGTAGTGAGGCGCAGATCGAGCGCCGCCCGCGCAGCGAATCGCGAGCAAGGCTCGCTCCTACGTTTGTTTCGGGCCAGTCATGGCTACGGGATTTGCGCGCGACCGCTTTGGTGCACGGCGCGAAACCGAGTCTTACGAACAAGGCGGTCGCGCGTGTCTGCCACTGGTGTTACTGGCCAAAAAAACGTAGGAGCGAGCCTTGCTCGCGATGCGCCGCGCGGGCGGCGTTCGCATTCATAGGCGCTAAAAATACATGCGTACGCCAATACCCTCAACGCAATTCACCACCAGCCTCAAGG
Source organism: Pseudomonas sp. Rh2 (assembly GCF_040762985.1). NCBI lineage: Bacteria > Pseudomonadati > Pseudomonadota > Gammaproteobacteria > Pseudomonadales > Pseudomonadaceae > Pseudomonas > Pseudomonas sp. Rh2. Next base: position 4,994,660 of record NZ_CP142890.1, read on the forward strand.
CAAATACAACCGGAACAACCCACCGCCAAGCGCCCCGCCATTGGCAATCTCGATCCGTCCGCGTACGCCATTGCGTTCATGCAGTGCCGCAATCCTGGCCGCGAAGTAAAGACCAAGCCCGGTGCTGCCACTCTGCGGGTCGATCCCTTGCACATAGTCCAACTGCCGTTCGAGCATGCGTGGCGGGTAACCCGCGCCATCGTCGTTGACGCTTATCACCAACTGCTCACCGTCTTCCTCGATGCTGATCAGCAGCGCATGGCCGGCATAACGGATGGCGTTGGTGAGCACATTGGCCACCACCGTGGCGACCAGTTCGCGGTCGAAAAAACCCAGCGGGTTGTCGCTGTCGATACGCCAGGTAGCGAGGATATCGCGGTGCTTGAGCACCTCCTCGTGAGCGGCGAGCTGGGCCTCGATGAAGTCGTCCAGCTCGTGGTAGTCCGGGCATACCGGCAACTGGTTGACGCCCAGTTTGTAAAGGCCCAGCAGCTGCACCAGCATGCCGTTGAGATGACGAAACTCATGTTCCATGACCCCTTGCTCGGACCCGCCGCGCAGCTCCTCGGGCAAGCGCGCCAGCCACTGGTCGTGTGCCTGGATCAACGCTGACAGCGAGTTCTTCACGTCATGCACGGTGGAGGCGATCACCGTGGAGAAATCCAGCCCCTGGTTGTCCTGGTTCATGCGCCGAATATCCGAACGTGCAATTTGCGATAGCGGTCGTAGCGGCTATCGCTGGCGGGGATGCCGGCCACGCTGTTCAGGCAACTGCGGCACTCTTGCATGATGTCGGGCGATGGCGTTTCACCCCCGATGCGCAACAACGCCTGGGCCGTGTTCAGCGCGATACTGATGTTCTTCGGTTGCAGCCCCAACGCCTTGCGGAACATCTCCAGCGCCTCGTTCAACTGCCCGCCCTGGTAACTGCGCACACCCTGACGGTTGAGGTCGACAGCCTCGGTGACAGCGCCAAGCACCGCCGGGTCGTCAGTCAGCTTGGCGACGCTTTGCATGACCTTGGGGTCGTCGCCATAGGTTTCCACGCAACCTTTGAGAATGGCGCCGCCCGCTGCCTCCTGGCCAAGCGCTTGCAACTGCTTGGCCACGGTAAGGGCAGCCTCGACCGAGAAGAACTGCTCCATCTTGTCCAGACGCTGCATGGCTTGCTCAGTCAACTTGGCGGCGGTTTCGGCATCACCTGCCTGCTGCAGGCTGGCGGCCTTCATCAAGCGGGCGCGAACCTGCAGACCCTGGTCCTCGACGTTCTCCTTGGCCACCTCGCTGAGCACGGTATTGATCTCGACGCGAGTACGCGCATCGAGGCCAAAACCCGCGTTCTTGTTCATCAATGCCTGAACCAGGCCAAGGTTGCTTTCGGCATCCTTGTAGCGCGAGCTCTGCCCCTGGTTCACCGCATGCCGATAAGCCTTGGAGGCACTTTCGAAATCTTCGTTGCTCAACGCCAGCTTGCCCAGGGCCGCCTGACGCCTTACCGCGAGGGGCGACAGGCGCACGGCTTCTTCCAGCATGTGCTGGGCACGCTTGGTTTCGCCTTGGGCGACCAGCACCTCGGCCATGCCGTCGTACAGCGCCGGCATGATCGGGAAGGCTTTGAGCGCCTGTTCATACACGCCCTGGGCCTGGGCATGCTGACCACGCTTGTGCAGCAGGCTGCCCAGCGCCGAGTACGCCCACGGCTGCGGTCGGCTGGCGAGAATGGCCTTGAGGAACTTGTCCAGCTCGTCGAAGCGGCCGAGATCGCGCAAGGCATCGGCCCGATAGCGCAGGCACAGCGGGGCGAAGCGCGGGTCCTGCTTGCACAGCTCGGCGCACGCGGCCAGCACTTCGGCCGGACGACCGCGGTCCAGGGCCTGGAGTATCGGCTTGAGCAGGGTCTTGCGCTGCACCAGCTTTTCCAGGCGCTGAGCCAGGCCAACGCGGTTGAACGGCTTGGTCAGGTAGGCATCGGGCTCATGTTCGATCGCGCTGAGCACGATGGCTTGGCTGCTTTCGGCCGTCACCATGATGAAGACGCACTCGTGGCTGATCAGCTTGTCGAGGATCAGGTCCTCCAGCACCTGCTGGCCGTTCTTCTTGCCGTCGCCCAGGTGGAAGTCCTGGAGGATAAAGTCGTAGCGCTTCTGCCCGCACATGCGGATGGCCTGCTCGCCACTGTCGGCGGTGTCCACATCACGCACGCCCAGTTCGCGCAGCATGGAACGGGTCGACGTGCGAAAGTCGGTGAAGTCGTCGACGATCAGAAAGCTTTTTTGCCCGTACTGCAGCATCAACACGACCTGTCTTGGGATAATTGGAAAATGGCGCGTGGCGATGCATACCGCCGATTTTTTTATCGGCAGCACTTCAGGAAAGATGAGCCCGGAGAACGCGACGCCCAATTAATGGCACTGAGCCATCATTTTACAAGGCGACAGCCTGCAGAACCAGCTTCAGGCCAGCAGGCCAAGGGACTTGGCCTTGGCCACGGCCTGGGTGCGCCGCTCTACCCCCAGCTTGCTGTTGATATGACTGGCGTGGGTCTTGACGGTGTGCAAGGAAATGAACAACCGCTCGCTGATCTGCTGGTTGGAACAACCTTGGGCGATCAGCTCCAGTACGGCGAGCTCCCGGCTGCTGAGGGCTTCAGCATTGCCAGCGCTGGCCAGCGGCAGTTCGGGTAGACGCGCAAGCAATTGGGCCTGGGCATAACCGCCTGCATTCGCCAGCAACTGTTCGCGCAGCCAAAGCGGATGCGCCTCGATCAAGCGCTGGAAGGGCTGCAGAATGCCACCTTGAGCCGCCGTCAGCGCCTTGGGCAACAGGGCCGAGGCCTGCGCCTCCAGCCCCTGCTCCAGCAGCAGGGCCATCCACTGGCACAGCGCAAACACCGTCAGCATCATCCCGCCGCTGGCCTGGCCTCGCTCGACCAGGCTCGAAAGGCGCCGCACCGCCTCTTCGCTGCGCGATTGGATACGCTCGAGCAGCGCCTGCTGCAGCTCGATGTGCAGTGGCAGCAAGGGGTGGAATTCCGGGGGCGCCGCCGCATGCTTGCCACCGTAGGTCTGGCCCAGCCGCAGCAACCAGGACTCGGCAAGGTCGGTGCGCCCCTGGGCCAGCCACAATTCACATTTCACCAAGGTGATCATGGCCAGGTAGTAGATCGGCGGCACGTCCCAGATGTGCATCAACCGCTCTGCCTCGGCCAGCTCGGCGAACGCTTCGGCAAACTGGCCTTCGCGGCCATCGAGCGAGGCGATCACGCAGTGCCCGATCAGTACGCTGATATCACGACAGGCGCGCGCTTCGCCGAGCCCCGCCCGCAAACGCGCCCGGCCCTGCGCCGGCTGCAGGTTCGAAGCGAGCAGGTATCCTTCATACAGCGTCAACCGCGCGCGCACGGCATAGAGCCGCTGGCCCGACAGCCCTTGCAGACGCTGCAACCCCTGGCGAACTTCATCCAGAGCCCGCAACACTTCGCCACGGGCATGCAGGACACGGGCACGGTCGTAATGAGCAAGCGCCTCGAACAACGGGTTACCGACCCGCTGGGCCAGCTCCAGCGCCTCGCGGTTCCAGCCCCTGGCACGCCAGAAGTCGGAATCGGCGATGGCCAGGTTGGAGAGCGTCGAAAGGCATACCAGGCGCTGGCCATAGCGTTTGTTCGGCAGACTCTGCAACGCCTCGCCGCAGTAAGTCAACGTGCGCTCACGGTCACCACGCCCCCGGGCGATCACACCGCTCAGCGCCAGCCACTGAGCCAGCATGGACTTTTGCGCAGTGGCCGATGGCGCAGGCAGGAAGCGGCTCAGATACCCCGCCAGTTCCTCCGCGGCATCCAGCTGACAGGCCAGCCCCAACGCCCAACTGTACAGCACGATCAGCCGCGGCGTGCTGATCAGCAGGCTGTCCGGCAAGTCCATCTTCCAACGCAGCAACATGCCGACATTCTGTTCGGCTAGCAGTTGTTCTTCCGACAGGCTCTGCACCAGATCGGCAGCCACATCCAGGTGGCCGGCGCGCAGGGCTTGCTCCACCGCTTCATCCAGCAGGCCTTGGGCCTCGAACCAACGACAGGCACGCAAGTGCAGTTGCGCCAGCGGTTCACTGGCCTGGCGACTGCGCAGCAGGTCCGAGAACAGGTGGTGGTAGCGGAACCAGTGGCCGTGCTCGTCCAAAGGCACCAGGAACACCTGGTGAGCCTGCAGGTAACGCAGGATCGTGGCGCTGTCTTGACGCTCGCGCAGGGCATCGCACAGCGAAGCGCAGAATCGCTCCTGGCAGGCGGTGTCGTACAGGAACGTCTGCACATCGGCCGGCAGGATGTCGATCACTTCTTCCAAGAGGTAGTCGCGGATCAGCCCCTCGCCGCCATGCAGGGCCTGGGGTAAGGCATGTTCATCGCCGGACTCGCTGGCCGCCAACTGCCAGAAGCGCAGCCCGGCCACCCAGCCATCGCTGCGCTGGATCAGGTTGTCCAGGGCCTGGCCACGCAGCCCAATGGGTTGCCGGCCAATGACCGCCAGCGATTCATCAGGCGTAAGTCGCAAGTCCTGCTCGTTCAGTTCCACCAGTTGCCGCGACAGGCGCAGGCGCGCCAGGTGCCAGTCTGGTCGTTGACGGCTGGTGATCAGCAACACCAGCCCATTGGGCAAGTGATTGAGGAAAAACTGCAAGCACCGGTCGAGTACCGGCCCCTGCGCCAGGTGATAGTCATCCAGCACCAGCAACAACGGGGTGTCGGGTTGCAGGTACAGCGCCAATTCGTCGAGCAGGCCGTCGATCCACTCCTCGAACGCGAACGGCTGATGGCGCTGGCGCATTTTCAGCAGCCCCATGGCCTGGCCACCCAGCGCCGGACAGAACTGCTGGAGGCCTTCGAGCAACCGTTCGAGGAAACGCCCAGGATCAGCATCGCGGCGGCTCAACCCGAGCCAGAGGCTACGCCAGTGATCGGGCAGTGCCTGGCTGAACTCGACGGCCAGGGAGCTCTTGCCGAACCCGGCCGGGGCATTGACTAACAACAAGCGCCCCGCCAACCCTGCATGCAGGCGCTGGCACAAGCGTGGGCGCGGTACATGGCCCTCCGGCAGCGGTGGCCGGAAGAAACGCCCGTCCAGCAGGCCCGAAGCCTGGCTGGCGAATCCATTCATACGGGACAGATCTGTCATGGCCGGCTCGTTCTAGTTGGAAGACTTCGGCAGTACGGATTGCTGCGAGACTAGCGGGTAACTCGGCGTATTTGAAGATGATGGACGCTACAGGCACAAAAAAGACTACGACAAAAAGCAACAGCACCGATGGACAAAGGCTGGAGCGGGGGTTTGCCAGGGTATTCAGCACAATGATGGGGGACTTATCGCTGGCCAGCCGATGCCCATGTGCAGCGCGACGACCTTGCGGGCGGCGGGGCCTGTGGCAAAAACAGAAACGCCCCGGCAAGCCGGGGCGTTCTGGGAGATAGCAAGGTGTTTTCAGGTTGGGGTTCAGCGTACCCCTGTCTGGCGCAGCGCAGCAGGCTGGAAGTCGGCCTTGCTGGCACTGAAGCCGAAGTCGTAGGCACGTTTTTCCTCGTTCTTCATGCCCAACGCCAGGTAACGGCCCGACTGCAGGTCGTAGATGGCTTCCAGGGTGTACCACGGCACCTGCACGTTGTAGTAGTCCTGGGAGTGGGCTTCGGAGACGCGCCACAGCTGGCCACGGCCGTCGTACTGGTCGATCACCGCCGCCTGCCAGGTGTCTTCGTCGATGTAGAAATCACGCTTGGCGTAGATGTGGCGCTGGCCAGGCTTGAGGGTCGCAACCACATGCCACACTCGGCGCAGCTCGTAACGCGCCAGGTCCTGGTTGATGTGACCGGCCTTGAGGATGTCGGCGTACTTGAGCTTCGGGTCATCGAGCTTGTAGGCGTTGGAGGCGATGAACATCTCCTTCTTGCCTTCGAGCTTCCAGTCGTAGCGGTCGGGTGCGCCGTTGTACATGTCCAGGTTGTCCGAGGTGCGCAGACCGTCGGCCGCGGTACCCGGGCCGTCGTAGGACACTTGCGGTGCCTGGCGAACACGACGCTGACCGGCGTTGTAGATCCAGGCCTTGCGTGGCTCCTTCACCTGGTCCAGGGTTTCGTGCACCAGCAGTACGGTCCCCGCCAGGCGCGCCGGCGCGGTCACTTCCTGCTTGAAGTAGAACAGGATGTTGCCGGGGTTGTTCGGGTCGTAGTCCTTCATCTTGTCACGGAAGACGAACTGGTCCGCGAAGTACACCAGGCTGTAAGAGCCGTTCTGCTGCGGTGTGGCCTGGGTTACCAGACGGCTCACGCTGCCGCCGCGATAGCGAGTGATGTGGTTCCAGACCACTTCCAGGCCACTTTTCGGAATTGGGAATGGCACAGCGGTCTTGAAGTTGTTCAGACCATTGCCACCTTCGACCAGGGTGGTCTTGGTAGCGTTTTCCTTGATGGCGGCAAACACCTCATCAGGCACGGTGGCCCCGCGGTGGGTCGGGTAGACCGGGATCTTATAGGTGTCGGGGTAGCGCTTGAACATCGCTACCTGGCCGGGAGACAGCTTGTCCTTGTACTGGTCGACGTTCTGCGCGGTGATGGTGAACTTGGGCTTTTCGCTGCCGTACGGGTCCGACAGGAAGCCTTTGCTGTCGACACTGCCGGCAGTCTTGGACAGCGGCTGCCAGGCCGTGATCGAGCCGTCGGCGTTTCCGGCCTTCTCGGCGCCCATTGGGGTCAGGGTACTGCCCAGCTTGGCCGCTTCGTCGGCGGAAACCGCAGCCATGACGCTGGTCGCCAGCAGGGACAGGCCCAGTACCCCGGCTTTCAGCAGACTTTTGGTTGTTTTCATTGTCTGTCTCGTCCTGATTAGAAGTTCATGCCGAAGCTGAGGGCGACGAAGTCGCGATCATCCACGGTGGTGTACTTGCCGTCGAAGAAGTTGGTGTACGACAGGCTGGCGGTGTAGGTGTTCTGGTACTCGGCGTCCAGGCCGAGGCTGACTGCCTTGCGGCCTTCCTCGAAGTTGCCGCCTGGGCCTGGCGAGTAACCGTCGACGTCGTGGGACCACGCCACGCTGGGGCGCAGGTTCACGCCAGCGAAGACGTTGTTGTAGTCCCAGATGGCCCGCACGCGATAACCCCAGGAGTCGGACGTGGTGAAGCCATCGTTTTCACAGTAACGCGACAGGTTGTTCTGCGGACCACCGGCCAGCGTGCTGCCGTTGAGCGCCTGGCAGGTACCATTGGGCAGCGGACCCGGACCGTACACCGGGTCACGCCCGTAGCGCGCCTTGGAGGTGCTTTCCAGGCCACCGACGTGGGTCCAGCCAACCTCGCCCACCATGGTCAGGCGCTCCGCGCCCATGACCTGGTCGAAGAAGTGGGTGAAGGTGGTTTGCAGCTGGGTGATTTCCTTGCGGCGATAGCCTGGCTGGTCGGTGTCGGCCTTCCCTTCCAGGACCGAGGCATTGGGGTTGAGCGGGGTCAGGCCCGAGTAGAGGATATCGGTGGTGTTCAACTGCACCGGTGCGTTCGGCCGGTAGCTGATCTCGCCGCTCCACGCCGTGCCGGTGGGCAAGGTGGTGGAGAAGCTCAGGCCGTACAGGCGGATGTCCTCCGGATACTCCACGTAGTAGCTGGAGTTGCCCGCCACATACAGCGGCATCAGCGCCTGGAGCAGCGCCGGGTTGGTCGCGGCAGCGGCCGGAACGCCCGCAGCGATCAGTGCCCCGGCCAGGTTGCCTGGCTGGTAGAAGCCGGCAGCCGCGCCACGGCCGCTGAAGATCGGCGCACGGCTGTGGTAGTTCATGAAGTAACCACCGAACTCGGTGTTCAGCGGCTCGTACATATAGCGCAGGGCCACACCGAACTGGCCGCTGTCACGGGCGTCACGGTCGGCGTCACGCTTCACGATCACACCCTCGTCAGGCGAGCCCCAGGTCACGCCTTGCCCGGCCAGCGCATTCATGGCCGGGCCGGCGAATGGGCCGATCTGAGCGCCAAGGCGGCTCGCCACGGCATCCTGGGTGGCCAGCACCGCCAGGTTGTTGTTGCAACCATCGGCAATCACGTCGGGCTGGGAGAAGAAGGTGCCGCAGTTGTCGACGACGGTCTGGTCCCACTCCAGTTGGTAGAAGCCTTCCATGGTCAAGTTGTCGGTGACGCTTTGCGACAGGTAGAACATGTTGACCGGGATCAGGCCTTCCTTGATTTCCGCGCCAGGCCGGCGGAACGCCGAGACATCGATTGGGTTGATGGCGTTGATGCCGCCGCCGATGAAGGTACTTTCGCCCCAGCTCACGACCTGCTTGCCGAAACGAACGGTACCCGGCAAGTCACCCAGGCTGTAGTTGTGATAGATGAATGCGTCGAGGATTTCCCCGCCTGCGGACTTTGCACCTTCCTTGCGGTTGGAGTCACTGATGTCCTTGAACTCGCGGTGCTCGTCCTTCAGTTCGAAGTCGTACCAGTACTTGCCACGCACGAATACGCCCGTGTCGCCGTACTTGAGTTCGAGATCGTGAATACCCTTGAAGATCTTCGAGAAGGTCTCGCCCTTCTTGAAGTTCAGGTGGCCATCGTCGGAGGTCTGCGACAGCCCCCGGCCGCCATTGTTGACCCCGATGAGGTTCTTGTTAGGGTTGGCGGTCGACCAGCTGGCGCCAATGGAGAGCGACGAGTCGAACTGGCCTTCGATTTCTCCGATGTTGAAACTGACCGCGAAAGCTGGACTTGCGAGCGTAGAAGCGAGGCTGACGGCCAGGGGCAGCTTGGCCCGGCGCCAGAACAGGTTTGCAGATTTCATCGACGCTACTCCATGTACTTTTTTGTTATGGCAGTGAGTCCTTTCAGAAACGGCCCGTGCGACCGGTATGCAGGCGTTTACCTGCGGCGACACGTGTTGCGCATGTCGCCCTCCCCCATTCCTGAAAAATCCCCTGGCCTCGACTATAGCCAGCAGGCACAGGTGCTTGATCCCTCTAAAGTGTGATTTGCGTTCCGTGCCTGCAACGCGACCCGTGGCAGTGATCACGGCGCGCCAGCAGAGCGAAGCATGGCGCATTTTCGCCGTTTGGCAAGGCGCTGCCTCTCTAGCATGCGGGTCGCGACCGTTTGGAGGCGACCCGCGACAGTGTTACAGGGTCGACAGGAACGCACTGTTACTGGCTTGCCACTGAACGATGTCCTGGCGGATACGCTTCTTGTCGAGCTTGCCGACACTGGTCTTGGGAATTTCAGTAACAACGGCGATCTGGCTTGGAATGGCCCACTTGTTGATATGCCCTTCTTCGACGAACGGCTTGAGATGATCCTTGAGTCCCTTGGCATCGATTGCCTGCCCGTCGCGTACCACCAGCAAGGCAAATGGACGCTCGCCCCACTGCGGGTCGGCAACCCCCACTACCGCCACCTCGCGTACCGCCGGATGACGGCTGATCAGGTCCTCGAGGTCCAGCGACGAAATCCACTCGCCGCCAGTCTTGATCACGTCCTTGATGCGGTCGCGGATGTCGATGTAGCCCATGCCATCGAGGGTCGCCACATCACCGGTATGCAGCCAACCGCCCGCCCACAGCTCCTGGCTTTTTTCCGGTTCTTTGAAGTAGCCCATGGTCAGCCACGGCGCGCGCAGCACCAGCTCGCCCTGGGTCTCACCGTCGGCGGGGAGGAAATTGCCGTTGCCATCGACGATAGCGGCCTCCACCAACGGCACCGGCACACCGGCCTTGATCCGGTAGGTGACCCGTTCGTCCTCGCTGCCAGCCTGCAATTCGTCGTTCAGGTGCGCGGCGGAGATCAGCGGGCAGGTTTCGGACATGCCGTAGGCGGCCGTGAGCTGGATGCCACGGGCCAGGGCAGCGTCGTACAGGGAACGGTTGAGCGCGCTGCCGCCAATGATGATTTTCCAACCGCCGAAGTCCTCGCCTTGCGACGACGGACAGTTGAGCAGCATCTGCAAAATGGTCGGTACGCAGTGGGAGAAGGTGACTTTTTCCTCGCGCCACAACTTGACCAGCATGTCCGGTTCGTAACGCCCTGGGTACACCTGCTTCATGCCAAGCATGGTAGCGGCGTAGGGAATACCCCAGGCATGCACATGGAACATCGGTGTGATGGGCATGTACACGTCATTGCTGCCCAGCAGCCGCACGCTGTCGATGCTACCGGTGACCGAGGCTTCGGCCAGGGTGTGCAGCACCAGTTGCCGATGGGTGAAGTAAACCCCTTTGGGGTTACCCGTGGTGCCGGTGGTGTAGAACGTGGTGGCTACCGAGTGCTCGTCGAAGTCAGGGAAGTCGTAATGCGGGCTGGCGGCGGCCAGCAACTGTTCGTATTCGCCCACCAGGTTGGGCAAGTCGGCGGTTTTGTCCGGGCCGTCGGTCAGCAGCAGCGTCTTGTCGACTGTGGTCAGTTGCCCCGCGATAGCTTGGTAGAGGCCGACGAAGTCACTGTTGACCAGCACGAAGCGGTCTTCGGCATGGTTCATGGTGTAGAGGATCTGTTCGGGCGACAGGCGTACGTTGATGGTGTGCACCACTGCCCCGATCATCGGGATGGCGAACATGCATTCCAGGTAGCGGTGGCTGTCCCAGTCCATCACCGCGACAGTGTCGCCGGCCTTGACCCCGGCTTCGCTCAACACGTTCGCCAGCCGGGCGATCCGCTCGTTGAGTTGTGGATACGTCAGCCGCACCTGGTCGCGATAGACGATTTCACGCGTCTTTTCGTAGCGGCTGCCCGACATCAGCAGGCGTTTGATCAGGAGCGGGAAGGCATAGGCGCCCTCGGCGGGCTTGATGATGCGAGTCTGCAGCATGGGTATCCCTTTTCTTGAAAGCGTGTCGGACAACTCTGATACCAACTCTAGTTGGCCAATGTGACGGCTAAATCAGCCAAAGGAATGATTTGGCTCAACCAAGGTATGAGTGGCATTGTTCGGGTGTTGGCCCTTCTCAACCCTCCACCGGAGCTTCCTGATGCCAAGCCCGCGTCGCGCCGTGTTTCTCGACCACCTGTCCCTGGACCTCGGTGACCTCGACCTGTCGCCGTTGCAAAGCCAGTTCGACGAATTCCAGCTGTTCGATTCGACCCGCCCTGACCAGGTAGCCGAACGCTTGCACGGTGCCATCGCAGTCATCAGCAACAAGGTCGTGCTCGACGCCGCGGCCATGGCCGCCAACCCGCAGCTCAGGCTGATCCTGGTGGCCGCGACCGGCACCAACAACGTCGACCTGGCGGCGGCCAGGGCCCAGGGCATTACCGTGTGCAACTGCCAAGGCTACGGCACCCCTTCGGTGGCCCAGCACACCCTTGCCCTGCTGCTGGCCCTGGCCACGCGCCTGTGTGACTACAACCAGGCAGTAGCCGATGGCCGCTGGGCCAAGGCCAGCCAGTTCTGCCTGCTGGACTTCCCGATCGTTGAGCTTGAAGGCAAGACCCTCGGCCTGCTCGGTCACGGTGAACTGGGCGGTGCGGTGGCGCGCCTGGCCGAAGCTTTCGGCATGCGCGTGCTGAGCGGGCAGATCCCCGGTCGCCCGGCGCGGGACGACCGCCTGCCGCTGGACGAGCTGCTCCCGCAAGTCGATGCCCTGACCTTGCATTGCCCGCTGAACGAGCACACCCGGCACATGATCGGCGCCGATCAGCTGGCCCTGCTCAAACCCGGCGCGTTGGTGGTCAATACCGCACGCGGCGGCCTGATCGATGAACAGGCCCTGGCCGACGCCCTGCGCAGCGGTCACCTGGGCGGCGCTGCTACCGACGTGCTGAGCGTCGAGCCACCGGTCAACGGCAACCCGTTGCTGGCCACCGACATTCCCCGCCTGGTCATCACTCCGCACAGCGCCTGGGGCGCGGTGGAGTCACGCCAGCGCATCGTTGGCCAGCTCAGCGAAAACGCCCAGGCCTTTTTCGCCGGCCAGCCACGGCGCGTGGTCAGCTGAGCCGCACGCCGGCCTCTGCTACACTGCGCCACTTTTTTCAGGAGGCGTCGTCCATGGACCCGCGCAGTGAAGTATTGCTCCGCCAGGCGGACCTGTTCCAGGGGCCGCTGCTGATCGCCGGTGCGCCCGCCGACGACTTGCTCGGCCAGTTGCCCAGTGCCCATGGCTGGACCTGGCATGCGGGCGACCAGTCCGTGCTCGACAGCCGCTTCCCGGGGCGCAGCCATTACGCGGTGGAAGCGCCTGAGGTGGCATTCGAGGCGGCGGTGCTGTTCCTGCCCAAGTCCCGCGAGCTGGCCGCCTACTTGCTCAACGCCCTGGCTTCGCGCCTGAAAGGACGCGCGCTGTACCTGGTGGGCGAGAAGCGAGGCGGCATCGAAGGCGCGGCCAAACAGTTGCAGGCCTTCGGCAAGCCCCGCAAGCTCGACAGCGCCCGTCATTGCCAGCTGTGGCAAGTGACGGTGGAAAACGCCCCCGAGGCCAAACCGCTGGAAACCCTTGCCGAGCGCTTCGAACTGGACCTGGAGGATGGCCCCCTGCACGTGGTCAGCCTGCCGGGCGTGTTCAGCCATGGCCGACTCGACCGTGGCACCGCCCTGTTACTCAAGCACTTGGACGACCTGCCTGTGGGCCATGTGCTGGACTTCGGCTGTGGCGCCGGTGTGCTGGGGGCCACGGTCAAGCGACGCTACCCGCAAAGCAGCGTGACCTTGCTCGACGTCGATGCCTTCGCAGTGGCCGCCAGTCGCCTGACCCTGGCCGCCAACGGCCTGGAAGGTGAAGTGATCAGCGGTGACGGGATCGACGCAGCGCCCCGCGACCTGAGCTTGATCCTGAGCAACCCACCGTTCCACACCGGCGTCCATACCAATTACCAGGCATCGGAAAACCTGTTGAAAAAATCAGGCGAACACCTGCGAAAAGGCGGCGAAATCCGCCTTGTGGCCAACAGTTTCCTGCGCTATCAGCCGCTGATCGAAGCGGCCTTGGGCCAGTGTCACACGCTCGCCGAGGCGGATGGGTTCCGGATCTACAAAGCGACCCGCTGATAAAAACAGGGCTTGCCGAAACCGTTTCGACTAGGCAGAATCCGCACCGTCCTAGGGGAGTAGTCTCCCGCGAGCGCCCTGCTCGCCCGGTACGCGTCAACACACTTGGCCCACAGGCCATGGCGCGTGCGACCCATGATCTGCGCAGACAGGTCCAGGGTTTGACAAGACCTATGACACGCACACCTTACCCGGGGCGGGGAGGTCGTACGTGTCATAGCCGTGTCGACCCGCCCCCGTAGGAAACCTGATGCTGGAATCTTTGCTCGTACCCACCGCAATCGTTGCCCTGGCCGAAATCGGCGACAAGACGCAACTGCTCGCACTCATCCTCGCTGCACGCTTTCGCAAGCCCTGGCCAATCATCGCCGGCATCATTGCAGCCACGCTGGCCAACCATGCCGCTGCCGGCGCGGTAGGCGCCTGGGTCAGCGGGTTCTTCAGCGAGACGACGCTGCACTGGATTCTGGCCGCGAGCTTTGCCGCCACGGCGCTGTGGACCCTGGTACCGGACAAGATGGATGACGACGAGAATCCGGCCCGCCGTTTCGGGCCGTTCCTGACCACGCTGATCGCCTTCTTCCTCGCCGAAATCGGTGACAAGACACAGGTAGCCACCGTAATGCTGGCCGCTCAATATCCGCACCTGATCATGGTCATCATCGGCACCACCCTGGGCATGCTGATTGCCAACGTGCCGGTGGTACTGGCGGGTAACTTCGCGGCGGAGAAACTGCCGTTGGCGCTGATTCGTCGCCTGGCAGCTGCTGCGTTCTTCGTGCTGGCGATCGTCGCCGTCTACTCGGCGATGAAGGCCAGTGGCTGGGTGGGGTAAGGCAGTGCCCTGGGGCCGCGTTGCGGCCCCAGGCAACCTTACTTCTTGGCAGCTTCGTACAGAGGCATCACCTTCGGAATGGCCGCCTGCAACGAAGCGATCCGACTGCTGGACGCCGGGTGGGTGCTCATGAACTCGGGCGGTGCGCCTTCGGACGCCTTGCTCATCTTGTTCCACAGGGTGATCGCGGCATTCGGGTCGTAGCCGGCACGTGCCGAAAGCTCCAGGCCAATCAGGTCGGCCTCGTTCTCGTTGGCACGGCTGTTGGGCAACGTCATGGCGTAGTTCACCACGGTGTCGGCCAAGGCCATGCCGCTCTGGCCGAGGCCGAACAGCGCGCCAGCACCCTGGCGGGCCATCTCGACCCCATAGGCCTTGGACATCGCTTCGCGGCTGTGCTCGCGCAGGGCGTGGGCGATTTCGTGGCCGACGACCGCGGCAATCTCGGCGTCGGTGAGCTTGAGCTTATCGATCAGGCCGGTGTAGACGATGATCTTACCGCCTGGGCCGCAGTTGGCGTTGAGCTCATCGCTCTTGATGACATTGACTTCCCATTTCCACTGCGCGGCATCCGGGCGGAAGATCGGCGCCTGGGCAATCAGACGGTCTGCGATGGCGCGAACCCGCTTGGCATCGCTGCTGGACTTGTCCAGCACACCCTTGCTCGAAGCCTCACCCAACGTTTGCTGGTAAGACTGCGCGTACATCTGATTGACCTCATCGGTCGAAAGCATACTGAACATGTACTGCTGGCGCTCGACACCGACGGCACCGCCGCTGGTGGTGTTCACCGCCTGGCAGCCAGCCAGCAGGATGCCAGCACTCAACAGGCTGACAACGAATGACTTACGCATGAAAACACTCCCTTTTTACATGCGGCGTATCCTAGGACGAGTCCCCTGCCCCTTGCCATAGCCGCAGGTAAGATTTATGCCGGGGTCAGACACTCGGGCGCATCCAGCTTCGGGTCGTTGACGAAATTGGCCAACGCCCGCTCGCGCAGGGTAACGGTCGGCAAAGCCAGCAACTCGTGCAACCGCAGCACCGGCGTGTCCGGATCCAGCCACGCCGCCTGCGCTGCCTCGTCGAGAATCAGCGGCCGGCGCTGGTTCATCGCTGCCTGGGTCACCACCGCGCAACTGAGCCACACCTGGTCCTGCACTGGATACGCCTCCCAGATCGCGGCGAAGTACAGCGACGAACCTTCTGCCGGCGTCAGCCAATACGGGCGCTTGCGCACCGAACCGCGCCACTCGTAGAAACCATTGGCAGGCATCAGGCAACGGCGCTGACGAAAGGCCTCACGGAACATCGGCTGTTCGGCGAGGGTTTCGGCGCGGGCATGGGCAGGCGTGCGGGAAAGGTCGGTAAGCCAGGCTGGGGTCAGCCCCCAGCGAGCCTTGTCCAGTTGCTGCCGACCGTCGAGCTGTCGCTGGATCAGCACCGAGTGGCCGGGGGAGATATTCCATTGCGCCGGCTGGCCGGCAGGGAAGCCCGGCAGGCTGGCAAGCGCCTGGGGCCAGCGAAACAGGGCATAACGTCCACACATGGGCGAATTCTGAACCTAGCAGATCAAGGTACCGGGAAAACTCTCCGGTTCGTCGCCGGCAAGCGGCTGGGCATCATTGTACGCTTCGATCAGATGCCGTGCGTAACCGGCCTGCTCATCCGGCACGGCAATGCCGAGCAGGCCGTATACCGGCAACTCGCCTACACCACCCACAAGGTCGCGCCCAATCAGGTGCACCTCGATGCCTTCGCTGGTCAGCATGCCCAACAGCATCTGCGCCTCCAGCAGGTTTTCCGGATCGTAGATTCTCTGCATCAGGCATCATCCTCGCGTCTGACGTCGAGCATCCATTCGTCACCGTGCACCTGCAGAATGAACACGACAGGCTGGCAACACACCTGGCAATCCTCGGTGTAGACCTGATCGCCACCGGACAGGTCGACTGTGGTTTCCACCCGTTCACCACAATAAGGACAATCGTAGAAGTCGGTTTCCAGCATCGCGGCCTCCGCAGTGACTTATGCGTATAATTGCCGGTCTGTTTACAGGGCCTGTGAGTGTCCGAGCCGTTTTTCGGACCCCATCCCTACTTTATTACCCTAGCCGTTTCCAACAAGAGAGCATGATGGGCGAATTCGATGCCATCCGACCGTACGACGACGCTGAGGTCCCTGCCGTTCTGGCACGCCTGCTCAGCGACCCGGCATTCCTCGATATCCTCACCCACTTCCGCTTCCCGCGTGCAGCGGGCCCGCTCGGCTGGCTGCTCAAGCCGCTGATCGCCCGCCGCCTGCGCAAGGAGTTCGCGGGCGTCACGTGCGTCGCGACCTTGCAGGACAAGGTCGAGTACTACGTCGACCACACCATCGAACGCGCCACCGACGGCGTGACCTATTCCGGCGTAGAGCAACTCAAGTCCGGTACGGCCTACCTGTTCCTGGCCAACCACCGCGACATCGTCATGGACCCGGCCTTCGTCAACTACGCGGTGTACCATGCCGGCCTGCCGACCCCGCGCATCGCCATTGGCGACAACCTGCTGCAAAAGCCCTTCGTCAGCGACATGATGCGCCTGAACAAGAGCTTCATCGTGCACCGTTCGCTGACCGGTCGCCGCGAAAAGCTGGCCGCCTACCAACTGCTCTCGGCCTATATCAACCACTCGATTCGTAATGACTGCGTATCGATCTGGATCGCCCAGGCCGAAGGCCGCGCCAAGGACGGTGACGATCGCACCGATTCGGCGATCCTCAAGATGTTCCACATGAGCCGCAAGGACGAGCCGTTCGGCGCAGTGATCCAGGGCCTGAACCTGATTCCGGTCTCGATCAGCTACGAGTATGACCCGTGCGACCTGGCCAAGGCGCGCGAGCTGTACATCCGCGCCACCACCGGCACCTACAAGAAGGCGCCTGGCGAAGATGACAACAGCATCGCCAAGGGCATCACTGGCTACAAAGGCCGGGTGCACATCAACTTCGCTCCGCCAGTGACCGAGTATTACGAAGACACCAAGCAGTTGGCGCAGGAAATCGACCGGCAGATCCTCGGCGGCTACCGGTTGTTCCCGGTGCACTACCTGGCCTACGCGATGTGGGCAGAGAAGGATGAAGCGCTGCACGTGCCGAGCGCCGAGACCCTGTTCCCGGCAGACGAACTGGCCCGAGCCAAGGAAGAGTGGCAGCGCCGGCTGGAGGCATGCCCTGAAGAGCAGCGACCGTACCTGATATTGCAGTATGCGACGCCAGTACGTAACCAGTATCAGGTCAAGCAGCAGGCGCCCGTGGCCTGATCGGCCGAACCCCATCGCCGGCGTGCCGGCGATGGCTCAGATCCAGGTGCTGAACCAGGACAGCAGCAGTGCCATGGCCAGGCAGGAAAAGCCCAGGATGTAGTAGTAGCGCGGCACGCGCAGGTCGAAAGCCTCCACCACGCCTTCGTCCATCGCCAGGCTTTCGCGGGTTACGGCTTCGCGCCGCCGGGCGCTGTGCAGCAACAATCCGCCCGGGCACGTCATCAACAGTGCCAGCAGATTGATCAGCTTGGTCGGGTGGGCAACCAGGAAGCCCCAGAGCACTTGCAACGACATCACGCAACCTCGGTTAGAACGACAGCGAAGGCCGGCATTCTACCCAACTCCGCTTGCACCGCCCGGCCCAGGCGACAAAGTGTCATGCGATTTCATGTCGAGGCCGTTTGAAACGTGTCGACCCCATCCCCGGCGAGCCGGCGATGGGGCCGATCGAGCCGAAGGTTACTCGCCCAGGACCTGGCCGATGGTCGGGTCCTTGAACAGGCGCGTGAGGGCATCGCTCAGCACGTCACCGACCAGCTTGGTGTTGGTTTCCTGATTCGGCGCCATGCCGAAACGCTGGTCCAGCGATGCACCGTAGCGGCCGCTGTAGCGACGGTTGGCATTGGACACGTCGGCACGGAAGGTGGCACCGATGGTAGCCTCGGTCACATACAGGTTGTCCTTGGGCGACTGGTATTTCAGCTCGGCCAGGGTCACGGTCAGTTGCGGTGCGTTGTAGGCGTTGGGGGTCGGGGTGAAGCCAAGCAGGCGCACGGCTGCTTCTGCCTGGGCTTGCAGCTTGGGCACGATGTCGTTGCCACTGACGCTGATGGTGCTGGTTTCAGGGTACATGCCACCGCGAGTACCCAGCGATTGCGAAGCCCGCCCATCGACGACCTTGACCACCACGGGCTGGCCATGACCGACCGGCGCGAGCTGGGCAGTGAGTTTGGGTTGCGGGCTGAGTTGTTGCGGGCTGTGGGCACAACCGACCAGGCTGAGGCTGGCCACGGCAATCAAACCGAACAACAGACGTTGCAACATGCGCGTTTCTCCAGAAAATGCGGCAAAGGCCCCCAGTATACTCAGCCAGGCCCTGACCAGTCATCGGCCTGCCCCGTCGTAAAGCCACTCTGGCACCCGACCAAAGCCGGGATTTGCACCCGCGCAAGCCCCGATGGCACCCACGCACCGCATTTCCCAGACAAACGCTGCAATAAAAACTACGAATTACGACCTTTCTGCCCGCGACATCGTTATAATCTCCCCCCGATTATAAGGACGTCTCCTGATCGGGCCCCGCATTCGCCGATTGACCCCGGCACCTTCAACGCTTCGCCCACAGAGAGCCTTCCACTCAGGTCTTGCATCGGCTGTCGTGCCTGCTTTTCCGGCCCTTCGCACTGCATGAACCTGTGGGTTGCCATCGCGCAGTCCCCTTTTGAGGTTCACGTCTCCAAAAGAGCGTGAAAAAACGGTTTTTCACAACTTCACGAGAGTGTGGCGAGCAAATGAACAGTCTGGCATGTGTAAAAGCGGCAGATGTGTCCCGAACAGCCCTGAACAGGCGGCTAACGCGTTCATCCCGGATGGATGTCTGAGGTCGTTCCATAACGCACGCACGACACCTTGACCATTAGTCGAATTGCCGCACCTGTGGCAAGCGGCGTTCAATAGCCGAACCCGAAGACTGATTGGCGGTGTCCGCGGAAGTTGCAAGAACTGCGAAAAGTCGGACATGGCGATCCTGGCGACCCTGGGGTCCTATGCTGTCAATTAGGTAGCTGTAGATTGTGGAGACGCGTTAAATGGCGCAGAACGAATCGGTTGATGTGGTACTGGTAGGCGCGGGCATCATGAGTGCCACCTTGGCCGTACTGCTCAAGGAGCTTGACCCGACCCTGAAGCTTGAGGTCGTCGAGGCGATGGACTCCGGAGCCGCGGAAAGCTCCAACCCCTGGAACAACGCAGGTACCGGCCATGCCGGGCTGTGCGAGCTGAACTACACGCCCCAGGCCGCCGATGGCAGCATCGACATCAAGAAGGCCGTGCACATCAACACCCAGTTCGAGGTTTCGCGCCAGTTCTGGGCCTACCTGAGCAAAAAAGGCAGCTTCGGCTCGCCGCGCGCCTTCATCAACCCGGTGCCGCACCTGAGCTACGTCGAAGGTGACAAGGGTATCTCCTTCCTCAAGAAGCGCTTCGAGCTGCTCAAGCAGCACCATGCCTTCGCCGAGATGGAGTACACCGAAGACAAGGAAGTGATGAAAGAGTGGATGCCGCTGATGATGCCGGGCCGTCCGGCCGACCAGCGCATCGCCGCCACTCGCGTGCTCAAGGGCACCGACGTCAACTTCGGCGCCCTGACCAACAAGCTGCTCAAGCTGCTGAGCACCAGCCAGGACGCCCAGGTCAAGTACAGCAAGAAAGTCGTCGGCCTGCGCCGTAACGGCAGCGGCTGGACCGTCAGCATCAAGGACGTCAACAGCGGCGGCAGCCGTGAAGTGGACGCCCGTTTCGTCTTCCTCGGCGCCGGTGGCGCGGCCCTGCCGCTGCTGCAAATGTCCGGCATTCCGGAAAGCAAAGGTTTCGGCGGTTTCCCGGTGAGCGGCCAGTGGTTGCGCTGCGACAACCCGGAAATCGTCAAGCAACACCAGGCCAAGGTCTACAGCCAGGCCGCGGTTGGCGCGCCGCCCATGTCGGTACCGCACCTGGATACCCGTGTGGTAGATGGCAAGAAATCGCTGCTGTTCGGGCCGTACGCCGGCTTCACCACCAAGTTCCTCAAGCACGGCTCGCTCATGGACCTGCCGCTGTCTGTACGCATGGGCAACATCGGCCCGATGCTGGCGGTCGCGCGCGACAACATGGACCTGACCAAGTACCTGGTCAGCGAAGTGATGCAGTCGATGGAGCAACGCCTGGAATCCCTGCGTCGCTTCTACCCGCAGGCCAAAGCCGAGGACTGGCGCCTGGAAGTGGCCGGTCAGCGCGTGCAGATCATCAAGAAGGACCCGAAGAAAGGCGGCATCCTGCAGTTCGGTACCGAGCTGGTCTCGGCCCAGGACGGCAGCCTCGCAGCCTTGCTGGGTGCATCGCCAGGTGCTTCGGTGACCGTGTCGATCATGCTCGAACTGATCGAGCGCTGCTTCCCCGAGCAGGCCAAGGGCGCCTGGGCTGCCAAGCTCAAGGAGATCTTCCCGGCTCGCGAGAAGACCCTGGCCAACGATGCCGCGCTGTACCACAAGATCAGTGCCGACAACGATGCGGCCCTGGATCTGGTCGAAAGCAGCCCGGCCAAGCACTACGCCTGATCTGGCTGAAACGAAAAAACGCCCCTCGGGGCGTTTTTTTGTGTCTGCTCGCTGTGCCGCCTATACCGCCCTGCCCCTTTAGGAGCCGGCTCGCCGGTGATAGGGCCGGTTCAGGCGGCCGATCAGCCGCGGGCTTTATCGATGATCTCGATGTACTCCGGCGCATTGCGCTGGTCGGCGATCAACTCGACGAAGGTCTTGCCGTGCTCGTCCTTGCCGTCCAAGTCATGGCCGGCCTCGACGAAGAAACCGACAAAGCGCTCGAAATCGTCGACACGCAGACCACGATAGGCCTTGACCAGCTTGTGCAGCGACGGCGAGGTCACGCCATCGGCCGGCTCGAACTGAAGGAACGTCTTGACGTAGTCATCGCTGATCTCGTCACCAATCACCTGCTTCTTGTCTTTGCGCATTGCCGGCTCCAACTGGACCATCACGGGATTTCGAAGGCCGGCAGTTTACCCCCCTCAGGCGACAGGCCTCAACGCGTACGTACAGTGCCGGTGTGCAGGTCGGCCCAGACATGGCCGTTGGCGTAGGTCAGAAATTGCACGTAGACAGTTTCGTTACGCAGCAGGTCCATGACCACGCGATAATCGCTGACCGGGTAATTCAGGCTCAGCGTGCGGGTCTTTTCGTCGTACACCGGCTTCTTCAAACTCTTGCCGGCCTCACCGTCGAAGGTCAGCAGCACCTGGCCGATGGTCGCGCCCTTGCTCAGCGGCTTGCCCTTGAGGCGCATCTGCAGCGAGGCGGTGATCGGGATCGGTTGCTGGTCGGACTGACGTTGGGCTCCCACCACCACCGAGTAGTCGGTCACTTGCAGCAACTGCTGACCGGTCGGCGCTTCCTGGCGCAATGACAAGTCATCGGGTGGGAGAAACTGGCTGTGCAACGGTGCGGCGCAAAGCGGCAGGCTTACGACCAGCAACAGGGAAAGAATCGCACGCATGTGAGGCTCCTTGGCATGAAGGAGCACTCTAGCACGCCGGGTTTTGGCTGTACGGCCCTATTGCCGCGGATCGGCACCAGCACACGCCGGCGTCCTGGCTGGGCAGCACGCCTCAATCGAATTGCGCGATCATCCAGGCCAGGTATTGCGCCACGCCCTCGTCGCCTTCACGCGGCGCCCAGTGGGCATGCTCGCCTTCAGCCAAGGCCCGGTACGGCCCAGCCTTGCACTCGAACAGAATGCTGTCAGGCTCCAGTACGACCAGCCCGTGATAAAGCCCAGGCACAAGATCCACGCCCAGGCAGTCGCCACCGGCCTGCAGCACGCGCTTGTCGCATACCTGGCCGTCTTCATTGAAAATCAGCAGGCCCAGGCGCCCCTTGAGCACCAGCAGGGTTTCAGCCTTGTCGGCGCTCAGGTGCCGGTGCGGCGCGATGTAGGTGGAGGGCTGCAAGCCGACCGCCACCCGGTGGCACGGCTCATCCATTTCATGAAAGGTGTGATGATGCCGCTGGCGCGGCACCTCGGCGGCTGTGCTGGCCAGCCTGGCGAACAGCGTTTGGTCGATGAACTCAGGCCGGCGCATGCTTACAACCCCTTGACCGCGAAGATGCCGTTGGCGTTGCGCCAGTAGCCCTTGTAGTCCATACCATAGCCGAAGATGTAGCGATCGACGCATGGCAGGCCGACATAGTTGGCCTTGAGGTCCGGGCTGGCCTTGCGGTCGTGGTCCTTGTCGATCAGCACGGCAGTGTGTACCGAACGGGCGCCGGCATGCTTGCAGAAGTCGATGATGGCGCTGAGGGTGTGGCCTTCGTCGAGAATGTCATCGACGATCAACACGTCGCGGTCGATGAACGACACTTCCGGCTTGGCCTTCCAGAACAGCTCGCCACCGCTGGTTTGATTGCGGTAGCGGGTAGCGTGCAGGTAAGAGGCTTCGAGTGGGAACTGCAGGTGGGTCAGCAGCTTGCCGGCGAAGATCAGGCCACCGTTCATCACGCAGAAAACCACCGGGTTCTTGTCGTGCAGGTCCTTGCAGATCTGCTCGCCGACTTTGGCGATGGCCGCTTCGACCTCAGCTTCGTTGTACAGGCAGTCTGCTTCGCGCATGACTTGACGGATGTGCTCGAGATCAGCGGACATGGCGCTCTCCAGGGGGTGCATTTTGGAAAAGCGGGCAAAGGTACGCATCCGCTCGTCCCGAATCAAGCATTTATGGACTAACGTCCAGAATGACTGCACGACAGCACAGGCTGAATAGATTAATCTAGCGCGGTTTTTTTGCCCGCCTTTCGGAGCCCCCCTATGCCCACTCGTGAGATCCGCCATCCGCTGATCCGCCATAAGCTCGGCCTGATGCGCCGTGCCGATATCAGCACCAAGAATTTTCGCGAACTCGCCCAGGAAGTCGGCGCGCTTCTGACCTACGAAGCCACCCAGGACCTGCCGCTCGAAACCTACGAAATCGACGGTTGGTGTGGCAAGGTCCAAGTGGAAAAAATCGCCGGCAAGAAGATCACCGTGGTGCCAATCCTGCGGGCCGGTATCGGCATGCTCGACGGCGTGCTCAGCCTGATTCCGGGCGCCAAGGTCAGCGCCGTGGGCGTTGCGCGCAACGAAGAAACCCTCGAAGCGCACACTTACCTGGAAAAGCTCGCCCCGGACATCAACCAGCGCCTGGCCCTGATCATCGACCCGATGCTGGCCACCGGCGGCTCGATGGTCGCCACCATCGACCTGCTGAAGAAGGCCGGCTGCAAGGAAATCCGCGCCATGGTCCTGGTCGCCGCGCCAGAGGGCATCGAGGTGGTGGAAAAAGCCCACCCGGACGTCCAGATCTACACCGCGTCGATCGACCAGCACCTGAACGAGCACGGTTACATCGTTCCAGGCCTGGGCGACGCTGGCGACAAGATCTTCGGCACCAAGCAGAAGGACGCCTGACCATGCAGGACGGCTTCAACGACCCGCTCTGGCGCCAGGTCGTTTCGGGCGCGCAGATGCTCTTCGTGGCATTCGGCGCGCTGGTGCTGATGCCACTGATCACCGGCCTCGATCCGAACGTCGCGCTGTTCACCGCAGGCATCGGCACCTTGCTGTTCCAGTTGGTCACCGGTCGGCAAGTGCCGGTATTCCTGGCGTCGAGCTTTGCCTTCATCACCCCGATCATTCTCGCCAAGGGCCAGTTCGGCCTGGCCGAGACCATGGGCGGCGTGATGGCCGCAGGCTTCGTGTACACCTTCATGGGCCTGATGGTGAAGATCAAGGGCACCGGTTTCATCGACCGCATGCTGCCGCCTGTGGTCATCGGCCCGGTGATCATCTCCATTGGCCTGGCCATGGCCCCGATCGCCGCGAACATGGCCATGGGCAAGGCCGGTGACGGCAGTGTGCTGCTGCCGTACAAGACCGCCATGCTGATCTCCATGCCGGCACTGCTGACCACCCTGATCGTCGCCGTGTTCGGCAAGGGTATCTTCCGCCTGGTGCCGATCATCGCCGGTGTACTGGTGGGCTTCGCCCTGTCGTTCGCCTTCGGCGTGGTCGATACCGCCAAGATCGCCGCCGCGCCATGGCTGGAGCTGCCCAACTTCACCGCGCCCGCGTTCAACTGGCAGGCCATCCTGTTCATCGTGCCCGTGGCGCTGGCCCCGGCCATCGAACACATCGGCGGCGTGATCGCCGTCGGTAGCGTGACCGGTCGCGACTACCTGAAGAAGCCAGGTCTGCACCGCACCTTGCTGGGCGATGGCCTGGCGACCACCGCGGCCGGCCTGTTCGGTGGCCCGCCCAATACCACCTACGCCGAAGTGACTGGCGCGGTGATGCTGACCAAGAACTACAACCCGAAGATCATGACCTGGGCGGCGATCTTCGCCATCAGCCTGGCCTTCATCGGCAAGTTCGGCGCATTGCTGCAGAGCATTCCGGTTCCGGTGATGGGCGGCATTCTCTGCCTGTTGTTCGGCTCGATCGCGGCGGTAGGCATGAACACCATGATCCGCCACAAGATCGACCTGGCCGAGGCGCGCAACCTGGTGATCGTGTCGGTAACACTGGTGTTCGGTATCGGCGGCGTGTTGATCGGCAGCGGCGACGGCCCGGACGACTGGGGCCTCAAGGGCATTGCCCTGTGCGCCATCGTGGCCATTGCGCTGAACCTGATTCTGCCGGGCAACGACAGCTGGAAGCACAAGAAACTGGACGACCAGTTGCCCTGAGTGACTGAGCCCCCATCGCCGGCAAGCCGGCTCCTACGGGAGCCGGTTCACGGCTGAGAGAGGGGGGCGCAAACGCCTTATACCTTCTCGCACATTCCCGCCAGCACCCTCACCCACTCCGGGTGGTCATTCAGGCAAGGCACCAGCACCAACTCCCCGCCCCCCGCCTCGACAAACTGCTCACTCCCCCGCTGGCCAATTTCCTCCAGCGTTTCAATGCAGTCGGCCACGAATGCCGGGCACATCACCAACAGCTTCTTCACACCGGCCTTGCCCAGTTCGTCCAGACGCGTTTCGGTGTAGGGCTCGATCCATTTGGCCCGCCCCAGGCGAGACTGGAACGACACTGACCATTTGCCATCCGGGAGGCCCATCCTGGCTGCAAACGCCTTGGCCGTGGCCAGGCACTGCCCGCGATAGCACACCGCGCGCATTTCGGCGCTGGCGTCCTTGCAGCAATCGGCGGCCTGGAAATCGTGCTGGCCGGTCGGATCGAGCTTTTTCAAATGGCGCTCTGGCAGGCCATGGAAACTCAGCAACAGGTGATCGTAGTCCTGCTGCAGATAAGGCTTGGCACTGGCCACCAGGGCGTCGATGTATTCGGGGTGATCGTAGAACGGTTGCAGCACACGCATCTGCAAGGGCAATTGCTTATCGGCAATCGTCTGGTTCGCCAGCGTCACCACGGTGGTGACCGTGCTGTCGGCAAACTGGGGATACAGTGGCGCCAGGGTAACCTTGCGCACCCCCTGTGCGGCCAATCGCGCCAGCACATCGGGCAATGCCGGCTCGCCGTAGCGCATGGCAATTTCAACGGGGCCGTGGGGCCAGTGCTCGACCATGGCCGCCTGCAAGCGTCGGGTCAGCACCACCAGAGGCGAACCCTCGTCCCACCAGATCGAGGCATAGGCATGGGCCGACTGCTCCGGGCGCTTGATCAGGATCAGCGATACCAGCAGACGCCGCACCGGCCACGGCAGGTCGATCACATAAGGGTCCATCAGGAACTGGTTGAGGTAACGGCGTACATCGGCCACCGAGGTGCTGGCGGGTGAACCCAGGTTGACCAGTAGCAGGGCGTGATCGGTCATGCAGCGTCCTATGTCAGAGGCGGCTGGACAGGCTGTCCAGCGCCGATTGCAGATCGTTGAAACGGAACGTGAAGCCCGCCGCCAGCAAGCGCGCTGGGCGGGCCCGTTGGCCGCCGAGCAGCAGGATCGACAACTCGCCCAGGCCTGCCTTCAGCAGCAGCCTGGGTACCGGCAGCACTGCTGGCCGGTGCAGGGTCCGGCCCAGACGCCTGGCGAACTCGCGGTTGCGCACAGGTTCAGGGGCGCAGGCATTATAAGGACCGCTAGCGTCCTTATGCTTCAACAGAAAATCAATCAAGGCGATTTCATCGTCTATGTGGACCCAGGGCATCCACTGCCGGCCATCGCCCAAAGGCCCGCCCAGGCCGAGTTTGAACGGCAGGCGCAGGCGCGACAAAAAGCCGCCATCGGCAGCCAGTACCAAGCCGGTTCGCACCAGCACCACACGTATGCCCAAGGCTTGGGCGCGCGATGCGGTTTCTTCCCAGGCGATGCACAGCTGGCTGGCGAAATCCTCACGCACAGGCGGCGAGGACTCGGTCAGCTCACGCTCACCGCCATCTCCGTACCACCCCACGGCGGACCCTGAAACCAGCACCTCGGGACGTTGTGCCCTGGCCTCGAGCCAGGCCAGCAATTGTTCGGTCAGGGTGACCCGGCTGGCCCAGAGCACGCTGCGCCGGCCCGCCGTCCAAGGTCGGTCCGCAATGGGCGCGCCGGCCAGATTGACCACCGCATCAAGCACTTCGTCGGCGGCCAGGTCTTCCAGCCGGGCTATCCCACGCACCCCACTGCCACACAACCTGGGCACTTGTTCGGGGCGGCGGCTCCAGACCGTGAGACGATGACCCTGGCTTGACCAGAGTTGGCACAGGTGCTGGCCAATCAAGCCGGTACCGCCTGTCAGCAATATATGCATGGCTGTGTCCTCGTGGAGTGCCGCTGTGGTCTATTTTTAAGATCAAGGCACTTTCCTGACCAGATGTTTGACCCAACGCTCTCGTTAAACATAGGCCACCCTGTTCCATGAAGCAGCATAACCTTATACAAAAATTATGCATTGTACAGGTTTGCCTGACAGCGTAGTCTGCGTAACAGCACGGTTCGAAGAGGCCATCATGACAGTACCAATCGCTATCATCGGTGCCGGCATAGCCGGCCTGTCCGCCGCCCAGGCCTTGCAGAAGGCCGGGCAGGCCGTCCATTTGTTCGACAAGGGCCATGGCAGTGGCGGTCGCATGGCCAGCAAACGCAGTGAGGCCGGTGCGCTCGATCTGGGCGCCCAGTACTTCACTGCCCGCGATCGACGCTTCGTCGAGCAGGTGCAACAGTGGGTCGCCAACGGCTGGGCCGCGCAATGGAAGCCGCAGTTGTACAACTACCGCGACGGCGAACTGACCCCCTCCCCCGACGAGCAGACCCGCTGGGTCGGCGTGCCTCGCATGAGCGCGATCACCCGTGGGCTACTCAAGGATGTGACAGTCAACTTCGGCTGCCGCATCGCCGAGGTCTTCCGTGGCAAACAGTTCTGGCACCTGCAGGACACCGAAGGCTGCAGCCATGGTCCCTACAGCCGCGTGGTCATCGCAGTGCCGGCGCCTCAGGCCACTCCGCTGCTTGCCGCTACGCCCAAGCTCGCCGCCGTCGCGGCAGGGGTGACGATGGAGCCGACCTGGGCCATTGCCCTGGGCTTCCAGACACCCTTGGACACCCCGATGCAAGGCTGCTTCGTCCAGGACAACCCGCTCGACTGGCTGGCCCGTAATCGCAGCAAGCCAGGACGGGACGGGCATCTCGATACTTGGGTCCTGCACGCCACCTCCACCTGGAGCAGACACCACATCGACCTGCACAAGGACGAAGTGATCGAACAACTGTTGGGAGAGTTCGCCGAGTTGATCGGTTGCGTGGTGCCACCTCCGACGTTCTCCCTCGCCCACCGCTGGCTATACGCGCGCCCAGCGGGCAATCACGAATGGGGCGCCCTGGCCGATGCCGACCAAGGCCTGTATGCCTGTGGCGATTGGTGCCTGTCCGGACGGGTCGAAGGTGCCTGGCTCAGTGGCCAGGAGGCCGCACGCCGCCTTCTGGAACACCTTGAGTAAGCGAGCGCTAAACCTATACAAAAAAAACCAGGTTGCATAAATTTCTGGTTGTGCTGGAATAGCCTTGTACACACATTTATTTCTGTACAGGTCTCCGGAGACAACCATGCTCGAGCCTTCTGCCCACCGTAAGCCTCGAATCGGCATCAGCGCCTGCCTTACCGGGCACAATGTGCGTTACAACGGCGGGCACAAGGCGTCCGAATTGTGCCTCGGCCAGCTCGAACAGCACTTCGAATGGATGCCGGTGTGCCCTGAAGTGGCCATCGGCCTTGGCATTCCCCGAGACGCCATCCGTCTGGTGGGCGACCCCGAAAAGCCTGAAGTGGTCGGCACACGCAACCCCGGTACCGACCTGTCAGGGCCGCTGCGTGCCTACGGCGAGCAGATGGCCACTCAACTGCACGATATCTGCGGCTACATCTTCATGCAGAAGTCCCCCTCGTGCGGGCTGGAACGGGTCAAGGTCTATCAGGAGGCCGGGCACCCAGCGCGCAAAGGCGGGCGTGGCGCGTTCGCGGCGGCTTTCTGCGAACGGCGCCCAGACCTGCCGGTGGAGGAGGAAGGCCGCCTGCACGACCCGGTGCTGCGGGAAAACTTCATCAGCCGCGTCTACGCCTACGCCGATTGGCAACACCTGCTGGCCGAGGGCCTGAGCCGTGGTGCACTGATCCGCTTTCACTCGCGCTACAAGTACCTGCTGATGGCCAACAATCCCCAGGCCTATCGCGAGCTCGGCCGCCTGCTTGGCAACATGCGCAAGGACGACGACCCGTTGGTGATAGGGCCGCGTTACTTCAGCCTGCTCATGCAGGCCCTGCGTCGCTGTGCCAGCCGCGGCACCCATGGCAACGTCCTGCAGCACCTCACCGGCTACCTCAAGGACTCACTCAGTTCGCAGGACAAGGCCGAGTTGCAAACCATCATCGGCCAGTACCAGCAGGGCGTGATACCGCTGGTGGTACCCCTGACCCTGCTCAAGCACCATTTGCGCAAGCACCCGGATCCTTACTTGCTACAGCAGGCCTACCTGCAACCTCACCCCGAGGACCTGGGGCTGCGCAATGCCGTCTGAACTGCTACCCATCGGCGAGCTGGCTCGCCGCACCGGCGTAAACCCAGTCACCCTCCGGGCGTGGGAACGGCGCTATGGTCTGCTCAAGCCGCAGCGCACCAGCAAAGGCCACCGGCTGTATCCGCTGGACCAGCTGGCGCGCGTCGAGGCCATTCTTGCCTGGTTGGAACGCGGTGCATCGGTCGGCCAAGTACGCGAGCTGCTCGACCAGCCTGCCAACAGCGCGCCCCAGGGCGACTGGCAGGCCCGTCAGGAACACTTGATCGAGGCCGTCGCCAGCCTCTCGCAACGCGCACTCGACCAGCAACTGAACCAGGTGATGGCCCTCTACCCTGCCATCACCCTGTGCGAGCAATTGCTGCTGCCCTTGCTCGACAGCCTCGCACAGCGCTGGCGCAGCTACTTCAACGCCCGCCTTGAGCAGGTGTTCTTCCACACCTGGCTGCGCAGCAAACTGGGCGCTCGGGTCTATCACGACAACCAGTTGCTGTCCGGCCCGCCAGTGCTGCTCGCCGAAGACAGCGAACGGCCTTTCGACATCAGCTTGTGGCTGTATGCCTGGCTCCTCAGCAGCAACGGCATCGCCGTGGAGGTGCTCGAATACCCCGTCAGCGGGCCAGAGTTGCAACGCGCCGTCGCCGCCCTGCGGCCCCGCGCACTGTTGCTGCACCTGGGCCCACGCGTCGACCTGAAAGCCCTGCACCGGACCCTGGCCGAAGTGGACGGGATGAAGTTGCTGGGCGGCTTGACCGTTGCCCTGCATACCCCACCGTTGCAGGCGCTTGATCTTGACCAGCTGTTTCTGTTCGATACACCACAGGCGGCCCTGCGTTTGCTCCAACGCCAGGGCCGTCTGCCTGAAGAGTTGACCCTGCCATGCAATTGATCTGGCTGCGCACCGACCTGCGCGTTACCGACAACACTGCCTTGAGCGCCGCCTGTGAGCGCGGCCCCACCGTGGCCATCTGGCTGGCCAGTCCCGGCCAATGGCAGGACCACGACGATGCCCCCTGCAAGGTCGACTTCTGGCTGCGCAACCTGCGCACGCTGCGTCAGTCGCTGAAGGCCCTGAACATCCCGCTGCTGATCCGCACGGTCGAACGCTGGGACCAGGCCCCCGAGACCCTGCTCGCGGTCTGCAAGCAACTGCAGGTAGAAGCCGTGCACTGGAACGAGGAGTACGGCATCCACGAACACCGTCGCGACGAAGCGACGCGTCGCCTGCTGGAGCAATCCGGCATACAGGCGCACAGCTACCTCGACCAGTTGCTGTTGCGCCCCGGCACCGTCCTGACGCGCAGCGGCCAGTACTTCCAGGTGTTCGGCCAATTCAAGAAGGCCTGCTTCGAGCGGCTGCATCTGGGCCTGCCGGCACTGGCTGGCCGGGTGCAATGCCAGGCCCCGCTGAACATTCCGAGCGACCCGGTCCCGGAGCGGATCGAAGGTTTCGATACGCCAACCGATACCCTGCGAACGCTCTGGCCTGCGGGCGAGGATGAAGCACAGAAGCGGCTCCAGCGTTTTCTCGATGAAACCATCGAGAACTACCAGCACCTGCGCGACCTGCCAGCTGAGCCGGGCACCAGTCAACTGTCTGCCTATCTGGCCGCTGGCGTGATCTCGCCCCGCCAGTGCCTGCACGCTGCACTGGCCCGCAACCGAGGCGAATTGGACAGTGGCAGCGCAGGTATACAGACCTGGATCAACGAGTTGCTGTGGCGGGAGTTCTATAAACACATCCTCAATGGTTATCCACAGGTCTCCCGACACCGTGCCTTCCGCGACCAGACCGAAGCCCTGCCATGGCGCGACGCCCCTGCCGACTTCAACGCCTGGAAGGAAGGCCGTACCGGTTTCCCGATCATCGATGCCGCCATGCGCCAACTGCTGGAAACCGGTTGGATGCACAACCGTCTGCGCATGATCGTCGCCATGTTCCTGAGCAAGAACCTACTGATCGACTGGCGCCTGGGCGAGCGGCACTTCATGCGCCACCTGATCGATGGCGACCTCGCCGCCAACAATGGGGGCTGGCAATGGAGCGCCTCCACCGGCACCGACTCGGTGCCGTACTTCCGTATCTTCAACCCGGTCTCCCAGTCGCAGCGCTTCGACCCCCAAGGGCGCTTCATCCGCCACTGGCTACCGGAATTGTCGGACCTGGGCGACGAAAGGGTTCATGAGCCGATGAAGGCGGCCGATCTTTTTGCTAATAAATCCTATCACCATCCAATCGTCGATCTCACAAGCAGTCGCCAGCGCGCCCTGGAAGCTTTCAAAGGCCTTCCGCGCCGGCAGGATCAGAGGGCAGCACATTGAACAACACACTGGATTTCTGGGTAACAGGCGCCAGTAATGGACTAGGGCTGGCCTTGGTGGAGCAGTTGCTGGAAGGCGGGCACCGCGTCGCCGCCAGTGGCAGGGACAGCGAAGCGCTGGATGGATTGGCAAAGCGGTACCCCCAACAGTTGCTGCGCGTACCAGGGCAATTGCCGCTGCTCGAGCAGGCTCAGGCAGCCGCGGCGTCGATCCTGCGCAACTGGGGGGGACTGGACTGCCTGATCCTCAATGCCGGAACGTGCGACTACCTGGCCGATGACCTCCCTGAGGCCGAGCTGTTCGAAGCCATCGTCAGCACCAACCTGCACGCCAGCGAGCACTGCCTCACCAGCGCCCTGCCCTTGCTGGTCAAGCGCGATGCGCCACAAGTAATGGCGTTGCTCAGCCGTTATTCCGCCCTTCAGTTGTACTCGCCGACACGCGTGCCCAGCGGCGCCAACAGCACCGCGCAGTGGCTGCGCGAACAGCGTCAAGAGCTGCAGATCCTTGGAGTCGGGTTGACGCTGGTGGCGCCGCAGGCCATGCAAAGCCCGGCATCATCGGCCCAGGCCATACCTGAGCAGTGGACGCCGGAGCGTACGGCCGATGAACTGATACGTCGGCTGCCTCAGCGTGAGCCTGAACTGGTGCTCGAAGCCCTGACGCTGAGCAACCTGTGGCCCTTGCCACGCTGAGGACACACGCCAGCATGGCCCCGCGGCGGGGCCGTGCTTACAGCAGCATGCGGTAATGCAAGCTGTAGCTTTCTACACCATCGTTGGGCTGCCTGATGCCCGCGTTGGAATAGTGAATGGCCCGGATACCCAACTCATGGCCACCGGCAAAGCGCAGGCCCACGCCGATGCGATCTTCGAACTGGAAGGACGAGCCAAGTTCGTTGCTTTCCAGCTCGGTGCTGGAGAACAACGCAACGCCAATACCGGCCTCGATGTAAGGCTTGACCGACTCCCCGGCGAACTCGTACACGAAGACAGGCGCAAACGACAGGCTGTGGTTGCTGGCGGTTTCGTCACCGTCCCAATAGCTGTAGGCCCCATCCCAGTAGCCCGTCAGCCTGCCCACGCGGGTTTGCCACCAACTGGCGTCCCAGTTCGATTGCAGCCCCAGGCGATAGACCTGTGTGGAGTCACCGGTCTGGCCCACCGAAAACGAAACATCGGCGGCCTGCGCCGTTACCACATGCCCCAGAATCCAGGCGGCAGCCGCCGCCACGCCAAGCCGTTTCTTCATGGGAAACTTCCTTCTTCCTGATGTGTTATGACTGTTCGCCTTGTGCCAGGCAAATAGTAGAAATCGGCGATAGCACGATAGTTCAGCTTTATTCCGCGCTGTGGTTACAACGGGAAGCGTTGCACACGATCGGACTCATGCCATAGCAAAGGCAGGATATCGCTCAGGGCTTGCGGGTCGGCACTGCTCCAGAAGCGTGCCGCCTGCGCCGGCCCGTCGGCCAGCAGATCGCGAGCGGCCAGCAAACGGTGCAACTGCCGCGCAACCGCGGCGCCGGTGTCGATGATCGCAACGTCCGCCGGCACCATTTCAGCCAGCAGCGGGCGTAGGAAGGGATAATGGGTGCACCCCAGAATCAGCGTATCGCAGCCCGCGTCCAACAGCGGCTGTACGTAGCCCAGCAGCAACTGGCGCAGCTGCGCACTGCCAAGGTCGCCGGTTTCGATCCGCTCGACCAGTCCCGGGCACGGCTGGGTGACAACCTGCACGTCATTGGCAAAGCGGTCCAGCAAGGCGGCGAACTTGGCACTTTGCAGCGTGCCGGTGGTGGCCAGAACACCGACCACCCCGGAGCGAGTCGCCGCCGCAGCCGGTTTTACCGCAGGCTCCATGCCCACCAGCGGCCAATCCGGGTAGCGCTCACGCAGGTCGGCCACCGCCGCCACCGTGGCGGTATTGCACGCCAGGACCATGGCCTTGGCCCCTTGTGCGTGGAAGAACTCGGCAATGTGCCTGCAGCGTTCACGGATGTACTCCGCCGATTTCTCACCGTAGGGCACATGGCCGCAATCGGCCACGTACAACAGCGACTCGCCAGGCAGCAGGCGCTGGATTTCGGCGAGCACCGACAATCCGCCGACCCCCGAATCCATCACGCCGACCGGCGCCGAGCGTTCAGCCATGCCGGTTACCACACACGGCACAAGCCGGGTCGCGCTTGACCCGCAGCTCGCGCATGCGCGTGCCCAGTGCGTCGATCAACAGCAAGCGCCCCACCAGCGGCTCGCCGAAACCAGCCAGCAGTTTCATCGCCTCAAGGGCCTGCAAGCTGCCCACCAGCCCGACCAGCGGCCCGATGACGCCGGCCTCGCTGCAGGTCAGCTCGGCCTCGCTGCCATGGCCATACAGGCAGTGGTAGCAAGGGCTGTTGTCGCGGCGCGGGTCGAACACCGAAAGCTGCCCTTCCAGGCGAATGGCCGCACCGCTGACCAACGGCTTGCAGGCGGCCACACAGGCCGCGTTGACGGCTTCGCGGGTGGCGAAGTTGTCCGAGCAGTCCAGCACCAGGTCAACCGCCGCCACCGCCGCAGCCAGGGAGTCCTCGTCTAGTGCATGGCGATGGGCAACCAGGTTCACTTCGGGGTTGATCGCCTGCAGACGCTGGATCGCCGAGTCCACCTTGCTCATGCCGACGCTGGTGCTGTCGTGGATCACCTGCCGTTGCAGGTTGGTCAGGTCTACGGTGTCGAAGTCCGCCAGGTGCAGTTCGCCCACGCCTGCCGCCGCCAGGTACAGTGCGACCGGCGAGCCGAGGCCGCCGAGGCCGACGATCAGCGCCTTGCTGCGCTTGAGCCGCAGTTGGCCATCGATATCGACTTGGGCCAGCAGCACCTGCCGGCTATAACGCAACAGTTCCTGGTCACTCAACATGGCAGACGTCCCATCGTGATGCGTTCGTGGCCGCCCAGGTCCTTACGGCTGGCGACCTCGGTAAAGCCCCGGGCAGTCAGCAACGCCTGCACCGAAGTCGCTTGATCATAACCGTGCTCGAGCAACAACCAACCACCCGGCAGCAAGTGCTCCGGCGCCTGGTCGACGATTATCCGCAGATCATCCAGGCCATCGGGCCCCGCCACCAGGGCGCTGCTCGGTTCGAAGCGCACGTCGCCCTCCGCCAGGTGCGGGTCCTCGGCGGCGATGTAGGGCGGGTTGCTCAGGATGAGGTCGAAGCGTTGCCCCGCCAGGCTGTCGAACCAATGGCTGGCCATCACCTTCACGTTATCGAGGCCCAGGCGCTGGCGATTGCGCTCGGCAAGGGCCACTGCCTCGTCGACACGGTCCACCGCCGTCACCTGCCAGGCCGGGCAGTCGCTGGCCAGCGCCAGGGCGATGGCACCGGTACCGGTACCCAGGTCGAGCACCCTGGCTGGCGAGGCTGGCTGCAGCTGGAGGGCTGTTTCTACCAGCAGCTCGGTATCGGGACGCGGAATCAGGGTGTGTGGCGCGACCTCCAGGTCGATCTTCCAGAAGCCCTGCTGCCCGAGGATATAGGCCACCGGTTCTCCTGCGCGACGGCGCTCGAGGTAACTGGCGAAGACGTCCGCCGCCTCGCTGCTGACGATCCGCTCGGGCCAGGTGTGCAGGTAGCTGCGCGACTTACCGATGGCCGCGGCCAGCAACAGTTCGGCATCCAGTCGCTCAGTGGGCGAATCCGGCAGCTGCGCGTTGCGCAGCAAGCTGGCGATGATGGTCATTATTCCCCCAGGGCAGCCAATTGATCGGCCTGGTACTCGGCCAGCAACGGCTCGATCACGGCCTCCACGCCACCGGCGAGGATGTCGTCGAGGGAATAGAGAGTCAGGTTGATACGGTGATCGGTCACCCGGCCCTGTGGATAATTGTAGGTACGGATACGCTCGGAGCGGTCACCCGAGCCGACCAACAGCTTGCGCTCGCTGGCGATGGCGTTTTGGGCGGCACTGGTCTGCATGTCATTGAGCTTGGCTGACAACCAGGACATGGCCCGCGCACGGTTCTTGTGCTGCGAACGCTCCTCCTGGCACTCGACCACGATACCGGTCGGCAAGTGGGTGATGCGGATTGCCGAGTCGGTCTTGTTGACGTGCTGGCCGCCAGCACCCGAAGCACGGTAGGTGTCGACCCGCAAGTCAGCGGGGTTGATCTCGATGGCCACTTGCTCGTCGGGCTCAGGCAACACCGCCACCGTGCATGCGGAGGTATGGATGCGGCCCTGGGACTCGGTTTCCGGCACTCGCTGCACGCGGTGCGCGCCAGACTCGAACTTCAGCTTGCCGTAGACATTGTCGCCTTCGACACGCGCGATGATCTCTTTATAGCCGCCATGCTCGCCCTCGTTCTCCGAGAGGATCTCAAGGCGCCAGCCGCGCCGCTCGGCATAGCGTGAATACATGCGGAACAGGTCACCGGAAAAGATCGCCGCCTCATCACCGCCGGTACCTGCGCGAATCTCCAGGAACACGTTGCGACCGTCGTTGGGGTCCTTGGGCAGCAGCATGCGCTGCAGTTGCGACTCCAGGCCCACCAGTTGCTCCTTGGCCTCCCGCACCTCCTCCACCGCCATTTCGCGCAGGTCGGGGTCGGCATCCTTGAGCAGAGCCTGGGCGCCTTCGAGGTCGTCCTGAACCTTGCGCCACTCTTTATAGGCAGCGATCACCGGCTCGACTTCGGCGTATTCACGGGAATAGGCGCGGAATCGGGTCTGGTCGGAAATGACTTCGGCGTCACCGAGCAGGGCGGTGAGTTCCTCGAAGCGGTCCTGGAGCGTGTCCAGTTTGTTCAGCAGCGACGCTTTCATTGCGGGGTTTTGTCCGTCGAGCCCTCGTTGAGGGCAAAGAGTTCCTGGGCCATGGCCAGCGCATCGAGGCGGCCCTCGGCCGAGAGCTTTTTCAGTTGCACGCTGGGCGCATGCAGGAGTTTGTTGGTCAGCCCCCGGGCCAGTTGGGCCAGTACATCTTCGGGGTTGCCGCCGTTGGCCAGCAATCGCTGGGCCTTTTGCAGTTCTTCGTCGCGCAGGCGCTCGCTTTGCTGGCGATAGGCACGCAGCACATCAACCGCCGCCAGCTCGCGCAGGCGCGCCATGAAGTCCTCGGCGCCCACCGAGACCAGCTCTTCGGCAGCCTGCGCCGCACCCTGGCGGCTCTTGAGGTTTTCGGCGACCACTTCGTGCAGGTCATCGACCGTGTACAAGTACACGTCATCGAGCTCACCGACTTCAGGCTCGATGTCTCGCGGCACGGCGATATCGACCATGAAGATCGGCTTGTGCCGACGTTGTTTCAGCGCGCTTTCCACCGCGCCTTTGCCGAGGATCGGCAACTGACTGGCAGTGGAGCTGATGACGATGTCGCTGTTGGCCAGTTCCTGCGGAATGTCCGCCAGCAGCACGGCATGGGCACCGAACTGTTCGGCCAGGATACTGGCCCGCTCCAGGGTCCGGTTGGCAACCACGATCCGGCGCACGCCTTGCTCGTGGAGGTGACGGGCGACCAGGGTAATGGTCTCGCCCGCACCGATCAGCAGGGCCTGGCTGCGGCCCAGGTCGCTGAAGATCTGCCGCGCCAGGCTGACGGCGGCGAAGGCAACCGACACCGGGTTCTCGCCGATCGCGGTATCGGTCCGTACCTGCTTGGCGGCGCTGAAGGTCGCCTGGAACAAGCGCCCGAGCAGCGGTCCGATGGTGCCGGCCTCGCGGGCCACGGCGTAGGCCGACTTCATCTGGCCGAGGATCTGCGGCTCGCCGAGCACCAGCGAGTCCAGTCCGGAGGCCACCCGCATCATATGCTTCACGGCATCGTGCTCTTCATGGATGTAGGCGCTGGCGCGCAGCTCATCCAGGCTCAGCCGGTGATAGTCGGCCAGCCACTTCAGGACGGCATCGGCGGACAGGTGGTCCTGCTCTATATAGAGCTCGCTACGGTTGCAGGTCGACAGAATCGCCGCTTCGCGGCTGGCGGTCAGTCGACAGAGCTGCTGCAGGGCGTCTACCAGCTGCTCTGGGGTAAACGCCACGCGCTCGCGTACGTCTACCGAGGCAGTCTTATGGTTGATACCAAGTGCAAGAAAGGCCATGCAAGGTCGCTGGTTGTGACGAGAAGCCGATAATTGTCCTCTTTCACAGGTTTTAGAACAACCACCGTTCGCTATTGTCCCAACAATCCCAGGCTATCCCTGTAAACCACGACCTTCGCCGGTGGGTTTGCCCCCGCGCTTGTGTCATCATGCTCCGACCGCCGGTTAGTCCTTCTAAGCCTCATTTATGAACAGACCCTACGCATTGCTGCTTGCCTTCGCCCTGCTCCAGGGCTGCCAGAACCTGGCCCCGCAACAAGCCGAACCGCCCGTCGCCGAGGCGGGCAAAGCCGCGGCCGACAAGCCCGTGGTGTATGGGTCATTCAAACAGGACACGCTCTACAGCCTGTTGGTCGCGGAGCTGGCCGGCCAGCGCAATCGCTTCGACATCGCCCTGGCCAACTACACCGACCAGGCGCAGAAGACCCAGGACCCAGGCGTGTCCGAGCGTGCCTACCGCATCGCCGAATACCTCGGTGCCGACGAGCCGGCCCTGGACAACGCGCTCATCTGGGCCCGCAACGACCCGCAGAACCTCGACGCCCAGCGCGCCGCTGCCGTCCAGTTGGCAGGCGCCGGCCGCTATGACGAATCCATGGCCTACATGGAAAAGGTGCTTCAGGGCCAGGGTGACACCCACTTCGACTTCCTCGCCCTGTCGGCCGCCGAAACCGATCAAGGTACCCGCGACGGCCTGTTGCAGAGTTTCGAACGGCTGCTGGTCAAATACCCGGACAACAGCCAGTTGGTCTTCGGCAAGGCCCTGCTGCTGAACCAGGACGGCAAGCCCCAGCAAGCCCTCGACCTGCTGGAGGAACACCCGCCACAAAACGGCGAAGTGGCGCCGATCCTGCTGCGCGCCCGCCTGCTCCAGGCCCTCGACCGCGGCCCCGAGGCGCTGCCGCTGCTGCGCGGCGCCATCCGCGACAACCCGGACGACAAGCGCCTGCGCCTGACGTACGCCCGAACCTTGGTCGAGCAGGACCGCATCGCCGACGCCAAGGGTGAATTCCTCGGCCTGGTCCAGCAGTACCCGGAAGATGACGAGCTGCGTTACTCCCTGGCACTGGTCTGCATGGAGAACAAGGACTGGGATGAAGCCGAAAGCTACCTGCAGGAGCTGATCGAGCGCGACAGCAACGTCGATGCCGCCCACCTCAACCTGGGCCGCATCCGCGAGGAACGCAACGACCCCGAGGGTGCCTTGCGCGAATACGCCCTGGTCGGCACTGGCCCCGATTACCTGCCAGCGCAACTTCGCCAGGCCGACATCCTGATCGCCAACGGTCGCGGCACCGAGGCCTCGCGCCTGCTGGCCGAGGCCCGCGAAGCCCAGCCGGACCTCGCGGTCCAGCTGTTCCTGGTCGAGTCGGAGAGCTACAGCAACAACAACAAGGACGCCCAGGCCAACCAGGTGCTGCAGCAAGCCATCAAGCGCTTCCCGGACGACCTTAATCTCCTTTACACCCGCGCCATGCTGGCCGAAAAGCGCGACGACCTGACGCAAATGGAACAAGACCTGCGCGCCATCATCGCCCGCCAGCCGGAAAACGCCATGGCACTGAACGCGCTCGGCTATACCCTGGCCGATCGAACCACCCGCTACACCGAAGCCAAGGCGCTGATCGACAAGGCCCACCAGCTCACCCCGGACGACCCGGCGGTGCTCGACAGCCTGGGCTGGGTCGCCTACCGCCTGGGCAACCTCGACGAAGCCGAGCGCTACCTGCGCCAGGCCTTCGAGCGCTTCCCCGACCATGAAGTCGCCGCCCACCTGGGCGAAGTGCTGTGGGCCAACGGCAAGCGTCGTGAGGCCCGCCAGGTCTGGGCCAAGGCCTTCGAGGCCCAACCCGACAGCCCTATCCTGCGCAAGACCGTCTTGCGCCTGACCGGATCCGAGACTCTTTAACGCCATGTTCCTGCGCCATTGCATTACCTTTTCCCTGATCGCCCTGCTTGCCGGCTGTGCCGGCTTCGGATCCCGCGAAGCCCTGCATGGCCAAGGCAACCCACAACAGTGGCGAGCCCACAAAGAACAGCTGAGCACCCTGGACGGCTGGCAGATCAACGGCAAGGTCGGTATTCGCGCCCCCCGCGACTCCGGCAGCGGCACCTTGTTCTGGCTTCAGCGCCAGGATTACTACGACATCCGTCTGGCCGGGCCGCTTGGCCGTGGCGCCGCACGCCTGACCGGCCGCCCTGGCGGCGTGGTGCTGGAAGTCGCCAACCAGGGCCGCTTCGAGGCCAACAGCCCCGAAGCCCTGCTCGAAGAACAACTGGGCTGGCAATTGCCCGTTTCGCACCTGGTGTGGTGGGTGCGCGGACTGCCGGCCCCGGACAGCAAGAGCCAGCTCACCCTGGATGACGACAGCCGCCTGGCCAGCCTGAACCAGGATGGCTGGCAGGTGCAGTACCTGAGCTACACCCAGCAGAACGGCTACTGGCTGCCCGAGCGCATGAAACTGCATGGCGAAAACCTGGACGTGACCCTGGTGGTCAAGGACTGGCAGCCACGCCAGCTGGGGCACTGAAACTATGCAAAAGCTCACCCTGCCCGCGCCGGCCAAGCTCAACCTGTGGCTGCATATCATCGGTCGTCGCCCGGACGGCTACCACGAACTGGAAACCGTGTTCCAGTTCCTCGAACACGGTGACGAGCTGAGCTTCGCCCTACGTGACGACGGCCAGGTCCGCCTGCACACCGAGATCGACTCGGTGCCACATGACAGCAACCTGATCGTGCGCGCCGCCCGTAAACTGCAGGAGCAGTCTGGCACCCACCTGGGCGCCGACATCTGGTTGACCAAGGTTTTACCCATGGGCGGTGGAATCGGTGGCGGCAGTTCCGATGCCGCGACCACCCTGCTGGCCCTGGACCACTTGTGGCAGCTGGGCTGGGATGAAGACCGACTGGCGAGCCT
Source organism: Pseudomonas sp. Rh2 (assembly GCF_040762985.1). Taxonomy (NCBI): domain Bacteria; kingdom Pseudomonadati; phylum Pseudomonadota; class Gammaproteobacteria; order Pseudomonadales; family Pseudomonadaceae; genus Pseudomonas; species Pseudomonas sp. Rh2. The sequence continues at coordinate 5,034,876 of NZ_CP142890.1, forward strand.
GGGCCTGTCCCTGGGCGCCGATGTCCCCGTATTCGTTCGCGGTCATGCAGCTTTCGCCCAAGGTGTCGGCGAGCAGTTGACCCCGGTCGACCCCGAAGAGCCCTGGTACGTCGTACTGGTGCCGCAAGTCTCTGTCAGTACTGTAGAAATTTTTTCGCATCCACAGTTGACACGTGATTCCCTCCCCCTTAAGATGCGCCCCGTTCCCGAGGGAAACAGTCGAAATGACTGCCAACCGGTGGTAGAGCAGAGTTACCCAGAAGTTCGCAATGCGTTGAATTCATTGGGTAAATTCACTGAAGCTCGACTGACCGGCACTGGAAGTTGTGTGTTTGGGGCCTTCCCAAGCAAAGCCGAAGCTGATAAAGTTCTGGCCCTTCTTTCAGAGACCCAAACAGGGTTTGTGGCGAAAGGAAGCAATGTTTCGATGTTGCATCGCAAGCTGCAAAGTCTGATCAAGAAGTCGAGTGCCTAGCGCTCGCAGCAACAGATACAGGGGCGTCGCCAAGCGGTAAGGCAGCAGGTTTTGATCCTGCCATGCGTTGGTTCGAATCCAGCCGCCCCTGCCATTTTCCTTATACTCATCCAGGTTACCCTCAGCCTTCAGGTACTGCGCGTGTCCAAGATGATGGTCTTTACGGGGAATGCCAACCCCGATCTGGCTCGGCGTGTCGTACGTCAGCTGCACATTCCACTGGGTGATGTTTCTGTCGGCAAATTCTCCGACGGCGAAATCAGTGCTGAGATCAATGAAAACGTTCGCGGTAAGGACGTCTTCATCATCCAGCCAACCTGTGCCCCAACCAACGACAACCTGATGGAACTGGTCGTGATGGCTGATGCCTTCCGCCGCTCCTCAGCGTCGCGAATCACCGCCGTGATTCCTTACTTCGGATACGCCCGCCAGGACCGCCGTCCGCGTTCGGCACGTGTAGCCATCAGCGCCAAAGTCGTCGCTGACATGCTCACTGTCGTGGGTATCGACCGTGTTCTCACCGTCGACCTGCACGCTGACCAGATCCAGGGTTTCTTCGATATCCCCGTCGACAACATCTACGGCTCGCCCGTACTGGTCGACGACATCGAAGACCAGCGTTTCGAGAACCTGATGATCGTTTCCCCGGACATCGGTGGTGTCGTGCGCGCACGTGCCGTCGCCAAGTCCCTGGGTGTCGATCTGGGTATCATCGACAAGCGCCGCGAGAAGGCTAACCACTCCGAGGTCATGCACATCATCGGCGACGTCGAAGGGCGCACCTGCATCCTGGTAGACGATATGGTCGACACCGCCGGCACTCTGTGCCACGCGGCCAAGGCCCTGAAAGAACACGGCGCTGCCAAGGTTTACGCCTACTGCACGCACCCTGTCCTGTCGGGCCGCGCGATCGAGAACATCGAGAAGTCGGTACTGGACGAGCTGGTGGTGACCAACACCGTTCCGCTGTCCGCCGCTGCTCAAGCCTGTGACCGTATCCGCCAGTTGGATATCGCACCGGTTGTCGCTGAAGCGGTACGCCGCATCAGCAACGAAGAATCGATCAGTGCGATGTTCCGCTAAGCGGAACACCTGCTGACGAAAAGCGCCCCGCCCCAACACCTGTTGTTGGGGCGGGGCTTTTTTGCCATCCCCGTTGGCGCTGGTCGCAAACGCCCTCGGGAGGCTATTTTGGAGATACAAAATGACTGACTTCATCCTGAACGCCCAAGCGCGTACTGACCTGGGGAAAGGTGCGAGCCGCCGCCTGCGTCACTCCGCCAACATCCCTGCCGTTGTCTACGGTGGCGATAAAGAAGCCCAATCCCTGACCATCCTGGCCAAGGAAATCACCAAGCTGTTCGAAAACGAAGCTGCCTTCAGCCACGTTATCGAACTGAACGTCGACGGCGCCAAGCAGAACGTCGTGGTCAAGGCCATGCAGCGCCACCCGGCCAAAGGCTTCATCATGCACGCCGACTTCGTTCGCGTCGTTGCAGGCCAGAAGCTGACCGCCAAAGTGCCGGTTCACTTCATCAACGAAGAAGCCCCGGTCAAGAAAGGCGGCGAAATCTCCCACGTAGTGGCCGAGGTTGAAGTTTCCTGCGAAGCCAAGGACCTGCCTGAGTTCATCGAAGTCGACCTGGCCAAGGCTGAAATCGGCACCATCATCCACCTGTCGGACCTGAAAGCTCCGAAAGGCGTAGAGTTCGTCGCTCTGGCCCACGGTGATGACAAAGCTGTTGCCAACGTTCACGCTCCGCGCGTTGCTCCAGAAGCTGAAGGCGCTGCCGAGTAATCCACTCGCGCGCCGGTGTTGACCGGGTTACAGTGCCCCGCGCCCTGTAACCCACCAACTCCAAGGAAGAGCCCCTGACGTGACCGCCATCCAGTTGATCGTTGGCCTGGGTAATCCCGGCCCCGAATACGAACAGACCCGGCATAACGCAGGGGCTCTTTTCGTTGAACGCCTTGCCAGCGCCCAGCGCGTGTCGCTGACCGCTGACAAAAAATATTTCGGCCTGACGGCTAAGTTCAGCCATCAGGGTCACGACGTTCGTCTGCTGATCCCCACCACCTACATGAACCGCAGCGGCCAGTCCGTGGCGGCATTGGCCAATTTCTTCCGCATCAAGCCGGAGGCCATTCTGGTGGCGCATGACGAACTCGACCTGCCTCCGGGCGTTGCCAAGCTCAAGCGCGGCGGCGGCCATGGAGGGCACAACGGCCTGCGCGACATCATCGCGCAGCTCGGCAACCAGAACGACTTCCACCGCCTGCGGCTTGGCATCGGCCACCCGGGCGACGCCAAACTGGTCTCCAACTTCGTCCTGGGCCGCGCGCCGCGCGCCGAGCAGGAGAAGCTCGACGCCAGCATCGATTTTGCCCTCGGCGTAATGCCGGACGTGCTCGCTGGCGACTTCGCCAAGGCGATGCGCGAACTGCACAGCCAGAAGGCCTGATTTCCTAGAGAGGGGAACACCCATGGGTTTCAATTGCGGCATCGTCGGCCTGCCCAACGTCGGCAAGTCCACCCTGTTCAACGCCCTGACCAAGTCCGGCATCGCGGCGGAGAACTTCCCTTTCTGCACCATCGAGCCGAACAGCGGCATCGTGCCGATGCCTGATGCGCGCCTGAACGCGCTGGCGGAAATCGTCAAGCCGAACCGCATCCTGCCGACCACCATGGAATTCGTCGACATCGCCGGCCTGGTGGCGGGCGCATCCAAAGGTGAAGGCCTGGGCAACAAGTTCCTGGCCAACATCCGCGAAACCGACGCAATCGCCCACGTGGTGCGCTGCTTCGAAGACGAGAACGTGATTCACGTCTCCAACAGCGTCGACCCCAAGCGCGACATCGAGATCATTGACCTCGAACTGATCTTCGCCGACCTCGACAGCTGCGAAAAGCAACTGCAGAAGGTTGCCCGTAACGCCAAAGGTGGCGACAAGGAAGCCCTGGCACAGAAGGCCATCCTTGAGCAGCTCATTCCGCACTTCACCGAAGGCAAGCCTGCGCGCAGCCTGATGAAGAACATGAGCGCCGAAGACAAGGCCGTGATCCGTGGCTTCCACCTGCTGACCAGCAAGCCAGTCATGTACATCGCCAACGTTGCCGAAGACGGCTTCGAAAACAACCCGCACCTGGACGTGGTCAAGGCCATCGCCGAGGAAGAAGGCGCGGTCGTGGTGCCGGTGTGCAACAAGATCGAGGCGGAAATCGCCGAACTGGATGAAGGCGAAGAGAAGGACATGTTCCTCGAGGCCCTGGGCCTGGAAGAGCCTGGCCTGAACCGCGTGATCCGTGCCGGTTACCAGTTGCTGAACCTGCAGACCTACTTCACTGCCGGCGTGCAGGAAGTACGTGCCTGGACCGTACGCGTCGGCGCTACCGCGCCTCAGGCCGCTGGCGTGATCCACACCGACTTCGAAAAAGGCTTCATCCGCGCTGAAGTTGTCGCCTACGACGACTTCATCCAATTCAAGGGTGAAAGCGGCGCCAAGGAAGCCGGTAAATGGCGTCTGGAAGGCAAGGACTACATCGTCAAGGACGGTGACGTGATGCACTTCCGCTTCAACGTCTGAGACCAGGCCAGTCGCGATACGAAAACCCCTTGGGCAGCAATGCCCAAGGGGTTTTCTTTTGCCCGCTGGGCAGCCGTGAGCCCTTCCTGGCCCCGGTAAGCCAATTCCCAAGCTGATGTGACCTCAAGCAGCGGGTTGCAAGTTCGCAAATGTCTTGCATCCTTGAGGTTGATGGGGGCGCGCTAGTGCTGTAGAGCCCCCCACTTCCCGGAGCCTGCACCATGGAAAAATCGCCTCGCGCCTCCCGCTTCGACTGGCAACGCTGGCTCCCCGGTCTGGCCACCCTGCTCCACTACCAACCCACCTGGCTCCCCAGGGACCTCGCCGCGGGCCTGGTCCTGACCACCATGCTGGTCCCCGTGGGGATCGCCTACGCCGAAGCCTCCGGGGTACCGGGCATCTACGGCCTGTATGCCACCATCGTCCCGCTGTTGGCGTACGCCCTGTTCGGCCCCAGCCGCATTCTGGTGCTCGGCCCGGACTCGGCACTGGCGGCCCCCATCCTCGCCGTGGTGGTGCAATACGCCGCCAGCGACCCACAACGGGCTATCGCCATCGCCAGCATGATGGCCCTGGTGGCCGGTGCGTTCTGCATGGTCGCCGGCCTGCTGCGGCTGGGCTTCATCACCGAACTGCTGTCCAAACCAATCCGCTATGGCTATATGAACGGCATTGCCCTGACGGTGTTGATCAGCCAGCTACCCAAGCTGTTCGGCCTTTCGTTCGACAGCCAGGGCCCTTTGCGCGATCTCTGGCAACTGGCCCAGGCCTTGTTCGCCGGCCAAGGCCATTGGCCAAGCTTCGCGGTGGGTGGCGCCAGCCTGGCGTTGATCGTGTTGCTCAAACCCTACAAACGTCTCCCCGGCATCCTCATCGCGGTGGTGCTGGCCACCGTGGCCGTGAGCGTGCTGAACCTGGACCAGCAGGGCGTGAAGGTGCTCGGCGAGCTGCCCCAGGGCCTGCCCAGTTTCACCTTTCCATGGCTGAGCGACATTGATCTGGTGGAGGTGCTACTGGGCGGCATCGCCGTGGCACTGGTGTCCTTCGCTGACACTAGCGTGCTGTCGCGCACCTACGCCGCTCGCTTGAAGGCTCCGGTGAACCCGAACCAGGAAATGTTCGGCCTGGGCGTGGCCAATCTGGCGTCCGGGTTGTTCCAGGGCATCCCCATCAGCAGCAGCTCGTCACGCACCCCAGTCGCCGAAGCTGCTGGCTCCAAGACCCAACTGACCGGCATCATCGGCGCGCTGGCAGTCACGCTCCTGTTGCTGGTGGCGCCCAACCTGATGCGCTATCTGCCCAACAGCGCCCTGGCGGCAGTGGTGATCGCCGCCGCGCTGGGGCTGTTCGAGTTCGCCGACCTCAAGCGCATCTTCCGTATGCAGCAATGGGAGTTCTGGTTGTCGTTCACCTGCTTCGTCGGCGTGGCGGTGTTCGGCGCTATTCCTGGCATCGGCATCGCGGTGGTGATCTCGGTGATCGAATTTCTCTGGGACGGCTGGCGTCCGCATTTCGCCGTGCTGGGCCGTGTGGATGGCACCCGCGGTTACCACGACATCGAGCGCCACCCGCACGCACGACGGATTCCGGGGCTGGTGCTGCTGCGTTGGGATGCTCCGCTGTTCTTCGCCAATGCCGAGCAGTTCCATAACACCGTAATGGCAGCGATCGACGAGTCGCCGACCCCGGTACAACGCCTGGTGGTGGCCGCCGAGCCTGTGACCAGCATCGACATCACCTCCGCTGACATGCTCGCCGAACTGGACCGCATCCTTGAATCCCGCGGCGTTGAGCTGCAATTTGCCGAGATGAAAGACCCGGTCAAGGACAAGATGAAGCGCTTCGAGCTGTTCCATTGCATTGGTGCGCAGGCCTTTCATCCCACGGTAGGCGCCGCCGTGGATGCCTACCTGAAGGATACCGGCGTCGACTGGCAGCCCTAGGGTCTACATGAAACGTCTTGAGACGAACGTCAGGCCCGAGGCTGTTTTCAACGCAGCATCACCGAGTATCAAAGCTTTTCATACAAAGCCTGGCGGATGACATCACGGCGTGACGACCTGCCTGGCACGACGCCTGTCGATCCAGATCAGCATCGCGCTGGCATACAACGACACCGCGACGAACAGTGCCATGCGCACGGCAAACGCACGGTACACATCCTGCCCGGCTGCACTGTCCTGCACCGATTGCCCCAGAAGGATCAGGAACGTCGTCAGGCAACTGATCCAAAAAGCCGGCGTCTGCTGCGTCATCACTGCCTGGTAGAGCCTGCGCGCCTGCCAAAGACAGAACAGCAGCCCCCACAAGAAGAACATCCACAGGTGCACGAACAGGCCAAGCGCACCCCACAGCAGGATCGCCAGCGCCCCGGCCAGCAGGGTCGAACCGATCAATTCGCGGCTGGCATGCCGCGCGTGGGTCTCGCCGGCCTGTTGCCCCAAGCTCACCGATTTCATGATCAGCGGCATGAACGTGTCCGGTGCGATCAATGCCAACAGAAACGCTGGCATCACGATCAGGGTGGCACGCAAGGCCACCCACCCAACCTCATTGTCATTCAGCCGTGCCGGGGGGGATGGGACGGGAGCATCGGCAGGTTCGGGGAACAACAGATGCGCCAGGGCACAGCCCAGGGTTGCCAGGAGCATGCCCTTGGCCATGGCCTCGACCACCGACAGCGCCAGGGTGAAGTCATTTGTGCCTGCCGCGGCGATCATGGTCAGGCCGATGACCAGCAGGTTCGCCAGCAAGCCGTTGCCCCCCAGCAGGGCATAGCGCAGTACCAGGTATACGCCGGTGCCAACCACCAGCACCCCGCTGACCGGGGCATGGCGCAGCAACGGAATCAGCAACAGGCCACTGCCGCAACTGAGCAGCACCAGCAGCGCCAGCAACGGCGCGGCGCGCAACGGCAGAGGTTGGCTGCGCATCGCCAGCAGCAGCACGGCGAACACAGGCGCCAGAATCGGCACCGGCAGGCCAAGGCCGAAACTGACCGCCAGGCACAACGCCGTGCCCCACGCCAAGCGCAGGGCGCGCAAGCGACGCAGCTCAATAGGCATAGGACATCCAGCTCATCAGCCACATGAACACCCTGGCCAACAGGTTCAGCGGGTTGCCTTCGCGAGGCAGCGCCATGACTTCGGCCTGACCGCCTACCCGCAGGCCGGCAGCGCTTTGCAGCTGATCGCGTTCCAGCTCGACGATTACCGGAAAGCGTTGCGCCGAACGCAACCACTCACGGCTGTTCTGCACCGTCGGTAAGCTGCCCGGCGGGGTACTCTGACCAACGCTCACGCCACGGCCAATACTGCGCACACGCCCGCGCAGCACCTTGCCCGGTAGTGCATCGAGCACCACCAGTACCGGCGTACCGGACTGCAGGTAGCCAAGGTTGTTCTCGGTCATGTCGGCACTTATCCACAGATCATGGATGGCGATCAGGGTCATCATCGGGCTGCCTGCCGCGACGTAGTGGCCCACATCGGTACGCAGGTCGGTGATCAGGCCATTGGCCTCGGCCCGTACCACGGTGCGCGCCAGGTCCAGACGGGCCTTTTGCACATTGGCCGCGGCACTGCGCAACTGGGCGTTGTCCGCTTCAGCCCCACCCTGCTGTTCACGGGCCCGCTCGACTTCCGCGCGGGCTGCGGCGACCTGGCTGATGGCCTGGTCGCGGGTCGCCTGGGCCCCTTCCAGACGCCGCACCGACACCGTGCCGGGGTCCTCGTCGATCAGCCGCTTCAACCGTTCGGCATCTTGCCGCGCCTTGCGCTCGTTGGCCTGGGCGGCCACCAGCGCGGCCTGGGCCGAGTCGATGCCAGCAGTATGGGCGCCGATCTGCCGGCGCATGGTGTCCAGGTCCGCTTCGGCCCGTGCCAACGCGATGCGGTACTGCTCGGGGTCCAGTTCGAATAGCACATCGCCCCTGCGCACTTCCTGGTTGTTGCCCACCGCCACCCGCCTGATCTGGCCTGCCACTTCGGCACTGACCGGTACCACGTAGGCCTGCAAGCGGGCCTGCTGGGTGTAAGGCGTGAAGCGGTCGGCCAGCAGGTACCAGACCAGGCTGACGACAATCAGCAGCAGCACCCAGCGCATGCCCCGGTCCGGTGCTGCTGGTGTCGGCGGTGTACCCTGGGCGTCGCTCATCTTCGCGTACCTGTTTCCTGATGTTCAGGGGCTGGCCCATCGAGCAGCGTTCCCCAGTCGGTGCGTTGTTGCATCTGCTGGCGGGTCGCCGGCGGGATCGGCTCACCAACCTGCTCCCAGCCTCCACCTAGCGCCTTGTACAGGCTCACCAGGCTGCTGACGGCGTTGCCTCGGCTGACCAGGTAGCCGTCCTGCTGCTGCAACAGCAGCTGCTGGGCATCGAGCACCCGCTGAAAATCGGCGAAGCCCTCACGGTACTGCGAGCTGGCCAAGCTCAACGAACGTTGCGCGGCCTGCGACGCCTGCTGGCGAATACCGGCGCTTTCCAGCGAGCGCACCAGGCCGCTGGCGGCATCGTCCGCCTCGCGTGCAGCGTCGCGCACATTCTGGTGATACCGCTCGATCAACTGCTGCAAACGCGCATCCTCCACCCGCACGGCGTTCTTGCGCCGGCCATAGTCGAACGGGTTCCAGATCAGGCTCGGTCCGGCTGCGAGGTCGAACGTATCGGGCACGTGATTGGCCGTGACGAAGCTCCAGCCAATGCTGCCCAGCAAGCTCAACGACGGATAAAGATCAGCCTCGGCCACGCCCACCAGGGCCGACTGCGCCGCCACCGCCTGCTCGGCGGCGCGGATATCCGGGCGGCGTTGCAGCAGGTTGGCGGGCACGTCCTGCAGAACCGCCCGATCCGGCAGAGGCAACTGGCCATGGCGCGCTTCGAGCTCCGGCAACGGACCAGGCGGCCGGCCGATCAGCGAACACAGCACATTTCGCAAGGCATTCACCTGGTTCTGGAACTCGGGAATGGTCGCCTGGGTGGCCAGGTACTGCGTGCGCGCCTGCTGCCAGTCCAGCTCGTCGTTTTCGCCATGGCGGAACAACCGCTCGGTGATTTCCAGGCTGCGGGCCTGGCGCCTGGCGTTTTCTTGGGCGATGGCCAGGCGCGCCTCGGCGGTGCGCAAGCCGAAATAGGTGTCGGCCACCTGCGCGCGCAGCAGCACCATGGCGTCGGCATAGTTGGCCTGGGAGGCGAAGTAGGCGGCATCGGCCGACTCGATGGCGCGGCTGAATCGTCCCCAGAAATCCACCTCCCAGGCAATGTCGAAACCCAGGCTGGACTGCCAGAACACCGAGTCACGAGCGGTCGGGGTGCCGGACTGGTCCTGCTTGAGGTACAGGCTTTGCGCACGTAACTGCTGCAACTGGGGATAGCGTCCGGTCTGCACAATGGCCAGTTGCGCACGTGCCTCGACGATGCGCAGGCCTGCCACCCGCAGGTTGGTATTCTGAGCGTCAGCCTCGGCAATCAGCGCATCCAGCGTCGGGTCGGCGAACACCGCCCACCACCGGCTCAGATCAGGTGTCGGTGCGGTACGCCCCGCCTGTTCCAGCAGGGGTGTGCTCCAGCCTTGCAACCACCGGTCCTGGGGCGCCGCGAAATCCGGGCCGACCTGGCTACAGCCGGTGAGCACCAGCAACAGGATCAGGCCATGGCAGCGCTTGGGCATGACAGGCCTGGCTCATGCTGCTGGCGGCACAGGTTGCTCCGGCACCTGCAACGCCACCCACTGCCAGAAAAGCACATAGGCAACGCCGAGGATGACTGGGCCTATGAACAAACCGATGATGCCCTTGACCACCATGCCGCCCAAGGCTCCGATCAACACCACCGGCATCGGCACGTCCACCCCGCGCCCCAGCAGCAGCGGTTTGAGCACGTTGTCGGCAAGCCCCGCGACGAAGGTGTAGACGGCAAAGACAATGGTCGCAGCGGTGAAACCCTCGACATTGAATACGTAGATGATCACCGGAACGGTCACCAGGGTCGCTGGCGCCTGGGCGATCCCCAGCATCAACACAACGATCGCCAACATGCCCGCCCCCGGCACGCCCTTGACCACGAAACCGACGCCAATCAGCAGCATCTGGATAAAGGCGATGCCAATCACGCCCTGGGCGACCGCCCGTATCGTCGCGGTGCACAGTTTGGCCAACGGCTTGCCGCGCTCTTCGCCGGATACCCGCATGGCGATGCGCTGTGCTGCAATCTCGCCACGCTCGCCGAAGGCCATGATCACACCCGAGATGATCACGGCACCGATGAACAACAGGAACGCCCCGCCCGCACTCGCCGCGGCGCCCAGCATGCTCAGCCCTACGCCTTTGAGATGTGGCATCAGGTTGTTCATCACCGGGGCCAGGCTTTCGGAAGCCGACTGCCAGAAGGCATACAGCCGAGGGCCGATGAGGGGCCAGCCTGCCACTGATTCCGGTGGCGCAGGCACACTCCAACCGCCCTCCTTGAGCAGCGCCACCAGGCTATGAACGGACTCGCCAATGGAAACCACCACCAGATAGATCGGGACCAACAACACCACCAGCACGAGCAAGACCACGAGCGTTGCGACATACCCGTTTTTCAGACCGATACGGCGCTTGATCCGGCTATAAAGCGGATACAAGGTGACCGCCAGGATCACCGCCCAGAGCATTAGCTCCAGAAACGGCTCGAACACCTGAAAGGCAAAGATCACCAGGGCCGCCACCAGCCCGGCCTTGATCAGCACGTCGAGCAGCCCTCGCGACAGGGCGCTGTCCAGCTTGAAACCCGACTGCATGGTTCACCTCCTGGCCGCATTCAGCGGATGAACGATCAGTGCGCCCCATGGCGCGTGTCTGTGCTGCGAAGCTTCAGGGCGCTCAGCGAGCACCTGGAAAATCACCCTTGCCGTGCTGCTGATCCAGCAGCCTGCGTGCCTCTTGCCGTTGGTATCGCTGAACCCAGGCCGACGCCTGCTCTTCGCTGTACCCCAACGCGATAAGGGCCCGGCGCGCCATCTCCAGGCTGGAATGGAAGGTCTCGCGCACTGGATCGACGCCCATGGCAAGCAGCCGCAGCGCCTCCTGGCTGTCACGCGCAGCGGCGATCACTGGGGTCTGTGGATAAAGATGCGCCAGCACATCGGCAGCCTTGAGGTTGGCCTGCGGGTCGTCGGTAGCGACGATCACCAGCTTGGCCTGGTCGACCCTGGCCGCCCGCAGGATCTCCGAGCGAGACGGGTCGCCAAAGAACACCAGTGGGCCATCCGGCTCGCTGCTGCGGCTTACTGACTCGATCGAAGTGTCCAGCGCCACCAGGCGCACGCCCTCGCCATGCAGCATGCGCACGATGGCACCGCCCATGCGCCCGAGGCCGGCCACCACTACCTGGGGTGTTTCGTCGACTTCCGGCAGGGCCGCAGCGGCTGCGGCCACCGTCGCGTCATCGCGCAACTGGCGGGCCAGGGCCATCATCACCAGCGGCACCACGGCCATCGACAGGGTGATGGCGAGCACCAGCAGGTCGTGTACCTGCTGCTCCAGCACTCGATGCTCCAACGCCAGCTTGAACACCACGAAGGCGAACTCACCGCCCGAGGCCAGCACCACCGCCAGGCACAGTGCCTGGGCCCGCTCCAGGCCGCCCGCGGTGCGTCCAAGCATGAACAGCAGCGGTAACTTGACCCCCACCAGCAACACGGTGAGCCCCAACACTTGCACCGGCATGCTCAGCAGCAGGCGCAAGTCGGCGGTCATCCCCACGCCGACGAAGAACAGCCCCAACAGCAGCCCCTTGAGTGGCTCGACCTGGGACTCCAACTCATGGCGAAACGGCGAATCGGCCATCACCACACCCGCGAGGAAAGCGCCCAAGGCCATGGAAACCCCGACATGCTCCATTACCCAGGCGGTGCCCAGCACCACCAGCAATGCCGTAGCGGTCGACAGTTCATGCAGCCCCGAGCCGACGGTCCAGCGGAATACCGGTTGCAGCAGGTAGCGACCCGTCACGATCACCAAACCAACGCCCAATGCCACCGCCAACAATGGCCAACTACCCTCCTCCGGCGGACTGATACCGGTACCAAGCAGGGGTACCACGGCGATCAGCGGAATGGCCGCGATGTCCTGGAACAACAGGATACTCACAGCCAGTCGCCCTTGCGGCTTACCCAGTTCCCGGCGCTCTGCCAGCACCTGCAAACCGAAGGCGGTGGACGACAGCGCCAGGCCCAGGCCCAGCACAATCGCCGCCGCCCTCGGCTGGCCGAACACCAGGTACGCCAGCAACCCCAGCACCACGGCGGTCAGCGCCACCTGCAGCGAGCCGACGCCGAACAGCGACCGGCGCATGGTCCACAGGCGGCGCGGCGAAAGCTCCAGGCCAATCACGAACAACAGCATCACCACGCCCATTTCGGAGAGGCGGGAAACGTTCTCGGGATGGTTGATCAAGCCCAACATGGATGGGCCGATGAGGATACCGGCCAGCAGATAGCCCGGTACCGCCCCCAGTTTCAGACGCTGCGCCAGTGGCACCAACAGCACCACGGCCAGCAAGAAGACCACTGTCGCCTGTAGCAGACTGCCGTCGTGTGGCATGGCCGCTTATCCCCTGGCTTTGTCGGAAGCGAACTCCGACTGTCGATACGGACCCTCTTGCCAACGCCGACTGCCAACTGACGGGCTGTTTCACACGTGTCAAAACCGTTCCGGCACCACCTTGAAGGGGTAGTCCACGGACTTGTACTTGCCGATCTTGCCGCGCTTGGGCAGCTTGACGATCTCTTCGCGGGTCACGTCCTTGTACTCGATGCGCGACAGCAGGTGGCTGATGATATTGAGCCGCGCGCGCCGCTTGTCATTGGAGTGCGCCATGAACCAGGGCGCCCAGGATGAGTCCGAGGCGGCGAACATTTCGTCACGGGCATGGGTGTAGTCGTCCCAACGTGAATAGGACTTCAGGTCCATCGGCGACAGCTTCCACAGTTTGCGCCCATCGTTGATGCGGTCCTGCAGCCGTCGGGTCTGCTCCTCTGCACTGACTTCAAGCCAGTACTTGATCAGAATGATCCCAGACTCGACCATCATCTTCTCGAACAGCGGCACCACGGTGAGGAACTTGTTGGCTTGCTCCTCGGTGCAGAACCCCATCACCCGCTCGACCCCGGCGCGGTTGTACCAGCTGCGGTCGAAGATCACCACCTCGCCAGCGGCAGGCAGGTGGCCCAGGTAGCGTTGCACGTACATCTGGGTCTTTTCCCGCTCGGTGGGTGCCGGTAACGCAACCACCCGAAAGACTCGTGGACTGACCCGCTCGGTGATGGCCTTGATGGTCCCGCCCTTGCCCGCGCCATCACGGCCTTCGAAAACGATGCATACCTTAAGGCCCTTGGCCACGACCCATTCCTGAAGCTTGACCAGTTCGACGTGCAGGGACTTGAGCGCTTTCTCATAGTCCTTGCCGCTGAGCTTTTCGTCGGATGACTGGGTGGCTTTCTTTTTGGCCGACTTGGACATGGCCTGCTCCCGGAGGCGAATGATGACTGAGTATGGTCGATTAATGGGGGTTTGCTGGATGGCTCGCGGGGCTCGCTGCTGCCCCGCAAGCGTCGCACCGCTGCTTTACTTGGCCAGCTTGTTGTAACTGGTCATCAGGTTGCGGTAGTCGGGGATGTGGTTGGAGAACAGCGTCCCCAGCCCTTCGATGTCGTTGCGCCAGTCGCGGTGCAACTCGCAGGCCACGCCGAACCAGGTCATCAGCTGTGCCCCGGCCGCTTCCATGCGGCGCCAGGCCGAGTCGCGGGTGAGTTCGTTGAAAGTGCCGGAGGCGTCGGTGACGACGAACACCTCGAAGCCTTCTTCCAGTGCCGACAGCGCCGGGAAGGCCACGCACACCTCGGTGACCACGCCGGCGATGATCAGTTGTTTCTTGCCGGTCGCTTTCACCGCCTTGACGAAGTCTTCGTTGTCCCAGGCGTTGATGTTGCCGGGACGGGCGATGTACGGGGCGTCGGGGAACTGCGCCTTGAGCTCGGGCACCAGCGGGCCATTGGGGCCGGTTTCGAAACTGGTGGTGAGGATGGTGGGCAGCTTGAAGTACTTGGCCAGGTCCGACAGGGCCAGCACGTTGTTCTTGAAACGGTCGGGGTCGATATCCCGTACCAGCGAGAGCAGGCCGGCCTGGTGGTCGACCAGCAGTACCGCGGCATCGTTCTTGTCCAGGCGCTTGTATTGGAACGTCATGGCGCAACTCCTTGCTTCTGTGCGTGGGTAATTCAGCGTAGGCAAGGATGCGCAGACAGGATGACCGCCAGTCGGCAAGGGCTGCGCAGCGCGCTGGTTTCGGCAATACGCCACGGATGGGCATCCTCCCCTGGTCACTTCACAAATTCCTGAACTAATTATTTTCTGCCAGCGATTTTTCCCGTCAGCGCCCCCCACCAGAATCGCTTCACCACAATCACAAAAACCGTGAGGCCACTCCCGTGGACCAGACACTCCAGGTACGGCAGGCCGCTGCCGACCTCGTCGAAGCCTTCGCCAGCAACGATACCGCCCGCTACTTCGCCTGCTTCAGCGAAGACGCCACCTTCCTGTTCCATACCTTGCCGCAGCCGCTGCTTTCTCGTCGCGCCTACGAAGACCTCTGGGCGCAATGGCAAGCCGAAGGGTTCGCCGTGCTGGCATGCCGGTCGAGCAATGTGCAGGTGAGCCTGCAAGGCGATGTGGCGGTGTTCATGCACGATGTCGCCACGCATATCCGAATGGCCGATCAAGAGCACCAACTGGCCGAGCGCGAAACCATCGTGTTCCGTCGCCAGGGCGAACGCTGGCTGGCGTGCCACGAGCACTTGTCGGTCGTCACCGCCGCCTGACCTACACCTTTTACGCGGCCTTGCCGCTCTGCCATCGCACCCACAAGAGGGTCCGCGCACCGCGCCGACCTACAACAACCGCGCTGGAGCATCATCATGAGCCACTCGACCGGTATCGAGACCAATGGCGTCGAACAGATCCCCGACGATCAACGCGACGCTTCCCCACTGGACCTGTTCCGCCTGATCTTCGGCGGCGCCAACACATTCGCCACGGCGGTACTGGGCAGCTTCCCGGTGCTGTTCGGGCTGTCGTTTCAGGCCGGGGTCTGGGCCATTGTGCTGGGCGTCGGTGTCGGTTCGCTGATCCTTGCGCCAATGGGCCTGTTCGGTGCACTCAACGGCACCAACAACGCAGTGTCCTCGGGCGCGCACTTCGGCGTGCATGGACGAATCGTCGGGTCGTTCCTCTCACTGCTCACGGCAGTGGCGTTCTTCTCGCTGTCGGTCTGGAGTTCGGGCGACGCCCTGGTAGGTGGTGCCAAGCGCCTGGCCGGGCTGCCGGAAACCGACCTCACCCTGGGCCTGGCCTACGGTCTGTTCGCCGTGCTGGTGCTGGTAGTGTGCATCTTCGGCTTCCGCTTCATGCTGTGGGTCAACAAGATTGCCGTGTGGGCGTCGAGCCTGCTGTTCCTGCTGGGCATCTTCGCCTTTGCCGGGCCTTTCGACGCGGACTTTGCCGGTAGCGTGAACCTCGGCCAGCCTGGCTTCTGGGCAGCGTTCGTCGGTGCAGCGATCCTGGCCATGAGCAACCCGGTGTCGTTCGGCGCCTTCCTTGGCGACTGGTCGCGCTACATCCCGCGGGAAACGCCAAAGGCACGCATCATGCTGGCGGTCATCGCCGCCCAGGTCGCAACGCTGATCCCGTTCCTGTTCGGCCTGTGCACCGCCACCCTGGTGGCCAGCCAGGCGCCCGACTACATCGCCGCCAACAACTACGTCGGCGGCCTGCTGGCGATTTCGCCAAGCTGGTTCTTCCTGCCGGTATGCCTGATCGCGGTGATCGGCGGCATGTCGACCGGCACCACCGCGCTGTACGGCACCGGCCTGGACATGTCCAGCGTGTTCCCACGCCTGCTCAGCCGCGCCGGGGCGACCCTGCTGATCGGCGTAGCCGCGATCGCCTTCATCTTCATCGGTCGCTTCACCTTCAACCTGGTGCAGAGCGTGTCGACCTTCGCCGTGCTGATCATCACCTGTACCAGCCCTTGGATGGTGATCATGATCCTTGGCCTGATCACCCGCCGTGGCTTCTACCACGCCGACGACCTGCAAGTGTTCACCCGCGGCCAGCGCGGCGGTCACTACTGGTTCCTGCACGGCTGGAACTGGCGAGGCATGGGCGCATGGATCCCGAGTGCGGCGGTGGGCCTGTGCTTCGTGAACCTGCCTGGGCAATTCGTCGGCCCGCTGGGCGACCTGGCTGGCGGCATCGACCTGAGCTTGCCGGTGACCCTCGGGCTGGCCGGAGTGCTGTACCTCATTCTGCTCAACGTGTTCCCTGAACCTGCAGGCGTGTATGGCCCCAATGGCCCTCGCTGGGTGCCCAGCAAACGCACCCCGCACCTGCCCGTAACCACTGCCGAAATGGCCTGACCGGAGTCCGACCATGACCCATTCCCACTACATCGCTGGCCGCTGGGTCGAAGGCCAGGGCAGCGATTGCATCACCGTCAACGACCCGTCGCTCGGCCAGCCGTTCGCCGAGCTGAGGGCCGCCAGCGTGGCCCAGGTCGACCAGGCGGTCGCCGCCGCCCGCCAGGCACTGACCACCTGGAAAGCCGTCAGCGCCGCCGCACGCGCGGCGTTCCTGCGCGGCTTTGCCGAGCAGCTTGGGCAACGCCGTGAAGAGCTGATCGGCTTGCAGATGCGCAATAACGGCAAGCCACGCCACGAGGCCGAAATTGACCTGGACGACGCCGTGGCCACCTTTGCCTACTACGCCGACCTCGCCGAACAGCTGCCGGCAAAGAACCGCGACGTGCCACTGGCCGCGCCCGGCTTCACCGCCCGCACGCGGCTGGAGCCGGTGGGCGTGGTGGGCCTGATCGTACCGTGGAACTTCCCATTGGTGACCAGCGCCTGGAAGCTCGCCCCAGCCCTAGCGGCCGGCTGCACCGTGGTGCTCAAGCCATCGGAAGTGACCCCGCTTATCGAACAGGCCTACGGCCAGATCGCCGACACCCTGGGCCTGCCTGCAGGGGTGCTGAACATCGTCAACGGCAAGGCTGAAACCGGCGCTGCCCTGAGCGGCCACAACGGCCTGGACAAACTGTCGTTCACCGGCAGCAACAGTGTCGGCAGCCAGGTGATGCGCAGCGCTTCGGCCCAGTGCCGGCCGGTGACGCTGGAGCTGGGTGGTAAATCGGCCATCGTGGTGTTCGATGATTGCGATGTCGACCAGGCGGTCGATTGGATCGTCGCGGGTATCACCTGGAATGCCGGGCAGATGTGCTCTGCCACCTCACGACTGCTGGTGCAGGACGGCATCGCCGATGCATTGCTGCCGCGCCTGCAGCAAGCCTTGGACAAGCTGCGGGTTGGCAATCCGCTGATTGAGGAAGTGGACATGGGGCCGCTGACTAGCCAGGCGCAATGGCTGAAAGTGGCCAGTTACTTCGCCACGGCGCGTGAAGAGGGCTTGCAGTGCCTGGCCGGTGGCAAGGCGCTGGACCGTGACGGTTGGTTCGTCAGCCCCACGCTGTATGCCGAGGTGCCGAAGGACAGCCGCCTGTGGACGGAAGAAATCTTCGGGCCGGTGCTCTGTGTTCGTCGCTTCTCGACCGAAGCGCAGGCGATTGCCGAAGCCAATGACAGCCGCTTTGGCCTGGTCGCTACCGTCTGCTCCGCCGACCTTGAGCGCGCCGAGCGTGTGGCCGATGCGCTGGAGGTCGGGCACGTGTGGATCAACTCGGTGCAGGCGGTGTTCGTCGAAACGTCGTGGGGCGGGACCAAGGGCAGCGGCATCGGGCGCGAGCTCGGGCCTTGGGGGTTGTCGGGGTATCTGTCGGTCAAGCATGTGACGCGCTGCTTGGGTTAAGGGCAATACGGGGGCTAGCCAGACCAGCTTGGGTGCCTGGGAGACCGAGCGCCGCCTGCGCGGCGCATCGCGAGCAAGGCTCGCTCCTACGAGTCGCGCGCGCCCGTCACTGCCGTTACTGGCCCGAAACAAACGTAGGAGCGAGCCTTGCTCGCGATGCGCCGCGCGGGCGGCGCTCGATTTGCGCCCCCCACAAATCCCAAGCCAGCCCCAAGAGCAGCCCCACACCTCATGCCTGTTCGTCAGCCGGACGCGCCCCCTCCTGCACCAGCACCATACTCTGCGGCGAAGACAGGGAAATCCCTTCGTCACGCAAGCGGCCCAGGATGGTGAACAGCAGATCACTGCGCGTCCCCGACACCTGGCGCGGCCCCGCTACATAGCCACTGACCGCGATCACCATGCCGCTGGCCGTGAGATCCTTGAAGGTCACCGAACTGGCCGGCGCATCCAGAATCGACTCGTGCTCGCGATACGCCGCCAGCAACAACTCACGCACCCGATTGGCATCGGTCTCCAACGGCAGGGTCAGGCTGATGCCGACCACACCCAGGGCATTGCCCATGGTGACGTTACGCACGTTCTGCGAAATGAACTGCGAGTTGGGCACGATCACCGTCGAACGGTCAGACATCTGGATTTCGGTGGCGCGCACGTTGATACGGCGAATATCACCCTCGACCCCAGCCAAGCTGACCCAATCACCCACCTTGACCGGACGCTCGGTGAGTAGAATCAGGCCAGATATGAAGTTCTGCACGATCTGCTGCAAGCCGAAACCGATACCAACCGACAGGGCACTGACTACCCAGGTCAGGCTGGTCAGGTTGATGCGCAAGGTCGACATCACCAGCATGGCCAGGAACAGGAAGCCCAGGTAACCGACCAGGGTCACCAGGGACGCGCGCATGCCGGCATCCATGTCGGTCTCCGGCAGCAGGCGCTCGCTCAGCCAACGCTTGACCACGCGGATACCAAACAGGCCGCCGAAGAACATCACCAAGGCCAGCAGGATGTCTTGCGGCACGATGTTCAGGTTGCCCAGCACCTTGCCGCCCGTGCCATCCCAGTCGCCCAAGCTCAACAGCAGCTCGCCCGGGCTGGTGCCCGATGGCATCAGCGCCAGCAACAACGCCAGGAACAACAGCGCGGTGCGACCGATACCGGCCAGGATAGTGCTGGCCTGGGCCTGGTGACGCGGCGCAAGGCCCAGCGCCGAGGCCAGGGCCAGGCCGCCAGGCTGGCGTGGCGACAGCAAGGTTTCGCAGAGGTCTCCCAGGAATGTGGTCAGCAGGTAGGCGCAGGTGGCGACCACGCTGATCCACAGCAACTTGGCCGTGAGGAAATAGGCCAAGGTCAGGTAGCCGGCGAGCAGCGCCAACAGAATCAGCCCCACCCACACCACGATCACGAAGGGTATCAACCCGGCCAAGCCGGTCGGGCGCTCCAGCTCATGCTTGCGCAGGGTACGACGGTAGCGCAGCAGCGCTGCCGAGAAGATCAGCGCCACCACCAGCGCGGTCAGGCCGTTGGTGGCGACGGTCAGCGCCAGACTGGAGCCGATCACGCTGTTGATGCGCTCCTGGGTCAGCATCACCATCAGCGCCAGGGCCAGCAGCTTGGGGAACCAACCCAGGGCACTGGCGACTTCGTCGTGAATCGGCGGCAAGCGCCAGGACGGGCGCTGCAGCATCAACATGGCGCGGCCCAGTCCCGAAATGAAGGCGCTGAACACGACCAGGGTGAGAATATGATTGGTCAGGCTGGCCAGGTCCGCGCCCAGCTCGGCGCTGCTCTCAAGGCCCCAACGCAGCAGCGAGACGGAGCCTGCGATGGTGCCGAGGGTGGCCAGGCTCACACTCAAGGCCAACGCACTACGCCGCAGACGCCCTTCCGGCAACCAGCGGACCATGGCATCGGCAAGCAGACGTTCGAGTACGCGACGGACCAGCGTCCAGACCAGAATCGCAGCCACCAGACTGGTGATGAACAGCCAGCGATGCTCGGCGCTGAAGGCACTGGCCACCGCATCGGCCGCTTCGCTGCGCAGGTCGCGAAGGCGCAGTACGTCCTCTTCGGTGGGGCGGATCAGCGTTTGCCAGAAAGCCGGGCTCAGTGGGCTGGCAGCGCGACTGGTGACCTGCGAGTTGAACTGGCTGCGGCGCAGGTTGACGATCTGCGTGGACAGGTCACGGGCCGACTGGGTCAGCTTGGTGGCTTGCTCCTGCTCGGCGAGCACTGCCTTGTGCTCGGCTTCGAGCTGCTTGCGCTGCTGGGCAAGGCTCTGGGGTTCATCGGGTTGCGCGGGGCCGATGACCTTGAGCTGGTCGTCGAGTTTCTGCACATCGGTGGCCCGCTGAGAGCTCAGGACATCGGCTTGACGCTGGACCTGAATGGCCGCTTGGCGCAGCTGCGACAGCAAGTCATCGTTGGCGTTGCTGGTCACGCCCTGGCGAATGAAGTCGAGCCGTTCGTTCAATTGGTCAAGGCTGGCGTCTTCAGCCAACACCGGCAATTCACCGCCCGCCAGGTTCGAAACCGGCGTAGCCGGTGCCGACCAGGCTGGGGTGGCCAGCGCCAGCATCAGGGCGATTACGCCCAGGCAATAACGGGCAAGGCTTACACGCCTCATCGAAAATTCCTCTTCACAACGCGATTTGGCGGGGGATTCTACGCTGCTCCAGGCAATCAGGAGAGTGCCGTTTCTCGCGTCAACAACTGGACCTTGCGCTCCACTCCCCAGCGGTAGCCGCTGACATCACCGTCGCGGCGCACTACCCGATGGCACGGAATGGCCACCGCAATGCGGTTGGCGGCGCAGGCCTGCGCCACGGCGCGCATTGCCTTGGGCGCGCCAATGCGCTCGGCGATGTCGGTGTAGCTGACCCGGCTGCCCGCCGGAACTTCGCGCAGGGCCTGCCAGACCCGCTCCTGGAAGGCCGTGCCCTGGACGTCCAGGGGCAATGCCAGGCCGATGGAAGGGGCTTCGACGAACCCCACCACTTCAGCGACCAGTCGTTCGAATTCGCTGTCGCCGCCGATCAGGCTGGCCTTGGGGAACTGGTCCTGGAGCTCATGCAACAGCGCTTCGGGGTCGTCACCCAGCAAAATCGCGCAAATACCCTTCTCGCTTTGCGCCACCAGAATCGCCCCCAGTGAACATTCACCCAGCGCGAAGCGAATCGTCGCGCCAGCGCCGCCAGCCTTGTAGGCCTTGGGCAGCATGCCCAGGCGCTGCCCGGCGGTTTCGTAAAAGCGGCTGTTGGAGTTGTAGCCGGCCTCGTAGATGGCCTCGGTCACCGAGCGTTGCTCATCGCCCAGTTGCTCGCGCAAGGCGCGGGCACGAAATGCGGCGGCATAGGCCTTGGGAGTAAGGCCGGTCTCGGCCTTGAACAGGCGATGCAGGTGAAAAGGGCTGACGGCCAGTTGCGCGGCAAGCTGATCGAGGTTGGCGGCACTGTCGCCAGCTTCGATCAGGCGACAGGCCCGGGCGATCAGCTGGGTGCGCCGAGCCGCTGCAGCGTCATGGTCGACGCCGCAGCGGCGACAAGGTCGGTAGCCGGCCGCTTGAGCCGCTGCGGCATCGTCGAAGAACACGACATTCTCACGCTTGGCCATGCGCGATTTGCAACCAGGGCGGCAGTACACTTGGGTGGTGCGCACGGCATAGACGAAATCGTCGGCGGCTGCGCTGTCGCGGCTTTGAACGGCTTGCCAGCGTTGGGCATCGGTGATGTAAAGGCTCATGATTTCCTCTGTCTGTTCTTGCCTGCCGCTGGCTTTCAAGCCCGCCACAGGTACCACGCAGCTACCGTCCGATAGGGGCTCCAGGCGCCGCCGAGCGAGCGCAGCTGTGCGGGCGTCGGTGCCTTGTCCCAGCCTTTGAGCCGGCGGTAACCCTCGCGCACGCCGAAGTCGTCCACCGGCAGGATATCCGAGCGCTCCAGGCAGTAGATCAGCAACATTTCAACGGTCCAGCGCCCTACCCCACGCAAGGCGACCAGACGCTCGATCAACGCATCGTCGGTCAGGCTCAATGCTTCCTGCCGGTCAGGAATCACGCCGTCCATCCTGGCCTGTGCGATGCCATGGATGGTCGCCAGTTTGCTGGCAGAAAAACCGCATGCACGCATCGCCTCCGGCGTGGTCGCCAACAGTTGGCTCGGTTCCGGAAACGCCACATCGGGAAACAACGCCAGCAACCGCGCCAGAATCGCCTCAGCGGCGCGGGCATGCAGTTGCTGGTAGGCGATGGCCCGCACCAAGGCTTCATATGGCTCGCGTTCCGGTGTGGCCTGGTGCAAGCACGGGCCGGTGGCGGCAATGTGGCGTGCCCAGTCAGGGTCGAGCGATGCCAGGTAGTCGGTGGCCTCACTAAAGGCTTCGGGTGAAAGGTCGGCCAGAATCATTGGGGGCTCCAGAGGTCCGCTGCGGGTCCAGCTTAGTTCAACCGTCGATCAGGGAAACGCCGGATCTTGCGCGGCTAATTCCGGGACTGCCATTGCCCTGCGCCCAGATCCCCGCATAGAATTGAGAACCATTAACAGTCGCACCTCTTTCACGAGACCGGGCCTTCGTCACGATGCAGATGAACGACACGCTCAAGCCTACCGAGGTCGCGCTGCTCTATCAGTCGCACCATGCCTGGCTTCGCGGTTGGTTGCGCAGCCGGGTCGGTTGCCACGAACACGCCGCCGACCTGGCTCAGGACACCTTCGTGCGCCTGCTGCGTGCGCGCCAGGTTTCACCGCTCAAAGAACCCCGCGCCTACCTCAGCAGTATCGCCCGGGGCCTGATGATCGACCAGTTCCGACGCCGGGCATTGGAACGGGCCTACCTGGAAAGCCTGGCCACCCTGCCAGAGGCGGAAATACCCAGCGAAGAGCACCGGCTGGTCATCCTCGACACCCTCGAACGCCTCGACCGCGCTCTGCAGCAGCTCAAGCCCAGGGCGCGCCAGGCCTTCCTGTTGGCCCAGCTCGATGGCCTGAGCATTGCCCAGATCGCCCTGCGCCTGGACGTATCGCGTGCCACCGTCGAACGCGACCTGGCCAAGGCCCTGGGCGTTTGCTACCGGTTACGCTATGCCGACCTCTGACAGCACCCCGAATCAAGCCCAGGTCGACCAGGCCATCGACTGGCTGGTGCGTCTGCGCTTCGACACCCCCTCCCCGCGCACCCGGCAACGGTTCCAGCAGTGGTTGGCCAGCCATCCGCACAACGCCCATGCCTGGGAACGCGTCAGCCACCTCAGCGATGAACTGGCCGGGCTCCCCAGCGAACTGAGCCGCCGTACCCTGGAGGGCAGCCAGCGCATCAGCCGGCGCGACCACCTCAAGCTGCTGGCCGTTCTGGCGGTCGGTAGCAGCCTGGGCTGGGCCGCGCGCGAGCCCCTGGGCTTGCCGGCGCTGTTGGCCGACACCCACACCAGCACGGGCGAACGCCGTCAACTGCTGGGTAGCGATGGCAGCCGTATCCAGCTCAACACCGCCAGCGCCATCGACCTGCGCTACAGCGACACGCAGCGAGAACTGAAGCTGGTGCATGGTGAAGTCAGCCTGGCCTGCAACGCCAACGACAACCGTCCGTTCCTCCTCGGCACGCGGATCGGCGCCTTATCCACCCGCGACGGGCACTTGCTGCTGCGGGAGAACGACCAAGGTGTATTGCTCGCCGTGCGCAGCGGCGAAGTGACGATGTTCCCCGATTCGAGCGCACCACGCCGGGTGCAGCCCGGCGAAGTGCTTCAGGTTGCTTCGGCGGCTAGCTACGCGCCGGCCACCCTGTATGCCGATCCGTGGGGCTGGACCGATGGCGTGCTGAGCGTGCAGCAGATGCCGCTTGGCGAGTTCGTCGCCGAACTGTCGCGCTATCGCCCTGGCTTGCTGCGCTGTGCGCCTGAGGTGGCGGGCCTGAAAGTGTCCGGCACCTATCAGTTGGCGGACACCGAGCGAATCCTGCTGCTACTGGCGCGCAGCATGCCTGTGCGCGTCGTTTACCGCACGCGTTACTGGGTCAGCATCGGCGCCGTGTGAAAAAACTCAAAAAATAATGAGGTGGAATCTCATTCTCGTCCGGCCTGAAGGAACAAAAGCCCCAACAGTGGTCTGTGAAACCTTCAGGAGCCGTCCATGATTCACCCGTGTTCCCCTCGTAACGACAGGTTGCGCCATGCCGTGCGCGCCGCGGTGTTCGGCCTTGGCCTGGGCGCTGGCCTGGCCGCTTCGGTGACGGCATTGGCTGCACCGGCCAGCCAGCGCCAACAACTGGACTGGCGCATCGCGGCGGGGCCATTGGCACCGGCACTGGACCAACTGGCGCGCCAAGGCGGCCTGAACCTGTCGTTCGATGCGAACAGCCTGCAGGGAAAGACCACCCAAGGGGTGCAAGGCCGTCATGACGCCGCCCAAGCCCTGTCGATCCTGTTGCAGGGCAGCGATGTGCAAGTGCAGCAGGAAGGCGACAACAGTTTCCTGCTGATCCCGGCCATGGACGTGGGCGACGCGCTGGAGCTCGGTGCCACCAGCATTTCCAGCAATCGCCTGGGCGAGACCACCGAGAACACAGGCTCGTACACCACAGGCGCGGTCACCATCGGCAAGATCCCGCAGTCGTTGCGCCATACGCCGCAATCGGTGAGCGTGGTCACTCGCCAGCGGATCGACGACCAGAACATCACCAACCTGACCAACCTGCTGGAGCAGACTCCCGGCGTGGTGGTCAACTACACCGACAGCGAGCGGGTCCAGTATTTCTCCCGTGGCTTCCTGATCGATGCCATCCAGTACGATGGCGCCACCGTGGTGCAGAGCAGTGGCGGCGGCTCGTTCATCCAGAGCGATTCGGCCTTCATCGACCGTGCCGAAGTATTGCGCGGCGCCACCGGAATGCTGCGTGGCGCGGGTAACCCATCGGGGACCGTGAACCTGGTGCGCAAGCGCCCGACCCATGAGTTCCAGGCTTCCGGCACCGCCACCCTCGGCTCATGGAATGCCCAACGTTACGTCGCCGACATCTCCGGCCCGCTGACCGACACTGGCAACGTGCGTGGCCGAGTGATCGCCGTGCAAGACGACCGCGACCTGTTCCAGGACTCGCGCATGGAGCGCAAGGAGGCCTTCGGCGGCTCCCTGGCCTTCGACCTCGATGACAGCACCACGCTGACCACCGGTTTCGAATGGACCAAGCTCGATGCCACTGGCGCCTGGGGCAACCTGCCCGCCGACTATGACGGCTCGCCCCTGCCACTGGGCCGCAGCACCTACCTGGGTGCCGACTGGAACCGCTGGGACCGCAGCAACCTCAACACCTACGCCGAACTCGAACACCATTTCGACAACGACTGGACGCTCAAGCTGATGGCGCTGCGCAGTCATTTCGAGCTGGATGACAATGGCTTCAAGCAAACCTACATGACGCGCGCGCCCGCTCGCTTGAACCCCACCAACAACCCTTACCTGATGCAGTACCAGGTGACCGAGGGCGATGGCGGCGAAAGCCTGCAAAACAACCTCAGCGCCACGCTCAACGGCCCGTTCGACCTGTTTGGCCGCACCCATGAGCTGATGCTCGGGGTCGAACGCATTCGCAACGACTCCTATGCCTCCGGGACCAATCGCGTGGTGTACTCCGACGTGGTCGATATTCGTGACTGGGACCCCAGGACCAGCCTCGACGAGCCGACCATCACCGATATCCCCCACCCGGTGCGCACCCGCACGACCCAGCAAGCCGTGCACGCCACCTGGCGCATTTCGCTGGCCGACCCGCTGACCGCCATCATCGGCGCGCGGGCCAACTGGTACGACTACGAGCAGGAGAACAATGCAGGCGCCAGCGGCAAGTTCAGCGTCGACGAAAAGATCGTGCCTTATGCCGCGCTGATCTACGACCTGAACGACAACTTCAGCGTCTATGCCAGCTACACCGAAATCTTCAACCCTCAGACGGTGGTGGACAAGAACAACAAGGTGCTCGACCCGATCGTCGGCGAAGCTTATGAAACAGGCATCAAGGGCGAGTTTTACGATGGCCGCCTGAACACCTCGCTGGCGTTCTTCCGGATCAACCAGGTGGGTACGCCCATCGACGACACGTCGGTCCCGATCGGCTGCAACGGCAGCACCGGCTACTGCAAGATCGCCTCTGGCAAGAGCCGCAGCGAGGGCATCGACCTGGAAATCTCCGGCGAAGTGCTGCCAGGCTGGCAAGTTACCGGGGGCTACACCTACAACACCACCGAATACGTGAAGAACACCGCCCAGACCAATGGCGACGCGATCCGCACCACCGACCCCGAGCATATGCTGCGCGTGTTCACCAGCTACCGCCTGCCAGGCACGCTCGATGCCTGGACCATCGGCGCCGGTGTGCAGGCACAAAGCGACATTTATTCGCAAAGCGGCAGCGCGAAGGCCACCCAGGCGGGTTATGCGGTGTACAACGGCCTGCTCAAGTACCGTATCAACGACAATTACTCGGTGCAGTTGAACGCCAACAACCTGTTCGACAAGCATTACTACCGCCAGATCGGCACTACCGCGACCGGCTACTACTGGGGCGACCCGCGCAACGTGTCGGTGACCTTGCGCGGAAGCTTCTGACCTGGCCTGCAAGACCTGATCGCTGACGCCTGCAGAACCTGCAGGCGCCGCCTTGCCGGCGACAGGTCCATCAATCAGCGAGCGCCCGCAGCTTCCCTGCCCGTCGGTACGACTGCCGGGCGAAGCACACGAACATACCGGCCATCAGCGCCAGCGCCATGGGCAAACCATGCGGTGCAACGTCCATCGCCGCGCCACTGACCAGCGGCCCGACCAGGCTACCGACACCCCACAGCAAGCCCACACTGGCATTGGCCGTCACCAGGTCCTGCCCCTTGAAGCGCTGCCCGATCAGCACCAGCGCCAGGGTGTAGATGCCCCCCGCCACCGCGCCCAGCAACACCAACAGCGGCCACAGCAACCAAGTCATCTGCAGCAACCACGGCAGCGCGATACCGATGGACATCGCCACCAGCCCACAGACCAGATGCAGCCCGGTACGCTCGACCCGGTCGGCAAGCCAGCCCAATGGCAGCTGGAAGACCATGTCGCCAGCGAACACCACCGTCACCATCAAGGCTGCCACGCCCACGGCAAAACCATGGCTGGTGGCATACACCGGCAGCAACGACAGCACCACGGCATCGAAGAACGAGAAGAACAGCACCGCCACGCACAGCGCCGGGGCGACGCGAAAGAAGCCGGCCAGGCCGAAGCTCTTCTCGCCTTCGTCGCCATGCTCGACGTGATCGTTGGGTACGGTGAGCAGAATGCACAGCAAGGCCAGGCCATAACAGGCGGTGACCACCCCGGTGATCCACGGGCTGTTGGCACCGATGATCGCCAGCATCGCCGGGCCCAGCACCTGGAATCCGGTGAAGCTGGTGGCGTACAGGGCCATGATCTTGCCGCGGTTGTGGTCCGGGCACAGTTCGTTGACCCACGACTCGCCCAGGATGATGGCGA
Organism: Pseudomonas sp. Rh2; assembly: GCF_040762985.1. Lineage (NCBI taxonomy): Bacteria > Pseudomonadati > Pseudomonadota > Gammaproteobacteria > Pseudomonadales > Pseudomonadaceae > Pseudomonas > Pseudomonas sp. Rh2. Next base: position 5,062,341 of record NZ_CP142890.1, read on the forward strand.
TGCCCATGCCGACACCCAGCCCCAGGCGCAGCAGCGCCAGCCACAGCATCGAGTCGAAGGCCCACTCCAGCAAGGCGATGCTCAGCGTGCACAGGCTGAAGCTGAGCAGGTAGATGACGCGACGGGTCAGGTGCCGGCAGCAGGCATCGACTAGGAACGCCGAGAGCATCATCCCCGCAGCGGGAATGGCCGAGATGATGCCGATCTCCAGGGTTCCGGCACCTGCTTCATGCAGGCGCAACGACACCAGCGGCAGGCTGGCCCCCAGGCTGAAGCCCACCACCGAAACGGCGAACAGAAGGCCCGCCAGCAAACGCATGTTCATGTACCACTCCTTGCAAACCGAAAAGACGCGCAAACGCAGGCGCCCAGGCGCACACCGGGACGGTGGACGACGCAGGGGCGCGGATCAGTTCAGTGCAGGGTGTGGCGAGAAGGTGAAGGCGAACAGCACACTGCGCCGACGCTTGAGCACCGTGTCGCTCGGCCACGCGCGACGCATGGCCTGAAAGGCAGGCGGGCGTGCATGAGGGAGGCTTTGGGTACGGCGCATTGCTGAGACTACTACGCAGGTGTGTCGAAAAAAGAGGCGGCACTCTAGGCCAAGGCGAGTTGGTTCGTCAAATACCCAGGTGGGAGAGGCCTTGTGTCGCGAAAGGGCTGCAACGCAGCCCCAGCGTTCTCAACGCTTACCGGTATTGGGCAAGAACACCGCCAACAACCCGAACAACGGCAGGTACGAGCACACGCCATACACATACTCGATACCGCGCAGGTCAGCCACATACCCCAGCAGCGCAGCGCCAATTCCACCGAAGCCAAACATCAGCCCGAAGAACACCCCGGCAATCATGCCCACGCTCCCCGGCACCAGTTCTTGGGCATACACCACGATGGCCGAGAACGCAGACGCCAGGATGAAACCGATCACCACACTCAGCACGGTGGTCCAGAACAGGTCGGCATAGGGCAACGCCAGCGTGAACGGGGCCACGCCCAGGATCGAGAACCAGATCACCGCCTTGCGCCCAATGCGGTCGCCGATCGGCCCGCCAAAGAAGGTGCCAGCGGCCACCGCGCCAAGGAACAGGAACAGATGCAGCTGCGAGCTGGCCACCGACAGGTCGAATTTCTCGATCAAGTAGAAGGTGAAGTAGCTGGTGAAGCTGGCCATGTAGAAATACTTGGAGAACACCAGCAGGCCAAGCACGATCAGTGCCGCGATCACCCGCTGGCGCGAGATGCCATGGAGGGCCTGCACCGCCTTGCGCGCCTTGGCCTGACTGAGGTGGTCCTTGTACCAACGGCGCAGCATCAAGGTCACGCCGAAGAAGAACAGCCCCGCCAGGCCGAACCAGGCGACGTGACTCTGGCCGAAGGGAATGACGATGGCCGCTGCCAGCAACGGACCGAATGCAGAGCCTGCATTACCACCGACCTGGAAGGTCGACTGCGCCAGGCCGAAGCGTCCCCCCGAGGCCAGGCGGGCGATCCGCGAGGTTTCAGGGTGGAAGGTCGAGGAGCCGATACCTACCAGCGCCGAAGCCAGCAGAATCATCGGGAAGCTACCCACGAACGCCAGCATGACGATGCCCACCAGGGTACACAGTGTGCCCATCGGCAGCAGATTCGGCGTCGGCCTGCGGTCGGTGAAGAAGCCTACCCAGGGTTGCAGCAACGACGCGGTGATCTGGAACGTCAGGGTGATCAGGCCAATCTGCGCGAAGCTGAGGTCGTAATTGGCCTTGAGCATCGGGTAGATCGCCGGCAGTACCGACTGGATCAGGTCGTTGATCAGGTGCGCCAGGGCACAGAAGGCGATGATGCGCATCACCAGCGGATTGGCGTGGGAAGCCGAGCCGCTGGCAGAGGCGGTTGAGGCGCTACTGGTGGCCATGAACTGGTGTCTCCGTCGGCAGGTTGGGATCCGATTATCAGGAAACGAATAGATACATAGCTACCTTTTTATCACCCTATCGGCGCACGCTTGTAAATGGTTCTCAATATATTTAGCATCCTCACGCTCTATCCCTGTATTCGTTGGGCGAACCCGCCCTCTTCGTGAACTGATCGACACCATGAGCCCGATGCCAGCCCAGCAGACCCAGCGCGAGGCCCAGCAACAAGCGCTGGAGTGGTTCTCGCGCATGCGCCAGCCTGGCTGCGACGACATCGAGCGCCGCGAATTCGCTGCCTGGTGCCAAGACCCGCTCAACGCCCATGCCTATGCCGAACTCGAGGCCCTCTGGCAGCACCTGCAACCGCCACAGGTTCGCCCGCGCCCCCTGCCGGCGAAGCCCCGTCGCAGTCACCTGGGCAAAGCGATGGCGCTGTTGTGCCTGTTACTGGCCGGCGCCCTGGTCTACCTGTACTGGCCGTTGATGCAACGCTGGGGCAGCGAACTGCATACCGAGGCCGGCGAACGGCGCAGTGTGCGCCTGGCCGACGGTTCGACCCTGCACCTGGACAGCGCCAGTGCGATGAACGTCGACCTGCGCAGCCGTACCCGCCAACTGCAGCTGGTGCAGGGCCAGGTCTACCTGGAAGTGATGCTCGATGGCCGGGCCATGGACCTGCAGGTCGATGACGCGCGCATCCAAGTGTTCGGTAGCCGCCTGATGGTGGCGCGCCACGCGGACCACGACGAAGTGGTGGTGATCAACGGCAAGGCCATGGTCATTCAGGGAGGGGACCAACGAATGGTCTCTTCGGGCGAGCGCGTGACCTTCAACCAGGCACGCATCGACACGGTGCAGAAGGTCGACATCGACCGCGCTACAGCCTGGCGCAGTGGGGCTTTGCGCGTCACCGACATGCCGCTGGGCCAGGTACTGGAACGTCTGGCCGGCTACCAGGGTAGGCGCGTGTGGTTGATGGACCAGCAGGCCGCCTATCGGCGCATCAGCGGCGACTTCAGCCTCGACCGTGCGCAAGACAGCCTGGACAAACTCGCCGCCGCGCAGCGATTGACGCTCAACGGCCTGCTTGGCCACTGGCTGATCGTCCGCTGAAACCGGGCTTTGCGGCTAAGTTTTTGAAAGCGTGCAAATTTTTTTTGAAATGAGTGTTGACACAGGGTCATCACAAGGGAATAATGCGCGCCATCGGCTACATAGCTCAGTTGGTTAGAGCATAGCATTCATAATGCTGGGGTCCGGGGTTCAAGTCCCTGTGTAGCCACCAAACAAGTGAAAGGGCTTACCGCAAGGTAAGCCCTTTTTCTTTACCCGCGACACATCTCCCCGCTCAGCGCACACCGCTGATTGCAACCGCCAGCCCCAGCCCGATCAGCGCTACGCCTATCATTCGGTCGACCATCCGCTGACGCTCGATCATCGCCCTGCGCAAACCTTCACCGGAAAAGAACACCGCCACCAGACTGAACCAAGCCCAGTGGGCGAACGACATGAACGCGCCGTAGGCAAAATCCAACTGCAATGCACTGCCCGGTTTCACCACCTGGGTATAGGCGCTGATCACAAACAGCAGGGTCTTGGGGTTGAAGGCGTTGGTCAGAAAACCAGTGCGCATGGCCTGCAGCATACCCGCACGACTGCTGCCACCTTCAAGACGGATCCGGCGGGTGTTGGTCAACGACTGGTAACCCAGGTAGATCAGGTACCCCGCCCCCAGCACCTTCATCCCCATGAACAGCGTTGGGCTGCGGCTGATGATCACCGCGATTCCCAGCACCGTGTACAGCACATGCACCTGTACGCCCAGGGCGATACCCAAGGCGGCGGCCAAGCCCGCCTTGCGGCCCTGTGCATAACTAGTGCGCGTGACCATGGCGAAATCAGCGCCAGGGCTGATGACTGCCAACACGGTGAACACGGCGATAGCGACCAATTCATTCACGGAACAACTCCTCGATAAGCGATGAAAATGCACGGATGCGCGATTATCGAGGCCTGATGCCCTGGCGAAAAATCGATTTATAGTGAAGGAAATCTGATAGTTTTCCTGTCAGATTTTTATGGCCTCTTCATGAGCAACCGTCCTTCTACGGGGTCAGCGCCAACCTTATGAAGGGTGATGCATACGCCAAGGCGCAGGAATGGATAACGACCCTTCGATGAAACTGCCCCCACTCAATGCATTGCGTTACTTCGACATCGCCGCCGAAACCGAAAACTTCGTGCGCGCCGCCGAACGCCTGCATGTCACCCATGGCGCCGTCAGCCGCCAAGTACGCCTGCTGGAGGAAAGCCTGGGCATCGAGCTGTTCGAACGGCGCAACCGGGCCATCTTCCTCACACCTGCAGGCCGCGCGCTGCACGGCACCACCCAAGCCATCTTCGAGCAGCTCGAAGGCGCGGTGCAGCGCCTGCGGCAGCAGGAAAGCAACAACGTACTGGTGCTGTCCTGCGAGCCCACCATTGCCATGCGCTGGCTGATCCCACGCCTGCCCCGCTTCCACGCCGCCCACCCCGACCTGCAACTGCACCTGGTGGCAGCGGGCGGCCTGCCGGACTTCACTCGCGGGGGCATCGACCTGGCCTTGCGCCGCGACGACTTCCACTGGGATCACACGCTGCACAGCCTGAAAATCTGCGAGGAATGGATCGGCCCGGTAGGCCACCCCACCACTGCTGACAACCAGCGCCTGCTGCACAGCGGCACTCGCCCCAGCGCCTGGCCGACCTGGCTGCGCCTGAGCGGCCAGCGGCTCGGGCACACCGAGCGCAGTGACTACGAACATTTCTACCTGTCGATCCAGGCCGCCAGCGCAGGCCTGGGCCTAGCCATCGCCTCAGCCCTGATGGTGCAAGACGAACTGGAAAGCGGGCAGCTGAAAGCCCCCTTCGGCTTTCTGCGCGACGGCTCTGCCTATCACCTGCTCAGCCCCCATCCGCTCAACGCTGGCGGTAAACGCCAGCGCTTCGCCCAATGGGTGGCCGATGAGTGCCAGCGCGGCCTGACTCAACTGGGCTTGATGCAGAACGACGAACCGGCACCACCATCCCCACCCCAGGTGCGATAGCCTGCGGTGTCGATGTGGATACGCCCCGTCGGATAGCGCCCCAGGCCCATGTTCCAAGCCTGGCCATGCTGTTGCCAGAAGCGGCATAGCGGCTGGGGATCAGCCCAGCGCGGCAAGAGGATGTCGACCGCGAACGCACGGGTATGCGCACTGCCCACAGCGCCACCCGCACAGGCATTGAGGCCTGGCTCGCGGTAGGCCGAGACCACCTCGTACTGACGCAGGATGCCTTGCTGGTCGAGGGTCTTGAGCAGCGACAAGGTGGAGCGCACCGCCGGCCAGTGACTGATTGGCGGCACGGCGAAAGGCGACGCCCGGCATACCCGCCAGTCCGAGGCCGAGCGCAGCAACTGCGCGATCGGCACCACACCGTACAATCGGGCATCGACCAGCATCTCGCGAAACGGTCGGGTCTGATGATCCCCCGCCCATTGCGCGAACATCCACACGTCCCGCTCATCGGCCTGTGCCACGCCGCCCGCCATCGCCGCCATCAACACCCAACCTGCCCTTCTCATCGCCACGCTCCCTGCCCCAGTATTAGCACCGGCCGCCGGATCGGGCGGCAATGACAAGGAGTTAAGCATGCACAAGATTGCCTTATCGAGCCTCGCCGTCGTCGCCTTCAGCAGCCTGGCCCTGGCTGACGCGCATATCGACCTGGGCGATAGCCAGCGCGTCACCCGATTGTTCGCCTACCCCAACAACTGCAACGTGGTGTGCTACCGCAACTGGTCGCTGGAACAGACCGTCGAGCACTACCTGACCCAGAGCGTGCGCCGCGACGGCTATGCCGATGCAGGGGTGCACGTCAGTCGCGACAACGACAGGCTGTACGCCACTATCAGCAAGGTGCCCGCCAACTACGTCGCGCCACTGCGCCAGCTGCTCGACAGTGGTGAGCTGGCCTACGATGGCGCCACACAATTGAACAAGGACGGCAAATGGTCCTACGACTGGTACCTGTTCCTGCCGCTGGGCATGGCCCTGCAGAACCGTCGCAGCATCGAGCTGCTGCACTTCCCGCCTGACTATTCGCTGACCCAGGCCCAGGACTACCTGCGTTCGAACACCACCGACCGCTGGGCCGAACTGCTGACGTTCAACGGCGTCGCTACCAGCCAGACCCCGGCCTACCAGACCATCATCGACATCGCACCCATCGCCGCCCCCGCCAGCGCTGGCGAGTCATTGAAGGACACCTATAGCTACTTCAAGGACTACCAGGTCCGCATGGTCCGCGAGATGACCCTGCAAAACCCCGCCAAACCCCTGCCGATGGTCGCCTTCGGCGCCCCGGTGCGCAGCTGGATCCAGCAGCAGTACGGACCGCAGGTCGGCGTACTGGGCCTGGTCGGCATCAGCCCGCAAAAGGGCACGACGGTGCCGGTGCTGGGGGCCAACCACCCCAGTGCGATCTGGTATGCGGCGGACAAGGCCAGCCATGGTGGCGATCAGGATGCAGCCGATACGGCCGGGCTGAAAATGATGGGGCAGGACCTGACGGCGGCCTGCTGGCAGGCCGGGATGGGGCGCAACCCGGCGGCAGAGCCGAAACTGACACTCGAGGCCTGTGCCACCAAGTGGCAAGTCACGCAGAAGAAACAGACGTGCGAGCTGTTCTTCCGCACCGTACGCAAGTACACGCCGGAACAAGCAGCGGCGAAATGCAACAGCGCGGCGGTGACCCGATCGCTTCGGGACCTGCGCAAGCCCGTCGAGGCGCTGCCTCCAGCGCTGTGATCGACATACCGGCCTCTTCGCGGCGCGAGCCCGCGCCCCCAGGCTTCACGCCACGATCGAGGCCGGCTCAGGCCTGACCCAGGCTCACTCTTCGAGCAGGGTACAGGCCATCACCAGGGCATCTTCGCGCCCACCGGCGATCGGGTAGTAGTCACGTCGGCGGCCAATCTCGTTGAAGCCATAGCGCTCGTACAAGCGATAGGCCGACTGGTTGCTGGCCCGCACCTCCAGGAAACACTCCCGGCCATTGAGCTGGTAGGCACGTGCCATCAGGTGCTCCAGCAGGCGCAGCCCCAGGCCACGGCCCTGGTTCTCCGGCTTGACGGTAATGTTGAGCAGGTGCGCTTCGTCGATGATCACATTGATCACGCCATGGCCGACCTGCTGCTGGCCATCGAACATCAGCCAGACTTCGTACGACTTGAGCGCATCCTGAAAGATCCCACGGGTCCAGGGATGACTGAACGCTGCATATTCGATTTTAAGCACGGCATCCAGATCCGCCTCGGTCATCAGGCGGAAGCTGATCGAGTCACTCATTCAACGCTCTTCCAGCGCGCCATCAGCTGGCGCATCGCTTTCCAGACGTCCGCCTTGCGTTGCGGCTCGTCCATCAACAGTTCAAGGCCCGGCAACGCCCAGGCATCGCCCAGGCCTTCGACCTTCAGTACTTGGTAATACGCATCGGCGTCGGCATTGGCGGCAAAACGCAGCGCCGGCATGCCGACCAGCCAGAGGCAGGCGCCCGGCACTTCTTCGAGGCGCGCCTGGAGGAAGCCCTGGACGAAGTCCCGAGCGGCATCCGGGCCCTGATCCATGTTGCCGCGCACCAGCAGCGGCCAGCGTACCGGCTCGCCGATGATCTGCGGCGCATCGGGCAGACCGGCGGCACGCAGCATGTCCTTGAGCAGCAGGTAGGACGGATCGCGGCTCTGGAACGGTTGGCCGGTGGCCAACTCGATCAACAGCAGGCAACCGCCAGCGCGCAGCAACTGCAGCGAGAACCGTGGCGGCGGCACCGGAGCCGGACGTGGCGCCGGGGCGGCCTCTTCGGCCTCCACCGCCTTGGCGACAGGTTTGGGCGCACTGCCCGGCCGCGGAATTTCGATCTTCGGCCGCTCGACGGAACGGGCCTGGGGCGCAACCGGCGTCTCGCTGGCGACAGGCGCGGATGGCCTGGCTTCGAACTCGAGCGCCTCCACCGGCACCTGCGGCAATAACAGCTCTGGGCGCGACGGTGCGGCGAACGGCAGTTCGGCACGCGGCAGCCAGTGCACCACTTGCATGGCGGAGAGGTAGGCGCGGCGGCGGGGTTCGGTCAGCAAGGCACGGGTATCCGGGTCGAAACAGTGGGCCATTCTAACGTTGTTGGCAGGCATGCGCTGCAACTGGTCAGCGGATTTTTGTCGCCTGACCAGGGCCATCGCAGGTAAACCCGCGACCACAGGTTTCCCCTGCATTTCGACTAGGCCGCAACACCTGCAGGCGCCGGCGTGCCGGCGAACTGGCCAGTGAAACCCCCAGAAAAGCCAGGGTTATCCCTCATTACAGACCAAGGGGTGAAATCCTCCCCCAAGGATGCAGTACAATCGCCCCCTTTTATTTGGCAACGAGTCGACGCCAATGATCGAACCCAAGCGCGTCCTGCGCGCCCTAGCCGAACACTGGGCCTTGATCGAGCCGCTGTGCGAGCGTTTCGACCAGGGCACCCTGAGCCTGGTCGAACTGCGCCAACAGCTGGCCCGCCAGCAGGTCGAGAGCACCCCGCAGGACATCACCCAGCTGCTCGACGTGTGGATCCGCCTGGATATCCTGGTCCCGGTGGCCAAGAGCCCGAACCGCTTCGAGCTCAACGCCCAGATCCACGACTTCCTCGCCTACCTGCGCCGCGAGCACCGCCTGGGCCTGTGCCTGGAGATCGAGGCTTACCTGCGCCACCTCGAACGCCTGGCCGGACATATCCAGGACGCTTTCGACAACCGCGACAGCGATGACCTGGCGCGCCAGTTGCGCCTGCTCGACATGCGCGTGCGTGACGTCCTCAAGAAGCTCGACAACGACGAACAGGCCCTGGTGGCCGTGGCCGAGCGGGCCAAGACCAGCAACCGCCAGATCCCGCTGCGCCAGCGCTATGCCGAGGTCCTGGCGACCTGGGACGAGTACGTCGAGCCAATGATCCAGTTGGTCAACGCCGACGGTGCCTTCGAACAGGGCGTGCGCAAGGTCGAGACCGTGCTGCTGAAACTGCTCGGCGAGCAAGCCCGCCTCGGTCACCTGGTCGACGACGACATGCTGCTGCGCACCCATGCGCGCATTCTGGAAATGCAGACCAGCGCCCAGCTGACGCTGCGTCATGCCCGCGAATTGCTGCTGCCGCTGCGCGAAGAAGCACGTCGGCACAACGCCGTGACCCGTGGCGCGGCCCTGGCGCTGTCGGTGATCCGCCGCAAGGGCATCGACGCCGTGCCCCACGCCGCCATGCCACTGTTCACCCGGCCGCAGAGCACTTTCCTGGGCAGCGCCAGCCAGGTCGAAGCGTATGTCTACGCCCTGGCCCGTTTCGAGCCCAAGCCGGCGCGCTTCCCCAAGGCGCACAAGACCCAGAAAGGCCCGCTGCCGCGCGCGCCACGCACGGTCAAGGAAATGCTCGAACGCTGCGAAGACGCCCTGCCGCTGCCCGACCTGATGGTCTGGTTGTTGGAGCAGGAGCCCGAAGGCGCCACCGACGAATTGCTGTACTGGTTCTCGCGCCTGTCGCGGGAAAAACGCTTCAAGCGTGAGCGCCTGGAACGGCGCGAGTACACCACCCAAGAACACCTGGTCAGCCTGCGCTCGTTCGCCCTGACATCCAGCCGCGAACCATCGCCTGAAACCAACGCGAGCCCAGCCAATGCATCTTGATCTTTCCGAACTGTCCCAGCTCGCGCCGATCTTCCGCGAGCTGTTCAAGGGCTTCCACGTCAGCCGCCGTGACCCTGAAATGTACGGCCAGCTGTCGAACTTCCAGGACCAGTACCGCACCCTGTTCAAGGCCCTGGGCTTCGAGCTGGTGTGCGACACCCGTGGTTTCTACTACTTCGTCCCCGAGCAGGCCGCCGCGCAGGTCAACAAGACTGCCCAGCGCTTGTCGCTGTTCACCTTCATCCTGGTCGAGCACCTGGCTGACCAGGGCCGCGACCCGATGGCCGTGCTTGACGGTGGCAGCATCGGTCGTGACGAACTGCCCTCGCTGCTGGACAAGTACCGCGACCTGTTCCTGCAGGCCGAAGTGCAGACCGTCGACGAGCTGGAAGAAAAGATCATGCGCCGCATGACCCAGCTTGGCTTCGCCCACGAGGAAGGCGGTATCTACCGCTTCCTGCCGCCCATGCACCGTTTCCTCGACGTGTGCCTGTCGGTCCAGCAGGACCGCGACCTGGCGGCCAGTCTGCACAGCGACTTGCCACTGCCGACGCCGGTGCTGGTCGAGGAAGAGAGCCCGGAAGCACTCAACCGCACCGACGACCCGCTGGATCTGGCGCCGTTCGACGACGAGGAAAGCGAGGAACAGGCCCTTGCCCGGGCCATCCGCGAAGAGCAACAGGAGAATGAAGCATGAGCCAGGAACGCTACGGCATCCGCCGCTTCGCACTGCTCAACACCGCCGGCTACAGCCTCGGCCTGTTCCCGCTGGAACACCCGCTGTCGGTCTACGGTGCCAACAACCTGGGTAAATCAGCGTCGATCAACGCGCTGCAGTTCCCGATCCTGGCGCGCATGTCGGACATGAGCTTCGGCAAGTACAGCCTCGAACAGTCGCGTCGCTTCTACTTCGCCAGCGACACCTCGTACATCCTCTGCGAACTGAACCTGCCCCATGGCCCCCACGTGATCGGCGTGGTCGGCCGGGGCCCGGGCGGCGGCTTCGGCCACCAGTTCTTCGCCTACAAGGGCGAGCTGGACCTGGCCCATTACCAGAAGAACGACACCTGCCTGCGCCAGAAAGAGCTGTTCACCAACCTCGAGCGTCTGGGCCTGAAGGCCTACGAGCTCAAGCCGGACGAACTGCGCCGGCTGCTGGTCGGTGGCCACACCTCGGTACCGCTGGACCTGACCCTGATTCCGCTGCGCTCGACCAGCGAGCAGAGCCTGAAAACCTTCCGCGCACTGTTCATCAACCTGCTGCACATGCGTGAAATCACTGCCGCCAAGCTCAAGCAGCTGTTCCTCGATGCCTTCGAGCACAGCCTGCGCTCAGGCAGCGTCGACTACATCGCCGCTTGCGAAGAGGCGTTCCGCGATGTGCGCCGTATGGAGCAGGACTACAACGCGCTGGTCGCGGCCGGCCCACTGGTCGAAGCCCTGGCCGGCGGCGTGGCCCAGCGCGACATCCTGCGCGGCAAGCTGCACCGCCTCTCGCCCCTGCTCGACAATCTGCTGGGCACCTGGCAGGACTACGCCATGGCGCGCAAGGAAGAGCTGGTCATCCAGGCCGAGCACTACCGCAGCGAGCAGGACAGCCTGCAGAACGACCAGCGCAGCGGCACCCAGGAATTGATGCGCCTGGAGCGCGAGATCACCGGTATCCAGCGTTGGCTCGGTGAGCTGTCGGTGCTCAAGCACCGCTTTGCCCTGGTCGATGACGTCAAGGTCCTGGAACAGCAGCTGCTGGCGGCCAAGGACGCCCACGACGAGCTGGCCGGTGCCCTGGCCCAGTCGCGCCAGTTCTCCGCCGAAGACCTCGACGAGCGGGTGCGTGACCTGGAAAAACGCCTGAAACAGGTCAAGCAGCAGCTCGAGCACGCCGACAACAACAGCTACGCCCGCCTGCGCGAGGAGTTCTCGCAGCAGGATGTCGACCGCCTGATGCGTCTGTTCAACGGCGCGCTGTTCAGCCTGCCGCTGGGCGAGCGCGGCATCGAGCTGGACGACAGCGACCTGTGGGTGAAGTCCCTCGAAGCCGTGCTCGATGGCTTCAAGGGCGAGCGTTTCGAGGCCCCTGGCCTGTCCATCGACCTCTCCCACATCGACCCGCCAGCCCTACAGGCCCTGGCCGACCGCGCCGCCCTGCGCGACCAGAAGGACCGACTGGAGCGTGAACTCAAGCAGCTCAAGACCCAGCAGGCCGTCGCCGCCGACCGCTCGGCTTCGAAAGCCCAGACCGAAGCCCTGTACCAGCAGGTGCTGGATGCCCAGAAAGCCCTGGAAGACTTCCGCCGCACCGAGACGCTGAGCGCCGAAGAGCCCGAGAAGATGGAGCAGTTGGCGCAACTGGAAGCCGCCCAGGACGAACTCAAGCGCTCCAGCGACGCCTTCACCGAACGCGTCCAGCAGCTGTCGGCCAAGCTGCAACTGGTCGGCCGCCAGATCGCCGACCTCGAAGCCAAGCAGCGCACCCTGGAAGACGCCCTGCGCCGCCGCCAACTGCTGCCCGCCGACCTGCCCTACGGCACGCCGTTCATGGAAGCGGTCGACGACTCCATGGACAACCTGCTGCCGTTGCTCAACGACTACCAGGACAGCTGGCAGAGCCTGCAGCGCGTCGACAACCAGATCGAGGCGCTGTACGCCCAGGTTCGCCTCAAGGGCGTGGCCAAGTTCGACAGCGAAGACGACATGGAGCGCCGCCTGCAACTGCTGGTGAACGCTTACGCGCACCGCACCGACGAAGCCCTGACCCTGGCCAAGGCACGCCGCGCCGCAGTCACCGACATTGCCCGGACCCTGCGCAACATTCGCAGCGACTATGACAGCCTCGAGCACCAGCTGGCTTTGTTCAACCGCGAGATCAACCGCCGCCAGGTCTCCAACCTGGAGAGCTTCCGCGTGGTGCTGGCGCCGAACAAGGAAGCGCTCAAGCACATCGACCAGATCATCCACAGCGCCGGCCAGTACGAGGAGGGCGAGACTCTGTCGGTGTTCGACCTGACCCAAAGCGCCGAGCAGGATCACAAGAACGAAGAGGCCAAGGAGTACCTGGCACGGTTGGTGGCGGCCAACCACAACCAGCTGGGCCTGAAAGACCTGTTCGAGCTGGCCTTCGAGATCACCAAGGTCAACAGCCAGCCAGTGATCCATGCCGACATCGACGGCGCCGCCTCCAACGGCACCACCATGACCATCAAGGCGCTGACCAACATGTACCTGTTGCTGCACCTGATGGACCGTGACCTGGCCGGCCGCATTCGCCTGCCCTACTACCTCGACGAGGCAGCGGACATCGACGAACGCAACCAGGCCGCGCTGCTGGAGACCAGCCTGCAGCTGGGCTTCGTGCCGATTCTGGCGAGCGTGAAGCCGCAGGTATCGGCGCGAGTTGCGATCGACCTGGAAGGTGGCAGCGGCCCGAATGGCATCTACATCGACGAGGCGGACTGGAAGTTCATCAGCCGTCTGGATGTGGAAAAGGCGATCGTGCGTGAGGATCAGGCCGAAGAGTTGGCCTGATTCGGTGTGACGGGGCCGCTTTGCGGCCCCTACGCGTGTTTTGCACACGCCCCAACGGCAGTGGAGTGCGTGCAGGAGCGGGTTTACCCGCGATGGAGGCCAAAGGCCTCCCAACTACATCAATGCGCCCAAGGCAGGATCGGGATCGCCGTCACCGCATTCTGCGGGCTGCCTTCGATCATGCGGTCGCTGTACACCAGATACACCAGCGTATTGCGCTTCTTGTCCAGGAAGCGCACCACCTGCATGGTCTTGAACACGAGCGAAGTGCGCTCCTTGAACACCTCCTCGCCATCCTTCAACTCCCCTTTGAAGTTGATCGGCCCAACCTGGCGGCAGGCAATCGAAGCTTCCGCCCGATCCTCGGCCAGCCCCAAACCACCTTTCACACCGCCTGTCTTGGCACGCGAGAGGTAACAGGTCACCCCCTCGACCTTAGGATCGTCGAACGCCTCGACCACGATACGATCGTTCGGCCCAAGGAACTTGAACACAGTGGACACCTGGCCGATTTCCTCGGCGCCGGCGAGCACGGGCAGCGCCAGCGCCGCCACGGCCACAAACCGCTTGAGCAATCTCATACCAGCACCAGGTTGTCGCGGTGCACCAGTTCGGGCTCGGCAATATAGCCAAGCACGGCTTCGATGGCGTCGGACGGCTGGCCAATGATCTTCTGGGCCTCCAGTGCACTGTAGTTGGCCAAGCCACGGGCGACTTCAACACCATCCGGGCCGACACAGACCACCATCTCGCCACGGCGGAAGCTGCCCTGCACGGTCTTCACGCCCACCGGCAGCAGGCTCTTGTTGGCCTCGCGCAGCGCCTGCACGGCGCCTGCGTCGAGTACCAGCGTGCCGCGCGTCTGCAGGTGGCCGGCCAGCCACTGCTTGCGCGCGGCGAGCATGCCGCGCTCAGGTGACAGCAGCGTGCCCAGGCGTTCACCGGCCTTCAGACGGTCGAGCACGCGCTCGATGCGCCCACCGATGATGATGGTGTGCGCGCCAGAACGGGCCGCCAGGCGCGCGGCGCGCAGCTTGGTCTGCATGCCCCCACGGCCCAGGGCACCACCGGTACCCCCGGCCACGGCATCGAGCGACGGGTCATCGGCGCGGGCCTCGTAAATCAGTTGCGCCTCGGGGTTGTTGCGGGGGTCGGCGTCGAACATGCCGTCGCGGTCGGTGAGGATCACCAGCAAGTCGGCCTCCACCAGGTTGGCCACCAACGCCGCCAGGGTGTCGTTGTCGCCAAAACGGATCTCGTCGGTGACCACCGTGTCGTTTTCGTTGATCACCGGTACCACGCCCAGGTCGACCAGGGTGCGCAAGGTGCTACGGGCGTTCAGGTAACGCTTGCGGTCGGACAGGTCGTCATGGGTCAGGAGAATCTGCGCGGTGTGCTTGCCGTGCTCGCCGAAGCTCGACTCCCAGGCTTGTACCAGGCGCATCTGGCCGATGGAGGCCGCGGCCTGCAGCTCGTTCATCGCGCTCGGTCGCGAGGTCCAGCCAAGCTGGCTCATGCCGGCAGCCACGGCCCCGGAGGAGACCAATACCAACTCCACGCCCGCTTCGCGCAGCGCCACCATCTGCTCGACCCAGACAGCCATGGCGCCGCGGTCGAGGCCCTTGCCATCGGCCGTCAGCAGCGCACTGCCGATCTTCACGACCCAGCGCTTGGCGCCTGTCACCTTGCTTCGCATCTTCTCTTCCAACCTATGTCGAATCTGTAGATACCGTAGATACCAAAACGCCGCTTGAAAAAGCGGCGTTTAGTGTACTGCAACCGGTCAGTCGCGCACGTAAATGATTTCCGGACCGTCTTCGTCGTCCTCGAAATCATCATCCCAATCGTCATCGTCGCCGATGTCGTGCACGCTCTTGACGCCGGTGCGACGCAGGGTACGGGCGTCGTCCAGGGCCTGCAGCTGAGCACGGGCTTCGTCTTCGATACGCTGATCGAGGTCGGCCAACTCTTCGGCGTAGGCCGGGTCGTTCGCCAGGCGATCGGCGCGCTCTTCGAGGTAGCGCATCAGGTCGTGGCTGAGCTGCTCGGTACCCTGCTTGGCGATGGCCGAGATCATGTAGACCGGCCCCTCCCATTGCAGGCGCTCGATCACGGCCTTGGCCCGCTCGTCGCGCTCGTCGTCCATCAGCATGTCGCACTTGTTCAGCACTAGCCAACGCTCGCGCTCGATCAGCGACGGGCTGAATTGCGCCAGCTCGTTGATGATGACTTCGGCAGCATCGGCAGGGTCGCTGTTGTCCAGCGGTGCCAGGTCGACCAGGTGCAGCAGCACGCGGGTACGGGCCAGGTGCTTGAGGAAGCGGATACCCAGGCCAGCACCGTCGGAGGCACCTTCGATCAGACCGGGGATGTCGGCGATGACGAAGCTCTTCCAACGGTCGACGCTGACCACGCCCAGGTTCGGCACCAGGGTGGTGAACGGGTAGTCGGCGACTTTCGGCTTGGCGGCCGAAACCGAGCGAATGAAGGTGCTCTTGCCAGCGTTTGGCAAACCGAGCAGGCCAACGTCGGCCAGCACTTTGAGCTCCATCTTCAGGTCACGTTGCTCGCCCGGCTTGCCCGGCGTGGTCTGGCGTGGCGCACGGTTGGTGCTGGACTTGAAACGGGTATTGCCCAGGCCATGCCAGCCGCCCTGGGCGACCATCAACTTCTGGCCCGGAGCGATCAGGTCACCGATCACTTCCTGGGTCGAGGCGTCGATCACGGTGGTGCCGACCGGCACCCGCAGGATCAGGTCATCGCCCTTCTTGCCGGTGCAGTCGGTGCTGCCACCGTTGGAGCCGCGCTGGGCTTCGTGGTGACGGGTATAACGGTAGTCGACCAGGGTGTTGAGGTTTTCGTCAGCCACCATGTAGACCGAACCGCCATCGCCACCGTCGCCGCCGTTGGGGCCGCCGTTCTCGATGAATTTCTCGCGGCGGAAGCTCATGCAACCGTTACCGCCGTCACCGGCCTTGACCCGAATGGATACTTCGTCAACAAACTTCATTCAAAACCGCCTCTCGTCGGACGACGAGCTGAATACTAAAAAACCTGAGGCTCTTGCAAAAATGAGCGCGGCGGCCCCGTACGACCGTAGAAACCAACGCCGGCAGCCCATACAAACAGCTTTGCAAGAGGCTCACCACAAACGAAAAAGCCCCGTCGCATGACGGGGCTTCTGGAGCGACGTCGCGATTAGGCTGCGACGATGCTCACGTAACGGCGGTTGAACTCGCCTTTCTTCTCGAACTTGATCACGCCTTCGATCTTGGCGAACAGAGTGTGATCCTTGCCCATGCCAACGCCGTAGCCGGCGTGGAACTGGGTGCCGCGCTGGCGGACGATGATGTTGCCGGCCTTGATGACCTGGCCGCCATACATCTTCACGCCAAGGCGTTTCGATTCTGAGTCGCGACCGTTACGAGTACTACCACCAGCCTTTTTGTGTGCCATGGTTCAATTCTCCAATAAATTCAGGGGATCGAGGGGATTAAGCCTGGATACCGGTGATTTTGATTTCGGTGAACCACTGGCGGTGGCCCATACGCTTCATGTGGTGCTTACGACGACGGAACTTGATGATGCGGACCTTGTCGTGACGGCCTTGCGAAACGACTTCGGCTACAACTTTAGCACCAGCGACGACTGGAGCGCCGATGGTGACGTCGTCGCCATTGGCAACCAGCAGAACGCGATCGAAGGTCACGGATTCGCCAGTAGCGACTTCCAGTTTTTCGATCTTGAGGAATTCACCTTCAGCGACTTTGTACTGCTTGCCGCCGGTAACGATTACTGCGTAAGACATGGGTATTTCTCCGATAATCCTGCTCACCCAGCGCTTTATATGATGAGTATTGGCTGGCATGGCTGCATGGGGCTGGAACGGCCCTGTGCAATTGCGTAAGGCAGGTGCTGCCCAGGAAGTTAGGGTGCGCGATTGTACGCAACCCAGGTTTTGCTTGCAAGTGCCGCCCCAGGCCCGCAGGTACCGCGCCTTGACACACCGGGACCCGCGACCTAGCATGCCGCGCAACCTCAATGGAGCAGCCGATGCAACCCCAATCCTTCTACCGCGCGGTGGCTGACGATTTCAGCGCCGTCGACGAGATCATCAAGAAGCAGCTGACCTCGCGCGTGCCGCTGGTATCGAAGATCGGCGACTATATCACGTCCGCTGGCGGCAAGCGCCTGCGCCCCCTGCTGGTGCTGCTGTGCGGCAAGGCGCTGGGCCGTGAAGGCAACGACCTGCGCCTGCTGGCCGCCACCATCGAGTTCCTGCACACCGCCACCTTGCTGCATGACGATGTGGTCGACATGTCCGGCATGCGCCGTGGCCGCTCCACCGCCAACGCCCTGTGGGGCAACGCACCGAGCGTGCTGGTGGGCGACTTCCTTTATTCGCGCTCGTTCGAAATGATGGTCGAGCTGGGCTCGATGCCGGTCATGAAGATCCTGTCCCAGGCCACCCGCGTCATCGCCGAGGGTGAGGTGCTGCAGCTGTCGCGCGTCCGTGATGCCAGCACCACCGAGGAAATCTACATGGACGTCATCCGCGGCAAGACCGCGATGCTGTTCGAAGCCTCGACCCACAGCGCAGCGGCGCTGGCGGGCGCCACCGAGGAGCAGCGCGAAGCACTGCGCACCTTCGGCGACCACCTGGGCGTAGCTTTCCAACTGGTCGACGACCTGCTCGACTACGAAGGCGATGCGCAAGCCCTGGGCAAGAACGTCGGCGACGACCTGGCCGAAGGCAAGCCGACCCTGCCGCTGATCTACACCATGCGCGAAGGTACGCCCGAGCAGGCGGCCCTGGTGCGCAAGGCGATCCAGAAGGGTGGCCTCGATGATCTGGAGCAGATCCGTGAAGCGGTCAGTGCATCGGGCGCCCTCAAGTACACTGCCGAGCTGGCCCGTGACTACGTCAAGCGTGCCATTGCCTGCCTGGAAGTGCTGCCTGCCAGCCAATACCGGGATGCCCTGGTCGAGCTGAGCGAATTCGCCGTCGCACGCACGCACTGAACACCGCTTCGCCCTCCTTCGCGGGTAACCCGGCTCCGATGCTGTATCGGGAGCGGGGTTACCCGCGAAGGCATTTGTACGGACAGAAACACTTGCCGCACAAAACCTTATACAATATGGGCCTTTAACCGTCCGTCTGTTTAAGGAACCGAAGTGAGCACTCTGCCACCCTGCCCCAAATGCAACTCCGAATACACCTACGAGGATGGCACCCAGCTGATCTGCCCTGAGTGCGCCCACGAGTGGTCGGCCAGCGGCGAAGCCGAGGCCGCCAGCGATGACGTGGTGAAAAAGGATTCTGTCGGTAATGTCCTGCAGGACGGCGACACCGTTACCGTGATCAAGGACCTCAAGGTCAAAGGCTCCTCCCTGGTCGTCAAGGTTGGCACCAAGGTCAAGAACATCCGCCTGTGCGACGGCGACCACGATATCGACTGCAAGATCGACGGCATCGGCGCGATGAAGCTGAAGTCCGAGTTCGTGCGTAAGGTCTGATGACGCGCCTGTCCGGCAATTGGCGCTTGCTATTTAGATAATAAGAATTATTCTCACTGGAACCGCTATCCAAGGAGAATAGCCATGACTTATCTGATCGACGCCTGGCTGGACCGCCCTCACCCCTACCTGCGCATACTTCATCGCGAAACCGGCGAAGTGTGCGCGTTGCTTGAAGCAGAAGCGCTCGATGAACTGCGTGACCAGGGCGACCTGGACATGAGCGGGTTGAATTCGAGCGAGCCGATGGTGCTCAAGGAGCTGGTGCGAAATGTGTTTCTGTTCTGCTATGCGCGGGCGTTGCGCCCCGGTGGGACAGACTGGATGTGAAGCTCGCAGGTCTTTGAGTATTCGCGGGTAAACCCGCTCCCACAGGCCCTGTAGGAGCGGGTTTACCCGCGAATGGCATCAGCAGGTCTTACAGAACGTCGAGCAGCTCGACGTCGAACACCAGTACGCTGTGCGGCGGGATGCTGCCCACGCCTTGAGCGCCGTAAGCCAGTTCGCTCGGCACGTACAGACGCCATTTGCTGCCAGCGTTCATCAGCTGCAGGGCTTCGGTCCAACCCGCGATCACACCGCCCACCGGGAATTCAGCCGGCTGACCACGCTCGTACGAGCTGTCGAACACGGTGCCGTCGATCAAGGTGCCGTGGTAGTGGGTACGCACGTTGTCTTCGCGGGTCGGCTTGGCGCCTTCACCTGCGGTCAACACTTCGAACTGCAGGCCCGAAGCCAGGGTGGTGATGCCTTCACGCTTGGCGTTCTCGGCCAGGAATGCCTTGCCTTCGGCAGCGGCGGCTTCAGCCTTGGCGGCCGCTTCGGCTTGCATCACTTCGCGGATGACTTTGAAGCTGGCCGACAGGTCGGCTTCGCTGACGCGGCTTTCAGCACCGTTGAAGGCGTCGGTCAGGCCAGCCAGGATCGCTTCCAGGCTGACGCCGGGTGGCGGGTTGTCACGCAGCTGGCCGCCCAGCTGACGGCCGATGCCGTAGCTGACGCGAGATTCGTCGGTGGTCAGGTTGAGTTCGGACATTGTCGTGCTCCACTGCAGGGCGCAGTGAGGCCGCGCCCTTGATGAAAAGGGCGAGCAGCCTAGCACACTGGGACGCTGCGAGCAGCTACCAGGCCGAACGCTGGGAAATCGGAACCTTGAGGTCTTCTTCAGGATGGGTGCCCATGCCGACCATTTCATCCTGGACGGACCAGTGCACCAGGTTCATGGAGACCATCGGAATGGTTTGCAGCAACTTGCGCGCATCCTCCACCGAATGCACCCGCAAGCGTTCTCCCCGCGTGTCGGACAAAGGATGGGCATGCCCCTTGACCCGAGCCTCGAGCAGGTAATCGCCACCTTCGATGGCGATCAGGTTGACTTCATCGACATGGCCGGCCCTGGCCTCGGAATTGAGCTGATGCAGGTTCATGAGAGCACCTCGCAATGGGAACCACGCATGACTGCTCATTTTTTGTACGGAAAAGGGCAATACACAAGGCATTACCGCCGCCGCTCGTCCGTTAGTGTGCATTTGCCGTGGGAGCAAGGGCGGCTCCCACAGCGCCAGCCGTCAATGCTTGGTGACTTTGTCCAGGTAACCCATGACGAACGCCGAGATGACGAAAGTCATGTGGATGATCACGTACCACATCAGGTAGTCGGTGGAGATGTTCTGCGCATCCATGAACACCCGCAGCAGGTGGATGGAGGAGATCGCCACGATGGACGCCGCCACTTTCATCTTCAGCGACGAAGAATCCATCTTGCCCAGCCAGTTGAGCTTCTCCTTGCTTTCGTCGATGTCCAGCTGCGAGACGAAGTTCTCGTAGCCCGAGATCATCACCATCACCAGCAGGCCGCCAACCAGCGACATGTCGATCAGCGACAGGATGACCAGGATCAGGTCCGCCTCGGCCAACGAGAACACGTTGGGCAGGACGTGGATGATTTCCTGGAAGAACTTCAACGCCAGGGCGAGCAAGCCCAGGGACAGGCCGAAATAGATAGGAGCGAGCAGCCAGCGAGAGGCATACATCGCGTTTTCGAGAATACGTTCCATGGAGGGATTGGGACTCGTCAGGTGACTAAAAAAGCGAGGGCGAGTATAGCCAGCCACCTGTGACAGCAAAAGCCTTGGGCAGTTGCGCGAGCCAATCGCCAGCGCCTTCCGAAACGAGCAGCGGCGGCTGCTCAGGTTTCAGGATGGAACTGGTAATCCCCAAGGTTGCGACAACGCTCGCCGTTGATCCGTCGCAACTGCGCCTGCAGGTGCAGCGCCCAGATCTGTGGATCGTGCGCCACCTGATACCCGTGCAAGGTCAGGCTGTCGACGATGGCATGGAGCACCGACTCGGCCACCGCGGGCCCATGGAACGGTCCCTGCGCCTTGATGGCCGACGGTTGTTCACCGGCCATGCCGGCAGCGAACAGCAGGGTCCACATGCCGTTGTCACCGGCCAGTGGGCGAATGCTGCATTCAATGCGGGTCACCAGGCCCAGGCACTGGCGAGTAAGGCTGAGGTTGCGCATGGCCGCGTCCCCTCCAATGAGCCCTGTTCAGCCTGGAATCACAGGCTGTTTCCATCCTGAACCCTGATACCGTCCTACGTTCCAGCATAGAATAGCGACGGAAAAAGATGGAAAACCGGCGCTGAACGGTAGCACATCGCCTTCAGCGCCGTTTTCTTGACTCAAGCCGGCTTGGCTTGGGCAATCATGTCCTCCAGACGTTCTTTTTCTGCCTCTTTGATGTCTTCTTCGCTGATCATCTCGGCGATTTCCCGCAGGCGCTCCACCACCCGGGCATTGACGCTGCCTTCGGTGAACTGGCCCTTGTCGTCCAGTACGCCGGCCTCCTCACCCACCAGCAAGCTCAACGCCTCGTCGGCCTGGCTCACCGCGTAGACGTGGAACTGCCCGGCCTCGACCGCCTGCAACACCCGCTCGTCGAGCATCAGCGTGGCGACGTTGGCCCGCGGGATGATCACGCCTTGGTCGCCCGTCAGGCCTCGGGCATCGCACAGGCGGAAGAAGCCTTCGATCTTCTCGTTGACCCCACCCACAGCCTGCACTTCACCGAACTGGTTGATCGACCCGGTGATGGCGAAGCACTGCTTGAGCGGCGTGCGCGACAAGGCCGAGATCAGCGTGCACACCTCGCCCAGCGAAGCACTGTCGCCGTCGACATAGCCGTAGGACTGCTCCAGGGCGATGCTTGCCGAGATCGCCAGCGGGAACTCCTGGGCGTAGCGGCTGCCGAGGTAACCGGTGAGGATCATCACCCCCTTGGAGTGAATCGGCTGGCCCAGGTTGACCTCGCGCTCGATATCGACGATGCCGCTGCCACCGGGGTACACCGTGGCCGAGATCCGCGCTGGCATACCGAACGCCGAGTCACCGACCTCCAGCACCGTCAGCCCGTTGCACTTGCCGATGGCCGCGCCCTCGGTGTCGATCAAGATGATGCCGGCGAGCATGTCGTCCAGCACCCGCTGCGAAACCCGACCGGTACGGGTGGCCTTGGCCTTGAGCGCACGTTCGATGTGCCCCGCGTCGGTCATGGTGTCGCTGGCCAGCTGGCGAATGAAATCGGCCTCGCTGACCAACTGGAAGAGATCGCCGATACGCGCCGACAGCCGCGACTGGTTTTCCGCCAGGCGGGCGCTGTAGGTGGCCAGGCGTGCCACCGCATCGCTGGTCAGCGGCGCCATGCCCTCTTCGTTGGTACGGGTACGCAGCAACTGGGCGAACTGCTCCAGGTTCTCGTCGACCATGGGCATGTCTTCGTCGAAGTCCACCAGCACCCGGAACATCTCCTGGAAGTCCGGGTCGTGGTCCTGCAACGCGTAGTACAGCTGACGCGAACCGATGATCACCAGCTTGACATTCAGCGGGATCACCTGCGGCGTAAGGCTGACGGTGGCCACGCGGCCCAGTTCGCCCAGGGGCGACTCCATCTTCAGCTTGCGCGATTGCAGGGCGCGCTTGAGCGCGTCCCACACGAACGGCTCACCCAGCATTTTCTCGGCTTCCAGAATCAGGAAGCCGCCGTTGGCGCGGTGCAGCGCACCGGGGCGCAGCTGGCGGTACGAGGTGTACAGGGCCCCCTGGTCGGTGCTGTATTCGATACGGCCGAACAAATTGTCGTAGGTCGGGTGCGGCTCGAACACTACCGGCGCGCCGCCATCGGCATGGTGGCCGACCACCAGGCTGGGGGCGTATTGCTCTTCCAGCAGCTTACGCGCGGCGGCATCGGACTTGCTGTCGTCGACCAGTTGCTCGACCACCGTTCGCAGCAGGTTCAGCTGCATGGACTGCAGGTAGGCGCACACGGCCGCATTCTCGGCGTACTTCTGCGACAACGGCGCCAGCAGCGGCTGCAAGGCCAGGGTGATGGTTTCTTCGTTGAGCTGGCGCAGCTGGTTGTTCGACTCACGCTTCCATTGCGGCAAGCTGGCGAGTTCTTCGTTCAAGCGCTCTTCCAGCAGGGCGATGTCTTCGTGGAACTGCTCGCGAACCTCTTCTGGCAACTGGGCGAATTCGGCTTCATCCAGTGCCTTGCCGTCGGCCATGGGGGTGAAGGCGACGTTGCTGGCGTCGCGGTACAGGGCCACGTCCTTCTCGAGCGAGGCACGTTCGATCACGTCCAGGGCGCGGTCATAGCGCTGGTTGAAGGCGCGGTCGATGGCGCCTTTCTTCTGCTGGTAGGACGGGTGCTCGAACACCGCCGGGAAGGTGGACAGCAGGTTGTCGATCAGCCCCCCCATGTCGGCGATGAACTCGGCGGCGCTGCCCGACGGCAGCTCCAGCGCACGCGGCTCGCGGGTGTCGTCGAAGTGGTTGACGTAGACCCAGTCGGACGGGGTCTGCTGACGCTTGCCCTCGGCCTTGAGGTAGCGTTTGACGAACGAGAAGCGGCCAGTGCCCGGCTCGCCCATCACATACACGTTGTAACCAGGGCGCGGCATCGCCACGCCAAATTGCAGGGCCTCTACAGCGCGCTCCTGGCCCAGTACTCCGCGAAACGGCTCCAGATCGTCGGTGTTGGTGAATGCAAACTGCTCGGGGGAAAAACGCCGGGTCAGGGCTTCGGGCGCGAGACGCAGGCGCGCAGCGACAGGATCGGGCATTGTGTTTCCTTACTTCGGCGGGCGGATAGCAGCATTCTGGCGCTGCCCGCGCGCGCCTTGCAAGGCTCGGCGGGACTTTATGTCGCAGCCGCATCGCCCACCGAAGGCAAGCAAATTTTTCGCAATCAGCGACGCAACCTTTAGATCGTGCCTAAACTCCAAGCTGCGCGGGTGGGTGAAAAGCTTTCCCGACCTGGCAACCGAGTTGCCAGATAACCCTGACCCTTGGTTTAGACGAAGAGAACAAATGCTATGAAACGGATTCTTCTGGGTACTCTGTTCACCGTGGTCTCCATCAACGCCATGGCCGAAGCGCCAGGTGGCCCGAACTGCGGCTGGGGTAACCTGCTGTTCGAAGGCCAACGCGGCACTCCGGCGCACTTCCTGGCCTCTACCACCAACGGCACCTCCGGCAACGCCACCTTCGGTATGACTTCCGGTACCAACGGCTGCTCGACCAAGGCGGCACTGACCTATGGCGGCAAGTCGTGGTTCGCCATGAATGGCATGATGAACGAGCTGTCCGAAGACATGGCCAAGGGCCAGGGCGAAGCCCTGACCACCTATGCCGTGGTACTCGGCGTGGCTCCGGAAGACCGCGGCTACTTTGCATCGGTCACCCACCAGCACTTCGACCAGATCTTCAGCAGCGCCGACGTCACTGCCGAGACTGTCCACAACAACACCCTGGCCGTTCTGAAGAACGACCCACGCCTGGCCAAGTACGCCACCGAGGCCTAAGCGCAGCTGCTCCCGCCCCTTCTCGGGGCGGGTTTCGCCTTTTCTTTCGGCATCGTTGAGAAGTAGTTGCCCGACATGCTCAAACGCCTCGCTTACCTGGCGCTGGTTGCCTGCGCCCCTGTTCATGCCATGCCTGCGCTGGAACAAGGCCGTATCCAGCAACTGGCCAATACCCCTTACTGGATTGCCCTGGGCCATTACGAAACCGCCAAGCTCGGCGGCTGGCGCAGCTATGTCGACGATGACGCGTTCTTCCTCGCCGAGGACGGCGCGCACCACCCCGACCAGGAGCTCAAGGCCACCGTCGAAGCGCTGTATGCCCCGGCCAGCCAAGGCGACAAGCACGCCCAGTGCGTATTCCCCGCCCGCACCCGCTGGCTGCGCGAGCAACTCGACCTGCAAGACCTGCCGCAACCGGACTGCCAGGCGTTCAAGACCTGGTACCAGTCGATCGACCCGCACAGCGCAGCGTTGATCTTCCCGGCGGCCTACCTGAACAGCCCATCGTCGATGTTCGGCCATACCCTGCTGCGCATCGACCAGTCCCACACCCGCAGCGACGACACCACGCTGCTGAGCTATGCGATCAATTTCGGCGCCTACATCGAAGGCAGCGACAACAGCATCCTGTATGCCTGGAAAGGCCTGATGGGCGGTTACCCAGGCCTGTTCGCGCTGATGCCTTACCAGGAGAAACTGTCCGAATACCGCAGCCTGGAAAACCGCGACCTGTGGGAATACCAGCTGGACCTCACGCCCGAAGAAACCGGGCGCATGGTCGAGCACGTGTGGGAACTCAAGCAGATCCAGTTCGATTACTTCTTCTTCGATGAAAACTGCTCCTACCGCCTGCTCGAACTGCTGCAAGTGGCCCGCCCAGGCCTGGACCTGACCTCGCAGTTCCCCCTGACCGCCATCCCCACCGACACGGTCAAGGCCGTCAAGCAGTCTGGTTTGGTCAGCAGCATCAACTACCGCCCCTCGCGCGAGCGAGAACTGCTGGCCCGGGCCGAGCCCCTGGATCACGACGAAAAGCGCCAGGTGCTGGCCGTCAGCGCCGACACGGCACAGCTGCAAAGCCCTGGGTTCACCGCCCTGCCCCGCGAGCGCCAAGCCCTGGTGCAGGATGCCGCGTACCGCCTGGAGCGTTACCGCGCCAACGGCCAGCAACGCGACCCCGCGCAGGCCAAGCGCAGTTTCGAACTGCTGCGGGCGATCAACCGCAACCCGCCGCCGGCGCTTGAAATAGAGCGACCCGGCCTGCCGGAGGATGGCCACGACTCGCGTACCTGGCAACTGGGCGTCGGCACCCGCGAGGACCGGGCCTTTGCCGAGTACGGCCTGCGCATGGCCTACCACGACCTCAACGACAACGCCTACGGCTTCCCGCTGGGCGCACAGATCGAAATCCTCCAGCTCAAGCTGCGCCAGTACGAAGGCAACGACTGGCAGGTGCAGCGCCTGGACCTGGCCACCATTCGCTCGCTGACGCCTCGCAACGCGCTGCTCAAGCCGTGGTCATGGCAGGTTGCCGGTGGTCTGGAACGGGTGCCGGGCAAGCATGACGACGAAGTGCTGGTCAGCCACGTGAACGGCGGCGCCGGTGGCACCTGGCAGTTGTCCGACGGCTTGCTGGGCTTTGCCCTGGGCACGGTACGGGTCGAGCACCATAACGACTTCGCCCCGTTCATCGCCCCGGCAGCGGGCTTCAATGGCGGGCTGTTGTGGCGCAATGGGCTGGGCAACATGACGCTGGAGGCCAAGGGCGATTACTTCACCCATGGCGAAGTGCGGCGCAGCGTGAGCCTGAACCAGCAATGGGAGATCAGCCAGAACCTCGGGTTGCGCCTGAGCGCCTCGCGGGCATTCAGCCACCTGGCCACGGCGCAGAATGAGGTGATGCTGGAGTTGAAGTGGTATCACTATTGAGTCCTCTCAGCGCGCCTGCAGGCATCGGCTGGCCCTGCAGGCGCGACTTTACCCGCGACCAACGTGACCCAACCGACTCTTTGACACTGTTTTGACGACTCCCCGACAAAACGCCACCTAGACTTTCCACGATCGTTGGGAGGTGTTGTGGATATGTCGCGGTACTGGTTTGGGTTGTGCATCGCCTTGCTGCTGACAGGTTGCGAAACCACCCATGAGCAAATGGTCAAGCAAGGTTATCCCCCCGCCTACGCCGACGGCTTCCAGGATGGCTGCAGCAGCGGTCGCCAGGCTGCCGGGCTGATGGTCGGCGATTTTCGCAAGGACGTGCCCCGCTACCTGCACAACCGGCAATATGAAAGTGGCTGGGACGATGGCTTTCGCCAGTGCCACGCCATGCAGGACAGCGAAGACCTGCGCCAGTACCGCGAGCGCTATTGGGATGAGCGTGACCGTGAATGGCAGCAGGAAAAAGACCGCGACGCGGGACGTGCCTATCGGCGCAACTAGGTCGCAAACGGACATCCCCCGAAACCACTGACCTGTCACCATGGTCCCCTGCATAAGGAGGCCCCAGCATGAGCCGAGCATTCGTCAACGAAGACCAGGCCGCCGCCCAGGCAGACCCGCTGGTAGAGCGCCTGGTGAGCGAGCAGCCCAACTACGTCACTGCCAACGGCCTGAACCAGCTGCACCAGCGGGTGGCCGCGCTCAATACCTTGCGCAGCGAACTACAGGCTCAAGGCGAGCGTGCCGACCAGCAACGCCTGGCCGATACCGAACGGGACCTGCGTTATTTCAGCGCGCGCGTACAGAGCGCGCAGGTGGTGCCTGCCGCGACCTCGCGCAGCAAGGTGCAGATCGGGAGCCGAGTGACGTTCGCCGATGAGCAGGGCCAGGAGCATTCGGTGCAACTGGTCGGGGAGGACGAGGCGGATGCCAGCCAAGGGTTGATCAACTGGGGCTCGCCGCTGGGACGGGCATTGTTGGGTTCAGCGCCTGGGGATGAAGTGTTGTGGCGACGGCCAGCGGGGGATCAACTGATCGAGGTCGTCGACATCGAAGGCGAACGGTAGGGGCCGCGCTGCGGCCCCCGGGCCTGCGATCAGACCACGCCTTGCGCCAGCATCGCGTCAGCCACTTTCACGAAGCCTGCGATGTTCGCGCCTTTGACATAGTTGACCTTGCCATCGGCCTCTTCACCGTAGTGCACGCACGCATGGTGAATCGACTGCATGATGTTGTGCAGCTTGCTGTCCACCTCGCCGGCGGTCCACAGCAGACGCATCGCATTCTGCGACATCTCAAGACCCGACACGGCCACGCCACCGGCGTTGGACGCCTTGCCCGGCGCGTACAGGATACCGGCGTCCAGGAAGATATCCACAGCTTCGAGGGTGGTCGGCATGTTGGCGCCTTCGGCTACGCAGATGCAGCCGTTTCGCAGCAAGGTGCGAGCGTCTTCGCTGTCCAGTTCGTTCTGCGTGGCGCATGGCAGGGCGATATCGCACGGCAGGCTCCACGGTGTCTGGCCCTTGCGGAACTCCAGGCCGAACTGGCTGGCCAGCTCGCTGATGCGGCCGCGCTTGACGTTCTTGAGCGCCATCAGCGCCTCCCACTGGGCATCGGTCAGGCCCGCTTCGGCGTACAGCGTGCCTTCGGAGTCGGACAACGAGATCACCTTGCCGCCCAGGTCCATGACCTTGCGCGCCGCATACTGGGCAACGTTGCCGGAACCGGAGATCGCCACGCGACGGCCGTCGATGCGCAGGTTCTGGCGCTTGAGCATTTCCTCGGCAAAGTACACGCAGCCATAGCCGGTGGCTTCCGGACGAATCAGGCTGCCGCCGTAGGTCATGCCCTTGCCGGTGAGTACCGAGGTGAACTGGTTGGCCAGGCGCTTGTACTGGCCGAACATGTAGCCGATTTCGCGGGCGCCGACGCCGATATCACCGGCCGGCACGTCGAGGTCGGCGCCGATGTGGCGGTAGAGCTCGCTCATGAAGGCCTGGCAGAAGCGCATGACTTCGGCATCGCTCTTGCCCTTGGGGTCGAAGTCCGAGCCGCCCTTGCCGCCGCCCATGGGCAGCGAGGTGAGGGAGTTCTTGAATACCTGTTCGAAGGCCAGGAACTTCAGCACGCCGAGGTTCACCGACGGGTGGAAGCGCAGGCCGCCCTTGTAAGGGCCAATGGCACTGCTCATCTGGATGCGGTAACCGCGGTTGACCTGGACCTTGCCCTGGTCATCGACCCACGACACTCGGAACAGCACCGCGCGCTCCGGCTCGACCATGCGCTCGAGAATCCCGGCCTGCAGGTAGCGAGGGTTGGCTTCGAGGAACGGCCACAGGCTGCGCAGCACCTCTTCCACCGCCTGGTGGAATTCGGGTTGGGCCGGATCGCGCTGTTTCAGGCGCGCGAGGAAATTGTCGACGGATTCGATCATGGTAGACATCTCACCAAGAGGGATTGGGCTTATTGGTTTTTTCTGGAATGTACCAAGAAGCAATCGCACTGGAACAGGGCGAAATGTCGTTTTTATGAAATTTTTTGGTGCGTATTATATAACTGTATACAAAATAGCCCTTCGGCGGCGGCCGCTCCGCGGCTACCCCACCCCCACAAGGAGCCTGCAAGTCCTGAGGTTAGCGCCGCATCTCCAGTAGCAGGAATGCCCGCGCATGAAGCCAACATCGCTCCCCAATCAGGCACAAAAATGGGGCCGCTAGGGCCCCATTCTTGTGCATCAAAAGACCAGCTTACTGGGCCAGTTTCTTGTGGCGTACACGGTGCGGCTGGGCAGCTGCGTCACCCAGGCGCTTCTTGCGATCGGCTTCGTACTCGGTGTAGTTACCTTCGAAGAACACCACGTTCGAGTCGTCTTCGTACGCCAGGATGTGGGTCGCCACACGGTCCAGGAACCAACGGTCGTGGGAAATCACGATGGCGGCGCCTGGGAAGTCCAGCAGGGCTTCTTCCAGCGAACGCAGGGTTTCGACGTCGAGGTCGTTGGACGGTTCGTCGAGCAGCAGGACGTTGCCACCCTCTTTCAGGGTCAGCGCCAGGTGCAGACGGCCACGCTCACCGCCGGAGAGGTCCTTGACGAACTTCTGCTGGTCGCCACCCTTGAAGTTGAAGCGGCCAACGTAGGTGCGCGACGGGATCTCGTAGTTGCCGATGCGGATCATGTCGGAACCGTCGGAAACCTGCTGGAACACGGTCTTGTTGCCGTCCAAGTCTTCACGGCTCTGGTCGACGCAGGCCAGTTGCACGGTTTCGCCGATCTCGATGCTGCCCGAATCTGGCTGTTCCTTGCCCATCAACATGCGGAACAGGGTCGACTTACCGGCACCGTTACCGCCGATCACGCCAACGATGGCGCCCTTGGGCATGGAGAACGACAGGTTGTCGATCAGCACGCGGTCGCCATAGCCTTTGGTGACGTTCTTGAACTCGATGACCTTGTCGCCCAGGCGCGGACCGGCCGGGATGTAGATCTCGTTGGTCTCGCTGCGCTTCTGGAATTCCTGCGACTGCATTTCTTCGAAGCGTGCCAGACGGGCCTTGGACTTGGACTGGCGGGCCTTGGCGCCTTTGCGCACCCACTCCAGTTCCTCCTTCATGGCCTTCTCGTGGGCGCTCTGCTGCTTGGACTCTTGCGCCAGACGCTCGGACTTGGCCTCCAGCCAGCCCGAGTAGTTGCCTTCGTACGGGATACCGGCACCGCGGTCCAGTTCGAGGATCCAGCCGGCGACGTTGTCGAGGAAGTAACGGTCGTGGGTGATCGCCACCACGGTGCCGGGGAAGTCGTGCAGGAAGCGCTCCAGCCAGGCCACCGAGTCGGCGTCCAGGTGGTTGGTCGGTTCGTCGAGCAGCAGCATGTCGGGGGCCGACAGCAGCAGGCGGCACAGCGCCACGCGGCGCTTCTCACCACCGGACAGGTGCTCGATGCGGGCGTCCCAGGCCGGCAGACGCAGGGCGTCGGCGGCGACGTCCAGCTGACGCTCCAGGTTGTGGCCGTCGGCGGCCTGCAGGATAGCCTCCAGCTTGGCCTGTTCGGCGGCCAGCTTGTCGAAGTCGGCGTCGGGTTCGGCGTAGGCCGCGTACACTTCGTCCAGGCGCGCCTGGGCGTCCTTGATCACGCTGACCGCTTCCTCGACCACTTCACGGACCGACTTGGTCGGATCCAGTTGCGGCTCCTGCGGCAGGTAGCCGACGTTGATGTCAGGCATCGGACGGGCTTCGCCGTCGAATTCCTTGTCGACGCCCGCCATGATCCGCAGCAGGGTCGATTTACCCGCACCGTTCAGGCCGAGTACGCCGATCTTGGCGCCTGGGAAGAACGACAGGGAAATATTCTTGAGAATTTCCCGCTTCGGCGGCACGACCTTGCTCAGCCGATGCATGGTGTAGACGTATTGAGCCAAAACCAAGCCCTCTATCAGATAGGTAAAGACATCGACGTACGCCCCGGCCTTGTGACCAGGGGGATGTGTTTACGGGGGTGTCATTGAACAAAGTCGACCATTCTACGCCAAGACGCGGCATTGCGCAGGGTGGTCGGATGGTGGGATGAAGTCGCAGGGATCGAGCGCCGCTTCCAGCGTCCGTGACGGCCCTTTCGCGGGTAGAGCCCGCCCCCACAGGTTCGATCGTTTGCCGGACCGCACCCGCTTGGGGGCAGCCCATTGCTGTGGGAGCAGGTTTACCCGCGCATTGGCCCTTACCGGCTCGATAAGGGTGTCAGACGTGACGCTGCTTGGCCTTGCCCCGCGGCAAGCGGCAACGGTCGCCCTGCTCGGCAAGACGCGCGGCCCAGGCGGCCTTGACGCTGAAGCCACCGCGACGGGCAGGCTGCTCGGCGGCCTTGGCCGGCTTGCCGACCGGCGCGCTCACGACCTTGGCGGCTGGCTTGGCAGCGACGGACTCGACGGCCGGCTCTGCAACCGCCTTGGCGGTTTTGCGCAGCTCGGCCAGCGACGGGCTCTTGCTCTTCGGCGCGCTAGCCGCGCCAGATTTGTCCAGCGAACGCTGGCAAGACTTGCAGGATACGTCCTCGGTCACGGCAGTGCTGACAAGGGTCTGACTGCTGCGCCCGCAGGCGGAATCGAGGCCATTGGTGGAATAGTGGGTAACCAAAACCGAACATCTCCGATGCGTTGTCATTGAAGCGGCCGGCATTCTCGCACAGGTTGCAGGGGCTTGCCGAACCCCCCCAGCGGGCGACGACCGTCGGCACAGGACAGCAGCGCTGGCACTTTGCCATAATGATTGGCATGCTAGCCCCTTTCCGGTGTCCCGCCGTATAGTGCGCCACGCCAGCACGGCCACGGCCTTGCGGCACACACCGTGCATGATCAAACCCTGCCATCGCCAGCCCAATTGCAGGACCACCGCTTGACCGATCTCACACACTCGCCCTCGCTGCGACCTGCCTCCTCCGCTCCGGCTGCGTCCGTGCGCGGCTCGGTCAAAGGTGCGCTGGCCCTGCTGGCCCTGGTTCTGCTGGGTTTGCTGCTGTGGCAGCTGTTCGCCCAGTTCCATCACACGCAGGCGGAGCTGCGTCAACAAAGCCTGGCGACCAGTGCCGACCTGGCGGACCACCTGGGCCTGAACATGGCGCTCAAAGCCCAGGAGGCTGTGAATGTGGTCCAGCCCTATGTCAAAACGCCGACGCCCGCAGCACTGCCCAGCCTGCTGCAAACCCTGCGCGAACGCCTGCCCGAGCTGCGGGAACTGGCCTGGCTCGATGCTGCCGGTAACGTGCGCGGCGACAGCCTGGCGGGCAGCCCAGACCGCCAGTGGATTGACGAGCTGGTCGAACTGGCCAAGGGCCGCGCCTACTTTTTCTCCAACTCGGACGATAACCGTACCGTCTACCTGCTGTTGCGCCAGTCGACCGAGCAGGATCGCGGTTACTGGCTGCTGCGCCTTGCGCCCTCCTACTACAGGACCCTGACGATTCACCTCGATGGCGTAAGCCACCCCTTGTGGCTGCTGGAAAACAGCCGCAGCGGCGATATGCTGGAGCGCCATGCCCCGGTGCAAACCAGCAATGAGCCGTTGCAAAGCGTCATGCTGGCTTTCATCGACAACAGCGCATGGCAGTTGCGCGGGCTGTTCGATGCCGGCCTGGCCCGGCAGAAGCTGCTGCCGGCGCTGATCGGCAAATGCATGCTGGTGCTGTTCTGCGCGCTGCTGCCGGTGCTGGCATTGATCAACATGCGCCGACGCCAGCAGGCCCTGCAGGAGGACCGCCGCCGCTACCAGGACATCTTCGAGGGCACGGGCGTGGCCTTGTGCGTGCTCGACCTCTCCAGCCTGCCCGGCCAGCTCGACCGCTACCACCTGCGCAACCTGGCCGCGCTCAAGCAAAGCCTGGCGCTGGACCCGAACCTGCGCCGCGCCCTGCTGCTGGAACTGAAAATCACCGAAATCAACCAAGTGGCGCGCCAGTTGCTCAATGTCGACTGCAACGAAGGCGCCTGGCAGCGCCTGATCGACGGCAGCGGCGATGGCCGCGACAGCGTTGGCATGCAACTGATCGACGCGCTGATCGAACAGCGCCCTGTGCTGGAACTCGAAGTCCGCCTGCCCGCCCCGCTCGGTGGAGAACTGCACCTGTGGCTGATGGCCCGCCTGCCGCAGCAGCGGCGCAACTACCAGGCGGTCATCCTCAGCATCAGCGACATCACCAGCCGCAAGCAGGTAGAGCTGTCGCTGCTCGAACGCGAAAGTTTCTGGTCGGACGTGGTACGCACCGTACCCGACCAACTGTATGTGCAGGACGTCTTCAACAAGCGGATGATCTTCAGCAACCGCCACCTCGGCCAGACCCTGGGCTATGACCGCAGCGAGCTGGCGCAGATGGGCGACCGCTTCTGGGAGCTGCTGCTACACCCCGAAGACGCCGAACACTACAAGGCACTGCTTCAGCATCAACGCGAGACCGGCCACAGCGAGTCGCTGCATTGCCAACTGCGCTTCCGCCACCGCGACGGCAACTGGCGCTGCTATGAGATTCGCGAACAGGTGCTGACCCGCGACGCCGATGGCGTCGTCACCCGTATCATCGGGGTGGGCAAGGACGTGACCGTGCAGATCGAGGCCAGCCAGTCTCTGCGCGACAGCGAACAACGCTACCGCATGCTCGCCGAGAGCATCAGCGATGTGATCTTCTCCACCGACAGCCAGCTGCAGCTCAACTACGTCAGCCCGTCGGTGCATGCCGTGCTGGGCTACCGGGCCGAGTGGATCTTCGAGAACAGCTGGCAGTCGATCGTCGCCAACCCGGCCCAGCTCACCGGCATCTATAGCCTGATGGAACGGGTCAGCAAAGCCATGGGCGACCGCGAACAGCTGGCGCAGCTGCGCAGCCAACTGCCCTCCCAGCTGTTCCTGTTCGACTGCCTGCGTGCCGATGGCCGCAAGATTCCCATCGAACTGCGCCTGGTACTGGTGTGGGACGAGCACGAGCGCTTCGAGGGGGTACTGGGGGTTGGCCGCGACATCAGCCAGCAGCGCCGCGCGGAAAAAGACCTGCGCATGGCCGCCACGGTATTCGAGCACTCGACTTCGGCCATTCTGATCACCGACCCGGCCGGCTACATCGTCCAGGCCAACGAAGCGTTCAGCCGCGTCAGCGGCTATGCGGTGGAGGAAGTACTCGACCAACTGCCCGGCATGCTGACCGTCGATGAGCAGCAGGAAGGCCACCTTGCCTACGTGCTCAAGCAATTGCACCAGCGCGGCAGTTGGGAAGGCGAAGTGTGGCTCAAGCGTCGCAATGGCGAGCCGTACCCGGCATGGGTCGGCATCACCGCCGTGCTCGACGACGAAGGCGACCTGGCCAGCTACGTGTGCTTCTTCACCGACATCAGCGAGCGCAAGGCCAGCGAGCAACGCATTCATCGCCTGGCCTACTACGATGCCCTGACGCACCTGCCCAACCGCACGTTGTTCCAGGACCGCCTGTACAACGCGCTGCAGCAGGCCGATCGGCAGAAGGCCTGGGTGGTGCTGATGTTCCTCGACCTGGACCGCTTCAAGCCGATCAACGACTCCCTCGGCCACGCCGCGGGCGATCGCATGCTCAAGGACATGGCCCTGCGCCTGCTGGCGTGCGTCGATGACGACGACACCGTGGCGCGCATGGGCGGCGACGAATTCACCCTGTTGCTGCAACCGCGCGCCACCCGTGAAATGGCGCTCAACCGCGCCATCCACGTGGCCGAAAACATCCTCGCGAGCCTGGTGCGGCCGTTCGTGCTGGAAAACCGTGAGTTCTTCGTCACCGCCAGTATCGGTATCGCCCTCAGCCCGCAGGACGGCAGCGAACTGAGCCAACTGATGAAGAACGCCGACACGGCCATGTACCACGCCAAGGAGCGCGGCAAGAACAACTTCCAGTTCTACCAGGCCGAGATGAACGCCAGTGCCCTGGAGCGCCTGGAACTGGAAAGCGACCTGCGCCATGCCTTGGAGCAGAACGAATTCATTCTGTACTACCAGCCGCAGTTCAGCGGCGACGGCAAGCGCCTGACCGGTGCCGAAGCGCTGCTGCGCTGGCGCCACCCCACCCGTGGCCTGGTGCCGCCGGGCGATTTCATTCCGGTGATCGAGGAGCTGGGCCTGGTGGTGGATGTGGGTGACTGGGTGCTGCGCGAGGCCAGCCGCCAACTGAAGGCCTGGCACAAGGAGAAAGTCCGTGTGCCGAAGGTGTCGGTGAACATTTCCGCACGGCAGTTCTCCGACGGCCAGCTGGGCACGCGCATCGCCACCATTCTGGAAGAGACCGGCCTGCCGCCGGCGTGCCTGGAGTTGGAGCTGACCGAAAGTATCCTGATGCGCGAGGTCAACGAGGCGATGCAGATTCTCGACAGCCTCAAGAACCTTGGCCTGAGCATTGCCGTCGACGACTTCGGCACTGGCTACTCGTCGCTCAACTACCTCAAGCAGTTCCCCATCGACGTGCTGAAGATCGACCGCACCTTCGTCGATGGCCTGCCCGAAGGCGAACAGGATGCCCAGATCGCCCGGGCGATCATCGCCATGGCCCATAGCCTCAACCTGGCGGTGATCGCCGAAGGCGTGGAAACCCATGAGCAGTTGGAGTTCCTGCGTGAGCACGGCTGCGACGAAGTGCAGGGCTACCTGTTCGGACGGCCGATGCCGGCCAACCAGTTCGAGGCGCAATTCAGCAACGAAACGCTGTTCATGTTCCAGTGATCCGATGCCAGCACAGAGGCGGCGGAAACGGACTTTCGAGTCAACTCACGCCCCCAGCCAGCCCAGACACGGCGCGGGATCCAACATGAAGGCCATTGGTCCGCGACTTGATGCCACTTCATATGCCAGGCGCGAATCAATCGGTTAGAATGCCCCCCCAATTCACCCCGATCCTTGAGGACCGCCATGTTCAGCCGTGATTTGACCATTGCCAAGTACGACGCCGAGCTCTTCGAAGCCATGCAGCAAGAAGCTCTGCGCCAGGAAGAGCATATCGAGCTGATCGCTTCGGAAAACTACACCAGCCCGGCAGTCATGGAAGCCCAGGGCTCGGTCCTGACCAACAAGTACGCCGAAGGCTACCCAGGCAAGCGCTACTACGGTGGCTGCGAATACGTCGACGTGGTCGAGCAACTGGCCATCGACCGTGCCAAGCAGCTGTTCGGCGCCGACTATGCCAACGTCCAGCCGCACGCCGGTTCCCAGGCCAACGCTGCCGTCTACCTGGCCCTGCTGTCGGCCGGTGACACCATCCTGGGCATGAGCCTGGCGCACGGTGGCCACCTGACCCACGGTGCTTCCGTGAGCTCTTCGGGCAAGCTGTACAACGCCATCCAGTACGGCATCGACGCCAACGGCCTGATCGACTACGACGAAGTCGAGCGCCTGGCCGTCGAGCACAAGCCTAAGATGATCGTTGCCGGCTTCTCGGCCTACTCGCAGGTTCTGGACTTCGCCCGCTTCCGCGCCATCGCCGACAAGGTCGGTGCCTACCTGTTCGTCGACATGGCCCACGTTGCCGGCCTGGTTGCCGCTGGCGTGTACCCGAACCCGGTTCCGTTCGCCGACGTGGTCACCACCACCACCCACAAGACCCTGCGTGGTCCGCGTGGCGGCCTGATCCTCGCTCGCAAGAACGAAGAGATCGAGAAGAAGCTGAACTCCGCCGTCTTCCCAGGCGCCCAAGGCGGCCCGCTGGAGCACGTCATCGCGGCCAAGGCCATCTGCTTCAAGGAAGCCCTGCAGCCTGAGTTCAAGGCCTACCAGCAGCAAGTGGTGAAAAACGCCCAGGCCATGGCCAGCGTGTTCATCGAGCGTGGTTTCGACGTCGTTTCCGGCGGCACCCAGAACCACCTGTTCCTGCTCTCGCTGATCAAGCAGGAAATCTCCGGTAAGGACGCTGACGCCGCGCTGGGCAAAGCCTTCATCACCGTCAACAAGAACTCGGTACCGAACGACCCACGTTCGCCGTTCGTCACCTCGGGCCTGCGTTTCGGCACCCCAGCCGTCACCACCCGTGGTTTCAAGGAAGCCGAGTGCCGCGAGCTGGCCGGCTGGATCTGCGACATCCTGGCTGACCTGAACAACGAAGCGGTCATCGATGCCGTGCGTGAGAAGGTCAAGGCCATCTGCAAGAAGCTGCCGGTTTACGGCAACTGATTGGCGATTGCCTGATGTGAAGAAGCCCGGCCTCGTGCCGGGCTTCTTCGTTTCTGCGCCCTGTACGGAACCCGTTCCGCGTGGGCTAGCCCGGCAAAGCCCCCTAGCCTGAGGCCTCCCCAACCTAGTGGAGCCTCCCATGACCGATCACGTCGCACACTCGTTCACCGCCACCCTGGAAGTGGCCGAGTCGCCCATCAACACGCTCGGCAGCATGACCACAGGGCAGGTAGCCCTCGACAGCCCACAGCAAACGCCAGGGTATGCCGTGCAAGGGAACCGCACCCTTGGACTGCTCAATGGCTCGGACGCCGACTGGCAGCACGGCCAAGAGCTGGGGCTGGTCAATTTCGACAAAGGCGAACAGCCGGTCGCGCTGGTGCTGTATTTCCGCCATAGCGACGCCGGTTATCGGCTGTACGTTCGCAGCGGCCCCCACTTCGGTGAAGGGGTGTTCACCACCTCCGACGGTTTGGTCAATGTCGAACCCATTGGCAGCCAGGACCCGGCGCTGTGGACTTTGACCGATGTGCAGCTGGGCGAGCCGTTCGATGTCACGCAGCTGGAAGAAGGGCGTCGGGAAATCCAGTTGGTCAATGCCAAAGGGCATGGCCTGGAGATCCACAACCTGTATCCAGTGGGTGGGTTCCTGGCGTGCCATCAGGCTGCGGAGCACAGCACCGTGAGCCTGGTGATCAAGGCGCGTGGTGTGGATTGGGCGAACCTTGGTTGAGCGTGTGCTCATCGCCGGCAAGCCGGCGCCAACAGGCGGCATGTCACCTGCGGGCGCTGGCTTGCCAGCGGCCAGACCCGCACAATAGCCACGCCTTGCGTACCCGCGATCACAGGACCTCGCCTTGACCAGAGAGCAACTCGAAACCCAGCAGATTCCGATCTACTTCGCCACCGTCGCCGTCGCCCTCACCTTCGGCCTGCTGGCCCCCGACACCGCTCACCCTCTGCAAGCGCTGGTTACCCCGGCCATTGCGGTATTGATGTATGCGATGTTCCTGCAAATCCCCTTCCTCGACCTGCGCCAGGGCCTGGGCAACCGCCGCTTCATGGCCGCGCTGCTGCTCGCCAACTTCGTTTTCGTCCCACTGCTGGTCTGGGCGACTACCCGGGGGTTGGTCGAGCATCCGGCAATTCTTGTCGGCGCCCTGCTGGTGCTGCTCACCCCCTGCATCGACTACGTCGTGGTGTTCACCCACATTGGCCAGGGCGATTCGCGCCTGACCCTGACCGCCACCCCCCTCCTGCTGCTGTTACAACTGGTGCTGCTGCCGGTTTACCTGACGTTGATGCTCGGTGCTGGCGCACGGGTGACGATCGCCATCGCCCCGTTCATCGAAGCCTTCGTACTACTGATCGTGCTGCCGATGGTACTCGCCGTGCTCACCAGCATCGGCGCCCGTCGCTCCCGTGCCGTGGCGACATGGAACGACGCCTGGGCGTGGATGCCGGTGCCGGCGATGGCGTTGGTACTGCTGGTGGTGATCGCTTCGCAGATCACGGTGGTGATGCGCGACTTCGACAGCCTGTTGCCGGTGATTCCGGTGTATATCGGCTTCATGCTGCTGGCGCCGGCCCTCGGCTTGGTGTCTGCGCGGCTGTTCCGCTTGCCAGTGGCCGAGGCGCGCTCGGTGACCTTCAGCGCATCGACCCGCAACTCGCTGGTGGTGCTGCCTCTGGCATTGGCGCTGCCCGAGGAAATACGCGCATTGGCAGCGGCTGCCGTGATCATGCAGACCCTGGTGGAACTGGTGAGCGAGCTGATCTACGTCAGGGCCGTGCCACGGCTGGTGCGGTGAGCCCAGCTCGACGCCAACTCAGGCCACTGCCGGTGTGGCACCGCCCTCCCGCCAGGCAGCAGGCAATCCACGAAAGCCTCCAGGCAAACCGATGCCTGGACACCCGGGCCTCAGCGATCCGCGCCCCGATGGCCGAGTGCGGGCGTACGTTGCCTGTACAGCAGCCGCCCGCCCTTTTCAGCTTCAGGCCAGATGGCGTTTCAGCTCGGCGATGTGCTCCGGGCCGATGCCACAGCAGCCACCGATCATGCTCGCACCGCGCTTGCGCCAGTCATTGGCCCAGGCCAGGTAGCCGGGCGGGTCAAGGTCTTCGCGCAGTTCATCGAGGCCGTCGTTGGCGGTGGCTTCCTTCGGCTGCGGCGGGAAGGCATTGGCATAGGCGCCAATGACGATATCGGCAGTGTGTCGCTCGATCACCGAGCGCGCGACATCCACCGCCGCGCCAATCACCTCAGGCTGGCTGCAGTTGAACAGCACCGCGTCGGCCCCCAGGCCAACCACGGCTTCGATGGCATCGGCCACCGGCTCGCCGGAACGCAGGCGCGGGACGTCGTCGACTTCTTCGTCCTGCAAGGTGAACGAGACCCAGAACGGCTTGCCG
This sequence comes from Pseudomonas sp. Rh2, assembly GCF_040762985.1. NCBI lineage: Bacteria > Pseudomonadati > Pseudomonadota > Gammaproteobacteria > Pseudomonadales > Pseudomonadaceae > Pseudomonas > Pseudomonas sp. Rh2. The sequence continues at coordinate 5,101,888 of NZ_CP142890.1, forward strand.
TCTTCCGGCAGGTGGGCATGGATGGCCCGCACTTCGGCAACCGAGCTTTGGGTTTCCGCCAGCCACAGGTCGACATGCGGGGCCAGGCCCTGCAGCAGCGGGGACAGCACTTCCTCTACTCGCTCGGGCTGGAACAGGTCTGGGCGATACGAGCCGAACAGCGGCGGCAGCGAACCGGCCACCTTGACCGGATGCGCCCCTGTATCGGCGGCGTGACGTGCCAGCTGGCCGGCGATCGTGGCCAGTTGGCGGCCTTCCTTGGCAAAACGCTCCTCGCCGATGTGGAACGGCACCACCGCATAACTGTTGCTGGTGATGACCTGGGCCCCTGCGGCAATGAACGCTGCGTGCACGCCCACCACCGCTTCGGGCGCCTCGCTCAGCGCCAGCGCCGACCACTCCGGCTGGCGAAACGGCGCGCCACTGCGCTGCAGTTCACGGCCCATGCCACCGTCCAGAATCACCATCGCTCGCTGTTTCATATAACTACTCTGAAGGTTCTTATGAATAAAATTCATTATGAGAGGAACATTTATAACTATTAAATACCCTTTATCTCCTTTGTCCAACATTTCAGGTATGTACATGCGATTTTCTACTCTGCTCGGTGCGGGCCTCGTGCTGCTCGCGACTGCTTCCCAGGCCTTGGCCGGCGCCACGCTGGAGCGGGTCGAATCGCGCAAGGAACTGGTCAACGTGCTGATGGAGAGCTACCCGCCGTTTTCTTTCCTCAACGACCAGAACCAACTGGACGGTTTCGACGTGGATGTCGCCAAGGCCGTGGCAGACAAACTGGGCGTCAAGCTGCGCCTGGAAACCCCTTCGTGGGACGTGATCGCCGCGGGCCGCTGGAGCGGCCGCTACGACATCTGCATCTGCTCGATGACGCCGAGCAAGGCCCGCGCCGAGGTGTTCGACTTCCCGGTGGAGTACTACGCATCGCCGGCGGTGATCGTGGTCAACGCCAAGGATGACCGGATCCATGGCGCGAAGGACCTGGACGGCCGCAAGGTAGGCCTGACCAGTGCATCGAGCTACGAGAGCTACCTGAACAAGAACCTGGTGATCGAAGGCAACGAAGACAAGAAGATCGAATACCCCTTCGACTTCGTGCAGATCGCGCCGTACGACACCGACAACGTTGCCTTCCAGGATTTGGGCCTGGGCGCCGGCGTGCGTCTGGATGCCATCCTCACCAACCTGGTGACAGCGCAGCCGCGCCTGGATCAGGACAAACGCTTCAAGCTGGCCGGCGCCCCGCTGTACGAAGAGCCGAACTCGGTGGCCATCGAGAAAGGCGACCCCGAGTGGGATGCCAAGGTGCGCCAGGTGTTTGCCGAACTGAAGGCTGATGGCACCCTGGCCAAGCTGTCGCAAAAATGGATTGGCGCCGACATCAGCAAATGAGCACCTTCCCTCCCTCCCCCAAGCCCGTGGTGAAGGCCACGGGCGCCGGCCTGTTCGGCTTTCGCACACGGTTACTGCTGACCTGGCTGGCGCTGTTCGGCCTGTTCGTCGCGTTTTTCCTCAGCTTCGACCTGAAATTCTCGATCATCCTGGAGAAGTTTCCGAACCTCGCCGGTTTCAGGCTGGGGCCCAACGGCTTTCTGCAAGGCGCGGCACTGACCTTGTTCCTGTGCCTGTGCTCGATGGTGGTGTCGGTGCTGTTCGGCTTTGCCGCCGCCCTGGCCCGCTTGTCGAACAGCGCAGTGCTGGTGGGTGTCGCCAGCTTCTATACCTCGTTCTTCCGCGGCACACCGCTGTTGATCCAGATTCTGCTGATCTACCTGGGGCTGCCACAGCTGGGCTTGGTGCCGGGCGCCATCAGTGCCGGCATCATCGCCTTGTCGCTGAACTACGGCGCCTACCTGAGCGAAATCTTCCGCGCCGGCATCCTCGGCGTCGCCCGGGGGCAACGTGAAGCGGCGCTGGCGCTGGGCATGCGCCCACGGCAGATCTTCTGGCACATCGTCCTGCCCCAGGCCATGCGGGTGATCATTCCGCCCAGCGCCAACCAGTTCATCTCGATGCTCAAGGATTCATCGCTGATATCGGTGATGGGGGTGTGGGAGGTGATGTTCCTGGCGCAGTCGTATGGGCGGTCGAGCTATCGGTATCTAGAGATGCTGACCACGGCGGCGGTGATCTACTGGCTGCTGTCGATCCTGCTCGAACTCGTACAGGCGCGGCTGGAGCGCCACTATGGCAGGGCTTATCAGCGCTAGCCACCGGACACTCCACCCCCCCAGGGGCGCCGAACGCGCGATCAGATCGAACGCTGGTTCACGCGCGCAGAAAGCTGTTCGGCGCTTTCCTTACGCTCGGAATAACGATCGACCAGAAACGCCGCACGGTCGCGCAGCAGCACGGTGAACTTCACCAACTCCTCCATCACGTCCACGACACGGTCGTAATAAGGCGAAGGCTTCATGCGGCCCGCATCGTCGAACTCTAGATACGCCTTGGGCACCGATGACTGGTTGGGGATGGTGAACATGCGCATCCAGCGGCCCAGCACCCGCAGCTGGTTGACCACATTGAACGACTGCGAGCCGCCGCACACCTGCATCACGGCCAAGGTCTTGCCCTGGGTGGGACGCACGGCCCCAAGAGCGAGGGGAATCCAGTCGATCTGCGCCTTGAACACGGCCGACATCGCGCCATGACGCTCTGGCGAGCACCACACCTGCCCCTCCGACCACAGCACCAGCTCACGCAGCTCCTGCACCTTGGGATGCTCGACCGGCGCATCGTCTGGCAGGGGCAGGCCAGAAGGGTTGAAGACCCGCACCTCGGCACCGAAATGCTCCAGCAGGCGCGCCGCTTCTTCGACCAGCAGGCGGCTGAAGGAACGTTCGCGGGTCGACCCATAAAGCATCAAGATACGCGGCTTGTGGTCGCTGACGCGGGTTTCGGCAGGCGGCGCCTCGAACAGGGAAAGGTCCAGATTGGGGAGTTGCTCAGACATAGGTCCTCCTGGAGCAGGCCAACGCGGTCCAGCGTGTGTGGGCAGCGGCGGCATCGGTCGCTCCTCTACGTGGTAACAGGCTTCAGAGGCTCAGGCGCAGGGCCAGGGCCGACAGGGTGATCAACAGCACCGGCACCGTCAGCAGGATGCCGACCTTGAAGTAGTAACCCCAGGTGATGCGCATACCCTTGCGCTCCAGTACATGCAGCCACAGCAGCGTGGCCAGGCTGCCGATGGGGGTGATTTTCGGGCCCAGGTCACAGCCGATGACGTTGGCGTAGATCATCGCCTCGCGCACCAGCCCCTCCACCCCACTGGCATGGATCGACAGCGCGCCGACCAGCACGCTGGGCATGTTGTTCATCACCGACGACAGCAAGGCCGAGAGCAAACCCGTACCGATGGCCGCACTCCACAGCCCCAGCCCGGCCAGCCGTTCGAGCAGCATGCTGAGAAAGTCGGTGAGGCCGGCGTTCTTGAGCCCATACACCACCAGGTACATGCCCAGGGAGAAAATCACCACCTGCCAGGGCGCCTCGCGCAGCACACGGCGGGTGGAAATTCGGTGACCACGGGCAGCCACCGCGAACAGAATCGCCGCACACACCGCCGCCACCGCACTGACCGGCACGCCCAAGGGTTCCAGCACGAACAGGCCCGCCAACAGCACCAGCAGCATCCAGCCACCGACGATGAAGGTGGCACGGTCATGGATAGCGGCCTTCGGCGCTTTGAGCGCCGCCAGCGAATACTGCACCGGCAGGTCGCGGCGGAAGAACAGGAACAGCACCAGCAGCGTGGCGGCCACGCTGGCCAGGTTCACCGGCACCATCACCGACGCATATTCGGCAAAGCCCAGCCCGAAGTAGTCCGCCGAAACGATGTTGACCAGGTTGGACACCACCAGCGGCAAGCTCGCCGTGTCGGCGATGAAGCCCGCGGCCATGACGAAGGCCAGGGTCGCAGCCGGCGAAAAACGCAGGGCCAGCAGCATCGACATGACGATGGGCGTAAGAATCAGCGCCGCACCATCGTTGGCGAACAACGCCGACACCGCCGCCCCCAGCAGCACGATGAAGGCGAACAACCGGCGCCCATCGCCACCGGCCCAGCGCGCCACATGCAGCGCCGCCCACTCGAAGAAACCGGCCTCATCCAGCAGCAGGCTGATGACGATGATCGCGATGAACGTCGCCGTGGCGTTCCACACAATGGCCCAGACCGCAGGAATGTCGTGCAGCGATACCGCGCCGACCGCCAGGGCGATGATCGCCCCCAGGGCCGCGCTCCAGCCTACGCCGAGGCCTCTGGGCTGCCAGATGACCAAAATGAGGGTGAAGATGAAGACAGCAGCAGCAACCAGCATGGGAGCGACCTCGAAGTTCAGCAGCAAGCGCTGGCGCGCACGGGGCGGTCATTCATGTTCTGCAGGCGCGAGGTGTTGTCCTGCAGCCACGCGGCGTTGGCCTTGAGCGTAACCTGCAGCATCTCGTGCACCCAGGCGGGCAGTTGCGGGTTGAGGCGGTAATACACCCACTGGCCCTGGCGACGATCCAGCAACAGACCACTGCTGCGCAGTTGCGCCAGGTGGCGGCTGATCTTGGGTTGGCTGTCGCGCAAGGCGCACATCAGCTCGCAGACGCACAGCTCGCCGAGGCTGGCGATCAGCAAGGTGGCGCGGGCGCGGGTCTCATCGGACAGGCTTTTGAAAACCTCGGTGGGCGCGATCATGGGGGCTGCCTTTTACATATGGATAACCGAATATACGGATTTCCATATGCAAAGCACAACCCCCAAGGGCTATCAGAAGCGGAAGCGCTTCATCATGTCGTTCAAGCCAATCGACAGGCTGGCCAGCTCCTGGCTGGCGCTGCTGATCTGACTGGCGCCGTCGGAGGTTTGCAGCGACAGGTCACGGATGTTCAGCAGATTGCGATCGATCTCGCGCGCGACCTGCACCTGCTCTTCAGTGGCGCTGGCCACCACCAGGTTGCGCTCATGGATGGTGCTTGCGCCCGAGGTGATCTCATCCAGGGCCTGCCCGGCCAGCTCGGCCACTTCCAGGGTTTCGCGCACCTGCTGGCTGTTGCTCTGCATCGAGGTCACCACACGGGCGGTGCCATTGCGGATGGCGTTGACCATTTCTTCGATTTCCAGCGTCGAGCTTTGGGTACGCGCCGCCAGCGCCCGCACTTCGTCAGCCACCACCGCGAAACCACGCCCGGCCTCGCCCGCCCGCGCCGCCTCGATGGCAGCGTTGAGCGCCAGCAGGTTGGTTTGCCCGGCAATGGCCCCGATCACGTCCAGCACCTTGCCCACCTCCTGGGACTGTTCGGACAGCTCGCCGATCTGGCGGCAGGCCTCGCCGACATTTTCGTTCATCTTGTCGATCGAACTGATGACCTGCCCTACCCGCTCGCGGCCCAGGCGCGCGGCGTCTTCGGACTGGCGCGACACCTCGGAGGTGCTGACGGTGTTGTGCGCGACCTCCTCCGCCGCGGCGCTCATCTCGGTCACCGCCGTGGCCGCCAGCTGGATCTCGTCGCTTTGGCGATTGAGGTCGCTGGACGTCTGCCGGGTGATGGCCGACATCTGCTCACTGGCCGCCGCCAGTTGCTGGGACGAGTCGGCGATCAGACGCAGGGCATCCTTGAGGCTGTCCTGCATCGCCGCCAGCGCCGTCATCAATTGCGTCGCTTCGTCACGGCCATCGGTGCGCACCACCCGGGCCAGGTTGCCACCGGCGATGCCCTGGGCCACGTCGATGGCCTCGCGCAGCGGGCTGACGATGCTGCGGGTCAGCAGCCAGGCCAGGCCAACCGTGAGCACCACCACCAACCCCAGAATCGAGTAGGTGAGGTACAGCGCGCGCTGGTATTCGGCGCTGGCATCGGCGGTGTAGCGCGCAGCGACATCGCGGCTGGATTTCACCAGCGTGTCGTAGAGCTCGCCGATACGGTTGGAAATGTCCTGCATCTCACCGCTGAGCATGGCCTGCATCTGCGGTACCTGGTTCTGGTCGGACAGCAGTTTGTACTGGTCGATGAGCACACGGTACTTGCCGATCAGTTGCTGCATTTCCACGAAAGCAGGTTGCGCCGAGGGCGGCGCCACGGCGCCGAAGTCCTTCATCCCGGCGTCCAGCAGCCCCTTCAACTCCTCCAGCCGCGCCAGCGTCGGCGCCAACTGCGCCGGGGCACGGGCCAGGGTCATGCGCATGGTGATGACCCGCAGGCCCAGCATGTGGCTGCGGATCTCGCCCAGGTAGCGCGTGCCGGCGTTGGTGACCTGCTCGGTGTACACCACCGCTTCGCGCATGGAAGAGATTTTGTTGATGGAGAACAGGCCCAGGAAGACCACCAACACGGCGATCAGGCTGAAACTCAGGTAGGAGCGAGTGGCGATGTTGAGACTGCGTACGGACATGGCAGGTTACCGGAGGCTGGTGGACTGCTCGTACGATCGGCAGGAAGCGCGCAGTGTTTACCTCGGGTTGGTGGGCTTTGTGCGGTGATCGAACACAATTATCGGGCGGGGGCGCTGGTGGGGTGAGGCGGCGCGCAATGGGGCTTGGGCACATGCTGGCTTCGGTCGGTGTCGCCTGGGTTTGGCCGAGCCAGCATGGTGGTGGTTTTTACTCGGTTGGAGGGTGTGTGCCGGTGTCGCTCTGCTGGAGGACTTTTCCGCATTGCTCACTGGCCAGGCGGCTGATGATCCGGATGGCCTGGTGGATGCCAGCGGTGTTGCGGAAGCTCAGGCGTGGGTTGTGTTCGCATTCCAGCATTTCGTCGTGCTGGACCAGCGCTTCGCCGAGGAGTTCGAGGGTCCAGGCGTAGCTTTGCAGGTTGGAGAGGCGTTCTTGGTCAGTCATGGGGCACCTGCTTGGGTGCGGGGGTGGTTTGGGTGTGGATGGGGTAGAACGCTGGAGGGGTGTGGGCCGGTTTGGGGCGGCGGCGGAGAGCGGATGCGAGGATCCTTATCGGATTTTTGATGGGCATGCATGAGTTCCTTTCGTTGTGGAACTGCCACCGCTCGCGGCCAAGCAAGTTTAGGTGGCAGCAGTACGCGGGTTGGCCGACCGGGACGAAAGGAGCCCGGCACACCCGAGGGTGTCCCGCGCACCACCGCCATAACACATCATCACAGACACAAAAAGCGCCTGTGGTGAGGACTGGGCGCTGATGCGCCTTTCGATTCCGACCGGCCAAGGTCGCATCGCCGATGCTTCGACGACGAGGGGAATTTATCCCGATGCGCTTGCTGTCGCAAGCACCACGGCTGTGCGAAACGTCCTTGTTTGAGTTGGGAAAAACTTGGATGTGGACTGGGCTGAACACTGAACGTCTGCTCGGCCAGAGAGAACGCGGGAGCGCGCACTTTTGATTTTCCAACAATACAAAGAGCAGCTATACGATCGCCTTGTCAAGAGGACCAACGGCCTGGCCAACCCTTTCGCCTGTGCAGCTTTTCAAGTTGCCCCAGCATGCAGCGCATACTCGTCCATGTACATTATTCTGCCCATGCAGAACAATAGTTTTAGTTACACCATCGCCAGCCAGTCCCTGTGTGGCATTCATGCGCTCTCCGGTTGTGGAGGTAAACGCCAAGCCATCTCGACCAATGGATTCATAGACTTGCTTGAAGGTGTGCTTGATAGGTAGAGGAGTTCCGTCGCTACCAATGGGATGGGGCATTTTTATTTTCCTCTAATACATAGATACAGTGGTGTCGCTTGGACCTGTTACCAAGGACGAAAAATGAGCAAAAACATGATCCGCTTTGCACCCTGGGTGGGGCCTCACTACGAGCGTGGGTTATACGGATTACGCATTCTCTTGGTCTGTGAATCTCATTACGGTGGCAAGCAGCATGAACGGCCAACCGTGACCCCCGAGATTGTAAAGGCTCTTGCCCTAGGCGACAAATATCCTCGAGCAACGAAAAAGCTACGCCGACACCCGCATTTCACCAAGATAATGGCCGCTGTACAAACATGTCAGCCACGGCTTCTCCAAAACAGAAAGAGTCGCCTTTTGAAGTAGCGTTGCTTACTATAACTTCCTACAGGAGCTAATCAGCGATAGCCGCATCCCGCCACCAGCAGCTGCATGGGAGCACGGCAAAGGTGCATTTTCCGAAGTCCTGACTGGACTGGCGCCAGACTTGATCATTTGCTTTAGCTTACGCACCGAAAAACGGATTCGATCACTTGCCAATGGAGTGCCGGTAGCTGTCGTAAACCACCCATCCCCACGCTTCGCATATTCTAGAGTCAAGCCGATAATTGCCGCACATATCGAGATGGCCTTGAATCGGAAGGCACAGACGTCAGCATTCGTTGAAAATGAGTCCTATAAAAACAGTGGTGCGAGGCAACGACGTCTGCTCTACCTACCCCGGGGTCACATCTCACAGAAGCGGACAAAGCTGCGCTCTTGGTCGAGAGAGGAGAAGCTATGGCGGTGCTTGACAGTGCCCGAGAATAAATAGCTTGTTCGTAAGTCCACCTAGTATCCATAGGAGCAAGCAGACAGCCCTAGTTTATAGTGCTTCACGAATGGACCAAATACATAAAGTGGACGTCAGAAGCGATGGTTTTCGTCTGAGCCCATGTCTTCTTCAGCTAAAAACGTTAAGGTGAGCGCGCGGTAACGCTCATTACCTCTTGTCACTCCTTTACCGAGCCAGCATGATGTCGTTAAGAAACCTAAGCATATTTCGCATCACGTACAAATAGCAGACACCCTCAATGTCCTTCGTACCCAGCTTTTTTGATTTTCTGATCACTCATCTACAACAGGATGAACGCCGTCGCATGCTTGCATCTATTGCGGTAACAGCGGCCCCTGAGCATTGGCTCAGTCTTGAAGCCGCTGCGCTGCTCGACATCCACCGAGACCGGTTCGACCTCGGAGAGCCGCTCAACGAGCGTAAAAACGTCCCCCGTTGGCTGGTGGCGGCCGAACGAAAGAAGGTGGATATCTGGGTCGCAGATCAGCTCGACGAACAAGCACCGCACGCGTTGGAGTTCAAAGTTGTCCACAACAACAAGAATGCTTACCAGAAAATTTATGAGATCCGATGCGATCTGGAAAAAGTGATCCCGAATACAAGGTGGAATGAGCAGGCCAATCGATGGGGCTTCGTCTTGTTGGTATTTCACCACTTCTACGATGACCAGAGCGGTGGTTACTCGGTAAATCGGAAGTTCAAGGATTGCCAAGATATGCTTGCAACCTTCCAGAACGCGCTCGGAGATGATGATGATTGGTACGGTGGCGCGCCAAAACTGGAGCTGGTTGCGGAACCCACCTTGCTTTGCGACATGACCGCTGCGAACTATATAGATGCTGCTAAAGGACAGTCTGCGCTCTACATGGCCTTAGTCAGAAAGAAACAGTGAGGTAGACGTGATGTTCAATTGCCAGCGGAATCCCATAGATTCTCTGGACTGTGGTGGTATCGAAGACAGACGGACGGTTGTTGGTCGTGAGGGCCCGATTTTCGCGGGGCTGGAATTTGATGGTTTTTTTGATTTACCCCATAGGGTATCTACAAATAAATCAGCTAGTTATGGCTTTCCGTGGAATCGAACTGGAAATTTTTGGGCTCATCGGGATCCGTTTAACCAACCAGCTCGGCGCAGTTGTCGCGTCAATTAGAAGACCCCTTGCGCTCCGCCGCCTACTTCGCCGTCCGTGTGATGCCCTCTTCTTCCAGGGTCATTGGCGCGAGGTCATGCATTGGCGACAGACGAAAACTCTCAGCCATACGCATGAGGGAGGTGATTGTGCATTCACGGTGCGCGGAACTGGCTGTGATTCGGTCAGGTGGGGGATGGCACGGGCTTCGCCCGTGATCGCGGGCAAAGCCCGCTCCTACAAGGATGGGTTGCCTGTGAAAATGGGGCTTTGATCGAGAACTGGGTAGGTTTGCTGTTGGGATTGCTCTGGGTGTGGTCGCGATGAATACAGTGGGTGGAACGGTTAAGTCCGAGGTTCGCAGGCCTGCTGGGAAAAGACAGGCGCAAAAAAGCCCGCACTAGGCGGGCTTTTTGTGATGGCCCGGGGCGAGAAACCACCATCGGCCAAACGGTCTGGTGCGGAGACAGGAATCGAAAGACTACCATTTCAACCAGCAAAATATGGCAAAAATAGGTAAAGCAATCGCGGCGTATCCCTAAACGTATCCCTAAAAGAAAATCCACCTTGAGATGTGCCGACTCACGCACTGAATTTCGGAAGCCTTGCTCCCCCTACCCGATCCACCGTTGATTCGCATCAAAATCGCGACTACCTTCGATGGCACTTTGATAACACCAGAAGGTACGCTGATGAACCGTAGGGAAGTAAGGGATTACCTTTTTAACGACGGTGATGGTTCGCACTCAATCTCAGCCCAGATAAACGCCGCATGCACTGAGGTGAGCCAGCTGCCGGAACGCAGGCTCTTGGAGACTGATGTCGAGGCTTTAGTCCAGTATTTTGTAGAAAAATACGACGTTGAGATTCCCACTCTCCTTCGAGATGAGATCGTTGCATCTCAGCATGAGCGGCAGGTGGAGGTCTGGGATCACTGGGATAGGCAGATGAGATCTGTTCCTGGTGAAGCGTACGACTTCGAGGTCCCTTTTCAAGGGGAAGCAGATATCTTTAAGCTGCGTCCCAGCTCGTTCGATTTCAATCCTCCTCGCGCCCAGGTTCGCAAGCAACATTTGGCCTTCACCATAGCCGATCGCTCGCTAACCCCTGAGACCATCAAGGCAGAACTCGATTCGACGCTTGCGTCCATTGAAAAATATTTAGAATCGCATCGCCGCCAGTGGTCTGGATTCAAGCAGCAAATCGAGAATGCCGTAAGAGCAGAGATAGACGCCCGCCGCACTAAGCTACTCGCCCAAAAGGAAAATGCTTCAAAGCTATCTGGGCTGGGCATTCGTTTGAAAGAAAAGGCTGGGGATGCACGCAGCTATATCCCGCCAACGGTCAAGCAAAAAGTCGTGCCACAGCTCCCGCCGATGACTCCAGCAACTCCACCCGAACCAACGCTTGATATGAAGCAGTATGAAACAATTCTTGGCCTGGTTCGTGGAGCTGGTCGGAGCATTGAGCAAAGCTCATCGCGAACGAGGAAGCTAGACGAAGAATCGCTCAGGGACCTATTCCTGGTACCACTTAATGCCCATTTCGGCACAGCGACAGGGGAGGCGTTCAACTATCAAGGTAAAACGGACGTCCTCATACGCCATGAAGAGGGCAACCTCTTTGTAGCTGAGTTCAAGATCTGGGGTGGAGATAAACGCTTTCTAGCAACCATTGACCAATTGCTCAGCTACTTAACATGGCGTGATACCAAGACGGCAATCGTCATGTTCAACCGAAATGCCGACTTCACAGCAGTGGTCCAGAAAATGCGGGACCTAGTGAAAAGTCATCCCCGCTATCTCAGCGGACCGGTCAGCTTGGATGAAACGAGCGACCGCTATGTATTTTCCCTCCCCCAAGACAGTGGTCGTAAAGTGACTATCTCCTTGCTCGCCTTTGACTTGGGTCGAGACTGATAGCCGGCCTCGACCGCGATCCTTACCAGCACCGTAAGGATCGCGCTTGATGTTCAAAAATTTGCACAATTCACTGGAGTTCACCGCGTTCACCGGTTCACTAAGCTGGGAGGACACTCGCTAACGAAGAGCCGCGGGTTTCCTGCCCCGTATCTGACCACATCTCTCAGGGTCCCCGGCGGCTCCTAGGATCCGGGAGGTGGGGAGTGCCTCAGCCGCTGAAGGCACGCCCAGATAGGGGGCATGGGGTCGCTAGATGACTACCAATCCAAAGCGGTGTAACAGGTGTAATGGGTGTAACGAATACGAGCACCCCATTGTTCTTAAAGGAAAAAATAGCGTTACACGTTCATGCCTTCGCTTTGCCCTAGCAGTGTAACAACAGATCCGGTGTAACCATGGTAGGCCGCTATCGACCCAAAGCGGACAGTCAGCGTCGATTGATATCGGCCAGCAAACCAGCAGCTAGCTTTGCGCAATCGGCAACTCAAGCGCTGAGTGAAACCAAGATCTCTGCCTACGCTGCAATCGAATATTGGGCAAACATGTTCATCAGCTATGGCGTCGCCACCGTTCCACTGATGGCGGGGAGCGCTTCAGAAGAATTCAATCTTACCTCTTAAGCCCGCCCAGCTATTGACGCCGCAGCTGCCTAGAGCTAAAAATCCAAGTTGGAATAGCGCCCCTGCCAAAACGAGTTTGTCCCGGAGCCAAAGAGACTTTCTGCCGCCCGAGAACAATCAGGCAAAAAACAATAAATCAACAAATTTTTTAAGAGCTCGAGCAGAACATGGAAAGTACATTAGTGATCAATGAAGAAAGCTGCCATCTGGAAGGCTTAAATCTAGCGTTGTTTGAGCTCGAATCTGAAATCAGAAAAATAAATAACGATCCTGGAGGGTCAAATAACTATGAGCATGCACGAGATCTTTTGGTGCAAGCCCTAGTTAATGCTTGCCAAATCACTGGGAATCATTGCGGACAAAATTTAGAGCGCATTTTAGGGCGGGTAGAGTCTGCTACTACTGGACATCGGATTGCAGCAATTATATTGATAAGATGTATGGCAGTTGACGGACTGCTTCCACTAGATGAGCAGCCCAACGTAATAAATCGGAAGCTGGTGGCTATAATTGAACCGCACGCTCCTGATTTAGCCCGCTTCGTGCGAGCTGAAAAAGCCACACAGACGTATGAGAAAATAAACTTAATTCGCTCATTTCATGGCAGTGCTTGCAGTAACTATTTGCCACTATCTCAAGTGTCAGGAACTATTGCAGAGATAGCCACTCAAAAGCCAATTCTCACAAAAGCGCTTAAACACAAGCAGTTTCAAAGTTATCTTCAGCCTTTCAACTATGTACCCATTAAAACAAAAATTGAAAGCTTAATCGATTGCTTAGACGGTCTTTCTACGTGCAACGGGTCGGAGTACAAGCAAAGACTTGATGAGATTGAAGATACCATTCGGGAAGCGCAAGAACTTATAGATGCATCTCAATCGTTTTTCACATATCAGTTCGCGCAACCATTTTTGGAGTCGGTTAAAAAATCCATTGTAACAATAAAAACAACTTCGTCTGAGAGACTCTCTTCATTTATTGAACCACTCAGGACTCCACCAGGGGCAGCGGAAAAAAAATACCCTCTGCACCTCCAAGATCGCTGGATAAACATTACTATACCATTGATAAACAAAGGCCCAGGAACAGCTATTGATGTCACGATTGAGGTAGACACAGGCGAAGACTCCTGCATATTGCTTGAGAATGATATGCACCGGATTGGTGATGTTTCGCCGGGAGCATTTGCAATTTGCTTACGAGCCTGCATTATTGTGCCTTGTAAAAAAACCGGATTGACTATAGCTATTACTTGGGCTGAAATATTCGGGGGGACAAAAAATCAAATATTTGATGTGGTCTTGGAAGGCCAAAATGAAAAAGTCGATTGGCTGACATTAGAGTCGCTCGAACCATATAGCCTTGAAGTTGCCGAAGGTGACATGTTTGTCGGTCGCAGTGCTAAAGTAAAGGCGATCGCAAGCAAGCTGCTAAAAAAACCTATGGCGTCTACTTATATAACAGGGCAGAAGCGAATTGGCAAAACGTCTCTTGCCAAAGCGGTGGTGGATTTTTTGGAGAGCGACAATTCCGACTTCCATAGTCTTTATCTTGAGTACGGGGAGTACAGCTCGATAACCCCGCAAAAGACTTTGAAATCACTAGGGGAAAATATCTTCTCTTTCCTTAGTGGCTTCCTGTCAATAAATGACTCAATTACTCCGGATTTCAGTGAGTCTTTGTCTGACCTGAATCTGGCCGCAAAAAAATTAGAGATAGCTAGTCCAAATAAGAAGTTTGTCATAATTCTTGATGAGTTCGATGAAATCCATCCGGAGATGTATAGGTCAGGCCCCCTTGCGGAAACTTTTTTTGCCAACTTACGAACTCTGGCAGCACGAAAAAATTTGGCATTTATATTGGTCGGCGGTGAGAAAATGCCTTTTATAATTGGGGCTCAAGGCGACCAGCTAAATAAGTTCTCCAGGGAAAAAGTTGATTTCTTTTCACGGAGCGACGAATGGCCTGAATATCTTGAGCTAATAATAAATCCGGTAGAGGGTCAGCTAAACTGGAATGATGCTTCAATTAATGAGATCTTCAAGCTAACAAACGGTCATCCATACTACACTAAGCTAGTATGCTCAAAGATTGTAAGCGCAACGGTCAGTGAGCGTGATACTGAGATAACTGAGTCAAATATTAAAGCGGATTTGCCCTCGCTTCTGTCGGATCTCGACACAAACGCCTTTGCGCATTTATGGAAAGATGGGATTAGTTTTGAGCGAGAGTACGCTGAGGTGACTGAACTGAAGCGGCTTCGCCTGCTGGTCGGAATAGGCCGGTCCTTTAGAGAGAACAAAAAGTCTGAGGAAGAAGCAAAGCGTCGGGCCACTAGCCCTCAACTTCCCGAGCATGAAATTCCGGCACTCATTGCAGATTTTAAGCGCCGTGAAATTCTAAACGAAAAAGATGGAAACCTTTTTTTTACAATTCCATTGTTTGAGCTATGGCTTAAAGAGTTCGGATTGAACAAGCTCATTACCAGCACGCTAGGCGATGATCTTGAAGCCAGCTTGAAAGCCGCAGAAGACTTAGCTCATGTGTCGGCGCAAGAAATTCAGGAGCTCGTGAATAGGTGGCCGACTTATCGAGCCCAGAAAATTAATGGCGAACAAATCCGTGCCTGGCTTGATCAAGCCTCTAACATACTTGATCAACGACTTCTTTTCAAAATCCTAAAAAACATACGCTTTATAAATCCAACAGAGATTGATGATTATCTCAGGTCTGCACATGATCGCTTTGTTCGACCGCATATTGGTGCGACGACCATTACGAAAAGAACGGATCGCCGCAATGATGTTTGGATTACGTTTGTAGACGCCGTCGGAAAGAGCGGCCTACAATATGCACGAATGTATGCAAAAACAAACTCAATATCAACCACATGTATCTACGACCCTCCAGCCATAGCAAAGAAATTATCTGCACTCAAATATGACAGCCCTCCAAAGGCAGTAATTGTTATTGATGACGTCATAGGTAGCGGTGAAACATTGGCGGGCGGAATCAAGTCCTTTTCCGAAACGTGCTCAGAACAGCTCTGCACCCACAATATCCCACTACTTATCGTGTCATTAGTTGCGACCGAGGAGGGAGAGAAAAGAGTTAACAGCACTTTGGATAAGTTAGATATTAGGTCTGAACTGTTTGTGTGTGAGATTTTACCTAAATCTGCCTACGCCTTCCCCGAAGAGGGTTATAATTTTTGGGCTGACAACGATGAGATGCATAGGGCCAAGTCAATGTGCCGAGTTCTGGGTTCTAAGCTTTACAAGGACCCTCTTGGCTTCAAGGGACAGGGCCTGCTGCTAGTTTTGCCAGAAACCTGTCCTAATAATTCCTTACCAATACTTTATCGTTCAAAGCCAGCCGAACCAGCTTGGACTGCATTATTCCCTAGGCCAGCTTCTTGAGCAGGCAATGGCAAACTTAGTTTTTTGAAGTAATGACACTAGCGGGGCAAGAGCCGCGCTAATGTCATACTCCTAACCTAATAACATTTAGGCGTGCATTAACTGTCACCATGAATACAAAATATCGCGCTTTGTCGCACCTAGGTGGCGAGTAATTGGCATTGGTCGATGTCTGTCGTTCGTGAAGGGCAGTTATGGGTCGAAAGCAGCCGTTCGCGAGTGACCGCTACCGACCCAAAGCTGACGTTCAGGTAGGTGAACCTAAGTCATCTCGTGGATGGCATCTCCAAGGACTTTGCGATCCGGTCTAGAATGGCCATGCACTTTTCAGAAACAACAAGCGGTGGTTCGTCAATCATGTAAAGCAGATGCTCGAGCGCTAACCCAGCCTCGTGGTGATCGACATAGTCAAGAACGATTTCACCCCCGTTCTCCAAGCCTGCTTGAGCTAATGCATGGTCTTGCGGTACTGGGCCAAGCTGTTCGTATGCCATGGACATCAGCGTCGAGATCTCCTTAAGTGCTTCAACGAAATCGGCCCTCAAGTCATTGCCAAGGTGGCTCATCACAAATATTCCTTCGATCAAGGTGATCTGGGTTCCGTTCTTGCCTGGTCGACGGTGCCCAAAACCAAGTCTTTGTGCAGGCACTTGGAGAGCTAAGTTCGACTGCCTGCTCTTGGGTTACGCTCCTCGTACGAGGCATCGACGAACGTGATGTGTTCGCCCAAAGCGGACGCGACAGAAAGAGGCGGTCTCATCCATCCGCCAATTCACATCTCAGACGCAGCTTTGACAGCGCGTGCATACGGGGCTGAGCTGAAGCTAAATGGGCCAAGATCAGGGATCACGCGAGGCTCTTCATATCCATTTTCGTACGCAAATGCCTCCCAAATAATCTCGGTACTCAGCCTGCGAATCTGCACTGAGTAGGCTCCGCACCCGATGTCGCCGCACTCTGGGCAGATGTAAATGAGCACTCGATAAGGTTCCACTTCAGGCTGCTCGCATCGAAGCAGGCTATTGGCGAACCGGAGATTCTGTTCTGAAAAACCCGATACGAAACCGCTCATGAAGTCAGAGTGCCCCCCACCAGCGGTCACCAAAATTTCCAGTAAGGAACGCCCGTCGATTCGAAAATCGGAAAAGCAGCGCTCAACGGTGGTACAGCCGTTTGACGAGGTTCCGGGGCGAACAGTGTTCTGAAAGGTCAGTGTGCTGCGATGCATGCTGTGCTCTTTGCGTAAAAACGATCACGATTACACACATCGGGCGTGAATCAGGCAAGCCTGCAGCTTCCAGCGATTGTCCGCTTCTGGCCGTTTGCTGCTTTGCACGAACGGCCGCTATGGGTCGAAAGCAGCCGTTCCCGTATGGCCGCTATCGACCCATAGCTGCCATTCACGGAAGGTAGCTAACGGAGAGAAGAGGCACGCAGAGCCCTCCCATAATCGGCATGGACATACAGCAGGCGACTTCGTAATATCAGTATAAATTCTGTCGATTTTTTCTTCTTGCCAATATCGCGTTTCAAACGATCCATTAAGTTGGTTTGAAGGCTACGCATCGACAAGGAGTATTAACTAAATGCTAGCATTTGGAGGCAAGATTGAAAATCAGAAGGGATCTTGAGCCTGTAGCGCCTTACATATCTAGGCTTTTATCGATCGGAGAGGAGTTTAGGGTGTGCGAGAAGAACTGGAGTCACTTAAAAAATGAAGAGGACTTCCGGTTTGTATCGAGAATCCCACATCAGGAGCGGCACCTTGTAGAGGCGTTGTATGCAGATGGTCGAGACATGGCGATCTACATGTACGATTCTCTGCTTGCTATAAACTATGACTTCAGTAGATATCCAACGCTCACGGCACTTGTCGAAGCATTCAAAAGCTCTTGGGTTTACGGTGGTTACAATCAAGACGTGCCAATCACTGCGAAAGACACATGCAATAAATACGACGTCAATCTTTGGTCTGTGGATCAAATGGTTACTCTTTTCAAAAGTCAAGAGAGATTATTGGCGGCAGTGCGCATAACCCTGCAGATGCTGAAAGATAGCGATCTCTATAAAATGGAAAATGGTATTCAGACAATGAAACAAGTTGCAGGCATTCACATAAGCAGTGTTTCTGGTTCCAGTATTAATATTAACTCCGCTGACGCCACAGCAAGCATAACAACTAACTATAACGAGCCGGCTATCTTTGCTGATTTGATCTCGGCAATTAAGTCTAATGGCTTCGATAGTGAAACCGAGGCAAGGCTAGTAGATAATGTGCAAGCACTCGCCGTCAGCCACCAGAAAGGTGGCTTTACAGAAGCATACAGGGACTTTATGCAAAACGTCTCTGCGCACATCACTGTATTTGGTCCATTTATTGCTGGCATATCCGCATTATTGTAGTGCTTCGAAACTTCTTAAAGTCGTTTGATGCCTTCACCGGGGCGGGTTGGAGCACGCGCCTCAACCAAAAATTGGTACCACATAAGGAATTGTACAGTCATGGGGAAAATAACAGAAATTGCTGAGTATTTTAGAAAAATACCAGCGGCATTCTTAGTGGCAATTCTAACGGTTTTGGGACTAATCCTGTTCCTACCAGAGGACTATGCCAGTACCGTTGCTGTTGATGGGTTTCGTAAAGATTTCCGAGTATATCTAGGTCCCGCATTCTTGTTTGTGCTTTCGTTTTGCGTCGCCAGAATATTCACTTCCTTTAAACAGCGACATGAGCAAAGACAGGTAACCAAATCACGTCAAGAATTGCTTCATAGCTTAACTCCAGAAGAAAAGGGTTATCTGATTCCATACCTTGAGAATCAACAAAACACCGTTCATGTTGGAATGGAAGATGGGGTCATGGCTGGGCTAAGGTCGAAGGGTATTACATATTTAGCCTCAAGCGTTGGGAGCCTCGTCGATGGCTTTGCATTTAATTTGCAGCCGTGGGCTCGCCAATACCTAGAGCTGAATCCTCACTTACTAGACGGATATGCGGGTCAACCTCAAACCCCAAGGCAAAAAATTGGGTTTAGGTAGCAAGGCCAACAATTTCCTCAACTATCACCCACTTCGTCTGCTGGGCGTCTTAACGCTGCGCTTTTGGACTTTCGTGCTCTTAATCGTCAGCTCATGCTTTTGGCCGTTAGCCGCCTGTCGCGTAAGGCGGCTACAGGTCGAGAGCGGTCCGTCGTAGCTGGCTGTTCTCGAACCCTATTGGACCGCGAGCTTGGCCAAGCTGCTTTATGACGGAATCAACGTAACCATAGCAATAACAAACAGCCCGCATCTGCGGGCTGTTTCGGGGTTACGCTTCGATCAGGTCTGTTAGGGTGATGCCTTTAGCTCCCTCTAGCACGTCGTCGCGGTCGAGCCCTCTGCCTGAAGGGCCGAAGAGCGGGATCGACAGGTCTGACAACATCATGCTCCCGCTACCTCGATGATGGTCTGCGGCGAGAATTCGAGAGCCCACAGCGGCAAGTTGCTTGGCCAAGCGATTCCATTCATCGCCGAGGGCCAAAGCGGTTGCGCGTAGAGCGCTGTCCTGAGCTTGGC
The DNA here is from genome assembly GCF_040762985.1 of Pseudomonas sp. Rh2. NCBI lineage: Bacteria > Pseudomonadati > Pseudomonadota > Gammaproteobacteria > Pseudomonadales > Pseudomonadaceae > Pseudomonas > Pseudomonas sp. Rh2. The sequence continues at coordinate 5,121,013 of NZ_CP142890.1, forward strand.
TAGACTCCTGCTTAACCTTGGAGATCTGAGCATCAAGCGCCTCAATTTCCGCCTGCAATGCAGCGACAATCAGTTCTTGGCGCCTTGCATGTTCATCAGCCTCAATGAGCAAGGTGCTAGTTCTCTCCATCGCAATGCTTGCGGCCTGTTCGCCCTCACTATTACCGGTTGCGACGTTGCGTGCGTAGAGGTTCGCAGCCTCAATCTCAGCTTGCTGCGCCCTCTCGATGGCTAGATTTGATTCTTTTTGGATCGTTTGTAGGCGCTCAAGAATAAGAGTACGAGTGCTCTCCAGTGAAGTTACCGTGTTAACTGAATCTGACATGACTTGACGAGCCTTTGTCTTGGCCTGCTTCGCATTCGCCAAACTTTCCTGATAGCTGATCTCGCGTTCGATTCGCTCAATAGCACCAGGAATACTGCGCAAGCGACCCTCTGCGCTGGAAAGCTTATTCATAGCCGCCGTACTTTCAGGGCTGCCAATACAATTGCCATGACGGTCCCAGTTACTCGGTGTTGCCTCCCACGCAGCTCTCAGGCCCGGAATGCTATCTTCGAGAGAATCCCGCTCTGCAATCAATTCGTCACGCTGCTTTTTCAGTTCTTTCATGATCAATACCTAATGATTGGAAGTGGTTTGTGCGAGGCTGGCAAGGCCATATGTTGCCGACACTACCTCGTGGGTTTAGAGGTAGTAGTTCAAGCAGCCTGTGCTTCGTTCTCAGCCAGTTCAGGGATCGTCACGACGACGTAGCAGCGCTGTAGTCCGAGGCCGGGCAGGCGCACAGAGGTGGAGGCCTTGCCATCTTTGCCAGGCTCTAATACCCGACGTCTCAGCAGCTCTTTGTTCACTGCATTGATATTCATGCCTCGGAAGATTTCAGAGCGCCAAGCTTCGGGAAGTACGTAATACGTCGTCGTCGTGTGCGACGTGTCACCCATGCCGTGCTCCATCGACTTGCGAAAGCCGAGCCGGTCAATAGTGCGGGGGCCGTGCTCGTCTACCTTGGCAGCGGTCGACTCCCAGCGTGTAAAGCGGCTCTCCCCAAAACGCTCAATCACCTGGCGCAGGCGGGCGAGAATCGCATCACCTTCCATGTTTCCAGCCCCTCCTCGCTCAGCCAGCCAGGCATTCAGACACACGCGGGCGGAGTCGAGTGCCAAACCGTCCGGCCACCCCGTAACGCCCAAGGCGGTGGCCAGCTCTCCCGCCGCCGCGGCCAAACCGAAGCGGGTTGCGGCACGCTGGGCCTGGCCGCTAGCGCTGGCAGGTAGGGCTTCAGTCGTGAAGCGCTCCACTGTGCTGCGCACCATGGCTGTATAGGCGCGCAACTTGGTCGGGTCGCAGAGGGCCGACAGGAAGGCAAGGGCAGGCGAGCCGTAAAACTTGGCCACCCGCGCCTTAAGCGCATCCGACAAGGCAGCGGCATCGTCGAAGCCATGCAGCTCCTCGAACAGCCCAAGCCCTTTGCTAGCATCGGCTGGGACGGCAAGTAGCCGCACCTCCATCCCTGCTTTCAGGTCCTTGTTTGCTTCGGCCATGTGTTGCGCAAGGGTCTTTTCTCCCGTGGAAAGGAACAGCAACCGCCATTCTTGTACTTGGCGCCCGCTCAACCCGCGATCATTGGCCCGCGCCTTGCCGGTGCCGTTGCCCAACATATAGACCGTTTCCCCGATGATTCTCGGGTCACACATCCCGATCTCATCGAGCACCAGCAACCCGTCCGAGTGCGCTGCCGCGATACTTTCCAGGGCGTTATCAGTAGAGCGCCAGGAGCGCACCAGGCGCGGCCCACCCCAAACTGAGGCCGCGACCTGCAAGTGGGTGGTCTTTCCGCCCGAGCTGTCGCCGTACAGATGGAAACCGCCCGATTCATGCCCGAGCAAGTGCAGCACTGCCCCAGCAAAAGCCACGCACACTACGAATGCCAAGCGGTTATTGCCCACACACAATGCGCCGATGTGCTGTTGCCACTGCTCCAGCGTGCCCGATTGAGTGACGGGCGGGAGCTGGGCGCCGGCCTCGTAGAAATGGAGATATTCAGTACTGGCCCCTATCTGCCGATCCGGCACCAGATAGGCGTCCCCATGCCAGCCCAGGCGAGTTACCAAGCGGGCGCGCTCGGAACCGTCATAGCCTTGCAGGTAGCTCTGTAGGTCGTTGCGCGAATTGCGAGCAGTGCGCACGGGTGCCAGGCGCAGCCCCATATCAACCAGTGGCGCAAGTACTTCCTTGCCAAAGTCGCCCGCCATTGCCCTGGCCGGAATGTTAAGGCGCTTGCTGGCCCCGTCGGGATCATCGAACTCCACCAGCAGGCCCCAACCGTGGCCCTTTTCGTCTCGGGTGCGAGCCAATATCTCTAACCGTGAACAAACCGGTCGTGCTTCGCCATCTTCACCGGCATAGAACACCCCATCCTTTGTGACACGAAAGCCGCTCGGGGCCGGGGCGGTTTTCTTCTCGGATTGGGGCTTGGCCTGGTCAGTGGCTTTGCTCTGCTTGGTGGGGTTGGGCGTGGTGGCGGGTGCGAGGGCAGACAGCTCCCCGGTGCGTTGCAGCTCCGACAAGTGTTGGGCTGTCCAGCCTTTGGATTGGGCATCCGCCGCATCGTCACCCTCGCGCCACTCACCGCCTGGCGCGAAAGTGGGGCGCTCACCGTCCATACCTGGGAGTTGCCTGAATACAGTCAAAGCTACCGTCTGAACCGAGGCAGTTCCAAGCTTCCGAAGGTGATCGGCCAAGGCATCCATGCACTTCAAGCCTGGAGCGTCGTTATCTGGCCACAGCAATACGTCACGCCCGGCTAGCGCCGCGAAATCAGCCTTCTGCCAAGAGTTCGTCCCGTTAGGCCAGCAGGTGGCAACGTACTCGGGCAACAGCTCGGCAGCGGCATCGGCGGCCTTTTCACCCTCGCACACTACGACTGGTGCCGAAGGACGTTTAGCCAGGTCATCGAGGCGCAGGAGCGGGCGTGGCTCCGGTAAGCCCTGCCAGCGCCAGGCCAGCGAGCCGTTAGCGGAGTGTTTACACCAGGTGAGAGGCGCGAAGACTTTGCGCGCCGTGCCGCTCTCATCCGGCCCGAGGTCGAAGCGGTACAGCACCAGAAGTGGCTGACCGTTGGCGTCACGGTAAATCCAAACCTTGGAAGGTTTACCGTGCTGCCGGTGCGCTTGCAGCACCTTCTGCATTGCCTGCTCAGGAATGGGCAACATGGGCACCCACTCGGGCTTTTTGGCCTGGCCAGTGGGTGGTGTGACATTGGTGCTATTCGTTGCCTCGACACCGAGGAAAGCCGCCAGCTTGTTGCAAGCTTCCACATCTGTGCCGCGATCAAGGTAGCGTACCAGGTCGATCAAATCGCCGCCTTTGTCACCGGTGGCGAAGTCGCACCAGGTAGCTTTGGCCAGGTTCACCTTGAGCGATCCTGAATGCTTGTCAGCTCGGGTTGGGTTGGGGGCGGTGTATTCCTTGCCGCCGTCTACACGCTTGCCATTGGGAAGCCAGTGAGCTAACACGCGATCAATCGCCGCCAGGGAGGCCGCTTTGACCTGGGCAAAGGTCGGATGTCGGGAGTTGGGTCTGGTCCTGCTCATGCTTGGCCACCCTCGGCAATCTGAATTCCAGTGGTTACATCATCGACAAGCGCCTTTGCCTGCTCGCCCAGATAATGTGCCGCCCACACCAGTGCATTGTTGTCTTCGCTCACGCCAGCCAGCTGGGTCAGTTTGTTCACGCAGTTCATGAGCACCGATGCCTGCTCCAATGCTTCCTCACCGGAAACACCCGGGCAGACCTTGAAGAGCGGTTGATTCAACGAGTTGTGCTTAGAGAAGGTGGCCCCACCTACGGTATTGACCTGAAAGTGCCCGTTCATTTCCGGCCCCCTTCCGCGACCTGTGTCGAGTCATCGGCATGCACGACCAGGGTACGAATCTGCTCCAGCGTTCCGCGCACATCCCACAGGGCGCCGAGGATCACACTATTCGCCAGGCGTTGCCCGTGCTCACTCTCAAACTGATCCTCTACCAAGCACAGCACTGCTTGGGCTCGCTCAATGGCGCAGGTGAGCGCATCAATCGGGACGCCTACCGGCGCATTTGCTGTGATGCATAGCAAGTCTTCTGGCTGAGAAAAGTGCTGTGTTGGATTGGTCATTGGGCACCCCCGTTTGCTTCCAGGGCGCGAGCACGGGCCATCGCAGCGTTGTAACGCGCCAAGCGGACGGAGAGGGACGAGTCGGCGTGCAGTGCCGCAATGGCACGGGCCTTCAGGGCAGCAATGTGGTTCTGGAGGGCAGACGGATTGAGGGCGTGCATGGGCGGAGCTCCTTGATTTGAGGAGCTGCCACTGATCGTCGCCAAACGATTTAGGGTGGCAGCTGTGCGCAGGTTGGCGAACCGGGAATCAAGGAACCCGGCAGACCCGAAGGTCTCCCACGCACAGCCGCCATAACACGGGAATGCGGGCACAAAAAAAGCGCCTGCATTCGTGATAGGGGCGCTTGTGCGCCTTGATTTCGTCGGGTCGCCAAACCCGGTCGCTGAATTTGCAGCGACCTGCGAAGAGTAACGTGTGAGCCGACGAGGCGCAAGCTGATAGGTGCGGGCAGGTTGCATGGCTCTGGGCCATGGCATAGAGTAGGCGGGCAAAGTGAATATCCTCAGACGCCCTCGGTTGCAGCCGGGGGCGTTCTCGTTAGTGGGCGGCGACCGGGCGGCGCTCAAGCTTGAGCCAGGTGAGATTGCGGCCTTGCCGCGCCTTCTCATACATCTGCCCTAGTGCATCGGGATTGGCGAGCACGTTGGGAACCAACTGCGCCGCATCTCGAATCGTCACGTCGCCAGGCGTCTCGATAGCCAGTAGCCCCCAATCGAGAGTCGGCCAAATCAGCAGCAGAACGTGCGCCCCTTTGGCCAGCGCTTCGTCCCGAAGTTTTTGCAAGCGCGCCAACCGCCCATGTGTTGGAGCCTTTTGACCCAGTTCGGCGATTGCATCGAGCGCTGCGTGAGGGAGGAAAATGGGCGTCATGCGGCCACCTTGTCACGCGCAGCGATACGAGCGTGCGTCCAGGCCTGAACTTCAGATAGAACCCAAGCCACGGGAGCGCCGCGGGCGGTGCTGTCAGTGAGTTTCACAGGCTGAGGGAAGGTGCTTTCAGGTTGACTCATCAGCTTGTAGATCGTTGGGCGTGCAAGCCCCACGAGCTCTACAACTTCTTTCATGCGAATGAGCCTGGCCGGCTGATCGATTGCGGCGCCGGCCAGCGGTGCGGATTGGAGTGTCATGGCTGTATCCCTGTATTGGTTTTACAGGGCGGAGCCTATGCAGGGGCTACCTAGCTGTGAACGTTCACTTTACTTTTTGCTTAGTGAACTGGGAGGGTTATAACCCAGCCAGGGAATGCGCTTTAGGATTGTCCCCATCTGAACTTTCGATAGCGACGCCCCTGTTTCGCGCTCCTGCCAGGCACGTAGCTTGCTGTTCAGATTGTGCATGGCTGTTCCTGCGTTGATGAGTTCCAGCGCTTTCGCTTCGATGGATTGATCACGGCTCTCCAAGCCTTCCCGACGCCGAGCAATCCTACTCAACACCCCGTCGATTTTGGTGTCCGCATGCCTCGACGCTGCGTTGGCCAAGTCGCCTATCTCGCAGCATGCTGCATTTTCATCAGGATCTAGCCAGGCGCTAGCACCAGGCACGTAGTTCTCAATGCAGTTGAGGTGCATCTGATAATACTCAAGTGCCGGTATTTCCTGCCCGGGTGTACTCAGGTGCTCGGCTAAGCCGCATAAGGCATGGACTGCACTTGCCAGTGCGAAAGCGGCAATAAGCTGTATATCTGTTGCCGCTTCGAGGTCGGTGAAGCTGCGAAGCTGGGCCGCTAACTGGCTAGCCCCATAGTGAGAAATCACCTGATAAATCGCGTCATTGTGTCGCAGCGCAGCATTGCTCAGCTCTGCGCCGATTTCTTCCGGGAGCCAGTGGCGGCAGATCTCCATGATATTCAGCACGGCATCAACCTCTGGAGCGTAGCCGCTGAAAATTGGAAGACGCTTCAGATGTTCCCTTATGGTCCTGGATTCAGTCCGGGTTGGGTGGATGGCCAGCCCTTCAATAGACCACGAGTCACGCTGCATCAACATTCCCCCACGCCCCGGAAGTTTGCGCCGAGCCCGCGATTTGCATTGACCTTAGAGAGCATGCGCATAGGCCAGCAGGCGGGCGAGGGGCTATTGGCGTTACACGGGACGGCGAGGTTACACCAGGTGTACGAAAATATTTTGGCCTGTGTTACGTGCCTAATCCCCAATGATTTCAGCGTCTTGGCCTGATCCGTTACACGGGTTACACCTGGTACACCGGCTTTTGATGGGACAAGCATTGTCATGCCCTCCACCATCATCTCAGTCTGCTTCATGGATGGAGGGACCTCCCATGGGCAAAATCATAGGGAGTAATTGCATCCCTGCGATTAGCATCCAGATAGTCGGCCCACCACTGCACCATAAGCCTCCGCTCTTGTAAGTGCTCAGCCTTGTGAATGTAGGCGGCACGTACTGTGTTTCTCTCTTGGTGGCTCATTTGCCGCTCGACCGCGTCTTTACTCCAAAGTCCAGACTCAACCAGTGCAGAACAGGCCATTGTCCGAAAACCATGGCCGCATACCTCTGCTTTGGTGTCATACCCCATTCGTCGCAGCGCTTTGTTCACGGTGTTCTCGCTCATGGGCTTCCAGTGATTGTGATCACCCGCAAACACCAGATCGAAACGACCAGTGAGGTTACGAACTTTCTCCAGCACCTCTACAGCCTGTCGGCTGAGCGGCACCAAGTGTGGCGTGCTCATCTTGGAGCCTCGATGGGAGTTCTTCACCCCCTCAATAGCCACCCTTTCGCCAGGGATTTCCCACATCAGCCTCCCCATGTCTATCTCTCCCCAGCGAGCGAAGCGGAGCTCGCTGGAGCGGATGAACACCAACATGGTTAGCTGCACCGCAAGCTTGGTCAGGCCGCGCCCGCTGTCGGCATCTATCCGCTGGAGAAGCTCAGGTAAGCGCTCGAATGGCAAAGCAGGCCGGTGCGCTGTTTTGCGGGTAGCCGTGGCGCCTTGCAGATCGATCGCAGGGTTGAAATCTAGATGACCATGCTGAACCGCCATACGGAGGATGCCCGTCATGTACTGGCGTAGGCGTGCAGCCGTATCCAAGGTATCCCGCTTTTCCGCCGCTTTCAGCGGAACAAGCAGATCCCGTGTTTTCAGCTCCGCGACCGGACGATCACCGAGAGTGGGCAACAGGTGGGATTCAATGCGTCGCCAAACTGTGGAGGCATGACCAGGTGTCCACTTACGAGCGCAGGCCGCATGCCATTCCTGTGCAAGCAAACGGAAGGTATTCGCCCGGGCATTGACCGCTTCCTGTTTGTCCAAGCGCGCCTGCTCGATGGGGTCTTTCCCAGCAGCAAGGAGTTCAAGCGCCTGAGCGCGTCGCTCCCTGGCCGCTTTCAAGCCGAGCGCCGGATAGTTGCCAAACGTTGCTAAACCATCACGGCCATCAGGTTTGGTGTACTTCATACGCCAAGTCTTGACGCCTGACGGCTTCACCAGCAGGTAGAGGCCTTTGCCATCGAACAGCTTGTAGTCTTTCTCCCGAGGCTTGGCCGCATCACATTTGGGATCGGTGAGAGGCACCACTGTGCGCGCCATAGGGATACGTTTCCTTGTCGAACCGAGATATCCCTAACCATATCCCTAAATCGCATAGATGCCCAGAGACAAAACGAGACAGACAGAAACAACAAAGCCCGCGCTAGGCGGGCTTTGCGGGGTGTTTCGTAGACAGTCATAGACTTCTGGAAACTGGTCTCTGGTGCCGGAGACAGGAATCGAACCTGCGACCTTCGCGTTACGAGTGCGCTGCTCTACCGACTGAGCTACACCGGCGTGTAGCGCAACGTACCACTGCTCGCACCCGTTACGCAAACTCCTGTTTCCCCTGACTTATTGCCCTGCCCTCAAGGCGCCTTGCACCCCTTCGGCGCGAGGTCTTCTTCGATGTTGGTCGCACAGCTCCAACCTGTGGCCGAGCGGGTCAGGGTGACGGTCTTGCCCAGCACGTTGGCCGGTGCATCCGCCAGGGTGCATTCGAGCGTGGCGCTGCCGTCGGCGGCCTTGCCGGTGGCGGTGATGGCGCAATGGGAGGTGGCGGGCTGGCCGCCGAGGGCGGCGACGTCGGATACGTCCTTGCCTTCGTTCAAGCGCAGGTCCATCGCGGTCTTGAGCGCTGAAATCTCCAGCAAGCCTGCCGCCGCCTTGGTGCGGGACTGGTGGTTGGTGTACATCGGGATGGCGATGGTCGCCAGGATGCCAATGATCGCCACGACGATCATCAGTTCGATCAGGGTGATACCTCGTTGCCCTTTCATGAACATCTTCCTTTTCGATACGCGTACTCGTTGAGGTCACTCTCGACCCCGGCTGACAGCGGCGCAGTAGGCCTGATCAGACACCTTTTGTCACCCCTGCCCGTCTGGGCGTCATGTTCGCTGAACTACTCTAGTGAGCATCAGGCAAGCGCGCCCGACAATGGACTCGGCAAGCTGTTTCCAAGCTTGTCGCACAGGCACCCAAGGACTGTTCATGAGCTCATCGACACACCTCTACAGCTGGCATGGCACCGATACCGATGGCACGCCGGTCAGTGGCGAAACCCGCGGGCGCAGCCCTGCCTATGTGCGGGCGGGGCTGCTGCGCCAGGGTGTTCGGGACGTGCGGGTGCAGCGGGCGGGTTCGCGGGGTTGGCAATGGCCGAAGGCTCGGGAAAAAACCGATGCGCCGGGCTTCAGCCGGCAATTGGCGACGTTACTCAAGGCGGGCGTGCCGCTGCTGCAGGCGTTCGAGGTGATGGGGCGCAGCGGCTGTGGTGCGGGGCAAGCGGCATTGCTGGGGCGATTGAAACAGGATGTGGCGGCGGGCTTGGGGCTGGCCGATGCGCTACAGCGCCACCCGGGCTGGTTCGATGCGTTGTACTGCAACCTGGTAAGGGTGGGTGAGCAGTCCGGCACGCTCGACCGGCAACTGGAACAGTTGGCGGGCATGCTGGAACAGCGCCAGGCGCTGCGCAAGCGGGTGCGCAAGGCCATGCTGTACCCGGTGCTGTTGTTGCTGACGGGGTTGGGCGTTTCGGCACTGCTGTTGCTGGAGGTGATTCCGCGCTTTCAGAACTTGTTTGCGGGGTTCAACAGCGAGTTGCCAGCTTTCACTCAGTGGGTCATCGACTTATCCACAGCGCTGGGGCGTTATGCGCCGGGGTTGCTGATTGGCGCGCTGGTTCTGATGGCCGGCGTGCTCCGGCTCTATCGGCAGCATGCGTCGGCGCGGTTGTGGATAACGCGCTACGCGCTGCGCTTGCCGGTGTTCGGCACATTGCTGGGGCAAGCGGCCTTGGCGCGTTTCGCCCGCAGCCTGGGCACCGCCTACGCGGCGGGCGTTGCGCTGCTGGATGCGTTGGTAACGGTGGCGAGGGTGAGCGGCGACCCTGTGCACGAGCAGGCCATCCTGCGCTTGCGTCAGGGCATGGCCAATGGGCAGGGGCTGAATCAGGCGATGGCCAGTGAGCCGCTGTTTGCGCCGTTGCTGGTGCAGCTTGTGGCCATCGGCGAATCCAGTGGCACGCTGGACGTGATGCTAGAGAAGGCCGCCAGCCATTACGAAGAACAGGTCAGCCAGACACTGGACCAGTTGACCAGCCTGCTGGAGCCGGCCATCGTGCTGGTCCTGGGCGTGCTGGTTGGCGGCCTGGTGGTAGCCATGTACCTGCCGATTTTCCAGTTGGGTAGTTTGATCTGAACATGACTTTATGGACTTTCCTGGCTGCGCAGCCGGCTTACCTGATGACCTTGGCCGCCCTCCTGGGGTTGCTGGTCGGCAGCTTTCTGAACGTGTTGGTGCACCGCCTGCCGATCATGCTCGAACGCCAATGGCAGCGCGAAGCACAGCAGGTGCTGGGGCTGCCGACCTCGGTGCATGAACGCTTCGACCTGTGCCTGCCGGCCTCCCGCTGCCCGGGCTGCGGGCACCCGATTCGTGCCTGGGAAAACATCCCGGTGCTGAGTTACCTGGCCCTGCGTGGGCGCTGCTCGGCGTGCAAGTGCCGCATCAGCCCGCGTTATCCACTGGTGGAGCTGGCGTGCGCGGCCGTTTCGCTGGTAGTCGCGTGGCATGGCGGCAGTGCCGCGCAGCTGCTGTTGCTACTGTTGCTCACCTGGTGCCTGCTGGCCTTGAGCCTGATCGATATCGAACACCAGTTGCTGCCCGACGTGCTGGTGCTGCCAATGCTGTGGCTAGGCTTGATCGCCAATGCCTTCCACACCTTCGTCCCCCTGAGCCATGCGCTGTGGGGCGCGATTGCGGGTTACCTCTGCCTGTGGAGCGTGTACTGGGTGTTCAAGCTGCTGACCGGCAAGGAGGGCATGGGCTATGGGGACTTCAAGCTGCTGGCGTTGATCGGCGCCTGGGGCGGGTGGCAGGTGCTGCCGCTGACCTTGCTGTTGTCATCGGTGCTGGGGGTGCTGGTTGGCCTGTGCCTGCTGCGTGTGCGTCGGCAATCGCTGAGTACGACGTTGCCGTTTGGGCCTTATCTGGCCATTGCAGGGTGGATTGCGTTGCTCTGGGGTGATGAAATATACGCCTCTTACATGCAACTACTGGGACTCTGATGACCACTGCGGCCTTCACCCCCTGGATTCTGGGCCTGACTGGCGGTATTGGCAGCGGCAAAAGCGCGGCTGCCGAACGTTTCGTCGAACTGGGCGTGCACCTGGTCGACGCCGACCAGGCTGCGCGCTGGGTGGTCGAACCCGGGCGCCCTGCCCTGGCCAGCATCGTCGAGCGTTTCGGCCCTGGCGTGCTGCAGGAAGATGGCCAGCTCGATCGCGCCGCCCTGCGCCAGCTGATCTTCGCCGACCCGACGCAGCGCAAATGGCTGGAGCAACTGCTGCACCCGCTGATCGGGCAGGAGATCTTCAGCTACCTGGCCAAGGCCAAGTCGCCTTATGCGGTGTATGTTTCGCCGCTGTTGATCGAGTCTGGTCAGCACCAGAAAACCCAACGCGTGCTGGTGATCGATGCTCCGCAAGCGCTGCAGATGGAGCGCACGTTGAAGCGGGACAACACCAGCAGCGAGCAGGTGCAGGCGATTCTCAAGGCCCAGTTGGCCCGTGAGGAGCGCCTGCGCCATGCCGACGATGTGGTGGTCAATGATCGCGACCTGAGCGCGCTGCATGCGCAGATCGACCGCCTGCACCACTTTTACCTGACTTTACGAGGAGGCCAGCCATGAGCCAGCCATTGACCGTCGATTGCCCGACCTGTGGCGCACCTGTGGAATGGAACGAGCACAGCCCGTTCCGGCCGTTTTGTTCGGACCGCTGCAAATTGATCGACCTGGGCGCCTGGGCGGCGGAAGAACACAAGATTCCTGGGGCGGATGAGTCGGAGGATGAGCTGTATTCGGGGGATCTGGAGTCTCGGCATTGATCCGATAGCACGGTGCTCGTAAGGGCCCTTTCGCGGGTAAACCCGCTCCTACAGAGATCTCATGGTTTTCAAGATCGGTGCAGTACCTGTGGGAGCGGGTTTACCCGCGAAGAGGCCGGAACAGCCAACACACAATCACCGCTCATCCTCCTTCCACGGCGCCTGCAAATACCGCGTGCGGTTGAACGTCTCCAGCCACTCCGGGCAGAACACCACCAGCGCGCTGATCACCGTGCCGTTGATGAACGCCTCCGGGAACATCATCAACCACAGGTAGCCCACGAAGTCGCTGAGCCATTCCGGCATGGCGAATCGCCCATCCAGCCACAGCAACCCCAACCCCGCCACCAAACAGGCCAACACTGTCAGCGCTGCCGGGAAGAACCCGGAACAGAAGATGTAGACGAACAGGTTACGCGGCTGCGCCCGCTCGACCAGGATCGCGCACACTTCGGTAATCAGCACCGGCAAGCCAATCAGCAGCAGCCCGTTGACCCCCAAGGCCGCCATGTCTTGGCGGCCAAGCGCCAGCAACCCGAGCTGGGCGAGAAAGCCGCCAAGCATCGCCAACGGCCAGTCCAGCAGCAAGGTCACGGCAGTCATGCCGATGAAGTGGTAAGACACGCCGGTGTCGAAGTCGCGCCTGACCAACCACAGCGCGAACAGGCAAAAGACCGTGCCGAACAGCAGGTGCTGACGGCGGCTGTCGGTGAACAATTCCACCCAGCGCGTGCGCGTCGCCGCCCAGATCAACAGCGGTACGTATGCCAGCCAACCCACGGTCATGCTGGTGGAAGACAGGACCTGTGCGCTGATCAACTCAAGCTCGCTCCCGTTTCAGATACCCCGAGTCTACACCTTGATGACGTTTCCCACGGGCAAACAAGCTCTTACCGTTCACAATTGCCGACTAAGCTAGTTCACATGGATGACTCAGACTACCTGCGCCTGCTTACCATCCAGGCCGAACAAGCCAATGCATTCCTGTCCAATGCCCGCAAATGGGAGCGCGAGCGTTGGGTCTGCCAGCGTCTGCTGCAAGGCCTGAACATTCCCTACCGCAGCGAGGACTTTTCCCCCGCCGGCCAGGAACCGCCCGACGTACTGTTCCGCGATGCGGCGTTCGAGGTGTTTTTCGTGCTCGATGAGGGGCGCCGGCTGAATGACGAATGGCGCGAAGAGCTGCAACGCCGGCGCAGCGCCTTTTCGCTGGCGCAGTTGGTGCGGCGTGAAGCGCGGCCAAGGCGGATCAGTGCCGCCGAACTGCTTGGGCGCCTGGCCCCGACCTTGCGCAAGAAGGCGCATAACTACCGCGAACGCGGGCTGGACCTGAGCGAGCTGGACATCATCGCCTTCTCCAGCCTCAAGCGTGAGGTGCTCGACCTCAACACGCACTTCCCGCCGCCCACCGAATACCTGCGCCAGGGCTGGCGCTCGCTGTCACTGGTCGGGCCGACCTTCGCCCGGGTGTTGTTCGCTCACCCCGATGCGCCGGACTTCCTGCGCGGCAACCTGGGGCGCAGTATCGTGTTCGATGTCGGAATCAGTCTTTGATCCAGTGCCGAGAGTCTTTGCAATGGCGTAAACTCGGCGCCAGGGATAGAAAGCATTATCATTTGTTTCAAGCGCTTGCGTGAACGCTGTGGCGTTCGCGCAGTCACAAACGTCTATCTGACGAGGCCCACCATGACCAGCCGACTGAATCCGGAAGATCAGCGTCGTGTCGATGAGTACCTGCGAGCCCCCCAGCACCAAGTCGAGCGCAAGCCTTTCAGGCCGTGGCTGCTCCTTGTCCTGGTGGTGGCCGTGACCATCGCCCTGGGCCTCATTAGCCGCCTGTTGAGTGGACTGGTGCTATGAGCTGCCTCGCGCTCGCCCTCCTCTCGCGCAGTTTGCGGCCGGCCCCCAGGGCCAGGAATTCCGTAAACCTTATGAGATATCCCCATGACTCATCGCATCGTGATTGTCGGCGGCGGCGCCGGCGGCCTGGAACTGGCGACCCGCCTGGGTAAAAGCCTGGGCAAGCGCAAGCGGGCCGAGATCACCCTGGTCGACGCTAACCTCACGCACATCTGGAAACCGCTGCTGCACGAAGTGGCCGCAGGCTCGCTGAACTCTTCGGAAGACGAACTGAACTACGTGGCCCAGGCCAAGTGGAACCACTTCAACTTCCAGCTGGGACGCATGAGCGGCCTGGACCGTGAGGGCAAGCAGATCCAGCTCGCCGCCACCCTCGATGAAGAGGGCCGCGAGTTGCTGCCGGCGCGCACGCTGGGCTACGACACGCTGGTGATTGCCGTCGGCAGTAACACCAACGACTTCGGCACCCTGGGCGCGGCGCAGCACTGCCTGTTCCTGGACACCCGCAAGCAGGCCGAGCGCTTCCACCAGCAGTTGCTCAACCACTACCTGCGTGCCCACGCCGGCGATGTGGCAAGCGAGAAAATCAGCGTGGCCATCGTCGGCGCCGGTGCCACCGGTGTGGAACTGGCCGCCGAGCTGCACCATGCCGCCCATGAACTGGCGGCCTATGGCCTGGACCGCATCCAGCCCAAGGACATGCACATCACCCTGATCGAAGCGGGCCCACGGGTGCTGCCGGCACTGCCGGAGCGCATCAGCGTGCCGGTGCACAAGACCCTGGAAAAACTCGGGGTGAAGGTGATGACCAACGCGGCGGTCAGCGAAGTGACGGCCGAGGGCCTGAAGACCAAGGATGGCGAAATGATCCAGGCCAGCCTGAAGGTGTGGGCGGCGGGCATTCGTGCGCCGGGCTTCCTCAAGGACATCGACGGCCTGGAAACCAACCGTATCAACCAGCTGGTGGTGCGCCCTACCCTGCAGACCACCCGTGACGACGACATCTTCGCCTTCGGTGACTGCGCCGCCTGCCCGCAACCTGGCAGCGACCGCAACGTGCCGCCACGGGCCCAGGCGGCACACCAACAAGCCTCGACACTGGCCAAGAGCCTGAAGGCGCGCCTGGAGAACAAGCCGCTGCACACCTATGCCTACAAGGATTACGGCTCGCTGGTATCGCTGTCGCGCTTCTCGGCGGTGGGCAACCTGATGGGTAACCTGATGGGCAGCGTGAAGCTGGAAGGCTGGCTGGCGCGGATGTTCTATGTGTCGCTGTACCGGATGCACCAGATGGCGTTGTATGGGGTCTTCCGCACGGCGATGCTGATGCTGGGCAGCAAGATTGGTCGCGGTACCGAGCCGCGCCTGAAGCTGCACTGACAGCGCGCTGAAACACCCTGTGGGAGCGGGCTTGCCCTCTCCCACTTTTTTTGCCCGCCAATCACCCGCCCCCGCAGGAGCCGGCTTGCCGGCGATAAAGCCAGCAAAACCCCAAAACCTAAATTCGAGACAAAAGAAAAAGGGCATCTCATTAGAGATGCCCTTTTTACATGGTGGGTCGTGTAGGATTCGAACCTACGACCAATTGGTTAAAAGCCAACTGCTCTACCAACTGAGCTAACGACCCGGAAAATGGTCGGGGTGAGGGGATTCGAACTCCTGACATCCTGCTCCCAAAGCAGGCGCGCTACCGGACTGCGCTACACCCCGAGATTGGCTCCGCGACCTGGACTCGAACCAGGGACCCAATGATTAACAGTCATTTGCTCTACCGACTGAGCTATCGCGGAACTGAACTTCGGTACAACTTCGAAGGCTGTGTTAGCTTCGAACCCTTTAGCTTCTTCGCTTTCGCGTTGTCGCTGCTGAGGCCGGCTATTCTACATTCTTCGTTTTGCTTGTCAACCACTTTTTTTCATTCAACTTACTGATTTGTAAGTTGTTTTGCGATCCCCGGTGTTGCTGGTGATTCGCTTAGTGCCTGACAACGCGGCGTATATTAGGGGCACTCGATTTTAGATGCAAGCAAAAATTTCAAAATTTTCAGCAAGTTATCTGGGAGTGCCGAAAAGCCTGGGTTTTCGGGGGGCCGGCTAAAAAAAAGCCCCGCGAATGCGGGGCTCGTGGCACAGCGGTGAATCAGGCGAAGACGATCTCGTCGCCCTCGACCGTGGCGGTAATCGCCGTGCCTGGCATGAACGTGCCTGCCAGGATCAGCTGCGCCAGCGGGTTTTCGATCCAGCGCTGGATCGCCCGCTTCAGCGGCCGTGCGCCATACACCGGGTCGTAACCCACGGCGATCAGCTTGTCCAACGCCTCCGGGCTCAGGCTCAGCGTCAGCTCGCGTTCGAGCAGGCGGCTGCGCAGGCGGCCCAGCTGGATCTCGGTGATGCCAGCGATCTGGTCGCGGCCCAGGGGCTCGAACACCACCACTTCGTCGATCCGGTTGATGAACTCCGGACGGAAGTGCGACCCCACCGCATCCATAACCGCCGCACGCTGGGCTTCGCGATCGCCCACCAGTTCCTGGATCTGCGCCGAGCCCAGGTTGGAGGTCATCACGATCACCGTGTTGCGGAAGTCCACGGTACGGCCATGGCTGTCGGTCAGGCGGCCGTCCTCCAGCACTTGCAGCAGCACGTTGAACACATCCGGGTGTGCCTTCTCCACTTCGTCGAGCAACACCACCGAATAGGGCTTGCGGCGTACGGCTTCGGTCAGGTAACCGCCCTCTTCATAACCGACGTAGCCTGGCGGGGCACCGATCAGGCGAGCCACGGAGTGTTTCTCCATGAATTCGGACATGTCGATGCGCACCATGGCCTCTTCGGTGTCGAACAGGAACTCGGCCAGCGCCTTGCACAGCTCGGTCTTACCCACACCGGTCGGGCCGAGGAACAGGAACGAACCACTTGGCCGGTTGGGGTCGGACAGCCCTGCACGGGAACGGCGCACGGCGTTGGCAACGGCGGTGACCGCTTCGTGCTGGCCAATCACACGCTGGTGCAGCAGCGCTTCCATCTTCAAGAGCTTCTCGCGTTCACCTTCGAGCATCTTGGAAACGGGGATGCCGGTCCACTTGGACACCACTTCGGCAATTTCTTCCTCGGTGACTTTGTTACGCAGCAGCTGGTTATCCGACTTGCCGTGCTGGTCGACCATCTGCAGGCTGCGCTCCAGGTCTGGAATCACTCCGTACTGCAGCTCGGCCATGCGGCTCAGGTCGCCTTTGCGACGGGCGGACTCCAGCTCCTGGCGGGCTTGCTCGATCTTTTGCTGGATCTGCGCCGAGCCCTGTACTTCAGCCTTTTCGGAAGCCCAGATTTCTTCAAGGTCGGAGTACTCACGCTCCAGACGCTCGATTTCTTCGGTCAGCTTCTCAAGGCGCTTCTTCGCGGCCTCGTCTTCTTCTTTCTTCAGCGCCTGGGATTCGACTTTGAGCTGGATCAGGCGGCGGTCGAGGCGGTCGAGCACTTCGGGCTTGGAGTCGATCTCCATACGGATGCGGCTGGCCGCTTCGTCGATCAGGTCGATGGCCTTGTCGGGCAACTGACGGTCGGTGATGTAGCGGTGGCTGAGCTTGGCCGCGGCGATGATGGCGCCGTCGGTGATCGCCACCTTGTGGTGCACTTCATAGCGCTCTTTCAGGCCACGCAGGATCGCGATGGTGTCCTCTTCGCTCGGCTCTTCGACCAGCACTTTCTGGAAGCGCCGCTCAAGGGCTGCGTCCTTCTCGATGAACTGGCGGTATTCATTGAGCGTGGTAGCGCCAACGCAGTGCAGCTCGCCACGGGCCAGGGCCGGCTTGAGCATGTTGCCTGCGTCCATGGCGCCCTCGCCTTTACCGGCGCCGACCATGGTGTGCAGTTCGTCGATGAACAGGATGATCTGGCCTTCCTGCTTGGACAGCTCGTTGAGCAGCGCCTTGAGGCGCTCTTCGAACTCGCCCCGGTATTTGGCGCCGGCAATCAGGGCACCCATGTCCAGGGCCAGCAGGCGCTTGCCTTTGAGGCCATCGGGCACTTCGCCGTTGATGATGCGCTGGGCCAGGCCCTCGGCGATGGCGGTTTTACCCACGCCAGGCTCACCGATCAGCACAGGGTTGTTCTTGGTACGACGCTGCAGCACCTGCACGGTGCGGCGGATTTCGTCGTCACGGCCGATCACAGGGTCCAGCTTGCCTTCCTCGGCGCGCTTGGTGAGGTCGACGGTGTACTTGTCCAACGCCTGGCGCGATTCTTCGGCATTGGCGTCATTGACCGCCGCGCCGCCGCGCAGGTTGTTGATGGCATTTTCCAGGGCTTTCTTGGTCACGCCCTGGCCGAGCAGCAACTTGCCGAGCTTGCTGTTCTCGTCCATGGCGGCCAGCAGTACCAACTCGCTGGAGATGAACTGGTCACCTTTCTGCTGGGCCAGGCGGTCGGCCTGGTTGAGCAGGCGCGCCAGGTCCTGGGACATGTTCACGTCGCCCGTAGGGTTCTGGATCTTCGGCAGCTGGTCGAGCTCTTTGACCAAGGCCTGGCGCAGGCTGTTGACGTCGAAGCCGACTTGCATCAGCAGCGGCTTGATCGAACCACCTTGCTGCTCGAGCAGCGCTTGCATCAGGTGCACGGGCTCGATAGCCGGATGGTCCATGCCAACGGCCAGGGATTGGGAATCGGATAAAGCCAGCTGCAGCTTGCTGGTCAAACGGTCTATTCGCATGGGGTACCTTCCTTTAAAGGGCAGGTCGGAGCGATGGACAGCGCCTGTTGATGAAGAAACCTGCCTGAGATGACCTTATAGATAAGGTTGATTCTGGAAGATTCAAGCGTAGCGGGCTTGACGTGGATCAGCTTTGAGAGTGCAAGAGGGAGTCGCTTCGCGCCCCATCGCAGGCTGTCGCCAGCTCCCACGAGTGACCGCGCAAAATCAGAGGCAGGCGCTGGCGCTAGCCTGCGATGAGCCGCGAAGCGGCCCCGCCCATCTCAAACCTGCAACCAGACCAACGAAGCGAACCGCCCACCCTGCGGGGTCCGGCGATAGGAGAAGAACCGCGGGTCACTCACCGTGCAGAGGCCACCGCCATAAACGGCAGTGACCCCACGTGCCGCCAGGCGAATACGCGCCAGCGCATAAATGTCCGCCATCAGCTTGCCGGGGCGCTCGCCGTCGACGAAGGCCGTGGCCGCTTGCGGGTGCACAGCGGTGAATGCATCGCGCACTTCCGGGCCCACTTCGAATGCCGTTGGTCCGATGGCCGGCCCCAACCACACCAATACCTCTTCAGCGGGCAGCGCCAGGCGGTCCAGGGTAGCCTCCAGCACGCCCCCGGCCAGCCCGCGCCAGCCGGCATGGGCTGCCGCCACACGGGTACCGGCGCGGTCGCAGAACAGCACCGGCAGGCAATCGGCAGTCATCACGGTGCAGGCGATGCCGGGCTGGTCGGTCCAGCTGGCGTCGGCTTCGGCAACGATAGAGGGGTCTGCATCGGCCACCACCAGCCCGTGCACCTGTTTCAACCAGGCAGGCTCGATGGCGAATTCATCGCTCAGGCGGCGGCGGTTCTCGGCGACCGCTGCAGGGTCGTCGCCCACATGGTCGCCAAGGTTGAAGGATTCGTAGGGCGGCAGACTCACGCCGCCCTGGCGGGTGGTGACGCAGGCGCGAACCGAGGCTGGGGCTGGCCAGTCGGGAATCAACAGCGACTGCATCAATTCACTCATCCGATGAAACTCTCGCGGTCCTGGTTGAGCAGCGATAGCAGCCAGACGAAATCATCCGGCAGCGGCGATGCCCATTCCATGCGTTCACCGGTGGTGGGGTGATCCAGTGCCAGGAAACGCGCATGCAGGGCCTGGCGCGGGAAGTTCTTGACCGCGTCGACCATGGTCGGGCTGGCCGCAGGCGGAATGCGGAAGCGACCGCCGTAGGTCTGGTCGCCGACCAGCGGGAAGCCAACGTGGGCCATGTGCACGCGGATCTGGTGGGTACGGCCGGTCTCCAGCTTCACCCGTACGTGGGTGTGCGAGCGGAAGCGCTTGAGCACGCGGTAGTGGCTGACCGCCGGCTTGCCGCCGTCGGTGACGGCCATGCGCTGACGCATGCCGCCATGGCGGCCGATCGGGGCGTCGATCTTGCCGCCCGCGGTCACCACGCCCACCACGATGCACTCGTAGATACGGCTGACGCTGCGTTTTTGCAGTTGGTCGACCAGGTTGGTCTGCGCCTGCAGGGTCTTGGCCACCACCATCAGACCGGTGGTGTCCTTGTCCAGGCGGTGGACGATGCCTGCGCGCGGCACATTGATGATGTCCGGCACGTGGTGCAGCAGGGCATTGAGCAGGGTGCCATCGGCATGGCCTGCCGCAGGGTGGACCACCAGCCCGGCAGGCTTGTTGATCACCAGGATCTGGTCGTCTTCATAGACGATGTCCAGCTCGATGTCCTGAGCCACCCACTCGCCCTGGGCCTCTTGCTCGGCATCCAGGGCCAGCAGCGAGCCGCCGTGCACGGTGTCGCGGGGGCGCAGGACCGCGCCGTCGACCGTCAGGCGGCCCTCTTTGATCCACGAAGTCAGCCGCGAGCGCGAGTACTCGGCGAACAATTGGGCTGCGACCTGGTCGAGGCGTTGGCCGCCCAGTTCGGACGGTACCTCTGCGCTAAGTTGAATGATCTCGGACATGCTCGATTCGGCGGGCGCACAGCCTTTGGTTTCGGCTGCGAGCTTGTGGTTAAATACGGCTTCTTTTGTCCCGGGGTTGGCCGGGGCGCTCATCATAACAGGACGGCACCGCCCAAGACAGCGGCCGTCAAAGGGACGCAAGCCGCCATGCAAGTGAAACACCTGCTGCTGATCGCCATCCTCGGGCTCACCGCGGCCTGTTCCTCTAACAAAGAAGTGATCGACGAGAACCTCAGCGAGGCCGAGCTGTACCAGCAGGCCCAGACTGACCTGGACAACCACAGCTACAACAGCGCCGTGAGCAAGCTCAAGGCCCTGGAGTCGCGGTACCCGTTCGGCCGCTACGCCGACCAGGCGCAGCTCGAACTGATCTACGCCAACTACAAGAACTCCGAGCCTGAAGCTGCCAAGTCGGCTGCCGAGCGCTTCATCCGTCTGCACCCGCAGCACCCGAACGTCGACTATGCCTACTACCTCAAGGGCCTGACTTCGTTCGACCAGGACCGTGGCCTGCTGGCGCGATTCCTGCCGCTGGACATGACCAAGCGCGACCCAGGTGCCGCGCGCGACTCGTACAACGAGTTCGCCCAGCTGACCAGCCGCTTCCCGAACAGCCGTTACTCGCCGGACGCCAAGCAGCGCATGATCTACCTGCGCAACCTGCTGGCCTCCTATGAAATCCACGTGGCCGACTACTACCTGAGCCGCCAGGCTTATGTCGCCGCGGCCAACCGTGGCCGTTACGTGGTGGAAAACTTCCAGGAAACCCCGTCGGTCGGTGACGGCCTGGCGATCATGGTCGAGTCCTACCAGAAGATGCACCTGGACGACCTGGCCGCCACCAGCCTGGAAACCCTCAAGCTCAACTACCCCGACCACCCAAGCCTGGTCGATGGTCAGTTCCAGCCCAAGCAGGACGAGGCTGATGGCCGTTCGTGGCTGTCCAAGGCCACCCTGGGCCTGATCGAGACCGAAACGCCGCTGCCACCGGGTGAAACCCGCGCCAACCAGGACGTGGTCAAGCAGTTCCAGGACGCTCGCTCGGAAATGCCGGAAGAGCTGCTGCCCAAGGACGAAGACGGCAATCCGATCCTGCCGGAAGGTCCGAAGGAAGCCGAGAAAGACCGTTCGTGGTTCAGCTACATGACCTTCGGTCTGTTCGACTGATACACGGCACTACAAGAAAGGGAGGCTCAGGGCCTCCCTTTTTCGTGGGGGCCGCCCTAGACTGGTGGCTTCCTCTCTGAACAAGCTGGACACCATGGTTCGCCTACTCTTCTGGATCGCCCTGATCGCCGCCGCGTTCTGGCTGTGGCGCAAGTTCAAGATCAGCCAACAGTCGCATCCCGAGCCCAAGCTCGACGACCCGCTGAAGATGGTGCGCTGCGCCCATTGCGGGGTGCACCTGCCCAACGACCGGGCACTGCGCCAGGGTAACGAGTGGTATTGCAGCCAGGCGCACTTGCAGCAAGGCCCTGGCCGCCAAAACTGAACACACAGCCCTGTAGGAGCGGGTCACCCGCTCTTACAGGTTGCGCGGTAATTTTCTTGCGCTCTTATCCCTCCCCGACGCTTTCGCACCGTTTACGACCCCTCCCCAGCCTTCGGCATTGACCCCTATGGGCAAAACTCGCTAAATCCTATTTATCCGCATAAATATGAAAAATAGCGAAATGCTCAAACCCAAACGCAAGCGCCAGAAGCTGTCGGATGTGATCGTCGAATCGGTCAAGCGCTCTATCGTCACCGAAGCGCTGCACCCTGGCGATCGGCTGCCCACCGAGCGTGAGCTGATGGAGCATTTCGAATGCTCCAAAGGCACCGCCCGCGAAGCGCTCAAGGCCCTTGAAGTGGAAGGCCTGGTCAGCACCCGCACCGGCCCGAGCGGTGGCGCCTACCTCAATGAGGTCGGCACCGAGCCGGCCAGCCGCGCACTGCGCAACTACTTGCACTTCCAGCACCTGGACGGCGAGCAGGTGTACCAATTGCGCAAAGTCATCGAGGTCGAGCTGGCGGTGTCGGTCATGGGCAAGCTGAGTGACGCTGACTATGCGGCCCTGCAAGCCAACATAGACTTCTGCAGCGCGCCGGAAGACAGCGAAGAAGGGCAGCGCGAACAACGGCTGGCGGAGCTGGAGTTCCACACGCTGCTGGCCGACCGTTGCCCCAACCCGCTGCTGCGTTTCATGGCAGTGTTCCTCAACGACCTGCTACGCGACCTGGTGGTGCTGAAAAAGGCCTACCTGCCCAAGCGCCAGCAGTTCGCTGCCGCCAACATCGCGTACCACAAGCAGCTGCTGACAGCCTTGCGCGCCAGCGACGAACCCGCTGTACGCCGGTTGATGCACGAACACATGTGCGACGCCGAGCACCACATGACCGCGCTCGAAGGCGAGGTTGCCCGCAACTTCCTGCTGGAGTTCGAACACCACCACTGATGCGCCTGGAAAGAGGCCTGCACACAGGCCCGGCCGTACCCGCTTTGTCATTGCCACTCCTGCCTAATAACCAGAACCAAGGAGTTACCCATGCAAAGACGTACCCTGCTCAAGGCAGGCCTTGCCCTGGGTGCCCTAGGAGGCCTCCCCTTGGGGGCGCACCGGGCATTCGCCGACCAACCGCTGACCTTCTATGGGCTCAAGTCCATGTCTGGGGCCTTCGCCAGCTACGGCAAGTACGCCGACATGGGCTCGCGTCTGGCCATCGCCGAGTACCCACAGTTGCTCGGTCACCCGCTCAAGTACAAGGTCATAGACACCGAAGGCAACGCCGGTAAAGCGGTGCGCAAGGTGCAGGAAGCCATCGGCCAGGACGGCGCGCGCTTCTTCCAGGGCTGTACGCTGTCGTCCTCGGCATTGGCGGTGTCGAAGGAAATCCACAAGGCCGGCGGCGTGTTCATGACGCCAGTAGGCGCCGACGAAATCACCGGCAAGGACTGCAATGCCTCGACCTTCCGATGGTCAGTGCCCACCTACGGCGCTATCCGCGAAACATTGGTGCCGATGATCCGCCAGCTGCCGCAGGCCAAGCGCTGGTACACCATCACCCCGCAATACGTGTTCGGCGATGCCCTGCTGGACAACGCCCGCAAGGTATTCTCCGAGTTCGGCGTCGAACACATCGGTAATAGCTACCACTCGCTGCAGGAGCAGGAGTTCTCCGGGTACCTGACCAACGCCATCGCCGCCAAACCCGATGTGCTGGTGCTGCTCAACTTCGGTAGCCAGGCATCCAATGCACTGCGCCAAGCGGTGAACTTCGGCATCAAGGACCGCATGAGCGTGCTGATGGTGTGGTCAGCGGGCCTGGACCAGTTCCAAGAGTTGGGCAGCGACGTGCTCGAAGGCGTCTATCTGGGCGCTCAGTACTGGCATCAGGTCGACACGCCGCTGAACAAGCAACTGGTCGCAGCCACCCGTAAAGCCTACGGCATCAACCCCAATTACCCGTTGGCGGCCGACTACATCGGTACCAAGGTCATGCTCGAAGCGATCATCAAGGCCGGCAGCCTCGAAGGCGCCGCGGTGTCCGCCGCACTCCAGGGCATGCGCTTCCAAGGCCCGACAGGCGATGAACTGATCCGCCCGGGTGACCACCAGGTGCTCAAGGATTACTACCTGCTGCGCGGCAAGCCCCAAGGGCAGATGCGCGACGAGGACGACCTGGCCGAAGTCATCAGCTCGGGGCGCTCGTTCATCGAGGTCGACCACACCGGTTGCGCCCTGGCCTGAAGCCAAGGCGTTAGTCAAACACACTCGTACAGGCAGCCGCACCGCGCGCTGTCGAGGGCACGCTCATGCTCGATTTGTACCTGTTCCAACTGCTCAACGGCCTGGGCCTGGGGATGATCTACTTTCTCATCGCCGTCGGCCTGACGATCATTTTCGGCTTGCTGAACTTCGTCAACTTCGCCCATGGCGCGTTCTTTCTGCTGGGGGCCTACCTGTGCTACACCGCCGTGGCTGTTACCGGCAACTTCTGGCTGGCGCTGCTGATCGCGCCGCTGGTGGTGGCCGCGCTGGCCTGGGCGGTGGAGCGCCTGCTGATCAAGCGCATCTACCACTTGCCGCACACCTTCCAGATCCTCGTCACCCTCGGCATCGCGCTGATCATCCAGGAAGCCTCGGTGCTGATCTGGGGCCCAGTGGGCAAGAACATCGCCGTGCCGCCGGAACTGCGCGGGGTGCTGATCCTCGGTGACTTCATCTACCCCTACTACCGCCTGTTCCTGATCGGTTTCGCTGCCCTGATCGGCCTTGGCTTGTGGCTTCTGCTGGAGCGCACCCGCTTCGGCGCCTTGGTTCGGGCCGGCAGCGAGAGCACCGAAACCGTATCGCTGCTGGGCACCAACATCTTCCGCCTGTTCTCTTTGACCTTCGCCCTGGGCGTGGGCCTGGCCGGCGTGGCGGGCGTCCTTTTCGCTCCGCTGCGGGGTGCCCAGCCTTTCGTCGGCCCGGAAATCCTCGGCATCGCCTTCGTGGTGGTGGTGATCGGCGGCATGGGCTCGTTCGGCGGTGCGCTGGTCGGCGGCCTGCTGGTGGGTGTGGTGCAAAGCATGATGACCAGCCTCTGGCCGCAAGGCGCCAGCCTGATGATCTATGGCGCCATGGCCGCGGTCATCCTGGTCCGTCCTTATGGCCTGTTCGGGAGAGCGTGAGATGAGCGAGAAAAACCCATTACCCGTTGCCAAGGGCCGCGCGCCAGCTCTGCTGTCGCTGGTCGTCGCCAGCCTGGTTGCGCTGCCGCTGCTGCTGCCGTCGGCCACCCTGGCAACCGAGATCCTGATCTTTGCCCTGGCAGCGCTGGCCTGCAACCTGCTGCTCGGTTACACCGGCCTGCTCTCTTTCGGCCAGGGCATCTTCTTCGGCGCCGGTGCCTACGGTGCGGCGCTATTGATGATTCACCTGCAGTGGGGGCTGTTCGCCGCCCTGCTCGGCGCAGCCTTGTTCGGCGCCTTCCTGGCGCTGCTGGTGGGGGCCCTGGCGATTCGCCGCAAAGGCATCTACTTCGTCATGCTGACCCTGGCCTTCAGCCAGATGGCCTACTTCCTGGCCTACACCCTCAGCGGTTGGACCGGCGGTGACAATGGCCTGCTCGACGTGCCACGCCCGAACATCGAAATGGCCGGCCACGTGCTGGTGGACCTGGGCGACCCTCGGCACTTCTACGTGTTCGTCGCGGTGCTGTTCCTGCTGATCTTCGCCGGTGCCCTGCGGGTAATCCGCTCGCCATTCGGCAGCACCCTGCTGGCCATCCGTGAGAACGAAACCCGCGCCGCGGCCATTGGCTACGACATCCGACACTTCAAGATCCTCGTTTTCATGCTGTCGGGTGCCATAACCGGCATCGCCGGTGCGCTGTACGCCATGCTGCTGCATTTTGCGCCGCTGTCGAACATCGACCTGATGATGAGCGAGAACATCCTGATCATGACCATCGTCGGCGGCACCGGCTCGCTGTTCGGCTCACTGCTCGGCGCTGGCGCCATCGTGTTGCTGGGCGATGTGCTGTCGGAGCTGTGGCCACGCTGGCTGATGTTGCTGGGGGTGATCCTGATCCTGGTGGTGGTCTTCATGCGCGGCGGCCTGTGGGGCGGTCTGGCCGAGTTGGGCAAGCGCCTGCTGGCGCCACGCAGTGCCAGCGACAAACCCCAGGCCAACACCAAGGAGACCCTGTGATGAGCGACTACCTTCTGCAAACCCGCCAGCTGGAGCTGGCCTATGGGCCGTTCAAGGCGGTCGCAGGCGTTGACCTCAAAGTGAGCGCCGGCACCATTCATACCGTCATCGGCCCCAACGGCGCTGGCAAGACCAGCCTGTTCCACTGCCTGACCGGTGAGCGTCAGGCCACCGGCGGCCAGATCCTGTTCAACGGCCAGGACATCGTCCGCAAACCCTCCCACGGCCGCGTTGCGCTGGGCATGGCGCGCTCGTTCCAGCTCACCAGCCTGTTCCAGAACCTGTCGGTTCGCGAGAACCTGCGCCTGGCCGCCCAAGGCCGCGACGGCCTGGGTGCGCTGAACTTCTGGCGCAGCGTCGAGCACAAGCGTAGCCATTGGGACACCGCCGACCAGGTGCTCGAGCGCCTGAAACTCACGGCCCGCGCCGAGACGCTGGCCGGCGAGCTGTCGCACGGCCAGCAGCGGGTACTGGAAGTCGGCATGTCGATCTGCGCCAGGCCCACCCTGCTGATGCTCGACGAGCCCACGTCGGGCATGGGCATCGACGATATCCCGGTCATGACAGCATTGATCAGCGACCTTGGGCGCGACCACACCGTGCTGCTGATCGAACACAACATGAGCATCGTCATGTCGATCAGCCAGCGCATCACCGTGATGAGCCACGGCCAGATACTGGTCGAAGGTACCCCTGAACAGGTGCGCAACGACGAACGCGTACGCACCGCTTACCTTGGAGAGGCCGCCTGATGCTCAACGTCGACTCGATCCACTCCTATTACGACAAGAGCCATGTGCTCGAAGGCGTCTCGCTCAAGGTCGAGGCCGGCGAGCTCGTGACCTTGCTTGGGCGCAACGGTGCCGGCAAGACCACTACCCTGCGCAGCATCCTCGGCATCGTCCGCCCGCGTCAGGGGCAGATCACCTTCAACGGCCAGCAACTGGTTGGCCGCGAGATCTTCGATATCGCCCGGCTCGGCATCGCCTTGGTGCCCGAGCACCGTGGCATCTTCCGCCAGCTCAGCGTGGAGGAAAACCTCAAGATCGCCCTGCGCAAGGACAGCCGTTGGCAGCTTGAGGATGTGTACAGCATGTTCCCGCGCCTCAAGGAACGGCGCCGCAACGGCGGTTTTGCCCTTTCCGGTGGTGAGCAGCAGATGCTGGCCATCGCCCGTGCGCTGCTCAACGACCCCAAGCTTCTGATCCTCGACGAACCCACCGAAGGTCTGGCCCCGGTGATCGTCGACGAACTGGTGAAAATCCTGCGACGGATCAAGGACGAAGGCCTGTCGATCCTGCTGGTGGAACAGAACCTGATGGTCTGCGACGCCCTCGCCGACCGTCACTACGTGCTCGAACAGGGCCGCGTGGCCTATCAGGGTAGCGCTGCGCAGTTTCGCGAAGACCCGAGCATCAAGAACCGTTACCTGGCCTTGAGCGCCTGACTGTGGGTTGTGTGTACCGGCTCTTTCGACGGGACCCGGCGCAGGCCACACAGCACACCGCCATTGAATTGACCATGTTTTGCTTCAGGAGAGATGAACCATGAACACCCGCATCGATCCCTCGCAGCACCTGCTCGGCCAGGGTTCGCTGGTCAGCCGCGACCGCCTCTGGCAATCGCTGATGGACCTGGCACGACTGGGTGCCACCGCCAAGGGCGGTGTCTGCCGCCTGGCCTTGACCGACCTTGACCGTCAAGCCCGCGACCTGTTCGTGCGCTGGTGCGAGGAAGCCGGCTGTACCGTCAGCATCGACGCCATCGGCAACATCTTCGCCCGCCGCCCCGGGCGCAACCCGGCGCTGCCACCGGTGATGACCGGTAGCCATATCGATACACAGCCCACCGGGGGCAAGTTCGATGGGTGCTACGGGGTCATGGCTGGCCTTGAAGTGATCCGTACCCTGAACGACCTCGACCTGAGCACCGAAGCCCCCTTGGAAGTGGTGGTATGGACCAACGAAGAAGGCTCACGCTTCCCACCGTGCATGATGGGCTCTGGCGTGTTTGCCGGTAAGTTCGGCCTGCAGGAAACCCTGGAAAAGATCGACGACCAGGGCCTGTCGGTTGGCGCCGAGCTTCAGCGCATCGGCTATGCCGGCCCGCGCGCGCCCACCGGGCATGCCGTTGGCGCCTATTTCGAAGCGCATATCGAGCAGGGCCCGATCCTGGAAGACCAACGCACCACCATCGGTGTGGTCCAGGGCTGTCTGGGGCAGAAATGGTTCGATCTGGTGCTGACCGGCGTCGAAGCCCATGCCGGCCCCACCCCGATGCACCTGCGCAAGGACGCACTGGTCGGCGCCGCCGAAGTGGTGGCGGCGGTCAACCGCGCGGCCCATGCACACCAGCCTCACGCTTGCGGCACGGTCGGTTGCCTGACCCTGCACCCCGGCTCGCGCAATGTCATTCCCGGCCAGGTACAGATGACCATCGACCTGCGTCATCTCGACCCCGACCACCTCGCCAGCATGGTGGGCGAAGTACGTGCCGCCATCGAAGCCAGTGCAGCGAAACACGGCCTGAGCTATGAACTGACACCGACCGCGGACTTCCCACCGCTGTACTTCGCCGAGCAATGCGTCGATGCCGTGCGCCAGGGAGCCCGCGCCCTGGGGCTAAGCCACATGGACATTGTCAGCGGCGCCGGCCACGACGCGATCTTCCTGGCCGAACTGGGGCCGGCCGGTATGATCTTCGTACCGTGCGAAGGTGGCATCAGCCACAACGAGATCGAAAATGCCGCACCACAGGACCTGGCCGATGGCTGCGATGTCCTGCTGCGCGCCATGTTCCAGGCTGCCAATCCAGGAGCCCGCTGAGATGACCGAGAAAACCGCGATTGGCGAGTTCACCGCCGTCGAACTGCTGGAGCTGTACCAACGCCGGCAGTTGTCACCGGTCGAGGTGGTCGACGATGTGCTGACGCGCATCGACCTGCACAACCCGGTAGTCAATGCCTACTGCCATGTCGACGGCGAGGGGGCCCGCGCCGCGGCCCGCGCCAGCGAACGACGGTGGCTGCGGGGTGAGCCCTGTGGCCGGCTGGATGGCGTGCCTGCCTCGATCAAGGACCTGACCCTGACCTCTGGCATGCCCACGCGCAAGGGTTCGCGCACCACGTCGGCTGCAGGCCCATGGGAAGTTGATGCGCCCTTCACCGCCTTCATGCGCGAAGCCGGCGCGGTGCTGGTGGGCAAGACCACTACGCCGGAGTTCGGCTGGAAGGGGGTCACCGACAATCCGCTGTATGGCATCACTCGTAACCCCTGGGATACCCGGCTGACCGCTGGCGGATCATCCGGCGGCGCCGCGGCGGCTGCCGCGCTGAACCTGGGCGTGCTGCACCAAGGAAGCGATGCCGGTGGCTCGATCCGTATCCCCTGTGCCTTTACCGGTACATTCGGCATCAAGCCAACGTTCGGCTATGTACCGCAATGGCCGGCCAGCGCCATGACCGTCCTCTCGCACTTGGGGCCGATGACGCGCACGGTCGACGACTCGGTGCTGATGCTCGACTGCGTCGCCCGACCCGATGCGCGCGACGGGCTGGCAGGCGCACCACGCCAGACGCCGTGGCTGGGTCAGGATCAGGACCTTGGCCACCTGCGCATCGCCTACAGCGCCGATTTCGGGTATGTGAACGTCGACCCGCAGATCCAGGCGTTGGTGGCACAGGCGGTGAAGCGCCTGGCTCGGTTGGGGGCGCAGGTCGAAGCAGTCGACCCAGGATTCGACGACCCGCTGGAAACCTTCAATACGCTGTGGTTTGCCGGAGCTGCACGGTTGGCCAGCGCGTTCAGCGATGAGCAGCGAGCCCTGCTTGACCCTGGGCTGCGGTGGATCGCCGAACAGGGTGCGCGAATCAACCTGAGCGAATACACCCAGGCACTGGAGGCCCGGGCGGATCTGATCGCGAAGATGAATGCCTTCCATCAGCGCTATGACGTGCTGGTAACGCCCATGTTGCCGCTGGTGGCATTCGAGGCGGGGCACAATGTGCCGCCTGGGTCAGGGATGGCGCAATGGATGGAATGGACGCCGTTCAGCTACCCCTTCAACCTGACTCAGCAGCCCGCGGCCTCCATACCGTGCGGGTTTACCCGCGAGGGGTTGCCCGTCGGGCTGCAAGTGGTTGCCGGGCGGTTTGCCGATGAGCACGTGCTGCGGGTGTGCAAGGTGTATGAGCAGCATTATCCAAGCCGGCACCTTCAGGTGCCGCTGACAGGCTGCAATGGCTGATGGCTTGGCCGGCGCATCGCCGGCCAGCCAACGCCCACAAGGAGCGCGCGGAGCCCGAGAAGATCCCGGGCCGCATGCGGCCCAGCGCACGATCAGCCAAGGCGCCCCGCCGGCGCATAGGGCGCCGGGTCGATAATCGGCTCGGCCCCTGTCAGCAGATCGGTGAACAGTTGGCACGATGCCGGCGCCAGCACCAGCCCGTTGCGATAATGCCCGCAATTGAGCCACAGCCCATCATGCCCCGGCACCCGCCCGATGTATGGGATGCCTTCCGGTGAGCCTGGCCGCAAACCGGCCCAGTGCCCCACGACCTCGGCATCTGCCAGCGCCGGTAGCAACTCCACCGCCGAAGCCTTCAGGCTTTCCAGTGCCTCTGGCGTTGGCGTCTTGTCGTAACCGGCATGCTCCAGCGTACTGCCCACCAGAATGTGCCCATCACGTCGTGGAATTGCATAACGCCCCTTGGCCAGTACCATGCTGGGCAGGAAATCGGCGGCGCACTTGAAGAGGATCATCTGCCCCTTCACCGGTTCCACCGGCAAGGTCAGGCCCAGGGTGCCGAGCAGGTCGCCACTCCAGGCGCCAGCGCTGAGTACCACGTCATCGGCCTCGATCACCCCGTCAGCGGTCCGTACGCCTGTCACGCACCCGCTTTCTTGACGGAACCCTGTGATCTGGCAATGCTCGCGCATTGTCACGTTGGGCAGCGCCAGCAATGCCGCCTTGAGCGACTTCACCAGGCGAGGATTACGCACGTTGGCTACACCGGCCATGTAGATGGCCCGCTTGAAACCAGGCCCCATGACCGGGACCGCGTCGTAGGCAGCCGAGATGTCGACGGCACTGAGCGGGCGGCCCGCGCGCTGAGCCCAAGCCAAAGCTTCAGCTTCGTCGTCCAGGTCGAGCCAGTACAGGCCGGTGGTGTGAACTTCCGGGTCCAATCCAGTGCTGGCGAACAGACGCTCGCCAAGCTGTGGATAAAAGTCCTGCGACCAGTGCGCCAAGGCGGTGACCGCCGGGCTGTAGCGCCACGGGTACAGCGGCGAGACGATACCGCCACCGGCCCAGGACGACTCGCGGCCAACCTCGCCCTGGTCACAGACCACTACCTGGCCGACTTTCTCCGCCAGGTTGAACGCCGTCAGCAGGCCGATCACTCCGCCGCCAACAACCACTACTCGTTTGCTCATCTGTCGATCCAAACACCTGAAGTAAATCCGCGATGCACCCGGCATCATTCAACCTTCAGCTTCCCCAACAGCGTTCAGCGTCGCCGGACGCGCCGGGGTTGGCGCGCACACCGGCCTGGTCGAGCTGGAAATCGCCACAGCGATCAACGGCCATCAGGCCGCTCGGCAGCCGGCGTGCCAACAGCGTGAAGGTGTCGCTGCCACGTTGGGCGTGCAGCCTGTAGTGACGATTCCCGTCAGGTAACCGGGGGTCGCCCTCGGCATACTGGCCAGTAAGCGCACGATGACGCTCCAGGCGCAGGGCGGCTTCGTGCAGCAGGCCAACCACTTCGCTGCGTGCGGCTCGCCTGAGCTGGTCGCTGTAACTGGGGTAGGCAATGGCTGCCAGAATGCCGGTCACGGCCAGGACAATCAACAACTCGATCAGGCTCAAACCTTGCTGCATGTCAGTCCCGCCTCAGTCTCTGCCGCCAAAGGATGCGCTGCGGTACCTGCCCGTGAGCGGCTGGCACAGCGTAGACCGCCTCCACCACTTGCCTTGACTCGCTCTGGCGACTGACGGCGGTCACCCTGTACAACGTGACTTCCTCGCCCTCTGCGCGGTGGGCGGCACGGGTACTCGCGCCCAGATTCTGAAGCTGAAAGTAGCCGCTCTCGGTGCCTTGCCATGACCCCTGCAGCTCGTGCGGGCGCGAAGGGGGCTGGCAGTCCTTGCACAATGCAGGTGGCGCGCGCTCCAGCTCGGCTTCGGCGAACTGCAGGGTGGTCTCCACTTGTTCCAGCGCCTGCAGGCCATCGCGCAGGTAACCGGTCATGCGCGTCTCCAACAGCGCATCGCGCAAGGCCGACGCTGCAATCAGGGCAAGTAGCAGGCTCAGCACCAACGCCAGCAACAGCACCATGCCGCGTTGGCGTTTCATGATTCGTCCACCGGGTTGCGTACCGCAACGGTCAGTGCGTAACGCTGCTCGATACCCAAGGTTGGCTCGTACAGCGCCAGCTGGATATCCACCCGCCCTCCGCCAAGCGCTGGCACATGGACCAAGCGCAGTTCGCGCACGTGGTTGACCAGAGGCTGGAAGTTTCGGCTGTTGGCGCGCTTGAAGACCAACGTCGTGCCTTCAAGCCGGTAGCTGTGGCGGCTGATCGGAAACGCCAAAGGAAGCTGGTCGTTGCCCTCGCGCGCGCGATGCACCTGTACCTGTTCGATGCAATCGGTGCGAAGGGTCCAGTTCGGTATTCCGGTGTATCCAGGCAACTCGGCCACGACCAGGTCGAGGCTGGATGTACCGACTTGCAACGGCTGGGCGAAGGCCTGGATCGCCTCTGGTGCCTTGAAGTCGCCAGGTTGCGCTCGCAGACACCCGAACATGCCGGCCATGCGTATGCTTTGCGCCATGTGCAGCAGTGCAAACCGGGCATCGTCCTGCATATGGACCGCCGCGCCTTGCAGGCGCCAGGCCTGATGCGCGGCGACGAACACCTGGCTGACCGCCGCCAGGCACATCAGCCCGATGGCAAGCGCCAGCATCACTTCGAGCAGGCCGAAGCCTCCTTGCTCGCGGCTCATGGCTGCCTGCCCTGGACCCTACCCCGCTCGTGCTCGCTGTGCGCGCTCAACGCGGCCTGCCCCTCGTGGCGGGCGCTTTCGGTGGCTTGCATCGCTCGCAACTGCGATGCGGCCGCAGCGAACATGCTCAACGACACCACCACCACGGCCAACAGCACTTCCAACAGCGTCATCCCCTGATCCCTCGTGCGCATCCGTGCACCTCCTGCGACTTTTCCCCCTGAAGAGCGCGAACTTGGCCGACTGGACCTTGCCGCCATCGACCTTGAAGCTAAAGCGAAGCACTTCCGGGGGAGGAATGCACGGTGCGGCAACAAGGGGCAACACTGATACAAATGATGTTCGCGTTGGCGCTCGCGGCGGTGCTTACGCAACTGGGCATGCCTGCCTACATCAACATGACCGATGACCTGCATCGCTCGGCAGCCGCACGGGACCTCTTGCAAGGCTTGCGTAGCGCTCGCAGCCATGCGCTTCTGCAAAGCCGTGCGGTGGCGATTCAACCGTTGGACAGTGACTGGGGGACAGGTTGGCGAATCGTGCTCGCTGACAACGAACAAGTGCTGCGGGAACATCGCCTGGCGCGACCGCTGCGGGTCGTGGCGAGTACGAGCAGAGAGGTGGTATTCAGCGAGATCGGCATCGCGCAGGGGCGCAATGCCAGTCTGCAAGGGATAACGCTGGAGGTGTGCAGACGGGTTGCCGAAAGCACACCCTATCGGGTCATCGTGGCACCGAGCGGTCGGGTCAGGCTGACGACAGACGAACCCGACCGACCCGCTTGCCAGGCCAGCTGATCAGATCAGCGAGCGAACCCGCAGCTCCTTGGGCATCGAGAAGGTGATGTTCTCTTCGCGTCCATCGAGCTCTTCGGCACCGGTCGCGCCCCAGGACCTGAGCTGCTCGATCACGCCACGCACCAGCACCTCCGGCGCCGAAGCACCCGCGGTAATGCCGATGCGGGCCATGCCGTCGAACCAGGCACGTTGCAGGTCTTCGGCACCATCGATCAGGTAGGCCGGTGTGCCCATGCGCTCTGCCAACTCGCGCAGGCGGTTGGAGTTGGAGCTGTTGGGGCTCCCCACCACCAGCACCACATCACACTCGTCGGCCAATTGCTTGACCGCGTCCTGGCGGTTCTGGGTCGCGTAGCAGATGTCATCCTTGCGCGGGCCGCCAATGTTCGGGAAGCGCGCGCGCAGGGCGTCGATCACACGGCTGGTATCGTCCATCGACAGGGTCGTCTGGGTCACGAAGGCCAGGTGATCGGGGTTGCGCACTTGCAGCCTGGCCACATCGTTCTCGTCTTCGACAAGGTAGATGGAGCCGCCATTGCTGGGATCGTACTGCCCCATGGTGCCTTCGACTTCCGGGTGACCGGCGTGGCCGATGAGGATGCACTCACGGCCATCGCGGCTGTACTTGGCCACCTCGATGTGGACCTTGGTCACCAGCGGGCAGGTGGCGTCGAACACCTTCAGGCCACGGCCGGCAGCTTCCTGGCGCACCGCCTGGGAGACGCCATGGGCGCTGAAAATGACGATCACGTCATCCGGCACCTGGTCCAGCTCTTCGACGAAGACGGCGCCACGGTTGCGCAGGTCTTCGACGACGAACTTGTTGTGCACCACTTCGTGACGCACGTAGATCGGTGGGCCGAAGACTTCCAGGGCGCGGTTGACGATCTCGATCGCCCGGTCGACCCCCGCGCAGAAGCCGCGCGGGTTGGCGAGTTTGATTTGCATGCTCGGCTCCAGGCTCAAAGCGCCTTGACCTCGAGGATTTCCACCTCGAAGTTAAGGGTCTTGCCAGCCAGTGGGTGATTGAAGTCGATGGTCACCTGGTCGTCATCGAACGCTTTGACCACACCCGGCAGCTCGGTGTTGGCGGCGTCGTTGAAGATGACCAACAGCCCTTCGGACAACTCCATGCCCTCGAACTGAGACCGCGGCATGACCTGCACGTTCTGCGGGTTGGGCTGGCCGAAGGCATTCTCCGGGGCCACGACGACCGTGCGCTTGTCGCCGGCCTTGAAGCCGAACAGCGCATTTTCAAAACCAGGCAGCAGGTTGCCATCACCGACCTTGAAGGTCGCCGGGGCCTTGTCGAAGGTGCTGTCGACGGTGTCGCCGTTTTCCAGGTGCAGCGCGAAGTGCAGGGTCACTTCGGTGTTCTGGCCGATACGGGTTTCAGTCATGGACAGCTTCCTCGGACTTCTTGCTCTTGAACATATCCAGCGCCAGCATCACCGCACCGACGGTAATGGCGCTGTCGGCCAGGTTGAAGGCCGGGAAATAGTAACGGTTCTGCCAGTGCACCAGGATGAAGTCGACCACATGGCCGAGCACGATCCGGTCGTACAGGTTGCCCAGCGCACCGCCAAGCACCAGCGACAGGGCCACCGCCAGCCAGGTCTCGCTGCGCCCCAGGCGCTTGAGCCAGACTACCAGCACGGCACTGACCACCACGGCGATGAGGGCGAACAGCCAGCGCTGCCAGCCCGAACTTTCCGCCAGGAAGCTGAATGCTGCGCCGGTGTTGTAGGCCAGGGTCCAGCTGAAGTAGTCGGGAATGACGACGATCTGTTGGTACAGGCTCAACTTGCCTTCGAAGTACACCTTGGTGACCTGGTCAAGGACCAGGACCACCAGGCTGAGCCAGAGCCAGGCAAGGCGCCCGAAGCGCCCCGCTGCAGGGTTAGGCATAGTGGCGCACCTCACCCGAACCGCTCAGGTTGTCGACGCAACGGCCGCAGATTTCCGGATGCTCCGGGTGGCTGCCGACGTCAGCGCGGAAATGCCAGCAACGGCCGCACTTGGCGTGACCGGACTTGACCACTTTCAGCTTGAGGCCTTCGACTTCGGTTGCAACGGCATCCGCCGGTGCCTGGACGAACGGCACGACGCTGGCCGCCGAGGTGATCAGCACGAAGCGCAGCTCGTCGCCCAGCTTGGCCAGGTCGGCGCTGAGGGCGTCCTCGGCGTACAGGGTAACTTCCGCCTGCAGGTTGCCGCCGATGACCTTGGCCGAACGCTGGTTCTCCAGCTCCTTGTTGACCGCTGCCTTGACCGCCATGACGCGATCCCAATAAGCGCGGTCCAGCTCGGTGCCTTCCGGCAGCTCGCTCAGGCCTTCGTACCAGCCATTGAGCATCACCGACTCGTTACGCTCGCCTGGCAGGTACTGCCAGATCTCGTCGGCAGTGAAGGCCAGGATCGGGGCGATCCAGCGCACCAGCGCCTCGCTGATATGGTAGAGCGCGGTCTGGCAGGAACGACGGGCGACACTGTTGGCGCCGGTGGTGTACTGGCGATCCTTGATGATGTCGAGGTAGAAACCACCCAGCTCCTGGACGCAGAAGTTGTGAACCTTGGAGTAGACGTTCCAGAAGCGGTACTCGCTGTAGTTCTCTTCCAGCTCGCGCTGCAGCAGCAGGGTGCGGTCAACCGCCCAACGGTCCAGTGCGATCATGTCTTCCGGGGCCAGCAGGTCGCGGGCCGGGTCGAAACCGGACAGGTTGGAAAGCAGGAAGCGCGCGGTGTTGCGGATGCGGCGGTAGGCATCAGCGCTGCGCTGCAGGATCTGCTCGGAAACAGCCATTTCACCGGAGTAGTCGGTGGCGGCTACCCACAGGCGCAGGATGTCGGCGCCCAGGGTGTTGTTGACCTTTTCCGGCTCGATGGTGTTGCCCAGCGACTTGGACATCTTGCGGCCGTTCTCGTCCACGGTGAAGCCGTGGGTCAGCAGCTCGCGGTACGGCGCGTGGTTGTCGATGGCGCAACCGGTCAGCAAGGACGAGTGGAACCAGCCCCGGTGCTGGTCGGAACCTTCCAGGTACAGGTCGGCGCGCGGGCCAGTGGAATGACCGATGTCGTGGGAGCCACGCAGCACGTGCCAGTGGGTGGTGCCCGAGTCGAACCACACGTCCAGGGTATCGGCGATCTTGTCGTACTGGCCGGCTTCTTCACCCAGCAGCTCGGCGGCGTCCAGCTTGAACCACGCCTCGATGCCTTCTTTCTCGACGCGCTTGGCCACTTCTTCCATCAGCTCGACGGTACGTGGGTGCAGCTCGCCGGTCTGCTTGTGCAGGAAGAACGGAATCGGCACGCCCCAGTTGCGCTGACGCGAGATGCACCAGTCCGGGCGGTTGGCGATCATCGCGTGCAGGCGCGCCTGGCCCAGGCCGGGACGAACTTGGTGTCCTCGATGGCCTTGAGCGCGCGCTCGCGCAGCGGCTGGCCTGTGGTTGGCTGCTTGTCCATGCCGACGAACCATTGCGCGGTGGCGCGGTAGATCAGCGGAGTCTTGTGGCGCCAGCAGTGCATGTAGCTGTGGCTGATGGTTTCGGTGTGCATCAGCGCACCGACTTCGCTCAGCTTCTCGACGATGGCCGGGTTGGCCTTCCAGATGAACTGACCGCCGAAGAATTCCAGCGAGTCGACATACACACCGTTGCTTTGCACCGGTGTGAGGATGTCGTCGTTGACCATGCCGTAGCGCTTGCAGGTGACGAAGTCGTCTTCACCGTAGGCTGGCGAGGAGTGAACCACACCGGTACCGGCGCCCAGTTCGACGTAGTCGGCCAGGTAGATCGGCGACAGGCGGTCGTAGAACGGGTGACGGAAGTTGATCAGTTCCAGGGCCGAACCCTGGGCGGTAGCCAGCACCGTGCCTTCCAGGTTGTAGCGCTTGAGGCACGACTCGACCAATTCTTCGGCCAGCACCAGCAGGCGCTCGCCGGTATCGACCAGGGCGTACTTGAACTCCGGGTGGATGTTCAGCGCCTGGTTGGCAGGGATGGTCCACGGGGTGGTGGTCCAGATCACGATGGCAGCGGGCTTGGCCAGCGCCGACAGGCCGAAGGCGGCGGCCAGCTTGTCGGCGTCGGCAACCGGGAAGGCCACATCGATGGTCTGGGACTTCTTGTCGGCGTACTCGACCTCGGCTTCTGCAAGTGCAGAACCGCAATCGAAACACCAGTTAACCGGCTTGAGGCCCTTGAACACGAAACCTTGCTTGACCATTTCGGCCAGGGCGCGGATTTCACCGGCCTCGTTGGCGAAGTTCATGGTCTTGTAGGGGTTGTCCCAGTCACCCAGCACGCCAAGGCGGATGAACTCGGTCTTCTGCCCTTCGATCTGCTCGGCGGCGTACTCTCGGCACAGCTCGCGGGTGCGGTCGGCCGACAGGTGCTTGCCGTGGGTGACCTCGACCTTGTGCTCGATCGGCAGACCGTGGCAGTCCCAACCCGGCACGTATGGC
Organism: Pseudomonas sp. Rh2; assembly: GCF_040762985.1. Lineage (NCBI taxonomy): Bacteria > Pseudomonadati > Pseudomonadota > Gammaproteobacteria > Pseudomonadales > Pseudomonadaceae > Pseudomonas > Pseudomonas sp. Rh2. The sequence continues at coordinate 5,159,018 of NZ_CP142890.1, forward strand.
GCATCGAAGCCTGCCAGGGTCTTGGAACGGACGATCATGTCCTTGAGGATCTTGTTCAGCGCATGACCGATGTGAATCTTGCCGTTGGCATAGGGCGGGCCGTCGTGCAGGACGAACTTCGGACGGTCCTTGCCAATTTCGCGCAGCTTCTGGTACAGGCCAATGCTGTCCCAGCGCTGCAGAATCTGCGGTTCGCGCTGAGGCAGGCCGGCCTTCATCGGGAAGGCGGTGTCCGGAAGGTTTAGCGTGGCTTTGTAGTCGGTCATTTCAGGCTCTTCGTTAGCGGTTGAGCGTGCCAATGTGCACGTGCGGCGGCGATGTCCGCGTCGATCGCCGACTTCAGCGCCTCCAGGGAGGCGAAACGCTGCTCTTCACGCAGCTTGTGGTGGAATTCCACCGTCAGGCGCCGGCCATACAGATCGCCGGCATAATCCAGCAGATGAATCTCGAGGTGCGGGCGCCCGTCACCGGATACGGTGGGGCGCACGCCAATGTTGCCAACGCCCGGCCAGGCCTTGCCGTCGATCTCGATACTGGCCAGGTAGACCCCGGACAGCGGCACGCGGCGGCGCTTGAGCTGGATGTTGGCGGTTGGGGTGCCAAGCTGGCGCGCCAGCTTCTGGCCATGCAATACCCGCCCGGTGATGCTGTACGGGCGGCCCAGCAGGTGTTCGGCCAGTTCGAAGTTGGCCTCGGACAACGCCTTGCGCACCTCGGTGCTGCTGACGCGCAGGCCGTCCTGAATCACGGTGTTGGCCGCCTCGACGGTGAAGCCGTAGCGGTGACCTGCCTCAACCAGGAAGGCGAAATCGCCGGCGCGGTCGCAGCCGAAGCGGAAGTCATCGCCCACTTCCAGATGCTTCACGCCAAGACCATCGACCAGGATCGCCTTGACGAAGGCCTCGGCGCTGAGCTGGCTCAGACGTTGGTTGAAAGACAGGCATAGAACGCGGTCAATACCTTCGCCAGCCAGCAGCTCGACCTTGTCGCGCAGGCGTGCCAGGCGCGCGGGCGCGGTGTCCGGGGCGAAGTATTCGCGAGGCTGAGGCTCGAAGACCACCACGCAAGTGGGCAGGCCCATGGCCTGGCCGCGCTCGCGCAGGCGCGCCAGGATTGCCTGGTGGCCACGGTGAACCCCGTCGAAGTTGCCAATGGTGGCGACACAGCCCCGGTGCTCGGGGCGCAGGTTGTGAAGACCTCGAACCAGCTGCATAACGCGCTTCTTGCTCATAAAGTGGCCGATTATAACCACACCCGGGCGCTGGTGACAGGCAACAGCGCCAAGGGGTGGCGTGGAATGCGAAAAACCGACGCCTGACCCGCCTTCAGCTTCAATGCAGGGCCTTGCGGGCGAAATGCCGGGGCCGGAAACCACACAGGTACAGGCAACCGAAATAGGTCACCACCCCCGCCAGGATCAATGCCCCCAGGCGTACGAAACGTTCGAGCATGCCGCCCAGCTCCCAGGCTGGCAGGTAATGCATGCCCACCAGCAACACCGCCGACATCAGCGTCACCGCCAACACCAGCTTGAACAGGAACATGGCCCAGCCTGGCTGCGGCTGGAACAATTGCTGGCTGCGCAGCTTCCAGAACAGCAGTCCGGCATTGAGGCAGGCGCCAAGGCTGATGGCCAGGGCCAGGCCGGCATGCTTGAGGGGGCCGATCAGCGCCAGGTTGAACAGCTGGGTGCAGACCAGGGTGAAAATGGCGATCTTCACCGGTGTCCGGATATTCTGCTGCGCATAGAAGCCAGGTGCCAGCACCTTGACCAGAATGATCGCCAGCAAGCCCACGGAATAGGCGATGAGCGCACGCTGGGTCATGGCCGCATCGAAGGCGCTGAACTTGCCGTACTGGAACAGTGCCACGGTCAGCGGCTCGGCCAGGATCGCCAGGGCCAGGGTGCAGGGCAGCACCAGCAGGAAGCACAGTCGCAGGCCCCAGTCGAGAATGCGCGAATACTCTTCGCGGTCCTTGTTGGCGTAGGTCTTGGCCAGGGTCGGCAGCAGGATGGTGCCCAACGCGACGCCCAGCACGCCTGACGGCAGTTCCATGAGGCGGTCGGCGTAGTACATCCACGACACCGAGCCGGCCACCAGGAAGGACGCGAAGATGGTGTTGATGATCAGCGAGATCTGGCTGACCGACACCCCCAGGATGGCCGGCAGCATCTGCTTGAGCACGCGCCAGACGCCCGTGTCGCGCAGGTTGAGGCGCGGCAGCACGAGCATGCCGATCTTCTTCAGCGCCGGCAGCTGGTAGACGAGTTGCGCCAGGCCGCCGGCCAGTACCCCCCAGGCCAGCGCCATGATGGGCGGGTCGAAATACGGCGTCAGCAGCAACGCGAAGGCGATCATCGCCACGTTCAGCAAGGTCGGGGTGAACGCCGGGACGGAGAAACGGTTCCAGGTATTGAGGATCGCGCCGGCCAGGGACGACAACGAGATCAACAGTATATAAGGAAAGGTCACGCGCAGCAGGTCGGTGGTCAGCTGGTACTTCTCGGGGCTGTCGACGAACCCGGGCGCGGTTGCCCACACCACCCAGGGCGCGGCGAGGATGCCGACGGCGGTGACCAGCGCCAAGGCCAGGGTCAGCAGGCCACTGACATAGGCGATGAAGGTGCGGGTCGCCTCCTCGCCCTGTTGAGTCTTGTACTCGGCCAGGATCGGCACGAAGGCTTGCGAGAATGCGCCCTCGGCGAAAATGCGTCGCAGCAGGTTGGGCAGCTTGAAGGCGATGAAGAAGGCGTCGGTGGCGATACCAGCGCCAAACACACGCGCCAGGATGGTGTCACGAACGAAGCCCAGTACCCTGGAAATCATGGTGATGGAGCTGACAGCGGCGAGGGATTTGAGCAGGTTCATCGAAAAGTTTCACGCCAAGGGCAGAGGACGCTGCCAGACAGCGTCCGAATGTGCGATACTCCCGCGCCTTCGCATGGGAGCCAAAAATTCCCGAGTTTACAGGTCGCGCAGCAGAAAGGAATATTTCCCTCTTGTTGGCGCACCGCTCGGCGGAACCCTGCAGGTGGCCTTGACATCCGCTCGACTGATCGGCATGATTCGCGGCCTATTTTGTTTGCTATTTACCTAAAGTCTTTCGAGGAGCTCGACGGTGGCCAACACACCTTCCGCCAAGAAACGTGCAAAACAGGCTGAGAAGCGTCGCAGCCACAACGCCAGCCTGCGTTCCATGGTCCGCACCTACATCAAGAATGTAGTCAAAGCCATCGACGCAAAAGACGCCGAAAAAGCGCAAGCCGCCTACATCCTGGCTGTGCCTGTAATCGACCGTATGGCCGACAAGGGCATCATCCACAAGAACAAGGCTGCTCGCCACAAAGGCCGTCTGAATGGCCACATCAAGGCGCTGAAAGAAGCTGCAGCTGCCTAAGCGACGCGCTTGTCGAAAAACCGACCCTAGGGTCGGTTTTTTATTGCCTGCGATTTGTGCTTCCGCAATCGCCGGTTCGCTGGCAATCAGTGGGGGCCGCACGCGGCCCCGCCTGAGAAATGCCCCTTACTTGGCAATCTGGATCTTGGGCGCCCATTGCAGCCATTCATCCTCGGCCTTGTCGAACAAGGCAAAGGTCTGCTGAGGCCGGGCTGGGGTGCCCATCTGTTCGCCATCCGGTGTCGCGAAGGCGATACCGCCATCGATCAGCGTCTCCACCGACTCGGTCCGCACCGTGGCGCCTTTGAACAGACCCCAATCGAAGCCAAAGCCGCTGCTGTTCCAGAATCGGCTGCCACTGCGTACCAAGGCGGCGTAGCGAGGCTCGATCAGGATATGGATCAGCACCCGGTCGGCATTCTGCCCAAGCTCGAAGCCGGTGACCTTGCCTACCGCCACTTCACGGTAGGTGACAGGTACGCCCGGCTTGATAGACCCACGGCGGGGCGCGCTCAGGGTCAGGGGCAAGCCGACTTCCGGCTCCGTGAACGCCGGGGCATCGGCCAGTGCAATGAAATCACGCTGCGGCCCCTTGTCCTTGGCTGCCGGCAGCACTTCCAGGTATTGCCCACCTACCAGGGTATCCAGGTTCTCGGTGCGTACGAGACCAAGTGAAGGCTTGACCACCCAGAACTGAGTACCGACACGGGCAATGCGGTCGGCTGCTTCGGTAATGCGCGCACGCAGCAGCACTGCTTGCAGGTCAGCAGTCAGGTCGACACTCTCGACACTGCCCACATCCAGGCCACGGAAGCGAATCGCGGTACCAGGCTTCAAGCCATCGGCCCGGGTGACACGGATGGTCACCAAGGTGCCGGCACGATTCACTGCCTCCTGGCTCTCATGCAGGCGGAAACGTGGAATCCGGCGTTTGAGCGCCACGTTCGCAACCGGTGTGTCGAATGCGATACCGCCGGCCATCAGCGTCTGCAGTGACTCGCTCTTGATCTTGATGCCCGACAGCCCTCCGGTCAGCGTGATACCGCTGACGTTCCAGAATCGGGACGAGCCGTTTACCAGGTTCTGGTACTCCTGCTCGATATGCACGCCAATCAGGATGCGATTGCTGTTACGGGCAAACTGGTAGCTCTGCACGCTACCGACCTTGACCTGGCGGTACATCACCGGGCTGCCGATTTCGAGCGATCCCAAGGTATCGGCGAACAGCACCATGTGCAGGCCTGGGGATTTCAGGTCGAGCGGTGGCGCCTTGGGCCTGGCCTCGAACTCGCGCAGAGGCTTGGCCCCCTTCTCGCCCGGACGAATCGCGATGTAGTTACCTTTGACCAATGCTTCCAGGCCGGTGATGCCGGCCAGGGAGATCGACGGCTTGACCACCCAGAACTGCGTGCCTTCTACCAGGTAGTCCTCGGCCAGCGGGTCGAGTGTCAGCTCGGCCGTGGCACTGCCCAGGTTGTCTTCCATCTTCAGGGCCTTGAGCGAACCGACCTGGATCCCCTTGTACATCACGGGCGTGCGCCCGGCCTGCAAGCCTTCATAGTCGGTGAGCTTGACCTTGATCCGTATTCCCGCCTGGGCTGCATCGAAGTCCTCGTACAGACGGAATGGCAGGCTCGGATCGGTGGGCGGGCTGTCCTTGCGGTATTCCGGTGTGGCGAAGGCAATCCCCCCGGCCACGATACTGGACAGCGACTCGCTGCGCACCTTCACGCCAGACAGGTCAGCGTCGATGCTGATGCCACTGGCATTCCAGAACCGCGTGTGCTTTCGCACCAGGCTGGCATAAGCCGGTTCGATGAACACTTTGATCTCGACGGTTTCCTGATCCTCGGACAAGCGGTAGCTCTTTACCCGACCCACCTGGATCTGCTTATAGAACACGGGGCTGTCACGGTTGAGCGAACCCAGCCGTTCGGCTTTGAGGGTAAGGTGCAGGCCTGGCTCGGAGTCCGACAGCGGCGGCGCCACTTTCAGCGCAGTGAAGCGCTTGGTGCGCTCACCCTCGCCTGGGCTCACCGCGATGTAGTTACCGGACACCAGTGTCTCAAGGCCGGAAATACCTGCCAGGCTGACACTGGGCTTGACCAGCCAGAAGCGCGTGCCTTTATTCAGATGAGGCTGGGCGGCCTTGTTCATCTCAATGGTGGCGATGACACCTTGGTTCTCGCCCTTGGCATCGAGCACCAGGCTCTTCACCTTGCCGACGGGCATGCCCTTGTAGATGACTTCGGTCTTGTTGGCGACGATTCCTTCCCCGCTCTCGAATCGAACTTCGATTTCAACACCCGCATCGCGATAGGCCTGCCAAGCCAACCAGCCACCGATCAGCAAGGCGATCAGCGGCAAAATCCAGATAGCCGACCAGTTCGAAGCTGGTCGGGTTCTAGCCGTAGGCACGTCACTCATGGTCGTCATCCGACTCCGTGTTATCCCAGATCAGTCGGGGATCAAAAGTTAAAGCTGCGAGCATCGTCAGGATCACCACACTGGCAAATGCAACGGCGCCCAAGTTGGCTTCGACACTGGCGATACGCCCGAAATTCACCACGGCCACTAATATGGCAATGACGAAGATATCGAGCATGGACCAGCGCCCAATGAATTCGATGAAGCGGTACATCAGGATCCTTTGTCGCGCTGACAAGGGCTGGTGACGCTGCACCGAGTACAGCAGCAGGCCGATACCCACCAACTTGAAGGTGGGTACCAAAATGCTGGCAATGAACACCACGGCGGCAATTGGCAGCATGCCGTGCTGCAGCAGGGTAATAACACCGGACATGATGGTGTCGGGGCTACCCTGCCCAAGCGTGCTGACGGTCATGATCGGCAGCATGTTCGCCGGAATGTAGAGGATCGACGCAGTGATCAGCAGCGCCCAAGTGCGCACGATACTGTTTGGCCGACGCGCATGCACGACCGCACCACACCGCGTGCAGGTCTGCGAAGTACTGTCGGCCTCCTGGCGGTTCAACTCATGGCATTCATTACAGACCAGGATGCCTGCATCAATCGCCCGCATGGAGATCCTCCCCGGAAAGTGCGCTCCAGATCTGGTGTGGAGACATCACCACTTCGAGCCAGACCTGTATCAGCAAAAGACTGATAAAGCAGAACAGGCCAAGCCCTACGGTAAGCTCGGCCAGGTCGACGAGCTTGACGATCGCCACCAGCACGCCCATGAAATAGACCTCGAGCATGCCCCAATCTCGCAAATGATGATAAATGCGATAGAACAGCAAACCGTAGCTGCGCCCTACGTCGAGGCGAATGCTCAACAGCACCAGCAACTGACACAGTAATTTCACCGCAGGGATGGCCATGCTGCAGAGGAAGACCACCACTGCCACACCCCGCATTTGCGAATTGTACAGACCCACCACACCTGTCCAGACGGTGTCATCGGAGGTCTGCCCAAGCAGGTGCAACTGCATGATCGGCAGGAAGTTGGCGGGCACGTAGAGCAACAAAGCTGTCAGCACCAGGGCCAGGCTGCGGTTGACCACGTTATGACGGTGAGCGTACAGCTCATATCCACAGCGCGGGCACTGAGCCTTTTCGTCTCGCTGCAGTACCGGCTTGCGCATCAACAGGTCGCATTCATGACAGGCGACGAGCTCTTTAAGGGGGAGTCGATCTAGCGCTTCAGGTTCTAAAGGGTTGGGCATACAGAGCTCTGAATGGGTACGTCGGCTCTATTCTAGTGATCTGGCTGCAAATGTGGGAGGCGACTAATGCGGGGGACACGCGTGCGCGACTGCGCCAGAAAGACAAAACCCCTACCTGCTCGCGCAGATAGGGGTTTTGCGAAATGAATCTTGACGATGACCTACTCTCACATGGGGAAACCCCACACTACCATCGGCGATGCATCGTTTCACTACTGAGTTCGGGATGGGATCAGGTGGTTCCAATGCTCTATGGTCGTCAAGAAATTCTGTTGCCAGAATGTCGTGTAAACACTCTTGGCCAATTCGGATATGTGAATTTGTGGTCTTGCGAACTTTCGGTCGTTTCGTCTTCACCACCGCAATCTGCGTCGGCAAATTGCTTGGGTGTTATATGGTCAAGCCTCACGGGCAATTAGTATTGGTTAGCTCAACGCCTCACAGCGCTTACACACCCAACCTATCAACGTCGTAGTCTTCGACGGCCCTTTAGGGAACTCAAGGTTCCAGTGAGATCTCATCTTGAGGCAAGTTTCCCGCTTAGATGCTTTCAGCGGTTATCTCTTCCGAACATAGCTACCCGGCAATGCCACTGGCGTGACAACCGGAACACCAGAGGTTCGTCCACTCCGGTCCTCTCGTACTAGGAGCAGCCCCTCTCAAATCTCAAACGTCCACGGCAGATAGGGACCGAACTGTCTCACGACGTTCTAAACCCAGCTCGCGTACCACTTTAAATGGCGAACAGCCATACCCTTGGGACCGGCTTCAGCCCCAGGATGTGATGAGCCGACATCGAGGTGCCAAACACCGCCGTCGATATGAACTCTTGGGCGGTATCAGCCTGTTATCCCCGGAGTACCTTTTATCCGTTGAGCGATGGCCCTTCCATACAGAACCACCGGATCACTAAGACCTACTTTCGTACCTGCTCGACGTGTTTGTCTCGCAGTCAAGCGCGCTTTTGCCTTTATACTCTGCGACCGATTTCCGACCGGTCTGAGCGCACCTTCGTACTCCTCCGTTACTCTTTGGGAGGAGACCGCCCCAGTCAAACTACCCACCATACACTGTCCTCGATCCGGATAACGGACCTGAGTTAGAACCTCAAAGTTGCCAGGGTGGTATTTCAAGAATGGCTCCATGAGAACTGGCGTCCCCACTTCAAAGCCTCCCACCTATCCTACACAAGCAAATTCAAAGTCCAGTGCAAAGCTATAGTAAAGGTTCACGGGGTCTTTCCGTCTAGCCGCGGATACACTGCATCTTCACAGCGATTTCAATTTCACTGAGTCTCGGGTGGAGACAGCGCCGCCATCGTTACGCCATTCGTGCAGGTCGGAACTTACCCGACAAGGAATTTCGCTACCTTAGGACCGTTATAGTTACGGCCGCCGTTTACCGGGGCTTCGATCAAGAGCTTCGCTTGCGCTAACCCCATCAATTAACCTTCCGGCACCGGGCAGGCGTCACACCCTATACGTCCACTTTCGTGTTTGCAGAGTGCTGTGTTTTTAATAAACAGTCGCAGCGGCCTGGTATCTTCGACCGACATGGGCTTACGGAGCAAGTCCTTCACCCTCGTCGGCGCACCTTCTCCCGAAGTTACGGTGCCATTTTGCCTAGTTCCTTCACCCGAGTTCTCTCAAGCGCCTTGGTATTCTCTACCCGACCACCTGTGTCGGTTTGGGGTACGGTTCCCAGTTATCTGAAGCTTAGGAGCTTTTCTTGGAAGCATGGCATCAACCACTTCGTCGCCTAAAGGCAACTCGTCATCAGCTCTCGGCCTTGAGATCCCGGATTTGCCTAAGATCTCAGCCTACCACCTTAAACTTGGACAACCAACGCCAAGCTGGCCTAGCCTTCTCCGTCCCTCCATCGCAATAACTGGAAGTACAGGAATATTAACCTGTTTTCCATCGACTACGCTTTTCAGCCTCGCCTTAGGGACCGACTAACCCTGCGTCGATTAACGTTGCGCAGGAAACCTTGGTCTTTCGGCGTGGGAGTTTTTCACTCCCATTGTCGTTACTCATGTCAGCATTCGCACTTCTGATACCTCCAGCAAGCTTCTCAACTCACCTTCACAGGCTTACAGAACGCTCCTCTACCGCGTCATCAAAGATGACACCCGTAGCTTCGGTGCATGGTTTGAGCCCCGTTACATCTTCCGCGCAGGCCGACTCGACTAGTGAGCTATTACGCTTTCTTTAAAGGATGGCTGCTTCTAAGCCAACCTCCTAGCTGTCTAAGCCTTCCCACATCGTTTCCCACTTAACCATGACTTTGGGACCTTAGCTGACGGTCTGGGTTGTTTCCCTTTTCACGACGGACGTTAGCACCCGCCGTGTGTCTCCCATGCTCGGCACTTCCAGGTATTCGGAGTTTGCATCGGTTTGGTAAGTCGGGATGACCCCCTAGCCGAAACAGTGCTCTACCCCCTGGAGTGATACATGAGGCGCTACCTAAATAGCTTTCGAGGAGAACCAGCTATCTCCGAGCTTGATTAGCCTTTCACTCCGATCCACAGGTCATCCGCTAACTTTTCAACGGTAGTCGGTTCGGTCCTCCAGTCAGTGTTACCTAACCTTCAACCTGCCCATGGATAGATCGCCCGGTTTCGGGTCTATACCCAGCGACTAAACGCCCTATTAAGACTCGCTTTCGCTACGCCTCCCCTATTCGGTTAAGCTCGCCACTGAATATAAGTCGCTGACCCATTATACAAAAGGTACGCAGTCACCTAACAAAGTAGGCTCCCACTGCTTGTACGCATACGGTTTCAGGTTCTATTTCACTCCCCTCTCCGGGGTTCTTTTCGCCTTTCCCTCACGGTACTGGTTCACTATCGGTCAGTCAGTAGTATTTAGCCTTGGAGGATGGTCCCCCCATGTTCAGACAAAGTTTCTCGTGCTCCGTCCTACTCGATTTCATTGACAAGAGATTTTCGTGTACGGGGCTATCACCCACTATGGCCGCACTTTCCAGAGCGTTCCACTAATCTCAAATCAACTTAAGGGCTGGTCCCCGTTCGCTCGCCACTACTAAGGGAATCTCGGTTGATTTCTTTTCCTCAGGGTACTTAGATGTTTCAGTTCCCCTGGTTCGCCTCTTGCACCTATGTATTCAGTACAAGATAACCAGCTTATGCTGGCTGGGTTCCCCCATTCAGAGATCTCTGGATCACAGTCTGTTTGCCGACTCCCCAAAGCTTATCGCAGGCTACCACGTCTTTCATCGCCTCTGACTGCCAAGGCATCCACCGTATGCGCTTCTTCACTTGACCATATAACCCCAAGCAATCTGGTTATACTGTGAAGACGACATTCGCCGAAAATTCGCATGTTGCTCAATTAAGAGCAGAACTCACAAATTTTACCTTAGCCTGACATCACACCAGTGAAAGTGCGTGTCAGTCTATCTATCACATATCCGAATTTTTAAAGAACGATCTGACAAAAGTCAGAAATCAACATTCGATTTGAATGCTCATTTCTAAGTTCTGATCAAGTAAGCGAGTGGTGGAGCCAAGCGGGATCGAACCGCTGACCTCCTGCGTGCAAGGCAGGCGCTCTCCCAGCTGAGCTATGGCCCCGCATATTGGTAGGTCTGGGCAGATTTGAACTGCCGACCTCACCCTTATCAGGGGTGCGCTCTAACCAACTGAGCTACAGACCTATATAGGGTCTTGATCGTCTTCGACAATGAATCAAGCAATTCGTGTGGGAGCTCATCAGTAGGCTGATGTCGTCGATTAAGGAGGTGATCCAGCCGCAGGTTCCCCTACGGCTACCTTGTTACGACTTCACCCCAGTCATGAATCACACCGTGGTAACCGTCCTCCCGAAGGTTAGACTAGCTACTTCTGGTGCAACCCACTCCCATGGTGTGACGG
>NZ_CP142890.1:5172500-5374642 GCF_040762985.1 Pseudomonas sp. Rh2
GCGGTAGCCACGGCCATCGACCACCAGTTTGGCACCAGCGGCAACGCCGTCGTCGATATAACCGACCACCTTGTCGCGAGCCGCAGCGGTTACCAGCGGGCCCATGTCCAGACCGCAAGCAGTGCCGGCACCAATCTTCAGTGCCTTGATCTGCGGCTCCAGTTTGGCAATCAGCGCATCGGCCACCTGGTCACCCACGCAGACCGCGACCGAAATCGCCATGCAACGCTCGCCGCACGAACCATACGCCGCGCCCATAAGTGCACTGACCGCGTTGTCCAGGTCGGCATCCGGCATCAGTACCGCATGGTTCTTGGCTCCGCCCAGCGCCTGCACACGCTTGCCGCGCTTGGTGCCTTCAGCGTAGATGTACTCGGCGATCGGGGTCGAACCCACGAAGCTCAGCGCCTTGACCTCAGGCGCCTCGATCAGCGCATCCACGGCTTCCTTGTCACCGTGGACCACGTTGAGGATGCCTTTTGGCAAACCGGCCTCAAGCAGCAACTGGGCAATGAACAGCGTGGAACTCGGGTCGCGCTCGGAGGGTTTGAGGATGAATGCGTTACCGCAAGCGATGGCCAATGGATACATCCACAGCGGAACCATGGCCGGGAAGTTGAATGGGGTGATACCGGCAACCACACCCAGCGGCTGGAAGTCGGACCAGGCATCGATATTCGGGCCAACGTTGCGGCTGTACTCGCCTTTCAACACTTCAGGGGCAGCACAGGCGAACTCCACGTTCTCGATACCGCGCTTCAGTTCACCAGCGGCGTCTTCCAGGGTCTTGCCGTGCTCTTCGCTGATCATCTGCGAGATCTTGGCTTCGTTCTGCTCCAGCAACTGCTTGAAGCGGAACATGACCTGAGCACGCTTGGCAGGCGGGGTGTTGCGCCAGGCCGGGAAGGCAGCCTTGGCCGAATCGATGGCTTGCTGAACGGTTGCACGACTGGCCAGCTCGACCTTTCGAACTGCCTGGCCAGTGGACGGGTTGAACACATCGGCAGTGCGCTCGCCTTTAGTAACCAGCTCGCCGTGGATCAGGTGCTGAACAATGCTCATGCATAACTCCAGATAAAGAGGGTTGAGCCAGGCGCGTGCTGAGCACGCGCCCTACGTCAAAGTCGGAAAGGTCAGTCGATCTGGTTCAGGGCTTCGCCTACCGCATCGAACAGGCTGTCCAGCTCCTGCGGCTTGGTGTTGAAGGTTGGCCCGAACTGCAGGGTGTCGCCCCCGAAGCGCACATAGAAGCCGGCTTTCCACAGTTTCATCGCCGCCTCGTACGGACGGACGATGGCATCGCCATCACGGGCAGCGATCTGGATCGCGCCAGCCAGGCCGTAGTTGCGGATATCGACGATATTCTTGGTGCCCTTGACGCCATGCAGCAGCTTCTCGAAGTGCGGCGCCAGCTCGGCAGCCGATTGCACCAGGTTTTCCTTCTGCAGCAAGTCGAGCGCGGCGATACCGGCGGCACAGGCCACTGGATGAGCCGAGTAGGTGTAGCCGTGTGGGAATTCCACGGCGTATTCCGGGGTCGGCTGGTTCATGAAGGTCTGGTAGATCTCGCTGCTGGCGATCACCGCGCCCATCGGGATGGCACCATTGGTGACCTGCTTGGCGATGCACATCAGGTCAGGGGTCACGCCGAAGGCCTCGGAGCCGGTCATGGCGCCCATGCGGCCGAAGCCGGTGATCACTTCGTCGAAGATCAGCAGGATGTTGTGCTGGGTGCAGATTTCGCGCAGACGCTTGAGATACCCCTTCGGTGGCGGCAACACGCCAGCCGAACCGGCCAGGGGCTCGACGATGACTGCGGCGATGTTCGAGGCATCGTGCAGTTCGATCAGCTTGAGCATCTCGTCGGCCAGGGCGATTCCGCCCTCCTCCGGCAAGCCCTTGGAGAAGGCGTTGGCCGGCAGCACGGTGTGAGGCAGGTGGTCGACGTCCAGCAGCTGGCCGAACATCTTGCGGTTGCCGTTGACGCCACCGAGGCTGGTGCCAGCGATGTTCACACCATGGTAGCCACGGGCGCGGCCGATGATCTTGGTCTTGGTGGCCTGGCCCTTCAGGCGCCAGTAGGCACGTACCATCTTCAGCGCGGTGTCGCAGCACTCGGAACCGGAGTTGGTATAGAAGACATGGTTCAGGTCGCCCGGGGTCAGCTCGGCGATTTTCTCAGCCAACTGGAACGACAGCGGGTGCCCGAACTGAAACGCGGGGGAGTAATCCAGGGTGCCGAGCTGACGTGCGACCGCCTCGGTGATTTCCTGACGCGTGTGACCGGCGCCGCAGGTCCACAGGCCCGACAGGGCGTCGAAAATCTTGCGGCCCTTGTCATCGGTCAGGTAGTTGCCCGATGCAGCCACGATCAGACGCGGGTCGCGCTGGAAGTTGCGGTTGGCGGTGTAAGGCATCCAGTGCGCATCCAGCTTGAGCTGGCTGGCCATTCCTGCAGGGGCGGTTTCCGGCATGTTCATCGGCGGTTCCTCGAGAGACGATTAGGCAACGATGGATGTTGTTGCAGCTAAGTTGGCACGGCGATAAAGTCTGAAAAAGCCAACATTTCTAATCTTCAGATTGAACAAGACTAAACTTATGAGCCGACGTCCCGACCCTCTCGCACAAGTCAGCGATTTCGACATTCGTCTGCTGAAGATCTACCGCAGCGTAGTCGAGTGCGGTGGTTTCTCTGCCGCCGAGAACGTCTTGGGCATCGGGCGCTCGGCCATCAGCCAGCAGATGAACGATCTGGAGCAACGCCTGGGCTTGCGCCTGTGCCAGCGCGGACGCGCCGGCTTCTCGCTTACCGAGGAGGGACGCGAGGTGTATCACTCGGCGCTGCAGTTGCTCAGCGCCCTGGAGACCTTTCGTACCGAGGTCAACGGGTTGCACCAGCACCTGCGTGGCGAGCTGAACATCGGCCTGACCGACAACCTGGTGACCCTGCCGCACATGCGCATCACCCACGCCCTGGCAGAACTGAAGGACCGGGGCCCCGACGTGCGCATCAACATCCGTATGATCGCCCCCAGCCAGGTCGAGCAGGGTGTGCTCGACGGCAGCCTGCATGTCGGCGTGGTACCGCAGACCAGCCCTCTTTCAGGATTGGAATACGAACCCCTGTACAGCGAGCGTTCGCTGCTTTATTGCGCGGTGGGGCACCCACTGTTCTACGCCGATGACCAGCAAATCGACGACGCACGCCTCAACAGCCAGGAAGCTATCGCCCCTACGTTCCGCCTGCCAAGCGACATCCAGGCTCACTATCAGGCCCTGCACTGCACCGCTAGTGCATCGGATCGCGAAGGCATGGCCTTTCTGATCCTGACCGGACGCTACATCGGCTACCTGCCCGACCACTACGCCAGCTTCTGGGTCCAGCAGGGCCGACTGCGCGCGCTGAAACCCGGCCAACGCTTCTATGACCTGAGCCTGAGCTGGGTGACCCGCAAGGGACGCCGGCCGAATCTGGTACTGGAAAGCTTCCTCGAAAGCCTGGCAGCGACGCGCTGATGCCTGTCTCTGACGCTAACGCTTGTCAGTTCGGCGCAGGAAGGTAATCTTGTCCGACAGCCGCAGCCACTGACCCGTACGGAATCGTCCATGACCCTTGAAGTCCCTGCGCATCGCCTCTCTGCCTCAGGCAAGCCCGCTGGCCGCATCCGCCAGAAAAACGAACAGGCCATCATCCAGGCAGCCGAAGACGAATTCGCGCGCCATGGTTTCAAAGGCACCAGCATGAATACCATCGCGCTGAAAGCCGGGCTGCCCAAGGCTAACCTGCATTATTACTTCACCAACAAGCTTGGCCTTTATATCGCGGTGCTCAGCAACATCATCGAGTTGTGGGACAGCACCTTCAACGCCCTCAGCGTCGATGACGACCCGGCTGTGGCGCTGAGCCAGTACATCCGCACCAAGATGGAGTTCTCCCGGCGCAACCCACAAGCGTCGAGAATCTTCGCCATGGAAGTGATCAGCGGCGGTACTTGCCTCACCGAGTATTTCAGCGCCGACTACCGTGAGTGGTTCCGAGGCCGGGCCGCGGTGTTCCAGGCCTGGATCGACGCCGGCAAGATGGACCCGGTCGATCCGGTACACCTGATCTTCCTGCTGTGGGGCAGCACCCAGCACTATGCCGACTTCGCCACACAGATCTGCCAGGTCACCGGCCGCAGCCGCCTGACCAAGCAAGACATGGAAGACGCCAGCAACAACCTTATCCACATCATTCTCAAGGGCTGCGGCATCACGCCGAGCGCCTCATAGCCACTTATGCCTTCTACCCTGCTTGACCTCTGCGAGTTTCGCGAGGAAATCCGCAAGAGCCGCTTCATCACCCTCGCCGGCCCCATCTCTAGCCCCGCCGAGGCGATGAGTTTCATCGAACGCCACAGCGACCTGGCCGCCACCCACAACTGCTGGGCCTGGAAACTGGGCGCGCAATACCGCAGCAGCGACGACGGCGAACCTGGCGGCACGGCCGGGCGGCCGATCCTGGCGGCCATCGAGGCGCAGGACTGCGACCAAGTGGTGGTGCTGGTCATTCGGTGGTACGGCGGTATCCAGCTCGGCACAGGCGGCCTGGCCCGGGCCTACGGCGGAGGTGCCAACAAATGCTTGCAACAAGCGCCGAAAAGGTTGTTGGTCCAACGCAGTGAATACACCTGCAGTTGCACCTTCAGCGAGCTGGCCTTGGTGAAACTGCGCCTGGCCGAAGTGGATGGGCTGGTGCTGGACGAACAGTTCACCGCCAATGGAGTCGACCTGCGCATCGCCGCAGGCCAGGCACACATACCCACCTTGCAGCAGCAACTGGCAGACCTGAGCCGCGGCCGGATCATTCTGGAAATCGGCTGAAGCTTGCTCACAACAACTGTGGGCCTGCCTGTGGATAAGCTATGAGCACTCCCCGGCAGCGCCCGTTATCAAAGGGCTCCAGCGCTTTGATCATATTTTGATCACCGTTTGATGACAGCTGCAAACGTCTGAAGGGTCAAGACTTATCCCCAGCACTTTGCCACCGGTCTCGAATCATACCCCGATCGGTTGCACACATTAACTGTGGAGCAGCCTGTGGATAACCCGTTAGCCAATGAGTGCAGTGCCCGGCGGCACACGGCCTGGCAAAGGTGGCCATTTTTTAACCAAATTCAGATCGGGCAGCTTCTGCCCGGCTGAATTATGCTCAATATCCCTCTCCTCCAACGCTCAAGGAGTCCCCAATGTCCCTTCAAAAAACCGCCCTTGTCATTGGCGCTTCGCGTGGACTGGGCCTAGGCCTGGTACAGCGTCTGCACGAAAAGGGCTGGAAGGTCATCGCAACGGTGCGTGATCCGCAGAAGGCCGACACACTGCGCCAGGTGCCCGGCGTACGCATCGAACAACTGGAGATGAACGACACCACCCAGCTCGATGCGCTCAAGCAAAGCCTTCAGGGTGAGGTGTTCGATCTTGTATTCGTCAATGCGGGCGTCATGGGGCCTCTGCCCCAGGATGTGGACGGCGTGCAGGCAGCCGATGTTGGCGACCTGTTCATGACCAATGCCGTTGCGCCCATCCGTGTCGCCCGCCGTTTGGTTGGCCAAGTGCGCGAAGGGAGCGGTGTACTGGCCTTCATGAGTTCGATCCTGGGCAGCGTGACCATTCCCGATGGCAGCGAACTGTGCTTGTACAAGGCCAGCAAGGCTGCGCTGAATTCGATGATCAACAGCTTCCTGGTGGTCGAGGCGCAGCGTCCCGATCTTTGCGTGCTGGCCATGCATCCGGGCTGGGTAAAAACCGACATGGGTGGCGAAAACGCCGAAATCGACGTGCTGACCAGCACCCGTGGCATGGTCGAGCAAATCGAAGCTCAACGTGGCAATGCCGGTCTGCGCTTCATCAACTACAAAGGCGAGAGCCTGACCTGGTGAATTGAAAGCCGCGAGGCGAGGCAGTAGACTCGGAGCCTCGCCCACGCGGCGGACCTGGATCAGCAGACAGGGCAACACTGAGCTGGCTAACCTGAACCCACTTTCAGAGGAGCCGGCACCATGCCTGCGACCCGTATCTGGTTGAAATCCCCCCTTGCCATCTTCACCGCCAACACCCTCGACGCCCGCGGCGGACTGGTGATCGAAGACGGCCGTATCCGCGAACTCCTGGCCCTTGGTGAAAGCCCCAGCCAACCTTGCGAGCAGGTTTTCGACGCCCGCGAGC
The DNA here is from genome assembly GCF_040762985.1 of Pseudomonas sp. Rh2. NCBI lineage: Bacteria > Pseudomonadati > Pseudomonadota > Gammaproteobacteria > Pseudomonadales > Pseudomonadaceae > Pseudomonas > Pseudomonas sp. Rh2. The sequence continues at coordinate 5,178,705 of NZ_CP142890.1, forward strand.
ACGTCGTACTGCCCGGCCTGATCAATACCCACCACCACTTCTACCAAACCCTCACCCGGGCCTGGGCGCCAGTGGTGAACCAACCATTGTTCCCCTGGCTGAAGACCCTTTACCCGGTCTGGGCACGCTTGACACCGGCCAAGCTGGAACTGGCAAGCCAGGTAGCATTGGCAGAGTTGCTGCTGTCCGGTTGCACCACCGCGGCCGACCATCACTACCTGTTCCCCCAAGGCCTGGACAACGCCATCGACGTGCAGGTCGAGGCCGTGCGTAAGCTGGGCATGCGCGCCATGCTGACCCGAGGCTCAATGAGCCTGGGCGAAGCCGACGGGGGCCTGCCGCCTCAGCAGACGGTGCAACAAGGTGAAGTGATCCTGGCCGATAGCCAACGGCTTATCCACAGCTACCACGAGCGCGGTGACGGCGCGCAGATCCAGATCGCCCTGGCGCCTTGCTCGCCGTTCTCGGTCACCCCGGAAATCATGCGTGCCAGCGCAACCCTTGCCGAAGAGCTGGACGTGCGCCTGCACACGCACCTGGCCGAGACCCTCGACGAAGAAGACTTCTGCCTGCAGCGCTTTGGCCTGCGTACCGTCGACTACCTGGACAGCGTCGGCTGGCTCGGTCCACGCACCTGGCTGGCCCATGGTATTCATTTCAACGGCGATGAAATGGCCCGCCTGGGCGCTGCAGGCACCGGTATCTGCCACTGCCCCAGCTCGAACATGCGCCTGGCATCGGGCATCTGTCCGACCGTGGAGCTCGAGACCTCCGGTGCTCCGGTGGGCCTGGGCGTGGACGGATCGGCGTCCAACGATGCCTCGAACATGATCCTGGAAGCTCGCCAGGCGCTTTACCTGCAGCGCCTGCGCTACGGTGCCGAACAGATCACCCCCGAACGCGCCCTCGGCTGGGCCACCCAAGGCTCCGCACGCCTGCTGGGCCGCCAGGATATCGGTGAGCTGGCCCCCGGCAGACAGGCCGACCTGGCCCTGTTCAAACTCGATGAGCTGCGCTTCTCAGGCAGCCACGACCCGCTCTCGGCGCTGCTGCTCTGCGGCGCCGACCGTGCCGACCGGGTCATGGTCGGCGGCCAGTGGCGCGTCATCGACGGCCAGATCGAGGGCCTGGACATCCAGGGCCTCATCGCCGACCACCGCCAGGCAGCCGCCCAACTGATCGCTGGTTGAGGCAACACAGGCCTGGCTGGGCGCATTGCCCGGCCAGGCCCTGTAGAATGGCGGCAACCGTACCTGATTGAGATAACCCCCTATGTATGAATGGTTGAACGCCCTGCCCAAGGCCGAACTGCACCTGCACCTTGAAGGATCGCTGGAGCCCGAACTGCTGTTCGCCCTGGCCGAGCGCAACAAGATCGCCCTGCCCTGGGGGGATGTGGAGGCGCTGCGCAGTGCCTATGCCTTCAACAACCTGCAAGAATTCCTCGACCTCTATTACCAAGGCGCGGACGTGCTACGCACCGAACAGGACTTCTACGACCTGACCTGGGCTTACCTGCAACGCTGCAAAGCCCAGAACGTAATCCACACCGAGCCTTTCTTCGACCCACAGACCCACACCGACCGAGGTATCCCCTTCGAAGTGGTGCTCAATGGCATCAACCAGGCGCTCAAGGATGGCCGTGAGCAACTGGGGATTTCCAGCGGGCTGATCCTCAGCTTCCTGCGCCACCTCAGCGAGGAAGAAGCGCAAAAGACCCTCGACCAGGCCCTGCCATTCCGCGATGCGTTCATCGCTGTTGGCCTGGACAGCTCGGAGAAAGGCCACCCACCCAGCAAGTTCCAGCGCGTCTTCGACCGCGCCCGCGCCGAGGGCTTCTTGACCGTGGCACACGCAGGCGAGGAAGGCCCACCCGAGTACATCTGGGAAGCCATCGACCTGTTGAAGATCCAGCGTATCGACCATGGCGTACGCGCCATCGAGGACGAACGCCTGATGCAACGCATCATCGACGAACAGATTCCGCTCACCGTCTGCCCACTGTCGAACATCAAGCTTTGCGTGTTCGAACACATGGGCCAACACAACATCCTCGACATGCTGGAGCGCGGCGTGAAGGTCACGGTCAATTCGGATGACCCGGCCTACTTCGGCGGTTATGTCACCGAAAACTTCCATGCCCTGCACACACACTTGGGCATGACCGAAGACCAGGCCCGTCGCCTGGCGCAGAACAGCCTCGACGCCCGCCTCGTTCGCTGATCGACCACACCTGGCATTGCAGGTGGTTGATTACCCCACCTGCAACGTCTTCACCCGGGCGATCTGATTGATGTGCTGAATGCCCATGGCGGATATGTGCAACGCTCGTGTGCCTTTCGGCTCGCGAATCCACCCCGACTGCAGGAACAGCTTGAACATCGCCTGACCCAGGCTTCCGCCGATATGCGGCCCCTGGTCGCTCCATTCGTTGCAGTGACAGAGTGCGCTTGCGCGCTGCTGGCACGGCGCCAAGGCCTCGATATAGACGCCAATGGCGGCCAGTTCCGCCCGGCCCTGCTCGCTGACGAGCAACTGCTGCCCTGCCCCCTCCAGCCAGCCCGCGACCACCAGCCGATGGTACAGCTCGCTTGCCAGTTCTCCGCCAAGGTGATCGCCACAACGGCGTGCCCTGCGCATTGACAACGGTACCTGCAATGGCGCCGCCTTCGCCCCGGCGCCCCTGGCGCTTTCCAGTTGCACGCTGGCCAAGGCCTCGACCGCCGCCCCCACCTGAGGCGTCGCCAGCCGGAAATAGCGCTTGCGCCCCCTGGCTTCCAACCTGAGCAACCCTGCCGAGGACAACAGGGAAAGGTGCGCGCACGCCGAGGATGAGGTCAGCCCAGTCATCACTGCCAGCTCATCGGCTGGCCGCGGTATGCCGTCTATCAGCGCCCATAGCATGGCGCTGCGCTTAGGGTCTGCCATCAGGCCGGCGATCTGGCTTATGCTGCTGGCTGCTTTCATGTCCTGGTAACTCCCTGCAAGCTCACTTTGGTTTCCAATGGCCAACCGTGGCAACACGCATCACCAGCACTTCGTCTGCCCCCCCTGGCAGGGAAACATGACTCACTGCCGCTGGCCCCGCCGCCAGTATATGCCCGGCAAACACCCATTCAGGATTGCCAGGTACGGGGGCCGTGCCGTGGGTGCACCGACCCTGGAAACCCCTGGGTTATCCACAGCAGACCCGGCCAGCGCCTGATGGGGCGTGACAAAACCGCAAGCTAGAAGGATTACAGACGAAGCTGGAGGAAAGATCGCCCGCTGCCTTCGCAGATACTGCCGACAACAGGCTTCCCAAAGTAGCGCAAACAAAAGCGAAGGTTCGACATGATTCCAGGCATTGCACCTGGCATTGCAAGGGGCACGGAGGTGGCACCTCAGGACCGTCAGTCAGGACACCATAGCCGGTCATGGCATGCGCTCGGCACAGCGCTACACTGATCCGGCCCCCTCAGAGGTATGCCGCGATGAAGATTGTCGTCACTGCATCAAGCCGAAACCCCAACTGCCCTTGGCAGGTTCAACTCGATCAGCACAAGGTGAGTTTCCGCAGTGAAGCCGAGGCGCGTGCCTTCGTCGCCACGTTGGAAACCCGCCTGAAGGCACCTCACACGCTCATGCCGGACGCCTGGCCTGCAAGTACCGGGTCAGCAGCGCGACACTGACCACCAGTGCGCCACACAAGCTGATCACCATGGCCATCGGTACCGCGCTGCCATCATGCAACAGCCCGACCAGTGCCGCCGCGCCTGCGGCGACACTGAACTGCAAGCACCCCATCAGGGCCGAGGCGCTGCCTGCCCGCGCGCCCTGACCGTTCATGGCGCAAGCCGACGCATTGGGAATGATGCACCCCAGGCTGGCAATGCACACGAACAAAGGCACCAGCAGCGGCCACAACTGCGTCGGCCGCGTGGCCGCCACGCCCAGCAACACCAAACCTGCCGCCAGATACATCCAGACGGCGCGCACCAGCAGGAAGGCAGGACCACGCTTGGCCAGCAAGCGGGCATTGACCTGTGCAACCAGGATGAAGCCCGCGGCGTTGGCACCGAAGAACCAGCCGTAATGCTCGGCAGGCACGCCGTAGAGCTTGATGAATACGAACGGAGAACCTGCAATGTAGGCGAACATCCCAGCGATGGCGATGCCTCCCGTCAGGGCATGCCCCAGGAACACCCGGTCGCTGAGCAACCGGAAATACTGACGCAAGGCGCCAGACAGCGGCTGCCGGGGTATGTGCGCAGGCAGGCTTTCCGGCAGGCCCATGCCAACTGCCAGCAGGCAGGCCGCGCTGAACAGGCTCAAGGTCAGGAAGATTGACTGCCAGCCGGCAAGGTTCACCAGCACCCCACCGAGCATCGGCGCAAGGATCGGTGCCAGGCCCATGACCAACATCAACTGCGAGAACACCTTGGCCGACGCCACCGCATCGCACTTGTCGCTGACGATGGCGCGCGACAGGACCATACCGGCACAGCCCCCCAACGCTTGGACGAAACGCGCCAGGATCAGCGTGTCGAGGTTGGGCGCGAACGCGCAGGCCAAGGACGCAACGGTGAACAACGCCACACCGAACAGCAGCGGTTTGCGCCGGCCAAAGCGGTCGGCGATCGGGCCGTAGGCCAACTGGCCAATGGACAGCCCGAGGAAATAGGCCGCCAGGGTAGTCTGGACATGTTGTTCATCGGTGGCGAAAGCCTGCGCCATGGCCGGGAAGGCGGGCAGGTAGAAGTCGATCGCCAAGGGCCCGAACGCACTCAATGCGCCCAGGATCAGCACCATTCTCAGGTTCATCAGGAATCCATAGCAGGCTAAGCAAGCGCGTAAGTCTACCTGCTGCGGATGGCCTGAGTATGAAAACATTTGCAACAAAAACCCGGCGATTTGGCGTCGATTACTCTGTGTTGTCGCTGGCAGGCCGCCTCCAGGGTGGGGCGCGGTGCGCCCCCATCCTCACGCCATCTCGGCCTGATAACCCTCTTCGCGGATCGCTTGCAGAATCCGTTCGCTCCCCAGCTCGCTCTGCACACGCACCTGCTTGCCAGCCAGGTCGACTTCAACACGCGCCTGTGGGTCCTGTTCCTGCACCGCTCGGGTCACCGCTTTCACGCAGTGGCCGCAGGTCATGCCTTGTACGTTGAACACTTGCATCGAGGTTACCTCCTTTCAGGATTTGCCTCAGTTTCAACCTTGCCATCGGGTCAAGGTCAAGTTCTGCGGTAAACGGCCGGGCTGGAAATCTGCCTTGACCTCGGCCAAGCTGCGCCTTTGATGATTTGGCAAGTAGGAGATTTCTCATGTTCAGGGCAGCAGTGGGCGTTGTCGGGTTGCTGGGCGCATTGGCCGCCACGCCCCCCGCTTACGCCGAGGGCAACTCGGACTACAGCGTGTTGATCATTTCCCGCGAGCGCCTGGAGGTGGCCACCAGCTGCGAAATCGGCATCTACCTCAACGATCAGCTCTCTGGACGTGTATTCCAGGAACAATCGACCTCCTTCAACCTGCCACCCGGCCCGGTGGACGTGCGCTTGCGTCTGTTGCCAGGGCAAGCGCCTGGCTGCGCCCCGGGTATCGAGGACCAACGCAGCACCCGCTTGAACCTGCAGGCTGGGCAGATCAACAAATACCGCATCGCCATGGGGCACAATGGGCTTGAGTTGAAGCGAGCCGGCCTGGGCTATTGACCTTCCCCACGTGGCAAGGTTGATGCTGGAGGCCAGTCCAAGGAGTGAGCCATGCCCGCATCCACCACGTTCGACCTGCCGATCTCCGGCATGACCTGTGCCAGCTGTGCTGGCCGTGTCGAGCGCGCCCTGCGCAAAGTCGCTGGCGCTGAACAGGTCAGTGTCAACCTCGCCACCGAACAGGCCCGCGTCCTCGCGCCGGCCGACAGCCTGCACGCCCTGGTCGACGCCGTGCGCGAAGCAGGCTATGCCGTCCCTACCCGTACCGTAGAGCTGGAAATCAGCGGCATGACCTGCGCCAGTTGCGTAGGCCGTGTCGAGCGCGCCTTGGGCAAACTGCCAGGCGTCGAGGAGGTCAGCGTCAACCTGGCCAGTGAGCGAGCCCATCTGCGTGTGCTGCAGGCGCTGGATGATCGCCAACTGATCGAGGCGGTGGAGAAAGCCGGCTACAGTGCCCGCCTGCCCCAGGCCGGCGCGGATGAGCAGAGCGATGCGCTCCACACTCTGCGCAAGGAGCGTTTGGCGGTCGGCCTGGCACTATTGCTCGCCCTGCCCCTGGTAGTACCGATGCTGGTGCAGCCATTCGGCATTCACTGGATGCTGCCTGCCTGGGTGCAGTTCCTGCTCGCCACACCGGTGCAGTTCGTCCTCGGCGCACGTTTCTACGTAGCCGCCTGGAAAGCCGTTCGCGCCGGCACTGGCAACATGGACCTGCTGGTGGCGCTGGGCACCAGCGCCGGTTATGGGCTGAGCCTTTACCAGTGGGCGAATGCCTCGGGGGAAATGGCGCCGCATCTGTACTTCGAGGCCTCGGCGGTGGTGATTGCCCTGGTGCTGTTGGGCAAGTACCTGGAAAGCCGCGCCAAACGCCAGACCGCCAGCGCCATCCGCGCCCTCGAAGCCTTGCGCCCCGACCGCGCCGTACGATGGGTCGATGGCCTGGAGCAAGACGTGGCTATCGACCAGTTGCGCATCGACGACCTGGTCGTGGTCAAACCTGGCGAACGCTTCCCGGTCGATGGCCTGGTGGAGGACGGCAGCAGCCATGCCGACGAGGCCCTGATCAGTGGCGAAAGCCTGCCGGTGCCCAAACAGCCAGGCGATACAGTCACCGGAGGTGCCATCAACGGTGAAGGCCGCTTGCTGGTACGCACCCAGGCACTGGGCACGGAAACCGTACTGGCCCGGATCATCCGTCTGGTCGAAGACGCCCAGGCGGCCAAGGCCCCTATCCAGAAGCTGGTGGACCGCGTCAGCCAGGTGTTCGTCCCGGCGGTGCTGGTGCTGGCACTGATCACGCTGGTGGGCTGGTGGTTGGCCGGTGCGCCGCTGGAAACCGCGCTGATCAATGCCGTCGCGGTGCTGGTCATCGCCTGCCCTTGCGCCTTGGGCCTGGCCACGCCAGCGGCGATCATGGCCGGCACCGGTGTCGCTGCCCGAAATGGCATCCTGATCAAAGACGCCGAAGCCCTGGAGCGTGCCCATGCGGTCAACCGCGTGGTGTTCGACAAGACCGGCACCCTGACATCCGGCAGCCCCCGTGTCGTCCACAGCCAGGCGCTGGTCGGGGACAGCGCAGAACTGCACCGCCTGGCCGGCGCCCTGCAACGCGGCAGCGAACACCCCTTGGCCAAGGCTGTGCTGCAGGCCTGCGCCGAGCAGAATCTGGATGTTCCGACAGTGACCAACAGCCAGTCCCTGACCGGGCGCGGTATCGCCGGGCAGGTACAAGGCCGCGAACTGGCCCTGGGTAACCGACGCCTGCTCGATGAAAGCGGCCTGCAGCCCGGCGCACTGGCCACCCAGGCCCAGGCTTGGGAAACCGAAGGCCGTACCTTGTCGTGGCTCATCGAGCGCGGCGAACAGCCCCGTGTCATTGGCCTGTTCGCCTTCGGTGACAGCCTCAAGCCCGGCGCCGAACTGGCCGTCGCGGCCCTACGGGCACGCCACATCAGCAGCCATTTGCTGACCGGTGATAACCGTGGCAGCGCCAAAGTGGTCGCCGCTGCCCTTGGCATCGATGACGTTCACGCCGAAGTGCTGCCAGCCGACAAAGCCGCCACTGTCGCCGCACTCAAGCAGGATGGCGTGGTGGCGATGGTAGGCGATGGCATCAACGACGCGCCGGCCCTGGCCGCCGCCGATATCGGCATCGCCATGGGCGGTGGCACCGATGTCGCCATGCAGGCGGCCGGCATCACCTTGATGCGTGGCGACCCGCGCCTGGTGCCCGCTGCCCTGGAAATCAGCCGCAAGACCTACGCCAAGATTCGCCAGAACCTGTTCTGGGCCTTTATCTACAACCTCATCGGCATTCCGCTGGCAGCGCTGGGCTACCTCAATCCGGTACTGGCCGGCGCCGCCATGGCGCTGTCGAGCGTCAGCGTGGTCAGCAATGCCCTTTGGCTGAAAACCTGGAAACCCACCACCACCTCGCAGGAGGCCCCATGAACATCGGCCAGGCCGCCCGCCGCAGCGGGCTCAGCACCAAGATGATTCGCTACTACGAGTCCATCGGCCTGCTCAAGCCCGCTACCCGCAGCGACAGTGGCTATCGCCTGTACCACCAGGACGACCTGCACCGCCTGGCCTTCATCAAACGCTCACGCGACCTGGGCTTCTCGCTGGACGAAGTCGCCAAGCTGCTGACCCTGTGGCAAGACCGCCAACGCGCCAGTGCCGATGTGAAGGCCCTGGCCATGCAACACATCGACGAACTGAACCGCCGGATCGAAGAGTTGGTCAGCCTGCGCGATACCCTCGATGAGCTGGTCGCGCACTGCCAGGGCGACGACCGGCCAGACTGCCCAATACTCAAGGATCTGGCCAACGGTGGCGCTTGCTGCCCCTGAAAGCACACCGCTGCTGGCATTTTGGTATGCCATATTAGCCTAAACCCGACCGAATAGTCGCCAAATACGACTTTATCCAATAAATACGGGGGTTTCCCCTCAAAAAGCCGACGCTCCTGCCGATACAACGCTTACTGCCTCGTGTGTCGATAAAGAAAAAAATTCCGGGAGCGTCGATGAACATCAAACAGAAACTGACCTGGGCATTCGCGGTCATCGCCGCCTTGCCCATTGTGCTGGTAGCCACGTTAGTGGTCCTGAACCTGCGAGGCGAAGCCCGCGAAGGTTTCCTCGACGGCAGTAGCCGGGAAATCCGCCAGGTCAGCAATGCGATGAATATCTTCTTCCAGGGCATCGACCAAAACGTGGAGTTTCTGGCCGCGCAGCCCATGGTAGCCGCGACCGGTAACGAGCTGAACAAGTTCATGAGTGCCAATCCGTCCTATGAACTGGGTGCACAGGCGCAGCAGCTGCTCGACTTTTTCACCCGTCTGGCTGACGCTCACCCTGGCTACGCCTACATCTCCTACGGCGTCAGCGACGGCGGCTATGTCGGTTGGCCTGCCGGCCAGAAGTTCGTCAACTACGACCCACGCCCACGCCCGTGGTACCAGCAGGCCATGGCCAACCCCGGCAAGACCGTACGCACCGGGGCCTATTACTGGGCTCCCGACGATGCCGTGCTGGTCAGCACCGTACGCGCTGTCGCCAACAAACTGGGCAACCCAGGCGGTGTGGTCAACATCGACGTCTCGCTCAAAGGCCTGACCGAGATCGTCAAGCAGATCAAAGTGGGCGAAAGCGGTTACCTGATGCTGGTGGAAAGCAACGGTAACGTGATGGTCGACCCGCGCGATGCCAGCCACAACTTCAAGCAACTGGCCAGCTTTGGTGACGGCTACGCCGAACTGGCCAAGGCCGGCAAAGGCCTGGTGGAGATCGAGCTCAACGGCACCCGCTACATGGCCAACGTCTACCCGGACGAAAAGCTGGGCTGGACTTTCATCGGCCTGATCGAACAAAGCGAAGTGATGCAGACCACTACCCGCCTGACTTGGCTGATCGGCACCATCGCCCTGGTGCTGGCGGCGCTGTTCGCGGTCGTCGGCGCGGCGTTCGCCAAGCTCATCGTGCGCCCGATCAACAGCGTGACCAGCGGTCTGGAAGACATCGCCCAGGGCGAAGGCGACCTGACCCGGAACCTGGAAATCCGCGGCCGCGACGAAACCGCACAACTGGCCAGCTGGTTCAACCAGTTCCTCGGCGCGATCCGCAGCCTGATTCAGCACATCGGTGCCGCCGCCGCCAAGATTCTCAGCACCTCCAGCAGTTCCACCCGGGTTTCCAGCGACATGGCCGAAGCCGCCGGGCGCCAGCGTGAAGCCGTGGACATGGTGTCCACCGCCTTCCACGAAATGGTCGCGACCGCCAACGAAGTGGCCCGCTCGTGCAGCCAGGCCGCGCAATCGGCCGACAGCGGCCAGCAGCAAGCGCGTGAAGGCCAGCAGCAGATCGATGCGGCGGTGCACAGCGTCGATCGCCTGAGCCAGGAGATCGAGCAGTCGGCGCAGTCGATCCAGCAACTGGAGCGTGACAGCAACGCCATTCAGTCGATCCTCGGCACCATCCGCTCGATTGCCGAGCAGACCAACCTGCTGGCCCTTAACGCCGCCATCGAGGCCGCGCGTGCCGGCGAGCAGGGCCGTGGTTTCGCCGTGGTCGCCGACGAAGTACGGGCCCTGGCCAAGCGCACCGCCGATTCCACCGCTGAGATCGACGGCCTGCTGGGCAACCTGGCCAGCCGTACCGCCGAGGTGGCCGAGCAGATGCACGCCAGCCTGGAGGTGTCGCAGCAGTCGGTCAGCCGGATCGGGCTGGCCCGCGACAGCTTTGGCCAGATTCGCGAGTCGGTGGACATCATCCGCGACATGAATACCCAGATCGCGACGGCAGCGGAAGAGCAGCACCAAGTGGCAGAGGACATCAACCGCCACATCAGCCAGATCCATGGCGATGCGCAACTGGTGGCCGAGCTGGCCCAAGCCGCCCGTCAGGACTCCGAGAGCCTGGCCGGCCTTTCCAACGAGCTGGATGCGCTGGTACGCCGCTTCCGCACCTGACCGCTAGAGCCGCAACTCGCCGGGGGTCGACCCGAACAGCTGCTTGAAGGCGGCGATGTAGGCTGAGGTGGAGTCATAACCACAGCCCAGCGCCGCCTCGGTCACACTCTCTCCCGCTTCCAGCAGGGCCAGGGACGACAACAGGCGCATGCGCTGGCGCCAGTTGCGAAAGCTCAGGCCCGTCTCCCGCTGGAACAGGCGCATCAGGGTTTTCTCCGAACACGCCAGCTGTCTGGCCCATTCCTGCAGGGTCTGCGGCTGCTCGGGTGTGGCGATCAGGCCGTTGCACAAGGCCAGCAGCCCGGGATGACGCGGCAACGGCAGTGAGAACCCAACCTCAGGCAATGTACGCAACTGATCGAGTAGCACAGACACCAGCCGTGCTTCGGGACTGTCGCCTTCGGGGTAATCCACGGGGAACAGGCAGAACTGCTTGATGAGTTCACGCGCCAGCGGCGTCACTTCCAGGACCCGGCACTGCGTCGGCGCCCACGGGCAGGCATCGCGGCGCACATAAAGGCTGCGCATTTCAGCCTGCATCGAGGTAACGACTTCGTGTTCGGCATCAGCGGGAATCCACACGCCCCATTGCGGCGGCGCGAAATAGCTGCCATCCGCGGTGTAGACGCCGAGCACTCCGCTGATGGCATAGGAGAACTGCACCCAGTCATGGCGGTGCCGCGTGGTCCAGGAGCCGGCGCCAAGGCTTTCGGCACGGGCGTAGAGCGGCCTGGGCAGGTGATCCAGCACTGGGATGGGGCGTGGGTGTCCGATGGTCGGCATGTGGGTTTCTTGTAGTTCTGACCAGACAAGCCTAACACGGGACTATCGGGCTCATCGCCGGCCAGCCGGCGATGGGATGCCTGAACCGTGGGCTTGTCGTGCAAATGCTCAACGTTCGACGATGGCCGTGACCCCCTGCCCACCCGCCGCGCAGATCGAGATCAAGCCCCGGCCCTTGCCTGCCGTCGCCAGCAACTTGGCCATGTTGGCCAGAATCCGCCCGCCCGTCGCGGCGAAGGGGTGGCCGGCGGCCAACGAACTGCCCTTGACGTTGAGCTTGCTGCGGTCGATCGCCCCCAGCGGGCCATCGAGACCCAGTCGTTCACGGCAGTAGTCGGTGTCCTCCCAGGCCTTGAGCGTGCACAGCACCTGGGCGGCGAATGCCTCGTGAATTTCGTAGTAGTCGAAGTCCTGCAGGGTCAGGCCATTGCGCGCCAGCAGACGCGGCACGGCGTACGCTGGCGCCATCAGCAGCCCCTCCTTGCCAGTGACGAAGTCCACCGCGGCCGCCTCGCCATCGACGAGATACGCCAACACCGGGAGGCCTTGCGCCTGTGCCCACTCCTCGCTGCCCAGCAACACCAGCGAGGCGCCATCGGTCAGCGGGGTGGCATTACCCGGCGTCAGCGTGCCTTGGCCGCTTCGGTCGAACACCGGTTTCAGCGCACCGAGTTGTTCGAGCGTCAGGTCCCCACGCAGGTTGTTGTCGCGGGCCAGCCCCATGAACGGCGTCAGCAGATCATCCTGCCAACCTTCGGTATAGGACGCAGCCAGGCGCTGGTGACTGAGCAGCGCCAGTTCGTCCTGTTCGGCGCGGCCAATCTGCCAGGTCTGAGCCATGCGTTCGCAATGCTCGCCCATCGACAGGCCGGTGCGTGGCTCTTCGTTACGCGGCAGTTCTGGCTTCAGGTGGCCGGGGCGCAGCTTGAGGAACGGTTTGAGCCGCTCCCCCAGCGTCCTGCCCCGGTGAGCCTGCAGCAGAATCCGGCGCAAGCCTTCGCCGACGGCGATGGGCGCATCGGACGTGGTGTCCACCCCGCCGGCGATCGCGCTGTCGATCTGCCCCAAGGCAATCTTGTTGGCCACCAGCAACGCCGCCTCAAGGCCGGTGGCACAGGCTTGCTGGATGTCATAGGCAGGCGTCTGCGGCGACAGCCGTGAGCCCAGCACACACTCGCGGGTAAGGGCCATCTCGCGGGAGTGCTTCAGTACCGCCCCGGCAACGACCTCCCCCAGCTTCAATCCATGCAGCCGGTAGCGTTCGATCAGGCCTTCCAGAGTGATGGTGAGCATCGCCTGGTTGCTGGCATTGGCATAGGCACCGTTGGAGCGGGCGAAGGGAATTCGGTTGCCGCCCAGGATCGCGACCCGGCGAGTTGAACGCATGCGCATGTTCCTCCTGAAACAATTTGATCCGTACAGCCTAGGTGTTTTTACCGCATTCGAACGACCTTGCCACAAACTTGGTCCACACTTGCAAGCTTGCATTCAGGGAGACCCGCACATGAGTGATCGCTATCTAGGCTTCGCCAACTCCAACCTCGGTCGACGCCTCGTGGATGCCTTGGGCCTGCCCCACCCCGCGCCCCTGGAGCGCTGGCAACCCGGCCGCCTGCGCCCGGTCGAAGGCGCATTGGTGCTCGGCGGTGGTCCGCTGGCGAACCAGGTCGAGTCTATCGCCCCGCGCCTGACCGACGATTTCTATAGCTTCAATGGCGAAGACCTGCAGGCACCCGCCTGGGTCGCCGGCCTTGGGCCAAAGTTGAAGGCTGTGGTGTTCGATGCCAGTCATCTGTCCGACAGCGACGGGCTGAAGCAGTTGCGTGAGTTCTTCCAGCCGCTGCTGCGCAGCCTGGCCTCCTGTGCCCATGTAGTGATCCTCGGGCGTGCGCCGGAAAGCCTCGACGACCCGATGGCCAGCGTCGCACAACGCGCCTTGGAGGGCTTCAGCCGCTCGTTGGCCAAAGAGCTGCGCAACGGCGCCACTGCACAATTGCTGTACGTGGCCCCCGGAGCACAAGATCAACTTGAAGGGGCCCTGCGCTTCTTCCTTTCGCCCAAGAGTGCATTCATCTCCGGTCAGGTACTGCGTCTTGAGCCCTGCGCCAGCCAGGTCCAGGACTGGACGCGGCCTCTAGGTGGGCGCCGGGCCCTGGTCACCGGGGCCGCACGCGGGATTGGCGCAGCCATCGCCGAAACCCTCGCGCGCGACGGCGCAGAAGTCGTGCTGCTGGATGTGCCCCAGGCCCAGAAGGACCTCGACGCCCTGGCCGCACGGCTCGGCGGCAAGGCGCTGGGCCTGGACATCTGCGCCAGCGATGCCGCTGCGCGATTGCTTGAAGCCTTGCCCGGCGGAATCGATATCGTCGTGCACAACGCCGGTATCACCCGCGACAAGACCCTGGCCAACATGACGCCGGAATACTGGGACGCAGTACTGGCGGTCAACCTCAAGGCCCCGCAGGTACTGACTCAGGCGCTGTATGACGCCGGCGCCCTGGGCGAAGAGGCTCGCATCACGCTGCTGGCGTCGGTCAGCGGTATCGCCGGCAACCGTGGCCAGTCCAACTATGCAGCAAGCAAGGCCGGGCTGATCGGGCTTGCCCAGGCCTGGGCGCCGAAGCTCGCCGAGCGAGGCGCCAGCATCAATGCCGTGGCCCCCGGTTTCATCGAAACCCATATGACCGCCGCCATGCCCATGGGGCTTCGCGAAGCCGGCCGACGCCTGAGCTCCCTGGGCCAGGGCGGGCGTCCACAAGATGTCGCCGAGGCGATTGCCTGGCTCAGCCAGCCTGGCTCCGGAGCGATCAATGGCCAGGTGCTTCGGGTTTGCGGCCAGGCGCTGATGGGAGCGTGAACATGGATCGACAGTGGCACGACCTGCACAGTCCAGACGCGCGCGCCAGCCTCTATCTGCGCGCGGCGAGCAAGCGCAAGATCAGCGGCGACACGCTTCCGGCCACGGGCTTGCGTTGTTTCCTTCATGTACAGCACGACAACCTGGCGGCCTACCGCCGGCTCTGCCACTTCCCCGATGACGGCCGCTTGCCGGGTACCTACCCGCACATCATGGCGTTCACCCTGCAACTGCAGTTGCTGACCGCCCATGACTTTCCCTTCCCGCTGCTGGGGCTGGTGCATGTGCACAACCGCATCGACGTGTTGCGGCCGCTTGGCGGCATCGACGGTCTGCGGTTTGCCGTTCACGCCGAGAACCTTCAGCCGCACGCCAAAGGCGGCACCTTCGACCTGATCACCGAGGCCGAAGACAGTCTCGGCCTGCTATGGCGCGAAACCAGCCGCATGCTGGTACGCGGCTTGCGCCTCGATGGGCAGCCCGAAGAAGCACCTGCCCCCGACACCGCCCCATTGCCAGAAGCCACCCGCTGGTACGCCGACAGCGACATCGGCCGGCGATATGCCAGGGTCTGCGGCGATTACAATCCGATCCACCTCAGCGCTGCCAGTGCGCGCCTGTTCGGCTTCCCCAAGGCCATCGCCCATGGCATGTGGAGCAAGGCCATGGCCCTGGCGGCACTGCGTACGCACCTGCCCAGCAGCGGCTACCGCTTCGAGGTGGATTTCTTGAAACCGGTACGGTTGCCGTCCGAGGTGGTGCTCAGTGCCAGTGAAGCGGGGGCAAGCGGTGAACTGCGGCTAGACGGGCATGGCGATCTGCTGCACATGGTCGGGTGCTGGGCGCCACGGTAGGAGCAAACCCCATGGCAAGGTTGCGAGAGGGCCGCACAGCGGCTCCCGCGCCCGGCGTCACTGCATCAATGACAGGTCGAGGCTGGAAGCCTCCCGAATCCACTTGCTTTGCACCGGGCCTCCACCGAAGCTATGCAGCATTAGGAGACCCCGATGAACCTGCAAGAACTCACCGAACGCCTGCACCAGATTCGCGACAACAACGACTGGCGCGGCTTCCACAGCCCGAAGAACCTGGCCATGGCCGCCAGCGTGGAAATGGCCGAACTGGTGGAAATCTTCCAGTGGCTGAGCGAAGACCAATCACGCCAACTGCCCGCGGACAAACTCGCCCACGCCGGCCAGGAAGTGGGCGACGTGGTTCTCTATCTGTTGCTGCTGTGCAGCGAACTGGGCCTGGACATGGAACAGGTGGTGCGCGCCAAGCTGGCCGACAGCGAGAGGCGCTTCGCCAAATGAACGACCGTCACTTCGATGAGCTCGCCACGCGTTTTGCCGAAAAGATCTACGGCGGCGCCAAAGGTGCGATTCGCCTGGCCGTGCTCCAGGCCGACCTGGCCGACGCCCTGCCCGACCGCCCGCTGCGGGTGCTCGACATCGGCGCAGGCCTTGGCCACATGGCACTGTGGCTGGCCCAACGCGGCCACCACCTTACCCTGGCCGAACCCGCCGCCCCGATGCTCGAAGGCGCCCAGGCGCGTTTTGCCGAAGCCGGGCAACAAGCCACCTTCATCCAGGCCCCCTGGCAAGACCTGCTGGGCCAATTGACCGAGCCTTACGACCTGGTGCTGTGCCACGCGGTGCTCGAATGGCTGGCCGAACCCGAAAGCATCCTGCCGGTACTGCACCAGTTGACCGCCCCAGGCGGCTGGTTGTCGCTGGCGTTCTACAACCGTGATGCGCTGGTCTACCGCAACCTGCTCAAAGGCCATTTCCGCAAGTTGCGCAGCAACAGATTGCAAGGTGAAAAGCAGAGCCTGACGCCGCAGAAACCACTTGATCCCCGTGAGCTCAAGGTTCACCTTGATCCTGTGTGGCAGGTAGAAAGTGAAAGTGGTGTCAGGGTGTTCCACGACTACATGCCCAAGGAATTCCAGGACAAGGCCGAGCTGCTGGACCTTCTGGAAATGGAACTGGCCCACCGTCGTCACCCAGCCTTTGCCGGCTTGGGCCGTTACCTGCACTGGATCTGCCGCCCCCGCTGACCCCGCCCGCCGGGAGGACTACATGCCGTATCGCTTGCTGTGCCTGGCCTTGCTGCCGTTAGCCCTGGCCGCCTGCCAGGGTGCCAACCCGTATGTCGCCAGCAGCCGCCCGCTGCCCCCCGCACCACCCCAGGCCGCAACGACCTACGATGCCAGTGCCTACCCGGCACCGACACGGGACTACGGGCATTACCGCAGCTGGAGCTGGCGCAACGGCCAATTGCCCAGCAGCAGTGCCAACGCCGACCCCAGCCAACTGGCCGACGCTGTCAGCGGTGCCCTCGACCAGCACGGGCTACGCCCGGCCAGAGGTGGTACCGGCGACTTGCTGGTGAGCGCCGACATCCGGCTGGAACGGCGCCTGCGCCAGGTTCGCGATTACGACTATGACCCCTACTACGGCCCCTACCCCTATAGCGGCGTCGGCTTCGGCGGTTACCGCAATGGCTATGGGGCCTATGGCAGCGTGCCCATCGTGCGCACCTACGAGGTCGAGGTGATGGTGGTACGCATCGACCTGTTCGACGCCCGCAACGGCCAGCCCGTCTGGAGCGCCAGCGCCGAAAGCGGCAGCGACCAGGACTCACCACGTGATCGCGAGCAAGCCCTGCGCGAATCGGTGCACAAGGCGCTCAGCGGCTATCCTCCTAGTTAACGTTCAACGGAGAACCATCATGTTGCGCCGTCTCGTTGTGCTGTCATTCGCGCTGTTGCTCGCCGCTTGTGCAAGCAACAACGTCCAACAGGATTTCGACGCGAGCCGCGATTTTGCTGCCTATCGCAGCTGGGCATGGCAAGAGCCAGGCTTGCAGTACCGACCCGATGACCCTCGCATCAAGAGCGACCTGACCGAGCAGCGCATCCGTCAGGCAGTTGCCAGCGAGCTGGATCAACGTGGTCTGCGTCCTGCGCAGGGCAGCGCCCGGCCTGATCTGAAGGTCCAGGCCTACCTGATCGTCGAGCAACGCCAGCAACAGATCACCACCAACTATGGCGGCGGCTGGGGTGGTTACTGGGGAGGCTATTGGGGTGGCCCGATGTACAACGAGACCCGCAGCGTCGACTACAAGGTGGCCACCCTCCAAGTCGACATGTTCGATGGCCACGATGGCAAGCTGGTGTGGCGCGGCAGTGCCGAACAAATCATGAACAACTACCCACCAAGCCCCGAGGAACGCAACTCCGCGATCCAGAAGACCATTTCCCAGGTGCTGAGCAAGTACCCACCGGGTAGCAAGCAATAAGACTGCGCCGGCCTCGACATCCGTGACCGCCTCACTGTGCGTGGACGGTCATGGATGAAACCTTTTTTCCCTCACGCCACGCCCGTTCGTCGGATTCCGTCTACCCTGACTATTGAAACCTGACTGCCTGGATAGATCAGTTCAACGAATAGGGATGGCGACCTGCCCATGCAAAGCATTGTTCTCCTGATGTGGCTTGCCTTGTGCGCCGAACAAGATGTCCGCGAACGGCAGATCTCCAACATGCTTACCCTGGGTGTGGCCGCTTGTGCCCTGGTGTGGCTGTTCGCAACCGGACACAGCTGGATCGGCGCCGACGCCAGCGATGCCGGCTGGGCGCTGGCCATCGTCATGCTGCTTACCCTGCCCGGCTACATGCTCGGCCGCTTCGGCGCTGATGACGTCAAGTTGATGGGCGCCCTGGCGCTGGCCACCAGCTACCAGTATGTACTCGGCACCTTCATTGGTGCCGGGATCAGCGTCCTGATGTGGTTGCTCGCCCGGCGACGCTTGTGGACCCTGATGAATCCGAAGGTCAAGAAACGACTGCAAGCGCTGACTGAGCAAATGGGCGACAAGCAAGCGTTCGTGCCTTACGTGCTGGCCGGCTTCATGCTCACTGCCGTATGGATCCAATAGTCATTTCCATGGTCCGAAGTGTTGTACAAAACTTGTACAAAGTTGGGAAGTAGGACTACTTTTCTAACTGCCAGAGCGTCTGGCCCGGGAGCAGGGCCAATTACGAACAGGGAGTTGATCGTGAGCAAGCCAACGAGTGAGGTAAAGGTGCTGGTTGTCGATGACCAGCAGTTGATCGTCGAACAGTTGTGTGAATTCCTCGAAAGCCATGGCCATCGCTGCGTGCCGGCTTTTTCAACCGACCAGGCCATCGAATGCTACGTGGCGGACCAAGCCATTGGCCTTGTGCTGTGCGACCTGCACATGCCCAAACGCGATGGCATCGAGTTGGTTCACGCACTCAAGGAAGTCGCCGGACGTGAGCGTCTGTTCGAGGCGATCATGCTGACCGGGCGAGCCGAGAAACAGGATGTGGTCCGCGCGCTGCGCGAAGGTTTTGCCGACTACTACCAAAAACCCGTGGACCTCGATGAGTTGCTCGAAGGTGTACGCCGCCAGGAGCAATCGTTACTCGAACGCCAGAACAACTTCCGCGACCTGGGCAGCCTGAACCGACGCCTGCAGGAGCTGGCCGAATCGATCGACGAACTTTACCAAGACCTGGAAAAAGCCCGCGGCCAGGGCGTGCACCGTCGAGCCAGCGATGCCGAGGAAAACGAAGCCGAGCTGCCAGCTGCCTTCGAGAAGCTTTCGCCACGCCAGCTGGAAGTGGCCCGCCTGGTGAGCAAGGGTAAGACCAACTACCAGATCGCCTGCGAGCTCGGTATCACCGAGAACACCGTGAAGCTCTATGTATCCCAGGTACTGCGCCTGACCCATATGCACAACCGCACCCAGCTGGCGTTGGCCCTGACGCCTAGTTCGTCTCCTGTGCACCAGCGATTCACCACGCACTGAGGGCATCGAAACCGGCCAGGCTCAGGGCTGGAAGCTGAAGGTCAGGGTCCAACGCGGCCCGCGATCGAGACTGTCCAGCGCCACATCCGCCAACGGCTTGGCCACTTCCAGCGCGACACTGCCACGGCGACCGTCACCCAGGCGCACACCCAGTGCCACAGCGCTCAGCGTTGAATCCTCGAGGTGCCCGCTGTTGTACCAGGCACGCGCGCTGTCGAGCACACCATAGGGTTGCACCTGGCGGAGCAGCGCACCATCGAGCTGAAAGCTGTAGTTCAGCTCGTAGGCCATGCCCCAGCCCCTGTCGCCCGCCGCCTGGTCCCGAGGGTAACCCCTGCCGAAATTCTGTCCGCCGAACACCGCCCTTTCGCTGTCGGGCAGCCGGTCATCGCTCCAGTACAACGCCCCAGAAAGCACACCCTGCCAGTTGTCCATCAGCCGATCGCTTTGCAGCCCCGCGACGCGCATACGCAAGAAGTTGAGGTCGTAGTCGCCATCGCTATGGCCCCCCAGATAATCCAGGCCTTGGTAGACCCCTGCAGTGACGATCCGCAATCGACGCGGGTCGGCATGGCGCCAGTCGCCGCCGAACGACAAGGCCCGTAGCGAGGTCGCGTTGTTTCGAGAAGGCACGCCCTGCCCTGGCCGGTCTTCGATGTGCTCGCTGACGGCATAGAAATGCCCAGCCACCGTCATCCACTCATCCGCCGCGACGATCACCGGCTGACGCAGCCCTACTGCGTAGCGATCGCTCTCCCGGCGTTGCGTCATGGTCCGGCCATGGTCCAGGCGAACGCGTGTATTCGGCTCGCTACGGTAGCGCGTGGCAGACACCAGCAGTTGGCTGCCTTCGGCATCGAGGTACTGGCTGTACTCCAGATGCTGGTATCGGGTCTGCTCGTCGCCTTTGGGCTGGATGACGCTGGCCGCGACGCGTTCGGCAAAGCGGGTCTGCGATCGGCTGGAAACCCTGAGCAATGCTTGCGGCTCGTCACGGTTGCCATCGCTAAGGGTCAACGCCGCGTCGAAGGGCCTGCGCCGGGCACGAACGGTCAATTGGGTCGCACCGTCCGCTTGATCGGTGGCAGGCAGTTCGGCCTCGATGGACACACCGGGCATCCGCTCGGCCAGGCCGAGGTAACGGTCGAGGGTCTTGCCGGTCAAGGGGCGCTCGGCCTTGAGCCGCGTCAGCAACTGCTCGAGGTAGGCGGCGGCAGGTCCGATATCGCCTACCAGCCGGTAGTCGCGGATATAGCCCTCGACCAGCACCACCTGCACCCGGCCTTCGCTGACGTCCTGGGGCGGTAGGTATGCGTAGGACAGCAGGTAGCCGTCACCCCGATAACGCTCAGTCAGGCGATCGGTGAACTGTTGCAGTTCGCCGAAGGTGGTTTGCCGCCCCATCAGCGGCTGGAAATGCTCGCGCAGTTCACTGAGCGGGTAGACGGTCCCCCCTTCGAAACGCACCTTGTGCAGCATCAGCGGAGTATTCGTCGGCAGCGATGCGCGTTGCTTGGCGAGCGGAGCCCACACCCGCAGCCCAGGTGCCAAGGGGCGATAAACATCCAGCGGCAGGTTGGCGGCGGGCAGGCGGCGCTCATTTTCGTGGCCGTCGAGAAAGCCAGGCAACGGCTCGGCATGAGCCAGGTTGGCCCAAGACAGCAGCAACAGGGGCACGACCAGAGGACGCATAGGACACTCCATGATCCCTTGGGTACCAGGGCGCCAGCCGGTCACCCCAGTCACTTGCAAGCGTAGGTGCTGGACCTGCAAACGTCGACCGTCACTCGTTGACCTCAAATGCCACCCGCGCGGTCTCGCCGCTTTCGTCCAGGGCGCTCAGCTCGATCTGTCCGGCCTTGTCGAAACGCACCAGCAAGCTGTTCTGCCCCTCGGTCTCGCCCAAGGGCTGGCCGTTGAGGAACCACCAGCGGCGCCCGCCTCCGCCCAATGCCCAGACATGCAGTTGCAGTGGCTCGCTGCTGGTCGAAGGCCTGCGCAGGTTGTCCCCAGGGCGCACCCCCACGATCGACAACGGCGGCACCCGCGCCGCGAGCTGCGGCGGGCAACCAGGGTCCACGGCTGGCAACCGGGCAGCGCGACGCTCCTGACGCCCCAACCAAGGCTCGAGCGGGGCGGGCCACAGGGCGACCTCTCGCGCCTTGGCACCGGGGCAGGTGCTGTCGACGCGCAGGCCCTGGTCGTTGACCCAGACCGTTTCCCGCAGCCCAAGCCCGATCGGCTGGTCGGCCGCCTGTAAGGTGGGTGGCGTGGTGCCTTCCAGGGTCCAGGCGAAGCGCTGGCGACGGCAGTTGGGGTCTTGCCGCTTCATTGGCTGGCCCAAAGGCCAACAGATCGCCGCCACGCCAACGCTTTGCGGCATCTGCTCCACCGGCGCGGCAATGCCACGTTGGCTGTCGCGATTGCTCAACAGGTCATGAACCTGCAGCATCAGCGGCGCTGCCGAGGCCAGGCCAAACTGCCCAGGCACCGGCGTACCGTCGGGGCGACCGATCCACACACCGATCAGGTAACGCGGCCCTACCCCGATCGACCAGGCATCGCGAAAGCCATAACTGGTCCCGGTCTTCCAGGCCAGCAGCGGCCGTTGGACCAGTTCGGCATGTGGGTCACGGTCAGGGCGGGCCTGGCCGCTGAGAATGCGGCGGATGATCCAGGCCGCCCCCGGCGACAGCAGGCGTCGTTCCACCAGCGGGTCCTGCGGCCGCAGGCGTACCTGGGCACTGTTGCCCGCCCTGGCCAACGCCGCGTAGCCTGCGACCAGGTCTTCCAGGCGACTGCCGGCGCCCCCGAGAATCAGCGACAGGTTGGGCTCTGCCAGGGGCGGCAGCACCAGCGGTATGCCCGCATTTCGCAGCTCCGCCGCAAAGCGTTTGGGGCCGTAGGCTTCAAGCAGTTGCACGGCTGGCAAGTTCAAGGACAGGGCCAGCGCCGAACTGGCTGCCACCGGCCCGCTGAACCCCATCGAGAAATTGCCGGGACGGTAGTCACCATAGCGGCGCGGCACGTCCTGCAGCAGCGACTCGGAATGAATCAGGCCGTCGTCCAGCGCCATGCCGTAGAGAAATGGCTTGAGGGTCGAGCCGGGCGAGCGCAGGGATCGCACCATGTCGACATGGCCGAATCGGCGCTCGTCGGCCAGGTCGATTGAGCCCAGGTAGGCCCTGACGGCCATGGTCTGCGATTCCACCACCAGCACCGCGGCCGAGGTGCGCTCCGGCAGGCGTGCACGCCAGCCTAGCAGCAGGTCTTCCAAACGCCGCTGCAGGTTCGCGTCCAGGGTGGTACGAATGAGCGGCGGACTGTTGGCCGTGTTCAGCCGGCGCGCCAGCAACGGCGCCAGCGCAGGCTCCTGGCGCGGGGCCAGCAACAGGGGCTCCTCGGTAGCCTCCTTGATCTGCAAGGCAGGCCACACGTGATATTCGCCCAGGCGCTGCAGCACTTTGTCCCGCGCCCGCTGGGCACGCGCCGGATGACGGTCCGGGCGCAAACGGCTGGGCGCCTGCGGCAACACCGCCAGCAGCGCCGCCTCGGCAGGGGTCAAATGCATCGGCGACTTGCCCAGGTAAGCCCAACTGGCCGCCGCTACGCCCTGCAAGGTGCCGCCAAATGGAGCACGGTTCAGGTAAAGCTGCAGGATCTCGCGCTTGGACAGGTGCCATTCGAGTTGCCCGGTGCGCCACAGTTGCCGCAGCTTGCCGGCCAGCGTTCGATCATGCGGGTCGAGCAGCCGGGCCACTTGCATCGACAGGGTGCTGCCACCCGAGACCACGCGCCCACCGCGCAGGTTGAGCCAGGCCGCACGGGCCAGGGCCAAGGGGTTGATACCCGGGTGGCTGTAGAACCAACGGTCTTCATAGGTCAGCAGCGCCTGCAGGTATAGCGGCGAAACTTCCTCGGGGCTGACCGGGTAACGCCACACGCCATCGGCATCGGCGAAACGCCACATCGGCGTGCCGTCTTCGGCCAGCACCACCCGTGCCAGATCATCCGCAGGCATGGGCAACGGCCAGAGGCGGTCGGCCAGCCACAACAGGCCCGCCGTCATCGCCAACGCCAAGGCAGAACCGCACAGCAAGCGCCCCGCACGGGTATGCAGGCGGGTTAAGCTTGGCATTGGGAACCGACCTGGCCAGGTGATGGCCAAAGGCTTGGAATCGGTAACCTCGCCGATTCGATCATCAGGAAGCAACTATGCATGTAGAAGGTTTTTTCGAGTGGCTGGGGCAGGCGCTGGGGTCGTTGATCCGCTTCATCGTCGACGCGTTGAGCGGCCTGTTCAACCTGCTGGCCAATGCCGGGGGTAATTTCATAGATGGCCTGGCGCGCACATTGGGCATGGACACCTCGCTGATCAGCATCCTGGCCCTGATCGTTGGCCTGATGCTGCTGTACTCGGCAATCCGCGCCTTCATGCGCGCCTCGATCATCGCTGGGATCATCTGGTTGCTGCTGGGGTTGTGGGTGTTGAGCTGGATCATCCACTGACGTGGGGCCGCTTCGCGGCCCATCGCTAGCTCCCACGGATAACCGCTACCTGTGGGAGCCAGCCCGCATCTCAACGCGCCTTCACAACCATCTCACCCTGCCCATCCCCCACTGCTTGAAGGTTTGGCCGGTACATCGACTCGACCTGCGGCGGCGGCACGCGATAGGTGCCCGGCGTCACGGCCCGCGCCAGGTACAGCAAGTGCGTGGTCCCATAGCTGTCGAGCTTGAGCGCCGCCACGTAGCGATCGTCACGATACTCCTGGTGCACCACGCTGGCGTTCTGCATCGACTCACGCCACTGCTTGACCGCACTGCTGGCGTTGTCCAGGCTCGCCGCGCTCTGCGCCAGGTTCTGGTTTTCCAGCTCCAGGCCCGCAGGCAACAAGTCCGCCACCAGCGCATCCGGCACGGCGGTCTCGGCCTTGAGTGCCAGGTGCACCAGCACCAGGTCACCACTGCGCAGGTTGTGCAGGTCAAGTGCCTGGCCGTTCATGCCCAGGTACTCGCGGCGGATCTGCAGGCCGTTGCCGCCAGCGGCCGGTGCCTGACGCGGATACCCCGACAGCGTCAGTTGCTGGTAGAGCGTTTCGCTGCCTTCGTTCTGCACGCTCAGCGGCGCGGCCAGCAGCGGCCCTTCGAGCTTCATGCCCGATTCGGTGTTGCTGAACACGCGAATCTCGCCCGCGCTGTCCAGGCGCGCCTTCCACTGCCCTTCCGGCTTGTCGAGCAAGCCACGGCCTGCCAGATACAGCGCATTGCGCTCCTGGGTCGAAAGCCAACGGTTGGCGGCCAGTTCGTCCGACAAGGCGAACAGACGCTGGTCGACCTGATTACTGGCCAGTTTGTTCTCCTGCAACAGCGCCAGAATCAGTGCCTGGTCGCGCAATGCGCTGCCGTAGTCAGCCATCCAGCCCTTGCCACGGCTGATGCCTAGGCCGGCCTGCAAGGCCTGATCGGCGCGTGGTTTGTCGCCCATTTTGTCCAGCGCTACCGCCAGTTGCACCAGCGGCAGCCCGGAACGCGCATCGGCCCGTCGTTCGAACAGACTGCGCAATGCGCCCAAGGGTGCCTGCTGGCTGCGCGACAGCACCAGGGCGGCATAGGCCTGCACGGCAAAACGGGTGTGCTCGGCATTGTCGCTGTAATCAACCTCGATCAGGTTGCGCTCCTGCACGTAACGCAACAACCGCTCACTGGCCTTTTTCAGGGACTCGGCCGGGACGCCGTAGCCTTGGTCGCGGGCACGCATCAGGAAGTCGGTGACATAGGCGGTCAGCCAGTACTCCTCCTCACTGTCCGAACTCCACAGGCCGAAGCTGCCGTTGTGGCGTTGCATGCCCAGCAAGTGCTCGATGCCCATCTCGATCTTGCGCTTGCGGACCTCGGCGGCTTCGCCCTTGATGCCCAGGCGCTTGAGACTCTCCGCATCGGCATACAGCGAGGGGTAGAGCCCGCTGGTGGTCTGTTCCAGGCAGCCATAAGGGTAGGCTTCCAGCGCACGAATCTGCTCGGCCAGGTTCAACGGCGGGCGACTCGACAAGGCCAGGCTGGCCTCCAGGCCGGCGGGCTCGAAGGCGGCCAGGTCGCCCTCCGGCAGCGTCCAGGGTTGCTCCTTCAGGGCCACACGGTAGTGCTTGAGCATGGCCGGGTAGGCGGGGCGAACACCCAAGGTCCATTCCCGCTCGAAAGTGTTGGTCGGCTCACCCGGCAGTTGCAGGCCGTTGACGCGCACGGTCACCTTGCCCTGACCGAGGCCTCCCTGGGCCTGGACCGGAATCATCAGCGTGGTGCGCTGACCTTCCGCCAGCGCGACGCTTTGCAGGGCATCCGCTTGCAGGCTTAATTGGCCCTCGGTACGCAGCTCGACACTCAACTGCTGCGCGCGCCCCGACAGGTTGGCCAAGTCCAGCGCCAGGCTGGTGCGATCACCACCGGCCAGGAAGCGCGGCGCCGCCAGTTCGGCAATCAATGGCGCGGCGACCACGGTCTTGCCCTCGGCCATGCCGAAGTGCTCATCGCTCCAGGCTTGAGCCATCAGGCGCAGCTCACCGTTGAAGTCGGGGATCTCGACCGTTGCCTGACCCTCGCCCTTCTCGTCAAGGGTCACCGGCACGCTCTGCTGAGCGACGATGGTCACCGTGGTATTGGGGCGCTTGCCGCCCTTGGCCATGGCCG
Organism: Pseudomonas sp. Rh2; assembly: GCF_040762985.1. Classification (NCBI taxonomy): domain Bacteria; kingdom Pseudomonadati; phylum Pseudomonadota; class Gammaproteobacteria; order Pseudomonadales; family Pseudomonadaceae; genus Pseudomonas; species Pseudomonas sp. Rh2. The sequence goes on from NZ_CP142890.1 coordinate 5,204,536, forward strand.
CATCGCCACCGAATGCCAGGCTCGCCAGACGGCCCTGGCCGGCTTCGATCAACTGCCCGTAGATGTCCAGTTGGTCGGCACCGTAGGCCTTGCGACCGAACAGGCTGGCGAACGGGTCCGGGGTTTTGAAGTCGGTGATGTTGAGGATGCCCACGTCTACCGCGGACAGCAGCACATGCACTTGTTTCGGGTGGCTGCCATCAGCGTTGGCGGCCTTGAGTTTCACGGTCAGTGGCTGTTTCGGCCGCATCTTCTCAGGGGCCTGCAAGGTGACGGCAAGCTTGCGCTCGGCGCGGTCCAGCGGCAGGTGCAGCACGCCCACCGCGCGCTTGGGCGTGGCATTGGCCTTGCGTTCGCCGGGGCGGATCACCAAGGCGCTGACATACAGGTCATGGCGTGCCCACTGCTTGTCGAGTTTCACCTCGAAGGTCTTGCCCTCGGCGGGAACGTCGATCTCCTGCCACCACAGCGGGCCCTCGCTGGACTCGACCATCAAATAACCACTGCCTGGCGCCGGTGGCGTGACGGTGACATTGGCCGTGGCACCATCGGCGTACGAAGGCTTGTCCAGCGCCAACTTGACCTGGTCCGGACGCACAGCGCCGCCTTCGGCGTTGTCCTGGGCGCGATAACCGGCCCAGAAGCGTTCGCTGGAAACCAGTCCGGTTTCCGGGTCTTCCACTTCCACGCGATACGGCCCCCACTCGACCTGGAAGGTCAGCTTGGCCGTGGAGCCTGCCTTGACGCTGAGCGTTTCCTCGCTTTGCGTGAGGAATTTCTCGTTGTAGTTGTAACTCCAGCCATCACTCTGCGAATAGTTCCAGTAGTAGTCGCGGCGCTCGCGAATCAGCCTGACCTTGAGGTCGTTCGCCGCCAGCTTGTTGCCGTCCCGGTCCGCCACCAGGAACTCGAATTCCACCGGGCCATCGCTGTCGGTCTCGTCACCGTCGAACAGGCCACGCAGGCCCGGCAAACGCTCGGCAGGCCAGATCGGCTGTTCCAGACGCCGGGTGATCGGTCGGCCGCCGGACTCCTGCAGGCTGGCCTGCACGGTCAGTTGCAGCGGCGAACGGGCCTCGGCCCAGCGGCTTTCGATGTCGACCACCGCTTTACCGGCCTGGTCGAGGGTCACTTCATCGAGCTCCAGGTCCTGGTTCAGCTCGGTCTCGGTCACCGAGCCGAACTGGTAGCCCGGCAAGGCGGGTACGGCTTCTCGCAGCGGGCGGACATAGGCCTGACCACTCAGGCGATTGCCGGCAGCCGGGGCGCCATAAAGGTAGCGGCCATTGACCTGGATACGCGCATCCTGCTCTGGTGCGAGCGGCTGACTGCTGCCCTTGAGCTCCAGTGCCAGGCGCTCGGGCAGGAAGTCTTCGACCAGGAACTCATACACCTGCTTGCGCCCGCCGCCGAGGTCGAGCAGCAACTGCCAACGGCCCGTCGGAGCTTCGGTGGCCAGTTGCAATTGGTACTGGTAAAGACCGTTGGCGTCAGCCTCCCAGACGAACTTGCGGCTCACCTGCTCATCGGGGCGACGGACCTCCACGCTGACCGGCTGGGCCTTGACCGGCTTGCCATCCTGATCGCGCAACAGGCCATTGAGCAGCACCGTTTCGCCAGGGCGATACAGGTCTCGCGGGCCGAAGATGAAGAACTGCAGCGGGTTGGCCTGGGGCCCGGTGATGTCGAACTCGGCCAGGTCCAGCGCCGCCGTGTTCAGGCGCAGCAGCGTGGTGTGCACGCCCTGGGTGGCAATCAGGGTGTCGGCCTTGGCGGTGATGGGCAGTTGGGCATGACCCTGGCTATCTGTCTTGGCCTGGGCCAGCAGCTTGCCCTTGTCATCGTGCAGTTCGAGGTTGACGTCTTTCAACGCCTTGCCGCCTTCCAGCGCCTGGGCGAATACATCCAGGCGGTCGTGGTAGCGATGGGCGGATACGCCGATGTCGCTGAGGGTGAACAACGTTGCCGGTTGCGAATAGTCGTAGGTGCCCGAGGCACGCATCACGGCCAGGTACACGCCCGGCTCCTGCAGCGGCTTGATACCGGCAATCGGCAGCAGCATGGTCTCGCGGGTGTTGCGCGCAGGGTTGAGGTCGAAACGGCCGCTGTAGACCAGCTCAGCCATCTCCAGGGTTTCCTTGGACTGGTAGTAGTACAGGCTGCTGTTGCGACCCCAGTTGACCAGGAAGCTGGAGAGCATGTCCGGCTTGATGCGGAAGAATTCGACATCGACCTTGTTGACGTTCAGGGCGATGACCGGCAGGCCTTCGGCCAGGCGCGTCGGCAGCAGCGAGCCGCGGCTGGCGAAGCCCACGGTGGGCTGCATGTCGCGGGTTTCCAGGCGGCTCACCGACTCGCTGTCCAGCGTCTTGCCGTTCACCGCCAGCAGGCTTTTGTCGATGGTCAGCACCAGCTTGCGCTGTGGCTCAAGATGGCGCAGGCGCAGTTCCATCTGGTTGTCGGAGAGCTCCCAGGCGCCATCGACCTTGCCTTTGACCGTATCCACCAGGTGCAACGTGTTGGCGAAGTCCTGCTTGGCATCCAGTGGCACCGAGAAGCTCACCGACAAGGTAGCGGCTCCGTCGAGCTGGACTTCGGAGACGTCCAGCACGCTCAGCTCGCGGCCCTCGTAACGTTTGGCGAGCACAGCCGGGTCTTCGCGTTTGGGTGCCGCCGCCTCGACCGCCGCGCTCGCGGCAGGAGACTCGGTCGGCTTGGTTTTTTCCGGCGAGGCGCCGTCACAAGCACTGAGCAACGCCAGCGCGCAGGCCAGCAACAATCCTTTGTTGAACATGGAGTGGGAACTCTTTGGCAGCGTGTACGTAAGGGCAGCAACTATAGCGCAATGGCAGCAGGGACACCTGAGGTCGAGCGTATTGGCTGGCTGGCCGTTACACTGTTGCCCTCAGAAAAGCGCGGCGCACGGCCGTTCCCGGACCCGCAATCGTTGGGAGCGGCCCGGTGACGCGAAACGGCCGCAACGCAGCCGCAGATTCAACAGGAACCCGATGACTTCACTGACGACCGACTGGCGCGACCGCCCCACCCACCGCAAGGTCTGGGGCCTGGCCGCACCGATGATTCTCTCCAACGTTTCGGTGCCACTGGTGGCGCTGGTCGACAGCACGGTGATTGGTCACCTGCCCCATGCCCACCAGCTGGGTGCGGTCGCCGTGGGCGCCACCCTGTTCACCTTCATGGTCGGCCTGATGGGCTTTCTGCGCATGGGCTCCACCGGTTTCGCCGCCCAGGCTGCCGGGCGCGCCGACGGTGCTGCGCTGCGCCAGGTGCTGGTACAGGGGCTGTTGCTGGCGGTCGGCTTCGCCCTGCTCATCGGCCTGCTCGCCGTACCCTTCAGCCAGTTGGCGTTGCAGGCCATGCAGCCGAGCGAAGCCTTGCAGCAAGCCACCGAAGACTTCTTCCACACGCGGCTGCTTGGCCTGCCGGCCGCGCTTGCCAGCTATGCCTTGGTGGGCTGGTTCCTCGGCACCCAGAACGCCAGGGCACCGCTGGCCATTCTGCTGACCACCAACCTGCTCAACATCGTGCTCAACCTGTGGTTCGTCCTTGGCCTCGACTGGGGGGTGCTGGGCTCGGCGCGGGCGTCGGTGATTGCCGAATGGAGCGCCGCGCTATTGGGCTTGGCCCTCACCCGCCCTGCCCTGCGCGCCTATCCGGGGCAGATCGCCTGGGCGGCGCTCAAGCGCTGGCAAGCCTGGCGGCCACTGTTGGCGGTGAACCGCGACATCTTCCTGCGCAGCCTTGCGCTGCAGCTGGTGTTCCTGCTGATTACCGTGCAGGGCGCGCGCCTGGGTGAGGCCACGGTGGCCGCTAACGCCCTCCTGCTCAATGGCCTGCTGTTGACCGCCTATGCCCTGGACGGCCTGGCTCACGCCGTGGAGGCCCTGTGCGGCCACGCCATCGGCGCCCGCGACCGCGACACGCTGCGCCGCTCGTTGGTGGTGGCCTGTGGCTGGTCGCTGATCACCAGCCTGGGGTTTGCCGTGTTGTTCCTGATCGGCGGGCACCTGTTCATCGACCTGCAAACCGACATCGACAGTGTGCGGGCAGCGGCTTATCCGTATCTGCCGTACCTGGCGGTGCTGCCGCTGATCGCGGTGTGGAGTTATCTGCTCGACGGGCTGTTCATCGGTGCGACAAGGGCGCGAGAGATGCGCAATGCAATGCTGGTTTCGGTACTGGTCGCGCTGCCTCTGGCGCTGGTGTTGAGTGGCTCCGGCAACCATGGGTTATGGCTGGCGTTTCTGGGGTTCATGGCGTTGCGGGCAGTGACGTTGGGGTGGGTGGGATGGAAATTGCAGCAGAGAGGCAAGTGGGTCGGAGTGGAAAACAATATGAAAAATAGATTCGATTGACTGTGAGAATCACTTTGGTAAATGCAGCGCCCACGGAGGGGACTCTTCTTAATTACTTAAGAGCAAGGAGCCTTTATGTACCCTCCAACCGCATCTGTTGATAGCGACATGAATGCTGCCAGCAAGGCGCGTAACTACTTTAAAAACGGCGGCAGTGCTTTTCTAGTGCCGTGGTTTTACTCGATGGTCAGAAATCGAGGTGAGTGGGACTATAAACAGCAAGGAAGGCAGTACGAAGCCTTTGGCAACTTCAATTACGGAGCTACGGGAACCGCCGCAGGTCTATCGCAAGAATTCTTGTTGAGAGGTGCTGGATGGGCACAGCGTCGGGCTGGCACCTGCAATTCGGCATTTGGATCGTAGTGCAATGATGCCCCTTATGGAGACGCCCCCGAAGATCAGGCATGGATCAAAGCAGGTATTGAGTATGCGAAGTCAAGGGGCTACTCAGTGCCTGATAGCAGTCTTGCTTCTACTTGCCGTCGGACAAGGCATATGGATGCTCAGCACAGACTCAAAGCCCGTACTGAGCAGGGTTGTTGTGTATAGGCAGTTGGGGCTGCTACGCAGCCCTTTCGCGACACAAGGCCGCTCCCGCCCCACACAGGGCAGGAGCGGCCCCTGGCGATCAGGACGACAGGTATGAAGACCGGGTCAGGCCAAGACGCAGCGCATCGAGGAACTGGGTCCGCTCGCGGGCGCTGATCCTGGCGCTGGCCACCTTGTCGCGGTAGTGGGTCATCAACTCCTCCGGCGACAGGTGCACGTAGCGCAGCATGTCCTCGATAGTGTCGTGGGTCTCGATACCGGCGTGGTACACGCTGCCATCGGCATTCTGATAGATGTTCACCGAGTCGGTGTCACCGAACAGGTTGTGCATGTCGCCCAGGATCTCCTGGTAGGCGCCGACCAGGAACACACCCAGCAGGTAGTCTTCGCCTTCCTTGACCGCATGCACCGGCATGCTGGTCTCGATGCTCTGCTCGTCGACGTACTGGTTGATCTTGCCGTCGGAATCGCAGGTCAGGTCCTGCAGCACCGCGCGACGCATCGGCTCTTCATCCAGGCGATGCAGCGGAATGATCGGCAGCACCTGGCCGATGGCCCAGGTATCCGGCAGGCTCTGGAACACCGAGAAGTTGCAGATGTACTTGTCGGCCAGCTTGTCGTTGAGCTCGTCCAGCACTTGGCGGTGCGAGCGCTGGCGGGCTTTGAGCGAGTTGTGCAGGCGACGGCACACGGCGAAGTAGCACTGCTCGGCCAGGGCTTTCTCGGCCAGGCTGATCTTGCCATCGGCATACTGCGCTGCCACGTCACCCATGTAGTGGGTGGCGCGCCAGTAAGTCTCGGTCACCATCTCGATGTCGGTCGGGCCAAGCAGGTCGGCCAGCCACTGCACGGTCTCCGGCAACGACTCCTTGTTCTCGATGGTCGGCACGTCGTCGTTGTGTTTCTCGACGTCGGTCACCTGGATCACCAGCATGGCGTGGTGCGCGGTCAGCGAACGGCCGCTCTCGGAGAAGATGTGCGGGTGTGGCAGGCCCTGCGCGTCGCAGAACTCCTTGAGCATGCCCACCACCACGCCGGCATAGTCATCCATGTCGTAGTTGATGGAGCTGGCATTGCGCGAGTGAGTGCCGTCGTAGTCGACACCCAGGCCGCCGCCGACGTCGATATGGTCGACCGGCAGGCCCAGGGCCCGTAGTTCGCCATAGTAACGGATGGCTTCCTTGAAACCGTGCTGGTAGTCGGCCAGGTTGGCGATCTGCGACCCCATGTGAAAGTGCAGCAGGCGGATGCCCTGGTCCAGGCCCGCGTCGCGGAAACGCTGAACCACCGAGATCAGCTGGGCCGCGGACAAACCGAACTTGGACTTTTCGCCACCCGTGTCTGCCCACTTGCTCGATGCCAGCGACGACAGACGCACGCGCAGGCCTACCTGAGGCTTGACCTTGAGCTCGGCGGCCTCCTCGATCACCAGAGCCACTTCGGACTCTTTCTCGATGACGATGAACACGTTGTGGCCGAGTTTCTGCCCCATCAGCGCCAGGCGAATGAACTCACGGTCCTTGTAGCCGTTGCAGACGATGGTCCCGCCCTTGGGCGCCAGCGCCAGCACCGCCAGCAGCTCGGGCTTGGAGCCGGCCTCAAGGCCGATGGACACGTTCTGGGTGGCGATGATGTTTTCCACCACCGCTTCCTGCTGGTTGACCTTGATCGGGTACAGCGCGGTGTACTTGCTCTGGTACTCAAGGCGCGCGATGTTGGCGTCGAAGGCGCCGGTCAGCTGGCGCACGCGGTCCTGCAGAATGTCTGGGAAGCGCACCAGCAGTGGCAGCGACAGGCCGCTCTGGCGCAGCTCCTGGACTTGCTCGAACAGGTCGATCGGGGCACTGCTCGGCCCGTTGGGGCGCACTTCGACGCGCCCGGCTTCATTGATGGCGAAATAACCAGCGCCCCAATGGCGGATGCCATAAACACTGCGGCTGTCGGCCACGGTCCATTGGCTACCATCGTCTTTGCGTGTGCGTCGTACGGACATTCACGTCCCCTATAGATAAGTCGAAGACACTGCCCCACGAGGCGGCGGGCGCAGTGTAAAAGCTGAAAATGACGATTATTCCGTATTCAGGGATAGACCCCTGCTACGGAAACGAGTTTAGAAAGCGCTGGGGAAAAAATCGCGCGGCCGTATCAACCGCCGGATTTCTTCGCCTTGAAGCCTTGCTTGGTCAGCTCGCCGATGAGTAACTCGACGTGATCGCCCTGGATCTCGATCACGCCCTCTTTCAAGGCGCCACCGGTACCACATCGGCGCTTGAGGGTGGAGGCCAGCTCCTTGAGCTGGTCGAGCGGCAGCGGGACGCCGGTGACGGTGGTCACGGTCTTGCCGCCACGGCCTTTGCTTTCACGACGAACGCGGGCGATACCGTCCCCCTCGGGGATGACGGATTGCTTACAGGTGCAGGCGTCCACCGGCTGGCCACAGTCGGGGCAATGCCGACCGGAATCGGTGGAGTACACGAGACCGCCAAGGGCGGAGAGGGAAGAAGCTTTCTTGGCCACTTTTGTTCCTCTTGCTGAGGACAAAAACTGGTCGACGGGAGCCGACCGCGAAGCCCCACTCTGGCAGGGGCGGCGCTACTGCCACAAGACCTGCGGCAGCCCGAAAAGGGCGCGCAGTGTAACGATAAAACCGGCGTTTGCTAAGTACTGGAATGCGCCATTTTTCGAATGTTTTGCGACCCCTCACAGGCAAGCCCGCTGCAACGGCTATTTCACTGGACTCACTGGCAGTGAATCACCTGCTGGAGCGGGTTAACCCGCGAAAAGGCCAGCACCGGGAAGCCTACCTCAGAGACTGGCCTTGTAGCGCTGCAACGCCGCCAGCGAGTCCGGGCAATAGGGCTTGCTCAGGCTCTCGGCCTCCGCTTGCTCGATGCGAACGAACTTCGCCTCTATCACTTCTTCCGGCTGCAAGCGCAACGGCGCATCCGACACCGCCGAATACACCGCGCACCACAAGCGGTTGTCCGGCTGGTCGAAGTAGAACCGCTCATGGAAGCGCAAGTCGACGCCTTCGATCCCCAACTCTTCGGCCAGCTCGCGCGCGGCGGACTCGGCATACGCCTCTCCCGCCGTCACCATGCCGCCTGCCGCCACATCCCAGTAGCCTGGGTAGAGCGCCTTGCTCAGGGTACGGCGGTGCACGCACAGTTCACCGGCACTGTTGAACAGCAGGATGAAGGTGCAGCGACCGATCAGGCCGCGCTCACGCAACTGAGCCCTGGGCAAGGCGCCGAGGACCTGATCGGCTTCGTCCACCCAGGCGACCAGCTCACGGTCGGAAGCTGCCCGGTGGGCAGCCTCCTTGGGATCGATGGCCATGATCAGCCCTGGGACAGCAGCTGACGCAGGTCGATCACCGCTGCGTTGGCTCGGGAGATATAGTTGGCCATCACCAGCGAGTGGTTGGCCCACATGCCGAAGCCACTGCCGTTGAGCACCATCGGGCTCCACAGCGCCTCCTGGGACGCCTCCAGTTCACGGATGATCTGGCGGACGCTGACGGTAGCGTTCTTCTTCGCCAGTACATCGGCGAAGTCCACCTCGATGGCACGCAGCAGATGCGACAGCGCCCAGGCCTGGCCACGGGCTTCGTAGAACACGTTGTCGATCTGCAGCCAAGGCGTTTCCACCAGTTCCTCGTCAACCTGCGGCGCCTGGCCGGGCTGCACCGACTCGGTCTTCAGGGTGCTGTTGAGCTTGACCCGGCCGACACTGGCCGACAGGCGCTGGGACAGCGAACCCAGACGGGTCGCCACGTCACCCAGCCAGTTGTTGAGGTTGTCGGCACGAGTATAGAAGATCGCGCCCTGATCACCCTTGGCCAGGCGAGCCTGGTAGCGGCTCAGCGACTTGATGCCTTCCTCGAACTCCGACTCGCTCGATGGCAGGATCCAGCTCTTGTTGTCGAAGTTGAAGCGCGGCTCGGCCTTGGCCAAGTCGGCGTCTTCGGTGGATTGCGACTGCGAACGGGCGAAGTCCTTGCGCAGTGCGCGCGACAGGTCGCGCACCTGGACCAGCACGCCGTATTCCCAACTCGGCATGTTGTCCATCCACAGCCCCGGTGGGAAGCGGTCGTTGGAAATGTAGCCGCCCGGCTTGTCCAGCAAGGTCTGCGCGACCGTCTTGAGGGTTTCGATGGTGGTGTAGCCAACGACCATCTGCTGGCCATTCTTCTCGGCCGCCGCCTGGGCGTTCTGCTGCACCGGGAACAGTTCGGGCTCCTGGCTCCAGTACCAACCAAGGCCAATGCAGACCAGCAGGTAAAGGCCAATCAACGTGCCCAGCGCACGGCTCCAGAGGCCACCAAGGTAGCTGCGGGCCGCAGCACCGCGACCATCGACACGCTCGCGGGGCTCGGCTTTGGCCTCGCGGTTTTTCCAATCCAGCATGGCTTTGTCCTTAATTCAGTCACGACGGTTCAGGGGCTTGGACCACAGGCCTGCGCCAGGGTGCCACGGCAAGCCCGCGTGGCTGCACTATAAAGCAGACACCGCCGTACGCATAAGCGACCAATGAGTCAGTAACTGAATATTCGTTCGGAACCCTTTGTTGATTCAGGGCACTCACTCGTCGGAAAAGAACTGCTAGCATAGAGCCATCATTGCACCTGCACATCCCCAACTAATAAGTAGTCAGGACATGAGCCAAACAGCCGAGCCGAGCCACGAGCGTCTCAAGCAGCACTTCGCCCAGCGTGTGATCCTCCAGGCCAGGCAGATCCTCGAGATCTGGCAGCGTCTGCAGCGTGGCGAATGGTCGGACGGCGACCTGGGCGAACTGTGCGAGGCCAACCTACGCCTGCAACGCTACGCCGAACGCTTCGAGCAGCCTGAGCACAGCGACCTGTCGACCGCCATCGGCCAGACCCTGCAGGCCATCGAAGCCAACAGCGCACGGCTCAACTCACAACTGATCGGCGAGCTCAACCGCCTGATGCAACGTCTGTCGCGCACCGGGCTGCGCAAGGGCGACCAACTCGACCAAGTGCCCCTGCCGCCCTTGCGCAAGCCGGTGTACATCCTGCTGCAGGACCATGACCGGGCCGAGCGCCTGGCCCAGCAGTTGGAGTTCTTCGGCCTGGGCGTCGAAGCCCTGTTCAGTGCAGACGCTTTCCAGGCCTCGATGAAAGAGCGCCTACCGTCAGCCATTGTCATGGATGTCGACTTCACCGGCCCAGGTCTGGGCCTGCAACTGGCTGCTCAGGCCCAGCAGGGCCTGGAGCAACACATCCCGCTGCTGTTCTTCAGCCATCAGGAAACCGACACGCCGACCCGGCTGGCCGCTGTGCGCGCCGGAGGCCAGGAGTTTCTCACCGGCACCCTTGAGGCCTCCAGCCTGCTGGAGAAAGTCGAGCTGCTGACCAGCGCCACCCAGTACGACCCGTTTCGCGTGCTGATCATCGACGACTCACGCGCCCAGGCCCTGCACACCGAACGCCTGCTCAACAGCGCCGGCATGATCACCCGCAGCCTGAACGATCCGATCCGGACCATGGCCGAGCTGGCCGACTTCCAGCCCGACCTGGTGATCCTCGACATGTACATGCCGGCCTGCACCGGCACCGAGCTGGCCAAGGTGATCCGACATAACGACCGCTATGTGAGCGTGCCGATCATCTACCTGTCGGCCGAGGACGACCTGGATAAGCAGCTCGATGCCATGAGCGAAGGCGGCGACGACTTCCTGACCAAGCCGATCCGCTCGCGCCACCTGATCACCACCGTGCGCAACCGCGCCGCCCGTGCCCGTCACCTGAAAGCGCGCATGGTCCGCGACAGCCTGACCGGGCTGTACAACCACACGCACATCCTGCAATTGCTCGAAGACTGCAGCTTCCGCGCGCGCCGCGAAGAGCAGCCGTTGAGCTTCGCCATGCTCGACATCGACCACTTCAAGAAGATCAACGACCGCCACGGCCATCCCATGGGCGACCGGGTAATCAAGAGCCTGGCGCTGTTTCTCAAGCAACGTCTGCGCAAGACCGATTTCATCGGCCGCTACGGCGGCGAGGAATTCGCCATCGTGATGCCTAACACTGGCCTGGAGGCGGCGCACAAGGTGCTCGATGAAATCCGCAGGCGCTTTGCCGAGATTCTCTACCCCGCGCAGCCCCACGACCTGCAATGCACGTTCAGTGCAGGTGTGGTTCAACTCGACGACGACCTGGATGCGCTGACCATGGCCAGCGCCGCCGATGAGGCGCTATATCGCGCCAAGCATGCCGGACGCAATTGTGTGGTGCGCGTGGAGCCCTGAGGCAGGGCTTTGCCTGTGCTGTGCCCTTCGCACCGACCTTGAATTCGCAGCAGTCCCTGTGGGAGCGGCTTCACCCGTGAAGGCGTCGGCACGGCCAAAACCAATGCCGGCACTGTGCCACTTTTTTTTGTGCCACGCCGCCCCGTCGTCATCACCACGTCACAAAACCGCAATAACTTCAGGCACCTACCTCTCCACTCCCCCGCAGGAAGTTCGCGGCTATGCGCCTGAAGTGGCTGACCAATTTCAACACCTTGTTGCTGGTGACCGTGTGTATCGCCCTGGGCGCGACCCTGTGGTGGTCGCAACGCGCCCTGGAACGTCCCTACCAGTTGATGGAGCGCTACCTTGGCCTGTCGCGGCAGTTCCAGAACGACGCCGTGGGCAATATCCAGGCCTACCTCGGCAGCGGTGACGCATTGCGCCACGCGGCGGCCGTGCAAGCCAATACCCAGTTGCAGGCCGCCCTCGCCGAGTGGCCGGAAGACCTGGCTGGCCGACTGCGCCCAAGCCTTGGCAGCCTTCAGGCCTTCACCCGCAACGAACTGCTTGCCGCCGGCAAGCTGGCCGGCGACCCACAGGCCTTGCTGCTGCAAGCCGAACGCGAACTGGGGGCGAACCTCGAACAATTGGCAGGCTATGCCCGCGACAGCGCGAGCGCCGAAGCCGAGCATTACCTGACGCCGATCCTCGACGCCACGCTGCACCTGGGCCGCCTGTCGTTGGCCCGGGACAAACTGGTCAGCAGTGGACGCGCCGAACTGGCCGACGAAGTCGATCGCGAGCTGCAGCTCATTCGCGCCCAGGCCCAGGTCATCGACGGCCTGCCACTGCTGGGCGTGACTCGCGCCGCCGCATCCGGCGCCGATGACTTCGCTGCCATGATGGGCCTGCAGACCCAAGCCAGCGAGCAACAGGAAGACATTGCCGTCGGCCTGAAACGCGAGTTGCTGAGTCTGCTAAACCGGTACCCCGCGGAACTGCAGCGCACCCGAGAGCTGATCGAACGCCGCACGGTCCTGGCCGCCAATACCAACGAACGCCTCGATGCCGTCCAACAGGCCATCGCCGCCGTGGAGCCGGCGGTGCGCAGCCAGCATGGCACGATCGCCAACGAAGTGCGCATCATCCAAGGCCTGATGATCGCTGTGATCCTGCTCATCGCCCTGCTCATCGATACCCTGCAGCGCCGCCTGGCCCGCACCCTCACCAGCCTGGCGCCGGCCTTGTCACGCTGGGCCGAGGGTGACTTCGCCAAGGCCATCGTCCTGGGCAAGAGCAACCGGGAGCTGCAGGACATACAGGAATCGCTCAACCGCCTGCGCCAGTATCTGGTGGAGCTGGTCGGCACCATCCGCCACAACGCCGAGCAGGTGGCGGGCAGCAGCCATGCCCTAGCCGGGATGAGTGCGGCCCTGCACGACGGTGCCGAGCGCCAGGCGGGCGATACCGGGCAGATTCGCGATGCGCTCGGTGAGCTTGAAGCGACCATCGTGCAGGTTGCCAGCGATGCCAGCTCGGCTGCCGATGCCAGCCGCGATGCCGGCCGTGCCGTCGAACAGGGCCAGGCCGTGATTGGCCAGAGCCTGACGGGCTTGCGCGAACTGGTGGACGAGGTGCACGGCAATGCCCGCATGATCGAGCAGTTGGCCGAAGAGTCAGCCACCATTGGTGGTGTACTGACGGTTATTCGCTCGATTGCCGAGCAGACCAATCTGCTGGCCCTCAACGCCGCCATCGAAGCGGCCCGAGCCGGCGAGATGGGTCGAGGCTTTGCTGTGGTCGCCGATGAAGTGCGCTCACTGGCCCAACGTACCACTGGCGCCACGGGCGAAATCCAGGCTTTGATCGACCGCCTGCAACAGGCGGCGCGTGAGTCGGTGGCGGGCATGCGGGCCCAGCTCGAACATGCCGAGGCTACCGCCGACCAGGCCCAGGCCGCCGACGGCGCGCTGGACGAGATCGTCAGTGCGATCCGCACGATTTCTGCCACGGCCATCCGGATTGCCGACGCCACCGCCCAGCAAAGCGGCGCCGTGGGCGAGATCCGCGACCACAGTGAGCGAATCCACGCCCTGGGCGAAGACAACCTGCAGCGCATCGGCGAAGGGCGCGAACAAGGGGAGCAGTTGCTGGCGCTGGGTGGCGAGTTGAACCGGGCGGTGGGGGCATTCAGGGTCTGAGATCGCACGCGAACTGGCCCGAAACAACCGGAGGAGCGAGCCTTGCTCGCGATGCGCCGCGCCGGCGGCGCTCGCTCCCCCAACGCTGAAGATATCCCGACAAACCCCCGCCCCCAACGCCCATCAACTCCGCTATCATGCCCAGCACGTTCCACCTCGCGAGTCCGCCATGCGCCGCCTGTTTTTCCTGCTGTTCCTGCTGCTGGCCAGCCCCGCCTTCGCCTCAGGCCTGCTCGACAACCGCCCCAGCGCCACCCTCGGTGCCGCCTCGCTGTCCAACAGCGCCGATTTCCTGCCTGTCCATGAAGCCTTCAAGCTCAGCCTGATCCAGGGCGACGCCCAGACCATCAAGTTGCGCTTCGTCGCCACCGACGGCTACTACCTCTACCGCCACCGCTTCCAGTTCCGCAGCGAGCCGGCCGACATTGCCTTGGGCGCACCACGAATCCCCAAGGGCGAGCCCAAGCACGACGAGTTTTTCGGCGATGTCGAGGTCTACCACGGCGTGCTCGACATCGAGATACCGCGCTCGACCAGCGACCAGCGCGCCTTCACCTTGCTGGTGAGCTACCAGGGCTGCGCCGACAAAGGCCTGTGCTACCCACCGGAAACCGAACGCCTGACCATCGACGGTACCGGCAGCGCCACCGCGCCAGTCCCTGACCAGGCTTGGAACTGGAAATCGCTGCTACTGTTCTTCCTCGCCGGCATCGGCCTGACCTTCACTCCTTGCGTGCTGCCGATGCTGCCGATCCTCTCGGGCGTCGTGCTGCGCGGCCAGGTAGGTGGCTGGCGTGGGCTCAGCCTGTCGTTGGCCTATGTGTTGCCAATGGCCGCCTCCTTCGCCGCGCTGGGTGCCTTGATGGGTGTGTTCGGTGCCAGCCTCAACTTGCAGGCGCGCCTGCAATCGGCATGGGTACTGGTGCCGTTCGCGCTGTTCTTCGTGCTGTTCGCCCTGGCCATGTTCGGTCTGTTCGAGCTGAAACTGCCGCAGGCGCTGAGCAGCCGCCTGAACAACTTCGCCAATGGTGTCAGGGGCGGCTCGCTACTGGGCGCGGCGGTGCTGGGCGTCCTGTCCAGCCTGCTGGTGTCACCGTGCGTATCGGCGCCGCTGGCCGGCGCGTTGCTGTACATCAGCGCCAGCGGCGATGCCCTGGGCGGCGCACTCAAACTGTTCACCCTGGGCCTGGGCATGGGGGCGCCGCTGTTGCTGGTCGCCACTGGCGGTGCAGCCTGGCTACCGAAGAGTGGCCCTTGGCTGAACACGGTGAAGAATGCCATCGGTGTATTGCTGCTGGGCCTGGCCATTGGCTTGCTCAGCCGCATTCTCCCGGGGCCGGTCACCTTGCTACTGGTCGGTTTCCTGGCCGCCGGCGTGGCGCTATTCCTCGGCGCCCTGGAGTTCGTGGTCAAGACACCACGCCAGCGTCTGGTACAACTGCTGGGCCTGGCGCTGCTGGTGTACGCCCTGGCCTGCTGGTACGGCGCCCTGAGCGGACGCGGCGACCCGCTACGCCCACTGCCACCGCCTGCGGTCGTCGGTGCAGGCCCGACCAGCCCCGCCACTCAATCGGATGCCTGGCAAACCCTGACCACCCCTGCCGCGCTCGATGCAGCGCTGGCCGAGGCCAAGGCCGCCGGCCAGCCGGTGCTGTTGGACTGGTATGCCGACTGGTGCATCAGCTGCAAGGTGATCGAACATGAAGTGCTCAATGCGCCCCACGTGCAACCACAGCTGAGCGCCTTCCGCCTGCTGCGCTTCGACATCACCGACAGCAATGCCGAACAGCGCAGCCTGCTCGACCGCTACCAGCTGTTCGGGCCGCCTGCGCTGATGTTCTTTGCCGCGAACGGCAGCGAAATTACCGCTGATCGGGTGATTGGCGAGATAAATGCCGGCGATTTTGCGCAGGTTCTGGCGCGCGTACGCGGCAAACTCGGTCTATAACTTCCCGCGGGCTGTAAAAAAACCTCAGTAGAGTGACCAGATTGAATTATTTGGTCACATACTTCGCGCGAACCTCGGACATCGTGCTGGCTATTGCCGGGAACTGGACACTTGCTCCCGCTTTGCGGCACACTCGCCGCGCTGTGTCGAATTGCCCTACAAATTCAAGGAATCCGCAGATGGCAACCCTACTGGTGCTCCACGGCCCCAACCTGAACCTGCTCGGGACCCGCGAACCGGGCCACTACGGCGCCGTGACCCTGGCCCAGATCAACCAGGACCTGGAGCAGCGCGCTCGCGCCGCTGGCCACCATCTGCAGTACCTGCAGAGCAATGCCGAGTACGAACTGATCGACCGTATTCACGCCGCACGCAACGAGGGTGTGGACTTCATCCTGATCAATCCGGCTGCTTTTACGCACACAAGCGTCGCATTACGTGACGCATTGCTTGCGGTGAGCATCCCATTCATCGAAGTGCACCTGTCCAACGTGCACAAACGCGAACCGTTCCGTCACCACTCCTACTTCTCCGATGTAGCCGTAGGGGTGATCTGCGGTCTGGGCGCCAGCGGTTATCGCCTGGCCCTGGAGTCCGCGCTGGAACAACTGGCTGCCAACGCACAGCCCTGATGATAGAGACCTCGGCCTAAGTGGGCCGGGGTTCGAGAGAAACGTTTTCAAACACGTTTTCAATTACGCCCCCTGACCGAACCTTGGGAGTTGATGATTAATGGATATCCGTAAAGTCAAGAAACTGATCGAACTGCTGGAAGAGTCTGGCATCGACGAACTGGAGATCAAGGAAGGCGAAGAGTCGGTCCGTATCAGCCGTCACAGCAAGGCCCCAGCCGGCCAGCAGTACTTCGCTCCGGCACCGGTTGCCGCCGCGCCTGTTGCCGCGCCGGTCGCTGCCGCCGCTGCCCCGGTTGCCGAAGCCGCTGCCGCCGCTCCAGCCCTCAAAGGCACCGTGATTCGCTCGCCGATGGTGGGTACCTTCTACCGCAAGCCTTCGCCGACCTCGCCGAACTTCGCTGAAGTTGGCCAGACCGTGAAGAAAGGCGACACCCTGTGCATCGTCGAAGCCATGAAGATGATGAACCACATCGAAGCCGATGTCGGCGGCGTTATCGACGCCATCCTGGTGGAAGACGGTCAGCCGGTTGAGTTCGACCAGCCGCTGTTCACCATCGTTTGATTCGCGGAGAGCCAACGATGTCTGGGAAGCTGGAAAAAGTCCTGATCGCCAACCGTGGGGAAATTGCCCTGCGGATCCTGCGTGCCTGCAAAGAGCTGGGCATCAAGACCGTCGCCGTACACTCCACGGCCGACCGTGAACTGATGCACCTGGGCCTGGCAGACGAGTCGGTCTGCATTGGTCCTGCTTCGTCCAAAGATTCGTACCTGCACATCCCGGCGATCATCGCTGCCGCTGAAGTGACAGGCGCTACCGCCATCCACCCTGGCTACGGCTTCCTGGCGGAAAACGCCGATTTCGCCGAGCAGGTCGAGAAGTCCGGTTTTGCTTTCATCGGCCCGAAAGCCGACACCATTCGCCTGATGGGCGACAAGGTCTCGGCCAAGGACGCGATGATCAAGTCGGGCGTTCCGACCGTTCCGGGTTCCGACGGTCCGCTGCCGGAAGACGAAGAGGTTGCCCTGGCAATCGCCCGTGACGTCGGCTACCCGGTGATCATCAAGGCCGCCGGTGGCGGTGGTGGTCGCGGCATGCGCGTGGTGCACAAGGAAGAAGACCTGATTGCCTCGGCCAAGCTGACCCGTACCGAAGCCGGTGCGGCCTTCGGCAACCCGATGGTCTACCTGGAGAAGTTCCTGACCAACCCACGTCACGTGGAAGTTCAGGTGCTGTCCGACGGCCAGGGCAACGCCATTCACCTGGGCGACCGTGACTGCTCGCTGCAACGCCGTCACCAGAAAGTCCTGGAAGAAGCACCTGCCCCGGGCATCGACGAGAAAGCCCGTCAGGAAGTCTTCAAGCGTTGCGTCGATGCGTGCATCGAGATCGGCTACCGCGGTGCCGGTACCTTCGAGTTCCTGTACGAAAACGGCCGTTTCTACTTCATCGAGATGAACACCCGTGTGCAGGTTGAGCACCCGGTGTCGGAGATGGTCACCGGTATCGACATCGTCAAGGAGATGCTCAGCATCGCCGCTGGCAACAAGCTGTCGATCCGCCAGGAAGACGTGGTCATCCGTGGTCATGCGCTGGAATGCCGTATCAACGCCGAAGACCCGAAGAAGTTCATCCCGAGCCCAGGCAAGGTGAAGCACTTCCACGCGCCAGGCGGCAACGGCGTTCGCGTCGATTCGCACCTGTACAGCGGTTATTCGGTTCCGCCGAACTACGACTCGCTGATCGGCAAGCTGATCACCTACGGCAAGGACCGTGACGAAGCCATGGCGCGCATGCGCAATGCCCTGGACGAGATCGTCGTCGACGGCATCAAGACCAACATCCCACTGCACCGCGACCTGGTGCGGGATGAAGGTTTCTGCAAAGGCGGCGTCAACATCCACTACCTTGAGCACAAACTGGCTAGCCAGGAGTGATCGCGTAGCGTGATGTACCCAAACCCCGGACATGTGCCGGGGTTTTTTTTGGGTTGTCTTTAGAGGGTTGGTGACTGAGCCTTGCTGGCGATGCGCCGCGCAGGCGACGCTCGATCCCAAACAGCTGGCTTGCCGACGATGGGGCCGCAAGGCAGCCCCAAAATCACCCCTTCATCCGCGGCATCTCGATCCGGTGCTCATGCACCCGCCGATACAGGGTGGCTCGCGAAATCCCCAACGCCCGCGCCGCCTCGGCCGGCTTCCAGCGATGGCGAATCAAGGCATCGAGCAACAGTTGCCGGGCCGGGCTCGACGTCCCGACATCCGCCGAAGGCGCTGCATCGCCACGCACCTCCTGTGGCAGGCTCTCCAGACACACCTGCCCCCCTTCACTGACCGCACAGGCATAGCGCAACACCTGCCGCAGCTGGCGCAGATTACCCGGCCAGCGATACACCAGCAGCGCCTGCAACGCATCGTCGGCCAACGTCACCTCGACACCACACGCCTTGGCCTCTTCGGCCAGCAACTGGTGAATCAAGCCCAAGCGATCATCGCGCTCACGCAGCGGCGGCAACTCGAAGCGGGCGTTGGCCAGGCGAAAATACAGGTCCTCACGAAAACGCCCTTCACTCACCATCACAGCCAAGTCCCGGTGGGTGGCACAGATCACCTGGATATCCACGCGCTCGCGCCGTGCAGCGCCCAAAGGTGCCACCTCGCCTTCAGCCAGCACCCGCAGCAATCGGGTCTGCAGATTGAGTGGCATGTCACCGATTTCATCGAGGAACAAGGTGCCGCCATCGGCCTGCTGCAACAGTCCTTGCATACCTTTGCTCGATGCACCGGTAAAGGCGCCGGCCACATAGCCGAACAGCTCGCTCTCGATCAGGCTCTCAGGGATCGCCGCGCAGTTGAGCGTAACGAAGGGTCCGGTACAGCGCTGGCTCTGCTGATGCAACTGGCGGGCGAAAACTTCCTTGCCCGCGCCAGTCTCACCCTGCACCAGCACTGCAAGGTTGCAGTCCTTGACCCGCGTGGCCAGGCGCAAATGCTGCTCGATTCGAGGGTCCTGGGCCTGCTGCACGGCGCGCACTGGCTCGCGTCGCCGGGGCGCACTCACCCGGCCATACAAACCGCCCCACCCCGGCAGCCGCTGGGCAGAGGCCTCGTTGGCGCGGCGCAGCTGATCCAGGTCGAACAACTCGCCGATGTGCTCGGGCAAGCGTCCATGGCGGGCCAGCAGGCGCTCGCGGGCCAGGCTGTTGATCGCCCGCAGGCGCCCGTCGGCATCCCAGGCCAGCAGGTAGTCCGGCTGGCTCTCGACATACCCCGGCGTGCCATGAGCGCGCATCACCCAATGGCCTTGGGCGCTGTGCATGAAAAAGGCGTTTTCGATCTCCCGCGCAGTCTGCTCCACCAACTGGCGGATCAAGTGCTGGCTACGACGGTCGTCCGGCGATTGCAGGGCGGAAACATCCACTACCCCCAGCAACTCCCCTTGGGGGTCGAACACAGGGGCCGCCGTGCAGGTCAGGCCGATGAAGGCCGCGCGAAAGTGGTCACGCTTGTGCACCGTGACCGGCGCCTTGCTGGTCAGGACGGCCGCCACGCCGCAAGTCCCCTCCTCGCCTTCCGACCAGCAGGTACCCAGGTACAGCCCGGCCTTGCGGCAGTCGTTGCGAATAGCGGATTCAACCCGATAGTCGATGGTGCGCCCGAGGGCGTCGGTGAGCAGCACACAGTAGTCGGCACCGCGCACACGCTCATGCAGGCGCGCCACGGCATCGCCGGCGATACGCAGAAACAGTTCGGCACGTTCGCGGCATTCGTTGAGCACGCTTTGGGAAAGGATGCGCGGCCCCTGCTGGGAGCCTGGGTCGAGGCGGTACAGCTCCATGGAACGGCGCCATGAATCGAGAATCAGCGGCGGCACCGGTGCCTGCGGCAGGCGGTCGGCATTCTTCAGCACCCGGCTGACGCAGTCGACATGGGCTCGGGAGTTCGCGGCAAGCATTCAGGCCCTCCGGTTCTCGTTGCTGTTTTTATCGTTGTCCGGCCATTAAGCGCTTCCGGACATCCCCCGACAAGCACTGAGTGATTACCGGCAGGCTTGAGACGCAGCGTCTCAGCGTCTCGTCGAAACCGGCCGAGCCCTGGCACCGGGCGTCTCGCCAGTGCCACCGAGGGCACCCGCCGGAAGACGCCGGAACCGCTCTGGAGCAAGCTTCTCAGCCAACCCCGAAAAAGCTGGCACCCACCTTGCTCTTGCCTTGGCAAACAAGAATACGAGGTGCGCCATGCCGCAACCTGCCCCGACTGTCGGGATCATTGCCAACCCTGCCTCTGGCCGAGACCTGCGTCGCCTGACCGCCAACGCCGGGCTCTACTCGAGCACCGACAAGGCCTCGGCCATCCAGCGACTGCTCGCAGCCTTCGGTGCCACCGGTGTGAGCCAAGTGCTGATGCCCACGGACATGACGGGTATCGCTGCCGCTGTACTCAAGGCCAGCCATGGCCCGATAGCTCGCGACCAGCATTGGCCGGCACTGGAACTGCTCGACCTGCCCCTGACCCAGACGGTCGCCGATACCCGCCTGGCCACCCGTCTGATGGTCGAGCGTGGCGTGGCCATGATCGCCGTGCTCGGTGGCGACGGCACCCACAAGGCGGTTGCTGCCCATGCCGGGGACGTACCGCTGCTGACACTGTCCACCGGCACCAATAACGCTTTCCCCGAGCTGCGCGAAGCCACCAGTGCCGGCCTGGCCGGAGGCCTGTTCGCCAGCGGCCAAGTGCCGAACACGATCAGCCTGCGCCGCAACAAGCGCCTGCTGGTGAACGTAGCGCGGCAGAACCTCTGTGAATGGGCCCTGGTGGAAGTCGCGGTGTCGCCTCAGCGCTTCGTCGGTGCCCGCGCCTTGAGCCGCAGCGAAGACCTGAGCGAAGTCTTTGCCTGCTTCGCCGAACCCCATGCCATTGGCCTCTCGTCCCTGTGCGGCCTGTGGTGCCCAGTGTCGCGCCACGCGGCGCAGGGTGCCTGGGTACGCCTGAACCCCGGCGCCGAACATGCCTTGCTGGCCCCCCTGGCGCCAGGACTGCTGCAAGGTTGCGGCATCACCGCTTCGGGCTTTCTGGCCCCCGGCGTGCCCCATGGCCTGAGCCTCGCCAGCGGCACCCTGGCCCTGGACGGCGAGCGCGAAATCGAGTTTGCCGAAGGCGACAACCCCACCATTACCCTCGATCACCAAGGCCCCCTGACCGTGGATGTCGAGGCCGTGCTGGCCCATGCCGCACGGCACCACCTGCTGGCCGTCCCGCGCGGTCATCGGCTGCACCCTGCAAACCCGTGTTGAGACAACCCTGGAGAACAACAAGATGTCCACTCACCTGAGCTGCGAACAGTTGCTACATGCCTACGAAGTGATGCGTACCATCCGCGCCTTCGAAGAACGCCTGCACGTGGAGTTCGCCACCGGCGAGATCCCCGGTTTCGTCCACCTTTACGCTGGCGAAGAAGCCTCCGCCGCCGGGGTCATGGCCCACCTGCGCGACAGCGACTGCATCGCCTCCACCCATCGCGGCCACGGTCACTGCATTGCCAAGGGCGTGGATGTGTACGGCATGATGGCCGAGATCTACGGCAAGAAGACCGGCGTGTGCGGCGGCAAGGGCGGCTCGATGCACATTGCCGACCTGGAAAAAGGCATGCTCGGCGCCAACGGCATCGTCGGTGCCGGTGCCCCGCTGGTGGCCGGCGCCGCTCTGGCCGCCAAGCTCAAGGGACGCGACGACGTTTCGGTGGCCTTCTTCGGCGACGGCGCCTCCAACGAAGGCGCGGTGTTCGAAGCGATGAACCTGGCTTCGATCATGAACCTGCCGTGCATCTTCGTCGCCGAGAACAATGGCTACGCCGAAGCCACCGCCTCGACCTGGTCGGTGGCCTGCGACCACATCGCCGACCGCGCCGCCGGTTTCGGCATGCCCGGGGTCACCATCGATGGCTTCGACTTCTTCGCCGTGCACGAGGCTGCCGCTGCCGCCATCGAACGCGCCCGTTCCGGGCAAGGCCCGTCGCTGATCGAGGTCAAGCTCAGCCGCTACTACGGCCACTTCGAGGGCGATGCGCAGACCTACCGCGCCCCGGACGAGGTGAAGCACCTGCGCGAACAGCGCGACTGCCTGTTGCAGTTCCGCAACAAGACCACCCGCGCCGGATTGCTTACCAACGAGCAGCTCGACGCCATCGACGCCCGCGTCGAAGACCTGATCGAAGACGCCGTGCGCCGTGCCAAGTCCGATCCCAAGCCACAGCCTGCAGACCTGCTCACCGACGTCTACGTCACCTACCCCTGAGCCCGGACAACAAGAACAACAGGAGAACCACCATGGCAAGAAAGATCAGCTACCAGCAGGCCATCAACGAAGCCCTGGCCCAGGAAATGCGTCGCGACAGCAGCGTGTTCATCATCGGCGAAGACGTTGCCGGCGGTGCCGGCGCGCCCGGCGAAGACGATGCCTGGGGCGGCGTGCTGGGCGTAACCAAAGGTCTTTACCACCAATTCCCTGGCCGGGTACTCGACGCACCGCTGTCGGAAATCGGCTATGTCGGGGCCGCCGTCGGGGCCGCCACCCAAGGCCTGCGCCCGGTCTGCGAACTGATGTTCGTCGACTTCGCTGGTTGCTGCCTGGACCAAATCCTCAACCAGGCGGCCAAGTTCCGCTATATGTTCGGCGGCAAGGCCGTCACTCCGCTGGTGATGCGCACCATGTACGGCGCCGGACTGCGTGCGGCGGCACAGCACTCGCAGATGCTCACCTCGCTGTGGACCCACATCCCAGGACTCAAGGTGGTCTGCCCCGCCTCGCCCTATGACGCCAAGGGGCTGTTGATCCAGGCCATCCGTGACAACGACCCGGTGATCTTCTGCGAGCACAAGTTGCTCTACAGCATGCAGGGCGAGGTGCCGGAAGAGGTCTACACGGTGCCCTTCGGCGAGGCCAACTTCCTGCGCGACGGCGACGACGTGACGCTGGTGACCTACGGGCGCATGGTCCATGTGGCGCTTGAGGCAGCCAACAACTTGGCTCGTCAGGGCATCGACTGCGAAGTGCTGGACCTGCGCACCACCAGCCCACTGGACGAAGACAGCATTCTCGAAAGCGTGGAGAAGACCGGCCGCCTGGTGGTTATCGACGAAGCCAACCCGCGCTGCTCCATGGCCACCGACATTAGCGCACTGGTTGCGCAGAAAGCGTTCGGCTCGCTCAAAGGCCCGATCGAGATGGTCACCGCGCCCCATACACCCGTGCCGTTTTCCGACGCCCTCGAAGACTTGTACATCCCGGATGCCGCGAAGATCGAGGCCGCTGTGCGCAAGGTAATCGAAGCTGCAAGGAGCGCCGCATGAGCCAGATCCATACCCTGACCATGCCCAAGTGGGGCTTGTCGATGACCGAGGGCCGGGTCGATGCCTGGCTCAAGCAGGAAGGCGACGAGATCAACAAGGGCGATGAAGTGCTGGACGTTGAAACCGACAAGATCAGCAGCAGCGTCGAGGCGCCTTTCAGTGGCGTGTTACGCCGCCTGATCGCCCAACCCGACGAAACCCTGCCGGTGGGTGCGTTGCTTGCCGTGGTGGTGGAAGGTCAGGCCAGCGAGGCTGAAATCGACGCGGTGGTGCAGCAGTTCCAGGCCGAGTTCGTCGCCGAAGGGGCCGCCGACCAGGCTCAAGGGCCCGCACCTCAGAAGGCCGAAGTGGGTGGCCGCCTGCTGCGCTGGTTCGAACTGGGTGAAGGTGGCACCCCGCTGCTGCTGGTTCACGGTTTCGGCGGCGACCTCAACAACTGGCTGTTCAACCATCCGGCCCTGGCCGCCGAACGCCGGGTAATTGCGCTGGACCTGCCTGGCCATGGCGAGTCGGCCAAGGCACTGCAGCGGGGCGACCTGGATGAGCTGAGCGAGACAGTGCTCGCCCTGCTCGACCATTTGGACATCCCACGCGCCCATCTGGCCGGGCATTCAATGGGCGGCGCGGTCAGCCTGAACGTGGCGCGCCTGGCGCCGCAACGGGTGGCGAGCCTGAGCCTGGTCGCCAGCGCCGGGCTGGGCGATGCGATCAACGGGCAATACCTTCACGGCTTCGTCGAGGCGGCCAACCGCAACGCCCTCAAGCCACAGCTGACCCAGCTGTTCGCCGACCCCGCGCTGG
Organism: Pseudomonas sp. Rh2; assembly: GCF_040762985.1. Classification (NCBI taxonomy): domain Bacteria; kingdom Pseudomonadati; phylum Pseudomonadota; class Gammaproteobacteria; order Pseudomonadales; family Pseudomonadaceae; genus Pseudomonas; species Pseudomonas sp. Rh2. The sequence continues at coordinate 5,228,650 of NZ_CP142890.1, forward strand.
TCACCCGGCAGATGCTCGAAGACATGCTCAAGTTCAAGCGCCTGGAAGGCGTGGACCAGGCACTGAGACAGCTGCGCTCGGCCATCGCCGAAGGTGACCGGCAACGGCACGACCTGCGTAGCGTGCTTGGCCAGCACCCGGCTATGGTGGTCTGGGGCGCCGAGGACGCGATCATCCCAGCCGCCCATGCCGAAGGATTGGAGGCCGAGGTCCTGGTCGTGCCTGGCGTTGGTCACATGGTGCAGATGGAGGCAGCCGAACAGGTCAACGAACGACTGTTGGCGTTCCTGCGCAAGCACTGATCCCGTTGCGTGAGTCTGGAGACAATCATCATGAATGACCTGAGCCACACCCATATGCGCGCCGCCGTCTGGCATGGCCGCCATGACATCCGTGTCGAACAGGTCCCCCTGCCTGCCGACCCGCCTCCTGGCTGGGTGCAAATCAAGGTGGACTGGTGCGGCATCTGTGGTTCCGATCTACACGAATACGTGGCGGGCCCAGTGTTCATCCCGGTCGAGGCGCCGCATCCTCTGACCGGCATCCAGGGCCAGTGCATCCTCGGCCACGAGTTCTGCGGTGAAATCGCCAAGCTCGGCGAGGGAGTCGAAGGCTATGCCGTGGGCGACCCGGTGGCGGCGGATGCCTGCCAGCATTGCGGGACCTGCTACTACTGCACCCATGGCCTGTACAACATCTGCGAGCGCCTGGCCTTCACCGGGCTTATGAACAACGGTGCCTTCGCCGAACGGGTCAATGTGCCCGCCAACTTGCTGTATCGGTTGCCACAGGGCTTCCCACGGGAGGCCGGGGCACTGATCGAGCCGTTGGCGGTGGGCATGCACGCGGTGAAGAAGGCCGGCAGCCTGCTGGGACAGAACGTGGTGGTGGTAGGCGCAGGCACCATCGGCCTTTGCACCATCATGTGCGCCAAGGCTGCCGGTGCGGCTCAGGTGATCGCGCTGGAAATGTCCTCGGCACGCAAAGCCAAGGCCAAGGAAGTGGGAGCCAGCGTGGTGCTCGACCCCAGCCAGTGCGATGCCCTGGCCGAGATTCGCGCGCTCACTGGCGGGCTTGGGGCCGATGTGAGCTTCGAGTGCATCGGCAACAAGCACACGGCCAAGCTGGCCATCGATGCCATTCGCAAGGCCGGTAAGTGCGTGTTGGTGGGTATTTTCGAGGAGCCCAGCGAGTTCAACTTCTTCGAACTGGTGTCCACCGAGAAACAGGTGATCGGGGCATTGGCCTACAATGGCGAGTTCGCTGATGTGATCGCATTCATTGCCGATGGGCGTCTGGATATTCGACCGCTGGTGACTGGGCGAATCGGGCTGGAGCAAATTGTCGAGCTCGGCTTCGAAGAATTGGTGAACAACAAGGAGCAGAACGTGAAGATCATTGTTTCACCGGGCGGGCATTAGGGTCTGTCTGAAAAGTCTTGGGACGAAGGTCAGGCAAGGCGAAAACAGCCGAGGAAGCGGAGTTTACGGGTTGTAAATGAGCATTTCGAGGCTGTTTTCGACGCAGCATCACCGAGTTTCAAGGCTTTTCGTACAAAGCCTAGGTGCACTGGGCGATCAGGATCTTGGGGCGCGTTGCGCCCCTTTTGCCCGTCGAGGCCGCTGCTGAAGGCCGCAGGGATGATCTGCTGACGATGGCGGTCAGGACCGGAACAGGTCCTGCTGCAGCACCAAGGTCTGCTTGCTGCTGTCCAGTTGCACCCACGCCCCCAGGGGCAGACACACATTCGGGTCACAGTGCCCGCTGCGCCACCCGGCCAGTACAGGCACACCCAGCGACGCGAAGATGTCCTCCAGCAGCGGCGTCATGGCGGCGACCGTAACGCCGGCGAAGTCCCCCACCAATACGCCTTTGACGCCCTCGAGCTTGCCGGCCAGGCGCAGTTGGGTCAGCAGACGATCTACCCGGTACAGTGGCTCGTTCACATCTTCGATGAACAGGATACTGTCCTGGGTATCGACCTCGGCCAAGGTACCCATCGTAGCCCCCAGCAACGACAGGTTGCCGCCCACCAAGCGCCCACTGGCTTCGCCAGGCACTACACTGCTCAACGGGTAGGCTGCCGGATGGACGATGGCATCGCCCGCCGCCAGACGCCCGTTCAACTGCGCCAGTAGCGAAGATTCGGTGGGCTCGAGCTTGGCGCCCAGCAGGTCGGCGTTGAGCATCGCCCCATGGAAGGTCACCAGCCCACTGTGACGGCCGATGGCGGTATGCAGCGCGGTGATGTCGCTGTAGCCAATCAACGGCTTGGGATTGCGCCGAATCAGCTCGAAGTCGAGCTTGTCGAGCAGGCGCATGCTGCCGTAACCGCCACGCATGCACAAAATGGCGTGGATGGAAGGGTCGGCGAATGCATCGTGCAGGTCCTGCAGGCGACGCTGGTCGGAGCCGGCCAGATAACCCTGGGCCTGATTGACGCTCGGATAGATACGGGACTGATAGCCCCGGCTGGCAAACCACAGGCCGGCTTTTTGCGCATCCAGCCGGGCCGGCCCGGCGGGGGCGACCACGGCGAAGCAAGCACCTACGGGCAACGCGGCAAGCAAGCGGGACTCGAAGGTTTCAACGCTGTTCACTGGGTAACTCCTTACCGTGTTTCACCGACAATGCTCATACAAAAATGCCGATGCCGCCTTTCGGCGCGCATCGGCATGTCTGACTCAACACAGGATCAGAGCTTGATCTTGGCCTCATGAGCCTGCTGGTCAGCGTGATAGGACGAACGCACCAGCGGGCCGGACGCGACGTTCTTGAAGCCCATCTTGTAACCTTCCTCGGCGAACCAGGCGAAGGTATCCGGGTGGACGAAGCGCTGAACCGGCAGGTGACTGCGCGATGGCTGCAGGTACTGGCCAAGGGTCAGCATGTCGATGTCGTGCTCGCGCATGCGGTGCATGACTTCGATGACTTCTTCGTCGGTCTCGCCCAGGCCGAGCATCAGGCCCGACTTGGTCGGTACATGGGGCACCATCTGCTTGAACTTCTGCAGCAGGTCCAGCGACCAATCATAGTCCGAGCCCGGACGCGCGGCCTTGTAAAGGCGCGGGACGGTTTCCAGGTTGTGGTTGAAGACATCTGGCGGCTGTTGCGCAGTGATCTCCAGAGCGATGTCCATGCGGCCACGGTAGTCCGGGACCAAGGTCTCGAGCTGAACGCCCGGCGACAGCGCACGGATTTCGCGAATGCAGTCGGCGAAGTGCTGGGCGCCGCCGTCGCGCAGGTCGTCGCGGTCCACCGAAGTGATGACCACGTACTTCAGGCGCAGGTCGGCGATGGCGATGGCCAGGTTTTTCGGCTCGTCGACATCCAGTGGCTTTGGTCGGCCATGGCCAACGTCGCAGAACGGGCAACGACGGGTGCAGATGTCACCCATGATCATGAAGGTCGCAGTCCCCCCGAGAAGCACTCGCCCAGGTTCGGGCAGGATGCCTCTTCGCACACGCTGTGCAACTTGTGCTTGCGCAGCAGTTGCTTGATGCGGTCGACCTCCGGGGAAACCGGGATACGCACGCGGATCCAGTCCGGCTTTTTCGGCAGTTCTTCGGTGGGGATGATCTTCACCGGAATACGGGCGACCTTTTCGGCGCCACGCAGTTTAACGCCAGCTTCCACCTTCTTCGGCGCGGGGCGCGGGGTGGAATCCTGGGTAGGAGTCAGGTTCGGCACGGCTTCTTGCACAGTTGTCATATTCAGTCGATTCCGCCCGTGAGGGTCGTCTGCTCAGCATAGTCGAGGTGCTTGACCAGCTGTCCGCGCAGCCTTGTCCTGACCTCGTCGAGTTCGATCGGACCTGCCAGGTCGCGCAGCTGGGTCATGGCCAGCCCCGCGTACCCGCAGGGGTTGATTCGGCGGAATGGCGCAAGGTCCATGTCCACATTCAGAGCAAGGCCATGAAACGAACGGCCATTGCGGATTCGCAGGCCGAGGGAGGCGATTTTCGCTCCATCGACATAGACACCGGGAGCATCGGGTTTTGCCGCAGCCTGGACATCGTAGCTGGCCAGCAGGTCGATCAGGGTGCGCTCGATACGGCTCACCAGGTCACGCACACCGAAGCCAAGGCGACGTACATCCAGCAGCAGGTAGGCCACCAACTGCCCGGGGCCGTGATAGGTCACCTGGCCACCGCGGTCGGTCTGCACCACCGGGATATCGCCCGGTACCAGCAGGTGCTCGGCCTTGCCGGCCTGGCCCTGGGTGAAGACCGCGGGGTGCTCGACCAGCCAGACTTCGTCCTGGCTGTCCGGGCCACGCTGCTCGGTAAAACGACGCATGGCCTCCAGCACCGGTTCATAGGGCTGCAGGCCAAGATCGCGAAAACCGAGACACCGCGGCATCAGAGCACCATTTTCACGATGCCGGTCGCGCGCAGGGCGCTATTGATATCGTGCAGCTGGTTCTCGCTTTCGGCAACGATGTGCAATTGCACGGTGGTGTACTTGCCTTCCTTGCTCTGGCGCTCGGCCAGTGTCTGGAGGTCGACTTTGGCGTGCTTGCTGAGGATCTCGATCACCGTGTCTCGGAAACCGACAACGGTATCGCCGATCACCTTGATCGGGTAATCCTCGCAGGGGAATTCGATTTTGTGCGACTTGACGTCAGCTTCGCTCATGGCGGAAACGGCCTCGTAAGCCGTGGCAACAACAACGCTCCCGCAACGATGCGCGGGAGCGTGGCAGGTCACGTATCAGTTGAACAACCCGTAGAAGAATAGACGAATGCTATCCCACATACGGCGGATGAAACCACCTTCCTCGACGCCGTCGAGGGCGATCAGGTCGGCGCTGTGAACCACGTTTTCGTCCAGTTTGACTTCCACTTTGCCGATCACGTCACCTTTTGCGATCGGTGCGGTGAGCTGCGGGTTCATGGTCATCGAAGCCTGCAGACGCTTCAATTGGCCTTTAGGCATAGTCAGGGTCAGGTCGTTGGCCAGACCCGCTTTCACCTGGCTGGTGGCACCCTTCCAAACCGGCGCCTGGGCCAGTTCGGTACCCTTCTGGTAGAAGGTCTGGGTTTCGAAGAAGCGGAAACCGTAAGTCAGCAGCTTCTGGGTCTCGGCGGCACGGGCTTGCTCGCTGTTGGTGCCGAACACCACGGCGATCAGGCGCTGGCCGTCACGAACGGCCGAAGCCACCATGCAGTAGCCCGCTTCGTCGGTGTGGCCGGTCTTCAGGCCGTCGACGGTCTTGTCGCGCCACAGCAGCAGGTTGCGGTTAGGCTGCTTGATGTTGTTCCAGAAGAACTCTTTCTGCGAGTAGATGGCGTAGTGGGCCGGATCCTCGTCGATGATCGCACGCGCCAGCAGGGCCATGTCGTGGGCCGAAGAGTAGTGCTCCGGGTTCGGCAGGCCGGTCGGGTTCATGAAGTGGCTGTTGCTCATGCCGAGGTCGGCGGCGGTCTTGTTCATCATGTCGGCGAACGCGTCTTCGCTGCCGGCGATGTGCTCGGCCAGGGCGACGGAGGCGTCGTTACCCGACTGGATGATGATGCCGTGCAGCAGGTCGCTGACGGTGACCTGGCTGCCCACTTTGATGAACATGCGCGAACCACCGGTGCGCCAGGCGTTTTCGCTGACGGTGACCGGGTCGTTCTCGCCGATCTGGCCACGGCGGATGTCCAGGGTGGCGATGTAAGCGGTCATCAGCTTGGTCAGGCTGGCTGGCGGCAGACGCTCGTCACCGTTGTTCTCGACCAGCACGTTGCCGCTGGACGCGTCCATGAGTACGTAGGACTTGGCCGCCAGCTGCGGTGGCGATGGCATCATCTGCTCCGCCGCGAAAGCGGCAGGCGTGATCATCAGCAGTACGGGCAGGCAAAGTCGTTTGGCAAGCTTGGTGATGTTCATCCGTCTCTCGAAAATCGCTAATGGTCTGATGCCCGGAGGGCAAGGGTTCCCTGGCCGGCAGCAAAAGCGGCCATTGTACATGCCTGCGCCCGCCAATTCATGACAAAACCGACAGTTTGGCATGGTTCAGTACCGGCCCTGTTGCCGTCGACAGGGTCAGTCAGCTGTGACCAGCTTTGCCTGCCCCAAGTTCGCCAGGCGAATGCTGTCCTGAGCCTGCTGGATCTCGCCCTGGCTGCCGATCGGTCCCAGGCGAACACGGTGCAGGGTCTGCTGGTTACGCACGATGGAACTGATGAACACCGGGGCGCTGACCATGGTGCTCAGTTTCGAACGCAGCAGCTCGGCGGCGTCCGGGTTGGCGAACGCCCCCACTTGCAGGAAGCTGCCGCCGTTGCCGCTTGGCACATTGTTGCCGCCAACCTGCACCGGCACCACAGGTGCGGCGTGCTGCTGCGGCGGCGGCGTCCACTGCTCGACGCGCCCGGTGCTGGCCGGAATCGGCTGAGCCTGGGCCACCTGAGGCTCCTTGAGCATCAGGGGCGGCTGCTGGCCACGCTGGGCCCACCATTGCTGCGGGTCGATACCCTCGACCCGCACGTGGGCGGTACCGATCTCGGCGTAACCGAGCTTCTTCGCCGCCGCGTAGGACAAGTCGATGATCCGGTCCGAATAGAACGGTCCACGGTCATTGACCCGCAGGATCACACTGCGGCCGTTGGCCAGGTTGGTCACTCGCACATAGGCAGGCAGCGGCAGCGTCTTGTGCGCCGCGCTCATGCCATAGAGGTCATAGAGCTCGCCATTGGCGGTGTTCTGACCGTGGAACTTGGTGCCGTACCACGACGCCGTGCCTTCGGCGCGGTAATTGCGCGCGTCTTGCATCGGGTAGTAGGTCTTGCCCAACACCGTGTACGGGTTGGCCTTGTAGGGACCGGTGTGCACGGTGGGCGTGGCATCGGGGATCTTGTTCACGTCCACGTCCCACCAGGGCGCACCGTCCTTGTGGGCACGGTTGATATCCAGTCCAGGCTGGGAACGGACCACGTTACCGCTCTGCTGGGAGGTTGGGCGGCTGGACGAACAACTGGCCAGCGCCAGGCCGACCGCGACACAGGTCAGCAACTTGAAGGAGTTGGCAGAGATGATTGCGCGCATTACTTGACGCCCCGTGCTTGAACCAGCTGTTCCGAAAGCTGATGCACCGCCATGGCATACATCACGCTGCGGTTGTAGCGAGTGATCGCGTAGAAATTCTTCAGGCCCATCCAATATTCGGGGCCGTTTTCACCTTCCAGGCGGAAGGCGGTCACTGGCAGATCATCGCGCAGCGCATCATGACTCGACCAGCCTAGCGCTCGCAACTCCCCAACCGTCTTCACCGGCTCGATGCCGGTCGTCAGCCCCTGATCGGCCTGTGTACCGGCCACCTGGGCCCGACTGACCACAGGCTCGCCAGCTACCCAGCCATGGCGCTTGAAATAGCTGGCGACGCTGCCGATGGCATCATCGGGATTGTTCCAGATGTTGATGTGGCCATCGCCGTCGAAGTCGACCGCATAGTTACGGAAACTGCTGGGCATGAACTGCGGCAGCCCCATGGCACCGGCGTAGGAGCCCTTGAGGGTGAGCGGGTCGAGCTGCTCCTCGCGGGACAGCAACAGGAACTCGCGCAGCTCTTTGCGGAAGAACTCGGCACGCGGCGGATAATCGAAGCCCAGGGTCGACAGGGCGTCGATGACCCGGTAATTGCCCGTGTTGCGACCAAAGAAGGTTTCAACACCAATGATGGACACGATCACCTGGGCAGGCACGCCGTATTCCTGCTCGGCACGGGCCAGGGTCGCTTCGTGCTGGCGCCAGAAGTCCACGCCGCGGGCGATGCGTGCGTCGGTGATGAACATCGGCCGGTAGTCCTTCCACGGCTTGACCCGCTCGGCAGGGCGGGAAATCGCGTCGAGAATCGACTGCTTGCGCTGGACCTCGCCGAACACGGCCATGAGCTGCTCGCCGGCAAAACCGTAGTCACGGGTCATTTCGCTGACAAACTCGGCCACCTGGGGCGAGCCCTCGTAATCGCCGGCATTGGCTTGCTGGACAGCGCCAAACAGGCCCAACGCGCCAATCCAAGGCGCAAAACGGGCAGCCCAGCCACGCACTGCTTGCATGAAAATTTTCACCTTATTCAAACTTGCGCGATCCATTTGCGGTGCGTGTGGATCGACATCAGAACGCCAAACGCTGACAGCAGCGTCACCAACGAAGTTCCGCCATAGCTAATGAAGGGCAGCGGCACGCCCACCACGGGCAACAGGCCGCTGACCATACCGATATTGACGAATACGTATACAAAGAAGGTCATGGTCAGGCTACCTGCCAGCAGCTTGCCGAACAGGGTCTGGGCCTGGGCCGTGATCATCAGGCCACGACCAATGAGCAACAGGTAGATCAGCAGCAGCAGGCAGATGCCCACCAGGCCGAACTCCTCGCCGAGCACCGCGATGATGAAGTCGGTATGGCTTTCGGGAAGGAAGTCCAGGTGCGACTGGGTACCCAGCAGCCAGCCCTTGCCGAACACGCCACCGGAGCCGATTGCGGCCTTGGACTGGATGATGTTCCAGCCGGTGCCCAGCGGGTCGCTTTCCGGGTCGAGGAAGGTCAGCACGCGCTGCTTCTGGTAGTCATGCATGACGAAGAACCACATGGCCACCGCCACGGGCACCGCCGCCGCCAGCACGCTGATGATCCAGCGCCAGCGCAAGCCGCCCATGAATAGCACGAAGGCCCCCGAGGCCAGGATCAGCAGTGCTGTGCCGAGGTCAGGCTGGCGCACGATGAGTATGAACGGCACACCGATCAGCACCAGGCTGATGGCCACATGCTTGAGGTGTGGCGGCAAGGTGCGCTTGGACAGGTACCAGGCGATGGTCGCCGGCATGATGATCTTCATGAACTCTGACGGCTGGAAGCGGATCACCCCGGGGATGTTGATCCAGCGCGTGGCGCCCATGGCGTTATGGCCCATGACGTCCACCACGATCAACAGGAACACCCCGGCCAGGTAGGCCAGCGGAACCCAACGCGCCATGAAGCGTGGCTCGAGCTGGGCGATGATGAACATCGACACCAGACCGATGCCGAACGAGCTGGCCTGCTTGAGCAGCAGGTCCCAGTTCTTGCCACTGGCCGAATAGAGGACGAACAGGCTGCCGGCCGCGAGGGTCAGCAGGATGACCAGCAAGGGGCCGTCGACGTGGATGCGCTGCAGGAAGCTGGCGCGTCGACGCATCACGTCCTCGCTGGAGAGCATGCGATCGAAATTGTTCTTCACTGAGCCGTTTCCTGGGCAACGGTGGCAGGCGCGAACTCAGGCTTGAGCCGGCCGTTTTCGTCGAGCAGCCAGGCGTCCATGACCTGACGCACCACCGGGGCGGCGACACCAGAGCCGGATTCACCGTTCTCGACCATCACCGAGACCACGATCTTCGGATCGTCAGCCGGGGCGAAGGCAACGAACAGCGCGTGGTCGCGATGGCGCTCCTGCAGTTTGTTGCGGTCGTACTTCTCGCCTTGCTTGATCGCTACCACCTGCGCGGTACCGCTCTTGCCGGCAATCCGATACTGGGCACCCAGGGCAGCCTTGCGTGCTGTACCTCGGGCGTTGTGCATCACTTGCTCCATGCCATGGGTGACCTTGGCCCAATCGGACTTGTCACGCAGGACGATGTTCTCCATGGGGTTGTCGTCCACCGGGGGTTGACCTTCGATGGTCTTGGCCAGGTGCGGACGGTTCCACACGCCCTTGTTGGCAATCAGCGCGGTGGCCTGCGCCAGCTGCAGCGGCGTGGCCTGCATGTAGCCCTGGCCAATACCCAGGATCAGCGTCTCACCGGGGAACCAGGCCTGGCGACGGGTGGCGCGTTTCCACTCGCGGGACGGCATCAGGCCGGCCGATTCCTCGAACATGTCGAGGGAGACCTTCTGCCCGATACCGAACTTATTCATGTAGCTCGACAGCCGGTCGATGCCCATCTTGTGGGCAAGATCGTAGAAGTAGGTGTCGTTGGAACGCATGATGGCGGTATCCAGGTCGACCCAGCCATCGCCGGTGCGGTTCCAGTTGCGGTACTTGTGGTCGTAGTTGGGCAACTGGTAGTAACCCGGGTCGAACACCCGGCTGCTGGCGTTGACCACGCCACTGTCGAGGCCGGCGATGGCCACGGCAGGCTTGATGGTCGAGCCAGGCGGATACAAACCGCGCAGCACGCGGTTGAACAGTGGTCGGTCGATCGAGTCACGCAGCTCGGCATAGGCCTTGAAACTGATGCCGGTGACGAACAGATTCGGATCGAAGCTTGGCTGGCTGACCATCGCCAGCACCTCGCCGGTGCGCGGGTCAAGTGCGACCACCGCGCCACGCCGGCCACCCAGCGCTGCCTCGGCAGCCTCCTGCAGCTTGATATCCAGGCTCAGGACAATGTCCTTGCCCGGTTTCGGGTCGGTGCGCTTGAGCACCCGCAGCACACGGCCACGGGCGTTGGTCTCGACTTCCTCGTAACCTACCTGGCCATGCAGCTCGGCTTCGTAGAAGCGCTCGATGCCGGTCTTGCCGATGTGGTGGGTACCGCTGTAGTTCACCGGGTCGAGGGACTTGAGCTCTTTCTCGTTGATGCGCCCGACATAGCCGACCGAGTGGGCGAAGTGCGCACCTTGCGGGTAGTGGCGCACCAGCTGCGCAACCACTTCCACGCCAGGCAGGCGGAACTGGTTGACCGCCACGCGAGCGATCTGCTCTTCGTTCAGCTCGAACAGGATCGGCACCGGCTCGAACGGCCTGCGACCCTGGCGCATGCGCTTCTCGAACAGCGCGCGATCGTCGGGCGTCAATTCCAGCACTTCGACGATGGTATCCAGCACTTCCTGCCAGTTACCCGCACGTTCCCGGGTCATGGACAGGCTAAAGCTGGGCCGGTTGTCGGCGACGATCACGCCATTGCGGTCGAAGATCAGCCCCCGCGTTGGCGGGATGGGCTGGACATGCACCCGGTTGTTCTCGGACAACGTCGAGTGATAGTCGTACTGGATGATCTGCAGGTAGTACAGCCGCGCGATCAGCACGCAGATGAGCAACATGATCGCAACCGCGCCGACCACGACGCGGTTGCGCACCAGGCGGGCGTCTTTCTCGTGGTCCTTGAGACGGATCGGCTGCGACATCGGGCGGGCTTACAGGCTCATTTGTGATAAGGATGCCCGGACAGCACGGTCCAGGCGCGATAGATCTGCTCGCCGATGAGTATCCTTACCAATGGGTGCGGCAGGGTCAACGGCGACAGCGACCAGCGTTGCTCGGCGCGTGCACAGACTTCAGGCGCCAGCCCTTCCGGGCCACCCACCATCAAATTCACCGTGCGCGCGTCCAGGCGCCAGCGGTCCAACTCGGTCGCCAACTGCTCGGTGCTCCAGGGCTTGCCATGGACCTCGAGCGTGACGATGCGTTCCCCAGGCTGAACCTTGCTCAGCATGGCTTCGCCCTCCTGACGGATCAGGCGGGCGACGTCGGCATTCTTGCCACGAGTGTTCAGCGGGATTTCCACCAGCTCCAGCGACAGCTCAGGGGGCAGGCGCTTGGCATATTCATGCCAACCGTCCTCGACCCACTTGGGCATGCGCGAGCCGACCGCGATCAGGCGCAGACGCACGACGCTTCCTTATTCCCGATCCTTGAGCTTGTCGGAGTAGTCGTGGCTGTTCTCCGGGCTGTGGTGCTTGCCATCGGCCGAACGGCTCTGCTCGGCGCCCAGCCACAGACGCTCCAGGTCATAGAACTGACGGGCAGCGGCGGTCATCATGTGCACGATGACGTCGTTCAGGTCCAGCAGCACCCAGTCGCTGTCGCCCTTGCCTTCTTCACCCAGAGGCTGAGCGCCCTTGGCCTTGACCGCTTCACGGACCTTTTCCAGCATCGCGTTGATCTGACGATTGGAGGTACCGGTGGCAATGATCATGTAGTCGGTCAGGCTGTGCTTGTCGCGCACGTCGATGACCTGGATGTCCTGGGCCTTGACGTCTTCCAGCGCTGCCTTGGTCAGCTCGACCAGCTCTTCGCCATTGATTTTCTGCTTGCTCATAAAAAACTCTTTCAACTCGTTAGGTGAGGTGCCTGCGGCACCGTCAGTTAGGGGCACGGTACAGGTCGTGCGCCTCGATATAGGCCAGTACGGCGTCCGGCACCAGGTACCTCACCGACTTGCCGCTGGCCAGCAGCTGTCGGATCTGAGTAGCCGACACCGCAAGCGGCGTCTGCCAGACGAACGAAATATTCCCCGCCGGGCCGGACATGGCGGTGGGATCGCTCTCCGAGCGCGCCGCCAGAAGGTTGCGCAGCTCGTCAGGGGGTTCTACGTCGGCATCCGGGCGTTGCAGCACCAGGATGTGACAGTGTTGCAACAGCTCTTCCCAGCGATGCCAGCTAGGTAGGCCACAGAAGGCATCCCAACCCATCACCAGAAACAATTGGTCGGCAGCGCCCAGCTCGGCACGGATCGACTCCAGGGTATCGATGGTGTACGACGGCTTGTCGCGCTCCAGCTCCCGGGCATCCACGCTCAGGCATGCGACGCCTTGAACCGCCTCGCGAACCATCGCCAGCCGGTCCTGCGCCGCCACCTGCGGGGTGTCGCGGTGCGGTGGCCGGGCGTTGGGCAGCAGGCGCAACTCATCCAGCGCCATGAACTCGGCAACCTCCAGCGCGCTGCGCAGGTGGCCGATGTGCACGGGGTCGAATGTGCCGCCTAGAACGCCAATGCGCCGGACTGCCTGGGCCTTGCTCAACTCAGCAGGACTCCTGGCCGCGTAGCTGGCCATCACCGATCACCACGTACTTCTCGCAGGTCAGCCCTTCCAGGCCGACCGGGCCGCGAGCATGCAGCTTGTCGGTGGAAATGCCAATCTCAGCACCCAGGCCATATTCGAAACCATCGGCGAAGCAGGTCGGGGTATTGAGCATCACCGATGCGGAATCGACCTCGGCCATGAACTGGCGGGCCTGCCCCTGGTGTTCGGTGATGATCGAATCGGTATGGTGCGAGCCATAGTGGTTGATGTGCTCGATGGCCTGGTCCAGGCCGTCGACCACTCGAATCGACAGGATCGCGTCGAGGTACTCGGTGTGCCAGTCGTCCTCGGTGGCCGGCTTGGCATCGATCAGCGCCTGGGTGCGTTCGCAACCGCGCAGCTCGACCCCTTTCTCGGCGAAGCGGCGGGCCATTTTCGGCAGGAAGCCTTCGGCCACGCGCTGGTCGACCAACAGGGTTTCCATCGCCCCGCAGATGCCATAACGGTAGGTCTTGGCGTTGAAGGCCACACGCCAGGCCTTGTCGAGGTCGGCATGCTCGGCCACATAGACGTGGCAGATGCCGTCGAGGTGCTTGATCACCGGGACCCGGGCGTCACGGCTGATGCGCTCGATCAACCCTCGGCCACCACGCGGCACGATCACATCGACGAACTCCGGCATGCTGATCAAGGCGCCCACGGCTTCGCGGTCGGTGGTCTCGACCACCTGCACCACCGCCGCCGGTAGGCCGGCCTCAGCCAAGCCACGTTGAATGCAGGTGGCGATGGCGCGGTTGGAGTGGATGGCCTCGGAACCACCGCGCAGGATGGTGGCGTTACCCGACTTCAGGCACAGGCTGGCAGCATCGATGGTCACGTTGGGACGCGACTCGTAGATGATCCCGATCACACCAAGCGGCACGCGCATCTTGCCCACCTGGATGCCCGACGGGCGGTAGCTCATGTCACGGATCGCACCGACCGGGTCCGGCAGGCTGGCCACCTGGCGCAGGCCGGTGATCATGCCGTCGATACGCGCCGGGGTCAGCGCCAGGCGGTCCAGCAGGGCTGGCTCCAGGCCATTGGCACGTCCGGCGGCCAGGTCCAGTTCGTTGGCTGCGGCGAGCTCGTCACGGGCAGCATCCAGCGCATCGGCGGCAGCTTGCAGGGCGCGGTTTTTCTGCGCGGTGCTGGCACGGGCGATCACCCGGGAGGCCTGGCGAGCAGCGCGACCCAAACGGGTCATATAGTCAAGAACGGACTCAGTCATGGGTTCGGTGTCTTGGCGAAGGGGAAATCGGCTGATTATAACTGTCGCGCAGGTATACGCCCAGCGGCGGGTGGCGGATGGTAGAAAATGGTAGCGGGGAATGCCTGGGAAAGATGTAACCGCTCTTATCGAAATTGCTTCAAGCCACCTCGACCTGATCGCCGGCAAGCCGGCTCTACCGGGCCTTGGACTGACTTGCCGCGATGCGACGGCATTTCCTCAGCTTCAGCCTCGGTTAAGCCAATCATTGTTATCATCGCCGCCTCTGAAACGACGAACCGCCAGCATGCCAGCTACCGCACCCTGCCCTGCCCGCGCCCTGCCCGACAGCTTCTTCGACCGCGACGCCCAGACGCTCGCCAAGGACCTGCTGGGTAAAGTCATCCGCCATCGCCACGGCGACCTGTGGCTGGCGGCGCGCATCATCGAAACCGAGGCCTACTACCTGACCGACAAAGGCAGCCACGCCTCGCTCGGCTACACAGACAAGCGCAAGGCACTGTTTCTCGATGGCGGGCACATCTACATGTACTACGCCCGCGGCGGCGATTCGCTGAATTTCAGCGCCCAGGGTCGCAGGCAATGCGGTGCTGATCAAGTCGGGCTATCCGTGGGTGGACGCCCTTTCGGATGCCAACAGCCTGGCACGGATGCAACTGAACAACCCCGATGCCAGCGGCAACCTGCGCCCGGCCGAGCGCCTGTGTGCGGGCCAGACGCTGCTGTGCCGGGCGCTGGGCCTGAAGGTACCGCGCTGGGACGCCCAACGCTTCGACCCCGAAAACCTCTATGTCGAAGACTGCGACATACAGGTCCCTCGGATTGTGCAATGCGCCCGACTGGGCATTCCCACAGGCCGCGACGAGCATCTGCCGTACCGCTTCGTCGACGCCGAGTACGCCCGCTTCTGTACCCGGAACCCGCTGCGCCGGGGACAAGTCGAAGGGCATGATTTCTTCACTCTCGAACAAGGAAGCTGATAGATGGGCCAATGGCTCGATAGCCTGACTGGCTGGCTCAGCGCCAACCCTCAGTGGCTTGGCCTGGCAATTTTCCTGGTGGCCTGCGTGGAGTGCCTGGCCATCGCCGGCATCATCGTGCCAGGGACCGTGCTGCTGTTCGCCGTCGCCGTGCTCGCGGGTAGCGGCACGTTCGGCCTTGGCGAAACGCTGCTGCTCGGTTTCCTGGGCGGCCTGCTCGGCGATGCGATTTCGTACACGATCGGCAAGCACTTCCACCAGAACATCCGCCGCCTCCCCGTGTTGCGCCACCACCCGGAATGGATTGGCAGCGCCGAAAACTACTTCCAACGCTATGGCATCGCCAGCCTGCTGGTAGGCCGCTTCATCGGCCCGCTGCGCCCGATGCTGCCCATGGTCGCGGGCATGTTCGACATGCCCCTGCCGCGCTTTATTGCCGTCAGCCTGGTGGCGGGCGCCGGGTGGTCAGTGGCGTACCTGCTGCCAGGCTGGGCCACCGGCGCGGCCATGCGCCTGCCTCTGCCGGAAGGCTTCTGGCTGGATGCAGGAATCATCGGCGGCAGCCTTGCGGTGCTGATCGGTCTGAGTCTGAGCAGCAGCATTCGCGATCAACGTCATGGCACACGGCTGATCGCCGGCCTGAGCTTCCTGGCGCTGCTGGGACTGTTCCTTGGCTGGCCTTATCTGCATGAGTTCGATCAAGGCGTGATGAGCCTGGTCCAGGAGCACCGCAGCCAGGTCATCGATGGCGCCGTGGTGCTGGTGACCCGCCTGGGCGATTTCCGTACCCAGCTGTTCCTCGGAGGGTTGCTCACTGGCTTGCTGCTGCTTGCCCGCCAATGGCGCCATGCGCTGTTTGCCGGCGGCGCACTGATGGGAACGGCCATTGCCAATGGCACACTGAAATGGTTGTTCGCCCGGGCTCGACCTGAGGTGCTGACCGACCCATTGACCAGCTACAGCATGCCCAGCGGGCACAGTTCGGCCTCGTTCGCATTCTTCGTGGTGCTGGCGTTGCTGGCCGGACGCGGGCAGCCACCGAGGATGCGCCTGACCTGGGTGCTGCTGGGCTGCATTCCTGCCCTGGCCATTGCGCTGTCGCGAGTGTATCTGGGGGCGCACTGGCCGACTGATATTCTGGCCGGCGCATTGCTGGCTTGCTGCGTCTGCGCGGTCAGCCTGACGCTGGCCCAGCACCGCCAGCCGCTGGGTGCCTTGCCGCTGCGAGTGTGGTGGCTGGTGTTGCCGGCCTGTATCGCGCTACTGGCGTTCTTTGCCCTGCATGCGCTGCCTCAGGCGTTGTTGCGGTATCAGTATTGAGCCTGGCGGGGGTTGTTGGCGCCTGTGAGAGCGCGCACCGCCGGTGCGGCGCATCGCGAGCAAGGCTCGCTCCTACGCTAGTGAGGGGCCTTGCTCGAATCGATGACCTTCAGGCAAACAGCTCACCCTGGATGCGCTCCAGCAGTTTCTGGATTTCAGCCAACCGCTCCTGAGGCGAGTCGATCGCCAGCAAGTCCAGCTTGTCCTCCTCCATGAACGGCAACAGATACGCCAGCTGATTAGACAAGGCCTGCCGCCCATCGACCTCCCGAGGCATGTCCAGAGCTTCGACCATCGGGTGCTCACCCAAGGCCACCAGCAACGCCAGCAGGTCATCATCGTGCTCGGTCAAAGGGCTGTCGGCCTGCTCCGGCAACCAATTGACTTCCCCGACCAACAACTGGTCCTTCTGCACCTCGGTCTGGCTCAGCTCGAAGCGTCGAACACCTTCCACACGAATACCCAGCAGGCCGTTCTCCTGCTGCACGAAATCGCGAATCATCGCTTCGCAGCCAATCGACGCGACCACTGGCGGCGCCTTGCCGACCTGCTCGCCTTCCAGGATGCAGACCACTCCAAAACCTTCGCCCTTCTTCATGCAGCGCCCGATCATGTCCAGGTAGCGCGCTTCGAAGATCTGCAAGTCGAGCAGGCAGCCGGGAAACAGCACGGTATTGAGGGGAAACAGCGGTAGCGTCATCACAACTCCTCAGGCCACCAGGCTGACGGCCAAGGGCAGGAATACTGCCGTGGCCACGCCCATCAGGCTCATCGCCAGCGCTGCGAAGGCGCCGCATTCGTCACTTTCCTGCAAGGCCACCGAGGTCCCCACGGCGTGCGCCGTGACGCCCAGGGACATGCCGCGCGCCTCGGGGTTGTGGACCCCGAAACGGGTCAGCAAGGCCGGGCCGAAGATCGCCCCGATCACCCCGGTAATCAACACGAACACCGCCGCCAACGCCGCCACGCCGCCGATCTGCTCGGCCACCAGCATGGCGATTGGCGAGGTCACCGACTTCGGCGCCATGGTCATCAGAATCATGTGTTCGGCGCCAAACCACCTGCCCAGCAGTAGGCAGGCCACAGTCGCGAACAAGCCTCCGACTACCAGCGTAGTAAATGTCGGCCAGAACAACTGCCGGATCCGTCGAAGGTTCAGATACAGCGGTACCGCCAAGGCTACCGTGGCCGGGCCCAGGAGGATGTTCATGATTTCGGTGCTCTTGCGGTATTCGGCGTAATCGATGCCGCAGGTCAGCAACACGCCGATCACCAGCACCATCGACACCAGCACTGGCTGCAGGAAGATCCAGCGAGTCTTCTCATAGGCGGCCAGCACGATCTGGTAGGCCCCCAGCGTGATGCCTATGCCGAACAGCGGGTGATGGATAACAGCATCGAGCGCGCCTTGCCAATCGAGGTTCATGGCCGCTCCTCGCCGCGCTGGCCTTGGCGCTGCATGAGCTTCTGCATGAGCACGCCGACGAACACCAGGGTCACCAGGCAAGAAATGAACAGAGCACCCACGATGGCCCAGAAATCGGCGGCGATATCCTTGGCATACACCATCACCCCCACCGCTGGTGGCACCAGCAACAGCGGCAAGTAGCGCAGCAGGCTGCTGGCCGCTTCGTTCAACGGCTGGCCCACTTCACCGCGGGCCATCAGGAAGCACAACAACAGCAGCAGACCGATGATCGGCCCCGGCAGGATCGGCACGAACAAATGGTTGATCGCCGTACCCAGCAGCTGAAACAGCACTAGCCAGGTCAAACCACGCAACAGCATAAGCATCTCCTTCGGGCATGGCGGCCATTATAAGCACGCCCGACTGATAAGCCGATATTCGCCGAAAAGCTGGCAACTTGACTGGAACGGTTCATCGTGCTGATCTTGCACCTTCGTACCAAAAGACAACTTGGAGAGTCGCGATGCCTTATGTACCGGTTACAGAGCTTTCGCAGTACGTTGGTAAGGAACTGGGGCGCTCCGCGTGGTTGAAGATCGACCAGCAGCGCATCAACCTGTTCGCCGAGGCCACCGGCGACTTTCAATTCATCCATGTCGACCCGGAAAAAGCCGCGAAAACCCCATTCGGCACGACCATCGCCCATGGTTTCCTGACCCTTTCGCTGATCCCCAAGCTCATGGAAGACATTCTGGTCATGCCAGAGGGCCTGAAGATGGTCGTCAACTATGGCCTGGACAGCGTGCGCTTCATCCAGCCAGTGAAAGTCGACAGCCGGGTGCGCCTGAAAGTCGAGTTGGTCGATGCCCTCGAGAAGAAACCAGGCCAGTGGCTGCTAAAGGCCACCGTCACACTGGAAATCGAGGGCGAAGAAAAACCGGCCTACATCGCCGAGCCGCTGTCGCTCTGTTTCGTTTGACCTCTCATCAGGGCCGCAAAGCGGCCCATTCTGCGGCATACTCGGCAGATCTATTGCCCGGATCCCGCCATGCGTCCACTGCTCCCCCTAGCCCTGACCCTGTTACTCGCTGCCTGCGGTGATGGCGAATCGCTTCTTCCGCCGGATGCACGTCTGCCTGACGGAGGGCGCTACCGCGGTGAAGTGGTCAATGGCTTGCTGCAGGGCGAAGGGCGTATCGACTACCCCAACGGCAGCTGGTACGCCGGCACGTTCAAGGATGGCCAATGGCACGGCCAAGGTGAGTGGCATGGACGCAACGGCGAGGTCTATCGAGGGCAATTCGCCGAAGGCCTGTTCCAGGGGCTGGGCGACCTGACGACGCCTGGCAGCCATTATGCCGGCACCTTCAGCCATGGCCGCCGGGACGGCGAGGGCACGCTCAAGCAAGCCGACCAGACCTACCGCGGCCAGTTCAAGGACGACCTGTACGAAGGCGCCGGCGAACTGGAACTGGCCGATGGCAGCCGCTACCAGGGCCTGTTCGCCAGGGGCAAGCCCAACGGGGCGGGCGTGCGCAGCGATGCCAGTGGCAACCAGTTCAGCGGCCGTTTCGTCGACGGCCTGCTGCAAGGCAGCGGCACCTACGACAGCGTCGATGGCGAACAGTACATCGGCGAATTCAAGGACAACCGCCTGGAAGGCCGAGGGCGCTATGAAAACGCCGACGGCGATGTCTGGATCGGCGAGTTCAAGGATGGATCGCTCAGCGGCGAAGGTGAGTTGTTGGGCAGCGATGGCAGCCACTACAAGGGCAACTTCGTCGATTGGCGCCTGTCTGGCCAGGGCAACCTGCAGTTGGCCGATGGCAGCCGTTATATCGGCAGTTTCCAGAATGACGCCTATCACGGCCGCGGCAAGCTGATACAGGCCAATGGCAAGGTCGAGGCCGGGTACTGGGTCAACGGTGTGCGCGTGCGCGACCAGAAAGGCACTTTGCTGCCCGACCCGCTGGACCTGGCCCTGCTCAATCAGGGCCGCCTGCTGGAAGACGCCCTGGCCAAGGTACCTCGCTCCGCCCCGCCCGTTCAGCTGTACAGCCTGGTGGTTGGCGGCGATGGCCAGCAAAGCGTCTTCCTGCGCGAAGCAGACTATGTCAGCAACATGCTCAAGGTGCGCTTCGGCGCCCGGGGCCAAGTCACCCTGGTCAACCATCGCGACCACATGACCACGCGCCCCATGGCCACCCGCGAGAACATCACCCGTGCCGCCCGCATCCTCGCCGAGCGCAGTGGCCCGGAGGACCTGGTGTTCATCTACCTGACCAGCCATGGCAGCCAGGACCACCAACTGGTACTCGACCAGCCGCGCCTGCAACTGGCCGACCTGTCCGCCGATGAACTGGCCAGCGCACTGGCTCCGCTCAAGGAACGCGACAAGGTGATCGTCATCTCCGCCTGCTATTCCGGTGGCTACATCACCCCGCTCAAGGATGATCGGACGGTCATCATGACCGCGGCACGTGCCGATCGGGTGTCCTTCGGCTGCTCCGAGGAAGCGGATTTCACCTACTTTGGCGACGCCCTGTTCGCCGAGGCGCTGAACCAGACCGACGATTTGAAACTGGCGTTTGAACTGGCCCGGACCAGCGTTGCCGAACGTGAACGAAGGGAAGGTTTCGAAGCCTCGGAGCCTCAGATATGGGCACCACCCGCAGTACTGGCACACTGGCAGCAGTTGCGCCGACAGCAGGCCGAGGAAGCCTTACGTAACGCGGCACAAGCCCCTGTGGGGGAGCAGGCAAAAAAGCCCGGCAACCACTAAGCTTGTGTGTAACAAGGGAGAGACATCATGTACTTGACGCCTCAGCATGTCCTGCTTGCCGGAGCCACGGGCCTGACGGGTGAACACCTGCTCGACCGCCTGCTCAACGAACCCACCATCAGCCGCGTGCTGGCGCCTACCCGCCGCCCCCTGGCCGAGCACCCACACCTGGAAAACCCGGTCGGCGACCCTGCAGTGTTTCTCCCCCAGCTGGCCGGCCGGGTCGACATCGCCTTCTGTTGCCTGGGGACCACCCTCAAGCAAGCGGGCTCCGAATCCGCCTTCCGCGCGGTCGACCTGGACATGGTCGTGGCATTCAGCAAGCGTGCCCGGGAAATGGGCGCTCGGCACCTGCTGGTGGTCAGCGCCCTGGGTGCCGATCCCAAGTCGTCGATTTTCTACAACCGGGTCAAGGGTGAAATGGAAGAAGCCCTCAAAGCCCAGGATTGGCCGCAACTGACCATCGTACGGCCGTCGCTGCTGCTGGGCGAACGTGTCGAGCCGCGGCTTGGCGAACGATTGGCGTCGCCATTTGCCCGTCTGATCCAGGCAAGTACCGGGGCATCGAAGCCTGCACCCTGGCGCGGGCGCTCTGGCGGCTGGCGTTGGAGGAAGAGGACGGCGTGCGGATTATCGAGTCCGACGAGTTGCGAAGGCTGGGCAAGAAGTAGGCGCCGCCGAGGGCTTCTGCGCGGGTGAAACCGCTCGCACACGCCTTCTCGGCACTTTAGGCAGCAGACCTGCTTTGGGCCATCAAAGGCCGCCGGTGGCCTGAAACCCAACCCCCGCCGCCGTCAGCAGGGACAACGGCAGCAACAGGGTATCGAGCAACAGGCTACCCGGCAGGTCCAGCCCAGGATACGCCGGCGCCTCGGCGCCGAAGCGGTCCTTCGGGCAGCACCCGCCGTTGATCACGTACACGTCCAGACGCGTGCCGGCATATACCAGCGGTGCGCCCGGTTTGTTGGTATCCAGCGTACGCACCGTCGCACAACCGCCGAGCAACAGCGTGGCGAGCAGCCCGACCAGCGCCGGCTTCAATCATCGACCCCGAAGTGGTGCTCGCCCCAGCGCGGTAGCATGTCCTGCGGAATATTGAGCAGGTTGAGGATGCGCGCCACCACGAAGTCGACCAGGTCGTCGAGGGTCTGCGGCTGATGATAGAACCCCGGCGCCGCCGGCAAGATCACCGCCCCCATCTGCGACAGCTTGAGCATGTTTTCCAGGTGGATGGTCGAGAGCGGCGCCTCCCTCGGCACAAGAATCAACTGGCGACGCTCCTTGAGGGTGACATCCGCAGCCCGCTCGATCAGGTTGTTGCAAGCACCTGTAGCGATCGCCGACAACGTGCCGGTGGAACACGGCACCACCACCATTGCCGCCGGGGCTCCCGAACCGGAGGCGACTGGCGACATCCAGTCCTCCTTGCCATACACACGGATCTGCCCATCGGCTGCGCCAGTGTACTCGGTCAGAAACGCCTGCATGGCCTGGGGCTTGGCCGGCAACACCACGTCGGTTTCGGTGGACATGACCAGTTGCGCTGCCTTGGAAATCAGGAAGTGCACCTCACGGTCCTCGCGCACCAGGCAGTCGAGCAGGCGCAGGCCATACTGCGCCCCCGAGGCACCGGTCATGGCCAGTGTGATGCGTTCCGGCCCGCTCACTTCAAGGCCTCGGCCAGTTTGCCGTGCAGGCCGCCAAAGCCGCCGTTGCTCATGATCACCACATGGGTGCCCGGACGCGCCTGGCCCTTGACCCGCTCGATGATCGCCTCGAGGCTGTCCGCCACGATCGCCGGCACCTTGCACTGCGCAGCAGTGGCCGCCAGGTCCCAGCCCAGGTTAGGCGGCGCATACCAGATCACTTGGTCGGCATCCGTCACACTGCCGGGCAAACCCTCGCGGTGGGCGCCGAGTTTCATGGAATTGGAGCGAGGCTCGATCACGGCGATGATCGGCGCCTCGCCTACCCGCTTGCGCAGGCCATCAAGGGTGGTGGCAATGGCCGTCGGGTGGTGGGCGAAGTCGTCGTAGAGGGTCACGCCCTGCACTTCGGCGACCTTTTCCATGCGCCGCTTGACGCTCTTGAAGGCACTCAGGCCCTCGATCCCCATGGCCGGTACCACGCCCACATGGCGAGCGGCGGCCAGGGTCGCCAGCGCGTTGGCGACGTTGTGCTGGCCGGTCAGCGCCCAGTCCACCACGCCCTGCGCCTGACCTTCGAACAGCACTTCGAAGCGCGAACCATCGGCGCTGAGCAGCTTGGCTTGCCATTGGCCACCTTCGCCGGTGGTTTGCACCGGGGTCCAGCACCCCATGCCGATCACCCGCTCGAGTGCCGGCTCGGTGGTGGGATGAATGACCAGGCCCTCGCTGGGGATAGTGCGCACAAGATGGTGGAATTGCCGCTCGATGGACGCCAGATCAGGGAAGATATCCGCGTGATCGAACTCAAGGTTGTTCAGAATCGCAGTGCGTGGGTGGTAGTGGACGAACTTGGAGCGCTTGTCGAAGAAGGCGCTGTCGTACTCGTCAGCCTCGACCACGAAGAACGGGGTGTCGCCCAGGCGTGCGGACACCGAGAAGTTCTGCGGCACCCCGCCGATCAAAAAGCCCGGACTCATGCCCGCATGCTCCAGCACCCAGGCCAGCATGCTGCTGGTGGTGGTCTTGCCGTGGGTACCCGCCACGGCCAGGACCCAACGCCCCTGCAAGACATGGTCGGCCAGCCACTGCGGGCCGGACACATATGGCAGGCCTTTGTTCAGCACGTACTCCACGGCCGGGTTGCCGCGCGACATGGCGTTACCGATGACTACCAGATCCGGCGCCGGGTCGAGCTGAGCCGGGTCGTAGCCCTGGGTCAGTTCGATGCCCTGGGCCTGGAGCTGGGTGCTCATCGGCGGATAGACGTTGGCGTCCGAGCCGGTGACGCGGTGGCCGAGCTCTTTGGCCAGCACCGCCAGCGAGCCCATGAATGTGCCGCAAATACCGAGAATGTGAATATGCATGGTCGACCTCGCAAAACTTCGAGGCAGGGTAGCCCAGGGCGCAGGAAATCGCACCCGCTGTTTCGCTCAGACGACCCTGGCGATGCCGTGTTTACGCAGTTTTCGATACAAGGTATTGCGGCTGATCCCCAGATGCTCGGCGACATGGGTCATGTGCCAGTGTTTTGCCTCTAATGTGGCCAGCAGCGTGTCGCGTTCGGCACTTTGCAGCGGCGCGCCCATCGCCAGCACGCCTCCGCCCTCAGCGGCGGTGTCGTCAACGTCGCGATCGAGGGTGGCGCCTTCGCGTACGATGGCAGGGAGATCGAGGTATTCGATGCGGCCGTCGTCACACAGCGCCACCAGAGTGCGCAGCACATTGCGCAGCTGCCGCACGTTCCCCGGCCAGGCAAAGCCCAATAATGCCTGACGCGCCTCGGGGGCCAATTGCACGACCTGCCCCTGCGACTCCTGGCGTAACAGGAACTCCAGCAACTGCTCTTTGTCGCTTCGCGCGCGCACCGCCGGCAGCGCTACTTCAAGGCCGTTGAGGCGGTAGTAAAGGTCTTCGCGGAAACAGCCCTGCTCAACCCGCTCGAGCAGGTCTCGGTGGGTGGCGCTGATGATGCGTACATCCACTGCCTGGGGCTCACCGCCGATGGGCACCACCTGGCGCTCTTCCAACACGCGCAGCAAGCGGGTTTGCAGGGCGAACGGCATGTCTCCGATTTCGTCCAGCAACAAGGTGCCGCCATCGGCCTGAAGCAGCTTGCCGCGCATGCCTTCCTTGCGCGCCCCAGTGAAACTCCCACCGCGATAGCCGAACAACTCGCTCTCGATCAGGCTCTCTGGGATCGAGGCGCAGTTGACCGCCACGAACGGCTTGCCACGGCGTTGGCTCGCCTGGTGCACGGCCTGGGCGAAGGCCTCTTTGCCACAGCCGGTCTCACCGCGCAGCAGCAAGGGTACATCACGCTCGAACACCCGCACCGACCTGCGAAACTCATGCTGCAGCGCCGGGTCGAGCAAGCAAATGCCCGGCTCTGCCACAGTGGGAGCCTGAGGCAAGCTCACCGGCACCGACCACGCCGGCGCCCGCGCCCGACCGCGCAGGCTGGCAAACACCAGGCGGCCATCACGGGTATGCAGCGGCCAGGCGGTGCTGCCCTGGGGCTGGGCCCGGCTGAACAAGTCGTCATGACTGCAGGCGAAGAACTGCTCCATCGGCTTGCCCAGCAACCCGCCACGAACGGTGCCCAACAGGTTCAGTGCGCTCTGGTTGGCCGCGCAGATGCGCCCTTCGCCATCGAAGGCCAGCAACCCTTCGCTGAACAGCCCCACCGACTCGGCCTGCAAGTGAAAGCGCAGCAGCCACTGCTGCTCGAAATGGCGCAGGAAGTAACAGCTTTCGATCATCTTGGCCGACAGGTTGACCAGCGCCATGGTGTGGAACTGGCTCTGGCGCGAGACGTCAGGCCGCGCCGACGACACATCGAGCACCGCCAGCAACTCGCCATGGGGGTCGAAGACCGGGCTCGCCGAGCATGTCAGCCCGGTGTGGCGGCCACGGAAGTGCTCGTTCTGGTGGATGGTCAACGCCTGGCGCTCGACCAGACACGTGCCGATGCCATTGGTGCCCTCACGGGCTTCGCTCCAGTCGGCGCCCAGCCACAGGCCGGCGCGCTCGAAACTGCGGCGCTCGGTAGGAGCAGTGACACAATTGAGGATGACCCCGCGAGCGTCGGTCAACAGCACCGCGTGGCCGGCACCGGAGAGTTGCTGATGCAGGCTGTTCATTTCGCTATCGGCGATCTTGAGCACCTGGCGCAGGCGCTCACGGCTCTCCAGCAGACGCCCATGCTCAAGCACCACAGGGGCTTCGATCAGCGCCGGATCGAGGTGATAGTCCTCCAGGCAACGCAGCCAGGAACGGGCGATGGAGGGATCGCTGCCGGCGCCGCCCGCCTCGCCGCGGGCGACGGTATGCACTTGCTGGGCATGGCTGCTGAACGGGTTGCTCTGCATTTGTTGTTGTTCTCCGCAGATAGAGATTCCCGTCAGCATCCTCCACCTGACCTTCCATTGCAATGGCACCGGGACTGCCCAGTCACACAGCGTGTCGCAAACGGTACAAAGTGTCACCCACCCCGTGCCAACGCTGGCACAGCACACGCCTGGCGCGCCTGTAAAACTGTCCCAACTCATTGATTTACAAGGGGTGCAAAGCACTGGCCCAACCTTTGCTCTACGCTTTACCAGCTCCCTAACAAACACAATAGCCAGGAGACACACCATGCGTTACGCACATCCCGGTACCGAAGGCGCGAAGATTTCCTTCAAGAGCCGCTACGGAAACTACATCGGTGGTGAGTTCGTTCCTCCGGTCAAGGGTGAGTACTTCACCAACACCTCTCCGGTGAACGGTCAGCCGATCGCCGAATTCCCTCGCTCCACTGCCGAAGACATCGAGAAAGCCCTGGACGCAGCCCACGCCGCTGCCGATGCCTGGGGCCGCACCTCGGTGCAGGACCGCTCGAACGTCCTGCTGAAGATCGCCGACCGCATCGAGCAAAACCTCGAAGTGCTGGCCATCACTGAAACCTGGGACAACGGCAAGCCGATCCGTGAAACCCTCAACGCCGACATTCCGCTGGCCGTCGATCACTTCCGCTACTTCGCCGGTTGCATCCGCGCCCAGGAAGGCGGCGCCGCCGAGATCAACGAAAACACCGTGGCCTATCACATCCACGAGCCGCTGGGCGTGGTCGGGCAGATCATCCCGTGGAACTTCCCGCTGTTGATGGCGGCCTGGAAACTCGCGCCGGCCTTGGCCGCTGGCAACTGCGTGGTGCTCAAGCCCGCCGAGCAGACCCCGCTGGGCATCACCGTGCTGCTCGAGCTGATTGGCGACCTGCTGCCCAAAGGCGTGCTAAACGTGGTGCAAGGCTATGGTCGCGAGGCCGGTGAGGCCCTGGCCACCAGCAAACGCATCGCCAAGATCGCCTTCACCGGCTCCACCCCGGTGGGCTCGCACATCCTCAAGTGCGCTGCCGAGAACATCATCCCGTCCACCGTCGAGCTGGGCGGCAAGTCGCCGAACGTGTACTTCGAAGACATCATGCAGGCCGAGCCGAGCTTCATCGACAAGGCCGCCGAAGGCATGGTGCTGGCGTTCTTCAACCAGGGCGAGGTCTGCACCTGCCCGTCGCGGGCGCTGGTGCAAGAGTCGATCTACTCGCAGTTCATGGAAGTGGTGATGAAGAAGGTGCTGCAGATCAAGCGCGGCGACCCGCTGGACACCGACACCATGGTCGGCGCCCAGGCCTCGCAGCAGCAATTCGAGAAAATTCTCTCGTACCTGGACATCGCCCAGGAAGAAGGCGCCGAGCTGCTCACCGGCGGCAAGGTGGAGAAACTCGAAGGGACCCTGGCCACCGGGTACTACATCCAGCCGACCCTGCTTAAGGGCACCAACAAGATGCGCGTGTTCCAGGAGGAAATCTTCGGCCCGGTCGTCAGCGTCACCACCTTCAAGGACGAAGCCGAGGCCCTGGCCATCGCCAACGACACCGAGTTCGGCCTCGGTGCTGGCGTGTGGACCCGCGACATCAACCGCGCCTACCGCATGGGCCGTGGCATCAAGGCAGGCCGCGTGTGGACCAACTGCTACCACCTGTACCCGGCGCATGCCGCGTTCGGTGGCTACAAGAAGTCCGGCGTCGGTCGTGAAACCCACAAGATGATGCTCGACCACTACCAGCAGACCAAGAACCTGCTGGTGAGCTACGACATCAACCCGCTGGGCTTCTTCTAGACCGCGTTGCCTTCTTCGCGGGTAGACCCGCTCCCACAGGGACCGCACAGGTTTCACTTCCAGTGCGGTCACCGTGGAAGCGGGCTCACCCGCGAGGGGGCCAGACCTGCGGCGTCAAAGCCAGGGCGGCATCCGTGCACCATCCGCTCTGGCTCGCTTCCTGCAACCTCTATCACCAAGGGCCGGAATCCTTCTGGCCACCAAGAAAAAAAAACAGGTGAAACCATGCCAAGCGATCATTCCGCCGGCACGCCGGCAGGCTCTTCCGTCGACTTCGAAAAAGTCGGCTCGGATTATTTCCAGCAACGTGAACTGAAAAAAGGCGCCGCCGGCTGGGTCCTGCTGGTAGGCCTAGGCGTTGCCTATGTAATTTCCGGCGACTACGCCGGCTGGAACTTCGGCCTGGCCCAAGGTGGCTGGGGCGGCATGTTCCTGGCCACCCTGCTGATGGCCACCATGTACCTGTGCATGTGCTTTTCCCTGGCAGAGCTGTCCTCGATGATCCCCACCGCAGGCGGCGGCTATGGCTTTGCCCGCAGCGCCTTCGGGCCTTGGGGCGGTTTCCTGACCGGGACGGCCATCCTGATCGAATACGCCATCGCCCCGGCCGCCATCGCCGTGTTCATCGGCGCCTACTGCCAGTCGCTGTTCGGCATCGGCGGCTGGATGATCTACCTGGCGTTCTACATCGTGTTCATCGGGATCCACATCTTCGGGGTCGGCGAGGCACTGAAGCTGATGTTTATCATCACCGCGATCGCCGCCATCGCCCTGGCTGTCTTCTTGGTGGGCATGTTGCCCCATTTTGATGCAGCCAACCTGTTCGACATCGCCAAAACCGACGCGGTGGGCGCCAGCAGCTTCCTTCCATTCGGCTATGTCGGTGTGTGGGCGGCCATTCCCTACGCCATCTGGTTCTTCCTGGCTGTCGAGGGCGTGCCGCTGGCCGCTGAAGAAACCAAGAACCCGCGTCGCGACCTGCCGCGCGGCCTGATCGGTGCCATGCTGGTACTGCTGGCATTCGCCCTGCTGATTCTCGTGGTTGGCCCAGGTGGCGCGGGCTCCGAGGCCCTCAAGGCATCCGGCAACCCGCTGGTCGAGGCCTTGGCCAAAGCCTATGGCGGGTCCACCTGGATGGGCAGCTTCGTCAACCTCGTGGGCCTGGCTGGCCTGATCGCCAGTTTCTTCTCAATCATCTACGCGTACTCCCGGCAGATCTTCGCCCTGTCCCGCGCCGGCTATCTGCCGCGCAAACTCTCGGAAACCAACAAGAGCAAGGCACCGGTCTTGGCGCTGGTCATCCCCGGTATCATCGGTTTCGCACTGTCGCTGACCGGCCAAGGCGACCTGCTGATCCTGGTGGCAGTGTTTGGCGCCACCCTGTCCTACGTACTGATGATGGCCGCGCATATCACCTTGCGCATCCGCCGGCCGAAGATGGAGCGCCCCTACCGCACCCCCGGCGGCATCTTCACCTCCAGCGTGGCCCTGGTACTGGCCTGCATCGCAGTGGTCGCCGGTTTCCTGGTCGACCCGCGGGTGGTGATTGGCGCCGCGGTGATCTATGGAGTATTAATTGCCTACTTTGCTTTCTACAGCCGCCACCATCTGGTAGCGGGCACACCGGAAGAGGAATTCGCCGCGATTCAGAAGGCTGAAGAGGCCCTGCACTGATCGCCGACACCCGTCGCGGGCCACGCCCGCGGCGCTCTGGAGAATCTGTATGGCAAGTTTCGTACACACCGTGGGCCATCTGGTCTACCGCTTCGACAGCCTCAAAGAGGTCATGGCCAAGGCCAGCCCGGCGCGTTCGGGTGATTACCTGGCCGGCGTCGCCGCCAGCAACGACGGTGAACGGGTCGCCGCGCAAATGACCCTGGCCAATATCCCGCTCACTCACTTTCTCAACGAAGCGCTGATTCCCTACGAAGAAGACGAAGTCACCCGCCTGATCGTCGATACCCATGACGCCGAGGCGTTCGCAGCGGTCAGCCACCTGACCGTGGGCGGCCTGCGCGACTGGCTGCTCAGCGACCAGGCCAACGAAGACAGCCTGCGTGCCCTGGCCCCGGGCCTGACGCCGGAAATGGCCGCGGCGGTGTCGAAGATCATGCGGGTGCAGGACCTGGTGCTGGTGGCTCAGAAAATTCGCGTGGTCACTCGTTTTCGCGGTACCATGGGCC
The DNA here is from genome assembly GCF_040762985.1 of Pseudomonas sp. Rh2. Lineage (NCBI taxonomy): Bacteria > Pseudomonadati > Pseudomonadota > Gammaproteobacteria > Pseudomonadales > Pseudomonadaceae > Pseudomonas > Pseudomonas sp. Rh2. Next base: position 5,258,108 of record NZ_CP142890.1, read on the forward strand.
TGCGCGGTCGCCTGTCCACCCGCCTGCAGCCCAACCACCCCACCGACGAACCCGCGGGGATCGCCGCCAGCATCCTCGACGGTTTGCTGTACGGCAATGGCGACGCCATGATCGGCATCAACCCGGCCACCGACAGCATCGCGTCGATCTGCGCCCTGCTGGAAATGCTCGACGCCATCATCCAGCGCTACGACATCCCCACCCAGGCCTGCGTGCTGACCCACGTCACCACCTCGATCGAAGCGATCAACCGTGGCGTGCCGCTGGACCTGGTGTTCCAGTCGATTGCCGGCACCGAGGCAGCCAACGCAGGCTTTGGCATCAACCTAAACGTCCTGCAGGAAGGCTACGAAGCGGGTCTTTCGCTCAAGCGCGGCACCCTCGGGCAAAACCTCATGTACTTCGAAACCGGCCAGGGCAGCGCGCTGTCGGCCAATGCCCACCACGGTGTCGACCAGCAAACCTGCGAAACCCGCGCCTACGCCGTGGCCAGGCACTTCAAGCCATTTCTGGTGAACACGGTGGTCGGTTTCATCGGCCCGGAGTACCTGTACAACGGCAAGCAGATCATCCGCGCCGGCCTCGAGGACCATTTCTGCGGCAAGCTGCTCGGCGTGCCCATGGGCTGCGACATCTGCTACACCAACCACGCCGAAGCCGACCAGGACGACATGGACACCCTGCTGACCCTGCTGGGTGTAGCCGGGATCAACTTCATCATGGGTATCCCCGGCTCCGACGACATCATGCTCAATTACCAGACCACCTCGTTCCACGACGCGCTGTATGCGCGCCAGACCCTGGGCCTCAGACCCGGCCCCGAATTCGAGGCCTGGCTCGAGCGTACCGGCATCTTCACCCAGGCCGACGGCCGGGTGCATTTCGGTGACAACCTGCCGCCGGCTTTCCGCCAGGCTTTGGCACAGCTTGCATAGGGATGACCATGGACCATCGCACGCCTACCCCTGACAACCCCTGGCTGGCCCTGCGCAACCTGACCCCGGCACGCATCGCCCTAGGCCGCGCCGGCACCAGTCTGCCGACCGGCGCCCAGTTGGATTTCCAGTTTGCCCATGCCCAGGCCCGCGACGCGGTACACCTGCCCTTCGACCATGAAGGCCTGAGCACTCAGCTCAGCGACCGTGGTCGCGAGAGCCTGGTGCTGCACAGCGCGGCCAGCGACCGTCACCAGTACCTGCAACGGCCCGACCTCGGTCGGCGCCTGAACGAAGACTCGGCAGCCTTGCTGCGCCAGCATGCTCAAGCCAACCCGGGTGGCGTCGACCTTGCCATCGTGGTGGCCGATGGGCTCTCGGCCCTGGCCGTGCACCGCCATACCCTGCCCTTCTTGACCCGATTCGAAGAGCAGGCGGCCGCCGACGGCTGGACCAGCGCCCCGGTAGTGCTGGTCCAGCAAGGGCGGGTTGCGGTGGCCGACGAAGTGGGCGAGCTGCTGGGTGCCCGCATGACCGTCATGCTGATCGGCGAACGACCAGGGCTCAGTTCCCCTGACAGCCTTGGGCTGTACTTCACCTACGCGCCAAAGGTCGGTCTAACCGACGCCTACCGCAACTGCATCTCCAACGTGCGCCTGGAAGGGCTGAGCTACGGCATGGCCGCTCACCGTCTGCTATACCTGATGCGCGAAGCCTGTCGCCGGCAATTGTCCGGAGTGAATCTGAAGGACGAAGCCGAGGTCCATAGCCTCGACAGTGAGCATGCCCCCAGCCCAAAAGGTAACTTCCTGCTGGGAAAAGGGTAAAAAACATGTCACGGAAGGCGGATTGCGCTCGAAGCCCGCATTGGGCAGGATGCCATCAGAGCCACTGGCAATCCGCTGTTTCCCCAAATGGACTCTGAGGGCTGCACATGCGCATCATCAAGGCAACGCTGGAACACCTCGACCTGCTGACCCCGCTGTTCGTCAAATACCGTGAGTTCTATGGGCAACTGCCCTACCCGGACAGTTCACGCAGCTTCCTGGAAAAACGCCTGAAACGCGACGAGTCAGTGATCTACCTGGCGCTACCGGATGACGACGACCACAGGCTGCTGGGCTTCTGCCAGCTCTACCCAAGTTTTTCGTCGCTGTCGCTCAAGCGCGTCTGGATTCTCAACGACATCTACGTGGCCGAGGACTCCCGACGCATGCTGGTGGCCGACCACCTGATACGTGAAGCCAAGAAAATGGCCAAGGACACCAATGCCGTGCGCATGCGGGTATCCACCAGCGCCAACAACGAAGTGGCACGCAAGACGTACGAGTCGATCGGCTTTCGCAAGGACACCGAGTTCGAGAGCTACGTGCTGCCGATCCAGTTGGATTGAAGCCAGTCGCCAACCTCTGAAAAGCTGGCACGACGCCTGTGGGAGGGGCGGTACGGCGATTGGCCTAGATTGCCTGCACGGCGGATATAACCGCTCCCACAGGCTCAGCTGAATCGGCTGGTCCGCCGCCGCCCGTTGGTAACCCCCCGCTACAATCTCTCCGGGCACGATTCCTACTTCGCCGTATAATGCCTCCCTCTGTCATGTGTGAATTTTTACCCATTGCGCGGTAAACAAGCCCACGCCCTTGGCATTGTCCGTCATCGCGTGCCCGTCGTAGCGGGTCAAGAACACAGGTGCTGTACATGGATTTCAACCCGCTGGACCTCATCCTGCATCTCGATGCGTACCTCGATCTGCTGGTCACCAATTACGGTCCCTGGATCTACGCCATCCTGTTCACCGTGATTTTCTGCGAGACCGGCCTGGTGGTGATGCCGTTCCTGCCGGGCGACTCGCTGCTGTTCATCGCAGGGGCCGTTGCCGCGGGCGGTGGCATGGACCCGGTGCTCCTGGCAGGCCTGCTGATGGCGGCGGCAATCATGGGCGACAGCACCAACTACATCATCGGGCGAACCGCGGGCGAACGGCTGTTCAACAACCCCGAGTCGAAGATATTCCGTCGTGACTACCTGCAGCGCACCCACGAGTTCTACGAACGCCATGGCGGCAAGACCGTGACCCTGGCGCGCTTCCTGCCCATCCTGCGCACCTTCGCGCCCTTCGTGGCCGGCATAGCCCACATGCACTACCCGCGCTTTTTGGCCTTCAGCGTCGCGGGCTCGGTACTTTGGGTCGGAGGCCTGGTGACCTTGGGCTTCTTCTTCGGCAACGTGCCGTTCATCAAGCAGCACCTGTCGCTGATGGTGGTGGCCATCATCTTCCTGTCGCTAGTGCCGATGATCCTCGGCTTGCTGCGCAGCCGCCTGGGCCGCGCGGCCAAGGCCCACTGACCACAGCCCATGTGGTCGTTGAGCGCCTGGCGGCGCAAGCGCACCCTGGCGCGCTTCCCGGTCACCGCACAGCAGTGGCAGGTGGTCCGCGACCATCTGCCGATGCTCGATGGCATCAGTGATGAAGAGGACCGCTGGCTGCGCGAGGCCTGCATCCTCTTCCTGCACGACAAACACCTCACCACCCTGCCCGGCGTCGAACTCAGTGACGAACAGCGCCTGTTCCTCGCCGCCCAGGCACAACTGCCGCTGATGCACCTGGGTGACCTGAACTGGTACCAGGGTTTTCACGAAATCATCCTCTACCCCGACGATTTCAAAAGCCCCCAGCGCCACCGTGACAGCAGCGGTGTCGAGCACGTCTGGGATGCCGAGCACAGCGGTGAGGCCTGGCAGCAGGGCCCGGTGATCATGGCGTGGCCCGGCGTGCTGGCCAGCGGTGGCTGGGAGGCCTACAACCTGGTCATCCACGAGCTGGCACACAAGCTCGACATGCTCAACGGCGATGCCAACGGCCTGCCGCCGCTGCACAGCGGCATGCACGTAGAGCATTGGGCCAGCGCCATGCAAGCGGCCTACGACGACCTCAACCGGCAACTGGATGCCGACCCCGACGCAGAGACCGCCATCGACCCTTATGCCGCCGAGAACCCGGCGGAGTTCTTTGCCGTCAGCAGCGAATACTTCTTCAGCGCTCCCGACCTGCTGCAGGGCAGTTATCCACAGGTGTACCATCAACTGTCGCTGTTCTACCGGCAGGACCCGCTGGCCCGCCTGACCCGGCTGTTGGCGGAGCATCCGGACTACCGCGAAAGCCACGCCTGATGCGGCCGCACATCAGGCCAGGCGTGGCATGCCCGGGCAGAATGTGCCTATAATCGCCGCCACTTTTTTGATCAAACACGGGGGCATAGCCCAATGAGCTACAGCAAGATCCCGGCTGGCAAAGACCTGCCGAACGACATCTACGTCGCCATCGAGATCCCGGCCAACCACGCGCCGATCAAATACGAGATCGACAAGGACAGCGACACCCTGTTCGTTGACCGCTTCATGGCCACCCCGATGTTCTACCCAGCCAACTACGGCTACATCCCCAACACCCTGGCTGACGACGGTGATCCGCTGGACGTGCTGGTCGTTACCCCCTACCCGGTTGCCCCAGGCTCGGTCATCCGCGCCCGTCCGGTTGGCGTCCTGCACATGGACGACGAAAGCGGTGGCGATGCCAAAGTCCTGGCCGTACCACACGACAAGCTGAGCCAGCTGTACGTCGACGTGAAGGAATACACCGACCTGCCAGCCCTGCTGCTGGAGCAAATCAAGCACTTCTTCGAGAACTACAAAGACCTCGAGAAAGGCAAGTGGGTCAAGGTCAAGGGCTGGGCAGGCGCCGACGCCGCCCGCGCCGAGATCACCAAATCGGTTGCAGCCTACAAGGGCTGATACCGATTGGAAAAAGACCCCGCTTCGGCGGGGTTTTTTGTAAGCGAAATTCAAACCTCGAAGGTTGGCTGTAAGTAATCCTACTTAGTCCTAATCCATTTCCCACAACTCAGGCAGCTTGCCGTAGTTCGCATCAACATCAGGTTCATTTCCCCGCTGGCACTCGGTCGTTACACTCGCTGTCATGAATACATCCGGTGAACGCTTAAGGGCCCTGCTCAGGGAATGCGGTCTGACCCCTTCCGACCTTGCCGCCTTGCGTCATGTGTCGGCCCAGCACGTCAACAACTGGTTCAAGCGCGGCGTCCCACTGGCCCGACTAGACGAACTGGCCGAGCTGTTCTGCGTAAACCGACGCTGGCTACACACAGGCGATGGCCCCAAGCACCCGACGTCCATCTTGCGTCAGCCCAGACAACCAGAGGCTGGCGAAGGGTTGGTTGCCGTGTCGACGATGGATGGGCGGCTGCTGCCAGTACCCTTGCACGAACTGCACGAAGGCAAGCTGGTACCCATCAAAGGCAAATACCTGCGCCTCCCTGCGCAAGCGCTGCAGAAACTCGGCGTCGCCGCCAGCCAGACCGTCTGCATGATCATGCCGGCCACTAACATGGCGCCGCTGATCCCAGGAAACGCCCTGTTGGCCATCGACCTTAGCCTGACCGACGTGATCGAAGGCGAAACCTATGCCTTGCTGCATAACGGCACGCTCAGGGTGAACTGCCTGAGCCTGGGCCAATCGGGGACCCTGTGCCTGCACAGCCACGACCGTCGAAATCACGCGGTCGAACGCTACACCCCCGCGCAGCTAAGAAGCCAGGACCTGAAAATTCTAGGCTGGGTATTCCACTGGTCACATTTTCGCCAGAAGCGCGCCGAATGAAACAACCTGTGCCATTTTTCGCTGGGCATCCAGCGCCAGCCCTAGTATGCTACGCGCCACATCAGCCCCGACCGGTGCAAACCGCGATCCAGAGGGCTTGGCGACGTCTCACACAGCCGTCTGCCATCTCTATTCTGGCCGAGTGCCAACACGATTAAGGCGATTGCGGCTTACCAAAAATTAGCCAAGACCGTCCCCGAGAAGCCGGCCACAAGCCGGCTTTTTAATTGCCCAAAATAATCTCCTCCCATCCTAGTCACCGCCTAGATAAGGTTTACGCAGATCAAATTCGCCCTCTTCAAAAGTTAATTCATTAAACATCCCACACCTCTAAATCAAATCGTACAAGGACAGTTCGACAAGAACTGCTCCGCTTCCTGCCTTAACTGCCGGGCTCGAGAGGCCGGCAGGCCTGATGTTCGCAACGCTCACTGCCAAACATCCATCTGACGCCTACTAGGCTCTGTCTGAGATCCCAAGAAACTGAAATGTGGCCCCGGAACAGCCGGGGTTCTGTACAGTCGCCGGCCATCTGCGGAAAGGAATTCTGTGATGGCAAAGCGTTATTAACTCTCGGATGAGGCGTGGGCAGTGGTCGCCGATCTCTTTACGGCAGCCCACGTCAGGGGCAGGCCCCGCAGCAGTGATCGCTTGATGCTCGATGGTGTGCTCTGGGTGCTGTGCTCAGGAGCAGCCTGGCGAGATATGCCCGAGCGCTTCGGGTCTTGGGCGACGGTCTATCACCGCTTCCGGGTCTGGCGAAACCGCGGAACATTCGATCAGATGCTCAGACGATTGCACCTCAGACTCAATGACAAAGGCTGGATCGATCCCCACACCTGGATGATCGATTCGACCGCTGTTCGAGCAACCAGTGCTTCATCTGGAGCGCGGAAAAAAGGGGGCCTGACGAGCCTACCGATCACGCTCTAGGCCGCAGTCGCGGCGGACTGACAACCCAAATTCATATGCTCTGCGATGCCAACGGGATACCGTTGCGCTTCCTTCTCTCTGGCGGCCAAGCCAGCGACATCAGCTATGCCCAGCCGTTACTTGATGATGTCAGCATCCCGACAAACCAGCGTGGTCGTCCACGCAAACGATGCAAATGGTTGCTGGCTGACAAAGGCTACGACGCCGAGGCCTTGCCCCGTTACTGCGATCGATATCGGATGCAGCCGGTCATTCCGCTGCGCTCAATGAAACGCAAGCCCAAACCCGGCTTGCCAAGACTGTTTGACCGCCCAAAATATCGACAGCGCAACATCATCGAACGCATGTTCGGCTGGCTAAAAGAGAACCGCCGAATCGTCACGCGCTTCGACAAGCTCGCAAAAAGTTATGCCGCAATGGTCTCGCTGGCTTGTGTCATGCGGTGTATGCGACGGCTTTTTTCAGACAGAGCCTAGGCTCAAGCACCTACTGGTTAGCCAGTCTAGAAAGCAGCGCAGCTAGAGTTTCTTCGCACGAATATCCATCAAAGCCTTCTCAAGAGATCTTAAGTCATCTGGGTCTTTGAATCTTGCCTTTGAGCGCAACCACTTATCGACTGCATTATTACGACCACTTGATAGCAAATCGCCCTCCGCGGTAATTTCGCTACTCATAATCACACGCTTTACTAATTTCCCGCGCTCATCACTTACCCGACAATTCAAAAGACCATTACTTTCCATGAACAAAAATAGGTTTCCAAGAGCTCTACCAATGCTTGCATGCCACTCTGGTATATTAGCATATGCTTCAAGCACACCATCTATATCCCATACTGGATAGTCGCTCATTCAATCTCTCCTAACGACCTCTGAAATGCCCGCCACAGGTACTAGTTTCCCAGTGGAGCGATCTTTAAACATATTTACCACCCGTCGCTAATATTCGACGCTCTTTAAGAATCTGGTCCGTTTTATCAGCCGTCATACTCGTAACCTCGTAGGTTTTGGCCTCTCCGCTCTCGATCACAACTGTGTCTACCCGCCGGCGTTCACCAGTATGAGGGTCTTTGACTGACTTCCCGCTTGCATCCCGCAGATAACACTCACTCTGAATAGTCGCATTTGGATGCTGCGTTTTAATTTCCGCATTGAATTCCTGATGGCGGCGATCCCCATCAATCGCATTCTTGATCCGCTTCAGTCCCCACGGATCGATCCAATCAATAGGGTTCGGAACATACTCATAGAGGTTGAAACCACCAACGTAGCTAATCGGGTCCTGGCTCACAAACCGCCCAACCCTCGGATCATAGTACCGATACCGGTTGTAATGCAGCCCGGTCTCATGATCGTGGTACTGCCCCTGGAAGCGAATCGGGTTGCTCATCCCAACCTGCTTGGCCCACTCCGAACGCTCCTCGCGCACTTCCCCCCACGCCTTGTACTGCCCCGCCCACGCCACCTCTCCGTGGTGGTCGGTCAGCTCCATCGGCGTACCGAGGTGATCGCACTGGTACCAGGCAATCGCATCGATCGGCTGCGGTTTCACTTCGTGCTGCCACAGCGGGTCCTGGTCGATGTCGTATTCGCGTCCACGCCAGTCCGGCTGCCGTAACAGGCGAATCGGTGCCTTGCGCAGCGCCTGCGCAACGGGCACGAAGCTGTCCGGTTCGTACAGGTAATGCACCGTCCGCCCGGTCTCCCCTTCGTCCTGCGGCGGCGAGCTTTCCCAGGCGAGGTTGTCGCCATCCCAGCCGTACAGGGTGTAACCGCAACCCAGTTCGCGCTGGCGCTTGGCGCGTTGCATCTGGTTCCAGCCGCTGCCCGCACGGGGATCGTCGTAGTGATGCGCGGTCGAGTGTTTGTGCAGGCGACGGCCCAGGGCGTCGTAGCTGTACGCGACGCTGAACTTGCCATCGTCGAAGCGGACCAGACGGTCGAACAGGTCCCAGGTCAGGCGGGCCTTGTCGCCGTTGTGCAGGCGGTGGATGAGGTTGCCGCGTTCGTCGTACTGGTAATGCGTGCCGGCGTACTCGCGCAGCAGGTTTCCGGACGGGTCGAAGGCGAAGGTCTGCACACCCAGGCGACCCACCGGTTTTCTTCTTGTAAAGCTTTATGAGCTTACCGTTTTTAGCACCTCATCGAACCACTGGAGCTGAATGCCGCTTCACACTCTCTTTGTGTCCTGCCGAAGGCTTTAGCTTTATCATGATCAACGTGCTCCCTGGCCGAGATTCTGTTGTACATGCCTTACTCATACGAGCGACCAGGCCGTCGACGTCCATCGCCTCCGGTAGGTAGCTGCCTGGACTGTAGCGGAAGCTGGTCTTGCATGCGCTCGCCAGCCGATCCAGCGGCCCTACTTGTCCGAATCGCGACTCAATGCATTGTGAGCGAGTCTAATTCTGACGGAGGCAATTGACAGTGCGTCGACCACCATATATTGGCCGCAAAAATGCATTAATCTTTACAGGCAGACCTGAGCCATACTCCGTAATAACGTTAACAGGAGCTAAAGTCACAATGCATCTAACAGCAAACAAATCACGCCACAATCAACGCCTTATTTCCAAGAGCGCCCTTTCCAACATTTTCATATCTGGAGGAGTTTTCTGAGCCCCCTTCGAAGCCAGCCATCTATGAACAGGGTTTTTAGGACCAAATGCTATACTTCTACCCTCATCTGTAAGCTCACTAAATTTTACCTTCCTCTTTATTATCTGCCCCCTCTCATTTGTCACCCTACAACAAAGCAGGCCATTCATCTCAAGGAATCTGAACAGTTCCTCTAACGTATTATTTACACTAGCCTCCCACTCCGGGATATCCTTGTAAGACTCTAAAATACCATCGATATCCCACATTACAAAGTCTTCAGACATCACTCCCTCCTATGCAATTTAGACAGCCCCGAGACTGGCACAAGCTCTTGAGTACTTCTATCCCTAATATAGCTACCGCCCGCGGCCAAGATTCGTCTTTCTTTAGCCTGCTGCTCCATTTTGTTAGCGGCCATACTGGTGACTTCATAAGTTGTTGCAGTACCGTTTTCAATGACAACTGTATCGACTCGTCGACGTTCGCCAGTCACTGGATCTCTGACGGAACGACCAGTCACATCCCTCAAATAACATTCGCTCTGAATTGAAGCAGTTGGGTGTTTAGCTTTAATTTCCGCATTGAACTCCTGATGGCGGCGATCCCCATCAATCGCATTCTTGATCCGCTTCAGTCCCCACGGATCGATCCAATCAATAGGGTTCGGAACATACTCATAGAGGTTGAAACCGCCGCCGTAGCTAACCGGATCCTGGCTTACAAACCGCCCAACCCTCGGATCATAGTACCGATACCGGTTGTAATGCAGCCCGGTCTCGTGATCGTGGTACTGCCCCTGGAAGCGAATCGGGTTGCTCATCCCAATCTGCCTGGCCCAGTCCGAACGCACCTCGCGCACGTCACCCCACGCCTTGTACTGCCCCGCCCACGCCACCTCTCCGTGGTGGTCGGTCAGCTCCATCGGCGTACCGAGGTGATCGCACTGGTACCAGGCAATCGCATCGATCGGCTGCGGTTTCACTTCGTGCTGCCACAGCGGGTCCTGGTCGATGTCGTATTCGCGTCCACGCCAGTCCGGCTGCCGTAACAGGCGAATCGGTGCCTTGCGCAGCGCCTGCGCAACGGGCACGAAGCTGTCCGGTTCGTACAGGTAATGCACCGTCCGCCCGGTCTCCCCTTCGTCCTGCGGCGGCGAGCTTTCCCAGGCGAGGTTGTCGCCATCCCAGCCGTACAGGGTGTAACCGCAACCCACTTCGCGCTGGCGCTTGGCGCGTTGCATCTGGTTCCAGCCACTACCCGCAAGCAGTTACAAACATCACGGCAAAGACAGCGTGCTGTACCGAGTCAAGCGCAAAATCGAATACGCCACGGCGCAGCTGCGTGCCAAGGTCGAGCATCCCTTCCAGGTGATCAAGGTGCGCTTCAATCATCGTAAGGTTCGCTACCGTGGACTGGAAAAGAATACGGCGCAGTTGTTCAGTCTGTTTGGGTTGGCCAATCTGGTACTGGCCAAGCGGTATTTGCAACGGACGCCGGGATAAGTCCGTCTGAAAGGCGGGGCTGGCCCGCTAACTCAGCAAAATCAGGATAGAAATCGGCCCAAGAAACACAGAGTAAGGCCAGTAGGTTGGAAAAACCGGCTTGAAAATGGGGACGGTAAGAAACGGCTAATTGTTCAGCGTCTCCGTATCGAAATGATGACGGCAATGATAGCCAAGCACCATGAGAAACCCATCTTTAATTCAATAGCCTCTGAATCTGCCCCTAACTACTCTGTAAATCCGCATCATGCAACGCCGAGCAAATCATAAAATTGCTCGGCGCCTCTATAAAAAATACAACCCCCCTTAATCGCCACCTAGATATCGATCATTGAGCAGGTACTCGCGCCTCAAAGCGAACATCTACTCGTATTGTTCAAGCTCTTCTCGCAAAGCAACTTCAAGAGCAGTCGGAGAAATCACCACCCCCACATCCCCTGGCACAGGAAACACTTGACATAGTCGAGAATCTGAATGCATACCCGGAAGCCACTTATCTAAAAAGTCCTCAATAGCAATTTTACGCGGCCAAAAATCACCCCATTCATCCGTCGCACAGCGCTTAGCAAATTCCTCCTCAGGCCAGAACGGCACCACTACGTTTCCTTCTAGGGTAGCAGTGGCCCATCCCTCATCATACAAACCCCAAACAACCTCAAAATCTGCAACTTTTCTGATGAAAAACTCAAACCTACCCTCTGAGCTTAGAGAGGATACATTTAAAACTTTACTATCGTGCATTCTCAATATCCTCCTATCCTGTGCTGAGTTTTATGAAGGTCTGCATCTTGCAGTTTAGAGTGACGATAGCAGAAGCCATCTTTCGCCTCTGTATTATATCCATGCGCCAACTCCTTCCCCTTACCTTTTGAGTTGCGTGAATTCCCTGGTAGTCTTAGCACCGTTCTGTTTCCACTCTTGATATGGCGCATGTCATTCTTCACCCATCCTCGAATCCACGCTGGCTGCTTATCGTCACCCGCCAATGCCCGAATCCGCTCCTGCTTGTTTGATCGACCATGCGATCCATCTTGACAGATCGGACACTGCTTCTTGGGAGCTAAACCAAATACGTCAAACCACTCAATTGGATTCGGGGCGTAAGCATATAAATTCAGCCCCCCCTCATAACTGATCGGGTCTTGGCTAATGAAACGGCCCGCCTTCGGATCATAGTACCGATACCGGTTGTAATGCAGCCCGGTCTCGTGATCGTGGTACTGCCCCTGGAAGCGAATCGGGTTGCTCATCCCAATCTGCCTGGCCCAGTCCGAACGCACCTCGCGCACGTCACCCCACGCCTTGTACTGCCCCGCCCACGCCACCTCTCCGTGGTGGTCGGTGAGTTCCATCGGCGTACCGAGGTGATCGCACTGGTACCAGGCAATCGCATCGATCGGCTGCGGTTTCACTTCGTGCTGCCACAGCGGGTCCTGGTCGATGTCGTATTCGCGTCCACGCCAGTCCGGCTGCCGTAACAGGCGAATCGGTGCCTTGCGCAGCGCCTGCGCAACGGGCACGAAGCTGTCCGGTTCGTACAGGTAATGCACCGTCCGCCCGGTCTCCCCTTCGTCCTGCGGCGGCGAGCTTTCCCAGGCGAGGTTGTCGCCATCCCAGCCGTACAGGGTGTAACCGCAACCCAGTTCGCGCTGGCGCTTGGCGCGTTGCATCTGGTTCCAGCCGCTGCCCGCACGGGGATCGTCGTAGTGATGCGCGGTCGAGTGTTTGTGCAGGCGACGGCCCAGCGCGTCGTAGCTGTACGCCACGCTGAGCTTGCCATCGTCGAAGCGGACCAGACGGTCGAACAGGTCCCAGGTCAGGCGGGCCTTGTCGCCGTTGTGCAGGCGGTGGATGAGGTTGCCGCGTTCGTCGTACTGGTAATGCGTGCCGGCGTACTCGCGCAGCAGGTTGTCCATCAGCTTGTTGCGACGCGGGTCGCTTTCCAGCGGGCGGTTGAGTTCCTGGGTCTTCTGGTCCAGCAGGTTGCCGGCCGGGTCGAAGGCGAAGGTCTCGACACCCAGGCGACTGGTGGCTTGCAGCAGGCGGCCCACCGGGTCGTACTGATAGGCCAGGTGACCACGGCGGGTGTCGTGGATGTCGGTCAGCTGGCCGACGGCATCGTATTGATACTGGCGCTTGAGCAACGTGGACTTGCCGTCGTGGCTACCCAGCCATTGCGCCTGCAGGCGACCCGCCGGGTCCCACGCCTGGGTCTGCATCAGCTGGTTGCCCTGATGCCGGACCACCTCACGGTGCAGAGCATCGCGCTCATAGGCCAGCAGCTCATGCTGGTCAAGGGTCATGCCCAGCACATGACCGCTGCCGTAGGTGAGCGTGCTGACCTTATGGCCATCGGGACGAATCGTCGCCGTGCGCAGGTTCAGCGCGTCGTACTCGTGCTTCCACACCGCGACCATCGGCACAGCGGTCTTGAGGTAGTACTGATGCTCGCGAGTGAGGTTGCCCGCTTCGTCATGGAACCATTGCAACTTGCTGTCGGCATTGATGGCCTGGATCAGCTTGCCGTTGCCGTCGTAGGCAAAGGTTTCTTCCTGGCGCTGGTCGCCCTGGCGGGCCGTGCGCGAGGCCAGACGCCCGACGGCATCGAAGGTGATGTCGATCCGGCGTTGACCGACCTGGGTGCTGGCCAGTCGACCGCTGTCCGGGTCGTACTGGTAGCGGGTGACCAAACCATCGAAGCCCTTTTCTTCCAGCAGGCGGCCGACCGGGTCGTACAGGAACGTGGCCTTGCTGTCGTTCTCGTTCTCCAGCCCGATCAGGCGGCCCAGCTTGTCCCAGCGGTAGCGCAAGGTGTGCTCGTTGGCGTCGACCCGTTCGACCAGTTTGCCGGCCGCGTCGTAGGACCAGGTGGTGCAGCGGTCCAGCGCGTCGACGTGGGCCAACAGGCGGCCTTCGGCATCGCGTTCGAAACGCTCTTCGGTGTTGTCGGGGTGGGTGACTTTCGCCAGCTGACCGGCCTTGTACGCGTAGGTGGTCTTGTTGCCCGCCGCATCGGTGAACAGCACCAGACGACCGACGTCGTCGTACTCCCATTGACTGGTCTTGCCCGAGCAGTCGGTGTACTCGATCAGCTGGTCCGCCGCGTTGTACGCCAGCTTCTTCTCGTTGCCGTTGGCATCCTTGATCGCCTTCACCAGGCCCGAAGGCGTGTAGGTGAATTCGGTCTTGTTGCCCAGCGGGTCGGTGGTTTCGACCAGGTTGCCTTTCCGGTCGTAATCACGCAGCCACAGGCCGCCTTCTGCGTCGCGGATCTTGATCGGGTGACGACGGTCGTCGTAGGCAAAGTGCGTCTTGCTGTGGTCGGCACGGATATGGCGAATGACGCTGCCTTGATCGTCGTAGTCGTAGCGGTCTTCGCTGCCATCGGCGTGCACGTGGCGCAGGAGCTTCTTGCGCTCATCGCGGAACAGCCACTCGGAGCGTTCGTCCGGGTAGCGGATGCGATACAGGTGGCCCTGGATATCGTAGTAGTACCAGGTCTCCTGGCCGTGAGCGTCGGTGACGTAGGTCAGGCGGATGTTCTCGTCCCACGCCAGACGCGTGTCGTAGCTGCCGTCGTCGGCCCATTCATGGATGGCCTTGGCCTGGGCGCTGCTGCCCTCCCATTCCAGGTTCATGCCGCGCCCGGTGCGGTCGGTGTAGCGGGTAACCAGGTGGTGCTGATACTGGTAATGCCAGGCGGCGCCGTTCTCGTCCTGGGCGGCGATCAGGTCGCCCTGTTCGTCATAGTGATAGGCGCAGAGCTGGCGTAGCGGCTGACCGTCGCGCATTTCCCACAGGCCTTTGATATGGCCGTGATCATCGATCAGGGTGCCGAGGTGACGTAGGACGTTCTTCGCATCACCCTGGAAGGTGATGATGTCGGACAGCACCGGGCGGCCTTCGTGGCGATGCTCGTAATGCAGCATGCAGCCGGCGTCGTTCTCCAGCAGGATCTTGCGCAGGTAATAACGATCGCCCACGCGCAGGTAGTATTCCTTGCGCACGAACCCACGGCAGATCACCAGTTCGCTGTCGGTGCTGCGCACCAGCAGCAAGTCTTCGATGGCGTTGAACAGCGCCTTGCCGACCTTGGGCAGCTCGAATGCGTGGCTGCGGCCGTCGAAGTCGTGGAACAGCACGCCTTTGCCGACGATGTCGATGCGGGTGGTGAACTCGGTTACCCAACGAGCGCCCAGGCTGCCCTGGTCGTACTCGGCCAGGCGCGAGTGGTAGATCCGCTCCCACTCGATGGGAAATGGGCCAGGCAAGCTGAAATCGGTGTGCTGAATGAATTCCGAGCCCAGCGAGAAGCTGATGCTGTGGCCGGTACGGGCCTTCGGTTCAGCGGGGCACGGTGGACGCTTGGGGCTTGGGGTCTGCTCGGCTGGGGCCTGTTTACCCACGACAGCAAGCTCACCCTTGCTCTGCTCCCGCTCCACCTTGGTCACGGTATCCGGCTTGGCCACCCCTGGCTGGCCGTTCTTGTGGCGGCTGCGGAAGCCTGCCACCGCCCCACCCAGCACCGTCAGCATCCAACCGATGCTCATCTGCGTCGCAGGATCGGACAGCTTGTTCAGCTGCGTGGCCATTTCCCCGCCCAGCGCTCGCAGCTGCCCGGTATTGGCCAGCACGCTGTTCTTGATGTCATCGGGCAACAGCTTGCTGGTAGCGCTGTTGGCCATGCCTTTACCAGCCGCCTTGCAGGCGCTGTGCACCGCCCCGAAGAAGTTGCTGATCGCCGCCTTGGGGTCGTTGAGCAACTGGTCGCTGGCGGCTGCCATCTGCTTGCTCGCCGCCGCCTTGTCGCCCTGGGCGTCGAGTTGGCCGAGCACGACTTTCTCCAGGCCCGTGGCAATTTCGCCAGTCACCTTGGTACCCAGATCGCCCGCGTCCTTGAGAATGCCGGCGATCTTTGGCTGTGCCTGGGTCACAAAGTCGTCGAGGGTCCCGGCGATGGTGGCGTTGAGGTGGCCCATCAGCACCGTGATCAGCGAGTCGCCCAGCAGCATCTTGGCGCTGTTGCGCAGCTCCTGGCGGACCAGGAACAAGGTCGGGCGCAAGCTCATGCGGGCGGCTGCCATGGTCGGCGGCGCCGGCAATACGCCGATCAGGTTGATGCCCAGGCTGACCCAATCGAGCACCTGGCGGTGCTTGCTCTTGACCAGGGTGACCACATCGCCCAGGGCGTCGACCAGGGCCATGATGTTGCCCACCACCGGCAAGGCACCGGCCACGGTCTTGATCCGTTCGAGGGTGACGTAGCCGCTGCTGACCGACTGCAACCAGGCGTCGAAGGCGGCGGCGCCGCGGCCCACGTCCTTGGCGTCGATGGTGTTGAGCGGGGCGACCGCGACTTGCGCTTCGCGTTGCTTGGTTTCGCCACTCATGCCAGCACCTCACTGCCCTGCGGGCGCTTGGCCGGGTTGGCGGGAGGGCTCAGCGTCGGCAGCGTGGGCAGTTGCTTGAGAGTGTCGGCGGCCTTGAGGGCCGAGGCGGCGCCGGGCACCACCGTGCTGGCGAGCTGGGTCATGGCGCTGGTGTCGCCGCCGACGACGGCCTTGACCTGTTGCACCTGTTGCAACGCGGCCTGGCCACTCTGGGCCAGTTTCATGCCGGTGCTGGCCAGGGACTTGCCCTGCTCCAGCAGGCCGCCGCCGCTCGAACCCAGCATGCCCTGGGCCACGGTTTTTCCTTGTGCCATCGCGTCCTGTACCAATGCCTTGCCTTTGTCCATGCCTTGCTGGGCCAGCGCCAAGCCCTGGCCCAGCAGCCCGTCCGCGCCCTTGGTGCCACTCGCGACTTCGCCGACCACGGCCTGCTGGCCGGGGGCGATGTCGTCGAACTGGCCTTTCACCGGCCAGGCGTTCGCGCCGAAGAAGCTGGCATCGGACCAGGTGTCGGCCGGGTCTAGGCCGAAGTCGACCCACAGCGGGCCAGCGGCAGCGCCGGATGCCTGATTGAAGCCCTTGCCGTCGAGGCTGCCCTTGATCGAGGCGCCCAACGCGTCGATCACCCCGTAGTCGCCGGTCTTCACACCCGCGCTGTTGACGTACTGGTAGAGCAGTTCGAGGTTGCCCTTGCCCGGCTTCGGCGGTTCGGGGAACGTACCCGCCTTGCTCGCGGCGCCGATGTGGGCGAACTGCGCCGCGTGGGCGGTGTAGTTGCCACTGGTGACATGGGTGATACCCGCCGCGTTGTACGTGGTGGCGCTGCCGCCGCCTTGCACGACCAATTCGGTCTTGGCGGTTAGCACGATGCGGTCGGCATTGGCGGTGATGTCGAGCTTGGCCAGCAGGTTGATGTTGTCTTTCAGCGCGCGGATATCGATGTCGCCCGCAGCCGCCACCAGTCTCCAGCCCAGGCTCTGCACGAACAGGCGCATGCCCTGGCTGGCACTGGCCAGCAGGCGTTTGCCGATCGACAGGCTGGTGTGCCCGGTACTGCTCAGGGCCAGGTGCTCACCGGTCGACACGTGCGTCGGCCCTGGCGTGGTCAGGGCGATGCCGGCAGGGCTGGCGAGCACCAGGTGCGGCTGGGTGAGTTCGGGAAACTCATTGGCGCTCTGGTTGGCCGGGCCGCTGCCGAGAATGCCCTGATGCTGCTCGTGCAGTCGCTTGGCCACCTCGTCCTGATCGCCTGGCTCCTGTGCCTGCATCTGCTTGGCCAGTTCAGCCAGGCTGTCCTGCTGCTCGCTGGCGGTGGCCAGGCGCTCGGCCGTCTCGGGCAGGTCCTTGTGGTGCCTGGCTTCGTTCGGCCGGGGCTCGGTGGTGATCAGCAGGCCACCAGCGGCGCGCACGGCGCCGTGGCGGTCGGTGCGCAACTCGAAGCCTTCACCGCGCGGGGCGCCGCCGCTCGGCCGGGGGTGGGTCAGGTAGCCGAGGTTCAGCGCACTGGCGCCGTGGTCGCTGCGCAGGGCGATGCTGATTTCACCGGTGGTGTCGTCGATGCGCAGTTCGTTGCCGCGGCTGCCCTTGTATTCCTTGCTCTTGATCGTGGCCAGGGTCTTGAGGTCGGGCAGCTTGTAGTGCGGCATGTTCACGCCGTGGTACAGGCAGCCGGTCACCAGCGGCTGGTCGGGGTCGCCTTCAAGGAAGCTGACCAGCACTTCCATGCCCACGCGGGGCAACTGCAGGCCGGCGATGCCCTGGCCGGCCCAGCCGGAGGCGACGCGCAGCCACACGCTGGACTTGTCGTCGGCCTGGCCTTCGCGGTCCCAGAAGAACTGCACCTTGATGCGGCCGTATTCGTCGCAGTAGATCTCTTCGCCGGCCGGGCCGCTGACCACGGCGCGCTGGTCGCCCAGCACCCGGGGCTTGGGGTGGCGCAGCGGCGGGCGGTACGGGGCGTCCCACGGCGTGGCGGTGAAGGTGTTGCGGTAACCCTGCTGGAAACCGTCGTACTTCGCGTCGATGTCGCTGGTGATGACTTCTTCCAGCACCTGCGGCTGGCGGCCTTGGTGGTGCACGGCGAGCAGCAGCCAGAGGTCGTTCCAGGCCGCGTTGGGGTGGCTGGCCAGGGCCAGGAAGTGCCCGCTGGCCAGCAGCGGTTGGTCACTGCGGCCCTCGGCCTGGCGGAAGTCGCTGCGGTGGCGCTCCAGGGCGCGGGTGGCCAGGTGCTTGCCACGGGCGCGGTCGAGGAAGCGGCCGGGGTAGTCGTAGTCTTCAAGGTCCGGCTCGGCGTGGCTGACGGCCTCGCCTTCGAGCTGGATCAGCGGCTTCTTGAAGTCGTAGTCGCGGCGCGTGACGCTGCTGGTGCGGGTTTCCAGGCGCAGGGCGAAGCCCTTGATCATCGGCGTGTCGGCGACCAGCCCGGCGTCGTGCTGGAAGCTGACCGGGGCCAGTTTGGGAAACACCGTCTGGTCGTCGCCGAACACCAGCAGGTGGCCGTCGGCGCGGTGACGAAAGTGATAGTGGATGCCTTCTTCTTCGCACAAGCGCTGGATGAAGTGCAGGTTGGACTCGTCGTACTGCACGCAGTATTCGCGTTGCGGGTACTGCGCGCCCAACTGGAACTGGTAGGCATTGGCGAGGATGCCATGCTCCTCCAGGACCAGGGCGATGATCTGCGGCACGGTCTTGTGCTGGAACATGCGCTGGTTGATGCGGTGGTCCAGGTACGCCAGCTGCGGGCGCAGGGTGACCTGGTAGCGGGTCAGGCGCTTGCCCGACTCGCCCTGGGCGGCGCGATAGATCAGGCCGTGCAGGCCACGGCCGGCATCGTCGAGCTGGAGGAAGGCGGGTTTGTGCAGCAGGCGTTCCAGGTCCAGCGAAGGGCGTTCGCTGACCAGCTCGAGGTCAATGGCATAGGCGTGGCTGATGGCTTCCGTGCCGTTGAAGGCGAGGACCTGGAAATCGTGCTCCAGGCCGTCGATGTGCAAGCTGAAATGGGTCTGGTTCGCGGCGGCAAACATCCCTGTCCTCCTTTAGGAAAACGTAGTGAAAACGACCGCAGCCCGCCGCGCGAACGCGGCAGGCAGCGGTGTGATCCAGGTTTAGCCTGCGACCGGAACGCGCCAGTCGTCGGAACCGGAAGTCCCGGAGACCTCGTGGGTCCAGGTGATCTTGCGGTAGGTGAAGTACACGTCTTCCAGGTGGGTGAAGTGGGCGTTGGCCGGGTCCTGGCAGTTGTGCATGTAGTCCTTCATGTCGACGATGATCGCGTCTTCCAGGACGGTGGTGTAGTAGTGCTCCTGGGTGCCGGCGGCCGAGGTGCGGTACCACTTGATCTCGACCTTGGTCATGCGCTCGCCGGAGGTCAGGGCCGCCAGCAGCAGTGGCGAGGCCTTGTCGAAGACCTTGGTGATCTTCACCGGTTTGTGCACGCGCTGGCCGGTCGGTTGGCCGGACTGCGGATCACGGGGGATGATCACCTGGTGGTCGAAGCCCTGGACCATCACCTGGTCTTCGTGGCCTTCCTGGTAGGTGTTGCCCACCGAATCGGCGGTGAACGCGCCAGCGGTGATCAGGCCTTGTTTTTCGCCGGTGACGGACATGTACGCGGGTGTTGCCATGGTGCTGCTCTCCTTGCTGTGGATAAGTGCCTTTTTCGGCAGCTAATTGCCGGTCAATCGGGTCTTGATATGACAAAAGTCGTGCCAACTTGAGGAAAAGCCTTATAGATCAAGGCCTGCAGCGATCCACGCTGAAAATCGGGGAGCTTTTTCGGAAAAAACCACGGGAAAAGTGCGCAACTTCTTGCGCAGTGGTGTGCAAAAAGTTGCGCAGTTGCCTGTACGCCATATTTCTCAAGGCCTACAGGAATGTATGCACAGGCTTATCCACATTTGAGTGCGCAACTTCTTGCGCAGTTGACTAAAAAGTCAGGAGAGTGCGCCGAAGCTGTAAAAAACATCGCAAAGTGCAGCACGCCGGCCACAAACTTAAGCTCGGGTTGCCATGGACTGGCTGTAGGCAAACACGAGGTAGGCGACCCAGCTACTGCTTGGTGGGGTACTGTCAGGAAG
Organism: Pseudomonas sp. Rh2; assembly: GCF_040762985.1. NCBI lineage: Bacteria > Pseudomonadati > Pseudomonadota > Gammaproteobacteria > Pseudomonadales > Pseudomonadaceae > Pseudomonas > Pseudomonas sp. Rh2. Next base: position 5,278,219 of record NZ_CP142890.1, read on the forward strand.
TGCCGGATGATGGCCTTTCCGAACCACCGCTGCGTGCGCTTCAAACTGGCAGCCAAGCCACCCTGCAAAAGCTGACGCAAACGTCATGCGCCACTCAGTTTCCTGACAGGCTCAGGTCCCTAAATTGCCTCTGGACAGAGCGCCGATCGGCGCCAACGAAAAACCAGAGGGAACACCCATGAACAGCGTCAAGGCAGTTGTGATGGCAGCAACCTTCGGCATGGCAAACCTGGCCCATGCAGAAGGCGGTGGGGACCGCACCTTCATGAGGATGGAAGCCGCTCGGCAATCCTCCCAGCAGGCTTATCAGCTTACCCAGGAGAACAATGACCAGACACCCGTCGCCGCTCAGCAAGACCAGCACACAGGGCACAAGCACTGCTGAAGCAAGCTTACAGAAATGTAATCACCCTCGAACCCGAACTATGGCAGTTTCAAGTGACCTCCTCCGGCAAATCGGGTGCTTCGTCGAAAACCTGCGAAGCTTGCGAGGACCGAACTGAAACCGAGGGCTGCGACATTCGGCGGCCTGGATATCAGCTATTTCTCTGACTGGACGCAACGGCATGCAAAGCAAAACCACACGACGATCCTTCGTCAAAGGCCTGGCTGCTACCGGACTACTGGGCGGGTTGGGCATGTGGCGCGCGCCGGTGTGGGCGGTGACCAGCCCTGGCCAGCCCAATGTGCTGACAGGCACAGAATTTGACCTTTACATCGGTGAGCTGCCGGTCAATATCACCGGCGCCCCGCGCACCGCCATGGCAATCAACGGTTCTCTGCCAGGCCCCACGCTCCGTTGGCGCGAAGGCGATACCGTCACGCTTCGGGTGCGCAACCGTTTGAAGCAGGACACGTCCATCCACTGGCACGGCATCATCCTGCCGGCGAACATGGACGGTGTCCCAGGCCTGAGTTTCCATGGCATCGCCCCTGATGGCATGTACGAGTACAGGTTCAAGGTCCATCAGAACGGCACCTACTGGTACCACAGCCATTCTGGCTTCCAGGAGCAGGTCGGGGTGTATGGCGCACTGGTCATCGATGCGAAAGAGCCCGAGCCGTTCAGTTATGACCGGGACTATGTGGTGATGCTCAGCGACTGGACGGACGAAGACCCTGCCCGGGTGCTCTCCAAGCTCAAGAAGCAGTCTGACTACTACAACTTCCACAAGCGAACGGTGGGTGATTTCGTCAACGACGTCGGCGAGATGGGCTGGTCCGCCGCGGTCGCTGACCGCAAGATGTGGGCCGAGATGAAGATGAGCCCCACCGATCTTGCCGACGTCAGCGGGTACACCTACACCTACCTCATGAATGGCCAGGCGCCAGACGGAAACTGGACCGGCGTTTTCAAGCCCGGTGAGAAAATCCGGCTGCGCTTCATCAACGGCTCGGCCATGACGTACTTCGATGTGCGCATTCCTGGCCTGAAGATGACCGTGGTCGCGGCGGATGGGCAACATGTCAATCCCGTTTCGGTCGACGAGTTCCGTATCGCCGTTGCTGAAACCTACGATGTCATCGTTGAGCCACAGGATGAACAGGCATACACCATTTTCGCTCAATCCATGGATCGCTCGGGGTACTCCAGGGGCACCTTGGCTATCCGCGAAGGCTTGCAAGCACCGGTTCCAGCCGTCGACCCTCGCCCCGTCATCTCCATGGGTGACATGGGCATGGACCACGGCAGCATGGCGGGGATGAATCACGGCAGCATGGCCGGCATGGACCACGGCGACATGGCCGGTATGGATCACGGCAACATGGCAGATACCGGTGGGGCCATGCAAAGCCATCCCGCCTCAGAGACCAACAACCCGTTGGTCGACATGCAGACGATGACTCCAACCGCAAAGCTGAGCGACCCGGGGGTTGGGCTGCGCGACAACGGCCGTCGGGTTCTGACCTACTCGGATCTGCGAAGCACCTTCATCGATCCGGACGGTCGGGAACCTGGCCGAACCATCGAACTGCATCTGACCGGCCACATGGAGAAGTTCGCCTGGTCCTTCGACGGCATCAAGTTCTCCGATGCCGCCCCCCTGCGCCTGAAGTACGGCGAGCGCCTTCGCATCACCCTGGTCAACGACACCATGATGACCCACCCCATCCACCTTCATGGCATGTGGAGCGACCTGGAGGATGAGCACGGCAACTTTATGGTTCGAAAACACACGATTGACATGCCCCCCGGCTCGAAACGGAGTTATCGCGTGACCGCAGATGCCCTGGGACGCTGGGCCTATCACTGTCACCTGCTGTTCCACATGGAAATGGGCATGTTCCGAGAAGTCCGCGTGGACGAATGAACTGGAGATCCGAAATGAGCAAACCCCTGAAACGAAACACCTTTGTCCTTTGCGCTGCGATGGCGGGCCTGTTCACCGTTTATGCCCCATCGTCGTGGTCGAGCGACACCCATGAACAACATACCCAGACGTCTGCCGATTACGCGAAGGCCAAGGGCGCTCAAGGCATGGATCACGGCGCCATGAAAGGTATGGATCATGGCTCGATGCAGGGCATGGATCACGATGCGATGAAAGGCATGGATCATGGCTCGATGCAGGGCATGGATCACAGCAAAATGATGCAATCGCATGGCAGCGACGACGCTAAGGCAGGGAAAGATGACCAGTAGCCTGGCGCGACCCTCGCTGCTGGCCCTGACCGTTTCGCTTGGCGTGCTGGGCGTTGCGCCCAGCTTCGCCGCTGAAGAGGTGGACCACTCGGCGATGGATCATTCGTCCATGGGGCACGACTCGATGCCAGGCATGGACCACAGCCAGATGGGCGCAAGCGAGCCTCGGAAAAAAACCGCGCCCGCCGATCACAGCAAGATGGATCATACGAGCATGCAGGGGATGGACCATGGCGCCATGGATCACTCAACGATGAACCACGGTTCCGCGGCGCCTGCCACTACCAGCCGTACCCCGATTCCCGTACTCACGGATGCAGACCGCCAGGCGGCGTTCCCGCCGTTGGGCGGACATCGGATGCACGACAGCGCAATCAACAGCTTCTTCTTGCTGGACCAACTCGAGTACCAGGATGCTGACGAAGGCAGCGCGCTGGCCTGGGATGCTACTGGATGGATAGGCGGTGATATCAACCGGCTCTGGATACGCTCCGAGGGTGAACGGACCAACGGTGTCACCGAAGATGCCGAACTACAGCTGCTCTACGGCCGCTCGGTCAGCCCTTGGTGGGATGTGGTTGCCGGGGTTCGCCAGGACTTCAAGCCGCAATCTCCTCAGACCTGGGCTGCGTTCGGCATCCAGGGCATGGCACTGTACGGTTTCGAAGCCGAAGCCACTGCATTCCTCGGCGAAAACGGCCAGACCGCCGCCCGCCTGGAAGGCGACTACGACATACTCCTGACCAATCGCCTGATCCTGCAGCCAACCGCTGAAGTCAATTTCTACGGCAAGAACGATCCTGAGCGTGGTGTGGGTTCCGGTCTTGCCAATACCGAAGTCGGCGTGCGGCTGCGGTATGAAATCGTTCGCCAGTTCGCACCTTACATAGGCGTCACCTGGAACCGCTCCTATGGCAAAACCGCCGACTTCATCCGTGATGAAGGTGGGGATGTGGATGAAGCACGTTTCGTCGCCGGCATCCGCATGTGGTTTTGAGAGCCAGACATGAAAAGAACGATAACAACGCTGGTTGCAGCAGGCGCCGTCACCAGCGCGAGCGTTCTGGCAGCCGCGTACTTTGGCGTGGTGAACGTCGCGGCCGATGATCCTCACTTCCCGGCAGTACATGCCTTTCTGGCCATGGTTCGGGATCGTTCCATCGAGGTGCGCGCCAGGGATATCGAGGTACCAGACCTCAAGGACGAAAACCTGATTCGCATGGGCGCTGGTAACTACAACGCCATGTGCATCGGTTGCCATCTTGCCCCCGGCGTTGAGAAGACAGAGCTCAGCCAGGCGCTGTACCCCTCTCCTCCCGACCTGACCAAACTTGGGGTCAGCGGTGATCCCGCTGTCGCGTTCTGGACCATCAAACACGGCATCAAGGCCACAGGCATGCCAGCTTGGGGCAAGAGCATGGGTGACCCGTACATCTGGGGAATTGTCGCCTTCCTCGATCAGCTACCCCGAATGAACGCCCAGCAGTACAACGCGATGGTCGCGATCAGCGGCGGCCACCAGCACGGGGGTGGCGAAAGCGAAATGCACAATCATGAAGGCCAACACGGCGACAACGTGCCAGGTCGCTACGAAGAGGCAGCCTCGGGAAGTGGCCACCATGACAAGGGGCAATCCAAGGCGCATCATCCGGCTTCGCCAAGCGCACCCACCGCGCCTGGCCATCACGGGCATGGCGAGGCCGACAGCGCCCAACACTCGAAGCCGGCTCCGAAGTCGCATTTTCACCGCGATGGAAAGGAGCACACCCATGAGCACTGAAAGTCATCGGCATCGCCATGGCATGCCCAGGGGCTGAGAAAGTTTACCGTGAATATCCCCCTCGACGCGCGCACCTCGAGGGGGAGCTCCATCAACCAGCGACCCCGCTTCCGGAGCTCGTCAGCGGGTTGGCGCCGCCCTGCTCCACACGCCGGCGACGTCGTGTCACCAGCAGGCCCGAGCACACCACCAGTATCGCCAGCGCCATGGTCGATACCACTTCGAGCCGGTGGTCGGGGCGCAGCAACATCAGCACCAGCACGGCGCTGATGAACAAGATCACACCCCATGTCAGCCAAGGGAACAGCCACATCCTGTAGCTCAGGGTCTTACCTTCGGCGATCAGGCGTTTACGCAGGCGCAGCTGGGAAATGGCAATCACCAGATAGACCAGCAGAGCAATCGCACCCGAGCTGGCCATGAGGAAACCGAACACCTTCGAGGGCACCAGGTAGTTGGCGATCACCGTCAGGAACGCGGCACCGGTAGACAGCATTACGGCATAGATCGGCGTACCGCTGCGGGCGGTCACCTGGGCACAAGCGGGCGCATCGCCCCGGCGGCTCAGCGAATAGAGCATGCGCGAAGCGGTGTACAGCGAGGAGTTCAGGCAACTGGTCACCGAGGTCAGCACCACGAAGTCGATGATGGCCTTGGCATGGGGCACGTTGAGAATATTCAGCACCGCCACATAGGACCCTTCGCTCGCCAGCCTTGGATCGTTCCACGGCACCAGCGCCACGACGATGAAGATCGACAGGATGTAGAACAACGTGATCCGCCAGATCACCGAGTTGGTGGCCTTGGAGATCTGCTTGCCAGCGGCATCGGACTCCGCCGCGGCAATGGTCACCACCTCGGCACCGAGGAACGAGAACATAGTGATCAGCATCGCGCTGAGCACTGCACCAAAGCCGTTGGGCATGAAGCCGCCGTTATCCCACAAGCGTGAAACCCCGCTCACGCCGGTGCTGGGGAACAGGCCAAGGATGGCGCAGGCACCGAGGATGATGAAGCCGACGATAGCGGCCACCTTCACCAACGCCAACCAGAACTCGAACTCGCCGTAGTGCTTGACGCTGAACAGGTTGGTGGCGGTCAGCAGCAAGGTGATGACCAACGACAGCACCCAGATTTCCATCTGCGGCACATACGTGTTGATGATGGTTGCGGCGATATTGGCTTCGATGGGAATGATCAGCACCCAGAACCACCAGTAGAGCCAGCCGATGGTATAGCCCGCCCACTTGCCGATGGCCTGGTCGGCATAGGTGGAGAACGAACCGGTGTCTGGCGACGCGACGGCCATTTCCGCCAGCATGCGCATCACCAGCACGACCAGCACGCCGGCGAAGATGTAAGCAAGGATGGTGGCCGGGCCGGCCTCTGCAATGGCCCGTCCTGAACCTACGAACAAGCCGGCGCCAATGACACCGGCAATGGAAAGCATGGTCACATGACGGGACTTGAGCCCGTGACTGAGATTGTTCTTATCGTTCTGCATGGCATTACCTTTGTTCTTGTACTGCCTCTGAGGGCATTTTCGGTGTCCGCGCTCACCAGCATCGGACGAAAAAGCCCGCCCTGTCCGAGAGGGTGAGTCGGACAGATGCGGGTGAGCACAGACCAGGGTGACGCTGACTCAAGAAAGCGCCGACGGCCGTCGAGCGACCGTCAGGCATGAGTGTCAGGCGAGCTCGTCGAAGCACTCGCCGATCAAGGCCAGACCGCGCTGCAAGTCCGCGTCGCTGACGGTCAGCGGAACCAAAATGCGCAAGACGTTGTAATAGGTGCCGCACGACAGCAGGATCAGCCCTTTGTCACGGGCCTTGGCCACCACCTTGGCGGTCAGATCGGCCGCAGGCTTGCTCAGGTCACCGCCCTCGAACAACTCTACGGCGACCATGGCACCCAGGTTGCGCACATCCACCAGGCTGTTGTGACGCTCGCCGATGGCGCGCAGGCCGCTGGTGAGGATTTCACCGACCGCCTGGGCCCGCTCCAGCAGTTTCTCGTCGTCGAAGGCTTCCAGCACGGCCAGGGCAGCGGCGCAGGAGACTGGGCTACCGGCGTAGGTCCCGCCCAGGCCACCGGGAGCCACCGCATCCATGATCTCGGCACGGCCGCACACACCAGCCAGCGGGAAACCACCGGCGATGGACTTGGCGAAGGTGGTCAGGTCGGCGGCGACGCCCAGTTGCTCCATGGCGAAGAAGGTACCGGTACGACCAGCACCGGTCTGCACTTCGTCGGCGATCAGCACGATGCCGTGCTCGTCGCACAGGGCGCGCAGACGGGCCAGGAAGTCTTTCGGCGCGACGTTGAAACCACCTTCGCCCTGGACCGGTTCGAGAATGATCGCGGCGATGTCAGTCGGCGCGGCGTCGTTCTTGAAGATGCGTTCGACGCTGGCGATGGCGTCATCGCTGCTCACGCCATGCACCGCGTTCGGGTACTGGGCACGGTAAATGCCACCTGGCATCAGGCCCATGCCCGCAGAGTAAGGCACGACCTTGCCGGTCAGGCTCAGGGTGTAGTGCGTACGCCCATGGTAGGCGCCGGTGAAGGCGATCACACCCTGGCGCCCAGTGGCGGCACGGGCGATCTTGATGGCGTTCTCCACCGCTTCGGCGCCGGTGGTCACCAGCAAGGTCTTTTTCTCGAAGTCGCCCGGCACGCGCTGGTTGATCTTCTCGGCCAGGGCCACGTAGGGCTCGTAGCCAAAGACGTGGAAGCAGGTGTGGGTCAGCTTGGCCAGCTGCGCCTGGACGGCTGCCATGACTTTCGGGTGCAGGTGGCCGGTATTGAGCACCGCGATACCGCCGGCGAAGTCCAGGTACTCTCGGCCCTCGACGTCCCACACGGTGGCGTTCTCGGCACGCTCGGCGTAGATCTGGTGGATTTGCCCGACGCCACGTGGAATGGCGGCCAGGCGGCGTTGTTGCAGGCTCTGGTTGGTGTTCATGTTCGCTCCGTTCAAGACTCGATCAACGACGGTCGTGGTTACACGCCGATGCACAGGTATTTGATTTCCAGGTAGTCATCGATGCCGTACTTGGACCCTTCGCGGCCCAGGCCAGAGGCTTTAACACCGCCGAATGGCGCGACTTCGTTGGAGATGATCCCGGTGTTGATACCGACGATGCCGTACTCCAGCGCCTCGCCCACACGGAACACCCGGCTCAGGTCGCGGGCATAGAAATAGGCCGCCAGGCCGTATTCTGTGTCGTTGGACATGGCGATGACTTCGTCTTCGTCCTTGAAGCGGAACAGCGGCGCCAGCGGGCCGAAGGTCTCTTCCTTGGCCACGGCAGCATGCTGGGGCACGTCGACCAGAATGGTCGGCTCGAAGAAGGTGCCGCCCAGCGAATGCGGTTTGCCACCCGCCACCACACGGGCGCCCTTGGCAACGGCATCCTCGATGTGCTCCTGGACCTTGGCCACGGCCTTGGCGTCGATCAGCGGGCCGGTGGTGATGCCGGCTTCCAGGCCGTTGCCGATGTTCAGGCGCGCGACTGCCGCCTTGAGCTTGTCGACGAAGGCGTCGTAGACGCCGTCCTGCACATACAGGCGGTTGGCGCAAACGCAGGTCTGGCCGTTGTTGCGGTACTTGGAAACCAGGGCACCTTCGACGGCTGCATCCAGATCGGCATCGTCGAACACGATGAACGGGGCATTGCCGCCCAGTTCCAGGGACACTTTCTTGATGTCCTTGGCGCATTCGGCCATCAGTTGGCGACCGATTTCGGTAGAGCCGGTGAAGGTCAGCTTGCGTACGATCGGGTTGTGAGTGAGTTCGCCGCCCACTTCACCGGCACTGCCGGTGACCACGCTGAGTACCCCCTTGGGAATGCCGGCACGCTCGGCCAACTCAGCCAGGGCCAGGGCCGAGTACGGCGTCTGCGAAGCAGGCTTGAGCACCATGGTGCAGCCGGCGGCCAACGCCGGCCCGGCCTTGCGGGTGATCATCGCCGAGGGGAAGTTCCACGGGGTGATCGCCGCGGTGACGCCAATCGGCTGCTTGATCACCATCAGGCGCTTGTCTGGCTGGTGGCCGGGGATCATGTCGCCATAGACACGCTTGGCTTCTTCGCCGAACCACTCCAGGAACGAAGCGGCATAGGCGATTTCGCCTCGGGACTCGACCAGCGGCTTGCCCTGCTCGAGGGTCATCAGGCGCGCCAGGTCTTCCTGGTTCTGCATCATCAGTTCGAACCAGCGGCGCAGGCGATTGGCGCGGTCCTTGGCAGTCAGGGCGCGCCAGGCCGGCAAGGCCCGTTCGGCGGCTTCGATGGCGCGGCGGGTCTCGGCAGCGCCCATCTTCGGCACATGGCCGATCAGTTCGCCGGTGGCCGGGTTGTTCACCCTGAGGGTCTGGCCGCTGTCGGCATCGACCCAGGCGCCATCGATGTAGGCCTGCTGGCGGAACAGGCTGGAGTCTTGCAATTGCACGCTAGTCTTCCTCTGCTGGGATGGCGGTGGCGGCACTTCAGCCGGCGGCCCGCTGCGGGTTATCGGGGATACGGGCCGTCAGCCGGGTGCCGGTGGCGGCGAGCTGTTCGCGTACCTTGTCGACGATGTGCGCGCCAATCGGGATCGCCGACGTGGCCGCTGGCGACGGGGCGTTGCACACGTTCACGCTGCGTCGGGTGTTGACGAACAGGAAGTCATCGATGAGCTTGCCGTCGCGGGATACCGCCTGGGCGCGGACACCCGCCGGATAGTCGGTCAGGTCGGCCTTGGTGATGCTTGGGCAGTACTTCTGCACCTGCTTGAGGTAGCCGCCCTTGAACAGCGAGTTCTTCAGCTCGATCAGCCCCGGACGCAGGTTCTTCGCCAGCACCTTGAGAATGCCTGGCGTGGTGAGCGTCTCGAACAGGTCGGGCAGCGAGATATCGGACTTGCGATAGCCCTCGCGCTTGGTGGCCAGCACCGCGTTGGGGCCGACGGTGACGGTGCCGTCGATCATCCGGGTCAGATGGACGCCGAGAAATGGCATCGACGGGTCCGGGATCGGGTAGATCAGGTGGTTGACGATCTGGTTGTGCTGCTTGGGCAGCAGGTAGTACTCGCCACGGAACGGGCAGATGATGAAGCTGGGTTCGATGCCCAGCATGCGCACCACACGGTCGGCCATCAGCCCGGAACAGGTAATGAGGAAGCGCCCACGGAACTCGTCGGCCCCCGCACGCACCACGACCTGGTCGGCATGTTCCTGGAGGCCCTGTACCTGCGCGCTGTAGCGGATCTCGCCGCCTGCCGCCTGGAACTCGCGGGCCATCGCGGCAGTGACTTCGGCATAGCTGACGATGCCGCTGGAGGGCACGAAGATACCGCCGATGCCGACGATATTCGGTTCACGTTCACGCAGTTCGGCCGCCGACAGCCACGAGCGTTCCAGGCCATTGGCAGCGGTACGCTCCCACAATGCCTTCATGCGCTCCATTTCCAGGGCATTGGTGGCCACCAGCAACTTGCCGCACTCGTCGTAGCGGATGGCGTGCTTGTCGCAGAAGGCCTTGGTGGCTTTGTTGCCCTCCAGGCAGAAACGTGCCTTGAGGCTGCCGGGGGTGTAGTACACACCGGCATGGATCACGCCACTGTTATGGCCAGTCTGGTGACGGGCAGGCCCGGACTCTTTCTCCAGCAGGAGCATCTTGGCGTCCGGGTAGAGCTGAATCAGCTGCATGGCTGTGGACATGCCCACGATACCGCCGCCGATGATGATGAAATCGTACACAGCCATTACCTCTTTACCGGTGGCGCGCGGCGCCAGCCGGTGGTTTTGTTTCGGGCACGACGAAGGGCCGCCCCCTGGGCAGCCCTGCAGCGTTGGAAGGGTTACTGGCCGCGCTGGTACAGCGGCTTTTCGTAGCTGATGTAGCCTCGCTGGCGCATCAGCTCACGGCGCAGGCCGTCATGCGGCGTGAAGCGGTCGCGGCCGTGCAGCCAGAACAGGTTGTTGATCAGCAGGAAGCTGCCGACCGGCACTGGCACCGACAGCTTGCGCTCGCTGCCTTCCAGCGACTCGGAAAGCGCATTCAGCCAGATGCCTTCCTCGAAGTTTTCGGGCTGCACGAACTGGTCGATGTAGCGCATGGTCGGGCGGCCCACGGCGTCGGTGTCGAACACGGCGTGGAACACGTCCTCGCTGACCTTCTTGCTGGGCGGCGCGGTCCAGCGCATTTCGCGGCGAGCCATAGGGTGACGGAAGAACGACTCGCACTGCTCCCAATCATCCAGGTGCAGCAGCAGCGAGTTGCCGCCTTCCATGTTCTTTTCATCGATCTTGAGCATCAGCACGTAATCGGTGATCTGGTTCACGAAGGTGCCGTCGTTGTGCAATTCCATCACCCGGTGCGGCTGGCGCAGGTAGCTGTCGGAGTTGTCCGTGTTGACCACCACGAAGCGGGCATAGAACTGACCGCTCATGGCGTCGTAGTTGGAACGACCCACCAGGTGCGCGCAGGCGGTGGTGAACTTGACCATGTCCTCGGCCTGGCTCACATCGTCCAGCCCCTGCGGTGTGATCAGCATGCCACCGGTGGCACGGTCGAGCAGGCCGTTCAGCAAGACCGGGCGCAGGGTGCCTTCGCACAGCTCATCGAGAATCTGGCCAACGCGAAAACGCAGGAAGGACTTGTACTCCAGCGCCTGCACGGGCCATTCGGCCACGGCCTTGACGAACGCTTCCACCGTTTCGCGGGCAAACACCACTTCCAGCAGGCGTGGCGACTGTTCGGACGGTTTGACGGAGAAGCCCCGGGTTTCCAGAGGCATCGGCAGCACGGGTTCCTCGATCTTGGTGAAGGCGTTCATGGCGGTTTCCTGGCAGAGAGGTTCGAAGACAGTGCCCGGATCAGGTGGGCACGGCAAAAATATCGCCACAAAAGCAAAATGTCTACATTTTTATAAAACGATAACAAAACGCTCGTTTGTCCATTGTTTCTATCTGAAAAGACGTTTCGGTATGATTTGCAAAACGTTTTGAGGACAGCACCTTGGAAGCACACGCCCCACGGCAGAACTCGGCCTTCAGTGGGTATGAGTGGCTCAAGCAAGACATCATCCGCGGCCTGTTCAAACCGGGCGAAAAGCTGCTGATGAGCACGCTCAAGGAGCGCTACGACCTGGGCGTCGGCCCACTGCGCGAGGCCCTGTCGCAATTGGTGGCGGAAAAGCTGGTGGTTGCCATCAGCCAGAAGGGCTACCGGGTGGCGCCGATGTCGCTGGACGAGATGGAAGATATCTACGATGCCCGCGCCAACCTCGAAGCCATGATCGTTGGGCTGGCCATCGAGCGTGGCGATGACGCCTGGGAGGCTTCGGTGCTGGCGCAGTCGCATACCCTGGCCAAGGTCATGGAAGTGAAGACCCGTGAACAGCGTCTGGACGTCTGGGACCAGCGCCACAAGGCGTTCCATACCGCCATCGCGTCAGGCTGTGGCTCGAAGCACCTGCTGCAGGCGCGCACCTACCTGTTCGACCAGGCCGAACGTTACCGTCATCTGTGGCTGACCCATACGGTGTTTTCCGAGGAGGCTCTGGAAACCAAGCGCCAGGAGCACGCGGCACTGGTCGAGGCGATTCTCGCCCGTGATGCCGCCCGTGCCAGCACGATGATGCATGCGCACTTGATGACCCCGGTGCCAATCATCGCCCAGATCATGCGCGAGCAAGGCTGAGGAAGAAGCGACGCCCGGGCATCGCCCCTAGACGCCGCGTCGGTCCGCAGCGTGGCCTGAAGCTGCGTTTGGGGCCGGTGTCGTCACCCTTTCACGCACACCACCTGACGCAAAGTGTGCACCACCTCCACCAGCTCCCGCTGGGCCAGCATCACCGCGTCGATGTCCTTGTAGGCCATGGGGATCTCATCGATCACCTCCTTGTCCTTGCGGCACTCCACGTGCGCGGTCGCTCGCCGCTGGTCTTCGACGCTGAAACGACGCTTGGCCTGGGTGCGGCTCATGACCCGCCCAGCACCGTGGCTACAGGAACAGAACGACTCCTCATTGCCCAGGCCACGTACGATGAAACTCTTGGCGCCCATCGAGCCGGGGATGATGCCCAACTGCCCCTTCTGCGCCGAAACCGCCCCCTTGCGCGTCACCAGCACCTCGCGGCCGAAATGGTGTTCGCGCTGCACATAGTTGTGGTGACAGTTGACGGCTTCCAGGCGGGCCTCGAAGGGCCGCCCCAATACCTGCCGTGCGGCGGCGACCACTGCGTGCATCATCAATTCGCGATTGCGCCGGGCGTAGTCCTGGGCCCACTCGACCGCCTCGACGTAATCGGCAAAATGCCGGCTCCCCTCCTCGAAGTAGGCCAGGTCCTTGTCCGGCAGATTGGCCAGGTGCTGACGCATGTCGGCCTGGGCCAGTTCGATGAACAGGTTGCCGATGGCATTACCGACGCCGCGTGAACCGCTGTGCAGCATGAACCAGACCTGGTCGGCCTCGTCCAGGCACACCTCGATGAAATGATTGCCGCCGCCCAGCGTCCCCAGGTGATGGCGGTTGTTGGTCTTCTCCAGGCGAGGGTACTTGTCGGTGATCGCCTTGAAGCGACCTGCCAACCCACGCCACTGCTGGTCCGCAGAAGTGGGAACATCATCCCAGGCGCCTTGGTCGCGACGACCGAAGGTCTTGCCGTGGGGCACCGCTTTCTCGATGGCGCTGCGCAGACCGTGCAGGTTGTCCGGCAGGTCCCGGGCGTGCAGCGAGGTACGGGCAGCGATCATGCCGCAGCCGATATCCACACCTACCGCAGCCGGGATGATCGCACCGACGGTTGGAATCACACTGCCAATGGTCGAGCCTTTGCCCAGGTGCACATCGGGCATCACCGCCAGATGCTTGAAAATGAACGGCATCTTCGCCGTGTTCAGCAATTGCTGGCGGGCTTCGTCTTCAACCGGCACGCCGTCGGTCCACACCTTGATCGGCTTGCCGCCAGCGACTTGGAGAATGTCCATGATGTCGTTTTCCAAAAGACCCTGGCCGCATGATACCGCCGAAGGTCGTAGCCTGCCGGGTTGCCAGCGGGGTGGCACGGTGCTGTATGCTTGGGCGGTCTTCAGGGCGGGGTGAAAGTCCCCACCGGCGGTAAATCGAAAGATGAGCCCGCGAGCGCCCCGGCCATGCCGGGGGTCAGCAGATCTGGTGCGACTCCAGAGCCGACGGTCATAGTCCGGATGAAAGAAGGCGTCAGGCAGGGGCCGTTCGGGCGCCCCCGTGCACGCGTTTTGTTCGCCCCGAGACGTTCATCGATCATTCACGAGGAGCGTTTCATGTCCCCTATGCTGCAACAGCAATTCCCCAACGTATCCGCCGCCATCGCTGCCTTCCAGGCCGGTCGCCCCGTTTTGCTGCTTGACGATGACGACCGCGAGGACGAAGCCGACATCGTCGCCGCTGCCGAGAACCTGTCGTTACAGACCATGGCCATGATGATTCGCGACTGCAGCGGCATCGTCTGCCTGTGCCTGGACGAAACTACCGTCGACGCCCTGCAGCTGGCACCGATGGTGCAGAACAACCAGGCACGCCACGGTACCGGTTTCACCGTCAGCATCGAAGCCGCCGAAGGCGTGAGCACCGGGGTTTCGGCCCAGGACCGCATCACCACCATCGAAGCGTGCTTGCGCTCGAGCGCCGAACAGCGCCACATCGTCAGCCCCGGCCATGTGTTCCCGCTGCGTGCACGCAATGGCGGGGTGCTGACCCGCCGTGGGCACACCGAAGGCTCGGTGGACCTTGCGCGTCTGGCCGGGTTGCGCCCGGCAGCAGTGCTGTGCGAGCTGATGAACCCTGATGGCAGCATGGCCAGGGGCGAACAGGTGGCGGTGTATGCGCGGCAATACAATCTACCCGTGCTGACTATTGAAGAGCTGGCGCGGTACCGCGAGGCGATGCTGGTGCGGGAAGCGGAAATGGTGTGATTGCCTGCAGGCGCTCGCCTTGAGCGCAGTGGCGCAGCGGATCGCGAGCTAGGCTCGCTCCTACCGGTTGGGTTACCCCCTCCCTGGGCTGAATCAACCGTAGGGGCGAGCCTTGCTCGCGATGCGCCGCGCACGCGGCGCTCGATTTCACAGACACCACAGAAATCATGCCTACCCCAAAGAACCTGGCCCGCCACACAAGTTTGCTCCCCCCGCCCTGCTCTGCTAGTGTCGCGCCGTTCTGAACACCACCGAGACAGTCGCCATGGCCCGCAAAAAAGCCTCCATCGATTTCGAACAATCCCTCGCAGACCTGCAAGCGCTGGTCGAGCGCCTGGAGAACGGCGAATTGTCGCTGGAAGAGTCGCTGGCCGCCTTTGAACAAGGCATTGCCCTGACCCGTGATTGCCAGGGGGCGCTGGCCCAGGCCGAGCAGAAAGTACAGATCCTCCTGGAGCGGGACGGCGAGCTGGCCGCCCAGCCCTTCGATGCGGAGCCAGAAGCATGATCAGCGCTTACCAGGCCAGCAGCCAGGCCCGTGTCGACGCCGCGCTCGAACCCCTGTTCGAGGCCCCGTCCAAAGAGCTCGAACGCCTCTACGCAGCCATGCGCTATAGCGTCATGAACGGCGGCAAGCGGGTACGCCCACTGCTCGCCTATGCTGCCTGCGAAGCCCTGGGTGCCCCGGCCGAACAAGCCAATGGCGCGGCCTGTGCGGTGGAACTGATCCATGCCTATTCGCTGGTGCACGATGACCTGCCGGCGATGGACGACGATGACCTGCGCCGTGGCCAGCCAACTACCCACAAGGCCTTCGACGAAGCCTGCGCCATCCTTGCGGGCGACGGCCTGCAGAGCCTGGCCTTCAGCGCTCTGCTCGACCCGCGTCTGAGCCCCCAGCCAGACAGCATCCGCCTGGCGATGGTGCAAACCCTGGCCAAGGCAGCCGGGCCGGCTGGCATGGTCGGCGGCCAGGCCATCGACCTGGGGTCGGTGGGCCTGAAGCTTGACCAACAGGCGCTCGAATTCATGCACCGGCACAAGACCGGCGCGTTGATCGAAGCCAGCGTACACCTAGGCGCCCTGGCCAGCGCCCGCGCCGAGCAAGCACAGCTCGATGCCTTGAAAACCTATGCACGAGCCATCGGCCTGGCATTCCAGGTGCAGGACGACATCCTCGACGTGGAAAGCGATACCGCCACCCTCGGCAAACGCCAGGGCGCCGACATAGCCCGTGACAAACCGACCTATCCGGCCTTGCTCGGCCTGGACGCGGCCAAGGCCTACGCGCTGGAGCTGCGTGACCAGGCGCTGGCCGCGCTCGATGGTTTTGGCGAGAACGCCGAGCCACTCCGGGCGCTGGCACGCTATATCGTCGAGCGCCGCCATTGATCGGGGCCGCTTCGCGGTCCATCACCGGCACGTTTCACCGCAGCATTCGTAGGCGCCGGCTTGCCGGCGATGGGCTGTAAAGCAGCCCGAAGCGACCCCGACCCAATGGGCAGCTTTTCCCACAATGGGGTAAACTGCCGCGTCTTCACACCTATAACGACTCGCCTGATGCCCACGACGTTTCAAGAGATCCCCCGCGAACGCCCGGTCACGCCGTTGCTCGACCGCGCTGACACGCCTGCTGGCCTGCGCCGGTTGGCCGAAGCCGACCTGGAGACCCTGGCCGACGAGTTGCGCCAGGAGCTTCTGTACACCGTTGGTCAGACCGGTGGGCATTTTGGCGCCGGTCTGGGCGTCATCGAACTGACGATTGCCCTGCACTACGTCTTCGATACCCCGGATGACCGCCTGGTGTGGGACGTCGGCCACCAGGCCTACCCGCACAAGATTCTCACCGGCCGTCGCAACCGCATGCTGACGCTGCGCCAGAAAGATGGCATCGCCGCCTTCCCGCGCCGCAGCGAGAGCGAATACGACACCTTCGGCGTCGGCCACTCCAGCACCTCGATCAGCGCCGCCCTGGGCATGGCCATTGCCGCACGCCTGCAGAACGACCCACGCAAGTCGATCGCGGTGATCGGCGACGGCGCACTGACTGCCGGCATGGCCTTCGAAGCGTTGAACCACGCCCAGGAAGTCGACGCCGACATGCTGGTGATCCTCAACGACAACGACATGTCGATCTCGCGCAATGTCGGCGGCCTGTCCAACTACCTGGCCAAGATCCTCTCCAGCCGCACCTATTCGAGCATGCGCGAAGGCAGCAAGAAGGTGCTGTCGCGCCTCCCAGGCGCCTGGGAAATCGCCCGCCGCACCGAGGAATACGCCAAGGGCATGCTGGCCCCCGGCACCCTCTTCGAGGAATTGGGTTGGAACTACATCGGCCCGATCGACGGCCATGACCTGCCGACCATGATCGCCACCCTGCGCAACATGCGTGACCTCAAGGGTCCACAGTTCCTGCACGTGGTGACCAAGAAAGGCAAAGGCTTCGCCCCTGCCGAAGCCGACCCGATCGGCTACCACGCCATCACCAAGCTGGAACCGGCCGACAAGCCGGCCGCACCGAAGAAAGCCAGCGGCCCGAAATACTCCGCGGTGTTCGGCCAGTGGCTGTGCGACATGGCCGCCGCCGACAATCGCCTGGTAGGCATCACCCCAGCGATGAAGGAAGGCTCGGACCTGGTCGCCTTCAGCGAACGCTACCCGGAGCGCTACTTCGACGTAGCCATCGCCGAGCAGCATGCCGTCACCCTGGCGGCGGGCATGGCCTGCGAAGGCGCCAAACCGGTCGTTGCCATCTACTCGACCTTCCTGCAGCGCGCCTACGACCAGTTGATTCACGATGTCGCCGTGCAGAACCTCGACGTACTGTTCGCCATCGACCGCGCCGGCCTGGTCGGCGAAGACGGCCCCACCCACGCAGGCAGCTACGACCTTTCGTACCTGCGCTGCATCCCCGGCATCGTGGTGATGACCCCAAGCGACGAGAACGAGCTGCGCAAGATGCTCAGCACAGGCCATCACTACAACGGCCCGGCTGCCGTGCGCTACCCGCGTGGCACAGGACCGAACGCACCGATCAGCGGCGATCTCGAGCCCCTGGAAATTGGTAAGGGCGTGGTTCGCCGCCAGGGCGAGAACGTCGCACTGCTGGTATTCGGCGTGCAGTTGGCCGAAGCCCTGCAAGTGGCCGAGCAGATCAACGCGACTGTGGTCGACATGCGCTTCGTCAAACCCCTGGACGAAGCCTTGGTCCGCACGCTGGCTGACAGCCATGAACTGCTGGTGACCATTGAGGAAAACGCCATCATGGGCGGGGCCGGTGCTGCCGTGGGCGAGTTCCTCGCTCGCGAGGGCGTGGTGAAGCCGCTGCTGCACCTTGGCCTGCCCGACCTCTATGTCGAGCACGCCAAGCCCGCCCAAATGCTGGCCGAGTGCGGCTTGGATGCTGCCGGCATCGCAGCGTCGGTCAAAGCGCGGATGAACAAGCTCGGCCTGTAAAGCGCGTCGCTCCGAGCGCCAGGTTTCAATCTGGCGCTCGGGCCTCCAGCAGTGCACACAGACGCTTGGTGGCGTCGATCATCTGCCCGCTGGGCCGCTCCAGGCCCTTGTCCGGCACTACCAGCAAGCGCTTCCCCGCCACGGCACGCAGTCGCGGCCAGGCTTTCCAACGGGCCAATTGTGCCCAATCGCCGGCCAGAATCACCTGAGGATCACGTTGAAGCACCGCTTCCACGCTTATCTGCGGAGCAGGCAGGTTAATATCGTCGAACACGTTCCGGGCCCCGCATACGGCCAATGCGTCACTGATGATCTGCGTTGCACCCACTGTATAGAGCGGCGTGTCCCACACCTGGTAGAACACGCTTACCGGTTGCTCGCGCCGGTAGCGCTGGCGCAACTGCTGTAAACGATCACGAAGCAGCGCCCCATATCGCAGCCCTTGCTCGCCACGGCCAATACGTTCGGCTATCGCCTCGATCTGCTCGATAAGCTGGTCAAGGCTGTGGGGTTCGGCACTGAAGGTCTCGATGCCCAATCGCTTGAGCTGGGCTTGTTGGGCTGGCGACACGCCTGAGGGCCATACCAGCACCAGGTCGGGCCTGAGGCTGAGCAAACGCTCCATGTCCAGTTGCCCGTGGCGCCCCACCGAGGGCAAGGCACGTAGACCCGCTGGCCGCTCGCCGCCATCCAGTACGCCAACCAGCAGGTCATCGGCCTGCAGTTCGAGCATGATGTCGGTCATCGAGGGTGCCAGGCTGATCACCCGCAGCGGTTCCTGCGCCCGGGCACTGCACGCCAGCAGTGCCAACAGGCAGAGGAAAATGCGCATCAGCCCAACTGACGCGGAATACGGTAGAGGTAGAGCAGCACCACGGTCGACAGCGCCAGGAGCACCTGCGGCACGGCTTCCAGGCCCACCAGTACCGACAGCGCCGCGACCCAGGCAGGAAAACAGGCGTACAGCATGGCCCACCGTCGCACACGGGCCAGCTCGATCCAGGCCGCAGGCTCTTCAGCCGTGCCCAGCGCCTTGGAAGTGGCGATCAGGGCGCGCTTGTAGGCGCCAAAGCGCGGTAGGCTCAGGAACATGGAAGCAGCACCGGCGATGAACAGCGGCATCGCCAGTACCGGGATCAACGCATCGCCGCCGCCGAAGGCCCAGGCCATGACCGGCAGCGGCACGAGGCCCACCGCCAGGTATTGCCACCAGGCCAACGCCAGACGCCGCTTCACCTCGCCACGTGTCACGCCTGAGGCACCTCACCCTGGTGCTTATTGCCCATCATGTGGCCGAGTTTATCGGCCTTGGTCGCCAGGTAAAGACGGTTGTGCGGGTTGTGGCCGGTGTGCAGCGGCACGCGCTCGGCGACCTTGATGTTCATGTCGGTCAACGCCTTGACCTTGCGCGGGTTGTTGGTCATCAGACGCAGCGATTTCACGCCCAAGTGCTCAAGCATCGGCAGACAGATACCGTAGTCGCGCTGGTCGGCGGCGAAGCCCAGACGCTCGTTGGCCTCAACGGTATCGGCGCCGCCATCTTGCAGCTCATAGGCGCGGATCTTGTTGAGCAGGCCAATGCCACGGCCTTCCTGGCGCAGGTACAGCAGCACCCCGCGCCCCTCACGGGCGATAGCTTGAAGTGCGGCCTCCAGTTGCGAGCCGCAATCACAGCGCTGGCTGAACAGGGCATCACCGGTCAGGCACTCGGAGTGCAAGCGCCCCAGCACCGGCTCGCCATCGGCAATGTCACCCAGGCTGAGCACGACGTGCTCTCGGCCAGTGGCTTCATCGAGGAAGCCATGCATGGTGAAGATTGCAAAAGGAGTCGGGAGTTTCGAGGCGGCAACAAAGACGACGGGCACGTTGTGCTCCTGGATAAGTTTGAAATTTCACGTGAGCCGATTGTATCAGCAGGTTGGCGGCTGTGCGCTGGCTGAATATCGTGGCTTAAGATCGAAAAGTTCGATGCTTGAAATGCTCACGGGCGGGTCGCTCTCCAGTGGCGACAGCCGCGCTATTGCGGCTTGCTGTCCGGGGTGAATGGATACGGCTGCTTCCAGTGCTCGAAGATGGGCTTGAGTTCGCCACTTCGCACCAGCTCCGCCATTCGCCTGTCGAATACCCTGATCAGCGCCTTGGCCTCATCGCTGCGGCCAAAGGCCAGGTACAGCGGCAGTTCGGCCACATGGGTACGGCGGAAGCGCTCAGGCTGCGGCGCCTGCTCCAGCACATAGTCCACTTCGGTCAGGGCATCGATGTAGAAATCCACACGGTCGTGCTCGAGCATGGGCAAAATGCCTTCGCGCCGCTGGATCTCGCGGAATCTGCGCACATTTGGCAGGTAGTTGCCGTAGTCGTAGCCACGGACCCAGGCCAGGCGATACTGGCCGACGGTGTCCAGCGTCGGCGTGGGCTTGCTGGTCAAGCCAAGGGCATAGATATGGTCCATATCAAAATGCCAGCTCGGGTACAGGTTGTCGTCGTTCTCCTGCTTGTAGGAGCCGACCCAGGCGTCGGCTGCGCCGCGCTTGACCAGCCCAACCGCCCGGCTGTAGGGCGCACTTTGCACCTGGACCTTGATGCCGGCGGGCTCGAACACCTTGCGCAGTACATCCCATGCCACCCCGGTGCCGTCGGCATTGGTGTAGTCTAGCCACTGCTCGCTCACCAGCCGGATCTGCCTGGGCAATTGTTCGGCCACCGCGTTGCCCGCCCACGTGGCGAGAGTCAGCATCATTGCCAGCAGCATCGTCCTAATGGCCATTCGCGTACTCCCTGTCAGGCCACCACCCACACCAGAACCTGCATGCCCAGCCAGGCGAATACGCCAGCCAGGATATCGTCGAGCATGATCCCCACACCGCCGTGCACATGACGGTCGATCCAGCGGATCGGCCACGGCTTGAGGATGTCGAAGAAGCGGAACATCAAGAACCCCGCCAGCAGCCACTGCCATCCTTCAGGCACCAGCCACAGGGTGATCCACATGCCGACCATCTCATCCCAAACAATGCCCTCATGGTCATGCACACGCAAGTCATTGGCGACTTTGCCGCACAACCAGAAGCCAAACAGCATGGTAATGCCCAGCAGCAGCCAGTAGCCCCAGTCCGGTAGCATTTGCCACAACGGAATGAACGGCAAGGCCACCAGCGAACCCCAGGTACCCGGTGCCTTGGGCAGCGTGCCGGAACCGAAGCCGAAGGCGATGAAGTGCCACGGGTTGCGCCAGACCGATGGCGGAACGAACTCCGCTGGCACCTGGTTGGGGTGGTCGGTCACGGTGTCTCCCTAAAATGTTGATAACCCCGCTGCACGGGGGTGATGTCTCGGCCCTGCGGATCACGCAGCGTCACGCCTTCGCCCTCGAGTACCCGGCCGATGACGTGCACCGCTACACGGCCCTGCAGGGATGAAAGCGCCTCGGGCGGCAAGGTGAACGCCAGCACATAGTCGTCGCCACCGGTAAGCGCCGCTCGCCGCGCTGCGTCCTGGCCAAGGAAGGCCTGCAAAGCAGAAGACATGGGGACCTGCTCCAGGTTCACCTCGATCGCGACACCGGAGGCCTTGGCGATATGCCCGCAATCGGCGAGCAGGCCATCGGAAATGTCCAATGCCGCCGTCGCGTGCCCCCGCAGCAACTGCCCCAGCTCGAGCTGCGGCATCGGCGACCAGTAATGGCCCAGCAACGGCGCTGCCAGCTCGACCGGCGCCACACGCTCGCCCAGTACCAGCGGCAAGGCACCTGCAGCGTTACCCAACGCTGCGCCGACGCACAGCACATCACCCGGCCTTGCGCCACTGCGGCGCAGGGCCTGGCCAGCAGGCACACTACCAAACACGGTCACGGTGATGCTCAAGGGGCCTCGTGTGGTATCGCCGCCGATCAGGCTCATGCCGCAACGATGGGCCATGCGGCTGAGGCCTTCGGCAAACGCCGCGAGCCAATCAGGGCCTACATCGGGCAAGGTCAGGGCAAGGGTGAAGCCGATCGGCTTTGCCCCCATGGCCGCCAGGTCGCTGGCTGCCACCGCCAGCGAACGCTGGCCGAGCAGGCAAGGATCGCAGACAGCGGGAAAATGCACCCCGGCGACCAGCGTGTCGGTGGACACCGCCATTTGCTCGCCTGGGAAAAGGCTAAGCAGTGCGCAGTCGTCGCCAATGCCCAACACCACACCTTCGCCGCCTTGCGCACAGGACGCAGCAGCGAAGAAGCGGTTGATCAGCTCGAACTCACCCATGGCCCGACAGCGCCAGGATCAGCGCTTGTTCGCCTTGACTTCTGCTTCACGCAGGATCGGAGCGAGCTTGTCCAGCACGCCGTTGACGAACTTGTGGCCGTCAGTGGCGCCAAAGACCTTGGCCAGTTCCACGCCTTCGTTGATCACCACGCGGTACGGTACGTCGACGCGCTTGATGAACTCCCAGGTGGACAGGCGCAGCACGGCCAGCTCGACCGGGTCGAGCTCTTCCAGTGCCAGATCCAGGCAAGGTGCCAGGGCGTTGTCGATCTCGCCCTTGATCGCCGGAACCCCGTGCAGGATTTCGCGGAAGTAGGCGCCGTCGACATCGGAGAAATCGTTATCGACCCGGAACTGTGCCTCGATCTCGTTCAGCGAATGCTGAGCCATGTGCCACTGGTACAGGGCCTGGGTCGCGAGCTTGCGGGCTTCGCGGCGCTTGGCGCTCTTCGATGGCTTGCCGGCATCCGCAGGTTTTGGATCGCGCGGGTTGAAACGATCGCTTTCGTCGCTAATCACTTGGCCTCCAACTGCGCCAGCAGGCTGACCATTTCCAGTGCGGACAGGGCAGCTTCAGCACCTTTGTTACCGGCCTTGGTGCCGGAACGCTCGATGGCTTGCTCGATGGAATCGACGGTCAGGACGCCGAAGGCGACCGGTACACCGAACTCCATGGACACCTGGGCCAGGCCCTTGGTGCATTCGCCCGCCACGTATTCGAAGTGCGGGGTACCGCCACGGATCACTGCGCCCAGGGCGATGATCGCGTCGTATTCCCCTTGCTGGGCAACTTTCTGAGCCACCAGCGGGATTTCGAACGCGCCCGGGGCACGGATGATGGTGATGTCGCTTTCGCTGACGCCATGGCGAACCAGGGCATCGACTGCACCGCTTACCAGGCTTTCGACGACGAAGCTGTTGAAGCGGCCAACCACCAAAGCATAGCGACCTTTGGGGGCGATGAAGGTACCTTCGATGGTCTTCAGGGTCATTCCGATGTTCTCATCTTCAAGAGCGAGGCCGCGCGCAGGCGGCCTCGGGAGGGTTTGGACTCGAGCAGAAGGGCGTCAATGCCGCTTCAAGTCACTCGGAGGGCACGTATTCTACAACTTCCAGATCGAATCCGGATATCGCATTGAACTTCATCGGCGAACTCATCAGGCGCATCTTGCGCACGCCCAGATCGCGCAGGATCTGCGAACCGGCCCCCACGGTGCTGTAGGTGGTCGGCGCCTTGGCCGGCACATCGCCTGCACTTTCGCGGATGTGGGCCAGCAGCACATCGCCGTCCAGCGGGTGGCCCAGCAGCAGCACCACGCCACTGCCCGCCTCGGCCACCGCGGCCATGGCCGCACGCAGGCTCCAGCGGCCCGGCTGCTTGACCATCAGCAGGTCGCGCAGCGGATCCATGTTGTGGACCCGCACCAGGGTCGGCTCTTCGGCGCAGATCTTGCCCAGGGTCAGGGCCATGTGCACGTCACCTTCCACCGCGTCGCGGTAGGTGACCAGGTTGAACTGGCCCAGCTCGCTCTCGATTGGCTGCTCGGACACACGCTGCACGGTGCGTTCATGGATCATGCGGTAGTGGATCAGGTCGGCGATGGTGCCGATCTTCAGGCCGTGCTCGGCGGCGAACACTTCCAGCTCGGCGCGACGCGACATGGTGCCGTCGTCGTTCATCACTTCGCAGATCACACCGCTAGGCTCGAAACCGGCCATGCGCGCCAGGTCGCAGGCCGCTTCAGTGTGGCCAGCACGGGCCAGGGTGCCGCCCGGCTGGGCCATCAGCGGGAAGATGTGGCCAGGGCTGACGATGTCTTCGGCCTTGGCGTCCTTGGCGGCGGCAGCCTGCACGGTACGCGCGCGGTCGGCGGCGGAGATGCCGGTGGTGACACCTTCGGCGGCCTCGATCGACACGGTGAACTTGGTGCCGAAGCCCGAGCCGTTGCGCGGCGCCATCAGCGGCAGCTTGAGCGTTTCGCAGCGCTCGCGGGTCATCGGCATGCAGATCAGGCCACGGGCGTGCTTGGCCATGAAGTTGATGTGCTCGGGTTGGCAGCACTCGGCGGCCATGATGATGTCGCCTTCGTTCTCACGGTCTTCGTCGTCCATGAGGATGACCATTTTGCCCTGGCGGATGTCTTCTACCAGTTCTTCGATGCTGTTGAGCGCCACTCGGCACCCCCTTCTCAATCAGGATTTCAAGAAGCCGTTGGCGGCCAGGAAGCTTTCGGTAATGCCACTGCCCTTGCTCGGCTCGGCAGCCTTGTCACCCAGCAGCAGACGCTCCAGGTAACGGGCCAGCAGGTCGACCTCAAGGTTGACCCGACGACCTGCACGGTAGTCGGCCATGATGGTTTCGGACAGGGTGTGCGGGACGATGGTCAGCTCGAATTCGGCGCCATTGACCTCGTTGACCGTCAGGCTGGTGCCGTCGACGGTGATCGAACCCTTGTGGGCGATGTACTTGGCCAGCTCCTTCGGTGCACGCACGCGGAACTGGATAGCGCGGGCGTTATCGCTGCGCGAAATGATCTCGCCGACGCCGTCGACGTGGCCACTGACCAGGTGCCCGCCTAGGCGGGTGGTCGGGGTCAGGGCTTTCTCCAGGTTGACCTTGCTGCCGCTCTTGAGGTCGATGAACGCGGTGCGCTTGAGCGTCTCGACGCTGACGTCGGCCCAGAAACCGTCGCCCGGAAGCTCGACGGCGGTCAGGCACACGCCGTTGACGGCAATGCTGTCACCGAGCTTGACGTCACCCAGGTCGAGCTTGCCGGTCTCGACGTAGACGCGCACGTCGCCGCCTTTCGGGGTCAAGCTGCGGATGGTGCCGATGGATTCGATGATACCGGTGAACATGGGGTCTTCCTCAGGAACGGGTTGCGCAGGGCAAGCCCGGCATTATACGCCGGGCGGCGGCAAGGGGATGGCCGTGACCCGCCAGTCATCGCCCACAGCACGCATTTCAGTGATCTTCAGTCGTGGCGCCTCGCTCATTTTCGCCAATGGCCAGTCCAGCAGAGGGCGGGCCTGGGAGCCGAGGAAGGTACCGGCGACAAACAATTGGTACTCGTCGATCAGTCGTTGCCGGGCGAAGGCGCCAACCAGGCCGGCGCCCGCCTCCAGCAGGATCTCATTGACGCCGCGGGCAGCCAAGGTGCGCAGCAGTTCGGGCAGGTCGACCTGGCCATTCTCGCCTGGCAGGCACAGCAGCTCATGGCCGGCAGCGGCATAACGCGGGTCTTCAGCGACAGCGGTCACCACCAGCGCGGGGCCGGCCTGGAAGAATGGAGCGCTCAGCGGCAGGCGCAGGCGGCCATCGATGAGTACACGCAGGGGTGGCCGGCTCAGGGCCAGGGCGGTGGTTTCGGCATCCAGTCCCAGCTCGTCGCCGCGCACGGTCATGCGGGCATTGTCGGCCAGCACACTGGCGGCGCTGGTCAACACCACGCTGGAGCGGGCGCGCAGGCGCTGTACCGCCGAGCGGGCGGCCGGGCCAGTGATCCATTGGCTCTCGCCACTGGCCATGGCGGTGCGACCATCCAGGCTCATAGCCAGCTTGACCCTGACGAACGGGAGCCCATGTTCCATGCGCTTGAGAAAACCGGGGTTGAGCGCCCGCGCTTCGCCTTCAAGCACACCGCTGGCGACCTCGATACCCGCCTCGGCCAGACGGCGCAGGCCTTGTCCAGCCACTTGCGGGTTCGGGTCCTGCATGGCCGCCACCACCCGGGCGACGCCTGCCTTGACCAAGGCCTCGGCGCACGGCGGGGTGCGGCCATGGTGGCTGCAGGGTTCGAGGGTCACATAGGCACAGGCACCACGGGCACGTTCGCCAGCCTGGCGCAGGGCATGCACCTCGGCATGCGGTTCGCCGGCGCGCACATGCCAGCCCTCACCCACCACCTCGCCGTCACGCACGATGACGCAGCCCACCCGTGGGTTGGGGTGCGTGGTGTAGGCGCCCTTGCGGGCCAGTTCCAGGGCACGGGCCATGTAATGGGCGTCGAGGATCGCGGTCTGGCTGGGCATGCTTACTCTTTAGCTGGCTCGCGGGCCAGTCGGTCGATTTCTTCGCGGAATTCGTCGAGATCCTGGAACCGCCGGTAGACCGAGGCGAAACGGATGTAGGCGACTTCGTCGAGCTTGCGCAGCTCGGCCATCACCAACTCACCCACGACCAGTGACTTGACCTCACGCTCGCCGGTGGCGCGCAAACGGCTCTTGATGTGCGCCAGCGCAGCTTCCAGGCGCTCGACGCTGACCGGACGTTTTTCCAGCGCGCGCTGCATGCCGGCCCGCAGCTTCTCTTCATCGAAGGGCTGGCGCGTGCCATCCTGCTTGATCAGCCGAGGCAGCACGAGTTCGGCGGTTTCGAAGGTGGTGAAACGCTCGCCGCAAGCGACGCATTCGCGCCGGCGACGCACCTGTTCGCCCTCGGCGACCAGGCGCGAGTCGATGACCTTGGTGTCGTTGGCACCGCAAAAGGGACAGTGCATGGTGGCAGGCAACAAAAAAAGGGAGGGCCATGGTAGCGCATTGCACTGGCAAGACAAGCCAAAGGGGTTAACATCCATTCAATTCTGCCCGTGAAGGACGACCCCATGCATCTTCGAGCGCTCGCCGTGCTGTGCTGCGCCGCCCTGCTCGCCGCCTGCAGCAGCGAACGGCCCAAGACCGAACAGCCCCCCGCGCCCACACCGGCCAAGGTGACGAAAAAGGCCGAACCACTGGGTCCGTTGCCGGCCTACCAGCGTGAATTGAGCGGCACCTTGCTGGACATTCCTGCCGGCGCCGACGTCGAACTGGCCTTACTGGTGATCGACGAACGTGACCGTCCACAACAGTTGTTGGCCAGCAGCACCCTGACAGGCACCGGCCAGGCCCTGCCTTATCAACTGCGCTTCAACCCCGAAGTCTTTCCCACCGGCGCGCGGGTCGAGCTGCGCGGTCGAGCCAGTCAGTCAGGGCAACTGATCCTGCACCTGCCGCCGGTGCGCATCACCCAGGCGCAAACCCAGGCCACCGGCCCACTGCGTTTCAAGAAGGCGCCGTAGATGGCGCCGCAACACCTGCAACAGGCCCTGAGCGGCCTGATCGGCGAAGCACGCCTGATCGTCACCGACCTGCCGGGTTGCGAGCTCAAGCTCTGGCTGATCGACGAGCAGAACATGGACCGCGCCTTCAGCAGCGAGGAAACCCGGCGGATCCTCGAAGACCCGCCCTATTGGAGCTTCTGCTGGGCCAGCGGCCTGGCCATGGCCCGCTACCTGGCCGAGCGGCCTGAGTGGGTGGCAGGCAAGCGCGTGCTGGACTTCGGCGCAGGTTCAGGCATTGCCGGGATCGCTGCCGCCCGTGCCGGCGCCCTGGAAGTGGTCGCCTGCGACCTCGACCCATTGGCACTGGACGCTTGCCGCGCCAATGCCGCACTCAATGGCGTCGAGCTGGGCTACAGCAGCGATTTCTTCGGCGAAGACGACCGCTTCGACCTGATTCTGGTCGCCGACGTGCTCTACGACCGCGCCAACTTGCCTCTGCTGGACGCCTTTCTGGGGCGGGGCCGACAGGCGCTGGTGGCCGACTCGCGCGTGCGCGACTTCAGCCACCCGCTGTATCGCCAGTTGGGCGTACTCGAAGCCCTGACACTGCCAGACCTGGCCGAGCCGCACGAATTCCGCAGGGTCAGCCTGTACCACGCCAGTCGCGAGCCTTTATAGTGAGCCCATTGACCGATTTGCGAGAGTTACGATGAGCCAGGAAACGCCGTATATCTTCGATGCCACCGATGCCACCTTCCAGCAACTGGTCATCGAAAATTCCTTCCACAAGCCGGTGCTGGTCGATTTCTGGGCTGAATGGTGCGCGCCCTGCAAGGCACTGATGCCGTTGCTGGCGAAGATCGCCGAGGGTTACCAGGGCGAGCTGCTGCTGGCCAAGATCAACTGCGATGTCGAACAGCAGATCGTTGCCCAGTTCGGCATCCGCAGTTTGCCGACCGTGGTGCTGTTCAAGGACGGCCAGCCGGTCGACGGCTTTGCCGGTGCCCAGCCAGAATCGGCGATCCGCGCCATGCTCGAACCGCACGTGCAAATGCCCGCCGCACCGACGGCCTCCCCGCTGGAACTGGCCAAGGCGCTGTTTGCCGAGAGCCGCTTCGCCGAAGCCGAAGCGCAGCTCAAGCAACTGCTGGGTGAAGACAACAGCAATGCCCAAGCGCTGATCCTCTATGCCCGCTGCCTGGCCGAGCGCGGCGAGTTGGGCGAAGCCGAAGTGGTGCTTGACGCGGTCAAGACCGACGAGCACAAGGCCGCACTGGCCGGCGCCAAGGCCCAGCTGACCTTCCTGCGCCAAGCGACCAGCCTGCCAGAAGTCGCCGAGCTCAAGAGCCGACTGGCGCAGAACCCGCAGGATGACGAAGCCGCCTACCAGCTGAGCATTCAGCAACTGGCACGTCAGCAGTACGAAGCCGCCCTGGACGGGCTGTTGAAGCTGTTCCAGCGCAACCGTGGTTACGAGAACGGGTTGCCGCAGAAGGCGATGCTTCAGGTGTTCGAGTTGCTGGGGAGTGACCATCCATTGGTTGGCGTTTATCGTCGCAAGTTGTCGGCGGCGATGTTCTGACCTGCACCGCACCCGAAAGGCAGGGGCAGATAGCGCAGCAGCTACCTGCCCTTCACTTTTTTGACATCAGCCACCATTGCGCATGGCCACGAATTCAGCGGCTGTCAGCATCGGCACGGGAATGATGATCACCGCGAACTGCATGTAGATCGGATCACGGTGAATTGCCTGTACCACGCTAAACCTGTTGATGACGCCAGGCGTGAAAATGCCGTCCGACACTTTCCCGTCCCCTGCCAGCACTTTCCAGTCGGTAAGTTCCGGCGCTACCACGGTTTCTCCGCCCCCCCACGGCTCATAACAGAACGTCATCTGCAGTTTGCCGCCGACAATGGCGAGCTTGAAGTAATGAGTCGGTTTGGCATTGAGCACGACAATGGTCGAGTAATAGGGAAGTAGCGTGAAGCCCGTTATAATTCGGACAATATCAACGGGATTTCTTTTCAACGAAGTATGCAACGCTGCATCCTTCCGGGTGAGCGGACTTTCCCCGTAGATCACATCGCCATCGCCCTGCGGGACGTAAGTGCACGTGCGGCCGTCAGGAACAAGCTGCCCTATAGTTTCCGAAGCAAACTGCCAGACCGGTGTGCCAAGGTTGACTGTGTTTAGCACCAATCGCTGGCCGACACTCCCCGCAGGGACGATACGGACCAAAGGATTCACATGCGAAGAATAAGCGGCATTCTCTGTTGCGAATGCATCAGCGCCCTTGACCTGCAAGTCAACCAATCTGGCTTCAGCAACCGTATTGCCCGGAGCCCCCCAAATCATCCCGGCAAACTTCACATATCCACGAGGGAATAGTATTTGGGCAAAGTGCTCGAAATCTAGCCCGTAGTAACCTGCCTCGGGAATGTTTCTGACATCCAGGTAGCACTGACCCAATAGACTCTCGTCCGTAACCGACACTTCGTCGCGCCCGGTGTTCCTACTGCCAGGAAATGACCCGTTGGCCTCATCAGAACTGGCGATATACATTACAAGCTGGCCTTCAACGCTTCGCAGATGGAAACGTAGATCCTGCATCAACCATCGCCCGTAGCTAACATCCGCGGTCTTGGGCAGCACAACATTTTTTTCACCCGCAGGAAGGTTGGCGAAACGAATCTTGAATGGCAGGCCCGCCTCTGTGTCGCGCCCTTGCCCTCCCAATAATCCGACAGAAAAGTCGGAACCCTCCGTCAGCGTAAAGACGGCGTTATCGTTGTATTTATAGGTCCCGACGCACTGGTCCAGCTTGAAGGTCTGAAACAGCGCCATGCGCTCATTCCGGCTGCCGGCAACGACCTCAAACAGCTCAGCCTGATTCGCCCCCGACGCTCTCTGAAACTCGTAGCTGGTGTAGGACACAAAACGCCTTGTCACATTGATCGAATCACCATTGCCGGTTGGAAACTCCAGCAGTGGACTGCCCAACACACAGCATATCCTCAGCCAGCCACTGGGGCGCTGATGGACAAAATCCAGGGCGTCATTGTTGGCACTGTCAGGCCGACTCTCGTAGTAGCGCAGCAGGAGGGCGTTTAGTTTTTCAACATTGAAAACAAAGTGCATGCGCCAACCGCGCAAGTCGTAATGTTGTCCCGCTTCGTCGATTCCGGTGTCCATGGCAGGCCCTCCTGTTCGAAGACCTACCCATTCGACACCTTCGGACACTCAACATAAACTGGTAATAATGTCAGTTGATATCAGACCGGATAGTGCTCAAAGCTGCTCGCTTGCATCTTCCTGCCAACAGTACAGTGGCGCATCTTCTCCCGCCAACACGCGTACCTGAGCAGAGTGCCTCAACCGCACCAGCAGCTTCTTGCCTGCTGCGGCACTGCCGGCCAACCCCGTGAGGCTCTCCAACAAATCAGGCCCGGACATCTGCCCAGCCTGGCGCAATACATCAAGCGCCACAGCCCACTGGCCGTCATCCTGACGCGGTGTCGACATTGTCGGCGCAGGCGAGGCTGTGCCCTGTACCTGCGCCTCGACCTGCCCCCCCAACTGCGCCCATTCTGCCGGATCCAACTCGATAGTCAGGTCCACCGGCCAGTCGCCGATCTGTCCGCGAATTCTCATGATGCATTCCTTGAACCCAAGTCAATGCCCCATGCTACCGCAACATGAAACCTGCGCCACGCAGGCTGGCGACTCGCAGAGAACTTGTTATAACATAACTTAAACTTCAACCCGCTCCCGGAGTCGTCCATGCGTCGCCTGCTGCTTGCCCTGCCCTTCGCCCTGCTGCCCCTGGCCGTGGTCCATGCCCACGATGACCATGATCATGACCACGATCACGCCCACGGCAGCCTCGGCGCCCACGAGCATGGGGTGGCCAAGCTCAACGCCGTGCTCGACGGCAACACCCTTGAGCTGGAACTGGACAGCCCGGCGATGAACCTGGTCGGCTTCGAGCACACCGCCAACACCGACGCCGACAAAGCCAAGGTCGCCGCCGCTCGCCAGCAGCTCGAACAGCCCCTGAAGCTCTTCGGCCTGGCGCAAGCCGCCGGCTGCAAGGAAGAAGCGCAGGAACTGGAGAGCCCGCTGTTCGGCGATGCCGCCCATGCCGATGACGAGGGCGATGCCCATGAACACGCGCACCAGCACGCCGACGTCAACGCCCACTATCAACTGAGCTGCGCGAACCCCGACAAGCTTTCCCAGATTGACCTGAGCCCTTTGTTCAAGGCCTTCCCGCAAACCCAGAAGATCAGCGTGCAACTGATCGGCCCTGATGGCCAGAAAGGCCTGGAAACCACTCCCGCCAAGGCCGTGGTTGCATTCTGAATGAGCCAGGCGCTGATCGAACTGCATGACCTGGTGTTCGCCTGGCCAGGGCAGCCGCCCTTGCTGGATATCCCGGCATTGCGCCTGGATACCGGCGAGGCGTTGTTCCTCAAAGGCCCCAGCGGCAGTGGCAAGACCACCCTGCTGGGGCTGCTGGGTGGCGTCAACCAACCCGGCCAAGGCAGCATCCGCCTACTCGGGCAAGACCTCTCCGGCCTGGGCCAAGGGGCCCGCGATCGGTTCCGGGTCGACCACACCGGTTATATCTTCCAGCAGTTCAACCTGCTGCCGTTTCTCTCGGTGCGCGAAAACGTCGAACTGCCCTGTCGCTTCTCGCAAAGCCGCGCCAAACGTGCGATGGAGCGCCACGGTAGCGTGAGCCAAGCCGCCGCCTCACTGCTGGCCCACCTGGGCCTGGACGACCCGGCCTTGCTCGCTCGCCGCGCGGGCAGCCTGTCGATCGGCCAGCAACAACGGGTCGCCGCAGCCCGGGCATTGATCGGCCAACCTGAACTGGTGATCGCCGACGAACCCACTTCGGCGCTTGACGCCGATACCCGTGAGGCGTTCATTCGCCTGCTGTTCGACGAATGTCGGGCAGCGGGTTCCAGCCTGCTGTTCGTCAGCCACGACCAAAGCCTGGCCCCCCTGTTCGACCGACACCTGTCGCTGACCGAACTCAACCGCGCCGCCAAGCCCCGGGAGGCCTGATGTACCTGCTTCGCCTTGCCCTGGCCAGCCTGGCCAACCGTCGTTTCACCGCCTTCCTGACGGCCTTTGCCATTGCCCTGTCAGTGTGCCTGTTACTGGCCGTCGAACGAGTACGCACCGAAGCCCGCGCCAGTTTCGCCAGCACCATAAGCGGCACCGACCTGATCGTCGGTGCCCGTTCGGGCTCGGTGAACCTGTTGCTGTATTCGGTGTTCCGCATTGGCAATGCCACCAACAACATTCGCTGGGACAGCTTCGAGCACTACGCCAAGGACCCTCGGGTGAAATGGGCCATCCCCATCTCACTGGGCGACTCGCACCGAGGCTACCGGGTGATGGGCACCACCGGCGACTACTTCAGCCACTACCAATATGGCCGCCGCCAACATCTGGAACTGAGCCAGGGTCGGGCGTTCGCCGACGACCCGTTCGAAGTGGTGCTCGGAGCCGAAGTCGCCGAGGCCCTGCAGTACAAGCTGGGTGACAAGCTGGTGCTGGCCCACGGGGTGGCCGCGATCAGCCTGGTCAAGCATGACGACAAGCCCTTCACTGTGGTGGGTGTGCTCAAACGCACCGGCACTCCCGTGGACCGAACGCTGCACATCAGCCTCGGCGGCATGGAAGCTATCCACATCGACTGGCACAACGGTGTCCCTGCCAGGGGCGCCGGACGCATCAGCGCCGAGCAGGCACGTGGTATGGACCTGCAGCCCACCGCAATCACCGCCTTCATGCTGGGCCTGAACAACAAGATCGCCACCTTCAGCCTGCAACGCGAAATCAACGAGTACCGCAATGAGCCGCTACTGGCGATTCTGCCTGGGGTGGCGCTGCAAGAGCTGTGGAGCCTCATGGGCACGGCCGAGCAGGCCTTGTTCGTGGTGTCGCTGTTCGTCGTGCTGACCGGGCTGATTGGCATGCTCACCGCCATTCTCACCAGCCTCAACGAACGGCGCCGGGAGATGGCGATTCTGCGCTCGGTTGGCGCGCGCCCTTGGCACATTGCCGGCTTGCTGGTGCTCGAAGCATTCGCCCTCGCCGTGGCGGGCATCGCTGCTGGGCTTGGTCTGCTCTATGCCGGTATAGCCCTGGCCCAGGGTTATGTGCAGGCCAACTACGGCCTCTACCTGCCGCTGGCCTGGCCAAGTGCGCATGAGTGGACGTTGCTGGCTATCATCCTCGTTGCCGCGCTGCTGATGGGCAGTGTGCCCGCCTGGCGCGCCTACCGGCAGTCGCTCGCCGACGGTCTGTCGATTCACCTCTGAGTGCCTACCATGACCAGGAACCTCACCGCCTTCTTCGCGGGTAAACCCGCGAACAGGCCGGCCAGAGCAGCACAACTTCTACTGGTTGTGCTGCTCTGGCTGGCATCGCCTGCCTGGGCCTCGGAACCTCGCGAGCTGGATTGGCCCGCGCTCATCCCCGAGGGCGCACCGGTCATCCCGCCACAACTCGCCCCGCTGCACGACATGTCGCAGCTCAGCGATGCACTGTCCGCCGAATCTGCCCCGGCAGCGCGCCAGCAAGCGCCCAATGCTCCCGTGGTCAAGAAACTGGACGGCCAGTTGATCAAACTGCCCGGCTATATCGTGCCGCTGGAAGTCAGCGAAGAAGGCCGCACCACCGAATTCCTGCTGGTGCCTTACTACGGCGCCTGCATACACGTGCCGCCTCCGCCCTCGAACCAGATCGTGCATATTTTCAGTGAGATGGGCGTACGCGTCGAAGACCTCTACCAGCCCTACTGGATCGAGGGAAAGATGCAAGTTAGAGCCTCCAGCAGCGAGCTGGCCGATGCCGGATACCAGATGGAAGCCGAGAAAATCTACGCTTATGAGCTGAAGTGAGAACTGTTTCGAAGTCGTACACACGCTTCGTTGAGCTGGGTCAAACTTTCTGTTTATGCGTCTTCGTACCATTGGACTTCACAAAATTTTCACGTCCTTTGGGAGCTTCCATGAACAAGTCCTTGCTCGGCGCCGCACTCGTTGCCTTGGCGCTCGCAGCCCCTGTTGCCAACGCCCACCAGGCGGGTGATTTCATCATCCGCGCCGGTGCCGCCACGGTAGATCCGAACGAAGACAGCGGCGCACTCAAGCTCGATGGCGCAAAGGTTTCGGGCACCAAGGCTACCCTGGACAGCGACACCCAGTTGGGCCTGACCTTCGCCTACATGCTCACCGACCACATCGGCGTCGAGCTGCTGGCCGCCACCCCGTTCAACCACACCGTGGCCGTCAAAGGCCTTGGCCCGGGCCTGGACGGCAAACTGGCCGACATCAAGCACCTGCCACCGACCCTGTCGTTGCAGTACTACCCGATGGCGCCTACTTCGAAGTTCCAGCCGTACGCCGGTATCGGTATCAACTACACCATGTTCTTCGACGAAGACCTCAGCGGTGCACGCAAACAGCAGGGCTTCAGCAACCTGAAGCTGCAGGATTCGGTGGGCCTGGCCGGCCAGTTGGGCATGGACTACATGCTGACCGATAACCTGCTGTTCAACGCCTCGGTCTGGTACATCGACCTCGACACCAAGGCGACCGTCGATGGCCCCAACGCCCTGGGCGTTGGCAAGACCAAGGTCGACGTGGACGTAGACCCTTGGGTGTACATGGTCGGTCTCGGCTACAAGTTCTGATTCAGGTCGCGATACTGGCGGGGGCCTTGCGCCCCCGCTGTGCTGTGGGCTTATTGCCGGCAAACCGGCTTTCTGCAGGTGACGGGCGATAACCCTTGGATTATCTCAGCCTTTACCCAGAAGCTGGGCCAAGCCCTCGACCATCGAGGTCGGCTGTGGGAATTGGAACCGCGCCAGCAACCGCTGGTTATCCGCCCGAGAATGGCGAATGTCACCCGACCGCGCCGGCCCGTAGCTGATAGCCGGCAAGCTGCCCACCACCGTCTCCAGCGCCTTCAACAGCTGGTTCAGCGAAGTCGCCTGGTTCAGGCCGATATTCACAGCCCCCTCTTCCGCTTGCGGCTTTTCCAGTGCCTGCACCATGACCTGTACCAGGTCCGCCACATAGAGAAAATCGCGAGTCTGCTCACCATCACCGAACACAGTGATCGGCAGGCCCTGGGTCGCTCGTTCGCAGAAAATGCTGATCACACCGGAGTAGGGCGAGGACGGATCCTGCCGTGGCCCGAAAATATTGAAGAAGCGGAACACCACTGGCTCCAGGCCATGCTGACGACGGTAGAAGTCCAGGTACTGCTCACTGGCCAGTTTATCCACGGCGTAGGGCGTCAGCGGCGCCTTGGGCGTGTCTTCGGCGATCGACTCGCCCTCGCCGTTGTTGCCATAAACCGCCGCACTGGAAGCGAACAGCACACGACGCACACCTTGCACACGCATCGCCTCGCATACATTGAGGGTGCCAATGAAGTTGCTCTGGTGGGTTTTCACCGGGTCTTCGACCGACGCCTGCACCGAAGCCACCGCCGCCAGGTGCACCACGCCAGCACAGTCGGCAACGGCGCGGTTGACCAGCTCGGCGTCTGCCACGTCGCCTTCGATCAGTTCGAGCTTTGGGTGGCCCAGCTGCAGGTTGTCCCGCTTGCCTGTGGACAGGTCGTCGAGGATACGTACGGCGTAGCCTTTGCCTAGCAAAGCATCACACAGATGGGAGCCAATGAAGCCGGCGCCGCCGGTGATGAGGATGGGGGCATCAGCCATGTCGGTAGAATCGGTCCAGAAGGGGCGGCAAACCGGCGCGCCAGGCACGCGGCTTGATGCCGAAGGTGTGAAGGATTTTCTTACAGGCCAGCACCGCATGCTGGGGTTCCTCGCTGGCATCCGGGCGCGCAGCGTGTGCCTGCGGGGTGGGTGCCTGCACGGCCAGCTTGCGGTACTGCCCGGCCTCGCCGAGGATGGCCTGGCCCAGCGCCAGCGGCGTAGTCGCCTCGTTACCAGCGTAGTGGTAGGTGCCCCACAGCGGCGCGTTGCAGTCGAGCTGCTTGAGCACCGAGAGAATGACCCGGGCCGCATCGTCGACAGGCGTTGGGTTACCACGGCGATCGTCCGCCAGCAGCAACTCCTGTGGCTGCTCGGCGCGGGTCAGGAAGCGCCCCAGGGTGCCGTCGATGCTCTCGTCCAGCAGCCAGCCGAACCGCAGCAGCACATGGTGAGGGCACGCTGCCCGCACGCTCTGCTCGATCCGCCACAGCGCCTGGCCACGCAGGCCGAGCGGCAGCGGCTCGTCCTTTTCGCTGTAGGCCGTGGCCCGCGAGCCGTCGAAAACCCGGTAGCTAGACGGTTGCACCAAGGTGATCTGGTGGTGCTGGCACAGTTCCGCCAGCCGCTCCACCGCCCGCTCCTGCAGGGCCAGACGCTGTTCGCTGACCGACTCGGCCTGGAACCAGTCGAAGTAATAGGCCAGGTTGACCAGGGCGTCGGGGCGATGATCGTCCAGCAACTGGGTGAGACTGGCAGGGGTCCAGCCGTCCTCAGGCGGACGCGGCGCCAGGAATGCGATGTCCTCCTCGGCCCCGAGACGAATCAGCGCTTGCCCGAGGGCATTGCCACCACCCAACAGCATCAGGCGCATACGCATAGAGTCAGCAGATCCGAACAGGTTGATTTGAGGAAAGGAGTCATTTTGCGGTTTCCGGGCGGGGAAGTCCAACTCTAGGCACGGCGTAACTTATTCAACCCAATCACACCCCTACACGAGAAATGCCCGACACGCGGAACGAGCTCGGCCCTGCATCAGACGCGAAAAAAATCTGGCTCAATCATCAGTGTTTTCCAAAAACTCCCGCCAAGCCCTACATACAAAGAAAAGAACAATGACAGGACGTTATTGCGAAACACGGTCTACAGCACTTCGCGTTGCAGATAAGGCACGAAAGAGGCTGAGCATCACTCAATCTCGAACAAACTGTTCTTCAGCGGCCCCACGCTCAACCGCTCACGCACATCATCATCGATGCGCGGATCGTCCGGCCGGTACAGTTTGACCTGCCGGTAGGCATTGATGCGGTTGATTTCCTCCCCCAGGTATTCCCAGACCACACGGGTGCAGGCCGGGTTGCGCCGGTCGCCGCTAGAGACGCCGGTCTTGAGCCCATTGAGGCGGGTGATGCGGCTCTTGAAACTGGGGATGAGAATGGTCTGGCTCATTTCGTTGAGGGTCAGCGACTCGTAGTCGATCAGGAACACGCGGTCCTGCAGCTGGAATGCCGCCCCCAGATAACGGCAGCGTACTTCGGCATGCAGGTCGGTCGCAGTGGATCGCTCCTGACGCTCCTGACGCTCGAACAGAAACTGGCCGCGCTCCTCCCGCAAATGCACCAGCGAGACCAGGATCGTGCCGGGCACCGACATGCAGTTGGAATATTCAAAGTAGTACCCGCAATAGCGCGACAGGTTGCCAGCGTGTGCATGCAGCGGCCGGAACAATTCACTGATCGGGTCGCTGGCCTGGTCGGCCACGGTGGAAACCCGGGCGCCTATCAACCGCGCGAACTGTTCGGGTGGCAGGTTCAGCTCGTAATCCTCGACGCCGAAGAAATCGCCGATGCGCTTGAGGTTGTAGGCCGTCGGACGGCTCTGCCCACTCAGGTACTTGTTGAACTGAGCGCGGTTGATCGACAACTGCCGGCAAACTTCGGAAATAGAGCGGTAGTGGCTGCAAGCCAGTTTCAGATTGGTAGCGAAATGATCGCTCATGTGCGGAATCCAAGGTGACGCGAATGGCGCCATTGTAGCATCAAGTCGCATCAACTCAGAGCAACCCGCGAAATTGTAACGACTCTTGTCATAGCCAAACATGCGCCCCAACGCATAGCGGTGCGCCTGCCGCCCGCTGTTCTATTCACACGAACAATAAGAATCGAGGTCATTTTCCAATGCTCGAAGCACTCAACGATTTCCTTTCGGGGAAACTCCTCATCGTGCTGATCGTCGGACTCGGCAGCTACTTCACCATCCGCTCGCGGTTCGTGCAGTTCCGCCATTTCGGCCATATGTTCAGTGTCTTCAAGGAATCCCTTCGCGGCCAGGCAGGCCAACTGAGCTCGTTCCAGGCCTTGATGCTGAGCCTCGCCGGCCGTGTCGGTGCCGGTAACATCGCAGGCGTCGGCATCGCCGTGACCCTGGGCGGCCCAGGTGCCGTGTTCTGGATGTGGGTTACCGCACTGGTGGGCATGTCCAGCAGCTTCTTCGAATGTACCCTGGCCCAGGTCTACAAGCGCGCCGATGGCGATGGCCTGTACCGTGGCGGCCCAGCCTACTACATCCAGCATGGTCTGAAGCTCAAGAGCATGGCCGTGGTGTTCTCGGTCCTGCTGCTGGTCACCTATGGCTTCGCCTTCAACGGGCTGCAGTCGTACACCGTGACCCACTCGCTGCAAAACGCCTTCGGCTTCGACCCACAGCACACCGGTATTGCCCTGGCCGTGCTGCTGGCCATCGTGTTCCTCGGCGGCATCAAGCGCATCGCAGCTGTGTCCGACCTGCTGGTTCCGGTCAAGACCCTGGCCTACATCGGCGTAACCCTGTACGTGATCGGCAGCCAGATCGAGCACGTACCCGCCATGCTGGAAACCATCTTCAAGAGCGCCTTCGGCCTTGACCCAGCGTTCGGCGGCCTGCTCGGCAGTGCCATCGTCATGGGCGTGAAGCGTGGCGTGTTCGCCAACGAAGCCGGCCTGGGCAGCGCGCCTAACGTCGCTGCGGTCGCCGCTGTGAAGCACCCAGGCGCCCAAGGCGTGGTCCAGGCGTTCAGCGTGTTCCTCGACACCTTCGTCATCTGCACCTGCACCGCACTGCTGATTCTGTTGTCGGGCTTCTACACCCCTGGTTTCGAGGGTGACGGTATTGTCCTGACCCAGAACTCCCTGGCTGCCGTGGTCGGTGACTGGGGTCGTCTGTTCGTCAGCGTCGCGCTGTCGCTGTTCGTGTTCACCTGCATCCTCTACAACTACTACCTGGGCGAGAACAGCCTGCAGTTCCTGAGCCGCAATCGTGCTGTGCTGATGGGCTACCGCGCACTGGTCCTGGCGCTGATCGTATGGGGTTCGGTGCAGAACCTGTCGACCGTGTTCGCCTTCGCCGACATCACCATGACCTGCCTGGCGTTCGTCAACCTGATCGCCCTGGCCCTGCTGTTCAAGGTCGGACTGCGTGTGATGCGCGACTACGACGCCCAGCGCAAGGCCGGCGTGAAGCAACCGGTATTCGACTCGTCCAAGTTCACCGACCTGGACCTGGACCGCGATGCCTGGCCTGCCAATCCTCAGGTTGAAACAGCCGCTGACAAGATCACCGGTCACGCTCAACCTCAGCGCTGATATCCTGCCGTACCCAGCCGCCCCTTCCGTGGGCGGCTGTTCTTTCTCCGCTCACCGCTACGGATGCTTTCCATGCGTGCAGTCAAGAATCTCCTCGTCCTCTACACCGGAGGCACCATCGGCATGCTCGAAACCCCAGAAGGCCTGGCCCCGGCCGGTGGTTTCGAGGCGCGGATGCGCGAACACTTTGCCCAGCAGGCCGACGCGCCGCAGGTGCAGTGGTCGCTGATGGAAATGAACCCGCTGCTCGACAGCGCCAACATGCAGCAAGCCAACTGGCTGGCAATGCGTGATGCCATCGTCGAGGCTGTCGAGGTTGGCGGCCACGACGGCGTATTGCTGCTGCATGGCACCGATACGTTGGCCTACAGCGCCGCCGTGTTGTCGTTCCTGCTGCTGGGCCTGCCAGTGCCGGTGCTGCTGACAGGCTCGATGTTGCCGGCGGGCGCACCGGGCAGCGATGCCTGGGACAACCTCAGCGGCGCGCTGCGTCAGTTCGAGGCAGGCCTTGAAGAGGGCGTGCAACTGTATTTCCACGGCCAGCTACTGCACGGCTGCCGCGCCTCGAAGCTGCGCAGCGAAGCATTCGACGCATTTGCCGTCCTGCCTCGCCATCGCGAGGGCGAACGTGTCGGTAGCGTGCCTGCCGCGCTGGATTACCGCCAGCCGCGCAAGCTGGTGAACCTTGCGGTGATGCCCGTGTTCCCCGGCCTGCAGGCCGATCACCTGCGCGCCCTGCTCGACAGCGGCGTGCAAGGCTTGCTGCTGGAGTGCTACGGCAGTGGCACCGGCCCTTCGGATGACCACGCATTGCTGGAGGTGCTGCAGGCGGCACGCCAGCGTGGCGTGATGATCGTTGCGATCAGCCAGTGCCCTGAGGGTTCGGTGGTGTTCGATACCTATGCGGCAGGTAACAAGCTGCGAGGTGCGGGGTTGGTCAGCGGTGGCGGCATGACCCGTGAGGCGGCGTTGGGCAAGCTGTTTGCACTGCTGGGAGCAGGGTTGGATGCGGATGCGGCCGAGCGGTGGTTTGCGTTGGATCTGTGTGGGGAGCGGGCCTGACTTGGGCGTTGCGCTCGACCCCATGGGCGCGGCCACCTTGCGCCAAGCTTCCAACAGCCCACACGCCATTCCCACGTGCAAAAAAATTGGCGGAAGGCAGCGGGAGTCGAACCTGCCCGGGAACGGCTGCCGTCCCCAACCGGGTTTGAAGCCCGGCCGCGCCACCGGGCGCGATTGCCTTCCTTGAACTCAGGGCCTGCCCTGCTGCTGTGCCAGGGCGCTGTCGGCACGGATGTGACGCTGATCGGCGACCCTGCGGGTCAGACCGATGCGGTCGAAGTACTCGAGAATCTGCACACTGCGCTTGCGACCGATGCCCAACATATCGCGAAACGCCGCAACCTGCACTATCGGGGTTTCATTGGCCTGCGCAAGCAACAGCTCTGCCATGCACTGCAGGGTCGCTTCAGGGTAAAAAAGGTCGCGCACCACCTGGTGCACCAAGCCCAACCGCGCCAACTTGCGTAACAGCAGACGCACATCCGCTTCGGGACATTTTTCCTCGCTGGCCAAGGTCCTCACCCACGGCGGGTCGAACTGCCCCTCCAGCAAGCGAGGCTGCAGACGCGACCACAACGCGCTGTCGGCATCGCTCAGTTGAACCTTGTGACTAGGCAGGTGAAGCCAAGCACCGCTGCTGGCAATCGCGCCTTCATTCAGCAACTCATCCAGCAGGCTGACGAATGCCGGCCGCTCAAGCGGCAAGGCAGCAAAGCGACGCAAGCGATCGCGGTCGGGACCAAGCTGGTCGGGCTCTTGCTCGTGGAATGCCGCCAGTTGCTCCAGCACACGGATCCTGAGTCGTTGCCATTGGCCTTTATCGAACAACAACTGGCCTTGCCGGGTAGCGACCACCCACACATTGTCTGGAAGTTGCCAGGTTTCTCGCAGACGGTTGAACTGGCGCTCAAGGCGCTGCGGATCCACTCCGCCAGGTGCGTTTTCCAGCAACGTCGTCAGAGCATGCTCCAGCCCCTCGGCATCGCGCAGCACTTGCAACTGACGCAGGCGCTCATCACTGCGTCGCTGGCGACTGGGTGCGAACGGATCGAGGACCTTGCCGCCGCCCAAGGTGCGCTGGGCACGCTGGTCGCGCAGCACCAAACGGTCGCCGTGGACGGCTTGTAACGGGGCGTTGAGCAGCAACTGGGCAAACATGCGCTGGCCCGCCGACAATCGCTCGCCCTCCAGCAGCGCGACACGGGCAGTGACGTCCTGG
This sequence comes from Pseudomonas sp. Rh2, assembly GCF_040762985.1. Classification (NCBI taxonomy): domain Bacteria; kingdom Pseudomonadati; phylum Pseudomonadota; class Gammaproteobacteria; order Pseudomonadales; family Pseudomonadaceae; genus Pseudomonas; species Pseudomonas sp. Rh2. The sequence continues at coordinate 5,319,973 of NZ_CP142890.1, forward strand.
GTGCCCAGGTGTACGTGCACGGCACTGAAATGTTCGAAAGTGCGGGTTTCTCCCGCCAACAGGGTCAGTTCAATATCGACCCGCATGCTCGGAGCATGCAGCCATTCAGGCACCAGCCAATCGCCCCGATGCACCTGCTCGACGGTCAGGCGTTCGGCGGTGACGTTCAACGCCACCCGTTGCCCCGCTTCGGCCACCAGGGCCGCCTGATTCTGCGCATGCAGGCCACGCACCCGCACCGGCTTGCCTGCCTTGCCCAGGCACAACGTGTCGCCTGCACTCACCAGCCCGGCCAACGCCGTCCCCGTGACCACCACACCTGCACCGGTGACGGCAAAGGCACGGTCTACGGCCAGGCGAAAGCCCCCGCGGGCACTACGTTGCTGCACACGCCTTTCGGCCGCCAGCAAGGCCTCACGCAGGGATCCGATGCCTTCACCGGTGATGCTCGACAGCGGAAACTGCGGTGCGCCGGCGTAAGGCCCTGGCGCGAGTAATTCGGTGACCTGCGCCTGCACCTCCAGCAAACGCACGGGTTCCACCCGGTCACATTTGCTGATCGCCACCAGCGCCTGGGGAATGCCCAGCAGTTCGATGATCGCCAAGTGCTCACGGGTCTGTGGCATGACTCCGTCATCGGCGGCCACCACCAGCAGCACCAGGTCGATGCCATGCGCCCCGGCCAGCATGTTGTGGATAAATCGCTCGTGGCCGGGCACATCGATAAAGCCGGTCAACGGCGCCCCTTCGGCGAGGGATGCGTAGCGATAACCGAGGTCGATGGTCATGCCACGGGCACGCTCTTCCTGGCGATGGTCACCCGCTTGGCCCGTCAGTGCCTGCAACAGCGCAGTCTTGCCATGGTCGATGTGGCCAGCGGTTCCTACGATCACTGCACAGGCCCCAACTGCAAGGCAGGGAGTTGCGCCAGCCATTGGGCTTCGTCATCGAGCTGGCGCAGGTCGAGCCACAGTGCATCGTCGTCGATGCGCCCCAGCACCGGCACGGGCAGGCTTCGCAGGGCACGCTCCAGCACATGCAGGCTGCGCCCGCGCAACTTCTTCGACACCTGCGGACGCAGGCACAACGCAGCACTGGGCAAACGCGCCACGGGTTGGCTGCCACTGCCGATCATGCCCAGCGCCGGCTCCACGCTGACCCGCCACTGCTCACCCAGGCGGGCCGTGAGTGCCGGTGCCAGACGCTCGGCCTGGGCCTGGATCTGGGCTTGGCTGCGGGTCAGCAGACGCAGGCTGGGCAGGCGCTCGGCCAGGCGGTCGGGGTTGCGATACAGCGCCAGCACCGCTTCGAGTGCAGCGAGGGTGATCTTGTCGACCCGCAAGGCTCGCTTGAGCGGGTTTTTCTTGATTCTGGCAATCAGCGCCTTGCGCCCGACAATGATGCCCGCCTGAGGGCCGCCGAGCAGTTTGTCGCCACTAAAGGTCACGATGTCGGCACCATCGGCGAGCGCTTGGCGAACCGTGGGTTCGGCCGGCAGGCCCCAGCGCGTCAGGTCGAGCAGACTGCCGCTGCCCAGGTCTTCAAGCAGTGGCAGCTGATGTTGGTGAGCAATGCGCGCCAGTTCTGCGGTGGCCACCTGGGTGGTGAAACCCTGGATGCTGTAGTTACTGCAGTGCACGCGCATCAACAGACCGGTGCGCGGGCCGATGGCCGCTTCGTAGTCGCGGAGATGGGTGCGATTGGTGGTGCCGACTTCATGGAGGCGTACACCGGCACGGGCCATGATGTCGGGAATGCGAAAGGCGCCGCCGATCTCGATCAGTTCCCCGCGCGAGATGACGCCTTCCTTGCGCGCGCCCAGGCTATTGAGCGCCAGCAGCACGGCGGCGGCATTGTTGTTGACCACGGTGACGGCTTCGGCACCAGTCAGCTCGCGGATCAGGCCTTCGATCAAGTCGTCACGGTCACCGCGCTTGCCGGTGGCCAGGTCGAATTCCAGGTTCAGCGGATAGCGGGCAGCGGTCTGCATGGCCTCAATGGCCTCTTCCGGCAACAGTGCCCTGCCGAGATTGGTGTGGAGCACCGTGCCAGTGAGGTTGAAGACGCGGCGCACGTGGCTGCGCTGTTGGATGGCCAGGCGCTCGCCCGCGCGGCCCACTAGCACTTCAGCGGCCAGCTCGGCGGCGCAGAGTTGGCCGGCGCGAGCCGGCTCGCGCAGATCGTCTAGCAGCTGGCGCAGGGTGGCGAGCACGGCATCGCGACCGTGGCGGTCGATCAGCGCAAGACTGGCCGGGTGGCGCAGGAGGGTGTCGATGGAAGGCAGGCGTGGGGTGTCGCTGGCTACGCTGGATGACATGCGGTACTACCTTGGACTGATCCGTTGTCTGTGCTGGCCTCTTCGCGGGTAAACCCGCTCGCGCAGATCCCGCTGCGAAAGCGGGCCTACCCGCGAATCAGGCGACTCGGTATTGCAGTGTAGACACTCCCCACTATCCGGGCGCGAGCATCAGGTTAGGTGCCAGGCGATGAAAGCCCTCCTCGTCCAGGCGGATATCCAGCGCCAGGCTGGCCAGGTCGTCGGCCAGCGGCTCGGCCGCTGCATCGTTTTCCAGGTAATTCTGCTTCAGGTAGCTTTCGCACCCCGGGCAGCATTCGGCACGCAGCGGCGCCTTGCCCGGCGCATGGCGGTCATCCTCCAGATAGGTGTACCGCAAGCCTTTGCTCGACTCGCAGTACACACACTTGACCCGCACCACATGCCATTCACAGGCGCACAATGAACATACCAGGTAACGCAACCCATTGTGCTTGCCGCGATTGCGCACTACGCCGGCCATGGCCGGCGAACCGCAAGCCGGGCACTGGGCCAGGCTAGCGGTGGGCTGGAGTTCGGGCGCGGGCAACGCCAGCAACCAGCTCGACCAGGCCGCTTGTAAAGCCGCGCCAATGAAGGGGACCAGCGCCGCCGGCACTGCGTCGTACTGGCCAGCGAGCAGGGCGATGCCCCAGCCTTTGCGCTGGCCATCGTCGCTGCCACGCAGGGCCTGCAAGGCATCGACCAGCGGGCCATCAGCTTCACTGTCGAAGTGATCGAGCAACGCCTGCAGCCATCCCAGCCACGGGCCTTCGCGAACCAGGCTATCTGCGGCCAGCGGCGGCAACCCATGACTCATACACAAGCGCTGACGGTCTTCTGCCACCGGCAAACCGCTGGGCGGGTTATCCACAAGCTGTTGCTGAATGCGGCACAGCCGGGCGACCAGCCGCAAATAGTCACCCAAGGCATGCCCTGTGGATAATTGTTCGAGGCGCGTGGCGCGCAGCTCGAACAGGTTGGCGGGGGGCAGATGCAGAAACGGCGGCATCACTGCCGAGGCTTCGATCTGCCCTGGCTCGAGTATCGTGCTCAAACGGTCATCCTTCTTTACGTCCGTGAGGGGTCGGCGTCTTGTCGCCAGTCACTTCGCGGTACCACAACGCGTGGTGTTTGCGCGCCCAGGCGCGGCTCACCCAACCATGCAACATGGCGCCTACCGAGCCCTTGATCCAGATCCCGGCATAGATGTGCACGATGATGCTGAGAATCAGCACGAAGGCTGCCAAGGCATGTAGCAAGGAGGCAAGACGAATGGCGCCGATGTCGAAGTAATGGCTGAAGTACGCTCGCCAGATCACCACGCCACTGACCAGCAACACCAGCATGCACACCAACAGGGTCCAGAACAGCAGCTTCTGGCCCGCGTTGTACTTGCCGATCGGCGGTACGCCCTCCTCCTTGTTGAGCATCACCCGGTCGATGCGGCGCAACCACAGGCGGTCATTGGCGGTGATGAAGTTGGCACGCCAGAAGCGCAGCACCAGGCCCAGGAAGAACACGAACATCGCTACCCCGATGAACGGATGCAGGATGCGCGTCCATGGGCCGCCACCGAACAGGTGACTCAGCCAGAACAGCGCTGGGTGGAACAGCGCCAGCCCCGACAGTCCAGCGAGCACGAACAGGATCGCCACGACCCAGTGATTGCTCCGCTCGTTGGCGTTGTAGCGCAGGATAGGCTTGTTGTCGTTCATGGCCGCTGCTCCCCCTGCCCGCCGGGCTGTTTAGGATCATAGACATGGACCGACGGGTCCACCTGATGCACGCCATCACCCGGCGGTGCGGGGTGTTCATCCTCCTCGACACGCTGCGGGCCGACCCGCACATAGTGGAAGAATCCAGCCAGCACCGCCGCGCCCATGGCCAGCAGCGCCAGCGGCTTGGTGAAGCCCTTCCACAACCCGACCAGCGGGCTGATCACCGGCTGGTCCGGCAGGCCGGCGTAAAGCTTGGGCGTGTCGGCATGGTGCAACACGTACATGACGTGAGTGCCACCGACACCATCGGGGTCGTACAACCCGGCGTTGTCGTAGCCTCGCGACTTGAGATCGACGATACGCTCGGCGGCATGAACCTTCATCTCGTCCTTGGTCCCGAACACAATCGCCCCGGTTGGGCACGTCTTCACGCAGGCCGGTTCCAGGCCCACGGTCACGCGGTCGGAACACAAGGTGCACTTGTATGCCTTGTGGTCTTTCTGCGAGATCCGCGGAATGTTGAACGGGCAGCCGGTGATGCAGTAGCCGCAACCGATGCAATGGTCCTGGTTGAAGTCGACGATGCCGTTGGCATGCTTGATGATCGCCCCCGGACTCGGACACGCCTTCAGGCAACCCGGGTCTGCGCAATGCATGCAGCCGTCCTTGCGGATCAGCCACTCCAGGTTACCGTCATCGCGCTCGTGCTCGGTGAAGCGCATCAGGGTCCAGGTTTCAGCGCTCAGGTCCTGAGGATTGTCGTAGGTACCATGGTTGTGGCCGACCTCGTCACGCAGCTCGTTCCACTCCGAACACGCCACCTGGCAGGCCTTGCAGCCGATGCACTTGGTGGTGTCGATCAGCTTGGCCACTTCCTGCTGCTGGCGTACCGAAGGCGGTACGGTGGTGGTGGCCGAGCGAGCGATGATGTCTTGGCTGGCCATCAGATTTTCTCCACTTTGACGAGGAACGACTTGGACTCCGGCGTCTGGGTATTGCCGTCACCGAGGAACGGCACCAGCGTGTTGGTCAGGTAGCCGTGCCGAGTAGCCCCGGTGAAGCCCCAGTGCAACGGGATGCCGATCTGGTGCACGGTCTGGTTGTTGACCTTGAGCGGGCGAATCCGCTTGGTCACCACCGCTACCGCTTCGATATGCCCGCGCTTGCTCGACACCCGCACCCGGTCGCCCGCCTTGATGCCCTTCTCATTGGCCAACACCTCGCCGATCTCGACGAACTGCTCGGGTTGGGCAATGGCGTTGAGTCGGCAATGCTTGCTCCAGAAGTGGAAGTGCTCGGTCAGCCGGTAGGTCGTTGCCGCGTAAGGGAACTCGTCGTGCTTGCCCAAGGTGTCCCACACCGAATCGAAGATCCGTCCGGCCGGGTTGCTCGTGGCCTTCTGGTTCTGCGGATGCAGCGGGTTGATGCCAATCGGCGTTTCGAACGGCTCGTAGTGCTCGGGGAACGGCCCCTCGGCCATCTTGTCGATGGCGAAGAACCGCGCCACGCCCTCAGGGTTCATGATGAACGGATTCATCCCCGCCTCCGGTGGCGAGTCGACCTTGAAGTCGGGCACGTCGGTGCCTGTCCAGGCCTTGCCGTTCCACCACACCAGGCGCTTCTTCTCCGGGTCCCACGGTTTGCCTTGTGGGTCGCTGGAGGCCCGGTTGTAGAGGATGCGACGGTTGGCGGGCCAGGCCCATGCCCAGTTCTGTACCTGGTGCATGCCATAGGGGTCGCTGTTGTCGCGGCGGGCCATCTGGTTGCCCTGCTCGGTCCAGCAGCCGGAGAAGATCCAGCAGCCGGAGGCGGTGCTGCCGTCATCCTTGAGCTGACCGAAGCCCGACAGCTGCTGGCCGGCCTTGAGCTGCGCTCCGGTCGGGTCGGTGAGGTCGGTCACTGCCCAGCCGTTCATCTCCTTGGCCAGTTCCTCCGGGGATGGCTCTTCGGGGACCTTGTACGGCCAGTTGATGCTCATCAGCGCGTCCGGGAAAGCACCGCCTTGGGCCTGATACCGCTTGCGCAGGCGCAGGAACAGTTCGCTCATGATGTGCACATCGGTGCGTGTTTCGCCCGGGCCATCGGCGCCTTTCCAGTGCCACTGCAACCAACGACTGCTGTTGACCAGCGAACCATCTTCCTCGGCGAAACAGGTGGTGGGCAGGCGGATGACTTCGGTCTGGATGTTGGCCGTGTCGACATCGTTGAACGGCCCGGCGTTGCGCCAGAACTCCGAGGTTTCGGTGGCCAGCGGGTCCATGATCACCAGCCACTTGAGCTTGGCCAAGGCCGCAGTGACGCGGTTCTTGTCCGGCAACGCGGCAATAGGGTTGAAGCCCTGGCACATGTAGCCGTTGACCTTGCCCTGCCCCATCATCTCGAACATGCGCAGCACGTCGTAGGCTGGTACGTCGAGCTTGGGTAGCCAGTCGTAGCCCCAATTGTTCTGCGCAGTTGCATTGGCGCCGAACCAGGCCTTCATCAAGCTGACATGGAACTTGCCGTAGTTCTGCCAGTATGACAGCTGGCCGGGGCGCAACGGTTTGGAGGCGCGCTTGTCGATGTAGGCGGCGTAGTCCTGCTCGGCGTCACCAGGCAAGGTCAGGTAACCCGGCAGCGAGTTCGACAGCAGGCCAAGGTCGGTCAGACCCTGGATGTTGGAATGCCCGCGCAGGGCATTGACCCCGCCCCCCGGCATGCCAACGTTGCCCAGCAGCAACTGCACCATCGCGGCGCTGCGGATGATCTGCGCACCGATCGAGTGTTGCGTCCAGCCCAGCGCGTAGAGGATCGTCATGGTCTTGCCCGGTACCGAGCAGGTGGCGATCTCCTCCCAGATTTTCATCATGGCGTCCTGCGGCATGCCACAGGTCATGCTCGCCACTTCCGGTGTGTAGCGGCTGTAGTGCTGCTTCATCAGTTGATAGACGCATCGCGGGTGCTGGAGCGTCGGGTCGACCTTGGCGAAGCCATCTTCACCCAGCTCGTATCCCCAGCCGGATTTGTCGGCATACACACGCTTGGCCGCATCGTAGCCGCTGAACAGCCCGTCCTCGAAACCATAGTTTTCTTTGACGATGAACGACACGTCGGTGTAGTTGCGCACGTATTCGTGCTGGATCTTGTCGTTGCTCAGCAGGTAATTGATCAGCCCGCCCATGAAGGCGATATCACTGCCGGTGCGTATCGGCGCGTAGTAGTCCGCCACCGAGGCGGTACGGGTAAACCGCGGGTCGACCACGATCAGCCGCGCCTTGTTGTGCGCCTTGGCCTCGGTCACCCACTTGAAGCCGCAAGGATGCGCTTCTGCTGCGTTGCCACCCATCACCAGGACCAGATTCGCGTTGGCGATATCTGACCAATGGTTGGTCATGGCGCCACGGCCGTACGTCGGGGCAAGACTTGCCACCGTCGGGCCATGTCAGACACGCGCCTGGTTATCGAACCCCAGCATGCCTGTTGCGCGGATGACCTTGTGGGTCAGGTAGCCAGCCTCGCTGGAGGCGGCGGATGCAGCGAGAAAACCAGTGGTGAGCCAACGGTTGACCGTCTGACCCTGGGCGTTTTTCTCGATGAAGTTGGCGTCGCGGTCCTGCTTCATCAGGTCCGCGATGCGGTCGAGCGCATCATCCCAACTGACCCGTACCCACTCCTTGCTGCCCGGCTTGCGCACCTCAGGGTACTGCAGGCGACTGGCGCTGTGGATGAAGTCCAGCAGGCCAGCGCCTTTCGGGCATAGGGTGCCGCGGTTGACCGGGTGATCGGCGTCGCCTTCGATATGGATGATGTTCTGTTTGACGTTCTTGCCCGCATCACCCTGGCTGTACATGATCAGGCCGCAGCCGACCGAACAGTAGGGGCAGGTGTTACGCGTCTCGTGGGTGTGCGCCAGCTTGAAGTGGCGCACCTGCTCGGCGAAGGCTGGCGTCGGGGTCATGCCCAACGCCGCCAGGCTCGAGCCTCCAAGGCCGACGGCGGCGACCTTGAAGAACTGCCGACGGTTGAGGTCCATCGTGTACTCCTGATCAGGTGTGAGCGCGCGGGACTTGGCCGGCGCCTCTGGTAGTCACGGTGGTGGCAAATAGATGCCGCCAACCGTTAAGACTAGACAAGATTCATGGAAGTGCGATGACGTGGGTCATGGGGGGAGTCGTTGGGTATGTCTTGGGCTATTCAGTGCACATGAGATCGAGCGCCGACCGCCCGCGCATCGCATCGCATCGCATCGCATCGCGAGCAAGGCTCGCTCCTACGTTCGTTTTGGGCCAGTTATGCCAGTGCGATCTGCACGTTACCGCCGTACGCCACAGACGAAATTGGCTGAGAAAAAGGGAGCGAAGCGCCGCGCGGGCGGCGCTCGTTCTGATGGGCGCTGACGATCCGGTGGCAAGCACCATGGAGGTGGGATGCAGGCTTTTCAGCACTCTGGCAGGTTGCGCACCACGTTCAGCGCCGCACTGCTCTGCGCAACCGGCATCATTTCTACGGTATTGATGTTCACATGGGCCGGTTGCTCGGCGATCCAGGCAACGGTGGCAGCAATGTCTTCGGGCAGAATTGCCTGCACGTCGCGATACAGCGCCTCCACCGCGGCCAAGTCACCGTTCAGGCGCACCACCGAGAAGTCGGTACCCGAACACAGCCCAGGTTCGATGTTGCTGACGCGCACGCGGGTGCCTGCCAGATCGGCGCGCAGGTTCAAGCTGAACTGGCGGACGAAAGCCTTGCTGGCACCGTACACGTTGCCACCGGGGTAGGGATAAGTACCCGCAATCGAGCCGATGTTGATGATCATACCGCTGTCGGCCTTCACCATCTGCGGCAGCACGGCATGGGTAACCATGGCCAACCCGGTGACATTGGTGTCGATCATGCGCTGCCAGTTCTCGGCACTGCTGACCTGGGCACGCTCGATGCCCAGCGCCAGCCCGGCGTTATTGACCAGCACATCGATGCTGGGCGCCGCCTCGTTGATCTGTTCTACCGCAGAAGCAATCGACCGGGCATCGGTGACATCCAACGTCAGCGGGATGAAATTGTCGCCCAGTTCCGCTTCCAGCTCCTGCAGTTTGTCGGTGCGCCGGGCGCCACCGATGACGCGGTAGCCCTTCTTGACCAGGGTTTGGCAGATGGCACGGCCAAACCCAGAGGATGCGCCGGTTACAAATGCTGTTTTCATCAGGGATCTCCAGAAGTCAGGGGGTCAGGCCAGGTATTTCACGCCCAGGCTGGTGAACAGGCACAGCATCGAGAAAACGAGGGCCTTGCGTACCACCTCGTTGCCTTTACGGATGGCCAGGGCGCTGCCCATGTGGTTGCCGAGGATGTTGCAGGCCACCAGGGGCACGGCCAGGAGATAGACCACCTTGCCCGCCATCACGAAAGCCACCAGTGCACCGATGTTGGAGGCAAAGTTGAAGGTCTTGGAGTTGGCCGAGCTGGATACCAGGTCCATGCGCAACAGGTAATGGAACGCGATGATGAACATGCTGCCGGTACCTGGTCCGAAGAAGCCGTCGTAGAAGCCGATCACCAGGCAGGTCAGTGGCACCACCGTGTAGAGCATGCGCGTCGACAGCTCGCGTTCTTCGACAGGTCGATCTTTAGGGGTAAGGAAGATCAGGATGCCGAAAGGGATCAGTGCGAGGATGATCTTGCCCACAGTCTCCTGGGAGATCGACACGATCAGGTGGGCCCCTAGATAAGCACCGAGCAGCGAGAACGGTACACCGACCAACGCCACCTGCCAGACCATCTTGCTGTTGGCCAGGAAGTTTCTGATGGCCGCCAGGGTTCCCAGCGTACTCACCAGCTTCTCCTGGCCCAGGGCGACCTGGGGCGGCATGCCGACCAGCAGAAACCCTGGGACCAGAAACAGCCCACCGCCCCCAGCGATGCTATCCACGAAGCCAGCGATGAAGGCGATTGCGCCCAGCAGCAAAATCGCCAACAGCCAATGTTCCGCCCAGAAGGCGCCTAACAGTTCCATAGCAGTGTGTCCGTCGAGTGGTGGAGAGGGTTACGAGAGAACTTCGTAGAGGTGGTCGGCCCGGGCCAGGCGAACCCGGTTCAGGTCATTGACCGCGAACAGTCGCAACAACCAGCGGTCGGCGCCGTCGTTCTGTGGCTCGAAGCCATCACGGGCATGCAGCACGCGCTGGTTCTTGAAGATCATGAAGTCGCCTGGCAGTAACAGGTGCGGCTCATCGAAGCGGCGGGTTTCCAACAGACTGCGCAAACTGGCCAACGCTTGTTCGGCACGCAGGTTCAGGCCATGGGTATTCTCGCTGTCGAAGCGGCACAACCACTCGCCGGATTGACCGCGTACCAGCACCGGCAGCTCGGCCGTGCGACGGCGGTTACCCGTGAAGGAGTCCGGACGGCGAATCTCGAACTGCGGCAGGCACAGTTCTCGCACCGTGGCCATTGGCAGGGCTGCGATCACGGCATCGAGGTTGACCAGGGTGGTGCTGATGCGCGGGTCACAGCGCATACCGAAGAACGACAGGTACTCCGGGCAGCAGGACGCCTCGCCGATGGGCTCGGAGGACAATGGCAGGTCAGGGTTGTCGACGTGATAGGAAAAACGCAGTCGGGAGCCATGCGAGCTCTTGTGACTGGAGGAACTACGCGCCGGGATGACATGGCGGAACAGCCGGCCGTCGTTCTCGCCTTCGTAAACGATCGGGTGGATGCCCATCAGGCTCTGCATGGTCAGGCTGACCAGGCAGGCAACCGGCGTGCTGCGCGGGCTGAGTACGCCGGAATACGGCGTTGGCGGCACATCGCGGTCACGGGGGCAGTTGCGCACGATCAGGGAGGTCAGGTCAGGGTTTTCGACGAAGTGATGAATCTGCTGACACAGCGCCTTGCCCAGCACTTCCTGCGCCTGGTCCTTGAGTTGTGGATAAAGGTCTTTGCTGGTCTCGAAGTCGAGCGGCGTGTTGTTCAGCAAGGTTTGCCAGGCACTGGAGACGACCCAGGGCAAGCGAATCTCCAGTGAGGCCTGAGTTTCGGCTGCTTGTTGCAGGTGTGCGCTTTCCATTTCGAGTGATATTCCATTGAACTAGCTTGGGGCCATTCGTTGTCGTGCTAAGCCGGGCAGAGGCGGCAGACGTCGTTATTTTTTGAAGCCGTTCACAACAATGCGATGACAGGGCGTACGTCCGAGCGGCGCAGGCACATTGCATCGACTCAATCATTGTAATAACGGGAAATGACTCGATTCAATTAAATTTTTACAATGATTACGCACAAAATTGCACCGACTCAATCAAGCCATTGATTTCAAAAGATTTCAACATGGGCTGGCGAAGAGACGGCACCCTACCACCCGCCTTGGACCGGCGAGAACGCGCCTTCGTATCGACCGATCACAGAGCAGAACCGATGCAATAGAGGTAATTAACCCGTAGGAAATTGCAATTACCTCTATAAGACCATTCGTGCTAGGCTTCCGCGTTCTCGCAGATTCTGGTGCCATTTCTATGTGGGTTCCTCACTACAGCGACCTGTCGCAACCGGTCTACCTGATGATCGCCGACGCCCTCGAACAGGACATCGGCAGCGGTCGTCTTGCAGCTGGCGATCGCTTGCCAACACTCAAGGACCTGGCCGAGGCGTTGAGCGTGACCCCTGGCACCATCGGCCGGGCTTACGACGAAGCTGCCAAGCGCGGCCTGGTGGTTGGCGAGGTCGGCCGTGGCACCTTCGTGTTGCAGCGACAGTCCGCGACACCCACGCCTGCGCTACAGACGGTGCCTGCAGCGCAGAAAGGCGACAGCAGCCAGGTCGACCTCTCGATCATCAAACCCAACGACGCGCACATGGCCGACTGGCTGCGCGGCGCGATCAATGCGCTGGCCGACGCCCCCGATCTTGCGCAAGTGCTGGACTACGTCACCGAAGGTGGCCATGCGACGCACAAGCAAGCGGGTGCCGCCTGGATCCAGCGCTGGTTGCCCGAGGCCCGCTGGCAGCAGGTGGTGCTGACCTCTGGCGCGCAGCATGGCCTGCTGGTAGCCATCAGCAGCCTGTCGAAAAGCGACGATGTGATTCTGTGCGAGTCGTTCTGCTACCCCGGCATCATTTCGCTTGCGCACAGCATGGGTCGCCGTCTGCGCGGTGTGGCGATGGACGAGCACGGCCTCATTCCGGAGGCGCTTCGTGCGGCCTGTCGCGAGCATCGCCCTGCCCTGCTGGTTTGCGTGGCGACCCACCAGAACCCGACCAACTCGATCATGCCCCGCGAGCGACGCGAAGCTATCGCTCAGATCGCGCGTGAATTCGACCTGTTCATCATCGATGACGACATCTACGGGTTTCTTGAACCGAACCCCGAGTACGAACCACTGGCCGCCTATGCGCCCGAGCGTTCGGTGTACCTGACCAGCCTGTCCAAGAGCGTGCTGCCGGCGCTGCGCATCGGCTACCTGTATGCCCCGCCGCAGACGCTGTCGCGGCTGTCGTCGATGGTGCGCAGCAGCGTCTGGATGCCTTCGCCACTGATGGCCCAGCTGGCCAGCAACCTGATCAACAGCGGCAAGGCCGATCAGTTGATCCAGGTCCAGCAGAGCGAAGCCGCGGCGCGACAGCAGATGGCACGGGAAATCCTCGGCCAGTACAACATTCGCAGCCAGCCCAACAGCTTCCACATCTGGCTGGAATTGCCCGAGCCCTGGACCAGCGACGAGTTCGCCAACCTGGCGCGCAACAATGGGGTGACGGTTGTCAGTGGCAGCCAGTTCCTGCCAGAGCGGACCTCCGCCACCTGCGGCGTGCGCATCGCCTTGATGACACCCAGCCGCCAGGAACTGAGCTTCGCCTTGACCAAGCTGGCCAGCCTGCTGGATTCGCCGGAGCCGCGGCTGTTCTACTGAACCTTCACGGTTCAGGGCGTTCATGCGCGGCCCGGGTTGCTTCAATACAAAACACCACACCTATAAAAAACCCCCGCATCGCGGGGGTTTTACGATCAGCTCAACGCTGCAGCAATTCCTTAGAACGGAATATCGTCGTCGAAGCTATCGAAGTCGGCGGCTGGCTGTGGAGCTGGCTGCTGCGGCGCGGGACGCTGTGGTGCCTGTTGCGGACGTGGGGCCTGCTGGCGCGGTGCCTGGTTGTACTGCTGCTGGCCACCGTAGTTGCCGCCACCCTGGTTGTAGGGGTCGCCGCCCTGTTGCTGGTTCTGCGGACGGCCGCCGAGCAGCTGCATGGTGCCCTGCATGTCGACGATGATTTCGGTGGTGTAGCGCTTGATGCCGTCTTTTTCCCACTCGCGAGTCTGCAGCTTGCCCTCGATGTAGACTTGGGAACCCTTGCGCAGGTATTCACCAGCAATTTCGGCAACCTTGCCGAACAGCGACACACGGTGCCACTCGGTACGCTCGACCTTCTGACCGGACTGCTTGTCGGTCCACTGCTCACTGGTAGCCAGGCTCAGGTTGGTCACGGCGTTACCGTTGGGCAGGTAGCGGACTTCGGGATCCTGACCGCAGGTGCCGACCAGAATGACTTTGTTAACCCCACGGGCCATAACGTTCTCCTAGGCTTCGCACGCCGAAGAGGCTGGATTCACCAGACGCTCCAGGGTCGCACGGTCCAAAATTTTCGTATCCAGTTTGATATAGATGGCGGCCTCGTCTGCCACCACCACGGCGTCGGTTACACCCGGCACGGCCATCAGACGCTCGGTCAGTCCGGCTTCACGGACGGCCTCGGGCGACAGCGGCATGCGCAGGCTGGTCACATAGGGCGGCTCGTTCATACGCAAGGCAACGACCAACCAAATGGCGCAGAGCCCTGCACAACCGAGGAACACCATGCTCAGCCCACCGTGCTGGAACAACCAGCCACCGATGATTCCTCCCAGAGCAGCGCCGAGGAACTGGCTGGTGGAATATACCCCCATCGCCGTCCCTTTGCCGCCAGCGGGCGACACCTTGCTCACCAACGAAGGCAACGACGCCTCCAGCAAGTTGAATGCGGTAAAGAATACCACGGTGCCGATCACCAGTCCGCGCAAGTTGTCAGCCCATTCCCAGAAGAACACCTCGACTAGCAGCAGCACAGCGACCGCACCAACCAAAACGCGCTTCATCTTGCGCTTCTTTTCGCCGTAGATGATGAACGGGACCATTGCAAAAAATGAGATGAACAACGCGGTCAGGTACACCCACCAGTGCTCTTCCTTGGGCAGCCCGCCACGCTCGACGAACGCCAACGGCAGCGCCACGAAGCTGGCCATGAGGATGGCATGAAGGATGAAAATGCCCGCGTCCAGGCGCAGAAGGTCCGGATGGCGCAGGGTCGGGCCGAGGGCCTGGCGCGCCACACCTGACTCTCGGTGCTGCAAGGTGCTGTGGGTATTAGGCACCAGGAAGGCGATCAGCGCGATACCGACCAGCGCCAACGCTGCGGTGGCGAGGAATAATCCTGACAAGCCGAAGGCACGTGTCAGCAAGGGGCCGACGACCATGGCTACAGCGAACGACAGGCCGATGCTCATGCCGATCATGGCCATGGCCTTGGTACGGTGCTGCTCGCGTGTCAGGTCTGACAGCAACGCCATGACCGCTGCGGAAATCGCCCCTGCGCCTTGCAGGATGCGACCGGCGATCACGCCCCAGATCGAGTCGGCCTGGGCCGCCAGCACACTGCCCAGGGCGAAGATGACCAAGCCCAGGTAGATCACCGGGCGACGGCCGATGCGGTCGGAAATCACCCCGAACGGGATCTGCAGCACCGCTTGGGTCAATCCATAGGCACCGATGGCCAGGCCAATCAGCGCGGGGGTAGCGCCGGCAAGGTCCATGCCGTAGGTGGCCAGCACGGGCAAGACCATGAACATGCCCAGCATACGAAAGGCAAAGACCAGAGCCAGGCCGCCTGCGGCGCGGGTTTCGCTGCCACTCATGCGTTCGTTGTGGGTGTCGTGCATGGTTTAACCTCGTATGAACCGGCGGCGATTCTACCAGTCCGACAGCTTGACGGCATCTACGCGACGCTTTGCCGCGTACTGGCAGCGCGCCGTATACTTCCTTGTTTATGCCCGCAGAGCGAGGCCGCAGTGGACAAGATCCTGATTCGTGGGGCACGTACCCACAACCTGAAGAACATCGACCTGACCCTGCCCCGGGACAAGCTGATCGTGATCACCGGCCTGTCCGGCTCCGGTAAGTCATCCCTGGCGTTCGACACCCTGTACGCCGAAGGCCAGCGCCGCTACGTCGAGTCGCTCTCGGCCTATGCCCGACAGTTCCTGTCGATGATGGAAAAACCCGACGTCGACACCATCGAGGGGCTGTCGCCGGCCATTTCCATCGAACAGAAATCGACGTCGCACAACCCACGCTCGACCGTCGGCACCATTACCGAGATCTACGACTACCTGCGCCTGCTCTATGCCCGTGTCGGTACGCCGCGTTGCCCTGACCACGACATTCCGCTGGAAGCGCAGACCATCAGCCAAATGGTCGACCTGGTGCTTGCCCAACCCGAGGGCAGCAAACTCATGCTGCTGGCCCCGGTGATCCGCGAGCGCAAGGGCGAGCACCTGGCTGTGTTCGACGAACTTCGCGCCCAGGGCTTCGTCCGTGCACGGGTCAATGGCAAGCTCTACGAGCTCGACGAACTGCCCAAGCTGGACAAGCAGAAGAAGCACAGCATCGATGTAGTGGTAGACCGTTTCAAAGTGCGTGCCGATTTGCAGCAGCGCCTGGCCGAGTCGTTCGAGACAGCCCTGAAACTGGCGGACGGCATTGCCCTGGTGGCGCCGATGGACGACGAGGCCGGCGAAGAGATGATCTTCTCCGCACGCTTCGCCTGCCCTATCTGCGGTCATGCGATCAGCGAGCTGGAACCGAAGCTGTTCTCCTTCAACAATCCCGCTGGCGCCTGCCCGACGTGCGACGGTCTGGGCGTAAAGCAGTTCTTCGACACCAAGCGCCTTGTCAATGCCGAGCTGACGCTGGCCGAAGGGGCGATCCGCGGCTGGGACCGGCGCAACGTCTATTACTTCCAGATGCTCGGCTCGCTGGCCGCGCACTATGGCTTCAGCCTCGAAGCGCCTTTCGAGCAGCTCTCTGCGGAACACCAGAAGGTCATTCTTCAGGGCAGTGGCAAGCAGAGCGTCGACTTCAAGTACCTCAACGACCGCGGGGACATCGTCAAGCGTTCGCACCCGTTCGAGGGCATCGTGCCGAACCTGGAGCGGCGCTACCGTGAGACCGAGTCGGCCACCGTGCGCGAAGAACTGGCCAAATTCCTCGGCACGCAGCCCTGCCCGGACTGCCGTGGTACGCGTTTGCGCCGTGAAGCCCGCCATGTTTGGGTCGGGGAGAAGACCCTACCAGCAGTGACCAACCTGCCGATCGGCGAAGCCAGCGATTACTTCGGCGCATTGACCCTGACCGGTCGGCGCGGTGAAATCGCCGCGAAAATCCTCAAGGAAATCTGTGAACGCCTGCAGTTTCTGGTCAACGTCGGCCTCGACTACCTGACACTGGACCGCAGCGCCGAGACCTTGTCCGGCGGCGAAGCCCAGCGTATCCGCCTGGCAAGCCAGATCGGCGCAGGCTTGGTGGGGGTGATGTACATCCTCGATGAACCGTCCATCGGACTTCATCAACGCGACAACGATCGCTTGCTGGCCACCCTCAACCACCTGCGGGACCTGGGCAATACGGTGATCGTCGTCGAACACGACGAGGATGCCATTCGCCTGGCCGACTATGTCGTCGACATCGGCCCCGGGGCGGGCGTGCATGGCGGCCGGATCGTCGCCGAGGGTACACCACAGGAAGTGATGGCTCACCCTGACTCGCTCACCGGTAAGTACCTGTCCGGTCGCAAGAAGATCGTGGTGCCGGCCAAACGCACGCCGCGCAACAAGAAGCTGCAACTCAAACTCAAGGGTGCGCGAGGCAATAACCTGCAGAACGTCGATCTGGAGGTGCCGATCGGTCTGCTGACCTGCGTGACCGGTGTCTCCGGCTCGGGCAAGTCGACCCTGATCAACAACACCCTGTTCCCCCTGGCCGCCACCGCCCTCAATGGCGCAAGCAGCCTGGAGGCTGCCGCCCACACCAGCATCGATGGCCTGCAGCACCTGGATAAAGTGGTCGATATCGACCAGAGCCCGATTGGCCGTACACCACGCTCGAACCCAGCCACCTATACCGGCATCTTCACTCCGATCCGCGAGCTGTTCGCGGGCGTGCCGGAATCGCGATCCCGCGGTTACGGACCGGGGCGCTTCTCGTTCAACGTCAAAGGTGGCCGTTGCGAAGCGTGCCAGGGCGATGGCCTGATCAAGGTCGAAATGCACTTCCTGCCGGATATCTACGTTCCGTGCGATGTCTGCAAGAGCAAGCGCTATAACCGTGAGACGCTTGAGATCAAGTACAAGGGCAAGAACATCCACGAAGTACTGGAAATGACCATCGAGGATGCCCGCGAGTTCTTCGACGCCGTCCCCGCGCTGGCGCGCAAGCTTCAGACCCTGATGGATGTCGGGCTTTCGTACATCAAGCTGGGGCAGTCGGCGACCACGTTGTCCGGTGGTGAGGCGCAACGGGTGAAGCTGTCGCGCGAGCTGTCCAAGCGCGACACGGGCAAAACGCTGTATATCCTCGATGAGCCGACCACCGGCCTGCACTTCGCCGACATCCAGCAGCTGCTGGACGTACTGCATCGCCTGCGCGACCACGGCAACACCGTAGTGGTGATCGAGCACAACCTGGACGTGATCAAGACAGCCGACTGGCTGGTGGATCTGGGGCCTGAGGGTGGCTCCAAGGGTGGCCAGATCATCGCCTGTGGTACACCGGAAGAACTGAGCAACACCAAACAGTCCTATACCGGGCATTACCTCAAACCGTTGCTGGAGCGGGACCGGGCATAAACAAAAAGCCCCTGGCAGTTGATTGCCAGGGGCTTTGGGTATCAGGGTGGCCGGCGTTACATCTGCGACTGCAGGTAGTTCTCCAGGCCTATCGCCTTGATCAGGCCCTGCTGCTTCTCCAGCCAGTAGGTGTGATCTTCCTCGGTGTCGGCCAACTGCGCACGCAGGATATCGCGGCTGACGTAATCCTTGTGCAGCTCGCAAAGCTCGATGCCTTTGCACAGTGCAGCCCGTACCTTGTACTCGAGCTTCAGATCCGCTTCGATCATCTCCGGCACGGTTGTACCCACTTCGAGGTCATCCGCGCGCATGTCTGGCGTACCTTCGAGCATGAGAATTCGACGCATCAGGGCATCGGCGTGCTGCGTCTCTTCTTCCATCTCATGGTTGATTCGCTCGTAGAGCTTGGACAGGCCCCAGTCTTCGTACATACGCGAGTGGATGAAGTACTGGTCGCGCGCCGCCAGTTCGCCCTTCAGCAATGTAACGAGGTAGTTGATAACATCCGGGTGACCTTGCATCGCCCTGTTTCTCCATGTGAAAACGTCTATGCCACATAGTGTGAACCAGCTTTCGCGCGCGGTCACTGAAAAACGCGCAATTAGAAGTAAAAAATCGGCTAAACAGTAGTGATATTCATTGAAAAACCGCCCAATTGAGGGCGGTTCTTCTTATCACTTCGACTTAGGCGAGGTTTACGCCCAACGCCTTGGCTATCCCTTCTGCGTAGGCCGGGTCAGCCTTGAAGAAGTGCTGCAGCTGCCGCTGAACCACCTCTTCGCTGACACCGGCCATGGCGCCGGCGATGTTGCGGAAAAGAAGTGCCTTTTGCTGCTCATTCATCAAGCGGAACAACGCACCGGCATGACTGTAGTAGTCATTGTCCTCACGGTGATCGTAACGATCCGCGGCACCACTCAAGGGCAACGCGGGCTCGGCGTGACGTGCCGACTGCTTGGGCGCGTCCGCGTAGCTGTTCGGCTCATAGTTCGGCGCACTGCCATAGCTACCGTTAGCCATCGAGCCATCGCGCTGGTAGCTGTGCATCGGACAGCGCGGCGCGTTAACCGGCAACTGCTGATGGTTGGTCCCGACGCGGTAGCGGTGGGCGTCTGCATAGGCGAACACGCGGCCTTGCAGCATGCGGTCGGGCGAGAGGCCAACGCCAGGCACCATGTTGCTCGGGCCGAACGTGGCTTGCTCGACTTCGGCAAAGTAGTTCAACGGGTTACGGTTGAGCTCCAGAACGCCCACCTCGATCAGCGGAAAATCTTTCTGCGACCAGGTTTTCGTGACATCGAACGGATTCTCGCCACGTCCGGCTGCCTCGGCTTCGCTCATCACCTGGATGCAGACAGTCCAGCGCGGGTAATCGCCGCGTGCAATGGCCTCGAACAGGTCACGCTGCGCGTAATCCGGGTCAGTACCTGCCAAACGCGCGGCTTCGGAAGGTTCCAGATTCTTGATGCCCTGCTGGGTCTTGAAGTGCCATTTGACCCAGGTGCGCTCACCTTGGGCATTGACCAGGCTGTAGGTGTGGCTGCCGAACCCGTGCATGTGGCGATAGCCATCCGGAATTCCGCGGTCAGAGAACAGAATGGTGACCTGGTGCAGCGCTTCGGGCGAGTGCGACCAGAAATCCCACATCATCTGGGCATTTTTCAGGTTGGTCTGCGGATGGCGCTTCTGGGTGTGGATAAAGTCAGGGAACTTCAACGGATCGCGGATGAAGAATACCGGCGTGTTGTTGCCAACGATGTCCCAGTTGCCTTCTTCGGTATAGAACTTGACGGCAAAACCGCGCGGGTCGCGCTCGGTGTCGGCCGAGCCACGCTCACCCCCAACAGTAGAGAAGCGCAGGAAGGTCTCCGTTTGCTTGCCGACCTCCGAGAACAGTTTTGCATGGGTGTAATGGGTGATGTCGCGGGTGACCGTGAAGGTACCGTAAGCACCCGAGCCCTTGGCGTGTACACGACGCTCGGGGATGTTCTCACGGTTGAAATGGGCGAGTTTCTCCACCAGGTGGAAATCATCGAGCAGCAGCGGGCCGCGCGGGCCTGCAGAACGGGAATTCTGGTTATCGGCTACGGGTGCACCGCTGGCGGTGGTGAGAATCTTGCTCATGGGCTCTCCTTATGGGGTCTTGATGTGCCGACCAAACGGCTTGAGGAGAGTATTGGCGAACGAGGTTACAAGAACAAATTCATTGAATGACTAACATCAATAGATAATTACAATACATGTAAAGACAAAAAACCGGGCACTAGGCCCGGTTCTTTGTAGCAGACAGAACGTCTTACTCAGCAGCTTCTACAGCACCGCCGACCGGACGATCAACCAGCTCGACGTACGCCATAGGGGCGTTGTCGCCAGCGCGGAAACCGCACTTCAGGATGCGCAGGTAGCCGCCCTGACGGGTGGCGTAACGCTTGCCCAGGTCGTTGAACAGTTTGCCAACAGCGGACTTCGAACGGGTACGGTCGAAGGCCAGACGACGGTTAGCAACGCTGTCTTCCTTGGCCAGGGTGATCAGCGGCTCGGCAACGCGGCGCAGTTCCTTGGCTTTCGGCAGGGTGGTTTTGATCAGCTCGTGCTCGATCAGCGACACAGCCATGTTCTGGAACATAGCTTTGCGGTGAGAGCTGGTACGGCTCAGGTGACGTCCACTTTTACGATGACGCATGATTCATTCCTTACCAAACACTACGTTCGGTGATTACGACGATCAGGCGGTCGCCTTGTCGTCTTTCTTAAGACTTGCAGGCGGCCAGTTGTCGAGGCGCATGCCGAGAGACAGACCACGAGAGGCCAGCACGTCCTTGATTTCAGTCAGGGACTTCTTGCCCAGGTTAGGAGTCTTCAACAGCTCTACTTCGGTACGCTGAATCAGGTCGCCGATGTAGTAGATGTTCTCCGCCTTGAGGCAGTTGGCCGAACGTACAGTCAGTTCCAGGTCGTCAACCGGACGCAGCAGGATCGGATCGATCTCGTCTTCCTGCTCGACTACGACAGGCTCGCTGTCACCTTTGAGGTCGACGAACGCGGCCAGCTGCTGTTGCAGGATGGTCGCAGCGCGGCGGATAGCCTCTTCAGGATCCAGGGTGCCGTTGGTTTCCAGATCAATGACCAGCTTGTCCAGGTTGGTACGCTGTTCAACACGGGCGTTCTCGACCACGTAGGCGATACGACGCACCGGGCTGAACGAAGCGTCCAGCTGGAGACGGCCAATGCTGCGGCTTTCGTCTTCGTCAGTTTGACGAGAGTCGGCCGGCTCGTAACCGCGACCACGAGCTACAGTGAGCTTCATGTTCAGGGCGCCGTTGGACGCCAGGTTCGCGATTACGTGATCGGGGTTGACGATCTCGACATCGTGATCCAGCTGAATATCGGCAGCGGTAACCACCCCCGAACCCTTTTTCGACAAGGTCAGCGTAACTTCGTCACGACCGTGCAGCTTGATAGCCAGACCTTTCAGGTTCAACAGGATTTCAATTACGTCTTCCTGTACACCTTCGATCGCGGAGTACTCGTGGAGTACGCCATCGATCTCGGCCTCGACTACTGCACAGCCAGGCATGGAGGACAACAGGATGCGGCGCAGCGCGTTGCCCAGGGTATGGCCGAAACCACGCTCGAGAGGCTCGAGCGTAATCTTGGCGCGGGTTGGACTGACTACCTGCACGTCAATGTGACGGGGAGTCAGGAACTCATTTACCGAAATCTGCATGGATGCACCTATTTTCTAGCCCTTACTTGGAGTAGAGCTCGACAATCAGGTTTTCGTTGATGTCGGCAGACAGGTCGCTGCGAGCAGGAACGTTCTTGAAAACGCCCGACTTTTTAGCAGCATCTACGTCTACCCACTCAACGCGGCCACGCTGGGCGCACAGTTCAAGGGCTTGAACAATGCGCAGCTGGTTCGACGACTTCTCGCGAACCGCGACCACGTCACCCGGACGAACTTGGTAGGATGGAATGTTTACAGTCTTACCGTTGACGCTGATCGCTTTGTGCGAAACCAGCTGACGGGACTCGGAACGAGTCGAGCCGAAGCCCATACGGTAGACGACGTTATCCAGACGGCACTCGAGCAGTTGCAGCAGGTTCTCACCAGTTGCGCCTTTTTTCGAGGCAGCAGCTTGGTAGTAACCGCGGAACTGACGCTCCAGAACACCGTAGATACGACGGACTTTTTGTTTCTCGCGCAGCTGGGTACCGTAGTCGGACTGACGGCCACGGCGCTGGCCGTGGATACCTGGGGCTGCTTCGATGTTGCACTTCGATTCCAGAGCGCGAACGCCGCTCTTCAGGAACAGGTCAGTGCCTTCACGGCGAGACAGTTTGCATTTTGGACCAATGTAACGTGCCATTTATCTGTCTCCTGATTACACGCGACGCTTCTTCGGCGGACGGCACCCGTTGTGCGGGATAGGCGTCACGTCGGTGATGCTGGCGATCTTGTAGCCGCAGCTGTTCAGTGCACGAACGGCGGACTCACGACCTGGACCTGGACCCTTGACGTTAACGTCGAGGTTCTTCAGACCATATTCCAGCGCAGCTTGACCAGCACGTTCAGCAGCGATCTGAGCTGCGAACGGGGTGGATTTGCGCGAACCACGGAAACCCGAACCACCGGAGGTAGCCCAGGACAACGCGTTGCCCTGACGGTCGGTGATGGTCACGATGGTGTTGTTGAAAGACGCATGGATGTGGGCGATGCCATCAACCACTGTCTTTTTGACTTTCTTACGAGGACGAGCAGCAGGTTTTGCCATGTCTATATTCCTGGGCGATTACTTGCGGATCGGCTTACGCGGGCCCTTACGGGTGCGTGCGTTGGTCTTGGTGCGCTGACCGCGAACCGGCAGACCTTTACGATGACGCAGGCCGCGGTAGCAACCCAGGTCCATCAAGCGTTTGATCTTCATGTTGATGTCACGACGCAGGTCACCTTCAGTGGTGAACTTCGCGACTTCGCCACGCAGGATTTCGATTTGCTCGTCGCTCAGATCCTTGATCTTAGCGGCTGGGTTGACACCAGCGTCTGCACAGATCTTCTGTGCAGTAGTGCGACCGACACCATAGATGTAGGTCAGCGAGATAACAGTATGCTTGTTATCTGGAATGTTGACGCCTGCAATACGGGCCATTCAGTGGGACTCCAATTGACAGCTACCTACGCCCCGGAAGCCAAGAAATAGGGCGCGAGATAATATCGCTGTAGAAACGAATAATCAACCCAGCAGCACACTAGCTGCTGGGTTTGAAGCGCAGATCACACTCAGCCTTGGCGCTGTTTGTGACGCGGTTCCGCGCTGCAGATCACTCGTACGACGCCTTCGCGACGAATGATTTTGCAGTTGCGGCACAGCTTTTTCACCGATGCACGAACTTTCATTACCGACTCCTCGAACCTTAGGGGCGTATCAGCGCAGCAGACCGCTGCCACCGTAGCCTTTCAGGTTGGCTTTCTTCATCAGGGATTCGTACTGGTGCGAAACGAGGTGCGATTGTACTTGGGACATGAAGTCCATCACAACCACTACCACAATCAGCAACGAGGTCCCGCCAAGGTAGAACGGCACATTTGCTGCCACCACCAGGAACTGGGGCAGAAGGCAGACGGCCATCATGTAAAGAGCACCGAACATGGTCAGACGAGTCAGAACGCCATCAATGTAGCGTGCCGACTGCTCACCAGGACGGATACCCGGAATAAAGGCACCGGACTTCTTCAGGTTTTCCGCTACGTCTTTCGGGTTGAACATCAGCGCTGTGTAGAAGAAGCAGAAGAAAATGATCCCTGCACTAAACAGCAGAATGTTCAACGGCTGACCAGGAGCGATCGACTGCGAGATGTCCTGCAGCCAGCCCATACCTTCGGACTGACCGAACCAGGCACCCAGCGAAGCCGGGAACAGCAGAATGCTGCTCGCGAAGATGGCCGGGATAACCCCTGCCATGTTCACTTTCAACGGCAAGTGGCTGGTCTGCGCAGCGAAGACCTTACGGCCCTGCTGACGCTTGGCGTAGTGAACGGCGATACGACGCTGACCACGCTCGATGAACACCACGAAACCGATAATCGCTACTGCCAGCAAACCGATAGCGACCAGGGCGAAGATGTTGATATCGCCTGTGCGTGCAGACTCGAAAGACTGCCCGATTGCTCTCGGAAGACCGGCAACGATACCTGCGAAGATCAACATCGAGATACCGTTGCCCACACCGCGCTCGGTGATCTGCTCGCCCAGCCACATCATGAACATCGCGCCAGCCACGAACGTGGAGACGGCAACGACATGGAAGCCCAGGCCTACAGAAAACGCCACGCCCTGGTTGGCCAGGCCAATGGACATGCCAATGGCTTGAACCAGTGCCAGGATAACGGTGCCGTAGCGGGTGTACTGGCTGATCTTGCGACGGCCAGCTTCACCTTCCTTCTTCAACTGCTCCAGTTGCGGGCTGACCGCAGTCATCAGCTGCATGATGATCGATGCCGAGATATACGGCATGATCCCCAGTGCAAAGATGCTCATGCGCTCGAGCGCGCCACCGGAAAACATGTTGAACAAGCTAAGAATGGTCCCCTCATTCTGCCGAAACAGATCCGCCAGACGGTCTGGATTGATGCCAGGAACCGGGATATGCGCACCTATCCGATAGACGATGATCGCCATGAACAGAAAGCGCAGACGAGCCCAGAGTTCCGACATCCCGCCCTTACCGAGCGAAGAGAGAGCACCTTGCTTAGCCATTTATTCCTCGAACTTGCCGCCAGCTGCTTCGATAGCCGCACGCGCACCCTTGGTGGCTGCGATACCCTTGATGGTGACTGCGCGAGTGACTTCGCCAGACAGCATGATTTTCACACGCTGGACGTTCTGGCCGATCACGTTGGCATCCTTCAGGGATTGCACGGAGACCACGTCGCCTTCCACCTTGGCCAGCTCGGACAGACGCACTTCTGCGCGGTCCATGGCTTTCAGGGAAACGAAGCCGAACTTCGGCAGGCGACGGTGCAGCGGCTGTTGACCGCCTTCGAAGCCCGGAGCGATCGAACCACCCGAACGGGAAGTCTGACCTTTGTGGCCACGGCCGCCAGTCTTACCCAGACCGCTACCGATACCACGACCCGGACGATGCTTTTCGCGACGGGAACCCGGCGCTGGACTCAGATCATTGAGTTTCATCGATTAACCCTCGACGCGCAGCATGTAGTAAGCCTTGTTGATCATCCCGCGGTTCTCGGGAGTATCCTGGACTTCTACAGTGTGACCGATGCGACGCAGACCCAGGCCTTTAACGCACAGTTTGTGGTTAGGCAGACGGCCGGCGGTGCTTTTGATCAGCGTTACTTTTACGGTTGCCATGATCAGATGATCTCCTCAACGCTCTTGCCGCGCTTGGCAGCAATGGACTCAGGAGATTGCATGGCTTTCAGACCCTTGAAGGTGGCGTAAACCACGTTCACTGGGTTGGTCGAACCGTAGCACTTGGCCAGGACGTTCTGAACGCCAGCAACTTCCAGGACGGCACGCATGGCGCCGCCGGCGATGATACCGGTACCTTCCGAGGCAGGCTGCATGTAAACCTTCGAGGCGCCGTGGGCGGCCTTGGTGGCGTACTGCAGGGTGGTGCCTTTCAGGTCAACCTGAATCATGTTGCGACGAGCAGCTTCCATGGCTTTCTGGATCGCGGCAGGTACTTCGCGCGATTTGCCACGGCCGAAACCAACACGACCCTTGCCATCACCAACCACGGTCAGCGCGGTGAAGGTGAAGATACGGCCGCCTTTAACGGTTTTAGCTACGCGGTTAACTTGAACCAGCTTCTCGATGTAGCCTTCGTCGCGCTTTTGATCGTTATTTGCCATAACTTAGAACTCCAGCCCGCCTTCACGAGCAGCATCAGCCAGCGCTTTGACGCGGCCGTGGTACTTGAAGCCGGAACGGTCAAAGGCAACTTGAGATACACCGGCGGCTTTCGCACGCTCAGCTACCAGCTTGCCAACCTTAGTGGCCGCGTCGATGTTGCCGGTGGCGCCATCACGCAGTTCTTTGTCCAAGGTCGAGGCGCTTGCCAGAACCTTGCTGCCGTCGGCCGAAATGACCTGGGCATAGATGTGCTGCGAGGAGCGGAACACGCAGAGACGCACGACTTCGAGTTCGTGCATTTTCAGGCGTGCTTTGCGAGCGCGACGCAGTCGAGTAACTTTTTTGTCGGTCATTTGCTAGGCCCTACTTCTTCTTGGCTTCTTTACGACGGACTACTTCGTCCGCGTAACGCACACCCTTGCCTTTGTAAGGCTCTGGCGGACGGAAGTCGCGGATTTCAGCGGCCACCTGACCCACCAGCTGCTTATCGATACCCTTGATCAGGATGTCGGTCTGGCTTGGGGTTTCAGCGGTGATACCGGCTGGCAGTTCGTAGTCCACTGGGTGCGAGAAGCCCAGAGCCAGGTTCAGAACGGTGCCTTTAGCCTGTGCCTTGTAACCAACACCGACCAGCTGGAGCTTACGCTCGAAGCCTTGGCTTACGCCTTGGACCATGTTGTTGACCAGAGCACGGGTAGTACCGGCCATGGCGCGAGCTTGCTGGTCACCATTGCGAGCGACGAAACGCAGCTCGCCAGACTCTTCGGTAACTTCAACAGACGAGTGAACATTCAGTTCGAGAGTGCCTTTGGCACCCTTAACCGAAAGCTGTTGGCCGGCGAATTTGACTTCGACACCAGCTGGCAGCTTAACGGGGTTCTTAGCGACGCGAGACATGCCTATCTCCCCTTAGAACACTGTGCACAGAACTTCGCCGCCGACACCGGCAGCGCGCGCAGCGCGATCAGTCATCACACCTTTGTTGGTGGAGACGATAGACACGCCCAGACCGCCACGTACTTTCGGCAGGTCAGAGACGGACTTGTACTGGCGCAGGCCTGGACGGCTGGAGCGCTTCAGCTCCTCGATGACCGGACGGCCTTCGAAGTACTTCAGTTCGATCGACAGGGAAGGCTTGGCTTCGCCACTGACCTGGTAGCCAGCGATGTAACCTTCGTCCTTCAGAACTTTGGCAACCGCGACCTTCAGGGTGGAGGAAGGCATGCTTACGACGGACTTTTCAGCCATCTGGGCATTACGGATGCGAGTTAGCATGTCCGCTAACGGGTCCTGCATACTCATGGGCTAGATGCTCCTGATACAAGAATTATTAGCCTTGCGGCTATCACAACCACCCGAGCAGGCAGGGCAAAAAACCCAGGCTCAGGTGAGCCGGTCATTCTAGACACAAGACAGAAACGAAACAAGCCCCGTATAGGGGCTTGTTTGTTGGCGAGGTCACCGACGGTCGGAAGATTGCTCCCCTTCCGCCGGGATCACACCTGCAGCGATTACCAGGAGGCTTTGACCAGGCCTGGTACGTCGCCGCGCATTGCAGCTTGACGCAGCATGTTACGGCCCAGGCCGAACTTACGGTATACACCGTGAGGACGACCGGTCAGGCGGCAACGGTTGCGCAGGCGCGAAGCGCTGGCGTCACGTGGCTGTTTCTGCAGAGCGACTACGGCAGCGAAACGCTCTTCTGGAGAGGCGTTCAGGTTGACGATGGTCGCTTTCAGCTCGGCACGCTTCTTAGCGTACTTGGCTACCGTGAGCTGACGCTTCAGCTCGCGGTTCTTCATGCTCTTCTTGGCCATTTTCCTACTCCAATCAGTTGCGGAACGGGAATTTGAAAGCACGCAGCAGTGCGCGGCCTTCATCATCCGTACGAGCAGTGGTGGTCAGGGTAATGTCCAGACCGCGCAGAGCATCGATCTTGTCGTAATCGATTTCCGGGAAGATGATCTGCTCTTTCACGCCCATGCTGTAGTTGCCACGACCGTCGAAGGACTTGGCGTTCAGGCCGCGGAAGTCGCGAACCCGAGGCAGGGAGATCGCCAGCAGGCGGTCCAGGAACTCGTACATCTTGTCGCGACGCAGGGTCACCTTGACACCGATCGGCCAACCTTCACGGACTTTGAAGCCCGCGATGGATTTACGAGCGAAAGTCACAACTGGCTTTTGACCAGTGATCTTTTCCAGGTCGGCAACAGCGTGCTCGATGACTTTCTTGTCACCGATCGCTTCGCCCAGGCCCATGTTCAGGGTGATCTTGGTTACGCGCGGAACTTCCATCACGTTCGAAAGCTTAAGTTCTTCCTTAAGCTTGGGAGCGATTTCGTTCCGGTAAATCTCTTTCAGTCGTGCCATTGTCTTCTACCTAGCAGTGTTCAAGCATCAACCGCTTTCTGGGTCGACTTGAAGACACGAATTTTCTTGCCGTCTTCAACTTTGAAGCCAACGCGGTCTGCCTTGTTGGTTTCGCTGTTGAAAATGGCAACGTTGGAAGCGTGCAGAGGCGCTTCTTTTTCGACGATACCGCCCTGTACGCCCGCCATCGGGTTAGGCTTGGTATGACGCTTGACCAGGTTGACACCGCCAACGACCAGACGGTCGTCAGCGAGAACCTTCAGCACCTTACCGCGCTTACCTTTGTCTTTGCCGGCGATCACGATGATCTCGTCATCACGACGAATCTTTTGCATGTCGGATCTCCTTACAGCACTTCAGGGGCGAGCGAGACGATCTTCATGAACTTCTCAGTACGAAGTTCACGGGTCACTGGCCCGAAGATGCGAGTGCCGATCGGCTCTTGCTTGTTGTTCAGCAGAACAGCAGCGTTGCCGTCGAAACGAATGATGGAACCGTCAGCGCGACGTACACCGTGACGGGTACGGACGACAACAGCAGTCATCACCTGGCCTTTTTTGACCTTACCGCGCGGAATTGCTTCCTTGACGGTTACCTTGATGATGTCACCGATACCGGCGTAACGACGGTGCGAACCGCCGAGCACCTTGATGCACATGACGCGACGAGCGCCGCTGTTATCGGCCACATCGAGCATGGATTGAGTCTGAATCATAAAATTTCTCCGACCCTTAGCCCTTAGACTTCAACAGCGCGTTCGAGGACTTCAACCAGTGCCCAGGACTTGGTCTTGGCCAGCGGACGGGTTTCACGGATGGAAACCTTGTCGCCGATCTTGCACTGGTTGGCTTCGTCGTGCGCGTGCAGCTTAGTCGAACGCTTAACGTATTTACCGTAGATCGGGTGCTTAACGCGACGCTCGATCAGAACGGTGATGGTCTTGTCCATTTTGTCGCTGACGACACGGCCAGTCAGCGTACGGACGGTTTTTTCAGCTTCAGCCATGATCACTTACCTGCCTGCTGGTTGAGCACAGTTTTCACGCGAGCGATGTCACGCTTAACTTGCGAGAGCAGGTGCGACTGCCCCAACTGGCCAGTTGCTTTCTGCATACGCAGATTGAACTGGTCGCGCAGCAAGCCGAGCAGTTGCTCATTCAGTTGCTGTGCCGATTTTTCACGAAGTTCATTCGCTTTCATCACATCACCGTCCGCTTAACAAAGGAGGTGGCGAGAGGCAGCTTTGCAGCGGCCAGAGCGAAAGCTTCGCGCGCCAGCTCTTCAGAAACACCCTCGATTTCGTACAGGACTTTGCCTGGCTGAATCTGGGCAACCCAGTATTCCACGGAACCCTTACCTTTACCCATACGAACCTCGAGAGGTTTCTTGGAGATCGGCTTGTCCGGGAACACACGGATCCAGATCTTACCGCCACGTTTTACGTGACGGGTCAGCGCACGACGTGCGGACTCGATCTGGCGAGCGGTGAGGCGACCGCGAGCAACAGCCTTCAGGGCGAATTCGCCGAAGCTGACTTTGCTACCGCGCAGTGCCAGACCACGGTTGTGGCCGGTCATCTGCTTGCGGAATTTTGTACGCTTTGGTTGCAACATTTGGCGTACCCCTTACTTAGCAGCTTTTTTACGAGGCGCTGGTGCTTGTGGTTTCAGTTCTTCTTGGCGACCACCAATAACTTCGCCTTTGAAGATCCAAACCTTCACACCGATCACACCGTAGGTGGTGTGAGCTTCGTAGGTGTTGTAGTCGATATCGGCACGCAGGGTGTGCAGAGGCACACGACCTTCGCGATACCACTCGGTACGAGCAATCTCAGCACCGCCGAGACGACCGCTCACCTGGATCTTGATGCCCTTGGCACCAATACGCATGGCGTTCTGAACGGCGCGCTTCATGGCGCGACGGAACATTACGCGGCGCTCCAGCTGCTGAGCTACGCTCTGCGCAACCAGCATAGCGTCGAGTTCCGGCTTGCGGATCTCTTCGATGTTGATGTGCACAGGCACACCCATCTGCTTGGTCAGGTCCTGACGCAGCTTCTCGACATCTTCACCTTTCTTACCGATAACGATACCGGGACGAGCGGTGTGGATGGTGATGCGTGCAGTTTGAGCCGGACGATGAATATCGATACGGCTTACGGACGCGCTTTTTAGTTTGTCCTGGAGGTACTCACGCGTTTTCAGATCCTTCAACAGGTAATCTGCGTAAGTAGCACCGTCTGCGTACCAGACGGAGGTGTGCTCCTTGACGATTCCCAGGCGAATGCCAGTGGGATGTACTTTCTGACCCATCTGATCGACTCCGTTACTTGTCCGCAACCTTGACAGTGATATGGCAAGACCGCTTGACGATGCGATCAGCACGGCCTTTGGCACGTGGCATGATGCGCTTCAGCGAACGCCCTTCGTTGACGAAGACGGTGGAGACCTTCAGGTCATCAACGTCTGCGCCTTCGTTGTGTTCGGCGTTGGCAACGGCCGACTCGAGGACTTTCTTCATGATTTCAGCGGCTTTTTTGCTGCTGAAGGCCAACAGGTTGAGCGCTTCGCCCACCTTCTTCCCGCGGATCTGGTCGGCGACCAAGCGGGCTTTCTGGGCGGAGATGCGAGCGCCCGACAACTTAGCGGCTACTTCCATTTCCTTACCCCTTAACGCTTGGCTTTCTTGTCAGCCACGTGCCCGCGATAGGTGCGGGTACCGGCGAACTCGCCCAGTTTGTGGCCGACCATGTCTTCGTTCACCAGAACTGGGACGTGTTGACGACCGTTGTGTACCGCGATGGTCAGACCGACCATTTGTGGCAGGATCATCGAACGGCGCGACCAGGTTTTAACTGGCTTGCGATCGTTCTTCTCCACCGCCACTTCGATCTTCTTCAGAAGGTGAAGATCGATAAAAGGACCTTTTTTCAGAGAACGTGGCACTGTCGTATCCCTCTAGTTACTTGCGACGACGGACGATCATGTTGTCGGTACGCTTATTACCACGAGTCTTAGCACCCTTGGTTGGGAAGCCCCATGGCGATACCGGATGACGACCACCGGAGGTACGACCTTCACCACCACCATGTGGGTGGTCAACCGGGTTCATGGCAACACCACGAACGGTTGGGCGAACGCCGCGCCAGCGTTTGGCACCAGCTTTACCCAGCGAGCGCAGGCTGTGCTCGGAGTTCGAGACTTCGCCCAGGGTCGCACGGCACTCAGCCAGTACTTTGCGCATCTCACCGGAGCGCAGACGCAGAGTCACGTAGACGCCTTCACGAGCGATCAGCTGAGCCGAAGCACCAGCGGAACGAGCGATCTGAGCACCTTTACCCGGCTTCAGTTCGACGCCGTGAACGGTGCTACCTACTGGGATGTTGCGCAGTTGCAGGGAGTTACCGGCCTTGATTGGGGCCAGGGCACCTGCGATCAGCTGGTCGCCAGCGCTCACGCCTTTAGGGGCGATGATGTAGCGACGCTCGCCGTCTGCGTAGCACAGCAGGGCGATGTGAGCAGTACGGTTCGGATCGTATTCGATACGCTCGACAGTGGCTGGAATGCCATCTTTGTCGTTGCGACGGAAGTCGACCAGACGGTAATGCTGCTTGTGACCACCACCAACGTGACGAGTGGTGATGCGGCCATTGTTGTTACGACCACCAGACTTCGATTTTTTCTCGATCAGCGGTGCGTGAGGAGCGCCTTTGTGCAGCTCCTGGTTGACCACCTTGACCACGAAACGGCGGCCAGGGGAAGTCGGTTTGCATTTAACGATTGCCATGATGCACCCCTTCCTTACTCAGCACTGCTGCTGAAATCGAGATCTTGGCCTGGCTGAAGGGAGACGATCGCCTTCTTCCAGTCATTACGCTTGCCCAGACCACGTGCGGTACGCTTGGTTTTACCCAGAACGTTAACGGTCGACACGTTTTCAACTTTTACGTTGAACAGGCCTTCGACAGCTTTCTTGATTTCCAGCTTGGTTGCATCGGTAGCAACCTTGAATACGAACTGGCCTTTTTTCTCAGCCAGAACGGTAGCCTTCTCGGAAACGTGCGGGCCAAGGAGGACTTTAAATACGCGTTCCTGGTTCATCCCAGCAGCTCCTCGAATTTCTTCACGGCCGAGACAGTGATCAACACTTTCTCGTATGCGATCAGACTGACCGGGTCGGAACCTTGAACGTCACGTACATCTACGTGCGGCAGGTTGCGAGCAGCCAGGTACAGGTTCTGATCAACAGCGTCCGAAACGATCAGTACGTCGTTCAGACCCATGCCGTTCAGCTTGTTCAGCAGGTCTTTGGTTTTCGGGGCTTCAACAGCGAAGTCCTGAACCACGACCAGACGGTCGCTACGCACCAGCTCAGCGAGGATGGAGCGCAGAGCTGCGCGATACATCTTCTTGTTGAGCTTCTGCGAGTGATCCTGAGGACGAGCTGCGAAGGTAACACCACCGCCACGCCAGATCGGACCACGAGTGGTACCAGCACGAGCACGGCCAGTACCCTTCTGACGCCATGGGCGCTTACCGCCACCAGCCACGTCGGAACGGGTCTTCTGCTGCTTGGTGCCCTGACGGCCGCCGGCCATGTAGGCCACGACTGCTTGGTGTACCAGCGTCTCGTTGAATTCGCCACCGAAGGTCAGTTCGGAAACTTCGATCGCCTGAGCGTCATTTACATTGAGTTGCATGTCAGTTTCCCCTTAACCGCGAGCCTTGACAGCTGGACGAACAATCACGTCGCCGCCAGTAGCGCCCGGAACGGCACCCTTGACCAGCAGCAGATTGCGCTCAGCGTCTACACGCACTACTTCCAGGGACTGAACAGTCACGCGCTCGGCGCCCATGTGACCGGACATTTTCTTGCCCTTGAACACACGACCAGGAGTCTGGCACTGGCCGATGGAGCCTGGGACACGGTGCGACACGGAGTTACCGTGGGTGTTGTCCTGACCACGGAAGTTCCAGCGCTTGATGGTACCGGCGAAGCCTTTACCTTTGGACTGACCAGTAACGTCTACCAGCTGGCCTGCAGCGAAGAGTTCAGCTTTGATCGAGTCGCCAGCCTGGAACTCGCCTTCTTCAAGACGGAACTCCCAGACACCGCGACCAGCGGCAACGTTCGCTTTAGCGAAGTGACCTGCCTGAGCGGCAGTCACGCGCGAAGCACGACGCTCGCCGACAGTGACTTGCACTGCACGGTAGCCATCGGTTTCTTCAGTTTTGAACTGGGTGACGCGATTCGGCTCGATCTCAATGACCGTGACCGGAATGGAGACACCTTCTTCGGTGAAAATGCGGGTCATACCGCACTTGCGACCGACTACACCAATAGTCATGTTGTAAACCTCATGAGTGTACGGGGCTTTCACCCGCTATGGCCGCCCATTTCAGAGCGTTAC
Organism: Pseudomonas sp. Rh2; assembly: GCF_040762985.1. Taxonomy (NCBI): domain Bacteria; kingdom Pseudomonadati; phylum Pseudomonadota; class Gammaproteobacteria; order Pseudomonadales; family Pseudomonadaceae; genus Pseudomonas; species Pseudomonas sp. Rh2. The sequence continues at coordinate 5,353,567 of NZ_CP142890.1, forward strand.
ACGACCAGACCGAAGTCTTAGCCGAGGCTGATCTGCACTTCCACGCCTGCCGCGAGATCAAGCTTCATCAGCGCATCAACGGTTTTATCCGTTGGCTGGACGATGTCCAGAACACGCTTATGAGTGCGAATCTCGTACTGATCACGCGCGTCTTTGTTGACGTGCGGGGAGACCAGAACGGTGAAACGCTCTTTGCGGGTAGGCAGTGGAATTGGACCACGCACTTGTGCACCAGTACGTTTCGCGGTTTCCACGATTTCCTGGGTGGATTGGTCGATCAGGCGATGGTCGAAAGCCTTCAACCTGATACGGATTTGCTGATTTTGCATTGGATTTCAGACTCCAGGCTGTTCCCATCGGGCGCACTACGCCCGTTAAAAGGAGGCGTGATTCTATAGACGCCCCCATTTAGTGTCAACCCAATAAAAAAAGCCCCCGCTGAGCGGGGGCTTTTTCAATCGACCGAGTGATTACTCGATGATTTTGGCTACGACGCCGGCGCCGACGGTACGACCGCCTTCACGGATAGCGAAGCGCAGACCGTCTTCCATTGCGATGGTCTTGATCAGGGTGACAGTCATCTGAATGTTGTCACCTGGCATTACCATTTCAACGCCTTCCGGCAGTTCGCAGTTACCGGTCACGTCAGTGGTACGGAAGTAGAACTGAGGACGGTAGCCTTTGAAGAACGGAGTGTGACGACCGCCTTCTTCCTTCGACAGAACATAGACTTCTGCGGTGAACTTGGTGTGCGGCTTGACCGAACCTGGCTTGACCAGAACCTGGCCACGCTCAACGTCGTCACGCTTGGTACCACGCAGCAGAACGCCGCAGTTCTCGCCAGCACGACCTTCGTCCAGCAGCTTGCGGAACATCTCGACACCGGTGCAGGTGGTGGTCGAAGTTTCACGCAGACCAACGATTTCCAGCGGGTCTTGAACGCGAACGATACCACGCTCGATACGACCGGTAACAACGGTACCACGACCCGAGATCGAGAATACGTCTTCGATCGGCATCAGGAACGGCTGGTCAACGGCACGAACTGGCTCAGGAATGTAGGCATCCAGAGTTTCTACCAGCTTCTTGACAGCGGTAGTGCCCATTTCGTTGTCGTCTTTGCCTTCCAGCGCCATACGAGCCGAACCGATGATGATCGGAGTGTCGTCGCCTGGGAAGTCGTAGGTGGACAGCAGGTCGCGAACTTCCATCTCGACCAGTTCCAGCAGCTCAGCGTCGTCTACCAGGTCAGCCTTGTTCAGGAAGACCACGATGTACGGAACGCCAACCTGACGGGACAGCAGGATGTGCTCACGGGTTTGTGGCATCGGACCATCGGCGGCCGAGCAAACCAGGATCGCGCCGTCCATCTGGGCAGCACCGGTGATCATGTTCTTCACGTAGTCAGCGTGACCTGGGCAGTCAACGTGAGCGTAGTGACGAATGTTCGAGTTGTACTCGACGTGAGCGGTGTTGATGGTGATACCGCGCGCTTTTTCTTCCGGAGCCGAGTCGATCTTGTCGAACTCAACGACTGCCGAACCGAAAACTTCGGAGCAGACGCGAGTCAGAGCTGCGGTCAGAGTGGTCTTACCGTGGTCAACGTGGCCGATGGTGCCGACGTTAACGTGGGGAAGGGAACGATCAAATTTTTCTTTAGCCACGACAGTGAACCTCTTGCCTAAAGGGCTGGATTAGCCTTGTTTTTTAACGAGTGCTTCGACGATGTTCGACGGAGCTTCGGAGTACTTGGAGAATTCCATGGAGTAGCTTGCGCGACCCTGAGACATGGAACGAACGTCGGTCGCATAACCGAACATCTCTCCCAGTGGGACTTCTGCACGGATAACCTTGCCGGAGACCGAGTCATCCATACCCTGGATCAGACCACGACGACGGTTCAGGTCACCCATCACGTCACCCATGTAATCCTCAGGGGTTACTACCTCAACCTTCATGATCGGCTCAAGCACAACACCGCCACCCTTCTGGGCCAGCTGCTTGGTCGCCATGGAGGCCGCGATCTTGAACGCCATCTCGTTGGAGTCGACGTCGTGGTACGAACCGTCGAACACGGTAGCCTTCAGGCCGATCAGAGGATAGCCGGCGACAACGCCGTTCTTCATCTGCTCTTCGATACCCTTCTGGATCGCCGGGATGTATTCCTTCGGAACCACACCGCCAACGACTTCGTTGGTGAAGACCAGGCCTTCGGTGATGTTGCCCTTTTCGTCCTGATCCGGCTCGGAGAAGCGGATCCAGCAGTGACCGAACTGACCACGACCGCCGGACTGACGAACGAACTTGCCTTCGATCTCGACGCCGGACTTGGTGATCTTCTCGCGGTACGAAACCTGAGGCTTACCAATGTTGGCTTCAACGTTGAATTCGCGCTTCATGCGGTCAACGATGATGTCCAGGTGCAGCTCACCCATACCGGAGATGATGGTCTGGCCAGTCTCTTCGTCGGTCTTGACACGGAACGACGGGTCTTCCTGAGCCAGCTTGCCCAGTGCGATACCCATTTTTTCCTGGTCTTGCTTGGTCTTCGGCTCAACAGACAGCGAAATCACTGGCTCTGGGAAGTCCATGCGCTCAAGGATGATTGGCTTGTCAGCGTCGCACAGGGTTTCACCAGTGGTAACGTCTTTCATGCCGATCAGGGCCGCGATGTCGCCAGCGCGAACTTCCTTGATCTCTTCACGCTGGTTGGCGTGCATCTGCACCATACGACCAACGCGCTCTTTCTTGCCTTTGACCGAGTTGATGACCGAGTCACCGGAGTTCAGAACGCCCGAGTAGACGCGAACGAAGGTCAGAGTACCTACGAACGGGTCGGTAGCGATCTTGAACGCCAGAGCCGAGAACGGCTCGTTGTCGTCAGCGTGACGCTCGTCATGACGAACAGCCGGGTCATCTTTGGCCAGGTCGGCGTCGTCCGGGTTGATACCCTGGATAGCAGGGATCTCGGTCGGAGCCGGCAGGAAGTCGATAACGGCGTCGAGAACCAGGGGAACACCCTTGTTCTTGAACGAAGAACCGCAGACCGCAGGCACGATCTCGCTCGCCAGAGTACGGGCGCGCAGACCAGCCTTGATCTCTTCGACGGACAGGTCACCTTCTTCGAGGTACTTGTTCATCAGCTCTTCGTTGGCTTCAGCAGCGGACTCGACCATGTTGGCGCGCCACTCTTCAGCCAGCTCCAGCATATCGGCAGGAATCTCTTCCTCGCGATAGGTGGTGCCCTTGTCGTCTTCGTTCCAGTAGATGGCTTTCATCTTGATCAGGTCAACCTGACCCTGGAAGTTGTCTTCAGCACCGATAGCCAGCTGGATTGGAACCGGGGTGTGACCCAGGCGGTTCTTGATCTGGCCGACAACGCGCAGGAAGTTGGCACCAGCACGGTCCATCTTGTTCACGTAGACAACACGTGGAACGCCGTACTTGTTGGCCTGACGCCATACGGTTTCGGACTGCGGCTCAACGCCGGAGGTACCGCAGAACACGACGACCGCGCCGTCGAGTACGCGCAGCGAACGCTCTACTTCAATGGTGAAGTCTACGTGGCCGGGGGTATCGATGACGTTTACGCGGTAGTTGTCGTACTGACCACGGGAGCCTTTCCAGAAAGTGGTAACAGCAGCGGAGGTAATGGTGATACCGCGCTCCTGCTCCTGAACCATCCAGTCGGTGGTCGCGGCGCCATCATGCACCTCGCCCATCTTGTGGCTCAGGCCTGTGTAGAACAGGATCCGCTCGGTAGTGGTAGTCTTGCCCGCGTCAACGTGCGCGCAGATACCGATGTTACGGTAGCGGTTAATTGCTGTAGTACGAGCCATAAAGCCCTCGCAAAAAGATTGATGCTTGAATTAGAAGCGGTAGTGCGAGAACGCCTTGTTGGCTTCAGCCATACGGTGCACGTCTTCACGCTTCTTGACTGCAGCACCCTTGCCTTCAGCAGCATCCAGCAGCTCGCCAGCCAGGCGCAGAGCCATCGACTTCTCGCCGCGCTTGCGGGCGTAGTCTACGAGCCAGCGCATTGCCAGAGCGTTACGACGGGACGGACGAACTTCAACCGGAACCTGGTAAGTGGCACCGCCGACACGGCGGGACTTTACTTCGACCAGCGGAGCGATGGCGTCGAGAGCTTTCTCGAAGATTTCCAGGGGATCGCTGTTCTTGCGTGCTTTGACGGTATCCAGAGCACCGTAAACGATGCGCTCGGCTACGGCCTTCTTGCCGCTTTCCATCACGTGGTTCATGAACTTGGCGAGGATCTGGGATCCGTACTTCGGATCGTCCAGGATCTCACGTTTTGCTGCTACACGACGTCTTGGCATGATAAGCCCTCAAACGGTCTTCAGGTTAGCCCGGGACGTGGGTCTTCGACCCCTGCCCGACCTTACTCTTATCGACTCAAAAAATTGGATGTCTGCAAACGGCCGATTACTTCGGACGCTTGGTACCGTACTTCGAACGACCCTGGTTACGGCCTTTGACGCCCGAAGTATCCAGAGAGCCGCGAACGGTGTGGTAACGAACACCTGGCAAGTCTTTTACACGGCCGCCACGGATCAGAACGACGCTGTGCTCTTGCAGGTTGTGGCCTTCACCACCGATGTACGAGGAAACCTCGAAACCGTTGGTCAGACGCACACGGCATACTTTACGCAGTGCCGAGTTAGGTTTTTTCGGCGTGGTGGTGTACACGCGGGTGCACACGCCACGACGTTGCGGGCAGTTCTGCAGCGCAGGAACGTCGGATTTCTCGACGATACGCTTACGCGGCTGACGTACCAGCTGGTTGATAGTTGCCATCTACTAGCTCCACTGATTGTCTTGCGACGCTATTGTCTTGCAAGAAAAGCCAAAAATTGGCGAGACGGAGCCTCACCAAATTTAAGGGTACAAAAGTCTAAAGAGGATCTTGCACCCAGTCAAGACGAGGCCCCGGCCCTCCCCGCCCGGTCATCGGTAACAAATCCTGTCACCGATGACCTTCAGGAACTGCCGGGGCCCTGCCCTGTACTTAGTTACCGCTGGAGTTCAGCGCTTCGGTCAGTGCGGCTTCCACCTCACTGGCGCTTACACGCAGCGGCTTGTCGGCATCACGGCGACGCTTACGCTCGCTGTGGTACGCCAGACCGGTACCAGCCGGGATCAGACGACCCACGACCACGTTCTCTTTCAGGCCGCGCAGGTAATCGCGCTTGCCGGTTACCGCCGCTTCGGTCAGTACGCGGGTAGTTTCCTGGAAGGAAGCCGCGGAGATGAACGACTCGGTCGACAGCGACGCCTTGGTGATACCCAGCAGCACGCGGGTGAACTTCGAGATGAACTTGTCCTCGCTGGCGAGACGCTCGTTCTCGACCAGTACCTGGGTCAGTTCCATCTGGTCGCCCTTGATGAAGCTGGAATCGCCCGACTCGGAGATCTCGACCTTGCGCAGCATCTGACGCAGGATGGTCTCGATGTGCTTGTCGTTGATCTTCACGCCCTGCAGACGGTAAACGTCCTGAATCTCGTTGACGATGTACTTCGCCAGCGCGCTCACACCCAGCAGACGCAGGATGTCGTGCGGATCGCTCGGACCGTCGGAGATAACTTCGCCGCGGTTTACCTGTTCGCCTTCGAAGACGTTCAGGTGGCGCCACTTCGGAATCAGCTCTTCGTACGGCTCGCTACCGTCGGTCGGGGTAATGACCAGACGACGCTTGCCCTTGGTCTCTTTACCGAAGGCGATGGTGCCGCTGACTTCTGCCAGAATCGAGGCTTCTTTCGGACGGCGCGCTTCGAACAGGTCGGCAACGCGCGGCAGACCACCGGTGATGTCACGGGTCTTGGACGTTTCTTGCGGGATACGCGCGATAACGTCACCAACACCGATCTGGGCGCCGTCAGCCACACCAACCAAGGCGTTGGCCGGCAGGAAGTACTGAGCAGGTACGTCGGTACCTGGCAGGTACAGATCCTTGCCAGAGGCGTCGACCATCTTGATGGCCGGACGGATTTCCTTGCCTGCGGCAGGGCGATCCTTGACGTCCATGACTTCGATGTTGGTCAGGCCGGTCAATTCGTCAGTCTGACGCTTGATGGTGATGCCTTCCTCCATGCCTACGAAGGTCACGGTACCTTTCAGCTCGGTGACGATCGGGTGGGTGTGCGGGTCCCACTTGGCGACGATGGCGCCAGCTTCGACCTTGTCACCTTCCTTGACCGAAATCACAGCACCGTAAGGCAGCTTGTAGCGCTCACGCTCACGACCGAACTCGTCGGCAATGGCCAGCTCGCCGGAACGCGATACCGCGACCAGGTTGCCATCGGCACGCTCAACCTGCTTCAGGTTGTGCAGACGCACCATACCGCCGTTCTTCACCTGTACGCTGTCGGCAGCCGAAGTACGGCTTGCAGCACCACCGATGTGGAACGTACGCATGGTCAGCTGGGTACCCGGCTCACCGATCGACTGAGCGGCGATAACGCCGACAGCTTCACCGATGTTGACCAGGTGACCACGCGCCAGGTCGCGACCGTAGCACTTGGCACAGATGCCGTAGCGGGTTTCACAGTTGATCGGCGAACGAACGACGACTTCGTCGATGCTGTTCAGCTCGATGAACTCGACCCACTTCTCGTCGACCAGGGTACCGGCCGGAACGATGACGTCCTCGGTGCCTGGCTTGAACACGTCACGGGCAATCACACGACCCAATACGCGCTCGCCCAGCGGCTCTACAACGTCGCCGCCTTCGATGTGCGGAGTCATCAGCAGGCCCTGGTCGGTGCCGCAGTCGATCTCGGTCACAACCAGATCCTGGGCAACGTCTACCAGACGACGAGTCAGGTAACCGGAGTTCGCGGTCTTCAGTGCAGTATCCGCCAGACCCTTACGAGCACCGTGGGTCGAGATGAAGTACTGCAGAACGCTCAGACCTTCACGGAAGTTCGCGGTGATCGGCGTCTCGATGATGGAGCCGTCCGGCTTGGCCATCAGACCACGCATACCGGCCAGCTGACGGATCTGGGCGGCCGAACCACGCGCACCGGAGTCTGCCATCATGTACATCGAGTTGAAGGACTCTTGCTCGACTTCCTTGCCCTCGCGGTCGATGACCTTCTCTTTCGAGAGGTTGGCCATCATCGCCTTGGACACTTCGTCGTTCGCCTTCGACCACAAGTCGATGACCTTGTTGTACTTCTCGCCCTGGGTTACCAGGCCGGACGCGTACTGGCTCTCGATCTCCTTCACTTCGTCGGTAGCGGTACCGATGATGCGGGCTTTCTCGTCCGGGATAACGAAGTCGTTAACACCGATGGAAACGCCGGAGATGGTCGAGTAGGCGAAACCGGTGTACATCAGTTGGTCAGCGAAGATCACGGTCTCTTTCAGACCAACCACGCGATAGCACTGGTTGATCAGCTTGGAGATCGCCTTTTTCTTCATCGGCTGGTTGACCACGTCGTACGGCAGACCTGCCGGTACAACCTGGAACAGCAGCGCACGGCCGACAGTGGTGTCGACGATGCGGGTGTTCTTGACCACCGAGCCATCACGCTCTTTCACGGTTTCGTTGATACGAACCTTGATTTTCGCGTGCAGGGCAGCTTCGCCGGCGCGGAATACGCGGTCGACTTCCTGCAGGTCAGCGAACACGCGACCTTCGCCCTTGGCGTTGATGGCTTCACGGGTCATGTAGTACAGACCCAGTACAACGTCCTGCGACGGAACGATGATCGGCTCACCGTTGGCTGGCGACAGGATGTTGTTGGTCGACATCATCAGTGCGCGCGCTTCGAGCTGGGCTTCCAGGGTCAGCGGCACGTGAACGGCCATCTGGTCACCGTCGAAGTCGGCGTTGTACGCGGCGCAGACCAGCGGGTGCAGCTGGATAGCCTTACCTTCGATCAGAACCGGTTCGAAGGCCTGGATACCCAGACGGTGCAGGGTCGGTGCACGGTTGAGCAGGACGGGGTGTTCGCGAATCACTTCGGCGAGAACGTCCCACACCTCTGGCAGTTCGCGCTCGACCATCTTCTTGGCAGCCTTGATGGTGGTCGCCAGACCACGCATTTCCAGCTTGCCGAAAATGAACGGCTTGAACAGCTCCAGAGCCATCTTCTTCGGCAGACCGCACTGGTGCAGACGCAGGGTCGGACCTACGGTAATTACCGAACGGCCAGAGTAGTCCACACGCTTACCGAGCAGGTTCTGACGGAAGCGACCTTGCTTACCTTTGATCATGTCGGCCAGCGACTTCAGCGGACGCTTGTTCGAGCCAGTGATGGCGCGACCGCGACGGCCGTTGTCCAGCAGGGCGTCGACCGCTTCCTGCAGCATGCGCTTCTCGTTGCGCACGATGATGTCCGGCGCCGACAGATCGAGCAGGCGCTTCAGACGGTTGTTACGGTTGATCACCCGACGATACAGGTCGTTCAGGTCGGAGGTCGCGAAGCGGCCGCCATCCAGCGGAACCAGCGGGCGCAGGTCCGGCGGCAGCACTGGCAGGACGGTCAAGACCATCCACTCAGGCAGGTTGCCCGAACCCTGGAAAGCTTCCATCAGCTTCAGGCGCTTGGACAGCTTCTTGATCTTGGTTTCCGAGTTGGTCTGCGGAATCTCTTCGCGCAGGCGGCCGATCTCGTGCTCCAGGTCGATAGCGTGCAGCAGTTCGCGGACAGCCTCGGCACCCATGCGGGCATCGAAGTCATCGCCGAACTCTTCCAGCGCTTCGAAATACTGCTCGTCGTTCAGCAGCTGGCCTTTTTCAAGGGTGGTCATGCCTGGGTCGATAACGACATAGCTCTCGAAGTAGAGAACACGCTCGATATCACGCAGGGTCATGTCCATCAGCAGGCCGATCCGGGACGGCAGCGACTTCAGGAACCAGATGTGGGCAACCGGCGAAGCCAGTTCGATGTGGGCCATGCGCTCACGACGAACCTTGGCCAGGGCGACTTCAACGCCGCACTTCTCGCAGATGACACCGCGGTGCTTCAGGCGCTTGTACTTACCGCACAGGCACTCGTAGTCCTTGACTGGGCCAAAGATCTTGGCGCAGAACAGGCCGTCACGCTCAGGCTTGAACGTACGGTAGTTGATGGTTTCCGGCTTCTTAACTTCACCGAACGACCACGAACGGATCATTTCAGGCGACGCCAGACCGATGCGGATGGCGTCGAACTCTTCGACTTGACCCTGGTTTTTCAGCAAATTCAGTAGGTCTTTCAAGGCCTTTCCTCCTGGCGGAGCAGGGAGCGGGCATTAGCTGCCCACTCCCCTTCGCGTCACGTGTTATTCGGTTTCCAGATCGATATCGATACCGAGCGAACGGATCTCTTTGATCAACACGTTGAAGGACTCGGGCATGCCCGGCTCCATACGGTGATCGCCATCCACGATGTTCTTGTACATCTTGGTACGGCCGTTCACGTCGTCCGACTTCACTGTGAGCATTTCTTGCAGGGTGTATGCCGCGCCGTATGCTTCCAGCGCCCACACTTCCATCTCCCCGAAACGCTGACCACCGAACTGCGCCTTACCACCCAGCGGCTGCTGGGTAACCAGGCTGTACGAACCAGTGGAACGCGCGTGCATCTTGTCGTCCACCAAGTGGTTCAGCTTGAGCATGTACATGTAACCAACGGTCACTGGACGCTCGAACTTGTTGCCGGTACGGCCATCGAACAGCACCATCTGGCCGCTCTCTGGCAGGTCGGCCAGTTTCAGCATGGCCTTGATCTCATGCTCCTTGGCACCGTCGAAGACTGGAGTGGCCATGGGCACGCCCTTCTTCAGGTTGTTCGCCAGGGTAAGGATCTCTTCGTCAGAGAACTCGTCCAGGTTTTCCTGACGACCGCCAATCTCGTTGTAGATCTCGGTCAGGAAGGTACGCAGTTCAGCGGCCTTGCGCTGTTCTTCGATCATGCGGTCGATCTTCTCGCCCAGACCTTTGGCCGCGAGGCCCAGGTGGGTTTCAAGGATCTGACCGACGTTCATACGCGAAGGTACGCCCAGCGGGTTCAGTACGACGTCGACCGGAGTACCGTTGGCGTCGTGCGGCATGTCTTCGACCGGCATGATCACCGAGACAACACCCTTGTTACCGTGACGACCGGCCATCTTGTCACCCGGCTGGATGCGACGGCGGATTGCCAGGTAGACCTTGACGATCTTCAGAACGCCCGGAGCCAGGTCATCGCCCTGCTGCAGCTTGCGCTTCTTGTCTTCGAACTTGTCGTCCAGCAGACGACGGCGATCGACGATGTACTGCTGAGCTTTTTCCAGCTGCTCGTTCAGTGCATCTTCAGCCATGCGCAGCTTGAACCACTGCCCATGCTCCAGACCGTCCAGCACTTCGTCAGTGATCACGGTGCCTTTCTTCAGGCCCGCGCCACCGTCGACCACCTGGCCGTTCAGGGCAGCACGCAGACGCTCGAAGGTTGCGCCTTCGACGATGCGGAACTCTTCGTTGAGGTCCTTGCGGATCTCGTCCAGTTGCATCTTCTCGATGGCCAGGGCACGGCTGTCGCGCTCTACGCCATCACGGGTGAAGACCTGAACGTCGATGACGGTACCCTTGGTGCCGGTCGGCACGCGCAGGGAGGTGTCTTTGACGTCGCTGGCTTTCTCACCGAAGATCGCGCGCAGCAGCTTCTCTTCCGGAGTCAGCTGGGTCTCGCCTTTCGGAGTGACCTTGCCGACCAGGATGTCACCAGCGCCGACTTCGGCACCGACGTAGACAATACCGGCTTCGTCCAGTTTGTTCAGGGCGGCTTCACCGACGTTCGGGATGTCCGCGGTGATTTCCTCTGGGCCAAGCTTGGTGTCACGCGCCACACAGGTCAGTTCCTGGATGTGGATGGTGGTGAAACGGTCTTCCTGAACAACACGCTCGGACAGGCAGATGGAGTCTTCGAAGTTGAAGCCGTTCCACGCCATGAACGCGATGCGCATGTTCTGACCCAGTGCCAGTTCACCCATGTCGGTGGACGGGCCGTCGGCCATGATGTCACCACGCGCAACCACATCACCCTTGCTGACCAGCGGACGCTGGTTGATGCAGGTGTTCTGGTTGGAACGGGTGTATTTGGTCAGGTTGTAGATATCCACACCTGCTTCGCCGGTTTCGACTTCGTCGTCGGCTACGCGAACGACGATACGGCTGGCGTCGACCGAGTCGATCACACCACCACGGCGAGCTACCACGCAGACACCGGAGTCACGGGCGACGTTGCGCTCCATGCCGGTACCTACCAGCGGCTTGTCGGCACGCAGGGTCGGTACAGCCTGACGCTGCATGTTCGAACCCATCAGTGCACGGTTGGCGTCGTCGTGCTCGAGGAACGGAATCAGCGAGGCAGCGACGGAAACAACCTGCTTCGGCGAAACGTCCATAAGGGTGACGTCTTCCGGCGCCTTGACGGTGAATTCGTTCAGGTGACGGACCGCTACAAGCTCGTCGATCAGCTGCTTCTTCTCGTTCATTGCGGCCGAAGCCTGTGCAATGACGTGATCCGCTTCTTCGATCGCCGACAGGAACACGATGTCATCGCTGACCACGCCTTCCTTCACCACGCGGTACGGGCTTTCCAGGAAACCGTACTGGTTGGTGCGGGCATAGGCTGCCAGGGAGTTGATCAGACCGATGTTCGGACCTTCAGGAGTCTCGATCGGGCACACACGGCCGTAGTGGGTCGGGTGTACGTCACGGACTTCGAAGCCAGCGCGCTCACGGGTCAGACCGCCTGGGCCGAGTGCAGAGACACGACGCTTGTGGGTGATCTCGGAGAGCGGGTTGTTCTGGTCCATGAACTGCGACAGCTGGCTGGAACCGAAGAACTCTTTCACCGCCGCCGCTACCGGCTTGGCGTTGATCAGGTCTTGCGGCATCAGGCCTTCGCTTTCAGCCATCGACAGACGTTCCTTGACCGCGCGCTCCACGCGCACCAGGCCAACACGGAACTGGTTCTCGGCCATCTCGCCGACGCAGCGAACGCGACGGTTACCCAGGTGGTCGATGTCGTCGACGATGCCTTTGCCGTTACGGATGTCGACCAGGGTCTTGAGGACCTCGACGATGTCTTCCTTGCTCAGCACGCCCGAACCTTCGATCTCGGTGCGACCGATACGACGGTTGAACTTCATGCGGCCTACGGCGGACAGGTCGTAACGCTCGGCGCTGAAGAACAGGTTGTTGAACAGGGTCTCGGCAGCATCCTTGGTTGGCGGCTCGCCTGGGCGCATCATGCGGTAGATCTCCACCAGAGCTTCCAGCTGGTTGCTGGTGGTGTCGATCTTCAGGGTGTCGGAGATGAACGGACCGCAGTCGATGTCGTTGGTATACAGCGTTTCGATGCGGACGACCTGAGCCTTGGCGATCTTGATCATCAGCTCGGTGGTCAGCTCGGTGTTGCACTCGGCGAGGATTTCACCGGTTGCCGGGTGCACGATGGCCTTGGCGGTAGTACGGCCCAGGACATATTCCAGCGGTACGTCCAGCTGGTTGACCCCAGCCTTCTCGAGCTGGTTGATGTGGCGCGCAGTGATACGACGGCCCTGCTCGACGATGACCTTGCCGCTACCGTCGTGGATATCCATCACCGCGACTTCACCACGCAGACGCTGCGGTACCAGTTCCAGGCTCAGCTTCTCGCCGGATACGTGGAATACGTTGGTGGTGTAGAAGGTGTTCAGAACCTCTTCGGTGCTGTAACCCAGGGCGCGCAGCAGTACCGAGGCCGGCAGTTTGCGGCGACGGTCGATACGGACGAACACGCAGTCTTTCGGGTCGAACTCGAAGTCCAGCCACGAACCACGGTAAGGGATGATGCGAGCGGAGTACAGCAGCTTGCCGGAGCTGTGCGTCTTGCCACGGTCGTGGTCGAAGAACACACCAGGCGAACGGTGCAGCTGGGAAACGATCACACGCTCGGTACCGTTGATAACGAAGGTACCGTTCTCAGTCATCAGGGGGATTTCACCCATGTAGACTTCTTGCTCTTTGATGTCCTTGATCGCTTTGTTCGACGATTCCTTGTCGAAGATGATCAGGCGCACCTTGACCCGCAGTGGGACCGCGAAGGTCACGCCACGCAGGACACATTCCTTCACATCGAAGGCTGGTTCGCCCAGGCGATAGCCTACGTACTCCAGGGCAGCATTGCCGGAGTAGCTGATGATCGGGAATACCGATTTGAAGGCCGCGTGCAGGCCGACGTCGCGGAACTGATCCTTGGATGCTCCCGCTTGCAGGAATTCGCGATACGAATCCAGCTGGATGGCCAGGAGGTAAGGCACATCCATGACGTCCGGCAACTTGCTAAAGTCCTTGCGGATACGTTTTTTCTCAGTGTATGAGTAAGCCATCAGCGTTCCCCAGCTTGGTCACCTGCTTGTTTGGCTTCTCCCGGCGGGAGCAGCCAGAAAATCGTGCAAACCTCTTGGTTTGCGCCACCCACATGGGTGTCTTGCAGCCAGTTATCGGGGCCGACCTGATCGGCCACCAATAACGGAAAAAGGCCGGTGGCATAAGCCACCAGCCATCAGCCTTCGCTCAACGCTCCGGCTGGAGTCGCAAGGTCGAGATTACTTCAGCTCGACTTTAGCGCCAGCTTCTTCCAGCTTCTTCTTCGCGTCTTCAGCGGCTTCTTTCGAAACGCCTTCAGCGATAACCTGAGGAGCGCCGTCGACTTTCTCTTTGGCTTCTTTCAGGCCCAGACCGGTCAGTTCACGAACGGCCTTGATCACGTTTACTTTCTTGTCGCCAGCTTCGGTCAGAACGACGTTGAACTCGGTCTGCTCTTCAGCAGCAGCGGCAGCAACAGCTGGGCCAGCGGCAACAGCGGCAGCAGCGGTAACGCCGAAGGTTTCTTCCATCGCTTTGATCAGTTCAACAATTTCCAGAACAGTTTTCTGGCCGATCGCTTCGATGATTTGTTCGTTAGTCAGAGACATGACTTAAATCCTGTATTGGGGTGACAGCCTACGCAGCCATCAAATTAAACGTATGATTTTGAAAGAGTTGCGCGTGCCTTAGGCAGCAGCAGCTTCTTTCTGGTCGCGCAGAGCTGCCAGGGTACGAGCCAGCTTGCTGGTTGCACCTTGGATTACGCTCATCAGCTGTGCGATAGCCTCGTCGCGAGTTGGCAGGGTTGCCAGCACGTCGATCTGGTTAGCGGCAAGGAACTTGCCGTCAAACGCAGCTGCCTTGATCTCGAACTTGTCCTGACCCTTGGCGAACTCTTTGAACAGACGAGCAGCAGCGCCCGGGTGTTCGTTGGAGAAAGCAATCAGGGTCGGGCCTTTGAACGCGTCGTTGAGGATCGAGAATTCGGTGCCTTCAACAGCGCGCTTGAGCAGGGTGTTACGTACGACACGTACGTAAACGCCAGCTTCGCGGGCCTCTTTACGGAGTCCGGTCATTGCGCCTACAGTCACACCACGGGCATCAGCCACGACAGCGGACAGAGCGACTTTGGCAGCCTCGTTGACTTCAGCGACGATGGCCTTCTTGTCTTCGAGTTTAATTGCCACGGGTTTACTCCTGGTTTTTACCGTTTCATCTGGCCGAAGCCGGATGTCGTTTTGGTGTCTGATTCGGTAACGAATCGGGAGCACCATCTGCGTAGGCTTGTGGTTTAAGGCTTGCGCCGCCTACGGTCTTGGATAGCCCCCGCCAGGCAGGGACCCCAATTTTTTGCTGGTGGCGCGACGAATCGCGCCACCATCGGTCTTACGCGTTCAGCGAGCTCTGGTCGATGACCAGGCCTGGGCCCATGGTGGTGCTCAGGGTAACGCGTTTGACGTAGATACCTTTCGAAGAAGCAGGCTTGATACGCTTCAGATCAGCGATCAGTGCCTCAACGTTTTCCTTCAGCTTGCCAGCTTCGAAGCCGACCTTGCCAACGGAGGTGTGGATGATACCGTTTTTGTCGGTACGGTAGCGAACCTGACCAGCCTTGGCGTTTTTGACAGCCGAAGCGACGTCTGGCGTCACGGTACCAACTTTCGGGTTAGGCATCAGGCCGCG
Organism: Pseudomonas sp. Rh2; assembly: GCF_040762985.1. Lineage (NCBI taxonomy): Bacteria > Pseudomonadati > Pseudomonadota > Gammaproteobacteria > Pseudomonadales > Pseudomonadaceae > Pseudomonas > Pseudomonas sp. Rh2. The sequence continues at coordinate 5,368,596 of NZ_CP142890.1, forward strand.
CGGACCCAGAACCTGACCCAGCTGACCTACAACGCGCATTGCATCAGGCGATGCGATGACGACGTCATAGTTCAGGTCGCCGCCTTTCATTTCGGCAGCCAGATCGTCCATACCTACGCGGTCAGCGCCAGCAGCCAGAGCGGCTTCAGCAGCAGGACCCTGGGTGAAGACGGCAACACGTACGGTCTTGCCAGTGCCGTGTGGCAGCACGGTAGCGCTACGAACGACCTGGTCGGATTTACGCGGGTCAACGCCGAGGTTGACGGCAACGTCGAAGGACTCGCTGAACTTCACGGTGGACAGTTCGGCCAGCAGCACTGCTGCTTCTTCGAAGTTGTAAACTTTGCCAGCTTCGACTTTCGAAGCAATGGCCTTTTGGCGCTTGGTCAGCTTAGCCATTACACACCCTCCACGTTCAGACCCATGCTGCGGGCAGAGCCAGCGATGGTGCGTACAGCTGCGTCCAGGTCAGCAGCGGTCAGATCAGCCTGCTTGGTCTTGGCGATCTCTTCCAGCTGAGCACGGTTGACGGTACCAACCTTGACAGTGTTCGGACGAGCCGAACCGCTGGTCAGGCCAGCAGCCTTCTTCAGCAGAACCGAAGCAGGGGTGCTCTTGGTTTCGAAAGTGAAGCTACGGTCACTGTAAACAGTGATGATCACTGGAGTCGGCAGACCTGGCTCTTGACCCTGAGTACGGGCGTTGAAGGCCTTGCAGAATTCCATGATGTTCACACCGTGTTGACCCAGTGCTGGACCAACGGGTGGGCTTGGGTTGGCCTGGCCGGCCTTAACTTGCAGCTTGATGTAAGCCTGAATCTTCTTAGCCATGAGCTACTCCAATATCGGGTACGAACGCCAGATGGCTCCCCGGATGACTTGCGTTTTATCCCAGTGACGACAAAACCCCGCAGCACACAGGGCTGCGGGGTATGGGATGCGTTGTCCGCCTAGACCTTTTCGACCTGGCTGAACTCGAGCTCCACCGGAGTAGAGCGACCGAAAATGAGCACCGCCACCTGGAGGCGACTCTTTTCGTAGTTAACCTCTTCGACGCTACCATTGAAGTCAGCAAACGGACCATCAATGACTCGAACCACTTCACCCGGCTCGAAGAGCGTCTTCGGCTTCGGCTTATCACTACCGTCAGCCACGCGACGCAGGATAGCTTCAGCTTCTTTATCAGTGATCGGCGCAGGCTTATCTGCGGTACCACCGATAAAGCCCATCACACGAGGGGTGTCCTTGACCAAGTGCCAAGTCCCTTCGTTCATCTCCATCTGGACCAGAACGTAGCCAGGGAAGAATTTGCGCTCACTTTTGCGCTTCTGGCCGTTGCGCATCTCAACGACTTCTTCGGTCGGGACCAGGATCTCGCCGAATTCGTCTTCCATGCCAGCCAGCTTGACGCGCTCGATCAGCGACCGCATCACATGCTTCTCGTAACCCGAGTAAGCATGCACAACATACCAACGCTTAGCCACGGGACACCTTTAGCCAACGATCAAGGAGACCGCCCAGCCGAGCAGGGAATCAAGACCCCACAGCAGCAGTGCCATAACCAACACGACAGCCACGACAATCAGAGTGGTCTGGGTGGTTTCCTGGCGGGTCGGCCACACGACTTTACGAATCTCGGTACGAGCTTCCTTCGCCAGCGCAAAGAACGACTTACCCTTCGCAGTCTGCAGAGCAACGAAGCCTGCGACAGCAGCCAGGGCGAGAAGTGCAAGGACGCGATACAGGATTGGAGAGGCGGAGTAATACTGATTACCCACAACGCCAACGACTACCAAAGCCACTACAGCCAGCCACTTGAACAGATCAAAACGCGATTCTTGGGCTTCAGTCTTGGGCGTCATCGGGGAGGATCCTGTGAGAAGAAAGCCAATCACACCGAGGTGAATGGCAGGTCAGGAGGGAATCGAACCCCCAACCTACGGTTTTGGAGACCGTCGCTCTGCCAATTGAGCTACTGACCTATAACGCTGTATCAGGCCGGCCATTATACCGGCCCGATCAAGTAAATCAACTACTTATTCAATAATTTTTGCTACGACGCCGGCGCCGACGGTACGACCGCCTTCACGGATAGCGAAGCGCAGACCGTCTTCCATTGCGATGGTCTTGATCAGGGTGACAGTCATCTGAATGTTGTCACCTGGCATTACCATTTCAACGCCTTCCGGCAGTTCGCAGTTACCGGTCACGTCAGTGGTACGGAAGTAGAACTGAGGACGGTAGCCTTTGAAGAACGGAGTGTGACGACCGCCTTCTTCCTTCGACAGAACATAGACTTCTGCGGTGAACTTGGTGTGCGGCTTGACCGAACCTGGCTTGACCAGAACCTGGCCACGCTCAACGTCGTCACGCTTGGTACCACGCAGCAGAACGCCGCAGTTCTCGCCAGCACGACCTTCGTCCAGCAGCTTGCGGAACATCTCGACACCGGTGCAGGTGGTGGTCGAAGTTTCACGCAGACCAACGATTTCCAGCGGGTCTTGAACGCGAACGATACCACGCTCGATACGACCGGTAACAACGGTACCACGACCCGAGATCGAGAATACGTCTTCGATCGGCATCAGGAACGGCTGGTCAACGGCACGAACTGGCTCAGGAATGTAGGCATCCAGAGTTTCTACCAGCTTCTTGACAGCGGTAGTGCCCATTTCGTTGTCGTCTTTGCCTTCCAGCGCCATACGAGCCGAACCGATGATGATCGGAGTGTCGTCGCCTGGGAAGTCGTAGGTGGACAGCAGGTCGCGAACTTCCATCTCGACCAGTTCCAGCAGCTCAGCGTCGTCTACCAGGTCAGCCTTGTTCAGGAAGACCACGATGTACGGAACGCCAACCTGACGGGACAGCAGGATGTGCTCACGGGTTTGTGGCATCGGACCATCGGCGGCCGAGCAAACCAGGATCGCGCCGTCCATCTGGGCAGCACCGGTGATCATGTTCTTCACGTAGTCAGCGTGACCTGGGCAGTCAACGTGAGCGTAGTGACGAATGTTCGAGTTGTACTCGACGTGAGCGGTGTTGATGGTGATACCGCGCGCTTTTTCTTCCGGAGCCGAGTCGATCTTGTCGAACTCAACGACTGCCGAACCGAAAACTTCGGAGCAGACGCGAGTCAGAGCTGCGGTCAGAGTGGTTTTACCATGGTCAACGTGGCCGATAGTGCCAACGTTCACGTGTGGTAGGGAACGATCAAACTTTTCCTTAGCCATCGATACAATCCTCCGCAGAAGAAAATAGTCACACCGCTGATAAAACAAAGGCAGATATTTTCATATCTGCCTTGTTTATATGGAGCTCTTGAGCGGACTTGAACCGCTGACCTCACCCTTACCAAGGGTGTGCTCTACCAACTGAGCTACAAGAGCGAAACACTTTGTGCAAAACCAGCAAACTTGGAGCGGGTAGCGGGAATCGAACCCGCATCATCAGCTTGGAAGGCTGAGGTTCTACCACTAAACTATACCCGCGGAGCTTGCAGCTCTCGCTAAAACTGGTGGAGGGAGAAGGATTCGAACCTTCGAAGCTCTCGCAACGGATTTACAGTCCGTCCCCTTTGACCGCTCGGGAATCCCTCCAGATGTGGCCGGCATTCTATTTGTCTGCCGTCCTAGTGTCAAGCGTTTTTTCAAATTTTTTCAATCAAATCCGAAACTTAGCTGCTTTGACACTGCTTCCAGTTCCGCCACCTTGGTGGTGTTCCCTGTGAAGCGGGCGCCATTCTATCAAGCTATTCGCCAGTTGCAATACCCTGGCAGAAAATAATTTTATGTTTTAAGTCTTTGAAATCGTTGGAAAGTGTCGAGAGGACCACAGGGTCCAGCAAACGCTCGCTTTGCGGACTGACCTTGAGCCAACGACCCTCCGCGCCAGCCAGCTGCCCAGACACCGGCACGGCGCTGATATCAAGACTCAACAGACGCTGGCGCAGCTCATCAAGCTCCTCTTGAGTCGCCAGGCCTCCCACCACAAGACACTCATCTCGCCGCTTGGCCGGTGCATTGATCCCCGCCTCCCGCAGTAGACGGATCTCTTGCTGATTTCCCTTGTACAGCGACAGGGGGGCGACTTCCTTGACCTTCAGCGGGGCTTCCTGCTGGTGCCATACGTAATAGACGACGTTAAGCACCACCAACAACAGAAACAACCAACGCATAGGCACCTCAATCCAATGGGCAGGCCATGGCCAGACCGACGAACACCAGGTCAGGCACGACTCGCGCCTGAGGCACGGCATCTCTTACCAGCGGGGCATCCCCGCCTGTGAGAAATACCGCGAAATCATCCCCCCACAAACTACGCGCCTGCTCGAGCTGGGTGCGCGCAAAACCCTGGAGCATGAGCACGCAACCGCGCTCGACCGCTTCAACGGTGGAGCGCCCTGGCGCCAGACTGGTCAGCGCCCGCTCTGCCGATGCATCGTCGTATCGAATGCGACGGGTATGGGTGCGCAGTTGACTGCGCATCAGTGGCATACCGGGGCAGATGTAGCCGCCAAGATGCTCACCATCAGCAGCGACGAAGTCGGCTTTCGCTGCGGTACCAAGGTCGATGACCAAGCAGGCCCCCTTGGCAAGGTGAAAAGCACCCAGTGCAGCCAGCCAGCGATCCATGCCCAAGCGCTGGTAATCTTCGTAGCCATTACGCACACCGGACATTTCCTGCGCTGGCTGGGCGACCTGCACTTCAACCGAAAACGCCTGGGCAAGAAGGACGCAAAGCGCTTCAGTTTCGTCCTCACTGCGGACACTGACCATGCGACAGCCAGACAAATGAGCAGATGCCAACGCCGCCACTTGCTCAACCAGGGCCTGGTCGGAGTCGACGATGCCACCCCCTACGATAGTGGCGTCAGTCGTGTGTATGACCCGCCACTTTATGAAACTGTTTCCGCAATCGAGCTCAAGAATCATCACGCAACCTCAAACTGAGCTCTCCGCCACTGAAGCTCTTTTCCACACCATCGACTTCAAGGCGCAAACCGCCCTGCCCGTCCACGCCTAACACCACGCCATCGATCCGGGTGGTGCCAGCAATCAACGATACATTATGCCCTTGCCATAGATGTGCCTGCTCCCACTCTTCCTGGAATGCTGCAAAACCGTATCGACGGTGGCGCGACAACTCATGCTGTAGTTGCTGGGTAAGGGCCGACACCAGGCGATTTCGGTCAATACTTGCACCAAGCTCCCGCCGCATCGAGGTCCAGGCCTGGTCAACCTGTTCGTTGACCTGCATGTTCACATTGATACCAACTCCAAGCACCACGTGGCAGACATCAGCGGGATCGCCGACCAACTCAAGCAGGATGCCAGTAATCTTCTGCCCCCTGACCAGCACGTCATTAGGCCATTTCAGCCCCACCTCTTTCACGCCGAATGCCTGCAGTGTCCGCATGACCGCCAAGCCGACGACCAGACTCAACCCTTCAAGTTGCCGCATCCCACCATCGATACGCAGCACCAGGCTGTAGTAAAGGTTTTCGGCAAACGGACTTACCCACTGGCGCCCACGCCGCCCTCGGCCAGCACTTTGGCGCTCAGCGAGCACCACGAAGGGGGCAACCTGCCCCTGTGTGGCGAGCCTCAAGCCTTCGGCATTGGTGGAGTCGATGGTGTCATGGATGAATACCGGCCATTGTTCCCCCTGGGAAAACTCGGCGATCGCTTGCTCCTCGAGCAACGCCAAGGGCGCGGCGAGTTGATAGCCGCGTCCACGAACCTTGTGGATAGTGAGGTTCAGTTCACTTTCGAGGTGCTGTAGCTGTTTCCAGACGGCACTACGACTCACCCCGAGGGCTGCACCCAAGGCTTCTCCGGAATGGAACCGGCCATCCTTGAGGAGATTCAACAACTTCAGCATGCCAGTCTCGACTTGGAATAAGGCTGGCATGATAGCTATGGGTAATGGGCTTGCATAGGAAAAGGGCCCCGATATAGCGGCCATACGCTCATGAATGGGGCATGAAGGGGGCTGCGCGGCTGATACGCTAAGACGAACTGCGGCCCATGGCACGGCTAGCCTGCGCCA